>CAWIEW010000023.1:0-176727 GCA_963835285.1 uncultured Solirubrobacteraceae bacterium | reverse complement strand
ATAGTCGCCGTGCGTGCGGATGACGCGGCCGCCCGCGCCGATGTGCGACATCGCCTGCAGCCTCTCGCGCACGTCCTGGCCGCGGCCGGCGATCGGCACCACCGCATCGGTCTCCGGCAGGTCGAGGAAGATGCGCTCGATCTGCTCATCGACGTCGGCGGTCAAGAGCGACAGCGCCTCCTGCGAAGGCTCGTCGGGCGCGAAGTCCGGATGGCTGTTGTCCGACCCCAGCGCGGTGTGCAGCTCTCCGGTCACCTGCCCGAGCGTGCGCAGTCTGCCGAGCAGCCCTTCAGGGTCGGAGGCGAGCTCCTCGAGCGCCAGCTCCCAGCCGTCGCGCGCGCCGGCCAGGTACTCCTGCAGGATCCCCAGCGTCGCGTCGATGAAGCGGCCCTCGTACTCGTACCAGCCGGCCAGCGCGGCGATGTTGGGGAACCCGCGCTCGGACAGGAAGCGCAGCAGCTCGAGCTCGGGATTGACGCCCGGCTCGACGCGCCGGAACGCCTTGAGGATCAGCGCGTCTCCGAACACGATCGACGAGTTGGACTGCTCGACGCCCACCGGCCGCACGTCGACCGTGCCGCCCTGCTCGGCGCCGGCCGAAGCCGCCCAGCGGAACCGCAGCGTGCCCTCCTCGACGGTCACGATCCCGCCGGAGCGCATGCGGTGCAGCAGCTCGCGCCCGGCCGCCGGATCGGCGAGCGCGTCGTAGATCGTCCAGCCGTCGGCCTCGCCGATCACGCGATCGCTCCAGCCCTCTTCGACCGGACGCAGCCCGAGCGGCACCTGGTAGGTCTCGTGCGTCCCCTCTCCGAAGCGCGCCTCGACCAGCGCCAAGGCGAGCTGCGGCACCTCCTCCCGCAGCGGGATGCACTCGGCCACGTCGATGTGCGCGACCTCGCGCGCCTTGGAGCCGAACCAGCGCTGGGCGACGATCCACTCCTGGAACGTCCCTTCGTCGAGGGCCGAGAGATCAATCATCGGGCGGATCCTCGGTGAGCTGGAACCAGTAGAAGCCGCGCGGTGCCAGCGTGAGCAGGTATGGGAGCTCGCCGATCCGCGGGAAGCGCGAGCGGCCGAACACCTCGACCGGGCGCCGCCCCTCGTAGGCCGACAGGTCGAGCTCGACCGCCTGCGCCGAGCGCGCGAGGTTGTGGACGCACAGCATCACGTCGTCCTCGTACGTGCGCAGGTGGGCGAAGATCTTGTTGTTGGACGGCTCGAGCGGCTCGTAGGTGCCGAGCCCGAACACCGGGTGCTCCTTGCGCAGCGAGATGAAGCGCCGCAGCCAGCGCAGCAGCGATGTCGGCGTCCGCAGCTGCGCCTCGACGTTGACGGCCTGGAACCCGTACACGGGGTCCATCAGCGGCGGCGCGTAGAGCTGCGCGAAGTCGGCCCGCGAGAAGCCGCCGTTGCGGTCGCCCGTCCACTGCATCGGGGTCCGCACGCCGTCACGGTCGCCGAGGTAGACGTTGTCGCCCATCATGATCTCGTCGCCGTAGTAGAGGACCGGCGAGCCGGGCAAGCGAGAACAGGATCGCGTGCATCAGCTCGATCTCGTCGCGGCCGCCGTCCAGCAGCGGGGCGAGCCGGCGGCGGATGCCCACGTTGATCTTCATCCGCGGGTCCTTGGCGTACTCGCCGTACATGTAGTCCCGTTCCTCGTCGGTGACCATCTCGAGCGTCAGCTCGTCGTGGTTGCGCAGGAACAGGCCCCACTGGCAGTTGTCCGGGATGTCGGGCGTCTGGCGCAGGATCTCGTAGATCGGGTTGGCCTCCTCGCGGCGCAGCGCCATGAACATGCGCGGCATCACCGGGAAGTGGAAGGCCATGTGGCACTCGTCGCCCTCGCCGAAGTACTCGACGACGTCGGCCGGCCACTGGTTCGCCTCGGCCAGCAGCACGCGGTCGGGGTACTTGGCGTCGACCTCCGCCCGCACGCGCTTGAGGTAGTCGTGCGTCTCGACGAGGTTCTCGCCGTTGGTCCCTTCGCGCTCGTACAGGTACGGGACGGCGTCGAGCCGGAAGCCGTCCATCCCGAGGTCGAGCCAGAAGCGCAGGACCTCGAGCATCGCCTCCTGGACCTCGGGGTTGTCGAAGTTGAGGTCCGGCTGGTGCGAGAAGAACCGGTGCCAGAAGTAGGCGCCGGCGTCGTCGTCCCACGTCCAGTTCGAGGTCTCGGTGTCGGTGAAGATGATCCGCGCGTCCTCGTAGCTTGTGCACGGTGTCCGACCACACGTACCAGTCGCGCTTCGGGGAATCGGGCGACGACCGCGACTCGACGAACCACGGGTGATCCGACGACGTGTGGTTCATGACCAGGTCGGCGATCACGCGGATGCCGCGCTGGTGGGCGGCCTCGATGAAGTCGCGCACGTCGTCGACCGTGCCGTAGTCGGGCTGGATCGTGAAGAAGTCGGCGATGTCGTAGCCGCCGTCCCGCAGCGGCGACTTGTAGAACGGCAGCAGCCAGATCACGTCCACGCCCAGCCACTGCAGGTAGTCGAGCTTCTCGATCAGCCCGCGGAAGTCACCGGAGCCGTCGCCGTTGGCGTCGAAGAACGCCCGCGTGTGGATCTCGTAGAAGACGGCCGTCTTGAACCACAGGGGCTCGGCCTCGAACCAGTGCCCGGGATCGTTGCGACTCACGTGACGACGCGGAAGATGTGGGTCTGGGCGCCGGCGGGGTCGAGCCGGACGTAGTTGGCGCCGATGCGCCAGTCGTAGTGATCTCCGCTGAGGAGATCCTCGACGGCGAACACGGGCGGCAGGCCGATCTGGGCCGGGATGGTCACGACGCCTTCCTGCGGGTGATGGGGATCGAGGTTGACCACGACGAGGATGCAGTTGCCCGGGACCTGCTTCGCGTACGCGATCAATCCGTCGTTCTGGGTCTCGAGCCAGAACACGTTGGAGAGGATCTGCAGCGCCGGGTTCTCGTGGCGGATCTCGTTGATGCGCCGGATCATCGGCAGCAGCGGCCCGTCGAGCGCGCGCTCGCGGACCTCGTACTTCTCGGAGTTGAGGTACTCCTCGCTGCCCTCGCGCACCGGCTCGTTCTCGAAGCTCTCGTAGCCCGAGTAGATGCCGTAGCTGGGGCTCAGCGTGGCGGCGAGCACGAGCCGGGAGACGAACGCCGGCGGGCCCCCGTGCTGCAGGTAGGCGTGCAGGATGTCGGGCGTGACCGGGAAGAAGTTCGGCCGGAAGTACTCGGCCTCCGGCCCCCAGGCGAGCTCGTTGACGTACTCGGTGAGCTCCCAGCGCGAGTTCTTCCACGTGAAGTACGTGTACGACTGGGTGAAGCCCAGCTTCGCCAGCTCGCGCATCACCGCACGGCGCGTGAACGCCTCCGACAGGAAGATCACGTCGCGGTCGACCTTGTGGACCTCGGCGATCAGCCACTCCCAGAACGGGAACGGCTTCGTGTGCGGATTGTCGATCCGGAACACCTTCACGCCCGCGCGGACCCATACGAGCAGGACGTCGAGCCACGCCTCCCACAGCTCCCGCCAGGCCTTCGTGTCCCAGTTGAAGTTGTAGATGTCCTGGTACTTCTTGGGCGGGTTCTCGGCGTACTTGATCGTGCCGTCGGGCCGCTGCAGGAACCACTCCGGATGCTCGGTCAGCCACGGGTGGTCGGCGGACGCGTTGAGCGCGACGTCCAGGCACACGTCCATGCCGTGCCGGTGCGCGGTCTGGCACAGCGCCTTGAGGTCGTCCATCGTGCCGAGCTCGGGATGCACGGCGTCGTGCCCGCCCTCCGCCGGCGCCGATCGCGTACGGCGAGCCGGGGTCGTCCGGGCCGGCGACGAGCGTGTTGTTGCGGCCCTTTCGGTTCTTGCGGCCGATCGGGTGGATCGGCGGGAAGTAGAGGACGTCGAAGCCGAGGTCGGCGATCGCCGGGATCTGCTCCTCGACCGCCTGCAGGCCGCCCCACGAGCGCGGGAACAGCTCGTACCAGGAGGAGAAGCGCGCCTTGACGCGGTCGACGTCGATGGTCATCTGCGGCAGCCGCGTCGCGCCGTGGCGCTCGGCGGTCCGCTCGACCGCCTCGAACAGGTCGGGGGCGAGGGCGGCCTCGGGCGCGGTGCGCCGGCCTTCAGCGCGTCGAGCGAGCGCTCGATCGTCGCCCGGTCCTCGCCCGCCTCCGCGCGGCTGGCGGCGTCCTCGAGCATCACGACGCCTTCGGAGAGCTCGCCCGAGAGGTCGTCCTGGGCGGCCGCGACCTTGCGCTGGAGCTCGTCGCGCCAGGTGGCGAACAGGTCGCTCCAGGCCTCGATCGTCCATTCCCAGCGGCCGGCCGTCTCGACCGTGAACTCGCCCTCCCAGTGGACGCCGTTGATGTGCGCGTCGACCGGGCGCATCGGCGCCTCGAGCCAGCGTCGCGCGCCCGGCGCCTTGTAGCGCACCACGGCGCGGAGGATCTCGTGACCGTCGCGGAAGACGTCCGCGGCAACCGTGACCGTGTCGCCGACGCAGCGCTTCGGCGGGTAGCGTCCGCCGTCGACCGTCGGCGCCGGGTAGTTGATCCGGATCCTCGCTGGAGGTTCGGCTCCCTTAGGCGCGGGCATTCCCCGCTGGAAGTTATCCACGATCGCGATTACATGAACCTGAACCGCTCCAGCGGCGTCCAGCTGCACCCCACCTCGCTCCCCTCCGGCCGGCTCGGCCGGGAGGCGCACCGGTTCGTCGACTGGCTGGCAGATGCAGGGCAATCGTGGTGGCAGATGCTGCCGCTGGGGCCGCCCGACCGGCACGGATCGCCGTACAAGTCGGCCTCCGCCTTCGCGGCGTGGCCGGGCTTGCTGGCGCAGCCGCGCGCGCCCGTTCCGCGCGCGGCCGAGCTCGACTTCCGCGAGCGCAACGCGTACTGGATCGGCGACTGGCGCGGCTCGGTGGCCGACCAGGTCCGGTTCGACCGCGAGTGGGCCGAGCTGCGCTCACACGCCGAAGCGCGCGGCGTGAAGCTGATCGGCGATGTCCCGATCTACGTCGCGGCCCGCTCGGCCGACCATCGCGCGCACCCCGAGATCTTCCGCGACGACGCGGTCGCCGGCACGCCGCCGGACGCCTACACCGACAAGGGCCAGCTGTGGGGCAACCCGCTGTACGACTGGCCGGCGCTGCGCCGCGACGGCTACCGCTGGTGGACCGAGCGCTTCCGCCGCACGTTCGAGCTCTACGACGTCGCGCGGATCGATCACTTCCGCGGCTTCGTCTCCTACTGGGAGGTGCCGCGCGGCGCGCGCCACGCGCTGAGCGGGCGCTGGCACCGCGGGCCGGGGCGCGCGCCGTTCGACGCGGCGCGCGACGCGCTCGGCGACCTGCCGCTGATCGCCGAGGACCTCGGCGTGATCACGCCGGCCGTCACCCGGCTGCGGCAGTCGCTCGGGCTGCCCGGCATGGCGGTCCTGCAGTTCGGGTTCGGCTCCGGCGACCCCAGGAACGTGCACCACCCGGCCAACCACGCCGGCGACGTCGTCGTCTACACCGGCACGCACGACAACGACACCGTGCGCGGCTGGTACGACTCGCTGCCGGCCGAGGTGCGCGCGGAGGTGGACGTCGAGATCGACCGCCACGACGTCCGCGAGCGGGCGCCCCACTGGTCGCTGATCCGGCTCGCGTTCGCCTCGCCGGCACGAGTGGCGATGGTGCAGATGCAGGACGTGCTCGGGCTCGGGTCCGAGGGGCGGATGAACACCCCCGGCCGCTCGACCGGCGCGTGGAAGTGGCGGCTGGACCGTATGCCGGGCAAGGACCTCGGCCGCCGCCTGCAGGCTGCCACCGAGGAGCTCCGGGCCGGCTCTAGACTCATGCGGCCCGATGGCCGCGCCCGCCGCTCCCGACGAGATCCTCGACGTCAACCGCCGCTACCACGACGTGGCGGCGGAGGACTACGACGCCAAGTGGGGGATCTCGTTCGGCGAGATCGGCCGCCAGCAGGTGCTCGGCAAGGTCACGAAGCTGCTCGGCGAGCGGCCCGGGCCGTTCGCGCGCTCGCTCGAGATCGGCTCCGGCACCGGCTACTTCACGCTCAACCTGATGCAGGACGGCGTGATCGAGGCGGCGACCTGCACGGACATCTCGCCGGGGATGCTGGAAACGCTCGAGGGGAACGCGGCCCGGCTCGGCCTCGAGGTCGAGACCGCGGCCTGCGACGCCGCCGCGCTCCCGTTCGAGGACGAGAGCTTCGACCTCGTGCTCGGCCACGCGGTGCTGCACCACCTGCCCGACCTCGAGCGGGCGTTCGCCGAGTTCCGGCGCGTGCTGGCGCCCGGCGGGACGCTGTTCTTCGCCGGCGAGCCGTCGCGGCACGGTGACCGGATCGCCGCCGTGCCCAAGCGCGCGGCGGTGCGGCTGGCGCCGACCTGGCGGCGGGTGATGCGGGCGCGACCGGCTCCGACGACGCCCCCACCGATGCCGCCGACCACGCCCTCGAGGCGCAGGTCGACGTGCACGCGTTCGTTCCGGCCGACCTCTCGCGGCACGCCGCGGACGCCGGCTTCGCGGACGTCCGCGTGCGCGGCGAGGAGCTGCTCGCGAACTGGTTCGGCTGGTTCAACCGCTCGCTCGAGGCGAGCGCGGACCCGCGCGACATCCCGTGGGGCTGGATCCAGTACGCCTACCGCGGCTACATCCTCTTGCAGGCGGTCGACCGGCGCGTGCTCGAGCCGCGGCTCGCGCCGCATCTGTTCTACAACCTGATGGTGGCCGCCCGCAAAGAGTGATGGCGCAGCGCGATCAGCCCAACCCGCTCGACATGCTGCGCGACCCGCGCGCGGCGGTCGACACCGGCCTCGGCCCGGTCGCCTTCGTCACCGTCAACGCGCTCGCCGACCTCGACACGGCGGCGATCGCCGCGCTCGCGATCGCGGGCGTCGTCGCGCTGTACCGGGCGGCCCGCCGGCATCCGCTGACCAACGCGATCGGCGGCGTGCTCGGCACCGGCCTGTGCGTCTTCATCGCCCTGCGCACCGGCAGTGCGTCCGGCTACTTCGTGCCACGGGCGTTGCAGAACGCGGGCCTCGCGCTGGCGTTCACGATCTCGGTGCTGGTCAAGCGCCCGCTCGTCGGCCTGATCGCCGCGCCGCTGTTCCACATCCCGGGCGGCTGGCATCAGGACCCGCTCGTGCGGCGCCCGTTCGCCGAGGCGTCGTTCGCCTGGGTGCTGCTGTTCGGCGTGCGGGCGGTCGTCTACACCGTGCTGATCCTGGCCGACAAGGAGGGCGCGCTCGCGGCGTCGGTCGTCGTGCTCGGCTGGCCGGCGTTCCTCGGCACGCTGTGGTTCACGTATCGCTACGTGCCGTACCGCTTCCGGCAACTCGGAGTCGACCCCAGGCCGCCCGCGTCGACACCTTCAGATGCCGATACGCATACGTGAGATCACCGCGCAGGCGGCCGGTGCGCGTGGTCTCGTAGCGGATCAGCGTCGCCGGGCGCACCTTCACGGCCATCCCGTCGCGCTCTAGGACGTCGAGCGCGCGCTCGGCGATCGCCACCTGGCCGAACGCGGTCGGGTGCACGTGGTCGACCATCACGAGGTTGCGGGCCCGGAACGCGCTGAGGTCGACGACCAGCGCCCGCTGCCGGGCCGCCGAGGCCGCGATCGCGGCGTTGATCTCGTGCACCTTCTCCCCGGCGCGCGGGCGCCCGAGGTCGAGCGGCACGGTCATCGTCAGCACGCGCTCGCAGCGCTCGCCCAGGAACCGGAGCACGGCGTCGTGGTCGCGCTCGAACGCCGCGCGATCCCAGTCGGGCGCACGCACGTCGTTGACCCCGATGTACAGGCAGCCGACGTCGTAGCGGGCGTCGGGCGGCACGGCGGGCAGCTGCTCGGCGAGCACGTCGCCGACCCGCGCGCCGTCGACGGCGAACCCGGAGTACGGCATCCGCAGCCCGCGCGCGACCCACAGCGCCCACGACTGCAGGGCGACGCCCCACTGCAGCTCGCCGCCGCCGTTCGTGATCGAGTCGCCGAGGGCGAGGATCCCGAGTCGCGCCACGCGGCGAATGTCTACCGGACGCGGAAGCGCTGGGTCTCGGCCTTGGCGCGGCCGGCGCTGCTCGTGAGCACGACGATCGCGCGGTACCGGCCGCGCTTGAGCTTCGTCGCGGTCACCGTCGCCCGGCCGCCGCTCGTCGTCGCGCGCTTGCGCGAGACGCGCACCCAGCGGCAGCGCTTGTGCTTGCACACCTTGCGCTGGATCGTGACCTCCACGGCCGCCGCGCGGCTCGTCCGCACCGAGATCCTGGCGCTGCGCTTGCCGTGGCGCTTCTTCGCCCGCGCCGACAGCGCCGTGACCGACGGCAGCGGGCAGCCGTCGTTGGTCTTCGCGTACTCGTACGGGCAGCCGTCGGAGGGGTTGGAGATGCCGTCGCCGTCGCTGTCGACGGGAGCGGAGACGACGACGGGGCACCCGTTCGCGGTCCGCGCATAGACGGTCGGGCACGCGTCGTCGAGCAGCGCCTTGCCATCGCCGTCGGCGTCCGGGCCCCGCGGCGTCGGGTCGCAGGCGTCGCCGACGCCGTCGCGGTCGAGATCGGACTGGCTCGCGTTGGCGTTCCGCGGGCAGTTGTCGGCCCCGTTGAGGTCGCCGTCGTTGTCCCAGTCCGGGTCGCACGCGTCACCCAGCGTGTCGCCGTCGATGTTCGCCTGGTCGGCGTTCGTCACGAGCGGGCAGTTGTCGGCGGCGTTCGACTGCCCGTCGGCGTCCTTGTCGTCGTCGCAGACGTCGCCGAGGTCGTCGCCGTCGGTGTCGAGCTGATCGGCGTTGGCGTCGGCGGGGCAGTTGTCGCGGCTGTCGGGCCACGCGTCGCTGTCCTGGTCGGGGCAGCCGGCCGCCGTCATGCCCCCGTTCACGGTCGGGCAGGCGTCGATCGCGTCCGGTACGCCGTCGCCATCGCCAGTGTCCGGTGGCGGGCCGCCGCCGTTGAGCGCGCTCGCCACGGCGGCCCCCGCGTTGAGCCGGCCGCCGGTCGCCGACTCGCCGAGGTTCGTGCGGACGTCGACCGTGTCGAGCAGGATCTGGCGGATCGTCAGCGGATCGCTGCCCGGCATCGCCTTGAGCACCAGCGCCGCGGCGGCGGCGACGTGCGGGGCCGCCATCGACGTGCCGTCGAAGTAGGCGTACTGGTAAGCCTCGAGGCCATGGACCACGCCGGGCGGGATCGTCGACACGATCACCTCGCCGGGTGCGAACAGATCGACGCTCGTGGTGCCGAAGTTGGAGAACGCCGCGCGGGCGTCATGCTGGGTCGACGCGCCCACGCAGATGACGTTGTCGCCGGGGGCGTTGCACGGCCAGGTGCCGAAGTGCGCCGGGTCGCCGGGGTTCGCGTCGTTGTCATCGCCGACGCCGTCGGACCCCCCGTTGCCGGCCGCCACGACGAAGAGCGTGCCACCGTTGCGCGAGATCGCCTCCTCGAGCGTCAGCGACCGGCCGATGCCGCCGAGCGACGCGTTGACGATCGGGATGCCGTTCTGGCCGGCGTAGTCGAACGCCTCGGCGATGTCGGAGTCGTAGCCCTCGCCGTTCGCGTCCAGTGCGCGCAGCGAGACGATTGAGGCGCCGCGGGCGACGCCGACGATGCCCTTGTGGTTCTCGCCGATCGCGCCGATGGTGCCGGCGACGTGCGTGCCGTGGCCGTTCTCGTCGGCACCGCCCGGATCCCCGTTGGCGCTGCCGATGAAATCGAACGCCGTGACCCGCCCCGTGAGGTCCTCGTGATCGACATCGACGCCGCTGTCGACCACGGCCACCTGGATCCCCTGGGCGAGCGCTGGCTGCAGCTGCGTCCACGCCTCGGGAGCGTCGATGTCGGCGTCGTACAGCCCGTGTCCGAAGACGTCCTGCCCGGTGTTCTGCAGCCCCCACATGTCACCGAACGCGGGATCATTGGTAAGGCTGGTACGGAGCCGGTCCTTCTCGGCGTAGACGACGTCCGGGTCGCGGTTGAGCTCGCGCAGCGCATCGCTTGCCTCGCCGGACGGAGCGGCCACCACTTCCGTCCGGGGAATGCTCAGGCTGCGGAGAAGGCGGACGCCGGCGTCGGCGCGGATGTCGCGCCGCTCGGCGGAGCTCAGGCCGGGATCGCGCTTGACGATGATCCGCGTCGTCTCGTTCGCCGATGCACTCGCCGGGACCAGCAGCGCGAGCATGAGAAAAACGAGCGAAAGTGGACGGATTCCCACCATGACGAGGTTTCGGCTCACACGCGCGAGGACTTGAGCGAGCCGTCAGGCCTCGAACATCCTAGACTCGAGAACGATGCGGTCGCCAGGAAATTCCGCCGTGGGAACATGGAGCGGCGGGCGCTTCATGCACTTCGGGGAGGCGATCGATGAGGCGCGGCTGGAGGCGCTCGTCCGCCCCGGGGCGGGGATCGACACCGTCATCACCGCCGACGCGTACGGCGCGGGCGAGGCGGATTCACTGCTCGGCCGGGCGCTGGCGGGCGTCCCGCGGCGGGACTACAGCCTGGTCGGCGCGATCGGCCACGACTTCTACACCGGCGAGCGGGAGGGCGCGAAGGGCTTCCCGCGCTTCACCGATCCGCGGCTGCGCGGACCCGACGGCTACGCCGACTACGTCCGGATGGCGGCCGAGCGCAGCCTCGAGCGCCTGGGGGCGGAGGCGTTCGACCTGTTGCTCCTGCACAACCCCGACCGCACCGGCTACACCAGCGAGCGGGTGTGGGACGCCCTGGCGGCGCTGCGCGACGAGGGTCTGACCGGCGCCCTGGGCGTCGCGCCCGGACCGGCCAACGGCTTCACGCTCGACCTGATCGACTGCCTGGAGCGCTTCGGCGACCGCATCGAGTGGGCGATGGTGATCCTCAACCCGCTCGAGCCGTGGCCGGGCGAGATGGTGCTCGACGCCGCGCGGCGCCACGGCGTCCGGCTCATCACCCGCGTCGTCGACTACGGCGGGCTGTTCCACGACGACGTGTTGCCCGGCCACGAGTTCCCGCGCTGGGACCACCGCTCGTTCCGGCCGGCCGGCTGGGTCGAGCGCGGGCGCGAGCGGATCGAGCAGATGCGCCCGATCGCCGAGCGCCACGACCTGACGCTGCTGCAGCTCGCCTGCGCCTGGAACCTCTCCCACGAGCCGGTCGCCTGCGTGGCGCCGACCCTGATCCAGGAACTCGGCGAGCGCGCGCGGCCGATCGAGGACAAGCGCGCCGAGCTGGCCGCCGTGTCCGGCTCTCCGCTGACCGACGCCGAGGTCGCGGAGATCCGCGCGATCGGCGACAACACCGGGTCGATGGCGCTGAAGGGCGCGGCGCCCGACTTCGAGGGCGACCCGCTGCCCGACCGCTGGCCGATCAGCGCCGAGCTGAGCGCGTTGGCGGGCCGGTGGGGCATCGACCCCGCCCGGGACCTGGTGCGAGCCGCCTGAACTGCGGAACTGCGGCTGGGTAGGGCGGCGAGGGTGCCGGCCCGGGCGGTCTACCGCGAGCGTCTGCGCGCCATGGTGTCGGGAAATGGTCGCTATGCGACCAAAAGACGACACCAATCCGGAGCGGCCGATCCTGACTCCCTAAATGCCGAAGTTCGCCGATCCCGGCGAGACGCACCGAGTTTCGGTTGAGCTTTTCGCGCCGCTGCCGACTACCGGGGCGGAATGCGACGCCTCGTCCTCCTCATCGCCACCGCCGCGACGCTCGTGGCTGCCGCCCCCGCGGCGGCGCACGACGGCGAGGAGCACGAAGGGGTCCTGACCCACCGCGACACGCGCGACGAGCTGTCGGAGATCCACCTTGCCGCGACCGCGACGGCCGCCGCCGCTCCGAACGCGCTCCCCTACGCCTGGTGCGGTGACGAGCGGACGACCGACGACACCGCGGACGCCGCCCAGGCCCCCAGCGTCCCCCGCTTCAAGATCGTCTACGCCCACGCCGCCGACCGGCCCGACCGCTTCACCGCCTGGGCCGACGCGCTGCAGTCGAACGTCGCGCTGATCCAGCGCTACCTCGCCGCGCAGAGCGGCGGCGGCAAGGCGCTGCGGATCGACATGGGCACCCGCTGCGGCCCCCAGTACGCCGACGTCCAGGTCGTCCACCTGACCGGGCCGCGCGCCAGCTACGCCGACAACTTCGGCGCGATCGTGGGTGAGGTCGAGGCGCGCCTCGGCGCCGCCCTCGCGCCGCGCAACACCGTGATCGTCGCCGACCAGCTCAACGGCGGCACGTACGACTACGGCCTCGGCGAGAACGTGCTCGGCAGCTACGGCGACACGCCCGGCCCCACCAACGTGCACAACCGCGGCGGCTTCTCGTCGGTGCTGTTCTCGCTCGACAGCCGGAATGCGCCCGGCCCCGGCGCCCGCGGCTGGTGGCCCGAGGGCATGCTGCACGAGATCACGCACAACCTCGGCGGCGTGCAGTGGTCGGCGCCGCACTCGACCCAGCCGGCCGGCCTGCAGGACCCGCGCTACGGCCACTGCTGGCAGGGCTACGACGTGATGTGCTACCTCGAGGACTCCGGCGCGGCGCACGCGATGCGCAACGACTGCCCGCGCATCGGCGGCGCGATCCCGCAGACCTACGACTGCGGGCACGACGACTACTTCAACCCGTCGCCGACCCCCGGCAGCTACCTCGCGACGCACTGGAACGTCTACGACAACGACTTCCTCGCCTCGTGCGCCGACATCATGCCGGCGTGCGGCGGCGGCACGGACGGGCTCGTGCCTTCGCCGCCGGTCGCCACGAGCGGGCCGAAGGTGATCGGCAAGCCGCGCCGCGGCTCGGTCGTCAAGGCCGACGGCGGCCGCTGGCAGAACGGTCCGATCGCCTACTCGTTCCGCTGGCAGCGCCTGCGCGGCCACCGCTGGGCGAACATCGCCGGCGCGACGCGCGCGAAGTACCGCGCCAAGAAGGCCGACAGGGGCCGGCGCCTGCGCGTGCAGGTCGTCGCCACCAACCCGGACGGCAGGGCGTCGGCGGCTTCACCGCCGACGGCCCGCGTGGCCGATCGGAAGATCGGCCACGCGCGCTCGGTGTCCAGCCGTCAGTGCCGCGCTACGGACCGAGCTCGTACGACTCCTGCCAAGTGCCGCGGTCGTAGAACTTGAGCGCCGGCTTGGGCGCCAGCCCGGTCGCTCCCACCGCGTACATCCGCCGCGGCTCGCGCCACGTCGACGGGTCGGCTGAGCCGAACCGGGTCGTGAGCGCCGCCGCCGCCACGCCCGCCGCCTTGCGGATGCCGGACGCGTTCAGACGCGAGAACGCGACGCCGTCGGCGCCACCGAAGTCGAACACGTGCGAGCCGCCCGGGCCGCCGAGCCAGTCACGCGACGCCTTCGGGAGCGTGCCGACCGCGGCGTCCTTGAGCGCCTCCCACGAGGCGACGCCCGGATCGACCGTGTTCGCCCCGTCGACCTCGTCGTAGGAGCCGTCCCAGGCGACGACGGTGTCGAGCAGCGCCTTCGAGCCGCCGGTCGCGCCCTTCGCCGCGGCCTTGATCTGCGCGTCGAGGAGCGCCCGCTGCTGGGCGTGCGTGCCGGACACGCGGTCGACGCCCTTCACGACGCTGTAGCTCGGGTTCTTCGCGGCCGCGCTGACGAGGCGCTTGAGGTACGCGGCGCGGTGCAGCCGGCCCTCGTTGCGGTCCTGGTCCGGCCCGTCGCCGATCGTCCAGCCGACCGACGGCGCGTTGTTCCAGTTCGCCAGCCACCCCTGCTTCGGGTTGATCACGTGCGGCCGCTGGGAGACCTTCAGGATCCCGCGCCACTCGGCGTTGCCGGTGCCGGGGAACGGCAGCCGCTCGTCCCAGCGCTTGGGCTTGTTGGGCAGGCGGCCGGGGTGGAACCAACCGATGTTGCCCCGGTCGTCGGCGACCATCGTGTTCTCGTTCCAGGTCACCTTGGCGATCGCCTTGGCGGCGCCCTTCACGGTCGCCGCGGCGTTGAGCTGCGACAGCCCGACGATCGTCTCCATCTCGTGGCCCCAGATCGCGTACTTGCGCGCCCACGCGGTCTTCGCGCCGGACCGCGCCTGGACCGGGCCGTGCACCGTGCGGCAGATCCGCTGCTTGACGTCCGGCTTGCCGTTGACGTGGAACGTCTCGTTGCGGCACTTCATCTTGCGGACCTTGCCCTTGTAGCGGTAGCGCTCGGAGCCCTTGAGCTTCTCCGCGTACAGGTCGTCGTCGTCGCTCGAGCCGCTGGTCAGGCCCCAGGCGATGTGCGCGTTGCGGCCGATGCCGACGATCGGCAGCCCGGGCGGCGTCACGCCGCGGGCGTCCAGCCCGGGCCGGTGGACTTCGAACTCGAACAGCTGCTCGGGGATCTCGAAGCCGAGCTGCGGGCCGTGGAACAGCCACGAGCGCTTGCCGCTGCCGCGGATCGCCCACGCGTCGGAGCCGCCGCGGATCAGCGCCGCCGACGCGGTCGACGCCGCCTTCGGCGCCTTCATGCCCTTGAGGAACCTCTGCGAGCGCTTGAAGCCGACGCGCTCGTCCTTGCGCGTGCGACCGGGGGTCGAGGGGAACCTGCCGGCCGAAGCCGGGATCGTCGCCACCTGGCCCTTGCGCCGCAGCGGCAGCAGGCGGTTGAAGCGCTTGGGGCCGAGCTTGCGCAGCGCCTCCCAGTTCGCCAGCTCGTTGCCGTCGCCGCTCGGGATCGTGCGCGCGAGCTGGACGCCGATCGACGCCGAGTCGACCGCCCGCCACGGCGTCATCTTCAGGCCGAGCAGCGTGAACTCGAGCGGCACCTTCGTCGGGTCGGCGTTGACCTTGGCGACCCAGGCGTTGACGCCGTCGGCGTACGCGTCGAAGCGCGCCCGCAGCGAGGCCGGCAGCTTCTTGAGCATGCGCCGCAGCTCGGGGATCGTGTAGTAGTCGCGGCGGGCGATGATGTCGTCGCCGATGCGGCCCTCGAGCGTCGGGATCTCGGCGAGGCGACCCTGGGTCGCGCGCCGGAACAGCTCGAGCTGGACGAGGCGGTCCTGCGCGACGGCGTAGCCGACGCCCTTCCACAGGTCCTTGTCGTTGCCGGCGTGGATGTTCGGGACGCCATAGGCGTCACGCGTGATCGTCACGCCGGCGAACGGCGTCTCGCTCGTCCCGGGCAGGTCGAAGCCCGCGGGCTTGAACGTGAACGACTGGTACAGGCCGAGCTGGTCGTCCAGGTGCGGGTTGGGAAGACCGACCGTCGGCACGAAGCCCGAGTTGCCGGGCGGCAGCACGGTCTCGGCCTGGGTCACTCTCGCCTGAGCGGCGACGGGCAAGCTCAGTAGGGCCGCGACCGCGGCCAGCGCAATGCTCCTCCACATGGAGCGGAACCTATCCGGAGTAGGACTCGCGTGCGTAACCCAGCAGGCCGCGCGCCTCGAGCCGGTCGACCGGCGCGCGGAACGTCACCTGCACGACGCCCGGGTGGCGGCCGATCTCGATCGCGCCGGTCACCGTCGCGCGGTTCATGACCTCCGGGACCGTCATGTCGAGCAGCGCCGCCGCGCGCGCGAGGCCGTTGTCGGTCGCCGAGTTGAGGTCCGGCCCGCTCCCGACCACCGAGATCGGCAGCGTCTCCTCGAGCTCCTCGACGCCGTGGCGGCGGGCGACCTCGAGCGCACGGGCGCGCTCGTCGTCGCTCAGCGGCTTCGCGAGGAACGGCAGGTCGTCCTCGACCGGGAACAGCAGCGGGCCGTCGAGCTTGAGGCCCTTGACGACCTCGACCTCGAGCGTGACCGTGCCGGAGACGTCGCACGTGTGGCCGGCGATCTCGCCGTCGCCCTGGAGCGCGTGCATGTCGCCCAGGTAGATGCCGCCGCCGTCGACCTTGACCGGGCAGACGAGGATCGCGCCGGGGCGCACCGCGTCGATGTCCATGTGGCCGTCGGTGCGGTGCTCGTTCAGCTCGGCCGCGGTGATCGCGTAGCGGTGCGGCGCGCCGACCAGGAACGAGCCGAAGTCGCCGGCGTTGTGCGAGTCGGGGATCGTGATCGACGGTGACGTGCCGAGCTGACCCATGAACGGGCGCAGCCGCGCGGCCATGCCCACGATGTCGTGCGGCGCGAACAGCAGGATCGGGTTCTGGCGCGAGTTGTCGGGGAGCGCGGCCATGCGCGCGGCATCGTGCGCGAACGCCTCGGCCGCCTCGCCGCCGACGGTGACGCCGACCGTGTGCGTCGGGTCGAAGGCGATCGTGTAGCCGTTGGTGAACGTGAACGGGGTCGCGTCGGCGCCGCAGTTGGCGCAGCGGACGGCCATCTCGCCGATGCCCTCGACGCGCGTCTCCGGCCACTCGGTCCCGCAGCCCGGGCACACGGGCGCGCAGTACGGGTCGCCGTTGAAGCGGCCCTCCATCGCCTGGTCGTTGCCGGAGGCGGTGGCGAGCGAGGTGACCTCGATGTCGCGGATGCGGATCGCGATCGCGTCGCCGACGCGGGCGCCCTCGACGGCGACCGGCGTACACACCTCGTGGCCGCCGCGGATCGACGGCGTGATCATCGGGCCCCAGCAGCCGGGGCTCGTGTTGACGACGATGTGGCCGCCGTCGGCGACCGGGCCCGCCATCGGCACGTCGGGGCCGAGGAGCCCGTCGGTGAACGTGTCCACGAAGACGGTCTGACGAGCCTGGCGGGTCTCGATGGTGGCCACGGTGCTCACGCTCCTCCGGCGACTGGGATCAACAGGGCGACCTCGTCGCCGGCGTGCAGCCGCTGGTCGCGCTCGACGTGCGAGCCGGCCACGACCGGCAGCACGGACTGCAGCGCGGGCGCGAGCGCCGGCTGCTCGGCTCCGAGCGCGGCGAGGAGGTCATCGACGCTGGCGCCATCGGCGACGTCCAGCGCCAGCAGTGGCGCATCCGCGAAGCGGTTCAACCCGGCCCCAAGACGGACGCGGATGCGCATGTGGTCACAATAGGCCCATGGCCGAGTCGCTGCGAGGAAAGCTCCTTCTCGCCTCACCGACGCTGCTCGACCCGAACTTCGTCCGCACCGTCGTGCTGATCGCCGAGCACACGGAGGAGGGCGCGATGGGCCTCGTGCTCAACCGACCGGCCGCGTCGACCGTGATCGAGGCGGTGCCCGACCTCGCGTGGCTGACCGGCGACGAGGAGCAGGTCTACGTCGGCGGCCCGGTCGCGGAGACCGCCGTCATCGTGCTCGCCGAGTTCGACCGCCCCGACATGGCCGGCGCGCTCGTCGACGACGACCTCGGCTTCATCGGAACCGACGCCGATGATCCCGAGGTGCTGGAGGGCGCGATCCGCCGCGCCCGCGTGTTCGCCGGCCACGCCGGCTGGGGTCCCGGTCAGCTCGAGGGCGAGCTCGAGGAGGAGGCATGGATCGTCGAGCCTCCGTTGCGCGAGGAGATCTTCAGCGAGGACTCCCAGGGGCTGTGGGCGGCGATCCTGCGGCGCAAGGGCCGCCGCTACGCCTTGCTTTCCACCATGCCGCTCGATCCCTCGCTGAACTAATTCACTGCGGCTGGGTGGGCGGCGAGAAGTGGACCGTTTCGGCGGTCCCTGGCGCCTTTTGCTCCTATAGGCCGCAAAAAGCGCCAGCGTTCAGGTCTGCGGCCGCGCCGGCTCCCTCGCCTCCATACCCAGCCGCCGTTGACGTCCGCTGGTCTACGCTCCCGTCGATGCCACGCCGCCTCCTGATCCCGCTCGCGCTCATGGCGCTCCTGCTCGCCGCCACCCCCGCACAGGCCAAGAACCGCTGGCTCGGCGACGGCGTGATGAACATGGCCCACCAGGGCGGCGAGGACGAGTTCCCGTCGAACACCATGTTCGCGTTCCGCAAGGCGCTGGCGCTCGGGGCCGACACGCTCGAGCTCGACGTCAGCCCGACCAAGGACGGCCGGCTCGTCGTGATGCACGACTGGCAGGTCGACCGCACCACCGACGGCACGGGCTATCTCACCGATCTGACTCTGGCGCAGGTCCGGTCGCTCGACGCGGCCTACAACTTCGTTCCTGGCCGGAACGCGGTGTCGGGGCTGCCGGCGTCCAAGTACCCGTACCGCGGGATCCGCACCGGCGCCAAGAAGCCGCCGAAGGGCTTCACGCGCAACGACTTCCGCGTGCCGACGCTCGCCGAGGTGCTGAAGGCATTCCCCCACACCCCGATCAACATCGAGATCAAGGGGCGGGATGACGCCGAGGCGCAGTTCCTGCACAACGCGGACGTGCTCGCGGCGCTGCTCAAGAACACGAAACGACGCGACCTGATCGTCGTCTCGTTCAACCAGGACGCGGTCGACCGCTTCCATGCGCAGGTGCCGCAGGTCGACGTCGCGCCGGGCATCAACGGCATCGCCGCGTTCCTGCTCGCGGGCGCCTCCCCGGGCGACGGCGTCGTGGCGCTGCAGATCCCGATCACGTTCGAGCAGGGCGGCCAGACGCTGACCGTGACGACGCCGGACACCGTGCTGCAGAGCCACAGGGCGGGCTATGCGGTCCACGTCTGGCTCAGCAACGACGAGGAGAACGCGAAGGTCTACAAGCGGCTGCTGGGCATGTGCGTCGACGGCATCATGGCCGCGAAGCCGCGGTTGCTGGAGAAGACGCTGCGCCGGGGCGACGTGGTGCGACCCGACGGCCGCGGGACCGATCCGTGCTCGGTGCGCGCGAAGAAGGCGACGCTGAAGAAGCGCGCGATCGCGGTGTCGCTGGTGCGGCGCGGTGTCGAGCCGAAGGCGTATTCCGGGACGGTGCGGGTCCGCGCGCGCGGCAAGCTGCTCGGGCGCGAGTCCTTCTCCCTGCCGAAGGGGACGGACGCCGGTGGCGTGACCGTGGCGCTCTCGAAGGCCGGAAAGAAGCTGCTCAACGCCACTAAGTCGGTGTGCGGGCAGGTCGTGGTGACCACCCGCGGTGCCCGTGGCAAGCCCGTCGTGACGCGGGTTCGGCTGCGCCGCTGACGAACATCACACCGCAACTGTCGGGGCGATCGTGCATTCTTATGTCCCGTCAGGCCTAACTCGCGCCCTCCCGAGGGCGCGAGCCGGGGGACCCACAGCGGCTCGGATGACCGCAGGGGCGAATCGTCGCCGGACGGCGATGTAGCGCGACTTCTCCGCGCGAGCCCGTCAGCTCACCTCGGAGGCACAAGAGAAGGAAGGGAGCACCAAGCGTGGACTCACGTCCATCCGAGCTGGATCCATACCCGTGTGCCGAGCGTGATCTCGGCTCCGCCGTGCTGTGGGCGCGGTCGACCGACCGATCGCACCGGCGGCGCGAGCGTGCCCGCCGCGCTCGTCGCAACGCGCCTCGCCAGAAGGGCGCGACCCTGGCAGCCGGCGCCGCCATCCTCGCCACCCCCGTGCTCGCACCTCTGGCCTCAGCGGCGACGTCGCACCCGGGAGTGACCAAGGCAGAGATCGCACAGAAGGCCGCGACGCCGCGGGCGACGCCGACGGACCTCTTGTCCTACGGCGACACCGGCGAGGCCGTGGCTGCCGTCCAGGCGCAGCTGCGAATCCCCGATGACGGGATCTACGGGCCGCAGACCGAGGGCGCGGTCAAGCAGTTCCAGCTCGCGCACGGGCTGGCGGCCACCGGCGTGGTCGACACGAAGACGTGGGCCGAGGTGTTCCGCACGCAGGTCCGCTACTTCGACTCTTCGCCGTCGTCGTCGTCGGGTCACACCGTGATGGCCTCGGCGGGGACCGAGACGCCGGCTTCTACGTCGCCCGTCGTCTGACGCCGTGCGGCGGCCCGGATCTCTCCGATCGCGTGGACCTGCGTGACGACGTCGAGACCTCGTCGCCGTCGACCGGGTCCGAGCCGGCGCCGGCTCCGGCACCCTCGTCCGCCCCGGCCACCGGCAGCGGCGGTTGCACATCAGACGGGCGGATCGTCACACCGGTCAGCAACGGCACGGAGACCAGCCCGTACGGCGACAACCGCGGCGACCACATCCACAGCGGTGAGGACATCGCGGCCCCGACCGGCACCACGGTCCGCGCCGCCAACTGCGGCACGGTCAGCATCTCGGGGACCGAGAGCGGCTACGGCGAGATGGTCTGCATCCGCCACGCGGGCGCAACCACCACGTGCTACGCCCACCTGTCGGAGCGCGACGTCGCGGTCAATGACTACGTCAAGGCCGGCCAGAAGATCGGCGAGGTCGGCTGCACCGGTAACTGCACCGGCCCGCACGTGCACTTCGAGGTCCGCCTCGACGGCAAGGCCACGGACCCGGCGCCGTACCTGTCCGGCGCCAAGACGATCCAGGGCCAGTCCGTTCCCGCCACCACCGCGGCTCTGCCCGCGGGCCAGGGCGGCACCGGCGGCCCGTCCAAGGCCGACGAGGAGGCACTCTGGGGCAGCAGCGAGACGGGCGGCACCACCGCGGCGATCGAGGCCCAGAACACCGCCGCGCAGATCGCGACGGGGACGTCGACGCCGACCGCGCCCGCCTCTGCCCAGCCTGCTCCGGCGACCGCGCCCCGCAGACGGCCCCGGCGGAGGCCGCGCCGGCGCAGCCCGCCCCGACGACCGAGCCGGCCGCCGCGCCTGCGGCGGCGCCGCCGACCAAGCCCCGGCACCGGCGGCCGAACCGTCGGTGCCGGCCGTTCAGACACCGGCGCCGGCCGCTGAGGCACCCGCGCCCGCACCGCGCACCAGCGCCCGCCGCAGCGGCACCCGCGCCGGCGCCCGCCGCTGAGGCACCCGCGCCTGCGCCCGCCGCAGAGGCACCCGCGCCCGCACCGGCGCCCGCCCCGGCCCGCCGCAGAGGCACCCGCTGCGGCACCTGCGCCTGCGCCGGCCGCAGCGGCACCCGCGCCGGCTCCGGCACCTGCGCCCGCCCCGGCTCCGGCCGCAGCGGCACCCGCGCCCGCGCCGGCCGCAGAGGCACCCGCGCCCGCGCCGGCCGCGGACGCGTCGGTGACCGCGGACGCGTCGTCGGCGCCGGCCGCGGACGCGACGGGCGGTACGACGGCACCGGCGCAGTAGCGCCCTCGGGGGTACACGGCGGGGCGCCGACTCGTTCGGCGCCCCGCTTGCCGCCGGCCGATCCGGGTAGCACGCCGGACCATGGACAAGGACCCGCTCGACATCGACCTCGCGCTCGAGCGGCTCGGCGCGGCGCTGCCGTTGCAGCTGCGCTCGGCCGTCGCCTACACGACGGCCGCCGGGTCGCTCACAGGCTTCCAGTACCTCGGGCTGAGCGATCTGCTCGTGGCGGTTCGCCGAGGCCGAGCTGACCGACGCCCGGCACCTGGTCGAGAAGATCGTCACGCTCGGCGGCACCCCGGCCGACAGCGTGACCGGCTTCGGGCTGCCGCAGGAGCCCGACAAGGCCGTGAGCCGGCTGATCGAGCTCGAGCAGGAGGCGATCGAGGCGCTCCAGGACACGATCCCCGCGACCGGCCACACGGGCGACTCCGAGGCCCTCGAGCACCGGCTCGAGCACATCATCATGCGCAAGCAGGAGCAGGTGGACACGCTGCTGCGCGCCCGGCGCTACTAGATGATGGATTCCATGGCCCGCGTGCCCGCATGGCCGCGAACCGGATCAGGCCCGCCCGCCCGCCGCCCGCGCGATCGGCACAGTGGCGAGCTTAGTGACGAAGTCACTGGCCGATCAAGTGGGTGGTGATCCTGCGCCGCGGGACGCGCCCAGGCGGGCGTGCTCGTGGTCGTGGAATCCATCATCTAGCCCGGGCCGAGGCCGAGCGCGAGGAAGCCGACGCCGAACACCAGCGCGACCTGCACGCCGATGCAGGCCAGCGCCCAGAGGATCGCGTCGAGCACGCCGTCGCGCAGCCCTGCCCAGCCCGCGAGAAAGGCGGGCACCGCGAACGCGGCGATCAGCGCGGCGGCGGCCTGCCACACCGCCCAGGCGTCGAGGTCGACGCCCTCGACGAGCGCCACGACGACGACCGCGCCGACGGCAGGCAGGACGAGAGGGCCGAGCACCCAGGGCAGCCAGCCCCGTCGCGCATCCCGCGCGCCCTCCGCCGTCGTCATGCCATAGATCGTTGCAGGCGGTGCGCCCGCCATGCCAGCACGAGCGCCGCGACCACCGCGGCGCCGAACATCGCGTGGGTCAGGAGATGCGCGGCGGACTCGAACGACTCGTTGAAGGCATAGCCGACGAGCGTGAACGCGCTCCCCCACGCCAGCGTGCCGAGCAGGCTCCACGGCAGGAACGCGCGCAGGCGCAGCCCCGAGGCGCCCGCCAGGAACGGCGCGACCGCGCGCACGATCCCCACGAAGCGGCCGACGAGGATCGCCTTCGGCCCATGCCGATCGAAGAACGAGTCGACCCGCGCGAGCCGATCCGGCGTGACCCCGAGCCGCGGCCCGCGCGCCACCAGGAACGGCCGGCCCAGGCGGCGGCCGAGCAGGAACGAGGCGAGATCGCCGGCCGCGGCGGCGAGCCACACGATCAGCAGCATCGGCACGAGCGAGACGCCGCCCTCGGCCGCCACCACGCCGCCCAGCACCACCGCGGTCTCACCCGGTGCCACCAGACCGACGAACGCGCCGGTCTCCAGGAACGCCAGGCCGCCGACGAGCGCGTATGTCCAGGCGCCGAGCGTGTCCGACAGATCGGTCAGCGCGCCCTCGAGGTCGGGAAGGCGGACCACCCCGGCGAGGGTCAGCGCGAAGCCGACCGCTGCCAGCGCCGCGAGCGCCAGCAGTGCCGCCGGGGGCCGCCGGGTCATGCGACGGCGGTTTCGCGCGGCCGCCAGGACGGCCGATCGCACGGGCGCGGGCGGACCTCCTCGACAACCTCCACCGGAGCGTCCTCGTGCTCACGGCCCCAGGCGGCGATCGTCTTGCGCAGCTTGCTCAGCGCGACGAGCCCGATCGGCGCCGGAACCCAGATCGCGATCGCCCGATAGGCGAGGACGGACACGATCGCCAGGTCGGGGCTGACGCCGAAGGCGATCAGCGCGCCCACGATGCCGCCGCTGACGGCACCGGGGATCGGGAGCGTGTTGCCGACCTGGCCGAGGAAGTAGGCGAGCACGACGAGCTGGAACGGCGGCGGCGTGCCGAACGCGTGCAGCATCGCGTACAGGACGGCCATGTCGAAGCCCCACCAGGCGACGGCGCCGAGCAGCCGGGGATCGAGCGAACGCACGTGGCCGATCGCGTGCCGCATCGCCTCGCCGAACACGCCGGCGGCGCGCAGCACGCGCCCGCCGCGGCCGGCTGGGATCAGCACGGTGGAGACCGCCAGCAGCATGCCGAGCGTCGCCACGCCCGCCGGCAGCGCGGTCAGCGCCAGCGGCTCGCCGTCCAGCGCGTCGACGTAGCCGGCCACGGCCACGGAGAGCAGGAAGATCGAGTACATCAGGACGAGGAAGGTGAGCAGCGTGCGGGTCGCGCTGCGGGTCGTCATCCCGGAGCGCCGCAGCGCCCACAGGGTCAGGGCGGCGCCGCCGGCACCCGCAGTGGGGAGCAGACGGGTCGCGGCGGCGCCGCCCAACGTGATCTGGGTCGTCTCGCGCAGGCCAAGACGCGAGGACGCCCGGTGACCGACCAGCCACAGCAGGGCGATGTAGCCGCCGAAGGAGAGCAGCTCGAAGGCGGCCGCGGCGACGACCCAGCGGGGGTCGGCGTCGAGCGCGCGCTTGAGCGCATCGGCGAACGCCTGCAGCGGCCCGCCGAGGACCACGACCGCGATGACCAACGCGGCGGCAGCGGCCGCGGGCAGAGCCGCCCGGCGCGCCAGTGCACGGAAGTCCGGTGTTCCGAGCGTGAGGTCCTCGACGGGCATGACACGGAGTATCCGGACCGAAGGGCCCCTCCGCATCGGGGATATCACCAGCGTGAGGGTGCGGCGAGCCGTACTGCTAGTCGGCCGATTTCGGCCGGACGTGCTGGAAGCCGAAGCGCCCCTTGATGCAGAGATTGCCGCGCGTGATGTCGTGGTCGTCGGGCGACGAGACCTTGACGATCTCGTTGTCCTGCACGTGCAGCGTGAGGTTGCAGCCGACGCCGCAGTAGGGGCAGACCGTGTCGGCTGTCGTCTGGCGCGACTCGTCCCACTCCTCGGCCTCGCGCAGCTCGTGCTCGGAGGCGAACATCAACGCACCCGTGGGGCACACGGCGATGCAGTTTCCGCAGTACACGCACGCCGAGTCCGGCAGCGGGTTCGCGAACTCGGTCGAGATCCGCGCGTCGAACCCACGGCCGGCGACCGAGATGGCGAACGTGTTCTGCCACTGCGACCCGCAGGCGTCGACGCACTTGTAACAGAGGATGCACTTCGAGTAGTCGCGCACGTAGAGGTCGTTGTCGACTTTGATCGGGGAGTGCACGGTCGCCGCCGTCTGGCCGTCCGGCTCCTCGTGGAAGCCGGTGCGCCGGCGGTCACGATCCGGGTCCGGGGGTGCCGGCGGCCCGTACCGCTCCGGGTCCGCGTCGTAGCGCTCGAGATAGCCGGAGGCGACCGGCGTGGTGGAGAGATCGGTGGACGAAGCGAGGAACTCCATGACCATCTTGCGCGAATGGCGGACACGGTCCGAGTCGGTCTTGACGACCATGTCCGGCTCGACCGGACGTGCGCAGGCCGGGGCGAGCACGCGCGCGCCCTCGACCTCGACCACGCAGACGCGGCACGCGTTGGCGGGCGCCAGCGTCTCCCCGTAACACAGCGTCGGCGTGTCGATGCCGATCTCCGCGCAGGCCTGCAGGATCGTCGAGCCCTCGGGGACCTCCACCTGCTGGTCGTCGATCGTGAGGCTGACCATCCGCTCCGTCATGCGAACACTCCCAACTTGCCGATCGCCGACTCGATCGCCGACGAAGCCGTCTGTCCCAGACCGCAGATCGAGGCGTCGCGCATCGCCGCGCCGATCTCGGCGATCAGCGCGAACTCGTCCTGCACGGTCCCGCGGGTCTGTCCCGACAGCAGCCGCGCGAGCGCCTCCTGCTGGCGCACCGTCCCGACGCGGCACGGCACGCACTGCCCGCAGCTCTCGTTGCGCATGAACGCCGCGATCACCATCAGCAGCCGGCCGAGGTCCATGCGGTCGTCGATCGCCAGGACGACGCCTGAGCCGAGCGTGACGCCCGACCCGCGCGCGTCCTCGAACGTGAGGCGCATGTCGAGCTCCTCCGGCGTGATGAACATGCCGGCGGCGCCGCCGAGCAGCACCGTGCGCAGGTTCGGCGGGACGCCGCCCGCGAGCTCGAACAGGTCGCGCAGCGTGGTGCCGAACGGGACCTCGTAGGTGCCCGGCCGCTCCACCGCGCCGCTCACGCAGAACAGCTTCGGCCCGGTCGACTTCTCAGTCCCGATCCCGGCGAACGCCGGGCCGCCCTCGAGCACGATCGACATCACGTTGACGAGCGTCTCGACGTTGTTGACGACGGTCGGCTGCCGGAACAGCCCCTCGACGACCGGGAACGGCGGCTTGTTGCGCGGCTCGCCGCGGTAGCCCTCGATCGAGCCGAAGATCGCGGTCTCCTCGCCGCAGATGTACGCGCCCGCGCCCTTGCGCACCTCGATGTCGAACGCGAAGCCGTGGCCGAGCACGTCGCGGCCGAGGTAGCGGCGCTCGCGGGCCTCCTCCAGCGCGTGCTCGATGCGGTGCTGGGCGAGCGGGTACTCGCCGCGCACGTACAGGTAGCCGTGCTCGCAGCCGGTCGCGTAGGCGGCGATCGTCATCGCCTCGATCACGGCGAACGGGTCGCCCTCCATGATCACGCGGTCCTTGAACGTGCCGGGCTCGGACTCGTCGGCGTTGCAGATCAGGTAGTGCGGGCGGCGCGGCTGGCGTGCGACGGCGTCCCACTTGCGGCCCATCGGGAACGCGGCGCCCCCACGACCGACGAGGTTCGAGTCGATGACCTCGCGGATCACGCCCTCCGGGCCGAGGTCGATCGCCCGTCGCAGCGCGTCGTAGCCCCCGTGCGCGCGGTAGTCGTCGAGGCTCGTGGGGTCGACGTGGCCGACCCGGCGAAGCAGCCGCAGCTCCGGGTCGCCGATCTGCGGCGGGTCGGTGGACGGCGGCGGTGGCGGCGTCGCGCCGCCCAGGATCTCCTTGATGCCGCCGGCATCCACGAACGTCAGCTCGCGCTCGAGCGGCTCAGGGCCCGCGTCCGCGATCATCGCCGCCGGCGCGCGGTCGCACTGCCCGAGGCACGGGGCGCGCAGCCAGGTGGCGCCGTCGACCGCCTCGCCCTCCGGCCCGAGCTGGGCGATCAGCTCCTCCGAGCCGGCGCAGCGGCAGGCGACGTCGTCGCAGATGTGCACCACCCGCGGCGGGCGCTCCTCGACCGAGAAGAGCGCGTAGAAGGTCGCGACCCCGTACACGTCGGCGGGCGGAACGGTGAGCCGCCGCGCGACGTAGTTGAGGCCCCCGGGGCTGATCCACCCGGCGCGCTCGTGCAGCGCGTGCAACGTCGGCAGCAGGAGATGGCGCTGCGAGCGGACCGCGTGGCCGCCGTGCGCCGCGTGCCCGTTGTCGATCGCGTCGGTGCCGGTCCAGATCGCCAGCGACGGGCCCAGGAACGCATCGACGGCGTCGCGCTCCGCCTCCGTCGGCTCGGCGTCCAGCAGCCGTACGTCCACGCTACTTGCCGGCCTCGGTGCTGGTCATACCGGCAGTTTGACGCTCGCGGACCTTCTCCACCCGGATCGCCGTCGCCTTGAACTCCGCCGTGCCCGACTTCGGGTCGGTGGCGTCGATCGTGAGGATGTTGGTGTCGACTTGGTCCGGGAAGTGCATCGTCATGAACGCGAGCCCGGGACGCAGGCCGTCGGCGAGCCGCACCGGCGCCTGGATAGAGCCGCGGCGCGAGGTGATCTGGACGACCTCGCCGGGCTCGACGCCGAGCGCCTCGGCGTCCTGCGGCGAGAGGTCGAGCGTCTCGCCGCGGCGCAGCGGCGAGCTGTAGAGCCCGGACTGCACGCCCGTGTTGTAGGAGTCCAGGCGCCGGCCGGTGGTGAGGCGGATCGGGAAGTCGTCGTCGAGCTCGTCGATCGGCGGCGCCCACGGCGTGACCGAGAACGGCGCCAGCGGGCCCTCGACCGGCTCGGCCCACAGCCGACCGTGCAGGAACGGCGAGCCGGGATGGTCCTCGGTCGGGCACGGCCACTGGATCCCGCCCATCTCCTTCAGCCGCTCGTAGCTCATGCCGCCGTGCATCGGGCTCAGCGAGCGCAGCTCGTCCCACGCCTCCTCCGGCGTCGGCTGGCCCCAGTCGTGGCCGAGCCGCTTCGCGAGCTCGCAGATGATCCACTGGTCGTCGCGCGCCTCGCCGGGCGGGTCGATCGCCTTGTGCATCAGCTGCACGCGGCGCTCGGAGTTGGTCACCGTCCCGCCCGCGGACTCGCACCACGACGCCGACGACGGCAGCACCACGTCGGCCATCTCGCACGTCTTGGTCATCAGGATGTCCTGGGCGATCAGGAAGTCGAGGCCCTCGAGCAGCCCCAGCGCGCGCTTGGAGTCGGCCTCGGACTGCGCCGGGTTCTCGCCGAGCACGTACAGCGTGTTGAACTCGCCGCGCTCCATGCCGTCGAACATCTCCGACAGGTGCCAGCCGCGCTCGGGCGGGAGCTTGACGTCCCAGGCGGCCTCGAAGCGGGCGCGCGCCTCCATGTCGTCCTGCACGTCCTGGAAGCCCGGCAGCTTGTTGGGGATCGCGCCCATGTCGCCGCCGCCCTGGACGTTGTTCTGCCCGCGCAGCGGGTTCAGCCCCGATCCGTAGCGCCCGACGTGGCCGGTCAGGAGCGAGAGGTTGATCAGCGACAGGACGTTGTCGACGGCGGTGACGTGCTCGGTGATCCCGAGCGTCCAGCAGAGGATCGCCCGGTCGGCGCGCGCGTAGGCGTGGGCGAGCTCGCGGATGACCTGCGCGGGGACGCCGGTCACGCGCTCGCCCTCTTCGAGCGTCCACGGCTCGACCGAGGCGCGGTACTCCTCGAAGCCCGTCGTCGAGCGCTCGATGAAGCGCTCGTTGGTGAGCCCGGCGTGGATGATCTCGCGGGCCATCGTGTTGGAGAGGGCGATGTCGGTGCCGACGTCGAGCCCCAGCCAGGTGTCCGCCCACTGCGCCGAGCCGGTGCGCCGCGGGTCGACGACGTACAGCCGCGCGCCGTTGTGCACGGCCTTGAGGACGTGGTGGAAGAAGATCGGATGCGTCTCGCGGGCGTTCGAGCCCCAGAGGATCAGCAGATCCGTCTCCTCGACCTCCTTATAGGACGACGTGCCGCCGCCCGCACCGAATACCGTCGCCAGACCGACGACGCTGGGAGCGTGTCAAGTGCGGTTGCACGAGTCGATGTTGTTCGACCCCATCACCGAGCGGACGAACTTCTGGGCCAAGAAGTTCACCTCGTTCGATGCCTTGGAGCAGCTGAACATGCCGAAGGAGCGGGTGGTGTCCTGCTCCCTCGCACGGGCCAGGCCGGCGGCCGCGAAGTCGAGCGCCTCATCCCAGCCGGCAGGCCGGAGAGCGCCGTTCTCGCGTACCAGCGGCTGAGTCAGCCGACCGCGGTACTTTCGCATTCCGATCACCTCCTCTCATGCCTCGGAACCCTTCCCCACAGTCTATGCACCTCCCTCTCGGTCCTACCCAGCCGCCGATCGTCCAGACGTTGCATTGGCTGCTGCGGCCGATCTCGTTCCTGGAGTCGTGCCGCCGGCGGTTCGGCGACGCGTTCAGCGTGCGCTTCCTCGGGTTCCAGACGCCGATGGTGATGCTGTCGGACCCGGACGCGATCCGGGCCCTGTACGCGAACAGCGAGCACGGGCTGCCGCCGGGCCGGACGCTCGCGCTGCGGCCGATCCTGGGCGCGCGCTCACTGCTCCTGCTTGAAGGTCGCGAGCACATCGCGCGCCGCCGGCTGATGCTGCCGCCGTTCCACGGCGAGCGGATGCGGGCGTACGAGGAGATCGTGCGCTCCGTGGTCGAGCGCGATGTCGCGACGTGGCCGGAGGGCGAGCCGTTCGCGCTCCATCCGCGCATGCAGCGCGTCACGCTCGAGGTGATCCTGCGCGCCGTGTTCGGCGTGACCGACGAGGCGCGGCGCGAGCGGCTGGCCGCCCTGCTCGGCGGGCTGCTCGCCGACACGGCGTCCGCCCGCCTGCAGTTCGGCGTGCTGCTGTCGCGCCGCTACGGCGGCCCGGACCCGCTGGCTCCGCTGCAGGCGCGCCGCCGCGAGATCGACGCGCTGTTGGACGTCGAGATCGCCGAGCGCCGCGCCGACCCGCGCGAGGACATCCTCTCGATGCTCGTCGGGGCGCGCTTCGAGGGCGGCGCGCCGCTCGACGACGCCGAGATCCGCGACCAGCTGATGACGCTGCTGCTGGCGGGCCACGAGACCACCGCGACCGGCCTGGCGTGGACGTTCGACCTGCTGGTGCGCCACCCGGCCGTCCTGCAGCGGCTCGAGGCCGGCGATCCGGCCTATCTGCGCGCGGTCGTCTCCGAGTCGCTGCGGCTGCGACCGGTCGTGCCGCTGGCCGGGCGCCGGCTGGCGGCGCCCCTCACGGTCAACGGCTACGAGCTGCCCGCCGGGACCGACGTGACGCCGGCGATCTGGCTCGCCCACACGCGCGCCGACCGCTACCCCGAGCCGTTCGCGTTCCGCCCCGAGCGGTTCCTGGACGGCGCGCCTTCGACGTTCGCGTGGATCCCGTTCGGCGGCGGCGTGCGGCGCTGCATCGGCGCCGCGTTCGCGGAGATGGAGATGCGCGTCGCGCTGGCGGAGATCCTGCGGCGCAAGTCCGTGCGCGCCGCATCGGGATCAGCCGAGCGGGTCGCCCGCCGGAACGTTACGTTCTCCCCGGCGGGCGGCACGCGGCTGATCGCGCGATCACGATGATCCTGTACCTCCTCCGCCACGCGAAGTCGAGCTGGGAGTCCTTCGACCTTCCCGATCACGACCGGCCGCTCGCGCCGCGCGGCAAGCGCGCCGCGAAGGCGATGGCGCGACACCTGCGCGAACAGGGCATCGCTCCCGAGCTGGTGCTGTGCTCGACGGCCAAGCGGGCGCGCGAGACGCTCGAGCGCGTCGGGCTCGGCGCCGCGAACGTCGTGTTCGACGCCGGGCTCTACGGCGCGAGCGCGGCGACGCTGGTCAGGCGCGTAACAGACGTCGAGGTGAGCTCGGTGATGCTGATCGGGCACAACCCCGGCCTGCACGACCTCGCGCTGCGGCTCCTGCGCAACCCGCCGGCGGACTTGGAGGTGAAGTTCCCGACCGGTGCGCTGCTGGCGCTGGAGCTCGGCGCGGACGGGACCGCCGAGCTGCTCGAGTTCACGCGGCCGCGTGATCTGGAGCGTTGACCACCTCGAGCCGCGGGTCAGGTCGGTAGGCGACGGACTCGACGAGGCGCACCTCATCACCGCAGGCTTCGCAGATCACGACGTAGCGCAGCTGCTCGGTCGCGTGGGTGTACCGGCTCTGGCCGGAGTGGTATCCGGCGTGATCGCAGGCATCCATGGGGACCGCCAGTACCCGCGCTGGTGCGGCCGAAGCTGCCGCACACGCGCCACATTTCAGCGCTCGCCGAAGCGCTCACGGATCGCCGCGTCGTCGATCCCGCGCTCCTGGAGCCAGGCGGCGACCGTGCCGCCGCGGCGGGCGATCCGCAGCAGCAGCTCGGCGTCGGCCCGGTCCTGCGGGAGCTCGTCGTCACCCGTGGCCGGAGCGTCGGCGGGCGCGAGCCGCTCGAAGACCTCCTCGGGCGCGACACCGCAAGCGCGCGCGATGTCGCGGATGCGGGGCTGGTCGAGCAGCGCGAGCAGCAGCTGCGTCGGGCCGATGTGGCGGTCGTGGCGCGCGATGGCGACGCCGAGCGCGTGCTCGATCGCCGACCTCGCCTCCGGCGTGAACGGGATCCGCTCCTCGACCAGCTTCATCGAGCTGCCGAGCGCTTCGACCACCGCGGCGCGCAGCTTCACCTGGTCGACCCCGAGCAGTTCCGGCTCGACGCTCGCGATGCCGAGCATCAGGTGCTCCGCGCCGATGAACGCGTGCCCGAGCTCGCGCGCCTCCTCCTGCGCGCGGACCACGCACATGCGTCCCGACGCGGTGAAGCGCTCGAACACGGCCACAGACTAGGTGACCCCCTGATGCGGGGGCTCCGGGGGCGGCCGTACCGTCGCCGCCATGCTCGCCCGCCTCCTCCCTACCGCGCTCCTGCTCTGCCTGCTGGGCGCCGGCACCAGTCAGGCCGCCACCGTGAAGGTCCCGATGCCCGCCGAGGGCCAGGTCGCCGTCGCCGTCGGGGCCGTCGCGAAGAAGACGTCGCTGAAGGTGACCAAGGCGCCCGCCGCGGTCGCCGTCACCGGCTCGGTCAAGCGCGGGCGGCTGGCGATCGCGGTCGTGCGCCCGACCGGCACGTACGGCAGCGGGTCGGTGAGCGTGAAGGTGCGGGGCAGGGTGAAGGGCATGAAGCGCTTCGCGGCGGCGCTGACGGGCGGCACGGCGCCGAAGCCGGCGTGCAAGAGCCTCGGCTCTCTGCTCGGGAGGTCGCTGCGTACAGGCGGCCTCGCGGCGGCCGATCTGCGCACGGTGGGCGCGGCGACCGCCGCGCGGTTGTGCGGCAAGCCGCTCCCGGGCGGCGCCCCGAGTGTGCTGGCGCGACTCGGGCTCGGGACCGCGCCGACCGGCGGCTCGCTCAACCCGGGGCATCAACCCCCGCCGCCCCCGCCTGCGGGTGGCGGCTCGACCAACCAGTGCGCGAACGGGATCGACGACGACGGCGACGGCCAGGTCGATGCGGCGAGCGAGCGCAAGCTGCGCCCGGACCCTGGCTGCATGAACGCCAACGACGCGACCGAGAGCGGCGAGGTGCCGGTGGCGGCGGCGTGCGCGGCGAGCTCCGGCGTCGGCCTGGGCGACCAGCCGTCACGGCTCAACGTCGGCATCAACGACGGCTGCGGCAGCTTCACCGAGGTCGCCGTCTACGCCGCGCCCAACGCCTTCGTGTGCGACATCCAGGCGTCCGCCGGCAACTGGAGCTGCGTGATCGCCGGCGGGCAGGCGTACGCGGAGACGCGCAACAGCGCCGCCGATTCCGCCGACCTGCAGATCAGCCTCAACGGCAACGCCGACTGCGCCGTGCCGGCGACGGTCGTCCTCTACCGCCCCGACTTCACGGTGTCCGAGCTCGTCGAGCCCATCGTCGGCTGCGGCGCACCGCAGCCCGCCTGCGCGAACGGGCGCGACGACGACGGCGACCAGCTCGCCGACGCGCGCGAGAGCTCCGCCGACCCGGACCCGGGCTGCTCCGGCCCGGCCGACACGACCGAGGACTCCGAGGTCGCCCTGCCCGCGGGCTGCCAGGTCGAGCTCACCGTGTTCAACCAGGACGACCTGTTCCCCGGGCATCGCCGTCCACGGCTGCGGCACGATCAAGGGCGCGTGGTTCAAGCCCTCGGCCGAGCCGACGGACTGCTTCTACGCGGTCGGTGACGGCGACGTGCTCGCCTGCAGCGTGACGGGCGCGACGGCGGGCGCGGCGTTCGCGCCCACGACCGGCGAGGTGCTGCTCGCGATGCACACCGTGGCGCTGCCGGAGTGCGGCCCGGTGACCGCCGCGATCACGCTCGGCAACGGGACGGTGGCCCGCGGGCGCGACGACTGGTGCTGATCGTGCATCGGCGTTAGGCTCGGTCGATGGGTCGCCGTCCCGCGCTGGACGAGCTCGTCGAAGTGCCCGCGGGGCGCTACGAGGTCGGCGAGCCGGGCGAGGAACGGGCCTATGAGGTGACCGCGCTCCTGATCGGCCGCTGGCCCGTCGTCAACGCTGACGTGCGGGCGTTCCTCGGGCCACGCGCCGCGCCGGCACACGAGGCGCAGGCGCTCACCGATCACCCGGCCACCGGGCTCACCCGCGCCGACGCGGAGGCGTTCTGCGCGTGGCTCTCCGAGCAGCTCGGACGGCTCGTGCGGCTCCCGACCGGTGACGAGTGGGAGGTCGCGGCGCGCGGCGCTGATCGCCGTCCGTACCCGTGGGGCGAGGCGTTCGACCCCGAGCGGTGCGCCTGCGCCGAGTCCGGCTGGGGCTGGACCGTGCCGGTCGACGCGCACCCCGGCGGCGCGGGGCCGTTCGGCACCGAGCAGCAGGCGGGCAACGTGTGGGAGTGGGTGTCGGACCGCGGCCCGGACGGCTGGGGCGCCGTGCGCGGCGGCAGCTACCTGGACACCGGTTGGGGGCTGCGCGCGTCGCGCGTGCAGCCCGCTGATCCCGAGAGACCGACGAACACCACGGGCTTTCGCATCGTCGTGGAGGAGGCTGAATGACGCGAGATGTTCTGATCGACGCGCTGCGGGAGGTCTACGACCCCTGCTGCGCGGACCGCGGGATCTCGATCGTCGACATGGGCGTCGTGGAGGACGTCCGCGTCGACGGATCGCACGTGGACGTCGACCTCGTGCTCACGACCGGCTGGTGCCCGTTCGTGGTCTCGATGTCGACGGCGATCCCGGAGGCCCTCACCGCGCTCGACGGCGTCGAGACCGTCGACGTGAAGGTCGTCTGGGATCCCGTCTGGACGATGGATCGCCTGTCGGAGTCGGCACGCGCGAAGCTCGTGATGCCGCTGGAGGAGCTGGAGCCATATCGCGCGGGAAGGAGCGCTGCCTGATGGTCGACGCGTTCGTGTTCGATTGCGTGTGCCACATCTTCAACTTCGACAAGAAGAACGCGCTCGGCCCGCCCGGCGAGCTGTTCGACGAACACCTCTACGCCTTCCACCAGCTCCTCACGCGCGAGGGCGAGACGGTCCTCTCGCGTGACGAGTTCTTCAAGGAGTGGAGCGTCGACGAGATCTACGACATGGTCATCGAGGGCTCCGACACCGACATGATCGTCGCGCAGCCGCTGCCGCTCACCGACCTCTTCCACGACGGGCTGTCGGCGTGGGAGAAGTGCGCCGAGATGGCGGCCAAGCACCCGGACAAGGCGGTGTTCTGGGGCTCGGTGAACCCGCTCGAGGGCAAGAAGGCGCTCGACCTGATGACCCGCCAGGTCGAGGATCACGGCGCCAAGGCGTTCAAGTTCTACAACGTCCGCTACGACTACGGACAGCCGTTCCCGTGGCGGATGGACGACCCGCGGATCGCGTTCCCGATCTTCGAGCACGCGCAGAACCTGGGCGTGAACCTGATCGGCGTCCACAAGGGCGTTCCGCTCGGCCCGCAGCCGATCGAGCACACGCGCACGTTCGACATGGACGGCGCGGCGGCCAACTTCCCGGACATCAACTTCGTGATCTTCCACGTCGGCCTGCCGTGGCTCGACGAGGTCCTGTGGCAGATCGTCCGGTACCCGAACCTCTACGCGTCGATCGCCGCGACCGTGAACTTTGTCGCGCGCCAGCCGCGGGTGTTCGCGGAGATGCTCGGGAAGATGATGTGGTGGTGCGGCGAGGACAAGATCATCTACGGCGGCGAAGCCCCGATCTGGCACCCGCAGTGGGCGCTCGAGGAGTTCTGGAACTTCGAGCTGCCGCGGGACATCGTCGAGGAGCGCGGCTACCCGCAGCTCACCGACCAGGCGAAGCGCAAGATCCTCGGCGGGAACCTCGCCCGCCTACACGGGATCGAGGTCCCGGCCTGACCTAATGGACCACGACGTCGTCGGCTTCGTGCATGAGGAAGCCGGCGGCGTCGAGGACGTGGCGTTCGCGGAGCCGGTCGAGCCGTTCCTTGCACGACGAGTCGAAGGCCCACGCGGCGACCGCCGCAGTGTCCTGCAGCGGGCGCAGGCCGTTCTCCTCCGGCTCGTCGTAGGCCTGCCGCAGCCAGGCGAGATCGTCGGCGATGCGTCGCGGCCGTGACGCCTTCTCGCCCTGGCCCGGGTGCCACGGGTCCTGGCCGGCGCGCCGCTCGGGCACTCCGGGGGGGCGCGTGAGGGCCACGCCGAGGGCGTTCAGCCAATCGGGTTGCGCGAGGACGAGCTCAAGCATTGAAATACCTCGTTTCCTGTCCAGGGTCCTGACAAACTCGCGGCCACACCCATGACAACGCTCAACTACATCTCAACTGGCGCTGATCCTGCCCTTGATGACGCATTCGAGCAAGCGCTCGCGCGGGCTCGTGAGGGCCGGGCGACGCCGCTCGCGCACCTGATCGGCGATGAGTGGCGCGTCGTCGGACCGGTGTTCGAGCGTGTCGATCCGTGCGACCCGTCGCGCATCGTCTCGCGCGCGCACGCGGCCGACGAGGAGACGGTGGCCGCGGCCGTGCAGGCCGCCCGCGCCGCGCAGCCGGGCTGGGCGGCCATGCCGTACGGCGAGCGCATCGCCGCGCTGCGCCGGCTCGCCGCGCTGATCGGTGAGCGACGGGTCGAGCTCGCGGGCGTCGTCGCGGCCGAGACCGGCAAGATCCGGCTCGAGGCGGTGCCGGAGGTGCAGGAGGGCGTCGACCTGATCGAGACGTACTGCTCCGAGCTCGAGCGCCACGACGGCTACCGGATCCCGCTCGGCCGGTTGTCGGAGGCCGAGGACAACTCGTCGGTGATGCGCCCGTACGGCGTGTTCGCCGTCATCTGCCCGTTCAACTTCCCGTTCGCGCTCGCCGTCGGGATGAGCAGCGGCGCGCTCGTCTGCGGCAACACCGTCGTCATGAAGCCGGCCGAGGAGACGCCGTGGTCGACCGGCCAGATCGCCGAGCTGGCGGTCGAGGCCGGCCTGCCGCCGGGCGTCTTCAACCTCGTGCAGGGCGACGACACGACCGGCCGCGCGCTCGTCGCCGCGGGCGTCGACGGCGTCGCCTTCACCGGCTCGGCCGACGCCGGCCACGCGATCGCGGGCGAGCTGCACGCGCGGCGGCCCTTCCGGCCGCTGGTCGCCGAGATGGGCGGCAAGAACCCGGCGATCGTCACGGTGAATGCCGACCTCGACCGCGCCGCCGAGGGCATCGTCCGCTCGGCCTACGGGCTCAGCGGCCAGAAGTGCAGCTCGTGCTCGCGCGTGGTCGTCGAGGCGCCGGTCCACGATGCGCTGGTCGAGAAGATCGCGACCGGCGCGCAGACGCTCGTGCTGGGCGATCCCGCCGACCCGGCGACCAACCTCGGGCCCGTCGTCGGCCCGGACGCCACCGCCCGCTTCGACGCCGCCGTCGCCGACGCCCGGCGCGACGGCACGATCGTGATCGGCGGCACGCGCGACGGCAACTTCGTCCAGCCGACGCTGGTCACCGGGTTGCCGCACGGCCACCGCCTGACGCGCGACGAGCTGTTCCTCCCGTTCCTCACCGTCACCGCCGTCGACTCGTTCGCCGAGGCGATGGAGGAGGCCAACGCGGTCGAGTACGGGCTGACCGCGGGGATCTTCAGCGAGGACCCCGCCGAGCGCGAGACGTTCCTGGAGCGGATCGAGGCCGGCGTCGTGTACGTCAACCGCCGCGAGGGAGCCACCACGGGTGCGTGGCCGGGGATCCAGACGTTCCCGGGCTGGAAGTCGAGCGGCGTATCGGGCAAGGGCGGGCTCGGGCCGCACTACTTGACGCAGTTCATGCGTGAGCAGAGCCGGACCGTGATGACTTCGTAGCGGTCTTGCGGCCCCGGCGAACTGCGGCTGGCTAGCACGGCGAGGGAGCCGGCCGCGCGGTCTGCCGCGAGCGTCTGCGCGCCATGGTGTCGGGAAATGGTCGCTATGCGACCCAAAGACGACACCAACCCCGGCGCGGCGGCCGATCCCGCCTCCCTTAATGCCGCAGTTCAGTGGGCGTTCGCAGCAGCAGACACGCCGCGGAGTGACCATCCTCGCCGGCGTCGAACAGCACCGGATCCTCAGAGTCACAGGGCTCGAAGCGGTGCGGGCAGCGCGGGTGCAGGCGGCAGCCCGGAGGGATGTGCGCGGCGTCGGGCGGCTCGCCCCCGAGCAGCTTCACGCCCTCCTCGCGGCCCGGGGCCGGTACCGCCGCCACCAAGGCCTGCGTGTAGGGATGCCGGGGGTGCTCGATCACCTGCTCGGCGCTGCCCTGCTCCACGATCCGGCCGAGGTACATCACCGCGATGCGGTCGCACAGCGCCCAGGCCAGCCCGAGGTCGTGGGTGATGAACAGCAGCGCCAGGGAGCGTGACTCGCGCAGGTCCATCAGCACGCGCAGCACCTGGGCCTGGACCGAGACGTCGAGCATCGAGACCGGCTCGTCGCAGATCAGGCCGTCGGGGTCGAGCACCAGGGCGGCGGCGATCGCTACGCGCTGGCGCTGGCCGCCGGACAGCTCGTGCGGGTAGCGGTCCAGGTACCGCGTCGACATCCCGACGTCGGCCAGCGCCCGCGCCACCCGCTCGTCGTGCTCGCCGCGCGGCACGCCCTGCACCACCAGCGGCTCCGAGACGATCGTCTGCACGCGCATGCGCGGATTCAGCGTCTGGTACGGATCCTGGAAGACCATCTGCACGCGCCGGCGCAGGGCCCGCAGCTCGGCCCGCCCGCGCACCACCGCGCCGTCGACCTCGACCGAGCCGCCGGACGGCGCGACCAGCCCGAGCATCGCGCGCGCCAGCGTCGACTTCCCGCAGCCCGACTCCCCCACGACGCCGAGCACCTCGCCGGGCTGCCACTCGAAGGACACGCCGTCGACCGCGCGCGCGGCGCCGTAGTGCACGTGCAGATCGCGGACGGAGAAGAGGCTCACCAGCTCTCCCACGGCGCGAAGTGACAGGCGGATTGGCGGCCCGGCAACACGGTCCTCAGGGGCGGCGGCTCGAGGCAGGCATCGGTCGCGTACGGGCAGCGCGGGCGGAACGCGCAGCCCTCGGGCGGATCGTGCGGGTCGGGCGGCGCGCCGGGGATCGGGTCGGCGACGCCGCGGCGGCCGCCGATCGACGGCAGCGAGTCGAGCAGGCGCTTCGTGTACGGGTGCTGCGGCGACGCGAACACGTCGGCCGCCGGGCCGCTCTCGACGATCCGGCCCGCGTACATCACGGCCAGCCGGTCGCAGGTCTCGGCCAGCACCGCGAGGTCGTGGCTGATGAGGATCAGCGCCAGGCCGAGATCACGCCGCAGCTGCGCGAGCAGGTCGAGCACCTGCGCCTGCATGATCACGTCGAGCGCGGTGGTCGGCTCGTCGGCGATCACGAGCGCGGGCCGGCAGGCGAGCGCGAGCGCGATCATCACCCGCTGGCGCTGGCCGCCGGACAGCTGGTGCGGGTAGGCGCGGCCGTGCGTCGCCGACAGCCCGACCGTGCGCAGCAACTCGCCGACTCGCTCGCGCACGCCACTGGGGCGGGACTCGTGCAGCCGGATCGCCTCCGCGATCTGCGCCTCCACGCGCTGCACGGGATCGAGCGAGTTCATCGCCCCCTGGAAGACCAGCGACACGTGCCGCCAGCGCACGAGCTGCATGCCGCGCTCGGTGCGCCGGTCGATCTTGACCGGCTCTTCGACGCCCGGCGGGCGCAGCGTGATCGTCCCGCTCGGCGTGAGCGCCGCCGGCAGCAGCTTCATGATCGCCAGCGCGGTCGTCGTCTTGCCGCAGCCCGACTCGCCGGCGAGCCCCAGCGACTCCCCCGGCTCGACCTTCAGGTCCACGCCCGCGACGATCGCGTGCCCGCGGTGGTGGACCTGCAGGCCCTCGATCTCCAGCAGACTCATCCGGCGTCCTTGAGCCGCGGGTTGACGTGCTGCTCGTAGACGTAGCCGATCAGCCCGACGACGAACACGAGCAGGGTGATGCAGAGCCCGGGCGGGACGATGTACCACCACGCGCCGGCGCTCGGCGCGCCGGAGTCGAAGCCGTTCTCGAGCATCGTCCCCCACGAGATGTGCGTCGGGTCGCCGAGCCCGAGGAACGACAGCGAAGCCTCGGCGAGGATCGCCACGGCCACGATCAGCACGGTGTTGGCGAAGATCAGCGGCGCCACGTTGGGGAAGATGTGCCGGCGGATGATGTGGAAGTCGGCGGCGCCCAGCGCCCGCGCGCGCTCGACGAACGCGCGCTCCTTCAGGGTCAGCACCTGCGAGCGCACGATCCGCCCGGTGCCCGCCCAGCTCGTGAGCCCGATCACCATCACGAGCACGAACAGCGACGGGTTGAGCAGCCGCGCGAGGACGACCATCAGCGGCAGCTGCGGGATCACGAGGAACCAGTTCTCGAACGCGTCGAACAGCTTGTCCGTCGTGCCGCCGAAGTAGCCGCCGACCAGGCCGACGCTCGCGCCGAGCACCGCCGAGATCACCGCCGCCGAGAAGCCGACGATGATCGACACGCGGGCGCCGACGAGCAGCTGCGAGAAGACGTCCGAGCCGACCTCGGTCGTGCCGAGCCAGTGGTCGGTGCTCGGCCCGGCCAGCACGTCGGTGCTCGACGCGTTCGGGTCGTACGGCGCGAGCAGCGCGCCGAAGATCGCGATGAAGATGAACACGGCGAGCACGATCACGGACACGCGGCCGCGCTTGGATCTCCACAGCACACTCATGGGACCCTCCCGCGATGTTCGCGCAGCGAACTCGCAAGGCAAAGCTTGCTTTGCCCACTCATGCCGACTGCACCCGTGGATCGAGGAAGAAGTACAGGCAGTCGGCCAGCAGGTTCGCCACGATCACCGCGATCGAGAAGACGAGGAACGCGCCCTGCAGCATCGGGAAGTCCTTCGAGTTGATCGCCTCGAACTCGAGCAGCCCGAGCCCCGGCCACGAGAAGATCGTCTCGATCGTGATCACGCCGCCCATCACGAATCCGAACTGGATCGCCGACAGCGTCACCAGCGGCAGCAGCGCGTTGCGGACGGCGTGCTTGCGGACGACGCGGTTCCACGGCAGGCCGGTCGCGCGCTTGACGGTGATGAAGTCCTCGGTGAGGACGTCGACCATCGAGCTGCGCATGATCACGAAGTACTGACCGAGCAGCACGAGCATGAGCGCGGTCGCGGGCAGGACGAGGTGCTGCGCCACGTCGAGCGCCTGCGCGATCCAGGAGTCGAAGTCCTTCCCCGGCGTCATCTGCAACCCCGCCGGGAAGATCGGGATCGCGACGGCGAGCAGCAGGATCAGGAGCAGCCCGATCCAGTACTCGGGAGCCGAGTACGTGAACAGGCTGAAGCCGAGTAACCCGTCGTCGGCGCGACTCCCTCGTCGGGTCGCGGCGATGATCCCCAGCCACGTGCCGATGACGGTGGCGAGCAGCGTGCCGGTGCCGACGAGCAGCAGCGTCCATGGCAACGCGTCGCCGATCTCCGACCACACGGACCGGCGCGTCCGCTGGCTCGTCCCGAGGTCGAGCCGCACCGTGTCGCCGACGTAGTCGACGAATTGCCCGATCAGCGGCTTGTCGAGCCCGTACGACGCCCGCAGCTTCTGGATCTCCTCCGGCGTCGCCCGCGGCAGGCGGGCGAGCTGCGTCGTCGGGTCGCCCATGACCCGGAACAGAAAGAAGTTGAAGACGAGAACGAAGATCAGCGTCAGGAAGGCGGCCGCCACCTTCCCGGCGAGCCAGCGAAAGCTCAATTCAGACCTCGAGCGCCTCCCTCGACGCACGGCGGCGCCGGATGACGATGAAGGCGATCGCTCCGAGCACGAGGACCACGACGACGATCACGATGATCAGCCCGGAGCTCGAGCCGCCCTCGTCGGCCGTCTTGGCTGCCGCCAGAGCGCCGGGCGGGCCGAGCTTCAGCCACGCCTGGTAGCCGACCTCGTCGCAGATCAGGTCGCCGCCCGGGCGCGGGCACATCGGGTCGGCCCCGGAGACGCGATCCGTGCGGTACGCCTGCAGGGTCGGGTCGACCGTCAGCACCAGGTACGGGAGGTCGCGCTGGCTGATGTCGACGAGCTGCTTCACGATCGCCTTGCGGGCGTCGAGGTCGAACTCGCCGGCCTCCTGCTGGTAGAGCTTGTCGTACTCGGGGTTGGAGTAGAACGAGTCCGACGAGCCGCCGATCTGGGCCGTCGTGATCAGGCCCAGCAGGATGCTCGGGTCGTACGGGTCGCCGCCCCAGCCCCAGATGAACGTGTCGAAGTCCGGGGCCATCTTGCCCTTGACCTTCTGAGTGGTGAGCTCGGTCAGCTTGTCCACGCTGACGATCTGGACCTTGAACTCGACCCCGATCTCCTTCGCCATCTCCTTGACCAGCCGCGCCGCCGTGATGTTGGTCTGCGACTCGGAGCGGACGTAGAGGTTGAAGCTCAGCTTCTGGCCGTTCTTCTCACGGATGCCGTCACTCCCGGGCTTCCAGCCCGCCTCGTCGAGCATCTGCTTCGCGCGGTCGGGGTCGTACGGGTAGTCGAGGTCGCCCTCGGGCTGCGTGTAGAAGCTCTTGTAGTAGTTGGGCAGGATGCCGTGGCCCGTGAACGACGTGTTCCGGGTCGAGATCTCGTTGACCCGGTCGCGGTCGACGGCGAAGGCGATCGCCTGCCGGACGGTGCGGTCCTGGATCGCGGGGTTGAACTTCGCGTCCGGGCAGTTCGCCTTCGAGCACAGGTTGAACGCGAGCTCGGTGAAGGACGGCGACGGCGCCTTGATCGTCTTGATCCCCTTCTGCTTGCCGATGCGGTCGAACGTCGCCTCCTGCACCTCGGTGACCATGTCGATCTCGCCGAGCGATAGTGCGCGCTCGACCGCGTCCTCGCTGCCGTACTTGATGTACTGGATCTCGTCGAACTTGGGCTTCTCCCCGCGCCAGTTCGGGTTGCGGGAGAGCCGGATGATCCGGTTGCGCTTGAACTCGGTCGTGATGTACGGGCCGCTGCCGACCATCGGCACCGGCGGCCGGTAGGTGGTCGTGAGCTTCTTGACCGACTGCTTGCCGTAGATGTGCTCCGGCAGCATGTAGATGAACAGGCCGCCGACGATCCGGGCGTCCGGCTTCTTCGTCTTCACGACGACGGTGTTGTCGTCGGGCGTCGTGACCGACGTGACGTTGTCGGTGTAGCCGGTGAACAGCGCGCCGTTGCCGCCGAGCACGTCGAGGCTGTACTTGACGTCCTTGCTCGTGATCGGCACGCCGTCGGACCACTTGGCGCCCTCCACAAGGTGGAACGTGACCGTCTTCTTGTCGGGCGAGACGTCCCAGCTCTGCGCGAGGCCCGTCTTCGCGGGCCCGAGGTTGTCGGGGTCGAACGCGACGAGCAGGTCGTACTGGACCGACCAGATCCGGAAGTCCTCCTCGTCATAGTCGACGAACGGGTTCAGCGTCTGCGGATCCTGTGCCCAGCCGATCTTGAAGACCTTCTTGCCGGACTCCTGCGCATGCGCGGGCGCCGTGAGCAGCATCAGCGCGCCCAGCAGCGCGATCACGAACTTAGCCCTCATGGTGGTCCTCTCCCGGCAGCCGACGGCGTGTGGCGATTTCGCCGATGTAGGCACGTATCTCATTGACCGCGGCGGAAAGCAACTGCTCGCCCTTGTCCGCCGTGGCTACAGTCGCGTCGCCGACCACTCCGCTGCGGCTGAGGCCCGACCAGTGCGGCCACACCTGGAGCGGGCCGTCCGACCAGTCGAGCCAGACGTGATCCGAGTCCCACTCGGGGATCTCCTTGACCGCCTTGTCCATCTGTACGAGATCGGGCTGCAAAGCCAGATAGAGGCTGGTCTCCAGCTCGCACGCATGGGCCATCCCGCCCGGCGCGTCGGAGTCGCGCACCGCGGCGATGACGCGCTTGCCCTCGGCGCTCTGCAGGTAGAAGCACGAGCCGCACACCGCTTCGCGGAACTCGACGCCTATCAGCCGCGCCGCGATGTCGACGAGCGGCTGGTTGGAGCCGTGTCCGTTCACGAACAGGATGCGGTCGAAGCCGTGGCGGCAGAGGCTGCGGCCCTGGTCGACGAGCGCCTCCACGAACACGTTCCAGCGCAGCGTCACGCTGCCCGGGAAGTCCATGTGGTGCGGCGTGTAGCCGTGGACCTGGGTGGGGAACAGCAGCGCCTGGCCGTCGGCCTCCCGGACGGCGCGCTCGCAGATCGCGCTCACCAAGCGAGCGTCGGTGTCGACCGGCAGGTGGTAGCCATGGTCCTCGAGTGTGGCCGTGGGGATCACCACGACGAGGTCGTCGCGCTCGGCGAGCGCCTTGAGCTCGGGCCATGTGTGCTCCTCGTAGCGGAGCCTCACAGCAGCGCCAGCGCGTCGTAGCTGACGTGCATGAGCCGGCGAAGTCCCTGGATCTCGGCCCATTCGTCGGGCCCGTGCGCGCCGCCGGCGTGGCCCGGGCCGCCACTGGCGAACGGGATGTCGCCGAACACGTGGTACGGAGCCCACCACGGCGCCCGTGGCACCACCTGCGGCTCGGTCCCGTGGCGCCGCAGCGCCTCCGCGAGGGCGCGCACCGGCGGGGAGCCCGGGTCCGACAGGGCGGGCGGGTACGTCCCCTTGAGATGGAGCGCGACGCCGTTCGAGAGCGCCGGCAGCTCGAACGGCTCGTCGTAGCGGATGTCGACGCCGGCCTTCGCCGTGCCCGGCACGACCGTGCGGCTGAGGTCCTCCGGCGTGCCGGCCAGCATCCACGCGACATTGGTCTGCGGCACCGCCTGCTTGAGCTCGAGCACGGCGCGGGCCAGCTCGATCGCGGGCTCGGACACCTCGGCGACGCGGCTCGAGTGGACGTCCGGGCCGCCGCCGGCGTGCAGCTCGATGTCGTAGATCCCCTTGACGCCGGCGAAGATCGAGCCGGGCTGCTCCTGCAGGTCGAAGTCGAGCGCGTAGTGGCCCTGCAGCTCGTCGCGGTGGGCATCGCAGAAGGCGGCGAGCCGGGTGCTGCCCAGCTCCTCCTCGCCTTCGCAGACGAACACCTGACGGCACGGGCTGGGCGCGGAGGCGAACGCGAGGATCGACGCCGCGAGCGCCCCCTTGGAGTTGGCGGCGCCGCGGCAGACGATATTGCCGTCGCGCACCGTCGCGCCGAACGGGTCGACCGTCCACTGCGCGCCGGGCGGCTGGACGTCGTACATGCCGTAGCGCAGGACGGTCGGCCCGGGGCCGTCGATCACGCCGATCACGGTCGGGCGCTTCTCGCCCGGCTCGCGCGGCTGGGCGGTGCCGCCCGCGGCCGCGATCAGCTCGCAGACGGCGTCGGCGGTGCTGCGCAGGTCGCCGTCGCCGGCGGAGACGGACGGGATGCGCAGGAAGTCGCGGATGCGCTCGAGGTGGGCGTCGAAGTCGCGGTCGATCGCCTCGTGTGGACTCACTCGACGCCGGCCTCGAGGATGTCCAGCGTCTTGCCCGTGGCGTCGAGCCGCGCCCGCGCCCCGAGCGGGATCGTCACCTTCGTCTTGCCGTGCCCGATCGGGATGTTCGCGACGGCGGGGATACCGAGCGGCGCGATCAGCTCGTCGAGGATCTCCTCGATCGACAGCGTCGACTCGTTGTACTCGGGGATCGTCTGGCCGCGCAGGTTGACGTCGGTCCCGAACACGAAGCCGGCGGCGTTGGCGAGCTTGCCCGCGTCGATCAGGTGGTTCAGGTGGGCGTCGATCATGTACGGGTCCTCGTTGAGGTCCTCGAGCATCACGATGCAGCCGTCGGTCTCGATCTCGTACGGCGTGCCGAGACTCGCCGCGACGAGCGTCAGGCAGCCGCCGACGATCGGCGCCTCGGCCACGCCCTCCCCGACGGTGAGCACGTACGGATCGTCGGGATCCTCGGGCACACGCCCGAGCGGCTCGGGCCTGAAGGCCTTGTGGAAGGTCTCCTCGGTGATCTCCGTGAGCTCGTCCTTCTTGCGGGTGAAGCGCAGGAACGTGGGGCTGTAGAACGTGACCCAGTTGCCGTGCCTGGCGAGCGCGAGGTGCAGCGCGGTGATGTCGCTGTAGCCGCAGAAGATGCGGGGATCCCCGAGCGCGTCCCAGTCGATGTGCCGGTACAGCCGCCCGGCGCCGTAGCCGCCGTCGAGGCACAGGACCATGTCGATCCCGGGCTCGGTCAGCGCCCACTGCATGTCGGCCGCGCGCTCGGAGTCGGTGCCCGCGAGGTAGCCATGCACCTTGCGGTGGTTGGGGCCGAACCTCAGCGTGTAGCCCCGGCTCTCGAAGTAGTGCGTGGCCTGCTCGATCCCGGACCGCTCCTGCGGCGGGCTCGAAGGCGCGGCGACGGCGATCGTGCCGCCCTCCGGCAGCGCGGGCGGTTTGCGCCTCATTCGCCCGGCCACGGAGGAATCGGCGGCTTCGACATGACCTCGACCCGGTGGCCGGCGGGGTCGTTGACGAACCAGCGGGGCGCGTCCCAGGCGTTGCTCCCGGGGCGGGGAGTGAACCCGTGCTGCTCGAGCCGGGCGATCGTGTCGCCGTCGGGCTGGACGATCGCGGTGTGGCCCTCCGTCGGGATCGCGGGGTCGTCGCTGGGGACGAGGTGGATCTGCGTCCCCTCCCGCGCGACCCACGTGAACCGGTCACGCAGGCTCGGCGGCGGCGCGATCTCCGTGAACCCGAGCAGCTCCCAGAACGCGACGCAGTCGCGCACCTGTTCCGGCCGCACCTCCAGGGTCACGTGCTGGAGCACGTGCGCAATCTACGGGCTCGGCCGACTTCGAGCATCTCGGCCGACCCACGTGCGCAGTCAGCCGAGGCGGCCGGCGAGCTATGCGAACGAGACGAGCGCGATCCCGGCGAGGGCGGCGGCGACGCCGGTGCGCTGGGTGCTGCTGACCTGCTCGCGCAGGACCGCGCGGGCGAGGACGACGGTGGCGAGCGGGTAGAGCGAGCCGAGGACCGAGACGAGGCCGGCCATCCCGACCGTGAGCGCGGTCGCGAACATCACGTTGGCGCCGATGTCGAGCGCGCCGATCGCGGCGAGCGGTGCGACCGCCTTGCGGTCGAGCAGCGGGATGCGGAGCGCGAGGATGATGGCGACGAGCACGGCGACCGGGGCGAAGCGGGTGAAGGAGACGGCCCACAGGGCGCCGTCGTCGGCCGCGACGTCCATCCCGACGAAGAACACGCCGAAGGCGAGCGCGGCGACGATCGCCAGGCCGACTCCGGCGCCGGTGCGGCGGCCGGCCTCGCTCGACGCCAGCGCGGCGCCGCCGAGGGCCAGCGCCATGCCCAGCGCCTGCACGGTGGTCGGGACCTGGCCGTCGACGAGGCCGACGAACAGCGGGACGATGGCGGCGGTCGCGGAGATCGGCGAGACGACGGCCATCGCGCCGATCGCCAGCGCGCGGTAGAAGGCCGCGAAGCCGATCAGCTCGGCGAGGCCGGCGGCGCTCGCCCACGCCATCGAGTGCAGGCTCGGCAGCGGGTCGCCGCCGATGATCGCGGCGGTGGTGACGAGCACGAGGCCGGTGGCCTGGGAGATGAGCAGCACCCAGACGACGGCCATCTCGCGGCTCTTCACGCCGGCGACGAAATCGGAGAGCCCCCACGCGAGGCTGGCACCGAGGGCGAGTGCGATGGCGACCATGCGCCGCACTCTTCTCGGCCCCGCTTACTGCCCGCTTATCAAAGGCTTACGGCGCGCTGTCGATGCCTGGCATGATCTGAGGGCATGAGCGATCTCGAGCGGCGATCAGGCTCCCGGCCCACACGACGCAAGCGCGAGCAGCGCGCCTACACCCTGGTGATGGCGGGCGGCTTCTTCAGCCTCGTGTTCGTCGTCACCGCACTGCTGGCGCTGTTCACCAGCTTCGGCTGGGGCATCCCGATCCTCGCCGCGATCCTCGCCGTGCTCTGCTCCCTCCTGTTCCGGCGAACCGTCCGCTGATCCAGGCTGATGCTGGTCGCCGAGGCGGTCGGTAGGGCGCTGGTCGCCCACGGCGTCGACACCGTCTTCGGCCTGCTGGGCAGCGGCAATCTGACCGTCACCAACGCGATGCGCGACGCCGGCGCGCGCTTCGTCGCCGCCCGCCACGAGTGTGGCGCGACCTGCATGGCCGACGGCTACGGGCGCGTGAGCGGCGAGCTGGCGGCGGTCAGCGTCCACCAGGGTCCCGGCCTGACGAACACGATCACCGGGCTGACCGAGGCGGCCAAGAGCCGGACGCCGCTGCTGCTGCTCGCCGCCGACACGCCCGCCGCGGCGCTGCGCTCGAACTTCCGCATCGACCAGGCGGGGCTCGTGGAGTCCGTCGGCGCGGTCGCCGAGCACGTGCACGGGCCGGACACGGCGATGGCCGACGTGGCCCGCGCCGTGCGACGCGCCCGCGTCGAGCGCCGCGCGGTGGTGCTGATGCTGCCGCTCGACGTGCAGGCCGGCGACACCGACCTCGCCGCTCCGGCCGCCGGGCCGGAGCTCGCGCCCACACGGCCGGCGGCGGAGAGCGTGGCGCGGGCCGCGGAGATGCTCCGGGCCGCGGAGCGCCCCGCGATCATCGCCGGCCGCGGCGCCGTGCTCGCCGGCGCCGGCCCCGCGCTGCGGCACCTCGGCGAGGTCACCGGTGCCGTCCTCGCCACCTCGGCGGTCGCCAACGGCCTGTTCGCCGGCGACCCGTACGCGGTCGGGATCGCCGGCGGCTTCTCGTCGCCGACCGCCGCCCGGCTCCTGCGCGAGGCCGACACCGTGATCGCGTTCGGCGCCGCGCTGAACCAGTGGACGAGCCGCCACGGCACGCTCATCACCGGCGACGTGGTCCAGGTCGACCGCGAGGAGGAGGCGATCGGCGCCCACCGGCCGGTCACGCTCGGCATCGTCGGCGACGCGCGGGCCACCGCCGAGGCGCTCCTCGAGGCGCTCGATGGCCATCAGGCGGCGAGACACGCCGACGCAGCGGAGATCGCGGCCGGCGCGTGGCGGCATGTGGCGTACGAGGAAAGCCGGACAAGGCTCGACCCTCGCACGCTCAGCATCGCGCTCGACGACCTCCTCCCGGAGGAGCGGATCGTCGTCGTCGACTCCGGCCACTTCATGGGCTGGCCGTCGATGTACCTGCGCGTCCCCGACGCCCAGGGCTTCGTCTTCCCGCAGGCGTTCCAGTGCGTCGGGCTCGGTCTCGGCAACGCGATCGGCGCCGCGGTCGCCCGCCCCGACCGCCTCACCGTCGCCGCGCTGGGCGACGGCGGCGCGCTGCTCTCCCTGCCCGAGTTCGAGACGCTCGGGCGCCTGCAGCTCCCGCTGCTCGTCGTCATCTACGACGACGCCGCCTACGGCGCCGAGGTCCACCACTTCCGCCCGATGGGCCAGGCGGTCGACCTCGCCCAGTTCCCCGACACCGACTTCGTCGGGATCGCCGAGGCGGCCGGCTGCCACGCCACCACCGACCTCGACGACGTCCGTGATTGGCTACAGCATCGCGACGGCCCGATGGTGCTCGACGCGAAAATCGACCCCGACATCGTCGCCGAATGGCTGGAGGAGGCCTTCAGATGACCCTGCTCACCGATCTCGTGACCGCCCTCGCGTCGGGCGAGCACCGCGTCGTCGACCTCACCCAGCCGCTGAGCGAGCGCACGCCGGTCCTGCAGCTGCCGGAGCCGTTCGCCAACACTCCCGGCCTGAGCCGGACCGAGATCAGCCGCTACGACGACCGCGGCCCCGCCTGGGCGTGGGACACGCTGACCATCGGCGAGCACGTCGGCACGCACTTCGACGCGCCGATCCACTGGATCACCGGCCGCGACGGCGAGGACGTGGCCAGCGCCCCGCCCGCCCGCCTGGTCGGCCCGGCGGTGGTGATCGACAAGTCCGCCGAGGCGGCCGAGGACCGCGGACTACCTGCTCACGGTGGACGATCTCCCCCAGCCGCTGCCGGAGAACGGCTGGGTCCTGCTGCGCACCGGATGGGACGCGCGCGCCTCCGACCAGGCCGACTTCCTCAACGGCGGCCACACGCCCGGCCCCGACGTCAAGTGTGCTCGCGCGCTGGCGGAGTCGAAGATCGCCGGCTTCGGCGTCGAGACCGTCGGGACCGACGCCGGCATCGCCCACAGCTTCGACCCGCCGTTCCCGGTCCACAACTTCCTGCTCGGCGCGGGCAAGTACGGGATCACCCAGCTCGCCAACCTGGCCGAGCTGCCGCCGACGGGAGCGGTGATCGTCGTCGCCCCGCTCAAGCTCGTCGACGGCACCGGCAGCCCGTCGCGGATCTACGCGTTCGTCTAAGTCAGGTTGCCGCCGAGCGCGGTCACCAGTCCCTGGGCGGTCTTCTTGGCCGCCTTCGGGATGTCGAACTCCCACCTGACGCCGTTCGTGAACACGATTGTCAGGTGCGAGAGCAGCTTGCCCTGGTCGAGCTCGCACGACGCGATGTCCGAGCGCGGCACCGTTGCCAGCGACTCGTCGGTCACCTTCATCTTGAAGGCGCCCGACTTGGTCTTGACGAGCGCGAGCGAGTCGGCGCTGGCGGCGACGTAGCCGACGCGGCCGAAGTTCGGGACCTCCGGCGCACCCGCGTACGCCGGGCCGGTGGTCATCCCGGCCGCGAAGGTGCCGGCGACGCCGCCGACGACCCCGCCGGCCACCGAGGCGGTGACCTTCTTCGTCATGCCCTTCGGGTTGACCAGCGTGCCGGCGATCTCGGGCGCACCGAGCGCCGCCGTCGCGTCATCGGCCATCAGTGTCTCCTTCGGTTCAGGCGGCCACCGCGTGGCGGGTGCCGCGTTGGGCGATCTCGTACAGGGCCTCGACGAGGCGATCGATGTCGGTGGCGGTGGTCCCGAGGCCGATGCTCGCTCGCACCGCGCCCGGCAGCTCGGGGCTGCCGCCGGCCTTGAGCTCCGCGTGCAGCCGCGCCGCCGTCACGTCGGGCACGCCGAGCAGCCGCGTCATCAGCGGATGCGCGCAGAAGCAGCCGTGGCGGACGGCGATCGCGTGCTCGGCACTCAGCATCGTGGCGAGGTGTTCGTCGCGGAGGCCCTCGAGGTTGAACGTGGCGACGCCGACGCGGTCGGGCGCCCCCGGCCACAGCGACAGCGTGCGCAGCCCGGGCACCGTCACGAGGCCGGACCACAACCGGGTGGCGAGCCGGCACTCGTGGTCGGCGACCGCGTCCATGCCGATCTCGCGCAGCCGCCGGCAGGCGGCGGCGAGGGCGACGACCCCGATCACGTTCGGCGAGCCCGCCTCGTAGCGGTCGGGCGCCTCGGCCCACGTGATGTCGTCGGTCGTGACGAGCTTGATCGCGCCGCCGCCGTGCAGCAGCGGAGTGCCGGCGCCCAGTCGCCCGACCAGCGCGCCGGCGCCGAACGGCGCGTACAGCTTGTGGCCCGAGAAGGCGAGCAGGTCGATCCCCGACGCTGCCATGTCGATCGCCCGGTGCGGCGCGAGCTGGGCGGCGTCGACGAACAGCCTGGTCCCGTACTTGTGCGCGATCCGCGCCAGCGCGGCGACCGGCCACACCTCGCCGGTCACGTTCGACGCGCCGGTGACCGCGAGCAGGTCGAAGCGGCCCGTGCGCAGCCGCTGCTCGGCCACCTCGAGCAGCCCGCGGGGCGAGCGGGTGAAGGGCAGCAGCTCCACGTCGTGGCGCCGCCACGGGAGCATGTTCGCGTGGTGCTCGACCGGCGTCGAGAGCACGCGCGTGCCCTCCGGCAGCGACGCCGACAGCACGTTGATCGCCTCGGTGGTGTTGCGTACGAACACGACGTCGTCGCTGCGGCGGGCGCCGACGAACGCGGCGACGTCGCCGCGCGCGCGACTCGTACGCCTCGGTCGCGACCTGCGACTTCAAACCGGTGCCGCGATGCACGCTGCTGTACCACGGCACGAACGCTTCGACCGCCTCCCAGACGTCCGCCATCACCGGGGTGCTCGCCGCGTAGTCGAGGTTGATGCAGCGGCGGGAGCGGCTGTCCGACACGTCATTTCCGAGCAAACGCGGGAGGGCTTCATCCATGGCCCGGAACGATCGCGTCACGCGATTGTCGAAAGCTTGCCCGCCGCTTGTGGTTCGATGCCCACGTGGCTTACAGCCTCAGACGCGACGAGCTGGACGACGGAGCGGAGACGACGGTCTACGTCGTCGGCCATCCGCTCGCGGAGGTTCGCGCGCGCGTGGCCCTGTTCCGGCAGCCGCGGCGGCTGGACTGGTACTGCGCGAAGAACCAGATCGACGAGGCGATCGTCGGCGGCTTCTACCGGCGCGACCCGTTCCGCCCGCTCGGCGACCTCTGGCTCGACGGCCGCCAGGTCGAGAGCGAGCCCTTCCCGGAGACCAACCGCGACCTGCGCCCGGCGCTGCACGCGAGCGACGGCGAGGTGCGCATCGCGCCGCGCGGCGAACTCCCGGCCGAGCCCGGCGGCGACCTGCTGCAGGCCGGCCCGCTGCTCGTCCGCGACGGCGAGGTCGTGTTCGATCCCGCCGCCGACACGGAGGGATTCAGCGCGGGCTGCGACCAGTTCGACTCCGACATCACCGAGGGCCGCCATCCGCGTGCGGCGATCGGGATCGGCGACTCGACGCTGTGGGTGCTCGTGTGCGACGGCCGCCGCAGCCGCGTCGACGCCGGCCTCACGCTCGGCGAGCTGGCCGTGGCGATGCGCGACCTCGGCTGCCATAGCGCCATGAACCTCGACGGCGGCGGCTCGACGACGCTCGTCCACCGCCGCCATCTGCTCAACCGCCCCTACAGCGAGCAGGACCAGGCGGCGCCGGCGTCGCGCCCGATCGTCACGGCCCTGCTGCTCTAGGCGCCGAGCGACTCCCGCAGCGCCGCGACCTGCGCGCGCAGGTCGGCGAGCTCGCGCTCGATGCGGTCGAGCCGGTCGTCCCGCGGCACGGCGACCGCGGCCGGCGCCGCCGCGACCTCCTCGGGCGGCGCCTCATCGCCGAGCAGGTGCATGTAGCGCTCCTCACGCTGCCCGGGCCGGCGCTCCAGCCGCAGCGCGAGCTCGCGCTCGATCAGGCCGTCGAGCACGCGGTGAAGGTCCGCCGGGCCGTCGAAGTGGTGCAGGCGCTCGGTGCGCTGCAGCAGCTCGCCGGGCGTCTGCGGGCCGCGCAGCATCAGCACGGCCAGCAGCGCCTGCTCCGCGCGATCGACCTTGAGCTCGTCGTCGAGCAGGTGCCGGTACTTGGCGGCGCGGCTGCCGTGGCCGCTCGCCAGCCGCGTCCACCGGCGGCGGCCGAGACGGGCCAGCGCGTCGCGGATCGTCTCCTCGTCGTAGTCGACGACCGGGTCGCGGTTGGTGCTCTGGTTGCACGCGGCGCGCAGGGCGTTGAGCGTCAGCGGATAGGTGTCGGGAGTCGTGCGCTGCTTCTCGAGCAGGCTGCCGAGGACGCGCAGCTCGGGGGGCGTGAGATCGTGCACGCGCGGCAGCCTACGTCGCGCGGCGGGACAGGATCGCGCTGGTGACCATCATCGCGGCCGCGACCGCCGCGATCACCACCGCGAGCGCGTTGCCCCAGTCGATCTCGTCCTGCCCGCGCGCGAGCGCCAGCAGGAAGAACGCGAGGCCGATCACGTGCGCCTGCAGCGGGATCCGCGCGCCCGCCCACGTGTCGTGGACGGCGACGGCGAGCCACACGGTCGCGTACATGCCGATGATCGCCCCGGTGACGCGGGCGGTGAGCGGCGTCAACAGCCACGGCCAGCTGTCGATCGCCAGGTGCGGCGCCGCGAGGAACAGCAGGCCGACCGCGAGCAGCACGCCGCCGGTGATCCCCAGCGCGCGGCTGAGCGCGCGTGGGAGCGGCGGGCCGGTGGGCGCGCCGAAGACGTTGTGGTTGCGCCCGACCAGCCACGGGACGAGGAACGGCGTGACGATGTACAGCGCCGCCCACGCGACGAAGGGCAGGCTGTCCTTGTCGAAGCGGTCGAGGTGGAACAGGCTCGCGATCGCGGCCATCCACACGAACATGATCACCGACGGGAAGCCCGCCGCGACGGAACGCCACGGCGCGCCGAACGTGATCCGGCCGAAGAAGTACGCGCCGCCGGCATAGACCGAGCCGAGGGTCATCGCGGTGACCTGGGGCTTGAGGTCCCACGCCCACAGCGAGTTCGTGCGGGCGGGATAGAAGATCAGCAGCTGCGACGCGTCGATCAGCACGAGGCAGACGACGCCCGCGACGATGCGCGTGAGCGCGTCCGTGGGCGTCGCCGATGGTGCGGCTGGCACGCTGTTCACGGCGTTAATGGTGATCTAGGGTCGCGCACGAGTGGCGACGGTACTGAAGGCAGATAAGCGGTTCATCGGTCGCCGCCAGGAACTGGCCGCGCTCGACGAATCGCTGGAGTTGCTCCGCGCCCCGCGACCGCGCTGGGTGGTGGTGAGCGGCGAGCCCGGGATCGGCAAGACGCGGCTGCTCAACGAGCTCGCCGACCGGGCCGCGGCGCGACGCCATCCGGTGTTCGTCGGCCGCGGCGCCGAGCTCGAGTCCGAGCTCCCGTTCGCGATCTGGGTCGATGCCCTCGACGACCACGTCGCCGCACTGGGCGAGCGCAAGCTCGAGGCGCTGATCGGGGACCGCGTCGGCGAGCTGGCGCGGGTGCTCCCGTCGGCCGCGCCGGTCGCCGCCGGCGGCCTGCAGGACGAGCGCTTCCACGCGTACCGCGCCGTCCGGGCGCTGCTGCAGCGGATGGCGATGGGGCATCCGGTCGTGCTGATCCTCGACGACGTGCACTGGGCGGACGACGCGTCGCTGGAGCTGATCGCGCACCTCCTCCGCCGGCCGCCGCCCGCCGCGCTGCTGATCGCGCTCGCGTTCCGCGCCGGCCAGGTGCCCAACAGCCTGCTCGCCGCGCTCGAGGCGGCAGGCCGCGACGGGCTGGTCAGCGGCATCGAGCTCGGCCCGCTGACGGAGGCGGAGGCCGACGCGCTGCTCGGCGCGCCCGCCCAGCCGTACCTGTACGAGCAGAGCGGCGGCAACCCGTTCTACCTCGAGGAGCTGTCCCGCGCTCGCCGCGCCGACCGCCTCCGCACTCGGCGAGGCCGCGGCCGTGGGGGTGCCGGCCGGCGTCGCGGCGGCGCTCGGGCAGGAGATCGGCGGCCTCCCCGAGCGCGCTCGCGCGCTCGCGTGGGGCGGCGCGGTGGCCGGCGAGCCGTTCGACCTCGACCTGGCCGCCGCGGCCGGCGACCTGAGCGAGGAGGAGGCGCTGGCGGCGATCGACGAGCTGCTCGGCTCGCGCGTGGCCGTCGGGACCGAGATCCCGCGCCGCTATCGCTTCCGCCACCCGCTCGTGCGCCGCGCCGTCTACGACGGGGCGGGCGAGGCGTGGCGGCTGCAGGCGCACGCGCGCGCCGCGGAGGCGCTCGCGTCGCGGCCGGGTGCGCTCGCCGCCCGCGCCCACCACGTCGAGCACTCCGCCCGCGTCGGCGACAACGCCGCCGCGGCCGTTCTGGAGCAGGCCGGCCACCAGGCCGCCGCCCGCGCTCCGGCGATCGCGGCGCGCTGGTTCGAGGCCGCGCTGCGGCTGCTCGGCACCAGCGCCGGCGAGGACCCGTTCCGCCGCCTCGGCCTGCTCGTGCCGCTGGCCGGCGCGCTGGCCGCCACCGGCCGGCTGGAGCGCGCGCTGGACACGCTGGTCGAGGCGCTCGACCTCGTCGAGATGGCCGACCTGCGCGTGCGCCTGATCGCCGCCTGCGCCGCGTGCGAGAACCTCCTCGGCCGCCACGACGCCGCCCACGCGCGGCTGCTCGCCGCGCTCGACGCGCTGGCCGACCAGCAGAGCGCGGCGGCCGCCGCGCTGCACGCCGAGCTCGCGGCCGACGCGCTGTACGACAGCGACTTCGACGCGATGCGCGGCTGGGCGGTGCGCGCGGTCGACACCGCGCGGGCGTTGGAGGACCGCAGCCTCGAGGCCCTGGCGACCGCGCTGCTCTGCTTCGCGGAGTACAACCTCGGCCACGCGGGCGCGGCGCGGACCGCGCGCGAGGAGAGCGCGGCGCTGCTCGACGCGCTGCCCGACGACCAGCTCGCGATCCGGCTCGACGCGCCCTACTACCTCGGCTTCGCCGAGTACTTCTGCGAGCGCTATGACGACTCGATCCGTCACCTGCGCCGCGGGATCAACCTCTCGCGCGCGGTCGGCCAGGGTCAGTTCGTGGTGCCGATGCAGGTCGGGCTCGCGCACGCGCTGGAGACGCGCGGGCGGCTGCTCGAGGCGGCCGAGACGGCCGACGCCGCGCTGGAGGCGGCGCGGCTGGCCGGCAACCGCCAGCTGATCGGCTGGGCGCTCGTCGCCGACGCCTGGATGGCCGCGGCGCTCGGCGACATCGACCAGGCGCGCACCGCCGGTGACGAGGCGATCGCGCTGCTCGACGGGCTCGACGACAGCGTGCTCACCCGCGCCACGCACGCCCACCTCGGCGTGATGTGGATGGACGTCGGCGAGATCGACCGCTGCCTGGCCTCGTTCCGCGCGGTCGGGATGCCGGAGTTCCCGTCGATCGAGCCCGCCCGGCGCGGTTGGATGTACACGGTGCTCGCGCGGGTCGAGCTCGCCCGTGGCGACCGCGCGGCCGCGAGCGCGTGGGCCGATCGCGCCGACACGGAGCTCGCCGGTCTCGACCTCCCGCTGGCCGAGGCGTGGGCGCTGCACGCGCGTGCCGCGATCGCGCTGGCGGCGGGCGATGCGGCGGCCGCGACCGACCTCGCCCAGCGCGCCGCCGAGCGCGCCGAGTCGGTCGGCGCCCCGCTCCCGGCCGCCCGCTGCCGCACGCTCGCGGGCGAGGCCCTGGCCGCGGCCGGCCGCCGTGAAGACGGCGTGCGCGAGCTGCTTCGCGCGGAGGAGGAGCTGTCCGCGCTCGGCGCCGCCCGCTACCGCGACGAGGCGGCCCGCGAGCTGCGTCGCCTCGGCGAGCGCGTCAGCGCCCGCCAGCGCCGCGCCACCGGCGAGGGGCTGGACGCCCTCTCCGGCCGCGAGCGGGAGATCGCCGACCTCGTCGCCGCGGGCCGCACCAACCGCGAGATCGGCGGCGAGCTGTTCCTGTCCGAGAAGACCGTCGAGGGACACCTCACGCGCATCTTCGGCAAGCTCGGCGTGACGTCCCGCGCCGAGGTGGCCGAGGTCGTCGGCCGCGCCCGCGCCGCGCTGTAACGCGGCAAGGGTCTGACCCCCGCCGGCGCGCGGCCCGCGCCAAGCGCCGCGGTTCCGGGGCTCAGACCCCAGGGTTCATCGCCTCTCGCGCCGCGTAAGGGGGTCTGACCCCCTTAGTGGGTTCGCCGCGTAAGGGGGTCTGACCCCTTAGTGGGTTCAGGGGGGCGGTCGAGGGGGTCCCCCCGTAGTTCGAGGGGAATAGCGCTGGGAGCGTGGCGAGCCATGACGACGCTCGCTTTCTCCGCTCCCCTCGGCGCCTCCGCCCAGCGCCGTGCGGGCACCGTCGCCGCGCCCCACGTCCTTGACGCGAACCGCCTCGGCGACCACCTCGACCGCCTCTACCGCGCGGCCCTCGGCCTGACCGGCAACGCCGCCGACGCCGAGGACCTGGTGCAGGACGCCTGCCTGCGCGTGCTGGCCAAGCCGCGCCTGGTCAGCGGCGACGACGACCTCGGCTACCTGCTGCGGGTCCTTCGCAACACGTTCATCTCCAACCACCGCACGGCCGCCCGCCGCCCCGCGACGGCGACCGCGCCGGAAGACCTCGAGCGCTTCGAGGCCACCACGCTCGCCGATCCGGAGCGGGCGTTCGAGGCCCGGCAGCTGTGCGCGCAGATCGCCCAGCTCCCCGACCACCAGCGCGACGTGCTGGTCGCCGTCGACCTGCTCGGCCTCTCCTACAAGGAGGCCGCCGAGAGCCTGAACGTCCCCACCGGCACGATCATGAGCCGGCTCTACCGCGCGCGCCAGTCGCTCGGCGCCTGAGGATCGCCCAGCGGGGCGTAAGCTGCCAACCGGACCGCGGGAGGTCCAGATGTCACCAGCACGCAGGCCACACGTCACCCTCGACCTCGCGCTGCTGGACGATGCACCGCCGCGCGTGGCCGTGACCCCCGGGCCATCGCTGTGCGCACTGGCGGCAGAGATCGCCGGAGCCAACCGCGGCTCGCCGCGCGAGTGGGTGACGGCCGCCCGCGCGCAGCTGGAGCCGGGCGACCTCGCCGTCCTCCGTCCGGTCGGCGCGCCGCCGGGGAGCTTCACCCCCGGCCGCGTGGCGATCACCGGCGTCGACGACGCGACCAGCATCGAGGAGGAGCTCGAACGGATCGCGACGCTGCCGGTCGACGTCCTGCTCGACGACATCGCGTTCGCGTACGGCCCGTCCCCGCCGTCGCCCTGGGACGTCGTGAGCCAGAGCCCGCGCCGGTGGCTCGTCCGCTACGCCCTGGCGCTCGGCCGGATCTGGCACGGGATCCGCGAGCAATGGGCCGCCGCGGCCGCACTGCTCGAGCGCGAGGTCGAGCGCGTCGAGACCGCGGCGAATCACGGCGCGCTCCCCGAGCTGATGGGCACGCTGCATCATCGGGCGCAGGTCCGCGACGGGGTCTGGGAGCTCGCCGACGCGGACCCCCTCTCCCTGCACCCACCCGAGAGCGGCCTCGTTGTCGCGCCGGTGCTTGCCGGGTCGGGCGCCGGCCGGGCAACCTACAACGATCAGGGGCGCCTGCGAGCGATCGTCTACCCGCTCCCGGGAGCGCACCGCGTACTCGAGGGCGACCTGCTCCCGCCGGCGCGCGCGCTGGAGTCGCTGCTCGGCGTCCAGCGGGCGCGGCTCCTCCAGCTGCTGAGCCGCCCGCGCAGCCCGGGCGAGCTGGCAAAGGCGATGCTCGTCGTGCCGTCGGCGGCGACACATCACCTCCGCGCACTCGAGGCGGCCGGGCTGGTCGTGCGCGAGCGAGCCGGGAAACGCGTGATGGTGCATCGCACCGCCCGCGGCACGCGCTGCTCGAGCTCTATTGACGCGTTTCCACGATCGTGAAATTGCTGGTCAGGTGGCGGTGGCAAGGCCCACGCTGCGGGAATGCGCACACGCAGAACACCCATATTCGCCGTCCTCGCCGCCGCGTTCGCGCTCGCCGCAACGGCCTCGCTGGCAGCGGCCACAGCACCGGCCCACGCGTTCTCTCTCAAGAGCACGGACTACGCCGCGGATCATCACCTGAACATCCTCCGCTTCCCGCCGAGGAACCCGAGCTTCAGGCCATGCATCCGGCGCACCGTGCGGCTGTGGGCCGGCGACTTCTACCACGGCGCGTACGCCGTCCACGAGCGGCATCGCACCGATCCCGACCTCGCCCAGGCGCACATCAGGATCCGCGTTCCGGGCACGTACCGGTGGGAAGCCTGCCGGGGTTACAACCGCCGTGTTTCTCACTACCAGATCCGCAGCACGCTGCGGGGGCACGGCTGGTCGCACACGATCCTGAACACGTTCAAGCGGGATCCCAACGCGAACCCGAGCTCCCCGAGCCATATGTACGGGAACGGCTACTACGAGTGGGGCGGCCGGATCGCCCGCTACCACCCCGGCACGACCCACCCGTCGCGCCAGCTCGACGTCTGAACCGACCGGCCGCCGTCGGCGCCCGCTTCGCGGCGCGCGCCGGCGGCTCGGTCGTCCGGTCCCAAAGTCCCGCCAACCTGGTGCCAAGGTCGCGCCAAACCCCGATCTCCATGGTGGCGCCTCCCGTCCCCTCCACCACCCCGGAGACCACATGCACCGCATCACCGCGTCCGCCCTGCTCGGGGCGGGCGCCCTCCTGCTGGCCGCGCTGCCAGGGACCGCTGCGGCGGCCGAGCTGACCGCGCCCGTCTACCACGTCACGCAGGAGGGCCTGAGCGCCGATCAGGGCGCCAAGCTCGCCGATGCCTTCGGGATCCCGAAGACGCTGCAGGACGACGGTGGGTTCTCGTACACGAGTGATGCCTTCGCGAAGGTCCCGCTGCGCGATGTCGGCGAGGGCAAGGACGAGTCCGGCCGCCCGACCGTCTCGCAGGCGATCGACACCCGCGCGCTGGCCGCGATCAAGCCGCTGTCGGACAACGCGGCGCTGGAGCGCGCCGCCACGCTCATCGACATCGCCGAGCTGAGCCCCGACCTGACCGCGCGGCCGACGGTCTCCCACGCCAAGCTCACGCTCGCCGACCGCGCGGGCACGCCGACCAGCGAGACGCCGCTCGACACGAGCGTCTCCTACCGGTTCGAGCTCGCCGGCCTGCCGGTCAGCGGCCAGGGAGCGAAGCTGCGCGTCACGTTCGCCGGCGACGGCAGCGTCACCCAGCTCTCCGACACGCTGCGCAAGCTCGAGCTCACCGCCGACCAGCCGATCTTCTCCGCCGAGGAGGCGCGCGCCCAGTGCGCCGACCTGTACGCCCCCGGCGTCCGCCAGGGCACGCCGACGCTCGGCTACGTGCTGCCGCCGCTCGCCGCCGTGCAGGACATCTACCCGAGCTACACGTGTCACCCGTCGACCGACAAGGGCACGCAGGCGAACCTGCAGGTCCCGGCCGTCAAGGGCGCCGCGCCGGAGGCGACCGTCAAGGCCGCCCGCGACGGCGACAGCATCGTCGCGTCGGTCGACGCACAGGGCGGCCTCGCGCCGTACACGTACCGCTGGTCGTCGTCCTCGACGACGCTCGACGACAACGCCGGCACCGCGATCGCCTACGCGCGCAGCCAGCGCGGCAAGGACGAGTCCGAGACCGTGACGCTCGAGGTGACCGACGCCAACGGCATCGCCGCCACCGCCTCAGCCACGCTGGCGGGCGACGGCAGCGTCGCCGTCGCGTCGCACCCGGGCGGCGGCGGCTTCGGCAAGCTCGCGATCGGGCCGACCGACGTGGGCATCGAGCAGACCGTCGACGAGTGGCAGTGCGCGCAGGACAGCGCGATCGGCTTCAAGGCAGTGATGGCCGCGCACAGCGTCGCCACCGCGTTCGACTGGCGCGGCTGGGCGGCGTTCGAGAAGGACTTCAAGGACGTCGGCAAGAGCGGCTGGGACACGAGCTACGTCGACAACGTCGACGCCCAGTGGTACACGGGCCACGGCTCGCCGAGCAGCTTCACGTTCAAGAGCAGCACGGACGACAAGGACATCACGCCGTCGGACGCCCGCTGGGGCGACTGGGACCTCGAGTGGCTCCAGCTCGAGTCCTGCCAGGTGCTCGCCGACACCAGCGGAACGCACGACTACTTCAGCCGCTGGGGCGGGACCATGGACGGTCTGCACATCCTCAACGGCTTCCACACCAACGCCCACTGCATCGCAGGCGGGACCGGCGGGCGGTTCGCCGAGTACCTGTTCCCGACGTGGTGGCGCGGCCCGCTGACCGTCCGCAACGCGTGGGCACAGATGGCGATCGACAAGGAGCCGGCCGGCGACACCTACCGCTCGATGGGCAACATCGGCACCGGCGGGGTCACCAACATCGGCGACTACTTCTGGGGCCAGGGCCCGACCGGGCCGGACATCAGGCTGTCCGGCCGGATCGGGATGTGGTCGATCACGGGAACGGTGTAGCCGACCTCGACGCTTCACGGGCCGACCGATAGGGTCGGCCCGTGACGAACGTCGAGGGCAGGGCGACCGCGATCACGGTCCTCACACCGGTCAAGCCGGGCGGCCGGTTCCTGCTCGCGATCGTGTTCTGGGTCGGCCGCAACGCGACCTGGACGCTGAAGAAGCTCCAGCAGCTCTCGTTCATCCACTTCGCGCGCTGGATCGTCATCCGTCGCTTTCCTGACGGGGGCAGCGGCGAGAGGCTCAACCACACGTACCTGTTCTTCGAGAGCAACTTCAACGGGCTCTGGGACCAGTACATCGACGCGTTCTCGGAGGTCGTGCCCGACCGCATGAAGGGCATCTGGGGCACCTCGTACGGCTTCCCCGGCCCGATCCCGGTCGAGCCGTTCAAGGAGTACATCCGCAAGAACGAGTACGTCGCCAACCACTACTGGTCGGCCTACCCGGGAGCAACGACGACCGAGATCATCTCGGCCGGGCACGTGGCGGCCGCGATCGATGACCTGCGCCGGCGCGCCGACGGCCTGGCGCCGGACGCGTTCCGGGCCGCCTACGAGCGGATGCTCACCGACGTGCAGGAGCACCTGTGAGCCACAACGTCTCCGGCCAGGCGTATGCGCTCAGCATCCTCACGCCGATCCTCGACGGCCACGCGGCGGAGCTCACCGCCCACCTGGAAGGCCTCGGCGAGGGCGACGCGAGCCCGCTCGCGCGCGTGCCCGGGACGCACATCGCGCGCTGGGTGGTGATCGGCGATGTCGTCTACCAGGGCGCCTCCCAGCGGCGGCGCGACTCGCTCTCGCCGCGCTTGCTGTTCTCCAGCAACCACGACGGCGAGGTCGGCGCCTACCTGGAGGGCCTGCGCACCGGCATGGGCGCCGAGGCCGACGCGATCTGGAGCCACTGCCGCGGCTATCCGGGCCACGCCGACGGGCCCGGCTTCGCGGCCTACATGCGCGCCCACACGCTCGACGCGGCGCTGTTCTTCGCCGCCTACGGCGGCATGACGGTCGAGCAGGTGCACCAGTACCTCGACCGCCGGCGCACGCTGCTCGAGCTCGTGCTCGAGGGCCAGAAGCTCGACGCCACCGACCTCAAGACCCGTTTCATGGACACCTTCCCGCTGCGATGACCGAGATCGACCGCAAGAACATCCAGGGCTTCGTCGTGCGCGGCTACCGGCTGCCATTCGCCGCGTACCTGTTCCTGCGCATCGACGACGCCGCCGCGGCGCGCGCGACGCTCGGCGAGTTCATCCCGCAGGTGATCAGCGCCGAGCACTGGACCGACAAGCCGGCCTCCGGGATCAACATCGCGTTCAGCTTCGCGGGCCTCAAGGCGCTCGGCCTCGCCGACCGCTCGCTCGAAGCCTTTCCGGCCGAGTTCCGCGACGGCATGGCGGCGCGCGCCCAGGTGCTCGGCGACTTCGGCGACAGCGCGCCCGACAAGTGGGAGGACCCGTTCCGCGACGGCTCCGGCCACGTGATGGTGATGGTCAGCGCGAAGGATCCGGAGGCGCTGGCGCAACGCCAGTCCGGCATCCAGGGCGCGATCGACCGCCGCGGCGGCGCGACCGTGGTCGGCCTCCAGGACGGCGCCGCGCTGGAGGGCGGCCGCGAGCACTTCGGCTACGCGGACGGCTTCGCCCAGCCGTCGATCGAGGGGAGCGGCTTCCCGCCCGAGCCGGGCGCCGGCGCGGTCGACGGCTGGCGGCCGCTCAAGCCCGGCGAGCTGCTGCTCGGCTACTCCGACGAGCAGGGCGCGGTCACGCCCGCGCCGCCGCCCGGCGATTTCGGGATCAACGGCTCCTACCTCGTCTACCGCAAGCTGCACCAGGACGTCGCGACGTTCCGGCGGATCCTCAGCGACGCCGCCGCGCACTATCCCGGAGGCGAGGAGCTGCTGGCGGCCAAGATCGTCGGCCGCTGGCGCGATGGCACGCCGCTCGCGAGCTCCCCCGACCGCCAGGACCCCGCGCTCGTCAAGGACCCGCTGCGCAACAACGCGTTCGACTACGCCGACGACCCGGCCGGGATGGCGTGCCCGATCGGCGCGCACGTGCGGCGCATGAACCCGCGCCGCAGCCTGCCCTTCGACGGCAAGCTCGTGAACCGGCACCGGATCATGCGCCGCGGGATCACCTACGGCGACCTGCTGCCCGCCGGAGCCGAGGACGACGGCAAGGACCGCGGCGTGATCTTCATGTGCCTGCAGGCCAGCCTCGCGCGCGGCTTCGAGTTCGTGCAGTCGCAGTGGGCGAACGGCGGCAACGCCTTCCGGCTCGCCGAGGACCAGGACGTGATCGTCGCCCCGCACGACACCGACGGCCCCGCGAAGATGACGATTCCCGGGTCGCCGCCGTTCTTCCTCGGGCCGCTCTCGCGCGTCGTCACCACCCGTGGCGGCGAGTACTACTTCACGCCCGGGATCAACGGTCTGCGACACCTGGCGGCCGGCGGACAACAGGCGTAGGCTCGGCTCGACCATCTCGAGGAGGAGGTGTCGCGCATGAGCGCACCCGAGACCGCTGCACTGTCAGGTCAAGCGGCGGCGACGGTCACGGCCGTCGCGCGTGCCATGTACCCACATGACGCGCTCCCGGACGAGGTCTACGCCCGTGTCGCCGAGAAGCTCGGAGAGGCGAAGGAGTCGGCGGCGGTGGTGAAGTTCGGCCTGGCCGGGCTGGCCGACTTCGCCGGGAAGTCGCCGGTCGAGCAGACGCAGGCGCTGCGCGAGATCGAGGGCTCCGACTTCTTCGAGCTCGTCCGCTCGACCGCGATCGTCGAGATCTACAGCGATCCGCGCACGTGGGCCGCGTTCGGCTATGAAGGCCCCTCGTTCGACAAGGGCGGCTACCTCAACCGGGGCTTCAACGACCTCGACTGGCTGCCCGACCCGGAGGAGGACGCGTCATGACCGCGTTCGACCACAACGACGCCGACGTCGTCGCGATCGTCGGCTCCGGGGCCGGCGGCGGGACGCTCGCCGGCGAGCTGTGCGACAACGGCGTGAAGGTCGTGCTGTTCGAGGCCGGGGCGCACCATCAGCCCGAGGACTTCGTGCAGGACGAGTGGGAGTCGTTCAACCAGCTCGCCTGGCTCGACGAGCGCACGACGTCGGGCTCCTGGCGGGTGGCGAAGGACTTCCCGGGCCTGCCCGCGTGGACGTGCAAGACGGTGGGCGGCACGACCACGCACTGGGCCGGCTGCTCGCCGCGCTTCAAGGAGTGGGAGTTCCGCGTCCGCTCAGAGCACGGCGAGATGGACGGCGCCTCGCTGCAGGACTGGCCGATCGGGCTCGACGACCTCGTCCCCTATTACGAGCGCGCCGAGCACAAGCTCGGGCTCACGCGCACCAACGGCAACCCGCCGCTGCCCGCCAACAACAACTTCAAGGTCATGGGCAACGGCGCCAGGCGCGCCGGCTACAAGGACGTGTCGACCGGCCGCATGGCGATCAACTCGGTGCCGCGCGACGGCCGCCCGTCGACGGTCCAGGACGGCTTCAACTTCCAGGGCGACAAGCAGCGCGCGCACTGGTCGACGCTCACGACCGAGATCCCGCGGGCGGAGAAGACCGGCAACCTCGACCTGCGGCCGGAGTGCATGGTCATCCGGATCGAGCACGACGAGAGTGGCCGCGCCACCGGCGTCCTGTACGTCGACGCCGACGGGCACCAGCAGTTCCAGCGCGCCCGCGCGGTGTGCGTGGCGGGCAACGCGATCGAGTCGGCCCGGCTGCTGCTGATGTCGGACTCGTCGCAGTTCCCGGACGGCCTGGCGAACTCGAGCGGCCACGTCGGCCGCAACTACATGCGCCACCTCACCGGCTCGGTCTACGCCATCTTCGACAAGCCGGTGCACATGCACCGCGGCGAGACGATGGCGGGGATCATCACCGACGAGTCCGAGAACCAGCCGGACCGCGGCTTCGTCGGCGGCTACTACATGGAGCTGCTGTCGCTCGGCGTGCCGTTCCTCGCCGCGTTCCTGAACCCGGGGGCGTGGGGGCGCGACTTCGCCGAGATCATGGAGCACTACGACCACATGGCGGGCATGTGGCTGGTCGGCGAGGACATGCCGCAGGAGTCCAACCGCGTCACGCTCAACCGCGACGTCAAGGACCAGAACGGCATGCCGGCGCCGAACGTGCACTTCGACGACCACGCCAACGACGTCGCGATGCGCGAGCACGCGTACACGGCCGGCGAGTCGGTCTACAACGCGGTCGACGCCAAGCGCACGATGCGCGTCACGCCGTACCCGTCGACGCACAACCTCGGGACGTGCCGGATGAGCGCGTCGCCCGCGGACGGCGTGGTGAACGAGTTCGGCCGCGCGCACGACGTGCCGAACCTCTTCGTGTCCGACGGCAGCGTGTTCACCACCGGCGCGGCGGCGAACCCGACGCTGACGATCGTCGCCCTGGCAATCCGCCAGGCCGACCACATCGCGGAGGAGATGAAGGCCGGGGCGCTTTAGTTACCAGTCTTGGGGCGTCTCGAAGGCGCCGCCGTCGATCAGCTCGATGCGGTAGCCGTCGGGATCCTGCACGAAGCAGATCGGGCCGAGCTCTGGACGGTCGCCCGGATGGTAGGGCGGCTTCTCGGGCTCGATCCCCTGCTCGGCGAGCTGGGTGACGGTCGCGTGGATGTCGTCGACCGTGATCGCGATGTGGTTGTAGCCCTCGCCGAGGTCGTACGGCTCGGTGCGGCCCTCGTTGACGGTCAGCTCGAGCGTGTCGCCGTCGCCCGGCAGGCCCATGTAGATGTTGTAGGCCGTCTTGAACTGCAGCTTGCCGCGCTTCTCGAAGCCGAGCGCCTCGTAGAAGCGGATCGAGGCGTCGATGTCGACGACGCGGACGCAGGTGTGGATCTGCTTCATGTCGCGATCCTACGCCCGCGATGCGTCGATGGTCTCCGGCCCTCCGGCGCGGCGAAGCGGCTCACGGGACTAGGAGGTTCCCCGATGTGGCGCGCGCCCACGCCGGAGACCATCGTGCGCATGTCCTCCCCCCTCCGCAACCTCCTCGTCGGCGGCCTGGCGCTGCTCGCCGTCGTGATCGCCGCCCCAGCCGCGAGCGCGGACTCGATCGCGTACGTCAAGAGCGGCGACATCTACCTGTCGACGTCCGACGGGTCGCGCCAGTACCGCGTCACGAACACCGGTGGCTACAGCGACGTCTCGCAGGCCGACGACGGCACGATGATCGGCCTCTACGGCGTGCGCCTGCACCGCCTGAGCCGCAGCGGCCGCGTGCTCGCCGCCTTCGACACGCCGGTCAGCGACACCCGCCCCGCACCGGCCAAGACGTTCTACGGGCCGTACGACCCCGCCATCTCGCCCGACGGCAAGAAGGTCGCCTACACCTACTACTACATGGCGCAGAGCCAGAGCCCGACGTGCTTCCCGCCGCAGTGCGTGACCACGATCAACGAGGGCGGCACCGGCTACTCGTGGGCCGACCGGCAGACCGGCTGGGACGACCCGGCGCTCGGCAAGCACTCCGGCTGGCGCAACCCGTCGTGGGTCGACAACGACACCGTGATGATCAGCGACCCGACGCACGGCTTCAACTACGACGTGATCCTCGACACGATCAGCGACGGCGACACCGGCAACCTGGTGCACGGCTGGTTCAGCGACACCGCCGAGGGCAACCCGCACACGAGCGGCGGCGACATCTCGCGCGACCGCAGCAAGCTCGCGTTCGTCACCGGTGAGAACGACAAGACCCTGACGCTCTACGGCGTCCCGACGTTCCCGACGACGTTCAAGGACGGCGACGCTCCCGTCAGCACCCGTCCGCTCATCTGCTACCGCTACAGCGGCCCGAAGGGCGGCCGCTTCGGCACCCCGACGTTCGCTCCCGACGGCAAGCGCGTCGCCTGGGCCGAGGCCGACGGCATCAAGGTCGTCAACGTCCCGAGCCTCGCCGGTGGCTGCACGACCAACGGCGCCTCGCCGAACGCGGCGATGCTGATCCCGGGCGGCAAGCAGCCCGACTGGGGCCCCGCCGGTGTCCCCGCGGGGAGCGGCGCGAGCGGCGGCGGCCTCGCGGTCAAGTCGGCCGACGCGAAGCTGAGCAAGGCGCTCAAGAAGGGCATCACCGTGCGCGTCCGCGTGCCGGGCGCCGGCCGCCTGAGCGCGACGGCGACGCGCGCCGGCCGCACGGTCGCCTCGGGGTCCAAGTCCGTGCGCGGCCACAACGGCGCCGTGAAGCTGCGCTTCACCAAGCAGGCGAAGCGCTCGCTCAAGGGCGCGCAGAGCGTGACGTTGCGGCTGACGGTCAAGTTCAAGCCGCACGGCGGGAAGGCGAAGCGCACCTCGGTGTCGCTGACGCTCAACCGCTAGGTCGTGACCCGGAGGTCACGACCGTGAGCCGGGGAGAGAGCACGACCCGCCGGGCGGGAGGAATAACGCCCGCCCGGCGGCGTCGTCTCATTCAGAGGCTCGAGATGACCGTCACCGAAAACCCGCGCCGGCTCGAACCGGTCACCGACGATCCGTTCATCGTGGGGCTCGAGCCGACACGAACTGCGCCAGACCGGCCACCCGCCGATCGATCGCCGTCAGCCCCCGCTGCTCCAGCGCCTGCGTCAGATCGTCCCGGCCAAAGATCCGCGTCCCACTGAGCGGGCGCACGACCGCGTCGACCGCCCGGGCCGGCACCGGGCCGCGGCTCACGCTTGCGAGCAGGGCGATCCGGCCGCCGGGCGCCAGCACCCGCACCATCTCGTCGATCGCCTGGATCGGCTCGGCGATGAAGTACAGGGCCGCGAAGCAGCACACCGCGTCGAAGGTCGCGTCGGGGAACGGCAGCGCGGCCGCGTCGCCGCGCACGTAGCGCACGTTCGCCGGGTTCTGCTCGCGGACTGCCTGGTCGAGCATCGTGCGCGAGGCGTCGAGCCCGACCGCGAGTCCGTCGAAGCACGCACGCGCGAACGCGCGCGTGAAGTTGCCCGGGCCGCAGCCGACGTCGAGCACGCTGTCGCCCGGGTGCAGCTCGAGCATCCGGAGCGCCATCGCCGGCTCGTCGAGCCGTCCCGCCATCAGCACCGGCGCGAACACCGGCCGCCACACGCGCTCGTAGATGCGCGGGACGATCGTCGAGATCATCGCCTGCGGACCGATGCCCGAGCGCGTGGGATCGTCCTCACCGAGGACGTCGGCATAGCTCACGGGGTGACTGTAGGCGTCGGCGTCGCGGTGGGGGTCGGCGTCGCCTCAGCCTCCTGCTCGACGGTGAGGAGCACGTTGACCGCCGCGCCGAGCCGGGCGTCGGCACCGGCCGCCGGGTTCTGGAAGTCGACGACCGCGTCCCGCGGGGCGTCGCCGGGCTCGATCACGCCGAGCGCGAGGCCCGAGCGGTCCAGCAGCTGCTGCGCCTGGTCGAGCGTCGCGCCGCGGATGTTCGGCACCGTGACGATCTGGTTGGCGACGCCGGCCTGGAGCAGCACGGCGCCGTCGGCGTCGACCTCGGTGCCGGCCGGCGGGTTCTGGGCGAGCACGCGGCCGACCTGGCGCGGGTCGGCGACGACGCGCTCCTGCAGCTTCGGCGTGGCCTTGAAGCCGGCGTCGACGAGCCGCTGCTGCGCACCCTCGACGGTCTGGCCGCGCACCTCGGGAACGGGGATCGGCGGCTCGCCGCGCAGGGCGAGCAGCGCGATCGCCAGCGCGACGACGAGGGCGATGCCGGGCGGGACCCACCAGGCGATCCACGCGAGCTGGCGGAACGTCAGCACCTGCGGGAGCGGCGCGTCGACGTCCACCTGGTGCTCGACCGGGCGGCCCCACCACAGCGTGCGGCGCGGCGCCACGCGCACCTGCGCGGTCGCGCGGCCCCCCGGGTCGATCTGCAGCGCCGGCGGATCGATCCGCACGTCGCAGGCGTCGTCGGTGTCGGCGCCGGAGAGGCGGACCGTGGCGGGCGCGTTGCCGAGATTGGCGACCTCGAGCGCATAGGTGCCGCGACGGCGGCCGCGCCGGCGCTGCGGGTGCGCGCGCGCCGTGAGCTCCTCGAACGGGTCCACGATCAGCGTGGCGGCGGCGCGGGCCACGACGGCGCCGCTGTTGCGCGAGACCGCCTCGAGCGTGAACGGCCACGGCCGGGCCAGAGCCTCCGGCGCGCGCGGCGGGGTCAACGCGAGCTCGAAGTCCTGCTCGCTCCCGTCGCCGGCGCCGAACGGCACCAGGTACGCGGTCGGCGGCGGGCCGGCCCAGGCGGCGGGCAGCCCGGCGACCCGGAACTCGTAGTTGTCGACGACGCCGCTCTGGTTGCGGATCGTCCCGCGCAGCGTGCGGGAGCCGCCGGCCGGGACGCGCGCGGTGTCCGCGTCCAGGTTCAGGAGGACCGCATCGGGCGCGCGGACGGGCGCCGGCAGCTCGAGCGTCGGCGCCTCGCGCAGCCGGCGCGGATGCTCGTCCGTCGCCTCCCAGCGCAGGTATTCCCCGCACCGGGGACAGAAGTCGCGGCCCGACGTGTCCGGCCGCCCGCAGGAAGGACAGAGCGTGCTCATGCCTGGTCGGACGCCCGGTGTGACGCAGCTATTCCGGGGGAAGTATTTTCGAGACATGAGCTACCGCGGCGGCATCGATCTCGGCGGGACGAAGATCCAGGCGGTCGTCATCGACGACGACCACGAGGTGGCCGGCCAGTCGCGCCGTCCCACTCCGACCAAGGGCGACCCGGCCGGCGTCGCGGCGGAGATCGCCGCGGCGCTGAAGGAGGCTGCCGACGGCGCCGGCGTCGAGACCTCCTCGCTCACCGGCATCGGCGTCGGCTCGCCGGGCAAGGTCGACGACTCGGCCGGCACCGTCACCGGCGCCAAGAACCTCCCGGGCTGGGACGGCAGCTTCGACCTGCGCAGCGCGCTCGAGGAGTCGTGTGGCGCGCCGGTCGCGCTCGGCAACGACGTCCAGGTCGCCACCGACGCCGAGTTCGAGCTCGGCTCCGGGCGTCCGTACCAGTCGCTGCTCGGCGTGTTCTGGGGCACCGGCGTCGGCGGCGGCATCGTGCTCGACGGCAAGCCGTGGATCGGCCGCGACGCCGCGGGCGAGATCGGCCACGTCGTCGTGAAGATGGGCGGCGCGCCGTGCCCGTGCGGCCGCGACGGCTGCATGGAGGCCTACGCGGGCCGCTGGGCGATGGAGCTGCGCGCCCGCAAGGACTTCGAGCGCGGCGAGAAGACCTCGCTGTTCAAGATCATGGAGGACCGCGGCCGCACGCGACTGACCAGCGGCGTCTGGTCACGCGCGCTGGATCGCGGCGACGAGCTCGCCGAGCGCCTGATCGAACGCGCGATCCGCGCCCTCGGCGCCGGCGTCGCCTCGTGCGTGAACGTGCTCGACGTCGAGGCCGTGATCATCGGCGGCGGCCTCGGGCTGCGGCTCGGCGAGCCGTACGTCGACCGCATCCGCGACGCGATGGAGCCGCACCTGTTCGCGAACGAGCACCCACCGGCCGTCCTGCTGGCCGAGCTGGGCGACCTCGGCGGCGCGATCGGCGCGTCGCTGCTCGCGCGCAACCTGGTGCGGAGCTGACGGTCCGAGAACTGCGGCGGTACTGACTAGGACCGCATCCCGGCGCAGGGCGTCACGCCCGGTCCGAACCCGCCCCAGTTCGACTCGCTGAGCGCGGACAACACGCTCGTGACCGTGGAGATCGGCGGCAACGACATCGGCTTCTCGTCGATCGCCGAGGACTGCCTGTCGACCAGCCCCTCGGCCACCCGTGCCAGGACAAGTACGTGGTCGGGGGCCAGGACGAGATCAGCCGCCGGATCGCCGAGACCGCTCCGAAGGTCGACGCGGTGCTCGACGGCATCCGCGCCCGCTCACCGCTGGCGAACATCCTCGTCGTCAACTACTCGGCGATCCTCCCCCCACACCGGCACCGGCTGCTGGCCGCAGATGCCGATCGCGCGCGACGACGTGCCGTACATGCGCGCTGCCGGGCCTGCGCTGGGTCGAGCCGGTCGTGCCGAACCACGCGGCGGCCCCGCTGCATCCCAACCTGCTCGGGATGCAGGCGATGGCCGCCATGGTCGTCGGTTCGGTCACTTCACGGTGAAGGGGAGCTTCTGGCCGGCCGCGTAGTGGCCGGGCATGAAGCACACGAGCTGGTAGGCGCCGGGCTCGAGGTCCCAGCTGACGGTCTCGGACTGGCCGCCCTGGAGCTCCTTGCCCTTGCCGAGCAGCGCGGCCTCGTCGAGCATCCCGCCGCTCTGCTGGACCGGGGTGGGCGCGATGGCCAGGCCGTGCACGGTGCCGCCGTCGTTCTTGACCGCGAACGTCACCTTGCCGGCCTTGACCTCCGGCTTGTCGGCCTTGACCCACATGTCGCCGAGCGTGACGTTGACGTCGCCCTTGGCCGCCTCGGCGGGCATGCTGTGCGAGCTGCCGCCCATGTCGTGGCCGGCGCCGGCCGGGGCGTGCGCGGTCTTGAGGACGCCGATCGCGCCCTTCACCGCATCGCCGAAGGCGTGGGTGACGAACGGGTAGGCACCCTCCTCGTCGAGCGTGAACTCGACCCAGCCGCCCTGTGAAGGCGCGAGGTTGACGGTCTGCGCGTCGTGCGCGATCCCGTTGTCGGTGTGCGCGGTGTCGAACACGGTCCCGATCACGTGGAAGGCGCTCCAGATGCTCGGTCCGGCGTTGAGGACGTAGAGGCGGATCTTCTCGCCGCGCTTGACCGGGATCGGGTTGTCCTTGTACTGCAGCGCGTAGCCGTTGAAGGCGATCACGTCGGGCTTCTTGGCCTGCATCTTCGCCATGTCGGCCTGCTTGCCGGGCTGCCCGAGGTAGTACTCCTGCTGTGTCATCCACAGCTCGCGGTCGACCTTCGGCAGCTGCTTCGGCTTGACGACGAACATGCCGACCATGCCGGCGCCGGTGTGCATCAGGACCGGCTGCGTGGCGCAGTGGTACATGAACACGCCCGGGTGCTTGGCGACGAAGCGGTAGTGGATCGACTTGCCCGGCGCGATGTCGACGTAGCGTGTGCCGGGGTTGACCTCGGCGGAGTGGAAGTCGACCGAGTGCGGCATGTTGACGTTCATCGCCTTGCTCGACCCGTTGACGAGCGTGAAGTCGACGGTGTCGCCCTCGGTGACGACCATCGGCTGCGACACGCCGGTCCCGCGGTGCATGACGCCGTTGACGGCGAAGCTCCACACCTCGGTCGGCGCGAGGTCGGCGGAGACCTGCGTGACGTGCTGGTAGACGTCCACCTTGAACTTCTTCACCGGCCCGGGTGGGACGGCCGGGAGCGTGGGATCGACCGGCTGGAACTTCTCGAAGTCGACGCCCTTGGCTTCGGCGAGCGTCGGCGCGGCAGCATCGGCCGTCGCGGCCGGCTGCTCGTGCGTCGTCGCGGCTGGAGTGGCCGCGACGGCGGTGTCGTCGCCGCTGCGGGCGAGTGCGAACGTCGAGACGATCGTCGCGATGATCGTGACGAGGGTGAGCAGGCCGACGGCGACCATCATCCAGTCGCGCCATGCGCGATCGCGTTCCCGCCGTGAAGTCTTGATGCTGGGGATGGTGGCCATCTGCCCTGTCTCCTTCGGACGTGTGTTCTGCCGCGATCATCGGCTCGATCGGACGCGCAGAACCGCCGCCGGGGCGAAAAGCCATACGGCATCGCAGGGGCCTTCATCACTTCCGGTTATCGCCTCCGTGCGACCTACGAAGGGGCCTCCGGGCAAACTACGCAGCACGAATGCAACGGCTCGTGAGAACCCCGGAGATCGGCGAGCTGCGCTCGTTCTGCGCCGCCGCCGAGACCGGCAGCCTGGGCCGCGCCGCGCTGCGCCTGCAGATCTCCCAGCCAGCCCTCTCCAAGCGCCTGCAGGGTCTCGAGCAGCTGGCCGGCGTTCCGCTGCTCGTGCGCTCGCCGCGCGGCGTGTCGCTCACGCCTGAAGGACGGCGCGTGTACGAGGAGGCCCGCCGCCTGCTCGCCGTCGCCGACGGCGTCGAGGACATGATGGCCGGCCTGCGCGGCCACTCCGCGCCCGTCCGGCTGGCCGCCAGCCACTCGGCGTGCGACGTGCTCGTCGCCGACGTGCTCGCGCAGCTCGATGCCGAGCGCCTGGCCGTCGAGCTGGTCGCCGCCAACAGCCAGGTCGTGCGCGGCATGGTGGCTGACGGGCGCGCCGACCTCGGCGTCGCGGCTAGCCGGCCGGGCGCGACGCCCAATCCGGCCGTGCGCGAGGACGAGTTGGTCGACGACGCGATCGTCTGCGCCGTGCCGCCCGGGCATCCGTGGTCTCGGCTCCCGCGCATCTCGGCGGCCGAGTTCGCCGCGCACGCCGATGGTGGTCCGCGATCCCGCGTCGAACGCGCGCTGGACCGTCGACGCCGAGCTGCGCCGCAACGGCCTGGAGGCGGCACCGCCGCTCGCGCAGGCGGCAACGCCGGCGGCGGCGAAGCGCGAGGCGATGGCCCGTAACGCGCCCCTGTTGCTGTCCCGGCGGGTGCTCCGCGAGCCCGAGTGGTCGGCGGTCCGGGTCGATGGGCTCCAGTTCGCGCGCCGGTACGTGCTGGTGCTGCCGGGCGTCGGCGATCCGCAGGACGACGCACGGGTCGTGATCGAGCGGCTGCGCGCGGCGGCGGCGCAACTCGAGCCGCTCTGAGTTTGTCGCACCAGAGGCGAGGGGAAACCGCCACTCATGTCCCCACGCTCGATCATCCTCGCGCTCGCCCTCGCCGGCTTCGCGCTGTCCGCCCCCGCCGCTCTCGCGAAGGCGCCCGCGCCAGGTGCGCCCGGCGCCAAGCACGCGTGGGCGCCGGCCGACAAGCACGGCTTCGGCACCGCGCGCGAGGCGCGCAGCCACGTGTGGTTCACGCTGCGCAAGGCCGAGCTGACGGAGACCTACTTCCCCGACCTCGGGACGCCGAGCCTGCGCTCGCTCGAGTTCGTGGTCAGCGACGGGACGCACGTCGACCGCGAGACCGGCCCGGGCGTGCGCGCGCACGTCAAGCCGCTCGGCGGGCTCACGTTCCAGCAGACGACGCGCACCTCGCGCTGGGTGCTCAAGAAGACGTGGATCGCCGACCCGCGGCGCCCGACGGTGCTCGCGCGAGTGCAGTTCACCTCGCTGACCGGCAAGCCGCAGCGCGTGTTCGTGCTCGCCGACCCGGCGCCCGGTGATGACGGCAACGACGACCGGGGGAGCAGCCTCGGCTCCGAGCTGATCGCCTACGACGACACCGTCGCCTCGGACATCACCGCGCGTCCGCGCCTGCGCAAGACCACGAGCGGCTACGCGGGCAGCGCCAGCGACCCGTGGACCGACCTCAAGAGCGACGGCGACCTCGACGCGACGTACGACGCGACCGATCCCGGCAACGTGGTCCAGGCCGCGCGCACGCCGCTCACCGGCCGTGGCAAGCACCGTGCGATGACGCTGGCGATCGGCTTCGGCGGCGCCCAGGCGAGCGCGCGCCGCCACGCGACGGCCGCGCTGCAGCGCCCGTTCGTGCGCACCGCGACCGCGGTACCTCCGGCCGTGGGTCAAGTACCTCTCGCACCTGCGCAAGCCGCCGCGGTTCGTGCGTCGTAACCCGCAGCTGCGCAAGCTCTACGACCAGTCGCTGCTCGTACTCGCCGCTTCCGAGGACAAGCTGCAACCGCGGCGCCTCGGTCGCCTCACCGACGATGCCGTGGGTGTGGGGCACGCTGACGCTCGAGAAGTCCGAGACGTCCGGCCCGTACCACCTCGTCTGGCCGCGCGACCTCTACCACGTCGCGACCGCGCAGAAGATCGCCGGCGACAGCGCGGCCGCCAACCGCCTGCTCGACTTCCTGTGGAGCGTGCAGAAGCCGGACGGCTCGTTCTGGCAGAACACCGAGGTCGACGGCAAGGAGCACTGGACGTCGCAGCAGCTCGACGAGACCGCGCTGCCGATCGTCCTGTCGTGGTGGCTGAACCGCCGTGGCGCGCAGGACTGGACGCACGTGCGCACCGCCGCCGACTACCTCGTCGCCAACGGGCCCGACAGCGAGCAGGAGCGCTGGGAGAACCAGAGCGGCTGGTCGCCGAACACGATCGCGACCGAGATCGCCGGCCTGATCTGCGCCGCCGACATCGCGCGCCGCAACGGCGACACCACGCGGGCGATGAACTACCAGACCACCGCCGACACGTTCCAGAAGAACGTGCAGGCGTGGACGGCGACCACCAACGGCCCGTACAGCCCGAACCCGTACTACCTGCGCCTGAGCAAGGACGGCAACCCGAACGACGGCTCGACCTACGACGTCGGCGACAACCATGTCGGCGAGGTCGACGAGCGGCAGGTCGTCGACCAGAGCTTCCTCGGCCTCGTCCTGTTCGGCGCGAAGAAGTTCAACGACCCGGTGATCCGCAACTCGCTCGCGGTCACGGACAAGATCCTGCGCGTGCAGACGCCGAACGGGCCGGTCTTCCACCGCTTCACGTTCGACGGCTACGGCGAGACGGCGACCGGCGCCGACTGGGACATCTTCCCGACCAAGGGCAACCAGACGTCCGGGCGGCTGTGGCCGCTGCTGACCGGCGAGCGCGGCGAGTACGAGCTGCTGGCCGGGAAGAACGCCAAGCCGTATCTGCGGACGATCGCGCGCACGGCCAACGACGGCCTGATGCTCCCGGAGCAGGTGTGGGACGGCAAGCCGCCGACCGATGAGCCGGCCGGCGAGGGCACCCGCTCGGCGACCCCGCTGGCGTGGACGCACGGCCAGTTCATCCGGCTCGTGTGGTCGATCGCCCACGGCAAGCCGGTCGAGACGCCGTCGATCGTCGCGAAGCGCTACGCGGCGGCGGCTGAGGCGGCCGCCAGGGCTCGCCGGGGCGCCGCTCCGGCGGCGTCCACCCCGACGCGGTCATGCGCAGGGCGAACATCGCCCGGCGCTTGACCGCCCACGGGAGCCGCCGGTACAGCGGCACGAACAGCCACCGCCACAGCAGCCCGTCGCGCGACCGGTACGGCGTGAACGTGCCGGGCACGCCCGAGCCGACGTCGCGCATCGCCGCCTGCATCAGGTAGTGCTCGGACCGCTCGCGCAGCCGGCGCTTGGTGTCGGCGAGCGCGCTCATGCCAGCTGGGCGAGCCCGTTCTGCGCCGCGATCGCCATCGGCTCGAACAGCGCGCCGATCGGCGGCGAGTAGATGTTCTCCATCCACGCGATGTCCTCCAGCGTGGCGCCGCGCTTGGCGGCGAACGCGAGGAAGTCCGCGCGCTCCTTGACGCCCTCGCCGCCGTGGATCTGGCCGCCGATGAGCTTGTGCGTGTCCGGCTCGGCGAGCAGCTTGACGTGCGTGCGCGTCGCGCCCGGGTAGTAGCGGGCGCGCGAGACGCCGACGCCCTTCGCCACCACGTACGGCATGCCCATCGCGGTCGCCAGCGTCTCGCCGACCGAGAAGCCGCCGATCGTGTAGTCGCCGGCGACCATCCCCCACGGCACCCACACCGGGTCGTAGACGTGGTCGCGGCCCGCGGCGTTGAACGCGGCGGTCCGGCCCTGGGCGTAGGCGTGCGAGCCGGTGAGCCCGCGGATCGGGAGCATCGACAGCCCGTGCGGGACCTCGACGACGTCGCCCGCCGCCCACACCGCCGGCTTGCTGGTCTGCATCCGCTCGTCGACCACGATCCCGCCGGTCGTGCCGGTGCTGACGCCGGCCGCCTCGGCGAGCGCGCTGTTCGGGAGCTTGTGCAGGCAGACGATCACCGCGTCGCACTCGAGCTCGCCGTCCGACGTGGCGACGGCCGCGGCGCGGCCGTCCTTGCTCGACGAAGCCCTCGACGCGCGTGCCGAACCGCAGCGTCACGCCGCGCTTCACCAGCGACTCGTGGACGGGCTCGGCGACATCGGGATCGAGCACCTCGGACAGCACCCAGGGCCCCTCGTCGATGAAGTCGACCTGCAGCCCGCGGTGGCCGAGGTTGCCCGCCATCTCGACGCCGAGCGGGGTGGCGCCGATGACGGCGACGCGCTTCATCCCGTCGAGCTGCTCGTCGAACAGCATCGCGGCGCGGATGTCCTTGACGTAGTGCAGCCCGTCGAGGTTGGCGCCCGGCACGTCGGGCTTCTCCCAGGTGAAGCCGGTGCAGACGACGAGCTTGTCGAAGCCCTCGTGCGTGTTGCGCGCGGTGACGGTCCCGCGGTCGAGGTCGATGTCGGTGACGGTCGTCTCCATCCGCATGTCGAGCCCGTCCTCGACGTAGCGCTCGACCGTGGACAGGAACAGCGTTCTCGAACTTGTCGATCTCGCGCCCGTGGACGAACGGGATCCCGCACGGCGAGTACGCGATGTCGGGGAACTCGGTGAACAGCGTCACCTTCATGCTCCGGGTTGACGCGCTTGGCGATCGTGGCGGCGGCGGTGCCCGCGCCGCCGCCGCCGATCACGATCAGTCGCTCGCTCATGGGACCTCCGTGGATCGATACTCGATCGCCGGCGGCTTCGCGAGCGTGTTCGACACCCAGCACACGCGTCGCGCGCGCTCGACCAGCGTCTCGAGCGCGCCTGTGTCGACGGCCGCGGTGGTGGTGACGACGATGCGGCCGTAGCGCAGCTCGCGGCCCGCGCGCTCGGCACGCGCGTGCGACGCGCAGGTCGGAGACCGCGAAGCCGTCGCGCCGCGCGACGTGCGCGACCGCCAGGCAGAAGCAGCTGGCGAGCGCGATGCACAGCGCCTCGGTCGGCATCGGCCCGTGGTCGGCGCCGCCGGAGTCCTCCGGCTCGTCGATCGTCACCCAGTGATCGCGCGCCTGGACCGACGCCTCATAGCCGCCCTTCCACGTCGCGACGACCTCGAGCCCTTCCATCAGCCCACGCTCGCCCGCGATCGCAGGAACGCCTCGTAGGCGCGCTCGTGCGCGGCCGCCGCCGCGTCCCACGTGTGCGCGCCGACGACCTCGCGGCCGCCGGCGCGCAGACGCGCGCGCAGCTCGGGGGAGCGAGCCACGTGTTCCAGCGCGTCGGCCAGGGCCGCGCCGTCGCCGACCGGCACGAGCAGTGCGCTCTCGCCGTCGCCGAGGAAGCCGCGCAGCACATCGAGGTCGGAGGCGACGACGGGCAGGTCGGCGGCCAGCGCCTCGAGCGCGACGAGCCCGAAGCCCTCCTTGACCGACGGGAACGCGAACACGTCGGCGGCGCGGAACAGGCCCTCGATCTCGCCGCCGGGCAGCGCGCCGGCCACGCGCACGTCGCCGGTGACCCCGAGCTCGGCGGCGCGCGCGTCGAACCGCTCGCGCTCGTGCCGGTAGTCGAACAGCGTCATGCCGCCGGCGATCACCAGCAGCGCGTCGAGCTCCGGCGCCGCGCGACGGAGGGCGGCGAAGCCCTCGAGCAGCGTCAGCGAGCCCTTGCGCGGCTCGATGCCGCCGACCGTGAGCACCGTGAAGCGCTCGCCGAGACCGGCGCGGGTCCGCTCGCGCTCGCGCTCGGCCGCGTCGTGCGGCGGCCGGAAGCGCGCGGCATCCACGCCGTTGGCGACGAGGCCTGCCTCGACGCCGTACTCCTCGGCCAGCCGCTCGACCCACGGCGGCGACACGCACAGCACGTGGTCGGGCGCGGCGATCGAGCGGTCCTGGCACTCGATCAGCGAAGGCGACGTGAAGTCGTCGACGTGGTGCACGGTGCGGATCACGTGGTCGATGACGCCGCGGTCGCGCACGTCGAGCGCCGCGTTGGCCGACAGGCAGTCCTGGGAGTGGATGACGTCGTAGCCGCCGTCCCCGAGCAGCGGCCGCAGGCCCTCGGCGTAGGCGTCGCGCATGCTCTCGATCCGCACGTCGAACGGCGCGTCGGGCGGCACGTGGCGCACCACGTGCAGCGGCACCGCGGGCGGGCGGAACAGCTCCTCGCCCGGCCGCGCGAGCGCGAGCAGCTCGACGTCATGGCCGCGCCGCGCGAGCGCCTCGGAGATCTCGACCGCGTGCACGACGCCGCCGCGCGGCTTCACCGAGTAGGTGAGCATCGCGATCCTCACGCCGCCGCCCCAAGCGCCAGCCGCGCCGCCGCGGCGTTGGTGGGCGCGACCAGCACGCCGGCGTCGCGCAGCGTCTGCTCCTGGCGGCGCGCGTCCTGCGGATCGTCGGGCGTCCCGCACACGTGCGCGATCACCGGCCGGTCCTCGGCCAGCGCCGCGAGCGTGCCGGCGAGCGCCCCGGCCGGGATCGGCGTGGGCGCCGTGCCCGAGGACGACGTCGAGCAGGACGAGGCCGGCCGTCGCGGCCCGCGTCGCGCAGCATCGCCAGCCGCAGCTCGGGGTCGACCATCGGGTGCGGGCGGCCCTGCGTGTACTCCTCGGTGCCGAGATCGAGGATCCGCCGGCCGTGACCCAGGATCGTCTCGGCCTCGTACGCCAGCGAGCCGCCGGAGAACAGGCCGAGCAGGTCGCCGTCGGCGTGCGGCGGCTCGAGCTCGGCGCCCGGCGGGTCGGCGCCCGCGGCGGCGAACGCTCCGGCCTCGAGCGTCGGGTGGACCTCGAACGGCGCGTCCCCGTCCTGCCAGCCGACGAAGGCGGCGACGACGCGCTTGCCCCGCACGTCGACGTCGCCGAGCGCGGCGACGGCCGCCGGGTCCGGCGGCTTGGACACGAGCAGCAGCGTCTCGGTGCCGTCGTCGGCGGCGAGCAGCTCCATGCCGCGGCGGAACATGATCCCGCCCACGTCGGCCGACAGGTCGCGGCCGCCGACGCCGACGATGTGCGACACGCCGGCCCCCGCACGGTCGAGCAGCACGCTCGCCTCCTGCGCGCCGGTGCCCGCCGCGGCGACGATCCCGACCGACCCCGCGCGGACGTTGTTGGCAAAGCCGAGGCCGACGCCGCCGAGCATCGCGGTGCCGCACTCGGGGCCCATGACGAGCAGGCCGCGCTCGGCGCCACGGCGCTTCAACGCGATCTCGTCGGCGACCGACACGTGGTCGGAGAACAGGAAGACGTGCATCCCGGCGGTGAGCGCGCGGTGCGCCTCCAGCACGGCGTAGTCGCCGGGCACCGAGATCACCGCCACGTTGGCGTCGGCGAGCGCGCGCGCCGCGGCGGGCAGCGTGCGCGGCGGCGCCGCCTCGGCGGTCGCCGGCGCGGCGGCGGAGTCGGCGAGCTCGCGCTCGGCCGCTTCGAGCGCGCCGGCGGGCCCGTCGACGGCGATCACCACGTCGGTCGGCGCGGCGTGGCAGTCGGCGCCGAGCGCGGCCAGCGCCTCGAGGTTCGCGGGCGTGCCCATCAGCACCTCGCAGGCGGCCACGCCGTCCTGCTCGCGCAGCCGCTGGGCGACCTGCATCAGCCGGACGCTGTCGACGTACCGGTTGGCGACGACCCGGACCTCCCAGCTCAAAGGAGCCCCCCGCGATGTTCGCGAAGCGAACTCGCAAGGGAATCGCCCCTGGGCGATTCCCCGACGACCCAGGTCCCGTCCTCGCCTTCGACCGCCGCGGCCAGCCGGCCCGCGGTGGTGATCACCGCGCGGCCGTGCCCGCCCTCGACGAAGCGGCTCGCGGACTCGATCTTCGGGCCCATGCTGCCGGCCGGGAACTCGCCGTCCTCGAGGCCGCGGACGGCCTCCGAGACCGTGATCTGCTCGAGCTCGCGCTCCCAGCGCGTGCCGAAGTCGACGGCCACGCGCGGCACGCCGGTGAGCAGCGCCAGCACGTCGGCGCCGATCGCCAGCGCCAGCTCGGCGCTCGCGCGGTCCTTGTCGATCACGCCCTGCACGCCGCGGCCGTCGGGCGCGACCGGGATCCCGCCGCCGCCGACGGCGATCACGACCGAGCCGGTGGCGAGCAGCGTGCTCGTGTGCTCGGCGCCGACCACCCGCAGCGGGCGCGGGCTCGGGACGACACGGCGCCAGCCGCGGCCGGCGTCCTCGGCGACGTGCCAGCGCCGCTCGGCAGCGAGCCGGACCGCCTCGCTCGCCGCGTAGAACGGGCCGACCGGCTTCGTCGGCGTGCGGAACGCCGGGTCGTCCGGGTCGACGACCACGCGCGTGAGCAGCGCGACGGTGCTGACATCCGGGTCGACTTCGGCGATCGCCGTGGCGAGCAGGTAGCCGATCTGCCCCTGCGTCATCGCGGTCAGCACGTCGAGCGGCAGCGGCGGCGTCTCGCCGCTTGCCGCCTCCTGCTGGAGCATCAGCGCGCCGACCTGCGGCCCGTTGCCGTGCGTGAGCACCAGCTCGTGGCCGGCGGCGCGCAGCGCGACGACGTCGGCGGCGATCGCGCGCGCGTTGGCGAGCTGGCGTTCCCAGCTCCCGTCGTCCGACGCCTGGATCAGGGCGTTGCCCCCGATGGCGACGACGACCCGCATGGTGGTTACGAGGCTCTGACGACGAGCCAGATCGCCCGGGCCGGCTCGTCGGTCGGGTTGCGCCAGGAGTGCGGGCGGACCGCCCGGAAGTGGATCGAGTCGCCCGCGCCGACGTCGTGCGTGACGCCGTCGACGTCGAACTGCATCCGGCCCTCGAGCACGAGCACGAGCTCCTCGCCGGGATGGTTCATCGGCGTCGGCCCGCTGTCGGCGCGCGGCTCGACGACCGCGTCGGCGCCCGCCATCGCGAACCCGCCGTAGCGCCCGGACAGGTTGCGCAGCTCGAGCCCCTTCTTCGACGTGTACACCCGTGCGCGCTCGTCGCCGCGGATCACGTTGACGTCGGGCGTCGCCGGCTCGTCGACGAAGTAGGCGACGCTCTTGCCAAGCGCCGCCGCGACCTTCATCAGGCTGGCGATCGTCGGCGTCATGCCGCTCTTCTCGATCTTGTGCACGGCGGCCGTCGACAGGCCGGAGCGCTGCGCGAGCTGCGCCAGCGACCAGCCGCGCTCAGCCCGTGCGCGGGCGACCTTGGCGCCGATCTCCGAGACGGTCCGCTCGATCTGCGGGAGGGCAGCAGGGGCGGTCATTTCTCCTATGGTATACGCCTTACAAGCGCTTAAGTTGACGAATTCGGCCTACGAGCCTAGAGTCGCATTCACGATCCGATACGCCATTTGACCCATGAGGGGGGCAGCTGTGGCGAAGTCCGAGACGATCCAACGCCCTGAGAAGGGCACCGAGCTCTTCGACACGTCCGAGAAGGTGTTCCCGGATGTTCAGGCCGAGCCTGGGGAGTCCGCGTACACGTTCATGCACACCGTGCCGTACGAGGGGTCGGTGGGCCTGGTCAACCTCTTGACGACCACGCGCGTACTGCGCAAGGGCTTCAAGACGCACCTGATCCTGTACGGGCCCGGGGTGCTCATGGCCTCCGGCTCGCGCGGCTTCCCGAACGTCGGCGACGAGGCGTTCCCCGGCCACATGGCGATCAACAAGCAGCTGGAGACGTTCATCAACGAGGGCGGCACCGTGTTCGCGTGCCGGTTCGCCTCGGGCGCCCTGTACGGCTTCCCCGAGAACCTGTTGATGGAGGGCGTCAGGCCGTTCCACCCGCTCGACGTGCTCGACTCGGCGCTCACCGCTTGGCGCGAGAAGGCGTTCCAGCTGAACACCTGGACCGTCTGAGCGCATGCACGTGCTGGACCGCGAGGCTGCGATCGCGGCGTGGCGGCGCGCGGAATCGCGCGTCTACCCGTCCGTGATGCTCAACGCGGAGCTGTACCAGCAGTACATCGGGCTCGTGCGCGCGATCGCCGCGCTGCTCGAGGACGTGCACACCGAGGACGAGCTCGTCGCCGCCTGGACGGAGCGCCGCGAGCTCGTCCGCGAGGCCTCCTCGCAGTCGGCGCCGCCGATGCTCGGCCTGATGGACCACGAGGCGGTGCGCGACGCGGCGTTCTGCCACCGCCATCGCGAGATCACGCGCGAGCAGGGCAAAGCGCTCGCGCGTGAGCGGCTCGAGCGCGCCCGCCGCGAGCAGGCCGCGTGGGTGGTGCTGTTCGAGGACGTCACGCCGCTCGGCTCGCACCGCCTCGAGATGCACGTGGCGAGCGGCCGTGCGCTGCACGCCTCGTCGGAGCTGCCGCTCGACGCCTCGCGCCCGAAGTTCACGCTCGAGGCCGTCCAGCTCGATCCCCGCGACGGCGCGTGGCTGCTCGACAAGCCGCCGCTGATGCCGGCCCGCACGTTCGACACCCGCGAGGAATGGGAGGCGCGCATCGACCAGGCGCGCGCCTCGCTCGAAAGGGACTGACATGGCCACGCACCCGAAGAAGATCATCGACGCGCACTGCCACATCGGCGAGATCCCGCCGTGGAAGTTCTACGACCTCGAGCACCCGGTGAAGCCGACGGTCTACGACTACCGGGACACGAAGGAGTTCATCAAGAACCACCTGGACGACTTCAAGATCGAGCGCGCGCTGACCATGTCCAACTACGGCGTCCCCGTGCACGAGATCTCCTTCGATCTCAACGAGGTCGTGATGGACGCGGCGACGTCGAACGACCGCATCCTCGCCGCGATCTGGGTGTCGTTCCTGCCGCGCAACGCGGAGATGACGCGCAAGGCGCTCAAGCTCGCCAGCGAGACCCGCGTGGTGGGGCTGAAGACGACGTTCCTGCTCGGCGGCAACCCGGACCCGGGGACGTGGGACGAGGAGACGCAGGCGCTCGCCGACGAGATCTTCGACGTGTGCGAGAAGCACGACCTGATGTTCCACTTCCACACCAGCCCGGGCGGGAACTCGGACATCAACAACTTCATCCCGCTGGTCGAGAAGTACGGCAAGCGCTGCAAGATCTACCTCGTCCACTTCGGCGGCGGCGTGTCCGGTCACATCAAGCTCGTCCCGAAGTTCCTGCAGTGGGTGCGCGAGGGCTACAAGGTCTACACCGACACGTCGTGGGCGGTCGGCTTCGGCGCCCGCTGGCTGCTGACCGAGATCGAGAAGCAGGGCGTGGGCGGCGACCGGGTGTTCTTCGGCTCTGACGAGCCGTGGTCGGACTTCGACAGTGAATACTGGAAGCTGAACGGCATCCGCAACATCTCCCAGGAGCTGAAGGACCGGGTGTTCTGGGGCAACTATGAGGAGGCGTTCGGCACCAATGCCTGAGCATGTCTCCACCGATTCCCGCGCGCGGTCGATCGGCGGAAACATCGACCTCGACGACCGCCGGCTGCTCGTCGAGCTGCAGTCCCTCGGCGTCCGCGTGGTCGAGGACGACGCCGGCGCCCTCCCCGGCCGGCGCGGCGGTGCCGGGCCGTCGGACGCGCTGTTCCTGTGGGTGCGCGGGCTCCCGCTCACCGTGCCCGCGCACGCCGACTTCGTCGACGCCTCGCCGTACACGCTGCGCAAGGACGGGCGCAAGAGCTCGCTGTACCGCGACGGCGAGTACGTCGGGCCGGTGACGGTCCCGCGGCGGCCGAAGATCTACGACATGGAGACCGCGGACGGGGTGCCGTACTGGAAGATCGCGCTCCTGCACCTGGACTCGATCGCCTCGACGGTCGTCCAGAAGTGCATCTACTGGGGCACGCCACGAGCAGTGCGGCTTCTGCGGGATCGAGCTGACGCGCGGCGAGCAGACGATCCCGGTCAAGACGCCGGCCCAGCTCGCCGAGGTGTGCACCGCGGCGCGCGACCTCGACCACGCCGTCGACGTCACGCTCACCACGGGCTCGCTCAACCGGCGCGACCGGGGAGCGATCTACATCAGCCGCTGCGCGCACGCGATCAAGGAGGCGTGCGGGCTCCCGATCCAGGTCCAGTTCGAGCCGCCCGACGACCTGCGCGTGCTCGACGAGGTGCACCGCGCGGGCGTCGACGCCGTCGGGATCCATGCCGAGACGTTCGATCCCGAGGTCCTGCAGCGCGTGGCGCCCGGGAAGGCGCAGTGCGGGATCGAGGGCTACTTCGCGTGCTGGGAGCACGCCGTCGAGGTGTTCGGCCGCGGCAGCGTCACGACCTACGTCCTGCTCGGCATGGGCGAGCGGCCGGAGCTGATCCTCGACGGCTGCCGGCGCGCGGTCGCGATGGGCGTCTACCCGTTCGTGGTGCCGCTGCGGCCGGTGCCCGGCACGCTGATGGCCGACAGCCCCGCGCCGGAGCCCGACTACGTCGCCCGCATCTATAGCGAGGTGTCGGCGATGATCGCCGATGCCGGCCTCGACCACCTCGACGCCAAGGCGGGCTGCGCCCGCTGCCAGGCCTGCTCGGGCCTGTCGGCCTGGGAGCGGCTCGCGAAGCGGGAGCAGGGCGATGGAGACGGTCTCCTCGTCGCCGGTCGCCGCTAGCGCCACCTGCCGCCTCGCCTGCGGGCCGGACGAGCTCGCGGCCCACTACGCCGTGCGGCAGCGGGTGTTCGTGGAGGACCAGTCGCTGTTCGACGGCAGCGACGAGGACACGCGCGACCGGATGCCCGGCACGCTGCACGTCGTCGGGCTGTGCGACGGCGAAGTCGCCGGCGCCGTGCGGCTGTACCCGCTCGACGAGGCGGGGCTGTGGAAGGGCGACCGCCTGGCCGTGCTGCCCGAGGCGCGCGTCCGGCGGCTCGGCGCGCTGCTCGTCCGCTTCGCGGTGGCGACCGCGGGCGAACGCGGCGGCCACACGATGCTCGCGCAGATCCAGCTGCCGAACGTGCGCTTCTTCGTGCATCTCGGGTGGAGCACGGACGGGCCGCCCGCGCCCTACCACGGGGTCATGCACCAGCCGATGGCGATCCCGCTCGTCCCAACCCCGTGAGGGGCGTGCCGGCCAGGTCCCACACCAGCGCCTCCGAACCTCCTGACGCGAGCCGCAGGACGCGCGTGTCGTCGAACGTCCCGCACGGCGCGCACGCGAGCCCGCGGCGGGTGAACGCCGTGCACGCGGCGTCGGCGTGCGCCTCCGGCGCGGCGAGCAGGAAGCCGAAGCTCGGGAATGTCAGCAGCCAGCGCTCGAGTGACGCCTCACCGGGCCGCGGCAGCGCGTCGAGGTCGAGCCGGGCGCCGCAGCCGGCGCCTTCGATCATCTGCAGCAGCGACCCGGCGACGCCGGGCATCGACACGTCGCGCGCCGCGTGGCACCAGCCCGCCTCGGCGACCTCGACGAGCGCCTCCCCGTCGTCGCGCAGCTGCTCGGGCGTGCGGTCGTCGAGCGCGCTGAAGAACGGCCGGCGGTCGCTCATGTACCGGCCGTCGAGCGCGAACGCCGCCAGCAGCACGTCGCCGGGGCGCGCCGCGGCGGCGCGCAGCGGGGCGCGCGCCACGCCGGTGCAGGAGGCCGACAGCGCCGGCTCCTCACCGATCGTCACGTGCCCGCCGACCACCGGGACCCCGAGCAGCTCGCTCGCCCGCGCGATCCCGTCGAGCACGCGCTCGGCGTGCTCGCGGTCAGGGCTGACGAGCATGTCGACGAGCGCGAGCGGGCGCCCGCCCATCGCGCGCACGTCGGAGACGTTGGTGACGACCGCGGCCGTGCCGGCGCCGAACGGGTCGGCGCGCAGGAACGGCGGCGAGATCGCCTCTCCGCAGACGACGAGGTACTCGCCGCGGTACTCCACCAGCGCCGCGTCGTCGCCGTCGATCGCGCCACCGAGCCGTTCGATCACGCTGACGTCGCGCTTGCCGAGCAGTCCTGGCGCGGAGCGGACGGCCGCGACCAGTGCCTGCAGATCGGGCATCGGGGGGATTGAACCATGACGCTCCCGCGCTCCGTGCAGGCGGTCTCGCTCGGGCTGTCGATCTTCGCCGACGCGCTGCGCGAGCAGGGCGCCGCGGTCGCCGAGGTCGACTGGCGGCCGCCCGCCGGCGGCGATCCCGAGCTGCTCGCGCCTCTGACGCGGCTGTGGGGAGCACACGGCGAGCGGGTGGCGGCGGCGAACGCCGAGGCGCTGTCGCGGATCGAGGGCTGCGTGCCGCAGGCGGTGACGGTGGCGCCCGCCGGCGCCGTCGTGCCCGGGCTGCGCGCCGGCCTGCTCCTGCACTCCGGGCCGCCGATCGAGTTCGCGCGCGTGTGCGACCCGCAGCGCCGCGCGCTGACCGCCGCCGCCGTGTTCGAGGGCTGGGCGCCGGACCGCGAGGTGGCGGAGCGGATGCTCGCCGACGGCGAGATCGCGCTCGAGCCCGGAAACGCGCACGACCACGTCGGCCCGATGACCGGCGTGTGCTCGCCGTCGATGCCGGTGTGGGTCGTCGAGGCCGACGGGGTGCGCGCGTTCTCGACGCTCAACGAGGGCCCCGGCCGCACGCTGTGGTTCGGCGTCGGCGACGACGAGGCGGTCGACCGGCTGCGCTTCTTCCGCGACGTCCTCGGCCCGACGCTCGCACGGCTGCTCGACCACCGCGGGCCGGTCGACGTGCTAGGCCTCGCCGCCCAGGGCCTCAATATGGGCGACGAGCTGCACATGCGCAGCCAGGCGACCGGCAACCTGCTGATGCGCGATCTGCTGAGCGCGTTCGCCGCCCTCGGCGGCGAGGCGGCGGCCAGCTTCATCGCCGGCAACCATCACTTCTTCCTCAACCTCACGATGGCGGGGTGCAAGTGCGCCTCGCTCGCCGCGTCCGGCGTGGAGGGATCGAGCGTCGTCACGCTGATGTCGCGCAACGGCACCGACATGGGCCTGCAGCTTTCCGGGCTCCCGGGCCGCTGGTTCACGGCGCCCGCCGCGCCGGTGCAGGACACGCTGCTGCGCGAGGGCTTCACACCCGGCGACGCCGCGCTCGACATCGGCGACTCGGCGGTGATCGAGTGCTGCGGGCTCGGCGGCATGGCGCTGGCCGCGGCGCCCGCGGTCGCCGCCTTCTTCGGCGGCGACGCCGCGGCGGCGACCGCGCGCACCGAGCTGATGGGCGAGATCTGCGTCGCCCGGTCGCGGCGCTTCACCATCGGCGCGCGCGGGACGCCGATGGGCATCGACGCGCGGCTGGTGGCCGAGCTCGAGGTCACGCCGCAGATCACCACCGGCGTGCTGCACGCGAGCACGGGCGCCGGCCAGATCGGCGCGGGCGTCGCGCACCAGCCGCTGGAGCCGTTCCGGGCCGCAGTGCTGGCCCTCGACGCATCGCTGTCGGCACAATCGCGTGCCTGATGAACGAGGTCGGGCCGAACTTCATCGCACGGCCGTACCGCGGCGTCAGCGTGCAGGACGCCGGCGCGCTCGACGAGCCGGCGCTGCGCGCGTGGCTGATCGGCCGGCCCGTGTACCGGCGGACCGAGTTCATCGTCGCCGTGCGCGACTGCGAACGGGCCGTCGTGCAGGTGACGCACGCCGTCGGCGACGAGATCGTGGCGCCGGTGCGGGACCTCCGGGTGCTGGCGCGGCCCGAAGAGGTCGCCTTCGTGGCCGACCCCGAGGTGGACACGGGCAACGCCAGCCAAATGGCGCGCGCGGCCCGCGGGGGCGCGCGCGTGACCGTGGTGCAGGGCCGCTATGAGCACGTGAACTTCATCGTCGAGCCGGATCCGGTGCACGTGCGCGTCGTCGAGGTCGTCCCGCCCGAGCCGCCGAAGCTGCTGGAGATGGCGCGCGCGGTCGTCGACTACGACGAGGACCTGCCGCCGGTGGCGCTCGACTTCGAGGCGATCGACCTGCGCTCGCTGGGCAGCGGACCGCTCATGTACCCGTGCCGCTGCTCGGGGCTCGAGGGCGAGTTCCTCGACGCCGGCCCGCCGGAGCTCGGAGACTGGACGCTCGTGGGCTGCGAGCGCTCGCGGCAGATCCACGTGGCGCTGTACGGCGCCGAGCCGCGCGCGCGGGTCGACTTCTGCCCGGTGGAGCGCACCGCCCCCGACGGGCCGACGCTCATCAAGTGCTGCCTGCACGAGCGCGGGATCGAGCGGTCCGGCGACACGATGATCGTGCCGTGGGGTGCGACGCTGGAGGAGGTCCGCGCGGCGCTGCGCGAGCTTGCTCGGGGTCGCGGCATGACCGTCTACGGACACCTCTGGGGCACCGAGGAGACGCGCGCGCTGTTCGAGGACGAGGGCCGGACGCGGACGTGGACGGGGATCCTCGGCGCGCTGGCGGACGCGCAGGGCGAGCTCGGGCTGATCCCCGCGGACGCGGCGCGCGCGATCTCGGCGCGGATGCGCGAGCCGGTGGATCTCGACGCGGTCGCCGCAGAGACGCGGGCCACGGGCCACTCGACGCTGGGGCTGATCCGCGTGCTGCAGGCCGGCCTCGGCGAGGACGCGCGCGAGTGGATCTACTACGGCGCGACGGTGCAGGACGTGACCGACACGTGGACCGGCCTCGTCATGCAGCGGATGCTGGCGATCGCGGACCGCGACCTGGCCGCGATCGAGACCGCGCTCGCCGCGCTGGCCGAGCGTCATCGCGGGACCGATGATGCTCGGCCGCACGCACGGCCAGCCGGGCCTGCCGATCACGTTCGGCTACAAGGCGGCGGTGTGGCTGGCGGAGGTCCGCCGGCACCGCGAGCGGATCGCGCAGGCGGCGCCGCGGCTCGCCGTCGGCCAGCTCGCCGGTGCGGTCGGGACGCTGTCGGCGTGGCGCGAGCACGGCCCGGAGCTCCAGCGGCGCGTACTCGGCCGGCTCGGGCTCGCCGTGCCCGAGATCCCGTGGCTGTCGGCGCGCGACCGCGTCGCCGAGTTCGCCACGCTGCTGGCGCTGATCACCGGCACGCTGGCGAAGCTGGGCAACGAGATCTACAACCTCCAGCGCGCGGAGATCGGCGAGGTCGCCGAGGCGCCGACCCCGGGCGTCGTCGGCAGCATCACGATGCCGCAGAAGCGCAACCCCGAGCGCTCGGAGCACCTGTGGACGCTCGCCCGGGTGGTGCGCTCGTCGGCCGACCTCGCTCTGGAGGGCCTGGTGTCCGAGCACGAGCGCGACGGCGCGGCGTGGAAGACCGAGTGGGAGCTGCTGCCGCGGGCGTGCGGCGCCGCGGCGGTCGCGCTGACGTTGGGCGGGGAGCTGGTCTCCGGCCTCGAGGTGGACGCCGACCGGATGCGCGCGAACCTCGCCGCGCAGGGCGGCTATGTGCTCGCCGAGCCGGTGATGCTGGCGCTCGGCGCGCGCGTCGGGCCGCGGCGCGCGCACGAGCTCGTCCACGCCGCCGCCGAGCGCGGCCTGGCGGCCGGGCTGTCGTTCCGCGAGGCGCTCGCCGCCGACCCGGAGCTGCGCGAGCTCGACCTCGACGCCCTGCTCCGCCCGGAGGCCGCGTTGGGGGCCGTCGACCACCTGATCGACGGGGTCCTGTGACCGAGCCGCCCGACGGCTACCTCGGCGCGACCGCGCGGATCCGCAGCGGGCCGGCGCCCGAGCTCGTCGAGGCCGGGTACGAGCTCGAGCTCGCGGACGCGCCGCTGCTGCGAGCGCGGGCTCGGCCTCGCCGACCTCGCGCACGTGCTCGCGCTCGACGCGATCCCGGACGCCGACCGCCGTGCGCTGCTGACCGCGCTGCTGGCGCTGCTCGACGGAGATCTCGGCGACGTCGACTCCCGCTACGGCGATCTCGTCAACGTCCGCGAGCGGGTGCTGGAGAAGCGGATCGGCAGCGCCGCCGGGTGGCTGAACGCGGGCCGCCCGCGGCGCGAGGCCGGCCGGATCGCGTTCCGGATCGCGCTGCGCGCGGGGGTGCTCGACCTGACGGCGGCAGTCGTGCGGTTCGCGGCCGGGCTGGTGGCGGTGGCCGAGCGCGAGCGCGCGACGCTGATGCCCGACTACACGTATCTGCAGGCCGCGCAACCGACCACCGCCGGGCACTGGCTGCTGTCGTTCGCCTACCCGGCGCTGCGCGACGCCGAGCGCCTCCGCGGCGACCTCGCGTGGGTCAACCGCAGTCCGGGCGGGGCCGGCGGGATCAACGGCTCGCGCTTCCCGCTCGACCGCGAGCGGATCGCCGCGCTGCTCGGCTTCGACGGCCCGGTGACCCACACGCGCGACGCGATGTGGCAGACCGACGGGCTCGCCGAGCTCGTCGCGCACGCGGCGATCGCCGCGACCGGGGCGAGCCGCTTCGCCGAGGACGTCGAGGTGTACGCGACGGACGAGTTCGGCCTGATGGCGATCGGTGACGCGCTGTGCCGGGCCAGCGCGCTGATGCCGCAGAAGCGCAATCCGTACGCCCTCGCGGTGCTGCGCGGCGGCGCCGGCACGCTGATCGGCCGCGCCACCGGGGTGCTCGCGACGCAGAAGACGCCGTCCGGGCGCACCGACAACCTGCTGTACGCGTACGGCGAGGTGGCCGGCTCGGTCACGCTGGCGGCGCGGCTGCTGCGGCTCGCGGCCGCCGTCGCGGAGACGCTGACGATCGACGCCGAACGCGCCGCGGCGGCCCTCCGCGAGAGCTTCGCGATGGCGACCGACGCCGCCGAAGGGGTCAGCGAGGCGCGCGGGATCGACTACCGCTCGGCCTACCGGATCGTCGGCGAGGCGGTGGCGGGCGGAACGCTCGACGCCGCCGCGCTCGGCATCGACCCCGGCGTGCTCGACCCGGCGGCGGCGCTGGCGACGCGCACGGTCACGGGCGGGGCCGCGCCCGCACCGCTCGACGCGATGCTCACCGAGTGCCGCGCCGCGGTGGCGGATGCGGAGCAGTGGATCGCGGCGCGGCGCGAGGCGATCGCCGCCGCCGAGGCCGAGTTGATCGCGCTCGCCACAATGCCCTAGTGTCGCGATCGTAAGTTCGCGCGCAGATAGCGGGATGCATCGTCGTGGCTGGCGTTCGCCGATGACCTGGCTCGTACCGGGCGTACCTGCGAGGTCATCGGCGGGCGCCAGGCGCGGCGAGGCGCCCGGTAGCTGCCCGCGAACTCGACTCGGACCTAGTGGCTGCCAGCGTCACCGAGCTCGCGATCGCCCCCGTCAAGGGGTTGCGCGTCAGCGCCGTCGACGAGCTCGAGATCGGCCCGGCGGGGGCGGTCGGCGACCGGGCGTACCTGGTCGTCGACCCCGCCAACGAGCTTCTGCTCACCACGCGGACGCCGAAGCTCCTCCAGGTGGCCGCCCGCCTGGAGGGAGACTCGCTCGCCCTCACGTTCCCGGACGGCCGTTCCGTGGCCGCGGTGCCCGAGCCGGGCGCGCCGGCCGAGACCGCGAACTACGAAGGGCGCCGGATCGCCGGGCGGCTCGTCGGCGGCGAGCTTGCCGCGGCGCTCTCCGAGCATCTGCAGCGCCCGGTGCGCCTGTTGGCGCGCGACACCACGGCCCAGGGCGCCGACGACGCGCCGGTCACCCTGATGTCGCTCGCCTCGCTCACGGCACTCGGCGTGCCCGACGCGCGTCGCTTCCGCATGACGATCACCGTCGACGGCGTCGATGCCTGGGAGGAGCACGGGTGGGGTGGCCGCGAGCTCGCGGTCGGCACGGCCGTCCTGCGCGTCAGTGAGCCGGTGCCGCGCTGCGTCGTCACGACGCGCGATCCCGAGTCCGGCCGGCGCGATGCGCCGACGCTGAAGGCGCTCGCCGAGCTGCGCGGCAAGCACGACGTCACGTTCGGCGTCTGGTGCGAGGTCGTCGCCCCCGGACGCGTCCGGGTCGGCGACGCGCTCGCGTGGGCTAGCGGCTGACGGGGCGCGGCAGCAGGTCGAGCGTCTCGTAGCGCAGGCCGCGCCGCAGCGTCTCGAGCGGGATGACGTCCTCGGGCGCGATGTTGCCGAGGTTGACGCTCGGGCTCACGTGCTCGAGCAGCCACGTCTGCTGGGCGCGCTGGGGCGCCTCGAAGATCACGGTCTCGGCGCCGATCGCGTGCACGATGCAGTCGACCAGCTCGCGCGCGCACGGCGCCGGAGCGGTCGAACAGCCCGGCGGTCCCGCTCTCGCGGCCCTCGGCGATCACCCACGAGGCGCCCGCGGCGAGGTCGCCGAGCATCTCCTCGCACCACTCCTCGGCGTCGGCGTCCGGCGCACCCTTGCTGCCGACCTCGGCGATCACGGTGAACTCGCCGGCCAGCCGCTGGATCAGCGCGCGCTTGTCGGCGGCCGCCATCGGCAGCGAGCCGTTCGACACCTCGATGTGGTCGATGCCGAGCCCGCGCGTCCAGTCCAGGTACTCCTCGAGCTTGCCCTGCTCGACGGCGATCTCCAGCAGCGTCCCGCCGAGCGAGATGCGGATCCCGGCCTCGCGGCAGATCGCGACCTTGTCGGCCACCCCGCGCGTGACGTACGCCGTGCCCCAGCCGAGCTTGATCAGGTCGATGTGGTCGCCCGCCGTCTGCAGCAGCGACTCGAGCTCGAGCGGCGACATCCCGCGGTCGAGCACGTGCGTGATGCCGGCCCGGCGCGGCTTGACGGTGCGCTCGGGCAGGTCGAGGAAGTCGGGCGGCCGATGGCGGGCGGGCGGCAGCCCGTCGAGCCTGAGCGTGAGCCGGTCGGCGTCGTAGTCGGCCATCTCAGGCAATGGTAGTCGCGCGCCCAGCGCCGCAATGCCTGCGCAGCCGTCCGAGCCCGAACATCTCTGAGCGCGGCCCCTCACGCCGCGAGACGCGCACGCGTACGATCTGGCGCGATGAAACTCGCTCTCGCCACCGTGCTCGTCCTCGCTGCCGCCGCTGTGGTCGCGACGACGGCCGCCAACGCTTCCCGCAAGCCGAAGGCGACGGAGAAGGCCGCGATCGCCCAGGCCATGAAGACGCCTCGCCGCTGCCTCAAGGTCCGCGTCGCGACCGTACGAAGGGGCTGGGCGTCGGCCACTCTGCGCAACCCGCTGCCGCACTCCTGCCTGCCGTACGCGGCCGACGGGATCGTCGTCTGGCACCGCCGCGACGACGTCTGGCGGATGCGGTTCGCCGGCTCCTCGTGGTCGTGCCCGATCAAGGGCGTCCCCGAAGCCGTCCGCAAGGACCTCAAGATGGGCTGCCCCGAGGGCGGACCCTAGAGCTCGGCGCCCTTCGCCTGGTTGCAGGGCGCGCACAGGATCTGCAGATTCGCGACCGTGTTCGCGCCGCCGAGCGCGACCGGGATCACGTGGTCGTACTGCAGGTCGAATCCCGAGCCGCACTCGACGCAGCGGCCGCCGTCGCGCTCGAACACCGCCAGGCGGACCTCGCGCGGGATCGGCCGCCGCCGCGGCTCGGCCGCGCCGGCGGCCAGCGCCGCGTGCGCGCGTTCCAGGGTGCGCGCCGCCCGGCGCTCGCGCTCACGTACGAGCGCGAGGACATCGGCGCCGGAGAGATCGTCGTCCTCCCACCAGATGCGGTCCTCGAACGCCCAGTACGTGCGGCCTTCGCGCTCGGCCAGCGCCACCGGCCGCCTCGCCTGCTCATGCGGCCGCACCGTGGCGACCGGCTCGCCGGCGAGGACGAACACGTAGCGCAGCAGACGGCGCTCGATCCAGCCGTTCTTGACCTCCCGCAGCATGCGCCGGACGCTAGACACGGGCCTGGACACATCGCAAGACCGCTTGCACGATCATCACTGCGGTGAGCGAGACCCCGACAGAGAGCGTGTCGCCGCGCGATGCGGTGGCCGCGATGCGCATCCATGCGCCGAGCGAGCGCAACCCGAAGCTCGCCGGCGTGCTGGCCGCGGCGAACGCGAGCACGCAGCTGAAGGCGCGCTGGCACGCGGCCCAGGTGACGGCCGACCGCCTGGGCATGAGCGACCACTCGTGGGTGCACCTGCAGATCGTGCTCAACAGCGCGCTGCGCCTGTTCCGGCTGCTGCGCCGGCGCAACGTGAAGTCGTCGATCGAGACCGACTACGCGATGACCGCCGACGACGCCGAGGTCGTGATCGCGCTCGCCTGCCTGCTCCACGACATCGGCATGTCGATCCACCGCGTCGACCACGAGGCGTTCTCGCTCTTCCTCGCCGCCGACCACCTCGACACGCTGCTCGGCGGGGTCTACGAGGAGCCGGAGCGGACGATCGTCGCCTCCGAGGCCATGCACGCGATCATCGGCCACCGCAGCGGCGGGCGGCCGATCACGCTCGAGGCCGGCGTCGTGCGCGTGGCCGACGCGCTCGACATGGAGCACGGCCGCTCGCGCGTCGCGATGGAGACGCAGCTGCCGAACATCCACTCGCTGTCGGCGGCCGCGATCGACGAGGTCCGCATCGTCCAGGGGGAGGACCGCACGATCCGCGTCGAGGTCGACATGAACAACTCCGCCGGCGTCTTCCAGGTCGACGAGCTGCTCGCCACCAAGCTGCGCGGCTCGGGGCTCGAGAAGCACATCGAGGTGATCGCCCGGATCGACGCCGAGCACGAGAAGCGCTTGCTCGAGGTGTACAGGATCTAGTCTCAGCTCATGCCCCTGCAACCGTCAGCGTCCTACAGCTTCACGATGCGGCTGCACCTGCCGCAGCAGGGGGACGCGTTCGCGCGCGTGGCGGACGCGATCGCCAGCGCGAACGCGATGCTGGGGGCGATCGACCTGGTGCGCGTCGAGCGCGACAACGTCGTCCGCGACGTCACGGTCGCCTGCGGGGACTCCGAGCACGCCGAGGCCGTGGTGCGCACGGTCCGTGCGCTGGACGGCGTGAAGGTCGACAGCGTCTCGGACCGCACGTTCCTGATGCACAAGGGCGGCAAGATCGAGGTCAACGCCAAGCTGCCGATGAAGACCCGCGACGACCTCTCGATGGCCTACACGCCGGGCGTCGGCCGCGTCTCGATGGCGATCCATGACGACCCCGCCAAGGGCTGGGCGCTGACGATCCGCGGCAACACCGTCGCGGTCGTGTCCGACGGGACGGCGGTCCTCGGCCTCGGCGACATCGGGCCGGTCGCCGCGATGCCGGTGATGGAGGGCAAGGCGCTGCTGTTCAAGGAGTTCGCCGGCGTCGACGCGTTCCCGCTGTGCATCGACACCAAGGACGTCGACGAGATCGTCGCGTTCGTCAAGGCGGCCGCGCCGACGTTCGGCGGCATCAACCTCGAGGACATCTCGGCCCCGCGCTGCTTCGAGATCGAGCGCCGGTTGCGCGCCGAGCTCGACATCCCCGTCTTCCACGACGACCAGCACGGGACGGCGATCGTCGTGCTCGCGGCGCTGCTCAACGCGCTGAAGATCGTCGGCAAGCGCGCCGAGGACGTGCGCGTCGTGGTCGTCGGCGCGGGCGCGGCCGGCGTCGCGTGCACCGACATCCTGCTCGCCCAGGGCGTCGGCGACGTGATCGTCTGCAATCCCGGCGGCGCGCTGTGCGCGGGCGACGCGACGCTCGACGCCGTCGCAGGCCGCGCTCGCCGAGCGCACCAACCGCCGACCAGATGCACGGGAGCGCGGACGAGATGCTCGCGGGCGCCGACGTGCTGATCGGCGTCTCCGCGTCCGGGCGCCGTCACCGCCGAGGCGGTCCGCACGATGGCGCCCGGCGCGATCGTCTTCGCGATGGCCAACCCGATCCCCGAGGTGCAGCCCGAGGAGGTCCGCGGCGACGTCGCGATCATGGCGACCGGCCGCTCGGACTACCCGAACCAGATCAACAACGTGCTCGCGTTCCCGGGCGTGTTCAAGGGCGCGCTCGAGGTCCGGGCGACGACGATCAACGAGGAGATGAAGCTCGCCGCCGCGCACGCGATCGCGCGCGTGATCCCCGCCGACGAGCTGCACGCCGACTACATCGTCCCGAGCGTGTTCAACCGCCGCGTGGCGGAGTCGGTCGCCGAGGCGGTCGCCAACGCCGCGGTGGCGAGCGGGGTCGCGCGGCGCAAACGGGGTGCGACCGGAGAGCCGACGACGCCGCTGGAGGCCCTGCGATGACCGACCGCCTGTACTTCACGGAGTCCGACGAGGCGAACCAGCTGCTGGTCGGCGACCCGATTGCGCTGCTGATCGGCTTCGCGCTCGACCAGCAGGTGACCGTGCAGAAGGCGTTCTCGGGGCCGCTGGCGCTGCGCGAGCGGCTCGGCACGCTCGACGCGGCGACGATCGCCGGCGCCGACCTCGAGCCGATCTTCCGCGAGCGCCCCGCGATCCACCGCTTCCCCGGCGCGATGGCGCGCCGGGTGCACGACCTTGCGGTCCACATCGTCGAGACCTACGACGGCGACGCCGGCACGCGTGTGGGGCGAGGACGTCACGCCGGAGGAGCTGCGCAGGCGGCTGTACGCGCTCCCCGGCTACGGCGAGATGAAGGTCGGGTCGCTGATCGCCGTGCTGGCCCGGCGCTTCGGCGTCGTGGCGGCGTTGCCGCTGGTGCCTTCGCACCCGACCCTGGGCGACGTCGACTCGCCTGCCGCTCTCGCCGAATACCAGGCCGGCAAGCGCGCGCACAAGGCCGCGCTGAGGGCCGCCAAGGCCGCCGCGGGATAGACCAACTTCGGCATTTAGGGAGGCGGGTTCGGCCGCGCTGAGCGAAGGTTGGCAAGTTATGCCCTCTGAGCGGGAGTAACTTGCCAACCTTCGGCACGCGGCCGGCACCCTCGCCGCCCTACCCAGCCGCCGTTGACGTTCGCCTGCGGAGACCGCTCAGTCGAAGACGTCGATCCACTCGAGCACCCGCGCGGTCTCGCCGAGGTGCACGGGCACGCTGCGCGTGCGGCGGCGCAGGCTCGGGCGGGCGATGAGCGCGCCCCGCACCACCTCCTCGATCGCGCCGAGTGTCACCCGGTCCGGGCGCTCGGAGACGCGGATCGCCAGGCCGGTCGAGACGAGGTGGACGGCGGTGTCGAACATCGCCGTCGGGCCCGGAGCGCGGACCAGGACCTCGAGGCCGTGAGCGCGCAGCGCGCCCGCGACGTCGTCGGCGAAGCGCGCATCGCCGCCCGCGGAGTTGTCGACGATCACCTGCATCCACCTGTGAGGATGACGCGCATGTGGGAGTGCCCCGTCTGCGGCCAGACGTTCGTGACGCGGAACATGCCGCACTCGTGCCTGGTCGTGCCGCTCGACGAGCACTTCGCACACCGCCCACCGGAGCTCCGGGCCGCGTTCGACGCGCTCGTCGCGGCCGCGCGCGAGCACGGCCCGGTGACGATCAACGCCACCAAGTCGCGCATCACGCTGCAGGTGCGGATGCGCTTCGCCGCCCTCGAGCCGCGGCGCGACCACCTGCGCGCCCACCTGGTCCTCAAGCGGCGGATCGAGCACCCGCGGCTCAGGGTCGAGCATCTGGAGCCCGACTACTACCTCCACCGCTTCCGGCTCACGAAACCGGCCGACGTCGACGACGAGCTCGCCACCTGGGTGGCCGAGGCCTACCGGGTCGGTGCGCAGCTCACCGCAGCGCTTCGGCCAGCAGCTCCACCTGCGCCGGATCCGCCGACGCCGGGAAGCAGATGACCTCGTCGCAGCCGGCCGCCTCGTAGCCGGCGACGTACTCGCGCACCCGTTCCGCACTCGTGGCGGCGCCCGCCACGATCATCTCGGCGTACTCGCCCGCGAACGCGTAGTAGGCGCCGAGCGTCGCCTCGGCCTGCTCGGCGGCGCCGTCCCCGAGCGAGAAGTAGAACAGCGCCATCGTGCGCGGCTCACCCTCGCGCGCCGCGGCCTGCCACGCCTCGCGCACCTGCTTCAACGCATCGCCGAAGCGCTCGTAGCCGCCGCCTCCGGCCGTCCACCCGTCGCCGAACTGGCCCACGCGCCGGAACGCCGCGTCCGACGTCCCACCGATCAGCAGGCCCGGGCGCACCGGCGCCGGGCCGACGTCGGTCTCGCCGCCCCAGTAGCGCGCCAGGTCCTCAAGCTGACGATCGAAGAGCCGCCCGCGACGATGGAAGTCGACGTCGCTGAGCTCGTAGTCGTCAGGCCGTCCGCCGGGCGCCAGGCCGAGCACGAGCCGGCCGCCGGAGAGGTGGTCGATCGTCGCCGCCTGCTTGGCGAACAGCGCCGTGTTGCTGCGCAGCGGCGCGATCAGGATGTCGGTCACGAGGCGGATGCGCTCGGTCACCGCGGCGGCGGCGGCGAGCGCGATCAGCGACTCGTAGTTGCCGTACGCGATCCGGTCGATCGTGCCGAGCGACGAGAACCCGGAGGCCTCTGCCGCGCGCGCCCAGTCGACGATGCCGGCGCGGTCGACGCCGGTGACGGTGTTGGGGAGTCCGATACCTACGTCCATGTTGAGGACTTGATACTCGCTTGCCTTCGTCGCTGTCGTCCCCGTAGGGTTGGCGGTCGGTACCTAATCGTCGGGGAGGGAATTGAATGAGCACGGACGTTGCTGCACGGAGACGCGGCGGGCGCTTCCACACGCGACTGATTGCCGTCCTGGCCGCCGCGCTGCTCATCGCAGCGGTCGTGCCACTCGTAGGGGCGCAGGCGACCGGCCGACATCACCACGGCTGGAGCCACCACCACTCCGGCGGCGACAGCAAGCTCCTGTTCTTCACCTCGGACGGCATGCGGCAGGACCAGGTCGCCAAGTACGCCGATCAGGGTCTGCTACCTGGCTTCCGCGACATGCTCCGCCACGGCGCGTTCGCGTCCCGCAACGGCCTTCTGACCCAGGCGCCGCCGAACACCGGCGCCGGCTGGTACACGCTCACCACCGGCGCGTGGCCGGGCGTGCACGGGTCGACCAACAACACCTTCCACATCAACGGCTCGAACTTCGCCAACTCGCAGGCGGCGTTCCCGAGCAGCGGATCCATCCTGCAGGCCGAGACGCTGGCCCAGGCGGCCGAGCGCGGCGGCAAGAAGGTCGCGCAGATCGAGTGGGCCGGTGGCCGCAGCGGCGCGATCCAGGGCCCGACGCTCGACTTCCGCAGCTTCTTCTCCGGGCGCGGTGTGGTGACCAACTACACATCGCCGACCGACATCCCCGCCAACATCACGGCGTTCGGCGTCCAGTACGACAAGCAGGATCCCGCGCCGGCCAGCGGGTGGACCGGCGTGCCCCACTCCTTCAGCCCCGCGAAGGAGATGCACATGGCGGTGGTCGACTTCGGAACCGACAAGTACGGCCTCGACGCGTACATCTACGACAGCAGGAACGACCACCGGACCAACTACGACCGCGTCCTCTTCTCGCGCACCAAGAGCGGCGCCGACAAGGTCGCCGACCTCAAGGAAGGCCAGCTCGCCGACGTCAAGGTGAAGATCGTCGGCGGCGCGCTCGAGGGTCACACGGCCGCGATGCTCGTCAAGGTCGAGCGCCTGGCGCCGGATCTGTCGCAGGTTCGCCTCTTCCACACGTCGGTGACGCGCGCGATCGCCACGTGGCCGACGTGGCCGGGCTCGCCCGGCTACACCGGCAGCTTCGAGGACTTCGTGGCCGACAAGTTCCCGTCGTCGCAGGCCGGTGACTTCGCCGTCCTCGAGTCCGGCATCGTCAGCGAGGAGACGTATATCGACCAGCAGCAGTACTGGGAGACCGCGTACCAGCCGCTGATCAAGTACATCCTCGACACCTACAACCCGGACCTGGCGATGGTGGGCTACCCGGGCACCGATGAGATCCAGCACCAGTTCCTGGGCCTCGTCACCAAGAAGCTGCCGAACGGCGCGAACAACCCGGCGTACGACGACATCGAGGTCAACGGGACGCCCGACCATCGCGTCAAGCAGCGCGAGTCGTTCATCCGCGAGGCCTACGAGGGCTCCGACGCGACGATGCGCCTGGCCCAACAGCACATGCACACGAGCAAGCTGGACACGTTCGTGTCGTCCGACCACGGCTTCGCGCCGCAGTTCGCTGCGATCGACGCCAGCAAGCCGCTGGTCGACCTCGGCCTGCTGTCGAAGCCGCAGACGTCGAACTGCCGCACCCCGGTTGGCGAGACGATCGGCAAGGCAAAGGCCTGCTGGGCCGGCGGCACCGCGCAGATCTACCTGAACCTCGCAGGCCGCGATCCGGCCGGCGGGGGGTTCCAGCAGGTCGCCGCGGCCGACGCCGCGAAGACGGTCGCGGACATCCGGAAGGCGTTCCAGGACATCGCCGACAAGAACGACTGGACCGGCGACGGCCACCCTGAGGGCTGGGACGTCATCGACCGCACGTTCACCAAGGACGAGGCGCGCTACATCCCGAACGGCGCCAACAGCACGGCCGACATGGCACATCCGACGAGGACCGGCGACCTCGTCGTGTTCTCGTTCCCGCCATACCAGTTCGACGCCCAGACGCCGGGCACGCTGATCGCACGCTCGCAGTTCTTCGGCCAGCACGGCTACGTGCCGGACGTCCAGGAGCTCAAGAGCAACACGAACATGCGGGCGACGTTCCTGGCCGGCGGCCCCGACATCAAGGACGGCAAGGTCCGCCGCGTGCGGAGCATCGACCTCGCGCCGACGGCCGCGTACCTGCTCGGCGTCCCCGCCCCGCAGCAGAGCCAGGGCATCGTGCGCCGTGACGCGCTAAGGCACAAGCCCAAGGCGCTGTCGATCGTCGGGCTGAACGACTTCCACGGTCAGCTCGAGTCGACCACGCGCACCTACGACAACGGCCTCGCGGCCGCGGTCGGCGGCGGTGCGCAGCTCGCGACGATGTTCGACGAGGAGGCCGCCCGGCTGCCCGGCCGCACGCTGCTGCTGTCCGGCGGCGACAACGTCGGCGCATCACCGCCGAACTCGGCGCTGCTGCAGGACACTCCGGCGATCGATGTGGAGAACGCGTGGGGGCTCGACGCCACGGCCTTCGGCAACCACGAGTTCGATTACGGCATCCCGCGCATCCTCCAGCACGAGGACCGGGCCAACTTCCCGTTCCTGTCCGCGAACATCGTCGACGCGAATTCGGGTGACTACCCGGACTTCGTCAAGCCGTCGACGGTGTTCCATGTCGGTGGCGAGCGCGTAGGCGTGATCGGCGCCACCGTGCAGAACACGCCGGAGCTCGTGGCTGCGGGCAACACCGCAGGCCTCTCGTTCCTCGACGAGGCGGCGCGGATCAAACAGGAGTCGCAGCGGCTGCGGGCGCGCGGTGTGCGGATCCAGATCGTGGTGATCCACAACGGACCCGACCCGGGCTCGAACACGATCGGTCTCACGCCAGGCGTGCCCTGGGAGGGGCCGATCAACGGGATCGTCGATCAGCTCCAGGGCACGACGATCGACCTCGTGATCGCGGGCCACACGCACAACATCGCCAACTACGTCCGCGGCCACATCCCGATCGTCGAGGGCGTGAACGCCGGTGGCAGCTACACGGTCGCGCAGCTCCTGCTCAGCCACGGCGACGTGCGCTGGACCGGCGCGGCGACGCGCATCGCCAAGGACCTCGGCGTCGCCGCGCGGCCCGACGTGCAGGCGATCGTGGACGACGCCAACGCGCAGACGGCGGTGCTGCGCAACCAGGTGATCGGCACCCAGTCGGTCGACATCCTGCGCGACCTCGACCGCCTGACCGAGTCGGCGATGGGCAATCTCGTCGCCGACGCGATGCGGGAGAAGTACCCGGGCGTCGAGGCCGCCATCACGAACTCCGGCGGCCTGCGCCAGGACATCCGGATCTCCCCGCCGTCCGCGGGCGAGCAGCCGGGTGAGATCACCTGGGGCGAGGTGTTCGCGGTGCTGCCGTTCGGCAACCGCACCGTGATCGAGACCCTTACCGGCGCGCAGTTCGTGCAGGCGCTGGAGAACGGGTTCAAGCCGCCATGCGGCGACACGGCGGGCGGCACCGGGCGAACGCCGCAGGTCTCCGGGCTGCGGATCCGGTTCCACTGCAACGGCCTGGTGCCGGTGATCGACTCGCTCGACAAGGTCGGCGCGGGCGGGTCGCTGACACCGGTCGGCCCGACCGACACCATCCGCTTCGTCACCAACGACTTCATGTTCACGGGTGGCGACGGCTACACGGCGTTCCAGCAGGGCACCGACGTGCTCCAGCCGGGCGACGCGCTGCTGGACGTGGCGATCGACTACATCACGGCGCACTCGCCGGTGGCGCCGGTGACGGAGGGCCGCTTCCTGAAGACGCCCTGACGGCTCACTGGGTGGTCGACACGCGATTGAGCGTGTCGACCACCCGGAACACGTCGCCGCGGGCGTAGAAGTCGACGGCGATCAGGTTCGGGAAGTGCTCGCGGACCCGCTGGCACTTGCGCGCCCGCGCGAGCAGCGGGTCGTAGGCGTTGACGCGCGCGGCGTTCGACGGCAGCGGCACCGGGTCGGTCGTGATCCAGTGGTTGATGAGGAACAGCGGCGCGTCGGCCGGGCCGCGGTTGTCCCGGCACGTCGCGGCGAAGTTCGCCGGGTCGGTCAGCTCCTCGACGCGGGAGAACGAGAACGGCGTCTCCTGCGTCGCGCGCTTGTAGGCGAGGTGGTACCACGGCGCCGCGCCCGCGTGGTTCTCGGCCAGGAACACGAGCCGCTGGCTCGAGTCGATCATCTCGCGCAGCGTCGGCCACTGCCCGTCGACCGGCCCGCGGTAGACGAAGCGGTCGAGCTTGGCGTCCACGACGGCGCCGACGAAGTCCTCCGGCGTCACGTAGTCCTGGTTGATCACGACGACGACCTCGCCGGGGTTGGCGACCAGGAACCGGTACAGCTCGTCGAGCACGGGCTCCAGGCGCGTCCCGCCGAGCTCGCAGAACGAGTGGCACAGGTACATCCCGCGCTCGCCCTGGCCGGCGAAGCCGAGCCGATCGCGGATCCGCAGCGCGGCCTCGACCTGTGCCTGGCTGACGCCGTCCTGCTTGAGCGACCGGTTGTCGAGCTCCGTCCGCAACCGGCCGTTGGGGAGCCGATCGGCGTAGTGCGTGTCGATCAGCAGCCCGCGCACGCCGGCCCGGAGCTGATCGGGGATCGGGCGGTCCTGCTGCGTCGAGAACCAGCCCGGCAGCGGGGCCGACATCGAGTTGTGCGTCGCCGCGAGCGCGACGTGGTCGAGCGAGCGATCGCACAGCTCGACGTGGCCGTTGCACGGGCCGGCGACGGGCGCGGCCGTCGAGACGCCACCGGTCCCCACGAACGCGCCGACCCCGATCACGATGATCGCGATCGGGACCACGAACACCACCAGGCGACGTGCCGACCGCGCGCGCGGGCGTCGCTCGACCTCCTCGGGCGGCTTGTAGATCACGTGCAGGATCGCGCTCATCCCCGCGTAGACGAAGTAGACGCCGGCTGCGGTGACGACGAGGTCGACGACCGCGTCACGCGCCACGATCACGACCACCCCGACGGCGACGAACACCGAGCCGCGCAGGACGCGCAGGGCCGGCCGCGTCGGCTCGGTCGCCACCCAGGCGGCCGCCCGCCGCAGCGGCACGCCGAGGTCGACCGGCCGGATCAGCGACGCCGCCGCCGCGGCGACCACGGCCCCGCACGCGGCGACGATCCACCCCGTCGTGCGCAGGTCGCCGAGGTAGGCATCCCAGATCCCGGCCACCGCGTCCTGCTGTGCGGCGCCGTCGACGCGCCCGATCACCGCCGAGCGCACGAGGTTGAGCAGCACGACCAGCAGCACGCCCGCCACCGCGGCGCCGATCCCCAGCCCGACGACGGTGCGCCGCCGGTCCGGCGCGAGCGCCAGTGCCGCGGCCACGAGCCCGACCGTCAGGACCGTGAACACGATCGCCAGGATCCGGAGCGCCCGCACGACGCGTGGCGACGGTGCCGTCGAGCTGCCCGATGTCGCGCTGCAGGAGCTCCACGCGATCCGACTGCGCGAGCTCGCGTGCCAGGCCCGGCCGGAGCTGCTCGAGCGCCGCCGCGATCACGGTGCCGACGTCGGCCACGGTCAGCGTGAACGTGTCCCGGTCGTGCGCGAACACCGCGGCGTGCACGTCGCGGACCGCGGAGCGGAACAGGCCGGTGAACGCGCGGCTGGAGACGATGTCCGCGACGGTCGACTGGATCAGCGGGCGCGCGGCCTGCAGGTCGGCCTGCCGCGCGAGCACCACCTGGTCGGTGATCCGGTCGGCGATCAGCGTCCGGACGCGGTCGTCGCGGAGCGTCGCGGCCGCGCGGTTGGCGAACTGATCGGAGTCGACGATCGCCCGCCATCCGTAGCCCGCGGCCAGCGCGAGCAGCAAGGCCGCGGAGGCCAGGACGACCAGCACCCGCGATCCGAGCTCACTGCGGCGCACGCGCGCAAACTACCGGTGCAGGGTCACCGCGAATGCAAGCCACGGTGCCGCCGCCAGCGCCGCCCGCATCTCCTCTTCGCCGGCGAACGGGCCGGATAGCGGCCGCCCGTCGTAGCGGACGGTCACCGTGGGAGCGGAGAACGGCCACGGGTCGAGCGATCCGTCGCGCACCTCGACGTCGGTGACGCCGTCGGCGGTCGGCACCTGCGCGAGCACGAACGGCGCCCAGCCGAGCAGCAGGCCGAGCGACAGCGAGTCCCAGGCCCAGACGAGCCGCTGGTTCCGGCGCACCTGCTCGGGATCGGCGTCGAGCTCGTCGACGAGCCGGTCCTGCAACTCGCGCTGGCCGGCCAGGAACGCCTGCGCCTTCTCGGCGTCGGCGGGCGCCAGGCGCGAGAGATCGCGCCGCTCGTACAGCGCGGTGCCGTGCATCGAGACCAGCAGCGCCGCATACGGGCTCTGCGGGAGCACCAGCGGGGCCGCGCTCCACCAGATCTCCAGGTGCTCCTCGAGCGTCAGCTCCATGAACGAGCGCGGCAGCCCGGTCTTCGGGTTCAGGGTCGGCCGGCCCTCCCACGCCGCCATCCCGATGTCGTGCTGCTCGGCCGCCAGGCACACCTCCTCGCGCGGCTCGAGCGCACCGAAGCGCGGGTTCCCCCAGGCACGGGCGAGCTGACCGGAGACCCATGCGTGGGCCGGCTGCCCGACGGCGATCAGGTCGTCGCGGTCACCGCACAGGAGCATCGCGGGAGTCTCGCACCCGCGGGGTGAAGCGCTTCGCCGCCGACCGCTCCTGGCGCTTGGTCGCCGCGTCCGCGTGGGCGAGGCGGCGATAGCGCGCGAACAGCTGCCGGATCTCCTCCAGCGCCTGTGCGTCGTCCGGGCGAATGCGCGTCCCAGGCTTGTGCTCGTCGCCCATGCCCAGGACGGTACGCCTCAATCGCGCCCAGGTCGAGCGAATTGTCCGGTGACCGACGCCAGGCCGAGCTGCTCGGTCAGCATCCGGTGCGGATACAGCTCGGGCGGGGGCGCCGGCGCCTCCAGGCGGGCGCGCTCCTCGGGCGTGAGCTCGATCGCGTCGGCGCCCAGGATGCCCTCCAGATGCGCGAGCGTGCGCGGCCCGATGATCGGCGCGGTCACGCCTTCGACGCCCAGCAGCCAGGCGATCGCGACCTGCGGGATCGTCGCGCCGCGGTCGGCGGCGATCGCCTCGGCCGCCTCGACGACGCCGAAGTTGCGATCGATCGCGCGACGGTGCTCGGCCTCCTCGAGGTCGTCGCCGGCGTTCGCCATCCGCGACCCGGGCGGCAGCGGCTCGCCGCGCCGGTAGCGGCCGCTCAGGAAGCCGGCGCCGAGCGGGCCCCACGGCATCACGCCGAGGCCCGCGGCGCGGCAGAACGGCAGCAGGTCGAGCTCGACCGAGCGCTCGACGAGCGAGTACTGCGGCTGCAGCGAGACGAACGGCGCCCAGCCTTCGCGGTCCTGCATCGCGACCGCCCAGGCGAGCAGCCAGGCGGGGTAGTTGGAGGCGCCGAGCGCGCGCACCTTGCCGGCCTGGACGAGCCCGTCGAGCGCTTCCAGCGTCGCCTCGAGCGGGGTGTCGCGGTCGGGCGCGTGGACCTGGTAGAGGTCGATGACGTCGATGCCGAGGCGCTTGAGGCTGGCGTCGCAGGCCTGGCGTATGCGCTCCGGCGCGAGGCCCGAGCCCGGCGGGTCGGACACCTTCATCCGCACCTTGGTGCCGATCACGACCTCGTCGCGGTGGCGCGCCAGCCACGGCGCCAGCGTCCGCTCGGACGTGCCGTCGCCGTAGACGTCGGCGGTGTCGATGAACGTGCCGCCGGCATCGAGGAAGCGGTCGAGGATCCGGTGCGATTCGTCGACCGGTGTGGCCCCGCCCATCAGCATCGCGCCGAGGCAGAGCCGGCTGACCGTCAGCGGCCCGAGCTTCGTCGTCTGCATCACCAGGAGAAAGGCAAGCTACCGTGCGCGCATGCGCCGGTGCGTCGTCGCCGCGTTGGTCACCGCACTGGGCGTGTTCGCCGCGCCCGCGTCCGCGCACCTGCAGGGCCACGTCGGCACGCAGCAGCGCGGGTGGGTCGCGCTGCGGCTGTGGGGCGGCAAGCCGCATGCGCTGGTCAGCGTGTACGAGCGCAACGCGCGGATCGCGCAGGTGCAGCTCGGCGGGCGCGGGCGCGCGTTCGTCCGGCGGCTCTCGCAATGGCAGTGCGGCGCGCGGCAGCGCGTGTTCCAGATCCGCGCCCTGACGCTGACGACGCGTACGCCCGGCTGCGCGACGCGGCTCGGCGATCGGCGCGCCTCCGCCGCCCGCGCGCGGGCCATCGGTTCGCGGTCCGGCTACGGGACCGCTGGCACCTCGGCGGCCCCGCCATGACGGTCTGCCTGGTCGGGCAGGCCGGGACGTTCGCCTACCGCACGGGACGCCTGCACGCGCTGGCGACCACGCGCGTGCCGTTCGACGCGCCGCATCCGGGGCACTGGGCGGTGACGGTGCAAGGCGCGGGCATGTCGGCGACGCGGCGGCTGACCGTCCTCCCCGCGACGGGCACGAAGCTGCGCCTGCTCGCGACCGGCGACTCGCTGATGATCCGCGTCGCCCGCCACCTCTCCAAGGAGATCAGGAGCAAGCGCGTGCTCGTGCAGCAGGACGTCCATTTCGGCGCCGCGATATCCCACAACTTCGTCTACGACTGGCGCCCGGGGTCGCGCAAGGACACCACCTCCGCGCACCCGCCCGACATCGTGGTCCTGTTCCTCGGCGGCACCGAGGGGCCCGGGTTCGGCGCGGTCCCGTGCTGCGGCCCGGACTGGATCGAGATCTACCGCAAGCGGATACGCCAGATCGTGAAGACCTACCTGCGCGAGGGCGCCGCGCAGGTGTACTGGCTCAACCTGCCGGCCCCCGAGGACCCCGCGCGCGTGCCGGCCTTCCGGGCCGCGAACCAGGGCCTCGCGCTCGCCGTCAAGGGGTTCGAGCCATGGGCGCGCGTGCTCGACGAGGCGGCGCTGCTGACCCCGGGGTTCGTCTACCGCTACTCGGCGGTCGTCAACGGACAAACCGTGATCCTGCGCCAGAGCGACGGGCTGCATCTGAGCCGAGTCGGCGCGATCATGTCGGCACGGATGATCAAGCAGGCGATGCGCACCGACGGGGTGATCCCATGACCGAGTACGTGCTGGGCAGTGCACCACCGGAGATCGCGCGGCTCGACCGCCAGGCGGCGGCGATCGCCGGCGCCACCGACGCGCTGCTGCGCGCCGCCGGCATCGCGCGCGGGATGCGCGTGCTCGACCTCGGCACCGGCGTCGGCCACGTCGCCACGCAGGTGGCCGAGCTCGTGACCGCGAGCGGCTCGGTCGTCGGCGTGGATCGCGAGGCGCCTTCGCTCGCCGTCGCCGAGCAGCGCCGCGTCCTCGACAACATCCGCTTCGTGGAGGCCGACGTGCGCACGGTGCGCTTCGACGAGCCGTTCGACGCGGTCGTCTGCCGGCTGCTCCTGTTCCATCTGCCCGACGCGGTGGAGGTGCTCCGCCATCACCGCGCCGCGAACCTGCGGCCGGGCGGCACCCTGCTCGCAATCGACTACGACATGGGCAGCTCGCGCTCGGAGCCGCCGACCCCGCTCGCCACGCAGGCGCTCGGCTGGGTGGAGGCGGCGTTCCGGGCCGCCGGGGCGAACCCGCGGATCGGAGCGCGCCTCGCGCCGATGCTGCGCGCGGCCGGGTTCGGCGACGTCGAGACATTCGGGGTCCAGGCGTACCTGACGGCGCACGAACGGCCAGGAGCGGCGCTGCTCTCCGGGGTCGTGGGATCGCTGCACGGCGCGATCGTCGGGCACGGCATCGCCACCGAGGCCGAGATCGGCATCGACACGCTCGAGGACCGGCTGCGGCAGGAGATCGCCGCGGCCGACGCGGTCCTCCTCGCACCGACCGTGGTGGGCGCCTGGGGCCGCGGATGATCCCGACCAGCCTCGTGGGCTCGTACGCCCAGCCGAACTGGCTGATCGACCGCGAGCGGCTGCGGGACCGCTTCCCGCCACGCGTGCGCGCGCTCGAGCTGTGGCGCGTCGACCCCGCCTACCTGGAGGAGGCGCAGGACGACGCGACACGGCTCGCGATCGCCGACCAGGAGCGCGCGGGGCTGGACATCATCACCGACGGCGAGATGCGGCGCGAGAGCTACTCGAACCGCTTCGCGACCGCCCTCGATGGCGTCGACATCGACAACCCCGGGACGGCGCTCGACCGCAGCGGGCACCCGAACCCGGTGCCGCGGGTCGTCGGCCCGGTCGCCCGCCGCCACGCGGTCCAGGTGCGCGACCTGCAGTTCCTGAAGGCGCACACGAGCCGTACCGTGAAGATCACGGTCCCCGGCCCGTTCACGATGTCCCAGCAGGCGCAGGACGACTACTACGGCGCCCCGGACAAGCTCGGCCTGGCCTACGCCGAGGCGGTCCGCGGCGAGATCATCGATCTGTTCGCGGCCGGCGCCGACATCGTCCAGGTCGACGAGCCGTACATGCAGGCGCGGCCCGAGCCGGCGCGCCAGTACGGCCTCGACGTGCTCAAGCACGCCACCGACGGGATCGACGGCACGCTCGCCGTCCACATCTGCTTCGGCTACGCGGCGATCATCCACGAGCGCCCCAGCGGCTACTCCTTCCTGCCCGAGCTCGCGGCGACCGAGGCCGACCAGATCAGCATCGAGACCGGCCAGTCCGGGCTCGACCTCGAGGTGATCGACTCGCTGCCCGACAAGACGATCATCCTCGGCGTCCTCGACCTGTCGACCGACGAGGTCGAGACGCCCGAGACGGTCGCCGAGCGGATCCGCCGCGCGTTCCCGCACGGCGGGCCCGACCGCCTGATCGCGGCGCCGGACTGCGGCATGAAGTACCTCTCGCGCGCGGCTGCGTACGGCAAGCTCGAGTCGCTCGTCGCCGGCGCGCGGCTGGCCGCTCAGGCCTGAAGGAGCCGCCAGCTGCGCACGGCGAACGGCCCGAGCGCGAGGTCGGGTGGACCGATCTCGCGCTCGAGCAGGTCGAGCTGCGCGTCGGCGCTCCAGCCGTCGGGCAGCGCCAGCGACACGGCTCCGCGCCCGCCCGCGGGCTCGTACGCGCGCAGCACGAGGCCGCCTCCTTCCTCGAGGGCCTTCAATGCGCCGAGCGCGACCGGCAGCCCGCCGACGCGGAGCGGGCGCAGCGACGTACCCGCGCCGCGGTCGACCGCGCACGCCGGCAGCGGCCGGTTGAGGTCCTGCGCCTCGGCGAGCACGTCGCTCTGGTGCCAGGCGCCGGCGTGCGGGAGCAGCGCGTAGACGAGCTCCTGCTCGCCCTCGTCGGCGAGCGGATCGGGCCACACCGGCGAGCGGAGCAGGCTCAGGCCGAGCTCCGATCCGAGCGCGTGATGGCCGTAGCGGCCGTCGTTGAGCAGCGCGACGCCGCCACCGGGCTCGGAGAGGTCGGCGAACCGGTGGCCGGCGACCTCGAAGCGCGCCTGGTCGGCGCCCGTGTTGCGGTGCGTCGGCTGCTCGACCACGCCGAACGCGGTCTCGAACGTGGCCCGCGGTGCGCGCACGGCGAGCGGGAAGCGGGCCTTGAGCAGCCAGCGGCGGTCGTGCCAGTCGAGCCGGGTGACGAAGTCGATGCGCGCGGCGCCCGCCCACAGGCGCACGTCCTGCACGATCCGCGAGTCGCGGAAGCTGCGCTCGATGCGCAACGCCGCGCGGTGCGGTCCGCTCTCGACGACCGTGACGCGGTCGGCGGTGATCTCCTCGCCGTCGTCGGCGTACGCGGCGTCGAGCTCCCAGGCGTCCCACTCGCGCGGCTTGTCGACGTAGGCCCACAGCTGGTTCCCGCGGCCGTCGAGCATCTCGAGCCCGCGGCGCTTGTCGAACACCGAGGTGAGCGTGCCGTCGGCCGCGACCTCCACCCGCACGAGCTCGTTCTCGAGCACGCGGCCGTCTGCGCGGACGGGCGCCGCGGGCTCGCCCGGGACGATCACGCGCGCCTCGAGGCCCTCGATCGTGCCCGCGGTGAGGACAGGATCGTGCAGGCGCAGCGGCCGCGGCCCCAGGTCGGGGTTGACCGCGAGCCAGCCGGCGCCGTCGCCGTCCATCCGCGCGGCGAGCCGCTGCAGCGCGGCGTCGATCTCCCCGGCCGCCGCGAGCGACACGCCCGCCAGCTCCGCCTCGGCGTCCTCGTAGACCTCGCGGATGCTGCTGCCCGGCAGGATGTCGTGGAACTCGTTGCGCAGCAGCACGCGCCAGGCCGGCTCGAGCGATCGCGGGAGCTCGCCGCCGGTGAGCGCGACGAGCGCGCCCAGCGCCTCCGCAGCCACGAGATCGCGCTCGGCGCGCCGGTGGGCGCGCTTCGTGCGGCCCTGGGTCGTGAGCGTGCCGCGGTGCAGCTCGAGGTACAGGTCTCCCGACCAGGTCGGCACGTCGGTGGCCTCCTCCGCGCGGTCGAAGAACGCGTCGACACGTCCGAAGCGCTGGACGGGCAGCGCCGGGAAGCCGTCGAGCGCCGCCGCCCGCTGCACCATCTCCTCGGTCGCGCCACCGCCGCCGTCGCCGTAGCCGATCGACAGCAGGCTCTCGGGATGCGCGTCGCGGCCCCGCGCGCGGCGCCAGGTGCCGAGCGCGGCGTGCGGCCCGACCACGCCGTTGTAGCCGCCGTCCGGGTTGTCGAACATGTGCGCGAGCACGCGGCTCCCATCCAGGCCCTTCCCACCAGAACAGGTCGTGCGGGAACCGGCTGGTCTCCGACCACGACAGCTTGGTCGTGAAGAAGCGCGCGATCCCCGCGCCCCGCAGCAGCTGCGGCAGCGCCGGAGAGAAGCCGAAGCAGTCGGGCAGCCAGCAGACGGTGTGCGGGGAGCCGAAGCGCGCCGCGAAGTAGCGCTGGCCGTAGAGCAGCTGGCGGACGAGCGACTCGCCGGCCGGCAGCACGCAGTCGGGCTCGACCCACATGCCGCCGATCGGCTCGAAGCGCCCCTCGGCCGCGAGGGCCTCGATCCGGGCGAGCAGGGCCGGGTCATCCTCCTCCAGCCAGGCGTACAGCTGCGCGCTCGACTGGTTGAAGTACAGCTCGGGATGGCGCTCGAGGAGCCCGGCCGCGGTCCACAGCGTCCGCCGCGCCTTGCGGCGCGTCTCGGCCAGCGGCCAGCGCCACGCGAGGTCCAGGTGCGCGTGCGCGGTCAGCGCCAGCGCGCCCGCCGGCGGGTGGCGCTCGGCGATGCGGGCCAGCTCCGCGTCGAGCCGAGCCGTGGCGGCGGCCACCGAGCGGCGGGCGTCGTCGTCGAGCGCCGGCGGGCGCGGGTCCAGCCCGGCCGGGAGCTCCCAGACGTTCTGCAGGTCCTCGGTGCCGGCCACTCGCGCGACGTAGGGCAGCGTCGCGCTCGGCCACTGGAGCTCGCGCAGGGCGCGCCGCCGCGGCGTCGACCAGCGGGCCGGCGGCGTCGTGGTCGGCGCCGAGCGCGCGCCCGGCCTCGAGCACCAGGTCGAGCCGGCGGACCAGCGCCTCCAGCGCCACGTCGATCCATACGGCGCGGGCCGTCGCGAGACGGGCGGCGCGGTTGGGCATCCCGAACGGCAGCCGCGCCACGGCGTCGGCGCGGACCGAGAACGGGCCTGGCCGCAGCGGCAGCTCCCGGTGCTCGGGGTCCGAGCCGAACGACGCGCTCGTGCCGTCGGCGTACGTGAGCGTGACGAGCGCCTCGCCGCCGAGGTCGAGCCTCAGGCGCGCATCCGGCCATGGGGCCGCGACCTGCGGATGCTCGAACCGGTGCACGCCGTCGCGGTCCGGCCAGGGAGCGCCGACCGCGTGCGGCGCACCGTCGAGCGTCCAGCGATCGAGCTCGACCCATTCGCGCTCCAGCCACGGGCGCAGCTCGCCGATGCGCGCCGCGAGCCACGCGAGCCGCTGTTGGATCGTCAGGCTCACTCGGGCAGCCCGAGCTGCAGCTTGCGCAACAGGTCGGCGAGGCGGCGCTGCTCGGCCTCGCTGAGCGCGCCGATGATCTCGCGCTCGTTCTGCAGATGCGCGGCGGTCAGAACGTCGATCAGCTCGCGGCCGGCGTCGGTCAGCGTGATGATCGTCCCGCGACGGTCGGCAGGGTCGGCGCTGCGCGCGATCAGCCCCGCCTGCTCGAGCTTGTCGAGGCGTTTCGTCGTGCCGCTCGACGTGAGCATCGAGGCGTTCGTGAGGTCGGTCGGCCGGAGCTGGAACGGCGGCCCGGTGCGGCGCAGCGTCGCCAGCACGTCGTGCCAGCCGGGTTCCAGCCCGTGCTCGCGGTAGACGGGCTCGAGCCGCGCCTCGAGCTCGCGGGCGAGCCGCGAGATGCGGCCGACGATCCCGATCGGCGAGTGGTCGAGCTCCGGCCGCTCGCGCCGCCACTGCTCGATGATGAGGTCGACGCCGTCGTGCTCGGGCACCGTGCGGCAGCGTATCTACATTTCCCGTCCCGAGAACTTGCTTCCTAGGAAGATAGGTACTAGGATGCAATCCATGTTCAAGCACTTCTTCATCCAGCGCCGCCAGATCGTCGACAAGCGTCCGCCCACGCCGCAGCCGCGGATGCGCTGGTACGGCCGGTGCTAGCCGGAGATCTCGTCGAGTAGCTGCAGGAGGTCGTGCGCCGCCAGCTCGACCTCCTTGTGGCGCCACTCGGCGGCCCGGTACACGCAGGCGATCAGGCCGGTGCGGTGGACGCGCCGGAAGTCGCCGCACACGAACGCGTAGCGGGCCTTGGTCTCGTCGGCGGCACCCTCGGTCAGCCCGAGGTGCCAGGACGCGTACTCCTCCCACGAGTGGTTCGCGAGGAACGCGTTCTCCGCCGCCGCCTTCGGCTGGCTGTCGCCCCAGTCGCTCTCGAGCACGTACTGGCGCGCCTCGATCCGCTTGCGCACCGCCTCGACGGCGGCCGGGTTGACGGCGTACTTCGCGATGCCTGGATGCTACGGACGGGCGGCGGCGAGCAGCTCGTCGCGCGTCGCGAGCTTCACCCGCGGACGCTCGGCGCCGCGGCCGCGCTCGCGCTCGGCGGCGTCGATCGCCTGCCAGCCGTCGGCGGTCACGAGGTCGGGCTTGCGCGTCGCGAGCAGCTCGTCGATCGGGCCGCCGGGCGGCTCCGGGAGCGCGTGCAGGTCCTCGGCCAGGCAGCCGATCGTCTCCTCGGCGTCGCGCTTGTTCGTGCCGAGGATGCCGGTCGGCCCGCGCTTGATCCAGCCGACGGCGTAGACGCCCGGGAGCGGCTCGCCGTCGGCGCCCAGCACGCGGCCGCGGACGTTCGGGAGGACGTACGCGCGCTCGTCGAACGGGACGTCCGGGAGCGGCACGGCGCGGTAGCCGACCGAGCGCAGCACGAGGCCGGCCTCGATCGTCTCGACCGGCGCGTCGAGCGCGCGGGCGCGCAGCCTGCCGCGGTCGTCGCGGACGATCTCGTTGCGGCCGATCTCGATCGCCTCGACGCGGCCGGTGCCGCGGATCGCGACCGGCGAGCGCAGGAAGCGCAGGTCGATCCGGCGCGGCGCCCCGCTCGGCTCGCGCGCCGCGAACTCGCGCAGCAGCTGTACGTTCTTGCGCGCGGTGAACGTGCCCTCCGCGTCGAGCCATTCCTCGCTGACCGGGTCGAGCGCGAACTCGTCGACGCGGATGTCGACGCCGTCCATGTTCCCGAGCTCGCGCAGCTCCGCGCTGGTGAAGGCGGCCTGCGCGGGCCCGCGGCGGCCGAGCACGACGACCTCCTCGATCCGGCTGTCCCGCAGCGCCTCGAGCGCGTGGTCGGCGACGTCGGTGCGCGCGAGCTCGTCGACGCTGCGCGTCAGCAGGCGCGTGACGTCGGCCGCGACGTTGCCGTTCCCGATCACCACCGCGCGCCTGACCGAGAGGTCGAACTCGCGGTCGCGGTAGTCGGGATGGCCGTTGTACCAGGCGACGAACTCGGTGGCGGCCCAGCTGCCGGGGAGATCCTCGCCGGGGATGCCCAGCGACTTGTCGGTCTGGGCGCCGGTCGCGTACACGACCGCCGAGTAGTGCTCCATCAGCTCGGCGTGCGTGACGTCGGTGCCGACCTCGACGTTCCCGAGGAAGCGCACCCCGCGCTTGAGCGTCTCGCGCTCGAAGCGGTCGTCGAGCCGCTTGATCTCCTGATGGTCGGGCGCGACGCCCGCGCGCAGCAGGCCCCAGGCGGTCGGGAGGCGCTCGAACAGGTCGATCTCGACGTCGCCGCGCGAGCGCCGCAGGTTGGCGGCGGCGAACGCCCCTGCGGGCCCGGCTCCGACGATCGCCACGCGCGCGGCCATCAGGCGGCGGTGCGGTCGGCGGTGCCGAGGACGGAGAAGAACTCCGCGTTGACCTCGAGCGCGTACGAGTGCTTCTCGGGCAGATCGAAGTCGGGGAAGATCGCATCGACCGGGCACGCCTCGACGCAGGCGTCGCAATCGATGCAGACCTCGGGGTCGATGTACAGCTGCTCGGCCGTCTCGAAGTCGGCGGCGCCGGGTTTCGGGTGGATGCAGTCCACCGGGCAGACCTCGACGCACGAGTCGTCCTTGATGCAGCTGCCCGTGATCACGTAGGTCATCGCCCCACAGGCTACAAACTATTGAATCCCGGGCGGGATTCAGGAGATATACCGGGAGTGCGACACTCCGAAGCATGAGGGGGCGGCGGACGAAGATCGTCGCGACGATCGGGCCCGCGAGCGATGCGCCGGACGTGCTCGACCGGCTGATCGCCGCCGGCCTGGACTGCGCGCGGCTGAACTGCTCGCACGGCACGCACGACGACCTGCGGCGCCGTACGGCGGCCGTGCGGGAGGCGGCGGAACGGGCCGGCCGCCCGCTCGGCGTGCTGTTCGACCTCCAGGGCCCGAAGCTGCGGCTGTCCGCGCAGACGCAGGAGCGCGTGCTGGAGATCGACGACACGGTGATCTTCTGCGGCAGCGAGAGCGCGCCGGACGCCGGGCGCGAGCGCGTCGACCTCGACGGCTTCGCCAGGCTCGTCACCGAGCGCTCCCAGATCGTGGTCGGCGACGGGGTGCCGCGGCTGGCGGTCGAGCTGATCGACGCCGGCGACGTCGTGACGCGCGTGATCTCGCCCGGCCCGCTCGGTCCGCGCAAGGGCGTCAACGTCACCTTTGCCCGGCCGGAGCTCCCGGCGATCACCGAGAAGGACGTCGCCGACCTCGCGCTCGCGGCCGAGCTCGGGGCGGACTTCGTCGCGTTGTCGTTCGTGCGCTCGGCCGCGGACCTGCAGGAGCTGCGCGACCGGATGCAGAGCCTCGGCTGCCACGCGCGCGTGATCGCCAAGATCGAGAAGGTCGAGGCGTACGAGCACCTCGACGAGATCATCCGCGTCACCGACGGCGTGATGGTCGCGCGCGGCGACTACGGGGTCGAGGCCGGCGTCGCGCGCGTGCCGCTCATGCAGAAGGACACGATCGCGCGGGCCACGCAGGCCGGCAAGCTCGTGATCACCGCGACGCAGATGCTCGAGTCGATGATCACCTCGCCCGAGCCGACGCGGGCCGAGGCCGCCGACGTCGCCAACGCGGTGATCGACGGCAGCTCGGCGGTGATGCTCTCGGCCGAGACGGGCGTCGGCCGCTTCCCGGTCGAGGCGGTGCGGGCGATGGCCGAGATCGCCGAGCACGCCGAGCAGGTGCCCGAGATCCACGGCCGCGCCCGCGATGTCGAGCCCGACACCGCGAGCGCCGCCGTCATGCACGCGGCGATCGAGCTCGCCCACGAGCTCGACGCGGACGCGCTGATCGTGCCGACCGCCACCGGCGGCGCGCCGCGCGCCTGCGCGAAGTACCGCATCCCGCGCCCGATCGTCGCCGTCGCCCACGACCGCGGCGTCGCCGACCAGCTCACGCTCGAATGGGGTGTCTTCCCGGTGCTCGCCCCGGTCGCCACCAACGTCGACGAGATGATCGACGCCGCGTTGACGACCGCCCGCGACGTCGCCGGGATCCCGACCGGCGCGACCGTCGTGCTCACGGCCGGCCGCCGCACCGGCACCCCGGGCGCCACCAACCTCATCATGGTCCGCGAGATCCCGTGACGACACCACCCCTGTGCCCGACCTGCGGCCAGCCCGCCAGCGAGGCGCTCGGCGGCCCCGAACACGACTGGGAGTGCCGCAACGAGGCCTGCCCGGAGTTCGGACAGCCCGTCGCGGCCGAAGAGCCCGCGCCGCCGGACGACGACGCGGGCTGACCGCGCGTAACCGCCGCGAAAGCCGAGCGCAACCGGGCGCGCGGATCGTCCGCGCCATGTCCGATCTCGCCGTCGCCCCGCTCGCGCCGTCCACCGCCAGGCCGCTCCGGATCCTGTTCCTGGTCACGGCGCACAACAGCCTCAGCCAGCGCACGCAGGTCGCGCTCACCGACCTCGGCCACGAAGTCGGCGTGGCGGTCGTGGCGACCGCCGAGGAGATGGAGGCCGCCGTCGCGCGTCACCGGCCCGAGCTGATCGTCTGCCCGATGCTCAGGACGTTCATCCCGGGGTCGGTGTGGCGACACCACCGCTGCCTGGTCGTGCACCCCGGACCGAAGGGCGATCGCGGGCCGTCCTCGCTCGACTGGGCGATCGAGCTCGGCATGGCCGAGTGGGGCGTGACCGTCCTCGAGGCCGGTGCGGAGCCCGACGCCGGCGACGTCTGGGCGACCCGGACGTTCCCGACGCGCGACGCCGGCAAGAGCAGCCTGTACCGCCACGAGGTGCGCAGCGCGGCGATCGACGCCATCGTCGAGGCCGTGACCGCCGTCGCCGGCGGCCGGCGATCGGGCCGGCGGCTCGACTACGGCGACCCGCGCGTGACCGGCCGGCCGCGACCGCTGATCCGCCAGGCGGATCGCGCGATCGACTGGGGCGCCGACTCGACCGCCACCGTGATCCGCCGCATCCGGGCCGCGGAGGGCCACCCGGGCGTCCTCGACACGATCGCGGGCCGCGAGCTGCACCTGTTCGGCGCGCACCGGGAGGGCAGCCTGCGCGGTGAGCCCGGCGAGATCGTCGCGCAGCGCAGCGGCGCGATCTGCCGCGCCACCGTCGACGGCGCGGTCTGGATCACGCACCTCAAGGCGCCCGGCCACTTCAAGCTCCCCGCCGCCGGCGTGCTCGCTCCCGACGTGCCCGAGATCCCCGCTCCGGTCCACGCGCCCGCGTTCGCGCCGCCCACGTTCCGCGAGATCTCCTACACGCGAGCGCGCGCGGCGTCGGCTATCTGCACTTCGACTTCTACAACGGCGCCATGAGCACCGACCAGTGCCGCCGGCTGCTCGACGCGTACCGCTACGCGCGGAGCCGTAGGACGAAGGTGATCGTGCTGATGGGAGGCCTCGACTTCTTCTCCAACGGCATCCACCTGAACGTGATCGAGGCCGCCGACGATCCCGGACAGGAGTCGTGGGAGAACCTGACGGCGATCGACGACGTCGTGCGGGAGATCGTCGAGACCGACTCGCACCTGGTGATCTCGGCCCTGACCGGCGACGCCGCGGCCGGCGGCGTGCCGTTCGCCATGGCCGCCGACCACGTGCTCGCCCGCGAGCACGTCGTGCTGAACCCCTACTACCAGCACATGGGCGGGCTGTACGGCTCCGAGTACTGGACGTACCTGATGCCGCGCCGCGTCGGCGCCGAGGTCACGGCCGAGCTCACGTCCGCCCCGTTCACGCCGATCGGCACGCGCGAGGCGGTCGACATCGGGCTGCTCGACGCCGCGTTCGGCGCCACCGCCGGCGAGTTCCGCGCCGGCGTGCGCAGCTACGCCGAGCGCCTCGTGCGCGAACCGGACCGGCTCGCCGAGAAGCGCCGCCGGCGCGCCCGGGACGAGGCAGCGCCGGCCGCTCGCCAGCTATCGGGCGGAGGAGCTCATGCGCTCGCACGTGTGCTTCTTCGGGCCTGACCGCAGCTACCACGAGGCGCGCCATCGCTTCGTTCACAAGCTCGGCGCCCCGTGTGCCGTTTGAGCTGCTGGGTAGGCGGTGCCCATGGGCATCGCCGCGACCAGCGACCTGTGGTGGAAGAACGCCGTCGTCTACTGCCTCGACGTGGAGACGTACTCGGGCGACGTCACCGGGTTCATACAGCGGATCGACCACATCGCGGACCTCGGCGCGTCGTGCATCTGGTTGATGCCGCTGTACCCGACGCCGAACCAGGACGACGGCTATGACATCACCGACTACCTCGGCGTCGACACGCGGCTCGGCGATCTCGGGGACATCGTCGAGGCGATCCGCCACGCGAACGACCGCGGGCTGCGCGTGCTCGCCGACCTCGTCGTCAACCACACCTCGATCGAGCACCCGTGGTTCGCCGCCGCACGCGCCGACCGCACCTCGCGCTATCGCGACTACTACGTGTGGACCGACGACCCGGAGCGCGAGGCCGGCACGACCGAGGAGAACTGGACGTGGGACGAGCAGGCGGGGCAGTTCTACCTGCACCGCTTCGCACCGTTCCAGCCCGATCTGAACATCACCAACCCGGCCGTCCGGGACGAGATCGTCAAGGTCGTCGGCTTCTGGCTCAAGCTGGGGGTGTCCGGCTTTCGCATGGACGCGGTGCCGTTCCTGTGCGAGGAGGTCGGGGCCAATTCCGTGGACACCGGCGACGGGAAGCGCTGGCTGCACGCGCTGCGCGAGTACGCGGGCCGGCGCCGCGGCGACGCGATGCTCATGGGAGAGGTCAACGTCGACGCCGACCAGATCGCGTCCTACTTCGAGGATCACGGCGACGCGCTGCACCTGCAGCTCGGCTTCCTCATCAATCAGCGGCTGTGGCTGTCGCTGGCCCGCGGCAAGGCCGCGCCGCTCGAGGACCTGATCCGGCACCTGCCCGTGCCGCCGCACGACAGCGGCTGGGCGACGTTCCTGCGCAACCACGACGAGCTGACGCTCGACAAGCTCTCCGCGGACGAGCGCGACGAGGTGTTCGCGGCGTTCGCCCCCGACGAGGACATGCGGATCTACGGGCACGGCATCCGGCGCCGGGCGGCATCGATGCTCGGCGACGGCGCGCGCCTGCGCATGGCGTGGTCGCTCACCCTGTCGCTGCCCGGCACGCCGGTGATCCTGTACGGCGATGAGATCGGCATGGTCGAGGACCTGGCGATCGCGGGCCGGATGGCGGTGCGGACGCCGATGGAGTGGGACGTCGTCGGCGACCAGCGTCGCGATGCGGACTCGCTGCTGCGGTTCATGACGCGGCTCGCGCATCAACGCCGCGACACGCCCGAGCTCGGCTGGGGCGAGAGCCGGCTGATCGAGAACGACCCGCCGGCGCTGTTCGCCCACCGCAGCGACTGGGAGGGCTCGACGGTCTTCGCCATCCACAACCTGTCCGGCGAGACGGTCGAGCACGAGCTGGACCTCGGCGAGGACGTCGACGGCGTCGACGACCTGCTCGAGCTGCGCGAGCACCGGGTCGAGGGCGGGCGGCTGCGCCTGCGGCTCGACGCGTTCGGCTACCTGTGGCTGCGCGCGATCCGGTCCGGCGGCGCCTGAGCCGCCGCAGGGAAAGGGCTTGCCGGCGCGGCTTCGCGATAACCCTGGGGTCGAGGCGCGTTAACTCTACGGTTGCGCTCAGGGGTCGCCTCAGGCAGATTCGGTACCGCGACGTGAGCACCCGACCGTCGCCCCGCCCCGGCCGAATCGCCCGGCCAATCCCACCTCCCCAAGGAGTCCCGCATGTCCCAGGTCGTCGCCATCACCCGCAATGGCGTCAATACCGAACAGCTGTACGGCACGCTCGATGCCATCAAGGACGATCCCTCGCTCGGCGTCTTCCAGTTCCGTGCTCACAACCACTGGATCGACGGCTCGCACAACCGATCGACGATCAAGTCCTTCTACGGCGCCGGGCAGGAGGACAGCACGCGCGTCGAGGAGTTCACCGTCGACGCCGGCGAGCCCGCGATCCTGCTCGGCACCGACACCGGCCCGAACCCGGCCGAGCACCTGCTGCACGCGCTCGCCGCCTGCCTGACGACCACGCTCGTGTACGTCGCCGCGGCGCGCAAGGTGAAGCTGACCGAGGTCGAGTCGACGCTCGAAGGTGATATGGACGTCCGCGGCTGCCTCGGCCTCACCGACGAGGTCCGCAACGGCTTCTCACGCATCCGCGTCAACTTCAAGGTCAAGGGCGATGCGCCCGCCGAGAAGCTGCAGGAGATCGTCGAGCGCGCGAAGGCCCGCTCCGTCGTCTTCGACATCGTCTCCAACGGCGTCCCGGTCGATGTGGGAGTGGTCACGGGCTGATGTGCGAGCTCACCGCCCACACGCGGGCCGGCGAGCGTCTCGTGCGCCTGGCCGAGACGCTCGCCGAAGAGCTGGCGACGCGCGCCTCGCAGCATGACCGCGAGGCGTCGTTCCCCTATGCCAGCATCGACGCGCTCAAGCGCGCCGGCTACTTCGCGGCGCCGATCCCGCGGCAGTTCGGCGGGATCGGAGCGACGTCGGTGCACGACGTCCTCGTCGCCTCCAGCCGCCTCGCGCGCGGCGACGCGTCGGTCGCGATCGGCGTGAACATGCACCTCGTCGTCCTGCTCAACATCGTGCGCCGCTGGGAGTCGGCGGTCGCAGCCGGCGACGATCGCCGGGCGGCCGCGTTCGCCGCCTCGATGGAGGAGATCGCCCGCGACGGCGTCGTCATGGCGACGGCGATCAGCGAGTTCGGGCAGGACCTCACACGCCCGAGCACGACCGCGACCCGCACCGCCACCGGCTGGCGCATCGACGGCCGCAAGGCGTTCTGCACGATGTCGCCGGCCGCGACCGTGCTGCACACCGCGGTCACGTTCGTCGGCGACGACGGGGTCGAGCGCTACGGCTACGCGCCGGTCCCGCCGGACGCGCCGGGCGTCGAGATCCACGGCGACTGGGACGCGCTCGGCATGCGCGCCTCGGGCAGCCACTCGGTCACGTTCGCCGGCGTCGAGCTCCCCGCGGCCGCGCTGCGCGGCGGCTTCCCGGCCGGTGACGCCGAGGCGTACATGGACCGCAACGTCGTCGCCGGGCTGTTCCACGCGTCGGCGTCGCTGGGCATCGCCGAGAGCGCCGCGAAGACCGCGACGACCGCCCTCGCCAAGCGCGACGAGCACGACGCCCGCACGCGCACGCTGATCGCCGAGAACGTGATCGAGCTCGCCGCCTGCCGGGCGACGCTGGCCCGCGCGGCGACGCTGGTCGACGACGATGACCTCGAGCCGGTCGACGCTCTTCGTCGAGTCGCAGGCCGCGAAGACGTTCATCAACGACACCGCGGCGCGGATCGTCGATCGCGCGCTGTCGCTCTCCGGCGGTGCCGGCTATCTCAACGGCCACCCGCTCGCGCGCGCGTACCGCGACGTCCGGGCCGGCAGCTTCATGCAGCCGCTCGGGACCAACCGCGCTTACGACCTGCTCGGCGACGTCGCCCTCGGACGCGAGCTCGTCCTGCACTGATGGAGGCGGCGTTCGCCATCGCGGCCTTCGACGACCGCGCCGTGCGCGACGCGTTCGGCCGGTTCGCCACCGGCGTCGCGTTCGTCACGGCGTCGGTCGAGGGCACGCCGCTCGGGCTGATCGTCAGCACGTTCACGGCGGTGTCGCTCGACCCGCCGCTGGTGTCCTTCTGCCCGGCGCGGGACTCGCTCACCTGGCGGCGGATGCGGCAGGCGGGCGCGGTGACGATCCACGTCCTCGGCGAGCGCCACGCGGAGTTCGCGCGGCGGGCGGCCCAGCGCAGCGCCGACCGCTTCGCCGAGCCGCTGCGCGACCCGCTCGCGGTGATCGAGTGCGACCTCGAGACCGAGCACCCCGCCGGCGACCACTGGATCGTCGTCGGCCGCGTCCGGTCCCTTCATCTGTCCTCCCCCAGCCGCCCGCTCGTGTACTTCGCCGGCGGGTTCGGCGCCTTCCACGCAAAGGAGATCCCATGTCCACAGACCTAGAGCCGATCGTCGACACCGCCGCGCTGCGCGAGCGCATCCGCGACATGTACCGCGAGGTCGCCGAGCGGCCCGGCGGCGACTTCCACTTCGAGATCGGCCGCCCCGTCGCCGAGCGGCTCGGCTATCCGGCCGCCTGGCTCGACGCGATCCCGGCCGAGGCGCTCGCCTCGTTCGCCGGCGTCGGCCACATGCTCGACCTCGCTCGCATCCAGCCGGGCGAGAGCGTGCTCGACCTCGGCTCGGGCTCCGGCACCGACTCGTTCATCGCCGCCCATCTCACCGGCGCGAGCGGACGCGTGATCGGGGTCGACATGACCGACGCGCAGCTCGCCAAGGCACGCCGCCTGCGCGACGAGGCGGGCGTCGCCCAGCTCGTGTTCGTCAAGGGCCTGATCGAGCAGCCGCCGGCCGAGCCGGAGTCGGTCGACGTCGTCATCTCCAATGGCGTGATCAACCTCGCGCCGGACAAGGACACCGTGTTCCGCGCCGCCGCAGCCGCGCTGCGACCGGGCGGCCGGCTCGCGCTCGCCGACATCGTCAGCGAACGCGAGCTGATCGAGCGCACGCGCCGCAACGTGTCGCTGTGGGCGGCGTGCATCGCCGGCGCGGTGCCGGAGCACGACTACGTGACGGCGATCGAGGCGACCGGCCTGCAGATCGAGATCGTGCGCCCGAACGACTACGCGTTCATCTCACCGCGCGCGCAGGCGGCGGCGGAGAAGTACGGCGTCACCAGCGTCACGGTGCTCGCGACCAAGCCGATGACCTAGGCCGGATACCTGCGCTCGATCTCGGCGAGGAAGCCGTCGGCGAGCCGCTGGAACGCGGCCGCGTCGAGCGCGATCTCGTCCCCCGGCGCGTAGCCCAGCAGCGACTGGTCCGGCCTGAGCTTGATCGTCTTGTCCGCCGCCATCACGCCGCCGTTCTCGATCAGCGAGTTGCAGATCAGCCGCGCTTCGTTGAGGGGGTTGCCGTCCTTCCCCTCGGCGTTGCGCAGGCGATGCACGAAGCAGCGGTCGAGCACGATCGCGAGGTTGTTGAAGAACGCGGCCTCGAGCGCCGGGCCGGTCGGTGCGGCGTCGGTGTAGGCGGCGACCTGCGCGGCGAGCCTCGCTCGGGTCTGGTCGACGAACTCCTGCGGATAGCTGGTGATGGCGAGCATGGCCCTAAGACGAACGAGGGCCGGCGAAATCGACAGCGGCGACGACGATGTTCCACTCGTGGCTGCGGCCATCGTCGTAGGTCCACTCGATGAGGCACGAGCCCTGGACGGTGAGCCCGGCCCGCGCCGCGGTTCGCGCACAGGCGCAGGAAGACGCCGGTGCCGCAGCCGACGTCGAGCACGGTGGGGCCGAGGCCCGTCGCGTTCAGCACCCGTCGTAGGTGGGGAGCTGCTGCTCCTCGATCCGCGCCCACGCGTCCGGCCACGTACTGGAGCGACCTGCCGGTCGACGGTGCCGAGCTGTACCTGCGGCCCGGGTGCATGTTCGTCGCCGCGCCGACCAACGACGGCCTGACGCTCACCGCGGTCCAGTGGGAGGACCTGGCGGCGTACGAGGCGCGGCGCAACGAGCAGTCCGCCGACGGCTTCCAGCGCTCGGTCGACTTCGCCCGCCTGCAGCCGCCCCCGCCGCTGATGCAGCAGCTGTTCGCGGCGCTGCGCGACGGTGCCCAGTCCGACCGCGACGACCTGTTCGGCACCATCGCCGGCACGGTCCCCGCGGAGCGGTTCTTCGCGCCGGACAACGTCGCCCGCATCCTCGTGCCGCTCGACGCCGCCGCCTGACAGTCGACGCGCGTGGCGCGTTCCCGTAGGCTCGGCCGGGAGCCTACGAATTGTCCAGGCGGTCAACACTCTTGGTGGCGGGGGAGGCGGTCGTCCTCGTCGCCTCGTGCGTCGTCGCCGCGATCGATTCGACGACCGACGACTGGCAGCCGCCCGAGCTGTTCCTGGTGCTGCTGGCGCTGGCCATCGGCAGCGACTTCCTCGCGCTGCAGCACCGTACGCAGCGCGTCTCGGGATCGTTCATGGCCATCGTGCTGGCGATGGCGCTGCTCGGCCCGGCGCCGGCGGTGGCGATCGGCGTGCTGTCGGTGCTGGTCGACCAGCTGCGCGCGCGCAACCCGCTGCCGCGGCTGATCACCAACCTCGCCACGTACGCGACGTTCCCGCTCATCGGCGGCCTGCTGATCGAGGGAGCCGCGAGCGCGCTGGACCTGCAGGAGGACGACCTGGCGTTCTCCGCGCTGATCTTCGGCGGCTTCCTGGTCGCGATCGTCCTGAACTTCCTCGGGATCGCCGGCGACTACGTGTTCCACCACCGCGGGTCGCTGCGGCACGAGATCCGCACGATCCTGATCCCGGTCCTGCCGTCGGAGCTCGTCAGCGCGCTGCTGTGCGTGCTCGTCGCGTTCGTATATGAGCGCAGCGGCTTCGGGGCGCTCGCCCTGCTCATCGTCGTCCTGTTCACGTTCCAGTACCTGTTGCGCGAGCTGCTGCTCTCGCAGGAACGGGCGGAGCGGCTGGCCGCGCTGCAGCTCGGCGTCCTCACCTCGATGATCGAGACGCTGGCGCTGCGCGACCGCATGACCGCACGGCATTCCGCGGCCGTCGCGCGGTACGCGCGGGAGATCGGCCTCGCGTTGCGCCGGCCGCCGGACGAGGTCGACCTCGTGCACACCGCCGGGCTGCTGCACGACATCGGCAAGTTCGCGTTCCCCGACTCGATCCTGCTCGCGCGCGAGCAGCTGAGCGACGAGCAGCGCGCGGTCGTCGAGCGCCACCCGGAGGACGGGGCCCGCCTGGTCCGCGGCATCGACGGCTACGGCCCGGTGGCGGAGGTCATCCTCAGCCATCACGAACGCTGGGACGGCGCCGGGTACCCGCGCAACCTGTCCGGTGAGGACATCCCGCTCGCCGCGCGGCTGATCGCCGTCGCCGACGCGTACGACGTCCTCACCGCGCGCGACTCCTACCGCAAGCCGATCTCCTCCGAGGCGGCGATCGTCGAGCTGCAGCGCTGCGCCGGCCACCAGTTCGACCCGGCGGTGGTCGACGCGTTCGTCGAGCTGCTCGGGGACGAAGGACCTCTCGTTCCGCCACGGCGACGACGCGGACTTCGACGCCGAGTTGGCGCTCGAGCATCGCGTACGTGCGTACGCCCGCGGGCGCATCCCCGCCTGAAGAAAGCCCTCAGGTCCGAGCGGGAGGCGCCGATAACGGTGACCAATCGGCGCCGATCTGGCGCGCTCCTACTCGTCGGGAAAGGCAGCTCGTCATGGGCTTCAAGTACTAGATCATCCCCCAGGGTCGATGACCTCAGAGCCGCTCGCGTGGACACGGAACCCCTTCCCGGCGCCCGACCCCGCCTCCACCGTGCACGTGACCGCGGCTTCTTCGTCGGTACACACGTACCCGCCGAAATCCGAGCTCTGGCCGTCCTGCAGATGCGGGGCATACGGGTCCCGGTCGTTCGCACACTCCGCCGGCCGGCCGGCTCCGCACAGCCCCACGTCACCGGCTGTGGACACGTGGGCACCGTACGAGCCCGTCGTGCACCAGCGGGAGCCGTCGGCCGAGTCGATCCCGCACCAGACCTTGCCGTCGTGCGACAGGAGGCTCTCCAGGTGGACCGGCGGGTTCGGCGTGTGGTCGGGCTTGACGCGGCGGAGGCTGCGGGCGACGCGGACGAACCGGCGGAACGAGACGTCGCTCGAGTCCAGGAAGACGCTGGTGCGCCGGTGCTGCTGGCCCGCCCGCAGATGCAGCCCCAGCAGGAACCCGTGCTTGCGGCCCGCGATCAGCCTGCACCGCGGCAGCGCCTCGCAGTACGCGTACACGCGAACCCGGCGGTGGAGGACTCGCACGGTCCGGTAGGGCAGCGCCTCCCCGGGGTTGCCGCAGTAATACGGCCGGGCCTGGTACAGGTGCAGCTGCGGCCCGTGCCCCGTCGGCTTGCCGAACGTGGCGAGGATCTCCCGCGGGTTCGCGCCCTTCGCGCAGGCGTTGAGCAACGACGTCACGTGGACCTTGAGCCCGAGCGTCCGGGTCGGCTTGAACAGTGGGTACTCGACCTGCGCGGCCGCACGGCCGAACGTCGTCTCCTGCACGTCCTGCGCGCGCGCCGGCGCCGGGAGCGCGAGGCATACGGCGACGGCGATGAGCACACGCATCCGGGTGGCCTTTCCTTGGGCTCGAGGCGCCCGCCGCAGTCGCCCGATCCTACAGTTGCGCCGACTGAGCGCAAGCGACTAGGGTCGTGCGGTCGGCCTGTGTTTCGCGCGTCAAGGAGGGCTTGCTGTGAGACTGGCTCGTCGGGCTCTGGGTGCATCGGTTCTGGCGGCCGGCCTCTTGGTCGCGCTGGCCGGCGGCGCGACCGCGAGTCCGCTGACGAACGGCCGGCTTGACTCCTTCGTCGGCTTCGGCAGCGACACGGGCGGCTTCTCCGGGGACGGTGGCCCGGCGTCGATCGCCGAGCTCTATGGACCGCGCGACCTCGCCTTCGACGCCGCGGGCGATCTCTACATCGCCGACGACTCCAACGGGCGGATCCGCCGCGTCGACAAGAAGGGCATCATCAGGACGTTTGCCGGCAAGCCGTCGCACGGCAACGACGAGGGCGACGGTGGACCCGCCAAGACCGCCCCGCTCTCCCCGCCGCACTGGCTGGCGACCGCGGGCGGGAACCTCTACGTCCTCGGTGCGCCTGAGGACGACCGCCACACGTGGGTGCGCGTGATCAGCGGCGGCCTGATCCAGCGGTTCGCGGGCACGGCGACGCCGGGCTTCTCCGGCGACGGCGGCCCGGCGCTCGACGCGCTGCTCGACCACCCGCACGCGCTGGCGACCGACCGCGCCGGGAACGTCTACATCGGCGACCGCGGCCGCATCCGGAAGGTCGCCACGAACGGCATCATCCGCACGATCGCCGGCACCGGCGCGTTCGGCTTCTCCGGCGACGGCGGTCCCGCGACCGCGGCGCAGGTCGGTCTCACGCTCGCGCTCGCCACCGACACGCACGGCAACCTGTACCTGTCCGCCGACAACCGCATTCGCAGGATCGCGGCGGACGGCGTCATCACCACGATCGCCGGCACCGGCACGTTCGGCTTCAGCGGCGACGGAGGGCCGGCCACGCACGCCCGCATCGGCACCGCCGACGCGATCGCGGTCGACACGGACGGGACGCTCTTCTTCGCCGACACCGGCCACCACCGCGTCCGCGCGATCACCCCCGCAGGGACGATCACGACGGTCGCCGGGAACGGCAAGCAGACGGGATACCCGTCGGCCGGCCTGGCGCGCAGGGCCAGCATCGCGTATCCCGCGGGCCTCGCGCTCGACGAGCACCATCGCCTCTTCATCTCGAGCTACGGCCGCCATCAGGTGCTGCGCTACACGCGTGGACTCACCGCCGCCGCGGCCGGCCGCTGCTCACGCGATGCCGCGCGCGAGATCTTCGAGCGCCAGCGCATCGGCAACGCCGGCTACATGGAGCACCCGGAGGCGCAGGTGTTCTGCGGGCGCTTCACCGGCCGCCACAGCAAGGCGATGGTCGCCTCGGCGGCGATCCCGAGCTGCGGCCTGTCGACCCAGTGGTTCGTCTACCGCTCGGTGCACGGCCGCTGGCAGCGGGTCCTCGCGGTCAACCACGGCGCGTTCCTGACCCGTTCGGGCCGCACGATCCACGAGTGGCAGGGCGTCCTCGCGCCAAGCGATGCGCACTGCTTCCCGAGCAGCGCCAAGCTGCGCAACTGGCACTGGAACGGCAGCCGCCTGGTGCACGGGGCGTGGCACCGCAGGGCCAGGTTGCCCAAGCACCTGCCGGGGATGCTGCCCATCTAGATCGCAGCGCGGCCGCCACCCCCAGCACGCGACCTGAGCAGCCGGCAGCGGGCCGCGGCCTACCATCGAAGGCTCCGACGTCTTGGAAGCGAGGAGCTGAGATGACCAATGGGACAGTGACGGCAGACGGACGCGCGCGCGTCCTCGCCGACGGCAACGAGATCCCGCTGCTCGGCCTCGGGGTCTGGCAGATCCCGGACGGGCCCGAGTGCGAGAACGCCGTCCGGGCGGCCCTCGAGCTCGGCTACCGCCACGTCGACACCGCGCAGGCGTACGGCAACGAGCGCAGCGTGGGCCGCGCCCTCGGCGACAGCGGCGTGCCGCGCGACGACGTCTTCGTCACGACGAAGTTCTATCCCGGGAGCCAGGACCCCGAGGCCGAGGCGGAGCGGAGCCTCGAGCGGCTCGGCGTCGACTACCTCGACCTGTACATCATCCACTGGCCGCAGGGCGGCCCGACGTGGGCGTGGGAGGGCATGCAGCGCGCCCAGGCGCGCGGCTACGCGCGCTCGATCGGCATCTCCAACTTCAGCCTCGCCCAGGTCGACGAGGTGCTCGGCGTCGCCGACACCCCGCCGGCCGTCAACCAGGTCCAGTTCAACCCGTTCGCGTACCGCCGCGCGCTGCTGGAAGGTTGCGAGGAGCGCGGGATCGCGGTCGAGGCCTACAGCCCGCTCGGCACCGGGCGCCACCTCGGCGACGAGCGCGTGGCGGAGATCGCCGAGCGCGTCGGCCGCACACCGGCGCAGGTGCTGGTCCGCTGGTGCCTGCAGCGCGACCTCATCGTCCTGCCGAAGTCGAGCCACCGCGAGCGCATCGCGGAGAACGCCGAAGTCTTCGACTTCACCCTGTCAGACGAGGACGTGGCCGCCCTCGACGCGCTCGATGCCACCGGCGGCACCGACGCGGCGAACGAGAGCACCTGGTGGTGAAGACCGCTTAGCGTCGGCGCGCCGCTCAGCGGCGCGCCGGGGCTAGACCTCGGGGCGGTACCGCAGGCCGTCGAGGGCGATCCTCAGCATGTGGGCGTTCTGCGCCGGGTCGTCCGCCGGGATCTTCGCGATGCCCATGACCATCGGGATGACGTCGCCGATCGTCACGTCCGGGCGCACGACGCCGGCTTCCTGAGCGCGCGTGAGCAGCGGCTCACCGGCCGCCCACAGCGACGTGCGGCAGACCTTGAACAGCTCGTTGTCGCGATCGAGGTAGTTGAGCAGCTCGGCGGCGAGCGCCTGCTTGGTGGCCATGTAGCCGATGAAACGCTCGAACCACTCCTCGAGCGCCTCCCACGGGTCGGCCTCGTCGAGCTCCGCGGCCGAGTTGCAGATCTCCTCGACCTCGCCGACGTAGACCGCCTCGAGCAGCGCCTGGCGATTCGGGAAGTGGCGGTAGAGCGTGCCGATCCCGACCCCCGCCCGGCGTGCGATCTCCTCGAGCGCGGTCGACTCGCCGCCTTCGCCGAACGCCTCGCGCGCGGCGGTGACCACCTTCTCGTAGTTGCGCCGCGCGTCAGCGCGCTTGGGGCGCTCGAGGAGGGTCTGTGCGGTGGTCTCGGTTGCGCTCATGGAGATTTCCGGTTGACAAACGGAGGGTGCCTCCGTATAGTTCTGGAGGTGACCTCCACTTATTTCGGAGGCGTCCTCCATTTTAGCCCGGCATCAGCCGTGTGACAAGGAGGAGTCACTCTTTGCCTCTCGTTTCCCTCCCCACTCCCAGTCCTACCGCCGATTCCCGGCGCTGGGCCACCCTGATCATCGTCTGCTTCGCGCAGCTGATGATCGTGCTCGACGTCACGATCGTGAACGTCGCGCTCCCCTCGATCCAGCGCGACCTCGGCTTCAGCCAGGCCAACCTGACCTGGGTCGTCAACGCGTTCCTGGTCACGTTCGGGAGCCTGCTGCTCCTGGCCGGCCGGCTCGGCGACCTCCTCGGGCGCAGGCGCGTGTTCCTCGCCGGGCTCGTCACGTTCACGGCCGCGTCGCTGCTGTGCGGCGTCGCCGAGACGCAGGCCGAGCTGATCGGCGCACGACTGCTGCAGGGCGTCGGCGCCGCCGCCCAGGCGTCCGTGATCCTCGCGATCATCATCACCGAGTTCCCGCAGGCCGTCGAGCGCGCCCGCGCGATGAGCGCGTACGTGTTCGTCTCGGTCGCCGGCGGCTCGCTCGGCCTGCTCGCCGGCGGGCTGCTCACCCAGGCGCTGAGCTGGCACTGGGTCTTCTTCGTCAACCTCCCCATCGGCGTCCTCACCTTCGTGGTCGGTCGCGCGATCATCCGCTCCGACCCGGGGCGCGGGCTCGAGCACGGCGTCGACTGGCTCGGCTCGCTGCTCGTCACCGCGTCGCTGATGAGCGCCATCTACGCGATCGTCGAGGTCACCAACCACGGCTGGACGTCGGCCACCGTGCTCGGCACGGGCGCTGTCGCCGCCGTGCTGATGGCGGCGTTCATCGCGCTCGAGGCGCGCATCGAGAACCCGATCATGCCGCTGCGGATCCTGCGCGTGCGCGGGCTGGTCAACGCCAGCCTCGTCCGCGGGTTCCTCGTCACGGGCATGTACTCGACGTTCTTCCTGGGCACGCTCTACCTCGAGCACGTCCGCCACTTCAGCGCGCTGGAGACCGGCGCCGCGTTCCTGCCCTGGACGCTCACCGTCGCGGTGCTCTCGCAGGGCATCACGGCGCGGCTCGTCACCCGGTTCGGGCCGCTTGCGGTGCTGAGCTCGGGGATGGCGGTCGCCGCGGCCGGCCTCGTCCTGTTCGCCACCGTCGGGCCGGACACCGCCTACTTCCCCACGGTGTTCTTCGCCTGCTTCCTGATCGGCCTCGGCATCGGCAACGCGTTCATGCCGCTGCTGACGCTCGCGATGGCCGACGCACCGGCGGCCGACGCCGGCCTCGCCTCGGGGATCACCAACGTCTCTCAGCAGATCAGCGGTGCGCTCGGACTGGCGGTGCTCAGCACCGTCGCCGCCGACCACACGAAGGGACTGCTGTCCGACGGCAACGGCGTCACCAGCTCGCTGCTGGGCGGCTACCACGTCGCCTTCCTCGCCGGCGCCGTCGCCATCAGTGCCGGGATCGTGCTCGCGTTCCTGCTCCTGCGTCCGCGCGACCCGGAGCTCCAGCTCGCCGAGGCCACGATCGACCGCTCCCCCGCTCCCGCCCGCCTTGCCATGGAGGAACAAGCCGCATGACGCAGCTCACCACCCCCGACCGGCGCGTCCGGCTCGCCGCCGACGGCGTCGTCGCCAACTACATCCACGACATCTCGGCGCGCACCGCTCCCTCCGCGACCGCGCCGGTGGCCCGCCGGAACGGAGACCGGCCGGCGCGGCTCGCTCACACGCGAGCCGCGCTCCGCGGCGTCAGCTCGGCGGGCTCCCGGCGGCGTTGACCAGCCAGCTGGTGCCGAAGCGGTCGACGAACATGCCGAACGTGTCGCCCCAGGGCGCCTTCTCGAACGGCATCACGACCGTCCCACCCTCGCTCAGACCTTCCCAGTAGCCGCGCAGCGCGCCCTCGTCGTCGCCGCTGAGCGAGACGGAGACGCCGGACTGCCCCGAGTACTCCATGGCGTTCGGCGTGTCCGCCGCCATGAGCGTGAGGCCGTTCGGCGTCTCGAGCTGCGCGTGCATGACCTTGTCCTGCTCGGCGGGATCCTCGCTCGCGTGGAAGTCGCCGAACGTGGACACGGTGAGCTCTCCGCCGAGGACCGAGTGGTAGAAGGTCATCGCCTCGCGCGCGGTGTCGCGGAAGTTCAGGTACGGGTTCAGCCGAACGGTCATGTCCACTCCTCTCGCGGTGGTCCTGGACATTGTCCTCCCCGACGGCCACGGTCGCGGCTGCCATCGGCGCCTCGCTCGCGCCGTGGGGGTACTGCCGTCTACCAGACGGGGCGGAGCGGCGGCAGGCCCCGATCGGCAGGGCAGAGCCTCGCCGCGCGCTCGAAGTCGGCGACCGTGGCGTCGCCGTCCAACGCCGCGTAGGTGGACGCCGTGCAGGCGAGGTTCTCGCGCAGATCGGCCTGGAATCCCTCCACGACCGGCTGCGCGCGGGGCCGCGCGACCAGCCCGATCAGAGCGGCGCAGATCACGCAGGCGACGGGCTTCATGGGCGGCGGTCTCCGGGCACGAAGGCCCGGAAACTAGGCGCCCACGAGCCGCCGGTGCCTGGCCGATCGGACGGCGTTCCCGCGGTCGGTCAGACGGCGAACAGTGCGCGCGATTCGCGCGCACTGGATCTCCGGCGGGTCAGCGGTCGTCGGCGGCCGCGGGCGCTTCGCTCTGCGGAGCGGGCGACGTCGCCTCGAGCTTCCGCGCCGCCTTCTTGGCCGCCTTCTCCTGACGGCGTTCGATCAGCGCGCGTTCGCGGTTGAGCTTCGCCATCGTGGTCCTCTTCTTAGAGCTCGACGCCATAGTCGATCCTCTCTGTCGCAGAGTTGTGAGCGCGTCGCGGACGCGCAGGACGGTGGGGACGGCGAGCGACGACTAGATCGTCTGCACGTTCGTCGCGGCGGGCCCCTTGGGCCCCTGCTCGGCGTCGTAGCTCACCTTGGCGCCCTCGGCGAGCGACTTGAAGCCGCTGCCGGCGATGCCGCTGTGGTGCACGAACAGGTCCTTGCCCTGGTCGTCGGGCGTGATGAAGCCGAAGCCCTTGTCGTCGCTGAACCACTTCACGGTTCCAGTAGCCATCTGTTCCCTCCCGGGAGGTTGTGTGCAGCGAAACGCGGGAGGTGCGGTGGCAACTACTACGAACGCGGGCACTCATTCGCCGGGCAGATAGCCCGGCACGATGCGATGCAGTCTATCCACCTGCCATGACGGCACGATCGTCAGCCCTCGGCGTAGGCGTCGGCGTCCGCGCGGCGGACGGCCCCTTTCCACGTGCGGGCGATCATCGTCTCCTCCTGGCCGCCTTTGCCGAATCTTGTCGCGGCGCTTGCCGTGCGTTGTCGCTCGCGGCACATGATGGCGACACGATGAGAGCGCCGCGGCTACCGCCGGTCGTGGACCCCGCGGTCGCGTTGACCCCACTGCGGGTGTTCCTCGGCGGAACGTTCGTCTACGCCGGAGTGCAGAAGCTCTCCGATCCCGGCTTCCTGCATCCCGGCAGCCCGACGTACATCGGCACGCAGCTGCACGGGTTCGCGCAGGGCACCCCGGGAGGAGTGCTGCTGCGCACGTTCGCGCTGCCCCACGCGCAGCTCGCGGGCATCGGCGTCGCCGTCATCGAGATCGCCGTCGGCCTGCTGGTGCTGCTCGGGCTGCTGACGCGTGTCGCGGCGGCCGTCGGGCTCGGCCTCAACCTCGTGCTGTTCCTGACCGCGAGCTGGAAGACGCATCCGTACTTCCTCGGCTCCGACATCGTCTTCGTGTTCGCGTGGTTGCCGTTCGTGCTCGCCGGCAGCGCCGGCCAGCCCGCGCTCGAGCACGTGCTGAGCGCGCCGGCGCGGCGGCCGTACGCGCGGGCGCCCGGCGAGGCGCTCACGACCCGGCGCGAGTCGCTCCACGCCGCCTACGCCCTCGTCGGCGCCTCGACCGTGGCGATCGCCGGCCTTGCCTCGTTGTTCAAGGGCTCGCCGCCGGCCACGGCACGGCTGCCGGTCGCCACGACGACCCCGCGGGTCCGCCGCCACCGCCATCGCACCGGCGCCGCGCGGCGGGCGAGCGTCCCGTCGGGCGCGGTGCCGCTCGGCCCGTCGAGCCGGCTCCCGGTCGGGAGCGGCGCCCTCTACACCGACCCGTCCGACGGTCAGGCCGACATCGTCGTGCGCCAGTCCGACCACGCGCTCACGGCCTGCTCGGCGATCTGCACGCACGCCGGCTGCCGTGTCGAGTACAGCAACGGCGACCTCTTCTGCCCCTGCCACGGGTCACTGTTCGACAGCCGCACCGGGGCGGTCCTCCAAGGCCCGGCGACGCAGCCGCTCGCGACCAAGAAGGTCGTCGAGCGCCGCGGCACCATCTACGCGCTGCCGAGCTGAGGAACGCGGTCACTGGACCAGGGTGTGCTGCATCGCCCAGAGGGCGGCAGCGGCACGGGTCGACACGTCGATCTTGCCGTAGATGTGCTGGATGTGGTGGTCCGCGGTCTTGGGCGAGATGACGAGCCGGTCGGCGATCTCGCGCGTCGTGAGCCCCTTGGCCGCCAGGCGCAGCACATCGACTTCGCGTCGGGTGAGGCCGCCCGGATTCACCGGCCGCCTGCCGGATGGCGCCGGCCCCTCGCCGTGCCCGGCGGCCACGAGCACCGCGCGGGTCGCGCGTGGCTCCAGCACGCCCTCTGACTCGAGCCGGCGCAGCTCGGCGGCCGCGTCGGCGGGCGAGAACGGCTCGCGGTCCGCGCGCTCGGTGGTCAGGCCCACGTAGATCTCCGTCGCGGCGAGCACGCACGCGCCGAGATCGTCGGCGTCGGCGCGCACGCGCTTGTGGTAGCCGGACCCGTCGCACTTCTCGTGGTGCGCGCAGGCGACCGTGTTCAGGCCGGCCAGAGCCGGCGAGCGGCGCAGCATCTGCTCGGTCAGCATCGGGTGGAGCTCGACCCGGTCGAACTCCGTCCGCGTGAGCGCGCCGGGCTTGTCCCAGATCGAGTTCGGCACCACGGTGGTGCCGAAGTCGTGCACGAGCGCCGCGCGGCGGAGCGTGCTCACGTCCTCGTCGGCGAGCCCGAGCACCTGCGCCGCGTCCGCCGCGAGATCGGCGCAGCGACGGCTGTGCCCGCCCATGTACGGCGACTTGAGGTCGATGAAGTCGGCGACGACGGTCAGCGCGTCGTCGAGGTCGGTGCCGGAGAGCACGCGGTGTGGCTCCGGCTCGGCGGCGAGCACGGCGTCCCACGGCTCGGCCTCGCGGAGTGCTTCGAACCAGGCGGCGCCGTGGGCGACGAACAGGTCGGCGAGCGCGGGGTCGTAGGTGCGGTCGCGGCGATCGCGCGCGGCGTCGATGGCATGGTCGGGCGAGAAGAGGCGGCCGATCGCCTCCATGTCGTGGCTGAGATGCACGACGCGCATCGGGAGCGGGATCGACTCCCCCTGCGCGTGGGCGGGATAGCCGTTGCCGTTCCAGCGCTCGAAGGTGTACCGCAGGGCGTCACGCACGGCGGGGCCGAAGTGCAGCCGCTGCACGAGCATGTCGGCGACCTCGCACCCGGACGAGAAGTTGTAGACCGCCCACTCGCGGGCGGTCTCCTGGACCATGCGGACGATCTCGTCCCGCTCCTCCGGGCCGCGCCCGGCCGTCGCGAAGGCCAGCACGTCGCGCATCACTTCGCTGGGGTTCGCCGCGTCGTGCACGAGCGTCTGCGCACGAATGGCGATCTCGTCGCCGAACACGGTGGCGACCTCGTGGGCGTGGCCGGTGCAGCCGACGTACCTGAGCAGCGCCACCCAGTAGGCGGTGTCGCGAACCTCGTCCTCGACTCCCGCGGCGTCGCACATCCACGTCGCGAGCAGACATGACCGCAGCTGCGACTCGAGCGGCTGCCCGAACGCGTTGTCCTGCGCGAGCGCGAGTGTCGCGACGAGCTCGCCGAGCCGGAGCGATGGAGCCAAGATGGGGAGTCCTCCCGATGTATTGGCCGGTGCGGCCGGGCACGATCCTCGCACGACGCGTCGCCGTTGTCGCTCCGAGCGACAGACACGCTCCACGAAGGAGGACACCATGGCGGCATCCGACCCCATCAAGGTGGGCGTCATCACCGACCAGACGGGCCCGCTCTCAGTGATCGGGCGCGCGAACGCCAACGTCGCGAGGATGGTCGTCGGCGACATCAACGCCAAGGGCGGCCTGCTCGGCCGGCACCTCGAGCTCCACCTCGAGGACAGCGCCACCGACGACGCCGTCGCGGCGGCCAAGGCGACGAAGCTGGTCGAGCACGACCACGTCGACGTCATCCTCGGCGGCATCTACAGCTCGACGCGGCAGGCGATCAAGGGCCCGGCCGTCGTCGAGGGCCGGACGCTCTACATCTACCCGGAGCAGTACGAGGGGCAGGAGTCCGATCCGCTCATCTTCTGCACCGGCCCGGTGCCCGCGCAGCAGGTGGATCCGTTCATCCCCTGGCTCATGCGCGAGACCGGGGCGAAGACGTTCTACCTCCCGTCCGCCGACTACATCTGGCCGCGCGTGATGAACGCCCGCGTCCGGGAGGTCGTCACGGCCAACGGCGGCGAGATCGTCGGCGAGGAGTACTTCCCGCTCGACCACGACGACTACCGGACGACGGTCGAACGGATCGCCGCGACCGGCGCGGACGTGGTCTTCAACACGACCGTGCCGCCCGGAGTCGCCCCGCTCCTCGAGCAACTGCACGACTCCGGCTTCGGCGGCCACTTGGTCTGCACGTACTTCGAGGAGAACCTCCTGGGCGCGCTGCCGGCGGCGCACGTCGACGGCCTGTACAGCTGCCTCGACTACTACCAGGCCGTCAGCGACCCGTTCAGCCGGCGGCTGCTCGCGCAGTACGACGCGCTCTATCCCGGCGACGCGAAGTTCTCCGGCGGCAGCGGCTCATCGGGCCTCTATCGCGGCCTTCGGCTCTGGGCGGCCGCCGTCGCCGAGGCGGGCACGCTCGCGCAGCAGGACGTGATCGCGGCGCTCGATCACGCGCAGATCGACGAAGGCCCTGGCGGGCCTGCGGTGATGGTGCCCGGGCAGCACCACGTGCGCATGAGCATGTACATCGGCCAGGCACGCGGCGGCCGGTTCGAGATCGTCGAGAACCTCGGGGCGATGGATCCGCAGGAGCGCCCCGTGGACTCGCGACTCGTCACCACCTGATCGTCCACGACGACGTACCCATCCAACGAAAGGACAGCGCGATGCTTCTCGCGACGACGCAGGTCGAGGACTTCGACCGCTTCATGGAGATCTTCTCCACCACGGGCGCGGATAAGCGCCAGCAGCACGGCTCCAAGAACGCCCTCGTCTTCCGCGACCCCGCCGAGGACGACCGGGTCTGGGTCGTCTTCGACTGGGACGAGCAGGGCTGGCAGAGCTTCGTCTCCGACCCCGAGGTCCCGCCGATCATGAAGGAGGCCGGGCACAAGGGCCGCCCGCAGGCCGCGGAGTTCGCCGGCCGCTGTCACGCCTGACCGCGATTGGTCTGTTCGGGGCGGCGCCGGCAGCGCCGGCGTCGCCCCCGCGGTTCGCGCTGACTGCTTGGTGTCGGGAAATGGTCGATATGCGACCCAAACACGACACCGACCCCGCCTCGTCGAACAGGCTAATCCGGCGGCGCCGAAAGTCGCCGAAAGGATCGTTCGTCGCCACGTCACACCTCCTGGCGCGCGCGTTTGGTGCCGTGAATCGGCCCATCCGCCTACCCCGAACCTACGCCACGAAGTCCTCTCTGTCGGACTCGCCTACCGCGGACTCGATGCTCCGGCTGTCGCGCTCGCTGGCTCGCTCGACGCGGTAGCCGTAAGCGGCCTCCCGCACGGCTTCGTCGCTCTCAAGCCCGGCGCCCAGCCCACCCGCGATCGTGGCGAGCGAGCTTGCCATCCAGGCCAGGGCCGCATAGTCGCCGACGTCGGCGTGGTGACCGAGCGCCTGCCCCAGCACCCCGTCGTCCACCACCACTACAGCCGCCCCGATGGTGAGCGCGAACAGCGCGGCATACAGCGACGCGGCTCCGAGGAGCAGCGTCAGCGTCGTAGCCGCGTTGAAAAGGACTGTCTGCTGACGGCTCCCTCGCCCCTTCCGCGTCTCCCACAGGCGGTGCGAGACGATCAGCCAGAGGACGGTCGCGCCGACCGACAGCACGGTGAGGACAAGGAGGCGAAGCCAATTCAGGGCATCCGCCAGCACCCAAAGGTCCGAGGTAACGAGCGCGAAGACGACCGCCGCTGCGGCGGCCGCCAGCGCCCGCGAGAGTCGAACGATCAGGCGCCAAGGCCGGTTGGCGCGGACCATGCCGGCTAAGAGCCGCAGGTTCCCGCGCACCACGGCAGCGACGAAGCGGAGATCGACGTCGTCGTCCGGCGGTTCGACCGCGCGGATCGGTGCCGCCAGAGAGGCGATCCGATGGCTGACCCGCGCCCGTCGCCTCGAGTTACGCTCGCCGAGCTCGAGGCTCTCGCCGACCAGTCCGTCGACGAGCCGGATGACCGCGTCGCGCGCGCGACGGCGAGTCTGTACCGCCCCAAGCGCGGGCAGCGAGATCAGTGCCACCCCATGCGTGGCGCTGGCGTCCGCGACGACAGGACGTGTTCCGATGCGCAACGGAGCGTCAGTGATGCAGACGGCCATATCCCAGCCCTCGCGGAGCAAGCGCGCACGCGCGAGGTCGATCGCCTCGACACCGTGACCCATGTCCGCCACCGCGGGGTCGGTCCGGACTGGGACTCGCCACGAGACCGCGTCGGTCACGCGGTCCGCGAGCAGACCGGGCAGGTCTTCAGCCAGCGCTTCTGCGACCTCCGTAGGCAGCTCGGGAGCCGCCAGGAGCCCTAACACCAGCTCGTCGCGATCAGCCAACGCCACGTCCGCGACGTTACCTGTCCTGTGCCCTACAACCGATGCGGCGAGCTGTGCGACCTCGGGGACGTTGCCCGCGGCCACGTGCGCGGATGGCGGCATGCCGCTGCGAGCGCGATGCCGCTCGTCGATCCGTTCTTGATCCCGATGGCGTGGCGGGACAGAACTGCGTGTGGCGCAGCTGCTCCACCGAGGAGGATGCGCTCCAGGCGATCGGCGCAGGCGGTTAGACCAACATCAGCCGCCGTTTCCAGCGCGTTTCTCGAGAGCCGACGGCCGGACTCGAACCGGCGACCCCTTCATTACGAGCGTTCGCAGGGCCGGGACGTGGGGCCGTCGCCGGCCGAGGGGCACTCGCTTGCCGCTCACATGCGGGAGTCCTACCTCACGGACCCGCGGCCGAGCCGGACCCCGCCACGTGGCAGACCATGAGCACGTGGCCGATCGCCTGACTGCGGACGCGACTGCTCAGGTGATGTCGCGCGTCAGGAAGCGGCCGTAGGCCAGCGCGATGAAGGCCGTCAGGTAGGCGGCAAGCACGCCCGCGGCCTGCCACGCGCCAGGAATGTCTCCCTCCGGCAGAAGCGCGTGGGTGCCCAGAACGGCGGTGATGTTGTTGTAGATCAACGCGTACGGGAGCCAGTCCAGCGCGCCGATCGAAGTGAAGAGCGGCGTCAGGAGCACTTCGGCGTAGAAGACGATGATCGGGATGGCGATGCCGGCAGCGGACGAACGGGACCACAGGGCGACGACGAACGCCAGCGCGCCGTAGGGCAATACGGACCAAACGGTCCTCACGAGCGATTCCAGCACCTGCCCAGCGAAGCCCGAGCCGACGCTGCCGTCCAGGTCCCTCAGCTCGGTCACCAGGGTGCTCCCGACGAGCGCCGCCGCAAGACCGCAAAGGACGATCACGACCGCGAAGAGGCCGAGAGAGGCGAGCTTGGCCGTGAGAAACGCCGACCGGCCCGCCGCTCGCGGCAGCACGGTACGAAGCGTGCCCCACGAGTACTCGGTGGCCATGCTGCTCGCGGCCAAGGTCACGGCCAGGATCATGCCGAGCTGGTACACGATGAACATGCCGTCAGTGGGGACGTTCCCGATCCGCAGGTCGTTCACGTTCGAGTCACCCTCCTCGGGCAGCACGCCCAGCAGGAGATAGGCGGCCAGGAGTCCGCCGACGACCAGCAGCACCATCGCGCGGGGCATGAGGCGATGCGTCAGCTTGAACAGCTCGAAGCGCAGGAGCGCCGGCATCAGGCGCCTGCCGCTTCGGGGGCGGAGTCGACGTCGGTGAGCTCCAGGAACGCGTCTTCGAGCGACTCGTGGCGCGGCACCATCGCCGTCGGGTGCAGACCCGCGTCGCCCAGAGCGCGGCTGATGTCGGCGCCGCGGCCCTCCGGCACCGCGACAAGCAGCGCTTCGTCGTGCACGTCGACGCTCTGGACGAAGGGAAGTGCGCTGATGATCGCCGCCGCCCGCGCCGGCTCTGCCACCCTGATCTCCAGGAAGCCTCGGCGGACAAGCGCGCTCACGGGCCCCTCGTGAACGAGCTTCCCATGGCGGAGGATGGCCACGCGATCACAGATCTGCTCCACTTCGTGGAGGAGGTGGCTGGCCAGGACCACGCTGCGCCCTTCGCGCGCCAGCTCGGGAATGAGGTCGCGCACCTCACGCTGTCCGGCCGGGTCCAAGCCGTTCGTCGGCTCATCCAGGATGATGAGCTCGGGGTCGCAGAGCAGCGTCGACGCGATCCCCAGCCGCTGCTTCATCCCGGTCGAGTACGTCTTGTAGCGACGCGTCCCGGCGTCCGCCAGGCCGACAGACTCGACGAGGGCATCGACGCGGCCTGGTGCTACCCCGCCGGACGCCAGTGCCAGCGCCCGAAGGTTGTCGCGACCCGAAAGGTACGGATAGAACGCCGGCCCCTCGATGATCGCGCCGATCCGTCTCAATGACACTTCGGTGTATTCCACTCGGCCGGCCGTCGGCGCGATCAGACCCAAGATCATGCCGACCGTCGTCGTCTTGCCCGCGCCGTTCGGCCCGAGGAAGCCGAGCACCTCTCCCCGGCGCACTTCGAGATCCAGCCCGTCCACAGCAGTGACGGCGCCGAAGCGCTTGGTCAGCCCCTCGACGCGGAGAATGACCTGAGAGCTCAACCGCGCGTCCCTGTGAGCGGATCTTCGACCGCGCGCGGGCCTCACCGGAGGCCTCGTCTCACGACGAATGCGCCGGCGATGCCGCCGCTGGCCGGCGAGGCCGGCGCGCAACGCGGGTGCGAGCACGCCGCGCGGCGGTACACGCGCGCGCTTAACCTCACCCGGGGCATGTCTATGACGCTATGGCCGGCCGGGCCCGCGAGCATCGGTATTCGGCCGCATCCCAGCTGCGGCCTCGCCACCGTCAGGTCGCCGGCGGGCGTCTCCGCTCGCCCGGGCGTGCGCGGGTGCTGGCAGATCGTATGGCCGCGGTAGGAAGCGGCGCGGACGGCCCCGGAGTCCGGCGCGCGACCGCAAGCGCAACGTCACGACTCGCACCGTCACCGACGGCCGCCGTTCCCCTGCTCGCCAAGCCACGAAAAAGCCATCGCGCTCCGCCGACTCGCGGATCCTCAGGTCCCCGCTCATCGTCGTCGTCTTCCGCCCGCCATTGCCCATCGCTCGCCTCTACTCCCGCAGCCCTCCGAGCCTGCCCTCCTGCCCCACCACCCGTCTCGCCTGCCGTCGCCCCGCCTCCTGCACCGCACTGCCCGAGGACCGCCGATTCGTGACGGTCCCCTACCGGCGGCTGATCCGCCCCAACGAGCCGGTGCTCCGGCGCCTCGCGCACCTCCATGAGGAAGGCACTGATGTGGGTCGGCGGCATCGTCGTCGCCCTGATCGTGCTCGGGGCCCTGTTCGGCGAGGACGAGCAGAAGCCCAACGACCGTGCCGCCAAGACCGGCACGACCACGACCGAGGAAGCCTCTGACGACACGCCCGAGCCGACCCCCACGCCCGTGCCGCTAGACGTCAGCTATGCCGGCCCGACGCAGACCACCAGGGACGAGGTCAAGCTCGCCGGCTAGCGGGGATTTCGACGTCATCGTTCGCCGACGGACATCGCAGCTCGCGTAATGCGGCAGGCGGGCTTAGCGTTCGCGGTGTGGCGACGCTCATCGGCGCTAGCCGACGGCGTCGCTGATCTGGCGTAGTCACATGGCAGCAACAGACACCGACCGAGCGCAGCGCGCTCTGGTGGTCGGCGGCGGCATCGCCGGGCTCGCCGCCGCTGGGGCGTTGCAGCGCTGCGGGATCGAGGCGCGCGTGGTCGAGCGTGCGAGTGCCTGGACGCATCCGGGCATGGGCATGTACCTGCCCGGCAACTCGCTTCGGGCGCTCGGCGCGCTCGGCCTGCAGGAGCGAGTCCAGGAGTGCGGCTATGAGATCCAGCGACAGCTGTTCCTCGACCGGCGCGGTTCGGTGCTGCTCGATGTCGACCTCCACGCCGTGTGGGGCACGACCGGACCGTGCATGGCGATCGGCCGCCGTGAGCTGCACGAGATCCTGCGCGAGGGGATCGACGTGCGGATGGGCACGACGGTCACCTCGCTCGAGCAGGACGACTCGCGGGTTCATGCGATCTTCGACGACGGCTCGAACGGCGACTACGACGTGGTGGTGGGAGCGGACGGGGTGCGGTCGTGGGTGCGCCGGGCAGTCTTCGGCGCCAACGAGCCCAGCTTCGTCGGGCAGGCGACCTGGCGTTTCGTCACCGATGGCTTCCCTGACATCGCGTCGTGGACGGTGCGCCTGCATCGCGGAAGGGCGTTCCTCACGCTTCCGCTGGGCGGCGGCCGCATCTACTGCTACGCCGACAGCAACGCCCCCGGTACGACCGACCCGACCGCCGATGACCCCACAGGACTCCGCGACCTGTTTCGCGCGTTCGCCGAGCCCGTCGGCACGATCCTGGAGCACGCGACGGCAGCCGGCGTCGTGCCGTACTTCTCCCCGATCGAGGAGGTCACCCAGAAGCCGTGGGTGCGGGGGCGAGTCGTGCTCGTGGGCGACGCCGCACATGCGTGCTCACCGAACATGGCCGAGGGCGCCGGCATGGCATTGGAAGACGCGCTCGTCATCGCCGAGACGATCGCCGACGGGCGCGCGCTGTCGGAGTTCGAGGCGCGACGGCGACCGCGCGTCGAGTTCGTACGGGCGCAGACCCACCGGCGCGACAGCACACGGAACCTGCCCGCCGTCGTCCGCAACGCAGCCCTCCGGCTCGCCGGACAGCGGATCTACCGCGGCAACTACCGGCCCTTGCTCGCCGAGCCGTGACCTTGACTCTCCGGGCCTGATCGGCGGCGCCCGAACTGGACGGAGCGCGGGCGCGCGGCCATACCGTGGGAAGGCTACGACGCGTGCGGTGACTCGTTCAGCGGGAGGCGTGTTGCCCCATCCGTTGCCCCTGAGCCCCGTTCGGCCGCCGGCGACGCGCCTCGAGACATTAGAAAACCCGCTCTTGCAGCGGGTTCTCTGAGAGCCGACGCCCGGACTCGAACCGGGGACCCCTTCATTACGAGTGAAGTGCTCTACCAGCTGAGCTACGTCGGCGCGGGGCGTTCGGAAGGGTAGCGCCGGAGGCCCGGACGGGCGGCCGTGGGCTCACTTGGCGCGCGTGGGTTCCCGACCCCTGGCCGGACGGCCAGTTCTGGTCGTACATCCGCTGAAACGGCCAGGAACCGGCCTTCGCGCAACGTAGGCTCGATAGGTAATCGGGCGGCACCGGAGGCTGCCCTGCAAGCAAAACGCAGAAGGGACGAGGACGGACCAAATGACGCGGCGGCCACGGACGGTCTCCGGTACGGCGGGGCCGGGACTCATCGGCGTGCGCCTGGTGCCCACTGTGCTGCTGGCTGACGCCGACGCGGGCTCGTGCGCGATGGTCCGGGATGCGCTGCTGGAGGGCGTCGGTCCGACCGACCTGCGCACCGTCGAGTCCGCCGGGGAGCTCGACGACTACCTACACCAGCGGGGTGAGCACACCGACGGCCGGACGAGCCCGCCGCCGGCGCTGATCCTCGTCGACATCGGCCTCCCCGGCAACCAGGACCTCGATGCCGTCCGAGCCATCAAGTCAAATGCCGACCTGCGCCGCATCCCCGTGGTCGTGTTGGCCCGTACCCCCGAGCCCGCGCAGATCGCAGCGGCATACGACGCCGGAGCCAACACCGTCATCCCCAAGCCCGTCACCTTCCTCGCCCTCGTGAAGATGATGAAGACGTTCACCGCGTACTGGCTGGATTCCGCGGCGCTTCCGCCGGAGGTCGCGTGAGCAAGCTGCCGGATCAGGTCACCCTGCTCGTCGTCCAGCGCGACGAGGAGCGCCACGTGCCCGTGCAGCAGGCGCTGAAGGCGATCGAGCACCCGCGCTACACGATCCACTGGGTCACGAGCGAGGACGCTGCGCGAGCCGCCCTCGACGAGCACCCGCACGACGCGTTCCTGGTCGACGCCGACACCGGCGGGCTGGAGCTGGCGAAGCAGATCCTCGTCCACACGCCGCACGCGCCGGTGCTCCTGCTCGACGACGCACCCGATCGAGACACCGACGTCGCCGCGGCCGAGGCCGGCGTCGCCGAGTACGTCACGGACCACAAAGCCCTCGAGCGCGCGCTGCGCTACGCGATCACCCACCAGCACGCGCTGGCGCGGCTGGCCGAGTCCGAGCAGCGCCACGCGCTCGCGATGCAGGGCGCCAACGACGGCCTGTGGGACTGGGACGTCCGCCGGGACCGCCTGTACTTCTCCCCGCGCTGGAAGCAGATGCTGGGCTACTCCGAGCTCGAGCTCGGCGACGCCCCGGGCGAGTGGCTGGGCCGCGTCCACCCGGACGACCGCGCCGCGCTCACGCAGGCGCTCGAGGCCCACCTGTCCGGCGCCAGCCAGCACTTCGAGCACGAGCACCGCGTCCAGCACCGCGACGGCTCCTACCGCTGGGTCCTCGCGCGCGGGATGGCGGTGCGCGACGCGCACGGCCGCGCCACCCGCGTCGTCGGCAGCCAGACCGACGTGACAGACCGCAAGCAGGCCGAGCAGCGCCTGCAGCACGACGCCCTGCACGACGCGCTGACCGGCCTCCCGAACCGCGTGCTGTTCCTCGACCGCCTCGACCAGGCGATTCGCCGCGCCCAGCGCGCGCACCCGACCGCCGCCGCGGCAGTCCTGTTCCTCGACCTCGACCGCTTCAAGCTCGTCAACGACTCGCTCGGCCACGCGGTCGGCGACCAGCTGCTGATCGCGGTCGCGCGCCGGCTGGAGTCGGCGGTGCGCCCGCCGGACACGGTCGCCCGCCTCGGCGGCGACGAGTTCACGATCCTGCTCGATGACGTGACCGACGTGCACGAGGCGTCGGTGGTCGCCGAGCGCGTCCACGCGACCCTGCGCACCCCGTTCGACATCGACGAGCGCGAGCTGTTCATCGACGCGTCGATCGGCATCGCGCTGGCCGACGCCGGCGCGTCGCCCGACACGGTGCTGCGCGACGCCGACGTCGCGATGTACCGGGCCAAGGCGGACGGCAAGGGCCGCCACGCCGTGTTCGACGCGCGGATGCACGAGCAGGTCATGCGCCGGCTCGACATGGAGACCGAGCTGCGCCGCGCGATCGAGGAGCAGCGGCTGGAGGTCGTCTACCAGCCGATCGTGCAGGCGGCGACGGGCCGCATCGCCGGCTTCGAGGCGCTCACCCGCTGGCCGGACAGCAACGGCAGCTTCGTCGAGCCGTCGGAGTTCGTCCCGATCGCCGAGGAGACCGGCCTGATCGTCCCGCTCGGCCGCTGGATCCTCAACGCCGCCTGCGCACAGCTCGCCGAGTGGCGCGAGCTCCCACAGGGGGCCGGGCTGATCGTCAGCGTCAACGTCAGCCACCGCCAGCTCGCCGACCCCGAGTTCGGGCTGATCCTCGCCGAGGCGCTCGCCACCACCGGGCTCGACCCGCAGGCGCTGCGGCTCGAGGTCAAGGAGAACGCCCTCAGCCGCGAGCCCGACGCCGTGCACCGCGCGCTCGAGCACGCGCACGCCGAGCACGGCGTGCGCTCGCACATCGACGACTTCGGGACCGGCGCATCGTCACTGCGGCTGCTGCACGGATTCCCGGGCGACGCGGTGAAGATCCACCGCGCGCTGGTGATCGGCATGGGTGTCGAGCCGGGCGCGTTCGAGATCGTCAAGGCGCTCGTCGGCCTCGCGCACAACCTCGGCCTCGAGGTCATCGCCGAGGGCGTCGAGACGGCGGCCCAGCTCGACCACCTCAAGCTCCTGGGCTGCGAGTTCGCCCAGGGCTTCCACGTCAGCGCGCCGCTGCGCCCCGAGGACGCAACGGCGCTGCTTCAGACGGTCGCTGCGCCCCGCTAGAGGTCGCGGCGCGCCGGCTCCTCGGTGCGAGCCGTCTCGTCGTCGCGCGCGAAGCGGCCTTCGCGCATGGCGGCCTCGTCCTCACGGCCCTGGGCGTACTCGCCGGTGGGCTCGTGCATCGGCCGGTCGTCGCGGACGGCGGACGAGTGATCGTCGCGCATCGGCGCGGGCTCGTCCCGCGTCGCGTCGGCGAAGCGGTCGCGCTCGTGGCCCTCGACGAGCTCGTCGTCGGCCATGCCCTGTTCGTGCATCTGCGCACGCTGCTCGCGCACCTCCGCCTCGGCGCGCTCGCGCTTGGCCTCGGCCTCGGCCATCTGCGCCTTCTGCTCGGCCATCTCGGCCTGGCGATTGCGCTCGGCGGCCTCGGTGCGATGCCGGTCGGCGGCACGCTCACGGCGGTGCTCGAGCTCACGCTGCGCCCGCTGCTGGCCGCGCGATCGCATGAAGGCGAACGCCGCAATGGCGATTAGAACAACAACGACAATGGCGATGATTACGCCGGTCATGGGGTCCTCTCCCTTCCCTGTGGTCCTCGGGGAGGGTTCCCGGCAGACTGCGTTCCCATGCGGCCGACTTTCGACCTGCAGTCCCACTCGATCCACTCAGATGGCGCTCTGGCGGCGTCTGACGTGATCGCGCACGCCGCCAGATCCGGCGTCCAGCTCGTCGCGCTCACCGACCACGACACGATCGACGGCGTCCCGGAGGCGGAGGCGGCCGCGCGCGAGCACGGCATCGCGATCAGCCCCGCCGCGGAGCTGTCCGCCGTGCACGGCGAATACGAGGACCTGCACGTCCTCGGCTACGAGCTCGACGTGACCGACGCCGACCTGATCGCCGCCCTGCACGACTTCCGCGGCGACCGCGCTCGCCGGATCGAGGAGATGGCCGACCGGTTGCGCGAGCTCGGGTTCGAGCTCGACGACGCGCCGCTGCGCGCCCGCCGCGACGCGGGCAAGCCGATCGGCCGCCCGCACCTCGCCGACGCCGTGCTCGCCCACCCGGCGAACCGGCAGCGGCTCGCAGACGAGGGCATCGACGGCCGCAACGCACTGTTCCCTCCGTATCTGATCCCGGGGGCCGCCGCGTACGTCGCCCGCAGCCGCCCGACCGTCCCGCAGGCGATCGAGGTCATCCACGCGGCCGGCGGCGTGGCCGTCTGGGCGCACCCGTTCTGGGATCTCGACAACGAGTCGGAGGCCCTCGCCACGCTGCAGGCGTTCGTCGCCGCCGGGCTCGACGGCGTCGAGTGCTTCTACGCCACCCACTCGCGGGAGCAGACCGAGGCGCTGTACCGCGCCGCGGACGGGCTGCTGACGACCGGATCGGCCGACTTCCACGGCCCCGAGCACGAGCGCTTCAACACGTTCCGCGCGTTCGAGCTGTACGGCCTGGAGCCCAACCTCGGGCCTATCGGCCGGCGAGCGTCACCGTGACGGTGTCGCCGGGCTCGATGTGCGCCAGGTGGCGGATCCCGCGTCGCAGCGGAATGTAGAAGCGGCCGCTGTAGCCGGCGACCGTGGACTCCCAGGTCTGCCCGTTGATCGTCACGGTCACCGGCGCGCGAGCGCGGGCGAACTCGGAGTCCGGCGGGAGCTCGACGAACACGCCCTCGTCCTCGGTCTGCACGACGGTCTCGAACGTCACCGCACGCGCTCCGGTCGCGTGTAGACGTTGACGTCTCCGCCGCGCGCGAACCCGCACAGCGTGATGCCGCGGTCGTCGGCCAGCCGCACCGCGAGCGAGGTCGGCGCGCCGACGCCGACGAGCAGCGGCGACGCCCGCGACCGCCGCCTTCTGGACGAGCTCGAACGACAGCCGCCCGCTCACGCACAGCACGTGCGGGTGCAGCGGCAGCAGTCCCTCCCGCAGCGCCCACCCGATCACCTTGTCCATCGCGTTGTGGCGGCCGACGTCCTCGCGCACGCACACGAGCTCCCCGTCGGGAGTGAACAGCCCGGTGGCGTGCAGGCCGCCGGTGCGGGCGAACGTCGGCTGGCGCAGCCGTTCGGGCAGGTCGGCGACGAGGTCGCGCGCGAGCTGCGGGCCCGGCGGTTGCGGCCTCGCTGTGCACCGCCACCTCCTCCAGCGCGCCCTTGCCGCACACCCCGCACGACGAGCTCGTGTAGAACGAGCGCGCGCCGACGGCGCGCAGCAGCGGGCCGGTGACCTCGACGGTGTTGCCGGCGAGATCCTCCGGCGGCCCGACGTCACGCGGGCTCGTCGATGAGCCCCTCGCCGAACAGGAACCCGAGCGCGAGCTCCTCGTCGTGGCCGGGCGTGCGCATCGTCACGGCGAGCGGCGCGCCGTCGACGCGGATCTCCAGCGGCTCCTCGACCGCGACCTCGTCCTCGAAATCCTGTGAGCGAACGGTGGCGTGTGGCCCGTGGACGTGGACCTCGGTCATGTCTCGAGCCGGTAGGCGAGCGCCTCCAGCGCCAGCTCCTCGCTGACGTTCAGCGCCAGCCGCGCCCGGGTGTCGTCGACGAGCGCGACCCTCCTCAGCAGCGCCCCGTGCTCGCGCCCGTCGGCGTCCTCGCGCAGGGCGTCGAGCCGGTCGCTGTGGTGGACGAGGTCGTCGGCGCCGGCGACCACGCAGGCGGCATCGCGGTACCAGAGCCCGACGAGCTGGAGCGCGTGGTCGAGCGCGCCCGTGGTCGCCCGCCGCTCGGCCCGCCGCGCGCGGTCGGTGAACTCGGTCTCGCGCCGCTTGTGCTCCTTCTTGGGCAGGTACTCGAGCTCCTCGGCGAGCGCGACCTCGACCTGCTCCTTGGCGGCCGCCCCGGCGGCACGCGCCGAGTCGAGCAGCGGCCGCCAGGCCCGCTCGGCGTGGCTGCGGCCGGCCAGCGGCGCGCGGGCGAACGCCTCGGCACGGGCGCGCAGCGCCGGCCCGTCGCCGAGCGCCAGCGCGAGCGCCCGCTCGCCGTCGCCGAGCGACAGCCGCGCGCAGGCGTCGGCCGCATCGGGAGCGACGCCGCGGGACTGCAGGCGCTGCGCGAGCTCGGCCACCGGCAGCGGGTCGAAGCGCACCGGCTGGCAGCGCGAGCTGATCGTCGGCAGCACCTGGGTCGGCCGGTCGGTGAGCAGCAGCAGGACCACGTACGGCGGCGGCTCCTCGAGCGTCTTGAGCAGCGAGTTGGCCGCCTCGTCGTTCATCGTGTCGGCGCGCTCGAGGACGAACACGCGGTGCGTGGCCTCGAACGGCGTGCGGGCGGCGGCCGAGACGACCGCCTCGTCCACGTCGCGTCGCAGCATCTCGTGCGCGCCGCTCGGCGCGACCCACGTCAGGTCGGGGTGGGTGCCGTGCTGGACCCGGATCCGCGCCGAGTCGGGATCGGCGGCGTCACGGGCCAGCAGCGACGCCGCGAAGTCGCGCGCCGCGTCGCGCTTGCCGCTCCCGGCCGGGCCGTGGAGCAGATACGCGTGCGCGGGCGAGCCGTCGAGGGCGGCGCCGAGGACGGCGGCGGCGTGCGGGTGCTGGTCGAGCACCCGGCTGATGCTAGTCACGCGTGCCGATGCAAGACTGCCGCGCGTGCTGATCACGGTCGAGGGACTCGACGGGGCGGGCAAGACGACGCTGGTCGCCGAGCTGGCGAAGGCGCTCGAGGCGCGCGGCGAGCGCGTCGTCGTGCTGCGCGAGCCGGGCGGCGTCGAGGTGTCCGAGCGCATCCGCGACCTGCTCGCCGACCCGGCATTGGCGATCGACCCGCGCGCGGAGGCGCTGCTCTACGCCGCGGCTCGCGCCCAGCTCGTCGCCGAGCAGCTGCGGCCGCTGCTCGACGCGGGCGCGACCGTCCTGCTCGACCGCTTCATCGACTCCTCGCTCGCCTATCAGGGCGCCGGGCGCGGCCTCGGCGTGGAGGAGATCCGCGCGCTCAACGCGTTCGGGACGGGCGGGCTGGCGCCCGACCGCACGCTGCTGCTGCGGATCGACCCGGCCGCCGGGCTCGGCCGGATCGCCGACCGCCCGGCCGACCGGCTCGAGCGCGAGGACGTCGCGTTCTTCACGGCGATCGCCGCGGCCTACGACGCGCTGGCCGCGGCCGAGCCGGAGCGCATCGCGGTGATCGACGCCGGCCAGTCGCCCGAGGCCGTGCTGGCCGACGCGCTCGCCGCGCTTCAGTAGCCGTTCGGGTGGGCCTGATGCCAGGCCCACGCGTCGGCGATCATGTCCTCGAGGCCCTTTTCGGGCTCCCAGCCGAGCTCGTCGCGGATGCGGTCGCCGGCGGCCACGAGCGCGGCGGGATCGCCCGGGCGGCGCGGCTCCTCGTGCACGGGGATCTCCCGCCCGGTGACGCGGCGCGCGGCGTCGACGACCTCCTTGACCGTGTAGCCGTCGCCGGTGCCCAGGTTGTAGATGCGGTGCCGGCCGGGCCGGGTGGCCGCGAGCGCGAGCGCATGGGCGCGGCCGAGGTCCTCGACGTGGATGTAGTCGCGGACCGCGGTGCCGTCGCGCGTCGGGTAGTCGGTGCCGAACACCTTCACGTGGTCGCTGACGCCGGCGGCGGCGCGCAGCACGAGCGGGATCAGGTGGGTCTCCGGTTCGTGGTCCTCCCCCAGCGGCCCACTCGCGCCGGCCACGTTGAAGTACCGCAGCGAAGCCGCTCCCAGCCCGTGCGCGCGTGACTCGTCGGCGATGATGCGATCGATCGCCAGCTTGGAGGCCCCGTACGCGTTGACGGGCTCGGTCGGGATGTCCTCGCTCATCGGGACCGTCTCCGGCTCGCCGTAGACCGCGCAGGTCGAGGAGAACACGAGGCGGGTGACGCCGGCGTCGCGCATGGCGTCGAGCAGGTTGAGCGCGCTGACGATGTTGCTGCGGTGGTAGCGCTCCGGGTGCGCGACGGACTCGGCAACCAGCGCGAGCGCCGCGAAGTGCAGCACGCCGTCGAATCCCTCCGACAGCGCCGCGTGCGTGCGACTTTCGTCGAGCAGGCTCGTTTCAATGAGCCGTGTGCCCTCGGGAACCGCCGCGCGATGGCCTCGGCTGAGGTCGTCCAGCACGACGACTTCATGCCCCGCCACGACCAGTTGCTGGGCGACGATCGAGCCGATATAGCCCGCGCCGCCCGTCACGAGGAGCTTCATGGCCGCGGCATGATGGCAGCTACCCTCTTCGCGATGCGCGCGCTCGGGGTCCTGCTCGCCGTCGCGGCGATGGTCGCCGCCCTGGCGACGGCTGCCTTTGCGCAGACCCCGACCGCGACCCCGACGGCGACCGCGACCCAGGCGACGCCGACGCCCACGCCGACGGTCACCCCGACACCGACGCCGACGGTCACGCCGACCCCGACGCCGGACCCCGAGGACGAGAAGAAGGCCAAGCTGCGCAAGCGCAAGGTCGTCAAGCGCGTCTACCGCGACTACCGGCAGGACGGCAAGATCGACAACTGCAAGCACTCGCGCAAGGCGCTCAAGCGGACGCTGCAGTCGATCAGCGACGAGTTCGACGCCGACTTCCCCGACTTCCGCGAGGCGGTCAAGGCCGCGATCAAGGACTGGGACAAGAAGCGCTGCGAGGAGCAGAAGGCCCAGCCGACTCCGACGCCGACGCCCACGCCGACGCCGGCCCCGACATCGACGCCCGCACCGCCGGTCGTCACGCCCGCGCCGCCTCCCAGCAGCGGTTCGCTCGGCGGCGGTGGCGGCAGCACCCCGAAGCCGCCGAAGGCCACCGCCACGCCGCCGTCGGAGAACGACGTGACGCCGGTGCAGCCGACCGCGACACCGACGCCGGTCGCCACCGCCCCGCCGCCGGCCGCGCCCCAGCTCGGCGTCACCCGCCCGGGCGAGGATCCGAGCCTGCTCGTCCCCGCGCTGCTGCTCGCCGCCGCCCTGCTCGGCCTGGCGGGCGCTGGCGCGGCCGCGATCTACGCCCGCCGCAGTGGTCGCCTGGCCGGCTTCAACCACGCGTGGCGCGAAGCCTCCTACCGCGCGACGGGCGCCTGGGGCGACTTCAGCGACTGGCTCCGGCTCGGTCGCTAAAAGCGCCGTAAACGCTGCGTTCGCGGCGTGTTTTCGCCGCTACAATTGGACGTGCTGAAGGGAAGTATCCCGACGGCCGGTTTCGTCAGAACGGCGCGCTGAGCGCCCGGAGCCGGCGGCCTCTGTGAGGCGGAGAAACCTTCGACTGATCGTTTCGACCAGCCGGAGGTTCGCTTGCCCGACACCATCTCTGCAGGACCCCTCGCCTGGGGCGGCCTGCTCGCCTTTCTCGCCGTGATGATCGTCGTCGACCTGCGGGTCGGCTCGGCGCAGCGGCACATGACGATCCGCACCGCCGCCGTCTGGAGCGGGATCTGGATCGCGCTCGCGCTGACGTTCGGCGCCGGCCTGTGGCTGTTCGAGGGCGGCGGCGCCGGCGAGGCCTACTTCGCCGGCTACGCGATGGAGAAGGCGCTGTCGCTCGACAACGTCTTCGTCTTCACGCTGATCTTCACCGCGCTCGCCGTCCCGCGCGACGAGCAGCCGCGCGTGCTGCTGTGGGGCATCCTGATCGCGCTCGTCCTGCGCGGCATCCTGATCGTCGCCGGCGCCGAGGCGCTGGAGCAGTACTCGTGGATCGCCTGGCCGTTCGCCGCGCTGCTGGCGTGGACCGGCTGGCGGATCCTGCGCTCGGGCGGCAGCCATGACGAGGGCGAGAAGATCGTCGCGCGCGTGCGCCGGCGCTTCCCGCGCGTCGAGCCCGCCGTCGCCGCGCTGCTCGCCGTCGCCGCGGCCGACGTCATCTTCGCCGTCGACTCGGTGCCGGCGATCCTCGCCATCACCACCGACACGTTCATCGTCTTCGCCGCCAACGCGTTCGCCCTGCTGGGCCTGCGCGCGCTGTTCTTCCTCGTCGCGGGCGCCGTCCAGCGCTTCGCCTATCTGCAGCTGGGCCTCGGCGTCCTGCTGATCGGCATCGCCGGGAAGCTCGTCTATGGCGAGCTCAGCGGCGAGAAGCTCGCGACCTCGGTGACGCTCGGCTCGATCGTCGCCGTCCTTGCCGCCGCCATCGGCGCCTCGGTGCTCAAGGAGCGCCGGGCGTCTCAACTCCCCCAAGAGGTGTCCTAGTCATGGGTCTGTTCATCGTCACCGCCATCGTCCCGCTGCTGTTCGGGCTGTGGGCGCAGATGAAGGTCAAGCGGACCTTCGCCAAGTACTCGCAGGTGCGGCCGCACAACGGCATGTCCGGGGCCGAGGCGGCCGCCGCCGTGCTCCGCTCGTCCGGGCTCCCCGACCTCCAGATCCGGCCGGTCGCCGGCCGCCTGACCGACCACTACGACCCGCGCAACCGGACGCTCAACCTGAGCCAGGATGTGGGCGGGGCGTCGTCGCTGGCCGCGCTGGGCGTCGCCGCCCACGAGGCCGGCCACGCGATCCAGGACGCCAAGCGGTACGCGCCGATGCGGATCCGCCAGGCGCTCGTCCCGGCGGCGACGATCGGCCAGTCGCTGTGGTTCATCCCGGTCGTGCTCGGCCTGATCATGGGCCTGACCGGCCTGGTGACCATCGGCCTGATCCTGTTCGCCGTGATCGTGGTGTTCCAGCTGATCACGCTGCCCGTCGAGTTCGACGCGTCCAAGCGCGCGCTGGTCGCGCTCGAGGGCCAGGGACTGCTGGCGGCGGATGAGGTCCCGGGCGCCAAGGCGGTGCTCAACGCGGCCGCGCTGACGTACATCGCGGGCTTCGTCGCCGCCCTCGGCCAGCTCATCTACTTCTTCGCTCTGAGCAGGAACTGAAGCGGGTTCCCGGAGGTTCCGCGCGGTAAAATAGACGGACGTTCCGCGACCGCCGCAGGCGTTCCATCCGACCCGCGCGGAACCATCTCCGCCCCACGATTTTGCGATGCGCCGCCGGGGCGGCGGAAGGAGTTTCATGATGGAGCAGACGCCGCAGACCACACTCACAAAGGACCCACGCTCCGGCGAGGCCCTCACTGTGCGGCGCCTGTTCACCGAGGCGGGTGTGCACCCGTTCGACGCCGTCGAGTGGGAGACGCGCACGGCCGCCGTCGGCAGCTTCCGGCAGGACAACGTCGAATTCCCGGCGTCCTGGTCCCAGAACGCGACGAACATCGTCGCCCAGAAGTACTTCCGCGGCCAGCTGAGCTCGCCGACACGTGAGCGCTCGGTCAAGCAGATGGTCAGCCGCGTGGCCGGCACGATCGCCGACTGGGGTCGTGAGCGCGGCTACTTCGCTTCAGCCGACGACGGCGACACGTTCGAGGCGGAGCTGACGTACATCCTGCTCAACCAGCTCGCCGCGTTCAACTCGCCGGTCTGGTTCAACGTGGGCTTCGAAGAGACGCCGCAGTGCAGCGCCTGCTTCATCCTCTCGGTGCAGGACAACATGGAGTCGATCCTCCAGTGGAACACCCACGAGGGGATGATCTTCCGCGGCGGCTCCGGCTCCGGGATCAACCTGTCGAACATCCGCGGCTCGGTCGAGCCGCTCGGCAAGGGCGGCACCGCCTCGGGCCCGGTCTCGTTCATGCGCGGGGCCGACTCGTGGGCCGGCACGATCAAGTCCGGTGGCAAGACGCGCCGCGCGGCGAAGATGGTCGTGCTCGACGTCGACCACCCCGACATCCGCGAGTTCATCTGGTGCAAGGCCAAGGAGGAGGACAAGGCCGCCGCGCTGCGTGACGCCGGGTTCGACATGTCGATCGACGGCGACGGCTTCCACTCGATCCAGTACCAGAACGCCAACAACTCGGTCCGCCTGACCGACGAGTTCATGCATGCGGTCGAGAACGACGAGGACTGGCACCTGACCGCGCGCGTCACCGGCGAGCCGGTCGAGACGCTCCCCGCGCGCGAGCTGATGCGCGAGATCGCCGAGGCGGCGTGGCGTTGCGCCGATCCGGGCGTCCAGTACGACACGACGATCAACCAGTGGCACACGTCGCCGAACTCGGGTCGCATCAACGCGTCCAACCCGTGCTCGGAGTACATGCACGTCGACGACTCGGCCTGCAACCTGGCGTCGCTGAACCTGATGAAGTTCCGCCGGCCGGACGGATCGTTCGACGTCGAGCGCTTCAACCACGCGGTCGACATCGTGTTCCTCGCGCAGGAGATCATCGTCGGCCCGTCGAGCTACCCGACCGAGAAGATCGGCAAGAACGCGCGCGCGTTCCGCCAGCTCGGGCTCGGCTACGCGAACCTCGGCGCGTTCCTGATGGCCAACGGCTTCGCCTACGACTCCGACGAGGGTCGCGGCGCGGCGGCGGCGATCACCGCGCTGATGACCGGTCGCGCGTACCTGCAGTCGGCGAAGATCGCCGCGGCGGTCGGCCCGTACGACCGCTACGCCGAGAACCGCGAGGCGCACAACAACGTGATGCGGATGCATCGCGACGCCTCATACGCGGTGCCGGACGGCGCGGTCGTCGACAAGACGCTGCTCGCCGCCTCGCGCGAGACCTGGAACGAGGCCGTCGCCGCCGGCGACCGCTTCGGCTACCGCAACGCGCAGGCGACCGTGCTGGCCCCCACCGGGGACGATCTCGTTCCTGATGGACTGCGACACGACCGGCGTCGAGCCCGACTTCTCGCTCGTCAAGTACAAGGAGCTCGTCGGCGGCGGGACGATGACGATCGTCAACCGCACGGTGCCGATGGCGCTGCGGACGCTCGGGTACTCCGACAGCGAGGTCGAGCAGATCGAGGCGTACATCAACGAGCACGGCACGATCATCGACGCGCCCGACCTGCGCCCGGAGCACCAGCCGGTGTTCGACGTCGCGGTGGGCTCGCGGGCGATCTCGCACGCCGGCCACATCAAGATGATGGGCGCCGTCCAGCCGTTCCTGTCGGGCGCGATCTCCAAGACCGTGAACCTGCCGCAGACGGCGACGGTCGAGGACATCGCCGAGGCCTACGTGCAGGCGTGGAAGCTCGGCGTCAAGGCGCTGGCGATCTACCGCGACGGCTCGAAGACCGCGCAGGCGCTGCGGACCGACGCGCAGGAGGTCAAGGAGGTCAAGGCGAAGGCCGAGGCCGCCATCTCCGCCGGCGAGGAGGTCTTCACCGCCGCCGAGGTCGAGGCGAAGATCGAGGAGGCCGTCGCGAAGGCGGTCGCCGCCGAGGTCGCCCGCGCCGAGAACATCCCGGTGCGCGAGGACATCTCGGCCGCCGCCCGCGGCGAGGCCGCCCCCGCCCGCAAGCGGATGCCGCGCGAGCGCCAGTCGCTCACGCACAAGTTCTCGCTCGGCGGGCACGAGGGCTACATCACCGCCGGCCTGTACGACGACGGGACGGTCGGGGAGATCTTCCTGACCGACATCGGCAAGGAGGGCTCGACCCTCCGCGGCATGATGAACTCGTTCGCGACCGCGATCTCGATCGCGCTCCAGTACGGGGTGCCGCTGGAGACGCTCGTGCGCAAGTTCGCCTACATGCGCTTCGAGCCGGAAGGGATCACCACCAACCCGGAGATCCCGTTCGCCAAGTCGATGCCCGACTACATCATGCGCTGGCTCGCCTCGCGCTTCCTCGACGCCGACACCCAGGAGGAGCTCGGCATCCTCACCAAGGAGGTGCGGGCTCGCAAGAGCGCCGAGGACGTCTCGACGGGCGCCTCCGGCGGCTCCGCCGGCCCGACCAACGGCGGCGCCACCGCGAGCGTGCCGGTCGCGCCGACCACGGCGCTCACCGACACGCCGCCGGTCGTCCCGGCCCGCATGGTCGGCCTCGACCTCGGCCCGGCCTGCGACCAGTGCGGAGGCATGATGCAGCGCACGGGCTCGTGCTACACGTGCTCGAGCTGCGGCAACAACACCGGCTGCGGCTGATCCTCAGCCGCCATCCCGACCGAGTCTGCGAGGCCCGCCATCCGGCGGGCCTCGGTCGTTGACGCCCCTCGGCCCCCGGCGCCTGTCGTCCACCAGCGGCTCTCGGCCCCGGCCGGTCTCGCCCCACGCCTCAGCCGGGCGCGGCGAGGAAGCGCGCCACCGCCTGGGCGCGATTGGAGACGCCGAGCGCGCGGAGGATCTTCGCGACATGCCACTTGACGGTGCTCTCGCCGATGAAGAGGCGACCCGCGATCTCCGCGTTGCTGAGGCCTTCGCTGACCAGGGTCAGGATCTCGAACTGACGGGCCGTCAGGACCTGCGCGAACTCGTCCCTGCCACGACCGGCGGGACGTGACGGGCGGTCGAGCTCCATCGCCCGGCGACTGAGCTCGGCAGCGGCCTGATGAAGCGCCTCGGCGGTGGCGCGCACCTCTGTGACGTCCTGAGCGGTGCCGGTCATGCGCACGGGATGGCCATCGTCGTCGGCGATCACCTCTGCGCGGCCGTGCAGGTGACGGACGCGCCCGTCGGGCCGCACGATGCGGTAGTCGACGTCGATCGGCACGCCGGTCTCCAACGATCGACGCACCTCGGCGTCGACGCGCGCACGGTCCGCGGCGAACACGCGCTCGGAGGCCGGTTGATAGCGCGCGTCGAAGTCGTCGGGACTGATGCCGTAGATCTCGAACAGACCCTCCGACCACACGACCCGGTTGGTGGCGATGTCCCACTCCCAGCTGCCGAGCCGGGCGACGTGCTCGGCCTGGGCGAGCCGGGCGCGACTGCGCTCGACCTCCTCCTCGGCGTGCTTGCGGTCGGTGATGTCCGTGACGAGCACGAAGAACCCGTGGACCTTGTCGCCGACCGTGTCGGGGATGTAGGACGCCTGCGTCCACCGGATCCCGTGCGGGGTCGGGATCGCGCGGTCGAACAACTGGGTCTCGCCCGCGAGGGCACGCTCGATGTACGGCAGGTTCAACTGGTACAGGTCCGGGCCGAGGAGCTCGCTGATGTGCATGCCGAGCATTCGCTCGGGGGTGAGCCCGAAGAACTCGACGTACGCGTTGTTCGCCATGCGATTGCGCAGGTCGGCGTCCCAGTACCCGACCAACGCCGGAAGGGCGTTCAGCACGGCGCGGACGTCGGCCTGCGTCGGGTCGGCAGGATCGCCGCTGGCCGCTTCCGCCGCGGGGCCCCACGTGCGCTCGAACCGCGAATGCGCCTGCCCGGGCTCGTCGCCGGCTTTCACGCGAGGCTCCGCGCCCGCGGGGCGCAGCGGAAGGCCGTGTTGACGCGCCGGATCAGGTCACGCGCCGTGGTCAGACCGGCCGCACGCTGGGTAAAGCCGCTGGTCCCTATCAGAACTGGCCTCACGGTGTGGATTACCAGTCTAAAGGCGGGGGGACGGTTTCATAGGGTTCCTTGCGTGATCAACCAATTGGAACGCTCTGCGCCGCCGATACCGAGTCACGGCTCCCTCTCCCGGAGCAGCGCGAGTGCCGGGCCGCCCCCCGCGGCGACGGCGGACCGCGAGCGCGAGGCGGACCGCCGCCCGCTGCTCGCCGAGCTCGACCGCCTGCGCGGGCGGGTCGACCGGCAGGCGCACACGCTCACCGTGCTCACGCAAGCGGTCTCGGTGCTGCGGAGCGGGAACCGGGCACTCCGCGAGGAGAACCGAGAGCTGCGCCTACAACTCCAGAAGAAGGGACGCTCGCTCGCGAGCGTGGGCGAGCCGGAGCCCAGACAGGATCCCACCCGCCCGGCTCTGTCCCGTCCTCTCGAGGACCGGACCCGAGGCCGAAAGAAGGAGCCGCGATGAAGGCATCCGTCGGAGCGGCGGCTGTGATCGCTGCTGCTGTCGTAGCGGTCGGCGCTTCGCCGGTGCGTGCTGCGGACGATGTCGTCCGGCCGTGTGCGAAGCGCGTATACGGGCCGAACACACCGATCTACATCACGTCGGCGCGCAACATGACCTGCAAGGCGGCCAAGCGCGCCCAGAAGAAGTACAAGTGGACGGGCGAGAACACGTTCACGACTCCCGGTGGGTTCAGGTGCAAGCCGTCCGGGCGCGGTGAGATCGGCTATCAGATCCGCTGCACGAAGCGCGCCAAGGCCTACCGCATCGAGTTCGAAGGCGGATGACCCGTCTGCGGTGGACAACGCAAGGGACCGCGCTTTCCCGCGGCCCTGAAGGGCTGACGGCAGCGGGGGTACCCCTCGGGCTGCGCCGCGTCACGACACAGATGGGTCCCGGTCGGCCCGGACACGCTGGGCAATCGATCCGATGACCCGTTCGTCGCCTCCGATGCGCCCATCGAGCCCGCCGGCTGACGCACCGGTCATCGACGACGTGCCCTCGGGCGACCGGCCACCGGCGCCGGTGGGCTGGGTTCCCGCCGACCGGCGCTGGCTGGGTTTCGACACCCGGACGAAGACGCCTGCGCTGATCACCGTGGGCGTGGCGATTCTCTTCGTGGTGGTCATCCCGCTGCTGACGGGGTTGAAGGACTGGGACAACCCGGTCCGCGCCGGCGACGTTGTGCGCCTTGGGTCTTCAGTGACGGTGGCCCCACCGGTCGACTGGAACCTCGAGGGAGGCGCGCGCACGACCGAGACGCCGGCGGACAAGGCGACGAATGAGCCGGTCACGGTCGTCGGCCCTGGAAGCGCGGTGTCGTTCCAGCTGGTCACAGACATCGGCAACAGCAGCGCGCAGGACCTGGTCGAGAGGGCCGCTCGCGCGAAGGATCTCCAATTGCGCATCGACGAGTACGCGCTCCACGGGAGCGCCGGCACCGTGCGCACGGCGTCCGGGCTCACCGGTGTCCGCCGCTCGTTCGTCACCCCGAGCGCTTCGGGCGAGATCGTCGCCTTCCGCGTGCCGGTCACGACGGCCGGGATTGGCGGCGCCTCGGACTCCATCGGCTTGATCGTGCAGATCGACGCCGCCGGCGGGCTCGACACCGACCAGGCGGAGATCGACGCCATGCTCGACAGCATCGACCTCGTGGGGGCGTCATGACGGCGATCAGCGGTACGGCACTGGCCGTGGAGGAATCCGGCTGGGGACACGAGTTCCGGTTCTTCCAGCCCCGCAACCTGAGCTTCTGGGTGTTCGTCTGGGGCGTGGTGGCCGGCGGTCTGAACCTGCTCCGGATGTTCGGTCCGACGACGTCGTCCTACATGGACGGGGCGACCGCGGCGGTCACGGTCTTCGTCCTCTACACCATCCCGTGGCTCTTGATCATCCGCTGGTTCAACCGCTACACCCGGTTGCCCGCGGGCGTGCTCGCCGCCGCCGCCGTCTGGGGTGGCCTCGCCGCCACGGGTTGGCTGGCGATCAACGTCAACGGCGCGCTGCTGTCGTTCTGGCCGAAGGTGCTCGGCGCACAGGATTCGCGGCTCTGGCACGCCGGCTTCACCGCGCCGTACACCGAGGAGATCTCCAAGGCGCTCGCAGTCGTGTTGCTGATCGGGATCGCCGGTCGCCTCGTCCGCTCCGCCTACGACGGCCTGCTGATCGGTGCGATGTCCGGGCTCGGCTTCCAGATCGTCGAGGACATCATCTACTCCTTCAACGGCGCATCGTCCGGCCTGGGCATGGGCCAGGCCGACCGCGCGCTCGACATCGCCGTGCTGCGGATCGGGGTGGGCTTCACGTCGCACGTCGTCTACAGCGCGATCTTCTGCACCGGGCTGATGTGGCTGCTCGGCCGGGACGGGAACCGGCGCATCCTGCTCGGGTCGTTCTTCGTCCTCTACGGGATGGTCGCGCACTTCGTCTGGGACTCGCCCGCCGGGCTGGCCGGCGACGACGGCCTGCTCCAGCTCTTGTTCCTCGGCGGCATCGTCGTGCTCGACTTGGTGGTGCTGTTCTTTGCGGTGCGGACCGCCGCACGACCTGAACGCGCGTGGATCCGTCACATCCTCGCGCCCGAGGTGGAACGGGGCGCGATGACCGAGGCCGAGCTTGCCGCCGTCTCCGGCACGCGGCGCGACCGCCGTCGCTTCCTGCACCGCGTCGACGGTGGTCGCCGGGTGGGCCGGCACGTTCTGGCCGCGGCCGACGACCTCGCCCATTCGATCGCCAAGGACCGCGCTCGGGGCACGAACGAGGCGGCGTTCGCGAGGAGCGAGCTCGCGCGCGTGCGCGCCCTGTAATCCCCGTCTCGGCCCGGATCCGTGGAGGGGGCCTTTGGCGGCTCTCGGGCCCCGGCCACCTGCGGCTGGGTAGGGCGAGCGAGGGATCGGCCCGGCTCGGTTGGTGTCGGCTTTCCCTCGGATAGCGAGGGTTTCCCGACACCAAATGCGGGATCCTGGCCGGACGGCTAGGTGCCGGGGGTCAAGCGGGCGCGGGAGATGCCGATGCGTACCGCAACGATGATCCGTCGCACACTCGCCATGACCGCCGTGATCGCCCTCGCGATCGCCGTCGTCGCGGCCGCCGCGCCGGCGGTTCCCGTCGACCGCGGACGGGAGCCGGCCCGGGCGACCGTGAAGCCCGCCTATCGCGTCGCCAAGGGCACGGAACGCCGGGCCATGAACCGCGCGAAGGGGCTCCCGCGCAAGCGCGCCCGTTTCGCCTGGCGCGTCGGCACGCACCGTCCGCGTCACGGGTTCGTGTGCGTCAAGCGGGGCAGCCGCGTGTACGGGGTCGGCCTGCGGCGGCGGATGGCCGCGAGCAAGCGCTGGCGGACGTGGAACATGCACGTGTACGCCACCCAGTCGTACGGGCAGCACTGCGCGCAGATCTTCAGCACGCGCGTCGCGCAGGGCCGCGCGCGCTAGCCGTTACGACGTGACGGCGGGCTCCGGCCGGTGCACGACCCCGCGGCCGAGCACCTCGACCGACTCGCCGGGCGCACATGCCGCGATGTCGTGCGCCTCTCTCTGGAGACGGTGACGCAGAACGGCGAGGGCGGGCAGTCCGAGTAGCGCGGGGATCGCGAGCAGCAAGCCGCGATAGGCGATCACCGCGACAGCCGCGTCGGTGGCGTCGACGCCGTAGAGCACGAGCGTGCCGATCAGGCCGGCGTCGATGCCGCCGATCCCGCCGGGGATCGGAATCAGGCCGCCGAGCTGGCCGATGATGTACGCCACCAGGAGCACGCCGACGGGCGGAATGTCGTTCCCGAACGCCGGGAAGCACACGCCGAGCATCGCGACGTCGAAGAGCAGATAGCCGGCGGCGCCGATCACGAGCGTGAGATCGTTGCTCCGCAGCAGGATCAGCGCCTCGTCGACGCCCGCGCCGACCGCGTCTGCCGCTGCGGTGATCCGCGAGCGGACGGAGCGTTCGGCGAGGGCGCTCGCCACCCGGCGCCCGGCCACGGCGAGTGCGATCGCCAGCGCGCCGACGATGGCTGGGACGACGGCGAGCACGAAGCCCGGCGAGCCGTTCAGCAGCCCCGACGCGAGCGCGAGCGAGCCCAGGATGAGGAATCCGACGTTGGCGAGGCTCGTCAGCAGAAAGAACGCAACCGTGCGGCGGGCGATGAAGGCGCCCTCCAGCCCTCCGCGCCGCAGAATCCACGCCCCGAGGGCGAGGCCGCCGGCTCCGCCGATCGAGAAGACGGAGTTCGCGGCCAGTTCGGATAGCCCGATCTCAGTGCTCGTGCGCCAGCTCATCCGCCGGCAGAACACCGCCCGGAACGCAAGCACATAGGACGCGCACGACCCGAGCTGGAGGACCGCCGCGAGCACGAGCCAGCCGGGCTGGGCGCCGGCGAAGCGGTCACGCAACGAGCCAAGGCCCGGCACCAGCACGATCGCGGCCACGACCAGCAGGACGATGCCGCCCAGCACGAGAAGCGAGCGCCTGAGCCGCGAAGACGAGAACTCCTCCGGGAGCGGTTCGGCCGGCGCCATCGGGAGATCGATGTACGTCACTTCGAAGGGCGGCGACTCGCTCATCGGCCAGTGAGGTCTAGCAGTCGGCTTCGCCGACGTCGACGGACCGGCTGTGTCGGCCCCGGTCGTTGAACGCCCGGCGAGCCATCGGTCGCGCAGTGGCTGTTGCCGGAGACAGCTCACGCCGCGTCTAACTTCTGCTCGTGAGCTGGTTCGCGATCAGGGCGATGACGGCGGACGACGCCGGTGAGATCGCGGCGTGGCACTACCCGCAGCCGTACGACTTCTACGACTGGGATCGCGACGCCGACGACCTCAGCGAGCTGCTGAATCCGGCCGGGTGGGGCGTGAAGTACTTCGCCGCAGATGCCGACCAGCGACTCGCCGGGTTCTTCGCGTTCACCGTGGCCGGCGAGGTCGTCGAGATCGGGTTGGGTCTACGACCCGATCTCACGGGCCGTGGGCTCGGCGAGTCGTTCCTCGCCACGGGGCTGCGGTTCGCGGCCGAGCGCTTCCCCGCGCCCACGTACGCGCTGGCGGTGGCCGCGTTCAACCGCCGTGCCATCGCCGTCTATCAGCGAGCCGGCTTCCGCGAAGCCAGGCGCTACGAGCACTTCACCAACGGCGCGCTCCACGAGTTCGTGTGGATGACCCGGCTCTAGGTGTGCACGCACCATTGGTCCGCGCGGCCGACCCCGAGATAGTCCGGACAGACCGCGAAAGGAGCAGCCAGTGGCCCTGCTACGCAGGCATCACGACCTCGACGGAACCCGGTACCAGATGCGCGAGAAGCTCTTCTCGATCGGCGACGACTTCTGGATCGAGACCGGCGACGGGGACCGCGCCTTCAAGGTCAACGGGAAGGCGCTGCGGATCCGGCGGACGATGGTCATCGAGAGCCGCTCCGGCGAGGAGCTGCTGAAGGTCCAGGAGAAGAAGCTGAGCATCCGCGACAAGATGAGCATCGAGCGCGACGGGGAGACCGTCGCGACGGTGCACAAGGCGCTGATCACCCCGCTGCGCGAGCGCTACGCGATCGACGTCGAGCACGGCGAGGATCTCAGCGCGAAGGGCAACATCGTCGACCACGAGTACGAGATCGAGCGCGACGGCCAGAAGATCGCGGAGATCTCGAAGCGGTGGTTCCGCGTGCGCGACACGTACGGGATCGAGGTCGCGCCAGGAGAGAACGACGCCCTCATCCTGGCCGCGACCGTGTGCATCGACGAGATGAGCCGCGGCTAGTCGCCGGCCTCCTCCGCGGCGGCGAGAATCGCGTCGATCGCCACCTGGGGGTGCGAGACCATCGAGACGTGCGAACCCGCCACCTCGGTGATGGTGGCGCCCGCCCGCTCGGCCATGTGACGCTGGGTGTCGGGCGGGATCACGCGGTCCTCGGTCCCGATCACGGCCCAGCTCGGCAGCGACTTCCAAGCGGCGGGACCGGACGGCGTGGTGTTGGCGCTGAGCGTGATCGGCCGCTGGCCGGCCGCGATCAGCCACCGGTCGGCCTCGGGGAGATCCTGGGCGAACGAGTTGTGCACGGTGTCGGGCTTGAGGAACGCCTCGGCGTCGCCTTCCGGTGCACCCGGGTAGCCGGCGATGTCGAACACGGCGGTCGGGTCTGGGACGTCGAACGCTGAGCCGGAGCCGCCGAGGATCTGGAAGACGGTCTCCCCCTCATCCGGGATGAACGCATCGACGTAGACGAGGGCCTTGACGTTCTCCGCGCCGCTCGCGGCATTGCTGATGACGAAGCCGCCGTACGAGTGGCCGGCCAGCACGACAGGACCGCTCGTCCGCTGCGCGAGGAACGAGGTGATGTACGGCGCGTCGATCCCGACGGACCGCAGGAGGTTCGGCGGGGCGAGGACGGCGAAGCCCTGGCTCGTGAGCTCGGATGCGACCGCGTTCCAACTGGACGCGTCGGCCCAGGCTCCATGGACCAGTACGACGGTGGGCTTCGGCATCCTCGTAATCCCTTCGCTCGACGATTTCGCTCGACCCTAACGGCCGCCCATCGTCGCCCTGAGAACGATCCGGCCTCAGGTCATCCCGAGGCCCCGCCGGCCCGTGTCGTTGAGCTGCGACGGCTGGAAGCGGTCGGGCCAGTTGCGCTCGTAGTGCTCCTCCGGGAAGTCGCTCGGGCTGTCGCCGGCCAGGAACGCCTCGCGGACGCTCGGCGCGTAGTCCTCGTTGCGCGGGCACCAGGGCGCGGCGGGGATGTACATGACGTTGCCCCAGCCCTGCTGGTCCTCGACCGGCGCGACGCCGTGGATCACGTCGGCGTGCCACCACACGGTATCGCCCGCCTGGACGTCCGGGATGCCGGCGAACGCGCGCACGAGCAGCGGGTGCCACTGCTCGTTGACCGGGAACACCTGGCCGACGGTGACGCCGCACAAGTCGTCCTCGGCGACGTCGGACAGCAGCGGCCGCAGCAGCATGTAGCCCATCGCCTCAGGGATCGGGACGGTGAACAGCACGCCCTGGTCGTGGGCCATGTCGGACAGCGCGGTCCAGCCCTGGAAGGTGCGGAAGACCGAGCACATCGTCGAGCTCGGGTACTGCGGGCCGGACGTGCGATGCGCCGCGTCCCACGGGTCGTACTGCTCGACCGACCCGTCGAACAGGTGCCGGAACGCCTGCTGGTAGGCCTGCGTCATCCACAGGTCGAGCGTGCCGACGTCGACGTGCGAGCCGAGGCCGCCCGAGCTCGCGCCCGGCGGCCGGCGCCGGATGCGGTCGGGATAGAGCGAGTCCCGGTCCGGATCGAACCACTGCACGCCGTCCGACTCGAACGTCCACTGGTGGTTGAGGAACGACTGGACGCGCGCCATGCGGTCGCTCTGGCGAGCCTCCATCTGCGCGGGCGACCAGTACACGGGATAGATCTCCGGGCGCGAGCCGACGCTGCCGAAGAAGTCGTCGCCCGGGCCGCGGTAGTTCTCGAAGAAGTGGTTGCGCTCGACGTAGTCGACGATGCCCTGGTCCCAGGCGAGCGCCTGCTCGCGGTCGAACGTGCCACGGACGACGGCGCAGCCGCGCCGGTGCAGGAGCTCGACCGTCTCGGCCGGCACCGTGCCGGCCGCGACGTCGGCGTAGTCGACGACCGGCCAGACCGTCTCGCCGCGCGCCTTGGCCTCCTCGATCTCGGCGACCCGCTCGGCCACCCGCGCCTCGATCGCGGCGAAGACCTCCTCGACCGAGCGGCCCGAGGCCTCGATGCGCGCCCGGATCGCCGCCTTCGTCTCGCGGATCGCGGCCTTGAAGTCGGCCGGCGTGGTCTCCCAGTGCGGCAGCGCGTGGATGGTCGTCATCGCCTCTCTCCCATAAGAAGGACTCCTTACTGAAGGCGGGAAGGTAGCACGCTCCGTGCTTCTAGACAAGAGTCCTGACTAGACTTCGCCTGTGGCTCCGACCAAGCCGTCCCTCCACCTGCTCCGGTCGCTGTCCGACGAGCACGTGCTGCGGGCGCTGATGGAGCTGCCCCGGGCCACGCGCGCCGAGCTCGCGGTGGCGACCGGGCTGTCGAAGCCGACCGTGTCCGAGAGCGTCCGGCGGCTGACCGAGGCCGGCCTCGTCGTCGACACCGGCGAGCGCACCACGGGCCGTGGACGCATCGGCACCTACTACGGCCTGCCCGCGACCACCGGCTGCGCGCTGGTCGCGAGCATCGCGCCCGAGGGGATCGTGGCCGAGGCGATCGACGTGTACGGCGAGGTCGTCGCACGCGCGGAGGCCGAGGTGAGCCGGGCACCCGGGGCGCGCGGCGTCGCGCGCGCCCTGAAGCGGCTGGCGAGCGCAGGTCGTGGGCGAGCGGCCCGCGCGGCTGGCCGTCGTCAGCGCCGCCGACCCGGTCGACCGCGAGACGGGCCGGCTGGTCGAGCTGCCGGACGCGCCGTTCCTCGTCGGCGCTCTCGACCCACCCGCCGTGCTGGCGGCAGTTCGCGCCCGTCACCGTCGACAACGACGTGAACTGGGCCGCCCGCGCCGAGCGTCGCCGCGATGACTTCGTGTACGTGTACCTCGGCGCGGGAGTCGGCGCCGCCGTGGTCAGCGACGGGGAGGTCCGCCGCGGCCACCGGGGCCTGGCCGGCGAGATCGCACACGTGCCGACCACCGGTCCGGACGGCGTGGCGATGCCGCTGACCGAGGTGTTCGCCGCGCTCGGCCTGCGCCGCCCCGGCTCGACCGCGATCGACGTGGCGGAACTGCTGCGGACCGAGGAGCGGCACGCCGCGCTCGGCGCGGCCGTCGCCGGCGTGCTCTCGGCCGCCGTGGCGCTCGCCGACCCCGCGGTCGTGCTGATCGGCGGCCCGTGGGGTCGCGACCCGCGCGTGCTCGCGGCGATCCAGGCCGCGTTCGCCCGCGCGCCCCGGCACGTCCCGGTCGAGCCCGCCGCCGTCGACGACGAGCCCGCGCTGACCGGCGCGCGCGAGGCGGCCCTGCAGCAACTCCGCGACGCCATCGTCGCCGCCCCGCGCTGACGCGGAGTGCGCACACCACGTGCGCCCGCGCGTGCCCACGATTGCCACGCGCCCGAGCCGCCAAGACGATGCCCACATGTCGACTCCTGAGCCGGAGCAGAAGCGGCCGCGCAACTGGTGGATCTGGATCAGCGGCGCCCTCGCGCTGCTCGCCGCCGGCCTGTTGATCTGGGCGCTCACGCTCAAGTCGGACCGCGACAGCGCACAGAGCGATCTCGCCAAGGCCGAACAGCAGCTCGCGAGCACGCAGAAGGAGCTCGAGAGCGCGAAGCAACCGCCGAAGGAGGACGACGCCAACACGGTGGCGGTGGCGGGAGCGCTGGCGGGCCTCACCGCGCTGTACGAGAACCTCGCGGACGAGCTCGGCACGACGCAGGAGGACCTCGCCTCCGCCCAGCAGGACGTCGACGAGGCCAACAAGAGGGCCGACCAGGCCGAGCAGAACGCCGCCGACGCCAAGAAGAAGGCGGAGCAGGCCACCACCGATACCGAGAAGGCCCAGGCCGAGGCCGAGCAGGCCCAGGCCGAGCAGCAAGCCGCCGAGGCCAAGGCGGCGGTGGCCAAGGACTGCACCAGGGCGTTCTTGTCAGCCTTCGGCAGCGTGCTCGAAGCCGACGATCCGGAGGCTCACGCGGACGAGCTGAGCCAGCAGCTCACGAGCATCGCCGACGACTGCAAGACCGCGCTCGCCGGCACCTGACCCAAGGTCGCGCCAAGGAATCCCCAAGGTCGCCGGGGCACCGTGTCGGAGCGGCGGGCAGGCGTGTGATTCACGTGCCGTGAGAGAGGAGGCACGCGCACGTCTGCCCGCCGTTTGACGTAAACCAGCGACGAAAGGGCAGGGGATGCTCTCGAACGTCATCAGCGGAATCGCGCGCGGCTGCTTGCGACAGGGGTGCTGCTCGGAGCCGCGATCCTCGTGATCGCCGCACTCACCAGCTCAGCTCCCGCGAGCGCGAAGTCCAACAGCTGCCTGGGCAAGCTGATCGAAAGCCGCAACATGAAGGTGGGCGGCAAGAAGGTCGGCGAGCTGGACGTCTACTTCAACAAGGCGACCGGCAAGAACTGCGCGCGCATGAACCACGCCGGCAGCACGTGGGGCAAGAAGCTCAAGACCCGCGTGTGGGTCGGCATCTGCTCGGAGAAGAAGCCGGGCGGCAAGGTCTGTCACTACGACTCGAAGACCGACGGTGTCCAGAAGGGCAAGTTCCGCTACTTCGCCGGGCCGGTGTCGACGAAGAAGTCGGCCGCCGGTCACTGCATCGCGTCCAGCGGCTACCTGTGGATCAACGGCACGCGGTATGCCGTCACCACGCAGCCCTGGGTCGGCCACTGCGGCTGACCTGAGGCGGGAGTCCGGGCGGCGGTAGGGAGGCTGCCGCCCGGCTCCCGAGGGGGTTCCGGTCTCGCGAGCGTCCGAGCCGGTGATCTCCCCGGCCGCGAACGCGGTGCCGCCGAGTGCGACGACCTCCTTGGTTGGGTCTGAGGTAAGACGCCGCAAGGCGGCCGGTCATTCACGACGAAGAGCCCCGCGGGTGCGGGGCTCCGGGGATCGGAGAGCGAGCTACTTCTTGGCGAGCTTGATCTTCGCGACGGCGTCCGTCCCGCCCGGGACCTCCTTCGTGGAGACCACGCGGCCGGTGGCGCCGAGGAAGCGGCCGGCGCCGTCGACGAGCTTGTCGCCGTGGAACACGAGCAGGGAGCGGCCGAGCGCGACGGTCGACGTGCAGTCCGGCTCGCCGGTCCCGAACACGCAGTGCAGGTGCTCGCTGCCGGCGAAGCGCTTGGCGTGCTTCTTGTGCGTGCCGCAGAAGTCGAGCGAGTAGATGTCGAGGACGTCGCCCGGCGCCATCTGCGGGAACGGCGGGTGGTCGATGACGGTGCCGTCCGCCTGGGTGACGGTCATGGACACGGCCTTGGAGAAGACCTTGATCGTCTTCGTGCGGTTCGCGGCCTGGCCGGCGGCGGGCCACAGGAGGGCCACGCAGAGCAGCGCGACGGCGGCGGTGAGGAGGGGTGAGATGCGCTTGATGGTCATGCCGACGAAGCTACGTTCGGGGCGGCCGCGGCACATCGAGGCCAGCCCGGAACTTCGCGCGCCGGTTTCCCAGGGCTAGCCCTTAATGGCGCGCAGGTACGCGAGGACGGCGAGCACGCGCCGGTGGTCGTCGTCGCTGACCGTCAGGCCCAGCTTCATGAGGATCGCGCGCACGTGCGTCTCGACCGTCTTCTCGGTCAGCCACAGCCGCTTGGCGATCCCGGAGTTGGTGCGCCCCTCGGCCATCAGGGCGAGCACCTCGCGCTCGCGCGGCGTCAGCTCGCCGAGCGCCTTCACCGGCCCCGGCGCGCCGATCAGCGTGGCGACCACCTGGGGGTCGAGCGCGGACCCGCCGTCGGCGACGCGGCGCGCCGCGTCGAGGAAGTCGTCGACGTCGAGCACGCGGTCCTTGAGCAGGTAGCCGAAGCCGCCGCCGTCCGTGACCAGCTCGACGATGTGGCGGGTCTCGATGTGCTGGGAGAGCACGAGCACGCCGGTCGCCGGGTGCGTGCGCCGGATCTCCGCCGCCGCGCGCGTGCCCTCGTCGTCGTAGTCGGGCGGCATCCGGACGTCGACGACCGCGAGGTCGGGCTCGTGCTCGCCGACCAGCGCGAGCAGCGCGTCGGCGTCGCCCGCGCGGCCGACGACCTCGTGGCCGGCATCCTCGAGCAGGCCCGGCGAGCCCCTCGCGCAGGAGCACGGTGTCCTCCGCGATCACGACGCGCATGGCAGCTGCACCGCGATCCGCGTTCCCGCTCCCGGCGGGCTCTCGATGGCGAGCGTCCCGCCCTGCGCGGCGACGCGGTCGGCCATGCCGGGCAGGCCGGTGCCGCCGCCCGCCGCGGCGCCGCCGACGCCGTCGTCGGCGACGACCAGGCGCAGCACGCCGTCCTCGCGCGCGGTCTCGACGACGCACCCGCGTCGGCGACGCGTGCTTGAGCGCGTTGGTGAGCGCCTCGCAGGCGACGAAGTAGGCGGCCGCCTCCACCTCCGGCGGCGCGCGGTCCTCGGTGGCGCTGACCTCGACCGGCACGGTCGCGCCGCGGGCCAGGTCCGCGAGCGCGGCGGCGAGCCCTTCGTCGAGCCGCGGCGGCCGCACGCCGGCGGCGATCGTGCGCAGGTCGGCGATCGCGGCCGTGACCTCGTCGACCGCGGCGTCGAGCGCCGGGTCGATCGCGATCGCGTCGCGCGGCAGCGAGCGCTGGATCCGCCGCAGCACGATGCCGAGCGTGACCAGCCGCTGCTGCGCGCCGTCGTGCAGGTCGCGCTCGATCCGGCGCCGCTCGGCGTAGCCGGCCTGCGCGATCCGCGCGCGCGAGGACTCGACCTCGGCGAGCTGCAGCCGCAGCTCCACGCGCAGGCACGCGAGCTCGACCGGCACCGCCGCGCCGTCGACCACCGCGCGCACCAGGTCGGGCGCGAGGCCCGGCGTCGTGCAGCAGCACGCCGAGCTCGCGGTCGTCGCGCCCGATCACCGCACGCGCGCGGCCGTCGGCCGGGAGGTCGATCAGGTGGCCGTGGCGGTTCGCGTAGGCGCCGGTCTCCGGCAGCCGGAACACGACCTCGGCGCCCGGATCCGCGAGCGCGAGCGCCACCGCCGCGCCGACGTCCTCCGGCTCGGCGTGGCCGTCGCGCACCTCGTCGAGGAAGTCGCGCAGCAGCCGGACCGCGTCGAACCGGGCGCGGGCGAACCGGCGGTCGACGAGCATCTGGATGCGCCCGAGCAGCGGCCGGAACGCGAGCGCGGCAGCGATCGTCGCCACCGAGGCCGACAGCGCCGAGCCGCCGACGACGAGGCCGACGAGCAGCGCGACGAGCGCGTACGTCCCGACCAGCAGCGCGGTCAGCGCGACGTAGACGAGCGTGCGGTTGAGCAGCCGGTCGATCGCGTACAGGCCGTGGCGGGTGACCGCGACCGCCACCGCGACCGCCGGCCACACCTGCAGGATCGTCAGGCCGAAGAAGTCGACGGCATCGAACGATCCGAAGAGCACCGCGATCAGCGACCCGCCGCCGAGCCAGATCGGCAGCAGCACCGCGCCGTAGACGAGCCACAGCACCTGGCGCCGGAGCGGGCGGTCACCCGCGCGGTAGCGCGCGGACAGAGCGACCGCGCCGCCGAACAGCGAGGCCAGCAGCCCGCCCCAGAACACCCAGAACACCGGCTCGAGGCTGCGCGGCCACGTGACCGGCAGCGGGCTGGGGATGTCGCCGTAGCGGGTGTCGGACTCCGGGACGCCGAGGAGCAGCAGCACCAGCCCGCCGCAGGCGATGCAGGCGAGGACTGCGACCGGGCGCCAGCGCGGCGACGGCAGGCGACCGTCCGGGAACACGTACGCGAGCGCGAGCGGCCAGAGGAACAGCACCGGCCACTGCTGGGCGGCGAGCGCCGCCCAGGCGCCGACCGTCGAGCCGCGATCGTGGTCCAGCGCCACGGTCGCGACCGCGTCGGCGGCCATCACCAGCGCCGACCGACAGCGGCCCGATCAGCAGGATCCACGCGACGCGGTTGCCCGGCTGGCGCAGCGCGACGAACAACCCGACCGATGCGGGCGCGGCGACGGCGATCACCAGGAGCACGCTCGCGACCGGATCGACCGGGACGTCGATGCCACGCGAGCGCGCGACGAAGGCGGCGACCATGGTGGCGATCGCGACCACCACCGCGGTGGCGGCGATCACGCACGCGACTGGCCGGAGCACCCTCGACATCGCGCCGATCGTCTCGCAGACGTGTTCGGCGGTCCAGAGTGCTAGCACTGAACCCCCGATGAGAACCGCTCTTGCCGCGATCGCACTGGCGCTGGCGCTGCCCGCGCCGGCCCACGCGTGGACGGTCTCGTCGCCCGACCGCAGCATCGCGGCGACCGTGACGCGCGCCGGCAACCTGACCGCCTCGCGCCATGGCCGGACCGTCCTGCGCGCCGACCTCGGCCCGCTGCACGGCACCCGCGTCCGCCGCTCGCGTCTGACGACGCGGTTCACGACGCCCGCCGGCAAGCGCCGCCGCCACACCCTCCGCGCGCGCGTGCTGAAGGTCGGCGGCGTCGCGGTGCTCGCGGCCGACGACGGGATCGCCGTGCGCGGCACGACGACGTGGATCGCCCGCGGCCGGGCATGGCTCCAGCGGTTCTCCAGCAGCTACGAGAACCCGTACCGCCGCACGCCCCTCCGGCACGCCGGCCGGTACGGCTTCCCGGCGCTGCTGTCGACCGGGCGCGACTGGGCGCTGCTGACCGAGGCGGGTGTCCCCTACGGCGCGCCCGGCGGTCATCTGCGTGCGATCCGCAACGGGCGGCTACGCACCACGGGTGACGTGCGTGCTTGGCGGATCGCCGTGATCGGGAGCCTGCAGACGATCGTGGCCTCCGACCTGCCGCTCGCGCTCGGCCGCCCGTCGCGGATCAACGACCCGAGCTGGATCCGCCCCGGCCGCGCCGCCTGGTCGTGGTGGTCGGACTCCGCGAGCACGCGCAGCCTCGCCCGGCAGGAGCAGTTCGTCGACTTCGCGGCCGCCGAGCACTTCGAGTACGCGACCGTCGACGCCGGCTGGGACGCCGCCTGGGTGCCCGACCTCGAGGCCTACGCCGCGGCCCGGAACGTCCGGCTGATCCTGTGGACCGACTGGCACGCGCTCGCCGACCCCGCCCGGCGCGCCGCGACGCTCGACCGATGGGCCGGCTGGGGGATCGCCGGGATCAAGGTCGACTACCTGCAGTCCGACGGCGGCCGGCGCATGGCCGTCGATGGAGGACATCGCCCGCGCGGCCGCGCGCCGGCGGCTCGTCGTCGACTTCCACGGCTGCACGGTCCCGCGCGGTCTCCAGCGCACGTGGCCGAACGTGCTCTCGCTCGAGGCGGTCCGGGGCGCCGAGTACGAACGCGGCGGCGCCCCGTCCGATCCCGCCGCCGACGTCGACCTCGTCTTCACGCGCAACGCGATCGGCTCGATGGACTACACGCCGGTGACGTTCTCGGCGCGCCAACCGCATCACCACCGCCGGGCACGAGCTGGCGATGAGCGTCGTCTACGAGTCCGGCCTTCAGCACTACGCCGACACGCCCGAGAGCTACAACCGCCACCCGGTCGCCGCCTCGCTCCTGCGGGACGTCCCCGCGGCCTGGGACGACACGCGGCTCGTCGCCGGCCGCCCCGACCGCTTCGTGGCGATCGCCCGGCGCGACGGGCGTCGCTGGTTCGTCGGCGCGCTCGGCGCCGGCGCGCCGCGCACCGTCACCGTGCCCCTGCGCTTCCTCAGCCCCGGCGACCACGACGCGCGCATCGTCGACGACGGCCTCACCGAGGCGCACAGGACCGTCACCGCCGCCACCACGCTGCACCTGCGGCTCGCGAAGAACGGCGGCGCCGTGGTCGAGCTGACCCCCTGACCGGCGGGCAGCCGTACCAGGCTCGGCCAGCAGGCCGTATGGAGGAGGGCAGCCGCGGTGCGACCGTGTAGCCATGCACTACGGCTGGACGACATTGGAAGCCGAGCGGGCGTTCGATCGCGCCACCGCCGCACGCCGGCGGGCCCGGCTGTCGCTGCGGCGCGGCGAGCCGCGCCTGCCGGTGCATGACGCCCCGGTCCCGCACTCCAGCGCGCGCACCAGCACCCGCACGATCCCGCTCGACGCGGTCGCCTTCACCGTGGAGCCTGGCCGCGCGCAGGAGTTCGACGGTCAGTTCCGGCCGGCCCGACGGACCCGCGAGCGCTGGCTGCGCCTGTGGGTCGCCGAGTACCTCGGCGTCGCGCTCCCCCCGATCACCGTCGTGCGCGTCGCCGACCGCTACGCCGTCCGCGACGGCCACCACCGTGTCTCGGTCGCCCGCGCCCGCGGCGCCGTGGCGATCGACGCGATCGTCGTCGGCGAGTAGCCTGGCCGCCATGGCGGAGGCACGTATGGAGGGCGGCGTCCCGCAGACGGCCGGCTGGTTCGTCGTCAACGCGCGCGACGCGCCGTGGATGCACAACGACATGCGCGCCGTCGCGAAGTTCGGCGGCGAGGGCGAGGCCCACTTCGACGAGCTCGGGATCGGCCTGTACTGGCTCGAGCCGGGGCAGCCGATGTCGATGTACCACCACGAGGCCGGCCAGGAGGACTTCCTCGTGCTGCGCGGGACCGCGCTCGCGATCGTCGAGGGCGAGGAGCGCGCGCTCGCGACCTGGGACCTCTTCCACTGCCCACCGCGGACGCCGCACACGATCGTCGGCGCCGGCGACGAGCCGGCGCTCGTACTCGCCGTCGGCGCGCGCAAGGAGAAGGGCAGCGCCCGCTATCCGGTCGACGCCGCCGCGGTCCGTCGCGGCGCCGGCATCGAGCACGAGGGCGAGGTCCCGTATGCGCGCTACAGCGAACCGGAATCCGGCCCGCCGCCGGACGTCTTCTGACGGCATCGTCCGTTCGTTGACAAACCTCCCCGGACGGGGAGGGGGGACCTGGTCTCGCCCCCCGAACGGTCAGGACGTCCTGCGCTTCCGTGCGGCAGGTTGCAGGGCATGAAGCGCCCCACCCTCGTCGCACTTGCCACCGTCGCCGCTGCCGCCGCCGTGCCCGCCAGCGCATCCGCCGCCTCGATCGCACTCACGGTGCCCGGCGGCACGCCCACGATCGCCTACACGGCGGCGCCGAACGAGGTCAACGCGCTCGAGATGCACGGGACCGTCGGCGGCGGGCTCGACCTGCGGATGCCGTTCAACGAGTACTCGGCGCCGCTCACCATCGGCGCCGGCTGCGCCGGCCGGCTGCCGACGATCTGCGGCTCCCCCACCCAGGCGTACCCGGTGACCGTCTCACTCGCCGACGAGGACGACGTCGCCAGCGTCAAGAGCTTCACCGAGAGCCTCGCGATGGACGCCGGATCGGGCAACGACGACGTGCTCGCCGGCGGCATCAGCGCGACCGCGGACGGCGGCCCGGGCAGCGACTCGATCGTGCTCGCCGCGAACAGCCTCGCGACCGGCAACGGCGGCGACGGGCGCGATCGCATCCACGCCGGCCTCGGTGCCGCGGCCGCGATCCTGACCGGCGGCCGCAGCGGCGACCTGCTCGTGCCCGGCGGCTTCGACTTCAACGACGCCAAGGGCGGCAGCGGCGACGACCGGCTCGTCAGCTTCACGGGCGACACCGTCAAGCTGAGCGGCGACTCCGGGAACGACATCCTCGCCGTGCCGACCGGTCGCGGCGACATCACGCTCAACGGCGGCTCCGGGATCGACGTGATCGTCAGCCACGTCGGCGGCGCCACCGTCGACGCCGGCTCGGGGACCGACGTCGTGGACGTTCGCGGCGACAGCACCAGCGCCCCCGACACGGTCAGCTGCGGTAGCGGGTTCGACCTCGCGTGGGCCAACAGCGCCGACGACGTCGCCGACGACTGCGAGATCGTCATCCGTCGCGGCGCCGCGCCGGAGATCGGCAAGGTGACGTCGGCGGTCGACGCGGCGCGCGCGCTGATCGCGCACCGGCCCGACCCGGCCGGGGTCTAGATGTAGCCGGCGCCCGGCGGAGAGCACGGGGGCGCGCGTCATACTGGTTGCGAGCACAACCATGAGCGCGCTCCCCGACAACCTCCGCCTGGGCGAAGTCCACCTCACCGTCCGCGACCTCGATCGCGCGGTGGCCTGGTACCAGAGCTCGCTCGGCCTGCGCGTGCACCGGCACGAGGCCGACGTGGCCGAGCTCGGCGACGGCAACGAGACGACCGTCGTCCTGCACGAGGACCCGCAGGCGCTTCCCGCCGGCCGCCACGCCGGGCTCTACCACTACGCGCTGCTGTACCCGAGCCGCGAGGAGCTCGCCCGCGCGGTGCTGCGCATCGCCGCCACCCGGACGCCGATCGACGGCGCGTCCGATCACGAGACTCACGAGGCGATCTACCTCCCGGACGCCGACGGCAACGGGATCGAGCTCGCCGCCGACCGCCCGCGCGAGCAGTGGCCGGATCACCTCGGCTACGCCGGCGGCCCGAAGGCGCTCGACATCGACAACCTGATGGCGACCGTCGCCGGTGAGGACGTCACGCCGCAGGTCGGCCCCGGGCTGCGGATGGGCCACCTGCACCTGCACGTCGGCGACATCGACGAGGGGCTGCGCTTCTACCGCGACGCGGTCGGCTTCGAGCAGCAGGCGCAGATCGGCGACTCGGCCGCGTTCGTGAGTGCCGGCGGCTACCACCATCACCTCGGCTTCAACACCTGGCGCGGCAAGGGCGTGCCGGGCGCGCCGCCGCATCGTGCCGGGCTCGCGCGCTGGACCGTGCAGCTGCCCGCGGACGATCTCGCGCCGGTCCGGGAGCGCCTCGAGGCCGCCGGATCCGACGTCGAGGGCTTCGACGGCGGCTTCCTGGCGCGCGACCCGTGGGGCACCGCGGTCGCGTTCGTGCCGGCGCCGGCCGCCTGACAGGATCTCGCGTCATGGAGACGCGACTGCTGATCGGCGGGGAGCTGGTGGAGGGCGCCGGACCGGGCCTGGAGGTGGAGGACCCCGCGCGCGAAGAGGCGATCGCGACGGTGGGCACGCCGGACGCCGAGCAGCTCGACGCGGCGATCGCGGCGGCCCGCGCCGCCCAGCGCGAATGGGCCGCCACGCCCGCCGCCGAGCGCGCCGAGGCGCTGCACGAGGTGGCCGCGCGGATGCGCGCACGGACCGACGAGCTGGCCGAGCTGATGACCCGCGAGGGCGGCAAGCCGCTGATCGAGAACCGCGACGAGGTCGGCTGGACCGCGAGCGCGTTCGACTTCTATGCGGAGCTGGCGCGGACGTCGGCCGGGCGCGTGATCCCGCCGGTCGAGTCCTCGCAGCTGGCGCTGGTGCTCAAGGAGCCGCTCGGCGTGGTGGCCTGCATCGTGCCGTGGAACTACCCGCTGCTCCTGCTCGCCTGGAAGCTCGCGCCGGTGCTGGCCGCCGGCAACGCGGCGGTCTGCAAGCCTTCCGAACTGACGCCGCTGTCGACGCTCGCGCTGGCGCCCTGCCTGGACCACCTGCCGGCCGGGCTGGTCGCGCTGCTCGCGGGCGGCGGCGACGTCGGCGCCCGGATGGTCGAGGACGAGCGCGTCGACTGCATCGCCTTCACC
>CAWIEW010000022.1:0-25968 GCA_963835285.1 uncultured Solirubrobacteraceae bacterium | reverse complement strand
CTGGAAGGCCACCAGCGGGAGCTGCTCGGCGCCCTCGTCGCCGATCAGCCGGAAGTGCCCGAGGCCGGCGATGTTGTCGGCCAGGACGCGCGCGTTCGCCTGCATCGTCTCCATCAGGTAGCGATAGCCGCCGTGGCCGAAGCGGACGAAGTTGTAGTACTGCGCGAGCACCATCGCCGAGCCGGTCGAGAAGTTCAGCGTGAACGTCGCGTCGGTCTTGCCGAGGTAGTTCTCGTAGAAGACGAGGTCCTCGGCGAGGTCGCTCCGCTCGCGGAAGACGAGCCAGCCGATGCCCGGGTAGACCATCCCGAACTTGTGGCCGGAGACGTTGATCGAGCGCACCTGCTCGAGCCGGAAGTCCCACTCCGAGTGCGGGTACAGGAACGGCCACACGAACCCGCCGCTGGCGGCGTCGACATGCAGCGGCACGTCGAGCCCGCGCTCGTCGCGCAGGCGGACCAGCAGGTCGTTGATGCCGGGGATGTCGTCGCTGTGGCCGGTGAAGGTCGTCCCGAGCACGGCGGCCACCGCGATCGTGTTCTCGTCGACGTGGGGCTCCACGTCCTCGGGGCCGATCGTGTACTTGTCGGGCTGCAGCGGGATGATCCGCGGCTCGACGTCGAAGTAGCGGCAGAACTTCTCCCACACGACATGGACGTCGCCGCCGAACACGAGGTTCGGCCGCGTGGTGTCCTTGCCCGCCGCCTCGCGCCGCGCGCGCCACTTCCACTTGAGCGAGAGCGCGCCGAGCATGATCGCCTCGGACGAGCCCTGCGTGCGCGCGCCGGTCGTCTCCCCGGGGGCGTGGAACAGGTTGGCGATGATGCGGATGCAGCGCTGCTCGATCTCCGCCGTCTGCGGATACTCGGCGTGATCGATGAAGTTGCGGTGGAGGTTCTCGGCGATGATCCGCTGGGCCTCGGGCTCCATCCACGTGGTGACGAACGTCGCCAGGTTGCGCATCGGGATGCCGTCGAGGACGAGCTCCTCCCCGATCAGCCGCAGGGCGTCGGTCGCGGTCATCCCGTGCTCGGACAGCTCATTGTCGGGAGCCGCCTCGCGGAGGAACCGGTTGCCGTAGCGCTGCGCGAGGGTCTCGAGATGCTCGGCGAGGGCGTCGTCGCCGTTCGTCGGCCCGCCGGCCGCCGCGGGGTGTTGGCGAAGGGACATGGGTGCATGCTCCACCCCCCGCACGCCGCGGTCGTCACCCGGACCGGGTGAAATCAGGACGCTTGCGCTCGCGAGGAGCGCAGGAGATGCTTGGCTGGCTTCTTAGGCGATCGATCGGAGTCCGCGATGAGCAGCGAGGGCATGTGGCGACCGTTCGAGCACGACGACGAGCTCACCGGAAGCGACGCCGTGGGCGCGCGCATGTCGGCCGCGAGGATGCTCACGACGCAGGTCGAGCGGATCCTTGGCACGCTCGAGGGCTCGGCCGGCGGGTCCACGAGCGATCTCGCGCCCCGGCTGTCGTTCGCGCGCGCGGCGATCGCGGCGATCGAGCGTCCGCAGGCAGGGTTCTCCGAATACTGCCCTGATGACGGGACGCCGGTCCTCTTCGATCGCAGCATCGGCGAGTACTGCTGCGCGAAGCGGCACTGCCCGCCCGGGGCCTGACGCTCCGCGCGATGACCGGCCACCACGCGGTCTGGGTCGCGACGGTGGCGGCAACCGGCGCGCTGAGCGCCGTCGCGATCCTGTCATCGCTCGTGCTGGCGGAGCGCCTCGCGGGCAAGGCGCTTGAAGCAAAGGGAACGCGGCCCGGGCGGCTCCGTCTGTGGAAGGCGAGCTGCCTTGCCGCCGCGCTGTTGCCGACGACCGTCGTACTGACGGTGCTCGCCGTGCTTGTGCTCGTCACCGCCACCGCCGCGAACGTGCCGGCCGGAGGCGTCGGTCTCATACTCGCCGTGGCCGCCGGCGTCGTGGGCAATCACATCGACCGTCAGGTGTCGACGGGCTGGACGCCGTACTGGGAGCACGTGCACGACTCGCTGCGCCGGGCGATGCCGGTCGTCGAGCGGACAAGCCGGGGGATCCCCGATTGCCAGCGCACGCGGTTCAACACGACGCATGTGCTGCTGCACGATCGCGACGGCCGGGCCGACACACTCGAGCACATCCTCCGGGGTGAGGTCTGTACGAAGGCACGTCCGTGCGCGGGCCATGGCGTCTCGCAACGCCGCGAACAGACTCCGGTCACGAGACTCCCCGGCGCGGGCGTGATCCTGTTCACGCAGGCCCCGGTCCTCGCGGTGATGCTGGCCGGCTGGTTGATCGTCGGATCGCTCGTCCTGCTGGTCACCGTCCTGATCCCGTCGGACTGACCTGCGCCGGAGGTACGGCGATCAGGACTCGGCCGACGCCTCGAGCGCCTGCGCGCGGCGCAGGCCCAGGCCGGCGGAGGAGGTGGCCTCGACGCGGTCGCGGCCGTTCTGCTTGGCGGAGTACAGCGCGCGGTCGGCCAGGCGCATCAGCGTCTCGCCGTCGAGCGCGTCGTCGGGGTAGCCGGCGACGCCGAAGCTGGCGGTGATCTCGCGGGTCACGCCCGGGAGCGACAGCGAGTGCACCGCCTGGCGCAGGTGCTCGGCGACCCGCAGCGCGCCCGCGCGATCGGTGTCGGGGAGCATCACGATGAACTCCTCGCCACCGCTGCGACCGGCGAAGTCACTCCCGCGCAGCTCGGTGCGCATGACGGCGCCGACGGCGGCCAGGACCTCGTCGCCGCGCTCGTGGCCGAACGTGTCGTTGATCTGCTTGAAGTGATCGAGGTCCATCAGGATCGCCGACATCGGGGTGAGCGACCGCCCGGCCTGGGCGAGCAGGCGCTTGAGATGGTCGTCGATCGCGCGCCGGTTGGGGAGCCCGGTGAGCGCGTCGGTGGCGGCGCGCAGCTCGGCCAGCGCGAGGTTGCGCAGGTTGGCGAGCACCGGCGCCGCCTGGGTCACGGAGTCGTGGATGCGGCGCCGCTCGGCGTCGGTGGTGGCCCGCCGGCCGCTCGTGAGGACGGAGCCGATGACCTCCCCGCCGACGAGCAGCGGCTGGCAGGTGGACTCGCCGTCCTGCGCCCCGCAGACCTCGCAGGTGATGATCTCGTCGCTGCTCGGGCCTTGGTCGACCGGCCGGCTGAGGCGCACGGCCAGGCAGCTGCGCGGCTTGGCGAGCTCGAGCGGCTCGGCGAGCGGCGAGTCCTCGGGGAGGTCCACGGCCGGCTCGAGCCGGTCACCGCTGTTGTTGCGGATGAGGACCGTGATCGCGGCCTCAGACGTGCCGGCCTCGAGGTGGCTGATCAGCAGCTCGTGGCCCTCGTTCTGGTTCTCGGCGACCTGCATCGCCTCGCCGAAGCGCGCCTGGCCGTCGGCATACCGCCGCTCGGCGTCATTGTGGGCGTCCTGCTCGGCGCGCGCGGCGGCGTCCGAGCGGCGCCGGTGTGTCGCGATGCCCAGCGCGATCGCGCCGAACACGACGCTGAGCGTGATGATCAGCTTGAACGGGACGAGCGCGGCGGCCTTCAGCTCCTCGGTGCGCGCGGCGTCGAGCTGGCGCTGGTACTCGCGGTTCGCGCTCAGGAAGTCCTGGACGATCTTCTCGCGCAGCGCGGAGTAATCCTCGCCGGGGCTGGTGCGCGCGGCGATGGTGGTCTGCGCGATCTGGTTCCAGCGCTCCGCCGCCTCGCTCTGGCGGTCGAGCGTCACGAGCTCCTCCTGGCTGTCGGACGACAGCTCGCGAGCCTCCTTGAGGGCCGCGGTCTGGCGCCGGTCGAGCTCGTAGATCGAGACGACGGTGTCGGTCTTGGCGTTGAGGAGGTACTCGTGAAGCAGGTTCTCGCGCGAGAGCATGTCGGCGGCGAGCTGGCGGGCGACGATCGCCTCGTCGTAGTTCTCGTCGGCCACCTTGCGCTGCGACTCGGATGCGTACAGCACCGCGCCCGCGATGGCGAGCACGGACAGCACGAGAGCCACGGCGGTCCGCATGCCCATGCTGATCGGCTGTCCGGAAGTGGCCTTGAGCTACATATGATGCGCGGCGACTGAGGAGGGGTGGATGATGAACAGCCTCGAGATCGCGCAGGACGCGGTCCTGCGGCCCATCGAGGAGATCGCCGGAGCGCTCGGCCTCGAGCCGGAGGAGGTCGAGCCGTACGGCCGGTACAAGGCGAAGGTCGCCCTGTCGGTGATGGACCGGCTCGCCGACCGGCCCGACGGCAAGCTGATCTGCGTCACGGGCATGACGCCGACGAAGGCGGGCGAGGGCAAGACGACGACGCTGGTCGGCCTCACGCAGGGGCTCGGCGCGATCGGCAAGCGGCCGGTCGCCTGCCTGCGCGAGCCGTCGCTCGGGCCGGTGTTCGGCATCAAGGGCGGCGCGGCCGGCGGCGGGCTGCACGCAGGTCGTCCCGATGGAGGACCTCAACCTCCACTTCACCGGCGACATCCACGCGATCGGCGCGGCGAACAACCTGCTCGCGGCGATGCTCGACGCGCTCGATCCTGCACGGCAACCCGCACAAGATCGACCCAGCTGCGATCGACTGGCGCCGCGCGATCGACATGAACGACCGGGCGCTGCGCCGATCACGGTCGGGCTCGGCGGGCGCGCGAACGGCTACCCGCGCGAGACGCGGCTTCGACATCACCGCCGCGTGCGAGGTCATGGCGATCATGGCGGTCGCGCGCGACCTGCAGGACCTGCGCGGGCGACTCGGGCGGATCACGGTCGGCGCACTCGTGCGACGGCGCCGAGCCGGTCACCGCCGAGGACCTCGGCGCCGCCGGCGCGATGACCGTCCTGCTCAAGGACGCGCTCAAGCCCAACCTGGTCCAGACGCTGGAGGGCCAGCCGTGCCTGATGCACTGCGGCCCGTTCGCGAACATCGCGCACGGCAACAACTCGCTGGTCGCCGACCAGATCGGCCTCAAGCTCGCGCGACTACGTCGTCACCGAGTCGGGCTTCGGCTCCGACATGGGGATGGAGAAGTTCTTCGACATCGTCTGCCGCTTCGGCGAGCTGCACGCCGAGCGCGGTCGTGCTCGTCGCGACCGTGCGCGCGATCAAGCACCACGGCGGCGTCGACGACGACCCGCGCGTCGGGCGCGCGAGCGCGATGCGGCGCTCGAGGCCGGCATGGCCAACGTGCGCCGCCACCTCGGCGATCATCGGCCAGTTCGGGATGCCCGCCGTCGTCGCCGTCAACCGCCGGCCCGGCGACACCGACGAGGAGATCGAGTTCGTCAAGCGCGCTGCGCGCTCGAGGCGGGCGCGTTCGCCGCCGAGATCAACGACGGCTTCGCGCGCGGCGGCGCCGGCGCGGCCGAGCTCGCGACGCGGTCGTCGCCGCCTGCGAGCAGCCGAGCGAGTTCCGGCTGCTGTACGAGGACGACGCGCCGATCGCGGACAAGATCGAGGCCGTCGCCAAGCGCGTCTACGGCGCCGACGGCGTGTACCTACTACCCCGAGGCGGAGCAGCAGATCGAGCAGTTCACCAACGACGGCCTCGGCGGGCCTCCCGGTCTGCATGGCCAAGACGCAGCTGTCGCTGTCGGCCGACCCGACGCTGCTCGGCGCGCCGAAGGGCTTCACGCTCCAGTCCGCGACATCCGCGCCTACACGGGGGCCGGCTGGCTCGTGCCGCTCTGCGGCGACATCATGCAGATGCCCGGCCTCGGCACGAAGCCCGCCGCGCTGAACGTCGACATCGACGCGAGGACGGCCGCACCGTCGGTCTGTTCTAGTGTCCCGCTTCGGATCGAGACACTTGCCGCTCGCCGACCGGCCGCTGCGCGAGCTGCTCGCCGAGCTCGCCGCCGCCAGCCGGCGCCCGGCGGCGGGTCGCCGCGGCGTGGGCGTGCGCGCTCGGCGCCGCGCTCGTCGAGATGGCGGCCGCGTTCGGCGCGCCGCACGCGGCGCGCGGAGGCGGCGACTGCGCGCGCGGGCGCTCGAGCTGGCCGACCGCGACCGCGAGGCCTACGCGCCGGTGCTCGCAGGCGCATGCGGATGGACCGCGGACGATCCGGCCCGCGCCGATCGCGCTCCGCGCCGCGCTGTCGGCCGCGGCGCAGGCGCCGCTGGAGATCGCCGGGTCGCGTGCCGAGGTCGCCGAGCTCGCCGCCGAGCTGGCCCGCGGCGGCCGGCCGAGCCTCGAGGGCGACGCCGCCACCGCCGCGCTGCTCGCCGAGGCGGCCACGCGCGCGGCCGTGCGCCTGGTCGAGCTCAACCTCGCGGCCGCGCCCGACGACCTCCGCTTGGGAGCCGCCCACGAGTACGCGGCCCGGGCCTGGTCCGCACGAGAGGGCTCGCAATGACGAGGCGACGAGCCGCGCCGCGAGTACGCGCGCCTGCACCGCGGCCACTAACCCACGGGCAAGGCCACGCGAGAGCCCCGCTCCGGCGGGGCTCTCGCGCGTGCGGCGGCCGACCGTCTAGCGTTGGCGGACATGAGCTTTCGCACCATCCGACCCGACGATTTCGAGTGGATCACACGGCCCCACGAGCCGGGCGAGCCGGCCCGCCACGTCGCCGAGCTCAGCGAGCGCCTGGGTGTCTCACACGTGCGCGGCAACGTCTGGCGCTACGAGCCCGGCGCCGCGGGCCGCCGGCATCGCCACCCCATCCAGGAGGAGACGTTCGTTGTCCTGTCCGGCGCGCTGTCGATGTACCTCGGCGACCCACCGGAGCGCGTCGACGTGCCCACGGGCGGCGTCGTCAACGTCCCGGCGGGCACACCGCTGCAGACCGTCAACCACGGCGCCGAGGACCTCGTGGTCTACGCCTACGGCTACCCGCCCGAGGACACGAACGCCGAGCTGCTGGACTCCGCGGTGTAGCTCCAGGACACTGAGCAGTCTGCGTTCGCACGCGGGACGTCCGTCATCGCGGACGGTTTGACCGGCGAAACCAACGGTCGCTGATTTCGCTCGCGGCGCCAGCCTATGGGATGGTTGCCGCATCGGACCGTCGCTCCCGTCGCCGGCTGCACAGCGCGCTCGCTGATGGACGTGGCCGCCATCATCGTCGCGGTCTTCGCCGCTGTCTTCTCGTTCGGCAGCGCGATCTACACCACCCGACTGGCGAGCCGCCTGGAAGAGGAACAGCGCGTCAAGACGAAGACGGAGCAGCTCGATGAGCTGATGGCGCGCTACCGGGATCCCCTGCTGCGGGCCGCTTCGATCTCCAGAGCCGCCTCTACAACATCGCGCGCGGCGATTTCCTCACCGCTTACTACCGCGATGAGACGCCGGACACCAAGACCTACGCGGTCGAGAACACGCTCTATGTGGTCGGCGAGTACCTCGGCTGGGTGGAGATCCTGCGCCAAGAGGTCTTCTTTCTGGAGCTCGGCGACGAGCTCGAGAACCGGGACTGGAATACGCGCTTGGACGCGGTCCGACGGGCCTTCCTCGCCGACCGGTATCCCGGCGCGATGCTGCGGCTGTTCAACGGGCAGCAACGCGCGATCGGCGAGCTGATGGCCGTGCCGATTGGCGGGGGGGAGGGGCGGCTCATTTGCATGGATACGCGGCGTTCGTGGAGCGGCTCGCTGAGCCCGGCTTCAGTCGGTGGTTCGATCCGCTGAGGCGGGACGTCGACACGCTCGCCGCCCTTCGCGACCGGCCGCCGGAACGGCTCGTCGCTCTGCAGCACGCGCTCGTGGACGTGATCGACCTGCTGGACCCAGGGACGTCCGTTTTCCGGTCGATCTACGCAGTCGCCTCGACGCCTGAAATCCCTGCAGACGTTGGGTTAGTGTGGCGCTGGACGGTGTGCCATGCGCGACCCAGACTGGAAGCTGCTGCTGGCCCGCATCGCAGACGGCGTGTGCACGCCGTTCCTCGGTGCCGGGCCGTGGCGCACGCGCTACCGCTGGGGTCCGACATCGCGCGCCGCTGGGCCGAGACGCACGGCTACCCGCTCGAGGACGCCCACGAACTTGCGCACGTCGCGCAGTTCCTCGCCGTCCACCAGGACGATGCGATGTATCCGAAGGAGCTGATCGCCGACGAGCTCGGCGATCTGCCCCACCCGACTTCGCGCTCGACGGCGAGCCACACGCGGTACTCGCGCGGTTGCCGCTGCCGATCTTCATCACCACGAACTACGACGACTCGATGTTCGCGGCGCTCACCGCCGCGGGCAAGGCGCCTGAGCGCGAGATCTGCCGCTGGCATCGCAGTCCCACGCTGTTCGACGAGCCGAGCCCGTTCGAGCGTGCGGGCTACGCGCCGACCCCCGCCACCCCGCTCGTGTACCACCTGCATGAGCGACATCGGGGTGCCCGAGTCGCTGGTGCTGACCGAGGATGACTACCTCGACTTCCTCGCTCTGGCGATCTCGCGCGACCCGGGCTTGCTCCCGCACCCGATCCAGCGGGCGCTCGCCGGGACGTCGCTGCTGTTCGTCGTTACCGGCTGGCCGACTGGGACTTCCGCGTCATCCACCGTGGGCTCGTCGCCGCCACCGAGGCCAGTCTGCGGCGCCTGAGTGTCACGGTCCAGCTATCGGCCGAGGCGGCTGCGCAGGAGTACCTCGACCGCTACTTCGGGGCGCTCAAGCTGCGCGTGTACTGGGGCAGCGCGAGCGAGTTCGTCGCCGAGCTTGAGTCACGCCGGAGCGCGGTCGCATGACCGCCGTGGCACCGGATGACGCGCCGTTCGTCGGGCCGCGCCCGTTCGCGGCCGCCGAGTCCGATGTGTTCTTCGGTTGCTACCGTGAGGTCGAGCAGCTGACGTCGATCGTGATCTCCCACCCGGCGGTGCTGCTTTATTCGGTCTCCGGCGGTGGGCAAGACCTCGCTCCTGTCGGCGGGACTCTGTGCCCGCGCTCGAAGCGCAGGGCTTCGACGTGTGCCCAGCTGCGCGGCGAGCGCCGGAGCCGCCGCCCGCCGGCGTCGCCAACGCCTACGTGTGGTCTGCGCTGTGGCGGTTGGGGATGAGCGATGACGCCAGCGCCTACGGGCAGGCGCCTGCCGAGGACGGCGACGTTGCCGTCCGTGTTCGCCGCGCTGCCTCGTGGCGAAGACCGCTACGGTTTCCTGCGCAAGAGCCCGCGGCTCGTGATCTTCGACCAGTTCGAGGAGCTGTTCACATCCCATCTCGACCGGTGGCGCGAGCGGGAAGGCTTCACGCAGGTCGGCGCCGCGATCGCCGAGGATCCGACGCTGCGCGGTGCCGTTTGCACTGCGCGAGGAGTACCTCGCCCCGCTCGACCGCTACGCGGCGCTGCTCCCGGACGGGTTGCGAACGCGGCTGCATCTCGAACGACTGCGGCGCGAAGCGGCGCTGGTCGCGGTCACCGAGCTGCTCCCGGCGGGCCGTCGCGATCGACGCCGACGTGGCCGAGACCCTTGTCGCCGACCTCGAACAGACGCGCGTCGACCGGCGACGGTGGGATGGCGACGGGCTCCGGCGAGTTCGTCGAACCCGTGCACCTGCAGGTCGTGTGCCGCACGCTCTGGAGCCGGGCGCGACCCCCGGCGTCGAGCGGGTCACGCGCGACGACCTCGCGGTCGCCTGGTCGATCAGAGCCTGACCGCCTACTACGAGTCGGCGATGGCAGCGGCGGTTGCGCGCGCGAAGGGAAGTGACCACCGCTTCCGCGAGGCGTTCGAACGCGCGTTCATCACTTCGGCGGATACCCGTGCCGACGGTGTTCGCCGGGCCGGACTGCGGCCTTCTCCCGCCCGCCGCGCTGGACGAGTTCGCGGATCGGCACCTTATCCGGCGAGGGGCGGCGTGCCTGTCGGCGCCGGCTCGAGCTCGCGCACGATCGCCTGATCGACCCAGATCCGGCGCTCCAACCGCGTCGTGCGCGAGCGGGTCCGCCGCCGCAGGCTCATCCTGTGGGCCGCGGGCGCCCTCTGCTTCGCCGCACTGATCGGCGGTGGGGCCGCGCTCTTCCTGCGCGACGCCGCGGAGCCTGCGACCCTGACCCGGATCCCGGGCGACGCGCCCAAATCGACATCGCGCTGGATGGCCACCCACGCGATCGCGCGGAACCGCCGAGTCGCCGATCATGGCCGCGCTCGTCGAATCCAACCTGAGGAACATCAACTACGGACAGCGGGATTCGGTCGGGCTCTTCCTGATGCGCACGAGCATCTGGAACCGCGGCAAGTACCGCGGCTTCCCGCGCGACCCCCAGAAGCAGCTGCAGTGGTTCCTCGACAACGCGAAGGCCGTACGCGCGCAGCGGATCAAATCGGGTGAGCCGGATCCGGCGCGGTCACCGCGGCACTACGGCAGCTGGATCGCCGCGTCGCGCGACCTCCAAAGCAGTACCGCGGCCGGTACCAGTCTGCGCCTCGACGAGGCACGCGTCCTCGCGACCTGCTCGCGACCGAGCAGGCACCGGGCCCCTCGGACACGACGATCATCGTGCCGTCGCCAGCGGCGGCCGATGAACCCGGGCGTGCCGGCGGGACCGCCGACCGAACCGCCGGCACCAACGGTCGACCGGAGCGGGGAAGCGCCGTAGCGACTATCTCACCGACCCCTCTGACAACGCGCGTGCAACGTGGTCGCCGCCCGATCCGTTGCTGTACCGCTTGGCTGCGGGACACGAAAGCGGACAGTCGCGGTTCGCGCAGCGCGATCCCGGACGTGGTGATTGACAGCGTCTTGCGGGCGCTGCGAGGCTGTCCGCGGACCCGAACGCAGATCGAGATCGGAGGCGGGTCATGACCGAGTCCCTGACTCCCGCAGGCACCGCGACAACGCAGGCTGCGCGCGGCACGCGACTTCCTGCTCGCGCACCGCGACGACTACGACGCCGCCTACCGCGAGCTTTCGCTGGCCGGCGCTCGACGAGTTCAACTGGGCGCTCGAGTGGTTCGACGCCGCTCGCCGCCGGCACGGCGAGCGCCCGGCGCTGTGGATCGTCGAGGAGGACGGCGCGGAGGCGAAGCTACAGCTTCGCCGACCTGTGCGCGCGCTCCAACCAGGTCGCGAACTGGCTGCGCGACCGCGGGCGTCGCGCCGCGGCGACCGGATCATCGCTGATGCTCGCCAACCAGGTCGAGCTGTGGGAGACGATCCTCGCCGCGATGAAGCTCGGCGCGGTCGTCATCCCCGCGACGCCGCTGCTCGGGCCCGCCGACCTCGCCGACCGCGTCGAGCGCGGCGACGCCCGCCACGTGGTCGTCCGCGCCGCCGACGCCGGCAAGTTCGACGACGTGCCCGGCGACTACACGCGGATCGCGGTCGGCGAGCCGCGTCGCCGGGCTGGCTGGACTTCGACGACGCCGACGACGCGCCGGCCGAGTTCGCGCCCGACGGCCCGACGACGGCGCCGCGACACGCTGCTGCTCTACTTCACCTCGGGCACGACCGCGAAGCCGAAGCTCGTCGAGCACACGCACGCGTGCTACCCGGTCGGCCACCTGTCGACGATGTACTGGCTCGGCCTGCAGCCGGGCGACGTGCACCTCAACGTCTCCTCGCCGGGCTGGGCCAAGCACGCCTGGAGCAACGTCTTCGCGCCGTGGCTCGCCGAGGCGACGGTGCTGCATCTACAACTACGCGCGCTTCGACGCCGCCGGGCTGCTCGACGTGCTCGTGCGAGCTGCGGCGTGAGCACGTTCTGCGCGCCGCCGACCGTGTGGCGCATGCTGATCCAGGCAGGACCTCGCGCGCGCTGGCAGGTGCCGCTGCGCGAGGTCGTCGGCGCCGGCGAGCCGCTGAACCCCGAGGTCATCGAGCAGGTCCGCGAGCGCCTGGGGCATGACGATGCGCGACGGCTACGGGCAGACCGAGACGACGCTGCAGATCGGCAACCCGCCGGGCCAGCCGGTCAAGCACGGGCTCGATGGGCCGCCCGCTGCCCGGGCTACCGCGATCGTGCTGGTCGACCCGGTCACGGGCGAGCCGGCCGACGAGGGCGAGATCTGCATCGACCTCGCGCACGCGCCCGCGTCGGGCTGATGGTCGGCTACCGCGACGACGGGAGCGCACCGCCGAGCGCCACGCGCGGCGGCTACTACCGCACCGGCGACGTCGCGCTCGCGCGACGACGACGGCTACATCACCTACGTCGGCCGCACCGACGACGTCTTCAAGGCGTCCGACTACCGCATCTCGCCCGTTCGAGCTCGAGAGCGTGCTGATCGAGCACGAGGCGGTCGCCGAGGCCGCGGTCGTCCCGTCGCCGGACCCGCTGCGCCTCGCGGTGCCCAAGGCCTACGTGATGCTCGCCGCCGGGCTACGAGCCCTCGACCGCGACACCGCGCTGGCGATCCTGCGCCTACGCGCGCGAGCACCTCGCGCCCTACAAGCGCGTCCGCCGGCTCGAGTTCGGCGAGCTGCCCAAGACGATCTCGGGCAAGATCCGCCGCGTCGAGCTGCGCGACGACGAGCACTCGCGGCTCACGGGCACCGCCGTCGAGACGGCACGCGCGCCATTCGAGTTCTGGGAGGAGGACTTCCCCGAGCTCAAGCGATGAGCCGCTCGTATCCGCTCCGGCGGCCGTCCGTTTAGACGGTCAGCATCACCTTGACGTGATTCATGCCGCCGGCGATGTCCTCGAACGCCGTGTCCGCGTTCCACATCGGATAGCGCTGCGTGATGAAGGCCTCGGCGTCGAGCAGGCCGTCCCGGATCATGGCCGTCGTCAGCGCGAAGTCGTCGGGCGAGTAGGTCAGCGTGGCCCGCAGCTCGACCTCGCGCAGCACCGCCTGCGTGGCGTCGACGGGCACGGGCCGGCCGTAGATGGCGACCTGCACGACCCGGCCGCCCGGGCGCGCGAGCGCGATGGCGTCCGTGATCCCGTCGTCGTTGGGTGACGTGACGAAGACGACGTCGAAGCCTTCGCCCGACGTCATCTCGGTGCAGCGCTCGAACACGTCGACCTGCCGCGGATCGACGGCGTCGGGGATGCCGAGGTCGTGCATGAACGTGAGGTTGAAGTCCTTGATGTCAGTGACGAGGAGCGCTCCCGCTCGGGCCCGCTGCGCGATGTGGGCGATCATCCCGCCGATCGGGCCGGCGCCCAGGACCGCGACGCGGTCTCCCATGCGCACGTCGCCGCGGCGGAAGGCGCGCATCGCGACGGCTGCGGGCTCGACCAGCGCGCCCACCTCGAACGGGGTGTCGCGCGCGAGCCGGTAGACGACGCGCTCCGGCGCCGTCATGAGCTCCGCGAAGGTCCCCTCCCATCCGAGGCCGGGTCGCCGCACGGTCTGGCACAGGTTCGACAGCCCGCGCAGGCAGAGCGAGCAGCGCATGCAGGCGATCTGCGGTTCGATGGCGACGCGGTCCCCGACCGCGACGCGCGTGACGTCGCGCCCCACGGCGACCACCTCACCGGCGGCCTCGTGACCCATCGTCACGGGAGGCTTCCGGAACGGATGGCGGCCGTGGAAGGCGTGCATGTCCGAACCACAGATGCCGCCGGCGCCGACCCGGATGAGCACCTCGTCGGGCGCATGACGCGGCTCTGCGATGTCCTGGACCTCGATCGTCTCGACGTCCGCCAGCACGACGGCCTTCATACGTGTGTCCTTTCGTCGTCCGCAACCGGCGCGACCCGCGCGAGCCCGAGGATCTGTCGCGCCTCGTCCGGCGTCGCGACCTCGCGCCCGTACTCGCCGGCGAGCCGCACCACGCGCTCGACGAGCTGCGCGTTGGTGCGGGCCAACTCACCCGGTAGGTACTCGATGTGGTCCTCGATCCCGACGCGAACGTGGCCGCCGAGCAGGATGCCCATCATCGCCATGTCGACGCCGGCCCGGGTTCCGATCCCGCAGACGCACCACACCGCCTCCGGCGGGATCGAGTCGACCATGCGCAGCAGCGTCCGCGGGTCCGGCGGCGCGCCACCGTCGAGCCCGAGCAGGAACTGGAAGAAGAGCGGCTCGTCGAGGAGGCCGTCGGCGGCCAGCTTGAGGCACTGGCCGATCATCCCCTCGTGGAAGATCTCCAGCTCGGGCTTGGCCCCGGCCTCGCGCATGCGTGAAGCGAGTACGCGCAGGTTCGGCAGCTGGGCCTCGAGGATCGAGTCCTTGTAGTTCGTGGACCCGCCCGGGAAGCTGGCGATCTCCGGTCGGAGCGCGAGCGTGGCGTCGCCGCCCGGGCGCCGGACATCGGTCGACAGGTTGAGCACGACGTCGCAGCGCTCCCGGACCCCGGCGATCACGTCGGCGTGGATCCCGAGATCGTTCGACGGACGCCCCTCTGCGTCGCGCACGTGGATGTGCGCGGTGGCGGCGCCTGCCGCATGCGCCGCGACGACCGACTCGACGATCTCCTCCGGTGTCAGCGGCAGGTACGGCGTGTCATCGCGCGTGAGCTCCCCGCCGTTGATGCCGACGGAGATGATGAGTTTGTCCATGACGGACCTCCGGGTCGCGAGAGCCATCGTCAGACCCGGTCTCGCACGTGGACGTCGCGACCGTAGAAGGCCACGAACAGAACGATCAGGACGCCGAGTGCGACCTGCTGCTCGGCCTGCTCGATCCCCTGGCTCACGAGGAGCAGCTGAGCGAGAGTGAGCATCAGCGCGCCCGCGATGGTGCGGCCGTAGCCGCCCCGGCCGCCGAGCAGCGAGGTGCCGCCGAGCACGACGGCCGCGACGGTGCTGAACAGATACGGGTCACCCGCGGAGAGATCTCCGTAGCCGGTGAACCCGGCGAGCATCACACCGGCGACGAACGCCGTGAAGCCACTGAAGGCGAACACGCCGATCCAGATGCGCCGCGGTCGCACGAGCGCGAACTGCGCGGCGAGCGGGCTCGCGCCGTACGCGTACACGCGGCGCCCGAACGCGGTACGGCGCGCGAGCGTCACGGTGATGAGCGCGACCGCCGCCCAGACGGCGACGACCGGCGGCAGCGGGATCGGCCCCATCGTCGAAGCGGCGGCCGCGGCCTTCGTGATGAACGTCGGCACGGATCCCTCGGGCTTGCCCTCGGTCCAGGCCAGCAGCGCGCCGCCGACCATGAAGCCCACGCCGAGCGTGATGATCAGCGGGTGGGCGCGGAAGACGGTCGACAGGAGCCCGTTGAGCGCACCGATCAGCATGCACGCGGCGGCCAGGACGACGAGCGTGACCACGATGTTCCAGCCGCGACCGGTGAGCTCGTTGATCCCGACCGCCGTCAGTGTCATCAGCGACGGGATCGACAGGTCGATGCCGCCCATCGTCACGGCGACCGTCTGGCCGGCGGCGGCGATCCCCAGGATCGCGGTGAGCGTGAACACCGACCGGATCGACGGCCACGTCAGGAAGCCTTCGATCATCACCGCCGCCGCGAGCGTCAGCGCGAGCACGCAGACCCACGCGAGCAGCGCGGGGCCAAGCGTGCCGGCTGCCGCGGTGCGCCGGACTCCTCGGAGCGCCGTCATGCGATCCCCCGTCGTGTGAGACCCCCGGCCACGAGGCCGTTGACTGCGATGCCGGCGACCAGGACGGCGCCGAAGCTGAAGGTGACCCAGTAGCTGTCGATGCCCATCAGCGACAGCGCGTTCTGGATCAGGTACACCGAGATGCCGCCCGCGAGGGCGCCGAGCACGCCGCCGCGGCCTCCCGCGAGGCTCGTCCCGCCCAGCGCGGCGCCGGCGATCGCCGTGAGCGTCAGCGTCGGCCCGATCTTCGGGTCGGCCGCCGCGATCAGCCCGGTCGTCGCCAGGCCCGCGATCGCGGCGAACAGGCCCGCGATCACGTAGGCCAGGACGCGGACGACGGCGACCGGGACACCGGCGGTGTACGCGGCCGTGTCCCCGTCGCCGACGGCGTACAGGTAGCCGTGGAACGGCATGGCGCGCAGCAGCAGCCAGACCCCGAGCACCACGGCGATCGAGACGAGGCCGCCGGGCACCGGGCCGATCAGGTCGCCGAGGTGCGTCAGCCACTCCGGAGCCGTGCCGCCCTTGTCGGCGAACACGACCTGCGCGAGCGCCGTGTACACGAGGTACGCGCCGAGCGTCACGACGATCGGCGCCAGCCGTCCGTACGCGACGAGCGCGCCGATGATCGCTCCGGACGCGAGGCCGATGCCGAGCGCGACCGGGATCACGACCGCCGGTGACGAGGAGAACGTCCCGTCGCCGATCCCGACGATCACGACGACGTTGACCAATCCGCACAGGGGGCCGACGGAGATGTCGATCCCGCCGTTGCCGGCGAGCATCGGCACCGTCGACGCGATCGTCAGGATCACGAGCGGCGCCGCGCCGGCGATCAGCGGAACCAGGACGGCCTGCGTGAAGAAGCCGTGCGAGAGCGCGATGTTCAGCGCGATCAGCACGATCGCCAGCGCGTACGCGAGGGCGGCGTATCGATAGCGATGCCAGAGCCACGGGGAGTGGAGCGCCGCGCTCATCGCCCGGCTCCGAACATCGCCGCGAGGATCGCCTCGCGCGTGACCGCCTCGCCGGCGAGCCGAGCGGCGATGCCGTTCTCATGGAAGGCGAGGACCTCGTCGCAGATGCTCTCGAGCTCCTCGAGCTCGGTCGACACCATCGCGATCGCGAGCCCGTCAGCCGTTCGCTCGCGGAGCAACGCGTGCAGCTCGGCCTTGGTCGGGAGGTCGACGCCCCGGGTCGGATCGTCGAGCAGCAGGACCGCGGGGTCGGCCTCGAGGCAGCGCGCGAGGAGCACCTTCTGCTGGTTGCCGCCGCTGAGGCTGGTGATCGGGATCCGGCTGCCGGCGGTGCGGATGTGGAGCGCTTCGCGCATCCGCTCGAACCGCCGGCCCAGCGACCGGACGCTGAGCAGCCCCAGCCGCGTCGAGCGCTCCAGCGTCGGCAGCGCGAAGTTGTCGAGGACCGAGAGCGGCGGCAGGATGCCGGCCCGTGCGCGATCTCGGGGGAGGTAGACGACTCCCTCACGCGCCGCCGCGTGCAGGCTCCTGAGCGGCCGCCCGTCGCGGACGACCTGGCCCGCCTCGGCCGGGAGCGCGCCCGCCAGCGCCTGCAGGAAGCGCTCCTGCCCGTGTCCCTCGAGTCCCGCGAGGCCGACGATCGTGCCGCCACGGAGCGCGAAGTCGATCGGCTCGCCGCCGGCGACGACCAGCCCCTCGCTCTCCAGCACGACCGGCATCCGGGCACCCGAGCGCGGCCGGCGGTCGGGGAACGCCGGTGCGCCGTCGCCGGCTCGCGTCATCGCGGCGAGCAGCCCGGCGCGGGTCACACCGCCAGGCTGCGGTGCGACCGTCTCGCCGTCGCGGATCACGACGATCTCGTCCGCGAGCGTGAGCAGCTCCTCGAGCCGGTGCGTGATGAACAGGATCGCCAGCCCGTCGGCCCGCAACGCGCGGCAGCGGTCGAAGAGGCGGTCGCGGTCGCTGACGTCCAGCGACGACGTCGACTCGTCGAGCACGAGCACGCGCGGCCCGCGGATCAGCGCCCGCGCGATCGTCACGAGCTGGCGATCGGCGATGGCCAGCGTCTCCACCGGTGCGTCGAGGTCGAACGGGCGGTCGGCCAGCGTGCCGACGATCTCGGCGGCGCGGGCGCGTCGCTGCGCCTCGGGCTCGCGGAACCGCGTGAGCGGATCGAGGCCGAGCACGATGTTCTCGTACACGCTCCGCGCCGGCGCCACGAGGATCTCCTGGAACACGGTGGCGATCCCGGCCGCGCTCGCCGCGGCCGGGGTGCCGAATCCCCGTGTGGGCACATCGCCGACGGCGATCGTGCCGGTGTCGGGGCGGGCCACGCCGGAGATCAGCTTGACCAGCGTGGACTTGCCGCTCCCGTTCTCGCCGACCATGCCGACGATCGCGCCGGCACGGAGGTCGAGGTTCGCGTCGACGACCGCGCGGGTGGCGCCGTACGACTTCGCGAGCGCCCGCGCCGCGAGCACGACGTCACCGGACGCCGGCGCGCGGGCGGGCACTGCGGACGTGGGGGAGTGAACCGGCATCGTCCTAGGGGAGGACCGGCTCCCCGTTCGCGAAGAAGCCGTTCATGGTGTCCTGGGACATCCACTTCTCCTGGTCGATCGACGCGAAGCCGCGCGCCGACGGCCAGGTGTCCTCCGGCTTCACCCACTGGTCGAGCGTGTCGTCCGTGATCGCCGGGCCGAGGCTGTAGATCGTGTTGAGGATCGGCTTCTGCCCGGAGAGGATCCTCATCATCACCTGGTAGGACTCGACCGTCGACTCGTACGGCGGCTGGGACGCCGAGTACATCGAGACCTTGTCGCGGTTGTCGCGCCAGTAGGCGAGTACCGCCTTCTGCCCGAAGTTGGTCATGTACTTCGGGACCTCGCGGCCGGTCTGCTCGAACGCCTGGATGACGCCCGTCGTCCCCGGGCCCTGGACCCAGACGCCGTCGATCTTGGCGCCGGGGTTGGTCGTCAGGACCTTCTGCATCTCGGTCTTGGCGACCGGCTCGGTCCAGCTGCCGTAGATGTTGGCGAGGATCTTGATGTCCGGGAACTGCTCGAACATGCAGGCCGCGCTGGACTCCCAGATCTCGCTGCCCGGCTCGCCCTTGATGCCCTGGACGGTGACGATCGTGCCCTTCCCGCCCATCTGCTCGATCATCCAGCCGGCCGAGTCCACGCTCTGCAGCCAGTTCGCGGTGCTGGTGTTGACCGCGTACTTGGAGACGACCGGGGCGTCCATCGTGACGACCGGCACACCGGCCTTGCCCGCCGCGTCGATCGACCGCGTGGTCGCGTCCTTGCCCGGTGAGAGGTCGAGGATCACGTCGACGCCGTCGGCGACGAGCTGATTGATCTGGTTGTTGTGCTTGGTGACGTCGCCGTTCGACAGCGTGGACACCAGCTCGCTGACCAAGCCGGCCTGCTTGTAGGCCGCGGTCTGGTCCTTCATCGCGCGGATGACGTCCTGGCGGGCGTCATTGCCGGCGAACGAGTTCGAGAACCCGACCTTCCACGGGCCGCCCGACTTCGCACGCGGGGTGGCGCTGCCGTCGCCCCATGGGCTCTCGACGATCGGGGTGACCTGCTCGCCGCGCAGCCATTCCTGCGCCTGGTCGCTCTTGAGCTTGCTCGCGAGCGGATCCGCGTCGCCGCGGCACTTCTCCTGCGCGGTCTTGACCTTGGCGGCGATGTCGCCGCCGGTCGCCGCCGCGTTCGACGACGAGCCGGTCGAATCGCTGTCGTCGCCACCGCAGCCCGCGGCCACGAGGGCAAGGGTTGCCGCCGCTAGCGCGCAGGCCAGCGCCGACTGTGACTTGGTCCAGTCTCTCACGTCTCCTCCTCCGTATCTGCGACGCCCGTTTTGGGTCGTCGGCCTCTGCTTCAGACGCCGGCCTCCGGCATACCGCTGCCGGTGGCGGGTGACCGCACTAGCCGCCTGGCATCGCGAGCCCCAGTGAGTGGGCGAACGGGCTCATCACTTCGCACCCGTCCGCGGTGACCCTCAGCATCCATTCGAGGCGGACACCGCCGACCTCGGGGTCGTACGCCCCGGGCTCGACCATGAGCACCATGTCCTCCAGCAGCTCGGCCGAGTGCCCGGGCACCAGGCGCGGCCACTCGTGCGACGACGTGCCGATCCCGTGCCCGATGTGCAGCGGGTTCACGAGCCCCTCGCGCGTGATGACGTTGCGGACCCCGGCGTCGAGGTCCCCGGCGGTGATCCCCGGCCGCAGCGTCTCGACCGCGTGCTCGAGCGCGCGCGAGCTCACGTGCCAGAGGCGCTCGTACTCCGCCGACGGCTCCCCGACGACGAAGCTGTTGCAGGAGTCGCCCCAGTAGCCGGCCAATCGCGGCGCGAGGTCGCAGATCACGGGGTCGCCCTCGGCCAGGGTGCGGTTGCCCGGCCAGCCCATCACGCCCGCCGTGCGTGCGATGCCGGAGAGGTAGTCGCCCGTGACGGGCAGCCGCTCACCGGCTTCGCTCTCCATCGCACAGCGGACGTCGGCGAACACCTCGAGCTCGATCCGGCCGGCGCGGCTGGCGTCCAGCGCCGCACGGTGCCCGACCGCGGTGAGCTCGGCGCACCGCGCGAGCGCGGCGATCTCGCCGGCGGTCTTGACGGCCCGTGCGCGCTCCAGCGCGCGGTCGACCGCGACCGTCTGGGTGCCGCCGGGGAGCGCTCGCGCCAGCTGCGCGGTGAACGTCCCCTCCTGCACCGCCACCGTGCCGCCGACGCCGAGCGCGGCGAACAGCGCGCGCGCCCCGTGCTCGTGCTTGTCCTCGAGCGGCGTGAAGTCGGTGTAGCCGAGGCTCTCGTAGGTCTCGACGCGCTCGGCGCAGCTCGCGTCGGCGGCCGGTCGCTCGAGCTGGTTGCAGAGGATGGCGACGGCCCCGTCGGCGGACACCACGGCGACCGTCGGCCCACCGGTGAACGGCATCGGCCCGGCCTCGATCCCGGCGACGTGCCCGGCGCCGTAGGCCACGGCGTCGTAGGACGTCAGGATCACCCAGTCCGCGCCGACCGAGCGGCCGGCGTCGGCGACGCGCCGCGCACGCGGCTCGCTCATGAGACACCTCCCGTGGCGGCGGGCACCGGCCAGGCCAGCGCCCGGTCCAGCGTGGCCCGCATGTTGCTGTGATCGGCCTGATTGCGACCGGCGATGTCGAGCGCGGTGCCGTGGTCGACCGACAGCCGGATGAACGGGAGGCCGAGCGTCACGCTCACGACGCCGTGGAAGTCGATGCCCTTCAGCACCGCCGACACCTGGTCGTGGTAGAGGCTGAGGATCGCGTCGTAGCGACCGGTCCGGTGCTGGTGGAAGACCGAGTCCGCCGGGATCGGCCCGACCACATCGAGGCCCTGCTCGCGGGCCAGCGCGATGCCGGGTTCGATCTGCTCGATCTCCTCGCGGCCGAACAGCCCGTTCTCGCCGCAGTGCGGATTCAGGCCGGCGATCGCGACAACCGGGTCCTCCAGCCCGAGTGCCGGCGCCGCGATGGCGAACCGTTCGAGCTGGGTGCACAGGCCCTCCGCCGTGATCGCGTCGATCGCGTCGCGGAGCGAGAGGTGCCGGCTGTAGAACGCGACCTTCATGCGCTCGAGCAGGAAGACGGTCATCGACCACTCGACGCCGCACATCTGCATCAGCAGCTCCGTGTGTCCGTCGTGCCCGCGTCCGGCCAGCTGCAGCGCGTACTTGTTGATCGGCGCCGTGACGAGCAGGTCGGCGTGGCCGCCCAGGCACAGGTCGACGCCGGCGCGGATGGCCTGCCAGGCCGCTTCGCCGCCCGCGGCGTCGGCGTGTCCGATCGGGATGTCGGGGCCGACGTTGTCGAGGTCGATGACGCCGATGCCCTCGTCGGGCCACTCGCCCGGCGCGACCGCGACCAGCGGGAGATCGACGTTGCAGCTTGCGGCCGTCCGCTGCAGGTGGCCGAGGTCGCTGAGAACGACCACCTGCAGCCGACGGTCGCCGACACGCTCGGCGAGCGCCTTCACGACGACCTCGGGGCCGATGCCACACGGATCCCCGGCGGTGATCGCGAGCCGTGGAGTCTCAACCGGCATGTGCCTCCTCTCGTAGACGGCGGATGCAGCGGATCACGCTCGCGGCCTGGTCGATCCAGCCCGGGCCCCCGCGCGCGCCTGACTTGAACACGGCGATCTGCCCGTCGACCGCGCCGCCGGTCAGCGCGACGGCCGGTGTCGCGGGCCACGGCGAGGCGAGCGGCTCGGCGGCCGTGCGGGCACGGCGCAGGAAGCTCGTGGCGAGCTCGCCGCCGACCAGGATCAGCCCGGCGATCGGGACGGCGGTCGCGAGGTCGAGCACGCGCTCGGCCAGCCGTCCGGCCGCGCCCGGCTCGAAGGCGCGCGGCGACGCGTCCGCGGCGGTGACCAGGACGGCGTCCCGGCCGGCCGCGAGCGCCCGGTGGGCGCCGTCGAGGTCGCTGTCGCCGGCCGCCCGGGTGAGGTGTGCGCCGCGTGCGGCGGCGACCTCGGCCTGCTCGAGGCTGCAGCGCTTCAGGCTGGAGACCGCCGTCAGCACCGGCCCGCCCGCGCGCGGTCCGGAAGCGACGTGGGCGGCCCAGTAGCGCGCCAGCCCGTAGCTGCCGCCGGCACCGCCTGCTCGGCCAGCGCGCGTCCGGCCACCACCTCGCCGATCCGGGCCAGGTCCGTCTCGCTCACGCTGTCGCACACGGCATGGCGACCGGCGCCGACCGCACGCAGCAACGTGCGCTCGAGCCCAGGCCCGCGCACGTCGTGGAGTTCGACGAGGACGCTGCCGGGGAGCAGCTCGGTCAGCGAGCTGGCGGCCGGGCGGTCCGGCCCGTCCGCGTAGTGCGTGTCGGCCACCGGCGAGCCGTCCGCCGTCTGCGTGCCGCCGACGGTGATGACGCCGAGGCCGGGTGCCGCCGCGGCCACGACCAGCGGTCGCCGCAGCGCCGCAGAGGTCGCCGCGAGCTCCGCCGCGACGTTGCCGCGCAGCCCCGAGTCGATCCGCTTGAACCAGCCGTGGCGCGGCGGCGCGACCGACGCCAGCACGTCGGTGACGACCCGCGCGGCCTCCGCGGCACCCGCCGTGCGGGTGCCGGTGTCGGCGATCACCGCTCCACCCGCGGTGGACGCGAGGGTGTCCGCGGCGACGACGCGGACCCGCAGGCCGGCGTCGTGCAGCTCGGCGGCCATGGCGGTGGCGCCCGTGAGGTCATCGCTGAGGGCGACGAGCTGTGTGGGCGTGCTCACCACGCGGTCCAGCCTCCGTCCACGGCGAGCGTGTGCCCGCAGACCAGTCGCGCTTGCGGGCCGCACAGGTAACAGACCGCGGCGGCCACGTCCTCGGGGCGGCCGATCTCGCCCATCGGGGAGCTGCGCTCGACCCACGCGGTGAAGTCGCGGTCCTCGAACATCGCGTCGGCGAGCGGCGTGTGGATGAACGTCGGTGCGACCGCGTTGACGCGGACGCCGTGCGGCGACCACTCGACGGCGAGCGCACGCGTGAGGTTGACGACGGCGGCCTTGCTCGCGCAGTAGACCGAGCGCCGGGCCGCGCCGACGAGGCCCATCTGGGAGGCCACGTTAACGATGCTGTACGGCCACTCGCCGTCGGGCGCGCCGCGGGTGATCATGCGCCGGGCCACGGCCTGGGAGACGAAGAACAGGCCCGTCAGGTTGGTGTCGAGGATCGCCCGGAAGCTGGCGAGGTCGACGTCGACGGCGGCCTGGGGGATGTTCGTCCCGGCGTTGTTGACCAGGACGTCGATCGGCCCCAGCTCGGCGACGACGGCTTCGACCGCGCGGTCGATCGTGTCGACGGCGCGGACGTCGAGGGCCACCACGGCGGCCCGGCCTTCGCCCGTGAAGGCGGAGAGCTCGTCGAGCAGCGCGGCGCGCGACTGCCGGTCGCGGGCCGACCGGTTGGCGGTGATGCCGACCCGGGCTCCCTGCGCGGCGAGCGCCTGGGCGATGCCGGCGCCGATGCCCTGCGCCCCGCCGGTCACCAGGGCGACCTTGCCGTCGAGTGGACGGGAGGAGGCGGCGACGGCCTCGGGCGCGGTGACGGCCTCAGGCACCGGACGCCCCGATCGGTGCGGCGACCTCGAGCACGTCGTGCTCGCCGTGCAGCAGCGGCCCGGCGAGCACGCGCTGAGGGTCGAGCGCCTCGGCGATCCGGCGATGTAGCCGGCCGGCGGGGCTCTGCCGGTACCGGGCCGCTCGCTGCGCGCCGATCCCGTGATGGTGCGCGAGCGTGCCGCCGTGGGCGGCGACGGTGTCGAGCGCGAACGACCACGCCGCGCGCCAGCGCTCGTGGGCCTGCGCGGCGTCGTCCCCTTCGACGAACAGGATCGCGTACAGGCAGGCGCCGGTGCGGTAGACGTGCGAGAAGTGCAGGTACAGCGGATCCGACAGCTCGCCGAGCCCGACGTCGAGCTGCTCGGCGCAGGCGGCGGCCGATGCCCAGGGCAGCGCCACCTCGATCGTGTCGAAGATCCGGCGCGGGTCCTGGTTGCGGTCGCGCATGAAGCGGGGCTCCGCGTAGCGGTGCGCGAACCACGGCGCGGCGGCGTCCTCGTCGAGCAGCCGGCCGCCGTGCGCGGCGACCGTCGCCTCGACGCAGCCGGCCGCGGCGGTGGCCACGCTGTCGGGACCGAGCGTGGTCACGACGAGCAGGCATTCGTCGTCGCGAGCGCTGCCGGGTCGCGACACGTGAGCGGTCTCGGCTCGGTTGTAGAGCCGCACCAGGCCGAGCGGGACCCGGCTGTGGACGAGCTCGCGCTGAATGTCGAGGCCGACCGCGAGCGTGGGGACGGCGGCGCACCGCACCCGCTCGGCCGGCGCGGCGCCGACCGCGAGCGTCGCGCGGGTGACGATGCCGAGGGTCCCTTCGCTGCCGCAGAGCAGGCCGAGCAGATCCACGCCGCCTGCCGCGCGCGGCCGCTGGGGGATCGTGACGATCTCGCCGCGCGGGTCGACGTACTCGGCGCCGACCAGCAGCTGCTCGATGCCGCCGTAGGCGGCCGAGTAGGTCCCGGTGGCGCGCATCGCGATCCAGCCGCCCACCGTCGACACGTTCAGCGACTGCGGGTAGTGCCCGAGCGTCAGGCCTGCGTCGCGCAGCGCGGCTTCGAGGCGCTCGCCGTCGATCCCGGCGCCGACCTGGACCGTGCCGTCCGCGCGGTCGATGTCGATCGCGGCCATCCGCTCGAGCGAGATGAGCACGTCGGCGCCCGCGTCGATCGCGCCGATGACGTTCGAGCCACGGCCGAGCGCCTGCACGCGGCGCCCGGTCGCACCGGCCCAGCGGACGATCGCCGCGACCGCGCCGGCGTCGGCCGGGGCCACGACCACCGGCGCCGACACCGGTCCGGGCACGACGTGCTGCAGCCGGGCCGGCCACTCGTCGAGCTGGTGCTGGCCACGGGGAAGGAGCGCATCCGCATCCAGCTCCGTGAGTGCCGCGAGCTCGGACGCCGGGCCGGTCATGGCTTACGCGGGCCTCTTGCCGGTCGGGCGCGGGTCGAGTGACCCGAGCCGCTCGGAGAGTGCGGCGGCCGCGCGCATCAGCGGGCTCTGGAGCTCGCGGATCGCGGTGCTCGAGAGCCGCTCGGTGGCCACGGTCACGCTCAGCGTGCCGACCACGGAGCCCGTGAAGTCCCAGACGGGAGCCGCGAGCCCGCAGATCCCTTCATAGCTCTCGGCCTGGTCGACGGCGAAGCCATCCGATCGCACCGACGAGAGGACGCGCCGCAGCTCGCCCGGGTCGGTGATCGTGTTCGGCGTGCGCGCGGGCAGCCCGGCCGCCATCAACGCGTCCACGACGGCCTGGCGCTCGTAGGCGAGGAAGACCTTGCCGGAGGCGCAGCAGTGCAGTGGGCGCGACGACCCGATCCGCAACCGCGGGCCGACCGGCGCGGTGCCGCTGTCGATCTCGATCGTGACCGAGTGAGGCGGGTCGTAGACGGTGGCGTGCGCCGCGTGCCCGGTCGTGGCGGCCAGGTCGCGGACGGCCTCGCGCGCCAGGTCGCTGAACTCGCGACCGTGCGTCACCGCCGCCAGGTAGATGATCCGTGCCCCGAGGCGGTACCGCCCGGGCTCGGAGGCCTCCTCGATGTAGCCGGCGTCCTGGAGGCAGGCCAGATACCGGTACAGCGTGCTGCGCGTGAGCCCGAGCCGCCGGCCCAGCGATGCGTGGTCGAGCCCGCGCGTGGACGACGCCGTCGCGAGCACCTCGAGGATCGCGAGTCCGCGGCGAAGCGTGACCAGCGACTGCGCGTCCGCGGCGGCGGGCTGAGCGAGTCGATCGAGAGACGGCGTAGCCATCGCAGACCATCCTTTGGAGTGAGTCTCATCGTCGCAACAGCGATTCTCACTATGTGGGACAGCGATGAGCAACCCACCACGGCTCCCCGGTCCCAGGCAGCGATGAGAGTCCGCGGTGCGTCAGCGCGTCGCGCGAGTCGACGATGATGGCCGCCGACCGGACGGTGATGTGCTCCTCCGGCTACCCGCACCGGGACGACGACGACCCGAAGCGCATCCTGCGCCTCCCGCCGCGGCAACGAGGACGAGCCGCCGACAGCCCCGGCACCTTCGCCGGACGGTCGGATGATCAGCCGATCAGGACGTCGCCCGTCCCGCTGGCGTCGAGCACCC
>CAWIEW010000021.1:0-97046 GCA_963835285.1 uncultured Solirubrobacteraceae bacterium | reverse complement strand
GAGCCGACGCCCATCGCGACCGGCGAGCGCCGTGTAGGTCGCGGCGGTGCCGTGCCAGGTGAAGCTCGCCAGCAGCGGCAGGATGACCTGGAAGTTGTAGGAGAACGTCCCGATCACGGCCATCATCGCGAGCGGGATCAGCAGCTCGGGGCTGCCGCCCACGTAGCGGAGCGCGTGCCGCAGCTGGCCGGGGCCGCGCGGCGCGGGCGCCGGAGGGGCGTGCAGCTCGGCCGGGTTCATCAGCCGCAGCGCGATGATCATCGCGCCGAACGACAGCGAGTTGATCAGGAAGCAGGGGCCCACGCCGATCAGCGCGATGATCGCGCCGGCCGAAGCCGGACCGAGGATGCGCGAGGTGTGGACGACGACCGAGTTCAGCGCGACGGCGTTGACGACCTTGTCGGGCCCGACCATCTCCATCACGAAGCTCTGGCGGGCCGGGTTGTCGAGCGCGCTCACACAGCCGCGCGTGAACACGAGCGCGTAGACCATCCACACCTCGACCGAGCCGTGGACCGTCAGCAGCCACAGCGTCAGCGCCGGCAGCGCGAGCAGCGTCTGCGTGATCGTCAGCAGCCGGCGCTTGGAGATGCGGTCGGCGAGCAGGCCGCCCCAGGCGCCGAACACCATGATCGGCAGGAACTGGAGGGCGGCGGTGAGGCCGACGCTGACGCCGTTGCCGGTGAGCTGGACGACCAGCCACATCTCGGCGACGTTCTGCATCCAGTTGCCGGTGATCGAGACGACCTGGCCACTGAAGTACCGGCGGTAGTTGGGAACGCTGAGGGAAGCGAAGGTGCGCTGGAGGCCCGCGCTCACTCCGCCAGCATCCTCTCCAAGACGTCAGCGGCGCGTTCGAGCGCGGCGCGGTCCGCGACGCCGAGCCGGTCGAGCCGCTCGGCCAGGAAGGCGGTCTTGCGCGTGCGCTGCTCGGCCAGCAGGGCGGTGGCGTCCGGCGTCACCGCCACGAGGCTCGAGCGCCCGTCCTGCGGATCGGCGGTGCGGGCGATCAGGCCCATCTCCTCGAGCCGCGCGATCACCCGCGTGGCCGTGGGGCGCTGGATGCGCTCACGCGCGGCGAGCTCGCTCGGCGTTATCGGCCCGTGGCACTCGATCGTCGCCAGCGCGGCGGTCATCGACGGGGACAGCTCGGTGCCGCCCTCCTGGCGCAGCCGCCGCGCGGTGCGCGCGATGGTCAGGCGCAGGTGGCTGGCGAGGTCGGGCCGTGGCGTCGTTTGCATCGCTAATTAGTTTAGCGAACTATCGCGTGCCCAGGGCGCGAAACTGCGGCATTAAGGGAGGCGGGTGGGACCGGGCGGCGCGTCCGTGTGCAGTTGATCCCCTATGCGGGGCTTAACTGCACACGGACCCCCTTCCCAGCCCCCTCAATGCGCAGTTTCGAGCCGCAGCGTGACCCGACGATCGGGGGATATTTAGTTTCGCGAGAGACCTTGTATGCAAGTATCCAAGGCATGGAGGCGCTCCTTCCCGTAGCCGAGCGCTCGCGCCGCGGACCGGCGCGCGCGCACGTGTACACCTCGCTGCGCGACGCGATCGTGTCGGCGCAGCTCGCTCCCGGCCGGCAGATCTCCGAGAACGAGCTCGCCGCGCTGCTGGGCGTCAGCCGGACGCCGATCCGCGAGGCGCTGCAGCGGCTGCGCGAGGAGCGGCTGGTCGCGATCGTGCCGCAGCTCGGCACGTTCGTGACGCACATCAGCGAGGCGGCGGTGTCAGACGCGCAGTTCGTCCGCGAGGCGCTCGAGTGCGCGGCGATCCGTGGCACGGCACTCAGAGCGCGTGACAGCGACCTTGCCGCACTCGAGGCGATCATCCGCCGCCAGGACGCCGCCCGCGAGGCGAACGACTTCGATCGCTTCTACGTGCTCGACGACGAGCTGCACCACCTGTTGTGCGACCTCAGCGGGCACGACATCGCATGGGCGCTGAGCCAGCGGGCGAAGGGGCACCTGAACCGCATCCGCCGCCTCAGCATGCCCGAGCCCGGCTACATGATGGAGATGATCGCCGAGCATCGCGCGGTCGTCTCCGCCGTCGCCGCCCACGACCCCGACGAGGCCGAGAACAAGCTTCGACACCACCTGCGCATGGTGCTGTCCACCCTCCCCGCGATCCGGGAGCAGCACCCCGACTACTTCGAGGAGGAGATCGCGTGACGACGATGGACGCACCCACCAGGCTGGCGCCGGCCGAGCTGCGCAGCCTGTATGAGCAGATGGTGCTCAGCCGGGTCTTCGAGACCGAGTCCGAGCGCCAGTACAAGGCCGCCAAGATCGGCGGCTACTGCCACCTCAGCTCGGGCCAGGAGGCGACGACGGTCGGCGTCGTCCACACCATGCAGCCGGAGGACATCCTGGTCACGGGTTATCGCTGCCACGGGTTCGCGCTCGCCCGTGGGGTATCCCCGGAGGCCGTCATGGCGGAGCTGTTCGGCCGCGCCGACGGCTGCGCGCACGGTCGCGGCGGCTCGATGCACCTGCTCGACGTCGACAAGGGCTTCTACGGCGGCTGGGGCATCGTCGCCGGCCAGCTCCCGGTCGCCACCGGCCTTGCGCTCGCGCTCGTCCGCCGCGGCAAGGAGCAGGCGGTCGTGTGCGAGCTCGGCGACGGCGCGATCAACATGGGCGCCTGGCACGAGTCACTCAACCTCGCCGCGCTGTGGAACCTGCCGGTCGTCTTCCTCGTCGTCAACAACGGCTACGGCATGGGCACGAGCGTCACCCGCGCGTCGGCCGAGCCGGAGCTCTACCGCCGCGCGTCGGCGTTCCGGATGCACGGCGAGCGCGTCGACGGCGACGACCTCGAGGCCGTCATCGAGGCTTCCGACCGCCTGCTGCGTCGCGCTCGCGAGACGCGCGAGCCCGCCGTGCTCGAGGCGGTCACGTACCGCTACCGCGGCCACTCGGTCGCCGACGCCGGTCTCGCCTACCGCACCAAGGAGGAGATCGTCGCGCGCCAGGCGAACGACCCGCTGGCCCGCCTGCGCACGACGCTGCGCGAGCACGGCGTCAGCGACGAGGAGCTCGACGCGATCGACCGGGAGGTCGACGAGCGGGTCGCGGCCGCGGTCGCGTTCGCCGACGCGAGCCCCGAGCCCGCGGTCTCCGAGCTCGCCCGCAGCGTCTACGCGCCGGGCAGCGGCGGCCAGTTCGCGCGCATGCGTGCCGGCAGCCCGTTCGGCGAGGAGGAGCTGGTCTTCGACTCGGGGCTGGGCGCATGAGCGCGGTCGTCGAGAACCCCACCGCCACCGAGCGGATGACCTACCGCGAGGCGCTGCGCCTCGCGATGCGCGAGGAGCTCGCCCGCGACGAGCGCGTGTTCGTGATGGGCGAGGAGGTCGGCGTCTTCGAGGGCTCCTACAAGGTGACCGCCGGCCTGATGGGCGAGTTCGGCCCTGAGCGCATCCGCGACACGCCGATCTCCGAGGAGGGCTTCGTCGGCGCCGCCGTCGGCGCCGCGATGGGCGGCGAGCGCCCGATCGTCGAGATCATGACGATCAACTTCCTGCTCGTCGCGATGGACCAGGTGATCAACCACGCGGCGAAGGTGCGGACGATGTTCGGCGGCGAGGTCGGCTGCCCGATGGTGATCCGGACGCCCAACGGCGCGGGCAACCAGCTGACCGCCCAGCACTCGCAGTCGCTCGAGGCGTGGTTCGCCGGCACGCCCGGCCTGAAGGTGGTCGCGCCCGCCAATCCGGCCGACGCCAAGGGCCTGCTCAAGTCGGCGGTCCGCGACGACGACCCGGTGCTGGTGGTCGAGAACCTCCCGATCTACAAGGAGAAGGGCGACGTCCCGCTCGACCCCGAGTTCCTGACGCCGATCGGCCGCGCCGCCGTCCCGCGCGAGGGCTCGGACATCACGATCGTCTCGCACTCGTTCGCCACGGTGCGCGCGCTGCACGTGGCCGAGAAGCTGGCGAGCGAGCACGGGGTGAACGCCGAGGTCGTCGACCTGCGCTCGCTGCGTCCGCTCGACGTCGACACGGTCGCGGAGTCGGTCGCCAAGACCAACCGCGTCGTCTGCGTCGAGGAGGGCTGGCCGTCCTACGGCGTCACCGCCGAGCTCGCCGCCCGGATCCAGAAGGCCTGCTTCGACTACCTCGACGCGCCGGTCGAGCGCGTCGGCATGGCCGAGGTCCCGCTGCCGTACGCCAAGAACCTCGAGACGGCCGCCCTTCCCGGCGAGGCGCGGGTGCAGGCGGCCATCCTGAGCACGCTCGGGCTGGCGGGCTGAGGCCACCGCGGACAGCGCTAGCTTCCCGCGTGAGATAGTAGGTATTTAGCGCGTGAGATAGATAGTATTACGCGCGTAGAAGCGTTACTATTTCGGCGTGGAGTATCGCTCACGACTTGTCGACCCCCTGCTCGACGAGTACGCCGAGCAGCTGTCGGCGTTGTTGGTCATCGGTCCGCGCGCGGCCGGCAAGACCACGACGGTCGAGCGCCGGGTTTCGACCGTCGTGCGACTCGATGCACCCGGCGAGGCGGCCGCGTTCCGGGCTGACGCCGACGCTGCGCTGCGCGGTCTCGATGAGCCGGTGCTGCTCGATGAGTGGCAGACGGTCCCCGAAGTGCTCGGTGCCGTGCGCCGTTCCGTCGACAGCGATCCGCGTCCCAACCGCTTCTACCTGACAGGTTCCGTCAACGCAGCCCTGGACGTCGACGTCTGGGCTGGAACAGGGCGTGCGCAAACGCTGACGATGTATCCGATGACCGTGCGCGAACGTGTGGGCGGAGCCACGGGGGGATCGACGTTCTTCGATCGCGTGGCCGGGGGTCTCGACCTCGCCGTGCCGAAGGAGACGCCGGACCTCGCCGGCTACGTCGACCTCGCGGTCGAGAGCGGATTCCCGGTTGCGGCGCTCCGGCTGTCAGGTCGAGCGCGAGCCGCTTGGCTGGACAGCTACCTCGACGACCTCCTCACACGTGACGTTGCGACGCTCTCCACATCGCGCACCCGGCAGACCGACTCCCGGCGGTTGCGCCGATACTTCAACGCTTACGCGGTGAACTCCGCCGGTGCTGCCGACCACAAGTCGCTCTACGACGCCGCCGGGATCAACAGGGTCACCGCGTTGGTGTACGACGAGCTGCTCGCACGGCTGTTTGCCACCGATGAGGTCGAGGCGTGGGCGACCAATCGTCTGAAGCGCCTCACGGTCGCGCCCAAGCGATATGTCGTCGAGCCTGCGCTGATGGCCACCGCGCTGCGCCTCGACGCACGCGGAATCCTCAGTGACGGGGACATGCTGGGACGCATGCTGGACACCTTCGTCGCGGCCCAGTTGCGCCCTGAGCTCGCCGTCTCGGGTTCTCGGCCTCGGCTGCACCACTTGCGCACACACTCGGACCGCGAGGAGATCGACATCGTCGCCGAGTTCGGGGGAGGGAAGGTCATCGGCGTCGAGGTCAAGGCCGACAACAGCCCTGGCCCCGACGCGGCCAGGCATCTGGCATGGATGCGGCATGAGATCGGTGAGCGCTTCGCGGCGGGCGTCGTCCTCCATACCGGACCGCGCAGCTACCCACTGGGCGAACGCATCCTCGCGGCTCCGATCTCGGCGATCTGGGGCTAGACGACTAGGCGCCCGCCGGTTCGAGCTGCGCGCGCGGGATCAGGCGGTCCATCCAGCGCGGCAGCCACCAGGTGCGCTCGCCCCCGCCTTGAGTGCGATCGCCAGTGAGCGGCGAGGCGTGAGAGACGAGACACGGTTGACGTGTCAACCCTTATCTCTACAATCGCCGTCGATGGACCACGATCAGGACCCACGCTGGCTCGCCTGGTACGTGCAGGCCAAGATGAACACGCGGCTCACCGAGCGGATCGCCGACGAGATGGAGCGCCGGACCGGTCTTCCGGCGGCGTGGCTCGAGGTGCTCGCGAACCTCAAGGTCGAGCCGAAGCGGATGAACGAGCTTGCGGACGACCTGATCCTGTCGCGCGGCGGTGCGACCCGGCTGATCGCGCGCATGGAGGAGGCCGGGCTGGTCGAGCGCCAGGTTCCGCCCACCGACCGCCGCGCGACGTTCGCGGTCATAACGGAGGCGGGGCGCGAGGCGGTGGAGCGGGGGTTGCCGATCCACCTCGACATCGTCGAGGAGCTGTTCGGACGCCACCTCGAGGACGACGACGCCGAGGCGGTCCTCCGGGTCGCCATGCGCGTATGCGACGCGCATGGCTGGCCGGAGAAGGCTCAGGCGTCGCCCGGGTCCAGCACCCCTTCCTCGAGCCAGGTATAGCGCCCGCCGAGCACGCCCTGGGCGAGCTCGTACGCCTCGACGTCGTCGTTGGCGAACAGCGCGCCGAACAGCGCCTCGACGCGGCGGCGCGCCTGCTTGCAGAACAGGTCGGCGAGCTCGGTCGCCTCGGCCGCGCGCTGCGGCTGCTCGCGCCGGATCGTGTCCGCGTAGACGACCGCCGACGCGATCGCGAACAGCTCGGCGCCGATGTCGACGATGCGGCCGAGCACCGCCTGGCGCTTCTCCAGCTTCGCCTGCCAGCGGCCCATCGCGTAGAACGTCGAGCGGGCCAGCCGGCGCGACGAGCGCTCGGCGAAGCGCATGTGCGTCGCCAGCTCGCCGAGCTCCTCGTACGAGCGCGGCTTCAGCCCCTCGCCGACTGCCAGCTTGGGCAGCCACTTGGCGTAGAACGCGCCCGCCTGCACGGCCGACTGCGCCTTCGCCTTGAGGTCGCCGTCACCCTCCAGCAGCTCGCCGGCGACCTGCAGGTGCTGGTCGACCGCCTCGCGCGCGATCAGCAGGTGCATGATCTCGCTCGAGCCCTCGAAGATGCGGTTGATGCGCATGTCGCGCATCGCCTGCTCGACCGGGACCGGACGCTCGCCACGGGCGCGCAGCGACTCGGCCGTCTCGTAGCCGCGGCCGCCGCGGACCTGCATCAGCTCGTCGACGACCTGCCAGCCCATCTCCGACGCGTACAGCTTCGCGATCGCCGCTTCGATGCGGATGTCGTTGCGCTTGTCGTCCGCCATCCGGCTGGCGACGTCGAGCATCGCCTCCATGCCGAACGCCGTCGCGGCGATGAACGCGACCTTCTGCGCGACGGCGTCGTGCTTGCCGACCGGCTGGCCCCACTGGACGCGCTCGGTCGACCACTCGCGCGCGACCTTCGTCGCCCACTTGGCGACGCCGACGCAGATCGCCGGCAGCGCCAGGCGGCCGGTGTTGAGCGTGGTGAGCGCGACCTTCAGACCTTGGCCGACGCGCCCGATCACGTTCTCCGCCGGGACGTAGACGTCCTCGAACGTGGTGACCGAGTTCTCGATCCCGCGCAGGCCCATGAACTGGTTGCGGTGGGTGACCGTGACGCCCTCGCTGTCGTACGGGAGCACGAACGCGGTGATGCCGCCGTCCGGCACCTGGGCCATCACCACGACGATGTCGGCGATCGCGCCGTTGGTCGCCCACAGCTTGGTGCCGTTGAGGCGGTAGCCGTCGCCGTCGGGCGTCGCGGTGGCGCCGAGTCGGGCGGGGTCGGAGCCGACGTCCGGCTCGGTGAGCAGGAACGCCGAGATGTGCGTCCGCGACACGAGCGGCAGCCACTTCTGCTTCTGCTCCTCGGTGCCGAACAGCAGCAGCGGCTCGGCGACGCCGATCGACTGGTGCGCGGAGAGCAGCGTCGAGAGCGAGCTGTGCCAGGAGCCGGCGAGCGTCAGCGCGCGGTTGTAGTAGACCTGGCTGAGCCCGAGCCCGCCGTACTGCTCCGGCACCTTCATGCCGAGCGCGCCGAGCTCCTTGAGCCCGTCGATCACCGCGTCGGGGATCTTCGCGTCGCGCTCGATCTGGTGGGGGTCGACGCTCTCGGTGAGAAACGCCCGCAGCCGCCGCAGGAAGCGCTCTCCCTTGTCGACGGCTGCGGCGTCGAGCCGCGGCTGGGGATGGATGAGGTCCAGCCGCAGCCGGCCCAGGAACAGGTCCTTGCCGAAGCTGGGGAGCTTCCACTCGCCCTCACGGGCGGCTTCGGCGACCTCTCGAGCCTGGCGTTCGGTGATCTCGGTTGCCATACATGGCAGCTTTCCCTATTTCAGCTCGGTTCTGCGCAGCCTCCACAGGCCGATCAGCATTACGACACCAACCCACAGGGCCATCGAGGTGCCGAGCTGCGCCCAGGCGGTGCCGGTCATCCCGCCGTCGACCAGGGGCTGCACGGTCTGGCCGGTGTCCAGCCACTTGGCCGGATCCTTGATGGCGTTGATCTGCGCGAGAAAGGTCCAGACGGTCGGGAGGATGTAGTAGAGGACGATCGCCAGCGCCGAGTTCATGAACACGAGGCCGAAGGCGACGCCGCCCAGCATCCCGAGCGTCTCGAACAGGGCGCCGCGGCCGACCATGCCGAGGCTGAGCTCCCAGCTGCCGCCGGCGACCAGGTTGCCGGCCGCGGCGGTGACCAGGCAGGCGGCGGTGGCGACCAGCGCGAGCACCACGGCGGCGGCGACCTTGGCGGTGATCACGCGTCCTCGCTCGGGGACGAGCGCGAACGTGGTCAGCCCGGTGCGCTGCGACCACTCGCTGGTGACGAGCAGGATGCCGAGTACGGGCAGCAGGATCGAGACGACCCACAGCGCGCCCTGGAAGAGGCTGAGGAAGTTCTTGTCACCCTCGTTGCCGGCGATCACGGTGATCGTCACGATCGCGATGGCGACCAGCTCGATCACGAGCAGCAGCCAGAAGCCGGCGCGCGTGTCGGCCATCTTGCGCAGCTCGACGCGCGACAGGCGCGGCAGGCCCGCGCGGGGGATGGGCTGGGTGAGAGCGGTCATGAGACGAGCGCCTCCTCGCGCGTGAGGGACAGGAACAGGCGCTCGAGCCCGCCGGTGTCGGCCGGGCGCAGCTCGAGCAGGACGATGCCATTGGCGGCGGCGACGCGGCCGACCTCCTCGGCCTGCGCCTCCACCAGCAGCGCGCCGTCGGCGCCCGGCGTGGCGGTGAGGCCGGCCTCGGCCAGCGCCTCGTGCAGTGCGGGCGTGTCGAGCGCGCGGACGATCACGCCCGCCGCGGCGAGCAATTCGTGCTTGGCGCCCTGGGCGACGATCTTGCCGCGGTCGATCACGAGCAGCTGGTCGGCGACCGCCTCGACCTCGCCCAGCAGGTGCGAGGAGAGCAGCACCGTGCCGGCGCGGTCGGCGAAGTCGCGCAGCAGCCCGCGCATCCAGAAGATGCCCTCGGGGTCGAGCCCGTTCGCGGGCTCGTCGAGGATCAGCACGCTCGGGTCGCCGAGCAGGGCGTGGGCGATGCCGAGGCGCTGGCGCATGCCGAGCGAGTACTGGCCGACGCGCTTGGAGGCCGCCTGCTTGCTGAGCCCGACGAGGTCGAGCAGCTCACCGACTCGCGACGGTCGTATCCCGAGGACCTGCGCGGAGACGGCGAGCACCTCGCGGCCGCTGCGGCCGGAGTGCTGTGCCGACGCGTCGAGCAGCACGCCGACGCGGCGCCCGGGGTTGTCGAGGTGACGGTACGGCCGGTCGAGGACCGTGGTGGCCCCCGCGGATGGCGGCGTGAGGCCGCAGATCATCCGCAGGGTGGTGGACTTCCCTGCGCCGTTGGGCCCGAGGAACCCGGTGACGGTTCCCGGCTCGCAGACGAACGAGATGTCGTCGACGGCGAGTTGGGAGCCGTAGCGCTTGGTGAGATGGTCGACGGCGATCATGGGCTTCAGGATCGGCGTCGCCTGGTGGAGCGTCTATCCGCCGATGGGCGATGGCGTACCGACCAAGGTCGATGCCGATGCCGACCTTGGTCGACTGTTGCTCGCGCGTTCGCGTGCCTAGGCTTGCGGCGTGGACGCGCAGCTCGAATACCCGCGCCTGCTCCCGTCCGTGCTCGTGCCCGAGCACCGCGACGGCAAGCGGACGACCCGCGACTGGGTCGTCGACTGGCTGTGCTTCCTGATCGCTCTGGTGGTCGGCACGCTCGTGTACGCCGACGCGCACAACCACACCGACCTGCCCGAGTGGTTCGCCGCGCTCGACGGCCTGGTCGGCGTCGCGGCCTGCTTCTCGCTGTGGATGCGCCGGCGCTGGCCGTTCGGCCTGGCCCTGGTCCTGACGCTGCTCAGCATCGTCTTCTCGGGGGTCGGCGGCGCGGCGGCGATCGCGCTGTTCACGGTCGCCGTCCACGAGCCGTTTCGCCGGGCCGCGCCGATCGCCGTGCTCGGGGCGGTGCTCCAGCCGCTCTACATCGCGATCTATTCGAGCAGCAGCGATCCGTACCTGGTCGCGCTGGTGCTCTCCTGGCTCGTCATCGGCGTGGTGCTCGTGTGGGGCATGTTCGTGCGGTCGCGGCGCCAGCTCGTGCTGTCGTTGCGCGACCGTGCGGAGCGGGCGGAGACCGAGCAGCAGCTGCGGGTCGAACAGGCGCGGCAGGCCGAGCGGGCGCGGATCGCGCGCGAGATGCACGACGTGCTCGCGCACCGGATCTCCCTGCTGTCGTTGCACGCGGGCGCGTTGGAGTTCCGGCCCGACGCGCCGCCCGAGGAGGTCGCGCGCGCGGCGGGGGTGATCCGTGCGTCGGCGCACTCCGCGCTGGAGGACCTGCGGGCAGTGATCGGCGTGCTGCGTGAGGCGCCCGGCGATGCTCCCGAGCCGCCACAGCCCACGCTGGCCGATCTCGCGGCGCTGATCGAGGAGTCGCGCGGCGCCGGGATGCGCGTGACGTTCTCCTCGCCCGACGCCCTCTCGCCACCGGACAGCCTCGGCCGCAACGCGTACCGGATCGTGCAGGAGGGACTGACCAACGCGCGCAAGCACGCGCGGGGCTCGACGGTCGACGTCGTCGTCTCCGGTGGTGCGCAGGACGGCCTCGAGATCGAGATCCGCAACCGCCTGCCGGTCGGTGCGGTCGCGGCTGCCTCGGGCATCCCGGGCGCGGGCACGGGGATCATCGGGCTCGCCGAGCGCGCCTCGCTGGCCGGAGGGCGGCTCGAGCACGGCCGGACCGAGGCGGGCGACTACCGGCTGTGGGTGTGGCTGCCGTGGCCGGCGTGATCCGCGTCCTGATCGTCGACGACGACGCGCTGGTGCGCGCCGGGCTGTCGATGATCCTGGCCGGAACCGAGGACGTGCGCGTGGTCGGGGAGGCCGCGGATGGGGCCGAGGTCGCCGCCGCCGTCTCCGCGTGCACGCCGGACGTGGTGCTCATGGACATCCGCATGCCGGGCGTCGACGGCCTGTCCGCGACGGAGTCGCTGCGGCAGTCTGGTGCCGGCGCCCCTTCGATCATCATCCTGACGACGTTCGAAGCCGGCGACGATGTGGTGCGCGCGTTGCGCGCCGGCGCCGCCGGGTTCCTGCTCAAGGACACGCCACCGCCCGAGATCGTGCGCGCGATCCGCCTGGTCGCCGCCGGCGAGGCGATGCTCTCCCCGACCGTCACCCGCAACCTGATCGCGCACGTCGCCGACGACGGGGCCGGCGGCCGGGCGTCTCGCGCCCGCGAGCTGCTCGATCGGCTCACCGACCGCGAGCGCGAGGTGGCGGTGGCGATCGGCCAGGGCAAGTCCAACGCCGAGATCGCCGCCGAGCTGTTCATGAGCGTGGCGACGGTCAAGGCCCACGTGTCCCGTCTGCTGCAGAAGCTCGACCTCGACAACCGTGTCCAGATCGCGTTGCTGGCGCACGACGCGGGGGTGGCCTGAGCGCTCTTCGCTCCGACGTGGGTGTTGCCGCGGCCCGTCTCCCACACGCTCCCGCTGTCTAGCCGCCGCACCTCGGTGGCGTTGGTCAGGGCGGCATAGCATCGGTCGGCTGAGCTACGGACTACCGAGAGAGTCGCGAATCGGAATGCCGAGCCCGGGTGACTGTTGTCGTGTCGTCCGCCGGCGCGGTCGTTCCGGGCTCTGATTCAACAATTCGCTGCTCCGCTGCCGGGCTCGCCATGATCGGCGCGTTCATGCTGGTCTTATGGTCAGTTGTCTTGATCGGGTTGAAGTGCGAGCGTCGTCCTGTCCACACGCCACAAACGAGGGGACGAGTGAGATGCGACGCAGAACGGCCATGGTGCTGCTCATCGGAACGGTCGCGGCTCTGGGAACTGCACCCGCGGCGTGGGCGTCGAAGATCGGCGTCGACGCTGACGGCGTGCTCCGCCTCCGTGCCGGGTCAGGCGAGAGGAACGACGTCCGTCTCACTACGCGCTCCGCGGTCCCACAGACGTGGACCGCTACCGACGCGGCCGGCATCAAAGCCCGCCAAGGCTGCACGCAGGTCGGCCCGACGGAGGCCACGTGCCCCGCGGTCGCCGGTCGCAACGTCGAGATCCACCTCGGCGACAAGAACGACAAGGCAACCGCCGTCAACGACCAGGGTGATCCGGTCGAGGGCGTCGACATCTACGGGGACTCCGGCCACGACGAGCTCCACAACTCGACGGTCTACGCGGCGTACGTGAACGGTGGGCGCGGCGACGACGTGATCACGGTCAACGCGCTCGGAGGCTCGGTCGAGGTCGAGGGCGGCAGCGGCGATGACTCGATCTCGAACCGCGAGGACGCGAGCTCGCTGATCCTCGACGGCGGCCGCGGGGACGACACGATCGACGATTCCCAGAACCCGTTCCCGATCTTCTCGTTCGGCTGGATCATCGGCGGCCCGGGCAACGACACGCTCCTCGGCAGCTCGCGCTCGGAGAGCATCTTCGCCGGCCGCGGGAACGACGTGATCATCGGCAGCCCGAAGGGGCTCGGCGACGCGGATCGGCTCGACTGTGGTCGCGGGAGGGACCGCTACGCGACCCACATCGGGGACTTCGTCAGGCGGAACTGCGAGAGGGCCTTCACGGCACCACAGACGTAGCGAAGCTCGTCAGCGCGGACGTGGCAGCCAGGTGACGATCAGGCTCCCCTCACCGAGCGGTGTAGCCGCCGTCCACGGGAAGCGCGACGCCGAGTACGAAGCTCGCTCCCGGGCTGCACAACCACAGCACGGCGGCGGCGATCTCGTCGCCGCTTCCCAGGCGGCCGATTGGCTGGCCGGTCACGGCATCCGACATCTCCAGCTCTCCCTTGTCGACCATGCCGGCGAGCATGGGGGTCGCGATCGTGCCGGGGCAGACGGCGTTGATGCGGATGCCGCGCGGCGCGTATTCGAGCGCGGCGCTCTTGGTGAGCCCGAGAACGCCGTGCTTGGTGGCGTGGTAGGAGGCGCGGCCGGGGTTGCCGACGAGGCCGCCGAGCGAAGAGCAGTTGACGATCGCGCCGCTGCCCTGCGCGCGCATCTGGCGCAGCTCGTGCTTCATGCAGGCCCAGACGCCGCGCAGGTTGATCGCGGTCACACGGTCGAAGGCCTCGACCGGCTCGTCAGCGGCGTCGGCCAGGGGGAGCATGATCCCCGCGTTGTTGAACGCCATGTCGAGCCGTCCGAACTCGGCGACGGTGCGCTCGACGAGGGCGGCGACCTGGGCCTCGTCGGCGACGTCGCAGGTGACACCGAGCGCGCGGTGGCCGGCGGCGGTCAGCTCGTCGGTCGCGGCGCGGAGCGCCTCCTCGTCGACATCGGCGAGCACGACCGCGGCACCGGATGCGGCGAACGCGCGGGAGGTGTCGAGTCCCATGCCGGCGCCGGCGCCGGTGACCAGGGCGACCTGGCCGTCGAAGTCGTAGCTCGGGTTCATGTGGAGCGTCCGCCGTCGTACTGCTCGTCGCTCACCTGCTCGCCCCACGTCGTGTTCTCGCCCCGCTCGTCGTTGAGCACGATGGAGACGTGGGTCATGAACCGGTCGGGAGCGGCCCCGTGCCAGTGGTTCTCGTCGGGCTCGAAGAAGACGCGATCGCCGGGCCGGATGACCTCGACGGGCCCGCCTTCGCGCTGGCATACGCCGATGCCCTCGGTGACGAAAATCGTCTGCCCGCGCGGATGGACGTGCCAAGCCGTGCGGGCGCCGGGCGTGAAGTGCACGCTCGTGGACAGCACCGGAGCGCGATCCGTAGGCGTGGCGACGGTGTCGACGTAGACGTTGCCGGTGAACCACTCGGCGGGGCCTTCCTGGGTGTCGATGCTGCTGCGGGTGATCTGCATGTCGGTGTCCTCCTCGGCGTTACGGGGTCACGAGGACCTTGATCGACTCGCGGTCGGCCATCGCGCGATAGCCGTCCGGGACGCCGTCCAGACCGACGGTGCGGTCGAAGACGCGTCCGGGCTCGATGGCGCCGTCCAGGATGTCGGGCAGCAGCTCTTCGATGTACGCGCGCACGGGCGCGGGCCCTCCGCCGACCTTGACGTTCTTGAAGAACATCGGCTGCGCCAGCGGGATCGCGGGGTAGTGCGGGACTCCGACGCGCCCGACGGTGCCGCCAGGCCGTGCGATGGAAACGGACGTCTCGGTGGCCTGTTCGGTGCCGACGCACTCCAGGACGGCGTGCGCGCCGAAACCGCCGGTCAGCTCGCGGATGCGCTCAACGGCCGCCTCACCGCGCTCCGCCACCACGTCGGTCGCGCCCAGTTCGCGCGCGAGCGCGGTGCGGTCCTCGTGCCGGCCCATGATGATGATCTGCTCGGCGCCCAGGCGCTTGGCGGCGATCACGCCGCACAGCCCGACGGCGCCGTCACCGACGACCGCGACGGAGTCCCCGGGCTTGACGCCGGCCACGACCGCGGCGTGGTGGCCGGTCCCGAGCACGTCGGACAGCGTCAGCAGCGACGGCATCAGCGCGTCGTCCTCGCCGACCGGCAGCGCGTACAGCGTGCCGTCGGCCAAGGGGACCCGCACCGCCTCGGCCTGGGCCGCGCTGCGACCGTAGCCGTCGAAGAAGCCGCCGTGCACGCATGCGGTGTGAAGCCCCTCACTGCAGAACGCGCAGGTGCCGTCGGAGAACGCGAACGGCATCACGACCAGGTCACCCGGCTTGATCCTGCGGACCCCGGCGCCGACATCCTCGACGAGGCCGATCGCCTCGTGGCCCATCGGACGTCCGGTCTCGGTGCGCTCCAGGTCGGCGTACGGCCACAGGTCGCTGCCGCAGATGCAGGCGCCGGTGACGCGCACGATCGCGTCGGTCGGGTCGACGATGAACGGGTCCGGGACGTCCTCGACGCGGACGTCGCCGGCGGCGTACATGAGCGTGGCTCGCATGGCTTTTCGCAGCTCCTCTTGCTCGTCTCGAGACCTTGCTGATACCTATCGTGGGCGGAAACGCCATAACTTCAAATTCAGCTTCTTCAGCTAGCATCGAGAAAAGCTATGGATCCGCGGCGGCTGCTCACCTTCCGCACGGTCGCCCGCGAGCGCTCGTTCTCACGCGCCGCGGAGCGCCTATCGCGCTCGCAACCGTCGGTGTCCAACCAGATCGCGCTCCTGGAAACCGAGGTCGGCTTGCGACTGTTCCACCGAGGCCGACGCGGGCTGCGTCTGACCGCCGCCGGCGAGCTCCTGCTCGGCCATGCCGAACACGTCGCGTGGCGCCTCGAGCTGGCTGACACCCAGCTCGCCGAGCTCGTGGGCGAGCGCCGGGCCCAGGTCCGTGTCGGCTCCTTCCCGACCTCCCTGCCCGGATTGCTGCCGGCCGCGATGGCGCGCCTCAGAGCCGACCACGGCGACATTCAGGTCCTGCTGAGCGAGGTGACCCCGCGCGCGCTGGAACCGCGCCTGCTCAGCGGCGAGTTCGACGTCGCACTCAGCTACCAGGACGCCACGTCTCCGCGTCGCGAGATCGCCGACGTGGAACGCATCGACCTCTTGCGCGAGACCTTCCTGCTCGGCCTTCCGCCCGACCATCGCCTGGCCTCCACCTCGGGTCCGCTCTCGCTGACCCAGCTCGCCGACGACGACTGGATCCTGCCGTCGACCGAGGGCTTCCTGATCGACGCGTGCCGCGAGGCCGGCTTCGAGCCCCACGTCGTCGCGCTTTCGCAGGAGCCCGTCGGCACCCAGGGCATGATCGCCCGCGGGCTCGGCGTCGGGTGGGTGCCCGGGCTACTGGCCGAGGACACTCGCGGCATCGTCGTCCGCGCGATCGACGGCCCTAAGCGGTATCGCGACATCTACGCGCTGTTGCCACCCGGCGAGCGGCATCCGCACGCACGTGACGTCCTCGCGGCGCTCCAGGCCGCCGCCAAGGACTACGACGCGCGCCCGAGCTGAGACTGCTCGTGACCGAGCAGCCGGTTGTCGAAGAGGCCGAGTGCCGTCGCGCGCTCGCGCGCGGGAGCCGGGTCGTAGGGCGCGCGCTGCCAGGTCGCGGTCCGGCGGTCGAGATCGAGCAGAAGCCAGGACGCGGCGGCCTGTGCGTCGAGGCCGGCCCACCAGCCGAGCCGCGACGGCGCGGGCGCTCCGACGGCGCCCGGGTTGAGCAGCCACTTGCCGTCGCCGAGGTCGAGCGACTCCCCGGCGCGCAACTTCGCCGGTCGCGGCCCGCGCGGCGTCTGCTCCCATGCGGCGGCGACGTGCGTGTGCGCGACGAGGCCGACCGCGGCCTTCTGCACGGCGAGGCAGGCCGCCGCGTTCGACGGGCCGACGTACTCGTGCACGGGGTTGCGCGGGCTGCCGTGCCAGCACTGGACCTCGGCGCGCCGCCGCGCCGCGGGCTTGCGCGAGCGCATCCAGTCGAGGTGATCGTCGCCCAGGCGTTCGCGCGCGAGCTCGATCGACCGCACCGCGGGCGATCCCGGCTCGCCGAACCGGGTCGGCTCCGCCGACCCCGTCGCGCCGTAGTCGTGGTTGCCCATCAGCGCCACCGTGCAGCGCTCCCGCGTGCGGCTCACCACGTGCTCCGGGTCGGGCCCGCCGCCGACCATGTCGCCCAGCGACCACAGCTCGTCCGCACCGGCGGCGTCGGCCGCGGCGAGCACGGCATCGCACGCCTCGGCGTGCGCATGCGCGTCCCCGAAGACGGCTACGAGCACGGCGTCGAGTCTATGTTCACGGGCATGGATGTCGTGGTGCGGATCGCGGAGGCGGATGACGTGCGCGCGCTCGCGGCGCTGCGGGCGCGCTGGAGCGAGGGGGAGGAGCCCGGGTTCGCGCAGCGGATGGCCGACTGGCTCGAGGCCGAGGGGGAGCGCCGGACGACCTGGCTCGCGCTGCTCGACGGCGAGCCGGTGGGCATGACGTCGGTGTTCGAGTACCGGCGGATGCCGCGACCGGGCCGCCGGCCCTCGCGCTGGGGCTACCTCAGCAACATGTTCGTGCTCGAGCCGTTCCGCAACCGCGGCGTCGGGACCGCGCTCCTGGACGCGGTGATCGCCGCCGCGGGCGAGCGCGGCTACGCGCGGCTCGTCCTCTCGCCCAGCCGGCGATCCATCCCGTTCTACCGCCGAGCCGGCTTCATCGTCCCCGGCGAACAGGCCGGGGACGATCGCCTGCTCGTCCGTCCTATGGTCCGAACCGGAACGGCGGGTACTGGTCGGTGACGAGGACCACCGCGTACCCGAAGACGCGGTTCTGCCAGCGGGCCACGCCCTCGACGTAGCTGAACAGCCCGCGTGGGTAGCGGCCCGTGAAGAGGATCGCGACCCAGGCGAAGAACACGACGAACAGCGCGCCGATGTAGAGGAACGCCAGCACGATCCAGTGCGGGATCGCGAGCAGCCACTTCACGAGCGGCAGCCAGCGGTTCAAGCCGTTCTGGGCATCGGGGTACGGGAAGTCCAGGTGCACCGACTGCTCCTCGTCGGTTGACGGATAGCGGTCGTCCATCAACGCGAAGTACATCCCGACGCGGTTGCTGAACCGCAGGAGCTCGAGGTTCCAATCGAACCACCAGCGCGGGTACTTCTGGCGGAACAGGATCATCAGCAGCGGCGGCAGGAACAGCAGCCCGGTGCCGGTGACCGCGACCGTGGTGGTCTGGGCGTCGGCCGAGTAGTTCGTGCTGCTCCAACCGCTGATCGCCGTCAGCACGATCGCGATCGGGATCACCGTGAAGATCCTGAAGAAGGACGTCAGGCGATTGAGGTCGCGGTCGGGATAGTCGACCGCGAACTGGACTGGGTACGACTCGTTCATAACTGCCCCTTCTGGTCACGGGGTTCAGCGCGAGCCTACGCGTATGCGGGTGTCCGCGCTCGGCATCGTTTGCCGCACCCGTGCGGCTGTGCCATGGTGGCGGCACCACCCGCGCTTGGAGGGAGCATGCATCCATCCGCCCACGCACAGATGGCGCTGAGCATCGAGCGCTACATGGAGAAGGGCCGCAGCTATCGCGTGCTCGACTTCGGCTCTGGCACCTCGCAGCGCCAGACCCTGACTCACCGAAGCCTGTTGAGCGGATACGACTGCGAGTACACCGGCGTCGACATCCGCGAAACCGACAACGTCGACCTGGTGATGGAGAAGCCGTACCGGATCCCGATGAAGAGCAGGAGCGTCGACATCGTCCTGAGTGGCCAGGTCTTCGAGCACGTCCCGTTGTTCTGGGCGTCGCTGCTCGAGATCGCCCGCGTGATGAAGCCGGGGGGCTACTTCTTCATGACGGTGCCTTCCCGCGGTCACGTTCACGCCAAGTACGACTGCTGGCGCATCTACCCCGACGGCCTGCGGGCGATGGCCGCGTGGTCGCAGCTAGCGCTCCGCGAGGCGTTCACCGACTTCCCGCCGCCGATCCGCGACGCCGCGGGCGCGCCGCGCCGACGGCACGACTTCGCCGCGATCGACAGCCGGCACTACTACTGGGGCGACACGGTCGGAGTCTTCGAGAAGCCGGCTCGCTCCCCGGGCGTGCGCGTCGCCGTCCTGCGCGCGGCGGTGCGAGCCTGGGCCAACCGGATCGGCGATCTGGAGGACGTGCCCCGGCCCGCACCTGGTCCGGACGCGGACGCCGCACGGCGCACGGACGTGCTCAGCGTCGCCGGGGGACAGCTCAGCTGAGCTTGTCCCGCGGCCGGCGGCGACGTCCGCGTAGCCAGCGGGGCATCGGCACCGGCTCGAGGATCGACTCGAACGGGCTGTGGGTCTTGGCCAGGTCCTCGCGGTTGGGCCGCTCCTGTGGATCCAGGAACTCCTGCCACGGCGGACCGGCCGGCTTCGTCGGCTCGGGCGGCGGCGGACGGTGCTTGCTGAATCTCATGACGCGTAGTGTCCACCCCGGAGCGCCGGCGCGATAGCCACCCTAGGGGGGAGAGTCGCCACCTGTGGCTGATCAGGCCGCGGCGACGCTGCCGAGCTCCCGCAGCCGCACGGCGGCCTCGGTGGCCTCCTCGCGGGTCCGGACCTCGAGCTTGCGGTACAGGTTCTTCAGGTGCGAGCGGACGGTCTCGGTGGAGAGCACGAGCAGCCGCGCGATGTCCTCCGTGGACGCGCCGCCGCTGAGCAGGTCGAGGACCTCCCACTCACGGTCGGTCAGGGACGACCGGACCGGACGCAGCCCCATCCCGGCGGCCGGCGCGCTGCGGTAGTGCTGCACGAGCTGCATCGCCAGCCGGCGCGAGATCGCGGCCTCGCCGTCGATGGTCGAGCGCAGCGCGCGCGGGAGCGAGCCGAGCTCCATGTCCTTGGACAGGAACCCCGACGCGCCGGCGCGCAGGCCGCGCATCCCGACCTCCATGTCGGCCGCGCCGGTGAGCATGACGACGCGCACGTCGGGGGCCTGGTCGTAGATCCGCCGCGTCGCCTCGATGCCGTCCATCTCGGGCATCATGTAGTCCATCACCACGACGTCGGGGCGGTAGAAGAGCGCCAGCTCCACGGCCTCGCGTCCGGTCGAGGCCTCCGCGATCACGGTCACGCCGTCCATCTGCAGCGTGTCGCGGATCAGGCGCCGCACCAGCGGGTCGTCGTCGGCGACGATCGTGCGCAGCGGCTGGGGGTCGTCCGTGACGGCGCTCATGTCAGCGGTTCCGTGGGCGGTCCGAGCCCTGGCCGTGACGGGGCGTTTCGGCGCCTCCGCCGGGGCACAGCAGGAGCGACTGGAGGACGGTCGACCGCATCGTGCTGGCCGGAGCCGGGCGTGGGGTCGACAGAGCGACGGGGAGAGAACGCCGGAAGTTCGAATAGGGAGGCGGGAACGGCTTCATGCGCCAACACTCCAAAAGAGCGGTTGGCGCCGGGTTGCGGCCCCCTTGTCGCCGCCTTAGGACGGGGTTGTCGCGGGCGCCGGCAACTCCAGCGCGCGAGGGACCAGCAGGCAGGTGATCGAGCCGATCGCCAGCCGCTCCGCGGTTCCCGGCCGCAGATCACGGCCGTCGGCGTGCTCCTTCGGCGGGGCCGGCAGCCCGAACAGACGATGCCCGAACTCGGACGCGTTGGCCCGCAGCGCGCGCCCCGCCTGCGGCCGCGACAAGCGCCAGCCGGCGGCCACCAGCGTCGCTCCGTGCCACAGCTCCCAGCGCCAGCGCCGGAACGGGAAACGGCCCGGCGGGAGCGCGTGGAGCGCGTAGAAGAACGTCAGGCCCTCGATCGTCGGCACGGGCGGAGAAGGCTAGTACGATCGCGGCCGACCGAGAGAGGAGTGGGGATGCGGTTGAAGTGGGGAGTGGTGGTCGCAGTCGCCGCGCTGGGCCTCGTGCCCGCCACGGCGACGGCCTCGGGCGGCCTGCAGCCCGGCGGGCTGACGAAGTTCATGCGCTGATGGCCGACCACGCGGCGATGCTCGCCATCGCCATCGAGGAAGCGCGCGCCGGCGAGGCCGAAGGCGGGATCCCGATCGGGGGAGCCCTCTTCGACGCCACCGGCGCGCTCCTCGGCCGGGGTCACAACCAGCGGGTGCAGCGTGGCGACCCGTCGGCGCACGGGGAGACCGAGGCCTTCCGGAACACGGGTCGCCGCCGCTCCTACCGCGACGTCACGATCGCCACCACGCTCGCCCCGTGCTGGTACTGCAGCGGGTTGATCCGCCAGTTCGGCATCGGGACGGTAGTGGTGGGCGAATCGCGGACCTTCCAAGGCGGCATCGACTGGCTCCGCGAGGCGGGGGTCGAGGTGATCGACCTCGACTCCCAGGAGTGCGTCGACATGCTCGGAGGCTTCATCGCCCGCGCGCCCGAGGTGTGGGACGAGGACATCGGCGAGTAGCTACCTCGACACCACCGCCGTGCTCGTCACCTTGGCGTCGATGCCCTTGCCGACGCCGTCGGTGATGCGGACGACGACCTTGCGGGTGCCCTTCTTCTCGTAGGTGTGGCGGCCGCGGACGAGGAACGAGCCGTCGGCCGCGCGGCGGACCCAGCCGCCGGTGGTCTGGCCGTCGCCCCAGTTGATCGTCACCGCGTAGTCGCGCGGGCGGGCGTTCGGGTCGGCGTCGGCGAACGTGGCCACCGTGTGCGTGGCGGTGACGCCGGCGCGGGCGCTGATCGTCGTGGCTGCGGCCGTGACGGGGCCGTCGAGCCCGACGCCCAGGCGGGTGACCTGGCCGAGATTGCCCTGCCCGACCCACAGCGCCCCGTCGGGGCCGTTGGCGATCGAATCCGGCCAGCCGCCGGGGAGCTTGTAGCGCTTGGTGAACGTGCCGTCGAGCGTCATGCGCGAGATCGAGCCCGTCATGAGCTCGGAGATGTACAGCGCGCCGTCGAGGCCGGCGACCATGGCCACCGGGTCGGCGTTCTCGCGCGGGAGCGCGAAGGCGCCGGTGAACTGGCCCGTCGTGGTCATGCGGTCGATCGTGTTGTTGTTGCGGTCGGAGACGTAGAGGACGCCGCCGATCGAGACGATCGGGCCGGGCAGCGCGGCGGCACCGGGCATGGTGAACTCGGTGATCTCGCCGGCCATCGTGATGCGGCCGATCTTGCCGGCCGAGCTCTCGCTGAAGTAGACCGCGCCGTCGGGGCCGGCTGCGATGTCGCCGGCGAACGCGCCGGCCGTGGGGAGCGGGTACTCGTCGACGTGGCCGTCGGGCGTGATGCGGCCGATCTTGTCGCCGCGGCCCTCGGTGAACCACAGCGCGCCGTCGGCGCCCTTGACGATGTCGATCGGGAACGCGCCGGCGGCGAGCGGGTAGCTCGTGGAGCTGCCGTCGGTCTCGACGCGGTGGATCGCGTCGCCGCCCGAGTCGGCGACCCACAGCACGCCATGCGCGGCGGTGATGCCGGTGGGCATCTGGCCGAGGTCGTAATGGCGGATCTTGCCGCTGGAGCCGATCTTCCAGATCCGGCCGAGGCTCGAATCGGTGACCCACATCGCGCCGTCCGGGCCTGCGGTGAGGTGATTGGGGAGCGCGAAGTCCGCAGGAAGCTTGTACGGCGTCGTCCGCGGCGCGGCCGACGCGGGGGAGACGATGGCGGTGAGCGCGGCGACGATCGCCAGCGCGATCACGACGATCGTCCTGGGGAGGGTTGAGGAGGACATGCTGGGAGGTTGCTGTCGCAACCACCCTTGCCGCATCAGGGAACCTCCTAGGTGTCCATGGAAGCCATCGTCCTCTGCGGAGTCCAGGGCAGCGGGAAGTCGACGCTGTACCGCGACCGGTTCTCCGCGACGCACGTGCACGTGAGTCTCGACGTGTTGCACTCCCGGTCGCGGGAGGCGGCGCTCGTACGCGAGTGCCTGGAGACCGGGCAGCCGTTCGTCATCGACAACACGAACCCGACGCCCGCCGACCGTGCGCGCTACATCGACCCGGCGCGTGAAGCGGGCTTCAAGGTGATCGGCTACGTCGTCGAGGTCGACCCCACCCTGGCGTTCACGCGCGCGGACATCCCACCGTCGCGCGTGGCGGCGACGGCGCGATCGCTCCAGCGCCCGACGCGCGAAGAGGGCTTCGACGAGCTCTGGCACGCGACGGCGGCGCCCGGCGGCGGCTGGCGGATCGAGCCGCTGCTGACGACCCCGCCGCTGTTCTAACGGACCGCGACCGCGCCGACGGCGTCGTCGATCGCGGCCAGTGTGTCGTCGCTCAGCTCGACGCCGGCCGCGGCGGCGTTCTCGTGCACCTGCTCGGGCCGGGTCGCGCCGATGATCGCGGCGGCGACGTTGTCCTGGCGCAGGATCCACGCGAGGGCGAGCTGGGACATCGTCAATCCCGCCCCGTCCGCGATCGGGCGGAGCGCCTGGACGGCGGAGAGCATGTCGTCGGTGAGCCACTGCTTGATGAAGCGGTTCATGGCCGCCGAGGTGGCGCGGGAGTCGGCGGGCGGCGCCTCGCCCGGCTTGTACTTGCCGGTCAGCACGCCCTGCGCGAGCGGCGACCACACGACCTGCGAGATTCCGTTGCGCTCGCACAGCGGGATCACCTCGGCCTCCGGGCCGCGCCACAGCATCGAGTACTGCGGCTGGCTGGAAACGAACCTGGCGAATCGCCCAGAGGGCGATTCGCCATCGAGGGCGGCCTGGATCCTGTCGGGCGGCCACTCGCTGAAGCCGATGTACCGCGCCTTGCCGGCCTCGACGACCTCCGTCAGCGCGCCCATCGTCTCCTCGAGCGGCACGTCGTCGTCGTAGCGGTGGCACTGGTAGAGGTCGACGTAATCGGTCTGCAGCCGGGCCAGCGAGGCGTCGATCTGCTTGAGGATCTGCGCGCGGGAGAGGCCCCGGTCGCGCCCGCCCATCGGGAAGTAGACCTTGGTGGCGAGCGTGAACGAGTCGCGCGGGTAACGGGACAGGATCTCGCCCCACGCGGTCTCGGCCGCCCCGCGCCCGTACACGTTGGCGGTGTCGAAGAACGTGATGCCGGCGTCGAACGCCGCCTTCGTGCACGCCTCGGTCTCATCGCGTCCGACGCCGCCCGAATAGGTCAGCAGGAGAAATGCCCGAGGACCTCAAGGGCGTCCCGCTCCCGCGGCAGGGTCGCAGCGTCGTCGTCGACGCCGTGCGCGGCACCGTGCGCATCAAGCGGCCGGGCGCCAAGCGCTTCACGAGGCTCGACGACCCCGGCCGGATCCCGCTCGGCTCGCTGATCGATGCCCGCAACGGGCGCGTGCAACTCGTGACCGCGATCGATCATGGGCGCGTCCAGGCCGGCACGTTCTGGGGGTCGAAGTTCACGAGCAGTCAGCGTCGCACCGGCGGCGGCATGACGACGCTGACCCTGCGCGGTGGCCGCTCCAAGGCCTGCGGCGCCCACCCGGCGCGGAGCGGCGTCGCCTTCACGAGTCGCAAGCACAAGCGCAAGCGCAAGCCGGGCCTGTGGGCCCGCGACCACGGCGGCCGCTTCCGCACCCACGGCAACGACAGCGTCGCCACCGCGCGCGGGACCGCCTGGTTCACCCAGAACCGCTGCTCCGGCACGTACACGCGCGTCATCGAGGGTGCCGTCTCGGTCCGCGACCTCACGCGCCACAAGCGCGTGCTCGTCAAGGCCGGTCACTCCTACCTCGCGCGGGCGCACAAGTAGCTCATGGGACGGCTGCGGATGCTCGTCACCGCCGGCGTCGTGGCGGCGGGACTCGCCGTCGCGGCGCACCTCGGCGGGGCGCTCGACGCGCTGGAGAACTCCTCGATCGACAAGCGCTTCCAGGTCCGCGGCGCGGTCGCGCCTTCGGACATCGCGGTGATCGCGGTCGACGACATCACGTTCTCCGACCTGAAGGCGCAGTGGCCGTTCCCGCGCAAGGAGCACGCCCGCGCGATCGACGCCCTGCACCGCGCCGGCGCGCGCGAGATCGTCTACGACGTCCAGTTCACCGAGCCGACCCGGCCGGCGCAGGACCTCGCCCTCTACGACGCGATCGGCCGTGCGGGCGGCGCGGTGCTGGCGACCAGCGAGACCGACGAGGCCGGCCATTCCAATGTGCTCGGCGGCGATTAGAACCTCAAGGCCATCGGGGCGCGGGCGGCGGCCAGCAACCTGCCCGACGACCCAGGCGGCGTGATCCGCCGCTTCACGTACTCGATGGGCGGAATGGACACGGTCGCCGTGGCGGTCGCCAAGCGCCAGGGCCACCATGTCGATCCCGAGGCGTTCGCCTCCGGCGGCTCGTACATCGACTACCGCGGCCCGTCCGGCACGATCCCGACCTACTCGTTCTCGTCGCTGGTCGACGGCAAGATCGACCCGAGCGCGCTGCGCGGCAAGATCGTCGTGATCGGCGTATCGGCGCCGACCGTGCACGACCTGCACGTCACGTCCGCCGGCCCGCATCCGATGTCCGGTCCCGAGGTCCAGGCCAACGCGATCTGGACGCTCCTGCACGGCTTGCCGCTGCGTGACGCCCCGCTGTGGCTGAGCCTCGTCGCGATCGTCGCGATCGCGCTGATCGTGCCGCTGCTCGCGCTGCGGATCCGCGCGATCTTCGCCGCGCTCGCGGCACCCGTGATCGGGATCGCGTATGTGGTGATCGCGCAGGTCGCGTTCACCCACGGCCTCGTGGTGCCGGTCGCCGCGCCGCTCGGCGGGCTGATCCTCGCTGCGGTCGCCACCGTGGCCGTGAGCCACCTGCTGGAGACGGTCCGGCGCGAGCACATGGCCGAGGTCAACCTGCTGCTCGAGGAGCAGGTACGCGCGCGTACGAGCGAGCTGCGGGCGACCGAGCTCGAGGTCATCCAGCGGCTCGGCCACGCGGTCGAGTCACGCGACGAGGAGACCGGCGACCACATCGGCCGCATGAGCGAGCTGTGCCACCGGCTCGCGCTCGCCGCCGGGATGGATCCCGACGAGGCCGAGCTGTTCCGGCACGCGAGCGCGATGCACGACGTCGGCAAGATCGCGATCCCCGACACGATTCTGCGCAAGCCCGGCGAGCTCACGGCGGACGAGTGGGAGGTCATGCGCCGCCACACGACGATCGGGGGCGACCTGCTCGCCGGCTCGCGTTCGCCGCTCGTGCAGATGGGCGAGGTCGTCGCGCGCACCCACCACGAGCGCTGGGACGGGACCGGCTACCCCGCCGGCCTGGCGGGCGAGGCCATCCCGCTCGTCGGGCGCATCTGCGCGGTAGCGGACGTGTTCGACGCCCTGATCTCCGACCGTCCCTACAAGCAGGCCTGGACGGTCGACGAGACGCTCGCCGAGATCGCTCGCCAGCGCGGCCGCCAGTTCGATCCGCAGATCGCGGACCTGCTGCTCAACATGGGCCCGGAGCTGCGCCGCGAATACGGCACGCCGCATGACGCGCCCACCGCGCTGTCGGCGGCTTAGTGTCCCGATTCAGAATTTCGATGGCACTGTCGGCGCGCCCGCGCCTGCGACTCGGCATCCGGTCACGTGCCATCCGCCTGACCTGCCACCGAACTTCCGAATCGCGACACTAGGCCCGGCGGCTCAGCTCATCACGGGCGGCTCGCTCGGGATGCGCCGCGCGCAGCAGCTTGCGGATCGGTGCCACCTCGCCTTCAGGGGGCACGTCGGCTTCGACCTGCACCGTTCCGGTCTGACGGTCGACCACGCGCACGCGCGCGACGTGCTCGAGCACCTCGAGCATCTCGCGGTTGGCCGCGAGCAGGACGGCTGTGAACGTCTGCACGTCCTCCTCGCGCGCACGGGCCGCGAGCGCCGCGAGCAGCAGGGTGCCGACCCCGCGGCCCTGCCAGTCGTCGGCCACCGTCACCGCCGCCTCGGCGACGTAGGGACGGTCTTCGAGCCGTACGAAGCGCGCCACGCCGACGCCGCGGCCGGAGACGGGATCGATCGCGACCACGGCCTCGTGGTCGTGGTGATCGACCTCCGTGAGGTAGTGCACCATCGCGTCCGGCAGGTCATCCATCGGCGCCAGGAACCGCTGGTAGCGCGACCTCGCGCTCAGCCGCTCGAAGCCGGCGACGAGCAGGTCGTGGTCGGACGCGCGGATCGGCCGCAATTCGATCCGCGCGCCGTCGGAGAGCGCGACGTCGGTCATGTCGAGTAGAGACCTTCGAAGACCTCCCCGAACCGGTCGGACACGACGTTGCGCTTGACCTTCAGCGTCGGGGTCAGCTCGCCGGCGGCGAGCGTGAGATCGCGGTCGAGCAACGCGAAGTGCTTGATCTGCTCGATCCGCGCGAACCGCCGGTTGGTCTCGTCGACGGCCGCCTGTATCTCCGCGCGCACGCGCGCGTCGGCGATCATCGTCTCCAGATCCGGCGCGCATCCCACCTTGGCGGCCAGCGCGGGCAGCTCATCCGGGTCGAGCGTCAGGAGCGCCACCAGGTAGGGATGGTTGTCGCCGTAGACGACGGCCTGCGAGATCCAGCGCGACTCGCGCAGCGCGGCCTCGATGTTCGACGGCGCGATGTTCTTGCCCGACGAGGTGATGATCAGGTCCTTCTTGCGCCCGGTGATCCGTAGGAACCCCTGGTCGTCGATCTCGCCGAGGTCGCCCGAGCACAGCCAGTCGCCGTCGAAGGTCGCCTCGGTGGCGTCCGGGTCGCGGTAGTAGCCGGGGAACACGTGCGGGCCGCGCATCAGGATCTCGCCGTCGTCGGCGATCGCCACGTCACTGCCCGGCAGGGTCCGGCCGACGGTGCCGAAGCGGATCGCCTCGAGCGTGTTGAGCGTCGCCGCAGAGCACGTCTCGCTCATGCCGTAGCCCTCGAGGATGACGATGCCGCAGGCATCGAAGAACTCGAGGATGTCGGCGCCGATCGGCGCCGCGCCCGTCATGGCGATCCGCAGCTGCCCGCCGAACAGGCCGCGGACCTTCGAGAGCACGAGGCGGTCGGCGAGCGCGTGGCGGCCGCGCAGCAGCGCGCCCGGCTGGTGGCCCGCCCGCTCGGCGGCGCGCGCCCGCCTGCCGGTGGCGAGCGCCCAGTCGAAGATCGCGCGCTTGACGCGGCTCGACTCGGCGGCGGTGCTCGTGGCCTTGGTGTGGATCTTCTCGAACACGCGCGGGACCGACGGGAAATGGGTCGGCCGCGCCTCGAGCACGTCGTCGAGGATGCGCTGCGGGTCGCCCCGCCAGAAGGCGAGCGTCGACCCGGTGTCGAGCGCGAACATCTGCACGACGCGCGCGAGCGAGTGCGCGAGCGGCAGGAACATGAAGATGACCGGGTCCGTGCCCATCGGCACCTGGCGCTCGTACATGTCGAGCACCGCAAGGAAGTTCCGGTGCGTGGTCATGCAGCCCTTCGGCGGCCCCGTCGTGCCCGACGTGTAGACGATGGTGGCGATGCTGTCGGGCGAGAGCTCCCGCTGGACCTCCTCGAACGCGCCCGGGGCGACGCCCGCGGCACGCTCACGCAGCGCGCGCAGCGGCAGGGCGCCGTCGGCCTCGTCGTCGTTCATCATGATCACGTGCTCGAGGTCAGGGCACGCGGCGCGGACCTCGGTGATCTTGGCGAGCTGGGCGGCGTCCTCGCAGAAGACGACGCGCGAGCCGGAGTGCGCGAGCACGTACTGGCACTCGGAGGGTGAGTTCGTCTGGTAGATCGGCACGACGGTGGCGCCGGCACACAGCGCTCCGCAGTCCACGAGCGTCCATTCCGGACGGGTCGCGCTGAGGATCGCGACGCGGTCGCCGGGCCGGATTCCGAGGCCGATCAGGCCGCGCGCGAGCTCGCGCGCACGGTCGGCAAGTTCCGCGAAGCTCATGTCGGTCCAGGCGCCGTTGCGCTTGAACCGCATGGCCGCGCCGCTGTGGCGCTCCGCGGTGGCGAGGATCATCTGGCCCAGCGTCGACGTCTGCGCGGACTCGTCCGCAGACGTGGGGCCGCTCGCCGGAGAGGGCATGGTCGTCATACCCAGATCGTCCTCCGTCGCGGGGGCGGCAACATCCGCAGCAACCCGCACCGAAGCGACGGAGTTGTCACGGATGCCCCGGCACGCGCTCCGTCGTATCGTCGGCGACAAACCGGGAGTCGACCATGCATCGGCACACCATCATCTCCGCGTACAACGCGACCGAGGAAGCCGCGGACGGCCTCGCGCTGGCCCGCCTCCTCGCCGAGATGACCGACAGCGATCTGCTCGTCGTGCACGTCCTCCGCGACATGATCGAGCACGGTGAGCTGGCGCTCGCTCAGCAGCGGCGGGTCCGCGAGCGGATGACCGAGACGCGCCGGGCGATCGTCGCCGCGCTCCCGCGCGGGGACGACGGCGAGCTGATGCCGGTGATCGACCCGTCGCTCGCGAGCGGCCTGCACGACGCCGCTCGCCGTGCCGACGCCGCCATGATCGTCCTCGGCTCCTCGCACCACAGCGGCATCGGACGGGCCCTGCTCGGCGGCTCGGCCGACCTCCTGGTACCGGGCGCGCCGTGCCCGGTCGCGATCGCGCCGCCCGGGTTCCGCGACCACGCATCGCTCGACCCTCCGGTGATCGGCGTCGCCTTCGACGGCTCGCCGCCGGCGCTCGCGGCGCTCGCCTTCGCGAGGGGCCTGGCGGACACCGCCGGCGTGCCGCTGCGTTCGCTGCGCGTTCACGCCCCGTGGTACGCCCGCCCGCGGGCGCGGCACGCAGCGGTTCAGGACGCCACCGTGGTCGTGCTCGACGGGGACCCGGGCCATGCCCTGGCGACCGCGTCGGCCACGCTCGGCCTCCTGGTGATCGGCACGCGAGGCCACGGGCCGGTTCGCCGCGCCCTCCTCGGCAGCGTGTCACGTCGCGTCGTCCACGAGGCGCGCTGCCCCGTGATCGTCGTGCCGCCCGATCAGTGGCCGACGGACCTGCGGCCGTAACAACCCCGCACTTCGTCCGCGGGGGACCGCGGATGACACCGTCGCGTCGACGCCATAACTTCGGGACAACCTGAGCCCGAAAGGGGTGTCCCATGTTGCACCTCGCACGCTTCTCCACGCGCCGGCCGTTCGTTTCTCTAGCCCTCTGGTTCGTCGTGGCGGCGGCGCTGGCTGCGATCGGGCTCGGCGTCACCCATTCCCTGTCCCCGACGATCGTCGTGGTACCGGGCAGCGAAACCTCACGCGCCGAGCAGCTGGCCGAGTCGAACTTCGGGCCGAGCGTGCTGGTGCCCGTGCTCCTGGAGGGACCGAAGGCCCAGCTCGACAGGCAGGGGCCAGCGCTCGTCAAGGCGCTCGCCGCGCGTAGGGATACGCGCGTGCTGTCGGCATGGGACGTCGGCGACACCGGGGCAGCGATGCGCCCGGATGCGAGCCACGCGATGATCGTGGCGTCGGTCGCGCACACCGAGGCACAGATGATCGACGGGATCCAGGCGGACATCGACCGGACCGTCCATCAGAAGATCTCCGCGCCGGTGACGCCGTACATCACCGGGACGCCGACGATCGACCTCGCGACGAAGGACCAGTCGCTTGACACGGCGCGGCGCGCTGAGCTGCTCGCGCTGCCGATCCTCTTCCTGGTTCTCCTCCTCATCCTCCGCGCGCCGGTCGCGGCACTCGTGCTGACCGCCCTCGGCGGGGCCACGACGCTCATGAGCTTCGGCGCGATGGCGCTGCTCGGCAAGGCGATCGACGTCGACCCGACCGCGGTGACACTCGCGTCGATGGCGGGACTGGCGCTCGGCGTCAGCTACGGCCATGCTCGTGTACCGGCGCTGGCGCACGGAGCGCCGCGCCGTCGACGCGCCCGGCCGCGCCGGTGATGCGCTCGCTGCGAGTCGCGCGGTCGAGACCGCCGGCCGCGCGGTGCTCATCGGCGGCACGGCCCTGGTCGTGTCGCTCGCCCTGGCGCCGCTGCTCGGTCCCGACACGATCCTGATCTCGCTGGGCATCGGCGCCACGCTGTGCGCCGCGCTCGCCATCGGCGGCGCGGTGGTCGTGATGCCGGCCCTGATGACGATCCTCGGGCATCGTCTGGAGGCGTTCTCGTTCGGCGTCCCGGGCTTCCTGCTGGCGCCGTGGAACGCCCTCGCCAACCGCGGCGGTGGATGGGTCCTCCGCAATGCGATCGGCGTCGGCGCCGTGGCGACCGCGGTGCTCGCGGTCCTCGCCGTCCCGATGCTGAGCCTCAAGACCGGGCCGATCTCGCCGGCACTGCTGCCCAAGGACAACCCGGCTCGCGTGTCGTACGACAAGATCGCCGCGGTCATGGGACCGGGCTTCGGCACGCCGTTCAACATCGTGCTGGTCTCGAAGGACAAGCCGATCACCGATCGCGCGATGCTGCGCAAGATCGACGCGTTCCAGGCCGACATCGCGCGTGACACGCGCGTCAAGTCGGTCGTCGGCCCCGGTGACCTCTACGCCACCACCGCCGACCTGAACAAGCTGCCGAAGCAGCTCAACAGCTCGAAGAAGATGCTGAAGACCGCGCCGGCCGGCCTCAAGACGCTCGAGAAGGGCCTCGGCACCGCGGGCTCCGGCTCGGCGGAGCTGCAATCCGGCATCGCTTCGGCCGCCGCAGGCGCGCAGCAGCTGGCCGCCGGGCTCCGGTGCACGCATCGTCCGGTTCGGCCCAGCTCCACGCCGGGCTCGCCGCCGCGCAGTCGGGCGCCGCCAAGATCTCAGGCGGCCTGAGCACGGCGCTCGCGGGCGCGAAGAAGCTCCAGTCCGGCGCCGGGCAGCTCCAGGGCGGTACGTCCGACGCGCTCGCGGGATCGAAGCAGATCGCCGGCGGGCTCGGACAGGCCGTCGCGAAGGTCACGCCCGGCGTGCCGGTCGTGAAGGCGATGGCCGGAGACGTTGCGGCCAGCGCGGCCTCGGTCAACAACGCGGCCGCGTCCGCGCAGACGACCGCCGCGCAGATCAACACCGCTGCGGCCCAGCTCAAGGCCATGAAGACGGGCACCGATGACCCGGCCTACAAGGCCGCGGTCGCCGCGCTCGGACAGGCGAGCAGCAGCGCGGCATCGACGTCGTCGTCGATCGGCGCAGCCGCAAGCAAGCTCGGCGCGAGCGAAGAACGTGTCGGCGGCGTTCGCCGACCCAGGTCGCCGAGCTGTCCGCCGGCCTCCAGCAGCTCTACGGTGGCTCGCAGGCACTGTCCTCCGGCATCGGCAAGCTGAACGCCGGCGCCGCACAGCTGAACGCGGGCCAGGGCGACCTGGTCGCCGGTATGAGCCAGCTCAACACCGGCGGCGGCTCGCTGACCGCCGGGCTGCAGAAGCTCACATCCGGTGCGGGGCAGCTCGAGAGCGGCCTCAACCAGCTGTCGAGCGGCAACAGCCAGCTCGCGAGCGGGCTCGGCGCCGCCCCCGGCAAGATCGACCCGCTGATCAGCGGCCTGGACAAGATGCAGGTCGCGGTCGCGAAGTTCCGCGGTGACCTCCCGTCGGCGCGCGACATCGAGCGGCTGCAGGCATCGTCGCCCGGGCTGTTCGACTCCGGCTACTTCGTGCTCGCGGCGGTGGCCGGGTCCCCCACCAACAGTCGCAATCAGGCGGCGTCGGTGGTGAACCTCCACGGCGGCGGCACCGCCGGGATGATCATGGTCATCCCGAAGGAGTCGGCCACCACGACCACTACGCAGGACCTGGGCAAGGACCTCGTCGCGATGAGTGACGGCTTTGCCAAGTCGACGCACATCGAAGCCGCCGTCGGCGGCAACGGCGGAGCGTTCGGCGACTTCAAGAGCGAGGGCTCGGCGAGGATCTGGCCGGTCGTGATCGGGGAGGCCATCGTCATCCTGATCATGCTGATCGTGCTGCTGCGCGCCGTGGTCCTGCCCATCGTGGCAGTGGCCTTCGACCTGCTGACCGCGGGTGCGACGTTCGGGATCCTCAGCCTCCTGTACTCCGGCAGCGACGCGCTGCTCGGCGGCCCCGGCTACATCGACCCGGTCTCGATCATCGGGATCTTCGCCTTCATCTTCGGCGTGTCGATGGTCTACGAGGTCGCGCTCCTGTACCGCACCCGCGAGGCGTTCCTGGAGACCGGCGACGCCCACGCCGCGGTGCGCACCGGGCTCACCAAGACGGCAGCTGCGGCGACCGGCGCCGCCGCCGTGATGCTCGCGGCGATCATCCCGTTCGCCGCCGTCGACCTGATGAGCATCCAGGTGTTCGGGGTCGGCGTCGCGATCGCGATCGTGCTCGACGCGCTGATCGTGCGGCCGGTCCTCCTGCCCGCCGCGGTCACGCTGCTCGGGCGCTGGAGCTGGTGGCCGCTGTCCCGCCAGGCACCGCCGACGCCGCCGACCGTGCGCGACGTCCCGCCGGTGCAACCGACGCCGCCCGCGCCGTCCGGCGGCCTGCCCGTCGGGGCGTAGGTTCCGTCGTCCTCCGGCCGCCGTTCCGGCGGTCGGAGGACGGGGGCGCGGCCCGACCGGCGATGATGGCGGGATGCACGGCACGATCGCGCTGCTGGGGCCACCGGGAAGCGGCAAGGGGACCCAGGCCGCACGCCTCCAGGACGAGCTCGGCTACGTGCCGCTCTCGACCGGCAAGCTCCTGCGCGAGGCGCGACTGGAGGGGACCGAGCTCGGCAAGCGGGCCGCCGAGTACATGGACCGCGGCGACCTCGTCCCCGACGACGTGATCCTCGCGATGGTGCGCGAGGTGATCGGCGGCTTCGAGGGGAGAGCGGTGCTGCTCGACGGTGTCCCGCGCACGCGTGCGCAGGCGGAGGCGATGGCGCGCGGGATCTCGCAGTTGGGGCGCGAGCTCGGCGCCGCGATCCTGATCGACGTTCCCGACGAGGTCGTCATGCAGCGGATCCTCGCGCGCGGTGAGGGCCGCAGCGACGACAACCCGGAGACCGTGAGCGAGCGCCTGCGCGTCTACCACGACGAGACCGAGCCACTGATCGACTACTACGACGGGCTCGGGCTGCTGCGGCGCGTCGATGGCACCGGCAACCCCGACGAGGTGTTCGAGCAGGTCCGGCGCTCAGCCGAGGGGTGAGGGCGGGATCCGCGTCTCGCCCTGGACGCGCGCGATCCGCATCGCCACCTCGTCCTCGAAGCACCACGACCAGTCCTCGCCTGGCTCGAGCGAGCGGATGATCGGGTGCTGGGAGCTGCGGGCGTGCCCGCTCGCATGCTGCCCCGGCGAGCTGTCGCAGCAGCCGACGCGCCCGCACTCGAGGCAGATCCGCAGGTGCAGCCACTTGCCACCGGACGCGAGGCAGTCCTCGCAGCCGTCGACCGCCTCGGGCAGCTCGGTGACTTTGACGTGGTCGAGATGCGTGCAGGGCATCAGCGAGTCTCCTGGCGTATCGGGAGCGAGACGTGGAACGTGGTGTGGCCGGGCTCGGAGTCGAACCAGAGCGACCCGTCGTGGCGGTCGACGACGATGCGCCGGGCCGTCGCGAGGCCGAGCCCGGTGCCGGCGCCGACGTCCTTGGTGGTGAAGAACGAGTCGAACACGCGATCGCCGTTCTCCGGCGGGATGCCGGGGCCGTCGTCGCCCACGTTGACGACCGCGCACTGGTTCTCGCGGAGCGTGGAGATCGTGATCGTGCCGCTGTCGTCGACCGCGTCGATCGCGTTGTCGAGCAGGTTCGTCCACACCTGGTTGAGCTCGGAGCCGCGCACGCTCAGCTTGGGCAGCGAGCGGTCGTAGTCGCGCACGACCGCGATCGACTTGTGCCTGAGCTTGTGCCCGAGCACCTTGAGCGTGGTCTCCAGCCCCTCGTGCAGATCGATCTCGACGAGGTCGCCGCGGTCCATGTACGTGTACTTCTTGACCGCGCCGACGAGGTCGGACATCCGCCGCGTCGACTCCTGCAGCTCGCTCGCAAGGCCCTTCGCTGCCACCGACGCGGCGACCCAGCGAACCGCGGTGTCGCACGCCGGGCCGGCGGCGGCGGCGACGCGCTCCAGCCACGCCTCGTCGAGGCCGGCCGCCGCGAGCGGCTCGGCGATCTGCCACGCCTCGGCGACACCGTGCGCCTGCAGGCGCTCGAGCAGCGCCTCCTCGGCGTCGGCGGCGTCGAGCGTGTCGAGCGGGGTCTGGGCCGCCGCCGCGGCGAGCGCCTCGCGCTGCAGCGCGACGAGCGTCTCGGCGTCCTCGCGCTCGATCCCCGCCTCGACGAAGCGGCCCATCGCCGAGCCCACGATGTCGAGAGCGTCGGCGAGCTGGGCCGCGGCGCGCTGGGCGGCGGCCGCCGGGTTGTTGAGCTCGTGCGCGAGCCCGGCGGCCATCGTGCCGAGCGAAGCGAGCCGCTCGCGGTTCTGCTCCACCGCGGTGACGCGGGCCATCACCGGCGCGACCTGGCGCATCACGCGGCCGTGCACCGCGGGTTCCGCCATTGCGAGCCGCCGGAAGTCGTCGGGCTCGATGATCGCGGCGCGGCAGTCGGTCTCGGCGAGCATGCGCACCGGCACCGGCTGCCTCGGTCATCACCGCGATCGCGCTCATCCACGTCGGCGCGCGCTGGCGCCCGACCGGCTCGGTGCGCTCGCCGTCGGCGATCACCGCCATCGCCGTGCCCTCGAGCAGCAGCACGACCCCGTCGGGCTCGGCGCCTTGCTCGTGGAGCACGGTGCCGGCGGCGTGGTCGTAGGGCTTGGCGACCGCGGCCCATTCGGCCAGCGCGGCGTCGTCGAGGTCGTCGAACAGGTCGACGGGGCGCAGGTCGGCGACGGTGTACTCGCTCATGTGTCGGAGAGGTACTGGTGGACCAGCGACACCGCCATCGAGCCCTCGCCGACCGCGCTGGCGACACGCTTGATCGAGCGCGAGCGCACGTCGCCGGCCACGAACACGCCGGGCACGCTGGTCTCGAGCAGGTACGGGTCGCGCGGCAGTGGCCAGCCGTCGGCCTTCGCGTCCAGTCCCGCGAGGATGAAGCCGCGCTCGTCGCGCATCGACGACGCCGGCCAGCCAGTCGGTGCGCGGGGCCGCGCCGATGAAGACGAAGCAGGCGTCGGCATCGAGCACCGCGCTCGACTCCGTCGCCGTTGCGCACGTGCAGGCGCGCGAGGTGACCGTCCTCGCCCTCGGCGGCGATCGCGGCGCTGCCCGTGAGGACGTCGATGTTGCCGAGCTTGGCGATCCGCTCGATCAGGTAGTGCGACATCGACTTCTCGAGCGTCGATCGCACGAGCATCGTCACCTTCGCGGCGTGCTCGCTGAAGTAGACGGCGGCCTGGCCGGCCGAGTTGGCCCCGCCGATGATCACGACGTGCTGGTCGCGCGCACGAGCGCGCCTCCGTGACCGCGGCGCCGTAGTAGATGCCGGCGCCGGTCAGCTCCGCGAACCCGGGCGTGTCGAGCTGGCGGTAGGCGACGCCGGAGGCGACGAGCACGCAGTTCGCGCTCAGCGCGCCGCCGCCGCTGAGGTCGACGAAGCGCCCCGAGCCCTCGACGCGCAGGCCGACGGCATCCTGCACGGTCAGCAGCTCGGCGCCGAGCCGCCGCGCCTGCGACGTGGCCCGCTGCGTGCCAGCTCGGACCCGCTGAGTCCCTGCGGGAAGCCGAGGTAGTTCTCGATCTTGCTCGACTGGCCGGCCTGGCCGCCGGGCGCCTCGCGCTCGATCATCACGGTGCGCAGGCCCTCGGAGGCGCCGTAGACGGCGGCCGCCAGGCCGGCCGGGCCGCCGCCGACGATCACCAGGTCGTAGTGGTCGGACGCCGGGCTGCCCGGAGATGCCGAGGCGCTCGGCGATCTCCAGCATCGTCGGGCGCTCGAGCACGGTGCCGTCCTCGAGCAGCGCGACCGGCAGGCGGTCGTCGTCGACGCCCGCGACCTGCAGCAGCTCGCGCGCCTCGCCGTCGCGCTCGACGTCGAGGAAGCGCGCCGGCACCCGGTTGCGGGCGAGGAAGTCGCGCAGGTCGTGCGACTCGCGCGAGAAGCGGTGGCCGATCACGCGCACGCCGCCGGCCTCGAGCGCGGCGCCGGCCTCCCACGTGGTCAGCAGGTCCTGCGACGACCGGGAACAGCTGCTCCTCGGGCGGGTCCCACGGCTTGAGCAGGTAGTAGTCGAGCGCGACCTCGTTGATCGCCGCGATCGCCGCCTCGGTGTCGGCGTAGGCGGTGAGCAGCACGCCGCTTGGCGTCGGGGACGATCGTGCGGGCCTGGACGAGGTACTCGGTGCCCTCCATCCCCGGCATCCGCTGGTCGGCGATCAGCATCGCGACCTGGTCGCCGCGGCGGCGCAGCTCGCCGAGGACGTCGAGCGCCTCCGCGCCCGGAGGCCGCGCGCAGGATCCGGTAGTGCTCGCCGAAGCCGCGCCGCAGGTCGCGCGCGACGGCCGCGAGGACGGCCGGCTCGTCGTCCACCGCCAGGATCGCGGGCCGTCGCTCGCTCGTCATGGACGGAACGTTACGGGGCGGGCCTTCCCATGTCGGTCTGGACCTCCGTCGCGGTCAGCGCGCGGTTGTAGATGCGCACGTCGTCGAGCAGCCCGGCGTACCACTCGCCCCACACGGCGTTGCCGCCGAGCTTGAGTGGCCCGGTCGAGGTCGCCATCGCGCCGCCGCCGGCCACCGACCCGGTCTGCACGCCGTTGACGTACAGCCGCACGGTGGTGCCGTCGTAGGTGACGGCGAGGTGGCTCCATGCCGCGCTGGGGATCGCCGCCGACCCGCGCGCGTCCCGCTGACCGCCGACATAGGCCTGGCCAGTCGGGCGCCCGGTGTCGGTCGATGCGTAGAGGGCGTACGTCATGTGGCTCGGCTGCTCCTTGAACACGACGGTTCGCCAGGCGTTGCCGAGCGAGCTCGGGCGCACCCACGCCTCGACGGTCATCCCCGTCGTCAGGTCGAGGTCGTTCGCGTCGGCGATCGAGACGAAGTCGTTGACGCCGTCGAACGACAGCGCGCCGCCGGTCTTGCCCGCCGCGTTCCAGGCCGGGCCGCTGATCGTGCCGGGATGGTTCTTGCCCGAGACGTCGGCCAGGGTGCTCCCGCTGCCCGCGTCGAAGTTGTACGCGGCGACCAGCCCCGCACTCGACGTCGTGAAGTTCGCGGTGAGCGTCGAGTCGGTGCTCGGGACCGTGACGGTATGGGCCTTGGCTCCACCGTCCGACCACGATCCGAACACGTTGCCCGACTGCGGCGACGGCGTGTCGATCGCGTACTGGAAGCCGACGATCTCGCCGACCGTGAACGGGGTGGTGCTCGGCACGCCGTCGACCGTCACGCTCAATCCCGACGGCACGCTGGCGAACGTGAGGTTGACCTTCCGTGGGTTGATCGTCACCGACTGCGACGCCTGGATGCCGTCGCTGTCGGTCGCCGTGAGCACGATCTCGTAGCTGGTGCTGCCCTTGAAGCTGTGACCGGTCGTAGGGATCGTCACCGAGCCGCTGGACCCGACCAAGCCGTCGAGGACCGGGTGGATGTGCGTGTCGTGGTGGAACACGATCTTCCACGACAGCCGGCTTGCCGCCAGCGCGCCGTCCTCGGGGTCGGTGGCGGAACCGGAGAAGCTGACGACGTCGCCGGCCTTGAACGTCGAGCCGTTCGCCGGTGTGAGGATGCGCGGCACGGGCGGCCCACCGGCCGTGATCGTCACCGGGTCGGAGACGCTGTCGAGCGTGCCGTCCGAGGTGGTGAGGCGAACCGTGTAGCGCCCGCTGCTGGCGTACGTGTGCGAAGGGTTGGCCTGTGTCGAGGTCGTGCCGTCGCCGAAGTCCCAGCGGTAGGTGATCGCCGCGCCCTCGGGATCGGACGAGCCGGCGCTCGAGAAGCTGACGGCCAGCGGAGCGGCGCCGCTCGTCGGGTTCGCGGTCGCGACCGCGGACGGCGGCTGGTTGGTGTTGACGTTGCGGATGCGGCGGATCGCGCCCGCGTTGTCGTTCTCGAACGGCCCGGTGTCGACGTACCAGAGCGAGCCGTCGGGCCCCTGCTGGAGCGCGACGATGTCGCCGTACGGGCCGTCGAGCGAACCGTCGGGCGGCTCGAAGTTGCGCACCGCGCCGAGCCCGCCATTCGCGTCGAACTCCAGCCGCTTGATCCAGTTCTGCGCGTAGTCGGCGAAGAAGAAGTCGCCCTGATAGTCGGCCGGGAACTGGCTGCCGCGATACACGAAGCCGGCGGTGATCGACGCGTCGTGGTTGGCGTGCGGGTAGCTGTAGATCGGGTTGGTCATGCCGGGCGTCGAGCACGTGCCCTCGCACGTCGGCCAGCCGTAGTTGGCGCCCGCCACGCCGACGTCGACCTCCTCGGTGGTGCCCTCGCCGACGTCGCCGATGATCACCTTCCCGGTCGCCGGGTCGATCGCGAAGCGGAACGGGTTGCGCAGGCCGCGCGCCCAGATCGCGTCGAGGTTCGGGCCGGTGCCGTCGTAGAACGGGTTGTCGGTGGGCGCGACGCCGTCGCGCGTGAGGCGCAGGATCTTGCCGTTGTAGGAGCTGAGATCCTGCGCCGACAGGCTGTTCAGCTGATCGCCGACCGAGATGTAGAGGTCGCCCTCGGGCCCGAAGTGCAGGTCGCCGCCCTGGTGCCAGATGGCCGCCTCGGTCGGGTTCTGCCACAGCACGAACTCGCTTGCCGTCGACGCCGTGTTGCCGGTCACCGTGTAGCGCGACACGCGGTTGTGCATCGTGCCGTGCGTGTAATAGACGTAGATGTAGCCGTTCTGGTTGAACTGCGGGTCGATGGTGAGCCCGAGCAGGCCGCGCTCGTCGGCGGTCTGCACGCTCGGGACCTGGATCAGCGGCGTGGGGAGGACCTGGCTGGAGCCTGGCGGTACCACCCAGATCGTGCCGTCGCGCTCGGCGATCAGCATCCGCCCGTCCGGCGTCCAGGCGATCTGCGTCGGCTCGTCGAGGCCGATGATCACGCGGTCGTTGACGAATACGGGCGCGCCGCCGTCCGCTGCTGCCGCTGACGGTCACGCTCACCGGCGCCGACGCCGTCAGGTTGCCGGCCGCGTCACGGGCGACCGCGGTCAGGGTGTGGGTGCCGGACGTCGCGGTGGTGGTGTCCCAGCTCGCGCTGTAGGGACCGGACGTGGCCTCGGCGCCGAGCGCCGCGCCGTCCAGCCGGACCTGCACGCCGGCGACGCCGACGTTGTCGCTCGCGCTCGCCGTGACGTTGACGGTCCCGCTCACCGGGCCGGCGGGCGGCGCCGTCAGCGACACCGTCGGGGGCGTGGTGTCGCTCGGCGGCGCGGCGGCGCCGACCGGCGTGGTCATGTCGGCCTGGATCTCGCCGGCGCTCAGCGCGCGCGAGTAGACGCGGACCTCGTCGATCAGCCCGCGGAACCACTCGCTCCAGATCGAGTTGCCGCCGATCCGCAGCGGCCCGGTCGACGCCGGAATGCTGCCGGTCTGCGGCTTGCTGGCGACCTGCGTCCCGTTCACGTACAGGCGCAGCGTCGCGCCGTCGTACGTCGTGGCGAGGTGCGTCCACGCGTTGAGCGGGACCTGCGCGGTGCCGACCGCGTTCTGCTCGCCGAGGATGTTCACCTGTCCGAGCGGCCGCGAGCCGTTGTGGGCGTACAGCGAGTAGACCATGCCGTTGGTCGACTGCTTGAAGATCGCGGTGCGCCAGCTTCCGCCGCCGAGCTCGTTCGGGTTGACCCACGCCTCGAGCGTCATCCCGGTGGTGAGGTCGAGCGAGTTGCTGTCGGGAACGGTGACCGAGGCGTTGGTGCCGTTGAAGCTCAGGGCCCTCCCGAACTTGCCGCCGGCGTCCCACGTCGTGCCCGATGTCGTGCCGTTGTTCCCGGTTCCCGACGCGTCACCTACGGCGCTGCCGGTGCCCTCGTTGAAGCCGTAGGCCGCGACGGGGCCGGTCGCCGCGCGCGCCGGCGCAGCGATGAGAACGAGACAGGTGACGCACAGCGCGCAGACGCGCGCGAACGCGGAAGTCCGGATCAACGAGGCCCCTTGCCGAAATGGATGTTGATTGCCCGGACATTGCCCGCCGGGACCCCCGCCGGCCGCGAGCATGCCATCTCATGGCCGCCGTGGCAACAAGCTGGCGTGTTGACCTTCCGAGATCTGACGCTAGTCTCGGCGCCGACGGGCAGTTCTCGATTCGGGAGGATCCCTTTGCGACGCGTAGTGATGGCGTTCACGGTTGCCACGGTGGGCACGACGGCGATGGTCGGCACGGCTCAGGCGGCCACGCTCAGCCTCAATCCGGCACTGGGCTGCTACATCAGCGGTGAGCAGGCCACCGCCACTGGTGCGGGCTACACGCCCAACGGCAACGTCAACGCCGCCTTTGCCGGGCTGAGCGGCGTGTTCGCCGTCGATCCCGCCGGCAACACGGAAGGAATGCTGCTCACGTTCCCGGGAGTGAAGGGCATCACGACCGAGACCCTCACGGCCACCGACCAGACGAACCCGGCCATCACCGCAAGCTTGCAGATGCAGGTCACACGCCGCCACGTCGACGTCAACCCGACACACGCGACCGCCGGCAAGAAGCTGCGCATCAAGGGCTACGGGCTGACCGGCGGCCCGAAGGTCTACATGCACATCCGCGGCCCGCACCACTACCGGTCCGACACGAAGATCGCCAAGGCCAAGGGCCCGTGCGGCACGTTCAAGACGCACCGCAAGATCGTCCGCAAGAGCGCGGCCCCGGGCGCCTACAAGGTGCTCTTCGACCACAAGAAGAAGTTCTCGAAGAAGACGACGCCGCAGACCGGCGGCACGCTGACGATCACGCGCACGTTCCACGCGGTCGGCGCCCGTGCCGCGGCCTTCGGCTGGAGCGGCGACTGAGACATGGCGTACGCGAGCCAGGAGGCCCGGCAGGACCTGCTGGCGAGCATCGCCGAGGCGATCGACGAGCTCGGCCGCGCGCTGGCCGCGCTCGGCGACGCCTACGACCAGCTCGACGAGCACAACGCGGACGTGCTCGAGGAGCAGCTCTTCCGGCCCGCGCAGGCCGCCTACGCCCGCGCTCAGCGGACCCACGCTGGGTTCGCTGAGCGCCACGGGCTCGAGGGTCGCACGTTCGAGGCGGCGTCCGCCGGAGCGCCGTCACGCGGCACGCGCGCGTTCGTCGAGGAGGCGATCGAGGCGTTCGAGGAGGCCGACGGCATCCTCATCGAGCTGCAGGACTCGATGATGCCGGTCGAGGTCGGCGACGCCGAGCTGCGCGCCGGCCTGGCCGACGTGCGCGAGCGGCTCGGCGAGCTGCCGGACCGCGGGCACAACCTGCTGCGCACGCTCGGCCGTTGAGTCGGCGGTGTCGCCGGGTCCAACTTCAACTGCGGCTGGGTAGGGCGGGTGGGGAGCCGGCCGCGCCGTCTCCGTTGTGCAGTTCGTCGGGCATAGGCCGACAAACTGCACACGCGGCGTCGAGCGTGCAGTTGGTAACGCTATGCGTTACCAACTCGACAATCCTCGCCGCGCGGGCGGCTCCCCAGCCGGGGTCTACGCCGGCCCCGGCAAGGAGACGCGAGCTGCCGCGGACGCTGGCTAGCGCGTCCGTGTGAACGCCGGCCCGTCGGGCGTGTTGCGCAGCACGCCGTCGTGGACCGTGCCGAGCTGCTCAGCGGCCTCCTCGCCACCGAGCGCGCCGACCACGTACAGGCACAAGGAGACGGCACGGCGGCCGTGCAGCGCCTCGTCCCAGGCACGGTCGTACTCGAACGCTACGTCGAACTCGCGGCCCGCGACGCCGACCGGGAAGCGCGACCACCAGACCGCCTCGTAGCCGTCGCGCAGCGCATCCTCGATCAACGGTAGGAACGGCTGCGCCCACTCGCCGGGCGGCTCAGTCACGGCCACCTCGGTGAGCGCGAAGCGGTTCGCGGCCTCCAGCGCGGCGACGTCGAGCCCGGCCGCGATCAGCCCGGCGCGGTCGGCTTCGGCCTCACCGGGCAGCGAGCGGTGCAGCATCCAGCCGTTGCGGCTCGCGCCCAGGGAGTAGAACGCGGCCAGGGCGGGATGCAGCTCCTGCGGCGAGGCCACGACCATCGCCATGTGCGGGCACCAGACGCGACCGACGTCGTCCCCGAGGGCGTCTGCGAGCGTCATCGAGGGGAGGAAGCTAATGGGAAGCGGGCGCTGACGGTCGTCCCGGCGCCCGGGGCGGAGCGGATGTCGAGCTCGCCGGCCGCCTCGCGGGCGCGGCCGCGCATCAGCGACAGGCCGAGATGGCCGTTCTCGGTGCCGCCCGCCGCGGCCGGGTCGAAGCCGACACCGTCATCGGCGATCACGACCGTCACGGCTCCTGGCGCCGCGCCCAGCTCGACCGTCACGGCCGACGCCGCGGCGTGCTTGGCGGCGTTGGCGAGCCCCTCGTTGACGACGCGGACCACTGCGGCGGTCAGCTCCGGCGGGGTGTCCGCCACGCCGTCGGCCACGGTGAGGCGGACAGAGAGCCCGCGGCGCGAGAAGCGCTCGCAGACGGCCTCGACCGCAGCGCGCACGCCGGCTACCGGCAGCGCGCCGGAGAGGTCGACGAGCCGGTCGCGGACGACCGTGTGCGCGGACGCGACGGCGGCCCGCAGGCGCTCGCGGCTGGCGGCGGCGGCGTCGGCCGGCGGGTCGGTGTCGAGGAACGCCAGCTCGCGGACCGCGAGCGCGAGGTCCTGCGCCAGCCCGTCGTGGACCTCCGCGGCCACGCGCATCCGCTCGCGCTCGATCGCCGCGCCCTGGAGCTGCAGGCGCAGCTGGGCGCTGGCGATGCCGGCCGCCAGCTGGTCGCCGAGCAGGCTCAGCACGGTGACGCCGAGCGCGTCGAGCTCGAGCGCCGTCGCGCGCGCGGCCATCACCGCGCCGACGAGCCGCTCCGCGGTCACCAGCGGGACGACGAGCCAGTGCGACGCGGGCGGCTCGAACGGATTGGGCACCAGCCAGCCGGCCGGCTCGTTGAACACGAGCGGATGCCCGCCGGCGATGGCCAGCGTCCACGCGGCCGGGTCGAAGTCGATCTGGTCGCGCGCGATGCGCTCACCCTCGCGCGGGCGCGCGGCGTAGCGGGTGAGCAGCGGCCGGCCCGCGGCGTCGGGCACGTACAGGACGCACGCCTCGACGTCCAGCGTCTCCCGCATCGCGTCGAGCGCGCCGTCGGCGACCTCGTGCAGCGCCCCGGGCGTCGTCAGGGCGCGGGCGACGCGGCTGATCGCCTCCAGTCCGGACGCGACACCCGGCGGCAGGCGCCCGGCCAGCCCGGCAGCCCAAGGGTCCATCGTGGCCGACTCTAGCGACCAACCAGCGCGCTGATCTCGGCGAAGCCCTCGACCACACGGGCCGGGCCCTCGATCACGGTGATGCGGCCACGGGCGGGGCGCTCGACGGTCATCGCCCAGTTCGCGCACACCGCCTCGATGTCGGCCAGCGCGCTGTCGGAGACCGTGAGCACCGCGGTGGCGCGCAGGTCGGCGGCCGCGGGGCGGCGCAGGCGAGCGACGCGCTCGAGCCAGCCCATGAGCATGGCGTCGAGCTGCTCGGCGAGCGTCAGCGGCGCGGCGATCGCGTACATGGCTACAAGGACGCGGCCGGAGCGCGAGATATTCCGCGGCGCTCGAACGCGTAGCCGGCCGCCAGCCCGACGACCAGGCCGCCGACGTGAGCCCCGATGCTCACGTGCGGCGTGAGGAACGTGTAGACGATGCCGAGCGGGAGCGTCGCCCACGCGACGATGCCGAGCATGCGGGTGCGGTGCATGTCGCGCATCACCGCCCAGGCCGAGATCGCGAAGATCACGCCGGACAGGCCGACGACCACGGCGCCGCTCAGCAGCACCGCGAGGCTCATCGCCGCGATCCCGCTGGCCATGCATACGGCCGCGAACCGCGGCCAGCCGATCTCGCGCTCGAGCAGCACGCCGATCAGCACGAAGGCGATCATGTTGAAGAGCAGGTGGATCGGGTCGCCGTGCAGCAGGTTGGCCGTCAGCAGCGTCGCCCAGTGCCCGTCCGCGACCGTGTCGCGCGACGTCGCGCCGGCGTCGAGCAGCTCGTATGCGTCCGGGAACGGGCCGAAGCGGGAGACCTCGACGACGAACAGCACGACGCAGGCGACGGCCATGCTCACCGTCGCGGCCGGGATGCGGTCGCGCCGCACGCGCGCCGCCTCGTCCGCCAGCTGCAGGTCGGCGAGCGCCGATGCACTGATCCCGTGCTCGGTCGCGTAGCGGTCGCGGGCGGCGTCGAGCAGCGCGGCCAGGTCCGTGTGGCGCATTCCGTACGTGTCGGGCAGCCCGACGTCGACGCCGGTCATCCCGCGGTTGAGCGTCTTCCAGAACCCCTGGCGCTGCGGCACCAGGTCGCGGCGGTCGAACCCGACGTGCTTGCTCGAGCCGTACCGCTGCTGGATCTCGTAGGCGTCGAAGTTCTCGATGTCGTTCCACGCCCAGGTCGTGGTCTTGAACGGCGTGCGGACGACGAGCCCGTCGCGGGCGATCCGTAGGTGGGCCCGCCCGGGGATCAGCTGCAGCACCGCGATCACGACGACGGGGCCGAACACCAACACGCCGAGTGCGGCGATCACGTTCGGCTCGGCGACCATCCACGCCGCACACGGACCGGCGAAGAGGACGCCGATGAGCAGGACGCCCGACCAGCGCCCGCGGCTCGGGTCGAGCACGATCGGCTCGCCGGCCTGCAGCCGGCTGTAGGCGTCGGTCAAGCGCTCCGACGGCGGCTCGGCCTTCGGAGTCCGCCGCCGCGGTCCGCGCAGCCCACGGGCGCCGAGCGCGATCAGCGCCAGCGCGACCACGAAGAAGAAGACGAAGCCGGGCCAGTCGCTCTTGTCGTCGATCGACACGAACGTGGCGACGAACAGCGCGAGGGCGAGGCCGCCGACCACTATCAGGATCACGAGCCGATGCGGCGCATCCCTGACCTGCACCCAGCCGAACAGCCGTCCACCCGCGCAGGAACCTAGACCTTCGTCGCGCCTCGTTTCGGCGGTCGGACCTACGTTTTTGTTCATGACGGCGACATCAGTGTCACGGACGAAGCTGGTGGCCGTAGTGGCGGCCGCAGCGTTCTCCAGTCTTGCCACCACCGCCCACGCCGACGTGATGGCGCCGGGCAACTACGAAGGCCAGATCACGGGCGGGGCGCTGACGCTCGGCAACGGCAAGTACCACGACCTGCCGGTGCCGTCCGGGACGAAGTTCTCGTTCACGATCCCGGCCGGCTCGACGGCCCCCGTCGCGTGGACCGCGCCCGGCCTCCACGTCGAGCTGCCGCTGGAGACCGCGACCGACCCCGGCTCGGGCAACGTGCTCACGGCCGTCGGCGGTCTCGACATCTCGAAGATCGCCGGAACCGTCGATCCGGCATCCGGCCTGGCGCACGGCACGGCGACCGCCCACGGCGCCCTGCGCCTGACGACCACGCCGCCCGGCTTCACGCAGTGGTGCTCGATCGGCGAGCAACCGTCGGCGGGCAACGAAGCGATCCCTCCGTTCGACCTCAGCCTCAACGGCACGGGCACGCTGAGCGACACGACCTTCGACGCGCAGCTCGACTGCGGCTCGCTGATCCCGCCCGGGACTCCCGGTCTGCCCAACATCGGCGACAGCCTCATGACGTCGGGCATGAACGCACTGAGCCTGAGCGTGACGTTCGCGCGCCAGCCGGATCCGACGCCGACGATCAAGGTCGTCACTCACACGATCACGAAGACCGTCACGGTCACCCCGCCGCCGCCGCAATGCGTGGTGCCGAAGCTCACGGGGCTCAAGCTCACCAAGGCGCGCCGGGCCGTCAAGAAGGCCAACTGTACGGTCGGCAAGGTCACGCGCAAGAAGTCCTCGCACAAGAAGACCGTCGTCCTCAAGCAGGGCAAGAAGGCCGGCGCGGTCCTCGCGAACGGCAGCAAGATCAAGCTCACGATCGCGCGCTAGCCCCCCGAGACCTCCGGGCTAGCGATCACAGAGGCCGTGGCGCAGTGCCTGCGCCGCGGCCTCTCCGCGCGTCCGGACGCCGAGCTTGGCGAGGATCGCAGCGACGTGATGCTCGACCGTCTTGCGCGACAGGAACAGCCGATCGGCGATGTCGCGGTTGCGCAGGCCGTCGGCGACCAGCGCCAGGACGTCGAGCTCGCGCGCGGTGAGATTGGCGGGGTTCTCGCGCGTCGCCTCGCGCGGGCCGCGCGGAACGCCGCCCGCGCCGCGCTTGCGCATCTCCCGGGCGACGAGCGCGGCCGCGCCGCCGGCGCCGAGCGCGAGCAGCTGCTCGTACCCGCGCCGCTGCGCCGCCACGTCCCGCGCGCCGGCGAGCGCGAGCGCCGACTCGTACGGGCAGCCGAGCCCGGTCCAATGCTCCGCCGCCTCCTCGTGCCGGCCGGCGAGCTCGAGCGCGAACGGCTCGGCGACCGGGACGCCCGGCGCGACCGGGGCGCCCGCCCGGGCGCGCCAGCACGCGAGCTCGCCCACGACCCATCCGGCGTCGCAGTGCTCGGCGAGCTGCAGGACGCGGTCGGTCTCGACGACGACGCGTGCGTGATCGCCGGCCAGCCAGGCGGCCTCGGCACGGGCGACCGCCACCGGCTCGATCCGCTGCAGCTCCGCACCCGCGAGCGTGAGCGCCTCGTCGAGCGGTGACCAGATGTCGGGGTCGCCGCGGCGCGCGCGCAGCCGCCCGGTGACGCTGAGCGCGATCACGGCCGGCAGCGGTGAGGCGCGGCGGCGGCGGACCACCATCGCGGCGGTCTCGGCGGCGTCGTCCCAGCGGCCCTGGTCAAGCTCGGTGCGGGCGCGGAATCCGGTGAGGTAGATCCACCACAGGTCGAGCCACGGGGCGTTGGCGAACTCGGTCGCCGCCTCCAGATACGCGTCGGCGAGCGGGAGCGCCCGGTGGCGGACGGCCGCCCAGGCCAGGTTCGCGTACGCGCGCAGGGCATCCTCCTGCAGGTCCAGCTGGAGCGCGAGCTCGAGGCTGCGCTCCGCGGTCGCGCGAGCCCCGGGACCGCCGCTGAGGAACTCCATCGTGCCGAGCGAGCACAGCGCGTTGGCCTCGATCGCCTCGTCGCCGAGCCGCCGCGCGAGGTCGAGCGCGCGGGCGCTCCAATGTGCGACCGCGCCCGCGTCCTCGTAGTTCATGGCGAGCGAGGCCAGGTTCGCGTACGCGCGCGCGAGCTCCAGGGTCGGCCCGAAAGGCTCCAGCGCGGCGACGGCGTCGTGGCCGGCGGCATTCGCCGCGTCGGAGTCGCCCGGGCACCAGAGGATGTTCGACAGCCGGCGCAACGTGTCGCCCTCGGCGCGGCGGTCGCCGAGCGTCCGGTGGCACTCCAGTGCGCGCCGGAGCTGCTCGCTCGCCAGGTCGGGCTGGTCGGCGACGTAAGCCTCGTGGGAGCAGCGCTCGTGCAGGCCGGCGCGCTCGGCGGGCCCGAGGTGGGCGGCGAAGCGCACGGCGCGGGCGTACTGCGCCGCGGCCTCGTGGTGGGCGCCGGCGGCCGCGGCGCGCTCGGCGGCGACCGGCGCGAACCGCAGCACCGCGGCGGTGTCGGCCGCCCCTTCCGCGTGGTAGGCGCTGCGCCCGGGGTCCGAGCCGGCGAGCGCGGCGAGCGCGCGGCGGTGCAGCGCCAGCCGCCGGTCGGGCGCCAGCGTCTCCTCGATCGCCACGCGCGCGAGCTCGTGCCGGAACGCGACGCCGGCGCCGACCGCGCCGAGCACGCCGCACGACAGGCACTCCTCGAGCTGCGACACCGCTCCGCCGGCCAGCGCCTCCAGCAGCGGCAGGCCGACCGTGCCGGGCACGATCGCCGCCGCGTCGACCACCTGCCGCGCCGGCGGGCTGAGCGGGGCGACGCGGGCGAGCACGGCGTCGCGCACCGTCGCCGGCGGCTCGACCCCGCCCGCCGCCAGCGCCTCGGTGACGAAGAACGGGTTCCCGGCGGTGCGGCGGTGGAGCTCGGCGGCGTCGACGCCGTGCGGGGCGGCCAGCTCGGCGACCGCCTCCGGCGACAACGGGACGAGCCGTAGCCGCTGGGTCGCCTCACGGCGCAGCAGGTCCCCGAGCGCCACCCGCAGCGGGTGCCCACGGTCGAGCTCATCGTCGCGGTAGGTCGCGAGCAGCAGCGCCGGGACGCCCGCGATGCGCCGGCTGAGCAGCCGCAGCACGTCGAGCGTCGCCTCGTCGGCCCAGTGCGCGTCCTCGATCACGAAGATCGTGGGGCGGCGTCCACCGAGCTCACGCAGGACCGATGCGGCGACCGCGTACGGCGGGGCGCCTTCGGCCACGAGCTGCGCGAGCTCCCCGCCCTCCGCCGCCGCGATGTCGGCGATCGGGCCGAGCGGGGAGAGCGTGAAGAGCCCGTCGCAGTCGCCCCACAGGATCCGCGCCGCGTCGGCGTGCAGGTCGCAGAAGCGCCGCGCGAGCACGGTCTTGCCGACGCCGGCCTCGCCGCCGATCAGCACGAGCCGCCCGCCGGAGCCGTGCACGCCTGCGAAGGCCGCGTCGAGCGCCGCCAGTGCCGCGTCGCGTTCGAGCAGCGCGGTGTCGCGCTCAGCAGCGGCGACGGCCATGGTCAGGCCATGAAGTGCGTCTGCATCACGCGTACAGGCGCGTCCCAGGTCGCGTCGTGGTACTCCTCGCCGGGGAGCTGGTCGTCACGGTTCTCGTCGAGGTGCCGCTGCAGCGCGGTCGGCAGGTAGTCGTGGATCTCGTCGTCCGTCATGTCGAGGCCTTCGCGCTCCTCCGGCGGCAGCTCGACGGGGATCGGCTCCTCACGACCGTGCAGGTGGACGTGCCAGCGGTGCGGGTGCTCACCCTCAACGCGCTCGTGGTGCGAGATCGACAGGTTGGGCATGCGGAGACGCTACCGGCTCACCAGCTCTGTGGCTTGCCTTCCTCGAACAGCCATACGCGGAGGAACCGCCGGAGGTTCTGGCGACTTTCGCGTTGAGCCAGATGTGTCGGCCAGCTAGTCGATCAGCCCCCGCCGCATGCCTTCGGCTACGGCGGCGGCGCGATCGGACACGCCGAGCTTCTCATAGAGGCGCTGCAGGTACGACTTGACCGTCGAGGCGCTGAGGTCGAGCTCGTTGGCGATGGCCGGCGCGGTCAACCCGCGGGACAGGCCGTGGAGGATCGCCAGCTCGCGGTCGCTGAGCGGGATGATCGGCGCGCGGTCGCGGCGCTCGCGCACGCCGGCCATCACCGACGACTGCACGCGCGGGGCGAGCACGGTCTCGCCGCGCGCCACGCGCTGGATCGCGTCGGCGATCTCGTCGAACGTCGCGTCCTTCTCGATCACGCCGGAGGCGCCCGCCTCCACGAGGCAGTACGCGTCGTCGCCCTGCAGGCGGCCGGAGACGAACAGCACGCGGGTGCTCAGCTCGGCCTCGTTGATGTGGTTGAGGACGTCCAAGCCCGTCATGTCCCCGAGCTGGAAGTCGAGCACGACGAGCTCCGGCGCGGCGGCGTCGAGCGCCGCGATCCCGGCCTCTCCGGAGTCGCAGCGGCCGACCAGCTCGACGCCGTCCAGCCGGTCGACGAGCATCCCGATCCCCTCGAGGAACAGCGGGTGGTCGTCCACGATCAGCACGCGAACGGGCACCCGACCTTTGTAGCACTGACCGGTCGTCCGGCGCGCCGGTCACAACCGGACTGTCCGATCGGACTATTCGACCTCATCCGATCGACTAAAGCCAACTGGACGAATTGCCGATGCTGAGGGTGCTGACAATGGCAAACCCGTCGTGAGGCGGGGACGCAAAGCCAGAGGTCTCGCGATCCACGAGATAGCTCGGTTGCCGGCAAATGGGCGCGCGTGCGCCGATCCGTCAGGCACCTCAAGGAGCTATCCGTCCCTATGTCCCGTCTCCGTTTTCTCGCGGCCAATCCGCGGCTCGCGCTGGGCGCCCTGCTGACTCTGATGCTCGCCGCTGCGGCGGTCGTCGGCTCGGGCGCTGACTTCACGGCCTCGTCCGCGAACCCGGCCAACACCTTCTCCGCCGGCACGCTGAGCATCCTTAACTCCAAGGAGGGCACGGCCGTGCTGACGGCCAGCAACCTCCGCCCGGGCAACAGCTCGACCGGCACCGTCGACATCCAGAACACCGGCGGCCTGAGTGGCGCGTTCACGCTGTCGCGCACCGCGCCGGTCGACTCGGACGGCGCCAACCCGCTGTCCAGCAAGCTCAACCTCACGGTCGTCGACTGCGGCACCTTCGTCGGCTCGACCGCGCCGACCTGCGGCGACGGCGACGACGTCACCAAGTACGGCAGCGGCACGATCGCCCAGATGGGCACCACGGGTCACCTCGTGACGGCGCTCGGCACGTACGCCGCCAACGACAAGCATCGCTACGAGTTCACGGTCCAGCTCGACAGCTCCGCGGGCAACGCCTACCAGGGCGACACCTCGAGCGTCGAGTTCGACTGGAACGCCGCGTAGCCAACCTCTACGGGACACGGGGGAACCGAACATGGCGGCGATCCGTCAGGCAGGGCGCTGGGTGTGTGGCTCAGCGCTCCTGGCTGCCGTGATCGTCGCCATGCTCGTTCTGCTTCCCTCGCTGTTCGGCTGGCAGCGCTACGCGATCGTGTCGGGCTCGATGACCGGCACGTACGACCGCGGCACGCTCGTGCTCGATGAGGTCGTCCCGGTCGCGGACCTCGGGGTGGGGGACGTCATCACGTACCTGCCGCCGCCCGGCGCCGGCCCGGACCACCTGATCACCCACCGGATCGCCTGGATCGGGAAGGACCCGAGCGGCGGCCGGATCTTCCGCACCAAGGGCGACGCCAACCAGGTCGCCGACCCGTGGACGTTCCGCCTCAGCGGCCCCACGCAGGCCCGCGTCCGTTTCGGCGTCCCGCACGTCGGCCGCGTCCTGTCGGCGCTCTCGCGCAAGGACGTGCGGATGGTCGTCATCGCCCTCCCGGCGCTCCTGATCGCCCTGTCCACGCTGATCGCCCTCTGGCGAGCACTCGGCGAGGCCGCCCGCCGGGCGGAGCAGACGGCATGAGGCGCTCGCTCGCCCTCCTCGCGCTCGTCCTGCTCGTGCTCGGGGCCGGCATCAGCGCTTCCGGCGCCGACTTCACGGGCGGCTCGGCCTCCCCGAACAACGCGTTCGCCGCCGCCGCCGACTTCAACACCGTCGCCGTGACGGTCACCGATCCCGGCACCCCGCTGCGCGGCAGCGTGTCGCTCGCCTCGACCGCCACGTCCGAGCGCGGCATCGCCGGCGTGCGCTACCAGACCGCGGCGGCCGGCACCTCCACCTGGACCGACGCCTGCACCGCCTCCGGCCCGCCGTTCAGCTGCACCTTCGACACCACCGCCGCGGCCGACGGCCTGCGCGACGTGCGCGCCATCGCCACCGACGCGGCCGGCTACACGCGCACCTCCGCCGCGGTCGCCTCGCGCCGCGTCGACAACACGCTGCCCACGGTCTCGCTCGCCGATCCGGGCGCGTACCTGACCGGCACCAAGACGCTGTCCGCCACGGCGTCGGACGCCGGGAGCGGCCTGGCCGGGCTCCAGATCGACTACCGCCCCGCCGGCGGCACCTGGACGACCGGCTGCTCCGGCACGACGTCCCCGCGCTCGTGCACGCTCAACACCGCGCTCCTGCTCGACGGCTCGTACGAGCTGCGCGCCCGTGCGACCGACGCCGCCGGCAACGTCGCCGACTCGACGCTCACCCGCGTCGTGGACAACACCGCGCCGACCGGCTCGGTGCCGGCGCTCGCCCCGCTGCGCGGGACGGTCGACGTCGCGCTCACCGCCGACGACGGCGGCGGCAGTGGCGTCGCCTCCGTCACCGGCCAGTTTCGCCAGCAGGGCGCGTCGACGTGGACCGACGCCTGCACCGACACGACCGCGCCGTACGCCTGCACCGGCCTCGACACGACGCCGTACCCCGACGGCCTCTACGAGGCCCGCGAGATCGTCGTCGACAACGCCGGCTTCAGCACGACCAGCGCGATCGTCAGCGTGCGGATCGACAACACGGTGCCGAGCACGGCCACGCTCAACAGCCCTGGTACGTCGCTGTCGGGCAACGTGTCGCTGACCGGCACCGCCGCCGACGCGGGCTCGGGCATCGCCACCTGGACCGTCCAATTCCGCACTTCGGGCACCGGCACGTGGACTGACGCCTGCTCCGACACCACCGCCTCGTACGCCTGCACGTGGGCCACCGCCGGCGTGACCGACGGCGTCTACGACCTGCGCGCGGTCGCCGCCGACAAGGCCGGCAACACCACCGCGTCGACGATCCGCAGCTCGATCCGCGTCGACAACGTCGCGCCGACCGTCACGCTCACCGACCCGGGCACGCCGCTGTACGGCACCGTCACGCTGACCGCGGACGCCAGCGACGGCGGCGGCATCGCGACGGTCGTGTTCGAGCGCAGCCTCGCGGGCGCCAACTCGTGGACGACGATCTGCACCGGCTCCGCGTCGACGTGCGCGTTCAACACGACTCGCCGTGACCGTCGGCAACTACGACCTGCGCGCTCGTGCGACCGACAACGCCAGTCGCACGACGACATCGGCGATCGTCGCCGGCCGCGCGATCGACCGCCAGCCGTCCGGCACCGCGGTCGCGGCCACCAACGGCGGCTCGAAGACCGGCCGGCTCGAGCAGAACGACACGATCAGCTTCACGTTCAGCAAGCAGATCGCGCCCGCGTCGATCCTGTCCGGCTGGACGGGGACCTCGACCGCGATCCGCGCCTACATCACCAACTCCGGCAACGCGGACCTGATGGACTTCGGCAACTCGGCGGGCACGACGCGGCTGAACCTCGTCAACAGCGCGACCGACCTCAATCTCGGCGGCAACTTCGTCACCGCCGACACCATCTTCAACGGCACGATCAAGCAGACCGGCAGCACGATCACGGTCACGCTCGGCTCGCGCATCTCCGGCAAGGTGACCACCGCGAGCAGCGGCACGCTCACCTGGCGCCCGTCGGCGCTGGCGACCGACCTCGTCGGCATCCCCGCGCTGACCACGCTGGTCAGCGAGACCGGCACGCTGGACAAGGACTTCTAGAGTCCGAGTCACTCCAAAGATAGGCATTCCTGCCGATGCCGGGGCGCGGCCGCGGGCATACGGTCCTCCGCACGGTCAACCCACGTCTTGGAGGACGATCTGATGAAGCTCTACGCGATCCTGCGCCGCAGCGGCTGGCGCTCCCCGGCGGACCTCGAGGAGGCCGCAGGCCGCTCGACCAAGGTCGGCGACGAGGACATGCCCGACGACGTGCGCTGGATCCGCAGCTACGTGCTCGACGAGGGCGCCGGCACGGTCGGCACCGTCTGCATCTACCAGGCGACGAGCCCGGAGGCGATCCGCAAGCACGCCTCGCTCGCCGACCTGCCGGTGGACGAGATCATCGAGGTCGTCGACACGGTGATCGTGCGGCCGGATCCGCAGCCTGCCGCGGCGTGAATACGTCGGCGGACCAGTGCGACCTACGTCATCTGACCGATGTGATGGGCATGGGGCGACCGTACGGTCGCCCCATGGCCTCCCAGCAGATCACCGAGCCGATCACGGACATCCACGAGCAGGTGCTCGCGCGGCTGGCGCCCCACCCCGGGCAGCGCTGGCTCGACCTCGCCTGTGGCACCGGCGCAGTCGCCGAACGTGCCGCCGCCCGCGGCGCCCGGGTGACCGGGATCGACCTGGCCCCGGCGCTGATCGCCACTGCCCGTGAGCGGGCGCAGGCGCGCGGCCTCGACATCGACTACCGCGTCGGCGACTGCGAGACGCTCGACGTCCCCGACGGGCGCTTCGACGCGGTGTCGTCGACCGGCGGCGTGATGTGCTCTTCGGACCACGAGGCGACCGCGCGCGAGCTGGCCCGCGTCACCGGCTACAACGGCCGGATCGCGCTCGCGCACTGGACGGCGCCGAGCGGCCCGTTCGACTGGGGCTCCGAGGCCGGTCCGCGAGCTGCTGGGCGACTGGTTCGAGCTCCACTTCGGCGCGCAGCTCGTGCTCGGGACCGGCGTCAGCGTCCGATGACTTCGAGACGCACGCGCATCGGCGAGCCAGCCACACTGCATCCCGCTTCTGCGCGGGACTCCGGCGCATAGCACCCGAGCGCGGCGATTCCCGCGCTGATTGCTGGATACAGTTGACCGGGTGCCGTGGACGGGTCGCGTTGTCGGTGCCGCCATGCAGCGTCTGCGTGCCCGCGGGCGCGCCGAGGTGGACGCCGGGGCGGCGCTGACGGCCGCGATGCTCGAGTCCTCGCTCGACTGCGTCGTGGCGATGGATCACGAGGGCCGCGTGCTCGAGTTCAACCCGGCCGCCGAACGCAGCTGCGCCGGTTCCCGCTCGACGTCCTGAAGCTCGACCGCTCGTTCGTGTCCGAGCTCGGCGCCGACACCGCGGCCGACTCGATCATCGCCGCCGTGATCGAGATGGCCCGCGCACTCGGCATGCAGGTCGTCGCCGAGGGTCCTGGAGACTGCAGCACAGCACGAATCCTGCGCCGCCTCGACTGCGACCAGGCGCAGGGGTACCACTTCGCCCGGCCGCTCCCGCCGACCGAGCTCTTGGCGTTCCCGCTGTCTCAGTAGCCGGTACCGATCTTCACCCTCCGGCGGTCGCGCTCGTGCAGCCGCCGATGTTCACCGGCTATATCCGCGACATCTCCGAGCGCGTACGCGCCGAGCGCAACACGGCGGCGCAGCACGCCGTCGCGAGCGTGCTTGCCCATGCCACGACGATCGACGACGCGATCCCGCACCTGCTGCAGGCACTCGCGGAGAGCATGGCCTGGAGCTCGGCGCGGCCTGGCTCGTGGACGACGAGGCCGGCGGCCTGCGCTGCCGGTCGCTGTGGCGGACCGAGACGATCGAGGCGACGAGTTCCGCGGGCTCACCTCCGCGCTCGTGATCGAGCGCGGAACCGGGCCGCTCGGCCGTGTCTGGCGGTCCGGGCGGCCGTACAGCAGCGAGGATGCGGCGCACGAGCCCGAGTACCCACGCGCCGGGGCCGCCGCGCGCGAGGGATTGCGCGGCACGCTGTGGCTGCCGATCCGCAGCGGCACCGACGTGCTCGGCGTGATCGAGTTCTACAGCCGCCGGCCGAACCACCTCGACGACGCGCTGCTCACCACGCTCGCCACGATCGGCCACCAGATCGGCGAGTACACGCGGCGCCGCCACGCCGCGGACCGGCTCGCCCATCAGGCGCTGCAGGACGACCTGACCGGGCTGCCCAACCGCGGCCTGCTGTTCGACCGGCTCGGCCACGCGCTCGCGCGCTCGACCCGCTTCGGCTCCACCGTCGCCGTGCTGTTCATGGACATCGACGACTTCAAGCTGATCAACGACGGGCTCGGGCACCACATCGGCGACCGGCTGCTCGTCGCGCTGTCCGAGCGGCTGTCACGCGTGCTGCGCACGAGCGACACGATCGGCCGCGCGCGCGAGACCGTCGCCCGCTTCGGCGGCGACGAGTTCGTGGTGCTGTGCGAGGACGTCGGTGGGGAGGACGATGCGCTGCGGATCGCCGAGCGCCTCGCCGAGGACCTACGGCGGCCGGCCGTGGTGGACGGGCACGAGCATGAAGGTCGTCGCCGAGGGCGTGGAGATCGCGGCGCAGCACGAGATCCTGCGCCGCCTCGGCTGCGACCAGGCGCAGGGGTACCACTTCGCCCGGCCGCTCCCGCCGGCCGAGCTCGTGGCGTTCGCGCTGTCTCAGTAGCCGGTGCCGGTCTTCACCCGCTGGCGGTCGAGCTCGTGCAGCCCGCCCTTGACCTTGAGCGTCTCGCACGCCTCGGGATGTCGTCGGCGAGCGTCGTGGCCAGCGTGTGGCCGAGCGTGAGCTTGACGAGCGCCCGCATGATCGTGACGTGCTGCGCGTTCGGCGGCAGCGTGTAGGCCGGCACCATCCAGCCGCGCTCGGCGGCGAGCTGCGAGGCGACGTCGAACTCGTCGTACTCGTGGCCGTCGGCGAGCTGGAACGCCACCAGCGGGAGCTGCTCGGCGCCCGTCGTCGCCGACCAGCCGGAAGTGCCCGATGGCCGGCGATCTGCTCGGCCAGGAGCGCGCGCGTTCGCCTGCATCGTCTCCATGATGTAGCGGTAGCCGCTCGTGGCCGAAGCGGACGAAGTTGTAGTACTGCGCGAGCACCATCGCCGAGCCGGTCGAGAAGTTCAGCGTGAACGTCGCGTCGGTCTTGCCGAGGTAGTTCTCGTAGAAGACGAGGTCCTCGGCGAGGTCGCTCCGCTCGCGGAACACGAGCCAGCCGATGCCCGGGTAGACCATCCCGAACTTGTGGCCGGAGACGTTGATCGAGCGCACCTGCTCGAGCCGGAAGTCCCACTCCGAGTCGCGGGTACAGGAACGGCCACACGAACCCGCCGCTGGCGCGCGTCGACGTGCAGCGGGACGTCGAGCCCGCGCTCGTCGCGCAGGCGGACCAGCAGGTCGTTGATGCCGCGGATGTCGTCGGCGTGGCCGGTGAACGTCGTCCCGAGCACGGCGGCGACGCCGATCGTGTTCTCGTCGACGTGCGGCTCCACGTCCTCGGGGCCGATCGTGTACTTGTCGGGCTGCAGCGGGATGATCCGCGGCTCGACGTCGAAGTAGCGGCAGAACTTCTCCCACACGACGTGCACGTCGCCGCCGAACACGAGGTTCGGCCGCGTCGGTGTCCTTGCCCGGCCGCCTCGCGCCGCTCGCGCCACTTCCACTTCAGCGACAGCGCGCCGAGCATGATCGCCTCGGAGGAGCCCTGCGTGCGCGCGCCGGTCGTCTCCCCCGGGGCGTGGAACAGGTTGGCGATGCATGCGGATGCAGCGCTGCTCGATCTCCGCCGTCTGCGGATACTCGGCGTGATCGATGAAGTTGCGGTGGAGGTTCTCGGCGATGATCCGCTGCGCCTCGGGCTCCATCCACGTGGTGACGAACGTCGCCAGGTTGCGCATCGGGATGCCGTCGAGGACGAGCTCCTCGCCGATCAGCCGCATCGCGTCGACCGCGCGCATGCCGTGCTCGGGCAGCTCGTTGTCGGGCGCCGCCTCGCGCAGGAACCGGTTGCCGTAGCGCTGCGCGAGGGTCTCGAGATGCTCGGCGAGGGCGTCGTCGCCGTTCGTCGGCCCGCCGGCCGCCGCGGGGTGTTGGCGAAGGGACATGGGTGCATGCTCCACCCCCCGCACGCCGCGGTCGTCACCCGGACCGGGTGAAATCAGGACTCGGCCGACGCCTCGAGCGCCTGCGCGCGGCGGAGGCCGAGGCCGGCGGAGGAGGTGGCCTCGACGCGGTCGCGGCCGTTCTGCTTGGCGGAGTACAGCGCGCGGTCGGCCAGGCGCATCAGCGTCTCGCCGTCGAGCGCGTCGTCGGGGTAGCCGGCGACGCCGAAGCTGGCGGTGATCTCGCGGGTCACGCCCGGGAGCGACAGCGAGTGCACCGCCTGGCGCAGGTGCTCGGCGACCCGCAGCGCGCCCGCGCGATCGGTGTCGGGAGCATCACGATGAACTCCTCGCCACCGCTGCGACCGGCGAAGTCACCCCGCGCAGCTCGGTGCGCATGACGGCGCCGACGGCGGCCAGGACCTCGTCGCCGCGCTCGTGGCCGAACGTGTCGTTGATCTGCTTGAAGTGATCGAGGTCCATCAGGATCGCCGACATCGGGGTGAGCGACCGCCCGGCCTGGGCGAGCAGGCGCTTGAGGTGGTCGTCGATCGCGCGCCGGTTGGGGAGCCCGGTGAGCGCGTCGGTGGCGGCGCGCAGCTCGGCCAGCGCGAGGTTGCGCAGGTTGGCGAGCACCGGCGCCGCCTGGGTCACGGAGTCGTGGATGCGGCGCCGCTCGGCGTCGGTGGTGGCCCGCCGGCCGCTCGTGAGGACGGAGCCGATGACCTCCCCGCCGACGAGCAGCGGCTGGCAGGTGGACTCGCCCTCCTGCGCCCCGCAGACCTCGCAGGTGATGATCTCGTCGCTGCTCGGGCCCTGGTCGACCGGCCGGCTGAGGCGCACGGCCAGGCAGCTGCGCGGCTTGGCGAGCTCGAGCGGCTCGGCGAGCGGCGAGTCCTCGGGGAGGTCCACGGCCGGCTCGAGCCGGTCACCGCTGTTGTTGCGGATGAGGACCGTGATCGCGGCCTCAGACGTGCCGGCCTCGAGGTGGCTGATCAGCAGCTCGTGGCCCTCGTTCTGGTTCTCGGCGACCTGCATCGCCTCGCCGAAGCGCGCCTGGCCGTCGGCATACCGCCGCTCGGCGTCATTGTGGGCGTCCTGCTCGGCGCGCGCGGCGGCGTCCGCGCGGCGCCGGTGTGTCGCGATGCCCAGCGCGATCGCGCCGAACGCGACGCTGAGCGTGATGATCAGCTTGAACGGGACGAGCGCGGCGGCCTTCAGCTCCTCGGTGCGCGCGGCGTCGAGCTGGCGCTGGTACTCGCGGTTCGCGCTCAGGAAGTCCTGGACGATCTTCTCGCGCAGCGCGGAGTAATCCTCGCCGGGGCTGGTGCGCGCGGCGATGGTGGTCTGCGCGATCTGGTTCCAGCGCTCCGCCGCCTCGCTCTGGCGGTCGAGCGTCACGAGCTCCTCCTGGCTGTCGGACGACAGCTCGCGAGCCTCCTTGAGGGCCGCGGTCTGGCGCCGGTCGAGCTCGTAGATCGAGACGACGGTGTCGGTCTTGGCGTTGAGGAGGTACTCGTGAAGCAGGTTCTCGCGCGAGAGCATGTCGGCGGCGAGCTGGCGGGCGACGATCGCCTCGTCGTAGTTCTCGTCGGCCACCTTGCGCTGCGACTCGGATGCGTACAGCACCGCGCCCGCGATGGCGAGCACGGACAGCACGAGAGCCACGGCGGTCCGCATGCCCATGCTGATCGGCTGTCCGGAAGCGGCCTTGAGCTACATATGATGCGCGGCGACTGAGGAGGGGTGGATGAAGAGCAGCCTCGAGATCGCGCAGGACGCGGTCCTACGGCCCATCGAGGAGATCGCCGGAGCGCTCGGCCTCGAGCCGGAGGAGTTCGAGCCGTACGGCCGGTACAAGGCGAAGATCGACCTGTCCGTGATGGCGCGGCTCGCCGACCGGCCGGACGGCAACCTGATCTGCGTCACGGGCATGACGCCGACGAAGGCGGGCGAGGGCAAGACGACGACGTTGGTCGGCCTCACGCAAGGGCTCGGCGCGATCGGCAAGCGGCCGGTCGCCTGCCTGCGCGAGCCGTCGCTCGGGCCGGTGTTCGGCATCAAGGGCGGCGCGGCCGGCGGCGGGCTCACGCAGGTGGTGCCGATGGAGGACCTCAACCTCCACTTCACCGGCGACATCCACGCGATCGGCGCGGCGAACAACCTGCTGGCGGCGATGCTCGACGCCTCGATCCTGCACGGCAACCCGCACAAGATCGACCAGCTGCGGATCGACTGGCGGCGCGCCGTCGACATGAACGACCGGGCGCTCCGCTCGATCACGGTCGGGCTGGGCGGGCGCGCGAACGGCTACCCGCGCGAGAGCGGCTTCGACATCACGGCCGCGAGCGAGGTGATGGCGATCATGGCGGTCTCCCAGGACCTGCAGGACCTGCGCCGGCGCCTCGGGCGGATCACGGTGGCGCACTCGTTCGACGGCGCCGAGCCGGTGACGGCCGAGGACCTCGGCGCGGCCGGCGCGATGGCCGTCCTGCTCAAGGACGCGCTCAAGCCGAACCTGATCCAGACGCTGGAGGGCCAGCCGTGCCTGATGCACTGCGGCCCGTTCGCCAACATCGCGCACGGCAACAACTCGCTGGTGGCGGACAAGATCGCCCTCAAGACCGCGGACTACGTCGTCACCGAGTCGGGCTTCGGCTCCGACATGGGGATGGAGAAGTTCTTCGACATCGTCTGCCGCTTCGGCAAGCTGCAGCCGAGCGCGGTCGTCCTCGTCACGACGGTGCGCGCGATCAAGCACCACGGCGGCGTCGGGGAAGACCCGCGCGTCGGGCGCGCGAGCGCGATGCGGGCGCTCGAGACCGGCATGGCCAACGTGCGCCGCCACCTCGGGATCATCGGCCAGTTCGGGATGCCCGCCGTCGTCGCCGTCAACCGGAGGCCGGACGACACCGACGAGGAGATCGAGTTCGTCAAGCGCGCCGCGGTAGAGGCGGGCGCGTTCGCCGCCGAGCAGAACGACGGCTTCGCCCGCGGCGGCGCCGGCGCGGCGGACCTCGCGACCGCGGTGGTCGCCGCCTGCGAGCAGCCGAACGAGTTCCGGTTCCTGTACGAGGACGACGCGCCGATCCGCGACAAGATCGAGGCCGTCGCCAAGCGCGTCTACGGCGCCGCCGGCGTCTTCTTCTACCCCGAGGCGGAGAAGCGGCTCGAGACCCTACACGCGCGACGGGCTCGGCGCCCTCCCCGTCTGCATGGCCAAGACCCACCTGTCGCTGTCGGCCGACCCGATGCTGCTGAACGCGCCGGAGGGGTTCACGCTCCAGGTCCGCGACATCCGCGCCTACACGGGGGCGGGCTGGCTGGTGCCCTTGTGCGGCGACATCACGCAGATGCCCGGCCTCGGCAAGACGCCGGCCGCGCTCAACGTCGACATCGAGCGAGGACGGCCGCACCGTCGGCCTCTTCTGAACGAGACCTGTGCTCGCCGACCGGACGCTCGCGGAGCTGCTGGCCGAGATCGCCGCCGCCACGCCCGCGCCCGGCGGCGGGTCGACCGCGGCCGTGGCGTGCGCGCTGGCCGCCGCGCTCGTCGAGATGTCGGCCGGGCCGCCGCACGAGCGCGCGGCGGCGCTGCGCGCGCGGGCGCTCGAGCTGGCCGACCAGGATCTCGAGTCCTACGCGCCGGTGCTCGCCGCGCAGCGCCTGCCCGCGGACGATCCGGCCCGTGCCGATCGCGTCCGCGCCGCGCTGTCGGCCGCGGCGCAGACGCCGCTGGATGTCGCCGAGGTCGCGTGCGAGGTGGCCGAGCTGGCCGCCGAGCTGGCTCGCGGCGGCCGGCCGAGCCTCGAGGGTGACGCCGCCACCGCCGCGTTGCTCGCCGAGGCGGCCACGCGCGCGGCCGTGCGCCTCGTCGAGCTCAACCTCGCGGCCGCGCCCGACGACCTCCGCCTGCGAGCCGCCCGCGAGTACGCGGCCCGGGCCTGGTCCGCACGAGAGGGCTCGCTATGACGAGGGCGACGAGCCGCGCCGCGAGTACGCGCGCCTACACCGCGGCCACTAAGCCAGGGGGCAAGGCCACGCGAGAGCCCCGCTGCGGCGGGGCTCGCGCGTGCGGCGGCCGACCGTCTAGCGTTGGCGGACATGAGCTTTCGCACCATCCGACCCGACGAATTCGAGTGGATCACCCGGCCCCACGCGCCGGGCGAGCCGGCCCGCCACGTCGCCGAGCTCAGCGAGCGCCTGGGTGTCTCACACGTGCGCGGGAACGTCTGGCGCTACGAGCCGGGCGCCGCCGGCCGCCGGCACCGCCACCCGATCCAGGAGGAGACCTTCGTCGTCCTCTCCGGCGCGCTGTCGATGTACCTCGGCGACCCACCCGAACGCGTCGACGTGCCCACGGGCGGCGTCGTCAACGTCCCGGCGGGCACGCCGCTGCAGACCGTCAACCACGGCGCCGAGGACCTCGTCGTGTACGCCTACGGCTACCCGCCCGAGGACACGAACGCCGAGCTGCTGGACTCCGCGGTGTAACGCGGGACTAGCGGCAGAGCCGCCAGCCCGCGACCGCGAGGCCCTGAGCGCAGGCGACGAGATCGTCGATCGGCACGTACTCGCCGACCGTGTGCGCCCAGTCGATCGCCCGCGGCCCGTACATCAGCGCGGGGCTTCCGGTCTCCAGCGCGAAGGTCGCGCCGTCGTACCAGCTGCCGAGGCCGCCGAGCTCGACGGGTAGGCCGAGCGCCGCGTTCGCGCCGAGCAGCGCGCGCACGCTCGGTGTGTCGACCGGTGTCTCGGAGGGGTTGACCTCCGTGTGCCAGTGGAAGGTCGGCGGGTGCTCGGCCAACCACGAGTCCGTCGCGCACCAGCGGCGCAGGAAGTCCTCCACCTCGGCCTGCGCCGCGGACGTCCAGCCCTGGGCGTCGGCCTGCTGGGGGACGATGAGCACGGAGATGTTCACCCCCGCGCGGTCGGGGATCGTGACGTCCCACCCGGCGTCGGCGACGAAGCGCGTCGGGACGATGTCCGGCGGATCGAGGAGCGGGTGGCGGAGGTCGCCGCGCGAGCGCCACTCCTGCCGCAGGCGATCGACTCCGTCGAGCACGAAGCGGCCCTTCTCGATCGCGTTCACGGCACCGCCGTCCCGCCAGTGCGGGTGCTCCTCCTCGGTGTGGCCGGCGCGACCCGGCACCGCGATCGTGCAGTAGACGCTGCCGCGGCACGCCGGCCAGACCTCGAGCGAGCTCGGCTCGGTGACGATCGTGAAGTCGGCGGTCACGCCGCGACGCGCGCAGGCCAGGCCGCCGACGCCGCTGGACTCCTCGTCGGTGTTCGTGCAGACCACGAGGTCGCCGCGCAGCGCCCCCGTCTGCGCCAGCACCTCGGCGGCGACGACCATGGCGGCGATGCCGCCCTTCATGTCGCAGGCGCCGCGGCCGACGATGCGGCCGTCTTTGACCTGCGGGTCGAACGGGTCGTGCTCCCAGCCGTCCTCGCGGCGCGCGGGCACGACATCGATGTGCCCGTTGAGCAGCAGCGACCTCCCGCCGCCGGAGCCGGGGAGCCGGGCGGCCAGCTGCGGGCGGCCCGCGAAGCCGATGCCCGCGACCGACAGCGGGTGGTCCGCGACGTCGCCGGGCTCGGGCTCCCAGAGGTCGATCTCGGCGCCGCACGCGCGCAGCCGCTCGGCGAGCAGGGACTGGAGCGCGACCTCATCGCGCGGCGGATCCTCGGGCCTCGACCGGCTCGTGGTGTCAAACGCGATCAGCCGGCAGGCGAGCGCGACCAGGTCGTCGCGCATCCCTGCCACGCGGTCGACCAGAGCCTGCTCGTCGCTGTCGAGCGTGGCGGCGTCCAGCGCGCGCACGGACATCGCCGCGCAGCCTACCGTCGGCCCGGCGCATTGACACCGTCTTGCGGGCGCTGCGAGGCTGTCCGCGGACCCGAACGCAGATCGAGATCGGAGGCGGGTCATGACCGAGTCCCTGACTCCCGCAGGCACCGCGACAACGAGGCTGCGTGCGGCACGCGACTTCCTGCTCGCCCACCGGGAGGACTACGACACCGCCTACCGCGAGTTCGAGTGGCCGGCGTTCGAGACCTTCAACTGGGCGCTGGAGTGGTTCGACCGGCTGGCGACCGAGGACGGCGAGCGGTTGGCGCTGTGGATCGTGGAAGAGGACGGCTCCGAGCGCAAGCGCTCCTTCGCCGCGCTCTCCGAGCGTTCCAACCAGGTCGCGAACTGGCTGCGCGATCACGGCGTCAGCCGCGGCGACCGGATGATCGTGATGCTCGGCAACCAGGTCGAGCTGTTCGAGACGATCCTCGCGGCGATGAAGCTCGGCGCGGTGATCATCCCCGCCACGCCGCTGCTGGGACCGAGCGACCTCGTCGACCGGGTCGAGCGCGGAGATGCCCGGCATGTGCTCGTGGGCGCCGCCGATGCCGCGAAGTTCGACGACGTCCCCGGCAGCTACACGCGGATCGCGGTCGGCGAGCCGGTCGCGGGCTGGCTGGACTACCGCGGTGCCGACGACGCGGCGGCCGACTTCGCGCCCGACGGCCCGACGGCGGCGTCGGACACGCTGCTGCTCTACTTCACCTCGGGCACGACCGACAAGCCCAAGCTGGTCGAGCACAGCCACGTCTCGTATCCGGTCGGCCACCTGTCGACGATGTACTGGGCGGGGATCAAGCCGGGCGACGTCCATCTGAACGTCTCCTCGCCGGGATGGGCCAAGCACGCGTGGAGCAACGTCTACGCCCCGTGGCTGGCCGAGGCGACCGTGCTGGTCGTCAACTTCACGCGCTTCGATGCCGCGGGACTGCTCGACCGGCTCGTCGATTGCGGGGTGAGCACGTTCTGCGCGCCGCCGACCGTGTGGCGCATGCTCATCCAGCAGGACCTCGGCCGCTGGTCGGTGCCGCTCCGGGAGGCGCTGGCCGCCGGCGAGCCCCTGAACCCCGAGGTCATCGAGCAGGTGCGCGACGCCTGGGGGATCACGGTGCGCGACGGCTACGGGCAGACCGAGACGACCGCCCAGATCGGCAACCCGCCGGGCCAGCCGGTGAAGCTCGGGTCGATGGGCCGCGCGCTGCCCGGCTACCGGATCGAGCTGCTCGACCTGGCCGGCGACGAACCGGCCGCCGAGGGGGAGATCGCGATCGACCTCGCGCAGCGCCCGCGCGGCCTGATGACCGGTTACCGCGACGCTGGGGGCGGCGTCGCCGAGACCGCCACGAGTGACCGTTACTACCGCACCGGCGATGTCGCGTCGCGCGACGACGACGGCTACATCACCTGCGTCGGTCGGACCGACGACCTGTTCAAGGCGTCCGACTACCGCATCTCGCCGTTCGAGCTAGAGAGCGTGCTGATGGAGCACGAGGCCGTCGCCGAGGCCGCGGTCGTCCCGTCGCCGGACCCGATGCGCCTCGCGGTGCCCAAGGCGTACGTGACGCTCGCCCCCGGTCACGAGCCGTCGAAGGACACCGCGTTCGCGATCATGCGCTTCGCGCGCGAGCACCTCGCGCCCTACAAGCGCGTCCGCAGGCTCGAGTTCGGCGAGCTGCCCAAGACGATCTCGGGCAAGATCCGCCGGGTCCAGCTGCGCGACGACGAGCACGCGCGGCTCACGGGCACCGCCGTCGAGACGGCACGCGCGCCCCTCGAGTTCTGGGAGGAGGACTTCCCCGAGCTCAAGCGATGAACCGCTCGTATCCGCTCCGGCGGTCGAGCACGCGCCTGACCGCGTCGGACGGCCGCGCGATCTTCGTCCGGATGCCGCGGTCGCCGAGCCGGTCCTGCGTCGCCAGCAACGACCCGAGGCCGGCGGAGTCCATGAAGGCGACGCCTTCGAGGTCGAGCACGACCTCGTCCACGGCGCTCTCCGACACCACACGCTCGATCGCCGGCTCGAGCTTGAACGCGGCGGCCATGTCGAGGTCCCCGTTCAGCACGACTTCCGCAGTCGTGCCGCGCAGCTCATAGTCGAGTCCCAGGTCGCTGCTCATGCTCTGGCCCTACCTCGTTCTGGGCAGAAGCAAGCGCCCGGCGTCCCGGCGCTGACATTGCGACGGCGCCCTAGTTTCCGGTGACCGCGGCCATCGCCTTCTGGGCGGCCCGCTGGTCGGCCGCCGAGACGGCCGGTGTGGTGTAGAGGCGCGACTTGACGGCGTCGGGCGGGAAGATCAGCGGGTTGGAGGCGAGCGCGGCGTCCGTCTTGGAGAGGATCTCCTGGACGCCCTTGACCGGCGAGAAGTAGTTCACGTACGCGGCGAGCTGTGCCGCCACCTCCGGCTCGTAGAGGTAGTTCATCATCGTCTCGGCCGCGTAAGGATGCTCGACCTTCACGGGCATCATCAGGTGGTCGATCCAGGCCAGGACGCCCTCGTCCGGATAGACGAACTCGAGATTCGGGTTGTCGGCCTTGAGCTGGACGACGTCGCCCGAGTAGGCCATGCTCGCCCACGCGTTGCCCTTGGCGAGGTCCTGCGTGTAGTCGTTGCCCGTGAAGCGCCGGAACTGGCCGGTCGCGGCGATCTTGCCGATCTCCTCGATCGCCTCGAGCTTCTGGTCCAGCGTGGCGTCGGCCGGCTTGACGCCCTTGAGCATGAGCAGCGCGTAGCAGGCGCTCTCTTCGTCGCTGAGGCAGGTGACCTTGCCCTTGAGGCGCTTGTCGTAGAAGAACGGCTCGAACGACGTCATCTTGCCGCCCGTGAGCTTCGGGTCGTACCCGATGCCGACGGCGCCGCCCTGGTAGGGGAGGAGGAACTGGCCCTTCGGGTCGTAGTCGAAGTGCGCGTACGCGTCCTCGACGTTGGCGCGATTCGGGACGTTCCTCCAGTCGATCGGCTCGACCCAGCCGTTGCGGATCCACTTCGCCGCGGTGGTGTCCGTGATCACGACGATGTCCCGGCCGATCGACTGACCGCTGCGCAGCTGCGCCTGGACCTTGCCCGTGAACTCGTTGTTGTCGTTGATGTCCTCGACGTACTTGACGTGCCCGCCGTACCGTCGATCGAACTGCTTCAGCAGCTTCTTGTCCATGTAGAGGGGCCAGTTCGAGAACGTCCACTGGCCGATCTCGGTCTTGGGATGGCTGATCCCCTGCGCGCGGTCCGCCTGCTTCTTGCCCTGGCCTTCGGTGCCCTCGACGCCGCCGCAGCCGGCGAGCAGGCCGCCCGCGCCGGTCAGGCCGATCCCGGCGATCCCCAGCTGCTGTAAGAATGCGCGACGCGAGTGTTCGTGCATGATGAGCCTCGGCTCTCCGGGGGTGAGGGACCGGAAAGCGGACACTATCGCGCGCGTACGACGCGACTAGGGGTTTGCCCGATGCGGCGTCCCGGCCTGCTTCGCCAGGCTGCCGGGCATGAAGACCTTGATCGCCGCCGTCGTCCTGCTCGCCGTCCTGCCCGCCACGGCGTCGGCGGGGACGATCACCGGCAAGATCCCGCGCAAGGGCAAGGCGATGACCGTCCGCGTGGTGCGGCTGGACACCGCTGAGGTGGTGGCGGCGAAGCGGCTCACCAAGCGGCGCTACCGCGTCAAGGCTCCGCGCGGCCGGTACGTGGTCATGGCGACCGCAGGCAACCGCCGGTTCACGTCGCACACGATCCGCGTCGGGCGCCGCGGGACGCGTCGGGCCAAGCTTGCCGCCGCGGCCGATCCGCCGCTGGCCGTCATCGGTGTCGACCCGAACATCAAGCTCGTCGGCGCCGAGGCCCTCGGCGGCCCGCACGCGCTCGCGATCGACAGCATGGTGATCACCGACCTGCTCGGGGTCGGCTGCGCGAACGGCGGGAAGATCGCCGTCGTCGAGGTCCGTCACAAGGACCTCATCGAGAAGGAGATCAAGCTCCAGCACAGCGGCGGCTTCGATCCCGACACGATCGTCACCCCGCACTTCCTCACGCCCGACACGTTCATCAGCGGCCGCGGCGAGGTGGTCGGCGACCAGATCACGGTCGAGCTGACCATGCGCGGCAAGGTCAACGGCACCTCGACGGTGAGCGTGCCGATCAACCGCCCCTTCGAGATGACCGAAGGCCCCGCAAGCGCACTCGTGGGCCAGATCTGCCGCACCAAGGACGAGCCGGCCCCGCCGCCTCCGCCGCCCGCGGTCGGCCCGGCACTCGGCTATCGCGGCAGCCTCAGCGGCTCGGCCACGATCACGTCGGCGGCCGGCGTCACGACCGAGACGTGGTCGTCGAGCGACGTGCGGTTCAGCCGGACGTACCCCTCCTACGACTACGCCCCGAACTACCAGGTGAGCGAGGGCCGGCTGCAGTTCTCGGTGTCGGGCACGGCCGGCGGCTGCACGTTCTCGGGCTCGGACTCGCTCCCGCTCGGCGTGGACGACGGCGACGCCGAGAGCACGCTCGACCTCGCGCCCGACGACAGCTACTACGCGGTCGGGTTCCCGAACGCGTCGATCGACGTCACGTACACGTGCCCGGGCAGCGATCCGTTCACGGTCTCCTATCCCGTGATGAACGAGTTCCTCCGCACGAACCCGCTCGTCGTGCGCCGGCAGCCGAGCCCGAGCGGGACGATCAGCGGCACCTGGTCGGCCACCAGTGCCGACAAGGCCCTCAAGTGGACCTGGGCCCTGCAGCCCCAGCGCTAGGGTCGCGCGCACGCCAGACTGCCCGTGTATGAGCCCGATGAGCTTCGACCGCGCGACGGTCGTCGGTAGCGGCCGGACGGCGCCGACGATCGCCGCCGCCTTCGCCGCGGCGGGGCTGCAGGTACGGCTGGCGGGGCGCGACGCGGCGCGCGCACGCGCCGCCGCCGAGCTGGCGTCCACGTGGTCTCGCCGCCACGTGGAGCCGTGCGCACTCGGCGAGCCCGCGGTCGCCGGCTCCGGCCTGGTGCTGGAGTCGATTACGGAGAGCCACGAGCCGAAAGCCGCGCTCTACCGCGACCTCGAGCGGTGGGTGGCGCCCGGCACGGTGATCGCCACCAATACGTCGAGCCTGTCGATCACCTCGCTGGCCGCCGGGCTCGCCGCGCCCGAGCGGTTCGCCGGCCTGCACTTCCTGCACCCGGCGCACGAGACCGCGGTCGTCGAGATCATCGCCGGCGAGCGCACCGGCGAGGCGGCGATCGCGACGCTCCGCGACCTCGCAGGGCGGATGGGGAAGACGCCGATCGTCGCTCGCCGCGATGTGCCGGGCTTCGTGTGGAACCGGCTGCAGTTCGCGCTGTTGCGCGAGTGTCTGCACCTCATCGACGAGGGAGTGGCCGACGCGGCGACGATCGACGCGGCGATCTGCGAGGGCCTCGCGCCGCGCTGGCTGGCCACCGGCCCGCTGGCCACGGCCGACCTCGGCGGGATCCGGACGTTCGCGACGATCGCGGAGCAGCTCTTCCCGGTGCTCTCCGCCGCCCGCGACGTCACGCCCGCCCTGGCCGCCCGCGAGCGGTTCTACGAGTGGACGCCCGCGAGCGAGGCCGCGGTGGCCGCGCTGCGGGCCGAGGCGCTCGACGCCGCTCGCCCGCTGTTCCCTGAACGGCGGGCGAGAACGCCGCCCTCGGCACTGTCAGAGGATCAGTAGACCTTGTTCACCGCGTAGAGCGCCTGCTCGTATGTGAACCCCTCACCCGCCGACGACGACAACTGGTCGATCAGGTCGGCCCGAGACATCGGCATCATGTCGAGGTAGCTCCGCGCCGATTCGACAGCCTCCTTGTTCCAGTCGGCATCCACGTGATCGACCGCATACTGCGCCTCGGACTGCGTGAAACCTTCGCCCGCCGAGGAAGACAGCTGCTCATAGAGGCCCTGCTTGGAGAAGCCCGACATTGCGAGGTAGCTCTCCGCTGACTCCAAGGCCCTGCTGTTCGCGCGGCGTTCGGCCTTCTCCTGACGGATCACGGCCTTCTCAGCGGCCGAGAGGTTCCGGGTCACAACGGCCGTTGTCTTGTCCTTGGGGTGCCCGGCCTTCGACGCCACGACGCCGTAGCGGTTGTCGCCCTTGCGGTTGATCGCGACCACGGACGACCAGAACCGGCCATGGACAGTCGCCGGCTTACCGTTGACCTTGACCTTCGCGCCCTTGACGGCGATCTCGCCCTTGAGCTTGACCTGATCCCTTGTCGTCTGCGTCGGGCCGGTGAAATTGACGTTCAGCGGCGCCGGCGTGGCCTCGGGCGTGGGCTCCGGCGTGGACTCGTCGGACACTTCTTTGACGGTCGTTGTGCCCGCCTTGGCCGCGCGGTCCGCGGGCTTCTGCTCGTCCTCGCCGAAGATCGCTCCGAGCACGATCAGCGCGACGACGATGCCGCCGACCCACAACAGCACCTTCTTCATGGATGCCTTCCTTGCGCGTGTCAGGCGCGTAGAGGTTGACTGCGCGGAGCCTCGCGTCGGGCAGGCTGCGCGACCTCTCCGATCGGCTAGTTCTCAGAGGATCTGAGTGGTGCCGTCAGGCAGATGACTCAGGCAAGCTCACTGGTGAGCACGGCAGCCCGCGCCGCCCATCATCCGCCGGATCGCGAGCTCGATCGACTGGCTCGCCGCAGTCGGAGGGAATACCCGTCACCGCGCGGCGTCCTGGAGCACAACCACCAGGAAAGGCAGAGTCCCTTGATCGGCACCTCGCTCCAGCGCTCCCTCCTTGCGACCCTCGCCGTCGGCGTCGGCCTCATCGCCTACAACGGCCACGCCGGACTGGGCGGCTCCGCGTACCAGCACAATCAGACCGACCTGGAGTTCGTCGCCGCCGCAGGCGTCTCGGACGGCACCTCGAACACGATCATGTTCGGCGAGCGCGCCGCTGCCGGCGGTCGCAGCGGGGCCAGAACGTCCTGACGCCCTGAAATTGCTCAGCGGCAGAGCCGCCAGCCCGCCACGGCGAGGCCCTGCGCGCAGGCGACGAGATCGTCGATCGGCACGTACTCGCCAACCGTGTGCGCCCAGTCGATCGCCCGCGGCCCGTACATCAGCGCCGGGCTTCCGGTCTCCAGCGCGAACGTCGCACCGTCGTACCAGCTGCCGAGGCCGCCGAGCTCGACGGGCAGGCCGAGCGCCGCGTTCGCGCCGAGCAGCGCGCGCACGCTCGGTGTGTCGACCGGCGTCTCTGACGGGTTGACCTCCGTGTGCCAGTGGAAGGTCGGCGGGTGCTCGGCCAACCACGAGTCGGTCGCGCACCAGCGGCGCAGGAAGTCCTCGACCTCGGCCTGCGCCGCGGACGTCCAGCCGTGGGCGTCGGCCTGCTGGGGGACGATGAGCACGGAGATGTTGATCTCCGCGCGGTCGGGGATCGTGACGTCCCACCCGGCGTCGGCGACGAAGCGCGTCGGGACGATGTCCGGCGGATCGAGCAGCGGGTGCCGGTCCTCGTCGCCCGGCGGATCGTCGGTCCCCGACCGGCTCGTGGTGTCGAAGGAGGGACTCGACCCCCGACACGCGGATCATGATTCCGCTTCGCGCGGGCTCTACAGCGCCGTTTGCTTGGCCTGGGGGACAGGAAAGGCGACAGATCCGCGCGTTCGGACGTCCTCGACCGGCATCTCCTCTTGGACGGCGGCGAGGAGGTTCCCGACGATCTCCTCCCACGCGATCCTGCCCTTCTCCGCGCTCGCTCGCGTCGCCTTCCAGAGCGCGCCGGACACGGGCACGAAGTCGTCGGGCGCAGGGATCACGTCGTAGAACGGATGGCGGGCGGCCTCGTCGTCGACCGCGCGATCGAACAGCACGCTGTCGGGCCGCAGATGCTGCATCAGCGAGGTCTCGAGCACCGCGGCGTGCTCCTTGTCCCAGCCTGGGAACTCGTCGCCGAACAGCACTTCCATGGCCGCCGGCGACAGTTCCGCGAACGCCGCCTCCACGACCATGATGCGCGCCTCGGTGGGCTTCGCCCGCTCGTGGGCGAGCCACGCCGCCTCGTAGATGAAGTTCGCGTTCTCGAAGTGCCAGTTGAGCAGCACGATGCGGCGGAACCCGGACCGGACCAGCTCGTACGTGACGTCCTCCACGACGCCCATCAGCGTCCGCGCGCTCACCGACAACGTCCCGACGAAGCCCTGCCCGCCGCCTGACAGCGGCCGCGACCGGTAGCCGTAGGCGACGGGCGGCGCGACGAGGAGGTCGAGCGGCTCGGCCACGGCGTGGCCGAGCTCGCTCGGGAGGGTGACGTCGGTGGACAGGGGGAGGTGGTAGGCGTGCTGCTCGGTCGCGCCGATGGGCAGGATCACCCCGGCGCCGCGGTCGATCGCCTCCTGGACCTCGGGCCAGGTCATGTCGGCCATCAGCCGCGTGCGCGGAGTCATCGCACGACCGCGTCCGTCGCCGCATCCTCGATCGCCGGCACTGGCGGCGCCACCTGCTCGGGAGCCCGGACGCGCGGCGTCGCGAGCCCCAGCCGGCACAGCGTGTAGTAGAGCGTGCCGGTCACGAGCAGGCCGACGGCCCACGACAGGTCGACGCCGTTCAGCGCTCGCGCAATCGGTCCCTGCAAGGGTCCGACCAGTCCGTAGAGGAACATCCAGGTCACGACGAGTCCGATGACGAGCGACGCGACGGCCGCCCAGTTGACGTCGCCGACGCGCGACTCGCGCGGCGGCTGGTAGAGCGCCGCCACGTCGAGCGTCTGCCGGCGGATCACGAAGTAGTGCACGAACATGATCGCGGCCCACGGGCTCACCCACGCGACCACGCCGGCCAGCCACGAGTCGACGTTGGTGGCGATGTCGCCCGCGAAGACCAGGACGATGGTGAACGCCGTGGCCGCAAGACCGACCACCACCGAGAGGACGTGGCGCGGCACTTTCACGTCGAGCGCCAGAGCGGCGACCGACATCGAGTAGACGTTGAGGATGTTGGTGGCGATCGGCCCGTGGATCACCAGGAGCAGCACAGGGATCGCGAGCGAGCCGAACGTCTGGACGATGATCACCGCGGGGTCCGCGCCGGTGCCGGTGGTCGCGATCGACGCACCGAGCACGCCGAGCCACATCACGGGGATGAACTGACCCAGCGACGCGGCGAAGAACAGCCGCCGGCGACTGGTGTCGCGCGGAACGAAGCGCGAGTAGTCGGCCGAGTACGGCAGCCAGCCAATGCCCCAGCCGATGCCGATCGCAGTCATGATCTGGCTGATCGCCGTCCAGCGCGCCGCGCCGTGCGCCTCGCCCGCGAAGTTCCAGTCGATGCCGCTCCGGGTCCAGGCGGCGATCGACATGGAGACCAGCACGATCAGCGTGAGCGGAACCGTCCACTTCTCGAACGTCCGGATCGCGTAGAACCCCAGCGTCGCAAGGCCGACCTGGATCGCCATGATGACCAGGACGAGGATGACCTTGGTCACGTCGGTGCCGGGGATGCCGATCTTCTCGAACAGCGTCGCGCTGAGCTCGAGGACGATCCACGTGTTGATCGCGATCCAGCCGGTCGGGATGACGAGCTGGAAGAACGCCGGCAGGTAGGCGCCGCGGCGCCCGAACGCGCTGCGCGACATCACCATCTGGGTGGTTCCCGTGCGCTGGCCCATCAGCACGAACAGTCCGAACAGCGCCATCCCGACGAGGTTGCCGAGCGCCAGTGCGAGCACCGTGTCCCAGAACCCCAGCCCGAGCACGATCCCGAGCGCGCCGAGCACCCAGTTGATCGGCGCGATGTTCGCGCCCGCCCAGATCCATGTCTGGTCGAGCGGCTTGGCGTCGCGGTAGCGGTCCGGGACAGGCTCGATGCTGTTGTGGCGCTCGACCCGCAGCGCCTCCTCGAGCTCGCTGTGTGTTCCCATGACCCCTCCTAGGCGCTGACGATGTTGTGCTCGGGCCCGAATGGGAACCCGGTGATGTCCTCCGCCCCGTCCTCCGTCACGACCAAGATGTCGTGCTCCCGGTAGCCGCCCGCCCCCGGCTCGCCCTCCGGCAGCATGATCATCGGCTCGATCGAGACGACCATGTCGGGCTGCAGGATCGTGTCGATGTCCTCGCGCAGCTCGAGGCCGGCCTCGCGCCCGTAATAGTGCGACAGGACGCCGAACGAATGGCCGTAGCCGAAGGTCCGGTACTGCAGCAGGTCGTGCTCGGAGTAGATCTCGTTGAGCTCCGCGGCGATGTCACCGCAGCGCGCGCCGGGACGGATCAGCTCGAGCCCGCGGCGGTGCACCGCGCAGTTGACCTCCCACAGCTCGAGCGAGCGCCCGTCGCAGGACTCGAAGAACAGCGTGCGCTCCAGCGCCGTGTAGTAGCCCTGGATCATCGGGAAGCAATTGAGGCTGAGGATGTCTCCGCGCGCGATCCGGCGCGTCGTCACCGGGTTGTGGGCGCCGTCCGTGTTGATGCCGGACTGGAACCAGGTCCAGGTGTCCATGAGCTCGGCGTGCGGATAGGTGTCGGCGATCTCGCGCACCATCGCCTGCGTCGCATGCAGCGCGACCTCGTACTCCGGGACGCCGTCCCCGATGGCTTCCACGCAAGCGGCGCCGCCTATGTCGGCGATCCGCGCGCCGTTGCGGATGACCGCGATCTCCTCGGCCGACTTGACCATCCGCAGTGCCATCGTGCCCGGGCTGATGTCGACGAGCTCGACGTCGGGAAGCTCCGTCTCGAGCTTGGCGCGGCCCTCGAGTGTGAGGTGGTCGAACTCCACGCCGAGCCGGCGCACGCCGGAGAGCAGGCCGGCGGCGGCGCGGTAGTAGTTGTCGCGCTGCCAGTCGGTGTAGACGATGTTCTCGCCGAACGTGCGCCGATACGGCTGCCCGCCGTCGATGTTCGCGCTGATCGAGGTCTGGTCGTCAGCGGTGACCACGAGCCCGTACTTGCGGCCGAACGAGCAGTACAGAAAGTCGCCGAAGTAGCTGATGTTGTGGATCGACGTGAACAGGATCGCGTCGACACCCAGATCCTCCATCACCGTGCGTAGGCCGGTGAGACGGCGCTCCATCTCCTGAGCCGAGAACATCGGCGTGACCGGATCCCCGTTGGGGATGTGGATCACCTGCGGGCGATCAGCTCCATGAACGACAGCCATCGGTCTCCCTCTCCTCGAGCGCGAAGCCGAGTATCAGCGGCGGTGCGCATCGTGAGAAGCGTCACAACCCATAGACTTATACGTTGCTCCCTGGAGGTTCCTACAGGTGCCGTTGACCGTCGCAGAGCTGCTCTCACACCGCGAGCTCGAGCTCACGCCGCTCGTGAGTGGCGACCTCGAGCGCGTCATCAGCTGGGTGCACTCGAGCGAGATGCCCGACCCGTCCGCGTACCTGCGCGGCGACGAGGTCGTGCTCAGCGCCGGGATCTGGTTCTGGGCGGGGTCGTCGCCCGGGGTCTTCGCCGCCGGGCTCGCCGGAGCCGGTGCGGCGGCCGTCGGCTTCGGGCCCAGCCCGCTCGTCCCCACAGTGCCGCCCGCGCTCATCGACGCGTGTGCGCAGCATGGCCTCACGCTGTTCGCAGTCCCGGATCACGTGCCCTTCATCGCCGTGACCGAGACGTTCGTCGAGCGCTATGTGGAGGACCGAGAGCGGGAACTGCTCGATGCCCAAGACCGCAATGAGCAGCTCGTGCGCGCAGCGCAGGACCGGCTGGGGATCCGTGGCGTGCTTCGCGTGCTCGCCCGGCATCGCCGCGGGGCGGCCTGGGTGGTCGAGCATCAACGAGGACTGCTCGCCGCGACTGGGGACGAACCGCGCGCCGAGGTCGTCGCCGCGGTGGCGGCCTCCGGCCGAGCGCCGTCCGGATGGACGGTCGTGCCGATCGTGCCGACCGACATCGACGCCTGGCTGGTGCTGGAAGGCGAGCTGGAGGGATCGCCGGCGGCCGCGCGCTCGGCGATAGAGCAGGCCGTGGCGTTCCTCGCGATCGAGCTGCAGCGCGACCTCGCCGTGCGCGAGAGCGAGCGCCGGTTCGCCGCTGAGCTGGTCGACCTCGTCGCCGCGGGGGAGTCGCAGCTGTCGGCCGCGACGGCGAGGCTCGAGGCGTTCGGGCTCGATCCGGCGGGACCACTCGCGACGATCGTCTGTGAGGCGGACGACACCCAGGACGGGCTCGCTGCGCTCGAGCCGCTGCTCGCGAGCCTCGACGTCCGGAGCGTGGCCGCGGTCAAGGGCATGCAGATCGTGGCGATGCTCGGCTGGACGGGGCCGGACGGCGAGCTGCGCGACCTCGCCCGGGAGATCCGCGAGGTGCTCGGCGCCGGCGCTGTGGTCGGGGTCGGCGGCGTGGGGGAGGGGGTCCGCGAGCTGCGCCGAGGTCTGATCGAGGCTCAGCAGGCTTGTCACTTCGCGCGGCGGGGCGGGCTGGGCGTGGCCGTTTACGCCGAGGTGGGCTCGCACGCCGCGCTCGTTGCGCTACAGGACGAAAGCGTCGTGGCGCAGTTCCGCGATGCGCTGCTGGGCCTGCTCGTGGAGCACGACCGGCGCCGCCACACCGAGCTGGTCCGGACGCTCGAGCTGTTCTTGGAGTCGGGCGGCGCCTACCAGCAGACCGCGGACGAGCTGCACGTCCACGTGAACACGCTGCGCCTGCGGCTCGCCCGTGTGGAGGAACTGACCGGCCGCAGCCTCGCCGACATGGAGACGCGCGTGGACTTCTTCATCGCCCTGCGCGCACGCCGGTGAGCGCGGTCGGCATTCGACGACGTTGACGGCAAGGCTCAGGCGAGAAGCTTGATGGCGCTCGAGAAGCCGGTGCCGAGCGGGCCTTGCAGCGTCATGTGCAGCAATCCCATCGCCTCGAGCTCACGGGCGCGCTTGAGCGGACCGGCGTCGATCGGGTTCATGCCGCCGTCGCGTGCCAGCGTCGCCACGGTCGCCTTCGCGTCCTCATCGTCGCCGGCGATGAAGACGTCGAGCGGCTCGCCCGCCACGCGCCCGTCGTTGAGCGTTCCGGCGAACGTGGTGTTGAACGCCTTGACGAGCCGCGCCCCGGTCGCGCTCCGAGCGAGCTCCTGCGCCGCCGAGCCATCGGGCGGCGTGACGAGGCCGTCGAAGCTCTCGTTGACCGGATTCGTGATGTCGACGATCACCTTCCCGGAGAGGCTGTCGCCGTACTGCGCGACGGCCGCTTGGGCGTCCGGGTAATAGACCGCGAGCATGACGACATCGTCGGCGATGGCGTCGCCGGTTCGGCCTGCCTTCGCGCTGCCGTTCGCGCCGATGTCAGCGACAACGGCCTCGGCGTCCTCGGCCTGCTTGCCCAGCACGGTGACGGTGTGTCCGCCGGCGATCAGGCGCCTCCCCAGCCCGCGCGCCATGTTGCCAGTGCCAATGATGGTGACGTCCATCGTCGCTCCCTCTATCACCGCCGCGTCGCGGGGTGGGCGACTCGATCGACCTTTGCCGCAATGCAGGCGAGCAGGTCGCCATACGAGTCGCAGAACGACTGTACGCCTTCGTCCTCGAGCACGGCGGTGATGGCGGTGAGGTCGATCCCCTCCTCGTGGACGCGGCGCAGCGTCTGCTCTGGCCAGCGCGCGTCCGGAGGGAAGGCGCGGGTGGCGTCGCCGTGATCGGCGAAGGCGCGCAATGTCGCCTCCGGCATCGTGTTGACGACGCCGGGAGCGATGAGGTCCTCCACGTACAGCACGTCGGAATAGGACGGGTCCTTGGTCCCCGTGCTCGCCCACAGTGGCCGTTGCGGCTGCGCTCCGGCTTCGCGCAGGCGCCGCCAGCGCTGGTTGGCGAAGCGCTCGCGGTAGCGGGCGTAGGCGAGGCGGGCGTTCGCGATTGCGACCCGGCCGCCAAGTTCCGAGCCGGGCGGCAGCTGTGGGTCGACCTTGGCATCGACGCGCGAGACGAAGAACGAGGCCACCGAGACGATGCCGTCGACCGGGCTGCCCTCGCTGAGGCGCCGCTCGAGCCCGGCGAGGTAGGCGTTCATGACCTGCTCGTAGCGCACGACGGAGAAGAGCAGTGTGATGTTGACGTTGATCCCCCGGGCGGTGAGCTCCTCGATCGCCGGGATCCCGGCGTCCGTGGCGGGCACCTTGATCATCGCGTTCCTGCGTGCGATGCGGTCCCACAGCTCGACGGCCTGGGCGATGGTCGCGGCGGTGTCGTGCGCGAGGTCGGGCGTGCACTCGAAGGAGATGAACCCGTCCCGGCCGGCGGTCGCGTCGTACGTTGGACGCAGCAGGTCGGCGGCTCGCCGGACGTCCTCGAGCGCCAGCTCGAAGAACAGCTCTCGCGGCTCGTGCCGACCCGCGTCGACGGCGGCGCGAAGCTGCTCGTCGTAGCGATTCGAGCTCATGATCGCCTTGGCGAAGATCGTGGGGTTCGAGGTCGCACCGGTGACCGCCTTCCCGGTGATGAGGTCGGCGAAGGCGCCCGTGTCGAGCAGCTCGCGTGAGAGCGTGTCGAGCCAGATGGAGACGCCTGCCGCCCGCAGTTGCTCGAGCCGGTTCATGCTGTCGTGCTCCGCTCGCTCGGCGCCAGTTGCTCCAGCGGCACGCCGGGGTCGACGAGGTGCCGGTCGTCGACCTTCACGCCGTCGCGGATGAGTCGTTGAATCGGGTCGACGACGTCCCAGACATTGACGTTCATGCCGGCGACGACGCGGTCACCGGTCAGCCAGAACGCGATGAACTCGCGGCTCGCGGGATCGCCTCGGAACAGCACACGGTCCCACGTACGAGCGAACCCGGAGTACTCCATGCCGACGTCGTACTGATCGGAGAAGAAGTACGGCAGGCAGTCGTAGGGCTCCGCGGCCCCCAGCATGTTGCGCGCGGCGACCGGACCCTGGCGCAGTGCGTTGGACCAGTGCTCGACGCGGATCCGCTGCCCGTAGCACGGGTGGTGGGCACAGGCGACATCGCCGGCGGCGAAGACGCCGGGCGCGCTGGTCTGCAGATACTCGTCGGTGAAGATCCCGTCGCCGGTGCCCAGGCCGCCCCAGGCCGCGAGCGCGGTGCGCGGCAGCGCGCCGATACCAACGACCACGAAGTCGCACTCGAGCCGGCGGCCGTCGCTCGTCCGAACCCGTTCGACGGCGCCGTCGCCCTCGAACGCCTCGACACCGCTACCGAGCAGCACGTGCACGCCGTGCTCGGCGTGGATGTCGCGGTAGACACTGCCGACCTCCGGGCCGAGCACGCGCTCGAGCGGCACGGCGCCGGGCGCGACGACCGTGACCTCGAGGCCCCGCTGTCTCGCCGACGCGGCGACCTCGGAGCCGATCCAGCCCGCGCCCGCCACGACGACCGATCCGCCGCCCTCGAGCCGCTCGCGCAGCGCGTCGGAATCCTGAAGGCTGCGCAGGTACAGCACCCCGTCGAGATGGGCACCGGGGATCGTGAGCCGTCGCGGCTCGGCCCCGGTGGCCAGCAGCAGACGGTCGTAACGCAGCCGCTCGCCGTCGTCGAGCGCGACCTCCTTCAGCGACGGGTTCATGTCCACCGCGGTCCGGCCGAGAAGCAGCTCGATGTCGTGCTCGGCGTAGAAGTCATCGCCGTGCACGTAGACCGGGTCGACGGCCTCGCCTCTCAGATAGCCCTTCGACAACGACGGACGCTCGTACGGACGTGCGTCCTCCGTGCCGACGAGTACGAGCCGCCCCTCAAAGCCCTCGTGCCGGAGCGTCTCCGCGGCCTTGGCGCCGGCGAGACTGGCGCCGACGATCACGAACGTCTGCTGCGTTGTCATGAGAGGTGCCGTGCCTTTCTAGTGATAATGGATCTTGACTGAAGATCCTCGCTCGCTGGGGTATTTGTCAATGAAACTTGTCGATAGACTGACGACATGAACGAGCCGCCCGACCCCGTGAGCGCGCTGAGCGCGCTCGGCGACGCGACTCGCCGGAGTGCCTACGACTACGTGTGTGCGCAGGGACGCCCGGTCGGCCGGGATGAGGTCGCCGGCGCGCTCGGTGTCGGGCGTACCCTCGCGGCGTACCACCTGGACCGGCTCGCGAAGGACGGCCTGCTGTCCGTCGCCTACGCGCGGCGATCGGGACGCACGGGCCCCGGCGCGGGGCGGCCGGCAAAGCTCTACGAACGTTCGGAACGGGAGCTCGCCCTCAGCGTGCCGCCGCGCGACTACGGGCTCGCGGCCGAGCTGCTCGCCCAAGCGGCGGCGCATGACCACCACGGCGAGACCCGCAGCGCTCTTCGCGATGCCGCCGACGCGGTGGGGCGCGAGATCGCGACGACAGCGCCGAAACGCGCGACGCTCGAGCGGCTCCTGCGCGAGCGCGGCTACGAGCCGTACGACGACGCAGGCGTATTGCGCTTGCGGAACTGCCCCTTCCACACCGTCGCCCAGCGCCATCCGGAGGTGGTGTGCGACATGAACCTCAACCTCCTCCAAGGTCTGATCGACGGCCTGGGCCTCGGCGCGCGGGCCGCGCTCGAGCCTGCGCCCGGTCGCTGCTGCGTCGTCATCAAGCCGGCGCGCAGAGGCGATAGCGAAGGTTGAGTTACGCGTCATGGACAGCCGATTCCCGGCGAGCGCCATAGAGATAGGAGACGACGAGACCGACCACCGAGCCCGGCAGCGGCCACAGTGCCGCACTCAAGCCAGGTGGGTTGTCCGTCGGGATCCCCGGAGTCGGGAGGGCGAAGCCCGACACGATCGCGCCGGCGAGGGCAGCGAGAAACGCGCCGATGATGCCGCCCCAGAAGCGATCGGGAACGAGGACGGCGAAATGCCAGAGGGCGATGCCGACCATCGCCCAGATCAGGATGCTCACACCGCACAGCGTCGTCGGTCATGGGCCGCTGCCCCATGGGTCCGTGACCGCATTGGCGGCTCAGCGGACACCCAGCCGCTCAGCCTTTGCCGTCAGCGTGGTCGTGGCGCTCGATCCACCGCTCGAGGACTCCAGCGACCTCGCGCTCGTCATGGAGAACGCAGAGGAACCGGAGCGTGCGCGCGGCGTCGACCCCTCGAGGACCGGCGATCGCGTGGAGCAGCGTCCTCGTCGTGTGCCGCTCGGCGACGGTGAACGTGGTGATCTCGACGCACCACCGTGCGTGCCAGCTCGCGGCGGCTCTCCGGTAGTGCTCGGAGTCGTACGCCAGGCTCGCGAGGCAGGCGGTGAGCTCCTCAGCGAGCGAGACGCGGGGGGTGGCGCGGTGGGATCGGAAACCGGCCACGGTGGGCGCGAGTAGATGAGGGCCGTCCCCCGGGGCGATGACCGCCAACAGGTGGTGGTGAGATGAGTGATTGGCAGCGCTCATGTTGAGGCGATGAACCGGCCGCCGGTGCCGGCCGTGACGGCGAGCATGTCGGCGGTGGGGGGCACGACCATCACCGGCACCGGTGCGCTGGCGGCGAGTCCGCGTGACACCGAGCCCAGGGCTGCGCGCCACGACGTTCGTCCGCGCGACCCGACGACCAGCAGGCCGGCAACGGGATCCGCCGTCTCCTCGCGCAGGGTCTCGACGGGCTCGCCGGCGCGGACCGTGAGCGCGCCAAGACCGTCGGCTGGCGCATCCTCGCGCCCGCCGTGTGGCTCGACGTGCACCAACGCGAGCTCGAGCCGGAGCCGCTCTGCGAGAGCCCCCGCGACACGCAGCGCGCGGGCTGAGCTGACGGAATCGTCGATGCCGCAGACGATGCGGCTGTGCGGCGGGCGCGCCAGCCAACGATCAGCGGCGACGACCGACGGCACGACGATGACCGGGCAGGGTGCTTCGGTCGCCACGTGAGCGGAGACGCTGCCCAGGAACGCGCTCGCGAGCGGACCGCGCCCTCGCGAGCCGACGACCAGCAGCTCCGCGTCCGCGCTTACGGTCATCAGCGCAGCCGCGGCATCGCCGAAGACGACCTTGGGCTCGACCGCGACGTCTGGCATCTCCGCACCCGTGCGCTCGAGCAGGATGGTGGCGGCCTCGGCCGCGTCGCGACGCTGAAGCTCACGCAGCCTTGGATCACCGTACGGGAACGTGGGCTGCTCGCGCGCCACGTGTACGAGCACGAGCGTGCGATCCAGCCCGCGCGCGAACTCGCCGGCGACCCGCGCCGCCCAGCGAGACGCCCGTGTCCCGTCGACTCCACAGACAATTGATCGGTTCATCGCAAACGACCTCCTTGCCGGCCATGCTCGCGTCGCGGCCGCGGCACCGACATCGGCTCGTGCGCGTATCTGGGGCCGATCGCGCACCCATCCGTGGGGGGCCGATTGTCTGCGGCGTTGACGGCTCGGAGCCGTCGGGCGCGGCGGGGCGGATCGCAGCCGACCTGGGCCAACGGCTGAGCGGTTGGGGTCCGTATGATCGATCGCATCGCCAGCTCTGACCCACCCGCGACTGATCAGGAGCGGCTCCACGGCCCTTCGACGTCCCCCAGCGTCGATGACATGAGCGAATGGTCGTTCCCCGCGAGCGACCCGCCGGCGACCTGGACCTGGGACGTCGAGCGACCGCCCCGTGCGGCGGGGCCATCAGTCGCGCCAGGACTCGACACGCCCTCGTCCGCAGCCTAGGGCGCTCAGGCGGCGGCGAGTAGCAGGCGGTTGCCCGACGGGTCGCGGACCACTGGACCGGCCGGGTGCTCGTCGCCGGAGTGGCCGTATCGCGCGAGCCGCGCGACGACGGCGTCGCGCTCGGCGCTGTCGGGCAGCACGAGGGTTGCGTGGCGTAGCGCCGCGGTGCCGGGCGGCGGCGGCGCAGCCCCAGCGCTCTCCCAGGCGTTCGCGCCGACGTGATGGTGGTAGCCGCCCGCTCCGAGGAACGCCGCCTGGCGGCCCAGCTGTGCCATCAGGCCGAACCCGAGCGCGTCGCGGTAGAACGCGACGGTGGCGGGGATCTCGGCCACCTTGAGGTGCACGTGGCCCATGACCGTGCCGGCCGGCAGACCGTCGAACGGTGCCGAGCGCGGGTCGTGAAGCTCTCCCAGGAGGCTGTCGACGTCGAGCGGCAGCGTGGTCATCCGCGCCGCGACCTGTCCTTCCCAGACCTCCCGGGGCCGATCCCAGTAGATCTCGATCCCGTGACCGTCGGGGTCGCTCAGATAGAGCGCCTCGCTGACGAAGTGGTCGGAGAGCCCGACCAGCGGCACGCGGTCGCGGGCAGCGTGCGCGAGCCAGCCCGCCAGCTCCTCGCGCCGCGGCACCAGCAGCGCGAAGTGATACAGACCGGTGTACCCGGCGCCGGGCCGCGCGCCCGGCTCCTCGACGAGCACGAGGAGCTCCCGATCGCCGGCACCCAGCGAAGCGGTGCGATCGTCGCGGCCGAGCAGGCGCAGCCCGACGCAGCGGCTGTAGTACTCGAGCGAGCGATCGAGGTCTGAGACCGTGAGATGGACCGCCCCGAGCGCGGTGCGCGCCGGCAGCTCGGCCCGGACCGGTGCCGCCGCAGCGTCGAGTTCCTCGGGATCGCGCGGTGCGCCCATCAGCTCACTTCGGGGTCTGACGGAACCTCGACGCTGGTTGCTGCACGGTCGTGAGCATACGGCGCGGCTTGATCCCGTTCTCCTCGAGACGGCCGGTGCGCGGGCGCAAGCGTCCGACGACGCGCTGCGCGCGGCGGTTTGCCTCTGCCGGATCGATACGCAACGCCTCCGCGATCGAGCCCAGTCCCTGGCGGTCGAGGAGCATTGCGAAGACAGGCAGGTCGTCGTCTTCGAGCCGCGCGACCGCGGCCTCGAACGCCTCGCGCGGAACAGGGTCCAGCATGACGTCGCCGCGCGCCGCGCGCCGGACGGCCGTCAACAGCGTTTGCACTGACTCGGCCTTGTCCACCACTCCGTCCGCCTGGGCGGCGCGGGCGCCGAGGCTGAGTGCGGGACCGGCGTAGGCGGAGTAGACGATCACCGCGGGTGGGTTGGGCCGGCTCTTGATACGCCGGCAGTGCGCCAGCCCGTCATCCCGGGCCAGGTCGTAGTCGAGGATCACGACGTCAGGCCGGACCCCATCGAGTTGGCGGGCGAGGTCGGGCGCGCTCGCGGCCGCGGCGGCGACGCTCAGATCGGGCTCGGCGTCGATGAGCCTGCGCAGGCCGGCCAGCACGGCGGGATGGTCATCCAACAGGGCGATGCGAAGCATTGCCACGGAGTCTGGGTGAGCGCCACGGCGCTCTCGATGGGGTGGAGACCTCACCTTGTCGTGATCGCCGGTGCAGGACCCGGCCGGATGAGCTTGTCGTGACTCCAGATCAACGGCGCACCCATGGCGGCCCGTGGGGTGTGCGGCGCATCGATATGCGGTCACGACCGCATGGTCGACCCGACCTCGCTGGACCACGGTGTTGACCATGGCCGATCCCCGACATACTGCGCCCGCCGTCGACGACCCGTCTGGTTCCGAGACACGCGTACTCCTGACGCAATCGGACTTCGACGCGCTCGTCAGCGAGCTGGACACCCTGCGTACGAAGCATCGCGACGAGGTCGCCCGGCGGCTTCGTGAAGCGCGGACGTTCGGTGGTTCGACCGAGAACGACGACTTCCAGGCCATCGCCGAAGACGTCGCATTCGATCAGGCACGCATCGTCCAGCTGGAGGAGCTCGTACGCCTGGCCTTCGTGGTCGACGGCCCTGGCGCTGACGACGGGGCCGGATTGGGCTCGACGGTGCGCGTGTCCGACCCTTCCGGTCGTGAGAGCGAGTACGTGCTCATCGGGCGGCGTGAAGACGATTCGCAGCGCTACGAGGTGACTACGGGATCGCCCATCGGCAAGGCGCTGTGGGGCTCGCGCCCGGGCGACGTGGTGACCGTCGTGCTTCCGACCGGGCGGCCGCGAACCCTCCGCGTCCTGAACGTGGCGCACGCCCCGCTGGACGGCGCCGCGCGAGCGGCATGAGCACAAGGTGCTGCGCAGGTCGGACGGCGCTACGCAGCTTCGGCCCGGCGTTCGGGCTGCCGATCCGAGAGGCGTTCCGCGGGGTCCATCGTCGCTGCGACGTTGTCTGCCGCACGAGCGCAGTGGCCGGCCGCCGCACGAAGCACCGCTCCGGCGTCATGCAGCGAGGACAGGACACGCGCCTGCTGCTCGTACGACGGAGCGGCGCCGTCGCGCGGCGAGGGCCACGACGTCGCCGCGCGGGCGAACCGCTCGGCAATGCTGTCCCCACTGTCTCCCAGCGGGACGAACGCATGTGCCGCCACGTAGCAGGTGCGGCTCAACGTCGTCAGCGCGTCTCCGATCGCGTCGAGCGCGGCGGGTACGGCCTGCGCGCAGGCAGGATCCGCGGCGTCGTCGTGAAGTCGCTGCGTAGCCGAACAGAGGGCATCGGCGGCGCCGGAAAGGTGGCGGGTTCGATCGGTCATGGAAGCCACGTTGCTCCGCATCGGCGCGCGAGTCGATGGGTGCTGGACTGCACTCGTCGCCGGTCCGGGACCCGTGACGGGCACGGAAGGTGCGAGGCTTGAAGCGTGCGTCGGCGCCTCTCTTCACTTCCCCTCTATTGGCGGGTGTTCGCGACCAACGCGGCCATGCTGTTCCTCGCCTTCCTCGGCCTGGTATTCGCTCCGGTGACGGTCTCCGTGCCGCCCGAGCTGACCGAGCTCATCGTGCTGGTCGCCGGCCTGATCGTGATCCTCGCGATCAACCTCGTGGTCTTGCGGCCGGTCTTCCGTCCGCTCGACGAGCTCGCGGAGACCATGCGCCGTCACGACCCGCTGTCGCCCGGCCGGCGTGCCCGTGTCGCCGGCGATCCGTCCGTGGCCGCCCTCGCGCGCACGTTCAACGAGATGCTCGAGCGCCTGGAGTCCGAACGACGGGAGAGCGCCCACCAGGCGCTGGTGGTCCAAGAGGCGGAGCGGGCGCGCATCGCTCGCGAGCTTCATGACGAGGTCGGCCAGACGCTGACCGGCGTCATGCTGCAGGTGGAAGGCCTCGCGGCCGTGATCCCCGACGATCTGCGTGAGCAGCTCGACGAGTTGCGCGAGACCGCCCGCGATGGCACCGAGGAGGTCCGCAGAATCGCGCGACGGCTGCGTCCGGAGGCGCTCGAGGATCTCGGCCTTCAGAGCGCCCTCAGCGCACTCGCTGCACGCGTGGCCGACCAAGCGCATCTGGACATCTCCAAACACCTCGATTCACGGCTCACGCTCTCACAACCGCAGGAGCTGGTCGTCTACCGCGTCGCGCAGGAGGCTCTCACCAACGTCGCGCGGCACGCGGGCGCCGAGCACGTCGAGCTGCGGCTCGCCCGCGACGACCGCTACGCGGTCCTGTGCGTTCGCGACGACGGCCACGGCGTCCAACCTGCCGATCTCAGGTCGTCCAACGGCATCCGCGGCATGCGTGAGAGAGCGATGCTCATCGGCGCCCGCCTTGCGATCCAGGCGCGCCCTGAGCGCGGCACCGAGGTGAAGCTCAGCATCCCCCTTGATCCGGCACCGACATGACGATCCCACTGAAATCGCGCATCCTGATCGCCGACGATCATCCGGTCGTCCTGCGCGGTCTGCGCATGGTCCTCAACGCCCAGCCCGACCTCGAGGTCGTCGCCGAGGCGACGGCCGGCGACGAAGCAGTCGAACTTGCCGTCGCCGAGGACATCCACCTCGCGATCCTCGACATCTCGATGCCACGCATGACCGGTCTACAGGCGGCGCGCGAGATCACGCGGCGCAAACCGGACGTCCGCGTCCTGATGCTCTCGATGCACGACAGCGAGCAGTATCTGTTCGAAGCGATCCGCGTCGGGGCGTCGGGCTATGTGCTCAAGAGCGCCGTCGATCGCGATCTGGTCGAAGCATGCCGGGCCGCAATGCGCGGCGAGCCGTTCTTGTACCCCGGCGCCGTGCGTGCGCTCATGCGTGAGTACGTCGAGCGTGCGCGCGGGGGCGAGCCGGTCGGGGAGGTGCTTACGCCGCGCGAAGAGGAGATCGTCAAGCTCGTGGCCGAGGCACACACCAACGACGAGATCGCGGACATGCTCGTGATCAGCAAGAAGACCGTCGAGCGCCACCGCGCGAACATCCTCGAGAAGCTCGGCATGCGCGACCGGGTCGAGCTCACCCGGTACGCGATCCGCCGCGGGCTCGTCGAGCCCTGAGCCGACGGCGCGGAGCCTACCGTCGAGCTAGTGGCCCTTCTCTGAAGGTTTGACCGGAAACTCGGTTTCAGCGGCGAATGGGGACGTATCGCGATCAGGGAGGTGGTGGTGCGTGCCCCGGAGGTGTTCGTCAGGCCGTTGGTGCATGGGGAGGCGGTCGCGCTCAAGCGGCGAGCCAAGGCGGCCAGGCACTTCGCCACGCGCGAGCGCGCGGCGATCTTGCTGGCCTCGAATGTCGGGACACCGGTGCCGCAGATCGCGGCGATGTGGATGACCGACGAGTCGCATGTGCGTCGCGTGATTCATGAGTTCAACGAGCGCGGGATGGCGTCGCTGGACCCTGACTATCGGGGCGGGCGTCCCCGCCGGATCACCAGCGAGCAGCGCCGTCAGGCGGTCGCGGTGGCCGGTGCCCGTCCCGACAGTCAGGGGGTCGCGCTCACGCGCTGGTCGCTGCCCAGGCTGGCCGACCACCTCGCCGAGATCGGGCTGTTGGAAATCAGCGCGGCGCATCTGGGGCGGGTGCTGGCCGAGGCGGGGCTGTCGTTTCAACGCACGCGCACGTGGAAGGCCAGTCCTGACCCCGACTACCAAGCCAAGGCCGCGCGCGTGCTCGAGTTGCGCGCGGCGCCGCCCGCGGACGGCGGTCACGTGATCGCGTTTGATCAGATGGGCCCGCTCAGCCTGCGGCCAATCGCCGGCGCCGGCTGGGCGCCGCGCAAGCGGCCCGAGCGTCAACGCGCGACCTATCACCGCCGCCACGGCACCCGCTACGTCTTCGGTGCCTACGACGTCCACAACGACCGCCTCAGGGTCCGGCTCAGACCACGTCGCCGTGGCAGCGACAACCTCGCCTTCATGGCCCAGATCCGCGCCGCGATTCCCGCCCGCCGGCGCATCTACTGGATCCAGGACAACCTGTCGGCCAACTGGACGCCCGACATCCGCGCGTTCGCCGATGGCCACCGGATCGAGCTGGTCCCGACCCCGACCTACGCCAGCTATCTCAACCCGGTCGAGTGCCACTTCTTCCCGATCAGCGAGTTCGTGGTCAACAACGCCGACTACGTCGACTGGGACGCGTTCGCCTGGGCGCTCGCCCGCCACGTCTGCCATCGCAACGGACCGCACCGCGACAAACGCATCCGCCTCCTCGAAGCCCGTCACCAGATCGCCGCGTGATGCAGTTTCCGGTCAAACGTTCCGAGAAGGGCCACTAGATGCCGGAGGAGGGACTCGAACCCCCGACACGCGGATTATGATGGCCACCAGATTTGGCTCTACAGTGTCGTTTGCGGGGGTTGGGGGGCACGAACGGGGACACAACCGCGCCGCATGTGCCGTCCCGGCTACGACGCCGCGCGTGAGACACGTCCGCTCGCGGACGTGAGCGCGTCGTGAGGGAGGCTTACGAAGTCGAGGCCATGACCCCGGTCGTCTGAGATCTCGACGAGTGCGCTGCGATCGTCGGCCTCGACCACGGTGCCGACGGTGCCGGCCGGCCAGCGCCCGGAATCGGTGAGCAGCTCGACGACGTCGAGGACCCGGTGTCGCTCAGGAGCCATGGGAAGGATTCTCGCAGCGCATCATGGAATGTCCACCCAGGTTGAGACCAGCCGCGGCGGGCGATCTCCGGCGACGAGCCAGATAGTTGCCACTGGCTGCGTCGCGCCGTTCAGGCCGTCCACGAGCACGAGCACGTCGTAGAGGGTGCCGTGCGGCGAGATCCGCGTCCCGCGTACTTCGCCGTGCACGACCGCCTCGAGGATCTGGTCATGTAGATAGGGCCAGTCCGACTTTCCGATGCCAAGTGCCGCGGCGAAGACGCGCGCCTTGTGGCGTCCGCGTGGATGCTCCGGATCGAGGGCATACCCCACGAGCTTCTCGGTCGGAATAGCCACCTCCCGAGCACGCGGCAGACGCAACGGGCCGGACACGAAGACTGACCCTACGGGCGCCCTCGGACGCGCGTCTCAGCTGCCGGAGCGGTCAGCCCAGCTCGTCGTTCTCGTCGAGCGCTAGCGCCAGCAGCAACGGTTCGGTGAGGTTCTCGATCGCATCAGCGCCCGTCTCGCCCTCCGTCTGCAGCCCGGGTACGTCAGGCGAGGAGACATGGAAGCCGCCCTCTTCCTGCGCGCTCGGACACCAGGCGAATCTCCGCTCCGCCCTGCATTAGCTGAAGCCTTCGGCCGAGGCACACCACTGCACTCCGTGCCACGACTGGCCGGCGCCCCAAAGAGTCTTTGGCCACGACGACGGTCCCAGCGGCTTGACGTCGAGATGCTCTCGATCGGCAAGCTCGTGGCCGGCCAGGCCCGCTACTACCTCGACCAGGCCGAGGCGCGGGTCGACGTCGTCGACAGCATCGGTGACGGCATCGAGGAGTACTACGTCGGACCGACCGAAGCCCGAGGTCAGTGGATCGGCGCCGTGTGCCGGGAGCTTGGGCTCGGCGGACCTGTCGAGGCGACCGCCCTCCGGCGAGTTCTCGCCGGACTGGATCCTCGAGATGGGTCGCCACTGCGCGATGCCTCGAGACGGGTTCGCGTCGCGGGCTTCGACCTGACGTTCTCTGCGCCCAAGAGCGTGGGCGTGCTGTTCGCGCTCGGCGACGAGGAGATGAGGACCAGTGTCCGCGCGGCACACGATCTCGCTGCGAATGAAGCCCTTGGACACCTCGAGCGCGCCGCCGCCGCGGTGCGTCGTGGGCGTGCCGGCGCCGTCGTCGAAGAGGCATCGGGGCTCGTAGCGGCCGGATTCCGCCATCGGACCTCGCGCGCCGGCGATCCGCAGCTTCACACCCACGTTCTCGTCGCCAACCTCGGCCGCGGCCTGGACGGCCGCTGGTCAGCGCTCGACGGCAGGCGCCTGTACGCGCACGCGCGCAGCGCGAGCTTCATCTACCAGGCCGTCCTGCGTAGCGAGCTTACGCGCACGCTCGGCGTCGACTGGACGCCTGTGCGGAAGGGCATCGCCGAGGTGGTCGGGATTCCACGGCCCGTTCTGCGGGCGTTCAGCCGACGGCGCGCCGAGATCGACGCCGCACTTGCCCAGCGCGGCACTTCTGGCGCGCGTGCTGCCGAAGCCGCCGCGCTCGCGACACGCGCCGCGAAGGAGCCGCGCGTCGCGCCCGAGACGCTCCTCGGCGAGTGGCGCACACGGGCCGAAGGGCTCGGCTTCGAACGCGACACGATCCGGCTCATCACCGGGCGTGCCCGCTCCGTCGAGCTCGAGGACCGCGATTGGGAGCATGCGTGGATGGCGCTCGCCGCCCCGACAGGCTTGACCCGCCGAAGCTCGACGTACTCGCGTCCGGACGTCATCCAGGCGCTCTGCGAGACGCTCCCGGAGCGCGGATCGACGCTCGCACGCTCGAGCTGGCGACCGATCGCTTCTTGAGCTCGTCCCGAGCGGTGCCGCTGGTTCCCGACGCCTGCACCCGTGAGACCGGTGAGTCGTTTCGGCGCCGCGACGGGCGCCTCATGCCCGCCGGTGCATACGCCCGGCGGTACTCGACACCGGAGCACCTGGCGCTCGAGCAGCGACTCGTCGACCGAGCCGTCGCGTCTCGCGCATCCGAGGCCGCAGTTGTCGGCGGCCCGATGGTGCAACGCGCTATGGCAGCACGTCCGACTCTGTCGGAGGAGCAATGCCGGTTCGTCAAGTCGTTGTGCCGTGATGGCGACGGCGTTGCGGTCGTGTGCGGGCAGGCCGGCACCGGCAAGACGTTCGCGCTGGCGGCCGCCCGAGAGGCATGGCAGGAAGCCGGCTACCCGGTGCTCGGCGTCGCGACGGCACGACGCGTCGCCGACGGGCTCCGAGACGACGCGGGGATCCAGAGCACAAGCATCGCGGCGCTCCTCGCCGGTCTGCGACGCGACGCCGCAGGTCTTCCGCACCACGCCGTGCTCGTCGTCGACGAGGCCGGCATGGTCGCGACGCGAGAGCTCTCAGAGCTGCTCGATCACGTCGAGCGCGCCGACGGGAAGCTCGTGCTCGTCGGCGACCATCGCCAATTGCCGGAGCTCGAAGCCGGAGGAGCGTTCCGTGGACTCGTCCACCGCGGCCTCGCCGTCGAGCTCACCAAGAACGTCCGGCAGGCGAATCGATGGGAGCGCGAGGCACTCGAGCACCTCCGCACAGGCGAGCCGGAGCAGGCTCTGGCGCTCTATCGCAGCCACAACACGCTGATCATCGAGCCGACGACGGCCGCGACACACGATCGCCTCGTCCACGACTGGATCGACAGCTGAGGCAGCGACGGATCCTTGATGATCGCCCAGCGACGGGCCGACGTGGCGGAACTCAACGCACGCGCCCGTTTCATGCTGCGGACAGCTGGCGAGCTCACCGGCGCCGAGCTGCATCTGCCAGGGGGTATGTTCGCCGTTGGCGACCGCGTCGTCTTGAAACGCAACGACCGCGCGCGCGACGTACACAACGGGCAGCGAGGGGTCGTCGTCCGCGTCGACCGTGACGCGTGCTCATTGGTGGTGCGCTGCGGCGACCGATCAGTCACGCTCGACCGGGACTACCTCACGAGCATGACCCAGACCCGGGATCCCACGCTGCTCCACGGCTATGCGATCACGGGCCATATCGCCCAGGGCGTCACCGTCGACCGCTCCTTCGTGCTCGCCGCGGATGGGATGAGCCGCGAGTGGGCGTACGTGGCGCTCAGCCGAGGCCGCAAGAGCAACCGCCTCTACGTCACCGTCCAGCCCGACGATGAACGTGCGGAGTTCGCACCGATCGGCAAGGACATCGTCGACCCCGTCGAACGTCTTGCGACGCAGCTACGCACGAGCGCCGCTCAGGTCCTCGCGATAGACGCCGGCGGCGCCCAGTCGCCGGAGCTCGACGGCGCGGCTGCCAGTCAACGACGTTTTGATGCTGAGCGCGAAGCGGCGGAGGCCGCACACGAGCGCTGGGTTCTCGAGCGCCGCCGCCACCACTGGCTGCCGGGCCGCGGGCTGGAACTTGACGAGGCTCGTACACGTGAGCGCGCCGCGAACGCGCGGCTTGCCCAGGCTCGCCGGTTAGAGGCGGAGATGGCCCACGGGCGCCGTCCGTTCGCGTCAGGGAACGAGGCAGACCGGACCGTCGAGCGGCTACACGATCTGGTCAACGAGCGCGCAGCCCAACGGGTGCTCCAACCCGGGCGCGAGCTCGAGCGCGAGCGGTGAGGTGATCGGAGCCATGGCCAAGAGGTCGGTCCGCCCCATCGAGACGGTTCCCCGGTACACGCTGACCCGCCGCGAGGCCGCCGCGTCACTCGGGATCAGCATCAACCACTTCGAGCGCAAGGTCCAGCCGGAGCTCAAAGTCGTTCTTTCTGGGCAGCTCGTCCTCATCCCCGTCGCGGAACTCGAACGATGGGTTCACCGGCGGGCCCGTCACGTCATCCGATCGCCGTATCCGCGACGGACGGCGTCATCATGAGGAGTACTCAACAGCTCCCGCCTTTCGGAGGAGGAGCCTCCGCGCGTCGCGCGACTCGCTGCTGCTAATCGTGCATTGCAGCACTCGCTGTCCGGCCCGCTTCGAGTGCTCCTGGCAGGCGAGGCTGTCGCGCAAATGTCCCGCTGAAGGTGGGGTTGGGCGCCGGCGCGGCGCCGATCGCCCGCCGCGGAGGTCAGTCTTCCTGGGCGGTGTGTCTCGGCGGGGGCCTGCCCGGCGGGTGCCTCGGTGCGGTCGGTTGTGTTCTCGCTCATCGCAATTCTCCAAGACAGTTTGGGAATGCGGACGAAGAACGGTCCCGGCCGAACCCATGGGTTTGACCAGGCCGCAAACGGGATCGACTGCGTTCAGGCCGTCCTGGCCTCTCGGTCCTCCTCGGAGGCGTCGTCCTCTTGCGAGTCGGCTTCCTCCTCGGCGACCGGTTCCGCAGAGCCTGGCGTTGCCTCGGGCTCCGCGGATTCGATGGGCATGACGTAGTAGTCCACGCCCTCGGCCCGCATGACCGCGGGCTCCTTCGGTTTGGCGGGGAAGACCAGCTCGAAGGCCGGGACAACCGCAAGCCAGTCGAGCAGGTAGTCCGGGTCGAAGCCGATCGAGACCTCGGGAAGCTCCGGCGGCATGTCTCGCCGCAGCGTCAGCACCTGGGTGCTGCTTGCGATGTCCTCGACGTCGACCTCGATGAACAGCACGTTGCGGACAAGCCGCAGCCGCACGCAGCGGTGGCCCTTCGGGAGCAGGCCCTTGGCCTCCTTCAAGGCCCGTTTGAGCCTTGCCCCGTCGGTGACCAGGGTGCGATGCGGTGAGGGCGGGGGAACGATCTCCCGCCAGGACGGGAACCGTCCGGTGAGCTGCCGGGCCGCAAACAACAGGCCCTCGGTCCTCACCTGGAGCCTGACCGGTAGCGGTCCAGCCGAGCCGGACCGTGCCGGTTCTGGTTCTCCAGGAGGGCGAACAAGGAGCGCAGGCGCTTGAGCCATACGCTCGGGACGGCAGGGGCGAGCGACTGCTCGGGGTTCTCTCCGAGCTGGGTCAACGGGCTCGAGGCCCGTCCCGCTCGCGGGAGCATACGCATGGGCCAGTCGTCTCCCATCGGTCGCGATGAGCGACAACCGCCCGGTCTTGGACTCGGTGACGTCTGGGTCCGGCCCCTCGAACTCGAACTGCGCATCCGCCCAGGGCGTAGCGCGTGCTGTCGGGGTCGGTTGCGAACTCGGTCCGCTCGATCAAGCGGTCGAGCTGCCAGACCGGAAGCTCGACGACGTCTTCGGGGTCGCACTCGACCAGGTCGGGGAAGTCCTCGGGCCGGTAGGTCGGAAAGGCGACCTCGACTGCGCGAGGTGGCGACCGCAACCCGCCGGGTCGCGACGTTCGGGTCGCTCGTCATCGGCACCTTGTCCGGGGCCGTCTCCTGGATCCGGATCGGCGGTCCTTTGCCGTCGCCGATGACCTTGAGCACCTTGTCGCTTACAGGAGCACCGAGCCGGGCTCTTCACATGAGGCGAGCGGCAGGGTGATCCTGGCGTCGGCTTCCAGGTTTGTTGCTCGGAGCGTGGCCGTCCCGTCCTCCGAGACGGAGAACAGCACGGTCTCCAGGGCTCGATACGTCGAGTGCTTTGCGGCGAAGCCCGCGATGGCCTTGAGCCGCTCGGCGAAGCGCTTGGGGTGGACTGTGACATGGAGCACACTGCATCACCTCCGTCGGGACCATGAAGGGGTCAACACGAGGTGAGAGCAGGTGGTTCAAACCGTCGGGTGAACCTCTTGGTGGCACCACCGTGCTCTCGCTCAGGCGGTCATCGCCTCAGCGAGAGGCTCGGTGTCTCTCTTCCCCAGGGCCTGCGAGGTCGCGGGCCGCGATGTCAAAGACCGGGCGGGAGACAGTGTCTCCTCGCTCGGAGGTCCAGCCGCGGCCATTGCCGGGGCAGGGGGTCAGAACCCAGACCCCGAAGGGCCCATTCTTTTTGGCCCCCAGGGCGAAATCCGATGAGCAACGTCGCTCTCCGGCCGCTCAAGGGGGAGTCTCCTCGGGGAGCATTTTCTTGGGCACGAGGCCCAAGAAAATGTGCCGAAGGCACCCGCAGGGCTCTCCGAGGAGCAGCAGCCGGATGCGGCCCTTGAACGGGCGGGGGGCGGCGTTATCCTCGCGCCCTGCCTGGGGGCCAAAGGAATCCGTGGGCGAATCCGCTCACGGCGATCCCTTGGGACCGAATCGTGAGGCCGATGGCATGGTCCTTTCTTTGGGGCCTCACGGGTGAATCGGATGGATCCGTCTCGTTCAGGCGCAGTGCGGGCACCGCCCGTGTTCTTGCGGTGTCTGCAATCTGGGCGTCACCGCGTGGGCAAACTCCTTGTCGTCGAAGTTCCCTTGGATCGATTCCTGGATGAACGCGAGGGCCCGTTCTTCGTTCAGCCATCCGAAGGTGATGCTCTCGACCTGTAGATAAGAGCCGTCAGGCTGACGTTTCACGACGCCGAACTCCTGGGCACCGTCCTCGGACGTGGAATCGTTCAGGAAGAGGTATCCCTGAAGCTCGAACCCCGTGCAGAGGGTCCAGGTCATCTCGGTAATCTTGCGGGCAAGCTCCTCGGCCGAGTCGCTCGGAGCGACGCACCAGGTTCGCTTGTCGTGCATCATGGCGGGTCTCCTCAGAGGTATCGGCTGACCTTGGCCAGGCGGCAGAACGTATCGGTCTCCTCGTCGCTGAGCGGCCGGGCGTAGTAGACGTCCTTGCTCGACTTCCAGAAGTAGAGGAACGACCCGCTTCCCTCCGCGAAGCAGAACTCGCCGCCGCGCTGGAAGCGGGGCGGGAGCACTTCGAGGTAGTAGAAGAAGGTCTCCTCGTCGATCGCGAGGATGGATCCCGGCTCGGCCTGGGCCACGCGGGGGATGAGTTCCTCGGAGCCTTCCCAGGGAGCCATCGGGACGGGGTCGCCGGTCCTGAGCTGGGTCAGGAACTCGGCCAACGTCGGCGATTTCGGCTCGGGCTCTTGCGATCGCAGTTGCTCGCAGTGTGCCTCGACGTAGTAGTCCTGCGCTCCGTCGCCGAAGGCGTCGGGTTCGACCAGATACTCGTCGCCGCACTGGGTGCATTCGACGGTCATGGTCGCGTCATCGGTGTCGGTGATCTCAAGCTCTCCACCGCACGAGCGGCAGCGACCATCGCGCGGGTTCACGCGCATGAGTGCCTCCTTCTGGTTTGAGGGCCACGTGGGACCGGTGAAAACCTGGATAAGCCACCGGTCTCCACGCAGGGCCTCGGAGGTCCTCAGCGGAGACAAACAGGCAAACGTCTACTCGGATGTATTGCGAGCGCCGAACGGCACGCCCTGGCGAGGAGGATCGGCCAGCTCGTCGGCAAGGGGAAGGGGCTTCGCTCGCAGGCGAGGAACAATTCGCAAGCAAGTTGCTGACCGACGAGGCCAGACCACGACACCGCTCGCGGGGGCGTGCTACCGAACGGATTCGCGTAGACGGGGGAAACGGCTTTCATCCGCGGGAAGCGGATGAAAGTCGGTGATGAGACAAGGTTTCGTACTTGGGGATCGTCCGCCGCTCCCATCGCGGGGACTTCGCCGAGTCGAGTCTGGAGTTGCTCGCCGTGAGTAACTGCCCGCTCGACTCCGAGCGAACCGCGTCTCTTGGGTGGGAGGTTGGACCGTGCAACCGACTCAGAACCTGAAACAGGCCCACAACGAGCTGTTCCGTCGGGGCCCCGACGAAATCTTCGGGTCCCTGCGGGACCTCTGGGAACACTGCCAGCGGGAGAAGGAGCAGTCGCAAGACCGCTGGAGCCCGCCGCAAGCGTTGCGACCCCGCCCCGAGGGCGATCGCCTGGTGCTGTCGCTGGGGGATGACGGGGCCTCGTTGATGAACGATTGGAGCTTCACCCAGCTCTGCGGCCTGGCCGGGGTGTCCAAGGACACGGTGAATCGGCTCTCGCCGACCACCGCGGCCCTGGTCTTCGGCGAGACCATGCCGCATGCGAACAAGCCCTTGCAGGTCTTCACCGAGGGGGACCTGATCCGGTCGATCCACGGGCACAGCTACACGCGGCTCCACAACGCCGACCTCGTGACGATGCTGCGCGAGTTCGCCGTCGACTTCCAGCCGCCCCAGAAGGCTGGGGCGGTCTCGGAAGGGGCGACCGGGCTCTACTGCGGGGAGCAGGACCTGTTCTGCTTCCTGATCGACCCGACCGGCTGGGCGGAGATCGACGGGGAGGCGTTCGCCCCGGGGTTCTTCGTCTGGAACTCCGAGGTCGGCAAGCGCTCGGTCGGGATCTCGACCTTCTGGTTCCAGGCGGTGTGCTGCAATCACATCGTCTGGGACGCGGTCGAGGTGACGGAGTTCACCCGCAAGCACACCGGCAAGGTGGGCGAGGCGCTCGGCGACATCCGCCGGATCGTCGAGGGTCTCGTCGCGAAGCGGGATGCCCGCCGGGACGGATTCGCGGCGGTCATGAGGAAGGCCGCCGAGACCACGCTCGGGGGCGATGCCGAGGAGGTGCTCAAGGCCCTCAACAAGGCGGGATTCAACCGGAGCCTGGCGAAGAAGGCCCTGGAGATCGCCGAGGCCAAGGGGCGGTTCACGATCTTCGTGCTGGTCGACGCCCTGACGCGGCTCGCCCGCGAGCATGCGTTTGCCGGAGAACGCGCCGAGGCCGATCAGAAGGCGGCCCGGCTCCTCGACCTGGTGACGGTCTGACCGTCCCGCGTCTTTCCGAGCTTCAGGATCCTTCTCTTGGGAAGAAAGGGGACAGGATGTGAAGACAATCTCGTGTTGGAATGATCTGGAGCCGTTCGGGGTGATTCCCCTCACGGGAGAAGCCTGCGGCCTGATGTACCGGATCCTCTTCGACGTGACGCAACGCGGCCGCATCATCGTGGCGAAGTGCTTCGGCATCCCGGAGATCAACCTGCCCGAGCCGTGGAATCGAGGCTCCGCCGCGGACCCGCACGTCGGGTGCATCATGTTGAGTCCGGAGGCCCTGACGCCGCTCGCGGTCTTTGCGTTGCTTGAGAGCGGCTGCACGGAGGTCTACCTGATGGGGCAACTCGTCGTGGGCATCGAGCCGGGCGACCCGGAGGACGCTGCCGAGACGATGCGGCGCGTCACCAAGGTCGAACACGCCCGGCGGTTCCGCTACGGGGGAACCGTCGGTGACCGGAACGTCCACGTCATGTCGGGCCGGGTCGTGTG
>CAWIEW010000020.1:0-13306 GCA_963835285.1 uncultured Solirubrobacteraceae bacterium | reverse complement strand
GCATTCGGCTCGCATGAAGCGTTGCGCGCTGGTCTCGGCGGTCCTCGGGTCCGCGGTCGTGTTCATCGACGGGACCGTGGTCAATGTGGCGCTGCCGGCGATCCGCGCCGACCTCGGCTCGGGCCTCGCCGCGCAGCAGTGGATCGTCGAGGCGTACCTGCTCACGCTCGGCTCGCTCGTGCTCGTCGGCGGCTCGCTCGGCGACCGCCTGGGGCGGCGGCGCGTGTTCATAGCCGGGCTGATCGGGTTCGGCGCGCTGTCGGCGGTGTGCGCGCTCGCGCCGAACCCCGGGGCGCTGATCGCGGCGCGGGCGCTGCAGGGCGCGGCCGGCGCGCTGCTCGTCCCCTCGAGCCTTGCCCTCATCACCGCGATCTTCAGCGCCGAGGAGCGCGGCGCGGCGATCGGCACCTGGACGGCGTGGACCGGGGTGGCGTTCGTCGCCGGGCCGCTGGCGGGCGGCGCGCTGATCGAGTTCGCCTCGTGGCGCTGGATCTTCGCGATCAACGTCCCGCTCGTGCTCGTCACGCTGTACACGGCGCGGGAGCTGCCCGAGAGCCGCGACGAGAGCATGGCCGGCGGGATCGACTACCTCGGCGCGGTGCTCTGCTCGCTCGGCCTCGCGGGGCCCGTGTTCGCGCTGATCGAGCAGTCGACCTACGGCTGGGGCGATCCGCTGGTGTTCGTCCCGATGATCGCCGGGCTCGCGCTGTTCGGCCTGTTCCTCTGGCACGAGGCGCGTACCCCGTACCCGATGCTCCCGCTGAAGCTGTTCCGCCGCCGCAACTTCGCGGTCGGCAACCTCGCGACGCTGTTGATCTACAGCGGGCTCGGCGCGACGACCTTCTACGTGACGATCTTCCTGCAGCAGGTCGCCGGCTACACGCCGATCGCCGCCGGCCTGTCGCTGCTGCCGATCACGCTGGTCATGTGGACGCTGTCGCGCCGCTGGGGCGCGCTGTCGGTCCGGATCGGGCCGCGACTGCTGATGGGCTGCGGGCCGCTCGTCGCCGGGCTGGGGCTGCTCTGGATCGGCCGGATCGGCGCCGACGTCAACTACCTCACCGACGTCCTGCCGGGCGTGCTCGTCTTCGGCCTCGGGCTGTCCGCCACCGTCGCGCCGCTCACCAACACCGTGCTCAGCTCGGTGCCGCAGCACCACGCGGGCGTGGCGAGCGGCGTCAACAACCAGGTCTCGCGCGTCGCCACGCTGCTGGCGATCGCCGTCGTCGGCGCGGTCATCGCCGCGCGCTTCGAGGCCGTGCTCGGATCCGGCTCCGTGCCGGCCCTGTCCGGCGGACCGCCGGATGTCGTGGCGGCGTCGGTCGCCGCGTTCCATACGGGCACGGTGGTCGGCGGCCTGCTGATGATGTGCGGCGGGGTGATCTCGCTGCTGTGGATCGTCAATCCGCGGGACGCAGCGCAGGTCGCCGACGAGCCCGGCGCGATTCGGCTCGCCCAGCCGTGCCCGGAGGGCCGCATCCCCGCCGGGGTGTCGCCGCCCGCCGCCGCGACTGGGCCCTAGCATCTGCTGGCAATGGGCGAACGCTTCACGCTCTCGCTGCGCGCCTACACGTGGGTGGCCTACGCCGCGCTCCTCACGCTGGTGCTGATCGTGTTGAGCGGCGCCGGCGTGCGGCTGACCGGCTCCGGGCTCGGGTGCCCGAGCTGGCCGGACTGCCGCGGGACGTTCCTGCCCGAGCTCTCCTCGCACGTGTGGATCGAGTACGGCAACCGGCTGTTCTCGAGCGTGGTCGGCATCGCCTGCGTCACCGCGGGCGTGCTCGCGTTCCGGGTCAGGCCGCGGCGGCCCGATCTGGTGCGGCCGGCGCTCGTCCTGGCCGGGGGCGTCGTGGCGCAGGGGCTGCTGGGCGGGCTCACGGTCGCGCTCGACCTCTCCTGGCCGGTCGTCATCGCCCACTACCTGTTGTCGATGACGCTGCTGCTCGCGGCCGCGATCCTCGTGTGGCGGGTGCGCGGCGGCGTCGGCCGCGGCGGCGATCGCTGGGTCACGCTCGCCACGCGCGTGCTGGTGATCTACGGCGGGCTGGTGATCATCGCCGGCACGTTCGCGACGGCGGCCGGACCGCACGCGGGTGGGGCGGGCACCGGCGACGTCGTCGAGCGGCTCGACGCGTTCGGCGCCGGCACGCTGAAGACGCTGATCCACCTCCACGGCCACATGGCGACCGCGATGGGCGTCGCCGCCGTCGGGCTGTGGGCGTTCGCGCGCGCCCGCGGGGTGCGCGGGACGCTGATGTGGATGCTCACCGCGGTCTGCCTGCTGATCGCGGCGCAGGGCGTTGTCGGCCTGATCCAGTACCACAACGCGCTGCCGGCGGGCCTGGTGTGGGTGCACGCGTCGCTGCCCGCCGTGCTGTGGGTCTCCCTGGTGTGGAGCTGGGCGGCGGCGGGGCCGGTGGTCGCTACTCGCCCGGCCAGCGACCGTGCCGAGCGTAGTAGTCGCGCGCCGCTTCCTCGTCGTCCCGCTCCCGATCCCCCCGTACGCCAGCGCGGAACAGCCAGTTGAGGAAGAGGACCGAGAGCGCCGCTCCGGTCGCCATCGCGAGCCCCTCGAGCCCGATCGAGTTGGGTTCGACCGCGAGGAGCACGAAACCGCCGAGAAACAGGACCAGCGGCAGGATGTAGCGGACGGCGAGCACCGCTAGAGAGCTTAGGCGTTGTAGGGAAGCTACAAGAACGGATCCTCAAGGCCCCGGGGAAACCTCAAGAAACCCGGCGGCTTGTACGCCAGCCTGCATTGTCATGTCGAGAGCTGAACGCACCGCGAACATGATCGGCGTGGTCGTCCCGTTCCTCGGTCTGCTGGCGGCCATCGTGCTGCTGTGGAACCAGTGGGTCGATGCCACGGACCTGGCGATCATGGTCATCACCTACACGTTGTTCGGTTTCGGAGTGACCGTCGGCTACCACCGGCTGCTCACGCACCGAGGCTTCCAGACTTACAAGGGCCTGCAGTACATGTGGGCCGTGCTCGGCGGGATGGGCCTGCAGGGCTCGGTTCTCGACTGGGTGGCCGACCACCGCAAGCACCACGCGCACACCGACCAGGAGGGCGATCCGCACTCCCCGCACGTCGGCCACGGCCACGGCCTGAAGGGGCTCTGGCACGCGCACACCGGCTGGCTGTTCGAGACGCACGGCCAGTCCGACTGGAAGAAGTACGCCCGCGAGCTCTACGAGGACCCGGGCATGCGCCGCATCAACAAGGCGTTCCCGTGGATCGCGTACCTGAGCCTGGCGATCCCGACGGTGCTCGGCTTCGTGCTGCACGGCTTCACCGCCGAGGGCGCCCTGCGCGGCCTCGTCTGGGGCGGCCTGGTGCGCGCGTTCTTCCTGCACCACGTCACGTGGTCGATCAACTCGGTGTGCCACTACTTCGGGCGCCGCCGGTTCGACATCGAGGACCACTCGACGAACGTGTTCTGGCTCGCGCTGCCCTCGTTCGGCGAGAGCTGGCATCACAACCACCACGCGTTCCCGCGCTCGGCCACGCACGGCCTCGGCCGTTGGGAGGTCGACCTGTCGGCGCTGCTCATCCGTGGGATGAAGCGCGTCCACCTCGCCTGGAACGTGATCGAGATCGCGCCCGAGCGCCAGGCCGCGAAGCTGGTCGGCGCCCCCAAGCTCGCGCCGCAGCCCGCTGCCGCGTCCGCGCCCGAGCGCGAGACCGCCGGCGTCAGCTAAGGGCGCGCGCCGCGCACGTGGACGTACGCCACCGGAGTGCCGCACTTGGCGCTCCGGTGCGCGGCGACCGCGATGCGCAGCCGCTTGTGCTTTCGCGACGCGCGGACGAAAAAGCGCGCTTGTCCGCGCGAGTCGGTGCGCATCACCTTCCGGAGATGCTTCGCGCGCAGCACGACGCGCGTCTGCGCGAGGCGTGCGTGACCCTTGCGTACCGTAACCACGATCTTCGTGCGGTGGCGGGCACGGACGCTGCGGCGGCTGAGCTTTACCGAGGTGCAGCCCGAGGGCGTCGTGCGCTTGCCGTTCGCGATCGGGACCACCGGCGGACTGCCGGGGGCCTTGCCGATCGGGCCGGTCGACGGCGTCTCGGTTGGCGCCGCGGCGTCGGCCAGTGCCTGCGCAGAGGTCAGGCCGGTGTCCCAAACCGCGACGTCGTCGAGGTCGCCGTTGAACCCCAGCTCGCACTCGCCGCGGTACGTGCCGATGAACGGCTCCCTGCTCGCGACGCCGTACTCGATATGCGTCGGCGCGGGCGTGCCGGAGCCGACCTGAACACCGTCGAGGTAGAGGCGAACGCGGGCGCCGTCGTAGCTTCCGGCGAGCCGGTGCCAGCGCCGGTCCCAGATCGCTGCAGGCGACACCGCCGGCGACAATGTGAAGAAGCCGTCCCCCGCGACGTAGAACGCGCCGCCCCCGTCAGCGCCGGTGTAAAGCCCGTAGGAGCTGCGCAAGCAGCTGCTCGCGCCCTTGGAGAACACATAACGGAACTTGCCTGGAGTCCCCGCGCCCCTCACCCAGGCGGCGACCGTGAGCTGTGCGGGCTCGAGCTCCGGGCTGTCGGGTAGCGCCACGGCGTCGCTCCCGTCGAAGCGAAGCGCACTGCCTTCCACGCCGACAATCCACGCCGGCGCGGCGCCCGCGACGAGCCTGCCGTACAGGCCGTGCGGACTGCTGTCGGCAACGACGCTGCCCGAGCCCTCGTTGAACTGCCACTCGGCGACAGGTTGCTGCGCGCTGGCAGCACTCGCACAAAGCAAGCTCACGCAGCCGACGACCGGCAGTGCTCGTAACAGATACCTAGCCATCCTGGGCAACGTCGATCTCTCGCTTCCGTGTTCGCGGGATCAACAGTACTGCGCGCACAGCGAGATTCAGCTGGATGTTCGTCCAGATGGCTAAGAACGTTCAACGGGTCGACTGCGCAAGCGGCCGGCCGTCTCGCGCTCGGCGCGCCTGCACGCCACCGGCGGCAGGCCCCGTGCGATCAGCTCGAGGTCGGCGACGGCCAGGCGCCCGATCTGGAGGAACGCCTCGCGCATCCCGCCCGCGCGGTGGGGTGAGAGCAGCAGACCGTCGAGCGCGCGGGCCGGGTGGCCGGCCGCCAGCGGCTCCTCCGGGAAGACGTCGGTCCCCGCGCGAAGCCGGCCTCGCGCCACCAGGTCGGTGAGCGCGTCGAAGTCGACCACCCCGGCGCGGCTCATCAGCAGCAGCACGGCATCGCTGCGGATGCGCTCGAGCTGCGCGCGCCCGAGGAAGCCTTCGTTCTCGCTCGTCGCGGCGGCGAACACGAAGATGACGCGCGATCCCGCCAGTACGTCGTCGAGCGGGGCGGGCCGCGCGCCCGCCTGCTCGATCACGAGGTCGGGCAGCCACGGGTCGTAGACGCTCACGTCGCAGCGGAACGGCGCGAGCAGCCGGTGGAGCTCGCGCCCGAGGTCGCCGAACCCGACGATCCCGACGGGCTGCCCGGTGAGCAGGAACGCGGCGTCGTTGCCGTCGAGCCCGTAGACCTCCCGGCCCGCCCGCATCGCGCGGTCGGCCGCGCTGATCCCGCGCGCGAGGTCGAGCGCCATCCCCAGCGCCATCTCCGCCACTCCCAGCGCGAACGCCGGGCTGGCGTTGAGCACGTGCACGCCGCGGTCGAGCGCCGCGCCGTAGTCGACGTTCGGCAGGAAGTTGCCCTCGACGTTGACGATCGCCCGCAGCTTCTCCGCCCGCGCGAGCCGCTCGGCCGGCATCGCGGTCTGGCCGAGGATCGCGGTCACCTCGGGGAGATGCTCGTCGATCATCGCGTCCGGCATCCGGCCGTCCTCGTGGACGACGAGCAGACCGAGCGCCTCGAGCCGCGCGCGGGTCGGGGCGTCGCAGATCATCGCGAGCGTACGCGGCTGGGGATCGACGAGGATCACGGCGCCAATCGTGTCAACTGCGGCATTGAGTGGGAGGGATCGGCCGCCTCGCGAGGTCGCTGGCGCCTTTTGCTGCCTATAGGAGCAAAAGGCGCCAGGGACCGCCGAACCGGCCGGCTCCCTCGCCGCCCTACCCAGCCGCAGTTCGCCGGCGCCACCGAGACCACGAAGGTGAAAGGGTCTTGACAGACGAACACTCTCGATATATCGTGATGCGTCGTAGATACAACCTTCACCTCCCCAGGAGTTCTCAATGACGTACGCAGCACAAGCACAGGGTCGTTTCGACCCCCGGTGGCTCGGCTGGCTCGCAATGGCCGGCCAGCGCCACCACCACGGCCGCCACCGCCACGGCGGCGGGCGCGGGTTCCCGTTCGGCGGCCCGTGGGGCTTCGGACCCGGTGGCCCCATGGGTCGCGGCGGGGCCCGCGCGCGGCGCGGTGACGTCCGCGCCGCGATCCTCTCCCTGCTCGCCGAGGAGCCGCGCAACGGCTACCAGCTCATGCAGGAGATCGAGCGGCGGAGCGAGGGCGTCTGGCGCCCGAGTCCGGGGTCGGTCTACCCGGCGCTCCAGCAGCTCGAGGACGAAGGGCTCGTCCGCGTCGAGCAGACCGACGGCCGCAAGCTCTTCCACCTGACCGACGAAGGCCAGGCGGCTGCCGCGGCCACCGGCGCGGAGGCCGCACCGTGGGACGCGGTCAGCGACTCCGTCGACAGCGACGTCTGGGAGCTGTTCGGCGTCGCGAAGCAGGTCGGCATGGCGGTCGTCCAGCTCGCCCAGGCCGGCTCCCCCGACCAGGTCGCGGCGGCGCGCGAGGTGCTCAACAACGCCCGCCGCTCCCTGTACGGGATCCTCGCCGAGGATGAGCCGGAGGCTGAGCCCCCGACCGAGGCCTAGTGTCCCGATTCACTAGCGCCTCTTCATCGCCCTGGCGATGATGTCGTGAACGTCGGTGTTGTCGATGACGCCGTCGAACCCAGCTGAGCCGGGGCCGCTCGCCGTGATCGGCGTGTCGGCCCCGGTGTGCTGACCGGTCGTCCAGTCGGCGAACACCTGCAGGTTCGTGCCCTTGACGGTGAACGGGCCGTCCTCGCGCGACAGCGCGTCGCCGGACTCGTCGCCGGTGTCCGGGTTCTCGATCGTCAGGCCGCCGGTCTCATGGTCGCCCTGCACCACGATCAGCGTGCCGGGGTGCTTGCGGGCGAAGGCGACCGCGACCTTGACCGTCGAGTCGAGCGCCGCGCCGGCCTTGATCATCAGGCGCGCGTTGTTCTCGTGCGCCATCTCGTCGATGGCCTCTTCCTCGATCAGGACGAAGAAGCCCTGCCGGTCGCGCTGGAGCAGCTTGAGCGCCCGCGCGGCCATCACCGGGAGCGGGACGACCGGGTCGTAGAGGTCGCCGTGGCCCTCCTCGCGGTGCTCGAACATCTCCTCGTTGTCGAACAGGCCGAGCACCTTGCGCGACTTCGCCGCTCCCAGCTGGGCGCGCGTGGTCACGTACTTGTAGCCGAGCTGCTTCGCCCGGTCGACGAGGTTGCCGCGATTGCCCTTGCTCTGCTCGCCCGGGTCCTTCGGCGGGTGGTCGGGGTATGCGCCCGGCGTGCCGGCCGGGTACCAGAAGTCCTCGCCGCCGCCGAGGATCACGTCGACCTTCGAGCGGACGAGGAACTGGCGGGCGATCTCGCTCTGCTCGCCACGGTCCTTCACGTGCGCCGCATAGGCGGCGGGCGTCGCATCGGTCACCTGGGAGGTCGTCACCAGACCCGTCGCCTTGCCCGCCCGGTGCGCGTCCTCGAGCAGGGTCCGGACCGCGCGGCCCTTGGCGTCGACGCCGATCGCCCCGTTGTACGTCTTGACGCCGGTCGCGAACGCGGTCGCGGCGGCCGCCGAGTCGGTCACGGCCTGCTTCGGGTCCTTCGGGTCGGTGTGCACGAGCCCGGCGTGGTCGAGCTTGTTCATCACGAGCTCCCGGCCCGGCCGGTTGCCCTTGGTCACGAGCCGGATGAGCTCGCGCTGCGCCGTCCCCATCCCGTCCCCCTGCAGGACGATGACGTTGCGCGCGACCGGCTTCTTCTTCGCGGCCGTCTGAGCCGTCGGCGCGGCTCCGGTCCATGTCGGCACCATCACCAGCGCGGCCGCGCCGGTGATGGTCGCAGCGAGCGTTGCCTTGCCTCTTCCCTGTCATTCGCATTCCCTCCCCCTACCGGCGCGGCAGCACCAACTCGGCGAACACCGCGCGATGATCCGTCCCGGGAATCGTATGAACCGACACCGCGCGGACGCCGACGCGCTTGTCCGCCAGCACGTGATCGATCACCACCGCGGGCGGGATGCTGCGGCCCTCGGGCCACGTGCCATGCAGGCCGGCGCCGACCACGGAGGCGGCGTCCTCGTAGCCGGTGTCGATGAGCCGGCGCAGCTCGGCGTGGTCGAGCGTGGCGTTGAAGTCGCCGGCCAGGATCCGGATGCGGCCGTGCGGCTCGGCGTCCGGCAGCGCGTTGAGGTCCTTGTCCCACGCGCCCACCGAGCCAGGATCCGGCGCCGCGGGGTGGACGGCCAGCAGTTGGACCGTCGGGCCGCCGGGCACACGCAGGGCGGCCGCGGCCATGTCGGACTGCGTGCCGACCGGACGCGGCGCCGGCTGCAGTCTCATCCGCGAGTACAGGCCGGTGCCGTCCGCCCCGATCGCGGGCTGCAGCGTGTAGTACGGCATGTCGGCGCCGAGCCCGGCGCGATCGAGGCCCACGATCAGCTGCGGCGTGAGCTCCTGCAGGCTCAGCACGTCGGCGCGCATGTGCCGCGCCAGCGCGACGATCGCGTCGGGGTCGGCCCGCCCGTACCGCGTGTTGACGCTCAGCACCCGGAGCGTCGGGCCGGGGGTGCCCTCGGGCTCGGTCGGCCCGCCGAGCGCCCGCGGCGCGACCAGCACGGCCAGCACCAGCCCCGCCACCGCGGCGACGACTGCCGCCTCCCGGCGACGCAGCAGCAGGGCGATCGCGACGACCGCCGCCGCGACGGCGACGATGAACGGGGTGAATGCCACCAGCGGCACGAGCGGGAAGCCGCGCTCGAGCCCGAACAGGCGCACCATCGCCCATCCGGCACACAGGAGGGCGAGCGGCCAAGCGATCGCGCTACGCACCCTGACAGTGTGTCGAAACCGGCTTGGACCCCGGCCGCGTGCCGACCTTGCCAAGCTGTGCGGCAGCCGTGACGGTCACCGACATCCGCTCGCGTCGCGCCGACGGCGCGACCGCGCTCGAGCACGACCTCCAGCTGCTCTCCGAGCTGCTCGAGGAGACGATCGCCGATCAGGGCGGCGAGGCGCTGCGCACCGCCGTCGTGCGCCTGCACCGGGCGGGCGTCCGCGCCCGCGCCGAAGAGCCCGGCGCCGCCGAGGAGGCCGCCGCGCTGGCGGCCGAGATCCTCGACGGCGACCCGCTCGACGTCATCCGCGCCTGCTCGATGGAGCTGCACCTCGCGAACCTCGCCGAGACGCGCGAGCGGGTCCGTCGCCGGCGCACCTACCTGCGCGCCGACGGGCCGCCGCAGCGCGAGTCGATCGCCGAGGCCGCCGCGCGCCTGGCCGACCGGTCGACCAAGACGGCCGCCCGCGCGCTCGACGACGTGCGGCTCGACCTCACGTTCACCGCGCACCCGACCGAGGCGACGCGCTGGTCGGTCATGCAGCACGCCGGCGACGTCAGCGCCCGGCTCGCCGAGCTCGACGACCCGCGCCTCGGCCCGACCGACCGCGCCCGGCTCGTCGACCACATCCGCGAGTCGCTGGCGATCTGGTGGCAGACCGCCGAGGTGCGGCGCGAGCGCCCCGGCGTCGAGGACGAGGTGCGGCGCAACCTGCACTACTTCGACCGCGTCCTGTTCGACCAGGTGCCCGAGCTGGTGCGCGAGCTCGAGCGCTGCTTCGGCCCGCGCCCGATCGACTTCGCGCCGCTGCGGTTCTCGAGCTGGGCCGGCGGCGACATGGACGGCCATCCCGGAGTGACCGCCGCGACGTTCACCGCCACGCTCGAGGTGCACCGGCGGCTGGGGATGCGGCTGCTGCGCGATCGCGTCGAGCGGCTCGCCTCGCGCTACTCGCAGAGCGAGACCGAGATGGGCGCCGGCCGCGCGGCCCTCGAAGCGAGCCTGCGCCGTGACGGCGCGCTGATGCCCGACATCACGCGCCGACTCGGCGAGCGCCGCCGCCACGAGCCCGTGCGGGCGAAGCTCAACTACATCTCCGAGCGGCTCCTTGTCACCGGCGAGAACCCGGAGAGCCCGCTCGCCTACTCCAGTGTCGAGCCGCTGCGGCGCGACCTCGAGCTGGTGCGCGACGCGGCCGGCGGCGAGGCGGTCGCCGACGGCACGGTCAAGGACCTGCTCCGCCAGGTGGCCGCGTTCGGGCTGCACCTCGCGCGGCTCGACGTCCGGCTCGCCGCCGACGCGATCAACGCCTCCGTGGCGCGCGATGCGCCGGAGGTCGCGGGCGCCGACGAGCCGCAGCGGCGGCACATCCTCAGCGCCCACATCGAGTCCGCCCACCCGGACCAGTTCGGCCCGGTCTGCGCGCCGACCGAGGCGCTGCACGCGCTCAGCGCCGCCGCCCGCCGCTACGCGGGCGGCAGCGACACGCTCGTGATCTCGATGGTCCATCAGGTCTCCGACGTGCTCGGCGCGCTGTGGCTCGCCCGCCGGGCCGGGGTCGGCGGCCCCGGCGAGCCGCTGCTGCACATCACGCCGCTGTTCGAGACGCTCGCCGCGCTCGAGCAGGCGCCGGACACGATGGCGGCACTGTACGCCGACCCGGTCTACCGCGAGCACCTGAGCCGTCACGGCGACCGCCAGGAGATCATGCTCGGCTACTCGGACTCGGCCAAGGACGCCGGCTTCCTCACCAGCCAGTGGGCGATCTACCGCGCCCAGGAGCAGCTCGTCGCGCAGGCGCCCGTATTCGGGGTCGAGGTCGCGTTCTTCCACGGCCGCGGCGGCTCGCCGTCGCGCGGCGGCGCGCCCGCCCACCAGGCGATCCTCGCCCAGCCGCCGGGCACGCTCGACGGCGGCGTGCGGATCACCGAGCAGGGTGAGGTGATCTCGGCGAAGTACGCCGACCCGGGGCTCGCCGGCCGCTCGCTCGAGCAGCAGCTGTCGGCGCTCCTGCTCGCCCGCGCCGCCCCGCGCCTGGCCGTCCCGGAGGAGTTCCGCGCCGAGATGGACCGCGCGGCCGACCGCTCGCGCGACGTCTACCGCGACCTCGTCGACGACGAGGAGTTCGTGCGCTTCTTCCACCAGGTCTCACCGATCGACGAGCTGTCGGAGCTGACGATCGGCTCACGGCCGGCGGCGCGCCGCGCGGGCGGCCGGCTCGAGGACCTGCGGGCGATCCCCTGGGTGTTCGCATGGACGCAGAACCGGATCCTGCTGCCGTCGTGGTTCGGCGCCGGGATCGCGCTCGAGGAGGGCGATCTCGAGCGCCAGCGCACGATGTACGAGCGCTGGCCGTTCTTCCGGATGGCGTGCTCGACGCTCGAGATGGCGCTGTTCAAGGTCGACCTGTCGGTCGGCCGCCGCTATCTCGCGCTCGTCGAAGACGACCTGGCCGCGCGCTTCTGGCCAGCGATCGAGGCCGAGCACGCGCGTGTCGTCGCCCAGCTGCTGGCGATCCGCGACGGCGGTGCGCTGCTCGACGTCACGCCCGCGCTGCGCGACCGCCTCTCGCACCGCAACCGCTGGGTCGACCCGCTCTCGCACCTGCAGGTCGCGCTGCTGGGCCGCGCGCGGGCCGGCGATCAGACCGTCGGCGACGCGTTGATGGCGACGATCACTGGCATCGCCGCGGGCCTCAGGAACACTGGGTAGCGCCGCAAAACTCAGGGTGAGGCTGCCCGTACGGGACCGGTGGATTTCCGAACGAGCAGACGCAGGCCACCGCGATAGTTGGAGATGTCACGTGGCGGGAGTATTCCTGCCATGACCATCGTCGTGACCCCCCGCCCCCCGATCGCGCAGGCGCACGTCTATTCGACGCCGATCGTCCGCGAGATCCCGCCGGTCCAGCGGCCCGGCATGTTCGACGCCACCTGGTAGCCGGCGGCCTACCCGACAGGCAACCGCCGGCCCGAGGTCACGGCCTCGTGCTCGAGCAGCCACTGCTTGCGCTCGAGCCCCCCGCCGTAGCCGACGAGCGAGCCGTCGGCCCCGATGACCCGGTGGCACGGGACGATGATGGAGACCGGGTTGCGGCCGTTCGCGAGCCCGACGGCCCGGACCAGCTTCGGGTCACCCAGCCGCAGCGCGAGCTGCGAGTAGGACATGGTCTCGCCGTAAGGGATACGCGTCAGCTGTTCCCACACCCGGCGCTGGAAGTCGGTGCCGTGCAGGGCGAGCGGCAGGTCGAACTCCTCGCGCTCGCCGGCGAAGTAGGCGTCGAGCTGCTCGCGCACCTCGTCGAACGGGGGGTGGGTGGGATTCCTGTCTTGCGCGCCGTCGTGGCGCAGGTACAGCTCCGTCAGCCGCCCCTCGTCGTCGGCGCGCAGCAGGATGTCGCCGACCGGGCTGGGATGGATCGTCGTGTACATGCCTCTTACAACGTCGCGCACGGGCCGGATGTGATCAGCCGTAGGGGTACCACCAGTCCTTGACCTCGAGCTTGGTCTCGATGTGGACGTGCTTGGTCTCCTGGAACGCGTCCAGGCCCTCCTGGCCGAGCTCGCGGCCCAGTCCGGAGCGCTTGTAGCCGCCGAACGGGCCGGCGTCGTTGTCGGTCAGCGGATCGTTGATCCAGACGGTCCCGGCGCGCAGCTCGCGGGCGCAGCGGATCGCGGTCTCGAGATCGCGCGTGTAGACGTTGGCGCCGAGCCCGTACGGCGTGCCGTTGGCGAGCGCGATCGCCTCGTCGAGGTCCTTCACGGGCACGATCGGCGCGACGGGGCCGAACGTCTCCTCGCGCAGCAGGTCGGTCTCGGCGGGCGCGCCGGTGACGACGGCGGGGGAGTAGAAGTAGCCGCGCTCGTGGCCGGCGCCGTCGCCGCCGACGAGCAGCTGCGCGCCCGCGGCGACTGCGGCTTCGACCTGCGCGCGCACCTTGTCGCGCTGGACGGCGGAGACCATCGGGCCGACGTCGGTCGCCGGGTCGAGCGGGTCGCCGATCCGCAGGGAGCGCGTGTGGTCCACGAACGCATTCAGGAAGTCGTCGTAGACCTCGCGCTGGACGTAGAAGCGCTCGGCGCTCGTGCACACCTGGCCCGCGTTGAGGAACGCGGCCCACGCGCCGCCGCGGGCGGCGATCCCGATCTCGGCGGCGACGTCGGCGCAGACGATGAACGGGTCCTTGCCGCCCATCTCGAGGTTCACGCGCGCCGTGCGTGTGGCCGCCCGCTCGGCGATCCGCGTGCCGGTGGCGACGCTCCCG
>CAWIEW010000019.1:0-201838 GCA_963835285.1 uncultured Solirubrobacteraceae bacterium | reverse complement strand
ACCATTGGCTCCTGCTCCTCCGGCCAGCTCATAGGCGTTGCAGCTGGAGACGAACACGTAATGGCCGATGCGGTTGCCCAGCGGCTCGCACAGGCGGCCGACTTGCGCGGCCTCGAAGCCGCTTCACGTGTCGGATCACCGCGTCCCACTTGCGGAGCTTTTGAGCGCCGACAGGTCGCCGGCCCGGTCGCCGACCAATCGTGTCGCCTTGTTCGGGGAAGAGGTCGGTGCCGCGCACATGCTGCGCGTGAACAGCGTCAGGCAACCATGGCCGCGCACGTGTGGGGGGGGGGGTACGTGCCGGCGAGGAACACGGTCCCGCCGAGAACCAGGATGCGCATGACGCGCAACCTATCAGTTGCGCTATGGGACACCGTGCTCGAGCGCGCCCTTGACGCTCGCGTCGAGCGCGTTCAGGCGGGTTAGCGCGAGTGCCTCGGTGGGAGCCGAACCGGCGGTTGGTGTTTTCTCGGGCCCGTGGTGGGCAGAGCACGCAGTGCAGGAGCGCCAGCCGGCGTCGTCCTCTCCGGGCTCCATCCCGCGGCTCGAGCAGCTGCTGGCCGAGCACGAGATGCCCGAAGCAGGCGCCCCCTCCTCGAGGAGCCCCTCGATGGCTCCCCGCCGAGGTGAACTCGGCGGGTCTTGCCGAGGTCGCGCACGAGCGTGGCGCAGATCAGCAGGTCCGAGTTCAGGTTGTCGCTCAACGCGCACGCCTCGGAGTGCCCTGAGCGTGCCCACTGTGACGGTGTGCTCGAGCAGGCTGCCGAGGTAGGCGCGCAGGCCGGCCTCCGTGCTACTGGCGCGCGCCGCCACGCGGCGCGCAGCTCGCCATCGGTGGAGCAGGCGCTGCAGCAGCCCCCGCGTACCCCGGATCGTGGACCTCGCGCGCGAGGTGCTCGAGGAAGCCGTCCAGCTCGTCGATGTCCCCCCAGGCCCACGGGAGGAACGCCGCCGGGCACCGCCGCTTCGGCGCGCTCGTTATCGAGCGCAGCTCGACCTGCAGCTCATCGCGGAACCGTTCCACGCGCCCGCGTACGCGGACGAGTCGCCGCGCTCGAAGCGCCCGGACGAGCCCCTCGGCGTCGCGCAACGCGCGCGCCTGGATCGCGCCGCTGCGGTCGCGCAGCTCGAGCGCGAGGTACGGGAGCCCCGACCGCGCCTGCAGCCGGTCCTTGCGCGCGCACGCGAACACGCCGTCGACCTCGTCGCCGGCGCGCAGGGTCGCGATCGTGGGCGCGTCTGGTAGCTCAGGCACGTGGCCCGACGCGCCCCCCGCTGGTCAAGCTCGTCGGACGGCCGCTCGCGCTTGCGGGGATCGAGTGGCCGGAGTGGGAGGTTATGCAGGCTTTGCTATTCCCGCGCGCGCCGCCTCGCCCGACCTGGTATCTCCTCACCCGGGCCCGAGCCGTCGTACCGCTGGCGCGAGTTCTGCGGCCAGGTGGTCGAGCTCTCGCCGAGGCGCTCGGCGTCCAACTCGTCGTCACGCTCGGCGCGCTGCTCGCGGACGTGCCGCAGCTCGCGGCCGGTGTCCGTCACCGCGTTCGCCTCGCATCTGGCGCTCGTCGAGCGCCTGGCGCTCCAGCCTCCGACCTACGAAGGCCGCACCGGCATCGTCGGCGCGCCGCAGAACGCCTGCGCCGACGCCGGACCGCCGGCCGCTTCGTCGTGGGCGGCGGTGCCGCACTACGTCGCCGTGGCGCTGGAACCCGCAAGGGCGCGCTGGCGATCCTGCGCCGACTCGAGAGCCTCGTGGGCGTGCCACCCACGCGCACCCAGACCGCGACGAGCGCCAGGCCACACCCGCGCGGTCGAGCTCGATCCCCGAGGTGCAGGCGTTCGTCGAGCGGCTCGAGCGTGCCGCCGACGAGGAGGCAAGGGCCCGACCGACCTGTCGCAGCTCCCTCCGGCGACGTCCTCGCGCCGCGAGTTCCAGCGCTTCTGCGCCAGCGCGGCGGGCCCGGCCAGACCGGCTGACGGCGAAGCGTCTGCCGGCGGACCGGCTGAAGGCGCGGTCTCGCCCGGAGACCATCGGCGGCGGGAATAGACCGAGGGCGGCGACCGTCCTTCGTCCACGTGCGCCTCCTGTTCGCCACCGGGCGCCACCCTTCGGCCCTGCTGCGCCCCTCGCGGAGCGGCGGCCGCCGCGCCGCCACGTCGTCCACGCGGGCGCCGCGGCTCGGTGTCCGGGCGGCGGTCGCGGCGCGGCGCTGGGCGCACGGGCGCGCGGAGGCGCCGGCCGACGCGGTCGACGCCGGACCCGCACCGGAGAGGCCTGGGGCGCCGGAGGCGGAGCGTCGAGCACGTCGTCCAGGACCTGTTCGTCGGCATCCACGCCCGCACCGCCGTTCCCGCCATGCTGGCGACGGTCGCCGAGCGGCAGCTTGCTGTGATCGTCCGCGAGACGATGGAGTTCGCTTCGCTGCTGGCGGCCGACTACTACGGCGTGCCGCAGGTGCTGGGTTGGTGCGCACCTCGACGCGCAGGTCGACAGCTGACTGCACGCTCGCCGAGCTCGCCGCGCCGCCGCTCAACGTCGCCCCCGAACGCCTGCTCGACTCACCGCTGCTCCCGCCCGCGCCCCACTGGCCGGGCGAGGCCGAATCCGACGCGCACCGCTTCCCACCCACGTTGTCCCGCCGCCGCCAGGGACCTCGTGTACGTCAGCTTCGGGTCCGAGGCGCCGCTGTCCGGCTACTCCCCCCGCGTCTATCGCCAGGCGATTGATTGCCGGGCCCCCCCGTCACGATCGGCGACCGCCGCGACCCGCCGAGCTGGGCACGCTTCCGGCGTCGGTCACCGTCCAGCGCTGGGTGCCGCAGCGAGGTGCTGTCGCGCGCCGCCGCGATGGTCGGGGACGGCGGGTCCGGCTCGACGCTCGGCTTGCGCTCGCGGCCGGCGTGCCGCAGGCGTTCGTGCCGCTGTTCGGCGACGATCCCGGCACCGGCCGCCGCCACGCGGCCGGCGTTCGCCGGGCCGTCGACGAACAGCGGCACGAACGCCTGCGGCACGCCGGCCGCGAGCGCGCCGAGCGTCGAGCCGGACCCGCCGTGCCCGACCATCGCGGCGGCGCGCGACAGCACCTCGGCCTGCGGCACCCAGCGCTGGACGGTGACCGACGCCGGAAGCGTGCCCAGCTCGGCGGGGTCGCGGCGGTCGCCGATCGTGACGGGCGTCTGGACGGGGAGGTCGCCCAGCGCTTCGATCGCCTGGCGATAGACGCGGGGGAAGTGCTCGGACAGCGGCGCCTCGGACCCGAAGCTGACGTACACGAGGTCCTCGCGGCGGCGCGGGACGACGTCGGTGCGGAAGCGGTGCGCGTCGGATTCGGCCTCGCCCGGCCAGTGCGGCGCGCGCGTGAGCAGCGGTGAGTCGAGCAGGCGTTCGGGGGCGACGTTGAGCGCCGCCGCGGCGAGCTCGGCGAGCGTGCGGTCGCTGTCGACCTGCGCGTCGAGGTGCACGCCGACCCGCACCTGCGGCACGCCGTAGTAGTCGGCCGCCAGCAGCGAAGCGAACTCCATCGTCTCGCGGACGATCACGGCCGGCTGCCACTCGGCGACCGTCGCCAGCATGCCGGGAAGCGCGGTGCGGGCGTGGATGCCGACGAACAGGTCCTGGACGACGTGCTCGACGCTCGCCTCCCGCGCCCAGACCGGTGCGAATGCGGCGTCGACCGCGTCGGCCGGCGCCTCCGGCACCGCGCGCAGTGGCAGCCCCGCGCGCGCGACCAGCCCGGCCACCGAGCGCGGGCCGGCGACGAGGACGTCATGGCCGGCACGGCGGCACGCCTGCGCGAAGGGCACGAGCGGGCCGAAGTGCCCGGCGCCCCGCGTGGTGGCGAACAGGACGCGCATATGGACGAGGACGGTCGCCGCCCTCGGTCTATTCCCGCCGCCGATGGTCTCCGGGCGAGACCGCGCCGTCAGCCGGTCCGGCCGGCAGACGCTCGCCGTCAGCCGGTCTGGCCGGGCCCGCCGCGCTGGCGCAGGAAGCGCTGGAACTCGCGCGCGAGGACGTCGCCGGAGGGGAGCTGCGACAGGTCGGTCGGGCCCTCCTCCTCGTCGGCGGCACGCTCGAGCCGCTCGACGAACGCCTGCACCTCGGGATCGAGCTCGACCGCGCGGGTCACCTGGCGCTCGTAGTCGACCGCCGCGGTCTCGAGGTCCTGCGCGTCGACGGTCACGCCCACGAGGCTCTCGAGTCGGCGCAGGATCGCCAGCGCGCCCTTCGGGTTCGGCGCCACGGCGACGTAGTGCGGCACCGCCGCCCACAACGAAGCGGCCGGCATCCCGGCGTCGGCGCAGGCGTTCTGCAGCACGCCGACGATGCCGGTCGGGCCTTCGTAGGTCGGAGGCTGGAGCGCCAGGCGCTCGACGAGCGCGGGATCGGAGGCGAACGCGGTGACGGACACCGGCCGCGAGTGCGGCACGTCCGCGAGCAGCGCGCCGAGCGTGACGACGAGCTGGACACCGAGCGCCTCGGCGAGCTCGACCACCTGGCCGCAGAACTCGCGCCAGCGGTACGACGGCTCGGGCCCGGTGAGGATCACCAGGTCGCGCGGCGCGCGCGGGATGCGAGCCTCGTAGACCTCCCACTCCGGCCACTCGATCGCGCGCGAGCGGCCGTCGACGAGCTTGACCAGCGGGCGCGTCGCCTGGAAGTCGACGTAGTGCTCCGGGTCGATCGTCGCGAAGCGTGCCGCTTCGAGCGAGGCGCCCATGAACGAGATCGCCGACGTCGCCGCCTCACCGGCGTCGTTCCAGCCCTTGAAGGCGCACACCAGCGCCGGGGCGCGGAGCCCATCGGGTCGGCGTTCCCAGCGGAGCGACTGCACGCATTCACCGTAGCGAGTCGCCGTCCGGTGCTGCGGCCATCATCGGGTGCGTGCTGACTGCAGACGCGCCCACGATCGCGACCCTGCGCGCCGGCGACGAGGTCGACGGCGTGTTCGCGTGCGCGCGCAAGGACCGGCTGCAGGCGCGGTCGGGGCTCCCGTACCTCGCGCTCGAGCTGCGCGACCGCAGCGGCGCGATCCAGGCGCGCGCGTTCCGCGACGCCGACCTGCTGTCCGGGCGCTTCGAGCGCGGCGATCTCGTGCGCGTACGCGGGCGCGTGGAGCGGTTCCGCGATGAGCTGCAGGTCGAGCTGCGCTCGATCGAGCGCGCCGAAGCGGCGGATCCGGCGGCGTTCCTGCCGGTCGCCTACCGGGACATCGACGAGCTGGACGGCTTCCTCGAGCACCTCGCGCGCGAGGTCCACGACCCGGCGTACGCGGCGCTGCTGCAGCGCGCTGCTCGCCGACGGCGAGCTGCGCGCCGCGTGGCGGCGCGCGCCGTGCACGCGCGGCGGCCACCACGCCTACCTCGGCGGCCTGCTCGAGCACACCGTCGCGGTCGGCACGCTCGCGCTCGAGGCGTGCACATTGCACCCGCGTCTGAACTCGGACCTGCTGATCTGCGCCGCGCTCGTGCACGACCTCGGCAAGACCCGCGAGTTCACCTACGGCGCGGCCATCGAGCTGTCCGAGGAGGGCCGCCTGCTCGGGCATCTCGTGCTCGGCCAGCAGCTGCTCGAGCCGCGGATGGACGGGCTCGACGCCGAGCGCCGGCTCGCGCTCCTGCACTGCGTGCTCTGCCACCACGGGCCCGACGCGGCGCCCAACCGCCGGTTCGGCTCGCCCGAGGCACTCGCGCTCTACCGCCTGAACGCGCTCGACGCGAGCGTCAAGGGCGCGCTCGAGCACGGTCTCCCATAGCGCAACTGATAGGTTGCGCGTCATGCGCATCCTGGTTCTCGGCGGGACCGTGTTCCTCGGCCGGCACGTGGCGGGCGAGGCGCTCGCGCGCGGCCATGACCTGACGCTGTTCACGCGCGGCGTGCACGGCACCGACCTCTTCCCCGAGGCGACACGATTGGTCGGCGACCGGGCCGGCGACCTGTCGGCGCTCGAGACCGGCGAGTGGGACGCGGTGATCGACACGTCGGGCTTCGAGGCCGCGCAAGTCGGCCGCCTGTGCGAGCGGCTCGCCGACCGCATCGGCCATTACGTGTTCGTCTCCAGCTGCAACGCCTATCGGGGCTGGCCGGAGGAGCAGGTCGACGAGGACTCGCCGACCTGGCAGACCGACGAGGACGAGTACGGGCCGCAGAAGGCGGCCAGCGAGCGGGCGGCCGAGGCGGTGCTCCCCGGGCGGTTCGCGACCGTGCGCGCCGGGCTGATCTGCGGCCCCCACGACAACGTGTTCCGGCTGCCCTGGTGGGTGAAGCGGATCGCGGCCGGCGGGCGCGTGCCGGCACCCGGCGATCCGGCGCAGCCCGTGCAGCTCGTCGACGCGCGCGACCTCGCGCGCTGGATGCTCGACCTCGGCGAGCAGCGCGTGCCCGGCGCGTTCAACGGCACCGCGCCGCCCGGCACGCAGACGATGGGCGAGGTGCTCGAGGCCGCGGTGGCCGCGACCGGGTCGGGCGCCGAGCTCGTCTGGATCCCCGACGAGCGGCTCGAGGCGGCCGCGGTCGACCCGTGGGTGGAGCTCCCGCTGTGGATCCCCGCGGCGCAGTTCCCGGGCACGTGGACGATCGGCACCGAGCGCGCGCAGGCGAGCGGGTTGCGCTGCCGGCCGATCGCCGAGACGGTCACCGACGTCTGGTCGTGGCTGCGCGACGGCGGCGAGTCCGAGCTCGACGAATGGCGCTCCGAGCATCGCCCGCCGCCGATGCCGGCCGATCGCGAGCAAGCGCTTCTGGGTAGCTGACGCTAGATTCTCCGCACGTTCGCGCGCGCCCGGCAGGGGTGTTGGGCTCGCCCGAACAGAACGACGTCCCACTCAACGGGAGGCAATATGCGACGTCTTCATGTGGTGCTGCTCGCCGTCTTGGCGTGCGCGTTGGTCATCGTTCCGGCCGCTCAGGCGTCCAGGCTGAAGACCAAGGCTGTCGCGCAGGACAAGGCGGCGGTGCAGCGGTACTGGACGCCGGAGCGCATGCGCAACGCGCACTCCGCCGACCGGACGCTGTCCGGCACGTTCGCTCCTGCGGCGAAGCCGAAGAAGAAGCGGCTGGCGGCCGCGCAGCAAGTCCCGCCGCCGTACACGTCCCAGCCGACGAGCACCAACGGCAAGGTCTTCTTCACCGAGGGCGGGCTCAACTACGTGTGCTCCGGCACGGCGCTGCTGAGCGGCAACAAGAGCGTGGTGTGGACCGCGGGCCACTGCGTCAACGACGGCGCCGGCACGTTCGTGACCAACTGGGCGTTCGTCCCCGCGTACGCCGACGGCAGCGCGCCGTACGGCACGTGGACGGCCCGCTCGCTGCTCACCACGAGCGGCTGGAACACGAGCGGCGACTTCTCGTACGACAACGGCGCGGCCGTGGTCAACACCAACGGGGGCCGGTCGCTGACCGACGTCGTGGGTGGCGTCAACCCGACGTTCAACTACCCGCGCCAGCAGACGTACGTCTCGCACGGCTACCCGGCGGCCCCGCCGTTCAACGGCGAGCGGCTGTACACCTGCACGTCGCCGCTGCAGTACGACGACACGTCCGCCAACCCGCCGACGATGGGCATCGACTGTGACATGACGGGCGGGTCGAGCGGTGGCGGCTGGACCGTCAACGGCAGCCTGGAGTCCGTCAACTCGTACGGCTACTCGACGCTGCCGAACGTCATGTTCGGCCCCTACCAGGGCACGGTCTCGCAGAGCCTGTACACGCAGGCGTCCTCGGGCTAGGCCCCGTAGGGCAGGCGGGCCTGGATCGTCGTCCCGCCGCCCTCGGGACTGACGACGGCGAGCGTTCCGTCGAGCGCTTCGACCCGGTGGCGCAACCCGGTCAGGCCACTTCCGGCCGGGTTGGCGCCGCCGGCGCCGTTGTCGGCGATCTCGATCGTCAGCGCGTCGCGGGAGTCGCGGATCGTGACCAGCGCACGCGCGTCGGGGCCGGCGTGCTTGGCGGCGTTGGTGATCGACTCGGCGACGACGAAGTAGGCCGCGGTCTCGACGACCGGCGGCGGCCGGCGGTCGACTTCCGCGTCGACGGTCGTCTTGATCGGCGCGTCGCGCCGCGAGCGCCTCGGCCGCAGCGGGGAGCCCGCGGTCGGCAAGCACCGGCGGAGCGATCCCGCGCGCGAGGTCGCGCAGCTCGGCGATCGCGGCGCTCGCCTCGCCGCGCGCCTCGCGGACCAGCTCCGCGGCCTCGGGGTGGTCCTCCAGCCGCGCCTCCGCCCGGCCGAGCTGCATCGTCAGGGCGACCAGCCGCGCCTGCGCACCGTCGTGCAGGTCGCGCTCGATCCGCCGCAGCTCGCTGGACTGGACGTCGAGCGCGCCGCGCCGCGTGCGCTCGAGCGTGTCGACGCGTTCGACGAGCTCCTCCTCGCCCGGGCGCCAGAAGATCCCGGCCAGTGCGGCGTGAAGCCCGAGCAGCGCCGCGAGAACGGTGATCGGGATCAACGGCCACGGGAAGCCGAAGCCGGCGAATGCCCAGATCAGGATCAGCGCGATGCTGATCACGCCCGAGATCGCGGCGTGGGTGGCGATCGCGCGCGCGCGGCGGGACTCCACCTGCCGCGCCCCGAACAGCGCGGCGTGCAGTCCCATCGGGATCGCGAGGCCGAGCCACACCCACATCGGCCAGAAGTAGCCCCCGCCGGTCGCCGCCCACAGCAGGGTCACCGCGATGGCGACGATGCCCGACACGGTAGCCTGGACCGCGAGTCGTTGGCGGGCGCGGCGCATGGCCGCGATCATACGTGGAAAGCTCGCTTGACATTTCGCTCGATGTCAAGTTAGCTTTACGTACGAATGCAGAACGACGTACGTGAGCTGCGAACCGCGCGGGGCCTCTCCCAGCAGGAGCTCGGCGAGGCGATGGACGTGTCGCGCCAGACGATCAACTCGATCGAGAAGGAGCGTTACACGCCGTCGCTGCCGCTCGCCATCGCGCTCGCTCGCTACTTCGACCGAACCGTCGAGGAGGTCTTCCATGCCAATGGCCGCGAATAATCCCGTGTACCGACACCGGTGGTGGATGCCGGCGTTCTCACTCTTCCTGGGCCTCGCGATGCTGATCGCGTTCTGGATCGGCGACGACGTCACCGAAGGCCTCATCTCGTTCGGCATCATGGCCTCGTTGGCCGCCGGCATCGTCGTGTTCGGCCGCAACGAGACCGTCCGCGGGCTCAGCGGGCCCGGCCGCGACGAGCGCTGGGCGATGATCGACATCACCGCCACCGCGCTGACCGGCATGATCCTGATCACGGTGATCATCGGGGCGTTCCTCGTCGAGGTCGCGCGCGGCGAGGACGGCCAGCCGTGGTCGCAGCTCGGCGCCGTCGGCGGGATCGCCTACATCATCTCCGTCGCCGTGTTGCGCGCGCGCTCCTGAGTCGTCCTTCCGGATGACGGTGCGTCGTCCTGTGGGCGTGGCACAGATCGTCCTGCAGGCGAGGCGTAGATCCCCACCGCGGCCGACGACGGATGACGTCGCGGCCGGGAGGCTCCTGGACGTCGGATTCAACCCCTCCCCCAGGAGCCAGGAATGGCCTACGCCGGACAGACCATCAGCAACCCCGTCAGCGGTGAGCGCATCACCTTCATGCAGACCGCCCGCGACACCGGCGGCGAGCTGCTCGAGTTCGAGCTCGAGCTCTCCCCGGACGGCAGCGTCCCCGGTGCTCACGTGCACCCCGAGCAGGAGGAGCGCTTCCACGTGCTCGCCGGCCGGATGAAGTTCCGCCGCGGCCTGCGCCGCATCGTGGCCGAGGCCGGCGAGACCGTCGTCGTCCCCGCCGGGACCGTCCACCGGTTCGAGAACGCCGGTGACGAGGTGGCCCGCTGCCGCGTCGAGGTCGTCCCCGCGCTCGACATGGAGCAGCTCCTCGAGACCACCGTCGAGCTCGCGCTCGAGGGCCACGTGACCAAGACGGGCATGCCCAAGCCGCTGCACCTGGCGCTGTTCGTCGCGCGGTTCCGCCGCGAGGTCAAGGCGCCGTTCCCGCCGGCCTGGGTCGTGCGGATCCTCATGGCCCCGCTCGCCGCGCTCGCGCGGTCGCGCGGGCACGCCGAGCGGTACGTGGCGGCGCCTGCCGCCGCCTAAGGTTCGTCTCGGAGCGGCACGGGGCTGGTGCCCCATCCGGTCTTCAAAACCGGCAGGCGGCCGTAGCCCGGTCGTTGGTAGGTTCGATTCCTGCGCCGCTCCGTTTGGCTCACTGCTCGGCGATCTTGGCGTCGAGGAGGAAGACCTCGGCAGCCGCGTCCGGAGCGATGTGGTTGGCGCTCATGAACGCCCGCACGCTGCAGGCGGTCAGGCGCTCGACCACCGCGACGAGGTCGTCTCGCATCGTCTCCTGGAAGGTGCGGCGCAGCTCCAGCACCTCGGCATGCTTGCCGGCGTCGATCAGGCTCTGCTCGGCCTTGGTCATGCCGTCCTGCAGGACCACGACGATGGTCTCGCCGTCGATCGTCGTACGAGCCCTGGTCGGCCCTCTCCCCGTGTGCTCGGAGAAGACGTGGACCACCGCGGTGGAGATGGCGGCGGCCATTCGCCCCTGATCGTCGCGCGAGGAGCCGCGGTTGGACGTCGTGGTGGGCATTGCGCCCCAGTTCTCGCTCCCCTCAAAGGAAAGATCGCGCGCGAGGCGGAGAGAAACGGGAAGTACCCAACGGCGAGGTCATGATTCTACCCCGGGGTGGCTGATACCGTGACCTGCAGCAGGGAGCCTCAGCCTCGACGCGGCACGGTGAGACGACAGTGCTCAGCCCCGACGCGCCGCTCCTGATCCTCCGCACACCACGGAAACTCCTCCGCCGGTCTCCGCCGCGCGAGCACGCCAGAGGGGGTTCCAGGAGGACGGCCAATGTCCGTTAGCGAACGCAGCGCGAATGGCGGAACGCCACTCAGCCGGGCAACGCCGGCCGCTCCTGGCGAGCGGGACGCCGTCGTCCAGCGCCTGAGCCGCCCCATCCATCCGTTCGGCAAGCTCGCCGAGATCGCCCTCCCGACCGGGTCCGGCGCACCCGGCGCCGCCAGGATGGTCGTCGCCCACTGCCTGACGGGACTCGTGTCGCGAGGGGTCCTCCACGACGCGCAACTGCTCGTCAGCGAGCTCGTGACCAACAGCGTGAGGCATGGCGAGCTCGGCGCCGCCGACACCGTGCTCGTCCGCGTCTACCTCGCGGCCGACAGCGTGCGGCTCGAGATCGTGAATCGGGGCACTGCCGGCGCGGTGCTCGCACGACACCCGGACCTCCGGTCGCGTGGCGGCGGCTTCGGCCTCGACCTGGTCGACCGCCTCACCGCGAGCTGGGGTGTGAGGCGAGACGGCGGTACCAGCGTCTGGTTCGAGATGGGACGCGCCTGAGCCATGCCGTTCACCGCGAGTCAGATCGATGAGGTGCAGCAAGCGGCCGACGGGCCTCGCATCTACGACGTCGAGATGCCGTATCGCCGGCTCGGACGCTGCCGCATGTCCGACGCGGTCGCCGCCGTGATCGGAACCGCGCGCGCAGACGTCGCCATCGCCCTCTCGAGCTACGAGGAGCGCAACGGAAAGCACGGCACGGCGTCGGAGCTCCTCGGGCCCGGGGTGAATCTCGGGATGGAAGACGCGCCGGCGCGCTAGAGGCGTCGCGACGACCAGAGGATGGCGGCAAGCGCCACCGACACGACCGACACCACGAGACCGATAAGCCAGCCCTGCGAATCCTGCGAGGTCATGATCGCGGCGATGACGACACCGATCCCGATGATCCCGGCGGTCGCCACGACCCGCATCAGCGGCGCCTCTAGCGGCAGCCGCTGACGACGGCTCGGGATCATCACGCCAGGCCGCTGCTCCGCTCCGGCTCGTTGCTCCTCCCGCGCCAGGCGCCGTGCTTCACGCTCTGGATCGGGCGGCCGCTCCTCGCCGTTCCCCGGGGTGGTCGCCGACACGCGGCCAGCATAGCTAGACGACGTCCAAGAACGTGTACGCGGCGCTCGGACCGGCCTGCATCCACTCGGAGAGGCCGTAGCGACACGTGCTGCCGTCGTCGGCGTCCACGTCGATCGTCTTCGGCGGGCGCCCTTCCACGACCTCGACGTCGATGCGCCGGCCCGCGAGCGGTCCACCCTCGAGCACGGCCACGATCGTCGGCCCGCGCTCTCGCGCCGGCGCGGCGACCGGGCTCGGCAGCCTCGGCTCGGGCGACGATGCAACGGTGGGCTCGTCGCGCTGCCCGGCGTCGGCGAACGGATGCGCGTCGTACCGGACGAAGCGCTCGAGCTGTGGATAGAACTCGCTGGTGGTGACGGGCCGGCGGGCGAAGTGGGCCAGCGGCTCCTCGCCCGCCACGCCCTGCCCCGGCTGCCGCATGGCGATGCGGACCTCGTCCGCATCGATCTCGATCACGTTGAAGGACGGCGGCATGGTGCCGCGCACGCGCAGGGTCGACACCGTGCCCGAGTGCACCACGCGGACTCCCGAGATGCTCCATACGTAAGGCACGTGGCGATGGCCGGACAGCACGAGGTCGACCTCGAGCTCGCGCAGGATCGCCATCACGTCTCCGGCGTCGCGAAGGTTGTTGACGTCACGGCCGGTGCCGGGGACGGCCAGGATGTGGTGATGGATGACGACGATCCGGGGTCCTTCGGTCCAGCCACGGAGCGCAGCGTCGAGCCAGCCGTAATGCTCGCGCCCGACCTCGCCCTCGTCGACGTCGGGCTTGGTCGAGTCGATGGCCACGACCCTGGCGCGGCCTTCGGCGACCGGCACGGTGGTGATCGAGTCGCGCGCACCGAAGAAGTCCTCGAAGTGGCGATACCCGACGTTGCGGGCGTCATGGTTGCCCATCGTCACCACGACGTGGCGACACGCGAGCTCGTCCAGGAACTCCCGGCACCGCTCGAACTCGCCGCGGTAGCCCTCCATCGTCAGATCGCCCGCGACCACCACGAGGTCCGGCGCGAGCTCATTGGTCTCGGTGATCGCGGCGCTCAGCAGCTCGGGACGGAACAGGCCCGCACCGACGTGCAGGTCGGACATGTGGACGATGCGCATGACGCAACGTGTATCACCGGGGACCGCCGGGGCGTATGGTGAGTGGAGACGTGCTGCATCCGCGAATCGACATCTCGCATGACCTCGAGGGCGAGCCCATCGTCCTGGCGTGCTTCGACCTCGGCGCCGAGCAGATCGCGGCGGCGGCGCACGCCGTCGCCGCCGTCGCCGCCGAGCGGTTCCGTCTGGCGGACATGTCGGTGGACGACGTGCTCGAGCTTCGCGAGCTCACGGCCCTCACCGACGAGCTCAACGATGAGGACCCGCAGCCCGGCATACGGACCCTGGTGCTCCGCCCCGCCCGGCTGTCGGCCCTCCGCGACTCCGTCGCGCGGTTCGTCGAGACCCGCGACGAGGGCGACTGGATCCGCGAGGACGACCGCGAGCCGCTCGCGCACCTCCGCGGTCTGCTCGCTCCCCTCGAGGAGCTGAGCGCTGAAGCGCTCCGCGCCGCGCTCTCGCCGGCGCCGCCCCCGGTGGCACCGCACACCACGGGGGACGGCCCGGCGTAGGTCAGCTCCGCGGGCCGCGGCTGACGACGACGGCCACGCGGGTGCCGGCGGCGCGGACCTTGTGCGCCCGCGGGGTCGAGCGGATCACGCGGCCCCGCTTGACGTTCGAGTGGATGCGCTTGACCGTGCCGAGCCTGCAGCCGGCGGCGGCGAGCGCAGTCCGCGCGCGGGCGACCGTGCGGCCGCGAAGTGACGGGACGACGCATGACGCGGGCTGCGCTCCGGTCACGACGACCGGGGCGCTGGTCGCGGCGGTCGAGCCGCCGGCGTTGCTCGCGGTGACGCGGCACTGGAGCGCGTGGCCGGCGTCGGCGCCGATGGGCGTGTAGCGGCTGCCGGCGGCGACCGGCGACCCGTCGCGCAACCACGCGAACGCGAAGCTCGCGGCGCCGGTCCACGCGCCCGGAGCGCAGGCCAGGGCGCTCCCGGCCCGCGGCGCGCCCGTGATTCGCGGGCCGCCGGAGACCGCGGGCGCGACGACCGTCGTGCGCAGCGTGCGGTCACGACCGTAGGTGGTGCCGCGGGCGTTGGTCGCGACGACCCGGTAGTGGTAGGTCGTCAGCGGCGCGAGACCCGCCAGCGCGGCGCTGACGTGCTGGTTGGCCGTGCCGGTCAGCGTGGCGCCCGTCGGGAGCGAAGGCGTGCTCCGGCCGTAGCGCGCCGACGCGCCGTACTCGATCGCGTAGGTGGTGGCGGTGCCGTTCGGGTTCACCGCGGCACCGACGGTGGCGCCGTAGGCGCCCGGCTGCGCTTCGCCGGTGCTCACGGCTCGGGGTGGGCGTCGTGTTGTGGGCCACGCCGACCGCCCCGGCGGCGGCGATGAGGTCCGGCCTGCCGTCGTCGTCGACGTCGCCGACGGCGCCGTCGCCGGTGGCCACGCCGGCGCTGCGCTCGGCGGCGGTGTACGAGTTGGTGACGACGTCGATGTGTCCGTCGCCGTTGAGGTCGGTCGCGACGACGCGCAGCGGGATGCCGCTGCCGCCGCGGTTGAGGTTGAACCAGGCGTCGCCGGTCGGGCCCGTGCGGCTCACGAACGAGTCCGCGGCGAGGTGGACCGAGAAGCGCGACTGGCTGCAGACCGCGACCAGATCGTCGTGGCCGTCCTCGTCGAAGTCGCCGACGTCGAGGTCGCCGCCGTTGACCCCACCGCAGGTCGGCTGCGTGCCGGACGGCACGAACACGCCGGCCGTGTTCGGAGCGAGGAAGCGCAGCTGCGCCGTCTGGCACAGGACCGCGACATCCGCCCGGGGGTCGCCCACGAACTGGCCGATGACGGCGGAGATCGCGCCCGAAGCGCAGCCGCTGTCGAGCGGCGTCTTCGTGAAGGCGCCCGTGCCGTCGTTGGTCAGCAGCGTCACCGGCGCGCCGGCCGACGGGAGGTCGACGACCACCAAGTCGGTGTCGCCGTCCGCGTCGGCGTCACCGGCGGAGATGTCGAAAGGCTGCCCGCCGACGGTCGTGCTGCCCGCCGGCGTGAGGCCGTTCGGGCCTCCACGCAGGACGGCGACCTTCCCGGAACCGTCGGTGACGGCGAGGTCGTCGCGGCCGTCGCGATCGAAGTCGGCGGAGACGGCCCGGAACGGGTCGCCGCCCAGCGAGATCGGGTGGGCGCCGTCGGCCAGCCATTCGACGACGCCGCCGCTGGTGCCCGTCGCGACGTCCTGGTGGAGGTCGCCGTCGAAGTCGCCGGACGCGACGACGAACGACGGCGAGGGCGAGCCGGGCAGCGGCGTGGCCGCGGCGAATGTGGGCGGCGCACCGACGGCCGGCGGCAGCGCCGAGGCGGTGCTCGCCGACAGCGCGGCGGCGACCGCGGCGACGGCGAAGGCGAGGAAGTAGCGGGAGAGGGACACGAGCGGGGACTCCTTCATCGGGGAGTTCCGAGCTTGCGTCTAAGACCCCCACCCGCACATCGGCCTCCTGCCCGATCTTTCGCGCGCGCGGCTGCCTTAGTCGTGAGCGGCCTGCCTCATGGGCGAATGTCAGTGGCGGTGTACGTGGCGCTCCCCGATGCGAACCGCCACCCCGCCGCACGACACTCGCCGAAATGGTGAAGACCCTGCGTCTCATGGCGGCCGCAACCCTCGTCGTCGCCGTCGCCGCAGGGTGCGGGGAGCCCGACGCGGTGGTGTCGGCACGGCCGGCGCGGCTGGGCTTCGCCCCCCTGACGACGGCGCAGGCGGCGCGTAAGGCGGACCGCATCGCCGTCGTCGTGTCGCGCGGCTCACGCGTCGTCGAGGGGATGCCGGACACCCCGTTCACGCGCACGCGGTTCACCGTGCAGCGTCTCGTCAAGGGCCGGCTGCCGCACACGTTCGCGATCGAGGTGATCGGCGGCCGGCTCGGCCACCGGTTCGTGACGTCGCCGGTGCAGCCGTTCGTCAAGGCGCACCGGTACGTCCTCTTCCTCGGCCCCGACGGGCGGGTCGGGCCGACGATCTTCCCCCAGTCCGTGATCGAGCTCGGGCAGCCCGGCGGGCCTCGGCTGCACGACGTCCTCGCCTCGATCCGGCGATCCCTGTCCACGGAAGGCTCGCCATGACCCGTCTCGTCCGCACGCTGGCGCTCGCCGCCGCCGCCACCCTCCTCGCCGTCCCGTCGGCCGCCGGCTACGGGCACCTCACCGAGACGGTGGGCTCGCAGCCGCTGGAGAAGCACTGGCCGACGTCGGCCTTCCCGATCCATCTCACGATCGACGGCGGCTCCTCAGCGGCCTTCCAGGGCGAGATCAACACCGCCCTGGCGACGTGGAACGCCGTCCCCACCGCCCGCGACGTATGGGACACGACGCCGGTGGTGGCCGCCGACGACTTCACCAAGGCCAACTACCTCAGCAAGTGGGGCAACCTGTCCGGGGACGGCACGCAGGAGGTGGTCGTCGACGCCGACGGATCGATCCTCAGCGACTTCGGGCTGAGCCCGGCCTCGACCAACGGGTTCGGCGAAAGCGGCGGCGTGATCCACAACGGCGAAGCTGAGATCCAGGACATGTTCCTGCTGATCAACGGCTCGCGCGCGAACTTCGACCGGCAGGCGACCGAGATCCACGAGCTCGGTCACACGCTCGGGCTCGCGCACAGCACCGCCGGCTTCTCGCTGTTCAAGGACGGGTCCCTGTCGCCGCTGCTCGAGGCCCAGGTGCCGACCATGGACCCGTTCGGGATATCCACGAACGACCGCCAAACGCTCGAGGACGACGACCGCGCGTCGCTGTCGGAGCTGTACCCGGCGCCGGACGGCAGCTTCAGCAGCACGCTGGGGACGATCACCGGCACCGTGACGCGGTGCACGGGCGAGCCGGTCCTCGGCGCCAACGTGCGGGCGGTCAGCGTGGCCGACCCATCGATCCAGCTCACGCAGGTCACCGGAGTCGACGGCGCGACCGACGGCAGCTACACGATCCACGGCGTCCCGCCCGGCGAGTACGACGTGGTCGTGGAGCCGCTGGGCGGCGACCAGGCGTTCATGGACGCGCTCGGCTACACCACGCGCATCGACTCCGACTTCACCGCGGAGTACATCAACGCGTCCGAGGACGACTGCGCGCAGGACACGGACCCGAATGCCGGCGACCCGGTGCAGGTCGGCGCGAGCGGGATCAAGACCGCCGACTTCAAGGTCGAGGGCGCGTCGCTCGCGCTCGTGGTCGACATCACGGCGAGCATGGGCCCCGACATCAACGCCGTGAAGCTCGGGCTCGACGCGATGATCAGCGGGTTGGAGGCGACCGGCTCGAGCTTCCCCAAGACCGCGATCGTCACGTTCGACGACGCGTCGCACCTGCAGGTCGTCAGCCGCGACCCCGACCGGCTGCGCGAGGTGGTCAACAACCTCACGGGGACCACGCACACGGCCGACTGTCCCGAAGGGTCGAACCGTGCGCTCATGACCGCCGCGCGGCAGCTCGGCAGCGGTGGCACGGCGATCCTCGTCACCGACGCCGACAGCCACCGCACGGGGCCGTCGCGGGAGGCGGTCGAGGCGTTCTATCGAGCCAAGGGCGCGCGTCTGAACACGATGTTGTCCGGCAGCTGCCCGCCCGAGCAGAACCCGCCGGCACGCGGCCGCAGCTTCAGGACGGCGCTGACGCCGCCGCTGGTCCCCGGCGCCGGGCCTGACGGGAACCGGCCGGCCGACACGCTCGGGGTGGAGAACGCGGTGCGCACGTTCAGCGAGGAGAGCGTGCTGACCGGCGGGCTGCTCAGCTTCCAGCCGGAGGTCAAGACCGGCCCGGCCGACGTGCAGACGCGCTACTCGAACACGCTCGCCAACATCGGGATCTCGGCCGTGCGGCCGGCCCTGGCTGCGGTCAACCCGGCGACCGTGCCGCAGAGCACGGCGCTCGACGTCGAGCTGACCGGATCGCACACGAGCTTCCGCAGCGGGAGCACGGTCGCGATCTCAGGCACGGGCGTCACGGCGAGCGCGGTCCGCGTGCTGTCGCCGACGCGCATCCTCGTGCACCTGGCCGCGACCGGCGCCGCGGCGGGCGGGTTCCGCGACGTGACGGTCCGCACCCCGCGCGGCGACGGCACGGTCGCGACCGCGACCGGTCTCGGGTCCGTCGAGGTGGTCGGCCCGCCGGTGAGCCCGACGATCCTGTCGGTGGCGCCGAGCAGCGGCGCGGTGGGCACGACTGAGGACGTGACGATCTCCGGCGGCGCCACGAACTTCACGTCCGGGTCGGTCGCCGGCTTCGGCGCCGGTGTCACCGTGAACCACCTCACCGTCAGCTCGCCCACGTCGGCGGTCGCGAACATCACGATCGATCCGGGGGCGACGATCGGCTTCCGTGACGCCGGCGTCGCCGGCGCGGCCCCGGCACGCTTCCTGGTGGCTCCGCCGACGCCCGCGATCGCCCGCCTCACCGGGGCCACGCCGAGCTCGGGCGTGCGCGGCGCGACGATCGACGTCGCGCTCACCGGAGCCGACACGGCGTTCGCGCCCGGCACGTCGCTCACCGAGGTCAGCGGATCCGGCGTGAAGGTGCTCTCGACGACGGTGCACAGCCCGACGTCAGCCACCGCGCGGCTGCAGATCGCGCCGACCGCGCCGCTCGGCTTCCGCGACCTCACGATCGCCACCGGTGCCGAGAGCGCGGCGCTGCTGGACGGCTTCGAGATCAGGGCCGTCCAGCAGGGCGGGAACCCGCCGCCGACCACGTGCAGCGACCACGCGCGGCCGACCTCCTCGCTGCTGAAGGGCAAGCAGGGCGCCGCGCTCAAGCGCCACAAGCTGAAGCTGCGCGGGCGCGCGAGCGACGCCGGCTGCACGGCGACGATCTCGGTCGCCGGCAAGGTCGCGCGCGTCGAGGTGGCGATCTCGCGCAAGGCGGGCAGGCATTGCCGCTTCGTCGCGAGCAGCGGCAAGCTCGGGCGTGCGCGGAAGTGCTCGAAGCCGGTGTTCCTGAAGGCCAGGGGCACGACGGCGTGGAGCCTCAGCGTCAAGCGCAGGCTCCCGCACGGCAAGTACACGATCCTCGTGCGGGCGCGCGACGCGGCCGGCAACCTCCAAGCGAAGGCGGCGAAGCGGACGCACCGGATCTAGCGCGCTAGACGTCGCGGATGCCGGAGACCGCGAGCGCGACGGCGACGACGATCGCCGTCGCGGCGAGGAACCGCGCGGCGAGCGCGCTGGTCTCGCGGCGGCGGGCGCGCGCGGCGAGCAGCGCCGGGAGCAGCGCGAGGGCCGCGGCGGCGAGGACCGTGCCGGCGCGCTCGTCGGCGCCGAAGCTGACCGAGACGGCCGCGAGCTCGGGCGTGATCAGCACGGCGGCGAACGGGCCGTTCCAGCCCGGCCAGACGATCGTGCGGATCGCGGTGGCGCCCAGCACGACGGCGGCGGCGACCCGCCACGACTCGGGGCTGATGTCGAGCGCGTCGAGCAGCGGGTCGGCGATGAAGACCCCGACGAGGATCAGTGCCGCGCCGGCCGCGAGCGCGACGGCGAGATCGCGGGCGGAGACGCGGCGCGAGCGCGCAAGGACGGCAAGCGCGACGCGGCCCGCGTTCGCGGTGGCGAGAAAGCCCGCGAAGAGGAAGCCGAAGCTCACTGCCCCGGCTCCGCCGCGAGAACGGGCTGGGCGCCGAGCAGCGCGCCGGTCGCGTGCTGCTGATCGTCCATCTGCGTGTAGCCGTGGAAGAGCCAGGCGCCGCGGGCGCGCGGGTCGGGATCCGACGGCGGCGTCTGCCGGCCGACGGTGATCCCGGTCAGGCACGTGATGCGCTCGCCCAACTGGCCGCGCAGGTCGGCGAGCCGCGGCTCCTCCCCGGCGAGCCGCCACAGCGCGCCGGACGCCTCGCCGACGACGCCGAGGTCGGCGCCCGACTCGGTGAACGGGTTCAAAGGCCGTCCGGTGTGCTGCGAGATGAAACGGATCTCGTAGCCGAAGTAGCCGGCCAGCCGCCGCGCGAACGCGATCTCGGTCTCGTTCAGCCCGGCCCGCGCCAGCTCGGACAGCCCGTAGGCCGCCCAGTGATCGGGCTGCCGCGTCGCGTAGCCCTCGGCCTCGTCGCGGCGCGTCGCCAGGTAACCGGCCACGCGGTGCGCCGGCGCCTGGAAGCCCTCGCCCGGGAACTCGTTGTTGAGCAGCGCGAGCGCGTAGAACGCCTCGCCGGTGGAGAACTTCCCGAACACGCCGGGGACCGGCCGCCCCGTCGCCGGCGACCAGTACTCGAGCACGCTCCCGTCCGGCCGCATCTGGGCGACGAGGAAGCGGCCGATCCGCTTCGCCAGCACGTCGTAGCGCTGGTCGCCGGAGACGCGGCGCCGGTACATGAGCCCGGCGACCACCAGCGCGTTGGCGCCCAGCTCCGGGTTGGCCGACACGCCCGCGAACGCCGCCCAGTCGTCATGGCGCACGAGGTTGCGCTCGACCCAGCCGAGGCCCTTGTCGGCGGCCACGGTCTCGCCGACCCGGTAGAGCACGAACAGCACGCCGCCGTGCCGCGCGTCCGAGTAGTCCGGCGACACGCGGCGCTCGGCCCGGTGGTAGCCGTAGAGGAAGCGCCCATCGGCCTGCTGGTTGCGGACGAGCCAGGCGGTCGCCCCCTCGATCGCGCCCCGCACCGCGCCCGCGTCGACCGAGGGGCAGCGCTCGGCGGGCACCACGAACACGCGCAAGAGCGCGAACCCCACGCCCCAGATGACGAACTGCCCGGCCAGCCAGCGCGGCATCTAGTGTCGCGATTCGGAAGGTCGGTGGCAGGTCAGGCGGATGCCGGGTCGTGCGCCGTCGCACGGCATCCGCGAGCATGCTGGTGGCACGTGACCGGATGCCGGTGCCGGCAGGCGCGGGCCGGCGCCGCGAGTGCCACCGAAATTCCGAATCGGGACACTAGCGGTCGAGCACCTCGGTCGGGCGGGCCTCGAGCCGGATCGTCAGCGTGACCGGCCCGTGGATGTCGAGCGCGAACCCGTCGCGATCTCCCTCCAGCGCACCTCCTTCCGCCTCCGCGGCGACCGGAAGCCACGAGTCCGGCAGCGGCAGGCCGCCGGACGCCTCCATCAGCAGCGCGGCGGTCACCCACCAGCGACCGGCCTGCACCGAGCGCACGAGCCGCCGCCCGGTCACCGCGACGAGCGTGCTCGACCGCGCGCCGTCGACCGCCGCGCGCACCCACCGCAGGTCGACCCCCGGGATCTCCCGCGGCACGAGCCGGATCTGCGGGACGAGATCGTCCGGCAGCCCGACCACGTCGACCGTCAGCGCGTACGTCGGCGCGACGTCGGTGATCTCGAGGTCGACCGAGCCCGCGGGCGCGGAGACGGCGCCGAGCGCCTCGCCCCGGCAGCGGGCGAACACGAGCGTCCCCTCACCGTCGAGCGCCCAGCGCCCGTCCGCGCCCGTCTCGGCGGAGGCGGAGACGGTGCGCGACGGCTCGTCGACCAGCAGCACCTGGCAGCCCTCCTGCGGCACGCCGCGGTGCAGCACGCGCCCCTCAGCGTGCATAGAACGACCAATCGGGGAAGCGCCGGACGAGCGCTGCGTGATGCTCGGGCCGCAGCTTCGACACCGCCGTGCCCGTGCCCGCGGTGTTGGTCCGCGTCGCGGTGCCGCGCTTGCTCGCCAGCTTCCACTCGACCGTGATCGTGTTCTCGTACAGCACCTCCATCCCGCGCACGAGATAGTCGTGGAACTTGAGCCGGACGACCACGTGGTCGACCTTGCCGTCGGCGAAGTCGTCGTCGTCGAGCTCCTCGTCGAACGCGGCGTTGGTCACCGCGCGGTTGAGGTCGGGGCGGTCGTAGATCTCCGTCGTGTTGGGGGCCGCCGTGTGGGCGAACGACTGCCCGCCGGCGTCGGGCGCCTCGTAGAACGGCGCCGTGCTGCCCGCCGTGTCGACCGTCCAGTACGGCGACCCGCTCGTGCCCCACTTGCGCTTCTCGGGTTGGCTGGCCGCCTGCGTCTCGATCGACGTCTCGAAGCCGGCGCTCTTGCCCGTCTTGTCGAACATCTCGCATTCGCGTGCGAGGAACTGGAGCCAGCCGGTGTTCGCCGCGTCGGCGCCCTGGTAGGAGAAGGAGAACCACTTGCCCTGCCCGGCGGGCTGGGACACGTTGTCGAAGGTGGTGACCGCGCCGCCCGGCACGTTCACCGCCGCGCCCGCGGCCGCGCCCAGGTTCATCGCCTGCGCGCTGGCCGGCCGGATCGCCGCCCCGGTCTGCGCCTCCAGCGGCAGGAACGCGAGCGCACGCGCGATGACGTGGCCTGAGTCGAACGCCATGTCGGCCCACGCCGCGCACGCGGCCACGCCGGCGGCGCCGTGCACGCGCTGGATGTCGCGCGCCTTGGCGAGCACGTCGGCGTCCGGATAGCCCTGGAGCAGCCACACGACCGTCGACCAGGTCCCGGCCGCGACCGCGGTCGCGTACGCCGCGTCGAGCCGCGGCCGCAGCGTGCGCTCGACCAGCCGGCCGAGCGGGCTCGACGCCGCCAGGCCCGCGCCGAAGCGCATGTGCAGCGCGAGCTTGACGAGCTGGGCGATGTCCAGCCGGCCGAGCCGCGCGGTGCGCTCGGCGTCGTCGTTGTAGCGAAGCAGCGTGCTCGCCACGCCCGCCCAGTCCTCGAGGCTGACGAAGCCGGTGAAGCTGCGGTCGAGCCCCTCGGTCTTGATCACGCCCGCCCGCGGCTCGACCCCGAGCACGGCGACGATCCGCGCCAGCCTCTGGTTGTCGGCGGCGACCTTGAGCTCGAACAGCTCGGGCGGGGTGAGCGGGGCGAGGCGCGCGTCGAGATCCGCGTCGGGCAGCGCGTTGAGCAGGATCGTCGCCTCCCACGACTGCTTGCGAGTGAGCGCGGACGCGGCGAGCGCGTTGAGGTCGCTCGCGCGCGCGGCGAGCGCCGGCGCCAGAGCGCCCGCGAGCGGAAGCTTCTCGGCCTGGGCCCAGCGCAGCACCTGGGCGAGCGAGTTGGCGTCGAGCGCGGCGATGCGCACGGGAAGGCGCGCCGGGTCCGGGTAGCGCTGGAGCGCCTGCGTCAGCGCGTAGTGGTCGGCCGTGCGCAGCGCGTTCTCGATCTGCGCCGGCGCCCGCACGCGCTCGATCGCCGCGGCCGCGGCGATGATCGCGTCACGCGACTCGGGCAGATAGCCGCGCACCCGGTCGTCGATCTCCTCCTGCGTGAAGCCTGCGAGCACCCCGACGACCTGCGGCCAGTGCTCGCCCGCCATGTAGTCGCGGATCGCCCGGTCCATGTCCGCCTTGTCGCCGGGACGCGGCGGCGTGACGTCCTCCGGACGGCGCTCGACGCCGGCGGGCGCTGGCACGCCGGCGTCGACCGGCTGGCGCGCGAGCATCCGCGTCACCGCAGCGTTGCCGTGGCTGCGCTGGAGACTCAACACCTGCGCCGCGGGCGACCGCGGCGCAGGTGCCGGCGGTGCCGGCCGTTGGGCGACCTCTTCGGCTTCCGGCTGGCGCTGCCGTTCGGGCATGGCCCGATCATCTCAGCGCGGGGGCGTCAGTCCAACCGCCCGTGGCAGCCGCGGCGCGCTTTGAAGAACACGTAGTCGGCCGTGTAGGGGACCTCGACGGTCGCGCCGGTGGTGCTCGCATCGCAGCCTCCGGCGGGAGCGAGGCCACCGGTGGTGTGGATCCGCTGGATGTACGAGGTCGCACCGAGCCGACCGGGCGTCGTGGACGCCGCCGACAGCAGCAGCCAGTCGATCGCGGTCGGGTCGACGCTGACGTTCTTCTCGCGCTTGCCGACGACCGAGCTGCCGTCCTTCGTCTGCCACGTCGGGCCGGCGAAATGCGTGGCGATCAGCTTGCCGCGGCGGTCGTACAGGTTCGCGCGCGGGGCCACGAGCGCCCAGGCCGTGCCGTTGCACGAGTAGATCTGCACGCCGACCGCGTGGCCCGACCGATACGCCTCGTTGCCGGCGGGCGGCACGAGATCGGCCGGGACCGGCTGGGACGCCTGGGCGGCGGGGGCCATCAGGGCAGCGGCCGCCACGGCCGCCACGATGATGCGCTTCATGGGGGACCTCCGGGGGAGAGTGAGCGAGGGGACGCGCGATGGTCTCCGAACCGGAGCGCTCGGACAACGCGAGAGTTTTCCGGCGCCCACCCGAGGAATTGGTGCCACGGCCCTCAAGTTCCGGGCGCGCGAGGCCGAGCAGGAACCTGATGGCTGCCGGTGATGTGATCGAGGTCCACTGGGCGCTTGATCGTGCACGCGATCTCCACCACGAGGACCACGACGCCGCCCTGGCAGAGGCGATCCGCTGCCACGAGATCGCCCGCACGCTCGACGACGCCCCCCTGCGCTGCCGCGCGCTCGTGCTGCAGGCCGCGGTCATGCTCCAGCGCGGCGATCTGCAAGGCGCCGTCGCGCTGACCACCCAGGCCGACCCGTACGCCGAGAACGACGCCGCTCGCGCCGAGCTCGCCGCCGTCAGGGGGCAGCTCAACTTCTTCGCCGGCTCCTATCCGGACGCGCTCGCCCACGCCGAGCGCGCGATCGCGCTCGCCGACGGCGTCGCCGACGTCAGCCTCCAGGTGTTCGTGCGCCGCTACGCCTGCGTCGTCTTCGGCAACATCGGCGTCAGCGACTGGCACCAGCGCCTGCACGAGGTGCTCCGGCTGTCGATCGTCGCCGGCCACGCGTGGGACGAGGCGATGTCGCGCAACGACCTCGCTCACTTCACCATGGAGACCGGCAACCTCGACGCCGCCGAGTACGAGATCGCGGCCGCGTTCGCCACCGCCGAGCCGCTGGCGCCCCACAACCGGTTCGCGCTCGCCGTGCTCAGCTGCACACGGTCGGAGATCCGCCTGCGCGCCGGCCGCGCCGAGGAGGCGCTCGCCGACGCCCACCGCGCCGTCGACCTCCTCACCACGGCCGGTGACCCGAACCCGTACCTGCTGGCGATGACCGTCGTGATCGAGGTGCAGGCGCTGCTCGCGCTCGGGCGCCTCGACGAGGCCGAGCGCTCCGGACAGCGCGCCGTCGAGCGGCTCGGCGAGCGCGTCCCCCAGGCCCGCAGCCTGATCCTCGGCACCGTCGCCGCCGCTCTGCGCGAGGCGGGCCGGACCGAGGAGGCGTTCTCGGTCCTCACCCACAGAGTCGAGATCGAGCGCGCCGCCTTCCAGGAGCTGTCGGCGCTGCAGCGCGGGCTCGAGCGCGCCACGCTGGAGACGCGCGCGGCCCGCAGCGAGTCCGATGCGCTCGCCGCCCAGAACCGCGAGCTCGAGCGGGTCGTGCGGGAGCTGGCCGAGGCGCGCCGCGCACTCGAGCGCCGCACCTCCCAGCTGGAGACGCTGCAGGAGCAGCTGCGCGAGCAGGCCGACCGCGATTGGCTCACCGGCCTGCACAACCGGCGCTACCTGGCGCGCGAGGTCGGCCGCCACGCCGCCGCCCCCGGGCCCGGCCCGTTCAGCCTCGCCGTGCTCGACCTCGATCACTTCAAGGTGGTCAACGACCGCTTCGGCCACCCGGCCGGCGACGAGGTGCTGATGCGCGTCGCCGCGCTGCTGCTCGGCGAGATGCGCGGGCAGGACGTCGTGGTGCGTACCGGTGGCGAGGAGTTCGTGTTGCTGATGCCGCAGACCGACGCCAACGCCGCCGCCACCGCGTGCGAGCGCCTGCGCGCCGCGATCAGCGACGAGCCGTGGGGCCGGATCGCCCCCGGGATGACGCTCACCGCCAGCATCGGCGTGGCGACCGCCGAGACGGCCGGCGACCTGCGCGCCCTCACGGAGATCGCCGACCAGCGGCTCTACGAGGCCAAGCGCGCGGGGCGCGACCGCGTTGTCGCCTGACTGACCCTCCTCCTATCCGAACAGCCAGTACCCCGCGTGCGCGCGCGGACATTGGGCGGATGCGTCGCTCCCCGCTCGCGGCCGCCCTCGTGCTCGCGGCCTGCCTCCTCTTCCCCGCCGCCGGCCAGGCCGCCGCCGCCACCGCCGACCCGTTCTCCTCCGAAGCCTTCAATCAGCTCGCCGCCGCTGTCGCGACCCCGAACCTGCCGGTGGGCTTCACCTCCTCCGCCGTCTGGAGTGGCCTGAACACGCCGACCGCCGTGCGCTTCGCGCCGAACGGGCATGTGTTCGTGGCGCTCAAGGGCGGCATCGTCGACGAGTTCGACAGCCTCGCGGACACCACGCCGACCGTGCGGCTCGACATCCGCGGAGAGGTCGACGACTTCATCGACCGCGGCCTGCTGGGGCTCGCGATCGATCCGCAGTTCACGACCGGCCGGCCCTACCTGTACGTCCTGTACACGTTACAAGGACCCCCAACTCGACACGGTTCCCGGCCTGGAACGACAACTGCCCGGATCCGCCCGGCGCCGACGGCGGCGGCTGCCCGGCGCTTGGCCGCCTGTCACGGATCGACGCCGACGGGACCGAGCACGTCCTGATCCAGGACTGGTGCGCCGTGTACTCGACGCACACCGTCGGCGACCTGCGCATCGGCCCCGACGGCGCGCTCTACGCATCCGGCGGCGACGGCTCGTCCTTCACCTTCGCCGACTACGGCCAGCTGCACGACAGCGGGCCGACGCCGGCCAACGCCTGCGGCGACCCGCCCGTGCCGGTCGGCGCCGACCAGTCGCCACCCATTGCGGAAGGCGGCGCGTTGCGCTCGCAGTCGTTCCGGCGCCCGGCCGGCGAGGCCGTGAGCCTCGACGGCTCGGTCATCCGCGTGAACCCGGACACCGGCGACGCGATGCCCGACAACCCCGCGGCCGGTGACGCGAATGCCAACCGCCGCCGGATCGTCGCTCACGGCTTCCTCAACCCGTTCCGCTTCGCGTTCCGCCCGGGCACCGGCGAGCTGTGGACCACCGACGTCGGCTGGAACACGTGGGAGGAGGTCAACCGCGACCCGACACCACGACGGTCCGCAACTTCGGCTGGCCGTGCGGCGGGCAACCGGACGACGAGGTGGCCGCTGTCCGCCAGCGTGAACCTCACGGCCGGCACCAACGGTGACGTTCCCGTGCTCAACCCGACCGGGAGCGCGGACGTTCTGCGCTGGCGCTGACCACGCGGGCGGCCAGAGCGGGGGGCCCGAGCGCACGAGCCAGAACCGCGCGCTGAGCGCGCTTCCCGCGACATGGGCGGCGCAGGGCAGCTTCACCGACGGTCCGCTGTCGGCGTACGGCTCGGCTCCACCGGCCCGCCGCCACCCCCGGCGCTGTCGGTGTCGCCGACGTCATTCGGGTTCAGCGCCACCGCGGGCGGACGTCGCCGGCCTCCAAGACGCTCACCGTCTCCAACACCGGCGGCGGGACGCTGAACTTCACGGCGTCCGACGACCACGCCGTGGCGCGACCGCGTCGCGCACAAGCGGAGCCGAGCCGAAGGACCTCGCGCTGGCCGTCTACCCGCGGCCTCGCCGCCGGGACGTACAGGGCGACGTTCACGACGACGGCGGCTGGCGTGTCCGGCTCGCCACGCACGTCCCGGTCTCGCCGACGCTCAGCTCGACGTCGACGCCGACGCTGTCGGTGTCGCCCACCTCGCTGGCGTTCAGCGCCACCGTCGGGCAGGGCAACCCGGCCGCCAAGACGGTGACGGTGTCCAACACGGGCGGCGGATCGCTGACCTTCACCGCCTCCGACGACGCCTCCTGGCTGTCGGTGAGCCCGACCAGCGGGTCAGGGCAGACTCACCGCCACGGTCAACATCGCGTCACCCGAGGCCTCACCGCCGGCACCTACAACGCGAACGTGGCGATCGACGCCGGCTCGGCCTCGGGCTCGCCAAGGTGGTCCCGGTCACGCTCACGGTCGCCGACCCGGCACCGCCTGGCGACACGACGCTCGGCGGGTCCAACCAGGTCGGCACGAACTCCTCGTCGGCGCCGGTCGGCGCCGGTGAGGCCTACCGCTTCACCGCGAGCACGTCGGGCGTGGCCGGCAAGCTGCGGGTCTACGTCGACACCGGCAGCGCCGCCACGCAGCTCATCGCGGGCCTGTACGCGGACAGCGGCGGGAACCCGGGCGCGCTGCTCACCTCCGGGCAGATCAGCGGGCTGACGGCGGGCAACTGGAACGAGGTGCCGCTGTCCGCCGGCGTGAACCTCACGGCCGGCACCAACTACTGGTTCGCCGTGCTCAACCCGACCGGCAGCGCGGGAGTGCTGCGCTGGCGCGACCATGCGGGCGGCCAGAGCGGGGGGCCCGAGCGCACGAGCCAGAACCGCGCGCTGAGCGCGCTGCCCGCCACGTGGGCGTCGCAGGGCAGCTTCACCGACGGTCCGCTGTCGGCGTACGTGCTCGGCTCCACCGGCCCACCGCCACCGCCGGCGCTGTCGGTGTCGCCGACGTCATTCGGGTTCAGCGCCACCGCGGGCGGATCGTCGCCGGCCTCCAAGACGCTCACCGTCTCCAACACCGGCGGCGGGACGCTGAACTTCACGGCTTCCGACGACCAGCCGTGGCTGACCGTGTCGCCCACCAGCGGCGCCGCGCCGAAGGACCTCACGGTGGCCGTCGACACGAGCGGCCTCGCCGCCGGGACGTACACGGCGACGATCACGATCGACGGCGGTGGCGTGTCCGGCTCGCCACGCACGATCCCGGTCACGCTGACGCTCAGCCCGCCGTCACCGCCGGTGCTGGCGATCACGCCTTCGTCGCTGACGTTCGGGGCGACCGTCGGCGGCGGCGCGCCGCCGACGCAGCCGGTCACCGTCTCCAACACCGGGGGCGGGACGCTGAACTTCACGGCGTCCGACGACCAGCCGTGGCTGTCGGTCTCGCCGACGAGCGGCACCGCACCCGGCACGGTCAACGTCGGCGTCGACCCGACGGGCCTGGCGGCCGGCACCTACACCGGCACCGCGACGATCACCGCCGCCGGCGCCACGGGATCGCCGAAGACCGTGGCGGTGACGTTCACCGTCACGCCGCCCGCGAGCGGGCTCGTCGGCGCCTGGGGCTTCGACGAGGCGAGCGGCTCGACCGTGAGCGACCGCTCCGGCAAGGGCAACATCGGCACGATCACCGGGGCCACGCGGACCACCGCCGGCAAGTTCGGCGGGGCGCTCGCGTTCTCGGGCACCGGCAAGTGGGTGACCGTGCCCGACAGCACGTCGCTGCACCTCACGACCGGCCTGACGATCGAGGGCTGGGTCAACCCGACCTCCGCCGGGACGAACTCCTCGTGGCGGGCGATGGCCGTCAAGGAGACCGCCAGCGGTCTGGCCTGGGCCCTCTACCCGTTCGGCGACGGCGGCTTCCCGACCGCGCACGCGTTCACCACCAGCGAGCTGTGGGCCAAGGGCACCACCAAGCCGGCGGTGAACACGTGGACACACGTCGCCGCGACCTACGACGGGACGAACATCAGGCTCTACATCAACGGCGTGCTGGCCGCGACGCGCGCCCAGACGGGCTCGCTCGTGAGCAGCACGCAGCCGCTGCGGTTCGGCGGCGACTCGATCTGGGCCGAGTGGTTCCAGGGCAGCCTCGACGAGATCCGCGTGTACAACCGGGCGCTCGCTGCCGGCGAGATCCAGACCGACATGAGCAGCCCGATCACGCCACCCGCATGAAATTTAGGTGTGGGAAACACCGAGAATGCGCAAAAAGGCTGGGTGAACAGGCACGCTGAGCCAAGCGGTCCTGCGGTTCTGCTCGTCGAGGACAACGAGGTCAACCAGGCGGTTGCCGTCGCGATGCTGCGTGGACGTGGTTACCAGGTCGACGTCGCCGAGAACGGCCGCGAGGCGCTCGACGCGGTCCAGCGCAAGCCGTACGTGGCCGTCCTGATGGACTGCCAGATGCCGGTGATGGACGGCTACGAGGCGACCGCCGAGCTGCGCCGCCGCGAGCCCGCCGACAAGCACCTCCCCGTGATCGCGCTGACGGCGCACGCGTTCGACGGCGAGCGCGAGCGCTGCGAGGCCGCTGGAATGGACGACTTCCTCGCCAAGCCCGTGCGCGCGGACCAGCTCGCGGCCGCGCTGGAGCGGTTCACCGGCTCGGTCATCAGTCTCACGACGCTCGAGATGCTGCGCGAGGCGGTCGGCGGCGATGAGCGGCTGGACCGGATCCTCGAGGTGTTCATCAGCCAGGCCGAGACGCACATCGAGACGATCGCCCACGCGATCGCGCTCGGCGACGCCGGGGCGGTGCAGCGCACGGCGCACACGCTCAAAGGCGGCGCCGCGGCGATCGGCGCGTGTGCGATGGCCGCGATCGCCGGCGAGCTCGAGCGGATGGGCGCGCGCGGCGACCTGGCCGCGGCGCCGGACCACGCCCGCCGGCTCGGCGAGGCCTACGAGCGCACCCGCGCAGAGCTGGCAACCCTTTAGCCGCGCGCGGTACCTTCGATGACGCCATGAGCGTCATCGCGCCCAGCTCGCCCACGCTGACCCGCCGCCAGCGCGCGGCGCAGACCGTCACTGCCGCCCTGCGCGGCGGCGTCCTCGGCGCCATCGCCGCCACGGCGGCGTGGCTGCTGGCGGGCGCGATCGCCGGCACCGCGTTCGTGCTGCTCGTGATCGCCACGCTCGGCGTCGGCGCGGTCGTCGTCTGGAGGGGCAGCGTGAAGACGTGGGTGTGGCTCACGCTGGCGGTGGCGTGGGCGACCGTGCTGCTCGAGCGCGCGGTCGTGCAGGACAACGGGGGTGTGTGGGTGGCGATCGCCGCGTGGCTCGGCGTGGTCGTCGGCGCTCGCCGAGCGGGGATCACGAAGCGCTGGCTCGCCGTGCTCGCCTTTCCGCTCGTGTCGGTCGCGATCGTCGTCCTCGCGAGCGAGCCCCTGCTCCACCCGTGGGGCGTGTCGTGGCTATGGGTGGCCGCCGTGCTCGGCCCCGTGCTGGGGGCGCGGACCCTGCTCAGCCCGCGACCGCCCGCCGCTCCCGCACCAGGCACAGCAGCACGAAGCTGACCAGCATCAGCCCGCCGTCGAGGAACACGGCCGCCGTCCAGTCGCCGGTCGCGTCGCGCAGCACGCCGCTGATCGCCGGGGACAGGACCGCGCCCATCTCGCCGATCAGGTTCATCATCCCGAACGCGGCGCCGAGCAGCGCGGCCTTCGGCACCAGGTCGGCGGCCAGCGCGTGCCAGATCGGCTGCAGCGCGTTGAAGAACAGGCTCGACACGAACAGCAGCACGCCGAGCGCCCACACCGCGTTGCCCCCAACTCTGAGGGGCTCTGGCGGGCGATCACGGAGCGGTCGTTGGAGTAGAACAGGCCCGCGCCGAGGCCGGTGATCACGCGCAGGGCGACGAAGCCGATCAGGGCGGTCATCACGCCGCTGAGCAGCGTCGCGACCCCGGCCCAGATGACGGCGATGACGATCACCGTGCGGTGCCCGAGCTCGTCTCCCACCAGACCGCCCGGGAACTGGGTGAGCATGTAGCCGGCGAACAGGAGGCTGCCGACGAGGCCACCGAGCGCGAACGGGTTGTCGGCGCCGGACATGATCGGCGCCTTCGCCTGGATCATGTAGGTGACGACCGGGCCGGTGATCGTGCGGTCCATGCCGCTCGCCACCCAGTCCCAGCAGCAGACACATCCAGAGCGCCTTGTAGCCCGGGTACGGCGCGGATCTCCGCCTCGGTTGTCCCTGCACGCGGCGCAGCCGTCTGCGTCCGATCGCGCTCGCTGATGTGCGTCGCCATCTCCGCCTCCCTCGGTAAAAGCTTCTGACATATTGCCCCGGAGGCGGGCGCGAAACACCTACTCGACGGCGAGCTGAGCGGCCAGGCGGCTCAGCGGCATGCCCCAATCCTCGAGCGACGGGGGCGTCGGAATGCCGTAGCCGGACCCGGCGAGCGAGAAGCGGCCGCGCAGCGCCCACTTGGCGAACGTGTCGGCGAACCGCTCGGGCACAGCCGTGCACGCGCCGATGCCATCGCTGGGTCCGTTGCAGGTCCCCGCGGGCGGAATGCCGGCGTCGAGCTGCTGGACGAGCGTGTCATCGGCCAGCACGTAGTCGATCACGTGGCCGAGCTCGTGCAGGACGACGATGTTGCGATCGATCGCCCGCTCGCCGTCGAGCTCGCGGACGTCGAGCGTGATCATCGCGTGGTCGCCGGCCATGTGGGTGAGGCCGATCGCCTGCTCGGAGCCCGCGGGATGAGACCGCGCCCGGAGCGTTGAGGTCGGTACGGACCTCGACCATGCCGTCGACCTCGGCGATCAGTCGCTGAGCCTCGGGGCGCGCCGTGGCGATCGCGCCGAGGATCCACGCCCGGTCGCCCGGCGTGACGCCCGGGCCGAACGTCAGGGTCGCGGCCCGGACCTCGGGCGAGACGCCGGGCTCATCCGTGGCCGTCGCGCGGTGCGCACGCATCCCGAGCAAGGACGCGACGACGCACAGGGCGAGGACGATGGGCGCATAGCGCGACATGCCCTCCCATCATCGGCGCGCCACGCAGAAAAGCTGAGTGCTAGCGGTCCGCGGGCTCGGGCTCGCGGCGATACGGCGCCTTGATGTCCTCGTCGGCGCCGGGGACGCCGGCCTCGAGCTCGCGCGCACGCTCGGTCTCGGCGTTCAGCTCGGCGCCGAACAGCACGGCCAGGTTCGTGATCCACATCCACACCAGGAACGCGATCACGCCGCCGAGCGTCCCGTAGGTCTTGTTGTAGGAGCCGAAGTTGCCGACGTAGAACGCGAACGCCGCCGACGCGACGACCCAGACGACGACCGCGACGATCGCGCCCGGCGACACCCAGCGGAAGTTCTTCTGGCGGGCGTTCGGCGCCGGCCAGTACAGGACGGCGAGCATCACCATCACGACGACGAGCATCACCGGCCACTTGGCGATGTCCCACACGGTGACGGCGGTGTCGCCGAGGCCGACCGCGCTGCCGATCGCCGACGCCACCGGACCGGAGACGATCAGCGACAGCACGACGAGCGCGGCCATCATCACGAGCACGAACGTCACGAGCAGCTGCAGCGGCCGCAGGAGCCAGAACGGCCGCCCCTCCTCGCGCTCGTAGATCGCGTTGGACGCGCGCATGAACGCGCCGACGTAGCCGGAGGCCGTCCACAACGCGAGCGCGATGCCGAACACCAGGCCGAGCAGGGCTCCGGAGCGGTTCGAGGAGATCTGCTCGATCGGGCCCTTGAACGTGTCGACGGCCGACTTCGGGCCGAGCTGCGACACGACGTCCGTGATGACGCGCGTGATCGTCGCCGGGTCGACGACGAGTCCGAGGATCGAGATCAGCGCGATGATGGCCGGGAACACCGAGAGGACCGCGTAGTACGTCAGCGCGGCCGCCCAGTCCGTCAGGTTGTCGTGGCTGAACTCCTTGCCCGTGCGCTTGAGCGTGCCGAACCAGGAGCTCTTCGTCAGATCTGTCGGGCTGTCGGGATCCTTGCGGCGAAAGCGGGCCATGACGGAAGCCTTCCCACATGGCGCCGATTCGAACACTCAGACGCGCGCCAAGTTGGCCGACCAGCCGCCCTCGTAGGCGTGCGCCTCGCCGTCGGCGACGACCACGATCCGGTCGGCGATGCGGTCGAGGAAGTAGCGGTCGTGCGACACCGCGACGACGGTGCCGTCGTAGTGCTCGAGCGCGTTCTCGAGCGCCTCGATCGACTCGATGTCGAGGTGGTTGGTCGGCTCGTCGAGCAGCAGGCAGTTCGGCGCGTCCTCCATCAGCAGCAGGAACGCCAGCCGCGTCCGCTCGCCGCCGCTCAGCGTGCGGACCGGCCGCCGGACCTGCTCGTAGTCGAACAGGAACGCCATGAGCCGGCGTACCGCGGTGTCCTCGGCCATCGAGCGGCCGGCGCGCAGGGCGTCGATCACCGGAAGGTCCAGCGGTAGCCCGGCGGCGGCCTGGGAGAGGTAGCCGACCTCGATCCCCGAGCCGATCCAGCGCTCCCCGCCGGCCGGCTCCAGGGTGCCTCCGAGCGTGCGCAGCAGCGCGGTCTTGCCGGCGCCGTTCGGGCCGACCACGCCCACGCGCTCACCGCGCATGACCGTGAGCTCGACGTCGAGCAGCACCGGGTCGCCGGGATCGAACGCCACGTCCACGGCCTCGAGCGCGATCACCCGCTGACCGCCGCGCACGGCGCTGCGGAAGCCGAGCGCCATCTTGCGCCGCTCGAGCACCGGGCGCTCGATCTTGTCCATCTTGTCGATCTGCATCTGCTTGACGCGGGCCTGCTTGGCCGCGCGCTCGTTGACCGTGATGTGCGCCCAGTGGCGGAAGCGGCGGACCGCCTCCTCCAGGCGCGCGATCTCCTTCTGCTGCGTGACGTACTGCTGCTGTTGCTTCTCCAGCTCGAGCTGACGGGCCACGGCGTAGGCGCTGTAGCCGCCGGGCCAGATGCGGATCCGGCCGCGGTCGAGCTCGGCGATCGCGCCGACGCAGGCGTCGAGCAGGTGGCGGTCGTGCGAGACCATCAGCACGGCGCCGTCGAACTCGTCGACGATCCGCTCCAGCTGGTCGCGCCGGTGCATGTCGAGGTGCGCCTCGGGCTCGTCGAGCATCAGCACGTGCGGCCGGCGCGCGAGGCAGGCCGCGAGCGCGACGAGCTTGCGCTGGCCGCCGCTCAGCTCGCTGGTCGGCATCGCGAGCATCTCCTCGGTGACGCCGAGGTCGTCGAGCAGCGTGCGCGCCTCGCCCTCGGCGCGGTCGCCGCCCTGCTCGGCCCACTGCGCGAGCAGCCGCTCCTGGTGCGCGAGCGCGCGACCCATGGCGTCCAGGTCGGAGGCCAGCGCCGGGTCGGCGAGCCGCCGCTCGACCGCGTGCAGCTGGTCCTCGAGCTCGGCGAGCTCGGGCCGGGCGGCGATGACCCAGGCGAGCGGCGTGCGCTCGTCGCCGTGGACATGCTGCGGGAGGAACGCGTGCACGAGGCCGCGGCGGCGCGTGACCGTGCCGCCGTCCGGCGCCTCGAGAGCGGCGAGGATGGCGAGCAGCGTCGACTTGCCGCCACCGTTGGGGCCGAGCACGCCGACGCGCATGCCGTCGGCCAGCTCGAGGTCGAGCCCGTCGAGGATCAGCCGGCCGCCGAACGACTTCTTGAGGTCGCGTGCCGAGAGGAGCGGGACGGTTGCCATGGGGGGACCGGGTACGTTCGCAGCATGCAACCTGTCGTGCACGTCGCGCCGGAGTCCGATCACACCGTCGAAGCGGCGATAACCCAGGCCGGTGGCCAAATCGGGCCGCTCGGCGACGCGGCCGCGCTGGTCTGGCTGGATTCGAACCCGGATTCGTTCCCTGACGCGCTCCCGGACGCCGTCCGCTGGGTGCAGCTGCCGAGCGCCGGCGTCGAGAGCTGGCTCGGGCGGGTCGACGGTGCGCGGGCGTGGACCTCGGCCGCGGGCGCCTACGGGCTGCCGGTCGCCGAGCACGCGCTGGCGTTGATGCTCGCGGGCGCACGGCGGCTGGCGGACTGCGCGCGGGCGGACACCTGGACGGCTCCTCCGGCACAGCCGCTCGACGGCGCGACGGTGGCGATCGTCGGCGCCGGCGGGATCGGGCGGGCGCTGATGCGGCTGCTCGAGCCGCTCGACGTCGAGGTGCTGGCGGTGACGCGGCGCGGCCGCGACGGGACGCTCGCGGCGGATCGCCTGCCCGAGGTGCTCCCGGCCGCGCACCACGTCGTGATCGCGGCGCCGGCGACGGCGGACACCCGCCACATCATCGGCGCCGCCGAGCTGGAGGCGATGCGCGAGGACGCGTGGCTGGTCAACGTCGCCCGCGGCGCGCTGGTCGACACCGAGGCGCTGGTCGCGGCGCTGGCGGCGGGCTCGATCGCCGGCGCCGCGCTCGACGTCACCGACCCCGAGCCGCTGCCCGACGGCCATCCGCTGTGGAGCGAGCCGCGCGCGCTGATCACGCCGCACATCGCGAACCCGGCGGCGACGCTCCGCCGCTACCTGGCGCGGCACGTGAAGGAGAACGTCACCCGCTTCGCGAACGGCGAACCGTTGCTGTCACCGATCGACCCCGAGGCCGGTTATTGATGCTCAAGGAGTTCCGCAACTTCATCCTGCGCGGCAACGCGATCGACCTGGCCGTAGCGGTGGTCCTCGGCGCCGCGTTCGGTGCCGTCGTCACGTCGCTGGTGACCGACATCGTCACCCCGATCATCTCGATCATCTTCGGCAAGCCCGGCTTCGAGGAGCTGACGATCACGATCAACGACGCGGTGATCCGCTACGGGTCGTTCCTCAACGCGGTGTTCTCGTTGCTCACGATCGGCGCGGCCGTGTTCTTCTTCGTCGTCAAGCCGGTGAACTACCTGATGGAGCGACGCAAGAAGGGCGAGGAGCCGGCGCCGGACGCGGTGCCGGAGGACATCGTGCTGCTCGGCGAGATCCGCGACCTGCTTCAGTCGGGCGTCACGCCGTCACGGCCGACGTAGCCGTCCGCGCCGCCGACGCAGAAGTACGTGGCCTCGGCGGCGTCGGACGTGTTGCGCAGGAAGCGCGTCGTCCCGGGGCTCACGCGCGCGAGCCCGCCCGGGCCGAGCGTGTGCTTCGTGCCGTCGAGGTCGATCTCGATCTCGCCGTCGAGCACGAGGTAGAGCTCCTCCTGGCGCTCGTGCGAGTGCTTGGGCGTGACCCACGACGGCGGCAGGACGATCGCGTTCGCGCCGAACGCGGTGACCCCGAGCGGCCCGCGGACCTTCCGGAAGCCCGGGCCCTCGCCGAGATCGGCGATGGACGAGACCGCCCAACCGGCGCCATTTATCGGCTCCTTCGGCATCGGGCGGCATACTAGTCCGAGTGCCCGGCCCGCCCGGAACCCTCGAGGAGATCCTGCAGCCACTGAAGGCCGAGCCGAAGCGGTCGGCGATCCTGCTCGACGTGGACGGCGTGCTCGCGCCGATCGTGCAGCACCCGGACGACGCGCACATGCCCGAGAGCACGCGCCGGCCGCTGATCGAGGTCGCCAAGCGGTACGGCGTCGTGGCCTGCGTGTCGGGCCGGCGGGCGTCGGACGCGCGCCGGATCGTCTCGCTCGGCTCGATCGCCTACCTCGGCTCGCACGGCTCGGAGGTGCTGCGGCCGGGCGCGATCGCCCCCGAGGTCGATCGCGAGCTCGCGGCCTGGACGCGGCGCGTGCAGGCATTCGCCAACGAGGCGTTCGACGAGCCGCTGCGGCGGCTGCGGGTGCGGCTGGAGGACAAAGAGGCGATCGCGGCCCTGCACTGGCGCGGCGTGCCCGACGAGGAGGGCGCCCAGGCCGCGATCGAGTCGGTCGCCGCCCGCGCCGAGGACGCCGGCTTCACGATCCATTGGGGCCGGAAGGTGCTCGAGATCCGGCCGCCGGTGCGGATCGACAAGGGCGCCGGGGTCGTGCAGCTCCTGCGCGACCGCGACCTCGCCGCCGCCTTGTACGCGGGCGACGACACGACCGACCTCGACGCCTTCCGCGGCCTCACCGAGCTCGTCGACGAGGGGCGGCTCGGCACCGCGGTGCGCGTCGGCGTCCGCTCCGACGAGGGCCCATCCGCGCTCGCCCAGGAGGCCGACGTGATGGTGGAGGGCACGGACGGGGTGCGGGACATGCTCCAGGCCCTGCTCGACTGAGTGCGATTCGGCGACTTCCTCCGCATGACGGTCCTGTTGAGCGCCGGTGCGGCGACGCTGCTGGCCGCCCTGACCGTGATCGGGTTGTCGCAGCAGTACGACTCGACGTTGGTCGTGTTCGCCGCGTTCTGGTGGGGCGGGTCCGTGCTGATCGGGATCTGGCTGGGGCGCCGCAACGAGACCTCGCCGCCGATCCGGCGGCTGCTCTTGAACGCGCGCTCGCAGACGTCGCTGCCTGAGCTGCGGCCGGGCCTGACGTTGATCAACCGCCTGTGGCCGCTGCTGTTCGCCACGTTGGGCGCCGCGATCCTGAGCGTGTTCGAGCCGCAGGTCGCCGGTGTCGCCTCGGGCTTCACGATCATCTGGGCGCTGGCGTGGCGGCGCCAGGCCGGGGCGGTCGCGGCGATCGAGGAGCGCGACGGCGTGCGCTTCTACATCGACCGCACCTCGCCCATGCACCCGATCAAGCTCGTCCGTACGCCGGGCTTCGGCGGCAGCTTCTTGCAGCATCCGTAGGGACGAACTTCGGCTGGGTGGGGAGGCGGCGACGCCGCCTCCCCACCCCGCCGCAGTTGGCCGAGACCGGGAGGCGCGCCGAGACCGGGAGCGCGCCGCGCGGATCACCGGACGCGCTTGCGCAGCGGCGCGAACTCCTTCCACGGGCGCGTGTTGGCGACCTGCTCGGCGGTCAGCCACCCGCGCCGCGCGGTGGCGATCCCGTAGCGCAGCACGTCGAACTCGTCGGTCGAGTGGGCGTCGGAGTCCACCAGGATCAGGACCCCGGCCTCGGCCGCCGCACGCGCGTGGATCTCGTTGAGGTCGCGGCGGTTCGGCGAGCTGTTGATCTCGATCATCGTGCCGGTGCGGGCGGCGGCCTCGATCACCCGCTCGATGTCGAGCCCGTACGGCGCGCGCTTCTCGATCTTGCGCCCCGTCGGGTGGCCGATGGCGTCGACGAACGGGTGCTCGATCGCGGCGACCATGCGATCGGTCATCTCCTTCGTGCCCATCTGGAACGAGGTGTGGATCGACGCGATCACCCAGTCGAGCTGCTCGAGCAGCGCGTCCTCGTAGTCGAGCGAGCCGTCCGGGAGGATGTTGCACTCGGTCCCGATCAGCAGCTCCAGACCGTCCAGGGACTCGTTCAAGGCGCGGATCTCGTCGATGCGGGCGCGCAGCGCGTCGGGCGTGACGTGGTCGCCGAAGCCGTGCGTGGCGGAGTGGTCGGTGATCGCGAGGTACTGGAGCCCGCGCGCGACCGCGGCCGCCGCCATCTCCTCCGCCGTCGCGGTGCCGTCGGACAGCGTCGTGTGGGAGTGCAGGTCGCCGCGCAGGTCATCGAGCTCGATCAGGTCCGGCAGCCCGCCGCCGCCCGGCGTTGCCGCCTCGAGCTCGCCGCGGCCCTCGCGCAGCTCCGGCGGGACCCAGTCGAGCCCGAGCGTCGCGTAGACCTCCTCCTCGGTGGCGCAGCGGGTGGTCTCGCCGGTCGCGTCATCGAGGATCCCGTACTCGGACACGTGCAGGCCGCGCCGCACGGCCGACTCGCGCAGCGACACGTTGTGCGCCTTGGACCCGGTGAAGTGCTGCAGCACGTTGCCGAACTGGTCGGGCTCGACGACGCGCAGGTCGACCTTCATGCCCGTGTGCGTGACCACGCGGGCGCCCGCCTCGCCCGACTGCGCCACCGATTCCACCAGCGGCAGCTCGGTCAGCGCCTTCGACAGCGCGGCAGGGTCGGAAGCGGTGGCGATGATGTCGAGGTCCTTGACCGACTCGACCCAGCGCCGCAGCGAGCCGGCGACCTCGACGCGGTCGGCCGCGGGATGCGCGCGCAGGGCCTCGGCGATCTCGTTCGCGACGCCGAGCGCACGCGAGAGCACCACTCGCGGCGCCGGCTTCCCGTCGCCCTCGTCGTGCTCGGCCAGCACCAGCTTGAGGTTCTCCTCGGCCTTGGCGCCGAAGCCGCGCAGCTCGCGCAGGCGGCCGTCCTCGACCGCGGCGCGCAGCGCGTCGAGCGAGTCGACGCCGAGCTCGTCGTACAGGCGGCGGGCCCGTTTCGGGCCGAAGCCCGGCAGATGCATGACCGACACGAGCCCGACCGGGATCTTGGCGCGCAGCTTGACGGCGGCGGGGATGTCGCCGGTCTCGTCGAGCGCGATCAGCTTCTCCTCGAGCGTCTTGCCGATGTTGGGCAGCTCGGTGACCTTGCCGTCGCGCGCCAGGGCGGCGACGGACACGGCCGAGTCGCGCACCGTGCGGGCGGCGTTGCGGTACGCGATCACGCGGTACTGGACGGCGCCGTCGAGCTCGTAGAGGTCCGCCAGCTCCTCGAACGCGGCGGCGATCTGGGCGTTGGTCAAGTCGGCCACGGGACCCGTAGGCTAATCGCCTCCGCCGCGATGCCGATGATCATCAATGTGAAGGCAGAAGAGCTCGCGTTCGTCCAGGGCTGGGCGGACACGCGCCACGCGCTCGTGCGCTGGCGCCGCCACCCCATCCGCACCCTGGCACCGTGGGCGCTCGGCGCGCTCGCCGTCGCCGTCGTGCTGCTCTTCGCCGTCTGGCTGATCGCCGCCGTCACGACGCCCGATCCCAGCGGCGTGCAGTTCCCGGGCGTCTCGTATCCGGCGACGACGGCCGACTTCGGCTTCGTGCTCTACCGCAACGGGCTCGTGCTGGCGCTGCACGCGCTGGCCTGCGTCGCCGGGTTCATGGCCGGCGCGTCGCTGCCGACCGTCGCCGAGGGCTACAGCGGCATCATGCGCAAGATCCACGACAAGGCCGGCCCGCTGGCGATCGGCTTCGTGATCCTCGCGACGGTGTTCTCGCTCTGCACCCAGGCGTATGCGCTCGGCCACGGGGCGTCCGACCTCGCCGGCGAGCTGCAGCTGTCGCCTGCGCTGCTCATCGTCGGCCTGCTCCCGCACGCGCTGCCGGAGCTGACCGCGCTGTTCCTCCCGCTCGCCGCCTGGACCATCGCCTCGCGTCGTGGAGCGTGGAAAGATCTCCTGGCCGCCACGTTCGTCACCGTGGCGATCGCGGTCCCGGTGCTGGTCGCCGCCGCGGCGGTGGAAACGTGGGTTTCCCCGCGCCTGTTGCTCGCGCTGGCCGGGTAGAGCCGCTCGGGGCGCGGGGAACCGGGTCGCTATACTTTCTGAAGTAAGCGAACAGGAGCAACAGAGCAGATGGCCGGCAATCTCAAAGACGTCACCGACACCACTTTCCAGGCCGAGGTGCTCGAGTCAGACAAGCCTGTACTCGTGGACTTCTGGGCCGCCTGGTGCGGTCCGTGCCGGGTCATCGCCCCGATCCTCGAGGAGATCGCCGCCGACCGCGACGACCTCGAGATCGTGAAGATGGACATCGACGCCAACCCGCACACGCCGGCGAGCCTCGGGATCCTCGCGATCCCCACGATGATCCTCTTCCGCAACGGCGCCGAGGCGACGCGCATCCAGGGCTCCAAGCCCCGCAAGCGCCTCGAGGCCGAGCTCGAGCCCGCGCTCCAGGGGGTCTGACCCCCCAACCGCGGCGCTCGTGCCGGCGGAGACGATCGCGGGTCAGACCCCCGATCGTCGCACGGCAATCAGCAGGGGGCGGCCCTTGACGGTCGCCTCCTCGCTCGCCGACGCGCCGTCATAGGTGACGGCGACAGCGAGCGTCTCGCCGGCCAGGTACTGCTCGTGCGCACGGGCCGCCTCGAGCAGATCGCCGTCGCCGCCGAGCGTCAGCTCGATCCGATCGGAGATCTCCAGCCCGGCCGACTTGCGGGCGTTCTGGACCGCGTGGACGATCTCGCGTGCCAGGCCCTCGCGCACCAGCGCATCGTCGAGCTCGAGCTCGAGCGCCACCGCGTGCGAGCCCTCGCGCTCGAGCTGGTAGCCGTCGAGCGGGCGCATCGCCAGGAGCAGGTCGTCCGGCCCGAGCTGGTGCTCGTGGCCGTCGACGTTGACCCCGACGGGCCGGTCGTCGCGCAGCGCGTCGGCCACGTGCGCGGGGTCGAGCGCCGCGACCGCAGCCGCCACCTGCGGCATGTGCTTGCCGAAGCGCGGCCCGAGCGCGCGGTAGTTGGGCTTGACCTCGTAGGAGCCGAGCTCGTCCGCCTGCGACACGTAGCGGACCTGCTTGACGTTGAGCTCGCCGAGGACGATGTCCTCGAGCCGTTCGATCGCCGACCGCTCGGCGCCCGCGGCCACCACGACCGCCTCGTGCAGCGGCTGGCGCACGCCGAGCTTGGCCTGCCCACGTGCGGCGAGGCCGAGCCGCACGGTCTCGCGCACGACCCCCATCGCCACCTCCAGCTCGGTGTCGCGGGCGCCGACCTCCGGGAAGTCGCACAGGTGCACGCTGTGCTCGGTGCCGTCGAGGTTGTCGTAGATCTCGTCGGCGACGAACGGGCAGAACGGCGCCAGCAGGTGCGCGACGCCGACGAGGCAGCGATGCAGCGTCCCGAACGCCGCCGGGTCGCCTTCCCAGAAGCGCGGGCGCGAGCGGCGCACGTACCAGTTCGACAGCTCGTCGACGAAGGCGGCGATCGCATGGCCGGCGCGGGTGGCGTCGTAGTCGTCGAGCCGGTCGCGCACGACCTGCGTGGTCGCGTGCAGGCGCGAGATCGCCCAGCGGTCGAGCTCGGTCTCCGGCTCGCCCAGCTCGCCGACGTCGTTGGCGTTCGCGTACAGGACGTAGAAGCCGTACGTGTTCCACAGCTGCAGCAGGAACTGGCGGACCGACTCCCCGACGGTGTCGGAGTCGAACAGGTAGCCGTCCCACGGCTGCTTGGCGGTGAAGAAGTACCAGCGGAACGCGTCGGCGCCGTGCTGGTTGATCACGTCCCACGGCACGACGATGTTGCCGAGCGACTTGGACATCTTCTTGCCGTCGGGGTCGGCCAGGTGCCCGAGCACGACGCACGTCCGGTACGGCGACTGGTCGAACAGCAGCGTCGAGATCGCCAGCAGCGAGTAGAACCAGCCGCGCGTCTGGTCGATCGCCTCGCAGATGTAGTCGGCCGGGAAGTTGGCCTCGAACTTGTCCTGGTTGTGGTACGGCGCGTGGTGCTGGGCGAACGGCATCGCCCCTGAGTCGAACCACACGTCGATCACCTCGGGCACGCGGCGCAGCGGCTCCCCGCCGCTCGGCGAGGGGATCTCGACGTCGTCCACGAACGGGCGGTGCGGATCGTCGAGCTTCACGCCGCTGAGCTCCTCGAGCTCGGAGAGCGACCCGATGCACAGCATCTCGCCCGCCTCGTTGCGCCAGACCGGAAGCGGCGTGCCCCAGTAGCGCTCGCGCGACAGCGCCCAGTCGACGTTGTTCTCCAGCCACTTGCCCATGCGGCCGTGCTTGATGTGCTCCGGATGCCAGTCGATGGTCTCGTTGGCGGCGAGCAGCCGGTCGCGCAGCGACGACGTGCGGATGTACCAGGCCGGCTTGGCGTAGTAGATGAGCGGCGTGCCGCAGCGCCAGCAGTGCGGGTAGGCGTGCAGGTACGTCTCGGCGCGCAGCAGCCGCCCGCGGCTGCGCAGGTCCTCGATCAGATCCGGGTCGGCGTCCTTGACCGAGCGGCCGGCGTATGGCCCGATCCGCTCGTCGTAGGTGCCGTCGAGCCGCACCGGGTTGACGACGTTGAGGCCCTGCTCGGCGCCGAGCCGGAAGTCGTCCTCGCCGAACGCGATCGCGGTGTGGACGATGCCGGTGCCATCCTCGGCGGTCACGAAGTCGCCCGGGAGGACCGTGTGGCCCTTCTCGCCGTACTCCGATGCGCCGATGAAGGGGAACGGGGGCTCGTACGCCGCGCCGAGCATGTCGGCGCCGCGGAAGCGGTCGCGCCACCTCGACGTCCTCGCCGAGCACGCGCCCGGCGAGCGCCTCGGCCAGCACGTGCCCGTCGGTGGTGCGCACGTACGTGAGGTCGGGGTCGACGGCGACGGCGGCGTTCGACACGAGCGTCCACGGGGTCGTCGTCCAGACGAGCAGCGTGTCGCCCTCGCGCAGCGCGCCGGCAGGCCGGCTCACCGGGAACTTGACGTAGACCGACGGGTCCTCGACGTCCTCGTAGCCGTCGGAGACCTCGTGCGACGAGAGCGCGGTCCCGTCACGCGTGCAGTACGGGACGACGCGGTAGCCCTCGTACAGCAGGTCGCGCTCCCACATCGTCTTGAGCGCCCACCAGACCGACTCGATGTACTCGGTGTCGAGCGTTCGATACGCGTTGTCGAGGTCGACCCAGTAGCCGATCCGCTCGGTAAGCCGGTTCCACTCCTCCAGGTACTCGAACACCGACTCGCGGCACTTCTGGTTGAACTCGGCGATGCCGTAGTCCTCGATGTCGGACTTGCGGTCGAACCCGAGCTTCTGCTCGACGGCGATCTCGACCGGCAGGCCGTGGCAGTCCTAGCCGCCCTTGCGCTCGACGAACCGCCCGCGCATCGTCTGGTAGCGCGGGAAGATGTCCTTGAACACGCGCGCGAGCACGTGGTGGGCGGCCGGCGGCGCGTTGACGGTCGGCGGCCCCTCGTAGAAGACGAACGGCTCACCGCCCTCGCGGCGGCGCATCGACTCGTTGAAGACGTCGCGCTCGCGCCAGCGCTCGAGGACCTGCTCCTCGAGCGCCGGGAAGTCCGGCTTGGCTGGCAACGCACGCGGCAAAGGACGGAAGATCTTAGTTGTGACTCGACTCGACGATCTGGATTTGCACCTGAAGCTGAGCCGCGAGGAGGAGGCGGAGAAGCTTGCGGCGGCGCAGACGCGGCTGCTGCAGCTGCGGCTCGTGCTCGGCGGGCTGATCGACGAGCGGCGAGATCGGGCCGCCGTTGTGCGTGCTGTTCGAGGGCTGGGACGCGTCCGGCAAGGGCGGCGCGATCAGGCGCCTGGTCGCCCCGCTCGACCCCCGCCACGTGCGTGTGCGCCAGTTCGCCGCGCCGACCTACGACGAGAAGCGCCACCACTGGCTCGGCCGGTTCTGGCCCACGCTGCCGGGCTGGGGCGGGATGGCCGTGCTCGACCGTTCGTGGTACGGGCGCGTGCTCGTCGAGCGGGTCGAGGGGTTCGCCGAGAAGGCGGCGTGGACGCGCGCGTACGAGGAGATCCGCGACTTCGAGCGGATGCTCTACGAGGAGGGGACGATCCTCGTCAAGTTCTGGCTGCACATCTCCTCGAGGGAGCAGCTCAAGCGGTTCGAGAGCCGTGCCGAGGACCCGCTGCGCAGCTGGAAGCTCACCGACGAGGACTGGCGCAACCGGGCCAAGCGGCGCGCCTACCGAGCGCGCGATCGAGGACATGCTGGCCGCGACCGACGGCGACCACGCGCCGTGGACGCTCGTGGAGGGCGACTCCAAGCGCTACGCGCGCGTGAAGGTGATCGAGACCGTGATCGCGGCGTGCGAGGACGGCATGCGCCGCTACGGGATCAAGCTGCCGGCGCCGCTTTAGTGTCGCGAGTCGTAGGTTCGGGACACTAGAGCCGCTTCTCGAAGAAGTGGTTCGCGTAGGGGTCGGCGTTGAAGCGCTCGACCTCGACGTACCCGCGCTTGCGGTACATCGCCTGCGCCTCGCCCAGCGCGCGGTTGGTGTACAGCCGCACCACGTGGTGCCCGCGCGCCGCCGCCTCGTGCTCGAGCGCGGTGAGGATGCGGCCGGCGATGCCGAGCCCGCGTTGCGGGCGGTCGACCCACATGCGCAGGATCTCGTGGCCCTGCAGCGCCCCGCAGCCGGCGGGCTGGCTGTCGATGCGGGCGATGACGAACAGGTCCGGGCGGTCGGCCGGCAGCGTGCGGCCCGGCTCGAAGCCCTCCTCGAACCGCTCGGCCAGCTCGGCGTAGTAGTGCTCGAGGCACCAGCGGGCGTCGGCGCCGTGCGGATCGGCGGGCTCGATCCTCACCATCGACACGGCGAGCAGGCGGGCGACCTCGGCCTGCGCGGCGAGCAGCCGCTGCCGCTGCTCGGGCGTCAGCGGGTCGAGCACCGCGCGCGCCATGTCGTCGGAGATCGCGTTCAGCTCGTCCATCTGCGCCGCGCCCGCCGCGGTCTGCCTGAGCAGCGCGGTGCGGCGGTCGGCCGGGTTCGGATGGCGCTCGATCAGGCCGTCGCGCTCGAGCGCCGCGATCATCCGCGACACGTACCCGGAGTCGAGCCCGAGCCGGATCCGCAGGTCACGCGGCGTGGCGTCCGCGCCGCCGATCTCGAACAGCACCCGCAGCTCGCCGAGCGGCCGCCGGCCGAGGTAGCGATCCTGCAGCGCGCCGACCTGGCGCGTGACCAGGCGATTGAAGCTGCGGACCTGCGCGACCTCGTCCATCTCTCTGACCTGGGTCAGAGAATACGGGTCAGCGGTTCCGCCGTCGAGCCTCGCGCTGCGCCTTGGTCTTCGCGCGGGCGCGCGACTTGGCCTGCATCTTGTGCTTGTGCGGCCCTTGCTCGCGCAGCCGGTGCGCGTCCCCCCGGTGGTGCTTGGGCAGCGCGCTCCGCGCGTCGCGCGAGATGAACACCCCGATCGCGACGAAGGCGATCAGCAGCCCGCCGAAGATGATGAACAGCGTCGTGCGGCCGCCGAGGCCGCTGGTGATGCTGTTGTTCGACTTCGCCGGCGTCGCCGTGGGCGCCGGAGCCGTCTGCGGCAGCGGGCCGAACGCGTCGCCCTGGGCGAGCGCCGCCGACGGCACCAGCAGGGCCACGAACAGGACGATGACGAGCGTGCGACGGAGCATCGGGGCGCGCAAGGTACTACGCGGGCGCGCCGGTGAGAACCCACCGGCTACCCAGGAACCGTAGCCCGCAGGTCAACGCGCGTACGCCGATCAGGCCCGCGAGCCCCCACCAGACGCCGACGATCCCCCAGTCCTGGTGCAGCGCCAGCAGCGCCACCGGCACGTAGACGGCCGCCGCCGACAACATCCCCCACATCAAGAAGCGCGTGTCGCCGGCGCCGATGAGGATGCCGTCGAGCGCGAACACGAGGCCGTTGATCGGCATCAGCGCCGCGAACAGCCACCAGATCTCGTGCGCGCGCTCGACGACGAGGTCGTCGTCGGTGAACGCGTGCGGGAGCACGTTCGTCAGCGCCAGCAGCGCGACCCCGAACCCGGCGCCCACCACCATCGACCACAGGATCACCCGCGTCGCCGCCGCCCGCGCACGAGCCGCGTCACCGGCGCCGAGCAGGCGCCCGACCAGCACCTGCGCCGCGATGGCCAGAGCGTCGAGCACGAGCGCGAGGAAGACGAACAGCTGAAAGGCGATCTGGTGCGCGGCCAGTGACGCTGTGCCGACCCGCGCGAGCACCGCCGAGGCGACGAGGAACGAGCCGAGCAGCGCGGTCGTGCGCACCGCGATCTCGGTCCCGATCCGCATCAGCGGCTTCATCTTCTCCAGCAGCGGCGGCTCGAAGCCCGCGCGGCGCTGCACCTGCACGAACGCGAGGCCCATCCCGACCTGCGCGATGACGGTGCCCCACGCCGACCCGGCCAACCCCCAGCCGAAGCCGTACACGAACAGCAGCTCGAGCACGACGTTGACCGAGTGGGCGATCACGAGGATCACCAGCGGCGTGCGCAGGTCGCCCACCCCGCGGAGGAAGCCCTGGCCGGCGGTCGCGAGCATGAAGAAGGGTGACCCGAGCGCGGCGATCCGCAGGTACAGCACCGCGCCGTCGGCGACCTCGTCCTCGCCTCCCATCAACGACACGGCGCCGGGCGCCAGCGCCACGATCCCGGCGAGCAGCAGCACGCCGATCCCGAGCGCCAGCCACAGCGCCTGCGAGCCGAGCGCCGCCGCCTCGGCATCACGGCCGGCGCCGTGCAGCCGCGCGACCTGCGCGGTCGTCCCGTAGGTGAGGAAGTTGAAGATCGTGAACGCGGTGGAGAGCACCGTGGCCGCGATCGCCAGGGCCGCGAGCTGGGTCGTGCCGAGGTGGCCGACGATCGCGGTGTCGACGAGCACATACAGCGGCTCGGCCGCCAGCGCGCCCAGCGCCGGGCAGCGCCAGGGCAAAGACTTCGCGGTCGAGCGGGCGAGCCATAAGGTTATGTTGCCCGGGACTTCATCCGGCCGTCCCCCTTATGGCGACGGCCGCCGTCCCTGGCGTCCGAAACATGAAGCTCCGCCTCTACCACCACCACGACGGAGCGCGGGTGGCCTATCGGGAGGCGGGGACGGGGCGGCCGCTGGCGCTGCTGCACTCGAAGCTGCTGTCGCACCGCGAGTGGGAACCGGTGGTCGAGGAGCTCAGCCACCGCTACCGGCTCGTCCTGCCCGACCTGCCGCTGCACGGCGACTCCGAGGACCGGCCGTCGCACCCGTACACGCCGCAGTGGTTCGCGGAGGTGATGGCCGGCTTCATCCGCGACACGTGCGGGACGCATCCGCTCGTCGGCGGCCACGAGGCCGGCGCCCAGATCCTGCTCACCGCGGTCGCCAGCGCCCAGCTGACGCCGAGCCGGCTCGTGCTGATGCCGAACGCGATGCATCGCCGCCCGGTGCGCGCCCGGGCCGAGCGCGGCGTGTCGCTGGGCGTGCGGGCCGCGGCGGTGCCGGGCCTCGACCGGTTGATCTCGCACGCGCCGCGCGTCGCGCTGCGGCCCGGCTCCGGCGAGCGCCTGTCGGCGAGCGGCAACCCGGCGGCGCGCGACCTGCTCCGCCACGCCGCGTTCGGGCTCGGCGGCAACGCCAACCGCGCGCGCTCGTGGGCCAAGGCCGCGCGGCGCTGGCCTTCGGGCGCGCAGCCGGACCTGCTCGACGCGTATCCGCGGATCGACGTCCCGACGCTGCTGCTGTGGGCCGACCGCGACCTGATGCACCCGCTCGAGATCGCCGAGGAGGCGCTCGATCTGCTCCCCGACGCCCAGCTGCGCGTGCTCGAGGGCACCGGCTTCCTGATGGCCTACGACGACCCCGTGGGACTGGCCAGAGAGCTGGCGGCGTTCTGTGGCTGACCCGCTACCGTCTGAGGCCATGTACGAGCTGGAACGTCCGGAGACGTGCTCGGTCGCCCGGGCGATGGACATCCTCGGTGAGCGGTGGACGATGCTGATCATGCGCGAGGCCTTCTATGGCGTCCGCCGCTTCTCGGACATGCAGCGCAACCTGGGTATCGCGCGCAACATCCTCTCCACGCGGCTGCAGACGCTCGTGCGGGCCGGGATCCTCGAGCGCCGCCGCTACCAGGAGGAGCCGGAGCGTTTCGAGTACCGGCTCACGCAGGCCGGCCGCGACCTCTACCCCGCCGTGATCGCGATCATGAAGTGGGGCGACGAGTACCTGGCCGAGGAGGCCGGGCCTCCGGTCGTCCTGCGCCACTCGTGCGGCGAGCTGATCGACCCCGTGCTCGTCTGTGATCACTGCGGCGGCGCATTGCACCCCCACGACGTCACTCCCGAGCCCGGTCCGGGCGCGCAGGTCCCGACGGCAGCGGCCTGAGAGGTCGGCCAGCGCTAGCGTTCAAGGCATGAGCCTTGAGACGACAGAGGAGCTGTGGGGCGGGGAGACCCGCAAGGCAGTTGACAACTTCCCCGTGTCCGGCGAGCGCGTTCCGGTCGCGGTGGTGCGCTGGCTGGGGCGCATCAAGGGCGCGGCCGCCCGGGCGAACGCCGAGCTCGGACTGCTGGACGCCGACCTGGCGCAGCGGATCGCCGCCGGCGCGGACGAGATCGCGCAGGGGCGGCACGACAACCAGTTCCCGATCGACGTGTTCCAGACCGGCTCCGGCACGTCGTCGAACATGAACGCCAACGAGGTGATCGCCAACCTCGCCGGCGACGGCGCGCACGCCAACGACCACGTCAACATGGGCCAGTCGTCCAACGACGTGTTCCCGAGCGCCGTGCACCTGGCCGCGCTCGACGAGGCGACCAACCGCCTGCTGCCCGCGCTCGAGCGGCTCGAGCAGGCGTTCGCCGGCAAGGCGGAGGCGTTCAAGGACATCGTCAAGTCCGGCCGCACGCACCTGATGGACGCCGTGCCCGTCACGCTCGGGCAGGAGTTCGCCGGCTACGCCGCGCAGATCCGGCTCGGCCGTGCCCGCGTCGCCGACGCGCTGCCGCACGTGGCGCAGATCCCGCTCGGCGGCACCGCCACCGGCACCGGCCTGAACACGCACCGCGACTTCGCGGCGAAGGTGCGGGAGACGCTCTCGGCCGACACCGGCCTGCCGATCAGCGCCCCCGAGGACCCGTTCGAGGCGCAGGGCAACCGCGACGCGCTGGTCGAGCTGTCCGGCGCGCTGAAGGTCATCGCGGTGTCGCTCACCAAGATCGCCAACGACCTCGCGATGATGGGCTCGGGCCCGCGCGCGGGCATCGGTGAGCTGTTCCTGCCCGAGCTGCAGAAGGGCTCCTCGATCATGCCGGGCAAGGTCAACCCGGTGCTCCCGGAGGTCGTCCTGCAGGTCAGCGCGCAGGTGATCGGCAACGACACGGCGATCACCGTCGGCGGCCTGCAGGGGCAGTTCGAGCTCAACGTGCGGATCCCGCTGATCGCCCGCAACCTGCTGCAGTCGATCCACCTGCTGTCCACCGCGAGCACGCTGTTCGCGGCGAAGTGCGTCGAGGGGATCGAGGCCAACCTCGAGGGCTGCGAGCGCTCCGCGGAGTCCACGCTCGCCGTGGCGACCGCGCTGAACCCCTACATCGGCTACGACAAGGCGGCCGACATCGTCAAGGACGCGTCCGCCAGCGGGCGCACGTTGCGCGAGGTCGCCCGTGAGCACGGGGTCGACGAGGAGACGCTCGACAAGGCCCTCGACCTGCGGAAGATCGCGGCGGGATCGTCGGCCTCCTAGTACACGCGCCCGCGTGCTACTTGACGACATCGAGCGGTACTACGACGCGGTCCCGCGCGCGGCCGCGCGAGTGGAGGACCACGGGCCGCTGCGGCTGTTCATCAGCGAAGGCGTCCCGTGGCCCTACTACGCGCGGCCGGCGGGCGGCGACATCAGCGCCGACGACGTGCGGGCGATGCGCAGCCGCCAGTGGGAGCTCGGCATCCCGGAGACGTTCGAGTGGGTCGTCGAGCTCGCCCCGACGCTCTCCCCGGCGGCCCGCGAGGCCGGCCTGTACGTCGACGAGCTGCCGCTGATGGCGCTCGACCGGCCCCTCGAGGCACCGGCGGTCGACGCCCGCCTCCGGCGCCTCGATCCCGACGACCCGGCGCTGGCCGCCTCGCGCGCGGTCGCCGACATCGCGTTCGGGGCGCCCGGCACCGCGCGCGGCGACGCCGGCCCGGCGGAGCGCGACGACGCCGTGGGCAACTTCCCCGAGGCACGGCTCGCGGCGGTGCGGGAGCGCATGACCGCGGGCCTCACCGTGACGATCGTCGCCGAGGACGACGACGGCGTGCTCGCCGTCGGAAGCCACCAGCCGGTCGCCGGCGTCACCGAGGTCGTCGGCGTCGGCACGCTGCCGTCCGCGCGCCGGCGCGGGCTCGGCGCGGCGGTGACCGCCGCGCTGGTCGCGGACGCCCGTCGCGCCGGCGCCGAGATCGTGTTCCTGTCGGCCGGCAGCGACGACATCGCCCGGGTCTACGGCCGGCTCGGGTTCGAGCGCGTGGGCACCGCAGGGATCGCGCAGGCGTGACCGAGCGCCTGTCCGGGCGACCAGGTGTCGTCGCGGTCGCCGGGGCGCTGACCATCGCCTTCTCGGCGATCCTGGTCAAGCTGGCCGACGTCGAGCCGGCGACGGCGGCGATCTTCCGCTGCCTGTACGCGCTCCCGCTGCTCGGGCTGATCGCCTGGGTCGAGGATCGCCGCTACGGCGCCCGGCCGCTGCGCGAGCGGCGGCTGGCCATCCCCGCCGGCATCTTCTTCGCCGCCGACCTGATCTTCTGGCACCACGCGATCGCCGACGTCGGCGCCGGCCTGGCGACCGTGCTCGGCAACACGCAGGTCATCGTCGTGCCGTTCGTCGCCTGGATGGTGCTCGGGGAGCGCGTGAGCGGACGGCTGCTCGCCGCGCTGCCGCTCGTGTGCAGCGGCGTCGTCCTGATCTCGGGGGTGCTCGAGACCGGGGCCTACGGCGACCATCCGATCCGGGGCGTCGTCTTCGGCCTCCTCACCGGGCTGAGCTACGCCGGCTTCATCCTCGTGCTGCGCCAGGCGGGCGCCGACCTGCGCCGCCCGGCCGGGCCGCTGTTCGACGCGACGGCGGTCGCCACCGTCGCCGCGGTGATCGCCGGCCTGGCGGTCGGCGAGGCCGACCTCGTACCGACCTGGCCCGCGCACGGCTGGCTGCTCGTCCTCGCGCTCAGCTCGCAGGTGCTGGGCTGGCTGCTGATCACGGTGTCGCTCCCCCGCCTCCCCGCGGCGCTGACCTCGGTGACGCTGACGATCCAGCCGGTCGGCTCCGTGTTCCTCGGCGTGATCCTGCTCGGCGAGAGCCCGAGCCTGCTGCAGCTCGCCGGCGTCGCCTGCATCATCACCGGACTGGTGGCCATCGCCTTCCGCCGCCGCGTAGGATCGGTGCATGAGCGTGCCGCCCGCCCTGCACGAGCTTGAGGCCGAGATCATGGCCGAGGTGTGGCGGCGCGACGAGTCGAGCGTTCGCGACATCCTCGACGCGCTCAACGCCCGCAGCGACACGCCGCGGGCGTACACCACGGTGATGACCGTGATGCACCGGCTCGACCACAAGGGGCTGCTGCGGCGCGAGCGGCGGGGCCGGACCGATGTCTACGCCGCGGCGCTCAGCCGCGAGGACTACGCCCGCGAGCGGGCCGGGCAGGAGGTCGGCGCCGTCGTCGACGCCTACGGCGATCTCGCGCTCGCGCACTTCGCCCGCCAGATGTCCAAGCTCGATCCGAAACGCCGGGAGCAGATACGCCGGCTCGCGCGCGGTGACTGACGCGCGCGCGGTCCGCCGGGCGCAACTGGCCGTCGCCACGCTCGGCGCGACCGCGGTGCTGCTGGTCATCGCGATCGCCTACGACGCGCTGCGCTACCACGGCCTGACGGCCGAGCCGCACACGATGCTGGCGCTGCTCGACGCGATCGTGATCGCGCGCGCGACGGTGTCGCTGGTGCGCATCGTGCGCGGCCAGCGGGCGTTCCTGCGCCGCCTGCCGGTCCTGCGCACGACGGTCGTGCACGGCCATGGGGTCCGCGTCGTCCCCGGGCGCACCGGCGCGTTCTGCGCCGGCTGGCTGCGGCCCGCGGTGTACGTCGCCGAGGGCACGCTGCGCGCCTCGCAACCGGGCGAGCTGCGCGCGATCCTGGCCCACGAGGAGCACCATCGCGCGCGCCGCGATCCGCTGCGGCTGCTGTGCGCGCGCGTCGCCGCCGACGCGTTGCGGCCGCTGCCGGGGTTCGCCTCGCTCGCGGATCGCCAGGCGGCGCTGGCCGAGCTGGCCGCCGACGCGGCGAGCGTCGCCGCGATCGGCGACGCCCAGCCGCTGGCCTCCGCGCTCGCGCGGTTCGACGCGAGCGACGAGCCCGGCGTGGGCGTGGCGCCCGAGCGGGTCGACCAGCTCACCGGCCTGCTGCGCGCCGCCACGATCCCGCCGGCGCTGTTCATCGGGGCCGCCGTCGCGCTCGCGGCGATCGTCGCCGCGGTCGCCGGCATGCTGCTCGCCGAGTGGCACCTCGACGTCGCCCTGCCCGTGCCGCTCGAGCTCGGTGCGCTGATCGCGGTCTGCCTGCCCGCCGCCTTCGCCGCCCGCCGCGGCGCCGCCTGCTTACACCCACGCGCGTGAACTACTAGGCTGCGTCGTAGATGGCCCCGGAGGGGGGCCTGAGTCATTAGAGGAGGGGCTGTATGAGCAGGAGCCGCAAGGCGGTCCTGGTCGCGTGCGCCGCCACGTTGGGGATCGTCCCGAACGCCTGGGCCACGCACGGTCATGACCCCAAGCCGAGCCCGCGCAGCTCGGACGCGCGTGCCTTCGTACGTGACGTCCCGGTCTCGCGGATCGTCCACCACCAGGCCGCGCTGCAGCGCATCGCGCGCCGCAACGGCGACACCCGCGAGGTGCTGAGCAACGGCTACACGGAGTCGCTCAACTACGTCGTCAAGACGCTGCGCCGCGCCGGCTACAAGCCGAACGTGACCGACTTCAACTTCCCGTTCTGGGAGGAGTCCGCGCCCGCCGTGCTGAACCGCGTCTCACCGGCGCCGACGAAGGTCTACCGCTACGGCACCGCAGCCGACAACGACAGCCCGAACGTGGACTTCATCACGCTCGGCTACGCCGGCACCGGGACGCTGACGAACGCGAAGGTCGTCCCGACCAACGACATCATCGACCCGCCGCCCGCCGTCGCGGGGGCGTCGACCAGCGGCTGCGAGGCCGGCGACTACCCGGCGGAGACGGCCGGCAACGTCGCGCTCGTCCAGCGCGGCACGTGCTCGTTCGTGCAGAAGGCCGCGGTCGCGCAGCAGGTGGGCGCCGCCGGCGTGATCATCTTCAACGACGGCGTCGGCCCGGCCCGCCAGAACCCGATCTACGTCCTCAACCAGGTCGATCTGCACATCCCGGCCGTGATCTCCAGCTACGCCGCCGGCAACGAGCTGCTTCAGGGCGTCAAGAGCGGCCAGGACGTGCGCGTCGACTTCTCGACGTTCGGGCACCTGGCTGATCGCTTCCTGCCGCAGGTGATCGCCGACACCAAGGGCGGCGACAAGAACAACGTGCTCGTCGTCGGCGCGCACCTGGACTCGCGGCCGGAGGGGCCGGGCATCAACGACGACGGCAGCGGCACCGCGATGCTGCTCGCGCAGGCCGAGGCGATCGCCAAGAGCAAGCACGCCAGGAACCTGCGCCAGAAGATCCGGTTCGGCTGGTGGGGCGCCGAGGAGAACGGCCTGATCGGCTCCAACTACTACGCCTCCCACCTCAGCGATGCCGAGGTGGCCAAGATCGACGGCATGCTCGACTACGACATGCTCGCGTCGCAGAACTACGTGCGGTTCCTGTATGACGGCGACGGGTCGGACAACCCCGGGCTCGAGGGCCCGCCCGGCTCCGGGCTGATCGAGAAGGTCCAGGACGACTGGTTCAAGGACCGGGGGCTCGAGACCGACCGCGTGCCGTTCGACGGTCGCTCGGACTACGTCGGGTTCACCAACCGCGGCATCCCGGCCGGCGGCATCTTCGCCGGTGCCGAGCAGCCCAAGACGCCGGAGCAGGAGGCGATCTACGGTGGCGCCGCCGGCTCCGCCTATGACGTCTGCTACCACGAGATCTGCGACGACCTGCTGACGATCCTCACGGGGATCCCGCCGCTGAGCGCGGGCGGGCTGCTGATCGCGGATCCGACGCCGACGCTCGAGGAGGCGCAGATCGCCGCCAACAAGATGGAGGGCGGCGCGCTGCGTGGGCTGAACGAGATGTCCGACGGCGCGTCGTACGCCGTGTGGTTCTTCTCGTCGACCAAGAACCCGTGGGCCGACGCGACCAAGAAGGCCAAGGCCGCCAAGGCGAAGCAGGCCAAGAAGTACAAGAAGTCCCGCAAGCTCCGCCGCGCGGAGCGTTGGGGCTGGGCGCACCGCTGAGGTGATGTCCCGGGGATCGGGGCCGCTGCCGGGCGGCCCCGATCCTCATGCGTCGAGAGAGGCCAGCGCCGCGGCCGAGGCGGTCCCCGGCTCGGCGAAGTACGCGAGGACGACCTGCCCGTCGGCGTCGGGCAGCGACAGCACCTGCCGCGAGAGGGTCATCTCGCCGGCGGTCGGATGCCGCACGCGCTTGGCGTCGCCGCGGACGGCGCGGACGTCGTGACGCGCCCACAGCGCGCGGAAGTCGGGGTCGGCCGACAGCTCTTCGACCAGCGCCGCCAGTGCCGCGTCGCCGACCGCGGCGCCGGCCCACCCGTCGAGCAGCTGCTGGATCCCGGGCGCAACCGCGGGGCGTTCGGCGAGCGCGATGTCCTCGCCGCCCGCCGCCAGCGTCCGGAGATGGGCCGCGCCGTCGGCGTCGAGCCGCAGCGCTCGAGCGAGCGCTTCGAGCACCTGTGGCGAGGGCCGCTGGGCACTCCGGCCACCTCGGGCGTGAGCCGGCCGCGACGCGCCCTCAGGTATTCCGGAGCCTGTCAAGTCCGGTGAGACGCTTCGCGTCGAATTTAGTGAGCGGCCTCCTCGGTCGTCGTGGGCTTGTTGATCCACGCGGCGGTCGGCAGCGCCGGCGGCGTGGGCGCGTCGTCGGACGAACCGCTCGGGCGTCGCTGGCGTAGGCGGCGTCGAGGACGCGCGGCGCTCGGCGTGGAGCTGCGTCGGCGTGGCCGTGGTGGACGGCCGCCGGGGTCATCAGGCCGATCCCGGAGTGGCGGTGGTGGTGGTTGTACCAGTCGAAGAACTCGCGGCAGAAGCCGCGGGCGTGCTCGATGCCGTCGAAGCGGGCGGGGAACTCGGGCCGGTACTTGAGCGTCTTGAAGTGCGCCTCGCAGTAGGGGTTGTCGGTCGAGGTGTAGGGCCGGCTGTGGCGTCTTGGTGACGCCGAGGTCGGCGAGCAGGAACGCGACCGGCTTGGAGCGCATCGAGCTGCCGCGGTCGGCGTGCACGGTCAGCTGGTCGCGGCGCGATCTGCTGCTGCTCGGCGGCCTGGGCGATCAGCGCCTTGGCGAGCTGGGCCGCTCTCGCGGTGCTGGACGGTCCAGCCGACGGCGTAGCGGCTGAACACGTCGAGGATCACGTACAGGTAGAAGTAGGTCCACTTCGCCGGGCCCTTGAGCTTGGTGATGTCCCAGCTGACCACAGCTCGTTCGGGCGCTCGGCGAGCAGCTCGGGCTTCGCGTAGGCGGGGTGGGTGAGCTGAGTCGCGCCGCTCGCGCACCCCGCCGTGCTCGGCGGCCAGCAGCCGGTACATCGTCCGCTCGGAGGCCAGGTAGCGGCCCTCGTCGAGCAGCGTCGCCCACACCTGCGCCGGCGAGCAGTCGACGAACCGCTCGCGAGTGCACAGCTCGGCCAGCACCGCCGCGCGCTCGAGCTCGCTGACAGCGCCCTGGCCGGCGTCGGCCGCGGCTCGCGCGGGCCGGGCGCGCGGCGGCCGGCGGCGCCGGTAGATCGTCGCCGGCGACGCGCCCAGCGCCCGGCACGCCGGCCGGGTGCCGATGATCGGCGTCAGCTCCTCGACGGTCTGCGCGATCATCGCTCGGTGCTCCGCGTGCGCGCCCTCGGTTCCGAGCATCTGCTCCAAGAGCGCTGAGACGTTTCCCTGGATCTCGATCACCTTCGCGCGCCTTCTGCAAGCTCCGCCTCCGCGCGCTCAGCGCGCCGCGCGCAGCTCCGCGATCTCGCGCGTCGCGCCGGTCGGCCGGCTTGCGCCCGCGCGGCCTGCCGAGCTCCTTCAGCGCCCCGTCCTTGCGCTGCTTGCGCCACTCCGTCAGATGCGACGTGTACAGCCCCTCGCGGCGCAGCAGCTCGCCGATCTCGCCCGGCCGCGTGCACGCCTCGGCCTCTCGAGGATCTCGCAGCTTGTACTCCGCCGTGAACCGCCGGCGCTTGGGCCGCTCGACCAGCTCCGGGTCCGGCGACCCCCGCCGCGGCGCGCGCGCCGCGGCCCGATTCCCCTCGCTCGCCTACGGCTCGCTGGGCTTCCGGGCCGCGGCGACACTCCTCTCGTGTCCATTCGTCCTCGACATCCCAACATGCTCCGATCTCGCCCTCAAGGTCAGTGATCCCTGATCGTGAGCGTCTCACCGGACGTTGACAGAGAGGGTCGCCGAGCACGTTGTCGTCGCGGTCGGAGATCGGCACACGGCGAAGGTAACCCCGATGAGGTCCTGGCTAACCGGCCGCCTCGCCGCCACCCTGGAAGTCATGACGAAGACCTGGTTCATCACCGCCGCCTCGCGCGGCTTCGGCCGTGCCTGGGCGCAGGCCGCGCTGGAGCGCGGCGACCGCGTCGCGGCCACGGCACGCGACTCTCGACGCTCGACGACCTCGCCGCCGCGCGAGCGGACGCCGCCGCGGGCCGGCCCTCGCCCGGCCCCGAGGTCACCACGGAGGCGGTGCTCGCCCTCGTCGACGCCGACGAGCCGCCGCTGCGCCTGTTCCTCGGCGCCTTCCCACTGCCGATCGCCGAGCGCGCCTACACCGACCGCCTCGCAACCTGGCGCGCATGGCAGTCCGTGAGCGAGCGTGCCGCGTGAGCGGGGAAAGCGAAAGCAAGCTTTCCCTTCCGAGCTCGCTGGGCGAACATCGCGGGCCGGGCGCGCTGTTCGTGGTCGGGGCGGGCCCCCGGGAGTCGGCGCCGCGGTCGCGCGCCGCTTCGGCCGCGAGGGCCATCCTGTCGGGCTCGTCGCGCGCGATGGCGGCCGCCTGGAGGCGATCGCCGCCGGCCTGCGCGCCGCAGGCGTCAGCACCGCGGTCGCCACCGCCGACGCGCGACGGCCCGAGGCGGTGCGCTCCGCGCTCGCTGCGCTCGCGGCACGGCTCGGGCCGCCCGAGGTCCTCTGCTACAGCCCGCTCCCCGCGCTCGACACGATCAAGCCGGTCGCCGAGACGACGGCCGAGGACCTCGGCGCCGCGCTCGAGCTCGGCGTCGTCGGCGGCGCCGCGGCGGTCGGAGCGGTGCTGCCCGCGATGCTCGCCGCCGGCAAGGGCTCCCTGCTGTTCACCACCGGGAGCGCCGTGATCCGCCCCAGCGCCGTCGTCAACGCCGCGCAGGCGATGTACTTCAAGCTGCTCCACGAGGCGCTCGCAGCCGACGGCGTGCGCGTCCAGCATGCGGTGATCGTCGGCCCGATCGGTCGCGGCGGCCACGACCCCGACACGATCGCGGACGCGCTGTGGCGCGGCCACGTCGAGCGGTCCGAGGCGCTGACGGTGATCGAGCGGCCGCGGCCGTGAGAACATCGGCGTGATGGAGCACGGTGCGTGGGAGCGCGTCCCGATCGACGCGCAGAGCGTCGGGGCGCCGCTGTCGCGCTCGGCGATCTTCCTGGTGATGGAGGCCGGCGACGATCTGGCCGGCATCCGCGACGCGCTCGGCGCGGTCGGCGACCTGGTCAAGAACGTCGGCTTCCGGGATCTCGGCGGGCGGCTCTCGTGCATCGTGGGGATAGGACCGGCGTTGTGGGACCGCCTGTCGCCGAGTCGCCGGCCCACGGAGCTTCATCCGTTCGCCGCGATCGACGGGCCGGCCCACAGTGCTCCGTCGACGCCCGGGGACCTGCTGTTCCACATCCGCGCCGAACGCGAGGACATGACGTTCGAGCTCGAGCGACAGCTCCTCGACGTGATCGGCGAAGCGGCCCGCGTGGTCGACGAGACGAGCGGCTTCCGCTACTTCGACGCGCGGGACCTGCTCGGCTTCGTCGACGGCACCGCCAACCCGACCGGCGCCGAGCTGCCCGGTGCGGCCCTGATCGGAGCCGACGCCGATCCGGGCTTCGCCGGCGGGAGCTACGTGGTCGTCCAGAAGTACCTGCACGACATGGCCGCCTGGGCGGCGCTGTCGACGGAGGAGCAGGAGGCGATCATCGGCCGGACCAAGATCGACAACGTCGAGATCGACGACGATGACGCGCCGCGCAAGTCGCACAAGACGCTGTCGACGATCGACGACGGCGCCGGCGGCGAGCTGGCGATCCTCCGCGACAACATGCCGTTCGGGCGCCCGGGGCACGGGGAATTCGGCACGTACTTCATCGGCTACTCGGGCCGGCTGTGGGTGATCGAGCAGATGCTGGAGCGGATGTTCGTCGGCGTGCCGCCCGGCTCGTACGACCGGCTGCTGGACTTCTCGACGGCGATCACCGGCACGACCTTCTTCGTGCCGACCGCGGGCATGCTGGAAGAGCTGGCCCAGCCGCCGGCGGAGCCCGCCGCCACGGCCGTGGACGCACCGTCGCCCGAGATCTCGTCGTCGCTGGACATCGGCTCGCTGCGCAGCCGGAGCTAGCGTTCGCCAAGTCGGGGGCAACTGTTCGCCAAGCCGGTGCGGTTAGAAGTTCCCATCCTCGAGGACCGAAACGACCCCAACCAGGAAGGGAACTCCGTCATGAAGACCCAGACCCGAACCCGCCGCCGCATGTGGCTCGCGCTCCCGACCGCGGCGGTCGCCGCCGCGCTGTTCGTCACGCCGTCACTGGCGGCGACGCCGCTGGCCGGGCCCCGCGGCGCCGTCGCCCACTGTGCAGCCCGCGCCCGTGACGACCTCGCAGGGCATCATCATGCGGGACGGCGGCATCTGCGACCCGATTCGCCACATGGGCTGCTGAGCCGCGCACCGCTCGGCGGGCGAACCGAGGCCCGCCCGCCGAGTAACCGCTCTCAGTACCGGCTGGTCACCGCGTGCGTGCGCGCTGGTGGCCCTGGAACTTGAAGTGGCGCCTGGCCGCCGCCTTGCGCGCGGCCTTCGCCGTCGCCGCCCGCGGCGGCAGCGCGCCGCGGTGGGTCGCGAAGAACCACACCGCGTGCGTCACCGCGCCCGACATCTCACGGAGCGACTTCAGCGCGTTGCCGTCGAGCGACGCGGCCTGCTGCTCCGCCAGCGCCGGATCCGTGTCGAACACGTTCATCGTGTCCGCCGGCGGCCGGCCGGTGACGGTGCCGAGGGTGTCGCACGCCTCGTGGTAGCACGGGTCGTACTGCTCGCCGGCGACGCCGCCGAACACCGCGACCTGCTCCTCCGTCTTCGGCTGCTCGGCGCCGGCGAAGATGCCGCCCGAGGGGATGCCGCGGTTGATGAAGCCGACGTAGTCCGAGCGGCCGTCGAAGGCGGTCGGCAGGGTCGCCATCCCGCGCCGGTGGAAGTAGCGGTTGAACACGCCCTCCACCGTCGCCGAGCCGGCCGGGCCGGTGGTCGGGAAGTCGCTGCCGTCACCGTCGTAGACGAACCGGGCGTAGTTGGGCGACGCGATCATGTCGGTGTCGATCATCACGTCGATCTTGTTCACCTCGGCCTGGCTGAGGTGCGCGGCGTAGTACTGCGAGCCGACCAGCCCGTCCTCCTCACCGCCGAACCACATGAAGCGGATCTTGTTCTTCGGGTGCGACTTGGCGACCGCCTCGGCGAGGTCGAGCTGCCAGGCGGTGCCGGAGCCGTCGTCGTTGATGCCCGGGCCGTCCGGGACGGAGTCCAGGTGCGCGCCGGCCATCACGACGTGGCGCGGGTCGCCGTGCTTGGTCTCGGCGATCACCTGCGGGTAGAAGTGGTCCTCGTTGACGCCGTTCGTGGCGAGCTTGACCGTGGGGCTCTGGTTGGCCTTGTACGCGTCGTAGAGCTCCTTGCCGACGGCGAAGCTCGAGAACACGGCCGGGATCGCGAGGTCGGTGGGACCGCTGCGGAAGCCGGCGTTCATGCGCCCGGCGCTGTCGCCCTCGTTCATGAGGATCACGCCGACCGCGCCCGCCGCCTGCGCGTTCGCGATCTTCTGGACGAACGGGCACGTGCCGCGCTGGATCAGCGAGATCGCACCGGTGGTGGCGGCCGGGAAGTCCTCGGCCTCACAGCCCGCGGTGCTCGTGTCGGCGGCCGGGCTCGGGATCACGATGTCGTTCACCGGCACGACCGGCGCGCTCGCGACCTCCTTGGTGGGCGAGAAGCCGAACGTGATGAAGTCGACCGCCGGGTTGTTGTCGTCCTCCGCCGTGCCGGGCGTGTACGTCTTCGCCGTCGGGGTCAGCTGCTGCAGCACCGGCGGCGCGGTCTCCCGCCACTCGGGCATGTTGAACTGCACGACCTGCACCTTCAGGCCGGCGCGGCGCATGCGCTCGCGCACGTAGGCGACCGAGGCGGTGAAGCCCGGCGTCTTGGTGTACCGGGTCCCGCCGTTCATGTCGGCGATGCCCTGGAGCGCCCTCTGGTGCTGGACGATCCCGCGTACGGTCGTCTTCGGCTTGTGCCCGTGGTGGTGATGATGATGGTGGCGCGGGTGCGCTTGCGCAGCCGGCGCGAAGACGAGCGCGGACAGCGTCGCGGCGCACGCGAACAGACGTGTTCTTGACACGTCACCCCTCCCTATGGGTACGGCAACCCCCCTCCCGGGGGCCCCTGTTGGGCGGTCAGGCTACTACGGGGATAGTTGTTCGGCCCGCCACGAGCCGTCGCCCTGGAGCAGGAAGTGCTCGCGGTCGTGAAGCCGGTCGGCGCGGCCCTGCCACAGCTCGACGGCGTCCGGACGCAGCCGGTAGCCGCCCCAGTAGTCGGGCCGCGGCACCGCATCCGGGAACCGCTGCTCGATCTCGCGCACGCGCTCCTCGAGCTGCTCGCGGTCGCGCAGCACGGTGCCCTGCGCCGACGCCCAGGCGCCCACCTGCGCGCCGCGCGGCCGGCTGGCGAAGTAGGCGTCCGACTCCGCGGCGGTCAGCCGTTCGACCGGCCCTTCGAGCCGCGCCGCGCGCTGCAGCTCCTGCCAGTACAGGGTCGCGGCCGCGCGCGGGTTGGCGTCCAGCTCCCGGCCCTTGCGCGAGCCGTAGTTGGTGAAGAACTGGATCCCCTCGTCGTCGATGCCCTTGAGCAGCACGATCCGGACCGACGGCCGCCCGTCGGGCGTCGCGGTGGCGAGCGCCATGCGCTCGGCCTCGACGATCCCGGAGGCGGCCGCCGCCTCGAACCACTCGCGAACGAGCCGGAGTGGGTTGCCCCGCCGGGCATCCGGCCCGTCGTCTGATGGGGTCGCCGCCATCCTGGCGGCTTAGAGGGACATCGCGACGTACTTGATCGCCAGGTACTCCTCGATGCCCTCCGGCCCGCCCTCGCGCCCGAAGCCGGACGCCTTGACGCCGCCGAACGGCGCCGCGGGGTTGGAGACGAGGCCCTGGTTGAGGCCGACCATGCCGGTCTGCAGCTTCTCGACGACGCGGAACGCGCGCTTGATGTCGCTCGTGTAGACGTAGGCGACGAGCCCGTACTCGGTGTCGTTGGCGGCGGCGATCGCGGCGTCCTCGTCGTCGAAGCCGATCACCGGGGCGACCGGGCCGAAGATCTCCTCCTTGAGCAGCCGCGCCTCGCCGGTCACGCCGCCGAGCACGGTCGGCTCGTAGAAGTAGCCGGCGCCGTCGCGCGCCTGGCCGCCGACCAGCACCTGCGCGCCCTTGGACGTCGCGTCATCGACGAGCTCGGCGACCTTGCCGCGCTGCGTGCCGTCGATCAGCGGGCCGACCTTGACGTCGTCCTCGGTGCCGCGGCCGACCTTCATCTCGCCGAGCTTGGCGGCCAGCTTCTCCGCGAACTCCTCGGCGACCTTGTCGGAGACGTGGAAGCGGTTGGCCGCCGTGCACGCCTCACCGATGTTGCGCATCTTGGCGATCACGGCGCCCTCGACGGCGGCGTCCACGTCGGCGTCCGGGAAGACGATGAACGGCGCGTTGCCGCCGAGCTCCATCGACGTGCGCAGCAGGCCCGCGGCCGACTGCTCGACGAGCGTGCGGCCGACCTCGGTCGAGCCGGTGAACGTGAGCTTGCGCAGCCGCGGGTCGGAGATGATCGGCTTGGAGACCTCCGAGCTCGAGCTCGAGGTGATGAGGTTCAGCACGCCCGGCGGCAGCCCGGCCTCCTCGAACAGCTTCACCAGCGCGAGCATCGACAGCGGCGTCTGCTGCGCGGGCTTGATGATCATCGTGCAGCCGGCCGCGACGGCCGGGCCGATCTTGCGCGTGCCCATCGCGGCCGGGAAGTTCCACGGCGTGATCGCGTAGCACGGGCCGACCGGCTGCTTCATGGTGATCAGGCGGCCGACGCCGTTCGGCGCGGTCGCGTACCGGCCCTCGATCCGCACGGCCTCCTCGGAGAACCAGCGCAGGAACTCGGCCGCGTAGGCGACCTCGGCCTTGGACTCGGCCAGCGGCTTGCCCATCTCCAGCGTCATCAGCAGCGCCAGCTCGTCCGCGCGCTCGCTCATCGCCTCGAAGACGCGCCGCAGGATCTCCCCGCGCTCGCGCGGCGGATGCTGCGCCCACTCGTCCTGCACGGCGCACGCACGCGTCGAGCGCGGCGACGGCGTCGTCGGCCGTGGCGTCGGCGACCTCGACGAGCGTGTCGCCGGTCGACGGATCTTCGACCCCCAGGGTCGCGCCGCCGGAGGCGTCACGCCACTCGCCGGCGATGTACAGCTGCGTCGGTGCGGCCTCGACGACCGCCGTCTCTCTGTCGGCTGTGATGCTCATGCTGCGACTGTCTCCGTTCCGAGTTCCTCAGATATCGACACGTCGATCGAGTAGTCGATCGGGACCACGATCAGCGAGGGGACGTCGAGGCCGAGCGCATGCTCGAGGTGGCGCCCGAAGTCCTCGACCTGCTCGCACCGCCACGCCGGCATGCCGAAGGCATCGGCGAGGCGGACGAAGTCCGGGTTCGTGAAGTCGGTGCCGAAGTGGCGGCCGAACTTCTTGTCCTGCTTCCACACGATCGATCCGTACTGGGAGTTCTCCCAGATCACGTTCACGACCGCCGTGCGCAGGCGCACCGCGGTCTCCAGCTCCTGCACGTTCATGAGAAAGCCGCCGTCGCCGCTCACCGTGACGACCTTGCGGTCGGGGTGGACGAGCTTGGCGGCGATCGCCGTCGGCAGCGCGATGCCCATCCCCGCGAGGCCGTTGGCGATGAACACGGTGTCGGGCTCGTGCGCCGGGAACATGCGCGCGATCCACAGCTTGTGCAGCCCGACGTCCGAGATCAGCATGTCGTGCCGCCCGAGCGCCCGGCGGATGTCCCACAGCGCGCGCGGCGGCTGCATCGGGAACGCGTCGTCGTGCCTGGCGGCCTCGAAGCGGCCCAGCACGATGTCGTTCAGCCGCGACGGCCCGGTCGTGATCGCGGTCGTCCCGAGCTCGCGCGCCAGCACGCCGAGGATGTGCGCGATGTCGCCGATCAGGTCGGCCTCGGTGATGAAGTGCTCGTCGACGTCGGGCGCGACCGTGTCGATGCAGACGATCCGCTTGTCGCGCCGCGGGTTCCAGTTGACCGGGGCGTGCTCGACCAGGTCGTAGCCGACCGTGATCACCACGTCGGCGTCGTCGAATCCGGCCAGCGCGTAGTCGCGCGACTGCAGGCCGACCGTGCCGCGCATCCGCGGATCCTCGTAGTCGAGCATGCCCTTGCCCATGAACGTCTCGGCGACGCCGATGCCGGTCATCTCGGCGAACCCGCGCAGTGCGGCGGCCGAGCCGGTGCGGGCGACGCCGTTGCCCGCCAGCACGATCGGGAACTGGGCGCCGGAGATCACGTCGATCGCCGCACGCAGCTCCTCGCCGCTCGGCTCGGGGCGGCGGCGGCCGCGCCGGGCGGCGAGCGGCGCGGCTTCGACCGTCTCCGCCATCACGTCTTCCGGCAGCTCGATGTGCGTCGGGCCCGGCTTCTGCGCCTCGGCGACCTTGAACGCCTTGCGCACGACCTCCGGGATCACGCGCGCGGAGTTCAGCCGCGTGTTGAACTTGGTGATCGGGTGCAGCATCGAGACGACGTCGATGTACTGGTGCGACTCCTTGTGCATCCGCTCGAGGTCGCCCTGGCCGGTGAGCACGACCATCGGCGAGCGGTCCAGGAACGCGTCCGCGACGCCGGTCACGAGGTTCGTGGCGCCCGGGCCGAGCGTGCCGAGGCAGACGCCCGCCGAGCGCGTCAGGCGCCCGTACATGTCGGCCATGTAGGCACCGCCCTGCTCGTGACGCACCGGGACGAACTCGATCTGCGAGGCGTCGAGCGCCTCGTTGAGGTCAAGCGTCTCCTCGCCGGGGATCCCGAAGACGTACCGCACGCCCTCGGCCTCCAGGCATTGCACGAACAGCTCTGCACCCGTCATTGCGCTCCTAGTCTTCACTATCCGATACCGCAACAACTGTCCGAGCCGCGTGTCGGACTAACCTGACTACGTCTCGCGATGCGCCGTCTCATCACGCTCACCCTCGCCGCCACGCTGCTCGTGGCCGCCCCCGCCTCCGCCGCCAAGCACCGGTTCACGATCCGCGGTGCCGGCTTCGGCCACGGCGTGGGGATGAGCCAGTACGGCGCCTACGGCTACGCGCTGCACGGCGCGACGTACGACGCGATCCTCAAGCACTACTACAGGGGCACGGCGCTGGGCTCCGCCGATCCGGGCCGGACCGTGCGCGTGCTGCTGCAGTCGAGCAGCTCGGCGAGCTTCAGCGGCGCCGTGAAGGCCGGCTCGCGCAAGCTGAGCCCGGGCGCCACGTACCGCGCCGCTCCGTACAGCCTCTCCCAGGTCGCGCTTTACAAGGGCAGCAAGCGGGTGGCGATCTTCTCTGCCCCGCTGCAGGTCGCCGGCCGGGACGACGTGCTGACGCTCCGCGGCATGGGCGACTACCGCGGCGTGCTCGAGTTCCGCCCCGGCACGTTCGGGATCAACACGATCAACGCGCTGCCGCTCGAGCAGTACGTGGCCGGCGTCGTCGCGCGCGAGTCGCCTTCCTCATGGCCGCTCGAGGCGTTGAAGGCCCAGGCCGTCACCGCGCGTACGTACGCGATCACGACCTCCAAGGCCGGCGCCGGGTTCGACCAGTACGCCGACACGCGCTCGCAGGTCTACGGCGGCGTGGCGGCGGAGTCGATCTCCACCAACGCGGCGGTCACCGCGACGCGCGGCCAGGTCGTCACCTACAACGGCGCGCCGGTCGTCACCTACTTCTTCTCGACCTCCGGCGGCCGCACCGAGAACGTCGAGAACTCGTTCATCGGCAGCGACCCCAAGCCGTGGCTGAAGTCGGTCAACGACCCGTACGACGGCACGTCGCCCAAGCATCGCTGGGGCCCGATCCGGATGAGCACGGCCGCTGCGGGCGCCAAGCTCAGCGGGCTCGTCAAGGGCCGCTTCAAGGGCATCCGCGTGAACCGCCGCGGCAAGTCGCCGCGGATCGTGAAGGCGACCGTGATCGGCACGCGGCGGCCGCACGCACGTGAGCGGCGCCACGCTGCGCGCCCGCTTCGGGCTGTACGACTCGTGGGCCTACTTCACGTCGATCGGCACCAAGAAGAAGAAGCCGCCGGCGTCCGATCCGAAGACCGGCGGCACGCCGCCCCCGCCCGCCGGTAGTGCGGCCGGGCCGCGCCCGCGGAGCATCCTCACCGGCAGCGTCTACCCGAAGCGCCGCGGCGCCGAGGTCCAGATCCAGATCCGCACGCGGTCCGGGTGGCAGACCGTCACGTCCACCGACGTGCAGCGCCGCGGCCGCTACAGCGCCGCCGTGGGCCGCCCGGGCGTCTACCGCGTGATCTTCGCGGGCGACGCGGGCCCGGCCATCCGCGTCCGCTAGCGCGTCCGCGCGCCACTCGACGCCGGCGCTCGGGGCAGGTCGACTGCGGCTGGGTAGGGCCAGCCGAGCCGTCGGCCGGGACTCAGCGGCGGGCCGCGAACGCGGCGCGGTTGAGCCGCAGGTCGGCGCGCGCCCCCTCGTAGCTCGGCAGCCACGGCTGCGCGGGCTCCTCGGGCAGCGCGGGATGGCGGATCAGATGTCCCCGGATCTCCTCGGGCAGGGCGCGCCATGACGGCGCGAACGTGAGCAGCACGCAATCGCGGCGCGTCGGCCGGCGGTTCGGATGCGTGCCGTGCAGGAGCCGGTAGTCCATGACGACGGCGTCGCCGGGCGCGAGTCGCAGCGTCACCTGCTCGGGGTGGTCGCTCATCGCCGGATGCGCCGGGTCGAGCTCCTCGGCGGTGCGCGCGTGCGCCTCCGGAAGCACGGCGTGAAGCGCGGTCATCTCGCGGTGCGACCCCGGCAGCACGCGCAGCGCCGCGCTCTCCTCGTCGGTGCGCGTGAGATAGATCAGCACCGCGACCTGCGCCGCCCGGGGCTCGTAGCTGATCGGGTGGTCCCAGCACCACCAGTCCTGGTGCCACCACAACGCGGGGCTGTGCGGTTCCTTGACGCTGACGTAGCCGGAGATCCAGCGCAGGTCGTCGCCGCCCGTGACGTCGGCGAGCCTGGACCGCCGCGCCTCGTCACCCATCACGCGCTCGACGATCGTGTCATCCCAGCGCAGCGGCACGAGCGTGTTGTGCGGCCGCTCGCAGGAGCCGCCACGGGGGGCGGCGAGCGCGCGTTCGACCTCGGCGCGCAGCTCCGCGGCGTCGGCGAAGCCGCCGAGCACCGCGTAGCCGTCGGGGTCGAGCACTAGCCGGGGTAGACCCGCGCGACCGTCTCGGCGACGCACACGGGCTTCTCGCCGCCCTCGCGCTCGAACGTCAGCTCGAGCGTCATCTGGGCGCCGCCCGGCGACGTCCTCGACGTTCGCCAGCCGCGCCTTCATCCGCACGCGGCTGCCGACCGGCAGCGGCGCCGGGAAGCGCACCTTGTTGACGCCGTAGTTGATCGCCGAACGCGAAGCCGTCGAGCGCGAGTACCTGCGCGGTGAAGCGCGGGGCGAGCGCGAGCGTGTAGTAGCCGTGGGCGATCGTGCCGCCGAACGGCGTCTCCTTCGCGCGCTCCACGTCGACGTGGATCCACTGGTGGTCGCCGGTGACGTCGGCGAACGCGTTGATGTCGTCCTGCGTGACCTCGTGCCAGTCGCGAGGTCCCCAGCTCCTCGCCCTCGGCCGCCTTCAGCTCCTCGAGTCCCGTGATCGTCCGCATGGGCGGCACCTTATGCCTCGCGCGACCGTGCCGAACCCGCTGCTCGTCGTCGACGCCCCCGCCGTGCTCTACCGCGCGTTCTTCGCGCTCCCCGACTCGATCACCGACGCCGACGGGCACCCGGTCAACGCGCTGCTCGGCTCGGTCAACCAGGTCCTGCTGGTGCGTCGAGAAGCACGACCCGCGCGCGGTCGTGCTGTGCTTCGGCGCCGAGGCCGCCGAGTACCGCATCGAGGCCTTCCCCGCCTATCACGCCGACCGCCCGCCGATGCCCGACCCGCTGGAGTGGCAGTGGGCGCGGGCGCCGGGCTCTACGAGGCGCTCGGCTGGAGCGTGACCTCGACGCCCGACCTGGAGGCCGACGACCTGCTGGGCTCGCTCGCCGCCCGTCGAGACCGAGGCACGGCGGCCGGCACGCTGATCCTCACCGGCGACCGCGACATGTTCCAGTGCGCGAACGACACGGTCACCGTGCTGCTGCAGCGCACCGGCGGCGACGGCACCGGAGGAGGTCGGCCCGGAGGTGGTGCGCGAGAAGCTACGGCGTCGACGCCCGAGCAGGTGCCGGACTTCATCGCGCTGCGCGGCGACCCGTCCGACGGGCTGCCGGGCGCCAAGGGCATCGGCGCCGAAGACCGCCGCCGACCTGCTCGCGCGCAAGGGCGACCTCGAGCACGCGATCCTCGGGGCGATCCGCGAGAAGCCGTCGGTCCGCCGCGCGCTGATCGAGCAGGCCGACGAGCTGCGCACGCTTCAAGGACATCGCGACGCTGCGGACGATCCCGAGTCGAGCGGCCGCCGGACTGCGCCGACCGACTATGCCGGCGGCGCGAAGGCGCGCGGAGCAAGTACGGGCATGGGGCGGCTGCCGGGCGGCTCGAGGAGCTCGGCTGCAGGCGCGCGCCGAGCGTCCGCCTCGAGCGAACGCATCGCGCGGTCGAGCAGGTCCTCGGCCGAGGTCGCCGCCCCAGTGGGCGCCGCCGACGAGCGCTCCGGTCGCCTCGCGCACGCGGTCGGCGACGACCGCCGCACCGCTGGCGATCGGTGTCCGGGAGCAGCGCGAGCATGTCGCCGTTGTCCCAGCTGGAGAAGATGTCGGCGCCCCGCAGCACTGGGGCGAGGTCCGCGACGTCGGCGCCGCGGACGAGCAGGATCGGCGAACTCGTGCCCGTAGCGCACGCCGCCCGCCACCAGACGGCGCAGCATCCAGCGCCCGAGCGGGGCGGGGAGGGGGCCGATCAGGTCGTCAAGGTCCACGCCCTTATCAACGGCAGGTCAGGGCGTGAACTTGACGGTGATCACGTCGCCGTCGGCCATCGCGTAGTCGCGGCCCTCGAGCCGCAGGGTCCCGCGATCGCGCGCCGCCGCGTAGCCGCCGGCCTCGACGAGCGCGTCCCAGCCGATCACCTCGGCGCGCACGAAGCCCGCGCTGGATGTCGGTGTGGATCTCGCCGGCGGCGTGCCAGGCGGTGAGGCCGCGCTCGCAGGTGCCAGGACTGCGCGGGCTTCGCCTCGCCGGCGGTGAAGAAGGCGATCAGGTCGAGCAGCCCGAACGCGCCGCGGACGACGCGCTGGAGGCCGGATCTCCGACGCCCAGCTCCTCGCGCATGACGTCGGCCTCCTCGTCGTCGAGCTCGGACAGCTCGGCCTCGATCCGCGAGGAGATGCGCCACGGCCGCGGCGCCGTGCGCGGCGGCGTGGTCGGCGATCGACCGACGGGACGGCGTCGTCGCCCTCGTCGACGTTGGCGACGAACAGCACCGGCTTGCCGGTCAGCGGCGACAGGTTGCGGAGCGCGTTCGGGGCGGCGTCGGGCACCGGCACCGTGCGCGCCGGCTCGCCCGCCTGCAGCGCCTCGATCACCCGCCGCAGCCACTCCTCCTCGGCGATCGCCGCCTTGTCGCCGCCGCGCGCCTCGCGCACCACGCGCGCGTGGCGGCGCTCGGCCTGCTCGAGGTCGGCGTAGATGAGCTCGGTCTCGATCGTCTCGATGTCGGCGGCGGGTCGACGCGCCCCTCGGGGTGGATGACGTTCGCGTCGTCGTGCGCGCGGACGACGTGCAGCAGCGCGTCGGTCTCGCGGATGTTGGCGAGGAACTGGTTGCCGAGCCCCTCGCCCTTGTGCGCGCCGGCCACGAGCCCGGCGATGTCGTGGAACTCGATCGTGTCGGGGACGATGTTCGAGGCGCCGACGGTCTCCGCCACCGCGTCGAGCCGCTCGTCGTGCACCGGCACGACCGCGACGTTCGGCTCGATCGTCGTGAACGGGTAGTTCGCCGCCTCGGCGCCGGCGCGCGAGAGCGCGTTGAACAGCGACGACTTGCCCGCGTTGGGCATCCCGACGATCCCGACCTTCATCATCGGCCAGGCCCTCCCCAGCACGGTGCCGAGCGCGGCGCCGGCGGCGACGTCGGACGGGTAGTGCACGCCGAGGTAGAGCCGCGAGAACGCCATCGCCGCCGCCGCGCCGAGCAGCGGCCCGCGCGGGCAGCAGCGCGCGCGAACGCCTGCGCGGCGGCGAACGACGACGTCGAGTGCGACGACGGGAACGAGAGGCCGGTCGGCGTCGCCATCAGGTGCGGCAGGTCCTCGACGAGCGGCCGGCGGCGGCCGATCGCGAGCTTGATCGAGGTCGAGACGAGGTAGGCGGTGCCGACCGCGCCGGTCGCGCGCACCCAGCGCAGCGCGCCGGGGCCCGTCGACCGCCGCGCCGGCGGCCCCAAGCCGAGCCACACGGCCCCGTGCTCCCCGAGCTGCGAGTAGCGCCGCACCCAGCGCACGGTCTGCGGCGTGTGCCCGAGCGACCGCACCCGCCGGTAGAGCGCGAGATCCAGCTTGTTGAAGGCGACACGGAGCTGCTGAGCAAGCTAGTGGAGTCGTACGCAATCTCGGCGGGTCGCCTGACGGGAATCCGGTCGTGGCTGCCGCGGGCGGAGCTCGTCAGAACCCGTCGAGATCGTGGACGCCTCCACTAGAAGCCGACGCGGTGCTCGTCGGACTCGACGCGCAGGTACGCGACCTGCGCCGAGGTCCACGAGCACGGCGCCGTCGGTGGCCTCCACCTCGTGCCAGCCGTCGCGCCTGTCCTGCAGCGCCTTGCGCAGCTCCTCGAGCGCGGCGTCCTGGAGCCGCAGGGACAGCACCTGGCCGCCGCCGGTGAAGCCGAGCGCCGCACGGCGCGCGCTGGGTGGGGCCTTGGTTGGGTCGCTCATGCGTGCACCGCCGCGGGTTGGACGATCTCGGTCAGGACACCTGCAGCCGAAGCCGGGTGGAGGAACGCGACCTGCGAGCCGCGGATGCCGGTGCGCGGCGTCTCGTCGATCAGCCGCAGGCCGGCGGCCCGCAGCTCGTCGAGCGTCGCCGCGACGTCATCGACCTGATAGGCCACGTGATGCAGCCCCGGGCCGCGCTTGGCGAGGAACCTGCCGACCGGCGTGTCGTCGCCGAGCGGCGCCAGCAGCTCGACGTGGCTCTCGCCGACGTCGAGCAGCGCGGCCTCGACGCCCTGCTCGGACACCGTCTCGCGATGCACGAGCGGCATGCCGTAGCTGTCGCGGTGGATGGCGATCGCCGCGTCGAGGTCCGTGACCGCGACGCCGATGTGGTCGATGCTTCCGAACACGACGGCGAGTGTACCCTCAGCGCCTGTGCGGATCGCCATCGCCGCCAACCGGGCGTCCGGCGGCGGGCTCGATCTGGCTCCGCTGCGCGACGGCATGCCGGAGGCCGAGATCTTCGACGTCGTCGAGGCCGACCGGCTCGCCGCGCATGCGCCGGAACGGCTCGTCGTGGCCGGCGGCGACGGCACGATCGGGCCGTTCGCCGCGCTCGCAGGCTGGCTCGGCGTCCCGCTGGCGGTGATCCCCACCGGCACCGCGAACGACTTCGCGAGCGCCCACGGGCTCCCGGACGACCTGCGCGAAGCGGCGGAGCTGGCGGCGACCGGCACGCACACCAGGACGCTCGACCTCGGGCATCTCGCCGACGGGCAGCCGTTCGTCAATGTCGCCAGCGCCGGGCTCGCCTCGGTGGCGGCACGCCGCGCCCAGCCGCTCAAGCGCCGGCTCGGGCCGCTGGCCTACGCGGTCGGCGCCGCGCGCGCCGCGGCGACTGCGCACCCGCTGCCGACGGCCGTGCGCGCCGACGGCCGCGAGGTGTTCGCCGGCGCCTGCTGGCAGGCGATCGTCGCCGTCAGCGGCGCGTTCGGCGGCGGCTCGGGCGTCGCCGAGGCCGACCCGCGTGACGGCGCGCTCGACGTCGTGCTCCTCCCGGCCGGCTCACGCCTCGGCCTCGCCCGGCGCGCCTGGGGCCTGCGGAGGCAGACGATCGCGCAGCAGGGCGGCGTCGAGCATGCCCGCGGCACGGTGATCGAGGTCGAGCTCCCGGCCGGCGCCGAGCTCAACGTCGACGGCGAGATCCGGCGCGGCGGCCTCGAGCGCGTAACGGTGCGCCCGGGCGCGTTCAGCCTTGTGACGCCAGCCTGACGCCGTCGCGGCCGAGGCGCTTGACCTCGTAGAGCGCCTCGTCGGCGCGGGCGACCAGCGCCTCGTCGGTCTCATCGGCGGACGCCAGCGCGAGGCCGACCGACAGCGTCGAGCCGAGCCGCTCGTGGGCGTCCGAGCGCAGCTGCCACCCGATCTGCTCGGCGTGGGACTCGCCGTCGCACTCGAACACGAGCGCGAACTCGTCGCCGCCGATGCGGAACGCGCGGCCGCCGGACGGCGCCGCGGCGCGCAGCAGCGCGGCCATCGACCGGAGGACGTCGTCACCCGCGGCGTGGCCGCGCGTGTCGTTGATCGCCTTGAAGCCGTCGACGTCGGCGATCAGCACCGCCGTGTGCCGGTGCCCCGGGGTCGAACGGCGGACGGCCGGCAGCGTGGCATGGAAGGTGGCGTGGTGGCCGAGGCCGGTGAGCGGGTCGCGCGCGGCACGCTCGCGCAGCTCGAGCACGGCGGCGGCCATCCGCAGCCCGCCGGCGGCCTGGACCGCGAGCAGCTCGAGCAGCTCGACGTGGTCGGTGGCGAGCCGGTGCGGGAGGCGGTCGGCGAGCACGAGGACGCCGAGGCGCTGGCCCGCGACGGTGAGCGGCAGGACGACCAGCGAGGCGGCGCCGGCGCCGCGCAGCGTCTGGTGGCCGGCGAAGCCGCGGCCGGACGTCTCGGCGACCGTGTAGGACGAGGTGCCGAGGCTGACCCAGTTGGCGATCGCGTCGAGCTCGGTCGGCCGCGAGGTCGGAGAAGACGACCGCGAACGGGCCCTCGGCGTGATGCACGTAGAGGCTGCCGTGCCGGTTGGTGAGCGCGACCATCGCGGACTCGAAGCCGGCGAGCTCGAGCGCCGAGCGGACGGCCTCGCGGACGATGTCCTCGGGATCCTCGAGCACCGACATGCGCGCCACGGCGCGGGCGAGCCGCTGGGCGGGCTGCACGCAGGTCTCGGGGCCGCCGAGCTGCTCGATCCGGCGCGACAGCAGGTCGGCGCAGCGCTCGACCTCCCAGCGCGCGCCCTCGTCGGGCCGCGTGGGGGAGTCGGCGTTGATGACGCCGACCGTGCGCTCGCCGATCTTCAGCGGCATGCACAGCTCCGCGACGACCGACGGGACGGACTCGACGAACTCCGGGTGCTCGGTGATGTCGGACACCTCGGTGGGCGTGCCGGTGCGGAACGTGCGGCCGATCACGCCGGCTGACGACGGCATGCCGTCGTAGACCTGCCAGTAGCCGCGCGAGGCCTGGCAGCGCAGGCGGCCGCCCTGCTCGAGGTAGACGCTCGGCATCAGGCCGCTGCGGGCCAGGTGCTCGACGACGACCGCCGACGCGTCGCGGACGGTCGGCGCGGAGGCGAGCGCGCGCTCGAGGCGCCCGCCGCCGGACGAGGAGACGCGCAGCGGCGCCGCCGCGGACTGCGGGTCGGCCGGCCAGGCCTCGGTGGGGCGGCCGAACAGCCAGCCCTGGCCGAAGTCGGCCTCGGCGGCGCGCAGGACGGCCAGCTCCTCGGGGCGCTCGACGCCCTCGGCCACCACGCGGGCACCGACCTCGCGCGCGAACGCGACGGTGGCGCGCAGGACGGCCTCGCGGGAGGCGTCGAGGTCGACGCCGGCGACCATGCCGCGGCACAGCTTGAGGAAGTCGGGGCGGATCTCGGCGACGTACTCGAGCGACGTGAAGCCGGCGCCGGCGTCGTCGACGGCGATCGAGCGCTCCGCGGGCGATCCACGGCTTCAGGCGCTCCTGGATGCGCTTGATGTCCTGGACGGCGTCCTGCTCGGTGAGCTCGATCACGAGCCGCTGGGGGAGCCGGTCGGCGAGCTTGGCGAGCCCGGGGTGACCGAGCGCGTCCGGGCCGACGTTGACGAACAGCAGGCGCCCCTCGGGCGGCTCGCCGGCGGCGGTCATCGACGCCCAGCAGGCGACCTCGAGGTCGTGACGCAGGCCGGAGCGGGCGGCGGCGGCAAGCGTGACGTCGGGCGGCAGCGCGACGAGGCCGGGCGGCGTGGGGAAGCGCGCGAGCCCCTCGTAGCCGATCGGCTGGAGGTCGCTCAGACGGACGATCGGCTGGAAGACCGCCCGGATCGCGCCAGGGGCCAACAGCTCCTGGAAATCGCTCGCACGATCTGCCCCCGCGCGCGGAAGTGGGTGTAGCTGCCCCATCTTCCGGGGCATCGGCATCGCGCTCAGGCGGCTTGAGTCAACGAATGTCCGTCGCGCTGGCGGCCACGACCCGCAGCCCGTGACCGGGCATCCGGTAGAAGCGCGGGACGCCGGCCATGATGCGGTCGATGTCCCGGCGCTCCAGCACCTCGTTGCGCAGCAGAGCGCTCGCCAGCGCGTCGAGCTTGTCCCGGTGGTCGGTGATGATCCGGTGCGCCGAGCGCATCGCCTCGTCGGACAGGTGCTGCTGCTCCTCGTCGCGCAGCTGACGCGTCCGGTCGGACACCGCACCGCCCTCGGCGGACACCTTGCGCGACGTGATCGACGTGCCCATCGCGTACTCGTGGATCATCGAGCGCGAGATCTCCTCGACGCGGTGGAGGTCGTCGGCGGCGCCGGTGGTCACCGCGCCGAAGACGATCTGCTCGGCGGCGCGGCCGGCGAGCAGCACCGCCATGTAGTCGAGCAGCTCCTCGCGCGTCTTGAGGTAGCGATCCTCCTCCGGCAGGTTCAGCGTGTAGCCGAGCGCCCGCCCGCGCGGAACGATCGAGATCTTGTGGACGCGGTTGACGCCGGGCAGCAGCTCGGCGCACAGCGCGTGGCCGGCCTCGTGGAACGCGACGACGCGGCGCTCGTGCTCGTTGAGCGTGCGGCGCGACTGCATGCCGGCGACGACGCGCTCGAGCGCGGAGTCGAAGTGCTCCTGGTCGATCCGGTCGCGGAAGCTCGCGGGCGGCGAAGATCGCGGCCTCGTTGCAGAGGTTCGCGAGGTCGGCGCCGGTGAGACCGGCGGTCTGGCGCGCGATCAGCTCGAGGTCCACGACGCCGAGCGGCTTGCCGCGCGTGTGCACCTTCAGGATCGCCTCGCGGCCGGCGACGTCGGGCGGCGAGACGAAGATCTGGCGGTCGAAGCGGCCGGGGCGCAGCAGCGCCGGGTCGAGCTTCTCGAGCAGGTTCGAAGCCGCGATCACGACGACCTCGCCGCTCGAGCCGAAGCCGTCCATCTCGACGAGCAGCTGGTTGAGCGTCTGCTCGCGCTCGGAGTTGTTGTCCGAGCCGCGCTCGCCGCCGACGGCGTCGATCTCGTCGATGAACACGACCGCCGGCGACGCGTTGCGCGCCTCGGCGAACAGACGCCGGATGCGGGCCGCGCCGAGCCCGGCGAACATCTCGACGAAGGCGGCCGCCGACTGCGAGAAGAACTCGGCGCCCGACTCCTTCGCGACGGCCTTGGCGAGCAGCGTCTTGCCCGTGCCGGGCGGCCCGTGCAGGAGGATGCCGGTCGGGACCGTCGCGCCCAGCCGCTGGAAGCGCGACGGATCGCGCAGGAACTCGACGACCTCCTGCAGCTCGGCCTTCGCCTCGTCGGCGCCCGCGACATCGGCCCAGCCGACGCCCGACGCGGCGTCGGGCTTGATCTGCTGCGGCTTGGTCCGCGGCATCAGCTTCATCGTCCGCCACAGGACGATGCAGATGAGGGCCATGAAGACGAGCGGCGCCCAGAATCCGATGTTGGCCTCGACCTTCGACCACAGCGTCGGACCGGACGGAGCGACCGTCGTCTGCGCCTCTACCGGCTTCGCCGCCGCGTCCGCCTGCGGGTGCAGCCGGTAGTGATTCGGCAGGGGCTGGTCGAGGGGCCGTCCGTCCGGGAGCATCGAAGCCAGTATTGCCCCCTACCGGGGGTTCCGGACTGGGGTCTGGACCCTAAACGGATGGCTGAGGTTCGACCCGCAGGATCTCGGCAAGGGCGGCGCGGCCGACCTCGAGCTGGCGCTCGTCCGGCTCGCGCGTGCCGATCACGCGCTGGAGCTCGAAACCCGGGCGGCGCAGGGCCTTCGCGAGCGGCGACGCCGAGTTGCGCTCGCACCACGCGAACACCTCGACGGCGGCCGCCGTCGACGCGACCGCGACGCCCGCGCCCGCCATCGGGCCCGGCTTCTCGACCACGCGCCGCACGAGCATCGCCCCCGCGAGGTTGGACGCGAGCATCGGCGTGACCAGATGGGAGCCGCAGCGCTCGTGCTCCTTGGCCGCGTCGGCGGCGTCCGCCTGGTCGGACTCGTAGGCGGCGATCGCCTTGTGCTCGACCCCGTGGTAGGCGGCGAGCTCGCCGCCGCGCAGCGCGAGCACGGCGGGGGCGAACGACAGCATCGCGGCGACGGCCTCGCCCGAGGCGCCCCGCGACGCGCCGGCGCATGACCGCGCCGAGCAGCGACGCGCCGGCGGCGACGCCGAGCACGCTCGGGTTCTCGAACGGCAGCTTGGCCTGCGGCAGCGCGCGCTTGACGAGCGGGATCACCGCGAACGCCTCGCCCAGGCGCACGACGCCGCGGACGCCCGGCACGCCGTCGGCGGCCTCGATGCGCGGCTTGCGGCCGGAGGCCACGACGACCTCGCCGGCGTCGTCGCGCACGGCGGCCGCCCAGTGGGTCGGCCCGTGGACGAGCAGGCCGTTGCGCAGCGCCATGCCGCCGAGCCTCAGCTTGGGCTTCGCGGTGGTCGTCTCGTCGGTCATCCCAGCAGTCTCCTCGGCAGGTCGGTGAAGAACGCGGCGGCGAACGCGAGGTCACGCACGTCGATGCGCTCGTCGTTGGAGTGGAACAGCGGCCACGTCTCGAACACGCTCTGGTGGCGCTGCGGGAAGAACCCGTACGCGACACAGTCCGGAAACGCGGTGCGGAAGTGATGCGAGTCGGTGAACGCGGGCAGGACGGTCGGCACCGTCTCGGCCCCGGGGTCGTGCTCGTCCACCCAGTCGGTGATCGCGCGCATCAGCGGGGAGTCGAGCGGCGAGCGGTTGCCGATCACCTCTTCGAGGAACTCGACCTCGACCCCGTCGTCCCCGATCAGATCCTGCACGCGCCGCATCGTGGCCTCGCCGTCCATGCCCGGTGGCACGCGGCAGTCGACGAGCAGCTCGGCCTTGGCGGGAATGACGTTGATCTTCTCAGACGCGAAGACACGGGTCGGCACGGCGGTCACGCACAGGGTCGGCTCCACGAGCTGCGCGAGCCGCGGCTCTTTGGCGCGCACGTTCTTGACGGCGGTATCCGGGTCGTCGGGATCCTCGCCGAGGGCGGTCAGCAGCGCGCGGCCCTCCTCGACGACGTCGAAGCCCGCGGGGCGCTCGCCGAGGCGGGTGATCACCGGGGCGAGCTTGAGCAGCGCGTTGTCGCCGGTCCCCGGCACCGCCGCGTGGCCCGCGACCCCGCGGGCGCGGACTCGAAAGCGGAACGTGCCCTTCTCGGCGCAGGCGACGCTGTACAGCCGCCGGTCGCCGTACGGGATCACCGCGCCGGCCCCGGCGCCCTCGCCGACGACGAAGTCGACCCGCGCCTTGTCGGGATGCTGCTCGGTCAGCCACTGTGAGCCCCAGCGCCCGCCGGTCTCCTCGTCCACGACCGCGATGATCTTCAGCTCGCCCTTCGGCGGCCGCCACCCGCTGCGCGCCAGCGTCGCCGCCGCGACGGCCTCCGCGGCGGTCTGCGACTTCATGTCGATCGCGCCCCGGCCCCACATGTAGCCGTCATGGACCTCTCCGCCCCACGGGTCGTGCGTCCAGTCGTCGGGTTCGGCGAGCACCGTGTCCACGTGCGACAGATAGCCCAGAACCGGGCCGGGTTCGTCCCCCCGCAGGCGAGCGATCAGGTTCGGACGCTCGGGCTCATGGCCGTGGAGCTCGACCTCGAAGCCGGCTTCGGTGAGGTAGTTCGCGAGCCACTCCTGGCACTGGCGCTCGGCGCCTGGCGGGTTGACCGTCTTGAAGCGGATCAGCCGCGAGAGGACGTCCGTGGTCTCGTCGGCGAGCGCGTCCCCCATCGTGTCGATGCTAGTGGGCGCTTGAACTGCGGCATTTAGGGAGGCGGGATCGGCCGTCGTGGCGGATAACCCACCCATGTGGTGGTTTTTCCGCCAGGGACCGCCGAAACGGTCCACCCCTCGCCGCCCTACCCAGCCGCAGTTCTCACGCCTAGGGCACAGCGGCGCCGAGAGCCGCGGCCACCAGGCCCGCCACGGCGCCCCCGACCAACACCCAGAACGGCCCGCGCCGCAGCAATAGCGCCACGGCCGCGACCCCGAGCACCGCGAACTGCCACGGCTCCACGAGCGCGTCGAGCAGCGGCACGGCCGCGCCGAGGATCGCGCCGACCGCGGCCGGGCCGGCACCGTCGAGGAACGCCCGGGCGGGCCCGGACTCGCGCAGCGCGGCGAAGCGGTCGCCGAGCACGAGGATCACCAGGAACGACGGGGCGAACGCGATCGCGGCCGCGAGCAGCGCGCCGCCGAAGCCGGCGGCCGCCCAGCCGACGATCGCCACGGTGTGGACGACCGGGCCGGGCGTCAGCTGGCCGTACGCGACCGCGTTGGCGAACTCGGTCCCGGTCATCCAGCCGTGCGTGTCGACGGCGTCGGCACGCATCAGCGGGATGATCACGAAGCCGCCGCCGTAGCTGAGGGCGCCGACCTTGAGCGCCGTCCAGGCGAGCGCGGGCAACGTGACGGCCCCGGCCACGATGACCGGCCACGCCTGGACGTTCAGCCGCCGCCACCCGAGCTCGGCGAACCCGCAGGCGAGCAGAACCGCGACCACTCCGGGGCCGAGAAAGACGACCGCAGCCGCGCCCATGACCACGTACACGGCGGCGCGCACGCCCCGCACGCTGGTCCGCCCCAACACCAGCCCCGCCTGCACGACGACGGCGACGACCGCGGCCGCCGCCCCGGCGCCGACCGCCCGGATCCACAGCGGCGGCGACTCCCCCAGCGCGATCGCCGCGATCGCGAGCACGATCACCAGCCCGGGCAGCATGAACGCGAGGCCGCCGAGCACCGCCCCGGCGCGACCGCCCGCCCGCTGCGCGCAGTAGATCGCCAGCTGCGTGCCCCCCGGTCCGGGGAGGAGCTGGGTCGCCGCGTTCGCGTCCTCGAACTCGCGGGCGGTCATCCAGCCGCGCCGGTCGACGCACAGCTCCCGCAGCAGCGCGACCTGCGAGGGCGGGCCGCCGAAGCTCGTGATGCCGATGCGCGCCCACTCCCGCAGAACCACTGATATGGGGACGCGCCGCACGGATCGGGAAGATATGCCCCAGTGGACAGACTCTTCGATCCCCCCGACAAGCGCCCCGACCACCGGCCGCCCGCCGACGGGCCGCTGGCCGCGCGGATGCGTCCGCAGACGCTCGACGAGTTCGTCGGCCAGCAGCACCTGCTCGGCGAGGGGTCGGCGCTGCGGGCCGCGCTCGAGTCGGGCCGGCCGCACTCCATGGTGCTGTACGGGCCGCCGGGCGCCGGCAAGACGACGCTCGCCCGGCTCGCCGCCCAGCACGCCGACGCCGCGTTCGAGGAGCTGTCGGCGGTGCAGGCCGGGCGCGCCGAGGTGCGCGAGGTGATCGCCCGAGCCCGCGAGCGACGCAGCGGCGGTCGCGCGACGATCTTCTTCCTCGACGAGATCCACCGCTTCAACAAGGCCCAGCAGGACGCGCTGCTGCCGGCGGTCGAGGAAGGGCTCGTGACGCTGATCGGGGCGACGACCGAGAACCCCTACTTCGAGGTCAACAGCGCGCTGCTCAGCCGCACCCAGATCTACGAGCTGCGCGAGCTGAGCGCCGCCGACATCGAGTCGCTGCTGCGGCGGGCGATCGAGCGCGACGAGGTCGCCAAGACGCAGGTGCCCGACGACGTGATCGAGTTCCTCGCCGCCCGCTCCGGCGGCGACGCCCGCACCGCGCTCAACGCGCTCGAGCTCGCGGCCGCCACCGCGGTCGGCGACGCGGTCACGCTCGGCGAGGCCGAGGACGCGATGCAGCGCAAGGCCGTCCTCTACGACAAGGGCGGCGACCAGCACTACGACTTCATCTCGGCCTGGATCAAATCCACGCGCGGGTCGGACCCCGATGCGTCGCTCTACTACCTGGCCGCGATGATGGAGGGCGGCGAGGACGCGCGGTTCATCGCGCGGCGGATGATCATCCTCGCGTCCGAGGACATCGGCAACGCCGATCCTCAGGCGCTCCAGGTCGCGGTCGCCGCGTCGCAGGCCGTCGAGCACGTCGGGATGCCGGAGGCGCACTACGCGCTGGCCCAGGCGGCGATCTACCTGTCGCTGGCGCCGAAGTCCAACGCCGCCGGGCGGGCGCTCGGCGCCGCTCGCGAGTACATCCGCGAACACGGCGCGAAGCATCCACCGGCCGCGCTGCGCTCGGCCGCCTACCCGGGCGCCGCGAACCTCGGCCGCGGGGTCGGCTACACGTACCCGCACGACCAGCCCAACCACGTGAACGACCAGGAGCACTTCCCGAAGGGGCTCGAGGATCTGCGCTTCTACGAGCCGGACGCGACCGAGGGCGTGCTGCGCGAACGGCTCGAGCGGATCCGCAAGGCGCGCGGGAGGTGACCGTCGACCCGCTGGCGGACCGCGCGTTCGGCTCGCAGGCCGAGGCCTACGAGCGCGGGCGCCCCGGCTGGCCGGCGGACAAGGTCGCCGAGCTGATCGAGCGCTGGGGCGCGAAGGACGTCGTGGACCTCGCGGCGGGCACCGGCAAGCTCACGCGGATCCTGGTTCAGCACGCCGACCTGATCGCGATCGAGCCGGTCGACGGCATGCGCGAGGTGCTGACGCGCACCGTGCCGGCCGCGCGGGTGATGACCGGCACGGCCGAGGCGATCCCGCTGCCTGACGCGTCGGTCGACGCGGTGTTCGTGGCCGAGGCCTTCCACTGGTTCGACCTCGAGCGCGCGCCGGCCGAGATCGCGCGCGTGCTCCGGCCGGGCGGCCACCTCGCCGTGCTCTTCAACCAACTCGAAGGCGACGAGACCGACTGGATGAAGGAGCTGTTCGAGGCCGTGACGCGCTACGCGTTGCCCCACCGGCAGATGCCGGGCAAGGTCCCGTGGCGCGAGGCGCTGGAGGCGCAGTTCGGGGAGCTCGAGGTGCAGGAGGGCCGCCACGAGCACGCGGCCGACCGCGAGGACCTGATCGCGCTGATCGCGTCGTTCAGCTGGGTCGGAGGACTGCCGCCGGACGAGCGCGACGCGGCCCTCGACGCCTGCCGCGCGGTGCTGGAGCGCCGCGGCGTCGATGCCGTGACGACCGCCTACCGCGCGGAGATCACCATCGCTCAGAAGCGGGCGGGCGAGAGCCGCGGCAGCGCCGGGTGATCGGCGGTGCCGGCGACGAGGCCGGCGACGAGCGCGCCGGTCAGCGGCCCGAGCGTCACGCCCAGCATCCCGTGGCCGGTCGCGACCACGACGCGGTCGGCGCGCGGGTGGCGCCCGATGACCGGCAGGCCGTCGGGCGTGCACGGGCGCAGTCCCGACCACTCGAGCTTCGGCGCGGTCGCCCCGAGCGTGGACGCGGCGACGCGGCGGATCGCCTCGACCCGCCGCGGATCGCCGCCCCCCTCTCCGCGCCCGAGCACGAGCCCACCGGTGAGCCGCAGGCGCGCGGTCATCGGGTTGGCGACGCAGCGGGCGTCGTAGAGGTACAGCGGCATCCGCAGCGGCGACGGCGCGTAGTCGACGGCGTAGCCCTTGCCGGCCACCAACGGCAGCCCGGCGCCCAGCGACGCGGCGAGCGCGCCTGACCAGACGCCCGCCGCGATCACCGCGTGGCCGGCATGCAGGTCGCCGACGCGCACGCCGCCCGGCTCCTGCGCGACCGAGCGCACGTCTACGCCCGAGCGGAACTCCGCGCCCGCGCGCTGCGCCGCGGCAGCGACGTCGGCCACCAGCCGGATCGGGTCGCACTGCCCCTGGTCGGGAAACAGGACCGCGGCGCGCAGCGGGCCGGTGAGCGCCGGTTCGAGCTCGCGCGCCTCCGCCGCGCTGAGCACCCGCGCGCCGAGCTCCCGCCCGGTCTCTGACTCCGCCTCCTCGATCGCGTGCGGCTCGGAGCTGTGCACGGTGAGCATGCCGGTGCGGCGGTAGCCGCCGTCGATCCCCTCGGCGGCGAGCGCGTCGAAGCGCGCGAGGCCCTCGACGCTCAGGTCGCGCTGGAGCGTCTCGCCGGCGTCCGCGCGCGCCGCCGTCGAGGCCCGCGCGTAGCGCAGCAGCCACGGGGCCAGCGCCGGCTGCGGGCGCATGCCGAACGGCGAGTCGCGCCGCACCATCCAGCGCAACCCGGCCCGCAGGTTCTCGGGCGCGGCGATCGGCCGCGCGTGGCACGGGACGAGCAGGCCGGCATTCCCCCACGAGCACTCCTCGCCCCAGCCGGAGCCGCGCTCGAGCACGGTGACCTTCGCCCCGGCGCGCGCGAGCTCGTACGCCGCGCAGACGCCGACGACGCCCGCGCCGACGACCACGACATCCGGGTTCACAGCGCGAAGCCGGCGGGGAACGGATCGTCGGCGGCGAGCCGGTACTCGGCCGTGCCGGTGATCCACGCGCGGCCGGTGATCTCCGGGACCACCGCCGCGAGCTCGCCCACTGTCGTCTCCTCGACCAGGCGGCCGGTGAAGCGCGTGCCGATCAACGACTCGTTGACGAACGGCTGCCCGATCGCCAGCTCGCCGTTCGCGTGCAGCTGCGCCATCCGGGCGCTCGTCCCGGTCCCGCACGGCGAGCGGTCGAGCCAGCCGGGGTGGATCGAGGTCGCGTTGCGGGCGTCCGCGCCGTCGCGGCCGGGCGCGTGGAACACGACGTGGCGGCAGCCGGCGATCCGCGGGTCCTCCGGATGCACCGGAGGATGCTCGTTGACCGCCGCCATGATCTCGGCGCCGTGGCGGATGTACTCGCCGGCACGCGCCGGATCGACCTCCCCCACCGGCACGAGCGCGTAGAAGTTGCCGCCGAACGCGATGTCGCAGACGACGTCGGCGGCGCGCCGCTCGCGCTCGTACAGGAACGCCGGCACGTTGCGCAGCGTCACGCCGGTCGCGCGGCCGCCCGACACCCGCACGCGCGCCTCGACCAGCCCGGCCGGCGTGTCGAGCCGTACGAGCGTCTCCGGCTCGGTCACCGCGACGCGCCCGGTCTCCACCAGGACGGTCGCGACGCCGATCGTGCCGTGCCCGCACATCGGCAGCAGCCCGGAGACCTCGATGAACAGCACGCCCCAGTCGGCGTCGTCGCGGGTCGGCGGCTGCAGGATCGCGCCCGACATCGCCGAGTGCCCGCGCGGCTCGCGCATCAGCAGGAGCCGCAGGTCGTCCATCTCGGCCTCGAAGTGCAGCTTGCGGTCGAGCATCGTGGCGCCCGGGATCGGGTCCACGCCGCCCGTGATCACACGGGTCGGCATGCCCTCCGTGTGCGAGTCGACCGCTTCGACCCTCATACCGTGGCGACCGCCATCGCGTCGCGCAGCGCGGCGCGCTCGCCATCAGTCAGCGCGAGCCGCGGCGGGCGGCACGGGCCGCCGGTGAAACCGACCTCGTCCATCGCGGCCTTGAAGTACTGCACGAGCTTGGGCGTCATGTCGAAGCGCGCGAGCGGCAGCAGCCGCGCGTAGATCGCCCGGGCCGTCTCGAGATCGCCGGACCGACACGCCTCGTACAGCTCGACGCACTCGCGCGGGAGCACGTCGGCGACGCCGCTCACCCAGCCGGTCGCGCCGGCGGCGAAGCCCTCGAGCGCCCAGTCGTCGCCGCCGACCAGGACCTCGAGGCCGGGCGCGGCGTTGATGATCTCCGGGATCCGCCGCGCGTCGCCCGAGCACTCCTTCACCGCCACGACCGCGTCGATCTCCTCGTACAGCCGCGCGATCAGGTCGGCGCGCATGTCGGTGCCGCTCGCCTCCGGGTTGTTGTAGGCCATCAGCGGCAGCCCGCCGGCTTCGCCGACCGCGCGGTAGTGGGCCTCGATCTCGCGCGCGTCGCCGCGATAGCCGAGCGGCGGGAGCATCATCAGCGCGCTCGCGCCGGCGTCGGCGGCATCGGCGGCCAGCGCGATCGCGGCGGCCGGCGTGCCCGCGGACACGCCGACGATCACCGGGACGCGGCCCTCGACGGCCTCGACGACCGCACGGACGACCGTGTGCCGCTCGGCGGCCGAGAGGCTGCCCGCCTCCCCCATCGTGCCGGTGGCGACGATGCCGTGGACGCCGGCGTCGAGCAGGGCGGCGACGTTGCCGTCGAGCCCGTGCGTGTCGATCAGGCCGGACGCGTCGAACGGGGTGGTGACGGCGGGGATGATGCCGGGGAAGCGCACGGGCGGAGCCTTTCTAGTCGAGCGTCATGTACTTGCGCACGCGGCGGATGTGCTGCGCCGCGTAGAGCTCCGCCGCCTCGGCGTCGCCCTCGGCGATCGCCTCGTAGATCATGCGGTGCTCGGCGAGGTGGATGGTGGTGCGGCCGGGGACGGCGATCGAGTCGTCGCGCAGCCGCTGCCACAGCGGCTCGTCCATGACCGCGGCGATGCGGTCGGCGAGGTCGACGAGGACCGGGTTGCCGGTCAGCGCCGCAATCCGCTGGTGGAAGCGGCGGTCGCAGTCGTTCCAGCCGTCGCCGGTCGCGTCCTCCATCGCGGCGAGCAGCGCCTCGATCTCGGGATCCGGCCCTCCGCGCTGGGCGGCGAGGCGGGCGACGGCGGGCTCGAGCAGGGTGCGGGCCTCGAGCAGGTCGGACGGGCTGGAGTCGTGAAGCTCGCGGCTGCGCTCGGCGGCGCCAGCGGCCACGAACGAGCCGGCCCCGGGCCGCGTCTCGATCATGCCGGCGACCTGGAGCGAGGCGATCGCCTCGCGGACCGAGGCGCGGCCGACCTCGAGCCGGCGCGCGAGGTCGCGCTCCGACGGCAGCCGCTCGCCGGGCGCCAGTCGGCCGGCGCGGATGTCGGCGGCGAGCCGGTCGGCCACGTCCTCGTAGCGCTGGCGCGCTCTGATCGGCGCCAGCGCCCCATCTACCCGGCGCGTCGGATCTGCGGAATTGGTCTTGGTGACGGACTGCATTGGTTCTGTTTGCGGACCAGCGGTAAGGTACACGCCATGGCGCTCACCTTCAACTCCGTCGATCCCCGCACCGGCGAGCCGGGCCCGAGCTTCACCGAGGCCACGCCCGATGACGTCCGCGCCGCCGTCGCCGCCGCGGCAGCCGTCCATCGCTCCGGCGCGCTGCGCGACCGCGCCAAGCGTGCCGCGTTGCTGCGCGGCGCCGCCGCCCGCCTGCGCGCCGCCGGGGACGAGATCGTCGCCGTCGCCGAGGCGGAGACCGGCCTGCCCGAGGCGCGACTGCGCTCCGAGCTCGAGCGCACCTGCGGGCAGCTCGAGGCGTTCGCGACGATCGTCGACGTCGGCGACGACGCCGAGGCGATCATCGACCACCCGGATCCCGACGCGGTCCCGATCCCCAAGCCCGACGTGCGCCGCATGCAGGTGCCGCTCGGCCCGGTCGCGGTGTTCGGCGCCTCCAACTTCCCGCTCGCGTTCTCGACCGCCGGCGGCGACACCGCGTCGGCGCTCGCCGCGGGCTGTCCCGTGATCGTCAAGGGCCACCCGTCGCACCCCGGAACCGGCGGGATCGTCGCCCGCGAGCTGCGCGCTGCGGTCGAGGAGGCCGGCCTGCCCGAGGGCACGTTCGCGAACCTGCCGGCCGCCGGCGTCGAGGTCGGCCAGCTGCTCGTCGACGCGCCGGACATCGCCGCCGTCGGCTTCACCGGCTCGTTCAACGGCGGCAAGGCGATCTTCGACCGCGCGGCCCGCCGCGCGGTGCCGATCCCCGTCTACGCCGAGATGGGCTCGATCAACCCGATCGTGGTCACCGAGGAGGCGCTGGAGGCGCGGGGCGGCAAGATCGCCGAGGGGCTCGCCGCGTCGGTGTCGAACTTCGGCGGGCAGCTGTGCACGAAGCCCGGTGTCGTGTTCGTGCCGGCGGGCGAGGCGGGCGACGCGTTCGCCGCCGACCTCGCCGCGCGGCTCGACGCCGCGTCGCCGTCGGTGCTGCTCAACGAGCGGCTGCGCGATGCGCTGCAGGCGGCGGTCGACCGGCTCCAGGCACAACCTGAAGTTCGCCCCCTAGGGCGCACTTCAGGCGCTGTCGGCCCCGGCTTCCGCCACCAGCCCGCCGCCTACGAGGCGCCCGCCGGGCAGCTCTCCGAGGCGCTGCTCGAGGAGCACTTCGGGCCGGTCGTCCTGCTGCTGCGCCACGGCTCGCGCGACGAGCTGCTCGCCGCACTGGACCGGATCGACGGCCAGCTCAGCGGCACGCTGCACGCGCAGCCGGGCGAGGACACCGCGGAGATCGTCGCGGCGCTCGCGGCCCGCGCCGGCCGCGTCGTGTTCGACGGCTTCCCCACCGGCGTCGCCGTCACCTACGGCATGCACCACGGCGGCCCGTTCCCGGCCACGACCAGCCCGCCGCACACGTCGGTCGGCATGACCGCCGTGCACCGCTTCACGCGTCCGGTCGCGTTCCAGGACGCGCCCGCTGACGCCCTCCCGCCCGAGCTTCGCGAGGACAACCCGCTCGGGATCCGCCGCCGGGTCAACGGCCGAGCTGGGACAGTCCCCTTATCCGGGTTCGAATCCTGAGCAGCGCCATGTAACCTCCGTTGCGCATGACGGCCCAACGCTGATTCAGCCCGCGCTGCCGAGCACCGCCTCGGGCAGCTGCCCTTGCCCTGAATTGCGTTTTCGAGGAGTCCGTCATGTCCGCAGTCCAAGTCGTCCAACTCCACAAGCACTTCGTCCGCCGCAAACGGCCTCCGGTCGTCGCGCTCGACCACGTGTCGTTCTCGATCGGCCGCGGCGAGTGCGTCGCCGTGCTCGGCCAGAACGGCTCGGGCAAGTCCACGCTCGTGCGCCTGCTCTCGACGCTGCTGCTGCCCGACGGCGGCAGCGCGAGCGTGTTCGGCCATGACGTCGTGCGCGAGGAGCGGGCCGTGCGGTCGATCGTCAACCGCGTGTCGGTCGAGGCGTCGTTCTTCAAGAAGATGTCGGCGACCGAGAACCTCTCGTACGCCGCGCGCTTCTACGGCATCGGGCACCGCCAGACGCGACGGCAGATCCCGGAGATCCTCGAGCGCGTCGGCTTCCCGGTCGACCGTGCGGACGGCCCGATGGAGGACCTCTCGCGCGGCATGCAGCAGAAGGTCGCGCTCGCGCGGGCGCTGCTGACGTCGCCGACGCTGCTCCTGCTCGACGAGCCGACGACGGGCCTGGACCCGCGCGCCAAGCTCGAGGTGCAGGCGTTCATCCGCGAGCTGCGGCGCGAGCACGACACGACCACGCTGCTGTGCACGCACGACATGGCCGAGGCGGAGACGCTCGCCGACCGCGTCGGGATCCTCGACCGCGGACGGCTGCTCGCGCTCGAGGACTCCCGCGCGCTCAAGCGCCGCTACCGCGCCGACACGCTCGAGGCCGCGTTCCTCCAGGCGACCGGGCGCGACTTCCAGGACGAGGACGAAGCCGAGGAGGCGGCCTAGATGGGCGCGGTCCGCTTGCAGGCGATCGCCCTCGCGGGCGTCGTCGAGCGCAACACGTACCTGATCAAGCGCTACGGCCTGTGGGAGCTCGCGTTCTTCGTCTGGACCGTCGCGAACACGCTCACGATCGTGTTCATCGCCGACGGCGTCGAGGCCGCCGGCGGGACGCTCGACGTCGAGCGCCAGACGACGATCCTGCTGATCGGCGCGGTGATCTGGGCCTACCTCGGGATCGTGTTCGAGATCCTCACCGAGACCGTCGCCTGGGAGCGCTGGGAGGGCACGATCGAGTACACGTTCATGGCGCCGCTGTCGCGTGCCGTGCACCTGCTCGGCATGGGCGCGTTCGCCGTGCTCTACGGCGTCGTGCGCACCGCGCTGCTGTTCGCGGTCGTCGCGCTGTTCTTCGGGCTGTCGTTCCCGGACGCCGACTTTGTCGCGGCGCTCGTGCTGCTCGCCGTCGCGTCGATCTCGTTCGTCGGCATCGGCATGGTGACCGCGGTGCTGCCGCTGATCTCACCCGAGAAGGGCGCGCAGCTCGGCTTCATCGCGCAGGGCATGCTGCTCGTCGTGTCCGGCGTCTACTACCCGGTGTCGGTGATGCCGGGCTGGATGGAGTGGCTGGCGCAGCTCTCGCCGGCGACCTACGCGCTCGAGGGCATCCGCGCGGCGGTGCTCGACGGCGCGTCGCTGAGCGAGCTCGGCGGGGACCTGTGGCCGCTGCTCGTGCTCGGCGTCGTCTCGATCCCGGTCGGCCTCGCGGTGTTCCGGGCGGGCGAGCGCTACGCCAAGCGCCACGGCAAGCTCAAGCGGAGCGGGTGAGCGCCGTGGCGAGCTCGGCGCGCGAGGAGATGTCGAGCTTGGTGTAGGCGCGGCCGAGATGGGTCTCGACGGTGCGCACGGTGACGAACAGCGCCTGCGCGATGTCGCGGTTGGTCATCCCGGCCGCCGCCATCTCGGCGACGCGCCGCTCGCTCGCGGTCAGCGCCTCGGCCCCGGCACGGACGATCTTGCGCGGCCGCGCGCCGGTTGCGGCGAGCTCGTCGTAGGCGCGCTCGGCGAGGGCGACCGCACCGCAGCGGCGTGCCAGCGCGAGTCCCGACGCGAGCGGTTCGCGGGCATCGCCGGCGCGTCCGCCCCGCCGGCGTGCCGACCCGAGCGCGACCAGCGAGTGCGCGTACTCGAGCTGGGCCGGCGTCGACGCCAGCGTCGCGACGGACTGCTCGAGCAGCGCCTCGTCGCTCCTCACCACGCCGGCGGCGCGGAGCGCGATCCCGATCGGCGACGCCGCGCCGAACCGGCGTGCGGCCGCGAGCTCCTCGCCGGCGAGGGCGGCGGCGCGCTCGGCGTCGCCGAGCGCGAAGCCGGCGAGCGCCGCGCGCGAGCGCCAGAACGTGGGCACCGCGTTCGTGACGCCGGCCGCCACGAGCCGCTCGCCCGCGTTCACCAGCTCGTCGAGCCCGCGCTCGGGGTCGCCGCGCTGCAGCCGCACCCACCCGCGCGTCACCTGCATGAACATCGCGTTCAGCCCCGGCGGCGCCGCGCCGTCGAGCGCCTGCTCGGCCTCGGCGAGCTCGCCGCGCTCGACGAGCGCGTCGGCCAGGAAGGACAGCGCGATCGGTCGCAGCACCGCCAGGATCGGCGAGCCGGTCAGCGCGAGCGCCTCGCGCGCCAGCGCCTCGGCCTCCTGCACCGCGCCGACCCGCAACGCGAGCGCCGACAGGAAGCACGAGCAGAACGCGACGCCCAGCGCCGAGCCGCGCTCACGGGCGGCGGCGAGCCCGGAGTCGAGGATCGCCCGCGCCTGATCGAACCGGTCGCAGAAGCTCAGCGCGTTGGCGGCCATGATCACGTTCGGGGACTCGGGGCCTTCCTCGGCGAGCAGCCGGCCGCCGCCGAACGCCTCCTCCGCCAGCGCCGCCGCCTCGGCGGCCGAGGTTCCCTCGGTCGCGACCTCGAACGCGAGGCCGGCGCGCACGAGCCGGCCGGCGGCGTCGCCCGCGGGGACGGTCGCCTGCAACGCCCGCAGCTCGCGACGTCGTGCCTCGGGCGGGAAGCCGAGGCCGCGCTCGATCCCGGTGGCTTCCACGTCCAGCCGCGCCGCGAGGCCCGGCTCGGCGTCACGCACGTCGGCCGCGGCGTGCTGCAGCAGCGCGACGCCGTCGGGCCGCCCCGCGGCCATGTACGCGCGCGCCAGATCGAGGGCGACGAGCGCCCGCGCCGCCGGATCGGCGAGCTCGTCGTGCGCGGCGGCGAGGTGCTCGAGCGCGCGCGGGTTGCCGGCCGCGAGCTCGGCGGCGCCGAGTGCGCGCACGATCGCGCTCTCCTGTTCAGGCGGCGGCGGCTCGGCCAGCGCGCGGTCCAGGTACGCGACCGCGCTCTCCGGGGCCGCGGCGGCTCCGGCCGCCGCCCGCTGGAGCGCGGCGACGACCCACGGGTCGCCGGCCGGCGGCGCGAGCAGCAGATGGGCGCCGACGACGGCGGGCTCGGCGAGCAGCCGCGCGGCTCGCGCGTGGGCCGCAGCGCGTTCCTGGGGCAGGATGTCCTCGTAGACGGCGGCGCGCACGATCGGGTGCACGAAGGCGGGGCGGCGGTCGCGGCGGAACACGTCGGCCGCGGTCAGCGCGTCGGCCGCCTGCGCCGCCGCGTGGGTCCCGACGCCGGCCAGCGTCGCCGCGCGGTCGAGGTCCGCGTCCTCACCGAGAACCGCCACCGCCCGCGCGAGCGCCACGCAGTCCGGGCCCATGCGGGCCAGCCGCGCGAGCACCGAGCGCGTGACCGTCGCCGGCCCGAGCGCGAGCACCTGGCCGGTGCTGGCGCGCGTCGGCGGGAGGTTGTCGGCGGCCAGCGCGGCGAGCAGCTCGACGACGAGGAACGGGTTGCCACCGCTCGCCGTCGCGCACGCCGCGACGAACTCGTCGTCCGCGGCGGCGCCCATCCGGTCGCTGACGAGCGTGCCGACCGCCGCTTCGCTCAGCGGCTTCGGGCGCAGCACGTGGCACTCCGGGTCGGCCAGCACGGCGTCGACCAGGTCGCCGGCCGCCGGGGGTCGCACGGTCAGCATCACCAGCGCCGGCGTCCCTCCGAGGCGGGCAGCGAGGTAGGCGAGGAACCGCAGCGACGGCGCGTCCGCCCACTGGGCATCGTCGATCGCGAGCAGCAGCGGGCCACGCGCGGCAAGGTTCGCCGTCAGCCAGTGCAGGCCGTGGAGGACGCTGAAGAGCGGGTCCGGGCCGGCCGGGAGCGGCGCGCCCGTGAGCGGCGCCGCGAGGGCCGCAGACCCCGCGAGCAGCTCGGCTCGCTCCGCCTCGCTCGCCCGCGCCAGCGCCGGCTCGAACAGCTGGCGGACGATCCCGAACGCGAGATCATGCTCGAGCTCGGCCGCGCGGGCCGCGAGGACGGTGAACCCGCGGCCGGTCGCCGTGCGCCGCGTCTCTGCGAGCAGGCGCGTCTTGCCGATGCCGGCCGGCCCGACCACCGCGAGCAGCGCGCCGTCACCGGCCGGCGTGCGCTCGAGGAGCGAGGTCGTCAGTGCCAGTTCGGCATCGCGCTCCAGCAGCCGTGAGGAGCTTCCGTACTCCACCGGCGCCAACACTATTCCGGAAGTCAGTGGCCGTGTACGTAGTGGTCCCCGATGCGAAGGTCGCGGCGAGCCGGGGACACTCGGCTCTCCGGCATGTGGACGCTGACCGAGACGACGATCGAGGTGGTCATCGATCCAGGGCCCGACGACGGGCCGATCGCCGGGAACGTGCGCGCCGACGAGGCCGAGCCGCGACGGTTCACGGGCTACGTCGGGCTGATGGCGGCGATCGACGCGGTACTTGCCGAAGCGCGCGAGCGTCGCGGGTAGCGCCGCGCACGCCGGCGCTACCGTTTAGGGCCTGCCCGCCCAGGCCTACACCGGCAAGGAGTGCGTCTGCCAGTTCCGTAAGGGGATCTGCGACCAGACCTGCGTGCAGGGCATGCTCGACACGCCCTTCTACATCGCCTGCCTGCGGCTGACGGGGCGGCGGTGCGTGGTCGTGGGCGGCGGCGACATCGGCCTCGAGAAGGTCGAGGGCCTGCTCGCCTGCGACGGGCGCGTGGTGCTGATCGCGCCCGACGCGGTGCCCGAGCTGCGCGCGCTGGCCGACGAGGGGTCGATCGAGTGGCTGCGCCGCGAGTACGAGCCGGGCGACCTCGAGTCGACGTTCATCGCCATCGCGGCGACCAACGACACCGACGTCAACATCCGCGTCTATGAGGACGCCGAGCAGCGGGCGATGCTCGTCAACGTCGTCGACGTGCCGCCGCTGTGCAACTTCATCCTGCCGGCGATCGTCCGCACTGGCCCGCTGGCGATCGCGATCTCCACCGCCGGCGCGTCTCCCGCGTTGGCGAAGCGGATCAAGGCGCAGATCGCCGACGAGTTCGGCGAGCCGTACGCGCGGCTCGCGGTGCTGCTGAACGAGGCGCGCGGTTGGGCGAAGGGCACGCTGCCGACCTACCAGGACCGCAAGGTCTTCTTCGAGGGGATCGTCAACGGCGACCCCGACCCGATCGCCCTGCTCCGAGCCGGCGACGAGGCGGCCGTGCGCGAGCTGATCGCTGCGGCGCAGCGCGAGCACGCGCCGGCCGCGATCTGAGCCTCGCCGGGCTCGACCTGCGCTCGCCGGGCTCGAACTGCGCTTGTAGGGAGGCGTAGGCGGCCGAATCGGGCCTGCGCGGCGGGCTGGGGTTGTCTATGCACCGTATGCGTGCACCAAACGCCCCACGCGAAACCGGTGCATTGGCTGTGCCCTCTCTCAACGCCGCTGTTCAGGCGGTTGCGCTGATCGCGGCCATAACGAATCCCACTTGGCGGCGGAGCCGCCCGCTCGCAGAGTGGAGGCATGATCGAAACCACCGACGCCCGCTTCACCACCGACGTCCTCGAATCCGACGCTCCCGTCGTCGTCGACTTCCACGCCGTCTGGTGCGGACCGTGCCGCATGATGAGCCCGATCCTCGCCGAGCTCGCCGACGAGCGCCCCGACGTGCGCTTCGTGAAGCTCGACACCGACTCCAACCAGGAGACCGCCGTGCGCTACGGCGTGCTCTCGATGCCGACGCTGATGGTGTTCCGCGGCGGCGAGCCGGTCCTCAGGCTCGTCGGCGCGCGCCGCAAGTCACGCCTGCAGACCGAGCTGGAAAGCGTCCTGTAGGCGCTGCGCGAGGATGCGGCCGGCGGGCGGGAGCTCGCCGGCCGCGAGCAGCGACAGCGTGTGTCGCGGCGCCGGCTCGACCAGCGCGGCGACCGACACGGGCGGCCCGGGCGGCTCGAGCCACGACAGCGGCACGAGGCTGACGCCCAGGCCGGCGCTGACGAGGAAGCGCACGGTCGCCGGGTCGCCGACCTCGAGCAGCGGCACCGGGCTGAAGCCGTGCTGCTGGCAGGCGTCCATCACCAGCGTGCGCAACGCGCTCCCCGGCTCACCGAGCACGAACGGGCGCCCCCGCAGGTCCTCGACGCCCACCACGACCGCGCCGAACGGCTCGTCGGGCGAGGAGATCGCGCGCAGGGGCTCGTCGACCAGGGGCGTGACGTGCAGGCCCTCGGCGGCCTCGTCGCCGAGGCTGAGCACGCCGAGATCGACGGCGCCCGAGCGCAGCAGCGCGAGCACTTCGCCGACCGACGCGTGCCGCAGCGCCACCCGCACACCCGGATGCTCGCGGTGGAACGCGGCGAGCACCTCCGGCAGACGCAGCCCGCCGGCGGTCGTCGCCGCCACCCGGACCGCCCCGCGCACGACGCCGGCGTGCTCGTCCATCGCCCCGCGCGCGCCGGCGACCTCGGCGAGGATCGCCTCCGCGCGCGCCAGCAGGTCCTCGCCGGCGGGCGTGAGCTCGACGCCGCGGTTCGTGCGCCGCAGCAGCGCCAGCCCCAGCTCGGCCTCGAGCCGCCGCACCTGCTGCGACAGCGCGGGTTGCGTGACGTACACGGCCTCGGCGGCGCGGCCGAAGTGGCGGTGGCGGGCGACCGCCACGAAGTACTCGAGCTGACGCAGCTCCACGAGGGCAATCTAAGCTCACGAGCATCCGAACCGCTGTCCTGACGATCTCGACCTCGGTCTCGCGCCGGGAGGCGGAGGACCTCTCGGGCCCGCGCCTGGCCGCCGCGGCCGAGCAGGCGGGCTGCGAAGTGGTCTCCATGGAGGTCGTGCCGGACGACTTCGGGCTGATCGAGGACCGCCTGCACCACTTCGTCGACGCCGGCTGCGACCTGATCTTCACGACCGGCGGGACCGGGCTGACGCCGAACGACATCACGCCGGAGGCGACCCGCGCGGTGATCGACCGTGAGGCGCCCGGCTTCGCCGAGGCGATGCGCGCGGAGGGCGCCAAGCACACGCCGCACGGCATCCTCACGCGCGGGATCTCCGGGATCGCCGACCGCACGCTGATCGTGAACTTCCCCGGCTCCCCGAAGTCGATCGACGAGCTGTTCGTCGTGCTCGCCCCCACGCTCAAGCACGTGGTGCGCACGCTGCGCGGCGACTCGTCGCACCATGACGAGCGCTGACGGCGCGCCGGCGGTCGCGCTGCGCGGACTCGGGCGGGCGTACGGCGACCGCGTCGCCCTCGAGGGCGTGACGCTGGAGCTGCCGCGCGGCGCCACGCTGGCGGTGTTCGGCGCCAACGGGGCCGGCAAGACGACGCTGCTGCGCGTGCTCGCGACCCTGCTGCGTCCGCACCGCGGCGAGGTGGCCGTGCTCGGCCGCGCGCTCCCGCGCGACGGCTGGGCGGTACGCGGGCAGATCGGGTTGCTGGCGCACGACCCGCTGCTCTACCGAGACCTGTCCGCGCGCGAGAACCTGCGCTTCCACGCCCGGCTGCACGACGTCGAGGCCAGCCGGGCGGGCGAGCTGCTGGAGGCGGTCGGGATGACGCGGCGCGCCGACGAGCCCCTGCGCTCGCTGTCGCGCGGGATGGCCCAGCGGGTGGCGATCTGCCGCGCGGTCCTGCACCGCCCGCAGCTGCTGCTGCTCGACGAGCCGCTGGCGAACCTCGACCCCGGCGCTGCCGACGCCGTCGCGGCGCTGATCGGGCGCGGCACCGGCGTGGCGCGCGTGCTGATCTCGCACGACGTCGAGGTGGGCCTCGCCGAGGCCGACCTCGTGCTCGGCCTGCGCGGCGGGCGGCCCGACGTGCTCGCCCCGGCGGCCGACGTCCGCCCCGACGACCTGCGAGGGCTGTACCGGTGAGGCGCGCCGTCAGCGCCGTCGTGCGCAAGGACCTGCTCGTGGAGCTCCGGACCGGCGAGGCCGTGCCCTCGATGGTGCTGTTCAGCATCTCGACGTTCGTGCTCTTCCACTTCGCGCTCGACGCACGCTCCGTCGACGGCGACCTCGCCGCCGGCGTCCTGTGGGTGACGCTGCTGTTCGCGGCGGTGCTCGGGATCGTGCGGCTGTTCGTGGCCGAGCGCGAGCAGGGCGGGTTCGACGGCTTCCTGCTGGCTCCGGTCGACCGCACCGCGCTGTTCGTGGCGAAGGCCGCGGTGCTGTTCTGCTTCCTCGCGGCGGTCGAGCTGGCGGCGGTGCCGGCCTTCGCGATCCTGCTGCTCGGGCCGTCGCCGTGGGACGCCGTCCCCGAGCTCGTCGCCGTGCTCGTGCTCGCCGATCTCGGCATCGCGGTGACGGGCACGCTGGTCGGTGCGCTGGGCATCCAGACGCGCACCCGCGAGCTGATCGTCCCGATCCTCGCGCTGCCGCTGCTGATCCCGCTGGCCATCGCCGCCGCGCGCGCGACGTCGCCGCTGCTGGAGGCGGCAGGCGCGGGTGCGCTCCCTGGGCGCTGGCTGCTGGTGCTGGGCCTCTATGATCTCGTGTTCGGTCTGCTCGCCTTCGCGGTCTTCGATTTCCTTCTGGAGGATTAGCCAGACGATGTTCGCCCGGGGTCTCAAGCCCCTCTCCTTCGCCTCCGTCGTGCTCATCGTCGGGGCGTTCGCGCTGGTCTTCTTCTACGCGCCGAACGACGCCGACCAGGGCTTCATCCAGAAGATCTTCTATCTGCACGTGCCGCTGGCGATCGTCGCGCTGTGCGGGTTCGTGGCCGGCGGCGTGTGGGGGATCCAGTACCTGCGCACGGGCAACCGCGCGCACGACCTGCGCTCCTACGTGTCGATCCACATGTCGCTGATCCTCGCCGTCGCCGCGCTGGTCACCGGCTCGATCTGGGCCAAGGCCGCCTGGGGTCACTGGTGGGTCTGGGAAGAGCCGACGCTCGTCTCCTTCCTGATCGTGTTCCTCCTGTACGCGTGCTACCAGCCGCTGCGGTTCTCGATCGAGGACCCCGAGCGCCAGGCGCGCACGGCGGCGGTCTTCTCGGTCGTGGCGGGCGCGTTCGTGCCGCTGAACTTCCTCGCCGTGCGGCTCGCGCAGTCGTTCACCCACCCGCGCGTGCTGAGCGCGACGGGCGGCTCGATGCCCGGCGAGATGCGGCTGACGTTCATGGTCTCGTTGCTGGCGATGGCCGTCCTGTTCGTGACGCTGTGGAAGTACGAGCTCGCCTCCAAGGAGGCGTCGATCCAGCTGCGGACGCTCCGGCGGCGGCTCGCCGACGATGACGACCCGTGGATCCCGGCCGGGCGCAGCGCCTGGGCGGGTGGGGATCCGGTTTCCTGATGCCCGCGCTGCCGCTCGATGACGCCGGCCCGTACGTCGCCGCCGCGTACCTGGTCTTCCTCGCGCTGATCCTCATCTACGTGGCGATCATGGCCTCCAAGCTCGTCCGGCTCGGCCGCGAGGTCGGCGAGATCAACGAGCTGCTCGACCGCCGCGACCGGCGCACCGAGGCCGCCGACGCGCGCGCCGGCACGGAGAGCGACGAGGCGGCGGCCGAGGAGAGCGTGTCGCGATGAGCGAGCTGCTCGCGCTCGGGGCCTCGCACAAGACCGCGCCGCTGGCGCTGCGCGAGCGCATCGCCCTCACCGACAACGCCGCCGAGCCGCTGCTGCACGAGCTCACGACGCACCCGGCGATCGGCGAGGCCGTCGCCCTCTCCACCTGCAACCGCACCGAGCTCTACCTGTTCGTCACGGATCCGGTCGAGGCCGAGTCGGCGGTGCTCGCGCTGCTCGCGCGCCGCGCCGGCATCCGCCCGACCGAGCTGCTCGACGGCATCTACTCGCAGCGCAACTGCGACGCCGCACGGCACCTGTACCGCGTGGCCTGTGGGCTGGAGTCGATGATCATCGGCGAGGCCGAGGTCCAGGGCCAGGTCAAGCGCGCGTACGAGGCCGCCCTCGCCGCCCGCACGACGGGCCCGATGACCAACAAGCTGTTCCGCGCCGCGCTCGCCACGGGCAAGCGCGTGCGCACCGAGACGGCGATCTCCGCCGGCCGCGCGAGCGTCGCCTCCGTCGCGGTCGACGCCGCACAGGACGCGCTCGGCGACCTCACCGCCCGCCACGTGCTGATCATCGGCGCCGGCGAGACCGCGGAGCTGACCGCCCGCGCGCTGCACGACCACGGCGTGACCACGATGTTCGTCGCCAACCGCCGCCGCGAGCGGGCGATCGCGCTCGCCCAGCGCTTCGGCGGCGCCTCCGGCTCGTTCGACGCGCTGCCCGCCGAGCTCGCGCGCGCCGACATCGTGATCTCCTCGACCTCGTCGCCGCACACGCTGCTCGGCGCCGAGGAGCTGGCGCTGATCGCCCGCGACCGGCAGGGCCGGCCGCTGCTGCTCATCGACCTCGCCGTGCCGCGCGACATCGACCCCGCCTGCGCGGAGCTGCCCGGCGTGACGCTGCTCGACATCGACGGCCTGCAGACCCAGGTCCGCCGCCACATCTCGGTCCGCCAGGCCGAGGCGCGCCACGCCGAGGGCATCGTCGAGGAGGAGATCCAGGGGTTCGCGGGGTGGCTCGGCTCGCTCGAGGTGCTGCCGACGGTCGCCGCGCTGCGCGAGCACGCCGACGCGGTCGTCGCGCAGGTGCTGGCCGAGAACGACGGCCGCTGGGACACGCTCAGCGAACGTGACCGCGAGCGCGTCGAGGCGCTCGCCAAGGCGGTCGCCAAGCGCCTGCTGCACGAGCCGACGCTGCGGGTGAAGGGACTCGATGCCGCCCGCCGCCACGCGCGGCTGCAGCTCCTGCGCGAGCTCTTCGGGCTCGACGAAGCGGCGCCCGGGGCGGCGGAGCAGCCCGCCGAGGTCCGCGCGCTGCGGCCCCGTTGACCCTGCGGATCGGCACGCGCGGCAGCGTGCTGGCGCTGGCGCAGGCCCGTGCGGTGGCGCGTGCCCTCCCTGAGCCGAGCGAGATCGTCCCGATCACGACGGCCGGCGACGTCGACCGCGCGCGCGGTGACAAGTCGCGCTGGGTCGGCGCGCTCGAGGCCGCGCTGCTCGCGGGCGAGATCGACCTCGCGGTGCACTCCGCCAAGGACGTGCCGGGCGAGCTCGCCGCCGGGACCGCGCTCGTCGCGGCACCGCGGCGCGCTGACCCGCTCGACGTGCTGGTCGGCGAGCACTCGCTCGACCACGTGCGCGAGGGCGCGCGCGTGGGGACGAGCGCGTTGCGCCGGCGCGCCCAGCTGCTGGCGGTGCGGCCCGACCTCGAGGTCTGCGAGCTGCGCGGGAACGTCGACACGCGGCTGGCGAAGCGCAAGGCCGGCGAGGTGGACGTGCTCGTGCTCGCCGCCGCCGGCCTCGACCGGCTCGACCGCCGCCGCGAGGCGGGCGGCGCACTCAACGGCGCGGTGTTCGTGCCGGCGCCGGGACAGGGCACGATCGCGGTCCAGGCGCGGACCGGGAGCGAGGCCGGGGATGTCGCGGCGGCGGTGGGGCACGCACGCACCATGGCATGGCTCCTGGCGGAGAGAGCCGCTGTCCGCAGTCTCTCCGCAAGTTGTCACACGCCCGTGGGAATCCACGCGGATTCTGTGACGGTTCGCGGCTTCGCGGGCCTGCCTGACGGGTCCCAGTGGCTCGTCGACGAGGTCGCCGTGGCGGGGAACGACGTCGTCACCGCCGGCGAGGAGCTCGCGCGCCGGATGCTCGCCGCGGGCGCCGCCGAGCTGCTGCGCGACGCCGAGGCGATGGCGGCGCGATGACCGGCACCGTCTACCTGGTCGGCGCCGGCCCGGGCGATCCCGGGCTGCTGACCGATGCGCGCGGTCGAGCTGATCGGGACCGCCGACGTGATCCTCTACGACCGCCTGATCCCGCCCGAGGCCCTCGGACACGCGCGCGCGGACGCGGAGCTCGTGTACGTGGGCAAGGAGGGCGGCGGCCCGCAGTTCCCACAGGACGACACGCACCGGCTGCTGCTCGAGCACGCGCGTGCCGGGCGGACGGTCGTGCGGCTCAAGGGCGGCGACCCGTTCGTGTTCGGCCGCGGCGGCGAGGAGGCGCTCGTCCTCGCCGAGGCCGGGATCCCGTTCGAGGTCGTTCCCGGCGTCACCGCGGGCGTCGCCGCGCCGGCCTACGCGGGCATCCCCGTCACGCATCGCGAGGTCGCCGGCGGCGTGGCCTTCGTGACCGGGCACGAGAGCAAAGGCTCCGAGATCGACTGGGCCGGCCTCGCCGGCTTCCCCGGGACGCTCGTCTTCTACATGGGCGTGCGCACCCTGCCGCGCATCGCCGAGCAGCTGATCGCGCGCGGCCGCCCGGCGACCGAGCCTGCCGCGGTGGTCGAGCGCGGGACGCTCCCCGGGCAGCGCACCGTGCTGACGACGCTGGCCGAGGTCGGCCGATCGAGCCAAGGCCGAGGGCATCCGCGCGCCGGCGATCACGCTGGTCGGCGACGTCGCCGCGTTGCGGGAGCAGCTCGCGTGGCTGGAGTCCCGGCCGCTGTACGGCCGCACCGTCGCCGTCACCCGCGCCCGGGCGCAGGCGAGCGCACTCGCCGCGCGGCTGCGGGCACTCGGCGCCGCCGTCGTCGAGGCGCCGGCGATTCGCGTGAAGCCGCTGGCCGAGCCGCTCCCGGAGCTCGACGGCTACGACCTCGTGTGCATCACGTCGCCAAACGGCGCGGACCTGCTGCTCGACCGCGTGCGCGACGCGCGCGCCCTCGCCGGCCGCACGGTCGCGGCGATCGGACCCGGCACCGCACGGGCCCTGCGAGCCCGCGGGATCGAGCCCGACGTCGTGCCCGAGCGGGCGGTGGCCGAGGGGCTCGTGGAGGCGCTGGTGAACGTCCCGGTCTCCCGCGCGCTGGTGGCACGTGCGGCCGAGGGGCGCGACGTGCTCCCGAACGCGCTGCGCGAGCGCGGCGCGCAGGTCGACGTCGTGGCGCTGTACGAGACCGTGGCCGAGCCCCTCGACGATGCCACCCGCGAAGCGGCGAGCACCGCCGACTACCTGCTCTTCACCTCCGCGCTCGTCCGTGCGCTTCTTCGTCGCCGCCGGCGGGTCGCTCGCCGGGCCGCGGCTCGTCTCGATCGGCCCGGCGACGAGCGAGGAGCTGCGTGCGCATGGAGCCGGGCCCGACCTGGAAGCCGCGCCGCACACTCCCGATGGCATGATCGAGGCGCTCCTGAACGATGTCCGCTAGACCGATCACCTTCCTCTCCGACTACGGGCTCGGCGACGAGTTCGTCGGCGTCGTGCACGGCGTCATCGCCGGGATCTGCCCCGAGGCCGTCGTCGTCGACATCAGCCACGGCGTGCCGCGCCACGACGTGCAGGCGGGAGCGCTGATGCTCGCGCGATCGCTCCCGTACATGCCCGTGGGGGTGCACCTGGCCGTCGTCGACCCCGAGGTCGGCGCGCGACGGCGGGCGATCGCGCTGCGGCGCCGGCGATCACCTGCTGGTCGGTCCCGACAACGGGCTGCTGATCGCGGCGGCCGAGCGGTTCGGCGGAGTGACCGAAGCGGTCGAGATCTCGGCCTCGCCGTGGCGGCTGGAGCCGGTCTCGGCGACGTTCCACGGCCGCGACGTGTTCGCCCCGGTCGCCGCGCGACTCGCGTGCGGGGCGCCGCTCGCGTCCGCCGGCACGCCGCTCGATCCGGGCGAGCTCGTCGCGTTGGAACGTTCCCAGCCCCGGCAGGAGGAGGACGCGCTGGTCGCCCACGTGGTGGCGATCGACTCGTTCGGCAACGTCGTCCTCGACGCCGTGCACAGCGACGTGCTCGAGCGCGGGCTGCGGCTCGGCGACGCGGTGGCGGCGCGGGCGGATGCGCAGGCGGGTCCGCGGCGTCATGGCGCGCACGTTCAGCGACGTGGCGGCAGGCGCGCCTGCTCGTCTACGAGGACGCGGGCGGCGCGCTGGCGCTGGCCGTCAACGGCGGCAACGCCGCCGCGCTCGCTCGGGCTGCGCGCGGGCGACGAGGTGCGCCTGGAGCGCGCGTGAAGCTCGGTCGCCCGCGGCTGCACCTGCGCGAGACCGGGTCGACCAACGACCGCGCGCGCGAGCTCGCGGCGGCGGGCGCACCGCACGGGACGCTCGTCACGGCCGGCGTGCAGACCGCGGGGCGGGGGCGCCAGGGCCGCACGTGGACGGCCCCGGCGGGCAGCTCGCTGCTGATGTCGCTGGTGCTGCGCGAGGCCGATGCCCTGCTGCCGTTGCGTGCGGGGCTCGCGGTGGCCGCCGTGGTCGGCGATCAGGCGAAGGTCAAGTGGCCGAACGACGTGCAGGTCGGCGGCCGCAAGGTCGCCGGCATCCTCGCCGAGGCGCGCCCGCAGGAGGGCTGGGCGGTGCTGGGTATCGGGCTGAACGTGGCGCTCGACGTGCGTGCCCTGCCGCCGGAGCTGCACGAGATCGCGGGCACGCTGGGGCGGATGCCGCGGGACGTCGAGCCGACGCTGGCGGAGCTGCTGCGAGCGCTGGAGGTGTGGCTGGTGGAGCCGGTGCCGGCGGTGGTTGAGGCGCTGCGGGAGCGCGACGCGCTGCTCGGCCGGCGGCTCGACTGGGCCGGCGGCTCGGGCGTCGGCGCCGGGATCGACGACGCGGGCGCGCTGCTCGTGCGTCTGGACGACGGGTCCGGGTGGCCGTCGACGCCGGCGAAGTGCTCGTGCGGACCGCGGCTGGTTAGGGTCAGCCGCTCTCGGGCTCGCCGGATGCCCCGCGCACGGCGGCCCGGACGGCTTCGGAGGCGGCCTCGATCGGGTTCGGCACGCCGTTGTCGGTCGTCTTCGCCGTCGTGCGGCGGGTGCGGGGCTTCGCGGCGGCGGCCGCGGCAGGCTTGCGGCGAGTCCGTGCGGGCTTCGGCGCCGCTTCCGCGGGCGCGGAGTCGGTCTCGGCGGCTGCCGCCGCCGGCTTGCGCCGCGAACGCGTGGCCTTGGGCTTCGGCGCCGCTTCGGCGGCCGGAGCGTCGGCAGCGGGCGCGGAGTCGGTCTCGGCGGCTGCCGCCGCCGGCTTGCGCGCGAACGCGTGGCGCTTCGGCTTCGGCGCCGCTTCGGCGGCCGGAGCGTCGGCGGCGGGCGCAGCGTCGGCAGCGGCCGGAGCGTCCGCCGCGGGCTGCGCGGCGCCGGGCGGAGCGTCCGCCGCCGGCTGCGCGGCTGCGGGCCTCCGGCGCGAGCGTGTCCGCGCGGGCTTGGGCTTCGAGGTTCCGTCTCGGCGGCCGGAGACCCGGCATCCGGATCCGCGCTGACCGTCTTGCGGCGAGACCGCGTGCGCTTGGGCTTGGGCTTGGGCGGCGCGTCCGCGGCCGGAGACTCGCCGTCGGCGGGCGCCGACTCCGCGTCGGTCGTCGCGATGACCTCCGTCGCGTCGACGACGGCCTCCGGCGCGGCGGCCTCGCCCGCGCCGGTCTTCTTGCGCCGCCGGCGCTTGGACTTGCCGCGGCCCTTCGGGAAGTTGCGCAGCAGCTCGCGCGCCAGCGCGGCCGGCTTGCGCGACATCCGCGTGCGGGCGCCGTTGATGACCTCGCCGGCCTCGGCGGTGTGCGGCAGCGCCGCGGCCAGCAGCGCCGCGGCCAGACGCCGGTCCTGCTGGCGGGCCGCGTGCACGAGCCGCCGCGCGTTGCGGGCGTGGGCGCCGCCGGAGGAGTTCACCAGCAGCCCCAGCAGCCGCTTCGTCTCCGGCCAGCGCTGGACCGCGTACTCCTCGTGCACCTCGCGCGTCATGTTCGCGCAGCGCCAGATCCAGTTGTTGGCCTGGTCGCGCCGGCCGATCTTCTTCTCGGCCAGCGCCTGCAGCACCACCTTCACGCCCTCGCGCTTGTCGTCGCGCGGCCACGTCTCGACGAAGTCCAGCGCACGGTCGAACGCCTCGGCGTCGCGCCCCGCGGCGATCTCCTGCAGCGCCCGCAGCCGCAGCTGCGGGTTCTTGTTGCGCTCGACCGCGGTGAGCAGGAACGTGCGCTTGAGCTCGCCGCCCTGGTCGAAGTGCAGCATCGCCCGCGCGCGGCGCCAGCCGGTCGGCGCGACTCGCGCGCCCGCCAGCGCCGCCCACTGGACCTGCTCGCCGTAGTCCAGGTGCTCGACGGCGATCCGCCACAGCTCGCGCTCGAAGACCTCGATCCGCCGGTTCTCGTCCGCGGTGACCGGCAGCACCCGGCGCTCGACGCGCAGCCGCCGCCCGCGGCCGCGCCGCACGGGGCCGACGACGATCGCGCCGCCGCGGTAGACGTCGCGGTCGAGCAGCGAGTGCAGCGTGACGACCGGGTCGTCGTGCTTGGTCGCCGGATGGACGAAGTCGACGACGATGCCCGCCTCCTTGCCCGGCTGGCGGCGCGTGACGCGGCCGACGCGCTGCTGGTAGATGCGCCTCGACGCGGTCGGCGCCAGGTGCATGCAGACCGTCGCCCGCGGCGAGTTCCAGCCCTCGGCGAGCAGCTGCGCGTTGACCAGCACGTCGATGTCGCCGCGCTCGTAGCGGGCGAGGATCGTGGCCAGCTCGCGCTTGGGCGTCTCGCCCGACACGGCCTGCGCCTTCAGCCCGACGTCGCGGAACGCCTCCGCGACGTTGTAGGCGTGGCGCACGCCCGCGGCGTAGACGACGCCGGGAACGCCGTTGAAGCGCGTCTTGTAGAGGTCGGCGATCGCGAGGTTGAACGGCAGCTGGTCCAGCAGCTCGGCCAGCATCTCCTGGTCGAACTCGGTGTCCACCTCGCCGCGGCGCAGCGGCACCTTGGCGATCGTGCGCACGCCCGGCCCCGGCGGGATGCGCACGCAGCGCAGCGGCGCGATGACGCCGCGCCGGGCGGCCTGCGCGAGGTCGAAGCGCGAGGTCTGCGTCGGGAAGAGGTCGGTGACGTGGCGGGCGATCAGCGCGCCCGTCGCGGTCATGCCGATGAAGATCGGGCCCGGCCAGTGCGCGGATCGACGCCGACGTCTTCTCGCCGAGCGCCGTGTGCGCCTCGTCGCAGATGACGATCGTGTAGGCGTCGGAGACCTTGCCGGCGTTGCGGACGAACCACTGGTAGGTCTCGACCGTCACCGGACCGTCGGCGCGGTCCTGGCGCCCAGCAGCGCCGGCGCGATCCGCTTGCGCGTAGCCGCGGTCGCGCAGCTCGCCGTGGAACTGGTCGACGAGGTTGCGGCGGTGGGTGAGGATGAGGACGCCGCCGGTGCGCGACGCCTCGACGAAGCCGAGCGCGGCGACCGTCTTGCCGGCGCCGGTCGCGTGCTCGAACCAGAAGCGCTTGGCGGCGTTCGGATCCTCGGGCGCCTCCGCGAGCTGGTCGTCGTCGCGGCCCGGGTCGTCCCAGTCCTGCGGCTCGTCGGGCTCGTCCTCGTCGAGCTCCTCCTCGCCCGGGATGCCGACGGGCGCCAGCTGGAGCTGCTCTTCGGCGACCGCGCCGTTGCCGCTCCCGTTGCCGTTGCGCTGGGTCTCGGCGAGCAGCGCGGTCAGCGTGCCGGACAGCGCGTCGACCTGGTGGGCGGAGAGGACCGTGCCGTCGGCGAGCGTCGGCTCGTCCTGGCCGAGCAGCCGCTCGAGCCCGAGCAGCAGCGAGAAGTTCCGCCGCCAGGCGACCGACGGCTCCTTGGCGCCCGCGTCGAGCTCCGCCAGCGCAGCGTCGAGCGCCCGGCGATGCGCGGTGCCAGGCGCGAGGATCGTTGCGGGGTCCTCGCCCTCGAGCACGAACGGCTCGCGGGTGAACTTGGACGCCCGCTCGATTTCGTCGGATGATGGAAGGGTCGTGACCGTCGTGGTCACCGGCGTGGTCTCAGCCATGAAGCAGGTGTGAGGAAGGCCGCGTCTGTACTGCCCGCGGCTTCGAGCGCGGCGGGGGGCGCTCTAGGTTCGACGGGACCGCGGTGCTTGCGCTGCGGCCCTCGGATCGGTCGTCCCCGCTGCTGCCCCTTATTGAAGCAGACAGGGAGGCGATCGTGCCGATCTGCCACCCTGAAGCCGAATGCGGCGCTTGCTCTGGCCACTTCTCGGCATCGCTCTGATCGTCGGTGGTCGTCATCGGACTGACACAGGCCGGGGGCAAGAACGGCGACAGCGCGACCACCGCGCCGAAGTTCGATCCGCAGGCCGCGCAGGCGAAGCTGGCGGGCGCGCCGGCGCCGCTCGCGGCGCTCTACAAGCAGCCGAGCGCGATCCTCGAAGGCGGCACGACCGCGTTCCAGGAGCGCATCGCCCAGCTCAAGGGCCATCCGGCCGTGGTCAACAAGTGGGCGTCCTGGTGCCGGCCGTGCCGCGCCGAGTTCCCGATCTTCCAGCAGGTCGCGACCGAGCGCGGGAAGCAGGTCGCCTTCCTCGGCGTGAACGGCGCCGACAAGCTGCCGGCGGCGAAGAAGTTCCTCGCCCAGCGGCCGCTGCCGTACCCGTCCTACGAGGACCCGAACGAGAAGATCGCCCAGAAGCTGAGGGTCGCGAAGTTCTTCCCGATCACCGTCTTCCTCGACGCCAAGGGCAAGACCGCGTTCATCAAGTCGGGCGAGTACACGTCGCGCGCCGAGCTCGAAGCCGACATCGACAAGTACCTCGGCTGACGTGAACGAACTGCGCGTCGACCCGCTCACGGGCCTGAAGACGATCATCGCCGCTGCCCGCGCAGACCGCCCGGGCGGCCACTTCGACCTGGAGCCGCCGCCCCCGATCAACGCCGAGAAGGACCCGTTCGCGCTCGGCCACGAGGACCAGACGCCGCCCGAGGTGTACGCCGTGCGGCCGGACGGCGGTGGCCCGGACACGCCGGGCTGGACCGTCCGCGTCGTCCCGAACCTGTACCCGGCGCTGACGACCGACGCGCCCCAGCCCGAGCCGCACGCCAACCCCGACCTCTACACCGCCCAGGCCGCCGCCGGTCACCACGAGGTGATCGTCAACGCGCCGGAGTCGGTCAACTCGCTCACCGACCTCACGCCCGACCAGGTCCAGATCGCGATGGACGCGTGGCGGGAGCGGATGCGCGCGCACGCCGGCTGCGCGTGCCGGCACCTGATCGTCAACGAGCGCCGTGAGGCGGGCGCTTCGCTGCCGCACACGCACGCGCAGCTGTACGCGCTGCGCTTCGTGCCGGCCTCGATCGCGCGCGAGCGCGAGCACTTCGCCGCCTATGCGGTGCGCACGATGGGCGGCGACCTGCTCGGCGACTACGTGCAGGAGGAGGTCCGCCAGCGCAGCCGGATCGTGGCGATCGACGACGAGGCGGTGGCGATGGCGCCGTACGCCTCGCGCGTCCCGTTCCAGCTGATGATCGCGCCGCGGCGGTCGCGTGCGCGCTTCGAGGACGACGGGCCGCTGGGCGCCGCGCTGCTGCACGACGTGCTGTGCCGGCTCAAGCGACGGCTCGGCGCCAGCCCACCGCTGAACCTGTGGGTCCGCACCGCCCCGCAGGGGGCCGACCACTTCTGCTGGCGGATCGACATCCTGCCGCGCCTGACCCACCTCGCCGGCCTCGAGCTCGGCGCCGGGGTCAACCTCTGCATCGTCGCGCCCGAGCAGGCGGCGGCAGAGCTGCGCGAAACTTGAGCGAAACGGCCATTTGGCCGACAAGAGAAGGGTGACTTCGCGCCACAGCCGTGCCGCCTGCGCGCTTGGGGGACTGACTGCACTCGCCGGAGCAGTGCTGGTCGCGACCGCCCAGGGGCCGGTGCTCACGTCGGTATGGATGCTGATCTGCGGGATCGGCCTCGCCGCGCTGGGCGCCGAGAGCGTCCGGCGGGAGCGCCGCGCCGCCGATACGGCCGCCGCGCTCGACCGCGCCGAATCGGCCCGCCGCGCCGCCGACGCCCGCTCGCGCGAGCTCGCCGAGCACGCCGGCGACGTGCTGGCCACGATCGACCCGGACGGCACGATCCGCGAGATCTCCGAGGGCTGTCACGAGCTGTTCGACGCGCCCGCCTCCGCGATCGCCGGCCGCCGCGCGGCCGACCTCGTGCACCCCGGCGACTCGACGACGCTGGTGACCGCGATGCAGCGCCTGTCGGGGCACGACGAACGCCTCGCGATCACCGTCCGCCTGCGCCGCACCGACGGCAGCTGGCGCTGGGCCGACGCCCAGCTGATCGCCGTCCGCGACGGCGCCTCCCTCGTCGAGGTCCACGCCACGATCCGCGACGTCCACGCTCGCGCCGAGGCCGAGCGCGGCAAGGCCGACGCCGAGGCCCGCTTCCGGACCGCGTTCGAGGAGGCGCCGATCGGCATGGCGATCGCCTCCATCGACGGCCGCTTCCTGCAGGTCAACCGCGCGCTGTGCGCGATCACCGGCCGTGAGCAGGAGGAGCTCGAGGGCACGCCGCTCGTACGGCTGCTGCACCCGGAGGATCGCGAGGACGAGGCCGAGGCGCTGGCCCGCCTGGCGCGCGGCAGCGGCATGTCCTCACGCGGTGAGCGGCGCTGGCTGCACGCCGCGGGCAAGATCGTCTGGGCCTCGCTCAACGCGACGCTGGTGCGCGACGCCGCCGGCGTCCCCCAGCACGTGCTGCTGCAGGTGCAGGACGTCACCGAGCGCCGCCGCTACGAGTCCGAGCTGCGCTACCTGGCCGACCACGACCCGCTGACCGGCCTGCTCAACCGCCGCGCGTTCGCGCACGAGCTCGAGACGCACCTCGAGCACGTCCGCCGTTACGGCGCCGCCGGCGCGGCGATGGTGCTCGACCTCGACCACTTCAAGAACATCAACGACACGCTCGGCCACGGAACCGGCGACGAGCTGATCGTCGCGCTCGCCGGCGCGCTGCGCACGGAGCTCGGAGACCGCGTGGCGATCGCCCGGCTCGGCGGCGACGAGCTGGCCCTGCTGATCCCGGACGGCAACGCCCCTGCGATCGCCGAGCACGTGCTCGCGACGGTGCGCAGGCAGCGGGTCGTGAGCCCGTCCGGCCGCCACCGCTCGGTCAGCGCGAGCATCGGCGTCGCCGGCTTCGACGAGGACGGCCTGACCGCCGAGGACGTGCTCGCCAACGCCGACCTCGCGATGTACGAGGCCAAGGACGCCGGCCGGGACCGCTCGGTCGTGTACCGGCCGGCGCACGATTCCTCGAGCCGGCTCGACGGCCGCGTCTCGTGGCCGGACATCATCCGCGATGGGCTCGACGAGGACCGCTTCGTGCTGCAGGCGCAGCCGATCATGAACCTCGCCACCGGCGACATGGGCCAGTTCGAGCTGCTGTTGCGCCTGCGGGACCCGTTCGGCGAGCTGATCTCCCCCGCCGCCTTCCTCCCGGCGGCCGAGCGCTACGACCTGATCGGCGCGATCGACCGCTGGGTGGTCTCGCGCTCGATCGCGATGCTCGCCGAGGAGAACCGCCGCGGCCGCCGTCTGACGTTCGAGGTCAACATCTCCGGGCGCTCGGCGGGCGACCCGGACCTGCTGGCGCTGATCGAGGGTGAGCTGCGCACGCACGAGGTCGATCCGGCGCAGGTCATCTTCGAGATCACCGAGACCACCGCGGTCGCCAACATCCCGCGGGCCCAGGAGTTCGCGCACCGGCTCGCCGCGCTCGGCTGCCGCTTCGCCCTCGACGACTTCGGCGCCGCCTTCGCCTCGTTCTACTACCTCAAGCACCTCCCGTTCGACTACCTGAAGATCGACGGCGAGTTCGTGCGCGGCTGCGTGGCCGACCGCACCGACCAGCTCGTCATCCAGGCGGTGGTCGACATCGCGAAGGGGCTCGGCAAGCGCACGGTCGCCGAGATGGTGGGCGACGAGGAGACGCTGAACCTCGTGCGCGACCTCGGCGTCGACTACGTCCAGGGCTTCCACCTCGGCCGCCCGGCCCCGCTGGCCCGCTGGCTGGTCGACACCAAGCCGGCCGCCGACCGCCGGCGCCACCCGGTCATCGTTCCCGCGCGCTAGGGGACGGCCCCACGCCGCCGGTGGCGCCGTCCCCGCGCACTACGCTCCCGCGGTGCTCTGGATCGCCCTCGCCATCGCCGCGTCGATCGCGGCGGGGGTGGAGGCCGAGCGGCGTGCGGGTGCCCGGGCCGGCGAGTGGGCGCGCGGGATCCTCAAGCTCCTGCTGTACGTGGTCATGCCGCTGGTCGCGTTCTTCAACATCGCGCGGCTGCAGGTCGACGCCGACGTCGGCGTCGGCATCCCGCTCGCCTGGCTGGCGCTCCTCATCACCGCGCTGGTCGGGTGGCTGATCGGGCGCAAGGTGCTGCACCTCGAGCCACCGTCGGCGGGCGTGCTGGCGATCGTCGGGCTGCAGGCCAACACCGGCCTCCTTGGCGTCGCCGTCGTCGCGGCGGTGCTCGGCTTCGACCACGTCTCTCAGGGCGTCGCCTACGACGCGCTCGTGCAGCAGCCGGTGTTCTTCATCGGCTCGTTCGCGATCGCCGCCGCGACCGGCACGAAGGCGGGTGAGACGCTGCGGGAGCGCGTGAAGGCGTTCTTCACCCGCAACCCGCCGCTGATCGCCGTCGCGCTCGGGCTGATCGCTCCCGAGTCGCTCGCGCCCGACGTGCTCGTGGACATCTCGCACGTGCTCGTGCTGATCGTCCCCGTGCTCGGCTTCTTCGCGATCGGCGTGACGCTGGCCGAGGAGGCGGAGGATGGCGCGATGAAGTTCCCGCCGCCGTTCACGCCGCAGATCGCCGTGGCGATCCTGCTGCGCAGCCTCGTGTGCCCGGTCGTGCTGCTCGCGCTGTCGGCCGCGTTCATCGACCTTCCGGCGGCGTTCCTGCTGATGGCGGCGATCCCCGCTGGGCTGCACATCGTCGTGCTCGCGCACATCTACGGCCTCGACGTCGGCTTCGCGGCGAGCGCGATCACCTGGACGACGATGGTCGCGGTACCGGTCCTGCTCGTCGCCTCCGTCGTCGTGTGACGCGACAAGCGACGGGGTACGGTCACGACCATGCCCATGACCCCACCCAACTTCCGGAAGATCGGCGTGGTTCTCGCGCTCGCCGCCGTGCTCACCGTCGCCGGCGCCTCGACGCAGTCCGGCTCCTTGGCGATGGCGGTCGCACCGGCCGCAGCAGCGAAGAAACACGCGATCAAGCGACCGTACGTCAGGAACTGGGTGTTCCGCTCGACGAAGCTCAAGCGCTGCGTCTTCATCGAGGTCCAGGGCTCGATGGTCGGAAGCTGGGAGTACCTCTACGGCGATTCCAGCACCAACCACGACCACGACTCGCTGTACTGGACGAAGATGCGGCTGAAGAACCCGTCGATCAGCGCCACCGGGTGGCCGATCAGGGGCGCCGGCTGCGATTCCACCAAGCGGTGGAAGATGAAGGCCGACCTCGAACAGGGCTGGTACCAGAGCGGATGCGATCTGTCGGTGAGCGTCGCGGTCGGGTACCCGTGGAGCGTGTCGGCGTCGCCGAGCTACAAGTGCGGCAAGAAGCGCGTCGGGCACCGGCGCTCGACCGAAGGCCCGTCCAAGAAGACGCTCAACCAGTTCAACAGCGGGTTCCCGATCCGGTTCTCGAACACCCCCGCGTCCGTTCGGGCCGGCGGAGTGGGCTTCAGCGGGGTGATCACGGTCCGGGCGCACACCAAGCACTCGTCCGACGTGGTGCGCCACACCCTGAACGTCACGCTCAACAAGTGATCGCGTAGGCATACGATCGCGGGGTGAGAGCGCTCGTGCAGCGGGTGACCCGGGCGTCGGTCGACGTCGGCGGCGAACGGGTCTCCGCGATCGGGCCCGGGCTGCTCGTGCTGCTCGGCATCACCCACGACGACACCGAGAGCGACGTGGACAAGCTCGCCGACAAGGTCCGCGCGCTGCGGATCTTCCCCGACGCGGACGGCAGGATGAACGAGCCGCTGGGCGACCGCGAGGTGCTGTGCGTGTCCCAGTTCACGCTCTATGGCGACGCCCGCAAGGGCAACCGCCCCGGCTACGTCGCGGCGGCGCGGCCGGAGCAGGCCGAGCCGCTGTACGAGCGCTTCTGCGACCGCCTGGACGCGCGCCGCGGCGTGTTCGGCGCCCGCATGGACGTCGAGCTCGTCAACGACGGCCCGGTGACGTTGCTGCTCGAAGTCCCGTGAGCCTGGATCCACCGATGATCCGTGGATTCAGGCTAAGGTGCAGCGCTTCATGCCTTCCGAGGACCGTTTCGTCGTGCGCTTCGGCGCCGAGCCGCCACAGGACCCGCTCCCCTACGGCCGCTGGGCCGACACGCTGCAGGCCGAGTTCCTGTCCGCCGCCCTGCGGATCGACACCGAGGGCACCGAGCTCGGCGACCCGGGCTCGATGACGTGGTTCCCCGACCGTACGTGGGCGGGGCGCACGTTCGTCCCGGTGAGCACCCGGACGAGCAACGGGCTCGACCTCTACGGCTACGTCTCGTTCACGCCCGGCGACGCCGACAGCGAGCCGGGCGAGTTCTACTCGTGGGCCGACTTCACCGACGAGACGGCCGACGCCAACCCGGACTGGAAGATGGACCTGTGCGAGGAGGTCATCGGCGGCTGGCGCGGCGAGAACGGCGAGGTCGCCGCCATGACGCTCGTGTGGGGCGTGCCGATCGTCCGCGGCGGCGCGGTCGCCACGGCCGAGCTCGCCGGCCTCACCGTCGACCAGTGCAAGGTCGCCGAGAATCGCTTCACGCTGCTGGCGCCGGACGCCTACCGCGGCGACTACCTCGAGATCGCACTGTGGGACGGCTCGGCCGGCGAGCTGGCCCGCGAGTCGCTCTACGAGGAAGACGGCGAAGACGAGTAGCCGTTGCCGTTGCGGTAGGTCATGACCTGGTCGACGAGGCCGTAGTCGCGCGCCTGCTCGGGCGTGAAGAAACGGTCGCGCTCGAGCACGTCGGAGACGTCGTCGATCGGGCGGCCCGTGTGCTCGGAGTAGATCTCCTCGATCCGGCGCCGCAGCTCCAGCGCCTCCTTGGCGTGGATCTGGATGTCGGTCGCCTGGCCCTGGAAGCCGCCGCTGGGCTGGTGCAGCAGGATCCGCGAGTTGGGCAGCGCCGAGCGCTTCCCCGCGGCGCCGCCGGCCAGCAGCAGTGAGCCCATCGACATCGCCACGCCGCAGCAGACCGTCGCCACGTCGGGCTTGACGAACTGCATCGTGTCGTAGATCGCCAGGCCCGAGTACACGACGCCCCCGGGCGAGTTGATGTACATGAAGATGTCCTTCTCGGGGTCCTCGGCCTCGAGGTGCAGCAGCTGCGCCACGACGAGGTTGGCGACGTCGTCGTCGATCGGGCTGCCGACGAACACGACGCGCTCGCGCAGCAGGCGCGAGTAGATGTCGAACGAGCGCTCTCCGCGCGCGTCCTGCTGGATGACGACCGGGACCAGGGGCATGTCGCTCACTTCCTTTCCGCAACCATACGGTTGCATGTTTTCGCCCATGGTACTATGTGCAACCTATGAGTTGCGTCACACGCGAGATCGTCCTCCCCGTGCCGCGCGAGCGGGCGTGGGAGCTGGTCACCGAAGAGGACGAGCTGCGCGAGTGGCTCGCCGACGACGTCGAGTTCGAGCCCGAAGAGGGCGCCCCGATGCGCGCCGACGAGCGCGACGGCGTGGTCGAGCTCGTCGAGGACGAGGAGCGGATCGTGTTCTCGTGGGGCGGCTCGCGAGTCGAGTGGCGCCTTGACGAGGTGCCCGGCGGCACGCGCTTCACGGTGACCGAGGAGCGCTACGACACCGTCTGGGGCCCGAAGCTCATCGCGCTCGCGTCCGCGGCGATGCTGTGCCCGGCGTAGACGTCGGCCTCGTCTTCTCCGCGCTCGCCGACCCCACGCGCCGCGAGGTCGTGCGCTCGCTCGCCGAGCGCCCCGGCCTCACCGCTTCACATCTGGCCGGCGAGCTCCCGATGACGCGCCAGGCGGTGACCAAGCACCTCCACGCGCTGTCCGGCGCCGGCCTGGTGACCGCGCGCCGCGAGGGGCGCGAGACGCGCTACACGCTCACGCCGGCGCCGCTCGCCGAGGCGATCGACTGGATGACCGCGGTCGGCGCGCAGTGGGACGACCGTCTGCAGCGCCTCGCCAAGCTGGCGTAGGGGGAACGCTGGCCCAGGGGGCCAGGTTCCCTCAGCGAGATTTCGCCTGGCGGCGAAACTCGCGGGACCAACGCTATTGACCGGCCCGCGCCGTCGGCACCCGCTCGAGCACCTCGGCGTCGGTGAGCGGGAAGTGGCAGGCGGCGAGATTGCCGCCGTCCTTGGGCTCCAGCGGCGGGTCATCCTGACGGCAGATCTCCTGCGCCTTCCAGCAGCGCGTGTGGAAGCGGCAGGCCGGGGGTGGATTCGACGGCGACGGCACGTCGCCGGCGAGGATCTGCCGCTTCTTGGTCGCCGCCAGCCGCGGCTGCGGCACCGGCACGGCTGACATCAGCGCGCCGGTGTACGGCATCCGCGGGTGCGCGTAGAGCTGGTCGTTGCTGGCCATCTCGACGATCCGGCCCAGGTACATGACGGCGACCCGGTCGCACATGTGGCGCACGACCGACAGGTCGTGGGCGATGAACACCAGCGTGATCCCCATGTCGCGCTGGAGCTCGCGCAGCAGGTTGAGGATCTGCGCCTGGATCGACACGTCGAGCGCCGACACCGGCTCGTCCGCCACGATCACCTTCGGCTTGAGCGCGAGCGCGCGGGCGACGCCGATGCGCTGGCGCTGGCCGCCCGAGAACTCGTGCGGATAGCGGTTGTAGTGCTCGGGGTTGAGCCCGACGCGGTCCATCAGGTCCTGCACCGTGCGCTTGCGCTCACCCTCGCTGGTGAGCATGCCGTGAATGGCGAACGGCTCGGCGATGATCGTGCCGACCGTCTTGCGCGGGTTCAGCGACGAGTACGGGTCCTGGAAGATCATCTGCATGCCGCGGCGCAGCTCCTTCAGCCGCGAACCGCTGACGTCGCCGATCTCCTCACCGTCGAACTTGATCGACCCCGACGTCGGGTCCATCAACCGCAGGAGCAGCCGCGCGGTGGTCGACTTGCCGCAGCCGGACTCGCCCACGAGGCCGAGCGTCTCGCCGCGTATGACGTCGAACGACACGCCGTCGACCGCGCGCACCGCACCCACCTGACGCTGGAGCAGGCCCTTGCGGATCGGGAAGTGCTTGACGAGGTCGCGGACCTCCATCAGCGGCTCGCGCGCGCTGGGCTCGGCGGCGTGCGTGCTGGTCTGAGGCTCGCTCATGCCGCACCCTCCTCGATGACGTCCTGACGGGCCTCCTGCGGCGTGACCCCGGACTGCAGCTCCTCCCACAGGCGCTTGCGCGTGCTCGAGTCGAGCAGGCACGCGACCTGGTGGGTCGGGTCGCCGTCCACCGACTCCAGCACCGGGTCCACGCGCTTGTGGGCCTCGCGCACGTACGGGCAGCGCGGGTGGAACGAGCAGCCGCCGGGCAGGTTGATCAGCGACGGCGGCCGGCCGGGGATCGGAACGAGCTCTTCCTCGCGCCCGCGCTCCATCCGCGGGATCGAGCTCAGCAGGCCCCACGTGTAGGGATGCTCGGGGGCGTTGAAGATCGTGTCCGCCGTGCCCTTCTCGACCATGCGGCCCGCGTACATGACCGCGATCTCGTCGGCCATCTCGGCCACGACGCCGAGGTCGTGCGTGATGACCACGACCGCGGTGTCGAACTCGCTCTGGAGCCGTTCGATCAACTCGAGGATCTGCGCCTGGACCGTCACGTCGAGCGCGGTCGTGGGCTCGTCGGCGATCAGCAGCTTCGGGTCGTTGGCGAGCGCCATGGCGATCATCGCGCGCTGGCGCATGCCGCCGGAGAACTCGTGCGGGTAGGAGTCCGCGCGCCGGCGCGGCTCCGGGATGCCGACGAGGCCGAGCATCTCGACCGCGCGGTCGTACGCCTGCGCCTTCGACACGTCGCGGTGCGCCTGGATCGCCTCGACGATCTGGTTGCCCACCTTGTAGAAGGGGTGCAGCGAGGACAGCGGGTCCTGGAAGATCATCGCGATGTCGTCGCCGCGGATCTGCCGCAGGTCGTCGTCGGAAGCGCCGATCAGGTCCTTGCCGTTGAAGCGGACGGTGCCCGAGATCCGCGCGCTGCGGGCGCGCGTGAGGCCCATCACGGTGAGCGAGGAGACCGACTTGCCGGACCCGGACTCGCCGACGATGCCGAGCGTCTGGCCGCGGTCGACGGTGTAGGAGATCCCGTCGACGGCCTTGACGAGCCCGTCCTCGGTGTCGAAGTGGACGCGGAGGTCCTCGACCTCCAACAGCGGTTCAGCCATTAGCGCTTCCTCACGTGGGTCGTGGTGCCCGAACTCGCGGGAGGGAGCACTAGTAGCGCACCCGGGGGTCGATGAAGGCGTACAGGATGTCCACGACGAGACTCATGATGACGATGAAGAACGCGCCGAACAGCACGGTCCCCTGGATCTGCGGCAGATCGAAGCGCACGATCGCCTCATAGGCAAATCGCCCGATCCCCTGGATGTTGAACACCGTCTCGGTGAGGATGGCGCCGCCGAGCAGGATGCCGATGTCCAGGCCGAGCAACGTGACGATCGGCGTGATCGCCGATCTGACGCCGTGGTGGAAGATCACCCGGCGCTCGGACAGGCCCTTCGCCCGTGCGGTGCGGATGTAGTCCTCTTGCAAGGTGTCGATCAGGTTGCCCCTGAGGAAGCGGGCGTAGATCGCCGCGAACGAGGCCGCGAGCACGAACCACGGCATGATCAGCGCCTCGGCCTTGCCTGGGATCGTCGTCGCGTCCTGATACGCGCCGCTGCCCGGGAGCAACGGGAAGCGCCCGATGCTGTCGTCGAACAGGAACAGCGCGACCAGGCCGAAGAAGTAGACCGGGGCGGAGATGAAGACGAGCGCGATGCCCATCGAGAGGCGGTCCAGCCACGAGCCGGTCTTGACGGCCGAGATCATGCCGATCGGGATGCCGATCGACAGCCAGATGATGACCGCGCCGCTCGTCAGGAAGATCGTCGCGGGCATGCGGTTGAGGATCTGCGGCAGGACCGCCTGGTTGGACTGGTACGAGTAGCCGAAGTTGATCCCGTCGCCGCCGACGAACGGCAGGATGTCGCCGATGTAGCGGACGAACTGCACCGGCGCGGGGTCGCTGAGTCCGAACTGCTTGCGGATCGACTCGACGAGCTCAGGGGACGGCTGCCGGCCTGCGCGCAGGACCGCGGGGTCGGCGGCGGGCAGCACCGTGAAGACGATGAACGTGACCAGGGTGACCACGAACAGCAGGAAGACCACCCAGATGAGTCGGCGGACGATGTATGCAGCCATCTCTCGTTCCCCGTGTGCAGATTAGTCGGGCCGGGTGGGCCCCGCCACGAGCGTGGCGGGGCCCTCCCAAACAGCGATTACTTCAGTGACGTGAACGCCAGGTCCCACTGGCCGAGGAAGGCGCTGGAGGCGCCGTTCACGTTCTTCGAGCGGATCAGCGGGGTCTTGTCCCAGACCCAGTCGACCGCCGGGGCGAGCTCGGTGAGCTTCTTGTCGATCGCGCCCCACGCATCGGCCCGCTCCTGCGGGTCGGTGATGGTCTTGGCGTCGTCCATCATCTTGTTCAGCTCGGGGTCGTTGAGCTGCGACCAGTTCGAGTTACCGGTCTGGAGGATGTTCGCGCCGTTGAAGGTCGGATCCAGATACGTCTGGGCATCCGAGAAGTCCTTCAACCAACCGACGTTCGGGCAGATCGCGACCTTGGCCGGCGGCGAGTTGCAGAACTTCGTGTACATGGCGTCCTGCGTCACCAGACGCAGACGGACGTTGAAGCCCATCTTCGCGAAGTTCTCCTTCGCCACCTCGGCGGCCTTCTGCGCGACGCCCTCGGAGGTGCCGATCATCAGCAGCGGCTCCTTGCCCTCGTACTTGCCGGAGGCGTAGCCCGCCTTCTTGAAGTACTCGGCGGACAGCGCGGCGTCACCGGCCGGCTTCGACATGAAGTCGATGCCCGGGCCCTTGAGCCCACCGGCCTCCTCGAAGCCCGGAACCTCGGGCGGGATGAAGTGCGTCGGGATGTCACCGATCAGCGCGCCACCGCGGGTGAGGCGCATGGCCTCGCGGTCGAAGCCGGCGATCACCGCGCGACGGACGTTGACGTCGTCGAACGGCTTGATCGTGGTGTTCATCGCGACCCAGCGGCCGCCACCGTTCGGCACCAGCGTCAGCTGGTCCTTCTGCTTCGTGACGACCTGCTTCAGGATGGCCGGATCCGGCGAGAAGTCGCCGTTGATCATGCTGTCGCCGTCGAGGATCTTGCGCGACGCCACCGTGGTGTCGTCGTTGCCCTGCGGCATGTCGATCTCGTCCAGGTAAGCCGGCTTGAAGTCCAGGCTCTTGTCCCAGTTCGGGTTGCGGACGAGGTGGATGCGGCGGCCGGCCTGGTAGCCGATCGCCTTGCCCGAGGCGTCGTTCTCGATCATGTACGGACCGGTCGCGACCTGGTTCTGGCCGTAGGTCGACGGGTTCTGCTTGTCGAACTTCGACGCGTACTCCTCCGGCACCGGGGCCGACAGCGGGAGCGCGAGCGCGCCGGCGAGGACGCCGCCGACACCCTTGGTCAGGTGGAACTCGATCGTCGTGTCGTCGGGCGTGGTGATGCCCTTGATCTTCGCTCCCGGCTTGGCGCCGACCTTCGCGCCCTCGAGGTCGCCGAAGTAGGCGCCCGCGTAGCCGTTGTTGACCGTGTTGAAGAAACCGCGCTCGATCGCGTACTTGACGTCCTTCGACGTCACCTCACGATTGACGGGCGGCGAGAACTTCACGCCGGACTTGATCTTGACCGTGACGGTCTTGCCGTCGTCGGAGATCTGCGGATCGGACTCGGCCAGGTCCGGGACCTGGTTGACCGCGTCCTCGGGCTTGTAGTTGTACAGCGACTTCTGCGTCGCCGCATTGATCTGGAAGCCCATCTGGTAGTACGTGATGCCCGGATCGATGTTGTCCGTGTCATCGGTCCAGAGCTCGGTGAGCTTGCCACCCTGCTTGCCCTCCGCGGGCGTGCCCTGGTTGGAGCCTGACTCGCTCCCACCACCGCTGTCGTCGCCGCCGCAGGCGGCCACGCCGAGGGTGAGGGCGAGCAAGACGCCAAGGATGATGGTCCACTGGAAGGACCGTCGCATGAAGCGTCCTTTCATGAGTTAGCTGGAACTACGGGAGTGAGAGAGGAAGGACCCTGGGGTCATCTCGACTTGGAGCCCTTCGGGTTGAGCGCGTCCTGCAGGCCGTCGCCGACCAGGTTGAAGGCCAGGACGGTCATCAGCAGCGCTATGCCCGGGAAGAACATGAACCACCACGCCGTGTCGAAGTTCGACACCGCGTCGGAGAGCATGGCGCCCCAGGAAGGCGTCGGCGGCTGGACACCGACGCCCAGGAACGAGAGCGCGGCCTCCAGCAGGATGTTCGCCGGGATGAACAGCGACGAGTAGACGATGATCGGTGCTACGAGGTTGGGCAGGATGTCGCGGAACATGATCCGCCCGTTGCCGGCCCCGAGGGAGCGCGAGGCCTCGACGAACTCCTTCTCGCGCAGGGACAGCACCTGGCCACGGATGATGCGAGCCACGTACGGGGTGTTGGCGAGCACGATGATCGCAATGACCACCGAGAGGCCTGGCTGGATCAATCCCCCGAGGCAGCCGTTCTCGCCCGAGCACGCAGTCGCGACGCCAAGGCCGAAGAGCAGGACGGGGAACGCCAGCATCACGTCGAGCGTGCGCGCGATGAGCGTGTCGGTCCACCCCCGGTAGAAGCCGGACATGATGCCGAGCACGACGCCGAAGAAGACGGACAGGCCGGTGCCGACGAACGCGACGAGCAGCGACACCTGCGCGCCGTGGAGGACGCGCGAGAAGACGTCGCGGCCAATCGGGTCGACGCCGAACCAGTGATCGCTGCTGGGGCCGGTCGGGAGCCCGAAGTCATCCAGCGACGACGTCTCCTGGACGTTCGGGGGCGGCGCGCCGACGAGCTTCGTGATCGGTGTGGCGAAGATCGCGCACACAATCAGCGCCACGATGAAGCCGAGGGCGGCGAGGGCGACCTTGTCCTTGCGGAACCGTCGCCAGAACAGCTGCATTGGTGAGCGTGCCGCAACCTCCCGCTCGCCTCGGATCATCTGGTCGAGACCAGGGTCCTCCGCATGCAGAAGGTCGCTCGCCCCGGCGCCCGTGCTCATACCGGCGCCTCCGCGCTGAGTGCTGCGATGTTCAGTTGGGTACCTCCTCCGAGCGCACGACTGCTGCGCGCGCGATCGGCGCTTAATTCCCCTTTAAGACCTGACAACCTACAAGGTGGACCGCGGAACCCCATCTGCTTCCGCGAACCCCGGAGTGCGCAGGTCACATTGGTGTGTCCGGCGACCCCTCCTCGAGGATCTGCGCGGTGAGCATAGTGCGCGAATGCAGGTTTGCGTTGCGTCGGGATTAAGATTGCGATCCGGCCCCGATAGCTCAGCTGGATAGAGCGACTCCCTCCTAAGGAGTAGGCCGCTGGTTCGAATCCAGCTCGGGGCACTGCGCCAGACGCCCGTGGCGTGCGCGGAAACTCGAGCGGCCGGCCTCGGGCTCTGGCAAACTGCGCAGATGGCTGGCTTTGCTGGCGCGTCTCCGAATGGAGCGGGGGCGATGCTCCGGCTCATCCGCGATGGTCGCGCACGGACGCACGCCGAGCTCGTCGAGCTCACGGGCCTGTCGCGGTCGACGGTGGCCCAGCGCGTCGACTCGCTGCTCACGCGCCGTCTGGTGGTCCCGGCCGAGCCGAGCGCATCCACCGGCGGCCGGCCCCCGAAGACGTTCGCCTTCAACCGCGATGCCGGCGTGGTGCTGGCGGCCGACCTCGGCGCCACGCACTCGCGCGTGGCGGTCACCGACATGGCGGGCGACGTGCTGGCCGAGGCGCGCGAGGACATCCCGATCGCCAACGGGCCGGAGATCGTGCTCGGCTGGCTCGAGGAGACGTTCGACGCGCTGCTCAAGGAGGCCGGCCGCAGCGCGGACGACGTCCAGGGCATCGGCGTCGGCGTGCCGGGGCCGGTGGAGTTCGTCACCGGCACCCCGGTGGCCCCGCCGATCATGCCCGGCTGGGACGGCTACGGCGTCGCCGCCCACCTGCGCAACCGCTACGGCGTGCCGGTCCTCGTGGACAACGACGTGAACATCATGGCCCTGGGCGAGTACTGGTCACGCTGGCGCGACACCGACCACCTGCTGTTCGTCAAAGTCGGCACCGGCATCGGCTGCGGCATCATCACCGACGGCCGCATCCACCGCGGCGCCCAAGGCGCCGCCGGCGACATCGGCCACATCCACGTCCCCGACCACGACGACGTCATCTGCCGCTGCGGCAACCTCGGCTGCCTAGAAGCCATCGCCGGCGGCGGCGCCATGGCCACCACCCTCACCAGCCTCGGCGTCGAAGCCCACAACAGCCGCGACGTCGTCCGCCACGTCCGCGACGGCCGCCCCGAAGCCATGCGCCTCGTCCGCCAAGCCGGCCGCGAACTCGGCGGCGTCCTCGCCTCCGCCGTGAACTTCTTCAACCCCGGCGTCATCGTCATCGGCGGCGACATCGCCCACGCCGACGAACACCTCCTCGCCGGCGTCCGCGAAGTCGTCTACCGCCGCAGCACCGCCCTCGCCACCCGCAGCATCCGCATCGCCCGCTCCACCCTCGACGACCGCGCCGGCATCCTTGGCGCCGCCGTCATGGTGATCGAAGCGGTCCTGGCGCCCGAGGCGATCGACCAGGCGATCGCCGCCGCCCCGGCGTAGGAACGTCAACGGCGGCTGGGTAGCCGGCCGCGCGGCGAGCATTGTGGAGTTAGTAACGCATAGCGATACCAACTGCACAATCGACGCCGCGTGTGCAGTACCCAGCCGGGGTTGACTTTCGAGCCCTAGCCGCGGTCGGGCCGGTCCGGGTAGACGTCGTCGATCGTCGTGAGCGGCTCGTAGGGCGCGCCGTCCGCGGCGCGCACGATCGCCTCGGCGCCGCCGGCCAGGCGGTCGAGGATCGCGACCACGCCGCACACGTCGTGGCCCTCGGCCCGGACGGCCTCGATCGCCTGCACGGTCGAGCCGCCGGTCGTCACGACGTCCTCGACGATCAAGCAGCGCTCGCCCTGCTCGAGCGGTGGGCCCTCGACCTTGCGCTGCAGGCCGTGCTGCTTGGCGTCCTTGCGGACGAAGAAGGCCTTGACGTCGGCGCCGCCCGCGAGCGCGGCGCAGGCGGGAGCGTCAGCGCCCATCGTGAGCCCGCCGACCGCGGTCGCCTCCCACTCGCGGGCGTAGGCGGCGATCAGCTCACCGACCGCGCCGAACCCGGCGGGGCGCAGGATCGCGCGCTTGGCGTCGACGTAGTACTGCGCGGTCTTGCCGGAGGTCAGCGTGACCTCGCCGACGACCAGCGCGTGACGGCGGAGCTCCGATATCAGGGTGTCGCGTGCAGCCATGCCTCCTATGGATACACATCGACGATGTCGCCCATGCGGACCCAGGTGAAGATCGACCACGCGCTGGGGATCGGCACGCGCAGGCAACCGTGGCTGGCCGCGTAGGGCGGGACGTCGACGTAGCCATGGATCGCGTAGCCGCCGATGAAGTAGCTCGAATGCACCATGCCGTGCGAGTTCGTGCCCGGCGACTTGCGGTACACGTGGAAGCTGCCGAGCACCGTCGGAGTCGACGGCTTGCCCGAGGAGATGTGGTAGATGTGCTGCGGGACGCCGTGGTCGATCAGCGCCAGGACCTGCTTGGACAGATCGGCCTCGACGTGGTGCCCGTGCTTGGGGTAGCGGACCTTGAAGGCGCCGTGGCCGGCGAGCACCCCGCGCACCACGGCCTCTGACGCACTGAACGTGCGCGCCATCCCGGTCATCTTGCGCCAGGCCATCACCGCCCGCTGCGTCGCGCCGTCGTAGATCCCGTTGCGCGACGTCGAGTAGTGGAGCTTCGAGAGGCCGCGCTGCAGCATCCGCACGACGGTGCCGCTGTTCCCCGCGACCGGCTTGATCACGTAGACCTTCTGCTTGTTCCCCTTCACCGTGAGCATCTGGGGCGTCTTGAAGTGCACGGCGGTGATCGTGATCCGGCCCTCGCCCTTGGCGCGGAACGGCGTCTCGAACAGGCCGACCTTGCCCCCCTGGATCGGCTTGAGCTTCTCGACCTGCTGATGGATCCGCTTGCCCTGGCGGAAGAACCGGATCGTCACGGTCTGGCCCGCCACGTATGGGCGCAGCTCGCCGCGCACCCGCCACGAGTCGCGCGTGAAGGCGATGTGGCGCCCGGTGTCGCGGTAGGTCTTCTCGATCTTGAGCCGCAGGTTGCCCCCGACCGGAGTGGGGACCGGCGTCGGCGTCGGCGTGGGGGTGACCGTCGGGGTCGGCGTCGGCACCTGCGCGGCAGCGGCGGCCGGGACGACCAGCGCGGCCGCGACGGCGATCAGGCAGGCACGGGCGACGGCGGAGAGACGACGCGACGGCCGAGCCGGGTGGCCAGCAGGGCGATGGCGAGCGTCGTCGTGACGCTCCCTACGGTCAGCAGCAGGAATCCCCACCAAGGCAGCTCCTTCGTGAAGCCGAATGAGATCGAGTTGTGGAACGAGTGCAACATGATGCACGGCAGCAAGGACGCCGTCCGCCAGAACAGTAGGCAAAGCGCGGCGCCGAAGAGCGCCAAGACGGCCACGCCGATCCAATCGCCGCCCGGTTTGTGGACGAGGCCGAACGCGGCGGCGGTCGCGATGGTCGCCACGCTGACATTGGTCCGCTCCCACAGCACCTTGAACAGGAAGCCGCGGAAGAAGAACTCCTCGGCGAGCGGGGCGACGATGCAGGTCATCACGATGAAGCCGCCCAGGATCGGGATCGAGTCCTGGGATTTGAGCTCGGTGACGATGTCCTGGTCCTTCGCGTTGCCCAGGATCAGCGCGACGATGAGCGTCAGCGCCCAGAACCCGACGTAGACGACCATGAGCGTGATCAGCGCGCTCTTCCACGAAGCGGGCTCGCGGATCCCGAACGCCTCGAGCGCCGGGCGCGCGTTGGTGATCCAGGTGACGATCACGACCGGCGCCGCGACCAGCACCGCGTCGAGCGCCACCGTCAGCCCGATCGTCAGCGGCTGGTTGTCCTCGAGGTTGTTGACGTCACCGCCCGCGATGCCGATGACCGCGCCGACCAGGATGCTGATCAACGCGTAGCCGACGGCGACGAACAGGATGCCGACCAGCGGCGCCCACGCGGGCACGCCGAGGCGCGGCACGCCGCCGGCGGCCGGCTCCGCGGGCGGGGGCGCCCCATCCGGCAGCTCGGGTCGCAGCGGCGGCGATCCCGGGTGCGAGAAGGGGGACGGGACGCTCGTCATCTGGACCCCTCAGGGTAATCGGCAGAGCGCGGGCAGCTCGGCCAGGGAGCTGACGACGGGCACGCCGGCGGGCGCGGCGACGGCGCCGTCGCGTGCCACCAGGACCGCGCGCAGGCCGGCGGCGAGCGCGCCTTCGACGTCGGCGTCGGGCGAGTCGCCGGCGTGCAGCGCCGCGTCGGCGGGCGCGCCGGCGAGCTCCAGCGCGAACGCGAAGATCGCGCCGTCGGGCTTGGCGTGGCCGAGCTCGGCGGACGCGATCGCCCCGTCGACCAGCGGCGCCAGCCCGGTCTCCTCCAGGCGCTCGTGCAGCGAGGCGTCCCAGTTGGAGACGACGACCAGGCGCATCCCGTCGGCCCGCAGCTCGCGCAGCGCGGGCGCGACGTCCGGGTAGGCGCGGAAGCGCAGCGCGGCGAGCAGCGCCTCGACGCCGGGGTCGAAGCCGAGCACCGGCTCCATCGCCGCCGCGCAGCGGCGCCGCAGGTCGGCGAGCGAGGCCGCGTCGCGCCCTTCGTACAGGTGCGCGCGGTAGTAGGCGATCTCCGCCTTGATCGCCGCCGCGGCGACCGCCTCGGAGACCTCGACCCCGTGCCGCTCGCGCAGCTCGGCGCGCAGGTGCGGCGCCGGCGGCTCGAACGTCAGCAGCGTTCCCAGCGCGTCGAGGAGAACGGCTCGCATCATCGACGGCCCGGATGGCCGTCGCCACGGTCAGAGGGCCATCCGGACGACGCCCCGGGGATACTGTCCACGCTTTGCATGTTGCCTCGTTGCTGAAGGAGGACGGCGACTGGGCCGTCGTCATCGGCGCGATCGCCGGTGCGTTGATCCTCGCGCTGGTCGTCGAGCGCGCGTTCAGCCGCCGCGCCGAGCGGCTGACCGAGGCGGTGACGCGCGGCCACATGTCGCGGGAGACCGCGACGCGGCTGCGCTTCGTGCGCCGCGTGATCTACACGGTGATCCTGCTGATCGGGGTCGCGATCGCGCTGTCGCAGTTCAAGGGCGTCGACGAGGTCGCCGCCAGCCTGCTCGCCTCCGGCGTCGTCGCGGCGGCGATCATCGGCTTCGCCGCCCGCCAGACGCTGGCCAACTTCGTCGCCGGCGTGATGCTCGCGATCACGCAGCCGATCCGGGTCGGCGACTGGGTGCGCTTCGAGGACCACTACGGCGTGGTCGTCGACGTCCGGCTCAACTACACGATCCTGCGCACCGCGGGCGAGACGCGGCTGGTGATCCCGAACGAGAAGCTGGCGGCGGGGATCCTGCAGAACGACACGCTGGTCGACGACGAGATCGGGCTCGAGGTGACGGTCTGGATCCCGCCCGACGCCGACGCGGCCCGCGCGCAAGCGATCCTGCAGGAGGAGTCGGGCGGCGCCGTCAGCGTCGCCGAGCTGACCCCGGGCGGCGTGCGACTGGCGGTGAGCGGCGGTCCCGCGCCGGCGCCGGAGCGCGCCGGACGCGAGGCCGAGCTGCGTGCACGGTGTCACGCGCGCCTGCGCGCGGAGGGCCTGCTGGAGGGTTTTGCAGGCCCGGACCGAAGCTGAGCGGTGACTACACTGGGTGGTTCGCGCCGCCGCGTGACCGTGCCCCGATGAGCCGCTCCCAACGCTACAGGCGACGCCGCCGCGGCCGCGGCCGCCATCGTTCCCAGGCCCTCCTCGCCGTCTTGGTGGTGCTGATCGCTGTCGGGATCGCGGGCCTGTCCGTGGTCGGCTGGGTCGTCAGCACCGCCGCCTCGGCGCCCCAGATCTCCGCGCTCAAGGAGCGCGACCCGGGCGCCAGCACGGAGGTCCTGGCCGCCGACGGCACGCGCCTCGGGTTCATCTCGGCCGACTACCTGAGCCGGCCCGTGACGATGGACCGGATCCCGAAGATGCTGCAGCAGGCGACCGTCGCGATCGAGGACGAGCGCTTCTACAAGCACAAGGGCGTCGACTACGAGGGCATCGTCCGCGCCGCCGTCAAGAACTTCATCAAGAAGAAGACCGTCGAGGGTGGCTCGACCTTGACGATGCAGCTCGTCAAGAACCTCTACACGAGCGACAAGTCGCGCTCCGGCCTCGCCGGCTACCGGCGCAAGATCCGCGAGGCGCGCCTGGCCGAGCAGCTCGAGGACGAGCACGACAAGGACTGGATCCTCGCGAAGTACCTGAACACGACGTCCTACGGCACGGTCGGCGGGCAGACCGCGATCGGCGTCGAGGCGGCCGCGCGCGTGTACTTCAACAAGCGCGCGCGGGACCTCAACCTGCGCCAGTCCGCGCTGCTGGCGGGCATCCCGCAGGCGCCGACCGACTACTCGCCCATCCTCCACAGCCAGGCCGCGCGGCACCGCCGCAACCAGGTGCTCGACAAGATGGCCGAGCTCGGGATGATCACCCAGTCGGCGGCCGACAAGGCGAAGGCCAAGGGCCTCGGGCTCAACCCGTCCGACTACTTCAGCCGCCGCCGCGAGGGCTACTTCTTCGACTACGTCAAGGACGAGCTGATCAAGCAGTACGGCGTCCAGACGGTCAAGCTCGGCGGCCTCATCGTGCGCACGACGATCGACCTCGACATGCAGAAGAAGGCGCGCGACGCGATCAAGTCCTACCTGGCGGGCGTCGGGCCATCGTCGGCGCTCGTGACGATCAACCCGAGGAACGGCTACATCCTCGCGATGGCGTCGTCGTCCGACTACGCCGACTCCAAGTTCAACCTCGCCGCCCAGGGCGAGCGCCAGCCGGGCTCCTCGTTCAAGCCCTTCGCGCTGATGACGGCGCTCCGCCGCGGCGTGAACCCGAACACCACGATGTACACGTCGGTGTCGCCGACGCACATCGAGGCGCCCGGCATTACGCCGTTCGACATCAAGACCTACGGCAACGACAGCGGCGGCACGATGAACCTCGTCCGCGCCACGCTGCGGTCGGACAACTCGGTCTACATCCAGCTCGCGATGGACCTCGGGCCCGAGAACGTCGCCGCCACGGCCGTGGACATGGGGATCAAGCGCCGCCACGTCGACGGCCACCCGTCCGAGACGCTCGGCGGGCTCACGCGCGGCGTCTCGCCGCTGGAGATGGCGACGGCGTACGCGACGATGGCCTCCGGCGGCTACCGCAACCGGCCGACCGCGATCACCAAGGTCACGTTCGAGGGCCAACACCGGTCCGAGCTGCCGCGGCGCTGGCGCGTGCACCGCACCAAGGTCTTCTCGGACGGCGTGACCTACGAGGCGACGAAGATCCTCGAGCAGAACATCCAGGGCGGCACAGGTACGCACGCGAACATCGGCTGCCCGGCCGGCGGCAAGACCGGCACGACCGACAACAACACCGACGCGTGGTTCGTCGGCTTCACCCCGCGCCTGGCGACGGCCGTGTGGGTCGGCTATCCCAACGAGCGCGTCTACATGAACTACCAGTACCACGGCGGCCCGGTCGACGGCGGCACCTTCCCGGCCGACATCTGGGGCGCGTACATGAAGTCGGTCATCGGGCACTTCTGCGGCCCGTTCCCGCAGCCCAAGGAGCCGTTCGTCAGTCACCCGTTCTTCGGCGAGTACTCCACCTCCGGCGGCGACAAGCTCGGCTTCGGCTCGCGCGGCAATGACGCGCAGCCGACCCCGACGCCGGACGCGACGCAGAAGAACGACAACAACAACAACGACAACCCGTCCGGCGGCACGCAGTTCGACCCCGACCAGTACGAGTCGCCGCCGCAAGGCCCGCCGGACACCGGCAACGGCGACGGCACGCGCTAGCCCACGGCTCTCCCCACTGGTATAAACCGGCGCGTCAGGAGTCGCCCGTGGCGACGTGAGCATGTGTGAAGGCAGTGCCCGCAGCACCCCTCGCGCATCGAGTCGACGCAGCGGAGGTGCTGCACCAGATGGCAACTGGAGTCGTGAAGTGGTTCAGCGACGAGAAGGGGTTCGGGTTCATCACCCCGGACGACGGAGGCCAGGACGCGTTCGTCCACTTCTCCGCCATTCAAGGTGACGGGTTCCGCACACTGGCCGAGGGTGCGAAGGTCGAGTACGAGCTCGGTGAGAGCCCGAAGGGCCCGCAGGCCACGAACGTACGAACGATCTGAGGCGTAGCGCTTGGCGAAGGAAGAGAAGGTCGAGTTCGAAGGGGAGGTCGTCGAGGCGCTCCCGAACGCGATGTTCCGGGTGCAGCTCGACAACGGCCACGAGGTGCTCGGTCACGTCGCCGGGAAGATGCGGCGGTTCCGGATCCGCATCCTGCCGGGCGACCGGGTCCGCGTAGAGGTGTCCCCCTACGACCTCAACCGCGCGCGCATCGTCTATCGCCATCGCTAGAGAGCTCCGCCTGATCGCCGCGATCGAGGGCGTGATCGCGCGCCGGGCAGGCTCGCGCGTGCTGCGCTGGGTGGGCGATGACGCGGCCGTGCTGCGCGCCGGCGGCGTGGCCGCCGTGTCGGTCGACGTCATGGTCGACGGCACCCACTTCCGCCTCGGCGCGGGCTGGACGCCGCGTGACGTCGGCCACCGCGCGCTGGCCGGCGCGCTGTCGGACCTCGCCGCGATGGGTGCCGAGCCCGGCGAGGCGTTCCTGTCGATCGTCGTGCCCGACACGCTCGACGAGGCCGACGTGGTCGCCCTCCATGCGGGCGCCGAGGCACTGGCCGCCGACTGCGGCGTGACGATCGCCGGCGGCGACCTGGTGAGCGGCCCGGCGCTGACCATCGCGGTCACCGTGATCGGCTGGGCCGACCGCGAGGACGCGCTGGTCGGCCGCGACGGCGCGCAGCCCGGCGACCTCGTCGGCGTGACCGGCGACCTCGGCGCCGCCGCCGCCGGGCTCGCGGTCATGGAAGGTCGCGCGCACGGCCCGACCGACCGCCATCTGCGCCCGCGTCCCCGGCTGGCCGAGGGCCGCGCGCTGGCCGCGGCGGGCGTGCACGCGATGCTCGACCTCTCCGACGGCCTCGCGCTCGACGCGCGGCGGCTGGCCGAGGCGAGCGGCGTGACGCTCGAGCTCGACACCGAGGCGCTGCCGGTGAGCGCCGCCACGGCGGAGGTCGCGGCCGCGCTGGGCATGTCGGGAGCCGAGCTCGCGGCGACGGGTGGAGAGGACTACGAGCTCTTGTTCTGCGCGCCGGAGGCGGCGCGGACGGCGGCCGAGGCGGCCGGCGCCGTCAGCTGGATCGGCCTCGCCACGGCCGGTATGCCCGGCGTCCGGTGGCGGGGGGATCCGTCAGCCGCGCGCTGGCGCGGCTACGAGCATCAGTGATTGCGGGACTCCGCCAGGAGCCGGCGCACGATGGCGTCGGCGACCTTGTGCGGGTCGACCGCATAGCTCTCGAGCTCGATGCGCTCGCGGAGCTGTTCCATCTGCATCCTCCTTGACTCGTGACTACGTCCGAACCGGCGTCCAGTGCCGGTCTCGTATCGGATCGCTAGAGCCGTCATGTGAACGTATGTCGACACGGGTCGGCGAAGGAATGATGGGGTTAGCACCCGAATCATCGCGGGACCTCCGCCTGCAGGCGTGCGAACACGATGATCCGCTTGGCCGCCGAGTAGAGCGGATGGCACGCCGAGAGCACCAGGCGATCATGATCGACGCGGTCGATCACCGACAACTCGGTGGGCGGCACGATCTTGGTCCGCTCGACGCTGTAGGTGAAGCGTCCGTACGGCATCCGCAGCTCGATCCGGTCGCCCGGATGCAGGCCGTCGATGTGGCGGAACGGCGCCCCGTAGGTGGTGCGGTGGCCGGCGATCGCGACCGTGCCGCGCTCGCCCGGGAGCGGCGTCGCCGGGTAGTGGCCGGGGCCCTTGCTGAGATCGCCGGCGTCGGTGCCCTGCACGAACACGTCGTTGACGCCGATCGCGGGCATGACGATCCGCCCCATCGCCTGCCCCGGGGACAGGTGCCGCTCGAGCGCGCGGGCGCGGAACGCGAGCTGCCGGTGCGGGTCCGGGATCTTGTCCAGCGCCCGCCGCTCCGCCGGCGCCAGCGGCACCCGCTCGAGCTCGGTCAGGTCGCCGTCGAGCTTGTTCTGCTGGATGTGGGCGTAGAGAGCCGAGACCGGCTCCTGCCACAGCATCGTGATGCCGGCGTCGACGAGCAGGATCACGCCCGCGACGATCAGCACGGTCGACAGCCCCCGCAGCACGCGGCGGACCGTCGACGGGCGCCGCGCCGTGGTGGTCATCGGCGCAGCGCCGACTCCGTGCCGCCGAGCGAGCCCGGTCCCGCGTAGCTGATCGGGCCGCGCGTGACGACCGGGTCCGGCCCGGCCGCGGCCTGCACGCGGCGGCGCATCCGCATGATCTTCAGCAGCCCGGCGAGGCAGGCGAGCACGGCGCCGACGACGCTCGCGACGGCCAGCGAGATCTGCCCCGACGCGGCCGACAGCACCACCATCCACGCCTCCTCGAGCGGGTTGAGCCCGAACGCCCGCCCGTAGTAGACGATCACGGCGAGGAACGGGAGCAGGCCGACGGCGACGGCCACGGCGCCCATCCAGCCGCGCAGGCGCGTGCTCGGCGCGGCGGCGAACATCCAGACGTGGGCGGCGGGCAGCAGCAGCGCCGCGGCGTACGGGTTCACGACCCACGCGAGCGCCGCCAGCACGCACAGGGTCGCGCCGGTCGCGGCCGCCAGGCTCCCCGCCATCGGATTGCCGCGCTCGCCCGCGCGCGCGAGGATCAGCCGGCGCACGCCGAACCAGCCGAGCGCGGCGACGAGCACGGCCGAGCCGGTGGCGATCGCCGCCGAGCGGTCGAACGGGGGGAGCGGCAGGATCGGCGCATCGGGCGGGTCGATCCCGCCGACGATGCCGAGCCCGCGCAGCCACGCCCAGGCCATCACGACCGGCAGCGCGGTGGCGCCCAGCCAGGCCAGCCACGGCCCAACGGCGAGCCGGCGGCGGCGGATGCGGAAGAAGCCGTCCAGCGCGGTCATGAACGCCGGCAGCAGCAGGGTGCCGACGAGCAGCCGGACCGACCAGTCGGGCAGCACGTTGCGCATCGTGACGATGCCCTCGGGGCTGTCGAACGCCGGCTGGTCGGCTTCCTGGTCGTCGCCCGCGGCGTCGATCGCGCTCACCGTCCTGAGCACCGTGCGGCCGAAGCGATCCAGCCGCGCGCGGCGCACGCGCTCGCCCGCCGCCGGGCCGCGCTCGCCGGACGGGCCGAGCAGCACGGCGGGCAGCCCCTGGTCGGCGATCACGCCCTGCTCGGACACCGTGAACGGCATCGCGCGGCGGATCCACTGCCCGATCGCCCGCGTCCCGCCCGGGCGCCCGCCCTCGGTCCGCAACGCGGTCTCGACCGTCCGCTGCAGGCCGAGCGGCGCCGAGCCGGCGCCGAGCGACCACGGGACCACCCACGGCCGGTCGTTGCTCGCGCCGGCGAGGTCGCCGAGGACGATCACGGCGTCGATCGGCTTGCCGGAGACCTCGCCGGCCCACGCGCGCGCGCCCGTGTAGCCCTCGTTGGCGCCCGACGTCGAGACGAGCACGAGCGTCTTGCGCAGCTCGCGCGCGCGGAACAGGCGCGCCAGCTCGAGCATCGCGGCCGTGCCCGAGAGCTCGGCGAGCCCGGGCCGCGCATCGGAGTCGCGGTGGCTGACGATCACGATCTGGCGGCTCGACAGACCCGAGCGGACGCCGATGACGGTCTCCGCCGGACCCGCGTGCCGGCGGGTGATGCGGAACGCGGGACGGTGCTCGCGGTCGGACGCCTGCAGCGTCTGCGCGACGCGGTCGGCCAGCGCCGCGTCGTCGGCCGACCCGGTCTGGCGATTCGGGAACGAGGAGGCGAGCTCGGCCAGCGAGTTGCGCAGCGGAGCCTGGCCGCCGAACGCCCGCGCGCCGTCGAAGGCGTCGGCCGAAAGCGGCGACGTCAGCGGGGCCGGACGGTCGGCCAGCGAGAACGCCGCGAGGAACAGCGCGATCAGCGCCGGCAGGAACGCAGCCCGATAGACCCGGACGTCGAGCACCGAACGAGGGTACTGCTCACTATCCTCGCAACTGAGCCGAAATGGCAGATCGCGCGCCCCGCATCCTGCTCGTCGACGACGAGCAGCCGATCCAGACCCTGTTGTCGTTCCCGCTGCAGCGGGACGGCTATGAGGTCGTGCAGGCGTCCGACGGGCGCGAGGCGCTGGCGCGCTTCTCCGAGCAGCAGTTCGACCTCGTGGTGCTCGACCTGATGCTGCCGCGGATCGACGGCCTCGAGGTCTGCAAGCGCCTGCGGGCCAAGGGGTCGACCGTGCCGATCATCATGCTCACGGCCAAGTCGGAGGAGATCGACAAGGTGCTCGGCCTCGAGCTCGGGGCCGACGACTACATCACCAAGCCGTTCTCGATGCGCGAGTTCCGCTCGCGCGTGAAGGCCGCGCTGCGGCGTGCCGGGATGGCTCAGCCCGAGGCCGACGACGAGATGCCGATCGACATCCGCGGCCTGCGGATCGACCCGACGAAGCGCACCGTCGTGCGCAACGGCGACGCGATCGCGACGACGTTCGTCGAGTTCGAGATCCTCACGGCGCTGGCGCGCACGCCGGGGCGCGTGTTCACGCGCGACATGCTGCTGGCGCGCGTGTGGGGCGACTCCGCGTATCGCGACCCACGCACCATCGACGTCCACATCCGTCACCTGCGGGAGAAGATCGAGGCGGACCCGAAGGAGCCCGAGTACCTGTTCACGGTGCGCGGCGTGGGTTACCGCTTCCGGGACGACGAGGAGTAGCCCCCGGCGATGATCGGCCTGCGGTCGCTGCGCAACCGGTTGGCGGTCGTGTTCGGGCTGATCGTGCTCGGTGCGATCGGGACGATCTACCTGACCGTGACGCCGCGGCTGGAGGAGCGGCTGCGCAACCAGAAGCTCGAGCGCCTGCTCGCCGACGCGCGGAGCAACATCGACGGCACCACCGGGTTCGCGAACATGTACCTCCCGGGCACAAAGCAGCCGCTCCGCCGGCGCCAGGTCAACCAGGCCGCGGCGGGCGCCAGCGCCGAGGTCCTGATCCTCAACAACCTCGGCAATCCGCTGTCGCTGGCGGGCAAGATCGACTCGGTCCCCGACGGCGGCCTCGGCTACGAGGAGGTCACGCCGATCGCGCTCGAGGCCGCCCGCACGGGCCGCCCGGTCGCCTCGACCGACGCGATCCCCAACGGTCGGTACGCCGTCGTCGCGTACCCGCTCATCCAGCAGAAGAAGGTCGTCGGCGTCGCCGTGTTCGCCGGCACGCTGGACGAGGTCGAGGGCAACGTGTCGCTGATCCGGCGCCAGATCCTGCTGTCCGGCGGCATCGCGCTGGTGATCGCACTGGCCGCCGGCTATCTCGTCGCGCGCGCGCTGTCCCAGCGCGTCGGCCGGCTCGAGCAGGCGGCGCGCAAGGTGGCGGCGGGCGACTTCTCGAACCCGATCCGCGCCGACTCCGACGACGAGCTCGGACAGCTCGCGGCGGCGTTCGACGACATGCAGAACCAGCTCGCCCGGCTCGACCGAGCGCGCAAGCAGTTCATCGCGTCGGCGTCGCATGAGCTGCGGACGCCGATCTTCTCGCTCGGCGGCTTCCTCGAGCTGCTGGCCGACGAGGAGCTCGACGAGGAGACACGGCGCCAGTTCCTCGACCAGCTGCGCGGCCAGGTCGACCGCATGCGCAAGCTCGCGACCGAGCTGCTCGACCTGTCGCGGCTGGAGGCCGGCGCGCTGGAGCTGCGCCCGGAGCCGACCGACGTCGGCCAGCTCGCGCGCGAGGTGGCGGCCGAGTTCACTCCCGCCGCCCAGCGGCACGACTCGATCGTGGTGCTCGAGCTCGACGACGACCCGATCGAGCTCGACTGCGACCCCGAGCGGGTGGCTCAGGTGCTTCGTATCCTGCTCGACAACGCCCTCGTCCACACGCCCGCCGGCACGGGTGTCCGGGTTTCGGCCGACCGCCGTAACGGGCACGTGCGCCTTGAGGTCTCCGACCGGGGACTCGGCATCAAGCGCCAGAACATGCCCCACATCTTCGAGCCCTTCTTCACGTCCAACGAAGAGGCCCAGGGCGCCGGCCTTGGCCTCGCGATCGCCCGCGAGCTGGCCGAGCGCATGCAGGGCCGGCTCACCGTGCGCTCCGCGCCGGGCTCGACGACGTTCTCGCTGGTGCTGCCCGTATGAAGACCGTCGCCGCGCTGTGCGCGCTGCTCGCGCTCGTCGTCGCCGGCTGCGGCGACAACGACAAGCCGTCGCCGGGCACCGCCTCGTCCGGTGCCAAGGCGCCGCAGACGCGGGTCGAGGTCATCAAGTCGATCGGCCAGGAGGGCGGGTTCGACCCGAAGGCGATCTACAAGAGCGAGTCGCCCAGCGTCGTGACCGTGGTCTCGCTGTTCCGGTCGGGCGGCCTGAGCTCGCTCCTCAACGGCGGCGGCGGCGACGACCAGGGCGGCGTCGGGTCCGGCTTCGTGCTCGACGGCGACGGCCAGATCGCCACCAACGCGCACGTCGTCACCACCGGCGAGGGCGATTCGATACGCCGTGCGCGCCAGGTTTACGTCGAGTTCGCGGACGGCAACACGGTCGAGGCGCGGATCCTCGGCGCCGATCCGAACGCCGACGTGGCGCTGCTGAAGATCGACCCGACGGGGCTGACGCTGCGGCCGATGCCGCTCGGGGCGAGCAACAGCGTGGAGGTCGGAGAGCCGGTCGCCGCGATCGGGTCGCCGTTCGGCGAGCGCCAGTCGCTGTCGGTCGGCGTCGTGTCGGCCGTCGACCGCTCGATCGAGTCGCTGACCAGCTTCAGCATCTCCGGCGCGATCCAGACCGACGCGGCGATCAACCCCGGCAACTCGGGCGGCCCGTTGGTCGACGCCGACGGCCGCGTCGTCGGCATCAACCAGCAGATCAAGACGACGTCGGGCGGCGGCGAAGGCGTGGGCTTTGCGGTCCCGATCGACGCTGTGAAGCGGAGTCTGGACATGCTCAAGGACAGCGGCGAGGCGCACTACGCCTACCTCGGCGTCTCGTCGGTGCAGGTCTACCCGCAGCTCGTCGACCGCTTCGATCTCGGCGTCGACAAGGGCGCCTGGGTGCAGGAGGTCAACTCGGGCGGCCCGGCCGAGAAGGCGGGCATCAAGGGCGGCGGGGGCGAGACCACGTTCCAGGCCCAGTCGTTCCGCACCGGCGGCGACGTGATCACCAAGGTGGCGGGCAAGCCGGTCGCGGACTCGGCCCAGCTCGCGGACGTGATCTCGCAGTTCAAGCCGGGTGACACGGTGGCGCTCGAGGTCCACCGCGGCGGGGGCACGCGCGAGATCCGCGTGAAGCTCGGCGAGCGTCCGCTCAGCCGGGTCGCGGGGTAGGTTTTCCCGCGTGCTGCAAGCCGTCGCGCTGGCCCACAAGAGCCTCGCCGACTACACCCACATCGTCGGCCGCCCGCTCGTCGAGGAGATCCGCGAGCTGGCGGAGCCGCTGAAGGGCCGGCGGGTCGTCCACCTGAGCGCCACCGCGTTCGGCGGCGGCGTGTCGGAGATCCTCTACACGCTGGTCCCGCTGATGCGCGACGTCGGCCTCGAGGTCGAGTGGCAGGTGATCTACGGGCGCGAGGAGTTCTTCAACTCCACGAAGATCATGCACAACGCGCTGCAGGGCAACCCGCAGGACCTCACCGAGGAGCAGTGGGCGACCTGGACGCAGTACAACGAGATGAACGCCCGCGAGCTGTCGCGCGGCTGGGACGTCTGCATCGTGCACGACCCGCAGCCGGCCGCCCTGCACTCGCTCGCGCCGGAGAAGGCCAAGGGCTGGGTGTGGCGCTGCCACATCGACGTCTCGACGCCCAACCCCGCGACGATGGACCGGCTGCTCCCGTACATCGAGAGCTACCCGCAGACGCTCTTCCACGTCGACGACTACGTGCCCGCGGGATGAACGGCAACGTGAACATCGTCCCGCCGGCGATCGACCCGCTGACGCCGAAGAACATGGCGCTGTCGCTCGAGGACTCGGTCTTCGTCTGCAAGCAGTTCGGGATCGACACGTCGCGGCCCGATGATCTGCCAGGTATCGCGCTTCGACCCCTGGAAGGACCCGCTCGGGGTGATCGACGCCTACCGGGCGGTGAAGGCCGAGCGACCGGACGTCCAGCTCGCGCTGGTGGGCTCGATGGCGTCCGACGATCCCGAGGGCTGGGACTTCTACAACTCGACGCTCGCCCACGCCGACGGCGACCCCGACATCCACATCCTCAACAACTTCAACAATGTCGGCGCGATCGAGGTCAACGCGTTCCAGTCGCTGGCCGAGGTCGTGATCCAGAAGTCCACGCGCGAGGGCTTCGGGCTGACGGTGAGCGAGGCGCTGTGGAAGGGCCGGCCGTTCATCGGGGGCAACGTCGGCGGCATCCCGCTGCAGGTGCAGGACGGGGAGTCGGGCTACCTGGTCGACAGCATCGAGCAGTGCGCGGAGCGCATCCTGGACGTGTTGAACGACCCGGCACTTGGGAAGTCCTTAGGTCTGCGCGGTAAGGAACACGTGCGCGCACACTTCCTCACGCCGCGCTATCTGCGCGACTATCTGAAGATCTTCCACGAGGTTCTCTGAATGTCATCGCCACCCCTCGTCCTCGTCTCCAACCGAGGACCCGTCACCTATCAGGACGACGGCTCCGTCAAACGCGGCACCGGCGGGCTCGTGACCGCGCTGACCGGCCTCGCGTCACACCGCGACGCGATCTGGATCGCCTCGGCGATGACCGACGGCGACGTGCGCGTCGCGGACGAGCACGGCGGCCGCCCGATCGAGGTCGAGGCCCCGGAGGGCGGGACCTACCACGTGCGCTTCGTGGCCTCCGACGCCGAGGCCTACGACCGCTTCTACAACATCTTCGCCAACCCGATGCTCTGGTTCATCCAGCACTACCTGTGGGACCAGAGCAACGCGCCCGACATCCGCCGCCACGAGGTCGACGCGTTCGAGAACGGCTACCAGATCGTCAACGAGGACCTGGCGCGCGCGGTGCTGGACGAGATCCACGGCGACGAGGAGCCGGTCGTCATGGTCCACGACTACCAGCTCTACACGCTGCCGGCGATGGTGCGCGACGAGCGGCCGGACGTCTTCCTGCACCACTTCGTGCACATCCCCTGGACGCAGTCGGACTCCTGGCGCGTGCTCCCGTCGTGGATCCGCGACCAGATCTTCGAAGGGTTGCTGGCGAACGACATCATCGGCTTCCACACGCGCTCGTACCGGCGCAACTTCCTGCAGTGCTGCCGCGACCTGATGGACCTCGAGGTCGACATGGAGCGCGGCGTCGTGCACTGCCAGGACCGCGACGTGTGGGTGCGCGCGTATCCGCTGCCGATCGACTACGAGGCGACGCGCGAGGTCGCCCGGCGCGAGGGTGTGACCGCGTTCGAGGAGCGGATCCTGCGGCGGCGGCGCGAGTACTCGATCCTGCGGGTCGACCGCGCGGACCTGTCGAAGAACGTCCTGCGCGGGTTCACCGCGTTCGACATCTTCCTCGAGCAGCATCCGGAGTTCGCGGAGCGGATCACGTTCACGGCGCAGCTGATGCCGTCGCGTACCGACGTGCCCGAGTACGCCGAGTACCTGGAGAAGATCGAGGCGCTGGTCGCCGTGGTCAACCACCGCCACGGCACGCCGGACTGGATGCCCATCGACTTGAAGCTCCGCGACGACCTCGAGGAGGCGGTGGCCTCCTACAAGCACTACGACGTGATGATGGTCAACGCGATGTTCGACGGCATGAACCTGGTGGCCAAGGAAGGGCCGCTGGTGAACGAGCGCGACGGGGTCTCGATCCTGAGCGAGAACACGGGCGCGCACGAGGAGCTCGGGGAGTTCGCGCTGTCCGTGAACCCGTTCGACGTGCAGGAGCTCGCCGACGCGATCTTCGAGGCCTTGACCATGCCGGCGGAGGAGCGGGCGCGGCGGGCGCGGGGGCTGAAGGAGATCGTGACCTCGCGCGACCCGGGCAACTGGATCGACGAGCAGATCTCGGACATCCGCGCGAAGGCGCGCGGGGCCGCGGCCTCGTCGGCGTAGCGGCGCGGCCCCGAACGTCGACTGCGGCCGGCTAGGGCAGCGACGCGGAGCTCGCCCGGCGGCGAGCATTGTCGGACTGTGTCGGCCTTGCCCGAGAAACTGCACAGCGGACAGCCGAGCCGTCGCCTGCCGTCGCACGGCATCCGCGGCATGCCAGCGGCAGTTGCCGTTGCCGGTCCCGGCAGCGCGGGCCGGCGCCGACGAGTGCCGTCGTTCGGAACTCGGACCTAGCCGCCCTCGAACCCGAACTCGGTCTGCGCCGGGTCGGTCTGCGCCCCGGTCTGGACCGGGGCGGTCCCCGGCGCGGCTCGGCGCGCTCGGGGTCCCGCGGCGCGGCCGGCGCGCTCGGGCGCGGCGCGGTCTGCCGCGGCGCGGTCTGCGCCCGCCTCACGCGCCGCGGCCGCGCGACCTGACGGCCCCGCCCGACCTCACGGCCCCGCCCGTCCTGCCGCACCCGCCGGTCTCGCCGCCTCCCCACCCGCGAGCCGTTTCGGCGGAGGCGGCGGCGTCTCGGCGCGCCGAGACGAGCGCGGCGGCCCCGGCGTCACCAGCGGCGTCGCCTCACTCCCGGGCACCCGCGGCGCGAGCGGCTGCAGGCGCGGCCACGCCACCACGGCGGCCACCAGCACAACCGCGCCGGCGGTGCGCCCCACGTTCCTCCAGCGCACCCGGCGCAGCACGTTCGATCCCATGCAATGCCTAGGGTTGGCGGGCGGCCGGTTCGCCCCGCGCTGCTAGCATGCGCCGCCGCATGGCCTCAGAAGCCCCTGTCTACGACCTGATCCTGCTGCTCGACACCACGATCGAGCAGGAACGGCGCGACACGATCCTCGCGAACGTCGAGGACGCGATCGACCGCAACGGCGAGATCGTCGGTCGCCACGACTGGGGCAACCGCCACACGGTCTACGAGGTGCGCAAGCACGGCGAGGCCGACTACCACCTGATCCAGTTCCGCGGCTCGTCCGCGCTGCTGGAGCAGCTGGACCACAACCTGAAGATCACGGACGGCATCCTGCGCTTCCGGATCATCAAGCTTCGCCCGGGCACACCGCCGCCGCCGGACCTCCGTCCCGCGGCCATGGCCGCCGCCGCACCGGCGCCCACGCCCGATTACGAAGACGAGCCGGCCTAGCCGCTCCGCAGGCGCCTCGGCGCCCTCTCGCACGCGTCCAAACCGTCACGGCTTTGCGTCGCCGTGCAAAAACACCGCGAACAAATAGCCGCAATCTGCGGCACCGCGGCGGTTACGGCCGGACCCGGGCCTAGACTCGGCCATCCGAGCTTCCTGCGAAAGACTTGAGCAGTCGAAAGGAGGGCCATCGTGGCCGCCACCAACATCAACCGGGTCGTGCTTACAGGCAACCTCACGCGTGACCCCGAGCTACGGTCCACGGGCGGGGGCACGCCGGTGTGCTCGCTGCGGATCGCGAGCAACACGCGTCGCAAGAACCAGACCACCGGTGACTGGGAGGACAAGCCCAACTACTTCGACGTGACGGTCTGGGGCGCCCAGGGCGAGAACTGCGCGCGCTTCCTCGCCAAGGGCCGCCCGGTGGCGATCGACGGTCGCCTCGAGTGGCGCGAGTGGCAGGACAAGGAAGGCAACACCCGCCAGAACGTCGAGATCGTCGCTGACGCGGTCCAGTTCCTCGGCAGCCGCGACGACGCCGGCATGGGCGGCGGCGGCAACAGCGGCTTCACCCCGCGCTCCGACGTCCCGGCCGACACGCGCGACTTCGAGCCCGCCGGCGCGCCGTCCGGAGGCGGCGCCCCCTCGGCGGGTGACGACGACATCCCGTTCTGATATGGCGTGACGTTTGTCAAGTGCGTGCCGTCTTTCTGCGGGCCCCGGCTGGGGCCCGTGGTCGGTGGTGGGTGTGGTGGGGCTCGGTGCTCCCGGGGTCCGACGTCCCGGGGAACCAGGTTGTGCGACTGCGGTGGTCAGCCTGATATGCGGGGACTCGTTGACCCCATGACCGTGGGTTCGCCGCGGGTCGCTCTCTAGGAGCGGGCGCGCCGGACGCCGTGGCGTCGATGGTGCCCATAGAACAGTCGCGACCCAGTCGAGTGCGGCGCGTGCTGGTCCTGTGGTGGACGTCGGACCCCGGCAGCGTCGAGCTGCCGGGGTCGGGGATATTGGCTGCTGGTTAGTCCAGGGTGGCGGCCTCCCAGCAAAAGCAGGCGAGCTCGCGGGCGTTGGCGATCGTGATCACGCCAGCGGGCTTGTTGCGCGCCTTCATCTGCGTGTAGCGCTTGTGCAGGCGCACTTGGGCGCGCCAGGCGATCGCGATCACGCGCGGGTCGATGCCGTCTTGGCGGCGCGCGAGCGTGGTGCCGGTGGCCGGCAGGCGCCGGTAGTGCCATGCCGCCTCGACCAGCAGCCGCCGGGCGTGGCTTGAGCCGGCCTTGGTGATCGAGCCGAGGCGACGTTTGCTGTCGGTCGTGTACTCGGCCGGGACGATCCCGAGGAACGCCGTCAGCTGGGCGGGCTTGGCGAACCGCTCGAAGTCGCCGACCTCGCAGCACAGCCCGACCGCCGAGAGCGTCGCCAGGCCGCGGAAGCAGCGCAACCGGTACGCGGTCTGGGCAAACGGCGCCGACGGCAGCAGCTCCTCGATCGTCGCCTCGAGATCCTTGCGGCGCTGATTGAGCTGCTGGACGGCGTTGACGTACTCGCCGACGACCATGCGCGAGGCGAGGTCGTCGAACCCCAGCCGCACGATCCAGTCGATGTGGCGGTCGGTCCAGGTCTTGCCGGTCTCGTAGCGCAGCCCGCGGCGCAGCAGCATCTTGCTCAGGCGATGCCGCGCCCGCGAGAGGTCCTGCCGGACGTCCTCGCGGGCACGGACAAGGTCGCGCAACGCTTCTTCGTGCTCGCTCGGCACGCGCACGAACGACAGCCCGCCGGCGGCGAGCTGGCGGGCCAGGCGCTCGGCGTCGCGCGCGTCGGTCTTGATCCGATCGGTCGGCTTGCGCGGAATCAAGCCCGGCGCGCAGACCCGCAGATCGATGCCCATCGCCCGCGCCGTGCGCGCGAGCCTTATCCCGGTCGGCCCCGCCTCATAGACCCCGATCACACGGCCGTCAAAGCCCGCCAAAAAGCCCGGCACGACCCTCTCCGGCGACCCGCGCAGCTTCGCGCGCGAGAGCTCGCCCGTGACCTGATCGAGCACCGCGATCGTCGTCTGCGTCGCATGCACATCCAGCCCGACCCAGCGGATAGCGTCCACCATGGTCAGCACCTCCCAGCCATGTGTCGGCCCACGCCGCCGTCACGGGCTGCGTGAGGCATCGACCCGCGCGTCGGGTACCAGCCGCCGCTCGGGCCCGCACCGCTGCGCGGGGTGCTGACCCTCCTACCTGCTCCGGACAGAACCGCGGCGGGACTCACCCGCCATACGGTCTAGACAGCGGCGCGCGGCGCCTCCGCACGAGGGCGCCGCGCGCGTTCCGCTACCCTGTCGGGCTGGTCGCCGCTGCCTCTGCGCGCGGCGCGCATCCGACTTCAGGTAGCCAGAGAGGTATTCGAACGTGGCAAAGCAGCGCAGCCGGCCGACGCGCCGGCGAGATCGCAAGGGCGGTCCCGGCGGCGGGCGCCGCAAGTCCTGCCAGTACTGCCGCGACAAGGTCGAGTTCGTCGACTACAAGGACATCAACACGCTCCGGAAGTTCATCTCGGATCGCGGCAAGATCCGTTCGCGCCGCATCACCGGAGCCTGCCGGCGGCATCAGAACCAGATCGCTACCGCGGTGAAGCGGGCGCGCGAGCTCGCGCTGCTGCCCTACGTCGGCGATACGCGCGAGTCCCGCGACGAGCGTGGCCCGCGTGACCGCGGCGACCGCGATCGCGACCGCGACCGCTAGGGCCTGTCCATGCCTCAGGCCATCCTGCTCCAGGACGTGGAGAAGCTCGGTGACCGCGGCGAGGTCATCGACGTCTCGAAGGGCTACCTGCGCAACTACCTGATCCCGCGCAAGCTGGCCGAGCCCGCCACCAAGGGCTCGATCGAGGCTGCGCAGCGTCGCAAGCAGGCCGCGGAGCGCGCGGTCGCCGACGCCCAGAGCAAGGCGCAGGAGAGCGCGGAGCTGCTCAACAAGACCGTGCTGACGATCCCGCATCAGGCGGGCGAGGACGGGCGCCTGTTCGGCTCTGTCACGGCTCAGGACATCGCCGACGCGATCAAGGAGGCCCGCGGCCTCACGATCGACCGGCACGACATCCGGCTCGGCGAACCGATCAAGACGGTCGGCACGCGCCTGGTCGAGGTCGAGGTCGCGACGGGCGTTGTGGCGTCCGTCAAGACCATGGTCGTCGAGGACAAGTAACGCCTCAGCCGGGCTCTGTCCCGACTCCGCAACAACTTCGCGACAATTCTGCGGAGCGAGCAGGAACATGGCCTCGGCCCCGGCCTGAGCGACCGGCCGCCGACCTAGACTCGACCGGCCCATGAGCGCTCCCGACCGCACCAACGGCCACAGCTCGCGCGGAGGGTTCGACGGGCCCGTCGCACCGCCGCAGAACCTCGAGGCGGAGCAGTCCGTCCTCGGCGCGGTCCTGCTGTCCGACACGGCGCTCCCGGCGCTGATCATCGACGAGCGGCTGCACCCGGACGACTTCTACCGGGAGGGCCACGGGCGCATCTATCAGGCGATGCTCGACCTGCACTCGGTCGGTGAGCCGGTCGACGCGCTGACGCTCGTCGAGCACCTCAAACAGGCGGGCGACCTGGATGCGGTCGGCGGCCGCGCCACGATCGACCTGCTGGCCGGCTCGGTCCCCGCGGTGGGCAACGTCCGCCAGTACGCGCGCATCGTCCGTGACAACGCGATGCTCCGGCGGCTGCTCCGCACGTCGTACGAGATCCAGGCACGCGTGCACAGCCACGAGGCGCTTCCGCGCGATCTCGTCGACATGGCCGAGCGCGCGATCCTCGAGGTCGCCCACGAGGACTCCCGCAAGGACTTCCGCGCGATCCACGACCTCCTGTCGTCCGAGCTCGACAAGCTCGAGCATCTCTCGCGCGAGGGCAAGGCGATCACCGGCACCGCCTCCGGCTTCGACGACCTCGACATCATCACCGGCGGCTTCCAGCCCGGCAACCTGATCATCCTCGCCGCGAGGCCCAGCATGGGCAAGTCGGCGCTGATGGCGAACTTCGCCGAGAACGCGGCGCTGGAGTCCAAGCAGGCCGTGGCGCTGTTCTCGCTCGAGATGTCGGAGTCCGAGCTCGCGCAGCGCTTCATCGCGTCGCAGGCGTCGATCAAGGGCGACGATCTGCGCAAGGGCAAGGTGCCGGGGTCGCGCTGGCCGAAGATCCTGCAGGCATCGAACCGGCTCGCCGAGTCGCCGCTGTACATCGACGACTCGTCCGACCTGTCGGTGCTCGACGTGCGTGCGAAGTCGCGCCGGCTCGCACAGCAGAACGCGGACGGACTCGGCCTGATCCTCATCGACTACCTGCAGCTGATGCGCGCGAGCGGCGCGGTCGACAACCGTGTCGAGCAGATCGGGCAGATCTCGCGAGGCCTGAAGACACTCGCGCGAGAGCTCCAGGTTCCGGTGATCGCGCTGTCCCAGCTCAACCGCGGCGTCGAGCAGCGAACGGACAAGCGCCCGGTGCTGTCGGACCTTCGCGAGTCCGGCTGTCTCGCCGGCGAGAGCCGCGTGTACCTCCCAGACGCGGGCGAGTACCGGCGCATCGACGAGCTCGTCGGCAAACGCGACTTCCGCGTTTCGGCGGTCAACACGGAGACCTGGAAGCTCGAGTCGTGCCGCGTCTCGAACGCGTTCTCCACGGGCGTCAAGCCGGTGTTCGCCCTGCGCACACGCCTCGGGCGAGAGCTGCGGGCAACGGCGAACCATCGCTTCCTGACGATCGATGGCTGGCGCAGGCTCGACGAGCTCGAGCCCGGCACGCACATCGCGATGCCGCGCGTGCTCCCGAGCCCGACCGATCAGACGATGTCCGACGACGAGCTCGCTCTCCTCGGACACCTCATCGGCGACGGCTGCACCCTGCCGCGCCACACGATCCAGTACACGACGCGCGAGCGTGAACTGGCCGAGATCGTCGCGAAGCTTGCCGTGAAGGTGTTCGGTGATGCGATCTGTCCTCGCATCAACGAGGAGCGCGGCTGGCATCAGGTCTACCTAGGCGCCGCCGAGCGACTCACACACGGCCGCCGCAACCCGATCGCGGCGTGGCTCGACGACCTCGGCGTGTTCGGACTGCGCTCGCACGAGAAACACGTGCCGGATGCAGTGTTCCACCAGCCCGGGGAGGCGATCGAGGTGTTCCTTCGGCACCTATGGGCGACGGACGGATGCATCTGGAGCACCGGCACACGCTCTCGCGTCTACTACGCCACGAGCAGCGAGCGACTGGCCGAGGACGTCCAGGATCTCCTGCTGCGGCTGGGGATCTGCGCCGCAGCGCGGCCGATCGCCCAGCGCCGAGGTCGCACGCAGCACCACGTCGACGTGAGCGGAACCCCGGACCAGCGGGAGTTCGTGACACAGGTCTGGGCGGTCGGCGATCGGCGCGAGCGGCAGGCGCTCCGGCTCGCGAACCGGCTCGGCGTGACGAAGCCACGAACGAACCGGGACGTCGTGCCCGCGACCGCCTGGGCCAGCATCGTCGAACCAGCGCGCGTGGCCGCCGGCGTCACCACTCGTGAGCTGCAGGCCGCGCTCGCCACCGCCTACTGCGGGTCCACCCTGTACATGCGCAACCTCGGACGGGAGCGCGCCGCGCGCGTCGCGGAGATCGTCGGATCCGCGCAGCTCCGATCACTCGCGGTGAGCGATGTCTATTGGGATCGGATTCAGGCGATCGAGCCGGATGGTGAGACCGAGGTCTTTGATCTCACCGTCGACAGGCTGCATAACTTCGTGTGTAACGGAGTAATCACTCATAACAGCATCGAGCAAGATGCGGATCTCGTGATGTTCATCTACCGCGACGAGTACTACGACCACGAGTCGGAGAAGGAGGGGATCGCGGACCTGATCATCGCCAAGCACCGCAACGGCGGGCTCGGGACCGTCGAGCTCGCGTTCCAGAAGGAGTTCCCGCGCTTCATGTCGTACGCCGGGGATGACGGATATTGAGCGCCTCCCTGCCCCGACAACCGCTGCGACGGATCCGGCTTTGTCTACGACGAGGAGTCGCGAAGGGCACGGTCTTGCTCGTGTCGTCCAGCACGGATCGCTCGCAAGCGCGCGGCAGCGCTTGCCGGTCGCATCCCCCGGCGATACCGCGGGGTCTCGTTCGATCGAGAGCCAGTCCCGACCCTCGAGCGCGAGGCGCCGCACGTTGTGCGCGAAGTGCGGGACTACGTGCGACATATTTCCGCGCGCGTCGAAAGCGGTCAGGGGATCTGGTTCGCGGGCGACGTCGGCACTGGCAAGACGACGCTGGCAATGCTGATTTCAAAGGCGGCGATCGAAGCGGATTTCACGGTCGCGATTTACTCGTTGCCGCGGCTGCTGGCCACCCTGAGGGAAACATTTCGAGACGACTCCCGCTATTCACTCAACGAGTTCGTCGATCAGCTGTCATCGGTTGATCTGCTTCACATCGACGATGTCGGAGCAGAGCAGACCTCGGACTGGGTGCTCGAGCAGCTCTACACGATCGTCAACACGCGATACGAGGATCGGCGTGCGCTGGTGCTCACGACAAACCTCATCCGGAAATCCGACGAGCCCCTCGTCGACGAGGAGACCGGTAAGCCAGTGCTTGATCCAGCCACCCGCGAGCCAGTCATGGACCCCCCGGACGGCCCGTTGCGCCGCCAGATCGGCGATCGGACGGTTTCCCGGCTCAAGGAGATCTGCGGGCTGCCGTTGCCAATCTACGGCTCGGACCACCGACCGCTCGGGGGCGTTGCGTTCGACGTCATTGGCCGCGAGGCGAATTTTGACGACGAGGACGCCATTTGGGAGGGCGCCGCGCCGTCCCGGTACGGACGCCCCCTAGACTGACCGGCGATGGCCGGCATCGTGATCGTGGGCGCCCAGTGGGGCGACGAAGGCAAGGGCAAGATCACCGACCTGTTCGCGGAGCACGCGGACCTCGTGATCCGCTTCCAGGGCGGCAACAACGCCGGCCACACCATCGTCCGTGACGACGGCGTGAAGTGGAAGTTCCATCTGATCCCGTCGGGGATCCTCTACCCCGGCCGGCTCTGCGCGATCGGCAACGGCGTGGTGATCGACCCGAAGGTGCTGACCGGCGAGCTCGACGACCTGCGGGCCAAGGGCATCGACCTGTCGGGCCTGCGGATCAGCGCCAACGCGCACCTGATCATGCCGTACCACATGCTCCTCGACCACTCGGCCGAGGTGAAGCTGGGCAAGCTGCAGATCGGCACGACGCGCCGCGGGATCGGCCCCTGCTACGCGGACAAGGCCGCGCGGCTGGGCATCCGCGTGCAGGACCTGCTCGACGAGAAGATCCTCAAGAAGAAGATCGTTGCCGCGCTCGATCCCAAGCGCCTGGCGCTGCGGCCGTTCGCCAAGTCCCCGGAGCTCGACCTGCAGTCGATGACCGAGGACTACCTGACCTACGGGCACCGGATCGAGCAGTACATCGCCGACACGGCGCGGCTCACCTGGGACGTGCTCGACAACGGCGGCAACGTCATCTTCGAGGGCGCCCAGGGCACGCTGCTCGACATCGACCACGGGACGTATCCGTTCGTGACGTCGTCGAACGTCGTCTCCGGCAGCGCCTGCGCGGGCGCCGGCGTCGGCCCGAAGGACATCGACGAGGTCTGGGGCGTCGCCAAGGCGTACGCGACTCGGGTCGGCGCCGGCCCGTTCCCGACCGAGCTCGACGACGAGCTGGGTGAGGCGATCCGCGAGGCCGGCGGCGAGTACGGGACCACGACGGGCCGCCCGCGCCGCGTCGGCTGGATCGACCTCGTGGCGCTGCGCTACGCCGCTCGCATCAACGGCCTCGACCACCTGGTGATCACCAAGCTCGACGTGCTGACCGGTCTCGGGACGCTCAACCTCTGCACGCGCTACCGCGGCATCGAGGAGGCGAGCTTCGACATCTATCCGTACCACCAGACCGTCATGCACCAGGCGGCCGGCGACTACGAGCAGCTCCCCGGCTGGGACGAGGACATCACCGAGTGCCGCGAGGAGCGCGACCTGCCGCAAGCGGCGCGCGACTACCTCGCCTATATCGCGGAGTTCGTCGGCGTGCCGGTCGCGCTGATCGGCGTCGGCCAGGGCCGCAACCAGATCATCTGGACCGAGGCGGGCCGCTCGAGCGCCGCCGCCCGCGCCGCCGCGCCCGCCTAACCGCGAATCACGCGGGAGTCCACGACGAAGTCGTGGAGCGCGCGGTTCTCCTCGTCCCAGAGCGGCCACAGGTTGTCGACGAGCCAGGACAGCCCGCCGGTGAGGCTCGCGCAGATGCCGCCCAGGAGCGCCTTGACCAGCACCTCGCGCAGCATCGCGTAGCCGAAGTCGACCGGCCGGCCGTTCGCCCGCACGACGCGGATGCCCAACGCCATGCGGCCGACCGTCTTGCCGTTGGTGCGGGCCATCATCGCCGGCGCGTAGAGCAGCGCGACGAACGTCACGCACAGCACGCCGATGAGCGCGCCGACGAACACGCTCACGATCCCGACCGTGTCGTTGGCGAAGAAGCCGATCGAGAACGGTGCGGTGATCGCGATCAGCAGCACGAGCGCCCCGGCGCCGATGATCACCCCGTCGATGACCTGCGCGAAGACCCGCGACCACCAGCCCGCGAGCACGTGCTCGCCGGTGAGCAGGCCCCCGGCGACGGGCGGCCCACCCGCACCCGGCGGCGGCGTCGTGGTGTAGTCGCTCACGGTCTATCGCCAGCGTTCGAGCAGATCGGCGTCCGGCACCTCGCGGACGACCCGCCCCGGCACGCCCATCACGACGCCGCGGGCCGGGACGTCACGCGTCACGACCGCGCCCGCGGCCACGAACGCCTCCTCGCCGATCTCGACACCGGGCGTGAGCACCGCGGCGCCCCCGATCCGGCACGCGCGCCGCAGCACGGCCCCGCGCAGCTCATACGAGCGATCGTGGCGAGACATCGTCGAGTCATTCGTGGTCAGCGCGCCCGGACCGACGAACACGTCGTCCTCGACGACCGAGTACGCGGTCAGGTACACGTCGGTCTGCACGCGCACGCGCTCCCCGATCACCACGTCGTTGTCGACCGCGCTGCCGCGCCCGACCACCGATCCCGCGCCTACGCGCGCGCGCTCGCGCACGAACGCCTGGTCGCCCACGATCGCCCCCGGGCCGATGCGCGCGCCCGCGAACACGATCGCCCGGCAGCAGACGACCGCGCCGTCCTCGATCACGAGCGGCTCGCCGGCCCGCCGCGCGGCGGTCGAGTGGCGGGCGAGCTTCGGCGGCTTGCCGAGCACGGCACCGTCCTGGACCTCGCAGCCGGCGCCGATCACGGTGCCGGCGTGCACCACGACATGGGCGCCGAGGCGCGTCCCGTCGCCGATCTGCACGTCGTCGGCGATCACGCAGTACGGACCCGCCTCGTAGCTCATCCGGCCATCCTACGAAGCGCCTCGACCACCCGCTCGCCGGCGCGGCCGTCGCCGTAGAGCGGCGGCCGGTCGGTGGGGAGCGGCCGCTCCAGTGCCGCCACCGCGGCCGCGGCATCGAGGTCCACGAGCTCGTTCCAGCCCGCGTCGACGGTCTCGGTCCACTCGGTGGTCGCGCGCAGCGTCACGCAGCGCACGCCGGCCAGGTACGCCTCCTTCTGGACACCGCCGGAGTCGGTCAGCGCCGCGCCGGCGTTGACCAGCAGGGCGGTGAAGTCGAGGTAGCCGAGCGGCGGCGCCACCTTCACCCCGGCCGCGAGCCGATCGAGCAGACCGGCCGTCTCGAGCCGCGCGCGTGTGCGTGGATGGAGCGGCAGCACGACGGGCATGGGCACGGCGAGGAGCAGCTCCACCAGCAGCGCGAGCCGCGCCGGGTCGTCGACGTTGCCGGCCCGGTGCGCGGTCGCCAGCGCATACTCCCCCGGGCGTACGCCGAGCTCGTCGAGCACCGCCGTCCGCTCGCGCGCCTTCGGCGCCACCATCTGGGCGACGTCGACCATCACGTCTCCGACCACCACCACCTCGCCGACGACGCGCTCCCCGCGCAGGGTCTCGGCCGACCGCGCGGACGAGCACAGCAGCAGCGCGGACGCATGGTCGGCCAGCACGCGGTTGAGCTCCTCCGGCATGGTGCGGTCGTAGGAGCGCATCCCGGCCTCGACATGGGCGATCGGGACGCCCGCCTGCGCGCCCACCAGCGCGCCCGCCAGCGTCGAGTTCGTGTCGCCGTAGACGAGTACCGCGTCGGGGCGCTCGGACGCGATCAGCGGCTCCAGGGCCGCCAGCATCCGGGCGGTCTGGGACGTGTTCGACCCCCCGCCGATGTCGAGCTGATGATCGGGCCGTGGCAGCCCCAGCTCCTCGAAGAACACGCGCGAGAGCTCGGCGTCGTAGTGCTGGCCGGTGTGGACCAGCACCTCCTGATCGCCGCTCCGCAGACGGTCCGAAACCGCTGCGGCCTTCACAAATTGCGGCCTGTTCCCTATGACGGTGAGTACGCGCAAGAAATCTGGGTACCAGGCTGTCTAGACATGTCGACGATCCTCGACAGCGTCCGCGGCACGGTACAAGGTGTGCTCTCCGGCGTCGGCCACGTGATCTGGTACGTGGACTGGCACACCGGCGGGCAGACCGTGCGCCGGCGCTAGACCGAGCTCGCCAGCTCGCGCTCGATCCGGCGGTCCATCCGCTCGGCGGCCTCGCGGGTCACGGGACCCGGGGCAGCCGGGAGCGTGATGTCGTCGATGACGGCGATCGGCATCACCACTCGGACCGTCGAGGCGATGAACGCCTCCTCGGCGCCGGCAAGATCGTCGAGCGTGCACGGCGCCTCGGCGGCGTCGCACTCCTCGATCACGTACGCGCGGGTGATGGAGGCGAGGATCCGGTCGTCGATCGGCGGCGTGAGCAGCCGGCCGTCCGCGACCCAGAAGAGCGACCACGTCGGGCCCTCGAGCACGCGGCCGTGCGGGGTGACGAGCAGCGCCTCGTCGAAGCCCTGCTCGCGCGCCAGCCGGCCGGCGAGCATGTTGGCCGCGTACGAGAGCGTCTTGAGCCCGTCGAGCACGCGCGTGGGCGAGTAGGTGATCGTCGCCACGCGGGCGACGGGCGGCGTGTTCGGCAGCGGCTCGACCGTGAGCACGCGGTGGCCGCCGCGGGTGACGATGACGCGCAGGAGGGCGTCGGCGGGCGGCGCGGCTTCGAGCAGGGCGTCGATCTCAGCTCGCAGCGCATCCTCGTCGTACCTGAGCCGCAGGCCCGCGCACGTGCGGACGAGGCGCTCCATGTGGTCCTCGTAGGCCAATGGGCGCCCGGCGTACAGTCGCATCACCTCGAAGCCGCCGTCACCGCGGGTGAAGCCCTCGTCGGTGACCGGAATGCGCGCCTGTTCGGCGGGTCCGATCGCGCCGTCGACGCTCGCCAGCATGGGGCTGAGGCTAGAGCAAATGCCGCATCGGCCGATGAATGGGTAACCGTGGATGCCACGCATCGACCCCTGCGCCTGATCCTCGTCACCCATGCCAGAGCGTGCGGCGCGCGTCTGCGTGCCCTGCTGGCCGCCGAGCACGTCGTCGCCTTCGAGCGCCTGGACGACGCACTGCGCCACCTCGCGCGCGCCGACGCCGACTGCGTGCTGCTCGACCTCGAGCTGCCCGAGGCGCCGGGCACGGAGGGCGTCGAGCGCGTGCTGGAGGCCTGCGGCGCGATGCCGATCGTCGCCCTCACCGGCCGCACCGACGACGCCCTGCCGATCCGACTGATCCGGGCCGGCGCCCAGGACCTCGTGCCCCGCACCACCGAGGACGGGGACGCGTTGATCGGGGCGATCCGGACGGCGATCGAGCGCCACCGCACCGGCGAGCGCCGCGAGGTCGAGCGCCTGGTGCGCGAGGTCGCCGCCGAGGTGCGCGCGACGCCTGCGCCCCGCCGTTCCCGCCTGCCGCTGCTCGGGCTCGTCGCGCTCGCCGTCGCGTTCTGCGTTCAGCTCGTGTGGCTCCAGCACCTCGGCGGCATCGTGCTGTGGGCGCTGTTCGCCGCCGCCGCCGTGATCGCGTGGCGGGCCTGGGGCCGCGGCCAGGACGGCGCGCGCCTGCTCGAGTCGATCGTCGAGGGCTCCGCCGACGGCGTCTTCGTCAAGGACCTCGAGGGCCGCTACCAGCTCGTCAACGAGGCGGCCGCGCGCCTGCTCGGGCTCGACCGCGACGCGGTCCTCGGCCGCACCGACGAGGAGCTGTTCGGCGGCGAGGCGAGCGCCGCCCGCCGCGCCCGCGACCAGGCCGTGCTCGCGACCGGCGAGACGCGCCGCTACTGGCGCACGATCACCGTCGGCGACGCCGATCGCACCGTGTCGGTCGTCAAGACCCCGTTCCGCGACCGCTCGGGCGCGATCGTCGGCCTGATTGGCACCGCCCGCGACGAGACCGCGATCCGGCGCCTCGAGGAGGAGACGACCCGCTTCTTCGATCTCGCGCCGGACATGCTCTGCACCGCCGGCGCCAACGGGCGCCTCGACCGCGTCAACGACGCGTGGACCGCCGTGCTCGGCTGGACGCCGGAGGAGCTGCGCTCGCGCCCGCTCATCGACTTCGTCCACCCCGACGACCGCGCCCGCGCCGGCCGTGACATCGAGCAGATGTTCTCCGGCGTGATCGACGGCTGCACGAACCGCCTCGCCACACGCGCCGGCGGGTGGCGCGACGTCGAATGGACCGCCCGCGTCGTCGCCGAGGACGAGCGGATCTACGCGGTCGCGCGCGACATCACCGAGCGCAACAAGATGGAGGGCGCGCTGGCCGCCAGCGAGGCGCGCTACCGCACGCTCGTCCACAACCTCCCGAACTCCTCCGTGGTCACCTACGACCACGACCTGCGCTACACGTTCGCCGCCGGCGACGCGCTCGCCACCGCGGGCCTGAGCCCGGACGTCGTCGGCCGCTCGCTCGCCGAGGTGCTGCCCCAGCATGCGGCCGCGCTCACACCGCGCTACCGCGCCGCGCTCGGCGGACACGCGCAGGCGTTCGAGTTCTCCGGCGCGACCGGCGACTACTGGGTCCAGATCGCGCCGCTGCGCGACGGCGACGGAGCCATCCAGGGCGGCATGCTGCTGTCGCAGGACGTCACCGCGATCAAGCAGGCGCAGCGCGAGCTCGCCGAGGTCGACGAGCTGTTCAAGATCGCGTTCGAGGAGGCCCCGATCGGCATGGGCCTCGTCGACCCGCAGACCGGCCGCCACCTGCGCGTGAACCAGGCGCTGTGCCAGATCACCGGCTACACCGAGGAGCAGCTGCTCGCGATGACGGCCGACGACATGACGCATCCCGAAGACGTCGCGGGCACGGCCGAGGCGCGGCGCCAGCTGCTTGCCGGCGCGCCGATCCACCACAACGAGAAGCGCTACATCCACGCCAACGGCCACGCCGTCTGGGTGTCGGTGAACGCCACGCTCGCCCGCGACCCCGACGGGAAGGCGAGCTACATCCTCGGCCAGATCCAGGACATCACCGATCGCCGCCGCTTCGAGGAGCGCCTGCAGCACATGGTCGACCACGACCCGCTCACCGGGCTCTTCAACCGCCGCCGGTTCGAGCAGGAGCTCGACCGGCATGTCGCCCACACGCAGCGCTACGGCGCCGAGGGCGCGCTGCTCGTGCTCGACCTCGACGACTTCAAGTCGGTCAACGACACGCTGGGCCACAACGCCGGGGACGAGCTGATCGTGTCGGTCGCCGGGCTGCTGAAGGCGCAGCTGCGCGACTCGGACGTCGTGGCCCGGCTCGGCGGCGACGAGTTCGCGATCCTCGTCCCGACCGGCGGCACCGAGGAAGCCGAGGCGGTCGCCGCCAAGCTCGTCCGCGCCGTCCACGACGAGATCCGCGTCGTCGGTGCGCGCCGCGCCCGGCGCGTGACCACCAGCGTCGGCGTCGCCCCGTTCGGCGCGGCCGACTCGACCGGCGAGGAAGTCCTCATCTACGCCGACCTCGCGATGTACGAGGCCAAGGAGGCGGGCCGCGACCGCTACGCCGTGTACGCGCCGGACCGCCACGACCTGCCGCGCGTCCAGGCCCGGATGCACTGGGTCGAGCGGATCCGCGACGCCCTCGAGGACGAGCGCTTCGTGCTCCACGCCCAGCCGATCCTCGACCTGCGCAACGGCAACATCGCCCAGTACGAGCTGCTCATCCGCATGCTCGACGACCACGGCGACCTGATCCCGCCGGGCACGTTCCTCCAGATCGCCGAGCGCTTCGACCTCGTGCAGGAGATCGACCGCTGGGTCGCCCGCAAGGCGCTCGGGCTGATCGCCGAGCACGCCGGCACCGGCCTGCGGCTGACCGTCAACCTGTCCGGCCGCACGCTGACCGACGACCGCCTGCTCGCCGACCTGCAGGAGGGCATCGCCCGCACCGGCGCCGACCCGGGCTGCCTGACCTTCGAGGTCACCGAGACCGCCGCGGTGGCGAACATCCACCTCGCCCGCGAGTTCGCCGAGCGGCTGCGCGAGATCGGCTGCCGCTTCGCGCTCGACGACTTCGGGGCCGGCTTCGGGTCGTTCTACTACCTCAAGCACCTCCCGTTCGACTATCTGAAGATCGACGGCGAGTTCGTCTCCAACTGCCTCTCCAACCGCACCGACCAGCTCGTGATCCGCGCGGTCGTCGACATCGCGCAGGGGCTCGGCAAGGAGACCGTCGCCGAGTTCGCGGCCGACGAGGAGCTCGTGCAGTTCCTGCGCAGCCAGGGCGTCGACTACGCCCAGGGCTTCCACGTCGGGCGGCCGGCGCCGGTCGCCGAGATCCTGCGCGTCGTCAGCTGAGCGCGAACGCGAGCGCCGCGGCGGCGGTGAAGTCGATCGCCGGCTCGACCGTCTGCCACGCGCGCACGTCGTCGACATAGCGGCTGCCGTGGCCGGTGAACGCCTTGTACCGATCGCGCCCACGCGGACAGGTGCGGCCCTCGTCGAAGAACTCGCCGAGACCGTCCGAGAACAGCGTGCGGTCGTTGGGGCCGTTGACGACCGCGCCGACGAGGAGGCGCGTGGCGGTGCCGTTGAGGTTGGCGACGACGTGCTGCGGGCAGCGCGGGTAGTCGCGCCCGACGCCGATCATCAGCGACGCGCCCCAGGCGTTGGCGCCCAGCGCCCAGTCGCGCTGCGCGGTGGCGAACGCGTCGAACCGGTGGTCGCCGGTGAGGCGGCGGTACAGCGCGGCCTCGGCCACCAATCCGAACGTGTGCGGCGCGGCGTCGAAGTCGTCGTAGGTGGCCGCCGCGCGGAACGGGTCGCCGCGCGCGTGCCTGGCCGCGCGCGTGAGCTGGCCCCTGAGGTCGGCGAGCAGCGGCGCCTCGCCGGCGCTGCCGGCCGCTCGCAGGGCGCGCACGAGCTCGGCGTGCGCGAGCGCGCTGACGTCGTAGAGGTTGAGCGAGTCCTCGCCCGGGCCGGCCCACCTCATGCCGGCCGCGATCCAGGTCGCGGCGCGCGGGTCGCCGAGCGCCTGCGCGGCCAGCGCGAGCTCGGCGGCTCCCAGCTCGAGGTCGTCGTGCCACGAGGACTCGGGGTAGAACGCGTGCGGCAGCGCGGTGACGACCTTCACGTGGTCGGTCCTGGCGGCGCCGTAGACGGCCGCGGCGGTGGCGAGCTCACGGCGGGCCCGCGCCGGCTGAGCGGCGGCGTCGAGCTGGGCGGCGAGCGCGAACGCGGCCGCGGTGCGGCCCGCGAGGTTGGGCGGGAGCGGCGTCCCGGGCGCGTTGGCGCGGAACACGGGTCGGTGGCGGATGTAGCGGTTGGCCCTGCCCTTCAGGCCGTCGTCCTTCTCCGGCAGCCGCCACAGGTCGTGATCGCCGACGAACGTCCCGCGCCGGTTGCCGGAGCCGATCCCGACCTGGAGCAGCATGCTCCCGTCGTCCTGCCACGCCTTGTCGAGCCAGGCGAGCCCGAAGCGCGCCTCGGGCTCCAGCGCCGGCGGCGCCGCGCGGCCGAGCTCGCGCTGGGCGACGAGGAGCAGCGCGGCCGCGTAGGCGGTCGTGTGCGTGAACTTGACGAAGTCGCCGGCGTCCATCCAGCCCCCCTCGACGTCGACTGGGCCGGCGATCCGCTTCAGCGAGGACCCGACGATCACGTCGCTGTCCGGCCCGTCGTAGCGCGGCGCCGCGTAGACCGATGCGTGCGCGTCGTTGAGGTGGGCCGCCCGACGGTGCAGCCGGCCGGTGATCACGCTCGCGCCGTCGCGCTGGGCCTGGAAGAACTCGACCGCCTCGCCGACCCGCGGCGCGAACAGGCCGTCGGCGACGCGGAAGCGCGGCGACGTCGCGCCGGCGGCGCGGACGCGGTAGGTGCCGGGCGTGCGCAGCTTCGACAGGTCGAGCGGCTGCACCGCGCGGTAGCGGCGGTTCCACACGCCGCGGCTCCGTCCCGCCCGGCCGCGCAGGACCACGTGCCCGCCGGTATCCACCACCGCGAAGCGCGCGTGCGGGTGGCGGTGCGGCGCGATCAGGTACGCGGTCTTGTGCTCGTGCGGCGCGAAGCCGAGCTGGTCGACCCGGATCGCCGGCCGGTCCCGCGCCGCCGCTCCGGCGGGGAACGCGAGCAGGAGCGCGACCAGGGCGATCTGGTTAGAGACCTTTACTCGAATGGCCTCCACGCTACCCACTCGGAGGCCGCGAGGCAACTCAGGCGGGCGCCTGCTGCTGCTTCTGCGAAGAGATCTCCAGCGCCGCCCATTCCCCGGTCTCGCGGCTGATCAGCGCCTCGAGCCGCTCGGCGAGCAGCACGGTCGGGCTGGGCACGTTCCCGTACTCGCCGCCGCCGACCAGGAACAGGTGCTGCTCGCGCTTGAGCGCCTCGCAGGTCGCGCGGTAGGCGATCCAGTTGCGGTGGAACTGGAACAACTGCTGGATCGCCTCGAGCACGACGACGCCGGCGCCGAGCGCGCCGAGGATCACGCGGCTGCTGTCGTCGATCGCCGCGACGACCGGCACGAGCGCCCCGAGCACGATCTGGGTGAGCTTGATGGCCTTGTACTGCCGCTGGTTGGCGCTCGCCTTGCGGTTGTACCAGTCGATCTGCTCGGTGAGCCGGGTCCAGGTCGGACCCTCGGTGTCGGGAGAGGTCACGGGCCGACTATCCCATGAGCGTGGAGAGAACTCCACGGGCGAACCCCCTGGAGATCTGGTCAGATTGGCGACAAATCGCGCGTACGTGGAGGGGTCCCATGGCCGGAAGGGCGGCGCAGTTCCCGGACATCGCCCAGATCGTCCCGCTGCCGGAGCAGACCGCCGGCTACCAGCGCAAGGCGGCCACCGCGATCGGCACGTCGACGTTCTACACGGGCCAGACCGGCAACTTCAACGCCACGGCGCCGGCCAGGCGGTGATCCTCGAGTCCAACGCGATGGGGCATCTCGGCGGGAACGCGCTGACCGCGCAGATCGCCGCCGCCGTCAACGCCGACCCGGCCGCGAGCGCGGTCATGCACGCGTTCACCCACCGCGGCAACGCGGGCAACGGCGTCTCACTCGCGGGCCAGCGCCAGCAGCTGTCGGACTTCCTGCGCGCGCCCTCGTACGTCCAGCGCGGGCCGTTCCCGATGCGGATGCTGCGGATCGGCAAGGTCCGCGACGGCTCGAAGGTGGGCGTCTTCATCTACTGCCAGCAGCACGCGCGCGAGTGGGTCACGCCGATCACGTGCCTGGAGACCGGCGAGCGCCTGATCCGCAACTACGCGACCGACCCGCACACGAAGGAGCTCGTCGACAACCTCGACATCTTCATCGTCCCGTCGATCAACCCCGACGGCGCGCACGCGTCGCTGTACGACAACCAGGTCCAGCGCAGGAACCTGACCAACTACTGCGCCCCCAACACGTTCCAGGACCCGCTGGCGCGCAACGCGGTTGGCGTCGACCTCAATCGCAACAACACGGTCGGCTCGCTGTTCGACGGCTACGACGGCGCAGCGACGAACTGCACCAACGATACGTTCGCCGGCCCGTTCGAGAGCTCCGAGCCGGAGATCCGCAATGAGCATTGGGTGGTCGACACGTTCTCGAACATCTAGTTCTGCTGACCTACACCGGGCCGGTGTCCAACGACCCGGTCACGATCGGCCTCGAGCAGGCGATCGGCGCCACCGACGCGCTGCGCACGGGCACGTACAGCAAGACGCTCACGTTCACGCTCTCGACCACCAGTCCCTAGGGGCTGTCGATATGGGCCGATCCCGTTCGTATAGGAGGTGAGTGACGAACTAGCGGAAGGAGCATCCGATGCGCAAGGTCGTGGTGGCCAACCACGTCACGCTGGATGGCGTGATGCAGTCGCCGAGCGGACCCGAGGAGGACGCTAGTGACGGCTTCGCGCACGGCGGCTGGGCCGCCCCGAACGTCGACGACGTGCTGATCGGCAAGATGGGCGAGAGCATGGGCACGAGCGACACGCTGCTGTTCGGCCGTCGCACATACGAGCAGTTCGCCGGCTACTGGCCGCACCAGACCGACGGCAACCCGTACACCGAGGCGTTGAACCGGCGCGACAAGTACGTCGCTTCGACGACACTGTCGGAGCCGCTGCCGTGGGAGAACTCGATTCTGCTGAGCGGTGACGTGCCCGCCGCCGTCGCCGCGCTCAAGCAGCAGCAGGGCAAGGACGTGGTGATCCTCGGCAGCGGCGAGCTCATCGGCTCGTTGATGGCGCATAACCTGATCGACGAGTTCGTGCTCATGATCCATCCCGTGGTGCTCGGCTCCGGCCGACGGCTGTTCGCCGACGGCGGGCCGCCGGCCACGTTCGCGCTCGTCGACAGCACGCCGACGTCGACCGGCGTGCTCATCGCCACCTACCGACTGGGAGACGCCCGATGAAGCAGTACCTGCTCAGCATCTACCAGCCGACCGGCGGCACCGCTCCGCCCGAGCTCCTGGAGCAGGTGACGGCCGACCTCGAGGCGCTCAACCGTGACCTCAAGGAGGCCGGCGCGTGGGTGTTCGCCGGCGGCCTGCACGACCCGGCGACGGCGACGGTGCTGCGGCTCGACGGCGGCGACGTCGTCATGACCGACGGGCCGTTCGCCGAGGGCAAGGAGCACCTGGGCGGGATCTCGATCATCGCCGCGCGCGACCTCGACGAGGCGTTGCAGTGGGCGGGCAGGCTCGCCCGCGCGACGACGCTGCCGGTCGAGGTGCGCCCGTTCGCGCATTGAACGAGGTCGAGCGTGTCTTCCGTTCCGAGCACGGCCGCGCCGTGTCGGTCCTCGTCGGCGTCTTCGGCGACATCGACGTCGCCGAGGAGGCGGTCCAGGACGCGTTCGTCGCGGCCACGCAGCGGTGGCCCAGGGATGGCCTGCCGCCGAGCCCGGCGGGCTGGATCATCACGACCGCCCGCCACCGCGCGATCGACCGGCTGCGGCGCGAGGCCTCGCGTAACGACCGCCACGCCCAATCGGCGCTGCTGCACGCCCGCGACGCGCCGCCCGAGGAGGGCGCGGTGCGCGACGACCGGCTGCGCCTGATCTTCACCTGCTGCCACCCGGCGCTCGCGGTCAACGCGCAGGTGGCGCTCACGCTGCGGCTGCTCGGCGGGCTGACGACGGCGGAGATCGCCCGGGCGTTCCTGGTCGAGCGAGCCGGCGATGGCGCAGCGGCTCGTGCGCGCCAAAGGCAAGATCCGCGACGCCGGGATCCCCTACCGGGTGCCGGACGCGGCCGACCTCCCGGAGCGGCTGCGGGCGGTGCTGGCGGTCGTCTACCTGATCTTCAACGAGGGCTACGCGGCGAGCTCCGGTGAGGCGCTCGTGCGCGCGGAGCTGTGCGCCGAGGCGATCCGGCTCGGACGGGTGCTCGCGCAGCTGATGCCCGATGAGCCCGAGGTGCTCGGGCTGCTGGCGCTGATGCTGCTGATCGAGTCGCGCCGGGGGGCGCGCACGACGCAGGACGGCGACCTCGTGCTGCTCGCGGACCAGGACCGGGGATTGTGGGACGGCGCGCTGATCGCCGAGGGGCAGGCGCTCGTGCGGCGATGCCTGCGGCGCGGACAACCGGGGCCGTACCAGATCCAGGCGGCGATCAACGCGGTGCACAGCGACGACGGAGACTGGCGCCAGATCGTTGCGCTGTACGACCAGCTGATGGCCATCGCGCCGAGCCCGATCGTGGCGCTGAACCGGGCGGTGGCCGTCGCCGAGGTCTCCGGCCCGGTCGCGGCGCTGGCGATCGTCGACGGGCTCGAGCTCGAGCGCTTCTATCTGTTTCACGCGGTCCGGGCCGACCTGCTCCGCCGCCTCGGCCGTGAAGCCGATGCGGCCGCGGCGTACCGCGAAGCGATCGGCCTCGCCGAGAACGCCGCCACGCGCGACTTCCTGGCTGGCCGCCTCGCCGCGCTCGGATGACGTCCGGTTCATCCGCCCGGTCAGCCGCCTGGGCGATGGCGGGTGCGGGCCAGGGGGCGCATGCTGCGGGTGATGCTCCTGCTGTCGTTCACGCTCAGCGCCCTGGCGGTCGTCGGCGCCGTCGGCTGGCTCGGCCGGACGGGTAGCCCCCTCGTCGCGGCCGGCGCGGTCCTGCTGGCGATGGCGCTGGCTGGGCTCGTGCTGGGACGGCTGATGGGCATGCTGCCCCAGCGTGCACGACCGCCCCGGCATCCGTGGGTGGCGTGGCTGGTGCCCGGCGCGGCGGCTGTCGCATTGCTCGTGCCGCTCGCCGTGACGAGCGTGGCGCGGGCGCCGCTGCGACCGGGCGCCGACCCGCGGGGCACGGTGCGCGGCTTCCTCGGCGCGGTGGTCGATCGCGACGGCGTGGGCGCGTGCCGCTACCTCACGGCGGGCGCGCGACGCTCGTTCGAACGCCGCGGAGCGACCTGCGAGGACTTCTTCGGCGAGTCCGAGCTGCGCCTCGGCGGCCACGGGTTCACCAGCGACGGGTCGCTGGCCGCGCTCACGTTCGCCTCACACGGCCGCGTGGTGACGGTCTCCTGGCACGGGCACGTGATGCGGTTTGCGCTCGACCCCGCGTCGGCGCGCGAGCGCACCGAGTTCCAGCCGCCGCCGACGCCGTGGCGCATCGCCTCCGGCGTCAGCCGCCTCGCTTGACATATGTCGATATAGGAATACGATGCACGTGCGTGGCACGAGCGGCGACCACAGCGGATGCGTTCAACGCGGTGGCGGAGCCCCGCCGGCGGCAGATCCTCGACGTCCTGGCCGGCGGTGAGCGCCCGGTCAACGACATCGTGCGCGTGCTCGGCGTCGCCCAGCCACAGGTGTCCAAGCACCTCCGGGTGCTGCGCGAAGTGGGAGCCGTCGACGTGCGCGACGAAGGCCGGCAGCGGCTGTATCGCCTCAACGGGCACGCCCTCAAGCCCATCCACGACTGGGTGAGCAGCTACGAGCGCCTATGGACCGAGCGGTTCGAGGCTCTCGACGACGTGCTCGCAGACCTCAAACGAGAGGAGCAAGGAGATGACCCCCGTGGCGAGTAGCGGAACCGCGACCGTGACCCTGCCGACCGACGAGCAGATCCTCATCGCGCGCGAATTCGACGCGCCGAGGCATCTCGTCTACACGGCGTGGACGACGCCGGAGCTGATCAAGCGCTGGTGGTCGGGCAAGCGCGGGACCGTGACGATCGCCGAGGTCGACCTGCGGGTCGGCGGCACCTGGCGCTACGTGATGACCGCCAATGAGGGCTTCGAGGTCGCCTTCCACGGCGAGTTCCGGGAGATCGTCGAGAACGAGCGGCTCGTCAACACCGAGGTGTTCGAAGGCGCGCCCGACGGCCTCGGCGACCCGCCGCTGTGCGTGAACACGTTCACCGAGCTGCCCGGCGGGCGCACGCTGCTCGAGCAGCTGATCGTGTGCCCGAGCCTCGAGGTCCGCGACATCATCATCGGCTCCGGGATGGAGACCGGGATGCAGGAGTCGATGGACGCGCTCGAGGAGGTCGCGATCTCGCTCGCCTAGGACTTGCGCCAGACGCTGACGTGGCTGGGGCTGAGGTTGGTGAACGGCTCCTGCTTCCAGCCGCCCCAGCGCTGTTCGAGGCGCAGGCCGGCGATGCGCGCCATCAGGTCGAGCTCGGCCGGCCACGCGTACCGCATCTCGGTCGGGCTCGCCTCGACCAGGCCGTCCTTGAAGTAGTAGTGCTGGCCGCTCAGCCGCTGGGTCACGACGTCGTAGACGTAGTACGACATCCCGTCGGGGTCAGCTCGCCAGGGCAACACGGTCTGCCCCGGCGGGAGGCGCTGGATCTCCGGCACGCGCGCCTCGATCACGAACCGCCCGCCGGGCGGCAGGTGCGCGGCCGCGTTCTCGAAGCAGGCGACCTGTCCGTCCTGCGTCGTCAGGTTGAAGATCGTGTTGAAGACGAGGTAGACGAGGCTGAAGTCGCCGTCCACGCGGGTCGTCGCCATGTCGCCCTCGACCGCGTGGATCGCCGTGGTCTTCTCGCGCAGGCGCCGGAGCATCGCCTCCGAGTTGTCCATGCCCGCGACGGTGACGCCCCGCTCGGCGAGTGGCACCGCCACGCGCCCGGTGCCGATCGCGAACTCGAGCGCCGCGCCGCCGTCCGCCATCTCCGCCAGGAAGTCCGCCGTCGCCGCGAGCAGCGCCGGGTCGAACATGCTCCACGACACGTCGTCGTAGCGCGCCGCCACGCGCTCACCGAAGTACCCCTCGTCCGTCATCACTCGCCCCCGCCTCGTTCGATCCCGGGGGAGACTAGCTCTCCACCGCCCCGCCGGACTTGCCCCGCGCGAGCGCGTGGAGGACGATAGGAGGCACCTACTACGGGTTGGAGGGAAACATGAGCGAGACCGAGGGCGATTTCGCGAAGGGCCAGGAGACCGAGCCGCACGAGCACGAGGGATCGTTCGCCGAAGGCGAGGAGACGCTCCCGCGCGACGAGCACGAGGGATCGTTCGCGGAGGGCGAGGAGACGCGAGCCGCACGAGCGAGCACGGCTCGTTCGCCGACACCGACGAAGAGAACGACTGACCGACCGCGCGTCGGCCATCAGGCCGGCTCGACCCTCACCGGCACGGCGTTGAACGCGGCGTTGCCGGTGATCGCGTCGACGACCGCGGGGTCGGTGATGTCGTTGACGCTCGCGCCGGCCTTCTCGGCCGCCAGTCGCCACCCGACGCCGGGGCGCCCGTGCCCGAAGCCGTGCGGGATCGAGATCACGCCGGGGCGGATCTCGTCGCTGACCTCGAGCGGGAGCTCGATCGCGCCGACGCGCGAGACGACGCGCACCCGGTCACCGTCGCCGAGCCCGCGCGCGCCCGCATCCTCGGGGTGCAGCAGCGCGGTGCAGCGGTCGGCGCCCTTCATCAGCCGCGCGCTGTTGTGCATCCACGAGTTGTTGCTGCGCAGCTGGCGGCGGCCGATGAGCGTCAGGTCGTAGCCGGCGGACCGCGCGGCCTCGCGCTCGCGCGCGTGGTCGCCGAGCTTCGCCGCCTCCGCGACGAGCACCGGCGGTGCGAGATGCACCCGCTTGCCCTCCGTGTCGAGCGCGCCGGGCAGCCGCGGCTCCAGCGGGCCGAGATCGATGCCGTGCTTGGCGCGCTTGATCTTGGCCACGGTCAGGCCGCTGAGCGGGCCGCGCCGCAGGATGCCGTGCGGCCCGAGCGCGAGGCCGAGGTCGATGATCCGCTCGGGGGTCGTGAACGCCGAGGGGAGGCCCGCGACCGCCGCCTCCGCGCGCCGCCCGATCCCACGCCCCAGCCGGCTCGTCAGCGCCGTCAGGATCTGCCAGTCCTCGCGCCCGTCCTTCGGCTTCGGCACGGCGGCCGGGCTGTAGCGGATGTGGTTGCGAACGGAGACGACCGGCATGACCACGTCGATGTCGGAGCGCTCGAGCGTCGAGACCGGCGGCAGGATCACGTCCGCGTGGCGCGTCGTCTCGGTCACGTACATGTCGACCGCCACACACCACTCGAGCTCCGCGAGCGCCTCCTCGAGGCGCGCGCCGCCCGGCGTCGAGAGCACCGGGTTGCCGGCGAAGATCAGCATGCCGCGGACCTGGCCCTCTCCCGGCGTCGTGATCTCGTCCGCCAGGCCGGCGACCGGCAGCTCGCCGTTCATCTCCGGGAACCCGCTGACGCGCTGCGTGTGGCGGCCGTGGTCGCCGAAGCCGACCAGCCGCGCGAACCTCAGCACCGCGCCGACGTCGAACGCCGGGTTGGGGAACATCGCTCCGCCGGGCACGTCGAGGTTGCCGGTGACGGCGTTGAGCACGTTGATGAGCCAGTGCGTGATCGATCCCGTCCGCTGCTGGCACACGCCGACGCGCCCGTAGGCGACGGCCCGCTCGGCGTCGGCGAACTCGCGCGCGAGCCGCGCGATCGTCGCCCCGTCGACGCCGGCGAGCGGGGCGGCGCGCGCGACCGGCCAGTGCGCGGCCAGCGCCTCGATCGCGGCGATCCCGTCGGCGTGGCTCCTCGAGCCGGCCGAGCCGAGTGCGGCCCTCCGCGAACAGCACGTGCAGCATCCCGAGCAGGAGGTAGGGATCGCCGCCGGGCGCGATCGCGACATGCTCGGAGGCGTGGTTCGCGGTCTCCGTGCGGCGCGGATCCACGACCACGACGGTGCCGCCGCGCGCGACGATCGCGCGCAGGCGGTGGCGCGCCCCGGGTGCCGTCATCAGCGAGCCGTTCGACACCGAGGGGTTCGCGCCGAGCACGAGCATGTAGTCGGTGCGGTCGATGTCCGGGATCGGGAACAGCGCGAGGTTCCCGAACATCTCGGCCGAGGTCAGGTGCTGCGGCAACTGGTCGACCGACGTCGCCGAGTAGTGGTTGCGCGTGTCGAGCACGTGGCGCAGCAGCAGCCCGGACAGCACCGCCATCGTGTGCGCGCGTCGGATTGCCGAAGTACGTCGCGACCGCGTCGTCGCCGTGCTCGCGCTGGACCGCGCGCAGCCCGTCGGCGGCCAGGTCGAGCGCCTCGTCCCAGCCGATCTGGAGCCACTCGTCGCCGACCCGCCGCACCGGGCGCCGGAGCCGGTCCGGGTCCGTGTACAGATCCGCCAGCGCCGCCGCCTTCGGGCAGATGTAGCCGCGCGAGATCGGGTCCTCCGCGTCGCCGGTGATCCGCAGCACGCGATCGCCGTCGACCTCCACGTCGATGCCGCAGTGCGCCTCGCACAGCGTGCACTGGCGATGAACCGTCCGCGGCATGGGCAGAGCCTACGGCGTGGCCGCGAGGCCGACGCCCGATCGTCCCGCGCGGAGGACGATCGGGTGCCGGGCCCGCGCCGCGGTTGCGTCAGTGGTGTCGGCTCGCCGTGATCGCGCCGAACAGGCCGTGCGACTCGTCGTCCGGCCCTGCGGTGAACAGCAGCGTGTTCGGATTCCCGATCACGCCGTTGCCGAACTCGAGCGCCCACAGCCCATCGATCGTCAGCCGGCGGCCGTGCTTGTCGCGCAGCGCGCCTTCGAATCGACCGTTTCGCGGGTCGAACGCGTTGATGCGCCCGTCGCCGAAGTTGCCGATCAGCAGGTCGCCGCTCGCCCGCCCGAATCCCTTGGGTGCGAGCGCGATCCCCCATGGAGCGTTCAGCGGCCGGCCGGCCGCAAAGCGCCGCAGGAGGTTGCCGGCGGTGTCGTACACGTCGACGAAGCCGAGGCCCGCGCCGGCGACGTCGTCCTCGGCGTCCGCGTCCTGTTTGGCGTACGTGACGACGACGAACTTGCCCGCGACCGTCTGGATGCCGAACGGCGCGAACCCCTTCGGCACCTTGCGATCGGTGAACCCACCGGGCCGGCCGGCGGGGGCGAACGTGTCGTCCCACACGTCGACGCGACCGTTGTGGAAGTCGGTCGCGTACAGCCGCGGCCCCTTCCTCGTGTCGGCGATCGCAAGGCCCTTGTAGATCGCGCCCGGGACGGTCGCCGCCACCTGCGCGTCCATCGAGGGGGCCGGCGGCGGCACGGTCGAGTTCCAGCCGCTGATCACGCCCGCCTCGGACGAGAACAGGAACAGCGCCGGCCCGCTCGCCATGCCGGAATGCACCACGAATCCCGGCCCGCCGTTGTACACCAGTCCGGTCGGAGCGCCCTCGGGGATGTTCACGACGAGCGGCACGATCGAGGCCGCCGGCGCCGCGCCGGTCGCCCCGCGGTACAGCGTCGACACGTCCATGCCGTTGTCGGCCACCCAGGCCGGCGTCGCCGGCCCGAACGCCAGGCCCCAGGCATTGACGAGATTGGGATCGGTCACCTCGGCCGCGCCCGGCGTGTCGGCCACCAGGTTGCGCTGGTTGAAGCCGTCGAGCGCACGGCCGTGGTGGTGATGGGGATGCGCTGTGGCCGCGGCTGGCGGGAGGGCGGCGACGAGGCCGACCACAAGGGTGGGCAACCACGTCCTCGTTCTCGTGGACCGAGCCGTGAGACGGCGGGATGCGTGTCGCATGGAGGCCTCCTTGTCGCTTGTGGCCTGGCGCGACTTCAAGGAGGTGGTACGCAGCGACTCGCTCGAGGTTCGGCGTTCAGAAGAACCGCGTCACCCCGGTGGCAGGCCCCGCGACCGCGGGGTTGAGGACCTGCCAGGGACAGCTCGCGCTGCGACTGCCCGGATGCCCCCGCCCTCCGCATAGGCGAGTGCTAACCCGGCTCGGTCCGGAATATGGTTTCTGCCGCCGGGCCCGGCTGGGGTTGGGGACCTACGTTCGCTACGCCCTGACCTGTGCCTGGGCCCGGCGCTTGATAGAGCGCTGCGGGCCGCCGAAGGTTGGGTCCTCCGTCGGCTACTTGACAGTGCGCGGCCGGGGTGAGAGCTTCGCTGAAGCGAACGTAGGAGAGCGAGGATGCTCGGTCTGGGCCGGTGTGGCGTATACGACGTCACGCCGTGTTTCTGTGCGATCAACCGATCGGCCCATGTCGTGCGGCGCCGTGGACCCGTTCGGGGCCGGCTGCCGGCCAGCCGACACACCGCGGGGCGTCATTCCGCCGCGGGGCTCGCGGGAGCGATGAGCGCGCGATGACTCCCGTGGCGGGCTCCCGACTCGAGCGCTTCCGCTCGCTGCACGGCTCGTTCGCTGTTCCGTGTGGTCTCTGGCGGGTGAAAGGTGGGCCCGATCATGAACACGTCTCTGCAGTTCTCACGACGCACCTTCGTCGCGTGGGTGGGCGGGACGAGCGCAGGGTTCTATCTCTTCGGACGCCTTCCCGGCGCGAGCGAGCCTGAGGCACTCGCGCAGATCCCGGGCGGGACGCTGGACCCCGCGTCGGTCGCGAAGTACGTCACGCCGCTGCTGATCCCGCCAGTGATGCCCAGAGCCGGCACGATCAGGCAGGTCGGCGGTAAGCCCATCGACTACTACAAGATCTCGATGCGGCAGTTCGCGCAGCAGATCCTGCCGCCGCCGCATCCACCGACGACGGTGTGGGGCTACGGCGCTGAGGCGGCCCAGAGCAACCGCGGGCTGCTGATCCACAACGCGCCGTCGCTGACGATCGAGGCGAAGTGGAACCGGCCGGTCCTGGTCAAGTGGATCAACGAGCTCGTGGACGGCGAACGCAACTTCCTGCGGCACCTGCTGCCGGTCGACCCGACCCTGCACTGGGCCAACCCGCCGGGCGGGGTCGCCGGCCGCGACAGCCGGCCCACGTTCACGGAGACCCCCGGTCCCTACGCGGGCCCGGTTCCGATCGTCACGCATGTGCACGGGGCGGTCGGCGTGGGCGACGAGAGCGATGGCTACGCGGAAGCGTGGTACTTGCCTGCCGCGAGCGACATTCCAGCGCACCACGCCACGGAAGGAACGTGGTACGGGTTCTTCGCCGCAAAGGCCGCCACGAAGTACGGTGTGACGTGGGAACCCGGATCCGCCACGTTTTTGTACCCGAACGCCAACCGGGCGTCGACGATCTGGTACCACGACCACGCGCTCGGGATGACGCGCCTGAACGTGTATGCGGGCCCGGCCGGCTTCTACCTCATCCGCGGTGGTCCCGACGACGTCGTGCTCGACTCGCGAAACGGGCTTGCCGCGAGCCTTCCGGGACCGGCGCCACGCGAGAACGACAAGTTCCCGCCGAACAAGCCGTACCGAGAGATCCCGATCGCGATCCAGGATCGGTCGTTCAACACCGACGGCTCGCTGTTCTATCCGGACACCCGGGAGCTCTTCGACGAGATCGCCGGGCCGTATATCCCGGACACCGACATCTCGCCGATCTGGAACCCCGAGTTCTTCGGGAACATGATCATCGCCAACGGCAACACGTGGCCGTTCCAGACCGTCGAGCAGCGCCGCTACCGATTCCGGTTCCTCAACGGCTGCCAATCGCGCTTCCTGATCCTGGACGTCAACCAGGTCCCCGGGGTCGAGGTGTGGCAGATCGGCAACGAGGGCGGCTTCCTCGCTGCGCCCGTCGACCTCACCACCGGCAACGGCAATCGGCTGCTCATGGGGCTGGCCGAACGGGCCGACGTGATCGTCGACTTCACCAACGTGCCGCCGGGCAACTACGTGCTCGCCAACGTCGGACCCGATGAGCCGTTCGGCGGCGGCGAGCCCGACGACGACTTCGACATCGCCGATCCCGACTCGACCGGCCAGGTCATGCAGTTCCGCGTCGTGCCCGCGATCGACGTCGACGACACCACCCCGCCACGGTTCCTGCAGCTACCCGCGATCACGCCCTTGCCGCCGGAGAAGGTCACGCGGCCGCTGGCGTTGCTCGAGGAGATGTCGGACTTCTTCGAGGACGCCCCGGCCGAGGCGTTGCTCGGCACGCTCGCGGGCGACCCGAACGGCACTCCCCGCGCGTGGACGGAGCGGCTGTGGATGGACCCGGTCACCGAGAACCCGGCGGTGGGAGCGACCGAGGTGTGGGAGCTCTACAACGCCACGGCCGACGCCCACCCCATGCACATCCACGAGATCGTCTTCGAGGTCGTGAATCGCCAGGACATCCTCGTCGACGAGGAAAGCGGGACGGTCCAGGTCGCGCCGGGCTCGACCCCGGTCTCCCCGGAGGCGTGGGAGAGCGGCTTCAAGGACACGGTCATCGCCTACCCCGGCCAGGTCACCCGGGTCAGGGCCCAGTTCAACACGCCAGGGCAGTTCGTCTGGCACTGCCACATCGTCGAGCACGAGGACAACGAGATGATGCGGCCCTATCGCGTCGGACCGGAGCAGCCAGGCCAGCCCGCATGAACGCAGGACAGTCGCCCGAGGCGAGCGCCGCCGACCTCATGGTCGTCATGCCCCCGCCAGGAATCGAACCTGGAACCTTCGGATTAAGAGTCCGCTGCTCTGCCAGTTGAGCTACAGGGGCGCTGAGCGGGGCATCACTTTAGCCGCCGGACTTCTTCTTGTCCTTCTTGGCGCCGGCCGTGGCGGTCGGCGTGGGCGTCGCGTTCTGGAGCTGGGTCGCGAGCGCCTGCTGCTTGGCCTGGTCGATCTGGTCCTTGAGCGTCGCGCGGTCCGCCGGATCGGAGAGGTCGAGGGCCTTCTGGCGCGCGAGGTCGCCCTTGCGGGTCTGGCCGGCGTCGTAGGCGAGGACGGCCAGCGTCGCGAAGGTGCGGGCCTTCGGGCGGACCTCGGTGATGACCTCCTGGGCGGCGACGGCCTTGTCGGGCTCGTTCAGCGCGCCGGGGCTGTAGACCTTGATCATCACGCCGGCCGCGCCGTCGTCGGGCGGGTTCGGCTTGAGGGCGAGGTGCTTCTGCCAGTCCCTGTCGGCGATCTGCAGCTGCGCCTTGCCGGCGTCGTTGAACTGCTGCGTGTTGGGATCGAAGAAGTTCTCGCCGAGCGCGGCCTGGTAGCGGGCGCGGGCGGCGTCGGCCCACAGCGTCGCGTCCTTGGGCGCGGCCTCCGCGCGGCGCTGGGCGGCGTCGGCGCGCTTGAGGAACGTGTCCGCGCCGGTCCCGGACGAGCCGCTCGAGCCCGTGATCGCGTCGACGAGCCCGCCGCCGAGGCCGGAGCCGCCGATGCCGAAGCCGACGAGGCCGACGCCCATCAGCACGGCGAGCAGCAGATACACCGCCTTGACGGTGTTGCGGCGGCCGGCACCTCTGAGGTCAAACAGCATTAGTCGTCGAGATCGGGGTCGTGCGTGTCGAGGTCGCCGTCGTCGGAGTCCGCCATCTCGGCCTCCTCGCGAGCGCGATTGCGCGCGACGCGACGGTCGACAAGTGCTGCCAAGAGGATAGAGCCCTCGAAGAGCACCACGAGCGGGAGCATCAGCATCAGCATCGTGACCGGGTCCTGCCCGGGCAGCAGCATGGCGACGACGGCGATGACGAGGATCGCGTAGCGGCGGTTCTTGCGCAGCTGGCGCGGCGTGACGATCCCGGTGCGCGTCACCGCGAGGATGCCGATCGGGACCTGGAACAAGAGCCCCATCGCGGCCAGGACCATGATCGAGAACTTGTAGTAGTCCCGCGCCTGGATGAGGATGTCGAAGTTGTCGTCGTTGAAGTTCTGCAGGAAGTTGATCGCGTTCGGCAGCACCATGAAGTAGGCGAACACGACGCCGGCGATGAACAGGAACGGCACCATCAGCATCAGCGGCAGCGCGATCTCGCGCTCGCGCGGGGAGAACGCCGGTAAGACGAACGCGTACGCCTGCCATAAGAGGAACGGCAGCGAGACGAGCAGCGCCGCGTAGCCGACGACCTTGAAGGTCACGGTGAACGGCTCGCCGACGCCGAGCGTCACGGGCCGGCGCCCGGACGCCTTCGGGGCGGCCGCCGCGGTCAGCGCCGCCTGCTTGGACAACGACGCGAACTGCGACTGCAGCGCCGGGCTGACGTCGTCCGAGCGGGCCATCTCGCGGCTCACCAGCGAGAGCTGAAGGCTGAGCTGCTTCAGGGACTGCTGGAACGCCGCGGACCGTTCGAGCGGGTCCTGGCTGTTCTTGTGGAACGCCGACTTCTGCAGCGGCCGGTCCATGATGTCCAGGATCCGGTCGTTCTGCCAGAAGCAGACCACGAACGCCCCGGTGAGGATGACCAGGCAGATGATGATCCGCGTCCGCAGCTCATCGAGGTGCTCGACGAGGCTCAGGCGGTCGTCGTGCGCGATCGGCCGCAGTGCGGTAGCCATGACCCGAGCGGCCGGAGCCGCTAGGTGCGCGTGCGCTCGGACACGACCTCGCCCTCGACCGGGGCGGCGGGATCCTCGTCCGGGCGGCCCAGCGCGGCGTTCGCCGCACGGGTGGTGTCGGTGTGCTTGTCGTCGTCGTCCTCGTCGTCCTTGGACTTCCCGGTGACCGAGTCGCGGAACTCACGCATGCCCGAGCCGAGCTGCTTCCCAAGGCCCGGCAGGCGCTTCGGCCCGAAGATCAGGAGAACGATCACCAAGACGATGATCAGCTCTGTGGGTCCGATGCTGTTGAACACGTTCAGATCCTTTGTGACGAGGCCCAAACAGGGTAGCGGCCCGGACGTTCGTCCATCTACTCAACTTCCTCTGTGCACGGCCGATTCTAGGGTCACGATGAGCCAGCAGCCCTCCAACAACGGCCAGTACGTCCGCCGCGTGGTCCTCCCTTCGGGCCGTGCGATCGAGGTCGTCTATTTCGAGACGCTGGCCGACGAAGGCATTGCCGCGGCGATCCCCGCCGCTGCCGCCCCGGTGCGCGATCTGCACCTCTGCCCCGAGTGCGACCGGGACCTCGTGTATCCGGTCGAGTGGGAGGAGACCTCCCCCACGCACTGGGAGGTACTGCTGCGGTGCCCCAACTGCGAGTGGAGCGAGGTCGACGTGTTCGACCAGCCCACGGTCGACCGCTTCGACGAGAAGCTCGACATCGGCACCGAGATCCTGATCCGCGACCTCAAGCGCCTCCAGCAGGCCAACATGGAGGACGAGATCGAGGTCTTCGTGAAGGCGCTGGACGCCGGCGCCATCCTGCCGGAAGACTTCAGCTAGCTAGCTATACCGGTCGACGACGCCGTCGGCCACCAGCTCGAGCGCCCCCTGCTGCGCCTCCGGCAGCACCGGGAGGTCGGCCTTCGCGTCGGCGACGATCCCCAGCGCCGTCTCGCGCGCGTCTTCCAGGACGCCGGTCGCCGCGATCGCGTCGCACAGCCGCTCCGCCTGCTCGGGCGTGCGGACCGCACGCAGGTCGAGCGAGCGCAGCGCCGGATCGCGCTCGCGGGCGAGGATCAGCGGCAGCGTGACCGTGCCGTCGAGCAGGTCGGTGCCGCGATGCTTGCCGGTCCGCTCGGCCGGGCCTGAGACGTCGAGCACGTCGTCGAGCATCTGGAAGGCCAGGCCGATGCGGCGGCCGAAGCGGCCGAGCACGTCGACCGGCGCCGTGCCCTCGAGCGCGCCGAGCTCGCACGCGGCCTGGAACAGCCGCGCGGTCTTCAGGTCGCAGCGCTGCTCGTAGCGCTCGCGCGAGACGCCGACGTTCCAGGCATCCTCGCGCTGCAGCAGCTCGCCGTCGGCCAGCGCCGACGAGGCGTCGGAGAGGATCCGCACCGACTGCGGGATCCCGTTGCGGGCCAGCTCGGCGAACGCGCGCGAGAACAGCAGGTCGCCGGTCGCGGTGGCGATCCCGCGGCCGGCGGTGGCGACGACGGTCGGGCGGCCCCGCCGCAGCTCGGCGGCGTCGAGCACGTCGTCGTGGACGAGCGTGGCCGAGTGGATCAGCTCGACGGCGACCATCGCCCGCATCACCCGCTCCGGGTGCTCCGGCGACGGCCCCGCGGCGAGCAGCACGAGCAGCGGCCGCAGGCGCTTGCCGCCGGCGGCGATCGTCGCGCTCGCGTGCTCGGCGAGCACCGGCCCGTGCGAGTGCGCGATCTCCTGCAGGCGGCCCTCGAGCTTGTCCATCAGCTCGGGCACGTGCGCGCCGCCCGCGGCGATGACGGCCGCGACGGCCTCGGCGCTCGCCATCAGGCGACCGTCCCCGAGTGCAGGGCGATGATCCCGCCCGCGGTGAGGATCCAGCGCACGTCGCGCAGCCCGAGCGCGTGCATCTGCGCCCCGAGCTCGCGCGGGCCGGGGAAGCGCTTGACCGAGTTGGGCAGGTACGAGTACGCCTGGTCCTCGCCGGTGACGCGTCCGAGCAGCGGCACGATGCGATCGAACCACAGCGAGAAGAAGGTCGACAAGGGCGGCTTCGTCGGCGTCGTGATCTCGAGGACGACGACGCGGCCGCCCGGGCGCACCACGCGGGCCATCTCGGACAGCCCGCCGTGCAGGTCGGAGAAGTTGCGGGCGCCGAACCCGACGGTCGCCGCGTCGAACGCGTCGTCCGGGTACGGGAGCGCGAGCGCGTTGGCCTGCTCCCAGCGGATATCGGGGCGCTTCGCCCGCGCCCGCTCGAGCATGCCCTCGGAGAAGTCCGAGCCGACGACCTCCCCGCCGCGCCGCGCCAGCGCGATCGCCAGGTCGCCGGTGCCGGTCGCGACATCGAGCGCCCGCGAGCCGGGGCCGACGCGCGCCAGGTCCGCCGCCCGCTCACGCCAGCGGTGGTGGAGCCCGGCCGTCATGACCGAGTTCATGACGTCGTAGACCCCCGCGATGCGATCGAACATCGCGCGGACCTGCCCCTCCTCGAGCGTTCCGGTGGCGGTCAGTTGCCTTCGCTGCCGTCGAGCTGTGCGAGGAAGGCCACGAGGTCGGACTTCTTCTTCTCCGGCAGGCCCGCGAACGACGGCATCGGCGGCGTCGGGTTCTCGAGCGTGCGCCGGAGCGCCGGGGCGGGCAATCGGGCGCCGATCTCGGTCAGGTTGGGACCTGGGCCGCCGTTGCCGTTCTCGCCGATCTTGTGGCACGCCAGGCAGCCGGACTGCGCGGCGACCAGCTTGCCCGCCTCGTACTGCGGCGCCACCTTCATGTCGATCTCGTTCGGCGAGCCGGCGGCGGCGCCGAGGTACGTGAGGTACGCCATCGCGCCGATCACGGCGATGCCGGTGAACGTCGCGACGGGCCGCCGCTCCGGTCGCCGCTCGGGCGAGCGGTCGATGAACGGCAGCATGATGATCAGGATCATGCAGAGCGTCGGGATCCCGATCGTGGCGAGCGGCGTCAGCTCCGGCGGCTTGATGACGCGCAGCAGCTCGAACAGGAAGAAGAAGTACCACTCCGGCCGCGGCACGTAGGTGGTCGTGGTCGGATCCGCCTTCGGGCCGAGCTCGGCGCCGAAGATGAGCGACAGCGCGGCGATCGTGAGCACCACGATCGCGGCCATGATGCTGTCCTTGGCCACCGCGTACGGGAAGAACGGCTTCCCCTTGGCCTTGAGCAGCGCGTACTCGCGGAGGTACGCCTCCTTCTCCGCCTGGTTCATCTCACACCTTCTCCTCGACGAGCTCGTCGTCGACCGGGACCTTCAGCCACGGCGGCGCCGTGGTCCCCAGCCGGGTGACGAGGTAGAGGTGCGCGCCGATCAGCGCGGCGATCAACCCGGGGATGAGCAGCATGTGGATCGCGTAGAAGCGCGACAACGTCGTGGCTCCGAACTCCGCTCCACCACGGAGGAAGTCACCGAGGAACGGCCCGACGATCGGGCCCGAGGCGGTGATGTTGGCGGCCACGATCGTCGCCCAGTAGGAGCGCTGGTCGAACGGCAGCAGGTAGCCGGTGAGCGCCATCACGAACGTGAGCAGGAGCAGGACGAAGCCGATGATCCAGTTGAGCTCGCGCGGGTACTTGTAGGCGCCGAAGAAGAACACGCGGCCCATGTGCAGGAAGATGAGGATCACCATCATGCTCGAGCCCCACTTGTGCATCCCGCGCACGAACTCGCCGAGGAAGACCTCGTTGGTGATGTGGCGGGCGGACTCGTACGCGTCGGTGACCGACGGCGTGTAGTACATCGCCAGGAACACGCCGGTCACCGCCTGCGACAGGAACGCGAACATCGTCGCCGAGCCCAGCGTGTAGAACCAGTTCGTCCCCTTCGGGACCTTCCGGAACATCACCCAGCGGAGCGCGCCGGACAGCGAGGTGCGCTCGTCGATCCAGTCGACGGCGGAGATCCCGGTTTCCTTGACCTGCTCGAGCGGCGGGACTCCCTCGGTCTCGCTCGGGCGCTTGGGCCGGGGGTTCAGCGTCTTCGGAATGGGCGGGACCGGAAGCTTGGGCATCGCCTAGTTGCTCATCTTCGGGGTCGAGAAGCGGCCGGGGTACAGGTACTGGCCGATCCCGTCCAGGTCCTGGCCGGGATCGCGATAGCTCGGGTGGCGCTTGAACTCGGAGTTGACCGAGTAGCGCGGCCCGATCTCGAGCTGTCCGTCGCGCACGCGGGTGTAGAAGTGGTCGAGCGGGCGCACCGGCGGGCCGCCGGAGACCTGGCCGGTGAAGTCGTAGACGCCGCCGTGGCACGGGCAGATGAACCGCCTGGCGGCCGCCACGAAGCGGACCGGGCAGCCGAGGTGCATGCAGCGGGTGGACAGCGCGACGAAGTCGGCACCGCGCTCGTCGGCGTACGGGATGTTCGGATCCTTCGGGGGATCGATGTCCGGGTTCCAGGCGCGGATGTAGACGGTGGCCTTGCCGACCTCGCCGATGCCCGGGACGGCGGTGATCACGCGCGGGAGGTACGTGTCGTTCGGGAACTGGTCGGGCGGGCCGACCGCCTCCCAGCGCACCGGCGGCCGCTCGAAGACGGCCGAGCCGACCGCGAAGCCGAGCGCCGGCAGCGTGAAGGTCAGGACCGCGACGCCGCCGGCCGACCTGCACGGTCAGCGCCCATCAAGCGCCGGCGTGTGACGGTCTCGCCCTCGAAGGCGCCCGGCATAGTCGCTCGGCGTGTACTTGGACTTCGGTTGCTTGCGACGGGGCGCAGGCACTGGAGGAGTCCGAACGATATCGACCCGAGGGCGGCGACCGGCCGGTCCCGGGACTTACCCGGCGCCGCGCCACGCGGCCTTGGCGGCCTCGTGGTCCGCGGGCGGACCGTCGCCCACCACGCGCGCCCCGGCCTCCCAGACCGCGGCCGCGCGCTCGGGATCGCCCTCGGCGTGGGCCTGGGCGGCCAGCGAGATCACGTCGGCGAGCTCGCCGACCGCCTCGAGGTCGCCGAGCTCGGCCAGGCGGGCCAGCCCGAGGGCGTACAGGCGGTCGCCCGCGAGCAGCGACAGATCCGGATCCTCCGGCGTCACGACGCGCCCGGACCGGTAGTGCAGTAGGTAACCCTCGTGTATCTCCTCGACGAGCAGCGCGTAGTCGTCCTCGCGGCCGGCGGCGCGGATGCCCCCGGCGGCGATGGTCCCGTAGCGCCCGTCCTCGGACGCCGGCGACAGCTCGCCGGCGAGCAGCCCGCCGCGCGCGCGGACGTCGCTCGCCAGGCGGTCGAGCACGCTCATTTGGGAACCCGCGATGTTCGCGCAGCGAACTCGCATGGGAAACTTGTTTTCCCGATTTCCGCGAACGCCGCGGCGGCGGCCTCGACGGTGCGGGTGATGTGCTCGCTGGTGTGGGCGAGCGACGGGAACCACGCCTCGAACTGCGACGGCGGCGGGTACACGCCCCGGGCGAGCAGCGCCCGGCACCACGCCCCGTAGGCCTCGGTGTCGCAGGCCGCCGCGCCGGCGTAGTCGGTCGGCGCCTCGGCGGCGAAGAACACGGTCAGCAGCCCGGTCGTGTGGGTGACCGACACCGGCCGGTCGGCGGCGGCCTCACGCAGCCCGTCGGCGAGCGCGGCGGTGGTGCTCGACAGCGTCAGATACGCCTCCTCGTCGAGCAGCGCCAGCGTCGCGATGCCGGCGGCCACCGCCAGCGGGTTGCCGCTCAGCGTGCCGGCCTGGTAGACGTCGCCGGCCGGCGCGATCCGCTCCATCAGCGCGACCGACCCGCCGTACGCGGCCGCGGGCAGCCCGCCGCCGAGGATCTTGCCCATGATCGTCAGGTCGGGCGACACGCCGGTCAGCTCCTGCGCGCCGCCCGGGGCGATGCGGAACCCGGTGATGACCTCGTCGAACACGAGCAGCGCGCCGTGCTCGGTCGCCAGCTCGCGCAACAGCTCGAGGAAGCCGCAGCCGGGCGGGACGAGGCCCATGTTCGCCGGGTACGGCTCGCACAGGACGGCGGCGAACTCGTGCTCGGCGAACGCGGCGCGCACCGCGGCCGCGTCGTTCCAGGGCACGACCACGGTGTCGGCGGCGGCCGAGGCCGGCACGCCCGGCGAGGCCGGGATCCCCTGCGTGGCGAGCCCGGAGCCCGCCTCGGCGAGCAGCCCGTCGACGTGGCCGTGATACGCGCCGGCGAACTTGAGCAGCTTGTCGCGCCCGGTGGCGGCGCGCGCGAGCCGGATCGCGCTCATCGCCGCCTCGGTGCCCGACGAGGTCATGCGCAGCATGTCGACGGCGGGCATCCGCGCGCAGACGAGCTCGGCGAGCTCGACCTCGGCCGCCGTCGGCGCCCCGAACGACGTCCCCTTGGCGGCCGCCTCGGTGACCGCCTCGATGACCGGGGGCGGCGCGTGGCCGTGGATCAGCGGCCCCCACGAGCAGACGTAGTCGACGTAGGTGTTGGCGTCGACGTCGGTGATCTCGGCGCCCTCGGCGCGGTCGATGAAGATCGGGTCGCGGCCGATCGAGCGCATCGCCCGCACCGGCGAGTTCACGCCGCCGGGGAGCACGTGCAGCGCGCGCCGGTAGAGCTCCGCCGATCGGACGTCGGAGAGCGAGGTGGTCAGGCCCGCTCCTCCTCCCACCGCCGGAAGTCGTCGGTGAAATAGAGCATCCGGACCTTCTTGAACTCGGTCGACGAGTACAGCGTCGCCCGCTCGCTGATGCCCGTCGTCTCGGCGATCGAGTCGAGGATCGCGTCGCACTCCTCCTTCGAGCGCCCGTGGGCCATCGTGAACACCGAGTACGGCCAGTCGGGATACGTGGGCCGCTGGTAGCAGTGCGAGACGCCGCGGAACGCGGCCATCCGCTTGCCGGTCGCCATCACCTCGTCCTCCGGCACCTTCCACACGCCCATGCCGTTGGCGCTGAAGCCGGCGCGGCGGTGGTAGAGGATCGCGGCGACGCGGCGCAGGCCCTCGCGCTCGCGCAGCGACTGCAGGCGCGCGAGCACGTCCTCCTGGCTCGTGCCCAGGCGCTCGGCGGCCGGCGCGTACGGCTCGGAGATGACCGGCATCGGCCCCTGGGTGGCGCGGATCGTCTCGACGTCGATCTCCGACAGCTCGATCGGGTCGAGCTCCCGCGGCTCGACCACCTCGCCGGCGGCGGAGAGCGCGTCGGTCCCGGCCTCCATCTCGAGGTCCATGCGGATCTTGAACAGCTTCAGCGTCGGGAGCTGGCGGATCGACTGGGCCCCGGTCTCGGCGGCCAGCACGTCGAGCGTGCCCTGCAGCCCCAGCTTGGACCCCGGCTCGGTGGCGATCGTGAACCAGAGGTTGAAGTCGTGGTTGCGCAGGTAGTTGTGCGTGACGCCCGGGTGCGAGTTGATGATCTTGGCCGCGCGATGGGGATGGTCGGAGTCGACCTTCGCGGCCACCAGCATCGACTGGTAGCCGAGCGCGCGCGTGTCGAAGATCGGCGTGATCTCGCGGATGATCCGCTTGTCGAGCAGGCGCTGGACGCGCCCCATCACGTCGGCCTCGGAGACGCCGGCGAGCCCGGCGACGTGCGCGAACGGCCGGGTGCAGAGGTCGAAGCTCCCCTGCATCAGGTTCAGCAGCTTCTTGTCGACCTCGTCGAGCGGGATCGCCGCGCCGTCGCGGCGCGACCGGACCTTCATGCCAGCCATCGGGCGACGTCCTTGGCGTGGTAGGTGATGACGATGTCGGCGCCGGCGCGGCGGATGCCGGTGAGCGCCTCCAGGACCGCGGCGCGCTCGTCGAGCAGGCCCTGGGCGACGGCCGCCTTGACCATCGCGTACTCGCCGCTGACGTTGTACGCGGCCACCGGAAGGTCGGTGCTCTCGCGCACGCGGCGGATGATGTCCAGGTACGGGAGCGCCGGCTTGACCATCACGACGTCCGCGCCCTCCTGCGCGTCGAGCGCCACCTCGCGCAGCGCCTCGCGCGCGTTCGCGGGATCCATCTGGTAGCCGCGGCGGTCGCCTTCCTGCGGCGCCGAGTCGGCCGCCTCGCGGAACGGCCCGTAGAAGGCGGAGGCGAACTTCGCGGAGTAGGCGATGATCGGCGTCTCGGCCAGGCCGTGGTCGTCGAGCGCGGCGCGCAGCGCCCCGACCCGGCCGTCCATCATGTCGCTGGGCGCGACGGCGTCGGCGCCCGCCTCGGCCTGGGAGACCGCCGTGCGGGCCAGCAGCTCGAGCGTCGCGTCGTTGTCGACGACGCCGTCCGGACGCAGCACGCCGCAGTGGCCGTGGCTCGTGTACTCGCACAGGCACAGGTCGGTGATCACGAGCAGGTCGGGATGCGCCGCCTTGATCGCCCGCGTGGCGAGCTGGATCACGCCCTCGTCGTCCCACGCGCCCGAGCCCTGCTCGTCCTTGTGGGCCGGCAGCCCGAACAGCAGCACGCCCGGGATGCCGAGCGCGGCGGCCTCGCCGGCCTCCTCGACGGCGCCGTCGATCGAGAGGTGATCGATGCCGGGCATGGCCGCGATCGGCGTCCGCCGCTCGGAGCCGGCGACCACGAACATCGGGTAGATCAGGTGGTGCGACCGACAGCTCGGTCTCGCGCACGAGGCCGCGCAACAGGCCGGTGCGGCGGAGGCGCCGGAGACGGGTGGCGGGAAACACGGACTTCGACTATAGGTCAGCCGAACCGCCGCAGCGCGATCCGCGCCAACACCCAGAAGCCCACGGTGAGCCCGAGCAGGTGCACTATCGGCAGGAGTAGCTCGCCGCCGTTGATCGCCCCGTCGAGCGCCCGCAGCGCCGGCTTGAACGGGAACAGGCCGGAGACGAAGTTGACGGCGTCGTACAGCGCCGGGCTCACGCTTCCGGACGGGATGAGCGCCAGGAAGATGATCGGCAGCGCCAGCAGGAAGGCCAGCAGCGAAGCCGCACGGACCTCCCGCGTGAGGCCGCCGATCGCCACGCCCATGGCCGCGAAGCCGAGCGCGCCGCCGGCCAGTGCGGCCAGCCACGCCGGGATCCGGCTCCAGTCGAGCCCGACGAACGCGGCCAGTCCGAACAGCATCACCAGCGTCACCGCCAGGGCGCAGAGGGCGGCGAGGACGACCTTCTCGGTCAGCAGGGCGCTGCGCGAGACCAGCCCGCGCACGAGCCGGCCGAACGCCTGCTCCTCACGCTCGAGCGCCAGCAGCCCGGCGGCGAGCAGCACGGTGACGAACATCAGCGACACCGCGACCGCCACGGCCACCGCGAACGCGTCGAGCGAGGTCCGGTTGCCCTCCACGATCGTCTTCTTGATCCGGACCGGCGAGCCGATCGAGGCGAGGATCGGCTTGGAGACGTCGAGGTTCTCGGCCGCGAGCCGCGCGAAGCGGGAGACCTGCTCGAGCGCCGCGCGCTCGCCGGAGTCCTGCGGCAGCGTCGCCGCCACGCCGTCGATGATCGCGTGCGCCTTTTCGCAGGCCGAGGATGTTGATGTCGCCCACCAGCGGCAGCGACACATCGCCGCCGCGTACGATCGATGTCGATGTACCCGGCGGACGCGCGCAGCACGGTGTCCGACAGCGCCTTGTTGGCCTCGGCCAGCCGCGCCTCGATCGTCGACTCGACGAAGCGCCGCTTCACCGGGTCCTCGGCGTTGTAGTAGACCTCGACCGTCGGCGGCGGCCCGCCTCCCAGGCCGAGCATCCCGCGCAGCCGCTTGGTCGCATCGGGCGGGATCACCAGCGCCCCGAGCACGTCGCCCGAGCGGACCTTCGCGATCGCCTCCTCGCGGCTGTGCACGGTCACCGGATCGATCGAGTCGAACAGCCGGCCCGCGTAGTCCTTGACGTCGAGCGTGCGGCCGCCGACGCGGAACTGGCTGTCTCCGCTCGGCACGAGGTTGGCGAACGCCACCTTCGGCTTGTCCGGCCCGCCGGACAGCGCGAGCCCGAACAGGACCGCGATGACGACGGGGTAGATCACCAGCAGCGCGACCAGAAGCGGCGAGCGGCGCAGGATCTGCAGGTCCTTGAGGAAGAGCCAGCGCATCTAGTGTCCGATCCGTGGCCCGCGGGCCGTATGGTCGTGGATCGTGGATGCAGGGCAGTGCACGCGGAAGGGGAACAGTGGCAGAGCCACGGCCCCAGCGGGTCTGATCCTGCGCCGCGAGACGTGTCCAGGCGGTCACGGGGGCCACGGGATCGGACCTCAGTGGCCCTGGGCGCGCAGGAAGCGGACGAACGCGGTCTCGAAGTCGAACGCCGCGGCGTCGCCCCCGGTAGCGGTCTCGAGCTCGACCGGCGTGCCGGTGAACAGCAGCTCGCCGTCGGCCAGCACGAGCAGGCGGTCGGCGTGCCGTTCGGCCTCGCCGACGTCGTGCGTCGAGAACAGCACAGTGGTCCCGAGCGCGGCCAGGAAGTCCCACAGCCGGCCGCGCTGGCGCGGGTCGAGCGAGGCGGACGGCTCGTCGAGCAGCAGCGTCGCCGGCTCGCCGATCAGCCCGAGCGCGATGTTCACCCGCTGACGGTTGCCGCCCGACAGCCGGCCGACCTCGTCGTCGGCCCGTTCCGTGAGCGCCGTCTGCTCGAGCATGCGCGCCACGGTCCGCTCGACGTCCGGGACCTTCTCGAGCCGAGCGAACAACCGCAGGTTCTCGGCCACCGACAGCTTCGAGTACAGCGCGGGGTGCTGCGGCACCCAGCCGATCTCGCCCGAGTGCTCGACGCTGCCGCTCGTCGGCTTCAGCGCGCCCGCCAGGATCTGCAGGAGCGTCGTCTTGCCCGCCCCGTTCGGGCCGATGACGGCGACCGTCTCCCCCTCGGCGAGCGCGAACGAGACCGACCGCAGCGCTTCGCGGTCGCCGTAGCGCATGGATAGCGAGTCGGCCCGCACTAGTGGCCTGATTCGGACGATCGGATCACGCCACTACCCGGGCGCGGTCGACGCGGCGGCCGCCTCGGCGTCAGGCCCGCCGAGCTCGGTCCCGCACGACGGGCAGGTGGCGTCGGCGTCGGTGCACGGCGCGCCGCACTCCGGGCACGGGCGCACGTGCGTGAGCGGCAGCTCGTAGCGGTCGGGCTCGATCGCGGTCGGCAGATCCCACGACGCGAAGCGCAGGTTCTGGCGGAAGTAGTCGAAGCTCTCGCGCAGCACGGCCGCGATCGGCAGGGCGATGAACGCGCCGATGAAGCCGTACAGCTGGCCGCCGAGCAGCAGGGCGAAGATCACCAGCAGCGGGTTGATGCGCAGCGCTTGCCCGAACACGTTCGGCGCCACCACGTGCCCCTCGAGCTGCTGCAGGCCGGTGAATGCGATCGTCAGCCACACGGCATCGATCGGCTCGCCGCTGAACAGCGCGATCAGCACCGGCGGGGCGGCGCCGATCGCCGGGCCGATGTAGGGGATGAGCTCGGCGAACGCGTACCAGGCGCCGAACGCCAGCGCGTATGTCTTGCCGTCCGGGAAGATGCCGAGCGACCCGAGGATCCACAGCAGCACCCCCGCGCTCGTCCCCATGATCAGCGAGAACAGGAACTGTCCGCGGACGTAGCCGATCACCGCGCGCTGCACGCGGGCCGGGTAGTCGTCCTCCGACCCCGCGCGGCGCGGCACGACCGACCGCAGATACGCCCCGAACCGCTCGCCGTAGAGCAGCATGTAGACGCTGATCACGATCACCAGGATCAGCGCCAGCGACGCCTCGACGAACGTGCGCAGCGCGTCCTGGGTGAACGTCAGCAGGTCGCCCGACCCCTTCGACAGGTTGCGGCCGAGCGTGCCGAGCGCGGTCTGGCCCTCCTCGGAGATCTGCACGTCGATCCCGTTGTCGTCGAGCCACGTCTGGAAGTCGGCGAGCGAGGCGTTCGCGTCGTCGACCAGGTGCGGCACGTTGTCGCGGAACGACGACACCTGGTCGCTGACCGGGTTGGCGAGGATCACGCCCGCCAGCACGAGCGCCCCGATCAGCCCCAGCATGACGATCAGCACCGCCAGGCCGCGCGGGACGTGCGCCCGCCGCAGCACCGTGACGAAGGGGTTGAGCAGCAGCGCGATGAGCGCGCCGATGACGAACAGGAGCAGGACTGGCCCCGCCGCGCGCAGCACCGCCCACAGGAACAGGACGGCCAGCGGGAGCATGACCAGCTGGATCCAGCGGGGGACGGCGACGCGCTGATCCTGCATCTGGGGAAAGTATGGTCACCGGCGTTGACGGCCATCCTCTTCATCGGCGACGTCGTCGCGCGCGCCGGTCGCCGGCTCGTGCGCGAGCTCGTCCCGGCGCTGCGCGAGGAGCTCGCGCTCGACTTCGTCGTCGCCAACGGCGAGAACGCGTCGGGCGGGATCGGCATCACGCCCAAGCACGCCGACGAGCTGTTCGCGGCCGGTGTCGACGTCATCACGCTCGGCAACCACACGTACCGTCATCGCGAGGTCTGGCCGTATCTCGACGAGCAGGCGAACATCCTGCGGCCGGTCAACTTCCTGCGGAGCCAGCCGGGACACGGCACGTGCGTGTTCGAGCGCGACGGGCGCTCACTCGGCGTCGTCAACCTCAGCGGGAACCTGTACATGCAGGCCGGAGAGCCGGCGCTGGTGGCGATCGACGCCGCGCTGCGCGAGGTCGCGGACGCCGACCACGTGCTCGTCGACATGCACGCCGAGGCGACGAGCGAGAAGGTCGCGCTCGGCTGGTACCTCGACGGCAAGGTCACCGCCGTCGTCGGCACCCACACGCACGTGCCGACCGCCGACGCGCGCGTGCTCCCGGGTGGGACCGCCTACATCACCGACGTCGGGATGACCGGCGCACGCGGCGGTGTGATCGGCGTGCGGCGCGAGCAGTCGATCGCGATGATGCGCACGCACATGCCGGTGCGGTTCGACGCCGCCGATGAGGACCCGTGGATGAACGCCGTCGTCGTGCGCGCCACGGGCCCCCGCGCCGACGCGATCGAGCCGGTGCTCAGACCTGGAAGTGCTGCGTGATCATCGGGACGATGTCGCGCAGCGCCCACTGCTCGCGCGCATCGGCCCGCTCCGGCCCGGTCCCGCACCACAGCAGCGAGCCGAGCGAGTCGTTGGCGTGCAGCGAGCCGTGCGAGCCGCCGCCGACGTGGTGCGCACCGCCCCAGTCCAGGAACTCGTAGCCGGGCCGCGCTGAAGCCAGCACCTCGCCCGACGTGCGTGCCCGCAGCGCCGACCACGCGCGCGCGAGCGCGTCCGGGTACGTCGCCGAGCGGAGCTTGCCTTCGCGCTCCTGCAGCGCGAGCAGGTCGAGATCGCCCTCCACGTGCCAGCGCCCGCCGCGGGTGTCCTCCAGGTCGCCGCCGGGCGTGAAGCGCAGCTCCCTGACCTTGGCGCCGCGCTTGCCGCGGATCGACGCCTCGCCGTCGGGATGGTCGGTCATCGTGAAGACGAGGTCGACGCCCTCGAGCTCGAGCAGCGTGTCGGCGATCCGCGGGATCAGCTTGCGGCGGCGGTCACGGTCGAGCACGTAGACCTGCGCGGCGCGCGAGTTCGGGCACACCGCGATCTCGGACTCCTCGCCGCGGGCCCGCGCAGCCGGGAGCACGCGGTAGTCGGCGAAGGCGCGGAACAGGTCGATCTCCGCCTCCACGCGCGACTGCGAGTGGTCCGAGCAGACGATCACCGCGTGCTCCTCGAGGAAGGCGTCCGGGCCGCCGCCGGCCGCCATCAGCCGCTCGAGCTGCTTGTCGGCGGCGGCCAGCGAGTCGACCTGCGCGAACGGCCCGTTCTTGTGCGAGTGGGTGTCGTTGTCGGGCAGCGAGAAGAGCAGGAAGTCGAACAGGTCGTGCTCGACCATGAACTCGCCGACGCAGCCGGAGTGCTGGTCGCGGATCCCCGGCAGGCCGAGCTGCGACCGGCACGGCGTCTTGTGCGAGGCGAAGATGTCGGCGTAGAACAGCTCGCGCGGGCCGTAGACCGCGTGGCGGAAGATCTGCCCCGCGATCCGGGTCAGCGCCGTGTCGCCGGACACCTCGTGGCGGTAGCGGCCGCGGTACATCAGGTACGTCGTGCCGGCGGTCCGGACGTTCGCGTCGTCGAGCGTCTCGAACACCGTCTCGACCGACTTGGAGAGGTGCTCGAGGTTCATGTTGTAGATCGTGTCGGTGAGCGACTGCTTGATCCCGAACGCCTGGCTGGCACGGAAGCTCGTCCCGTACTCGATGTAGCGCTGCTCGCCGCGGTGGTACCAGTTCATCGCGGGGATCTCGTGCTCGTCCGGCCCGGTGCCGGTGGCGATGCTGGCGGCGCACACTGGCGTGACCGACGGGAACGCGGCGACGCAGTCGTCGACGTGCTGGCCGCGCTCGAGCAGCAACTCGAGCGTCGGCGCGCGCCCGGCCCCGACGACGCGCTCGAGCATCGCGGGCTTCATCGCGTCGATGACGACGAGGACGAGCTTCTTGGCACTACGGAGGATCCGGAGGCCCGCGTACTTCTCGCCCTGGCGGCGCCGTCCGCCGGAGAGCAGCCACGCAAGGCCGCCGATCACGAGCAACGCCAGCGGCGGGAACAGCACCGACACGCCCGCGGACGCCCCGGCCGCTCCCTCCCCGTACAGCGGGAGAACGGCGGCCGCATCGGCGTCGAGCCGCCGCCGCACGCGGCTGAACAGCGACAGCGCCGCGAAGTAGCCGAGCGCCGCGCAGGCCGCGCCCACGACCACGCCGGGGGCGATGTTGTAGTCATGGTCGGCGAGCGAGCCGGCCGCGTACAGGGCGCCGAGCACGACCGAGAGCCCGAGCAGCAGGTAGCCGACGTTCGCGCGCCGGCCCGCGTACTCCACGCCGGCGAGCACGACGACCGCGCCGGCCAGGAACGGCCACTGCTCGAGGAACGCGAAATCGGTGCCGTCGAAGTCCAACCCGAGGTTCGCCGCCGCGAGCGCGCCGACGAGAATCAGAGGAAGGAGCGGGCGGATGCCGAACGCGGCAGCGATGCCGGCGCCCTGCAGGAGATCGAGCACGAAGTCCACGGCAGCGTGCGACGATAGCTCACTCGATGGCACGAGATGACACCCCCAAGCGCTCGGGCGCGCGGGACCTCGAGCGCTATGCCGGGCTGTTCGCGCGTCGCACGCAGGCGATGAAGTCGTCCGCGATGCGGGACCTGATGGCGGTCACCGCACGCCCGGAGATCATCTCGCTCGCCGGCGGCCTGCCGGACACGTCTACGTTCCCGGCCGAGGACTTCGCCGCCCTGATGGCGCGCGTCGCCGTCGACGCCTCCGCCCGCGCGCTCCAGTACGGGCCGACCGAGGGGCTCGACGACGTCAAGGAGTGCATCGCGAAGGTCATGGCCGCCGAGGGCATGCACGTCGAGACCGAGGACCTGCTCGTGACCGCCGGCGGCCAGCAGGTGATCGACCTCGTCTGCAAGACGCTGATCGATCCCGGCGACGTCGTGATCGCCGAGGCGCCGACGTATCCCGGGGCCGTCCCGGTGTTCGTCTCCTACCAGGCCGACGTCGTGCAGATCGAGATGGACGAGCACGGCATGCGGATCGACGTGCTGCGGGCCGAGCTCGAACGGCTCGACCACGAGGGCCGGGTGCCGAAGTTCATCTACACCGTGCCGTCGTTCCACAACCCGGCGGGGCTCACGATGGCGCTCGAGCGCCGGCGCGAGCTGGTGAAGCTCGCCCAGGAGCGCGAGCTGCTGATCCTCGAGGACAACCCGTACGGCCTCCTTCGCTACGAGGGCGAGGCGCTGCCGACGCTGTACTCGCTCGACGGCGGCGAGTACGTGATCTACCTCGGCACGTTCTCGAAGATCCTCTCCCCCGGGCTGCGGCTCGGCTGGTCGGCGGCGCCGCGACCGGTGCTCGAGAAGCTCAATCTCGGCAAGGGCGGCGTCGACCTCTGCTCGTCGACGTTGTCGCAGCAGTTCGTCGCCACCTACTTCGCCGAGCGCGACTGGCGCGCCTATCTGCGCACGCTCGTCGACCTCTACCGGAGACGCCGCGACGTGATGCTGGAGGCACTGGCCGAGCACTTCCCGCGCGAGGCGACGTGGACGCACCCCGGCGGTGGGCTGTTCATCTGGGCGCGGCTGCCGGACTTCATCGACACGACCGACCTCCTCGCGCGCGCTCTGCGCGAGAACGTGGCGTTCGTGCCGGGCCGCGCCGCCTACCTCGACGGGCGCGGCGGCTCCGAGATGCGGCTCAACTTCTCCGGCGTGAGCGACGCCGACATCCGCGAGGGCATCCGGCGGATCGGCAAGGTCGTGCGCGAGCAGGTCGACCTCTACTCGACGCTGACGGGCACCAAGCCGGCGCCGCCTCCGGCCGAGAACGTCGTCGAGCTGCGGCGGAAGGCCGGATGAAGGTCGCGGTCCTGAAGGGTGGCCGGTCGCTGGAGCGCACCGTGTCGCTGCGGTCGGGCGCGCGGGTCGAGGACGCGCTGCAGAAGCTGGGGCACGACGTGGTGCCGATCGACGTCGGCCCGGATCTGGTCGAGCGCCTGGCCGCCGTGCAGCCCGATGTCGCGTTCGTCGCGCTCCACGGCCGCGGGGGCGAGGACGGGACCGTGCAGGAGCTGCTCGAGCTGGTCGGCGTCCCGTACACGGCGTCCGGCCCGTCGGCGTGCAGTCGCTGCATGGACAAGGTCGTCTCCAAGCACGAGCTGCGCAGCGCCGGCCTGCCGACGCCCGACTTCTACGCGTTCAGCCAGGCGGCGTTCGAGGACCTCGGCGCCGCGCGCGCGCTGCCCGCCCTGGAGGAGCGGCTCGACTTCCCGATCGTCGTCAAGCCGGCCGCCCAGGGCTCGGCGCTCGGGATCAAGTTCGCCCGCACGGCCGCCGACGTGCCCGCCGCGATCGTCGCCGCGTTCTCCTACGACACCAAGGTCCTGCTCGAGCGCTACGTCGAGGGGCGCGACCTCGCGGTGTCGGTGATCGACGGGCCGGACGGGCCGGAGGCGCTCCCGATCGTCGAGGCGATCCCGCACGAGGACGACTTCTACGACTTCGAGGCGCGCTACGAGATCGGCCGCACCGCGTTCGTGTGCCCGGCACTGATCCCGCCGGAGACGACTGCGCGGGCGCAGGAGCTGGCGCTCGCCGCGTACACGACCCTCGGCTGCGCGGGCTTCGCGCGCGTGGACCTCATGCTGGAGGCCGAGACGGGCGAGCTGTTCCTGCTGGAGGCGAACGCGATCCCGGGGCTCACCGACACGTCGTTGCTGCCCTTGGCCGCCGAGGCGGCGGGCATCACGTTCGAGGAGCTGATCGCGCGGATCGTGGAGCTGGCCGTCGCGAGGACGCCGGCGTGAACTCGACGCGGCTGCTGATGCTCGGCGCCGTGCGGATCTTCCAGCCGGTGCACGGCTACTTCGTGCGCCGGGAGCTGCTGACCTGGCGGGTCGAGCAGTGGGCGAACATCAATCCTGGCTCGATCTACAACGCGCTGCGCACGCTCGAGCGCGACGGCTTCATCTCCGCCGTGGAGCCCGACGAGAAGCCGATCCGCTATGCGCTCACGGACGACGGCGAGACCGAGTTCCTGACGCTGTTGCGGGAGGCGCTGTGGCAGGTGGTGCCGAACGATCCCGCGCGCCTGTACACGGCGATCAGCTTCATCTGGGCACTGTCGCGCGAGGAGGTGATCGACGCGCTCGAGAGCCGGATCGCCCAGCTCGACGCGCTCCATCGCGGTATGCCCTATATGCTCGGGACGCTGATGGACCATGGTGAGAAACCCCGCCACATCGCGGAATTCGCCTATCTGCAGGACGAGTACGTGCTCGGCGAGCGGAGCTGGACCGAAGCGTGCCTGCAGCGGATTCGCGAGGGCTCGTACGCGTTCGCGGGCGAACAGGGCGCCTTGACAGAGCCCCGTAGTCAAGCTTGACTAGTTGGAGTTAGTCAAACTTGACGAAAGGACCCCGCGGTGATCGAGGCACGCGGGCTCGCGCGGACGTTCCGTACGCGCGCAGGCGAGGTCGAGGCGGTGCGCGGCATCGATCTCGACGTGGCAGAAGGCGAGATCGTCGGCTTCCTGGGGCCCAACGGCGCCGGCAAGACGACCACGTTGCGGATGCTCACAACGCTGATCGCGCCGACCGCCGGGACCGCGCGGGTCGCCGGGCACGACCTCCTGAGCGACCCGGTCGAGGTGCGGCGGCGGATCGGCTATGTCGCGCAGAGCGGCAGCACGCTGCCGGAGGCGCGCGTGGGCGAGGAGCTCATGGACCAGGGGCGCCTGTACGGGATGACGGCCGCGGACGCCGCCGCGCGCGGCCGCGAGCTGCTCTCCGGCCTGGACCTCGAGGGTGTATGGGAGCGGCTCAGCAAGTCGCTGTCAGGCGGCCAGCGCCGGCGGCTCGACATCGCGATGGGCCTGATCCACTCGCCCGGCCTGGTGTTCCTCGACGAGCCGACCAGCGGCCTCGATCCCCAGGCGCGCGCCAACCTCTGGCAGCACGTGCGGGCGCTGCGAGACACGCGCGGCGCGACCGTCTTCCTCACCACCCACTACCTCGAGGAGGCGGACGCGCTGTGCGATCGCATCCTCGTGATCGACCACGGCGAGATCGTCGCCTCGGGCGCGCCTGAGGAGCTCAAGCGGCGGATCTCCGGCGACACCGTCGAGCTCATCTTCGGCGACGACGCGACCGCGGCGACCGCCGCGCTGCTGCTGGACGGCGTCGTCGACGGCGCGCTCGTGCGGTTGCAGATCCCGAGCGCCGTCGACGGCCTCCCCGGCATCTTCCGCGCGCTCGACGAGGCCGAGCTCTCGCCGCTCGGCGTCGAGGTCCACCGGCCGACGCTCGACGACGTGTTCCTCTCCCTGACCGGCCACGCATTGCGCGACGAGGTGCGCCGCATGAGGACGCTGACCGAGACCAACCTCATCTTCCGGCGCGCGATGCGGCTGTCGCTGCGGAACCCGATCTGGGTGATCCTCGGGCTGATCCAGCCGATCCTCTATCTGGTCATGTTCGGCCCTCTGCTGGAGAACATGACGCGCGTGCAGGGATGGCCGGGCGGCGACGCCTGGCAGTGTCTTCGTCCCCGGGTTGCTGGTCCAGCTCGGCATCTTCGGCGCGGCGTTCGTCGGGTTCGGGCTGCTGCACGAGATGCGCGCCGGCGTCGTCGAGCGGATGCGGGTCACGCCGCTTCGCGCCTCGCGCTGCTGCTCGGTCGCGTGCTGCGGGACGTGGTCGTGCTGTTCGTGCAGGGCGTGATCCTCGTCGGCTGCGCGCTGCTGTTCGGGCTCGACGCCCCGGTCGGCGGCCTGATCGTCGGCCTGGTGGTCGTCGCGCTGCTCGGGGCGGCGTTCTCGTCCGCCTCCTACGCGGCGGCGCTGATCCTCAAGAGCGAGGACGCGCTGGCGCCGCTGGCGAACGGCCTCGCGGTCCCGCTGCTGCTGCTGTCGGGAATTCTGCTGCCGATGTCGCTCGCGCCGGCCTGGCTCGAGACCGTCTCGGACATCAACCCGCTCAAGCACGTCGTCGACGGGGTGCGCGCGCTGTTCCTGCACGGGTCGGCGTCGACCGTCGTGTGGGGATCGTCGCGACGCTCGCGCTGGTCGCCGCGGGGATGGCGCTGGGGACGCGGACGTTCGAGCGGGAGAGCGGCTGAGCGGCCGGCCTACTGGTCGCCCTTGAAGTCCTCGGGCGTGACCTGGTCGAGGAACTCCTTGAACTTGTCCACGACCTCTTCGGTGTCCTCGACCTCGTGCTCGAACTCGATCGCGGACTCGGCGATCACGTCCTCGGCGGCGAAGATCGGGGCGCCGGAGCGGACGGCCAGCGCGAGCGCGTCAGACGGGCGCGAGTCGATCTCGACCTCGCGTCCGTTCACTGACAGCGTGATCGACGCGTAGAACGTGTTCTCGCGCAGCTCGGTGACCGAGACGCGCGTGCACGAGACGTCGAGCTCGCCGAGCATGTCGAACAAGAGGTCGTGCGTCATCGGCCGGGAGTGGACGCGCCCTGCAGCTTCATCAGGATTGCCGCCGCCTCCGGATGCCCGATCCATATAGGCAGGAACTTGTTCGTGTCGACAGCTTTGAGCAACACGATCGGCTGCTTCCCGACCATGTCGAAGCTGACGCCGTAGATGACCATCTCCTGCAACCGGGGCACTCCTCGGTAGGGGCAGTGACGGCCAAGTCTAGCGGTGCAACCCCTCGCTCGCGGGCCGTTTCCGGCCGCGGTCAGGAGGCATGAGCCCCTTACGCTCGGCGGCGGCCCGGATCTCCGGGCGCACCTCGTAGCGGTACGCGCCCGCCTGCGCGTCCCACCAGTCGCGGAAGAACTCCGGCACGTTCGGGACCTGGAGCCGCACCGCCGACTCGATCGCGCGACCGAGGTTGCGGCGGTACGCGCGGGCCTCCGTCGGCTCGACCGCGAGCGCCTGCGCGATCTCAGCGATCGTGTAGCCCTGGCCGGGCGGGAACTTGAGCGCCGCTTCCAGGAACCACAGCGATCCGAGCCGCTCGGTGCCGTCCTCGTACAGCACCTTGAGCGCGCGGTCGGCCGGCGTCTCGCCCATCCCCGGCCTGGCCGCCTCCGCCGGCGGCGCCTGCCCTCCCCGCTCGAGGCGCTCCAGCAGGCCGTCGGCGAAGTCCCGCATCGCCTGGATGCTGTCCGCGCTCTGTTCGTCGACGTAGTAGGCGAGCATGTCCTGTAGGTGGCATGGTCAGGCTAGCTCACCTACTACTCATGTACAACTCGACTATGGGTGTACGATACTGCTCGTGACATCCGATGCGCTGCGATCGACCTGCCTCGCGCTCCCGGGCGCGGTCGAGGAGCGGCCGTTCCCGGATCCGGACGTCGTCACCTTCAAGGTCGGAGGCAAGATCTTCGCGATCACGCGCTTCGAGGGCACCATCTCGCTCAAATGCGAGCCCGACCTCGCCGAGCAGCTCCGGCAGACCTATCCGGAGATCCAGCCCGGATACCACCTGAACAAGCGCCACTGGAACACGATCGCACTCGACGGCTCGCTCGCCGACGACATGGTCCGCGACCTGATCGAGGACTCCGTACGCGCTGATCGTCGCCGGCGCTGCCGAAGTCGCGCCGCCCATGAGAAAGCCCCGCCGGAGCGGGGCTGCGAGGTGGGCGATCCAGGACTCGAACCTGGGACCTCTTCCTTATCAGAGAAGCGCTCTAACCGACTGAGCTAATCGCCCGTGCGGCGGTCAATGATAGCCGCCGGTCGGGGGCGCGTCAGGCGGGCTCGAGCCCGCCGAGACGGTCCGCCAACGCCTCGGCGGCGCCCGGGTCGGGGAAGTCGAGAACGACGCGGTAGCCGTCGCCGCGGGGGGTGACCTTGACGTCGCCGCCGAGCGTCTTCGACAGCGCGTCGCTCAGGCGCCGTGCGGCGGCTTCGTGGTCCGGATGCGTCTCGGTCGCGGCGCGGCGCGGCGCGGCGCGGCGCGCGACCGGCGTCACGGGCCCGCGCCTCGGTCTCGGCGCACGCTCCAGCCCTCCTGCACGGCGCAGACGGGCGAGGCGGCGGCGGTCGTCGTGGTCGGGCGCCGTCAGCAGCGCGCGGCCGTGGCCCTCGGTCAGGTGACCGGCGGCGAGCAGGTCGAGCACGTCGTCGGGCAGGTCGAGCAGGCGCAGCAGGTTCGAGACCGCGACCCGCGAGCGGCCGACGCGGCGCCCGATGTCCTCGCGTGTCAGACCGCGCTCCTCGACGAGGAGCGTGCACGCGCGCGCCTCCTCGATCGGGTTCAGATCCTCGCGGGCCATGTTCTCGATCAGCGCCAGCTCGAGCGACTCGGCGTCGTCCTGCGGCCGGACGAGCGCGGGGACGCTCTCGAGCTCGGCGAGACCGCGCGGCGCGCCAGCGACGCTCGCCGGCGACCAGCTCGTAGGTGCCGCCGTACACGGGCCGCACCAGGACCGGCTGGAGGACGCCGCGCTCGCGCATCGACTCGGCGAGCGCGAGCAGCGCGCTCCTCGTCGAACTGGAGCCGTGGCTGGCGCGGGTTCGGCTTGATCAGCTCGAGCGGGATCTGGCGCAGCTCGTCCTCGTGCTCGCCGCCTCCGAGCTCGGCGGGCGAGAGGAGGGCGGCCAGCCCGCGGCCCATGCCGCGCGGACGCTCAGCCACGTGCAGCCACCTCCTTGGCCAGCGCGAAGTAGGCCTCCGAGCCGGCGCAGTGCGGGTCGTGATGGATGACGGGCCGGCCGAAGCTGGGCGCCTCGCCGAGCCGGACGTTGCGCGGGATCACCGTGTCGAACACGAGCTGCGGGGAAGTGCTGGCGGACCTCGCGCTCGACGTCCTGGCCCAGCTTGGTGCGGCCGTCGTGCATGGTCAGCAGCATCCCGGCGACGATCAGCCGCGGGTTGAGCTCACGCTGGATCAGCGACAGGGTGTCGAGCAGGCCGGCGAGGCCCTTCGAGCGCGAAGTACTCGGTCTGGACCGGGACGATCACGCGGTCGGCCGCCACGAGCGCGTTGACGGTCAGCGGGCCGAGCGACGGCGGGCAGTCGAGCAACGTGAACGCGAACTGATCGCGCACGGGAGCGAGCGCTTCGCGCAGCCGGACCTCGGAGCCGGGGAGCCGCGGAAGCTCCATCGTCGCGCCGGCGAGGTCGGGCGTCGAGGTCAGCAGGCTCAGGCGCGGGATCTCCGTGGGGCGGATCGCGTCGGCCGGAGCGACATCGCCGGTCAGGACGTCGTACAGGCCGGGGCCGTCGTTGCGCGACGCGCCGAGCCCGACGGTGGCGTTGCCCTGCGGGTCGACATCGACCACGAGGGTCTCGTAGCCGGCCTCGGCGATGCAGGCGGCCACGTTGACGGCGGTGGTGGTCTTCCCGACCCCGCCCTTCTGGTTTGCGATGGCGTAGACGATGCCCATGAACGGCTGACGAGGCTAGACGGCGGCTCGGACGGCGGTGGGGCGCTGCACGCGTCTTTGCGGCGAACGAACGACGGCTGGGTGGGGCGGCGCGGCTGCCGGCCGGGCGGCGGATCGGCCGGCGGCCGGTGGGTGTCGAGTTCTCGTCGAATAGCGACGATTTCCCGACACCCCCGCTCGAATCGCGAGGTCGGTGTCGTCTTTGGGTCGCATAGCGACCCTTTCCCGACACCACCGCGTGCGGAGACCGCCCGCTCTCAATGCCGCCGTTCGGCGGCGCCCAAGGGCCGCTTGACCGCCATCCCCGCCCGCCGGGGAAACCGCGACGGCGTGGCCGCCACCTTTCGGAACACATGCAACGTCCGCCGCTCCGCCTCCGGATACGGGGACACCCGCCGCACCTCCCCGACCTCGAGCCCGAGCTCGGCCGCCGCGGCCGCCCCCGCCGCGGCCTCCGACGGCTCGACCTCGCCCTTCCACGCCACCACACGCCGCCGTCGGCCAGCAGCGGCGCCGCGTACTCGCACAGCACCGGCAGAGCCGCCAGCGCCCGGGCGGTCACGAGATCGCACGCGCCGAGTCCGTCGGCCCACTCCTCCGCGCGCGCGTGAACGACGTCGACGTTCCCGAGCCCGCCGGCGTCCACGGCGCGCTGCAGATAGCCGCAGCGCCGGATCGCGCTCTCGACCAACGCCACGCGGGCATCACCCAACGCCGCCGCCAAGGCCAGCCCCGGCCACCCCGCACCCGAGCCGAGATCGGCGATCCGCCGCGCATCGCGCACCGGCGCCAGCTCCAGCGCCACGAGCGAATCGGCGACGTGCCGGTGCACGGCCTCGGCCGGGTCCCGGACCGTCGTAAAGGCCCCGGATCAACGGCCTGCAGCTCGAGAATCGCCGCAACGCCGGGCAACTCGACGCCGAAGCGGGCGCCGAGCGCGGAGATTTCACGTGAAACGGTCACGCCGGACCTTTTCACGTGAAACGGTCAGGGAAGCGGGGCGACGACGAGGTGCCGGTCGGGCTCGGTGCCCTCGGAGTACGTCTCGACGTCGTCGCGGTCCTTGAGGTACTCGTGGACGACCTTGCGCTCGGTCGCGCTCATCGCGTCGAGGGCGACAGGACGGCCCGAGCGGGCGGCGCGCGACGCGGCCTGGTCGGCCTGGCGGTGCAGCATCTGCTCGCGCCGCTCCCGATAGCCCGCCGCGTCGACCGTCACGCGGACGGCCTCGTTGCGGCCGGCGTCGCGGTTGGCGACCTTGAACGCCAGGTGCTGGACGGCGTCGATCGTCTGGCCGTGACGGCCGATGAACAGCCCGAGGTCGTCGCCCTCGAGCGTGCCGCGAATGCCCTCCTCGTCGTCGGTCTGCATGACGACGTCGGCGTCGAGCCCGAGGGCGTCGGACACCTTCTCCAGCAGCTCGCGGACGCGGTCGACAGGCTCAGCCATCAGCGACGCCTTCCTGAACGCTTCTTCTTCCGGCGCGGGGGAGCAGGGGGCGGGCCGGTCGGCCGGCCCTCGGGCGCCTTCCCATCGCGGCCGCCGCTCCTACCACCACCGCTGCCACCGCCGTTGCGACCGCCACCGCCTCCGCCACCACCGCCGGCCGTGGCCGTGGCCGGACTGCCGCCGCCGCGCAAGAGATCACCGAGGCTGCCGAGCCCGCTGTCCTGTCCTGGCGGCCTGATCGGCCCGAGGCGCTTCCGGATGATGGTCTGCTGCACGATCGTCCACAGGTTCGTCGTGATCCAGTAGACGAGCAGGCCGGCCGGGAAGCGGACGACGAACGTGACGAACAGGAACGGAAGCGCCAGGAAGATCATCCGCTGCGTACGGTCGGTCGTCGTCGACATCAGCAGCGTCGACGCCAGCTGCGACCCGACGTAGAGCACGATCAGCGTGACCAAGACCGCGCCGGTGGCCTTGTTCGTGAGGTCCGGGATGAAGAAGAACTGCGCGTCGCCGCCCTCGCCGCACGGCACCGGGCTCGCGGGCGGAGCGCCGTGGGCCGTCTGCACGTCCGGGCAGATGTCGAACCGCAGGTCCGTGCGCAGCATGTAGAACAGCGACAGGAAGACCGGGAGCTGCGCCGCGAGCGGGAGACAAGACGCAAACGGGTTGATCTTGTTCTCCCGGTAGAACTTCATCATCTCCTGGTTGAGGCGCTCCTTGTCGTTCTTGTAGCGCTCCTGGAGCTTCTTCATCTCAGGCGCGTGGGAGGCGAGCGCCTGCATCGACTTGAACTGCTTGAACGTGAGCGGCAGCAGGCACGCGCGCACGAGGATGGTCATGGCGATGATCGACCAGCCCCAGCTGTGGAGCACGTCGTGGAAGCGCAGGAGGATCCACTCGAAGACGTCGACGAGCGGCTGGAAGATGTTCGCGAGAAGGATGATCACGATGAAGGCCGGCGGCGGAACAGGGTCTGCGCGGAGACCGGGTCATAGCCCCCGTGGCTGAACGGGTTGCAGCGCAGCAGCCGCCACGCCGCGAGCACGGAGCCGCGGAGTATGCCGTAGGACTTGATCGCCTGCACCGCGTAGGCCGAACACGTGGGGTGGTACTTGCAGCGGCGCGGGAGCGCCGGGGAGATCAGGCGCTGGTAGACGCGGATCGGCGCGGTCGCCGCGGTGCGCAGCGCGGTCATGCCGCCTCCCGTGACCCGAGCTCGTCGACGAGCTCGGCCAGCGCGGCCCGGACGCCGTCGGCGCCCTCGCGCTCGGTCAGGCCCAGCGACTCGGGCCGCGCGACCACGACGTAGTCAGAGCCCTCCGGCAGCCGGCGGGCCTCCTCCCAGAACGCTTCGCGCAGCACCCGCTTCACGCGCGTGCGATCGACGGCGCCGCCGACGCGGCGGCCGACGGACAGGCCCAGACGCGGGCCGGCGTCGTCACCGTCCTCGCGCGGGAACGCGTAGAGGACCAGGAAGCGGTTGCCCTTCGACCGGCCCTGCCGGTACACGCGCTCGAACTCGGCGCTGCGTGAGAGGCGGCGGCGCTTGGGGCCGCGCCCTCCGCTCGGGCGGTCCGACTCCACCCCTGCCTCAGACGGTCAGGCGCTTGCGGCCCTTGTCGCGCCGGCGCTTGAGCACCAGGCGACCGGCGCGCGTGCTCATGCGCGCACGGAACCCGTGGGTACGGGCGCGCTTGCGCTTCTTGGGCTGGTAGGTCCGCTTCACGTCATCTCCTCTGCCGCGGACCGTTCAGGTGGCGCCGCGGGCAACGGCGCATCAGGATACCGACCCGCGCTTCGCACAGGTTTGTGCACACGTCGTCGACACCGGTGCACAGGCCCTCCGGAGCGAACTCCGTGCTGTTTGCGGAGTGCTCCCGGAGACGTGCGTTCGGCCCCTCAGGCCTCTGCTATGTTCGCGACTCCGGGGCGCCGCGAGGCCCCCTCTGCCAATCGTTCCGAGTACTGCCTCCCCTGCCGAGGAGGACGTTCCGCGCCCTCGTGCCCGACGCCGACCTTCCACACGCCTGGACGCGCATCCGCGCGGAGATGCGCCGCGCGGTCAGCGACTCGACGTGGCAACTGTGGCTCGACGGGCTGCAGGCGCAGCGGTTGGAGGCGGGCACGCTGGTCATCGAGGCGCCGGCCGAGAGCCGCGCGTGGATCGAGTCCAGCTTCGCGCGCCTGCTCGCCGCCTGCTCGATCGCGGTGCTCGGCTCCGGCACGCGCGTGCAGATCGTCGCCGCCGGCACCGAGGCACCGCGCGCCAACACCCCGCGGGCGAGGGTGGGTGGGGGCGAGTCATCCTTCAACCCGCGCTTCACGTTCGACCAGTTCGTCATCGGGGACGCCAACCGGCTCGCCCATGCGGCCGCGCTGGCCGTCGCCGAGATGCCCGGCCTCGCCTACAACCCGCTGTTCATCTGCGGGCCGCCCGGGCTCGGCAAGACGCACCTGCTGCACTCGATCGCCAACTACGTCAGCCGCTACGGCGAGGGGCTCACGGTCCGCTACACCACGGCCGAGGCGTTCACCGACCGCTTCGTCGGCGCGCTCCACACCGGCGCCATCGAGGCGTTCAAGGCCGCCTACCGCGGCGTCGACGTGCTGCTCGTGGATGACGTCCAGTTCCTCCAGAGCAAGGCCCGCACCGAGCAGGAGTTCTTCCACACCTTCAACGCCCTGCACGGCGCCGGCGCGCAGCTCGTCCTGACCTCGGACCGGCTCCCGCGCGATCTCGACGCGCTCGAGGACCGCTTGCGCGAGCGCTTCGAGTCGGGCCTGGTCACCGACGTCCGCGCCGCCCGATCTCGCCACGCGCCGGACGATCCTCTGCAAGCGCGTCCAGCAGGACGGCGTCGTCGGCGTCGACGACGGGGCCATCGACCTGCTCGCCGAGCGCGTGGCCGCGAACGTGCGCGCGCTCGAGGGCGCGCTGATCCGCGTCGTGGCCTACGGCTCGCTCACCGGCCGGCCCGTCACCGTCGAGCTCGCCGAGGAGGTCCTCGCCGGCCTGTACCCGAGCACGCTGCGGCATCGCCGGTCGGTGCAGGACATCCAGCAGCGCACGTGCGAGGCGTTCGGCGTCTCGATGGATCAGCTGCTCTCCACGAGCCGTGCCGCTCCCGTCGCCTGGCCGCGCCAGGTGGCCATGTACCTCGCGCGCGAGCTCACCGAGGAGACGCTGCCCGCGATCGGGCGTGCGTTCGGCGGCCGCAACCACACGACCGTGCTCCACGCGTGCCGCCGTACCGCCGAGCGGATCGCCACCGACCGTGACGCCTTCGATGCCGTGCGACGGCTGACCGAGGACCTCGGGGGCACCCGGTGAGGTCCGGTGCGCCTGACAGACTGCGGGGTTCATGCACAGCCGCCTGTGCGCGCCCAGGCCGCGGCGCAGCGCCATCCGCGCGAGCTATGCACAGCATTGACAGCCCCGATGACCATGAATCCCCTCTCTTGATCATCTCCATCGAAGACTTGAGGCCGCCGACCACATGAAGCTCTCGACCCGCCGCGACGCGCTGTTCGCCCAGCTCCAGACCGTCACCCGTGCCGCTTCCACGCGCAGTGCCGTCCAGGCGCTCTCCGGCGTCCAGCTGCAGGCACAGGACGGTGCGATCGAGCTGCGGGCGACCGACATGGAGATCGGCCTGCGCGTCCCGCTCGAGGGCGAGGTCGTCCGCGAGGGCGCCGTCGTCCTGCCCGCGCGGCTGCTGGTCGACGTCATCCGCGCGCTGCCGGCCGACGAGCTCACGCTCGAGCTGCGCGCCGCCGAGCAGGACGTCGAGCTCAACTCCGGATCGGCGACCTTCCACATCCGCACGCTGCGCCTCGAGGACTTCCCGCCGCTGCCGGAGCCGGACGGCGACGACCGGCTCGACGTCCCGGGCCCCGCGCTCGTCGAGACGGTGCTGAAGGTGGGCCGCGCGGCGTCTCGCGACGAGACGCGCCCGGTGCTCACCGGCATTCTCGTCTCGGCCGGCGACCAGGAGCTGCGCATGGCCGCGACCGACTCCTATCGCCTGGCGGTCAAGGACACGCAGCTCGAGGCGCCGCTGGCGCGCTCGTTCGAGGCGAACGTGCCGGCCCGGGCGCTGCAGGAGCTCACGCGCATCGTCCAGCACTCGAGCGCGGAGACGATCGCGGTGTCGCTGCGGTCGAACCAGGTCGTGTTCGAGGCGGGCGGCGTGGTGCTCTCGTCGCGGCTGATCGACGGCCAGTTCCCGAACGTCCGCCAGCTGCTGCCGGAGGCCTACGAGTACGAGCTGCAGCTCAAGGGCTCGGAGATCAGCGACGTCGTGCGCCGCATCTCGCTGCTCGCCCAGAAGAACGCGCCGCTGCGGCTGGCGTTCGCCGAGGGCGAGCTGACGGTTTCGGCCCGGACGCCCGACGTCGGCGAGGCGCAGGAGACCGTCCCGGTGCCGTTCCAGGGCGAGCCGTTCGAGATCGGCTTCAACCCCGAGTTCCTGCGTGACGGCCTCGAGGCGCTGGAGTCGGGCGACGTGCTGCTGAAGCTGATCTCGCCGCTGCGTCCAGGCCTGATCGAGGCGGCCGACGGCAGCGGGTTCCAGTACCTGCTGATGCCCATCCGCCTGAACGTGTGAGGGTCAGTCGCCTCACGCTGCGGGACTTCCGCTCGTACGAGGCGGCCGAGTTGCGGCCCGGGCCGGGGCTGACCGTGATCACCGGCCGCAACGGCGCCGGCAAGACGAACCTGCTCGAGGCGCTGTACTTCGCCTGTACGGCGCGGTCGTGCCGGACCGGCAACGAGCGGGAGGTCGTGCGGTTCGGCACGAGCCTCACGCGCCTGGAGCTCGAGGCGCTCGACGCCAACGGGGGCCACACGATCACGATCGGGTTCCAGCCGGGGGAGACGAAGCACCTGCGCGTCGACGGCGCGCCCGTCGAGCGGCTGACCGACTCGGAGGCGCGGCCGCTGGTGGCCGTCTTCCTGCCCGACCGCCTTGAGCTGATCCTGGGAGCGCCGGCGCTGCGCCGCGCGCACCTCGACCAGGTCGTCTCGGCGCTGTGGCCCGCGCGAGCCGGGACGCGGCGCGAGTACTCGGCGGCGCTCGCGCAGCGCAACGCGCTGATCTCGGCCGTGCGGGCCGGCCGGGCGAACCGCGGCTCGCTCCCGGCTTGGGACGCCACGCTGGCGCGTCACGGCCTGGCGCTGATGCGCGATCGCGCCGAGGTGGTCCGGCGGCTGGCCGACCGGTTCGCGAGCCACGCGGTGGCGCTCGGCCTCGAGGGCACCGCGGAGCTGGCGTATCGCCCGCGCTCACGTGCGGACGACGGTCGAGGAGCTGGTGGCCGAGCTGGCCGAGCGCACCGACGGCGATCTCGACCGCGGCTTCACCGGCCACGGCCCGCACCGCGACGACCTCTCGCTGCGGCGCGACGGCCGCGAGCTGCGCTCGTACGGCTCGCGGGGCCAGGTGCGGCTCGGCCTGCTCGCGCTGCTGCTGGCCGAGCGCGAGGAGCTCGCCGCGGAGCGCGGCGCGGCCCCGCTGCTCCTGCTCGACGACGTGATGAGCGAGCTCGACGCCACGCGCCGCGGCCGGCTGGTGGAGGTGCTGCGGGCCGGCGGTCAGAGCGTGGTCACCGCGACCGAGCTCAGTCACATCCCCGGCGCCGACGAGCCGGGCGTGGAGCGCGTGGCGATCGCCGAGGGCCGTGTGCTGCAGGAGGTGGAACGGGCCGCATGAGGCGACGCGGGCCGCGTCCCGTTGGTCATGCGCTCGACGCGGTGACGGCGATGCTGGCGCCGGCGACGCTGCTCGCCGAGGTCCAGCGCGCCTGGCCGGACGCCGCCGGTGAGGTGTTCGCACCACACAGCGAGCCCTTCCGCGAGCGCGACGGCGACGTGTATGTCGCGTGCCCTCAGGCGGTCCGCGCGCAGGAGCTCGACCTGATGTCGGAGATGGTCGTCGAGCGTCTCAATCGGGCGCTTGGGAGGCCCGCGGTGCGGCGGTTGCGGGTACAAGCCGCAAGGCCCCCGACGCCGGGGTCTGAGGGCGTGCTATTTCTCCGCGATTTGCAGCACTTTTGTAACGCTCCGAATGGCGGTTCCAGGGGGCCTGCCTGCTAAAATGAACCGCACGTGAAGGCCTCGCCCCGGCCGTGGACGCCCCGTCCCGACGCCGGGGCGTCGCTTGTGTAGACGAAAGGCACCGTGGCTCCCGAGAACGACCGCAACAACCAGCAGCCGGAATCGCACTACGACGCCCAGGACATCACCGTCCTGGAGGGTCTCGAGGCGGTTCGCAAGCGTCCCGGCATGTACATCGGCTCGACCGGTGTGCGCGGGCTGCACCACCTCGTCTACGAGGTGGTCGACAACTCGGTCGACGAGGCACTGGCGGGACGCTGCGACGCGGTCCAGGTCACCATCCACCCGGACAACTCGATCACCGTGGTCGACGACGGCGCCGGCATCCCGGTCGGGATCATGGAGAAGGAGGGCCGCCCGGCGGTCGAGGTCGTCCTCACCGTGCTGCATGCCGGCGGCAAGTTCGGCGACGGCGGCGGCTACAAGGTCTCCGGCGGGCTGCACGGCGTCGGTGTCTCGGTCGTCAACGCGCTGTCCGAGCAGTTGCACGTCGAGATCAAGCGCGAGGGCTTCACGTGGACCCAGGACTACGCCCGCGGCGTCCCGCAGGGCGACCTGCAGAAGGGCGAGCCGACCAAGGACACCGGCACGACGATCACGTTCCTGCCCGACGCCGAGATCTTCGAGACGCTCGACTTCGACTTCGCGACGCTCGAGCAGCGCCTGCGCGAGACCGCGTTCCTCACGCGCGGCCTGCAGATCGGGATCGAGGACAAGCGCGGCGAGGGCAACCGCAGGCCAACTTCCACTACGAGGGCGGCATCGAGGACTTCGTCGCCTACCTGAACGAGAACAAGGACCCGATCCAGAAGAAGGTCGTCTTCTTCGACGGCGAGTCCGACGAGGGCGCGGTCGAGGTCGCGCTGCAGTGGAACTCCTCCTACCAGGAGTCCGTCTTCTCGTTCGCCAACAACATCAACACGCACGAGGGCGGCTCGCACCTGTCGGGCTTCCGCTCGGCGCTGACGCGTACGCTCAACCGCTACGCGCGCGAGAGCGGCGAGCTCAAGGAGAAGGACGAGAACCTCTCCGGCGAGGACGTCCGCGAGGGCCTGACCGCGGTGATCTCGGCCAAGCTGGCCGACCCGCAGTTCGAGGGCCAGACGAAGACCAAGCTCGGCAACCCGGGCATGGAGGGCTTCGTCGCAGCTCGGTCGTCAACACCAAGCTCGGGCAGTTCCTCGAGGAGAACCCGCAGGAGGCGCGTGCGGTCCTCCGCAAGGCGGTCTCAGCCGCGCAGGCGCGCGCGGCCGCGCGCAAGGCGCGCGACCTCACGCGCCGAAGTCGCGCGCTCGAGAGCATCGCGCTCCGGGCAAGCTCGCCGACTGCTCGGTGAGCGACCCGTCGCTGACCGAGCTGTTCATCGTCGAGGGCGACTCCGCCGGCGGCTCGGCCAAGCAGGGCCGCGACCGCGCGACGCAGGCGGTCCTGCCGCTGCGCGGCAAGATCCTCAACGTCGAGAAGGCGCGCATCGACAAGGTGCTGCAGAACACGGAGATCCAGGCGCTGATCACCGCGCTCGGCACGGGCGTGCGCGACGAGTTCGACATCGAGAGCCGCGCTACCACAAGATCATCCTGATGACGGACGCCGACGTCGACGGCGCCCACATCCGCACGCTGATCCTGACGCTGCTGTTCCGCGAGATGCAGGAGCTGGTCGAGGGCGGCTTCATCTACATCGCCAAGCCGCCGCTCTACAAGCTCACCCAGGGCAACCGGAGCGCTACATCGAGAAGGACTCCGAGCTCGAGGACATCCTGCTCGGCGACAAGCTCGAGAAGTTCGATATCGCCGACCACTCCGGCCAGCAGTTCAAG
>CAWIEW010000018.1:0-158066 GCA_963835285.1 uncultured Solirubrobacteraceae bacterium | reverse complement strand
CCCGTAGGCCGCCCCATCTCGACGACGGGGGTCTCGCACGGGGTCCTGAAGCGAGGGCAAGTGGGCACAACTGACGACAACTCAAACGGCGCTACAGAGCCAAATCGAGCACTCTGCGCAAGTGGATTTGAAATCACCTCGAGCCGGTCTCCATCTGGGCGACCCGCTCCGCGCCACGCTTCGGATGGCGGCGCGACGCCTGCGTGGCGCCGTCCACGAGACTGGATCCGCTTCGGGCTACCCCGGCGCGCGGGACCGCTGGGTTTGTGCTGCACGTCCTGACCAGGTCTGCGCAGCGTCCCGGCACGGTCATGTGGCGTACGCGGTCCCCGCCGTCGATCGTCACGCGCTCGGACCGCGGCGTGACGTCCCGCAAAGCGCTACCCCGGGAGCGGCTCTCCGGCCCGGAAGTACGGCGCGCGTTCGCCGCCTGCGACCTGGCGCCCGAGGCGGTCGATGATCATGGCCCAGGTGTAGCCGCACATCGCCATCTCGCCCTCGGCCGCCTGATCCGGCCAGCCGCCGTGGGTGAAGCGCACGACGGTCCCGCCGTCGTCTGCAGGCTCGAGGGTCCAGGTGATCGAGGTGCCGATCCAGCCCTGGAACCCGCGCACGGGTCGACGACACGGCGGCCGGGGTCCAGCGCATCGATCCGGACCACGTCCCGCAAAGCGCTACCCCGGGAGCGGCTCTCCGGCCCGGAAGTACGGCGCGCGTTCGCCGCCTGCGACCTGGCGCCCGAGGCGGTCGATGATCATGGCCCAGGTGTAGCCGCACATCGCCATCTCGCCCTCGGCCGCCTGATCCGGCCAGCCGCCGTGGGTGAAGTGCACGACGGTCCCGCCGTCGTCTGCGGGCTCGAGGGTCCAGCTGATCGAGGTGCCGATCCAGCCCGGGAACCCGCCCACGGGGGTCCACTCGACACGGTGGCCGGGGTCCAGCGCATCGATCCGGACCTCCAGCGTCTTGGCCCACTCGGGGCCGAAGCCGAACCGCGCCACGCCGCCGATCTGCTCGGGGACCTCGAGCTGGTCGGTCCAGTTGCCCGCGAGGCCGTCCTGCGTCGCGAGCGCCGCATAGACCGCCTCGGGCGGTGCGTCGACGGTTCTGCGGAAATGGATGGAGGGCATCGTCTCTCTTTCAGTCGTTGACGATCCAGGGATCGGGCTGGGCGGGGCGGCCGGCGGCCACAGGGGCCAAGCGAGCGAGGTAATGCGCCCAGCCTTCGGCATGGGCGTCGCGCGTGCCGTCTGCAAGCCCGTGGTGGAGCAGGGTCAGCAGCGGTGCCTTCGCCATCGCGCTCGAGCGTGACCTCGACGCGGGTGGATCCCGGCGCGACGAACGGGTCGGTTCCCTCGAACCCCCAGGTGAAGACGACGCGATGCGGCGGGTCGACCTCGACGTACTCGCCGATCACGACATCGCGACCGTTGGCCTCGACGCGAAACGCGCCACCGGGACGCGGATCGAGCAGCGCCGCGACCCCCATCCAGCTCACCATGCGCGCAGGGTCGGTGAAGTACACGAACACGACCTCCGGCGGCGCGGCGATCCGGACCTCGTTGCGAAGTGGCTCAGTTGCGCCCGGCATCGCCCCTCTTGGACGCGTGTTCTTGCTCGGCTGCGGCCTTCAGGTCGCCGAGGGCGCTCGGCCACATCGCCTCGACGTACGCGCGGACCTCGGCTAGGCCCTCGGGGCGCGCGCGGTACCAGCGCCGCGTGCCGTCGCGACGCTCGCGGATCAGGCCGGCCTCGAGCAGGATCTGCAGGTGCTGCGAGACGGCCTGGCGCGTGACGTCGAACCGCTGGGCGATGTCGCCGGCCGTCCGCTCGTCGGAGCCGAGCAGCGTGAGCATCTCGCGACGCCGCGGCTCGGCGAGCACCTGGAAGATGTCAACCACAAGCGCAAGTATACACTTGCGCAAGAAACGACTTGCCGACCTGTGATAGAAGACGACGCAATGGCGTACGACGAGGATCTCGCCGGTCGTGTGCGCAAGCAGCTCGCCGCGGAGCCGGCGGTCACCGAGAAGGCGATGTTCGGCGGCCTGGCGTTCCTGCTGCACGGCAACATGGCGGTGGGACTCTCCGGCCGGGAGCTGATGGTCCGCGTCGGGCCGTTGGCATCGGACGATGCGCTCGCGCGCCCGTACACGCGACCGTTCGACATGACCGGGCGGCCGATGAAGGGGTGGATCCTCGTCGCGCCTGAGGGCATCGCCGGCGAGCGCGACCTGGCGGCGTGGGTCGCTGGCGGCGTGGAGTTCGCCCGCTCGCTGCCGGCGAAGAGCTGAGACTCCGTGGGCGTCGCCTCGTGATGAGTACCGCGCAGGGCCCGTTCCCGATGGAGACCACCTACACCTGGGAGGATGCCGGTGAGGGCGCCACGCACATGACGTTGCGCAACGCGGCGCGCGATGACCGAGGATCTCGAGCGTCTCAGCGCGATTCTCCAACGCCGCGCGGCGGCCTCCTGACGGCTGGGGAACGGTATCGCCGCGGTCGTGCACGGGCCGCCTCGAGCACTTCGTCAGACGGCTGACGATCATCGGCCCCGATCCGAGTCACAGGGGCACGACCGGGCTGCGAGTCGTCTGCCGCGAGGGGGAGGGAAAGGGAGTGCTCGCCGACGAGACCACGATCGAAGCGACGCCCCCTTGAAGCGGGCGGACCTGCCGTACCATCCGACGTCCACATTCGTGCTGAGCCGCTGGCGGACGATGTACGTCGCGGTGAACAAGGCCGCGTGCACGAGCCTGAAGTGGATGGTGGCGGACCTCCAGGGCGAGAGCCGCGAGCGCTTTTACCGTTCGCTCTCGAGCGAGGTGTCACGGGCGATGACGATCCATCGCCGCAGCCTCTGGCAGCACACGCCCATGGCGGCAGACCTCTCCGACGCCGAGCTGGACGCGATATCGCCCGATAACGGATGGTTCATCTTCGCGGTCGTGCGGCATCCGGCCACGCGGCTCTTCTCGGCGTGGCAGTCGAAGCTGTTGTTGCGCGAGCGTTTTTGGGTGGAGCGGTTCGGCGACGCGGCGTGGTTCCCACGGGTGCCGCGCAGTGGCGACGACATCATTGACGACTTCCACCGGTTTGTCCGGGCGCTGAGCGACGGATCCAGCCAGGTCATCCCGAACCGCCATTTCGCTCCACAGCACCGCCTCCTCGCGGTCCGTCGGATGCGGTACTCGTCGATCTACCGGACGACTGAGTTGGCCGACCTGCTCGGAGATCTTGACCGGCACATGCGCGGCGCCGGATGGCAGGGGGAGGCGCTGACGCTGCCGCGAGCGAACTCGGCGCCACTGGTGCCGATCCGCCCGCTGTTCTCGCCTGAGGTGCTCGCGGTTGTGCGTGCGACCTATCGTCGCGACTTCGAGAGCTTCGGGTTCCTCGATGACGCACCCGACCGGATCGAGCCGGCCGAGGCCTATACGACCGCCAACGTGGATGAGATCGGCCGCCTCATCGAGCGCGCGGAACGGATTGGCGACCTCTCCCGGCGTGCTGGACATCTGCGCCGCCAGGCGCACCCGCCCGCCCGCAAGCGGGGCAGGATTCGCAGTATCGCCGCGCGGGCCAAGCGCCGGCTACGGAGCCTCGCGCGCGCCGTCGGGTGACGGCTCAGGTGCCGAACGGCGGCATCCCGATGTCGCCGAAGCCTCCGATGCGGCGCTGCTGAGGTGGCGACGATCGAGCGTCCGGCGGGGCTCGTACGCCCAATGACATTCCGGGAGCCGCGAGGCGTCGTCGGTCGCACCATGGTCGGTACCGCCGGCACCGGCCACCGAGGGCCGCTGCCGGGCCTGCGTCGTCTGAACCCGAGGAGGGCATCGTGCTGACACTGACCCAGAACGCCATCGAAGCCGTCAAGCGGCTCGTCCCGGGTGAGGAGGGCGGCCTGCGCCTCTCGATGTCGGCCGAACCTGCCGAGCGCTCGGTTCAGCTGGCGATCGCGGAGGCGCCCGCCGACGACGACCGGATCGTGTCGGCGGAGGGCGCGAACCTGTTCATCGAACCCGAAGCCGCGGAGGCGCTCGACGACATGGTGCTCGACGCCGCGCCCGCGGACGGGCGCGTTCGTTTCGGAGTCAAGCGCAAGACCTGAAAGGGTGGGCTCGCTCGCGCTGGAGCCGCGCGGCGCGGGCCTGCTGCTATGGCCTCGGCGTGGGAGCTCACGACGCCGCGCCTTCGTCGAGCAGCCGTGCGAGGTCGTGCGCGACGTCGCGCGGGTCGATCGGCGCTCCGGCCGAGTACTTCGCCCGGCGGTGCCCGTGCCCATCGACGAGCCACACGCTCGCGGTGTGCACGCTCTCGTCTGCGGCGGCGTCCTGGGGAGCGACGAAGTACCCGTGCCACGTCGGCTGCAGCTGCCGGCGCGACCCGAGCAGGTAGTGGAAGCTCGCCGGGAGCTGCTCGCGCCGTTCCCAGCGGCGTGCCGCCGCGGGGGTGTCGCCGGCCGGGTCGACGCTGACGCCGAGCACGGCCACGTCGTCGGCTCGGTCGCCGAGTTGCGACAGCGCCTCGCTCAGCTCCCTGCCGACCAGCGGACACACGTCGCGGCAATGCGTGTAGAGGAACGTGACCGCGTACGGCCGCCCGGCGAGCGCGCGCGTGTCGACGACGCGGCCGCGCGCGTCGCGAAGGTGAATGCGCGGCGCCGCGCTGCGGGCGAGCGCAGCCGGCACATGACCGCCGCGCAGGCCGTCCGCGTGGCCGGCCTTCGCCGAGCCGTGCAGGCCGAGCACGACGCCCAGCGCTGCGGCGCCTGCCAGCAGCGCGAGGGCGAGCAGCATGGACAGGCGGCCGGTCCGCGGCGCGGGCGTCATCGAGACGTGGCCGGCGTCATCGAGACGCCAGTGCCCCGAACCGTGCCCGCGATGCGGGCGCTCGTCATTCGACTGACGATCGGATGTCGGCGCTCGCGCCGTGCGGGCATGCCAGTGATGTGAGCGCCACCTCGGGATACAAGCCGGACGCGGCGCCGTCGCACACCGTGGCGCGCCAGCGGAAGCTGCGCACCACGCTGTTGAGCTACGGCGTGCTGACCCGCGGCAGCCTCCGCGAGTTGACCGGCGCGGACCACTGGGAGGTCGTGTTCGACCTCGTGCTCCTGCGCGCGATCGCAGCGGGTCGCGTGCGCCGGCTCAGCCGACGATCTGTACGAGGCCGGGCCGACGCACTGAGCGACCCGCGCGCTCACGCCGGTGCGAGCTGAGGCGCGGTCGAGCGCCCGGTGACGGCGATCGTCCCCGCGGCCATGTCGACGGTGCCCGTCGACCGCGACGACGGCCGTGTTGTAAGTCGGCGTACTCGGGGACCGCGGTGCTGAACAGCGCGAACGCGCGCAGCGTGTGCCGCTGCGGCGCGTCGGCGTCGCGGGATCGCGTACCCGCGCACGTCGGCGGAGATCGCGCCACGCTCGGTTTCGATCGTCTCGCGGATGTCGAGCACGACGCTGCCGTCGGCGCGGATGGCGACCTGGTCGACGCCGCGCACGCGCGCGCCGGCAAGCTCGCCGTCGGTCATCGCGCCGTCGAAGTAGTTGTCGATGCGGACGACGCCGTCGACGGGGCCGACCTCCACGGAGTCGGTGAAGCGGGCCTGGAAGCGGTAGTCGAGGTTCATGGTGGGCTCCTGGGGGTTGGGGGAGAGAGCGATCAGGCGGCGGCGAGCGCCTCGGCCGGCGGCGGCGTCCCGAGCACGCGCGTGCCGTAGGGCACCCAGCTGTCGTCGAACACGCTCACGATCGTGTTCGCGCCGAACACGCCGAGCACCCGGGCCGGCTCGTCGGTGACGCCGATCGACGTCGTGCGGAACCTCGGCGGGAACGACCGCGACGCCGCCCGCGGCCACGCGCCGGCGCTCGTCACCGACCACGACGTCGACCTCTCCGGCGAGGACGACGAGCAGCTCCTCGGCGCTGTCGGTGTGGCGACCGAGGTGCATCCCGCGGTCGAGCTCGAAGTAGACCGCGGCAGTGCTGCGCGCCCCGGTGCCGCGATGGACGGGCCAGGTGGCGCGGACGACGTTCGCCTCGTCGTCGCGGTGGTGCGCAGGCAGCAGCTCGATCTGGCCCGTGTCGGACGGTGTGCATCGTGCCTCCTATTTGATTGGACGGCATGTATGTCGAATATGCAGGCTCGTCCGAGCGCTGTCAATTCGAGGTACGGTATGTCCATCGAATTTGTCATTCGACATACATTCGGTTAGCATGGCGTCCAGCGAAATGACGGAGCAACGCAAGTACGAGCAACGCGAGCGTGCGCGCAAGCACGAGCAGACGCGGCAGCGGATCGTCGATGCGCTGATCGGCCTGCACGAGACGGTCGGCGCGGCGCAGACGACCGTCACCGAGGTCGCGCGGCGCGCCGGCGTCGGCCGCATGACGGTCTACAACCACTTTCCCACCGAAGGCGAGATGGTCGACGGCGTGCACGTCGCACTGGATCGACGCTGCACCCGCCGCCCGATCCCGCGGCGTGGGCGCAGGTGCGCGACCCGCGAGTGCGGCTGGCGACGGCGCTCGACGAGCTGTACGCCTACTACGGCGAGACGGAGGCGATGTGGACCACCGCGTACCGCGACGCGCCGCTCGTCGAGCCGCCCTCGGCGAGATCATGGACGCGACCTGGTTCGCCCTGCTCGACCGCGCCGTCGAGGTGCTCGCCGCGGGGCGCGGGCTGCGCGGCCGCGCCCGGCAACGCGCCCGCGGGGCCCTGCGCCTCGCCGTCGACTTCCCGACCTGGCGCACGCTCACCGGCGCCGGGCTGAGCCCACGCGACGCCGCCGAGGTCGCGGCGGCCTTCGTCGCCGCGAGCGTGCCCGCGCCGTGATCAGCGGTCGCGCGCCACGGTTCCGGCGGCGGGTGTGAACGCGACGAGCGGCAGCTTGTCGGCGATCTGGTCGCGCGCGCGGTCGGATCCGTCGTAGCGGACGCCGGTCAGCCGGCTCAGGACCGCCCGCACGACCGGCGCGAGCAGCCGGTTACGGCGCTCATAGTCCGCCAGCACGGCGACCGCCTCGTCGTGCGCGAGGACGCGGGCGTGCGCCGGGTAGCGCACGCGCGCGATGCGGACCTCCTCGGCCCCGGCCGCGAGCACGTTGCGGTACCACTGCGCTTTCGGACCGAAGCCGGAGACGACGACCGCCTCGTGCGTTGCGGGGGTCCAGCGCACGACCTCGAGCACGGTCACGTACTGGCGGCCGGTCCTGCGCCCGCAGTGCGTCAGCGCGAGGAACCGGTGGCCGAGCAGCCAGCCCCATCCGTGCTCGTACAGGGCGGTGGGCGCCTTGAGCGCGCGCCAGGCCGGCGACCCGTGTCGCGGGCGCGCGCTCATCGGTGGACCCGCCGTGGCTGCCGGCGCGCGAGGTTCTTGTCGGCGATCGCCACGAGGATCAGGGCGAACGCGAGCGCACGTGCGAGGTACACCACCGTGGCGCCCTCGCTGTCGTTGTCCAGCAGCGCGAGGGCGACTCGGTTGACGGCGAGCAGCGCGAACGCGAGGGCGAAGAGCCCGAACAGCCGGTCGTCGCTCGCGCGCCAGAAGCGCACGAAGAACAGCGCGATCGCGGCCGCGGCCAGGCAGCTCGCCCCGTCGACGAAATCGATCATCGCGGCTCTCCCTCGGCGGGTGCGCGCCAGATGAGGTCAGCGAGAAGTGCGACGAGGCCGGCCAGGAACGTCACGCTGCGCGCCCAGCGCAGGTCGGTGCTGGAGCCGAGCACGCTCAGATCGAAGAACAGCAGCACGTTGCTGATCCCCAGCCAGGCAAAGCACACCCCGCTCCACAGCAGCAGGTGCCGCCGGTCGCGTGACCACGCCCGCAGCAGCAGCACGGCGCACGCGACGCTGAGGACCGCGCACAGCACGTAGGCGATCGTCGCCACGGTCATCGCTCCTGGTCGCGTCGTACACGGAAGGCGTCCGAGAACGCCTGCAGGTCGTCGGCCGCGCGCGTGAACACGAAGCGCAGGACGTCGCGCGTCTGCAGGCGGTACGCCTCATCGAGAGCGTCGACGGCCTCGCGCCGCCGTGCGTCGGCAGGCGCATAGCGCCAGCCGTCGCCGTCCGGCTCGACGAAGCCGCTGTAGCGCATCGCGTCGAGCTGCAGCTGCGCCCACGACGGCGGGCACTCGAGCCGCTCGCACAGCGCGTCGACGCTCCACAGCCGCTCGGGCTCGCTGCGCAACGTGAGCAGCAGCTCAAGCGCGCCGACCGAGTTGATGTGGTCGCGGATCAGCGCACGAACCGGCACCGGCAGCCGGGCACTCAAGGCCGGGGACCTGCGTCGTTGCCCCTCACGTCTGCATGGACGTTCCCCGCGCGCACGCGCCGCGCGCGCGGCTGTCAGTCGAATGACGGAGTCAGGGCTCGACGAGCCCACGGCGGACCGCGTAGAGCGTGAGCGCGACGCGGTCACGGAGGCCGAGCTTCTCGAGGACGTTCGCCCGGTGCCGTTCGACCGTGTTCTCGCTGATGTTGAGCAGGCCGGCGATCTCGCGACTCGTGTGGCCTTCGGCGATCAGCTTGACGACCTCGGTCTCGCGCGGTGTCAGCGGGTCCTCGATCCCGGTCTCCCCGCGGCGCGTGCGCTCGACATGGTCGCGGATCAGGGCGCGGACCGCGTTCGGATACAGGAACGGCTCGCCACGGAGGGCGGCGTGGCAGGCACGCACGAGGTCGTGCTCGGCCGCCGACTTGAGGACGTAGCCGGATGCACCGACGCGCAGCGCCTCGAACAGGAACTCCTCGTTGTCGTGCATCGACAGGATCAGCACACGCACGTTCGGCCGCTGTTCGGACAGATGGCGGGCGACGTGCAAGCCGGTCAGCTTCGGCATCGAGACGTCGAGCACCGCGAGGTCGATCGCGGAGCCGAGGGCGATGCGCAGCGCCTCGTCGCCATCGGCGGCCTCGGCCACGACGGCGAGCTCTGGGTCGTCGTCGAGGATCCGGCGCACGCCTGCACGCACCAACGCGTGATCGTCGGCGAGCAGGAGGCGGGACGGCGAGGGGGGCATGGGGGCCGACCCGGACCCTAGATGATCATCTGGCGGCGCATGGCAGGCGCCCCGCCCCGCGACCGGTGGCGGGCTCCGGTCGGCGGGGCGGGGTTGTCCGGGGCCGCGCGGTGCACTGGAGGGCTCCCAGCCGCGACCCGCTGGCGGGGGGATGCGCTGCGGTGCGCGTTTCGGTCGACCGACGTCAGTGCACTGACGATCGGGCCGGGGCCTATCGAGGTCAGTGCTGCCGGTACGGGCGGGTACGCGAGCCCGGATAGGAGGTCCCGTGCGGCGAGCGCCAACGGACGCGGTAGGACCGGCCCTTGCGGTAGCGCGTCGTCGCCATCCAGTAACCGCGGCGGTCGGTGCGGTCGCCTTTGAGGTGCCGCCAGTGACCGCGCCGGCCGCGGTACTGGATCTCGACGCGCTCGCGTCCATCGTGGGGGCGGACGTAGCCCCACAGGCGCACGCGACGGCGTCCGCTGCGGCGGGCGACCATCGGCAGGCGGAACCCGCGATAGGCGAGCTTCTTGGTCCCGCGGTGAAAACGCAGGCCGGACTCGAAGCCGCCGAAGCGGTTGCGGCCCCTGCCCGGGGCGTCGTCGCGCATCAGGTACTGCGAGATCGCCCGCACCCGCCGGTTGCTCCAGGCGATCTTCTCGCCCATGGCCCGGTACTCGGCCTGGCGGGTCTGGCTGACCCCGTAGTGCGGGTCAGGGCGGCTCTGGATCCCGAACTCGGTCAGGTAGATCGGCAGGTGGCGCCGGACCGCGTGCGCGTGTCCCGCCCGGTTCAGCGCCCGGACGAGGCGGCCGAGCGAGCCGATCGTCACGTCGTCGCGGTGCGGCGAGACGAAGTAGGGCCCGCTGCGCGTCGTGTAAGGATGGTGCGCGTAGCCGTCCGCCGGCAGCCTCTTGCAGCCGCGGCGCTTGTGGTAATGGCGGTTGAGGCAGAGCGCACCGCGCAGGAACCGCAGCGGGAACACCACGTGGCGATTGCCGCGCGGCGCGGTCTCGCCCATCAGCACGCGGTCGTGCGCGTTCCCGGTGCGGGCGAGCGCCTTGTGGGCGGCCCAGAACAGCCGCCGATACAGCTGGGGCGAGTACGGCTTGTGGCGGCGGTACTGCGGGCCGAGGAACTGCGGGTGGTTGGGCTCGTTCCAGACCGACCAGTACTTGATGCGCGAGCCGAACTGGCGGCCGACGGCGGTCATGAAGCGGCCGAAGTGGGTCGGGCTCGGGTAGTCGACGCCGTTGCCGGTCAGCGTCGCCCAGTCCGGCGCCGGGCCGCTCGGCGTGACGAGCACGTGGATTCCGCGGGCACGCGCCTCGGCGACCAGGCGTTCGTAGGGCCCCCAGTTGTACGCGGCGGGGTCGCTCTCGTCGAACGACGGCCGCGTGTTGCTGTGCGGGGCCGGCGCGACCTCGCGCCAGTACATGACGACGCGGATCCAGCGCACGCCGAAGCCCTGGATCTCGTCGAACGTGCGCGCCCGCAATGCGGCGTCGGCGCTCTTGAGCTCACGCGACGCCTCGAAGATCGTGAACTGCGACGTGCGCGCCTGCGCGGCGGGCGCGGCCAGCGCGAGCACCGCGAGCGCGATCCCGAGCGCGCGCATCACAGGCCCTCCGGGTGCCGGGCCGCAAAGCCGCGCCGGGAGCGATGGGCGGGCCGCCAGCGGGGTCCGTTCTCGCCGCGGCCGGACGTGTCGAACCGCAGGCCGGCGATCACGGTGTACGCATGGCCGTGGTTCGCGTAGATCGTGATCCACGTGCCGCGGCCGCGACGGCCCCAGTGCATGAAGCCCGTCGAGTCGAGCGGCGAGTCGAGCAGGCCGCCGCCGTGCAGCGCGTACGAGACCGAGCCCGAGCAGTCGTAGCCGGACGAGCTGAACCGCCGGTGGCCGCCGCCGTAGCGGTACGGCCTGTCGGTGATCTCGTTCGCGGCGGCGATCGCGTCCCGCACGGCCGGCGGCGCGTCCGGCGGCGCGATCGCCATGCGCCCGTCAGCAGACAGCTGAGCGCGGCCGGTCTCGGGCCGGGTGGGGAGGCGGCTCGAACCGCGCGCACGCGCCGGCGGATGCCGCGGAACTCGACCCACGACACGCGCCCGTCGACGCGCAGATCCTCGCTGCGCTCGTAACGCCGCACGCTGCGCCGCGTGCCGCGGCCGAAGACGCCGTCCACCGCGGTCGGCTGGCCGAGCACAGTCAGCCAGCGCTGCAGCACGTGCACGTGGTGGCCGCGGCTGCCGAGACGTAGCGGGCGATCGCTGGCGGGCCGCGGCCTCGGCAGGACAGACCGCCACTGTCGTGGCGGCGGCGAGCGCAATAGTAAGAACGCCGCGAGCGGGACGTTGCCCGCGCCGCAACGGCGAGATCGGTATCAAAGGTGCTCCTTCCAGACGCTTCCGAGGTGAGCTGACGGGCTCGCGCTGGAAGTGCTGCGCTACGCCTGAGTCGTTCAGGCGATTCGCCCCGGGCGGACAGGTCCGCCAGTGGTTCCCCCGGCCGACCGGGGCGACGGGCGCCCGGGTCGGTTCAACGATGTGCTGACCGTCCCAACTCGGGCCGCCGGCGCAAGTTGCCTGCACCGCGCCGCGTTCGTCATTGCGCTGACGAGCATCCGTCAGACGACGGACGGCATGCCGTCGGCGCGCTCCCGTGCGGGCACGCAGGCGAGATGCGCATCGCCTTTCTCGTCTTGGTCTGCGCGACAATCGTCGCGATCGGCGCGGGCGTCGCGGGCGTACTGGCGCCCGAAGCTCGCCCTGAATCCGATCCGGTGATCCCGCCGGGCGCGCACATCGCCGGGCTCGACGTCGGTGGCCGCTCGCTGACGGAGGCTGCAGCGCTGATCGAGGCCCGCTTCGGTGACCGCGTGCGCGCGCCGATCCACGTGCGTGCCGCCGGGCATCGCCGCACACTGACGGTTCGCGGCGTCCGCCTGCGATTCGACGCGCTGCGCTCGGCGCGCCGCGCCGACACCGCCGCGCGACAGGCCGGCGGCGCGCCGGTCGACGTCGCGCTCTGGGTGCGCTACAGCCACCCGCGGCTGGCGCACTTCGTGCGCCAGGTGGCCGGTGACGTGCACCGCGACCCCCGCAATGCGCGGCTGCGGTTTGCGGTGACACGGCTGGCGATCCGGCCCGCACGGGCCGGCTACGACATCGACCGCGGCAGCCTCCGCAAGCGGCTGGCACACGCGCTGACGACGCCGGACGCCGAGCGCACGCTCCGGGCCGGGCGCACCACCATCGAGCCGCGGGTGACGCGTCGTGAAGTGCTCGAGCGCAACCCGGTCGTGGTGACCGTCCACCGCCGCGGCTTCCGGCTGCGCGTGTTCCGGCACGGTCGCCGCGTCGCCGGCTACCCGGTCGCCGTCGGCATGCCCGGCCACGCCACGCCGCGCGGGCGCTACCGCATCGCCAACAAGGCCGTCGATCCGGCCTGGAGCGCACCGGACAAGGCCTGGGCGGGCGCCTACCGCAACGAGGTGATCGACGGCGGCACCAGCGAGAACCCGCTCAAGGCGCGCTGGCTGGGGATCGTCGACGGCGTCGGCATCCACGGCACCGACGCGACGTGGTCGCTCGGGCGGCGCGCGTCGCACGGGTGCATTCGCATGGCCGTCCCGGCCGTCAAGCGCGTCTACCGGCTCGTGCCGGTCGGCGCGCCGGTGTTGATCAAGTAGCCCTCGTCACGGGGTCTCTGCGCTGGCAGTGAGCCGGCCCAGGTGCAAGCCGTCCTTGAACACGTCGATGCCGGCGACTCGTTGAGTGCGGCGACGGCGCGATCGCTCACGTCCTCGGCGTTACCACGTGCTGCGCTCGCGGCGCGCTCAACGTCTCTCGCGAGACATGGCCGGGCGGGGGACGGTCGCGGCAATCACTGTCGCGGGCTGGAGGCTCTTCAGTCCGCCGGGCCGAGCAGCCCGCGCCAGCGCCCGGCGTCAGTTCCCGGTGGAGCTGATGTAGTCGACGAGGGCACTGAGCTGCTCGGACGACAGCTTGTCGCCGAAGTCCTTCGGCATCACGCCGGCCGAGTAGCCCTTGGCGATGTACGCGTCGGGGTCGACGATCGACTGGCGCACGAACTCGGGCACCGGCTTGCCGGCCGCCTTCGCGTCCGCGACGAGCTGCTTGTCGAGGTTGGGCCCAGTGGTGCCGTTCGAGCCTGCCTTCGCGAGCGTGTGACAGCCGCTGCAGCCGTTGGAGGCGAACAGCTGCTCGGCGTCGTTGGCACCCGGAGCAGGTGTGCTCTCGCTGGAGCTGCTTCCACCGCCGCTGCTTCCGCCACCGCCGCAGCCGATGACCGCGAGCGTGCCGGCGACGAGCGCGATCGCACATCGCGGTCGGACGCGCCTGTGTGGCTGCACGGATCTCCTTTCTCCGCACCGCGCGCGGGAGCCGCGCGCAGGTTCGAAGAAGTCCTACTCCTCTTGCTCGCGCCGCGCGACGCGAGTCCGTCAGCGAGCCGACGGCGGCTGTCACCGCCGTGACAGTCCACGTGCCCGGTCGTCAGTCGGCAAGCCGGCGGCCGCGGCGCCAGTGGTCCGCGCAAGGACGCGCTCGTCCGCCCGCTGACCGGATGCGGACGGCGGCTGCCCGCCCGGGCTAGCGCCGTTTCCATGGCCTTACTCCGACACCTGATCAAGATCAGCCTGCTGGCCGGCGTGCTCACCTCGCCGGCGCGGTCAACGTGCTCTACGGCTCGGCCGGCCGCGGACTGCGCGAAGAGTCCGATCAGGAGTTCACGCAGGACACCCCCGGCGTGATCGCCACGGCCGTCGGCGTGCCGAACGACAGCGTCGCTGGTGCCGCAGCGGCGGGCGCCGTCGACGTCTTGTACTCGACGCGCGGCGGCGTGCGCGCCGGCGCCGACCAGTTGTGGACGCAGGACACGTCAGGCGTCAACGGCATCGCGGCGTCATTCGCCCGGTTCGGGCACGCACTCGCCGCCGCCGACTTCGACGACGACGGTGACGACGACCTCGCGATCGGACTGCCCGGCGGCCGGATCAACGGCGTGCGTGCCGGCGCGGTGTCCGTCCTGTACTCGTCGCACGGCCGGCTGGATCAGGCCGGCGACCTGCTGTGGTCGCAGGGCGCGCACGGCATCAAGGCGCGCCCGGAGGCATCGGACGACTTCGGCTGGTCGCTCGCGACTGGCGACGTCGATCAGGACGGTGACGTCGAGCTGGCGATCGGCGTGCCGTTCGAGGACCTCGGCGGCGTCCGCGATGCCGGCGCGGTGAACCTGCTCTACAGCGGCCGAGACGGGCTCAAGAGCGCCGACACGATGCTGAGCCAGGCGAGCCCCGGCAGCAAGGGCGCGATCGAGACCGGCGATCGCTTCGGCTACACACTCGCGAGCGCGGACTTCGACAACGACTACGAGGACGACCTCGCGGTCGGCGTCCCGACCGAGGACATCGGCGGGATCGCCGACGCCGGAGCGGTCAACGTCGTGTACGGGTCCGAGCGCACGGGGTTGTCGCGCCGGGACACGTTCTTCAGCCAGGCGAGCGCCGGCGTCAAGGGCCGTCCGGGCGCATTCGACAACTTCGGCCTGAGTCTCGCGGTCGGCGACTTCGACGGCGAGAGCCACGCCGACCTCGCGATCGGTGTCCCGCTGGACCGCGTTGGCAGCTTCCCGAACGCCGGCGTGGTGAACGTCCTCCACGGCCGGCATGGCGCGCTCAGCGCGGCGGCCGACCAGCTGTGGACTCAGGGCACGCCGGGCATCAAGGGCGCGGTCGGCAACGACGGCTTCGGATGGTCGCTCGGCGCGGGGGGGAGCCGGTGACGATCGCGACGGTCATCGTCGACGACCACCCCGCCATGCGCGCCGGCGTCACGGCCGTGCTCGAGGCGACCGACGACATCGCCGTCGTGGGATCGGCGGGGGGCGAGGCCGAGCTGTGGCCAATATTGGACCGCGCCGATCCGGACGCCGTGCTGCTGGACTTCCATCTGCGCGGCGACGACGGGATCGTGCTCTGCCATCGGATCAAGCGCGCGAAACGCGGACTGGCGGTGGTCCTGTACTCCGAGTTCGCCGACCGCACGCTGATGGCGCCCGCGATGCTCGCCCAGGCCGACGCGCTGCTGTCCAAGCGAGCGCCCGCCCCCGTGTTGTGCCAGGCGCTGCGCGATGTCACCCTGCGCTTCACGCCGATCCCCACGCTGCGCCCGGACCACCGCGAGCAGCTCGGCGCGATGCTCGAGCCGCCGGAGGTCACGTTGGCCGCATTGCTGCTTTCGCGCCGCCCGGTCGACGACATCGCCGAGGCGATGCAGCTCACCGTCGACGAGGTGACGGAACGCACGGAGTCGCTGCTGCGGCGGATCGTCGCCGAGCGCTCCCGTCTTGACTCATGACCCCTTGACGTTTCTGCCCGGCGACGTCGAGTCATTCGCGCCCTGCACCTCGACCGTGCGGCGCATCACGCGACGAACGGCTCGCGGCGCGACGGCACACCCGCGGCGACGTCGGCGAACGTGAACGGGATCCCGTCGGCGAACAGCACGGTGCCGTGATCCCCCGGGTAGCGCTCTGGCCGTCGCGCGGGCGGCCACCATCGCATCGGCGGTCGGTGCTGGTCGCGTGGTTCGTGGACGAGATCGACGGCGAAGCTCTGACCGTACGCATGGACGCCGTGGCTGGGAACGCTGTCGGCCGGGCCGTTGACGGCGCGCCACCGCCCCGAGACCGGCGAGACGAGCCGGATCGGCGAGCGTGCCGGGGGAGCGCCGACGCGCGTGTAGAGCGCCATGGCGCCGAGGATCGCGATCACGCCGAACCATCCCGGCAGGACGCCGAGGAGCCACACCACGAGCGCCGCCGCGAGGCAGCAGGCGACGACCGGTAGCCGGATGCGCCCCCAGTGCACCCGCAGTCCGCCCGCGCGCGCGGGATCGAGCCGCTGGTGCCAGGCACGGATCAGCGCGGTGCCGATCAGCGTCGGCAGCACCCACACCGACACCGCCGCGACGCCCTCGATAGGCCCGTCCACCGTCAGAGAGACGACGAGCCATGCGGTCACGAGGGCGATGTACGAGCCGCCCTTTCCGTGGACGTATGCGTATTGCCAACCGGGATCGCCGTCGCGGTGCGAGCCGGCCGATGGCGGCCAGCCCGTACGAGGCGATCGCTACGGGCACGAGCCACCACAGCGTCGGCCACTCGAGCGCCGCGAGCGTCGCGGCGGTGAACGCGACCGCTGCCACCGACCAGTAGTAGATCGTGGCGCGCCCGTCTATGACGGGCTGGTCACTGCTGCGCCCTATGACCCACGCGCCCACGGGCAGAGCTACCACGCCCGCCGCGATATGGGCGGTGAGACGTTATGAGCGATCTCGGTCCTAGTGGCCCTTCTCGAAACGTTTGACCGGAAACTGCATCACGCGGCGATCTGGTGACGGGCTTCGAGGAGGCGGATGCGTTTGTCGCGGTGCGGTCCGTTGCGATGGCAGACGTGGCGGGCGAGCGCCCAGGCGAACGCGTCCCAGTCGACGTAGTCGGCGTTGTTGACCACGAACTCGCTGATCGGGAAGAAGTGGCACTCGACCGGGTTGAGATAGCTGGCGTAGGTCGGGGTCGGGACCAGCTCGATCCGGTGGCCATTCTTCGGCGAACGCGCGGATATCGGGCGTCCAGTTGGCCGACAGGTTGTCCTGGATCCAGTAGATGCGCCGGCGGGCGGGAATCGCGGCGCGGATCTGGGCCATGAAGGCGAGGTTGTCGCTGCCACGGCGACGTGGTCTGAGCCGGACCCTGAGGCGGTCGTTGTGGACGTCGTAGGCACCGAAGACGTAGCGGGTGCCGTGGCGGCGGTGATAGGTCGCGCGTTGACGCTCGGGCCGCTTGCGCGGCGCCCAGCCGGCGCCGGCGATTGGCCGCAGGCTGAGCGGGCCCATCTGATCAAACGCGATCACGTGACCGCCGTCCGCGGGCGGCGCCGCGCGCAACTCGAGCACGCGCGCGGCCTTGGCTTGGTAGTCGGGGTCAGGACTGGCCTTCCACGTGCGCGTGCGTTGAAACGACAGCCCCGCCTCGGCCAGCACCCGCCCCAGATGCGCCGCGCTGATTTCCAACAGCCCGATCTCGGCGAGGTGGTCGGCCAGCCTGGGCAGCGACCAGCGCGTGAGCGCGACCCCCTGACTGTCGGACGGGCACCGGCCACCGCGACCGCCTGACGGCGCTGCTCGCTGGTGATCCGGCGGGGACGCCCGCCCCGATAGTCAGGGTCCAGCGACGCCATCCCGCGCTCGTTGAACTCATGAATCACGCGACGCACATGCGACTCGTCGGTCATCCACATCGCCGCGATCTGCGGCACCGGTGTCCCGACATTCGAGGCCAGCAAGATCGCCGCGCGCTCGCGCGTGGCGAAGTGCCTGGCCGCCTTGGCTCGCCGCTTGAGCGCGACCGCCTCCCCATGCACCAACGGCCTGACGAACACCTCCGGGGCACGCACCACCACCTCCCTGATCGCGATACGTCCCCATTCGCCGCTGAAACCGAGTTTCCGGTCAAACCTTCAGAGAAGGGCCACTAGCTCGTGTCTAACCCGCACGCAGGCGGCGACCGATGGCATGTCACGCGCAAGACTGCCCGCGGGTGGACCGCCTCGCTGCGGCTAGGTCCTGAGGCAGGCGGCGATCGGCCACGTTGGCCGGAGCCCGCAGCCGCGATCGAAGAAAGCACCCTGTGCTCGCACTCACGCAGACGGCAATCGACGCGATCAAGACGGTCGCACCGGGCGACGCCGGCCTGCGCGTGTGCCTGATCGGTGGGACGCTCACGATCGAGTCGCTGCAACTCGACGTCGCCGCGGCCGCGCGGCCCGGGGACCAGGTGCTCGAGGAGCACGGTGCCCGCGTGTTCGTCGAGCCGCGCGCAGCCGCGGCGCTCGACGGCATGGTGCTCGGTGCCGTTCGCGAGCGGGGCCGTATCCGCTTCGTGATCGCTCAGCGGCCGGGCAGTTAGGCACCGGCCCTGAGCGTACGCGTGCCGCGACGCCGCGTTCGCGTTCGCGTTCGGCCTCGAGGCTCTCCTCAGCGGGATCGCGGCACGCGCCGGAGCACGGGGGCGGGAGGGTGGCCGCGCCCCGCGCGGGGGGCACACGGGGCGGGCCGGATGTGAGGACGCGGAAGTGCGGGGTTCGCGTCCCTGGCGGGGTAAGGAGCTCCCCTTCTCCTCGAACGCCTACCTGCCCCCAGCCGACCCGGTCGGCCCGCGCCGGTCAGTCGTCAGACGTTCCAGCCGGCGGGACCTCCGGCCCTTCCTCACGCCGGCGACCGGACGGACGCGTGATCGGCTCTGAGGTACCGGCCGGCAGAGCCGGCGGTATCGCAGCGAGGATCTGGCGGACTCTGTCGCTCACGTCGGCCGAGGTGCGGCGGAAGTGACGAGCGACCTGATCCTCGGCCGCGCCGGCGACGAGCATGCGCGCGAGCCGGCGATCGTCGCCGACGAGGTCCGCGCAGACGTCGTCGAACGTGAGCGCCGCGACGCGCGGTATCAGCCGCGTTCCCGCCATCACGACCTTGATCACGGCAAGCAGCTCGGCGGCGCGTGCTCCCTTGCCGATCAGCCCGTCGGCGCCGGCGATCATCGCCGGCACCGCGAGCTGGGGGCTGGCGTAGGCGGTATAGACGAGCACCTTCGGCGGCGGCGACGCGCGCTTGATGCGGTGGCAGAGCAGCAGGCCGTTGTGGCGCGGCAGGTGGTAGTCGACGAGCACGATGTCGGGTCTGGCGGCGTCGAGAAGCGGCCATACCGTCTCGTCGGCGCCGTCGGCCTCGGCGACGAGCGCACACTCGCCGGACGCCTCCAGGATCGTGCGCAGTCCGGCTCTGACGGCCGGATGGTCGTCGATCACCGCGGTGCGGATCATGAGATCACGTTGCCTTGGGGCTGCGCGGGCCGGACCGGCCGGAGCAGATGCTGTCAGTTGTCGAACACTCGGGCGGTGCGCGGTCAGCGCGCAGGGATGGTCTGCCGACGGACGTAGCGCCGTCGCGACGCGATCTCGCCGGGCACGACCTCGCGGGACGGTCCGCGAATCCAGCGTCGCGGACGCCCAAGCGTGGTGCGAGAGGAGCACGAGATGGCTGTCGAGGCACATCAGACGATCCGGCTGGCTCGGGGGAAGCACGCCGAGCCCAGTGAGGGCGTGTGCGTGATGGAGCTCGCCTCGATGCTGGCCGGCGAGCCCTTCTCGGACCGTCCCCAGTGTGTGTGCCCGGTGATCGCGGCCTTCTTGCGCACCTACAACGATGGCGTGGACGACGAGTGCCGGCGGGACCTGTTCCGGTTCGCCTCAGCCGCGGTCGGTACGCGGTCGACCGGCGGCGTCGCGCGTGCCCGCGCGCGAGCGGCGTTGGCGTGGGCGCGCGCCGCGCACGGCCGCACCCGGCGCCGCGCCCTTGCTCGCCTGGTCCCGTCGCTGTCGGTCGCGGTTGCGGGCGGCCCGGCGGATGCGGGGATCATCGCTGCGCGCGTCGCGGTCAGGCTCGTCGCCGATGGCAGCCCAGGGGCGCACGAGGCCGCACTCGCGCTCGTCGACCACCTGATCGAGCACGGCTCGCGTGCCGCTGGTCTCCCGCTTCCGGCGACGTCCGGAAGCGTCGAGCCGCAGCCGGTGCTCGCCGGCTACGAGCGGTAGCGGCTGCACGGCCCGCCGTGTGGTGCGCAGTGGGCCCGAAGATCGTCCACGAGAACGCGGATGACGACCGGGGCGCGGGCTCGGGCGGTCACATCCGTTCTTTCCAACCGACGCGGATCAGCCACGCGTTCACCGGCCACGCCGTCGCATAACCGGCGACCATGGCGATCTGCATCATCAGCCAGTAGGCGGTCGAGTCGACGCCCAGCGGCGGGTCGAACAGCAGCAAGTGGAACAGCGCCATGAAGCCGAACATGCCGACCTGGAAGCCGATGATCGAAAGAGTGTCGGCGCGGATCGCTGCGCGGACGGCCCCGACGACGCTGAGGTCATCGCGCATCGGCGCGATCGAGAAGTACTGGAACACGATGCCGAGCGTCCACGCGAGCGCGAAGTCGGCGACGTACATCGCCACCAACGAGTCGGCGGCGGCCGCGCCGAACAGCGCGATCGTCCAGCCGGTCGCGAAGACGATCCACTCGCCCGCAATGTCGCCAAGGGCGCAGCCCGCTCCGCAGTGGGCCGTGCCCTTCGAGACCGGCCACCAGTCGCCGGGCTCGCCCTCCCTGGCGTCGCCGTGCTCGCGTGTCCACTTCGCCGTGCCGCGGCGCCCGCGCCGCACGTAGAACCAGGCGGCGAGGATCCCGAGATAGAGCGCGCTGATCGGCCACACCCAATCCATCACGGCCATCGGCTGTCGGTAGCCGCCCACCGCGATGTCCCACACGATCGCCCCGGCCAGGGCGAAGTGCAGTGCGAGCGACACCCAGGCGACGATCGTGAGTGTGGTCGGGCCTGTCTGCGTCATCGCTACCGCCGGCTGGTGGACACGTGCCCGTGGTCGCCCTGGCGCACCCGCGGATCCCGACGCTCGGGTAGCCGTACACGCGTCCTCTTCCTGGTGCCTCCGTCGCAGCACGACCAGCCCATCGTTCTCCCATCTGCCGTCCGTTCGCTGAGGTCGAGATTCGCGTACCCACAGCGTCACGCGGGCGTGAGAACGCCGGTCAGGCGGGTGACGCTAGCTTCATGGCCGTGCCCCTTCAATGGAGGGTCTTCGCGACGAACGCCGCGGTGCTCGCGGTCGCCACGATGCTGCTGGTCCTCACGCCGGTGACGGTGAGCTTTCCGATCGCGCTCGCCGAGCTGGTCGTGCTCGTCGGCGGCCTGGGGACGATGCTCGCGCTCGACCGTCTCGGGCGCGCGGCCGCCGGCGACCAGCGCGCGGGCGTCGAGGAAGCGCCTGAGGCGGTCCGGGCGAGCCTCGAGGACGTGCGCGGTATCGCGCGGCGGCTACGGCCGGAGGCGCTCGACGACCTGGGGCTCGCCAGCGCGCTGGAGGCACTCGCCAACGACGTCGAGCGGCAGACAGGCGTGCGCACCGAACCCGCGATCGACGGCCACCTGAGCGGGCCGTCGGCCGAGGAGGAGCTGGTGATCTACCGGGTTGCCCAGGAGGCCCTCACGAATGCGGTCCGGCACGGCCGTGCCCAGCGCGTGTCGATCCGTGTGCGCCGCGACGAGCTGGTGGTGCATGACGACGGCGTCGGCTTCGATGCGGGCATCACCGCCGACGGCACGGCGCTGCGGGCATGCGCGAGCGAGCGGTGCTGATCGGCGCTCGGCTCGACGTGGACTCGCGCCGGGGCGGCGGGACGACGGTCCGAATGAGGCTGCGGGCGGCACGAGAATGACCGGGCATCCGGCTCGCCTGCTGCTCGCCGACGACCACGCGATGGTGCGGCGCGGCCTGCGACTCGTCCTCGATGCCGAGGCCGACCTGCGCGTTGTCGCCGAGGCGGGCGACGGGATCGAGGCGCTCGAGGTCGCGCGCCGCGCGTCGCTGGACCTCGCGATCCTCGACGTGTCGATGCCGCGGATGACCGGCCTCCAGGCCGCGGCGGAGATCCTCGCGATCCAGCCGGAAGTGCGCGTCCTCATGCTCTCGATGCACGACAGCGAGCAGTACCTGTTCGAGGCGCTGCGGGCCGGCGCGTCCGGCTACGTGCTCAAGTCGGCCGCCGACCGCGATCTCGTCGAGGCGAGCCGCGCCGCGATACGCGGCGAGCCGTTCCTGTACCCGTCGGCGGTCGCCACGCTGATCCGCGATTTCCTCGAGCGCGCCCGGGCCGGCGAGACCGAGGTGCTCGATCCGCTCACGCCGCGCGAGTTGCAGGTCGTCAAGCTGATCGCCGAGGCCCACACGAATGCGCAGATCGCCGCGCTGCTCCACATCAGCGCCAAGACGGTCGAGCGGCACCGGGAGAACCTGATGTCGAAGCTCGGCATGAGCGATCGCGTTGAGCTCACCCGCTACGCGATCCGCCGCGGTCTGGTGGAGCCGTAGCCGGCTTCGCGCCGGCCTCGGGATGGGTCGCTCGCCCCACGGGGCGGCGCCGCAGCTGGGAACGCGCGGCGGCGATGGTCACGATCCAGGCGTGGTTCGACTGCTCATCTTCTGGACCCGGCCCCAGCACCTCTCCGCCGCCGAGGCCGACGCGTGGGTGCGGCGTGAGGTGTCGCCGATCGCCCAGCTTGCCGCGGTCGAGCGCGCCGACCTGATCTCGCTGCACCCCACGTCGGAGCGGCTCGACTGCCGCCACGACTGGCTGCTCGACGTCCGGCTCGCGGCCGGAGCCCGACCCGCCGACTGCGTCGAATCGCCGCCGTGCGCGGATTGGATCGCCGATATGCGTCTGCTCGGGATGTCGCCGTCCGTCGTGGTCGCCGATGGGGCGACTCGCTGGCCGGATCGGGCTGATGGCGGTCGCCATCGCGCTGTTTGCCGCGGCGCTGGCGGTGATCGCGTCCGAGCGCGTCGATCGCACGAGGGTCGCGCTGCTCGGCGCGGTGCTCGCGCTGCTCACGCAGACGATCGATCAGCACACCGCCGTCGAGGCGATCGACTGGAACACGCTCGGCCTGCTCGTCGGGATGATGCTGATGGTCAGGATCACCGAGCCCACGGGCGTGTACGGCTGGGTCGCGATCCGGACCGCCCAGCTCTCGCGCGGGCGCCCGATCGCCGTCGTCGCCTCGCTCGCCGCCACGACGGCGGTGCTGTCGGCGTTCTTGGACAACCTGACGACGGTCCTGCTGATCGTGCCGGTCACCTTCGTGCTGGCCGACAGCCTCGACGTCGATCCGATCCCGCTCGTGATCATCGAGATCGTCGTGTCCAACATCGGCGGCACCGCGACGTTGATCGGCGACCCGCCGAACATCCTCATCGCCGGCGCGACTGACCTGTCGTTCGTTGCGTTCATCGTCAATCTCGCGCCGATCGCCGCGCTCACGTTCGTGGTCGTCACCGCGGGGCTCTACGCGGTGTTCCGCGGGCGGCTGTGTGTGGCCGCCGAAGCGCGCCGGCATGTGCTGTCGCTCGACGCCTCAAGGTCGATCAAGGACAGCGCCGAGCTGCGCCGGACGGTCCCGATCCTCGTTGCCACCGTGATGCTCTTCTTCGCGCACACCGCGGTCGGCATCGAGCCCGCGACGGTCGCGCTGACGGGCGCGACCGCGATGGTGCTCGTCAGTCGCCAGCCGCTCGAGCGATCGAGTGGCCGACGCTGTTCTTCTTCATCGCTCTGTTCGTGCGCCGGCGTGCTTTGAGCGCGCAGCCGAGGCCCGGACGTTCTCCCTGCCCGGCGGCGCATGGTCGCGTAAAAACAGGCTCCGAATAACCGGGCCGCGACCGCTCAATCCCCGCGTGTCTGCCGGGTGACGGCGAGCGCGTCAGAACGGTCGGCACGGGCACCCTTGACGCCATGTTCGGGCTCATCGCCGCTGGACTCGACGCCGCGCTCGAGCGCGCCGGACTCCCGTACGGCTACACGATCACGATCTGGTCCTCGGGCCAGGTGCTGATCGATGCGAGGGGCACGCCGGCCGCCTGGCTGGTCCCTTCGTACGCGCTCGGCGCGCTGTGCGGCTTCGGGGCGCTCAAGCTCGTCTCACGCGGAGCGAATCCCATGCACCTTCACAGTGTCACCGGCCCGGCCGTCCCGGCCTGGGCTGTCCAGTTCGCCACCATCGCCGCGGCGCTGGGCGCCGTCGCCGCGGTCGCGCGGATCGATTCGAGCCTCGTGTGGCTCGCCGGCGGCTTCGTCGCGACGTTCGTCTATCTCGGCGGCATGGCCGCGACGATCATCCTTCGGGGCGGCGTGCGTTGATTCGGGACCGCGTCATGCATCTGACCGGAGGCGGGACAAGATCGGATCAAGGGAAACCGCCGGGGCGGAGCAGAATGTTCGAGCGTGTGCGGCGAATGCCTCGCAGGACTGCACCCCGGCCGCGGCGGGGTGCCCTGGCCGTCTATATGACCGTGTGGCTCGCGGCGGGAGCGGTGGTCGCCGTGCTGGCGATCCTGGCGCTCGGCGGTGGCGAGCCGAAGACCGTGGCCGTCCCGCCTGTCGAGGAGACGCGGCTCGATCACGCGGCGCTCGCGGCCGGCTGTGAGCTCAAACGGGCCAGCCCGCGCGAGCAGCTGAACCCGGCCGTCACCGGGCCGGCGGCTGCGCCCTCCGCCCACGCGGGGTTCTATGACGAGGCGCCCGACCCGGCGTCACTCGTGTCGGCGCTGCGCAAGGGCGTGATCGTGATCCAGTTCCGCGACCTCGACGGCGACCGCATGGATGAGCTGCGCGACCTCCAAGAGGCGCTCCCTGAAGGCACGATCGTCGCGCCCAACAGCACGGGCATGCCGTACCGGGTCGCGGTTACGGCGTACCGGCACCTGCTCGGGTGCGGTCGCATCAGCGACGAGGCGATTGAAGCAGTCCAGCTGTTCCGCGGCCGCTACCTCGGCTCGGGCCCTGACGCCTGAGCCGCCACGGGGCTATGCACGGGGACGCGCAGCCGTACCTCGATGCCGCCCTGGGCTCGGTTCAGCCAGACGAGTTCGGCGCCGATCAGCACGGCGCGCTCGCGCATGCCGCGTACTCCGCCGTCACGCGGAACGTCGCCGGAGGGGAAGCCGATGCCGTCGTCGACGACCGACAGCTCGACGTGATCGCGCGCGCAGACGAGCGTCACCTGGGCCTGCGTCGCGCGCGCGTGGCGGATCACGTTGGTGAGGCTCTCCTGCGCGATCCGGTAGATGGCGAGTTGCTCTTCCGGGGTCAGGGGCGGCAGCGCGCTCGGCAGCCGGCGGTGAATGAGCAGGCCGGTCACGCGCGAGAGGCGGTTGCACAGCTCCGTCAGGGCCGCGACGAGCCCGAGCTCGTCGAGCACCTCCGGGCGCAGCCGGCGCGCGAGGCGGCGCACGTCCTCGAGTGCGGCCTCGGCAGTGGACCGCGCCGCGTGCAGCTCATCGGGCGTCGCGCCGCGGGAGGCCGCCCGGTCGATCTGGAGGACCAGCGCGGTCAGCGTCTGCCCGATCGCGTCGTGCAGCTCCGCCGCCAGATGCCGACGCTCGGCGTCCTCGTCCGCGGCGGCGCGGTGGGCGCTCTCGCGCCGCTCGCTCTCGATCCGGTCGAGCATCGCGTTGAAGGTTCGCGCCAGCACGGTGGCTTCTGACTCCGGGCCGGTGATAGGGACCCGCTGCCCAGGCGCCAGCGGGTCGACGCGCTCCATCAGCGCCGTCAGGCGCATCAGCGGCGCGAACGCACGACGCATCAGCACGACGTTCACCGCGAGCATCACGACCAGCCCACCGGCGAGCGCGACCACGCGTCCGTTGGCCGGCTCGACCCACAGAACGACACAGGCGACAGCGAGCACGCACGCGTTCGGGATGAACAGCCTCCAGAAGAGCGCGACCGACGGCCCGTCGGTGTCGACCGCGTCCGGCTGGTGGGGTCCGGCATGCATCACGCTGGCCACGAAGGTACTCGCGCGAGCCGTCGTCGCGGCGCCGGTTACGCGGCGATGCGCAAGTCACGAGCGCCGCGGCGCGGTGGTGGCGGCGGCTCGGGGCTCAGCAGCCAGGTGCGGTCGCGGCGGCGGCGGATGCTCCCGGCGTCGGCCAACCGTCCGAGCGCTGATGTGACTGTCGGGCGCTGGGCGCACACGAGCTGAGCCAGGACGTCGTGCGTGACCGGGAGCGGCACCACGACTCCGTCCGGGCCGACGCGGCCCCAGCGGTCGGCCATGTGCCAGAAGAACAGGACCAGCCGATCGTCGACACGTCGCAGATCGGTCACGGCCAGCTGGAGGGCCAGCCAGCGCGAGCGCCGGGTCGTGCGCGCGAGGAGCCCCGGCAGGATCTGGGGCCAACGTCCGACGAGCGAGAGGAAGCGCGCGTCGAGCACTGCGACCCGCGCGGGATGGAGCACGTCCCAGCGCGACTCGAACGGCACCGACGCTGCTCCCTCGTCGCGCTCCCACGGGCGGATCAGGTCACCTGCGCCCACGAGCTCCGATCGCGGCTGCTCCGCGACCGAGATGCTGTGGAGCACAAGCCCATCCAGCACCAGCAGGCCCAAGCAGTCGGCGGGGTCGCCTGGGGGATGACCCTGCCAGGCTCCGCGCTCGAGCTGGAGCAGCGGTGCCACGGCGCGCGCCTTCAGGTGCTCGATCGCACCCTCGGGCGCGCCCGCGAACAGGTCGGGGTCCTCATCGAACAGGCGGACCGCCCGGTCGCTCGCGAGGACGCGCTCGAGTAACCCCCCGCCGCGGATCATGCGGCTGGGCGGACGTCGAGCGAGGACCGCAGTGTGGCCTGCGCGGCCGCGAGCGTGCGCCCCACCTCGGACCGCGAGATGCGCAGCCTGCGGGCGATCTCACGCTGCGTCATATCCTCGGCGAAGCGCAAGCGGACCACGGTGCGTTGCTCGTCGCTGAGCGTCGGTGCCGCGACCTCGATCGAGGCCAGGTACTCGATCCTGTCGTACGCCGGATCGGCGGCGCCGATCTGCTCCGCGAGCGAGCCGCCATTGTCCTCGTCCCCGCGGGACGGTGCGTCGAGCGGCAGCACGTTCAGCGACGACGCGGCCGCCAGCGCGTCGAGCACCAGCGTCTCATCGCAGTCGAGATCGGCGGCGAGCTCAGCGATTGTCGGCTCCCGGCCGTAGCGCGCGCTCCGGCGCTCCGCGGCCGCGCGCACGTTCTGGATGCGCTCCTGGAGCGGGCGCGGGACGTGTGCCGGCCAGGCAGTGTCACGGCGGTGCCGCCGCAGCTCGCCGAGGATTGTCGGCACCGCGAAGCTCATGAACGCGAACCCGCGATCGGGGTCGAAGCGCCGGATCGCCTTGATCAGGCCCTCGCAGGCAACCTGCTCGAGGTCCTCGCGGTTGCTGCCACGGCCGACGCGCCGGGCCAGCGCATGGGCGAGCGGCCGGTAGGACAGCACGAGCGCCTCGAGGTCGCGCGGGTCGCGGTGCCGTGCGTAGCGCAGGAGCGCGGCCTCACGCGCATCGTCACGGGCGCGGCCGTCATGCGCGCCTTCTCGCAGCATCGTCATCGCCTCCGTTGCGTCGCCATCCCATCGGAGTCTGTGCCGCGCGCGCGTCTACGTCCATGGTGGCTGACCACCATCCGCTACCCGGGCCGCCACCATGCGCCCGTTGCCCGTCAGTCGCCTTACGGGGCGCGGGAGCGGCTCGTCCCGGCGGGCAGGAACGAGGCCATGAACTCGACTCACTCACGCGGATGGACCGCGCTGGTGCCGCTCCTTGTGATCGCGGCGTTCGTCGGGATCCTCGTGCTGACGACCGGGCCGGATGCCGCGCCGTCGAACGCCAAGCCGGCGACCAGCGTCGACGATGTCGCGGGCGATCCCGCGCGATACGCGGGCCGCCAGCTCGTCCTCTCGGGGACCGTGGCGCACATGACCGGCGGGCAGGGCAACGCGTTTGTCCTCGTCGGCGACGGTGGTGGGCGCCTCGTCGTGACCCCTGGGACGCGCAAGCCTCCCGCCGACGGCACGGCGGTCGACGTGCGCGCCTTCGTGCGCACGCCCGACGCCGGCAGCGACCGCGCCAAGCTGGTCGACGCCGCGTCCGCCGCAGCGCTGCTCGACGCGGTGCGCATCGTCAAGCGCGACTGACCGTCACGCGACTCGCGGACCGCGCCAGAATTCGGCACGGCCGTGGCCACAGACACGCACTCCGGCGCGGCTCGGCTCGCCGAAGGGCCGGGCGGCGCTCGCTCCCGGCGACTGCGACCGGGCGCGCGACCTTCTCCAGGCCGCGCCGGCCGGCGGCTCAGGCCGAGCCGGCGGCGGGCACTTCGAGACGCAGGACGCTGAGGATCCGCTGCACGCGGTGGCGAATGTCCGCGGGCGTCGCCCGCAGCGTCTGCGCGACCTCGCCCTCCGAGGAGCCGTCGAGCAGCATCGCGACGAGGGCCTGGTCATCGGCGTCGAGCACCGTGGCGCTCTCCTCGAGCGTCGGGCGGGCGATCGGCGGCAGCAGCCGATCCCCTCGGTGTGCGAGCCGCAGCGCCTCGAACAGCTCGCGCGCGCCGACGCCCTTGTGCAGCAACCCGTCCGCACGGGCCAGGGTCGCAGGCAGCGCGAGCGCCGGGATCGCGTACTCGGTGAAGATCACCACCTTCGGCGCCAGCACGTCGTGCTTTATGCGGTAGCAGAGTTGCAGGCCGTCGCCCCGCGGGAGGTGATAGTCGAGCAGCACGAGGTCGGGACGCGAGCGGTTGAGCACGGGCCAGACGTTCTCCTCGGCGCCGCTGCTCTCGCCCACGAAGACGAACCCCGGCTCGGCGTCCAGCACGGTGTGCAGGCCCGCACGCAGGGCGGGGTGATCGTCGACGACGACGATGCGGATCATTGCGTTCCTCCGTTTTCGGTTAGTGGCATCTCAAGGTCGACGACCGTGCCTCCGCCCGGCGCTTCGGCGAGGTCGAGCCGCGCGCCGATCGTGGCCGCGCGGTTTTCCATCGCCGCGAGCCCGGTTCCGTGCCGGTCCGCACCGTCGGGCAGTCCGCTCCCGTTGTCCGCCACCCGCAGACGCAGATGGCGGTCGTCGGACTGCATGCTCACGTCGATCGCGGTGGCGTCGGCGTGCCGTAGGGCGTTGGTGATCGCCTCACAGCCGATGCGGTACACGTGCGCGACGACCAGCGGCGGCAGCGGCGGCGCCGTGCCGCGAACCGAGATCTCCGGCCCTGGGTCGGGCGCGAGTTCGGCCGCCCGGGAGCGGAGCGCCTCGTCGAGCGGCCGGCCTTCGAGCGGCGAGCGGAGCTCGGCGAGGCTCGTGTCCATGTCCGAGGCCGCGGACTCGAGTTCGACGCATGCGCGCCCGACGATCGGCTCCAGGCGGTCCTCGACGCGCCCCTGCAACGAGCTGACGAGTAGGTGGGCGGCGTGCAGGCGCTGCTTTGCCGAGTCGTGCAGGTCCCACGCGATCCGGCGCCGCTCGGCCTCGATCGCCAGGCGCTCGCGCTCGCCGCGCTCGGCGGCCAGGCGACGAAGCGCGCTCGCCGCGTAGGCCAGCGAGCAGACCAGCAGGAACGGCAGCGCGAGGTGCATCGCGAGCGTCTCGGTCGAGCTGACCCGCAGGGCGGCCCAGGCGGGACCGCCGATGAACGCGACGACGAGGAACGCGAACGAGGCGCCGAGGGCGAACCACGGCGCTCGCCGCAGCGGCACGGAGGTCGCCGGCAGGGCGAGTGTCGACAGCCACAACAGGTAGAACGGGCTGCGCCAGTCACCGGACGCGAGGATGAACAGCAGCGTGACCCCGGAATCGATGACCCAGGTGATCGGCATGTGCCGGATCCGGGGCGACAGGCCGATCACGAGCGTGCTGATCGGGCCGTACATGAGCATCGCGGCCTCGCCGCCACTCATGCCGCCCCAGAGCACGAGCGCGGCGGCGAATGCCGTCGCGACCAGCCTGGCGGCAAGAAAGAACCCGAGCCACGGCTCGTCTGCCGACCGCGAGACGCTCCAGACCGCGCGCACGCCTCGTCAGCGCGTCAGCGCCTCGCGGGCGATGCCGGCCACGTCTTCGTCGACGAGCACGTCATAGTGGGAAATCCGCAGCTTCATGTCCCGGTCAGAGCGAGTAACAGCCGCGATGACCGCGCCACCGATGGTGCCGGCGAGGGCGGCCGCGACGATCGGCAGCAACGCGCTCGCGCCGTCCTCGACGATGCCCATAAGGTAGAGCGCCAGGCCGCAGAGTGCCCCGACCGCCGCTCCGATGCGGGCGCCGGTCTGCATCTCACGCAGTCGGTCGCGACCGTCCTCCCACGTCGGATCGCGGGCGATCAGCGTGACGCGATCGCGGGGTATGCCCACCTCGCGGACGAGCCGCTCGATGGCCCGCGCGCCCGCGTGATGCGTGCGGTAGCCGCGGACCATCACGCGCTGAGGCATCGACGGTGACGGGAACCCGGTGTCTGTGCTGGGTCTATCGATCGTCTGTGACATGCCGCCCTTTCCACGAGCTCTGACTTGGTAGATGCCTCGCAACCTGAAGGTCGTGTGTACGTCGTATGAAGGTGGCCTCAAGACGGTCATCCGCGTGACGATCAACCGCGTCGGCGCCCGGGCAGGAGGTGACGCAGGCCCGACGCGACGCTGAGCAGGACGATGGCCCGGACGAGCCGCCCGGAGCGCGGGGCGGGCCGCTTCGCGCGGGCGACCGGCACGGCAGGTTCGCCCGGTGCCGGCGCAGCTGGCCCGGTCGGCGGCGACGGGGCGGCGAGGCGCGGCGGCCGCAGGCCCGGCCACCCGCCGGCCGGACCAACGAGCGCGATGAGCGACGGGACGAGCAGCGTGCGCACGACGAACGCGTCGATCAGCAGCCCGCAGCTCATCATGAACGCCAGCTCGCGAAACGGGCGGACCGGCACGAGGGCCAGCAGCGCGAAGCTCAGGGCGAGCACGACGCCGGCGACCGTGATCGCGGACGCGGCACGGGAGCCACCGATGGCGATCGCCTCGCGCAGCCGTCGCGTCCGCGCCTCCTGCCAGATACGGCCGGTGAGGAACACGTTGTAGTCCGACCCCAGCGCCGCGAGCATGCATCGAGGCGACGAAGGGGACGTAGTAGGTGAGCTCCCCGTAGCCGAGCAGGTCCTCGAATACGTACACGGTGAGCCCGAGCGAGGCGGCGAGCGCCAGCACGCTCGCGGCGACCAGGTACAGCGGAGCGAGCAGCGCGCGCAGGAACACGACGAGCACAAGGAAGATCGCGAGCAGCGAGAGCGGAGCGACGCGCCCGAGGTCGTCCCGCGTGAGGCGGACGGTCTCTTCGGCGAGCGCCGTGTCGCCCGCGATGCTCGTCCTCGCCCCGGCGAGCCCGGCGCGGGCGGTGAGGACGCCGAGCTGCGCCCGCAGCGCCCGCAGCCTCCTGATGCCGCCCGCGCCGAGCGGGTCGGCGTCGAAGACGATGAGGTAGCGGACGGCGTTCATGCTGCGCGAGAGGACCGCGCCGAGCTCGGCGTCGAGCGGCTGCTGAGCCGGCCCGACGACCAGCGCCACCCCGCGCAGCCTGGCGAGCGACGCCTGGAGCCTGTGCAGCGCAACGCGGCGCGTGACGATGTCCGGCGCCTCGACGAGCACGGTCGTGGGGGAGAGGACGCCCGCGGCGAAGCCGTGCGAGGCCTGCACGTACGCGCGGTGCGGCGGACTCGATTGCGGCAGTCCCCGGATCAGCGTCTGGCCGACGTGCAGGCGGCCGATGCCGGACGCGGCGACGGCGAGCAGCGCCGTGCAGGCGAGCGCCGTGAGCGCTGGGTGCCGGCTGGCGGTGCGCACCGCACGGAAGCGGAAGGGCCGCCCGACCGCCTCCGTCGGCGTCTCCTCGGCGCCGCGCTCGGCGGGCACGTCGCGCCCCGGTCGGGAGGGCCAGAACGTCGCCTCGCCGACGATCGCCAGCAGGGCCGGGATCAGCGTGATCGCGACCGCGAGTGCGAGCAGGACGCCGAGCGCGACACCTGGCCCGAAGGTCTGGAAGAAGCCGAGACGGGCCACGAGCAGCGCCGCGCTGGCGGCCGCGACGGTGACGCCTGCGGCGACGATCGTCGCCACGAGCTCGCCCGCCGCACGCTCGGCGGCCGCCCGCGACGGCATGCCCTCGGACAGCCGCAGGCGGAAGCGCGAGAGGTAGAAGATCGCGTAGTCGGTGAGGATCCCGAACAGCAGGACGACGATCACCGGTTGGACCTCGCTCGGCACGGCCACCCCGGCGCGCTGGCCGATCCACGCCACCGCCCTGATCGTGATCAGGTACGTGACGGCGATCGCAAGCAAAGTGATCAGGGGCGCGAGCGGAGCGCGAAAGTGCAGCCCGACTGCGACGAGCACGAGCAGCACCGTGCACAGCTCCACGAGCGGGAGCCGGTCGGCGATCAGCCGCGATTGCTCCTCGCGCGCCGGCAGCGCGCCGGTGACCCCCGTGTACGAGCGGGGTGCGACCGCCCGCGCGCGCTGGGCGACGCGCTCGGCGAGCGCGACCCGCTCGCGAGCGCCCACGGTCGTGTCGAAGAACAGGTACGTAACGGTCGCGGTTCCGCGCTCGCGCGTGAACGGCGGAAGCGAGACGGTGTTGAGCACCGGGATCGCGCCGCCGACGCGGTCGAGCCCGTCGAGGGTGTTGCGGTTGAGCGCGACGGCGCGGCTGACCGTCGCCGCGACGGCGGCCGCGCCGAGGCCTTGCGGGTCGCGCTGGACGACGATCGTGCGGCTCAGCAGCGGGAACCCGAACAGCTCCGCCGATCGGAGTTCGGCGTCGATCGCCGCTGCGTCGTTGGGCACGAGGTCGCCGAGCGCCCCGTTCTGGGAGTCCGCGATGCTCGGCAGCAGCGCGGTCGTCAGCGCGGCAGCGGTGATCCAGGCGATCGCGATCGGCCAGCGCAGCGCGATCACCACCCGGCCGAAGCGGGCCGTCGGGGTTCTCACCGCAGCACTCGCTCGCGCGCTCGGACCCCGAACCATTCGAGCTCGGCATCGGCCAGCGCGGCGTGGCGGCCGTTGTGCAGGTCCGCTACGGGATCGGTGCTGACACGTCGCAGCCGGCCGTACGGAAGGTGCACGACAGCCCGCCGCGCGAGCAGCTCGTCGAGCGGCGTCCGACCGTCCGCGCTCAACCGCGCGCCGAAGCGCGAGGCGCTCACGGTCCGCGGCAACGCGGCGCGGCACGTAGAACGCGAGCACCGGGAGGCTCGGGATCAACGCGATCGAGATCCCGAGCAGCACGTCGACGTGTCGGGCGCTCGCCCGCGCACTCCTGGCCGACGTGATGGTGTTCTCGCCGGCGCGCTGGATCTCGTCGGCGGGCCGACTCATCTGGCCGCCGATGACCGGGAGATCGCGGAGCGTCCCGCCGACGCCGGTGATCGCCCGCCCGACCTCGCCCGCGGTGTCGCTGAGATCGGCGACGCCGCGGATCTCGTGCGCGACGGCGATGCCCATCCACAGCCACGCGGCCGTCCACAGCACCAACGCGGCGTCGAGCGCCAGCTGCGCGCGGGGCGCGAGGCGTCGGGGCCGGCTCATGGCGTCGCGCTACCCGGGGGCCGCAGTCGCGACGGCGCGGTTCGTCATTTGACCGACGTCCTCGCGGCGGCGCCGCGGCGACCGGGCACGTAGACCGTCGGCGGTTCGCGGACGGGCCGCCCTGGTTGACAGTCGTGACCGCCGGCGCCCCGTCCCCTCCATGGCGCCGGCGGGACGCTTTCGTCTTCGTCCACCGGCACCACCAGACCCGCCGCACCGCGCCGCGGACCACGGCATCCGACACGCTGCCCATGACGGTCTCGCGCAGGCGCGTCATGTCCCGCCTGCCGACGACGATCAGGTCGGCGTTCCAGCGTCGGCCGCGTCGAGCAGCGCCTCGGCGATCCCGCCGATGCCCGAGCCCGTCTGGATGCCGAACTCGCTCGCGAACCCGGCGGCGCTCGCGAGGTCAGCGCCCTCGCGTGCCTTGCTCAGCGCGAACCTCTCGGACGTAGAAGGGTCGACGGCAGGCGGCGGCACTCCGGCGCCGAGCGGGCTCACGGCCTCGGCCGGAGCGATCACGTGCCAGACGGTGACAACGAGAGCGGTCCCGGCGTCGATCGTGCGCGCCGCGGCGGCAATCGCGTTGCGCGCATCGCCGACCGTCGTGGCCGATGAGGAGTCGTTGTGCGCTCTGGCACGGGCAGTGCCCGGGCCGCCCGCGTCCTCCACGTCCGGCCGGCGGAGGACTTCGGCACGGACGCCGCGGCCGTCAGTCGACCGACCGTCCATCCTGCCTCTGTCAGTCGCAGAACAAGTGCGATCGTCGCCGCGGCGTCGCGGCGGTACGTTGCGGCGGCCACCGTGGACTCCCCCTCGCTGCTGGAGGAAGGGCGCGTCGCGCTCGAGCGCGGCGACTGGACTGCCGCGCGGGCGGCGTTCGAGGCGTCTGTCGAACAGGGCGAGACACCTGAGGCGCTGGCGGGGCTGGGCGACTCGCTCTGGTGGCTCGGCGAGACGGACGGCGCCGTCCGCTGTGCGGAGCGCGCGTACGCGGGCTTCCGGCGCCGGCGGGATGTCGTGTCCGCGACGCTCGCCGCGGTGACGCTGTACTTCCACTACCGCGTCAGTCTCGGCAACGCGTCGGCGGCGCACGGCTGGCTCGCTCGGGCGGCACGGTTGGTGGACGAGTTCGGGCTGATGCCGCTCGAGGGCTGGGTGCTGCTCATGCGAGCGCACGACAGCGGCGATCCGGTCGCGGCGGAGCGTTGGGCGCGCGAGGCGGGGGAGCGCGCACGCCACTTCGAGGATGCCGATCTCGAGCTGTGCGCGGTCAGCCAACTCGGGGTTTCGCTCGTCGAGATGGGTCGCCTGGAGGAAGGTGGGTCGCTGCTGGACGAAGCGATGGCCGCGTCGCTCGGAGGCGAGTGCGAGAACCTGCGGACCGTCGTCTACGCGAGCTGCAACATGATCAGCGCGTGCAGTCAGGTTGCCGAGGTCGAGCGGGCGTCGCAATGGATCCACGCCGCCGATGACTTCACCCGCCGGTACGGCAGCCCGCACTTGTACACGACCTGCCGTGCCTACTACGGGGCCATGCTGTTCGCGACGGGCGATTGGGCCGGGGCCGAACGTGAGCTCACTGCGGCACTCGAGGCGGGCAGAAGGGCGGAGCGAGCGCTCTTCGCCGAGGCGCTCGCGCGGCTCGCGGAGCTGCGGCTCGCCCAGGGCCGGCTCGCGGAGGCGGAGCGTCTGCTCGCGGGGTACGAGACCCATCACGCGACCGCCTGCGCGACCGCGGGCGTGCGTCTCGCCCGCGGCGACGTTGCCGGCGCCGAGGCCGTGATTCGGCGACGTCTGCGCGATATCGAGGAGCAGGTTCGTCCGACGCCATTCCCGATCGGTGTCGGCTCGTGCCTCGAGCTGGCGTCGTTGCTCGAGATGCTTGCGCTCGTCGAGCTCGAGCGGGGCGCGGTCGTGGCCGCTCGGGCGACCGTCGGCCGGCTCGTCGAACTGGGCGAGGGCGTGGGATGCGATGCGGTTGTCGGGCGGGCGGCGCGGGCGCTCGGTCGCGTCCTCGCGGCGGCGGGCGACGTCGAAGCGGCCGACACGCTCGAGCGCTCGCTCAGGGTGTTCGCTGCGCTGGAGCTGCCGCTGGAGGCGGCGCGCGCGCGTCTCCTGCTGGCCCGGGCGCTGACGGATCGGGACGCTTCGGTGCGGGAGGCAATGGCGGCGCTGGAGAGCTTCGAGCGGCTCGGGGCGGGGCGTGACGCCGATGAGGCGGCGGCGTTCCTGCGCTCGCTCGGCGTCGCGGCGGCACGGACCGGACCGAGGGACGCCGGCGTCCTCACCAGACGCGAGCTCGAGGTGCTGGAGCTGCTTGCCGAAGGGCTCTCGAACCGGGAGCTTGCGGAGCGACTCTTTCTCACTCGCAAGACGGTGGAGCACCACGTACGCAGTGTGCTGCGCAAGCTGGGCCTGCGAAGCCGTGCCGAGGCGGCGGCGTACGCCGTGCGCCACCTCGGGCGAGACTCCGCCACGATTTAGGGGTTCTGCCCGATGCTCAGGGCTGCTCAGCGCGTCATGGTGCTCGCATGTCCGGGCACGCCAAGACCGACACCGTCATGGGAATGCATGCGGACCGGGGCGAGCGTCTCCAGCCGATGGGCATCCCGCGACACTCGCCGATCGTTGCCGCGCTCGCCGACGAGCCCATGCTGGCTGAACTGAAGCGCCGCGCCCGCGCGATGTGGGCGGCAGGCGACTACGCCGAGGTCGCGCGCCGCGAGCTTTGGTCCCTGGGCGAGCGGGCCGTCCACCGCGCCGGCGTCCGCCCCGGCGAGCACGTGCTCGACGTAGCCTGCGGAACCGGCAACGCTGCGCTCCGCGCCGCGCAGGCCGGCGCGCGTGTCGTCGGGCTCGACCTGACACCCGAGCTGCTCGAGGCCGGGCAGGCGCTGGCCGCCGAGGCCGGCGTCGACATCGATTGGGTCGAGGGCGATGCCGAGGCCCTGCCGTTCGCAGACGAGTGCTTCGACGTCGTCGTCTCGACGCTCGGGGCGATGTTCGCGCCACGCCACAGCGTTGTCGCGCGCGAGCTCGCGCGCGTGCTTCGCCCCGGTGGGCGACTGGCCGTGTGCAGCTGGGCGTACGACAGCGTCCTGGCGCGAGTCCTGCGCACGATCGCCGCTTACCTCCCGCCGCCCCCGGGGTTCGCGCGGCCGCCGTGGCTGTGGGGCTCGGAGGAGCACGTCCGGTCGCTCTTCGCCGCCACGGGCGTCGAGCTCGAGTTCGAACGAGGCACGGCGACCTTCCCCGCATTCGGATCGGCCGAGGAGGACGTCGAGTACCACTCGACCAGAGTCGGGCCGCTGATGTCGGTGCGGGAGATGACCGAGGCGGACGGGCGGTGGCCCGCCCTGCGCGCCGAGCTGGTCGCGCTGCACGTGGATCTCGTCGCGTCCGAATACTTGCTCGCGCTCGGCCGCAAGAGCGGCCGTACTCGCTCATCGACGACGGGAGGAACCTGATGTCCGCCGCCCTCGAAGCGGTCGAGCCCCTGCGTAACGGCGTTCGAGGCGAGGTGATCGAACGCGGACAGCCGGGCTATGACGCTGCCCGCACGCTCTACAACGCGATGATCGACAAGCGTCCTGCGCTGATCGTGCGCTGTCGCGATGCGGGCGACGTGATCGCCGCATTAGGGTTTGCCCGTCGCGAAAGGCTGGCGGTCGCAGTGCGGGGCGGCGGCCACAGTATCGCGGGGCTTGCCAGCATCGACGACGGATTGGTGATCGACCTTTCGCCGATGCGCGGGATCCGCGTCGATCCTCACGCCCGTGTGGCGACGGTCCAAGGCGGCGCGACGCTGGCCGACCTGGACCACGCCACGCATGCCTTCGGACTGGCCACGCCGACGGGGGTCGCCTCGACGACCGGTGTGGGCGGGCTCACGCTCGGAGGCGGTCATGGGTACCTGACCCGCAAGCACGGCCTGACGATCGACAACCTCGTCTCGGCGGACGTGGTGCTTGCCGACGGCAGTTTCGTCACAGTCAGCGAGGACGGCGAAGCGGATCTCTTCTGGGCGCTGCGCGGCGGCGGGGGCAACTTCGGTGTCGTCACCTCGTTCACCTTCCGGCTCCACCCGGTCTCTACCGTCGTCGGCGGGCCGACGCTGTGGCCCCTCGAGGCCGCGGACGACGTCCTCCGCTGGTACCGGGAGTTCCAGCCGGCCGCGGATGAAGACGTCTATGGCTTCTTCGCCTTTCTCACCGTGCCGCCCGGCCCGCCGTTTCCCCACGAGCTCCGCCTGCGCAAGATGTGCGCGATCGTCTGGTGCTGCAGCGGGCCGGCAGACCAAGCCGACCGCATGCTCCGCGCGGCCGTGCACGAACCCGCGTCGCCGGCGCTACACGCCGCCCAAGAGCTCCCCTACCCGACGCTCCAACACGCATTCGACGAACTGATCCCGCCCGGACTGCAGTGGTATTGGCGCGGCGACTTCGTCCAGGAGATATCGGACGACGCGATCGCACGGCACCTCGAGTTCGCCGAGCGGATGCCAACCGTGCTCTCGACGATGCACATGTACCCCGTCGACGGCGCGCCCCAGCGCGTGGGCCGCCACGAGACGGCGTTCAGCTACCGCGATGCGAACTGGTCGATGGTGATCGGCGGGGTGGACCCCGAGCCCGCGAACACAGAGGCGATCAGCGCGTGGGCGGTCGACTACTGGGAGGCACTGCATCCGTACTCGATGGGCGGCGCCTACGTCAACTTCCTCATGGACGAGAGCCAAGGGCGCGTGCGCGCCACCTATCGCGACAACTACGACCGCGTCGCCCGGATCAAGGGACGCTACGACCCGGACAACGTCTTTCGCGTGAATCAGAACATCCGTCCGTCACGGTGACGCGGCGCGCGATCTCGGGAAGATCTCCGTCGCAGCAAGGCGGCGCCGAACGCCCTTGTCGCGCCCGATGACGTGTCAGCGTGCGCTGAGCAGCGCCCGCAGCCCCTCGACCGCGGCGTGGCTCTACCGGCGCCGGGGTAGCTCGACGCTGCCGCGCGGCTGCCGGCGATACCGGCCGTCGGAAGACCCTGAGTCGATCGCGATCTCATTGCACGAACGAGCTGCGGGGTGCGCAGTCCGACGGTGCGCCCGCCCCGCGCAGGGAAAAGCGCGGAGCGGGCTGTGGCGTGCGGGACACGGGGAGGCGCTGTATGCCCCGCGTGAGCCATCAGCTTGGAGATGACCGGCCCCGCAGGCCGGCGACCCGACGCTGTCAGCCGCCAGACGATCGCGGTGCAACTGCCCGTCGAAGAGGATCGGCTGGCGTGGCGGCATGGCGACCGGCATGCTCGTTGCCGTGAGGACCAAGGCCGCCGCGTGTGGTGCCGCGGGCATGTTTGGGCCCGGCGCAAAGGCCGGGCCCCGATTCGACGCGGCGGATCGCCAGCCCGCGGACGTGTTGCCGGGGGACGAAGCCGCAGTTGCCACGCGCCCCCCGCCCGGCTCCTCGGAATCCTTTCCTTCCTCCGGCCGTCCTGCGGGTGAGCGCGCTCATGGTCTTCAACACGGCTGCTCTGCCGGCGATGTCGTCATTGCGCCGACGAAACGAGTAGCCACGTGACGCCGCAGGACGACCAAGTACGCGCCGCCGAGTGCTCGGGGCCGTGTGCTTGGCGACGGGAGATCGCGGCGACCATCTTCGGCCGCGACTTCGTTACTCATCCCGTTCCGGTCCTGCACGAACCTCGCGCGAAGCCCTCGTCGACTTGATGTGTGCGCTTCCCCCCACCAGGAGACACGGGTCCGGGGCGCAATCGAGGTCGGCCGCCGGCGCGGCCGCGCTCGCGGCGAAAACGGCGGACCTCGATGAGCGAGACGGGAGTCCGTCTCGCCGCCTGACCCGCGACCTGGCTGACGGATACGTGCTCCCCACCCGACCTGATGATCAGCGGGCGTGCTTGCGCATCTGCGCCCTGAGCGTGCGGAATGTGCCGCGGAGCTCGCCGGTGGCCGACACCAGGCCGGAATCCCAGCGCGGGCGCGGCTCGTACCTGCCGAACCAGTTGTAGACGTAGATCCGCTTGACGCGCCTCCGGCTCAGACGCGCGAGCTTGAAGATGTTGCGGATCGCCCGTACCGCAGTGCGATGGTTGTAGCGCCGGACCTTGTGCCAGCCGCGGCCGTGGCGGTTGGGCATCCATCGGTTCCAGATCGCGCCGACCTCCGTGAACCACACCTGGCCGTGGGTGTGTCGGAGGAACATCCGGGTGCGCCACTTCGAGTTGCGGTTGACGTCGATGTGGTTATGGACGGCCCAGATCCGGACGCGGTGCTTGGCCGCGCGGTCGAATCGCTTGACCCAGCGGATGCTGTCGGAGCCGGTGAGCATCACCGACGGCGCGGTGACGATGCAGCCGTGACACGTCCTGACGAGCACGTCGTATAGGCGCCCCGTGGCCCACGGCTTGCGATAGGTGGGCTGGAAGCCGTGGTTCGCCTCGTTCCAGGTCTGGAACGTCTTCACCCACGGATACCGCTTGCGAACCGCCCGGACCTGGCGGCGATACTGTCGGCGGCTCGGGAGCTTGAGCTCGCGGTGCCGGCGCACCGAGTGTCCGAAAGCCAGCAGGACCCGCGCGTGACGCCGCCTCGCCTCGTTCATCCAGACGTCGACGGGTTCCCGCGTGCTCTTGAAGCGCAACGCGTCCCACGGCATGACGTAGCGGACGTAGTGCCGCTGGTTCTTTGGCAACGTGAACCAGCGCGCGTCGCTGAAGATCCACGGGCTCTGCTCGCCGAATCCGACGAGGGGCTTGCGCGTCTTAGCCTGGGCCGGCGCTGCCGTGAGACAGACGATCGCCAGGAGGGTGAGGAAGGTGGCTCGGATCACTCACCTTCCAACCGGCCCGCGCAGCGAAGTTGCGAGCCGGCCGACGGCATCGTCATTCGAGTGACGCTGGGCGGGCGCGCCGCAACCCGGTCGCCATGCCGCGAAGATGACACGCTCCTCGCGGCGGATTCAAGACCGCAGAACCGGCGACGTGCGAGATGGCTTCGCGTTGCCGCCGGCAGCGTCGCCGGTGGCCGTCGATGCGGCGCGGAGAGCTCACCACGCTCGCAGCTTCGAGCGCCGTCCGCGCTGCTCCGGAGAGATCCGCAGCCTCGAGGCCGCCGTCGGCGATCTCGTCGGTGTTGATGGCGTTCGGGGGGATCTAAGAAGGACCGACTGCGTTGGTGTTGATCTCGCTGTGGTCGACGCCGTTGTGCGGATCTCGGATCGGCTGACAGCGCCGGCGAAGCGCGGCTGCCGACGAGGGTGCTCTCGTCATTGCGCCGACATGCGCCGGTCCTCGCTGCGGCCACGGGGGCAGGAAACGCGCCGGCGGCTCGGGGACGGGCCGCTGGGTTGACTAGCTGTGACCGCCGGCGGACCGCGGCTCGCGACCGCCGGCGGCGCGGCAAGTGAAGGTCGCTCGAAGGCGCGGGGACGACGCGCGGAGTCGTACGCGACGGGCGTGATGCACGGGCTTGTCATTCGGCAAACGGACGGGCTCGCGTCGTGGCGATACCCCGGCTACGTTGCGCCGTCCCGTGGACTCCCCCTCGCTCCTCAGGAGCCTGCGAGTCGTCGGCGGTCCCGCGGCGCCGCGCGCGGCTCGTGCCGCGCTCGCGTCAGTGTTGGACGGATGCCTCGCGACTGACGTAGCCGCTGACGCGGGGCTTGTCGTCAGCGAGCTCGTGAGCAACAGCGTGCTCTATGCGCGTGTATGTCCCGACGGGTCGATCGGGATCGACGTTGGGCTTTTCGCGGACCGCCTCCACGTCGCTGTCGTCGACGGCGGGTCGCATCGGGTCCCGCATATCGTCAGCGAGGACCCGGAGCGGCCGGGAGGGAATGGGCTGCTTCTGATGGTTCGCCTCTCCACCGCCTGGGGCATCGTCCGGGAACAGAGCGGGCGGACGCGTGTCTGGTGCGACCTGCCGATCAACCCACCGACGGCGGGCGTCGGCGACGCGGCGTGAGCCTCATCGTCAGTACCTCGCAATCAGGAGGACGAAATGGACCTGCAGCAGGACTTGTTCGACCTCGAGCATGAGCTCGGCACCGGTGATGGCGACACGTATCGGCGGTTGCTGACCGACGACGCCGTCGTGACCGTCGCCGGCCAGACGATGACCAAACGTGAGACCGCAGAGGCGATGGATGCGAGCCCCGGCTGGGACGCCGTGGCGTTCGACGACGAACGGTGCGTCCGTCTCAACGAGGATGCCGCGCTGCTCGCGTATCGCTTTCGTGGCCGGCGCGGAGACTTCGAGTACGCGGCGCTCATGGGCAGCGTCTACGTGCGGACGCCGGATGGCTGGCGCATGGCGTTCCATCAGCAGACGCCGCTCGACTAGCCGGCGACCCGGCGCGCGCTCCCCGTAACGCGTCTACGATCGGCGGATGGCCCCTGGCGACGGCGATGATCGTCCAGGTCTTCGTGCGCCGCGCGCGCCGGGGTCGAGGGATGTTCGCGTCGCGAGCAACCAGACCACACTGCGCACGATCAACGAGACGATCGAGGAGGGGCGCAAGACCGCGGAGGGGTCGATCGGCTTCGTCTGCGAGTGCGGGCGGCTGGGCTGTGGCCTCGTACTCGGCCTGTCGCTCGACGAGTACGAGCATGTGCGCGCGGACGGGCGGCAGTTCATGGTCGCGCCTGGGCATGAGACGCCGGACGACCAACTCGTAGTCGCCATCGAGGGCCGGTACACGCTCGTTGCCAAACGGGGCGACGCGGCGGTCACGGCTCAGTCGACAGACCCTCGCGGTGAGGGTCCGGCCATCGACCTCATCTGGAGCGGCGGCGAACGCGTGTTTGCCAAGCGCCTGACCTTCGAGGCGACGGCACAGAACGTGCGCGAGGTCCGTCGGTGGGTGCTCGCGTTCGCCGCTGAGCACGGGGCTGGACGCGACCTGCAGGGAAGGATCGGGATCGCCGTGGCAGAAGCCGTGGGCAACGCGGTCGTGCACGCGTACCGTGCAGAGGGCGCCGGAACCGTCGATGTCGCGGTCGGCATCGAGGAAAGCGAGCTGGAGGTCGTCGTCGCAGACTCAGGTCACGGCTTCCGCTCCGACGATCCGTCGGGTCTCGGCACCGGACTGTCGCTCATCGCGAGCACAACCGATCGGTTCGCGATTCGCGAGCGGACGCCTCATGGTGTGGAAGTGTGGATGCGCTTCGCTCTCGGTCCGGACCCCTTGTAGATCCGTCAACGGACCCGGTCCGGGCGCTGCCCGGCGTGAGGGGTATGTCGACCATCTCGGACGGGGTCTCAAACGAGGTCCTAAGCGAGGGCAAGTGACCACGACTAGCGAGAGCGTGACGCCGCTGACGGGGCCTGGGCACGCGAGCCGGATCAGCGCGCGGTGGGTGGACCACGCGCCGCCCGTCGTCCACGACGATCCTCTGTAGCCGATAGAGATAATGCGCGCCTCGATTGCTTCCTCACGTCTTGCGTCACGGACACCGCTGCCTCCGGGGTTTGGCTCCAAGCCAAGCGTCGGGGTGCCACACGTCATCAACCGCTGTCGGAGGACGCTGCCCGCGCCCGCTCCAGGTCAGTGCGCAGCCTTCCGCGCGCACGGTGCAGTCGCACTTTGACGGCACCCTCGGGTACGTCCAGCGCCCGCGCGAGCGATGTGACGCTCATGTCCAGCTCGTAGTGCATCCGCAGCAGGGTCCGATCAGAGTCGGACAGCGAGCCGAGCGTGGTAGCAAGCGCTGCCCGGTCGAGCACGTCCTGAAGCTGCTGGTCTGACGCCCACTGCTCATCTTCGGCCGGCATCGCGGACCCGGCCACGAGCTCGAGGTGACGCAGCGCCTCGTTGCGGACGATGCTCTTCAGCCACGGCCACGGATCGTCGGGTCGCCTGCACTCCGCGCGAGCCGACCACGCGCGGAGCAATGCCTCGTGCGCGACATCTTCGGCCGCCAGACCCGAAACGTAACGGCGAGCGGAGCGAAGGCACCAGGTTCGGATGGCTTCCCAGTCCCACGTCGTCTCCGACCGCGTCCGGGATGGCAGTTCACGAGCTCATGAACCGATGTAACCACATCACCCACGTACAGGTCTAAGAAAGTCATGAGCGACTGTGCTGCTGACACTCGCAGGGCGTACGACGAGCTCGCGCCGTTCTACGACGCGTTTACGGACCACCACGATTACGACGCGTGGACGGCTGACCTCGAGCGCCTGGCGCGCGCTTGCGGGCTGGCCGGGACTCGCTTCCTCGATGTCGGCTGCGGAACCGGCAAGAGCTTCCTCCCGTTTCGTGCACGCGGCTGGACTGTCGCGGGCTGCGACGTGTCGGCGGCGATGGTGGCGATCGCGGCAGCGAAGGCGCCCGACGTGCCGCTCACCGTGCATGACATGCGGCGGCTGCCGACACTCGGCAGCTATGACCTCGTCGCGTGCATCGACGACGGCCTCAACTACCTGACTGAGCTCACCGACGTCGAAGCTGCGCTCGCCGGCATGCGGCGGAACCTGGCGCCAGGCGGGCTGGTGCTCTTCGATGTCAACACGCTCGCGACATACCGGGGCTTCTTCGCGTCCTGCGCGGTGACGAGTGAGAACGACTGCATGCTCGTGTGGCAGGGCTTGGCATCGGTCGACTTCGCCGCCGGTGAGTCGGCGGGCGCGACGGTCACCGCGTTCGCGCGCTCGGACGATCACTCGTCGCTCCGTACGGAATCGCATCATGTCCAGCGACATCATCCGCCCGATCTGATCGACGCGGTGCTTCAGCGAGCGGGGCTCGAAACGGTTGCGGTCTACGGCCAAGGACTCGATGGGAGGCCAGAGCGGGCTCTCGACGAGGCCCGCCACACGAAGGTTGTGTTCGTCGCGCGCGAGAGGGGGTGATCCAGTGATCTGCATCGAGCGCCTTGAGCGGCCGGTCGAGCCGGCCCCGGCAATCCAGAAGGGCAACTGAGCACACGCTCCCGGCGCCGCCGCCCCAGGCGGCGCCGGGCAATACGACACAGGAGATCGCGATGGAGCACGCAGTACTTCGCCTCCGCCCGCTCGTCGAGGTGCTGCACGCCGACGACGGCGACCTCTACCTGCTCCCGGGACCCGGGGGCGATGATCTCGCGATCCGCGCGCCCAGCCGCGAGGTCCGCGCTGTGATCGACGCGATGCGAGACGGAGGGCCGGCGGGCACGATCGCGGAGCGGGCGGCGACCCCGATCGACACCGTTGCGGAAGTCGCCGAGGCGCTGCGGTCGGTGGACATGCTCGAGCCGACGTCGAGGCACGAGACGCTCGCGGCCGAGGATGCCCGGCGGTGGGACCGCCAGCTCTTGTATCTCAGACAAGCGGTGCAGCACCCGAGCACCGGCGCTGAGCTTCAGGCACGCCTGCGGACGGCACGGGTCGTGGTCATCGGATGCGGGGGTCTCGGCAGCTGGGCCGCGTTCGCGATCGCGACGCTCGGTGTCGGCGAGCTGATCCTTGTGGACCCCGACCGGGTCGACGTCACGAACCTCAACCGCCAGATCCTGTTCGACGTCGACGACCTCGGCCAAGTGAAGGCGGTCGTCGCACGTCGCCGGCTGAACGCGTTCGACCCGCGGGTGGTCGTCACTGCCGTGACCGAGGCCGTCACCGAGCCGCGCGACGTCGAACAGCTCGCCGCGGGCGCCGATCTCGTCGTGGCATGCGCCGACACGCCTGCGTACGAGATCAGCCGGTGGATCAACGACGGCTGCTCCGCCGCCGGCGTACCGCATATCTCGGCCGGCCAGATGCCGCCGATCGTGCGCGTCGGCCCGTTTGTGCAGCCCGGCGCCACCGCGTGTGTCCGCTGCCTGGAGGCCGCCTGGCACCGCGGCAATCCGCTCGCTGCTGAGCTGGAGCGGTTGCGCGTCGCCCAGCCCGCACCGGCGGCGACGCTCGGGCCGGCCTGCGGCCTGATCGGCTCCATCATCGCCAGTGAGGCGTTGCACTGGCTGACCGGTCTGGGGATGCCGGCCACGCGAGGCTCGGTGCTGACGATCGACATCCGCACGTTCCGCGTCGAGCATCACCCGGTGGCAAGAGACCCGGATTGCGTCTGTGCCTAGCCGAAGTAGCGCTGGGTGGCGGCGCCGCTGAGATGGGTGGCCGCGAGCTCGAGCGTCCGAGGATCGCCGGCCTGCTGCGCGACGCCGAGATCCCACCACGCGCCGCTGCCGAGCAGCAACCGCCGCGGCTCGACGCGACACTCGATGAAGGCAGGACCAGCAGATGACCGAGCCTGGATCAGCGCGTTGTGCAGTTCGTCGAGCGAGTCGGCACGCCACGCCTCGCAGCCGAGCGAGCGCGCCATCCCCGCATAGTCGACCGCGATGACCTCACCGCCCGGCGCGCCTCGGTCGTCGTCACGAACGCGGAACTCGTTGCCGAAGCTAGTGCCCACCGTGCCGAGCTGCAGGCTGTGGATCGACTGGTAGCCGCCGCAGCCTGTACTCCTCGGTCTTCGCCGTGCCGACGAGCGACCGCATCGTTCTTCTCGAAGGACACGGAAGCCGCGCGCTCGCGGCGGGCGGCCGCGCCGAGGTCTGGATCGACCGGCTCGAGCCGCAGGAGTCGGGCGGCTGGGCGAGGACACGTAGCGTGCATCACCACCGCCATCACGCGGACTCGCGCGTGCAACACGCTCTCGCACGCGCCCGCCTCGCCTGTGCCTCGGTCTGCGGCACGGATCTCACCGGCGGCATGCATACGCCGCTCGACGAGCTGCATCACGCAAAGGCCGTGTACATAGCGCGCCAAGGGGCGCCGCGCGATTGACCGAGGAGGTGAATCACTCTGAAGATCGAGATCCCCGATCAGCCGATCCTGGCCGAATCGGGCTACTACAAGGGAGTCTGAGCGCCCGTAGCGCGCCGCCCGTCTCACCGGGCGGCGCGCGCTATCGGCTGCGACCATCCGTCGAGCCGTTTGTGGATCGCCACGGGGTGCTGTGCTTCGTGTGGCCGGGCGGCCAGGACCTCGTGGTTCGCGAACCGAGCAGAGAGGACATCTCGCTCGTCGAGCTACTCCAGGAAGGGACCCACACGGTCGGCGCCCTCGCGGCGTCGCTCGGCGTTCAGGCGTCATCGGTTCAGACACGGCTGGACAGCCTGGTGGGGGCAGGGCTGGTGCTTCGCCGCGACGAGCCGGCAGGCCCATCGCTGGTAGGCGACGACGCCATGCGGTTCGCCCGCCAGCTGCCGTATCTCAGCGAGCTCGGCGACGAGATGCGGCTGCAGCGTGGCATACGGGACGCGACCGTTGCGGTGCTCGGCTGCGGCGGTCTAGGAACGTGGGCGATCGCGGCTCTGGCCTGCATCGGTGTCGGCAACCTCGTGTTGGTGGATGACGACACTGTCGGTCTGAGCAACCTGAACCGGCAGATCTTGTATGCCCGGGATGACATCGGGGAGCGCAAGGTCGCGAAGGCGCGCCGTTGGCTCAACGCGTTCGATCCTGCGATCAACGCGTTGAGCGTCGAGCAGCGCGTAGAGTCGGCCACAGACGTCGCCACGGTCATTCAAGGGGCGGATGCTGTCGTGCTCGCCGCCGATTGGCCGCCGTACGAGATTGGCCGATGGGTCAACACCGCGTGCGTGGGCGCCCACATCCCGTTCATTGTGGCGGGCCAGTTGCCGCCGATAATCAAGGTGGGGCCGACGTACGTTCCCGGCGGAGGAGCGTGCCTCAGCTGCCACGAAACGGCGCTCGCGACGGAGTCCTATGCCTACGATGATTACGCAGCGCATCGCGCGTCTGGGTCTGGGTCCGCGAGCACCGTTGGGCCGGCGTCGTGCGTCGCCGGAGGCCTCATCGGACTCGAGCTGCTGCACCTTCTCGCCGGCGTGCCGCCCGCGACTCGTGACTTCGCCCTGATCGTGCACATGCGAACGCTCGACGTGCACCGTGCGCCGGTTGGACGCGATCCCGCGTGTCCAACGTGCAAGCATCTATGGTGATGCATGACGGTCTGCGAGGAAGTCAGGTCGATACGCTCGGGAAGCTGCTACGGCACCCCTTGAGACAACATGTGCTGTCGAAGTACGCGGAGAGTGTCACCAGCCCGCGAGATATCGCAGATGCCCTCGGCGCGAGACTCAACCTCGTCAGCTACCACACACGCGTACTGCTGGACGCCGGCTGTCTCGAGCTCGTGCGCACTGAGCGGCGCCGCGGAGCGCGTCAACACTTCTATCGCGCCGCTCTCACGGGTGAAGTCCACGATGAAGACTGGGAACAGCTCCCGACGCGCCTGCGCCGCGCGTTGATACGGATGACCATCGACGCCGGCTTCAGGGAGGCCGGCGATGCGCTACCTCGAGGCGGTATGGACTCGCGAGACACGCACGTGAGTCGCCGCTTCCTCGCGCTCGACGAGCCAGGGCGAGCAGCACTCGCATCACTACTTCACGCGACGGTTGGCGCGGCGCTTGAGATTGAGAAGGCGAGCCGACGACGCAGGCTCACCAACGAGGCGCCGCACGAGCTCATCGTGATGAGCTTCGAGCGGGCGTCACGCCCATAGGCTCGGGACGGGACGCGACTGCGGCTTCGGTACCGCCTCGGCTTCATCACGCACCGTACCGTCGAGCGCTTCGCTCAGCGCTGCCAGGTCGTCGAAGAACCGCGCCACCGCGGCACGCTCAGACGCGATGAGGGGCGCAATGGTTTGGTCGATGCTCTGGGTGTACGCCGCCTGTGCGTCTGTCAACCGGCCAGCCGTCTTCTCCGACAGTTCGATGAGCGTGCTTCGCTTGTCAGTGGGATGCGGCCTTCGCGTGACGTGCCCGGCCCGCTCGAGACGTTGCACCATCGCGGTCGCGCCGCCTGATGACAGGTCGAGGAGGCTGGCGAGTTGTGACGGCGCGAGCGCTTCCTGCTCGCGCAAGTGGACGAGAACCATCATCTCGACGTCCGTGAGGCCGAGGGAACGTGCGACGGTCGCGCGATGTCGAGCGAGCGCGACGTCGCGACGGTAGAGGAGCCGGTGGATCAGGTCACCGGTCAGTGCCTGCTCGTGCACTGTCACCACCCTCGCAACACATCATCATGCGAGCGTAGCGAATGGTCCGGGTATCGCCGGTCAGCGGCAGGACCGTGAGGAAGTTCGTGCCGCGCGGCCGCTCGACGGCCGAATCGCGCTGGCTGAGGCGCTGACCGGCAGCGCGCCGGCGAGTCCGGCATAACGTCGAATCGACAGTCGAGAGCCACACTCGCCAGAAGCGCGGCGAGTCGTGTTGCATCAGCGCCGGCGAGCGGCTGTCGACGCTCGCGCGACCGCCCGGTCAGCGTCCTCGAAGCACAGCCGGGCGTTGATGGCCACTGCGGCCGTGGCTCCGCTGCCGGCGGCCGCCGGCACCAGCGCTCGGGGTTCGGAGCAGTTGCCGGCGGCGTAGACACGGTCGATGGTCGTCGCTTGGTTGGCGTCGACGGCGATGGAGCCGTCGTCGCGCAGCTCGCATCCAAGGGTGCGGGCGACGTCGTTGCGCAGCCGCCAGCCGACGTAGAAGAACAGCGCGTCGCGGTCGAGCGTCTGACCGTCCCCGAGCTGGATGCGGCGCAGGCGCCCGTCGTGGCTCTCCAGCCCAACGACGGCCGTCTCGATCACGGGGACGCCGACCGCCTGCACGCGCGCGAGTTGGTCGCCGGCGAGGCTGTGCGGGCCATTGCTGAGCAAGATGACGTCGCCTGACCACTGGCGCAGCAGCACCGCGAGGTGCTCGCCGCGGTCGCCGGCGGCGAGGACGGCGAGGCGCTCGTCGCGATGCTCGAAGCCGTCGCAGTACGGACAGGTGTGTGCGCTGGTACCCCACACGTCGTCGAAGCCAGGGATGCCGGGGAGCTCGTCGAGCATCCCCGTGGCCAGGAGAAGCGTCCGCGCCCGTTCGATCCGACCAGCGCACGTGACACGAACGGCGCCGTCGAGCACCTCCGCGTCCTGGACTACGAGCGTCACGACCTCGACGCCGTAGCGCCCCAGCTCGGCGCGGCCGCGGGCACGCAGCTCCGCGGGGTCCAGCCCGTCGTGGCCCAACACGCCGTGCATCTCGTGGGTCGCGTGGTTGCGCGGCGCGCCGTTGTCGACTACCAGGACGCGCCAGCGAGCGCGGCCGAGCACCAGAGCGGCGTTGAGGCCGGCAGGTCCTGCGCCGACGATGATGGAGTCCCAGGCCGGGTCACTCATAGTGCAGCGCGTCCAGGACGTTCAGCCGCGAGGCGCGGCGGGCCGGCATGATCGCCGCCGCGAGGCCCGCGAGGATGGCGACCACGGTGAAGGCGGCGAGCTCCGGGATCGGGATCGAGAACGCGATGTCGTACTTCGACAGCGCTTGGGTTACCAGCCCTGCGAGGAAGATGCCGAGCGGCAGCCCGAGGGCGGCGCCGATCAGCGCCGTGATGACGCTCTCGTGGCGGATCATCCGGCGCGCCTGCCGTCGGGTCATCCCGATCGTCCGCAGCATCCCGAGCTCGCGTGTGCGCTCGAACACGCTGAGGACGAGCGTGTTGACCATCCCGAACAGGCTCACGACGACCGAGAACGCCAGCAGCACGTAGAGGAAGTTCAGGAAGCTGGCAAAGCCCTTCGTGTAGTCGTTCGCGAAGGCGGCGCCGGTGTGTACCTCGGCGTCGGTGAAGTCGGCCGACGCCGTGGTCAACGCCGAGTTGGCGTCCGGTCCGGCATCGAGGAACGTGAACAGGTTCTTGGGCTGCGGGAACACCTTGTCGAACGCCTGCTTGGTGATGCTGACCGGGCCGAGCATCTGCTCGATCTCGGGCGGGTCGTAGATGCCTCGGACGACGACTTTGAGCTTGTCTCCGGACGCGGTCTGGATCGACAGCGGGTCGCCGACCGCCAGGTCCTGGTCGTCGGCGTACGTCTGCGTCACGAGCGCGCCGTCGGCGCCGAGCTGCGCGACGGCGGCGTCGGAGCCGTCGGTCCAGTCGAACTTGTAGAAGCGGGCGATGGTCGCGGGGTCCACGCCGGTGACGGCCTTCTCCTCGCCGTCGACGAGCGCCTTGTCGAAGCGCACGTGTGAGGAGGTGTTGACGCCTGGCACGCGCGCGAGCGCGTCGCCCTCGGCGGCCTCGAACGGCTCGCCGTCGGTGCCGTTCAGGATGTACGGCGCATCGACCTGGTCGGTCACGGCCGACTCGACCGTGTTGCGCATGCCGGCGCCGAGCACCGCGACGACGGTCACGAGGGTCAGTCCGATCATCAGCGCGGCGGCGGTCGAGGCGGTGCGGCTGGGGTTGCGCACGGAGTTCGCGTTGGCGAGTTCACCGGCGACGCCGCCGCTGCGGCGCGCCGGCCAGCCCACGAGGCGGGTCAGCGGCTCGACCATGTGCGGGGCCGCGAAGGCCACGCCCACGAAGAGTCCCAGGATCCCCAGGACGAGCAGCAGGACGACGGCGAGCGTTGCGATCCCATTCGCGAAGATGCCGACGCAGATGGCGGCCACGGAAGTCGCGATCACGGCCACGGCGGTCTTGAGCGAGTGGGCGGCGAAGCGCGAGGGCGGGAGCGTCGAGCCCTCGCGGACCGCCGCGATCGGCGGCACCCGTGTGGCGCGCCGGGCCGGCACGATGCTCGCCAGCACGGTGATCACGGTGCCGAGCGCGAGCGAGACGAGCGACCGTCCGCAGCGCGAAGACCATCCCCGCCTCCGGGAGATCGCCCCCGAGCGCGGTCAGCAGCTTGGCGAGCCCGAACCCGGCGAACAGCCCGATCACCGAGGCCAACAGTCCGATCACGAGGCCTTCGATCACGACCGAGCGCATGACCTGCTTGCGGGAGGCGCCGAGCGTCCGCAGCGTGGCGAACTCTCGCGTGCGCTGGGCGACGGTGATCGACAGGGTGTTGAAGATGACGAACGCGCCGACGAACAGAGCGATCCCGCCGAAGCCGAGCAGGAAGTAACGGATCGCGTTCACGATGACGTTGGTGTCCTTGGCGTCGGCCGCGGCCTGCTGCTCGGAGTCCTTGACCTCGAGGCTCGCGGGGACCAGCGGCTGGACGGCGCGGACGAGATCTTCCGTCGAGGTGCCTTCCTTGGCGGCGATCGAGATGCTGTCGAAGCGGCCTTTCTTGTCCAGCAGCTTCTGGGCGGTGGGCAGGTCCCAGATCGCGATCGTGGCGCCGCCGAGCGAGTCGACCCCTCCGAAGGTGGCGATGCCGGTCACCTCATAGCGGTGCTTGGCTCCCAGCGTTGCCACGGTGACCGTGTCGCCGACGCTGAAGCGCTCCCCGGCCGCCGTGTCGGCGTCGAGGGCGACCTGCCCCGGCCCCTCGGGCCACTGGCCCGTCGTGAGCTCGAGCGCGCTGAACTGCGGCAGGGAGGCGTCGTTGCCGAGTCCGAACTGGGGTGCGCCGCCGGAGCCGATCGCCTTGCCGTCGCGGCCGAAGATCTTCGCCGAGTTGGACGCGATCGGCGCGATCGTGCCACCGGCCGCCTCGACCTCGGGCAGGGCCCGTACTTGCGCGAGCAGCGACTCGGGAACGGTCGCGGCTCCGCTCTGGGAGCCCTTGACGATCTGCTTGCCGGCGATCACAGCGTCGGTCTGCGCGTACGACGCGCCGAAGATGCCGTCGAAGGCCTTCTGGATCGTGTCCGTTAGGACCAGCGTGCCGCTCACCATCGTCACGCCGATCACGACGGCCAACGCCGTCAGCAGAGCGCGGACCTTGCGGCCCGCGAGGCCCTTCAGCGCGACGGCGATCATCGCCCGGCCATCTCTTCCAGCGCTTCGAGGATCTCGTGTGCGGTCGAGCGGCCGACGTCGCGGACGATCCGGCCGTCGGCCAGGAACAGCACGCGATCGGCGATCGCGGCCGCGTGCGCGTCGTGCGTGACCATGACGGTCGTCTGGCCGAGCGAGTCGACCGACTCGCGCAGCAGCGTGAGGATCTCCCCGCCGGTGGTCGAGTCGAGATTGCCGGTCGGCTCGTCGGCGAACATCACGCTCGGGCGCGACACGAGCGCTCGCGCGACGGCCACCCGCTGCTGCTGGCCGCCCGAGAGCTCCGCCGGGCGATGCGTGAGGCGGTCCCCGAGCCCGACCTTGTCGATCAGCTCGGCCAGCCACTCCGGGTCCGGCTTGCCGCCCGCGAGCTTGAGCGGCAGCGCGATGTTCTCGGCCGCCGTGAGCATCGGCAGCAGGTTGAAGAACTGGAAGATGAACCCGATGTGGTCGCGCCGCAGCTTGGTCAGCTCCGTGTCGTCGAGCGCCGTGATCTCGACCCCGGCCACCGAGACCTCGCCCGACGTGGGCTTGTCCAACCCGGCGAGGATGTGCATCAGCGTCGACTTGCCCGAGCCCGACGGGCCCATGACGGCGGTCAGCCGTCCCTCGGCGATGTCGACGGAGACGCCGCGGAGCGCGTCGACCGCCGTGTCGCCCTGGCCGTAGCGGCGCACGATGCCGGTCCCTTTGACCACCGGCACCCGCGGACCGCCGTTGGCCGGCGGGTCCGGGACTGCGCCGGGGAACTGGTGAACATCCATGACGCGGCCTCCGTCGTCGGGAACGGTGAGGCGCACTTCGAGGGTCGTCTCGCGCTGCACCACGTCGGGCCGGCGGTCCGCGACGCTCCGAAATCTCGCCAGGCCGACACTAGTCGCTTTCCGTCGGTCGCACACGACGGATGCGCCGGCCGCGACCCTGTGCGGCGCTCGTCGGCTTCGACGGCGCGATCGAGGCGACGCAGCAGATCATCGCCGGCAAGATGTTCGCGACGATCGCCCAGGACCCATACGGCATGGCCAAGGTCGCGGTTCGAGAGGCAGCCGCCGCGATCAACGGCAAGCGGGTGCCCAGGAACGTCAATACCGGCAATCCGCTGATCACACGTAAGAACGCACGGGGCTATTTCGAAAGGCCGAGAAGAAGCTGGGCGGACCGTCGAGCCGGTCCGGCCGGCGTGCATCACACCACGCCGAAACGCTCGAGTTGCGCCAGCACGGCGCGCACCGCTATGGCGGCGCCCGCCGCGGACAGATGGACGCCGTCCGCCTGGCGGACGCGCACGCGAACTCCGCGGTCGGTCATGTACTTGCGGTACACACCGCCCGGCGTGAACAGCGCGGCCATGTCGAGGACCGCCGCGCGATGCAATCCGACAACGGCTCGGGCAAGTCCGGCGTTGACGGCATCGTTGGACGGCTTGCGTTTCGAGTCCTTTGCCGCAGGGACGTTCAGCCAGATGACGACGCCGGCGTGCCGACGCAGGTAGGCCTTCATCGCCCGGCGTGCGCGGCGCGCGTACTCGGCGATCCACTCCTCGCCGCAGCAGGGCACGACGTCACCGCCGCGCCGTAGCCACCGGCCAGGCGTCGTTGGCGCCGAGGAACACGATCGTGGCCGCTGGTCGGTAGCGCCGCATCTGGGATGCCGGCAGCTTCGCCCAGCTCACGAAGAAGGTGTTGGTGAGACCGCTCCCGGGGCGCACGTCGCTGCGCACGAGCGCCCGGTCAGCCAGGCGATCGCCGAGGAGCGCGTCGACGCTCTCCATCAGCGAATCGCCGGTGGTCAGGACGACCGGAAGGGCCGGCAGGCGCGCAGGCGGGCGCACGCCGACACTGACCACCGTCCGCAGTCGCTGATGCGGCGCGGCAAGGCTCACCGACCACTGGCCCCGGCGGTGGACCCGGAAGCGGAACGCGGTCGTCGTGCGACCGCGAGCGAGTCGCAGCGTGCGGCACCGGCGCGCGGCGCGCGGCGCGCGCAGGCACAGCCTCATGGCGACGCCACCGAGTTGGAACCGATCGCGTACGTGCACCGGCACGCTCGCGCCGAGATGCGTCCGCCGCGGCGCGATCAGCGCCAGCCGCCTACGACACGAAGGGGTGCGCAGGTCGGCGGTTGACGTCTCGACCGAGCCGTCGGCGCGGTGGCCGGTCGCCGTGAAGGACCGCGTCAGCCGATCGCATCGCCACGGCGTCGAGCGCGCGAACCGCGCCCCCGTCAGCACGCTGCCGTCGGGCAACAGCGTGCTCGGCGGCGTGACGCTCCGCACGGGCACGTCGGAGCCCTGCACCCGCTCGACGACGTCCACGCTGGTGAACGTCCCCGACCCCCAGGCCCAGAACGCGATCTGTCCAGCGTCCGTCGAGTCCAGGCCGAGTTTGAACCACGCCTCCGCCGGGGCGGCGGCGCACGCCCCGAGAACCAGCGCAGCGAGCACCGCCAAGGCAAAACGTCTCACGTGCGAACTATCGCGGACGACACGGACCGCTGCGCTGCGGCGTCACCGCGAGCGACTCCCCGCGTGAGGGCTCACGGTCGCCCCGATGAACGCGAGCATGCTGGTCCTCGAGGCGCAGCTTCTCGCGCTCGGGCAGTGAGCGCAGCGGTCCGCGGAGGAGGACCGCGAGGCCATGGACGCCGGCCCAGATCGGGTACTCGATGTTGGGGCGACGTGCGGGCCCGAGGATGCCGGCGTTGACGAGGTTGTCGAGGGCCGACCTGCAGGAGTTCGAGCGGCGCCGGCTCGCCGGTTCCCCGGCCTCCAGGGTGATCGGTGAGTGCGAACGCGGTGTCGAAAAGGCCTGGCTCGGTACGGGCGAACTCGAGATAGGCACGACCGACGGCGCGCAGCCGGAGCCGGGCGCCTGTCGGCGTGTGTGGCCCTGCGCGGACCTCGCTCATCCCGTCGGCCATGCGTCGCGCGAGCTCTCTGACCGCCTCGTCGCGGACCGCCGCGAGGAGCGCGTCGTGGTCCCGGAAATGCCGGTAGGCGGTGTTGGGGACGACGCCGACCATGCGTGTCACCTCGCGCAGCACGACTGCGTCCGGCCCTCCCGACCGCGCCAGCTCGAGACCGGCCTCGACGAGCGCGGACCGGACGGCGCCTCGGGGACGCGGTCTCGTGGGCCGAGACGGAGTCATCGCGCGCAATCTTAGTGGACAGCGTCCACATATGGCGCTCTATTGTGGACAGTGTCCACAATCTCGCAGGAGACCAACGCATGAGCACCTCGATCGAACAGCCCTACGCCACCGGGCAGGCGCGCTCGGACATCGAGCGGGCCTTGACGGCGGCCGGCAACGGACATCCACGCGATCGAACCGTCCGAGCTTGCGATGCTCGAGGACTTCCATAGCCTCGGCCGCCTCGCCACCGCCGCGCTCATCGACCTCGCGCAGATCGGCGCCAGCGACCGTGTCCTCGATGCCGGCACCGGGATCGGCGGGACCGCCCGGTTGATCGCCGCCGAGCGAGGCGCCCGTGTCACCGCGGTCGACCTCACGTCCGAGTACTGCGAGGTCGCAAGATGGCTGAACGACGCCGTCGGGCTCGGCGACATGATCGAGGTCCGCGCCGGCCGACGTCACGCAGCTCCCATTCGACGACGCATCGTTCGACGTCGTCGTCAGCCAGCACGTCCAGATGAACGTCGCGGACAAGCGCCGGCTCTATGCCGAGGCGCGTCGCGTCCTCGCACCGGGCGGTCGGCTCGCGCTCTGGGACGTCACCGCCGGCCCCGGTGGGCCGCTGCATTTCCCGGTCCCGTGGGCGACGTCGCCCGAGCAGAGCCATCTCGTCACCCCGGAACGGCTCGCCGAGCTGCTCCGCGAGGCCGGTTTCGCGACCGCGCACTGGAACGACCTCACAGAGACCGGCGCGAGCAGCCATGCGGGACGTTCCTCGCCGGCGATCAACCGCCGCTCGGACTCCACGTATTCGTCCCGGACTTTCCGGCCAAGGCGGCGAACCTCGTGCGCAACCTTGCCGAGAACCGGGCGCGCCTGATCCAGGCCGTCCTCACGGCGGCGGAGTAGGCCGGCTCGCAGGCGCGGCGTGCTGTTCCGCCGCGATCGCCGGAGCGTCCCGGTGCGTGGGTAGGCGTCAGCTGAAGAGCGTTCCCGCTGCGAGCTCGCTTCAGTGGTGGTGATCGCGGTCGAAGTCGAAGAGGTCGTAGAGGTCGCTGATCGACTCGAGTCCATCGCGCGGCCGAGCGGGCGCGCCCGCGGCCTCGTAGCCGGGGCCTGTCGGTGTCGCGGCGTCGAAGGCGTGATTGCGGGACGCGAGTGTCGGCAGGCCGTGCAGTCGCTCGATCAGCTTCAGCGTCGAGACGTGCTCGGCCGGCTTTCGCGATGTGACGACGCCGCGGCGCGCGAACGGCGAGATGACCCAGAGCGGGACGCGGATGCCGAGGCCGTACGCGTCGACCTGGGGCGGCGGGACGTGGTCGAAGAAGCCGCCGTGCTCGTCGTAGGTGAGCAGGTACGCCGAGTGCGGCCAGAGCGGGGACCTGCGCAGGGCGGTGATCATCTGCTGCTGGAGCCGCATCCCGACGGTCACGTCGGCCGGCGGATGCTCGTCGAGGCCGTTGGTGTAGCTCGGGATCAGCCACGAAACCTGCGGCAGCCTGCCGGTCCGGCAGTCGCGGACGTAGTCGTCCTGCGACGCCGTGGTCCGCGGGTCATGGGCCCACCGGCTCCAGAACACGGCGACGTTGTCGCTCTCGCCGCTCGGCACATCGTCGATCCCGCCGAGGTTGTAGATCTTCCATGTCACGCCGGCCTCGTCGAGTAGGTCGAGGATGATCGGCCAGCGACCGGAGTCGAAGATGCCGTAGCCCCAGAAGCCGTTCGTCGTGATCCCGCCTGAGGTCCCCGACATCAAGTAGAACCGGTTGGGCCAGGTCGGCCCCAGCAGCGAACAGAAGTAGTTCGCGCACAGCCCCGAGCTCCGGAGGAGATCGTAGTAGAACGGCAGCTCCCTGGCGGTGTAGTAGCCGATGGCGACCTCTCCGGAGCTGACGTAGAAGCCGTCCATCTTGCCGCCGTCGTACTGCTGGTGGACGGCACTCCACGAATGAGCCGGGTCGTCCGTCGAGAGCTGCGTCAACTCGAACGGAGCCCTCCGGCCGCCGCTGCCGTCCGGCTGCGAGTACCCGCGCGGCGGGCCGAAGCCCTTGGCCTGTACCTGCGGGGCGTAGCCGAAGTAGTGATCGAAGGAGCGATTCTCCTGGCATGAGATCACCAGATGCCGGAGCGGCGGTTGGCGCCGGTGACCGCGGGCGGGCGCCGGCGCGCTCGCCCACAGCGATCCGCCGAGGGCCGCCGCACTCGCCGCCCCGGTCTTCTTGAGGAACGTGCCACGCGTGAACCGATCGCCACCAGCCATGACTCCTCCTGTGATCGCGCGCCGCCAACGAGCCAAGCCGTCGGACGACCGAGCCCCGGCGTCGTCGACGATTCAACCACTCATGTCGCGGTCCGCGCCACCCCCGTGCGGCGGAACATACGATGCGTGGATGAGCGTCGGAGCCGCCATCGCACTCGGGGCCGTGCTGGGCGTGGCGCTCGGCATCGGCGTGAGCGTGACCACCGACGTGCCACTCGCGCCCGAGGCCGGGCTCGTGCTCGGCGCGCTCGTCGGCTGGCTCGCGCGCCGGCCGGCCGCCTAGATCACCGGGTGGAGCGCCGCGACCGCGCCTTGGCGACAGTCGACGCGCGCGGGAGCACCGTCGCGGGGACGATGCGGTGGCGCTCGGGCGGCTCGCTCTGCTCGACCAGGGTCAGCAGCAGGTCGACCGCTTCGCGCCCGAGCTGGTCGGGGTTGAGGCTCAGCGCGGTCAGGGCGGGGCGGGCGCGGCGGCTGGCGTCGCTGTCGGTGCAGCCGGCGATGCGCAGTGCGTGCGGGACGTCGAGCCCGCGGCTCTCGGCGGCGAGCAGCGCACCGAGCGCGAGGCGGTCGAGGGTGCCGTAGATGCCGTCGGGCGGCTCGTCGGAGTCCAGGAGCTCGAGTGCGGCCGTGTAGGCGCTGCCCTCGCTGACGCTGCCGCGGACCTGCGCGACCAGCGGGGCCTGGCCGCGCTCCTTGCACCAGGCGAGGTACGCGGCCTTGGCGTCGACCGCGTAGGACGCCAGCGGCGGCGCGGTGAGCAGGGCGACGCGGCGCGCGCCCGCGTCCGCGATGTGGTCGAGCACGGCGCGGGTGCCCGCGACGTGGTCGTTGTCGACCCAGCACGCGTCGGCGGGACCGTCGACGACGCGGCCGGTGGTCACGACCGGAACGCCGCGCGCCGACAGCCGCTCGACGACCGGGTCCGCGGCGATCGGGTCGATCACGATTGCCCCGTCGAGCGGCAGGCCGTCGAGCAGCTCGAGGTCGTCGTCGGCCTGCAGCATCGTGAGTGAGAAGCCGCGCTGCAGGGCTCCCGTCGCGGCGCCGTTCATCAGCTGCAGGAAGTAATCGAAGTCGCCGACCTTGAGCGCGAAGTCCTTCGCGCCGGCCAGCAGCATCGCGAGCATCCCGGTGCGGCCTCCGGCCAGCGCGCGCGCCATCACGCTCGGCTGGTAGCCGAGACGGTGGGCCACCTCGCGCACGTGGCGGCGCGTCTCTTCCGAGAGACGTCCTTTGCCGTTCAAGGCGTGCGAAACGGTCGTGATCGATACGCCCGCTGCCTCGGCCACCGCCTTGATGCCCACGGCTCGACCCATCGTCCGCAGCGACTGTACCCGATGGCCCTTGACCTGCCAAAGCGCTTATGCAACCGTAACTGCAGAAACGCTTTGGCAGAGTCGAGTTCGAGGGGGAGTCGATGAGCGCCGCGCAGGAAGCATCGGTCGATCGCACGATGTGGACCAGCCTGCTGCACGCAGGCCTGGCGGGCTCGTTCATGCGGTTTCCGCACGTCCGGGCGGACACCGACGCCCTGCGCGAGGCCGGCGCGGGCGCCGCCGTCTACGGGATCCCCTTCGACGCGACGAACATCAGCCGCACCGGATCCAACTACGGCCCGCGCGGCATGCGCGACGTCTCCTGCCAGTTCCTCACCTACAACGCGATGTACGACTTCGACGTCGTCGACGCGCTGGCGCCCGTGGACTGCGGCGACTGCGACGTCATCCCCGGTGACCCGGCGCGCACCTTCGAGCGCGCGCAGGCCGACATCGAGGCGATCCTGCGCGCCGGGGCGCTGCCGGTCACGCTCGGCGGCGAGCACTCGGTGACGATCCCGGCCGTGCGCGCCGTCCGCGCGGTGTACAAGAACCCGGGCCTGATCCTCGTCGACACGCACCTGGACACCGCGCCGGACGTGGGCGGCGAGCTGCTGAGCCACTGCTGCCCGATCACCCGCGCCGTCGACGCGGGCTTCGACCCCGCGAAGATCGTGCTGCTCGGCATCTCCGGCTGGATGAACCCGCGGACCGAGCTCGCGTACTGCCGCGAGCACGGCATCACGGTGATCTGGCTCGAGGAGATCTGGGAGAAGGGCACGGCCTGGGCGGTGGAGCGCACGAACGACGTCGTGCGCGACGCCACCGACGGCATCTATCTCTCGTTCGACGTCGACAGCCTCGACGGGGCGCACGCGCCGGGCACCTGTTGCCCGACGCCCGGCGGCCTGACGAGCCGCGAGGCGCTGGAGCTCGTGCGCGGCGTGTGCGCCGGCGGCCTGCTCGGCGTCGATGTCGTCGAGGTGGCCCCGAGCCTGGATCCGACCCCGGTGACGGCGCTGCTCGGCGGCCGGATCGCGCTCGAGGCGATGGCCTTCCACGCGGGGTGCGGCCGGTAGCTGTGATGCAGGTCCTGCTCGCCCAGCTGTGCCCCGTGCCCGGCGACAACGACGCCAATGCGGCCCGCGCCGCGGCGCTGATCGCCGAGCACCCGGAGGCCGACCTCGCCGTCTTCCCCGAGCTCTTCCTCTCCGGCTACGACCTGCGCCGCGCCCGCGAGTGCGCGCTCGACACGAACGCGCCGGCGCTCGACGCGGTGCGCCGCGCGGCCGCGGATGCGGGCACGGCCGCCGTCGTGGGCTTCGTCGAGCACGGCGGCGAGGAGCTCTACAACAGCGCCGCGCTCGTGGACGAGAGCGGCGCCCTCGCGGGCGTGTACCGGAAGGTGGCGCTGTTCGGCCGCGAGGCGGACGTCTTCACGCGCGGCGACCGCCTCGTGGTCGTCCAGCTGGCGGGTCGCCGCGTCGGGCCGCTCATCTGCTTCGACGTCGAGTTCCCCGAGCTCGCGCGCCAGCTCGGGCTCGCCGGCGCCGAGCTGCTGGTCACCGCGTCGGCGAACATGGAGCCCTACTACGACGACCACGAGCTCGCGACGCGTGCGCGCGCGCTCGACAACCGCCTCCCGCACGTCTATGTCAACCGTGTCGGCGGCGAGGGCCGACTGCACTTCGTCGGAGGCTCGCGTGTGATCGCGCCTGACGGCTCCGTCCAGCTGCAGTGTCCGCAGCGCCGCGAGCACGTGCAGGTCGTCACCGTCGAGGCCGGATCGGCTGCCGACGACCCCGTCCAGTACCTCGCACAGGTGCCCGAGCGGCTGCCTGTGGCGCTCATCGACTCCGTCTCCGGAGGAACCACATGACGACGATCTCGGACTCGCGAGCGACTCCCGCACTCTTCACCCGGAAGGCGACGGGGCTCGTTCGTCAGGCCCGCACAGTGGACGCGCTCTTCTACAACGTGATGTGGGCGAGCGTCGCGCTGGCGTTCGCCTTCTACTGGCTGTTCTACGGCTTCTACCAGGGCTCGAACGCGTGGGTGGCGTTCCTGATCGCGGCCTGCCTCGGCCTGCCCGGCGCGTTCCTGTACGCGATGCTCGCGCAGATCATGCCGCGGACCGGCGGCGACTACGTGTTCAACAGCCGCTCGCTGCACCCGTCGATCGGCTTCGCCGGGAACTTCAGCTACTGCGTCTGGCTCGCCGTGATCTACGGCGTCTACACGACGTACCTGGCCGCCTATGGCTTCGGCGCGTTCGGCCGCATGATGGCCGGCTTCACCGGGTCGGCGGCGTGGCTCGACTTCGGCGACTGGTTCTCCAAGGACTACGCGCTGTTCATCACCGGCACGGTGATGCTGCTGCTGTCGGCCGCGGTGTTCATGGTCGGCGGCCTGCGGCTGTTCCTGCGCCTGCAGGTCGGCGCGTTCGTGCTGTACGTGCTCGGCGCGTTCCTGCTGCCGGTCCTCGTCGGGATCTTCCAGAGCAAGACCGGCTTCGTCGCGAACTTCAACGACTACGCGGCCAACCTCGGCACCGACAACGCGGCCGCGGCGCTGGCGAAGTCGGCGAAGCGACGCCGGCTTCGCGCCCACCGGCTTCGACACCGAGACGACGCTCAAGTCGGTGACGCTGTTCTGGTACATCTTCGGCTTCCTCTACTCGAGCAACTACTTCGCCGGGGAGATCCGGCTCCGCAAGAGCACGCACTTCGTCTCCATCCCCGGCGCCCTCGCCGTGGCGGCCGTGGGCATCGCGCTGCTGCTGCTCGCGCTCAACAGCGTCACGGGCTACGACGTTCAACGGGATGCTCGGCTTCGCCGATCCGGCCGCCTACGGGTTCGCGGCCGGCGCGCCCGCGTACCCGGAGATCATGGGCATCGCGTCCGGCACGTGGGTGCTCTCGGCGATCATGATCATCGGCTTCGCGGCCGGCCTGCTGATCTGGCTGCCGCAGACGATGCTGCTGGTCAGCCGCAGCATGTTCGCGTGGTCGTTCGACCGGATCATGCCGGAGCGCCTGTGCTACGTGGACCAGCGCACGCGCAGCCCCGCGATCGCGATCGCGATCGTGACGCTGCTGGCGATCGGGAGCACCGCGATCTACGCGTTCACCGACTGGTTCAGCGCGATCTCGGTCCTGCTCGGGCTGTCCCTGACGCTGCTCGTCACCGCGGTCGGCGGCATCGTGCTGCCGTTCCGCCAGCGGGCGATGGTGGAGAACTCGCCGTATGGCCGCCGCGTCCTCGGCCTCCCGCTGGTGACGCTGGTCGCGACCCTCGCGCTGATCGGCTTCGCCCTCGGCGTGGCGGTGATCCTGTGGGATCCGGGCTCCGGCGCCAGCCTGTCGGCGAACCCCGGCAAGCTGTGGATCGCGCTCGGCATCTACGCGGTGGCCTTCGCGATCTACTTCGGGTCGCAGGCCGTGCGCCGCCGGCAGGGGATCGACCTGACGCTCGCCTATCGCGAGCTGCCGCCCGAGTGATGCCGCTGTTCCGGCGCCGCGACAAAGCGGAGGATGCCAACGGCAAGCTCCGGCTCTACTACGCGTCCGACATCCACGGCACCGAGGTGCTGTGGCGCAAGTTCCTGCACGCCCCGGAGATCTACGGCGCGCCGGTGATCGTCATGGGCGGCGACGTCACCGGCAAGGCCGTGATCCCGCTCGTCGAGGCCGACGGCGGCGCCGTGACGGCCGAGCTGTTCGGCAGGCCGGAGCGCGCCGCGACGCCCGAGGAGCGGGAGGAGCTCGAACACCGCATCCGCTCGAACGGGATGTACCCGCAGGTCATGGCCCGGGAGGAGGTCGAGCGCGTCGCCGCGCTCACCGAGGAGGAGCGGGAGGCGTGGTTCGCCGAGGTGATGCTGCACACGTTCCGGCGCTGGATGGCGCTGGCCGACGAGCGGCTCGGCGGTACCGGCGCCAAGTGCTTCGTGATGCCCGGCAACGACGACCCCTCCGGCGTCGACCTCGCGATCGAGGAGGCCCCCGGCGTGCAGGCGTGCGACGAGCGGATCGTCGACCTCGGCGGCGGCTACGCGATGATCTCGCTCGGCTACTCGAACATCACGCCGTTCGACTCGCCGCGCGAGCTCGACGAGGATGAGCTCTACCGCCGCGTCGAGCGCATGGCCGAGCAGGTCGAGGACCTCTCGCACTGCGTGTTCAACCTGCACGTGCCGCCATACGCGTCGGACCTGGACATGGCGCCGGAGCTCGACGAGAACCTGCAGGTGGTGCTCGCCGCGGGCCAGCCGAAGATGGCGCCGTGCGGCTCCACCGCGGTGCGCGAGGCTGATCGAGCGGTTCCAGCCGCTGGTGAGCCTGCACGGGCACGTGCACGAATCGCGCGGCGCGACTCGGATCGGGCGCACGCTGGCGATCAACCCCGGGAGCGACTACCACACGGGCCGCATCTCCGGCGTGCTCGTCCACCTCGCGGGCGACCGGGCCGACTACCAGTTCGTGGTCGGTTGAGGCGATGACACAAGGAGCGTTGCAGTGAGTGCCACATCCGACGAGATCCGTGTTCCCGGCGGCGTGTCGAGCGCGGAGTACGCCGAGCGCCGGGAGCGCCTGCGCGCGGCCGCGTCCGAGCGCGGGCTCGACGGCGTGCTGGTCGTCAGCCGCGGCGCCAACGGCGCCGACTGGGGCGCGGACATCCTCTACCTCACCAATCACTACTCGGCGTTCCCGCAGATCCCGGACCGGCCCGGCAAGTGGTCCGGCCGCGGCCACGCCGGCCTCGTCATGCCGACGAGCGAGGACGGCACGCTCGTCGTCGAGATCCCCGACTGGCGCGAGGACCTCGTGCAGATCGCCGATGTCCAGGTGTCGCTCGACCTCTGGGCGGGGCTCGCGGAGGCACTCGAGCGGCGCGGGCTCGGCGACGCGCACATCGGCCTGATCGGCCGCGAGAGCCTGCCGCACATCGCCGTCGACCGCATCCGGGAGGCACTGCCGGGCGTGCGCTTCTCGTGGGCGGACGATCTCATCGAGGCGATGCGGCGCATCAAGTCGCCGGCCGAGATCGACCTCATCCGCGAGTCGACGCGCGTGGGCTGCGAGATGGTGTCCGCCTTCATGGAGGCCGCCGAGCCCGGCGCCACCGAGGCCGACTGCGTGCTCGCCGCGCTGCAGAAGGGCCTGCCGCAGGGGGCGTTCCCGCTCGACATCCCCGTGGTTTCCGGCGAGCGCGCGGACCACTTCCTGTGGGAGCGCATGCCGTCCTGGAACTGGACGCGGCCGCTGCAGCCCGGAGACATGATCCATCCCGACATGTACGGGACGGTGAACGGCTACTTCTACGACATGGTGCGCACGACCGTCGCCGGCCGCAAGGCGACCGAGGGGCAGCGCGAGGTGCTCGAGGCCGCGGTCGCCGTGGTCGAGCACATCATCGCCGGCATGCGTCCGGGCGTCGCCTGCGGCGACCTGTTCGACCGCGGCGCGTCGTGGCTCGCCGACCAGGGGTTCCAGGCGCCCGGCGCCGCCGACTCCGACGGCGCGGCGATGCTCGGGCAGGCCTATCCCTCGTTCGGGCACAGCATCGGCCTGGCCTGGGAGAACCCGTCGATCGTCCCCGGCGAAGAGGCCCTGCTCGAGCCGGGCATGTTCATGGCGGTCGAGGCGCAGGTCGGCCGGCCCGGGGCCGGCACCGGTGCGTTCGAGCACAACGTCGTGGTCACCGAGGACGGCGTCGAGGTCCTCACCACCCATGCGAGAAACGTCTGGTGGGAATGACCGTCGCCCTGCTCGGCGGTGGCGGGCCCGACGCGGTGCGCCGGGCCCGCGCTGCCGGTGCCGAGGTGATCTGCATGCCGCAGCTCAGCTTCCTCCCGTACCTGCCCGCCGTGCTCGATCGCGGCGGGCTCGAGCACGCGGAGCGGCCGGTGGCGCGGTCCTACCGGGACGCGCTCGACGCCGCGGACGGCGCGTGGCTGGCGGCGTCGGCGTACGAGTCGGAGGGGGAGGGGGTGTTCTACGCCACCGCGATGCTGGGGAGCGGCGACGTGCTCCTGCGCCATCGTCAGCGCCGGCTCGACGCCGAGCCGGGACGGTACGAGCCGCTGCTGTTCTCCCCCGGGCACGACGCGCCGGGCGTGGTGGAGCTGCCCTGGGGGCCGACCGGCGTGCTGATCGGGGGCGACCTCCGCGATCCCGATGCCTGGGATGAGCTGGCGGCGGCGGGCGCCCGCGTCGTGCTCGGCGGTGCGAGCGAGCCCGCCGAGCTGTGGGAGCGCACCGCCCGCGTGGTCTCCGGTCAGGCGGCGCTGCACGGGATGACGGCGGCGGTGGCGAACCGGGACGCGCCGGGCGCGGTCTGGGGCGCGGACGGCGCGCCGGTCGCGCCGCGCGCCGACGGCCTGTTCGAGGTGGCCGCGCAAGCGCGGCCTGCAGTTCGCTTCGCGAACTCGCGGGAAGCGAACTCGCGGGGAGTCCGCCCCATGAGCGACGAGGTGCAGGGGCTCGGCAGCGTCCCGCACGCCTACTACGCGCGCGAGCAGCCGATGACCGGTGTCGTGCTCTTCCCGTCGCAGGCCGACCACGATCCCGGCGAGCACCCGGAGAACATCCGCCGGCTGCCCGGCGTGGTCGAGCACCTGCGATCGAGCCCCGAGTGGGACCGCCTGTTCGTGCTCTACCCGCGGCATGCGCGCGTCGAGGACGCCGTGCGCGCGCACGACCCCGGGTTCGTGGCCCTGCTCGAGTCGGCCGCCGCCGACGCGCCCGTGTGGCTCGACACGGATACGCGCGTGAGCGAGGGCAGCTACCGCACCTCGATGCTCGCGACCGGGGCGGCGCTGAACGCGGTGGACGCCGTGGCGATGGAGGCCTACCACCGGCCCGACAGCCTGTTCACCTTGACGCGCCCGCCCGGCCACCACACCGGCGTCGACAAGGCGATGGGCTTCTGCCTGACCAACCACGTGTCGATCGCGGCCCGGTACGCGCAGGCGCAGTACGGCATCGAGCGCGTGGCGATCCTCGACTGGGACGTCCACCACGGCAACGGGACGCAGGACATCCACTGGCAGGACCCGTCGGTGCTCTTCGTGTCGCTGCACCAGTGGCCGCTGTATCCCGGGACCGGCTGGCTCGACGAGGTCGGCGCCGGCGACGGGACGGGAGCCACGGTCAATCTGCCGATGCCGCCCGGCTCGGGTGACGCCGAGTACCTGGAGGCGCTCGACCGCGTCGCGCTGCCGGTCATCGAGGCGTTCCGCCCGGGGCTGCTGCTCGTCTCGGCCGGCCAGGACGGACACGCCGCCGACCCGCTGTCCGAGCAGCGGATCTCGCTCGCGGGCTTCCACGCGATGGCCGAGCGCGCCGCCGCGCTGGCGCGACGGCTGGGCATCGGGCTCGTCGCCGTCCACGAGGGCGGCTACAACGTCTCGACGCTACCCGCGATCGATCGCGCGATCGTCGCCGGGCTGGGCGGCTTCGACGTGCCGCTCGACGACCTGTACGTGCCGGTCGACGCGGCGCCGCCGGCGGACTGGCCGGAGCGGCTGCGCGCGGTGCTCGACGTGCAGCGCACCCACCATCCCGTCCTGGCATGACCGCGCTGCGGGTGCTGTGCTGGCCCGGGATGCCCGCACCCGAGGCGCTCGCCGAGGCCGCGCGGCGGGCCGGCGTGCCGGTCTCGGCCGAGGAGGTCGCGTCCAACGAGCGGCTCGAGGAGCGGATGGCGGGAGGACCCGTTCGACGTCGTGTTCCCGTCCGACTACCTGGTCGAGCGGCTGGTGGGCCGCGGCGAGCTGCTCCCGCTGGAGGTGCCGGCCGCGGTGACCGGCCGCATCGCGGCCTGGGCGCGCGAGGCGCCGCACGATCCCGGCTGCCGCGTGTCGCTGCCCTTCGCGTTCGGCACGACCGGCTACCTGTGCGACGGCCGCCTGCCGGACGCCCGCACGTGGATGGACCTGCTGCGGCCGCCGGCCGGCCTGCGGGTCGGCATGCTGGCCGAGGTCAGGGAGGTCGTCGGGGCGGCGCTCATCGCGCTCGGCCGGTCGCCGAACGACGCGGGCGACGACGCTGTCACCCGCGCGCGCGAGCTGCTGCTGGCCCAGCGGCCGCACGTGGCCGGCTACGACAGCGACGACTTCGTCGGGCCCGTCGTGCGTGGCGAGGTCGCCGCCCATCAGGCCTGGAGCGGCCCGGCCGCCGTTGCCGTCCGAGCCCACGAGGGGCTGCGCTACGTCGTCCCCGACGAGGGCGCGGCGCTCTGGATCACGACCGGGGCGGTCCCGGCCGGCACGGCACACGCCGCTGCGGCCCGGGCGCTGCTGACCGAGCTGGCCGACCCCGAGCTCGCGGCGCTCACCACCCGCACCCGCGGCTACGCCACGCCGAACGAGCCGGCGCGTGAGCGTCTCCCGCCGGCGCTGCGCGACGATCGCACGCTCTTCCCCTCCGAACCCGTCCTGCGCCGCTGCCACGTCTTCCGCGACCTCGGCCAGGCGGAGGCGCGGCTGGTGAGCGTGTACGACGAGCTGACACGAGGGGTACGCTTGCGCCGTGGCCCGGGGGAAGCATCCGGAGGGGACTGACCCGTTCGATGTGACGTTGCCCGAGGGCTATGAGCTCGGCGAGCACCGGTCGGCGCTCGAAGCCGCCGCGAAGCAGTCGGGGTGGACGGTCGAGCGCGACGGTCCGGTCATCGTGGTTCGCGACGTCTGGACGGAGAACGAGGACCACGCGGCCTGGCTGGTCGCGACGAAGGCCGGTCTGCCGCTCGAGCGCGTCACCGTCTGGGCGGGGGATCGGTAACGGTCCGCGCGGACTAGTGTCCCGATTCAGAATTTCGATGGCACTCGCCGGCGCCGGCCCGCGCCTGCCGGCACTCGGCATCCGGTCACGTGCCACCAGCATGCTCGCGGATGCCGTGCGACGGCAGGCACGACCCGGCATCGGTCTGTCCTGCCACCGAACTTCCGAATCGGAACACTAGGGGGTCGACGCGGGACTCACCCGGACGCGAGCGGACGTCCGCGGACGCGAAGCTGGCGGCATGAGCACTCCCGCACAATTCACATCGCCGGACGAGCCGCACTCACCGGTCGACACGCTCGAGGAGGACGCCTGGCGCGCAGGCGTCGTCGCCGCCCTGGCGGTCCGCGCCGTCGAGGTGACGGCCATCGTCCTCATCGGTCTCCTGATCGTCCCGCCGCTGGCGATCCTCGTGGTCCTCGTCGCCGTCCCGCTGCTCGTCCTTGCGCTCCTCGCTGCGGTCCTCACCACGCCGTACCTCCTCGTCCGGCACTTCCGCAACCCCCATGGAGGCCACGTTTCCCTGATGGCGCACCGCCTCCGCCTGGCCGCCCGAGCGCTCTTCGACCTGGCGCCGCACCGCATCGCCGCGGCCGTGAGGCTCAACGCAGGAGATAGAGCTTGAGCGCGACCTCGAGCGACAGGAGATCCTCGCGCGCGAGGGAGAGGCCGGTCAGCTCCTCGATGCGCTGCAGCCGCTGCCGCAACGTGTTGGGGTGGATGACGAGGGCCTTCGCCGTCGCCAGCACCGCGCCGCGGTCCGCGAGATAGCGGTCGAGCGTCGCGACGAGCTGCGTGCGGCGGCGGCGGTCGTACTCGGCGAGCGCGGCGAATGCGCGCGCATGTACGGCGTCGGGGATCTCGGCGCCGGCGAGCGGCGCCAGGTACCGGTACACGCCGAGCGCGCCGAAGCTGCCCGCACCGCCGGACGGGCGCAGACCGTGGAGGATCCGGGCCGCATCCTCCGCCTCGCGCAGGCTGCGCACGTCGCTCGCGATCCCGCGCCGGAGCTCGCTGATCCCGATGACGACGTGCTGCTCCTGCCCGACCTGGTCCAGCTCGTCCGCGAGGACGCCCAGCTGCTCCTCGGCCGTGAGCGGCACGAGCCTGGTCGCGATCGGGATCTGGGCGAGTCCTGCGATCCAGCGAGACGGCCGGATCGTGGCCGTGGGCGCGACGGCATGCGGCTCGCGCTCCGGGTACGCGGTGCTGCGCTACCTCGGAGACCCGCCCTGAGCCCTGGGGCAGTCAGGTACTTCAGCGCGTCGGCTGGTCCGTATTGAGTGCTGATGCTGCCGCCGCCGGCATGGCCTAACGTCGTAACTGAAGCGGTGGCCTGCGATGCCGCCGGCAGATGTTTGTGCCCGGTAGGGCTGGCTGCCGCGAAGCAGTCATGACGGGACGCGCGTCCCGGAAGGAGGCACAAGCGATGCCGCAGACCAAGACCCAGCGGAGTGCGGCTGCGCGGCGAGGGGCGGAGACTCGCAGGCGCCACGCGCTCGACATGAAGGAGCGCGAGGGGCCGCACGTTGTCGACCGGACGACCGAGCTCTCGGACGATGTGCTCAAGTCGCTCGAGTCCGGCCAGCGGGCCGCGATCGAGGCGGTCCGCAAGTTCGTCGATGTCGTCGACGAGGCGTTGCCGGTGATCGGTGAGCAGCCGTCCAGGCGCGAGCACATCATCGACGCGGCCATGGAGATGGCCGACCGACTCGTTCACACGCAGTACGACTTCCTGCGCAAAGTCGTACACAGCGCCGGCAAGACGCTGACCACGCCCGAAGAGGGCAAGAAGTAGAGCGCTTCCGTCCGCCGCGCCGGGAGTCCCGGCGCGGCGGGGAGATCGGCGACCAGTGGTGCCCACACCGAGGCGCTCGGCTCCGCTAGACGAACCCCAGGACCGCCTGTTCGGACGTGTTCGCGAGCGCGTCGCGGAGCTCCCTGCGGCTGCTGACGTCGAGCTTGCGGAACACCTTGTGCAGGTGGTACTCGACCGTGCGGGGGCTGATGAACAGCTGGGCGCCGATCTCCGGGTTGGTGTGCCCGTCGCGCGCCAGGCGCGCGACCTGGATCTCCTGAGGCGTCAGGGCGTCGCGCGTGTCCGCGGCTGATCCGGCGCACGGTCTCGCCGGTGGCGAGGAGCTCGCGCCGGGCGCGCTCGGCGAAGGCTCCGGCCCCCATGTCGCTGAAGCTCTCGTGTGCGGCGCGTAGGAGCTCGCGCGCGTCCGCGCGCCGGTTCTCGCGCCGGAGCCACTCCCCGTACAGGAGCCGGCTGCGCGCGAGCTCGAGCATCGCGCGGCTGCGGGCGAGCCGCTCGATCGACTCCTGATACAGGGACTCGTCGTCGTTCAGGAGCGCACGGCAGCGTGCTTCGATCCCGAGCGCCCACTCGGTGCCGCTCGCCCGCGTGCGCTCGCTCAGGCGCTCGAGTGCGGCGGCGGCCTCGTCGGGCTGGTCGGCGCGCAGGCCGGCCTCGATCAGCTCGACCAGGGCCCAGCCGTAGGCCATGACGTCCTCGTGCTCGCAGGCCTGCCGCGCGTCCGCGAGTGCCTCGCCGTAGCGGCCGTGGCTGTTGTGCCGCAGCGCGGCGAGCCACCAGAACAGGGCGAGCCCCGAGCCCTCGCCGCGCGCCATCCCGTTCCGCCACGCCCGGTCCGAGAGCGTTGGCGCGTCATCGCCGCGCGCCGCGGCCAGCATCAACTCCGCGTACTTGAGCTGCGGGAGCCCGGTCGCCTGGGTGATGGCGCCGACCTCGTCGATCTGCGCCGCGGCGGTGGCGAACGCCCCGGAGTGGACGTTGAGCGCGGCGAGATGGTTGAGGGCGTTCGGGAGCAGGCTGAGCGCGCCGCTGTCGCGCGCGAGGTGCACGCCGCGGGTGGCGAGGACGTGCCAGAGCTCGTCGTCCCAGAGATCCTGCGCGAGGCGGCACGCCAGCCACAGCCAGCGCCGGTCCTCTCCGCCGCCGTCGGGCCCGGCGAACGTCCGCAACGCTCGCGACAGCGGCGCGGCGGACACCGCATATCCCTCGGTGAACCGCGTCACGAGGGCGTCGAGAAGCCGGTCGGCTGCGCTCGGGGCCGGCACGCGAGCCGACGCGCGCGCGGCCTCGGCCGCCTCGCGTTCATCCGGGCCGGTGCCGAGCCGCCCGGCGAACATGGCCGACGCGATCGCCTCGAGGTAGGCCTCGCGGGCCATCTTGGGGTCAAGGGGCTCGAGCCGCCTGGCCGCCGCGAGCAGCAGCGGCGGCGCGTCGCTTCCGCGCCGGCGCGTGAACGCGATCTGCCCGCGCAAGCGCTCCAGCCGCGCGCGCTGGAGCTCGTCGACCGGCCCGAGCTCGGCGGCGGCCAAAAGGTCGGAAGCGGCCGCGGCGTCGGCGACGTCGAGCTTCGCCCGGGCCGCGGCGAGCGAGCGCTCGACGCGCAGGACGGGGTCCGGCGTCAGCTCGGCCGCCCGCTGCAGGAACGCGGCCGCCGCGGCCAGCCCGCCGCGGCCCTGCGCGCGGTCGGCCGAGCGTGCCATCTCCGCAGCCACCGCCTCGTCCGGAATCGCCGTCGCGTGCGCGCGGTGCCAGGCGCGACGGTCGGGATCGAGCACCGGATCGGTCGCGTCGGCGAGCGCGAGGTGCGCGTCGCGGCGGTCGCTCGGGCTCGCCGCGCGGTAGACCGCCGATCGGACGAGCGGATGCGGGAAGCGGACGCGTGCGCCGAGCTCGATCAACCCGGCAGCCTCGGCCGCTCGCCCGGCTTCGGCGTCGATCCCGAGCCGCTCGGCGGCGCGCCAGAGCAGGCTCGAGTCGCCCAGCGGCTCGGCCGCGGCCGTCAGGAGGAGCCGCTGCGTGTCGCGCGGCAGCGTCTCGGCGCGCTGGAGGAAGGTGTGCTCGAGGCGGGCGGTCACCGATCGCGCGGGGAGCCCGAACCCGCCCGCGAGCTCCGCCGGAGTCAATCCGCGCGGCAGCTCGATCAGCGCGAGCGGGTTGCCGGCCGCCTCGCCGAGGATCCGGGCCTTCACCCGCTCGTCGAGCGGTCCCGCGATCGCCGCGTCCAGCAGCCGCCGGGCCTCGTCGGCGGGCAGCCCTTCGATCACGAGCTCCGGCAGCGCCCGGAGCACGAGGTCGTCAGCGGACTCGCGCAGCGCGAACACCAATCCGACCCGCTCCGCCAGCAGCCGGCGGGCCACGAACGCGAGCGTCTGCGCGGACACCAGGTCGAGCCAGTGGGCGTCGTCGATGATGCACAGGAGCGGCTGCTCCTCGGCGGCGTCGGCCAGCAGGCTCAGGACCGCCAGCCCGACGAGGAAGCGGTCCGGCGGCGGGCCGGCACTGCAGGCCGAACGCCGTGCTCAGCGCATCGCGCTGCGGGCTGGGCAGATTCCCGATCCGGTCGAGCATGGGCGCGCACAGCGCATGCAGGCCGGCGAACGCGAGCTCCATCTCGGACTCGACGCCGGCCGCGCGAGCGATCCGGCAGCCGTGCGCGGCTGTCGACAGGTGCCGTAGCAGCGCCGTCTTGCCGACTCCCGGCTCGCCGCGCAGGACCAGCGCGCGACTCTGGCCGGCCCGCACTCCCGCGACGAGTCGGTCCAGCACATCGCGCTCGGCGTCACGGTCGAACATGCCCGACGATGGCAGGTGGTGGTCGAACATGCCGGCGGCGGATTATCACGTGCGAGGGCGGCGTAGGCTCGGCGCATGAGCTCAACAGCCGACCTCGAGAGCCGGTGCGAACTGCTGCGGTCGCTGCATCGCCCAGGCGCGCCGCTCCTGTTGCCGAACGTCTGGGACGTGGCCACGGCGAGGGCTGTGGTCGCGGCTGGGTTCCCCGTGGTCGCGACCGGCAGCGTGGGCGTGGCGGGGGCGCTCGGCTATGAGGACCACGAGGCGCCGGCCGACCAGATGTTCGCCGCGGCCGCGCGGATCGCGCGCGGGCGTCGAGGTGCCCGTGACCGTCGACGCCGAGGCCGGCTACGGGCTGGAGCCCGCCGAGTTGATCGCCGCGTTGCGCGAGACCGGGGCGGCGGGCTGCAATCTCGAGGACACCGACCACGCCAGCCACGGCCTGCGAGATCCGGACCGGCAGGCGGAGTGGCTCAGCGCGGTGCGCGCTGCCGCGTCGGAGGACGGCTACCCGCTCGTGATCAACGCGCGGGTCGACACCTTCTTCGCTCCCATGCTCGCCGGGGCCGGCCCCGGGACCCAGGAGGCACTCGTGCCCGACGCGGTGCAGCGCGCGAACGCCTACCTCGAGGCCGGCGTCGATTGCGTGTACCCGATCGGGCTGTGGGAGACGGACGCGCTGCGCCGCTTCCTGTCGGAGGTCTCCGCCCCGGTAAACATCGTGCGGCTGCCGCAGGCACCGTCGCCGGCCGAGCTGGCGGCACTGGGGGTGGCCCGGGTCAGCTGGGGGCCGTTCCTCTACTTCGACGCGATGGCGCGCTTCCAGGAGCACCTCGCCTCGCTGCGGGAGTGAGCGCTCAGCCGAGGTCACACCGCTATATCGTCGGGCACGTGGAAAGCCGTTCGCTCACGGACACGGTCCCTCGCGTCGACGCCTCGCTCGATGTCGAGGAGGTCCTCACCGACATCGTGACCCGGGCGGTGTCGCTGCTCAAGGCCGAGACCGGCGACATCATCCTCAAAGACGAGGAGCGGCAGCTCTTCCGCGTCGTCGCGGCGGCGCGGTACGCCACCGGTGTCGTCGGCAAGGAGTATCCGCTCGACCAGGGGCTCGCCGCCCGCGTGCTGGCCTCGGGCCGGACGATCATCGTCCCGGACTACTCGACGTACGAGCATCGGATCGGGACGATCGAGGACTACGGGTTCCTCGCGACGATGTCGAGCCCGCTGATCGCTCGCGGCGAGCCGATCGGAGTCCTGACCGTCGAGCACACGGACCCCGAGGCCACGTTCTCCGAGGACGACGCGAGCCTGCTGACCCTGTTCGCCAACCACGCGGCGATCGCACTCGACAACGCCCGTCGCTACGAGAACGAGGTGGCCTTGTCGCGCGACCTGGCTCGCGCGAACGAGGAGCTGAGCCGGTCGCTGATGCTGCAGCGCCGGCTCGTGGACCAGGTGCTGGCCGACCGCGGGCCGGCCGCCGTGGCCCAGGAGCTCGTCAGCATCCTGCACCGCTCGGTGGTCCTTCACGACCGCGTGCTCCGCGTGATCGCCGGCGCCGAGCCGGGCGGCGGAGAGAGCTGGCGCGCCCTCGCCCTCCCGCACGCCGCGCTCGCCAACGCCGCCCTGGTCGCCGAGCTGGAGGCGGCGGCGCGGGAGCGCCGGCCGGCGATGCTCCCCGCGGATCCCGACGGGACGCCGATGCGGCTCGTCACCCCGGTCGTCGCCGGCGACGGCGACGTGGCGGGCTACCTGGTGATCGGGTGGTCGGGCGAGCCGACGGCGCTCGATCGCGCGCTGATCGACCTGGCCGCCACCGGCGTGGCGCTCGAGCTGCTCAAGATCTCGGCACGCGCGGAGGTCGAGCAGACCGTGCGCGGCGACCTCGCGACCGACCTGGTCAACGGTGCCTATGTCAGCGACGAGCTGATCACCGCGCGCGCCGCCAAGATGGGCTATGACCTGGCGGACGCCCGTGACGTGGTGATCCTGCAGCTCGACGACGCCGGTGAGGTCGCCGCCCTGCTGCCGGACCCCGATGCGCTCCGGCTCAAGCGCCGGTTCTTCGACGTCGTGGCCGCCGAGGTGGCGCTCGCCGCGCCGGCGAGCGTGGTGGCCGCGCTGGACGACCGCGTCCTCGTCCTCGCCGCGCAGTGCGACCGCGAGGAGGGCGGCTATGGCGATCAGAAGACGACCGAGATCGCGGAGGCGCTGCGGCGCCGGGTCCGGTCCGTCTTTCCCGACCACAGCTTCTCGGCCGTGGTCGCCGACCGTTGCTCGGCGCCGGCCGACTATGGCCCGTCGTTCCGCCTCGCTCGCCGTGGCCTCGACGCGATGGTCAAGCTCGGCAAGCGCGGGGTCGTCGTCGACGCGCGCGAGCTCGGCATCCACGGCCTGCTCGTGGAGGCGGCCGACTACGACGCGCTGCGGGCGCACGTGTCGGCCTCGCTCGCGCCGCTCCTGGAGGACGGTGTCCGCGGCCGCGAGCTGCTGGCGACGTTCGATGCCTATGTCGCCTCCGGCTTCAACCAGCGCGAGACCGCCCGCCGCTCGTACCTGCACATCAACACCGTCGCGAACCGGCTCGACCGGATCGGGCAGCGGCTGGACCGCGACCTCTCCGATCCCGAGACGCTGATCGAGCTCGCGCTCGCGCTGCGCCTCGCGAAGCTGGTCGGCCTCGTCTGAATGCCCCACCGGCGCGGCGCGGGAGCTGTGGCGTTCACACATGGAAAACCGCCGCGGCCTGGTACTAGCGTTCGCGCGATGCCGACCGACAGCGCGCTGATCGGGTACCTCGACGCCGCAGCGCGGTTCGGCGGCGAGGGCGACGGCGTCACCCGCTTCGCGTGGTCGCCGGAGATCGCGTCGGTGAGCCAGTGGCTCGTCGACGAGCTCGAAGCGATCGGGCTCGACGCCGCGATCGACGCGGCGGGCAACGTGATCGGGCGCTGGGAGGCCGGCAGCGGCACGGCGGTCGCGGTCGGCTCGCACCTGGACACCGTGCCGCGCGGCGGCCGCTTCGACGGCGCGCTGGGCGTCATCTCCGGACTGGAGGCGATCCGGCGCCTGAAGACCTCAGGGTTCGTCCCGGCCCGGCCCGTATGGCTGATCTCGTTCACCGACGAGGAGGGCGCGCGGTTCGGCACGTCGATGCTGGGCAGCCGCGCGTTCGTCGGCGAGGTGCTCGGCGACCTGGCGGACCGCCGCGACGCGGACGGCATGACGGTGCGCGCGGCGATGGCGAGCGCGGGCTTCGACTTCGACCGCCTGCCGGAGGCGCGCGGGATCGACGCGGTCGGCGCCTACCTCGAGCTGCACATCGAGCAGGGCCGCGTGCTCGAACGCGCGCAGACGAGCGTGGGCGTCGTCACGGGCCTGGCCGGGATCCTCGGCGTGCGCGTGACGTTCACGGGCCGCGCCGACCATGCCGGCACGACGCCGATGGACGACCGCCGCGACGCGCTGGCGGGTGCCGCGCGCGTGGCGCTGGCCGTCCGCGAGATGGCGGCCGGCGAGCCGGCGCTGATGCGCGCGACCGTCGGCAAGATCGCCGTCCAGCCCGGCGGCTTCAACGTCATCCCCGCCCGCTGCGAGTTCACCGTCGACCTTCGGGCCGTCGGCGCGGAGGCGTTCACGGACGCCGAGCAGCGCGTGCTCGCGCTGCTCGAGCGCGTCGCCGGGGAAGAGGGACTCGGGCTCGAGCTGGCCACGTTCCACCGCCAGCCCCCGCACGACTTCGACGCGGGGATCGTGGACGCGCTGCGGGCGGCCGTGCGCGACGAGGACGTCGGCGCCGTCGAGCTCGCGAGCGGCGCCGGGCACGATGCGATGGTGCTGGGGCGCCACATCCCGACCGGGATGCTGTTCGTGCCCAGCCGCGACGGCCGCAGCCACACGCCGGACGAGTACACCGCACCCGAGGACTGCGAGGCCGGCGTGCGGGTGCTCGCGCGTGCGCTCGCCACGCTCGCCGGAGGCGCGTGACGGCGCTCGAGGACCTGGTCGGCCGTGCGGGCGAGCCGTTCGAGCTGGTCGTCGAGCGCGGCAAGATCGCCGAGTTCGCGCGCGCCACGTACGCCGAGGACGCCGCGTACTACGAGACGGCCGAGCCGGTGAGCCCGCCGACCTTCCTCGCCACTGCGGCGCACTGGTCGCGCCACGAGCTGGCGCTGCTGGACGGGGTCGGCGACCCGCGGCGGCGGCTGCACGGCGAGCAGGCGTTCGAGTTCCGCGGGCCGCCGCCGCGTGCCGGCACGCGGCTGCGCGCGGTTCCGCGCATCGAGGCGGCGTACGAACGTGAGGGGCGCCGCGGCGGCCGGCTGCGCTTCTACGTGCTGGCGACCGACTTCACCGACGAGCGCGACCGCCTGGTCGCCGTCGCGCGCATGACGGTCGTGGAGACCGAGCGGCCCCCGGAGGAGGGATGAGCGAGGCCGACCGTACGATCGGGCCGGTCACCGTCTCGGACTTCGTGCGCTACGCCGGCGCGTCGGGAGACTTCAACCCGATGCACTTCGACCCCGAGCGGGCGCAGGCCGCCGGGTTCGAGGAGCCGTTCGCCCAGGGGATGTTCACCGCCGGCGTGCTCGCGTCGTTCGCCGCCGACTGGCTGGGGCCCGAGAACGTCCGCTCGATCAAGGTCCGCTTCGTCGAGATCGTGCGGCTGGGCGACACGCTCACCTGCTCGGGGCGGATCACGGAGACCGAAGACGGGATCGCCCACGCCGAGCTGACGTGCGCGCGCCAGAACGGCGCCGTCGCGGTGCGCGGATCCGCAACCTTCGTGGTGACGATGTAACAGCAAGAGGCGCGCATTGCTGTGGCATCGACCCATGGTCGGCGCCATGCGCCTCCGGTTAGATAGCGCGGGGATGAGGAGCCGTGAGGGCGTGTACATCGCCGGCGTGGCCGAGACCGCGCTCGGGAAGGTGCTGGACCAGACCGAGAACTCGATGGTCGCGCTGGCTGCGAACGAGGCGCTCGCCGAAGCCGGTATGACGCTCACCGACGTCGACGGGCTGTTCGTCAACTACATGGGCGAGGAGGGCTCGGTCCAGGTCGGCGAGTACCTCGGCCTCCAGCCCCGCTACGCCGACTCGTCGGACATGGGCGGCGGCTCGTTCGAGGCGTTCGTCCACCACGCGATGCTGGCGGTCGAGGCCGGCCACTGCGACGTGGCGCTGATCGCGTACGCCTCCCGGCAGCGCAGCCGCCGCAACCGGTCGATGGCGGTCTCGGTCGACGACAGCATCGCCGGCCAGTTCGAGGCGCCGTACGGTCTCCCGCTCGCCATCGGCCACTACGCGCTGATCGCGAGCCGGCACATGCACGAGTTCGGGACCACGCCCGAGCAGCTCGCCGAGGTCGCGGTCAGCGCGCGCGAGTGGGCGCAGATGAACCCGAAGGCCTGGTCGCGCGACCCGCTGACCGTCGACGACGTGCTCGCGTCCCGGCCGATCAGCGAGCCGTTCCACCAGCTCGACTGCTGCCTGCGCACCGACGGCGGTGGCGCGATCGTGGTGACGCACGAGGCGCGGGCGAAGGACGCAGCCAAGCGGCCGATCCGCGTGCTCGGCGCCGCCGAGAGCCACACCCACTGGCACATCAGCCAGATGCGCGAGCTGACCACGACGTGCGCGCGGGAGTCGGGCCGCGAGGCCTTCGAGCGGGCGGGGATCACCCCCGCCGACGTCGACGTCTTCGAGCCCTACGACAACTTCACCAGCTCGGTGATCCTCGAGCTCGAGGACCTCGGCTTCTGCGGGAAGGGCGAGGGCGGCGCGTTCGTCGCCGACGGGCACCTGCGGCCCGGCGGCAGCCTGCCGTCGATGACGATGGGCGGCGGCCTGTCCTACTGCCATCCCGGCGCGCTCGGGATCCTGCTGCTCGTCGAGGCCGTCCGCCAGCTCCGTGGCGAGGCCGGCGAGCGGCAGGTCGCCGACGCCCAGATCGCCGTCGCCCACGGGATCGGCGGGATCTCGAACTCGGTCGGCGCGACGGTGGTGCTGGGCCGTGACTGAGTTCGGCGACCCGACCACCGCGCCGTTCTGGGCGGCGGCCGAGGAGCGGAGGCTGCTGATCCAGCGCTGCACCGCGTGTGGCGCGCACCAGTTCTACCCGCGCCCGTTCTGCCTGGCGTGCGGCGGCCACGAGGTCGAATGGGTCGAGGCGGCCGGCACCGGCACCGTGCACGCCACGACGAGGGTGCACCTGCAGGTGCTGCCGGACATGGAGCCGCCGTACGTCGTCGCGCTCGTCGAGCTCGACGAGGGGCCGCGGCTCGTCACCAACCTCAGCGAGCCGGGTGCGCAGATCGGCGACCGGGTCCAGGTGAGCTGGCGGGAGCGCGCCGACGCGCCCCCGCTTCCCGTGTTCACGGCGACGGAGGATCCCGAATGAGCCGGCTCGAAGGCCGCGTGGCAATCGTGACCGGTGCAGGCCGTGGACTTGGCCGCGCGCACGCGCTCCTGCTGGCGGCGGAGGGCGCGGCGGTCGTGGTCAACGATCTCGGCGGCGACCTGAGCGGCGAAGGCGCGGACCCGACTCCGGCGCAACAGGTCGTCGCCGAGATCACCGAGGCGGGCGGGCAGGCGACGGTCAGCGGCCACGACGTGTCGAGCTGGGAGCAGGCCGCGGCGGTGGTCGAGCTCGCCCGGTCCACGTTCGGCGACCTGCACGTGGTCGTCAACAACGCCGGCATCCTGCGTGACCGCACGCTCGCCAACCTGGCCGAGGACGAGTGGGACGCGGTGCTGCGGGTGCACCTGAAGGGCCACGCGGCGATGTCGCGTCACGCGATGGCGTACTGGCGCGAGCGCTCCAAGGCGGGCGCCGAGGTCCGGGCCTCGCTCGTGCACACGACCTCGGTGGCCGGCTTCACGGGCAACTTCGGGCAGGCCGCGTACTCGGCGGCCAAGCTCGGCATCGTCGCGCTGTCGCGCGTCGCCGCGCTCGAGGGCGCTCGCTACGGCGTCCGCTCGAACGCCGTGTCGCCGTCGGCGCGCACCAGGCTCGAGGACAGCCTGGCGCCGTCGGAGGAGGCGTTCGACCGCTTCGACCCCGGGAACGTGTCGCCGGTCGTCGCCTGGCTCGCCGAGGCGGACTGCCCCGCCACCGCGCAGATCTTCGGCGTCTACGGCGACCGGCTCGTCGTGGTGTCGATGCCGGCGCCGGTCCACCGGCTCGAGAACGGCGGCGAGCGCTGGACGCCCGAGGCGCTCGACGCGGCGCTCGCGGACCGGCTGCTCGATCCGCCCGCGATCCCCGACTTCGTGGAGGGGATCGGGTGAGCGCCGCCGCCGAGCCCGTTTTCGACACCGCCCGCGTCGGCGTGCCGGTCGAGTCGCCGCCGATCCCGATCACCGTCGCGGACACGCGCCGGTTCGCGGAGGCGACGAACGACCCGAACCCGGACTACCTCGAGGGCCGGATCGCGCCGCCGCTGTACGCGCTGGTCCCCGTGCTCAAGACGATGGTGGCGGCCAAGAACGCCGTGACGCGGGCGTTCGCCTTCCACGGCGAGCACGACCTCGTGATCCGCCGGCCGATCGAGCCGGGCATGACGCTGGGCGTCGTCGCCACGGTGATCGGCGTGCGCCAGCGGTCGGCCGGCGTGGCGAACGTCGTCCGGATCGAGACCCGCGCCGACGGCGAGCTGCTCAACGAGCAGATCTTCACGAGCTTCGTGGCCGGCGGCCGGGTGCCGGCGGAGGCCGGCGAGGCCGCGCCGCCACACGTGCCGGAGCCGCCCACCGGCGCCGTCACAGAGGTCACGATGCCGCTCGATCCCGACCAGACCCGGCGCTTCGCCGCGGCGGCCGACGACTGGGACGCCTACACGCTCGACGAGGAGGTCGCGCGGTCGATGGGCTTCCCGACGATCATCGTCCACGGGACGTGCACGATGGCGTTCGCCGCGAAGGCCATCGTCGACGAGCAGTGCGGCGGGGACTCCCGGCGCCTCGAGCGGTTCGCCGCTCGTCTCACACGCCCGCTGCTGCTGGTGAGCGGGCAGTCACTCACGACGCGAATGTGGGCGGCCGGGGACGGCCGCGTCATCGGCTTCGACGCCACCGACCACGAGGGAACCCCGATGATCAAGAACGGCTGGGCCGAGGTGTCTTCATGAGCACCGAGGTGCGACACATCGACGCCGGCCCGCCGTGGAGCGGCGTCGGCGACGCGCGCACGCTGCTCGACCTCGTCGTTCCCACGTGCCGTCGCGACAGCGCGCCAGCGATGATCTTCGAGGACGGCCTCGTCGTCTCGCGCCCCGAGTTCCTGGAGCTGATCGAGCAGTTCGCCGGCTATCTGCGCGAGCGCGTCCGGCCGGGCGAGGTCGTCGCGATCAAGCTCGGCAACCGCACCGAGTACATGGTCGCGCACCTCGCGGTGACCGCCGTGCGCGCCACGCTCGTGTCGATCAACCCGACGGCGCAGGAGCACGACACCCGCTACATCCTCCAGGACTCCGGGGCTGTGCTCGCCCTCGTCGACGAGGACAGCCGCGAGCTCGTCGAGTCGCTGCGGGCGGACTGCCCGGACCTGCGCGAGATCGTCGTGGCCGGCCCGGACGAGCCGCGCGGGTTCGCCGGCTACACGGCCGAGAACGGGCCGATGAACCTCGACGAAGCCGGCTGCGACCCCGCCGACATCACGCACATCTACTACACGTCGGGGACCACCGGCCTGCCCAAGGGCTGCCTGCACGACCACGTCTGGTGGCTGCGCTGCGTGGACATCGAGCTGCGGCTGAACCCGAAGGGCGAGGGCGACCGGATGCTCTCCTGCCTCTCGTTCCACTACGCCGACCCGGCGGTGATGCTCGCCTGCACCCTGCACACGGGCGGCACACTCGTCGTGATGCGGCACTTCAGCGTCTCGCGCTACTGGGACGTGGTGAGCGACAACGACGTCGTCGACATGTGGACCATCGCCTCGATGCCGGCGCTGCTGCTCAAGGCGCCGCCGCGGCCCAAGGAGCGCGAGCACCGCGTGCGCCTGGCCGTGGCCGTCGGCGTGCAGGCGAACATCCACCGCGAGATCGTCGACCGGTTCGGCTTCCCGTTCCTGGACAACTACGGCAGTACCGAGGCGACGATCAACGCGCGGGTGCCGCTGCACGTGGCCGACGAGATGGTCGGCTCGGGCTCGATGGGCGTCGCGACGCCCGAGTGCGAGATCCGCCTGGTCGACGACGACGGGAACGACGTGCCGGTCGGCGAGCCGGGGGAGATGCTCGTCAAGACGCCGGGCATGTTCCGGGGTTACCTGAACCGGCCCGAGGCGACCGCCGAGGTACTGGTCGACGGCTGGTTCCACACCGGCGACCTCGCCAGCCGCGACGAGCGGGGCTTCTACTACTTCATCGGCCGCAAGAAGGACATCATCCGGCGCAGCGGCGAGAACGTCGCGGCCGCCGAGATCGAGGACGTGATCCGCTCGCACCCGAAGGTGCAGGAGGTCGCGGTGATCCCGGTCCCGGACGAGCTGCGCGGCGAGGAGATCAAGGCGTACGTGCTGCCGGTCGACGGCGAGCCGATCACCCCCGACGAGATCGTGAGCCATTGCGCCGAGCGGCTCGCCAAGTACAAGGTGCCGCGCTACATCGAGTTCCGCGACACGGACTTCGAGCGCACGCCCTCGCTGCGCGTACGCAAGGAGGTCCTCAAGGCGCAGGGCGACCTCGTCGCCGGCGCCTGGGACCGGGAGGCGGAGCATGGCCGTGTCTGACACCTGCGACCTGCTGATCCGCAACGCGTGCGTGCTTACGGTCGACGCCGAACGCAGGGTGTACCCGCACGGGGCCGTCGCGATCAGCGGCCGCGACATCGTCGCCGTCGGCCCCGAGGCCGAGGTCACGGCCGCCTACCGGGCCGGCCGCGTGATCGATGCCCACGGCGCGCTCGTGCATCCCGGCTTCGTCGAGTCGCACTACCACACGGGTCTGCACTTCACGCGCGCCGCGATCTCCGACGCACCGCACGCCGTCAGCCCCTCGGGCGGGACGGACGGGCAGATCGGGCTCTACAGCGCCTGGTTCAACCTGCTCGGCGAGGACGGCGAGTACGCGAGCGCGCTGCTCTCGTGCGTCGAGATGGTGCGCAACGGGATCACCTGCTTCCTCGAGCCCGGCACCGTGCTGGACACCGATGCGGTGGCGGCCGCCGCGACGGCCGTCGGCATCCGCGCTTCGCTGTGCGACCCGTTCATCTGGGACTACTCGGCGGACCTGGCCATGGCCGACGAGATCGAGCGAGCGCCCGCGACGCTCGAGCGCTGCCTCGACGCGCTCGGCGGTGAGCTGCGCCGCAACGCCGACCCGGACGCGCTGGTGCGCGGCCACGTGGGGCTGTACGGCATGAGCACGTTCACCGACGAGCTGGCGGTGACCGCCAAGCGCTGCGCGGACGAGGCCGGCGTCGTGCTCACGCTGCACCAGAACTTCGAGCCCGCCGACACGGAGGCCGACGACCAGCGGTTCGGCCGGCCCGCCGTGGAGCATCTGAACGAGCTCGGGATCCTCGGCCCGAGCACGACGCTCGCGCACATGAACGTGCTCCGCGACGGCGAGATCGATGCCCTGGCGGACACCGGATCGGCGGTCGTCTGGCATCCCGGCAACTTCCTCTTCTACGGGATCGCGAACGGTGTGCGGTGCCGGATGCCGGAGCTCGCCGAGCGCGGGATCCCGATCGGCTTCATGACCGACGCGGCCAAAGCGTGGTCGTTCGGCGAGATGGGGTGGGTCGGCTACCTCACCGCCCGCATGGGCAACGACTACCTCCCGTCCGAGCAGATCCTCGAGATGCAGACGATCGGCGGCGCCCGCGCCGTCGGGCTGCAGGACCGCATCGGCTCGCTCGAGCCGGGCAAGCGCGCCGACCTGGTGATCCGCGGCGACGACCTGCCCGAGGCGTATCCGGGCATGGACCCGATCCGCGCGGCACTGCTCGTGAGCCGGTCCAAGTCGGTGCACACGGTCGTGATCGACGGCGAGATCGTCGTCCGCGACGGCCGTCTGACGCGCCTGGACGAGAGCGTCGCCTACGACCTCGCGGCGCGGGAGACCGACCGCCTGGCCGACGCGCTCGGCCTGAAGGCGCCCGCACCGTGGCCGGAGGTGCGGTGACCGCCATCCGCAGCGAGGACGTGACCGTGCTGGCCGACGTCGCGGCGGAGATGCGCGACGGCACGATCCTGCGGGCCGACGTCTACCGGCCCGCGGGCTCCGGCCCGTGTCCGGCGCTGGTGTGCCGCACCCCGTACGGCAAGCGCGGCGAGGCGTTCGCCGCGGACTACCCGGGCGTCGCGTACGGGCTCGCCCGGCGCGGCTACATCGCGGTCGTCCAGGACGTGCGCGGCCGCTACGCCTCCGACGGCGAGTACCACTGGCTGTACGGCCCCGACGCCGCCGCGATCCACGCTGCCGACGGCTTCGACACCACCGAGTGGGCGGCCGGGCTGGACGGGTGCGACGGCCGGGTCGGCACGTTCGGCAACTCCTATGACGCCTACACGGCCATGCGTACGGCCGGTGCCGCCCCGCCCTCGCTGGCGGCCGCGCTGGCCAGCGGCGTCGCCGCCCGGCTGCAGGACGAGAGCCGCGGCATCTTCGAGCCGATCTACCTGTCGTGGCTGAACGGGATGGCCGCCGACATCCGCGCGCGGGCGGGCGACGACCGCGGGCCGACCGACCGCGAGGCGGCCGAGCGCGAGTGGGACCTGGCTCGCGAGAAGTGGCTCTGGGCCGTGCCCTACGGGGACATCCCCGCGCGTGTGTTCGGGCCGGCCGCCCAGCACCTGGCGACGTTCCTGCGCGAGCAGGAGATCGACCGCTGGCGGCTCCCCGAGACGCACCGCGCCGTGCGCGTGCCGGTGTGCCACGTCACCGGCTGGTGGGACTTCGTCGTGCGCGGCACGATCGCGAACTTCCGGGGCCTGGTCGCTGACTCGCCCGCGGACGGGCACCGGCTCGTGATCGGCCCCTGGAGCCACGAGCCGGGGGCGCTCGCGCCGGGCACCGGCGCGGTCGGCTACGGCGCCGACGAGCGCGCGGAGTACCACGACCTGATCGCCGACTGGTACGACGACGCGCTGGACGGCGACCTCGCGGACGCGCCGGTCAGGGCGTTCGTGCTCAACGAGAACCGCTGGCGGTCGTTCGCCGCCTGGCCGCCGCCCGAGAGCGCGCCGCGCGAGCTCTACCTGGAGGGCGACCGCCTGTCCGCCGACGCGCCGGGCGCGACCGCGCCACGCAGCTTCGACTACGACCCGCGCGACCCGGTCATGAGCATGAGCGACTGGTCCACGCGCGCCGTCGACCAGACGCCCCTCGACCACCGGCGCGACGTGCTGCGGTATCTCTCCGAGCCGCTCGACGCCGATCTCGTGCTCGCCGGTGATGTCGCCTGCGTGGTGTGGGCGGCCAGCGACGGGCCGGAGACGGACTTCACCGCCAAGCTTGTCGAGGTCCGCCCCGACGGGCTCGCGATCGCGCTCTGCCAGGGCATCCTGCGCACGCGCTTCATGCACGGCTACGACACGGTCGCGCGGCTCGAGCCCGGGCGCCCGTACGAGCTGGCGATCGAGCTCGGGCCGGTGGGCGTGCGGCTGCGCGCCGGCTCGCGGCTGCGTCTGGACGTCTCCAGCTCCGACTTCCCCAACTTCGACCGTAACCACAACACGGGGCGCGACTTCTGGTCCGACCCCACTCTCAGGACAGCCCGCCAGACGATCTTCACCGACCGCGAGCATCCGTCTCGCCTGATCGTTCCGGTCCTCGAGCCCGGAAGGGAGCAGACATGACAGACCAGATCACGCGCCGGAGCCTGATCCAGGCGGGTGCGACCGGCACGCTCGGCCTGACCGCGGCCGGCATGCTCGCCGGTTGCGGTTCCGGCGGCGACAGCACCAGCGGCCAGCCATCGGGCGGCGGCGGCAGCACACCGAAGCGCGGCGGCACCCTCGTGATGTCGATGATCACGGGCGGCAGCACCGAGACGCTCGTGCCCGGGCTCGCGGTCTCCGAGCCGGACATCGCCCGCGGCGAGCTGCTCTACGACCCCCTGTTCCGCCTCGACGGCGACCTCAAGGCGGCGCCCGGGCTGGCCGAGAGCGCCGAGCCCAACGGCGACGCCACGGTGTGGACGATCCACCTGCGGCAGGGCGCGGTGTGGCACAACGGCAAGGACGTCACGGCCGACGACGTCGTCTACTCGATCAACACCTGGCTCGACGACAAGCAGAACTACTCGGCGTCGTCGATGAAGCGGCTGATCGACGCCAAGAAGGTGCGCAAGCGCGACGCCACCACCGTCGAGGTCCCGATGCTGATCCCGGTCGGCGACTTCCCGATCCTCACCGCGTTCTACGGCTACTCGATCCTGCCCGAGGGGGCCGAGCCGAAGGGGATGCTCAAGAACCCGGTCGGCACCGGCCCGTGGAAGTACGAGTCGTTCCAGCCGGGCGCGCGCAGCGTCTTCACCGCCAACAAGGACTACTGGGAGCACGACGGCCCCTACGCCGACAGCCTGACGATCGACTCGAGCTTCACCGACGAGTCGGCTCGCCTGAACTCCCTGCTCAGCGGCCAGAGCCAGATCATGCAGGCGATGCCGTTCGCGCTCGCACGCCGGCAGAAGGACGCCAAGCAGGTCAACCTGCTGGAGGTGACCGGCACGTCGTTCCAGTGCTTGGCCATGCGGATCGACAAGGGCGCCTTCACCGATCAGCGGGTGCGGCAGGCGCTGCGGCTGATCGCCGACCGCCAGGAGTTCGTCGACCAGATCCTCAACGGCTTCGGCGACCCGGCCGACGACCTCCCGTGCCTGGGCGCGAAGTACTACGCCGAGGAGTTCAAGCGCGAGCAGGACCTCGAGCAGGCGCGGTCGCTGCTCAAGTCCGCCGGCCAGGAGAACCTCTCGGTGCAGCTCGACACCTCGAACGTCCTCGACGGGCTCGTCGACGCGTCGACGCTCTACCAGCAGCAGGCCAAGCAGGCGGGAGTCAACGTCAAGGTCAACCGGATCGACCCGGGCACGTACTTCAGCGTCACGCCCGGCCGCTGGCTGAGCTACCCGTTCTCGGCGACGTTCTGGGTCAACGGCACCGCTTCGCTGGGGCTCTACTACCTCAACGTGCTCTCGAAGGACGCGCCGTACAACGAGACGGCGTGGAAGGACCCGAAGTCGGACAAGCTGCTGTTCGACGCGATCGGGACCGCCGACGAGCAGGCCGCGACCGACAAGTGGCGCGAGGTGCAGAAGCTGCAGTTCGACAGTGGCGGATATCTCGTGTACGCCAACCAGGCGTACGTGGACGGCGTCGACAAGAAGGTCAACGGCCTCAAGGCGTCGAAGGCGGCCTGGGTGGGCGGCTACAGGCTGCACGACGCCTGGCTCTCGTAGGCCGGCGCGACCGGCAGGACCAGACGGCAAGAGGACGAGGACTCAATGGGCGCCCCCATCGTGACTCAGGAGACGATCGAGCCCACGATGGGGCGCCGGCCGCGCGTCAGCGCGCGCTGGCGGCATCCGGTCCTGACGTTCGTCGTCCGCCGTCTCGGTGCCGGGGTGGTGACCCTGCTGGTCGCCTCGCTGCTCGTGTTCGCCATGACCGAGCTGCTCCCGGGCGATGTCGCGAGCGTGGTGCTCGGCCGCAACGCCACGCCCTCGGCGGTCACCGAGCTGCAGGACAAGCTCGGCCTCGACCGGCCGTTCTTCGCGCGCTACGGCGACTGGCTGGGCGGGATCGTGACCGGCGATCTCGGCGACTCGACCGTCGGCCTGGCGCAGGGCGCCGACAGCGCGCCGGTCGGGGCGAAGATCTCCGAGCCGATCCGCAACAGCGCCATCCTCGCCGGGATCGCGTTCGTGCTGTTCGTGCCGCTCGCGCTCGCGCTCGGGGTGCTCGCCGGCGTCCGCGCGGGAAAGCCCACCGACTACACGATCTCGCTCACCGCGCTGGCGCTCGGCGCGCTGCCCGAGTTCGTCATCGCGACGTTCCTGATCGTCATCTTCTTCAGCTACCTCGGCTGGTTCCCGCCCGTCGTGGGCTTCGGGCCCGGCCAGTCGCCGTTCGACCACGTCGACAGCCTCGTGCTGCCCGTGCTCACGCTGCTCGCGGCCGCGATCGCCACCGGCGTGCGCATGATCCGCGCGGGCGTCGTGGAGGCGATGCGCCAGGACTACGTGACGATGGCCGAGCTCAACGGGTTCCCGCGCCGGCGCATCGTCTGGCGCTACGCGGTGCGCAACGCGATGGCGCCCAGCGTCATCGTCATCGCGCAGGTCGCCGCCTATCTCGTCGCCGGGATCATCATCACCGAGAACGTCTTCAACTACCCCGGCGTCGGGCGCCTGCTGGTGGACGCGGTGAAGACGCGCGACGTGTCGGTCGTCCAGGGCGTCGCGATGATCCTCGCGACCATGTACGTGCTGCTCAACATCCTCGCGGACCTGCTCGTCGTGTTCCTGATCCCGAAGCTGCGGACCGGGGGTCGATGACGGTGCGGATCCCGACGCCACGGCTCGCGCGCGTGCGCTCCGGCCGCGTCGGGCTCGTGCTGCTCGCGTTCGTGCTGCTGGTGGCGCTGATCGGCCCGCTCGTCGCGCCGCACGACCCGGCCCAGCCGATCGGCCTGCCGGGACTGCCGCCGAGCGCCGGCGCGCCGCTCGGCACCGACGGGCTGGGGCGCGACGTGCTCAGCCGCGTCCTGCACGGCGGGCTGACCGTGATCGGGCTCGGCATCGCGGCCGCCGCGGTCTCGTACCTCGGCGGCCTGACGATCGGGCTGGCCGCCGGCTACAGCCGGAACCTGCTCGACGCCGGGCTGATGCGCGGCGTCGACGTGCTGCTCGCGTTCCCGCCGCTGCTGTTCGTGCTCGTGCTCGTGACCGGTGCCGGGCACGAGCGCGCTCGTGCTCGTGCTCGCCGTCGGCATCGTGCAGATCACCGGCATCGCGCGCGATCGTCCGGGCGGCCACGCTCGAGGTCTCGGTGCGCGGCTACGTGGAGGCGGCGGTGGCGCGCGGCGAGGCGACGCCGGCGATCCTGGGCCGCGAGGTCCTGCCGAACATCATCGGCCCCGGTGCTCGCCGACTTCGGGCTTCGCTTCACCTACGCGATCGTGCTCATCGCGAGCATGAACTTCCTCGGCCTCGGCCTGGCAGCCGCCGGCCGCCGACTGGGGCTGATGGTCGCCGAGAACCGGCAGTTCATCACGCTCAACATCTGGGGCGTGCTGGCGCCCGCGATCATGCTCGCCGTGCTGACGATCGCGGTGAACCTGATCGGGGACGCCCACGTGCGCGTGCTCGGACGGTCCAGCGCGACGGGGGCGACATGACGCGCGAGGTCCTGAGCGTCAGCGGATTGCGGGTCGACGCCCCCAGCGGCGACGCGATCGTCGAGGACGTGTCGCTGTCGCTGCGGCGCGGCGAGATCCTCGGCCTGGTCGGCGAGTCGGGCTGCGGCAAGACGACGACGGCGCTCGCGCTGCTCGGCTTCGCCCACGCGCGGCGCGCAGATCCGCCACGGCGACGATCGCGGTCGACGGGCAGCGCGCTCGCGACGCCCGACGCGCTGCGCGCCGCGCGCGGGCGCTCGATCTCCTACGTGCCGCAGAACTCGGGTACGGCGCTCAACCCGTCGCTGCGCGTCGGCGCTCGGCGATCGGCGACATGGTGGCCGAGCACGGCCGGGGCCGGGCCGGCGCGGATGCGCTCGAGCGCGTGCTCGACAAGGTCGGGCTGCCGCACGATCAGGCGTTCCAGCGCGCGCTTCCCGCACCAGCTGTCCGGCGGCCAGCAGCAGCGCGTTGCATCGCCGTCGCGCTCGTCTCCGAGCCGCCGATCGTGGTGCTCGACGAGCCCACGACCGGCCTCGACGTGGTCAGCCAGGCACGCGTGCTGGAGGAGCTCGCTGCGGCTGCGCGACCAGGAGGGCGTGGCGATGGTCTACGTCACGCACGACCTCGCGGTCGTCGCCGAGGTCGCCGACCGCATCGCCGTCATGTACGCCGGGCGGATCGTCGAGCAGGGCCCCGCCGGCGAGGTCCTCACCCGACCCGCGGCATCCGTACACGCGCGGGCTGCTCGCTTCGGTCGCCGACCACGTCCGGCCGCGCCGGCTGGAGCCGATGGAGGGCGTCGCGGCCGGCGTGGGCGCGCGGCCGCAGGGCTGCAGCTTCGCGCCGCGCTGCTGGCTGCGCCAGCCGCACTGCGAGACCACGATGCCGGAGCTCGAGCCGGTGGCGCCCGGCCACGATGTGCGCTGCTTCGAGTGGGAGCGGGTCGGCGAGCCGCGGCTCGAGCCCGAGGACCTCGCCGCGCGCGCCATCGACGCGGCCGACCGGCCGGTGCTCGCGGTCGAGCACCTGCGGGCCGAGCACACTCGCGCGCCGGCACCGTCGTGGCGGCCGAGGACGTGTCGTTCACCGTCGGCCGCGGGGAGTGCGTCGCGCTCGTCGGCGAGTCGGGCAGCGGCAAGACGACGATCGCGCGCACGATCGCGGGACTGCACCCCGTCGCGGCCGGGGCGATCGCGCTCGACGGGGAGCCGCTGGCCGATCACGCGCGGCGGCGCAGCGTCGAGCAGCGGCGCCGCGTGCAGATCGTCTTCCAGAACCCGAGCGAGGCGCTCAACCCGCGCCACACGGTGCGACGACGATCGCGCGTCCGCTCGGCCAGCTGCGCTCGCTGCACGGGCGCGAGGCGGCCGCCGAGGTCGAGCGGCTGCTCGACCACGTGCGCCTGCCGCGGCGGCTGGCCGACCGCTACCCGCTGCGAGCTCTCCGGCGGGGAGTGCCAGCGCGTCGGCATCGCGCGTGCGCTGGCGGCGCGGCCGGACCTGATGATCTGCGACGAGATCACGTCGGCGCTCGACGTGTCCGTCCAGGCGGCCGTGCTCAAGCTCCTCGACGAGCTGCGCGACGAGCTCGGGCTGAGCATGCTGTTCATCACGCACGACCTCGGCGTCGTCGCCTCGATCGCCGACCGCGTGCTCGTGCTCGAGACGGGCCGGATCTGCGAGGAGGGCTCGGTGGCGACGGTGCTCCGCTCGCCCGAGCACGAGTACACGCGCCGCCTGCTCGAGTCGGCCCCGAGCGTGACCGCGCTGACCGCCACATGATCTCGCTGGCGCGCGGCGTCCCGTCGCCGGATCTGCTGCCGGCGGAGCCGCTCGCGGAGGCCGCGGCGCGAGCCATCGCGCGGCACGGGCGGGTGGCGCTCAACTACGGCGAGCCGGCCGGGTTCGCGCCGCTGCGCGAGCGGATCGGCGCCGCCCACGGTGTGGCCGCCGAGAGCGTCCTCCTGACGCCGGGATCCCTGATCGCGCTCAACCTGCTGATCCGGCGGCTGGTCCCACGCTCCGCGCGTGTGGTGGTCGAGGCGCCTTCGTATGACCGCACGCTCGGCGTGCTGGCGAGCGTGGGCGCCGACGTCGTGAGCGTGGCCCACGACGACCGCGGGCTCGATCTGGACGCGCTGGCGGACCTGCTCTCCGCGGGCCCGCCGCCCGCATTCCTCTACGTGCTCCCGACGTTCCACAACCCGACCGGCCGCACGCTGCGCCGCGATCAGCGCGAGCAGCTCGCCGATCTCGCCGTGGCGCACGACCTGCTCCTCGTCGAGGACGACCCGTACGGCCTCCTGCGCATCGAAGGCGAGCCGGAGCCGAGCCTGTTCGCGCTCTTGCACGAGCGCGGGGGAGCGCACCTGGCCGTGCGGCTGTCGTCGTTCTCGAAGTCGGTCGCTCCCGGGCTCCGGGTCGGCTACGTGGTGGCGCCGCCGCCGCTGGCCGCGTCGCTGGCGGCCGACATCGTGCCGCTCTACCTCTCGCCGCCGCTGCTCGCGCAGGCGCAGCTGTTCGAGTTCCTCGACGGCGGGATGCTGGAGCCTCATCTGGAGTGGCTGCGGCCGCGCCTGCGCGAGCGCCGGGACGCGCTGCTGGACGTGTTCGATCGCCGCCTGGGACCTCCGGTCACGTGGACACGCCCGGACGGCGGCTACTTCGTCTGGCTCGAGCTGCCGCCGCCGCTGGACGCGGCCGCGATCCTCGAACGGGTGGGCGAGGTCGGTGTCACCTGCGTGCCGGGCGACGCGTTCCATGCCGGCGAGACGGTGCCGCATGGTGCGCGGCTGTCGTTCAGCTACCCCCCGGTCGACGAGCTGCGCGAGGCCGCCGAGAGGCTCGCGACGGTCGTGACCGAGGCGCTCAACTGACGTCGTAGAGCGACTGCGTCGGCGCAGCCGCGCGGGCGAAGACCTCGTTGACCACCCCGGGTTGCGACGCGTGCGTGCAGCTCTTGCCGCCGAAGCCCAGCGACCGCGCGAACCGCGCGTCCTCGCGCAGGCCGGCTGCGTCCGTGAGCTGCGGGAAGACGCGGTCGAACGGCGCCCGGATGCCCGCCGCAGACGAGTCCATCACGAGCTTCGAGCGGGCGAACAGCAGCTCGAGCGCGTCGGCCCGCGACTCGAGGCCGAGCGCGATCGACAGGTCGCCGGCTCCGAGCCCGAGCGCCTCCACGCCGGGTGTCGCCGCGATCTCGTACGCCTCGCGCAGGCCCTGCGCGGTCTCGACGACGGCGATCACCGGGAAGCCGATGTCGCGCACCGCTCGCAGCGACTCCACGGTCGCCTTCGGCAGCAGCACGGCGTCGACGGCGATCCCGCGAATCGCCTCCAGGTCGGCCGCGAGCAGGCCGGTCTCGGGCGCGTTGACGCGCACGAACCGCGCGGCGCCGGCGAGCCCGGGGATCATCGTGGCGACGTTGGCCCGCGCGCGGTCCTTGCGGTCCGGTGCGACGAAGTCCTCGAGATCGGCCACCACGGCGTCGGCGCCGGAGTCGAATGCGTCAGCCAGGCGATCCTCGCGGTCGGCGGGCACGAACAGCTGCGAGCGGATGGCGGCCAGGCTCATGCGGCGGTCTGATTGACGAGCCGCAGGTGCTGGAATGCGGCGATGCCGTCGCGACCGCCCTCGTAGCCGTAGCCGCTGTCCTGCAGGCCGCCGAGCGGCGCGTCCGGCATCGAGGGCGCGAGCTGGTTGATCCCGATGTTCGACGCCCGCAGGCCGGCTACGAGCCGCGCGCGCGTGCGGAGCGAGTCGGTGAACGCGTACGCCGCGAACGCGTAGTCGGTGGCGTTGGCCTGCGCGATCGCGTCATCGAGATCGTCGTAGCGGGTGAGCGTGGCGAGCGGGCCGAACGGCTCCTCGTGCATCACCTGGGCGTCGGCGGGCACGTCCGCCAGGACCGTCGGGGGCCAGAAGAAGCCGTCCCGCTCGAGCGCGCGCCCGCCGCACAGGAGCCGCGCGCCGCGGGAGATCGCGTCCGCGGTCAGCCGCTCCATCGCGTCGAGCCGCCGCGCGCTGATCACCGGGCCCATCTGCGCACCGTCCTCGCCGGGCGCCCCGACCCGGAGTGCCTGCGCCGCCGCGGCGAAGCGCTCGGCGAACGCGTCGAAGTGCGAGGCGTGCACGAAGTAGCGGCTCGGCGCGACGCATGACTGGCCGGCGGAGCCGAACTTCGCCGGGAGCGTCGCGGTCGCGGCGAGCTCCGGATCGCCGTCGGCGCACACGATCACGGGCGCGTGCCCGCCGAGCTCGAGCACGCAGCGTTTCGGCCCGCTCGCCGCGTGGGAGGCGATGATGCGGCCGACCGCCGTCGATCCGGTGAACGTGACCGCCCGCACCACCGGTGCGCGGATCACGCGCTCGGACACGCGCGCCGGATCGCCGAACAGGAGGTTCACGGTGCCCGCCGGCGCGCCGGCGTCGTGCAGCGCCCGCACGATCTCGGCGGCGGTGCGCGGGGTCTCCTCAGCCGCCTTGTAGACGGCGGTGCAGCCCGCGGCGAGGATCGCGCCGAGCTTGCGCGCGGCGAGGAACGCCGGGAAGTTCCACGCGGTGAACGCCGCCACGACGCCGACCGGCGCCGGCAGCGACAGCCGCTCGCCGCCCGGCACCCGGCCGGCGATCACCCGGCCTTCGATCCGCGGCGCCTCTTCGCCGTTGTAGCGCAGCGTCTCGACCGCGCGTGCGACCTCGCCGGCCGCCTCCGCCGGCACCTTGCCGCCTTCGGCCGACAGCAGCGCCGACACCTCGTCCGCGCGCTCCTGGAGCAGCGAGGCCGCGCGCTTGAGCACCTCGCCGCGCTCGTGCGGCGAGGTCGCGCTCCACGGCCCGAACGCGCCGGCGGCGGCCTGCAGCGCGTCGTCGACGTCGGCGTCGCTCGCCAGCGCGACGCCGCCGGCCGCCGCACCCGTCGCCGGATCGATCTTCGCGAGCCGTCCGGCCGCCCCGTCGCGCCAGTCGCCCGCGACGAACAGTCGCGCGTCAGCGGACATAGCTCGCGCCGTTGACGTCGACGGTCGCGCCGGTGGCGTGTCGCGCCAGCCCTGAGGCGAGGAACACCACGACGTTCGCGAGGTCCTGCGGCTCGGCGACCTCGCCGAGGGCCGTGTCGTCGGCGAAGAACTCGAGGCCGTACTCGGCGACCAGCGGGTCGTTGAACGAGGTGTTGACGAAGCCGGGGGCGACGCCGAACGCGGTGATCCCGTCGCGGCCGTACTGGCGCGCGATCGTCTTGGTCATCGCCACGATGCCCGCCTTGGCCGCCGCGTAGTGCCAGTAGTCCGGGTCCTCGCCGCGCCAGGCGGCGCGGCTCGCCAGGTTGACGATGATGCCGCCGCCAGAGGCCCGGAAGCTGCGGATCGCGGCCCGGCAGAGCGCGGCGGGGGAGACCAGGCAGATCGCCAGGGTGCGGTTCCACGAGTCCACGAACGCCTCCTGCTCGCCTTCGACGGACGCCGGCTCGTAGATGCCGGCGTTGTTGACGAGGACGTCGAGCCGGCCCTGCCAGGCGAGCGCTGCGGCCCACAGCGCCTCGGCGGAGGCGGGGTCGGCGAGGTCCGCCGTCACCACGTGCGCGGCGTCGCCGAGCTCGTCGGCGAGCGCGCCGACCTTGCCGCCGGCGGCGATGTCGTGGATGACCACGCGCGCGCCCGCGCGCGCGAGCGTGCGCACTGTGGCGGCGCCGATCCCTCCCCCGGCGCCGGTGACGAGCGCGACGCGACCGGTCAGATCGATCATGAGCCTGGTGCCCTCCTGGATGCGAGACTTGGGCCGATGGACAGCGGGACGAAGGCGGACGAGATCGCGGTCGCGATCGAGGCGGCGATCGCGTCCGGCGAGATCCCGGCCGACACCGTGCTGCGGCAGGGCCGTCTCGCCACCCAGTTCGGCGTCAGCCGCACCCCGATCCGCGAGGCGCTCCGGGTGCTGGCGGCCGAAGGGCTGGTCTCGTTCTCGCCGAACCGCGGCGTCCGCGTACGCGGCGTCGGCGCCGGCGAGCTCGGCGAGGCGTTTCGGATTCGCGCGGAGCTCGAGGGGCTCGCGGCGGAGCTCGCCACGCCCCGCATCGGCGCCGGCGAGCTCGCCGCGCTCGCGCAGGCCGAGGAGCGGTACGCGGAGCTCACGCACACGCTGATCGAGTCGCGGTCGGCGGCCGACCGTTCGACGCTGGCCGTCGACTGGCTCCGCGCCAACGACGAGTTCCACGCGATCATCGTCCGCGCGTCGGGCTCGCCGATGCTCGAGCGGGTCGTCGACTCCGTGCGCCGGCAGTTCAGCGGCCAGGCGCTGTGGGAGACGGACGGCGAGGCGCTGCGCCGGATCGTCGACCCCGGCCTGCTCGAGCACCGGCTGATCCGCGAGGCGATGTCAGCGGGAGCGCCGGACGCGGCGCGCGACGTCATGCGCCGGCACGTCATCGGGGCCGGCGAGATCGTGCGCGCGCTGCTCGTGAATGTGGGATCCCAAGAACGCACCTAGAGGGAGATATTCCCACATCTGCGGCATTTGGGATCCCAGATCGCCGTCAGGCTGCCGCGTGGCGGTGCTCGGCGAGCGCCCGGACAGGGCGTGGCGGACTGCGCCGGGTAGGGGCGAGTTTCGCCCGTGTGCACTTAACCCCCGTATGCGGGATCAACTGCACACGCAACACGGAATCACCACGCGTACGCAGCTTCTCAGTGCGGGGTTGTCGATCGATCGCTGGGTCAAAGCGGGCCGGCTGATCGACCGCCGTCCTGAGCCATCGCTCCGCGGCCAAGCTGTGGGGGCCTGATCAGCTACCCGCCGCGACGAGCCGGATCAGCTCGTCGGCGGTGCGGACGACGCGCCCGAAGTTCACGTGGAACGCGGCCAGCGCCGCCTCCTGTGCCCGCGCGTCAAAGTCGGCGGTGCACTCGTCGACCAGGATCACGCCGTAGCCCCGGTCGGCCGCGTCGCGCGCGGTGGTCTCCACGCACAGGTTGGTGGAGACGCCGGTGACGATCAGCGTGTCGACGCCCATCCGCCGCAGCGTCGCGTCGATCGTCGACCCGTTGAACGCGCCGAACGTCGTCTTGTCGATCACGACGTCGTCGGGCTCCGGGGCGATCTCGCGCCGGATCTCGAACAGCGGGCTGCCCGCCCACACGAGGTCCTCGACGCCGCCCTGGCGCTCGATCGTCCGCAGGTACTCGCGCTGGCGCGCTGGCATGTCGCGGTAGTCGCGGTAGGCCGAACCCAGGCGGACGTACACGACGCGAACCCCGTGCTCACGGCACGCCGGGATGACGCGCTGGAGCGCCGGCATCACCACGTGCTCGACCCGGTCGTCGAAGTAGGCGCCGGAGCCGGGCGCGATCCGCTCGAGCGCCAGGCTGTACCCGACGCCCGCGCAGGCGTCGTGGTACTGCATGTCGATCACGAGCAGCGCCGTTCGCGCTGCGACGACCTCGACCGGGGGCACCGGGGTCCAGCCGAAGTCGAAGAAGCCGTCGCTCACGTTGGCGCGACTATATGGGCGCGCGATCACGACGCAGCGCCGCCAGCTGTGTCGCCGCGTGCACGGCCTCGAGGCGCGGCGCCGGCACCCCGGCGAGGCCGGCGAGCTCGACGACGGCGGTCACGATCGCGTCGAGCTCGAGCGGCTTGCCCGCCTCCAGGTCCTGCAGCATCGAGGTCTTGTGCTCGCCGACCTTGCGCGCGCCCTCGAGCCGGCGCTCGACGTCGATCGACGGCTCGCAGCCGAGCGCGGCGGCGACGGCGAGCGTCTCGTCGCATCATCTCCGCGACGAGCGCGCCGCGTGCCGGCGTGCGGCACAGCTCCCCGAGCGTCGCGCCGGTCAGCGCGCTCAGCGGGTTGAAGCGCGACGTTGCCCATCAGCTTGATCCAGATGTCGGCGCGGAGGTCCGGCTCGACCGGGCACTTGAGGCCGCCGGCGACCATCGCCTCGCTGAAGCGGCGGCACCGGGCCGAGATCGCTGCCGTCGGGCTCGCCGATCGAGAACCGCGTGCCCTCGACGTGGCGGATGACGCCGGGTCGCACGATCTCGGTCGAGCAGTACACGACGCAGCCGATCGCGCGCTCGGGCGGGATCGCCGCGCGACACCGCGCCGCCGGGGTCGACGGCCTCGACGCGGCGCCCGTCGAACGGCCCGCCGAGCGCGTGGAAGTACCACCACGGGATGCCGTTCTGGCGCCGCGACGACGGCGGTGCCCGGCCCGAGCAGCGGCGCGAGCAGCGGCCCGGCCTCGGCGTAGGCGTACGCCTTCAGGCCGAGGAACACGACGTCGACGGGCCCGATCTCGCGCGGGTCGTCGGTCGCGTGCGGGTGCGCGTGGAAGTCGCCGCGCGGGCTCGAGCACCCGCACGCCGTCGCGGCGCATCGCCTCCAGGTGCGCGCCGCGCGCGACGAGGTGCGACGTCGGCGCCGCCGCGGGCGAGAGCGCCGCGCCGACGTAGGCGCCGATCGCGCCGGCGCCGACGACGGCGACCCTCATCAGCTCGAGCTAGCTCGGCCAGCAGCCGGCGCTGCACCTTGCCGGTCGGCCCCTTCGGGATCTCGTCGACGACGCACGATCCGCTCGGCACCTTGAACGGGCGCCAGCCGCTCGCGCGCAGTGGGCCGCGAGCTCGTCGCGCTCGACGCGTCGCCGCGCAGCACGACCGCGGCGCCGACCTGCCTCGCCGTACTTCGTCGTCGGGACGCCGAAGACGGCCGCCTCGGCGACGGCGGGTGGGCGAGCAGCACCGTCCTCGACCTCGTAGCGGCGAGATCTTCTCGCCGCCGCGGTTGATCAGCTCCTTGATCCGTCCCGTCGAGCGAGAGGTAGCCGTCCGCGGACAGGTCGCCGCGGTCGCCGGTGCGGAACCAGCCGTCGCGGAACGACGCCGCGTTCGCCTCCGGGTTGTCGCGGTAGCCGTCGACGACCGCCGGGCCGCGGACCGACGACCTCGCCGCGCTCGCCCGGCGGGAGCGGGTTCCAGTCGTCGTCGACGACGCGCGATCTCGACGCCGGTCGCGCACGCCCGACCGTGCCCGGCCGCGCCGCTCGCCGGGCGGCAGCGGGTTCGACGTCATCTGGTGCGCGGCCTCGGTCATCCCGTACGCCTCGACGAGCGGGATCGCCGAGCGCGCTCCTCGAACTCGCGCCATCACCGCGGCGCCGGCAGCGCCGACGAGCACGAGCGGGCGAAGCGCAGCCCGTGCGCGGGGACGCCCTCGCTCGGCCTGCGCGGGCGAGGATGCATCTGGTGGATCGTCGGCACGGCCGAGAACCACGTGGCGCCGTGCGTCGGGCCTCGTCCTGCCAGAACGCGCCGCGCGCTGAAGCGCGCGGGCGGCGACCACGGCGCCGCCGCCGAGAGCGTGCGCGAGCGACGGAGGCCGACGAGCCCGTGCACGTGGAAGAGCGGCATCACGCAGTGGCTGACGTCGTCGGCGCGCGAGCCCGTACGTCGCGGCGATCGTGCGCGCCGAGGCGGCCAGGTTGCGCTGGCGGAGCGGCACGCAGCTTCGGCCGGCTCGTCGTGCCGCTCGTGTGCAGGAGCAGCGCGACCGCCGCCGGCGCCGGGCGTCGGCGCAGCGCCCGCGCACGTCGGTCGTCCGAGCCCGGCTCGAGGCGCGCCGCCTCGCCGCGAGCTCGTGCACCGGCATGCCCGAGCGCCCGCGCCGCCTCGCGCGGCCCGGCGCCTCGTCGCCGCGGGCTGACGAGCAGCGCCGCGGCGCGATGTCGCTCGAGGTAGCCGGCGAGCTCCTCCGCGGTGTAGGCCGGGTTGAGCGGCGCCGCCGCCGCGCCGGCGGCGACGACCGCGAGCAGCGGAGCATCGAAGCTCGGGCCCGTTGCCGGGCGGAGAGCGCGACCGCGTCGCCGGGGCTCGACGCCCGCCGCCGCGAGCTGGCTCGCGATCCGCTGCACGGCGTCGGCCAGCTGCGCGTAGGTCACGACGTCGCCCGTGGTCGGGTCGACGAGCGCGGGGTGCGCGTCGCTGCGTGCGATCCCCTCGATGAGTGTGTCGTTGGCGGTCATCTCTAGATGCCGAGGGCGCTCCCGTCGCCGCGCGCGTCGGCGCCGCCGAGCAGCCGGTCGCCGGCGGGCACGATCAGCTGGCCGCACCCGAACTCCGCGCGCGTCTCACGGCTGCGGACCGGCTCGAGCCCGAGCGCGGCGATGTCGTCCGCGCGGTCCCACAGCCCTTCCTCCAGCAGCACGCGGTCGCCCTCGACGCGGAACCGCGGCCGGTCGAGCGCCGCCTGCGGGTCGAGCCCGTCGTCGACGAGCGCCGAGACGAGCTGCACGTGCGCCTGCGCCTGCATGAAGCCGCCGACGACGCCGAACGGCCGCGTAGCCCGCCGCCGAGGCCGTGCAGCATCCCCGGGATGATCGTGTGGTACGGCCGCCGCCCGGGCGCGAAGCCGCCGCTGTAGGCGAAGCACGCGCCGCGGTTCTGCAGCACGACGCCGGTGCCGGGCGCGACCACGCGCGAGCCAAATCGCTCGAACAGGCTCTGGATCAACGACACGGCCATGCCGTCACCGTCGACCGCGCACAGGTAGACGGTGCCGGCCGGCCGGCTCACGTACCGCCGCGGGCGCGTCGGTCCGCCGGCGGGCGAGGGCATCCGGCGCCAGCAGCGGACGGACGTCAGCGCCGTCGCGCACGTGCGCGAGCGCGTCTTCGAGCGCCAGCCTGACGCACTGGACAGCGTCGCCCAGCGTCGGGGCGCCGAGGCCTGAGCAGCCCGAGGCCCTCGAGCGCGGCGACGCCCTGCGTCGGCGGCGGCAGCTCGAGCACGCTCGACCTCGCGGTACTGCACGTGCAGCGGCTCGACCCAGCGCGGCGCGTAGTCCTCGAGATCGTCGACGGTCAGCCACGTACAAGCGGCGATCGCTTCGGCGACGCGGCCCGCGGTAGAACGCATCAGGGCCGTGGTCGGCGATTCGCCGCAGCGTCGCGCCGAGCCGGCTCGAACGTCACACGCTCGCCCGCGCGCGGGCGCCGGACCCAGCTCCGGCGGGCCGCCCCAGCGACGCCAGCTCTCGGCCGCCACGGCGACCGATCGCGAAGCCCCGCTCGGCCGCGTCGATCGCGTCGCCGAGCGCGCTGTCGAGCCCGAGCCGGCCGAGACCGCTCGGCCAGCGCTGCCCACCCTGCGACCGCCCCCGGCACCGTGACCGAGCGCGGGCCATCGTTCTCGACCGCCGCGTCCGGCGGCGCGTCGCGCGGCGACGGCCCGGCGGCGTCGAGGCCGTGGACGCCGTCGCGCCCCGACACGATGCGCGAACAGGTCGCCGCCGATGCCGGTCGACATCGGCTCGGTCACGCACAGCGTCGCGGCGGCGGCCAGTGCGGCGTCGACGGCGTTGCCGCCGCGCTCGAGCGCGCGCAGCCCGGCCAGCGTCGCGAGCGGCTGGCTGGTCGAGACCATCGCCTCCGCCGCGACCGCCGGCGGCCGCCCGGACCGAAGCGGAAGCCGAACTCGGAGCTCACGTGGTCCACAGCTCCGCGCGACCGTGGCGCAGGACGGTCACACCCCCGGCGTCGCGCGACTCGAAGCCGTAGCGCACGATCCCCGCGTCGCGACCGAGCTGCCAGATCGACGTGCTGAGCTCCTGACCGGGCACGACCGGGCGGGCGAACCGCACCGCCAGGCGGCTGACGAGCGCGGGATCGCCGCCGGCGCCGTGCTCCGCGACCGCGCCGCCCGCGAGCGCCATCAGGCACATGCCGTGGACGATGATCCCGGGCAGGCCGACGCGGCGCGCCTCGGCGGCGTCGAGGTGGTACGCGCCGAGATCGCCCGACGCGTGCGCGTAGCGTGCCGGCTGGTCGGCGTCGATGTGCCGCCCGACGACGGCGTCCGGCGCACGCGCGGCGACGTCCGGATCCAGCTCGTGGTCAGGCGCCTCGTCGCCGAGGCTCTCGTCCAGCGCCGCGCCGCGGAAGTAGATCGTCGTGTACTGCTCGGAGACGGGGTCGTCGCCGGCGAGCACATGTGCGCGCAGCACGACGGCGACGCCGGTACTGCGGCGGCGCAGCCCGGCGACCTCGATCACCGGCGTCAGCTCCATCCCCGGGGTCACGGGTGCGAGCACCCGGATGTCCTGTTCACCGTGCAGGCCCTGCAGATCGTCATAGAGCGGCGTGGTCGCGCGCAACGCCGCGCGCAGCGGCGGGCGCAGCGCGGTGTAGGAGAAGGCCGGCGGCGCCAGCTCGCCGGCCGCCGCCGGCCCGGAGCGTTCGTTGGTCGCGGCCGCGTACGAGGCGATCCGCTCGGCCGTGACGGCGACGGGATCGCCGCGGAAGCTGCGGCCGACGACCGCCGTGTCGAAGTCGCCGCTGACCACGCTCATCGGATGCCTCCCGCACTCGTGCCGCGCTCCAGGAAGATGCCGGCGATCTCGTCCTCGTCGACCGCGCCGGCCGGCTGCTCGAGCGCGACGCGGCCGCGCACGAGCACGCACACGCGGTCGGCGAGCTCGAGCGCGCGCTCGACGTTCTGCTCGATCATCAGCAGCGGCAGCTCGAGCGTCGAGCAGACCTGCTCGATCTTCTCGAACACGATGTCGATCGCCGCCGGCGCGAGGTCGCTGGTCGGCTCGTCCAGGATCAGCAGGCTCGGGTCCTCGATCAGCGTCGTGGCGAGCGCCAGCATCCGTCGCTCGCCGCCGCTCAGGTTCCCGGCGAGGACGGTGCGCCGGGCGTACAGCATCGGGAACAGCCCGTAGAGCGTGTCCAGCCGCCCGTGCAGGGACTGGCGCGCGACGCGGTGGCCGCCGACCAAGAGGTTCTCGGTCACGGTCATGCCGCGGAACACGTTGGCGACCTGGGGCACGTACCCGAGCCCCAGCCGCGCGCGCCGCCAGGCCGGCATGCCGCCGATCGCCCCGCCGTTCCACTCGATCGCGCCGCTGTACAGGGTCGTCAGGCCCATCAGCGTCTTCGCCAGCGTCGACTTGCCCGACCCGTTGGCGCCGAGCACGACCACGCGCTCCTTCAGGCCGACCGCCAGGTCGATGCCGTTCAGCACGCGCGCCTTCCCGTAGCCGGCGTGGACGTCGCGCACCTCGAGGACCACGCTCATGTCGCCTCCCGGTCACGCTGCGGACGCCGGCGCCCGATGTAGGCGTCGACCACGCGCTCGTCACGCCGCACCAGCTCCGGCGTCCCGGACGCGATGATGCGGCCGGCGTCGAGCACGTGGACGAGCTCGCAGACCTCGGAGAGCGCCGGGATGTTGTGCTCGATCACGAGCGTGGCGCCGCCGTCGCGGCTGCGCGCGCGCAGCAGGTCGAGGATGCGCGCGGTCACGACCGGGTTCACGCCGGCCGTCGGCTCGTCGAGCAGCAGCACGCTCGGCTCGGTCATCAGTGCGATACCGATCGACAGCAGCTTCAGCTGACCACCGGAGAGGACCTCGGCGTACTCGTCGGCCATCCGCTCGAGGTTCAGCTCGGCGGCGAGCGCGAGCGCGCGGTCGCGGCGCTCCCGCTCGTCCGCGCGCACGCGCTTGACGGCGAACGGGGAGAGCAGCCGGGTGAGCCGCTCGCCGGCCCCGTCGCGCGGCGCCGCCATCAGGTTCTCCAGCACGGTCATGTGCAGCGCGACGCGCGGGACCTGGAACGTCCGCACGACGCCGCTGCGGGTGAGCTTCGCCAGCCCGCCCGTGAACGGCTCGCCGTCGAGCGACACCGTCCCGCCGTCGCCGGGGACGACGCCGGTGATGACGTCGAACAGCGTGCTCTTGCCCGACCCGTTGGGCCCGATCAGCCCGGTGACGGCGCCGGGCGTCGCCTCGATCGAGACGCCGTCGAGGACGGTGACCGCGCCGAAGCGCTTGACGATGCCGTCAGCTTTCAACCGCATGCTGCAGGTCCTGGTCGGGGATGGGGGAGGCGACCGCCGGCGGCGCCTGCCGGCGGGTGAGGTGACGCACCTTGCGCTCCGGCAGCAACCCCTGTGGCCGGAACATGAGCATGAGAACGAGCGCGACGCCGACGATCACCGTCTGCAGCAGCGCGGTGTTCTCGCTGTCGAACACCCAGAACTCCGGCAGGCGGGTGGTGCCGAAGAAGATGGCCTCCATGGCGACCGCTCCGACGATCGCGCCGTAGTTGTTGCCCCGCCCGCCGACGATCATCATCGCCCACACGATCACCGCCTGGTTGAGGTCGAAGACCGTCGGCGCGATCAACGTCAGCCAGAACGCGAGGATGACGCCGCCGAGCGCCGCGACGGCGCCGCCAACCGCCATGACGATCAGCTGCAGGCGGAACGGGTTGCGCCCCAGCGCGGCGAGCAGCAGCTCGTCCTCGCGCTGGATCCGCATCAGCCGGCCGAACTGCGACCGCCGCATGCGCTCGAACACGGCGATGACCACCGCGATCACGGCGCCGGAGATCAACAGCAGCAACGCCGGTTCGACGCGCGGGATGCCGAACGTGCCGAGCGCGCCGCCGGCGATCTTGTCCTCGTCGCCCATGATCGCCAGGAACAGCTCGGCGACGCCGAGCGTGAGCAGTGCCCAGTAGTGGCTCTCCAGCCGCCGGGCAGGCAGCGCGAGCACGATGCCGCCGAGCGCTCCGGCGAACGGCGCGGCGACGACGCCGATCCAGCCCGGCCAGCCGTGGAAGTAGCAGACCGCGACGGTGTAGCCGCCGACGGCGAACAGGAACCCCTGGCCGAAGTTCAGCAGCCCGGTGAGCCCGTACTGCAGGTTCAGGCTCAGCGACACGATGCCGTACGCGCCCGCCAGCACCAGGGTCTCGAGGATGAGGTCGCTCATGCCCGCGCCTTCGCCTCGCCGAAGAAGCCGTTCGGGCGGATCCAGAGCACCGCGATCAGCAGCATGAACGCGACCACGGCCTTGTACTCGCTGCCGAGGAAGTGGCTGCCGCTACCGAACAGGTGGCCGAAGTCGATCGTCACGACCGCGGTCTGGAACAGGCTGACGAGCCCGGCGCCGAGGACGGCGCCGAACGGGCTGCCGACGCCACCGACGATCGCCGCCGCGAACATCGGGATCACCAGCGTGAGGCCCATGTTCGGCGTGACGTAGGTGTCGATGCCGAGCAGCACACCGGCGAGCCCCGCCATCGCGCCGGAGATGAACCACACCTGGTTGAGGACGAGCGAGCTGCGGACGCCGCGCACCTCCGCCAGCGCCAGGTCGTCGCCGATCGCACGCACGTTGCGGCCGATCCGCGTCCACCGCAGCAGGGCGGCGAAGATCAGCACGCAGGCGATCGCGATCGCGATGATCAGCAGCTGCATCACGCTCACGTGGACGCCGAGGATCGTCACCGCCGCGGTCGGCTCGTCATAGCGGCGGGCGTTGACGCCGAACGCCGCCTGGATGATGCCGCGCAGCGCAATCGCCACGCCCGCCGACACGATCATCAGCGTCCCGATGTTCGTGCGCGGGAAGCGCTGGAAGACGCCGATGTTGATGCCGACGGCGAGAACGCCGGACACCAGCACCGCGACCACGCCGGCGAGCACCAGCGGCATCGAGCCGGCCGCGATCACGCCCGTGATCGCTCCCACCGTCACGACCTCGGTGTGGGCAAAGTTGGCGAACCCCACCATCCGGTAGACGAGGTTGAAGCTGAGCGCGATGAGCGTCAGCTCCGCGGCGAAGACGAGCGTTGAGATGATCATGAAGCCGCCGCCTCCCGGTCCCAGCCGTTGCCGTCGTGCGCCGCGATCAGCTCCTGCTTGCGCACCCGCATCGTCGGCGTGCGCGGCAGCTCGTCCACGAAGGCGACGAAGCGCGGCACCTTGTGGCGGGCGAGCCGCTCGCCGCAGAACGCGGCGAGTTCGCCCGGCGCGACGGACGCGCCGTCGACGAGCTCGATGAACGCCTTGACCTCCTCGCCGCGCTCGGCGTCGCGCACGCCCACCACGGCGGCGTCCAGCACCAGCGGGTGCGACGCCAGCACCGCCTCGACCTCGGCGGCGCTGATGTTCTCGCCGCTGCGGCGGATCATCTCCTTCTTGCGCCCGACGACGGACACGAGCCCGTCGGCGTCGACCGTGCCGAGGTCGCCGGTGCACACCCAGCCGTCGTGGAACAGCGACGCGGTGACGTCGGGCATCCCGAGATAGCCGCGGAACATGTGCGGCTGGCGCACGAGGATCTCGCCGACGCCCCCGGCGGGCAGATCCACGCGCTGCTCGTCGACGATCCGCAGCTCGAGCCCGGGCGCGGGAGGGCCCGCGGAGCCGGTGCCGACGAGCCGGTCGGCGAGGTCGAGCGGGACGCGCGCGATGATGCCGACCTCGGTCATCCCGTAGTTCTCCAGCCACGGGAAGCCCCAGCGCTCGGTCATCGCGGCGTGCAGCTCGGGCGCGATCTGCGCCTGGATCGCGAACCGCACGGAGTGGTCGCGGTCGCCGGCCGCGGGCGGAGCCTTCAGGAGCCACGCCGGCATCGACGCGATCGTCGAGATGATCGTGACGCCGCGGCTGCGCACGACGTCCCAGAACCGCGAGACGCTGAACCCGCGCGCTGCCACGAAGGCGCCCCCGCAGGCGAGCGCCCGCAGCAGCGCCAGCGGCGCGTCCATGTAGAAGAACTTGACCGGGTAGAAGATCCGGTCCTCGGGCGTGTAGGGGTGGATGCGGAGCGCCGTCTCGGTGGCGGTGAGCGCCCACGCGTGGTCGACCATGCAGCCCTTCGGGAGACCGGTCGTGCCGGACGTGAACGTGACCGCGATCACGTCGTCCGGCCGGGCGCCGGCGCCGTCCAGGCCGAAGCCCGACTCGGCCTGGGGGAGGCCGTCCGGCTCGTCGCCGGCGAGCGCGATCACGTCCCGCAGCGCGGGCAGCGACTCGCGATCGGCGACGTGCCGGGCGCCGTGCTCGTCGACGATCGCGAGCACGGCGCCCGACGTGCGGACGATGTGGAGGGCATCGACCGGGCCTGACGCGGGGTTGAGGGGGACGACCGCGCCGCGCACCGCCAGCACGGCGAGGAAGGCGATCAGGTACTCGGCGCGGTTCTCGGTGCAGATGACCACGCGCTCGCCCGGCGCGACGACCTCGCTGAGCGTCGCCGCGAACCGCTCGACGCGCCCGCGAACGTCGCGGCGCGTGAGCTCGAGGCCGTCCTCGAACGCCAGCAGCGTCCGGTCCGGCCAGCGGTCGCAGCTCTCGCGCAGCAGGTCGACGACCGTGGCGCTCATCACTCGTCCTCGTCGACCACCCACGCCATCGCGCGTCCGAAGCAGCCGGAGGATCGCGTGATCTTGGGTGCGAGGAAGATGAAGTACGAGCCGCGGGGCGGCAGCTCCTGGAGCCGCGTGACGTTCTCGATGAACACCATGCCGCGACCCAGCCCCGCCCAGTGCACCGACTGGATGTCGTCGGTCGCGCCGAGGCTGGGGACGTCGCTGACCAGCGTCTCGATCCCCTTGTCGTGGAGGTAGATCACGACCTCCTCGGTGGGCGCCGGCCATCCGGGCGCCTGGCCGCCGAACGGCTTGGTCAGGTACGCCTCGCCCTCCGGATACGGCACGTAGTACTCGTCCCAGCCGGTGAGCAGGGCGACCACGTCGCCGGCCTGCAGCTCGCCGTGTGCGGCCTCCCACTCCTTCACGTGGTCGAGCTGCAGGAGCGGGCTGATGCCGTCCCGCTGCGGTCCCTCGCGCAGGAACCGCGTGTCGATCACGGCGAGAGGGCCCTGGAACTTGTGCAGCGGGACCGCGTCGCCGTACACGTCGCCCCACTCGTTGGCGTGCGGGAGTCCCGAGTTCGACGGTGGGATCGCGTGCACCGGGGCGTCGAAGTGCGTGCCCGTGTGCTCGTAGATCGTCATCCACGCGCCGTAGTAGGTGCCGACCGTCTCGCGCCCGTCGCCGCTGACCTGCTTGTACGAGCGGCTCAGCACGCGCTGCGCATCGTTGGGCCGCGGCTCGTACCAGTTGTAGACGACGTGCTTGAAGGGCGGCAGCCACATACCGTGCGCCGGGTATCCCTCTTCGAGCGTCTGGGTGAGGTCGACGATCCGGGCGCCTCGCAGCGTCTCGGCGAGGGTTGCGATGTCGGTGAGCGTCCTCTCAACGGCCATGCCGTGCTCCTTCGGATCGATGGGTCATACGAGGTCGCCTACGTGGTCGCGACGGAGGAACGCCTCGATGGTGAGCGGCTCCGAGAGCCGCGGGGCGAGCTGGGCGTCGAGCGCCTCGGAGGTCCAGCGCCCGTCGTGCTCGAGCACGTGCTCGATGACCGGGACCGCGACGACGAAGATGCGATTGCCGCCGGCGTGGAACACCTGGGCATTGGCCGGGCAGTCGGCCTTTGCGAGCCAGCCCACGAGCGGCGACACGTTCTCGGGTGTGTAGAAGTCGAACTCGGCCTCGTCCTCGGGCAGGGCGAGCCGCTCCTCGGCGCCGGGCATGGTGAGCGTGAAGCGGGTGCGGGCCGACGGCGACACCGCGTTCGAGCGCACGCCGTAGGCCGCGCCCTCGATCGCGGTCACGCGCGACAGCGCGATCACGGCGCCCTTGGCCGCCGAGTAGGCGGCCTGGCCGAAGTTGCCGCAGAAGCCGGCCACCGACGTGGTGTGCACGACCGACGCCTTGACCTCGCGGTCGGCCTTGGCCTCGCGGCGCCAGTACGCCATCGCGTGGCTGGTCGGCGCGGCGTGGCCCTTGAGCAGCACGCGCACGACGCCGTCCCAGTTCTCCTCGTCGAGGTTCGCGAGCGTCTGGTCGCGCAGGATGCCGGCGTTGTTGACCAGCACGTGCAACGAGCCGAACGCCTCGACCGCGGCGTCGATCAGCCCGCGGGCGCCGTCCCAGTCGGCGACGTCGTGGTAGCTGGCCACCGCACGGCCTCCCGCGGCCTCGATCTCGGCGACCACCTGCTCGGCCGGCGTGGCGTCGGCGCCTTCGCCGTCGATCGCGCCGCCGATGTCGTTGACCACGACCGCCGCGCCTTCCGCTGCGAGGTGGAGCGCGTGCGCGCGCCCAAGGCCCCGCCCGGCTCCCGTGACGATCGCGACCCGATTCTCGAGCGTTCCCATGGGCGCGGCTACTCCTCCTTCTCGCTGGGCAGGAACTGCGGCAACGGCGGCTCATCGCCGCGGTCGTGCCAGTCGACATGCACGCGCGACCCGATCCGGCACGTATCCGGATCCGGGAGCCGGCCGAGCATCCGGGGACCTTCGTCGAGCTGCACGAGCGCGACCGCGTACGGCGGCTCGAACTCGGGTGCGGTCTGGATGCGCACGGTCGTGAGCGCGTAGATCTCGCCCTGGCCGCTCGCGGGGACCCACTCGACGTCGTCGGACAAGCAGTCAAGGCAGAACGGCCGCGGATAGAACTGGTGGGTCCCGCAGCCCCCGCAGCGCTGCAGCAGCAGCTCGTGGCGGCGCGCGCCCTCCCAGAACGGGGCCGTGAGGGCGTCGCCGTAGGGCGTCGGCTCAGTCACGGGCGAGCACCACCGTGGAAGCGGTCGACAGGAGCCCGCCGGAGCCGTGGGCGACGGCGATCTTGGCGTCGGGCACCTGACGGTCCCCGGCCTCGCCGCGCAGCTGGCGTACGGCCTCGACGAGCAGCAGCAGCCCGAAGGCGCCGGGATGGTTGTACGACAGCCCGCCGCCCGAGGTCATCGCCGGCAGCGCCCCGCCGGGAGCCAGCCGGCCGCCCGCGACGAACGGCCCGCCCTCGCCCTTGGCGCAGAACCCCAGGTCCTCGAGCGCGAGGATCACCGTGATCGTGAACGAGTCGTAGGGCTCGAGCACGTCGACATCCGCGGGCTCGATGCCCGCCATCGCGAACGCCTCGCGGCCGGACACGACGCCGGGTGTGACGGTCAGGTCTTGCATCTGGGTGGTCAGCCACGCCATCTGCGACTCGCCGGCGCCGAGCACGCGGACGGCCGGCTTGGCGGCGTCGCGCGCCCGCGCCTCGGTCGTGATCACCAGGGCTCCGCCGCCGTCGGTGACGAGACAGACGTCGAGGCGGTGCAGCGGATCGCAGATCAGCGGCGACTCGAGCACGTCAGCCACGCTCAGCGGGTCGCGCGACCACGCCTTGGGATTGCGCTGCGCCCACGTGCGGGCGGCCACGGCCACCTCCGCGAGCTGCTCGGCGGTGGTCCCGAACTGGTGCATGTGCCGCGAGGCGGCGAGGGCGTAGTGGCCGATCGGGAACGGCAGCCCGTGCGAAGCCTCGAACTGCCCGGCGAGCGTATCGGTCACGCGGCGCGCCGCGTCGCGGCTGCGGCGGCTGCGCTGGCGCGAGGCGTAGGCGACCAGCGCCACCTCGCAGCGCCCCGTCGCCACGGCCACCATCGCGTGATGCACGAACGACTCGAACGAGGCGCCGCCGTAGTCCGTGCTGTCGGCGTACCGCGGCTGGATCCCGAGGTACTCGCCGACCTGCACCGACCCCTCCTCGCCCATGCGGTGCACGAACACCCCGTCGACGTCCTTGAGCGTCATGCCGGCCTCGGCGAGCGCCTCGCGCGCCGCGATCGCGACCATCGACAGCTCGGTGTGATCCGGGACCTTGCCGAGCGGCGTCTCGGCGACGCCGGCGATGAACACGCCGGCGCCGCCGAGATCGCGGTGGGGAGAGGAGGAGCGCCCCACGTCACTTCGCGAGCGGCTGCCCGTTCTCGTCGACGCGGGCGTACTCGCCGCCCTTGACCTCGTAATGGGCGAGCGGCGAGTCGACGCGGACGAACGTGTCGTCGAACTTCAGCTCACCGGTGGGGCCGCGGTACGTCTTGGCCGCCTCCACCACGGCGTTGCGGATGTCCTCGGCCTTGTCGGACTTGGACGCCGCCACGCCTTGCGCGTTGAGCATCACGGCGTCGTAGCCGACGGCCGACCAGTACGACGGATCCTCGCCGTACTTGTCCTTGTACTTCTGCTGCCAGTCCTTGTTCGCCTGGTCGTCGGTCCACGTGCCTTCCAGGCCGAACATCCGTCCCTCGGAGCCCTCGTCCTTGTTGAGCGGCGTCGACGACGGATACAGCTTGAACAGCTTGCCCTTGTAGCCGGCGGCGATCAGCTGCTTCCACTGCAGCCTGAGGTCGTCGGTGTACGTGCCGGCGAGAATCCCGTCGGGGTTCGAGTTGATGATGCGCTGCATCTCGGGCGCGTAGCTGGGCAGCCCGGAAGCCACTGTGATGTCGGTGACGATCTCGCCGCCACCTTCCTTGTAGGCGCCGAGCACGGCGGGGCGGAACGCGAGGCCGTACGGGTCGTTGACGGTCAGCATCGCCGCCTTCTTCACGCCGAGGTTGAGCGCGTAGTCGGCGAGCGCCTTGCCGAGCACGTCGTCGGTCGGGATCGTGGTGATGAACGTCCCCGGCTGCTTGCGCACCTCGGGCGTGCTCGACGCGTCGTTGGTCAGGAGGATGTTGTCCTGGGCCAGCGCCTTGGTGAGCGGGAAGAAGATCGTCGAGAAGCACGAGCAGACGAGCGCGTCGACCTTGTCGGACTTGACGAGCTTCAACCCGGCCTGCACGCCCGCCACCGGCTCGGTCTTGTTGTCGGCGACCACCAGCTCGACCTTGCGACCGTCGACGCCGCCCTTGGCCGCGAGCTCCTCGGCCGCCATCTTGGCGCCGTTGACGTACGGCACGCCGATCGTCGCGGCCTCGCCGGTGATCCCGGAGAGGACGCCGATCTTGATCGGCTTGCCGGATGCCGCGGCTCCCGAGTCGGACGAGCTCGAGTCGTCGCCGCCGCACGCGGCGACGGTGACCATTGCCGCCGCAACAAGTCCGGCTATGACCCAACGGGGGTAGCTGCGCACTACGGACCTCCTCGGTTAGACGGTCGACCTGGCTCTTGTTGCTGTGTCGTGGTGATGGCCGAGCGCGAGCTCGACGACGCGAGCCGCAGCCAGAGCCGCTGCGTCCTCGAACCGGCGCGCCACGAGCTGCGCCGACACCGGCAGCCCGTGATCGCCATTGCCGCTGGGGACGGCGACGGCGGGGTGCCCGCTCAGGTTCAGCGGGATGACGTTGGCGCTGATGCGCCCATCTCCGGCCGCCTCCGGCCCGGCCGGTGTGCCCGCGAGCGGCGGGGCGACGATCGGCACGGTCGGCGTCAACAGCAGGTCGCAGCGCTCGAACGCGGCGTCGAGCTGCGCGGAGATCGCGCGGCGCAGGTTGTGGGCGATCGCGAAGTGCCGCGCGCCGTCCTGCTCGTGCACGTGGCGCCCGACGACGAGCATCGCCTTCAGGAACTCGGGATAGCCGTCGGCCTCTTCCCGCCGTGAGCGAGCGAACGCTGCCACGCGCTCGGGGTCGACCTCGCCGCGGTGCCCGAAGCCCTGGCCCTCAGACTGCGTGACGGCCCAGATCAGCTGGCACCACAGCGCCATCGCGATCGGGCGCGCTTCGCTCCACAGCGGCACGGAGACCTCCGTGACGTTGGCGCCGGCGTCGCGCAGCGCGTCGCCGGCGGCGCATGTCGCGGCGACGATCTCGGGCTCGCACAGCTCCTCGCCGATCGCCTCGGCGACCACGCCGATCGTGAGGCCGGCGACGCCGGCGTCGAGGTGATCGACGGTGCGCGTCGGCACCGGCGCCGAGCGCGCCCACTGCGGGTCGCGGTCGTCGTAGCCGGAGATCTCGTCGAGCACGCGCGCGGCGAGGTCGACGCTGCCCGCCATCGGGCACACGCTGTCGAACGTGTGGTCGACGTGAGTGACGCCGTGCGAGGGCACGAGGCCCGCGGTGGGCTTGGCGGCCACGACGCCGCAGAACGCGGCCGGAATGCGCGCGGACCCGCCCTGGTCGACGCCGAGCGTGACATCGGCCAGTCCGGCGGCCAATGCCGCGCCGGAGCCGCTCGAGGAACCGCCGGCCGAGCGCGTCGGATCGTGCGGGTTGCGGGCGGGGCCGAACGCGCTCGTGGCGCCGGTGACGCCGGCCGCCCAGGCGTCCATGTTGAGCGTGCCGACGATCGTCGCGCCCGCGGCAAGCAGGCGCTCGACGACGACGGCGTCCGCGGCCGGCACGTACGGCGTCGTGTCCGATCCGTTGGTCAGCGGCACGCCGGCGACGGCGATGTTGTCCTTGACAGCGGCCCGCAGGCCGGCGAGCGGCCCGTCCGCCCGCCCCGGGATGTGGCAGACGCGCACGAAAGCGTTCACCGGATCCTCGTCGGCGGTGGGCGCGCGCCCGGCGTCGCGTGGCCCGTGGAGCACGTCCGGCGCGGGCGCGGCGAGGCCGTCGATCATGCCCAGCACGTCGTCCACGAGAGCGGCCAGCCGCGTGGCCGCGTCCCCGTCGACGTGCACGTGCTCGCGCGCGGCGAGCTCCGCCACCTGTTCGAGGCTGGGGCGGGGGATCGCGCCGCCGCTCATCCGGCCTCCGCGCGAGCGCGCACGCGGCGCGCCGATGCACTTGCCGCCTCGTACACCGCCGCGGCGTCGACGTTCACCGATCGGCCGCCCTCGACGACGATGCGGCCGTCGACGACCACGGTGTCGACCGACTTTCCGCGCGCCACGAGCACGGCCTGGCGCAGCGGGTCGGCCGCGGGGTGCGCCTCCGGCAGATCGCTGCGGCGGACCACCAAGTCGGCGCGCTTGCCCGGCTCGATCGAGCCGAGGTCGGCATCGCGTCCCACCGCGCGCGCGCCCGCGCGCGTCTGGATGGTCAGTACGTCCTCGCTCGACAGGAAGCCGCCCCCGGCGCGGGCGAGCAGGTACGCCAGCCAGCCCATCTCCCCGAAGCTCCACGCCTTCGCCACGTCGGTGCCGACGGCAAGCGGGACGCCGCGGCCGCGCAGGTCGAGCATGTGCGGCGAGCCGGGTCCGCCGATCCCGTAGAACAGGACGTTCCCCGGGTGCCAGATCACGCTCATGCCGCTGTCGGCGACGGCGTCGAGCTCATCGGCTGACAGTGCGTTCATGTGCATGAAGCTGCAGTTGGGGCCGAGCGCACCGATCGCGGCGAGGTGCACGAGCGCGTCGCGTCCGTAGCGGGCGCGGTCGTTGGCGGCGTCCGCCGCGTCGAGGCTCTGGTGCTGCGTCAGCACGCAGCCGTGGGTGTCGGCGCACTCCTTGGCCGCGCGTTCGAGCGCGTCGCTCGCCGAGCCCGATCCGTAGACGGCGACGTGGCCGCGCACGAGCGCGTCCGGGTCCGCGTTTCGGCGTGCGGCCTCCTCGCCGAGGAGGCGGAGCGCGCGCTCGCTCGATGCCGGTGCGCGGTCGATCTCCGACGCGAGGGTGAGATTGCCCTCGACGTCCCACAGGAACGGGTCGGCCACCGAGCCGCGGATCCCGATGCGCTGAGCCGCGTCCGCGACCGCGTCGGGCTCGAACGCCGTGCCGGGGTCCATGAAGCTGGTGACGCCCGCCAGCGCCATCTCCAGGCAGGCGAGCATCGCGCTCGCGTGCTCGTCGTCGGCCTCGAGTGCGTTGAACCAGCGACTGAACGCACCGAAGCCCGCGCGTGCGCTCGTGGCGAGCGGGTCCGGCGGGTGGTCGGGAAGCGCGCCGCGGCTGGTGTGCACCGTGACGTGACAGTGGGGCTCGACGAGGCCCGGGTGCACGAGCGCGCCGCGCGCGTCGATGACCCGGACCGCGGAGTGCTCCGCGGAGACCTGATCGGTGGGGCCGACCGCGAGGATCTCGCGTCCGCGGACGGCGACGGCGCCGGGGGAGTGCACGCTGCGCTCGTCGTCCATCGTCACGACGTGCGCGTTCGTGATCACGATGTCGCACGTCGCCGCCCCGTTTTGCGCTAGGGCGAACGCGGCGACGTCGGTGCGTCCCCGGTCCCTCACTCCCATATCCCAAAACTACGGGATGGGATCCCATTTTGCAATGATGAGATACAGAACGATCTGAGAAGCTATGCGCATGGGTGCACCCGACATCCCAGATCCGCCCCCCGCCGCCACGATCGCGGACGATCTCGCCACGCGCGTGGGGGAGGCGATCATGGCCGGCGAGTTCGAGGCCGGTACGTGGCTACGCCAGGCGTCGCTCGCGCGGAGGTTCGGCGTCAGCCGCCAGCCGGTGCGCGAGGCGCTGCGCCAGCTTCAGGCATACGGCATGGTCGAGATCCACCCGAGCCGCGGCGCGCTCGTGCGGCGGCCGTCGCCGAGCGAGATGCGCGAGGCGTATCTCGTGCGGGCGGAGCTCGAGGGTCTCGCGGCCGAGCTGGCGTCTCAACGGATCACGCTCGACGGCTTGCACGACCTGCACGAGGCGCAGCGCCGCTTCACGCAGGCGGCCGAGGCGTCCGCCGACGACCCGCGCTCGACCACTGTGCTGCGCGACCGTGCGGCGACCAACGACGCGTTCCATCAGGCGATCGTCTCCGCCGCCGGCGCCCCGATCCTCGCCCGCTCGCTCGAGGCGTTGCACCGTGTCGTGCCGAGGAGCGTCAGCACGTACGCGCAGCACACGCGGCGGTTGCTGAACGAGAACATCGCCCAGCACGACGCGATCGTGGCGGCCATCGAGGCCGGCGACGCGGCGACCGCTCGCGCGGCGATGCGGACGCACGTGCTCGGCTCCGGCGAGCTGATCGCGCACTGGTTCGAGCGCGAGCAGCGCGAGCGGGAGCTGGCGCGGCACCGCACGCTGCAGCCGGTACCCGAGACGTAGGGGCCGGCGATTTCCGTACCGACGCTGACGCAATCGTTCGAGCACGAGCTGCTCGAGCTGTTCCACGACCCCGGCACCGGGCTCATGGGGGCGGTGGCGATCCACTCCACCGCCCTCGGTCCCGCCATGGGCGGCCTGCGGCTCTCGCGCTACGCCGACGCGGAAGCGGCCGCGGTCGACGCCTTGCGGTTGGCGCGCGCGATGACGCTGAAGAACTCCGCCGCCGGCCTTGACCTGGGCGGTGGGAAGGCGGTCCTCATCGACGATGGCGCGTGGGGGTCTCCGGCGACGCGTCGCGCGCGCATGCTGGCGCTCGCTGACGTCATCGAGCGGCTCGGCGGACGCTACGTCACGGCCGAGGACGTCGGGACGGCGCCGGCCGACATGGATCTGATCGCGACGCGCACGCGGTGGGTTGTCGGCCGCTCGCCCGGCAACGGCGGGCGCGGCGATCCATCGCCCGCGACCGCACGCACCGTGTTCGGCGCGATCTCGGCTGCGGTGCTGTCGCATCTCGGCGCCTCGCTCGACGACGTCCACGTCGGTGTGCTCGGCGCGGGCAAGGTGGGTTCCGCGCTCGTCGGCCGGCTGGCCGAAGCCGGTGCTCGCGTGACCGTGGCCGACATCGCCCACGATCGCGCGCGGGCGTGTGCCGCGGCGTCGCCGTTGGTCGCGGCGGTCGCGCTCGAGCGGTTCGCGAGCCGCGAGTTCGACGTGCTCGCACCGTGTGCGCTCGGCGAGCTGATCGGCGCCGACGACGTCGGCGCGCTGGGGTGTCGCATCGTCGCGGGGGCGGCGAACAACCCGCTCGTCGACCGCGCGACGGCGGTCGCGCTCCATGACGCCGGCGTCCTGTACGTACCTGACTTCATCGCCAACAGCGGCGGCATCGTGCACGTCGCCGCCGAGTTCCGGGGTCTCCCGGCGCCCGCGGTCGACGCGCAGCTCGAGGCCTGCGTCCGGCGCGCCGGCGAGGTCCTCGCCGCCGCTCGCTCACGCGGCGTCATGCCGTTGCACGTGGCCATCGAGTACGCCGAAGAGCGGATCGGCAGCGCGCGCACGCGTCCGCTCACGTGAATCTCGAACGACGCGATGGCGGCGTCCGGCGAGCGTGCCATCGCGGCCATCGCGTACCGGCCGCCCGCGGCGGCACTCACTCGATCGGGGTGATCTGCGGCTCGGGTGTCGTCAACCGGGCCGCAGGTCCTCCAGCAGCTCGGCCGTGAGCGCGGTCGCGGCCACATGCCGGTTCGCCAGCCGGGCGCCGCCCAGCCGCGACACCGCTTCATCGAGGGGCTGGGACGACGCGTGCTGCAGGAGCGCGGCGGCCATGGCCGCGCCAGGCTCGAGCCTACCCACGATCGCCTTCACGTCGTCGCCGCTCATACCGGCCGTGCCTTCGCGAAGCGTCCGGTCGGTCATCCGTCGCCGCCGGCCGGCGTCGAGGCGGAAGTCGAGGATCGGCACGACGACCTTCCCGATGGCGCCGCCGTGCACGGCGAAGACGCTGACTTCGCCGGATGCCGGATCGCTTTGCAGGAACAGGACGTCGAGGACGCGTCCGCCGTCGCTCTCGATCCGCTCGAGGGCACCGACGAGCTCGCCCTCCATGTTCGCATCGGGCCCGAACCCGTAGACGAACAGGTGCGCCGAGGGGTCACCGGGCGGAGAGTCGGTCACGCGCGAGCGACTATCCCGCCGATCGCCGCCGGCGTCAACGCGACATCGTCCGATCCGGGTGACGCACCACCCACACCGCGGCCGTAGGGTGCTGCTGTGGGATCTGACGCGCTCGGCGAGCGCATCGTGGACGGGTATACCGCGCTCACGCTCGCGAGCGCCGACCTCGAAGCCGCGTTCGTACCCGAGGCAGCGATGGTGGGATGCTCGCTCGTTCATCGCGGCGAGGAGGTTCTCGGCCTCCGAGGAGGCCTGCGCGCCTACGTCGCCGAGCGCAAGACGATGGGCATCCCGCTGCTGTACCCGTGGGCGAACCGGCTCGGCCGCACGGGCTTCGCCGTCGCCGGACGCGAGGTCGATCTCGAGTCTGTGACGCCTCCGTTGCGGCACGACGGCAACGGACTGCCGATGCACGGCCTGCTGTCGGGCATCGGTGGATGGCAGGTGACCCACCACGAGCGTGGTGCGCTCGTCGCCACGTTCGGGTTCGGACCGGCGGGCGGGCTGACCGACGCGTTCCCGTTCCCGCACACGCTGACGATCGAGATCACGGTGGCCGCCGACACGCTGACGATCGCCACCGTCGTCGACGCCGACGCGGGCGGCCCGGTCCCGATCGCGTTCGGATACCACCCGTACCTGCGCCTGCCGGGCGTGGCTCGCCAGACTTGGGAGGTCGAGGTGCCGGTGCGCGAGGCGCTGGCTCTCGACGACCAGATGCTCCCCACCGGCGGGCGCGTTCCCACCACGGTCGAGCCCGGACCGCTCGGCGACCGGACGTTCGACGATGCCTACGTCGCTCCCCCCGGCCGCCGGCCGTTCGTGCTCGCCGGCGGCGGGCGCCGCATCGAGCTTGCCTTCCTCTCGGGCTTCCCGTTCGCTCAGGTGTTCGCGCCAGCGGAGGATGACGTCGTCGCGTTCGAGCCGATGACCGCGCCGACAAACGCGCTCGTCGACGGCGGTGCCGCCCTGCCGGTGCTGGCGGCGGGTGAGAGCTTCCGCGCCGAGTTCTCGATCACGGTGCTCGCGACGTGAGAGACGGGTCGGACTCGCTGGCGACGGTTGGCGAAGCGGCCGCCTCACCGCGATGTGCTCTCGTAGATCGGGCGCGAGCGCGGCCCGCGTATAGCCCCATCCGATCGAGATGACGCTCAGAGCGGGATGTCGCCGGTGACCCTCGTACCGCGGCCGGGGTGCGACTCGATCGCGAGCGTTCCGCCGATGACGACGAGCCGGTCGGCGAGGTTGGCCAGTCCTGCGCCGCGCTCGACGGTGTCCGGATCGAACCCCGCGCCGTCGTCCTCGACCGAGAACGTGACGCGGTGGCCGTACTCGCCGAGCCGGATCGTCGCGGAAGCGCCGGGGCCCGCGTGCTTGGCGACGTTCTGCAGGCACTCGAGGCAGCAGAAGTACACGGCGGCCTCTAACGCCTCGGGATACCTCGTGAGCCCGTCGTCGCGCACCCGCACCGGAATCGGTGAGCGGCGGGCCGCCTCCTCGACCGCGGAGCCGACACCAAAATCGCTGAGGAGCTGCGGATAGATGCCGTGCGCGACATCGCGCAACTCGTCGATCGCCCGGTCGACTTCGGCGCCGAGGCGTTCGAGCATTTCGCGCTCGCGCGGGCGCTCGAGCTCTTCGCCGGCGAGCGCAAGATGAATCCTGAGGGCGACGAGCCGTTGCTGCGCGCTGTCGTGTAGATCCCGCTCGATCCGACGCCGCTCGACGCGCCCCGCTTCCATGATGCGTGCGCGCGACGCTCGCAGCTCGCCCTCGAGTGCGCCGTTGTCGATGGCCAGCAGCGTGGCGGACGCCGCGGCGTGCACCAGCTCAGGGTCCTCGGCGAGCGATCCGTCGAGATCCATCGCCGCCACAGGCTGCACTCCGCGCGCGACCGGCACCCACGCCCGGGCGGATGCCGCGGGCGGTGGCGTCATCACTCGCCCCGAAGGCTCGCGGAACTGGCTGGTCGATGGATCCGTGAACCCGAGCTTCAGCGAGCTGTCGTCGAGCGCGCGGGCGATGGCGTCGCGCCACCGCGCCGGCGTCGGCTTGGCCGCCAGCCCGTCGAGTAGGGAGCGGAGGGCCTTCGCCGCGAACCGCTCGGCGCCGAGCAGTGCGATGAGGAAGCCGAGCGGCAGCAGGATCCGCGTCACGACGACGCCCCAGGCAAGCGCATCGAGCGTCGCCGGATCGAGCTTGAGGATCCAGGCGGCGAAGTTGGAGGCGAAGTACGCGGGCACCCAGAGCAGCGACGTCACCGCGACCGCCAAGAGCGCGCGGCGCTGCGGCATGGAGGCGGTCAACAGGCGGCCGAGATAGATCACGAACACCGCGGCCACGAGCGTCAGCGCGAGGTATGTCTCCAGCTTGCCGACGACGTCGGTGAACTCGGGTGACGACGCGACCTGAATCACGCTCGCCGGGCACTTCGGCGCGCAGCCCGTCAGCGGCCCGCCGCCCGCGACCACCGGGGCCGTCAGTGCCCAGGGGACGAAGGACGCCATGGCGCCGACGCCGAGCGCGACCATCGTCCAGCGCGCTGCGCGCGGCTCGATCCGTCCTGTCGGGAACGCCAGGAAGAGGTAGATCGTGAGCAGCCACATCGGTGCCTCGGCGAGGACGCCGATGTCGAACGCGAGCGGCGCGTTCGCGCCCTGCCACGACACCACCCAGAACAGCGCACCGAACGCGATGAGCAGAGGCCCGAAGCGGCTGCCCGGGCGACCGGTCCACCAGTACAGGCCGACGAGCATCGATGCGGCGACCTGGTAGCTCCAGTACACGCCGGCCGCGGCCGGCCGCTGGAGGTGCTCGCTCGTCAGCGCAAGCAACAGCGTGACGACGACCATCGGAACGATTGCGGCGGCCACCACGGTCTGCGCCGCCGTCCGGGGAACGACCGGCCGCAGCAACGCGCGGGCGCCGCCGACTTCGCGGAACGGCAACGCCACCGCTTGGGCGGACGCGTCCGAGTGAGTGTTCATCGGGGAAGGTCGAGCCGGTTGGGGTGCGGTCCGGGCCGGTGCAACCGGCCCGACGGGCTCATCGTCCCATACGGGGCACGCCTGCGTGGATCGAACGTCATGCGGATGGGATGAGGCGGGAGACGCGATCGTCAGCGACCCTGGCCTCGAAATGTCCGCCCGCTCACACCCCCGGGCTGCGCCCAGAAGCGCCCCTGAGCGCGCCCAGCTGGTCCTGATCGCGCTGATTCTGGTCGCCGGCGTCGCGAACCTGAACCTCTCCGTCGCGAACGTCGCGCTGCCCGACATCGGCAAGCACTTCGACTCCTCCCAGACGACGCTGGACCTCATTGCGGTCGGGTACTCGTTGGGGCTGGCCGCGACGGTGCTCTACCTCGGTGCGTTGGGCGACCGATACGGGCGCAAGATGATGCTGCTGCTGGGCCTCGCGCTTTCGGTGCCTGCATGCCTGCTCGCATCGTTCGCCCCCAGCGACGAGGTGCTGTTCGTCGCGCGCGTGATCGGCGGCGTGTCCGCCGGCATGGCCTACCCGACGACCCTCGCGTTGATAACCGCGCTCTGGTCGGGCCCTGAGCGCACCAAGGCGATCGCCCTGTGGTCGGCGCTCGGCGGGGCGATCGCCTCGCTGGGACCACTGGTCTCGGGCGCGCTGCTCGAGAAGTTCGAGTGGGGATCGGTGTTCCTGGTCACGCTGCCGCTCGTCGTGATCGCGTTCCCGATGGCGCTGAAGCTGGTCCCGGCCCACGTCAACGAGACCACGGATCCCGTCGACAATCTCGGCGGCACGCTGTCCGTGGTGCTCGTCGCGGCACTGATCCTGGCGATCAACTTCGCGGCAGTGCCCAGCAAGGGTGCCCTCACGCTCGGGCTGGCGGCGATCGCCGTACTCGGGCTGATCGCCTTCTACATCCGCCAGCGCCGGGCGCACAACCCGCTCTACGATCTGCGCGTCGCGGCGCGCCGTACGTTCTGGGTCGCCGCGTGCGCGGGGATCATCGTGTTCGGCTCGCTCATGGGCGCGGCGTTCGTGAGCCAGCAGTTCCTGCAGAACGTGCTCGGCTATTCGACGCTGGGCGCCGGAGCGGCGTTCTTGCCGACGATCGTATTCATGGTCGTCGTCGCGCCGCGCTCGGCCAAGCTGGTCGAGACTCGCGGCGCCCGCTTCACGCTGCTGTGCGGCTACGTGTCTCTGTTCTGCGCGTTCGTGTGGATGCTGCTGCTGTGGGACGAGGGCGCGCCGTACTGGCGGGTCGGCATCGCGTATGTCTTCATCGGCATCGGCGTCGGGTTCGCGGGCACGCCGGCGTCACATTCGCTCACGGGCTCGGTCCCCGTGCGCCGCGCGGGTATGGCATCGGGCACGGCGGACCTCCAGCGCGACCTCGGCGGAGCGATCATGCAGTCGATCTTCGGCGCGCTGCTCACCGCCGGCTACGCGACGGCCGCCGCGGCCGCGATCGCGGCAGCGCCCAACAGCGCGCAGGTGAACGAGAGCGTCCAGAACCAGCTCACGAAGTCGTTCGCCGGCGCCGAGTCCGTGGCGCAGCAGCTATCCGCAGTACGCGAGCCAGATCACGGCCGCGGCCAAGCAGTCCTTCCTCGACGGCGACCAGTGGGCGTACGCGGCCGGCTCATCGCGGTCGTGCTCGGCGCGGCGTTGGTCCTGTTCTTCGCTTCCCGCGCAAGCGCGAGGAGGACGAGCTGCTCGCGCGCTATCACGCGGAGGACACGGCCCAGGACGAACAACGCCAGGCTCGCCCCGCACAGGTGACCGTTTGACTGCCCCGTGACCTCAGGCCGCGCGCGTGAGCGGGTCCGCACAGCTCGTCGGGCGCATCGCCCAGGAGGCCGGCCTCGTGGGCCCGCTCGACCGCCTCGGATCGCGAACAGGCGTCGAGCTTGCGATAGATCGCGTGCGCGTGTGTCTTGACCGTGTTGGCCGACACGTGCAGGCCGCCGGCCATCTGCCGGAACGAGAGGTGCGTCGGGAGCAGTTGCAGAACGCGCAGCTCCGCCGTGGTCAGCGACGCCGGCCGAGCGACGCTCTCGGCCAGCGTCTCCGCCGCTGCATCGACCTGCTCGACCCAGTCCGCCAGCATGAGCGCCTCGGGTATCTCGCCCATCGCACGGGCGGCGTCGCGAGGAGCGAGCGGGACGCAACGAGATCGCCCCGCCGGACCGCGGCGGCGGCGAGCACGATGCGTACCTCGGCCGTGTACCAGGGCGCGAACTCGGGGAGCCGCTCGAGCAGGCTCAAGCGTCGTCCGCCGGTCTTGCTGCGCTTCGTCGGCGCGTCCGCGCTGCGCGCGCACGCGGGCCGACACCGCGAAGACGAGCGCCGCCAGCGGGCTGTCGGCGAGCCCGACGCGGTCGACCTGCGACCGCGCGCGCGAGGCGAGCGTCTCGGCTTCGTTCCAGTCGACGGCGTCGATCGCCAGCAGCGCGAGCTGGGCCAGGCAGAGCACCTGGATGGCGGGCGCCGGCGATGCCGCCGCGGCGCGCACCTTCCTCGAGAAACGCGCGCGCACGCGCGAGATCCCGCGCAGGTGCGCCGCGACGCCCTGGAGCAGGCACGCAGAGCGACTGCCAGGGGCTGTCGTCCGCCGCAGCCGCGTAGGCGATCTCCGCCTGGGTGGCCATGTCCGTCAGTCCGTTACGGCACACCGCCGCGCGCATGATCGCCACGCCGGCATCGATGGTGTCGCGATCGGCACCGACCCATTCGCACGCGCCGACACGCTCGGCCGCCGCACCCCAGTGCTCGACGAGATCGCGCTCGCCATGGACGAGATGCACGGCGGCGGTGCTCAGCGCGAGCTCGGGGACCGCGGCGACGTCGTCGGCGCCGAAGCGGCTCAGCCACGACCTGACCATCGTGGTGCGACCGCTGAGGACGTGGGGAGCGACGCTCGGCCACAGCAAGCGGCCGGCGAAGCCCGTGTCGCCCCCGGCGACCGCGTGATGCGCCGCCCGATCCGCGTCGCCGTGCGCCGCATACCAGGAGGCGGCGCGATTCTGGAGCCCGCGCTCGAGGTCGGGCTCGCTGCGCCTCAGCTCTGCCCTCAGCATTTCCGCGAAGAACGGGTGGTAGCGGTACTCGACATCGGACTGGTCGAGCGGCACGAGCAACGTGTTCGCGCGCGCGAGGTCGCGCAGCAGGGCTCCCGACCCGCTTCTGCCAAGCGTCGCGTCGCACACTGGGCCGGACAGCACGTCGAGGATCGAGGCGCGTGTCAGGAACTCGATCTCCTCGGTGCCGAGCGCCGCCATGATCTCGTCGCGCAGGTAATCGGCGATCAGCCGGTTGGAGCCCCGGAACCGCCGGATCGCGCGTGCGGGATCCGGTTCGTCGCGCACGGCCTGCGCGGCCAGCGAGAGCCCGGCCGGCCAGCCCTCGGTGGCACGCACGGCGACGATCACGTCGTCCGGCTCCAGATCGAGCCCGATGGCGGCGAACAGCCTCGCGGCCTCCCACCGGGTCATCGCGAGGTCGCGGGCGCGCACGTCGACGAGCCGGCAGTCTGCCCGCACGCGGCCGATCGGCAGGCCCGGCTCACGGCGTGAGGCGAGGGCGAGTTGCGAGCCGGAGGGGATGACGTCCGCGACGCGCGCGAGCGCCGCGAGCGAATCCGCGTCGCCGAGCACCTGGACGTCGTCGAGTGCGAGGACGAACGGGTCACAGCTCGCCAGGGAGCGCTCCAGCCGGTCGAGCACGTCGTGCACCCCCAGGCCCGCGGGCCTCGAGAGCGCGACGAAGACGTCGTCGGCGATCGGCACGATGGCGGCAAGCGCGCGGACGATCGACTCGAGCAGCCACCCCGGATCGTTGTGCGCGTCGCGCAGCGCCACGACGGCGAACGGCCGTGCGTCGTGCTGCTCCCACTGCGAGAGCAGCATGCTCTTGCCATAGCCGGCGGGGGCGACAAGGAGCGCGATCGGTGCCTGCGCGAGGCTGCGAATGAGGCGCTCGCGTACCACGATCGGCGGGAAACCGGTCACACGGGTGGCCGCAGCGGGGAGCGGCTGGACCAGCGAATAAGTCATGGCGCTGACCCCGACATGCGAGGAGGAGCATCGCCGGATCGGCCCGCCACGGGCAAGGGAGCGCGCCGGTCACTCCGGGGTAGGCGCGCATCCCCGCCCGAGCAATCTCATCCACTTTGGGTGAGGGAAGTCGGCCGTCACCGGAGTTGTCTATGTCGACGAATCCTTGAACGCCACCGAGGAAGTGCGACACATGGCAATTGCAGCCCATCCGCAGGCGTCGGCCGGCGCCACGAACGGTCACGAGCCCGCGGACGTCCTGGTCGTGTTCGGCATCACGGGCGATCTCGCGAAGGTCATGACGTTCAACTCGCTCTACCGCCTCGAGCAGCGCGGCCTCGTGGGTTGCCCGATCGTCGGCGTCGCGGTCGATGACTGGACCGTCGACGATCTCCGCGCGCGTGCGCGTACGTCGATCGAGGCCGCCGGCGGGCCTGTGGACGAAGCCGTCTTTGAGCGCCTCGCCGAGCGGATGTCCTACGTCCAGGGCGACTTCGGCGACTCGGCGACGTTCGCACGCGTGGCCGAGGCGATCCACGGCGCTCAGCATCCCGTCTTCTACCTCGAGATCCCACCGTTCCTGTTCGGGAAGGTGGTCGCCGGCCTGGCCGACGCGGGGCTGACCGAGAACGCCCGCGTCGTGGTCGAGAAGCCGTTCGGCCACGACGTCGCGTCGGCGACGGCGCTCAACGCCGAGATCCACAGCCACATACGCGAGGACCAGCTGTACCGGATCGACCACTTCCTGGGGAAGATGGGCCTCGCCGAGATCCTCTACCTGCGGTTCGCGAACGCCATATTCGAGCCGATCTGGAGCCGCCAGCACGTCGCGTGCGTGCAGATCACGATGGCCGAGGATTTCGGGGTCGAGGATCGCGGCCACTTCTACGACCCGGTCGGCGCCGTGCGCGACGTGGTCGTCAACCACCTGATGCAGGTCGTCGGGGCTGCCGCGATGGAGCCCCCGTCGAGCCCGCGCGCCCTCAAGGATGCGTTGTACGCCGTGTTCGCCGCCATGCCCGCGGCGGATCCCGCGCACTACGTGCGCGGGCAATACGACGGCTACCGTGACATCGAGGGAGTCGCGCCGGACTCCACGACCGAGACCTATGCGGCGCTGCGCCTGGAGATCGACAACTGGCGCTGGGAGGGCGTTCCGTTCTACATCCGAACCGGCAAGCACCTGCCGATCACGCAGACCGAGCTGCGCCTGATCTTCCGGCGACCGCCGCGGATCCTCTTCCAGGGCAGCCGGTCGCGCTCGCCTGAGCCAAGTCAGCTCGTCATCAGGCTCGACCCCTCTACCGGCGTCCGATTGCTGGTCGAGGCCCAACGCGCCGGCTCGCCGACGGCCGAGCAGGTCTCGCTCGACCTCGAGTTCGCGGAGCAGGGCGGGGAGGGCCCGACGCCGTACGAGGTCCTGCTGCTCGCCGCGATGATGGGGGACAGCACGCGCTTCACGCGCCAGGACAGCGTCGAGGAGACCTGGCGCGTGCTGCAGCCGCTGCTCGACGTGAAGACACCGCCCGATCCGTACGCGAAGGGCAGTTGGGGGCCGGCGGCGGCCGACAAACTCGTCAGCCACTACGGCGGCTGGCACGGCCCGTGGGCAGGCTCATGAGCGCGCACACCGAGTCCGCGCTCAGCGACGGTTCGCACCCGATGCCCGCTGCTGCGATCCAGAGCGCCGCCGCGCCGTCGCCGTTCTCCCCGATCGCCGAGTTCGCGTTCCTGTCGGATTGCCACACGGGCGCGCTGGTGGCGCCCGACGGGGCGATCGACTGGCTGTGCGTGCCGCGCTTCGACTCGCCGAGCGTGTTCGGGACGCTGCTCGACCGCGAGGCGGGCACGTTCCGGCTCGGGCCGTTCGGCATCAACCACCCGGCCAGCTCGCGTCTACGAGCCGGGCACGAACACGCTCGTCACGACCTGGAAGACGCCGACGGCGTGGGTCGAGGTCCGCGACGCGCTCACCCTCGGCCCGCGCCGGGGCGAGGACACGATCACGCCGCACACCCGGCCGCCGGCCGACGACGACGCCGAGCACCTGCTCGTGCGCACTGCCGAGTGCCTGGAGGGCATAGCGGAGATCGAGCTCGTCTGCGAGCCGGTGTTCGACTACGGGCGCACGCCGGCGGAGTGGGAGCTGATCGGCGACGATCTGCACACCGCGGACGCCCGTGGGAACGAGCAGGTCATCCGGCTGCGCACCGACATGGCGCTCGGCATCGAGGGCAACCGGGTACGGGCGCGCCACGCCCTGCAGACCGGCGAGAAGCTCTTCTGCTCCCTGTCGTGGGCCGAGGGCCTCGTTGGCGCGACGGACGTCGACGACGCGTTCGAGCGGCTCGCGGTGACCCGGCACTACTGGCGGAACTGGCTCGGCCGCGCGCGCCTCCCGGACCATCGCTGGCGCGACCCGATCCAGCGCTCGGCGCTGACGATCAAGGGCCTGACGTACATGCCGACGGGGGCGACGGTGGCGGCGCTGACGACGTCACTGCCGGAGACGCCGGGCGGGGAGCGCAACTGGGACTACCGCTACACGTGGATGCGCGACTCGACGTTCACGCTGCAGGCGCTGCACTGGCTCAACCTCGACTGGGAAGCAGACGAGTTCATGCAGTTCGTCGCCGACGTCGAGCCCAACGAGGACGGCGCACTGCAGATCATGTACGGGATCGACGGCCGCCGCGATCTGACCGAGTCGACGCGCGACGACCTCTCGGGTTACGCCGGTGCGAAGCCGGTGCGGATCGGCAACGGCGCCTTCGACCAGCGCCAGAACGACGTCTACGGCGCCGTGCTGGATTCGATCCTGCTGCACACGAACCGCAGCCAACGGCTGCCACGGCGGCTGTGGCCGATCGTCCAGGCGCAGGCCGAGTGCGCGACGCGCGTCTGGCGCGAGCCCGACCAGGGCATCTGGGAGGCCCGCGGCGAGCCGCAGCACTACGTGTCGTCGAAGCTGATGGGCTGGGTCGCGCTCGACCGGGCCTCCGAGCTGGCCGGGCTCCGCGGCGATTCGGCACTCGCCGCCCAGTGGCGTGCGACGGCGGACGAGATCCGCGCCGACATCCTCGAGCACGGGCTCGACAGCCGCGGCGTCCTGCGCCAGCACTATGCGACCGACGCGCTGGACGCGTCGACGCTGCTCGCCGCAATTCTCGGCTTCCTACCGGGCGACGACCCGCGGCTGCGCGCGAGCGTGCTCGCGATCCGGGACGAGCTGACCGAGCACGGATTCGTGCTGCGCTACAAGACCGACGAGACCGACGACGGGCTGTCGGGCAAGGAGGGCACGTTCCTTATCTGCTCGTTCTGGCTCGTGTCCGCGCTCGCGATCATCGGCGAGCTGCAGAGCGCGCGCGACCTGATGGAGCGCCTCTTGCGCGTCGCCTCCCCCCTCGGCCTCTACGCCGAGGAGTTCGACGCCGAGACGGGCCGGCACCTGGGCAACTTCCCGCAGGCGTTCTCGCACCTCGCGCTGATCGAAGCGTCCGCCCGCATCATCGTCGCCGAGGAACTGGAGCACCGCACATGAGCACCGCCGACTATGACGTGATCGTGATCGGGAGCGGCGCCGGCGGAGGGACGCTCGTCCGCCACCTCGCGCCGTCGGGCAAGCGCGTCCTGCTGCTCGAGCGCGGCGACTGGCTGGCGCGCGAGCCCCACAACTGGGACGCGCAGCAGGTGTTCGTGAACAACCGCTACGTGTCCCCGGACACCTGGTACGACGCCGAGGGCAAGCCGTTCCAGCCGCAGGTCCACTACTTCGTCGGCGGTGCGACGAAGCTCTACGGCGCCGCCCTGTACCGGCTGCGCGCCGAAGACTTCAACGAGCTGCGCCACTACGACGGCATCTCGCCCGCGTGGCCGATCGGCTACGACGAGATGGAGCCGTACTACACGGAGGCCGAGCGGATCTACCGCGTGCACGGCGCGCGCGGCGAGGATCCCACCGAGCCGCCGTCAAGCGCTCCGTACCCGTTCCCGGCGGTGTCGCACGAGCCCCGCATCCAGCAGCTCGCGGATGATCTCGAAGCGGCCGGCCACCACCCGTTCCACGCGCCCTGCGGAGTGATGCTCGACGAGCGCGACACGCCCAACAGCACGTGCGTGCGGTGCGCCACCTGTGACGGGTTCCCGTGTCTGGTGCACGCGAAGTCCGACGCCGACGTGCTTGCTGTGCGGCCGGCGCTCAAGCATTCGAACGTGACGCTGCTCACGGGCTCCGAGGTGGTGCGTCTGGAGACCGATGACCGTGGCCGCGCGGTCACGGGCGTCGTCGTCGACCGCGCCGGCGAGCGGGAGACCTACACCGCCGACCTCGTGGTCGTCTCGTGCGGCGCGGCGAACAGCGCGAAGCTGCTCCTCGCCTCCGCCAGCGACGCGCACCCGCACGGGCTGGCCAACGGCTCCGACCAGGTCGGGCGCAACTACATGTTCCACAACTGCACGGCGGTGCTGGCGCTCTCGAAGGAGCCCAACCCGACCGTGTTCCAGAAGACGCTCGGGCTCAACGACTTCTACTTCGGCGGGCCCGATGTCGACTTCCCGCTGGGGAACATCCAGATGGTCGGCAAGTCGAGCGCCGAGATGTACCGCGGCGAGAAGCCGCTGCAGACGAAGCTCGCGCCGCAGTGGACGCTCGACAAGGTGGCCGAGCACGCGGTCGACTTCTGGCTCTCGACGGAGGATCTGCCGGTGCCGGACAACCGCGTGACCGTGAGCGGTGACGGCAGCGTGAAGCTCGCGTACGCGCCGACGAACGACGAGGCGAAGGAGCGGCTGCTGCACGAGCTCAAGGGGCTGCTCAAGCACGTCGGGATGCATGAGGACCACCTCGTGCCGCGGCACGCGTACCTGAAGAACGACATCCCGGTGGCCGGCTGCGCGCACCAGGCGGGCACGTGCCGCTTCGGCACCGATCCCGCGAGCTCGGTGCTCGACGTCGACTGCCGTGCGCACGAGGTCGACAACCTCTACGTCGTCGACACGAGCTTCTTCCCGAGCATCGGGGCCGTCAACCCGGCGCTCACGGCGATGGCGAACGCGGTGCGCGTGGGGGACCGGATCCTCGAACGCCTCGGCGCCCCGCAGACGGAACGTGAGCCGGCCCATGTCGGCTGAGCACACCAACGGGCAGCGCCATGTGGTCATCGTCGGCGGCGGCTTTGCCGGCGTCGGGTGCGCGCGCCGCCTGGCCGGTCGCGACGACGTGCGCGTCACGCTGATCGATCGCAACAACTACCACCAGTTCCAGCCGCTGCTGTACCAGGTGGCGACCTGCCAGCTGGCCCCGAGCGATGTCGCATACTCGCTGCGCAAGCTGTTCCAGGACGACGAGAACGTGGCCGTGAAGCTCGCGCAGGTCACCGATCTCGACGTCGCGACGCGGACGGTGACGACGGCCGACGGCGAGCGCGTCACCGGCGATGCGCTCGTGCTGGCGGCCGGCTCGCAGCCGAACTTCTTCCACACCGAAGGGGCCGAGGAGCACGCGTTCCCGCTCTACTCGCTCGACGACGCACAGCGACTGCGTTCACGCATCCTGAGCGTCTTTGAGGAGGCCGATCGCGACCCGTCGCTGATCGCGCAGGGCGCGCTCAACTTCGTCGTCGTCGGCGGCGGCCCGACGGGCGTCGAGCTGGCCGGCGCCCTCGCGGACCTGATCCACGAGACGCTGGTCGACCAGTACCGCGAGGTTCCCGTCACGTCGGCGCAGATCCACATCGTCGACCTCGGCGCCACGCTGCTGGGGCCGTTCTCGGACAAGGCGCACGACTATGTCGCCAAGATCCTGGGCCGCAAAGGCGTCCAGCTGCACCTCGGGGTGGCGGTCACCGAGATCGCGCCCGGCCACGTGACGCTGGCCGACGGGACCGTGATCCGCACGCGCTGCGTGGTCTGGGGCGGCGGCATCATGGCGCCGCCGCTCGCCTCTGTCGGCGGGTTGCCGCGCGGGCGCGGCGGGCGCGTCGACGTCCTGCCCGATCTGACGGTCGATGGCGCTCCCGGTGTGTATGCCGTGGGCGACGTCGCCAACATCCCGGCGCCGCACGGCGGGGCGCACCCGCAGCTCGGGTCGGTCGCGTTGCAGAGCGGCCAGTGCGCCGCCGAGAACATCCTCGCCGACGCGGCCGGCAAGCCGCGACAGTCCTTCCACTACCACGACAAGGGCATCATGGCGATGATCGGGCGCGGCGCCGCGATCGCCGAGGTCGGCGAGCACCGGCACGAGCTGCACGGCGTGATCGCGTTCTCGGCCTGGCTGGGCGTGCACGCGGCGCTGATGAGCGGCGTGCGCAACCGCGTAGACGCGTTCATCAACTGGGGCTCGGACTACTTCACCAGTCGCCGCGGGCCGCAGGTCCTCGACCGCGCGGACGCGGCGCAGATCGACTGGCAGGACGACAGCGAGCTGGACACCGTCGCGGCGCCGTGATGATGCACGCCGTCTTCGCAGACGCCGCGGCGCAGCTCGCGCCCGCGCGGAGCCAGATGGCGTTCACGCTCGGGTTCCACATCATCCTCGCGTCGCTGGGGGTGGCGTTCCCGGCGATCATGCTGATCGCCAACTACCGCGGCCTGCGCCACGACGACGCCGACGCGCTGCTGCTGGCCCGGCGCTGGTCGAAGGTCGTGGCGGTGACGTTCGCCGTCGGGGCGGTGACGGGGACGGTGCTGTCGTTCGAGTTCGGGCTCCTGTGGCCGGCGTTCACGGGCCGCTTCGGCGAGGTCTTCGGCGTGCTGTTCGCGGTCGAGGGGATCTGCTTCTTCCTGGAGGCGATCTTCGTCGCGATCTACATCTTCGGCTGGGAGCGCCTGCGCCCGTGGACGCACTTCTGGGCGGGCGTGCCGATCGTGATCACCGGCCTGGGCGGCGCGTTCTCGGTGGTGGCCGTGAACTCGTGGATGAACCAGCCGCAGGGCTTCTCGCCGACCACCGGCGACGTGACGAAAGTGGAGCCGCTGAAGGTGATCTTCAACCCGGCGGTGCCGTACGAGGTGCCGCACATGATCCTCGCCGCCTACCTCGTCACCGGCTTCCTGGTCGCGTCGATCTATGCCGTCGGCATGCTGCGCGGCCGGCGCGACCGCTACCACCGCCTCGGCCTGCTGATCCCGCTCACGGTCGCCTGCATCGCGACCCCGATCCAGTTCGCGGTCGGCGACACCGCCGCGCGCGCGATCGCCAACGACCAGCCGATCAAGTTCGCCGCCATGGAGTGCGTGCAGACCACCTCGACGCACGTCACCGAGTACATCTTCGGCCGCTGCACGAGCGAAGGCGTCAAGGGCGGCCTCGGCATCCCCGGGTTCGACTCCTTCCTCGTCGGCTGGAGCACCGACACCCAGGTCACGGGGCTCGACACGGTCCCGCCGGACGACCGCCCGCCGGCCAACACGATGCTGCACTGGGCGTTCGACACGATGGTCGGCATCTGCACGATGCTGATCGCGCTCGGCGCGTGGCTGGCGTTCGCGTGGTGGCGGAGGCGTGACATCCCGCGGACGAAGTGGTTCCTGCGCGCCGTCGCCGTCTCGGGCGTGGCGTCCGTGGTCGCGCTCGAGTGCGGCTGGATCGTCACCGAAGTCGGCCGCCAGCCGTGGATCGTCTACAACGTCATGCGCACCGAGGATGCGGTCACGCAGGCGAGCGGTGTGTGGGTGACGTTCACGCTCGTGTTCCTGTTGTACGTGGCGCTCGGAGCGGCGCTCGTGCTGACGCTGCGCGCGATGTCGCGGCGGTGGCGCACGCAGGACGAGGATGAGTCGGACGTGCCGTACGGGCCGTCGCCTCCCCCGGTGCTGGCCGAGGACCCGCGGTGAGCAAGCCAGACGCCGTCGCCGCGGTGCTGTGGACGGGGGTGACCGCGTACGCCGTGTTCGGCGGCGCGGACTTCGGCGCGGGATTCTGGAGCCTGGTCGCCGGGCGCGGCGACCGCGGCCGGCGCGCGCGCGAGATGATCGACTGGGCGATCGGCCCCGTCTGGGAGGCCAACCACGTCTGGCTGATCTTCGTGCTCGTCGTCCTGTGGACGGGCTTCTCGACCGCGTTCGCGTCGATCTTCTCCACGCTCTTCATCCCGCTCAGCCTCGCCGCGCTGGGTATCGTGCTGCGCGGTTCGGGCTTCGCGTTCCACAAGACCGCGCGGCGACTGAACGGCCGGGGTCTCGCCGAGCGGCTGTTCGGGCTCTCGTCGCTGCTCACCCCGTTCTTCATGGGGACCGTCGTCGGCGCCGTCGCCGCGGGCAGGGTGCCCGTCGGCAATGCCGCCGGCGATCCCGTCACCAGCTGGCTGAACCCGCTCTCGCTGGTGATCGGCGCCCTGTTCGTCGCCACCTCCGCCTATCTCGCGGCCGTCTTCCTGGTCAGCGACGCCCGCCGCGCCGGCGCCGCCGACCTCGAGCGCTACTTCACCGTCCGAGCGCTCGCGGCCGCCGTGGCCGCCGGCGTCCTCGCCGTCGCCGGGATCGTCGCGCTGCACGCCGATGCCCGTTACGACTACGACGGGCTCACGAGCGACGGGCTGCCGCTCGTGATCGTCTCGGCGCTGTGCGGCGCCGCCGCGCTCGTGCTGCTGGCCCGTGGCGCGCGACGGGGCGTTCGCGTGCTGGCCGCCGGCGCCGTCGTGGCCGTCATCTGGGGCTGGGGCATCGCGCAGCACCCATATCTCCTCCCGCAGGTCCTCACGATCGACGCCGGCGCGGCGCCCGATGCCACATTGACGAGCATTCTGATCGTGTTCGGTGCCGCGGTCCTGCTGGTGTTACCGGCGATGGGCCTGCTCTACACGCTCGCGCAGCGGAGCCTGATCGAGGAGTCCGCGGGGCCGCAAGCAGCGGAAGCCGGTCAGGACTTGAGCTCGCGCCGAGCCTGACGAGCGCCTCGCCCTTCGGATCCAGGCCCGACAAGGTCGGGGTTGACGCGGGTGACCGGAACCGACCGCTCATCGTGCAACGTCAGCTTGCGGAGGACCTCTCGATTCGATCCACTCAGCGCGAGCCTGGGCCCGCGCCGCGCCTTCGCCCTCGGAGGAAGCGGATGAGGCTGAGGCCCATAGCTCCCGCAGCCGGGTGGGGGAGAGAGGTCCTGCTTATCGTCCGATGCCTCGGGCTGTTCGTTCGCCCACGGCTACCGGAGGAGCGGATGCGCATCGAGGTCGGGCCGCTTACGTGACGGCACCCGCGGGCTGATCGGCGGGCTCGCGGGAGCGGGCGCGCGCGACATCGCCTGCGACGTGGAGCGCCGCCGCGGTCACCGGCGCCCCCAGGATGAGCCCGATCGTTCCGAACAACGCGCCGCCGGCGATCGTGACGATGAGCACCGCGAGCGGGTGGAGGCCGAGCGCCGCGCCGTACGCGAGCGGCTGGATGAGCTGCTGGAGCGCGCCGTTCGCGAGCAGGACGATCACCACCATCGCGACCGCAGCCGCCTCTCCCTGGGAGCCGAGCGCGACCAGCACCGTGAAGGCCCCCGCCGTCCACGCGCCCAGGTAGGGGATGTACGCCGCGAAGAAGTTGATCAGGACGATCGCGAACACGTTCGACACGCCGAGAACCAGGGCGCCGAGACCGATGACGATGCCGTTGAACGCCGCCACCGCCGTGACGCCCACGAAGTAGCCTCGAAGCGACTCGATCGTGCGGTGCGTGATCGAGCGTGAGATCGCGGCCGGAAGGCCCATGTGGCGCTCCGTCCAGCTGCGGATCACCGGACCGTCCTTGAGCAGGAAGAACAGGCTCAGGGCCGTGAACGAGAGGAACACGGCGAGCGATGCCAGCGCGGTGACGCCCTTGCCGAGCCCGTGCAGCAGCGCTTGGAACGCACTGCTCAGCGTGGAGCTCGCGCCGTCGCCGGCCTTCGCCGCGGTGTCGCTGCTCGCCCCGACGTCCTGCAGCCGGCTCTGCAACTTGTCGACTGCGCTGTGGAGGTTCCCCTGCAGCGCCTCGGTGTGGCTCAGGATGCCTGCGAGCACGAGCACGATCACTCCGATGCCGACGAGCAGCAACGTCACGAAGACGATCGCGGCTGCGGCGCCTCTCGGCATGCGGCGCGCCAGCCTCGCGACGAGGGGTGAGAGGACGGCGGTGAGGATTCCGGCGGTCACGACCGGGCTCACGATCGTGTTGAGCAGGCCGAGCAGCCAGATCGCGCCGACGAGGAGCCCGGCCACGCCGACGAGCAACCAGGCCATCACCCCGAGGTCGCGGAGCCAGTTCGGCGCCGCGAACATGCCCGACAGGTCCTCGGGCTCGACCTCGAGCACCGCGGTGGCGTCGTCGGCCGGCGCGGGCGCGCCGCCGTGGGCGGTCCGCAACCTCACGCGCATCCACTTTCGCTCCGGCACGGTCCTCCGATCTCGGGGTGACGTCGGGCCTGGTCGCATCGCGACCTCGGGGCGATGGTTTCATCCCACCCGGATGACGCCGACTCGGCGTTGGAGAGAAAGGCTGAACCGGTGCGGCTGCGTCGCTCGCCGAAGCTCCTGCTCTGTCCCCACTGCGGATCCGACTGCGCGAGCGGCTGGTCGTGCGAGATCGTGAGCGCGGTCCGCACGCGGGTCGACCTGCGCTGCGCGGAGTGCGGCGCGTCACGGCGGCTGGTGGTCACCGTCTGGGGTGTGGAGGCGTACAAGCGCAGGCTCGACGTCCACCGCCGCCAGATCGAGGCCGCAATTGCGCGCCTCGAGCACGATCGCGATCGAATGACTCCCCTGCAACCAGAGCGTTGACGAGCGGCGCGCCGACGCCCCCGAAGGGACGCCGGCGCGCGCGGATCCGGTCCTAGGGGACGGGGACCGGCGCCGTGGGCGCGGACGTGGAGGTCGTCTGCCCGACGGCGTTTGCGGCGGTCACGACGACGCGGAGAGTCGAGCCTGCGTCGGCGGCCGTCACGGCGTAGGTCTGCTGCGTGGCGCCCGGCACTTCGACGCACGTCCCGGCCGCGTTGCAGCGCTGCCATGCGTAGCTGAACGACGTAGCGGCGCTCCACGTGCCGGGAGCGGCCTGGAGCACGGCGCCGACCTGTGCCGTGCCCGTGATCGTCGGCGGGGTGAGCGGTTGCGGCGAGAGGCCCTGTGGATGCGGTCCGCCGCGATGCGCAGAACTCCGCGCGTACGGGTCAGGATGTCCGCTCGGGCTGGTGCCGCGGGCGTCGATCTCGCCGAGCGCGCGGTCGAGGCGGAAAATCCCGACCACGATCGCGGTCTTGCGGTTGACGCGGATGCCGACGGTGAACCCGCCGTCGCCGATGTGCAGCGGCCGCGGCTTGCCGATGCGGATGCGCCGGGCCCTCACGCCGAGCTCGCTCGCCGTGAACCTGGCCAGCCCGCGGCGCGTGTCAGGGTCGCGCATCGCCAGGCGCGATGCCTCTAGGAGCAGCCCGGCGTCGCGACCGCGCTTGAACAGCACCACGCTGCTGTTGACGCGCGCGAACCCCGAGCTGCGCGGGAGCCTGAAGTAGCGGTCGTACTCGCGCACGCCCTTGCCGAGCGGGAAGGACTGCTCCGCGAGCACCGAGGTGCCGCTCGGCAGATCGGTCGGCGCGACGACCAGCTGCGAGAGGTCCGGCGCGGCGACAGCCGCGGGCGCGGCGAGCGCCGAGACCGCGAGCGCGGCCGCGAACACCGTGCGGGCGATCATCGGGTCGGCGTGGTCGAGGTCCCCGAGCGCCGCACGAACCGGCTGTCCTGATGGGCGGGCTGCGTCGGCCGGCGCCGTTCGCGCTTCACGGCCTTCGCGTCCTTGGCGGCCGCGGCGGCGCGAGTCTGGTCGTGGAGCCGGCTGACGGCGATGAGCTGGGAGATGCGCGGGTCCATCGTGACCTCCTCGGAGCGTGTGGACATCCGGCAGCGTCGGGCCATCCGACCGCTCAGAACAGCCACCCAAGGTGGCGGGCTCCACACCACCGCATTACGCTTGCCTCAGAGGCGCCGCTCCCGCTGTCTCACGGATTTCGACATGCACGAGGGCCTCATCGGACGCGTGATCGCCGGCCAGCGCATCGAGAGCGTCGCCGGGCGCGGAGGCATGGGCGTCGTCTACCGCGCGATCGACGTCGACCTCGAACGGACGGTCGCCGTGAAGGTGATCGCTCCGGCGTATGCCGACGAGGCCGCGTTCCGGCGCCGCTTCATCGCCGAGTCGCGGACCGCCGCCTCGCTCGACCATCCCAACGTGATCCCGATCTACCGCGCGGGGGAGGAGGACGGCGTCCTCTTCCAGGTGATGCGGTTCGTCGACGGCAAGGACCTGCGCGCCGTGCTCGCCGACGAAGGCCCGCTCGAGCCGCAGCGGGCGGTCCGCATCCTCACGCAGGTCGCGGCGGCGCTCGATGCCGCGCACGGGAGCGGGCTTGTCCACCGCGACGTCAAGCCCGCGAACATCCTGCTCGGCTCGGGCGACCACGTGTACCTGACCGACTTCGGGCTCAGCAAGCGCACGGGCACCGACGACACGCGGACGGCGCAGCTGGTCGGCACGGTCAACTACGTCGCGCCGGAGCAGATCCGCGGCCAGGAGCTCACGGCCCGCTCGGACGTCTACGCGCTCGGCGCAGTCCTCTTTCAGATGCTCACCGGGCGCGTGCCGTTCCCAGCGGAGAGCGACGAGGCCAAGATGTGGGCCCACCTGTCGGAGCCGCCCCCGAGCGCCGGTGCGCTGCGACCAGAGCTGCCGCGCGCGCTCGACGGCGTGATCGCCCGAGCGATGGCGAAGGACCCGGATCAGCGCTACGTGACCGCCGGGGACCTCGCGGCGGACGCCGCGGCGGCGCTCGACCGACGCGAGGCTCCCGCACCGGCGCCGGTCATCAGCAGCGCGCCGCCGCTGCGCGCCACGCCGGTGCCTTACTCGCGCGCCGCCTACCGGCGCGCGCTCGTCCTCAACGCGATGACCGACTCGCTGAGTGTCGTCGCCGCCGCCGTGATCATCATCGCCGGCCTGCTGTTCAGCGCCCTGGCTCTGGCCGTGCCGCTCGCGGTCGTCGTCTACGCGGGAGGCGCGGCGCGCGCGTTCTTCGACGACGACAACGCCAAGCGCGTGCTCGACCGCGAGCGCGCGAAGCGGCGCAAGACACTCGACCGGGGCCGCGCGGTCGACGTGAGCGCGCTGTCGGCAGGCATCCGCGACCTCGTGGTCCGGGCCTACGCGACTCGCGATCGGGTCCACGAGGCGATCGACCGCGCGGATCTCCCGTACACCGAGGTGGCTGATGAGGTCGACCAGCTCGTGGCGACGATGGAGCAGACGGCGCAGCGTGCGGAACTGCTCAACGAGGGCCTGAGCGCCGCGCCGCCCGACGAGGTCGCGCACCGGCTCGAGGCGGTGCGGCGCCGCGGGCACCCCTCTCAGCGGGAGCTCGTCACCGCGCTCGATTACCAGCTGTCCGTGCAGCGCAAGATGGAACAGCAGCTGGCCCGCTTCCACGACCAGATGGACCGCATGCTCGTCGAGCTCGACACCGTGCGCGGCAACCTCATCTCGGTGTCGGCGTCCGAGGAGGCCTACCAGCAGGAGCGGGTCGCGGCCGGCGTGCGCGAGCTGCGCGACGAGATGGGCGTCGTCGCCGATGGCGTGGCCGCGGCCTACGCCGACCAGCAGGAGATCAGCGCCACGATCCACCGGGTGGCCCGCCATGACTGACCAACCCGAGGTCTCGGTCGCCGACGCGGTCGCCGACATGCAGGCGGTCAACGAGGCCGAGCGCAGTGGATCGCCGTTTCTCGTGCTGCGCTCGCCCGACGGGCGCCAGCACGTCCGCGCGCTGCCGACGGAGTCGGCGACGCTCACCGTCGGCCGTCGCGCCGAGGCCGACGTCGCACTCGTCTGGGACGCCGAGGTCTCGCGCCTTCACGCACTGCTGGAGCGGGTCGGCGACGACTGGATCCTGGTCGACGACGGGCTGTCCCGGAACGGCTCGTTCCTCGACGGCAGCAAGGTGCTCGGGCGACGCCGGCTCAGCGACGGCTGTCGCCTGGTGTTCGGAGAGACCGTCGTCATCTTCCGCGATCCGGCCGACTCCCATTCCCAGACCACGGCCGCGCTCCCGACCGGCGCCGTGACCGTTCCGGTCACGCCGATGCAGCACAAGGTCCTCGTCGAGCTCTGCCGCCCGGTGAACGAGTCCGCGTTCGCGACGCCGGCCACGAACAGGGAGATCGCGGAGACCGTGCACCTGAGCGTGGACGCCGTGAAGGCGCATCTCCGGGCGCTGTTCGAGCGCTTCGGGCTCGAGGATCTGCCGCAGAATCAGAAGCGCGGCCGCCTCGCTGCGACGGCCCTCGTGACCGGGCTTGTGACACCTCGCGACTTCTGACTGGTGGGAACGCCTTACCCTAGGTGGGGTGCCCAGCTGCGCCGTCCGACCCGACGATCTGGTTCGTCGAGTCAAGGAGGTCGTCATGGCTGCTGTCGAGGTGAACGCCGGCGGTGCTGTCGTGAAGCTCCGACGGCCATGGGTGGTCGGGCGCGCTGTCGCTGATCCCCTTGTCCCTACTGGTCGGTGCGTCGACCGTCCCGTGGATCGGCTGGTTCATGGAGCAAAGCGTCGCTGCGGTCGTCGTGACCTACACCGGCTTGCCGGCGGTCGTCGCGGCCACCGTGCTGATGCCGCGACGTCTGACGCGCCTGTGGGCGGCCGGTTAGGGTGAATCGAGGCCAGCGATGAAGCGGAGCCAGCTGATCATCGTGCTCGCAGCGGTCGTGGCGGTCGCCGTGATCGCGATGGGAAGTCGCGGCAACGGCAAGGACCACGGCGGCGCCGCGAAGACGTCGTCGACGGTGTCCAAGAACGCCGTCGTCGTGAGCGTCGCGAGCTCGCCCGAGAAGGGCGACCTCGTCAAGAAGGCCGCCGCCGCGTACAACGACTCGGGACCACGCGTCAACGGGCGGCCGGTCCACGTCACGGTGACCACGCCGGCCTCGGGCGACGAAGAGATCGCGATCGCCCGTGCCGCCGGCGGCGAGCCGGGTGGCGACAAGCCGGTCGTGTGGACGCCGGCCTCGTCCCTGTGGGCGCGGCTGCTCGACTACGACACCGACCGGGGCCTCGTCCCGCGCGACAACCCGTCGGTCGTCCGCTCGCCGCTCGTGCTGGCGATGTGGGAGCCGCTCGCGCGTGCGCTCGGGTGGCCGAAGAAGCAGATCGGGTGGGCCGACGTGCTCCGGCTCGCGCGCGACCCGCGCGGCTGGTCCGCCTACAACCATCCCGAGTGGGGCGCGTTCAAGTACGTCCACACGAACCCGTCGGTCTCGACCTCCGGGCTGGAGGCCGTGAGCGGCGCCTACTTCGCGGCGACCGGGAAGAAGGAAGGGCTCACGGTCGCCGACGTCGAGCGCCCGGCCGTCGCGCGCGAGATCGCCGGGATCGAGCAGGCGATCGTGCATTACGGCGACACGACCGACTTCATCCGCGCCCAGCTGCGCCAGAACGGGCCCAGCTACGCATCGGCGGCCGCGATGGAGGAGACCACGCTGGTCGCGTTCAACCAGGATCGCGGCGACCAACCCAAGATGGTGGGGCTCTATCCGAGCGAGGGCAGCTTCTACTCGGACAGCCCGTACATCGTGCTCAAGGCGCCGTGGGTCGACGCCGCCGAGCGCGCCGGAGCCTCCGACTTCCAGCGCTTCCTCGCGAAGTACGTGACGCCGGCGGTCGCCGCGCGCGACGGGTTCCGGCCGCCCGATCCCGACGCCGCCCCGGTCGCGCCCGTCGATGGGGCGCACGGCGCGGACCCGAAGCAGCCCGAGCGGGAGCTCACTCCTCCCGCGCCGGACGTGCTCGCACAGATCAAGAAGGCGTGGTTCGAGAACCGCAAGGCCGCGAACATCATGCTCGTCGTCGACACGTCGGGCTCGATGAACGACGAGGGGAAGCTGGCCCACGCGAAGCGGGGCCTGCAGGGGTTCCTGAAGCAACTGTCGCCGCGCGATCGCGTCGGGCTGATGGCCTTCTCGAGCGACGTGCGCCCGGTGGTGCCGATGCGACCGTTCGCGGAAGACGCGGTCGATCTGCGGAGCCGGGTCGGCAAGCTCGTCGGCATGGGGGAGACCGCGCTCTACGACGCAACGGCGCAGGCGGTTGACGACGTCGCCGCGCAGAACGATCCCCGCCGCATCAACGCCGTGGTGCTGCTGAGCGACGGGCAGGACACGGCCAGCACACTCCAGATGACCGACCTCGCCACACGGCTCCAGGCGCACACCGGCGAGGAGGCGAACGCGATCCGCGTCTTCACGATCGCCTACGGCAAGGACGCCTCCAAGCAGGTGCTCGACCGGATCGCGACCTCGTCGGACGGCAAGGCGTCAACGGGCGACACCGAGAACATCGAATCCGTCTATCGCGGCATCTCGAGCTTCTTCTGATGGCTGCCACCATCAGCCACGGCCCGGCAACCCCGGTCTGGCTGCGCAATCCCGTGATCAGGTCTCGGGATCCTCGTCGTCGCCCGCGCCGTAGCGGTCGTCGTCGAGGCCCGGGATCTCTTCCCGGTTGAAGGTTGCGGCGTCGCGCCAGATCGGATCGGTGCTGTGCTGATCGCCGTGCTCGGCGTGCTCGATCAGGTCGGCTTCGGCGACGTCGAAGCCTTCGGCCTCGCCTTCGCCGGCTTCGATCAGCGGGGCGATCGCGGGGTCGATCGGGTCATCCGGGTTCTCGGGCCATCTGGGCATGCCGGGGAGGCTACCCGCCTTCATCCCCATCGGTGTGATGGCACGCGGCGGTGGTCCCCGCGAGCGAATGGTCCAATTTGTTCTACCGTAGCCATTCGGTTACCGTTGTGGGATGGAGCTCGCCGGCGATCCGTTCGATGCCCTCGGCGACCCGCACCGGCGCGCGATCGTCGAGTTGCTGCGGGGGGGAGAGCGGTCGGTGCGCGAGATCGCGGACGAGCTGCCGATCTCGCGGCCCGCGGTCTCGCGGCACCTGCGGCTGCTGACCGAGGCCGGGCTGGTGACCGCGGAGGCGCGCGGCACCCGGCGCCTCTACCGCCTGCACGACGAGGGCCCGCAGGCCGTGCGCGAGTACCTCGAGCGCGTGTGGGGCGACGCGGCGGCGCGGTTCCGGCTGGCGGCCGAGAACACGAAGTGACGGAGCCGCTGCGGATGTCGTTCCGGGTCGCGTGCTCGCCCGAGCACGCGTTCCAGACCTGGACCGCGCGCACCTCGCTGTGGTGGCCGGCCGATCACACGATGAGCGGCGAGGACGACCTCGACGTCGTGATCGAGCCGCGCGTCGGCGGCCGGATCTTCGAGCGCAGCACGTCGGGCCGCGAGGAGGACTGGGGCGAGGTGCTCGCGTGGGAGCCGCCGCGCCGGTTCGTCTACCTGTGGCACCTGCGCGCCGATCGCGCCGACGCGACCGAGGTCGAGATCGTCTTCGCCTCGGACGGCGCTGAGACCGAGGTGCGGATCGATCATCGCGGCTGGGAGCGGTTGGGCGCGCGCGGCGACGACTGGCGCGATCGCAACCGGCTCGGCTGGGAGACGCTGCTCCCGTGGTACGTGGACATGTGCGAAGGAGGAACGGATGGCTGACGGCACACCCGAGAGCCCGTGGCAGCTGAAGACGCCGAGCGGGACGTCCGACTACGAGGCGTGGCGCGATGAGTCGCTCGACCCGCCGGCATTGGTCGTGCAGGTGGGGAAGTCGCAGCTGCGCTACCACCTGTCGGCGGTCGACGACCTGCACGCGATGCTCGCCGCGCACGGCGACTGGATGCCGCTCGGCAGCGCGGACGAGCAGAAGCCGGCCGCCGACGGCACGGTCGAGGCGTGGGCGCCGATCGGACGCGAACCCGGTCGGCGGCTGGTACGGGCTCAAGAAGGGCATGCGTGGGCGCTTCGCCAACTACGTGCCGCCGGTGCTCGAGCAGCTCGGCCGCGCCGAAGTCGAGCACAACCCGCGCAACAACCGGATGCGCGCGGTCTGACCGCGCAAGGCGGCCGGCGCGCGTGGCGGTCCGACCTGCGCGCGGATCAGCCGAGCTCGATCGCGTCCGCGCCGGCGACGCGCAGGTGGTCGAGCGCGCTGCCGCTCGCCTCGCGCAGCCGCATCGCCGCCACGAGCGGCGCGTAGGCACCGCCGGCGAGCCCGTCGGCGAGCAGCGCGCCGCCGCGCGCGGCGGCGCTCGCCGCGCCCGCGGGCAGCGTGACGACGTCGCCGAGCGCCGCCATCACCTCGGGCCGCGCGGTCTGGCGCCCGGAGACGACGATCTCGTACGGCTCCGGGACGCTCGACCATCAGGCTGTGCGCCGCCTTGAGCGCGCCCTCGGCGAGCGCGGCCACCTCGGCGGACCCGCCGCTGAACAGGGTCTCCTTCGTCAGCGCCGGGCCGAGCAGGTACGCGACCTCGCCGTCCAGAGCGCCGGCGGCGCGCGCCCCGATCGGCCCTGACGAGCCTCCGAGACCGTCGACGATCTGCCCGCCGGCCACCGCGAGCGCGGCGCTGAACGCGCCGCCGAGCTCGAGCAGGATCAGCGACGTCTCCTCATACGCGACGTCGCGGCGGGAGGCCTGGTCGGCGATCGCCCACGCCGCCGCGCACACCTTGTCGGCCGTCCCGATGTCGATCCGGTTGTACTTGCGATGCGGCGGCACGGTCGGAAGGTGGATCACGCCCGGCCCGAACACGACCGGCAGTCCGCTCGCCACGAGCGCCCGCAGCAGCCGCCGCATCCCGCGCACGCCGCCCTGCTCGCCGCGCCGGACGAGCACCATCTCCGCCAGCTCGCGCTCCCCGACCGCATGGCGCGCACCAGCGGCAGCCCGTAGCCGCTCGGCCCGTAGATCAAGTCGTAGGGCCCGTGCTCCTCCAGCGCCGCGATCAGCTCACCGGGATCGAGGTCCGCCGACGCGAACGTCCGCTCCACGACCGGCGCGCCGTCATCCAGCACGCACAGGTCGAACGAGATCGTCCCGGGATCGACGCCCGCTACCCGGGGCATACCATCCACCTATGAGCGACAAGCCGCAGAAGTACAGCGAAGAGGAGATCCCGGCCAAGCTCGCCGAGTACGGGCTGGACGCCTGGTATCTCGAGGGCGACTGGATCCGGCGCAAGTTCAACACCGACGGCTGGCCCACCACGCTCATGGCGGTCAACGCGGTCGGATACCTGTGCGAGGCCGCCGGTCACCATGCCGATCTCAACGTGACGTGGGGCAAGCTGTGGGTCAAGCTCGCGACCCACTCGGCGGGTGGCATCACCGACAAGGACTTCACGCTCGCCCGCAAGATCGAGGACACGATCCTGTGGCGGCCCGAGGACGACAGCGCGCTCGACGGGCCGATGGGCAAGTTCGTGTTCTCGAAATAGCCGTCAGAGCGCTTCCAGCGCGACGTCGTAGATCCCGTCGAGGTCGAGCACGAGGCCCTGGATCTCGAACAGCTTCTGCACGCACGCGAGCTGGAGCTTCATCTTCGGCGCGCCGACGGCGAGGGCGCCGAGCTTGAGCGTGCCGTCCTCGTCCTCGAGGTCGTCGGTGCTGCCGACGCCCTCGACGCCGAGCGGCTCGGCCGCCGAATAGTCGACGACGACCTTGACGCCCTGCCAGCCGCTGCGGCGCAGGATCTGCAGCCCGGCCGGCCCGGCGGCGAAGATCGCCGCGTGCCCGTCCAACGCGGAGTCGAGCTCATCGCTGGAGTCAGGCTCCACGACCTCGAACCCGGCCTCCTCGGCGACGCCGATCCCGCGCGCGCGCCGGAACTCGCCCTCGAAGACGTCGGGCGGGAACGTCAGCACCGTCACCTCGGCGTCCTCGCGGCGCAGCAGCTCGGCGGTGCGCAGACCGACCGGGCCGACGCCGACCACGGCGGCCTTCGCGCCCTTGAGCTCGATCGCGCCGCGTACGCGGACCACACCGGCCGCCGCGGTCGTGTTACAGCCGTCCGAGTCGTGCATGATCGACGCCTTGAACGGGTCGAAGAAGAGCTTCTGGGCGGCCTCGAACACCGCCTCGCCGTCGCGCACGTTCGAGCCGCCGACCCAGAAGGCGGTGTTCGCGAGCCCTTTCGGCCCGCGCGGGAACATCGCCCCCTGCACGACGTCGGCGATCCCGTCGGCCTGCGCGCTCGGGTAGGGGATCACGACGTCGACCCCGGCGTCATACGCGGCGATCGCGTCGAACGGGCTGGAGTGCCCGTCGGTGTCCAGCTGGATCAGGATCCGCTTCACGAGGGGTCCTCTCGTCGGGGTTCCGGGAAGCTCAGGTGGCCCCAGTCCAGCGGGCCCTCCTGGCGGTAGCTCTTGTGCAGGCCACGGGCGATCGTCGCCTTCATCAGCTCCTTGCCGAGATAGAACGCGTGCCCGGGATCGTCGACATCGAGCTGCTCGATGATCCTGAACATGTTCGTCTCGCGCACGAAGCGGTCGCGGTTGAAGACGTAGATCCACTCGGCGTCGGCGTAGATGCGGTAGTTCGGGTCGGTGATCTCGTCGTGCATCGCGCGCAGCTCGGCCTCGTCCGGCGTGCGGATCTTCTCGTCCTTGCTCGTGATCAGGCTGCCGTCGATGTGCTTCGGCGGCCGCGCCATCCGCTGCGCGAGGTGCATGATCTGGCCGGCGAGCACGGCCTCGCGGACGGCGCCGTAGGCCCAGCCGATCACCTCGGTCGTGAGGACGGCGCGGATGCCGACCTCCTGGCAGAAGCCGATCAGCAGCGCCGTGACGCCGGCCGAGTCGGCCTCCGTGAGCTCCGTGAGGTTGCCGATGCCCATGAACATCTCCGCCGACGGGTGGCGCCGGCGGACCTCCACGTAGCGGGCCAGCGACGCGGCGAAGCCGGAGTTGATCGGGGCGAGGATCGAGTCGAGCATGTACGGGCGCCCGATCCGCTCCATGTGCTCGGCCATCCGACCCAGCGCGTCGAGATCGTCCGGGTCGTCGGTGATCAGCACCGGCGTCGCGCGCAGCGACTCCGCGAGGTCGATCGTCTCGGGCGTGAGGCTGAGCACGTAGTCGACGCCGGCCTCGTCGGCCATGCGGATGTGCTCGCGATCGAGCGTGTCGATGCTCAGGGGGATCCCGCGCGCGCGCAGCTCGGCGATCGTCGCCGGGCCCTCCTCGAGCCATGAGCGGTCAAGCGCGAGCCCGAGATCGACGACGTCGGCGCCGGCCGCGTGGAACGCCTCCGCGCGGGCGACGATCTCGTCGCGCGACAGGTACGGCACCTGGTTGATCTCGGCGAACACGCGCACGTCGCGGGGCCCGAGCTCGGCACGCGTCGCCTCGCGCCCGTACCACTCGGGGAGCGAGAGCACGTCGACCGGGCCCTTGTCGACGGGCACTCCGGTCGCCTCGGCGAGCGTGTCGACATCGCCCTCCACCAACCCCGGGATGACGATCCGGTCGATGCCGTCGGGGAGCTCGAGCCGGCGCGCGATCCAGCGGGTGGTCATCAGCGCGGCGACCGTAATGTTCATGACCGCCACCTGGTGTGGCACATCGAGGTCGCCGAGCACGCTGCGCAGTGCCGGCTCCGCCAGGCGGCCCGTCACGAACAGCGTGTCAGCCAACGACGCCGCCGTTCACGTTGATCGCCTGGCCGGTGACGAACGCGGCGTCCGGTGAAGCGAGCCAGACCGCCGCGCGCGCGACGTCCTCCGGCGTCCCCCAGCGGCCGAGCGGAGTGGACTCGGCGACCTGGGCGTGGAACTCGGGGTCGGCGCCGGCGCCGAACGCGGTCTCGATCCAGCCGGGGCACAGCACGTTGACGCGCAGGCGCGGCGCCACCGAGCGCGCGAACGACTTCGAGAACCCGAGCACGCCGGCCTTCACCGCGCTGAACAGCTCCGGGTTGGCGCCCGCCATGCCGGTGGTCGCGTGATCCCAGCCCATGTTGATGATCGTGCCGCCCTCCGCCAGCCGCGGCGCCGCGAGCCGGGAGCAGCGGATCGTGCCCTTGAGGTCGACGTCGATCAGCGCGTCGAGCTTGCGCTCGTCGGGCCAGGAAGCCGCTTCGCCGGTCAGGACGTCGGCGCCCGCGTTGTTCAACCAGATGTGGATGTCGCCGAGCGCTGCGAACGCCGCGTCGACGAACGCGGCGCAGCCGTCGGCGGTGGAGAGGTCGGCGCGCAGCGGCACGCCCAGATCAGGCGGCTCCGAGCGCCAGTGCCCCGTGCCCACCTGCGCTCCGGCGGCACCAAACGCGGTCGCGATCGCGCGCCCGATCCCGGAGCTCGCTCCGGTGACGACAGCGCACAGGCCGGCGAGCGGCTGCTCTCCGGCCTGCGCGGTCAACGGGTTGGCTACCCCTCTACGCCGCCGGCGAACGGGTGGCGCGCGTTCGGCGTGTCGGCGAGCACCTGGTCGACGCTCGGCTCGTTGCGCAAGGCGCGCGCGATCGAGAGCTTGACGGCCTCGTAGTTGTAGTCGTAGATCTTCTTGTCGTCCTTGGCTTCCCAGTGGATGAAGACGCCGACGATGATGCAGAGGTCGTCGACCTGATCCTTCGGGATCGTGCCGTCGGCGACCGAGTCGACGACCGCGCGCGCGACGGCCGCCTGGCCGGGGCCGAACAGCTGGACGGCCTGCGTGGCCCCCCCGATCGTCACCTTGTTGGTGAGGATCGTGTCCGGCTTGGCAGCGAGGTTCGGGGTCACGACGGCCAGCAGGTTCGTGTGACCCTCGCTCTCCGTGGTGAGCGCACTCGCGAACGCCGCGCCCACCGGGCCACTCTTGGATCCCATCATGAGATCGATGTGGGCAACCTCGTCGCCTTCGCCGACAAGCGCCTCGCCAACGGCCAGGGTGATCGCCATATCTCGTCAACTCCTCCTATTGTGGCTCGACCGTGCCGACGAGCCTACAGAACGTTGGGCGGCAAGCGGATCTGCTCGCCCAGGCCGTACAGGTCGCGTGTGTCCTCGAGGTGACCGCGCCCAAGCCGGGGAACATCACGCCGGCGCACGACTTCGCCGACACGACGTACGCGGACATGATCCGCGCAGGGCTCGCGCTGGGGCCGGTCCTCGCCCGGGCAGGGGAGCGGCGGGTCGGTGAGCTGATCCTCGACGGCGTGCGCGCGAGCGCGCGCGTGGCCGCAGCCAACACGAACCTGGGCATCGTCCTGTTGCTGACGCCGCTGGCGCGCGCGGCGGCCACCGGCGTCCCGGTCGAGCGCGTGCTCGCGGGGCTCGACCTCGAGGACGCGACGGCCGCGTTCACCGCGATCGCCGAGGCGCGGCCGGGCGGCCTCGGCGACGCCGCCGAGCACGACGTGCGCGCGCCCGCGCGCGTAGGCCTGCGCGAGGCGATGGCGGTCGCCGCCGACCGCGACAGCGTGGCGTCGGAGTACGCGACCGGCTACGCGATCGTCTACGGCATCGCGCTGCCGCTGCTGCGCGCCGAGCTGGCCGCCGGGGCGCGCATCCTCGACGCGATCGTGAAGCTGCATGTCGGCCTGCTGGCGCAGGTGCCGGACACGCTGATCGCGCGCAAGGCCGGCCCTGAAGCCGCGCGCGCCGTCTCCGAGGCGGCGCGCGAGGTGCAGGCCGGCGAGCGCTCGCTCGCTGACCTCGACACGATGTTGCGCCGCGACGGCAACCGTCTGAACCCCGGCACGACGGCCGACCTCGTCTGCGCGACGCTGTTCGCGAACGAGCTATGAAGGTGCTGGTCGTCGCCGTCAGCGCCCGGATGCTGGCGACGCTGGCGGCCGCCGACGGCCACGAGGTGGTGGCGTTCGATCGCTTCGGCGACGTCGACCTGCGCGCGATCGCCTCCGGCGCGACGGCGCGCCGCTCGTCCGACCTGGTCGCGCTCGCCGAAGCGGTGGAGGCCGAAGCGGTCGTCTACGGCGCCGGCCTGGAGAACCGGCCCGACCTCGTCGCCCGGCTCGCCGCCGGCCGCGAGCTGCTCGGGACGCCGGCCGAGCGGCTGCCGGCCGTGCGCGATCCGTGGGCGCTCGCCGAGGTCGTGCGCGTGCCCGAGACCGTGCGCGCCGGGAGCGGCGACGGCTGGCTGCGCAAGCCGCTGCGCGGCGGGGGAGGGCGCGGGATCCGGCGCTGGACGGGCGGGCGGCTGCGGCCGACGGAGATCCTGCAGCGGCGCATCGACGGGCTGTCGTGCTCCGCGGTCGCGGTCGGCAACGGGCGCGACGCCGTCCTGCTCGGGATCACCGAGCAGCTCCACCGCGGCTACGCGTGGGTCGGGAACACGCTGCTGGCCGACGCGCAGGTCGCGGAGGAGCTGCGCTCGGCGTGCGAGGCGGTGGTGGCCCGCTTCGGCGTGCGCGGGGCGTTCGGCATCGACGCGATCTGGGACGGCCGCGACCTGTGGGTGCTCGAGGTCAACCCGCGGCCGACCGCTTCGCTCGAGCTGTTCGGGCCGGGGACGTTCGCGCTGCATCTCCGGGGTGCGCGTGGTCACGCTTTGAACGGCCCGATCCCGGCGCCGTGTGACAAGGTGAAGCTCGTGCTCTTCGCGGACCATGACATCCGCGCCCCGGCGCTCGACTGGTGGCCGGCGGGCCTCGTGCGTGACATCCCGCATCCCGGCGAGCTCATCAGACGCGGCCGGCCGGTCTGCACGCTGGTCGGGCCGGAAGACGTCGTGGCCGAAGGGGCGCGGCTGCTGCCGGAGATGGTCCGTGCCTGAGGTCGTCTGCGCGGGCTGCGGCACGGTGTGCGACGACGTCACCGTCGATTTCGCGACGCTGGCCGTCGAGCCGCACTGCGCGCTCGCCGAGCGCTGGTTCGCGGCCCAGACGGCGGCCGGACCCGATGCCACCGCGGCCGGCGAGGCGCTGGACCTCGACACGGCGGTGGAGCGCGTCGCCGTCCAGCTGCGCGAGTCGCGCCGGCCGCTGGTGCGCATCGCGGGCGCGACGGTGGAGACGGCAAGTGCCGCGATCGCGCTCGCCGAGACGCTCGGCGCGGTGGTCGCGGCCGGTGGCGGCAGTCCCGCGGTCGCGCTGCGGGGCGCCTCGACCGCGACGCTCGGCGAGATCCGCGACCGCGCGCAGGTCGTGATCGTGTGGCACGCCGACCCGGAGACCACGCACCCGCGTCTGCTCGAGCGGCTGCGGCTGCCGGGCCAGGGCCGCTCACTGGTGGTCGTCGACGAGCAGGACACGGCGACTGCCGCACGCGCCGACGTGCACCTGCGGCTGCCGCGGGGCGTCGAGCCGCTCATGACGTTCGACGACGAGCTGCTCGGCGAGGCGCCCAACGCGGCGTTCCTGCACGCGCTCGGCGGGCGCGAGGAGCTCGCGCTGCACGAGCTGGTGCGCAGGCTCAGCGCCGAACGCCACGTGACGACCCTGCACCTCGGCGGCTCGCGCGGCGCCGACGACGCGCTCGCCTGGCAGACCGGCTACGCCGGCACCGTCGACCTCGGCTCCGGCCACCCGGAGCTCGCCGGCCGGATCGAGCCGGACGTCGAGCTGCGCGTGGAGAGCGCGGCGATCGTGGCCGGTGACGTCGTGATCCGCACCGCCTTCGGCGGCACCGTGCACCGGATGGACGGCGTGCCGCTGACGCTGCCGACGGTGGCCGACCGGCCCGGCGCCGCCACGATCCTCACCCGGCTGCGGGAGGCGCTCTGATGGCGATCCGGATCACGGGCGGCGCGCTCCACGACCCCGCGAACGGCGTCGACGGCGAGGTGCGCGACGTCTGCCTCGACGGCGGCAAGGTCGTCGCCGACGTCGGCGCCCGAGGCGCGCCGCATCGACGCCCGCGGCATGGTCGTGATGCCGGGCGGCGTCGACATCCACGCGCACATCGCCGGCCCGAAGGTCAACCTCGCCCGCAAGCTGTCGCCGGAGATGCGCGAGCCGCAGGACCGCACGGAGATCCTGCGCGCGGGCACCGGCGGCCTCGTGCCGTCGACGTTCACCACCGGCTACCGCTACGCGCTGCTCGGCTACACGACCGTCGTCGAGGCCGCGGCGCCGCCGCTCGCCGCCCGCCATGTGCTCGCCGAGCTGCGCGACACGCCGCTGATCGACAAGGCGTTCCTGGTCCTGATGGGCAACAACCAGGTGCTGTTCGAGCTGATCCGCGAGGGCCGCGGGCTGCGCGACGCGATCGCCTGGTGGCTGGAGGCGACCGGCGGCTACGGCGTCAAGCTCGTCAACCCCGGCGGCGTCGAGCTGTGGAAGCAGAGCAACGGGCGCATCTCGTCGCTCGACGAGCACGTCGCCGGCTTCGACGTGACGCCGCGCCAGGTGATCGAGGCGATCGGCACCGCGGTCGACGAGCTCGGGCTCCCGCATCCCGTGCACGTGCACGCCAACAACCTCGGCGTCCCCGGCAACGCGAGCACGACGCTCGACACGATGCGGACGCTCGACGGCCGGCAGGCGCACTTCGCCCACCTGCAGTTCCACGCCTACGGCGGCCGGCCCGACGGACTTCCGCGCTCGCGCGCGCCCGAGCTGATCGACCACCTCGCCGCGCACCCCGAGCTGACCGCCGACGTCGGCCAGGTGATGTTCGGCCCGGCGACGACGATGACCGCCGACGCGCAGATCTCGGCCGTGCTGCGCGACATCGGCGGCGACAAGTGGATCAACCACGACACCGAGGTCGAGACCGGCTGCGGGATCGTGCCGTTCACCTACCGGTCGCGGAACTACGTCCACGCGCTGCAGTGGGGGATCGGCCTGGAGCTGTTCCTGCTCGGCGATCCGTGGCAGGTGATGCTGTCGACCGACCATCCCAACGGCGGCTCGTTCCTGAGCTACCCGAAGCTGATCCGGCTGCTGATGGATCGGGCGTTCCGGGAGGATCAGCTCAAGCGCGCGAACCAGAAGGCGATCCGGCGGACGATGCTGCTGGACAGGCTCGACCGCGAGTACTCGCTCAACGAGGTCGCGATCCTCACGCGCGCGGCGCCGGCGCGGCGGCTCGGCCTCGAGGACAAGGGCCACCTCGGCACGGGCGCGGACGCCGACGTGACGATCTACCACGACCGGCCGGACCGCGAGGAGATGTTCGCCACGCCGCGGTACGTGATCAAGGCGGGCGAGCTCGTGGTCGAGGACGGCGAGCTGCGGACGACGCCGGACGGGACGCTGCTGAGCGCCGTCGCGGCGTTCGACGCCGACGTGGCGAGCACGCTGGAGCCGCTGTTCGGCGAGCGCTACACGGTGCGGTTCGCCAACTACCCGGTCCGCGACCCGGCGCTGCGCGAGCCGGCCCGCGTGGTGAAGGCATGAGCTTCACGATCGGCCGGACCGAGGTCGTCGACACGTTCGCCGAGGCGTTCCCGATGCGCTTCACGCGGCTGGTGATCACCGCGGCGACGCCGCGCTGGGCGCACGAGGCGGCGCGCTCGATGACCGGCTTCGCGACGTCGGTGATCGGCTGCAAGTGCGAGGCGGCGATCGAGCGCACGTTCGAGCCGGCCGAGACGCCGGACGGGCGGCCGGGCGTCTCGGTGCTGCTGTTCGCGATGGACCGCGAGGGCGTCGGCAAGCGGATCGTCGAGCGCGTCGGCCAGAGCGTGATGACGTGCCCGACCACCGCCTGCTTCGACGGCCTGCCCGGCGCCGAGAAGACGACGCCGCTCGGCGCCACGCTGCGCTACTTCGGCGACGGCTTCCAGGCCAGCAAGGTGATCGCCGGCGAGCGCTTCTGGCGGATCCCGGTGATGGAGGGCGAGTTCCTGGTGGCCGAGAAGGTCGGGGTCGAGAAGGGCGTCGGCGGCGGCAACGTGATCGTGCTCGGCGACGATGAAGAACGAGCGCTGGCCGCGGCCGAGGCGGCGGTCGACGCGATGCGCGGGGCCGGTGTCGCGCTCCCGTTCCCGGGCGGGATCGTGCGCAGCGGCAGCAAGGTCGGAGCGCTCACGTCGAAGCAGATGCCCGCGTCGACCAACCACCAGTTCGCGCCGACGCTGCGCGCACAGGCCTCCGACACGCTGGTGCCCGAGGACGTCGGGTGCGTACTGGAGATCGTGATCGACGGCGTGTCCGAGGAGGCGGTCCGCGAGGCGATGCGGCGCGGCCTGCACGCCGCCGCGGCGGCCGGCGCGCGGCAGCTGAGCGCGGCCAACTTCGGCGGCGGCCTCGGGCCGTTCCACTTCCCGCTGTCCGAGCTGCAGGACCCGCCGTGACACTGACGCTGCAACTGCGGGCGCAGCCCCCGGCGCCGGTGGACGCGTCGGTGCTGACGGCGGACGTCAGTGCGCGCGACGAGCTGCGCTGCGGCCGCGAGCGGCTCCAGGTCGGTGACCTGTTCGAGGTGTCCGGCAGCGTGGGCGATGGACTGATCCTCGACGGCGACCTGCGGCGGTTCGACGCGATCGGGCGCGGGCTCGCGGACGGCGAGGTCGTGGTGCACGGTGACGTCGGCGACGGGGCCGGCGCCGAGATGAGCGGCGGCCGGCTGACGATCCACGGCAGCGCCGGCGACCGGCTCGGTGCGGCTGTACCGGGCGCGCGCGCCGGGATGCGCGGCGGCGAGATCGTCGTGACCGGCGACGTGGGTGAGGAGGCGGGTGCGGGGATGCGCCGCGGGCTGGTGGCGATCGGCGGTCGCGCGGCCTCGGGCGCCGGGCTGCGCATGCTCGCCGGCACCGTGATCGCACTTGGCGGGTTCGCCGCGGAAGTGGGGATGGGCAACCGCCGCGGCAGCCTCGTCTCCGGCGCGCCGCTGACGCCGCTCCCGACCTACACCTTCGCGACGCGGCTGCGGCCGCCCGCGCTCGGGCTGCAGCTGCGGCGTGTCCGGGCGCTGGGGCTGCCGGTCGCCGACGAGCTGCTGGCGGCCCGGTGGGCGCGCTGGTCCGGCGACGGGCTCGAGCTCAACCGCGGCGAGCTACTGATGCTTGACCTTGAGGAGGGCGCGCGGTGACTCTGTCCATGAACGAGCGGGCGCTGGGGCGCGTCGAGACGATGGTGGCCGACGCGGAGGCGCTCGGCATCGCGGCGCGCACGCTCGACTCCGGCGCGCGCGTGGTCGACTGCGGCGCCGGCGGGCTCGAGGCGGGCCTCGGATTCGCCGCCGTCTGCATGGGCGGCCTCGGGCGCATCGACCCGGTGCCGGTGACCGTCGGCGAGCGCACGTGGCCGGGGCTGTTCGTGAGCGTCGACGACCCCGCGGCCGCGTGTCTCGCGTCCCAGTACGCGGGCTGGAAGCTCGAGCACGAGAAGTTCTTCGCGCTGGCGAGCGGGCCGGGCCGCGCGCTGGCCCGCGCCGAGGACCTGTTCGAGGAGCTCGCGTGGCGTGAGGAGGCGGCGAGCGCGGTCCTGTGCCTGGAGACGCGCGACGATCCGCCGGCCGAGGTCGTCGCCAAGGTCGCCGACCGCTGCAGCATCGAGCCGGGCGCGGTGACGTTCCTGGTCGCACCGACCGCGTGCGTGTGCGGGTCGGTGCAGATCGCCGCTCGCGTGGTCGAGACCGCCCTGCACAAGCTGCACGAGCTCGGCGTCGATCCCGCGCGGGTGCGCTACGGCGCCGGCTGGTGCCCGTTCGCGCCGGTGGCGGGCGACGACGGCTCGGCGATCGGCCGCACCAACGACGCGGTCCTCTACGGCGGCACCGTCCACCTGCGGGTCGACGGCGAGGACGACGAGCTGGCCGACCTCGCGGCGAAGCTGCCCTCGTCGGCGTCGGACGCGTTCGGCACCCCGTTCAAGGACCTGCTGAAGGCGGCGGACTGGAACTTCTACGAGATCGACCCGATGCTCTTCAGCCCCGCGGTGGTCGCGCTGACGGGCAGCGACTCGGGCCGCACCTTCCACGGCGGCTCGCTCGCCCCCGACGTGCTCGAGCGCTCGTTCGCGGACTGATGCGGGTCGGCATCCTCGGCGCGACCGGCTCCTGGCACTCGCGCCGGATCGGCGAGGCGCTCGCGGCGGCCGGGCACGACGCCGTCACGATCCCGGCGACGCGGCTGGTGAGCGAGGACGGTGGCGTGTTCGGGCCCGAAGGCGTGGCGCTGCACGACCTCGACGTGCTGCTCGTGCGCGGGCTGCCGCGCGGGTCGCTCGAGCAGGTGATCTTCCGGATGGACGCGCTGCACGTGCTCGCCGACCGCGGCGTGCGGGTGATCAACAGCCCGCGCGCGTTGGAACGGACCATCGACAAGTCGTGGGCGAGCGCGCTGCTCGCCCGGGCCGGCGTGCCGACGCCGCCGACCGTCGCCTGCGAGCGCTACGAGACCGCGATGGAAGCGTTCGACCGGCTCGGCGGCGACGTCGTGGTCAAGCCGCTGTTCGGCGCGATGGGCAACGGGATCGTGCGGATCGAGGACCGCGACGTCGCGCACCGGGTGTTCCGCGCGCTCGCGCTCGAGCACGCCGTCTACTACCTCCAGCGCACGGTGCTGCCGCCGGGCCGGCGCGACCTGCGCGTGCTCGTCGTCGGCGGGGAGATCGCCGCGGCGATGGAGCGGGTGACCGACTCGTGGCGGGCGAACGTCGCGCAGGGCGCCCAGCCGCGGGCGGTGTCGCTGAGCGGGGACGAGGCGGAGCTGGCGCTGCGCGCGGCGGCGGCGCTCGAGGTCGACGTCGCCGGGGTGGACGTGCTGTCCGGCGATGGCGAGGCGACCGTCGTCGAGGTCAACGGCATCCCGGGCTGGCAGGCGCTGCAGTCGGGTCGCCCCCGACGACCTCACGCGGCTCGTCGTCGGCGCCGTCGTCTGATCGTTGCGTAAGTGCAAGGCGTCGTTCCTCCGGCCGCACGACGTCTGGGTGGACGTCACGCAACCCACGCGCGAACGACACGGCGGGGTCCCGCGCGCGTCGATGCCGAGCCGAGCGGCGCTGAGGACCCGCATGTACGCCCGCGCGCCTTCCGCACAGTTATCCGTGTGCCACATCGCGGGCACTCGACCGCGGCGCCACAGACCTCTCCTAGTCCAATCGAAGCCGGCCAGCACGACGGCGACCCGTACAGACACGCTGGCGAAGTCGCATGGCGGAACGTAGTCAGCTTCAGCGACGCCGCACGAAGGTGCTGGATGACGACCTGGCGTTGTTCCGCTCGCAGGGGCCGCCCGGAGCAGGTGTCTGGAAGACGCGACGCCGCGTCGTCCATTAACCTCGAGTCCCGCCGGTGCTGGATGCACCACCGGGCCGGTCGTCCGCGTCGAGCCCCACGTGGTCGATCCCGCGCCGGTGCAGGTGCTCAACGCAACGCCGACAGGCCCGCCTGGCCGAGTCGGCAGCGACGACGGTCCGCGGCTGAGCATGGCCTCTTCGTCCAGTTGGGCGAGCTTGCGCGGGTTGCGGATCGCGTAGACGCGCGTGATCCGACGACATTGAAGAGCAGGCTGATTCCCTGTGCTTCTTCACGCGTGTTTCACTCGAGACCGTAAGCGTTCGGCGGCCGCCAGGTCGTTTCGGATGCCGACGTGATCCGGATTGAGCCTCGCCGCGTCGCGCAGGTGCTCCAGCGCCTCGTCGTTGCGGCCCCGTTGCAGACACGCCCGCCCGGCGGTGTGCCGATAGTGCGGCAGGGCTGGAGCGGCGCTGGTGCTCGATGACGAACACTGCAAGCCGGCGCGCCTCACCCACGATTTCCTGGCGCTTTCCAGTCGCTACGTCCCGTCGGGCGTCGCGCTCGAGGAGATTGAGCGCGAGCGCGTGGTTGCCTGTTCCCCATTCCGGCTCCAGCTCGATCGCCATTCGGAAGTCGTCCTCGGCATCCGCGAACGCTCCGAAGAACTCGAGCCGGGTCCCCCGCTCGACATATGACGGAGCGTCGCGGGCGCCCCTGATTGCCCGCTCCGCAGCGCGCTCGGCGCCCGGGTCACCGAGTCGTCGCAGCGCCAGCGCGCGGCCCGCGCGCGCCCACCGGTCGAGCGCGTCGCGTCCAGTGCGGGCCTGAAGGAGTCGCGCGAACACACCAAGGGCCTCCGACGGCTCGCCGCGGAGCAGGTGGGCCTTCCCCGCTCCGACGAGCGCGCTCGGGGCGCTCGGTGCCTCGGCGGCGACGGCCTCGAAGCGCTCAAGCGCCTCGTCGTAGCGCTCGAGCTCCATGAGCGCGGTGCCGGCCAGCTCGAGCGCCAGCATGGACGCCGACGCATCCGCGGGCCGGATCGTGTCGAGCTCGTCAAGCGCCTTCTCGAGCAGCGACGGATCTCCGACGAGCTCACTCCACTAAATGAGGATCTGAGCCGCCTCGCCGTGGAGCCGCGCCAACGTCGCGTCGTCGCCCGGCGCGATCTTGCGACCGAGCGCCTGAAGCTCCTCGAGCGCACGGTCGCAGGCGCCCAGCGCGCGCAAGGCAGCGGCTCGGCACATTCTGAGCGGATGATCGCCGGGAACGGCCTTCAGTCCGTCGTCAGCGTCCCGGAGCGCCTTCCGGTAGGCGCCGTCGGCTTTGCCCAAGAGCCGCCGGTCGTGGTACTCGTCGCCCACGGCTAGGCGCGCGAGGACGAGTCCGCGGCGGGCCTCCGGGCTCGCGGGCTCAAGCTCGATCGCGCGCGCGTGATCCCACTTGGCCTGCTCGGGGTCCCCCAGCGCCTGATAGGCCGCCCCGCGCCCGATGTAGGCGTCGGGGCACCGCGGGTCCAGGGACACCGCGGCGTCGTAGTCGGCCAGGGAGACCTCGGCGGCTCCTCGCATCAGGTGGACACGGCCGCGGCCGAGGTAGCTGGCGAGTGACGTCGAGTCCCGCTCGAGCGCGCTCGTGTAGTCCTCGAGCGCACCGTCGATGTCGCCGGCGTCCTCGCGGGCGCGCGCTCGCAGGCAGTAGGCCTCGGCACTGTCGGCGCCGAGCTCGATGAACCGGTCGAGGTCCGCGACGGCGTCCTCTGGCCGTCCGAGCCGCTGGTACGCCTCGGCGCGGCGGCGGTACGCCTTGATCAGAAACGGGTTCAGTGCGAGCGCCTCCGAGTAGTCGGCGACCGCCTCGTCGTCGTGACCAGGAAGGTGCGAGTAGGCGTGGGCACGCCCGAGATAGGCGTCAGCCATCGAGGGATCCCGTTCCACGGCCGTGGTGAAGTCGGCGATCGTCGCCTCAACATCGCCGGCGGCGCCGTGCGCATTGCCACGATCTCGGTACACGGTTGCGCTCTCATCGCCCAGGGCGATGAGGGCATCGAGTTCGGCGAGGGCCTCCTCGTGGTGACCGAGACTGCGGCGGATTGCCGCTCGCATGCGCCGGACGTCCAGCAACCCGGGATCGATCGCCACGGCTACGTCGAGGTCTTCCGATGCGCCGGTCCAGTCTCCGTTCGTCAGGCGAACGCTGGCGCGGTCTCGCCGCAGGAGCTGGTCGTGAGGCGAGCGCTCGACGGCCGCGTCGTAGTCGTGCAGGGCCTCGTCCAGCCGCACGCGCGTCTCGAAGTACCGGGCGCGCGTGGCGTAGACCTGCGGAAGGCCGCCACCGCGCTCGATCGCCCGCCCGAAGTCCTCGATCGCGTTCTCGTCGTCGCCGGCGAGCCCGTGGGCATAGCCGCGCCCGAGGTGCCCGAGCGGACTGTCGGGAGCGTACTCGACGACTCGGCAGGAGTCACGGGAGCCGGGTCATGCGAGCACGCTACGGCCGTCCAGCTGCGCTTCCCTACGTCGACCGACCGCAGGTTTACGTTCGGCTCGCGAGCGCTCGCCCCAGCTCCCGGCGCGAGCTGACACCGAGCTTCCGGTATCAGCACCAGCGCAACCGCGACCGCTGGATGCGCCGGCGAGCAGCTCGTCGATCAGCCCCAGTTCGTGCTCGCGCTCGACCAGCCCGGCACCGGTTCCCGCCTTCACCGCGAGCGAGGGGGACATCGGTCCATGCTACGCCGAAGCTCGACGTGTCCGGCAGCGCGCGGGCCACGCGCAGCTCGGCGTCGGCGAGGCCGGTAACGGCACAGCCGGCAGGACGATCGGATCGACGGCGGGGAGCAGCGCCGGTGCCGCGACGGCGTCGGCCCCGAACCGCTACTCCGCGTCGCCGCGGGCAGCATGGCCACGCTCGGTGCCGGTGAGCGCGGTGACGGCGACCGCCAGCGCCGGTGCCAGCAGCACGAGGGACGGCAGCGTGTAGCGCGGCATGAGCTGCTGCGCGAGGGCCGGCCCGAGGTAGAGCGCGAGGCCCAGGGACGCGAACAGCAGCGCCGCCGGCCGCAGGGCCGACTGCCGCGCACGACCGATGCCGGCGGCGGCTGCCAGTCCCAGCAGCAGCCCCGCGGCGAGCAGCGGACCGGGAGTGAAGGCGATGCGCTGGTAGCCGCGCAGGAACGCGACGAGCTGCGGCTGGACGGACCCGCCCGTGCCGCCGTACGAGCGGATGACGGGGTCCGCCTGCTCGCGCCGCGGGAACGTCGGCTGGAACGTCCAGACGTCCTCGAAGGAAACGCGGCGTCGCGGCACCGTTCGCTTGAAGGCGAAGCCGTGCACCACGTCGCCGAGCACGGTACGCGCGTAGGCCAGCGGCTGCTCGCGGATCGCGCGCCTGGCGAAGTCGCCCGCGAGCACCTCCCGTTCTCGCTCGGGGAGGCGGTACAGCGGCGAAGTGGCAGACCAGGCGAAGTCCTGTGAGGAGGGACGCTCGCCCACCGGCTCGTCCGGGCAGAGCGGGCGCTCGGCCGGCGGGACCGACACCACGCGGCAGTCGACGAAGGCCGCCACACGCGCGTAGAGGAACCGGCCGGTCGGGCCGACCAGCGAGTACTCGCCGTGCTGGGCGTGGTACCAGAGCGTGTAGCCGCCGAGCGGGACGGCGAACGCCGCGATCAGCACGGCGACCGCTGCCCAGCGCGACGGCCGTCCTCCTGCGACGGCGACGGTGACGACGGCCGGCACGATCACGAGCACCGCGACTACGCGCGTGAGCCCCGCGAGGGCGAGCAACAGGCCGGCGAGCGCAACGAAGAAGAGCGGGATCGGCCGCCGCCACAGCAGGAGCGTGCACGCTCCGACGATGAGCAGGTCGAACAGCGTCTCGGTCATCACGAACTGCTCGATCAGCAGCTGGAACGCGTCCAGCAGCAGCGGCGCGGTGGCGAGCGCCGCGAGCCATGGCCGCAGCCCTAGCCGCAGCAGCAGGACGTAGAGCGCGGCCGCCAGCAGCAGGGCGAGCAGATGCTGGACGAGCGGGACGACCTCGAGCCCCTGCGAGAGCGGCAGGACTCGCAGGAACAGCGGGTAGACGATCGGCCAGCGGCCGAACGGGACGAGCTGCGCCGCGTTGTCCAGGTAGCCCTGCGAGTCCTGGTAGAGCAACGCCGGCCGGTAGGCGAGGAACGTGACGATGCGCAACGCCGCCCCCGCCGCGAGCAGCGCCAGGAACACACGGTGATCGCTCGCAATCGCCAGCACCCGGCGGTCCGCCGCGCCCGCGACGCGCCGCTCACCAGGACGCCTGAGCGGGCCGACGCCAAGCGGCGGGTTGTCGGTCTCGGGGATCGTGATCGCGTCGGCTGCGTTCCGGATTGGCTGGCCGTACATTAGGCCCCTCCCTGGCCGTCGGCACGCGTTCGGCATTTCATTGACGATGTGACAACGTGACCGTCGTGAGGCTCGACCTCGGCTGCCAGGTCCGTTGCACGGACGACGCGTTCGGCGAGTCGACCGACGTGGTGATCGACCCGAC
>CAWIEW010000017.1:0-180967 GCA_963835285.1 uncultured Solirubrobacteraceae bacterium | reverse complement strand
CGGCCTTCGCATCGGGACGGGCCCGCGGCGCATTAGCTTGTTGGTGGGGTAACGGCCTACCAAGGCGACGATGCGTAGCTGGTCTGAGAGGACGATCAGCCACACTGGGACTGAGACACGGCCCAGACTCCTACGGGAGGCAGCAGTGGGGAATCTTGCGCAATGCGCGAAAGCGTGACGCAGCAACGCCGCGTGGGGGAAGAAGGCCTTCGGGTTGTAAACCCCTTTCAGTTGGGACGAAGCTTCGTCGGTGAATAGCCGGCTGGAGTGACGGTACCTTCACAAGAAGCCCCGGCTAACTACGTGCCAGCAGCCGCGGTAATACGTAGGGGGCTAGCGTTGTCCGGAATCATTGGGCGTAAAGCGCGTGTAGGCGGCCCGGTAAGTCCGCTGTGAAAGTCGGGGGCTCAACCCTCGGATGCCGGTGGATACTGTCGGGCTCGAGTACGGAAGAGGCGAGTGGAATTCCTGGTGTAGCGGTGAAATGCGCAGATATCAGGAGGAACACCAATTGCGAAGGCAGCTCGCTGGGACGTTACTGACGCTGAGACGCGAAAGCGTGGGGAGCAAACAGGATTAGATACCCTGGTAGTCCACGCTGTAAACGATGGGCACTAGGTGTGGGGGGTGTCGACTCCCTCCGTGCCGAAGCTAACGCATTAAGTGCCCCGCCTGGGGAGTACGGCCGCAAGGCTAAAACTCAAAGGAATTGACGGGGGCCCGCACAAGCAGCGGAGCATGTGGTTTAATCGACGCAACGCGAAGAACCTTACCTGGGCTTGACATGTAGGTCATACCCGTGGAAACACGGGGTCAGTTCGGCTGGACTTCACAGGTGGTGCATGGCTGTCGTCAGCTCGTGTCGTGAGATGTTGGGTTAAGTCCCGCAACGAGCGCAACCCCCGTCGCATGTTGCCAGCATTTAGTTGGGGACTCATGCGAGACTGCCGGTGACAAACCGGAGGAAGGTGGGGATGACGTCAAGTCATCATGCCCCTTATGTCCAGGGCTACACACGTGCTACATTGGCACGTACAGAGGGCTGCGATACCGCGAGGTGGAGCGAATCCCTCAAAGCGTGTCTCGGTTCGGATTGCAGGCTGAAACCCGCCTGCATGAAGGCGGAGTTGCTAGTAATCGCGGATCAGCATTGCCGCGGTGAATACGTTCCCGGGCCTTGTACACACCGCCCGTCACACCACGGAAGCAAGCAACACCCGAAGCCGGTGGCCTAACCCTCTGGGAGGGAGCCGTCGAAGGTGGGGCTCGTGACTGGGGTGAAGTCGTAACAAGGTAGCCGTACCGGAAGGTGCGGCTGGATCACCTCCTTTCTAGGGAAGCTCCAGGATTGGAGCGGTTGTCCGTCCCGCCGGCGCATTCAGCGCCGTCGAGCACAGGCAGCTACCGAAACGTCGACCGGACCTGGCGCCCGCCGAGCTCTGCTCGAGTGGGCGCATGCTGTTGAGTTTTGAGAGACCACCGCCCAGTCCGGGCGGGGCGCCTCTTTGCGGACCTTGAAAACTGCACAGCCATGCCAACAAACGGGTATCACCGTCCGTACCCGGGAGCGAGCACACGGAGAGGTGGGTTCACGAGCTTTAGCGAGTGAGCCCGTCCGTATCCGTGAGCTCTAGCGAACGGATACGGCGATCACCGTCAAGATAGGAAGGGCACATGGTGGATGCCTTGGCACCAGGAGTCGATGAAGGGCGTGAACGGCTGCGATAAGCCGCGGGGAGGCGCTGAATAGCCTGTGATCCGCGGATTCCCGAATGGGGAAACCCAGCGCTAGCAATACGGCGCTACCGCATGCTGAATACATAGGTATGCGGAGGCAAGCCGGGGAACTGAAACATCTCAGTACCCGGAGGAAAGGAAATCAACCGAGACTCCCCGAGTAGTGGCGAGCGAAAGGGGATCAGCCCAAACTTCGTACGTGTAAGCGGCCACGCGTTGCGTACGAGGGGTTGTAGGGCGCCTGCCCGGGATGTGGCTGTCCCGGCGAGAGTTACCAAACCGATCGGTAGTTGAAGCGCGTGGAACCGCGCACCACAGAGGGCAATCGTCCCGTAAACGAAACCGACCGGCCTCTCGATGGCGTACCTGAGTAGGTCCGCACCCGTGAAACGCGGACTGAATCTGGGGGGACCACCCTCCAAGGCTAAGTACTCCCTGGTGACCGATAGCGGACTAGTACCGTGAGGGAAAGGTGAAAAGTACCCCGGAAGGGGAGTGAAATAGTACCTGAAACCGCGTGCCTACAAGCGGTCGGAGCAGCTTCGTGCTGTGACGGCGTGCTTTTTGCATAACGAGCCGGCGAGTTACTCGTCTGCGGCGAGCTTAAGCGATGAGCGAAGGCGTAGCGAAAGCGAGTCCGAATAGGGCGATTCAGTCGTAGGCGGTAGACCCGAAACTGAGCGAGCTACCCATGGGCAGGTTGAAGCGGGGGTAAGACCCCGTGGAGGACCGAACCGACCTAGGTTAAAAACTGGGCGGATGACCTGTGGGTCGGAGTGAAAGGCTAATCAAGCTCAGAGATATCTGGTTCTCTCCGAAATATATTTAGGTATAGCCTCGGATCAATTCCGTGGCGGCCGTAGAGCACTGTTTGGTCTAGGGGGCCTACCAGCTTACCGAAATCAGGCAAACTCCGAAGACCGTCACGGCTACTCCGGGAGTCAGTTGCTGGGGGATAAACTTCAGCGTCAAAAGGGAAACAGCCCAGACCGCCAGCTAAGGACCCTAAGTGCTAGCTAAGTGGCAAACGATGTCCGAGTGCACAGACAACCAGGAGGTTGGCTTAGAGGCAGCCATCCTTGAAAGAGTGCGTAACAGCTCACTGGTCAAGTGTTCGGGCGCGGATAATGTAACGGGGCTCAAGCTAGCCTCCGAAGCTGCGGGTGCGTCGCAAGACGCGCGGTAGGAGAGCGTTCCCATGGCAGTGAAGCGGCGGTGGAAACCAGCCGTGGAGCCCTGGGAAGTGAGAATGCCGGCATGAGTAACGAAAGAGGGGTGAGAATCCCCTCCGCCGATTGCCCAAGGATTCCTGAGTAAAGTTCGTCTGCTCAGGGTTAGTCGGGACCTAAGGCGAGGCCGAAAGGCGTAGTCGATGGACAACAGGTTGATATTCCTGTACCACGTCGGAATCATTTGACCGATGGGGGGACGGGGAAGGCTAAGCGAACCCAGGCGATGGTCGTCCTGGGCCAAGCATGTAGGGGTGGCTTCAGGCAAATCCGAAGCCGCATAACCTGAGGTGTGATGGCAGCTGGCTATAAGCCGGCGAGTCGCAGACGCCATGCCCCCAAGAAAATCCTCTAGGGAGATTCCACGTGCCCGTACCAAAACCGACACAGGTGGGCAAGTAGAGAATACTAAGGTGATCGAGATAACCCTCGTTAAGGAACTCGGCAAAATCGCTCCGTAACTTCGGGAGAAGGAGCGCCCCGGTAGGGTGAAGCGACTTGCTCGTGGAGCCCGAGGGGGCCGCAGTGAATTGGTTCAAGCGACTGTTTACCAAAAACACAGGTCTCTGCAAAGTCGTAAGACGACGTATAGGGGCTGACGCCTGCCCGGTGCCGGAAGGTTACGTGGAGGTGTTAGGACTTCGGTCCGAAGCACTGAAACTAAGCCCCGGTAAACGGCGGCGGTAACTATAACCGTCCTAAGGTAGCGAAATTCCTTGTCGGGTAAGTTCCGACCTGCACGAATGGCGTAACGACTTGAACGCTGTCTCAACGAGGGGCTCGGTGAAATTGCAGTCTCGGTGAAGATGCCGAGTACCCGCGGCTAGACGGAAAGACCCCGTGAACCTTTACTACAACTTGGTATTGGAGTGCGGTGCGTTTCGCTCAGGATAGGTGGGAGGCTATGAAACACGGGCTGCGGCTCGTGCGGAGCCAACCTTGAGATACCACCCTTGACGTATTGTGCTTCTAACAGCATTCCGTGAATCCGGGTGCTGAACAGTGCCAGGCGGGTAGTTTGACTGGGGCGGTCGCCTCCCAAAATGTAACGGAGGCGCGCAAAGGTTCCCTCAGTACGGTTGGAAATCGTGCGCAGAGTGTAAAAGCAGCAAGGGAGCTTGACTGTGAGACAGACATGTCGAGCAGGTGCGAAAGCAGGCTTTAGTGATCCGGCGGTAGCAAGTGGAAGTGCCGTCGCTCAACGGATAAAAGGTACTCCGGGGATAACAGGCTTATCGAGTCCAAGAGTCCACATCGACGACTCGGTTTGGCACCTCGATGTCGGCTCGTCGCATCCTGGGGCTGAAGTAGGTCCCAAGGGTTGGGCTGTTCGCCCATTAAAGCGGTACGCGAGCTGGGTTCAGAACGTCGTGAGACAGTTCGGTCCCTATCTGCCGTGGGCGTTGGAGAATTGAGAGGATTCGTCCCTAGTACGAGAGGACCGGGATGAACGCACCTCTGGTGTATCTGTTGTCCTGCCAAGGGCACTGCAGGTTAGCTACGTGCGGATCGGATAACCGCTGAAGGCATCTAAGCGGGAAGCCGGCCTCAAGATGAGTTCTCCCATCCCCTTGAGGGAGTAAGACCCCTGGTAGACCACCAGGTTGATAGGCCGGATCTGGAAGCACAGTAATGTGCGTAGGAGACCGGTACTAATGGGTCGAGGGCTTGACGGATATTTTTAGTGGTGCCCGTGGTTGGCGGGTTGTGCAGTTTTGAAGGCCCGCGCCGTTTCGCGGCGCGCCGCGCGCTTCGCGCGGTCGGCGGCCTTGACAAGTTTCCGGTGGCTTTAGCGTGGGGGAAACACCTCTTCCCATTCCGAACAGAGCAGTTAAGCCCCACAGCGCCGATGGTACTTGGCTTGAAAGGGCCTGGGAGAGTAGGTCGCCGCCGGTTCTTCAATGACGGGCCGCCCCGCGGGGCGGCTCGAGTCATTTAACGGCCCGTCCTGCTGGCAGAACACGTGTTCGACCTGATCATCTTCGACTGCGACGGCGTGCTCGTGGACAGCGAGCGCATCGCGGTGCGGATCGACGCGATCGTGCTCGAGCGCCTCGGGTGGCCGCTGAGCGAGGCGGAGATCATCGACCGCTTCATGGGCCGCAGCGAGGCGTACATGACCGGGGAGATCGAGCGGGCGATCGGCCGCACGCTTCCGGCAGGCTGGGAGGGGGAGTTCACGCCGCTCTATCGCGACGCGCTCGAGGCCGAGCTCGCTGCGGTCGACGGCGTCGTCGAGGCGCTCGAAGCGATCTCGACGCCCGCGTGCGTCGCCTCGAGCTCCACGCACGAGCGCCTGCGCTTCACGCTCGGCCTCACCGGCCTTTACGAGCGGTTCGACGGCCGGATCTTCAGCTCCACCGAGGTCACGAACGGCAAGCCGGCGCCCGACCTGTTCCTCCACGCGGCCGCCACGCTCGGCGCCGATCCGGCCCGGTGCGCGGTCGTCGAGGACAGCGTCTACGGCGTCGAGGCTGCGCGGGCGGCGGGAATGCGCGCGTTCGGGTACGCCGGCGGCTTGACGGCGGCCGAGCGGCTGACCGGCCCGGCGACGACGGTCTTTCACGACATGCGCGAGCTGCCGGGGCTCCTCGACGGCGCCTGACCCGCGGGGTCAGGGCCCGCCGGGGGTCCAAGGCGCTCGGGCCGCCGGGAGGCGGCCCGAGAGCGTTGGAGCCTTGTGGCGCTGTGAGCGCCGGCCCGACCGGCGCGCCCGTCCTCCCAGACCGGGCGCCGGCGGGCGGGTTTCAGGCCCGCGATGCCGGGCGATGGGGTACCGGCGTTACGCAGACCTGGGCCCGAGGCGCGACCGATCCCGGTCGGCGCCTGCGGGGGTGACGACCTAGTGGCCGGCGGTGCGGGTGGACGCGCGTGGGGGCGGTGGGGGACACCCGGCGGGGCTCTTCTTCTTCCCGCGCGGGCGCCTGTGCCTCACCCAGCGTTGCGAACTCCGCGGCCGTCAGGACAGCCTCGCGCACCATCTCGCGGAGCGAGCGCTTCTTCGGGCGGCCTGTGGTCGTCGGGGGGAACATGTGTTCGTCAGACTACGTTTGGGGTCGGACGGAACGCGCAGTGTGCGGACTTCCGTGCGACGGATGCCACGAATTTGGCTCTAGGACGCGGAGTTCGAGCGCGATTTTCTGCAATCGATCTTGCAGTTTCGAGTCTCGGCGAGGAGCGGCGAGCGCGGTCAGGACCCCGGGGTAGGCTGACCGGTGATGGTCCATCTCCGGATCGTGTCACCGCACGAGAAGACCGACGCGGTCCTCGAGGTGCTCGGCTGCACCGATTCGGTCATCAACGTGATCGTGCTCGAAGGCGCCGCGCGCAAGCCCAAGGGCGACGTGATCCTGTGCGACGTTGCGCGCGAGGACGCGAGCGTCGTGCTCAGCGACCTCAAGGCCCTCGGCCTCAAGGAGGACGGCTCGATCGCCCTCGAGCTCATCGACACCGCGATCTCGAAGGCCGCCGACGCGGCGGAGAAGCACGCGCGCGGAGCGCCCGCGGACGCGGTCGTCTGGGAGGAGGTAGAGCAGCGGACGAGCGAGAACGTCGAGCTGTCCGCCGTCTTCGTGCTCTTCATGACGCTCGCGTCACTGATCGCCGCGGTCGGGATCTTCCTCAACTCGCCGATCCTGATCGTCGGAGCGATGGTCGTCGGCCCGGAGTTCGGGCCGATCGCCGGCGTCTGCGTCGCGATCATCCAGCGGCGCCGCGACCTGGCGATCCGGTCAGGGGTGGCGCTCGTCGTCGGGTTCGCGCTCGCGATCACCGCCACCTATGTGGCGACGCTCATCTTCAAGGCCACCGGGATCACTCCGGAGTCGTTCAGCGAAGCGAGCCACAGCCTCTCGAACGTGATCTCGAGCCCGGACTTCTTCTCGGCGTTCGTCGCCGTGTGCGCCGGCGCGGCGGGCGTGCTGTCGCTCTCCACCGCCAAGTCCGGGGCCCTGATCGGCGTCGCGATCTCGGTGACGACGATCCCGGCGGCCGCGAACATCGGCGTCTCTGCCGCCTATAAGGATTGGCCCGCTTGGCGCGGCTCGATGGGCCAGCTGTCGATCAACCTCGTGGCGATCGTCGTCTCCGGCACGGCCGTGCTCGCGATCCAGCGGCTGCTGTACGACCGCCGCAAGCGGCGGCACGACCGTGAAGAACTACCGCGAACCCAGCGACGACCAGACGTCGACCTTGGTACGCACCTTGTCGACGACCGCGTCGGTGAACTCTGACGTCGTGGTGCCGCCGCCGAGGTCGATCGTCTTGGTGCCCGTCGCGACGGTCTCCAGCACGCTCTCGTAGATCGCGCGCGACGCGCGCTCGGCTCCCGGCACGTCGCCGGCGTACGCCAGCACGGCGCCGCAGGCGAGCAGCATCGCCATCGGGTTGGCGAGGTTCTTGCCCATCAGGGACGGCGCGGTGCCGTGCGGCGCCTCGGCCATCGCGACCTCGACGTTGTAGTCCGCATCGAAGGCGAGCAGGACGGACTCCGCACCCGCGATCGAGCCGAACATCGGCAGGACCATGTCCGACAGGCAGTCGCCGTCGCGGTTCAGGGCGGGAATGACCAGCGGCGTCTCGGTCGCGCCGGTCAGCAGACCCGCGTACGTGGCGTCGATCAGCACCGGCTCGTACGGGACGTCGGAGTGGCGGGCCGCGGCCGCGTCCATCTCCTCCTTGAGCATGCCCTCGTAGACCGGGGAGACGGTCCACTTGGGGCCCCCGTAGACACGGGCGCCCATCCGCTCGGCGGTCTGGAACGAGTACTCGGCGACCGCATGGCAGGTCGACCGGGTGACCTTCTCGGTGCGGTAGGCGACCTCGTCGGGGGCGCCCTCGGCGCCCTCGCGCCACTGCTTGGCGCCGTACGCGTCCTCGACGGCCATTCGCACGACGGAGATCGGGTGGAACACGCCGGAGACCGGGCCGACGATGCCCGGGATGCGGCGACCGGTACGCACGATCACCTTGCCGTCGACGCCCTCGCGCACGATCCGGTTCGGCGAGCCGACGTCGTCCTTGCCCTCGGGCGTCACCGTGGCCGCCTTGATGCCGTAGCCGGCCTCGCGCATGGCCGTCGCCGCCTCGTGCACGATCTCGTTGCCGGTCTCGCGCCGCTTCTCCAGCGACAGGTCGAAACGCTCCAGCTCCAGCTCCAGCTGCAGGACGTCAGGCTCGAGCACGCGCAGCGACTGCTCGAGCAGCTCCTGGCCGGTCTCGTCGCCCTCGAGGACGATGATCCGCATCAGGCGGCCGCCCGGCCCTCGAGGCCCAGCTCGCCGGCGCGCTCCTCCAGTGCGGCGATCACCAGCGTGACGTGCTCGTCGAAGTCGACGCCGAGGTCCTCGGCACCGGCGCGCAGCTCGTCGCGGTTGACGGCGGCGGCGAACGCCGGCGTCTTCATCTTCTTCTTGACCGACTTGGGCGTCATCCCGTGGATGCCCTCAGGCCGCACGAACGCGCACGCCATCACGAAGCCCGACAGCTCGTCGACGGCGAACAGCGTCTTCTCCATCTTCGAGTCACGCGAGACGCCGAGGAAGTCGGCGTGCGAGGCGACGGCGCGGACGAACTCCTCCGAGAACCCCTGCTTGCGCAGCTCTTCCAGGGCCATCCGCGGATGGCCGGTCTCGAGGTCCGGATAGCGCTCGTAATCGAGGTCGTGGAGCATGCCGACGAGGCCCCACAGCTCCTCGTCCTCGCCGAACCTGGCTGCGTAGGCGCGCATCGCCGCCTCGACCGCCAGCACGTGCCGGCGCAGGGACTCCGACTCGGTCCAGGAGCAGAAAAGGTCCCAGGCCTGCTCGCGCGAAAGAGGCTCAGACATGGCTGTTACCCTAGCCCAGCCTCGGGGCCCGAGCCCCGCCGTTCCCATCATGGAAAAGCTCCTGATCGAGGGCGGGGTGCCGTTGTCCGGCACGATCGTGCCCGCCGGCAACAAGAACGCGGCGCTGCCGCTGCTCGCGTGCAGCCTCCTCACCGACGAGGAGGTGATCCTGCACAACGTCCCGCGCATCCGTGACGTCGAGGCGATGCTGCAGCTGCTCGCCGCCCTCGGGGCCAAGACCTCCTGGCTCGACGACAACACGGTCTCGCTGCACGCCGACAAGGTCACGACCACCGACGTCGACGCGTCGCTGGCCGAGCGCATCCGCGCCTCGTTCCTCGCCGCCGGCCCGCTGCTCGCCCGCTTCGGCTCGGCGGTGATGCCGCCCCCGGGCGGCGACGTGATCGGCCGCCGCCGGCTCGACCCGCACCTCGACGCCTTCCGCGCCCTCGGCGCCACGGTCGAGCACGGGCACGACATCCGCATCCTGGCCGACGGCGGCCTGCAGGCGTGCGACTTCTTCATGGACGAGCCGTCCGTGATGGGCACCGAGAACGCGCTGATGGCGTCGGCGCTGATCGACGGGACGACCGTCATCCGCAACGCCGCCTGCGAGCCCCACGTGCAGGACCTCGCGCGCATGCTCAACAAGATGGGCTGCGCGGTGGAGGGGATCGGCTCCAACGTGATGCAGGTCCACGGCATGGGCAAGCTGCACGGCTGCGAGCACACCGTGAGCCCCGACCACATCGAGATCGCGTCGTTCATGGCGCTCGCGGGCGTCACCGGCGGCGAGCTGCGGATCGAGGGCTGCGTGCCCGACGACATGCGGATGATCCGCCTGGTCTTCAAGCGCCTCGGGCTCCACAGCGATCTCGACGGCGATCACTGCGTCGTGCCCGGCGGGCAGAAGCTCGTCGTCTCGCGCGACGCGGGCGACTACCAGTCCAAGGTCGAGGACGGGCCGTGGCCCGCCTTCCCGGCGGATCTGACGTCGATCGCGGTCGCGCTCGCCACCCAGTCCGAGGGCTCGGTGCTGATCTTCGAGAAGATGTTCGAGAACCGCCTGTTCTTCGTGGACAAGCTCATCTCGATGGGAGCGGAGATCACCATCTGCGACCCGCATCGCGCGATCGTCATCGGGCCGCGCCGGCTGCGTGGCCAGCGGCTGTCCTCGCCGGACATCCGCGCCGGCATGGCGATGCTGATCGCCGCCGTCTGCGCCGACGGGACCAGCGAGATCCACAACGTGCGCGACATCGATCGCGGCTACGAACGGATCGACGAGCGCCTGCGAGGGCTCGGCGCGCAGATAGAGCGCGTCGCGGCGTGATCCACCCCATCCCCAGCGGCACGCGCGACGTCCTGCCGGACGAGATGCGCGAGCTGCGCGCCATCACCGAGGCGTTCCGGGGCGTGTTCGAATCCTCCGGCTACGGCGAGATCGCCACGCCTGCGCTGGAGTACGAGGCCGTGCTCACCCGTGGCGACCCGAAGGCGGCCGACCCCGCCTACAAGCTGTTCGACGAGCACGGCAACGTGCTCGTGCTGCGATCGGACATGACGATCCCCATCGCCCGCGTCGTGGCGACCCGCTACGGGGCCGCCGAGCCGCCGCTGCGCTTCTGCTACTTCGCGCACGCCTACCGGTCCGTGCGGCCGCAGCGCGGGCAGGCACGCGAGATGCTGCAGGCCGGGCTGGAGCTCGTGGGTGCGCCCGGCCCGGAAGGCACCGCCGAGGCGCTGACCGTGCTGTGCGCGTGCCTGGACGCCGCCGGGCTGGAGAACTACCGCGTCGGGCTCGGCGACGCCTCGCTGTACCCGCGGCTGCTCGACCGGCTCGAGGTGCCGGCCGACGCCCGCCCGCAGATCCTGCACGAGCTCGTCTCGCTCGACTTTGTCGGGCTGGAGCGCGAGGTCGCCGCGCACGGGCGCGAGGAGCTGGTGACCGTGCCGCAGATGCGCGGTGGCGTCGAGGTGCTCGACGCGGTGCCGGAGGCGGCCGACCTGCGCGCCGTGTACGACCGTCTCGCGCCGGAGGTGGCCGACCGCGTCATCTTCGACCTCGGGCTGATCCGCTCGCTCGGCTACTACACGGGCGCCGTGTTCGAGGTCTACGACACCGCGCTCGGCGCCCCGATGGGCGGCGGCGGCCGCTACGACGACCTGCTGGGGCGCTTCGGCCGCGACCTGCCGGCGTGCGGGTGGGCGCTGAACGTCGAGCGCCTGCATCTCGCGCGCGTCGGCGAGGGCCGCTGATGGGGCTCGGCGGTCTGCGGCTCGCCGTGCCGCGCGGCGCGCTGATGGGCGAGACGCTCGACCTGCTCGACACGCTCGGCGTCGACACCGCCGAGGTGCGCGCCAACGACCGCAAGCTGCTGTTCGAGGACGCGGGCATCGTCACGATGCGGCCGTCCGACGTGCCGACCTACGTCGAGGCGGGCGCCGCCGACCTCGGGATCACCGGCAAGGACGTGCTCGCCGAGCAGCCCGAGCGTGCCGTGTACGAGCTGCTCGACCTCGGCTTCGGGCCGTGCCGGATGGTGTTCGCCACCGTCGACGGCGAGGACCCGGCGGCCGAGGCGCTGCGGCGCCTCGGGGTGATGCGGATCGCGACCAAGTACCCGAAGATCGCCGCCGCCTACTTCGAGCGCACCGGCCGCCAGGCGGAGATCGTCGAGGTCAAGGGCTCGGTCGAGCTGGCGCCGCTGGCCGGGCTGGTCGAGGGGATCGTCGACCTCACGGCGACCGGCACGACGCTGCGCGAGAACGGGCTCGTGGTGCGCGAGGAGATCGCGACGTCGACGGCGCGGCTGATCGCCAACCCGGTGGCGCACAAGCTCCGGGCCGCCGAGATCGACGCGCTGCTGGAGCGCATCCGTGCCGTTTGAGTGCACCGTCGAGAACGCCGCCGCGGTGGCGGCGCGGATCCGCGGCGAGGTCGCCGGGATCGCCGTCGTCCAGGTGACGGCGATCGTCGAGGACGTGGCCGAGCGCGGCGACGAGGCGCTGCTCGAGTACGAGGAGCAGTTCTCCGGCAACGAGCGCGTCACCGTGTCTGCCGACGAGCTCGCGGCAGCGCTCGACAAGCTCGACGGTGACGTGCGGGCGGGGCTCGAGACCGCGATCGCCAACGTGCGGGCGGTGGCCGAGGCGGGCGTCGACGACGAGGCCGAGGTCACGCTCCCGCAGGGTCAGACCGTGCGGCTGCGCGAGGTGCCGGTCCGGCGCGCGGCCGTGTACGCCCCCGGCGGCCGCCATCCGTATCCGTCGTCGGTCGTGATGGGCGCCGTGACCGCGCGCGCGGCCGGCGTCGACGAGGTCGTCGTCGCGGCGCCGCGGCACCCCGTGATCCTCGCCGCGGCCGCGCTGTGCGGCGCCGACGAGGTGTTCACGATGGGCGGCGCGCAGGCGATCGCCGCCCTCGCGTACGGCACCGAGACGATCCGGCCGGTCGACGTGATCGTCGGCCCCGGCAGCCTGTGGGTGCAGGAGGCCAAGCGGCAGGTCGCCGGGCGAGTCGGGATCGACGGCTTCGCCGGCCCGTCCGACCTGACTGTGATCGCTTCGGCGGGCGCCGATCCGGCACCGCTGAAGCTCGACCTGATGGCGCAGGCCGAGCACGGTGAGGGGTCGCTGGTCGTCGCGGTCTCCGACGACGCCGAGCTGCTGGCGGCGCTGGAGGTGGGCGTGACGGTGCGCGCAGAGGATCTCGAGGCGGCGCTGGCGTTCGCCGAGGCGCTCGCTCCCGAACATCTGCAACTGGCCGGGGAAGCCGCCGAGGCGCTCGCCCCGCGCGTGCGCAACGCCGGCTGCCTGTTCGTCGGCATCGAGTCCGGCACCGCGTTCGGCGACTACGTGGCGGGGTCGAACCACACGCTGCCCACCGACGGCGCCGCGCGCTTCGCGTCCGGCCTGTCCGCGCGCCACTTCCGCCGCCGCATGGCGGAGGTGCGTGTCGGCCCCGCGGCGGCCGCGCTGGCGCGCGCCGGCGTGCCGATCGCCCGTGCCGAGGGGTTCGAGCACCACGCCGCGTCGATGGAGATCCGGGAGAATCCGCCGTCGCGATGACCCGCACCGCCCAGATCACCCGCAAGACCGGCGAGACCGACGTGTCGCTCACCCTGGGGCTCGACGGCACCGGCGCCGGCCGCCGCACCACCGGCGTCGGCTTCCTCGACCACATGCTCGACCTCGTCGCGCGCCACGGCCGCTTCGACCTTGACGTCGCCGTCACCGGCGATCTGCAGACCGGCGCGCACCACACCGTCGAGGACACCGGCATCGTCTTCGGCCAGGCGCTCGACCAGGCGCTGGGCGACCGCCGGGGGATCGTCCGCTACGGCCACGCGGTGGTGCCGATGGACGAGTCGCGCGCCGCCTGCACGGTCGACGTCTCCGGCCGCCCGTACGCGGCGATCGAGGGGTTCGACAAGCTGCCGGCGGGCGAGATCGCCGGCTTCGACCACGACCTGGCCGAGGAGTTCTTTCGCGCGGTGGCCTCGACGACGCGGCTCACGCTGCACCTCGAGCTGCAGGCGGGCACCAACGCCCACCACATGATCGAGGCCTGTTACAAGGCGTTCGCCCGTGCGCTGCGCGCGGCCGTCGCGATCGATCCGAGCGAGCCGGGGATCCCGTCCACGAAGGGCACGCTGACGTGATCGCCATCGTCGACTACGGGATGGGGAACCGCCGCAGCGTCGAGAAGGCGCTCGAGCATGTCGGCGCCGAGCCGGTGCTCACGGCCGACCACGATCTGATCCGCGAGGCGGAAGGCGTCGTGCTGCCGGGCGTCGGCGCGTTCCCGGAGGCGATGCGCCGGATCCGCGCCGCGGGGCTCGACGAGCTGATCGTCGAGCGCGCCGAGGCGGGCGTGCCCGTGCTCGGCCTGTGCCTGGGCATGCAGCTGCTGTTCGAGGCCTCCGACGAGCACGAGGGGGCGACCGGGCTGGCGCTGCTCCCCGGCCGCGTGCGTCCGTTGCGCGGCGAGCGCGTGCCCCACATCGGGTGGAACCTGGTCACGTTCACGCGCGCGTCGCGACTGGCGGACGGGCTCGGCGAGGCGGCGGCCTTCTACCACGTGCACTCGTTCGTGTGCGAGCCCGAGGACGAGGCGGACGTCGTCGGCCGCGGCGAGTACGGCACCCCGTTCGTCTCGATCGTCGAGCGCGGCCACGTGATGGGCGTGCAGTTCCACCCCGAGAAGTCCTCGCGCGACGGCCTGGCGCTGCTGCGCAACTTCGCCATGGAAACCGTCCCCACCCACCCGGCCGCGTGATCCTCTACCCGGCGATCGACATCTACGGCGGCCGCGCGGTGCGGCTCGTCGAGGGCCGCTTCGAGGACGCCACGACCTACCACGACGACCCGCTCGAGGCCGCACAGAGCTGGGTCGACGCGGGCGCGCGCTACCTGCATGTCGTCGACCTCGACGGCGCCAAGGAGGGGGAGCCGCGCTCGATCGAGCACCTGCGCCGGATCGTCCAGGGCACCGGCGTGCCGGTCCAGTACGGCGGCGGGCTGCGCACGGTCGACGCGGTGCGCGACGCGCTGCGCGCGGGCGCCGAGCGGGCGATCGTCGGCACCGCGGCGTTCCGCGACATCGACTTCCTCGACGAGATCCTCGCTGCCTACGGGCCGCGGATCGTCGTCTCGGTCGACGTCCGCGGCGGCCACATCTCCACCGCGGGCTGGACGCAGACCACCGAGCTGCCCGCCGAGGACGCGATCCGGCGCCTGCAGGACCGCGGCGTCGCCTCGTTCGTCTACACCAACGTCGATCGCGACGGCAAGCTCGAGGGCCCGGACGCGGCCGAGGTGCGGCGGATCGCCGACGCGGTGCGCGGACGCTTCCTCTACTCGGGCGGGATCGGCCGCCGTGAGGACCTCGAGGTGCTGGCGGCGCTGCGCCAGGTCAACCTCGCCGGGGTCATCGTCGGCAAGGCGCTGTACGAGAAGCGCTTCACGATCGCCGAGGGCCAGGCCGCACTCGACGGCGTGGACTAGTCCACGCACCTGGGCTCCACCGGGTTATGCGCCGTGCTTCCGGGACACGTGGACGAGGCCACGCGTCACTGGCAGCATGGGTGCATGCTGCTTGAGCGGGAGCACACGCTCGCTGTCCTTCGGACGGCGGTGGCCGACGCCGCAGCAGGGAATGGCTCGGTGGTGCTCGTCACCGGCGAGGCCGGGATCGGCAAGACGACGCTCGCGCGCACCTTCGCGCGTGACGCGGACGCCCGCGTCCTGATGTCGGCGTGCGACGACCTGATGGCGTCGCGCGCACTGGGGCCGCTGCGCGACGCGGTGCTCGGCCCGGAGCCGGTCGACGACATCTTCTCCGCGCTGCTCGACGAGCTCGCAGCCCAGACGCCGACCGTGTTGGTCGTCGACGACATCCACTGGGCCGACGACGCCACGCTCGACGTCCTCGGCTACGCCGCCCGGCGGATCGAGTCCGTCGGGGCCGTCCTCGTCCTCACGTTCCGCGACGACGAGGTCGACGCCCGCCACCCGCTCAACCGCTTCCTCGGCGGCCTCGCCGGATGCCCGGTCCACCGCGTCGCGCTTGCGCCGCTGTCGCCCGCCGCTGTGCGGCAGCTGTGCGAGGGCACCGGCGCCGATCCCGCCCGCGTGCATCGCGTCACGCGCGGCAACCCCTTCTTCGTCACCGAGGCGCTGGCTTCGCCCGCCGACGACGTGCCGGTGAGCGTGATGGAGGCGGTGCTCGCGCGCGTCGGCCGGCTCGGCGCGGAGTGCCGCGAGGCGCTCGACCAGCTGTCTGTAGTGCCGTCGCACGTGGAGATGTCGCTGGCGATGGGGCTGCTCGGGCGCAGCCTGCACGCGCTGACCGAGGCCGAGCAGGGCGGAGTGCTCGAGGTCAGCGCCGACCGCGTCGCGTTCCGGCACGAGCTCGCCCGCCGGGCGATCGAGCAGAGCCTGCCCGCGCTGCGGCGACAGCAGCTCAACGCCGCCGTCGTGCGCGAGCTGCGGGCGCAGGAGGGCGCCGAGCCCGCGCGGGTCATGCACCACGCGGTCGAGGCGGGCGACGTCGAGACCATCCTCGCCGTCGGCCCGGACGCCTGGCTGGAGGCCGCGCGGGCCGGCGCGCACCGCCAGGCGCTCGCGCACATCACGTCGGTCCTCCCGTACGTGGGCTCGCTGCCCGCGCGCGAGCGCGCCGCCGTGCTCGACGCCTACGGCTGGGAGCTCTACAACGCCCACCGCTTCCGCGAGGCGGTCGACGCCGGGCGCGAGGCCGCGCGCCTGTACGCCGAGGCCGGCGACCCGGTCGCCGTCGGGCTGTGCCTGGTGCGCGTCTCGCGGCATCTGTTCATGGCCGGCGAGACCGACGAGGCGGAAGAGGCCGCCGCGCGGGCGGTGTTCCTCCTCGAGCCGACCGGCGACGGGCCTGCGCTCGCGCACGCCTCGCTCTATGACGGCGCGATCCTCGCGATGACCGATGACCCTGACCGCGCCGAGCCGATGCTCGTGCACGCATTCGAGCTGGCCCAGCGCGAGGCCCGCCACGACCTCGCCGCGCTCGCGCTGAACTACCTCGGGCTCGCGCGCGTCGAGCTCGGCAACCCGGCCGGGCTCGACCTGCTGCACGAGAGCATCGCCGCGGCGATCGACGCCCGCCAGTTCGAGTACGCGGCACGCGGCTACTGCAACCTCGTCGAGCTGCTCGCCCGCGGCGGCCACCTCGACGAGCTCGAGTCATGGGCCGAGGACGGCCTGCGCTTCGCGCGCGAGCGCGGCTTCTGGTCGCACGCCTACAACCTTGAGGTCCACCGCTGCGTCGCCCTGATCCGCCGCGGCCGCTGGGACGCGGCGCTGGAGAGCCTGCGTGAGCTCGTGCTGCGGCTCGACGACCCCGGGATGCTCTACGTCTACAGCGTGCCGTGGCTGGGCCGCCTGCTCGCCCGGCGCGGTGACCCGGCGGCGGAGCCGATGCTCGCCGCCGCGTGGGAGCAGGCCCGCAGCCAGCGGCTGATCATCGGCGTCGCCTATGCCGGCCTCGCCTACCTGGAGTGGGCGTGGCTGGCGGGGAAGACCGACGTCGTGGCGGCGGTGGCGGGGGAGATATTGCCGCTGCTGTCGCACTTCGGGGCCGCGCCGTTCCGGTCGGAGGTCGAGCGCTACATGGAGCGCGCCGGGCTGCCGGTGACGGGCCCGCCGATCGCCGACCCGTGGCCGGACGACCCCTACGAACGGGCGCTCGACCGCGTGTACGGCGAGGATCCGGACGGGATCGTCGAGGGCATCCGCGTGCTCGACGGGCTGGGCGCCGCGCCCGCGGCTGCGCTCGCCCGCGCGCGGCTGCGCGCGATGGGCGAGCGCGTGCCCCGCGGGCCGCGCGCCGGCACGCCCGCCAACCCCGCCGGGCTCACCGAGCGCCAGCTCGTCGTGCTGGAGCTGCTGAGCGAGGGGATGACGAACGCCGAGATCGCCGACCGGCTGGTGGTCTCCATCCGCACGGTCGACCACCACGTCGCGGCGGTGCTCGGAAAGCTGGGCGTGCGCTCACGGCGGGAAGCGGCCGCCGCGGCGCACGCCCTGGGCATCAGGGTGTAGATGGCCGATCCCGCTACCCACGAACGCGGGCCACAGAATCGACCATCCAGCTAGTCCCCCTGGACCCCGATGACCCCGGCCTGCAGGCCGGAGGTGTCGATGCTCGGCGCGCCGTCGATCGCGAGCGTGTCGAGCGGGCCGTCCGAGTGCGAGAGCTTCACCGTGTACGGGAGCCCGGTCATGGTCACCGCGCCGCTGACCACCTTCTGGCCCGTGACCTTGACCGCCGCGTTGGCGTCGACGTCCACGCGGTCGGCGAGGTTGTCGCCGTCGGCGGTGCCGAAGCTCGGCGCGAGGCTGAGATCGATCAGGTCAACGCCGGTCCCCGCCAGGTTGCGGACGTCGAACAGGTCCTCGCCGCCGAACGCGATCCCGTCGAGCTCCTCGACGCCGTGCAGGTCGACCGCCTCGGCCCCGGGGTCGTGGACGAGGCGCACGTCGTGCCGGTCGCGGAAGAAGTCGAACACCTCGGTGTTGTTGATGCCCTGGAAGAACAGCGAGTCGTGGCTCGCGCCGCCGTCGACGCTGTCGGTGCCCTCTCCCGGCTTCCACGTGAAGCGGTCGAAGTCGCCGCGCATGGACACGCGGTCGTTGCCCTTGCCGCCGGTGACGTCGTCGAACCCGTCGCCGCCGATCAGGACGTCGTCGCCCGGGCCGCCGAACAGCGTGCCGTCGCCGTCGCCGCCGTCGAGCGTCAGGCTCATCAGGTCGGTCGACGCGCTGATGTCGTCGCGGCCGTCGCCGGCGTTCACGCGCAGGCGGTCGAAGCGCTCGCGTGGTTGATCTGCACGAACGTCGGGCCGAGCACGTAGACCTGATCGCCGAAGCCGCCGACCAGGATGTTGTCGCTGCCGTCGGAGCCGTCGACGCTGACGCCGTCGACGCCGTCGCCGAGGTTGACGTAGACCTCGAGCACACCGGTCTGCGACAGGTCGTGGACCGATACGCGGTCGGAGTCGTCGAGGTCGATCCGCTCGATGCCGTCGAAGGCGCCGGGGTCGAGCTCGACCTCCTTCCCGTGGCTGACGACGGTGTCGTAGCCGTCGCCGCCCTCGAAGCGGATGCGGTCGAAGCGGCGAAAGGACGGCTCGAAGTCGACCACGCCGTCATCGCCGAAGTCGATCTGGAGCCGGCGGCCGTCCCGCAGGGCGATCACGTCGTCGCCCGCGGTGCCGCTGATGACGAGCGTCCGGTGCTCGATCCGCGCGCGGCCCTCGGTCGCGGCCGACACGAACTCGCGCACGCCGCTGCGGACGGTCGCGTGCCTGACGTCGCCGCCGATCCTCTTGGCGAACGCACGGGCGAAGTCGCCGTCGGCGCCGTCAGCGACCAGCAGGAGATGCCGGTCCTGGGTCACCGAGCCGCCGAACAGCCGCTGCTGGGCCTCCGGGTCGGCGACCAGGCCCTTCCGCAGCGCCTTGGCGCTGACCTTCGGGACGTCGAGCTCGACCGCGTCGCCGCCGGCGCGCGGGATGAAGGTGAGCACGGAGCCCTGCAGGAAGCGGCGCCGGATCGTCTCAGCGATGTCGTGCACCTCGCCATCGCCGGCGCGGTCGACGTCGAAGCGGCGGGAGCGCTCGAACGTCACCTCGCAGCAGAAGACGCCGTCGAGCAGCTCGGAGCCGCGCGGGCGGGCGCCGCCGTCGCGGATGATGTCCTCGACGTGGCGGGCGAAGCCGTCCAGGGTCTTGTCGAGTCGCGGGTCGGCAGGGTCGGTGATCGTCGCCGTGTTGTTCGTGGCGAAGATCTCGGCGTCGTGCGCGGACGCCGCGGGAGCGGCGAAAGCCAATACGGCGACCGCCGCGAGCAAGAAGCGGATCACTCGGGAGGGTCCTTTCGGTGGCGAGAGCGTCCGCGATCCGGGCCCGCGCGCGGTGGAGCCGGCTCATCACGGTCCCGACGGGGATGTCGAGCGCCGCGGCCGTCTCGGCGTAGCTGAAGCCGGCGAAGTCGACCGCCGCGACGACGTCGCGGAGCGGCTCGGGGAGCTTGCCGATCGTCGCGTACACCTCACGGGCGCGTGCGGCCAGCTCGGGATCGGAGCGGGTATGGGGCTGGTCGGCGATCTGCTCGTCGCCGGCGAGCGCCGGCCGGCGCTGCTGCGCGCGGCGGTGATCGTGCAGGACGTTGCGCAGCGTGCGCGCGAGGTAGGGGAACTCGCGGCCGCCGCGCAGCCGCCGGGGGCGCGACAGGACACGCAGGTAGGTCTCCTGCGTGAGGTCGTCGGCGAGCTGCACCGAACCGCAGAGCGAGTACGCGAGTCGGTTCAGGCGGGGGCGATGCGCGGCGGCGGCATGCGGATCGAGCACGGACATGACCGTGCGACTGTCTCGGCCTCGGCCGGTGCGCACATCGGTAGGCGGCTACCTATTTGTGGCCCCGGCGCTACCTAGACTTGGCCGCCGGTGCACTACAAACGGATCATCCCGTGCATGGACGTCGACGGCGGCCGCGTGGTCAAGGGCACGCGGTTCATCGACATCCGCGACGCCGGCGACCCGGTCGAGCTCGCCGCCCACTACGACGCCACCGGGGCCGACGAGCTGGTGTTCCTCGACATCACGGCGACCTCGGACAAGCGGGCCACGGTCGTCGAGCTGGCGCGCCGCGCCGCCGACGAGGTGTTCGTCCCGTTCACGATCGGCGGCGGCGTGCGCGAGGTGGCCGACGCCCAGGCGGTGCTCGACGCCGGGGCCGACAAGGTGTCGGTCAACTCGGCGGCGGTGGCGCGGCCGGAGCTGATCGGCGAGATGGCGGACGTGTTCGGCGCCCAGTGCGTGGTCCTGGCGATCGACGCCAAGCGCCGCGACACCGGCTTCGAGGTCTACGTCGCCGGCGGCCGGACCGCAACCGGGCGCGACGCCGTGGCCTGGGCGCGCGAGGGCGTCGAGCGCGGGGCGGGGGAGATCCTGCTCACCTCGATGGACCGCGACGGCACCAAGGACGGCTACGACCTCGACCTCGTGCGCGCCATCTCGCAGGCCGTGGAGGTGCCTGTGATCGCCTCCGGCGGCGTCGGCGGCCCCGAGCACATGGTGGCCGGCTTCGCGGCGGGGGCCGACGCGGCGCTCGCGGCGTCGATCTTCCACTACGGCGAGTACACGATCCCGGAGATCCGCGAGGCGCTGCGCGCAGCCGGCGTCGCGATGCGACCGTAGTGTCCCGGACCGGGGGTCTGCGCCCGAACTTACGGCTCGCGACACGAGTTTGTAATGTTCGGCACGATGAACGTGCGAGACGCAATGACCGAGCACGTGCTCACGATCACGCCGGGTCGCTCACTGCGCGAGGCGGCGCGCTTCATGACCGAGCACAACGTCGGGGCTGTCGTGATCATCGATCCCGAGGAGCCGGGTCCCGGGATCGTCACCGAGCGGGACGTGGTGCGCTCGCTCGGCGCTGGGGAGGACCCGGACAGCGAGCTGGTGCGCGATCACCTGACCGCCAACGCGACGTTCGCGGACGCGGACTGGAACCTCGAAGACGCCGCTGACGCGATGGCGAGAGGAGGGTTCCGCCACCTCGTCGTCGTCGAGGACGGCGAGCTCGCCGGGATCATCTCGATGCGGGACCTGATCCAGGTCTGGCGCCCGGGTGGCGCCGGCCGGCGTAGCGCCTAGCTCGCGCCGGCTCGGCGTCGAGTGTCCAGTTGGTAACGCTATGCGTTACCAACTCGCCAATGCTCGCCCCGCGGCCGGCTCCCAGCCGCCCTACCCAGCCGGGGTAATCGCCGGCCCCTGCGGGGCGCTCAGCCGCCCTTCTTCTTCTGCTGCTTCTTCTTCTTCGCGGCCTTCTTCTTCGCCGCCTGTTTCTTCTTGGCCGCGGCCTGCTTCTTCTTCTTGGCGATCGCGCGCTTCTTCGCCAGCGCCTTCTGCTTGGCGATCCGCTTCGCCCGCGCGCGCTCCTGAGCGACGGTCAGCGGCTCGAATCGCGCCACCGAGGAGAAGCCGGTGAGGTAGATGTCCTGCCCGTCGGAGATGACCGGGTTGAACGCGCCGCGCGCGTTGTTCCAGATCTTGCGCCCGGTGACCGCGCCAAGGCCGGTCGTGTCGCGCTTGCCCCAGTTCGAGTAGTAGACGATCGAGCCGACGACGGTCGCGGCGCCGGAGATCTTGCCGCCGTCGCGGTAGCTCCAGCGCGTGCGGCCGGTGCGGGCGTCGAGCGCGTAGAACGTGCCGTCGTAGCTGCCGAAGTAGACCGTCGGCTGGCCGTTGGGCACCTGCGCGACCGCCGCCGAGGCGTACACGTACGACCCCGTCCCGCGGCGCCAGGCGAGCTTGCCCGACGCGGCCGAGAACGAGTACATGTTGCCGTCGGTGTTGCCGATGTAGACGCGTCCGAACGCGACCGCCGGCGTCGCGTAGAAATTCCCTGCAGACAGGCCGAAATGGGCGCCGCTCGTGCCGGTGTGCCAGACCTGCTTGCCGGTCTTCTGGGAGATCGCGTAGACCTGGCCCCCGTAGGTGCCGAAGTAGAGCTTGCCGTCGGACAGCGCGAGGCCGCCCTTGACCGCGCCGCCCGCGTGGAACTGCCACTGGATCGCGCCGTTGTCCACGCGCATCGAGTAGACGGTCCCGTTCTCGGTCCCGAAGTAGACGTGGTGGTCGACGACCATCGGGGACGACTCCGACCGGCTCGGCAGCGCGCGCGACCAGGAGACCTTGCCGCTCCTGGCCCAGATCGCGGCGACCTTGCCGGGGCCGCCCTTGGTGCGCTCGAGCACCGTGACGACGATCTTCTTGTCGCCGTACGCGGGCGACGAAGCGGCGAGATAGCCCATGTCGCGGCGCCAGTGGACCTTGCCGGTGTTCTTGTCGAGCTTGACGACCTGGCCGTCGTTGCGGGTGACGAACAGGCGCTGGCCGACGATGATCGGCGGGAACTCGAGCAGGACGTTGGCGTCCCAGCTCCAGCGGCGCCTGAACGGGGGCGCCACGTCGGGCTTGGTCGGCAGGTAGCGCCGGCGGTCGCGCGAGTAGCCGTACTGGGCCCACTCGAAGCCCGAGAGGGGGTCGACCTTCTTGCCCTTCTTGCCCTTCTTCTTCGGTGCCTCCGCCCGGGGCACGGAGGTCTGCTCGGGCTCGGCGCGGAACTCCACGTCCTTGTTGAAGACGTCACCCGGACGGGTGAGGGCAAAGACCGCGGCGGCGCCGATCAACACGGCCGCGATGGCTCCGAGGACGATGACGATCCGCCGCCGGTACCAGCGTTTCGGCTCCGACGACATCCCATATGAGGTTAGCCACGCGCCAAGATGCCGCTCGTGAATGTCCGTGAACGTCTCGGCCGGTCTGCCGCCGTCGCCGCGCTCGAGGGCGAGGAGGCGGTCTACGTGGTCGGCGGCGCCGTGCGCGACGTCCTGCTCGGCCGTACGCCGCACGAGCTCGACTTCGTGGTCGAGGGCGACGCGGTGGCCGTGGCGCGCCGCGCGGCGGAACGGCTGGGCGGCACCGTGACCGCGCACGAGCGGTTCGGGACGGCCACGGTGGAGGCTCCGGGGGCCACGTTCGACCTCGCGGGAGCCCGCCGTGAGCGCTACGAGCGGCCCGGGGCGCTGCCCGACGTCGAGCTCGGCGCCTCGCTGGCGGAGGACCTCGCGCGCCGCGACTTCACCGTCAACGCGATCGCCCTGCACCTCGCGGACGGCGAGCTGACCTACTACGCAGGCGCGCGGGAGGACCTCGCGGCGGGCGCGCTGCGCGTGCTCCACGACCGGCTCGTTCCGCGACGATCCGACGCGGCTGCTGCGCCTCGCCCGCTACGCCGCCCGCCTGTCGTTCTCCGCGGAGCCGCGCACCGATCAGCTGGCGGCGGAAGCGGTCGCGGAAGGCGCCGTCGTCACGGTCACCGGCTCACGCCTGGGCGCCGAGCTGCGCCTGCTGCTGCGCGAGCCGCAACCCGCGGCGCTGCTGGAGCTGGAGCGCCACGGCCTCGGGTCTGCGGTGATCGGACCGCTGTCCTGGGGCACACCGGGCGGCTTTCGCGTGCAGCCCGACGTCGTCGAGCGCACGCTCGCCCTCTGCCCGCGAGACGCCCGCGCCGATCTCGCCGCGTTCGCGTCGTGCCTGTGGGGCGACCGTCGCGAGCTCGCCGCGCGACTCGACGAGCTCGCGTTCCCGGCCGCTGAGCGCGATGTCGTCGCGCACACCGCCGCCAGCGCCGGCGACCTGACCGACGTGCTGATCGACGACGCTCCGGTCCCCGACGTCGGTCTCTGGTCGGCGCTGCGCAACCAGCCGGCGGAGACCGTGGCCGTGGCGGGAGCCTTCGACGGCGACGCGGCCTTTGCGGCTGCGCGGCGCTGGCTCGACGACGTTCGCCACCGCCGCCTGGCCATCGACGGCAACGATCTCGTCGCCGCCGGCCTCGTACGGCCGTGCCGTCGGCGAGGCACTGGAGGCGGCGACTGTCGCGATGCTCGAGGGCCGTGCCGGCAGCCGCGACGAGCAGCTGGCGGCCGGGCTCGGCCGTAGCATTGACCCGTGATGCTCCCCGAGCTCGCCACGCCGTTCCGCTGGGAGGGCGACCACATCGCCGCGGAGGTGAAGGGCGCCCGCGCGCTGTTCACGACGCGTCGCGGCGGCGTGTCGGGTGGGCCGTTCGACTCGCTCAATCTCGGCATCAAGACCGCCGACGAGCGCACGAACGTGGAGGAGAACCGCTCCCGCGTTGCCGCCGCCGCGGGGTGCGACTGGGAGCGCTTCCAGTTCGGCTGGCAGGTGCACGGTGCAACGGTGCGCCGCGCCACCGAGACCCGCTCGCAGGTCACACAGGAGGACGGCCAGGCGACGGCCCTGGGCGGCCATCCGGCGCTGGTGTTCGGCGCCGACTGCCAGCCGGTGCTGCTCGTGACCGGCGGCGCCGTGGCGGCGCTGCACTGCGGCTGGCGCACGATGGCGGCGGGTATGATCGCCGAGGGCATCGCCGCGTTGCGCGACGTCGGCGGCGACGGCCCGGTGACCGCGCTGATCGGCCCAGGTGCCCGCGCCTGCTGCTACGAGGTCGGCGAGGAGGTGCACGAGGTGTTCGCGCGCTACGACGCGCGGCGGGGTGACCGCTACCTCGACCTCGCGGCGATTGCGGCCGCTCAGCTCGCCGCCGCCGGCGTCTCCGAGATCCACGACGTCGGGCTGTGCACCATGTGCTGGTTCGGCCTGTTCTTCTCCCACCGCCGCGACGGCGGGGTCACCGGCCGCCAAGCGGGGCTCGTGTGGCGAGTCTGATCACCGGCCTCGACGCCGCCCGCATCCGCGCCAACCTCGAGCGGATCCGCGGCGAGCTGCCCGACGGCGTCGAGATCCTCGCCGCGGTCAAGTACGTGCCGCTGGAGGAGCTCGGCGACGCTCGCCGAGGCCGGGATCACGCTGCTCGGCGAGAACCGCGCGCAGGACCTCGAGGCGAAGGCGACCGCCCACCCGGAGTTCCGCTGGCACTTCATCGGCCAGCTCCAGAGCCGCAAGGTCAAGCAGATCCTCCCGTACGTCGAGCTGATCCACTCGGTGGCGTCCGACTCGGCGCTGCGCCAGCTCGAGAGGCACGGCACGCCGGAGACCGAGATCCTCGTCGAGGTCAACGTCGCGGGGGAGGAGGAGCAAGGCGGGCATCGCCCCGGCCGAGCTGCGCGCCTTCATCGCCCGCTCTCCCGTCCCGGTCGTCGGGCTGATGACGATGCCGCCGTTCACCGACGATCCCGAGGACGAGCCGGCCGCATTTCGCCGCGCTTGCGCGAGCTCGCCGGCGCAGCACGGCCTGCGCCAGCTCTCGATGGGCACGTCGCAGGACTATCGCGTCGCGGCCGAGGAGGGCGCGACGATCGTACGCTTGGGCACCGTCCTCTACGCGTAGACTCGGCGGTTATGCAGGGAAACCGCGCTCCGAGCGCGAACCCCACCCCGCCATGGCCTTCCGCGACACCTGGCACAACGTCCTCGTCTACTTCGGCCTCGCCGAGGACCGCGACCCGTACGACGAGGAGCCCGTCGAGTCCGCGAGCCCGAGGAAGAGCTCGAGAACCGCTACCGCGAGCGGCCGAACGTGCGCCGCCTCTCGTCGCGCCGCCGGCGCGACGAGATCGACGACATCTTCGCCGACGAGACGCCGAGCGAGCGCCGCACGGCGACGCTGCGGTCGGTGGCCCCGCCCGGCAACGGACGCCGCAACGACGTCCGCGTCCACCTCGTGATCCCGAAGTCGTTCAACGACGCCCAGGACGTGGCGGACAAGTTCAAGGACTCGATCCCGGTGATCATCAACCTCCAGGGGATCGAGCGCGACCTGTCCAAGCGCCTGATCGACTTCGCCTCCGGCCTCACCTACGCGCTCGACGGCGGCATGCAGCAGATCGCCGACAAGGTGTTCCTGCTCACCCCGCGCAACGTGCGAGGTCTCCGCGGAGGAGCGCGCGCGCGCTGATCGAGAAGGGCTTCTTCAACCAGTCCTGAGATCACGTCCGGCCGCCATGCAGGTCGGCTTCATCGGCGCCGGGAACATGGCGCGTGCCCTCGCCCGCGGGTGGGGCGATCCCGTGCTGTGCACCGACTCCGGCTCGGGCGCGCGGCCGCGCTGGCGGCCGAGCTCGGCGGCGAGGCGGTCAAGACCAACAACGAGCTGGCCGAGCGCGCCGATCTGGTGATCCTCGCCCACAAGCCGGCCCAGCTCGCCGAGGTGGCGTGGGAGGCGGCGGGCGCCGCGAAGGCGGTCGTGTCGCTGCTGGCGCGCACGACGCAGGCCGACGTGCGCAGCGCCTATCCCGGCGTGCCGGTGTTCCGCGTCGAGCCGAACACCCCGGTCGAGGTCTCGCGCGGCGTGCTGGCCTTCGCCGCGCCCGAGGTGCAGGCGGACGGCGACCTGTACGCGCAGGTGAAGGAGCTCTTCGGGCGCCTCGGGAAGGTCGTCGAGGTGCCCGAGCGGCTGATGTCGGTCGCCGGCGGGCTGTCCGGCGTCGGGCCCGCATATTGGGCGCTGCTGGTGGAGGCGCAGGTGGACGCCGCGGTGCGGCGCGGGATGCCCGCCGCGCTCGCGCTCGACCTGATCACGGAGACGATGGCCGGCTCGGCCGAGCTGCTGCGCGCCCGCGGCGGCGACACGCTCGCGATGCGCCGCGAGGTGGCGTCCCCGGGCGGGACGACGGCGCGCGGGTTGGCGGCGCTCGAGCGCGGCGGCATCCGCGCCGCGTTCAACGACGCGATGGATGACGTGGTCGGCGGCTGAACGTGCAGGCACGCGAGCAGATCGCCGACTTCCTCGGCGCCCTGATCACGGTCTACGTGATCCTCATCATCGCGTGGATCGTCGTGTCGTTCGTCTTCTCGCTCGGCGCCCGGGTGCCCTACTCGCGGCCCGTGAACGCCGTGCTGGACTTCCTGCGCGACGTCACCGAGCCCTACCTGCGCATCTTCCGCCGGCTGCCGCTGCGGATCGGGCCGCTCGACCTGTCGCCGATCGTCGCGATCCTCGCGCTGCAGATCGTCGGCCGGCTGATCGTGAACCTGATCGACCCAGGTCCGTGACGCCGACCGCCCGCGCCGCGCTGGTCGCGGTCGCCACGGTGGCGGCCGACCAGGCCGTCAAGGCGCTCGTGCGCTCGACGATCGACCGCGGCGACGAGGTCGGTCTGTTCCTGAAGATCCAGCTCGTCAACGTGCGCAACGACGGGATCGCGTTCGGCGCGTTCTCCGGCGGCGGTGCGCTGCTCGTGGTCTTCGCCGTGGTCGCCCTCGCGGCGCTGCTGGTCTTCTTCGCCCGCCACCGCGACCGGCCGCTCGTGTGGCTGCCGACCGGCCTGCTGATCGGCGGCGCGGCCGGCAACCTGATCGATCGCGTGCGCGACGGCGCGGTGACCGACTTCATCGACTTCCCGTGGTGGCCGGCGTTCAACGTCGCCGACATCGCGATCACGTTCGGCGTGCTCACGCTGCTGTACGTGATCGAAGGCCCGCCGAGCCGTGCGTGAGCTGGTCGTCGAGCCGGACGCGGCGGGTGAGCGGCTCGACGTCTTCCTCGCCGGCGCGGCCGGCTCGCGCGCCGCGGCGCAGCGGCTGATCGACGCCGGGCTGGTGCAGGTCGACGGCGTGGCGCGGCCGAAGCGCCACCCGGTCGCCGCCGGTGAGCGGGTGACCGTGCAGCCGGCGCCGGAGGTCGCGGAGGCCGCGGTCCCGGAGGCGACGTTCGCGATCGCCTATGAGGACGAGCACCTGCTGGTCATCGACAAGCCGGCGGGCGTCGTCGTGCACCCGGCGCGCGGGCACCGGGCCGGGACGCTGGCGCAGGCGCTCGAGGGTCGCGCGGCGGGCGGCGATGCCGGCCGGGAGGGCATCGTCCACCGGCTCGACCGCGACACCTCGGGCCTGCTCGTGGTCGCCCGCAGCGAGGCGGTGCACGCGGCGCTGAAGGCGCAGCTGCAGCGCCGGGAGATCACGCGCGAGTACCTGGCGCTGGTCGAGGGCCGGCCGGCGTCGCGCGGCCGGCACGATCGACGCGCCGCTCGGGCGCGACCGGCGCGTGCGGACGCGCATCTCGACCGACACCGACGAGCCGCGCCCGGCGATCACCCATTTCGAGACTCAGGAATCGCTCCCCGACTACACGCTGCTGCGCGTGCGGCTCGAGACCGGCCGCACGCACCAGATCCGCGCGCATCTGAAGGCGATCGGCCACCCGGTCGCCGGCGACCCCGAATACGGAGGCCGCAAGGGCGAGCTGGGCCTGACCCGCCAGTTCCTGCACGCCGACCGGCTGGCGTTCGCCCATCCGGTGACGGGGGCGGCGGTCGACGTCCGGTCTCCGCTGCCGGAGACCTCTGCGACGCGCTCGCGCTGGCCCGGCGAACGGCAGCTGGGTAGGGCGCCGTCAAGTGACCCTGCGTGTGCAGTTGACGACCTATACGGGGGTCAACTGCACACGGAGATCGATTCGCGGGCGCTTCCGCTGCCCTACCCAGCCGCAGTTGGCCGGCGCGACCGCCCACGAGCACGGGAAAAGGCGGGCCGGTCCACCGGAGGTAGGGGAAGGGAGGGCCGGCCCGCGCAGGCGTAAACGGAGGATCTCCGCAGAACTTTCGTAAACTGATGGGCAATCCGTTTCAACGACCCCGGGCGCCAACCAAACGTCCGAGGCCGCGGGCCCTGCCCGGCACACCAGCCGGGTCCCGTGAATCGCCTCGTCGCCCGGGCTGCAGTGCACAACCGATCAAGGGAGTAATCCGTGGCTCAGGTAGGAATCAGGGAGCTGCTGGAGGCCGGAGTCCACTTCGGCCACCAGACGCGCCGTTGGAACCCGAAGATGCGCCGTTTCATCCACGGCGAGCGCGGCGGGATCTACATCATCGATCTGCTCAAGACCGAGGCGCTGCTCGCGCAGGCGCAGCAGTTCGCGGCCGAGATCGCCAACCGCGGCGGCACCGTGCTGTTCGTCGGCACCAAGAAGCAGGCCCGCGACGGCATCAAGGAGATCGCCGAGTCGGCCAACATGCCGTACGTCAACCACCGCTGGCTGGGTGGGCTGCTGACCAACTTCCAGACGATCTCGCTGCGCATCAAGCGCCTGCACGACCTCGAGCGCTACGCGTCCGAGGGCCAGCTGGCGCTGCTGCCGACGCGTGAGCGCCTGAGCGCCGAGGCCGACCTGGAGAAGCTCCAGGCGAACCTGGGTGGCGTCAAGAACATGCAGCGCGTCCCCGACGCGATGTTCGTGATCGACCTCAAGACCGAGGCGATCGCGGTCCGCGAGGCGCAGCGCCTGCGGATCCCGATCATCGGGCTCGTCGACACCAACTGCGACCCCGATGGGATCGACTACGTGGTGCCGGGCAACGACGACGCGATCCGTGCCTGCACGCTGGTGACGCGGGCGATCGGCGACGTCGTCGCCGAGGGCCGCGCCCGGTTCCGCCACGAGGAGGAGCAGGCGCGCCTGCAGGCCGAGGAGCAGGCCCGCAAGGAGGCCGAGGAGCGCGCCCGGCGCGAGGCCGAGGAGCAGGCTCGCCGCGAGGCCGAGGAGCGCGCCGCCGCCGAGGCGGCGAGCCGCAGCGCCGAGGCCGCGACGCGCGAAGCCGCCGAGGCTCAGGTCGCCGAGGCCGTCGCGGCCGCGCCGCCGCAGGCCGAGGGCACCAAGGCGCCGGAGGCGGCTGCCGCCGCGCAGGCGCAGGACGAGCCGGCGATGCCGGCCGCGGGCTCGCCGCGCGGCGAGGCCCCGTCGCCGTCGGTGGAGACGCCGGTGGCCGAGCCCGAGGCGCCCGCTGCCGCGGCGCCCGAGGCGCCGGTGGCCGAGCCCGAGGCGCCCGCTGCCGCGGCGCCCGAGGCGCCGGTGGCCGAGCCCGAGGCGCCCGCTGCCGCGGCGCCCGAGGCGCCGGCGGCCGAGCCCGAGGCGCCCGCTGCCGCGGCGCCCGAGGCGCCGGCGGCCGAGCCCGAGGCGCCCGCTGCCGCGGCGCCCGAGAGCGCCGGCGGCCGAGCCCGAGGCCCCGGCCGCGGCTCCCGCGGAGCCGGAGGCCGCTGCGGAGGCCAAGCCCGAGAAGAAGAAGCGCGCGCCGCGTCGCAAGAAGAAGGACGACGAGGCCGCCGGAGAGACGCCCAAGGAGACCGAGGAGACCAAGTCGTGACCGCCATCTCCGCATCGCAGGTCAAGGAGCTGCGCGACCGCACCGGCGCCGGCATGATGGACTGCAAGAACGCCCTCGCCGAGACCGACGGGGACATCGAGGCCGCCGTCGAGCTGCTGCGCGTCCGCCTCGGCGACAAGGCGCTCAAGGTGGGCGGCCGCGAGGCCACCGAGGGCACCGTGCAGTCCTACATCCACGGCGGCGGCAAGGTCGGCGTGCTCGTCGAGGTCGACTGCAACACCGACTTCGTCGCCCGCAACGAGGACTTCGTCACGTTCGCGCGCGAGCTCGCGCTGCACATCGCCGCCTCGCCGACCACCAAGTGGGTCTCCGAGGAGGACATCCCCGAGGACGCCAAGCAGGCCGAGCTGCGGGTGTTCGAGCAGCAGGCGGCCGACAAGCCCGAGAACGTTCGTGGCAAGATCGCCGAGGGCAAGCTGCGCAAGTGGATGGAGGAGGTCGTGCTCCTCAACCAGCCGCACGTCAACACCGACAAGTACGAAGGCAAGACGATCGAGCAGCTGCGGGTCGAGCTGTCCGGCACCACCGGCGAGAACGTCGTGATCCGCCGGTTCGCCCGCTTCCAGGTGGGCGCTTGACGGACAAGCCCGCCTTCCAGCGGGTCCTGGTCAAGCTGTCGGGCGAGGCGCTGATGGGCGACCTCGAGTTCGGCACCGATGCCGACACCGTCTCGGCCATCGCCCGCCAGCTGAAGGGCATTCACGACCGCGGCGTCGAGGTCGCGGTCGTGCTCGGGGCCGGGAACATCTATCGCGGCCTCGAGGGCGCGGCGGCGGGCATGGACCGCTCGACCGCGGACTACATGGGCATGCTGGCGATCGTCCTCAACGCGCTGACGTTGCAGGACGCGCTCGAGAAGCAGGGAGTGCACACGCGCGTGCAGTCCGCGATCACGATCTCCGAGGTCGCCGAGCCGTACATCCGCCGCCGCGCGATGCGCCACCTCGAGAAGGGCCGCGTCGTGATCTTCGCGGCCGGCACCGGCAACCCGTTCTTCACCTCCGACACCGCCGCGGCGCTGCGCGCCCTGGAGATGCACGCGGAGGCGATCCTGATGGCCAAGAACGGCGTCGAGGGGATCTACACGGCCGACCCGAAGAAGGATCCGAACGCCGAGTTCATCCCGGAGATCACGGCGCGCGAGGCGCTCCAGCGCGGTCTGAAGGTCATGGACTCCACGGCGCTGTCGCTGTGCATGGACAACGGGCTCCCGATCTACGTCTTCAACATGAACGACGAGGACAACATCGACCGGATAGTCTCCGGCGAGCGGGTGGGGACTCTGGTGACGACGGCATGATCGACGACCTCCTTCAAGACGCGCGGGAGCACATGGACAAGTCCGTGGACGCGACCCGAGCGAAGTTCGGCTCGGTCCGGACAGGCCGCGCGACGCCTCATCTGCTGGACCGCATCAACGTCGACTACTACGGCACGCAGACACCGCTCAAGCAGCTCGCGACGGTCTCGGCGCCCGAGGCCCGGCTGCTCACGGTCCAGCCGTATGACAAGAACTCGATCAAGAACATCGAGCGGGCGATCCTCGAGTCCGACGTCGGCCTGACGCCGAACAACGACGGCTCGATCATCCGCCTGCAGGTCCCCGAGCTCACCGAGGAGCGCCGCAGGGAGCTGGTGAAGGTGGTCCGCAACCTCGCCGAGGAGGGCCGCGTGGCGATTCGCAACATCCGCCGCGACGTCATGCACGACCTACGCGAGCTGCGGGACGCGGGCGAGGCCGGCTCCGACGACGAGCACCGTGCCGAAGAGGCGCTCCAGAAGCTGACGGACGAGAAGGTCAAGGAGCTCGACGCGGTCCTCAAGGCCAAGGAAGAAGAGATCCTCGAGGTGTGAGCGCCTCGTACGTCGCCATCATCACGGATGGCAACGGACGCTGGGCCCGGCAACGGGGCCTGCCCGTGGAGGAAGGCCATCGGGCCGGGGCCGACACCGTCAAGGCCCGCCTCCGTGACGCCGTCGACCTCGGCGTCCGCGAGCTGACGGTCTACTCGTTCTCGACCGAGAACTGGTCGCGGGCGCCGGAGGAGGTCAACGCGCTGATGGCGCTCTTCTCCGAGCGGATCCTCGCCGAGACGCCCGAGCTCGACGACGAGGGCGTGCGGATGCGCTTCATCGGCCGCCGCGACGGCGTGCTCCCCGAGCTGCTCGAGCAGATGCGCTGGGCCGAGGAGACGACCGGCGGCAACGATCGCATCACGCTGTACGTCGCCTTCAACTACGGCGGCCGGGCGGAGATCGTCGACGCGGCGCGCCAGTTCACCGGCACCACCGAAGAGGAGTTCCGGGCGCTGCTGTACGCGCCCGAGATGCACGACCCGGACCTGATCATCCGCACCAGCGGCGAGCAGCGGCTCTCCAACTACCTGCTGTGGCAGTCGGCGTACTCGGAGCTGCACTTCACCGAGGTGCTGTGGCCGGACTTCTCGCGCGAGGACTTCGAGGCGGCGCTCGGCGAGTTCGAGGTGCGGCGGCGCCGGTTCGGCGGCCGATGAGCGCCCGGCGCCGCAGTGTCGCCGCGGACCTCACGGGGCGCGTCCTGGTGGCGATCCCCGCCGTCGCGTACGCGATCTTCATCATCGCCGCCGGCGGCTGGGTGTTCGCGGCCGGGATCCTCGTCCTCGGCTTCGTGTGCCTGCACGAGCTGTTCCGGATGTACGAGACGGTGCGGCCGATCCGGCTGGCGGCGTTCGCGGCCATCGCCGGGCTCGCGGTGGCGGCGCAGGACGGCAGCGAGCGGCAGGTCCTGCTCGCGCTCGTCGCCTTCTTCCCGCTGATGTTCCTGCTCGGCATCGCGATCCCTCGGCCGAGCGGCCCATCGCTGACCGCCGCGATGGCGCTGACCACGTTCGGCGTGGTGTGGGTCGGCATGGCGATCGCGCACGCGATCCTGCTGCGCGGCACGCCGCACGGCGACGGGATCGTCATCGACGTGCTCGTCGGCACGTTCCTCGGCGACACCGGCGCCTACCTCGGCGGCCGCTGGTTCGGCACCCGGCCGCTGTCGCCGCGGATCTCGCCGAACAAGACGGTCGAGGGTCTGGTCATCGGCTTCCTGGCGGCGGTGTTCTTCACCTGGTGCGCGGGGCTGTACCAGGACTGGCTGACCGGTATCGACGCGCTGATCATCGGCGCCGCGGTCGGCGTCGTCGCCCCGATCGGCGATCTGTTCGAGTCGGCCGTAAAGCGCGACGCGGGGACCAAGGACGCCGGCACCCTGTTCGGCACCCACGGCGGGGCGCTGGACCGGCTGGACGCCGCGTTCTTCACGCTCGTGACCGGCTACTACGTCTGGCTCGCGCTGATGTAGGACGTCATCCGCGCGACAGAGGTCGCGGCCCGGATGACATATAACGCTCGACTTGCCGTTTCTCCGTCGTCTCGCCTTCGCCCCCGTCGTCCTGGTCGTGGTGGTGGCCGTCACCTACGCCGTGCCGCGGGTCCTGCGGGCGGACATGTTCCCGGGCCAGTCGCTCTTCCCCGGCGTGGCCGACGATCTCAACCGGGTGTTCTTCCACCTCGACTTCGGCTGCTCGATGATGCTGCGCGGCTGCCCGTCGATCCACGGGCTGTGGCTGAACGGGCTGTGGTGGGACCTGTGGCTCCTGGCCGGCGGCGTCGTGCTCGGCACCGCGGGCGGGATCCTCGCGGGCCGGTGGTGCGCCCGGCGGCCGGGCTCGCTCCCGTCGCGGCTGCTGGAGGCGGGCGCGATGGCGGCCTACTGCGCGCCGGTGTTCTTCGTCGGGCTGTTCGTGCTGTGGCTGTTCAATCCCATCTACGGTCGCGTCGGATTGCCCTTCTTCTTCGATGCCGAGCCGCGTTGGGTGCAGCCGTGGGACGCCCCGTGGGACTGGTTCCGCCAGCTGCTGGTGCCATGGATGGTGCTCGCCGCCCCGCTGGGGGCGATGTGCCTGCGGCTGACGCTGTCGATCACGCGCGAGGCGATGGACGAGGAGTTCATCCGCACCGCGCAGGCGAAGGGCGTGGCACCGAACGACATCGTCCGCCACCACGCGGCGCCGCTCTCCTATCCGGGCACCTTCTCGTTCATCGCGGTGTCGGCGCCGCTGATCATCACCAACATGGTGCTGGTCGAGCGGACGCTGTCCGTGCCCGGCTTCTTCAAGTACACGTGGCGCGCGGCCGGGCACGAGAACCTGTCCGTCGCGGCCCGTGACCCGAAGCCCGACTTCCCGCTTTTGTGCGCGCTCGGCGTCTGGGGCGCGGTGCTCCTGATCGTGCTCGGGCTGCTCGCCGACTGGGCTGTCTCGCGGTTCGACCCGCGCGTGCGCATGTCGCACGACAGCGCGTGGTAAGGCTTCCGGCATGGAGGACGAGCGGAGTCCCGAGGAGGTCAAGCGCGACCGCCAGATGGCCGAGCTGCTGCAGGAGCTGCGGATCGCGCTGCCGGGCGTCCAGATCCTGTTCGCGTTCCTGCTGACCGTCCCGTTCGCGCAGGGCTTCACGAAGGTCACCGACTTCCAGCGCGACCTGTACTTCGCCACGCTGCTCGCCACCGCGGCCTCGACGCTCTGCCTGATCGCGCCGAGCGCCACGCACCGGCTGCGCTTCCACCAGCGGAGCGGGCCTACCTGGTCGAGTCGGCCAACCGGCTGCTGATCGCGGGCCTGGTCTTCCTCGCGCTCGCGATCGTGTGCGCGGTGACGCTGATCACCGACTACCTGTTCGGGCTCGGGGACGAGCTGGATCTGGCCGGTGGCCGTCGGGGCCTCGGCCTGCTCGCACTGTGGTTCGCCGCCCCCTGGTCCGCCACTGCGCGCGTGATTCATCCGGTCCTTAGACAGGCGTTGCCACAATGGGTCGCCGATGAAGCGGCTTCTCATCCTGGGCAGCACGGGCTCGATCGGGACTCAGGCGCTCGACGTCGTCGCCGACGAGTTCGAGATCGTCGGCCTGTCCGCGGGGACCGCGCACGAGGATCTCGTGCGGCAGGCGCGCGAACACGGCGTGCGCCGGATCGCGCTCTCCGATCCCGATGCGGCCGCCCGCGCGGCCGAGATCTGGGCCGAGGGCGAGGTGCTCGCCGGGCCCGACGGCCTCGTCCAGCTGGTCGCCGAATCCGACGCCGACCTCGTGCTGAACGCGATCGTCGGCTCGGCCGGGCTCGGCCCGACGATCGTCGCGCTCACCGAGGGCATCGACCTCGCGCTGGCGAACAAGGAGTCGCTGGTCGTCGGCGGCGAGCTCGTGACCGCGCTCGCCGAGGCCACCGGCGCGCAGATCCTGCCGGTCGACTCCGAGCATTCGGCGCTGCACCAGCTGATCGTCACCGAACGGCCAGGCACGATCGACAAGCTCGTGCTGACGGCGTCCGGCGGCCCGTTCCGCGGCCGCTCGCGCGCCGAGCTCGAGTCCGTCACGGTCGAGCAGGCGCTGCGGCACCCGACCTGGGACATGGGCGGCAAGATCACGATCGACTCGGCGACGCTGATGAACAAGGGCCTCGAGGTGATCGAGGCGCACCACCTGTTCGGCACGCCGTACGACCAGATCGACGTCGTCGTCCACCCGCAGTCGATCATCCACGCGCTCGTCACGTTGTGCGACGGCGCCGCGCTGGCCCACCTCGGCCATCCCGACATGCGCGTGCCGATCTCCTACGCGCTGCACCATCCCGAGCGGGTCGACGTGCCGGCGATGCGGCCGCTCGACCTCGCCGAGCTCGGGTCGCTGACCTTCGAGCACCCAGACCTGGACTCGTTCCCGTGCCTGCGCCTCGCCCGTGAGGCGGCGGTGGCGGGCGGGACCGGGCCGTGCGTCCTGAACGCGGCGAACGAGGTCGCCGTGCACGCGTTCCTCAGCGGCCGCCTCGGCTTCATGGGCATCCCGGCCGTGATCGAGCAGACGCTCGACCGAGTCGGCGCCGCCGCGGTCCACGGCTTCGACTCGCTGTACGAGGCCGACGCGCGGGCGCGCGAGGTGGCCGGCGAGCTGGTCGCGGTGCACGCATGAGCTTCGTGCTCGCGTTCCTCGGCTTCGCCCTGCTGATCATCCTGCACGAGCTCGGCCACTTCACGGCGGCAAAGGCCGTCGGCATGCGCGTGGAGCGCTTCTCGCTGTTCTTCCCGCCGCTCGTCGCCCGCCGCCGGTGGGGCGACACGGAGTACGCGATCGGGGCGATCCCGCTCGGGGGCTACGTGAAGATCACCGGGATGAACCCGCAGGAGGAGATCCCGCCGCAGGTCGCCCACCGCGCCTATTACCGCCAGCCGGTGTGGAAGCGGATCGTCGTGATCGGGGCGGGTCCGGCCGTGAACATCGTGCTGGCGTTCCTGATCCTGTGGGTGCTGCTGATGGCGAACGGCATCCAGCAGCCCAACAACACCGTCGCCGGCGTCACCGCCGAGCCCGCGTACCTCGACCTGAAGACCGGCGACCGGATCCTCTCCGTCGACGGCGTGAAGGGCGATTTCGCCGCGATGCGCCGCCAGATCTCCACGCACCGCTGCGCCGGCACGCCGACCAACGGCTGCGCTTCGGCGACGTACGCGACGCTGCTCGTGCAGCGCGGCGGCAAGGACCTCACGGTCCGGGTCAGGCCGGTCTACAACGCCGCCGAGGACGACATGTTCGTGGGGTTCCTGGCCGGGACCACGCATGAGAGCGTCGGCCCGGTCGACTCCGCGCACCGCTCGGTCGACGAGATGTGGTTCTTCACGCGCAAGACCGTCGACACGATCGCCAACATCTTCAACGCCGAGAAGCGCAAGGACATCTCCGGCGTCGTCGGGTCCTACGAGGTGACGCGGCAGACGATCGAGCTGAGCTTCGAGCGGGCGATCTACCTGCTGGCGATCATCAGCCTGTCGCTCGGCGTCATCAACCTGTTCCCGTTCCTCCCGCTCGACGGCGGGCACATCTTCTGGGCGCTGGCCGAGAAGGTTCGCGGCCGGGCGATTCCGTTCAGCGTGATGGAGCGTGCCGGTTTCATCGGCTTCGTGCTCGTGATCGGGCTGTTCATGGTCGGCTTCACGAACGACATCGGGCGACTGACCGGCGAGGGCTTCGGCGTCAGGTAGGGTCGCTCAATGAGCGTCGCAACACGGGCCACCACGGCCACCACGATCGTCGAGGCCTTCCGGCTCACGGCGGAGGATTTCGGGGACCGCGTCGCGGTCCGCACCAAAGACGACGAGGTCTCGCTGACCTGGAGCCAGCTGCGCGAGCGCGTCGACGCGCTGGCCGGCGGGCTCGCCGAGCTCGGCGTACGCAAGGGCGACAACGTCGCGCTCATGCTCTCCAACCGGCCGGAGTTCCACATCGCCGACCTCGCGGTCATGACGCTCGGGGCGACGCCGTTCTCGATCTACGGGACGTTCTCGCCCGAGCAGATCGCCTACGTGGTCGGCGACGCGGGCGCGCGCGTGGCGCTGATCGAGTCGGCCTTCGCCGACACGTTCCGGGCGGCCGGCACCGACGTCGAGCACCTGCTGGTGCTCGAGGAAGGCTGGCCCTCGGTCGAGGAGTTCGACGCCGAGCCGCACTGGCGCGCGGTCGGTCCCGAGGACGTGGTGACGCTCATCTACACGTCCGGGACGACCGGGCCGCCGAAGGGCGTGCAGCTCGTGCACCGCAACCTGACGGCGGCGGCGAAGCTCACCGAGTCGATCGTTCGGTTCCCGGAAGGCGCGAAGGTCATCTCGTGGCTGCCGGCGGCGCACATCGCCGAGCGGATGGCGCACCACTACCTGCCGATCGTGTTCGCGATGACGGTCACGTGCTGCGACAACCCGCGCGAGATCGTCGGCTACCTGCCGGCGGTGCGGCCGACGTGGTTCTTCGCGGTCCCGCGGATCTGGGAGAAGCTGAAGGCGGGGATGGAGTCCTTCCTTCTGCAAGGCGAGAACGCGACCCGCAACCAGGCGTGGCTGGCGGGCGCGACGCGCAAGGTCGAGCTCGAGCAGGCGGGGGAGGAGGTGCCGTCCGACCTGCTGAGCACCGTCGAGGAGGCCGACCGCGAGCTGTTCGCCGGCCTGCGCTCGATGCTGGGGCTCGACGAGATCGTCGCGGTCAACGTCGGCGCCGCGCCGACACCCCGCGAGGTGCTGCTGTTCTTCCACGCGATCGGGATCCCGCTGGCCGAGCTGTGGGGCATGTCCGAGACGTGCGGGGCGGGCGCCTGCAACCCGCCCGACCGCGTCAAGATCGGCACGGTCGGCCCGCCCGGCCCGGGCGTCGAGGTGCGGCTGGCCGACGACGGCGAGCTGCTGATCCGGTCCGACGTCGTGATGCCCGGCTATCGCAACGACCCGGACAAGACCGCCGAGGCGCTCGACGCCGACGGCTGGCTGCACACGGGCGACATCGCGGCGATCGACGACGACGGCTACATCACGATCGTCGACCGCAAGAAGGAGATCATCATCAACGCGGCCGGCAAGAACATGTCGCCGGCGAACATCGAGTCGACGCTGAAGGGCGCGAGCGCGCTGATCGGGCAGGCGTGCGTGATCGGCGACGGGCGGCCCTACAACACGGCGCTGATCGTGCTCGACTCGGACTTCGCGCCGGCGTGGGCGGCGCAGAACGGCATCACCGACACCGACCTGTCGTCGCTGGCACGCGACGAGCGGATGCGAGCGGCGGTGCAGGCGGGCGTAGACGCCGCCAACGCGAAGCTCGCGCGCGTGGAGGGCATCAAGAAGTTCCTGATCGTGGAGGGGGACTGGCTACCCGGCGGCGATGAGGTCACGCCGACGATGAAGCTCAAGCGCAAGCCCATCGCCGCCAAGTACGCCAACGAGATCGAGGCGTTGTACGCCTAGAGGACCGTCTGGCTGCCCGAGCTGCCGCCGCCGGAGGAACTGCCTCCTCCGCCGTCGTGGTTCGGGCAGTCGTGACCCTGCCGCGGCGCCTGGTCGCGCGGCTGCGGGGTCGGTGTCGCTGACGGTGCCTGCTGCTGCGGCGTCGGTGTCGGCGTCGCGTCGCCTCCGCCTTGTGCGAGCGCCACGGCGGGTACCGCCAGGGCTCCGGTGGCGAGCACGACGGCGAGCGTCGTTCGCTTCATGCAGGACCTCCTTCGGTCGTTGACGCTCTGAGCCTTGCGGCGCCCCGTCAGTTCGAGGTAAGGCAGCCTTTAGGCGATGCGTGCCGTCGTCGTCGCCCTCCTGGCGCTGTCGCTCGCGGGCTGCGAGGCGCCCGCGCAGCCCACCGCGCGCTCGCCCGAGAAGCCGCCGACGCCGCGCGAGTGCACGCGGCCAAACGGCGTCGCCTCGATCGGCTTCAGCGCGACGAAGTACCCGCACATCCGGCGCCACTTCCTGCGGGCGCTGAAGCGCGGCTGGCCGCGGGTGCTGACGCTGCACCGGCCGGGCGCCGACGACCGCCGCGACCGGCTGCTCGAGGACGTCCCGACCCGCGAGGGCTACGACCGCGACGAGTACCCGCCGGCGGTCGGGCGGCGCCGCGCGCCGGCCGACGTCGCCTACGTCCCGAGCTCGGAGAACCGCTCCCACGGCGCCGTATTGGGCATCAAGTTGCGGCGATTCTGTGACGGGACCCGGTTCCGCTACGTCTTCTACTGAATCCTGCGCTCGTAGACTGGTGGCGTGGCTTCCGAGCGCTCAGTGAACGTCGGCGGGGTCCAGATCGGCGGCGGCGCGCCCGTCGCCGTGCAGACCATGACCAAGACCGAGACGGCGAACCTCGCCGCGACGATGGACCAGATCCGCCAGGTCGCGGACGCCGGCGCCGACATCGTGCGCGTCGCCGTGCCGCGCGACAAGGACATCGAGGCGCTCAAGACGATCGTGGTCGAGTCGCCGATCCCCGTCATCGCCGACATCCACTTCAACCACACGCTGGCGCTCAAGGCGATCGACGCCGGCGCGCACTGCATCCGCCTGAACCCGGGCAACATCGGCGGCCCCGAGAAGGTCGCCGAGGTGGCGGACCGGGCGCGGGCGGCGGGCACGCCGATGCGCATCGGCGTGAACTCCGGCTCGCTGCCCAAGCACCTGCACGCGCTCGAGCGCGAGAACCCGGTCGAGGCGCTGGTCACGGCCGCGGTCGAGTTCGTCGCGCTGATGGAGCGGCTGGAGTTCGAGGACTTCAAGGTGTCGATCAAGTCGACGAACGTGCCCTACACGATCGCGGCGAACCGCCTGCTGAGCGAGCGGATCCCGTACCCGCTGCACCTCGGCATCACCGAGGCCGGGACCAAGTGGTCGGGCTCGCTGAAGTCGGCGGTCGGGCTCGGCACGCTGCTGGCCGACGGGATCGGCGACACGATCCGCATCTCGCTCTCGACCTTCCACGCCGAGGAAGAGGTCAAGGTCGCCTGGGAGATCCTCAAGGCGCTGAAGCTGCGCGAGCGCGGCCCGGTCCTGATCGCCTGCCCGACCTGCGGGCGCCTGCAGTTCGACATGGACACCGTGGTGGCCGACATCGAGCGCCGCCTCGAGGCCTACGAGGACCCGGTCGAGGTCGCCGTCCTCGGCTGCGCGGTCAACGGCATCGGCGAGGCCTCGCACGCCGACTTCGGCATCACCGGCGCCAAGAACGAGGGCCTGATCTTCTCCCGCGGCAAGCCGCTGAAGAAGGTGCCGCAGGAGCGCCTGGTCGACGAGCTGTTCCTCGAGATCGACAAGTACGCGAAGACCAAGCGGATCGACGTCGACGCCGGCGAGCAGGCCGCGGGCGCCGAGTGGCTGCAGCGGATCGAGGAGGAGAACGCAGGGCGAGCTCACGCCGGAGCGGCTCGCCAAGCTCGAGGCCGAGACGGCCCGGGCCGACGCCGACGCGATGGACGACGTGCTGCGGCTCGACGAGTCCGCGTCGCCCACGTCGGGGCGCCGCTTCACGCGCGCCTGATCACCCGATGATCGGGAGCCGGCGCTCGCCGGCGAGCACGTCCAGCGCGTCCTGCATGCGGTCCGTGACGAGCGTGTAAGCGTCCTCGGGATCGCCGCCCGGGCCGAGCTCTGCCGCGAGGTCGATCGGCTCCAGGACCTGGATCGTGATCTTCGCGGGCAGCGGGATCCGGCCCGGCAGGTCGAACACGGTCACCCCGAGGGGCGGGGCGATCTGGACCGGCGCGACGTCGACGCGCAGCAGCCGGTGCAGGTGCAGCAGCCGGGCGATCCGCTCTCCCTGGCCGAGGAACAGCGCGGTCTCCTGACCGCCGATCGAGACGACCGGGACGATCCGCACCTTCTGCTGCATCGCCAGGCGGGCGAAGCCGGTCCGGTGCGCGAAGTCGATCTCGGCCGAGTGCCAGCTCGCACGGTACGTCTCGTGGTCGCCACCGGGATACACGAGCAGCGCCGCGCCGCGGGCGAGCGCGCGGCGCATGTTCGCCGGCGAGGCCGGCACGGTCCCGTACGGGATCAGCATGGCGCGGATCCCCGGCACCTTGAAGACGAGGTCGTGCGCGAGCTGGTGAAACACGCGGTCGGCGCCGAAGTGGTCGTAGAACGCCTGGCCGAACACGAACGTGTCGGCGATCAGCGTCCCGCCCGAGTGGTTGCCGACCAGCAGCACGGGGCCCTCGGGCGGGATGCGCTCCAGCCCGCGCACGTCGGCGCGGAAGTAGACCTGCGCCAGCGCCCGCAGCCACGGCAGCGTGCGGCGGATGTACGCGGGATCGCGCAGGTCGAGCGGATCGGTGGCGGCGTGCGGCCGCGGGTCGGTCGCGCGGACGACGTCGGCGCCCATCGCGCCGAGCATCCGCGCCAGGCCCGCGGCCTCGGAGGGGACCCTACGGCCGGTCGGCACAGGCGTCGTCATACCCGCTCACCCGTCGGCCGTCAGCGCCGCGAGCTCGCGCGCGCTGTGGTTCTCGCGCGTCACAAAGGTGCCGATCTCCTCGATCGTGCTCATCAGCGGCGCCGGGAAGACGACCGTGGAGTTCTTGTCGACGGAGATCTCCAGCAGGGTCTGGAGATTGCGCAACTGCAGCGCGATGGGGTGATCCATCATCATGTCCGACGCCACGGCCAGCTGGCCTGCGGCGAGCGCCTCGCCCTCGGCGGCGATGATCTTGGCGCGCTTCTCGCGCTCGGCCTCCGCCTGCTTGGCCATCGCCCGCTTCATGCTCTCGGGGAGCTGGATGTCCTTGAGCTCGACGAGCGTGACCTGGACGCCCCACTCCTCTGTCTGCACGTCGAGGATCTCGCGGATGTGCTGGTTGATCTTCTCGGTGTCGGCCAGCGTCTCGTCCAGCGTGTGCTGCCCGACGACCGATCGCAGCGTGGTCTGGGCGATCTGGTTGATCGCCGCCTTGACGTCCTCGATCGCGATGACCGACCGGACCGCGTCCTTGACGCGGTAGTAGGCGACGGCCGCGATATCGACGCTGACGTTGTCGCGCGTGATGATCCCCTGCGACTGGATCGGCATCGTGACGATCCGCAGGGACACCCGCTTGATCTGGTCGATGATCGGGATGATGAGGACGAGCCCGGGTCCGCGTGGCCCGTCCTTGAGCTTGCCGAGGCGGAACAACACGCCGCGCTCGTACTGCTTGAAGACGTGGATCGCCGCCGCCAGCAACACCAGCGCCAGAACCGCGATCACGATCAGCGCTACATAGAGGCCAGTCATCGTGTCGCCTCCTTGGGTCGTCTTTCACCCACGGTAGGCGGCCGCGGGTGCGGGGGCATCCGCGTGCCCCCGCGATCGCGGTGCGAAGAAAGCCGCAGGCCGGAGCGGCTCAGCCGACGGCGTCGAACCCTTCGCCGACCTTGGCCCAGTTGACCACGTTCCACCAGGCGTCGATGTAGTCCGGGCGCTTGTTCTGGTACTTGAGGTAGTACGCGTGCTCCCAGACGTCGACGCCGAGCAGCGGCGTCTGGCCCGACGAGATCGGGTTGTCCTGGTTGGCGCTGCCGACGACGGCGAGGCCGGAGCCGTCGTGGACCAGCCACGACCAGCCCGAGCCGAACTGGTTGACGCCGGTCTCCTTGAACTTCGCCTGGAAGTCCGAGAACGAACCGAAGGCGGAGTTGATCGCGTCGGCCAGCGCGCCGGAGGGCTCGCCACCGCCGTCGGGGCTCATCCACTCCCAGAACAGCGAGTGGTTGTAGTGGCCGCCGCCGTTGTTGCGGACCGGCTTCTGCTTGTCAGAGGGCAGGGAATCGAGGTTCTTGAGGACCTCCTCGATCGGCTTGTCGGCCCATTCCGTGCCCTCGAGCGCGGCGTTGACCTTGTCGACGTAGGCCTGGTGGTGCTTGTCGTGGTGGACGCGCATCGTCGCCTCGTCGATGTGCGGCTCCAGAGCGTCGTACGCGTAGGGGAGCGCGGGAACCTCGTAGGCCATCAATAGCTCCTGTCAGTCGTCAGAGATCAACCACGCGTTCTATCACCACGGGCTCCGCGGCCTCATCGAGGTCGATCACCTCGGCGCCGAGATCCACCCGGGTGCTCGATCGCGTGGGTACGTATGAGCCTTCCCGCTCGGAGAGCGAGAAACGCACGCGGCCGTCCGCCTCGGTCTCCACGTGCGCCGTGCGGCGCGAGCACGCGCCGTAGCCATCGCCGGCGTCCTCGTAGAGCGACGCGCTGCCGGAGCCCGGTGAGACGAACACGCGCCACGTCAGGCCGGACGGCTCGCCGGTGTGCATGACGGGGTCGCCGAGCGGGATCGGGGTGTTGGCGCGGACGTAGACCGCCGGTTGGCCCAGCGGTGCGTGGGCGAGGATGTGCGCCGGGCCGCCGAAGCGCTCGCCGGTCCAGAAGTGGTGCCAGGTGCCGGCGGGCAGGTACACGTGCCGGTGCTCGACGCCCGGCCGCGTGATCGGGGCCACGAGCAGGTCGGAGCCGACGAGGAACTGGTCGTCGGCCGCGTACGTATCGGGGTCGTCGGGATGGTCGAAGAGCAGCGGACGCAGCACCGGCGCGCCGGTGCGGTGGCACGCCTCGAATGCGGTGTACAGGTACGGCACCAGCTGCATCCGCAGCCGCAGCATCTCGCGGCAGATCGACTCCCACGGCTCCCCGAACGCCCACGGCTCCTGCTTCGCCGTACCCATCGCCGAGTGGTTGCGCACGAACGGCTGGAAGATGCCGAACTCGGTCCAGCGCGCGAGCAGCTCGCCGTTGCAGTCGTCGAAGAAGCCGCCGATGTCCACGCCCGCCCAGGCGATCCCGGACAGTCCGAGGTTCTGAAGCTGGGGCATCGACATCCACAGGTGCTCCCACCACGACGAGTTGTCGCCCGTCCACTGCAGCGCGTGCCGCTGCAGGCCCGCGTAGCCGGCGCGCGAGATCACGAACGGGCGACGTTCCGGGCGAGCGCTGGCGAGTCCGGAACGCGTCGCCTGCGCCATCCACTGCCCGTACGCGTTGTGGACCTCGGCGTGATGCCGCGGGCGTCCGTCGCCCTTGTGCACGATGTCGTCCGGCATCGTCGACTGCAGCGGCACGAACAGGGCCGGCTCGTTCATGTCGCACCACACGCCTGCCACGCCGGCGTCGAGCAGGCGCTCGTGCAGCGCGCCCCACCATGTGCGCACCGCCTCCTGCGAGAAGTCCGGGAACGCGCAGATGCCGGGCCAGACGACGTTGCGGTACTCCTCGCCGGACCGCGTGACGCAGAAGTAGCCGCGCGCGCGACCTTCGAGATAGACGTCGTAGGCCGTGTCGGCCTTCACGCCCGGGTCGACGATCGTCACCAGCCGGAACCCGTCGTCGCCGAGCGATGAGATGAGTCCGGCCGGGTCCGGGAAGCGCTCTTCATCCCACGTGAAGACGCGGTAGCCGTCCATGTAGTCGATGTCGAGGTACAGCACGTCGCAGGGGATCCCGCGCGACCGGAAGCCGGCGGCGATCTCGCGCAGCTCGTCGGCGCTCATGTAGCTCCAGCGCGACTGCTGGTTGCCGAGCGCCCACAGCGGCGGCATCGGGGTGCGCCCCGTCAGCGCGGTGTAGCGCTCGAGCACGTCGGCGGGCGTCGGCCCGAGGATCACGTAGTAGACGAGGTCGCCGCCCGCGGCCGAGAACGTGACGCGCTCGGGGTCCTCCTTGGCGAGGTCGATCTCGACCCGGTGGGTGCTGTCGAAGAAGACGCCGTGCGCCCGGCCGTCGGTCAGGGAGAGCACGAACGGGATCGACGTGTAGAGGTTGTTGAACGAGGCCGTGTGTCCCTGCGGCGGGTCGACGTTCCAGAACACCTGGTGCGAGCCGGTCTTCTCGAGCCCGCTCGTGCGCTCGCCGCACGCGAAGAAGCGCTCGCCGGCGGCGCGGCGCTTGACCAGTCGCGGCCCGCCGCCGGTCACCGGCACGGCGAACGGGTTCGATTCCCCGGCCAGCGTCATCGGCTCCGCGTCCGCGGCGACCACGTTCCCGTCCGCGTCTGCGAAGGACAGCAGCCCGTCCGCCCAGCGGACGCTCCCGAACGCCGTGTCGAGGCCGGCTTCGACCGGCACCGTCTCGACCGGCTCGCCAACGACGATCGCCGGGCTCGAGTAATCCGCCGGCCGCCCGTCACCGAACAAGCCCACACGGAAGACGCCCGGCGCCACCGACCCCACCTCGAATCCGCTCATAGGGCGCGACAGACTAGATGGCCGGACCCGCGTCCGACCATCTAGGCTCTCCAGCCCGATGACCCGCCTTTCCCAGTACTTCCTGCCGACCGAGAAGGAGGCGCCGGCCGACGCCGAGGCGCTCAGCCACAAGCTCCTGGTCCGCGCCGGGCTCGCCCGCCAGCTCGGCAGCGGGCTGTGGACGTGGCTGCCCGCGGGCTGGCGCGTGCACGAGAACGTCTCGCAGATCATCCGTGAGGAGCTGAACGCGATCGGCGCCCAGGAGCTGCTGATGCCGGTGCTCAACCCGGCCGAGATCTGGCAGCGCAGCGGGCGATTTCCGATCGAGGAGCTCTTCAAGCTCCAGGACCGCCGCGGCGCCGAGCTCGTGCTCGCGCTGAGCCACGAGGAGGCCGCGACGACGCACGTCGCCCAGGCCGTGCGCTCCTACCGCGACCTGCCGTTCAGCCTCTACCACTTCCAGGTCAAGGAGCGCGACGAGCCCCGCCCGCGCGCCGGGCTGCTGCGCACGCGCGAGTTCATCATGAAGGACGCCTACACCTTCGACCGCGACCGCGAGGGGCTCGACGCGCACTATGAGCGCTACCGCGAGGCCTACGACCGGATCTTCGACCGGATCGGGCTCGAGTGGTACCGGGTGGAGTCCGACGTCGGGATGATGGGCGGCGTCGGCGCGCACGAGTACATGGCGCCGAGCCCGGCGGGCGAGAACGACGTCGCCCTCGCGCCCGGCTACGCCGCCAACGTCGAGGTCGCCACGGCCGACGCCAAGCCGGTGCAGCTGCCGGATGGGCTGCCCGAGCCGCAGCTCGTGGAGACGCCCGGCCTCACGACCGTCGCGGAGGTCGCGCAGGCGCTGCGCGTCGAGCCGGGATCGCTGCTGAAGGCCTACCCGGTCATCGTCGAGGACCGTGGGCTGACGATGGTGGTCGTCCGCGGCGACCACCGCGTGAACGAGATCAAGCTCGGCAACGCGCTCGGCGCGTCGTTCCGCCCCGCGCGGGAGGAGGAGTTCGCCGAGCGGGTCGGGCCCGCCGGCTACATCGGCCCGGTCGACATCGACGTCCCGATCCTGCTCGACGATGCCGTCGAGCCGGGCGCCTACGTCACCGGCGCCAACCGCGACAACGCGCACCTGCGTGGCGTCGAGCCCGGCCGCGACTTCCCGTTCAAGCGCGGCGATGTGCGCACCGTCGAGGAGGGCGACACCGTCAACGGGCACCCGATCCGCATCGAGCCCGCGATCGAGGTCGGCAACATCTTCAAGCTCGGCACGCGCTACTCGAAGCCGTTCGGCGCCACCTACCTCGACGAGCAGGGGAAGGCCCAGCCGATCTGGATGGGCTCGTACGGGCTCGGCCCGGCGCGGATCACCGCCGCGGCGATCGAGCAGTTCGCGGACGAGAAGGGCATCGCGTGGCCGCGCTCGATCGCGCCGTGGGACGTCCACCTCGTCGGCCTCGGCAAAGAGGGCAGCGAGGAGCGCGCGGTCGCCGAGAAGGTCTACGCCTCGCTCGAGGGGACCGGCCTGAAGATCCTCTACGACGACCGTGACGCCGGGCCGGGGGAGAAGTTCGCCGACGCCGAGCTGCTCGGCGTCCCGGTGCGGGTGACGGTCGGGCGCCGCACGCTCGCGGACGGCGAGGTGGAGGTGCAGGTCCGGCGTGGCCGTGAGGCCCGCACCGTTCCGCTCGAGGGCGCCGCCCAGGCGGTCGCGGACCTGTGGCAGACCGTCCCGTAGCCGAGGCCGCCGAGCGCGCCCGGCTCACGTTCCGCCGGTTCGCCGGGCTCGATCGCTCCGGCCCGCCGCCGCCCGAGACCGTCAAGGGCGCGCCGCTGCACCCGTGGACGATCCCCAACGCGATCGGCTACGTCCGCCTGGCGATGATCCCCGCGTTCCTGATCGTCGCCTTCAACTCCGGCGACGGGCAGTACTGGGTCTCGACGCTGCTGTTCGGCCTGGTGGGGTGGGGCGACTACCTCGACGGGATCGCGGCCCGCGTCACCGGCCAGTACTCGCGCCTCGGCGCACTGCTGGACCCGCTGATCGACCGCCTGCTCGTGCTGTCCGGCGTGATCGTCACCTGGCACTTCGAGCTGCTCCCGCGCTGGGCGCTGGCCCTGCTCGCGGCGCGCGAGCTGTTCATGCTCGGCCTCGTCCGCTGGGCGCTGCACCACGAGCTCGACATCAAGGTCAACTGGCTCGGCCGGCTGGGCGTCTGGCCGGTGCTGAGCGCGCTGTTCTTCGCCCTGGCGGGACTGGAGACGGTGGGCGCCATTTTGTTGTATATCGGTCTTGCGTTCGTGCTCGCATCGACCGCGAAGTACCTTCGCGACGGACTCGCTTCAAGACCCTCAAGTACAGGTTGATGATTGCTATGCTCGGCGCCATGGACACTTTCCCCGATCTCGGCTCCCTTTCCGACCAGGAGCTCAAGGACCTCATCCAGCAGCTCACGGACGAGGAGCAGGAGGTGTCCTACCGGCGTCGGATCCTGCACGGCAAGATCGACATCCTGCGCGCCGAGCTCGTGAACCGCCTGCGCAAGAAGCATGAAGGCGGCGAGGACGTGATCTCCGGGGCCGACGTTCAGCGGCTCACGGACATCCTCGCCGGGCGCGCAACGGGCGGCGACGACGTGTAGTGGCCCGCCACTGCCCCGAATGCGGCTTCGTCGTCACTGAGGGCGCGAACTACTGCCAGAAGTGCGGGGCGTTCGTCGGGACGCGCGAGCCCCGCGACGATGTGACCACGGCGACGTACGTCATCGACGAGCAGACCGGCGAGCTGCGGCCCGTCGACGTCGGCGATGTCGCGGCCGAGAGCGGCGCGCTGGTGATCCGCTCCGGCGGCGGGCGTACCGGGCAGTCGTTCCCCTTGCATGGCGAGCGCATGACGATCGGCCGCTCACCCGACACCGAGATCTTCCTCGACGACGTGACGGTCTCACGCGATCACGCGGTGCTCGTGCGCCGCTCGGGAGCCTGGTTCCTGGACGACTCCGGGTCGCTCAACGGCACGTACGTCAATCGCCGGCGGATCGACTCGCACCGGCTCGAGGACGGCGACGAGCTGCAGATCGGCAAGTACAAGCTGACGTATCTGGCGCGGTGAGCGAAGACCCCATCACCGAGGCGGCACCGCTCCCCGTCGATCCGGCCGGCGATGCCCACGAGGCGCCCCGCAAGTCGCTGACGATCGGGGCCGTCTGCAAGGCGCTCTCGCAGGAGTTCCCGGACATCTCGATCTCCAAGATCCGGTACCTGGAGGATCAGAAGCTGCTGACGCCACGGCGCACGCCCGGCGGCTACCGCCTCTACGCGCAGACGGACGTCTCGCGCCTGCGCACGATCCTGCGCCTGCAGCGCGACGAGTTCCTGCCGCTGCGGGTCATCCGCCAGGAGCTCGCGGCCGGCCGCGCGGAGGACGACCGCGCCGCGCCCGCCGCGGCGCCCGCCCAGCCGGCGCCGACCGACGCCGCCCGCCCCGGCGCCGCGCTGCGCCGGATCACGTTCTCGCTGCGCGACCGCGGTGCGCTGTACTCGCTCGAGGACGTCGTCGAGGAGACCGGCGCCGAGCCGCGCCTGATCGCCGAGCTCGAGGACTACGGGATCATCCAGGGCGAGCTGCGCAGCGGCGGGCGCTACTACGACGAGACCGAGCGCGAGATCGTGCGCGCGGTGACCGAGCTCACGCGCTACGGCGTCGGCGGCCGCAACCTGCGCGTGTTCAAGACGTCGGCGGACCGCGAGTCGGCGCTGCTGCAGCAGATCCTCGCCCCGTCGCTGCGCTCGCGCAATCCGGAGCGGCGCAAGGAGGCGATCGAGGCGCTCGAGAACCTCGCGGCCGTCGCCTCCCACCTCAAGCACCTGCTGCTCGTGCGCGACCTTCGGCGCATCGCCAAGTGACCGACCTGGCCGCGCACATCCGCGACATCCCGGACTTCCCGAAGCCGGGGATCCTGTTCAAGGACATCACGCCGCTGCTGCTCGACCCCGAGGCGCTCGACCAGGCCGTCGCGGAGCTCGCCGAGTGGGCGCGGCCCCTGAACGTCGACTACGTCGCCGCCGCCGAGGCGCGCGGCTTCATCCTCGGCGCCGCGATCGCGCGCGAGCTCGGCGTCGGCTTCGTCCCGGCGCGCAAGCCCGGCAAGCTGCCGCACGAGACGATCGCGGCCGAGTACATCCTCGAGTACGGCGTCGATGCGCTGGAGCTGCACGCCGACGCGCTCGCCCACGGGGCTCGCGTCCTGCTCCACGACGACCTGCTGGCGACGGGCGGCACCGCCGCCGCGCTGGCGGAGCTGATCGAGGGCACCGGCGCGCACATCGCCGGCTGCGCGTTCCTCGTCGAGCTCGCGTTCCTGGGCGGCCGCGAGCGGCTGCAGGGCTACGACGTGCACGCGCTGCTCACCTACGACGGCGAGTGATCGTCTCGCGCACGCGCACCGTGGCGGCCGAGCCCGAGGCGGTGTGGAGCGTGGTTGCCGACCCGCGCCGGCTCGCGCGCTGGTGGCCGCGCACCGAGCGGGTGAAGAGCGTCAGTCGTGAGGGGTGGACGACCGTGCTGCGGTCCGACCGCGGGCGCGCCGTGCGGGCCGACTGGCGGCTCGACGGGGAGGAGCGGCCGGTGCGGCGCGCGTGGACGCAGGAGCTCGAAGGGACGCCGTTCGCGAAGCTGCTGCGCGAGCGCCGGGTCGAGGCGCGGCTGACCACCGTCGACGGCGGCACGCGCGTGACGCTCGAGCTGACGCAGCGCGCCCGCGGGTGGTCGCGCTTCGGCGGGGTGCTGCTGCGGCGAGCCGCGGGCAAGGAGCTCGACGGCGCCCTCGACGGGCTCGCGGAGATCGTCCGCTCTCCGGGCCGGCGTGACGGCTCGTGAGGCGCGAACAGGTCTTCTGGGGCTGGGGCGAGCCGGGTGCCGGCCCGTCGCTGTCCTCGCACGCGCCGGAGTTCCTGCGGGCCGAGCTCGGCGTCGACGGCGCGGTGGTCTCGGAGCCGGTGGCGCTCGAGGACGTGCGGTTGCGCGAGCCGGCGCTCGACCCCGCCCGGCTCGCGGAGATCGTGGGTGCCGACCACGTGCGCACCGACCGCGAGGCGCGGGTGCTGCGCTGCCGGGGCAAGTCCTACCTCGACCTGCTGGCCCAGCGCGAGGGCGACTGCGAGGCGGCGCCCGATGCGGCCGTCGCCCCGGCTGACCACGACCAGACGCTCGCGGTGCTGCAGGCGTGCACCGAGGCGGGCATCGCGGTGGTGCCGTTCGGCGGCGGGACGAGCGTGGTCGGCGGGCTCGAGCCCGACCGCGGGCGGTTCGACGCGGTGATCTCGCTCGACCTCGGGCGCATGGACCGGCTCGTCTCCGTCGACGAGAGATCGCTCACGGCGGTGTTCCAGCCCGGGATGCGGCTGCCGGAGGCCGACCGCGCGCTCGCCGGGCACGGGCTGACGCTCGGGCACGTTCCACAGAGCTACGAGTGGGCGACGGTCGGCGGCTGCGTCGCGACGCGCTCGGCCGGCCAGCTGTCGACCGGCCGCGGCCGGATCGACGCCAACGTGCTCGCATTGCGCTGCGCCACGCCGCTCGGGGAGCTCGCCACGCTGGATGCGCCCGCGAGCGCGGCCGGGCCGGCCCTGCGCCAGCTCGTCAGCGGCTCCGAGGGCGTCCTGGGGGCGATCACCCAGGTCGCGCTGCGGGTGCATGCGGTGCCGGAGGCGCAGCGCTTCGAGGGCTGGCTGGCGGCCGACTTCGAGAGCGGCTGCGAAGCGCTCCGGCAGTTGGTTCAGAACGGAATCGCGCCGGACGTCGCGCGACTGTCGGACGCCGACGAGACGCGCTTTTCGCTCGCCTTCGCCGGCCTGCCGTCAGTGGCGCGGCGGGCGGTCGGGCGGCGCTGCCTGATGATCTGCGGCTGGCAGGGCGATGCCGACGCGATCGGCGCGCGGCGCAAGGCGGCCGCGCGCGTGCTGCGCGGCGCGGGCGCCGTGTACGCGACCCAGCGCGCGGGCCGCGAGTGGGTCGCCTCGCGCTTCGCCGGCCCCTACCTGCGCGACGCCCTGATGGACCGCGGCGTGCTGGTCGAGACGCTCGAGACCGCCACGTCGTGGACGAACCTCGCGGCGCTGCACGGCGCCGTCCGAGCCGCGCTCGGAGCCGTGCTCGTCGGGTGTCACGTCTCGCACCTGTACGCCACCGGCGCCGCGCTCTACTTCACCGTGTTCGCGCGGGCCGCCGACGATCCCGCGGCTCAGTGGCGGTCGTTGAAGGCGGCGGCCACGGACGCGATCGTGGGCGCCGGCGGCACGCTCACGCACCACCACGCGGTCGGGCGCGACCACGCGCGGTGGCTCGCGGCCGAGGACGGCCCGCTCGGCGTCGAGGTCCTGCGCGCGGTGAAGGAGCGCTGCGACCCGGCCGGGATCATGAACCCGGGGAAGCTGCTCCCCGCGAGCGCCGCAGGGGTCTGACCCCTCAACCGCGGCGCCAGTCCCGGCGCCGCAAGGGGGTCTGACCCCTCGACCGCGGCGCCGGTCTCGGCGCCGCGGTCATGGGGTCTGACCCCCCCGGAGCTCAGCAGTTCGGCTTGTAGAGCACGTCCTGCATCTCGGTGAGGTTGTCCTTGGTGACGACCTCGAACCCGGTGCCGATCTTGTCGGTGGTCGGCTTGCCCTCGAGCGCGTTGTAGGCCTGCTCGACGCCCTGCGAGCCGATGTCGGCCGGCTTCTGGGCGATCAGCGCCTGCACGAGCCCGTCCTTGAGATCCTGCACCTGCTTCGGACCGGCGTCGAAGCCGACGATCTTGACCTCGCCGAGCTTGCCGGCCTGGCGCAGCGCCGTCGCGGCGCCCTCCGCCGAGAACAGGTTCGCGGCGAAGATGCCCTTCAGGTCCGGGTGCTTGGACAGCGTCGCCGAGACGATCGAGGCCGCCTTGGCCGGATCGTCGTCGTCGTACTCCTGGCCGAGATACGTGACGCCCGGCTTGCCCTTGACGGCCTGCTCGAAGCCCTGGCCGCGCTGGTCGGTCGTCGAGATGCCCGGCTTGACGTTGACGACCATCACCTTGCCCTTGCCGCCGATCAGCTTCAGCAGCTCCTCGCCGGCGGTCTGGCCGCCCTTGAGGTTGTCCGAGGCGATCTGCGACACCGCCATCGACGGATCCGCGAGCGTGGTGTCCACGAGCACGATCTTCGAGTTCGCCGCCGCCTGTGTGATCGGGGCGAACAGCGCCTTGGTGTCGGTCGGCGCGATCAGGATCGCGTCGGGGCTCTTGGCGGTCACCGCGTCGAGCACGGGGATCTGCTGCGACGCGTCGAACTCGTCCGGTCCCTGGAAGTCGAGCGAGACGCCCAGCTCCTTGGCCTTCGCCTGGGCTCCGCAGTTCATCGTGATGTAGAACTCGTCGCCCTTGACGCCCGCGACGAGCGTCATCTTGTAGTTCTTGCCGCCGCTGCCGGCGGAACCACCGCCTCCTCCTCCGCCACCGTTGTCGTCGTCGCCTCCACAGGCGACGACCACCGCGGAGACGAGGACGAGCAGCAGCACGGCTGCCCATCTACGCATGGCACTCCTCCCTCTGTCATGGAACCGGCCATCCTCACTCCCGGTACTGCGTCCGGCGTCGCAGCTGGTCGAGGTAGACGGCGGCGATCAGCACCGCGCCGACCGCGACGTCCCTCCAGAACGGCTCGACGCCGGTGATGACGAAGCCGTTCTGCAGCACGACGGGGATGAACACGCCGACGACCGAGCCGAGCATCGTGCCGATGCCGCCGAACAGGCTCGTGCCGCCCAGAACCACGGCGGCGATCGCCTGCAGGTTGTCGGTCGAGTGGCCGCCGATCGTGGTGGTGGCGAAGCGCGCGAGGCTCATGTAGCCCGCGAGGCCCGCGAGCAGGCCGGAGATGCCGTACACGGCGATCAGGTGCCGGTCGACGTTGATGCCGGCGCGCCGCGCGGCCTCGTCGTTGGACCCGATCGCGTACGTGTGGCGCCCGAAGCGCGTCATCGCCAGCACGACCCCGAACACGATCGCGACGGCGACGGCGATCACCACGAGCCACGGGATCTGGTCGAACAGCCGGCCGACGCCGATCGAGATGACGAGCCGCGCGGGCACCTCGCGGACGTCGACGCCGTTGGTGATGATCTGCGCCACGCCCAGGGCCATGCCGAGCGTGCCCAGCGTGACGATCAGCGGCGGGACGCGCGCCTTCGTGATCAGCAGGCCGTTGAGGACGCCCCACGCGAGGCCGCAGGCGAGCGCCACGAGCAGCCCGACGATCAGCACGCCGGCGCCGTCGCCGCCGATCCCGTTCATCGCCTTTGCGGAGACGACGCCGGAGAAGACGAGCACCGAGCCGACCGACAGGTCGATCCCGGCGGTGATGATCACGAACGTCATCCCGACCGCGACGACGAGCAGGATCGCCGCGTTCGTGGCGATGTTGCGGACGTTGTTGACGGTCGAGAAGGAGTCCGGCTCGAGCACCGAGAACGCGACGATCATCCCCGCGAGGATCAGGATGATCCACGTCGTCGAGCCGGTGGCCACGCGCTGCCAGCGCGTGGCGGGCGCGGTCTGCTCCTCGTCGCGCTCGAGCTCGTCGACGGTCACGGCTGGTCTCCGTCCTGCTGCAGCGCGCCGGTCATCGCGCCGACGAGGTCCTCCATCGTCGTGTCCGCGGTGGTGAAGCGCGCGACGCGCTCGCCCAGCCGCAGCACCTCGACGCGGTCGGCGACCTCCATGACCTCCGGCATGTTGTGGCTGATCAGGACCACGGCCAGGCCCCGATCGCGGACGCGGCGGATCAGGTCGAGCACGTTGCGGGTCTGCACGACGCCGAGCGCCGCCGTCGGCTCGTCCATGAAGACGACCTTCCCGGCCCAGGTGACCGCGCGCGCGACCGCGACGCCCTGGCGCTGGCCGCCGGACAGCGTCGCGACCGCGGCGCTGGCGTCCTGCACGCCGACGCCGAGCTGCTTGAACGCCTCCTCGGTGCGGCGGCGCATCGCGCGCTTGTCGAGGAAGCCGAGCTTGCCGAGCAGCCCCGCGCGCGTCTCCTCGCGGCCCAGGAACAGGTTGGCGGAGGACTCCAGGTCGGGCGCGAGCGCGAGGTCCTGATAGACGGTCTCGATCCCCAGCTCGCGCGCCGCGACGGGGTGGGAGATGGTGACGGGCCGGCCCTCGAAGAGGATCTCGCCCTCGTCCGGGTGGATGACGCCCGACAGCGCCTTGATCAGCGTGCTCTTGCCGGCGCCGTTGTCGCCGATCAGCGCGACCACCTCGGCCGGGTAGACGGTGAAGTTCGCCCCGCGGAGCGCGCGCACGCGGCCGAAGCTCTTGACGATGCCGCGCGCCTCGAGGAGAGGCTCGGCCATTCACATCACCTCCTGGAGGTTGGCGGCACGGCCGGCCGCCACGGCAGCCCCGCGCGCGGCGCCGGTGGCGACGCCGGGCGGTAGCTCGAACGGGCCGAGGTAGCGCTCCTTGATCGCTCGGGCGGCCTCCCCGGCGGCCCAGCCGCCGGTGACCACGAGCCGCGTCGCGGGCCCGGCGACGGCGGCCATCCGCTCGACGATCGCCGCGCTGCCGGCGCCGACCGCGTCGAGCGCCGCGTGGTACGCGGCCGCCGGTGACGCGTCGGCGCCGATGCCGGCGAGGGTGACGGTCTCGTCACCGATGCCGTGCAGCGCGAGGTGGGGAGGACCGGCCTGCTCGAGCGCGAGCGCCGCGGCCTCGATCGGGCCGCGCGCGTCCGGCTCGATGCCGAGCAGCGCGAGGACCTTCTGCAGCGCGGCGCCCGACCACTGCGCGCCGAGCAGCGCCTGGCGCGCCTCGGCCGCGTGCCAGCCGACGCTGACGCCGCCCTCGACCGCGTGTGCGACGCGATCGGGCGACAGCGGCGCGCTGGCGCGCACGAACGCCTCGGCGGTGCCGCACGAGTTGAGCACCTCGCCCTCGCCCGCGGCGCCGGCGCCGACGGCCGCCGACAGGTGGTCGTGACCGCCGACGGTGAGCACCGCGCCGCGCGCCTCGGGCAGCGCGTCGCCGACCGTGCCCATCGGGGTGCCCGCCGGGACCGCTTCGCCGACCAGCCCGGGCGGCGCGCCGGCCCAGGCGAGCGCTTCGTCGTAGGGCGCCCGGGCGTGCAGGTCGTAGAAGCCCGTTCGCGAGGCGAGCGACAGCTCGGCGGCCGGCTCGCCGCCGAGCCCGCCGACGACCCACTCGGCGACGTTGTGCCAGCGCACGCCGCGCGCCGCCTCCGGCACGTGGTCGCGCATCCAGCGGTACTTGGTCAGCGTGCAGAGCGGGGTGGTGGGGAGGCCGACCCGCTCCGGGAACTCCGGCAGGTCGGCGGCCAGGCGCTCCGCTTCCCGCGCGCCGCGCGTGTCGTGCCACACGATCCCGGGCACGACCGGCCGGCCGTCGCGGTCCACGAGCACGCCGGTCTCGGCGATGCTGGCGATGCCGACCGCGACGATGCGCCCGCCGGCCGCCGCGACCGCCTCCCGCGCGGCCGCGACGGCGGCGGCGAGCAACTCGTCGGGGTCGACCTCGGCGCCGGTCGGCACCGTCCGCCACGGGGTCGGGGCCCGACCGGCGGCGACCTCGTTCAGATCGGCGTCGTAGGCCGCGGCCTTGACCGCCGTCGTGCCGACGTCGATCCCGAGGACGAGGTCTCCCGTCACCAGCGCCCCTCTCCGGCGTCCGGCGCCGGCGGGCGGCAGCGGATGCCGGCGACCTCGCCCTGCACCTCGCCGGCGCCGGCCGCGTACGGCACGAGGGCCGCGGAGCCGCGCGCGAACGGGACCTCGCCGCCGTCGGTGACCAGCGTGCCGCTGCCCTCGAGGCCGATGAGGATCGAGAACCCAGGGTCGAGCGACGTGCCGCCGCGCACGCGTTCGGCCCGGAAGTACGGGTCGGCGTCGGCCGGGAGGTCGGGCGCGGCCGTCGGCGGCGCGGATGCCTCGAGGTCGAGCGCCTGCAGCGCGCGGTCCCAGCCGAGGTCGAGGTGCCCGTCGTCGGGGTCGAGCTCGAAGCCGTTCCACTCCAGCAGCACCGACATGTCCGTCGGCTCCTGCAGCTCGACGAGCAGGATCCCGGCGCCGATCGCGTGCGCGGTGCCGGCGGGGACGAACACGGCGTCGCCGGCGGAGACCGGCAGCTCGTGCATCGCGGCGAGCATCGCGCCGGCGTCCTGCGTGCGCATCCAGTCGCGCACCTGGTCGAGCGCGACGGGCTCCTTGAAGCCGCTCCACACGGCCGCGCCGGGCTCGGCCTCGACGATCAGCCACGCCTCCGTCTTGCCGTGGTGCGCGGAGCCGAGCGACTCGCGGGCGAACGCGCGGCCGGGGTGGAAGTGCGCGGGGAGCCGCTGGCCGGCGTCGAGCAGCTTGACGAGCAGCGCGGTGTCGCTGCCGTAGCGGGCGACGTGCTCAGCTCCGAGGTAGCCCTCCGGGTCGGCGGCGACGGCGTCGCGCACCAGCGTGCCGTCCGCGAAGGCGCTGAGGCCGCGCTCGGTCTCCCCGAACATCGTGTTGACGGCGCCGATCCACTCCTCCGGCATGTGGTCGGACTCGAGCTCGACCCCGCGCAGGGCGGCGATGCGCGGCCCGCCCGCGTAGAAGTGGCTGAGTATGTTCGGCGGCAGGACCTGCGGTCTCATGCGGGCGGCACCTCCCCGGAGCCACGGACGATCAGCTCGGTCGGCACGACCACGCGCCGCGGCGCTCCCACGCCGCCTTCCAGCCGCTCGAACGCGAGCGCGGCAGCGTGCGCGCCCATCTGCGGGCTGTCGTGTCGGACCACGGTGGTGCCGAGCAGGTCGGCGAGCTCGAAGTCGTCGAACCCGACGAGCGCGACCGGCCGTTCGGCGCCGCGCAGCGCGTGCAGCGCGCCGACCGTGTTGCGGTTGTTGCCGGCGAACAGCGCGGTGGGACGGCGGTCGGCGGGGAGGGCGAGCAGCTCGCGCACGACGGCCTCGGCCTGGGCGGAATCGTGGGAGCCGAGCCGCACGAGCTCGTCGCGCACCGGCACGCCGGCGGCGTCGAGCGCCTGGCGGTAGCCGGAGAGGCGTTCGCGCGCCGTGTACAGGATCTCGGGGTCGGCGATCACGGCGATCCGCTCGTGCCCTCGCGCGAGCAGGTGCTCCACCGCGGTCCGGGCGCCGCCGAGGTTGTCGAGCAGCACGCAGTCGGCCTCGATCCCGACCGGCGGGCGGTCGAGGAACACGACCGGCGTCGCGTCGGCGGTCTCGCGGTCCAGGTAGGCGTGCTCGCGCGCCGCGGGGACGAGCAGCAGCGCGTCGACCCGGCGCCGCAGCAGCGCACCGACGAGTTCGCGCTCGCGGGCGGGATCCTCCTCGCACGAGGCGGTGATGAGCATGTAGCCGCGCTCGCGGGCGGCGGCCTCGACCGCCTGCGCGATCGCCGAGTAGAAGGGGTTCGCGACGTCCTCGATCAGCAGCCCGAGGGTGGAGGAGGTGCGGCCCTGGCGCAGCGAGCGGGCGAGGTCGTTGCGCTGGAACCCCAGCTCCGCGATCGCCGCGTTCACGCGCTCTGCCGTCGCCGCGGCGACGCCGGGCTCGTCGTTGATCACGCGCGACACGGTCTTCAGGCTCACGCCGGCCAGCACGGCGACGTCGCGCATGGTCGGCCGCGTGGTGCGCAGGGCAGTCAGGGGGTCTCCTCCTCCTCAGACAACGTTGTCGGACAACGTTGTCACCGCCGCACCGTACGCTCGCCCGGCGAGGCTGTCAAGCGGTGTCGCGGCGGCGGAAGCCGATCAGCCCGGCGGCCGTCAGGGCGGCGGCGACGGCGGTCAGCGCGAGCAGCGGGCCGGCGTCGAAGCTCACCGCGGGGACGGCCGGGACGTGCTCGTAGGGAGAGAGATCGAGCATCCAGCTCGGCAGGTCGAGCAGCGGGCCGAGGAACCACAACAGGAAGCAGGCGCCGAGCGCGGCCCAGGCCAGCCGCAGCGCCTCGGGAGCGAGGCCGAACAGCGCGGCGACGAGCGCGCCGAGCACCCACACGGCGGGCAGCTGGGCGAGCGACGCGCCGATCAGCCGCGGGATCTCGCTCATGTCCTGGGTGCCGATGCCGGCGCCCAGCCCGGTCGCCGCGAGCACGACCGCGGAGCCGCCGAACGCGATCAGCAGATGGCCGCCGGCCCAGCGCAGGCGCGGCAGCGACGTGGACAGCAGCAGCTCGCTGTGACCGGTGGTCTCCTCGCTGCGCAGCCGCAGGGCGGACGAGATCGTGTAGCCCGTCGCGATCAGCGCGGCGAGCAGCAGGACGCTGGAGAAGAAGACGTCGACGATGCTGCCCCCGGTCGTGCGCTCGATCACGTCGGCGACGCTCGAGCTCGTGTCGATCAGGTCCTGCGCGTTGCGGCTGATCGAGCCGTACACGACGCCGACCACGAACATGCCGGCGCTCCACGCCAGCAGCCCGCCGCGCTGGAGCCGGAACGCGAGCGCGAGGGCGCTGCGCAGACGCTGCGTCGCGGCGGGCCGGCCGGGCCGGTCGGCCAGCAGGCCGGCGCCGACGTCGCGGCGCACGAGCAGCGCGAACGCCAGCCCCGCGAGGGCGCCGGCGATCAGCCCGCACAGCAGCAGCGGCCACCAGCGCTCGCCGGCGAACGGCCGCATCTCGTGGGCGAGGCCGATGGGGGAGAGCCAGGTGAGCGCGTTGTCCTCGACGTCGCCGACCGCCCGCAGCGCGAACGCCGCGCCGAGGATGACGCCGGCGAGCCCGTTGGCCGCTCGCGCGCTCGTGGTCACCTGAGCGGTGACCGCGCCGACGGCGGCGAAGACCAGGCCGCCCGCGCCCAGCGAGGCGCCGAGCGCGATCGACCCCGTCGCCGGTAGGCCGAGCGCGATCAGGCCGAGCGCGATGATCAGCGCGATCACGACGTCGGCCCCGCCGACCACGAGCAGCGCGGCGGCGACCGGCGCGCGCGCGCCGATCGCGCCGGCGCGGACCAGCTCGATGCGGCCGCTCTCCTCCTCCGCGCGCGTGTGGCGGGTGACGACCATGAAGCTCATCAGCGCGACGATCACCGCCACGCTGCCGGTGCGCCAGGCGGTCAGGCCGCCGATCGTGTCGAGCGCGCGCGCCGGCCCGTACAGCACCGTGAACGTCGTGTTCCCCTCGATCGTGGACTGCGAACTTCAGCCGGTCCTGGAGCGTCGGGTACAGGCCCTGGAAGCTCGAGGCGGTGATGATCGGGAAGCCGGCGAGGATCGCGATCCACACCGGGAGCAGGATCCGGTCCCGCCGCAGCATGAACCGCGCGAGGGTCAGCGTTCCGGTCATCCGGTGCCGTCGTAGTGGCGCAGGAACAGCTCCTCGAGCGTCGGCGGCCGGCTCACCAGGCTGCGCACGCCGAGCGGCGTGATCGCGCGCATGACCGCGTCGAGCTGCGCGGTGTCGACGCTGAAGTGCGCCTCGTGGCCGTCGATCTCCGCGTCGTGCACGCCCGCGAGCTGCGCGAGGGCGGCCGGCGACGCCTCGGTCTCGACGATGATCGACGTACGGGTGAGGTGCCGCAGGTCGTCGAGCGTGCCGACCTCGACCGTGCGCCCGGCGCGGATGATGCTCACGCGGTGGCAGAGGGCCTCGACCTCGGCCAGGATGTGGCTGGAGAGCAGCACCGTGCGGCCGTCCGCCTTGAGCTCGCGGATGCAGTCCTGGAACACCGACTCCATCAGCGGGTCCAGGCCCGCGGTCGGCTCGTCGAGGATCAGCAGCTCGGCGTTCGACGCCAGCGCGGCGATCAGCGCCACCTTCTGGCGGTTGCCCTTGGAGTACGCGCGCGACTTCTTCGCGGGGTCGAGGTCGAAGCGCTCGAGCAGGTCCGCGCGGCGGTGCGGATCGAGCCCGCCGCGCAGGCGGCCGAGCAGGTCGATCGCCTCGCCGCCGGAGAGATTCGGCCACAGATTGACGTCGCCGGGCACGTAGGCGAGGCGGCGGTGGAGGGCGACGCCGTCGGCCCAAGGGTCGCCGCCGAGCAGGCGGACGTCGCCGCGGTCGGCACGCAGCAGCCCGAGCAGCACGCGGATCGTGGTCGACTTGCCGGCGCCGTTGGGCCCGAGGTAGCCGTGGACCTCGCCGGTCGCGACGGTCAGGTCGAGCCCGTCGAGCGCGCGCGTGGGCCCGAACGTCTTGACCAGACCGGAGATCTCGATCGCGGCGGTTTCCATAACGAGCAGGCTACAGGTGTTTCATAGATTTGTGAATGTTCTGAAGACGACATACAATCGGCACGGATGACCGATGGTGAACGGCGGTTCGTCGAGCGGTTCGCGCTCGATCTGACCGAGAGCGGCATGCCGCGCATGCCGTCGCGCGTGTTCGCCTGCGTGCTCGCCGAGGACCGCGGCCGGCTGACCGCGGGCGAGATCGCCGAGCGGTTGGAGGTGAGTCCGGCGGCGGTGTCCGGCGCCGTCCGCTACCTCGTGCAGGCGCGGATGCTGCAGCGAGGCCGTGAGCCGGGCGCGCGCAGCGACCACTACGGCCTCAGCGAGGACGACCCGTGGTACACGGCGATCGCCGACCGCACGGCGCTGCTCGCACGCTGGGAGCGGACGGCCGGCGAGGGCGCCGACCTGCTCGGCGACCGGCCGGCGGGGCGGCGGCTGCGCGAGACGGCGGACTTCTTCGCGTTCGTGCAGGAGGAGCTGCCCGGCCTGCTCGAGCGCTGGAAGGCGCGCCGGGGCTAGAGCAGCTCCGCCATCCGCGCCGGGTCGACGTCGCCGGCGCGCGGCGCCTCCACGCTCGCGGCCGCGGCCGCGACACCACGTCTCGCCGCCTCGATGAAGTCGAGCCCGTCCTCCAGCGCGGCGGCGACCGCGGCGGTGAGGACGTCGCCGGCGCCGATCGGGTTGCGGACGTGCTCGATGTGCGGCGCGGCGAGCCAGGTGACCTGGTCGCCGATCGCGAGCGCGGCTCCGGCGGCGGCGGCGGTGACGATCGCCGAGCCGGCGCCGGCCGCAACCAGCTCGAGCGCGGCGGCTTCCGCGCGCGGCTGGGCGTCGGGCGAAGCCTCCACCGCCTCGTCGACGCGCCCGTGCAGCAGCCCCTCTGCCTCGCCGAGGTTCGGGGTCACGAGGTCGGGCTCGGCCTCCAGCGCGGCGCCGAGGAGCGGGCCGGTGGCGTCGACGATCGCCGGGACGCCGTCGCGGTGCGCGCGGGCGACGAGCCGTGCGTAGCCGTCATCGGGGCTGCCGGGCGGCACGCTGCCCGAGCAGACGAGCACGCGGTGCATGTGGAGGTCCGCGCCGACGGCCGCCTCGAAGGCGATCCAGTCGTCATCGTCGATCTCCGGCCCGGGCTCGTTGAGGACCGTGGCGCGCCCGCCGGGCTCGAGGATGATCGCGGTCGACCGGATCTCACCCGCGACGGTCACGCCGGCCAGCGACACGCCCTCGTCGGCGATCAGCTCGCCCGCCGCGCGGCCGGTCCGGCCGGGCAGGAAGCCGACGAGCATCGCGCGCGCCCCGAGCGCGCGGGCGGCACGGGCGACATTCAGGCCCTTGCCGCCGGGCGTGACCTTGACGTCGGCGACGCGCAGCACCTCGCCCGGCCGCAGCGCCGGGATGGTCGATGTCCGGTCGATCGTGAGATTCGGGCCGGCGATCAGCACCGGCGTCAGGCGCCGCTCGGCAACGTGCCCTCGAGGACCGCGGGCCCGGGCTTCGTCGCCTTGGCGCTGGTCTCGCGCGTCACGAGGACCTTGCTGTAGGTGGCGAACCAGCGCGGGAACTTCGTCTCGTCGCCCTTCTGCGGGCCGGCCGTCGTGAGCACCCCGTCCTTGCCCACCTGGGCCTGCGCGAAGCCGAGGCGGATCGGCTTGGCGCCCTGGCGCGTGAACCACACGGCGTACACCTCGCGGTTCTTGTTGGCGGGCACGTTCTGGGCGGCGAGCGCGAACTGGACCTTGCCGTTGTTGCCCGGGATCAGGCGCATGATGCCGGCGGCCTGCGAGCCGCTGGTGCCCTGCAGCACGATGTCGTTCCCGGCTCCCGCGGCCGTCGGCGTGGGGGTCGCGGTCGCGTTCGATTGCGGCGGCGTGGACGCCGAGGGCTCGTCGTCACCGCCGCTGCCGACGATGAAGACGATCAGCGCCGCGATCGCGACGACGAGGATGCCGATCAGGATCGCCCCGCCGAGCTTCGACGATCGCGGCATCGGCGACCGCGTGGCCGCGCCCCGAGAGTCTCGGGGCGGCGGCGTCGCGCCCGCGCCGCGCGGCTCCGCCCCGCCGGCCCGTGGCTCCGCCCCGCCGGCCCGTGGCTCCGCCCCGCCGGCCCGTGGCTCCGCCCGCCGCTCGCCTGCGGCGCGGCGCCGCCATCTCGCAGCGGCCGCGGGCGCGGCTGCGGGCGCGCGGGCGCGTCCTCCGCCGCGGGCACGTCCGGCACGGCGGCGCCGCCCAGCTCGCGCAGGCGCTCCGCGGCGGCGGCGGCCCAGCCCCGCGCCGGCTCGTTGCGGGCGACCGCGGTGCGGGTGCGCTCGGCCTCCGCCTCGGGCTGCTGCCCGAGCAGCCAGTCGGCGATGCGGCCGGTGTCGACACCCGAGTCGGCCTCGCCGGCGAGCGCGCGCAGCCCGGCGTCCGCGCGGGCGCGCACGTCGCGCTCGGGGATCCCGAGGAGCTCCGAGAGCTCCCCGTAGGACCGACCCTGGCGCAGGACGAGCTCCAGCACAGCGCGCTGGTCCGGGGCGAGCGTGTCGAGCGGGGTCATGCGAGCTTCAAGAGGGTAGTGTGCCGCGGCCCGTGGATACCCCGTTTGGCGAGTTCCCGGTCGGCTTCGACCGCCACTACGGCCTCGAGATCGTCAGCATGGACGAGAACGAGGTCCGCGCGCAGGTCCCGGTCCGGCCCGAGATCCTGCAGCCGGCGGGCCTCGTCCACGGCGGCGTGTTCGCCTCGATGGCCGAGTCGATGACCTCGGTCGCCACCTGGGTCGCCGTCCACGAGGAGGGCAAGACCGCCATGGGCCAGTCGAACCAGACGAGCTTCCTGCGCCCGATCGTCGACGGCACGATCCACGCGGTCGGGCGTTGCCGCCACCGCGGCCGCACCACGTGGGTGTGGGAGGTCGACGTCACCGACGACGACGGCCGCCTCTGCGCCTTGGTGCGGATGACCGTCGCTGTGAGGGATGCGCCGGGCTCGGGCGAACTGCGGCATTAAGGGAGGCGGGATCGGCCGCCGCGATTGGTGTCGGATTTGGGTCGCATAGCGACCCTTCGACGACACCAACGCTCGGTCGCCCGCCGACACGGCCGACCCCTCGCCGCCCTACCCAGCCGGGGTAGACGCCGGAGCTCGGACCGGCGCTAGAGGACCACGGGCCGCCGCCGCGGCCGGTACGCGTTCGTGATCGGCATCCGCCGATCACGCCCGAACGCGCGCGGGGTGATCTTGATCCCCGGCGGGGCCTGGCGGCGCTTGTACTCGGCCCGGTCGACCAGCTCGATCACGCGGTCGACGGCCTCGCGCGGGAAGCCGGCCCGTTCGAGCTGCTCCGGGTCGGCGTCCTCCTCGATGTAGGCCTCGAGGATCGCGTCGAGCGTGTCGTAGTCGGGCAGCGAATCGGCGTCGCGCTGGTCATCGCGCAGCTCGGCGCTCGGCGGGCGGTCGATGATCGAGCGCGGCACCACGCCGTCGTTGCGGTAGTCGACGAGCCGGTACACCAAGGTCTTCGGGACGTCCTTGATCACCGCGAACCCGCCGGCGGAGTCGCCGTACAGCGTCGAGTAGCCGACCGCGTTCTCGGACTTGTTGCCGGTGGTCAACACCAGCCAGCCGAACTTGTTCGACAGCGCCATCAGCAGGTTCCCGCGGATCCGGGCCTGGAGGTTCTCCTCGGCGATGTCGGGCTCGCGGCCCTCGAAGTCCGCGGCGAGCAGCGCCTCATAGGTCTCCATCGCCGGCCCGATCGCGATCTCGCGCAGCTCGACGCCGAGGTTCTGCGCCAGCACCGTCGCGTCGTCGCGCGTGCCGGACGACGAGTAGCGCGAAGGCATGGTCACGCACGTCACGCGGTCGGTCCCGAGCGCGTCGACGGCGATCAGCGCGGTCAGCGTCGAGTCGATCCCGCCCGACAGCCCGATCACGACGTGGCGGAAGCCGTTCTTCTCGACGTAGTCGCGGGTGCCGAGCACCAGCGCGCGGTAGACCTCGGCCTCGGGGTCGAGCAGCGGTGCGACTTCGCCACCCGCGGCCTCGTGCCCCACGTCCTCGCCCCGCACGAGCGGCCCGAGCCGCCGCACCTCGGGCAGCGCGGCCCGCACCGGCTTGCGCAGTCGCGTGTCGCGCAGCCGCGCCGTCATCGCCGCCTGCAGGTCCACGGTGGCGACGGTCAGCGCCTCCTCGAACTGCGGCGCCCGCGCCAGCACGGTTCCCTCGTGGTCGATCAGCAGCGAGTGCCCGTCGAAGATCAGCTCGTCCTGCCCGCCCGACGAGGTTGGTGAAGGCGACGGCGGCGAGGTTGTCGCGCGCGCGCTGGACCAGCATCCGCTCGCGGTCGACGCCCTTGCCCGCGTGGTACGGCGAGGCGGACGCGTTGAGGATCAGCGGCGCCCCGGCCAGCGCCTCGTCGGAGGCCGGCGGGCCGGGCGTCCAGATGTCCTCGCAGATCGTCAGACCCAGGCGCGCGTCGCCCAGCTCGAGCACGGCGCCGCCGTCGCCGACCTGGAAGTAGCGCTGCTCGTCGAACACGCCGTAGTTGGGGAGCAGGACCTTGCGGTAGACGGCCTGGCACTCACCCTCCGCGAGCACGGCCAGGGCGTTGTGCACGTCATCGGCCCGCTCGGGGAAGCCGACGAGGACGACGATGCCGACGGCCTCGCGCGCGAGCTCGAGGACCGCCTCGTGAGCCGCCTGCAGGAAGTGCTCCTTGAGCAGCAGGTCCTCGGGCGGGTAGCCGGTCACCGCCAGCTCCGGGAACAGCACGAGCTCGGCGCCGGCTTCACGCGCGTCGCCGATGCGGCGCGCGATCTTCTCGACGTTGCCCTCGATGTCGCCGACGCGCGCGTTGATCTGGGCGAGCGCCAGGCGGAGGGGAGCGATCGTGCCGGACATGCCGCTTATGGTATGCCCCGTCCGAGCCGGAACTCGGCGAATTCGTGCAGCGTCGGGTCCGACGGCTGCGCTCGCAGGATCCGCTTCCAGGCCAGCGCGGTGGCCGGCCCCGCGCCCTTCCGCGGCGCAAGGATCACCGCCTGCCCGGCGGCGGCCAGCTCGGCGTCGAACGGGCCCGCGACATCCCGCTGCAGCCGCACCAGCGCCGGGTCCGGCCGCGCACCGTCGTAGAGGATCACGACATTGCCCAGAGCGAGCGCGTTGACGAGCTGATCGTCGGATAGCGGCCGGCGATCGCGCGTCACCAGCGCGTCGGAGTGGTCCCCGCTGGCGGGCGGGTCGGCGCCCGCCGGCTGCGCCGCTCCCGGCCCCTCCGCCGCACCCGACAGCTGCGAGTCGTCACGCGAGCCGAACGCGAGCACGCCCGCGGCGACGACGCCGACCGCCAGGACCACGCCGACGGCGACGAGCAGCGCCCGTTTCAAGCCCGGCTCTTGGTCCGCCGCGACGCAGGCCGCGCGCGCCCGCTGCGACGCGCCCCGTTGGGCGGTACGCCCGCGGAGCTCGCGAGCTCGGCGATCGCCGCCCGCAGGTCGGACGCGAACGCGTCGAGGTCGGCCATCTCGTCGTAGTCGCCGAGCAGGCCGAAGAACAGCTTCCCGTCGTAGGACATGATCGCGATGCCGAGCGCGGTGTTGAGGACGAGCGGGACCTTCGGATAGAACGCCTGCAGGCGCCGGCCCATCATGTAGAGGGGGAACTGCGGGCCGGGGACGTTGGTGACCGTGAGGTTGAAGAGCCGCTGCCGGCTCTGCAGCCGCGCCGCCTGATTGAGCACGGTCGGTACGGCGAAGCCGGCGAGCTGCGTCAGCCGCTCCGCGCCGACCGCCTGACCGGAGGTCTTCAGATGCCCGAGCGCCTCGTGGATCGTCTTGAAGCGCTCGAGCGGGTCGGCGATCCCCACCGGGAGCGGCGCGTACATCGCCGCGACGCGGTTGCCGAGCGCCCCGCGCTCCTCCTCGGCGCGGATCGAGACCGGCACCATCGCCTTCAGCTCGATGCCGCTCGGGTCGCGGCCGCGGCGCAGCATGTGGTCGCGCAACGCGCCCGCGACCACCGCGAGGACGACGTCGTTGACGGTGCCGCCGAGCGCGTCCTTGACGGCCTTGAAGCGGTCGAGGTCGCTCGCCACCCAGGCGAACCGCCGGTGCGGCCCGATCTTCGTGTTGAGTGGGCTCGCGGGAGCGCCGCCCATACCGGCGGCGGCCATCGACGCCAGCCCCGCGAGCGTCTTCGCCGCCGCGGAGCCGGCGTGCCGCGGGTCGCCGACCGCGCCGGCGGCGGAGCGGGCGAGGTCGAACGGCGTCGCGGCGCGCTCGAGCACCGCGTCGCCGAACAGCGTCGCGCCGCTCGGCTCCGGCCGCGGGTACCACGGCGGGCCGGGCTCGCGCTCGGGCGGCTTCGGCTCGAGGTCGAACAGCACGGTCATGATGTCGACACCGGAGATCCCGTCGACCAGCGCATGGTGCGTCTTGCAGACGAGCGCGAACTGGTCCTCGTTGACGCGGTTGACGAGCCAGATCTCCCACAGCGGCTTGGACCGGTCGAGCTGCTGGGAGAACACGCGGCCGGCCAGCTTGCGCAGCTGCTCGTCGCCCGCCGGCGCGGGCAGCGCCGTGTGGCGGACGTGGTAGCCGATGTTGAAGTGCGGGTCGTCGACCCACACCGGCCGCGCCTGCGCCAGCGGCGGGAACGCGAGCTTCTGGCGGTAGCGCGGGACCTGGTGGAGCCGCGTCTCGATCATCGCCATGAAGTCGCCGTACGACGGCGCCTCGCCGTCGAACACGAGGACCGAGCCTACGTGCATGTGCGCGCCGCGGGACTCGAGCGCCAAGAAAGAGGCGTCGAGGCCGGTGAGTCGGTCGGGATTCGCCACCGCGGGGCCAGTCTACGGCGATCGGGCGCTCAGGACCGTCGTGTGATCCGCGTCACAGGAAACCCGGGGCGCGCCCGCTATCCCAGCGCGCTTCCCCGAACGAGGAGGTTCCCGTGCGTCTGCGCGCGATTGCCGTGTTTGCTGCAGTGACATTTCCGTTGGCGGCTGCTCCCGCCGATGCGGACGTCGTCAAGAAGAAACGTCTCCACGTGCGCGTCGGGCGCACGATCGTCGTCGTCGGCCACGGCGCGCCGGCGACCACGACCTCGCTGCAGATCAAGCGCCGCGGCCGCTGGCGCACGATCGACCGTGACCGGACGACGTCGTCCGGCCGCTTCACGCTGCGCGACCGGATGCGGCAGCCGCTCAGCGCCCCCGCGCGCGTGCGCGTGGACGGAGCGACCACGCGTGTGGGCCGTGTGAACGCCTACCGGCTCGCGAGCGCGTCCTGGTACGGCCCCGGGCTGTACGGCAACAAGCTCGGCTGCGGCGGGACGCTGACGCCCGGCCGCCTCGGCGTCGCTCACAAGTCCCTGCCCTGCGGCGCCAAGTTGACGCTGCGCAAGGGCTCCCGGACCGTGAACGTGCGCGTGATCGACCGTGGCCCGTACGTCGCCGGCCGCGAGTTCGATCTGACCGAGGCGACCGCGCACCGGCTGCGCTTCCACGGGCACGGGGCGATCCTGACGACCCGGTAAAAGGGTCCGGACGCGGGCGTACCGTTTGGGGGCTGTGGCGCCCAAGCGAGTCATCGCCCACCTCGACTGCGACGCCTTCTACGCGACCGTCGAGCTGCTGCGCCGCCCCGAGCTGGTCGGCAAGCCGGTGATCGTGGCGGGCAGCGGCCCGCGGGCGGTGGTCACGACCGCGAGCTACGAGGCGCGGACGTTCGGGGTCGGCTCGGCGATGCCGGCCTCGCGCGCCCGCCGTCTGTGCCCCGACGCGATCGTGATCCCGCCCGACTTCGCCGCCTATCGCGAGACGTCCAAGCGCGTGTGGGAGGTGATCGGCGAGCGGCTCGACCGCGTGCAGCAGATCGGCATCGACGAGGGGTACGCCGAGCTGACCGGCGTCGACAAGCCGCTGCGCGTCCTGCGCGAGGTCGTGACGGCCGTCAAGGACACGACGGGGATCGTCATCTCGGTCGGCGTCGGCCCGTCGCGCCTGGTGGCGAAATGCTGCAGCGACCTCGGCAAGCCGGCCGGCTTCGTCGCGATGGGCCGCGAGGAGGCCTGCGTGCGCTTCGCCACCGCGCCGACCAGCCGCGTCCCCGGCATCGGCCCGAAGACGGCCGAGCGGCTCGCCGCGATCGGCTTTCGCACGCTCGGCCAGCTCCAGCAGGCCGACGAGGCCAAGCTCGCCGCCCGCTTCGGCACCAACACCGCCCGGTTCCTCAAGCGCCGCGCGGCGTTCGAGGACGACTCGCCGGTCGAGACCGAGAAGGCGGTCGCCAAGTCGTACTCGACCGAGCGCACCTTCGACGTCGACGTGGACGAGCTCGAGCGGCTCGAGGCGTACGTGCGCGAGATGTCACGCGAGGTCTGCGAGGGCCTGCAGAAGCGCGGCCGCCGCGGTCGCACGATCGCGATCAAGGTCCGCCTCGACGACTGGACCACGGTGACCCGCGCGCGGACGGTCGCCGCGCCGACCAACGAGACCCAGCTCGTGATCGACACCGCGATCGAGCTGCTGCGCGCCTACGCGCCGCCACGGCCCGTGCGATTGCTCGGGGTGCGCCTGGCCGGCTTCGAGGACGTCGAGCCCGACGCCCGCCGCGCGCCACCGGCGCCCGCCGGCCAGCTCGCGCTGGAGATCTAGGCCGGCGGGGGTTTACCACCGCCTTACCGGCGCGTTGCCGGGCGGGAGAAGTGTGCCGCCCATGAAGGTTCTGGTCACCGAGAAGAGGGCGCGCTGGTTCTTCACCGCGCACCTGCAGAGCGCGCTGGGCACCGGAGCCGCCTAGGCCGGCCGACCGCCGCCACCGTGCGGCGACCTCGGCCGGCTGACGCACCCCCCGCCTTCGGCGGACCTAGTAGAGGGCGGAGGCCAGCTTGCGGCGGGATTCGCGCGCGACGGGATGCTCGACCCCGAGGTCGTCCAGCACGCCGACGACGGCGCGGCGGAGATCCTCGCGGCGGTCGTCGCCGTTGGCGGCGATCGCCGCGATCAGCGCATCGAGCCCGCGTTCGGTGTCGCCGGCGTCGAGCGCGGCGAACGCCGCGGCCAGCTCGGCGTCCTGCTCGAGCCGGATGCGGGCGGCCAGGCCGTCGGCGGCGAACGACCCGACGACGTTGCCGAGCAGCTCGAGGGCCCCGTCGTCGTCGCCGCGCTCGTGCAGCAGGCGGGCGAGCGCCACGGCGGCGTCGGCGCGGCCGGGCTCGAGGGCGAGCGCGTCGCGCAGCGACTGCTCGTCACCCGCGGCGACGAGCCCGTCGGCCGGCGACGGGAGCAGCGCGTCGAGGAACTTCTCGACGTTCGGCGGCGGCTGGGCGCCGACGAACTCGGCGACGACCTGGCCGTCCTTGAACGCCTTCACGGCGGGGATGCCCTGGATGCGGAACGCGGCGGCAAGCTGCTGGTTCGCGTCGGTGTCGAGCTTGGCGAGGTCGACCTGGCCGTCGCGCTCGGTGACGAGCTTCTCGAGCACGGGCGTGAGCTGCCGGCACGGGCCGCACCATTCGGCCCAGAAGTCGACGACGACGGGGCGCTCGTGCGAGCGGTCGATGACGTCCTGCTGGAACGTCGCCTCGGTGGTGTCGAAGATCACACGACGAGGATAGCCTCGAAGAGGTGTCTGATCTGACCATCGACGGGCGGCTGAGCGCAAATGAGGCGGGCGAGGGGACGCCGGTCGTCCTCCTCCACGGCCTGACGGCCACGCGGCGCTATGTCGTCATGGGCTCCAAGAACCTCGAGCGCGGCGGCCATCGGGTCGTCGCCTACGACGCGCGCGGGCACGGGAGGTCCGCGCCCGGCGACGGCTACGGCTACGGCAAGCTGGCCGCCGACCTGCTGACCGTGCTCGACGACCGTGGCATCGAGCGTGCGGTGCTCGCCGGCGCGTCGATGGGCGCGCACACGATCGTGCGCTTCGCGCTCGAGCATCCCGAGCGTTCGGCGGCGCTCGTGCTCATCACGCCCGCCTACGACCCCGACGCGCCCGAGCGCGGGCTCGACCGCTGGGACGCGCTCGCCCGCGGGCTGCGCGAAGGTGGGGTGGAGGGCTTCATCGCCGCGTACGGCGAGCCGCGCGTGCCGGAGTCGTTCCGCGACACCGTGCGCACGGTCCTACAGCAGCGCCTGTCCGCCCATGAGCACCCCGAGGCGGTCGCCGACGCGCTCGAGCAGGTCCCGCGCTCGGACGCCTTCGCCTCGTGGGAAGCGCTGGCGGCGCTCGACCTCCCGGTGACCGTCGTGGCGAGCCGCGACGAGGCCGATCCCGAGCACCCGTACGCGATCGGGGAGCGGTATGCGGCCGCGATCCCGCGCGCGCAACTGGTCAGCGAGGAGCCGGGGAAGTCGCCGCTCGCCTGGCAGGGCGGCCAGCTGTCGCGCGTGATCGCCGAGGCCGCCGCGCGATGAGAGTCATCGGCGCTGCCGTGATCGGGCCGCGCGGGCTGCTCCTCGCGGCCAAGCGTGCGGCGCCGGACGTCTACTACCTGCCGGGCGGCAAGCCCGAGGCCGGCGAGGCGCCGCTCGACTGCCTCGAGCGCGAGCTGACCGAGGAGCTCGGCGTCGGGATCGCGCACGCCGAGCCGTTCGCCGAGGTACATGCTCCCGCCGCGCTCGAGGGCGTCGAGATGTGGATGACCGTGTTCCTGACCCGCCTCGGCGGCGACCCCGAGCCGGCCGCCGAGATCGCGGCGCTGCGCTGGTGGCCGGAGTCGAAGCCGACCCTCGCGCCCGCCGTGCGCGACCACGTGATCCCGCGCCTGCGTGCCGCCGGGCTCCTCGTCGTCGGGGACGCCGCCCGCAACACGAAAAATCGCCGAACGGTCGACATTCCGCGCTAGCTTCATCCGCATGACCGAGACCCTGCCCGACGACCAGCGCCTCGCGGAGATCTCGCCGAAGGCGTACGAGCATCCGGCGGACCGCGCCGCGACGGCGGCGCTGAAGTCGATCCCGAAGCTCGACATGGTCGTGCGCAAGCTGATCGAGTTCGGCTACGAGCGCGCGCTGCGCCAGGTGTTCCTCGCCGGGTCGGTCAAGCTCGGCTCCGAGCAGCTCCCGGACGCCTGGGCGGCGCACCGCGCGGCCTGCGCGCGGCTCGATCTCCCCTCGGTCCCCGACCTGTACCTGACGCAGTTCCCGGTCACCAACGCCGCGGCGATCGGCGCCGAGCGGCCGATGGTCATGGTCAACTCACGCACCGTCGAGGTGCTCGACGAGGAGGAGCTGCGGACCGTGCTCGGCCACGAGGCCGGCCACGTGCTGTCCGATCACGTGCTCTACCGGACCGCGCTGATGATCCTGCTGTCGATCGGCACGACGGGGCTGCCGATGCTGGCCGGTCTGCCGCTGGCCGCGGTGCGGATCGCGCTGCTCGAGTGGTTCCGGGCGGCCGAGCTGAGCGCCGACCGTGCCGCCACGCTCGTGAACCGGGACCCGCTGGTCACCTCGCGCACGCTGATGGTGATCGCCGGCGGCGCGTCCTCGCGCAAGCTCAACCTCGACGCGTTCCTCAAGCAGGCCGCCGAGTACGAGGAGTGGGAGCCCGGCTGGGACAAGTTCGCGCGCCTGCGCGTCGAGCTCGCCCAGACGCACGCCTTCCCCGTGCGCCGTGTGTCCGAGCTCATGAAGTGGGTCCGCTCGGGCGACTATGACCGCGTGCTGCGCGGCGAGTACGTCCGCCGCGGCGACCCGGTCGACCCGCGGGCCGAGGCCGGCGACGCGGTCGACCACTACGCCGAGCGCTTCCGGGCCCTGTTCAAGGAGGCCGGAGAGGGCGTGGCGAGCGCCGGCGACATGGTCGCCGACGCCGCCGAGAAGGTCGGAGGCTGGCTCCGCGACCGGTAGAGCGCCCGTCTTAGTCGCTGCCCTTGATCGGGTGGTTGGCCCGGAACACGTCGCTCGGGTCGACCTGCGTCTTGATGCGCGCCAGGCGCCGGTAGGTCAGCTCGTCGTAGAACGAGCGTGAGTCCGTCGTGGTCTCCTCGAAGTTGAGGTAGCCCGTGCCGGCGCCCCACTGGGCGAGCGCGGCCTTGTACAAAGGCAGGTGCGCCTGGAGCGCCGGGACCAGCTCCGGGATCGCGATGCCGGCGGCGAACTGCAGGTAGCCGGCGTCGACCTTGGCGAGCGCCCCGTTGCCCGGCTTGGCGACGCCGAGCGCGCCGCCGAGGTGGCGGATCTCGGCGAGCAGCAGCGGCGAGCCCGAGCCGGGGCCCGCGACGGCCAGGAAGGCGTCGATCGCCTCGGCCGGCAGCTCGGCGAGCAGGCGGTGCTCGGTCAGCCCCGGGATCGGGTCCTCGGGGTCGTTGTGCAGCCGCGACAGCGCGACCGGCTCGATCTTGTCGAACGTGTCGATCTCCGGCTCGAGGTCGCGCAGCGCCTGCACGAGCCCGGCGCCGAACGCGCGGTCGCCGATGATCGCCGCGTCGATCGTCACGAAGTTGCGGCCGCGCAGGAACTCCGGGACCTCGGGGATCGGCGGCATCTGCATGATGCGGGCCGACGAGGTGACCTCGTCCGGGACGGTGAGCGTCCACTCGCGCCACGCGTGCATGACCTCGGCGGAGCGCTCCCAGTCCCACCACATCGCGCCGGCGTACACCTCGGGCAGCGGGTGCAGGGCGATCTCCATCGCGGTGACGACGCCGAAGTTGCCGCCGCCGCCGCGCAGCGCCCAGAACAGGTCCGGGTCGTTGTCGGCGTCGACGCGGCGCAGGCGCCCGTCGGCGGTGACGATCTCGATCGCCAGCACGCTGTTGGCGGCGAGGCCGTGCTTGCGGCCGAGCCAGCTGATGCCGCCGCCGAGGCAGTAGCCGATCACGCCGACGTTGGGGGACGAGCCGGCGAGCGGAGCGAGGTCGTGCGGCGACGCCAGCTCGGTGACCTCGAGCCACTCGGTGCCGGCGGCGACGCGGGCGCGGCGACCCTCGACGTCGATCTCCACGCCGCGCATGCGCGACGTGCTGAGCAGGATCATCTCGTCGTCCCAGACGATCGGCGTGGCGTTGTGGCCGGTGCCCTGCGGCACGACCTGCAGGCCGTGGCGGCGGGCGTGCTGGACGACGGCGACGACGTCATCGGCGCTCTCGGGGAAGACGACGAGGCCGGGCCGCTGGTCGGCGGCGAGGTTCCACGCCTGGCGAGCCTGGTCGTAGCCCGCGTCCATGGGGCCGACGACCTCGCCGCTCAGGCGGGGGCGCAGGGTCTGTGCGTCTCGAACGGTGCGCGCGGTGTTCAGCATCAGGGGAGGACTCCAGGGGGAGGGGGAGAGTGCGGTGATCCTGCCGCCGCGCAGGCCGCACCGCATCAGGGAGATCCCTAGCCTCGGTCCTCATGGAAGACGTCCTGCGGGTCCTCGCCGTGCTGGCGCTCGTCGCCGGGAACGCCTTCTTCGTGATCGGCGAGTACACGGTGGTGACCGCGCGGCGATCGGGGCTGACTCCGCGCGCCGACGCCGGCCACCGCGGCGCGCAGACGGCGCTGCGGCTGATGGACGATCCCGTCCGCGTCATCTCGACGACGCAGGTCGGGATCACCGCGATCGCCATCCTCACCGGCGCCGTCGGCGAGCCGGTCGTCCGCGACCTGCTGGGCGAGGGCGTGCCGACCTGGGCCGGCTTCGTCATCGCCTTCTCGGTCGTGACGTATCTCTCGGCCGTCTTCGGCGAGCTCGTCCCGAAGGCGCTCACGCTCGATCGCGCCGAGACGCTCGCGGCGCTCGTCGCGCGGCCGGTCGAGATCATCTCGCGGGTCTTCCGGCCGATCGTCTGGGTCCTGGAACGCTCGGCCGAGCTCCTGTTGCGCCCGTTGGGGGTGCGCGAGGTGATCGCCGGCGAGGGCGTCCGCAGCGTCGCGGAGCTGCAGGCCCTGGTCGACGAGGCGGAGGGCGCCGGCGTGATCCCGCGCGCCCAGGAGGAGCTGCTGCACAACGTGTTCGACTTCGCTTCCCAGGAGGCGGCCGACGTGATGATCCCGGCGCCCGACGTCGCGTGGCTCGACGCCGTGCTGACGCCGGAAGCGGCGCTCGACCACGTCGCGGAGCGCTCGTACAGCCGCTATCCGGTCGGCGCCGGCTCGCTCGACCGGATCGTCGGCATCCTGCACGTGCGCGACCTCGTCATCGCCGCCCGCCACGAGCCGCTGGCGTCGATCGGCGAGCTCGTCCAGGCGCCGCTGGTGGTGCCCGAGACGAAGGACCTCGGCGCCCTCCTGCGCGAGCTGCGCGAGAAGCGCCGGCACATGGCGATCGTCGGCGACGAGTACGGCGGCACCGCGGGCATCGTCACGCTCGAGGACATCCTCGAGGAGATCGTCGGCGAGATCGAGGACGAGTACGACCTGCCCGACGACACGCTCGAGCGCGTCGACGACGCGACGGTGCGGATCGCCGGGTCGATGACGATCGACGACTTCAACGAGATCGTCGGGACCAAGCTCGACACGCACGACGCCCGCACGATGGCCGGCCTCGTGTTCAACGCGCTCGGCCGGCGCCCGCGCGAGGGCGACGAGGTCTCAGTGGGGGACGTGCAGCTGCGCGTCGAGCAGGTCGACGGCGCGCGGATCACCAGGATCCGCGTCAGAACACGCGCATAGCCCGGCGGCGCTTGACGCGCCCCTTCTGCACCATCAGGCGGTAGCGGCCCCGGCTGCGCGGGCGCAGCCGGATCTTGAACTGGCCCTTGCGCAGGCGTGAGCGTGCGGTTGCGCTCGCGCACCCAGTGACGCTTGACGCGGCGGTCGAGCGTGAGCCGTACCGTGTCGGCGGGTACGGCCGTCCCCTTGGCCTGCACGGACGAGCCGAGCCTCACGTTGCGGCGGCCGAGCTTGACGTCCATCTTCGGCAGCACGGTGACCGCGCGCGCGGCGGACTCGAGCCGGCCGCGCGTGGCGTCGCCTCCGAAGACGGCGCGGACGTGGCCGCTCAGCGGGAACTGGACCGACGTGCGCCAGCTGCCGTCGGGCGCCGTGGTGGTCGTGCCGAGCGGCTCCCAGTAGGCGTCGGGCGTCGCGAACTCGAGCGCGATCGGCAGTCCGGCGGGCGAGGAATCGTCGTCGAAGTGCAGCGAGCCGGAGACCGCGACCTCCTTGAGGCCGCGGACCTCGCGCGGGGCGAACACGCTCAGGCCGGTGCCGGCGTACTGGGTGGCGAGCGTGCGGATCTGGTCGAGCTGCGCGTACAGCGAGTTGCCCGGGCAGCTCGTGTTGTTGCCGTCGCGGTGGCCCGAGATGCGCTGGAACGTCACCGGCGTGCCCGACGGGTAGCGGTTGGTCTCGCCGCCGAGCGAGCTGACGACGACGGTGCCCTCGGTCGGCACCGCGTGCACGGTCAGCTTCCAGCCGATCAGCCGCGCGACGGCGTCGATCCCCGCCGGTGTCTGAGGGACGCTCGTGAACGTGCCGAGGCAGGAGATCCCGGTCGAGTGGCTGTTCCAGCCCTGTGCCTGGGCGCCCACGATCGGCTGGTCGATCCCGCCCGCGCGGCCCTCGAAGATCTGGCCGTACTTGTCGACGAGGAAGTTGTAGCCGATGTCGTTCCAGCCGTTGCTGTTGCGGTGGTAGCGAGCGATGCCGAGGACGATCCCGGCCGAGTCCTCCGGCGCGTAGTCGTTCGCGGTGACGGTGTGGTGCACGAACGCGATCTGCACGTCGCCGTACAGCGGCGCCTCGCGCGGCGGGACGGAGTCGCCGCCCCACGCGCTGCGGGGGATGATCGGCGGCGGCGAGCCGGCGGCCTGCTTCACGCGCGCGGCGGTCGCACCGCGGCGGCGCTGCAGGCGGCGCGCCGCGCGTTGCGCGAGGTTGGCGGTCGGCAGCGCGCGCACGAAACGGGCCTTCAACGCGTGCGGGTTGCCGCGCACGCGCAGCTGGAACTCGTCGGCGGCGCCCATGAACGCGGGGTCGGTGCCGGGGACGCGCCGGCCGCCATCGGGCCCGTGGTCGCCCGCCGCGTGCAGCGTCACCCACGGCGTCCAGCGGCCGCCGCGGCGGCGCGCGCGCACCTGCGCCTCGGCGCGCGAGCCGCGCGCCCAGCGCAGGCCCATCAGGTCGAAGCGCCGTGGGGCGCGCAGCACGCCGGTCGTGCGCCAGCCGCCGGCTCCGGCGGCCTGGGCGCGTCCGGCGAACGCGCGTGAGAGGTCGAGCTCGAACAGCGAGTCGGGCCGCGCGGCGAGCGCGGGCATGGTGGGGCGCAGGGCGCCGGCTACGGCAGCGACCGCTCCGGCCTGGAGCACCTGCCTGCGGGTGATCGAACGACGGGCCACGACGTGTTGAACACACGAACCGGCCGGACGGACCGATCCTGCTCGGAAAGTAGCGCGCCCGGCGGCTCTACCGTGCAGGACCGCGTGCGCAGTCCGGGCACGAGCCGCGCAGCACGATGTCGTGCCCCCCGACCGCGTAGCCGAGCCGCTCGGCGACATCGTCGATCAGCCGCTCGAGCTCCGGATCCTCGAACGCGTCCATCTTCCCGCAGCGCTCGCAGATCGCGTGGTGATGGTGCTCGCCGCTCGGGTCGGCGGGCTCGAAGCAGGCCGTGCCGTCGACGTCGATGCGGTGCACGAGCTTGAGCTGGGCGAGGACGTCGAGCGCGCGGTAGACGCTGGCGAGGCCGACCGACTTGCCGTCGCCGCGCAGGCGGTCATGGATGTCCTGGGCGCTCAGGCAGCAGTCCTGACGGGCGAGCAGCCCGAGCACCTCCTCGCGCGCGCCGCCGGCGCGATGCCCGGCCCGCGACAGCTCGCGGTGCGCGTGATCGGTCCACGGCGTCGCCATGGGCCCGATGGTAGCGCGATTTGGATGCGAATGAGAATGATTGTCAGTAAGCTCATCGACCGTGAGATGGCTGCCGCTCGCATTGCTTCTCCTCGCGCTCGCCGGCTGCGGCACGGACGGCGACGCGCGCGCGGACGGCCGCATCCGCGTCGTCGCGACCACGACCCAGGCGGCCGACCTGGTGCGCAGCGTCGGCGGCGCCCACGTCGCGGTCACGCAGCTGCTCGCGCCGAACGCCGATCCGCACGACTACGAGGTCCGGCCGCACGATCTCGGGGCGCTCGCCGACGCCGACCTCGTCGTGCGCTCCGGCGGCGACGTCGATGCCTGGCTCGACGAGGCGATCGACGGCTCCGGCACGCACGCGCCCGTGCTGACGCTCAGCGACGAGATCAAGCGGCGCGGCGACGACCCGCACTGGTGGCAGGACCCGCGCAACGCGCTGATCGCGGTGCGCGAGATCGAGCGGGCGCTGCATCTCCGCGCCCCGGCGTACGAGCGCGAGCTGCAGCGGCTCGACCGCGCGGTCGCCGCCTGCATCGACAAGGTCCCGCCGGCACAGCGCACGCTCGTGACCACCCACGACGCGCTCGGCTACTACGCGGCGCGCTACGGGATCGACGTCGTCGGCACGGTGATCCCGTCGCTCTCCACCGAGGCGCAGCCGTCGGCCGGCGACACCGCCGAGCTGATCAAGACGATCAAGGCGACCGGAGTGAAGGCGATCTTCGCCGAGAGCTCGGTGAACCCGAAGGTCGAGGCCGCGATCGCCAACGAGACCGGCGCGCAGGTCGGCAAGGCCCTGTGGGCCGACTCGCTGGGCCCGCAGGGCTCCGACGGCGCGACCTACGTGCAGTCGATCGAGTCCAACACGAAGGCGCTCGTCGCAGGGTTCACCGGCGGAGCGCAGACGTGCACGTTCTGATGCCCGCGCCGTTCGACACCCCGTTCATGCAGCGCGCGCTGATCGAGGCGCTGCTGCTCGCGGGCCTCGCCGGCGTGCTCGGCTCGTGGATCGTGCTGCGACGGATCGCGTTCTTCACGCACGGGGTCGGGACCGCGGCGTTCCCGGGCCTCGTCGTCGCGGTTCCGGCCGGCGTCGCCCCGCAGCTGACCGGGCTGGCGGCGGCGCTCATGTACGCCGGCGGGGTGGAGTGGCTCACGCGCACGCGCCGCGCGGCCACCGACGCCGCGACCGGTCTCGTGCTGGTGGCGGCGCTCGCGATCGGCGCGATCCTCGCCTCCGACGTCTTCGAATCCGGCGCCGGCGTCGACCGGCTGCTGTTCGGGAGCCTGATCGGCCTGCGCGATCGCGACCTGTGGCTGACGGCGGCGGCGCTCGCGGGCGCGCTGGCGCTGCACGTGAGGCTGCGGCGTGCCTGGCTCGCCCAGGGGTTCGATCCCGCCACGGCACGGGCGCTCGGCGTCCGGCCGGTCGTGGCCGATCGGCTGATGCTGCTGGCCGTCGCGGTGGCCGCGGTCGTCGCGCTCGACGCGGTCGGCGCGCTGCTCGTCACCGCCGTGCTGGTGATCCCGGCCGCGACCGTGCGGCTGGTGGCGCCGAGCGTCGGGACGCTGCAGCTCGGCACCGTGGCGCTCGCCGCGGTCGAGGGCGTGGCCGGACTGTGGCTCGCGTACGAGCTCAACGTCGGCCCGGGCCCGGCGATCGCCGTGCTCGGCGGCGGCATCTTCGCGATCGTGACGGCGGTGACCCGTTGAGCGTCCGCGTCCACGACCTGGCGGGCGGCTACGCCCCCGGCCACGACGTCCTGAGCGGCGTCTCGTTCGCGTTCGCGCCGGGCACGATCGCCGCCGTGCTCGGGCCCAACGGCGGCGGCAAGACGACGCTGTTCCGCGCGCTGCTCGGAGAGCTGCCGGTCCGGCGCGGCACGGTCGAGCTCGCCGTGCTGCCCGCGTACGTCCCGCAGACCGATCGCACGCGGCTCGACTTCCCGGTCACCGCGCTCGACGTCGTGCTGATGGGCGCCTACGCCCGCACGCCGCCGTGGCGGCGCGTGGCGCGCGCCGACCGCGACGCCGCCCACGCGACGCTCGAGCGCGTCGGCCTCGGCGACCGCGCCCGCCGCCGATTCGGCGACCTGTCCGGCGGCCAGCGTCAGCGCGTGCTGATCGCCCGCGCCCTCCTGCAGGACCGGCCGGTGATGCTGCTCGACGAGCCGCTCACCGGGGTCGACGCCGCCAGCGGCGCCCGGATCGAGGAGCTGTTCGGCGAGCTGCGCGACGAGGGCCGCGTGCTGCTCGTCGCCACGCACGACGTCGAGCAGGCGCGTCGCTGGGACCAGGTCGTCTGCGTGCACGGGGAGCAGATCGCCGTCGGCCCGCCGGCGCAGACGCTCACCACGGACGTCCTGCGCCGCACCTACGGCGCCGAGCTGGTCGTGTTGCCGGGTGGGGAGCGCGCGGTCGCCGTCGAGCACCACCACCACGACCACTGATGCTCGACTGGCTGCTCGACCCGTTCTCCAGCGCGCTGATGCAGCGCGCGCTGGTCGAGGTGCTGGTGATCGCGATCGCCTGCGGGCCGCTCGGCGTGTGGGTGCTGCTGTACCGGCAGAGCTACGCCGCCGAGTCGATCTCGCACGCGATGCTGCCGGGGCTCGTCGTCGCGTCGCTGGCGGGCGCCTCGCTGCTGCTCGGCGCGGCGGCCGGCGTGCTGGTCGCCGCGGTGGCGATCGCGCTGGCCGGGCGGGACGAGCGCCTCGGCGCCGACGTCGGCGTGGCGGTGGCGATCAGCGCGCTGTCCGGCCTCGGGGCGCTGCTGGCGCTGTCGCCGGACGTTCCGGCGCGGCTCGGGGAGCTGCTGTTCGGCGATCTGCTCGGTGTCACCGGCAGCGACATCGCCAAGGCCGCGATCCTGGCCGGTGGCGTGGCGCTGGTGCTCGCGCTCGGGCACCGGCGGCTCGTCCTCAGCGTCTTCGACCGCACCGCCGCACCGTCGCTCGGCGCCCGGCCCGGCTACTGGGAGCTCGCCCTCCTCGTGCTGCTCGCGATCTGCACCGTGGCGGCCGTCCAGGGCCTCGGCAACCTGCTCGTCGTCGCGCTGATCCTCGCCCCGGCCGCCGCCGCGCTGAACTTCGTGCGCGGGCTCGGCGCCGCGCTCGTGCTGTCCGCGGGGCTCGCCGGGCTGGCCGGCGTGCTCGGCCTGCTGGCGTCGTATCACTGGGGAGTCGCGGCGGGCGCATCGGTCGCGCTGGCGGCCGTCGCGCTGTTCCTGGCGTCCCTGGTTCCGAGGTCACTCGACGCGCAGGGTTAGGGAGTCCTAATATCCAGACCCGCCAGGTCGGATTAGGGCAACCTAACGCTATGGGGAACCGATGAGAACAAAGCTGCTGGTGGCGTTCGTCGCCGTCGCTGCCCTCGCCGGGTGCGGGGGCGAGGACTCCGAATCGACGGCGCAGAATGCGCCTGCGGTGGCGACCGACCTGACGGCGGTCAAGGACTACCTGCTCGACCACACGTCGCGCCTGCAGGGCGACACCGCCAAGCTCGCGACCCAGGCCGAGGCCTACTACAAGCTCGCCGAGTCGGAGAACTTCGACTACGGCAAGCTGCTCGCGACGCATCGCTCCGAGGTCGCCGACCAGGTCAAGGCGATGCAGGAGACCTACATCGACGCCAACCCCGCGTACGAGGAGATGGAAGGCGTCGTCGCCGGCGTGCCCACGCTGGCCGACTACGACGTGATCATCGACGCCGGCAGCGACAAGTCCGACCCGGAGAACGCCGTGCCGTTCACGGTCAAGACGCCGGCGGGCCGCACGTTCGAGCAGCCCGGCAACTTCTTCCTGCTGATCGAGACCTCGCTGTGGGGCACCGAGCCCAAGTTCGCCGCCAAGGGCGTGACGCCCGACCTCGACGGCGACGGCAAGGTCGAGTTCGGCGAGGCCGTCCCGGACGCCGACTTCCTCGTGGCGGCGGCGAAGGACTTCGCGAGCAACGCCAAGGACCTCGACGCCGCGGCGCACGAATGGCAGCCGACGACGCAGGACGCCTTCACCGCGCTCGTCGTGATGACGCCGACGATGTCGGAGTACTTCGAGGCCTGGAAGAGCTCGCGCTTCGTGGCCGGCAACAAGTCGAAGGAGACGGTGTTCGTCGCCGCCTCGCGGCTGCAGGACATCGCCGGCATCCTCGGCGGCCTCGTCCTCATCTACGACAGCGTCGAGCCGTCGGTCACCAAGGCCAACGCGCAGCAGGCCAAGCAGACCGGCAGTGACCTCAAGGGCCTGCACCAGTTCGCCGTCAAGCTGCGCGACCAGGAGGCGAGCGGCAAGAAGTTCACCGCCGACGAGGCCGACACGCTCGGCTCCGACGCGCAGGACCGCGCCGAGGCGATCGCCGGCCAGGTGAGCCAGGCCGCCGGACAGCTCGGCATCAAGCTCGAGAACTGAGCCGGTGAAGCGTCTCGCCGTCCTTGTGGCACTCGCCGTGTTGGCGATCCCCGCTTCCGCGGGGGCGGCGAGCCCGCCGCCGTGGCACGCCGCGGGCGACGTCCGCGACGCGCTGTTCGCCGCCCAGACGGAGCTGATCGTCGGCACGCCGGCGAGCGCCGCTCGGCTCGTCGAGCGCGGCGAGACGGCCTACGCGGGCCGGCTCCGGGCCGGCATCCGGGCGGCCGACCCGGCGGCCGACAAGGCCGTCGCGCGCGCGCTGGCGGACGCCCGCGCGGCGGCGGCCAGCGACGACGGCACGGCGCTCGCGGCGGCCCGCGGCGCCGCTCGGGCCGCGATCCTCCGCGGCTCGTACGCGGCCACGCTCGCCGCCGTCGACCGCGGCGACGCGAAGGCGGCGCAGCAATGGCTGCTGCTGCGCGAGTTCCGGACGGCGACCCGCTTCACCCGCCCGGGCGCGAATGCGACGCTCGCGGTCACGCGGCTGGGGGAGGGCAGGCTCGACCGCAAGCGTGCGCACGACGCCGTCGCCAAGGACCTGCTGGACGCCTACCAGGCACGGCTGCGCGAGCTGCTCGACGACGCCGACCGCGGCGCCGAGCGCAAGCTCCCCGCCCGCACGGCCGAGGCCGCCGCCCAGGCCGACGGCTACTTCCAGATCCTCGCCGCCCGCTACGCCGAGGACCGCGGGGCGGACGAGGCCGCCTCCGCGCGCCAGGCGTTCGCCGACCTGCAGCGCACCGCCGTCGGCAACGACGCCGCGGCCTTCACCGCAGCCGACGAGCGGGCCGTGAGTGCGCTCGAGGGCTTCACCGCCGCGCCGTTCACCCCGCAGGAGGCGGCGCGGCGCGCCCAGCAGCTGCTGCGCTTCCTGGCGCTCGTGCCGGTCGAGTACGGGCGCGGCGTCGACGGCACGACCGTGCACCTGGACTTCGAGATCCAGGAGGCGGCCGCGTTCCGCACCGGCGCCGACGCGGCGTTCGACGACCTGCGCGACCAGCTCGCCAAGCGCGACCCGGTGAAGACGCAGGCGGCCGCGGACGGAATCGACCGGCTCGGTCGGCTCGTCGCGGTCGCGACCCAGCAGAAGGAGGGCGTGCCCGAGACCGGCGAGGTCGAGGGGCAGGTCAAGAGCGTCGAGGCCGCGCTCACCGCGACGATGCCGTCGGAGTGGCAGAAGAGCACCGACGAGTCGGACTACGACCTGATCCAGCTCACGCTCGACCGCATGCAGGCGGCCGCCGGCGCCGGCCAGTACCGGCAGGCCGAGCAGGCGCGGCTGGAGGCCTACTCGTTCTTCGAGTTCGGCCCGGAGCGGCGCCTGAAGGCGTTCGACCCGGGGCTGGCGATCAAGATCGAGGGCCAGATCTGGTTCGGCGCCGACGGTCAGCCCGGGCTCGCGACGCTGATCGCCAAGCGCGCGGCGCTGCGCGACATGCGCCCGGTTCGGCAGGAGCTCGACGCCTCGCTCGCCGACGCCGCCGCCACGCTCGGCGACAGCTCGAGCCGCGCCACCGTCGTGACCAACTCGGCGATCCTCGTCTTCCGCGAGGGCCTCGAGGCCGTGCTGATCCTGGCCGCCATCACGGCGTCGTTCGTCGGCGCGCGGCGGCATCTGCGCCGCCCGGTCCTGTGGGGCGCGATGCTGGGCCTGCTCGCCTCGATCGTCACCTGGGTGATCGCCAGCACGCTGATCGAGTCGCTCGCCACCGGCGGCGAGAAGCTCGAGTCGATCACCGGGCTGATCGCGATCGCGGTGCTGTTGCTGGTGACCAACTGGTTCTTCCACCGCGTGTACTGGAGCGAGTGGATCGGGCGCTTCCACCGCCGGCGCAAGGCGCTGGAGAAGATCTCCAAGACCGGCTTCATCTCGGCTCAGGCGGTCGGCTTCATCCTGCTCGGGCTCACGAGCGTCTACCGCGAGGGCTTCGAGACCGTGCTGTTCCTCCAGTCGCTGCAGGTGAGCGCGGGCACGGTCACGGTGGTCGAGGGCGCTGCGCTCGGCCTGCTGCTGACGTTCGCCGTCGGCACCTTCACGTTCGTGCTCCAGCGCAAGCTGCCGTACAAGCGGATGCTCGTCGTGACCGGCGTGATGATCGGCTTCGTGCTGGTCGTGATGGTCGGCCAGACCGCGCGGACGATGCAGGGCGTCGGCTGGCTCCCGATCACGCCGATCGGCGGCGAGCCGCCGTACTGGCTCGGCGTGTGGTTCGGCGTCTACCCGAGCTGGGAGACGCTCGGCGCGCAGGTGCTCGCCGGCGTGTTCGTGATCGGCTCGTTCTTCGTCGCGAAGGAGCTCAAGGTCAAGCGGCCGGGGCGGCGTGCGGCGGCGCGCCACGCAGCACCCTCGCCACCCCCACGAGAGCCAGTGCGGTCATGATCACCGCGCTCGCGACGCACCACTGGCAGATCGCGTCGATCTTCACGATCTCCACATAGGTCAGCCAGGCGCTGAACCCGAAGCCGACGAGCGCGAGGAACGCCGCGACCACCGCGCCGGTCTCCTCTGGCAGCAGCAGGCTCGCCAGGATCAGCACGTAGCCGCCGAGGCCCAGCACGGCGACCGGGATGCCCGCGAGCTCGGCCCAGCGGGACGACTGCACGCGCTCGCACCCGCCGCCACCGCCGACGCAGACCGGCTCGAGCCCGGCGTAGTGGACCCAGGTGAGGTAGCCGGCGATCGCGAGCCCGATCAGCGCCAGCACGGCGGTGAGCCCGCGCAGCGTCACGACGCCCCGAGCGCCTGGTCGAGCGCGCTGGCGAAATCTCCGGGCGTCGTGCCCTGGGCGTTCAGCGGCGCCAGTCGGCCGCCCTTGCGGACGTAGAAGTCGGGCGTCCCGGTGGAGCCGAGGTTGCGGGCGAACTGCTCGGCGCCGCGGACCGCGGGCTGGGCGAGCGGATCGTTGGCGGCGGCGACCGCCTGCTCGGGATCGAGGCCCTGGACCTGCGAGGCGATCTTGCGGATGAACGCGCTGTCGGCGTAGCCGGACTCCTCGGGCCCCTGGTTGCGGTAGAAGACGTCGGCGAACTGGTACATGCGGTTCTGCTTCGCGGCGTACGCGGCGGCGCCGGCCGCCCGCACGGAGTCGCGCCCCAGGAAGCTGCGGAAGTGCAGCTCGTAGCGGACCTTGCCGGTGCGGACGTAGTCGCGCACGACGCTCGGCAACACGGTCGTCGAATGCTGCGCGCAGAACGGGCACTGCAGGTCGGCGATCTCGACGAGCGTGGCGGAAGCGCCGGGCCTGCCGAGGCGGATGCCGTTCTGCGGAATCCCGGCGTAGGTCTGCCGGACCTCGTCGGCCACGCTCGGCGCGCCCGGCGGCGGGGCCGCGGCCTCCTGCTCGTCGTTGCCGCCCGACACGACGATCGCACCCACGACGACGATCGCCGCGAGCGCGAGCACGACGAGGAGCTGAACGACCCTGCGCGAGCTAGGCATGGCGGCGATGAGGGTAGACCGGAGGGGCTTGAAAATGAATTTAGGCGTGCCATAATTTACTTCGTGGCAAGCCGCGAGACAATGTTCTCCTCCGCCGTCGAAGACTACGCGAAGGCGATCTACCAGCTGGGTGAGCGCTCGGGAGAGGCGGTCACCACCAACGCGCTGGCCGAGCGCCTCGACGTCACTCCGGCGTCGGCCTCGGGGATGGTCCGCAAGCTCGACGAGCTCGGGCTGGTCGCCCACGTCCCGTACAAGGGGGTGCGGCTGACCGCCAAGGGCGTGCGCGTCGCGCTCGAGATGCTGCGCCACCACCGCCTGCTCGAGCTGTACCTCGCCGAGGCGCTCGACGTCCCGTGGGACCGCGTACACGACGAGGCCGAGGTGCTCGAGCACGTGCTCTCCGAGGAGCTCGAGGAGCTGATCGCCGCCAAGCTGGGCAACCCGACGCGCGACCCGCACGGCGATCCGATCCCGTCGGTCGACCTCGTGATCGAGGAGATCGCCACGGAGAGCCTGGCCACGATGGAGCCCGGTCGCAGCGGCGTGTTCGTGCGGGTCTCCGACGCCGACCCCGAGATGCTCCGCTACCTGGCCGAGCGCGGGATCAAGCCGGGCGACGACTTCGAGGTGGTCGACCGCCAGCCGTTCGACGGCCCGCTGTTCGTCCGCTTCGGCGACAAGGTGCAGGTCCTCGGCGGGGCGCTCGCGCGCGCCATGCGAGTGGAGACCGGGTCGTGAGCACCCAGGAAGCCACCGTCGACACGACCTTCACCGGCGTCGAGACGCTGCGCCGGCGCGGGCGGATCCGCGACGCGCTGCCCTTCCTCGGGCCGGCGTTCGTGGCGGCGATCGCCTATGTCGACCCGGGGAACTTCGCCACCAACATCGCCGGCGGAGCGAAGTTCGGCTACCTGCTGCTGTGGGTGATCGTCGCCGCGAACCTGATGGCGATGCTCATCCAGTTCCTCTCGGCGAAGGTGGGCATCGCGACCGGGCGCAGCCTGCCCGAGCTGTGCCGCGAGCGCTTCCCGCGCGGGGTCTCGGTCGGCCTGTGGATCCAGGCGGAGCTGATCGCGATGGCGACCGACCTGGCGGAGTTCGTCGGGGCGGCGATCGCGTTGAACCTCCTGTTCGGGATGCCGCTGCTGCCGGCCGGCCTGGTGACCGCGGTCGTCGCCTTCGCGCTGCTCGGCCTGCAGACGCGCGGCTACCGGCGGTTCGAGATCGTCATCGCCGGGATGCTCGGCGTGATCCTGCTCGGCTTCCTGGTCGACTCGCTGATGATCGACCACGACGCGGCCGGGATCGCCGGCGGCTTCATCCCCGGCTTCCAGGGGACCGACTCGCTGCTGCTGGCCACCGGCATCCTCGGCGCGACCGTGATGCCGCACGTGATCTACCTGCACTCGGCGCTCACGCAGCGCCGCGCGGCGCTGCAGGACGAGGGCCAGCGCCGCAGGCTGCTGCGCTTCCAGCGGGTCGACGTGATGATCGCCATGGGCGTCGCCGGCATCATCAACATGTCGATGCTGATCATCGCGGCGTCGCTCTTCCACGGCTCGAGCGCGGCCGGCGTCGACACGATCGAGGGCGCGCACGCCGGGTTCAGCAGCATGGTCGGCTCGGAGGCCGCGCTGGCCTTCGCGCTCGCGCTGCTGGCGTCGGGCTTCGCCGCCTCCAGCGTCGGCACCTATGCCGGCCAGGTCGTGATGCAGGGCTTCATCAACCGCACGATCCCGCTCGCCCTGCGGCGGCTCGTGACGATGCTCCCGGCGCTCGTGGTGCTCGGCCTCGGGTTCGACCCGTCGCGCTCGCTGGTGATCTCGCAGGTGGTGCTGTCGTTCGGCATCCCGTTCGCGCTGGTCCCGCTGGTGATGCTCACCCGGCGCCGCGACATCATGGGCAGCATGGTCAACAAGCCCGTGACGACCGTGCTCGCGTCGGTCGTGGCGGCCATGATCATCGCACTGAACGGATTTCTCCTTATTCAGACGTTCGCTTAGGTCTGCTTGACAGTTTCGCGGTGCGCGAGGACCATCGGCCGCGATGGCGGCACATGCGATGCATCTCCCGCGCCGGCGACGGTGGCCGAAGCGGCTGTTGGCGCTCATCGCGACCGCCGCGTTCCTCGGCAGCGGCGTGCTGATCGCCTACATGGTGATGCCCGAGAAGGAGGCGCCGGCGTCCGCTCCGCGCCCCGACACCGCCGCCAAGCAGCCCGTCACGCACAAGCCGGCCCTGACGAAGGCGCAGAAGCGGGCGCGGCACGCCGCCGTCGCGAAGCTGAGCGCCGAGGGCTACGAGCCGGTCCGGCTGGCCGACTGGCGTGCCGGCCCGAAGCTGAAGGTCCTGATCGGGACCACCGATTCGGGCGCGATGCGCGCGTTCTTCTTCTCCGGCGCAACGTTCATCGGCTACGACGACCCGGCGACCAGCACCAACCTGAAGGTCGCCAAGAGCACCAAGGACGCCGTGACGCTCTCGTACAAGCTCAGCACGGGCGGCGCCGAGAAGGTGCGCTTCCAGATGCAGGACGGCAAGCCGGTCGCGACCGGCGGGACGATCCCGCCGTCGTCGATCCGCTGAGGAGGTCGTCTCGTAACACCGGCACGCCCGTTTCGCTACGACCTCCCTGGCTCGTAGCATCGACGGCGTGTGCGGTCGCTACACGCTGACGACTCCCGGTGGCCGGGCGCTCGCCGAGCGCTTCGTGCTCGCCGACGCTGACGCGCTCGAGCCGGAGACGCTGCACCGGTTCAACGTGTGCCCGACCGAGCCGATCGCCGTCGCGGTCGCCGAGGGCGACGACCGCCAGGCGCGGACGATGCGCTGGGGGCTGGTGCCGCCGTGGGCGCAGGTCGTCGGCAAGGGGTTCCAGCCGATCAACGCGCGCTCGGAGACCGTGGCGACCAAGGCGCCGTTCGCCGAGTTGTTCGCCCGCCCCGAGCGGCGCTGCCTGGTGCTCGCCGACGGCTGGTACGAGTGGCTGAAGGCGGAGAAGAAGAGCGGCGAGCGGCTGCCGTTCCGCTATACGGTCGACGGGGGCGGCCCGTTCGCGTTCGCGGGTATCTGGGGCCGCCGGCGGATCGGCGGCGAGCTGATCCATTCCGCGCTGATCCTCACCACAGCGGCCAACGCCGTCTGCGCGCCGGTGCACGACCGGATGCCGTGCGTGCTGGCCGGGCCCGACGAGGAGGCGGCGTGGCTGGCGGGGGAGAGCGAAGGGCTGCTGGCGCCGCTCGACGCCGAGCGGACCGCCGTCGCCGCCGCCAACCCCGCCGTCAACACGGCGGGGGTCGAGGGTGAGGAGCTGCTGACCCCGCCGCCGCCGAGCGAGCCGGCGCAGCTCACGCTGGACACCTGATCCGGCCGCGTCTGACAGGGTTCCCCGGGCGTGCACGAGGGACAGGTCGCCCTGATCGTCGGTGTCCTGCTGGCGGCTGGGTTGGCCGCCTCGCTGGCCGCTGGGCGCTTGCGGATGCCGGGCCTCGTGCTCGTGCTCGGCGTCGGGATGCTGATCGGGTCCGACGGCCTGCAGCTGATCAACTTCGACGACTTCGAGCTCGCCCGCCAGGTCGGGGTCATCGCGCTCGCCTTCATCCTCTTCGAGGGTGGCTTGTCGGCGGGCTTCGACGAGATCCGGCCGGTCCTCAAGACGTCGATCCTGCTCGCCACGCTGGGCACGATCGGCACGGCGGCGCTGACCGCCGTCGCGGCGAGCGCCGTGTTCGACCTCGAGGCGAAGGAGGCGCTGCTGCTCGGGTCCACGGTGGCGGCGACCGACGCGGCCGCGGTGTTCGCGGTGCTGCGCGGCTCGACCCTCCGGCGGCGCCTGGCGCGGACGCTCGAGGGCGAGTCCGGCATCAACGACCCGATCGCGGTGCTGCTCGTGATCGGCTGCATCGAGTCGCTCCAGGAGCCGAGCTTCGGGCTGGCCGACGCGCTCTGGCTCGCGTTCCGGCAGCTCTCGATCGGCTTCGTCGCTCGGCCTCGCGGTCGCCACGCTGGCCGTGATCTTCCTGCGCCGCGTGCGCCTGCCTTCGGCCGGCCTGTACCCGGTCGCCTCGGTCGCGACCGGCGCGCTGGCGTTCGGCGCGGCGCAGTCGCTCGACGCCTCCGGCTTTCTCGCCGTCTATCTGGCGGGGCTGGTGCTCGGGACCGCGTCGACGCCCGCCAAGCGCACGATCGTCACGTTCCACGACGGGCTCGCCTGGGTCGCGCAGCTCGGCCTGTTCCTCACGCTCGGGCTGCTCGTGTTCCCGCACGAGCTGGTCGACAACGCGTGGCAGTCGATCGCGATCGCGCTGATCACCGCCGCGGTGGCGCGGCCGGTCGCCGCCGTCGTCGTCACCGCGATGAGCCACTTCTCGCTGCGCGAGCGATTACTGCTCGGCTGGGCGGGCCTGCGTGGCGCGACGCCGATCGTGTTCGCCACCTTCCCCGTCACCGAGAACCTCGAGCACGGGCATCTGATCTTCAACGTGGCGTTCTTCGTCGTGCTGCTCTCGACGATGCTGCAGGGCACGACGATCGAGCCGCTGGCGCGGCTGCTGGGCGTCACCAGCGACGAGGCGGCGCTGCCGGCGCCGCTCGTCGAGCCGGTGCTCCTCAACCGGCTGGGCGCCGAGGTCGTCCAGTTCCCGGTCCGCGAGTCCGACGCCGTCGTCGGCCACCCGGTGCGCGAGCTGGGCCTCCCGCGCGAGGCGCTGCTCAACGTGATCGTGCGCGGCGAGCGGGCGATCCCGCCGCGCGGGTCGACGATCATCGAGTCCGGCGACCAGCTGCACATGATCGTCCGCCAGGAGGTCGCGGTCGAGTTCCAGGACGTCATGCGGACGTGGCGCACCGGGCCGCTCGAGGCGCACAAGCGCCCGCGCCCGCGCGTGCTCAGCCGCCCGGCGGTCACCAGTGTGCGGCCATGGCAGGACTCCGACGGCGACCCGTCACGGCCTTCGCACGTGGCCGGACTCGAGGTCGTCGACCAGCTGCGCACGCGCCGCGACGAGCCCGGCGCGCTGGTCGCCCTTGACGACGGCCGCTTCGCGGTCACCGGCCGATTGCTCGCCGTCGGGCCCGCCGGCGAGCTCCAGGCCGTGGCGCGGCGGCGCCTCGCCCGCGCGGCGACGCCGGCCGAGCGCGCGTGGTGGCAGGAAGTGGTCGGCGCCCTGGCGCGCTAGCCGAGCAGACCGCTCTCGAGCGCCACGGCGACCGCACCCGCACGGTCACAGACGCCGAGCTTCTCGAACGAGCTGAGGAGGTCGAGCTTGACCGCGCTCGGGCTCAGGTCGAGGTGCAGCGCGATATCGGGCGCAGACCGACCATCGGCCGTGAGAAGCAGGATCTCACGCTCACGGGACGTCAGCTCCGGGACGTGCACGGCGGTACGCGCCATCGGCCTGGAAGGTAGCGCGTCCGCCGTCAGAATGACGAGGGTGGATCCGTACGCGATTCTCGGAATTTCCGTGACGGCCGGTGAGAAAGAGGTCGCCGCGGCCTATCGCGAGCTGGCCAAGCGCTGGCATCCCGACCAGGGTGGGGGGAGGAGGCGGCGCGCCGGATGGCCGAGATCAACGCCGCGTTCGACCTCCTGCGGGCCGGCGCCGCGCATCAGGCGCCGCCGCCGCGGGCCCCGCGCGGCCGGCGCCGGGGCGGCTGGCTGCCCGACGCGGTGCGGCGCGCGCTCGGCCCGGAGCTGCTCGAGGCGCTGAGCGACCGTGAGGTCGTGAAGTTCGTGACGCCGGTGAGCACGTGGGCAAGCCCACGGGCGATCCTGGCGGTCACCGAGCGACGGTTGCTGTGGCTCCTGGACGACGCCCCCGTGGCTCGCGTCCGCTCGCTCTCGTTCCGCGACATCGCCGCCGTGAGCCTGAAGGTCCACCGGCCACGCAAGAAGGCGGCGACGCTGAGCCTGAAGACGAACGGCGGCCGCCGCCACAGCTTCGCCGACCTGCGGCCTCACACCGCGAGCGCCATCGAGCGTCATCTGCGTGACGTACTGGCCCGTTCACCGCTCTGACATCTAAAGCGGTCAGAGAGGCGTTCGATGAGGCGATCGATGCGTTCCCTCTCTTTCTTCGCAATCAGAAGCTCGCCGTGCGCCTCGGCGTCGCGTTCGGCGCGCGTGGCCTAGCGTCCCGACGCTAGCGGCGGCTCAACGGGTCGTGCGCTGAAGCGGCCAGCTCCAGGCAGTCAGGGCACAGACACCTTTCGAAGTGCTCACGCAGGATCGCCAGCCGATCGCGGTCGACGGTGAGCTTGGCGCACCAGCACTCCGGGTCTTGCGCTCCGCAGGCGAATTCCCGCCCGCACGACTCGCACGTCTCCGGATTCATGCTGGAAAGCACGATAACCGCCCGCCTTGACGGCGAGTTGGCGACCTGCGTAGTGTCGAACGGCACGAGCCTCAGCGCGCTCTCTACATCCGTCTCAAGGAGGAGCCATGTCGCTGAATCGGATCGTCGCGCTGATCACTCCCGCCTGTGCGCTGGCTGCCGGTTGGGCGGCGTCGTGGCTCGCAGAGCATGTGCCCGGAATCGGTGTGACCAAGGAGAACCTCCAGGCCGTCTTCATCGCAGGCGCGGTGGCGGTGCTGGCGCCGGCCCTGCACTGGCTGCACGGCTGGCAGAAATGGGAGGTCCGGAACGAGGCCGCGCTCGCCGAGGCGGCGCGCGGGTTCCCGGCCCAGATCCCGACCGTCGTGGATGAGGGCGGTGCCGTCGACGAGGCGGCGCTCGATCTCTCCGACGACGAGGACTACGACGAGTTCGACGACACGGTCGACTACGACGAGTTCGAGGACACCTCGGTCATCGACGAAGAGGAGCCGGTCGCAGCCGGCAGCTGATCATGGCGTCCGACACACTCATCGAACGGCTCCAGGCGGGTGGCATCGTCCATCCCAAGGCCACGGTCGCCGAGGCGCAGCGCGCCGGCCTGCGGCTCGCGATCGCGTGCGCGATGCTGGAGAAGGAGACCGCCGGCGGGCACAACGTGTTCGGGCACGACCCGACGATCTTCGTCGGAGCCGGGAAGGTCACGAAGGCGAAGTACCAGGCCTACAAGCAGCGCCGCGTCGCGAGCGGCAACAAGAGCATGCAGGGCGTCGGGCCGTGTCAGCTCACCTGGTACGAGTTCCAGGACGAGGCCGACCGCGAGGGCGGCTGCTGGCGGCCGGAGATCAACATCCGGATCGGCTTCCGGCACCTGGCGGCGAACATCAAGCTGCACGGCGAGGCGGAGGGTGCCAAGCGCTACAACGGCACCGGCAAGGCCGCCGAGCTCTACAGCGCCGACCTGCTCCGCAAGGCGAAGGTGTGGGACGACCGGCTCGCAGGCCTGCTGCCGGCCACCGACGGACACGCGACGCCCGTGCAGAACGGCCGGGCGCCGGTGCGGCGCGGCGATCGCGGCCCGGCCGTCGCGAAGCTCACGCGGCGCCTGTCGCGGCTCAATTCGCCCAAGACCGGCAAGCCGTATCTCGACGGGTCGCGGCGCGAGCTCGACGCCGTGGCCGAGGCGGCGCTGAAGGCGTTCCAGACCGATCACCGGCTGGTCTCCGACGGGATCTTCGGGCCGAAGAGCCAGCGCCGGCTGATGCGCGCGCTGAACCTGCAGAAGGCGAAGCCGGTGCCGGTGCCGGTGCCGGCGGTGCCGGCGCCTGCGCTCGCGACGGCGAAGGCGCAGCCGCGGGTGAGCCTGCGGTCGCTGGTGACCGCGCTCCAGCGGCACGATGCCGAGACCGGCGAGGCGTGGGACCGGATCGTGCGCTTCGCCGGGCGCCGGGCCGGGCTGCGCGAGCACCGGCAGGCCGTGGTGCTCAGCCAGGAGCCGGCGCTCGCGGCGACGATCTCCGAAGGCTTTGCCGCGGTCTCGAGCCAGCTCAAGGAGATCGACGGCTCGATCGACACGCTGCTGGAGCGGGCCGAGGAACCGGTGGCCGTTGCCGAGCCGGTGGCCGCCAAGCCGGCGCGGACGAAGGTCGTCGAGGCGTCTCCGCCCGCGGAGCCCGTCAACGAGGGGCCGGCGCCGCCGTCACCGGTGGCGGTCCCGCCGACGCCGGTGCCGGCGCGGCGGCATCTCACCGAGCTGTCCGACGAGGAGCTGCTGGCGCGGATCGAGCAGCTCGACCGGGCGATCGACCGCGCGCGGACCGTGCTGATCCGCCGCTACGCCGAGGTCGAGAAGGACCTCGCGCGGCTCGCGCCGGCGAAGAAGGACACCGCGGCGCCGGCGGCCAAGCCGGCGGTGCACCGGCGGGCGAAGCCCAAGCCCACGACCACGATGAGCCCGGACCAGGTCAAGGCACTGCAGAGCGCCTTGAACGCGTTCAGCGGCAAGCGCCTGAAGAGCGTCGCGCCGATCATGGTCGACGGCGTCAAGGGCAAGGCCACGGTCAAGCGGATCCGCGAGGCGAAGAACTACCTCGGCTACACCGGCCAGGAGCGCAACTCGGCGAAGATCGACAAGGAGTTCATGCAGCGCCTGCGGCATCCGCGCTCGGCCCGCTACTCCAACCCGCGCATGCTCACGCGGGCGCTGCGGCGCCGGCGCAAGCAGAAGAAGGCGGCGAAGCTGTCGATGGCGCCGCGGGCGGGCGTGGCGACGTTCGACGGCCGTTCGGTCGCGGCGTGGATGCTGCCCTACCTCGTGTGGGCGCGCGAGAACGGCTGGAAGGGGACGCTCAACAGCGGCTGGCGCGACCCGGCGCATTCCGAGGAGCTGTGCCTGCAGATGTGCGGGCGCCCGTCGTGCCCGGGCCGCTGCGCGGGGCGGAGCTCCAACCACGCCGGGAGCGTCAAGCCGGCGGGCGCCGTCGACGTGTCCGATTACGTCACGTTCGGGCACCTGATGGCGCGCTGCCCGTACAGCCCGAAGCTGGTGAACCGGCTCGGCGCCCGCGATCCGGTGCACTACTCCGTCTCGGGCGGCTGAAAGTAGATGCGGCGGGGCGGGCCTTCTGGCCCGCCGCCGCCACCCGGTCATAGATCACCACTGAACTACTACGTCCCAGGACTTGAATGTCATGCCTGGGCGGCTGTGACACTCCAGGCCGCCTGGACAGGCCGCCGACCGCGTGGGCCGGCGCGTTGCCACGACTGAGAGCTCGACGGCTCTCTAGGCCAAGTGGGCGATCCGCCGGACCCAGAAGGCTAGTACAGGGAGTAGCGTGAACGGCATGACCGAACGGGTGGGCTCGTGGCGCGAGCTCGACGACGCGATCGCCGACACCAGCTGGTGCCAGGGCTCGCGGAGCGTTCGGTCGACGGTCGTGTGGCGCGGCCTGGCGCGGTCGAGCTACTCGAACATGTCCAGCCTGGTGCGGCTGAGCGCCGACCACCGGCAGCTCGAGCGGCACCTGATCCGCAACTTCCGCAAGTACGCGCACCGCGAGGCGCCGGGGCCGACGATGTGGGACTGGCTCTCGCTCGCCCAGCACCACGGGCTGCCGACGCGGCTGCTCGACTGGACGTTCTCGCCGCTGGTGGCGCTGCACTTCGCGACGGCGCACTGGCCCGACGACGAGGCGATCCTGCTCGGCGTCGACTGCGAGGGCGCGCACGAGGGTCTGCCGGGGCGGCTGCACGAGCTGTACGAGCGCGAGGGGTCGCTGGTGTTCACGACCGAGATGCTCGCCGAGCTGGCTCCCGATCTCGAGGGCTTCGACGCGTTGACGGAGTCTGAGCCGTTCGTCGTGTTCTTCGAGCCGCCGTCCCTGGACGAGCGGATCGTCAACCAGGCCGCGGTGCTGTCGGCGATCTCCGATCCCTCCTGCCACATGGAGGAGTGGATGGACGAGCATCCCGAGCTGTGGCGGGCGTGGCGGATCCCGCCGGAGGTCAAGGCCGAGGTCCGGGACCGGCTCGACCAGGCGCACGTCAACGAGCGGCTGCTGATGCCGGGTCTGGACGGGCTCGCCGCATGGTTGCGGCGGTACTACTCGCCGCGGCGGGTGCCCGTCGAGGACCTCGGCGGGGCGACGATGGACGCGGGCTAAGCGGCTCGCTCGAGCATCCAGCGGCTGAGCGCTGCGGGCAGCTCGGGCGCCTGCGCCGCGTGTGCGAGCTCGGCCTCGTCGAGCAGGATCGCCCGGGCGACCTGGGCGATCGTGACGCCGTGGGAGGGGCGGTGGGTTATGTCAACTTCATCGCCGGCCTCGAGCTCGCCCTCGGTGAAGATGCGCAGGTAGGCACCGGGCCTTCCGGCCTGGGCGAACCGCTTGAGCATGAGCGGGTCTTCGAAGCGGAGGCCGAGCTTGAAGCAGGGCAGCCGCGGCTGGCAGACCTCGAGCTCGACCGTCCCGATCCGCCAGCGCTCGCCGATCACGGCGTTCGTGACGTCGACGCCGTCGGTGGTGAGGTTCTCGCCGAACATCCCGGGGCCGAGGTCGTCGCGCTCCAGCTCGGCCGACCACCAGGCGGTGTCCTCGGCGGCGTAGGCGTAGACGGCCTTGTCAGGGCCGCCGTGCACCCGCCGGTCCGCCTGATCGTCGCCGGCGAGGTTGACGCCTTCGACCTTGACGCGCCCGGCGACGGGGGCCTTGCCGATCGCGCTCATCTGCGGCCGTCCGCGACGCACTCCGATCTGCTGCGGACGACCGACATTGACGGAGACCAGATGCGCCATCTCGCGGTAGATGTTGACGCCTATGCTGCGCCAGGTGGGAGACGCCGCGGTCGACGCCTACGTCGCTTCGTTCGTCGCGCGCAGCGCCGGGGTCCAGGGCCTCGGGCTCGGGCCGCCGACACGGGTGCTGGTGACCGACGACCGCGCCTATGACGCCCTCGCCGCCGCGCTCCCGGATCTCCCGGGCGGGACGATCACCGTCTCGGCGTTGGCGCGCCGCTGCACCGAGCTCGTAGCGGGTTCTGCGGAATGGAGGGCGGCCAAGCCCGTGACGGCCATGGTCTGCCGCGACCTGGCGACCGTGCCGGAGCTCGCGCTGCCGGCCGGCCTGACGCTGCGCCCGGTACTCGATGTCGAAGACGCGGCCGCGCTGGCGATGCGGGCCGCGCCGACGATCGAGGGCCCGCTCGAGGCGTTCGCCGACTACCTCCGGAGCCTGGAGGGAGCGGTCGCGCTGCTCGAGGCGGTCGACGGCGACGAGGTCGTGCGCGCCACGGCCGGCACACGCGTCCTGGGCACCGAGGCGACGGTGTTCTTCGTCAACACCGACCCGGCCTGGCAGCGCCGCGGCATCGGCCGCGCCATGACCGCGGCCGCGCTGCACGCCGCACACGACCTCGGCGCCACGCGGGCGTCTCTCGACGCGAGCGACGCCGGTGCCCGGATCTACCTCAGCCTCGGATTCGAGGACGCGGGGCCATGGACCCAGTTCTCCCGCGCCCATCTTTGACGCGCGAGAATGTGCGTTATGAAAAGTATTATCGTGCGCTGGGCCGCCGTCCTGGACGCGTGCGAGGCCGCCTGACGAGCGGCCCGGATATCGTCTCGGGCAGATGCGCAACCAGCTGCGACCACTGTTCGACCGCGTGGTGATCAAGGAGCTCGACCCCGACCGGGTGCGGCGCTCCGGGCTCGTCGTTCCGGCCGGTGACCATGAGCCTCCGCCGCAGCACGGGATCGTGCTGGCGGTCGGGCCCGGGATCGACTGGTGGGAGTCGGCCGGTGTGGCGATGCCGGTGAAGACCGGTGATCACGTCGTGTTCCCCGCGTCGGCGGGCGTGTGGATCGAGGTCGACGAGGAGCGGTTGCTCGTGTGCCGCGTCGGAGAGCTGCTCGGGGTCATCGAAGAGGTTCCCGACCGGGAATACGAGCCGGCGCAATGAGCACCGGGATCTCGCTCGAGGAGCTCCAGCTCGCGGCGCGCAACCACGGCATGCCGCTGGAGGCGCTGCAGCACGAGATCACGCCGATCGGCCTGCACTACCTGCTCGTCCACTACGACATCCCCGTCGTCGACCCGGCGACGTACCGGCTCACGGTCACCGGCCTGGTGGGCAATGAGCTGAGCCTGAGCCTCGACGACCTGCGCGCCCGCGAGGCGGTGACGGTGCCGGTGACGATGGAGTGCGCCGGGAACGGGCGCGCGATGCTGGAGCCGCGGCCGATCTCGCAGCCGTGGCTGGCCGAGGCGATCGGAACCGCGGAATGGACCGGCGTGCGCCTGCGGCCGCTGCTCGAGGAAGCGGGGCTCGCCGAGAGCGCGCTCGAGGTCGTGTTCACGGGCCTGGACCGCGGTGTCGAGGGCGGCGTCGAGCAGCTGTACGAGCGCAGCCTCACCGTCGCCGACGCGCAGAACGAGGACGTCCTGCTCGCCTACGCCTGCAACGGCGCGCCGCTGCCTCCCCAACACGGCTTCCCGCTCCGCCTGGTGGTCCCCGGCTGGTACGGGATGACGAGCGTGAAGTGGCTGGAGCGGATCACCGTCGTCGGCGAGCCGTTCACCGGCTATCAGATGGTCACCGGCTACCGGATGCGCGCCGACGAGGGCGAAGAAGGCACGCCGGTGACGCGCATCGCGCCACGCTCGCTGCTCGTGCCGCCCGGGATCCCCGACTTCATGAGCCGCAAGCGCTTCGTCAACCCCGGTCGGCAGCGCCTGCACGGCCGCGCGTGGTCGGGCTGGGGTCCGATCACGACGGTCGAGGTGAGCACCGACGGCGGCGCGACGTGGCAGCCGGCCGACCTCGGCGACCCGCCCGGCCCGGCCGCGTGGGCGCCGTTCGCCTTCGTCTGGGACGCCACCGCGGGCGATCACGTGCTGTGCGTGCGCGCGCAGGACGCGACCGGCCGCGGGCAGCCCGATGCGGCGCCCTGGAACGTCGGCGGGTACGCGAACAACGCGGTGCAGCGAGTCGCGGTCACCGTCCGCGGGTGAGCGGCTCGAGCAGGTCCGCGACCGCGCGCCAGAACGCCGGATCCTCGCCGTCCGACTCGGCCCAGACGCCGGCGAGCACGGCCTGCGCGTAGGCCCAGCCGCGCACGCGCGCGGCGTCCACGTCCAATCGCTCGCTCAGCTGGTCCGCCCGCCGCCGCAGGACGCGCGCCGGGTCGGGCACGTCGAGCAGCCCGGGGAACGGGTTGCGCATCAGCGCCCCGGTCTCGTAGGCCGGCTCGCCCACCACCCCCTTCGGGTCGATCGCCAACCAGTTGTCATAACCCGACCGGAGCACGTTGTCGTGGTGAAGGTCGCCGTGCAGGACGACCGGGTCGGCCATCGAGCCGCACAGCTCGGAGAACACGCCCGCCGCCCGGCTGCCGGGCTCGAGCAGCCGGCCCCAGTGCTGCACCGTCGGGAACGCGAGGCCGGCGGCGGGCGCGCGCCAGAGCGCGGCCATCACGTCCGCGGCGGCCGCCGTTGCCGCCTCGTCGTCGTCCGGCCAGAGATCGCGCAGGCGCGTGCCGGGCAGCGCCCGCTCCAGCAACACCGCCCCGCGCGACCGGTCGATCTCCAGCACCCGGACGACGCCGTGCCCGCCGAACCATTCGGCGGCGTCGAGCTCCAGAGCGAACTCGGCATCCTCCTGCGGCCCGAGCCGCAGCACCGCCGGGCTGCCGTCGGCTCGCCGGACCGGCTCGACATAGCGGTAGGACTGCGGGAACGATCCGTCCGCGACCAGGCCCCAGCGGGCCCGGCACTCGTTCAGGTGGTCTCGCTCAACGATGCGGCGAGCTTATGGCCGACGTCGGCGGCGAACGTCTCCAGCCGCGCGATCTGGAACGTGTCGAGCGAGTCCTCGCCGACCGCCATCACGACGCCGACGATCTCCTTCTCCCCCATCACCGGCACGGCCGCGGCGAGACCTTCGAGCGTCGTCCGGCCCGACTCCATCGCCCGTCCGGCCAGGCCCTCGCCGAACAGGACCCGCGCGCCGGAGCGATCCCGGCCCAGCCGGCTCCCGGTCACCACGAGGCCGTCACGGGCGAACCTTCCCGATTCGCGCAGCACGATCTCGATCGTCTCGGCGCGCATGTCGGCGCGCGCGACGGCCGCCATCGCGGCCAGCAGGTGCAACTCGTACAGGGAGAAGCCTGCGGCCCAGATGGCCGCTTCGGCATTGCGGCTGGCGTCGCGCATGCGGTCGCTATCGCCGGCCGCAAGGACGGCGACAAGCCCGATAACTCCCGCCAAAATGACGGCAGCCGCCAGTAGGAGAGCGATCCACGTCACGGCGCCGCACCCGAATGTAGCTGGTGGCAACCCCGAACGCGCCTGTTCAATTGCACAAGGGCCGGGTACCCCGCGCCGAGGATGCCACGCTCGTGCCCGCAATGCGACGCGCTGCTGCCGGAGGCAAGCGGTTACCCGGAGTGGTGCGATGCGTGCGGCTGGAACCTCGAGCCCCCGACGACGCTCGACTCGCCGGGCGTCGACGCGTACCGCGACGGCCTGTACTACGGCTGATCGACGGTCAGCCGCTCCCCGGCGCGCAGGACCCGGTACGGCTGGCCGAGCCGCTCGCAGGCCGCGACGAACGCGTCCGGCGGCTCGGTGTTGAACGCGAACTGCTCGAAGTGCATCGGCACGGCGATCCGCGCGGAGATCGCGTGCGCGATCGACGCTGCCTCGTCGCCCCACAGGTTCCCGGCGACACGCCGCTCCGGCCGCCGCCCGTTGATCGGCAGCAGGGCGACGTCGACCGCACCGACGCGGGCGGCGAGGTCGTCGTACGGGATCGTGTCGCCCGCGTGGTAGATCGCGTACGGGCCGCACCGCACGACGTAGCCGAGGTGCAGCATCCGCCCGTCGGCGTCGCGCTCGATCGCCTCGTGCGCGGCCGGGACGGCCGTGATGGCGAAGCCGGCGAGCGCGACGGTCTCGCCGTCGTCGATGCCGACCGGCTCGCGACCCGCCCGCTCGGCCGCCAACACGCGATGCGCCGCCGGCGCCACGAGCGGGACCGGCGGCAGGGCGCGCAGCGTGTCGGGGTCGAGATGGTCGGTGTGCGCGTGCGAGGCGGTCACGACGTCGACGAAGTCGAGCCGCTCCGGGTCGATCACCAGCTCGGTCATGCGCACGTGCGGCTTGTCGGTGTCGGCGTACTTGCGGGTCAGCGAGTCCGACAGGTACGGATCGAGCAGCAGGTGCCGGCCCTCCCAGGCCACCAGGAAGCCGCTCTGGCCGAGCCACCACAGGTGCAGGCGGCCGGGATCGGCGGCGCGCACGTCGGCCAGCAGCGCGTCCCCGGACTGCCGCGGCCGGATCACAGGTACGACACACCCGTCAACTGCTCGGAGACCTCCCACAGCCGGCGCGCCGCCTCCGGGTCGTGCGCGGCCTTGGACGCCGACACGACCTTGGGCGACCCGCGGCCCTCGAAGATCCCGTCCGGCCCGGCGTACGTCCCGCTCGCCAGGTCAGGCATCGTCGCCGCGTACAGCGACGGGAGCGCGCCCTTCGCGCCGCTCTGGCCGATCAGGTGGGTGCCGCTGACGATCGCCATCTGCTTGAGGCGGTTGCCGTCCATGCCCGGCCCGGCGGCCTGCAGGTTCGTCCGTGCGATGCCCGGATGTGCGGCGACGCTGCGCAGCGCCAGTCCCGCGGCCGCGGCCCGGCGCCCGAGCTCGAACGCGAACAGCAGGTTCGCGAGCTTGCTCTGCGAGTAGACCTGCCAGCGGTGGTAGCTGCGCTCGCTCTGGAGGTCGTCGAACGCGATCCGCCCGCCGCGGTGCATGCCGCTGGAGATCGTGACGACGCGGGCGTCGTGCAGCGCGTCGATCAGCAGGCCGGTGAGCGCGAACGGGCCGAAGTGGTTGGTGGCCATCTGGAGCTCGAACCCGTCGGCGGTCACCCGCCGCGGCGGCGCCATCACCCCCGCGTTGTTCACCAGCACGTCGATCCGGGGCCACCGCTCGAGCAACTCGGACGCGGCCGAGCGCACCGACGCCAGCGACGCGAGGTCGAGCGGCACGACCGCGGCCGCGCCGAGGTCGGCACGTGCGGCCTCGCCACGCGCGACGTCGCGCACCGCCAGGACGACCTCGCCGCCGGCGCGCGCAAGCTCACGGGCCGTCTCACGCCCGATGCCGCTCGTCGCGCCCGTCACGACGGCGATCCGGCCCTCCTGCGAGGGCATGTCCGCGACCGTCCAGGCCATTGCGCGAAGATCATGTCGTATGAGCCTCACGTTCACGGGCGGGGCGCTCGACCGCGTGGCCGAGCATCGCGGCGACCCGGAGTGGCTGGCCGCCCAGGCCAGAGACCCGGCGGCGCGCGCCGTGCTGGCGAACGACAAGGGCATCCACGTGGTCGGCGATCGCGTGCAGCTCGTCCCGCTGAACGGCCTGCCGGATCCGATGCTCCTCGGCCTCGACGCCGTTGGGCCGGTGTTCGCGGTCGAGGCCCCGCCGGGCACCGACGTCAAGGGCGTGCGCGAGGCCGCCGCGGTGCTCCCGGCCGAGGACGCCGGCCTCGCCGCCCACGCCGCCGCACTGCTGAACTGGCACCGCCGCCACGGCCACTGCTCGGTCTGCGGCGCGCCGACGGTCGTCTCCGAGGGCGGGATCGTCCGCCACTGCCCGAACTGCGGCGCCCAGCACCACCCGCGCACCGACCCGGTCGTGATCATGCTCGTCGTCGACGCCGACCGCGTGCTGCTCGGCCGCCAGCCGACGTGGCCGGCCGGCCGCTACTCCGCCCTGGCCGGGTTCGTCGAGCCGGGCGAGAGCCTCGAGGAGGCCGTCGCGCGCGAAGTGCGCGAGGAGGCGGGTGTCGAGGTCGGGCAGCCCGAGTACATCGCTTCGCAGCCGTGGCCGTTCCCGACCTCGCTGATGCTCGGTTTCATCGCGCCCTGGCGCTCAGGCGAGCCGCGCCGGATCGACCGCGAGCTCGAGGACGTGCGCTGGTTCGAACGCGCCGAGGTGCAAGACGCGGTCCAGGAGCGAGACGGCGCACTCGGCGTTCCGCCGCGACTTGCCATCGCCAGACGGTTGATGGAGCACTGGGTACAGCGCTAGCCTGCTCGGTGAGGTGACACTGGAGGGGTGGATCTTCATGATCGGGCTCCGCGTCTTTGACGTCGGGGCACTTATCGTCTGGCTGGTTTGGTTCTTCCGGCTGCGCGACGACGACGACGACTCGGACGACTTCCGGGGCGGCGACGGCAACGCGCCCGAGCCCGAGGAGCCGAAGGGGCCGTCCGGCGGGCTCGACATCCCGCTCAAGGACGCGCGCCCGTGGCCCTCGCGCCGGCGCGACCATCGCGGCGACCTCGGGCGGCCCCCGGTTTCGCCGCGTCGTGGCGTCCCCCAGCCGGTACCGGCCCGCGCGCCGGTGAAAAGACGATAAGCACGGTCGGCATTCTGTAGATTCCGCCCTCGGACACTGACGAGGAGGCCCTATGGCTCGCTGGACGCCCGATCCCAGCTTCTATCCGTCCCCAAACAGCGCGGCCGGCGCGCCGCCGGAGACGCTCGCCTACGTCGCCATCCTCAACACGGACAGCGGGCCGGACGCGATCGGCGTGCTCGACCTCGAGTCGGGATCGGATACGTACGGCCAGGTCGTCGGGCGCTTCGAGATGCCCAACCAGGGCGACGAGCTGCACCACTTCGGCTGGAACGCGTGCTCGTCGGCGCTGTGCCCGTGGGCGCCGCACCCGCACGTCGAGCGCCGCTACCTGCTCGTCCCCGGCCTGCGCAGCTCGCGGATCCACGTCCTCGACGTCAAGGAGGACCCGCGCGCGCCCAAGCTCGTGAAGGTGATCGACGCCGAGGAGATCGCCCGCAAGGCCGGCTACAGCCGCCCGCACACCGTCCACTGCGGCCCCGACGGGATCTACGTGTCCGCGCTCGGCAACCCCGACGGCGACGGCCCCGGCGGCATCTTCCTGCTCGACCACGACGACTTCTCGGTCAAGGGCGCCTGGGAGGACGACCGCGGCACGCAGGAGCTGGCGTACGACTTCTGGTGGCACCTCAACCACGACACGGTGATCACGAGCGAGTGGGGCACGCCGAAGATGGTCGAGGACGGCCTGATCGGCGAGCTGCTGCTCGGCAACAAATACGGCCACAAGCTGCACGTCTTCAACCTCAAGACGCGCAAGCACGTGCAGGAGATCGACCTCGGCGCCGAGCACCAGATGGTGCTGGAGCTGCGCCCCGCGCACGACCCGTCGAAGACCTATGGCTTCGTCGGCGTGGTCGCCTCGACGGCCGACCTCACCGCATCGGTCTGGCTGTGGGAGCGCGCTGCCGATGGCAACGTGACCGCGCAGAAGATCATCACGATCCCGCCGGAGCCGGCCGAGGCCGACCAGCTCCCGCCGATCCTGCAGCCGTTCGGCGCCGTGCCGCCGCTCATCACCGACATCTCGCTGTCGGTCGACGACAAGGACCTGTACGTGTCCTGCTGGGGCACCGGCGAGCTCAAGCGCTTCGACGTCTCCAACCCGCGCGAGCCGCGCGAGACCGCGTCGGTGCGGCTCGGGGGCATCGTCGAGCGGGCGGCCCACCCGGCCAGCGGCCCGCTCAACGGCGGCCCGCAGATGGTCGAGACCAGCCGCGACGGCCGCCGCGTGTACCTGACGAACTCGCTGTACGCGGCGTGGGACGCGCAGTTCTATCCCGAGGGGATCAACGGCTGGTTCGTCAAGCTCGACGCCGGTGTGGACGGCTCGCTGACCGTCGACCCGGACGTGTTCACCGAGTTCTCCGGGGAGCGGCCGCACCAGGTCCGGCTCGGCGGCGGCGACGCGTCGTCGGACTCGTACTGCTTCCCGAACGACTGACATGGACCTCTGGGCGCTGCTGATCATCGCCGCGCTCGGGGCCTATCACGGCCTCAACCCCGCGATGGGCTGGCTGTTCGCGGTCGCGCTCGGCATGCAGGATCGCGACCGCAGCGCCGTCTACCGGGCGCTGCCCGCGATCGCGATCGGGCACGAGCTGTCGCTCGTGCTCGTCGTCGCGATCGTGCTCGGGCTCGGGCTGATCGCCGACACGTCGGCGCTGCACATGGGCGCCGGCGTCGCGCTGGTCGCGTTCGGGATCTTCCGCTTTGTCAAGCCGCGTGCGCACCCGCGCTGGACGACGATGCGGGTGAACCGGCGCGAGCTCGCATGGTGGTCGTTCCTGATGTCGAGCGCGCACGGCGCCGGCCTGATGGTCGCGCCGGTGATCATCGGGGCCGGCGCGGCCAGCGCGTCGGCCTCCGACCACGCGATCGAGGCGGCCGGCGGCAACCACGCCGAGCTGCTGACCAGCGCGTTCGGGCTCGTGCTGCACGTGGCGGCGATGGTCGCTGGTGATGGGCTTCGTCGCGATCCTCGTCTATGACAAATGGGGTGTCGCGATCCTCCGGAAGGCGTGGATCAACCTCGACGGCGTCTGGGCGGGCGCCTTCGTGCTGGCCGGCGTGCTTACGTTCTTCACGTGACGGCCTGCTCAGTGCTCGGCGAGCGCCTCGGTGAGGACCTCGCCGCCTCCGCGCCCAAGGCGCGCCGGTTCCTGCTGCTCGAGCAACCGGGCCCGTGGACGGGCCGCAACGCGGTGACGCACAGCGACCTCGACGTCGATCTCGGCCGCGCGCTGATGGCGCGTGCCGACGAGGCGGACGTGAAGGTCCACCTGATCCGGCGCACGTCGCGGCGCGCCGCCCTGACGACCCGGTCGTGCTTCCTCGCCGACGTGGGGCGCGGCTGGGTCGAACGCCATGAGCTGACCGATCCCGCCGCGGTGCTGGAGCTCGATCTCAAGATGGTCGGCGAGCGCTGGGAGCAGCCGATCTACCTGGCCTGCACGCACGGCAAGCGCGACCCGTGCTGCGCGCGCCGCGGCCGGCCCCTCGCCCGCGCCCTGCGTGCCCACCGCCCCGAACAGACGTGGGAGATCGGACACATCGGCGGGCACCGGTTCGCGGCGACGATGCTGACCTTCCCGCACGGGCTCGCGTTCGGGCGCGTGCCCGCCGCGACCGGGCCGGAGATCGTCAGCGCGCTCGAGCGCGGCGAGATCGTGCTCGAGCACCTGCGCGGGCGCGCCGGTGACCCGTGGGCGGTGCAGGCCGCCGACGTGCTCGTCCGCCGCAGGCTCGGCCTGCGCGGCCTCGATGCGCTCTCGACCGAACACGTCGACGGCGAGACGGTCACGTTCCGGCGGCCGGATGGCACGCAGATGCGGGCGACGATCGCCCGTCACGAGGACCCGCGCCCGCGGCCGATCTCGTGCGGCGACGAGCCGGAGACCGTGCCCAACTACGAGCTGGTGGACGTGAGCTGATGCGCGCGATGCTCCTCGACGAGCCCGGCCGCCCGCTGCGGGCGGCCGACGTCGACAGGCCGGAGCCGGGCCCGGGCCAGCTGCTGCTGCGCGTGCACGCGTGCGGCGTCTGCCGGACCGACCTGCACCTGCGCGACGGCGAGGTCGAGGCCGGGCACCTGCCGCTGATCCTCGGCCATCAGATCGTCGCCAGCGACCGAGGACGGCGCGCCGCGTCGGCGTGCCCTGGCTCGGCTGGACCGACGGCGACGTGCGACTACTGCACGCGGGCCTCGAGAACCTGTGCCCGAACGCGCGGTTCACCGGTCGCGACATCGACGGCGGCTACGCCGAGTACGCGGTCGCCGACGAGCAGTTCTGTTCCCGACCTGCCCGACTCGATGGACGACATGGCGGTCGCGCCGCTGCTGTGCGGCGGGCTGATCGGGCTACCGCGCGCTGCGGCTGGCCGGCGACGGCGCACGGCTCGGGCTGTACGGCTTCGGCTCCGCCGCCCACATCATCTGCCAGGTCGCCGTCCACGAGGGCCGGCGCGTGTTCGCGTTCACGCGCCCTGACGACCAGGACGCGCAGCTGCTCGCCCTGTCGCTCGGCGCCGAGTGGGCCGGCGACGCGCATGGCGCTGGGCCCGGAGCCGCTCGACGCGGCGATCATCTTCGCGCCCGCCGGCGAACTGGTCCCGGCGGCGCTGCGCGCCACCGCGCCCGGCGGCGTCGTGGTGTGCGCCGGGATCCACATGTCGGACATCCCGTCGTTCCCCTACTCGATCCTGTGGGAGGAGCGCGTCCTGCGCTCGGTGGCCAACCTCACGCGCGCCGACGCCCACGAGTTCCTCGAGCTGGCGCCGCAGGTCCCGATCCGCACGACCGTGCAGGAGTTCGCGCTCGAGGACGCCGAGGAGGCGCTCGACCGCCTGCGCGCCGGTCAGCATCGAAGGCGCGGCGGTGCTCAGAGTTCGGCAGCCGTGAGCTGGTTCGTCGTAGGCGGCGCGGCCGGCGAGCTTGTGCGCGCCGCAGCGGGCGGCGAGGTGCAGCGCATCGGCCGGCTCCATGTCCGCGCCGAGCGCGTACGTCAGGCCGGCCGCGAACGAGTCGCCGGCCCCGTACGCGTCGCGCCTCGGGCCGGGCAGGTCGGCGGCCTTCCAGTGGTTGTGCTTGTGGTCCTTGCCGACCCACTCGCCGCCCTCCTTGCCGGCGGTCGAGACGACGAGGTCGGGCGGCGGGTCGAGCTCGTGCTCGGCCTGCTGCTCCCCGGGTCCTTGGCCGAGCGCACGAGCGCGTCGAGCTTGACGTCGGCGTCGCGCAGCGTGCCGAACGCGCGCGGCGTGGCGACGAGCAGGCGGGCGCGGCGCGCCTGCTCGAGCGCGCCGACGTCGCCGCCGCTGAAGTAGACGGCATCGACCGCGTCGAGCCGCTCCCACGGCAGGTCGTCTCGCTCCGTGCGCGACGATCCGCTCGCCGAGGATGGTGATCGTGCGCTCGCCTTCACCGTCGAGGTGGACGAAGCCCGCGGCGCTGCGGCTCTTCGCGCACGGCGGCGAACACGGTGACGCCGAGCGCCTCGAGCCGCTCGCGCGAGCGGCGGCCGTTGTTCGTCGTCACCGAGCGCGGTGAAGAAGTCGCACTGCCCGGCGAGCTTGACGAGCTGCACGGCGGCCACGGCGCCTCCACCGCCGACCTCCTCCCACCACTCGGAGGCGTGGACGATCTCTCCGGGCTGCGGCACGTGCGGGACGCGCGCGAACTCGATCCACTCGACATGTCCGACGACGGCGAAGCGAGGCATCGGCGCGAACTATGCCCGTCGAGATTCGTCTGGCAAACGAAGAGTTCGATCAGGTCTGGAGCGCGCCGGGCCGACAACCCCTTCAGTGCTGCGTCGTCTGCTGCCCCTGTTGCTCGTGCCGGGCGCCTTCGTCGCCGCGTGGCTGGTCGGCGATGAGCACAAGAGCCACCAGCGCGCCGAGGCCCGGATGCTCGTCGCCCAGCTCGCCGAGGCCGAGCAGAGCCTGCACGCGCGGACCGGGGTCTACAGCGAGAACGTCGACCAGCTCGTCGACGAGGCGCACGCGCACGCCCTCGCGCGCAAGCACGGGATCGACGCCTACGCCGGCAAGGACGCGTTCGAGGTCACCGTGTACTCGGCACGCTACGGCGGGCGCGACTCGTACACGATCGGGCTGGCCGACGGCCGAGCTCCGGCGCTCCTGCAACGGCCGTTGCTAGCCGTCAGCGCGCAGCCGCTCGAGCAGCTCGACGATCTCGGCCTCGCCGCCGCGCGGCGCGTCCGGCCACTCGTCCACGCGCGTCCACCAGAACTCGCGCGGCGTACCCGGGTAGCGCGGGATCAGGTGCAGGTGGAAGTGATCCACGCCGTGGCCGATCACCGCGGCGTAGACGTGCTCGGCGCCGGTGGCGGCGCGCAGCGTACGGCTCCAGCGCGCGGCAGCGCGGCCGACCGCGGCGGCCTCTTCGGCGGTGAGGTCGCCGAGCCCGGGGACGTGGCGCCTCGACTCCACGAACAGGTAGCCGAGGTAGACGGAGTCGCCCGCGAGGTGCGTCACGACGACGTGCTCCTCGGCGGCGAGCACGGTGGCCGGCATCTCCGCGTGCTTGGCGCAGATGAAGCAGTCGCTCACGAGCGCAGAGACTAAGCGGCCGCGAGCGCGGCCTCGTCGGCGGGTCGCAGGATCGCGACCTCGCCGGGCGCGTGCTCGAGCAGCCACGCGACGTCGTCGGCGCTCAGCCCGTCCGTGTGCGCGGTCGCCGCCGCGACGACGATGCGGTCGTAGCGCTCCTCGGCCAGCAGCTGGCGCAGCGCGTGGCGGACGGTGCGGCCGCGGCCGATCCGCCCGTCGACGGGCACGTCTGCCGCCGCGGCGCGCTGATCGATCGCCTCCTGCAGCTCGAACGCCTGGCCGCACGAGCGCGGGATCGGCGCCTCGAGCGGCAGCGCCATCGGTACCGGCGCGAGATAGGCCGGGACGAGCGTCGCTTCCTCGACGCGCGCGATCCGCAGCGCCGCGTCGAGCGCCGAGATCGACAGGTGCGAGCCGACGTAGGGGAACAGGATCCGCTTCCCGGACAGCTCGGGCGGCGCCGCTCGGCGGCGCAGCAGTATCGCGACCGCGGCGCCGACGACCAGACCGACGATCAGGATCAGCGCTTCGACCATTCTCGCTTCGATCGGTCGGCGACGATCCGTACGTCGACTCCCGGCAGCGCGCGCAGCAGCCGGTCGGTCAGCGGTTCCTGCAAGCGGCGCAGCCGGGTCCGCGGCGCCGGCGTCCCGATCAGCACGTAGGTCGACCGGCGCTCGCGCGCGACCCGCGCGGCGACGTCGACCACATCGTCGCCTTCCTCGACGATCACGCGCGCGCCGAGCATCGACGCCAGGCGGCGGAACGCCTCGATCTGGTCGCGCTCCGCGTCGCTCGGCTCGCGTGGCAGGACGATCAGCACGTCGAGCTCGGCCCCGAGCCGCTGCGCCGACCGCCAGGCGCGGCGCACGATCCGCTGCGACGCGGGCTGGGGCGTCACGAGCGCGAGCAGCCGCTCGCCGACGGCCTGCGGCGCGGCGCGATCCATCAACCGGTCCTCGCGCGGCGCGAGCACGTCGACCTTCAGCCGCTTCGCCTCCACGTCCTCGGCGACCTGGCGCAGCGTGACCTCGCGCAGCGCCTCGAGGTGCTCGACGCGGAAGAAGCCGTTGAGCGCGGCGGGCACCCGCGCCGCCGGGTACACCTTGCCGGCCCGCAGGCGCTCGATCAGCGCGGGTGGCGTGAGGTCGACCAGCACGACCTCGTCCGCTTGCGAGAGCACGGAGTCGGGGAACGTCTCGCGCACACGCGCCCCGGTGAGCTCGGTCACCTGGTCGTTGAGTGACTCGAGGTGCTGGACGTTGACCGTGGAGTACACGTCGATGCCGGCGGCCAGCACGTCGGCGATGTCCTCGTAGCGCTTGCCGTGCTCGAGCCCGGGCGCGTTGGTGTGCGCCAGCTCGTCGATCAGGCACAGGTCCGGCGTTGCGCCGCAGCACCGCCGGCAGGTCCATCTCGGCGAGCGGCACGTCCTTGTACGTGATCTGGCGCGGCGGCACGCGCGGCAGCCCCTCAGCCTGCGCCTCGGTCTCCTCCCGGCCGTGAGGCTCGAGGTAGCCGATCACGACGTCACGCCCCGCCTCGAGCTCCGCGCGGCCTTCCTGCAGCATGCGGTACGTCTTGCCGACGCCGGCGGCCATACCGAGGAACACTTTGTGATGGCCTGCCATGTCACGAACGCTAGCCCGCCTCCGCGTGGAACGCGGCCTGGAAAGCCAGCTCGGCGAGCGTCCCGACGGGATGGGGCGCGAACACCGGCCCCGACCCGTCGGTGAGCAGGATCGACACCATCGCGATGCCGCGCACCGGAGGCGCCGGCTCGGACCGCAGCACGCGCACGAGCCGCAGCAGGTCGTGCTGTGCGGCGAGCACCGCCTCGCGCTCCACGGGCACTGCCGTGCCCGCCTCTTGCGGCGGGGCCACGGCGTCGATCACCAGCCGCTCGAGGCCGTCCGCGAGGCGGTGCCGGACGCGCCAGTGCTGCAGGACGTACGCGCGCCGTGCGAGCTCGGGGCACCTGCTGGGGGTCTCCCCGGCCGCCAGGCGCCGATCCAGCTCCATGCGCCCGGAGAAGGCCTTGAGACGGGCCCGCAGCCCCCACGAGCAAGGAACGCTCATTCCCGCATGCGCCGCCATCACGCACCCAGGAGGTTGTGGACGATGAGGTCGACCAGCTTGATGCCGATGAACGGCGCGACGAGCCCGCCGGCGCCGTAGATCAGCAGGTTCCGCCGCAGCAGCGCGGTGGCCCCCGCGGGCCGGTAGCGCACGCCGCGCAGGGCGAGCGGGACGAGCAGCGGGATGACCAGCGCGTTGAAGACGATCGCCGAGATGATCGCCGACTGCGGGGTGCCCAGGTTCATGATGTTGAGCCCGTCGAGCGGCCCGGGCCTGCCCGCGAGCGCGTAGGTCGACGCGAAGACGGCCGGCAGGATCGCGAAGTACTTCGCGACGTCGTTCGCGATCGAGAAAGTCGTCAGCGCGCCGCGCGTGATCAGGAGCTGCTTGCCGACCTCGACGATCTCGATGAGCTTCGTCGGGTTGGAGTCGAGGTCGACCATGTTGCCGGCCTCGCGCGCCGCCTGGGTGCCGGTGTTCATGGCGACGCCGACGTCGGCCTGCGCGAGTGCCGGCGCGTCGTTGGTGCCGTCGCCGGTCATCGCCACCAGGCGCCCGTCGGCCTGATGGGAGCGGATCAGCTCCATCTTGGCCTCCGGCGTCGCCTCGGCGAGGAAGTCGTCGACGCCGGACTCCTCGGCGATCTTGGCCGCCGTGAGCCGGTTGTCGCCGGTGACCATGACCGTGCGGATGCCCATCCGGCGCAGCCGGTCGAACCGCTCGGTCATGCCCTCCTTGACGACGTCCTTGAGCTCGATCACGCCGAGCACCTGCGCGTTGCGGGCGACGGCCAGCGGCGTCGAGCCGGCGCGCGCCACGCGGTCGAGCACGGCCTGAGCTCCTGGCGGGGCCGCGCCGCCCTCGTCGCCGACCCAGCGGATGATCGCGTCGCCGGCGCCCTTGCGCAGGCGCGTGCCGTTGAGGTCGACGCCGCTCATGCGCGTCTGCGCGGTGAACGGCACGAAGTGGGCATGCTGCGGAAGCAGCTCGTGCTCGCGCAGGCCGTACTGCTTGGCGAGCACGACGATCGAGCGGCCCTCCGGCGTCTCGTCGGCCAGCGACGCGTACTGCGCCGCCTCGGCGAGCTCGGACTCCTCCACCCCGCGCATCGGGATGAACGCGGCCGCCTGCCGGTTGCCGAGCGTGATCGTGCCGGTCTTGTCGAGCAGCAGCACGTCGACGTCGCCGGACGCCTCGACGGCGCGGCCGGACAGCGCGAGCACGTTGCGGCGCACGAGCCGGTCCATGCCGGCGATGCCGATCGCGCTGAGCAGCGCGCCGATCGTCGTCGGGATCAGCGCCACGAGCAGCGCGATCAGGATCGTGATCGAGATGTCGGTGCCGGCGAACTCGGCGAACGGGCGCAGCGTCACGACGACCGCAAGGAAGATGATCGTCAGGCCCGCGAGCAGGATCGAGAGCGCGATCTCGTTCGGCGTCTTGCGCCGCTCGGCGCCCTTCGACGAGCGCGATCATGCGGTCGAGGAAGGACTGGCCGGGCTCCTGCGTGATCTCCACGACGATGTGGTCGGACAGCACGCGCGTGCCGCCCGTGACCGCGCTGCGGTCGCCGCCGGACTCGCGGATGACCGGCGCCGACTCGCCCGTGATCGCCGACTCGTCGACCGAGGCGATGCCCTCGATCACGGTGCCGTCGCCGGGGATCACGTCGCCGGCCTCGACCACGACGACGTCGCCGCGCGTCAGCTCGTTGGCCGGCTTGGTCGTGCCGTCCTTCAGGCGCGCGACGGTCTCCGTGCGCATCGCGCGGAGCGTGTCCGCCTGCGCCTTGCCGCGGCCCTCGGCGATCGCCTCGGCGAAGTTGCCGAACACGACCGTCAGCCACAGCCAGATGGCGACGGTGAACGTGAACCAGGCCGGATCCGCGCCGCCGCCGGGCGGGGCGCCGCCGAACGCCTGCACGATCCAGATCAGCGTGCTGAGCACCGCGCCGACCTCGACCACGAACATCACCGGGTTGCGCAGCATCGGCCGCGGGTCGAGCTTGCGGAACGAGGCACCGATGGCCGGTACCAGGATGTCGCGCTCGAACAGCGAGCGTTCCGGGCGGTCGGTCATCGCAGCGCCTCCAGCGCGTTGTTGAGCTTCACGACGTTCACCGACTTCGGTCCGCCGAGGCCGAACAGCGGCCGGCTCGTCGCATCGTCGATGAGCGCGAGCACGCGGCTGAGCGGCAGGTTGCGCTGCTTCGCCACGCGGTTCGCCTGGATCCGGGCGTTGTCCCACGAGATCTGCGGGTCGACGCCCGACGCCGACGTCGTGACCGCATCGGGCGGCACGTGCCGCAGGCTGCAGGTTCCGGCGTGAACGGCCGCTCACGCTTGAGGTAGGCCTTCAGGTAGCCCTTGAGCTGGTCCGCCAGTGCCTGCTGGTTCGGGCCCTGGTTGTTGAAGAACGTCGCTTTCGCGTTGTATCCGTCGACGGACGGGACGGCTCTGGAACAGGCTGTCGTCCTTGGAGTAGTCCTTGCCGATCAGCGTCGGGTCGCCGTCCGCCTTCGCCGGGAACAGGACCTGCGCCGCTCCGGTCATGGCGAGCGGGTAGGCGAGGCCGAAGACGACGGTGATGACGATGGCCGCGATGACGGCGATTCTCAGATCACGCATCAGAAGAGTTGGTCGGTCATGCCCTGGACCACCGGTCCGAGGAGCAGGGCGGGGACGAAGGTGAGCAGCGCCACGAGCAGCACGACGCCGACGAGGACGACCACGAAGGTCGGCGAGTCGGTCCGGAACGTGCCGGCGCCGGCCGGTGTCACGCGTTTGCCGACGAGCGAGCCGGCGACGGCGAGCACGACGAGCAGGGGCAGGAAGCGGCCCGCGATCATCGTCAGCCCGCCGAGGATGTTGGCGAAGGTGATGCCGAACTGCTCGGCGTCTGCCGGCTGCACGAAGCCGGTGTAGCCGGCGAACGCCGAGCCGTTGTTGTTGGCCTGCGACGTATAGGCGTACAGCGTCTCGGACCAGCCCTGCGGACCGGAGTTGTAGATCGACGCCTGCCCCCACTTGGTGGCGATGGCGAGCATGGACGTGAAGAGCACGACCATCGGCACGCCGATCGTCCCGATCACCGTCAGCTTGACCTCGCGCGCCTCGATCTTCTTGCCGAGGAACTCGGGCGTGCGGCCGACCATCAGGCCGGACAGGAAGACGCCGAGGATGGCGAACAGCAGCATGCCGTACAGGCCGGAGCCGACGCCGCCGAAGATGACCTCGCCGGTCTGCATGTTGGCCATCGGGATCAGGCCGCCGATGCCGGTCAGCGACTCCATCGCGCCGTTCACGGCGCCGCAGGAGGCAACCGTCGTCACGACTGCCCACAGCGCGGTCGACGCGACGCCGAACCGCTGCTCCTTGCCTTCCATGTTGAAGCCGTGGATGCCGGCGGCGTCCATGGCGGGCGAAGCATGGTTCTCCGCGATCGCCACGACGACGACGCCGATGATGAACAGGGCGAACATCGCCCAGTAGATCGCCCAGCCCTGGCGGCGGTTGCCGACCATCCGCCCGTAGACGTTGGTGAGCGCGGCGCCGATCGACAGGATCAGCAGCAGCTCGACGAAGTTCGACAGCCACGTGGGGTTCTCGAACGGGTGCGCGGAGTTGACGTTGAAGAAGCCGCCCCCGTTGGTGCCGAGCTCCTTGATGATCTCCTGCGAGGCGACCGGCCCGGCGGTGAGCGACTGGATGACGCCCTGCGACACCAGGAACAGCCCGACGACGATCGAGATCGGCAGCAGCACGTAGACGAGCGTCTTGACGAGGTCGCTGTAGAAGTTGCCGATCGTGTGGCCCGACCGCGAGGCGATCGCGCGGATCAGCGCGATCGCGATGGCGATGCCGACGGCGGCCGAGACGAAGTTCTGCACGGCCAGCCCCGCCATCTGCTGCAGGTTCGTGAGCGTCGTCTCGCCCGCGTAGTACTGCCAGTTCGTGTTGGTGAGGAACGACGCCGTCGCGTTGAACGTGACGTCGTATGGCATCCGCGGGCGGAGGATCACGTAGAGCACGACGAAGAAGACGGCGCTGAAGATCAGCGTCGACTTCGCGTAGGCCTTCCAGTCCTGCTCGCGCCCGCCGGTGAGCCGCAACGTGAGCCGGTCGACGAAGCCGATGCCGATCTCACCGCGGTAGACCCTCGTCATGTACCCCCCGAGCACGGGGGTGATCGCTGTGAGCAGTACGGCGTAGAGGGCGATCTCGATCCAGCCCGCGGTGGTCATCTCAGAACCGCTCCGGGCGCAGGAGCGCGATCAGCAGGTAGACGAACAGGGCCAGTGCCACCACCAGCCCGACAGCCTCGGCAGCGCTCATACGCGCTCGAGGCCCTTCAGCAGCAGGAAGAGGCCGGCGAACGCCAGGGCGGCGAACACCACGGACGTGACGTCCTGCAGCGAATCAAGGATGGACGCGATAAGCATGACCCGCACGCTAGGTACGGGCCCGTCAAGCCCCCGTGCAGATGCACCGGGGCGGCATCAAGATTCCGTGAAGACGCGTTCTGGCGGCGATGTCGGCTTAACTGCGCAGCTGCGCGTTGAGCCGTGCGGCCTCTCGCACGAGGTGGTCGCGCTCGGGCAGGTTGGGTGCTGATCGGGCGGCATCGGCGTAGAGCCGTGCTGCGGTGCCCGGGTCGCCGTCACGCTCGTGGAGGTACGCGGCGGCGGCGGAGTGGCGGGGCAGGGACGGGTCGAGCTCCGCCAGGGCGGCCAGCCCGGCCCGTGGGCCGTCGGCCTCGCCGACCGCGACGGCGCGATTGAGGCGAGCCACGGAGTTGTCGGTGAGCCGCAGTAGCTCGTCGTACCACTCGACGATCTGCACCCAGTCGGTCTCCTCGGCCGTGCGTGCGTCGGCGTGCAGCGCGGCGATGGCGGCCTGGGCCTGGAACTCCCCAAGTCGGTCGCGGGCCAGGGCCGCCTGGAGCACGTCGACGCCCGCGGCGATCAGCCGGGTGTCCCACAGGCTGCGGTCCTGCTCGGCGAGGGGCACGAGGCTGCCGTCGGTGCGGGTCCGCGCCGGGCGCCGCGCGTGGTGGAGCAGCATGAGCGCAAGCAGCCCCGCCACCTCCTCGTCGCTCGTCCTGGCCGCCAGCTGGCGGGTGAGCCGGATCGCCTCGGCGGCGAGGTCGACGTCGCCGGAGTAGCCCTCGTTGAAGACCAGGTAGAGCACGCGCAGCACCGTGGCGACATCACCGGGCTGGTTGAGCCGGACGCCCGAGACGGTCCGCTTGGCCCGGCTGATCCGCTGGGCCATGGTCGCCTCCGGCACGAGGTAGGCCTCCGCGATCTGACGCGTCGTCAGGCCGCCGACCGCGCGCAGCGTGAGCGCGACGGACGATGCCGGCGTCAAGGAGGGGTGAGCGCACAGGAAGTACAGCTGGAGCGTGTCGTCCACTGCCGCGGCCGGTCCGGGCCTGGGCTCGCCCTCGATGCGTACCTCGCGCCGCTGCCGGGCGGTATGGGCGCGAACGCCGTCGAGGAACTTGCGCCAGGCCACGGTGACCAACCAGCCCTTGGGGTCCTGCGGCGGGTCATCCGGCCACAGGCGCACGGCCTCGACCAGGGCGTCCTGCACGGCGTCCTCGGCCGCCGCGAAGTCGGCCCCGCGACGGACGAGGACGCCGATCACCGCGGGGACGAGGTCCCGCAGCAGCGACTCGTTCACTCGGCGACCGTGGACGAGCAGCCCAGAAACGGCCGAACCTCCAGCCATTCGCAGATCGGCGTGCCGCCGGGCCCGGGCGCGGCCGACAGCTCGCCCGCCACCTCGACCGCGCGGTCCCACGACTCCACGTCGATGATGTACCACCCGGCGATCAGGTCCTTGGTCTCGACGAACGGCCCGTCGGTCACCGGTGACCGCCCCTCGCCGCCGTACCGCACGAACGCGCCGCCGGGCGCCAGCGCCTGAGTGTCGACGAACTCGCCCGTCTCCTGCAGCCGGGCCGCGAAGTCGCGCATGAACTGCACGTGCGCGTCGACCTCGTCCGGCGTCCACCGGTCCATCGGCGCAAAGTCCACGGCCGGGGGTGGGCCACCCCGGTAGTGCTTGAGCAGCAGGTACTTGGCCATCATGTCCTCCTTGGCCGCCGTCAGCTGAGCTGCTCGGCCAGCGCGACGATGATCCCCGCGGGGCCGCGGACGTAGGCGAGCCGGTAGCTGTCCTGGTACTGCACCACCTCGCCGACGAGCTCCGCGCCGTGGGCTCGCAGGCCGGCGACGGCGGCGTCGATGTCATCGACGGCGAACATGATGCTACGGAGGCCCAGCGTGTTCCCCAGTGCGTTCTCCGGCTCGGCGCGGATCGCCGCCGGCGTATGGAACTTGGTCAGCTCGAGCCGGCCGTGGCCGTCCGGGACCCGCATCATCGCGATGTCGACCCGGACGCCGTCGAGCCCGTTGACCCGGTCCACCGAGGGTCCCTCGATCGGCGCCTTGCCCTCCAGCTCCATACCGAGTTCGACAAAGAACGCGATGGCCGCATCGAGGTCGTCGACGACGACGCTCACGTGGTCCATCCGCTGAATCGTCATGGGGGTTCTCCTTTCCGTCGCGCGGCCTGTCGTGGCCCCTGGTGCACCTGGGACGGAGCCGGTGCCGGATTCTCGACGTCGGCAGTACGACGCCTATTCGGGGAAGCGGTATCCGACACCGGGATCGGTGCGGATGTGTTCGGACCCGATCTTGCGCCGCAGGTTGGCGATGTGGGTGCGCAGCACCGCCGTGTCGTTCGCGTACTCGGGCCCCCACACCTCGACGAGCAGGGCACGGTGGGTGAGCAGCCGCCCGCGGTGGCGGGCGAGCGTCCGCAGCAGGTCGAACTCGATCGGCGTCAGGTGGACCTCGTCGCCGTCGACGCGGACGACGCGCGCCGCGAAGTCGACCTCCAGGCCGTCGGCGTGCAGCACCGGTTCGTCGGGCGTGCTGCCGACGCGGCGCAGCGCCGCCTGCAGCCGCGCGACGAGCTCGCGCGGCCCGAACGGCTTGGTGACGTAGTCGTCGGCGCCCGCCTCGAGTGCGCGCACCTTCTCCCCCTCGTCCCCCACCGCCGACAGGACGATGATCGGCATCTCGCTCCAGCGCCGCAGCTCGCGCGTCACCTCGACGCCGTCGCCGTCCGGCAGGACGAGGTCGACGATCGCCGCATCCGGCGGGCGGATCGACGCCTTGTCGAGCGCCTCCTCGGCGGTCTCGGCCGGGATCGCCTCGAACCCGGCCTCCCGCAGCACGACGCGCAGCGCCCGCAGGATCTGGGGCTCGTCGTCGAGGACGAGGATGCGCCTCATGCGGGGACCGGAGCCGTGGCCGGCAGCGGGAGCTCGACGACGAACGAGGTCCCCTGCCCGGGGAGCGACTCGACGTGGACCTGCCCGCCGTTGGCCTCCACGAACCCACGCACGATCGCCAGCCCCAGCCCCGAGCCGCGCCCGTAGAACGGCATGAAGATGCGTTCCTGCTCGGCGGGGGCGATGCCGGGACCCTGGTCGACTACGCGCATGAGAATGCGGTTCCCGCTCACGCGCGCCCGTACGGACACGGGACGCCCGGCGCCGTAGCGGAGCGCGTTCTCGATCAGGTTCCCGAAGGCGCGCCGCAGCTGGGTCGCGTCGGCCCGGATGAGCGGCAGATCGGGGGCGATCGCGAGCCTGACCGCATCCGGCGCCGCTCCCGTGTCCTCGACCGCCGCACGGACCACCTCCTCGAGCGACATCCAGTCGGCGCGGGGCTCGGCCGCGCCGGCCTGCAGCCGCGACAGGTCGAGCAGCTGGTCGACGAGCCGCGTCAGCCGCGCGCTCTCGTGCACGATCGTGTCGCTGAGCTCGGCGCGGTCGGTCTCGGTGAGCGCGGGCGACGACGAGCGCGTCGCCGGCGGCGACGATCGCGGTCAGCGGCGAGCGCAGGTCGTGCGAGACCGACCGCAGGACGGCGGTCTTGATCTCGTCGCTGCGGCGCAGCGCGCTCGTCTCCACGCCCTCGCGCGTGAGACGTTCGCGCTCGAGCGCGGCGGCGATGCAGCGCCTCCAGCGCGGGCGCGACGCGCTCACGCGCCACGCCCTCGGCGGCGGCCGGGACGACCAGCGTCCCGTGCTCGCCGAGCGGGATCGCCACGTGCCGTTCGTCGCCCTCCACCCGGTCGGGGACGATCGCGACCGAGTCGATCTCGAGCGCGTCGGCGATCCGCTTGGCCGCCCCCGGCAGCGCCGCCCGCGGCTCGGGCGTGCCCAGCAGCAGGCGCGCGAGCTCGGCGGCGAGGTCGGCCTCGCGGCGGCGGCGCTCGGCATCCCGGGCCCGCGCGCCGGCGAGCTCCGACAGCGTCGACGCCACCGCGGCGACGACCACGAAGACCGCCAGCGCGACCCAGTTCTCGGCCGTGGCGATCGTGAAGCGCCCGGTCGGCGGGATGTGGAAGAAGTTGAACGCCAGCGCCGCCGCGAGGCTCGTCGCGAGTCCCAGCCACAGCCCCCAGACGATCGAGACGAGCAGGACCGGCAGCAGGTACACGACGCCCAGCGACACCGCCGGCGCGATGTCCTCGAGCGGAAACAGCAACGCGGTCGTGAGCGCGATCGATCCCGCCGCCGCCAAGACGCCGAGCCAACGCGAACGCATGTGCAGAGCCTAGTGCGGCACCCAGGCGTCTTCGTCGGCCACGAGCGTCCGCACGTGGGCCGGCAGCTCGCCGCTCACGACGTCGGCGAGCGTGACCTGCTCGAGGACGCCGCGCAGCGAGGCGCGGACGGCGATCCAGACGTCGCGCATCGGCTCCGCCACGCCCTCGAAGCCGAGCGACTCCGGGCGCACGCCGCTGACGCCGGCGAGCGGGCCGTCGATCGCGCGGATGACGTCGGCGAGCGTCACCTCCGCGGGCGGCCGGGCGAGCTTGTAGCCGCCCTCCGCCCCACGCCGGCTGTCGACCAGCCCGGCGTGCCGGAGCTGCATCAGGATGTTCTCCAGGAAGCGCAGCGGGATCGCCTGCGCGGTCGCGATCCGCTCCCCCTTGACGGGCTTCTCATCCGGCGCCGCGGCCAGCTCGAGCGCCGCCCGCAGGGCGTAATCGGTCTTCGCGGAGACGCGCACGGAGCGGAGCTTAGGCGCTCGCGGGCTGTCGCTGTGCACGAGTCGGGTCAACCCGTACGTGCACGATCTGCCCTTCGACGAGCTCGAGCGCATCCGCCTCGGTCCGCGAGAGCTGCGCGTACAGGGCGTCGCCCTCGGCCGGGAGCAGCTCGACACGGACCTCGAACCCGAGCCACCACAGCCGCGTCACGACCGCCTGGTGGGTCGCCTCGGCCGGCTCGGTGAGGATCTGGATGTCGTGCGGGCGCACGAGCCTGCCGCCGACGTGGGTGACCGGCCCGACGAAGCCCATGACGAACTGGCTCGCCGGCTGGTCGTAGATCTCCGCCGGCGAAGCCGACTGCTCGATCCGGCCCTCGTTGACGACCACGATCTGCTCGGCGATCTCCATCGCCTCCTCCTGGTCGTGCGTGACGAAGATCGTCGTCACGTGCACGTCGTCGTGCAGGCGACGCAGCCAGCGGCGCAGCTCCTCGCGCACGCGGGCGTCGAGCGCGCCGAACGGCTCGTCGAGCAGCAGCACCTGCGGCTCCACCGCCAGCGCGCGCGCGAGCGCCATCCGCTGGCGCTGGCCGCCCGACAGCTGCGAGGGGTAGCGATCGCCGAGGTGGCCGAGGCCGACCAGGTCGAGCAGCTCCTTGACCTTGGCCTGGCGCTCGGGCTTGGGCCGCTTGCGCACGGTCAGCCCGAACGCGACGTTGTCGGCCACCGTCATGTGCTTGAAGGCGGCGTAGTGCTGGAACACGAAGCCGACGCCGCGCTTGCGGGCGGGCGTGTTCGTGACGTCCTCACGGCCGATCAGCACCGTGCCGGCATCGGGCCTCTCGAGCCCGGCGATCACCCGCAGGAGCGTGCTCTTGCCGCTGCCCGACGGGCCGAGCAGCGCGGTCAGCGACCCGTCCGGGACCGCCACGCTGACGTCGTCCAGGGCCACGTAGTCACCGAAGCGTTTCGTGATGTTGCGGGCCTCGATGGCCATGCGATTCAGGTCCTTTGGTGTCGTCGTTGGAGCACGGTCATCAGCGTGAGCACGGAGATGCCCAGCAGCGCGAGCACGACGCCGGCGGCGTATGCGCCCGTGAGGTCGAGGGACTGGAAGCGATCCTCGACGTACAGCGTCATCGTCTCGGTGCGGCCGGAGATCTTGCCCGACACGACGGCGACCGCCCCGAACTCGCCGATCGCTCGCGCGGTCGACAAGATCACCCCGTAGGTCAGGCCCCAGCGGATCGTCGGCAGCGTGATGCGCCAGAACGTCTGCCAGCCCCGGGCGCCGAGGGTGGCGGCGGCCTCCTCCTGGTCGGTGCCCTCCTCCTCGAGCACGGGCACCACCTCGCGCACGACGAACGGCAGCGAGATGAAGATCGTCGCCAGGATCATGCCCGGCGTCGAGAAGATCACGCCGTCGGTGGCGAACCAGCCGTTGCGCCCCCAGACGAGCACGAGCGCGAGGCCGACGATCACCGGCGAGACGGCGAACGGGAGGTCGATCAGCACGTCGAGGATGCGTTTGCCGCGGAAGTCGTAGCGGGCGAGCACCCAGGCGGTGACCACGCCGAAGACGGCGTTGCACGGCACGGCGACGAGCGTGATCACGCAGGTCAGGTAGAACGCGTGCTGCGCCGGCGGCGTCGTCACCGCGTCCCAGGCCGCGGCGAACCCGTGCTCGAACGCGCGGTAGAAGACCATCCCCACCGGCACGACGAGGAGCGCCGCCAGGTAGCCGATCGCGATGGTGCGCAGGCCGATCCGGCTCATCGCTGGATGCCTCTCCGCGCGACGTACGAGATCCCCAGCAGCACGCAGAACGAGATCGCCAGCAGCACGACCGACACCGCGGCGGCGCCGGTGGCGTTGTCGCTCTCGATCTGCCCGTACACGAGCACGGCGGCGACCTCGGTCTTGTAGGGGATGTTGCCGCTGATCAGCACGACCGAGCCGAACTCGCCGACCGCGCGCCCGAACGCGAGGCCGACGCCGGCCAGCATCGCCGGCTTGAGCGCCGGGAAGATGATCCGGCGGAAGATCGTCAGCGGCTTGGCGCCGAGCGACTCGGCGGCCTCCTCGACGTCGCGTTCGAGCGCCATCAGCACCGGCTGCACGGCGCGCACGACGAACGGCAGCGTGATGAACAGCAGCGCCATCAGGATCGCGATGCGGGTGTAGGCGACGTTGATGCCGATCGGCCCGCTCGGCCCGTAGAGCGCGAGCAGCACGAGCCCGGCGACGATCGTCGGGAGCGCGAACGGCAGGTCGATGACCGCGTTGACGACGCTCCTGCCGCGGAAGTCGTCGCGCACCAGCACCCACGCGATCACCGTGCCCATCACGGCATCGATCGCCGCGACGATCAGCGACGCGATCAGCGTCAGCTTCATCGCGGCGACCGCCTGCGGCGACGTGACGTCGTCCCAGAACGCGGCAAGGCCGTCGTCGAGCGAACGCACGACGACGGCCGACAGCGGGATCAGGACGATCAGCGTGAGCCAGGCGACCGAGAAGCCGCCCGCCACGAGCGGCCCGGCCGATACCCGTTGGGCACGGGTCGGACGGGCCACCACCGCCGGGAAGCTAGCCAGTGGTGCTCACCCCCAGGTCCTTCTCGATCGCGGCGACCGCGCCCTTCTCCGGGTCGAAGAACTCCTCGTTGACCTTCGACCAGCCGCCGAACTCGTCGATCTTGAACAGCTTCTGCGGGTCCGGGTAGGTCTGCTTGTCGACGAGGTCCGGCAGCACCGACCGGTAGCCCTTGGACGCGTAGATCTTCTGCGCGTCGGGCGTGATCAGCCACTCCAGGAACGCCTTCGCCTTGTCGGCGTTCTTGGAGTCCTTGGTGTACGCGGCCGGGTTCTGGATCAGGATCGTCTGGTCCGGGATCACGTAGTCGAGGTCGATGCCGGCCTTCTGCGCGGTGATCGCCTCGTTCTCGTACGAGATCAGCACGTCGCCCTTGCCGCCGGCGAACGTCTGCAGCGCCTCGCGCGCGGACTTGTCCTGCACCGCCGTGTTGGCGAGCACCTTGTGCAGGAAGTCGGTCGCCTCCGCGGGCGACTTGCCCTGGGCGATCTGCGAGCCGTAGGCGGCCATCAGGTTCCACTTGGCGCCGCCCGAGGTGAACGGGTTCGGGGTGATGACCTCGACGCCGGGCTTGACGATGTCCTCCCAGGACTTGATGCCCTTCGGGTTGCCCTTGCGGACGGCGAGCACGACGACCGAGTTGGTGACGAAACCGTCGGTCGAGGCGAGCTGCGACGTCCAGTCGGAGTCGACGATCCCCGGCTCGACGAGCTTGTCGACGTCGGGAGCGAGCGAGAGCGCGACGATGTCGGCCGGCAGCCCGGCGGCGACCGCGCGCGACTGGTCGCCGGACGCGCCGTAGGACTGCGTGAACTCCACGCCCTTGCCGGCGGAGGTCTTCTGGAAGGCCGGGATCAGCTCCCCGTAGGCCTCCTTCGGCGTCGAGTACGCGACGAGCGAGAGCTTGCCCCCACTCCCGTCTCCGCCGGACGCGGTCCCTTCAGCTCCGGCCCACCGCAGCCCGCCGCCACCGCTGGGAGGAGGAGGGTCAGGGCGGCGGCGAGCCGCGGTAGGCGCTTCGGCATGTGCACAATCTCCATCGACTTGATCGAATTTGTCGACGGCATTATGCACTATGTCGGTGGGGAATGTCTGGATTAGGACTTTCTCGGGGTCAGCCGGGGAGCTTCATGGCTCCTCCTGGGTGAGCGGCAGCAGGCGCGTGGCCGTGGCCTTCCAGGTCGCGACCGCGAGCTGGCCGGGCTGGATGTGCATCGTGCGCACCGCCGGCTCCGTGAGCTCTGCGGTCAGCGGCTGCGGGGCCGCCAGGCCGATCCGCACGCGTCCGCCGACCGCCGTCACCGACACCACCTCGACGTCGAGGTGGTTGCGCGCCGAGCCGGGATCGACGCTGCCGCGCGGAGCGAGCGCGATGTCCCACGGGTACACCGTGACGGCGACCGGGCCGGAGGCGGGCTCCGGCGACGTCACCTCTCCCCCGCCGTCGAGCGTCACGCGCGTGAGGCCGTCGGCGGCCGGCGCGGCGGTGCCGGTGAGCACGATCGCGCCGGTGAAGTCGGCCACGAACGGCGAGGCGGGCTCCGCCGCGAGGTCGCCGGGCGTGCCGACCTGGACGATCCGCCCGCCGTCCATCACCCCTACGCGATCGCCGAGCAGCGCCGCCTCCTGGAAATCGTGCGTGACGAGCAGCGCCGGGACGCCGGCGGCGTGCAGGACGGCGGCGAGCTCGCGCGCGGAGGCGGCGCGGGTGCGGGCATCGAGCGCCGACAGCGGCTCGTCGAGCAGCAGCGCCCTGGGCTCGACCGCCAGGGCACGGGCGACGGCGACGCGCTGGCGCTCGCCGCCGGACAGCGTGCGCGGCCGCTCCTCGGCCCGGTGAGCGACGCCGAAGCGCTCGAGCAGCGCGATCGCGCGGGTTCGGCGCTCGCGGCGCTTTCCCCGCAGCCCGTAGGCGACGTTCTGCCACGCGGTCAGGTGCGGGAACAGCGCGTAGTCCTGGAACACGTAGCCGCAGCGGCGCTCGTCGGGCGGCAGGTCGATCCCGCGCGCCGTGTCGAGCCATACGCGCTCGCCGCACGAGACGGAGCCGCGCTGCGGGTGCACGAGGCCGGCGATGACGCGCAGCACGCTGCTCTTCCCCGCCCCCGACGGGCCGGCGAGCGCGAGGCACTCCCCCGGCGCGACCGCCAGCTCGACGTCGAGTGAGAAGCCGCCGAGCTGCGCCTCAGCGGCGATCCGCAGCATCCCAGCCCCCGACGAGCTTGGCCGTCAGCAGGATGGCGAGGGACACGGCGACGAGCACGCCGGACAGCGCCAGCGCGTCGTCGAAGTCGCTCGAGAAGCGCTCGTAGATGGCGAGCGGGGCGGTCTGCGTGACGCCCTGCAGCGAGCCCGCGAACATCAGCGTGGCGCCGAACTCGCCGAGCGCGCGGCCGGCGGCGAGCGCGCCGCCCGCGACGAGGCCGGGCGCGGCGGTGGGGATCGCGATCCGCGCGAACGTGCGCGCCTCCGATGCGCCGAGGGTGCGCGAGGCGGCCAGCCAGCTCGGGTCGACCGCGCTGAACGCCGCCTGGCCCTGGCGCACGTAGAACGGCGCCGCGACGAACGTGAGCGCCACCACCACCGCGGACGTGTGGAAGGTCAGCGAGCCGCCGAGCGCCGCCAGCAGCGCGATGCCCGCGACCGCCGGCGGCAGCACCAGCGGCAGCTCCACCAGCGTGATGGCGAGCGCGCGGCCGCGGAAGCGGCGGGTGGCGAGGAAGTACGCGGCGGGCGTGCCGACGAGGACGATGATCGCCAGCGCGGCGGCGGTCGTGCGCAGGCTCAGCCACAGCGCATCGAGCGCGCCCGGCTCACCGAGGCTCGCCAGCACGTCGGCCGGCGGCCGGTCGACGAAGATCGCGATGACGGGGATCGTCAGGAACGCGAGCGCGACCGCCAGCGCCGCGGCGATCGCGATCGCGAACCACGCTCTCACGGGGCGGCGCCGAATCCCGCCTTCTGCAGCGCGCCGGCGCACGCGCCCTTGGTCAGGTCGTCGAGGTACCGGCGGGCGACGTCGGGGTGCTTCGCCCCCTTGACGACACCGGCGCCGTACTCGACCACCGGCTGCAGGTCGGCCGGCAGCGTGATCGCCTTCAGGCCGTCGACCAGGTCGGTGCGGTAGACGAAGCCCGCATCCGCGGCGCCCTGCGTGAGCTTGCCGACGACGCCCTTCACGTCCGGTTCGTTCGACCGCACGTTGTCCATCACCTGCTTCTCCTCGGCGGCGGGCAGCTTCCCGAGCACGGTGCGGGTGTAGGTGCCGACCGGGACGGTCTCGGCGCCGATCACGAGCTTGACGCCCGGCTTCGCGAGATCGTCGAGCGAGCTGATGTCTCTGTCGTCCGGCACCGCGATCACCAGCTCGTTGGTGGCGAACTTGACGGGCTGGTCGAGCAGCCCTTCGCTCGCGAGCTGGTCGGGCAGCTTGGTGTTGGCGGCGGCATAGACGTCCGGCTTGACGCCCTGCCGGATCTGGGCGGCCAGCTCGTCCGAACCGGCGAACGAGAGGCGCACCTGGGCAGCGTCGAACTGCTTGCCGCAGCTCGTGAGCGCGTTGGTCAGCGATGCCGCGGCCGAGACGACGAGCGGTGGCTTGGAGCTGTCGCTGTCATCGCCACCGCAGCCCGCCAGCGCGGCGACCACGACCAGCAGGGATATCCATCGCATCTGCCTAAGCATCGCATAGGCACACTTCTGGCGGCTTGACCGCCGCCGAGGGCCGCCCTGGTCGTGACCGGCCTCGCCGTGCCGTTGCTCGCCGTGCTCGTGGCGACGGTGTTCACGCCGAGCCGGCTGCCGCTCGTCCGGCGCGCTACGTAGGCGGCAGCGTGCCGGGGACGCGCTCGCGGCCGGACTCCGTGACCTCGACCTTCCAGATCGGCGCCTCGGCCTTGACGCGGTCGATCAGCGGCGCGGGCGCCGGCGAACGCCTCGCCGCGATGCGGCGCCGACGCCGCCACGATCACCGAGGGCTCGGACAGGGCGACCGTCCCGGTCCGGTGCTCGATGGCCACCGCGGTCAGCCCATGGCGCTCGGCCTCCTCGGCGGCGATCTGCTCCAGTCGCGCCTGCGCCATCTCCGCATACGCCTCGTAGTCGAGCTCCGGCACCTCGCGCGTCACGCCCTCGAACAGCACGACCGCGCCGGCCCGCGGGTCGCGCACCGCATCGGCGAGCGCGGCCAGATCGAGCTTCTCGCGGGTGATCCGTACATGCCGCACGGGTCCGGCGCCACCACTCACGGGCGGCACCAGCGCGACCTCGTCGCCGGCGTGGACCGGCTCGTCCGCGCTCGCGTACTCGCGGTTGACGGCCACCACGCACTCACGCGGCTTGATCTCCCCGACGGGAGTGGCCGCCATCGCGGCCAGCAGGTCGGCGACGCGGGCGCCGTCGGGGAGCTCGACCTCGAGCCGGTCGGTCCCGGCGCGCTCGCGCAGGCCGGCGAACAGGCGGACGTTCACAACCACGGAGCCGATGCTAGCCGCCACCCAACTGCGGCATTGAGGGAGGCGGGATCGGCCGCCGCGCGGGCACGCTGGCGCCTTTTGCACCCATACTGGGCGCAAAAAGGCGCCAGGGACCGCCGGAACGGTCCACTTCTCGGCGCCCTACCCAGCCGCAGTTGGCCGGGGCACGGAAGCGGGCCGCGGAGACGAGGACACGTCGGCGACCCAGCCGTTGGCGGCAACCTCCAACGCATCGACGGCGCTCGGGCACAGCGCAGTCCCACGCTGCTCGCGCACGATCGCCAGCGCCTTCGCGCGCGGCATCGCCTCGCGGTACGGCCGGTCGGCCGTCAACGCCTCGTAGATGTCGGCCACGGCGAGGATCCGCGCCGGCCGCGAGAGGTCCAGGGCGCCCAGGCCACGGTGGTAGCCGGTCCCGTCGAGCTTCTCGTGGTGCGAGGCCGCGGTCTCGACGATGCCGCGCAGGCACGCCACCCGCTCGAGGATCTGCTGCGTGTAGCGCGGGTGCTCGCGGACCGCGGCGAACTCCTCCGGCTCCAGCCGCCCCGGCTTGTCGAGGATGCGGCTGGAGACCGCGAGCTTGCCGATGTCGTGCAGGAGCCCGGCGCGGTGGAGGTCGCGCAGCTCCTCCTCCCCCATCCCCAGCACCGACCCGGTCGCGACCGCCCAGCGGGCGACCTCGGCGGAGTGGCGGGCGGTGAACGGCGACTTGGCGTCGATCACGCGGGAGAACGCATCGGCGACGCGGTCGAGCCGGTCGTCGCCGGCGGTCAGGACGCGGTCGGCCGGCTCCCACGCCGCCACCGGCGGGACGCAGCGCGGATCCTCCAGCGGCCCCCAGAACGCGCGGTCGTCACGGATCGCGAGCAGCGCGTCGACCAGCGCCGGATCGAACCAGCGGCCGCGTCGCTTCAAAGCCATCCCGAGCGCTCCGCGCACGCCGGTGGTGCGCACGAACACCTCGGCGGTCTGCGCGAGGCAGAGGATCCGCCCGAACAGCGGGATCTGCTCGCCGCGCAGCCCGAACGGCTGGCCGCTGCCGTCCCAGTGCTCGTCCAGCGCCCGGATCGCCTGGGCCGTGTCCTCGGGCAGCTCGAGCATGCGCGCGATCTCGGCGCCGCGCTCGCAGCGAGTCCCGATCAGGTCGCGCGTGACCTCGTCCTCCTGCGTGATCCGGCGCATCTGCCCGCGCCTTCGCCAGCGGCCCGCCACCCGGGGCCACGGACCGCCAGGTGTACAGCGCCAGCGGCCCGGGGCGGGACCAGTCGGTGACCTTCATCGCGCGCTTGGTCTGATGGTCGTCGGCGTCGAACAGCGACGACAGCCGCGACGCGTTGCTCGAGCAGCCGGCGTCCTTCAGCAGCAGCGCGTAGAACAGCGACGAGCGCTCCTCGTCCTCCAGGCCGATCTGCTCGGCCAGGCGCATGCCGATCGCGGTCGTGCGCACCGCGTGGCCGGGCGGCTCGCCCTCGGTGAGATCGAGCGCGTAGGACAGCGCGCCCAGGACCTCCGACAGCGCGACATGCATCAGACCGGGCTCCGCAGCAGGCTCTCGAGCTGCTCGGCCGGGAGCGGCCTGGAGAGCAGGAAGCCCTGAGCGTGGTCACAGCCGAGCGCGCACAGGCGGTCGAGCTGACCCTCCGTCTCGACGCCCTCGGGGATGACGCCCATCCCGAGAGCGCGCGCCATGCCGACGATCGCCTCGACGATCGCGCCGTCGCCGTCGCCGTCCTCACCCAGCCCCATCACGAACGCGCGGTCGACCTTCAGGCCGTCGAGCGGGTAGCGCTGCAGGTAGCGCAGCGACGAGTAGCCGGTGCCGAAGTCGTCGAGCAGCAGCCGGACGCCGAGCGCCTGCAGCAGCTCGATCGTCAGCGCCGTGGCGGGCGTCTCCTCGAGCAGTAGCCGCTCGGTGATCTCGAGGCCGAGCGAGTCCGGGTGCAGGCCCGTGTCGTCGAGCACCTGCTGGACGACGTCGACGAACTCGGGCGTCGCCATCTGGCGGGCGGAGACGTTGACGGTCAGGCGCAGCGCGTGGTAGCCGGTCTCGCGCTGCCAGTGCGCGACCTGCTCGCAGGCCGCACGCAGCACGCGTGCGCCGAGCGGCACGACCAGCCCGCTCTCCTCGGCGACCGGGATGAACTCGGCCGGCGAGAGGCTGCCGCGCTGCGGATGCTCCCAGCGCACGAGCGCCTCGACGCCGGCGATGTCGCGGCCCGGCAGCCGGTAGTAGGGCTGGTAGGCGACCCACAGGCGGCCCTCGCCCTCGAGCGCGCGGCGCAGGTCGGCCTCGAGCTGCAGGCGGGCGGTGATGCGGTCGCGCAATCCGGCGTCGAACAGCTCGAAGCGGCCGCGGCCGCGCTCCTTGGCGCGGTACATCGCGGCGTCGGCGTCGGACAGCAGCTCGTCGGCACTGCGCGGCACGACCGGGTTGGTGACGACGACGCCGACGCTGACCGAGCCGAAGCGCTCCTCACCGGCGACGATGAACGGGTCCTCGAAGGCGGCGACGACGCGGCGTGCGATCTCCACCGCCTGCTCGACATCGTCGATGTCCTCGCAGACGACGGCGAACTCGTCGCCGCCGAACCGGGCGACGGTGTCGCTGGCACGCAGCTGGCCGTCGAGGCGCGGCCCGATCGCCTTCAGCAGCTCGTCGCCGGCGTGGTGGCCGAGCGAGTCGTTGATGACCTTCAGGTTGTCGAGGTCGACGAACAGCAGCGCGACGCGGCCGCCGTCGCGCGTGGCGCGCGCGAGCGCGTGGTGCAGGCGGTCGAGCAGCAGCGAGCGGTTCGGGAGGCCGGTGAGGCTGTCGTGCAGCGCGTCGTGGCGCATCTGGCGCTCGGCACGCAGGCGCTCGATGGCGCCGGCGAGGACGTGCGCCACGGCCTGCAGGAAGTCGAGGTCGCGCTCGTCGAACGCGCGATCGCCGCCGACGGTCAGCACGCCGAGCGCGGCGCCGCTGCCGATCGGGACGTCGATCGCGGACGCCGCGTCGGCGGGCGAGCCGACGCTGGCGCGCACGTGCGTCGTGCCGTCGCCGAGGTCCTCGACGATCCGCACGTGCTCGACGTCGAGCGTCTCCGCCACGGCGGCGATGGCCTGCTCGAGCAGGCGGTTGAGGTCGGGCCGCTGCAGGGCGGTCTCGCCGAGGCGGGCGACGGCCGACTGCTGTGCGAGCCGGCGGGCGAGCTGAGCGGACGCGGCGCGGCGTTCCGTGACGCCGCGCGAGGAGCACTGGATCTCGTCGCCGACGCGGCGGGCGGTCGTCTCGACCCACTCGTACTCGCCGTCGGCGCGGCGCAGGCGGTACTCGAGCGTGACGATGCCCTCGGTGCCGATCGACGCCATCCGCTCGCGCACGCCGGGCAGGTCGTCGGGGTGCACGAGGTCGCCGCTCGGCGTCCCGAGCAGCTCCTCCGGCGCGTAGCCGGTGAGCCAGGCGATCGACGGCGAGACGTACCGGTAGCGGCCGCTGACGTCGTGCAGCGTGACGATGTCGGTGGCGTTGTCCGCCAGCAGGCGGTACAGCCGCTCAGGGGTGGCTCTCGTCGGATCCGACGCCATTGCTCAGTGCATCGGCTCCGGAGCCAGGTTCTGTAGGTCTTAACATGGGGGTCGATGGAGGGTTCGGCGCTCACACACCTCGACGCCGCGGGTCGCGCCCGCATGGTCGACGTCAGCGAGAAGGCGGCGACGGAGCGCTACGCGCGCGCTCGCGCGGTCGTGCGGATGTCCCCGCAGGCCGCCGCCCGCGTGGCCGCCGGCGACAACCCGAAGGGCGATGTGGCCGCGGTGGCGCGGATCGCCGCGATCCAGGCCGCCAAGCGGACCGACGAGCTGATTCCGCTTGCCCACTCGCTTCCGTTGACGCACGTCGCGCCCGAGATCGCGATCGATCCGGACGCCGGGACCGTCACCGTCGTCGCCGAAGCGCGCACGACGGACCGCACCGGCGTCGAGATGGAGGCGATGGTCGCCTGCTCGGTTGCGGCCCTGACGGTCTACGACATGGTCAAGGGCATCGAGCCCGGCGTCGTCATCGAGCGCATCGAGCTGCTCGACAAGACGGGCGGGAAGTCAGATTTCCACCGGGAGAAGCTGGCGTGAAGCCACTCGTCGACGGCCACGGACGTCCGATCGGAGACGTCCGCATCTCGGTCACCGACCGCTGCAACTTCCGCTGCCAGTACTGCATGCCCGCCGAGGGCCTGCCGTGGCTGAACCGCTCCGATCTGCTCACGTACGAGGAGATCACGCGGATCGTCTCGCTGCTCGCGTCGATGGGCGTCCACGACGTGCGCCTGACCGGCGGCGAGCCGCTCGTGCGCAAGGAGCTGTGGCGCCTGGTCGAGAGCCTGTCGGCGATCGAGGAGGTCCACGACCTCTCGCTGACCACCAACGGCTACCTGCTCGAGCGCCAGGTCGAGGATCTCGTGCGCGCCGGGCTGCGGCGCGTGAACGTGTCGCTCGACTCGCTGGCGCGCGACCGCTTCTTCCAGCTCACCCGGCGCGACTCCCTGCACCAAGTGCTCGAGGGCCTCGAAGCCGCGCAGAAGCATCCCGAGCTGCGACCGATCAAGGTCAACGTCGTCGCGCTGAAGGACTTCACCGAGGACGAGGTGCTGCGGTTCGCCGACTTCGCCCGCCGGCACCCCTACGAGGTCCGCTTCATCGAGTTCATGCCGCTCGACGCCGACCGCACGTGGACGCGCGACAAGGTGCTGCCCAACGGCGAGATCGTGAAGATGATCGACGCCGTCTACCCGCTCGAGCCGGTCGGCCGCGAGCGCCACGGCACCGCGCGCCGCTACCGGTTCGCCGACGGCACCGGCGAGATGGGGTTCATCTCTCCCGTCACCGAGCCGTTCTGCGGCGACTGCAACCGCATCCGCCTGACCGCCGAGGGCGAGTTGCGCACCTGCCTGTTCTCGATGCACGAGACCGACCTGCGCGGCCCGCTGCGCGCCGGCGCGTCCGACGCCGAGCTCGAGGACATCGTGCGCGAGGCCGTCTGGCGCAAGGAGCTCAAGCACCACGTCAACGACCCCGGGTTCGTGCAGCCGGCGCGGACCATGTCGCGGATCGGCGGATGATCACCGTCGACGAGGCGCTCGAGCTCGTCCTCGACGGGCTCCTTCCGCTTGGCCCGGAACGGGTGCCGCTGCCCGAGGCCGCGGGGCGCGTGGTTGCGGAGCCGGCGCTCGCCGCCGTCGACCTGCCGCCGTTCGACCGCTCGGCGATGGACGGCTACGCGGTGCGCGCGGCCGACACCGCGCCGGGCGTGTCGCTGCGCGCTGGCTGCCGGCGTCGCGGCCGGCGAGGTCGCGGTCGCCGAGCTCGAGCCCGGCACCGCCGCGCCCGTCTCGACCGGCGCGGCGATCCCGCCGGGATCCGACGCGATCCTGCAGTCCGAGCTCGCCGAGCTGCGCAACGGCAGCGTGACGCCGGCGCGCGCACTCGCGCCCGGCACGCACGTCCGGCGCCGCGGCGAGGACCTGACGGCGGGCGCCGTGCTCGCGACGCGCGGCGACCGGCTCACGCTCCCGCGCGTCTCCTCCCTGGCCTCCGCCGGCGTCGGCGAGGTGTCCGTGCACCGCCGCCCGCGCCTGGACCTGATCGTCACCGGCAGCGAGCTGCTGCCGATCGGCGCCCCGCCGGAGCCCGGCCGGATCCACGAGTCGAACGGCCTGATGGTCCGCCTGCTCGCCGGCCGCGCCGGCGCGCACGTCGTCGACCACGGCGTGATCGGCGATGAGCGCGACACCACCGTCGCCGCCGTCGAAGAGGGCCTGCAGGGCGACGTGCTGGTCGTCTCCGGCGGCGTCTCGGTCGGCCCGCACGACCACGTCAAGCCCGCGTTCGAGGCCTGCGGCGTCGAGGAGGTCTTCTGGCGCGTGAAGATCAAGCCCGGCAAGCCGCTGTGGTTCGGCCGCCGCGGCGACACGCTCGTGTTCGGTCTGCCCGGCAACCCGCTCTCGACGATCGTGTGCTTCTGCGTGTTCATCGAGCCGGCGCTGCGGCGGCTGCAGGGCGAGCGCGAAGCGCGCCCGCGCTACGAGGCCGGCCGCCTGGCCGCGCCCGCCGAGGCGACCGACGGGCGCGACACCTTCCTCACCGCGGCGCTGCGCCCGGGTGCCGACGGCGTGCTGGAGGCGACGCCGACCGAGCGCCAGGGCTCGCACATGACGGGCGCGCTCGGCGAGAGCAACGGCTTCGTGATCGCGCCGATCGAGTCGGGCGAGCTGCCGGCGGGCTCCCCCGTCGACGTCCTCAGGCTCGGTTAGTCGCCCAGTCCTCGACGATCCGCCGCTGCACGGGCGTGAGCGGCGGCGTCTCGCCGCGCTCGAGCGCCGCGGCCGCCTGCTGCACCGTGAGGCCGGAGCCCGTGAGGATGTCGCCGACCAGCGGCGGGACCTCGGAGCCGCAGACGCCGGTGTCGCACGAGGAGCTCATGACTCCACGGAGGCTAGCGATCAGCAGAGTCCTCGAGCGCGGTCTGGGCGCCGGCCAACCCGGGCATTCAGGGAGGCGAGGTCGACCCGCGCCGGTCGATCGGTGTCGAGTTTTCGTCGGTATACGACGACAAGCGGACACCAATCCGGCTGATGCCGTGACCGGGGTGGGCCGGGACCGAGACCCGTGCCGAGGCGGGGATCGCGACCTCGGCGAGCGCCTCGATCTGCACCAGCGGATCGGCCGCCGGCCACAGGTGGATCCGCTGCGCCCCCGCATCGGCGAACGCCTGGATGCGCTCGCGCACCCGGTCGGCGCTGCCGAGCGCGCAGCGCGGGATCAGCTCCGACGGCGCCTTGCCGAGCAGCGGCGCGAGCCGGTCGGCGACCACGCGCTCGGCGTCATCGCCGACGTAGAAGAAGAGCGTGGCGACGATGTTGCCGAAGCCGTCCGGCGCGATCTCCTGCAGCCGCGCCCAGTGCTGCCCGAACGCCTCCGGCGTGGAGTGCAGCGCCGAGGCGACCCAGCCGTCGCCGAGGCGCGCGACGCGCTCGAGCGCGCCGCCCCAGCTCGCCACCCAGAGCGGCGGCCCGTCCGGACAGCGCGCGCGCAGCTCGGCGATCGCCTCCTCCAGGGCCGTGCCGCGGCGCGCGAACGGCACGCCGCACAGCTCGTGGTCGGCTGCGTGCGAGCCGGCGCCGACGCCGGCGATCAGGCGATCGCCCGACAGCAGGCGCAGCGCGGTGAGCGTCTGCGCCGAGACCGCGGCGCCGCGCAGTGCGGGCAGCAGGACCGTCGTGGCGAGGCCGATGCGGTCGGTGCGCGCCGCGGCGGCCGCGAGCAGCGTCGGCCCGTCGAGCCACGGCCCGTGGTAGGTGATGTGATCGTTGACCGAGACCGCGTCGTAGCCGAGCCGCTCGGCGGCGACCGCGCACTCGACGGCTGCGGCCGCCGCGGCGGCGGTCGGCCGCGCGACCAGCTGCGGGAGGTGGACGCCGATGGCCGCCACGACGCCTACCGTCTCACGGACGGGCTTCGAGTACGAGGTGCAGCGGAGTGTCCGCCACCACCCGCACGCTCGTGAACCCGCCGGCGCGGATCGCGTAGCTGATGCGCGGGCCGCCGGCGTCGACCACGAGCCAGGTGCCGTCGCCGGCCAGCGAGTCGCGGACGTGCCGGGCCACCGCGACGGGGTCCTCCTCCTCGCGCAGGCAGTCGAACGAGGCAACGAGGTCGTAGAACGCCCCCGGGTAAGTGGCCGCTTGGGCGCGACCGAACCTGTCGACCCGTGTGTTGGGGAAGCCGTGCGAGAGGGGAAGGCCGCCGCCGACGTCGGCGACGCGGGCGCCGGCCTCCAGCTTGGCCTCGACGCCGTCGAGCGCGGGGATCCACTCGTCGACGAGGTCGGCGGTGTACTTGGGGAGGATCATGGAGCGACTTTCCCAGCGCACTCCATCAGTTGCAATTGGAATGCGCGAAGTTCTATAAGTCGCACTGATGATCGACGTGCGCCGCCTGCGGGTGCTGTCGGAGGTCGCGGACCGCGGCTCGTTCTCGGCGGCCGCCCTGGCGCTGCAGCTCACGCAGTCGGCGGTCAGCCAGCACGTGGCGGCGCTCGAGCGCGAGGTCGGGCTGCCGCTGGTCGAGCGCGGCACGCGGCCCGTCGAGCTCACCGAGGCCGGCCACGCACTCACGCGGCACGCGGCGGGCGTGTTCGCGCGGCTCGACGTCGCCGAGCAGGAGCTCGGGGAGATCGCGGGCCGCCGGCGCGGGCGGTTGCGCTTCGGCAGCTTTCCGACCGCGCTCTCCACGTTCGTGCCGAGAGCGTTCCAGCGCTTCCGGCGCCGCGAGGCGTCGGTGACGCTCACCGTGCTCGCGCTCCCGCTGCAGACCTTGCTTCCGCGACTGGCCGCCGCGGAGCTGGACCTCGCCCTGATCTACGAGCACGACGCACTGCCCGAGGTCGACGGTCACGATCTGGCCCGCACGCCGCTGTGCGATGACGACTATTGCGCCGTGCTCCCGGCGCGCCACCGGCTCGCCCGGCGCTCGGAGCTCACGCTGTCGGACCTGGCCGAGGAAGTGTGGATCGGCGGCACACCCGCGAGCGCCTGGTTCGGGATCGTGGAGCACCACTGCCGCGCGGCCGGCTTCACCCCGCAGATCGACTGCGCGTCCGACGACAACGTCGCGGTGCAGGCGCTCGTGGCGGCGGGTCTCGGCGTGGCAGTGATCCCGGGCCTTGCGCTCGTCCGCCCGCAGCCCGGTGTCGCCGTGCGGCCGCTGACCGGCGCGCCCGTGCGCCACATCTCCGCCGTGCGGCCGCGCGACGGCTACGCGAGCCCCGCCGTCTGCGCCATGCTCGCCTGCCTGAGCGACGCGATCTAGAAGAAGAACCAGAAGATCAGGAACCCGACGATCAGCGCCAGCCCGATGCCGCCGATCGGGCCACCGAACGACAGCGCGCCGAACCAGGACCCGATCCGCTGGAACACCGAAGGGCCGGAGTCCCAGCGCTTTGGGTCGAGGTCGGCGCCGCAGATCGCGCAGCCGGCCGCGAACGGCTGGACACGCTCCCCGCAGTTCGGACAGCGCGAGCGGTCACTCACTTCCTGCCACCGCCGAACAGCCGGCGGATCCGCTCCCACAGGACCGAGAAGAACAGCGAGATGCCCTTGACGGGCGCTGCCGCCGGCGGCGGGCTCGCGGCCGGAGCCGTGGGTGCGCCGGTCTCCTCGCCTCCGGCCGGCGCCGCGCCGGCCGCCGGCTCGCCGAGCCGCGACGAGAGGCAGGTCGCGAAGTCGCGCATCAGGCGGTTGGAGACGTCCTCCATGATCCCGCCGCGTCCGAACTGGGCCAGCCGGCCGGTGATGTTGAAGTCGGTCACCGCATCGACCTTGGTGCCGCCGTCGTGCTCGGACAGCGTGTTGACGATCGTCGCGCTCGCCCCGCCCTGGCCGCGCTTGTCGGTCCCCCTGGCCTTGAGCGTCGCGCGGTGCGCTGTCTCGTCGACCTCCTCGATCTTGACCGTGCCGTTGTAGGCGGCGGTCATCGGCCCGAGCTTGACCGAGAACGTGCCGTGGTAGGTGCCGTCCTCGTCGTGGCCGGTGATCGATGCGCCCGGCAGGCACGGCGCCACGCGCTCGAGGTCGATCAGGGCGTCCCACACCTGCGCCAGCGGCGCCTGCACCTCGAAGCTCTGCTCCATCTTCATCGCTTTGCCAGCTCCTCTCGCGTGTCGACGTCCCTCGCGTCCGCGAGGTGCCCCACCTCGACTTCCCGTACCCGCGCCCCGGACAGCAGGTCGCGGAAGCCACTGTCGCCCTGCAGCTCACTCGCGCGTGCGAGCAACGAGGCCCGCAGCAGCACGGGGTGGCTCGGCGCGCCTGCGTATGTCGCGCGCACCGCGTCCTCGTCACCGTCCGCCGCTGCCACCGCGTCGATCGCCGCCGGGGTGATGCCAGGCTGGTCTCCGAGCACGACGAGCACGGCATCGGCGCCATCCAGCGCGGCCAGCCCGCAACGCAGGGAGGCCGACTGGCCATCGGCCCAGTCCGCGCAGACGACCGGCTCGGCGCCGTGCAGATCGACGGTCGCGAGGATCTCGTCCGCCGCGTGGCCGAGGACGACCACGCGCGGGGAGATCGAGGACACCGCGGCCAGGGCGTGCTCGAGGAGCGGGCGCCCGTCCAGCTCCGCGAGCTGCTTCGTGCCGCCGAACCGGCGCCCCTCACCGGCGGCGAGGACCAGCCCGCCGACTGTCACACGCCGACCTCGTGGATCCGGCCCTGCGCGTGCGCGAGCCGCCCGCCCGGGCGCCCGTGCCGCATCGCGACGATCTCGCCCATGATCGACAGCGCGGTCTCCTCGGCGGTCAGCGCGCCGAGGTCGAGCCCGATCGGCGCGGAGATCCGCTCCATGTCGGCGTCCTCGATCCCCTTCGCGAGCAGCCGTTCGCGCCGCTTGGCCTGCGCGCGCCGCGAGCCCATCGCGCCGATGTAGCCGGCGTTCGACCGCAGCGCCAGCACGAGCGCGGCGTCGTCGAGCTTCGGGTCGTGGGTGAGCACCGCGATCGCGGTCGCCCGGTCGATGCCGCCGAGCCGCTGGAACGCCTCCTCCGGCCACGCGGCGACGACCTGCTCCGCGTCCGGGAAGCGCGCCGGCTGCGCGAACCGGGCACGGGGGTCGACCACGAACGCGCGCCAGCCGGTGGCCTTCGCCATCTTGCACAGCGCCGCCGCGAAGTCGACCGCGCCGAACACGATCAGCCGCGGCGGCGGGAACGTGACGTCGATGAACAGGTCGCCGCGGCGCTCGGACCGCTCCGCCCACATCAGCTCGTCGGCGTGCCGGGCCGCCTCTTCGTCGATCGTGGGATCGCCGAGCGTGCCCTCGGTGCGGCCGTCGAAGTGCACGAGCAGCTTGCCGCTGCCGCCCTCCAGGTTGGTCACGAGTGCGCCGCGCCCGCCGCTGCGCGCGAGCTCGGCGAACGCAGGGCCAGCATGGCCGCGACTCCATGGGCTCTGGCTCAGCGCTCCACGAACACGTCGATCTCGCCGCCGCACGGCAGGCCGACGTCCCACGCCTCCTCGTCGGCGATGCCGAAGTGCAGCAGCCGCGGGCCGCTCTTGCCGCTGAGCACCTCTTCGGCGACCTCCACGACCGCGCCCTCGACGCAGCCGCCGGAGACGGCGCCGGATATCTCGCCGTTCTCGTTGATCGCCATCTTGGAGCCGGGCGGCCGCGGAGCGGAGCGCTTGACGCTGATCACGGTCGCGAGCGCGACGGCGTCACCGCGGGCGGTCCAGGCATCGACGTCTTCGAGTACGTCCTTCACGACAGTCCCTCCTCCATGAGCGAGGCCAGCGCCTCCAGTGAGGCGATCGAGTTGCCCGGAAGCAGATGGTCGACGTGCGGGAGCGCGGCCTGCATGCCGCGCGTGAGCGGCTCGTAGCGCGGGTCGGCGGCCAGCGGGTTGAGCCACAGCACGCGGTGCGCGCAGCGGCGCAGGCGGGCCATCTCGGTCCCGAGCGTCTCCGGGTCGCCGCGATCCCAGCCGTCGGACAGCACGACGATGATCGCGCCGCGGCCGATCCGGCGGCCGTGCTCGCGGTTGAGCTCGGCGAGCGCGGCGCCGATCCGCGTGCCGCCCGACCAGTCGGCGACGTGCTCGGCGGCGCGGGCCAGCGCGCGATCGGGATCGCGGCCCGCGAGCTCGCGCGTGACGCGCGTCAGCCGCGTGCCGAACACGAACGCCTCCACCCGCGTGCGGGCGGCCACGCACGCCTGCATGTACTGCAACAGCATTCGCGCGTACGGCGTCATCGAGCCGGACACGTCGCACACGAGCACGAGCCGGCGCGGCCGCTGTGCGGGTTCGCGGTAGCGGCGCTCGAGGAGCTCGCCGCCGTGGCGCAGCGACACCCGCACGGTGGCGCGGAGGTCGTGGATGTCGCGCCGGCGCCGCGTCGGGCGCGTGCGGCGCGAGACCCGCTGCGGCGAGCGCCGCGCGAGCCGCGCGAGCAGCAGCCGGGCGAGCGCGCGCTCGGCGTCCGTGTACTCCGCGAAGTCCTTCTCCCGCAGCAGCTCCTCCTCGCTGTACGCCGCCGGGCACCGGAACGTCGAGCAGCTCCTCGGGCCGTCGGCCTCCATCGGGATGCCCATCCGCGGGAGCACCGCCCGCTCGATCCGGCCGAGCTCGCTGCAGCGGGTCGCGGCTGTCCTCCTCGACGGCGAACACGAGCGCGAACGCCTCCGCGAAGATCCCGAAATCGGCGCGCGACGAGCACAGCGCGGCGCGCAGCGCGAAGAACGCGTCCGCGCGCGACGACGGATCGACGGCCGCGAGCGCGCGGTGGGCGGCGAGCAGCTCGCCGACGCCGACCGCCGCCCCGGCGGCACGCAGATGGCCCGCGAGATCCGAGCACACGCGCGGTCAGGCCGGCGGCGAGCGGCGCGGTGTCAGACACCGCCGAGCACGTCCTTCTCGCGCACCCGCTCGATGTCCTCGCGCACCTTCAGCGCGACGCCGAGCGTCCCTTCCAGGTCAGCGTTGCCGTCGAGCGCCAGCAGCGCCCGCGCCCACGTGATCGTCTCCCCCACGCCGGGCAGCTTGTACAGCTCCTCCTCGCGCAGCCGCGCCACCGCCGTGCAGACGCGCTCGGCGATCGCCTCGGGCACGCCGGGCAGCCGCGTGCGGACGATCTCGGCCTCGCGCTCGCGGGTCGGGTAGTCGATCCAGTGGTACAGGCAGCGGCGCTTGAGCGCGTCGTGCAGCTCGCGCGTGCGGTTGGACGTGAGCACGACGAGCGGCCGCTGGCGGGCCGACACGGTGCCGAGCTCCGGGATCGTGATCGCGAAGTCGGCGAGGAACTCGAGCAGGAACGCCTCGAACTCGTCGTCGGCGCGGTCGACCTCGTCGATCAGCAGCACCGCCGGACCGTCGTGCTCGAGCGCCTCCAGCAGCGGCCGCCGGAGCAGGAACTCGGCCCCGAACAGCTCGCGCGCCTCGGCGCCCGCCTCGGCCGCGCGGATCGCGAGCAGCTGGCGCTGGTAGTCCCAGTCGTAGACGGCGTGGTGGAGGTCGATCCCCTCGTGGCACTGCAGCCGGATCAGCCGCGCGCCCTGCGAGGCGGCGAGCGCGCGGGCGACCTCGGTCTTGCCCACGCCCGCCTCGCCCTCGAGCAGCAGCGGCTGCTCGAGGGTCGCGGCCAGGTACACGGCGGTGCTGAGGGCCTGGTCGGCGAGGTAGCCCTCGCCGGCCAGGGCCTGGCTCACCGCTTCAGTTGTGGCGAAGCGCACGACTTCATGATGACGCGTCCTCGAGCGCGCTCCGCGTCAGCACGCGCGCCAGGTGGCGCTTGTAGTCCTCGGAGGCGTTGAGGTCGGCGGGCGGATCCGTGCCCTCGGCCGCCTGCTCGGCGGCGGCGGCGATGCTCGCCGCGTCGAGCGGCCTTGCCGCGCAGCGCCTGCTCGGCGGCGGTCGCGCGCAGCGGCGTCGAGCCCATGTGCGTGAGGCCGATGCGGACGTCCTCGCACGAGCCGTCGGCGCCCTTCTTGACGAGCGCGCACGACGGCCACCATCGCCCAGTCCTCCTGGCGGCGGTTGAACTTGTGGTAGCCGAACCCGTAGCCGTCGAGCAGCGGCAGCCGGATCTCCGTGAGGATCTCCGACTCGCCGACGGCGGTGGTCAGGAAGTCCTGGAACAGGTCGGCCGCCGCGATCTCGCGAACGCCGGAGTCGCCCCGGACCGACACGGTCCCCTCGCAGGCCAGCAGCACCGCCGGCATGTCGGCCGCCGGGTCGCCGTGCACGAGCGAGCCGCCGATCGTCCCGCGGTTGCGGACCTGCTGGTCGGCGATCGTGCTCGCCGCCGTGGAGGCGAGCCCGAGGCCCGCCGTGGCGACGTCGTGGTGGCGGGTCATCGCGCCGATCCGGACGGTGCCGTTCTCGCGCTGGATGCCTGTCAGGCCGGGCACGCGGCGCAGGTCGACCAGCAGCGCGGGCGCCGCCAGCCGCAGCTTCATCAGCGGGAGCAGCGAGTGGCCGCCGGCGAGGATCTTCGCGTCCTCGCCGCCCTCGCGCAGCGCCGCGAGCGCGTCGTCGAGCGACTCCGGCGCGACGTAGTCGAACTGGGCGGGGATCATGACGCACCTCCCTCATCCGGAGCCGTCGGCCCGCTGCCGGCGCTCCCGCTCCCGTGCTCGTCCCACGCGCCGCCCTGCTTGCCCGGGTCGAGGCCCTTGACGCCCTCGATCGCGGCCCAGACGCGCTGCGGGGTGAGCGGCATGTCGATGTAGCTCACGCCGAGCGGGCGGATCGCGTCGATCACCGCGTTGGTGATCGCGGCCGAGGCGGCGATCGTGCCCGCCTCGCCGACGCCCTTGACGCCGAGCGAGTTGACCGGCGACGGGGTCTCCGTGCGGTCGGTCTCGAAGCTCGGCACCTCGGCGGCGCTCGGGAGCGCGTAGTCGACGAACGTGCCCGTCACGAGCTGGCCGTTCTCGTCGTAGTGGATCCGCTCGTACAGCGCCTGCCCGATCGCGTGCGTGATGCCGCCGTGGATCTGGCCGTCGATCAGCATCGGGTTGATCGCCGGGCCGCAGTCGTCGACGCAGACGTAGCGCACGATGTCGACCTTGCCGGTGTCCGCGTCCACCTCGACGATGCAGGCGTGGGCGCCGAACGGGAACACGAAGTTCTCCGGGTCGTAGAAGGTCGTCTCCTCCAGGCCCGGCTCCATGCCCTCCGGCAGGTTCTCCGGCACGTAGGCCGCCCCCGCCAGCTCGGCGAGCGTGAGCCCCTTGTCCGGTGAGCCCTTGACCGAGTACTTGTCGTCGGCGAGCTCGATGTCCTCGGGCGCCGCTTCGAGCAGGTGCGCCGCGAGCCGCTTCGCCTTCTCGGCGACCTTGTTGGCCGCCTTCGCGAGCGACTCGCCGCCCACGGCCAGCGACCGCGAGCCGTAGGTGCCGAGCCCGAACGGGCCGGAGCCCGTGTCGCCGTGGATGACGTCGACCTGCTCGGGTGTCGTGCCGACGCGGTCGGCCACGATCTGCGCGAACGTGGTGTCGAGGCCCTGGCCGTGCGGGGCGGTGCCGCTGTACGCGGTGACCGCGCCGGAGGCGTGGATCCGGACGACGCCGGACTCGTAGAAGCCGCCCTGCAGGCCGACCCCGCTCGGGCCGACCACGCGTGACGGCGCCAGGCCGCAGATCTCCATCCAGGTGGAGAAGCCGATGCCGAGGTACTTGCCGTTCGCGCGCCCCTCCTCCTGCTCGCGCCGGAACGCGTCGAGGTCGAGGTTCTCGAGCAGCTTGTCGAGCGAGCCGTGGTAGTCGCCCGGAGTCGTACACGAGCCCGATCGCCACCTCGGCCGGGAAGTCCTCGGCCGGGATGAAGTTCTTGCGCCGCAGCTCCAGCGCGTCCATCCCGAGCTCGGCCGCGAGCTGCTCGACGCTGACCTCGATCAGGTGCGTCGCCTCGGGCCGGCCGGCGCCGCGCGTGGCGTCGGTGGCCATCTTGTTGGTGAAGACGCCCTTGGCCGTGAACTTGAGGTTCGGGATCTTGTAACAGCCGCTGATCACGAAGCCGGTGAAGCACGAGATGAACGGCGTCAGCGTCTCGAAGTAGGCGCCGAGGTCGCAGATCGCGGTGCATTCGAGGCCGGTGATCGTGCCGTCGCGCTTGGCGCCGATCTTCACGTAGTCGATCTGGTCGCGCCCGTGGATCGTCGACGTCATGTGCTCGGACCGCGTCTCGGTCCACTTGACCGGCCGGCCCAGCGTGCGGGAAGCGACCGCGGCGATGACCTCCTCGGGGTAATGCATGATCTTCACGCCGAAGCCGCCGCCGACGTCGGGCGCGATGATCCGGACCTTGTCCTCGGAGATCCCGAGCTCGCCGGACATGAACAGGCGGATCAGGTGCGGGTTCTGGCTCGTGAGGTGCAGCGTGAGCGTGCCGGCACGGAAGTCGGCGATGCAGACGCGCGGCTCGATCGGGGCGCCGGCCGTGCGGTGGTTGACGATCCGGCGCTCGATCACGACGTCGGCGTCCGCCCACGCGGTGTCCATGTCGCCGCCGCCGATCGACCACTCGTGCGACTGGTTGGTGCCGAACTCCTCGTGCACGAGCGGCGAGGCGCTCTCCAGCGCCGCCTCGGGGTCGACGACCACGGGCAGCGGGTCGTACTCGACGACGATCTGCTCGGCGGCGTCGACGACGGCGTACTTGTCGCTGCCGACCACGGCGGCGATCGGCTGGCCGACGTACTTGACGACGCCCTTGGCCAGCGGCCACGTCTCCGGGGTCTTGACCTCGACTCCCGGCGGGACCCACACCATCGGGAGCGGCGCCTCGAGCTTGAGGTCCTCGTGCGTGAACACGCCGTGCACGCCGGGCGCGGACTTGGCGCCGGAGGTGTCGATCGACGTGACCTTGGCGTGCGCCTCGGTCGAGCGGACGACGGCCATGTACAGCATGCCGGTCAGGCTCAGGTCGTCGACGTAGCGGCCGCGGCCGGTGATCAGCCGCGGGTCCTCCTTGCGGCGCATCGCCTGGCCGACCCACTTCTCGCTCGGGACGGCCTGCTCGATCGCGCTCATGCCGGCACCTCCTTCGACGAGCCGGCGGCGTCAAGGACCGCCTTGACGATGTTGTGGTAGCCGGTACAGCGGCACAGGTTGCCGGCGAGCGCCTCGCGGACCTCCGTCTCGCTCGGGTCCGGATTGCGGGCCAGCAGGTCGGCTCCCGCCATGATCATCCCGGGCGTGCAGTAGCCGCACTGCAGCCCGTGGTGCTTCCAGAACGCCTCCTGCAGCGGATGCAGGTCGTCCTCGGAGCCCATGCCCTCGATCGTCGTGACGTCGGCGCCGTCGGCCTGGACGGCGAGCACGGTGCAGCTCTTCACCGCTTCGCCGTTCAAGTGGATGGTGCACGCGCCGCAGTTGGACGTGTCACAACCGACGTGCGTGCCCGTGAGCCCGAGGGTGTCGCGCAGGAAGTGCACGAGGAGCAGGCGCGCCTCCACGTCCTGGTCATACCGAACCCCGTTCACACTCATCGAGACCCGTGGCATACAGCGTCTCCTCCTCCGTCGAGAACGCGACCTGCTCGGCAGAAGCCTAATGCACGCTGACGTTCGGCGGGCGAAGGCGGTGCACGGCAGCGGGCACGGCGCAGACGGGCGGTCCGCTACCTGAGTTTCCACGTACCTGCGGCAGAACCGGGAAGCGATCCCATGCCGTCCTGTTCGCCGCCGCGACAGCCACCTCGCCGACGTTGGCGCAGTGATCCCCGAGCGGTCGCGTGAGCACTGGTCGACATCAGCCGCTTGCCGGCGCGCGGACGCGCTGGATGCTCCAGGCGCCGGCCAGCGACGCCAAGATCGCGGCGCCGACGACGAGCGCCCATGGCCAAGCTGCGCCCCCGGCGTTCGCGGCGGCCGCCGCGGGCGGCCGTGCGGGCTCGATGAGGACCGGAGCGCCGATATCCGTCATGTGCGCCGGATCACGCGGGTCGAACCCCGCGACAGCGACCTCGTAAAGGCCGGCGTGCGGGAACGCCACACTCGCCCTGAACGTGTTCGGTGGCACGTCGACGATCATCGGAACGCGCCGCTCGGCGCCGCTGGCCAGCTCGGTGATGACGATCTCCGGCCGGGCCGTACCGCCGTAGAGGCCGCCTGGCCCCTGGAGAACGCTCAGGCGTGCGTCCCACGTGCCGTGCGACTGAATGTGATCGGGCATGGAGTTCCACAGCACGCGCACCGGATCATCCGGGTCCTTGCCCGCAGCCGTGGCCGGCACGAGCAGCAGGACAAGCAGGGCGAGGGCGAGCCGTCTCATATCAGTGCTACACCGCCGCGCCGTCGGCGGTTCCCGCGGTGAGCGCACGCCTGAGCGGCCCGTCCGGACCGGCACTCCGGCGATGGCCGCGAGGCTCGGAGTCGATCTCGAGGAGGGACATACGTGTCTCAACTGACAGTCGCGGGGCGAATCGCGACGGTCGACTGGACCGAAGCGCTCGCCCGGGTCTAATGTCCAGAGGCATGCCCCGCGTTCACAGGGGGCCGCCGGAGGGTGTACGCGAGACCCCGTTCGCGAACGATCCGGCGACAGCCGTTCCCGCGCCCCAGGCGCAAGTTGTCGGCCTGCAGCAGTCGATCGGTAACCGTGCGGTCACGGCCATGGTGCAGGCCCATCTCGCTCGCCAGTCGCTGGCGCAGGACGAGGCCGCCCCGGCCGGCGCCGACCAGTCCGTCAGCTCGCGGGTCGTCAAGGAGGGCATCCAGATCGTCGGCCAGGGACAGCTGGCGGCGACGCTCGGCCTGCCACCGCACACCGTGCCACCAGGTGCCGAGTCGAATCCCGACTTCGTCGCCTCGCTGTTCGGGCCCGATGCCTCCGCGTACCGCCTCGTGGAGGTCCACGGCGTGCCGTCCGAGATCGTGGAGGCCCTACCGGAGGACGAGCTCGTCGAGGTCTCGGCGATCCACATGCCGGTCGTCACGAAGACGGTCGCAGCGACCGAGGGCGTCGAGCACGCGGTCGCGAAGTCGGCGCGCCTGGGGAGCGAGGCCGCCGAGGCGCTCGAGCACTCGAAGGTCTTCCGCCACGGGAACCGGGTCTTCAAGGCCGTGTCGTACGGCTACGCCCTCGTCCGCATCTGGGACGCACCCGCGCACGAGAGGCTCGAGGTCGCCGGCGAGGAGGCGACCCGCATCGGCAGCGGCGCGGTCGGATCGCGCGGGGGCGTCGCGCTCGCCCTTGCCCTCGGCGTGGAGACCGGCGGCGTCGCGCTCCTGGTCTGGGGAGCCCTCGGCGCCGTCGGCGGCGAATGGCTGGGAGAGAAGGCCTTCGAGGGCTTCATGAACCTGCTGCACGCGCCGGAGATGATCGCCGAGGCGACGGAGCGGCTGATCGCGCTCATGGACGAGCTTGCCGACGCCGCGAAGGTGCTGGGAGCGCCGGGGCAGTTCCTCGTCGGATCGATCGTAGCCGCCCAGGAGCGGTTGTCCGTCGACAACTGGGACCTGCGCTACCTCCCCGCGGGACTGCAGGCCGATGTCCGTCTTGTCGGCTCGCAGCTGAGCCGACAGCTCGCCGCGGAGCCGCTGGACACGTTCCTGGGGCCGGTTGAACGAGCCGCTCAGCGCATTCGCGGTCTCGGCCGATGCGGCCGGGCGGATCGCCGCGTCCGCATCCGCCACCAAGCAGCCGAAGGCGAATCCCCTCACGATGCGCCCGCTCGAGTTCGTCGCGCTGGTACAGAAGTTGGGCCTGGCGTTCGTGCAGGACCCCGACTTCATCGGCGGCCTATCGGGCCGCTGGGACGACGAGGCGGCGCTTCATGTCCGGCTCGCACCACTCGTACGCGAGCGCGCCGTGGCGAATCCAGCCAACTGGAACGTCAGCGCCGTACCGGCCGTGGACCTCGACGACGGCCGCGACATCGACCTCGGGCCGGCAATCGTGGCCGCGGGGGAAGCGGCCTGGGCGCGCCTGGGCGGGCTCGATGAGGCGCGGCTGCCCGCGGAGCTCGCCAAGCCGCTGAAGGCACTCGGGTTGACCCGCAGGGCGGCCGAGGACATCTCCGACGGCGTGAACGGGATGCGAGGGCCGCGGGTACTCAGCATGCACGAGGACGCGATCCTGGAAAGCACGCCGGCGCAGCTCGTGACGCTGCTGCGGCAGTTCGAGGTGCCGATCACGTTCGTGCGGGAGCCGGCCGAGATCGCGCGCCTCGCGCTCCGGTGGGTCCGTGCCGGCTTCCAGCCATGGTGAACGCCGTCAATGCCCTCGGTGACGTCTTGCCCAATCGATCGAGCGGGAGATCACACAGCTGATGCGACCGACCGACGCGTTCGCAACGTCCCTGGGCCCGTCGGCTAGCGCGGGCGGTGGTACGGCGAGCGCGAGGGAGGCGAGCAGGAGCCGATCCTGGTCCTGGATCTGCTCGAACTCGACGCCGAGATCGCTGTCCGTGACCCGCACGACGCGGGCCTCGGCGACGACCTCGTGGCTGGCGACGGTGATCGTCAGCTGCAACGACCCGTCGCCGGGCTCGCCCTCACGCGCGACGCAGACGCCGCCGGCGCTGACGTCGCGGGTGACGCTCTGCCAATCTCCCGCCGCGGTCTTGACGCGCACGGGAAGCGGGATCGGCGCGCGCGAGAAGATGCGCCGCTGCCCGAGGCGGATGTCGTCGGTGAGCCGCAGCACGACCTCTTCGCCGGTCGGCGCGGTGACGAGGCCGCGCACCGCCTGCAGCTGGCCTTCGGACTCGAGCAGGAGGTAGGCGGAGGCGCCGACGGCGATCTCCTCCTCCGGCTGCATCTCGAGTGCGAGAACGACTTCAGGGCCGCTGAACCCGATGATGCGGCACGCGAGACTCTCGCCCACGTCAAGGCGGGCGGGTTGTCCCTCCACGAGTGTCGCCATGGTCCTTGCGGACATTACCCACGGATCTATCGACCTAAGGATCGGAATCCTTGATCTCCAACGCGCCACGTCGGCGGGTCCCGGGGGCCGGCCCCATGGTGGCCGGCCCCCGCGTCCTGGGGAGGGAAGGTCTAGATGCGGTCGCGCCAGCGCACGGCGGCGGACGCCACCTCGGCGAGCGCCGACGCCAGCCCGCCGCGGTCGCCCGCGGCGCGCGCCCGCGCGAGTCGCTTGAGCGCGTCGGCCAGCACGGCCGGTCCGGACGGCCCGCCGGAGCGCAGCTCGGCGAGCTCGCCGCTGGTCAGGCGACGCTGGTCCTCGGCGATCAGGGCACTCAGCTCGCGCGCCTTGCGCTTGGCCTTGGCGGACTCGCGACGCGCCTCCGCGGCGTCGAGCGCGGCCGCCTCGGCTTGATCCTCGGCCGCGCGCACGCGCGCCTCGGCGTCGGCCACCAGCGCCTGCGCCCGCTCCAGCACGTCGGTGCGGGGCACGATCTGGACGCGCGCACGGTCGCGGCGCTTGTCGCCGGCACGGCGGACGCGACGGCGGGCCTCGCCGACCTTTGCTTCGGCACGCTCGGCGCGCGCCTCGGCGAACAGCAGGCCCCGTTCCAGCGCGGACGACGCGCTCCAGCGCCTCGGCCAGCGGGTCACGCCCGTCGCGGTCTCGCGCCGGCGGCGGCGCCGAGTCGACGCGTGCGCGCTTCGGTCCGGGCCGGTGCGGCTCCAGGCCGGCGGCACGGACGGCCGCGTCGAAGGAGCCGGCGAACGGGCGCTTGGCGGCGTTGGTCGACGGCCAGACCCCGTCGCGGTAGCGCTCGGCACGCCATTCCTGCGCGCGCCAGCGAGCCAGCGACGGGTTCCAGTCAGCCGAGCAGGGCGGCTCGCCGTAGCGGGCGTCCCACTCGCGGATCTTCTCGATGATGAGTTCGCGGGTCCAGCGCGTCACACGACGCCCGCCCGCGTTCTTCGCGGACGGGTCCATGTGAGGTTCCGTCCGCTAAGAGCCGCGCGGCTGGTTCGTCGGGATGATGGCGAACGTCCGCGCGCCGACCCACGAGCGACCCGCAGCGGCGGGCATGAGCTTCGTGTGGAGGTGCAGGCAGCTGGTTGCCATCAGTCCGGACAAGGTACAGGTCGATCCCCGGTTCGTCCAACGGGATTCGAACCCGGCGGTGCCTACTGCGGCATTGACGGCGGCGGGATCGGCCGACCCGCGGGTCGCGTGGCGGATATACCGCGCATAGCGCGGCTTTTCCGCCACGTGGCGGAAAAAACCACCTCTCCGGTGGATTATCCGCCACGGCGGGCTCCCTCGCCGCTCTACCCCGCCGCAGTTGGCGCGGCTCAGGGACCAGCGAAGCGCGTGATCCACGTGCTGCGCAGCCCGAGCAGCGTGCGCACCGTGGCCGCGGAGACGGTCTGGTCGCCGCCGCTGCCCTGCACGGTCACGGTCGCCGCCCGCCCCGACGGAGTCCGCGCCGCCACGCGCAGGCCCCGCAGCTTTCCGAGCGTGACCGGCTTGAGCTTGCGGCGCGCCTGGGACCGCGTGAAGCGGGCCGTCCACGTGTGGTACGGCGAGAGGTCGTCGTACGGGTCGTCGACCGAGCGCAGGTAGGAGATCGGGGCGCCGCCGAAGGCCTCCTCGTTGGTGGCCGTGCGGCCGCCGGAGGTCGAGAAGAAGAACGTCTGGGCGATCTCGCCGCCGACGGTCACCACCCGCGCCCGCGTGGCCTTGACGGCGGCGTTGGATGCGGTCGTCTCGGCGAGCACGCCGCGGTAGACCTGCGAGCGGACGTCGGCGAACACGTCGTACGCCTCCGTGGGCCGGCGGCTCTTGAGCGCGTACGAGCGCGCGACGACGGCCTGCGCCTTCAGCGCCTCGGCCGGCCACGAGGCCGGCATCTCGGACGGCACGACCCCGTACAGGTACTGCTCGAGCCCGGCGTCGTTGACGACCAGGACGCCGGAGCCGCTGCGCGAGAGCACGAGCCGGCCGCGGTAGGAGCCGTTGGCGAGCCCGTTCTCGGCGGTCCCGCGCAGCGTTGTGCTGGCGCCGCCGGTGACCGTGACGGGCGCGCGCACGCGTGCCTTGGTCCTGCCGTTGGACGTGTTGATGATCTGGATCCGCGTCGAGTTGAGCGCCCGGAAGCGGTAGACGTGCGACTCGGCGAGGCGGACGCGCCGGCCGGTGACCGACTTGGCGCGCGTGGCGCCGCTGATCCGCGGCGCGCGCTGCTTCTTGAGCCGCACGCGCATGCGCGCCCCCGGGGCCGTGCCGTAGCTGGACCCCGCGTAGTAGTGGCTGAGGATGAACCGGACGTCGCGGCTCTCGCGCAGCGCGTAGCCGTACGCGCCGTACTGGGACATGCCGACCCCGTGGCCCCAGCCGCGGCCGTCGACCACCACTTCGGCGGCCGACGCGCTCGCCGGCACGAGCGCCAGCAAGGCCAGGCTCAGCATCGTGACCCGCATCATCACCCACTGAAACAGTGACGGATCCGCGTGGTTGCGGTGTCATCCTTGCTCGATCACCGCCCCGGTCGACACCACCGGCAGTGACCCCACGCCCTCGTCCCCTCCCCCGCCGGCAGCGCGCCGTCGCGGGGGCTCGCGCCTGCAGTGGGTCGGCATCGCCGTGTCGCTGCTGTCGGTGGCCGGCGTCGTCTGGTGGGCGACCAAGCAGCAGGCGCCGCAGCTCCCGTCCACCGGACCTGAGCTGGCGGCACTGGTCGGGGCGATCGCGCTGTACGGGCTGGCGACCGTCGTCCGCGCCGAGCGCTGGCAGCGCCTGCTCGAGGACGAGCAGGCCACCCCCGAGCGCGTCGACACGTACGCGCTGACCTGCATCGGCTACATGGGCAACAACATCCTGCCGGCCCGCGGCGGCGACGTCGTCCGCACGCTCCTGATGGCCCCGCGGGCGCACACGTCGATCCGCACCGTGATCGGGACGCTGCTGGCCGAGCGGATCCTCGACGTCGCCGTGCTCGTCGTGCTGTTCGTCGTCGTCGGCTACGGCCTGCTCGGCGAGGTCGGCGGCGGCAAGGTCGAGATCATCCTGCTGGTGGCGGCCGGGCTGGCGATCGCCGGCGCGCTCGCCTACTTCGCGGTCCGGCGCAACGAGAAGATGATGGCCTTCATCGCCCCGATGCTCTCCTCCACACTCGGATTGAGACGGGCGCACCACGGACTCCTGCTGCTCGGCATGACGCTCGTGATCTGGGGTATCGAGGCAGGCGTCTGGATGTCGGCCGGCGCCGCGATCGGCTTCGGCATGGACCCGATCGAAGGGCTCTACATCGTCGCGTTGGCGTCCGTGTTCTCGATGATCCCCTCCGGCCCGGCCTACGCCGGCACGCAGGACGCCGCCGCGATCCTCGGCATCAAGGCGCTGGGCGGGACCGGCGCCCAGGCGGTCGCCTACATCGTGATGCTGCGGTTCATCATCGTCGTGCCGATCACGCTCGTCGGGCTGGTGCTGCTCGCCGCCCGCTACGGCGGCCTCGGGCGGCTCAAGGACGCGCGCCGGTGAGCGCCGCCACCCTCGCGAAGACGCAGGCGCCGCCCGCGGAGTCACAGCGGTCGCGGGGCGAGATCATCGCCTACGTCGTGCTCGTCGCCGTCGCGCTCGGGCTGCGCTTCTACCAGCTCGGCGACCGCCCGTTCCACCACGACGAGAGCCAGGACGCCTACTTCTCCTGGCTGTTCTCCAAGAACGGCGACTACGAGTACAACCCGCTGCTGCACGGACCGCTGCGCTTCTACCTGACGGCGGGGATCTTCAAGGTGTTCGGCGCGTCCGACTTCACGGCCCGCCTGGCGCCGGCGCTGATGGGGACGGCGATGGTCGCGATGCCCTACTTCCTGCGCCGCCAGATCGGCCGCGTCGCGGCGTTCACGGCGGCGGTGCTGCTGGCGATCGGGCCGTCGTACCTGTACTTCTCGCGCTTCGCGCGCGAGGACATCTACATCGCTTCGATCACGCTCGCGCTGCTCGTCGTGACGTTCCGCTTCCTCGACCAGCCGCGGCGCTACCACCCGGCCCTGATCGGCGCTCTGCTCGCAGCGAGCTTCGCGACCAAGGAGACGACGTTCATCACGGTGTTCGTGGCCGGGACGTTCTTCCTCGCCGTGCTGATCTCGCGCCACCGGCCGCTCCTGCTCGATCCGGTGCGCAGGGTCGGGCTCGACGCGTGGGGCTGGGCCCTGGCCGCGTTCATCGCCGTCTACACGATCACCTTCACCACGTTCCTCACGCATCCGAAGGGCATCCAGGGCCTCTACACCGGGCTCGACTACTGGCTCGGCCAGCACAGCGTCGGGCGCGGCGGGGAGTCGGACGTCTTCTACGGCGTCGTGCTGGCCGGGGTCGAGTGGCCGGCGCTGCTGCTCGGGGCGATCGGCGCGGTCGCAGCGATCAAGCGGCCGACGCTGCTGCGCGTGTTCCTCATCTGGGCGTTCCTGCTGTCGCTGATCGTCTACTCGTGGGCGGGCGAGAAGTTCGCCTGGCTGGTCCTGCACCCGCTGTTGCCGCTGATCCTGCTGGCCGGCGTCGGCGTGCAGGCGATCTGGGAGACGCGCCGCCACTGGTACGGGAAGCTGGGCCTCGCCGCGGCGGTCGTCGCGTTCGCCTATGTCGTGTTCGCCTCGTGGGAGGTCAACGCGGTGCATCGCGCCGACCCGCGCGAGCTGCTCGTCTCGACGCAGTCCTCCGAGGAGGCCGCCAAGGTCGCGCGCCAGGTCGTCGCGAAGGCGAAGGCGAGCGACCGCCCGTACACGGTCACCGTCGACGAGGCCGAGGGCGCGACGTTCCCCTACGCGTGGTACTTCCGCGACCTCCCGGTCGGCTACATCGACCTCAGCACGCAGGGCGCGGCGCCCGACTCGGACGCGCTGATCCTCACCCAGGCCTCCCGCGACCGGCTGCAGTCGCAGCTCGGCGCCTACCGCTCACGCGAGTTCCCGTTCCGCGTCTGGTGGGTGCGCGACTACGGGAAGATCACGCCCGGCTCGTGGTGGCGCTGGCTGACCAAGCGCGAACCGTGGGACCCCACCGGCGGCATGCCGGAGTGGCTGTACGAGAAGCGCTAGCTCAACCGCCAGACCAGCGTGCCGTCGTGGTCGAACACCTTCTCGCCGAGCTGGTCCCACTTCGCCAGCCCGGCGTCGCCGTACGTGGTGCGCTCGATCGGGCCGAAGACGACGTAGCCGACGCCGTAGCGCGCGATCAGGTCGCGCGCCTGATCGAGGTCGGTGGTCGTGTAGAGCGTCTTGACGTCCTGCTCGCGGCCGCCGGGCTGGTGGTCCCACTGGACCTCGTGGCCGCCCCAGCCGAGCACGGTCGCGCGGCCGGTGAACGTCGAGATGCGCGCGTGGCCGAACGCCGAGTAGTCCTCGCCGACCGCCTCGAGCACGACCGCCGAGCCGGGGGTGTGCGCGCGCAGCCAGTCGATCGCCGCCGGGTCGCCGGGCGCGCTGGCGCGCAGCCAGGCCAGGCCGTCGAGCGACGGTGAGCCCGCGAAGCCGCCCTTGCGCGCGTAGCGTCCCCGCGTACGGGTACACGGCGCCGAGCAGCAGCAGGATCGCGGTGAAGCCCGCCCACAACGGCCACAGCCGCCGCGGCAGCCACGCGCCGGCCCACGGCAGCGCGCACGCGGCCGCGACCGCCAGCAGCAGCCACGCCTGGTAGCCGAGCTTGAAGACCGTGTTCATGCGGTACAGGTCGCTGCCGTCGAACTCGTCGCGGACGTAGACGATCTCGGGGACGAGGATGCAGCACGAGGCCGCCGGCGATCAGCAGCCACAGGAACCGCTCCGGCGCGCCCAGCCGGCGTGAGAGCAGCGCGCCGACCGCCACCGCGAGCGCGGCGGCGAGCCCGCCCACGCCCGCGAAGTCCGAAGGCGCCAGCAGCGACAGGACGAAGGCGAGCGCGATCACGGCCCACACCGAGCGTCCGCAACGGCCTGCGCGTGGCGAGCACCCGCGCCGCGAACGCGGCGGCCAGCGGGCCGGCGAACAGGCCGTAGAGCAGCACCTGGTCGCCGACGAAGTGCGTGAACGACGCGCGTTCCTTCACCCAGCCGATGCCCTTCGCCGCCGGGTCGAAGTTGAGCCAGAACGGCAGCATCACGACGACGCTCGCCAGCAGCACCAGCCCGAGCCAGACGAGCGCGTACAGCCGTCTCCCGGCGCTCGTCGGTCGACCGCAGCCAGGTCGCGATCGCCAGCACCAGCAGGCCGGCCGCGGCGGGATACGACCACGAGTTGATCGCGTACAGCGCGCCGATCGCCAGGCCCGCCGCGAGCGCCTCGGCGGCGCCGCGCCACACCGCGTCGCCGCGCGGGCCGACCAGCGCGACCTGCAGCACGAAGCCGAGCGCCACCAGCGTGAACGGGATCGCGAGCACGTGCGCGTGCAGGTCCTGCAGCAGGAACGAGAACCACGGGAACTCGTTGATCGTCCCGGTGATGACGCGCGACGGCCCGAACCAGTCGTAGTCGCCCGGCGGGTTGGCCGCGTCGATCCATTCGCGGACTCCGGCGAGGTTGCCGAGCACGACGCACACGACGACGGCGATCAGCCCGGCCGAAAGCGGCCCGCCGCGCACGGCGTCGAGCCGTGGCCGCGCGGCCGCCCACAGCGTGCCGGCGAGCGTGAACACCGACACCGCCGAGAGCGCCGCCAGCAGCGCGAACGCGATGTTGTAGCCCACGTCCGGGGCGACGCCGAGCACGCGGATCGGGATCGCCATCGCGAGGTGGCCGAGGTAGTAGTAGTTGAGGTCCTCGCCCGCCATCCACGGGTCGTGCGGCGGGAACGACGACGATGCGTTCGCGGCGTTCACGAACGCCATGTCCATCGGCTTCTCGGTCCCCCACACGTCAGGCGAGTAGGAGACGAGCAGGACCATCGCCGCGAACGCGACCGCGAACACGAGCTCGGAGACGATCCACAGGCCGCGGCGCGCCGGGTCGTGGGCCGGCCACGCCCGGGCGGCGATCCACTCGTGGCGGACCCGGCCCCACCACCCCTCCGTGCGCGGCTCGGCGAGCAGCGCCCGCAGCGACCGCTGGCGGACCGCGACCAGCGCGCCAGCGACCACGAGCACCCCGGCGACCACCAGCACGGTCGCCGTCGAGTACGGCGCGATCCCGACCGACGCGACCATCCACACCGCCCACGTCACCAGCAGCAGCCCGAGCGGCTTGGAGAACCCGAGGCCGGCCCCCGGCAGCCGGCCGAACGCCAGCCCGGCGAGCGGCGCCGCCGCCAGGCCGACGACCTCGACCAGCGCGAAGAACCCGAGCGCTTCGAGCACGCCCGGAGGCTAGTCGGTGGACCGGCCGTCGAGATGGCTGATTAGGCTCACGCGAATGAGCACCTACGAGCGCGTCGCCAACCTGCCGCTGACGATCGACGACTACGCGCTCGAGGGTCTGTCCCGCACCGTGTCCAGCGGGTTCAACCGCCGGTCGACGATCGTCCACCTGCGCGGGGGCGGCGAGGAGGGGCTCGGCGAGGACGTCACGTACGACGAGGCCGAGCACGAGATCGCGCAGGAGCGCGGGCCCGAGCTCCCGCTCGCCGGCGAGTGGACGTTCGACGCGTTCTCGGCCCATCTCGACGGCCTGAACCTCTTCCCCGCCGGCGAGCCCGCGCATGGACGCCTTCCTCCACTACCGCCGTTGGGCGTACGAGAGCGCGGCGCTCGACCTCGCACTGCGCCAGGCCGGCACCTCGCTGGCCGACCTCCTCGAACGCTCGCTGCACCCCGTCCGGTTCGTCGTCTCCTCGCGCATGGGCGACCCGCCGACGATCGGGCCGGTGACGCGGCGGCTGGCCCGCTACCCGGACCTGCGCTTCAAGCTCGACGCCACACCGGACTGGGGCGACGAGCTGATCGCCGGCCTCGTGGACACGGGCGCGGTCGACTCGATCGACTTCAAGGGCGCCTACAAGGGCACGCCGGTCGACACCGAGACCGATCCGGCGTTCTACCGGCGCATCGCCGAGACGTTCCCCGACGCCTGGCTGGAGGACCCGGACCTCGACCTCCCGGAGGCGCGCGAGGCGCTGCGCCCGTTCGAGGACCGCATCACGTGGGACGCGCCGATCCACTCGGTGCAGGACATCCTCGACCGGCCCGTGCTCCCGCGCACGGTCAACCTCAAGCCTTCCCGCTTCGGCGCCGTGCGGGCGCTGTTCGAGGCCTACGACTTCTGCGCGGAGCGCGGCATGGGCGCGTACGGCGGCGGCCAGTTCGAGCTCGGCGTCGGCCGCGGCCAGATCCAGTACCTGGCCGCGATGTTCCACGCGGACGGGCCGAACGACATCGCCCCGGGCGGGTATGACGATCTCGATCCCGAGCCGGGCCTTCCGGAGAGCCCGCTCGCTCCTGACCCCGAGCCCACCGGCTTTCGCCGGCGGTCGTAGACTTCCGAGGACAAATGGCCCCCAAGCAGCGTCAGATCAAGGTCGAGCAGAAGAGCGCTCTCGCCGCCATGCAGCGGCTCGAGAGCCGGTCCGACGAGGAGCTCGAGGCCGAGACCCGCTTCCGCGCCGCCGCCCAGGCGATCCTCGGCGCCCGCGCAGCCGAGCGGATGGACGCCAAGCGCTCGCGCGAGCACTTCCGCGCCGCGATCGCCGCCGCCCGCCCGCAGGAGCGCCTGCAGCTGCGCCGGATGGCGGAGGCTTCGCTGGCGCTCGCCGAGCGCCGCGCCGGAGACCTGAAGGTGGCCGCCGAGAAGCTCGGCCAGGCGCCGCCATCGAACCGCCAGCTCTTCATCCTGCAGCTGATGGGCTACATCGCCCCACCGCCGGGCTCGGGCATCGCCCGGCGCGCCGGCGGCGTGCTGCTGCTGATCGCGATCATCGTCGCCCTGCTCGCCCTCGGCTGGGGCATCGTCATGCTCGTCTCGCTGCCGTTCGGCGGGCTGGACAAGACGATCGCCGTCTTCTGGGGCTTCCTGCTCGTCGCCGTCGTGCTCGGCGTGATGGCCTTCGTCGGACGCCGCCGCCAGAAGCGCGCCCGGGCGAAAGCCGCCGAGGACCGCGCGAACCAGGTCGCCGGGCGCCGCTCGTAAGCTCACAAAATCCCCGCACGCCCCGTTACCAAGGGTGTGACGACCGTCGCGCTGCCCCCGTTCTGGAGCCTCGTCGAGGCGCACGGCGACGAGCTGCTCGCGCACGCGCGCAGGCTCGCCGGCGACCAGCACGCTGAGGACGTGCTCCAGGACGCGCTGCTGCGCGCGCTGCGGGCGTATCCGCGGCTGCGGCACGCCCAGCACCTGCGCGCCTGGCTGTACCGGGTGACGACGACGGCCGCCATCGACGCCCACCGGTCGCGCCGGCGCGAGGTCCCCACTGACGACGTGCCGGCGGCCGCCACGCACGACACCTACGACGAGGGCGCCTTCGAGGCGCTGATCGCGCCGCTGCCGGACGGCGTGCAGACCGCGTTGCGGCTGCGCTTCGTCGACGATCTCGACTACGAGGGCATCGCCGATCGGCTCGGCATCTCCGCGGTCGCCGCGCGCCAGCGCGTGTCGACCGCCATCCGCACTCTGCGAGAGAGGCTCGCCGCATGACCCCCCTGCCCGACTCCCTGCTCGAGGCCGTCGCCGCCGCCGCGGTGCGCGAGGGCCTCGCCGACGCCGTGTTCACCCGGCTCGCCACGCCGATCGGCCGCCTGCTCGTCGTCCAGGGCTCCCGCGGCGTCGTGCGGGTGGGCTTCGAGGACGAGCCCGAGGACCGCGCTGCTCGCCGAGGTCGCGGCCCGGCTCGGCCCGCGCATCGTCGCCTCCGACCGCGAGCTCGCCGTCACGCGCGACACGCTCGACGCCTACTTCGCCGGCGAGGGCGACCCGCAGGCGCTGCCGTTCGACCTCACGCTCGTGCCGGCGCCGTTCCGCCACGCCGTGCTGGAGAGCCTGCACGACAGCGTGCCGCGCGGTGAGGTCGTCACCTACGGAAAGCTCGCGGCGCGGGCCGGCAACGCGCGCGCCTTCCGTGCCGCGGCCACCGCCTGCGCCCGCAACCCGATCCCGATCGTCGTGCCCTGCCACCGGGTGGTTCCCGCCGGCGGCGGGATCGGCAACTACGGCGGCGGCCCGGAGCGCAAGCGCGCGCTGCTCGAGCTCGAGGGCGCGATCTAGCTCTCTGAGACCTTGATGGTCTTGATCGTCACGGGCTTCAGCGGCTGCTCGTTGGGGTCGGTCTTGACCTTGCCGATCTTGTCGACGACGTCCTGGCCCGACGTGACCTTGCCGAGCAGCGCGTAGTCCGGCGGCAGCTGGGCGTCGTCGGCGGTGACGACGAAGAACTGGCTGCCGGACGTGCCCGCGGGCTCGTCCTGCGTCTTCGCCATCGCGACGACGCCCTTCGTGTACTTGAGGTCCTGCGGCGGCGCCTCCTCGACCGAGTAGTCGGGGCCGCCGCTGCCGTCGCCGTTCGGGTCGCCGCCCTGGATCACGAAGCCGGGGACGACGCGGTGGAACGTGAGCTTGTCGTAGAAGCCCTTGTCGGCGAGCGACTTGAACGAGCCGCCGGTCTTCGGCGCCCGCTTGGCGTCGAGCGTGATCTCGAAGTCGCCCATGCTGGTCGACACCGTGGCGACGTAGGTCTTCGCCGAGTCGAGCGGCGCCGGACCGCTGTCCGCCGTCGGCGTCGCGGCCGCTTCCGAGTCGCCGTTGTCGTCGTCTCCCCCGCACGCTGCGAGAAGCAGCGTGCCGGCGAGGAGGCACAGGAGCACGAGCCGCAGCACGGGCGGCGATGATAGACACGCACGGTGCCCGTCTCCGCCCGCATCCGGCCGTACGACCACGTCCTGCTCGACCTCGACGGGTGCCTGTGGGTGGGCGACAAAGCCTGTGAGGGCGCGGTCGACGCGGTCACGGCGCTGCGCGAGTCCGGCGCTTCGCTGCTCTTCCTCACCAACGACGTCCGTCACGCACCGGAGGAGTTCGTCCGCAAGCTGTGGCGCCTCGGCTTCCTGGCCTCGATCGCCGAGGTCGTGACGGTCGGCGCGGCGCTCCAGTACCACCTGGCGGGTCGCGAGCCCGGGTCGGCCTTCGTGGTCGGCTCGCAGGCCCTGATCGACCACGTGGCGGAGGCCGGGCTGCGGATCCTCAACCGCACGCCGTTCGCCACGCGCGCGGACGTCGTCGTGGTCGGCGCGCACGACGACTTCGGCTACGAGGAGCTGCGGACCGCCTCGCAAGCCGTCCTGCGGGGAGCCGAGCTGATCGGCGCGACGCGCGATCGCACCTTCCCGATGCCCGACGGCCCGTGGCCGGGCAGCGGCGCGGTGCTGGCGGCGATCGAGCACGCGACCGGCCGCACGGCCGACGTGATCGTCGGCAAGCCCGAGCCGCCGATGTACGAGGCGGCCCGGGACCGCCTCGGCCCCGGCCGCATGCTGGCGGTCGGCGACCTGCTCGACGTCGACATCGCCGGCGCCCGCCGCGCGGGCCTGGACTCCGCGCTGGTGTTGACGGGCGGGACGGACCGCCAGGCGGCCGACGCTGCCGATCCCAAGCCGACCCACGTGGCCGATTCCTTGGCCGCGCTGGTCCTGGCGTAGGCCTGCGGCTGGTAGGGCGGCGGTGAGATCGCCCGGTGCGCGGACTCGTTGGCGCTTTTTGCACCCACACTGGTGCAAAAGGCGCCGCGAACCGACCGCAGCGCCGGCTCCCTGGCCGCCCTACCCAGCCGCAGTCCGCCGGGGCCCAGCCCACGCTGGGCTAGCCTCCCGGCTCGCATGGACCGTCCCGTACGCCTGATCGTCAACCCGGCCGCCGGTGCCGGCCGCGCCGCGAAGCTGCTGCCCGGCGTGGAGATGGCGCTGCGCTCGCACGGCTTCCCGTTCCGGGTCGACCGCACGACGTCGATCGAGCACGCGCGCGAGCTCGCCCGCGCGGCGCGCGCAGCCGGGGAGCTGGCGGTCGCGATGGGCGGCGACGGGCTGACCGGCGCGGTCGCCGGTGAGCTCCAGGGCACCGACGCGGTGATGGGCATCCTTCCCGGCGGCCGCGGCAACGACCTCGCCCGCAAGCTGGGGATCGACCATGACCCGGTCGCCGCGGTCGACGTCCTGGCCGCGGGCAAGGAACGCCGGATCGACGTGGCGGAGGCCGGCGGGCGCGTCTACGTCGGGATCCTCAGCGCCGGGTTCGACTCCGTGGTGAACGAGATCGCCAACGCCACGCGGCTGCCGCTCGGCACGCAGGTCTACGCCTACGGCGCGCTGCGCGCGCTGTGGTCGTGGCGGCCCGCCGACTGGGAGGTGATCGTCGACGGCACGCGGCACGCGTTCACCGGGTATTCCGTGGCGGTGGCGAACTCGGGCGTCTTCGGCGGCGGGATGTGGCTGGTGCCCGACGCCTCGCTCGAGGACGGGATGCTCGACGTCGCGCTGACCGCCGACCGCCCCAAGCGCGACTACCTGCGCGGCCTCAGCAAGGTGTTCAAGGGCACGCACGTCAACGACCCCGGCTTCACGATCCTGCGCGGGCGCGAGATCACCTTCAGCGCCAACCGCCCGTTCACCGCCTACGCCGACGGCGACCCGATCGCCGAGCTGCCGACGACCGTGCGCGTCCTCCCCGGTGCGCTGCGGGTGATCGCGCCGTGAGGCTGCAGGCGGGGCTGCTCGCCGCGCGCGCGGCCGGGGCCGCCGCCCGGCTGGCCGGGCGCGGCGGCACGTCGCTGCCCGGGAAGGTGCTGATGCGGGCCGAGCCGCACGCGATCGCCCGGCTCGCCGCGCGGCTGCCGCAGGGCAGCGTCGTCGTCTCGGCCACCAACGGCAAGACCACCACCGCGGCGATGGTCGCCTCGATCCTCGGCCGCACCGGCGCCCGGCTCGTGCACAACCGCGCCGGCGCGAACATGGCCGGCGGCGTCGCGGCCGCGCTGGCCGCCGGGCGCGGCGAGCTCGGCCTGTTCGAGGTCGACGAGTTCTGGCTCGGCCCCGGTCGCCGGCGAGCTGGCACCGCGCGCGGTGCTGCTCGGCAACCTGTTCCGCGACCAGCTCGACCGCTACGGCGAGCTGGAGACCATCGCCGACCGCTGGGCGGCGGTCGTGGCCGGCCTGCCCGCCGGCACCGGCCTCGTGCTCAACGCCGACGACCCGCTGGTCGCCGACCTCGGGCGGGAGCGCGAGGCGCTCTACTTCGGCGTCCAGGACGACGCGCTGGCGCTGCCCGAGCTCCAGCACGCGTCGGACTCCAAGCACTGCCGCCGCTGCGGCCACGCGTACGTGTACGAGGCCGCCTACCTCGCCCACCTCGGCCGCTACGCGTGCCCGAACTGCGGCGCCCGCCGTCCCGACCCGGCGGTGAGCGCATCGGCGGTCGAGCTGCGCGGGATCCGGTCGGCCGCGTTCACGCTGACCACGCCGGAGGGCGAGCAGCGGATCGAGCTTCCCCTCCCGGGTCTCTACAACGTCTACAACGCCCTCGGCGCCGCCGCGCTGTGCCTGCAGCTCGGCGTGCCGCTGGCTCAGGTCGCCGCCGGGCTCGCCGCCGTCGAGCCCGCGTTCGGCCGCGCCGAGACGATCGACCTCGGCGGCCGCGCGACCTCGATCCTGCTCGTCAAGAACCCGGCCGGCGCGAACGAGGTGCTGCGGACGCTGGCGCTGGAGGCCACCGAGCTCGACATCTTCGGCGTCCTCAACGACCGCACCGCCGACGGGCGCGACGTCTCGTGGGTGTGGGACGCCGACTGGGAGATCATCGCCCCGCACGTGCGCCGCATCACCTGCTCGGGCACGCGCGCCGCCGAGCTCGCGCTGCGGCTGAAGTACGCCGGCGTCGCCGCCGACCGGCTCGAGGTCGTCGACGGGCTCGAGCAGGGCCTCGACCGCGCGCTCGCCGCCGGCGACGGTCCGCTCTACGCGCTCCCGACGTACACCGCGCTGCTCGAGCTGCGCGACCTGCTGGCCCGCCGCGGCGACGCCGCGGAGTACTGGCGATGAGCACGGCGCTCTGGCACGACATCGAGTGCGGCGGCTACTCCGCCGACCTGCCGCTGTGGCAGGAGCTGGCGGCCGGCGGCCGCGTGCTCGACGTGGGCGCCGGCACCGGCCGCGTGGCGCTGCACCTGGCCCGCGCGGGCTGCGCCGTGACCGCGCTCGACGTCGACGCCGGGCTGCTCGCGTGCTGGCTGCGCGGGCGCGTGCGGAGGGGCTCGACGTCCGCACGATCACGGCCGACGCCGCGGGGTTCGACGCCGGCGCCACGTTCGACCTCGTCGCCGTCCCGATGCAGACGATCCAGCTGCTGCCCGACGCGGCCGCCCGCGCGGGCTTCTTCGCGAGCGCCCGCCGCGCGGTCGCCCCGGGCGGCGTCGTCGCGCTCGCGATCGCCACGCAGATGGAGACCTTCGGCGACGGCGACGTGCCGCCACCCGACGTCGGTGAGAGCGACGGCACGCGCTACGTGTCCCAGCCCACCGCCGTGCGGGAGATCCCGGGCGGGACGAGGATCGAGCGCCTGCGGCGGGTGATCCCTCCGGGCACCGTCGAGCACGACGTGATCGTGCTGGCGACCGTGACCGCCGACTCGGTGGCCGCCGAAGGCGCCGCCGCCGGATTGCGTCCCGAGCCGGCACGACAGATCGAGCCGACGCTCGACCACGTCGGCTCCGAGGTGGTGCTGCTGCGTGGCTAGGCACACGCTCAGGGTCTGCGCGCTGTACCCGGACCTGCTCAACATCTACGCCGACCGCGGCAACCTGCTGCTGCTCGAGCGCCGCTGCGAGTGGCGCGGGATCGGATTCGAGCTCGCCGGCGTGGGGCTCGGCGATCCGCTCGACCCGGACGCCCACGACCTCTTCTACATCGGCGGCGGCCAGGACCGCGACCAGGCGCTGTGCGCGCGCGACCTCGTCCAGACCAAGCGCGAGGCGCTGCACGCCGCCGCCGGCCGCGGCGCGGTCGTGTTCGCGGTCTGCGGCGGCTACCAGCTGCTCGGCCGCGGCTACGAGATGGGCGACGAGCGGCTCCCGGGCGTCGAGCTCGTCGATCTCGACACCGTCCGCGTCGACGGCCCGCGGCTGATCGGCAACGTCGCGATCCGGCTGTCCGACGGCCAGCTCCTGGCCGGCTTCGAGAACCACGGCGGCCGCACGCGCCTCGGCCCGGACGCGGAGCCGCTCGGGCGTGTCCTGCGCGGTCACGGCAACGACGGGCGGTCCGGCTACGAGGGCGTCCGCGGCGGGCCGCACGGCACCGTGGTGGGCACCTATCTCCACGGTCCGCTGCTTCCCAAGAACGCGCACTTCGCCGACTGGCTGACCGCGATGGCGCTGGGAATCGATCCAGTGGAGCTCACGCCGCTCGACGACGCGCTCGAGGCGGCCGCCCACGCGGCTGCGCGCCGCGCGGCCGGGGTCTAGCGTTACCGCGCGCCCATGCGATCGCTCCTGCTCGTGCTCGTCTGTGCCGTGCTCGCGGCCGCCTGCGGCGGCGGCAGCGACGATGCCGCGACCCCGGACCCGAGCCCGGCGCCGAGCCAGTCCGCCGGCAGGATCCAGCGCGACCCCGCCAACGCCAAGGTCGAGCTGACGATCGGCTCCAAGAACTTCACCGAGCAGAAGGTGCTCGGCGAGATCTACGCCCAGGGCCTGGAGGCGGCCGGCTATACGATCTCCAAGCACCTCGACCTCGGCGATCAGGATCAGGCGCTCGCCGCGCTGAAGGCCGACCGGGTGTCGGCGTACCCCGAGTACACCGGGACGGCGCTGATCGCGTTCTTCCACCAGCGCGCCGACGCGGTGCCCAAGGACCCGCAGCAGGCCTACGAGGAGGTCAAGCGCAACTTCGCCGCCGAGGGCCTGGTGGCGTTCCCGCCGACGCCGTTCACCTCCGCCAACGAGGTCGCGGTGACCGCGGTCACCGCCGATCGCCTTCACCTCAAGAACATCTCCGACCTGGCGAGCGAGGCGAAGGACCTCGTGCTCGCCGGCGCGCCCGAGTGTCGCGAGCGGCTCGATTGCCTCGCCGGGCTGGAGCAGGTCTACGGCCTGACGTTCAAGAAGTTCATGCCGGTCAAGGTCGGGCGGCGGCACGCGGTGCTCAGCTCGGGCCGCGCCGACGTGTCGATCGTCTTCACCACCGACCCGCAGATCCAGCGCGAGCGCGAGGTCCTGCTCGAGGACGACAAGGGCATGTTCCCGCCCTACAACTCGACGCTGGTGATGAAGCAGGCGACGGCCGACGAGGCGGGACCGGACCTTCCGAGCACGCTCGAGCTGATCCAGGAGCAGCTGACCGACGAGAACATGCAGGAGCTCAACGCCCGCGTCGATCTCGACAAGAAGGATCCGGCCGAGGTCGCCAGGGAGTATCTGACCGAGACCGGTCTCGTCGCCGCGGGGTAACATCGCCGTTACTCACGCCGTGGCGGTGGGGCCGCGGCGGTCATACAGGGAGGAAGCTCGTGCGGCGAAGCTCGCTCGTGCTCGTTGTATCCGTCTGCGGTGCGCTCGCGGGAAGCGCACCCGCCCTCGCCTCCGATAGCCGGACCGGGACAAGATCCCCGGTCGCTACATCGTCGTGGTCAAGCACGACCGCGACCCCGCCGCCGTCGCTCGCTGGCAGGACGCCGGCGCCCGGCGGATTCTGGGGCTGATCAACGGCTTCACGGCCAAGCTGTCCGGCGCCCAGGTGACGGCTCTGCGTGGGAGCGCACGGGTCGCCTACGTGGAGCCGGACCGCGTCGTCACCGCGTCCACGACCCAGACCGTGGATACATGGGGACTGGATCGCATCGACCAGCGCAACCGGCCGCTGTCGGGCACGTACACGTACACCGGCTCGGGGGCCGGCGTGACTGCGTACGTGATCGACACCGGGATCACGTTCGGCCATCCCGACTTCGGCGGGCGCGCCAGCTTGGCGTATGACGCGCTCGGCGGCAACGGCACCGACTGCAACGGCCACGGGACGCACGTGGCGGGGACGATCGGTGGCGCCAAGTACGGGGTCGCCAAGAGCGTCACGTTGAAGGCGGTGCGGGTGCTCAACTGCAGCGGCTCCGGCTCGACGTCGGGGATCATCACCGCGCTCAACTGGCTGGCATCGAACCACGCGGCGAAGTCGGTGGCGAACATGTCGCTCGGCGGCGGGCGCTCGACGGCGCTGAACAGCGCGGCGACGAACCTGATCAACTCGGGCGTCTATCTCGCGGTCGCAGCCGGCAACGAGAGCCAGAACGCCTGCAACGTGTCCCCCGCCTCGACGGCGGCCGCCTACACGACGGCGGCCTCGGACAGCTCGGACCGGCGTGCGTCGTTCTCCAACTACGGCTCGTGCGTCGACGGCTACGCGCCGGGCGTGTCGATCAAGTCCGACTGGCTGTCGAACGGGACCAACACGATCAGTGGGACGTCGATGGCGACCCCGCACGTGACCGGGGTCGCGGCGCTCTACAAGGGGGCGACATCCGGTAATGCGTCGGCCGCGACGGTCACCAGCTGGATCAACACGAACGCCACGGCGAACGTGATCACGTCCACCCCGACCAGGACGCCGAACCGGCTGCTCTTCAAGAGCACGCTCTAGGAAGCGCTGAGTTGCGCCTCGACGGCCAGGCCGCCGAGGCGCGACTCGCCCAGCGCGACGCTGCCGCCGTGCAGCGCCGCCTGCTGTGCGACGATCGTGAGGCCGAGGCCGGTGCCGGGAGCGCCGGCCTCGGCCGCACGCACGAATGGCTCGAGCACGCGGTCGCGGTCCGCGGCGGGCACGCCGGGCCCGTCGTCCTCCACGCGCAGCACGAGATGCCCGTTCCGGCGCTCCAGGCCGACACGGACCTCGTTGCCGCCGTGCAGCGCCGCGTTGTCGAGCAGGTTGTCGACGAGCAGGCGCAGCCCGTCGGCCCAGCCGCGGACCGGCTCGTCGTGGAGCGGCTCGTCGAGCGTGTAGCGGGTCGCCGGATGGCGGCGCCGAGCGGCGTACACCGCGGCGTCGATCATCTCGTCGAGCTCGACGTCCTCGCGCGGCAGGCTCTCCGCCGCCTCGCCGCGCGCCAGCGCCTGCAGTCCCTCCAGGACGTGGACGGTCCGCTCGAGCTCGCTGGTCGTCTCCCGCACGAGCGCGCCGCGCTGCGCGACGGGCAGATCCGGGTTGCGCGCGAGCGTGTCGAGGTTGGCGCGCATGCCGGTCAGCGGGGTGCGCAGCTCGTGGCCGGCGTCGGCCGCGAAGCGACGGGTCGCCTCCATCGCCGCCTGGAGCCGCGCGAGCATGTCGTTGAGCGTGCCGGCCAGCGCTCGGACCTCGTCCGGCCCGTCGTCGGCGGGCAGCGGCGCGCGCAGGTCGTCGGGGCCGCCGATCCGCGCCGCGCCGCTGCGCAGGCGGGCCAGCGGGCGCAGCGTGAGCGACGCGAACGCCCAGGCGGCGAGGCCGGTGAACAGCAGCGCGGCCAGGCCGATCGCGAACACGAGCCGACGGGTGGACGCGACGCGCGCCCGCAATGGCTCCAGCGTGGCGAGCACCTGCACCCGGGTGTCGCCGACCGAGGTGGTCAGCGAGCGCCAACGCTCGCCGTCGATCGCCACCGTCGCGAGCCCGTCGCGTTCCGGGACCGCGGGCGGATCGTCCGGGATGTCGCCCTGGCGGGCGACCACCTGGTTGCCGTAGGCGACCTGCGCGAACGAGCCGGACCCGGCCAGCAGCCGCTCGCCGTCATGCTCGTCGAAGTCCGGGCGCAGGTGACCGGGCGGCCGGCGGCCGATCTCCTGCACGCGTTCGGCGAGCGTGCGGTCGACGGCGGCGCGCCCGTCATGCTCGATCGCGGCGATCAGCAGGAAGGCGGCCGGGATGCCCGCCAGCGCGACCGCCGCAACCGCCGCGATCGTGATCCGCGCGCGCAGGCTGCGGGGCGCGCTCACGGCCGCAGCACCCACCCGACGCCGCGGATCGTGTGCAGCACGCGCGGCTCGCCGCCCGCCTCGAGCTTGCGCCGCACGTAGCCGACGAACACGTCGACGACGTTGGTGTCGACGTCGGGCGCGTAGCCCCAGACGAGATCGAGCAGCTGATCGCGGGCGAGCACGTGGCCGGAGTGGCGGGCGAATGCGTCCAGCAGCGCGAACTCGCGGCGGGTCAGCTCGAGGTCGCGGCCGTTGCGGGCGGCGACGTGGCGGCGCGGGTCGATCAGCAGGTCGCCGGCCACGATCACCCCGGCGGGCGGCCCGCCGCGCCGCCGCAGCAGGGCCTGCAGCCGCGCGGTCAGCTCGACGAGCGCGAACGGCTTGACGAGATAGTCGTCGGCGCCGGCCTGGAGGCCGGCGACGCGGTCGGACACCTCGTCGCGGGCCGACAGGATGCATACGGGAACGTCGACGCCGTCGGCCCGCAGCCGGCGGACGACGGCGACGCCGTCGAGGTCGGGCATCGTCACGTCGAGCACGATCACCGCGGGCGGCCGGCGCGCCACCGCGGCGAGCGCGGCGTGACCGCCGGCGGCCGTGGCCACGGCAAAGCCCTCGAGCGCGAGTGCGCGCTCGAGGGCCTGACGGACGGGCGCCTCGTCGTCGACGACGAGGACGAGGGGCTCCGCGGCGGTTACGGGTGGTGCCTCCCGAACGGCCCGAGGTCGTCGAGCGCGTCCTTGACCTTCGCGACGTCGATGTTGAGCTTGTCGGCGAGCTTCTGGGCGAACTCGTCGCGCAGCTTGGCGACGTCGCCCTCGTGCGCGGTCCTGACCTTCTCGAACGCGGCCTTCAGCTGGGCCTCGGAGACGCCGAGCGCCTTCGCCAGCGCGGCGCTGTCCGGGCCCTCGTGATCACGGCCACGCGGCGGCCGGTGGTCCCTGAACAGCTGTGCGAACGCCTGCCGGAGCTTGGCCGGGGTCACGCCGAGCGCGTCGGCGAGCGCGGCGGGATCGCCGCGATGGTCGCGCTGGGCGGCGAGCGCGGCCTGGACCTTGGCGGTGCTCAGGCCGAGCTGCTTGGCGAGCGCGGCGGCGAAGTCACCGCGATGGTCCACCCGCTTGGGCCGGACCTTGTCGAACGCGGCCTGCACTTTGGCGACCGGGATGCCGAGCGCGTCGGCGAGCTCCTGGGCGATCTCCCCGCGCTTGCCGTCGCGCTTGGCGCGGTCCGGCCGCAGGTCCTCGAGCGCCTTCTGGAGGGCGGCCTCGCTGACGCCGAGCTTGCCGGCGAGCTGGTCGAGCCCGGGACGGGGACCCCCGAACCCGCGGCCTGGGCCGCCGAATCGGCCTCCCGGTCCCGGAGCGCCGTATGGCGGTGCGTTCTGCGTGCCGCTCTTCGCCGCTTCGGCCGAGCCGTCGCCGGCCTGGCTGCCGAGCGCGTACGCGCCCGAGGCCAGCGCCACGGACCCGGCGAGGGCGAGCGCGATCGTCTGCTTGCTCTTCCGCATGGTCACCAGGCTGCCCAGCCCGGTTGTGAACAGCCTAAGGACAATTGAAGAGAAGTCGAAGACGGCCTCTTAGCCTGGTCACAACGACACAGACCACGCTGCGAGGCATGCCCAATCGATCTCCCTGGGAGCCGAGCTGGCGAAGCCTTGCCGGGACCACCGTCGTCCTGTTCGCGGTCATTCTCGCCTTCCTGGCGGGACGCGTGCGCGCGGGTGCCGACCCCGGGCTGCGATCGGGTCAGTCCGTCGCGCCGACGCAGACCGTCTCGCCGGACCAGACGCTGCCGCCGTCGACGGAGGCGACGCCGGAGCCGGACAGCGAGCGGCCGTCCCAGCCCGACTTCGGCGGGCCGCAGGACGCCGCGCCCGACGCCGACCCGCCGACCACGCACGTGTCGTGAACCGCGTCGATGAGCGATTCGCCTCGATGGGCGGCCAGGCGCGCGTGCGGCTGGAGTCCGAGACGGTCTCCGCGGCCGAGCTCACCCGGCTCGCCGCGCGTGCGCGCGCCGTGATCGACGAGGTCGCGACCACGCTCACGCGCTTCGATCCGGCGAGCGAGCTGTGCCGGCTGAACCGCGATCCCCGCGCGGCGCTTCCCACGTCTGCGCTGCTCGTGAAGCTCGTGCGGGCGGCGATCTGGGCGCACGAGCGCAGCGACGGACTGGTCGACGCGACGCTGCTCGGCGAGCTCGAGGCCTGCGGCTACGAGGGCTCGTTCTCCGAGACGTCCCGCGCGCCGCTCGATGCTGCCTTGGCGGTCGCGCCGCCACGCCGGCCGGCGCTCCCGCGCCGCGCTCTCGAGGTCACCGTGGACGCGCGCGGCTGGGTGCGGCGAGCGCCGGGCATCCGGATCGACTCCGGCGGCCTGGCGAAGGGCATGGCGGCGGACCTCGCGGCGGCACAGCTTCCGGAGGGCGTCCGCTACGCGATCGCCTGCGGCGGCGATCTGGCGGTCGGCGGCGGGGCTCCGTGGGGCGTCGCGGTGGCCGGTGCCGACGGCGCCGAGGCGTACCGGCTCGCGGTGCCGGCGGGCGGCGTCGCCACGTCGGGCATCAGCGGGCGGATCTGGGAGCGCGAGGACGGCACGTTCGCCCACCATCTGCTCGACCCGGGCCGGGGCACGCCGGCCTGGACCGGTCTCGTGGCGGCGACCGCGGTGGCGGGCACGACGCTCGAGGCCGAGGTGCTCGCCAAGACCGCCCTGTTGTCCGGGCCGCGCCGCGCGCGCCGGCTGCTGCGCGGCCGTGGCGGAGTGCTGCAGCACGACGACGGCCGCGTCGAGATGGTTCCGCCGCGCGCGATGATCGCACTGCCACTCCAGGGAGCCGCCGCGTGACGGCCGACCGGAACGTCCTCGCGCACGCGTGGTGGCTGGCGAGCCGGTCGGCAGGCATCGTCGCCTACGTGCTGCTCAGCCTCGGCGTCGTCATCGGGCTCGCGATGGCGCTGCGCCTCGCGCCCGTGCGCCTGCGCGGCGCGCTGCGGCTCGGGCACGAGCGGATCGCTCTGCTCGCACTCGCGGCGATCGCCGCACACGGGCTGCTGTTGCTCGGCGACCCGTGGCTGCGCCCGACGATCGCCCAGCTCGTGCTGCCGCTGTCGCTCGACTACCGCCCGTTCTGGACCGCCCTCGGCATCTGCGCCGCCGACCTCGCCGCGGTGCTCAGCCTGAGCTACTACGCGCGCCGGCGCATCGGCAGCCGGCGCTGGCGCCAGGCGCACCGGCTGATCCCGATCGCCTGGGGGCTGGCGGCGCTGCACGTGATCGGCGCCGGTACCGACGCGGGCCAGCTGTGGCTGCAGGCCGTGCTGGCGGCCACGATCGCCGCGATCATCAGCCTGCTCGCCGCGCGGCTGGTCGTCGCCCAGCCGCGGGCGCGGAGCGCGGCGCCCGTCTCGGCCCCACCCGCGCCGGTCCGATCGTCCTCGGCTCCCGCCGCGCGTCCGGAGCCCGAGCGGCTCTGGACCTGAAATCCGTCGGAGAGTGCGGGGCCGGCTGACCGGCTCCGCCGGAACGGCCGCTAGGTTCGGGCGGCATGGCACTCGACATCGCGCTCGACGAGCTCCAGGTCCGGCTCCTGCATCCGGCCGCCGAGCCGCCCGCCCGGACGCGCCCCGGCGACGCGGCGTACGACCTGCGCTGCCTGCAGGGATTCTCGCTGTGGCCGCGCGAGCGCGCGACGGTGCCGACCGGGGTCGCGATCGCGCTGCCGCAGGGGGTTGCCGGTCTCGTGACGCCCCGCTCCGGCCTCGCCGCGCGGCACGGGATCTCACTCGTCAACTCGCCCGGCCTGATCGATCCGAACTACCGCGGCGAGATCCGGATCGTGCTCGTCAACCTCGGCGACGCGCGGTTCGAGGCTCACGCCGGCGACCGGATCGCCCAGCTGCTCCTGGTCCCCTTCGTGGCGCCGGATGTCAGCGTCGTCGAAGAGCTCCCGCCGTCGCCGGACGACCGCGGCGCGAACGGCTTCGGCTCCTCGGGTCGCTAATACCCTCTCCGGGCGTGGAGCTCGGACTCATCACCTTCGCCGACGTCGGGTCGGTCTCGTCCGAGCAGCGGCTGCAGAACCTGCGCGAGGAGGCGCGGCTGGCCGACGAGGTCGGCCTCGACGTGTTCGGCGTCGGCGAGCACCACCGGCCCGACTTCGCGGTCTCCGCCCCCGCCGTCGCGCTCGCCGCGATCGCGGCGCAGACCGAGCGGATCCGGCTCACCAGCGCCGTGTCCGTCCTCAGCTCCGACGATCCCGTGCGCGTGTTCGAGGAGTTCGCCACCGTCGACCTCATCTCCGGCGGGCGCGCCGAGATCATGGCCGGCCGCGGCTCGTTCACCGAGTCGTTCCCGCTGTTCGGCTACGACCTCGACGACTACGACGAGCTGTTCGCCGAGAAGCTCGAGCTGCTGCTGGAGCTGCGGTCTCGGGACCGCGTGACGTGGCAAGGCCGCCACCGCGCGCCGCTGCACGAGCAGGGCGTGTGGCCGCGCCCGGTGCAGGACCCGATCCCGGTCTGGATCGCGGTCGGCGGGACGCCGCGGTCGGCCGTCCGCGCCGGCGTGCTCGGCCTGCCGCTGACGATCGCGATCATCGGCGGTCAGCCCGAGCGCTTCGTTCCCCTCGTCGACCTCTACCGCCGCGCCGCCGCCGAGGCCGGCCACGATCCGGACGCGCTCCCGCTCGGGATCAACACGCACGCGTTCGTCGGCGACGACAGCGCGTTCGCGCCGCACTACACGGCGATGATGAGCCGGATCGGCCGCGAGCGCGGATGGCCGCCGATGGGGCGCGACCAGTACATGGCGCTGCGCTCACCGCGCGGCGCGCTGGCGGTCGGGTCGCCCGAGGAGGTCGCCGAGAAGCTCCTCTACGAGCACGAGCTGTTCGGCCACCAGCGCTACCTGGCCCACATGAGCGTCGGTGCGGTCGCCCACGCCGACGTGATGCGGTCGATTGAGCGCTACGGCAACGAGGTCGCGCCGTTGGTGCGCTCGGAGGTCGCGCGCCGCGCTTCGGCGACGCGCTCGATCACCTGACCGCGTTCGACGAGCGGGCGGTCGGTCGCCGTGCGTGCCTCGAGCTGCTTCTGCGGCGGGATCGGTCCCGCAGCGAGCACCAGCGTGGCGAATACGACGGCGAACGTGACGACCGCCAGTGCGATCTTGGCCAACATCTCCGACCTCCTTGGTCGAAAAGCTCTCTCCATTGGCCTGAAGACGCCGAGTCAGGTCGCCGTATTCCCGATCGGCCGTCTCATCGTCACCACGTCGACGATCACGCCGTCGGGCATCGTCACCGGCTCTCGCCCGATCTCGCGGAACCCGAACGCGCTGTAGAGCGGCACACCGGCGAGCGTCGCGCCCAGCACGAGCTCGGTGAACCCCTCGGCACGAGCGGCGCGCTCACACGAGCTGAGGATGGCGCGACCGAGCCCGCGGCGCGTCCAGTCGCTGCGCACGAACATCGCCCGCACGCGCGCGGGCTCCGTCATCGGATCGAGCAGCCGCTCGTCGTCCGCGCGCACGCCGGAGCCGTTGTAGAGCTTGCTCCGCCGGCTCCAGCCGCCGCAGGCGACCACGTCGGCTCCCACGGTGTGCACGTAGTACGTGCCGTCCTCGATCAGCTGCGTGTCGAGGTGGGCGATGTGGTCGGCCGCGCTCGCCGTCTGCCGCTCGTCGTAGAAGGCCGGGAACAGATCGAGCACCGACGTCCGCATCAGCTTTCGGATGGCCGGGGCATCCGACGGGACCGCCAAGCGCTGCAGAGGCATGGCGACAGGATGCCTCCTCACCACATCGCGCGAGGTCAGCGCCGACGCCTGCCGGTGCGCTCAGGGTCAGTCTCGCGCCATATCCACGCGAGAAAGGTCTCCGAGCGGTCCGCCTTGCCCATTGGATACGAGAACGAGACGACACCGACTCCGACCAGCATCAGGGAGACCTGGACGCTCCGCCGCATAGCGTCGAGTTACCCGGCAGGACGCCGGGGTGTGCGCCCGAGGCCTGGCCGCCCGAGGCGGGGCTAGCTCTGGTGCTGGCCGGCCCAGGCCATCAGCGCGAAGATGACCGCCGCTCCGCAGGCAAGGACGATCGCAGCGATGTCTTGCAGCTCTTCCATGCCACAGACTGTGCCGCGCGCTCCCCAAGGGCCGCTGAAGGTCTCCTCAAGGGGAGCTGAAAATCATGCCGGGCGGTCGCCGTTGACCGCGTAGCGGTCGAAGCGCTCGGCGATCACCGCCGGGAGCCGCGCGTGGACGACCACGCCGTCCGGCGTGTCGGTGCGCTCGAGGTCGCCGGCGACCTCGTGGAGCTCGGACAGCGTCCCGCCCTCGGAGAACGGCACGAGCAGCTCGACGTCGCGCATCTGGCGCTCGAACTCGTCGGCGATCCGCTCCTGCAGCTCCTCGAGCCCCTCGCCGGTGACGGCGCTGACCAGCGACGCGTCGCCGTGGCGGAACGCGAGCTCGTGGCGGCGCTCGTCGTCGAGCATGTCGGCCTTGTTGAGCACGAGGATGCGCGGCTGGTCGCCGACGCCGATCTCCTCCAGGACGTCCTCGACCGCGCGGGTCATCGCGATCAGCTCCTCCTCGGGAGCGCTCGCGTCGACGACGTGCAGGAGCAGGTCGGCGCGCTTGGTCTCCTCCAGCGTCGCCGCGAACGCGTCGACGAGCTGGTGCGGCAGCTTGCGGATGAAGCCGACGGTGTCGGTCACCAGGTAGGTGCGGCCCTGCAGGCGCAGCGTCCGGGTCGTGGGATCGAGCGTGTGGAACAGCCGGTCGCGGACGCCGACCTCGGAGCCGGTCATCGCGTTCAGCAGCGTCGACTTGCCGGCGTTCGTGTAGCCGGCCAGAGCGACCGACGGCAGATGCGCGCGTTCGCGCTCGGCGCGCTGGACCGCGCGGTTGGAGCGCACGTGGTCGAGCCGGCGGCGCAGCGCGGTGATGCGGTCGCGCGCCAGCCGGCGGTCGGTCTCGATCTGGGACTCGCCCGGGCCCCGGGTGCCGATGCCGCCGACGCCGCGACCCGCGCCGAGACGCTCGAGGTGCGTCCACAGGCCGCGCATGCGGGCCATGTTGTACTCGAGCTGGGCGAGCTCGACCTGGAGCTTGCCCTCGGCCGAGTGGGCGTGCCCGGCGAAGATGTCGAGGATCACGGCGGTACGGTCGAGCACCGGCAGGTCGAGCTCGGCCTCGAGGTTGCGCTGCTGGCGCGGCGTGAGCTCGTCGTCGGCGACGACGAGATTGGCGTCCGCGTCCTTCAGCTGCGCCTTGATCTCGTCGACCTTGCCCGGGCCGAGATACAGGTTGGCGTGCGGCTTGTCGCGGATCTGGACGACCTCGCCGACCGTGGCCACGCCGGCGGTGCGCAGCAGCTCGCGCAGCTCCTCGAGATCGTCGGCGTGCGGTGTCGCCGCGACCATGAAGGCACGCTGCTTGGCCCGTCCTGGGCTCTCAGGGGGCGCGTATCGAGTCTGTGTCTTGCGGCCGTCTCGGGACTTCTCCACTCCTGAGCCAGTGTAGGGTGCCGGGCGTGCTCGGTGACCGCCTGGCCGCCCGGACGCTCGAGCTGATCGATATCCCGTCGCCGTCGCGCGACGAGGCGCAGTTGGCGGAGCGCATCGGCTCCCTGCTCGACGCGGAAGACCTCGGCGACACCTGCCTGCTCGCCCGTACCGGCGCGCCCGTGCTCCTGGCCGGGCATCTCGACACCGTGCCGACCCAGGACAACGTCCCGGGCTCCCGGGACGAGGCGCGGGTGCACGGCTGCGGCGCCAGCGACATGAAGGGCGCGCTCGCGGTGATGATCGAGCTGGCGCTGGCCGGCGCGCCGTTCGACTGCCTGTTCTTCGGTCGCGAGGAGCTGCCGGGCAAGTACAGCGCGCTGACCCCGCTGCTCGCGCGTGAGCGGCTCGACTACGAGCTCGTCGTGATGATGGAGCCGACGTCGAACGATCTGCACGCCGGATGCGTCGGCAACGTCAACGCGACGTGGACGTTCACCGGCCGCTCGGCGCACTCGGCGCGCCCGTGGGACGGCGAGAACGCGATTCACGCCGCCGCGCGCGGGATCGCCGCGCTCGCGGCCCGCGAGCCGGAGGCGCACGAGTTCGACGGCCTGCGGTTCTACGAGGTCGCGTCGGTGACCGAGATCGCCGGAGGGATCGCGTCCAACGTCGTGCCGGACCGCGCCGTCTGCGGCGTGAACTACCGCTTCGCGCCCGGCCGCACGCCCGACGAGGCCCGCGCCCGGCTGCGCGAGCTGTGCCCGGGCGGGGAGCTGGTGATCGACTCGCTCGCGCCGTCCGGCCCGGTGGCGACTCAGAACCCGCGGGCGCAGGCGCTGATCGCCGCCGGTGACCTGAAGGTCGCGCCCAAGCAGGCGTGGACGCCGGTCGCCGAGTTCGGCCAGGCGGGGATCGACGCCGTCAACTTCGGTCCGGGCGAGCCGGCGCAGGCGCACCGGCGCGACGAGTCGATCGAGATCGCCGCGCTCGTACGCTGCTACGAGGTGCTCGAGGCGTTCGCGAGATGAAGCTGTCCCCCGTGCTCACGGGCCTGCGGACGTACCCGTTCGTGCAGCTCACCGAGGCGACGCGAGCGCTCGCCGCGTCGGGCGTCGAGGTCATCAACTTCGGGATCGGCGAGCCGCGCGAGGAGACGCCGGCGTTCATCCGCGAGGCGCTCGTCGCCGCGCTCGACCCGCTCTCGACGTACCCGAACGCCGAGGGGCTGCCCGAGCTGCGGGACGCGATCGCGGCCTGGGCGGGCCGCCGCTTCGGCGTCGCGGTCGACGGCGACCGCGAGGTGATCCCGACGTTCGGCTCCAAGGAGGCCATCTTCCTGCTGGCGCAGGTGCTCGACGGCGACGTGATCCTCGTCCCGCAGCCCGCCTACCCGGTGTACGAGCGCGGCGCGGTGTTCGCCGGCAAGCGGGTGGTCGAGCTGCCGCTGCACGGGCCCGACTTCCTGCCCGACCTCGACGCCGTGCCGGAGGGCGTGCTCGCCCGCACGGCGATCCTGTGGATCAACTACCCGAACAACCCGACCGCCGCGACCGCCCCGCTCGACCTGTACGAGCGCGCCGCCGCGCTGGCCCGCCGGCACGACTTCGTCCTGGCGTCCGACGAGGCGTACTCGGAGATCTACTTCGGCGATCCGCCGGCTTCCGCCCTCCAGGTCGCCGATCGCACGAACGTCGCCGTCTTCAACACGCTGTCGAAGCGCTCGTCGATGCCCGGCTACCGCTCCGGCTTCGTGGCCGGCGACCCCGAGCTGATCGCCGCGCTCAAGCGCTACCGGCCGAACGTCGGCGTGGCGCCGCCGGAGTTCGTCCAGCGCGCGGCGGCGGCGGCATGGGCCGACGAGGCGCACGTCGACGCGGTGCGCGGCCTGTATCGCGCCAAGCGCGACGTGCTGACGCCCGCGCTCGCCGCACGCGGGCTGCGCCACGCCGGCGGCGACGCGACGTTCTTCCTCTGGCTCGAGGGCGCCGAGCCCGGCCTCCAGGAGGCGCTGCTCCAGCAGGGCATCGTGCTCACCCCGGGCGACTACTTCGGGCCCGCGGGCGCCGGCTACCTGCGGCTGGCCCTCGTCCCCACGCTCGCGCAGTGCGAGCGCGCCGCCCAAATACTTGCCAGCGCCTCCATCCGGCCGGCGCCCTGACGGCGACGGACGCCGTCCATGGCGTCCGATTAATTGGCGTGTAGCGCGGCGTTCAGGCCGCCCCAGGTGCCGGTGCGCTGAAGCGCCTCGACCGCGCCGGTCTGGGAGTTGCGCCGGAACAGCAGCCCGTTCGCGCCGCTCAGCTCGCGCGCCTTCACGACCTCTCCGTCGGGCAGCTTCACCAGCGTCCCGGACGTGAGGTAGAGCCCGGCCTCGACGACGCAGTCGTCGCCGAGCGAGATCCCGATGCCCGCGTTGGCGCCCAGCAGGCAGTGTTCGCCGATCGAGATGACGTGCGTGCCGCCGCCCGACAGCGTGCCCTGGATCGACGCGCCGCCGCCGATGTCCGACCCGTCGCCGACGACCACTCCGGCGCTGATCCGGCCCTCGACCATCGAGTGCCCGAGCGTGCCCGCGTTGTAGTTCACGAACCCCTCGTGCATCACGGTCGTGCCGCTCGCCAGGTGCGCGCCGAGGCGGACGCGGTCGGCGTCGGCGATCCGCACGCCGGACGGCACGACGTAGTCGGTCATGCGCGGGAACTTGTCGACGCTGAAGACCTGGAACGGCTCGCCGGCGGACCGGACGCGGCGCTGGACCGCCGGGACCGCGACCGGGTCGACCGGCCCGTGGCTGGTCCACGCGACGTTGTTGAGCACGCCGAAGATCCCGTCGAGGTTGGCGTCGTGCGGCCGGATCAGCCGGTGTGAGAGCAGGTGCAGGCGCAGATAGGCGTCATACGCGTCGGCCGGCGGGTCGGCGAGCGAGGCGATCGACGTCTCGACCGCCACCGTCGCGACCTTGCGGATGTCGTCGAAGTCGCGCTGCCCGGTGGTGCGCGTGCCCGGGGCGCCCCAGGCACCGAGGCGCGGCTCGGGGTAGTAGACGTCCAGCACGCGGTCGCCGGCCAGCGTCGCGGTCCCGGTCGCGGATGCGCCTTGCTCGATCATCGGGGCAGCACGCTAGCGAGGACCGACGAGCCCTGTCTCATAGGCGAGGATCACGGCCTGCACACGGTCGCGCAGGCCCAGCTTGCCGAGCAGGTTGGAGCCCGAGGTCCCGAGCGCGGTGGTGTGGATGGCCAGATCGGTCATGAAGACGAAGCTACGTTCGCCCGAGCGCGCTGACCTCGGCCGCGCGGTTGAACTAGGGGGCGGGTCTCATCCCGTTGGATGAGACAGCAGCTCGCCCTGGTAGATCGGGACCGCCCAACCGGTGAGGTCGACGTGGAGCGACTCGTCGACGTCCACCTCGAGCTCCCCTCCGTCGAGCTTGACGGTCACGGGCGAGTCGCCGCCGCGCAGGACGTGGGCGACGGCGGCGCCGGTCGCGCCCGTGCCCGACGACAGCGTCTCGCCCACGCCGCGCTCGAAGATGCGGGCACGGATCGTGTTCGCGTCCAGCTCGCGCCAGAACGAGACGTTCGTGCGGTTGGGGAACAGGTCGGCGTGCTCGATCCGCAGGCCGACCGGCTCCAGCTCCAGCTGTTCGAGCTCGTCGAGGTCGGCGATCCGGATCGCGCACTGCGGGTTGCCGATCGACACGTGCTGGAAGGCATAGCCGGCCACCGTGCCGGTGCCGTCCGGCGGGCCGCCGGGATAGTCCTTGGAGGTCAGCTTCGCGCGGCCCATGTCGACACGGCACGTCGTCGGGCCGGTGATCGTCGGGCGGATCTCGCCCGCGACGGTCTGGATGCTGAACGTGTCCGCTTCGGTCCAGCCGCGGTGGCGCAGATAGAGGATCGCCTCGCGGGCGCCGTTGCCGGACAGCTCGGCCTCGGAGCCGTCGGGGTTGAAGATCCGCAGCCGGGCGACGAACCCCGGCGCGTCGGGCGGCGAGAGCTCGAGCACGCCGTCGGCCCCGGGGCCGAAGTGCGGGTCGCACAGGCTCCGGACGCGCTCGGGGGTCAGCGGTTCGGGCAGGTTCGCCTGTTCGACGATCAGGTAGTCGTTGCCGAGCGCCTGCCACTTCTCGAATCGCACGTGCGGATCATGCCGTGCAGCTCGGCGGCGACGTCGTCGGGGGCGCGGCCGGTCACGTCGATCAGGTGCGCGTTCGGCAGCTTGCGCATCCAGGTGAGCTGCCGCTTGGCGTAGCGGCGGGTGTTGCGCCGCATCGCCTCGATGTCGTGATTGCGCAGCTCCTCGAACCCGAGCGCCTTGCGGGCGGTGGCGCAGGCGCCGGCCGCCCGTTCGACCTCCTCGGCCGCCCCGGCGGCGACCATCTCGCCGACTCGTTCGTCGATCCGCCGGTTGAGCGCGTCGCGCTCCATCGTGAGCCCGGCGAGGAGTGTCGGGTGGCGGGTGTCGGTGGTCCACAGCTGCTCGCCGGCGGGCGGCGCGTGGCCGGCGTCGAGGAGCTCGAGCGCCCGGGTGATGCGCTGCGCGTCGGTCGGCTCGATCGCCGCGGCCGCCTGCGGCGCGCGCTCGGTGAGCTCCTCGTGCAGCGTCTGGGCGCCCAGCGCGTTCAGCTGCGCGCGGCGTCGCTCACGGATCTCCGGCGGCACCGGAGGCCTGAGGTCGAGCTCGGCGAGCGCGGCGCGCAGGTACAGGCCGGTGCCGCCGACCACGATCGGCCTCCGGCCCTGGGCGAGCAGGGCGTCGATCTCGGCGTGGGCAAGGCGCGCGTAGGCGCCCGCGCTGAACGGCTGGTCGACCGCCAGGAAGCTCACGAGCCGGTGCTCGAGCCGCTCCTGCTCCTCGCGTGTCGCCACGCCCGTGAGCGCCTCGAGGCCCGCATAGACCTGCAGCGCGTCGGCCGACACGGCGACCGGGTCCTCGCCCTCCGCGCGCAGGCGGTCGGCGAGCGCGATCGCCACCGCCGTCTTCCCCACCCCTGTCGGCCCGAACACAGCGACGACCACGCGCACGGCGCGGAGTATCGTCGTTGCCATGGCCGTCCACATCGGCGCCGGTCTGTCGACGAGCCCGGATCAGCGCGCGGGCGCCCTGGAAGCGGCGCTGACCGCACGCGAGGGCCTGGCCGGCGCGGGCTGCGACCTGGCGGTCGTGTTCGCCTCCGGCACCCATCTCCAGGCACCCGAAGCGGTGCTCGAGGCCGTGCTCGAGGCGCTCGCCCCTGAGGAGCTGGTCGGCTGCGCCGCGGGCGGCGTGATCGGGGCGCGGCGCGAGGTCGAGGACGGCACCGCGGTCGCGGTCTGGGCGGCCCACCTCGGCGAAGGCAGCGCGACGACGTTCCACGCGACCGTCGAGGAGGTCGACGAGGGCAGCGGCGCGCTGGCCGGGATGCCCGAGCTCGAAGGCGCCGCCGGCACGATCCTGCTCGCCGATCCCGGCGACCTTCCCCACCGACGCCGTCCTGCACTTCCTCGGGCAATCGGCCCCCGCGGTGCCGGTCGTGGGCGGACTCGCCTCGGCGCGGACGACGGGTGGCGCCACCGCCCTGTTCGCCAGCGACCGGGTCGTCGAGGAGGGCGCGGTGGGCGTCCGGCTCGACGACGTCGAGCTCCTCCCGTGCGTGTCGCAGGGCGCCGCGCCGGTCGGGCCGGAGCTGACGATCACCGCCGCCGACGGCCACATCATCCGCGAGCTGGCCGGGCGGCCGGCGCTCGAGAAGCTGCGCGAGACGATCGAGTCGCTCCCGCCCACCGACCTCGCTCTGGTGCAGGGCGGCCTGCTGATGGGGATCGTCGTCGACGGCAACAAGCCCGAGTACGTGCAGGGCGACTTCCTCGTGCGCGGGCTCGTCGGCGCCGATCCGGCGACCGGGCAGGTCGCCGTCGCCTCCGACGTCCATGAGGGGCAGGTCGTGCGGCTGCACGCCCGCGACGCCGCCAGCGCCGACCGCGACCTGCGCGAGGCGCTCGGCGTCCGCATGCGCGCGCTCGGCGGGCGGACGCCGGCGGGCGCGCTGCTGTTCTCCTGCAACGGGCGCGGCCGAGGCCTGTTCGGGCGCGGCGACCACGACGCCATGGCCGTCGCCGAGGAGCTCGACGGCGCGCCGGCCGCGGGCTTCTTCGCGGCGGGCGAGATCGGCCCGGTGGGCGGCGAGTCGTTCCTGCACGGCTTCACCGCCACGCTCGCCGTGTTCGTCTGACGCACCCCGCGCGCGCCTCTGGCAGGCTGCGGGCCATGAATCTCGGGGGTCGGACTGCGCTGGTGACGGGCGCGAGCGGTGGGCTGGGCCAGGCGATCGCGCGCGGCCTCGCCGCCCGGGGCGCGCAGCTGGTGCTGACCGCGCGGCGCGTCGAGGTGCTCGAGTCGCTCGCCGCCGAGACCGGCGGACGCGCCGTCGCGTGCGATCTCGGCGACCGCGCCGGGGTCGAGCGGCTGGTGGCCGAGGCCGGGCCGGTCGACGTCCTCGTCGCCAACGCCGGGCTCTCGCTGTCGCGCAAGATCCAGCACACGTCGGTCGAGGAGATCGACCGCCTGCTCGACGTCAACCTGCGCGCCCCGATGGTGCTCGCGCGGATGCTGATCGACGGCATGTCCGAGCGCGGCGGCGGCCACATCGTGTTCGTCTCCTCGCTCAACGGCAAGGCGGGCACGGTCGGCACGTCGGTCTACGCCGCGACGAAGTTCGGCCTGCGCGGCTACGCCCAGGGAATGCGCGCGGACCTGCGCTCGCGCGGCATCGGCGTGTCGACGATCTTCCCCGGCTTCATCCGCGACGCCGGGATGTTCCACGACTCGGGCGCCAAGCTGCCGCCCTACGTGGGCACCAAGCGGCCAGAGGACGTCGCCGAGGCCGTCATCGGCGCGATCGAGCACGACCGCGCCGAGATCGACGTCGCCCCGCTGCCGATGCGGATCGGCACGACGTTCGCGAGCCTCGCGCCCGAGACCGCGGCGACCGTGCAGCGCAAGCTCGGGGCCGAGGAGCTCGCCACGCAGGTCGAAGACGGCCAGCGGGACAAGCTGCTCGTACCCCTGCGTGACCTTCGTGCGGCGGCCGGAGTCGTCGGCCGGGCCGTCGTCGTCGTCGGACCCGCCCGCGCCGTCCTCGACGAGCTCGCCGTCACGCGTGACGGCGCCGATCGCCGCCAGCACCTCGTCCGCGAGACGCGGGCCGTCGGTCTCGGCCAGCGGCGTGGCCGCGATGCGCACGATCACCTCGTCCCGGTCGACCTCCTCGAGCGAGATGTGCGGCTCCGACCGCACCGGCGTCTGCACCACCTCGTCGAGCAGCGTCTGCAGCTCGCTCGGCTTGACGTCGGGCCGCAGCCGCGCACGCAGGTCCACCGACGCGGGCTCGCGCAGCGGCACCACCGCCGCGGTCAGCACGACGTTGTTCGGGACCATGATCGAGTCATCGCCCTGCGCGAACGTCGTGTACAGCAGCCCGAGCGAGGCCACGACGCCTTCGATCTGGCCGGCGAGGCCGCCCGCCTGCAGCCGCACGCGGTCGCCGACCTTGAACGGCCGCGCCGAGATCAGGACCATGCCGGCGATCAGGTTCCCCAGTGTCTGCTGCGCGGCGAGACCGAACACGACCGCGGTGATCGCGCCGCCGACGGCCAGCGTCTCCGGCCTCAGCCCCGCGGCGCGCAGCGCGAACAGCGCCGCCGCGGTCAGGAACACCAGCCGGATCAGGAAGCCGACCGTCCCCGCGGTCGCGGGATCCAGGCGCCGGAACAGCGCCGGAGCCGTGAAGCGCCCGAGATCGCGCGCCAGCGCCCAGCCGAGCACGA
>CAWIEW010000016.1:0-188113 GCA_963835285.1 uncultured Solirubrobacteraceae bacterium | reverse complement strand
GGCAGCACGGTCACGGACCCGAGCATGGCCACGGCCACGCCCGTGATCGTCCCGATAGAGAACGACGTGAAGACGGCGTTGCCGGCCATCAGCATGCCGGACATCGCGACGATCACCGTCATGCCCGAGATCAGGACCGCGCGGCCGGATGTCGCGGCGGCGATCTGCAGCGCCTCGCCGCCGGTGCGGCCGCGATCGCGCTCCTCGAGCTTGCGGCGCAGGTAGAAGAGCGAGTAGTCGACACCGACCGCAGAGCCCGATCAGCAGCACGACCGACGAGACGAGGTCGCCGACCGGGATCACGTGGCTGATCAGGTCGAGCAGCCCGAGCGCGGCGATCACGGCGGTCAGTCCCAGCAGGAGCGGGATCCGGCGGCAACGAGCGAGCCGAACGCGATCAACAGGATCACCAGCGTCACCGGCACGGAAGTGATCTCCGCCTTCTGGAAGTCGGCCGAGACGGACTCCATGATCGCCTTGTTGGCGCTCGCGTCGCCGAACTCCTCGACCCGCACGGTCGGGTGGGCGCGCTGCGCCGCCGCGGTCGCGGCCAGTGCCGCGTCGACGCGCTTCTGCGCGAGGTCGTCGTCACCGGCGAGCTTGAACGTCACCAGCGCCGAGCGGCCGTCCGACGAGATCTGGCCCGGGTTGCTGATCGTCAGCGGCGACTGCACGTCGGAAACGTGCGGCACCCGGCCCAGTCGTGCGACGACATCGCTGACGGCCGCGCGCGCCGCCCGATCGCGGACGATGGCGGACCGCCCCTGGATCAGGATCTGCTCCTCCGCGTACTCCGGGAAGTCGGCCCCTTCGATCGCGCGGTCGGCGCGCTGCGACTCGCCGTTGCCCGAGTCGACCTCTGAGAGCGTCTGCCGCCCGACGGCGCCGCCGACGACGAACGCCAGGATCACGAACACGAACCAGCCGATGATGGCCTTGCGGCGATGCTGGGCGCTCCAGCGCCCGGCGCGGGCGGCGAGATTGGTGCGCATCTCGTCTACACGGTCCTCCTCCGGCCGCGCGGCGGCTACCGGAGGGTCCCGCAAACCGCACTTCGGGAAGCCCGCAGATCGCTACGGTGGGCGCTGATGCCGACCGTGGTCCTCACCGGCGCGACGCGCGGGATCGGCCGCGCGGCGGCGGTCGAGCTGGACCGGCGGGGCGCCGAGGTCGCGATCGTCGGCCGCGACCCGAGCGGGTGCAGGAGATCGCGGACGGGCCGCGCGCGTGCACGAGTCACGTCGCCGACCTCGCCGAGATCGACGAGGTGCGCCGGCTGGCCGCCGAGCTGCTCGAGCGCTACCCGCGCATCGACGTGCTCGCCAACAACGCCGGCGCCATGTTCACGTCACGCCACGTGACGTCCGACGGCTTCGAGCAGACGTTCGCGCTCAACCACCTGTCGCCGTTCCTGCTCACGAGCCTGCTGCTCGATCGGCTGGTGCGAGCCCCGCGCCCGCGTGGTGACCACGTCGAGCGACGCCCACCAGGGCGGCCTGCTCGACCTCGACGACCTGCAGTCCGAGCGCGGGCGCTTCAGCGCCGATGCGCGTCGTACGGCACGACCAAGCTCTGCAACATCCTCTTCACGCGCGAGCTGCAGCGGCGCGAGCCGGACGTGCACGCCAACTGCTTCCACCCGGGCGTGATCCGCACCGGCTTCGGCAAGAACGACGGCCTGCTGGCGCGGGCCGGCCTCACCGCTGATCGGCCCGTTCCTGCGCCCGCCCGAGCGCGGGCGCCAGCTCGCTGGTGTGCGCTCGCGCTCGAGCCCCGGGCGGACGCAGCTCCGCGGCGCGTACCTGGAGAAGCGAGCAAGCCGGTCGCAGCCGAGCGCGCAGGCGCAGGACGACCGCCTCGCCGCCGAGCTCTGGGAGCGTTCCGCGGCGCTAACGCTCGGCGGCCGGGCAGGCGATCCGGTAGTCGCACATCGAGCACGCCGCGAACGACGGCGTCGGCTCGAAGCCCTGGCCGAGGATGCCGTCGGCGACCTCGAGCACGGTCTCGGTGATCCAGTCGCGGTCCTCGTCGGAGCGCGCGACCGGGACCTTCTCGTCGTCGAGCACGTAGTAGTAGGCCTGCTGGGCGGCCTCGAGCTGCCACGCCTCGCGCGCGCCGACCGCGTACAGCGACAGCTGGACGTCCTCGCGCAGCTGGGCCGGCGCTCTTCGGGCGGCCGGTCTTGTAGTCGATCAGCTCGTAGCCGCCGTCCGGCAGCCGGTCGACGCGGTCCACGCGGCCGCGCAGCAGGTGCGGGCCCAGCCGGAACGAGAACGAGCGCTCGAACCACACCGGCTCGGCGTCCTCGTCGCGGAAGCGCTCGTGGTAGCGGACGAGCGCCGCCGTGGCCTTGGCGCGGAGCTGGCGCTCCTCCTCGGAGTCGCCGAAGCCGCCGCGCCGCCAGCCGGCCTCGAGCAGGCCGAGCAGCTCGCGGCAGCGCCGGCGCCCTCGCGCCGCGTGGCAGCGCTCGAGCACCTGGTGGACGAGGATCCCGAAGCGCTGGTTCAGCGTCGGCTCTGCCGGGATCCGGAAGACGCGCGCGAACTTGTACTTCAGCGGGCACGTCCGGTAGGTCTCGATGTCGGAGGCGCTCAGCACCAGCCCGTCGCCGCGCTTGGGCAGGAACGCCTCCAGCGACGGCTCCGAGCGCGGCGCGACCGCGCGCGCGCGGAGCCGCTCGTCGCGCTCGGCGTCGAGCAGGTACTCGTCCAGCGCCGACGTCTCGAAGATCTCGCGCTGCTCGGCGGTCGCCGCCTGCAGCAGCCGCGCGTTGATCTCCGGCAGCGCGTCGGCGACGCCCTGCCCGCCGCGCGCGTGCGCTCGAGCAGCGCGGCGAGCTTGAGCAGCTCGAGGTAGCGCACGACCGCGTGCGAGACGTCGAGGTCGGTGTCGAAGCGCAGCTCGCCGAGCCGCCCGCCGACCTGCGAGACCGTCGTCAGCAGCTCGTCGCGCAGCATCCGGAACGTCGACTGCAGCGTCTCGGCCGGCCCGAACAGCTCCTCCTCGCGCGCCTCCCACTCGCCGCCGACCGCCGTCGCGCGCCTCCTCGGCGAACGGCGACGGCTGCTGCAGCGGCGCCGCGCTCGGTGCGCTCCGGGTAGGCGAGCACGAGCCGCCGCCGCGCGCGCGTCATCGCGACGTGCAGCAGGCGCCGCATCTCGGCGACGTGGGCGGCCTTGCTGTCGGGGGGCAGCGCCTCCTCGCAGCAGCGCGTCGGGCATCGGCTCGAGCGCGCGGCGGCGCGGGCCCGGCATCCGCGCGGCCATCAGCCCGAGCACGTAGACGTGGTCGAACTCGAGGCCCTTGGCCGCGTGCATCGTCATCACCTGCACGCCGTGCGGCGCGCTCGCCGGCGGCCTCCTCCTCGCGCAGCCCGGCCTCGGCGACCGCGGCGATCGAGCGCGCGAACTCGCGCGCGGTGGCCTGCGGCGCGCGGCGCACGTAGGCGGCGGCGAGCTCGGCGAAGCGGGCGAGGTTGCGCAGCCGCTCGACGACCTCGGCCGAGGCGGCGAACAGCAGCTGGCGGCGCAGCCCGAGCCGCTCGATCAGGCGGTGGACGTAGAGGTCGGGGCGGGTCGAGTCGAGCGCCGCGGCGGCGGCGCGGTACAGCTTGCAGGAACGTGAGGATCCGCTCGCGCGCCTCGGGCGGGATCTGCGGCGACTCGAGCGCGGCCGCCAGCGCGGCGACCATGTCGAGCTTGCGCCGGCGCGCGATCTGGGTCACGCGCGCGAGGTCGATCGCGCGCAGCTCGACCGGCGGGCGCGCCAGCGCGCGCACGACGGCGCCGGCGTCGCCGGGGTCGACGAGCAGCCGCAGCCAGGCGAGCAGGTCGCGGACCTCGGCGCGCTGGAAGAACGCGGCCGCGCCCGACAGCCGGTACGGCACCGCGCGCTCCTCGAGCGCGACGGCGACCGCCTGGCCCTCGCCGCGTACCGAGCGCACGAGCACGCAGACGTCCTCGGGCGCGACGTCCTCGCGCGCGACCAGCCGCTCGACCTCGGCGGCGACCGCCTGCGCCTGGGCGCGCTCGTTCGCGCAGCGCCAGAACGCGCACGTCGCCGCCGGCCTCGCCGCGCGAGCTCCTTGTCGAAGCGGTCGGGACCGGCGCGACGACGGCGCGGGCCGCGCGCAGGATCTCGCTCGCGGCAGCGGTGCGATTCCTCCAGCCGCACGACCGTCGCGTTCGGCCACTCGGCCCGGAAGTCGCGCGATGTTCTTGGTCGCGGCGCCGCGGAAGCGGTGGATCGCCTGGTCGTCGTCGGCCGCCGCGGTGATGCGGGCTCCTGCTCGGCGGCCAGCAGCCGCAGCAGCAGGCCCTTGGCGAAGCTCGCGTCCTGCAGCTCGTCGACGAGCACGTGGCGCTAGCGGCGGGCGAGCCGCGCGCGCACGTGCGCGTTCGTCGCGCAGCAGCGGAACGCGTGCAGCACCAGGTCGCCGAAGTCGAGCGTCCCGGCGTCGGCAAGCAGCCGTTCGTGGGCGGCGTAGATCTCGGCGAACTCGCGCTCGCGCGCGTCGCGCGCGTCCTCGGGCAGCGCCGCGCGGCCCACTGCGCGTAGTCGCCGGCCGAGACCAGCTCGTCCTTGAGGCGGTCGATGCGCTGGACGATCGCGCCGAGCGTCGCGCTCGGGTTGCCGCGCAGGTCGTGGTGGCGCAGCGGCAGCTCGTCGATGCGCTCGAGCAGCATCGCCAGGCGGTCGGCGGCCGCCGACCGGCGTCGCGAACGGGTCGATCCCGGCCTCCAGCGCCTCGTCGCGCAGCAGGCGCGCGCAGAAGCCGTGGAAGGTGGTGACCGCGAGCTCCTCGTAGCCGGCGTCGAGCCGGTCCTCGAGCCGCGCGCGCAGCGTGTCGGCCGCCGCGCTGCGAGTGGCACAGCGCGAGCATCGACTCGGGCGCTGCGCCGTCCGCGTCAGGTGCAGCGAAGCGCTCGACGAGGACCGTCGTCTTGCCGGTCCCGGCGCCGCCGAGCACCAGCAGCGGCCCGCCGGGATGCTCGACGGCGGCGCGTTGCGGCGGGCTGAGCGGCAAGCACCTTCGTAGGATACGGCGGGAATGAGCCCCGACTGGCTCGGAGCTTCGCGTCGTGCGGCCGTCGGCCCTGCGTCGATGCTGGCGACGAGGACCGACGATCGCCGAGCGGGTCGTCGAGACCGGCACCCGCGGCGAGGGCGGCGACCGCACGCTGATGATCGACGCGCTCGCCGAGGATGCGGTGTTCGCCGAGCTGCGAGCGGCTGCACGACGACGGCGCGCGCTTCACGGCGGTCAGCGAGGAGCGCGGGAGGTCGACTTCGGCGGCGACGGCACGCTGGTGGTCATCGACCCGATCGACGGCTCGCTGAACGCCAAGCGCGGGCTGCCGCACCACGCGCTCTCGATCGCCGTCGCCGACGGGGCCGACGATGGCCGACGTCGTGTTCGGCTTCGTGCACGACTTCGGGCCGGACGAGGAGTGGGTCGCGCGGCGCGGCGGCGGCGCCACGCTCGACGGCGTGCCGCTCGACCCGGGCGCTCGGCGAGCGGCGCAGGCGCGCCGACGGCAAGCTCGAGCTCCTCGGCTTCGAGTCCGCCGACCCGCGCTGGGTGCTGCGGTCGGCCGAAGGGCTCGCGCGAGGTCGCGCACCGGCTGCGGGCGATCGGGACGATCGCCGTCTCGCTGTGCCAGGTCGCGGCCGGCGCGGTTCGACGGGATGGTGACCTTGAAGCGCTGCCGCGCGGTCGACGCCGCCGCGGCGCAGCTGATCGTGCGCGAGGCCGGCGGGCTGGTCGCGTTCACCGCCTTCGACGACCCGCTCGCCGCGCCGCTGGATCTCGTGCCGCACTCGCCGGTGGTCGCCGCGCGCACGGAGGCCGGGCTGCGCCGAGCTCGGCGACCGTGCCAGACTGGACGGAGTGATCGACTGGAACCTCGCCGGGCACGGTGGCGCGCGGGATCGCCGACCTGCAGCCCGCAGGTGACCCGACCCCGTTCTGGGAGCTGTCCGGGCCCGCGGAGGAGAGCGCGCGCTCGTCGTCCGCCTACACGGGCCTCGAAGCGCTGACGCCGCTGCCGGCGCCCGAGGCGGTCGCGCGGCCGGAGTGGATCGACGCCAACCTGCGCGGCATCGGCGGCGTGCTCGACCCCGTGGCCGACCGCGTCGGCGCCAAGCTCGGCCCGGTGGGCACGGCCGCCGGGGCGCTGCTGGCGATCGAGGCGGGCGCGATCTCCGGCTTCCTCGCCGGGCGCGTGCTCGGCCAGTACGAGTTCCCGGTCCTGGATCCCAGCGGCCCGGCGCGGCTGCTGTTCGTCGCCCCGAACCTCGCCCACGCGGCGACGGCGCTCGACGCCGACCCGGACCAGCTGCTGCGCTGGGTCGCGCTGCACGAGACCACGCACGCGCTCCAGTTCGGCGGCGTGCCGTGGCTGCGCGAGCACCTCGCAGGGATCGTGGGCGAGCTGCTCGGGGCCCTGGACGTCGACCCGCGCGGCCTGCTGCGGATGCCCGACCTGTCGGACCTGCGGGCGGTTCTGGAGCAGGTTCGCGAGCAGGGGCTGGCGTTCGTCGCGGTCGGCCCGGAGCGGCGGGCGGTCCTGGAGACCGCTGCAGGCGTTCATGGCGCTGCTCGAGGGCTACGCCGAGCACGTGATGGACGCGGTCGGCGCCGACCTGCTCACCGACCTCGACGCGATGCGCGGCGCGATGGACCGGCGGCGCACGGAGCGCTCCGGCCTGTTGCGGCTGCTCGAGAAGCTGATCGGGCTCGACCTGAAGATCCGCCAGTACGAGCAGGGCAAGGCGTTCTGCGACGCCGTCGTGGCCCGCGGCGGGATCGCGGCGCTGAACCGCGCGTGGGCCGGGCCGGACGCGCTCCCCAGTCCGGCCGAGCTCGACGATCCGCTGGGCTGGCTGGCGCGCACCGAGCCGCTGGCCGCCTGATCGCCGAGCACCGCGCTCGTCCTCGGAGTTCGCCCGATCGCGGGTGTGCGACTGCTCACACGCCGCATCGAACCAGCGTTCGATCTGTTACAAAGTAGGTACGTGTTCTCCGCTATTTCACACGGAATGGCGCGGGAAACGGCACAAAGTCAGGTACGGTCTGTAACTGGCCTGAGGGAGTGGGTTACAAACAGGTGTTCGATGGATAGACTGAAGCTCGAACAGCTCGAGAAAACTTCCAAGGGTCATAGCCAAAGGGGCTGATCGAATGGCCACCACCGAGACGACGAACACCACAACAACCACTCCTGCGAAGCGCGCGGCGACTCGCAAGCCGGCCAAGCGCAAGAGCACGACCACCCGGTCGACGGCTCGCAGCACCGGCGCCAAGGCGCCGAGCAAGACCACTGGTCGTCGCACCCGCACGACCGCCAAGAACCGCACGCGTGACGCCGCCAAGGCCAACGCGACGGCCGCGAAGACGACCGCTGCCCAGGGCCGCGGGATCGCCGAGCGCGCAGCCCTCGTGTACGTGGGCGCGACCCTCGAGGCGCGCGACCGCGTGCTGGGTGTCGCCACCGACCTGGTCGGTCGCTTCGGCACTCGCGCCGCCGCCGAGCGCGAGGTCAACAAGGACCTCAAGCGCTTCGAGCGCCGCGGCAACACCGCCCGCAACCAGCTCGAGCGCGACGTCCGCAAGGCGCGTACGCGCCTGGAGCGCGCGGTGCGCACCCGCCGCCGCGATGCGGAGAAGCTCATCCGGCGCAACCGGCGCACGGTCGAGCGCGAGGTCGGCGCTGCGGAGCGCGCGGCCACGCAGCGCACTAACATCGTGAGCAAGCGCGTCGAGGACGTCGCGCAGGTCGGCGTCGCGACCGGCAACCGGATCGCGAGCGTCGCGAAGGAGCGCGTCACCGCGCTGGTGTAGTACCCCAGTTTCCCCCGACGCCGCGGAGGAGAGCGGCGCTCGGGTAAGCCTGCCGGCCTCATATCTCGCCGACAGGATTCGCCGGACTTTGAAACCCGGCGGATGTAGCACCCTCTCCTCCCTCAACCGTCGGCTCGCCACTTGTGGCGGGCCGTCGGTCCTTAAGGGCCCGCTCTCATCGCGATCTCACGCCCCGGGCGTACGGTCGCGCCATGTTCGCCGCCCTCCTCAGCACGCTGGCCCTCGCCACCGCGCCGGGTTTCAGCACGCAGATCGACAACCCGTACTGGCCGATGAAGCCCGGGACTCGCTGGGTCTACCGCGAGACCGACGCGCACGGCCACCGCCAGCGCGACGTCGTCCGCGTCACGCATCGCACCAAGCGTGTGGCGAGCGGCGTCGTCGCCCGCGTGGTGCGCGACACCGCGACCGCCAACGGGCGGCTCGTCGAAGACACGTTCGACTACTACGCCCAGGACCGGAAGGGCAACGTCTGGTACCTCGGCGAGGCCACGACCGAGTACGAGAACGGCAAGCCGGTGTCCACCGAGGGATCGTGGGAGGCCGGCGTCGACGGCGCCCGCGCGGGCATCGTGATGCCGGCCCATCCGCGCGTCGGCCGCCGCTACAGGCAGGAGGACTACCCGGGCCACGCCGAGGACGCGGCCAAGGTCCTCAGCCGCGACGAGCAGGTCGACGTCCCCGCCGGCCACTACCGCCACGTGCTGCTGACCAAGGAGTTCACGCCGCTGGAGCCGCGGGTGCTCGAGTACAAGCTCTACGCGCGCGGCGTCGGGCCGGTCCTGGCGTTGGGTATCTCAGGAGACATTGATCGCGAGGAGCTCCTGCCACAATGAACTCGTGCCCACTCGCGAGCAGATCACCGAAGCCCTGAAGTCCGTCATCGACCCCGAGCTGCGGCGCGACATCGTCGAGCTCGAGATGGTGCGCGCGATCGACATCAAGGACGCCGGCGTGGTCGACGTCACGGTGTCGCTGACGACGCCCGGTTGCCCGATCAAGAGCCACTTCCAGACGGCCGTCGTGAAGTCGGTGTCCGCGCTGGAGGGCGTCGCGCACGTGAACGTGGGCTTCGACGTGCTGACCGACCAGGAGAAGGCCGGCCTGCAGCGCAAGCTCGGCCGGCCGGGCGGGCTTCCCGAGGGCGCGCTCGCGCAGGTCAGCAACATCATCTGCATCGGCTCGGGCAAGGGCGGCGTGGGCAAGTCGTCGCTGACCGCCAATCTCGCGGCCGCGCTGGTGGCGGACGGCAAGAAGGTCGGCGTGCTCGACGCCGACGTCTGGGGCTACTCGATCCCGCGCATGCTGGGCCTCGGCGGCCAGCGCCCGAAGGTCACCGGCGAGCGCAAGATCGTGCCGCTCGAGGCGCACGGCATCAAGGTCATGTCGATCGGCTTCTTCATCGCCGAGGACGAGGCGGTCGTGTGGCGCGGCCCGATGCTCCACAAGGCGCTCACCCAGTTCCTCGAGGACGTCGCGTGGGGCGAGCTCGACTTCCTGCTGATCGACCTGCCGCCGGGCACCGGCGACGTCTCGATGACGCTGGCTCAGCTGCTCCCCCAGGCGAAGTTCGTGCTCGTCACGACGCCGCAGGCGGCGGCCCAGAAGGTCGCTCGCCGCGCGGCCGAGATGGCGCACAAGGTCAGCCTCGAGATCGCGGGCGTGATCGAGAACATGTCCGTGTTCACGACCCCGGGCGGCGAGCGCTACGCGCTGTTCGGCGAGGGTGGCGGCCAGCTGCTGGCCGATGAGCTCGAGGTGCCGCTGATCGGCAAGGTCCCGCTCACGATGCCGCTGCGCGAGACGGCCGACGCCGGTACGCCGCTGGTCGAGACCGATCCCGACGACGCGGCCGCCCAGGCGATCCGTCAGGCGGCGCGCGGGATCGTCGCGATGACGCCGGTCGAGCTGCCGATCATGCAGCCGGCCGGACCGCCGCAGCCGCTGGGGATGAGCCTCCCCATGGCCGGCTGATCTTCGACGCCCACTTCCACATCATCGACCCGCGGTTTCCGCTGGTCGGCAGCTACCGCCCGGACGCCTATACCGTCGACGACTACCGCGGCGAGACGGCCGGGCTGGGGCTCGCCGGCGGCGCCGTCGTGGCGGGCTCGTTCCAGGGCTATGACCAGACCTGGCTGCTGGCCGCACTCACGGCGCTCGGCCCGGGCTATGCCGGCGTGGCCCAGCTCCTGGCGACGGTGACGGACGACGAGATCCGCGCGCTCGATCGCGCGGGGGTGCGGGCGGTGCGCTTCAACCTCCGCCGCGGCGGCGCGCTCGACGTCGACCTCGCGCTGCGCGTGCACGAGATCGCCGGCTGGCACACCGAGGTCTACGCGACCGACCTGCCCGAGCACGAGGCGGCGCTGCGCGAGCTGCCGCGGCTGTGCGTCGACCACCTCGGCATGAGCCCGGAGGGCCTCGCGTGCGCAGTCCGGCTCGGCGCGATGGTCAAGGCGACGCCCCGCTTCACGGCGGACCTCGCCGGCCTCGACCCGGCGAGGGTCCTGTTCGGCACCGACCTGCCCGGCACCCGCTCGCCGCGGAGATTCGGACCGGTCGATCTGCAGACCGCTCCGCTGGCGGCCGACGCCCGCGCGTGGTATCGCGTACCGGCATGAGCTACGACATCCACCTCGACGACAAGTACGGCCACATGCAGCTCGTCGACATCCCCGGTGAGATCGCCGCCCACGAGCCGTGGTTCAACCAGACCCTCACGACGGTCAACGACGCGGTCGTGCGGCTCGGCATCATCGAAGGCGACTTCCACTTCCACAAGCACGACGAGGACGACGAGTTCTTCCTCGTGCTGGAGGGCACGCTGCTGATCGACTTCGAGGACCGCGAGACGGTCACCCTGAAGCCGCACGAGGGCTACACGGTGCCGCGCGGCGTCGTCCACCGCACCCGCGCGCCCGAGCGCACCGCCATCCTCATGGTCGAGAAGGCCGGCGTCGTCCCGACCGGGGATTGAACGTTTCGTCCGCCGGACGGCGCTACTTGCCGGCGTAGTAGTCGGCGTTGAGCTTCGTGTAGTGCGCCCACTCGTCCGGGAGCTGATCCTCGGCGAAGCAGGCGTCCACGGGGCATGCCTCGACGCACGCGTCGCAGTCGATGCACTCCTCGGGATCGATGTAGAGCATCTCGACCGCGTCGTAGTCCGGCTCGTCGGGGGTCGGGTGGATGCAGTCGACGGGGCAGACCTCGACGCAGGAGTTGTCCTTGGTGCCGATGCACGGCTCAGCGATCACATACGCCATATAGGAAGGATTCTATGCCGCATGAGCGTCGGGGCGATCCTCCCCCCGTTAGAGGTCCGGGATCTGCGCCGGGCGGCCGAGTGCGGCCTCCATCTGCGCGGCGACCTGCAGCAGCGTGTCCTCGCCGAGCGGCTTCGCGACCAACTGGGCCGCCGTGGGCAGCCCGTCGTCCCCGAAGCCGACCGGCACGCTGATCGCCGGCTGGCCGGTCACGTTGAACAGCGCGGTGAACGGCGTGAAGCGGCCGGAGCGGGCGAAGTCCTCCAGCGGGTTCTCGCCGAGCCCGTTGCAGTCGCCGATCGCCAGCGGCCGCTCGGCCAGCGCGGGCGTGAGCAGCAGGTCGTACTCGGCGAAGAAGGCGACCAGGCCGCGCGCCAGTGCCTGTAGCTGCGCCGTCGCGGCCAGGTAGCCGACCGAGCTCAGGTTCTGCGACAGGTCGTAGATCGCGCGCGACAGCGGCTCGATCTCGTCCTCCTCGGGCGGCCGGCCCGCCAGCAGCTCGCCGTAGCCGATCCCGAGCGCGACCGCCGGCCCGAAGGCGTTGATGAACAGGCCGAGCGCATCGGAGCCGGGGAGCGCCGGCGCGGCGTGTACGACGTCGTGACCCAGCGAGGAGAGCAACTCGCCCGCGACGTGCATCCCGCGCACGCACTCCGGGTCGACGTCCACGCCCAGCGCGTTGTCGGCCGTCATCGCCACGCGCAGGCGCCCGGGGTCGCGGCGGACGGAGGTCGCGTACGGCTCGACCGGGCGCGGCGCCCACGTCGCGTCGCCGACCTCGTAGCCGGCGAGCACGTCGAGCACCTGCGCGGTCTCGGCCACCGTGCGGGTGAGCACGCCGTCGCAGGCCAGGAACGAGTCACCGAGGTCGGGTCCGCGCGACACCCGCCCGCGCGACGTCTTGAGGCCGACCAGGCCGCAGCACGCGGCCGGGATGCGGATCGAGCCGCCGCCGTCGTTGCCGTGGGCGATCGGCAGCATGCCGGCGGCGACCGCCGCCGCCGATCCCCCGGAGGAGCCTCCGGGCGTGCGGTCGACGTTCCACGGGTTGTGCGTCGCGCCGGTGTGGCGCGGCTCGGTGGTCGGCAGGATCCCGAACTCGGGCATGTTCGTCGTCCCCACGACGACGAAGCCGGCGTCGCGCAGTCGCCGCACCATGTACGCGCTATGACCAGGCCGGTGGCCGGCCAGGAACTTCGAGCCGAAGTTCATGCACGTGCCGGCGACCGGCACGTTGGCCTTGATCGCGATCGGCACGCCGGCGAACGGGCGCTCGTCGCCCGGCTGGATCGCGTCGGCGGCCTCGAGCGCGCGCTCGCCATCGACCTCGATGAACGCGTTGATGCGGTCATCGAGGTCCTCGATTCGGCGTAGCGCGGCTCCCACGACCTCACGGGCCGAGATCTCCCCGCCGCGGACCAGTGCGGCGAGTTCGGGGACCGGCTTGAGCATCAAGTCAGCAGCGCTCATGCGGCGGCGGCAGCCTACGGGAATTGGACCGGCCACGCTGCCAATTGCCATTCGGATAACCAGTTGAGCACGTATCATCTGGTTATGCACCGCGATCTGCCGCCCGGTCCACCCGAGTTCGGGGCTCCGTATTGGTACTGGCTCGGCGGCCGTCCGGCGCTCGATTTCGTCAACACGCGGCGCGAGCGGTGGCGGCGCGACGTGGAGTGCCTGCTGTCGGTCGACGAGGTCGTGACCTGGCTCGTGCGCGCCGGGCTGCTTCCGCAGCCGATGCGCGCGCCCGCTTCCGTGCTCGCCGAGGCGCGTGAGCTGCGCGAGGCGATCGACGCCGGCGTGCGTGCGGCGGTCGCGCGCGAGGCGCCCGACCCGGTCGCGGTCGGGCTGATCGACAACTGGCTCACCCTCGCCGGCTCGCGGCCGGCGCTGGTCGCCGCGCCCGACGGCCGGCCGGTGCTCGCCGAGCGCGCGCGGGCCGATTCGCCACGCCGCGCGCTCGGGATGGTCGCCTACGATGCCGCGCGGATGCTGGGCCTCCCGTCCGAGCGCGCCCGCGTGCGGATCTGCGGCTCGGACACCTGCTCCGCCCGCTTCTACGACCGCTCACCCGCCGGCGCCCGCCGCTGGTGCTCGATGGCGGCCTGCGGCAACCAGAACAAAGCGCGTCGGTATAGGAGTAGACATGGATAGGACATTTCGCCCTCCGGTCGCCGGAAACCCCACCCGGCGACCGGCGGCCGACGTTACGGGGCTTGAAGGCGTCGTCGCGTTCGACACCGAGATCGCGGAGCCCGACCGTGAGGGCGGAGCGCTGCGTTATCGCGGGATCGACATCGAGGACCTCGTCGGCAACGTGCCGTTCGAGCACGTCTGGGGTCTGCTGGTCGACGGCCAGTTCGAGCCGGGCCTGCCGCCCGCCATCCCGCACCCGCTCGCCGTTCGCACCGCCGACCCACGCGTCGACGTGCAGGCCGCGCTGGCGATGCTCGCGCCGGAGTGGGGCATGAGGGCGCTGATCGACATCTCCGACGAGCAGGCGCGCGACGACCTCGCGCGCGCGTCGGTGATGGCGCTGTCGTTCGTGGCGCAGTCGGCGCGCGGCGCGGGCCGCCCGCCGGTCCCGCAGCGCGAGGTCGACCGCGCGACCTCGATCCCGGAGCGCTTCCTGATCCGCTGGCGCGGCGAGGCCGACCCGGACCACGTGAAGGCGATCGACGCCTACTGGATCTCCGCCGCCGAGCACGGCATGAACGCCTCGACCTTCACCGCACGCGTCGTCGCCTCCACCGGGGCCGACGTCGCGGCCGCGCTGTCGGCCGCCGTCGGCGCGCTGTCGGGCCCACTGCACGGCGGGGCGCCCGCGCGCGTGCTCAAGATGCTCGACGACGTCGAGCGCACCGGCGACGCCGAGCGCTACGTCCGCGCCGTGCTCGACCGCGGCGAGCGGCTGATGGGGTTCGGCCATCGCGTGTACCGCGCCGAGGATCCGCGCGCGCGGGTGCTGCGGCGCACCGCGAAGGCGATCGGCTCACCGCGGGCCGAGATCGCGGAGTCGCTCGAGGCGGCGGCACTCGCCGAGCTCCAGGCCCGCAAGCCCGACCGCGTGCTCGCCACCAACGTCGAGTTCTGGTCCGCGGTCGTGCTCGACCACGCGCAGGTCCCGCCCGAGCTGTTCACGCCGCTGTTCACGTGCGCGCGGACCGCGGGATGGTCGGCGCACATCCTCGAGCAGAAGCGCGAGGGGCGGCTGATCCGGCCGACGGCGCGCTACGTCGGCGAGCCGCCGCGCGCGCTGACTCCGGCCTAATCGAGCGCCTGGTCGAAGAACTGCAGCGGCCCGGTGGCCGCTCGCAGCTCGTCGGTGATCGCGCCGTCGATCATCACGAACACCATCCGGACCGGCTTGTCCGACCGGTTGGCCCACGCGTGGTTGGTGCCGCGCTGCACCACCGCGTCGCCGGTCTGCACGCGCGTCTCGGAGCCGTCGTCGAGCAGCAGCCACGTCTCGCCCTCGAGCACGACGCCGACGTCGACCGACTCGGTGCGGTGCATCGGCGCCTCGGCGCCGGGCGCCATCTCGGTGAAGCGGACGGTCACGCCGTTGGGCGGCGGCGGCGTGCGCACGGGGCGGTCCGTGGGCTCCGGCTCGTCGGCGGCGATCGGCACGGGCGTCTGGTCGGTGATCCACACCTCGTGAAAGGCGGCAGAGCCGATGTCGAGCATCCTCGGATTCGGGCCGTCGGAGAGGACGACCGACTTCCCGGAGGCGTCATGGCCCGTGACGATCCGGCGCGGAGCGCTCATCCGGCCTCGACCGCGCGGGCGAGGATGTCGCGCAGCGCGGTCGCGTCCTCGTCGGACAGGGCGGCGAGCTTCGGCGGCGGCTCGCCCGCCCGGCGATCGATCTCGATCCGCATCCACTCGCCCTTCTCGGTCAGCACCACGGCCTTGACGCGGCGGTCGCGCTCGGATGGCCGGCGCTCGGCGAGGCCCGCGGCCTCGAGCCGGTCGACGATCCCGGTGATGTTCGAGTTGTCGCAGTGCAGCTCCGCGGCCAGCGTGCTCATCGGCACCGGTTGACCGGGTTCGAGCGTGCCGAGCGCCATCGCCTGCTGAGGCGAGATGCCGAGCTCGGAGAGGATCTCCCAGCGGCGCCGCTTGTCCTCGAGGAAGATCCGCCAGAAGAGGCGCCAGGCCTCTCGCGCTGCCCCGGTGCGCGGCTCCGCACTTGCATTCATATCACGAAAGGTAGCAAATATCAAAGGTTGACACCCTCAACCATTCTCGCTACCACATACGGCATGACGATCCTCCCCAACGGCATCGAGGTCGAGGGCCTCGCGCGCGAATTCAAGGGCGGGGTGCGCGCGGTTGACGGCATCGATCTGACGGTCGAGCCCGGCGAGATCTACGGCTTCCTCGGGCCGAACGGCGCCGGCAAGTCGACCACGGTGCTGATGCTCACCACCCTGCTGCCGCCCACGTCGGGCACCGCGCGCGTCGCGGGCCACGACATCGTGCGCGAGGGCCCCGAGGTGCGGATGGCGATCGGCGCCGCACTGCAGGAGGCGGCGCTCGACGGCCTCCTCACCGGGCGCGAGCACATGCGCCTGCAGACGTCGCTCCAGGGCATCCCGAAGGCCGAGCGCCGCCCGCGCGGCGACGCGCTGCTCGAGCGCGTCGGCCTGATGGACGCCGCCGACCGCAAGGTCCGCGGCTACTCGGGCGGCATGAAGCGCCGGCTCGACCTGGCGCTCGCGCTCGTGCATCACCCGCGCATCCTGTTCCTCGACGAGCCGACCACCGGCCTCGATCCCCAGAGCCGCGCCGACATGTGGCAGGAGGTCGCGCGGCTCGCGCACGAGGACGGCGTGACCGTGTTCCTCACCACGCAGTACCTCGAGGAGGCGGACGTGCTCGCCGACCGCATCGCGATCATCGATCAGGGCAAGATCGTGGCCCGCGGCACGCCGGACGAGCTGAAGGCCGAGATCGGCCGCCCGACGCTGGAGATCGAGCCCGCCGAGGCCGAGGACCGCGATGCGGTCGCCGGCGTGCTGGAGCGTTTCGGCACGCCGGTCACGGCGCGCCCGGGAGCGGCCGCCGTGCGGCTGAGCGGCGGCGTGGACCAGCTCGCCGAGGTCGTGCGGACCCTCGACGGCGAGAGCCTCACGATCACCGACTTCCGGCTGCACGCGCCGACGCTCGACGACGTCTTCCTCGCCAAGACCGGCCGCAAGCTGGAAGGCGGCGAGCCCAGCGCCGAGCCGGAAGCGGTGCCGGCATGAGGCAGCAGGTCTACGAGATGGCGCGGCGCGCGGTGATCCAGACGCTGCGCCAGCCGGCGCTGATCGTCCCGCCGATCGTGTTCCCGCTGATCATGATGGCGATCAACACCGGTGGCCTGCACGCGGCGACGAACCTGCCCGGCTTTCCCGCCGACACGTACCTGGACTTCGCGATCGCGGTGCCGTTCATCCAGGGCTCGCTGTTCGCCTGCATCAACGCCGGAGCGTCGCTCGCGCGTGACGTCGAGAGCGGGTTCCTCAAGCGCCTGGCGATGACGCCGATGCAGCGCGCCGCGCTCTTGATCGGCCAGCTCGGCGGCGTGATGCTGGTCGCGGGCGTGTCGGCGCTGATCTACCTCGTCGTCGGCTTCGCCGCCGGGATGGACTTCAAGGCGGGCGCGCTCGGCGTCGTGGTGATGCTCGTGCTGGCGATGCTGATCGCGCTCGCGTTCGCCGCGCTCGGCGCGTTCGTCGGGCTGCGGTCGGGCTCGGGCGAGACGGTGCAGGGCTTCTTCCCGCTCTTCTTCGTGCTGCTGTTCCTGTCCTCGATGAGCCTGCCGCGGCCGCTGATCGAGCAGGACTGGTTCCGCTTCATCGCGACGTACAACCCGGTCTCGTACCTGATCGAGGGCCTGCGCTCCTTCATCATCTACGGCTGGGACGCGGAGGCTTTGGCGCTCGGCTTCGGGGTCGCGATCGTGGCCTCGGTGGCGGCGGTCACCGCGGCATCGAGCGCCCTGCGGACGAGGCTGGTGCGGACATGAGGCGGTTCTGGCAGGTCGCGGGCGCGGTCGCCTGGCGGTCGATCCACAAGATCGCCACGACGCCGCAGCTCCTGCTCCCCTCGATCGTGTTCCCGATGTTCTTCTTCGTCGCCTTCGCCGGCGGCCTGTCGAACGTCGCGAACGTGCCGGGCTTCGACTTCCCGTCCGGCTACACGGCGTTCCAGTTCGTGTTCGTGCTGCTGCAGGCATCGGCGTTCGGCGGCGTGTTCACGGGCTTCGGCATCGCGGCGGACTTCGAGTTCGGCTTCGCGCGGCGCCTGCTGCTGGCGGCGCCGAACCGGCTCGGGATCATCGCCGGCTACGCGATCGCGGCCGCGGCGCGGACGACCGTCGTGGGCGTCCTGATCTTCGTCGTCGGGCTGCTCACCGGCATGCAGGTCGGCGGCAACGGCGTCGACCTGTTCGGGCTCGTCGTGCTCGCCTACCTCGTGTCGTTCACCGCGACGCTGTGGGCGGCGGGCGTGGCGATGCGCCTGCGGTCGATGCAGGCCGGGCCGCTGATGCAGATGCCCGTGTTCCTCGTCCTGTTCCTCGCGCCGGTGTACGTGCCGCTCGCGCTGCTGTCGGGCTGGGTCCACGCGGTCGCGAAGGTCAACCCGTTCACGCCGCTGATCGAGACCGGCCGCGACTTCATCTCCGGCTCGCCGCCGAACGCGGCGCTGGCCTACGGCATCGCCGTCTGCCTGCTGCTCGCCTTCGGCGCCTGGGCGGTACGCGGCCTGCGCAGCGCCGAGGCCGCGGGCGGGGGCTAGGAGCCAGGCTCGGAACTCGGCGGCCTGGCCGGCATCCGGGCGCGGCGACGGTTTCGAGCCAGGCTCTAGTGTCGCGAGTCGGAAGTTCGCGGGCAGCTACCGGGCGCCTCGCCGCGCCTGGCGCCCGCCGATGACCACGCAAGTACGCCCGGTACGAGCCAGGTCATCGGCGAACGCCAGCCACGACGATGCATCCCGCTATCTGCGCGCGAACTTACGACTCGCGACACTAGGTCCCCTCGACGAGCACGATGTTCGTGACGGACGCGCTCCTGCGCAGCTCGCGCAGGGGCGCGTAGCCGTCCGACTGGTACCAGCCGCGCGCGGCGTCCATGTCGGGGAACTCGATGATCACGATCCGCAGCGGATCCCAGTCGCCCTCGAGCAGCTCCTGCGCACCGCCGCGGGCGACGAAGCGGCCACCGTGCTCGGCGACGACCTTGGTGTTGCCCTCGCGGTACTCGACGAGCTTGTCCTGATCCCAGGCTTCCGATACGGCAGCGATGACGTAGGCGGGCATCGCCGTACCGTATTGCGCTGTGGCCTCGTTCGAGCATGCGGTCCGCGCCGCCTGGTGCCTGTGGACAAGCGACCCGGTCGACCAGCCGGGGTGGAGCGACGCCAACCCCGCGTCGGGGCAGTGCGCGTCGACCGCGCTCGTGGTCCAGGACCGGCTGGGAGGCGAGCTGCTGATCGCCGAGGTGCACGAGGCCGACGGGTCGCGGCAGGGCGTGCACTACTGGAACCGCCTGCCCGACGGCCGCGAAGTCGACCTCACGCGCGAGCAGTTCCGGCGCGGCGAGGTGGTGGGGGTGCCGGGGACGATCGAGCGCCCTCCCGACGTCACACGCGGCCGGATGGCCGGGCAGTACCACCTGCTCGCGCACCGCATGGCGCACGGGACGCCGCGCGATCGGGCCGTGGAGGTCGAAGGTGTGTGCGGCGATCGGGTGCTGCGCGGAGGCCGGCCCGACGTCGGGGAGCTGTTGCAGGACTGTGTGCGGCGCACGATCCGCGACACGACTGGGGGTGAGGTCGGCGTTGGGCGCGTGCTCGGGGTCCGCGCGCGCGAGGTCGTGCCCGGGGAGTGGGTGGACGTCGTCGCCTACGAGTGCCGCCTGCCCACCACCTAGTTCTCGCCGCCGGCGAGCCGCATCGCGTGCCGAACGAGGGCGAGCTCCGCTCCTGTATGCCGCGCCGCGAGATCCTCGAGCATGAACTGGCAGGCCCACCGGCGCGCGGGACCCGAGAGCGTGTCCATGCGGCCCGCCCGGAGCCATTGATCGACGAGTGCCATCCAGCCGCGGTTGTCCTCGAGCGCTCGAACGGCAGGGTCGAGCGTCAACAGGCTCCAGCTCCGTGCTCGGTCGAGCTCCGGATCTCCCCCAGCGGCATTCGCCCAGTCGATCACCCCGGTCGGCGCGCCGTCGTCATCCACCAGGACGTTGAAGGGATGCAGGTCCAGATGCAGCAGCCGCCGCTCGCGCGGCCGCTGCGCCGCCGAGCGGGCGCAGTCTCTCGAGCCGCAGCCCAAACCCGCCGGCCGCGCGGGCGACCGCATCCGGCAGGCGCGCCATCGGCCTCGCCGCTAGTCGACCTCGACGTTCTCGGGGAACGGCACGTCGGCGGGTGAGTTGCCCTCGCCCTGCTCGTCCCACGAGCCGTAAGCGCGGCCGTCGCGGCCGGCGTGCTCGTTGGCGCCGCCGAGCGCGAGGAGGAGCAGCGGCTCGCGGTGGCGGTTGACGAGCTGGCGGCGCACGTCGGGCGCCACTCGTGCCAGCTCGCCGCGCTGCAGCTCGCGCGGCTCGTCCTCGACGAGGAGCGTCAGCGTCCCCTCGAGCACGAGGTAGACCTCCTCCTGATGCAGGTGGCGATGGATGCGGCTGCGCTCGCCGGCGCGCAAGCGCAGCAGGTTGAGGCCGAGCGTGCTCACGCCCAGCTCCTGGCGCAGGCGCTGGAAGCGGTCCTCGCCGTCGGGATCGATCTTCGTGTACGCGACTCCGGTGTCCATGCTTCGAGTATGCCCGCGCCGGCATCCGGCCGGCGCTCTGATGGGGGTCTCGCCATCCAGGCTCGTTAAGGTCGGCGAGATGCTGTTCAAGGCCTCCCAGCTCGACGGGATCGCCGACGGGTCGATCTCGCTCACGTTCCGGCGCTGGGACGCGCCGCGCGTGCGGGCCGGCGGGCAGCAGCGCACGCGGATCGGCGTGATCCAGATCGATCGCGTCGAGCGCGTCGACGACCTCACCGACGAGGAGGCACAGCGCGCGGGCTGGGCGTCACGCGCCGCCGTGCTCGAGCAGTTCGCCTCGCGCAGCGGCGACCTCTACCGGATCGAGCTGCACCTCGCCGGCCCGGATCCGCGCGCGGTGCTGCGCGAGCGCAAGCCGACCGCCGACGAGCTCGCCGACCTGCGCCGCCGGATCGAGCGCATGGGCCCGTGGGCGATGAGCTACCTGCACACGATCGCCGAGCAGCCCGGCGTCCGCGCGCCCGACCTCGCCGCGGGGTTCGGGATGGAGACGCGCGCGTTCAAGCTGCGCGTGCGGCGGCTGAAGGAGCTCGGATTGACCGAGTCGCTGCGGATCGGCTACCGCTTGTCGCCACGCGGACGCGCCTTCCTGGACGGTTTGCCCTGACGAGAGCTCGGAAGGGTTCTCAACGACGAAGGGCCCGGCAAGCGCCGGGCCCTTCGCAAACAGTCAGCCGTAGACGGCTGGCTTACATCATGCCGCCCATGTCGGGCATGCCACCGCCGCCACCGCCGCCGTCCTTCTCGGGCGCCTCGGCGACGATCGCCTCGGTGGTGAGGATGTTCTTGGCGATCGACGCGGCGTTCTGGAGCGCCGAGCGGGTCACCATCGCCGGGTCGATGACGCCGGCCGCGACGAGGTCGACGATCTCGCCGGTCGACGCGTTGAGGCCGTGACCCTTCGGGGCCTTGCGGACATCGTTGACGACGACCGAGCCCTCGTAGCCGGAGTTCTCCGCGATCTGCCGGGCCGGCTCCTCGAGCGCGCGCAGCACGATCCGGGCACCGGTCTTCTCGTCGTCGATCGCGATCGCGTCGACGTTGACCGCTTCGGTCGCCTCGAGCAGCGCCACGCCGCCGCCCGGCACGATGCCCTCCTCGAGGGCCGCGCGGGTGGCCTGCAGCGCGTCCTCGACGCGGTGCTTCTTCTCCTTCATCTCGGTCTCGGTGGCCGCGCCGACCTTCACGACGGCGACACCGCCCGAGAGCTTCGCGAGGCGCTCCTGGAGCTTCTCGCGATCGAAGTCGGAGTCGGTGTTCTCGATCTCCGTCTTGATCTGGTTGATGCGGCCCTTGATGCCGTCGCTCTCGCCGGCGCCGTCGACGATCGTCGTGGTGTCCTTCGCGACGACGACGCGGCGCGCGCGACCGAGCTGCGAGACCTGGGTGTTCTCGAGCTTGAGGCCCATCTCCTCGGTGATGACCTCGCCGCCGGTGAGGATCGCGATGTCCTCGAGCATGCGCTTGCGGCGGTCGCCGAAGCCCGGAGCCTTCACGGCCACGCCGGTGAAGGTGCCGCGCAGCTTGTTCACGACGAGCGTCGCGAGGGCCTCGCCCTCGACGTCCTCGGCGATGATCAGCAGCGGCTTGCCGGACTGGATGACCTGCTCGAGCACGGGCAGCAGGTCACGGACCGAGCCGATCTTCTGGTTGGCGATGAGGATGAACGGATCCTCGAGGACCGCCTCCATCCGCTCCTGGTCGGTGACCATGTACGGCGAGATGTAGCCCTTGTCGAACTGCATGCCCTCGGTGAACTCGAGGTCCATGCCGAACGTCTGGCCCTCCTCGACGTTCACGACGCCGTCCTTGCCGACCTTCTCGATCGCGTCGGCGATCACATCGCCGATCTCCTCGTCGCCGGCCGAGATCGTCGCGACGCGGGCGATCTGGTCCTTGCCCGAGATCTCCTTCGACTGGGCCTTGATGTACTCGACGACCTGGTCGACGGCAATCTCGATGCCGCGCTTGAGGCCGAGCGGGTTGGCGCCGGCCGCGACGTTCTTGAGGCCCTGGCGGACGATCGCCTGAGCGAGGACGGTGGCCGTCGTCGTGCCGTCGCCGGCGACGTCGTTGGTGGCGGTCGCGACCTCGCGGACGAGCTGGGCGCCCTGGTTCTCGAAGTGGTCCTCGACCTCGATCTCACGAGCGATCGTCACGCCGTCGTTGGTGATCGTGGGAGCGCCGAACTTCTTGTCGAGAACCACGTAGCGGCCGCGCGGGCCGAGCGTGACCTTGACGGCGTTGGCGACCGCGTTGACGCCGGCCTCCAGCGCGTTGCGGGCCTCGACGTCGTACTTCAGTTCCTTGTGAGCCATGTTTTCGTGTCCTCCGGGTCTACTGGACCTTGGCCAGCACGTCGGACTCGCGGAGCACGAGGAGGTCCTCGCCCTCCACCTTGATCTCCGTGCCGCCGTACTTGGAGTAGAGGACCTCGTCACCCTCGGCGACGTCGAGCGGGATGCGCTTGCCGTCGTCGTCGAGCTTGCCGTCGCCGACTGCGAGGACCTTGCCCTTCTGCGGCTTCTCCTTGGCGGTGTCGGGGAGGACGATGCCGGAGGCCGTCGTCTCGTCCTCTTCGACCGCCTTGACGATCAGCCGATCGCCTAGGGGCTTGAGCTTCATCTGAGTGCCCTCCACTGAGATTGACCTTCAAAGCATTTTCGTTGGCACTCGTAGGGAGAGAGTGCCAGCGGCCGATGATGATAGGACGCTCTGGTGTGAAGTCAAGGGTCGATTGGCACTCTCGTAACTTGAGTGCCAACCGACTGCGCGTCCATTTCGCTCGCGCGAGCCTCCAGTTCGGGCTTGTGCGTGCCGACACATGCCGCATCATGCGCACCCTCGGCTTCCGCACCCACGCTCTACTCACCATCGCCGCGGCCGTGGGGGTGATCGCTTCGCTGGCCGAGCCATGGTTCGCGCCCGCCCCGATGGCGGTCAACCGGGCCGGGGACTCGATCGGCACGATCCACGGGCCAGTCGACAGCCTGGCCGCCGGAATGCAGCGCTGGGTCAGCGAGACCGCCGGCGTCTCCGGCTGGGACGGCCTCGGCAGCTGGGGCAACGTGCTCGCCGCGCTGGCGGCGCTGACCGCGGTCGGCGCGCTCGGCTGCCTCGTGCCGGCGATCCAGGGCGTCGCCCGCGAGGCGCTGCGCTACGGCTCGCTCGGCACGTTCGGCGTCGCGCTGTGGAAGCTGATCGACACGCCCGGCCCGAACCAGCTGATGGAGCCTCGCATGGGCGCATTCATCGCCGTCGCCGCCGCCCTGGTCGCGGTGACCTCCGGCTCCGCCGTCGCCGCCGCGCCGCTGCGTCGCCGGCGGGCGGCCGCGTTCGCGTAGGTGAGGGAGGCGGGATCGGCCGCCGCGCGACTCGCTGGCGCCTTTTGCTCCTCCAGGCAGCAAAAGGCGCCAGGGACCGCCGACGGCGTGGAAATGTCGCCGCCCCACCCAGCCGCAGTTCGCCGACGCCGCCGAAACGGTAAGGATTCACGTCATGGCTGAGATCCGCCTTCTGCGCCACGGCGAGACGGCCGGCTACGCCGGCGACCTCGGGCTCTCGGACCGCGGGCACGAGCAGGCACGCGCCGCGGCGCAACGCGCTCGCCGCCGAGGCGCACGGCGCGCTGCGGCTGCTGCACGCCCCCAGCGTGCGCGCGCGGGTGACGGCCGAGGTGCTCGCCACCGACCTCGCCGCCGCCGGCGTGGAGGTCACGGGCCCGGAGCCCGAGCGTGGGTTCGCCAACTTCACCGTCGCCGCCGGCGGCGAGGTGCGCGAGCAGGCCGAAGTGTTCGGCGAGTACGCCGACGCCGGCGACACGCCGCCGTCCGAGCTGCCCGGCTGGCTCGCCGATCTCGCACGCTTCCGGCGCGTCCACGTGTCCGGCGGCGATCCGATCGAGCTGTGGCTCAAGACGCCGCTGCTCGGCTTCGAGCCGCCGTCGGTCGTCGTCCGCCGCCACTGGCGCGCGCTCGTCGCGCAGGACGCCCAGCTCACCGTCGTCGCCGCGCACTCGGGCCCGATGCGCGCGCTCGTCGCCCACGCGTTCGGGCGCGACCTCGGCGAGCCGGACAACCTCGAGGCAGTCGCGATCCATCTCGAAGGCGACCGCGCACGCGTCGACTACCGCGGCGAGGCCGCCGCGATCGCCGTGCCGGACACGGCCGAGCCCGCCTGGTGGTAGACGCCTAGTTCTGAGCGCCGCCGACGCCGCGCAGGCGATCCTGCAGGTCCGGCGGGTTCTCGACGATCTGCGAGAACCGCACGACCGTCACCGTGTCCTCGAGCGAGACCTCACGCCCGTAGATCTGCTGCAGGAAGTGGACCATCTCCTCCGTGCGGCGGAACTCCGGGTTGTCGTGCTCGATGTCCCGCGGTGAGAGGTCCTTGACCCGCTTGACCTCGACGTTGTCGATGACGGCGTGGAACAGCTTCTCGCGCGGCGAGTACTGGTAGCCGACCGTGACCAACACGACCTGGTTCTTGCGGTATTTGTGCCGCTTGTCGCCCAGGCGGATAGTCGCGGTCTTGCGGCCACGCTTCATCTGGTCCGCGAAGACTGTTGAGTAGAAGTTGAGAACCTGCACGCGCGGGCAGACTAGCGGCCGGGAGTCGACTTGGACAGCACCCGCTCGATCAACGCCCGCTCGCCCGGGTAGCTGAGCGCCGTGAGCGCGACGGCCAGCGGCATCCAGCGGGCGTCCTCGACCTCGTGATCGTGGTCGTCCGTTGACCCGTCGAGGTAGTCGAACAGGAAGAAGTGGACGGTCTTGTAGACGCGCCGGCCGCCGCGCCGGTACCAGTAGTTGACGTCCCCGAGCGGCTCGCGGACCGCCGCGTTGACGCCGGTCTCCTCCCGCACCTCGCGCGTCGCGGTCTGCTCGCCGGTCTCGCCCGGCTGCGGCCCGCCCTTGGGCAGCCCGGTCACGCGCCGCTTGCCCGTCGGGGTGATCACGAGCACGTCGTCGCCGCGGAGGACGACCCCGCCGTAGGAGGTCTCGCGTAGCGGACGGTCAGTAGACATAGCCCTGCAGCGCACCCGGGTCGTGGACGGTGAGCCGCCCGCGACCCTGCGTGATCACACCTGCCCGTTCCAGGACGGCCAGGAACCGGCTCGCCGACTCGCGCGAGGAGCCGGCGAGCTGCGCGAGGTCGGCCTGGGTCGCGACGACCGGGATGTCGCGCGGGCCGGCGCCCTCGGCCTGGGCCTGCTCGACGAGTTGCGCGAGCACGGCGGCGACGCGGCTCTGCACGGTCTGGAACGACTGCCGCGCCAGTCGCTCGTTGGCCGCCCGCAGGCGCCGGCCGAGGGAGATCACGAGCTTGACCGCCATGTCCGGATGTCGGCGCAGGAGCCGGCGCATGTCGCTGCCGAGGATGCCGAGCACCTCGAGCTCGTCGGACGCGTCGACGGTGGCCGACCGCCGCTCGTCGTCGAACATCGCGAGCTCCCCGAAGATGTCGCCCGGCCCGAACGTCGCCAGCGTGATCTGGCGACCGTCCTGGTGCTCGCGGATCGCGCGCGCGTGCCCGGCGCTGACCACGTAGCAGGTGTCCGAGTCGTCGCCCTCGCGGAAGACGACCTCGCCCGCCGCGAAGCGGCGCGGCACCGTCACTTCGGCGACGCGCCGCAGGTCGTCCTCGGCCAGCTCCTCGAACACGGGCACGCGCCCCAGGAGTGCGGCCGTCTCCTCAGCGCTCGCGGGCATCGTCGCCCGGAGCATGCCAGAGCCTGGTCAGGCCATGTCGAGCGCGCGCTCGCGGCGGCGCCGCGTGACGCTGCGGCGGGCGAACCAGCCGAGCAGCCACGCGACGAGCAGCGGGAGCGCGACGGCGGCGGCGATCAGCAGCACGCCGGCGACCACCTCGAGCACGCGCAGCGCGTCGTGGAAGGCGTCGGCCGGCGTCCAGACGCCGCCGCCCGCGCTGTTGCGCGTCGCCACGAGCGTGACCGAGACGTTCGCGAAGTCGGCGCGGTTGTTCACGCGCGCCAGCGCGTTGCGGGCGGACGCGATCTCGCGCGACACGACCCGCAGGCGGGCCCGCAGCTTCGCGGTCTCGTCGAGCGTCGTCGCGTTGGCGAGCTGGCGCAACAGGCTCTTGCGCTCGGCACGGGCGTCCTTGAGCCGGTCGCGTGCGGAGACGACCGCTGACGTGATGTCGCGCGTGCTGCGTGACAGGTCGCGGACCTTGCCGAGCTTGGAGAGCCGCTGGATCGTCGTGTCGAGCCGGCTCGACGGGACGCGCAGCTGGATGTCGCCGCCATGCGAGCTGCTGACGCTCGAGCTGGAGACGAACCCGCCGAGATCGGATGCCACGTCGCCGACCTCGCCGGCGACGCGGTCGATCTCGCGCCGCGGCGCGGCCAGCGTGAGCTGCGCGGCCTTCTCGATCTTGCGCGCACGGATGAGGTCCGAGTTCGAAGGCGGTGCGGCCGCGCGCGGCGCCACCTGGTCGGTGACGGTGCCGGTCGCGCTGTCGCCCGCGGCCTCGCTCGCGCCCGACGCCGCCGAAGAGCCGCCGCCACTCGAGCCGCTGTCGTCGCTGCTGCCGTTCAGCGCCCCGAGCACGACGACCGGCGCGAGGATCGCGAAGATGGCGACCACCGGAACGACCGTCCGCAGCCAACCCCACTCACGGCGCTGCTTCGGCTTCGCTGGAAAGCCGGCCTCCACCCGCCGGTCGAGATGCGTCGCCCATGCGGGCGCGGGCTGGGGCGCCTCGTCGCGCAGCATCAGCGCGAGGTCGGCGAGCTCGGCGAACTCCGGGGCCACGTAGCGGCCCGCGAGGGCGGCGTCGACCGCCTCGAGCTCGAGGGTCTCAGGACTGGTCATCGAGGATCTCCCGAAGCTTGGTCAGTGCGCGATGAAGACGGGTGCCGGCGTTCGAGACGCTCACGCCGAGCACGGCGGCGAGCTCGGCGTTGTCGAGTCCGGCGAAGAACTTGAGCGCGATCAGCTCTTGGTCGCGGGTGTCGAGGGCGGCCAGCGCGGTGCGGAGGGCCGCGCGCCGCAGCGCGCGGTCCAGCTCCTCGTCGGGCGGCGGCGCGACGTCCGCGACGTCGCCGGCGAGGTGGGCGCTGCGCTTGCGCTTGCGCAGTTCGTCGAGCGCGGCGTTGCGGGCGATGCCGAACAGCCACGCGCGCTGGCTGCCGCGGCGGGCGTCGTAGCTGTTGCGCTTGCGGTAGGCGCGCTCGAAGGCCTGGGCGGTCACATCCTCGGCGGCGCTGCGGTCGTGCACCACGGTCGCGACGTAGGCGAACACGTCGTCACGGGCCGCCCGGTAGAGCGCTTCGAAGTCGAAGGCCAGAGCGGGTGGCGTCATCGTGCTGGTCACGCCCCTACTACGGGCGTCTCAGCGATCCGTCACAAACAATCGCGGATCGTTCGTGATGACCCCGGTGACGCCGAGGTCCTCGAGCCTCCGGATGCGCTTCGCGTCGTCGACCGTCCATACGTAGAGCTCCCCGCCGCCGTCCCTGACCGTCTCCACCAGCCGCGGCGTAACGAGCCGCCAGTGAGCCATGATCGCGTCACAGCGCCCGGCCGCCAAGTGGGCGCGGGCGGCGTCGGGCAGGCGGCGGCGGATCCGCGCGATGGCGGCGTAGGCGAACAGCTTGGTGTGCCACGAGACGGTGTAGTCACGCCGCGCGCGCGGGATCGACCAGCCCAGCCGCAGCCGCGGCTCGAGCTCGCGCACCACCACCAGGCTGCGCATGAACGTCGTCGAGATCAGGGCGCGATCCACCAGCCCGTGCGCGCGCAGCGCCTCCACCACCCGCGCCTCGTAGCCGGGGAGCTTGAGATCGACGTCGAGCTCGACGTCCAGGGACGCGAGGTGCGCGAGCCCTTCCTCGAGCGTGAGCGCATGCCCGAGATCGTGCGTGTAGTCGTGTGCGAGCAGCAGGCGGCTGTCGGCCGGCCGGTCCATGTCCTCGGGCAGCACGTCGAACTCGATCATGTCGACGCCCGCGGCCAGCGCGGCGTCGAACGACGCGGTCGTGTTCCCGGGCGCGATGTGGTCGGCGCCCTTGTGCCCGACGCGTCTCAGTGCTGGCAGCTCGGGCACCAGAACGTCGGCCGGTTGTCGTCGCCCTGCCCGCGGGCCTTGATGAGGGTCGGCGGCCCGCAACGCGGGCACGGCCGCCGCGCCGCGTTGTAGATCTGCCGCCAGCGGTCCTGCCGGCCGTCACTGGCCGACGCTCGCATGCGCATGCGCAGCTCCTCGACGATCGCCAGCACCTCGTCGTCGCCGACCTCCCCGGCCGGCCGCCACGGGTCGATCTCCGCGGCAAAGCAGCCCTCGGACTTCCAGAAGTTGCCGATCCCGGCGATCAGCCGCTGGTCGAGCAGCGCGTCGCCGATCCCGCGCGTGGGGTCGTCCTCGCGCAGCCGGCGCAGGAATCGCGCGGCGTCGAGCTCGGGCGCGAGGATGTCCGGCCCGAGGCCGGCGAGCCGCTGGTCGAACCGGGTGCGCGACTCGGTCATCAACTCGAGCACCGGGCCGCGCAGCTGCACGACCTCGCGGTCGCCGCGCTGGAGCAGCAGCCACGTGGCCGGCGGGGCCGCGCGTCTGGCGTCACGCACGCGCCAGGCCCCGGTCATGCGCAGGTGCGAGTGGATCACGAGGTCGCCCTCGAAGCGCAGGAACAGGTGCTTGCCGTGGGCGTCGACCGAGCGCACCGCGCGACCGGCCAGCCGCTCGGGCCAGCGGTCGCGCCCGAACCGCGGATGCGGCGTGGCGACCAGGTCGGGCACGTGACCCTCGACGACCGCGCGGATCCGCTTGGCCGCGTAGTGGATGGTGTCGCCTTCGGGCACTCAACCATGCTAGGCCGGGGCCGATGACGCGGGGGTATGCGGTCATGGCCCGTGCGCATCTCCCTGCTCGGGCGGTTCACCGCCATGGGCGTCATCGTCGTCGCGGCCTCCCGGCGCCTGCGCCACCAGGCCGTGCACGACGCCTGACCGGGCTGCCGAACCGCTCGCTCCTGCATCAGCGTGCCGAGCGCGCGCTGCGCGGCGACGGCCTCGGCGCGATGCTGCTGATCGACCTCGACCGCTTCAAGGAGGTCAACGACACGCTCGGCCACGACTACGGCGACGAGCTGCTCGTCGATGTCGCGGCGCGGCTCGTCGGCGCGATCCGCCGCGGCGACACGCTCGCCCGGCTCGGCGGCGACGAGTTCGCCGTGCTGCTCGAGGGCCTGCCGAACCGCGGCGCGGTCGCCGAGCTCGCCGGCCGCCTGCAGGACGCGCTGCGCCGGCCGTTCGCGCTGCGCGGCGTGGCCGATCGAGCTCGAGGCGAGCATCGGCGTCGCGCTCTACCCGGACCACGGCACGTCGGTCAGCACCCTGCTGCAGCGCGCCGACGTCGCGATGTACGAGGCCAAGCGCGGCCGCCACGGCGTCGTCACCTACACCGCCGACCGCGATCCCTACTCGGCCGACCGGCTCAGCCTGCTCGCCGAGCTGCGACGGGCGATCGAGCATGACGAGCTCGTCCTGCACTACCAGCCGAAGGTGGCGCTGCCGGCGGGCGAGGTCATCGGCGTCGAGGCGCTCGTGCGCTGGGAGCACCCGACGCGCGGGCTGCTCGGCCCCGACCAGTTCGTCCCGCTCGCCGAGCACACCGGTGCGGTGGCCGACCTCACGCGGTGGGTCGTCGACCGCGCGCTCGCCCAGCAGCGCACCTGGCGCGATGACGGTCTCGACATGCCGGTCGCCGTCAACGTCGCGGCGGCGAACGTCGTCGACGTGACGCTGCCCGACGCGATCGCCGGGCTGCTCGCCCGCCACGGCGCCACCGGCGACCGGCTGGTGTGCGAGATCTCCGAGCACACCGTGATGGCGGACCCGAAGCGGGCCGGCGAGGTGCTCGATCGCCTGCGCGCGCTCGGCGTGCGCCTCTCGCTCGACGACTTCGGCACCGGCCACTCGTCGCTGTCCTACCTCAAGCGGCTCCCGCTCGACGAGGTCAAGATCGACCGCTCGTTCGTGTCCGGCATGGTCGACGACGAGAACGACGCGGTGATCGTGCGCTCCACGATCGACCTCGCCCGCAACCTCGGGCTGGCGGTCGTTGCGGAGGGCGTCGAGACAGCCGAGGTCATGGCCGAGCTTGCGGCGCTGCGCTGCGACATCGCGCAGGGCTTCTTCATCTCGCGCCCGCTGCCGGCTCAGGCGCTGAGCGTGAGCTTGCGCGGGCCGGCGCGGAAGCCGAGCCCGAGCAGCGTCTCCTCGCAGGGTGAGCCGACGACCGGCTCGCCGTTCACGCGCTCGATCACGAGCCGCCGGATGCGGCCGCGCTGCACCGCCTCCGCGAGCGCCTCGAGCGCGGGCTCGAGGCGGACGTCGTCCTCGGCCACGAGGAACTGCAGGCCCTTGCCGCCGCGCTCGACGTAGAGCACCGGCTCGGCGCCGGCCAGCACGACGTAGGCGCCGGCCGTGCGGGCCGGGAGCGGCGCTTGAAGCTTCGGCCACTTGAGCACCGCGCCGTACGGCTGCGCGGGGTCGGTCGCGGCGAGCACGATCGGCGGCGCGGCGTCGTCGTCGCGCTGCGCGCGCAGGCGCTCGACCGCTCCCGGAAGCGCGAACTGCGCGCCGCCGAGGCCCTCGATGAAGTAGCCGCGGCGGGCCACGCCGATCGTCTCCAGCGCGGCGAGCGAGTCGTACAGGGACGAGAACCCGCCCGGGATGCCCTCGGCGAGCACCTGCTCGCGGGTGACGATGCCGTAGCGCTCGAGCAGCAGCTCGGCCTGGGCGCGGCGGCGGCCCGCCGGATCGTCGGTCGCGAAGAGCGAGGCGGTCAGCGACCAGCGGCCCTGCACCGTGGGCTGTGGCGCCGCGGCGGCGCGCGGAGAAGCTGCGGCGGCGCTCGGCGCGCGCCTTCTGGCACCACGGCGCGGCCGCGGTCAGCTTGGGCGAGCGCAGCGGCGCGCACGCGTCGTTGGTCGCCTCGCCCGCCCACACGAGATCCCACAGCGCCTCCTGACGAGCTCCTCGGTCGGCACGCCCGGCACGTCGGTCAGCAGGTCGGTGAAGAAGCAGGCGCCCGCGGCGCAGCCGCTCGCGCAGCGCGTCGTGCACGCCGCCCTCGGGCGGCCGCCGGCGCGGGCGGCGGCGCCGAGCAGCGCGGCGTCCTCGCGGAAGTAGAGCGCGACCCTGCCGGAGCGGCGCCCGAGCGGCTCCGGCGCCGACCCACACGATCTCGCCGGCCGCGCACAGCTGGTCCAGCCACGACGGCGAGTAGGCGCCGGCGCGGCGCGGCAGCACGTCGCGCTCCCACACCTCGACGGGCAGCGCGAGGCCCTGGAGCGGGACGAGCACGTCGCGCAGCCGGTCGATGCCGGCGCCGGACGCCGGGTGGCGGTCGACGCCCTGCCAGCTCGGCAGGAAGCGCGCGAGCGCGCGCTGGTCGGCCGGCTCGATCTCCTTGCGCAGCGCCGCGAGCGAGGCGCGCCGCAGCCGCCGCAGCACCTCGGGGTCGCACCACTCGCGCCGCGTGCCGCCCGGCCGCAGCTCGCCGCGGACGAGCTCGCCGGCCCGCTCGAGCCCTGCCAGCACCGGCGTGAGGTCGAGGCCGTAGCGGTCCTTCAGCGCCTCGCCCTCGAACGGGCCGTGCGTGCGCGCGTAGCGGCGCACGAGCCGCTCCATCGCGTCCGGCACGTCCTCCAGGAACACCTCGGGCAGGCCGGACGGCGGCACGGCGCCGAGCGCGTCGCGGTACAGGCCGGCGTCCTCGGCGGCGATCCAGCGCGGCTCTCCGCCGACGCGCAACCGGACGGCCCGGCGCTCGGCGCCGAGCTGCTCGAGCCAGGCGGCGGCGTCCTCGGCGCGCAGGCGCGCCTCCTCGAGCGTGAGGTCGCCGACGCGGCGCAGCACGTCGTGCAGCGCGTCGATGGTGTCGGCCCGCGTGCGCTCGGACAGCCGCTGCAGGTCGGCCTCGACCTGCTCGAGCGCGCCCGGGTCGATCAGCTCGCGCAGCTCCTCCTGGCCGAGCAGCTCGCGCAGCAGGTCGCGGTCGAGCGCGAGGGCGGCCGCACGGCGCTCCGCGTTCGGCGTGTCGCCCTCGTACATGTACGTCGCGACGTAGTCGAACAGCAGCGAGGAGGCGAGCGGACTGGCGGTCGGGGTCTCGACCTCGACGAGGTTGAGCTCGCGCGAGTGCAGGCCGCGCAGGAGCTCCTGCAGGCCGGGGACGTCGAGCACGTCGCGCAGGCACTCGCGGTAGGTCTCCAGCACGATCGGGAACTGCGCGTAGCGGCGGGCGACCTCGAGCAGCGTCTGGCTCTTCAGCCGCTGCTGCCACAGCGGCGTGCGGCGCCCGGGGTAGGCGCGCGGGATCAGCAGCGCGCGGCCCGCGTTCTCGCGGAAGCGGGCGCCGAACAGCGCGCTGCCGCCGAGCTCGCCGACCACGAGGTCCTCGAGCTCGTCCGGGTCGACCAGCACGAGGTCGGCGCCGGGCGGCTCGTCGGCGTCGGGGAGGTGGACGATGATCCCGTCGTCGGACCAGATCGCGTCCGACTCGAGGCCGAACTGCTCGCGGATGCGGGCGGACAGCGCGAGGCCCCAGGCGGCGTGCACGCGGCCGCCGTACGGCGAGAGGATGCACAGCCGCCAGTCGCCGATCTCGTCGCGGAAGCGCTCGATCACGACCGTGCGGTCGCTCGGCATGACGCGCGTGGCGGCCTGCTGCTCGCGCAGGAAGTCGACGAGGTTGCCGGCCGCCAGCGCGTCGAGGTCGTAGTCGCTCTCCAGCGTCTCCGGCTCCTGGTCGACCGCCCAGCGGGCGAACGCGCCGATCGCCTCGCCGAGCTCGCGCGGCCGCCCCAGCCCGTCGCCCTTCCAGAACGGCACCGCGCCGGGGACGCCGGGAGCCGGCGAGACGATCACCCGGTCGCGCGTGATCTCCTCGATCCGCCAGCTCGACGCGCCGAGCAGGAACGTCTGGCCGGGCCGCGCCTCGTAGACCATCTCCTCGTCGAGCTCGCCGACGCGGCGCCCGTCGGGCAGGTTGACGGAGAACAGGCCGCGGTCGGGGATCGTGCCGGCGTTCGTGATCGCCAGCGCGCGGGCGCCCTTGCGGGCGCGGATCGTCCCGGCCACGCGGTCCCACACGATCCGGGCGCGCAGCTCGCCGAACTCCTCGCTCGGATAGCGGCCGTCGAGCATGTCGAGCACGTTCTCGAGCTGCGGCGCGGCTGAGCTCCGCGTACGTGTACGTGCGGCCGACGATCTCCGCGAGCGCATCCACCGAGATGCCGTCGTCGGCGGCCGCCGCCATCGCCACGATCTGCTGCGCCAGCACGTCGAGCGGGTTGCGCGGCACGACCGTCGTCTCGATCAGGCCCTCGCGCATGCGCTGGGCGACGACCGCGCACTCGAGCAGGTCGGCGCGGAACTTGGGGAAGATGCGGCCCTTCGACGTGTCGCCGACGTTGTGGCCGGCGCGCCCGATCCGCTGCAGCCCCGCGGTGACCGACTTCGGCGACTCGACCTGCAGGACGAGGTCGATCGCGCCCATGTCGATGCCGAGCTCGAGGGTCGAGGTCGCGACCAGGCACGGCAGCTCGCCGGCCTTGAGCATGTCCTCGACGACCAGGCGCTCCTCTCGGGCGAGTGAGCCGTGGTGCGCGCGGGCGATGGGCTCGTCGGCCAGCTCGTTCAGCCGCAGCGCGAGCCGCTCGGCGCCGCGACGGTTGTTGACGAAGATCAACGTGCGCGTGTGCTCGCGGACGAGCTCGAGCAGCTCCGGGTAGATCGCCGGCCAGATCGACTTGCGGGTCGCCTCCTGCCGGTGCCCTCGAACGGGTCCAGCTCGACCCCCGCGTCGCCCGGCTCGACCATCGACTCGACCGGCACGTGGATCTGCAGGTCGAGCGGCTTGCGCACGCCGGTGTCGACGATCGCGCACGTCCGCCTGGGGCCGACGAGGAAGCGGCCGACCTCCTCGAGCGGGTTCTGGGTGGCCGACAGCCCGATGCGCTGCACGTCGCGCCCGGCCGCCTCCGCCAGCCGCTCGAGCGTGAGCGCGAGGTGCGCGCCGCGCTTGGTCTGCGCGACGGCGTGGATCTCGTCCATGATCACCTGCTCGGTCCCGTCGAAGATCTTCTGCGCCTGGCTGGTCAGCATCAGGTACAGCGACTCCGGCGTGGTGATGAGCATGTCCGGCGGGTGCCGGAGCATGTCTGGCGCTCCTTCTGCGGCGTGTCGCCGGTGCGGATCGCCACCTTCACGTCGGCGCCGATCCCGCGCAGCGGGGCGCGCAGGTTCTTCTCGACGTCGTAGCTGAGCGCCTTCAGCGGCGAGACGTAGACGAGCCGCGTACGGTCGGCCGTCGGCTCGGCGACGAGCCGGTCGAGCGCCCACAGGAACGCCGCCAGCGTCTTGCCGGACCCGGTGGGCGCGCTGATCAGCGTGTGCCCGCCGGTCGCGATCGCCGGCCACGCCTGCTCCTGCGCGGGCGTGGGCGCCGCGAACGCCCGCTCGAACCACTCACGGACCTGCGGCGTGAATGCTTCAAGCGGCACTCATCAGAGGGTACGTGGGGTTCCGGCCCTGACAGTGGTGCTCTCCACACCATGCCGCGCTTTGCACGAGTGAACTGCGGCTGGGTAGGGCGGCTGGGTCGCCGACCGGGGTGGTCTCCGCGATTGGTGTCGTCTTTGGGTCGCATAGCGACCATTTCCCGACACCAACCCACGGCGCGCCGGTCTGGTCTCCGCAAGAGTGGGGCTGTCCGTACCTTCGGGATACCCTGGTCGGGTATCTTGCCGCCATCGGCCCGGATACCCCCCACTCGTATCGAGGAGGCGTGATGACTCAGAGCTATCTCGTGGCGGGCATGACCTGCCACCACTGCACGGTTGCCGTTGCCGACGAGGTGACCAAGGTCGCCGGCGTGGACGCCGTCGACGTCGACCTCGGCAGCAAGCTCGTCCGCGTCAGCGGCGACGCGATCGACCGTGGCGCCGTCGTGGCCGCGATCGACGAGGCCGGCTACGACGCGGTGGCGGCATGAGGCACTTCGTCCGTCACTACGCCGAGATGGTGCTCGCGATGTTCATCGGCATGGGCGTCCTCGGGCTTCCGCTTTACGCCGCCGGGTCCGGCTGGCACGAGCTGGCGATCGAGGCCCCGACGATCGGGTTCCTCGGCATGGCGGCCTCGATGACCGTTCCGATGGTGGCGTGGATGGCCTATCGCGGCCACAGCCGGCGAGCCAACATGGAGATGTCGGCGTCGATGTTCGTGCCGACCTTCGCCGTGATCGCCCTCACCGGCGCCGACGTCGTCACGGACACCGGAACGCTGATGACGATCGAGCACGTCGCCATGTTCGTGGCGATGGCCGCCGTCATGTTGCTGCGCCCGGCCGAGTACCTCCATCGCTACGGGGTGGCGGCGTGAACCTGGTCGGGTTTGCCGCGACGCTGGCGCTCGTCTTCGCCGGCGCGGCGTTCGCCGGCAGCCGCATCGACGCGCACCCGGGCAAGACCAAGCCGGAGCCGGCCATGGGCGGCGAGATGGCGATGGCGCCGCAGCCCGTGCGCGGCCTGGCGGTCAGCGACCACGGCCTCACGCTGGAGCTGGCGCGCCGGACGGCGCGGCCGGGCGAGCGATTCCCGCTTGCGCTGAAGATCGTCGATCGCCGCGGCGCGACCGTCCGCGACTTCGACGTCGAGCACACCAAGCGCCTGCACCTGATCGTCGTGCGCCGCGACATGACCGGCTTCCAGCACCTGCACCCGACGCAGGCCGCCGACGGCACGTGGTCGGTGCCGGCGACGCTGCGCGACGCGGGCTCCTACCGCGTGTTCGCCGACTTCTCGGTCGGCGGCAAGCCGTACACCCTCGCCGACGACCTGACCGTCGACGGCACTGTGCGCTCGCACGAGCTCCCCGCCCCCGCGCAGAGCGTGGCGGTGGACGGCCTGCGCGTGAGCAGGTCGGAGGACCTCGACTTCACCGTCACCCGCGAAGGCCGGCCGGTCGCGCTCGCCGACTACCTCGGCGCGAAGGGCCACCTCGTGGCGCTGCGCGAGGGCGACCTGGCGTTCCTGCATGTGCATCCCGACGAGGATCGCCTGCGGTTCGACGCGCACTTCCCGACTGCCGGGCGCTACCGCCTGTTCCTGCAGTTCAAGACCACCGACGGCCGCCTGCACACCGCGGCGTTCACGGAGGAAGTGACGCGATGAGCACGATCGAGCTGCCGATCACCGGCATGACCTGCGCCTCGTGCGCGAACCGCATCGAGCGCCGGCTCAACAAGCTCGACGGCGTCACCGCCTCGGTCAACTACGCGACCGAGAAGGCCAGCGTCGAGTACGACGAAGCCGTGGATCCGCAGTCGCTCGTGGCGGCGGTGGAGGCGGTCGGCTACCAGGCCGTGCTGCCCTCCACCGAGCCGGAGATCGCGGCGGAGCGCGACGAGACCGAGGGGCTGCGGCGCCGTGCGATCGTCGCCGCGCTGTTGTCCGTCCCGGCGTTGCTGCTCGCGATGATCCCGGCGCTGCAGTTCGACAACTTGCAGTGGCTGTCGCTGCAGCTCGTCACCCCGGTCGTGCTGTGGGCGGCGTGGCCGTTCCACAAGGCGGCGTGGGCTGAACCTCAAGCACGGCGCGGCGACGATGGACACGCTCGTCTCCCTCGGCACGCTGGCGGCGTGGCTGTGGTCGCTGTACGCGCTGTTCTTCGGCGACGCGGGCATGAATGACATGCGGATGGCGTTCGAGGTGATCCCGCAGCCCGGTGCGGGCGCCGACCAGATCTACCTCGAGACCGCCGGCATCGTGACGACGTTCCTGCTCGCCGGCCGCTACTTCGAGGCGCGCGCGAAGCGCACGGCCGGCGCAGCGCTCACGGCGCTCCTGGAGCTCGGCGCCAAGGACGTCGCCGTCCTCGACGACGACGGTCGCGAGCGCCGCGTGCCGGTCGACCAGCTCGCGGTCGGCGACCGGTTCGTCGTGCGCCCGGGGGAGAAGGTCGCGACCGACGGGATCGTCGAGGTCGGCTCGAGCGCGGTCGACATGAGCATGCTCACCGGCGAGTCGGTCCCGGTCGAGGTCTCGCCGGGCGCCGAGGTCGCGGGCGCGACCGTCAACGCCGGCGGGCGGCTGATCGTCCGCGCGACCCGGGTCGGCGCCGACACCGCGCTGGCGCAGATCGCCCGGCTGGTCGAGGCGGCGCAGACCGGCAAGGCGCCGGTGCAGCGGCTGGCCGATCGGATCTCCGGCATCTTCGTGCCGGTCGTGATCGGCATCGCGGTGGCCACGCTCGGGTTCTGGCTCGGCACCGGCGAGAGCGCGACGTTCGCGTTCACCGCCGCCGTCGCCGTCCTGATCATCGCCTGCCCGTGCGCGCTCGGCCTCGCCACGCCGACGGCGCTGATGGTCGGCACCGGCCGCGGCGCCCAGCTCGGGCTGCTGATCAAGGGCCCCGAGGTCCTCGAGTCCACGCGCCGCGTCGACACCGTCGTGCTCGACAAGACCGGCACGGTCACGACCGGCCGGATGAGCCTGGTCGAGGTCGCGGTCGCCGACGGCGTCGACCGTGACGAGGCGCTGCGGCTCGTCGGCGCGCTCGAGCATGCGTCCGAGCACCCGATCGCCCGCGCGATCGCCGCGGCGGCCGGCGACGAGCTGCCCGCGGTCGAGAGCTTCGCCAACCGCGAGGGGCTCGGCGTCGAGGGCATCGTCGAAGGCCACGGCGTGATCGCCGGGCGCCCGGCCTTGCTCGCCGAGTGGGCGCTGCATCTCCCCCCGCGTCTGGACGCCGCCCGTGAAGCCGCCGAGGCGCGCGGGCAGACCGCGATCGCCGCCGGCTGGGACGGCCGGGCGACCGCCGTGTTCGTCGTCGCCGACACGATCAAGGACACGTCCGCGGAGGCCGTGGCCTCGCTCAAGGCGCTCGGCCTGCGCCCGGTGCTGCTGACCGGCGACAACGAGTCCACCGCGCGTGCGGTGGCCGCGGAGGTCGGCATCGACGAGGTGATCGCCGAGGTGCTCCCGGCCGACAAGGCGGCCGTCGTCCGCCGCCTGCAGGGCGAAGGTCGTGTCGTCGCGATGGTCGGCGACGGCGTCAACGACGCTCCCGCGCTCGCCCAGGCCGACCTCGGCCTCGCGATCGGCACCGGCACCGACGTCGCGATCGAGGCCTCCGACCTCACGCTCGTCTCCGGAGACCTGCGCGCGGCGGCCGACGCGATCCGGCTCAGCCGCTCGACCCTGCGCACGATCAAGCAGAACCTGGCCTGGGCGTTCGGCTACAACGTCGCCGCGATCCCGCTCGCCGCCATCGGCCTGCTCAACCCGGTGATCGCCAGCCTGGCGATGGTCCTGTCGAGCCTCTCGGTCGTGTCCAACGCGCTGCGCCTGCGCCGCTTCCATACGCTTGCGGGGTGAGTCGCTACGGAAAGCGCGCGGACATGGTGGTCTACGAGCACGAGCCGTTCAACGCCGAGACGGGGCTCGCCGCGCTGGTCGAGGCCCCGGTGACGGCGACCGACGCGTTCTACGTGCGCGGGCACGGCCCGGTGCCGGAGATCGACGAGCGCGAGTGGAGGCTGCGTGTGCACGGGCTCGTCGGCCGCGAGCTGGAGCTGTCGCTCGGGACGCTGAAGGAGGCGCTGCCCGAGCGGTCGGTGACCGCGACGCTGCAGTGCGCCGGCAACCGCCGTGCCGGCCTGGTGGCCGTCCGTGACATTCCCGGCGAGGCGCCGTGGGGACCGGGTGCGACCGGCACCGCCACCTGGACGGGCGTCGCGCTCGCCGACGTGCTGGCGCTGGCCGGCCCGCTCCCGGACGCCGCACACGTGGGCTTCGACGGCGCGGACCTCTGCGAGGAGGCGACGCCGACGCAGCGGTTCGGCGGCTCGATCACGCTCGCCAAGGCGTGCCGGCCCGAGGTCCTGCTCGCGTGGGGCATGAACGGCGAGCCGCTGGAGCCGGTGCACGGGGCGCCGCTGCGCGTCGTCGTGCCCGGCTACATCGGGGCGCGCAGCGTCAAGTGGCTCGAGCGGATCGAGCTGCGGGCGACGCCGTGGCCGGGCTACTACCAGCACGTCGTCTACCGGCTGCTGCCCGAGGACGGCGTGGTCGGCCCCGGCGAGGGGATGCCGCTCGGCATCGTCGCGCTCAACTCCGACGTCCTGTCGCCGGCCGACGGCGACGTGGTCCCGGCCGGCGCCGTCGAGGTGCGGGGCTACGCGTTCGCCGGCGGCGAACGGTACGTCGCCCGCGTCGACGTCTCGCTCGACGGTGGCGCGACGTGGTCGCAGGCGGAGTTGCTCGACGACCTCGGCCCGTGGGCGTGGCGCCACTGGCGCATCGTGCTCGACCTCGAGCCGGGCGATCACGAGATCCTCGTGCGGGCGTGGGACTCGTCGGCGGCGACCCAGCCGGAGGACGAGGCGGCGCTGTGGAACCCCAAGGGCTACGTCAACAACGCCCGCCCGCGCATCCGCATCCACGTGCGCCCGTCTGACGACTGAACGCGGTTTCGGCTCAAGATTCGGCGGTTTCCGCCGATCCGCTCGTACACGCGATGATCGAGCCGACTCAACAGCACGCAGAGCAGGAGAGCGGCGTCGTCGTCGCCCGTCAACCGATCTTCGACGACGGCTGGGAGGTGGTGGCCTACGAGCTGCTGTACCGGCCGCTCGCCGAGGCCGCCGGGCCGGTCGGCCCGGAGGTGATGACCGCCGGCGTCCTGGCGACCGCGTTCTCCGAGGTCGGGCTCGACCTGCTCGTCGGCGACCGCCCGGCGCACATCAACGTCACGCGCGACTTCCTGCTCGACGTCCGCCCGCTGCCGCTGGAGCCGAAGCGCACCGTGATCGAGCTCGTCGAGGACCAGAAGGTCGACACCGCGCTGATCGACGTGCTCGCCGAAGCGGTCGACGCCGGCTTCACGCTCGCGCTCGACGACTACCAGCACGCGCCCAACATGAAGCCGCTGCTCGACCTCGCCAGCATCGTCAAGCTCGACGTGCAGGCGCTGACCGCAAGCGAGCTCGAGGCGCAGGTGCGCAAGCTCGAGTCGCGCAAGCTCACGCTCATCGCCGAGAAGATCGAGACGGCCGACGAGTACGAGCTGTGTCGCGAGATGGAGTGCTTCGACGCCTACCAGGGCTACTTCTTCGCGCTGCCCGAGCTGAGCCGCTCGGCCGCCACGCCGACGCGCGAGCTCGGCACGCTGGCCGCGCTCGCCGCGACCGACGTCGACACCTCGCTGGAGACGCTCGAGGGCATCGTCCGGCGCGACGCCGGCCTGAGCCACAAGCTGCTGCGGTACGCCAACTCCGCGCACGTCTCGCCGCTGCGCCCGATCTCCTCGCTGCGCCACGCGCTGACGATGATCGGCACGACCGCGATCCGCCGCTGGGGCCTGCTGCTCGCGCTGAGCGGGCTGCGTGACGTCCCGAGCCCGCTGCTCAACATCGCGATGCTGCGGGGCCGCATGAGCGAGCTGCTCGCGCCGTCGATGTCCGCCGCGCCGGACCGCGCGTTCACCGCCGGCCTGTTCTCGCTGCTCGACGCGCTGACCGGGCGCCAGATGGACGAGCTGGTTGGCGAGCTGTCGCTCGACGACCGGCTGTCCGACGCGCTCGTGAGCCACAAGGGCCCCGAGGGCGCCGTGCTCGACGCCACGCTCGCCTATGAGCGCGGCGAGTTCGACACTGCCGCGCGGCGTGTCTCCACCGATCGCCTGGCCGACGCCTACACGCAGGCGCTGCGCTGGAGCGACGAGCTCACGCCCGCCGCGGCGTAGCCAGCACCGGCGGCACGACCGTCCCTCGCCGCGTGACGGCGACCACGGTCCCCACGAAGGCGAACGCGGCGGCGATCAGGAACGCCGTCCGCCAGCTCGCGTTCTCCACGATCGAGCCCGCCAGCGCCGATCCGACCGCGATCCCGCCGACGAACGCGGTGACCGGCCACGTGTAGGCCTCGGTCCTAGACCCCTCCGGCGCCACCCACCCGATCAGCTCGTTGCGGGTCGCGAGCAGCGGCGCGACGAACATCCCGCCCGGGATCACGATCAGCGCCATCACCGCGACGGACGGGGCGGCGGCCATCGGCAGCAGGCTGATCGGCAGCCCGGCGGCGACCGCGATGTGCACCCGGTTCAGCGGCGGCCGGTTGCGCAGCGCGCCGTAGACGAGCCCGCCGCACGCGCTCCCGAGCGACCACAGCGCGAGCAGGATGCCCGCGGTCGCCGCCGCGCCCATCTCGTGGCTGAACGCCGGGATCGTCACCTCGCAGATCCCGATCCCGACGCCCGCGGGCAGCGACGTCAGCACCAGCGTGCGCACGCCCGGCGAGGCCAGCGCGCCCCAGATGCCGGCGGGCGGCCGGTCGCGCTCCGGCTGCATCGCGCGCGACGGCGGCAGGGCCGTGAACATCACGGTCCCCGTAACCACGCTCGCCGCCGAGATCACCAGCGCGGCGGGTGGCGAGAGCACGGTCGCGACCACCGCGGTGATCAGCGGCCCGAGCACGAAGATCAGCTCGATCAGCACCGAGTCGAGCGCGTAGGCCACGGGGATGAGCTCGGGCTGGTCGCGCAGGATCGTCGGCCACATCGACCGCAGCACGGACGACGTCGGCGGGATCGCGAAGCCGGCCAGGAAGCCGCACGCGACGAGCACCCCGGTCGGCAGTCCCGCCGCGGCGCTCGCCACGATCAGCCCGAGTGCGGCGCCGTGGAGCAGGCCGAGTGGCACCAGGACACGACGCTGGCCGAACGCGTCGACGAGCCGTCCCTGCACCGGCGCGCCGATGCCGGCACCCGCGGCCAGCGCGCCCGCGACCACGCCGGCGACCGCGAACGAGCCGCGCTCGGCCCGCAGGTAGAGGATGATCGCCAGCGCGTTGATGCCGATGGGGAACCGCGCCAGCAGCGTCGCCGCGATCAGCGCCGCCACATGCGGGGCGCGGAGCACGGCGGCGTAGCGCTTCACGTCGCGAGCTCCCGCGCCCGCCGCAGCACCGCCTCGATCATCGGTGCGGTGAGCTTGCCGGTGAACGTGTTCTGCTGGCTGGGGTGGAAGCAGCCGAGCAGCGTGTATCGCTCCGGACTGCACCTCGGCGCCGTGGCCGAACTTCGGCAGCGGCCGCGGCGCAACCAGGTCCCATGCGAACTTGCCGAGGCAGACGATCACGCGGGCGTTCGCGAGCAGCGCCAGCTCGCGATCGAGCCACTCGCGGCAGTGGTCGCGCTCGGACGGCAGCGGCTTGTTGGCCGGCGGCGCGCAGCGCACTCCCGCGGTGATGTAGCAACCGGTCAGCTCCAGCCCGTCGTCGCGCGCGACCGACGTCGGCTGGTTGGCGAACCCGGTGGCGTGCAGCGCCGCGTACAGGAAGTCGCCCGACCGGTCGCCGGTGAACATCCGCCCGGTCCGGTTCGCCCCGTGCGCGGCCGGCGCCAGGCCGAGCAGCAGCACGCGCGCCGCCGGGTCGCCGAAGCCCGGCACGGGCCGGCCCCAGTACTCCCAGTCGCGGAACGCCGCCCGCTTCTCGCGCGCGACCTGCTCCCGCCACGCCACCAGCCGCGGGCAGCGCCGGCACTCCACGATCTCCTGGGCGAGCGCCTCCAGCTTCACGACGGCTCGCCGGCGGCCAGCAGCCCGAGGATCAGGCGCTCGACGACCGGCTCGAGCTCGCGGATGTCGCCCGGCACGCCGGTGCGGATCTGCCGCGAGGCCAGCTCGACCACCGCTCCGGTGATCGCGTACGCGTCGGCGAACGACGGCAGCCGCGGCGAGCGGCCGCGCTCGGCGTCGACGCGGTTGAGCTCGTCGATGTAGGTCGCCACCGCGTCGAGCGCGCGGTCGCGCCGCTCCATCGCCCGCGGGCCGGCCCCGACGATCTCCACGAGCAGCGTCTGCGACTCCTCGCGGTAGTTGGCGAGCGTGCCCAGGAACGCCTCCAGCGTGGTGCGCACGCGCGTGCGCGGGTCGGCCTCGGCGTGGCGGGCGACCGCGTCGCGCATGTTGTGCAGCAGCGTCTCGACCGCGGCGTCGAACAGCGCGACGATGCACTCCTCCTTGTTGGCGAAGTGCTCGTAGAACGTCGCCTTCGACATCCCGGCCTCGCGCGCGATCGCCTCGGCCGTCGCGTCGGCGTAGCCCATGCGGGCGAACACGGCCGCCGCGGCCGCGAACAGGCGTGCTCGCTGGCGGTCCTGCCGGACCTCCAGGGGAGGGGCATGGCGCCCGCGTGGGACCGTCGCACGTTCCTGCACCGCGCCTGGGATGGTAACCCGCTACTAGGATCCGTTCGCCATGAAGCGTGTCGCCCTTGCACTCCTGCTCGTCGCCGTCGCCGGCTGCGGGACCCAGGCCTCGACCTCGTCGGTCGACAAGTTCACCGATAAGGACCAGAAGGCCGTCGCTCAGCAGATCGAGGATCTGGCCAGCGCGGGCAAGCGCAACAAGCCCGACGACATCTGCTCGAACATCCTCTCCCAGCAGCTCGTGAGCCAGCTCGACGCGGCCGGGACCGACTGCGCGACCGAGATGTCGAAGGCGATCGAGGACGCCAACGAGTTCGACCTGACGGTCGAGAAGGTCACGGTCAACGGCAACACCGCGACCGCCGAGGTCAAGCAGGGCGACAAGGGCCCGACCGAGACGATGGAGTTCACGCGCGAGAAGAACTCCTGGCGCGCGACCTCGCTGAGCGAGCGTTAGCGCCCGCGCTCGATCGCCAGCGGCTGCGGCAGCCTGGCGCCCTTGAAGCGGCGGTCGTCGAGCACCTCGGCGGCCCGCTGCCGGTCGGCCGCCGGCGAGCCCTCCGGCGGCCCGAGGTTCTCGGCGTCGGCGGTCGCCGTGGCCGGGACCGCCAGGACGAGCGTCGCGACGACGAGCGCGACGAGACGGCTCACGGCGCGGGGCTGGACCCCTCCGGCGGGGCGAAGCCGCCGCCCGTGCTCGGCGGCGGGATCGAGGACGACGGCGGCGCGCCCGGCCGCTCAGGGGCGGACTCGAAGCGCGACGTGTCGGCGCCGACGCCCTGGGCGAGCAACTGCAGGTCGAAGCCCTCGTTGCGCACCCGCAGGTCGTAGTACATGACCGAGATGATCGACGCGATCAGCGGATACAGGATCGCGAACAGGACGATCGTGAGCACGACGGTGAGGACCGCGTACGTGGCCTCGCTCATGTCCTGGTTATTCGCGATCGCGGCGCCGAGGCCGGCGACGATCGCCAGATACAGCACGAGCGAGAGCAGGCCGAGGACGAGCAGCGTCCCGAACGTCCGCCACCAGTGCCCGCGCGTGAGCTCCCACGAGCGGCTGATCCCGCTGAACGGCCCGGCGCGCTCGGACACGATCGCCGCGAACGTCACCGACCACTTCACGGAGAAGAAGATGCCGGGGATGATGAACAGCACGAACGAGATGCCGAGCGCGATCGACAGCACGATGTAGGCGACCATCAGCGTGAGCAGCCGCGACAGCCCGTAACGCAGCGACGGACCGGCGGTCGGCCTCCTCGCCGAGGTAGGCCGAGCTGATCACGCGGAAGCAGGCGGCGACGGCGAGCGCCGCCGCGGCACCCTGCAGCAACGTGCTGATCAGTGCGCCGGCGATGATGGATCCGTCGGAAGAGGTCGACGTCGTCGCATTGACGTCGAACGCCGCGTCGTTGGTGGACGCCTCGAGGAGCGTGGCGATGATGCTCAGCGGCACCATCGGCACCAGCACGCACACGACCAGCGTCCCGAAGCGCGCACGGAGGAGCCGGAACCCCGCATCCAGCACCTCTCCGATCGACAGCGGCCGCAGCTGTGGCGTAAACGTCGAGCTGGGCAAGGTGTCCCTCCCTAGGGTCAATGCGACATCCGGCGGCAGCCTAATGCCCGAGCGGCGAAGCGCCCAAATCGAAGGTGCTGACCAATCAGCCCAGCGCGCGGCCGTACTGGCGCTCGTAGTACGCGCGGTAGTCGCCCGAGCGGATCGGCTCCCACCACCAGCGTTGTCGCGGTACCAGTCGACCGTCCGCTCGAGGCCCTCGGCGAAGCGCACCTGCGGCTCCCAGCCGAGCGCCCGCGCCTTCTCGGAGCCGAGCGAGTAGCGGCGGTCGTGGCCGGGCCGGTCGGTGACGTACTCGATCAGCGACTCGTCGGCGCCCGTGTACTCGATGATGCGCTTGCACGACCTCGATGTTCGGCGCCTCGTCCGGGCCGCCGACGTTGTAGACCTCGCCCGGCTCGCCGCGCTCGAGCACGGTCCCGATCCCGCGCGCGAAGTCCTCGACGTAGATCCAGTTGCGGACCTGCATCCCGTCGCCGTAGACCGGCAGCTTGTCGCCGTGCAGGGCGTTGAGGACCATCAGCGGGATCAGCTTCTCGGGGTACTGGTACGGCCCGTAGTTGTTCGAGCCGCGGCAGATCAGCGCCTCGAGCCCGTACGTGTGGCGGTAGGAGGCGACGAGCAGGTCGGCGCCCGCCTTGGTCGCGCTGTACGGGCGAGGACGGCTGCAGCGGCGACTCCTCGGTGAACGAGCCGGACTCGATCGAGCCGTAGACCTCGTCGGTCGAGACCTGGACGTAGCGCAGGCTGCGCTCGCGGGCGGCCTCGAGCAGCGTGTAGGTGCCGAGGGCGTGCGTGGTGACGAACGCGTCCGGCTCGGCGATCGAGCGGTCGACGTGCGTCTCGGCGGCGAAGTTGACGATCGCGTCGCAGCCCTCGATCGCGTCGGCGACCGCGTCGGGGTCCTCGATGCCGCCGACCACGAGGCGGACGTCGAGGTCCTGCGAGGTTCTCGCGCCGGCCCGCGTAGGTGAGCTTGTCCAGCACGATGACCTCGTCGCCCTGGGCGAGCGCGGATGCGGACGAAGTTGGAGCCGATGAAGCCGGCGCCGCCGCAGACGAGCAGCTTCATGCCGCCACCTCCACGCGGGCCAGGTGGGCCTTGAGGCCGTCGCGCCAGGCCGGCAGCACGGGGGCATCGGCGCGGGTGCTGCCCAGCACGGAGAACGCCGGGCGCGGGGCGGGCCGGCCGACGTCGGCCGTGCTCTGCGGCTTGACGTGGCACGGCCAGGCCGGTCTCCTCGAAGGTGGCGTTCGCGAGGTCGAACCACGAGCAGCGGCCGCCGCCGGCGACGTGCAGGACGCCGGTGAGGCCGCGCTCGGCGATCTCGACCAGCGCGGGGGCCAGGTGGCCGGTGTAGGTCGGGCAGCCGACCTGGTCGTCGACCACGGCGATCTCCTCGCGCTCGGCGCCCAGGCGCAGCATGGTGTCCACGAAGTTCTTCCCGTGCGGGCCGAACACCCACGCGGTGCGCACGATCGCGTGCGTCCGCCGGCCGCGGCGACGGCGTGCTCGCCGGCGAGCTTGGAGCGCCCGTACGCGCCCTGCGGGCCGGTCGGCGCGTCCTCGGCGTACGGCTCGGTCGCGGTGCCGTCGAACACGTAGTCGGTCGACACGTGCACGAGCAGCGCGCCCATCTCGGCCGCCGCGTGCGCCAGCAGTCCCGGCGCCGCGGCCGTTGACGGCGGTGGCCTGCGACCTCGGCGGTCTCGGCGCCGTCGACGTCGGTCCAGGCCGCGCAGTTGATGATCGCGTCGGGGCGGGCGTCTGCGACCGCGGCGCTCACGGCGGCGGCATTGGTGATGTCGAGGTCGGCCCGGGCGAGGGCGACGGCCTCGTGGCCGGCATCGCCCGCCGCGGCCACGACATCGTGGCCCAGCATGCCCGCGGCCCCCGTCACGAGGAGGCGCATGGGAGACATGAATAGCGCACCCTGGCCGGTTTCGCGCGCTATCCCACCCGAAGGGCGAGGGACAGCTCAAACCGTGCGTCTGGGTCCTCGAGCCGCGTCGCCGAACAGCTCGCGCAGCTGCCTGAGCCGGTAGCGGACGGTCTGCGGGTGGACGCCGAGCTCGGCGGCGACGGCCTGGACCTGGCCCGGGCGGTCCAGCCACGCGCGCAGCGTCTCGGTCAGGCGCGCACGGGGGCCGTCGGCGAGCGTGCTCAGCGGCGCGAGCCGCGAGGCGGCGAGGTCGGCGGCCAGCGCGCGGTCGGCAGCGAGCAGCAGCGTCGCGAGGTGGTCCTCGGCCACGACGAGGCCGCCGGGGATGCGTCCGGCCGCGGCGAGCCGGTAGGCGGCGGCGGCCCGGCGCAGGCTCGCGGCGGACTCGGTCCAGGCCACCGTCGGGCCGCGGCTGACGATCTCCGGCCCGTCGGCCAGCGCCGCGACGATCTGGCGCCGGCGGCCGGGCGCGTCGGGGTCGGGCACGAACACGCAGGCCAGCCCGCCGGCGGCGCCGCCGACCGCGTCGACCCCCATCCGGCGTGCCAGCCGCGTCGCCGTGGCCTCGATGATCTCCTCGCCGGGGACCACCGCGCCGCTCGTGGGCATCTCGGCGGCCGGGCCGCCTTCGGACGCGGCCGTCTCGGCGGCCACCAGCGCGGCGACCCGCTTCGGCAGCGTCCAGCCGGCGGCCTGGGCGGCGCTGCGGATCGCCTCCTGCGCGGGCGGCGGGTCCTGGGCGAGCAGGCGGATCAGCCGGCGGCGGCGGCGCTGGCTCTCCCCGGCGGCCGCCGACTGCTCCTCGGCGTAGCCCTCCGCCGACTCGGCGGAGATCTCGTCGATGTAGGCGAACATCGCCTCGCCGAGCGAGAACATCGCGTCGGCGGGCAGCCCGGCATCCTTGCCCGCCTCGACGAAGCGCCGCCAGGCGAGCCGGGCGCCGACCCGGTACGCGGCGAGCAGGGCGTCGAGGCTGCGGCCGGCGTGGAACTCGCCGCGGCCGAGGTTCACGTACGTGTCGCGCGCCCGGCCGATGTCGGTGGTCGGGTCGGCGATCATGTCCATGAAGCGCCCGAGCGCGACCTCGACGCCGAGCCGGACCATCTGCCCGAACGTCCCTTCCATCGCGCGGGCGTAGTCCGGGACCTCGACGGCGATCGCGGCGATCATCTCGTCGGCCAGGCCGGGCAGCGTGGGTCGCAGCACCTCGGCCGCTTCGGGCGGCACGGCCGCGAAGGTGGTGCGGGCCGCAGGCGTTGCCATTTGTGTCGAGGCTACAGGAAATGCTGGCCGCAACCATCCGCAAACGGCGAGAGACCGGGATATCGCTGCGGGTAGGACTCAATCCATGAGCGCCCTGCACCGCTGGATGAACCTCGCCGGGGTCCTGCTGCCGTTCCTCGGCTTCGTCGTCGCCGTCGTGCTCCTGTGGAACACGCTGGTCGACTGGAGCGACCTGGCGGTGATGCTGATCATGTACGTGATCAGCGGCTACGGCGTGACGCTCGGCTTCCACCGGCTGCTGACGCACCGCTCGTTCCAGACCTTCAAGCCGGTCGAGTACACGCTGGCGATCCTCGGCTCGATCGCCGTGCAGGGCCCGGTGATCTCGTGGGTGGCCGACCACCGCAAGCACCACGCGCACACCGACAAGGAGGGCGATCCGCACTCCCCGCACGGGCACGGCGGCGGGCTGCGCGGTGCGATCGCCGGGCTCTGGTACGCGCACATGGGCTGGCTGTTCCACGTGTCCGGGCACGTCCGAGCACGCGCGCTACGCCCGCGACCTGCACGAGGACCGGGGCATGCGCTTCATCCACTCGACGTTCGGGCTGTGGGTGACGGTCGGGATCCTGATGCCGGCCGCGCTCGGCTACCTGCTCGAGCCGACCCTGGCCGGCGCCGCCAAGGCCGCGCTGTGGGGCGGGCCGGTGCGGATCTTCGTGCTCCACCACGTCACGTGGTCGATCAACTCGGTCTGCCACTTCTTCGGGTCGCGCCGGTTCGCGGTCGAGGACCACTCGACCAACGTGTTCTGGCTGTCGCTGCTCTCGTTCGGCGAGAGCTGGCATCACAACCACCACACGTTCCCGCGCTCGGCGTTGCCATGGCCTGCGCTGGTGGGAGGTCGATCCGACGGGGTGGCTGATCCGCGGCATGCGGCGCGTGCGGCTCGCCTGGAACGTGGTCGAGATCACGCCCGAGCGGCAGGCCGAGAAGTTGGCCGTCTGAAACCTGCACAAACCGGCAGTTCCGTGCTATAACCCGCAGGGGTGCTGACCGCCGAACGCCGCAACGAGATCCTCATCCGGCTCAACCGCGACGGGAAGGTCGTCGCGTCCGAGCTGGTCGACGCGCTCGGCGTGTCCGAGGACACCGTCCGCCGCGACCTGCGCGAGCTCGCGGCCGACGGGCTGGTGCTGCGCGTGCACGGCGGGGCGCTCCAGCCGACGACGGCGATGCCGAGCTTCGCTCAGCGCCTGGAGGTCTCGCGCGAGGCGAAGGGCGATCTCGCGGAGGCGGCGCTGCCGCTGCTCGAGGGCGCGCGGGTGATCGTGCTCGACGGTGGGACGACCTCGCTCGAGCTCGCGCGCCGGCTGCCGCCGCACCGCGACTGCACGGTGCTCACCAACTCGCCGCCCGTCGCGGCCGCGCTCGCCGAGCACCCGTCGGCCGAGGTCGTCCTGATCGGCGGCCGGCTGCTCAAGGAGCCGCAGGTCGCCGTCGGCGCCGAGGCGATCTACGCGCTGCGCCACGTGCGGGCCGACGCCTGCGTGCTCGGCATCTGCAGCCTGCACCCCGATCTCGGCGTGACGACGCTCGACCACGACGAGTCGCACGTCAAGCGCGCGATGGTCGAGTCGGCCGCCGAGGTGATCGCGCTCGCGACCGCCGACAAGCTGAACACGGCGGCGCCGTGGGTCGTGTCGCCGCTGTCCGCCGTGAGCCATCTCGTCACCGACGCGGCCGAGGACCTGCTGGAGGACTACGTCGCGGCGGGCGCGAGCGTGGTCCGCGCATGACGCCGCGCGCCGCCACGTTCGCTCTTCTTCCTGAACGGCGCGATGATCGGCACGTGGGTCGGGCAGATCCCGTTCGTGCAGGAGCGGCTCGACGTCAGCAAGGCGACGATCGGCCTGGCGCTGCTGTGCATGGCGATCGGGGCGATGATCGCGATGCCGTTGACGGGCCAGGTGCTCGACCGGCGCTCGAGCGCGACGGTCACCCGCACGGCCGCGCTGATCTACCTCCCGCTGCTCGCCGCTGCCGCTGTTCGCGCCGACGCCGGTGTTCCTCGGGCTGGCGCTCGTGCTGTTCGGCGCCGCCAACGGGGCGATGGACGTGTCGATGAACGCGCACGGCGTCGCGGTCGAGCGCACGCTCCGGCGGCCGATCATGTCGTCGCTGCACGCGGGCTGGAGCTTCGGCGGCCTGGCCGGGTCGGGCGGCGTGGCGCTGGCCGTGGCGCTCGGGCTCGACCCGCGCATCGAGGGCGTGATCGCGAGCGCGATCCTGTGGGTCGCCGGTGTCGCGATCACGACCCGGTTGGGCGGCGCGTCCGCGCACTCCGAGCACGGGTCGAGCGGCTTCGCGATCCCCTCGCGCGGCGTGCTGCTGATCGGCGCCCTGTGCTTCCTCGTGATGGTCACCGAGGGTGCGATGGGCGACTGGAGCGGCATCTACCTCAAGCAGGACCTCGGCGCCGGCGCGTCGGCCGCCGCGACCGGCTTCGCCGGCTTCTCGCTGGGCATGGCGCTGGCGCGGCTCGCCGGTGATGGCTTGCGCACCGCTGGGGCGCCGGGCCGGCTGCTGTCGGCGGGGATGGGGCTGGTGACCGCTCGCGCTGGCCGCGACGCTGCTGATCGGCGAGCCGGTCGTCGCCGTCGTCGGCTTCGCGCTGATCGGGGTCGGGATCGCCAACGCCGTGCCGCTGCTGTTCAGCGCCGCGGGGCGGGTCCCGCCGTCCGGGCCGTCGCTGGCGGCGGTGTTCACGGTCGGCTACACCGGCTTCATCGTCGGCCCGCCGCTGATCGGCGTGCTCGCCGACGCGATCTCCCTGCCCGCCGCGCTCGGCGTGCTGTGCGCCGCCGGGCTCGCGGTCACCCTGCTCGGCTCGCGCGCTGCCGACGCCGAAGCCGCCGGCCGCCGCGCCGCGGCCACGGCGGCGGCATGAGGTTCGCCGCCGTCCTGTCCGACCTCGACGGCGTGCTCGTCGACAGCGGCGCCGAGGTCGAGCGCATCTGGCGCGAGTGGGCCGTCTCGCGCGGGCTCGACCCGGACGAGGTCGGCCGCACGTCCCACGGCGTCCCGGGCGTGCAGGTGATCGAGCGCTGGGCGCCGGAGCTCGACCCGGTCGCCGAGTCGACCCGGCTCGACGAGCTGCACGCCGAGACGGGCGGGGTCGCGCTCCCGGGCGCAGCCGAGCTGCTGGCTTCCGTGGCCCCGCTGGCGGTCGTCACCTCCTGCACGCCGCCTTTGGCCGCGGCACGCTTCTCCGCCGCCGGTCTGGCGCCGCCGGCCGTGATCATCACCGCCGACCTCACGCCGCGCGGGAAGCCGCACCCTGATCCGTACCTCGCCGGGGCGCGGGCGTTGGGCGTCTCGTCGCGCGACTGCCTCGTGATCGAGGACGCGCCTGCGGGGATCGCCGCCGGTCGCGAGGCCGGCGCGACGGTCTGGGCCGTGGCGACGACCCACGCCGCCGACGAGCTCGGTGCCGCCGACGTCGTCTGCGCCGACCTCTACGACGTCCTCGGGCGGTTGCGGTGCGCCGACGTCGAACTGCGGCTGGGTAGGGCGGCGAGGGTGTCGGCCGTCCCGGCGGTCGCCGCGAGCGTCGGCGCGCCTTGGTGGCGGAAAAACCTCGCTATGCGCGGGTTATCCGCCACGGCGTCTGCGCGAGGCGGCCGATCCGGCCTCCCTAAATGCCGAAGTCGGCCGCGCCCGATACCCGGCCGAGGTCAGAGGATGCCGATCTCGGACTTGTCGCCGACCATGAACCGGTAGGCCCGCGGCTGGCGCGCGTCGCGCGAGATCGCGACGTCGCGGCCGAGCAGCGACGACTCCATGCGCCCGTTCAACCCGCGGACGGATGAGCCCTCGAGGAGGATCGAGTGCTCGACCTCGGCGCCCTCGATCACGCAGTGGCGCCCGACCGCGGTGTAGGGGCCGATGTATGCGTCGCGGACGACCGCGCCGGCGCCGATGATCGCCGGACCGCGGACCACGGCGCGTTCCAGGCGCGCGCCCGCCTCGACCACCACGCGCCCGTCGACCTGGGCTTCGAACAGCTCGCCGTCGATCCGCCGCTCGACCACGTCGAGGATCAGGCGGTTGGCCTCGAGCATGTCGTCGAGGCGACCGGTGTCCTTCCACCAGCCGCGGACGATGTGCGGCTCCACGCGGCGGCCGCCGTCGACCAGCCACTGGATCGCGTCGGTGATCTCGAGCTCGCCGCGGGCCGACGGCTTGATCGACCGGGCGGCCTCGTGGATCAGCGGCGTGAACATGTAGACGCCGACGAGGGCGAGGTCGGTGGCCGGCTCCGGCGGCTTCTCGACCAGGCGGATGACGTTGCCCTCGGTGCCCAGCTCGGCGACGCCGAAGTTCTGGGGATCCGGGACCGGCGTGAGCAGGATCAGCGCCTCGGCGCCGCCGCCGCGGAACTGCTCCACGAGATCTTCCATCCCGCCCTGGAGCAGGTTGTCGCCGAGGTACATCACGAACGGCGACGAGCCCAGGAACGGCTCGGCGGTCAGGACCGCGTGGGCGAGGCCGGCGGGCTCGTCCTGGACGATGTAGGTGATCGAGACGCCGAACTGCGAGCCGTCGCCCGCCGCGGCGCGGATCTCGGCGCCGGTCTCCGGCGCGATGATGATCCCGACCTCGCGGATGCCCGCCTCGGCCATCGCCTCGATGCCGTAGAAGAGGACCGGCTTGTTCGCCACCGGCACCAGCTGCTTGGCCGAGGTGAAGGTGATCGGGCGCAGGCGCGTGCCGCGTCCGCCCGACAGGATCAACCCCTTGAGCTCGTCCATCGGCGGGGGAGCCTAGAGGAATCGATCCAATCAGCCGATACGGACCCCAAAGGTGGCTGCACCATCCGTGACCGGAGCCGGCGAAGCCGGCACGCTGTCGAGCCTGCGGGCGCTGCTCGACGTGGCGGCCGTGGTCCGCTCGCGCGCGGATCTGCAGCTCCTGTTCGAGGAGATCGCCAGCACCGTCGCGCAGGCGCTCGGATTCCTCGCCGTCGTGGTGAACGTCTACCGCCCGGCCTGGGACGACTACGAAGTCGTCGTCGTCGAGGGTGATGACGCGGCGGCGCGCGAGACGCTGCTGGGCGAGCATGTGAACCCGCAGGAGCTCGCGAAGCTGCTCGACGAGCGCTTCCGCGTGCACGACGCGTTCCTCGTCCCGCACGACGAGTTCGACTTCGAGAGCAGCGGGATGACGTGGGTGAAGGGCACCGCCGGGCCAGTCGGACCGGACGCCTGGCATCCGGACGACGCGCTGCTCGTGCCGCTGACCGCCTCCGACGGGAGCCCGCTCGCCTTCCTCTCGCTCGACGACCCGGTCAACGGCCGCCGCCCCGCCGAGAGCACGCTCGAGATCGTCTCCGCCGTCGCCGCGATCGCCGCCAGCGTGATCGAGCACGGCCAGCTCGCGGCCGAGGCGACCCGCCACCGCGCCTCCGTCGAGCACCTGCTGCGCGTCTCGTCCGAGCTGACCACCAGCACTTCGCGCGCCGAGATGCTCAACGCGGTCTGCGAGGGGATCCGCGACGCGCTCAAGTTCGAGAAGGCCGCCGTCTTCCTCGACGAGGCGGGCGACGGTCAGCTCCTGCTCTCGGCCGGCGTCGGGTTCGACGATGCCGGCGGGATCGGGCCGTTCTCCGCGCCGGCGCTCGAGCTGATGATGGCGCCCGAGTTCGAGCAGGAGGGCTGCGTCCTGATCGACAGCGAGACGGCGCACGTCAAGGCGGCCCAGCTCGGCATACCGACCGTCTACGCCTCGCACCACAACGGCCGCGGCCCGCGCGCCTGGAACCACCACTGGCTGATGGTGCCGCTGCGCAACCGCGACGGCGCCCTGCTCGGCTTCCTGTGGGCCGACGACCCGGTCGACCTGCTGCTCCCCGGCGTCGACGGCCTGCGTGCGCTGCGCGCGTTCGCCAACCACGCGGTCGGCGCGATCGAGTCGGCCAGCCAGCTCGAGCGCCTGCGCGAGCTCGCCGAGCACGACCCGCTGACCGGCCTGCGCAACCGCCGCGGCTTCGAGCAGGGGCTCGAGGACCGCCGCGCGCCGCTCGCGCTCGTCATCTGCGACCTCGACCACTTCAAACGCGTCAACGACACGCTCGGCCACCCGGTCGGCGACGACGTGCTCCGGACGTTCTCCGACCTGCTGCGCGCGTGCACCCGCGAGGACGACGTCGCCGTCCGCCTCGGCGGCGAGGAGTTCGCGCTCGTGCTCTCCGGCGTCGGCGAGCGCGAGGCGCTGGCCGTGGCCGAGCGCCTGCGCCGCGAGGTCGCCAGCACGTTCCGCGACTTCCCGGTGCCGATCTCGGTGTCGGTCGGGATCGCCGAGGGCACGCGCAACGCCGACCCGGAGGAGCTCGTGCGCGCGGCCAACCGCGCGCTGTTCGCCGCCAAGCGCCTCGGTCGCGACCGCTGCGTCGTCCACCACGCCGAGACGCTGGCGATGCTCGATGCGCTCGCCGACGACCGCGCCGGCGAGCAGCTCGCCGCCGCGATGCTCCTCGCCGAGACGCTCGACCTGCGCGACGTCGCGACCGCCCGCCACTCCGAGACCGTCGGCCGCTACGCCGAGCAGATCGCCCTGCAGATGGGCCTCGAGCCCGTCCAGGTCGAGCGCGTGCGCGTCGCCGGCGTGCTGCACGACATCGGCAAGCTCGGCATCTCCGACGCGGTGCTGCTCAAGCCCGGGTCGCTCGAGCGGCACGAGTGGGAGGAGATCATGCGCCACCCCGAGCTCGGCGCCCGCATCCTCGAGCACGCCAACCTGCGCGATGTCGCCAGCTGGGTCCTCTCCCACCACGAGCGGCTCGACGGCACGGGGTACCCGCGCGCGCTCTCCGGTGGCGCGATCCCGCTCGAGGGCCGGATCCTCGCGGTCGCCGACGCCTACGAGGCGATGACCGCCGACCGCCCGTACCGCGCCGCCCTCACGCCGGAGGAGGCGCGGGCCGAACTGCGCCGCGGCACCGGCACGCAGTTCGACCCGGACGTGGTCGCCGCGTTCGAGCGCGTGCTCGACGCCTAGCGCCTCGCGGCGCTAGAGCTTGCGGTGGTCCCAGGTCGCGGACTCGCGCGGCCGGAACTGCAGGCCCACCCGCTTGAGCGCATGGCGGCCGACGTACTCGCGCCCGTTGTCGTCGAGCGGAGTGCCGCTGTAGCGCACCAGGATCTCCTCGCCGAGCGCGGCGATCGTCTCGACGTCGCGGTGGATGACGCACTCGGCCTTGATCATCACGCCGCGGAGCTCGTTGTAGGCGAGGCCGGTCTCGACCTGCAGCGTGCAGCGCGGGTCGCGCTCGAGGTTGCGCACCTTCTGCGACGTCCCGTACGTCCACGCCCACAGCTCACCGTCGCGGATCACGTACCAGAGCGGCATCAGGTGCGGCCAGCCGTCGCGGCCGAGCGTCGCGCACGTGACCGTGCGCTGCTCGTCGAGGAAGGCCGCGGCCTCCTCCGGCGTCATGACGATCTCGGCGCGCCGGCTCACGAGCTGGGCGCGAGCAAGCGCTCGGCGGCGGTCAGCACCGCCTCGCGGGCGTCGGCCGGCTCCAGCACCGCCGCGTCGCCCGCCTCACGGAGGATCTCCTTCACGAGGAAGTCCGTGCCGTTGAACGACCGCTCGACGACGATCGCCCCGTCCTCGAGCTCGGCCACGAAGTCGTGCTTCTCACGCGCCCAGCGCGCCTGCTCGGGAGAGATCCAGACGCGGGCGATCCGCGCACCCTCGATCTTGCCCGTGCGCGGCCAGCCGCCGACGTCGGCGATCGGGTCCAGGTCGGCGCGCCGCTCGAAGTGCTCGTCGAGCGCTTCGGCGCTCTTGATCCGGTCCAGGCGGAAGTGCTTCAGCCGGTCGTCGAACGCCGCCACGTACCAGGCCTCGGTGCCGTTGAACAGCGCGTACGGCTCGACGGTGCGCACCCCGAGGTTGTCCTCCGCCGACCAGTACTCGATCTTCAGCAGCCGGCTCTCGTGCACGGCCCGCTCGACCGTGTGGGCGACGTCGTCGGACACGTTGGGAGCGGCGATCTGGAGGCCCTCCTCGACGGGGTCGTGCCCGAGCGCCTCGACGACCTTGTCGCGCGCGGTGCTCAGCTCCGGCTGCGCGAGGTTCAACAGATCGATCGCGGCGACCAGCGCCTTCGCCTCGATCGGCAGCAGGCGCGCCGGGCGGTCGAACGTGTCCGAGTACGGCTCGGGGTCGACCTCGATCTCGCCGCTCGGCAGCACCTCGGCGTAGATCACGTAGGCGCCGCCGCCGAAGTTGACGACGTTCAGCACCGAGATGTCCTCCCGCAGCTCCTGGGGCGACATCTTCAGCTGGTCGCACACCTCGTCGACCTGCAGCCGGCGGCCGGCGCGGCCGGCGGCGATGAGCACCGAGGCGAGCGTGACGAGCCGGGCGAACCGCTCCGGCCGGATCGTGCCCGTGGGCTCGCCGCGGTTGCGCCCGTTGCTGTCGGCCTCGGCGATCTCGCGCGGCGGGACGGCCGGCGCGGTGACGGGGTCGCCGCGGTGCAGCTCGATGATCTTGTCGATGCGCTCGCGGGCTTCGTCGACCAGCTCGGCCGGGCCTTCGACGCGCGCGTGCTCGCGCAGCCCGAGCGCCCACGAGATCAGCAGGCGCGGGACCGCGTACTCGGTGTGGAAGACGCCGTCGCTCAGCGTCCCGTACGCGCCGAACTGGCGCTCGACGTACCAGGACACGTCGTCGGACACCCACACGTCGGCGGTGGCGACCAGGTCGCCGAGCTGCCACGGCACGCGGCCGGCGTACTCGCGCGGGTCGAAGTCGGCGGGCCGCTGGAAGTCGTGCTCGGCCTTGGTCGCGTAGGCGACCTTGCCGCGGATCCGCGACAGCCGGAACATGCGCACGTCGTCGCGCTCGTGCGAGTAGCCGACGAGGTAGAACTGCCCGCCCTCGAACAGCAGGTGGTACGGGTCGACCTTGCGCAGCGCGGTCTCGCCCGACTGCATCGTGTAGTACTCGAACTCGATCCGCTTGCGGCGGTAGATCGCGGTGTCGATCTTCGCCAGCCGCGACGAGAGCTCCGCCCCGCCGGCCGAAGCGGTGATCCCGAGCCCGATCGTCTGCCGCAGGCCGCCGCCGAGTGGGCTCGGGCGGCCCCAGGTGATCTGCTGCAGCGCCAGCCGCAGCGGCTCGGCGTAGGCGAACTCGCCGTCGAGCAGCGTCAGCGCCGTCTGCAGGGCGGCGCGCTCGTCATCGGTGAACTCGATCGCCGGGAGGTGGAAGGCCTCGGGGGCGAGCGAGTAGTTCTCCTGCTCGGAGAAGCCGTCGGCCGGCTTGTCGACCGAAAGATGGATCCCGAGGGCGTCGAGCTCGGCGCGGTCGGCGTAGAAGCGGCGCGCGAACGCGTCCTCGGTCATGTCCGAGTATCCCTCGACGTCACGCCGGATCTCGGTGGCCGTCACTGGCCGGCGCTCGGCCATCAGGTACGAGATCAGCGAGAGCTGCCGGATCAGCTTTTCCGTGTCCTTCGCCAACGCCCCTCCAACCTTAGAGCGCCTGCCGTTTCGCGACTCTCCTACCCTTTGTAGCGGGAGGACTTTGCGGGACTTTGACACTGGATTGTCGAATTTCGAGCGAGTCCCACAACCACTTCGGCCTTGTCTCTCCGGCTCGTTCTCATCGAAGACCATGAAGCCCTCAGAGAAGGGCTTGAGCTGCTGCTCGGCCGCGAGGGATGCGAAGTCGTGGGTACGGCGGGCACGGCCGGCGAGGGCCGCGAGCTCGTCGAACGGCTTGAACCCGATGTTTCTCTGGTCGACATTCGCCTCGGCGACGAGTCCGGGATCGACCTCACGCGCGCGCTCCTGGACGCCGACCCCGAGCGTCGTGTCGTGCTCTACACCGGGTCGAGCGACGTCGAGCTGCTGGTCAGCGGGCTCGACTCCGGCGCGCGCGGCTACGCGCTCAAGGAGGGCACCCCGAGCGAGCTGACCGGCGCGCTCGAGACGGTCGCCGACGGCGGCACGTACGTCGACCCGCGGCTCCGGCCCGCGCTGCTCTCGCGCAAGACGACGCAGCGGATGCCGTCGCTGTCCAAGCGCGAGCGGGAGATCATGGACCTCCTCGCGCAGGGCCTGACCGGAGAGGACGTCGCCGAGCGGCTCGTCCTCTCCAGCGAGACGGTCAAGACCCACATCCGCAACGCGATGACCAAGCTCGAGGCGCACACGCGGGTGCACGCGGTGGCCATCGCGCTGCGGGAGGGCTTCATCTCCGGCCTGGACAGCGACGCGCCGTGAGCGACGAGGACGATCGCCGCCGCATCCGGCACGACCTGCGGGCGCCGCTGACGATCATCACCGGCTTCGCCGAGCTGCTCGCGTCCGACAAGGCGATCAGCGACGTTCAGCGCCGCGAGTACGCCTCCCGCATCCAGTCCGCCGGCGTGGAGCTGCGGGCGATGCTCGACAACCTGCTCGACGACGGCGCGTCCTGATCGCCCGCGGCGCCCCGCTCTGCTATGCGAGCGGCGGACCGACCAGCTCGATCCCGTGCGCGCGGGCGGCGACCGCGAGCGCCTCGACCTGCTCGGGCGTCGGCTCCGGGGCGGGCTCGGGCAGCCCGTCGTGCTCGGCGGGCCGGCTGATCGAGCGGACGAAGCGCTCGAAGTTGCCGCGCGCGGTGGTCACCAGCCAGCGTCCCTGCTCGGACTCGACGCGGTAGGTGTGCGGGATGCCCTGCGGGGCGAGCAGCGTCTCACCGGGACCGGCCCGCAGCTCGTCGTCGCCGACGCGGATGCGGAGCTCGCCCTCGAGGATGTGGAACACCTCGTCCTCGTCGTGGTGGACGTGCAGCGGCGGGGAATCCCCGTGCGGCGCCAGGTGCTCGAGCACCGAGATGCCGTCGCTGCCCTCGGCGTTGGCGACGCCGACGGTGATGAGGCCGTTGAGGAACCAGAGGCGGGTCATGGCGGGTGTCCTTCCTGTAAGCTCCGTTTCGGAGTTTCAACGGACTGTATACCTCCGAATCGGAGCTTTGTCAATGGATCGGCTGACCGCCTTCTCGCATGTCGTCCTCACGCTCGTCGGCACGGACGGCGCCGGGCCGCACGACCTCGTGCGGATGGCGCGCCAGGGGCGCATCTACGCCGACTTCGCCGACAGCCAGTGGTACGCGGAGCCGAAGCGGCTCGAGAAGCTCGGCTACCTCAGCTCGCAGAAGGAGCCGGGCCGCACGCGCGAGCGCACCAGCTACGCGCTCACCGCCAAGGGGCGCAGAGGCGCTGCGCGATTGGATGCGCGAGCCGTCACCGTTCTCGCGCATCCAGCTCGAGCCCGCCTGGCGCCTGCTCGCCGCCGACATCGTGGGCGACGAGGCGGTGCTGGAGAGCCTGCGTCCGCTGCGCGAGGAGATCGCCGAGCTGCGCGAGCGGATCGACGTCGGCGAGCAGGTCGCCCACACGCTCCCGCGCCGCGAGCGCTACCTGCTCCTCAACCACAAGCTCGCGCGCCGCATCGTCGACGCCCACGCCGACTGGCTCGACGAGGTCGAGCGCGAGCTCGGCTAGTACCCGCGCAAACCGGTACTAGGCGGCTTGGCGGGCGAAGTAGGCGCCGCCGCCGAGCACGCGATCGTACGCCGACCACAGCGACCCGTTCGGCAGCTCCTTCTCGAGCCGGTCGAACGAGCCGAGCCGGCCGCCGAGGTTGTCGATCATGTGCACGAGCGTCGCCTCGCGCGTGCACGGGACGACCGGCGACCCGTGTTCGAGCTGGCCGTGGTGGGCGAGGATGATGTGCAGCACGGCCGCGGCCAGCTCGGGCGGGAAGCCGTGGATGTCCTCGATCGCGCGGCGGATCCGGTAGTAGCCGAGCGAGATCTCGCCCTGCAGCTTGCCGAGATCGGTCAGGTCGATCGCCAGCGGGTCGGCCGTGTAGGCGTCGATCTTCCCGATGTCGTGGAGCAGCGCGCCGGTGATCGCCACGTCGCGGTCGATGCCCGGGAACGTCGTCGAGATCACGGCGACGGCCTGGGCGACGCTCAGCGAGTGCTCGAGCAGACCGTGCCGGTAGGCCTGGTGGTAGCGCTTGGCGGCCGGGGCATCGCGGAAGGCCGGCCACGTCGCCGCTTCCGGGCCGAGCACGTGGTCGAGCAGCGCGCGCAGGGGCGCCCGGCGGACCTGCGCGATCAGGTCGCGCAGGTCGGCGACCATCTCGTCGACCGGGCGCAGCGGCCCGTCGAGCAGGTCGTTGAGGTCGTACTCGGCCGGGTCGGCCGGCTCGATGTGGCGGAGCGCGATCTGCGCGCCGTGCCGGGGGTGCCGCTCGTAGGTGCCGGACACGCGCACGCACGTGCCGGACTCGCAGGCGGCGGCCATCTCGCGCGCCGCGTCGAACAGCACCGCGACGACCCTGCCGGTGCGATCGCCGAGCGAGAGCTTCAGGAACTCCGACCCGTCGCTGCGCCTGCGCAGCTCACGCCCGCGGACCAGCAGCACCTGGTCGATCTCCTGGCCTTCTGCGAGCTCGCGCACGAACATCGTGGGGCGAAAGCTAGAGCCGAGTTCGGATGGCAACATTGCGCCCGTGGCCACTGCACTCATCACCGGCGGCACGGGCGGGCTGGGCGTCTCCGTCGTCGAAGCGTTCCTCGCCGACGGCTGGCGCGTCGTCGTCCCCGACATCCTTCCCGGGCCGCACGAGCGGCTGCCCGAGGCGGTCGAGACGATCCAGGCCGACCTCACCGATCCCGACGACGTCGCGCGCGTCGTCCGGCTCGCCGCGAGCGATCCGGACCAGCCGCTGCGCGCGCTGGCGAACCTCGTCGGCGGCTTCAAGGCCGACCAGCCGGTCGCCGACACGCCGCTGGCCGACTTCGAGGCGCTGTTCGCGCTCAACCTGCGGCCGACCTACCTGATGACGCAGGCGGCGTTGCCGCGGCTGGTCGAGGCGGGCGGCGGCGCGATCGTCTGCGTGTCCGCGCACACCGCCCTGCAGCCGTGGGCCGGCGGCGCCGGCTACGCCGCGTCGAAGGCGGCCGTGCTCACGTTCGCGCGCGTGGTCGCGAAGGAGCACGCGTCCGAGGGCGTGCGCTGCAACATCATCGCCCCGACGATGATCGACACGCCCGCCAACCGGGCCGCGAGCCCGGACGCGATCGACAAGATGGTCCCGCCGGAGCGGATCGCCAAGACGATCCTGTTCCTGTGCAGCGACGCCTCCGCCGCGCTCAACGGCGAGGTCTTGACGGTCTAACCCCCGTAGAACTTGATCGCGCGGTCGGCGAGCGCGCGCGTGTCCCGCTCGTTCGCGACCGCGTTGAACGCCATGCCGACGCCGGGGATCAGCCGCCGCGCGGCGCGGGTGGCGGTGCGCTTGCCGGCGAACTGCAGCAGCCGTGACAGCACCGCCTGCTCGCGGCCGCGCTCGATCTTGGTGCCCACGTAGGCCTCGGCGACGGTCCTGCCCATCCCGTCGAGCGCCTGCCGCGCGGTCTGCGGGTCCGGGTACAGGTCGCGCAGCACGAGCAGCTCGGCGGGGCGCATCGGGTCGTGCGGGTCGAAGCCGTAGGCGGCGGCGACGAAGAACACCAGCCGCGACTGGATCCACGCGAGCAGCACGAGGTCGGGACCGGCCGTGACGAACCCGCCGACGCCGGTGGCGGCGCCCTCGAAGCGGGCCATGGCGGCGTGCCGGCGCTTCGCCATCCGCGCGAGCTCGGTGTGCGAGACCGCGAGGCGCGCGCGCTTCTCGGCCGCCCACGTCGCGGCCGCGGGCGCGTGCCGATCCGCCGCCGCCAGCGCGATGTGCTCCGGAGCCCGCAGCGGCTCGGCTCGCAGCCTCGCCCACAGGCTCTCCGGGACCGACGACGTCACTGCCCAGCACCCTACTGTCGTACCGTTGGGGCCATGGCCAAGTGGTGGACCCTCATCGCCGTCTGCGTCGCGACGTTCATGCTCCTGCTGGACATCACCGTCGTCAACGTCGCGCTGCCCTACATCGAGCGCGATCTGGGCTCCTCGTTCGAGGACCTGCAGTGGGTGATCGACGCCTACTCGCTGATGCTGGCGGCGTTCCTGCTGACCGCGGGGACGGTCGCCGACCGCATCGGCCGGCGCGCCGTCTTCATGTGGGGCCTCGTGGTGTTCACGGTGGCGTCGGCGCTGTGCGGGCTGTCCGGCTCGCCGCTGATGCTCAACCTCGCCCGTGCCCTGCAGGGGATCGGCGGCTCGCTGATGTTCGCCACGTCGCTGGCGCTGCTCGCGTCCGCCTATACGGGCCGCGACCGAGGCACCGCGATCGGCATCTGGGGCGCGACGATCGGCGGCGCCGTCGCTGTCGGCCCGCTGATCGGCGGCGTGCTGACCGAGTGGATCGGCTGGCAGGCGATCTTCTACGTCAACCTGCCGATCGGCATCTACGCGATCGCGCTGACGCTGCGGCGCGTCGACGAGTCGCGCGACCCGCACGCGGGCGGCGCCGACTGGATCGGCACCGTCACCTTCTCGGCCGCGCTGTTCCTGCTCGTGTTCGGGCTCATCCGCGGCAACGCCGAGGACTGGAACGGCACGATCATCGCCTGCCTCGTCGGCTCCGCAGTGCTGCTGATCGCGTTCGTGGTCGCCGAGATGCGCGTGTCGTCGCCGATGTTCGACCTCGCCCTGTTCCGCAAGCCGTCGTTCAGCGGTGCGTCGATCGCCGCGTTCGTGCTGTCGGGGTCGATGTTCGCCATGTTCCTCTACCTCACGCTCTGGGTGCAGAACGTCCTCGGCTACTCGGCGCTCGAGGCCGGCCTGCGCTTCCTGCCGATCACGCTGGTGTCGTTCGCGATCGCGCCGGTCTCGGGCAAGCTGGCGGAGCGTCTCGGCGTGCGCTGGTTCCTCTCCGGCGGGCTGCTGCTCGTCGGCATCGGCCTGCTGCTGATGCGCGGCCTCGAGCCCGGCGACGACTGGACCGCCCTGCTGCTCGGCTTCCTGCTCGCCGGCGCCGGCATCGGCATGACCAACCCGGCGCTGGCGACCGCGGCGATCGGCGTCGTCGAGCCGCGCCGCTCGGGCATGGCCTCGGGCATCAACTCGACGTTCCGGCAGGTCGGCGTCGCGACCGGCATCGCCGCCTGGGGAGCGATCTTCCAGCACCAGGTCACGCAGAAGTTCCTCGCCGAGGCCGGGCCGGCCGCCGACCGCTTCCGCGGCGGCAACGTCGCCGACTTCGTGGCGTTCGGCGGTGCCCAGCAGACCGGCAACCGGGCGCTGATCCGCGTCGCCGAGACGGCGTTCGACGCCGGCCTCAACCACATCCTGCTGCTGGCCGGGGTGATCGCGCTCGCCGGCGCGGCGCTGTGCGTGGTGCTGGTGCGGCCGTCCGACTTCGTCGCCCACGCGCCGGCGGCCGCGCCGGCCGGACAGCCGGCCAGGCCAGTGTCCGAGTCGAAGTTCGCGAGCCCGTATGGAACTTACGACTCGCGAACTGAGCGACCCGTCGAGGAAGCCGATCACGCGCCGCTCGTACTCCGCGGGCCGGGAGCGCAGGCCGCCGGTATGGGCGGCCTCCGGGATCTCCCACAGCTGCGCGTTCGCGGCGCCCGCGGCGTAGCGGCGATTGACCGGGATCTCCTCGGGCGCGCCTGAGGCGATCAGCAGGGTCGGGCTCGAGGGCATGTGGTCTTCCAGCGATGGCGCCGGCCGCATCCCGGAGATCCCGCGCACCATCGCGCGGCCGATCTTCATCGTGAGCGGCATGCCCGCGTCCTCCGGGCGTGCCGCGCCGTCGGAGATCACGGCCTGCAGGCGGTCGTCGCGGGCGGCGGCCTCGAGCAGGACCTCGCCGCCCAGGGAGGTGCCGAAGCCCGCGATGCGGTCGACGCCCGGGCGCTGATCGAGGTAGCCGAGCGCTTTGCTGATCGCCGGCTGCGCGTTGTCGCCGAGGCCGTTGGAGTAGCCGTCGCTCTCGCCGTTGCCCGGCAGGTCGATCGCGAGCACGCCGTAGCCGTGGCGGGCGAGCAGGCGGACGCGGTCGGCGACCCGTGCGCGGTTGCCGGTGGAGCCGTGGATCACCAGCACGGCGGTGCCGTTGCGCGGCGGCACGTACCAGCCGGCGACGCCGTCGATACGGACGTCCTCGTGCGGGATGTCCAGCGTCGCCACCGGATTGCGCGGGGCGTGGGTGACCATCAGCGTGAGCGCGAGCGGCAGCAGCACGAGCGAGAGCACGGCACACGCGCCCACCAGCCACGCCGCCGCGTGGGCGAAGCGGTGGCGCCGGTCGCGCCGCCCGGGCGCGAACAGCGCGGCGACCGCGCCCGCGATCAGCAGCAGCCCGCCGGCGATCGCCCCGAGGCCGGTCACGTCGTATCCGGCCGGCCCCTGCAGCACGGCGTGCAGGCCGTGCGAGGCGACGCCGAAGCCGGCGAACAGCAGCCCGACGGTCACGCCGAGGGCGAACCGCGTGGCCCGCGTCACGCGCGGCTGCGCCCACAGCGCGGCGAGCGGGACGGCGACGATCACGACGACGCCGATCAGCGACGTGTCGGGCCCCGAGAACGCGAGGTCGAGCAGATGGATCGTGATGAGCGCAAGGCCGGCAGCGAAGAATGGGCGTTCGAACCGCATTGCCGACAGCGTCCCGCGCGCACCGCTCCCGGGACAGGTGGGAGACCACGCGTCCGCATGGTGAGAAACCCGGCATCGCGCATGGCACGATTCCGCCCGTGGCGCGTGTGGTTCTCCGTACCCCGACGTCGGCCGACCAGGACGAGTTCATCGCCGCGATGCGCGCGAGCCGGTCGCTGCACCGTCCGTGGGTCTACATGCCGGAGACGCCCGAGCGCTACACGGCGTACCTCGCGCGCGTGCGCGATCCCCGCTACGCGCCGTACTTCGCCTGCCGCATCGAGGACGGCGCGATCGTCGGCTTCCTCAACCTCAGCGAGATCGTCCGCGGCGCGTTCAAGAACGCCTTTCTCGGCTACGGCGGCGTCGCGGGCTACGCGGGTCAGGGCTACATGACCGAGGCGATGGGCCTGCTGCTGCGCGAGGCGTTCACCGAGCTCGGCCTGCACCGGCTCGAGGCGAACATCCAGCCGGACAACCGGCGGTCGATCGCGCTGGCCAAACGCGCCGGGTTCGAGCTCGAGGGGTTCTCGCCGCGCTACCTGAAGATCGGCGGCCGCTGGCGGGATCACGAGCGCTGGGCGATCCGCGCCGAGACCTGGCGCGCCGCGCGTTCCGAATCGCGCTGAGCCTGAACCCGGCGGTTCCGGGTATCGACATTGCCATGGAGCCGCTGATCGAGCACAGCATGGAGCTTGCGGGACACCGCACGCGCGTGCTGGAGCTCGAAGGCTTCGGCCCGGGCATCGTGCTGCTGCACGGCTGGGGCGACTCGGCCGACACGTGGCGGCCGCTGCTCGCCGAGCTCGCGCTGTGCGGGCGGCGGGCGATCGCCGTCGACCTTCCCGGCTTCGGGAGCGCGACGCGCCTGCGCAAGGGCGCGATCCTGCCGCAGCTCGACGAGTTCGCGCACGCGCTGGTGCACGAGTGGGGCGCCGGAGAGCCGGTCGTGATCGCCGGCAACTCGCTCGGCGGCGCGGTCGCGCTGCGGCTCGCCGAGCAGGCGGACGAGCTCGGCCTCGCCGGCGTCGTGCCGGTCGCGCCCGCGGGGCTGGAGATGCCGGGCTGGTTCGACATCGTCGAGCGCGACCCGATCATCCGCCGGCTGCTCGACATCCCGATCCCCGTGCCGGGCGCGCTCGTGCGCTCGCTGGTCGGCGGCGCCTACCGGCAGCTCGCGTTCTCGAGCCCGAAGGTGGCGCAGCGCCAGGTCGTCGACGCGTTCTCGGCCCACCACGGGTCGCGCGAGAACGTCGCCGGGCTGCTCGAGTCCGGGCGCCGCCTGCTGCCCGAGCTGGCGACCGCGCCGTTCGACCTCGCCGCCGTCGGCTGCCCGGTGATGCTCGTGTGGGGCACCCGCGACCGGATGGTCCCGCACAGCGGCGCGCGCGTGGTGCTCGACGCGCTGCCCGCCACTCGCGTCGAGCTCATCGAGGGGTGCGGCCACTGCCCGCAGCTCGAGGCGACCACCGCGCTGCTCGAGCTGCTGCTTGAGTTCCCTGGGTGATCGGGCTCTCAGAGGTCGCGAACCTCTACACGACGACGGTGGGTGGCGGCCTCGCCGACCTGCGGCGCATGCCCGCGACGGTGATCGACAGCGGGCCGCAGCGCACCGTCTCGCGCTACGAGAGCCGGCGTCGCCGCCGCGGCGCGCCGGTGCTGCTCGTCCCGCCGCTGGCCGCGCCGGCGATCTGCTTCGACCTGCGGCGCGGCTGCTCGCTCGCCGAGCACCTCGTCGTCGGCGGCCGGCGCACGTACCTGCTCGAGTACGGCGACATCGAGTTCCGTAACCGCGACCTCGGCCTCGAGCACTGGATCGAGGACGTGATCCCGAACGCCGTCCGCGCGGCGGCGGACGACGCGGGCCGGCCGGTGCGGGTGATCGGCTGGTGCCTCGGCGGGATCATGGCGCTGCTCGCGCACGCGATGGACGGCGAGCTGCCGATCGAGGCGGCGGCGCTCGTCGCGAGCCCGTTCGACTTCTCCAAGGTGCCGCTCGTGGCGCCGCTGCGGCCGATCGACGCGGTCACTCGCGGGCAGCTGGTGACGCAGCTGTACCGCGCGCTCGGCGGCGCGCCGGCGCCGCTCGTCAAGCGCGGCTACCAGATCGCCGGGATCGACAAGTACGTGATGAAGCCGTGGACGATGCTCTCGCACGCCGGCGATCGCGACCTGCTCGCACAGATCGAGGCCGTGGACGCGTTCATGGGCCGCATGCACGCCTATCCCGGCCGCACGTTCGGCCAGCTCTATCACCGCTTCTTCCGCACCAACGACCTCGCGAACGGGCAGCTGGCGCTGACCGACCGGACGATCGACCTCGCCGACGTGACGGTTCCCGTGCTGGCGATCGCCGGGCGCGGTGACGGGATCGCGCCGGTGCCCGCGTGTCACCACGTCGCCGACCTGGTGCCGAACGCCAAGGTGCGGCTCGAGACGGCGCCGGGCGGCCACCTCGGCGTGCTGACGGGCCGCGCCGCGCGCGCGACCACGTGGCAGCTGCTCGATGCGTTCCTGAGCGCCAGGTACGCTGCGCGCAAGTGAGCTCGCGCGCGGTCCTGATCACGGGGTGCTCGACGGGCATCGGGCACGCCACGGCCGCGCACCTCGTCGACAAGGGGTGGACGGTCTATGCGACCGCGCGCCGGCCCGAGACGCTCACCGACCTCGAGGCGAAGGGCTGCAAGACGCTCGCGCTCGACGTCACCGACGAGGCGTCGCGCACCGCCGCGGTCGCGGCGGTCGAGGCGGCGGAGGGCGCCGTCGGGGTACTCATCAACAACGCCGGCTACAGCCAGTCGGGGGCGGTGGAATCCGTTCCCGACGAACGCGTTCGCGCCCAATTCGACACCAACGTCTTCGGCCTGCTGGGCATGTGCCGCGCGGTGCTCCCGAAGATGCGCGAGGCCGGCTGGGGCAAGATCGTCAACGTCTCGTCGATGGGCGGGCGGTTCACGTTCCCGGGCGGCGGCATCTACCACGCGACCAAGCACGCGGTCGAGGCGCTGTCGGACGCGTTGCGGTTCGAGGTGAAGGGCTTCGGGGTCGACGTGATCATCATCGAGCCGGGAATCATCCGCACGAGCTTCGGCGAGACGGCGGCGCGCGAGATCGACGCGGGAACGCGGGATCCCGGCCCCTACGGGACATTCAACGCGGCGGTCGCCGAGGCGACCAAGGGCGTCTACGAGGAAGGGCCGCTGAGCAAGCTCGGCGGCCCGCCCGAGGCGGTCGCGCGCAAGATCGAGGACGCGATCACCGCGCGGCGTCCGCGGGCGCGCTACACCGTGACGCCGTCCGCCCGCGTCCTCATCACCGGACGGTCGCTGCTCGGCTCGCGGGGATGGGACGCGATGCTCCGGGGGCAGTTCCCGCCGCCGGGCCGCTGAGTACATCTGTCCAGTTCTCATCGTTGCCTATGCAGCGGCCGGGGTAGGGTCGCATCCGTAAATGCCTGCACGTCTGCGCCCGCCCGCCGACAACGACGCCGAAGCCGTCCTCGCCGTGATCGTCGCCCGCGACGTCGCCGATCTCGGCGTGCCCGACTTCACGCTCGAGGACCTGCAGGCCGACTGGGCGTCGCCCGGGCTCGAGCTCGTGCACGACGCGCGCGTGGCCGGGCGCGACGGCGCGGTGCGTGGTTACGCGGTCCTGCTCGGTGACGACGCGGTCGTGATCGTGCATCCCGAGGCGGAGGGCGAGGGCACCGGGACGGTGCTGCGCCGCTGGGCCGAGGCGCGTGCCGCCGAGCGCGGCACGTCGGTCCTGCGCCAGTTCGCCTACGGCGCCAACGATGGCGCGCGCGCCCACCTGCGCGAAGCCGGCTACGTGCCCGCGCAGCACTACTTTCGTCTGCGTGCGGACCTCGACGCGGTCCCGCCCGCACCCGCCGTGCCGCTGCGCACCTTCGACGTCGCGCGCGACGAAGCGGCCGTCCACGCGCTGGTCCAGGACGCGTTCGCCGACATCGACGGTCACGCGTTCCAGCCGGTCGAGTCATGGCGCGCGAAGTCGATCGATAAGGACGGCCACGACCCGTCGCTGTGGCTGCTGCTCGAGGACGAAGAAGGGCTCGTCGGCGCCGGCCTGGGTGAGCGCTGGGAGGCCGGCACCGGCTACGTCGCCGAGCTGGCCGTGGCCCGCAGGGCACGGGGACGCGGCCACGGCCGCACGCTGCTGCTCGGCCTGTTCGACGCGTTCCGCCGGGCAGGACTCGCGCACGCCGAGCTGAGCGTCCACGGCCGCAACCGCAGCGCGTTGCGCTTATATGAGTCCGTCGGCATGCGCCCGACCTGGGAGGCCGAGCGCTGGGAGAAGGCACTTGGATCAGCCTGACGTCGCCGCGATCGCGGCTCGGGCCACCGAGGCGGGACGACTCGGGCTCGACACGGAGTTCATGCCGGAGGGCCGCTACCGGCCGCTCCTCTGCCTCGTCCAGATCGTCGTCCAGGAGGACGTGTGGGTGCTGGACCCGCTCGTCGGCTTCGACCCCGAGCCGCTCGCGCGCGTGCTCGCCGATCCGGGGATCGAGCTCGTCGTGCATGCCGGCCGCCAGGACGTGGCGATCCTCCGGCGCGAGTGGCACACGGATGTGACGAACGTGTTCGACACGCAGGTCGCCGCCGGCTTCGCGGGCTTCTCCGCGCAGGCGGGCTACAACGGGCTGCTCCATGACGCGCTGCGGATCCGGCTGCCGAAGACGGCGTCCTTCACCCGCTGGGATGCGCGGCCGCTGACCGACGAGCAGCTGCGCTACGCGCGCGGCGACGTCGAGCACCTGCTGCCGCTGGCCGACGACATCCGCGCACGCCTCGAGCCGCGCGGCCGGCTGGACTGGGCGCGCGAGGAGTGCCGGGTGATCGCCGACGCCTCCGACGAGCGCGATCCCGAGGAGGTGTGGCGGCGCCTCCCGCGGTCGGCGAGCCTCGATCCCCGCGAGCGCGCCGTGGCCCGCGAGCTGGCGGCGTGGCGCGAGCGCACCGCCTCGCGCGAGGATCGCCCGGTCGGCGCCGTCGTGCGCGACCCGACGGTGGTCGAGCTCGCCAAGCGCCAGCCGGCGAATCGCCGTGAGATATCCCAGATCCGGGGCATCAACCCCGACGTGGTACGGCGCCGCGGCGACGACATCCTCGCTGCGGTCCAGCGCGGCCGCAGCGCCGAGCCGATCCGGCTCGACGAGGGCGAGCGGCTCGCCACCGAGGCGCAGGACGGGCCGGTGATCGCGCTGGCCGAGTCGCTCGTGCGGGCGCGCGCGCAGGAGGCCGGGCTCGCCTACGAGCTGATCGCCGCGCGCGCCGACCTGGCGCCGATCGTCGTGAGCGCGCGCCGCGGTGACGAAGAGCCCGACGTGCGGACGTTGCGCGGCTGGCGGCGCGAGCTCGTCGGCGCGGAGCTGCTCGAGCTGCTGGCCGGCCGCCGCGCGCTGCGCGTGGGCGACGGCGGTCGCATCGACGTGTCCTGAGCTCCGCCGCTTCCCGGGACGAACTGCGGCTGGGTAGGGGTGCGAGGGTGTGGGCCGATTCGGTGGTCTCCGTTGGTGTCGGAAAAACCACTCGGTATACGTGGGTTATCCGCCACGACGCTCGCGCGACGGCCGATCCTGCCTCCCCTCAATGCCGCAGTTGCAGTTGCGCGGCACACGGACAACTGGTACAACCAGTCACTGTGACTGGTACAACCAGTGTCTCGGGCCGCATCTACGAGCACCTGCGCGCCGAGATCCTCGCCGGCGCGGAGACGCTGCCGTCCGAGCGCCGGCTCGCCGAGGACCTCGGCGCGAGCCGCCACGCCGTGCGCGAGGCGCTCAAGCGCCTGCAGCAGTCCGGGCTGATCCGGATCAGCCATGGCGGGGCCACGAAGGTCCGTGACTGGCGGCGGCACGGCGGGCTCGAGCTGCTGCTGGAGCTCGACGAGCTGCCCGCGGGGCTGGGCATCGAGCGGGCGGTGATGGAGATGCGCGCGAGCGTCGGCGCCGACGCGGCGCGGCGGGCCGCGACGCGGGCGACGGCGGTGCAGCGGGCCGAGCTCGAGGCGCGGGCGGAGATGCTCGCGGCCGAGCATGACCTCGACGTCCGCAACACGCTCTACGAGGCGTTCTGGGACCTGATCATCGACGCCGCCGACAACCTCGCGTACCGGCTCGCGCTCAACACGCTGCAGGCCGGCCGGCAGGTGAGCGTCGACGCGCGGCGCGTCGCGGCGGAGCTGAGCGATCCGCAGGCGATCCGCGAGCTGGCCGCCGCGATCGCGGGCGGAGATCACGCGGCGGCGCGGGACCGGGCGCAGGCGCTGCTGGAGAGGTCCGCGTAGATGGTCGAGGTCCTCTACTACGCGATCCCGTTCTTCATCCTCCTGCTGGTCGTCGAGGCGGTCAGCTTCCGCCATTACCACGAGGACGACCTCGTCGGCTACGAGCTCAGCGACACGCGGACGAGCATCACGATGGGACTCGGGAACGTGACGATCAACGTCGTCTGGAAGCTCGTCGTCGTCGCGATCTACGCCGCGCTCTACGAGCTGACGCCGTTCCGGCTCGACAGCCACGACTGGTGGGTGTGGCCGCTGCTCTTCTTCGCCGACGACTTCGCCTACTACTGGTTCCACCGCATCTCGCACGTCAGCCGGTTCTTCTGGGCCAGCCACGTCGTGCACCACTCGAGCACGCACTTCAACCTGTCGACCGCGCTGCGCCAGACGTGGGTGCCGATGACCTACCTGCCGTTCTGGCTGCCGCTGCTGCTCGTCGGCTTCCCGCCCTGGATGGTGCTGCTCGCGCAGTCGTGGAGCCTGATCTACCAGTTCGGCCTGCACACCGAGCGGATTGGGCGGCTGCCGCGGCCGATCGAGTGGTTCTTCAACACGCCGTCGCACCACCGCGTCCACCATGGCGCCAACGAGGAGTACCTCGACCGCAACTACGGCGGCATCCTGATCATCTGGGACCGGCTGTTCGGGACCTTCGTCGGCGAGCGCGACCGCGTCCGCTACGGGCTGACCAAGAACATCGACACGTTCAACCCGGTCAAGGTCGCGTTCGGGGAGTACGGCGCGCTGCTCAACGACATGCGCGCGGCCGACGGCTGGCGGGCGAAGCTCGAGGTCGCCGTCCGCGGCCCGGGCTGGTCACCCGCCGGCGTCGACAACCTCGAAGTCGCGGCCGGAGAGCACGTCGAGGCCGTGTAGCTGCTCGTTGTTCCACTGGCGGCTCGGGACGCCGGAGATGAACCAGTCCGAGCCGTTGTCGGCCACGATCAGCCCGTACGTCTTCATCGCCTGCGCCACGCGCCGGGCCTGCTTCGGGAAGCCGGAGATCTTCACGCTCGCCTTCAGGCGCAGCCGCTCGCCCATCCGCGGCAGCGACGGGTCGCCGTCGTCCGACGCGGCGTGGCGGGCCGGCCAGACGAAGGCGTCACGCGTGCGCGAGACGGTGACGCGGATGGCGTGCTTGATCGGCCCCTTGCCCGGCCGCGCGAGCAGCGGCGCGATCGGCAGGCCGGCGGCGTCGGCCGACGTCCAGCCGCGCCGGCGCGCCTTGAAGTGGCGCAGGTTCCACGTCGCGCCCGAGCCGGCGGCCCAGCCGCTCCCCGAGCGGCGCAACGCGTAGAGCTCGTACAACCGGCACTTCGAGCGGTCGACGAGCAGCGCGTGGCGATCGCCGCCGCCCTCGATCTTCACCTTCTTCGGGATCGGATAGCGCACCCGGTCGGACTCGTCGGCGTAGTCGAACCGCACCTTCGAGCGCTTCGTACGGCGGTTCACGACCGTCACCGGGATCCCGATCGGGCTGCCCTCCCAGAGGCCTGAGCCGAAGTCGGCGTGCACGTGATCGTCGAGCCCGATCGAGCGCACGATCGCGGCCGAGTTCGCGGCGACCGGCATGTGGTCGACCCGCTGGTTGGTCGTGAACGACGGCCCGAACAGCGGGCAGCCGGCGATGGCGGCGGCGGTGACGGCGGCAGGAATCACGCCGCGAAGTTGTAGCGGGTGGCAGGACCGGTAGCCGGAAGTACGTGCGGTCGCCGGTGGTCGCCGGCGCCGGCTGACGTCGCACGGTGATCCGGATGTGTGCCGGTGGCACATGACCGTCGCCGGGTGCCGTCAGGCGGTGATCGGCGGCTGCCGGAACCGTGCGTACTTACGGGTGCCGGGACTAGGCGAAGTCCGCCGGGTCGACCAGACCGTGGCGGAGCGCGAGGATCATCGTCTCGACCTCGGCGGCCATCCGGCTGCGGTCGAGGCGCTCCAGCGCGCGGGCGACGACGTCCATGCGGCGGTCGAGGTCCAGGTCATAGCGGGCGGCGATGTCGTTGGTCACGGTGACCTCACGCCAGGTGTCGCAGGCGCCGCAGCGGAGGAGCATCCACCAGTGCGTCTCGTTGACGGGCTCCCAGTCGACCGGGTTCACGAAGTCGTCCCCGCACATCGCGCACGTGACGAGATGCACGTCGGGGTCGCGCTTCTGCCGCTTGGCTCGCAGCCGGTCGAACATGACAACCCAGTATTCGGCAGCCCGACACGACTTTGAACCCTGCTGCCACCAATTCGGGGGTGTGGTGGACCGTACGTTTGACTAGGCAGCCACGGGGTCCGTACCGTCTCAGTCCGGTATATGGCCACGCTCGCGCGGATCGTCACCGGACGCCGGTCCAAGTGGCTGGTGCTGCTTGCGTGGCTCGTGCTGCTCGTCCCGTTCGCGACCCTCGGGCAGAAGCTCGGCGACGTCACGGACAACCGGACCGAGAGCTTCCTGCCGCCCAACGCCGAGTCGACGGCGGCGCTGCACCTCCAGGAGGCCCGCTTCGCCGGCGGCGAGACGGTCGGCGGGCTCGTCGTCTACCGCCGCGCCGGCGGCCTGCAGCCGGCCGACCTCGATCGCATCAAGAGCGACGCGCAGGCGGCCGCGGGCAAGCTGCCGCTGGTCGGCAAGCCGAGCGACCCGGTCGTCGCCCCCGGCCGCGACGTCGCCTACATCGCGGTCGCGCTCCCGGACGACAACGACAAGCTCCCGCAGTGGGGCAAGGACCTGCGCACGGCCGTCAACAGCGGCACCCAGAACGGGCTGTCGGTCTATGTCACCGGCAGCCTCGGCTTCAACGCCGACTTCGAGGAGGTGTTCGGCGACGTCGACGCGAAGGTCCTCGGCGTCACGGTCGTGCTCGTGCTCGTCCTGCTCGGGCTGATCTACCGGTCGCCGCTGATCGCGCTGATCCCGCTGCGTCGTGGTCGGGATCGCGTACAGCATCGCCGAGGGCTTCGTGTACCTGTACGGCAAGTCCGGCGGGACGGTGAGCGACAACGGGGCGACGATCCTCGTCGTCCTGATGTTCGGCGTCGGGACCGACTACTGCCTGCTGCTCGTGTCCCGCTATCGCGAGGAGCTGCACCGCTACGAGGACAAGCACGAGGCGATGGCGCGCGCGCTGCAGCGGGCCGGCCCGGCGATCCTCGCCAGCGGCATGACCGTCGCGCTGACGATGCTCGTGCTGCTGCTCGCCGACGTCGGCAGCACCCATTCGCTCGGGCCGGTGTCGGCGATCGGCGTCACCATCGCGTTCATCGCCGGGCTCACGCTGCTGCCCGCGCTGCTCACGATCGCCGGTCGCCGCGGCTTCTGGCCGCGCCGCCGGCTGGTCGCCTATCAGCCGGACGGCGGCGACGTGGTCGAGCGCGAGGGGATCTGGCGGCGCGTCGGCCAGACGGTCCTGCAGCGCCCGGGGCCGGCGCTCGCGGTCACCGTCGCGTTGTTCGGCGCCGGGGCCCTCGGGCTGCTCGCGTACAAGGAGGACTACAGCGTCGACGGCTTCTTCAAGCAGCCGACCGAGAGCGCCGACGGGTTCGACGTGCTGCGCCACGCGCTCCCGGCCGGCGCGCTCGTGCCGACCACGGTGCTCGTCGTGAGCGACAAGGGCCCGGTCGCCGCCGGCGCCGTCGCGGCCGTGCAGAAGGCGGCCGCGTCGTTCCCCGGCGTGGCCAACGTCAGCGACGGGTCGGACCGGGCGAAGGACGGCTCGGCCGCGCGGCTGGCGGTGGTGTTCGCCGACGACCCGTTCGAGTCGAGCGCGCTCGACCGCGTGAAGGAGCTGCGCACCCGATTGCACAGCGCCGCGCCACCGGGCACGCGCGTGCTCGTCGGCGACGGCAGCGCCGTGCAGGCCGACTTCAACGACGCCGCGGCGCGCGACCTGCGGCTGATCGTCCCGCTCGCCCTGCTCGTGATCTTCGTGATCCTCGCCGTGCTGCTGGAGGCGATCCTCGCGCCGCTTCTGCTGATCGCCTCGGTGATGATCTCGTTCGTCGGCACGCTCGGCTTCTCGGTGCTGTTCTTCCGCAACGTCATCGGCGATGCGGGCGTGGACAACTCGCTCCCGACGTACGCGTTCATCTTCCTGGTGGCGCTGGGGATCGACTACACGATCTTCCTGATGAGCCGCGTGCGCGAGGAGGCGCGCCGGTACGGCACGCGCGAGGGGACGCTGCGCGCGCTCGCCGCCACCGGGCCGGTGATCACGAGCGCCGGGATCATCCTCGCCGGCACGTTCTCGGTCCTGACGACGCTGCCGGTGACGTTCATCTTCGACCTCGGCTTCATGGTCGCCGTCGGGATCCTGCTCGACACGTTCATCGTGCGCACGATCATGGTCCCGGCGCTGATCGAGCTGGTCGGCGACCGGGTGTGGTGGCCGTCGACCCCGAGCGGCGGCCGGCACGTCCTGCACGACACCGAGGCGCCGTCCGAGAAGGTCCACGTCTAGCGGTTACGCTGAAGGGCATGTGCCGCAACATCCGCACGCTCTACAACTTCGAGCCGGCCGCGACCAGCGAAGAGGTCCACGCCGCCGCCCTGCAGTACGTCCGCAAGATCAGCGGCTTCAACAAGCCGTCGCAGGTCAACGAGGAGGCATTCAACCGCGCGGTGCACGACATCGCGCACGTGTCGATGCACCTGCTCGCCGACCTGCAGACCAACGCGCCGCCGAAGGATCGCGAGGTCGAGGCGGCCAAGCGCCGTGCCCGCGCCGCTGAGCGTTACGCAGCCTGAGCGATGAGTTCCGGCGCCTCGCGCCGTCATAGGACCAACGACAGCGAGTCGAGGAGTTGAGATGCCGCGAGTCATGGTCTTGGTCGGGACCCGCAAGGGTTGCTTCCTGCTCGAGAGCGACACCGATCGCCGCGACTGGAGCGTGCGCGGACCGTTCTGCGAGGGCTGGCCGGTCTACCACGCGGTCCACGATGCCGACAGCGACACGATCTACGCCGCGGCGGCCAGCGAGTGGCACGGCGCGGGTGTGTGGCGCAGCGCCGACCGCGGTGAGACGTGGGAGCTCTCCAGCGAAGGGCTGACGTACGAGAACGGCCTCAAGCTCTCGAAGATCTCGGGCCTGAACGCCGCCCACGGGCGGCTGCTGGCCGGGGCCGAGGGCGTCGGCCTGTTCGAGAGCCGCGACGGCGCGCGCACCTGGGCGCTCAAGACCACGCTGGACGGCCAGCCCGGCCGCGGCGACTGGAACGACCCGGGCAAGCAGCCCCCCGGCCACCTCGGCCTGCCGGGCCTGCTCAGCCACCCCGACGACGCCGAGCGCTACTGGGTCGTGGTCCAGGGCTACGGCATCTTCGAGACCACCGACGACGGCGCGTCCTGGACGCCGCGCAACCGCGGGCTGCGCGCCGACTGGCCGCTCGATGACCCCGAGATCGGCTACTGCGTGCACAAGCTGGTGATGGCGCCCGACAAGACGCGGCTGTACCAGCAGAACCACGTCGGCGTGCATCGCAGCGACGACACCGGCCAGTCGTGGACCGAGATCACCGAGGGCCTGCCGAGCGAGTTCGGCTTCGCCGCCGTCGCGCATCCGCACGACCGCGACGGCTTCTACGTGATCCCGCTCGACGCCGGCCACGGCCGCACCATGCCGGACGGCCACGCGGCGGTCTGGCGCACGCGCGACGCGGGGTCGAGCTGGCAGCGCCTCGACGCGGGCCTGCCCGCTCGGGACGCCCACATCGGCGTACTGCGCGAGGGCCTGGCGACCGACGGGCTCGACGTCCCGGGCCTGTACTTCGGCACCAGCACGGGCCAGGTGTTCGCGAGCGCCGACGAGGGCGACAGCTGGACGGAGATCGCCGGCTACCTGCCCGGCGTCGCGTCGATCGAGGTGGCGGTGGTCGACTGATGGCGGCGGTGCATCTCCCGCCGACGCTGCCGCCGCTGTTCCCCGGCCTGCCGCGTCAGCTGCAGGTCGAGGCAGGCACCGTCGACGACGCGATCGAGCGGCTCAACGACCGCTGGCCCGGGCTGCGCGATCGGCTGTGTGAGCCAGGGCCGGGTCCTGCGCCCGCACATCAACGTGTTCGTGGACCGCGAGCGGGCCGCGCTCGACACCGCGATCGGCGCCGGCTCGCGCGTCGACGTGATCGCCGCGATCAGCGGGGGTTGAGCGCGGCGTACTCGGCCAGGACCTTCTTCGGCACGCACATCGCCCACGCGTCGAGCACGAAGTCGCGCATCTCGGGCACCTCGAGCTTGTCCATGCGCGCGCACACCCACTGGTAGCGCAGGTCGCCGCCGGTCGGCATCAGGAACTTCTCGGGATCGGAGTTCACGAGCGCTTCGCGCCACTCGCGCGGATGCCCGAAGCCGATGATCCCGTCGCGGTCGATCGCCACGTAGACGATCCGGCCGACGTAGAGCTTGCGGCGGCCGCGCACGACGCCCTCGGTGCTGCGCGGAAGGGTCAGGCCGTAGCTGAAGATGTCGGCTTCGGTGACGGCCATGCCGGGCCATTGTCCTCCCGCCGGGCGAGTGCCGCGAGGGGGGCCAGCAACACTCGCTGGAGGCTGGCGGTGAGCAGCGGGGCGTGGGCGACGCGGGCGTAGCGGCGCGCGAGCGAGGCGAGTGCGAACGGGTTGCGCGGGAGGCCGCGGCGGCCCATCCGGCCGGCCCGGGCCATCTCCACGACCTCGGCGAACATCTGCTCCATGTCGAGCGCGGGGCGGACCTCGATCCGCAGCCGCGCCTCGTCCTCGCCGGCGTTGGCGAACGAGTGCACGACGCCGGGGGCGACGTCGATCACGTCGCCGGGCTCGGCGATCCGCGTGCGCAGGCCGACGCGGAAGCGCATGCGGCCGGCGACGACCTCGAAGCGCTCGGTCTGGATCGGGTGGACGTGCGGCATCGGCACGGCGCCGCCGGGCCGCAGCGCGAAGTCGAAGGCCAGCAGCTCGCCGGCGGTGGTGGCTGCGGTGTGCGTGAAGGTGAAGCGCTCGCCGGTGACCGGGTTCTCGAGCGTCTGGCCGGGCTGGATCGTCATGTCCGCAGTGAACTCGAAGAACCTGAGACGGTCCATAGTTGAAAGTGGCGATGTCATGTGCAAGCGTCTAATCCATGGACGCCGTCGCCGCCCTCCTCGACGGGCCCCGCGCCCACGACGCCTTCCTCCTGCGTGCGGTGATGGACCCGCCATGGTCGATGCGCATCCAGGACGAGGCGCCGCTGACGGTGATCGCGATGGCGAGCGGCACCGCCTGGGTGCTGCCCGACGCCGGGGAGCCGGAGGCGCTCGGCCCCGGTGACGTCGCGGTCGTGCGCGGGCCGATCCCGTACACCGTCGCCGACGATCCGGCCACGACCCCCGACATCGTCATCCACCCCGGCCAGCGCTGCGAGACGCTCGACGGGCGGCCGCTGGTCCAGGAGATGGACCTCGGCGTCCGAACCTGGGGCAACGCCGCCGACGGCGGAACGGTGATGCTCGTCGGGGCGTACGAGTTCGGCGGCGAGGTGAGCCGGCGGCTGCTGCGCGCGCTCCCGCACGTGCTGGTGCTGCGCGACGGCGAGTGGGACTGCCCGGTGATCCCGCTGCTCGCCGGCGAGATCGTCAAGGACGACCCGGGTCAGGAGGCCGTGCTCGACCGCCTGCTCGACCTGCTGCTGATCGCGGTGCTGCGCGCCTGGTTCGCGCGTCCCGACGCGCCGGCCGCGGGCTGGTACCGCGCGCACGGCGACCCGGTCGTCGGGCGCGCGCTGCGGATGCTCCACCACAACCCCGCGCACCCGTGGACGGTGGCGCGGCTGGCCGACGAGGTCGGCGTCTCGCGCGCGACGTTCGCGCGCCGCTTCCACGAGCTCGTCGGCGAGCCGCCGATGGCGTTCCTGACCGGCTGGCGGATCGCGCTGGCCGCCGACCTGCTGCGCGAGCCCGGCGCCACGATCGGCGCCGTCGCCCACGAGGTCGGCTACGGCAGCCCGTTCGCGCTGTCGACGGCGTTCAAGCGCGTGCGCGGGATCAGCCCGCAGCAGCATCGCGCCGCGTTCGCTGCCTGACCGTTTTCGCGCGCTAGCCTGGGCGGCCGGGAAAGCCGGGCCGCAGGGGCGGCTCGGTAAAAAAGCGTCGGGGAGGCGCCATGAGGAGAGTTACAGCCGGGCTTGGGAGCCTGGTAGTCGCGGCAGGCCTGGCGACGACGTTCGCGCTGAGCGCGGGCGCCGCGCCACAGGAAGGCCTGCGCGGTCAGCCCGCGCGCGCGGTCAGCGATGACCTTCCGGGCGCGACCGAGGAGAAGCGGCGTGAGCTGCGCGAGGTCGCGATCAAGAAGGTGCTGGCGGGCAAGCTGAAGGTCCAGAAGCGCGGCGCCAGCGATGTCGTCAAGGTCGGCCGCACGACGGCCGCCAAGGGCGCGCCGGCCGAGGATCAGTACGTCGAGCTCGCGCGCGAGAAGACGGACAAGATCTTCGTCGTCCTCGCCGAGTTCGGGAACCAGCGCGATCCCGCGTACCCGGACCAGGACACGGATCCGAACACGCCCGGGCCGACGCGGTTCGACGGCCCGCTGCACAACCAGATCCCGGAGCCCGATCGGACGAAGGACAACAAGACGATCTGGCAGGCCGACTACAGTCGCGAGCACTACCAGAACCTCTACTTCGGCACGAGCAAGGCCTCGGGTCGCTGAAGCGCTGCTACGAGCGTCCAGTCGTCGGGCCGCTACAGCGTCGACGGCATGGTCACCGACTGGGTGAAGGTCCCGTACAACGAGGCGCGCTACGGCCGCAGCAACGGCTTCCCGTGCGCCCGGCTCGATCTGCGCCAACACGTGACGACCTGATCCGCGACGGGCTGAACGCGTGGGTCGCCGCCCAGAAGGCGAAGGGCAGCACCGACGCGCAGATCGCTGCGACCCCGAAGTCGTATGACGTGTGGGACCGCAACGACTACGACCACGACGGCAACTTCAACGAGCCGGACGGCTACATCGACCACTTCCAGATCGTCCACGCCGGCGGCGACCAGGCCGACGCCGACCCGTACCAGGGCGAGGACGCCATCTGGTCGCACCGGTCGAAGGCCTACCCGCAGCTGAAGGGCAGCGCCGGCCCGTCGTTCAACAAGGACGGCGGCGTGCAGATCGGCAACACCGGCCTCTGGGTCGCGGACTACACGATGCAGCCGGAGAACGGCGGCGTGTCCGTGTTCGCGCACGAGTACGGCCACGACCTCGGCCTGCCGGACGAGTACGACACGGCGGCCGCCACCGGCACCCAGGAGAACGCGGTCAACTGGTGGTCGATCATGGCCCAGAGCCGTCAGTCGGGCCCCGGCGAGCCGGTCGGCTCCCGCGCGGCCGACTTCGGCGCCTGGGACAAGCTCCAGCTCGGCTGGCTCGACTACGAGGTGGTCCCGGCCGGCCAGGCGCGGACGCTCGACCTCGGCCCGAGCGAGTACAACACCGCCAAGGCGCAGGGCGTCGTCATGCCGCTGCCCGACAAGGTCGTCACGACGCAGCTCGGCGCGCCGCATGGCGGGACCAAGCAGTGGTGGTCCGGTCAGGGCGACGAGCGTGAGGCGACGCTGACGCGCTCGGTGACGCTGCCGGCCGGGAGCGCATCGCTGTCCTTCTGGGCACGCTGGAACATCGAGGACTGCGGCCCCGACGCGTGCGACTACGCGTACGTCGAGGTCGACGACGGGACCGGCTTCAAGGCCATCCCCGGCTCGATCGCCAACGCGGCCGAGGGCAACGGCATCGACGGCTACCACCCGGACTGGACGCAGGCGACGTTCGACCTGTCGGCGTTCGCCGGCAAGACGGTCTCGCTGCGGCTGCGCTACCAGACCGACCCGGCCCAGCAGGGCGCCAACGATCACACGACGGAGCCGGCCGGCATCTTCGCCGACGACTTCACGCTGACCGCGGGCGGCTCGACGGTGTTCACCGACGGCGCCGAGAGCGGCAACAACGGCTGGACGCCCGACAAGTTCGAGATCGTCGGCGCGTCGAAGTCGGTGAGCTACGACAACTACTACGTGGCCTCGAACCGCCAGTACGTGTCGTACGACAAGTACCTCCGGACGGGCCCGTACAACTTCGCGGACCCGACGCGGCCGAACTGGGCGGAGCACTTCCCGTACCAGAACGGGCTGATCGTCTCGTACTGGAACACGCAGTACACGGACAACAACGAGAGCGTGCACCCGGGTGAGGGCGAGATCCTTCCGATCGACTCGCACCCGGCGCCGATCTTCCGCCTCGACGGGCTGAAGTGGCGGCCGCGCATCCAGACCTACGATGCGCCGTTCTCGCTGGAGAAGGCGGACTCGTTCACGCTCCACATGCCGAACGGGCAGCCGAGCTACATCCGCGGCCAGGACGCCGTGCCGGTGTTCGACGACCGGCGTTCCTACTGGGACGCCCAGCAGCCGAACGTCGGCGTGAAGGTCCCGAACGCGGGCGTGCGGATCGCGGTCCAGAGCGCCTCTGGGACGTCGATGCGCATCAAGCTCAGCTCGACGACGCCGGCGAACTAGACCGTCACACGGGGCCGGGAGCTCAGCTCCCGGCCCCGATGACGATCGTCTGGATCTCCGTCAGCCGTTCCAGCGCGTGCCGGCCGCCGATGCGGCCGGTGCCGCTGTCGGTGCCGGCCCGCCCGCCGAACGGCAGGTGGTTCTCCCAGTAGTTGGTGGTCTCGTTGATGTTCACGAGGCCGGTGTGGACCTGGTCGGCGAAGCGCAGGCCGTCCATCACGTCGCCGGTGAAGATCGCGGCGAGCAGGCCGTACGGTGAAGCGTTGGTGAGCTCGATCGCCTGCTCGAGCGAGCTGACCGGGACGATCGGGGCGACCGGGCCGAACGTCTCCTCGCGCGCGACCTCGGCGTCGGCGCTGACGCCGTCGAGGATCGTCGCCTGCCAGTAGAGCGGGTGGGGTAGCCGGCCTCGCGCGCACCGCCGGCGACGACCGTGGCGCCGCGCTCGACCGCGTCACCGACGTGCGCGTCCATCTTCGCCGCCACCGGCTCGTTGTTGAGCGGGCCCATCGTGGTCTCGGCCGCGAACGGGTCGCCGAGCTTGACGCCCGCGGCGGTCTTGCCGGCCAGCTTCTCCACGAACTCGTCGCGCACGCGCTCGTCCACCAGCAGCCGCTCACCCGCGGTGCAGCTCTGGCCGGCGCACAAGAAGCAGGCGGTGATCGCGGCCTCGGCGGCGGCGTCGACATCGGCGCCGTCGAGCACCACCAGCGGCCCGTTGCCGCCCATCTCCAGCAGCAGCGCCTTGCCCGCGGCTCGCTCGGCGATCCGCCGTCCGGTCGCCGTCGAGCCGATGAAGCCGACCGCCGCGGTGCCCGGGTGCGACACGAGCTCGTCGCCGACCACCGGGCCCGGCCCGAGCACGAAGTTGAACACGCCCGGGGGGAGGTCGGCCTCCGCTACGCACTCCGCCAACAGTCCCGAGCAGACCGTCGTGCTGGGCGCCGGAGTCCACACGACGGAGTTGCCGGTGGCGAGCGCGGGGGCGACGATCTCGGCGGGCATCGTGTACGGCCAGTTCCACGGTGTCACCACGGCGACCACGCCGAGCGGCCGCCGCACCAACAGCACCCGCGCGCCCGGCGTCGAGCTGTTGGGGATCGAGCCCTCGAGCCGGATCCCGTCCTCGGCCGCCCCTCGCCACATCGCGACCAGCTCGTCGACCTCGTCGTAGGACTCCTGCAGCGGCTTGCCCTGGTCCAGCGTGCACGCGCGCGCGAGCTCCTCGCGGCGGCGTTCGCACACGTCGGCGACGCGGTGCAGCGCCGCGGCGCGGCCGAACGCGGTCTCCGCCGCCCAGCCGGGATAGGCCTTCTGTGCGGCCGCGATCGCCTGCTGCGCGTCAGCGCGGTCGCCACGCGCGACCGGACCGAGGTCCTCGCCCGTCGCCGGGCTGAAGGCGCGATCCTCCGCCCCGTCCAGCGCCGCGCGCCAGTCGCCGCCGACGAACATGCGGGTGAGCGTCATTCGAGCCCTCTCTGAAGCGCTTGACCGTGCCGGAAGCGACGATATATAAGTCGAATCTCAGTTGCATCCAAGGGTCGTCAGTCAGTGAGCGAGATCCTCGAGGACATCGTCTCCGAGGGCGAACGTCTGCTCGCCCTCGCGTCCAGTCAGGGCGTGCCGCTGCGACTCCTGGGTGGCATCGCCGTGCGTATGAAGGCGCCGTCGGTGCCCCCTTCGCTCGACCGGGCCTACAAGGACATCGACTTCGCGGTGACGAAGAAGGGCGGGGGCGCGGCCGACAAGCTCTTCAAGCAGGCCGGCTACGAGCCCCACGTCGCCTTCAACGCCATGCACGCTCGTGAGCGAGGGCTCTACTACGACGACGCCAACGGCCGCCAGGTCGACCTGTTCATCGACGCCTTCCGCATGTGCCACGAGATCCCGCTGGGCAAGCGGCTGGAGGTCGAGACCGACACCGTGCCGCTGGCGGAGCTGATGCTCACGAAGCTCCAGATCATCGAGCTCAACGAGAAGGACATCCGCGACACGGTGCTCCTGTTCCACGGGCACCCCATCGAGGAGACGGACAACGGCGCGGTCAACGGCGCGCACATCGCCGCGCTGTGCGCCGACGACTGGGGGCTGTGGCGCACGATCACCGCGAACCTGGAGCGCTGCCGCGGGCACGTCTCCGACTACGAGCTCCCGGGCGAGGACCGTGCGCGCATCGAGCAGCGCTTCGATCAGCTGCTCGAGAAGATCGAGGCCGAGCCCAAGAGCCGCGGCTGGCGGCGGCGCGCGAAGGTCGGGGACAAGAAGCGCTGGTACGAGCTGCCGGAGGAGGTCGAATAGCCATGCGGCTGTTCTTCGCGACGGACATCCACGGCTCCGAGGTCTGTTGGAAGAAGTTCCTCAACAGCGGAGCCCATTACAAGGCCGACGTCGTGGTGCTCGGCGGTGACATGACCGGCAAGGCGCTGGTGCCGATCATCGACGACGGCGGCGGCAAGTGGCACTCCACCCTGCTCGACAACCGCGAGGTACTCGACGGCGAGGATGCGGTGAAGGAGTTCGAGGCGGCGGTCATCCGGCGCGGCTACTACCCGTTCCGCACCGACCCGGAGGAGCTGCGCGAGCTGTCGGCCGACGAGCCGCGCTGGCACGCGCTGTTCGAGGACCACATGCTCAAGACGGTTGAGCGCTGGATGGAGATGGCCGACGAGCGGCTCGCCGGCTCCGGCATCCGCGTGTTCGTGTGCCCGGGCAACGACGATCAGCTCGAGGTCGACGAGGTCGTCGCCAACGCCAACACGGTCGAGCTCGGCGAGGGCCGCGTCATCGACATCGACGGCTTCCAGCTGGCGTCGAGCGGCTGGGCCAACCGCACGCCGTGGGACACGTACCGCGAGGAGGACGAGGACGTCCTGCTCGAGCGCATCGAGCGGATGCTCGCCAACGTCACGGCGGACCCCGAGCACACGATCTACAGCCTCCACTGCCCACCGCACAACACCGGGCTCGACGAGGCGCCGCAGCTGACCGCGGACATGAGCCTCAAGGACGCGGGGCGCGCGACGGTGCCGGTCGGCTCGACGGCGGTGCGCACGGTGATCGAGCGCCACCAGCCGGCGCTTGCGCTGCACGGGCACATCCACGAGGCGCGGGGAACGCATCGGCTCGGGAAGACGCTGTGCATCAACCCGGGGAGCTCGTACGAGCAGGGTCAGCTGCTCGGCGTCGTCGTCGATCTCGACGGCAAGAAGAAGGTCAAGAACTTCGTTCTGACCAGCGGCTAGTAGGAGAGGAGCGGCATGGCAACGGTGGCATCTGGGGACTCCGTCGAGCGGGCGGTCTTCGTTCGCAAGGCCACAGGTCTCGTGCGGGGCTGGTCGACGCGCGACGCGTTCATCTACGCGGCGTTCTCGATCAACCTGATCACGCTCGGCCTCTACATCTTCGGCTACGCGCCGTTCATCCCCGAGGGCAGCCTGGTGTGGGCGGTGCTGCTGGCCGGGTTCTACCTGGTCGTCCAGGGGATCACGTACGCGTCGCTGATCGCTGCAATGCCGCGGGCGGGCGGGGACTACGTCTGGATCAGTCGCGTGCTCGGCGGCGGGATCGGGTTCGTGCTGGCGGTGGCCGGCTGGTGGTTCATCCTCTGGCTCTGGGTCCCGATCTACGCGAACATCCTCAACGTCGAGGTGCTCGGGCCGATGGCGGCGCTCATCGGCTGGGACAGCGCGGTCGACTTCCTCGGCAAGTCGGACGGCATCTTCTTCGCGTCGGTCGTCACGGCGATCCTCGCCTCGGGCTTCATCGCCCTCGGCATGCGGACGTACGCGAAGGTGCAGAAGTTCTGCTTCTACGGTGGCGTCGTCGGTCTCGCCGTGATGGTTCTGCTGCTGCTCGTCAACTCCAAGGCGAGCTTCATCACGAACTTCAATGAGCAGTCGAAGGACCTCTACGGCGTCGACAACGCGTACGCGGCGACGCTGAAGGCCGGCACCGACGGCTTCACGCCGCCGGCCGTCGGTGCGTTCGCGGTCGGCGCGACGTTCCTGCTCGATGCCGATGATGGCGTTCTTCAACCTGTGGTCGAACTGGGGCGCGACGCTGTACGGCGAGGTCCGCGGCGCGTCCGACTTCCGCCAGAACATCTACGCGATGGCCGGCGCGCTGGTCGCGACCTCGATCGCGGCCGTCGTCCTGTTCCTGCTGTTCTCGAAGACGTTCGGGTGGGACTTCTACAACGCGGCCAACAACGCGTTCTGGGCGGGGACGATCCCGACCGGCGTGTGGCCGTACCCGGGCCTGCTCGCGGCCTCGTTCCTCGGCAGTCCGGTGTTGCAGTTCCTGCTCATCGCCGTGCTGTCGCTCTGGTTCTTCGGCTGGGTCGGCACGGTGTTCCTGTCCTCGACCCGCGTGATCTTCGCCGCCGCGTTCGACCGCGTGCTGCCGGAGTCCGTCGCCAAGGTCAACCGCAACGGCGTGCCGTACGTCGCGCTGCTGCTGATGCTCGTGCCGTCGCTCGGCGTCGCGGCGCTGTACGCCTACAGCACGGACTTCGCCACCTACACGCTCGATGCCACGCTGGTGATCGCGGTCACGTTCCTCGGCTCGGCGATCGCCGCGGCGATCCTGCCGTGGCGCAAGCCGGACATCTACAACGCGTCCCCGATCGCCAGGTACCGGGTGGCGGGCATCCCGCTGATCACCTTCGCATCGGGGCTGTTCATCGTGTTCCTCGTGTTTGCCTGTCAAGTGGCTCTCGGACGACATCTACGGCGTCAACAACAAGGACTCCCTGATCTTCATGGGCGCGTTGTACGTCCTTGCCATCGCGATCTTCGTGGGCTCGCGGCTCTACCGCCGCAGCCAGGGCATGGACCTGTCGATGGCCTACGGGGAGATCCCCGCGGAGTAAGGGTGAGCGCTGCCACAGGGGCGCGGTCGGGAGCGGGCGAGCTGCTCGCCGACCGCGCCTACGTGGAGCTGAGGGACCAGATCGTCAGCCTGGCGATCCCGCCGGGCGCGCCGATCAACGAGGAGTCGCTGGGCCGTGAGCTGCAGCTCGGGCGGACGCCGCTGCGCGAGGCGATCAAGCGGTTGGCGCTCGAGAACCTCGTCGCGGTCTATCCGCGGCGGGGGACGTTCGTCACCGAGATCAACATCACCGACCTCGCGCACATCTCGGACGTGCGCGCGCAGCTCGAGGCGCACGCGGCGTACCGCGCGGCGGAGCGGCTGACGCCTGCGCAGCGCGACGAGCTCGACGTCCTGATGACCGAGGTCGGCACGGCATCGGGCGACGCCCAGACGCTGATGGAGCTCGACGCGCGCGTGCACCGGTTCGTCTACCGCTGCGCCGGCAACCCGTACCTGCGCGACACGCTCGAGCGCTACCTCAACCTGTCGTTGCGCATCTGGTACCTCGTGCTCGCGCGGCTGCCGCACCTGTTCGAGCGCGTGCACGAGCACCAGGAGCTGCTGCAGTCGATCCGTGACGGCGACGCGGACGGCGCCCGCGCGCTGGTCGCGGAGCACGTCGCACGGTTCGAGCACGAGATCCGGGGCGTGCTGTGAGGTACGACTACGTGATCGTCGGCGGCGGGTCGGCGGGCTGCGTGCTGGCGAACCGGCTGTCGGAGGATCCGGCGACCAGCGTGCTCGTCATCGAGGCGGGCCGCAACGACTCGCTGTGGGATGTCTTCATCCACATGCCCGCGGCGCTGCCGTTCCCGATCGGCAGCCGCTTCTACGACTGGAAGTACGAGTCCGAGCCCGAGCCGGAGATGGGCGGCCGCCGCGTGTACCACGCGCGCGGCAAGGTGCTCGGCGGGTCGAGCTCGATCAACGGGATGATCTTCCAGCGCGGCAACCCGATGGACTACGAGAAGTGGGCCGGCGAGCCGGGCCTGCAGGAGTGGGACTACGCGCACTGCCTCCCGTACTTCAAGCGGATGGAGACGTGCACCGCGGGCGCCGACGAGTGGCGCGGCGGCGACGGCCCGCTGTGGCTGGAGCGCGGCCCGGCGCAGGGACCGCTGTTCGACGCGCTGTTCGCCTCCGTGCAGCAGGCCGGCTACCCGCTGACCGACGACGTCAACGGCTACCGGCAGGAGGGCTTCGCGCCGTTCGACCGCAACATCCGCCGCGGCCGCCGCTGGAGCGCCGCGCGCGCCTACCTGCACCCGGTCATGGGGCGGCCGAACCTGAAGGTGATGACCCGCCAGGCCGTGGGCCGGATCGTCTTCGACGGCACGCGCGCCGTCGGCGTCGAACTGCGCGGCGGGGTGATCCGCGGCGACGAGATCATCCTCTGCGGCGGCGCGATCAACTCGCCGCAGCTGCTCCAGCTCTCCGGTGTCGGCAACGCCGCCGACCTGTCGGCGCTGGGCATCAAGGTCGTCGCGGACTTGCCGGCGGTCGGCGAGAACCTGCAGGACCACCTCGAGGTCTACGTGCAGCACGCGTGCACGCGGCCGGTGTCGGCGCAGCCGGCGTTGAAGTGGAGCCACCGGCCGTGGGTCGGCGCGCAGTGGCTGTTCGCGCGCCGCGGCCCGGGCGCCACCAACCACTTCGAGGCCGGCGGCTTCCTGCGCTCCAACGACGAGGTCGCCTACCCGAACCTGATGTTCCACTTCCTGCCGCTCGCGGTCCGCTATGACGGCTCCAAGCCCGGCGCCGAGCACGGCTACCAGTTCCACGTCGGCCCCATGTACGCCGACGTGCGCGGCACGGTGAAGATCACGTCGACGGACCCGCACCGCAAGCCCGCGCTGCGCTTCAACTACCTGTCGACCGACAGCGACCGCCGCGAGTGGGTCGAGGCGCTGCGTGTGACCCGCAAGATCCTCGCCCAGCCGGCGTGGGCCGACCTCGACGGCGGCGAGCTGTCGCCCGGGCCGGCGGTGGAGACCGACGAGCAGATCCTCGACTGGGTCCGGCGCGACGCCGAGACCGCGCTGCACCCGTCGTGCACGTGCGCGATGGGCGCCGGTCGTCGACCCGGCGACGATGCGCGTGCGCGGCGTCGACGGCCTGCGCGTGGTCGACGCGTCGGTGTTCCCCTACGTCACCAACGCGAACATCTACGCGCCGACGATGATGGTCGCCGAGAAGGCGGCCGACCTGATCCGCGGCAACACCCCGCCGGCCCCGTCGACCGCCGGCTTCTACCGGCTCGAGAAGGTCTCGTGATCCGCTACGAGGTCCTGCCGGTCGACGGCATCGAGGACCTGGTCATCGCCCACGTGCCGCGCGAGGTCAAGGTGACCGTGACCGCGTCGCCGTCGCGCGGGCTGGAGGCCACGCTGAGCGTCACCGAGCATCTCGCCGCCGAGGGCTACCACGTGGTGCCACACCTGTCGGCCCGGCTGGTCCGCGACGTCGCGCACCTCGACGAGATCATCGCCCGGCTGGAGCCGATCGGCGTGCGCGAGGCGTTCGTGCCCGCCGGCGACGCGACCGAGCCGGGCGACTTCCCCGACGCCGCCTCGCTGCTGCGCGCGCTGGCCGGCCGCCACCTCACCGATCTCGGCATCACGGGCTACCCCGAGAGCCACCACTTCATCAGCGACGAGACGACGATCCAGGCGATGTTCGAGAAGGCGCCGCTGGCGACCCACATCGTGAGCCAGATCTGCTTCGACCCGGAGACGATCGCGGCGTGGGTCGGGAACGTGCGCGAGCGCGGCACCACGCTGCCGATCTGGATCGGCGTCCCCGGCATCGTCGACCACGCCAAGCTGCTGCGGATCTCGATGAAGATCGGGCTCGGGGAGTCGGCGCGATTCCTGCGCGCGCACCGCGCGTGGCTGCGGCGGTTGATGACGCGCACGTTCTCGCCCGAGCCGCTGATGCGGCGGCTGGAGACCCTGTGGGAGGACCCGGCTGCCAATATCGCGGGCTTGCACGTGTTCACCTTCAACGAGCTCGAACGCACGGAGCGCTGGCGGCGCACCGCGATCGAGCGCTTCCCGCTGGCCGCATGAACCGGGTGGGAGTCGGGCGGCTGCTGGTCTCGTGCGTGGACCGGCCGGGGATCGTGGCGGCGCTGACCCGCTTCCTCGCCGAGCGCGGCGCGAACATCCTGCACTCCGACCAGCACACGACCGACCCCGAGGGCGGCACGTTCTTCATGCGGACGGAGTTCAAGCTCGACGGGCTCGAGGACCAGGCGGACGCGTTCGAGGCCGCGTTCGCCGCCGCGGTCGGCGAGCCGTTCGGCATGGAGTGGGACATGCGCTACGCGTCGCACCGCAAGCGCGTCTGCATCTTCGTCTCCCGCTACGACCACTGCCTCTCCGAGCTGCTGTGGCGCTGGCGCCGCGGCGAGCTGTACGCCGACATCCCGCTGGTGATCTCCAACCACGCCGAGATGGAGCGCGAGGCGGCGCGCTTCGACGTGCGCTTCGCGCACGTGCCGGTCACGCCGGACACCAAGCCGGCGGCCGAGCGCGCGCACCTCGAGCTGCTCGGCGGATCGTTCGACCTGATCGTGCTCGCGCGCTACATGCAGATCCTCTCGCCGACGTTCCTCGAGGCGGCGCGCACACCGATCATCAACATCCACCACTCGTTCCTGCCGGCCTTCGCGGGCGCCAACCCGTACGCGCGCGCCTACGAGCGCGGGGTGAAGCTGATCGGCGCGACCGCGCACTACGTGACCGAGGAGCTCGACGCCGGGCCGATCATCGAGCAGGACGTCGCGCGCGTCACCCACGCCGACACGGTCGAGTCGCTGGAGCGCGCGGGCGCCGACATCGAGCGGACCGTGCTCACCCGCGCGGTCGGCCGGCACCTCGAGGACCGGGTGCTCGCGTACGGCAACCGCACGATCGTGTTCTTGTCGGATTCGGTTCGCGGCAGCTACCGGGTGCCTCGCCGCGCCCGCGCCCGCGAGTACCTCCGGTACGAGCCAGGTCATCGGCGGACGCCAGCCACGGCGATGCATCCCGCTATCTGCGCCCGAACTTACGACTCACGACACTAGCCGCGTAACACGCGGGCGTCGTGCCGTCATTCACCTGTAGATGACGACCTCACGCCCATCCGACGCGGCGCTGCTGGCGGCGGCCGATCCGGACGCGTTCCAGGAGCTCTACGCCCGCTACGCCGAGCGCATCTTCGGCTACTTCGTGCGCCGGTCCGGCGACCACGACGCGGCGTTCGACCTGACGGCCGAGACGTTCGCGCAGGCGTGGATCGTGCGCCGCCGCTTCCGTGACGAGGCGGAAGGCTCCGCCGCGCCCTGGCTGTTCGGCATCGCGCGCAACGTGCTGCTGATGTCGGTTCGCCGTGGCCGGCTCGAGCGGCGGGCGGTCGAGCGGCTCGGCGTGGCCGAGCGGCTCGACGATCCGTACGAGCCGGCGACCGCGGCGCCCGACGACCGCTGGGCGGAGGGCGCCGACGAGCTGCTCGACGAGCTGCCCGCGTCGCAGCGCGAGGCCGTGCGGCTGCGTGTGGTCGACCAGCTCGAGTACGAGGAGATCGCGATGGCACTGGGAACGAGCCCTGCCGCCGCGCGCGTGCGTGTGCACCGCGGGCTGGCGGCACTGCGGGGTCGGCGATGACCACGCTCGACCAGCTCGGCGCCGCGCTGCACGCGGCCGCGACCGACGACCTCGCGCGGGTCGGGCGCCGGCGGCGCCGGCGGACGATCGCGGCCGCGCTGGCCGCACTGGTGATCGTCGTCCCGGGCGCCGCGCTGGCCGCCACCGCACTGATCTCCAACGACGACGTGGCGAAGAGCATCCCGAGCGGCACGTGGGCGCTGATGGGCACGCATCCGACCTGCACGACGGTGCGCCCCGACGTCGAATTCGACTGCACGCTGGCGAAGCCTCCGCGGAAGGGCGACATCGCGCCGGGCGGGTGGGCCGGCACGGTCGAGCCGACCGTCGACGCCACCAAGCACGTCAACGGCGGCTGCCGCTCCCAGACGGCCGACGGCACGCGCTGGCGCTGCTACATCGGCCAGGAGGCCGTGCGGCAGGAGATCATCGGGCCCGACTTCCTCGGCGAGTTCGCACCGGCGCCCGGCCGCGGCTAACGCGGGCAGCGCGTCGAGCGCGTGATCTCGATCGAGACCCGCGTCGGCAGCTTGATGCTGTCGGTGAGTGTCTGGCCGAGGACCTTGAACTGCACCGGCTGGGAGTCGATGAACTCGCCCGACCCGGCGTTGTAGCCCTCGCAGTTGCCGAGCTGCCCGACCACGTCGACGTAGCGCTGGTGATCCTTCTTGAGCGTGAACGGGCGGAACGGTCCGGTGGCACGGGTCTCCGGGCCCTCGCGGCCCGCCATCCGCACCGCGACAGGCCGGAACATGAACCGCGACGCGCCGGGGGCCTCGGGCTTCTGGATCTCGGTCACCTTCACCGAGAACGGGCCGTCGTTGCGCACGCTGAACCCGTAGGCGACGCGCGCGCCGTCGCGGTACGGGACGACCGCGACATCTCGCCGCCCGTCGGGCGTGTCGATCGTCTCGTCGCGCGACGGCGTCGGGACGCGGCTCGAGTTGCCGAGTTCGAGGTAGTCCTGGCCGCGCACCCACGCGCGCGCACCGAACAGCGCGGCCACGGCGATCACCACCGTGATCGCGATCTTGAGCATGGGCGCCAAGTAGTGCGCCGGGCATTACAGGCCATGAACGAACATCACACGGATCACCGAAGTGGCCGGCTCCTCGGCTTCCCAACAGCCGCCGTTTGCTGCCGGCACACGCGGAACCGCTCGGCGAGCGAGGGCGTACTTCCCGTGTGAGGCACGTGGTCGTCCTGCTCCTGGCGCTTGCGGTTGTCGGCTGCGGCGGGTCGAAGACCGTGGCGGTGTGTCGGCCTACGGCGCCGGACGGCGACGCGCCGAACGGCTTCAACTACGGCGACGACGGTCTCGCCGTCCTACTGTGGCCCAGCGGCAGGCTGGTCGCCGGCACGCTGCCGGACGGCGGCAGTTACGCCGACATCAGGCCCGACGGCTCGATCGTCGCCAAGGTCGGCTGGTGGCGTGGCATCGCGGGTGCGCTGCACATCACCGGCAAGCGGACCGACGCCGAGGCGCGGCCGCTCCGGGCCGACGTCCCCGGCGGCTACGGCGCGACGGGCTTCCAGGCGACCGCGCTCACGTTCGCCTCGCGCGGCTGCTGGGACGTGACCGGCCGCGTCGGCGACGACGAGCTGACGTTCACCGTGCTCGTCACTCGCGGCTGAACGCGGCCACGATCTCGCGCTCGAACGCGATCACGTGCTCGCGCATCAGCTCGCCCGCGCGGGCGGGGTCGCCGTCGAGCACCGCCTCCAGCAGGCCCGCGTGGTCGAGCACCGCCGTGGTCAGCCCCGGCACGCGGTCGAGCACGACGTACCAGACGCGCAGCGACAGCACGAAGTAGCGCTCCAGCGTCTCGATCAGGTACGGGTTGTGCGAGCCCTCCCAGATCAGCCGGTGGATCTCCTCGTCGAGCCCCATCAGCGCCTGCGTGTCGGATCGCTCCAGTGCCCGCACCTGCTCGAGCAGCGCCTCGGCGCGCTCGCGCAGCCCGCCGTCGAGCCGCCGCGCGGCGAGCTCGGCGGCGTGCGCCTCCAGCTCGGCGCGCACCTCGGCGATGTGGACGATGTCGGCCGCGTCGACGCCGGTGACGTAGGTGCCGCTGCGCGGCTGGACGGCGACGAGGTTCTCGAGTGCGAGCCGCTTGACCGCTTCGCGCAGCGGCGTCCGGCCGATGCCGAGGTCGCGCATCAGCTCGTCCTCGCGCAGGGCCGTGCCGGGAGGGAGTTGCAGGGTGACGATGCGGTCGCGCAGCGCCGCGTAGGCGCGGTCGGCGATCAGGCCGACAGCGGTCAGTCGCCCAGCTCCGTGCGGCGGCGGTCGACGAACTCCTTCAGCTCGGCCTGCACGCCGGCGTCGATCGGCGGCGCCTCGTACGCCTCGAGCGTGTCGCGCCAGATCTTCGAGGCCCGCTCGGCCGCGTCCTGGCCGCCATTGCGCGACCAGCGGTCGAAGTTCTCCGTCGAAGAGAGCAGCGGCCGGTAGAAGCACTCGCGGAAGCGCTCGAGCGTGTGCATCGCGCCGAGGAAGTGCCCGCCCGAGCCGACCTCCTCGTGCGCGCCGAACGCCAGCGACTCCTCGTCGATCTCCAGCGGCGTGAACTCGTGCCGCAGCATCCGCAGCAGCTCGATGTCGATGATGAACTTCTCGTAGCAGGACACCAGGCCGCCCTCGAGCCAGCCGGCCGAATGCATGACGAAGTTGGTGCCGGCCAGGAACGTCGGCAGCAGCGTCATCAGGGCCTCGTAGGCGCTCTGGGCGTCGGCCGTCTGCGAAGCGGTGAGCCCGCCGCCGGACCGGAACGGCAGCCCGAAGTGGCGCGCGATCTGGCCGGTGCAGAGCAGCCCGATCGCCGACTCCGGCGTGCCGAAGCTGGGCGATCCGGACTGCATGTCGGTGTTGCTCAAGAACGAGCCGAACACGACCGGGCACCCGGGCTGCACGAGCTGGCACAGCGCGATCCCCGTCAGCGCCTCGGCGATCTGCTGCACGAGCGTGGCCGGGATCGAGACCGGCGACATCGCGCCCATCAGCAGGAACGGCGTCATCACGACGGCCTGGTTGGCGCGGTTGTACTCGACCATCGCGCTCAGCATCCGGTCGTCCCAGCGCAGCGGCGAGTTGCAGTTGATCAGCGAGATCGAGACCGGGGCGCGCTGCAGCGCCTCCGCGCCGCCGAACACGATCTCGCCCATCTTGATCGTGTCGACCGCGTTCGGGCCCGAGATCACCGAGCCCATGTACGGCTTGTCCGACAGCGTCTGGAGCGCGTAGACCATGTCGAGGTGGCGCGAGTCGAGCGGGGTGTCGTTGGGCTCGACGATCGTGCCGCCCGGGGAGTCGAGCTGGGGGAACGACTGCGAGAGCTTCACGAAGTTCTCGAAGTCGGCCATCGTCGCGTCGCGCCGTACGTCGCCCTCGCGCACGAACGGCGGGCCGTAGACGGCGGAGAAGACCATGTGGTCGCCGCCGATGTGCACGCTGTTGGCCGGGTTGCGTGCCTGGAGCTCGAACTCGCGGGGCGCCTTGGCGACCTGCTCGAGGATGAACTCGGGGTCGAAGATGACCTTGTGCTCGCCCTCGATCTTCTGGCCCGCCTGGCGGAACAGCTCGACGGCCTCGGGGAGCAGGAACTCGACGCCCAGCTCGGAGACGATCCGCCGCCAGCCGCGGTCGAGCGTCTCCATCGCATCCTCGGAGAGGATCTCGTAGCGCGGCATGGTGTTGACGAACATGGCTACGACCCTAATATATTCCGAATGGAACAAGAGTTCCAAGCCTTGCCGGGCACGCAGACGATCGATCGTGCCGCGCAGCTGCTCACGCTCGTGCTCGAGGCCGAGGAGCCGCGCGGGCTGACCGAGCTGGCCGGCGACGCTGCGCTCCCCAAGAGCACCGCCTCGCGCCTGCTCGGCGCGCTCGAGCGCCAGGGCCTCGTGCAGCAGCGCGGCCGCCGCGGCAGCTTCGAGCCCGGCCCGGTGATGCTGCGCTTCGCCCACCGCGGGCAGCTCGTCGAGCTCGCCCAGCCCCACCTCGAGGCGCTGTCGGAGGTGAGCGGCGAGACGATCAACCTCGCGGTGCCGAGCCCGCTCGGCGTCGAGCACCTCGCCCAGGTCGAGAGCCGCCACTTCCTCGGCACGGGCCAGTGGGTGGGGCGCCGCGTCCCGTTCCACTGCACGGCCGTCGGCAAGGTGCTGATGGCGTTCGGCGGAGCTGATCCCGGCCCGCTCGAGCCGCTCACTCCCGTCACGATCGTCGACGCCGATGCGCTGGCGACCGAGCTCGACCGGGTGCGCCGCGACGGCTTCGCCACGGCGGTCGACGAGCTCGAGGTGGGCCTGTCTTCGCTCGCGGCACCGGTCGGCGACGGGATGGCCGCCCTTTCGATCTCCGGCCCGACGCTGCGCCTGGACGCGCAGCACATGGCCGAACTCCAACCCACTTTGATCCACGAGGCCACGGCGCTGGGCCGCGACATGGGAGTGCACGCCGCATGACGCACGACGAGATGCTGCAGATGCTCTACGACGAGACCCTGGTCGGCAACGCGCCGGCCGTGAAGGAGGGCGTGGAGAAGGGACTCGAGGACGGGCTCGAGCCTGAGCGCATGCTCTATGACGCCCTGATCCCGTCGCTCGAGGAGGTCGGCGCGCGGTTCGAGCGCGGCGACTACTTCGTGCCCGAGATGCTGATCGCCGCGCGGGCGATGCAGGGCGCGCTCGACATCCTGCGCCCGCTGCTCGCCGAGACCGGCGCCAAGCCGACCGGCAAGTTCCTGATGGGCACCGTCAAGGGCGACGTGCACGACATCGGCAAGAACCTCTGCAACATCATGCTCGAGGGCGCCGGCTTCGAGGTCATCGACCTCGGCGTGAACGTGCCGCCGGAGAAGTTCGTCGAGCAGATCGTCGAGCACGCGCCCGACGTCGTCGGCTTCTCGGCCTTCCTCACCACGACGATGCCGATGTTCAAGGCCAACATCAACGCGCTCCAGAAGGCCGGCATCCGCGACAAGGTGATCGTGATGGTCGGTGGCGCGCCCGTCACGCAGGAGTACGCCGATGCGGTCGGGGCCGACGGCTACAGCGCCGACGCCTCCTCCGCCGTCAAGAAGGCCAAGCAGCTGATCGAGCAGCGGCGCGACCTGGTGCCGGCCTGATGGACACGATCCTGCACGGCAAGTCCAAGACGGTCACGATCGGCTCCGGTCAGCCGTTCTGCATCATCGGCGAGCGCATCAACCCGACGGGGCGCAAGAAGCTCGCCGAGGAGCTGCGCGGCGGCGACCTCAGCACGGTCGAGCTCGACACGCACGCCCAGGTCGAGGCGGGCGCGGACATGCTCGACATCAACGCCGGCATCCCGCTGGTCGACGAGGCCGAGCTGCTGGCGAAGATGCTGCAGACGGTCCAGGCGGCGGCCGACATCCCGATCTGCATCGACTCGTCGGTGATCGAGGCGCTCGAGGCCGGGCTCGCCGTCTACGAGGGCAAGGCGCTCGTGAACTCGGTGACCGGCGAGGACGAGCGGATGGAGGAGATCTTCCCGCTGGTCGCCAAGCACGGCGCCGCGGTGATCGGCTTGGCGAACGACGAGACCGGCATCCCGGAGACGCCGCAGCAGCGGCTGGAGATCGCCACCAAGATCGTCTCCGTCGCCGGCGACTACGGGATCCCGCCGGAGGATGTCGTGATCGACCCGCTGGCCATGACCGTGGGCGCCGACACCGAGGCCGTGACGACGACCTTGGAGACGATCCGGCTGATCCGCGACAGCCTCGGCGTGAACATGTGCCTGGGCGCGTCCAACGTCTCGTTCGGGCTGCCCGAGCGGTTCGTGCTCAACGCCGCGTTCCTGCCGATGGCGATGGCCGCGGGGCTGACCAGCGCGATCATGAGCACGGCCGAGGTGTGCGTCCAGAGCGTGCGCGCCGCCGACCTGTTGCTCGGGCACGACGCCTGGGGCGCGAACTGGATCGCCGCCCACCGCGCCCGCCAGGCCGCCGCAGCGACATGACCGCACCGGGGGTCTGACCCCTTGACCGCACGGTCTGACCCGGAGAGCGAGGTGAGGGGTCTGACCCCGTCACCCGGCTCGGCGCGCGTACGGCTGCGCTTCGAGCCCGACGGCGCGGACGTGCGCGTGCCCACCGGGACGCCGATCTTCGACGCGGCGAGCTGGAACGGCATCGCGATCGACTCGACGTGCGGCGGCCACGGGACGTGCAAGAAGTGCAAGGTGCGGATCGACGACGGCGACGTGCCGGTGAGCAGCGTCGACCCGCGCGCGTTCAGCCCGGACGAGCTGCGCGACGGGTGGCGGCTCGCGTGCCGCGCCCCCGCGCGCGAGGACCTCGTCGTGCACGTGCCACCGCTGCAGACACGGCCGAAGGCGGCGCTGGTCGGCGTCGGCCGGCACGTGATCCTCCGCCCCGCCGTGCAGAAGCGCCACCTCGTGCTCGAGGAGCCGTCGCTGGAGGATCAGCGGTCGGACGTGCAGCGCGTGCTCGACGCGATCGACGATCTCGAGCCGCGCGTCGGCCTGGGCGTGTTGCGCACGCTCGGCAAGACGCTGCGCGAAGCGATGTTCGACGTCACCGCGGTGGTGTGCGACGAGGAGCTGATCGCGGTCGAGCCGGGTGACACGACCGGGCGGCGGTTCGCGATCGCGTTCGACCTCGGCACGACGACCGTCGTCGCGACGCTGCTCGATCTCGAGACCGGCCAGCCGGCGGCGGTGAAGTCGATGCTCAACCGCCAGCAGCCGTACGGCGCCGACGTCATCAGCCGTGTCTCCGCGACGATGCTCGACGAGCAGGCGCTGTCCGCGCTGGAGGCGCGCGCGCACGAGACGCTCGCCGAGCTGGCCGGCGAGGTCGTCGAGGAGGCCGGGGTCGACCCGGCCGAGGTGTACGAGATCGTCGTCGTCGGCAACGTCACGATGATCCAGCTCGCGCTGGGCATCGACCCCGAGCCGCTGTCGATGGCGCCGTTCATCGTCGCCGCGCACGACCTCCCGCCGGCGCTGGCCGCCGACTTCGGCGTCACCGTCCACCCGCGCGCGCCCGCCGTGATCTTCCCGTCGCTGGGGGCCTACGTCGGCGCCGACATCGTCGCCGGCATGCTCGCCACCGGCCTGGTGCGCGACAAGCGGCTGCGCCTGTTCATCGACGTCGGCACCAACAGCGAGATCGCGCTCGGCAGTCACGACCGCGTGCTCGCCACCGCCGCGCCCGCCGGCCCGGCGTTCGAGGCGGCGCAGATCCGCTGCGGCATGCGCGCCGCCGAGGGTGCGATCGAGGGCGTGAAGATCGCCGGCGACGCGATCGAGCTGCAGGTGATCGGCGACACCGACCCGGTCGGCATCTGCGGCTCGGGACTGGTCGACTGCGTCGCCGAGCTGGTCGGCGCCGGCCTGCTCGACCATTCCGGCCGCTTCGTGCCCGATGAGACCGCCGCGGAAATTGCTCCTGCGCTCGCCGAAAGGCTCACCAAGATCGGCGAGGAGCGCGTGTTCATGCTCGCCGACACCGTCTACCTGTCCCAGCGCGACGTCCGCGAGCTGCAGTTCGCCAAGGCCTCGATCGCGACCGGCTGGCACATCCTCATGAACGAGCTCGGCGTCGGCCCGGAGGACGTCTCGCAGGTGCTCCTGGCCGGCAGCTTCGGCGCCTACCTGTCGCCCGCCAGCGCGATCCGCATCGGCCTCGTGCCGCGGATGGCGCTGCCGCGGGTCGTCTCCGCCGGCAACGTCGCCAGCGAGGGCGCGAAGATGGCGGCGCTGAGCGTGCGCGAGCGCGCCGAGGCCCGCTCGCTCATCCACGAGGTCGAGTACGTGGAGCTGTCCGGCCGCGAGGATTTCAACGACATGTTCATCGACGAGCTGGCGTTCCCCGGATGACCCCCAAGACCCCTCAGCGCAGGACGGTGGTGGCCTGCGGCGCGCTCGCGATCCACGTCAAGGCGATCGCCCGGAGACGCGGGCTCGACGTTGAGGTGCACCCGCTGCCGGCGCTGCTGCACAACCGGCCAGAGCTGATCGCGCCGGCGGTTCGAGACGCGCTCGAGGGCCGCGAGGTCGTGGCCGTCGCGTACGCCGACTGCGGCACGTACGGCGCGCTCGACGAAGTGCTCGGCGGCGTCCCGCGGCTCGCGGGCGCGCACTGCTACGACGTGCTGGCGGGCGAGCACGCGCAGGCGGCGCTGGACGAGGAGCCCGGCACCTACTTCCTCACCGACTTCCTCGCGCGCACGTTCGAGCACACGGTGATGCGCGAGCTCGGGCTCGACCGGCACCCGGAGCTGCGCGACGCCTACTTCGCCCACTACACGCGCGTCCTCTGGCTGGCGCAGCGCCCGACGCCCGCGACGCGCTCCGCCGCCGAGCGCGCCGCCGCGCTGCTCGACCTGCCGCTCGAGGTGCGCGAGGTCGGCGAGGAGGCGCTCGAACGGCAACTGGCGGCGCTGCTGAGTTGACGCTGCGGATCGGAGACCAGCCGCTCACGCCGGCGGCCCTCGCGGCGGCCGCCCGCGGTGGTCCCGTGACCGTCGAGTTCACGCCGGCGGCGCGCGAGCGGATGGCGGTCGGCCACGCCGCCGCCGAGCAGGTCGCCGCGCACATCCCGGTCTACGGCCGCACCACCGGCGTCGGCGCCAACCGCCACATCGACGTCCCCGGCGACCTCGGCGAGCACGCGCTGCGGCTGCTGCGCAGCCACGCGGGCGGGCTCGGTGAGCCGCTGCCGGACGACGTCGTGCGCGCGACGGTGATCGTCCGGCTCGCGCAGATGACGGCGGGCGGCGGCAGCCGCCCGGCGGTCGCCGACGCGCTCGCGGCGGTGCTCGCCGACGACCGCCTGCCGACCGTGCGCGACCTCGGCGGGCTCGGCACCGGCGACCTCACCGTGCTGGCCCAGCTCGGGCTCGCGCTGGCCGGGGAGGGGGAGGACGGCGCGCCCGCGCGGCTTGCCATCGCCGCGGGCGACGCGCTGCCGCTGATGAGTTCCAACGCCGCGACGTTCGCCACCGCCGCGCTCGTGTGGGCCGACCTGTGCGACCTGCTCGAGGCCGGGCTCGGCGTCGCCGCGCTCAGCTTCATCGCGCTGCAGGGCAACCGCGAGGCGTTCGCGGACGCCGTCACCCAGGCGCGCCCGCTGCCCGGGATCACGCTCGTGGCCTCGCGGCTGCGCGCGCTCACCGCCGACGCGGGACCGCCCGCCCGGCGCCAGGATCCCTTCGGCCTGCGCTGCCTGCCGCCGGTCGCCGGAGCGCTCGCGTGGGCGCTGACTGGCCTGCACGACGTGCTCGCCGTCGAGATCAACGCGGGCGCCGAGAACCCGCTGTTCGCGGCGGGCGAGGCGCTGCACAACGGTGGCTTCCACGCCGCCAGCTGCGCGCTCGCGCTCGACAGCCTGCGCCTCGCGCTGGTCCCGTTCGGGAGCCTGGCCGGCGCCCGGCTCTCGCACCTGATGGCGCCCGACCTCACGGGCCTGACGCCGTTCCTGGCCGCCGACGCGACCGGCAGCTCGGGCGTGATGATCGCCGAGTACATCGCCGGCGACGCGCTCGCGCGGCTGCGCACCGGCGCGACGCCCGCCGTGCTCGGCTCGGTGTCGATCTCGCGCGGCCTGGAGGAGCACGCCAGCTTCGCCTGGCAGTCGTCCGGGCACGCGCGCCGCGCGGTCGGCCTGCTGCGCACCGTGCTCGGCCTCGAGTGGGTCGCCGCCGAGCGCGCGCTGCGCATGCGCGGCATCCCCGCCACCGGCGTGCTCGCGCCGGTGCGCGAGCTGGCCCGCGGGTTCGACTCGCGGCTGGAGGACCGGCCGCTCGGCGGCGACGTCGCGCTGGCCGAAGCCGCGCTGCCGTCGCTCGCCGAGCTGGTCCGATCCTGCTAGCCGAGGTTGTTGGCCTCCAGGAAGGCCTTCGCGACGTCGGCCGGCTTCTTCTTGTCGAGGTCGACGGCCGCGTTCATCGAGGTGATCGCCTCCGCGGTCAGCAGCTTGTTGACCGAGTTGATGACGCCCATGAACTGATCGCCGCCGAGCGCGTCGAGCTTGTCCTTGTTGATGACGAAGAACACGTTCTGGAAGCCGAAGACGCCCTTCGGGTCCTCCAGCACCGTGTACTTGCCGGAGGCGAGCTGCGCGTCGGTCGAGAACACGTTGACCGTGTCGACGTCGCCCTTGTCGAGCGACGGGTACTGCAGGCCGAGCGCGAGCTGCTTGAACTTCACGTTGTCCTTGACGCCGTAGACCTGCGCCATGCCCTTGAGGCCGTTGAAGCGGTTCTTGAACTCCGGCCGGGCGCCGAGGGTGAACGTGCCCGGGATGTTCTTGAGGTCGGCGACGGACTTGAGGTTGTTCTTGTCCGCGAACTCCTTCGTCGTGGCGATCGCGTCGGTGTCCTGGAACGGCGTCGGGTCGCTCACCGCCTGCCCGCGCTTCTCGTACTCGTCCTTGACGATCTGCTGGGTCTCCTCGGGGCTCTTCGGCAGAGCGTCCTGCTTGAAGACCACCGACTGCGACACGCCCGTGTACTCGGGGTAGGCGTCGATCTGCTTGGAGGTCAGCGCCTTGTCGATGATCTCGGTGGCGCCGATGTTCTCCTTGTAGTTGACCTTGTAGCCCTTGGCCTCGAGCGCCTGCCTGTAGAGCTGGCCGAGCACGAACTCCTCCGTGAAGTCCTTCGTGCCGATCGTGACCGCGGGCTTGCCGGCTCCGGGCTGGTCGTTGCTGCTCGACGAGGTGCCGGTGCCGCCGCCTCCGCCGGAGCTGTCGTTGTCGTCGCCGCCGCAGCCGACCACGAAGAGCATCGCGGTGACGGCGAGGAGTGCGAGTAGTCGTGCCATGGAATCTCCCCTTGTTTCCTATGGGTTCACGCCAGCGCCCGATCGGCCGGAAGGTCCGACTCGGCGGGCGGGACGATCGTGTGCAGTTCTCTCGAGACCGCGAGGCCCTTCGGTGTGACCGCGCGCTGCGCGAGGCTGAGCAGCCCGTCGACCGCGAACGCCAGCACGACGGTCACGATCGTCGCCGCGATCACGCCGTCGAGCCCGTAGGTCGACTGGTTGACGATGATGTCGCCGAGGCCCCCGCCGCCCGCGAGGGCGGCCAGCGGGGCCGTGGCGATCACATATACCGAAGCGGTCCGGATGCCGGCGAAGATCAGCGGCCACGACAGCGGCAGCTCGACGCCCATCAGGACCTGGCGCTCGTTCATGCCCATACCGCGGGCGGCCTCGACCGCGTCGGGGTCGACGCCGTCGACGGCGGTGTAGGCGTTGGTGAGAATGGGCGGGATAGCGAGCGCGACGAGCGCGATCGTGATGTTCAGCCGCGACAGCCCGAAGAACGCCAGGCTGATCGCGATCAGCGCCAGGCTCGGCAGCGCCCGCAGCACGTTCGAGACGTTGATCGCGAACAGCGATCCCTTGTGGATATGGCCGAGCCAGATGCCGGTCGGGAGCGCGACCACCAGCGCGATCGCCAGCCCGATCGCGGCGATGATGATGTGCTGCCAGGTGCGGTCGAGCAGCAGGCTCGCTTCGTCGTTGAAGAAGTTGATGACGCCGCTCACGTCGGCGAACACGCTGATGACGGCGCTCACCGGGCGATGCTCCTTGCCCGCACCCAGGGCGTCAGGACCCGCTGCAGCAGCACGATGAGGACGTCGGCGATCAGTGCCAGGGCGATCGCGAGGAGGCTGGCCGCGACGAACTCGGTGTTCGCGCCGGTCTGGATCGCGCTGAAGATCGGCGCGCCGAGCCCGAGGGGCGTGATGAAGGCGCCGACGGTGGCGAGCGAGATCGTCGTGACCGTCGCGACGCGCACGCCGGCGATGATCGCCGGCACGGCGAGCGGGAGCTCGACGCGGGTCAGCGACTGCCGCCGCGTCAGCCCCATGCCCTCAGCCGCCTCTTTTGCCTCCTCGGGCACCTCCTGGAGCCCGGTGAGCGTGTTGCGGAACAGGATCAGCAGCGTGTACGAGATCAGCGCGATCTCGACGGTCGTCCAGCCGATGCCGGTGATCGGCACCATGATCTGGAACAGCGCGATGCTGGGGATCGTGTAGAAGAGCGCCATCAGGTTCGCGAACGGCAGCTCGAACTTCGTGTAGCGGTACGCGACCAGCGCCGCCGCGAACGAGATCACCATGCCGAACGCCAGCGCGATCAGCGTCAGCTCGATGTGCTCGATCACGCGCGGCAGGAACCGGTCGGTGAAGTTGTCGAGGAACCACTTGGCGCAGAAGTTGCCGTTCTCGCGGATGCACTCGTCCCCGCGCCCGAAGTCGGGGATGACCGGGCCTTCCTGGGCGAACGTGAGGATCACAGCTGCCCGCTGACGTCCTCGATGCTCACGTAGCCCTTGGGCTGCCCGTCGCCGTCGATGACGACGACGCCGGTGCTGGACTCGGTGAGCATCAGCGACAGGGCGTCGCGCAGCGTCGTCCGGCCCGGGCAGCGCGGCGCGCCGTTCGTGTCCGCCGGGACGGGTTGCAGATCGACGTCGTCGAGGCGCTTGAGCGCGAGCCGCTTGAGGCCGCGATCCTCGCCCACGAACTGCGCGACGAAGTCGTCGGCGGGCTCGGCGAGGATCTTCTCCGGCGTATCGAACTGGGCGAGCACGCCGCCCTCGCGCAGGATGCAGACCCGGTCGCCCATCTTGATCGCCTCGTCGATGTCGTGCGTGACGAACACGACGGTCTTGCGGATCTCGCGGTGCAGGCGCAGGAAGTCGTTCTGCAGGCGTTCGCGGGTGATCGGGTCGATCGCCCCGAACGGCTCGTCCATCAGCATCAGCGGCGGGTCGGCCGCCATCGCGCGGGCGAGGCCGACGCGCTGGCGCTGGCCGCCCGACAGCTGCGACGGGTAGCGCTTGGCGTGCTCCTCCGGGTCGAGGCCGACGAGCTCGAGCAGCTCGTGCGCGCGGGCGCGGATGCGCGCCTTGTCCCAGCCGAGCAGCCGCGGCACCGTGCCGATGTTGTTCTCGACGGTCATGTGCGGGAACAGGCCGATCTGCTGGATCACGTAGCCGATCCCGCGCCGCAGCTCGGTGGTCTCCAGCGACTTCACGCTCTTGCCGTCGATCGTGATGTCGCCCTCGGTGATCGTGATCAGGCGATTGATCATCTTCATGGCGGTGGTCTTGCCACCGCCCGAAGGTCCGATCAGCACGCAGATCTCCCCGGCGGGGATGGTGATCGAGAGGTCGTCGATCGCTGGACGCGCGCTGTTCCCGTAGCGCTTCGTCACATGGTCGAGGACAATCTCGGCGGCGGTTGATTCGGCCGTCACGAGCGCGTCATCCTCCTACATCCCGGCCGTTGACCCGGCAACACTGCGGCCAGATATACCAGGGCCGGAGACTGGTGTCCATCTGATATATCTGTGCCCATGAGCCGCCTCCCCAGCAGCGCGCGCGCCGTGGTGATCGGCGCGGGGATAGTTGGTAACTCGCTCGCGTGCCACCTGGCCCGCCAGGGCTGGACCGACATCGTCCAGCTCGACAAAGGCCCGCTGCCCAATCCTGGCGGGTCCACCGGTCACGCCTCCAACTTCATCTTCCCGGTCGACCACTCGCGTGAGATGACCGCACTGACGCTCGACAGCGTCCGCCAGTACGAGCAACTCGGCGTGTTCACGCGGTCTGGCGGGATCGAGGTGGCCCGCACCGAGGAGCGGATGGAGGAGCTGCGGCGGCGGATGGCGTCGGCCAAGGCATGGGGCGTGGATGATGTCCGCCTCGTGACACCGGCCGAGGTCAAGGAGCTCGTGCCGTACATCGACGAGTCGGTCATCGTCGGGGGTTTCTACACCGAATCAGTGGGAGTTGTGGACTCCCTACGCGCCGGGACCCTTATGCGCGAGGAAGCGCAGCAATCTGGCGCGCTGACGGTGGTGGCGAACGCGGAGGTGACCGGGATCGACGTCGAGGCGGGTCGCGTGCGCCGAGTCCGCACCACCGACGGCGACATCGAGACCGACACGATCGCGATCGCCTGTGGCGTCTGGAGCCCGCTGCTGGCGAAGATGGCGGGCGCCACGATCCCGCTCACGCCGGCGGTGCACCAGATGATCGACATCGGCCCGGTGCCGCGGTTCGAGGGCACGTCGAGCGCGATCGAGTTCCCGATCGTGCGCGACATGGACACGAACATGTACGAGCGCCAGGACGGCACCGGCTTGGAGATCGGCTCATACGCGCACCGCCCGATCCTGCACGACCCGAGCGAGATCCCATCCGTTGAGGAAGCAGCGCTCTCCCCCACGGAGTTCCCCTTCACCGAGGACGACTTCGCGCTGCAGATGGAGCAGGCGCTCGAGCTGTGCCCGGAGATCGTCGGCGACGAGAGCGTGGGCATCAAGTACGCGATCAACGGCCTGCTGTCACTGACGCCCGACAGCCTCCCGCTGCTCGGCGAGACCCCCGAGGTCAAGGGCCTGTGGTCGGTCGCCGCGGTGTGGGTGAAGGAGGGGCCGGGGGTCGGCCGCGCGGTCGCCGAGTGGATGACGCGCGGGGAGTCGGAGATCGATCTCCAGACGTCGGACATCGCCCGCTTCTACGACTGCCAGAAGACCCGCACGCACGTCCGCGCCCGCGCGTCGGAGGCGTTCAACAAGACCTACGGCATCGTGCACCCCTCCGAGCAGTGGGCCTCGGACCGCGACGTGCGGTTGCCCCCCTTCCACGCCCGTGAGAAGGAGCTCGGCGCGGTGTTCTTCGAGGCGGCCGGCTGGGAGCGCCCGCACTGGTACGAGTCGAACGCGAAGCTCGTCGAGGAGTACGGCGTGCAGAGCCGCCCGGCCGAGTGGGACGCGCGCTGGTGGTCGCCGATCATCAACGCCGAGCACCTCGCGATGCGCGACCGCGCCGCGATGTTCGACCTCAGCGCGTTCTGCATCTTCGACGTGCAGGGCGAGGGCGCGCTCGACACCGTCCAGCGAGTGGCGATGCGGCAGATGGACGTCGCGATCGGCCGCGGCGTCTACACCCCGCTGCTGACGCCGAGCGGCGGCTTCAAGTCCGACCTCACGATCATGCGGCTCGGGCACGACCACTTCCGCGTCGTCACCGGGGGCGCGCACGGGATGGCCGACCTCAAGTGGGTCTCCGACCACGCCGACGGACGCGACGGTCACCGACCTCACGTCGGCGTGGACGACGCTCGGCCTGTGGGGGCCGCGGGCGCGAGACATCCTCGCGAGCCTCACCAGCGACGACGTCTCGCACGAGGGGATGCCGTTCGCCAACTGGCGGACGATCGAGGTCGGGCCGCTGCAGGTGCTGGCTTCGCGCATCTCCTACGTCGGCGACCTCGGCTGGGAGCTGCATGTGCCGATCGAGCAGGGCGCGCGGCTGTGGGACATGGTCTGGGAGGCGGGCGAGCCGCACGGGATCGTCCCCGCCGGCATCGGCGTCTACGGCACCACCGGCCGGATCGAGAAGTGCTACCGCGCGTTCGGCTTCGAGCTCGACGCCGAGTACGACGTGGTCGAGGCCGACATGGCGTGGGGCAAGGTCAAGGAGCAGGACTTCGTCGGCAAGGACGCGCACGTCGGCCACCGTGAGTCCGAGCCGGCCGCCAAGCTGTGCACGCTGACCGTCGACGACCACACGTCCGCCGCGGGGATCCCGCGCTACATGCTCGGCCGCGAGCCGGTCACCACGCGTGACGGCGCGCCGCTGGTCGACGTGAAGGGCCGCCGCTCGTTCGTCACCACGGCGGGCATGGCGCCGTCGGTGGGCCAGTACGTGCTGATGGCCTACCTGCCGCCCGAGCAGGCCGTCGAGGGCGGCGAGCTGGCCGTCGAGTACATGAACGAGCGCTTCCCCGTGACCGTCGCCGTCGTCGGCGGGCGGGCGATCTTCGATCCCGACAACGAGCGCATCCGTCGCTGATGGACGTCCTCGTCTGCGTCAAGCGCGTACCGCTGACCGGCGGCAAGATGGTCCTCACGGCGGACGAGCGGGCGATCGAGACCCGCCACCTCGGCTTCACGATCAGCCCGCACGAGGAGTGTGGGGTGGAGGAGGCCGTGCGGCTCGTCGAGGCGCACGGCGGCGCGGTGACCGTGCTCACGCTCGGGCCGCCAGAGGCCGAGGAGCAGCTCCGCGACGCGATGGCGATCGGCGCCGACCGCGCGATCCTGCTCGAGACCGACGGCAGCGACTGGGACCCGGAGGCGACCGCCGCCGCGCTGGTCGACGTGATCGCCGCCGAGTCGCCGGACCTGGTCATCTTCGGCAACGAGTCGGCCGACTCCGGCGGCTTCCAGGTCGGGATCCGGGTCGCCCACGCGCTGGGCCGGCCGATCGCCACCGGGCTGAAGGCGCATCGCGGTCGAGGCAGGCGCGGCTGCGCTGCGAGCAGGAGGTCGGCTCGGCGCGCGACGTCTACCGGCTGCCCCTCCCGGCCGTGGTGACGGTCAAGGAGGGGCTGAACCTGCCGCGCTACCCGTCGGTGCCGGCGAAGCTGCGCGCGCGCAAGAAGCCGATCGAGCGGCGGCAGCCGGCGGCCGCGGCCCCGCGCCTGGAGATGCTGCGGCTGGTCGTGCCCGAGGGCCGCGGCAAGCAGGCCGAGGTGCTCGGTGAGGGCCCGGGCGCCGCGCCCGCGGTGGTCGAGCTGTTCCAGCGGCTGGGTCTGGCATGAGCGTGCTCGTCTTCATCGAGGACGGCGACGAGCTCGCGCAGCAGGCGCTGAGCTTCGCCCGGTCCTATGGCGGCGAGGTCGACGCGATCGCGTTCGGGTCGGCGCCGGAGGTGTCGGGCGTGCGCACGCTGCACGTCGCGGAGATCGAGGGCGGGTACGCGCCGCAGGCATGGGCGCGCGCGATCGCTTCGCTGTCGCCGACCACCGTCGTCGCGGCCGGCACCGACCGCGGCAACGAGGTGCTCGCGCACGCGGCGGTGATGACGGGCGGCGTGTTCGCGGCGAACGTGATCCGCGCGTCCGGCGACGAGATCACGCGCCAGCGCTGGGGCGGCTCGCTGCTCGAGGAGGCGCGGCTGCACGGCGACGTGAAGCTGATGACCGTCGCGCCGCACGCGGTGGCGATCGAGGCCGCCGACGGTCAGCCGACCGTGGAGACCTTCACGCCGGAGCTGGAGCCGGCCGATCTCGTCGCCCGCGTGGTCGACCGGGTCGAGGAGTCGACCGGCGGCATCTCGCTCGCCGATGCGCCGGTGGTCGTCAGCGGCGGCCGTGGCGTCGGCTCGGCCGAGGGCTTCGGCCCGATCGAGGAGCTGGCTGAGCTGCTCGGCGCCGCCGTCGGCTGCTCGCGCGCGGTGACGATGGCCGGCTGGCGCCCGCACACCGACCAGGTCGGCCAGACCGGCACCAAGATCTCGCCCGACCTCTACATCCCGTGCGGGATCAGCGGCGCCACGCAGCACATGGCCGGCTGCAAGGGGGCGAAGAACCTGCTGGCGATCAACTCCGATCCCGAGGCGCCGATCATGCTGAGCGCCGACTACGCGGTGATCGGCGACGTGCTCGAGATCGTGCCCGCGATCAGCGCCGAGCTCCGGAAGGTCCGCGGGACGTGATCGCGAGCGCGATCGCGCTCGCCGCGGCGATAGCCGTCTCCGCCACGCTGTTCGGCCGCCGCGTCTGGCTGCTGGCCCGGCTCGTCCGGATGGGCGCCGCGCCCGGCATCGCGCGCGCCGACGACGTGCCCGACCGGCTGCGCGCCGAGGCGGTCGTCGTGGTCGGCCAGCGCAAGCTGCTGCAGCGGCTGATCCCGGGCCTGATGCACGCGTTCATCTTCTGGGCCTTCATCGTGCTGTTCCCGGCGATCTTCATCGCGATGATCGAGATCGTCGACCCGGACTCGGCGCCGGACTGGGGCTGGTACGACGCGCTGTCGGACGTGTTCTGCGTGCTCGCGCTGATCGGCGTCGCGACCGCGTTCTCCATCCGCAAGATCGTGCGCCCGCGCCGGTTCGAGGGCAGCCACCTCGGCGAGGCGGACCTGATCCTGCTGTGGATCGCCGCGATCGTGGGCACGCTCCTGCTCCTGCACGCGACCGACGCGCGCGCGTTCGCGTGGGCGCACGTGCTGCTGATCCTCGGCTTCCTCGCCTACCTGCCGCACTCCAAGCACCTGCACATCGCCACCGCGGCGATCAACGTCTACTTCGGCCGGGTCCGCAACCGCGGCCGGCTCGAGCCGCTGCGGTTCGACGACGAGACGCCCGAGGAGGACATGCGCTTCGGGATCGGGACGGTGACCGACCTCACGTGGAAGCAGATGATGGACGCGTTCTCGTGCACCGAGTGCGGCCGCTGCCAGGACGCCTGCCCGGCGTACGCGACCGGCAAGGTGCTCTCGCCGAAGCTCGTCGTCATGGGCGTGCGCGACCACCTGTTCCAGGAAGGGCCGAAGGCTCTGGACGCCGGTGACGCCTACGAGGGCCCCGCGGTCGTCGAGTGGGAGTCGCTCGAGGAGATGGTCTGGGACTGCGTGACGTGCGGGGCGTGCGTGCAGGCCTGCCCGGTCAACATCGAGCAGATCGACCACATCGTCGACCTGCGCCGCCACCTGGTGATGGTCGAGTCGCGCTTCCCGAGCGAGGCGGAGACGATGCTGCGCGACGTCGAGCGCCAGTCGAACCCGTGGGGCAAGCCGCAGGCCGAGCGCGCCGGCTGGGCCGACGGCCTCGACGTGCGCGTGCTCGAGCCCGGCGAGCCGGCGCCGGAGGTCCTGTACTGGGTCGGCTGCGCCGCTTCGTTCGACGAGCGCGCGCGCGAGAGCGCGCGCTCGACCGCGAAGCTCCTGAAGGCGGCGGGCGTCGACTTCGCCATCCTCGGCCCGCGCGAGGCCTGCACCGGCGACCCGGCGCGCCGGATGGGCAACGAGTTCGTGTTCCAGGCCTACGCCGAGCAGAACGTCGAGACGCTCAACGACGCGGGCGTGACCAAGATCGTCGCCAGCTGCCCGCACTGCTTCAACACGCTCGCGAGCGAGTACGCCGACTTCGGCGGCCGCTACGAGGTCATGCACCACACCGAGCTGCTCGCCGAGCTGGTGCGTGACGGCCGCCTGTCACCGACCGCGAGCGAGCAGACGATCACCTACCACGACTCCTGCTACCTCGCCCGCCACAACGACGTGCGCGCGCAGCCGCGCGAGCTCGCCGCCGCGGTCGGGCAGCCGATCGAGATGGAGCGGCGCGAGCAGCGCACGTTCTGCTGCGGCGCCGGCGGCGCGCACATGTGGATGGAGGAGAACGGCTCGCCGATCAACGAGGAGCGCGTGCGCGAGGCGGCCGAGACCGGCGCCGAGACGCTGGCGGTCGCGTGCCCGTTCTGCACGGTCATGCTCGACGACGGCGTGCGCTCGAGCGGCCGCGACATGCGCGTGGTCGACCTGGCGACCCTGCTCGCCGAGGCCGTCGACGACCGCCGGCCGCGTCGTAACTCCGGCCGTCTCGCGGCGCCGACGAACTGCGGCTGGGTAGGGTGGCGAGCGGTGGGCCGGTTCGATGGTCCCTGGCGCCTTTTGCTGCTATAGGAAGCAAAAAGCGCCAGCATCTGCGCCGGCGCCGATCCCGTCGCCTCCCCACCCTGCCGCAGTTGGGGTTCGGGCTAGCCGCACCCGGAGACGGGGGATGCCCGCGCCGAAAGGCGCGGTGGTCGGGCCTATCGTCGTGGGAGTCCTCCCCGACTCCGTTTGGATCTCCCATGACCAAGACACTCCGCCTCCTCAAGCGCCACCTGCGCGCCCGCGCGCGCTGGACGCCCAAGCAGCTCGAGCTGGGCGCGATCCCGGCCTAAAGCTCTCTCGACACCGCGTCGGCGGACTCGATCGCGAGCCGGCCGACCACGCCGAGCCGTGACGGCCCGAGCCGGGCCGTCGGCCCGGCGACCGAAAGGGCTCCCACCACGTTGCCGGCGCCGTCCCGGATCGGGGCGGCGACGGCGGCGAGGCCCATCTCCAGCTCGTCGACGATCGTCGCGAAGCCGAGCTCGCGCACCGCGCTGAGCTCGCGCGCGAGCTGCTCGGCGTGCACGATCGTCCGCGCGGTCAGCCGCTCCAGCGGCTCGGCCGGCTCTGCCTCGCCGAACGCGAGGAAGACCTTGCCGGCGGCGCTGCAGTGGTCGGGCACCTCGCGCCCGATCCAGCTGCTGACGCCGAGCACGTGGCGGCCGTCGACCTGCGCGATCGCCTCGGCGCCGTGCGCGCTGCGCACCATCAGGTTCACGGTCTCGCCGCTCTCGTCGGCCAGGCGCCGCATCGCCGGCTCGGCGAGCTCGGCCAGATCGCGCTTCGCGGCGTGGGCGTAGCGCGCCTGCGTGCGGTCGGCGTCCCACTCGATCAGGCCGTGCCGCTCGAGCGCAGCGAGCGAGAGCTCCACGTCGGCCTCCGGGGCGCCGGCCGCCGCGATCAGCTCGGCGACCGTCCGCGGCGAGCGCTCGATCATCAGCGCCAGCAGGCCAGCTGTCCGATCAGCAGCGTCGGTCATTGCGTTGGACCCCTCAGGGCCGAGAGGATAATCCTGAATGGTCGCCCGGCTCGGAACCGTGCGCTCTCCCTCGGCCGACGTGCTGTGGGGCGTGGCGCTCGCGGGCTGCGCGGCGACGGCGATCGCCACCGCGCTCGCGATCACCAGCGACCACGTCGCGGAGCCGGGCGTGCAGTCCGCGCTGGTCGGCTGGATCGTGCTCGGCTACGTGATCTCGGGCGCGATCGCCTGGTGGCGCCGCCCCGACAGCCGCTTCGGGCCGCTGATGGTCGCCGCCGGCTTCACGTTCTTCCTGTCGATCCTCTCGTGGTCGAACGCCGCCGTCCCGTACACGATCGGGATCTTCTTCGACCTCGTCCCGGCCTCGATCTACATCCACGTCTATCTCGCGTTTCCGAGCGGGCGGCTGGAGCGCCGGATCGAGCGCTGGGTGGTCACGCTTGCCTACGCGGTCGCGCTCGGGCCCCAGCTCGTCGGCCTGCTGCTCGGAGGCTTCGGACCCGACGACGCGATCGCCGTGTGGGACGAGCCCGACGCGGCCTACACGCTGCTGAAGGTCCAGCTCTCGATCCTGGCCGGCCTCTGCCTGGCCGCGATCGTGCTCCGCCGCGTCGGCGGCCGCCCGCCGCTCCGGCGTCCGCTGGCCGTGCTCGTCGACGCGTTCTCACTCGGCCTCGTGATGATCGCGTTCCTGTACCTGTCCGGTGCGCTCGGGCTGCTGGCACGGCGAGGACGCCTTCGAGCTGCTCCGCCGGGTGACGTTCTTCGTCATCGGCCTGGCCCCGATCGCCTTCCTCGCCGGCCTGCTCTACACGCGCCTCGCCCGCTCGGCGGTCGGCGACCTGCTCGTCGATCTGCGCGCCGACCCGAGCGCCGGGCACCTGCGCGACGCCCTCGCGCGCGCCCTGCGCGACCCGACGCTGACGCTCGCCTACTGGTTGCCCGAGTTCGGGAGCTGGGCAGACCTCGACGGCCGGCCGGTCACGCTCACGGACGCCGGCGACGGGCGCGCGGTGACGATGATCGACAGCCACGGCGAGCGCGTCGCCGCCCTCCTGCACGATCCGGCGCTGGAGGGCGAACGCGAGCTGCTCGACGGCGTCACGGCCGTCGCCGCGATCGCGCTCGAGAACGCCCGCCTGCAGGCCGAGCTGCGCGCTCGCCTGGAGGAGCTGCGCGGGTCGCGCACGCGGATCGTCGAAGCCGGGGACGCCGAGCGGCGGCGGCTCGAGCGCAACCTGCACGACGGCGCGCAGCAGCGGCTGGTCGGCGTCGCGCTGCAGCTGCAGCTCCTGCGCACGCGCATCCGCAAGGACCCCGCCGCCGCCGAGGAGCTGGCGGTGGCCGCCAGCGCCGAGCTCAGCGAGTCGCTGCAGGAGCTGCGCGAGCTCGCCCGCGGGCTGCACCCGGCGGTGCTCGAGCACGGGCTCGACGCCGCGCTGAAGGCGCTCGCCGCACGCTCGCCCGTGCCGACCACGGTCGACTACGGCGCCCGGGCTCCGCTCCCCGGGCCCGTCGCGCTCGCCGCCTACTTCGTCGCGTCCGAGTCGCTGGCGAACGTCACCAAGTACGCACGCGCGAACGCGGTCACCATGCGCGTGTCCGATGCCGGCGGCGGCGTGGTGATCGAGATCGCCGACGACGGCGTCGGTGGGGCGGACGATTCGCTCGGCTCCGGGCTGCGCGGCCTGGCCGACCGCGTCGAGGCGCTCGACGGGCGGCTGCGCGTGACGAGCCCGCGCGGCGGCGGCACGACCGTCACCGCCGAGCTGCCGTGCGGCGCATAGACGCGCCGCACGGGCACCGAGCTGCGCGACCCGGCCGCGTGGTTCGCCGCAGCCGGCGTTTGCGGACGGGACGTCAGGGTAGATAGTTGAGTGACTCACACATCTGTTGGAGGTGGAACGTGAGCACACAAGCGACGGGCACGTTCAAGATCGATTCCTGGGACGAGGAGCCGTACGCCGAGCCGCTCACCCGGGCGCACGTCAAGGCGACGTACAGCGGTGACATCGAAGGCCAGGGCGAGACCGAGTGGCTGATGTGCTACCGGCCCGACAAGACCGCCGACTTCGTCGGCTATCTGCGGCTCGACGGCCGCATCGGCGAGCGGACGGGCGCGCTCGTGCTGCAGAGCACCGGTGCGTTCGACGGCAAGGAGGCGGCCGGCCCGGTGGAGATCGTCGCCGGGTCGGGCACCGGCGAACTCGCGGGCATCACCGGCTCCGGCACGTTCAGCGCCCCGATGGGCGGCGAGCCCTCGCTCTCGCTCGACTATGACTTCGAATGAGCACAGCGCCAACGTCCTCGGGGCGCTGGCGCTGAGGCTGCACGACCGGATGGCAGCGGTGGTCGTGGACGCCGCCGGCCAGCCGGAGAACGGGGCCGCGACGCTGTCGCTGCTCGCCAACTTCGTCGCGCAGCCGCACGTGGGGCTGCTGCACAAGGCGCTCGGGCTGACGCCGTCGGGCGCCGTGCGCCTCGTCGATCGGCTCGAGGCCGACGACGAGGTGCGCCGCGGCCCGGGCGCGGACGCGCGCTCGACCACGGTCACGTTGACCGCGCGGGGCCGGCGCACCGCGCGCCGCCTGTCGGCCGCGCGGCTGGCGGTGCTCGACGACGCGCTGTCGGTGCTGTCCGCCGAGGAGCGCGAGACGCTGGACGCGCTGATCGCGCGCGTCCTGGTCGGCCTCAAGCGGCCCGCGCCGCCAGCACGCCACATGTGCCGCCTGTGCGACGCGACCGCCTGCGGCCACGCCGACGGGCACTGCCCCGTCGCCTAGATGACTGATTCCACGACCCACGCACCCGCCTGGGCACGTCCCGCGGCGCAGGATCGGCACCCGCTTGATCGGCCCGTGGCTCTGCCACTGTGCCGATCGCACGGGCGCCGTCCTGCATCCACGGTACGCGGCCATTCGGGCACGCGGGCCATGGAATCAATCATCTAGCGATAGCGCTTGGCGACCACCGCCGGCTGCTCGACCGGGCGGCCGGCGTCGAGCGACCAGGCGAGCCGCACGAGCTGCGCGTGCGTCCAGCCGAGCGGGGTGGCGGAGAAGGTCGGGGTGCCGGGCGTGTAGCCGGGCGGCGGCTGGTCGTCCCACACCTGCTCCGGCAGCAGCCGACCGCTGTTGGCGGTGTTGGCGATCGAGCGCAGGCGGCCGCGGGCCGCGCGCTCGTGGCCGGTCAGCAGCTCGTACTCACCGCGTTCACCGGCGAAGATCGGCCACAGCCGGCCGCGGTTGCCGGCGGTCCCGAACGGGCCGCCGTCGGGCAGCTCGCCGTAGCCGTCGAAGTTGAAGCGGTGCCAGAAGCGGCCGTTCGGCGTGTCGACGCCCAGCTCGCGGTCGACGACCGGCAGGGTGCTGAGGATCCCGGGAGCGTCGGCGGGCTTGACGCCGAGGCGCGCGAGCTCGAGGAAGCTCGGGTCGACGACCTGGCGCTGGTCGACGACCGGCCCGTGGTCGGGCGTCTCGTACGTCGTGCCGGCGTTCGGGTTGCCGTCGACGGTGGCGCGCACGTAGTACGGGTCGGGCGACAGTGGGCCGGTGCTCGTGAGCGTCCAGCCCTCGATGCCGGCCTGGCGCTCGTCGGCCACCTCGCGGTAGTGCGCGGCGGCGCGTCGTCGCCGTTGCGCTCGGCGATCTCGGCCGCGGTGACGAGGCCGGCGACCTCGGCGGCGATGCTCGCGGGCGAGTAGCCGACGAGGTTCTCCCAGCGCTCCTGCGTGGACGGGCCCTGGTCGATGATGCACTGCGCCGCGGCCTTGACGTGCGCCCACGTCCCGGCGTCGAACCGGCGCAGCTGCCAGCTGAGGATGATCGGGTCGGCCACCTCGTCGAGCTGCAGGTTCGGCCAGTGCGGCGAGCCGTCGACGTTCGAGTTCTGCGGGAAGCAGCCGTCGTCCTTCTGCTGGCGGGCGAACAGGTAGCTGACCGCGCGGTTGGCGGCGGCGCGGTCGCCGGCCGCGAGCATCGCGGTGGCGACCTGGTACGCGTCGCGCGACCAGACGAGGTGGTACGGGCCGGAGTAGCCGGCGATGTTGCCCCACACCCACGGCATCGACGGCGACGCGATCAGCGCCCCGCGGAACGTCTTGTCCTCGGTCGCCGCCATCACCATCAGGGACGCGTCGTAGAGGCGCTTGATGCCGGCGGCGCTGCGCGGGCGGCGCAGGCCGCCCAGGTAGCGGCGCCAGCCGCCCGCGTAATCGCGCGAGGCCTTCGCGAAGCCGGTGCGCAGCGCCGCATCCGCGGTCTTCTGCGCGGCGTCCGGCTTGGCGGCGAAGCCCAGCGCGACCGTCAGGTCGCGGTGGCGCTCGAGGCCGGTCAGCGAGGTGGCGCCGGTCTGGACCACGTTGCCGGGCGTGGAGGCCGCGTCGTAGGCCCAGTCCATCGTGTGGTCGTCGCGCAGGTCGGTCCAGCCGTCGCTGGCGCCCATGTAGCCGACCGAGGTCTTCGTCAACGCGGGCGCGGTCGCCAGCGCGCTCGCGTTGGTCTTGTCGTAGGCGGCGGTCCCGCGCGCGCTGTCGTCGTCGCCGGTGTTCGACAGTGCCGGGTCGCCGAGCACGTACAGCCGGTACGGCTTGCCGGTGAGCGACTCGAACCTGCACGTCTCATGAGCACGGCGGAGCGCGCCGGATCGGTCACGTACGTCTTCGTGAGCCGCCAGCGCCGCGTGCTCGAGGTCTGCCGGTACGTGAGGCTGCGCGCGTCGGCGAGCCGGGTCGCGTGGTGCGCCGCGTCGGTCTCGCGCTCGCTGAACGTCCTCCCGTCGCTGACCACGAACTGCAGGTCGCGGTAGCTCGGGGTGCCGAGATCGGGCGCGTACACCTCGGTCAGCTCGCCGCCCTGGAGCGTGAACCAGACCTTGGATGCGAGCGGCCGCGCGCTGCCGAAGCCGTCCTTGTCGCCGTCAGTCCAGTTCGCGACGGCGCCCGGCGCGCCCGGCGCCTCGGCGGCGTTCGCCGGCGCCGCGCACAGCAGCGCCAGCGTCACTGCAAGGATCATCCCCCGCCTCATCCCGAGGCAGGCCTACCCCCGCTTGCGGCTCGGCGAACCACGCATCAGCTCGCCGTGCGGTACTGCAGCCGCGCGGTCTCGGAGTACGGCGCCGGGCTGACGACGGCCCGCACGGTCAGCTGCTCGTGCGGCTCGACGGTCTTCTTGCGCGTGCCGCCGTGCGGCTCGCCCCAGACGACGTGGACCTCGGCGCCGAGCTCGATCTCGGGATCGACGGTGGCCATCGACAGGGCACGCCGCTCGTTCGCGCTGTACCCGCTGAACATCGAGAAGCCGACGAGGTTCCCGTCCGCGTCGAGGACCGAGTCGAAGTTCGACGAACCGTAGTTGGCGATCGGCAGGTCGAAGAACTGGAAGCGGGTCGCCTTCGGTGTCGAACAGCGACGCGTAGAGCCGGGCGACGTCCTCTCCCTCCCAGGCGAGCGTGACCTTCTTGCGCTGCGTCTCGGGATCCACCTGCTCGAGCGCGTCGCGACCGATGAAGTCGTGGTCGAACTTGACGAACTGCCCGTAGCCCAGCTCCCACGGGTTGAGGTAGTAGTCCTCGATGTCGTCGGAGACGAAGCTGCCCGCGAGCGCGTTGGTGGCCTCGTAGCTGTCGGCGCCGAGCCACTGCCGGTAGTCGCGCAGCTCGTCGCCGGTGTAGATCGCCGGCAGCGGTGAGGGGATCCAGCCGGACTCGAGCGCGTTCGAAGCGTAGGCGCGCGCGCCGCACGGCTCGAGGCCGAACTCGCGGCCCGCCTCGAGGATCGCCGCGCGCGTCTCGTCGTAGGTCTCGTACGGCCCCCACAGCTCGAGGCCGGGCTCGCCCGCCATCCCGTGACGCAGCGTGCGGACCTCCCTGCCGGCGGCGCTCATGTGGGCCATCCGGAAGAACTTCAGCTGCTCGACCGGTCCTCCGTTGACCTTCTCGATCACCGGCCACGCGTTCGGACCCTGGATCTGAAAGCGCCAGTAGCGGCGGGTGACGGGCTTGCCATACGGATGCGCGGGCGAGCGGTCGTCCTGCTCGACCTCGACGTCGTAGCCGCCGCTCTGCGCCTGGAAGGCGAGCCAGTTGGCGGCCGGCGCGCGGCCCACCCAGACGAACTCCTCCTCTTCGAGATGGAAGAGGATCCCGTCACCGATCACGTGCCCGGCCGGGGTGGTCGGCACGAACTGCTTGGCCATGTCCACCGGGAAGTTGGCTGTGCTGTTGATCCCCGTGGCGGAGATCAGCTTCACCGCGTCCGGCCCGCGGAGGAACAGGTTGACCATGTGGTGTGACTGGTCGAACAGCACCGCGGTCTCGCGCCAGGCGCGCTGCTCGCGGCGCCAGTTGCTGAACTCGTAGGGGACGACCGGGTAGACGTAGGCGCCGATCTGCGAGTTGCGCAGCAGCTCGACGGTGTTGCCGGACGTGTCGAGAAGCTCCTGGAGGTTGCGCGGCGTCATGCGGTCTCTCCTCTCTCGGCGAACCACCGCCAGGTGGCGACGAGCTCGTTGAACGTGAAGAACTGGAACCCGGTGACCTCCAGCTGCGGGATGTCGAGCAGCGGCGCGACGTCCTCGTACAGGCGGTCGGCGGTCGAACGCCGGGCGAGCAAGCTGCGCAGCCCGCGCAGCTTCCGGAGGAACCGGATCGAAGGGCCGACGCCGATCCGCGCCGACATCTTGAGCAGCTGTCGGCGCGAGGCCTTGCCCGGCATCCCGATCAGGACGGGGAGCGCCATCCCCTGCGCGCGCTGGCGTTCGACCCAGCGCCGCAGGGCGTCGGCGTCGAAGCACATCTGCGTCGTCAGGTAGTCGGCGAAACGGCGCTTCTCGCGCAGCGCCGCCTCCAGCTCGGCGTCCGCGATGAACGGGTGGTCCTCGGGGTAGCCGGCGATCCCGATCGTGGGCGGTCGCTGTTCGTGCTCGGCGACGACGGGCAGCAGGTCGACGGCGGACACGTACTCGCCCACGGGCCGGTCGACGTCGCCCCCGATCAGGAAGAGGTCGTCGGCGCCGGCACCCGCCATCCGGGCCAGCAGCGTGTCGAGGTGGGCGCGATCGCGCACCATTCGCGCGGCGACGTGCACCGTCACCGAGTGCCCGGCCGCGCACAGCTTCGAGGCCACCTCGATCCCCCGGTCGGGGCCGTGCACCGGCGAGCACGTGACCGTCAGCCGGACCGGGTGCGGCAGCGCGGCCGCCTCCTCCTCGATTTTCTCGGACGGGAGGACCTCGAAGCGGGCCCGGGTCTCCGCGGCAACGGCCATGGTGTGGGCCTTCCCGCTCGGACGCCGGCGCTATCGGGCTCCTACCTGGTCGCGCGCAGGAAGTCGGCGAACGTCTGTCGGGGGCGGCCGGTGAGTCGCGGGATGTCGCCCGACACGAGCGCGAAGCGGCCTTCGACGACCGAGCGGAACATGCTCGAGAACGCGTCGACCAGCCAGCCGGGGTTGCCCTCCGCGGCGAGGCGCCGCCGGTACTCCGCTTCGTCGAGCGGCTCGTACTCGACGCTGGCCACCGCGGCGATCTCGGCGGCGGTGAGCGTCTCCGGGCCGGTGAGGTCGATCACGCCTTCGAGCGCGGCGAGCGCCGCGGCGGCGAGCGCAGCGGCCGTGTCGTCGCGCGTAACCAGCGACATGCCACCCGCGGCGGCATTCACTGCGAGCGTGTCGGTCGAGAGCCAGGTCTCGGCGAAGAAGTCGGCGAAGATCGACGTCCGCGCGAAGCAGCAGCGGATGCCGGACGCGAGCAGGCGCTCCTCCGTGTCCTGGTGGCCGGGCGAGTAATAGAAGCGCGAGTCCGGGGCGATGTCGACGATGCTCGTGTAGACGATGTGCGGAACGCCGGCGTCGATCGCGGCGGCGACGACGTGCTCGTGGTGCCGGCGCATCGTCTCGACCACTCCGTCGCTCGAGATGAACACGAGCGTGTCGAGGCCGGCGAAGGCGGCGCGCAGCGAGGCGGGGTCGTCGTAGTCGGCGCGGCGTACCTCGGCGTTCGACACCGCCTCGGGACGGCGGGCCAGCGCGACCACGGCGGTCGGGTCCGGGCGGCCGAGAAGCTCGCGCACGACGCGCGATCCCACACCGCCTGACGCACCCGTGACGCCGATTGTCCTCATTTGGTCTGTGGTTGTCCGCGTTTGGTCTTGACTGAACGATCGCTGGGCTGGAAGATGCCGGTGTGGCCCGGCTGAAGATTGCCTACATCGGTGGCGGCTCGACCCGCGGCGCCGGCACGATGGCGAGCTTCATCGAGCAGGGCGAGAACTTCGCCGGCTCGGAGATCGTGTTGATCGACCTCGACGCCGACCGGCTCGAGCTGATCCGCGAGCTCGCCGCACGGATGGCGGCGGCCAAGGGCGCCGACATCACGGTCAGCGCCACCACCGACCGGCGGGCCGGGCTCGAGGACTGCGACGCGGTGCTGACCAGCTACCGCCCCGGCGGCTTCGAGGCGCGCGTGCTCGACGAGAAGATCCCGCTCTCGCACGGCGTGATCGGGCAGGAGACGCAGGGACCGGGTGGCTTCTTCATGGCGCTGCGCTCGATCAAGGTCATGCAGGAGGTGCTCGCCGACGTCGAGGCCGTCTGCCCCGGCACGCGCATCTTCAACTACACGAACCCGGTCAACATCGTCGCTCAGGCGGTCACCGACCATTCGGACATCCCGTTCGTGTCGCTGTGCGAGGGGCCGATCGTGTTCCCGGCCGAGCTCGCCGAGGTGGCGGGGCTCGATCCCTCCAAGCTCGACGTGTGGAGCGTCGGGCTCAACCACGGGTCGTGGAGCGTGCGGCACCGCTACGACGGGCAGGACCTGCTGCCGCTGCTCAAGGACGCCTACGCGCGGCGCGGCCACGACCCGGAGCTGCGGCCTCAGACGCGGCGCATGCTGCGCCTGGTCGACGCGATGGACGCCCTGCCGAGCGAGTACTTCCAGTACTACTACTTCGAGGACGAGGTCCTGGGCGAGCTGACGTCGAAGCCGACGACCCGCGCCGAGGACATCCTCAGCTGGGTCCCCGGCTACTGGCAGCACTACGTGGAGCAGGCGGGCAGCGACAGCCCGGAGCTCGACCCCGGCCGCTCGCGCGGCGGCATCCACGAGCTCGAGCTGGCGATCGACTGCATGGACGCCGTGTTCAACGACCGCGGCGAGACGCTGCCGGTCAACGTGCCCAACCGGGGCACGGTGCCGGGGTTCTCGGACTCGCTCGTGGTCGAGACGCTCGCGCGCTGCGACGCCGACGGCATCCACCCGCTCGAGATGCCCGGGCTGCCGACGCACCTGCGCGGCCTGGTCGAGGCGCTCGGGGAATACCAGCAGGCCGCCGCCGACGCCGCCTGGTCGGGCGACGCGCGCGATGCCGTGCGGGCGCTCGCCGCCCACCCGCTCGTGCGGTCGATCGACCTCGCCGAGCAGCTGTACGCCGAGATGGCCGCCGCGCACCGGGCGCATCTGCCGGCGCGTTTGCTTCCGGCCTGACGAACCCCGGCTGGGTGGGGAGGCGGAGGGGTCAGCCGTTTGGTGAACCTTGGCAAGTTATACCCCCTCAGCGGCCGAAACTTGCCAACCTTCACCGCGGGGCTCACCTCTTCGCCGCCCTACCCAGCCGCAGTTAACGAAGTGCCGACCCCGTCTCCGGATCGAACAGCAGCACGGCCTCGGGCGGCACCACGAGCTCCACTGCCTCGCCCTGCGTGAACCGGCGGCGGCCGGGGATCGCGGCCGTGAAGCGCGCGCGGTGGTCGGCGGCGAGCAGCGTCGCGTCGCTGTCCTCCGTCGCCTCGTCGGCCGCGGCGGCGGCGGCGCCCGTCGGCTTCTCGGCGTCGACGGCGAAGATCACATGGCTCTCCGCGCCGAGCCGCTCGACGACCTCGAGCTCGGCCCGCAGCCGCGGCGTGTCGTCACCGTCGGCCGCTTCGGCCGGGCGGAGGTCCTGCGGGCGGATGCCGGCGATCACGCGCCCGGCGGGGCGGCTCTTGACCGGGATCTCGATCCCCGCCACGCGCAGCCGCCCGTCGACCACGTCGCCCATCGCCAGGTTCATCGCCGGCGAGCCGATGAAGGCGGCCACGAACACGTTCGCCGGCTGCTCGAACAGCGTCTCCGGCGTGTCGCACTGCTGCACCGTGCCGTCGCGCAGCACCGCGACGCGCTCACCGAGCGTCATCGCCTCGACCTGGTCGTGCGTGACGTAGATCGTCGTCACGCCGAGCCGGTCGTGCAGGCGCGCGAGCTCGGCGCGCATCCCCACGCGCAGCTTCGCGTCGAGGTTCGAGAGCGGCTCGTCCATCAGGTACGCCTGCGGCTCGCGCACCATCGCGCGCCCCATCGCGACCCGCTGGCGCTGCCCGCCGGACAGCGCGCCCGGCTTGCGGTCGATCAGCTCCTTGAGCCCGAGCACGCCGGCGACGTCGCCGACCCGCTCGCGCATCGCCGGCTTGGGCATGCGCCGCAGCTTCAGCGCGAACGCCAGGTTGTCCCAGACGCGCATGTTCGGATAGAGCGCGTAGTTCTGGAACACCATCGCGATGTCGCGGCTGCGCGGCGCCAGCTCGGTGACGTCGCGCTCGCCGATCCGGATCCGGCCCTTCGACACGCCCTCCAGGCCGGCGACCATCCGCAGCAGCGTCGACTTGCCGCAGCCGGACGGGCCGACAAGCACCATGAACTCACCGTCGCCGATCTGCAGATCGACGTCATCCACGGCGAGCACGTCGCCGGGGAAGACCTTGCTCACGCCCTCGAGGGTGATTCCGCCCATCGGGCGCTCCTTCCGTCGAGCTCGGGATATGGCAATGCGGCCGCGACCGCGGCGGCGTCGACGACGGCGCCGATCCGGTCGAGCGCGAGCAGCACGGCGCCGGCCACCGGCGGCGCGGGATGGCGGACCGCGATCGCGCCCGGCAGCTCCGCCAGCGCGGCCGCGGCGAGCCGCTCGGTCGGGTGCGCGAGCACGCGCCCGCTGAGCACGATCCGCAGGCCGTCGAGCGGCAGGTCGAGACGGCGCGCGCACGCGCGGCCCTGGCTGCCCAGGATGCGGCCCTTCTCGGCGACGATCGCCTGCGCGACCTCATCGCCGGCGTCGGCGGCGTCGAGGACGACCGGCGCGAACCGGTCCGCATCGGCGTCCGACAGGCCGCCACGGCGCGTGAACTCGTGCAGCAGGTCGATGGCGTCGTCAGCGCCGTAGAGGGCGAACGCGCGGTCTGACAGCGAGGTGGCGGGGCCGAGATCGAGCGCTGCGCGGTAGACGGCGTGCAGGCCGTCCCGGGAGATGTTGCGGCCGCCCGCGCCGTCGGGCCAGAAGCCGAGGTGGAACACGCGGCCGTCGCCGCGCCGTGCGCCGATCGCGTTGTAGGTGCCGGCCACGATCGACACGCCGATCCAGTCCGGCGCCCCGCTGCGCAGTGCGCCCAGCGCGTCGTTGACGACCAGGGGCGTATCGCGCAGGCCGAGCCGCTCGGGCAGCCGGCGCTCGAGCAGCGCGAAGTCCTCCGGCCAGTCGGCGCCGGCCTGGCTGAACGTCGCGGCGGCGAGATCGGCGGCCCGCAGGCCGGCGCCGTCCAGCGCCTCTCCGACGGCGGCGGCGATCGCCTCGATGCCGGCGTCGGGACCCGCGTTGTAGATGTCCGAGCAGGGGCCCAGCCCGGCGCCGAGCGTCTGGCCGGCCTCGTCGGCGACGACGGCGATCGTCTTCGTGTTGCCGCCGTCGACCCCCAGGACGAACGTCATTCCTTCACCGCCCCGGCGAACATCCCGCGGATGAAGCTGCGCTGCAGGAACACGTAGACGATCATCACCGGCAGCGCGACGAGCACCGCCGCGGCCGCGACCAGCGTCACGTCCTGGCTGTTGCGATTGGCCCCGGCGAACAGCGCGAGCCCGAGCGGCGCCGTGCGCAGGCTGTCGGACTGGATCATCACCAGCGCCAGCAGGAACTCGTTCCACGTCCACATGAAGACGAGCACGACCATCGTCGTGATCGCCGGCCACGCCTGCGGCAGCAGCACGCGCCAGAGGGTCACGAAGCTCGTCGCGCCGTCGAGCCGCGACGCCTCCACGAGCGCGGTCGGCGACGACCGGAAGAACGCACGCATCCAGAACGTCCCGAACGGGACCGACAGCCCGATCTGGGGCAGGATCAGCGCCCAGTAGCTGTCCGTCAGCCCGACGTCCCTGAACACGTAGTAGAGCGGGATCACCGTCGCCTCGTAGGGGAAGATGAGCCCGATCAGCAGAAGGTAGAACAGCGCGTCGGAGCCGCGGAAGCGCATCGTGCCGAACGCGTAGCCCGACATAGTCGCCAGCACCGCGGTGACGATCGACACGGTCGCCGCGACGATGAAGCTGTTGAGCAGCCCGCGGTCGAAGTTGCCCTCGGTCCAGGCGGTCTTGAACGTGTCGAGCGTCGGCGAGTGCGGGATCGAGAAGCCGGTGGCCAGGTCCGACCGCTTGTGGAACGCGAGCAGGACGATGCTCAGGATCGGGTAGAGCGCGACGATGCTGAACACGCCGAGCACGAGATAGCTGAGCAGCTGCTCGCGGCGGGCGGTCATCGATCCATGTCGCGGTCGACGAGGCGGGTGATCGCGAAGGCGACGACGAAGATCAGCAACGTGAGCACGACGGCCACCGCCGCGGCGAGCCCGACGCGGCCGGTGGCGAACGCGTTCTGGTACACGAGGACCGACGGCACCGTGGTGGAGGTCCCGGGGCCGCCGTTGGTCGACACGTAGATCAGGTCGAACGTGCGCAGCGCGAAGATCGTCGTGATCGTCAGCGCCACCGCGAGCTCGCCGCGCACACCCGGCAGCGTGACGGCGAAGAACTCGCGGATGCGGCCGGCGCCGTCCACGCGCGCCGCCTCGTACAGCGAGATCGGCACCTTCTGGATGCCGGCCAGGAACATCACGAGGCAGAGGCCGAACATCACCCACGTGCCGACGAGGCCGAGCGCCGGGAGCGCGGTGTTGAAGTCGCCGAGCCAGCCGCGCGCGAGCGAGCCCAGGCCGATCGTGCGCAGGAACTCGTTCAGCGGCCCGGACGGCGCGTAGATCCACACCCACGCAAGCGCGACGACGACCGTGGCGATCGTCTGCGGCATGAACAGCACGGCGCGGAAGAACGTCACCCCGCGCACGCGTGTGTGCGCGATCAGCGAGGCGAGGATCAGCCCGAACGCGACCGGCAGCAGCGCGTAGAAGAGGATCAGCTCGAACGAGTGGACGAACGAGGCGCGGATGCCCGGGTCGTTGAAGATCTTCTTGTAGTTGTCGAGCCCGGCCCACGTGCCGACGGTCAGCCCGTCCCAGTCGAAGAACGACAGCCACGTGGTGTAGACGAGCGGCCCGAACGCGAACAGCAGGTAGAAGACCATGGCCGGCGCGAGGTACAGGTAGGCCACGCGCCGGGGCTCACCCGGCGCGCGGACCCGCACTCGCGGCAGTTCGCCGACGTCGCCGGCGCGCTCAGGGCGCACCGGCGACGCCGGGGCGGTTGGCGCCGCCACCCGCTACCCCCCGTTGAGCTCCGACTGGTAGTCCTGCCAGTCAGCCTGCGTCTTCTTGGCGACGTCCTCGGGCGAGGTCCGCCCGGCCAGCAGCTCCTGGAAGCTCTGGCCCATCGTCTCGAGCATCGTCGGCGACGACCAGTCCGGATACAGCGTCAGGCCGCCCTCCTTGACGAGCTTGTCCCAGCCGTCCTTGACGTCCTGGCCGAGCGGATCCCCAGGGGTCGCGGTGCCGTCGGTGGCGGCCGGGACCTGCTGGGTGTCGACCAGTGCCTGGCCGGCGGTCGGCCCGGTGATGAAGTCGAGGTACGCGGCCGCGAGGTCCGGGTTCTTCGACTTCGCGGAGATGTGGTACGGGATGCTCGCCGAGCCGATCGCCACGGCCTTGCCGCTGTCGCCCGGCGGCATGTCGAAGAACGCGGCGTCACCCTTCAGCCCGTCCTTGGCGATGGAGGCGTTCCAGTTGCCGCCGAGCACGAACGCGCCCTCGCCCTTCCCGAATGCGGCGGCGGCGTCGGCGTCGCTGCGGGCGTTGAACGAGTCTCCCTTGCCGAGGTAGCCCTTGTCGGCCCACTCCTTGATCTTCTTCAGCGACTCGATCGTGCCCGGCGAATCGAACGTCGCCCCCTCCTTGTGGAAGATCCAGTCGCGGATGTCCTGGGCCGGCACATAGGCACCCTGGACCATGCCCCACATGTGGATCGCGCCGTACTGGTCCTTGTTGCCGAGCGCGATCACCGGCTCGCTCGCCGGGAGCGAGCTGCGCAGCTTCGCGAGCGCGGCGTCGAAGTCGTTGAACGTCTTCAGCGATGCGGGGTCGACGCCGGCGGCCTTCAGCTTCGCCATGTTCGCGAAGACGCCGGTCGACTGGCCGCTCTGGGCGACGCCGTACAGCGTGCCGGAGCCGAACGTCTGGCCGTCCTTGCTCCATTCGAACTGCTGCAGCGTCTCGGGGGTGAACGACTTGGTCCAGTCGTAGGCCTTCGCGTACTCGTCGAGCGGCAGGATCAGCCCGGCCTTCACGAGCTCGCCGTCGACCTGATAGCCCTGGTTGCCGGCGAACACGTCCGGCGGGTTGTCGCCGGAGGCGGCGAGCTTGACCTGCTTGATCCAGCTCGCGAAGTCGCGGAACTGGACCTTGACCGTGACGTTCGGGTACTTCTGCTCGAACTGCTTGGTCAGCACCTTGATCGCGTCGCGCGGGCCGCCCGAGCCCTCCGACGAGACAACGGTCAGCGTGGTCGGGCCGAGATCCTCGAACCCGCTGGTCTTGATCGACGACGCGGGCTTGCTCGCCTGATCGCTCGGCTTATCCGCGCCCGGCGTTCCCCCGCACCCGACGACGGCGATCGCCAGCGCGGCTGGCAACAGCGCCGCGCGGAGCATGCGAATCCTCATTGGTGGTGTCCCCCTCACGATGGGCGCGGCGCATCAGCGTCGCCTGGAATCGGTAGCGGTCGGCGCGGTACACGGTGCGGCCGAGGTCGACGACCCTAGCCTGTGCGCCGATCGCCACCGTGGTTGCGAACAGGACCGGCGCATCCGGCGCCAGCCCCAGCAGCTCGGCCTCGGACGCGTCCGCGCCACGGGCCTCCAGCTCGTAGTCGGCGCGGCGCGGCTCGTTGCCGGCGCGCTCGAGCGCCTCGTACAGCGAGGCGTTGGTGAAGTCCAGCTCGGTCAGCTCCGGGGCGAGCCGGAGCGGCACGCGGTTATGGTCGATCGAGATCGGCAGCTCGTCGAGCATGCGCAGGCGGTGGAGCTCGAACAGCTCGGCCCCGGGCGCGATCGCGAACAGCTCGGCCTCGTCGATGGTCGCCGCCCGGACGTCGGCTCCGAGCACGCGGGCGCTGGCCGCGAGCCCGCGCGAGCGGCCGAGCTCGGACAGGCTCATCAGCGTGCCGGCCGGCTCGGCGAGCGCGTCGCTGGTCACGAACGAGCCGCGCCCGCGCCCCTCCACGAGGCCGTCGGCGGTCAGCTCCTCGATCGCGCGCCGCACGGTGGCGCGGCTGACGCCCAGCTCGTCGCACAGCCAGCGCTCGGACGGCAGCCGATCACCGGGCTGCAGGGCGCCGTTGGAGATCTCCTTGGAGATCTCCCGATAGACCCGGTGGTACAGCGGCTGAGATGCCTCGCTGAGCGGCACTGGACGGTGACTATCCAGACCTGTGGTTCGCCTGTCAAGGCGTTTGGTTCCTTTTGGTTCGTCATGGTACGTTCCGGTCCATGCGGTTCCTGGAGACCGGGTTGTGGGCCGATGTCCGGCAGCTTCCGGCCGCGCTCGAGGACACCGTCGATGCCGCGCAAGGGGTCGCGGAGGCGGCCGAGTTGCTGCGCGGCGCGGAGCGGATCGTCGCCACCGGCAACGGTGCGGCGTACTACGTCGCGCACGCGCTGTGGCTGGCCGGGTTGGAGCTCGGGGGGTCGCCCCTCGTGGCCCTGCCGTGTGGCGTCGTGGCCCGCGACGGCTTCGCCTGGCAGCCGGGGGACGCGGTGCTCGCCGTGTCGTCGTCGGGGGAGTTCCGCGACGTGGTGGAGATCGCGCAGCGCTCCGGCGCGCGCCCGTGCGTGGCGATCACGGCGAACGCGGAGTCGGCGCTGGCCGCCGCTGCCGACGGGGTCGTGCTCCAGCACGTGCACTCGCAGCGAGCGGTCACGCACACGCAGGCGCTCGCGGGCGCGTACGCGTGCGGGCTCGCGGTGCTGGGCGTCGAGCTCGCGGGCGTGGTCGAGGCGGCGACGCGGGCGGTCGCCGACGCCGAGACGTGGGCCGTGGAGGCGTTGCCCGGAATCGGCACCCCGCCGGCGGCGATCGCGGTCGGCGGCGGGGCGGCGTGGGCCGCGGCGCTCGAGCTGGCGCTGATGCTCAAGGAGATATCGCGCATCCCGGCCGAGGGCGTCGAGACCCGCGAGGGCGCGACGTCGGCGATGTTCGGGCTCGACCGCGGGCACCTGATGGTGTCGCTCGATCCCGACGGCGACCCGCTCGGCGACGAGGCCGTGCGGCTGTGCACGGCGGCCGGCGCCACGACGCTGCGCTTCCCGGCCGCGGCGCGCGCCGACGCGCGGCTCGCCTTCATCACCACGCTGCCGGCCGCCGCCGCGCTGGCGGCCGAGCTTGCCCTGGCCGCCGGTCACGATGTCGACAAGCCGGCCTGGACCGACGCGTACTACGAGACCGCGAGGAGCGCAACGTGAGCATCCGTCTAGGCGTGGTCGGCTGCGGGAGTGTCTTCTGGACGCCCTACATGAACCTGATCGAGCGGCTGCGCGGCCAGGGCCGCGTCGAGGTCACGGCCGTGTACGACGCCGACCCGGAGAAGCGCCGCGCCGCCGCCGAGCGGCTCGACCTGACGCCCGAGCTGCCCGACGACGTCGCGGTCTGCACGCACCCGGACGTCGACCTGGTGATGGTGCTGACGAGCATGCCCGAGCACGCCCGGCTCGCCCGCACGGCGCTCGAGGCCGGCAAGCACGTCCTCGTCGAGAAGCCGGTCGCGACCTCGCTGGAGGACGCCGAGGCCGTGCTGGCGGCGGCCGAGTCCGCGCCCGGGCACCTGCTGTGTGCGCCGCACATCCTGCTCTCGCCGACCTACCGGGCGATGCACGCGCGCGTGCTCGCGGGCGAGGTCGGCGGCCTGCTGTCCGCGCGCGCCCGCTACGGCTGGGCCGGCCCGGACTGGGGCCGCTGGTACTACGAGCCGGGCGGCGGCGCGCTGTTCGACCTCGGCATCTACAACGTCACCAGCCTGTGCGGCTTCTTCGGCCCGGCGCGGCGCGTGACCGCCATGACGGGCATCGCGATCCCCGAGCGCGTCGTGCAGGGGGAGCGGATCCGCGTCCAGGCCGACGACAACGCGCACGTGCTGATCGACTTCGGCGACGCCCGCTACGCCGTCGTCACGACCGGCTTCACGATGCAGAAGTACCGCTCGCCCTGCATCGAGCTGTACGGGACGCACGGCGTGCTGCAGATGCTGGGCGACGACTGGGCGCCCGAGGGCTACGAGCTGTGGCGGAATGATCGCGCGGCATGGGAGGTCCACCCCGAGTCGGATCCCACATGGCCGTGGACCGACGGCCTGCGCCACCTGGTCGAGTGCCTGGAGACCGGGGTCGAGCCGGTGACGCGGCCCGAGCACGCCTACCACGCGCTCGAGATCATGCTCGCCGCCCAGGCTGCGGGCGCGGACGGGCGCGCACGCGAGATCACCAGCGACTTCCCGGCGCCCGACCTCGCGCGGCTCGGCGCGGTCGGCGGCCACCAGCGCGTGCACGATCCCCGGAGCGCGTCGTGAGCCCATCGCCGCGGCCCACGTTCGACGGGCCCGCGCTGATCCGCCGCACGGACGTCACCAGGCACGTGTGGGGCGACCCCGAGGCGGGCGAGGTCTACGACTGGATCTACGCCTCGACCGACAAGGTCCACATGCTCGTGTTCGGGCTCGCGCCCGGCGGCGCGTTCCGCCACTCGCAGGAGTACCGGCACGATCTTCGCCGCCGACGAGCTGCTGCACGTGCTGCAGGGCGTGCTGGTGATCGCCGATCCCGAGACCGGCGAGGTCCAGCGCGCGAGCGCCGGCGAGAGCGTGTTCTTCCGTCGCGACACGTGGCACCACGCGTTCGCGCTCGGGCCGGAGCCGCTGCGCGTGCTCGAGCTGTTCGCGCCGCCGCCCGCGGCGGGGGCGTCGAGCACGTACGCCCGCGAGCAGCAGTATCTGGAGACGTCGCGCTACGCCGATGACGCGCTGCTCGGGCACTGGCCGCCGGCGGCGCCACGCGAGTCTCGCCTGCGCGTGCTGCGGCCCGATGACGTCCTGTGGCGGCGCGACCTCGGCGTGCTGTGCGGCGTGCTCGTGAGCACCGAGCACCTGACCGCGGTGACGCTCGAGCTCGGCCCGGGCGAGAGCGCGGCGGCACACCAGCACGGCGGCGACGAGGTGCTGATGGCGCTCGACGGCCCGCTCTGGGTTCGCGCGTGGTTCGACGACGCGGTGCACGTGTTCGAGCTCGCCGCCGAGGACGTCTGCTACCTGCCGGCCGGCGCGCGCCACGAGTACCGCAACCCGGGCGGGGGGACGGCGCGCGCGATCTGCGGGATCGCGCCCAGCTACCTGCCGTGACGCTCGCGCTCGGGCTCGACGTCGGCGCCACCAAGATCGCCGCCGCGCGCGTGGACACCGAGCGCGGCACCGTGCTCGAGTCGCGCCGGCTCGCGACCGCGCCGGAGCGCGGGCCGGCCGCGGTGCTCGCGGACTGCCGCACGCTGGCGGCGGCGATGGGCTCGGGCCTGCGGGTGGGTCTCTCCGTCTGCGAGCTCGTCGACCCGCACGGGCGGGTGCGGTCGGCGGAGACGATCGACTGGCGCGACGTCGACCTGCTCGCCGAGTTCGCCGCCGTCGAGTCCGACGTACGGGCGGGCGCGCTGGCCGAGGCGCGCTTCGGCGCCGGCCGCGAGCACCCGGACTTCCTCTACGTCACGGTCAGCTCCGGCATCAGCCACTGCCTGATGAGCGACGGCGCGCCGCGCGTCGGCGTGCGCGGGGCGGCGATCGGCACCGGCGCGCCGCTGATCGAGCAGTGGTCGAGCGGACTCGCGCTGGCGCGCCGCACCGGGCACGCGACGGCGCAGGAGGCGCTCGCCGACCCGGCGGCGGCCGACGTGGTCGCGGATGCGGCCGCGCGGCTGGGCGTCGTGCTCGCCGCGCTCGTCAACGCGCTCGACCCGGGCGCCGTGATCGTCGGCGGCGGGCTCGGTCTGCACGACGGCTACCGCGCGCAGGTCGAGGCCGCGATGCGCCCCGAGATCTACGACGTCGACGCCCGCGCGCTGCCCATGCTCCCGGCGGTCCTGCACGGCGACGCACCCGTGATCGGCGCCGCGCTCGGCACCGTTCTACAAGAAGTCTGACCGGGTATAGCGCCCGGCATGCCCCTGACCCGGATCCTCCTCGCGGCGGCCGCCCTGCTGGCTTTCGCCGTAGTCGCCTCGCCCGCCTCTGCACCCGCGCGCGCCGCCCAGCGCTGCGACGGCAAGCTGGTCTTCTCGAAGCCGCTCAAGTTCAAGCAGAAGAAGGTCGGCGAGCTCGACGTGTACTGGGACGCCGCGACGAAGAAGAACTGCGCGATCGCGTTCCACGCGGGGCGCACGTGGGGGAAGAAGCTCCCGACGACCATCTCGCTCTACCGCTGTGCGAAGGGGGACAAAGAGGGCGGCGAGTGCCACTCCGACGTCACCCACATGCACGCGCAGAGCGGCAAGTACCGCTACCAGGCGGGGCCGGTCACCTACAAGGCCGCCCATCGCTGTGTGTTCGCGTGGGGCGAGATCGAGGTGCGACACAACAAGTGGGCCGATGCGATGACGGGCAGGTTCCTCACGGCGCACTTCTGCAAGTGACTTAGGATCGGGCGATGAGACCGCCCGTCCCGCCCTTCACCGAGGAGACCGCCCGCCAGAAGGTGCAGGCGGCCGAGGATGCCTGGAACACCCGCGACCCCGAGCGGGTGGCGGGTGCGTACACCGAGGACTCGCAGTGGCGCAACCGCCACGAGTTCGTCTCCGGGCGGGCCGCCATCGTGGCGTTCCTGACCCGCAAGTGGGAGCGCGAGCTCGACTACGCGCTGCGCAAGGACCTGTGGGCGTTCAGCGGCAACCGGATCGCCGTGCGCTTCCAGTACGAGTGCCATGACGCGGCCGGCCAGTGGTGGCGCAGCTACGGCAACGAGCAGTGGGAGTTCGACGACGAGGGCTACATGCGCCGTCGTGAGGCGAGCATCAATGACGTCGCGATCGAGGAGTCCGAGCGCCGCATCTTCGGCCCGCGCCCGGACTCCGAGCGCGGGAAGCCGATCCCGCTGGCCTAGCCGGCGACCGGCCGCACCGCGACCGCGCCGCCCAAGCTCACCCGGATTTCTTCGCGCGGCTCGGTGCGACGCGCGGCGGCTCGTCCGGCTGCTTGGGGTAGACCGGCGGCCACGGCGCGTCCATCAGGCCGTTCGCGCGGTCGCGCGCGTTCATCGCCAGCAGCGGCTCGAGCGACTGCGGAGCGTCGCCGATCGCCGCCCACGGATCGCCGTCGCGCTCCAGCCGCGCCGGGACGCTCGCCAGCGTCAGCTCGTCCGGGTGGATCTCGTCGAGCTCCTCCCAGCGCAGCGGCGTCGACACCTGCGCGCCCGGGCGCGCGCGCACCGACCAGGCGCCGAACACGGTCTTGTGCGGAGCGTTCTGGTTGTAGTCGACGAAGATCCGCTCCCCGCGCTCCTCCTTCCACCACGCGGCGGTGAGGATGTCGGGGCGCCGGCGCTCGAGCTCGCGCGCCGCGGCGACGGCGGCGGAGCGGACCTCGTACGAGTCCCAGCGCGGCTGCAGCCGGACGTATACGTGCAGGCCGCGGTTGCCGGTCGTCTTCGGGAAGCCGGCGATGCCGAGCTCGTCGAGCAGCGCCTTGAGCTCGTGCGCGGCCGCGCGCACGTGCGTGAAGTCGGTGCCGGGCTGCGGGTCGAGGTCGAGGCGCAATTCGTCGGCGTGGTCGGGATCCTCGACGCGGTGCGGCCAGACGTGGAAGCCCAGGCACGCGAGGTTGACCGCCCACGCGACGTGCGCGACGTCGGCGGCGACCAGCGCTCGTGAAGGCGTGCCGTTGACGGTCTGCACCGTCGTCGTCTCCAGCCACTCCGGCGCGCTGTCCGGCACGCGCTTCTGGAAGAACGACGGGCCGCCCGCGCCCTGCGGGAAGCGCTGCATGAGCACCGGGCGGCCGCCCATCGTGCGCATCAGCGGCTCGGCGACGGCGTCGTAGTAGCGGACAAGGTCGAGCTTGGTCTCGCCGCGCTCGCGGAAGAGCACCTTGTCCGGGCTCGTGATCCGCACCTCGCGCCCGGCGAGCTCGAGCGTCAGCTCCTTGCCTGCCACGTCACCACCGTACCGCCCCGCGGCGGCGGGGCATCAGCGCGGCGGGTTCGGCAGGTGCCGCAGCTTGTCGGGGTTGCGGACGATGTCGATCGCGACGATCCGGTCGCGGTCGACGGTGAACGAGAAGACGCACAGCGCCTCGCCGCCGTCGTCGACGAGCAGGCCGGGCGCGCCGTTGACGGTCGCGACCGCGACCGATCGCCAGAGCTTGGACGCGATCTTCAGCATCAACCGCGCGACGCGCTCGGGGCCGACCTGCGGGGTGCGCGCCGCCGTGACCCGGCCGCCGCCGTCGGTGCGCAGCGTCACCTGCGGGTCGAGCAGGCGCACGAGCGCGTCCATGTCGCCGGCCTCGGAGGCGGCCGCGAAGGCGCTCACGATGCGCTCCTGTTCCTCGCGTGAGGCGGGGAAGCGCGGCGTGCCGGCATCGACGTGGCGGCGGGCGCGCGAGGCGAGCTGACGGACCGCGGCGGGTGCCCGCCCGACGATCTCGCCGACCTCGTCGAACGGGAGCCCGAACACGTCGTGCAGGACGAACGCGGTGCGCTCGGCCGGCGACAGGCGCTCGAGCACGAGCAGCAGCGCGGTGGTGACCGACTCGTCGAGCGTCACGCGGTCGGCGGGATCCGCGGCCGCCCGGTCCTCGACCAGCGGCTCGGGCAGCCACGGCCCGACGTAGTGCTCGCGCCGCCGCCGCGCCGACCCGAGCGCGTCGAGCGCGAGCCGCCCGACCGTCGTGGTCAGCCACGCGCGCAGGTCGCGGATCTCGGCGGCGTCGCTGCGCTGCAGGCGCAACCACGCCTCCTGGACGACGTCGTCGGCCTCCGCGAGGCTGCCGAGCGTGCCGTACGCGACCCGCCGCAGGTACGGTCGCTGGGCCTCGAACGCGTCGGCCAGCGCGTCGGCCGGGCTCATGCCGCGGCGCGCTCGGAGGCGATCAGGTGCCAGCCGTCCAGGCCCGCGCGCACGGCGGGCGCCCACTCCCCGGTGGCGCGCAACCGGCGGTTCGACAGCCGCACCGAGCGGGTGAGCGGCTCGAGCTCCGCGGCGTCCGGTGCGGGGTCGATCGCGAGACTCGGACGCCCGACGGCGGCCGCCCGCGCCGCCTCGATCTCCGCACGCGTCGGCGGCTCGTCGTCGACGACGTTGTAGGTCCCGGGCGGAACGCGCAGCGCGGCCACGACCGCCGCCGCGGCGTCGTCGAGCCACACGGTCGGCACGCGCGTGCCGGCGTGGCCGAGGCGCGTCGCGCGGCCGGCGCGGGCCTGAGCGATCTCGCCCAGCGTCAGCGCGCTGTCAGGCCCCATGAAGATCCCGAAGCGCAGGACCACGGTGTCACCGGCGAACCGCGTCCTGGCGTTGTGCTCGGCCGTCACGGCCGAGGCGGCCGAGGACGTGGCGTTCAGCGGGGCGTCCTCGTCGAGCCAGGCGTCGCCGCCGTCGGCGTACACGAGGCCGAGCGACTCCTGGACCAGGCGCCCCACGCCCGCGTCATCGGCCGCGTCCGCGATCGCGGCGGACGCCTCGCGCCGCAGCCGGTCGTTGGCGTCCCACGCTCCGGGCTCGAGCATGCGCTCGGCCGGCGGGATGTGGGTGAGCAGGTTGACGACGCCGTCGGCGCCGGCGAAGACCTCGGCCAGGGCGACGCGATCGAAGACGTCGGCCCCGACGGCGTTCGCTCCCAGGCGCTCGACCAGTTGCCGGCTGCGCGCGGAGCGGGTGACGGCGGTCACGCGATGGCCGCCGAGGACAAGACGATCGACGGCGCGCCACCCGATGACACCCGTCGCTCCGGTGATGATGATCTCGCTCATACCCACAGGACGACGCAGGGAGCGAACGCGTGACATCGCCGCTCAGGCCGGAGCGCGCGCCGCCCGCAGGCTCGCCCGCACCGCGGCCACCGGCCGCGCCGTCCGGAAGGCGATCATCGCGGCGGTGAGGCCCAGTGCCGCGTTCACCGCGGTGACGGCGGCCTGCATGCCGATCGAGAACGAGAGCACGGCGGCGGCGCTGGCGACGTGCCCGAGCGCGTACGTGAGCATCACCTGCTGCGTGCCGGCGCCGCCGGGCGTGAGCGGGATCAGCGTCGAGGCCCCGCACAGCACCATGACCAGCGCAGCACGGCCCACGGTCGCGTCGAGCCCGAACGCCATCATCAGGCAGTAGACGACGCCGATCCGGCACATCCACGCGCCGGCCTGCACGGAGACGACCTGGCGCAGGTACCGGCCGGGCGTGCGCAGGATCGCGCCGCCCTGCCGCGTGGCCGCCCACAGGCGCCGGAGCGGTGCGCGCAGGCGCCGGCCGAGCAGTACGACGGCGGCAACGACGGCCGCGACGGCGGCGGCGACCAGCAGCGGGGAGCCGGGCAGGCTGCCGAGCGACAGGTGCGGTGCGAGCGGGACGCTCCCGGTGAGCGCGACCAGGAGCAGCAGCACCGTCGCCGCCACGAGGTCGAACAGCACCACGACCGACAGCGTCGAGGTGATCGTCGCCACGTTCGACCCCTCGACGCCGACGCGTACGAGCGCGACCTTCGACGCATCGCCACCGCGCCCCGGGATCACGGCGTTGAGCGCGACCCCGATCGTGTAGGCGCTGACCACGCCCAGCAAGGGCACGCGACGCGACGGGAACGCCGCGACGAGCACGTTGCGCCAGGCGACCGAGCGCAGCAGGTGATTGGAGATGTGCAGCGCGAACGCGGCGATCGCGAAGCCGGCGTTGAGCTCGCCGAACCGCGCGACCACGGCGCCCGCCGCGTCCCACACGCCGCTCACAGGTCAACCTCGCGATGTTCGCGCCGCGAACTCGCAAGGCCGAGCTTGCTCGGCCCGTTCACGCGGCGACCCGCCGGCGGCTGAGGGCACTCGAGATCCGCTCGAAGTCGGTGGCGATCAGGCCCTGGACGCCCCAGGCGGCGAGCTCGTGGGCATCGGCCTCGGTCCGCACCGGCCAGCTCATCACCAGCGGGGCGCGCTCGCGCAGGTCGGCGACCACGGCCGGGTCGAGCAGCTTGCGGTGGATGGAGATGCCCTCGATCTGGCCCGTGTCGCGGCGGCGCAGGCGCTCGAGCGCCCGCGCGCTGCCGACCGAGTGGACGATCCGGACGTCGGCGAGGTCGCTCAGGACGTCCAGCGCGCGCCAGTTCTGCGAGCACACGGTCACGGGCCGGCCGTCCAGTTCCGCGGCGACGGCATGGGCCACGCGCGGGCCGCGGCCCTTGAGGTCGAGCATCAGCTCCGTGTCCGGCGCCCGGGCGGCGAGCAGCTCGTCGAGTCGCATGCGCTCGACCCAGGGCGGCGCCAGCTCCCAGCGGTCCCAGAACAACGGCAGCGGGCCGACCGTCTTGAGGTGGCGGATCTCGAGCCGCCCTCCGAACAGATGGACGTCAGCCTCGATGAGCGGGATGCCGAGCGCCTCGGCCGCGCGCAGGCGCGCGGAGTCGTTGCCCGCGCGGTGAGCGACCACGAACGGCGTGCTGAACGCTGCCATCACGCCCACTGAGTCTAGGCGGATGCCGCCGACGTTCGATCGCGTCGGCCGCGAGCAGCGCCACGAGGGCGATCGCGACGCCCACCACGACGTCGATCACGAAGTGGTTGGCCGTGGCCACCACGGCGAACGCCATCGACGCCGGCCCGACCACTGCGAGGCCGCGGAGAAGGGGCGTGCGCACCGCCCGGAAGACGACGATGCCGAGCAGCAGGTTCCAGCCCGCGTGGAAGCTCGGCATCGCGGCGTACTCGTTGACGAACGAGCGTGGCAGCAGCTGCCGGTAGCCGTCGCTGTTCTGTGTGATGGTGTCGACGAGCGGCAGGTGCGTCAGCCGCGGCGGGGCCACGGGGAACGTCGCGAAGATGACGAGGCCGACGAGGCCGCTGATCAGGAACGCGTCGCGGAGGCGGTAGTACTGCAGGCGCCGGTGCCGGAACAGCAGCACGCCGGTGACGACGATCACCGGCCAGTGGCCGTACATGTAGACCGCGTTGGCGCCGTCCACCAGCACGCGGCTGCCGATGATCGCCTCCTGGACCGCGTGCTCCCACGAGATCCCCAGCGATCGCTCGAGCCGGACCATCTCGCGCGCGTGTTCGAGCGCCCGGGGGGCGGTGCCCTCGGTGATCGCCCGCACGCCGAAGTACACGAGGTAGGCGAGGGCGAAGATGCCGATCTGGCGCAGCCCGTCGGAGCCGGCCAGCCGACGACGCGTGGCGACGAGGTCCATGCCCTCATCTTCGACCCTCGCGCCGGCCGTTGCCATCCGGGCGGGCATGCGCACCGCATTGCGGTGGACTACGGACCGTCGCCGGTCACGACCCGGCGCACGCGGGCGCCGTCCTCGCGCTCGAGCTCCTCGAGCGCGAGCTCGAGCGCGGCGAGCGCGCTTCGCGTGGGCCGGGATCCAGCGCCGCTCGATCGCGTTGCGCCGCAGCGCCGGTCGCGCGCAGCTCCGCCTCGACGCGCCGCAGCGCGTCCTCGGCGGCGGCGGTGCGAACGGCCGCCGCCAGCGCGCCGCCGGTGCGCGGCCGCGGCCGACAGCAGCGCCGCGCCGGCGCCCGCGGCCGACAGCGCCGGCTCGACGGCGGGTGCGTCGTCCACCGAGGCGTCGGCGGGGCAGCGGACGCCGAGGATCGTCTGCCACTGCACCGTGACCGTCGCCGCGGGCCGTCACGGCGCGGGCGAGATCGAGCTGGCGCTCCCCGCCGGGGACCGCGGCGCGCTCGAGCCAGCGCTCGGCCTCGGCGGCCGCGTCCTCCCAGTCGCGCGCGCGCGTCCGCGACCAGCGGCTCCAGCCGGCGGCGCTCGCGCAGCGAGCGCCCGGTACTTCTCGTCGAGCAGCTCGGCGCCGCGCGTGGCCACCGCGAGGCGGTGGGCGAGCCACGGCCGGCCGGCGCGGCCCGGGCGGATGGCGGACCTTCACGACGCCGGCTCTCCCGTAGTGGGCGTCGAGCGCCTCGTCGGAGACCATCGTCAGCTCGGCGCGCGGCAGTCGTGACAGCACGCGCCAGCCGCGGTCCAGCGTCTCGTCGAGCGGACGGTCCTCGTCGCCGGCCTGCGCGATGAACTCGGCGCTCATCGCGTCGGCGAAGTCCAGCCGGCGTCGCTCCGCCGCCGACAGGGCGTCCTCGCCCGAGCACCTCGGCGAGCTCGCGGGCCCGCCGCGCCTCGGCGGCCAGCGCGTAGAGCTGTGCGGCGAGCTCCAGGTGGTCGTCGCGCGTGCGCCCCGGGCCCGCGCCGAGCCGCATCAGCCGCGACAGCGAGCTCGAGCGGGTCAAACGGCGGATACAGGCCCTGCGCGTGCAGCTCGGTCGTGAGGACCAGCTGGCCCTCGGTGATGTAGCCGGCGGTGTCCGGCACCGGGTGGTTGATGTCGCCCGGCCGGCATCGTCAGCACCGGCAGCTGGGTCACCGATCCGGTCCGGCCCGTTGATCCGGCCGGCGCGCTCGAGCAGCGCGGCGAGGTCGCTGTACAGGTGGCCGGGGTAGCCGCGCCGCGACGGGATCTCGCCGCGCGCCGCGGACACCTCGCGCAGCGCCTCGCAGTAGCTGGTCAGGTCGGCCATCACGACGAGCACGTGGCGGTCGCTGCTCGAACGCGAGATGCTCGGCGATCGTCAGGGCGATCTGCGGCGTGACGATGCGCTCGACGATCGGGTCGTCGGCGGTGTTGAGCAGCACGACGAGGTCGCCGCTCGCGCGGGCGCCGCGAGCGCAGAGCCGACCTCGGCGGCGTCGGCGTGGGTGATCCCGATCGCGGCGAACACGACTGCGAACGGCTCGTCGCCGGCGCGTGCCTGCGCCGCCGACCTGGGACGCGAGCTCCAGATGGGGCAGGCCGCCGACCGAGAAGATCGGCAGCTTCTGGCCGCGCACCAGGGTCGCGAGCCCGTCGATCGCCGAGATCCCCGTGAGCGACCGGCTCGCTCGGCGGGGCGCGCCGCGACCGGGTTGATCGGCTCGCCCGCGACCTCGCTCTCGAGCTCGCCGACGATCGGCGGGCCGCCGTCGAGCGGCTCGCCGCGCCCGTTGCAGATCCGCCCGAGCCAGGCGTCGCCGACCGGGATGCGCAGCGGCGACCCGGTGAACGCGACGCGCGGTCTCGTCGCTCCCGATGCCGGCCGTCCCCTCGAACACCTCGACGACGGCGAGGTCGTCGTGGACGTCCAGCACGACGCCATGGCGCAGCTCGCCGGAGGCCAGCCGGATCTCCGCGATGTCGTCCCAGCCGACGCCGTCGACGTCGCCGACCACGAGCAGCGGCCCGCGGATCGAGTCGATGCGCGAGTGCTCGACGGGGGCCGTCATGCGAGCGCCTCCATGTGCTCGAGCACGCGCTCGCGCGTGGCGACGACGCCGTCCGCGTCGTCCGGTGCCGAGGCGGTCGCGTGCGCGGATCGCGTCGGACAGGTCGAGCTCCTCGATCCGCGCGGCGGCGACGCCGCGCCGGACCAGATCGAGCGCGCGATCGTGGATCGCCAGCACCATCGCCAGCAGCGCCGACTGCTTGGCCGGGGCCGACCAGGCGTCGTTGGCGCTCAGCGCGCTCTGCTGGAGCACGGCCTCGCGCAACAGCCGGCCGGTGAGCAGCACGATGCGCTCGGGGTCGGGCAGCGACGCGGCACCGACGAGCTCGGCGACCGCCTGGATGCGGTCGGCCTCGGCGAGCAGGCCGATCGCCCGCGCCCGGCGCTCGGCCCACTCCGGGTCGCCGTTGCGCGGCGTGCCAGCGGGCGACCGGCCGTGCATCGCGCGACGAGGACTCGGTCCAGCTCACCGCGGGGTAGTGGCGCGCGTACGCCAGGTCGCGGTCCAGCGACCAGACGCCGCGCACGAAGCGCCGCGTGTGGGCGGTCACCGGCTCGGCCATGTCACCGCCGGGCGGCGACACCGCGCCGAGGATCGTCACCGATCCGACGCCGCCCGCCAGCGTCTGCGCGAGCGCGGCGCGCTCGTAGAACGACGCCAGCGCGGGCGCCAGCCCCGCGGGATAGCCCTCCTCGGCCGGCAGCTCGCCGGTCCGCGAGGCGATCTCGCGCAGCGCCTCCGCCCAGCGCGACGTCGAGTCGGCGATGACGAGCGCGTCGTAGCCCATGTCGCGGTACAGCTCGGCGACGGTGGCGCCGGCGTGCACGCTCAGCTCGCGCGCCATCAGCGGCATGTTCGACGTGTTCGCGATCAGCACGGTGCGATCCAGGAGCGACCGGCCGGTGCGCGGGTCCTCCAGCGACGAGATCTCCTGCAGGACGTCGGCGAGCTCGTTGCCGCGCTCGCCGCAGCTCACGTAGACGATCACGTCGGCGTCGCACCACTTGGCGATCTGCTGCAGCAACACGGTCTTGCCGGTGCCGAAGCCGCCCGGAACCGCCGCCGTCGACCCGCGCGCCACAGGGAACAGCAGGTCGAGCGCGCGCTGGCCGGTGCCGAGCGGGATCGAGGCTTCGGCAGCGCATGCCGATCGGGCGCGGCCGGCGCAGCGGCCAGCGATGCGCGAGCCGCAGCTCGCGGCCCGCCACCGTCGCGATCGGCTCGGCGACCGTGTACTCGCCCTCGGCGCGCGACCCACTCGACGGTGCCGCCCGCGTCGGGCGGGGCGAGCACCCCTGACTCGATCGCGGCCGTCTCCGGCACCGTGCCGAGCACGCCGCCGCCCGCGGATCTCGTCCCCCGCCCGGACCGTGGGCGTGAAGCGCCAGCGCCGGTCCTGCGGCAGCGTGGCGGCGGTGGAACCGGGCGCCAGGCGCTCGCCGAGCGCTTCGAGACGGCGCAGCATGCCGTCGAACACGCCACCGAGCAGGCCCGGGCCGAGCTCGGCGCGTCAGCGGTCCCGCACCCAGGCCGACGGGCGCGCCGGGGCCGAGGCCGCCGGTGTACTCGTGGGCCTGCACGACCGCGCGGTCGCCGCGCAGCGAGATCACCTCGCCGACGAGGCGATCGGCGCCGAGCTCGACGAGGTCGAGCACGTGCGCGCCGCGCATGCCGGTGACCTCCACGAGCGGCCCGCTCACCCGCACCACCGTGGGCGCGGTCACATCCACAGTCGCCGGACGCTCGATCCGAGCTCGTCGATCCAGCGGGCGGCGAGGGCGGGGAGCGTGTAGTCGACGCTGCGGGTGCCGGCCTGCGCCCGCACGCCGCCCGCGTCCGGCGGGTCGCGCTCGACGGAGGCATCGTCGCCGAGGTCGCGGCGCGCCGCGGCGGCGAGGCGGTCCAGCAGCTCGTCGTAGCCAGGGGCCGACCGCAGTGCCAGCACCGCGTCCGGGCGCGGCGGCGCAGCTCGTCGTAGGCCTCGCGCTGGGCCGCGAGCACGTCCATGCGCGCGAAGACGCGCTCGATCGCGTGCCGGCGCCCGGCCTCGGCGCGGCCCTCGGCCTCGCCCTGCTCGCGCGCCGCGGCAAGGATCTCGGCGGCCTCCCGCTGCGCGTCGGCGACCGCGTCGCGGCCCTCGGCCTCGGCGGCGGCGACGGCGTGCGCGGCGGCCGCGTGGGCGTCCGCGAGCAGCGATGCGCGGGCCGCCTCGATCGTCACGGGAGCACCACCGAGACGACGTCGGGGCGCTCCCGCAGCCGCTCGCCGAGGGCGTCGCGGGCCGCCGGCGTGAGAATCACGCAGGCGACGTCGGCGGCCAGTCGCTCCCAGGCCGACACGATCGCCGCCGGCGTCGCCGCCGGATGCACCGTGACGCCGGCGAGCGCGTAGCCGGCCACGCGCGCGTCCTCCCCGATGGCCGCCGCGCGGCTCACGTCTGGCCGATGAGCACGATCGCGATCACCAGGCCATAGATCGCGATCCCCTCCGCGAGCCCGACGATCACCATCGCCCGCCCGAACAGCTCGGGCTTCTCGCTGATCGCCGCCAGCGCCGCGGCGCCCGTGTAGGCGACGGCGATCGCGGCGCCGATCGTCGAGCCGGCGATCGCGATCCCCGCGGCGAGGTAGGCGGAGCCGGGATCGGCCGCGGCGGCGCCGTCCTGCGCGCTGGCGGGATCGGCGATCCCCAGCGCCATGGCGGCGACGACCATCAGGGCGGCCGCGCCGATCGCCGCGTTGACGGCGACGAGACGGCGGAGCGCGCGGCGGGGCGACTGCCGCGACCACGCCGTGGCGGCGAACGCGACAGCGACCGCGATGGGTGCTGCGGCGAGGAGGGAAGCGATCATGCCGACGGCCTTCTGTCAACCACGGGAATCCTCCACGGCGAGAACGGCTCGCCTTCGCCCGCGAAGACGCGCGAGAACAGCTCGTAGTATTCCAGTCGCATCGCCTGTACTCCGGCCACCAGGGCCTCGAGCGCGAACGCGGCGGCGTTGCCGATGACGAACACCGCGACGGCGAGCACGAGCCCGACCCCGCCGCCGTTCCACAGCGAGCCGGCGCCGTCGATCACCACCGCGCCGAGTGCCGCGTGCATCATCCCGAAGGCGGCGAGGCGGGTGAACGAGATCACGTTGGCGCCGACGCGCAGGACGGCGTCGAACGCCTCGACGACCGACTGGGCGATGCCCGCGCCCGACAGCCCCGCCTCCGACACGAAGCCGGTGAACAGCAGCGCCGTGCCGGCCGCGGCGGCCACCGCGCCCGCGACCGCCGGGGGCGTGCTGCCGGCGTACACGCCGAGGCCGACGACGGCGCCGCCGGCGAAGACGGCCAGGCCCGCGACGCCGGAAGGCGCCAGGAGCGCGGCGCGCGCCCCCGCCTCGCGCCGGCGGTTCGCGATCCCGAGGACGTAGCTGACCGCGAGCAGCACGACGCCGACGACGGCCGCGGTCGCCAGCAGCCGCACGGGTTCGTCCAGCGGCTCGAGCCACAGCGTCGGCACCAGTCCGGTCGGCCCGAACGCCTCGCCGTACAGCAGCCCGAACGCCGCAGCCACGAGCCCGCCCGCGACCGGGAACGGCCACAGCGGCCGCACGCCCTGCAGGCGCGGGGAGCGCGAGGCGCGCAGCGCCAGGCCCAGCGCCGCGAGCAGCAGCCCGTGCCCGACGTCGCCGAACATCATCCCGAACATCAGCAGGAACGATGCGGCGGCGAACGGCGTCGGGTCGGCGTCCGCATAGCGCGTCGCGCCGTAGGTGTCGAGCAGCGGCCGGAACCGTCTCGCGACGCCGCGCGTCCGCAGCAGCGTCGGCGGCTCGACGAACGCGGGCCGGCGGAGCTCGACGGCGGCGGCGCCGATCGTGGCCAGCCGGGAGCGCAGCCGCGGCAGCTCGTCGCTCGGGACCCAGGCGACCAGGGCGGTGAAGCGCCCGCGCCGCACCGCCGCCTCGGCGCGGCGTCCGAGCTCCACTTCCCCGGCCAGCAGTGCCTGCTCGGCATCCTGTTCGAGCCGGTCGTACGTCCGGCGCCCCCGGCGCCAGCTCCGCCGGCGCGGCCTTCGCGTCGGCGCCGGCGCGCTGGAGGCGCCGGAGCGCCTCGACCGCCTCGCCGTGCGGTGCTGGGACCGGCCCCGCGAACTGGGCGACGCCGGCGTCCGCGAGCGTCACCAGCATCGCTCGCAGCCGCGCGGCGGGGGCGATCAGCGCCACGCGGCTCATCGCGGCCGGGAGCCGGCGCTCACGCGATGGCACCGAACACCTCCGTCGCGGCGGCGCTGGCACCGCGTGCGGCGACCTCCAGCGCGGCGGCCGCGCGCCGCGCGTCGGCGGCGAGCAGGACGGTCGCGCCGATGACCGCCGGCCGGCCGAGCAGCGGGCTGCGGCTGAGGCGCTCCGCCGCGCCGGCGACGGTCCGCCACCACGCGAGCTCCGCGCGCCACAGGTCGCCCGGCTCCTCCACGCCCTCCAGTGCCCAGGCGGCATGCGGCGGCAGCGCTGCCCTGAGCGCGCCGACGGTCGCGGCCTGCGACCACGCGGCGCCGAGTCCGCCGATGCGGCGCCCGACGAGCTCGGCGGGGTCGCGGTCCGCGAGAAAGCGCTCGCGCGCGATCAGGAGGGCGAGCGCGCCGGCCGCCCACTCACCGGCCTCCTCGACGCTGGCCATCACGCGGCGCGCCCACGAGAGGCGCAGCCAGAGCCGGATCGCCGCGGGGTCGTCCGTGCCCGGATCGCCCCACGGCGAGCCGGCGAGCGCCGACCGCAGCTCGGCGACGCTCTGCGCGCTGCCGAGCCGCGACCACGCGGTCCCGAGGCCGCCGAGGACGAGCGGATCCGGCGGCTCGCCGCCGCCGAGATAGGTGAGGCGGTCGTCCACGTTGGCGAGCTCGAACCAGGCGGCGAGCGCCTGCATCGGCTGCAGCGCGCGGGGCGGGATCCAGCCCGCGATCACGCGCAGGTGCCACAGGGTGGTCTCGGCGATCGCCCGCTGCGCGGCGGCGATGTCCATATCGGGCCGCACGTACCGGCCGTAGGCGCTGGCGACGAGCACGGCCAGCGCGTCGGCGAACGAGGGCGCGTGGGCCGCGGCCCACGCCTGCTCGGAGCCGAGCCGCCGCGCGAGCATGTGGCGGGCGCGCACGCTTCCCGCAACCCAGCTCGGGGTCAGCGCCCGGTCTGCTTGGCGCATGCCAGCACCTCGACGACGAGCGCTTCGACGGCGTCGGCGCGCTGCGCACGGATGCGTTCCGCTTCACGGCGGCTGTCGGCGCGGACCGCCTCGCCGTCCTCCTGCGCGCCGGCCAGCCGCGGCTTCGCGGGCGCGCGCCCGCTCGGCGGGGGCCTGGTCGCGCGCCTGCGCGATGATCGTCGCGGCCTGCCGGCGCGCGCCGTCGCGGATGTCCGCGGCCCGCGCCGCGGCCTCGCGCTCGATCCGGGTCGCCTCCGCGTCGATCCCCGCCAGGTCGCCCAGCACCGGCGCGAGCTCGGCCTCCACCTCGGCCCCGGAGTCCGGCACGCCGATCGCCTCGGCCGGCCGGCCGGGCGGCGCGACCAGCCGCCGGAAGCGATCGAGGATCGATCCGAAGCGCGGCATCCGACAACCCTACGGCTGCGGAGCCGCGGCCATCATCAGGGCCAGCAGCGGCTCGTCTCGCGGGGAACTACCGAGCCACGCGTCAACGGCGGAGCTTCAGCCGGCGGCGCCAGCGGTCGCGCCGCGAGCGCCGGCGCAGCCGGCGCGGCTGGACGACGCCGAGAGACGCGGCCGCGCAGCCGTGCGGCTGCGCTTGGCGGCGAGCGCGCCGCCGACGCCCAGCGTCCCCAGCACGGCCGCGATCGCGCCCGGCGTCGCCCGCAGCCGCCCGTACTCGTCCTGCACGGCCGGCCACACGACCTGGTCGATCTCCGCGGGGCCGGCGACCGCGACCGGCGCCAGGAACGCGATGTCGACCCGGCGCGGCTTGGGCACCGGCCCGACCCAGAGGTGCGACGTGCCGAAGATCGCCGTGGGGACGATCGCGACGCCCGTCTCGGCAGCGAGGCGCCCGGCACCGTGATGCGGCGCTCCGAGCGCGTCCGGCTCGTCGACGCGCGTGCCCTCCGGGAACATGACGAGCAGGTCGCCCTGGGCGAGCACGGTGCGCGCGGTGGCGAGCGCGTCCGCGTCGGCCTGGCCGCGCCGGACCGGGAACGCGCCGAGGCGGGTGAACAGCCAACCGAGCGGCCCCTTGAACAGCTCGCTCTTGGCCATGAACCGCACCCGCCGAGGTGTCGCCAGCCCGAGGAAGAACGCGTCGAGGAAGCTCTTGTGGTTCGCCGCGACGATCAGGCCGCTGGTGCCCGCGACGTGCTCGGCGCCGGTGACGTGGATGCGGAACCAGGAGCCGAGCAGGAGCCGTGCGAGGGCGCGGACGACGGCGTACAGCGGGCGCGAGACACCGCGCTCGCGCGCGTAGCGGTGGGCGCGGTCGGCGGCCGTGCTCATGCCGCTGATCCTCGCGCCGCGGGGCGTGCCGCTCAACCGTGCCGCGCCGCACGGGTGGCAGGTAGTTGGCCCGGATGCCGCGCGTGCGGCGCCGCATTAGCGTCCGTCACGTCCCACCGAAGGAGGCTCCCCATGGCCATCAGCGCCCCCACGCACCTTGAGGTGCTCGATCGCAGCGCGGAGAAGGCGAACGTGTGGATCAACGAGGTCGCCGCCGGGCTGCAGACCTCCGACCGGCACGAGGCCTATCGGGTCCTGCGCGCCTTCCTGCATACCCTGCGCGACCGGCTCCCCGTCGAAGAGGCGGCGCAGCTCGCGGCGCAGATGCCGCTCCTGATCCGCGGGATCTTCTACGAGGGATGGCGGCCCAGCCGCACGCCGCTGAGCTATCGCGACCCCGTCGAGTTCATCGAGCGCGTCGCACGCGAGGCGCTGCTGCACGGCGACACCGAGGCGTCGTTCGCGGTCGCCGCCGCCGCGCGAACGCTGCAGTGGCACGTGAGCCCCGGCGAGATCGAGGACGTGCTCCGGACGCTGCCCGCGGAGATGCGGCCCCTCATCGCCCCCGGGGACGCGACGGCCGACTACTGATCGACGGTCGGGCGCCTCCCCGATGACGCAGGACCGGCGGCGCGGTTCGATCCATCCATGTCCACCAGCTCCACTCAAGCTCGGCCCGGCGACTGGGTACAGGTCCACGTGATCGGGGGCGGCGCGCCGCGCCGCGGCCAGATCATCGAGGTCCTCGGCGCGCCCGGCCATCAGCGCTACCGCGTCCGGTGGGACGAGCAGCACGAGTCGATCCACTTCCCGGCCGAGGGCACGTCGGTCGAGCACCGCACGCGCCGGCGCAAGCCGCGCTGATAGCCGCGCTCAGCGCACGCCGGCGGCGACGTCGCCGTCGACGCCGGGGCGGTGGAACTCGCGCGCGATCTCGGCCAGGCCGGCGATGCGCGCCTGCACCCGGCCGTGGAAGCTCTCCGCCGGGTAGGCGCCGTCGTCGTCCGGGGTGCCGGCGGCGATGCCGGTGAGCAGCTCGACGCCGTCGTCGAGCGTGTCGATCGACCAGATGTGGAAGCGCCCGTCGCGCACTGCGTCCACGACCTCGTCGTCGAGCATCAGGTGGCGGCGGTTGGCGGCGGGGATCACGACGCCCTGCTCGCCCGTGAGCCCGCGGGCCCGGCACAGCGCGAAGAAGCCCTCGATCTTCTCGTTGGCGCCGCCGATCGCCTGGATGTGGCCGTGCTGGTCGACTGATCCGGTGATCCCGATCCGTTGCTGGATCGGCGCATCGGCGAGGGCCGACAGGAGGGCGAACAGCTCGGCGCCCGACGCCGAGTCGCCCTCGACCGGCCCATAGGACTGCTCGAACACGATGCTCGCCCGCAACGCCAGCGCGTTGTCCTGGCAGTACAGGTGGCGCAGCAGGCCGGCGAGGATGAGGACGCCCTTGTCGTGGATCGGGCCGCTGAGCTCGGCATCGCGATCGATGTCCACGACCTTGCCGTCGCCGGCGGAGGTCGTCGCGGTGATGCGCACCGGCTGGCCGAACGCGTGATCATCGAGGCCGAACACGGCCAGTCCGTTGACCTGCCCGGTGGCCGCCCCGGTCACGTCGATCCGCAGGGTCCCCTCGAGGACCTCCTGGCGCAGTCGCTGCTCGGGCAGGTCGCTGCGGCGCCGGCGCCGGCGCAGGCTCTCGGCCACATGCTCGGCGGCGACCACGCTCGCGCCGTCCTGCCGCGCGCAATGGCTCGCCTCGATCACGATGTCGGCGATCGTCGGCAGCCGCATCGAGAGGCGCTCGCGGTGCTCGGCGATGCGCGCGCCGTGCTCGACCAGCCGGGCGATCGCGCCGCGGTCGAAGTCGAGCAGTCCGTGGTCGCGCACCTGCTGGCTGACGAACGCGGCGTAGTCGCGAACGGTCGCGTCGTCCCACGGCGTCTGCGGGTCGAAGTCGGCGCGCACCTTGAACAGCCGCGGGACGTCCGGGTCGAGCGCGTGCAGCAGCCGGTACAGCTCGGGCGATCCCACGAGCACGACGGTCAGATCGGCGTCGATCGGCTCCGGCTCGATCGAGGCCGACGGGAAGAACATGTACTGGGTGCCGAGGTTCTCGATCCTCGCCTTGCCGGTGCGCAGCACCTCTTTCAGGCGATCCCAGACGAACGGCTTGGAGAGGACGTCCGTCGCGTGCAGCAGCAGATAGCCGCCGGCTGCCCGGTGGACCGCGCCCGCGCGGACGTGCCGGTGGTCGGTCATCGCCGCGCCATAGATGGTCTCGTACTCGATGCGGCCGAACAGGTCGTAGTAGCTCGAGTCGTGCGTGGCGACGACCGGAGCGGCGGCGCCCGGCTCGTGCGTGATCAGCACGTTGACCTCGTAGCGGGTGGCGAAGTCGTCGGCAGGACGGCCGGGACCGAGGATCGCCGCCGGAGCGGGTCCTTCGGAGGGCCCGGCACGCAGCTGCTCGAGGTGCTCGATCAGGTCCTCCTGCAGTCCGTCGAGCCACGGCCCGAGGCGTTCGATCTCGCCCCAGCGCTGCTTCGCCTCTTCGACCAGGTGGCCGATCGCGAACAGCGCCACCTCACGGTCGATCCGCTGGTGCTCTTCGCGGCCCGCGCGCTCGAGCGACCGCACGCGCGTGAACGCGCCGCGGACGTCCTCCTCGAGCCCGGACACCGCCTGCTGGTACGCGAGCTGGCGCTCCGGCGGCAGCTTGAGGAACTCCTCGGCGGCGATCGGCTCGCCGTTCACGAGGGGCATCGAGACGACGCCGGCGGGCGTGAGCTCGAGGCCGACGTCGTGCGTGCGCGCCAGCGCCTGCAGCTCCTCGAGGATCGCGCGCCGTTGCTCGTCGAGGCGGTCGTGCACGGCGCGGTGCTGCTCGCGATAGGGGTCGGACTCGAACGCTTGGGTGATCCCGCGACGCGCCTCCTCCACGAGCGTGTCGACGTCGCGCGCGAGCTCCGGGCCGCGCCCGGTCGGCAGGGCGATGGCGGCCGGCCGCGTCGGCGCCGCGAAGTCGTGCAGGTAGACCCAGTCCCGGGGCGCCGGCCGCGCCGAAGCGCGGCGCCGCAGCTCCGCCTCCATGACCGACCGCTTGCCCGTGCCGGCGGGACCGGTCGCGAACAGGTTGTAGCCGGGCGCGTCGATCGCGAGCGCCAGCTCGAGCGCCTCGCCGGCGCGCGGCTGGCTCATCATCCCCTCCAGCGGCTCGACCTCGGCGGTGGTGGCGAACGGGAGCGTGGCCGGATCGAGCGTCCGGCGCAGGTCGTCGGCGGTGAGCGTGGCGATCATCCAGCCGAAGCCTGGCCACCGCCGCCAGGCCGCGCATCCGTGGGACGCGCGGCCGTGCCGGGGAGAAAACTACGGACGGCCGACCTCGAGCCCCTTAGCCGGCCGGCCGACGGTGATCTGACACTCCGTCAGTAGTCTGCCGCCCCGTTCTCTGCAGCCGTTTACGCATGAACTCGGGGCGCTCGCGTCGTAGCGTCGGACGTGATGCTCGCGCCGCTCCACACCCTGGCAGTCGTGGCCCTTTCGGATCGCGCGTGGGAGATCGTGGACCCCGCCGGCAGCCATGAGGCGGAGGAGCAGACGTGGTCCGCCCTGGTCCCGGCCGGCTGGCCCGCGATCGTGACGATCGAGGAGCTGCGCGCTCGCCTCGACGAGGTGGTGCAGGCGCTGGCGCCACCGGCGCCCGCCGTGCCGCTGCGCGCGGTGGCGGCGGTGATGGCCTTCCTGGCCGCGCACGCCGAGCGCCACGACGATGGTGACGCGTTGCTCAACGACGCCCTGCGCGAGGCGTATCCGCTGCACGGCGAGCTCCCGGCTGACGTGGCCGGTTGGCTGGCGCACCGCCGGAGGCACGTGGACTTCAGCGCCCGCGACCAAGCGAGGGCCTGACATGACCGGCGGCCCCGCCGCGGCGACCATCGAGGCGCTGTTCGAGCGCGGCGAGCGCGAGGGCACGGTCCGGGAGTCGGACCTGGAGCGGCTTGCGGAGGAGTTCGAGCTCGGGGCTCGGGAGATCGAGGCCGTGCGCGAGCGCCTCGCCGACCGCGGCGTGCTCGTCGACGACGACTGCGGGCGACCCGCCCCGTCGATGTCGTACGCGAACGGCGAGCTGGCCCGCTACGCCGTCGACGCGCTCGAGCAGTTCATGACCGAGGCGACCCGCCACCGGCTGCTCAGCGCGGCCGAGGAGCTCGAGCTGGCCAAGCGGATCGAGCGCGGCGACCTGGCGGCCAAGGAGCAGCTGGTCACCCACAACATCCGACTGGTCGTCTCGATCGCCAAGCGCTACCAGGGCACCGAGATCGCGCTGCTCGACCTGATCCAGGAAGGGACGATGGGGCTGATCCGCGCCGCGGAGAAGTTCGACTGGCGCAAGGGGTTCCGCTTCTCGACCTACGCGACGCTGTGGATCCGCCAGTCGATCGGCCGCGCGCTCGCCCACCACTCGCGCACGATCAGGCTCCCCGCGGCGGTCGGCCAGCGCGAGCGCACGCTCGCCCGCGCGCGCACGCGACTCGCGACGCAGCTCGGCCGGGAGCCGACGTTCGCGGAGGTCGCGCACGCCGCCGGCATGGCGCTGACCGATGCGCTCGCGCTCGAGAAGGTGGCCCGCGTCGTGACCAGTCTCGACCGGCCGGTGGGCAAGGAGGGCGACGCGACCCTGGCCGAGCTGTACGCAACCGAAGGCCCAGACCCCGGCGAGGAGGTCGTGCTCAGCCTCGAGCGCGAGGCCGTGCACCGTGCGATCGACGAGCTGCCCGCGCCCGAGCGCGACGTGGTCCGCCTGCGGTTCGGCATCGACGGCGACGCGCCCCAGACGCAGTTCGCGGTCGGGCGCCGGCTCGGCATGACCGTCGCGCAGGTCCGCATCGTCGAGCAGCGCGCCCTCTCGCAGCTGGCGCGCGCACGTGAGCTCGCCGCGTTCGCCGAGCTGGTCTGACGGACCTACGCCCCGCGGGCGACCTCTCCCGCCGCCAGGCGACCGTGCCCGTCCACGGTGGCCATCCATGGCGTCAGGTAGTGCCCGAAGAGCTTCGCGCCCGGCCACCAGAGCGCGTCTTGCGACACGTGCGGCGCGGAGTCCGTCACAACCGGGCGCCCATGCCTGTCGAGCCGCGCGCGCAGGAAGAGCGGGCCGTCGGCGCCAAGGAGCTGGGAGCGCAGGACCGGGGCCGGCGCCGGCAGGTCGACTGTGGCGCCCGCGCGGACCGCGAGCCCGTGAGCGATGATGTCCGCCTGCTGCGTGGCGAGCCCTCCCTGCTTGACCGGGCAGGCGGTGGCGTCACCCGCGGCATACACGTCGGGCACGCCGGGCACGCGACCGTCGGCGTCGACGGGGATGAAGCCGTTCCAGTCGGCGGGGATGCCGGTGAGCGGCCGGCCGACGAGCCGCGGTATGGCGATGACGCGGTCGGCCGGGATGTGCCCGCCGAGGTCGAGCTCCAGCCCGAGCTTGTCAGCCCCCTGCGGCCGCACGTCGCAATGGAGGCGGATCCCGCGGTCATCGAGCAGCCGCTCGACCTGCTCGCTGACGGCGGGCCCGAAGACGTCGAGCGGTCGCGGCTCGGCCGTGGTCAGGACGACCTGGGCATGCGGGTTGGCCGCGGCGACGTGGCCGGCGGTCAGCAGCGCGAGCTCGTACAGCGGCAGCGTCCACGCCACCCCGGAGGGCGCGGCGAACACGACGGTGTCGATCGCTCCCGCTTGCAGCTCCTCGACGACCCGGCGCACGTGATGGATGTCGCGTTGGTCGCGGAACGTCAGCGCGCCCGGGACGCCGACGGTCGCGCGCGCTCCGATCGCGACCACGACCACGTCATAGTCGACGGTGGCCCCCGAAGCGAGCCGCAACCGATGGGCCTGAGGCGAGACCGCCTCCGCGGTGTCGCGGCGCACCGTGGCGCCCACGTCCTCCGCCAGCGCCGCGAGATCGTAGGTCTCGACGCGGGCGGCTCCGAACGGCTCTCCCGTGGCGGCGACGCGGAACGGCAACCGCGTGTCGGCCGTCACGAGCTCGAGGCGGACGCGGTCCTCGGCCAGGGCACGGAGCGCGAGCAGCAGCTCGGCGGCGGCAAACCCGCCGCCGACCACGGTTACGCGAAGCTGGCTCGCACCCGGCATCCCGCCATAAGACGACATCCCGCCGCGCTTGCCATCCGGATTGTCCCGTAGCGGTGTCTGCGGACAATCACGGACGCCGGTTCGACCGCGGGCGTGACTCGCCCCGGCAAGCGGGGTAGCCAGTTCGCAGGATGAACGGGGACGCGCGATGAGCCTGGTGCTGGTTCGCGTCGTGCTCCCGGCGGCGATCGCCGTCGCGGGCGTGGTGCTCGTCGTGCTGGGCGGTGACAGCGCCCAGGGTGCAGGAATCGTCCTCATCGGCGTCGCCGGCCTGGTCGTGCTCGCCAACGCGTTCATTCGGCTCGCGTTTCGCAGCGAGCAGGACCGGGACCGAGAGCGGTCGCGCCGCGGCTGAAGCGACGCTCAGGACGAGCGGCGCTTCTGCCCGACGGCGCGGACCAGCTGCGCCTTGCCCATCTTCGAGCGCCCCGCGATTCCCAGGCGCGCCGCCTCACGGCGCAGCTCGGTCACCGTCATCGCGCCGGCGCCATTGCCGGTGCCGGCCGTGGCGCCGCGCTTGCGCGCCGCCGCCTTGGCGCCCTCGCGGCCCAGCGCCGAGCGCGTCTCCTTCGACAGATTGCTGATCGTGCGCTTCTTCCGCGCGTCGGTCTGAGCCTTCTTGACGTTCTTGCGCGCGGTCTCTCGCTGTTTCTGCGTCGCCATCTCGGCCCCCCGTCGTCGGGTCGTCCGGTAGGTGGTACCCAACCCGCCGACCGGAGATCGCCCGAGACGCCTACTCGTAGCCCGTGAACGGCTCCGTCTCGAATCGCGTGCCGGTTTGGCGATCCTCGAGCACGTGGGTGATGCGGACGGCGGGCGCAACGCGCTCGACGCGGCTCTCCACGAGCGTGACGTCGCCGAGCTCGAGGGCGTTCAGGCGCTCGGCCTCGGCCCTGGCGACATCACCGGGCGTCGGGTTGCTCTCGGGGTAGACGTCCGTGTGGTGGCGGACGAGCGCCTCCCAGTGCTCGTCTCCGGCCCGTTCGATCGACTCCCGAATCTGCTGCCGGGTGAACGCCATCGCCGCCAAACGCTACCCGGCGCCGCGGAAGCGCTCGAGCGCGTCGAGGATGAGGTCGAGCCCGAACAGGAACTCGGTCTCGTAGTCGTAGCCGGCCGTCTGGAGCTCCGTTGCGACCTCGAGGAGGTAGGGGAACTGGTCCATCTGCGGGACCTGCCGGCGCTGCGTGTCGATCTTCTCGGCCGACTCCTCGGGCGTCTCGAACCCGAGGTACTTCTCCTGCAGCGCGAAGCCGTAGATGTAGGCGTCCTGGACCGAGTAGGCGTGCACGGCGTCTCGGAAGGAGAAGCCGCCCTCGCGCAGGCAGCCCATCACTCTGTCGTGGTAGCGGATGTTCGCCGGCCCCGGGTTCATCCGGCCCTCCATCAGCCCGACCGCCCAGCGATGGCGGTTGAGCGCCTCGCGGATCGAGATCGCGCGCGTGCGCATGGCGGGCTTCCAATCGGCCTCGCCGGGGGCCGGGAACTCGATCTCGCCGAACACGATGTCGATCAGCCCGTCGACGAGGTCCTCCTTGTTCGCGACGTGGTTGTAGAGGGACATCGCCTCGACGCGGAGCTGCTTGGCGACGTTGCGCATCGACAGCGCGTCGAGCCCGCCCTCGTCGGCGAGCTTGAGCGCGGCGGCCAGCACGCGGTCGCGGGTGAGTGGTCGGCGGGTTCGTGGAGGCATGCTTGACAAACCTTACGGTGTATGTCTACCTTACGACGTAAGCTTACAACGTAAGTCCGACCGAACGAAGGAGCGCCATGAGCCAGCCCATCGAAGCCCCCTCACGGAAGACCGCCCACCTGGCGGGCATCTTCTTCATCCTCACGTTCCTGACGTCGATCCCGGCCCTGCTCCTGTACGGGCCGGTGCTCAACCACGCCGACTACGTCCTCGGTGCGGGGGCCGATACGCAGATCCAACTCGGAGCGTTCCTCGAGGTCCTGCTGGCGATCTCGGGCATCGCCACGGCGATCGTGCTGTTCCCGGTCCTGAAGCGGCACAGCGAGACCATCAGCCTCGGCTACGTCGCCACGCGGATCGTCGAGTCGACGGTCATCTTGGTCGGGGTCGTCAGCATGCTGTCGGTCCTCACGTTGCGCCAGGAGGCCACCGGCGACGACGCCTCGCTGGTGCTCGCCGGCCAGTCGCTGGTCGCGATCCACGACGCCACGTTCCTGCTCGGCCCCGCCTTCTGCGCCGGCCTCGGCAACGGCCTGCTGCTCGGCTACCTGATGTACAAGTCCGGCCTGGTGCCCCGGCGCATGGCGATGATCGGGCTCATCGGTGGGCCGATCGCCTTCCTCTCGGCGACCCTCGTCCTGTTCGGCGCCTACGAGCAGACGTCGGGCGTGTCGTTCCTGATGACGCTCCCCGAGATCGTCTGGGAAGCCTCGTTCGGCATCTACCTGGCCTTCAAGGGCTTCGCTAAGCCGCGCCCGATCGAGACGCACCGCGGCATGGGCACCCCCGCGCTCGCCGGCGCGTAGTTCACCGACGGGCAACCTCGATCAGGCTCGGCGCCGGGAGCCTTCGGCGCCGGGCAAACGGTTTGGGAGGTTCTCATCGTCGCCGTCGCTGTCGCCGCCATCACCGTGGCGGCGGCCGGCTCGGCGCAGTCGGTCGAGCCGCCGCAACTGGAGGCCAAGCTGCTGCGGACCTACGACGCGTTCGACGCGAACCAGGCCGTCGCGGTCGACCGCTCGCACTTCTTCGCGGTCGACAACCGCCAGATCACGCAGCACGATCGCTCCACCGGCAAGGCGTTGCTGCAGTTCTCCGGCAGCTCCGGCGGCCCGCTCATCCACATGGAAAGCGGCGCCGTCTACCGCGGCAAGCTCGTGGGGGCCGGATGGCCGGCTGTCGCTCACGGGTCACGACCTCGGCGAGGCCTACGTCATGGAGCCGCCGCGGGCGGGCGCGGAGCTGCGCTGGATCGCGACGGTGACCCTGCCCGGCGTCGAGGGCCAGGGCATCGCGTGGGATCTCAGCGGATCCCGACCCACGCTGTGGACGATCAAGCGGTCGACGAAGCAGGTGCTGCAATTCTCGGTGCCCTACCGCGAGATCGACGAGCCGCCGGCGAACGACTGGCACATCAACGGCCCAGGGCACTTCGAGTAGGCACCTACAGCAGCTGCTGACCCCCGTCGATGTCGTACGTCGCACCCGTGAGCGCCGTGTTGGTCATCAGGTGCAGGGCGAGCGCGGCGATGTCGGCGGGGCCGACCACGCGGCGGATGGGGAGCGCGTTGCGCAGCTCCTCCCGCCGCGCCTCGATCCCGTCGCCGAGCAGCCGCGCTGACAGCGGTGTGTCGACGAAGCCGGCGGCGATCAGGTTCACGCGCACCGGGGCGATCTCGAGCGCCAGGGTGGCGACGAGCTGGGGCATCGCGGCGGTGAGCGCCGAGATCAGCCCGAGGCCGGCGTGGATGCGCCGGCCGCCGGTGCCGCCGATGAACAGCAGCGTGCCGCCCGCCCGCACCCGGCCCACGGCGTCGCGGGCGAGCTGCACCGGCACCAGGATGTGCTGGTCGATGTCCTTGCGCACCTCGTCGAAGTCGAGCTCGGCCAACGGCGCGTAGTAGGGGCCGCTGCCGGTGACGAGGACGTGGTCGATCGGTGTCGGCAGGTCGGTGAAGAACTCCGAGAGCCGGTCCAGGTCGGTGGCGTCGAACGCCGCGGTGCCCGCCGCGCCGATGACGCGCGCGGCCTGATCCAGTCGCTCCTGGTTGCGGCCGGTGATCACGACGTCGGCACCTTCGGCGTGGGCCAGGCGGGCGGTCTCGAGCCCGATCCCGGCGCTGCCGCCGATGACGACCACCGTCTGGCCCGCGAGCGCGCTCATCGCGCGACCGCCCGATTGAGGTCGAGCAGCGCGCCGAGGTAGATCTCGGAGAACGTCGGGAACGGCTGGATCGTGTCGAGCAGCACGTCGAGCGGCACGCGGGCGCGGATCGCCAGCGTGGCCTGCTGCAGCCACTCGCCGACCTCGGGGCCGAGCGCGTAGGCGCCGGTCAGCACCTCGCCGTCGCTGAGCAGCGTGAGGAAGCCGTTCGACTCCGCGTACTCGTGCGTGTACGTCGCGGTCTTCGCGACCCCGGCCACCGTCGCGGTGCCGCTGAAGCGCGCCTCGGTCGCACCCACGGAACCGGCGGCGGGGTCGGTGTAGACGACGCGCGGCACCGCTTCATAGTGCGCCTCGCGCGATCCGCCGAGGATGTTCGTGGCGACGACCCGGCCCTCGTACTTGCCGACGTGGGTGAGCGGCCATGTGCCCGTGACGTCGCCGATCGCCCACAGCCGCTCGCCGGCGCGCATCTGGGCGTCGACAGCGACCCCGCGCGGGTTGACCTCGATGCCCACGGTCTCCAGGCCGATGTCATGCACCCGCGGGCGCCGGCCGGTGGCGACGAGCAGCTTCTCGCCGCGCAGCTCGCGCCCGTCGTCGAGCGCGAGCACGTACTCGTCGCCGTCGCGCCGGGCGGCGGTCGCCTCGGCCCCGACGACGACCTCGATCCCGTCACGGCGCAGCGCGTCGGCGAGCGCCTCGCCGAGCGGCGCGGCCTCGCGCGAGAGCAGGTTGGCGCCGCGCTCGAAGATCGTGACCTCGCCGCCGAACCAGCGCACGGCCTGCCCCATCTCGACACCGGCCGCGCCGCCGCCGATCACCAGGAGGCTGCGCGGGACCTCCTCCATGCTCGTCGCCTCGCGCGTCGTCCAGATCCCGTCGAGGTCGCCCAGGCCCGGGATCGGCGGGGTGATCGGATCAGCGCCGCACGCGAGCACCACGTGCTCGGCGGTGTGCTGTACGCCGTCGACCTCGACGATGCCCGTGCCGGCGAGCCGGCCACTGCCGCGGATCAGCGCGATGCCCTCGCTCTCCAGCCACGGCAGCGCGCCGTCGTCGGTGTGGTTGGAGACCATGAAGTCGCGGTACGCGAGCGCGGCCGCGACGTCCACCTCGGCGGTGGCGCCCGCCTCGCGCGCGGCCTTCACCGCCTCGCCCGGCCGCAGCAGCGTCTTGGACGGGATGCACGCGTAGTACGAGCACTCGCCGCCGACCAGCTCGCGCTCGACGACGGCGACCCGCAGCCCGCCGTCGGCCAGCGCGCCCGCGCAGTGCTCGCCGGGCGAGCCGGCGCCGAGGACGATGACGTCGTAGTCGTAGCTCATGACGCCGCTTCGGCCGCCCGCCGGTCCCAGCCATGGAAGTGCGACAGCTCACCCGCGTCCCACGCCTCGTGCAGCCCCGGCGTACTGAGGTCCCAGTCCGGCCGGATCTCGCGCGTGACGTCGCGGAGGTCCTGCCAAAGGTCGTAGAAGGACGGGCGCCCCCAGAACCAGTAGCCGTTGTAGATGCGGTGCACGATCAGGCCGGGCTTGAGCACGAGCGTGTGCGGAATCATCGGGTCGTTGTCCGGGTCCGTGTACTCCTGGATGTCGAGGTCCTTCTGGACGATGCGACCCGGGTCCGAGAGGAACGGCCACACGGCGCCGACCGAGTTGCGGAACTCCTGGAGCGTGTGGTGCTCGTCGGTCGCGATCGTCGCGACCTTGGTGTACGCGACGTTGATCTTCGGATAGTTCGCGGCGAGCTCCAGGTGCTGCTGGTGCTCCTTCGGGCAGTAGTGCCCACGCGCCAGCGTGAGGATCATGGGGTCATCCCCCTGGACCTCGCTGAGCCTGCGTGAAACGTTCTCGTGATCGGGCAGCTCGTAGTCGGGGAACGGCCTGCCTGGTGCGATGTCAGGACGCATGAAGGTGCCTCCGTCGGGGTTCGGGCCAAGCATGCCTACCAGCCCGCGGGAGCGCCAGGGTGCCCAACCAGATCGGAGGTCAGATGGACGTCGCCGAGCTGGCGGAGCTGCTGCACGAAACCGCCGAGCACCACGATCGTTTCGAGAAGGCGTCGCCGCCGCACAACTGGTGGGACTGGTACGCCGCGTACTTCAATGCCCGCCAGGAGGGCGGCTCGCCCGAGCAGGCGGACGAGATCGCCGATCGCTACATGGAGGAGGTGCACGGTGTCGTCGCCCGCTGAGGCCACCATGCCGTTCCGGTTCGAGGTCACGACGTTGCCGGTCGCCGACGTCGACCGAGCGAAGGAGTTCTACGTGGGCCTCGGCTGGCGCATGGACATCGACTTCGAGCCCGGCCCGGGCGTCCGGGTCGTGCAGTTGACCCCTCCGGGCTCGCTGGCGTCGATCCAGTTCGCGTCGGGCGGTCCGAGGTTCGAAGGGCCGCTGCAGAACCTCTACCTCGTCGTCGACGACATCGTCGCGGCGCGCGACGACCTGGTCGGCCGCGGCGTCGAGGTCAGCGACTTCTTCCACCTCGTGATCGGCGAGGGCAACGTCCCCGGGCTCGACCCCGAGCGCGCGACCTACGCGAGCCGCGCGACGTTCGCCGACCCCGACGGCAACACCTGGTTGCTGCAGGAGATCACCGACCGCCTGCCGGGCCGCTGACCTCGGCGATCAGCGCGAGCTTTCGGACTCGCCGCGCATCCAGCCACTCGATCCACAGCTGGTGCGCGGCGAGCAGCTCGTCGAGCCCGCGCCAGCCGATCTGCGCGGCGATGGCGGGAGCGTCGGCGGCGAACGCGGCCGCCAGTGCCTGGGCCGTCGCGCGGTGCGCGCGGCTGTGGTCCTCGTGCCACGTGACGCCGAGCCCGGCCCGCTCCAGGATCGCGATCATCTCGGCGAGCGGGGTGAGCCAGACCGTGTCGGCGTCGGGCATCGCCGCCCGCTCGTCGGGCGTGAGGGGAGACCCCTCCTCGAGCGTGAAGGCGAAGCGGCCGCCGGGCGGAAGCGCCGCGGCGACCGCGCGCACCAGCGCGTCCTTGTCGGCGAACGCGAGCATCGTCTCGAGCAGGAGCACGACATCGAACGAGCCGGCCGGGAGCGGCGGGACCTGCGCCACCGCGAACCGGCATGGCAGGTCGCCCGCCCGGTCGCGGGCGAGGGCGACGGCGCTCGCGCTGGCGTCGACGCCGAGGTAGTCGCAGCCCAGCTCGCGCGTGACGAACCGCCCGGGCCCGGCGACCCCGCAGCACAGGTCCAGCACGGCGGCCCCGGAGCCGATCCCGGCCCGCACCGCCAGCGCGCGGATCTCGCCGGCGGTCATGAAGCTCTCCTGCCCGACGAACTCGCCGGGCGGGTACGCCGCCACGCGCGCGCGCTGGAGCGCCTGCTCGAACGGCGCGCGGTCGTCCTGCCTCATCGCGCCGGCGTCGAGCCGAACGCCTTCAGGAAGCGGTCGCGGAACGAGGCCATCGGCCAGACCGGCGCCTGCGGGCTCGGCAGCATCCCGTCCTGCCAGCGCCATCCGGCGATCTGGTCGATCACCTTCGGGTCGTGGGCGATGACCGAGATCGGCACGTCGTGCGTGGCGCCCTGGCCGGTCACGAGCGTCGCGGGCTGGTGGTCGCCGAGCACGACGAGCACCGTGTTGTCGTTGCCGTAGCGCTGGACGAACGCGAAGAGCGAGCGCAGCGAGTACTCGATCGAGTGCCCATAGGCGCTGCGGGCCCGCTTCGAATCGCCGAAGATCGAGGCCTTCGTGGACTCCTCCGCCGGGATGCGGCCGAAGATCGAGCCGTCGCCGACCTGGCTGAACGGGATGAGCCGGGGGATCTTCGTCCACGGTGTGTGGCTGGAGATGAGGTCGACCTCGGCGAACAGGGGCGAACGGTGCCGCTTGGCGAGCTCGAGGCGCTGCAGCGCCAGGAACGTGTACTGGTCGGGCATCGGCGGCAGGCCGAAGTCCGGGCCGCGATAGCCGAGGTTGCGGCGATCGTAGATCGCGTCATAGCGATAGAAGCTGTGTCCTTCGGGCCAGGCTCGGTGGTTCGCGGGCATCACACCGACGGCCCGCCACCCGCCGCGCTTGAACGCCCGCGTGAGCGTGAGGCGGTCGGCCTTGACGAGCTGGTTGTAGCGGCGCTGGCCGTCGACCAGGACACCCGACTGCAGCGTGGAGTGCGCCAGCCAGCTCAGGCCGCCGAACGTCGGTGAGGTGAGGAACGCGCTGCGCGACGAGAAGCCGGCGGCGCGCAGCTGCGCGGTGCCCTGGTCCAGCACGGCGTCGACGCGGGGCGAGAACGCCGAGTCCTGCACCGCGACCCGCCCGTAGCTCTCGACGAACACGAGCAGGACGTCCTTGCCGCGCAGGCCGGTGAGCATCTGCTTGGCGGGCGTGTCGCGGAAGCGGTCCTGGGCGATCAGGCCGGCGAGCTCGGCGCGATCCGCAAGGCCGCTCTGCACCGCCTGCACCTCGTCGACGGCCAGCGCGGCCGCGCTCGACGAGGCGACCGGCGCGCCGACGAGGCGGAGCGCCACCCAGACCACGCTCAGCACCAGTGCCGCCCGCAGCGCCCAGCCGCGGTGGCCCGCCGCCACCCGCGTCACCCGAAGCAGCGCCAGGACCGGGATCGCGAGCAGCGCGAGGATGACCACGGCCGCGACGGCGACGACGAGGTCCGCGCTCGACGAGCCGATCGCATCGCGCAGCGTCTCGATGCCGATCCCGACGTAGCTCGAGTCGTCGACGGGCTTGAACGGCCGGTCGAACGCGGTGAAGAAGCCGATGTCGAGGACCTTCACGACCACGAGCACGCTCAGCACCGCACCCGCCACCACGGCCAGCACGCGGCGCGGAGCCGGAGGCAGAAGCGCGGCCACGGCGACCACGACCACCAGCTCCAGCGGGAGCCGCACGAACGCGCCGACGTTGAAGTGGCTCGGCTGGTTCGGTGCGACGAGCGCGCCCCAGACGAGCAGCAGGGCGAGCACCGAGACCGCCACGGCGACGCGCCGGCTGACCGCGCCCGCCGCGTGCCGGCGGCGCCACAGCCACCACACGCACTCGCTCATCGACGCCGCGAGCAGGAAGAGCGCGGCGCCCAGGAGCGCCTGCATCAGCGACCGCGGCAGGACGTCGGCGGCCGCGACGGTCAGCACGATCCCCTGCATCGCCGCGACGATCAGGCGCCAGCGGCGGCGCGGGAGGGGTGCGCGCATCCACGGCAGCAGCCACTCGCCGAGGAGGAACACGTACCGCGCGGCCCCGATCGCCAGCACCCACGCGCCGTACAGAGGCGCGACATAGACGCTCAGCGCGAGGATCAGGAACGCGTCGACCTCGCCGTCGAAGCGTGCGCCGAACGCGGTCATCGTCGCGGTCCGGCGCGCCACCCAGCCGTCGATCAGGTCGAGTGACAGCGCGACGGCGGACAGCGTCACGAGCAGCGCGACCGGCGCGGACGAGTCGACGACCAGCGCGGCGACGATCACGGCGAGCGTGGCGCGGACGAGCGTCACCCACGACGCGGGGCCCCACTGCTCGCGGAGGGCGAGCGTGGTCATGTGTCCCGGAACCGGGGCGAGAGCGCGTAGCGCAGCAGCACCACGTCGCCGATCTGGCGCACCTCGGCGAGCGTCGCGCGCCGGCCGGCGTTCCACGGGAAGCGCCCGTCGCTGACGAACCGAGGGGCGCTCGAGTCGCCGACGAAGAACGGCGCGACGACGAGCTGCAGCTCGTCGACGAGGTCGTCGGCCAGGAACTGGGTGTGCACGACGCCGCCGCCCTCGACCATCAGCCGCTCCACGCCGCGGTCGGCGAGGTCCTCGGTCAGCCGGCGCATCCGCACGCGCCGGCCGCCGTCGACGATCGTCGCCACCGGCCCGAGCCGCGCGCGGGCGTCGGGCACGTGCAGGCTCGAGGTGTAGACGAGCTTCTCCGCCTCGCCGGTGGTGAAGAAGTTCGAGCGGGCGTCGAGGTTGCCCCGGTCGGTGACCGTGATCTTCATCGGCGACGGCGCGAGCCCGCGCGCCTCGCGCGCCTCGCGCAGGGCCTGTGAGCGCACCAGCAGCCGCGGGTTGTCGGTGCGCACGGTGGCCGCGCCGACCATGATCGCGTCGCACGAGGCGCGCACCTCGTCGACCCGCTCGAAGTCCGCGTCGTTGGAGAGCGCGAGCCGCGGCGTCCGGTCGCCGAGGTAGCCGTCGAGCGACACGCTGCAGCTCAGCATCGTGTACGGGCGCTCAGGCACGCCGCACCCAGCCCGCGAGCAGGACGGCGGCGCCCGGCAGGGTGGCGGCGAACACCATCACGCCATAGACGACCGCGGTGGCGACCCCGCGCGACGCGCCGAGGCCGGCGGCGGCGAACGCCCACGCTGTCACGCCCTCGCGCGGCCCCCAGCCGCCGACGTTGGGCAGCACCCCGGCCGCCATCACGAGCAGCGCCAGCGGCAGCATCTCGGAGGCCGGCGCGGTCGCTCCCGCGGTCCGCGCGGCGATCAGGAACGTGGCGGCGTGGCCGGCGACCACCAGCGCCGACGCGAGCGCGATCGCCGGCCACGCCCGCCGGGCGAGCAGCCCGGCGCGCAGCTCGCGGGTCAGGAGGCTGCGCCACCGCGGCGCGCGTCCCACCAGCACGACGACGGCCGCGGCGGCGAGCGCAGCGAGCGCGATCAGCGGCATCGACCCGCGCACCGGAGACGGCACGACGAGCAGCACCGCGACGGTGAGGACGACCTGGACGGCCTGCCCGGCCGAGCGCTCCCACGCGACGGCGCGCAGCCCGCGGCCGACGTCGCTGGTGTCGCGGCCGTGGCTGATCCCGCGGTGGACGTCGCCCACGACGCCGCCGGGCAGCGTGACGTTGAGGAACAGCGAGCGGTAGTAGGCGGCCACCGCGGTGCCGAGCGGGAGGTCGATGCCAAGGCCGCGGGCGACGACGCGCCAGCGCCAGGCACAGCACACGGTGGTCAGCAGGGCGAGGCCGAACGCGGCCGCCAGCGCGCTGCCGTCGACCGTCCGCAGGCCGTCGAGGAACGGGCTCGTGCCGACCTGCCAGACCAGGACGGCGAGCGTGCCGGCCGCGGCGGCGAGGCGGACCCACCACCACACGGTCGGCGTGCTCCGCCGCCCAGGCAGCACGGCGGTCGTCACGGCAGCACCAGCAGGTCGGCGTGGTCGACGGTGACGGTCAGCTCACCGGCGGCCGCCTGGGCGAGGCGCCGCTCCCGGTAGTCGCCGGCCAGCGCGGGCTCCTGCTCGCGCGCGGCGGCGAACCAGCCGTCGAACCACTCGGCGGTCAGGCCGGCGTCAGCCGCGTCGAGCTGCCACGGGCTGGGCCGGACCACGATCTGGGCGCCCGTCCCGCGCAGATGGTCGACGGCGGCCGCGACGGCGTCCGGGCCGAGCAGACGTCCGCGGCGCTGGTGGGCGTTGAACGCGGCGGCCACGCGCGCGTCCATCGGCTCCGCGGGACTGAGGGCGACGCGACCGACGACGGTGAGCGCGAGCAGCATCGGATACCCGGCGCAGGTGCGGAGCAGCGCGATCAGCTCGTCCGCGGTCAGCAGGTCGAGCAGCGCCGAGGCGACGACGAGGCTCGCGTCGGCGAGGTCCTCGCGCGCGAGACGGGTGATGTCGCATCGATTCGTCTCGACCGTGACCGCGTCCGGCGGATCGGCGACGGCGAGCTCCAGCAGGTCCGGGTCGCGGTCGTGCACCACCCAGTGCTGCGGGCCGGGCAGCCGCGGCGCGAGCCAGCGGCCCATCGAACCGCTGCCGCCGCCGAGGTCGTGGATCACCAGCGGCCCCGGCTGCAGGTACCGCGCGAGCCGCTCGGCGAGGTCGGCCGAGCGTGCCGCCGCGTCGGCCGGCTCGCGCAGTACGAGCCACTGCGGGCTGACCCGGACGCCGACCGCGGTCATCGCGCCGCTCCCGCGAGCGCATCCTCCGCCACATCCGCGAGGACGCCGGCGACGTCCACGGCCGTGGCCGCCCACGGGCGCAGTGCCGCGCGCCGCTCCCGAGCGGCGCCGCGCAGCCGCCCGCGCAGGTCGGCATCGCCGAGCCACGCCCGCAGCGCGGCGCCGAGCGCCGCCGGGTCGCGGGGCGGGACGAGCAGCCCGCCCTCCCCGAGCGCCTCGGCCACTCCGCCGACGTCGGTGGCGACGACCGGCACGCCGCGCGCGAGCGCCTCGGTGACGACCATGCCGTACGTCTCGGCGTGCGAGGCGAGCACGAGCAGATCCGCTGCGGCGTACGCGCGGTCGAGCTCCGTGCCGGTGCGCGCGCCCGCGAACTGCACGCGGTCGCCGAGCTCGTGGTCGCGCATGCGGTCGGCCCACTCCGGGTCGCGGTCCAGGCTGCCTACGCAGGTGCAGCGCCAGGGCAGATCGGTCGCGGTCGCGAGCGCGCCGAGCAGCACGTCGTGCCCCTTGCCGGGCGTCACCGCCGCGACGCAGAGGAGCGAGTCTCCGGCCGCGCTCCCTCGCGTGAGGTCCGCGGCGTCGACGCCGGGCTCGGCCACGTGCACCCGGTCGGCCGGCAGCCCGTACAGCTCGCCCAGCCGCCGTCGCGTCCATGCGCTGGTGGTGACGACGGCGGCCGCCGCCTCGAGCACCGCCCGCTCGCGCGCGTCGCCGATCGGCATGTGCAGCAGCACCACCTGCCGCAGCCGCTGCGCGTGCGGTACGAGCACGTCGGGAGCGGGGGAGGCGATCAGCCCGTCGAGCAGCACCACGGCGCCGTCCGGGATCCGCTCGAGCGCGGCCAGGTCGCGCATGTGCACCGTCCAGCCGAGATCGGCGAGCCCGTCGGCGACGCGCCGGTCGTAGGTGTTGCCGCCGCTCGGCCGCGCCGGGTCGTCGATGCCCTCGGGGACGATGAAGTGGATGTCCATCACAGCGACCGCTCGTAGCTCGCCCACGCGACGTGGGATTCGTGCAGCGTCACGACGAGCCCGTCCAGCTCCTCGCCGCCCAGCCGATCGGCGAGCCGGTCGGCGACGACCTTGGCGAGCACCTCGGTGGTCGTGTTCGTGCCGGCGAAGTCCGCCTCGTCGTCGAGGTTGCGGTAGTTGAGCTCGCCCAGCACGGCGCTCAGCGCCTCCGCGGCACGGCCGATGTCGATGACGATGCCGTCGGCGTCGAGCGTCGCGCGGCGGAACGTGGCGTCGACGACGAACGTCGCGCCGTGCAGGCGCTGCGCGGGCCCGAACACGTCGCCGCGGAAGCTGTGCGCGATCATCATGTGGTCGCGGACCGTCACGCTGAACACGCGCTACGCCCCTTCGTAGGTGATCGTGTGGCAGAGCGCCGGCAGGCTCCCCGCGGCCAGGCTCGCCATGACGTCGGGCAGCTCGTCGAAGCGCGACTCGCCGGTCACGAGCACGTCGAACGCGGGGTCGCGCAGCAGGTCGAGGGCGAGGGCGAGCCGATCGGCCGTCGTGCGCCGCGCGCTCCGGGCCGGGGACAGGGTGCCGACCTGGCTGGCCCGCAGCCGCAGGCGGTCGACGTGGAAGGCACCGCCGAGCGAGAGCTGCACCGGCTCGGCGCCGTACCAGCTCAGCTCCAGCACCGTGCCCTCCGGCGCGAGCAGCTCGAGCGAGCGCTGCAGCCCGGCCGCCGTCGCGCTCGTGTGCACGACCAGGTCGCGCCCGCCGGCGGCTTCCTCGGGCCGCGCGAAGCGGGCGCCGAGCGCGGCCGCGACCTCGGCCCGGGACGCGTCGACGTCGACGAGCGTGACCTCGACACCGGGGAACCGGGCGAGCAGGCGGGCGACGCAGCAGCCGACCATCCCGGCGCCGACCACGGCCACACGATCGCCGACCAGCGGGGGCGCATCCCACAGCGCGTTGACCGCCGTCTCGACGGTGCCCGCGAGCACCGCGCGGGCGGGCGGCACGTCGTCGGGCACGATGGTCACGGCGCCGGCCGGCACGACGTACGCCGTCTGGTGCGGGTACAGGCAGAAGACCGTGCGACCGCGCAGCTCCGGCGGCCCCTGCTCGACGGCGCCGACGTTCAGGTACCCGTACTTGACCGGGCCCGGGAAGTCGCCTTCCTGGAACGGGGCGCGCGGCGGCGCGCCGCCCCGGAACGCCAGCGTCTCGGTGCCGCGGCTGACGCCGGACCGCAGCGTGCGGACCATGACGTCATCGCGCCCCGGCTCAGGCAGGGCGACCGGCCGGATCTCCCCGCGCCCGGGCGCGCGGAGCCAATACGCGTGTGCAGGCGACATTTCGCGAAGCGGTACGCGAGAGCCTAGGGAACGGTTCGGTGACGGTTCACCCTGAGAGGATGGAGCCGAGGTGAGCAGCGAGGCGGTGTCGGCCGCGGTCACGCGCGCGTTCCGCGAGGAGCGCGCGATCGTGCTGGCCACGCTGATCCGGCAGGTCGGCGACTTCCAGCTGGCCGAGGATGCCGTCCAGGACGCCTTCGAGGCCGCCGTGACGGCGTGGCAGCGGGACGGTGTCCCGGCCAACCCGGGGGCGTGGGTCACGACCACGGCCCGGCGGCGGGCGATCGACCGCCTGCGCCGCAACCGGTCGGTCACCGACCGCGCCGAGCGGCTGGCTGAGCTGATGCGCCTCGACGCCCGGCAGGAGGATCCGCCCATGGATGCCGAGAGCACGATCGTCGACGACCGGCTGCGCCTGATCTTCACCTGCTGCCACCCCGCGCTGGACATGCCGGCGCGCGTCGCGCTCACGCTGCGCGCGCTCGGAGGCCTCACCACCGGCGAGATCGCTCGCGCGTTCGTGGTCGCCGAGCCGACGATGGGCAAGCGGATCGTGCGCGCGAAGCGCAAGATCGCCGACGCCCACATCCCCTACCGCGTGCCGGCCGACGAGGACCTGCCCGATCGCCTGCGCGGGGTGCTGCGCGTCGTCTACCTGATCTTCAACGAGGGATACGCGGCCACCGCGGGCGATCGCCTGGTGCGCGAGGAGCTGTGCGCGGAGGCGATCCGGCTCGGCGAGCTGCTGAGGCGGCTGATGCCCGACGAGGCGGAGGTCTGGGGGCTGTCGGCGTTGATGCTCCTGCACGACGGCCGACGCGCCGCGCGGGTGGACGCGGACGGCCGCTACGTCGCCCTCGAGTCCCAGGACCGCTCGCTGTGGGACCGGGAGCGGATCCGCGCCGGCCGGGAGCGCCTGGAGGGCGCGATACGGCTGCGGCGCACGGGCGACTACCAGGTCCAGGCCGCGATCGCGGCGCTCGAGACCGAGGAGGCGATCGACTGGGCGCAGATCGCTGCGCTGTACGGCGCCCTGGTGGCGCTGAATCCATCGCCGGTCGTCGAGCTCAACCGCGCGGTCGCCGTCAGCCTCGCGGCCGGTCCCGCCGCAGGCCTCGAGCTGCTCGAGCCGCTGCTCGGCGATCCCGCGCTCGAGCGCTACCAACCGCTGCACGCGGCGAATGCCGACCTGCTCCGCCGCTCCGGCGACCCCGACGGCGCGGCGCGCGCCTACGAGCGGGCGATCGCGCTCACCGGCAACGCCGTCGAGCGCGAGGAGCTCGAGCGGCGGCGGCGCGACCTGAGCGGCTAGCGCAGAAGCTGCGGCAGGCTCATCGCCGCACGCAGGCTCCAGCCGCCGCGGCCGGCCTGGCCGTAGACGCCCACGTGCGGCAGCGCCACGCCGCGCACGACGGTCCACGGAACGTAGGCCGTCGCGCCGTCCGGCAGGACGAGGACCCGGCGCGTCGCGTGGCGCAGGTCGTAGCGGACGGCGACCCGCGGGCCGAGTCCCGGCAGCTGATGGCCGACCCAGCTCAGGACGTTGCCGTCGAAGCCGAGCGAGCGGTAGCGGCGCGTGCCGTTGCGGCTGATGACCGATGCGAGCGTGCGGGCCCGGCCGCCGAGCACGATCACCCGCACGCGTGAGCGCAGCCGCCCGCCGGCGAGGCGATCGTCCCAGGCGAACGCGAGCCGGCGGCCCCGGAGGTCGAGCGCCCGCGGCCCGAGCCGACCCAGGTCACCCGCCAGCCGGGTCGCGCGGCGCGCCGTGAGGGCTGCCGTGTACAGCGCCGTGCCACCGTGGGCGCCACGGGCCGCGAAGGCGATCCGCGACCCGTCGAGAGCGGGGAGGAACTCGGATCGGCCGGCGCGGGCCGCGACGGGCAGCTTGCGCTCGCGTCCACTGCGCACGTCGTAGCGATAGACGTCGCAGCCACGGCCGGTCGCCGGGATCGGCAGGCCGTCGATCGCGTCGGTGCGCGGCTCGACACGGCAGCGCGAGTACACCGCGGTGAGCTCGCCGTGCGGTCCGCGGCCGAGGTCGGCGTCGAACGGAGCCGCGCGTGGGGGCACCGCGGGTCGCAGGACGCGTCCTGCGACCGAGCGCAACGTGAGGCGATAGCCGGGCAGGGAGGCGTCGTACTCGCTGTAGGCGGCCCAGTGGCCGCTCCACGTCACCGGTGTCACGCGCGCGAGCGCCGCGAGCGTGAGATCAGGATTCGCTCCGGCCGGCAGTGCGCGCGGCATCAGCACGACGCTGCAGGGCCCGCCGGCGGGGTCGCACCTGACGATGTAGCTCTCTCCTGCGCCGGGCTCGGCCACGCCCGCGAGCCGGTCGGGCAGCGGCAGCGAGGTGCGGAACCCCTGCCGGAGGTCGTACGTCTGCCTGGCCCCGATCACGGTGTCGCCCTCCGCGACCCACGTGAGGCCGTAGCGGACCCAGCGACCGTCGAGCGCCGGCGTGAACACGCTGCCGGTTTCGAGGTTGCTGTTCGCGAGCCGGGTGATCAGCGTCTGCGTCCCGTGCTGCAGGTCGTCGACGCGCAGCTCGGCCGCGCCGTACGGAAGCTTCTCGCCCGCGGGCCCGTACGTCCGCCACGTGATCGCCAGCCGGTCGCCGTCGAGATCGAGGGCGGTCGGCCCGGTGCGCGCGTCGCGGTTGGCGGTGCCGCCGGGCACCCGGCGCGCCGGTCCGCCGGAGACTCGTCCGACGTACACCGCGGTGCGATTGCCGCGGACGCGCCCGAAGGCGATGCGCCCGTGCGCCAGCGAGGGCATGTACTCCGACGCCGCCGTACTGACATGGCGCAGCCGCTGCTCGCGGCGCGTGTAGAGGTCGTACGTGTACAGGTCGCAGCCACGACCGGTCGGCGCGGCCCCGCCCGACGGCTCACGCCGGCAGCGTGAGTAGGCGGCGACGAGGCGGCCGGAGCCCAGCGTGCCGAGGTCGACGTCGAACGGCACCGAGCGCGGGGGAACGTGCGCGCGCTCCAGCACGCCGCCGCGGCGGGTGACGAGGAACCAGGCCCCGGCCGTGGCGTCGTAGGTGCTCCAAGCGGCGGTCCCGTCATAGGCCGTCACCTTCGGCGCGGTGGGCTCGACCGAGAGGACGGTGTCAGCCGCGGCCGACGGCGCGGCCGCCAGCAGGATGGTCAAGGCCACGGCCGCCACGCGGCGAGCATGCCTGGGCATGGAGATCACGCTGACAGCCCGGCGGCGCTGGATCATCAGGGCGTACCACACCCGTAATCAGTAGAAGCGACGAGCGCTTGGCGCGGAGCTCCTGCGGATGGCGAGACGCGGACGCCCACTCATGCTCGGTCCATGGATCCGGTGAGGTCATCGCGCAGGTGGCTCGCGCTTGCCGTGTTGTGCGTGTCGCTGCTGATCGTGACGCTGGACAACACGATCTTGAACGTCGCACTGCCGACTTTGGTGCGCGAATTGCATGCCAGCTCGAGCGACCTGCAGTGGGTGGTCGACGCCTACGTGCTCGTCTTCGCGGGCCTGATGCTCGTCGCCGGCAGCCTCGCCGACCGGGTCGGGCGCAAGCGCACGTTCCTCGCCGGCCTGGTCGCGTTCGCGGCGTGCTCGACGTGGGCCGCGTTCTCCGGATCGGTCGAGATGCTGACGGCGGCGCGGGCGAGCATGGGCGCCGGAGCGGCGCTGATCATGCCCTCGACGCTGGCGATCATCACCAACACGTTCACCGACCGGCACGAGCGGCAGCGCGCGATCGGGTTCTGGGCCGCCACCAGCGGGGCCGGGATCGCGCTCGGCCCGATCATCGGCGGCGTGCTCCTGGACCACTTCGCGTGGGGATCCGTGTTCTTGATCAACGTCCCGATCGCCGCGGTCGGGTTCGCGCTCGCGCTCGCGCTGGTGCCCGACTCCAAGAACCCTGCGGCCGAGCGACCCGACGTCCTCGGCTCGCTGCTCTCGATCGCCGGGATCGGGCTCGTGCTGTGGGCCATCATCGAGGCGCCGCTGCACGGCTGGTCGTCCGCGCTCGTGCTGGCAACCGGCTCCGCCGGACTGCTCGTCCTGGTCGCCTTCGTCGTCTGGGAGCGGCGGTGCGCGCACCCGATGCTCAAGCTCGACTTCTTCGCCGAACGCGGCTTCTCGGGTGCGGTGGTCGCGGTCGCCGTGACCATGTTCGGCCTCGTCGGCGCGCTCTTCGTCCTCACCCAGTTCCTCCAGTTCGAGCTCGGCTACACGCCGCTCGAGGCCGGCGTGCGGATGCTGCCCGCCGCCGGCGCGATCGCGCTCGTCGCGCCGCTGTCGAGCCAGCTCGTCCACCGGTTCGGCGTGAAGCTGACGATCACGGCCGGGATGCTGCTCGTGGCCGGCGGCCTGTGGCAGATCGCCGGTGCCACGACCGCAACCGGCTACTCCGGCGTCGTCGTCGGCATGGCGCTGCTCGGCCTCGGCGCCGGGCTGGTCATCCCCTCGGCGACCGCCTCGGTCATGGGCACGCTTCCGGGCGAGCACACCGGCGTCGGCGCCGCGACCAACGGCACCTTCCTGCAGACCGGCGGCGCGCTCGGCGTCGCGGTGATCGGCAGCCTGCTCTCCACCCGCTACCAGCACGACATGACCGGCACGCTCGCCGCGCTGCCGATCCCCCCGGGCATCGAGGCGACGATCCTCGGCTCCGTCGGCGCCGCCCTCGGCGTCGCCGGCCAGCTCGGCGGCGTTCTCGGCATCCACCTTGCGAGCGCCGCCCGCGAAGCCTTCCTCAGCGGCATGGACCTCGGCCTGCGCGCCGGCGCGATCGTCGGCCTCGCCGGTGCCGCCGTGGCGTTCGCCGTCCTGCCCGGCCGGGAGGCGCATCCGCGCGAGCACGGCGAGTCGGTCCCGTTCCACACGGCCTGAGACCGGCCACTACGATCCGCCCGATGTCACGGGCACGCCGGCTGGTCGAGGGCGCCTTCAAGAAGCTCGACGAGGCCACGGCGCGGGCCGACGCGGCCGCCGTGGCGAAGCTCACGCCGGCGGAGCGTGAGCGCTACGACGCGTGGCAGGAGCGCACCTCGGCGCTCAGGGCCGGCACGCCGGCCGCCGAGCTCGGCGATCCGAAGCTGGTCGGCCGCGTGCTGCAGGGTCCCGCGGGCGAGGTCGTGCACGGTGTCGTCAAGGCCCCGAAGGGGCGCGACGGCGCGCGTGCCACAGCGCGGCACGGAGAGCTCTCGAAGGGCGAGGGATGCCCGAACGCGACCCTAGGTTCGCGTGTGCCGAGGCCGTCAGCCGCCGAACGTGGCCTGTATGCCGCGGATCAGCTCCTGGCGCTCCTGATCGGACAGCCGGGAGGCGGGGTGGGCCGGCTTGTACTGCAACGGCGGCATCGAGCCCTCCTGGATGGTCTCGACCATCTCGCCGGCCTCCCCCGCGTCCGTGGAGAGGTTGAGCCTGCGGCGGCCCTCGTCGACGTCGTTCTGCACCAGCCACGACACCGGCGCGACGTTCGAGTACCACGGCCACGTGGTCTCGTTGCTGTGGCAGTCCATGCAGGCGCCGCGCATGAGCTGCTCGGTGCGAGCGCTGTCCCAGTTGATCTTGTGCCCGCCGGTCGGGTTGGTGTGGTCGCGACCGTACGGGACCAGCTGGATCAGCACGAACGTCCCGAGGAGCCCGAGCACCGTCCACCTGAGGATCCTGCGCAAGGGCCACACGCGGCGGAGTGTATGGACGCCGGGCAAAGGCAAGGCAAAGGTTCTCCGCGTCACAGGCCCGTGGCCATCACCGCCCGTTCGAGCGTCCGCTCGGCGCGCCGGCGGGCGTGCTGCTCGCCGCCGGCCAGCCGGGCCTCGAGCTCGGTCGCGTCGGCGAGCAGTCGCCGGTACCGGGCGCGCATCGGCGCGACGTGCGCGTCGATGGCGTCCGCGAGCCGCGCCTTGACCTCGCCGTAGCCGATCCCGCCGCGGCGGTAGCGCTCCTCGACGGCGGCGACCGTCGCACGGTCGGCGAACGCGCGCAACAGCGTGACCAGCGTGCACGCGTCCGGATCCTTCGGCTGTTCCGGCGGCGTGGAGTCGGTGACGATCCGGCGGATCTGCTTGCGGATGTCTTCGGGCTCCGCCATCAGCGAGATGGCGTTGCCGTACGACTTGCTCATCTTGCGGCCGTCGAGGCCGGGCAGCGTCGCGGTCGTCCGGGGGATCAGTGCGCGCGGCTCGCGCAGCACGCCGGGCCGGTAGCTGCGCGAGAACTGCTGGGCGAGGTCGACGGCGATCTCCAGGTGCTGTGCCTGGTCGGCGCCGACCGGCACCTCGTCGGCGTCGAGCGCCAGGATGTCGGCGGCCATCAGCACCGGGTAGCTGTAGAGGCCCATGTTCACGCCGTGCTCGGGGTCGCGCCCGGCCGCGACGTTGGCCGCGACCGCCGCCTTGTACGCGTGGGCGCGGTTCAGCAGCCCCTTGGCGGTGATGTTGTTGAGCAGGGCGGTCAGGCCGGCGACCGCGGGGACCCGGCTCTGGCGGTAGACGTGGACGTTGGGGCGGTCGAGCCCGCAGGCGAGCAGCGCGGCCACGAGCCGCCGCGAGCGCTCGCGCAGCACCGCCGGATCGGGGCGGCCGTTGAGCGCGTGCAGATCGGCGACGAAGACGTACACCTCCCGGGTCGGGTCCGTCGCGAGATCCGCCAGCGGCCGGATCGCTCCGATGTAGTTGCCGAGGTGCAGGTCCCCGGTCGGCTGGACGCCGGTGAGGGTCACGGTCGGGTGGGTCATGACGGTCATCTCCGTGGTGGCGCCCGTGTCGGGGGAGGGGGCCTTGCGAGATCACCGTGGGCGCGCGGTGGCCGGCCCCGTTGGGGTCGGGCCGGAACTGCGGCCGGGCTCAGATGAGGGTCTGAAGCGGCCTGCCGGCTAGCGGCAGGCCCACCACGACTGCGCCGCGCGCAGGCGAGACGCCGGGACGGCGGGTCGGCTGATGTGCGCGGGCTGGGTCATGTCACGAGACATCGTAACGGGCGACGGGAGTGTCACAGGCGGGGTGGCTGCCTTGTCTCAGCGGTCAACCACCGAACGGAGACGACCCACCATGACCACGCATTCGCTGAGCACGAGCTTCACCGCGCTGCCCGACGACCAGGCGCTCGCGGACACCGTCGCCGGAATGGAGGCGCGGGGGTTCAGCGTCGAGGTCGTTGACGACCTGGACGCCGCGCGGCCCGCGGTCCTCGCCCGCATCCCGGAAGGCTCCTCCGTGATGACCTTCCCGTCGGTGACGTTGGAGGAGACCGGGATCTCCGAGGCGATCGAGAACGGTGGGCCGTACGACTCGGCGCGCAAGAAGGGCGCGGGGCTCGATCACGTCGCCCAGCTTCAGGAGATCAAGGCGATCATGGGCCTGTCCGAGTTCGCGCTCGGCAGCGTGCATGCGATCACGCGCGACGGAACGCTCGTCATCGCCTCCGCCTTGGGCAGCCAGCTCGCCTCCCACGCCTGGATGGCCGCCAACGTCATCTTCGTCGTCGGCGCGCAGAAGCTCGTGCCCGACCTCGAGGCGGCGCACGAGCGGATCCGCGTGCACTCCCTCGAGCTGGAAGACGCCCGGGCGCGGGAGGCGTACGGTCAGGGCAGCCGCATCGGCAAGATCCTGGAGATCCACCAGGAGACTCCGGGCCGCATCCACGTCGTGCTGGTCCGGCGACGGGTCGGATTCTGATCCCTCGCGGCACAGGCATGAGCGATCGCGATCAACTCCTCGACGAGCTGCGGCCACTGGCGTTCCAGATCGCCTACCGGATGCTGGGCAGCGTGTCCGAGGCCGAGGACGTGGTGCAGGACGCGCTGCTGCGCGTGCACCAGGCGGTGGAGGCGGGCGAGCGGATCGCGTCGCCGCGCGCCTTCGTGGCCACGGTGACCACGCGGCTGGCCATCAACGTGCTGCGCTCCGCGCGCGCCCGCCGCGAACGCTATGTCGGCGAGTGGTTGCCGGAGCCGATCATCACCGACAGCGCCGACGATCCGGCGCGGCAGGCCGAGATGGCCGACTCGCTGTCGCTGGCGATGCTGGTGCTGCTCGAAAGCCTGTCGCCTGAGCAGCGCGCCGTGCTGCTGCTGCACGACGTGTTCGACTACGGGTACCCCGAGATCGCGGCGATCGTCGGCAAGAGCGAGGCCAACGTGCGCCAGCTCGCGACCCGCGCCAGAAAGCACGTCGAGCACCGCCGGCCGCGCTTCCGGACGACGCGCGAGCAGCGCGACGAGCTGGCCCGGCGGTTCTTCGCCGCCACCGAGCAGGGGGATGTCGCGGGCCTCGAGGCGCTGCTCGCTCACGACGTGGAGCTGACCGCCGATGGTGGCGGCAAGGTTCCGGCGCTCGCGCGCTCGCTGCGGGGCCGCAGCCGCGTCGCGCACGCGCTGATCGACTACTCGCGTCGCCGCACCGCCTTGATCGGGCGGATCCAGATACGGCCGACGGAGATCAACGGCGGTCCTGGAGCGCTCTATCTCGACGCCCAGCAGCGACTGGTCGTCGTCGTCTCGCTCGAGACGAGCGGCGGCCGGATCACGGGCATCAGGTCGATCGTCAACCCGGACAAGCTCGCCCACCTCGGCCCGACGGCCGATCTGGAGTCCCTGCTGCGCCGGCCGGCCGGGTCCGAGGATCCGTAGCTCCCCTCGGGGCATCGTCGGGTTGATTACCGATGTCGCGCGCGGCACGAACTACCTAGCGTTGAGGCATACCGACGCGTTGCTGACGCGTCTCATGCCAGACGGGAGGTCCGTCATGTCAGCGTATACCCCGGTACCCGGTGCAGAGCGGGGCCAGCTGGACTACTCGAACTACGAGGACGACCACGGCCAAGGGCTCGTCACCTTCGCCGGCGTGATGATCATGATCGCCGCAGTTCTGAACACCCTGTACGGGATCGCCGCGATCGACAAGGCCAACTTCTTCATCGCCGACGCGCGCTACGTCTTCGGCGACCTGAGCACTTGGGGATGGTTCCTGCTCGCGCTCGGCGTCGTGCAGGCGTTCGCGGCGTTCGCGATCTGGCGCGGCGCTCCCTGGGCCCGCTGGTTCGGCGTCGCGTGCGCGAGTGTCAACGCGATCCTGCAGATGCTGTGGATCCCGGCGTATCCGGTCCTCGCGATGACGATCCTGGCGCTGGACATCATCGTGATCTACGGCCTGCTGGCCTACGGTGGCCGGCGCCGCGCCGCCCGCGAGGCGAGCGCCCGCGCCCACAACGGAGCCGCCGGCTGATCTCGACGATCACGAGCTATGAGTCGCCGTCAATCCGGGCGGTCTCGATGAGGCCGCCCGGGTGACGGTGGGCGCCGAGGCAGACGCGACGAGGCCGGCGGACAACCCCGGAGCCGGCTCGCGCGGTTACCGCGGATGACATCGCGTAAAGCCGGCGCGGTCCAGCAGTTCGTGCTGGCCGCGTCGCGGACAGCCTGCGCTGGCTGTGGGCCATCTTCGGCGCGCTGTTCGGCGCGTCGGCGATCGTCTGCTTCATCCACCCGGAGAGCACCTTCGCCGCGCTCGCCGACATCCTCGGGTTCATCTTCCTGTGCGTCGGCGTGTGGTGGACGGTCCGGGCGTTCATGCTCAAGGCGATCGACTCGGCGTGGTGGCTCCAGCTCGTCTCCGGAATCCTGATGCTGGCGATGGCGTTCTGGACGAGCGGCCAGTTCTTCATCGAGAAGAGCTACACGCTGCTCGTGTTCGCGGGCATCTGGGCGCTCATGCACGGCGTGCTCGACATCGTCGACGCCTTCCGTGTCCGCAGCCTGCGGAATTTCGGCTGAGGCGCTGCCGACCCGGGCGGTCTCCAATGAGATCGCCCGGGCGGCACGCTTGCGGCAGGCTCGCCACGGCGCAGCCGGATCCAGAGCGGTGGGGGATGCACACGCTCCGGGACACCGGGTCGCACCCTTGCCTGACGCCGGCTGCTACGGAGACAATCGCAGTGCGCCCGCGCGTAGAGGTGCCCTGCCCGTGTCCACGACCCACGAACCTTCCTCGAGCGACGACCGTGATCGCACGTCGCCGCTGGGCGCCGCGACGCAGTTGGTCTCGGACGCGATGCGGCTGGCGCTGCGTCCCGCCATGGGCGCCGCGGCGACCGCGGGCCGGCTGGAACGGCGCGCCCGCGCGGGCGCCGGCGAGCTCGCCGGCCAGGCCGCGCTCACCGTCCTCGATGCGGTCGTCGCGTCCCCGTACGCGGAGCGCGCCGTGGACCACGTGCTCGACAGCCCGCTCGCCGCGCGCGCCGTGGGCCGAGTGCTGACCGGGCCGCTCGTCGACGCCGCGGCGCGCGACATGGCGGGCCACGCGGTCGTCGAGCGGGTCGCCGAGGAGCTGCTGCGCGCCGGCGTGGCGGACCGTCTCGCCGACCGCATCCTCGCCGGCGGGAGCGCCGAGCACCTCGCCGAGCGCATCCTCGAAGGTCCGGAGCTGGGACGGATCGCGATGCGTCTTGTCGAGAGCCCCGGCGCCGAGCGGCTCGTCGCGGAGGTCCTCGACAGCCCGGGCGCCGACCGCCTCGTCGCACGCGCCCTCGAGAGCCCGCGCGTGGAACGGCTCGTCGGCGACGCGCTCGAGAGCCCGGGGATGGAGCGGCTGGTCGCGAAGATCGTCGAGAGCCCGGCGATGGAGCGGACCGTCGGCCAGGTCATCGACAGCCGGCTGCTCGACCAGGCGTTCGCGCGGCTGCTCGAGAGCGAGGAGCTGTGGGTTCTCGTCGACGAGATCGCTCAGAGCCCGGCGGTGACCGAGGCGATCACGCAGCAGAGCCTCGGGTTCGCCGACGAGGTCGCCGACGAGGTCAACCAGCGCACGCGGCGGGCCGACGCGATCGCCGAGCGCATCGCCCGGCGGCTGCTCCGGCGCCGCGCGCGTGTCGAGCCCGCGCCGCCGGCGCCGGCGGCCGGACCATGACCGGGACCGGCCAGGGCCCGCCGCCCGGCGACCAGCTGCCGGTCGTGATCCCCGCGTCGGCGGGCAACGGCGCGAGCGGCGACGCCGCCGCGATCCACGCGGTCGCCGAGGCGCGGGCACAGGCGGCCGCCGCCGAGCGCGTTCACGTGCTCACCGGCGGGCCGCAGCGCCCGGCGCCGGACTACACCGGCCTCGTGACGCGCGCCATCGGGTTCGGCATCGACGCGCTGATCATCGACCTCGCCGCCATCGTCGTCGTCGCGATCGTCTCCCTCGCGCTGAACCTCTTCGAGGTCCCGTCGAAGGTCGAGACGCTGCTGGCAGCCATCGGCGCCGTCGTGTTCGTCTTGTGGGCCGGGGCCTACTTCGTGACGTTCTGGTCGACAACCGGCCAGACGCCGGGCGCGCGCATGATGCGCTTCCGCGTGCTCGTCCCCGAGCACGCCGCGTGGGCACATCAGCCCGCGCCGGGCGATTCGTTCGCCTGATCGCCATGATCCTCGCGGCGATCCCCCTGCTCGCCGGCTACTTCATGGTGCTCTTCGACGACCGCCGCCGGGGGCTGCACGATCGCTTGGCGCGCACCGTCGTCGTCGACGCGCCGGAGACCGAGACGATGGTGCGCCGCAGACGCGCGCGGAGGCCGACGACGGGCTGACGCGCTTCGGCTACGCGTGGGTCCGTCAGACGGTGGCGGTCACGAGCGTCATGGCGCGCGGAAGCGCGAGCGAGCCGTCATCTGTGCGGTGGCCGGCGACCAGCCGCTGCAGCTCGTCGACCACGGCGGCACGTTCCGAGTCGCTGAGCGTGGCGTCGAGGCGGCGCACGTGACCGTTCTCGGCGGCCATCCAGGTCCAGAGGCCGGTCGCGTCGCGGACGGAGAGCGTCTGCCGCAGCGTCTCCGCCCGCACGTCTGCGAGCCCGGCGGCTCGATGGACCTCCGTTGCCTCTTCGGGGCTGCCGAGGCGACCGAAGGCGCGCGCGTAGTCGGCGCGCTCCGGGCCGACGACCGTCGCAGCGGCGGCCCGCGGGTGCGCGAACCACGGGTTCTCGGCGACCGGCGCCCACAGTGCGGTGACGATGCGTCCGCCGACCGCGGTCACGCGCCGCAGCTCTCGCAGCGTCACCACCGGGTCGGTCGCGATCATCAGCGCCAGGCGGCTCGCGGCTGCGGCGAACCGGCCGTCCGCGAACGGAAGCGCGTGGTCGAAGTCAGCCTGGATCAGCGTCACGCGGGCGCCCATCGGATGCGCCGAGAGCCGCCCGCGTCCCTCCGCGAGGCGTTCGACGCTGGTGTCGATGCCGACGACATCCGCCGCACCCGCCTCGGCGAACGCCAACGTCAGTCGCGCGCTCCCGCAGCCGGCGTCGAGCACTGACCCGGCAGCCGAGACGGCGGCGACGATCTGCGGGACTCCGAACGGCGCCACGCCTCGAAGGTACTGGCTGCGGCACGGCGGCGGGATCCGCTCCGTCGCCAGACCGGCCGCGGGTCGACCTGAGTCGGCGCCGAACGCAAACTAGACTCCAGAGAGGTCGTCCACATGCACACGCCATCACCGCTTGAGCCGCGCGGTTCACCGGCTCCCGTCGCGAGCGGCCTCGCGCATGTGGTGGCCGATGAGCCCCGCGCCACCACCCAGGCGCAGCCGGCGGTCGACCAGGGCGGCAGCTTCGACCCCACCGGGAACGCCCCGCCCTGTGTCAGATCAGCAGCCGCGAGCCCTCAGCGGTGACCGGTTGCCGGCTCGGCCACCGTCTGCGCGCACCGTGCCGAAACGCATCGTCGCTGCGATAGACGCCTACCAGCGGCGTCACCGCTGGCTGGGGTTCCCGCTTGCCGTGGTCTACAAGTTCGGCGACGACCAGGGCCCGTACCTGACGGCGTTGATCGCCTACTACGGGTTCCTGTCGCTGTTTCCGCTATTGCTCCTGATGGTCACCGTCCTGGGCTACGTGCTGCAGGGCGATCCGCAGCTGCAGGCCAGGCTGGTCACCTCGGCGATCGCCGAGCTTCCGATCATCGGCAGCCAGCTGCGCGACAACGTGCACGCGCTCAAGGGCAGCGGCGTCGCCCTCGCGATCGGGATCGTTGGCACGCTGTACGGGTGCCTCGGGCTTGCGGGAGCCACGCAGAACGCGTTCAACCGCGCCTGGGCGGTGCCGCGCAACGAGCGGCCGAACCCGATCGCGCTGCGGGTGCGCAGCCTGCTGCTCCTGCTCGTCCTCGGTGCCGGCGTGATCATGACCACGGGACTGTCCTGGCTGGCCACCGGGGCGGGCGCCCTGGGCGCGACGATCGCCACGTGGGTCGGCATCGCCGCGGTCCCGATCGCCACTGTGGTCAACGTCGGGCTCTTCTTGGTGGCGTTCAGGGTCCTCACGGCGAGCCGGGTGCCCTGGCGCCAGTTGCGCGTCGGTGCGGTCGTGGCCGGCGTCGGCTGGGAGATCGTTCAGATGCTCGGCACGTATCTCGTCACGCTGCTTAAGGGAGCGCCCGAGACCTACGGTGTCTTCGGCCTCGTCCTCGGCGCGATCGCGTGGATCTACCTGCTCGCGCTGATCGTCGTGTTCGCGGCCGAGGTCAACGTCGTGGCCCAGCGGCGGCTGTGGCCCCGGGCGCTGCTCACGCCGTTCACCGATCGTGTGCGGCTGACCGCGGCCGACAAGCGGGCCTATGCCGGGTACGCCCAGAGCGAGCGGCGCAAGGGGTTCCAGGTCGTCGACGTCGAATTTGAGACACCGGCGGAGACCGGCGCGACGGACGGCACGGATCAGGAGCGCTGAGATCTGCGTAGAGAACGGTCCACGGTCGAACACCGCGGGCAGCGCGGCTGGCCCGCGAGCTTCCCGCTCGTGCAGTTCCCGAACGCGCCGCTGCTCGTCGCGCTGGGCGGATGGCTGCTCGCCAGGCTGACGGACGGCTCGGTCCACGCCTACGCGCGCGCGACGTTCTACGCCGGTCTGGCGGCGTGGGCCTGGGCGGAGCTGGTCGGCGGCGCGAATTGGGTGCGTCGCGCGGTCGGCGCCGGTGGGCTCGTCTACGTGGTCGTGAAGGTCGGCGCGGCGCTCGGGGCATGAGACCGGTCGCCGGTCATGGGTTGTGCCAGCGGCCGTGCGGCGCGATGAGCTCGTCGGCCTGGTCGGGCCCCCAGGTGCCCGGCTCGTAGGTATGCGCCGGCTGGTGGTTCGCGAGGACGGGCTCGACCACCGTCCAGGCGGCCTCGACGGCTTCCTCGCGGGTGAAGAGCGCGCCGTCGCCGGCCATGGCGTCGCCGAGCAGCCGCTCGTATGCGGTTTCCTCGTTGGGCTGTGTGTCGAGCAGCAGCAGCTCGTGCTGATCGCCGACGAACTCCTCGCCGGCGCGTTTGACGCGGGCGGCGAGGGCGATCGCGGCGTCGGGGGACAGCCGGAAGCGCAGGTAGTTCGCCGCGCCATGTGACGGCGAGGAGTCGGCGAAGAGCTGTTGCGGCGGCGGCTTGAGCTCGACGAGAATCTCGGTGGCCGTCGTGGGCAGGCACTTGCCGGAGCGCAGGTACCACGGCACTCCCGCCCAGCGCCACGAGTCGATGCACAGCCGCAGGGCGCAGAAGGTCTCGACGTCGGAGTTCTGCGCCACGCCCGGCTCGTTCCGGTAGCCGGCGAACTGGCCGCGCACGAGGTCGCGGGGCGCCAGGCGCCGCATGGCCTTGAACACGTCGAGCTTCTCGCTGTGCAGGGCCCCGAACCCCCGATACGTCGGCGGCTCCATCGCGAGCAGCGCGACCACCTGGAACAGGTGGTTCTCGACCACGTCGCGCAGGCACCCGGCCGTCTCGTAGAACGCGCCGCGGCCCTGCACGCCGAAGCTCTCGGCGAGCGTGATCTGGACGCTGGCGACGTAGTTGCGGTTCCAGATCGGCTCCAGGAAGGAGTTCGCGAAGCGAAAGTAGAGGAGGTTCATGATCGCCTCCTTGCCGAGGAAGTGATCGATGCGGAAGACCGAGTCCTCCGGGAACGCCGAGCGCGCGACGCGATTGAGCTCCATCGCGGACGCGAGGTCGCGCCCGAACGGCTTCTCGACAATGAGGCGCGCGCCATCCGCCAGTCCCGCCGCACGGAGCCCTTCGATCACCGTCGCAAACAGGGCGGGTGGGATCGCCAGGTAATGCGCGGGGCGCCCGGCGGTGCCGAGCGTCTCCTTGACCGCCACGAACGTGCCGGGGTCGTTGTAGTCACCGTCGACGTACCCGAGCAACGCGATCAGACGCGCGAGAGCCGCCTCGTCGTCGACGCCGCCGGCACCTTGCGCGACGCTGTCGCGAACCCGCGCCTGGAGGTGCTGGAGGTCCCACTCCGAATAGGCGACGCCGATCACGGGGACGGTCAGGGCGCCGCGCTTCACCATCGCGTAGAGCGCCGGGAAGATCATCTTGTGGGCGAGATCGCCGGTCGCGCCGAACAGCACGAGCGCACCCGCGAGCCCGGCGTCATCCTGGACCGTGCTCATCACAGCGGCTCCAGGCGTCCCGCCGAGTATCGGCCCGGCGACGTGGCATGGGCTCGGCCGCCGGGCTGCATCGTCCGACCCTACTCGCCGATGGTCGGCGATGGCCCGGACTCGAACCGGGGACACCACGATCTTCAGTCGTGGGCCAGGAGCCGTCGAATGGCGCGAAAAGTGCTGCAAACAGGCGGCTTACCGACGGCAGCGGTCACCAGTCTGATGTTCGCAAACTGGGGACGTTGCCGTGGATTTGGGCACTCGATCACGCTTCGGTGCCCAATCGCGGACGCGACCGGCGGCGGTGCTACGCCGCGGTCACGCCCATCGGAACCCGGTGCCAGCCGGTGCACGCGTGAGCGGGCTCGTGGGAAGCGTCGGATCGAGCTTGAGACGCAGGCCGGGGAACTGCCGGGGCCGTTCGAGGACGGGCGCGAGGGTGGGCGCGTCGCCCCAGGTGCGGCGAATTGACGAACGTGACCGGACGCGGCGAGCGGCCGGCCGGCCGCCGCTTCGACGCCGTCCTCTCTGCGGACCGGGTGAAGGCGCTCAAGCCGCGACGGAGCCCTACCACATGGTCGCCCGGACGTTCGAGATCGACGCGCACGACGACCGCCTGGCCCCAGCCCATGCCTGGGACATCTCCGGAGTTGCTCGCCGCCGGTTGCGCGGCCGCGTTCGTCAGCCGGCCCGGTACGTGCTCCACCCCCCTCGGCGATCAACACGACATCAGCGGGGGCGACCTCGTCGAGGTCGCCGAGCGGATCATCCGGGCCGCGGGCCGTCCCGCGTAGGCATCAGTCCTCGACGGGCGCGCATCGCTCCTGGTCGAGCGCCGGATCACCTTCCGCGCCACTCCGGCGTCAGGGCTGCACGTCGGCCATCAGCCGGGGGCCACGGTGCTGAAATCGCCGGCGCAGAACACGAGTGGCGGCTGCTCGGGGCCGTGCTGGACCGCGATCACGCGGCCGATCGGAAGCGTGTGGTCGCCGGTGACGTACTCGCGCTCGAGCGTGCAGATGAGAACGGCCGGCGCGTCACGGACGGCCGGGACGCCGTTGGTCGCGATCTCGACATCGAGCCCTGCGAGGCGGTCGGCGCCCGGCTTGGCGCGCTCGCGAATGCTGTCCGCGTGCTGAGCGCCGAGCACGTTGACGGCGAAGCGGCCGGTCGTGCGGATGCGGCGCCAGGTCAGCGATGCCCGCGACACGGACAGCGCGACGAGCGGCGGGTCGAGCGAGACCGAGACGAACGAGTCGATCACCAGCGCGTGGCCGCCCGGCGCCGTCACCAGCGCCACGCCGTTCGGGAAGCGCGCGGCCGCCCGCCGCAGGTCGCGCGGATCGATCCGCGGCTCGGGGAGCGCGGCGCTCATGCGGCCCGCGCCAGTCGGCCGGCGCCGGCGATCGCGTCGGCGATGCGCGCGGCGTCGTCGCCGACGCCGCCGAGGAAGTGCGAGCGCCGCGTGCGCTGGAATCGCAGCCCGAGCGCGTACAGGCCGGGCGCGCTCGTGATGCCCTCCCGGTGTACGAGCTGACCGTCGCCGTCGAGCACCGGCACGTCGAGCCACGGATACGCCCGGGTGTAGCCGGTCGCCCACAGCACCGTCCCGATGCCCCTGAGGTCGAGCCATTCCGGGGCCGGCGGCAGCACGAACGGCGCCGGGCGCTCGGGCGGGCCCGCGTCGGCGCCGCTGCGCTCGATGTGCGCGTCGATCTGCGACAGCGTCCGTCGCAGGCGGCGCTCGGCCTCCGCGCAGCTCGTGGTCGAGGTCCGTCCCGAACAGCGCGTGACGGCCGGCGAAGCCTTCGAGCCGGCCGGTGACGACGACGCCGAGCGCAGTCAGCCGGTCGAGGCCGAGCGACTGGCCGCCGCGCTTGCGCCGCTGACGGGGAAGCTGGGCGCGCGCCGGGCCGCCGCGAGGTCGCGGCACGTCGTCAGCGCGGGTGTCGAGCTGGCCCGGCGGCATGCAGCCACGCGAAGCACGTCGCGCCCGCGGTAGCGGCGCGGCATGCGGGCGTGCCGTCCGACGGCGAGGACGACGTGCCGGCCGGCGCGCCGCAGCTCGGCGGCGATCTGCTGCCCGGTACGGCCCGGCGCCGACCACGAGCACGCCGCCGGGCGGCGAGCTGATCCGGCCGCCGGTAGCGCGCCGCGTGCAGCTGCCGCACGAACGGCGGCGCCGCTGCGGCAGCGGCCGGCATCCGCGGGACGTCGCAGTCCCCCGTGGCGATGACCACGTTCGCGCGCGCGCCAGTCGCCGCGGTCGGTCGCGACGTGGTAGCCGCTCGCGGCGCGCCGCAAGCGCAATACGGTCGTGTGCTCGCGCACGGGCGCCTCCGCCGGCGTACGCCTCGAGGTGCGCGACGACGCCGTCGCGGTCGAGGTAGCCGTCCGGGTCGGGCAGCGGGCGGCGCGCCCGGCAGCCGGTTCAGCCAGTTCGGCGTCAGCAGCGTGCAGCGAGTCCCAGCGCTCGGAGCGCCAGCGCTCGCCGACCCGGCCGCGCTCGAGCGAGCACGTGCGCGGCGCCCAGCGGCGCGCAGCTCTGGCTCGAGCGCGAGGCCGGCCTGGCCGGCCCCGATGATGACCGTCTCGACGCGCACGGCTCAGCGAACGGTCGGGCGTGCCGCCCGAGCGCGACGTCGGCGAGGAAGTCGTACGCCCGGTTGGCGCCGAGCGGATGCATGAACGCGCCGGCGCGGACGTCGCGGTACGCGCGCGCGAGCGGCGATCCGTTGAGGTAGCCGGCGCCGCCGGAGAGCGCGAGCGCGCGGTCGACGACGCGCGTCGCCGCCTCGCTGACGAACGTCTTGGCCGCCTGCCCCTCGGCGAACAGCGCGATGATCTCCTCCTCGGTGCCGTCGCCGCCGGGTTGGCGGCGTGGTGCTCGTCGATCAGCGCGCGCGGCGCGCGCGAGCGCGGCGCGCGCGGCCGACAGGTCGATCGCCGACTCGGCGACGAGCATCCGGCCGCGCGCGTCGTCGCCGATGCGCTCCGGCTGCGTCGCGCGCGCGAACGCCGCCTCGGCGATGCCGAGCGACGCCGAGGCGTGGAAGAGGCCCGAGCGGCAGGTTGCGCTCGAGGTACGGCGCGCGCGTCGCCGGCCGGGAAGCCGCCGCGCAGCGCCGCCGGCGGCAGCTCGACGTCCTCGAAGCGTGACCGAGTGGCTGCCCGAGGCGCGCATGCCGAGCGCGTCCCAGTCGTCGTTGATCCGCACGCCGGGCGTCCCGGCCGGGATCTCGGCGTAGCCGTAGCGCTCGCCGTCCGTCGTCGTCGGTGAAGCCGCACCGACGTCAGCAGCACCGTCGCCGCCGGCGACATCGTGCAGAAGATCTTGTGGCCGTCGACGCGCCAGCCGGTCGTCGCGTGCGCACGGCGGGCGTGCGCGGGCCGCGTGAGGTCCTGGCCGGGCTCGCTCATCGCGGCCGCGATCACGACGTCGCCCGCGCGCGATCGCCGCGCAGCGACGCGGCGAACGCGCGCTCGCGGCGGGCGTTGCCGGCCGCGCGCGCCATCCGCCAGCGGCGGGCGAGGTTGAGCACGACGACGAGGTGCATGTTGACGCCGATGGCGACCGAGGCGTCGCCCCGGGCCAGCCGGCCCGAGGCGACGACGAGGTCGTGGACGGAGCTCACGCCGAGCCCGCCGAGCTCGCTCGGGCACGGGCGCGGCGAAGTAGCCCGGCCGCGCGCAGCGCGTCGATGCTCTCGAACGGGTAGCTGCCGTCGCGGTCGTGGGCGGCGGCGCGGCCGGCGATCTCGTCGGCGAGCCGCTCGGCGAGCGCGACGAGGCTCGCGCGCCGGCGGCGCGTGCGCGGCGGTGAGCTCCATCGGCATCGGCTCAGCCCACCTCGGCCGTCACGTCGACGCGGACGCCGTTGGTGACGATGTCGTAGACGACCGAGCGCGCCTTGGCGCGCTCGACGATCTCCTCGAGCTTCTCGCGCGGCGCGTCGCCCTTGATGGAGAACGTGACGCGGATGCGCTCGAAGCCGTTGCGGTAGGCGTCGTCGATGCCCGGTCGCGCCGCGGGCGTCGAGCACGCCGCTCGAGCGTCGAGCTGACCTCGGTGAGCGTCGACCTTGCGGGCGGCCGCGACGTTGACGATCGTCAGCGTCAGGCAGCCGGCGAGCGCGTGCAGCAGGTACTCGGCCGGGTTGGGCGCCTCGTTGTGCGCCGAACAGGACGGGCGGCTCGCTGGCGTCGACGACGAACGGCTCCTCGCGCGAGGTGTCCTCCTGCCCGGCGCCCCAGAGGCCCTGGATGGTCGAGCGGCTGTGCGTGCCGTCGATCCAGCGGTTGCGTGACGCGGAACTCGAAGCGCGCGAGCTCGGGCTGCGGCCTTGACGGCGTCGAGCGTCCCGTAGACCTGGGCGGTGTCGACGCCGTTGCGGATGGGGGCGGTGGTGGTGGTCATGGCGGGCAGCTCACCGGCTCGCGGTTGTGTGCCGAGTAAACGAGTCGGGCAAACCGCCGTCGGCCGGGGCGCGGTAGGGTCACCTCAGTGGACTTCCGGGTGCTCGGCCCGCTCGAGGCGGGCGATGAGCGGGAGTCGCTCGCGCTCGGGCCCCGCAAGCAGCGAGCGCTGCTCGCGCGCCTGCTGCTCGACGCGGGGCGGACCGTGTCGCGTCGAGCGGCTGCTGGACGACCTGTGGGGCGACGAGCTGCCCCGCACCGCCGTCAAGATGGTCCAGATCTACGTCTCGGGCCTGCGCAAGGTGCTGCCCGCGGACCGGCTGGTCGACGCAGCCGCTCGGGATACCGCTTCGTGCTCGCGGCCGGCGACGAGCTCGACCTGCGACGTTCGAGCGGCTCGCCGGCGCGGGTCGGACGGCGCTGCCGCAGGGGACCCGGTCGCGGCCGCCGCGCGGCTGGCGGCGACGCGCTGGCGCTGTGGCGCGGGCCGGCGCTCGCCGAGTTCGCACCGAGCCGTTCGCGCGCCGCGAGGCCGCCGCCTGGAGGAGATGCGGCTCGCCGCGGTCGAGGACCGGATCGACGCCGACCTCGCGCCGGTCGCGCGCGGGAGCTCGTCGGTGAGCTCGAGGCGCTGAGTGCACAGCATCCGCTGCGCGAGCGGCCGCGCGCGCAGCTCATGCTCGCGCTCTACCGGTCCGGCCGCCAGGGCGACGCGCTGGCCGCTTACCACGCGCTTCCGCGCCGGTCCTCGACGAGCAGCTCGGGCTCGAGCCGTCGCCGCGCCTGCGCGCCCTCGAGCAGGCGGTCCTCACGCACGACCCCGCGCTCGACGCGCGCCCCTGCGCCAGTCCACCGTGCACCCGCGGCGCGCCACGCGCCGCCAGGCCGCGACGCGGCGCTCGATGCGCTCCGGGCCACGCTCGACGCGGCGCTGCGCGGCCGCCGCCGGCTCGTGCTGGTCACGGGCGAGCCGGGTATCGGCAAGACCACTCTCGTGGAGGCGCTCGTCGACGGCGCGGGAACGGCGCTCGTCCTCTTCGGCCACTGCGTCGAGCAGGAGAAGGCCGGTGAGGCGTACCTGCCGCTGCTCGACGGGCTCGGGCGGGCCGTGGAGGACGCGGCTGTCGCCGCGACGCTTGTGGCGCGGGCGCCGAGCTGGCTCGCCCAGTTCGCTGCGCTCGCCGCGGCCGCGCCCGAGACACGGGTGCGGGGCGCGACGCCGGAGCGGATGCTGCGTGAGATGGTCGAGACGCTCGAGGCGCTGGCGGCGACGCGACCGCTGCTGCTGGTGATCGACGATCTGCAGTGGGCGGACCCGTCCACCCGCGAGCTGCTGCGCGCGCTGATGCGGCGCCGGCACCCCGCGCGCCTGCTCGTGGTCGCGACGAGCACCGGCACGCGACCCGCTCGTCACCGAGCTCAGCCTCCGCGGCGCCGCAGTCGAGCTGCCGCTGGAGCCGCTTGAGGCCGAGCCGACGGCGGCGGCGTTCGGCATCGACGCGGAAACGGCCGCGGAGCTTGTCCGGCGTGGCGGCGGAAACCCGCTCTTCATGCGACATCTCGCGGAGCACCTCGCGACGACGGGAAGCCTCGACGGCGTCCCGGAGACGCTGCGCGCCGCGCTCCGCGCCCGGCTCGCCGAGCTGGGCGGAGCGTCGCTGGACGTGCTCGAGGCCGGCGGCGGTCGAAGGGCTGCAGTTCACCGCCGCCGCCGTCTCGGCGGCGCTCGGGCGCAACGTGGCGCGGATCGAGGCCCCGGTGTGATCGAGCCACCGGCGCCGGCCGAGTGGCCGGACGGCACCACACTCAGCGTTCGCGTTCATGCACGCGCTGTTCCGCGACGTGCTGCTCGAGACGATCCCGCCCGCCCGCCTCGCGGAGTGGCACCGGCGGCATCGGCGAGCGCCTCGAGGCGGCGTTCGGCACGGACGCGGCGCGCGCGCCGCGATCGCCATGCACTATGTGGCCGGCCGCCGAGCCCGCGCCCGCGGTGCGGTTCCTGCGCCTCGCCGCGCGCCAGTGCCTGGCGCGCCGCGCCTACCGGGAGGCCATCGCCCACTTCGAGCACGCGCTGGAGGCGGCAGCGGACCTGCCGGACGGGCACATGCGACGGCGGATGGAGACGGAGCTGCTCTCGGAGCTCGGGCAGGCGTCCGTCGCCATCGACGGCTGGTCCGCGCCCGCGCGCTGGGGTACCTGGAGCGCGCGCGCACGCTCGCGGAGGAGCTGGACGACCGCGAGCCGCTGGCGGCGTTCGCCTGGCACTGGCGACCTTGTACGAGGTCCGCGGCGAGCCCACGCCGGCGCTCGCGACCGTCTCGGCGGGTGACGGCGCCGCCGCCGAGGGCGTGCTGGGCGCCGAGCTGCTCGCCTGCGCGCTTGTTCCACCAGGGCGCCTTCACGCGTGCGCTCGACACGCGAACCGCGGCGTGAGCGGCCCGGCGGAGCGGGCGGAGGGTCACTACGACCCGTTCCCGGCCACGTTCGGCGACAACGCGCGGTCGCCTGCCATGACTGGGCCGCGCTCTCGCTGTGGTTCCTCGGGCACGCCGAGGAGGCGCTCCAGCGCGCGCGCCGCGCCGTCGAGCTGG
>CAWIEW010000015.1:0-66923 GCA_963835285.1 uncultured Solirubrobacteraceae bacterium | reverse complement strand
TCTAGGGGTGAGCGACGGGATTCGAACCCGCGACCGCCGGGACCACAACCCGGAGCTCTACCAACTGAGCTACGCCCACCAAGCGCGTGGCGGAGTCTAGCGCCGCGCGTGTGCGCGTTTTGGCCCCCGCGCCTATCCTGCCCCGATGGAGTTTCTGCAGCCAGACGACCTGGGAGGAGGCGCTGGCGGCGAAGGCCGAGCGCCCCGAGGCGCTGCCGCTGTGGGGCGGGACCGACGTGATGGTCGAGATGAACTTCGCGCGGGCGCGGCCGGCCGCGATCCTCGACCTCACGCGCATCCAGCGAGCTCACGGACTGGGACCGGGAGAACGGCTCGCTGCGGGTCGGGGCGGGCGTGACGTACACGCGCGCGATCGAAGAGCTCGGCGACGCGCTGCCGGGGCTGGCGATCGCGTCGCGGACCGTCGGGTCGCCGCAGATCCGCAACCGCGGGACGATCGGGGGCAACCTCGGGTCCTCCTCCCCCGCCGGCGACGCGCTGCCGCCGCTCTATGCCTCACGCGCGCGCGTGGAGGTCGCTTCGACCCGCGGCAGCCGTGAGATCGAGATCGAGGACTTCATCACCGGCCCGAAGCGCAACGTCCTCGAGCCGGACGAGCTGATCGCGGCGTTCCACATGCCGGCCGCGAAAGGCGGCCAGCAGTTCGCGAAGATCGGGACGCGCAATGCGATGGTGATCGCCGTCTGCTCGTTCGCGATCGCGCTCGACGACGACGCGCGAACGGTCGGGACGTGCCTCGGCTCGGCGGCGCCCACTCCGCGGCGCGCGGACGCGGCGGAGGAGTTCGCCGCCGCGGAGCTCGACTGGGACGCCCACGCGCCGATCGACGACGCCGTGCTGACGCGGTTCGGTCAGCTGGTCGCCGAGGCCGCCTCGCCCATCGACGACCAGCGCGGCAGCGCCGCCTACCGCCGCCACGCACTCTCGGTCATGGCGCGGCGCACGCTGACGTGGGCGTGGAACGCATGAGGCTGAGCTGCACGATCAACGGCGAGGCCCGCGAGGTCGACGGCGTCTGGGAGGGCGAGAGCCTGCTGTACGTGCTGCGCGAGCGGCTCGCGCTGCCGGGCTCCAAGAACGCCTGCGAGCAGGGCGAGTGCGGCTCGTGCTCGGTCTACCTCGACGGCGAGCTGGTGTGCTCGTGCCTGGTCGCCGCCGGGCAGGCCGAGGGGCGGGAGATCGTCACCGTCGAGGGGCTGGCGCCGTCGGAGGACGAGCTGCACCCGATCCAGGAGGCGTTCCTGCAGGCCGGCGCGGTGCAGTGCGGCTTCTGCACGCCGGGGCTGATCGTCGCCACGCACGACCTGCTCGCGCGCAACCCGAGCCCGTCCGACGGCGAGATCCGCGAGGCGCTCGCCGGCAACCTGTGCCGCTGCACGGGCTACGAGAAGATCCTCGACGCCGTCCGGCTCGCCGCGTCATGACGACCGTCATCGACAACTGCGCGATCGCGACCGTCGACGCCGAGGGCACCGAGTACACCGCCGGGCACATCGTGATCGACGACGGCCGGATCACCGCGCTCGGCGAGGGCAGCGGGCCGCCCGCGGACGAGCGGATCGACGGCAGCGGCTGTCTCGCCACGCCGGGCCTCATCAACTGCCATCACCACCTCTACCAGTGGGCCACGCGCGGCCTGTTCCAGCAGGCGACGCTGTTCGAGTGGCTGACCGGCTCGTATCCGATCTGGGTGCACATCGACGGCGAGATCGAGCGCGCCGCGGCGCGCGCCGGGCTCGCCTCGCTCCTGCTGTCGGGCTGCAGCACGGCGATGGACCACCACTACGTGTTCCCGCGCGAGGCCGGCGACCTGCTGGCGATCGAGATCGACGGCCGCGCGCGACCTGCACATCCGCTTCCACCCCACGCGCGGGTCGATGGACCTCGGCGAGGCCGACGGCGGCCTGCCGCCGGACGCGATCACCGAGGATCGCGACACGATCCTGCAGGCGTCGGCCGACGCGATCGACCGCTTCCACGACCCGGCGCCGGACTCGATGCTGCGGATCGCGCTCGCCCCCTGCTCGCCGTTCAGCAGCACGCAGGACCTGATGCGCGAGACCGCCGAGCTCGCACGCAAGCGCAACGTGCGGCTGCACACCCACATGGCCGAGACGAAGGACGAGGAGGTGTTCTGCCTCGAGCTGTTCGGCGTGCGCCCGGTCGAGTACCTCGAGCAGCTCGGTTGGCTCGGGGACGACGTCTGGCTCGCCCACTGCGTCCACCTCGACGAGCGCGAGGTACGGCGCTTCGGCGAGACGTCGACCGGCGTCGCGCACTGCCCGTCGTCGAACGCGCGGTTGGGTGCCGGGATCGCGCCGGTCGCCGCGCTCGTCGCCGCCGGCGCGCCGGTCGGGCTGGGCGTCGACGGCTCCGCGTCGAACGAGGCGGGCGAGCTGGCCGGCGAGGTCCGGCAGGCGCTGCTCATGGCCCGCGCCGCCGGCGGCCCGCAGGCGCTGACGGCCCGCGAGGCGCTCGCGCTCGGCACCGTCCACGGCGCCCGCTGCCTCGGGCGCGAAGCGGAGATCGGCTCGCTCGAGCCGGGCAAGCTCGCCGACATCGCGCTCTGGGACCTGACCGGCCTCGACCATGCCGGCATCGCCGACCCCGTCGCGGCGTTCGTCTTCGGCGCGCGCCCGTACGTGCACCGGCTGCTCGTCGGCGGCCGCACGGTCGTCGAGGACGGGCGGCTGCTCACCGGCGACGAGGAGGAGATCGCGCGCGACATCGCCGCGGCGTCGCGGAGGTTGGTCGCGTGACGGTCGAGACCGGGATCCGCGGCGGGATCGGCGAGAGCGTCCGGCGCCCGGACGGCATCCCCAAGGTCAAGGGCGACTTCGCCTACTCGTCCGACCTGTGGGCCGACGGCATGCTGTGGGGCTCGACCCTGCGCAGCCCGCACCCGCGCGCCCGCATCAAGGAACTCGACATCGCCCCCGCGCTGGCCGTGCGCGGCGTGTTCGCGGTGCTCACCCACGAGGACGTCCCCGGCCGCAAGACCTACGGGCTCGAGATCCCCGACCAGCCGGTGCTCGCGTGGGACCAGGTGCGCTACCAGGGAGAGCCGATCGCGATCGTCGCCGCCGACCATCCCGAGACCGCGCGCTACGCGGCCTCGCAGATCGAGGTCGACTTCGAGGTGCTCGAGCCGGTCACCGACATGGAGGCCGCGTTCGACGCCGAGCCGCTGCACCCCTCGGGGAACCTGCTGCGACACGTGCGGATCGAGCACGGCGACCTCGAGGCGACCGCCGACGTGGTCGTCGAGGGCGACTACGACGTCGGCATGCAGGACCAGGCGTTCCTGGGGCCGGAATCGGGCTTGGCGGTGCCGGCGGAGGACGGCGGCGTCGACCTGTTCATCTCGACGCAGTGGCTGCATGTCGACCGCGACCAGGTCGCCGCCAGCCTCGACCTGCCGCCGGACAAGGTGCGTATCTCGCTTGCCGGCGTCGGCGGCGCGTTCGGCGGGCGCGAGGACCTCTCGATGCAGGTCCATGCGTGCCTGCTCGCGCTCCACACCGGCAAGCCGGTGAAGATGATGTACGGGCGCGAGGAGTCGTTCTTCGGGCACATCCACCGCCACCCCGCGCGGATGCACTACGAGCACGGCGCGACGCGCGACGGCGACCTCGTCTACGTCAAATGCCGGATCGTGCTCGACGGCGGCGCGTACGCGTCGAGCTCGACGGCGGTGTGCTCGAACGCGGCGTCGTTCGCGTGCGGGCCGTACGACGTGCCGAACGCGGAGATCGACTCCTACGTCGTCTACACCGACAACCCGCCGTGCGGCGCGATGCGCGGCTTCGGCGCCGTGCAGACGTGCTTCGCCCACGAGGCGCAGATGGACAAGCTGGCCGCCGCGCTGGAGATGGACCCGGTGGAGCTGCGGCGGCGCAACGCGCTCGCCGAGGGCCGGATCATCCCGACCGGCGCCACGATCCGCTGCCCGGCCCCGGTGGTCGAGCTGCTCGACAGCGTCTCGGCGCGCCCGCTCCCGGGTCCGGCGGAGATCGCACCGGGCGGCCACGCCAACACGACGCGCGGCGAGGGCGTCCGGCGCGGCGTCGGCTACGCGGTCGGGTACAAGAACGTCGGCTACTCGGAGGGCTTCGACGACTACTCGACCGCGCGCGTGCGGCTCTCGGTCGTGGGCGGTGAGCCGCTGGTGGAGGTCCACACGGCGGCGGCCGAGGTGGGCCAGGGCCTGGTCACCGTGCAGGAGCAGATCGCGCGGCACGAGCTCGGCGTCGAGCGCGTGATCGTGCTGCCGGCGGACACGCAGGTCGGCTCCGCGGGCTCGTCGTCGGCGTCGCGGCAGACGTACATGACCGGCGGCGCCGTGCGGCTGGCGTGCCTGGCGGTCAAGGAGGAGCTCGCCGCGCGCGGACCCGGCTCGATCGTGGACCTCGTCGGCGGCGACCCGATCGACGTCACGCGCGAGCACCACCACCGGGAGACGTTCCCGCTCGACGAGAAGGGCCAGGGCGACGCGCACGTGACGTTCGCGTTCGCCGCCCATCGCGCGGTGGTCGACGTCGACGTCGATCTCGGCCTGGTGCGCGTGGTCGAGATCGCGACCGCGCAGGACGTCGGGCGCGCGATCAACCCGCTCGCGGTCGAGGGTCAGATCGAGGGCGGGATCGCGCAGGGTCTGGGACTCGCGCTGATGGAGGAGATCCAGGTCGTCGACGGCGTCGTGCGGAACGCGTCGTTCACCGACTACCTGATCCCGACCGTGCTCGACATGCCGCCGGTCGAGCTCGAGGTGTTCGAGTTCGCCGACCCGGACGCGCCGTACGGGCTGCGCGGGATCGGCGAGCCGCCGACGATCTCCTCGACGCCGGCGATCGTGTCGGCGCTGCGTGCGGCGACCGGCGCGGCGCTCACCCGCGTCCCGGTGCGGCCCGACGACATCGTGGGGATCTGATGCCGGTCCCGCCCGCCGAGCTCTCCGCGCACTACTCGATCGCCGGGCCTCCCGAGGCCGCCGACGCCGCGGCCGCCGTGGCCGGACCGTCCGGGATCGCCCACGAGGGCGGGCCGGGCGAGACGCTGCTGTCCGGCTCGCGGGCGCAGGTGCTCGCCACGCTCGGCGACGTCGTGGTCGCCGCGCTCGACGCCCACGCCCACAAGATCGACGTGCGCCTCGAGGCGCCGAGCGAGTCGCGCACGTGAGCGACCCCGCGCGCGCGATCGCGGTCGCGCGCGGCGACGAGCCGCCCGACCTCGTCATCACCGGCGCCCGCGTGTTCTCGGCGTTCACGCGCGAGTGGCTGGAGCTCGACGTGGCGGTGTTCGGCGGACGGATCGTCGGCCTCGGGTCATATGACGGCGGTGAGCGGGTGGACGCGGGCGGCCGGTGGCTGGTGCCGGGGTTCATCGACGCGCACGTCCACATCGAGTCGTCCAAGCTCGTGCCGGCGCAGTTCGCGCGCGCGGTGGTGGCGCACGGGACGACGGCGGTGATCACCGACCCGCACGAGGTCGGGAACGTGCTCGGGCTGGCGGGGGTCGAGTGGATGCTCGCCGCCTCCGAGGACCTCCCGCTCGACGTGTTCGTGATGGCGCCCTCGTGCGTGCCGGCGAGCTCGTTCGAGTCGCCCGGGTTCACGCTCGGCCCGGCCGACATGGAGGCGATCCTGCGCCATCCCCGGGCGCTCGGCGTGGCCGAGATGATGAACTTCCCGGGCGTCATCGCCGGCGACCCGGACGTGCTGGCGCGGATCGTCTCCACGCATGTGGACGGCCACGCGCCCGGCGTCACCGGGCGTGCGCTGAACGCCTACGTGGCCGCCGGGGTGCGCTCCGACCACGAGGCGACCACGTACGAGGAGGCGCTGGAGAAGCGCCGGCGCGGGATGTGGGTGCTGATCCGCGAGGCGTCGAACGCGCACAACCTGCGCGACCTCCTGCCGCTGGTGCGTGACTTCGGGCCGGACTGGTGCGCGTTCTGCACCGACGACCGTGAGCCCGACCTGCTGTTCCGCGAGGGGCACATCGACCAGATGTGCCGGATCGCGGTCGCCGAGGGCATCGCCGCCGAGGACGCACTGCTGATGGCGACGCTCCATCCGGCGCGGGCGCACGGGCTGCTCGACCGCGGCGCCGTCGCCCCGGGCCTGCGCGCCGACCTCGTGCTCCTCGATGACCTGACCGACTTCCGCCCGCTGCGCGTGTGGAAGGACGGCCGGCTCGTCGCCTCGGACGGCCGCGCCGAGGCCTTCCCGGCACCGCCGATCCCCGACTTCGTGCGGGCGACGATGCGCTCGGCGCCGCTCGCCGGCGACGCGTTCGCGATCGCGGCGACGGAGCGTGTGCGCGTGATCGAGACGATCCCGGGGCAGCTCATCACGCTCGCGCGCGAGGAGGAGCCGACCGTCGCCGGCGACCGGGTCATCGCCGACCCGGCGCGCGATCTCGCGAAGATCGCCGTCATCGAGCGCCATCACGCGACCGGCCGGATCGGCCTCGGCCTCGTCCGCGGCTTCGGGCTGCGAGCGGGCGCCTTCGCCTCCACCGTCGCCCACGATGCCCACAACCTCGTCGTCGTCGGCGCCGACGACGCCTCGATGCGCGCCTGCGCCGAGCGCCTGCAGGAGATCGGCGGCGGCATCGCGGTCGCCCGTGACGGCGCGGTGCGCGGCGAGCTCGCCCTCCCGGTCGCGGGCCTGCTGTCCGACGCCCCGGTCGAGGACGTCGTGACCGCCCTCGAGGCCCTCCAGGACCTGCTGCGCGAGCAGGGCGTCGGCGACGCCGCCCCGTTCATGACCCTCTCGTTCCTCGCCCTGTCCGTGATCCCGGCGCTGAAGATCACCGATCGGGGGCTGGTGGACGTGGAGCGGTTCGAGCTCGTGCCGCTGGCGGTCTAGCCCCCGGGGTGGACGACGAACCCTTAGCAGGAGTAAGGAAACGTAAGCCACCCCCTCGATGCCCGCATTTCAAGCCCGGCGACGCGGGTGCTCAGAACACGTGCGCCTCGAGCCAGTTGGCGGCGAAGAACGCCACGAAGAACGGGGTGATGGCCCACATGAGCGGATGGACCAGGCGGGCCTTGCCGGTCGTGGCCATGACGAGGACGTAGCCGATCACGCCGAGGCCGATGCCCGCGGCGATCGAGAACGTCAAGGGGATGCCGGCGATGATCAGGAAGGCCGGGATCGCGCTCTCCGGAGCGTGCCAGTCGATGTCGGCGACGATCCGCATCATCAGGTAGCCGACCATGATCAGCGCGGGCGCGACGGCCGGGTGGATGAAGGTGTCCTCCCCCACCTTCACGTCCTGCCCCACCAGCGCGATGACCGGGACGAAGAAGATCGCGAGCACGAACAGGCCGGCGGTGACGATGGAGGCGAACCCGGTGCGGGCGCCCTCGGCCACGCCGGCGCCGCTCTCCACGTAGGTGGTGACCGACGAGACGCCCATCGCGCCGCCGACCGCCGCCGCGCTCGAGTCGACGAGCAGCAGCCGGTCCGCCTTCGGAAGCTGGCCGTCATCGTCGAGCAGCCCGCCGCCCCGCCCCACCGCGACCGCGGTGCCGACCGTGTCGAAGAAGTCGGTCATGAACAGGGCGAAGATCACCGGGATGAGCGCGACGGTCAGCGCGTCGCCGATGTTGCCGAGGCTGTCGCCGATGATCGAGAAGCTGTGCGAGTCCGGGGCGTCGACCACCTTGTCCGGGAAGTCGAGCACGCCGAAGATCAGCCCCAGCACGGTGGCGGCGAACACGCCGAGGATCACCGCGCCGCGCACCCCTCGTGCCACCAGCGCGGCGGCCACCAGCACGCCGGCCAGCGCGATCAGTGCCGGGCCCGACGTCAGCTCGCCGAGGCCGATGCCGGTCGCCGGGTTGTTGACCACGATGCCGCCCTCGCGGAATCCGACGAGCGTGATGAACAGGCCGATGCCGACGCCGATCGACAGCTTCAGCGTCAGCGGCACCGCCTCCATGATCGCCGTCCGCAGGCCCGCCAGCACGAGCACGACCGCGACCAGTCCCTCGACCACGACGACCGCCATGCCCGTCTGCCACGGCAACCCACGCCCGAGCACGATGTCGAACGCCACGACCGCGTTGATGCCGAGGCCGGGCGCCAGGGCGAACGGGAGGTTCGTCGCCAGCCCCATCGCGAGCGTCGTGATCGCCGCCGCGACCGCCGTGCAGACCGCCACGGCATCGAACGGCACGCCCGCCGCCGACAGGATCGCCGGGTTGACGAACAGGATGTAACACATGGTCAGGAACGTCGCGACGCCACCGAGCGCCTCCGTGCGCGCGTTCGTGCCGCGGTCGGCGAAGCGGAAGCGGCGAGCGAGGAAGCCGGAGGGCTGCGTGTGTGTTGTGGCGGTCATGTCGGCGCGAAAGTACCAACGGCTCCGGACTGGTTGAATCAGTTCGGAATGGACGCCATCAACGAGCTCGACCGGGCGGCCTTCGTGGAGCGATACGGGCCGTTGTTCGAGCACTCACCGTGGGTCGCCGAGGGCGCCTGGACGGACCGTCCGTTCGCTGACGAGGACGAGCTCTTCGAGGCCCTGCGCTCCGCCATGTACTCCGCACCGAGAGACCGGCAGCTCGCCCTGATCCGCGCGCATCCCGACCTCGCGGGCAAAGCCGCGATCGAGGGCTCGCTGACGACGAGCTCCAGCCGCGAGCAGGCATCCGCCGGCCTCGACCGGCTCACGCCCGACGAGTACGACCAGTTCACCCGCACGAACACCGCCTACCGCGAGCGCTTCGGATTCCCGTTCGTGGTCTGCGTGCGCGAGCACACCAAGGAGTCGATCCTGCGGGTGGCCGCCGAGCGGCTCGAGCACACGAACGACGAGGAGGTGCGCGTGGCGCTGGAGGAGATCGCGAAGATCGCGCGGCTGCGGCTGGAGGACCTCGGGTGAGGATCTCCTACGGCAAGCTGCGCGTCCCCGTCCACCGGATCGCCGGCGACGACGTGCTCGCCGCCGAGATCAGCGTCGAGGTACTCGGCGAGAACTTCCTCCCTGCGTACACCGAGGGCGACAACTCGCAGGTCGTGGCGACCGACACGATGAAGAACTTCATCCTGCGCGAGTCGCTGAGCTACGACGGCACGAGCCTGGAGGGCCTGCTCATCCACCTCGGGCAGCGGTTCCTCGACACCTATCCGGTGATGGAGTCGCTCAGGCTGTCCGCCAAGGAGCTGCGCTTCGACCGGCTCGGCACGCACGTGTACTCCCGCAGCGCCGACGACTACGGCATCGCGACCGTGGAGCCCGACGGCACCGTGCGCGGCGGCCGCCACGGCATGCTGCTGCTCAAGACTCGCGGCAGCGCGTTCACCAAGTTCGCGCGCGACGAGTACACGACGCTGCCCGAGCGGGGTGACCGGCCGCTGTTCATCCGCGTCGACGCCGACTGGCGCTACGCGGGCACCGGCTTCGTCGACTCCAAGGACGTCCGCGACCATTTCGCCGCCACGTTCGACGACTTCGTGTCGGAATCGATCCAGCACCTCGTGCACGAGATGGGGACGCGGCTGCTCGCCGACCGTCCCGAGGTCGCCGAGATCTCGTTCACCGCCGAGAACCACACCCGCGACCCCGTCGGCGAGGACGCGGGCCGCAAGGTCTACACCGACCCGTTCCCCGCCCAGGGGCTGATCACGTTGACGCTGCCGTGAGCCTGTCGACGCACGTCCTCGACACCGCGCGCGGGCGCCCGGCGGCGGGGGTCGCGATCGAGCTCACGCTGCCCGACGGGACCAGACGGACCTCCCGGACGGACGAGGACGGCCGGGCGCGGCTCGCCGACCACACCACGGCCGGCGAGTACGAGCTGGTGTTCGCGGTCGGCGACTACTTCGGCGAGGCCCCGTTCCTCGATCGCGTCCCGGTGCGCTTCACGATCGCCGACCCCCACGCCCATTACCACGTGCCGCTGCTGGTCTCGCCGTGGGCCTACAGCACGTATCGGGGCAGTTGAGCGACGCCGGAGAAGTCCTCGAGCGCTGCGCGCGGCTCGGCACGATCAGCGAGGAGCCGGGCCTGCTCGTGCGCCGCTACGGCACGCCGGCGATGCGCGGGGCGAACGACCTCGTCGCCGGCTGGATGACCGAGGCCGGGCTGACCACGCACGAGGACGCGATCGGCAACCTGATCGGCACCCGCGGGGAAGGCGGCGTGATGCTCGGCTCGCACCTGGACACGGTCCGGGACGCCGGCCGCTACGACGGCCCGCTCGGCGTGATGGTGGCGATCGCGGCGGCGCAGCGCGTCCCGGGCACGCCGGTCGAGATCGTGGGGTTCGCGGACGAGGAGGGCGTGCGGTTCGGCACCGCCTACCTCGGATCGTCGGCGGTCGCCGGACGGTTCGACCCGGAGTGGCTGAGCCTGCGCGACGCCGACGGCATCACGCTCGCCGATCTCCTCACCGGCGACCCGGCGAGTGCCGCCCGCCACCCGCGCGCCTACGCCGAGGTCCACATCGAGCAGGGGCCGGTGCTCGAGCGCTTGAACCAGCCGGTCGGCGTCGTGACCGCGATCAACGGCCAGAGCCACGCGACCGTGACGTTCACCGGCGAGGCCGGACACGCGGGCACCGTGCCGCTGGAGGGCCGCAACGACGCGCTGACGGCCGCCGCGGAGTGGGTGCTCGCGGTCGAGGGCTCCGGCACGGTGGGGCAGTTGACCGTCGAGCCCGGCGTGCGGAACGTCATCCCAGGCCGCGCCACGCTCAGCCTCGACGTCCGCCGGCCGGTCGACAGCGAGCGGCTCGCCGCCTTCGCCGCCCTCAAGCGCCGCGCCGAGGAGATCGCCGCCCGCCGGCACCTCGGCCTGGCGTGGGCCGAGAGCCATCACGCCGGCGTGGCGATGGACGAGCGGCTCGGCGCGGCCTGGGGCGTCACCACGCGCCTGCCGAGCGGCGCCGGCCACGACGCCGCGATGATGGCCTCGATCGCCCCGGCCACGATGCTGTTCGTCCGCTGCCGGGGCGGCGTCAGCCACAACCCGGCCGAGTCGGTCGAGGCGGCCGACGTCGCCGTCGCCATCGACGCCCTGGAACGGTTCCTGCGTGCCGTATGACCTGGTGATCCACGCGGCCGACCGCGACGTCGCGATCGCGGACGGCGCGATCGCCGCGTTCGCGTCCGGCCCGGCGCGCGCCGAGATCGACGCGCGCACGCTCCACGTGCTCCCCGGCGTGATCGACGCCCACGTGCACTTCAACGAGCCCGGCCGGACCGACTGGGAAGGCTGGGCGACCGGCACCCGCGCGCTCGCCGCCGGCGGCGCGACGGCCTGCATCGAGATGCCGCTCAACGCCCACCCGCCGACGACCGACGGCGCCGCGTTCGACGCCAAGCGGCGCGCCGCGGAGCGGTCGGCGGTCGTCGACTTCGCGCTGTGGGGCGGCATCGTCCCCGGCAACCTCGATCGCCTCGAGGAGCTCGCGGAGCGCGGCGTGGTCGGCTTCAAGGCGTTCATGTGCGACAGCGGGATCGAGGACTTCCCGGCCGCCGACCCCGACACGCTCGCCGCCGGGATGCAGAAGGCGGCGGCGCTGAACCTGCCCGTCGCCGTCCACGCCGAGGATCCCGCGACGCTGCGCGCCCCACGGGGCACCGACTGGCGCGCCTTCGTCGCCTCACGCCCGGTCGAGGCCGAGCTCGAGGCGATCGAGCGAGCGCTGCGGCTCGCCCGCGAGACCGGCTGCTCGCTGCACGTCGTGCACGTGAGCACCGCCGCCGGTGTCGCGCTCGTCGCCGAGACCGACGCCACGTGCGAGACGTGCCCCCACTACCTGACGCTCACCGAGGACGACCTCGAGCAGCTCGGTACGCGCGCGAAGTGCGCACCGCCGCTGCGCAGCGCCACCGAACGAGACCGGCTGTGGGAGGCGATCGGCGACATCGCCCTGATCGCCTCCGACCATTCGCCGTGCCCACCCGAGATGAAGCAGGGCGAGTTCACCGCGGCCTGGGGCGGCATCGCCGGCTGCCAGACGCTGCTGCCGCTGCTGCTCGACAGCGGCCGCCTCACGCTCGACCAGGTCTCCGTGCTGACCTCGACGAACCCCGCCCGCCGCTTCCGGCTGCCCAAGGCGTTCGCGGTCGGCGGCGACGCCGACCTCGTCCTGGTCGACCTCGACGACCGCCACGAGCCCACGCTCCACGACCGCCACCGACTGAGCCCGTTCGCGGGCCGCCCGCTGCGAGGCAGAGTCGTCCGCACCCTTCTGCGCGGCGAGACCGTCTTCCACGACGGCGAGATCACCCCGCGACGCGGGCGCCTGCTGACACCGAAAAAGGGAGACACATGAGCGACCTGCGCATCACCGCCGGCCCGTTCGCGTTCGAAGCCGACTGGGTGGCCGACGCCCCCAAGACGCGCGCCGCCTTCGAGGCGATGCTGCCGTTCCGCAACAAGATCATCCACGTCCGCTGGAGCGGCGAGTCGGCCTGGATCCCGCTCGGCGACCTCGAGACCAACCTGCCGTTCGAGAACCACACGAGCCACCCCGCGCCGGGCGAGATCCTGCTCTACCCCGGCGGCTTCAGCGAGACCGAGATCCTGTTCCCGTATGGCGGCACCTGTTTTTCGAGCATCGTGGGCCAGCTCGCCGGGAACCACTTCCTGACGATCGGCGAGGGCCGCGACCAGCTGCGCGACCTCGGACGCCTCGTTTTGTGGGAGGGTGCGCAGGACGTGGTCTTCGAGTCGTTGCATTGAGGCCGAGCAACCCCGATGTCGAGCGGCGCGCCGAGCCGCTCCCCGCCGCCGCGCCGATGGACGTGCTGCTCGTCGAGGACGACGACGCCGACGCGCTGCTGGTCGAGGACCTGCTGACGATCTCGGGCGCGCCGTTCGTCCTGCGGCGGGCGCAGACGCTCGCCGGCGCGGCCGCGATGCTCGCCGACGGATTCGACTGCGTGCTGCTCGACCTCGCGCTCCCGGATGCGGAAGGCCTGCAGGCGCTGCAACGCCTGCAGGAGCGCGACGAGGCGCCCGCGATCATCGTGCTCACCGGGTTGGACGACGAGCGCCGCGGCGCGCAGGCGGTTGCCAAACGGCGCCCAGGACTACCTGGTCAAGGGCCAGGTCGACGGCGGCCTGCTCGCCCGCTCGATCCGGTACGCGATCGAACGGCGCCGGGCCGAGCAGGTTCAGCAGCAGCTCCAGGCCGCCCGGCTGAGCGCGGCCGAGAACGCCCGCCTGGAACGCGGGCTGCTGGCGACGCCGCTCGTGGACGAGGCGGCGCTCGGCCTGGCGACCCACCATCAGCCGGGCCTCGAGCCCATCGACGTCCTGCTCGTGGAAGACGACGCGGGCGACGTGCTGCTGATCCGCGAGGCGTTCGAGCACAACAAGGTCCACAACAACCTCGAGGTCGTCTCCGACGGCGTCGACGCGATCGCCTTCCTTCGCCGCGAGGGCGAGTACGCCGAAGCGCGGCGACCCGACCTCGTGCTGCTCGATCTCAATCTGCCTCGCAAGGACGGGCGCGCGGTGCTCGCCGAGATCAAGGAGGACCCGAGCTGCGCTCGATCCCGGTCGTCGTGCTGACCACGTCCCAGGCCGAGGAGGACGTGCTGCGCAGCTACCACCTCCACGCCAACGCCTACGTGACCAAGCCGGTCGACTTCGACCGGTTCATCGAAGTGGTGCGCCAGATCGACGAGTTCTTCGTCTCGGTGGTCAAGCTGCCTGAGCGGCACGCCTGAAACGGGGACGTAACCTGCTCACCACTCGGTGCGCAGAGTGGGCAAGCAGACCGCATCGTCGACTACGCTCCGCCGCAACTGAGGGCATTCGGGGTTGGAGGCCCCTGCCCCATTCGCAGAGGAGGGTTCGTACAGATGAGACTGGCTGCGCAATGGCGCGCCATGTTCGCGGTTGCGGCTGTGCTTGCACTTGCCGTCGCCGGCTGCGGCGGTGACGACTCGAGTTCGGAGCAAGCCCGCGCAGAGCAACGACGCGGCGCCGAAGGAAGCCAAGAAGGGCGGCGACCTGACGGTGATGTACGCGGGCGATGTCGACTACATCGACCCTGGCATCACCTACTACCAGTACGGGTTCAACGTCGCCTACGCGACCCAGCGCCCGCTGTACTCGTTCAAGCCGGACGACGCGATCAACCCGGAGCCGGACCTGGCGGAAGGCCCGCCCGAGATCGCGACGGACGGAAAGTCGCTGACGGTGAAGATCCGCCGGGCGTGAAGTTCAGCCCGCCGGTCAACCGCGAGGTCACGTCCGCCGACGTCAAGTACGGACTCGAGCGCGGCTTCCTGAAGACGGTCAACGGCCCGTACGTCGGCGCCTACATGAGCGACATCGAAGGCGTGAAGGCGTACCAGGACGGCAAGGCGAAGGAGATCTCCGGCATCACGACGCCGGACGACCAGACGATCAAGTTCACGCTCGCTCGTCCTCGCGCGGCGATCGTCGCGGGCGCGCTCGCGCTCCCCGCCTCGGCGCCGGTGCCGAAGGACTACGCGCAGAAGTACGACAACGCGCCCGGCACGACCAAGTACCAGCAACAACGCGGTGTTCACCGGCCCGTACATGATCGAGAACGACTCGAGCGGCAAGCTGACCGGCTAGACGCCGGGCAGCGTGATCAAGCTGATCCGCAACCCGAACTGGGATGCGTCGACGGACTACAAGCCCGCCTACGCCGACTCGATCACGATCAAGGAGGGCAACGACGCCGACGTCGCGTCGCGCCAGATCCTCGAGGGCGACAGCATGATCTCCGGCGACTTCCAGCTGCCGGGCCCGGTGCTCGCGAAGGTGTCGCAGGGCGACCAGAAGGATCAGCTGGTCCTGACGCCGCCGACCGGGCGCTTCCGCTACATCGCGCTCAACAACACGGTCAAGCCGTTCGATGACCCGAACGTCCGCAAGGCGATCTCCGCCGTCATGGACCGTGACGCGATGCGCAAGGCGTTCGGCGGACCGCTCGTCGGCAAGATCCCGACGCACTGGATCCCGCCCGGACAGCCGGGCTACGAAGAGGCCGGCGGCGACGCCGGACCGGGCGTCGACTTCCTCGCCAAGCCGCAGGGCGACCTCGAGCTGGCGATGGAGTACATGAAGAAGGCCGGCTACTCGTCGGGCAAGTACGACGGCGGCGAGACGTTCACCGGCGTCTCCGACAACGCGACGCAGCAGAAGCGCGTGTCCGAGGTCGCGGTGGAGCAGTTCGCCAAGCTCGGCTTCAAGGTCGACATGAAGTACGTCGTGCGTGACTCCATGTACACGAAGTACTGCCAGGTCCCGAAGCGACCAGCCTGCGGTCTGCCCGAGCGTCGGCTGGCTGAAGGACTTCGCCGACCCCGAGACCCTGCTCGACCCGGTGTTCAACGGCAAGAACATCCTCGACATGGGCAACTCGAACTTCGCCGCAGTTCGACGACGCGAAGACTCAACGACCATGATGGACAAGGCCGAGGTCATCAACGATCCCGCCGAACGCAACCAGGCGTGGGGCGACGTCGACAAGGCGATCACCGAGGCGGCGCCGAGCGTCCCGTGGCTGTGGGACACGCAGCCGATGCTCGTGTCGAAGAACGTGGCCCCGTGGTCAATCAGGCCAACGCGGCGTTCGACCTCACCTGGACGTCGATCAAGTAGGTGCGTTCACCCCGTCGCCTCGCACGGCTTCCGTGCGAGGCGGCGGCGGTACACCTTCATCGACGCCCGGCTCCAGTCGCCGTGCGTCTGCTTGCGCAGGCGCTTGACGCGCTCGCGGTGGTAGGGGCTGCTCAGGCTCTCGCTGTGCCCGATGACGTCCGCGATCGGGATGTCGTAGCGGCAGCGCAGCCAGGCGGTGAGACGCAACGAGGCGCGCAGCCGGCGCTTGTTGTGCAGCACGTCGCCGTCGGTGTCGCCGACGTGCTCGATGCCGATCGCGACGTGGTTGAGGCCGACCGTGTGACGGCAGCGCAGCCGCGGCGGCACGAGCTCGACGATCTGGCCGGTCTCGCCGATCACGTAGTGCGAGCAGACGCCCGGGAGCTCGTGCAGCTCGCTGTCCGGGACGTCCGGCTCGAACGTGTTCCAGACCGACTTCCAGGTCGGCGCGACCGCGATGTGCTCGACGATCACCCGCGGCCGCAGCTTGACGCTCGCGTAGCCGTAGTGGCGCTTGGAGTACGCGCGCATCTCGCGCTTGCGCGTGGCCGGCATGTCGATGTCGTGGTGCTGGATCGGCGGCATCGCGGCCGCGGCGAGGACGGCGGCGAGGAGGATCAGCGCACCACGATCGTCTGGGACATCGTCACCGGGTGCAGCGAGCAGAAGATCCGGTACTCGCCCGGCGTGGTGAGCTTCGTCCGGTACGTCGCGCCGCGCTTGAGGTAGGCGGACGCGAACGCGCGCGGGCCGCCCGCGAGCGTGACGTCGTGCCGGATCGGGTCGCCGAAGTTCCAGCGGACCGTCGCCCCGGCCGGGACGGAGAGGCGGCGCGGCGAGAAGGCGACGTTGCGCACGCCGACCGTCGCGTCGCCGCTGAGCGTCTTCAGCGGGCCGGGCAGGTCGCCCATGACGGGCTGGGCGACGCCGTCGGCGTCGAGCGCCGACAGCTGCGGCGTGACGAGCGGCGGCGCGTCGCGGCCGGGGGCGCCCGGGAACGCCAGCCGGTGCTCCTGCACGTCGGTCGGGTTCGCCGGGCATGTCGCGGTGCGGGCACGGCCGGACGCGATGTAGAGGTGCATGATCCCCATCACGGCGCTGTGCGGCGCCGAGTCGCTGTACAGCGAGGTGACCCGCAGCCGGTCGCCCTTGCGGACGGCCCAGCCGCGCTTGGAGGTGACCACGCTCATGCTGCGCGGCGCCGGCTCGTGCAGCACCGGCGACAGGTGGTAGATCGGGTCGTCGGCGGCGCCGTAGCGGGCGACCGAGGACAGCAGCTCGCCGCAGCCGGGCCGCAGCACGCTGACCTTCAGCGCACCGCCGTGGGCGTGCGCGCCGGCGGCCACGATCCGGCCGCTCTTGGGCACCGTCCAGGTGCGCGAGTGGCGATGCGTCGCCTGCGCGGCCCCGCCGCCCGGCACGCTGTAGATCTTGTTGCGGGCGCAGCTCACGCTGATCCAGTACGGCGTGACCGGCTTCGTCCGCGGGTTGTCGCTCACCGTGACCGTGTACTGGAGGTAGACGCGGTCGTTCGTGTGGCGGTGGTTCATGAACATCCAGCCGACCTTCCAGCGGTCGGTCCGCTTGACGCGGTAGCCGTAGCCGGCCGGCAACGAGATCTCCTGGTCCTCCTCCCCGGTCCCGTAGAACGTCTCGGTGTGGGCGCGGGCGCAGTCGCCCTGGCCGCCGTGGCTCTGGTTGGTGAAGAAGACGTGGTGGAGCATCACCCGCTGCTGCGGGATCGGCCTGCCCTTGCCATCGACCAGATGCGCGTGCATGCGCGTCACGTAGCCGTCGAGCTTCGGCGCGGCCGTGTGGTTGGTGCCGGTGCCGGTCTCGTAGCCGCTCAGGCTCACCGGCCCGAAGCGCAACGTCAGCGTGCGGCTCTTGGCTGCGGCGGCGCCGGGAAGCGTCCAGCAGAGCGATATGGCCAGGGCCAGTCCAAGCCCCCTGCGCATCCAGTGCACGCCGCGCACGCTAGCCGAACCCGCGGCGGGACGCCAGACGGCGTGCCGATCGAACAGACGTCCATCAAGCCGCCCGCGGCCTAAGCCGATGATCAGCCGACATGTGGCGTTCCGCACTCATTGCCGTGCTCGTCCAGACCGGCAAGACCGGGGCGACCGGGCCGGCCGGCCCCGCGGGTCGCGACGCCGTCGTCACCTGCAAGCCCGGCAAGGTCAAGGGCTCCAAGGTCAAGGTGACCTGCTCGGTGGCGCTCGCCACCGCCGCGCACGCGAGCGTGCGCGCGACGTTCAGCCGCGCCGGGAAGGTCGTGGCGCGCGTGAAGGGCGTCCGGCGCGGCGGCCGGATCGCGCTGCGGATGGGCAATCACCGGCTCGCTCGTGGGCGCTACACCGTGGTGCTCACGTACACGCTGCACGGCAAGCGCACCACCGTCAGGCAGCGCGTCCGCGTAGCCTGAGCACCTGGTCCGCCGGAGCCTCATCCTCATCGTCTGCCTGTGGCTCGCGGCGCCGGCCGGCGCCGGCGCAGCCGAGCGGTTCTCGGTGCAGCGGCCGTGGGCGTCGCTGCGCAACGCGCCGGGGTCGTTCGCGATCGGGCACGTGTTCGCGGGCGCGCGCGTGGACGTCATCGCGCGCGTGCGCGGGTGGGTGTACGTGAACGCGAGCGGGCGCTGCGGCTGGCTGATGGACCGCGGGCTGCGGGATACGGGGCTGGCGGTCGCGTCCGCCTGCCCCGATCCAGCTTCGCTCGCCGCGGACCGGTTGTTCGCGCCGGGGAGCTACCAGCGCGGGTGCGGGCAGGGCTGCGTGTACCCGGCGCGGGTGGTGCCGTGCGCCGACCGGACCGTCTACGCGAACTACGACGGGACGTTCCGCGACCCGATCGGGCGCGAGCGTGCCGGGCGCGGCACGCGCGGGCCGCGGGCGCCGCGCTACGCGGGCGTGCGGTCCGGCTACGCCGGATTCGGTGTTCGCTACCTGACCATCGACGGGGCGGCGGCGCTGATCAAGGACTCGCGTCGCGGCGGTCCGGTGTGGCGCTTCATCCGGGCCGGCTGCGTCGAGCGGCTGTCGCTGCCGGTGACCGGCCGGTCGATCGGCGACTTCCCCCTGCGTCGCGGGCTGCACCGGGCGATCGTGGCGTTCGGGCGCCGGTACGTGCGCGCCGGGTGCACAGTCGAGCTGGCGGCGGCCGTCGGTGACCATCTCCCTGTGCCGGCACGTGGCGCTGATCACCCGGCAGCCGATTCGCGGAAGCGCGCTCGTGCACACGTGGACGACGAGTGCCGGGCTGCGGCTCGGCGATCGCGTCGCCCGCCTGCGACGGCTGTACCCGCGCGCCCACCGCTTCCGCGGCACCTACCGGCTCGAGCCGGGCCTGCGCGCGGTCGTCGTCGCGCGCGGCCGCGTGTCCGCCTTCCGCGCTGGGGAGTTCGCCCTCTGGGCGAACTCCCGGCTGAATTCGCCCCCTGGGCGAATTCAGCTCACACGGTCATGCCCCCATCGACCGGCACGGCGGCACCGGTCAGGAACCGGCTCTCGTCGCTCGCCAGGAACAGCGCCGCGGCGGCGATCTCGTCCGGCTGCGCGTGCCGGCCGAGCGGGATCATCTGCTCGAAGATCGCCGCCGCGGCCGCCTCGTCCCTGCCGGTCGCGGCGACCTCGATCGTGTGCTGGAACTCGTTGTCGACCGGCCCGGGATGGAGCGTGTTCACGCGAATCCCGCGGCCGGCGACCTCCTTCGCCGCCGTCCGCATCAGCCCGACGACCGCGTGCTTGGACGTCGCGTAGCCGCAGATCCCCGGGTCGGACGTCAGGCCCACGACGCTCGAGTTGAGGATCAGGCTGCCGCCGTCGCGCATCACCGCGAGCGCGTGGCGGGCGAGCCGGAACGTGCCGCCCACGTTGACGGCCATCACGCGGTCGAACACGTCCTCGGGGTACTCGGCGACCGGCGCGATCGCCCCGAACATGCCGGCGTTGGCAAACGCGATGTCGAGCCCCCCGAACTGCTCGACCGCGACGTCCACGGCGGCGCGCACCTGGCCGGAGTCGGTGACGTCGGCCGCGTGGGCGGCGGCGGCTTCGCCGAGCTCGGCCGCGACGCTGCGCAGTCCCGCCTCGTCGACGTCGGTGATCACGACACGGGCGCCCTCGGCCACGAACAGCCTCGCCGTCGCGGCACCGATGCTGCCCGCTCCACCCGAGATCACCGCGACCTTGTCCCGTAGACGCCCCACGTCGGCCTCCAATTGTTTGACCTTTTGGCGTAGGCGAGCCTAGCGACTGCCGCGCACGCGCGTCAGCGACGAAGCGATCGCGAGCATCTGCTGGTTCGACAGGTCCTGGCTGAGCGTGTTCGAGACCCAGTACACGGCCTTCGGCGTGTACCAGGCGACGAGCCGCAGGCGGCCGCCGTCGGTGTAGAGGCGGAGCGTGCGGTTGCCGATCTTGCGCGTCTGGTGCGCGGCGGCGAGCAGCGGCGGGTTGCGCCAGGTCGTGCCCTGCACGCCGTAGTACTGGCCCTTCGTCGCGTTCTCGACGAGCACGAGCCGGTACGCGGCGAACTTGTGGCCGCGCGGGCCGCGGAGCACGTAGCGGCGCGGGTTCGGCGCGACCTCCGTGCTCTGCGCGTAGGCCGCCCGCGGAGTGACCGCGCGCGGCACGTACACCGGCATCCGCGTCGACTTGCGGACGCGGATCCCCTTCACGAGCGCCTCCGCCTCGGAGAGCCCGTTGCGCATCTCGACGGTCGAGCGCCGCGTCTTGCCGCCGCGCTTGCGCGTGGTGCGCGTGTGGACCTGCTTCACCGGGCCGGGGTGCATGAACTCGTGGACGGCCGACTTGATCTGCTCCGGCGTCGAGGTCACGTACGCGCCGAGCGCGGCGGTGCCGGTGGTGAACGGCTGACCGTCCTGGACCGGCGCGCTCGGCGCGACGAAGGTGACCGGGAAGTGGACCTGCTTGATCGGCTTGCCGCTCGAGCCGACGAGGATCTTCGCCAGCCGCAGGATCCCCTGCGTGGTGCGCAGGTCGCCGTCGGTCTCCGTCGCCTTCGCGACGATCCGCGCCAGCGGGCGCAGGTTGCTCAGCACGCCCTGGTCCCGCAGCTGGTCCTTCGCGGCGCGCAGGAAGTCCTGCTGCCGGGCGGCGCGCACGATGTCGTTGTCCAGGTGGCGGAAGCGCACATACTCGAGCGCGTGCGTGCCGCACAGCTCCTGGTAGCCGGCGCGGACGTTGATCTCGGCGTAGTGCTCGGAGACCGGCAGGCCGGCGTTGGAGTGGTAGTAGCGCCGGTCGACGTCGACGTACACGCAGCCGATCTGGTTGACGGCCGCGACGAAGCCGCCGAACGTCGTCGTGATCGCGTGATTGATCTTGAAGCGCGGCCCGTCCGCCCCGAGCAGGTCCTTGATCGTGCGGGCCACCAGGTCGAGCCCGCCGAGCGTGTACGCCTCGTTGATCTTCGCCAGGCCGCGGCCGGGGATCTCGACCGCGAGGTCGCGCGGCACGGAGAGCACGGTGATCGCGCTCTGGTCCGGGTCGATCCGGACGAGCATCATCGTGTCCGACCGGGCGTCGTCCTTGCCGTCGCCGAAGCGGTGATCGGAGCCCACGAGGAGGATCGTCTGCGGCTTGCCGGGAGCGGCCCGTTCGACCGTCCCCTTGCGCAACGGGGCCTCGTGGCTGAGGTCCCGGAACTCGTCGGTGAAGTCCTTCAGCTCGAGCAGGCCGGCGGTCGCCACCGCACCGCCCGTGCAGACGGTGATGAGCAGGCCGGCGAGCAGCATGCGCAGAGGCAGCAGCCAGTGACGGTGGGGACGGGGCTCTCCCTCCACCGCCCCTAGGCTAGTTGTTGCTCACGCGTAATCAGGTGCGAATCGCCGCTTCGAGGGCCGGAATTTGCTGGTTTGGAGCGGATTTGTTGCCGCCCTGCGCAGACACGTAACGCCTGTCTTGGCACGGTCGGGGCATGGATATGACACCCCGGCACCGGGCCTGTGAGGCCGACTTCCGCCGTCTGCTCGACGACGCCGGGCTCGATCCGCCGGACGCGGTCGAGTACGCGGCCGACTCGCTGACGTTCTTCTGGAACGGCCCGAAGCTGGCCGTGATCGTGGATCTCGACGACGCGGAAGCGCCGGTGGTCAATGCGTTCCCGGCTCGATGACGCCCGACTCGTAGAGCAGGATCACGGCCTGCACTCGATCGCGTACGCCGAGCTTGGAGAGGATCCGCGCCACGTGCGTCTAGGACGATCTCCCCCTCGCCGGGGTCGCGCACATCGTGCGTCAGTGCCGCTCCTGACCCATTGAGCAGACCTGCGGTGGTGCCGATATTGCGGGGAGAGTGAGAGGTCTTCAGCAATCGGCGGCGTCACGCCTGCGTCTGCTGGCCCGGCGCGCGCGGGCCCGGCTCGCTGCGCGCCTGGGCTTCGCCGATGCTCAGGTGGCAGGCATCCTCGACCTGTTCGAGGAGCGCGTCTACTCCGGCGAGGTCACACCGGACGGCCACTTCGTCGCCGGCTCGTCGGACGCGGTCGGGGCGCTGTACCTGGGCGGCGCACCGCCGGCCGGCGTCGAGTGGGGCGAGTTCTGGGAGTCGCGCATCCACCCCGAGGACTGGGACGCGTACTCCGACTTCAACCAGGCCCTGCTGCGCGGCGAGGACGCCGAGGTCAAGTACCGCGTCGTCGGCGTCGACGGCGTCACGCGCGTCATCCAGGACCGCGCGCGGCCGCTGCGCAAGGCCGACGGCAGCGTCCTGATCCGGGGCATCATCTCCGACGTCTCGCGGCGCGAGGAGGCGGACGCGCGACTGGCAGAGGCGAGCGACCGCTTCGGCCGCCTGCTCGACGTCGTGGGCGAGCACGTCTATCTCGCCCAGGCGCTCCCGGACGGCAGCATCAAGGAGCTCTTCCAGGGCCCGGGCGCGGACCGGCTGCTCGGCGGCGCGGTGCCCGACCCCGAGATGGAGAACTGGGAGGCCGCGCTCCACCCGGCCGACCGCCCGGCCTACGACGAGTTCAACCGCGCGCTGTCCGCCGGCGAGGACGCCGACGTCGAGTACCGGCTCACCGGCGCGGACGGCGTCACGCGCTGGGTGCACGACCGCGCGCGCACCCGCCGGCTGCCCGACGGCACGTTCGAGATCAGCGGCATCGTGTCCGACGTCTCGGAGCGCCGGCAGATGCGCGCCGAGCTGGCCGAGGCGCACGCGGCGCTGTCGCGCGTCGTCGAGGCGATGGACGACCACCTGTACACGCTGCGCGTCGAGGGCAATCGCGGCTACCGGGCCGTCTACCGCGGCCCGCATCGCGACGCGCTGGCCGGCGGCCCGATCCCCGAGGGCGCCATCGGCGACCGCCTGTGGGAGTCGCTCGTCCACCCCGACGATCACGACCTGTGGCAGGCCGCCGTGGACCGGCTCCCGCACGCGGTGCCGATCGAGCTCGAGTACCGGCTCGTCGGCCTCGACGGCGAGGAGCGGATCGTGCTCGACCGCCTGCGACCGCGGCGCGAGGCGGACGGCACGCTCTACTACGACGGCGCGACGCGCGACGTCACCGAACGCCGCCGGCTCGAGGACGAGCTGCGACTCGCCCGCGGCGTGGCCGAGCAGCGCGCCCGCACCGACGAGCTGACCGGCGCGTGCAACCGCCGCCACTTCGCCGAGATCGTCGCCGAGGCGCTCGCCGCCGATCCGGCCGGCTGCGGCCTGCTCCTGCTCGACGCCGACCACTTCAAGCAGGTCAACGACGTCCACGGCCATGTCGTCGGCGACGCGGTGCTCGTCGAGCTCGTCCACCGCCTGCAGGGCGAGCTCGCTCCGGAGGACTGCCTGGCACGCTGGGGCGGCGAGGAGTTCGCGGTGCTGCTCCGGGGTGTCCGCTCGGACGAGCAGCTCGACGCGCGCGCCCAGCAGCTCCGCGCCGCGGTCGCGCGGTGCCCGGTCGTCGCGGCGGGCGTGAGCGTCCGCCTGACGGTGTCGATCGGCGCCACCCGCTCGGGGGACGAGCTGGCGTCGCTCGACGCGCTCGTCGAGGCCGCCGACCGCTACCTGTACTCGGCCAAGGGCCTCGGCCGCAACCGCGTGCTGCTGTCCGAGGTCTCGCTCGGCGAAGCCGGGCCGAGCGAGCCCGAGGCCGTCGGCGTCGCCCGCGCGCTCGCGCTCGTCTCCGGGGTGCGGCGGGGCGAGCTCGACGCCCACGCGTCCCAGGTCGCCGAGCTGGCCTCCCAGGTCGCCGAGCAGCTCGGCCTCCCCGACGCGCTCGCGTTGCGCTGCCGGCTTGGCGGCTGGTTGCACGACGTCGGCAAGGTCGCGATCCCGGACCGCATCATCACCAAGCCCGGCCCGCTCGACGACGCCGAATGGGAGGTGATGCGCACCCACCCGGTGATCGGCGAGGAGATCGTGTGCGGCGTCGAGGCCGTCCGCGAGTCCGCCGCCGCCGTGCGCCACCATCACGAGCGCTATGACGGCGCCGGCTACCCGGACCGGCTGGCGGGCACCGCGATCCCGATCGAGGCGCGCGTGGTGGCCGCCGCCGACGCGTTCTGCGCGATGACCGCCAACCGCCCGTACTCGCCCGCCCGCACCACGGCCGAGGCCGGGGCCGAGCTGGTCCGTGTCGCGGGCTCCCAGCTCGACCCGCACGTGGTCTCCGCGCTGCTGGCCGTGCTCGGGCTCGCCGCGCGGCCCGCGCTCCGCGTGGCGTAGCGCTACGGGTGCGGGCATCACCCGCGCACACCGGCACATCCCATTGGCCGGTCGCCGCGGCGGCGGGGACGATGAGGTGGACTTCACCGACGAGGAGGGCGACGTGTGTCGCTGGAACGCCTACTTCGGGCAGCCGCTGATCATCGACGAGCTGCTCTTCCAGACCCAGCACGGCTTGATCGACCAGGCGCTGCACGCACGCCAGGGGGTCGAGACGACCAACGGTGACGGCTTCGGCGTCGGCTGGTACGGCCCGGAGCAGGGCGGGACTCCTGGGCGCTACCGCAGCGTCACGCCCGCGTGGAGCGACGCGAACCTGCGCGAGATGGCGCCCCACATCGAGTCATCGCTGGTCCTCGCGCACATCCGGGCGACCACGGGCACGCCGGTGCAGCAGACCAACTGCCATCCGTTCCGCCATGGACGCTGGCTGTTCGTGCACAACGGCGCGCTCAACGGGTTCCACCAGTACCGGCGCGACCTGCTGCTGACGATCGAGCCGGCGCTGTTCGACTACATCGCGGGCTCGACAGACTCCGAGGTGCTGTTCTATCTGGCGCTCACGTTCGGCCTCGACAGCGACCCGCTCGGCGCCGTCGCGCAGGCGGTCGGGTTCGTCGAGGCCACCGGGCGCGCCCACGGCGTCGAGTACCCGATGCAGGGAACCCTCGGCTTCAGCAACGGCGAGCGCCTGTGGGCGGTCCGCTACTCGAGCGAGCACAAGTCGCGCACGCTGTACATGTCCGCCGACCGCGAGACCGTGCAGGCGCTCTATCCGGACAACCCACGCTTCCAGCGCCTGACCGACGAGGACCGGCTGATCGTGTCCGAGCCGCTGTCCGACCTGCCCGGCGTCTGGAACGCCGTGCCGGAGTCGACGGCGCTGGTGGTCCAGCCGGGGGCCGACGAGCAGGTCGCGTTCGAGCCGCGGATGCCCGCTGTCGCGGCGGCCGCTGTCTAGGCCGCCGCAGCCCGCGCGCGCTCGAACACCTCGGCGAGCTCCTTCATGTCGCCGGGCTTGCCCTCGAGCTTGAACGTCCCGCCGCCGGCGCTGATCTCCATCACGCCGGTGAGCCCGAAGCGCTTGACCTCGAGCTTGTCGATGTCGCCCAGCGGGACCTCGCTCAGCACCTCGGTGACCTCCTTGATCGCCCCCATGGCGCTGACCTTCACCTTCATGGTCACGAGGCTCGTCGCGGTGACCGCCACCGCGCCCGGGTTGCCGACCTCGATGCCCGCGGTCGCCGCGCCCTTGCGGTGCTTGCCCGCCCAGCGAGCCCCGATCTCACTGGCGATCAACCCGCCGCCCGCCGCGGCCGTCGTCGCCCCCCGCGGCTTGGCCCACGCCGCGCCGAGGATCGGCTCCTCGACCTTGCCGTTCGCCGCCGCGACGATCTGCTCCTGATGCTTGGACATCGTGTCTCCTGAGGGTCGTACCGACGGCGCGAATTATCTCCTGGCGACGACCCTGAGATGCGGCGTGTCGCGACCCCTGACTTTCGCCGCAACCCCGGGCTCCACGGCGGTTTGGAGCGGTTGGACTCGCACGACCGACTGGGGAGGACATCGTCCATGCGCCGCATCCGTACCGTTCTGGCTTCCGCCGCGCTCGCCGCGCTTGCCGCCACCGCGCTCGCCGGCGCCGCGCCCGCCGAGGCGAAGTGGAAGAAGCTGGAGTGCACACCGGGGCCGCTCACGGGGACGAGGGTCTGCCTCTTCCGGGACACCAAGAACTCGTACCGAGCGATGGGCCGCTACGTGAACCACTCCGGCCAGGACCTCAAGACCAAGGGCGTGTTCTGGCGGTACAACAGCTCCCACACCATCGGCTGCGCCACGGCGATCACCGAGAGCGGCACCACGTCCCAGTGCATCCGCACGCTCGACCAGCGCGGCAAGTGGTACGTCGGCGCCTACACCTGGCTCGGCGACGAGTACCTCGGCTTCACCGCGACGAACCCGTACCGCTTCGGGTTCTAGCATCGAGCGATCTCCGAGGCCGACCGGATCATCCGCGAGTACGAGCGGCGCGAGCGAGAGATCCCGCCGGATCGCTACGCGGCCGACCGCGCCGGCGCAGCTGCTCCACCGGCAGTCGCGGGAGCGCGCGCTCGTGGGGTTGCTCCGGTCGGCCGGGCTGCTGCCGCTCGCGGGCCGGCGCGTCCTCGACGTCGGGTGCGGGAGCGGCCAGGGCCTCGCCGACTTCGAGACCTGGGGCGCGTCTCGCGATCACCTGGCGGGGATCGACCTGCTCCCCGACCGCGTGGCCGCGGCGACCGCGCGGCTCGCCGGCGCCGACCTGCGCGTCGGTGACGCGAGCGCGTTGCCGTGGGAGCCGGGCTCCTTCGACGTCGTCTTCCAGGGCACGATGTTCTCGTCGATCCTCGATGTCTCGATGAAGGCCACCGTCGCCCGCGAGATGACCCGCGTCCTCGCCCCCGGCGGCGCGATCGCCTGGTACGACTTCTTCGTCGACAACCCGCGCAACCGCGCCGTCCGCGGGATCGGCCGCCGCGAGCTCGCCTCGTTGTTCCCCGGGTTCGAGCTCCGGCTGCGCCGCGTGACCCTGGCACCGCCCCTCGCCCGGCGCGTCGCCCCGCGTCTCCCCCTGTTGGCGCTGGCGGCCGAGGAGCTGCGGGTGCTCAACACGCACTACGCCGGCGTGCTGCTCATGGGCGAAGCTGTCGAAGGTTCGAGAGCAGAATCCCGTAGCTCCTCTGAGTCGCGCTGAGTCGACCTCACTCCTGCTGAGTCGAGACTCCCTGCGGACACGATTTCGCGGCTACGGCTCCTCGGCTGAATCGATCAGCGCCGGCGGCAGGACGGAGCCGACCGAATCGGTCACCTCGATCCGCGCCAAGCGCCCATAGAAGTCGAAGTGCAGAACCAGGCTCCCGAGCGCCGGCACGCGGTCGGCAGCCTCGAGCTCGTCCAGCGCCACCGAGTCTCGAATCTCACCCCCGCCCTCGCCGGCAAGGTCGAGGATCGCGCCGCCGCCCTCGTCCACCGTCGCCCGAATCTGCACCACGTCGTCCTCCTCGCCCCGAGTCGGTCCCGCGGACCGTACGCCCTCCGAGCCGCATCTGAATCGCCCGAATCGGTGGATCTACGCGCTCAGCGGCGCAGGCCCGCGATCGACGCCTCAATGGCCCCGCGGGCGGCGGGATCAGCGTCGCCGAGCCCGCGTTCGAGCAGCTTGATCGCCCGCCCGCGGGAGTCCGCGCGCGCGGCGATGGTGGCTATGGCGCCCGCTGCGGCGTCCGCGAGCACTGGGTCGGCCAGCTTGACGCTCAGCGGCTCGAGGGCAGCAGGATCGCCGGCGCGGGCGAGCGCGTCGATGATCGACCTGCAGTCCTCCTCGCACCACCCGAGTTGCTTGATCAGTGCAGGAACGGAATCGCGCATGAGCCGATCATCTCACGGGCCTTGGGACCGAACACGCGAAATCACACCTGCGGGTGCACGACATCTGGGACACATGCGGGACTGGCGACGATCGTCGGACAACGAGCGCCATCAGAATCCCCGCGTTTGCATGGAACCTGAGCGCCCCGGCGGGATTCGAACCTGCGACCTGCGGATTAGAAACGACCCATTTGCAGGACTTTCTAGCGTCACTAGAGCGAAGGGTGCACCTGCTGAGTTGGGCTGGGTGGCCCACACTTGTGACGAGTTCGGGACGTCGAGAGCTTGGCGGTCGCAGAGCAACCGACTCTCCGCGTACGATCAGACGATGGCCGAGAAGCCCGAGCACAACGGCTGGACGGACGACGAGGTCAAGCGTGAGGAAGCCGCGGAGCGAGCGCGGGTACGCCGCGACGCGGCTCGCGGCGTCACGAAGAACCTCGAGAACACGATCGCGCACAGCGAATTTGCGAAGCGGTTCGCCGCAGCGTTCGAGCCTGCTCGGAGGCGATGACCGACGCGTTGAACCCGGAGCCTCTGCTCCGGGCGCTCCATGAGGCCGGCGTCCGGCACATCATCATCGGCGGGTTCGCGGTCAACGCCCACGGGGTGATCCGTCCTTCGCGGGACCTCGACATCGTCCCCGACCCCGACCCCGACAACCTCCGGCGCCTTGCACGATTGCTCACCGAGATCGATGCTCGCCACGTGGGACTCGGCGACTTCGACCCCGACGAGTTCCCGTTCGACCCAGCCCGGCCCGAGGACCTCGAGGGCGGCGCCAACTTTCGCCTTGAGACGAGGCTCGCGCCCTCAGCGGCGAGCTCGGAGGCGTCCCACTGCGTGTATGCGGTCTCGACGACCTGATCGCGATGAAACGCGCAGCTGGGCGGCCTCGGGACCTCGACGATCTGCAGCGCCTGGGCGCGGCTTAGACGAGCGCCCCGGCGGGATTCGAACCTGCGACCTGCGGACTAGAAATGGTGGATTTGCAGGGGGTTTCGGCGTGGCTGAGCTACGTCTAGTGCGGCTCCGTTGTCTTGGGGCGGTGTCGGTTGTGCTCAGTTCGGGACACCGTTCGGGACACGATCCACGCCCGGCGCCTGCGGCGCGCGCTCAAGGCCGACGGCACCTGCACCGATACTGCCTGAGACCGTACGTACATTGTGGGTACACTCACTGCCGTTATGAGCGCCGCCAAGACCGCCCGCGTCAACCTTCGCGTCGCACCTGCCGACGATCTGCTGCTGCGTCAGGCTGCCGCCCTGGTCGGCGAGAGCCTGTCCGAGTTCCTGATCGAAAGCGGCCGAGACCGGGCGGAGCGCCTCGTCGCCGACCGCACCCGGTTCGTACTCGACGAAGGCTCGTGGGCGGCCTTCAACGATGCACTGGACCGGCCGGCCGAAGTCAAGCCGGAGGTGCGCGAACTGTTCGCGCGCTCGCGGCCTGAGTGATGAGCGTCAGGTTCGGGGACCCCGAACCGCTCGGCGTCACCCACACGCTCGACGGTTTCGACTGCGGCGTCGAGTCCCTCAACGTCTGGCTTGCCGAGCACGCGCGCAGTGCTGCCGCGAGCGGGTCGGCGCGCGTGTTCGCGACAGTCGACCGGGAACAAGGTCGGGTCTGTGGCTACTACGCCCTCGCCGCGGCGGCAATTGCCCACGAACAAGCGACCGAGCGCACCCGAAAGGGTCAACCGCGCCATCCCATTCCGGCCGTCCTCCTCGCCCGTCTAGCCGTGGACGCATCGGTCCAAGGGCAGGGGATCGGGGCCTGGCTGCTGCAGGACGCAATGCGGCGCGCGCTGAGTGCATCGGAGGCCGTCGGAATGCGAGTCCTTCTCGTGCATGCCCTCGACGATGCGGCGCGCGGGTTCCATGAGCGCTGGGGATTCGAGCCGTCCCCGACAGATCCCCTCAATCTGCAGATGCTGTTCAAGGACATCCGCAGGTCTCTCGAGTAGGGGCGCAGCCGCCTATCGCGAGCGCCCCCGGCAGGATTCGAACCTGCGACCTGCGGATTAGAAGTCCGCTGCTCTATCCAGCTGAGCTACAGGGGCCGAGTGGGCAGTCTATGCGCGGCGGTAGACCCGGCCCGGGCGGCCTGGGCCGTCGGAGCGTTGCTCTCCCGTGTCGGCGAGCAGGCCGGTGGCCTTGACGTCGCGGCGGAAGTTGGCGGGGTCGACGGGCTCGCCTCGCAGGGCCTCGTACAGACGCTGGGCCTGGGCCAGCGTGAAGCGGTCGGGAAGCAGACCGCCGGCGACGCGGACGAACCACTCCTTGTCGGCCATGCGGGCGTGGAGGCGCCAGAGGCCGTCGTCGACGATCCGGGCGTGATCCAGGGCAAGCGGGGGCAGGGCGTCGACGGGGTGCCAGCTCGCCTCGCGGCCGGGTGGGCCCTCCTCGGGCAGCGCCTCGGGGGCCACCAGCGCCATGTAGGCGATCGAGGGGAGCCAGCCGCGGGGGTCGCGGTCGGGCTGAGCGTAGGTGCGGAGCTGCTCGAGGTGGACGGAGCCGACGCCGGTCTTCTCGCGCAGCTTGCGCTCGGCCGTCTGCTCGGGTGACTCGTCGGCGCCGACGAACCCGCCGGGCAGCGCGAACATCCCGCGCTGGGGCTCCTCGAGCCGGCGGGCGAGGAGCACGCTGAGGCGGCCGTCGACGAGCGTGAAGACGACCGGGTCGGCGGTCAGCCCGATCGGGGCGTCGTAGCCCGCCGAGTTGCGTGCGTCGATCGGTCCCACGCCCCCACTCTGCCCGATCGGGTGGGGAGAGCGTGCGATGACCACGGAACGGGAACACGGGATTCGTGGACGAGACGCAGATCGACTGGGCGCAGGCGACCGTCGACGGCGGCCAGCTGACCGCGCCGATCGCGGGCGAGCCGAGCCAGAAGTGGGCCGATCGTGTGGCGCGGGTGCTCGAGCGGTTGCACTCCGAGAGCAGCGAGTGGGGCGACATCAAGGTCACCAGGAAGAAGGTCACGGTTGCCGATGTCACCGCCGGCTCCGAGGGCGACCTGCGGCACCTGCTCGAGAGCGCCGTGCTGCAGGCGAACGCCGACCTCGCGACGCCCCAAGAGGACGAGGACGAGCGGTCAGGCGAGGACCAGCAGATGACCGACGCGTTCAGGGCGTTCGCGCCGGCCGAGGCCCGAGAGGGCGCGGCGGCCGACGCGGACGACGACTAGGACTTCTTGCCGGCGATGGCGCGCTGGAGCTGCGCCTTGTTCATCGAGGAGCGGCCCTCGATGCCGAGGTTCTTCGCCTCGGCGTAGAGCTGGTCGCGCGTGCGGCCCTTCTGCCGGTTCGTGCCCGACCGCTGGCCGCCGCGACGCGAGGACGACATGTCCTGCGTCGACGTACGCGAGGCCTGCCGCGACTCGCCGCTGCGCGCGCGTTCCTTGTTGACCGTGCGCGCCGCGATCTCCTCGGCACGCGACTCGGACGCGCCCTGGCTCTTCTGGCTGTCCTTGATGTGCTCGTACTGCCGGGCCCGCTTGGTGCCCTTCTTCACTCCGCGAGGTGGCATACAGAAGGACTACCCGGACGGCACGCGCGTCAAGTGTCTGCGCACGAACATCACGAGCAGCCGCACGCCGACCGCGGCGATCCCGAGCCCGATGACGATGAGGATGATCGGGACGCGCAGCGACGTCGTGTAGGCGCGCGAGCCCGACAGCCGCACCTCGATCCGCTCCCCGACGTCGCCGGTATCGGCCCCGTCGATCGTCCCGAGCACGACATGGCCGCCGGCGAGCAGCGAGCCGCCGGCGACCCACGTGCCGCTGCAGACGTCGGACCGGTAGCGGCCGCCGCTCTTGTGGCACTCGGTGACGCGCGCACTGGCGCGCTCACCCGTCTCCCTGACGATCACCTGGTAGACGCCGCCGGCGACCATCCCGAGGCCACCCACCAGGAACAGGCCGACGACCACCGCGCCGAGGAGCTTGCCCTTCACCGGCCGATTCTCGCATCGGCGTCCGCGACCTCCTCGAAGGCGTCGGCCGCGACCCGAGGACCGCCGGCGGCGCGATAGCCGGCGGCGACGCGGCGCGCGCCGTCGACACAGCCGCGCGCCTGCCGGACGGCCGAGCGGAGACGGTCGGCGCGCAACCTGCGCGCCGTCAGCCGGGTGCCGGCGCCGGCGACCTCGACCCGACGGGCGACCTCGAACTGATCGCGCCCGAACGGCACGGCGCACACCGGCACGCCGCGCGCCAGGGCCTTCTGCGTCGCGCCCATCCCGCCGTGCGTGACGGCGCATGCGGCGCGGTCGAGGATCGCCGCGTGCGAGACGAACGGAAGCACACGCGCGTTCGCCGGAGCGGAGAACCCGGCGATGTCGATCGACGGTAGCGTCGCGACCACATGGACCGGCTCCCCGGCGAGCGCCTCCAGTGCGCAGCGGACGAGGCGGCCGTCGTCCTGGAACTCCGACGACGTGGTGACCAGCACGATCGGCTGGTCGACCGAGTCGAGCCACTCCGGTGGCTCGGAAGGCGGATCCCAGTCGCACGGTCCGACGAGCCGGACGTTGGCCGGCCAGTCCGAGCGCGGGTACTCGAACGGCTCGGCGGTCATGTACAGGAGCAGCGGCAGCGCCGCGAACATGTCGGCCGCACCGCCGAGCGGCGGTACGCCGACGCTCGCGCGGACCTCGTTCACGCGCGGCGTCACGATCCGCTCGAGCGCGCCGAACGCCAACGGTCGCAGCAACGCATCGCGCGCACGACCGGCGACGCCGCGCGCGGGCCGCAGTCCCGGGCCGAACGGCGGCGCGTCCCGCGACGGCAGCGGGAGCGGATACGGACACCAGCTCGCCCACGGACCGCCCCACGCTTCGGCGGCCGCGAGCGCGCCCCAGCAGCCGAAGTCGACGAGCAGCGCGTCGGGAGCGACGTCGTCGATCGCGCGCCGCAGATCGTCGGCGTCGTGCGAGGCGCGCGCACAGAGCATCCGCACCGATCGCTTCTGCGCCGCCAGCGGAGTGCGGCCGAGGTAGTCGTCGGGCTCGATCCGCTCGATCGCGGGGTCGATCGCGGCGGCGTCGAACCCGCGCGAGCGCATCAGCTCGACCTGCGAGGCGAGCGTGCGCACCGAGACCTCGTGTCCGCGCGCCGCGAGCTCGTCGAGGATCGGCGTGACGGGGAACAGATGCCCGCGCGCGGGCGAGGTGTAAGCGAGGATGCGAGCCATCAGGCCACCAGCGGTTCGAGCATCTCCACCAGCGCCAGCTCGGTCTGACGGCGGCTGAGCCGTGAGTCGCGGCGCAGCAGCTTCCAGGTGTAGACGTCGCAGACCGCCACGAGCTGAGCGAGCCGGCGGGGCGACGACGGCTCGAACACGCGCGCGCACCACTCGCGGTGGAAGGCGCGCCCCTGGTCGGTGATCGTCCGCAGCTCGGGGACGCGCTCCTCGTCGGCGAGCAATCGCATGATGCGGTCGCCCATCTCCTCGTAGTGGTCGAGCAGCACGCGCACGGCGCCGCGGACGTCACCGGCCCGCGCCTGGTAGCGCTGCTCGCGCACCCGCTCGGTCTCGCGCGCGGCGGCAGCGGCGAACAGCCCGTCGCGCCCACCGAAGCGCCGGATCACCGTCTGCACGGTGACACCGGCGCGCCGCGCCACCTCGTCCAGCGTGATCGCGTCGTGCGGGAGCTCCCAGAAGACCTCGATCGCCGCGTCGAGGATGCGCTCGCCCGTCGCGGCGGCGGACTCCGCGCGCGCGACCATCCGGTACGGACGCACAGATTTCATATGAATGACACTAACATCAAAGTCAAGCCCTAGAGTGCGGACCGATGGGCGGCGTCGACCGGAGAGCCTTGGCCTGCGCGGCCCTGTTCACGTTGCTTCTTGCCGCGCGCGCTGACGCGCAGGAGCTGACGCTCGAAGCGCACCGCGACGGCACCGGCTACATCGGGCTCACCGTCACCGGCCCCGCGGGCGCGACGGCGACGCTGACCGACACCGGGCAGCCGCTCGGCCAGGTCGCACTGACCGGCGCGCCGCAAACGCTCAGACGGGCCGCGCAATGGCGCTGCAGCCCACGGCACCGCACGTTCACGGTCCAGACGGGGTCGCTGACCGCGCAGGCCGCGGTGACGACGCCGAAGTGCGCCGGGCGCTTGACGCTCAAGGTCCGCCCCGCGCAGCCACGCGCCGGGCGCCCGCTCACCGTCCTGCTCGTCGACCGCTGGAAGCTCGGCGCCATCAAGTCACACGCGTGCGCGCGCGGGCCGCTCGACCGCAAGCGCTGTCACACGCTGAACCTGCACGAGCATCGCAAGCGCGTCGCCTGGCGCTTCCGGCCCGGCGTCCCCGGGACGTGGCGGATCCGGGTCCGCACGCCGAGCGCGCCGACCGAGCAGGACACCGCGCACGTCCGCCCCGCCAACGGGCACCTGAGCCTGCTGGCGACCGGCGACTCGATGATCCAGATCATCGACGGCTTCCTCGCGCAGCGGCTGCAGAGCGACCGGGTGACCGTCCACTCGGATGCCCGCATCTCGACCGGCATCAGCAAGCCGTTCCTGCTCAACTGGCCGTTCCACGCCAAGCAGCAGGCACGGCGGCTCCGGCCCGACGTGACGGTCGTGTTCATCGGGGCGAACGACGGCTTCCCGCTCCACGGCGTCAAGTGCTGCGCCCGGGACTGGATCAAGGCCTACGCGAAACGGGTGAGCGGCATGATGGCCTCGTACGCGCGGCGCGGTGCCGGGAGCGTCTACTGGGCGACGCTGCCCGCTCCCCGCAGCGCGAGCTTCCGGCGCGTCTACCGCGCGGTCAACGCCGCGATCCGCGACGCCGCCCACCGCCACCCGGGCGAGGTCCATCTCGTCGGGCTCGCCGGCCGCTTCACGCCCGGCTTCCGGTTCCGCCAGTCGATCCGCTGGCACGGCCGGTACGTGAGCGTCCGGCAGGCCGACGGCGTGCACCTGAACGTGACGGGCGCGTCGATCGCCTCGGCAGTGATCGTCCAGGCGATGCGCCGCGATGGAGTGCTCTAGGCGCAGGGCGGCCGCTCGGGCGGCTTCGCGCGCAGGAACGGCTTGAGCATCCGCACCATCCCGTCGATCCCGCCCTGGTCGAGGTGGATGCCGTCGCCGGCGAACCAGCTGCTGTGGCCCGCGCTCACGCGCACCCAATCGGCGACCCGGATCCGCCGCGGGTGGCGGCGTCCGGCCGCGCGCACGACCTGGGCGTCCGACCCCGACCCGCCGCCGAGCTCGCGCGGCGTCACGAGCACGAGCAGACGCCGCCTGCCGAGGATGGCCAGCGCGCGCCGGACGTCGGCGCGCGTGATGGTCCAGTTCGTCCCCAGCGCGACGATCACCACTCGCGACAGGGTGCCCGCGGCCCGGCGCTGCTGCAGCACGTCGAGCCCCTGGCCCATCTGGCGACAGCCGCGGGCGTCGACCTCGAAGCCCGCGTGCGCGAGCCGGTCGGCCGCCCCGAGCATGACCGAGTCGCCGACCGCCAGCGGCGCCCGCCCGTGCGCGGGCTTGCGGTGGGCGGCGAGGTGCTGGCCGGCGTCACACGCCAGGGCCGTCCCGGGCGAGAGGACGAGCGCCGCCGCCGCGATCGCTACGGTGCCCCGCAGCCGCGGACGTCGGGCCTGAAACCGGATGATCTTCCCCACAGTCGAGTTCGCGATCTTCTTCACGGTGGTGCTGACGCTCTCGTGGGCGCTGATGCCGTACCCGCGGGTGTGGAAGCCGTTCATCCTCATCGCCAGCTACATCTTCTACGGCGCCGCGGGGTGGAAGTTCTGCGTGCTGCTGGCGGCGGTCACGCTCGGCAACCAGGCCGCCGCCCAGCTTCTCATGCGCACGGAGCGGCCGCGCCGGCGCAAGGCGATCCTGATCGCGGCGCTGGTGTTCGACCTCGGTGTGCTCGTCGTCTTCAAGTACTACGGGTTCTTCGCCACTGAGATCAACGGGGCGCTCGAGCGCTTCGGCCTCGGGCTCTCGGCCCCGCTGATCGCGCTCGCCATCCCGCTGGGCGTCAGCTTCTTCACGTTCCAGGCGATCTCCTACACGGTCGACGTCTACCGCCGGACGATCGAGGCCGGGAGCCTGATCGACGTCGCGCTGTACCTGTCGTTCTTCTCGCACATCGTCGCCGGCCCGATCGTGCGCGCGCGCGAGTTCCTTCCCCAGCTCGCGACGCCGCGCAGCCCACGCGACATCCCGGTCGGCGCCGCGATCGGGCTGATCGCGCTCGGGCTGATCAAGAAGGTCGCGATCGCCGACTTCCTGGCGCGCACGGTGGTCGACCCGGTGTTCGCGGTCCCGCAGGCGTACAGCGCGCCCGACGTCGCGCTTGCGTCGTACGGCTACGCGGCGCAGATCTTCTGCGACTTCTCCGGCTACACCGACATCGCGATCGGCACCGCGCTGCTGATGGGCTTCGTGTTCCCGCAGAACTTCCACCGCCCGTACGCGGCGCTCGGCTTTCAGCAGTTCTGGCGCCGCTGGCACATGACGCTGTCGCGGTTCCTGCGCGACTTCCTCTACATCCCGCTGGGAGGGAGCCGGGGCGGCAAGCTGTTCACGGCCCGCAACCTGATGATCACGATGCTGCTCGGCGGGTTGTGGCACGGCGCAGCGTGGACGTTCGTGCTGTGGGGCGCGCTGCACGGCGCCGCGCTGGTGTTCGAGCGCTTCTTCACGCCCTGGGACCGCATGCCGGCGCTGGTGCGCTGGCTGATCACGTTCAACGTCGTCGTGCTCGCCTGGATCCTGTTCCGCAGCCCGGACCTGAACATCGCCGGCGAGGTGCTGAGCCAGCTCTTCTCCCCCGGGCCCGCGACCCTGTGGACGTTGCCCGCCGTCCTCGCGGTCACCGCCGTGATCGGCCTGCAGCTCGTGCCGGAGCGCTGGATCGAGAGCTTCCGGCTACGCGTGGAGGCGCTGAACCCGGTGGCGCTCGGCTTCGGCCTCGCGGTCGTCATCCTCGTCGTCGGCGCGACGGTGCCCAGCGAGGGCGTGCCGCCCTTCATCTACTTCCAGTTCTGATGCCGCAGCCCCAGATCATCCCGCCCATCTCCCCGCGCACCCGCCGGCTCGGCGCGCGCGAGGCGATCCTCGCGATCTTCACCACCGCCGTGGTGCTGGTGCTCGTCGCCGGGCCGTCGATCCGGGCGGCGGGTGAGCAGATGGACGATGGGCCGCTGCGCACCGCGGTGCTGGTGGTCGGCAAGCCGGCGGGCTGGCTCGGCGACAAGCTGCCGCTTGCCGACGGGGTGAGCAACCTCACGGCCTGGCTGTCGCCCGATGAGGACCTGGCGGACGCGGGCGGCGGGTTCCAGACCGCCGCGCAGTCGACCCAGACCGTGCCGCCGGTGACGGCCGACGCGTTCGACCCGGGCGAGCTCGGCGGCCCGGCGGCGCCCAAGCGGGCGCTGCGGCGCCTGCTCGTGACCGGCGACTCGATGGCGATGCCGCTCGACGCCGTCCTCGCGCGCCGGCTCGCGGGCGGCAAGGCCATCCAGGTCACGCGCGAGCCGCACATCGGCACCGGCATCTCGAAGACCGCGCTCGTCGACTGGGGAAAGCTGTCGGCCCGCCAGACCGCCGCGCAGAAGCCCGACGCGGTCGTCGTCTTCATCGGCGCCAACGAGGGCTTCCCGATGAAGGGCCACAACTGCTGCGGCGCCGCGTGGGCCGCCGAGTACGCCTACCGCGCGCGGCTGATGATGAACACGTACCGGCGCAACGGCGCCACGCGCGTGTACTGGCTCACGCTGCCGGCCCCGCGCGACCGCGACCGGGTCCCCATCGCGCGCGCCGTGAATGCGGCGATCGCCGTGGCCGCCCAGCCCTATCGTGCGCAGGTGCGGATCCTGGACCTGGAGCGCATCTTCACCCCCGAGGGCCGCTACGCCGACGCGATCGACGTCGCCGGCGAGCGGCGGCTCGTCCGCGAGGCGGACGGCATCCACCTCAACGAGGCGGGCGCCGAGCTCGCCGCCGACGAGGTCATGCGCGCCCTCGGCGACGACTTCGAGGACGTGCCCTGAGTGCTACGTGTTCTGCGTGTAGGTGCTGAAGATGCGCGCCGTGCCCTTCTTGCACGTCGTGCGCGCGTCGTACTGGATCGCGATCTTGTTGAAGCGCTTGTCCGTGCACTTCCAGCCGCGCGACACCTTCTTCGCGCACTTGCCCGCCGCGCCGTGCTTGTGGCGGCACCCGTGGTACGCCTTGACCACCTTCTTCGCCTTCGCGCAGCCGACCTGCTTCACCTTCACGTTCAGCACGTACGTCGTGCCGAGGTGCCGCTGCTCGTAGCTGGAGAGATGGCACGAGCTGGCCGCGCCGGCACTTTGGGCGCCGAGGCCGAGCAGCACGGCGGCGGCGAGAGCGGCGATCGCCGCGGCTACGAACTTGGGCATGACGTCTCCCGGGTCAAAGGCACTGTCCAGTCGCGCAGAATAACCGCGCTCGCGGCGGGGAGAGGGGCGCTCACGGCGGGGGGAGGGGCGCTCGCGGCGGGGAGAGGGGCGCTCGCGGCGGGCGCGCTGGCCCTCTTCCTCTGCGCGCCGGCGTCGGCCGCGCCGCGCGTGGTCGATCTCGACGGGCTCCGCGGGCGCCACGTGGAGGTCGCCGGCGGGGTGCGCCTGGCCGATGCCGGCGCGATCGTCGCGGCCACGGTCGACGCCCACGTCGCGCTCGTGCGGCTGCGTCACGACGGCTCCGTCGTGGACGCGTTCGGCACCGGCGGCGTCGCCCGCGTCGGTTCGCGCCATGACACGGCGCTCGCGGTGACGGCCGGCCCGGGCGGCCGGCAGGTCGTCGTCGCGTTGCGGGCCCGGGACGGGTCGGTCCGGCTCCTCGGCGTCGACGGCCGTGGGCGTCCGCGACCGGCGTTCGGACCGGTGACGCTCCCGGCGGCGGCGCACGTCGCAATGGCCGCACGCGGCCATCGCCTGGCGGTCGCGACCGGATCGCGCGTGGCGAGACTCGACCTGCGCACGGGCGCGACGCGCGCCGAGACGGCGGCCGCGTGCGAGCCCGCGCGTTCGGCGGTGCTCGCCGGCGATGGCCGCCTGCTCGTCGCCTGCGGCTCGTCGATCGCCGTCTATCACGCCGCCACCGCACGGCCCGCGGGCGCCGTGCCGGCCGCAGGCGCGCTCGTCCTCGGACTCGCCGACGCCGCCGACGTGTGCGTCGCCGAGCAGGGAGATGACCGCGTCCGCACCCGTCGCGCCGATCCCGCGACACTGCTCGCGCGCAACCCGTTCGCCGGCGCTCCTGCGCTCCCGGCGCCCGACCGCCTCACGGGCCTGGCGCCGGACCCGCGCGGCGGCTGCAACCTGCTGCTCGCCAAGCCGTCCAGCGGCGGCCGCATCGTCCAGGCCGACGCCGGCGGCCGCGTCGCGAAGCTGACGCCGCTCCCGAGCGGCTTCCGGGCCGGCGCCCTGTTCGTCTGCCACAGCCACGTGCTCACGGCCGGCGTCCGGCACTCCGGCGCCCGCTCGGTCGCCGCGCTGGCCGTCGTGAAGCGGGACGCCGATGGGTGACCGGCGTGCGCTGGCGGTGCTGGCGTGCGCGCTCGTCGCGGGGTGCGGTGGCGGGGACGACAAGCCGGCGCCGCAGGCCACGGCGCCGCCGGTGTCCAGCGACGCCGTGCCGCTGACGATCGACGCGCCGGTCGCCGCTCAGACGCTCAAGGCGACGCGGATCGGCGGGGGCCGCCTGAGTGCGCCGCTCGACGTCAACGGCCAGGCTGAGCCGGGCACCACCGTGCGCGTGGCGACCGGCTGCCACGTCAGCGGCTGCACGGCGACCGACGAGGCGCAGGTCGACAACCAGTGGGCCGTCCACGTGGTCGTCAAGGCCCCGGAGAGTCACCCGAGCGCGCTGGTGAAGGTCGCGGACGCCGCCGACCCGAGCAACGTCGTGTTCGTCGAGGTGCGCCTGCACGCGAAGCCGCGCAAGCTGCCGTCGAAGCCGCCGCAGGCCGCACCGGAGCCGAACGCGCCGCCGAACACGCCGTCGACGCCCGCGAACCCGGCCGTCCCCGCGCCGGCCCCGAGCGGCTCGCCGCCGAAGACGTTCACGATGATCGGCGACTCGCTGGCCGTCGGCACCCAGCCGTACCTGCCCTCGCTGCTGCCGGGCTTCAAGGTGACGACGAACGCCCAGACCGGCCGCCCGCTGGCGACCGGCATGCAGATCCTCAACACCACACCGGTCAACGGGCCGACCGCGCTCGCGTTCAGCCTGTTCACCAACGACGACCCGAGCCACGTGTCCCAGCTCGAGTCGGCGGTGCGCACGTCGGTCTCGCGCGCCGGCGCGAGCGGCTGCGCGATCTGGGCCACGATCGTGCGCCCGCCGGTCAACGGCGTCAGCTACGCGGCGGCCAACCGCAAGCTCGCGCAGCTCGCCGCCCAGCTCCCGCGCCTGCGGATCGTGCCGTGGGCGACGGCCGTGGCGCAGAACCCGAGCTGGGTCGGGTCCGACGGCGTGCACTCGACGCCGACCGGCTACAAGGCGCGGGCGCAGATGTACGCGGACGCCGCCAAGTCGTGTTGATGGCTGTGGGATGCTCAGGGTCGTGCCGGTCGACCTCCGCCATTTCCGATCGTTCGTCGTCGTCGCGGAGGAGGGCCACATCGGGCGCGCGGCGGAGCGGCTGTTCATCACCCAGCCGGCGCTGTCGCGGCAGATGCAGCAGCTCGAACGTGAGATCGGTGCGCCGATCCTCGTCCGCACGCCGCGCGGCGTCGAGCTGACCGAGGCCGGCGCGGAGCTGCTGACGCGAGCGCGCGTGGCGCTCGAGGCGGCGGAGGACGCGCTGGCGGTCGGGCGGCTCGAGGCACCCCGGGGCCCGCTGGCCGTCGGGCTGCCGCTGGCCGGCGGCCAGGAACGCTGGTTCGGGCTCGTCCAGGCGTACTCGCAGCGGTATCCGGCGGTCGACGTCCGGCCGCGCCAGGCGATGACCGAGCAGCTCCAGGACCAGCTCCTCGCGGGGGAGCTCGACTGCGCGATGGGCTTCGCGCCCGCGCGGCGATCCGGGCTGACGTACACGCACGTGGTCGACGAGACGCTGTCGGTCACCATGCACCACGACCATCCGCTCGCCGACCGCGTGCAGATCGAGCTCGCCGACCTCGAAGGCGTCCCGCTGACGCTCGTCGGGGGCTCCGGCGCCGAGCGCTCGGGATACAACGCCGCCATCCGCGACCTGTTCGCGGACGCGGGAGTGCGGCCCGACTTCGTGCTGACCGACGAGGTGTTTCCGGTGCGCGCCGGCCTCTCGCCGGACTACCTCGGCATCAGCCCGCGCAACGACTTCCCGCCGGACGTGATCTCGGCGCCGCTCGTGCCGCCGTGCCGGCTGCCGTTCGAGTTCATCGCGCGCGCGGGGACCAGCCGCGCGGCGGTGCGCGCCTTCGCGCCGTTCGCCGCCGAGCACCTCGCGGACCCATGCACGGAGCGCATCGCCACGCCGTGATCGGCATTGGATCACGGGTGCGGGCGACCGTACGGTCGCGCCATGGCCGAGACCATCGTCTTCATCCACGGCGCCTGGCTGGCGTCGAACAGCTGGGAGCGCTTCGCCGACGTTCTTCGCCGAGCGCGGCTACGCGACGCTCACGCCCGAGTGGCCGCGCAAGGCGCGCGACGTCGCGGCGCAGCGCGAGGACCCGGCCGCGCTCGCCGGCCTCGGCGTCGAGGAGATCGTCGACCACTACGCCGCGATCATCGACGGGCTCGACGAGCCGCCGATCATCATCGGCCACTCGTTCGGCGGACTGATCACGCAGCTCCTGCTCGACCGCGGGCTCGGCCGCGCCGGCGTCGCGCTCGACCCGGCGGCGCCGAAGGGCATCAAGCGCGTGCCGCTTTCGAGCCTGCGGGCCGCGGCGCCCGCGATCGCCCACCCGTCGACGCGCCACGGCACGGTCGACCTCGACTTCGACCAGTTCAACTACGCGTTCACGAACACGTGGGAGCCAGGAGGCCGCCGCGCGCGGCGTTCGACCGCTACGCGGTGCCGGAGACCGGGCGCATCTTCTTCCAGGACGGCTTCGCGAACTTCACGCTGCACGGCGAGACCGAGGTCGACTTCGACCGCGAGGAGCGGGCGCCGCTGCTGATCACGGTCGGCGAGCACGACCACACGGTCCCGCCGGCGGTCGCGAAGGAGAACTTCCACAAGTACCGCGACGTGTCGGCGACGACCGAGTTCGTCGAGTTCCCCGGCCGCTCGCACCTGCTGATGGACGGCGACGGCTGGGAAGAGGTCGCGCAGTACATCGCCGACTGGCTCGACCGGGTGCTCCGGCCATGGACCTCGGGCTCGAAGGCAAGGTCGCCGTCGTCACCGGCGCCAGCAAGGGCATCGGGCTGGCGGTCGACGCACGCGCTGGCCGACGAAGGCGCCCTGGTCGTCGCCGGCGCGCGCAGCACCGGCGCTCGAGCGCTCGAGGGCGTCACTGCCGTGGCGGTCGACCTCGCCGCGCCGGACGGCCCGGCGCAGCTCGTGCAGCGCGCGATCGACGAGCACGGCCGCGTCGACGTGCTCGTCAACAACGTCGGCGGCGTCCGCCTGCGCCTCGACGGCTTCCTCGGCACGCTCCGACGAGGAGTTCGAGTGGGCGATGCAGATGAACTTCTTCACCGCGTTGCGCGCGATCGCGCGCGGCGTGCCCGCCATGGTCGAGCAGGGCGGCGGCGCGATCGTCAACGTCGCCTCGGTCAACGCCTTCTTCCAGCCCGACGCCGGCACGATCGACTACGGCGCCGCCAAGGCCGCGCTGCTGAACCTGAGCAAGTCGCTGGCGCAGGAGTTCGGCGCCAAGGGCATCCACGTCAACTGCGTGTCGCCCGGGCCGGTGAGCACCGACCTCTGGCTCGGCGAGCACGGCGTCGCCGAGACCGTCGCGGCCGCCGCGGGTGTCGACGCCGACACCGCCCGCGCACAGGTCGTCGCGAGCATCGGCGGCTTCGCCACCGGGCGCTTCACGACGCCCGAGGAGGTCGCGACGCTCGTCGTCCTGCTCGCCTCGGAGCGCACGGCGAACGTGACCGGCGCCAACTTCGTCATCGACGGCGGACTGATCAAGACCCTCTAGGAGGACACGTGGGACGCATCGCAACCACCCTGCTCGCGCTGGCACTGACGGCGGCGCTGGCGACGCCCGCGGCGGCCGCGCCGAAGCCGACGATCGTGCTCGTGCACGGTGCGTGGGCCGACGGCTCGAGCTGGAGTCGCGTCGCCCACCGGCTGCAGGACCGCGGGTACACCGTCGACGTCGCACCCAACCCGCTGCGCGGCGTCGCGGGCGACGCCGCCTACCTGAAGGCGATCCTGGCGACGATCAGCGGTCCCGTCGTGCTCGTCGGCCACTCCTACGGCGGCGCCGTGATCACCAACGCCGCGGTCGGCAACTCCAACGTCAAGGCGCTCGTGTACGTCGACGCGTTCATGCCCGACCAGGGCGAGAGCGTGATCGGGCTCGTCGGCGCCAAGCCCGGTTCGGCGCTGGCGACCAACCCGACCGACGTCTTCAACTTCGTCCCGTACCCGGGCGCGCCGGCGGGCGATCTCGACCTCTACCTCAAGCCGCGGGTGTTCGTCCGCGCGTTCGGCAACGACCTGCCGAAGGCCGAGAGCCGGGTGCTCGCCGCTTCCCAGCGGCCGCTGACGCTCAGCGCCGGCAACGAGCCGTCGGGCCCACCTGCGTGGAAGGCGATCCGCTCGTTCGCCGTGGTCGGCACCAAGGACCTGGTGCTGCCCAAGGCCGAGCAGGCGTTCATGGCGCGCCGCGCGAACGCCAAGATCACGCGGATCAAGGCCGGCCACCTGTCGATGGTCTCCCACCCGAAGGCGGTGACGAAGGTGATCGTGCGCGCCGCGCGCTAGCGCCCCGATCCGGGCTCGACCGGCGGGCCAGGATCGGCCGTTTCACTCGGTCCGTGTCGATTCACCGCGCTATACGCGGTCAATCGACCACGGTGGCGCGTTGCCGCTCGGCGTCGCCGCGGATCGGCCGGCCCCCCGCTGCCCTACTCAGCCGCCGTTCGCCCGAGGACGGCCCACGGCCGGGTGTTGACGACGTCGGCGGCGGTCGCCCACCCGCGCCGTGCCGTGTGGACGGACAGCGGCATGTTCCCGAGCCCGGCGGTGGAGTGCGCGTCGGTCGAGCAGACGATCTTCACGCCCGCGCGGAGCGCCTCGCGGACGTGGGCTCCGCTGAGGTCGAGCCGCGGGGCCAGCCCGTTGACCTCGAGCGCGACGCCGGTCTCGAGCGCGACGGTGAAGATGTGGTCGAGGTCGAGCGCGTTCTCCGGGCGGCGGGTGATGAGCCGGCCCGTGGGATGGCTGAGGCAGCTCACGTGCGGGTGGCGCAGCGCCTCCTCGACGCGCTTGGTCATCTCGCGTGCCGGCATCCGCTGGCCGCCGTGCACGCTCGCCTGGACCCAGTCGAGCTCGGCGAGCACGTCCTCGGGCAGGTCGAGGCGGCCGTCGGGCAGGATGTCGCACTCGATCCCGCGCAGCACGCGGAACGGCGCCAGCACCTCGTTGGCGGCGGCGATCTCCTCGCCCTGGCGGCGGACGTCGTCTGCGGTGAGACCCTGGACGGCGCCCACGGCCGGCGTGTGGTCGCAGATCGCGATGTAGTCGTAGCCGCGGTCGCGCGCCGCCCGGCCCATCTCCTCGACGCTCGCGCGCCCGTCCGACCACGTCGTGTGGCAGTGCAGGTCGCCGCGGATGTCGGCGAGCTCGAGCAGGTGCGGCGGCTCGCCGGCGAACGGCGCTTCGCGCAGCTCCGGCGGGCAGAACGGGATGCCGAGCGGGCGTAGACCGACGGCTCGTCGGGCGCGTCCGGGAGCGGCTCGAGCGCGGCGACGTAGGCCGCCGCGCCGGTGGCGCGCAGCAGCGCGGTGCCGTGTCCGCTCCGGCTTGGCGGCGACGGCCTCGACCGGCACGCCCTCGACGGTCACGCCGACCGCCCGCCGCTCGTCCCGCTCGATCACCGCGACGATCTGCGGCAGCCCCGCGAAGCGCTCGAGCGCCGCCGGCGCGCACACGACGGCCAGGCGCTCGCACGTGTCCCGCCAGCGCCTCACGTCGCCGGCCACCTCGCCGTCGAGCGCGGCGGCGATCCCGGTCACGAGCTCGGTCGCCTGGCTGAGCAGGAGCACGCGCGGCTCCGGCTCGCGCGCAAGTGCAGCCACGATCTGCGCCTCGATCTTCGGCCCGATCCCGGGCACGTCGCGCAGCCGCCCCTCCGCCGCGGCCGCGCGCAGCTCGCCGGCCGTGTGGAGGTCGAGCGCCTGGGCGATCTCGATCGCGCGCCGCGCGCTCAGCCCCAGGTAGCGGCCGAGGCCGATCAGCTCCGGCGACAGCGTCCGCTCGAGCTCCTCCAGCTCGGCGATCCTCCCGGTCTCGACGAGCTCGCGCAACCGCGCCTCGATCCCGGGCCCGATCCCGCGCAGCTCGCGCACCCGCCCGGCCCGTACGAGGTCGGCGACCGGCACCGCGGCGGCCCGGATCATCTCCGCCGCGCGCCGGTAGGCGCGCGCCGTGTACGGGTTGGCGTCGGAGAGCTCGAGCAGCGACGCGAACGCGTCGAGGCGGTCGGCGATCCCGGCGTTGTCCACCGTGCTCAGAGCGGCTCGGTCCAGACGAGCGCGGTGCCGTCGAGCACGACGGTGCCCGCCTGGTTGGTGATCGTCGTGCGCAGCGTGGTCATCGGCTTGTCCTCGCGGACCTCGGTGACCTCGACCTCGGCGGTGATCTCGTCGCCGGGCTTCACCGGCGCGCGGAAGCTCCAGTCCACGTGCAGGAACACGCTGCCCGGGCCGGGCAGGTCCTCGGCGACGACCGCGTTCAAGAGGCCCGACGTGACGCCGCCCTGCACGATCAGCCCGCCGAAGCGCGAGGCCGACGCCGCCGCCTCGTCGTAGTGGAGCGGGTTGCGGTCGCCAGTGATCTCGGTGAACAGCTCGATGTCGCGTGCCTGGACCACACGGCTGCGGCGGGCGACGTCGCCGACCTTGGGTGCGTGAGCGGCCATGATCTGCCGAGAGCCTACGGCGAACGGCCGGCCGCGTCGGCGAGACCCAGATCCAGCCGAGCGGCGCGAGCGCGCCGCGACGAACCCGCCCGTTCGTCGGCTGACACGGCGGGCGGCGGACGCGCCATCCTGTTCGTGGCAGCGCGTGCCGAGCGCCGCACAGTCCGATGCTCGCCTTCCTGATCCTCATCGCCTACGCCATCCCCTATGGCGTGCGCGCCCGCACGCTCGCCCGTCGCGGGCGTCCCGTGCCGACGTGGCGGCTGTGGTGCTTCGGCTCCGGGCTGGTGCTGCTCGCGCTCGCGACGAGCGCGCCGATCGGCGACGAGGCGGACGCGAGCCTGGCGGCGCACATGGCCGAGCACCTGGTGATCGCCGACGTCGCGTCGCTGCTGCTCGTCCTCGGCCTCACCGGCCCGCTGCTCGCGCCGCTACTGCGCAACCGCGCGATCGACCGCCTCCGCGCGCTCACGCACCCGGTGCCCGCGTTCACGATCTGGGCGCTCAACCTCTGGCTCTGGCATCTCTCCGTGGCGTACGAGGGCGCGCTGCGCCACGACCTCGTCCACGTGATCCAGCACGCGTGCTTCCTGCTGGCCGGGATGAACCTGTGGATGCCGCTGTTCGGCCCGTTCCCCAAGCCCGCGTGGTTCGGCCTGCCCGCGAAGCTCGCCTACATCATCGCCGTGCGGATGACGGGTGCGGTGCTCGCGAACGTGTTCATGTGGTCCGGAACCGTGTTCTACGCCTGGTACGGCGACCTCGCGGACCAGAGCGTCGCCGGCGCGATCATGATGGTCGAGGAGAGCGTCACCACCATCGCGCTGTTCGGCTGGCTGTTCATCAAGTGGATGCAGGAGGGCGACGAGCGGCAGGAGCTCGAGGAGCTGGCCGCAGTGCGCGGGCTCGACGTCGACCCCGGTCGCATCGCCCGTGCTGTGGCGGCGGGCCGCGGCGACGAGCTCCGGCGGCGCCTGCTCGGTGACGCCGACCGCACGCAGGCCGGCTGACGGTCAGCTCGCGATGTCGACCAGGGTGCCGAGCGGGACGCTCCGCGCCAGCCGCGTGATCACGCGGTTGGCGACCCGGATGCAGCCGTGGCTGACGTCGGTGCCGAGCACGGACGGCTGGTTCGTGCCGTGGAGGCCGACCTGGCCGTCGCCGCCCTCGAAGCTCGTGTAGACCGGGGAGTGCGCCGACAGCCGAGCGTCGTGCAGTGCCTCGGTCATCAGTCGCCTCCCGTGCGGTTGCGTGACCGTTCGATGTGTGCACTACTGCGCAGGTGCCGGGAAGGCGGGTCACGATGATCCGATACCTGGCGCATCGCGATCACATGGATGGAGACACTCGAACCTTGGAGGCCCCATGTTCTCTGGCATCGGACCGATGGAGATCGGCATCGTGCTCGTCATCGCCCTGCTCGTCCTCGGGCCCAAGCGTTGCCGTCCGCGGGCCGGTCGCTCGGCGCCGGGCTGCGCGAGTTCAAGGGCGCGATCACGGGCAGCGACGACGACGAGCCGCGCGAGGCGGCCGCGCCGAAAGAGCGCGTGACCTCGGAGACGTAGCCCGCACCGATGTTCGGTGACGACGTCTTCGAGGTGATCGAGGACCGGTTCCGCTTCTGCATCAAGCGCAGCGCACGGCTGGAGCGGATCGCCGACGGCTGCCGCTGGACCGAGGGCCCGGCCTACTTCGCCGCCGGCCGGCACCTCGTGTGGAGCGACATCCCGAACGACCGCATGCTGCGCTGGGACGAGCCGACCGGCAACGTCGGCGTCTTCCGCGCCCCGGCGGGCTACACCAACGGCCACACGGTCGACCGCGAGGGGCGACTGGTGAGCTGCGAGCACGGTGCGCGGCGCGTGACCCGCACCGAGCACGACGGGTCGATCACGGTGATCGTCGACCGCCACGAGGGGAAGCGCTTCAACAGCCCCAACGACGTGGTCGTCAAGTCCGACGGCTCGATCTGGTTCACCGATCCCGCCTACGGGATCGACAGCGACTACGAGGGCCACCGCGCCGACAGCGAGATCGGCGCGTGCCACGTCTATCGCGTCGGGCCCGACGGCCGCGGCTGCCGGATCGTCGCCGACGACTTCGTACGGCCGAACGGCCTCGCGTTCTCCCCCGACGAGCGGCGGCTGTACATCTCCGACACGGGCGCCAGCCACGTCGTCGACGGGCCGCGCCACATCCGCGCGTTCGCTGTCGGCGCCGACGCCACGCTCTCGGGCGGCGACGTGTTCGCGGTGTGCGCCGGCGGCGCGTTCGACGGCTTCCGCGTCGACACCGAAGGGCGGATCTGGACGAGCGCGGGCGAGGCGGTCGAGTGCTACGAGCCCGACGGCACGCTGATCGGCCGCATCCTCGTGCCCGAGATCGTCGCGAACGTCGTGTTCGGCGGCCCCAAGCGCAACCGGCTGTTCATCTGCGCGACGACATCGGTGTACTCGGTGCTGCTCCCGGTCAACGGGATCCACTGAACCCCAATTTGTTGGGCGATTGATCGAACTCTGTAAGCTCGCTTACTGATGAGTGGAGCCGAAATGTCGTACCTCGTCCTGCGCCCGGCCCACAGCGCCGAGACCGACGGCTGGTGGGCCGCCGCGCGCACGAGCTCCGACGTCCCGTCGCCGGTCGCCGCGCTGCTCCGGGGCCGCTCGCGCATCGAGTTGAGCGCCGACGAGGCGGACGCGACGCTGTCGTGGGCCGCCGGCCTCGACGGCTGGGCCGACGCCGAGCCCAAGCCGCTCGTCGTGTACGGCCGCGGCTAGCTCGAGATCACCTGAGGGCCAGCGTGATCAGAATCACGAAGCCGTAGCCGATCGTCAGCGCCCCGAGCGCCCAGAGCCCGACGTCGACCCGGCGCTGGGCCCGCGCGGACAGATCGAGGTCGAGCGAGATCCGGTGCACGCCGATCAGCCCGTGAATCGTCACGGTGACCAGGAAGCCCGACTCGATCGCGAAGATCATCGGGTTGCCGATGTAGTCGAGCACCTGCTGGTAGTTGCGCAGCCCGCCGGCGTCGCCGACGATGAAGTGCTGAGCGATGAGGTGGACCGCGGTCAGCGCCACGAGCGCGATCCCGGTTCCGACCGTCCAGCGCCACGCGCGATCCATCACACGCCTCCCAGCACATGCAGCGCGACGTACGCGAGCGCGGGCGCCCCGATCGCGATCACAGCCCACAGCAGCGTCCGCTCGTGGCGCACGGCGTAACCGCTGCCAACGAGCGCGACGCGGATGCCGTTGAGCGCATGGAAGAGCACGCCGCCGAGCAGGACCACGTCGAACACCAGGAAGCTCTTGGCCGTCACAACGCTCAGGAAGTCGCCCCACGACGACTCGCCGAACAGCAGCAGCGACAGGACGCCGAGGTGCACGTACATGTAGAGGATGAGCGCGATGCCGGTGACCCGCTGCAGCACGAACGTGCGGCCGGCCAGGGTGCGCCCGCCCCACGCGCGCTTGCGGCGGATCGGACCGGGCGCCGCGCGCTCGACGTCGCCGGGGAGCGCCATGCTCATGACGTGCTCCCCGTCAGCGCGCGCCGCAGCGCCATGATGCGGTCGGCGGGCAGCGCATCGGCCGGGCACACCGTCGTGCACTCCATCCCGAGGTGGCATTGCCAGGCGCCCCCGGGCCCGCGCGCCCACGCGAGCACGTCGCCGGGGTCCGCGCCGCGCGGCTCGGCCACGAGCCGCTCAGCTGCCGCCAGCGCGGCCGGGCCGGCGTAGCGCCGCGAGGACGTCGCGATCGGGCACGCCGACAGGCACAGCCCGCACTCGATGCAGTCCTCGAGCCGGACATAGTCCTGGTCCTCGGCGACCGAGCGGATGATCGGGTGCGGCTCCGGGAAGCGCGCGAAGAAGTCGCCCATGTCGACCACGAGGTCGCCGAGCACGGGGAAGTTGGCCAGCGGCTCGACCGTGATCTCGTCACCAAGGTCGGCGGCGCTGCACACGCAGGCGAGCTGCTCGCGCCCGTCGACCTGGACGCCACAGGTCCCGCACGAAGCGTGCATGCACGAGTGCCGCATCATCAGCGACGGGTCGCGGTGGAGCTGGATCCAGCGGAGTGCGTCGAGGATAGTCGTGTGCGGCTCGACCGGCACGTCGAACTCGTCGAAGTGCTCGGGCGTGCCGTCGCGCTTGTAGCGGTACACCTTCAGGCGCCGGATCTCGCTCATGCGGCGGCCCTCACCGGATCGATGTAGTAGGCGGTGTGCGGCAGGAGCACGGTGTCGCGCGTCCGGCACGGCTCGTCGATGTCGAGCTTGCGGCAGATCACGTCGGCGCACACCTCGGCCATGCCGCGCAGCGTCGTGGCCTTGCCGCCGGTGATCGTCACGAAGCCTTCCACGCCGTCGCGCTCGCGGTGGTCGAACGTCTTGAAGGTCCGGGACAGCTCGCGGCCGGTGTCGGCGCCGCGCGAGGCGATCAGCGGGCGCGCCGCCGACCAGGCCGCACGCCGCGTGGCGTCGCGGATCGCGGGGATCAGCTTGGCGCCCTCCGTGTACATGCGCTCGACGTGGTCCTCCGGCACGGCGAGGTCGTCGGGGTCCTCGACGACCCATGAGCTCGTCCCGACCACGGACAGGTTCCGCCGCGGGACGACGATGTCGCCGTCGGCCGATTTGTGCATGCGGTTGACGACCATGTTGCAGAAGCGGCCGCGCAGCGCGAGCAGCACGCCGGGAGAGGGGTTGATCGGCACATCGACGCCGGCCAGCGCGGCCACGCGCTCCGACCACGGACCGGCGGCGTTGACCACGATGTCCGCGCTCACCTCGCCGCGCGTGTCACTGACCAGGTCGTGGAGGAGCGCACCCGTGACCAGGCCGTCGTGCACGAGCAGGCGCTCGACCTCCATGAACGGCCGGATCCGCGCGCCGTTGCGCTGTGCGGTGGCGAAGAAGCGCAGGGCGAGCCGCATCGCGTCCATCGACGCGTCCGGCACGCGCACGGCGAGCCGCAGGTCCGGGTTGAGGCCGGGCTCGAGCCACAGCGCCTGCTCGCGCGTCAGCCGCTCCGTCGGGATGCCGGCGGCCGCGCAGCCGTCCAGCAGCGGGTCCAGGTACTCGAGGTCCTCGTCCTCGATCGCCACGAACAGCCCGTCGTTGCACTCGAACGTGCCCGGGCAGATGCGCTTGAGGATCGCGTTCTCCTCGATGCACTCGACCGCTGACTCGCGGTCGCCGACGGCGTAGCGGGCGCCGCTGTGCAGCAGGCCGTGGTGGCGTCCGCTCGTGCCCGACGTCAGCTCGCCGCGCTCGGCGACGGTGACACGGATCCCGCGCAGCGCGAGGTCGTGCGCCAGCGCACCGCCGGTGTTTCCTCCGCCGACGATGAGTACGTGTGCGTCGTACCGACGTGAAGCCATCGCGACGTCCTCGCTGGACTCGTTTGACTCATCGTGCGCTCACGGGCGGCCGGGCGCATCGGACACATCCCCGGTGCACGGCCGTAGTCCGCCGTCGTTTTCGATCGCGTGGAAGCTACGGAGCCGCGCGAGGCAGTGGGCACGGATGGATTCGCGCACCCCCGGTGGGACATTCGATCTGTACCGATCCCCCGAGGAAAGGAGCCGCGATGGCGGTCGTAGACCACCAGATATATGCGGCGCCGGGGCAGCCCGGCAGCCCGGTCCAGCTCAAGGACCGATACGACAACTTCATCGGCGGCGCATGGGTGCCGCCGAGCACCGGCGAGTATCGAGCGAACATCACGCCCGGCACCGGCAAGCCGTTCTGCGAGGTAGCGTCCTCCGGACCGGCTGACATCGAGCTCGCGCTCGATGCGGCGCACGCGGCCAAGGACGCATGGGCCGCACGGTCGCCCGCCGAGCGCGCGGCCGTGCTGAACGCCGTGGCCGACGCGATGGAGGCGAACCTCGAGATGCTCGCGGTCGCCGAGAGCTACGAGAACGGCAAGCCCGTTCGCGAGACGCTCAACGCGGACATCCCGCTGGCGATCGATCACTTCCGCTACTTCGCGGGCGCGACGCGCTCCGAGGAGGGCCGGATCTCCGAGATCGACGAGCAGACGTACGCGTACCACTTCCACGAGCCGCTCGGCGTCGTGGGTCAGATCATCCCGTTCAACTTCCCGCTGCTGATGGCGGCGTGGAAGATGGCTCCCGCTCTGGCGGCCGGCAACTGCACGGTGGTCAAGCCCGCGAGTCCGACGCCGTGGTCGATCCTCAAGTTCCTCGAGGTCGTCGGCGACATCATCCCGCCGGGCGTCCTCAACGTGGTCAACGGCCCGGGTGCCGAGATCGGCAAGGCGCTGGCCTCCAACAAGCGCATCGCGAAGATCGCGTTCACCGGCGAGACGGTCACCGGCCGGCTGATCATGACCTACGCGGCGCAGAACCTGATCCCGTCGACGACCGAGCTCGGCGGCAAGTCCCCGAACATCTTCTTCGCGGACGTGCTCGCCGCTGACGACGCGTTCCTGGACAAGGCCATCGAAGGCCTGGTCCTGTACGCGTTCAACAAGGGCGAGGTCTGCACCTGCCCGTCGCGGGCGCTGATCCAGGAATCGATCTATGACGAGTTCATGGGTCGCTGCCTGGAGCGCATCGAGGCGATCCGCCAGGGCGACCCGCTCGATCTCGAGACGATGATCGGGCCGCAGGTGTCGCAGGCGCAGCTCGAGAAGATCGAGGGCTACGTGAAGATCGGCCGCGACGAGGGCGCTGAGGTGCTCATCGGCGGCGAGCGCGCGGAGTTCGAAGGCGAGCTGGCGGGCGGCTACTACTTCCAGCCGACCGTGCTCAAGGGCCACAACGGGATGCGGGTCTTCCAGGAGGAGATCTTCGGCCCGGTGCTGGCCGTGACGACGTTCAAGGACGAGGCCGAGGCGCTGGCGATCGCCAACGACACGATGTACGGCCTCGGCGCGGGCGTCTGGACCCGCGACGGCGCGCGCGCGTTCCGCATGGGCCGCGCGATCAAGGCGGGCCGCGTGTGGACCAACTGCTACCACCACTACCCGGCGCACGCGGCGTTCGGCGGCTACAAGGCCTCCGGCGTCGGGCGCGAGAACCACCGGCAGATGCTCGAGCACTACTCGCAGACCAAGTGCCTGCTGGTGAGCTACGACCAGAACCCGATGGGGTTCTTCTAGGCCGATGGGCGTGACGGCCACCGCAGCGGCGCTCGAGGCGATCACTCGCCTCGGCGCCGCGCATGGCCGGCTCGCGTTCTTCCAGTCGGGGGGCTGCTGTGACGGCAGCTCCCCGATCTGCCTCGTCGACGGCGAGCTGCCCGTCGCGCCCTCGGATCTGCTCCTGGGCGAGATCGGCGGCGCGCCGTTCTACATCGACGCCGACATGTACGAGCGCTTTGGCCGCCCGGACTTCGTCGTCGACCTGGCGCCCGGCGCACCCGAGGGGTTCTCGCTCGGGCTGGCGGATGCGCACTTCGTCGCGCTCGACTCGAGCTGTGGCGTCGTGGAGCCCAGGCCGACTGCCGCCGGTGGTCCGCACTCGGACTGATTAGTTGACATTCTAGCGCGGTCTGGAGGAAGGTCGGCGACGGGACGGCCGTGCCAGATCTCGCCGCGACGCGGCTTCCCCGGCGACGCAGCGCTGCGTTGCCGCCGACGACGAAGGAGGCGATCATGGGCTCCAGGCAGGCGTCGAGGATGGCGATGGTGGTTATCGCCGCGGTGATGATCGCGCTCCCCTCTGCAGCGGCCGGCAAGCGGCACCCGCATGCCCCGGCGGTGACCGAACTGGTCACGTTCGCCGCGCCAGGGTGCACGGGCACGTGCGGCTCGGGCAGCACGATCGGACCCGACGGAGCGTTGTACGTGACCGACGGCAAAGCCGGCCGCGTTCTGCGCGTCGACACGCGCAGCGGGGCGGTCACGACATTCGTCGGCGGGCTCCCGCTCATGAACACGCCGCCCGGCATCGGCGGCGCCATCGACGTCGCGTTCGTCGGCCACACCGCCTACGTCCTGGTCGCCAACGTCGGCCCCTTCTTCGGTGAGCCCGACGAGGTCGCCGGGATCTACCGCGTGCGCCGGGACGGCAGCGCCGTGCCCGTGGCCGACATCGGCACGTGGTCGACGGACCACCCGCCCGACACCGACTTCGTCCTGCCGGGCGGGGTTCAGTACGCGATGGAGCCATTCCGTGACGGGTTCGCGGTCACCGACGGCCACCACAACCGCGTGCTGTACGTCCGGCGCGACGGGCAGGTGCGCGAGCTGCTCGCGTTCGGCAACGTCGTCCCGACGGGCTTGGCGGCCGCGGGCTGCACGCTGTTCATCGGCCAGGCCGGCCCGGTGCCCCATCTTCCCGAGGACGGCAAGATCGTCGCGATCACCCCGCGGTCCGACGCCCCGGTCGAGTTCGCGTCCGGCGCGCCGCTCCTCGTCGACGTCGAGTTCGGCCCGGATCACCGCCTGTATGCGCTCTCACAGGGCATCTGGGACCTGCCGCCCCTGCCCAGCAACGCCGGCGCGCCCGCGTCGGCGGACACGGGGAGCCTGACGAGGGTGGACCGCCACGGCCGACTCACGCCGATCGCCGGGCCGCTCGACCGTCCGACCTCGGTCGCGTTCTCCCGCGGGAGCGCGTTCGTGGTGACGCTCACCGGCAAGGTCCTGAGGATCGACGGCATCGGGCACCGCCACAGGTGAGGTCGCCCGCGCCAGCGGGATGGATCCGCCGCCCCCGGGGGCGCAAGCGCCCTCGGCGGCGGTGATCCGCTGAATCGCGGCGTGACTGATCCGATGATGCGTAGACGCATCCGTGGTTCGACGCCGATCACACTGCGCACGAGTCCCGTCGTCGTGTCGAGTACGTCGACGGTTGGCCTGCGGCTAGACCGGGGCGGCGGCGCCGACGAGCGACTTGAGCTCCTCGGCGACCTCGGTGATCGAGGCCTTCGCGTCGCCGAACAGCATGGCGGTCTTCGCGTTGACGAACAGCGGGTTGTCGACTCCGGCGTACCCAGGTCGCATGGACCGCTTGAGCACCACGATCGACCGGGCGTAGTCCACGTCGAGGATCGGCATGCCGTAGAGCGGGCTGCCCGGGTTGCTGCGGGCGTCGGGGTTGACCACGTCGTTGGCCCCGATCACGACGGCGACGTCGGTGCGCGGGAACTCGGCGTTGATCTGGTCCATCTCGACGAGCTGCTCGTACGGCACCTCGGCTTCGGCGAGCAGGACGTTCATGTGACCGGGCATGCGGCCGGCGACGGGATGGACGGCGAACTTGACGGTCACGCCGTGGGCGTCCAGCAGCCGGGTCATCTCGCGCAGCGCGTGCTGCGCCTGGCTCACCGCCAGGCCGTAGCCCGGGACGATCACGACCTGGTCCGCGTAGGCGAGCTGGATAGCGACGTCGGCCGCACTGGTCGAGCGCACGGTGCCCATCGTCGGCGTCCCGGCGAGCAGCTCACCGTCGCCGCCGAAGCCGCCCGCGACGATCGCGCGCACCGAGCGGTTCATCGCCGTGGCCATCTGGCGGGTCAGCAGCGAGCCGGACGCGCCGACGAGCATGCCCGCGACGATCAGCGCGCTGTTGTTGAGCGCGACGCCGGTCGCGGCGGCGGAGAGGCCGGTGAACGCGTTGAGCAGGGAGATCACGACCGGCATGTCGGCGCCGCCGATCGGCAGCACGAGGAGGTTGCCGAGCACCGCCGCGGCGACCAGCAGCGCGATCATCGTCCATTCGTCGTGCGTGCCGGCGACGATCGCGGCGGCGGAGCCGACGGCGACGGCGGCGGTCAATGCGTTCACCGGGGTCTGTGCGCGGCCCAGCGTGATCGGCCGGCCGGGCATGAGCTCCTGGAGCTTGGCGAACGCGATGTTGGAGCCCCAGAACGACACGCTGCCGACGATCGCGGCAAACGTGGTGAAGATCGCGATGTAGGTGGCCTCGTGCGCGAAGCCGCCGGAGGTGCGGAACTCGACCCAGGCGATCAGCGCGACGGCCCCGCCGCCGACGCCGTTGAAGAGCGCCACCATCTGCGGCATCGCGGTCATCTTCACGAGCCGCGCGGCCGGCACGCCGACCGCGGTGCCGACCACGATCCCGAGCACGATCAGCTCCCAGTTGTGGATCTCCGGGAGCAGCAGGGTCGCGACGATCGCGACCGCCATGCCGACGGCGGCGATCCGGTTGCCGCGCACCGCGGTGGCGGGCTGCGTCAGCCCTGACAAGCCGTAGATGAACAACGCGCCGCTGACGATGTAGAGCGCGTCACGGAAGCTCGCCGTGGTGATGAACGTGGCGGACGTCATTGCTCCACCTTCGCTTCGCGCTCGCGGTCGCGGGGCTTGAACATCTCGAGCATCCGGTCGGTGACCAGAAAGCCGCCGACGACGTTGATCGTCCCGAACGTCACGGCCACCGTGAGCAGCGCATTGCTCAGCGGGTTGCTCGTGACTCCCGTCGCGAGCAGGACGATGCCGCCGAGGATCACGATCCCGTGGATCGCGTTCGTGCCCGACATCAGGGGCGTGTGCAGCGCATTTGGCACCTTCGAGATCACAAAGAAGCCGACAAAGCCGGCCAGGACGAGCGTGCCGAGATTGGTGAGCAGCATCAGACAACCGCCTCCGCGGTCACGATCGCCCGGCCGCGTGCCACGCAGGCACCGCCGAGGATCTCGTCGGACAGATCGGGGCGCAGCGCCGGGCGGTCGCCGTCGCCGGCGAGCATCAGCTCCAGCAGCGCCAGGACGTTGCGCGCGAACAGCTGCGAGGCGTGCTCGGGCACGGTCGCCGGGAGATTCAGCGGCGCCGCGATCGTCACGTCGTGGCGGACCACGACCTGACCGGGCTCGGTCAGCTCGCAGTTGCCGCCCGCCTCACCTGCGAGGTCGACGATCACGCTGCCGGCACGCATGCCGGCGACGGCGTCGGCCGTGACGAGTCGCGGCGCCGGTCTCCCCGGGACAAGTGCGGTGGAGATGACGATGTCGAAGCTCTTGATGGCGTCGGTCAGCGCCTGCTGCTGCGCCGCGCGCTCATCCTCGCCCAACTCGCGCGCGTAGCCGCCCTCGCCGGCCGCCTCGATGCCGAGGTCGAGCCAGGAGGCGCCCACCGAGCGCACCTGCTCCGCGGTCTCGGGCCGGACGTCGTACCCAGTGGTGCGCGCGCCGAGGCGATGGGCGGTCGCCAGCGCCTGCAGGCCGGCGACACCGACGCCGAGCACGAGCACGCGCGCCGGCGGGAGGGTCCCGGCCGCGGTCGTCATCATCGGCAGCAGTCGTGTGGCGTGGTCGGTCGCGAGGATGACGGCCTTGTAGCCGGCCAGGTTCGCCTGCGAGGAGAGCGCATCCATCGACTGAGCGCGGCTGATCCGGGGGATCGACTCCATCGCGAACGCGGTCACGCCGCGGGCCTGCAACGCCGCGATCGCGTCGCCCTCCTTGTGCGGGGCGAGAAAGCCCACCAGCACGGCGTCCTCTCGCAGCTCGGCGATGTCCTCCGCCGACGGCGGGGTGATCCGGACGACGACGTCGCTCTGCGACGCGTCGTCGACCATCTGCGCGCCGGCGTCGGCGTACAGGGCGTCGGGGATCAGCGCGCCGGCGCCGGCGCCGTGCTCCACGGCGACGGCGATGCCGCGGCCGGCAAGTCTCCGCACGACGTCGGGCACGAGCGCGACGCGGCGCTCGCCGGCGGCGCTCTCGCGCGGCACGCCGATCGTGATGGTGGCCGTGTCGTCCATGCCATCCATCGTTCCGGCCCGCGGCGCCGCCCACATCGGGACACACCGCGAGGCCCGCGTGCGTAGTCCCCACGGAGCCGGGCCGACGGTCTGAGCTCGGTGCCGTACGGCACCGAGGCGAGCGGCTCAACCCACGCGGCGGTCGTGCCCGTGCCAGAACGGCTCGCGGAGCTTGCTCTTGAGCACCTTCCCGGCGCCTGACTTGGGCAGCGGCTCCTCGCGGACGTCGATCGATCGCGGCACCTTGAAGCCGGCGATCCGCCGGCGGCAGTGCTCGGTCAGTGCCTCGCCGTCGAGCTCGGCGCCGGCTTCAAGGACCACCACCGCGTGCACCGCCTCCCCCCAGCGCTCGTGCGGCACGCCGAACACGGCCGCCTCGCGCACGGCGGGATGGTCCGCGAGCACTGACTCGACCTCGATCGAGTAGACGTTCTCCCCGCCGGTGATGATCATGTCCTTCGCGCGGTCGACCATGTACAGGTAGCCCTGCTCGTCGGCGTGCGCGATGTCGCCGGAGCGGTACCAGCCGTCGACCAGCGCGTCGGCGGTGGCATCCGGGCGGTTCCAGTAGCCGAGCATGACGTTCGGGCCGCGGATCCACAGCTCGCCGATCTCACCGAGCGCGAGCGCCTCGCGGTGTGGGCCGCGCACCTGGACCTGCACGCCGGCCACCGGCGCGCCCATGGAGCGCAGCCGCTCCCCGGCGCGGTGGTCCTCAGGCGTGAGGTGGGAGACCGTCGGAGCCGCCTCGGTCATCCCGTAGAACTGCGCCACATCGCAGTCGAACGCCTGCAGCACCCGGCGCTGCAGCTCTGGCGAGATCGGCGACGCCGCGTACTGGATGTGGCGAAGGCTGCTGAGGTCGGCTTCCCCGAAGCCGGGGTGGTCGAGCAGCATGGCGAGCATCGTGGGCACGAACACGGCGTGCGTGGCCCGCTCACGCTCGATCGCCGCGAGCACGGCTGCGGCGTCGAAGCGCGGAAGGACGACCTGCCGCGCGCCCACCCACGTGCACGCGAGTACGTTTGCGGTACCGGCGACGTGGAACATCGGGCAGAAGTGCAGCCACACGTCATCCGTGGCGTGGCCGGTGGCGATCAGGTTGTGCCGCGCGTTGGCCAGCAGGTTCTCGTGACTGAGCATCACGCCTTTCGGACGCCCCGTGGTGCCGCCGGTGTACGAGATCGCGGCGAGTGCGGCGCCGTCGACCCCCGGCGGATCCGCCGGGTCGCCGGCGGCGAGCGCGTCCCAATCGTCCTCGCCGATCACGCGCGGCCCGAGCCGCCGCGCCACGTCGAGCCGCTCCTTGTCGGCGACCAGCACGTCGATGCCGGCGTCTTTGACCATGAACGCCAGCTCTTCCTCGGCGAGCCGGAAGTTGAGGTCGACGAGGACGTGGCCGAAGGCCGGCACCGCCAGCCACGCCTCGAGGTGGGCAAGGGAGTTCGCACCCAGGTAGCCCACGTGCTCACCGAGCCCGCCGAGCGCCGAGCCGATTGCGCCGACACGTCTGGCGAGGTCGCCATACGTCAGTGATCGCTCGCCGGCCACCACGGCGGGTGCGTCACCGAACAACGAGGCGGCGCGGGCGAGCGGCCAGCTCAGGTCGCCGGCGGTCATCCCCGGAGGCCGAGCAGGCGCGCCGCGTTCTCCTTCAGGACCAGCGGTCGGACCTCGTCGCGGATCGGCAGCTTCTCGAAGTCGGCCAGCCAGCGATCCGGTGTGATCAGCGGGTAGTCGGAGCCGAACAGCATCTTGTGCTTGAGCCGGGTGTTGACGTACTGCACGAGGATCTCGGGGAAGTACTTCGGCGACCAGCCCGACAGGTCGATGTAGACGTTCGGCTTGTGCGTGGCGATCGCGAGGGCCTCCTCCTGCCACGGGAACGACGGGTGGGCGAGGATGATGTCGAGCTCCGGGAAGTCGGCCGCGACGTCGTCCACGAGCATCGGGTTGGAGTACTTGAGCTTCACCCCTCCCCCGCCCGGCATGCCCGCGCCGATCCCCGTCGTGCCGGAGTGGAACAGCGCGATCAGCCCGGCATCGGCGATCACCTCGTAGAGCGCGTAGAACGCCCGGTCGTCGGGCGAGAACGCCTGGATGTTCGGGTGGAACTTGAAGCCGCGGACGCCGCGCTCGATCAGCTCGCGCGCCTCGCGCACGCCGAGCTTGCCCTTGTGCGGATCGACCGACGCGAACGGGATGAGCACGTCCGGGTTGGCCTCGGCCACGGCGAGCACCTCGTCGTTGCCGAGCCGGCGCCGCCCCATCCCCGCCTCGTCGTCGACGTTGAAGATGACCGCGGCCATCCGTCGCTCGCGGTAGTAATCGGCCACCTCCTGCGCCGTCGGTTGCGCAGGCGAGCCGCCGAAGTACTCCGCGGCGGCGTCGAGCAGCTCCGCCGTGACCGGGTCCTGCGGCGCGCCCGCGTTGCGCTCGGCGTGCGTGTGCACGTCGATCGCGACGAGATTGTCGACGTCGAGGCTCACGACAGATCGAGCGCGGGGAGCCGGACTCCGTAGGGCTGCTGCGACGACCCGAAGGCGCTCTCCCAGGCGGCCGCGATCTCCTCGGCCGTCCAGCCGCCGTCGCGCAGCTCGGCCACGAGCTCGGCCGGGTGGGAGTAGAGGCTCAGGCGATCGCCGCCGATGCCGATCGCCTGCCCGGTGATGCCGGCGGCGGCATCGGAGGCGAGGAACACCACGAGCGGGGCGCAGTCCTCCGGCATGCCGATCGCGTGCTCGCGCCGTACGTCGGCCGGAAACTCCTCGCCCGCCTCGGCGCGCGCCACGAGCGGCTCGTAGATCGGGATGCTCGCGGTCATCTGCGTCCACGCCGTCGGCACCACGGCGTTGACGGTGATCTGGGCGCGGGCGAGCTCGAGCGCCCACGTGCGCGCGAACGCGACGATCCCGGCCTTCGCCGCCGCGTAGTTCGTCTGCCCGAAGTTGCCGAACTGCCCGGCCGGCGAGCCGACGACGATGATCCGGCCGCCCTCCTCCTGCTGGCGCATCCGGACTGCCGCCGCGCGCGCGCACGTGAACGTTCCGCGCAGGTGCGTGCGGACCACGACGTCGAAGTCCTCGTCGGTCATCTTCCACAGCACCTTGTCGCGCAGCACGCCGGCGTTGGTGATCATCACGTCGAGGCGACCGAACTCGTCCACGGCGCGCGCCACCAGCGCGTCTGCCGCCTCCGTGTCACCGATCGCGCGCACCTCCGCGACCGCGCGGCCGCCCTCGGCGGCGATCGCGTCGGTCGTCGCCCGGGCGGCGTCTCCGTCCACGTCGTTGACGACCACGGCCGCGCCGGCCTGCGCGAGCGCCTCGGCGTAGGCGCGGCCCAGGCCGCGCCCGCTGCCGGTCACCACCGCCACCTTGCCGTCGAGTCGCAGCGCGCTCATGCGTAGTACCGGAACAGGCACTCGGCGACGAGCGCGGGCTTGGCCGAGTCCTTGACCTCGATCGTCAGCGCGACCTTGACCTGCATGCCGCCGCGGACCTCCTCGACCTGGAGGATCTCGCCGCTGCCGCGGAACTCCGATCCGACCGGAAGCGGCGCCGGGAAGCGCAGCCGGTCCATGCCGTAGTTCACGCTCGTCGCCGCGTCGGTCACCTGCAGGAGCTCCTGCGAGATCGGTGCCAGCAGCCCGACGCCGAGGTACCCGTGCGCGATCGTGCCCCCGAACGGCGAGTCCTTCGCGCGCTCGGTGTCGACGTGGATGTAGTTGTGGTCCTCGGTGACGTTGGCGAACTCGTCGACGCGCTGCTGCGTCATGGGGCGCCAGTCCGTGGGACCGATCTGCCGGCCCACCTGGGCCGGCAGATCCGCGAGCTCGGTCACGACGCCGCGGGTGCCCGTGGCGTGGGGTCCTGTCATCAGCTGCCTCCGAAGTCGTAGTTCTCGGCGTCCGGTGCCGCGCTGGGCTCGCCGAGCGACTCGAGGCCGCCGGGGGCGTCCTTGGAGACCTTGGCGATGTAGACGAGCTTCCCGGGCGGCCGCGACGGGTCGGTGAAGTCGAGCGTGCCGGCGATCGTGCCGCCGGTGTCGAGCGCGTCGAGCGAGTGCAACGCATCGAGGACGCCCTTGCGGGTGAGGTCCTTGTTCTCGCACGCCTTGCTCAACGCGGCGTCGGCGATCTGCGCACCGGCGTACGCGTAGAGCGAGCCGTTCGAGGACGGCGTGCCCTTCGGGTACTTGGCCTTGTAGGCGCTGAGGAACTTCTGCACGCCGTCGGCCTGCACCGAGAGCGGCGCCATCGAGGAGACGACGTAGTAGTTCGCCTCCAACGCCTTCGCCGCCGGCGTGGTCAGCAGCTGCGGCGTCCAGCCGGGGCCGTTGGCGACGATCGGGACGTCGAGCTTCTGCGCGGCGGCCACACCCGCGAGCGAGGCGGCCTGCGGCGGAGCCGCCGAGAACAGGATCGCCTTCACGCCGGCGCGCTTGAACGCGGCCACCTGGCCGGTCATGTCCTGGTCGGCGGGCGTGATCTTCTGCTCGACGATCTTGAGATCGTGCTTGGAGGCGGCGAACTTGGAGCCCTTCAGCGCGTTCTCGCCGTAGTCGCCCTCGAAGTAGAGGTGCCCGATGCTGTCGCCCGCTTTGACGCCGTGCTTGTTCATCAGGAAGTCGACGGCGTTGATCGCCTCGATGTCGTACGTGGTGCCGGCGATCGCGACGTTCTCGTTCGGCAGGATGTCCGACGTCCAGCCCGCGAAGTTGAGGAACATGTCCTGCTTCTCGACGGACGGGAGCAGCGCCGACGTGATCGGCGAGCCGAGCACGAGGCCGAGGCCGATGATGTCGCCGGACATCTGCTGGTACGCGGCGACGGCCTTCTGCGGGTCGTAGCCGGTGTCCTGCACCGTGAGCTTCACGTTCCGGCCGCAGATCCCGCCGGCCTTGTTCTTGGCCTCCCAGTAGAGGTTGGCGCCCTCCATCATCGCCTTGCCGTTAGGTGCGAACACTCCCGAGAGATCGGGCAGGTAGCCGAGCGTGATCGTGTCCGCCGTCGCGCCCGGGCCGGTCTTCACGCCGCCCGACGCGCTTCCGCCACCGCCACCGTCGTCGCCGCCTTTCCCGCACGCTCCGACGGCGAGCGCGAGCGCCACCACCGTGATCGAGAACAGACGTCTGCTCATGTGACTTCCTCCTTGATGGCGGGGGACCGGAAGCGGCGAGCGAGCCCGGCGAGCCCGTCGCGTGCGAACAGCAGGACGGCGACGATCGCCGCGCCGTAGATGAAGCGGGACAGCTCCGCAGCGCCGATGCCGCCACTGCCCGGCTCGGCAAGCAGCGGCAACGAGCCGCTGTAGTGGTTGAGGACGAGCGGCAGTGCGGTGACGAACACCGCGCCGGCGGCCGCTCCGCCGACCGAGCCGGCGCCGCCGATCACGATCATCACCAGGAAGTCGACGGAGAGCAGGAAGCCGAACGAGTCGGGGACGATCCGCCCGAACGCCAGCGCGTACAGGACGCCGCCGAGGCCCGCGTACATCGACGAGACCGTGAATGCGGCCGCCTTGTAGCGAACGACGTCGACGCCCATGACCGCCGCGGCGACCTCGCTGTCGCGCAGCGTGCCGAAGGCGCGACCGGGCCGGCTCCGTACGAGGTTGCGCCCGTACCAGATCGAGCCGGCGGTGAGGACGAGGCCCAGGTACCACAGCCGCTCGAGCTGGCCGTACGGCACGCCGAGGATCACGAGCCGGTCGGGATCCGCGTCGGAGAACGAGAACCCGAACGCCCTGAACGACTCGACCGTCACCCCCGCGTAGCCGCCGGTGATGGCGGCCGCGTTCTGCAGGATGTGCTGACCGAGGAACACGAGCCCCAGCGAGGCGAGCCCGAGGTAGATGCCGCGCACGCGGCCGGAGATCGGGCTGAACAGCGCGCCGGCGACGCCGGCCAGCGCGACCGCGCCGAACAGCGCGAGCACCGGTGGCAGCCCCAGCCCGGACGGTGCATCCGCGCCCGGGACGTCCGTGCCGGCCAGGAACGCGTAGCCGTAGGCGCCGATCGCGACGAAGAAGGCGTGCCCGAGCGAGAGCTGGCCGGCGAGCCCGACGAGGAGCGTCAGCCCGATGGCCGCGATGATCGCCGCCATCGCGAACAGCCCGGTCTGCAGCCAGAACGCCTCGAGGTAGATCGGGAGCGCGGCGAGGACCACGACCACGATGACGGCGACCGCGACGACGACGCGCCTAGACACGGGTCACCTCCCGCGTGCCGAACAGCCCGGACGGGCGGACCAGCAGGACCAGCAGCATCACGACCCACGGCGCCACCGTGCCGATCCCGCGCCCGAGGAACGACAGCTCGTCCTGGTAGCCCGAGCACAGGACCGATACGACGCCGATGAGCAGCCCGCCGATGACCGCGCCGGCGGGCGAGTCGAACCCGCCGAGCACGACCGCCGGGATCGCGGCCAGCGCGACCACGCCGGCGTCTGCGGTGACGCCCGCCGCGGGGAACGAGGTCAGGAACAGGCCGCCCACGGCGGCCAGCGCACCGGCCAGCGCCCAGGCGCCCGCCGCGACGCGATTGAGGCGGATGCCCATCAGCGACGCCGTCTCGCCGTCCTCCGCCGCCGAGCGCATCGCAACGCCCCAGTCGCTGAACTTCACCGCGGCGCCGAGCGCCGCCACGAGGACGAGCGCGACCCCTCCCGCGATCACCCGCGAGGCGGGCACGCGGATGCCGGCGAGCTCCACCACGCTGGAGCCCCACGGGGCGCCGATGCTGACCACGTCGGTGCCGATCTCCCGCGTGAGCTCGGTCGACAGCAGGATGTTGACGCCGAGCGTGAGGATCGCCAGCGTGCCGAGGTCCGCCGCGCGGATCCGGCGAATCAGGATCATGTCGACCAGCACCGACGCGGCGGCGGCGATCAGGATGCCGGCGACCACCGCGGGCCAGAACCCGATCGAGTCGTGCAGCCGGCCGATCGCGTACGCGCCGAGCAGCAGCACCGAGCCCTGGGCGAAGTTGATCACGCCGGTGGCGCGGAAGATCGTCACGAAGCCGAGCGCCACCAGCGAGTAGATCGCGCCGAGGAACATCCCTCCGACGAGCAGCGTCACGAACTGGTTCACGCCGCGCCTCCCAGATAGGCGCGCACGACCTCGGGATCGTTCTGGACCTCGGCGGGCGTCCCGTCCGCGATCCGCCGGCCGAAGTCCAGGACCGTCACGCGATCGGCGATCCCCATCACGAACGTCATGTCGTGCTCGACGACCAGCACCGAGATCCCGAGCTCGCTGCGCGCCGTCGCGATCGCCCGTGCCATCGCGGCCGACTCGTCGTCGTCATGCCGGCGACCGGCTCGTCGAGCAGCAGGAGCCTGGGCTCCGCGCACAGCGCGCGCGCCAGCTCTACGCGCTTGCGCGTCCCGTAGGACAGCGTCCGCACCAGCCGGTCGACGGCGTCCCCGAGATCGAGCAGCCCCGCGATCTCCCGCGCCCGCTGCTCGTGGGCGGCGCGCTCGCGCCGGGCTCGGGAGAGGCGCAGCCCGCCGCTGACGAAGCCCTCGCGCATCAATCGGTGACGCGCGACGAGCAGGTTGTCGAGCACCGTCGTGCCCGGTGACAGCGCGATGTTCTGGAACGTGCGCGACACGCCGAGCGCCGCGACCCGGTGCGGTGGCAGCCGCGTCAGCTCCTGGCCGCCGTAGCGGACCGAGCCCGCGGAGGCCGCGTAGACCCCGCACAGCACGTTCAGACACGTCGACTTACCGGCGCCGTTGGGTCCGATCAGCGCGTGCGTCGACCCCGGCTCGACGGTGAACGACACGTCGTCGAGGGCCTTGATGCCGCCGAAGCGGACGCTCAGTCCGTCGACGACCAGCTCCTCGACCCTCGCGGGCGCTGCCGCGGGTGCCGGCGCCGCCGCCGCCGTCGCCGGGGTGCCGAGGTAGCGGTCGCGGACGCCGTCGGTCTCCGCAAGCTCCGCTGCGCGGCCCGCCAGCGACACCGTCCCGACCTCGAGCACGACCGCCTGGTCCGCCACCGCGAGCGCCATCGCCGCGTTCTGCTCGACCAGCACCACGGTGACCCCGCGCGGTTGATCTCGCCGATCACCTCGCCGACCTGCGCGACGATCCGCGGCGCCAGACCGAGCGACGGCTCGTCGAGCAGCAGCAGCCGCGGCGACGCCATCAGCGCCCGGCCGATCGCGAGCATCTGCTGCTCGCCGCCCGACAGCAGGCCGGCCCGCTGCGGGCCGCTCGCGCAGGACCGGGAACAGCTCGTCGACCCGTGCGCGGGCGGCTTCGCGCTCGGCGCTTGTCGCGCGCGGCCGTTCCCCCGGCGCGCAGGTTCTCCTCGACCGTCAGCCGCCGAAGATCCGCCGCCCTTCCGGGACCTGGACGACGCCGCTGCGGGCGATGTCCGCCGCGTCGCGGCCTACGAGGCTCCGGCCGGCGAACTCGATGGTCCCGCCGGTGATCGCGCCGCCCGCCGGCCCAGCGTGCCGGAGATCGCGCGCAGGAGCGTGCTCTTGCCGGCGCCGTTGTTGCCGAGCACCGCGACGACGGCGCCTTCGGGGACCCAGAGCGATACGCCGGCCAGCGCCGGACGGCGCCGTCGTAGGAGACGTGGAGGTCGCGCACGTCCAGCAGGACGTGACCGGCGCCGGCTGGACCCCGGCTCACGTTCGGCGCATCGACGCGGTCGCGCCGCGCAACGTCCACTCGCTCCCTCCTCCACAGGTCAGGACGGCTGCGAATGTATCAGGTTGCCTGAGTTAGTTCGCCGGGTGCGCTAGCGCGGCCCGAAGCCGGCGCCAAGGCGGTACACGCAGTTCACGAGCGCCTCGAGCAGTTGCGTCCGTTCGCCGTCGTCGAGGTCGGCGAGCATCGCGTTCTCCATGTGCGTGACCGCGCGGTCGCACGCCGCCAGCACCTCGTTCCCGCGGTCGCTGAGCGCGACCTCCACGACCCGCCCGTGATTGGCGGCCGGCGCCCGGACGATGAGGCCGTCGGCCTCGAGCGAAGCAGCACCTCGTTCATCGACTGCGGCGTGACGTACGAGCGACGGGCGATCTGGGCATTCGACAGCCCAGGCCGGTCGCGCAGGATCGAGAGCGCCGTGTACTTCGGCACCGTCAGGCCGAACGGAGCGACGAGCGCGCCGATCTCACGGCGCATCGCCCGGTCCAGCCGCCCGATGACGTAGCTCAGACGCGGGGTGACGGTGTGCGCGGCGCCGGTCTTCGTTTGGGGCGGCGGCATGTCCCGAACCTAGCAGTGCGGGCACCCGGCGCTCGGGCGCCTCCGGAAACGGATCTCAGGCTTCCTCACTTCACTATCGGGCACTGGGCGACGGCTGAGCGACATGACTATCAGGCTACTTGACAATCGGCGTACGCTTCGCCTGGGAGGAAAGGAGAGACGCGATGCTTCCGCTGAGGGCGAAGATGCGCGTGGCCGGCGTGCTGGTGGGCGCCACCGCCGCGATGATGGCCGG
>CAWIEW010000014.1:0-727210 GCA_963835285.1 uncultured Solirubrobacteraceae bacterium | reverse complement strand
CGAGACTAGGGCCGGAGGCGCTGCGCCCCTAGCCGCTCTTTGCGGCGGCATGAACCCGCTTTGCCAGTGACCTCGAGCGTTTCGCTGTGGTCCTGGGGTGCCGTCATTTTCACTGAAGGCACGGCTCTCCGAGACACGGTTCGCCTGGGCTGCATCGGGAGTGTCCCGCGGGCGCGCGAGCCGATAACGAGTGTTCAGGACGCGCGGCTTGTCCACAGCGCGGCTCGGGGGGTTTGTGCGGATGATCCCGTGACGGTTAGGCGCTTTGCTGTGGTCTCTGAGCGGGCGCCTTTCTCTGGCCGGCCCGCTTGAGCGCCGTCTGGGAAGTTGCTGTGCACGAGCCGATCGAGCTGCTGGTCGTGGATGCCCGCCCCGCCATGCGGGGCGCGCTGCGCGCAGCGCTGGAGCTTGAGGACGGCATACGGTTCGCCGGTGAGGCCGGCGACATGCTCGCCGCGCTTCGGGTCGCGGCGGACGCGCGCATTACGGTGGCGATCGTCGACAGTCGGCTGGCCGGATTGCAGGTACCGCTCGCCCTGGACGGGCTGCGGGCGCTTGCGCGTCGTGCGCCCGTGGTGGTCATGGGCATGGGTGATCCTGCGCTGTACGCCGCGTCCTACGTCGCGGCGGGCGCGAGCGGCTATTGGGCCAAGGACGGCGACCTCACGGCGCTGGTGGGTCTGCTGCGGGCGGCCGTCGATCGGCGTCCGGCCGCGTAGCGTCTAAGCCGAGCGGCGGGCGGGCTCGAGCTCGGGTGTTCCTGCCGAACGTTCGGGCGGGCGCCGCTGGACTGGGATCCGTGCGGCGACGGTGACGCCGGCGCCGGGCTGCGAGTCGAAGTCCAGCTCGCCGCCGATGAGCGCGATGCGTTCGCGCATGCCGATCAGCCCGAAGCCCTCGCTGGCGGCGTCGGTCTGAAAGCCGGCGCCGTCGTCGGTGACGGTGAGCTGGACGGTCGCGTCGTCCTCGATCAGTTGGACCGTCACGTGGCTGGCGCCGGCGTGCTTGACGGCGTTGGTTAGTGCCTCTTGCACGAGCCGGTACATGGTGCTCTCCAGCTCGGGCGCGTGGCGCGTGTCCGCGCGGCCCTGTTCGTAGGCGAGATCGACGTTGAGCTCGATCGCGAGCCCGGCCGTGGCCGCGGTGCGGTCGATCAGCGCGCGCAGTGCGGGCTCGGTGCCGAGGTCGTCGAGCGCCGCGGGGCGCAGCTCGGTGACCAGGCGCGCGCAGCGCTCGATGCCGAGCGCACTGCTCGACGGCCTGCTCGAGGCCGGTCGCCCCGCTCGGGCTCCTCGCCGCGGCGCGCGCCGGAGAGCAGGACTTCAGGCCGGCGAGCGTCCTGCAGCGTCTCGTCGTGCAGCTCGCGCGCCCACCGGCTGCGCTCGGCTCGGCGGCCTCCAGGCTGCGCCGCAGGCCGTCGGCGGCGACGTCGCGCGCGGTCGCGACCGCTGTCGCCGCGCTGGTCGCGAACGCTGTCATCAGCCGCTCGTCCTCGGCGCTGAACTCGGGCCCGTCGGTGAGGCGGTCCAGTGCGGCCAGCACGCCCAGGCCCTGGCCGCGGAACCGCAGCGGGACGACGAGCTCGGTGTGCGCGCCGAACGCCTTCAGCAAGAGCGCGCTGATCCCGGGCGTGCGTCGAGAGCCGCTGCGCGCGGCCGCTGCGCTGCACGTAGCCGCTCAGCGAACCCTCCAGCGGGATCGCGGTCCAGCTGGGAGCGCTCGACGCTCCCCGGCGGCCGCGCGATCAGGAGCTCGTCGCCCTCGCGCAGGGCGAGGATCATCACGCGCGCCTCGACCAGCGCGCGCGAGCGCTTGACGACCAGCTCGAGGACTCGCTCGAGTTGGGTCTCGCCGCCAGCGCTTGGCCGATCGCTCGGCCGTCTCGAACGCCCGGACCGCCCGCACCAGCTCGTCGCGCCGCCCGCGCACGCCGCCGTGGAGGCGCGCGTTGGCGATCGCGATCGCCGCCCAGTCCGCGAGCGCGACCGCCGCTGCTCGTCGGGCTCGTCGAACTCCCCGCGCCCTGCTTGTCGGTCAGGTACAGGTTGCCCCACGGCTCGCCGCCGATCCGGACCGGCACGCCCAGGAAGGTCCCCATCGGCGGGTGCCCGGGCGGGAAGCCGTAGGACTGCGGATGATCGCCGACGACCGCAGCCGCAGCGGCCGGGGGTCATGGATCAACACGCCCAGCACGCCGTGCCCGCGCGGCAGATCCCCGAACTTCGCGGCGTGTCGGCTCGTCGATCCCCACCGTCATGAACTGCTCGAGCTGCTCGCGCCGCGAGTCCAGGATCCCCAGCGCCGCATAGCGCGCCCCGGTCAACTCCCGCCCAGCCTCCAGCACGCGCTTGAGCACCAACTCAAGATCCAGGTCGCCGACCAGGCTGCGACCCAACTCCAACAGCCGCTCCAACCGCGGCTCGCCGAGGCCCATGCTAGTGCCCAGCGGATGGCAGCGGTTCGAGCACGAAGACTTCGACGGCGATGTCCGGGTCGATGTGGTTGTCGCTCATGAAGCCGATCACCTTGCGTCCGGTGAGCTGCTCGATCTCGCGGCTGAGGTCGGCTTGCATGACGCGTTGCCAGCGCCGGCGCAGATCGAGCACGGCATCTCCCTGGCCGGCGTCCGTGAGGGTCTGCTCGCCGATCGTGAGGCTGTCTTGAAGTACCACGAAGACGCCGTTGTCGCCGAGCGTGGTCCTGGCCTTCGTCGGGCCGCGGCCGGTCGTGCGCGCGAGCGCCCGCACGACCGTGGTGGAGATCGCCGCCGCGAGCTCCCCATCGGGCAGAGGGCGGTCAGCGCTCATCAGGTTCCCTCGGGCGCGAGCGCGACGCGCGAATCCGGGCGCAGACCCGGCTCGTCGGGCGATAACGCAGACGAGCGACAACTAACGGGCACCATGGGCGCCCCTTCCCTGGGCGTCCCCTCGGCCGTTCCGACCGAGACGCTCCCATATCGAGACCCCCGACTCTCCTCGCGATACTCGCCGATGTCAAGGCGGGCGCTGTCCGCGATCATCGCGCGGTGCGTCGAGCCAGGCCGGACGGCCCGTGCGGGCATCGTCGGCGGGTTCGAAGTCAGCCGCCGAGCACGCCCCCGCCAAGCGACGTGGCGAGCTCGCACGGCGCACGAGTCCTGTGAGCGCGGTGTTCCGCTCACGCACTCCCACGCTCCAGAGATAAACGACCCGCCGACAGCGAGCCGACGGCGCCGAGGCTCACGAAGAGCCGCGGCCGAGCTCGCCGATCCAGGAGATCGGTCACCGCGGGCGTACGCGGGCAAGCTGGCGAGCGCGTTCGCGAACGAGCGCCAGCTGACGGGCGCGAGCGGCCTGCTCGCGTGCCGACACACCAGCCGGCGACGGCGCGGCGTCGTGCGTGCGGTGATAGCGGTCGTGGACGACCACCCGCTCGACGGCTCGGTCCTCGGCACGCGCCCGCGCAGCGAGCTCTGCGTCGGTGGCGCTGGTGTGCACCGACAGCGCCTCCGCCGAATCGGTCTCATAGACGCGCCAAGTGCTCCGCTCATCGGCAATCACATGCAGCTCGGTCATCGGTTTCCTCCCGCGGGCTGCCGCCGCCGCTTGGCCGCCACTCGCCCGCTGCTTGGCTTGCCGTTGCGGCGCGATCGCGCGCCGCCCACGCCGGATGTCTCGGCGGATGCGCCCGCGCGCAGCGGTGCGCGTGCGAGCTGCGCCCAGACCCGCGTTCCGCCCGCGGCAACGCGCTCGAGCCCCCAGCGCTCACTGAGCACCTGCACGACATTCAGACCGAAGCCGCCGCCGCCCTCGAGATCCGGAGAGCGCGGCGCGATCACGCCGGCGCGCCCGCGATCCTCGACCTCAACCCGGACGAGGGTTTCTGTCAGCCCGACCCGGACGACCACGACCCCGGCAGCGGACGTGCCGCCGTGACGCACGCTGTTGGTCGCCAACTCCGACACGACCAGCAGCGCGCTCTCGAGCACGGATGCCGCGACCCCGTCGCGCAGGCACTCGGCGACGACGATCCGCGCCGCGCCGGGCGCGCGCACGTTCAGCGGCACGTGCACCTCGAGCGCATCCCCGGCGCCGACGCGGCCGCGCGCGCACGCGGCGCCGCGCCGCACCCGGTCGTTCTCGGCGCGCAGCTCGGCGTTCTCGGCCTTTAGCGCCACCGCCCCGCCACGCAAGACGGACACCGCCCCGCCGAGCGCGTTGATCACGTGCGCCTGCCGCCGGCAGGTCGCACGCAACCCATCAAGCTCGGAGCGGGCACTCACACGCTTGGCCGTCGCCGGTAGCCGTCCATTACCTGCAACTGCCTGCTCTGGTCGCATCGGGCCGCCTCCAAGAACCCCCCTCGCGATCCCGGCAAAACCGCCATGACCGGAGAAGTGTTCAGCGAATGGGCGGAGGATCACCGACGGCGTTTCCCGGACCGGTACTGAACCGCCCGGCCGAGCCACGTCAAGGCAAGGCTCCCTCTCAGCCCCGCACCATACCGCGCACCAACGCGTCGACAACCCCGCCCGCCCCGCTCAAGCGGCCCGCATCGTCCTACGAGCCATCGGACGCACGCCGGCCGCGGTTTCCGGCGCAGTCAGCGATGCGACAGTCCGCGCGTTGGCCGCGGCTACCTCTCGGCTGAGTCGATCTCTCTCGTCCTCGCGGGACCAGACGATCACCAAGACAAGGAGATCAAGGAGGAGGTGCCCGAGCTCCAAGCGGCCTGAGCCGCTAACGCATTCACCGACGAACGGAGCGCCGAACTCCTACACCACGTCCCGGGACTTGACTTCCAGCCAGCACGCAGCGCGAACGCCGCCGCTTGCGCTATGCGCGAGGTTCGAATCCTCTCGGGCGCGCTCGGTTTTTGCTGGGATGCACGCCCGCCGCGGCGTAGACGTGGCGGCACGTCGTATTGCCGAGTCCGTGATGCCCCCGTAGGCTGGCAGGCGTGGCGCCCGATCAGCCCGGAAGGGTGGGCAATGTGAGCGAGTTCCTGCTCATCTACGACGGGTTCGAGCCTGCCCGTGAGGGGCTGCGAGAGGCCCTGACCTCGACGGGCAACGGCTACTTCTGCACGCGCGGTTGCGCGGAGTGGGAGGACGCGGACGGCACGCACTACCCGGGCACTTACGCGCATGGGGTCTACAACCGAAGGACGACGGTCATGGGCATCCACCCGGTGCCCAACGAGGATCTCGTCAACCTTCCCAACTGGTTGGTGCTCAAGCTCCGTATCGAGGGAGACGAGCCGTTCCGACTTGCCGACATCGAGCTCCTGTCATACCGGCACGCGTACGACTTCCGCAATGCGCTGGTTCTGCGGGAACTGCGCTTCCGCGACCGAGCCGGCCGGGAGACCAGCCTGCGAAGCCGCCGCTTCGTGAGCATGCACCGCATGCACCAGGCGGCGATCGCCTGGGACGTCACGGCGGAGAACTGGTCCGGGAACGTGGAGATCGTGTCGGCGCTCGACGGCCGCGTGGTCAACCAGGGCGTTGCCCGCTACCGCCAGCTCGAGGGCCGGCACCTCGATCCGCAGGGGCCACGGGTTCACGGCACGGACGTGATCGCGCTGAAGGTGCGTACGCGCCAGTCGAGGATCGAGATCGCCGAGGCCGCCCGCACGCGCGTCTACCGCGGCGACGACGAACTCAAGGTCGCTCGGGACACATACCAGAGCGAGGACTACGTCCAGCAGGTGCTGGCGGTAGTGCTGGAGGAGGGGGCAACGGTGCGGGTCGAGAAGCTGGCTGCGGTCTACAGCTCTCGCGACCGCGGCATCAGTGAGCCTCTGGAAGCCGCGGTCAGGAGCGCCAGCCGGTATCCCGTCTTCGAGGCAGCGCTCGACGGCCAGACAGGAGCGTGGGACGAGCTGTGGGAAGTCTGCGACGCTCAGCTTCCCCGCGCGGAGCGCGTCCAGTTCCTAATGCGCTTCCATGCCGCGCACCTCCTGCAGGTGTGCTCGCGGCTCACCTCGCATCATGACGCGGGCGTCCCTGCTCGCGGCCTCAACGGCGAAGCGTATCGCGGGCACGTCTTCTGGGACGAACTGTTCGTCTATCCCTTCCTGAACTTCCGGCTGCCTCTGATCACGCGCGGGCTGCTCGCGTACCGCTACCGCAGGATCGGCGAGGCGCGCGCGGCGGCACGTGAATGCGGCTACGAAGGGGCGATGTTCCCGTGGCAGAGCGGCAGCGACGGGCAGGAGGAGACCCAGACCGTTCATCTCAACCCGCTCACGGGGCAGTGGGATCCGGACCTCAGCCGCAACCAGCGCCACGTCAACGCGGGCATCTTCTACGCCGTCTGGCACTACCACCAGGTGACGCACGACTTCGACTTCCTGCGCGATTGCGGCGCCGAGATGATGCTGGAGATCGCTCGATTCTGGGCCTCCGTCGCGCACTTCAACGCTGGGCGCGATCGCTGGGAGATCCATGGCGTCATGGGCCCGGACGAGTTCCATGAGAAGTATCCCGGCGCGGCCGAGGGAGGGCTGCGCAACAACGCGTACACGAACGTCATGGCGGCCTGGATCTTCGACACCGCGCGTGAGGTCCTCGATCTCCTACCGGCGAGCCGCCGAGGCGGCCTCATGGCCAGGATCGGCCTGACCGACGATGAGGTCGACCGGTGGCAGGAGATGAGCCGCAGGATGTTCGTCCCGTTTCATGTCGACGGCGTCATCAGCCAGTTCGAGGGCTACGAGGAACTGGACGAGCTCGACTGGGAAGGCTTGCGGGCGAAATACGGGGACATCCGCCGCCTCGATCGGATCCTGCGGGCCGAGGGCGACGATCCCAATCGCTACAAGATGGCGAAGCAGGGGGACACTTTGATGCTGTTCTTCCTGTTCCCCGACGCTGAGCTGAAGCGGCTCTTCGATCGGCTCGGTTACGAGTTCTCGACCGATCTCGCGCGCAGGACGATCGAGTACTACGAGCGGCGGACCTCGCATGGGTCGACCCTGAGCCTGATCGTCCACGCCGGCGTTCTGGCGGCCATCGATCCCGAGAGCTCGTGGGAGCGGTTCCTCGCCGCGCTGGAGAGCGACATCGGCGACATCCAGGGGGGCACGACCCCGGAGGGCATCCACACGGGAGTGATGGGCGGGACGCTGGACCTCATCCAGCGGATCTACCTCGGGACGGAGATCCGCCAAGGGAACCTCCACTTCGACCCGCGGCTGCCCGAGCGGCTTGACGGCCTTTCGTTGCCGATGCAGTTCCGCGGCACGCCGATCAGGGTCAGCGTCACGGGGACCGAACTCACGGTCGAGGCCCTCGCAGACGGCTTCGGCATTCCGGTCAGAGTCAGCGTCGCCGACGAGGTCCGCGAGCTCGGCGCGGGCGAACGGTGCAGGTTCACCCTGGGCGCGCGGGCCGACTTCGCGTAGCGTCTGGCTGATGCGCGCGGGATTTCGCGGCGTCATCTTCGACGTTGACGGCGTGCTCGTCGACTCACCGCACGAGCGAGCCTGGCGCGACACGCTGAGGGAGCTGATGCAGACGCGCTGGAGCGACATCCGCTCGCGCACGACGTACGCGCCGGAGCGGTTCACGGGGCGCGTCTATCAGGACGTTGTGGCGGGCAAGCCGCGCATGAGCGGAGCGCGCGCCGCACTCGACTACTTCCACGTGCCCGATGCTGGGATCAGGGCCGCGGCCTATGCCGAGCGCAAACAGCAGATGGTGCGCGAGCTGATCGAGGCGGGTGAGTTCACGGCCTACCCGGACGCGCTGCGCTTCGTGCTCGAACTGTCCGACCGCGGACTGCGGATCGCGGCCGCGTCGTCATCGAAGAACGCCGGCCTGATGCTCTCCCAGATCCGGCTCGACGCGCTCGCTGAGGAGCAGGGACGCGACTCTTCTGTGCTCGGACGGCGCGTTACTCTGCGCGACGCCTTCGCGGTGGACGTCTCGGGCCGCGACTTCGCGCGCGGAAAACCCGACCCCGAGATCTACGTCGCCGCCAGCGAGGAACTGGGCGTCGCTCCGCAGGAGTGCTTCGTGGTGGAGGACGCTGTCGCGGGCGTCGAGGCGGCGCGGGCGGCCGGCATCGCGGCGCTCGGCGTCGCGCGACGCGAGGACGCCGAGATGCTGACCGCCGCAGGCGCCGACCTCGTCGTCACGACGCTCGATGACGTCGCCCTCGATCGGCTCGCGGAGGGCGAGCTGGCGATTCGGCTTCGCTAGCCAGCCGCGCGGCGCTACGACGCCGACCCGAAGACCCTGCCTCCGATACTCCGCGCGTCATGAGCGCCGCCGCCGGCAGCCCGACCGACGACGAGCCTCTAGCCTCGAGTCATGTCACGCCTGGGTCCGCCCGCCGATGTGCTCGACCATTTGACGCCGGGAGCCCAATAGTGCACCGGGTTCGTGACGCCTCGGCCGTCGGTCTCCGTAACCGAAGGTCAGAGGTTCGAATCTTCTCGGGCGCGCTCATTTCCGCTTGGCTGCTGGGATCTCGGTGATCTCGGCCGCGGCCCGTTGCGCTCGCGGTTCTGCCGGTGGGCCTCGATGAACCGCCCGTTCGTGAGGGCGGCGGCGATCGCAAGGTCGCCGGCGAGAAGCGTTGCCGCCACGATCTCCGCGAACTTCCGTGCGCTGCCCTCTCCGCGGCAGTCGAGCAGGGCGAGGCATGCGCTCTGCGTCGGCAGGGAGGTCCCGCCCCCGACCGTACCGACGACGAGATTGGGGACCCGGGCGAAGACGTAGAGGTCGTCGCCCACGAGCTCGATGTCGTTGAAGCCGATGCTGGCGTTGACCACCTGGGCCGCGTCCTGGCCGCAGGCGATGTAGATGGCGGCCAGCCCGTTGGCGAAGTGCGCGTTCATGCCCAGGGCGCCGGCTTGCATGGCGCCTTGGCGACCGGCAGTGAGGAAGTCGACGAGGTCGCGCGGCGAGACCCCGAGGTGCGTCTCGGCGACGGCGGCCGGAAGCGTGAAGTCGACCGCGACCTCCTTGCCGTAGGGCCGGAAGAGGCCGATCGCGGCCGGCTTCTTGTCGCTGGAGTAGTTGCACCGCAGGTAGTACCGCGCGCAGCCGGTCAGCTCCGCGGTGCGACGGCAGACCCGGTCGACGGCGAGATTCACCATGTTCATCCCCATCGCGTCACCCGTGGTGAACACGAAGCGAGCGAACAGCCGTCGCCCGAAGATGTGCGTGTGCAGCTCCACGAAACGACCGTGGGCGGTCGTCTCGGCGGCGACCTCCTGGAGCTCGGGTAGATGATCGTGCAGCCACCGCGCGAGCGCGATCGCCTCGCCCGTGTCCGCCAGCACGAAGCAGGGGGTGATGTCGAGCGAGTCGGCGATGACATACGCGTTGGCCCCGCCCGCCTCTGTGATCGCCCGCATGCCGTACTGATAGGTCGAGACAAGCGTTCCCTCAGTCGTCGCGAAGGGGACGTAGTAGGAGCCGCGAGCGTGCTCGCCGTTGATGCGAATCGGTCCCGCGACGCCAAGCGGCACCTGCGTCGCGCCGACGAGATTCTCGATGTTGCCGCGCACCTGCTCCGGCGCGAACGCCGTCTCGGCCACCGCATCCAATGAGTGTCCGGTGTTGTGCTCGAGCCATGCACGCCGCATCGCCGGGTTCGCTCCCAGGATCTGCAGGCCGCTCATCGTGCATCGTCTCCTAGTCGTGATGCGGGAACATCGATCGCAGCGCGCATGCGTGCACCTTCCGCCCGATCACGGCCCACGGCATCGCGGCAATCCCGTGAGCCGGCGGCGGGAACTACTGAAGTCGGCCGCACCACGTGTGCGCGATGGCCCGGGTGTGCGGCGCCCGGATAGGGTCCGCTCATGACCGAGTCGATGCCCTTGCACGAACTCCACGCGGCGATCACGGGCGGCGGGCGCGGGATCGGGGCCGCCACCGGCGAGCGCCTGCGCCGAGCCGGCGTGCGCGTGACGTTGGGCGACGTCGACGTGGCGGCGGTCGAGGCGACGGCGGCGCGGCTCGGCGCGCGCGGCCTCGCGCTCGACGTCACGCGACGCGAGTCATTCGCGGCGTTCCTCGACGCCGCCGAGGCCGCGCACGGCCCGCTCGACGTCCTGATCAACAACGCCGGAATCATGCCCATCGGACCGTTCCTCGAGGAGCCCGACGACGTCGCACGGCGCCTCTTCGACATCAACGTTCACGGCGTCATCCTCGGAATGAAGCTCGCCCTGCCAGGCATGGTCGCCCGCGGCAGCGGCCAGGTCGTCAACGTGGCCTCGGCGGCCGGCCGGTTCGCGTCGCTGCCCGGCGAGGCCAGCTACGTCGCCACCAAGCACGCCGTCGTCGGCCTCAGTGAGGCCGTGCGCTGCGAGCTTGAGGGCACCGGCGTCAACGTGACGACCGTGCTGCCGAACCTCGCGAACACCCGCCTCGGCTCCGGCATGCACGCGGCGCGAGGAATGAAGAAGCTGGAGCCGGAGGACATCGCGGACGCCATCGTCGACGCGGTCCGCCGGCGGCGCGCCGAGGTGTATGTCCCGGCCTCACTGCGCCCACTGAGCGTCCTCGACCTGGCGCTGCCGCGCCGCGCCAAGCGCGTCGTCCATCGCGCGTTCCGCAGCGACCGGGTCGCCCAGGAATTCGACCACGCGAACCGCGCGGCATACCAGGAGGCGACGGGACGCCCGCTGCGACAGCCCGCCAGCCGCGACTAGTACCGCCTCACGAAACTACGGGGCGGCGGAGTCGGCCGGGCTGAGCGCTCTCTGCTGGCGGAGCATCGCGAACCGGTGTCTCAGCACGCCGCGCAGACGGCCGGCGCGACGACGTGGAGCGTCACGGTCCGTGGACGGAGGTCGGCGCGCGTCGCGCGGATCCGGTAGCTCCCCGGACGCCGGGAGTTGATGCTCAAGCGCGCGATCCCCCGCGCCGACGTCCGCTCGACCTGTCGCCGGAAGCGCACATCGGCGCCGGCGACTGGCGCGCCACGCGCGGTGGCCGTGACGGCGATGACCGTGCGAACGCCGCTCCGCACGCGACGTGGGACGACGGACAGGCGTATCCGCGGACGCGCCGTAGTGGGCCGGAAATGCAGCAGCGCGTTGCCGGGGGGCGCGTATGTCGGCGGGCGGCCCGCCGGATCGAACGGCGTGACGATCCAGTGCAGCGTGCCACCGAGCGCGTCGACGACATCGAGACCCTCCGACTCACCGACGATGGTCCGTTCGATCTCGAGGCGCCGCTCGCCGGTGGCAAGGTCCACGGACCAGACCTGAAACAACGTGTCGGCTTGCCCGGCGACGAGCAGCTGATCACCGAAGAAGGCGGCACCGGTGATGCCGCTCGACGGCACGGCGCCTGCCAGCCGGCGCACGGCGTGGATGGGCGCGGCGGCCGGCGCTGCGTTCGCCTGTGCAATGTCAGCGGTCCGGAACGCCAGGAGATCGGGACCGGAGGACGTCCACAGCCGACGGCCGTCCGGCGACACCTCGGCCCACATGGCCTTCGGAATCTCGGCGGGCGCGAGCTTGACGTAGTAGCGCCAGCGCACGGTGTCCGGATCGGCGACGCCGATCGATCCCGTGCGGCACGTGTTCCCGCCCCCGGGCTGCCCGGGGTAATAGCATTCGAGCGGCAGCAGCACCCGTCCTCCCTGCCGGCGGTCCCAGGTGATGTCCCCGATGTGGTTGTACCCCTCGCGAACGGTGACGGCGGGAGGAATCGCCTGGACGTTCCGAGCCCGCTCGTGCAGTCGGGCGTCGGCGCGGTAGAGCCCGGCGAAGACCCCGTCAAACCACAGGCGGCGCTCCGGATCGGACGCCAAACCCTGGTAGTACTCGAGGGGGATCCGCGAAACGCCGGTGATGCGCCAGCGCCCCGGATCGGCCGCACGGGCCTGCGTGACGCCCGTTGCCAACAAGCAGCATATGCCCAGCAGCACGAGGGTGCGGCGCATTCGGCAAGCATGACGGCTGCACACCGCCGCGTGCCACCCTTTAAGCCGTCCTCGACATCGCCGTGTGACGGATGACCGATGGTCGAGGACCGGGCGCCTGCGTCTAGTCTGACGGAGCGGTAGTAGATCGACGTGGTGCCGAGTCGCTGTGGACGTCGTAGGTCAGCATCGACGCCCGCGCGAGCGGGTTGGCCGGTGCGGCTCGCGGGGGGCGCGACCGTAGTTCTCCTTGCCGGGATCCGCAGCCTCTGCTGATGGAGCGCTCGGCGGCGGACGCGATCATCGTCGTGCGGCCCATCCAGCCTTGAACGACGACCACCCATGCGTCACCGAGCTTCGACCCATGAGCGCGCCGCCACATCACTGCTCGATCAGCAGTGCCCGAGCATCCGGAGACGCGCACTTCGCCTGTCGGCGCCGAGGGCGGCCCGATGAGCGAGCGCACCGTCATGGTGGGATTCGACGGCTCTCAGCGCGCGCGAGGCGCGCTGCGCTTCGCCGAGCGCCTGTGCGTGCAGGCCGGCTGGCGGCTCGTGCTTGCCGGCATCTACCCGTATCGCCCGCTGACCGGCACGCTCGGGAGCGGCGACCGCGCGGCGGCCGAGCTCAAGGCGGCGCGGGCGCGGATCCCCGGCGGCTGCGAGACGCACATCGCGCCCGGGTGGACGGTCTCTGACGGACTGCGCGCGATCGCGGACACCGTGCACGCGGACATGATCGTGCTCGGGTCGCGCCACCGCGGGCGGCTCGGCGAGGCGCTCGCTGGACGCACCGCTCGCGCCTTGGTCCGCGACGGCTCGCACGCGGTCGTGCTCGTGCCCGGCGGCCATAGCGCTCGGTCGATCTGCCATGTCGGCGTGCTCGGCGAGGACTCCGACGCCGGCCGCGAAGCCTGGGCGACGGCAGCCGTATTGGCGCGTGACGCCGGCGCGTCCCTCACGTTGCACGGCGGGCGCACTCCCCCCGACGCGTCTGCGGGGGACGACGTCGTCTCCGCGCCGGAGATCGCGGACGAGCTTGCCCGCGGAGAGCTCGACGTGCTGGTCGTCCCGGCGTGGCCGCACGGCTTGCTCGGCCGCCTGCGCCGTGGCGTGGCACCGGCCCCGACGGGGCGCGGAGGCTGCCCGGTGCTGGTCGCAGCACGGCCGCAGCCCGCGGGTGAGGGGCCGGTTCGGCGCGATGGGCCGGTCCGCGTCGCGGCCCGATGACCACACTCGAGGCCGCGCCGGGGGCCGTCACACCCCCGCCGGGCAGCGCCGCAGCCGCCGGGCTCACGAGCGAGCGGGCGCTACTCGAGCTCGAGCGCCTCGGCCCGAACGTCCTCGCCGAAACCGAGCGCCCGCGCTGGCTGCTGCGCTTCGGACGCAACTTCACGCATCTGTTCGCGGTGCTGCTGTGGGTCGGCGCGCTCCTGGCGTTGCTCGGCGGGCAGCCGCCGCTGGCGATCGCGATCGTCGCGGTGATCGTCGTCAACGCCATCTTCAGCTTCGCCCAGGAATACCGGGCCGAGCGGGCCGTCGAGGCGCTGCGGGGCATCCTGCCGCAGCGGGTGCGCGTGCGGCGCGACGGGCGGCCGCGCGAGATCGCGGCCGAGGAGATCGTGCCCGGCGACGTGGTGCTGCTCGCCGCCGGCGACCGCGTCTGCGCCGACGGCGAGCTGCTGCAGGAGATCGAACTCAGGGTCGACCTCTCGACGCTCACGGGCGAGTCGCGCCCGGTTCGCCGGCAGGTCGCCGGCGACTCGCACGGCCGCACCGGCATCGAGGCGCCCGATCGGGTCTTCGCCGGCACCCACGTCGTCGCCGGCTCCGGCGAGGCGCTCGTCACGGCGACCGGCATGGACACCGAGCTTGGGCGCATCGCGCAGATGACCCAGCGCACCGGCCGACACCCGAGCCCGCTGGAGCTCGAGATGGGACGCATGACTCGCCTGGTGGCGATCATGTCGGTGACGATCGGAGCGGTGTTCTTCGTGCTGGCGGGATCGCTGGGCATGGGCGTTACGGAGCGCTTCGTGTTCGCCATCGGCGTGATCGTGGCGAACGTCCCCGAAGGGCTGCTGCCGACCGTGACCCTGTCGCTAGCGCTGGCGACCGAGCGGATGGCGCGCCGCAACGCGATCGTGCGGCGGCTGTCGTCAGTCGAGGCGCTGGGCGCAACGACGGTCATCTGCACGGACAAGACCGGGACGCTGACGGCCAACGAGATGACCGTGCGGCGGATCTGGATAGCGGGAACCGGGCTCGAGGTCACCGGGGCCGGCTACGCCCCGCAAGGGATTGTCGAGACGGTCGGCGACCAGCCGGATCCGGCCGCCCTCGCCGAGCTCGCGCGGGCCGGCGCGCTCTGCAACGACGCCACGCTCGAGGCCGGCCGCGGTCGCTGGACGATCATCGGCGACCCGACCGAGGCCGCGCTGCTGACGCTTGCGCACAAGGTGGGCCTCGACCCGGCTGCGGAGGCCAATCGCTACCCTCGCCGCCGCGAGCTGCCGTTCGACTCGGCGCGCAAGCGCATGACGACCGTGCACGCCAGCCCGAACGGGCTCACCGCGTACGTCAAGGGCGCGCCCGGCACGGTCATTCCCCGCACGACGCTCGACGACGCAGGCCGCCGCGCCGTGCTCGCGGAGGCGGATGGGATGGCCCGCGACTCGCTGCGCGTGCTGGCGATCGCCCGCCGCACCGGCATCCGGCCGACCGACGACGGCGACGAGCTCGAGCGCGAGCTCGAGCTGCTGGGGCTGGTCGGCATGCACGATCCGCCGCGGCCCGAGGTCGCCGAGGCGATCTCACGCTGCCGCGGCGCCGGTATACGCGTGGTCATGGTCACCGGCGACCACGGGCTCACCGCCGAGGCGATCGCGCGGCGCATCGGTCTGATCGAGGGCCGCGCGGCAATCCTGGATGGCGCGGCGCTCGACCGGCTCGACGACCGCGGGCTCGTGCGGGCGCTCGAGCAACCCAATGCGCTCGTGTCACGCGTCGCGCCCGAGCAGAAGCTGCGGATCGCCACCGTCCTGCGCGAGGCGCACGAGGTGGTGGCGATGACGGGTGACGGCGTCAACGACGCGCCCGCGCTGCGCGCCGCGGACATCGGCGTGGCGATGGGTCGCAGCGGCACCGACGTCGCCCGCGAGGCGGCCGACATCATCCTGCTGGACGACAACTTCGCCTCGATCACCGCCGCCGTCGAGGAGGGCCGCGCCGTCTACGACAACATCCGTCGCTTCGCGCAGTACCACTTCACCTCCAACGTGGCCGAGCTGCTGGCGTTCCTGACGTGGGGACTGAGCGGCGGGGCGATCCCGCTGCCGCTGGTCGTCATGCAGGTGCTGGCGATCGACCTCGGCACCGATCTGCTGCCCGCCATCGCGCTCGGCACCGAGCGGGCCGAGCCGGGGGTGATGCAGCGATCGCCGCGTCCGCGCAGCGAACGCCTGCTGAACGCGCGCGTGCTCGCGCGCGTATACGGCTTCGTCGGGCTGATCGTCGGCGTCGCGGGGCTTGCGAGCTTCTTCGCAGGGTACTGGCTGGCCGGCTGGCGGCCGGGTGATCCGCTGGTCGACACTGGAGCCTTGTATGTGCAGGCCACCGCGATGACGTACGCCGGCATCGTCATGGGCCAGGTCGGCGCAGGGCTCGCGTTCCGTACCAGCCGGCGCTCGGTGTTCGCCGTCGGCCTGCTGTCCAACCGCTTCCTGCTCGTCGGCATCGCGTTCGAGATCGCGCTGCTGCTCGCCCTGCTCTACGTGCCGATGCTGCAGGAGGCGTTCCACATGCGGCCGCTCGATCCGCTGGCGTGGCCGCTGCTCGCGCTGTGGCCGATCGTCGTGCTCGGCGCCGAGGAGGCGCGCAAGGCCGTGTTCCGCCGTCGAGTGTGGAAGGAGGTCGCGGCATGAGGGTGTTGATCGTTGGCGCGATGCGAGTCGGACGCCAGCTCGCCGGTGACCTGCTGCACGACGGGCACGAGGTCCGGATCCTGGACGCGGACGTGAACCGGCTCGAGACCCTCCCGGACGCGCTGACAGGACGGACACTGCACGGGTCGCCGCTGGACCGCGAGACGCTTGCCGGCGCCGTGGCCGGCTGTGACGCACTCGCCGCCACGACGGATCAAGATGCGGTCAACGCCGTCGTCGCGATGGCGGCCCGGCGCGAGCTCCATGTCCCCTTGGCGATCGCCCTCATCGCGAATCCGGCGCGAGCCGAGGCACTGTCGGGCCTCGGCATCCACGCCATCTGCCCGACGACGAGGACCGCGCGCGAGATGCACCTGACGATGGTTCGCTCCGGCATCGAGAGCGAGCTGATGCTCGACGGCGAGGCCGGCGTCTACCGCGCCGAGATCCCGACGCGGCTGAGCGGCCGCAGCATTCGCGACGTCGAGCGACCGGGACGCGTCGTCGCGGTCGCGATCGAGCGAGGCGGACGCGTGCTGCTCGCCGTGCCCGACCTGGTGCTCTCGGAGGGTGACGTGCTGCACATCGCCGCCGTACATCGCGACGACATCGCCGGATTGGTGGGGGCGTGAGATGCGGATCGTGATCTGCGGCGCGGGCGACACCGGCCGCCACGTGGCGGAGGTCCTCGCGGACGTGCACGACGTCACGGTCGTCGACCGCCGGCCCGACCGACGAGTCGCCGACCGGCCGAGCTTGCGTTTCATCCTCGGCGACGCGGCCGATCCCAGTGTCCTGCTGCGCGCCGGCGCGCGTGACGCCGACGCGCTGATCGCAGTGACCCGCGACGACGCGACGAACCTGCTGATCGCAGCGCTGGCCAAGCACCGGCTCGGCGTCCGCTCGACCGTGGTGCGCGCCCGGGACCCCGCGCACGAGTGGCTGTTCACGCCCCAGGCGGGGGTCGACATCGTGGTCTCCGCCGCCGAGCTGGTGGCGCGGCTCGTGCAGGAGAAGGTCACCGCCGGCGACCTCGTGACGCTTCTGCGGCTGCACGAACCTCGCGTCGCGGTCACCGAGACCACGTTGCCGGCGGGCGCCGCGGTCGCCGGCACCCACGCCGGCCGCCTGCCACTGCCCGACGGTGTGGCGCTCACCGCGGTGATCCGCGACGGCGTTGTGCTGCTGCCCGACCGTGCAGGATCGCTACGGGCCGGGGACGTGGTCGTCGCGCTCTGCGAGCCCGGGCGTGAGCACGTCCTGCACGACCTGCTGACGGGGCCGGCCCACTAGCCGCGTCACAGCGCCCTGCTCGCGTCAGAACCGCCGCGGAGTGGGCGACGTAGGGGTAGTTCGAGCGGCTGCGCATCCGTACTGACTGCCGATGCCGCCGCCTGCGGCACGGCCTAACGTCGGAATTGACGTGGTGGCCTGCGATGCCGCCGGCAGATGTTTGTGCCGGGTAGGGCTGGCTGCCGCGAAGCAGTCATGACGGGACGCGCGTCCCGGAAGGAGGCACAAGCGATGCCGGAGACCAAGGCCCAGCGGAGTGCGGCTGCGCGGCGAGGGGCGGAGACTCGCAGGCGCCACGCGCTCGAGAAGAAGGAGCATGAGGGCCCACATGTCGTCGACCGGACGACCGAGCTCTCGGACGATGTGCTCAAGTCGCTCGAGTCCGGCCAGCGGGCCGCGATCGAGGCGGTGCGCAAGTTCGTCGATGTCGTCGACGAGGCGTTGCCCGCGATTGGTGAGCGGCCGTCCAGGCGCGAGGAGATCATCGACGCGGCCATGGAGATGGCCGACCGACTGGTCCACACCCAGTACGACTTCCTGCGCAAGGTCGTGCACGGCGCCGGCGAGGCGCTGACCAGGCCTGAAGAGGGCAAGAAGTAGAGCAGTCCGGACCGCCGCCGGTGCCGCCTGGACATGCACCGGCGGCGCGCATCTCGCGGCGGCTCAGCCGGCAGCACAGGCCACAAGCGCCGCCGGAGGCTCGACTGTGCTGTACGGAACCGGCTCTGGAGGCGCCGCAACGCGCTACATAGAGTCCGCCATGAGCGAGCGAGTCCTCGGCCGCGGCGCGGAGCTGCAGCAGGTCGCTGCGCTGCTCGCGGACGACACGCCACAGACGCGCGCGCTCGTGCTCACCGGCGACGCCGGGGTCGGCAAGACGACGATCTGGGAGAGGGCGTCAGGCCGGCCGCCGGGCCCCACGAATGGCCCATGACGAGGCACGGAGTCCGGGGCTGAATCGGATTTGGCATGGGCGCGGCGGGTTTCGAACCTGCGACCTCTCGCGTGTGAAGCGAGCGCTCTCCCACTGAGCTACGCGCCCGGGCGTGCACCAGTGTATCCGGGGCGGCCAAGCCGGAACCGGCGTGGGAGCAGGCGTGTGCGGACGTCGCGGAGCTCGGCCATCGCGGACGGGAAGGCGACCGCCAGAGCGAGCAGGTAGACGCCGGCGCCGACGGCCGCGGCGGCCACGCACGCCACGCCCTCGGACAGCGAGAGCGCCTCGGCGCCCGCAGCACCAGCCAGCCGACCCCGAGCAGCATGGCGGTGGCGGCGATCGCGGGGAGGCAGGCGATCCACAGCGCGCGCACGTCGATCCCCGCGTAGCGGCGCAGCAGGATCTGCTGGCCGATCAGCGACCGCACGACGTTGAACGCCGTCACCGCGATCGCCAACGGCACGAGCCCGTGCGGGGCCACGATCCACACGAGCGTGCCGAGCAGGACGATCTTGGACAGGTTCCAGCGCAGCAGGACGCCGGGCTTGCCGACGGCCATCAGCAATGGGCCGGTGCCGGCCTGGATCGCCGCCATCATGCCCGCGATCGCGAGGATCTGGGTCGGCTCGATGGCGTCGTCCCACTGCGGGCCGAAGATCAGCGGGATCATGACCGGCGCGAGCAGGATCAGGCAGCCGAGCAGCGGGAACAGCAGCAGCGTCTGCAGCCGCACGATCCGCTCGCGCATCGCCCGCCGGGTCTCCAGGTCCGGCGCCCGCGAGTACAGCGGCAACCCGATCTGCACGAGGATGCCGCTGAGCTTGCCCTGGTAGTCGACGCCGAGCGTGTAGGCGCGCCAGTACAAGCCGACGCTGGCGGCCGGGAGCCGGGCCGCGACGACCGCATAGTCGATCTGCTGCGAGCCGATGCTGGTGATCTCCGAGCCCAGGCTCGGAAGTCCGAAGTGCAGGATCTCGCGCGCCTCGGCGCGATGCCACGCGGGTCGCGTGACGCCGGCCGCCCGCAGCAGCAGCAGCGCGGCCACCGCGACGCCGACCAGCGGCCCGAGGATCAGCGACTGCGAGCCCACGCCCGCCGCCGCGATCGCCACGCTCGCCGCTGCCGTGACGATCATCCGCGTCGCGTAGACGAAGCTCAGCCGGCGGAACGCCAGCGCCCGCTCGAGCAGCGCCTGCGGCACCGCCGCGACTCCCGCGACAAGGAAGAACGGCGCCGTCAGCGGCACGAGCTCGGCGATCCCGGAACCGAAGATCGGCTCGGTGGCGACCTCTCCGAACAGCGCCACGACCGCGGTCAGCAGCACGCCGAGCGCGAGCGAGAGCAACACGGACACGCGCAGGTGGGCGTCGTCGACCGCCCGCCGCTGTACGAGCGGCGCCGTCAGCCCGTGCTGACCGGTCGCCGTCGCGATCGTCGTCAGGACCAGCGCGACGGCCGCGTAGCCGAACTCGGCCGGCGTGAGCAGCCGGGCCAGCACGATCGTCGAGAAGAACGCGACGCCCTCGCCCGCCATCCGCGCGACCGCGGTCCAGCGCACCGCGTGGAACGCGGCGCCGGCGAGCGCCTCGCGATCGACGACGTCCTGCCCGTTCGGCTCAGACGTGGGTTCGGGCACGCGCCCGAGCGTGACGGCTGGTGATGATCCGGTTCAACACCCGTTCGGGCGGCTTGACCGCCTTCACCGCGGCGCCGCCGAGCTTGCCCGGGAGGTACTTGCGGAAGATCGGGTCGATCACGGTCATCTGCCGCCGCCAGCCGAGGCGGCCGAGCCGGGCCCGGAAGAACTCGTCGTCGGCGAGGTCCCACTTCTGGCGGAAGTGCTCGAGGCTGTGGCGCTCCCACTCGTCGCTCCAGCGCAGCATGTAGAAGTGGGCGTCGCCCCAGTCCTTCGGCGGGCCGGGGAGATAGTGGACGACCGACGAGGGCTCGAACCACAGCGTCTTGCCCGCCGCCGCCACCCGCAGGCACCAGTCGAGGTGGTAGCGCGTCGACAGCTCCTCGTCGAGGCCGCCGACCTCCTGGAAGACGTCGCGCCGGACGAGCATCGTGTGCAGCTCGAGCAGCGTGACCTCCTCGCGCTTGAGCTCGTCCTGGACGTTCACGAGCTTGCGCTGCGCGTGGAACATCTTGTCGCGCACGTGGCGCGTGCCGTTCTCCTGCTCGATCCGGACCGAGCCGCCGGCGAAGTGGACGCGCTCGCCGAGCGGCTCGCCCTCGCACGTCAGCGGGCCGACGGCGGCGCCGCCGGTCTCGTCGAGGCAGGCGATCAGGCGCTCGAGCCAGCCGTCCTCGACCCACACGTCGTTGTCGATCAGGCAGACGAACTCGGTCTCGGCCATCGAGACCCCGAGGTTGCGGGCCTCCGAAGGCGCCAGGTTGCGGTCGACGCGGACGAGCTCGAACCCGTGCTCGTCGGCCTTCTCGCGCAGCCAGCGGGCGAGCTTGCGCGGCGACCCGCCGTCGATATAGATCAGGCGATGCGGGATGTTCAGCGATTCCAGGAGGCGATCGAGCGTCTTCTTGACCGGACTCAGGCGCTCGCGCTGCGCGACGACGACGGTGACCCTTGGCTGTTCCACGGCGAAAGTTCTAGCGTGCGGCGTCGTCGGGTACCAGCGCGCCGCGCATGCGCGGGTAGTCCTCCAGCGCCTGCTCGTAGTCGTCGTGGCGCCCGATGTCCATCCAGTAGCAATCCGAGCGCCAACCGCGCACGAGCTCGCCGCCGTCGAGCAGCCGCTGCACGAGGTCGGGGAAGTCGAGTGGCTGGCCGGGGTCGATCCAGCGCAGCACGCGCGGCGAGAAGCAGTAGACGCCCATGCTCGCGTGGTACTCGAGGTGCGGCTTCTCGACGCAGGCCGTGATCCGGTCCGGCATCCCGTTGTCCGAGAACTCGAGCACGCCGAGGTCGATCTCGACGATGCGGCTCGTGACCGCGACGGTCGCGGTCGCGCCGGTCTCGTGATGGGCGTCGAGCATCGCGCCGTAGTCCAGGTCGGTGAGGATGTCGCCGTTCATCACGAGGAAGTCGGCGTCGAGCCCGTCGATGAGGGCGAGGGAGCCGACCGTGCCGAGCGGCTTGTCCTCGCGGAAGTAGTCGATCGGGATGCCGTGGCGCGAGCCGTCGCCGAAGAAGGCTTCGATCAGCTCGGCGAGGTGCCCGGTCGCGATCGTGACGCGTTCGAACCCGCTCCGGCGCAGTTGGCGCACGACGATGTCGAGCACCGGCCGGTCACCGATCGGCATGAGCGGCTTGGGCAGCACGGTGGTGTACGGCTGGAGACGCGTGCCCAGCCCCCGGCCAGGACGACGGCTCGGCGGGAGGCGGCCGGTCGATGCACGGGCTGAAGCCTATGTCACGCAATGCGGACGGATGTATTGGGCGGGAGCCTTGCTAATCGTCGGGCCCTCCCCGTAGACTGCCGCGAACATGCAGAAAGGTAGGAAGATGAGGACGAGTCTCCTAGTGGTACTTGCCGTCGCCTTGGTGATGGCGTTCGGCGGGGTCGCGATGGCCCAGGACACGCCGACGACGGACGCGTACCCCGGCCACGTTCTCGGCAAAGAAGTCAGCAACAGCGCGGATACCACGCAGGAAGCCGAAGCCGGTTCGAACACCGGCTCCCTGCCTTTCACCGGCTTCGAGGTTGGCCTCGTGGCGCTGGCGGGCATCGGGCTCGTCGGCCTCGGGTTCGCCATGCGGCGCAGCGCGCGTCGCAACGACGCCTGAGCCAACCCGGTAACCGCAGCGTGTAGGGCGCCGTCCGCGGCGCCCTTCGCATGCCAGTACGGTCAGATCGCTGACGGCCGCTGGCCGCGTTTCGGGCTGTAACGGTGATCAACACAGGTGAGCGTTCTCCCCGCGCGCAGTGCGCGGTGCTCACCTCATGTATCGGCCATTTCTGCGTCTCTTCGGCCTCGCGCTGGTCGCGAGTGCCTGCGCGCTCACGTGCGCGCAAACTGCGGGAGCAGCGACCATCACGGTCGCCCCCTCCGGCTCGCTCGACGCTGCGCTCGAGCACGCCCGGCCGGGCGACACGGTCCTCGCCGCGAGTGGGACGTATCCGGCCGACGTCATCGCGAGCCCGCACGGCACCGCCGACGCGCCGATCACGCTCAAGCCCGCGCCGGGCGCCCACCCGATCGTCTCGGGCGGCTTCAAGCTCATCCACGCGCAGCACGTGCGCGTCACCGACATGACGTTCGACGGCACCGGCAACGCCGCGGGCTTCGGCACCAGCATCTGGGACGGCCACGACATCACGTTCGCCCGCAACGAGATCACCGGCTACGGCGCGTGGGCGCAGGGCGTGCTCGTCAAGGAGCAGTCGACCGGCGTGCGCCTGATCGACAACCACATCCACCACATGGGGGTCCGCAAGCGCTTCGATCACGGCATCTACTGCGAGTCGGCGACCGGCACGGTGATCAAGGGCAACACGATCAACGACATCCCGAACGGCTACGGCATCCACCTGTTCGGCGACTGCGACGACTCGCGGATCGTCGGCAACACGATCGCCGGCAACGGGATGAGCGGCATCACGATCGGCGGCAACGACGACCGCGGGACCTCCGACGGCACGCTGATCGCCCGCAACGTCATCGCCGACCACACGACCGCCGCCTGGAGCGAGTACGGGTTCGCGGTCACGCAGTACCAGGCCGGGCGCCACAACGTCGTCCGCGACAACGTCTTCTGGCGCAACAAGGCGCGCAAGAACGTCGACTGCGACGTCTGCACGGTGCGCGGCAACGTCCAGCGCAACCCGGAGTTCGTCGACGCCTCACACGGCGACTACGCGATGCACAAGGGCAGCCCGGCGCGCGCCGCGCTGGCCGCTAAACGGCACGCAGGTCACCGAAAGCATCGACGAGCTCGCCGGGCGGCTCGCTGAAGTAGTCGCGCCGGCGCGTGAGCGCCTTGCGCGCCGCGACCGCGGCGCGGACCAGCCGGGCGCGCGGGCCGTCCACGGCCGCCAGCTCGGCGTCGAAGCCCTCCGCCCTGGCGGTGAGCCGGGCGCGCAGCCGCGGGTCGAGGTCGTACTCGGCGGCCAGCAGGCGCCAGAGGTCGCGCTGGCCGGCGACCACGCGCTCGCGGTCCCGGCTCATCGACTGCGGGCGCTGCCGGTACACGGCCGGGCGACCGGGCACGCGCACGGCGCGGTGGCCGGCTGCGGTGAGCCGCAGCCACCACTCCCAGTCGATCATCGAGCGCAGCCGCGGATCGGGCGGCCCGACCTCGTCGATCGCGGCGCGCCGGACGGTCACCGCGTTGTAGATGAAGTTGCGCTCGCACAGCACGGCGAACAGGTCGGCGGCGGTCGCCGGCGGCGGCTCGGGCGGGCGCTGGTAGCCCATCGCCGACACGCGCCGCACGCGCCGCGAGGCATCGTCGAGGTACCAGGCGTCGGTGTAGGCGAACGACGCGCCGGGGTCGGCGTCGAGCGCCGCGCCCATCGCCTCGAGGTAGCCGGGCATCCACAGGTCGTCGGAGTCGAGCAGGCTGATCAGCGGCGCGCCGGAGGCCGCGATCCCGGCGCCGCGCGCCGCCGCCGCGCCGGCGTGGGCGGTCTCCAGCAACCGGACGCGCTCGTCGGCGAGGAACGGCCGCACGCGCTCGACCGTGTCGTCGGCCGAGCCGTCGTCGATCACGATCAGCTCGAAGTCGGGGCGCGTCTGCGCCAGCACGGACCGCACAGCGGACGCGATCGTCGCCGCGGTGTCGTGGGCGGCCATGACGACCGTGAAGGTGGTCACAGCAGCTCGCGGTACAGCTCGGCGAACCGAGCGGCGACGGCGTCGATCTCGTACCGCTCGAGCGCCTTCGCGGCCGCGTCGGCCAGCCGTTGGCGCTCGTCGGGCGCGGCGAGCAGGCGCTCGATCGCGGTGGCCAGCGCGACCGGATCGCGGCGCGGGACGAGCAGCGCGCTGCGGCCGTCCTCGAGCATGTCGGGCAGGCCGCCGACCGCGGTCGCGACCAGCGGCGTGCGCGCCGCCATGCACTCGAAGCCGAACAGCGGCGTGCCCTCGTAGTCCGAGCTCATCGCCGCGACGTCGACCGCCGCAAGGATCCCGTCGACGTCGTCGCGCATGCCCAGGAAGTGCGTGCGCTCGGCGATGCCGAGCTCGGCGGCACGGCGTTCGAGGTCGGGCCGGCAGACGCCGTCGCCGGCGATGACCAGGTGCGCGCCGCCGTCGCGCACGCGGGCGAACGCCTCCAGCAGCACGTGCAGCGCCTTCTGCGGGCGGTGGATCGCCGCGGTGCCGACAAGCGGCACGTCGGCGGACAGCCCGAGCTCCTCGCGCAGCCGGGCGGGCGGCCGCGGCCCGGTGCGGGGGACATACGCGTTGAGCTCGACCCGCAGCTTGCGCGCCGGCACGCCCTCGAGCGCCTCCATCCGGTCGCGGTCCGCCGTCGATACCGCCACGAACGCGTCCGCGAAGCGGCCGATCAGCCGGCCGTCGAGGAACTTGCGCACCGGCTGGCCCTCGTAGTCCCAGCTCTGCTCGTGCGCGACGACCACCGGCACGCGGGCGGCGCGGCCGACGAGCGTGCCCCAGACGTTGGAGCCGAACATGTGCGAGTGCAGGATGTCCACGCGCCGGCGGCGCAGGTGGCGGGCGAGCTTGGCGAACGGGAGGACGTCGCCGGTCGCCCGGCGGCCGAGCGCGAAGTGAGGCACGCCCAGCTCGCGCAGCGTCCGGTCCCACGGCGGCAGCACCGCGCGCGTGGCGCACAGGGCGACGTCGAACCCGTGCGCCGGGAGGTGTCCGGCGAGGCCGACGGCGAAGCGCTCGCCGCCGCCCGAGCGCGGCTCGAGCAGGTCGACCAGCATCAGCACCCGCGGGCGCGTCAAGCAGGCTCCCGGCGGGCGATCCCCAGCATCGCGGTCCCGAGCCCGAGCAGCAGCCACAGCTCCTTGTTGAGCTGGTCGGAGGCGAAGAAGTCGGCCACGAACAGCGCGACGAGCGCGAGCACGAGCGCGCGCGCCAGCGTCTCCATGTAGTGGTTCCCGCGCTTGCGGAACTCGTTCGCGGCCCGCAGGGCGGCGAGGAAGCCGGCGGTGAGGATCCCGGCGAACAGCACGACGCCGACGATCCCGACCTCGGCCAGCACGTTCAGGTACGAGTTGTGGGCGATCTGCGGGCGGTCGACGATGAACTCGTCGCGCAGGATGGCGCCCGGACGCAGCAGGTAGTGGATCGACGACGTCTGGAAGTTGCCGACCCCGACGCCGTTGACCGGGTGGTCCTCGACCATCCGCCACGCGACGGTCCAGATGTCGGTCCGCCCGGTGCCGTTCCCGAACGTGGTCACGCGCTCGCGTGACTCCTTCGACGCCGCGAACGAGAAGTAGCCGATGGTGGTGACGCTGACCACGAGCACGAGCACGCCGACGAGGAACCGCTGGCGGCCGCCCACGAACACGGCGGCGCCGAGCGCGGCGGCGAGGGCGACCAGCCCGGCGCGCGACAGCGTGAGGAACAGGCCGAGCAGGCAGACGAAGATCGCGGTCAGCAGCAGTGCGCGGATCGTCGGCGCCCGCTTGGTGACGAGCAGCAGCCCGCCGGCCAGGAACAACGCGGTGACGAGCACGCTTGCGAGCTCGTTGGCGGTGCCGGTGACGCCGCTGATCCGCCCGTGGGCGTGCGGGTCGTTGCCGACGACGACCATCGCGTAGATCGCGGCGAGCACGGCCCCGGCGACGTACGTCCCCATCACCGCCACCACGTGCTCGCGCTTGCGCACCGCGCTGTAGACGATCGGCAGCAGCAGGAAGTTGAGCCCGTAACGCATCACGTAGGTGCGAGCGACCGACGCGTCCTCGGCCCAGCCGATGCTGAGGATCATCCAGCCGAGCAGCAGCGCCGCCGCGCCCATCATCAGCGGGTGGGCGGTGAAGATCTGGCGCTCACCCGCGCGGCGCGTGGCGACCGACGCCAGCCACGAGACCGCGAGCAGGGCACCGACGGCCTTGACGAGCGTGAGGTCGGACCCCTCGGCGGCGGGCAGCCGCTCGGCGAACGCGACGAGGACGAAGACGCACAGGCCGACCGTCAGGTCGGCGACGACGAGCCACGCGAAGCCGGCCGCGATGCGCCGCGAAGATCGCCAGGCCCGGCGCGCTGCCGGCGAGCATGCCGATCGCCGCGCAGAGCAGCAGCAGCGCGGCGCTCAGCGGCCACTGTGCGCGCGCGGTCATGCGCGCGCCTCAGGCGCCGCGCGCGAGCGCGCGACGGCGGGCCGGCCGCGGCGCGGTGACGTAGTAGTCGCTCGCGGACTCCGACGGCGGCACGCCCACGACGGCGATGCCCGACGGGCTCGATCCCGTGCTGGGCGAGCAGCTCGCCGAGCTGGATCACGCGCGACTGCAGGCTGCGGCCGAGGCGGATGACGAGCAGCAGCTCGTCGGCGTGCTCGGCGAGCGCGAGGCCGTCGATCACCTCGGTCAGCGGCGGCGAGTCGATGAGCACGAAGTCGGCCTGCTCCTTGGCCCGCTCGAGCAGCGTCCGCGCGGTCGGCAGGAACAGCCCGTCGGCGAACGGCGCGCCGCCCTCGCCGGGGTCGCGCGCCATCAGCACGGAGAAGTTCTCGTAGCCCTCGACCGGCGCGAGCGCGTCCTCGAGCGGCGCCTGGTCGAGGATCACGTCCATCAGGTCGTGCTTGGGCTCCATGCCCAGCGCGCGGCCGATCGACGGGCGGCGCAGGTCGGCCTCGATCAGGATCACCTTGTGGCCGGCGAGCGCGAGCGAGGCGGCGAGGTTGATCGCGGTCGTCGTCTTGCCCTCCGAGGCGGAGGCGCCGGTGATCAGCAGCGAGCGCGGGCCGGAGACGCCGCCGCGCGAGACCGACAGCGTGGCGCGCAGCGTGCGGTAGGCCTCGATCGTGCCCGGCGACAGCCGGTTCGGGCGCAGCGGCGCTCTTGTCGCGCAGCGACTCGCGCGGCACGCGCGCGAGCACGGGCAGCCGCAGCAGCCTGCGCACCTGCTCCTCGCGGCGCAGCCGCGGGTCGAGCAGCTCGAGCGCGAACGCCCCGACGACGCCGAGCAGAAGGCCGACGATCAGGCTGGCGATGATGCTCAGCACCGGCCGCGGGGCGACCGGCGAGGCCGGCAGGTCGGCGGGGTTCTGCACGCTCAGGGTCGGGTCAGGGCCGCCGCGCAGCGTCTGCAGCTCGTTGATCTGCAGCTCGAGCGTCTGGCGCGCGGGGCTGTCGGGGTTGCCGGCGGCGCGGCGGCGGCCGCGCAGGCGCGGGATCACCTCGTCGAGCTGCTTGTGCAGGGCGTCGGTGCGCGTCTCGACGATCCCGTTCGCAAAGCCGTTGGCGAGCGCCTGCGCGCCCTTGGCGGTGTCCGCGGTCGCCGTGATGGCGACGATGTTGCTCTGCGCGACCGGTGCGGCGGAGATGTGGTTGAGCAGGCCGCGCGGCGTGCGCGGGCTGTTGAGGTCGCTCTTCACGCGATCGGCGACCGCACCTGAGGTGACGAGCCGCGACACCGTCTCCACGTCACGCGTCGGGTCGTTGGACTCGCGCACCAGCGGCAGGCCCACGAGCGCCTCGGTGTCGGTGGTGACCGGGGTGACGAGCAGGTCCGCCTCGGCCTCGTACACCTGGCTGGCCGTGCTCACGTAGATCACCGCGGCGCCGACGCAGACGATCACGCAGGCGACGATCACCCACAGGCGTTCGCGCAGCACGCGCACGTAGCGCTCGAGCGGAATCGGCTCGGAGCTGGGATGCAGCCAGTCGGCGGCTGCGGTCAGGTGATGGCTCGGCGGGCGGCATCAGCCGCTCGGTAGCGTAGCCGCAGTGCCACCCGACGCGGTCGACGTCAGCGTTCTGATTCCCGTCCGCGACGAGGCGGCGGTGCTCCGCGACGTGGCTCGCGACATCCTCGCCCAGCAGTTCGACGGGAGCATCGAGTTCCTGTTCGTCGACGGCCGGTCGGAGGATGGCACGCTCGCGATCCTGCGCGAGCTCGAGGCGGCGGACCCGCGCGTGCGGGTGCTCGACAACCCGGCGAAGCGCACGCCGCAGGCGCTCAACCTGGCACTCCGCCACGCACGCGGCGGTGTGATCGCGCGCATGGACGGCCACACGCACTACCGGCCCGACTACATCGCGCGCGGGGTCGAGCGGCTCCGCGCGGGCGGGGCCGAGAGCGTCAGCGGGCCGGCGATCGCGGAGGGCTCCGGCCGCTGGTCGCGTCGCGTCGCGCTCGCGCTGTCGACGCGGCTGGGCACCGGCGGGGCCGACTGGCGGCGGCGCACCGATGCCGAGTTCGAGGTCGACTCCGGCTTCGCCGGCCTGTGGCTGCGTTCAACGCTCGAACGGCACGGCGGCTGGGACGAGGAGTGGCTCAACGACCAGGACTACGAGCTCGCCGCGCGGATCCGCCAGGCGGGCGGGACGATCGTCTGCGTGCCGGCGATGGCCGCCTCCTACCTGCCGCGCGACAGCCTCCCCGCGCTCGCCCGCCAGTACCACCGCTACGGCTTCTACCGCGTCAAGACGAGCCTGCGGCATCCGGAGAGCCTGCGCCGCTCGCACGTGCTCGCGCCCGGGCTCGTGCTCACCGCCGCCGCCGCGCTGGTCGCCCCGCGCCCGCTGCGCGGGGTCGCCCGCGCCGGCGTCGCGGCCTACGGCGCGGCCGTTCTCGCCACGACCGCGCAGGCCGCCCGGACCGAGCCGCTCGCCGACGCCGCCTCCCTGCCCGCCGTGTTCGCGACGATGCACTTCGCCTGGGGCGTCGGTTTCCTGCGCGCCTGCGCGGTCCTCGGGCTTCCGTGGAAAGCGCTCGCCGGGCTCGGCGAACGGCGGCATTGAGGGCGGGGTGGCTGACGAAGCCTTACTCCTGCTAAGGGAACGTAACCCACCCCCTCCCGGGCTCCCCCTCAATGCGCAGTTCGAGCCCGGAATGTGGTCAGCGGCGCGGTGTCGCGTTGACGCCCCGGTAGGCAGGCGAGGATCTCGGCGTCGCCGAGCGGGGCCTCGCGGCGGCGGCCCAGGAAGCCGATCGAGGAGGCGGCGTCGAGCGCTCCCGGGCGGGCGATCAGCCAGCGGTCGAGCCGCGGCAGCCAGAACGTGAACAAGACCACGACCTGCGCGGCGCGGCGGCCGAAGATCGTCACCGCGAGGTAGCGCAGCGACCAGGCGAGCGCCATCGCCGGGCCGCAGACGGCGCCGCTCGCCAGCTCGTCGAAGCAGCGGAACAGCCGGCGCTGGCCGACGTACGTGAAGCGCGTGAGATCGTTGGCGCCCTCGTGGACCTGCTGCATGAACGGGATCTCGGCGTACAGCAGCCCGTCGGCCCGCAGGACGCGGTGGATCTCGGCGACCACGCGCGGCGGGTCGAGGACGTGCTCGAGCACCGCTTGGCAGACGACGGCGTCGAACGTCGCGTCGGCGAACGGGAGGTCGTGGCCGTCGCAGACGAGCATCGTGCGCGGGCCGTGCCAGACATCGGTCTCGGTGGTGTCGACGGCCGGGTCGTCGAGCAGCGGGCCCATCCCGGCGCCGAGCGTGCCGCCGCCGACGACGAGCACACGCGGGCGAGACGGCAGCAACCCGCGCAGCCGCTCGACCAGCGGCGCGGTCCCGGCATTCCACGAGTCGCGCGGCCAGCGGGCCGCGAGCCTGCGGAGCCCGGTCGGCTTCCCCGGCCGGCCGGCCGGAGTGAAGACGCTGCGGCCGGCGGCGACCAGGACGGGCACGCCGTCGAGGATCGGGTAGCGGTGCACGCCGTCGGCCGTCCGCAGCACGGCGCCGTCGCGGATGAGGGGCGCGCCGGTCTCCGGGCAGCGCAGATCGTCGTCGCCGACCATCGCACGGACTGTATTTCTCGAACAGCTGTCCACGCCCCCGGGGGTCGGCGCAAGCGGGCGCGAGAAGGAGTCGATGCAGCGTTGAATGTCGATCGCCAACCGCACGCTGCTGCTCGTTCTCACGGGCATCCTGACGCTCGCGCTGCTGCCGCGCGACGCGTCGGCGCGCACCGCGAAGGTGGAGGTCGACCTCGGCAAGCCGCGCGTCGTCAAGAGCGTCAAGGTGCGCTGGCGGCACGGCCGTCCCGGCCGTTACCGCGTGCAGACCTCGCTCAACGGACGCCGGTTCAAGACTGCAGCTCGGGTCCGCACCGGCCGCAAGCGCGTCTCGCTGCGCGGCCGCCGCGCCCGGTACGTGAGGCTCGTCGGTCACGGACGCCGGCCCAGGCACGTGATCGTCAAGGCGGCGGCAGTCACGGCGCCACCAGCTGATCCGTCCGGCTGGTCGGCGCCGTGGCGCGCCGGCGCCCTGCCCGCCCCGCTCGGCCCGTCGCGCGGCGCGCAGCGCTTCGTGGCGCCCTGGGGGTCCGACGCCAACCCGGGCACCGCGGCGCAGCCCTGGCGCTCGATCTCCAAGGCGCTGAACGCCGCGCAGCCCGGCGACCGCGTGCTCGTACGCGCGGGTACCTATGTAGGCGTCGCCGGCGCGGGGCCGGATTGCGGCGGCAGCGTCGGGGCGTGCGTGTACGGCTCGCCGAAGGGCACGGCGGCGGCGCCGATCTCGGTCGAGGCGTATCCCGGCGAGCGGCCCGTGATCGCCGCGATGGTCAGCTTCCCGTCGGCCCAGTGGTTCCGCTTCAGCGGCTTCATCGTCGACGGCGCGCAGGCGCCCGAGGGCGCCGAGGGCGTCTCGCTCGGGAACACGTCCGGGGTCGCGCCGAGCCACGTCGAGATCTCCTACAACGAGATCCGCAACTTCGGCCGTGGCGGCAACCACTACTCGCAGGGGATCCTGCACTACTCCGGCACCGACGACGCGCTGATCGGCAACCGGATCCACCACATCGGCCGCCAGCGCTTCTTCGACCACGGCATCTACCTCAAGGCGGGCCGCCGCGTCGTCGTCGCCAACAACGTCGTGTCCGACATCACGGGTGGCTACGGCATCCACATCTGGGGCGACTTCGACGACTCGTGGGTGATCAACAACACCGTCTACGGCGCCGCCGCCTCCGGCTTCACGATCGGCGGCAACAACGACCGCGGGCGTCCCGACCGGACCGTGACGGCCAACAACATCTTCGCCGGCCAGAGCGGCACCTCCGACAGCCAGCAGGGCTACGCCGCGCGCGAGTACCAGCCGGGTAGCGGCAACTCGACCCGCCACAACCTCGGCTGGGCCAACGCCCGCAGCGGCGCGTTCTATCTCTCGCTCTCCGGGCCGTCCGACAACCGGACCGCCGACCCGCGGTTCGCCGACGCCGCGCGCCGCGACCTGCACCTGCGCTCCGGGAGCGCCGCCGTCAACACGGCCGAGAGCTTCGGCCTGCTGCTCGACGCCGACCGCCACGCGCGCGGCGGCGCCCCCGACAAGGGCGCCTTCGAACTCGGCTGACAGAATCCGGCGCGTGCCGCACGCGCTGGTCCCACGCCGGGCTTGGCCTGACGATCGGTACCCGCACTGGGCCGTCGCGGCGCTGCGGGCGGCGGGCGCACGGGTGAGCGAGGACGGCGATCGCGGCGACGTCGCGCTGCTCCCGGCCGCCGCGGACGCCGTGCCGCGCACGCGCGCCGGGCGGGTGATCGGCCTGGTCGACAAGCCTCTTCGCACCGGCGAGGAGCGCCTGACCGGCGCGGAGATCGTCGCGGTGTCAGAGGCGCTGGCGACGAGCTGGTCGGACGCGCGCGTCGTGCGGCCGGCGGTGCCCGCGGGTGAGGTCGTCGCGCACGAGGGCGCGACGCTGCGGCTCGCCAGCCTCGGCCCGCTGCACTGGAGCGCCGGTCACGAGCACGCGATCGCGGCCACCGCCCGGCTGCTCGCCACCGGCACGGCAGTGGAGTTGCGGGTCGTGGGCCGCGACGGCCCGGCGCGCGACTCGATCCTGTTCACCGCGTTCGACCTCGGGATCGAGCGCGCGGTCACCGTCGTCGACGGCGACGAGCGCGCGGAGGCGCTGCGGGCCGATGTCGTCGTCGTCGGCGCGGTCGAGGACCGGGCCTGGACCGGGCTGCTGCACGCGCTCGCCGCCGGCGTGCCGGTCGCGGCGACCGACCTGCCGACGACGCGCGAGCTGGGCGTCCCGGCGCTCGTGCCGCCGCGCGACCCCGCGGCGCTGGCCGGCGCGATCCTCCGGCGCGAGCCCGGACCGCCGTCGGCGACCGACCTGGAAGCGTGCGGGCGGGCGCTGCTCGGATGAGGGTCCTGCTCGTCGGCGGGCCGTTCCCGGCGCTGTCGGAGACGTTCATCGCCGCCCACTTCACGGGCCTGCTCGACCGCGGCGTCGACGCGCACTACTGGGGCTCGTCCGGCGACGCGGCGGCGTGGGCGGCCTACCCGGGCCTCGCCGAGAAGGTCCGCGGCCGTCTCCACGCGCACACGCCGAGCGAGCGGCCGCTGCGCACGGCCCGCGAGGCGCTCACCGGCGGCTTCAACCGCCGCGTGCTCGACGCCGCGCGCGGACAGCCCGCCGGCGTCGCGGCGCGGCGCCTGCTGGCCGGCGCGAAGGTGGCCGGCCTCGAGCCGGATCTCATCCACTTCGAGTTCGGGCTCGGGGCGCTCGGGACGACCTGGATGGGCGACGTCGCCGACTGCCCGCTCGTCGTGTCGATGCGCGGCTACGACGTCAACTACGCCGGGCTCGACCAGCCGGGCTACTTCGACGAGGTGTGGAACCGCGCCGACGCGCTGCACTGCCTCGGCGAGGACATGTGGCAGCGGTCACTGCGCCGCGGCTGCCCGCCGGACATGCCGCACCGCCTGATCCCGCCGGCCGTCGACGTGACCCGCTTCACCCCGGCCGACCAGGCCGAGCATCGCGGCCCGCTGATCGTGCTCACGGTCGCCCGGCTGCACTGGAAGAAGGGCCACGAGTACGGGCTGCAGGCGGTCCGCGAGCTGATCGACTCCGGGGTGGAGGTCGAGTACCGCGTCGTCGGCGGCGGCCCCCACGCCGACGCCGTGTACGCCGGCGTCGAGGACCTCGGGCTGGGCCGGCACGTGCGGATGCTCGGCGCGCTCCCGCCCGCCGCCGTGCGCGAGGAGATGCGCGGGGCGGACATCTTCCTGCACCCCGCGGTCTCCGAGGGCTTCGGGAACGCGGTCATGGAGGCCCAGGCCGCCGCGCTGCCGGTCGTCTGCACCGACGCCGACGGGCTGCGGGAGAACATCGCCGACGGCGAGACCGGCTTCGCGGTCGCGCGCCGCGATCCCAGCGCGCTCGCGGCGGCGCTCGCGCGGCTGGCCGGAGACCGCGAGATGCGCCGCCGGATGGGCGAGGCCGGGCGCCGCCGCGTCGCCGAGCGCTTCGACCCCGCCCGCCAGGTCGACGCGTTCGTGGCCCTGTACGAGGAGACCCTCGCGCGCGGGCGGCGCTAGGCGACGATCACGGCGGCGGGACGCCCGCGACCTCCGTCGTCAGCGCCCGCTGGTTGACCTCGAGCGGGTCGAGCCGCTTGCCGGCCTCGACGTCCTTGAGCGCGCCGAGGACGATCGGGTCGTTGCGGTTGAGCTCGCTCGCGCGCCGGATCTCGGCGCGGGCGGCCCGGCGCTTGCGAGCCTGCGAGTCGAGAAGCCCGAGCTCGAAGTGCGCCACCCAGTCCTCGCGCCGGTCGAGCGCGCGCTCGAACTCGCCGCGGGCGAGCGCGGCGTCGTGCAGCTGGAGGCCGACGAAGCCGCTGTTGAGCAGCGGCTCGACCGCCAGCGGGTTCAGCCCGGCGGCGCGGTCGTAGGCCTTCAGCGCGTCCTGCGGGTCGCTCGCCCGCAGGTCGTTGCCGCGTTCGAGGTTGCGCTCGGCCAGATACGGCGGCGTCATCACGACGAGCGCGACGACCGCGACGACCGCCGGGATCGCCCACGGCAGCCGCGGCTTCTTGGCGGGCGCGGCGGCGCGCATCGCGGCGAGCGGGAAGCCGACCGCGGGCGCCAGCAGCGCCGGTACCTCCTCCAGCCAGTCGAGCGTGCACTGCAGGAAGAAGGCGGTCGCCAGCGTGGCGGTGGCGGCGATCGCGGGATACGCGGCGGGCTCGCCCTTGATCCGGCCGCGGATCAGCGTCGCGAGCGCGGTCAGCAGCGCGCCGAGCAGCAGCAGCGTGCCGACGATGCCGGTGTCCGACAGCGCCCGCAGCCACAGGTTGTGGACGTAGCGCGTGTCCTTCGGGTAGCGCTTGTTGGCCGAGTACGTGACCTGGAAGCTGCCGACGCCGCTGCCGACCACCGGCGCGTCCCGGAACTCCTTGACCGCGACCTTCCAGTAGTCGTAGCGCTTGTCCGGGATCACCTGCCCGATCCGGGCGCCGGTGTTGGTGTTCACGACGTCGGCGAACGAGGAGAACGTGTCCCAGCGGTCCGACAGCCCCGAGCGGATGTGCTGCTGGCGCGCGGCGGCCACCCCGGCGGCGCCGAGCACGATCGCGATCGTGGCGGCGATGCCGACCCGGCGGGTCCAGGTCAACGTGCGCTCGCTCGGCCGCACGCCCCGTTCGATCGCGACGAGCGCCAGCGAGGCGACGAGCGCGAGCAGGACTGCGAGCCCCGTGCGCGTCAAGGCCGTGTGCACCACGTCGTCGAGCGGACGCTTCTCGACCGCCGCGGTGTAGACCTCGAACAGCGGATCGACGCAGATCACGAGCACGCCGGCGGTGACGAGCATGCGGGTGAGCACGCGCACGCGATGGCCCGAGAACGCCAGGAACAGCGGCACGACGATCAGGCCGGAGACCATCGTGCCGCGGCTCTGCGGCAGCAGCGCCCAGGCGACGACGAGCACGCCCGTGGGGAGCGCGAGCACGCGCACCCACGCCTTCGCGCGCGGGTCGGCGGCGATGGCGAGCAGCGGCCAGAACGCCATCGCGCCGAGCGCGGCGGAGCCGTTGGCGTACCCGATCGGCCCGAGGTAGCGGAACTCGAACAGGCGGGCGCCGGGGTCGCTCGCCGAGTCGAACGTGATCAGGTTGACGGCGGCGATCACGGCGATCGCGCTCGCCCACAGCCCGAGCAGCGGCATCAGCGAGCTCGGGCGCCACGGCGTCAGCGCGAGCACGAAGCCCATCACGACCACGGTCAGCAGCGCGTTCGTGCTCTCCCAGCCATGGTCCGGCGCGCTCGACCAGGCCAGCGACAGGCCGTTCCACGCCGTCCAGGCGGCCAACAGGGCGAGCGGGAGCAGCGCGGGGGAGCGGCGGAGCGTGCCGGGCGGCCGCGCGATCGCCAGGACGAGCAGCAGCCCGGCCGCCAGCAGGCCGCCGGGATACCGCTGGACGGCGAAGTAGCCGCCGTCGTGCGTGGACCACACGACCCAGGTCGCGACGACGACATACGCCGGCACGAACGGCAGCGCGGCGGCCAGCCGGGCGCGCGTCACGGGCTCACTTCGCCAATATCAGCGCCGTGATCGACCTGCACACGCACGTGCTGCCGGGCATCGACGACGGTCCGGACGACCTCGCGGGGAGCGTCGCCGTGGCCGAGGTCGCCGCGCACGGCGGCGTGCGGACGATGATCGCCACGCCGCATCTGCGCGCCGATCACCCGGGCGTGCGGGCCGGCGAGCTGGCCGAGCGGGCGCGCGAGCTGTCCGCGCACCTGCGCGAGCGCCGGCTGCCGGTCGAGGTGCTGCCGGGCGCCGAGGTGGATCTCGACGCCGCCGCTGCGCTGCCCGATGCCGAGCTGCGGCTCGCGACGCTGGGCGGCAACGGGTCCGACCTCTTGCTGGAGACGCCGTACGGTGCCCTGCCCGGCGACTTCGAGGCGCGCGTGCTGGCCGTGGTGGATCGTGGCTTCCGGGTCACGCTCGCCGCACCCCGAGCGCAGCCATGAGCTCAAGGCAGCCCCGGAGCGCGTCGGCGATGCTGGTCGAGCGCGGCGTGCTCGTGCAGCTCACCGCGCGCAGCCTCGGCTCGCGCCCGTCGGCGACCGCCAAGCTGCTGTTCGAGCGCGGCTGGGCGCACGTGCTGGCGTCCGACGCGCACGCGCTCGACCGGCGGCCGCCGGATCTCGGAGCCAATGTGCGTCAAGCCGGCGACGCCTTCCCGCATGCGCGGGCCGAGCTCGAGTGGATGGTGACGGCGGCGCCGCAGGCGATCGTCGCCGGGCGGCCGTTGCCCGAGCGGCCGGCGCGCGAGCGGCGCGGGCGGCGGTTGCGGCTGAGGCTGCCGTGAAGGTCGCGTATCTGGTGTCGCGCTTCCCGGCGACGACCGAGACGTTCGTGCTGCGGGAGTTCAACGCGGTGGCGCGCGAGCTCGACGTCGAGCTGCACGCGCTGTTCCCGCCGCCCGCCGACGACATCGTCCATCCGGACGCGCAGGCGTGGGTGGAGCGGGTGCAGCGGCCCGGCGTGGGGGAGAGCAGCGTGGCGCTGGCCTCGTGGCTGGTGCGGCGGCCGCTGCGCACGCTCGGCGCGGTCGCGACCGTCGTCGCCGGCCACGCCCGCCACCCGCGGATCCTCGTGCGGGCGCTGGCCACCGTGCCGCTGGCGGCCGCCCACGCGCGCCGCTTCCGGCGGGGCGGCGTCGAGCACGTCCACGCTCATTTCGCGACCTATCCGACGCTCGCGGCGTGGGTCGCCCACCGCCTCGCGGGCACCTCGTACTCCTTCACGCCGCATGCCCACGACCTGTTCGTCCACCAGGCAATGCTCGCACGCAAGGCCGCGGACGCCGCGTTCGTGGTCGGCATCTCCGAGTTCAACCGCCGCTTCCTGCACGAGCACGTCGGCGCCGGGCTCGACGTGCCGATCGTCCACTACGGCATCGACCCGTCGCGGTTCGCGTTCCGGGTGCGGCCGGAGAACGGGAGGGAGCCGCCGACGATCGTCTGCGTCGCCCGGCTGCTCCCCTACAAGGGGCACTCGGTGCTCCTGCGCGCGCTGGCCGGGGCCGAGCCGCCGCTGACGGGCGCGCGGCTGGAGCTGGTCGGCGACGGGCCGCTGCGCGACGAGCTCGAGCGCGAGGCCGTGCGGCTCGGGATCGGCGGCCGCGTGTGGTTCCACGGCAGCGTGCCGGAGCCGGAGGTGGCGGCCGTGCTCGCCGAGGCCGACGTCTTCGCGCTGCCGAGCATCATCGCCCCCGACGGCGACATGGAGGGCATCCCGAACGCGCTGATCGAGGCGATGGCGGCGGGTCTGCCGGCCGTCTCGACCTACCAGTCCGGCGTGCCCGAGCTGATCGAGGACGGCCGCACCGGCTTCCTCGCGCAGCCGGGCGACGTCGACGGGCTGCGCGCCGCGCTGATCCGCGCGCTGACGGAGGCCGACCCGGCCACGCGGGCTCACGCCGCGCGCGCGGTCGTCGAGGAGGAGTTCAGCACGCAGCGGTCCGCGCACCGGCTCGTCGAGCTGTTCACCGCGGTCAGCGCCGGCGCAGGTTCATCTCGCCGGTCTGCCGGTTGACGGCGACCTGGCGGCGGCCCAGCACGGCGATCGTCGACCACGTGAGGATCTTGAGGTCCATCAGTACCGTGCGCTCGCGGGCGTACATGAGGTCGAGCGTGACCTTCTGCGGGAGGATCGCGCTGACGTAGTGGGTCAGCGGGTCGTCCTCGTCGAGGATCCGGCCCTCCATCAGGAAGGCGATCTGCGAGAAGCCGACGAGCCCGGGCCGCACGGTGAGGATCTCGTCGTACTCGTGGCGGTGGTGGGCGACGAAGTCGGCGGTCTCGGGCCGCGGGCCGACAAGGCTCATGTCCCCGCGCAGGATGTGCCAGAGCTGGGGCAGCTCGTCGAGCTTGGACTTGGCGAGGAACGAGCCGATCCGCGTCAGCCGGTCGTCCTCGTGCGTGGTCAGCGCGATGCCCGCCGCGTCATCGTGCATCTTGCGGAACTTGAGCATCCGCAGGCGGCGGCCGCCGCGGCCGATCCGGTCGACCTGGAAGAACGCGGGACCGGGCGAGTCGAGCCGGACGAGCAGCGCGACGATCAGGATCAGCGGCAGCAGCGCCAGCAGCATCAGCGCGCTGGCGGTGATGTCGAGCGCGCGCTTGGCGGCGGCATCGAGGCGGGCATGCGGGAGAGGCGCTGAAAGGGGCGGCGGCGGAGCGTCGCTCACGCTGAAGCCGACGGGCTCTCCGATCGCCGTCATCAAGGTGGCGTGGTCGTCGGCGCGATCGCTCATCGCAGACGTCCCTGTCTTTTCGCGCTGCTCCAGCATCCGGCAGGGGGCATTGTCGCCTTTAGGGCAGACGTCATGCCATAGGAGATGTGTCTAGGTGTTAACTCCATAACGTCCGGTCGACGAAATACCGCCGTCGGTGCTGCGCAGCATCTCCGAATACGACGCCTGTGGCTAGGGCGCGATTCTGCGCTAACGTCCAGTTCGGACCGTGCTAGGCGGGGAGGTAGCGGTGCCCTGCACCCGCAATCCGCTCTAGCGGGGCTGAATCCCCTCCCGAGGGGCGCGGCCCCTGGGCCAGCGCGCCGCCTGCAGGCGTCGATGGTCGGGTCCCGCGCGATGCAGACCCGCGAACCAGGTCAGGTCCGGAAGGAAGCAGCCTTAAGCGGTCTCCTGTAGGCGCTGCGGGGTCGCTCGACCGGAGTCGGCAGACGGTGGTCAGCCCTCAGGGACGGCTTCGAAGGAGGGTGCACGGTCCACTTTCTTCGCCAATTTCGGCGCGCCGGCGTCCGCCCTCCCGATGCAAACCGGTCTGAGGGCGGGCACCGTCGTGCCGGTGACTAGACTCGGCGATCGTGCCTTCAGCGCCCGCTTCGCTCTATCGCCGCCACCGCCCGCGCACGTTCGACGACGTGGTCGGGCAGGACCACGTGGTCCGCACGCTGCGCAACGCGATCGAGCAGGGGAAGGTCCATCACGCGTACCTGTTCGTCGGCTCGCGCGGCACCGGCAAGACGTCGATGGCGAAGATCCTCGCCGCCTCGCTGAACTGCGTGAACGGGCCCACGGTCACGCCGTGCGGGGAGTGCGAGTCGTGCCGATCGATCGCCAGCGCCACGTCGCTCGACGTGATCGAGATGGACGCGGCGTCCAACAACTCGGTCGACGACATCCGCGACCTGCGCGAGCGCGTCGACTTCGCTCCCGTGGCCGGTCGCCACAAGGTCTACATCCTCGACGAGGCGCACATGCTCTCGACGGCGGCGTGGAACGCGTTCCTGAAGACGCTCGAGGAGCCGCCGCCGCACACGATCTTCGTGCTGGCCACGACCGAGGCGGCGAAGGTGCTCCCGACGGTGGTCGATCGCTGCCACCGCTTCGACTTCGCGCGCCCCAGCGTCCCGCAGATCGCCGGCGTGCTGCGCCGGGTCGCCGCCGCCGAGGACATCGAGATCGGCGACGAGGCGAGCGCGCTGATCGCCCGCTCCGCCACCGGCTCGTTCCGTGACGCGCTCGGCACGCTCGAGCAGCTCGTCGCCTACTCCGGGAAGCACATCGAGCTCGAAGACGTGCTCGCCGTGCTCGGGGCCGCCGACGCCGACCTGGTGTTCGGCGCCGTCGACGCCATCGCCGCCGGCGACGTCCGGGCCGCGCTCGAGGCGGCCGCCAGGCTGTCCGACTCGGGGCGCGACCTCGGTCGCTTCTTCGGCGACCTCGAGACGCACGCGCGGGCGCTGATGGTCACCCAGGCGCTCGGGGAGCTGCCCGCCGAGCTGCGCCTCACGCCGGAGCACGACGAGCGGCTCAGCGCGCAGGCCAAAGCGGTCTCACCGGTCGACGTCGTCCGCTTGCTCGACCTGATCGCCGCCGCCCTGCGCGCGATGAAGGACGGCGCCGACGCCCGCACCCAGCTCGACCTGACGCTCGTCAAGGCCGCGGAGCCGGCGCACGACCCGTCGGCCAAGGCGCTGCTCGCGCGGCTCGAGCGGCTCGAGGGCCGCACGCCGGCCCCGCCTGCGCCGCGCGACCCGGCCGAGCCCGCCACCGCCGCCGGCCGTACCCGCGTCGCCGTCGCCGCGGCCACGACTCCGGAGCCGGCAGCGCCCGCGCAGGAGCCGGAGCCGACCGCCGTGGCGGTCGCCGTCGTCGAGCCGGACGGCGAGCTCTCGCTCCAGACCTTCGCCGAGATGTGGCCGGCCGTCGTCGAGTCGCTCGGCAGCGAGTCGCCCCGGCTCGCCGCGATCCTGCAGGAGGCTCGCCCGACCTCGCTCGCGGACCAGGATCTCACGATCGCCTGGCCCGAATCGGCGGCGTTCTCCAAGCGCCAGGCCGAGGACCCGGAGAAGCGCGAGCTGATCGCGCAGTCGATCCGCGCGGTCACCGGTGCCAGCCTCCGGCTCGCGTACGAGCTCGGCGGGGAACATCAGCCGGTCGAGACGATCAGCGAGGACGAGCTGGTGGATCGCTTCAAGCAAGAGTTCAGCGCGGTCGAGGAGGAGCCCCCGCCGCCCACGCCGCAGGAGGAGTCCTGATGCCGCAACCGCCCAACCTCCAGAACATGCTGCGCCAGGCGCAGGAGATGATGGCCCAACAGCAGCAGGCGCAGGAGGCGCTCAAGTCCGAGCGCGTCGAAGCCAGCGCCGGCGGCGGGATGGTCAAGGTCGCGATGACGGGCGACCTGCACCTGGAGTCGATCGCCATCGACCCCGACGCGGTCGATCCCGAGGACGTCGAGATGCTGCAGGACATGGTCGTCGCGGCCGTCAACGAGGCGCTCCGCTCGGCTCAGGAGCTGCAGGAGTCCAAGCTCGGCGGCCTCGCCGAGGGGTTCGACCCGATGAGCGCCCTGGACGCGCTCGGGATGGGCGGGATGGGCGGCGGCGGTCTGCCCGGCGGCGGTGGGCAGCCCAACCGCGCCGCGCGGCGCAAGAAGCGGTAAGTGGTCCCGATCACGGGCACCCACGCCGCCAGGCGACCGCCGATCACCGCCTGGCCACGTCCTCGGTCGGGGCAAGGGCTCCGCCATTGCACCCTCCCTGCGTCCTTGCCAGGCGGCGCCGGCGGCCACCTGGTCGACGCGTGTGCCCGCGGCCGGAACCACTAGGTGCTCGCCCCGCCCCTCCAGCGCCTCGTCACCGAGCTGGCCAAGCTTCCCGGTGTCGGCCAGCGCACCGCGCAGCGGCTCGCGTTCCACATCCTGCGCGCCTCGCCCGAGGACGCCGCCGCGCTCGCGGAGGCGATCCGCGACGTCAAGGAGAAGATCACGCTGTGCGAGGTCTGCTTCAACCTCGCCGAGGGCCCGCGCTGCACGGTCTGCCTGGATGAGCGCCGCGACGCCGACCTGATCTGCGTCGTCGAGGAGCCCGGCGACGTGATCCCGATCGAGCGCACGCACGAGTACCGCGGCCGCTACCACGTGCTGGGTGGCGCGCTGTCGCCGATCGACGGCGTCGAGCCGGAGGACCTCAAGCTCGCCCAGCTCTACGACCGCGTTCGATCCCACCCACCCCGTCCGCGAGGTCATCCTCGCCACCAACCCGACCACGACCGGCGAGGCGACCGCGCTGCACGTCGCCGCCGCGCTGCACGAGCGCGCGCCGGACGTCACGGTCACGCGCCTCGCCTCCGGCCTGCCGGTCGGCGGCGACCTCGAGTACGCCGACGAGGTCACGCTCGGCCGCGCGTTCGCGGGCCGCCGGGCCGTCTAAGCCTGGCTAAGCCGCTGCCTCGGCCAGCGCCGCCAGCAGCGCCCCGACGGCGGGCGGGTCCGGCGGCTCGCCGTAGGTCGCGGCGTAGACGTGGCGCTTCGAGCCCGGCAGCTCGCTCGCCACGATGCCCTCGGCGCGGTGCGCGCGCAGGGCGAGGCCGGGCAGCGTCGCCACCCCGAGCCCGGCGGCCACCAGCTCCTGCATGACGACCATGTCGTCGGACGTGTAGCCGATCCGCGGCTCGAACCCCTCCTCGGCGCACAGCGACAGCAGGTGGCTGCGGCAGCGCTCGCAGCCGGCGATCCAGGTCGCGTCGCGCAGGGCGGAGAGCGATCGCCGGCGGCGCGGTGCGAGCAGGTAGACCGGATCGTCGAGCAGGTGGTGCAGCCGGACGCCGGCCGGCTCGGCCTCGGTCTCGTCGTAGCGGAAGATGATCGCGACCTCGATCTTGCCGGTGCGCAGCAGCTCGAGCGCCTCGGGCGGGTGCGTGTCCGTCAGGCTGATCTGCAGGCCCGGGTGCCGGCCGGCCAGCTCCGCCACGGCACGCGGCACCAGCGAGGCGATCGCGGAGGAGAACCCGGCCAGGCGCACCCGCCCGGCGGTCAGCCCGACGTGCGCGGAGAGCTCCGCGTCGGCGGCGTCGATGCGGCCGATGATCTCGGCCGCTCGGTCGGCCAGCAGCTCGCCGGCCGGCGTGAGCCGGATCCCGCGGCCGACCCGCTGCAGCAGCTGCGCGCCGGTCTCCGCCTCGAGCCGGGCGAGGTGGTGCGTGACGGACGGCTGCGAGTAGTGCAGCTCCTTCGCCGCCGCGGTGACCGAGCCGTTGCGCGCGACGGCGTCGATGACGCGCAGGCGGATGACGTCGAGCATCCATCAACTCTATCTATGGATCAGCACGAAACTTGGCATTGGACATATGAGTCGATCGCCCGCAAGCTGCACCGCCATGACAGCGATCGAGACTCAGCCCCAGTTGACCGAGCTCGCCGCCGCCGTCCGCGGCGCCGTGGATCCCGAGGCGACCTGGTCGCGGACCGCCGAGCGCGTCGCCGAGCAGCTGCGCCGCCACCTCCCCACCCCGGACGTGCTGACCGCCGAGCAGCGCCTCGGCTCACCGGACGGCTACCGCAGCCACACGCTCCACGTCGAGCCCGACGGCGCGTTCTCGATCATCGGCCTGGTGTGGCGGCCGGGCCAGCTGACGCGCATCCACGACCACCTGACGTGGTGCGTGTTCGGCGTCATCCAGGGCGTCGAGCACGAGGACCTCTTCGACGCCGACCTCGAGCTGGTCGGCCAGAGCGACAACCACGTGGGCGACGTCAGCGGGTTCGCGCCTCCCGGTGACATCCACCGCGTGCACAACACGGGCGACGAGACCGCGATCTCGATCCACGTCTACGGCACCGACGTCACGCGCGCCGGCTCCAGCGTCCGCCGCTACTACGACTGAGAACTACGGCTGGGTGGGGAAGCGAGGATTACGACCAGGCCGGCCGACCCACTCAGGCCAGCGCGGCCTTCAACGCATCCAGATCGTCGGCGCCGAACACGACGCGGTTGCGGGTGGCGACGTAGACGAGGTCGAGGTCGATCCCGGCCTTGGCGATCTTGCGCGTGAGGTCGGCGAGGACGCCCGGCCGGTCCTCGACGTCCACCACCACGACCTCGCGCTCGCGCGACACGGCGAGGTGCGAGATCGCCAGCGAGTGACGGGCGGCCTCGGCGTGCGGGACGAGGATGTGCAGCTCCGCGCGGTCGCCCGGGCCGATGCACGTGGCCGCCGCGATGTTGACCCCGGCATCGCTGATCGCGGCCGCGACCTCGGCCAGCGCGCCGGGCGTGTTGTCGAGGTCGATCACGAGGTCGACGGCCACCGCGGCGGCATCATCGCAAGATTCGAACCTCACGGCACCCCGGTCACGGCGAGCCGCCTAGACTTGCCCGTCCGTGTCAGGCACCGTGGTCATGAAGTTCGGCGGGACGTCCGTCGCCGACGCCGAGCGCATCAAGCGCGCCGCGCGCCGGATCGTCGCCGCCCGTGAGCAGGGCCACCGCGTCGTCGCCGTCCTGTCCGCGCGCGGGAAGACCACCGACGAGCTGATCTCGATGGCCGAGGAGGTCTCGCCGACCCCCGACCCGCGCGAGATGGACATGCTCCTCTCGACCGGCGAGCGGATCTCGTGCGCGCTGTGCGCGATGGCGATCAACGACCTCGGCCACAAGGCGATCTCGCTGACCGGGTCGCAGGCCGGGATCGTCACCGACACCAGCCACACCAAGGCGCGCATCCTCGACGTCCGCGCCGACCGCATCCGCGCCGCGCTCGACGACGAGCTCGTCGTGCTCGTCGCCGGCTTCCAGGGCGTGTCGACGGCCAGAGACGTGACGACGCTCGGTCGCGGCGGCTCGGACACCACCGCCGTCGCGCTCGCGGCGGCCGTCGGGGCCGAGGTGTGCGAGATCTACACCGACGTGGCCGGCGTGTTCTCCGCCGACCCGCGGATCGTGCCCGACGCCCGCAAGCTCCCGGTCGTCTCGTTCGAGGAGATGCTCGAGATGTCGGCGTCCGGCGCCGGCGTGCTGCAGCTGCGCTCGGTCGAGTACGCGCGCAACCACGGCATCCGGATCCACTGCCGCTCGTCGTTCACCGAGGACCCCGGTACGTTCGTCGTCGGAGAAGAGGAGACGATGGAGCGCCCGCTGATCACCGCCGTCACCCACTCGCGCGACGAGGCGCGGGTCACGCTGCTCGGCGTCCCCGACCATCCGGGCGTCGCCGGCCGCATCTTCACCGCGCTCGCCGACGCGAACGTCAACGTCGACATGATCATCCAGAACGAGCCGGTCTCCGAGGGCGCGTCGGCGGACATGTCGTTCACGGTCCCGCGCAGCGACCTGCGCACCGCCCGCACCGCGCTCGACGCGATCGTCGGCGAGCAAGGCATCCGCGCCGTCGCCGAGGACCCGGAGATGGGGAAGGTGTCGGTCGTCGGCGCGGGAATGAAGTCGCACCCCGGCGTCGCCGCCAAGGTGTTCAGCACGCTCGGCGACGAGGAGATCAACATCGAGATGATCTCGACCTCCCCGATCAAGATCTCCTGCGTCGTGGCCGGCGAGCACGTCGACCGCGCCGTGCGCGCGCTGCACACCGCCTTCGAGCTCGGCGCCGACCAGGTCGAGGCCGAGCACCCGTTCGGAGCCAGGGCATGAGCTACCGCGTCGCCGTCGTCGGCGCCACCGGCGCCGTCGGGACCGTGATGCTCGCCAAGCTGCGCGAGCGCAACTTCCCCGCCTCCGAGATCGTGCCCTTCGCGTCCGAGCGCTCCGCCGGCCGCGAGCTCGACGGCGCGATCGTCCAGCCGCTCAACGACGAGACGATCCAGGGCTTCGACCTGGCGATCTTCTCCGCCGGTGGCAGCACCTCGGGCGAGTGGGCGCCGCGCTTCGTCGACGCCGGCGCCGTGGTCGTCGACAACTCCTCCCGCTGGCGGCGCGACCCCGAGATCCCGCTCGTCGTCGCCGAGGTCAACCCCGACGCGCTCGAGGACCACCAGGGCCTGATCGCCAACCCGAACTGCTCGACGATGCAGCTGATGGTGGCGCTGAAGCCGATCCACGACGCCGCCGGCATCGAGCGGCTGATCGTCTCCACCTACCAGTCCGTGTCCGGCACCGGGGTCAAGGCGGTCGAGGAGCTCGAGGCGCAGACCCGCGCCGACCTGGCGGGCGAGCCGCTGCCGGAGCCGCAGGTCTACCCGCACCCGATCGCGTTCAACGTGCTCGGCGGGGCCGGCAACTTCGTCGACGACCACACGGACGAAGAGCGCAAGATGATGTTCGAGACGCGCAAGATCCTCGGCGACGAGGACATCGCGATCAACGTCACCTGCGCGCGCGTGCCGGTCCGCTACTGCCACTCCGAGTCGGTGACCGTCCAGACGCGCGAGCCGCTCGAGGTCGACGAGGCGCGCGAGCTGCTCGTGCGGATGCCGGGCCTGACGATGGTCGATCCCTACCCGACCGCGCTCGACTCGACCGGCCACGACGACGTGTTCGTCGGCCGCCTGCGCCGCGACCCGTCGCACGAGCGCGGGCTGTGCATGTGGGTCGTCTCCGACAACCTGCTCAAGGGCGCCGCCACCAACGCGATCCAGATCGCCGAGGTGCTCCACGCCCGCAATCTGGTCCGCGTTCCGACGCGCGCCTAAGAGAAGGTTTTCGCGCCGCGTTCGCGGGGCATCAACAGCGTCGCGAAAGACTTTCCTGGGGCGGACTGGGGTACGCCGAAGAAACGAGCGAAGGGGGCCCGACATCGGGCCCTCTTTACTCGTTAAATGGCGCAGATGAGACCCCTCATCCTCGCGCTCGCCCTGCTCCTCGCGAGCGCCGCGACCGCCTCCGCCAAGCAGCCGCCCCTGTGGCGCGTCTACAACGACTCCCTGCGGGGAGCGAAGTACATCGACCTCACGCACACGATCAAGCCGGACATCCCGGTGTGGTCGGGCTTCGGGCCGGCGACGTTCGCGCCCGCCGTCAGCAAGATCGACGGCCACACGTTCACCTACGCGAAGGACGGGTTCGAGGCGACCCGCTACGTCCTGCAGACCGACCAGTTCGGCACGCAGCTCGACCCGCCGGCGCACTGGGCGCCGGAGTACGCGGCGATCGACGAGCTGCCGCCGACGTTCGCCGTCCGCCCGCTGGTGGTCATCTCGATCGTGCCCCAGGTCAAGAAGGACTTCAACTACCAGATGACCGTGGCGGACATCCACAAGTGGGAGAAGCGCTACGGCCGTATCCCGGCGGGCAGCGTCGTGATGATCCGCTCGGACTGGTCCAAGCGCTGGCCGGACCCGGCGCTCGCGACGCTGACCGAGTTCCCGGGCGTCAAGCTCGCGGCGCTGAAGTTCCTGCACCACAAGCGCCACATCCTCTTCCACGGGCACGAGCCGCTCGACACCGACTCGACGCCGACGCTCGAGGGCGAGGACTGGCTGATGCACCACGGCTACGCGCAGGCCGAGGGCGTCGACAACCTCAGCCAGGTCAAGCCCAAGGGCTGCCTGATCGAGATCGGCTACCCGAAGTTCGGCGGCGGCCTGGGCGGCTACGCCCGCTTCATCGCCATCTGCCCGCCGAGCTGGAAGCACGGCGTGCGGGTCGGCCAGCTGCCGGAGGCACCGCTGCGCAAGTACAGCAGCGACCTGCAGTGGGACATGTCAAAGGGGATCCGCGTCAGGCCCTAGACCGAGGCCACGACTGACGTCGACCAGTCGATCACCGAGCGTGGGCTTCACGATGTGCTTGCCGAAGCCCAGCTCCTTCGGCTCCAGGCCGAAGGCGAGGCCGACGAGCTGCGGCAGGTGCAGCACCGGCATCCCCAGCTCGCGCCCGACGACGCGCTCGGCGCCCGGCTGCTGCAGGTCGAGGTTGAGGTGGCACAGCGGGCACGGCGTGACGAGGCAGTCCGCCTCGGCGTCGATCGCGTCGCCCAGATGGCGGCCCGCCTGCTTGAGCGAGGCTTCCTTGTTCATCGTGATGATCGGGAAGCCGCAGCACTTGTACTGGCCGGCGTAGTCGACGACGGTGCCGCCGAGCGCCTCGATCAGCTGGTGCAGGTACGTGTCGCGCGGATGGTCGCCCGACGATGCCCAGGCGGCTCGGTCGGCCGGACGATGTAGCAGCCGTAGAACGGGCCGACGCGCAGGTCGGTCAGCGGCCGCTTGACCTTCGCCTTGATCGTGTCGAGGCCGATCTCCTCGACCATCAGCCAGAGGAAGTGCTTGTTGGCGATGCCCTTGCGCGTACGTCGAGGCTCTCGCTCGCCAGCGTCTCGTTGATGTGCCGCGGTACTCGGTGTTCGCGTCCAGGCGCTCCTGGCACTCGCTCTGCGCGCCCTGGCACGTCGAGCAGATGTTCATCATCAGGTCGGCGCCCTCGACCTGCTGGGCCAGCGCGAACGTGCGCGCGTTGAGCGTGTCGGCGAGCTCCTGGTTGTGCTCGGCGATCACGCCGGCGCCGCAGCAGGCGGCGCGGTCGAGCTCGACCAGCTCGATGTCGAGCAGCGGCGCGACCTGCGCCATCGAGCCGTGCAGCTCCGGGGTGAAGCCGCGGCTCACGCAGCCGGGCCAGTAGGCGACCTTCACTGGTTCGCGCTCCTCGTCTCGGGCGGTGGCTTCGGGGAATGTCCGCCTCCTCGATGTGGCGGCGTGGCTCGGCTCTTCGTCCTCGTAGCCCACGACGTAGAGGTTGAGCTCGAAGCGCTCGCTCCTGCCGTCGACCTGCTCGAAGATCCGCTTGACCTCGGCTCGGCGCCTTGTGCGGGTGCGTCAGCGCCTTGCCCGGCGTCACCTTGCCGCGCTGGAGCGCCTTGAGGATCACCGGCAGCGAGTCGAGCAGCTCGGGCACCGCGCGCGGGTGGAACTTGCCGCCGTAGGAGTCGGGCAGCAGGTCGGCCTCGTGCAGCAGGCCGTTGCGCTTGATGTTGTTGACGAACGCCATCTCGTGGCGGTGGCCGTTGTTGCGGTCCTCGATCCCGTGGTCGGCGCCGGCGATCCGCCGCAGCCGCATGATCTGGCTCATCGGGGCGACGCCCTTCGGGCACGCCTCGATGCAGTTGAAGCAGTGGGTGCAGTCGTAGATGCCGTGCGGGTCCTCGGACAGGTCCTTCAGGCGCTCGTACGTGCTGGCCGTCGCGCGGGTCGCCGACGAAGCGGTACGCCTTGGCGAGCGCGGCCGGGCCGATGAACAGCGGGTCGACCTCCATCGACAGGCAGTCCGACACGCAGGCGCCGCACTGGATGCAGGCCATCGTCTGCGTGATGTCGATCATCGACTCCGCGGGCACGATGTACTCGCGCTCGGGCGGGTCGCCGTCGGGGAGCAGCCACGGCGTGACGCGCTGGATCTTCTTCCAGTGGACCGCGTCCATGTCGACGATCAGGTCCTTGAGCACGGGCATGTTGCCCATCGGCTCGACGACGATCGCGCCGTCGGACGCCGTCTCGGCGGCCTTGTCGAGGTGGGTGTGGCAGGCGAGCGTGGGCTTGCCGTTGATGCGCACGCCGCAGGAGCCGCAGATCGCCGCGCGGCACGAGCAGCGGATGCCGATCGAGCCGTCCTGGCGGTCGCGCGCCTGGAGGATCCCGTCGAGCACCGAGCGGTGCCCGTCGAGATCGATCGTGAAGTCGTCCCAGTGCGCCGCCTCGCCCGATTCCGGCGAGTAGCGGCGGATTCGCAGCGTGTACTCAGGCATGAGTCACTAGTACGTCCGCTCCTGCGGCTCCCACTTGGTGATGGTCACTGGCGAGTAGGCCACCTTCGGCGCGTCCGCCGCCGTTGACGCGACAGCGTCGATGTGCTTGAGCCATTCGTCGTCGTTGCGCTGGGGGAAGTCGAGCCGGAACTGCGCGCCGCGCGACTCCTTGCGCTCCAGCGCGCCGACCACCATGCACTCCGCGCAGTCGAGCATGTACCCGAGCTCGATCGCGCCCAGCACGTCCTGGTTGAAGACGGTGCCGCGGTCGTCGATGCAGGCGGTCGCGGCCTCCTCCTTGAGGCGGCGTGATGACCTCGTGGGCCTCGCTCGAGCCCCGCCTGCGTCGCGGAACACCGCGCACTTCTCGTTCATCATCGTGCCGAGCTCGTCCTTGATCTCGGACACGCGGCGGCCGCCGCGTGTCGCGAGCGCCGCATGATCGTCGTGGACCATCCGCTCCTGTCGCGCGCGAGCGCGGCGTGGGTCGGCTGCGGCATCGCCATGCCGAGCGCGCGGCGGGCGGCGTGCTCGCCGGAGCGGCGGCCGAAGATCAGCGTGTCCAGCAGCGAGTTGGCGCCGAGGCGGTTGCCGCCGTGGACCGACACGCAGGCGACCTCGCCGGCCGCGTACAGGCCCGGGATCGACGTCTCGCCGCCGACGTCGGTCTTGACGCCGCCCATGATGTAGTGGCAGCCGGGGCGGATGTGGATCGGCTCGCGCGTGATGTCGACGCCGGCGAAGTCCTTGCCGATGTTGACGATCTCGCGCAGCGCCTCGAGCGTGCGCTTGCGCGGCACCTTCGTGATGTCGAGCGCGACGGTGCCGTCCGGGGTAGCCGCGGCCCTCGTTGATCTCGGTCTGCTCGGCGCGCGAGACGACGTCGCGCGAGGCCAGCTCCATCTTGTTCGGCGCGTACTTCTCCATGAAGCGCTCGCCCTGCGCGTTGTAGAGATGCGCGCCCTCGCCGCGGGCGCCCTCGGTGATGAGGATCCCGTTGCCCGCCAGCGTGGTCGGGTGGTACTGGATCATCTCCATGTCCATCAGCGGCGCGCCGAGCCGGTAGGCCTGCGCGATGCCGTCGCCGGTGCAGATGAGCGCGTTGGTGGTCGGCTTGAAGCACTGGCCGGCGCCGCCGGAGGCGAGGATCGTCGACTTGGCGGCGAACAGCTCCATCGCGCCGTCGCGGATGTTGCGGGCGACCGCACCGCAGCACTCGCCGTCGTCGTCCTGCACGAGCCCGGTGACGAACCACTCCTCGTAGCGGTCGATCTGCTCGTGGTGCTTCATCAGCTGCTCGTAGAGCACGTGCAGCAGCGCCTGGCCGGTGATGTCGGCGACGTAGTACGTGCGGGCCGCCGAGGCGCCGCCGAACGCGCGCGTCCCGAGCTGGCCGCTCGTCGCTGCGGTGGAACGTGACGCCGGAGTGCTCGAGCCACAGCACCTCGCTCGGGCGCCTCACGGCACATGATCTCGATCGCGTCCTGGTCGCCGAGGTAGTCGGAGCCCTTGACCGTGTCGAACGCGTGCGACTCCCACGAGTCGTCCGGGTTGAGCGCGGCGTTGATCCCGCCCGCGGCCGCGTTCGAGTGCGAGCGCACCGGGTGGACCTTGGACATGATGGCCACCGTCGCGCCTGCCCTGGCCGCGGCCAGCGCTGCACGCTGGCCGGCCAGTCCGGCGCCGATGATCAGGACGTCATGGGCGGGCATGGCGCCGAAGATTAGTTGTCGCGGCTGCGGACGGTCGCGCCCCCTTGGTGGCGACCGGGTCGGCCTCCGGAGGGTGCGAAGTCACTTTTCTAACCTGTAAATGGACGGTTGTAGCTTTCCCGCGGTGCCCGTGCGCGTGATGATCGTCGACGACCACGCTGATATGCGCTTCCTGATCCGCTCGACGATCGAGGACGCGGACGAGGACGTCACGGTCGCCGGCGAGGCCGACGGCGTGCGGGCGGCGCTGGAGTCGATCGACGCCCTGGACCCGGACGTCGTGGTCCTCGACGCGGTCATGCCGGTGATCACCGGGTTCCAGGCCGCGCCGATGATCCTCGCGCGCCGGCCGGGACAGAAGATCCTGCTCTGTACGTCGCTGGTGGACGACACGGTGCTCGAGCAGGCTGAGCGGGCCGGAATCGCCGCCTGCGTGTCCAAGGACGACCTGGAGGAGATTCCGCGACTCGCGGTCGCGCTCGCGAGAGACTGAGCCGGTGGACTTCCGGATCCTCGGGCCGCTCGCCGTCGATGACCTGGCGCTCGGCGGAGCGCGGCAGCGCGCGCTGCTGGCCGTGCTGCTGCTGCACGCGAACGAGGCGGTGAGCGCCGACCGGCTCGTGGTCGCGCTGTGGGGCGAGGACGCGCCGCCGACCGCGGTGAAGGCGCTGCAGGTGGCGGTGTCGCGCCTGCGACATGAACTTGGCGCGGCCGACGTCGTTGAGACCACTCCGGCCGGCTACCGGGTCCGCGTCGCGGCGGGCGAGCTCGATCTCGACCGGTTCGAGCGCGCCGCGGCGGCCGGCCGCGAATCGCTCGCCGCCGGGTTGCCGGCGCGCGCGGCCGAGCAGCTGCGCGAGGCCCTCGCCGAGTGGCGCGGCCCGGCGCTCGCCGGCCTCGAAGGGGTGTCGTTCGCCGCGGCGGAGATCGCTCGCCTCCAGGAGCAGCGGCTCGACGCGCTGGAGATGCGCCTCGAGGCCGACCTCGCCACGGGGCGCCACGCCGAGCTGGCCGCCGAGCTGCGGGCGCTCGTGGCCGAGCACCCGTGGCGCGAGCGTCTGCACGCCCACCTGATGCTCGCGCTGTACCGGACCGGCCGCCAGGCCGAGGCGCTCGAGGCCTATGCGGCCGCCCGCGCCGCGCTGGTCGAGCAGCTCGGGATCGAGCCCGGACCGGAGCTGCGCGACCTTCAGATCGCGATCCTCGCGCACGACCCACGCCTCGCGCCGCCCGGCGTGACCCGGGCGCCGGCGCTGCCGGCCGCGCCCACGGTGCTGTTCGGGCGCGCGGACGATCTCGACCGCCTGAGCGAGCAGCTCCGGGCGTCTCGCCTCGTCACCATCGTCGGGCCGGGCGGCGTCGGCAAGACCACGCTCGCGCTGGCGGCGGCGCACGAGCTCGAGCCGGAGCGCGCCGACGGGGCCCGTTTCGTCCGGCTGGCCGCGGTCGCGGACCCTGGCGAGCTGGAGGGCGCGATCGAGCGCGCGCTCGCCGTGTCCGAGGGCGGGCTCCGCCGCTATCTCGCCGGCCGCGACCTGTTGCTCGCGCTCGACAACTTCGAGCAGCTCGTGAGCGGCGCCCCGCTGGTGGGCGAGCTGCTCGCCGCGGCCCCGCGGCTGACCGTGCTGATCACCAGCCGGGAGGCCACGCGCATCGCCGCCGAACGCGTATTCCCGCTCGCCCCGCTGGCGAGCGAGGACGCCATCGACCTGTTCGCCGAACGCGTACGGGCGCGCGAGCCCGACTTCGAGCTCGACGACTCGGTGCCCGAGATCTGCGAGCGCCTCGACGGCCTGCCGCTCGCCGTCGAGCTGGCGGCCGCGCGGATCGGTCTGCTGTCAGCGGCCGAGCTCGCGGCGCGGCTGGACCACGCGCTGCCGGTGCTCACCGGCGGCGCGCGCGATGCCCCTGAGCGGCAGCAGACTCTGCGGGCGACGATCGACTGGAGCTACGAGCTGCTGGACGCGGCCGAGCGGGAGGCGTTCGCGCGGTTCGCCGTGTTCGCGGGCGGAGCCACCGTGGCGGCGGCCGAGGCGATCACCGGGGCAGGGCTGGACACGCTGCAGTCGCTCGTCGACAAGCAGCTCCTGCGGCGCCGGGGCGAGCGGCTGACGATGCTCGCGCTCGTGCGCGAGTACGCGCTCGAGCGGCTTGCCCCGGAGGATCCTGTCCACGGTCGGCTCGCCGCGTGGTGCACCGCGCTGGCCGAGTCGGAGGCGCCGCGGGCCGCGGATATCGCCGACGCCCGTGCCACGCTCGATGCGGAGCTGCCGAACGCCATCGCCGCGATGCGGTGGGCGCTCGCCACTGGCGCCGACGAGATCGTGGCCGACCTCGTGATCGCGTGGGGGCAGTACTGGGTCGATACCGACCGTCGAGCCGACGGGCGTGCGTGGACGACGGCGGCGCTCGCGCACGCCCCCGACCCGGAGCGCCGGGCGCGCCTTCTGCTCACACGCGGTTCGCTCACCGGTGTGCGTCACCTCGAGGAGCTCCGGGCCGATCTGCAGGCGGCGCTCGAGTACTTCCGGGCCACGGACGACGCGGCCGCGATCGCCGACTGCCTCGGCCAGCTTGCCTACGGACACGCCTGGGTGGACGAGTACGACGTCGGCGTGCGGCTCGCGGACGAGGGGGTCCGGTTCGCCGAACGGTCGGGCGACGACCGCGCGCTCTCGCGGGCGCTCATGACCCGCGCGCTCGTGTTCGAGGACTTCGACGCCATGGCCGCGGCTGCCCGACCGGCGCTCGTCGTGCTGCGGAAGGGTGGGCACCTGCACGCCCTCTCCGGGCTGTGTTCGACCACCGGGTTCGTGGCGATCGCGGAGCGGCGCGAGCGCGAGGCCGTCCCGTGGCTCGAGGAGGGCGTCGACGCGGCGCGCTCGTCGCGCAGCGAGGAGCTGTCGGTCGCGCTCGGGAACCTCGGCCTCGCGAAGCTCTTCCTGGGCGACCTCGACGGGGCCGAGGCGGCGCTCGTCGAGGCCGTGGTCAGACGGTCCTGGTCGGTCAGCGACCCGCGGGTCGACGAGACGGTGCTCGCGCTCGGTGCGGTGTATGCGCTCCGCGACGATCTCGAGCGGGCGGCGGTGCTGGCCGGGATGGCCGCCGCGAACCCGACGCCCGGCCGGCACTCGGACGAGGAACTGGTGCTCCACCGGCTGAACGACGAGCTCATCGCTCCCGCGCGGGCGCGAGCCGCCACTGCCGCCTGGGAGCAGGCGGCCGCGCGCGGAGCGGCCATGAGTCTGCGCGACGTGGTCGCGTTCGTTCAGGGGCGCGAGACGGTCGGGCGCTAGGCGCGGTAGCGCTCGCGCAGCGCCCGCTTGTCGTACTTGCCGACGGCGGTGCGGGGGATGTCCTCGACGAACTCGACGCGCTCGGGGATCCACCACTTGGCGACGCGCTCGCGCAGGAACTCCCTGAGGTCGTCGGCCGCGAGCGCCGCGTGCGTGGCGACGAGCGCGAGCGGCCGCTCGCCCCAGCGCTGATCGGGGATCGCGATCACCACGGCCTCCCGGACGGCGGGGTGCGCGACGATCGCGGCCTCGAGCTGGGCCGAGCTGATCCACTCGCCGCCGGACTTCACGAGGTCCTTGGCGCGGTCGACGAGCTGGACGGTGCCGTCGGGGTCGATCCGCGCGAGGTCTCCGGTGGGCAGCCAGCCGTCCGGGAACGGCTCGCTCTTGTAGTACGCCGCCGCGACGTGCGGCCCGCGGGCCTGCAGCTCGCCGGTCGCCTCGCCGTCCCACGGCAGCTCCTCGCCCGATCTCGGAGACCAGCCGCAGCTCGACCAGCGGCATCGCGGCGCCCACGCCCTCGGTGCGGGCCATCGTCCCGCTCGGCGACATCTCGGTCATGCCCCACCCCTGCGCGACGGTGATGCCACGCGCCGCGTACCGCTGGATCAGCTCAGCCGGAACGGGCGCACCGCCGATCAGGAGCTCACGTAGCGACGGGAGCGCGCGCTCGTCGAGCTGGGGGAAGAAGTCGTTCCAGACCGTGGGGACGGCGGCGCCCTTCGTGACACCGTGCTCGGCGATCAGGCGCGCGAGGTCGGCCGGCGCGTTGCTGTGGCCGGGGAGCACGAGATCGCCGCCGGCCAGGGCGACCGCGTACGGCAGCCCCCAGCCGAGCACGTGGAAGAGGCCGGTGACCGGCATCACGACGTCGTCGCGGCCGATCGCGTGCGAGTCGACCATCAGCAGCCCGAGCGCGTGCAGGACCGTCGACCGGTGCGAGAACACCACGCCCTTCGGCTGGCCGGTCGTGCCGCTCGTGTAACAGAGGGCGAGGGCGTCGTCCTCTTGCGCCGCGACCGGTCGTGTGTCGGGCTCGGCGGCCGCGAGCAGCTGCTCGTACTCGTCGTCGAGCACGATCACGTGGCCGACGAGACCTTCCGCCTGCTCGGCCAGGTCGGGATCCACGAACAGGAGCGTGTCCTCGGCCTCGCCGACGATGTACTCGAGCTGGTCGCGGAACAGGCGGATGTTGAGCGGGTGCACGACAGCCCCGGCGGCCGGGACGCCGAGGATCAGCTCGACGTGGCGGTGCGTGTTGCGGGCGAACGTCGCCACGCGGTCGCCGGGCTTGACCCCGAGGGTCGCGAGCGCGGTGCGCAGCCGAGCGGCGCGGTCGGCGATCTCGGCCCATGTGAGCAGGTGGTCGCCGTCGGGCGTGGCGGTCACGACGGTGCGGGCGCGGCGGGCGCGACGCAGCACCAGCTCGACCGTCAGCGGGACGTGTTGCATCAGTCCCTTCATCCTCGGGGCGGAGGCTACGTCAACTGCGGCTGGGTAGGGCGGCGAGGGAGCCGGCCTCGTGGTCTGCCGCGAGCGTCTGCGCGCCTTGGTGTCGGGAAACCCTCGCTATGCGCGGGTAATCCGACACCGATCTCGCGCGGCGGCCGATCCCGCCGCCCTCAATGCCGAAGTTCGTAGCCTGCAGGGCGTGATCGACGTCGCGAACATCCGCGCCATCGACGTGCACACCCACGCCGAGGTCTCGGCGGCCGGGCACGATCCGATGCCGCCGGAGCTGCGGGAGGCGTCGGCGCGGTACTTCCACTCCGGCGAGGGCCTGCCGACGGCGACCGACGTCGCCGCCTATTACCGCGAGCGCAGCATGGCGGCGGTCGTGTTCACCGTCGATTACGAGTCGGTGTCCGGGCGTCCGCCGGTCAGCAACGAGGAGGTCGCCGAGGCGGCCGCCGCCAATCCCGACGTGCTGATCCCGTTCGCGAGCATCGACCCCGCGCGCGGCCGGGCCGGCGCGCGGGCCGCGCGGCGGCTGGTCGCCGAGCACGGCGTGCGCGGCTTCAAGTTCCATCCGAACCTGCAGGCGTTCTTCCCCAACGACCGCAACGCGTACCCGCTCTACGAGGCGATCGCGGAGGCGGGAGTGCCCGCCCTCTTCCACAGCGGCCACAGCGGGATCGGCGCGGGGTTGCCGGGCGGTGGCGGCATCCGGCTCAAGTACTCCAACCCGATGTACGTCGACGACGTGGCGGTCGACTTCCCGGAGCTGCAGATCGTGCTCGCGCACCCGTCGTTCCCGTGGCAGGACGAGGCGCTGTCGATCGCCCTGCACAAGCCGCAGGTGTCGATCGACCTGTCCGGCTGGTCGCCGAAGTACTTCCCGCCGCAGCTCGTGCAGTACGCGCGCACGCTGCTCAAGCGGCAGGTGCTGTTCGGGTCCGACTACCCGATGATCACGCCCGACCGCTGGCTCGCCGACTTCGAGAAGCTCGACTTCGACGCGGAGACGACCGAGCTGATCCTCAAGGGCAACGCGGCGCGGCTGCTCGGGCTCACGCCGACTGCAGATGGGCGCGCAGCGCCCGCGTGACCTGCTCGACGGTCACGACGCCGCGCAGCCGGCCCTCGGCGTCGACGGCCATCAGCGCGCCGAGCCGGCGCAGCGCCTCCGAGCCGAGCAGCGTCTCGATCGGCTCGTCGTAGCGGACGCGGTCCTCGGCGCCGGAGGCGACGTCGCGGATCGGCATCGCCCCGCCTTCGGTGAGCGCCGCGTGCTCGACCGCCGCGCGGTGTGCGAGCCCGGCGTAGCGGCCGTCGGCCTCGACGATGGCGAACCACGGCCAGCCCTGGTAGCGCAGGAAGTAGTCGTCCCACGCCTGCAGCGCCGGCAGCTCGGCGGGGATGGCGACCGGCTCGGAGTCCATGACGTCGGCGACCGTGATCCCCGCCAGGCGCTCGGTGAAGTCCGACTGCGCGACCGCGGCGCGGGCGGACGTGCCGAGCAGGTAGCCGAGCACGATCGCCCACAGCCCGCCGGTCGTGTCGTTGTTGGTGAGGCTCCAGACGCCGTAGAGGATCAGCAGCCCGGCGAAGCCCATGCCGAGGTAGCCCGACACCTTGGTCGCTCGGTTGCGGCTGCCGGTGATCTTCCACACGACCGAGCGGGCGATGCGGCCGCCGTCGAGCGGGAACGCGGGCACGAGGTTGAACAGCAGCAGCAGCACGTTCATCGAGACCAGGAAGCTCAGCCACAGGTCGAACGCGCTCGGCGTGCCGACCGTGCGCAGCCGCGCCGAGTCCACGAAGCCGTCCCAGCCGAGCAGCAGGGTGCTGAAGAACGCCGCAACCACGATGATCGCGAACGTCACGACCGGGCCGGCGACGGCGACGCGGAATTCTTGGCCGGGCGAGCGCGTATCGCTGCTCATCTTCATCACGCCGCCGAAGAAGAACAGGTCGATCCCGCTGACCCCGATGCCCTCGCGCCGCGCGGTCAGCGCGTGACCGAGCTCGTGCAGCAGGATCGAGGCGAAGAAGCCGAGTGCGGCGGCGACCGCGGTCCAGAACGCCAGCGTCGAGTCCCCGAGGACGTCCGTGAACGAGTCGTTCAGGACGAAGATGAACAGGAACAGGACGAAGAACCACGAGACGTTGACGCCTACGCGGATGCCCAGGATCGTGCCGAGCCGGATGGAGCTACCTCCGAGCACTGGATACCAATGGTGGCATAGCCTTGCGGGTTGGCCCTCCAGGCCTTACGTCGAGGTACGTTCGACGACGATGCGGCCGGGGCAGGATCAACCTGTGGAATTTCTGAAGGAGATGAACAGTTAAATGGCCCCACCAGTCAATGTCACAGTTACAGGCGCGGCGGGACAGATCGGTTACGCACTACTTTTCCGTATCGCGTCGGGCCAGATGCTCGGTCCGGACACACCTGTGCGACTGAAGCTGCTCGAGATCCCGGATGCGGTGAAGGCCGCAGAGGGCACCGCGCTCGAGCTGTTCGACTGCGCGTTCCCCCTGCTCGACGGGATCGACGTCTACGACGACGCCAAGCAGGCGTTCGACGGCTGCAACGTCGCGCTGCTGGTGGGCGCCCGCCCGCGCACGAAGGGGATGGAGCGCGCCGACCTGCTCGAGGCCAACGGCGGCATCTTCAAGCCCCAGGGCGAGGCGATCGCCGCCGGGGCGGCGGATGACATCAAGGTGCTCGTGGTCGGCAACCCGGCGAACACCAACGCGCTGATCGCGATGAGCAACGCCGACGGCGTTCCGAGCGAGCGCTTCACCGCGATGACGCGGCTCGATCACAACCGCGCGGTCGGGCAGCTCGCCGACAAGACCGGCGCCGCCGTGTCGGACATCTCGCACATGGCGGTGTGGGGCAACCACTCACCCACCATGTACCCGGACCTGTTCAACGCGAAGGTCCGCGGTGAGCGGGCGTGGGATGTCGTCGGTGACGAGTCGTGGGTCGCCGACGAGTACATCCCGCGCGTCGGCAAGCGCGGGGCGGAGATCATCGAGGCCCGCGGCGCCTCGTCGGCCGCGTCGGCCGCCAACGCGGCGATCGACCACGTGCACGACTGGGTGCACGGCACGACGGGCGACGACTGGGTGTCGATGGCGGTGCCGTCGCCCGGTGCCTACGGTGTGGCCGAGGGGATCATCTCCTCGTTCCCGTGCCGTTGCGCGGACGGGAAGTGGGAGATCGTCCAGGGACTCGACGTCCCCGATTTCTCACAGCAGCGCATCGACAAGACCGTGGAGGAGCTTGTCGGCGAGCGCGACGCCGTACGAGACCTCGGCCTCGTGTGAGGCTCGGCGCAGCGTCGCCGGTGCTGAAGCCGACGGTCGCGGCGACGTGCCAGCCGCGCCCGGACTTCGTGACCTTCCCCTCCTCGGCCAGACCGGGCATCACGCGGTACAGGTAGTTCTGCTTGATGCCCATCGCGTCGGCGAGCTCGGGGATGGTGATGCCGGGGCGGTCGGTCACGAGCTGCAGTGCCTGCGCGGCCCGGGTGCCGGAGCCGCGCGGGCGACCGCGGCGGCCGTTGGAGGATGACGAGGACCGCCGGCGGCGGGCCGGGGCGGCAGAGACCGCGGCGGCGGTGGCCGGCTTGCCGGGCACGCCGGAGAGCGCCTGCTCGGCGGCCTCCAGGCGGTGGTACTCGTCCACGAGCGGGCGGAGCTCCTTCAGCCGAGCCTGGATCTCCTTGCGCTTCTCATCGAGAAAATCTGCCACTGGTTTCCCTTTCACCCCTAAATGTCGAGTTAGAAGTTACCAGTGAATGTTGCTTTTCCAGGACCTTGGCGCAAGAACGATTGCACCGCATTGGAGGCATCTTCGGTCTCGAACAGGTGTGATGTCAGCTCGGCGGTGCGGTCGTCGGCACCGCGGGTGCCGTGGTCGGCCTGCGCGCGGACGACCGCCTTCGTCGCCGCGTGCGCGAGCGTCGGCCCGGCCGCCAGCTCGGCGGCGAAGGCGCGCGCCTTGCCCAGCAGGTCGTCGGCTCCCAGCACGCGGTTGACGACGCCCCACGCGTGCAGCGTCGCCGCGTCGTAGAGCCTTCCGGTCATCACGAACTCGCGCGCGCGGGCGGTCCCGGCGCGCTCGGCCATCCGCTGCGTGCCGCCCATCAGCGGCGTGATCCCGACCACCTTCTCCACCAGGCCGAACTGGGCACCGTCGGCCGCCCACATCAGGTCACAGGCGAGCGAGAGCTCGAGACCGGCGGTGAGACACAGTCCGTGCACGACGGCGAGGGTGGGGAGCGGGCAGGTCCTCCAGCGCGTGTGTGAGTCGCAGCAGCCGGCCGGTGAGCGCGTCGGCCGACTGCTTGTCGAGCCCTTCGAACACGTGGACGTCGACGCCGGCCGAGAACACCTCGCCCTCGGCACGCACGATGAGGGCGCGCGGCCGCTCGGCGGCCGCGCGCGCCACACCGTCTTCGATGTCGGTGATCAGGGTGGCCCCCACAGGTTCAGGGGCGGGTTGGAGATGACGATCTCGGCGACGTCGCCGTCGGTTTCGTAGCGAGCCTGAGGCATCGCGGAGAGCCTACGCGCGGGCGTTGACCTCCCAGACGCCGTACTCCGACAGCGCGCGGCGGGCCTGCGTCCCGGTCTCCCAGAGGATGATCATCATGACGTCGCCGCTGTCGCGGTCGACCAGGTTCAGGGCGCCGGCGAAGCCGGGCGGGTTCACCTATCCCGAGCCCTCGAGCAGCGCTTTCAGGCGCTGGAGCGAGCGGGTGGCCTCGCGCTCGGGCACGCCGCCGATCAGCATCCGGCTCGCGGCCGCGCCGAGGAAGCCGCCCGGCGCCTTGAACTCGTTCTCGTACTCGAACCGGGTCTTGCCACCGTCGACCTCCCGCAGCGCGTAGCTGGTGCGCGCGTAGGAGTGGGCGGGCCCGCGGCCCTCCCACGTGGCCTTGCCGGGGCGGTCGGCCTCGGTCAGCGTCCAGTGGACCTTGAAGTTGGCGCCGCGCAGATGCAGCGTCTGGGCCATCTCGTACCCGCGGCGTGGGCTCCCCGCCGTCGCGCGAGTTCAGGCGGCGGTGGATCGTCACCCATTCGTTCAGCCGGCCGGGATCGAGTGCCAGGTCGTACACCTGCTCGGGCGGCGCGTCGATGTCGATGGACGCCCTCACCAGCGTCACTTGGCGGCAACCTCCTCGGTCAGCTCCCAGTCGCGCAAGCGCGCGTTCGACGGCTGCGTCGAAGGAGTGCAACCTAACGCCGAAGGCCGACGCCGCGTCGTGATCACGCGGGAGCAGGTCGCTCTCGAGGGACTCCATCAGGGGCGTGATGAAGCCGGGGTCCTCGGTGGCGACCGCCGCGGCGACGACCGAAGCCACCGGCGTCAGCGAGAACCCCAGGTGCAGCGACGGGCGGCGCACGAGCATCACCTCGGCGATCCGCTCGATCAGGCGCTGGTAGGTCATCGCCTCCGGCCCGGCGATGTCCCACGAGCGACCGGCGAGCGCGGCCGGCGCGTCGGCCGCGCGGACGAGGAAGTCGAGCACGTCGCGGCCGTCGATCGGCTGGGTGCGGTGGACGCGCCAGGCGGGGAGCGCGAGCACGGGCAGGCGCTCGATCAGGCGCACGAGGAAGCGGAACGAGCGCGAGCGGGCGCCGATCACGATCGAGGCGCGCAGCGCGATCGCCTCGTCGGCGGCCTCGAGCAGGGCCTGCTCGACCGCCAGGCGCGAGGCAAGATGGCGCGACGGGCTGGCCCCTCCGGCACCAGGCCGCCGAGGTAGACGACCCGGCGCACGCCGGCCGTCGTGCGCGGCGGTGGCGAACCGCTCGGCGGCGCGGCGCTCGTGCTCGGGGAAGCCGCTGTTGGCCGGACCCTCCATCGAGTGGATCAGGTAGTACGCGGCGTCGATGCCGTCGAGCGCCTGTCCGAGGCCGGCGCCGTTGACGGCGTCGCCGATCACGACGTCGTCGAGCAGCACACCGGCGGCGGCGACCCGCTCCGGTGAGCGGGCGAACCCGCGCACCGTGTGGCCGGCGGCCTGCAGGCGCGGGACGAGCGCGGCGCCGACATAGCCCGACACCCCGGTGACGAGGATGCGCATCGCTCAGCGGCTCCCCACGGCCGCGGCACGAAAAACACCGAGGGTGCGAAATCGGCACGTCGCTGCTAGGGACTTTTTCATCGCTTTGGAGGGTATTTGCGGGGTCGACACGAAGTCTGTGCGTTTTGCGAAGACCCGCCTTGAAGGGACCGCGCTGGTGGGCTTACCTGTGGTCGTCCTGTGACGGTCTGGTGAAGGGGACTCTGGGGTGGATACGCGCAGCAAAGGCCGAAAGGTGACGTGCGACGACTGCTTTTTCGGGCGGAACGGGCTCTGTGCCCTCCAGCTCGATCAGCCGTGCGCGACGTTCCGGCCGAACAACCCTGAAGGGCTTCGCCCGCCGCGCCAGATGCGGTTCGTGTTCCGCCAGGAGCGGCGCCGGCAGGCCGCCTGGCAGTTCCCCACCGCGCAGGAACAGGCCGCGCTGCACGCCTGACGCGCCCGTTCCTCTCCCGATTGGGCTTTCGCCCGTCGCTCGTCGTGACCGGGTCTCACGGGCCGCATCGTCGTGTTGCGCGGTCACGACGATCGCCGTGCGACGATACGCGGGTGGAGCTGAGGGTGCTGGGCAAGTCCCCTGCCTGGCAGGACGCGGGCGGCGCGTGCAGCGGTTATCTCGTCGCGAGCGGCGACACCTGCCTGCTGCTGGACTGCGGCTGCGGGGTGTTCGGGAAGCTGCGGGCGGCCCGCGACTACGCGGACGTCGACGCGGTCGTGATCTCGCATCTGCACGCCGACCACATCCTCGATCTCGTGCCGTTCGCGTCCGCGCTCACGTACGCGCCGCGCCACCAGCCGGTGCCGGTCGACGGCTGGCCGGGCACGTCCGACCCGCCGCGCCCGCGGCTGATCGCACCGCCCGGCTCGCGTGACGCGTTCCGCCGCCTGTGCGCCGCCGGCGGGATGCGTGAGGAGCACATCGAGAGCGCGTTCCGGCTCGAGGAGTACGACCCGGCCGCAGCGGTCCAGGTCGGCGACGTCGCGCTGCGCTTCCAGCCCGTCCCGCACTTCCTGCCGACCCACGCGATCGACCTCGCGAGCCCCGAGGGGCGCGTCACCTACAGCGCGGACTCGTCCCCGAGCGAGGACCTGTGCGCGTTCGCCCGGGACACCGACCTGCTGCTGATCGAGGCCACGCTCCCGCGTCCCGAACGCGAGGGGCCGCGCGGGCATCTGACGCCCGAGGAGGCCGGAGAGCACGGCCGCCGCGCGGGCGCCCGGCGCGTGGTTCTCACCCACATGTCCGACGAGCTCGACGCCGATTGGGCCCGCGAAGAGGCCGAGCGCGGCTTCGGCGGCCCGGTCGAGCTCGCCCATGAGGGCGCGGTCTACCGGCTGTGAAGCTTCAGTCGGGGCCTGAATCGGCCGATTCCCTGTTCTGTGAGCTCCGCTGAGACGACGCTCGATGGCGTGCGACTGCTGTCGCACCGTCCGTCCGTGCTCTACAAGGTCGAGCACCTGGCCACGGAACCGGTCGCCGGCGACATCGCCGTCGAGGGTCTCGTGCTGGCCGGGCCCGGCTGGAGCGACAAGCTCAAGGAGCTGCTGAAGACCGTCTCGACCGCCGAGCGCGCGTGCCTGTTCGCGCTCCGGCTCTCCGACGACCAGGCGCTGCCGCTGCCCGCCGACCAGCTGCTCGACCGCGCGCGCACCGACTGGTTCCCCGAGTTCCTCTCGCACGGCCAGATGAAGCCGCACTTCCAGCCCATCGTCGAGCTGGCGTCCGGCCGCGCCTACGGGCGCGAGGCGCTGATGCGCGGCCGGCTCGGCGCCGTCGAGGTCCGTGGCGGTGAGCTGCTGGCCGCCGCCGAGGCGCACGACGCGCTGTTCTCGTTCGACTACCGCGCCCGCACCGCCGCGCTCGAGATCGGCCTGCCGATCCTCCCCGAGGGCGAGGTGCTGTTCGTCAACCTCGACCCGCGGGCCGCGCTCGACGTCGACTCGACGGTCCGGACCACCTGGCCCGTCGTCGCGCGCATGAACGCCGACCCGTCGCGGATCTGCATCGAGGTCATCAAGCCCGAGCGCTGCCCGGACAAGGACATGCTCGCCGAGATGGTCGAAGCGCACCGCAAGCGCGGCGCCCTGATCGCCCTCGACGATCTCTCCTGCGGCACCGACGCGTTGCTGTGTCTGGAGCGCCTGCGCCCCGACGTCGCGAAGATCGACAACGCCCTCACGCAGGGGATCCAGCACTCCGAGGGCCGCCGCAAGCTGGTCGCCGCGCTCGTCGAGCTCGCCCACGAGCAGGGCGCCAAGGTGGTCGCCGAGGGGATCGAGCGCGTCGACGAGTACGAGACCATGCTCGAGCTCGGCGTCGACCTCGGACAGGGCTTCTACTTCGGTCAGCCGACCGAGCGGCCGATGGCCGTCGACGCCCGGCTCTTCGCCAAGCGCTCCTAGGGCTCGAACTTCAACTGCGGCATTTAGGGAGGCGGGATCGAGCCCGCGCCGGGTTGGTGTCGTCTTTTGGTCGCATAGCGACCATTTCCCGACACCAAGGCGCGTAGCCGCTCACGGAGACCGCCCGGGCCGGCTCCCTCGCTCCCCTACCCAGCCGCAGTTCAAGCGGCCGGCGGAGATATCGACTCTGATATCTTGATAGCTATGGAGCGAACCCCCCTCTACGTCCGCCTACCGATCGCCGAGGCCGAGCGCCTGCGCGAGGCCGCGCACAGGCTCGGACGCTCGAAGCAGGACCTCATCACCAGCCTGGTCGCCACGCTGGACGACAGGCGCGTCACCGTCGAGACCCGCGACGACCAGATGACCGTCGGGCACGCCGAGTTCCGGCCGCTCGCCCCGCCGGACGTGCTGACCCTCGCCCAGCTCGCCGACTGGCTGCGGGTCGACGCGCAAGCCATCGAGGAGCTGGCAGAGAGCGGGGACCTCCCCGGGCGCAAGCTGGCCGGCGAGTGGCGGTTCGCGCGCGAGGCCGTGCTGGACTGGCTCGCCAACCGCTAGCGCCGACGCGCCAGATCATCGGAGCGCCGCGAGCGCGGAATCCTCGCCGCCGCCGACCCGCGCACCGCGACGACCGTCCGGATCATGAACGCCGACGGCCCGTTCGCCGAGACCACCGAGTGGCTCGGCGGCTGTTTCATCCTCGAGACCGACCGGGCCACGGCGATCGAGATGGCCGAGCGCGAGGACCGGCGCCGTCGACGTCCGGCAGATCATGGACACGTCGTAATAGCCTTGTCGTCGTGGCCTCAGAGCGGGACCTGTTCGCGAACTTCGAGCGCATGCGGCGCCAGATGGACGAGCTGTTCGACCGGCGGCTCGCGCCCCAGCGCCGCGGCGGCTTCTCGCCCGAGGTCGACGTCTACTACGTGTCCGACCCGCCGCGGGCGGTGGTCCGGGCCGACCTCGCGGGCATCGACCCGAACGAGATCGAGCTGAAGATCCGCGGCCGCGAGCTCACGCTCTCCGGCCAGCGCCGCCCGCAGCACGGGGAGGAGCGCGTCTACCAGCAGCTCGAGATCGAGCACGGGCCGTTCCGGCGCGTCGTGGCGCTCGGGGTCGACGTCGACTCGGACGCCACGGTCGCCAGCTACGAGGACGGGATCCTCACGGTCGAGCTCCCGGTCGCCCAGCCGGCGCCGACCCGCAGCGTCCCGATCCAGCGCGGCGAGGAGCCGTGATCGACGTCAACGGCGACGGCGAGGCCGTCACGACAGAGATCGCTCTGCCGGGCGAGCTCCCCGTGCTCCCGCTGCGCGAATCGGTCACCTACCCGGACACGCTGACCCCGCTGGCGATCGGGCAGGAGCGCTCGGTCCGGCTCGTCAACGACGTGCTGGTCGGCAACCGGATGCTCGTGATGGTCGCCAGCCGCGAGCCGGAGACCGAGGCGCCCGGGCCCGACGAGCTGTACGACATCGGCGTCGCCGGCATGGTCGCGCGCATGCTCAAGGTGCCCGACGGCAGCCTGCGGATCCTCGTCCAGGGCGGCCAGCGCGTGCGGATCGAGAAGTGGACGACCGAGGAGCCCTACCTCGCCGCCGAGGTGTCCGAGCTCCCGGACGTCGTCGAGGAAGGGCCGGAGCTGACCGCGCTGATGCGCAACGTCCAGCAGACGTTCAGCCACATCATCGAGGAGGTCCCGTACCTCCCCGAGGAGCTGCAGATGGCGGTCGCCAACCTCGACGACCCGTCCGCGCTCAGCCACCTGATCGCCGGCGCGCTCCGGATCAAGACCGAGGAGCGGCAGGCGCTGCTCGAGGAGGTCGACGTCGCGAAACGGCTGCGCCGGCTGTCCGAGATCCTCGCCCGCGAGCTCGACATCGTCGCGATCGGCTCCAAGATCCAGAGCCAGGTCAACGCCGAGATGGAGAAGGGACAGCGCGAGTGGGTCCTGCGCCAGCAGCTCAAGGCGATCCAGGACGAGCTCGGCGAGCAGGACCCGTCCGAGGCGGAGGTCGACGAGCTGCGCTCGACGCTCACCGAGCTCGAGCTGCCCGAGAACGTCCGCACGCAGGTCGACCGCGAGCTCTCGCGGCTGGAGAAGATCCCGCAGGCGGCGGCCGAGCACGGCGTCATCCGCACCTACCTGGAGTGGATGGCCAGCCTGCCGTGGGGCGAGGGGACCACGGACAACCTCGACCTCAAGCACGCGCGGCAGGTCCTCGACGAGGACCACTACGACATCGAGAAGGTCAAGGACCGCATCCTCGAGTTCCTCGCCGTGCGCAAGCTCAAGCCGGACGCCCGCGGCTCGATCCTGTGCTTCGCCGGTCCGCCGGGCGTCGGAAAGACCTCGCTCGGCCATTCGATCGCCCGCGCGCTGGGCCGGAAGTTCGAGCGGATCAGCGTCGGCGGCGTGCGCGACGAGTCGGAGATCCGCGGCCACCGCCGCACCTACATCGGCGCGATGCCCGGCACGATCATCCGCGCGCTGCGCGACGCCGAGTCGCAGAACCCGGTGTTCATGATCGACGAGCTGGACAAGATGGGCGCCGACTACCGCGGCGACCCGGCGAGCGCGATGCTCGAGGTGCTCGACCCCGAGCAGAACTCGACGTTCCGCGACCACTACCTCGACGTCGCGTTCGACCTCTAGCCGTGTGATGTTCATCTGCACCGCCAACGACATGGACCGCGTGCCCGTCGCGCTGCGCGACCGCATGGAGGTGATCGCGCTCGCCGGCTACACCGAGGAGGAGAAGCTCCAGATCGCCAAGCGCTACCTCGTCCCGCGCCAGATCGACCGGACGGGGCTCAAGACGTCCCAGGTCGCGTTCACCGACACCGGCCTGAAGGAGCTGATCGGCGCCTATACGCGCGAGGCGGGCGTGCGCAACCTCGAGCGCGAGATCGGCTCGGTGTGCCGCAAGGTCGCGCGTCGACGTCGCGCTCGGCACCCACAAGCGCAAGGTGTCGGTGAGCGCGCCGAAGGTGCGCGAGCTGCTCGGCCGCCCGCGCTTCCAGCCGGACGTGCGCCGCCGCACCGCCGAGCCCGGTGTCGCGACCGGCCTGGCCTGGACCCCGGTCGGCGGCGACGTGCTGTTCGTCGAGGCGAGCGCGATGCCCGGCAAGGGCAAGCTCACCGATCACCGGTCAGCTCGGAGACGTCATGCGCGAGTCGGCCGAGGCGGCGCTCTCCTACGTGCGCGGCCACGCCGACCTGCCCGAGGACTGGTTCGCCAAGCACGACGTCCACGTCCACGTGCCGGCGGGAGCGATCCCCAAGGACGGCCCGAGCGCGGGGATCACGATGGCGACGGCGCTGATGTCGCTCGTCTCCAACCGCCCGGTGCGGGCCGACGTCGCGATGACGGGAGAGCTGACGCTGACCGGCCAGGTGCTGCCGATCGGCGGCCTCAAGGAGAAGGCGCTCGCCGCCCAGCGGGCGGGCATCCACCGCGTCCTCGCCCCGCGCCGCAACGAGGGCGACCTCGAGGACATCCCCGAGCACCTGCGCAAGGATCTCGAGTTCGTGTGGGTCGGCGAGGTCGGCGAGGTGTTCGATGCCGCGCTACGGGACGAAAACAGGCGCCGTTGACGCTGCTGTGTGACGGGTATGCTCGTCCCAAACAGACTCGGAGAGGTGGTATGGCAAGCAAGAAAGCGCAGAAGGCCCAGAAGGCGGCCATGCAGGCGCGCTACAACCCGTACGTCCAGCGGATCATCGAAGACGAGGATCTGCGCGACAACATCGTTCAGGCGTACGAGTCGGCGCGCAAGGCCTACGGCCGCCTCGCCAACGGGAAGGCTCCTTCGTCGAAGCAGATCTTCGACGACAAGAAGCTCCAGAAGGAGATCCGCAAGGCGGCCTACAACGTCAAGGACGCCAGCGTCGCTCTTCACGAGGCGCCCAAGAAGAAGAAGAAGGGCGGCGGCCTGAGCCTCAAGAAGGTGATCCTGGTCGGCGCCGTCGGCACCGGCGTGGCGCTGGCCGTCAGCGAGGGGCTGCGCAAGAAGGTCCTCGACTCGCTCTTCGGTGCTGAAGAGGAGTTCGAGTACACCTCGAACACCGGCAGTGCCTCGACGCCGCAGACGACGGCGTCCGCGAACTAGTTGTCAGGCAGCAGCGGCACGTCCCACCAGAGGACGGCCAGGACGAAGGCGGCGATCGCGAGCAGGGTGGCGATCGCCGCCAGAATCCGCTGCCCGCGCGTCGTCTGAGCCGCCTTCTCCTGCGCGATCGCGGCCTGCTCGAGCGACTTGACGAGCAGCCGCTCCGCCCAGACGAACTCCATCGAGAGCATCGCCAGGCCGATCGGGATCAGCACGAACGCCGGCCCCGGCGTCACCAGCATGATCACACCGGCGACCGTGACGATGACGCCGCCGATCCCGAACGCGATCCGGAACAGCGGGTTGCGCTCACGGTGAACGGCGCGGCGCAGCTCGAGCCGATCGATCAGCTTGTGCCGCGGCCGGCCTTCGCCCTCCATCGCGGGAGAGTGTGCCAAACCGAACCAAAACCCCGATAAGCCTTCAGTAGCTTCGATCGCATGTCCGAAGATGCGATCGTCGTCGAGGGACTCGAGAAGGCGTACGGGTCCGTCAAGGCGCTGGGAGGCGTCGACTTCGCGGCCCGCGCCGGCAGTGTGCTGGGCCTGCTCGGTCCCAACGGGGCCGGGAAGACCACCGCGGTGCGGATCCTCGCCACGCTGCTCGAGCCCGACGCCGGCAGCGCGCGCGTCGCGGGGCTCGACGTCGTGCGCGATGCCGCTGCGCTGCGCGCCCGGATCGGCCTCGCCGGCCAGTACGCCGCCGTCGACGAGAACCTGACCGGCGCCGAGAACCTCGAGATGGTCGGCCGGCTCTACCACCTCGGCCGCGACGAGTCGCGCAAGCGTGCCGAGGAGCTGATCGAGCGCTTCGATCTCGTCGAGGCCGCCAAGCGGCCCGCCAAGACCTACTCGGGCGGCATGCGCCGGCGGCTCGACCTCGCCGCCGCGCTCGTGGCGCGCCCGCCCGTCCTGTTCCTCGACGAGCCGACCACCGGGCTCGACCCGCGCGGCCGGCTCGGCATGTGGGAGACGATCGAGGCGCGCGTGCAGGCCGGCACCACGGTGCTGCTCACGACCCAGTACCTCGACGAGGCCGACCGGCTGGCCGACCAGATCGTGGTCATCGACCACGGGCGCGTGATCGCCGAGGGCACGTCCGACGAGCTGAAGAGCCAGATCGGCGGCGAGCGGGTGGAGATCGTGCTCGAGGACCCGGCGGACGCGGACGCGGCGATCGCCGCGCTGGGGCCGCTGTGCATCGACCGCCCGACCGTCGAGGACGGCTCAGTGCGCGCGCCCGTGCGCCGCCGGCACGGGCTGATCCCCGAGATCGTGCGCGCGCTCGACGACGGCGGCATCGCGATCGACGACATCGCGATCCACCGCCCGACGCTCGACGACGTGTTCATGGCGCTGACCGGTCACGCCGCCGAGGAGGCGCCGGCCGAGGAGGAGGTCGCGGCATGAGCGCGCTCGCGGTGACGTTCGGGGACACGCTCGTCCTCGCCCGGCGCAACCTCAAGCGGATCCCGCGCCAGCCCGACCTGCTGATCGCGTACACGGTCCAGCCGGTGATGTTCGTGCTGCTGTTCGTCTACGTGTTCGGCGGCGCGATCCAGACGCCGGGCTTCGACTACGTCGACTTCCTGATGCCGGGCATCATCGTCCAGTCGATCGCCTTCGGCGGGTTCGTCACCGCCCTGGGGCTGTCCGAGGACGTCAAGAAGGGCCTGATCGACCGCTTCCGCTCGCTGCCGATGTCGCGCGCTGCGGTGCTGCTCGGGCGCACGTCGTCGGACATCCTCCTGAACTGCCTGTCGCTCGTCGTGCTGCTGAGCGTCGGCTTCGCCGCCGGCTTCAACTTCATCGGCGCGACGGCGGGCGAGATCGCGCTCGGGATCGTGTTGCTGCTGCTGCTCGGCTACGCGTTCTCGTGGATCTTCGCGCTCGTCGGGCTGTTCTCGTCGACGCCCGAGACCGCGAACTCGATCGGCTTCACGCTGATCTTCCCGCTGACGTTCGCGTCGTCGGTGTTCGTGCCCGCGGCGTCGATGCCGGACGGCCTGCGCCAGTTCGCCGAGGCGAACCCGTTCACGACGTGGGCCGACGCGGTGCGCTCGCTGTGGTTGAACACGCCGGCGCACAGCGACGTCTGGATGGCGTTCGTCTGGTGCTTCGCGCTGATCGCCGTGTTCGCTCCGGCCGCCGTGGCGCGCTACCGGCGTGTGGTCGCGGCATAGCGGGCATGACATACACATGCGGGGGAGACTTCTTGCGGCGCTCGCCGCCGGTTTGACGATCTGGATGGCGCCGGCTGCCCTGGCGGCGCCGAAGGCGCACGTGTGGGTGACGACGCCCGACGGTGCGCAGAGGATGAGCGATGAGGGCAGCGTGCCGTTCGCGCGCGGCGGGTCGGACGAGCTGACGATCAGCGTCGACCCGAGCCGCCGCTACCAGCGGATGGACGGCTTCGGCGCCTCGATCACCGACTCGTCGGCTTCGCTGCTGGCGGGGCTGGACCCAGCGGTGCGACACCGCACGATGCGCGACCTGTTCGCGCGCAACGGCCTGTCGTTCCTGCGCCAGCCGATGGGCGCCTCGGACTTCGTGGACGGCCCGCACTACACCTACGACGACGTGGCGCCGGGCCGGACCGACTACCGGCTGCGGCGCTTCTCGATCGCCCACGACAAGCGCGAGATCCTGCCGTTGCTGCGCGAGGCGCTCGCGCTCAACCCGAAGCTCAAGGTGATGGCGACGCCGTGGAGCCCGCCGGCCTGGATGAAGACCAACCAGTCGCTGATCGGCGGGCGGCTGATCGACTCGCCGCGGATCTACGCGACCTACGCGCGCTACTTCGTGAAGTTCATCAAGGCGTACCGGCGCCAGGGCGTGCCGATCTACGCCGTCACGGTGCAGAACGAGCCGCAGAACCGCAACCCGAGCGCCTACCCCGGCGCCGACATGCCGGTCGCTCAGGAGGCGAAGCTGATCAACCAGCTCGGCCCGCGACTGCGGCGTGCCGGGCTGCGGACGAAGATCTTCGGCTACGACCACAACTGGGCCGAGCATCCGAACGACGTCGCCACGACGCCGCCCGGCGAGGATCCCGAGACCGAGTACCCGACCAAGCTGCTCAACACCAGCGCCGGCCGGTGGATCGCCGGCACCGCGTTCCACTGCTACGCCGGCGACCAGGTCCGGCAGACGCAGCTGCACGACGCGTTCCCTGACAAGGGCGTCTGGTTCACCGAGTGCTCGGGCTCGCACGGGGCGACCGACCCGCCCGCCCAGGTGTTCTCGGACACGCTCAAGTGGCACTCCCGCAACCTCGTGCTCGGCGTGCCGCGCAACTGGGGCAAGACCGTCGTGAGCTGGAACCTCGCGCTGGACCCCGCGGGCGGCCCGCACAACGGCGGCTGCGACACGTGCACCGGCGTGGTGACCGTCGACGGCGACACGGTGACCCGGAACGCCGAGTACTACACGCTCGGGCATCTCGCCCGCTTCGTGCAGCCGGGCGCCGAGCGGATCGCCAGCACGTCGTTCGGCACGACCGGCTGGAACGGCCAGATCATGGACGCCGCGTTCCGCAACCGCGACGGGACGACCGCGCTCGTCGTCCACAACGAGAACGACGATCCGCGGACGTTCGCCGTCGCCGAGGGCGGCTACGCGTTCGAGTACACGCTGCCGGGCGGGGCGCTCGCCACCTTCACGTGGCGCGACATCGACGACGGGCGGGCGCTGGTGCCGGCGCACGGCACCTTGCCGGAGACCGCAAACGCGTTCGACGACGACGCCACGACGCGCTGGACGACCGGCGCGGCGCAGCAGCCCGGCCAGGCGCTCGTCGCCGACCTCGGCCGCGCGCAGACCGTGCGCCGGGTCGTGCTCGACACCGGCGCCGACCGCGGCGACTACCCACGCGGGTACACGTTGTCGGTCAGCCGCGACGGCACGCGCTGGGAGGACGTCGCGTCGGGCGCCGGGCACGGCCAGCTGACGACGATCGACTTCCGGCCTGCCCGCGCCCGCTTCCTGCGCGTCACACAGACCGGCAGCGCGCCGCAGTGGTGGTCGGTGGCGGAGGTGCGCGTCTACCGCTGAGCACTACAGTCCGGGCGGATGGAGTCCAGCGCCCGGATCGTCGATGCGATGCGCCGTTCGGTGGCGGCACGCGGCGCCGCCGGGTCGACGTTCGACCAGGTCGCGCGCGAGGCGGGCGTCTCGCGCGGTCTGCTCCACTACCACTTCGGCACCAAGGAGCGGCTGCTCGCCGAGGTCGTGCGGCGCGACGCCGAGATCCGGCTCGAGCACCTCGGCAGCGAGCTCGCGAGCGCGAAGAAGGTGGGCGACGTGATCGGGGTGCTGCTCCACTCGCTCGAGGACCTCGTCGAGCGCGACCCGGGGTTCGTGGCGCTGCGCTTCGAGCTGTTCACCTCCGGCCGGCGCAACCCGGAGATCGCGGCCGAGTTCGCGGCGCTGCAGCGGGCGACGCGCACCCGCGTCGCCGAGCTGCTGGCGGCCAAGCGGCGGGAGGGCGTCGTGCGCCTCGCCGACGAGCCGGAGGCGGTCGCCGCCGTGCTGTTGTCGTTGGCCGACGGGCTGGCGCTGGCGCTGCTGGGGGAGCCCGACCACGACCCTGCGGCCACGCTCGCTGCCGCCACCGCCGCGGCTCGCGCCCTGATCACGGACTAGGGATCTCCCTGATTTCAGCGGCGCGGGCGTGAGCGAGGCTGCGGCCATGGAGAATCTCCGTCGTATCGCAGTGTTCGCTGTCGCGGTGGGTGCGCTGCTGATCCCAGCCACCGCCGCGAGCGCCGCGACCCGGGACATGTCCGCGGGCACGCCTCCCAAGGGCGCGCTCAAGGGCCTTCCCGAGTTCGTGACCGACACGCCTTCTATCCGAAGAAGGTGACGATCCACCAGGGTGATCGGATCTCGTTCAAGACCGCCGGCTTCCACAACATCCTGCTGGCGCCCAAGAAGCACGTGCCCCAGCTGTTCGCGATCGACCCGACCAAGCCGGTCGGGAGCGTCAAGGACGCCGCCGGCGTCGACTTCTGGTTCAAGGACCAGGCCAGCGTCGGCATCAACCCGGTCGTCGCCGCTCCGGGTGGTGGCAAGGTCTTCACCGGCAAGCAGACGATCAGCTCCGGGCTCCCGCTCGGCGCGACGCCGAAGCCGCTGAAGGTGAAGTTCCCGAAGAAGGGGACCTACACCGTCCTGTGCGCGCTGCACCCCGGCATGAAGGCCACGGTCGTGGTCAAGGGCAAGAAGGCCAAGATCCCGACCGTCAAGCAGGACCGCGCCCGCGTCAAGGCGCAGACCAAGTCCGCGATCAAGCTCGCCAAGAAGCTGGCCGCCGGCCAGGGCGCGCCGACCGGCCTGACGGTCCGCGCCGGCAACGACAAGCAGGGCATCGCCGCGCTGGCGTTCTTCCCCGCCGCCAAGACGGTGAAGGTCGGCCAGTCGGTGAAGTTCACGGTCTCGGACAAGACGACCGAGACGCACAACGTCGCGTTCGCGCCGAAGGACTACGCGGAGCAGGACCTGGCGGCCTCGTTCATCGGCCCGACCGGTCTCGACCCCCGCACCGTGTACCCGAGCGAGCCGTTCGGCTCCCCGCTCGTGGTCGGTGGCACCAGCCACGGCAACGGGTTCGTGAACACCGGCATGCTCGACTCGGAGAAGGCGACCCCGCTCCCCAAGAGCGCCTCGGTCAGCTTCTCCAAGGCCGGGACGTACCAGTACTACTGCATCGTCCACGGCGCCGCGATGAGCGGCACCATCACGGTCACGAACTGAGCCCGGGCTAGCCGGCGAACAGCCCGCGGGCGCGCCACAGCGCCCGCGGGTTGCCGCGCGGGCGCAGCCGCCCGGTGGCGACCGCCCGGCGCGGATCGAGCCGGCCGGCCACCACGTCGACCCAGTCGTCGTAGCGGCACCGCAGCTCGAGGTCGACGTGGGACGCGCGGCCCGGCGCCGCCGCGGTCGACCCGTTGTCGAGCCGCACATGCCACGGCTCGGCGTCCGGGAAGTCCCACTGCAGCACGAACGGGCCGTCGGGCGCGCGGCGCAGGTCGACGTTGCGGCGGATGCTGTCGAACAGCACGCGCATCGCCTCCGGGTCGCGCGCGGGCGGGCCGTTGGCCTCGCCGAGGAAGCCGTAGCGGAGCATCGCCAGGCCGCGCTCGGCGCGCTGTCGCGGCGGCAGGTCCATCGGCATCATCGACGGGCCCGGCAGCGACTCCACCGGCAGGCCCGCGGCCTTGAACTTGGCCTCGAACGAGCGGGCGCCCTCCTCGTAGACCTGCTCGAGAGTGAAGCCGAAGCACTCGACGTAGCGCGTGTCCCATCCCGGCGGCACGAACACGCCGAGCGAGAACGGGAGCACGGCACGCAGCTGCTCGGCGACGGCCTCGGGCACCTCCGGATCCTCGGCCGCGAGGTCGCGCAGCAGCTTGACGCCGAAGCCGATGTGGCGCTGCTCGTCGAGCGACACGTTGTGCATCCCGGAGCGGAAGCCCGGCAGGAGGTCGCGCTGGGTGAGGTAATCGGTGATGAAGTGCTGGCCGGGCTGCGCGAGCGTCGCCTCGACGATGAAGTGGTACATCGTCACCGCCTGCGCGAGCTTGGTGCGCGAGCGGTCGCGGCGCAGCTCGTCGACCACCCGGTCGAGCATCGCGAACGTCTTCACGAAGCCCCACGTGAGCTCGGGTCGCGTGGCATCCAGCGCGCCGGCGATCGTGCCGTCGCCGCGCTCGACCACCTCGTGCATGAAGCGGTGGAAGAAGACCGCGTGGCGCGCCTCGTCGACCTGCTGCGTGGTGAGGAAGTACTTCTGCTCCTCGCGCGGGGCGGCGTCGATGAACGGCGACAGGTTGTCGGCGACCGAGTCCTCGCCGTGGAAGAACATCGAGTAGTTCCACAGCGCCGCGCGGCGCTCGAGGTCGGAGAACCTCTCGGCCCACTCGACGCGATCCTGCGCGAAGTCGATCTCGGTCGCGCGCCAGTTGCCGCGCTCCCAGCGCCGGTAGAGGTCCTCGTATGTGACCTGATCGGCCGCGACGGCCATACGCCGGAAGCTACAGAACGTTCACGTTCAGCGTGTGCGCTTCGTCACGCGTGCGGCTCGACCTTGGCCTTCGACTCACGATGGTCCGTCGAGTAGAAGCCGGTGCCCCTGTAGCGCGGCGTGAACGGCTGCAGGACTCGCTCGACGCTCTGCCCCGTCGTGGGGCAGGCGATGAGCGGGTCCTCGGCCATACGTTGCTGCGTCTCGAACGTCGAGCCGTCCGGCCTGCGGTAGACGTATACGGGCACGCTCAGCAGCTCACTGCGCGTGCGCGACCGCTTCGAGGGCCACGCTGCCGCCCTCATTCGCCCAGCGGTCGTCGTCCCGGCGTCCGTCAGCGGCGGCGCGCGCGCCGCCGGCGAGCACCTTCAGTCTTGTCGGCGGTGCCTCTTCGGACGCCCATTGCGCGCCGCAGCGCCAGCAGGTGGTCTCCTGGCGGGCCATCGGCGCCCGGCAAGTGCGGCAGATGCGAGGGAAGTGTCGTTCGCGCATGATTCAGCGCTCCCTCGGCGGCGTCGTGCGGGAGTCGCGCGGTTCCAATGTGGGCTTGGTAGCCATCTCGGCTGCCTTCCCGAGCGCGGACGCCGATTCGGCGGCAACAGCTCGTTCGGAGGATGGCCTTTCGTCGCTGGAGAGGAAACTCCCCGTGAGGACGCCGGGCGGCATGTCGCCGCGGTGCTCCGCGCGAGTGCTTTCGCAGGAGCGGTGAATGGCCTACCCCTCCATTCTACTCGTGCGCGCGAGACGACCCGCGCACAGATCAGCGCAGTCGCCGGGGCCGGCGCAGCGCGGCCCGGCGGCTGCGCAGCCAGAGGTGGTCGGCGCCTGCCCAGCCCGCGAAGCACAACCCGCCGACCGTGCCCGTCACGGTCATCAACACCCCGGCGGCGGCTGCCGCCGCCACCCCGTCCCGGCCGAGGATGAGCACCGCCGCCGCGGCGCCGACGGTGGGACCGACCGGGAGCTGGCCGAGCGTCACGACCGCGATCAGCACGGCGATGGCGTCGAAGAAGGAGGCATCCATCCCGACCGCTTGCAGCAGCAGCCAGTTGCGGAAGATCTGGGCGAAGACGGCGAGCAGGACGAACCCGGCCACGAGGCCCCCGCCGCGGCGGCTGCGCAACACCGCCAGGCCGTTCCACAGCTGGCGGCCCTTCCGCAGCGCGAGATGGCGGAGCCCAGCGCTCGCGGCCACGATCACGGGAATACCGATCAGCGGGATCCACCACGGCAGCCCGAGCGGGCGCGACGAGCGTGAACGACGCCAGCACTGCCAGCGCCGCCTCCGCGGAGAGGATCGGAACCTCCGCGGCGATCAGCGTCGGCACTTGCGGAGCCACGTCCGGCGACGAGTGCCGGAGCGCGGCGATCCGCGCGGCCACCCCCAGCTGCCCGTTGATCACGCTGCCCAACACCTGCATGCTCGACGCGCGATACAGGACGCGCCGGGCGACGGTCCCGCCGGCCGCCTGGATCGTCAGATGCCACGCCTCACTGCGGGAGACGAGCGCACCGATCTGCAACAGCACCGTCGTCGCGAGCACCCACCACTTGGCCGCCGAGAGCGCGTCCGCGAACTTCTGCCGCCGGCCGGAGAACGCCCACGCGAGCACCGCGGCGGTCGCCAGGGAGCCGACGACGGTGATCACTCCGCGCCGACGGCGCCCGAAGCGGCGCACGCGGGCGACCAGCCCGGCCAGCGAAGCGCCGATCCGCCGCCGCTGCGGGAGCGCGACCGGCTCGGCGTCGTGACCACCACGCCCGCGTCCGATCGGCGCATCCGAACGACCCATCCTCACGACGCTGCAACGCGCCGGGCTCGCCGAACAAACTACGTCCGGTAGCGGCGCCGGCTCTGGATGAGCGCGTGGTTGAGCATGGCGGCCGTCGTCGTCCTCGCGCGCGACGACGACGACCTTGTTCCACGCGCCTGGATGCACGACCCGTTCGTTGTAGAGCTGGGTCCGGAACCGCTCGCTGTAGACGGTCGGCAACTTGTCGCCGAACCCGTACATGCGGCGTCCTCCGTCGCTCCCGCGGATGACCGCGACGAGCTCGCGCGTGTCCTCAAAGTCGTCGGCGGCTACGAACTCGACCAGCGGGTGCTGTGGCGAGCCGCCGCTGAGGAACGCGACGACGTACTTGCGATCACGTCCCCGGGCATTCTCGCGGATCGTCTCACCCAGTCCGATCTGCACCGCGCCCTCCCCGCGCGTCGTGCCCAGGAACACCCGGTACGTCGAGTAGTCGTCGCGCCGTTTCGGCCATCCATACGACTCGCCCTCGCGCTCGTGCAGCAGGCGCCAATCCTCCGGCAGGTCCAAGAGTGCCGAGCGAGCGGGAGCGGCGGCGGACCGATCGGCAGCGACATCGGAGCCGACATGAACGACGATCGGACGCGTGAAGCCGGCCTCGGACAGTCGCGCCAGGAGCGGGCCGAGCTCGGGGTCCGGGACGTGCTCCACGGTCACGGAGAACGGCGACATCGCTGTTACAAGAATAACGTAGAGAAACGTAATACGTAACTCACCGTTGTTCAGAAGCTGCTAGGATCGCCGCAAGCGCTCAGACCCCCTGCCGGCATCGACGAACCTCAGTTCCTCGACTGCCACTCACGGGCCGGGCGTACCGGAGGACTCAATCGAGCCCCTCCACCCTTCAGAAACGAGCATTGCCATGCACGCCACTATTCGACGCTACGAGTCGATCGACCAGAGCCGCAAGAGCGAGGTCCTCCAGAAGGTCGACGAGAACCTCCTGCCGGCCCTGAAGGAACTCCCGGGCTTCAACGGCTACTGGCTGGTCGACTCCGGCAACGGCGTGATGACCTCCGTCGGATTCTTCGACACGGCCGCGCAGGCCGAGGAGTCCACTCGCATCGCCGGCAGCTGGCTGCGCGAGCACAAGCTCGAGACCGCGCTCCCGAACGCGCCGAAGATCACCAGCGGCGACGTCGTCACCCACAAGACGCCCGAGCTCGTCCAGGCCTAACAGCCTCCGAGAAGGCCCGCACGCGCGGGCCTTCTCACGCGGTCGGCAACACCGTGCGAGCGTCAGCGCGTGATGGCGGTGACCCTGTCCACGAGCTCGGAGACGGGCACGCGGTCCTGCTGCAGCGTGTCGCGGTCGCGCAGCGTCACCGTGTCGTCCTCGAGCGTCTGGTGGTCGACGGTGATCGCCAGCGGGGTGCCGATCTCGTCCTGGCGCCGGTATCGGCGGCCGATCGCGCCGCCTTCGTCGTACTCGGCGGACACGTGCCTGCGCAGCTCGAGGTAGATCTCGCGCGCCTTCTCCGGGTGGCCGTCCTTGCGCAGCAGCGGCAGCACGGCGACCTTGACCGGCGCCATCGCCGGTGACAGCCGCAGGACGGTGCGCTTCTCCCCGCCGATCTCGTCGGTGTCGTACGCATCGCACAGCAGCGCGAGCACGGTGCGGCCGACGCCGGCGGCCGGCTCGATCACGTGCGGGACGTAGCGCTCGCCGGCGTTCGGGTCGAAGTACTCGAGCTTCTCGCCGGAGAACTCCGCGTGCTGCTTGAGGTCGAAGTCGCCGCGGTTGGCGATCCCCTCGAGCTCGGACCAGCCGATCGGATACAGGTACTCGATGTCCGACGTCGCGCTCGAGTAGTGCGAGAGCTCGTCGGCGTCGTGCGCGCGCAGCCGCAGCCGCTCGCCGTCGATGCCGAGCGACACGTACCAGTCCATCCGCGCCTGCATCCAGTGCTCGTGCCACTGCTCGGCCTCGGCGGGCGGCACGAAGAACTCCATCTCCATCTGCTCGAACTCGAGCGTGCGGAAGATGAAGTTGCCCGGCGTGATCTCGTTGCGGAACGACTTGCCGACCTGCGCGATCCCGAACGGCGGCTTGCGCCGCGCGTACTGCAGCGTGGTCTTGAAGTCGAGGAAGATGCCCTGCGCGGTCTCGGGCCGCAGGTAGACCGTCGATCCCGCCTCTGCCACGGGCCCGATCGTCGTCGCGAACATGAGGTTGAACTCGCGTGCCTCGGTGAGGTCGCACTGCGGATCCTCGCCGGGATGCACCGAAGGCTTGCGCCCGCACTGGAGCTCGCCGAGGTGATCGGCGCGGTAGCGCTTGCCACACGTCTTGCAGTCGACCAGCGGGTCGGTGAAGCCGGCGAGGTGGCCCGACGCCTCCCACGTGCGCGGGTGCTGGATGATCGCCGAGTCGAGCGCGACCACGTCGTCGCGCTCCTGGATCATCGCCTTCCACCAGGCGTTGATCACGTTGTTCTTGAGCAGGACGCCGTAGTGCCCGTAGTCGTACGTGTTGGCGATGCCGCCGTAGATCTCCGACGCGGGGAAGATGAGACCCCGGCGTTTGCAGAGCGCGACGACCTCGTCCATGGTGGGGGCGGGCATGGCCCTCAGCCTATACTCGCCCACCTCGATGCCGATCTACGAGTACCGCTGTGAGAACGGGCACCTCTTCGAGGTGATGCAGAAGATCACCGAGGATCCCGTGACCGTGTGCGAGGAGTGCGGCGCGCCCGTGCAGCGGGTGTTCCACCCGATCGCCGTGCACTTCAAGGGCTCGGGCTTCTACAACACCGATTACGGCACGGCGCGGCGCAAGCGGGAGACCGAGAAGTCGGCCAGCGACGGCGCCGACAAGCACGACGCGAAGTCCAAGGAGTCCAAGAGCTCGGACTCCAAGTCCTCCGACTCGTCGTCCTCGTCGTCGAAAGCTGATTAGCCGGGCTTATAGCCTCTAGCCGGAATCGTCATTTCCGCTGGGGGTCATCCGATGGCACACTGGCCGTCATGACGCCTCGCCAGATCGGTCTGCTCGCTGCGCTGGCGGCGATCTGGGGCGGCTCGTACCTGCTGATCAAGTTCGCGCTGGAGGACTTCAGCGCGCCGATGATCGTGTGGGGCCGCACCGCGCTCGCCGCCGTCGTGCTGCTGGTCGCGCTGCGCGGCGCCGCCCGCGGGGCGTTCGCCGACATGCGCAGGCGACCCGGCTGGGCGCTCGTGCTCGGCACCGTGTCGGTGACCGCGCCGTTCCTGCTGATCACGTTCGGCGAGCACGAGGTCCCGTCGGGCCTCACCGCCGTGCTGATCTCGCCCACCGCGCTGTTCGTCGCGCTGTTCGCGCCGTTCATCGACCCGTCGGAGCGGATCGACCGCCGGCAGGCGCTCGGCCTCGGCGTCGGCCTCGGCGGTGTCGCGATCGTGGTCGGCGTCGAGTCGATCAGCACGCTCGGCCAGTTCCTCGGCGCCATGGCGATGGTCGGCGCGGCCGCCTGCTACGCGCTCGGCGGCTTCGTCGTGAAGATGCGCTACGGCCGGCTGACCTCGATGCAGACGTCGTTCGTCTCGCTCTCGGTCGCGTCGCTGCTGACGCTGCCGCTGGCGATCGCCACCGCGCCGTCGGAGGCGCCGGGCCTGGGCGCGGTGTCCGCGCTCGTCGTCCTCGGCGCCGTCGGGACGGCCGTGGCGTTCGTCATCTTCTACAAGCTGATCACCGAGGCCGGCGCCGGCCGCGCGTCGCTGGTCAGCTACCTCGCGCCGGGCGTCGCGCTGTTCTACGGGGCGGTGTTCCGCGACGAGCCGATCACGGTCGCCGCGGTCGGCGGCCTGGCGCTCATCCTCGGCGGCGTCGCGCTCGCTTCCCGGCGCTCCCGCGACCCGGAGCCGATAGCGTCCGCAATCCATGGACCTGACGCTGTCGCCTGCCGAGCGGGAGTTTCGTGACTCCGTTCGCGCCTGGATAGAGGACAACCACCCCGGCCGCGAGCCGGCCGGCGATCCGGAGGCGTTCGAGTTCCGGGTCGCCTGGCAGAAGGCGTTGAACGAGCGCGGCTGGGCCGGCCTGAGCTGGCCGACCGAGTACGGCGGGGCGGGCGCGACGCTCGTCGAGCAGGCGATCTTCTACGAGGAGATCGCGCGCACCGGCGCGCCGCAGATGGCGAACGTGCTCGGCCTGGCGATGGGCGGGCCGACCGTCATCGCCCACGGCACCGAGGAGCAGAAGCAGCGCTTCCTCGCCCCGATCCTGTCCGCCGACGAGATCTGGTGCCAGGGCTTCTCCGAGCCGGGGTCGGGCTCGGACCTCGCGTCGCTGAAGACGCGGGCGGTCCGCAACGGCGACCAGTGGGTCGTCACCGGCCAGAAGGTCTGGACCACGTACGCGCACCAGGCGAAGTGGTGCATGCTCGTCGCCCGCACCGACACCGATGCCCCCAAGCACCGCGGTCTGACCTACTTCCTGATGGACATGGAGCAGGACGGCGTCGACGTCCGCCCGCTCGTGCAGATCACCGGCGAAGCCGAGTTCAACGAGCTGTTCATCGAGGAGGCCCGGATCCCCAACGACAACATCGTCGGGGGCGAGGGCAACGGCTGGCCGGTCGCGATCACCACGCTGATGCACGAGCGCGCCGGGCTGGCATTCGCCCTCCAGGTCCAGGTGCACATCATCCTGCGCGAGCTGCAGGAGATGATCCGCGAGGCCGGGCTCGCCGGCGACCCGGTCATCCGCCAGCGCTACGCGCAGCTGTACATCGAGGCGCAGGTCCTGCGGCTCAACGCCTATCGCGGGCTCACCGCCACGATGAAGCGCGGCGCTCCCGGGCCGGAGGGCTCGCTCGGCAAGTGGCACTGGGCCGAGGTCAACCAGGCGGTCGGCGAGCTGGCGATGGACGTCGCCGGCGCGGACGCCCTGGTCGTTGACGGGCCGTGGCCGTACCGCTTCCTGCGCTCGCGCGCGAACTCGATCGAGGGCGGCACGACCGAGATCCTCAAGAACATCGTCGCCGAGCGCGTGCTCGGGCTTCCGAGAGCGGCATGAACTTCGATCTCTCAGACGACCAGCGGACGATCAAGTCCACCGCGCGCGAGTTCCTGACGGCGCGCTACCCGCTCTCCGAGGTGCGCCGCCTGGCGTTCGACGACGAGCGCGGCTGGACCGACCAGCAGTGGAACGAGATGGTCGGGCTCGGCTGGCCCGACATCGCCGAGCTCGGGACGATCGAGATGGTCGTCGTGGCCGAGGAGCTGGGGTACGCGTGCGCGCCGACGCCGCTGCAGTCGACGTGGGCCGCCAGGGCGCTCTGCGCGTCAGTGGACGGCGGCCGCGGTGCCGTGGTCGTCGGGGATCTCTCCGCCGACGCGGGCACCGCCGACGTGCTCGTCGATTGGGACGGTGCCGTCGTCACGGGCGCGACGGTCGAGCCCGTCCGCGCGCTCGATCCGACGCGGCGCTGGTTCAGGGTCGAGGGCGGCGAGCGTTCCGGGGGCGGAGACGTCGCGCGCGGGCGCGGTCAGGCCACGGTGATGAACGCGGCCGAGTCGGTCGGCGTCGCCCAGCGGGCGATGGACATGGCGGTCGAGTACGCCAAGGAGCGCAAGCAGTTCGACCGCCCGATCGGCACCTACCAGGCCGTCTCGCACGCGTGCGCGCAGATGCTGCTGGAGGTCGAGGGCGCGCGGTCGGTCGTCTATTGGGCGGCGTGGGCGCTCGACCACGAGCCGGAGACCGCGCCGCTCGCGGTGGCGTGCGCTGCGGCCTACGCCGGCGACGCCGGTCGCCGCGTCCCGCGCGCCGCGCTCCAGGTGCACGGCGGCATCGGCTTCACCTGGGAGCACGACCTGCAGTTCTTCCTCAAGCGCGGCGAGGCGAACGCCCACGCCTACGCCGCGGGCGCCACCCACCGCGAAGAGGTTGCGGCCCTGACCGGGCTCTAGCCCTTCAGGAACTCGTCCACCGCACGCTTCTTCGTGGCGTCGTCGACCGTGAGGCCGGCGCCGCCGTCGGGCAGCGTCACGTTCCCGGACGGCGTCAGGACCTGCTTCTTGCCGTTGCCGCCGAGCAGCTCGGCGCCGACCAGGCCGAGCAGCGTCGGTCCGGACATGTCGGAGCGGATCGCCTTCGGCGCCGCCCATGACACCCATGGGAGCCGCACGAACGTCTCGAACGAGGTGACCTTGCCCTTGATCGCGGCGAGGATCTTCTGCTGGCGCCGGACGCGCGCGCGATCGTCCTCCTGCGGGCGGCAGTCGTTGTGCCGCGTGCGCGCGAGCGCGAGCGCCTGGTCGCCGTTGAGCTCGTGGGTGCCGGCCTTGAGCCTGAGCGTCGTCCCGCCGTTGCGGCTGCCGCCGTTGATCTTCGAGATCACGCAGTTGCCGGTGTAGGTGATGCCGCCGAGCGAGTCGATCAGGTCCGGGAAGTTCGCGAAGTTGACCTCGATCAGGTGGTTGACGTCGATGCCGAGGTACTGCTCCACCGTCTCGATCGCCAGCGACGGGCCGCCGAACGCGTACGCCGCATTGATCTTGTTGCGGCCGTGGCCGGGGATGTCGACGACCGTGTCGCGCAGGATCGAGAGCTGCGCGTTGGCGCCGCCGCCGATCCGCAGCAGCATGATCGAGTCCGACCGGCTCGACTGGCCGATCGTCTGCGCGCCCGGTTCGCCCTTCCCCTTCACGCGCGCGTCGGAGCCGAGGACGAGGATCGTGTTCGGCGACGTCAGCGGATAGCCGCCGCCGCTCAGCTTCGCCTCGGCGGCGTCGGAGATCTTCGACTGCTGGATCTGCGCGCTGACCAGGAACAGGACGAGCGACAGCAGGATCCAGGCGCCGAGCGCCAGCGCGACGTACTTGACGACACGGCCGACGGTGATCCGCCGGCGCGGCCGTTTCGGCTTCGGCGGCTTGGGCTCGTCGTCGCGCTTCTCTCCCGGCTCCGGCAGGTCGTCGTCACGCCGCCAGGGAAGGCGCGGGCGTGATCGATAGACGGTGTACTGCGGCTGGTCTTCGTGGTCGGCCATCGGGGGGAGCGGTATGGTGGCCGCGTGGTCGAGCGAGGCGTCATAGGCGTCGATCTCGGCGGCACCAAGCTCCTGGCCGGCGCAGTCGACGCCGACCTCGCGATCCATCACCGTACCAACCGTCCGATCTACGGCCTCGATCAGAACGGGCTCGTGCAGATGATCGCGGACGCGGTCCAGGAGATCCGGACCGCCGTGGGCGACGGGATCGAAGCGGTCGGTTTCGGCATCCCCTGCACGTTCGACTCGCGGACCGGGATGGCGGTCCAGGCGGCCAACGCTCCGCTGCACGACATCGCCTTCCATCAGGTCATGGCCGAGCGCATCGGGCTGCCCGTCGCGGTCGACAACGACGCCAACTGCGCGGTGCTGTGCGAAGCGCGCGTCGGCGCGGCTGCGGGCTGCAGCGACGTGGTGCTCCTGACGCTCGGCACCGGCATCGGCGGCGGCCTCTATCTGGCCGGCGAGGTCTACCGCGGCTGGCTCGGCGGCGGGGCCGAGATGGGGCACATGGTCGTCGACATCAACGGGCCGCCGTGCCAGTCCGCCTGCCCCAACTACGGCTGCCTGGAGACCGTGTGCTCCGGTACCGCACTGGTGCGTCGCGCTTCGGTGGCCGTCGCCCGCCGGCCGGACACGCCGCTCGGGCACGCGCTGGAGGAGGGGCGGGAGCTGACCGGGCCGCTGATCACCGAGCTCGCGCAGGAGGGTGACCCGGTGGCGATCGACGCGATCCGCGAGATCGGCTTCAACCTCGGCGTCGGACTGGTTTCGCTGGTGAACATCTTCAACCCGCAGGTGTGCGTGATCGGCGGCGGGGTGAGCGCGGCCGGCGAGCTGCTCCTGGGGCCGGCGCGGGAGATCGTGCGCGAGCGCGCGCTGCTGCCGGGCCGCGAGGTCGTGCTCGATCGAGGTCGCGAAGTACGGCGCCGAAGCGGGGATGCTCGGCGCCGCGCTGATGGCGCGCGAGGGCGGCGGGCTGCTGCGGGCGGGCTACCCGGACCGGGAGGCCGTGGCGTGACCGGCGGGCGGCTCGTCGTCTGCCCGACGCCGATCGGCAACCTCGAGGACATCACGCTGCGGGTGCTGTCGGCGCTCCGTGATGCCGACGTGATCGCGTGCGAGGACACCCGCCGCACGCGCGTGCTGCTCGAGCGCTACGGCGTGCAGGCGACGCTGATCTCCTACCACGAGCACAACGAGCGCGAGCGGACGGCCGAGCTGGTCGAGCGGATGCGCTCTGGGGCGGTGGTCGCCCTGGTGAGCGACGCCGGGATGCCGCTGGTGTCCGATCCCGGTTACGTGCTCGTGCAGGGGTGTGTCGCGGCGGGGCTGGAGGTCGAGGTGCTGCCCGGCCCGTCGGCGGCGCTCGCGGCGCTGGTGGCGTCGGCGCTCCCGTCCGACGCCTGGCGCTTCGTCGGGTTCCTGCCGCGCAAGCGGGCGGCGCTGCTCGCCGTGTTCGACTCTCCGGAGACCGTCGTGGCGTTCGAGTCGCCGCGCCGCGTCGGGGCGTCGCTCGCCATCCTCGCCGAGGTCGACGCGTCTCGCCCCGTCGCCGTCTGCCGTGAGCTCACGAAGGTGCACGAGGAGGTCGTGCGGGGGAGCGCGGGCGAGCTCGCCTCGCGCTACGCGGATGCGCCGCCGCGCGGTGAGGTCGTGCTGGTGATCGGCGGCGCGCCGGCTCCCTCCGGGATCGACCCGGGCGCGGTCGACGCCGTCCGCCAGCTCGTCGACGCGGGCGCGCGGGCGCGCGTGGCGGCGCGCGTGGTGTCCGACCTCACCGGGACGCCGGCAAATGCGCTGTATCGGGAAGTGGCTGGGTCTTAGGCACGGCCTGCTCGATCACGTCCTGAGCGAACCGCTCGCTGAACCCGGACAGGAAGCCGAGCCCGGCGTAGAACGCGAGGTGGCTGCCCGTCGACGGCGGCGCGAGGACGTCGATGATCCCGCCGTCGAGGAACAGGTAGATGACGGCACCGAACACCGCGCCGATCACCGGTCGCATGAAGCCGAGCGCGCGGATCGTCTTCTTCCCGGACTCGGGTGAGAGCTTGAGGCTGCCGCTCGACATGCGCGACAGGACGCTCACGACCGCGCCGGTCGCGCCGCCGAGGACGCTGAGCATCGCCGGCGTGTCGAGCGTGCCGGTGCTGACCGCGACGATCGCCGTGATCACCGCGGCGAGGACGAGGAACAGCAGCATCCCGAGCAGGTACTCCAGCTGCGCCTGGCGCTGCGCCGACTGGCGGTAGTACGCCTGCGCCTGGGCGAGCTCGCGCTCGAGCGTGGCGATCTCCGCCGGGTCGGACCCGAACGGCTTGTCGGTCTTGCCCGAGACGATGTCGAGCTGGCGCTGGTCGAGCGTCCCGAGCAGCGTCGCGATGACGCCGAAGATCATCCGCATGCAGATCTTGCGCGGCTGCGGAGTGAGGAACTCGAGCGCCTTGTAGTGCAGGTGCAGGCAGTGGAAGAGGATCTCCTTCGCCTTCCAGTCCGCGGGGTCGCCGAACGTCGGCTCGATGTGGATCGCCGAGCTCGACGCCGGCGCCGGGTCGAAGAAGTGCACGCAGCGGCGGAAGAACGGCCGGCGCTTCGGCTTCTCGTCTGTGGTCTCCCCCTTGTCGGTCTGGGGCGGCAGCAGGTCGCGGATGCTCTCCGGCGGCGGGCCCTTGATCGTCGCCTCGGGCACGCCCTCGGGCGCGCCGGCGGCGTGGCCGATGTCCGTCAGCGCGGCGGCGACGCGGATGTGCCGGCAGAAGTAGGCGGTGACGATGCCCTTGCGCGGTTCGGCGAAGGCGTCCAGCAGGCCGGGGAAGATCTCCTTGAAGTCGGCCCTGAGGTCGTCCGGGAGGTTCGCGTCGGCCATGTTGAACCAGGCGCTGGCGACGTCGTGGAACGTGACCGTGCCGCGCCAGTGCGTGTAGCGGGCGGCCTCGAGGTCGCTGCGGGCGGCCATCTCGATCTGGCGCCGGACCTCGGGGTCGGCGACGCGCTGGCCCATCACGGGGAGGCCGGCGATCGTGGTCGGTGCGCCGACACCCTCCGCCACTGCGCCGGTGATCGCCGGCGCCGCCGGCGCAGCCGTGACCGTCGTCGTCGTCGTCGAGGCCGCTCCGCCAGTCTCTGAGTCCGTCACTGGCGAGAAACGCTTCGCCCGGGGCTCGCGGGAGCCCTCGTCGGTTGGCATGGTCCTTCTCCTTGGCCGCCGTGCCGGATCGATCCCGGCGGCGCGAGAGTCCCAGCCACGCGTGCTGCCGTCAACCACGCGCGTCCGCTGCAGCACCGCTTGCACGCGCGTCCGCGGCCCCTTTCGCGCCTCTCTCCCGCGCTTTGCAACAACTCCGCACCGAAATCGTGCCAATGCAGCGGAATTCGGGCCAACCGGTGCTCGGCACCCGTAAGTTCGCGCGCGTGCGCGTCATCACTCTCACCCTGCTCGTCGTCTTCATCGCCCCGACACCGGCGGCCGCGGCCTGGCGGCTTCCCGTCTCCCGGGCCGGTCTCCCGCGCCTACTTGCCGGGCGCGAGCCCGTATGCGGGCGGCCACCACCGCGGCGTGGACCTCTCTGCCGCGCCGGGCGCGCACGTGCTCGCGCCATGTGCCGGGCGGGTGGTGGTGGCCGGCCGGGTGGGGTCGAGCGGCGGCGTCGTCACGGTGCTGTGCGGCCGCTGGCGGGCCAGCCTGTTGCCCCTCTCAACAATTCTCGTGCGGCGCGGCGCGCTGGTCAGCGCCCGAACCCCGCTCGGCGCGCTCGCCCGCTCTGCCGCCCACGCGGGCCTCCACCTGGGCGTGCGCCGCGACGGCGTGCGGTTCGGCTACGTCGACCCGCTGCGCTTCCTCGCCGCGACCCGCCCGGCCGCGCCGCCACCGCTCGGCCGCGCGCCGCGAGGCCGCCCGCGCGCACCTCGCCACGCCCCGCCGGCCCCCACCGCGCGGCCTCTCGCCGCGCCCGCGCCGGCGCCTCTTGCCGCCCCGGCTCGGGCGCCCCTCACCGCCCCGGCGCCGGCGCCTCTCGCCGCCCCGGCTCGGGCGCGCCTCACCGCCCCGGCCGCACGGCCTCTCGCCCTCCGAGCGCCCGCGCCTCTCGCCGCGCCCGCGCCGCGCCCTCTCCGCGGGCTCGCGCCCTGGCCCGCGTGGGTCGGGCTCGCACTCGCGCTGGCCGGTGTCGGCGTCCGCTGGCGGTGGCGCCGGCGCGAGCACCGGCTGGGTGGCGCGGTGCCCGAGCGATCGCCGGCGCTTTGACGTCGATGTGCGACGCAGAGGCGTCAGGCCCGAGTGGCTGGCGCCTTTTGCACCGGTGTGGGTGCAAAAGGCGCCAGGGTGGTTCGAATCCCCGGCGCCGCTAGCCTTCGACGCCCCGCGATGGCCTTCTACATCACCACCCCGATCTACTACGTCAACGCGGCCCCGCACCTCGGGCACGCGTACTCGACGATCGGGGCCGACATCATGGCCCGCCACATGCGCCAGCGCGGCGAGGAGGTGTTCTTCCTCACGGGTACGGACGAGCACGGCGAGCCGGTCGCGCAGGCCGCCGAGCGCGAGGGCGTGACGCCGAAGGAGCTGGCCGACCGCAACGCCGAGCGCTTCCAGGCGCTGCTGCCGCGGATCAACGTCACCAACGACTACTTCATCCGCACCTCCGATCCGCGCCACCACGCGCGGGTCCAGGAGGTCATGCAGCAGATCCACGACAACGGCCACACGTACAAGGGCCTGTACGAGGGCTGGTACTGCCCACGCTGCGCGGACTTCAAGACCGAGAACGAGATCGGGCCGGACCAGACGTGCCCGATCCACAAGATCCCGCTCGACCGCGAGCGCGAGGAGAACTGGTTCTTCAAGCTCGCGAGCTTCCAGGAGCCGCTCGAGAAGCTGTACGCGGACAACCCCACCTGGATCCGTCCGCGGCACCGGTACAACGAGGCGCGCTCGTTCATCACCGGCGGCCTGCAGGACGTGTCGCTCAGCCGATCGAAGAGCAAGATCACCTGGGGCGTGCAGGTGCCGTGGGACGAGCAGCACGTGTTCTACGTCTGGTTCGACGCGCTGCTCAACTACTACACGGCGCTCAGCTTCGCGCGCGACGGCGAGGACCTCACGGACACGTTCTGGCCGGCGACGTTCCACTTCCTCGCGAAGGACATCCTCAAGTTCCACGCCGTGATCTGGCCGGCCATGCTCCTCGCCGCCGGCATCGAGCTGCCGCGCAGCGAGTACATCCACGGCTACCTGCTGATGAAGGACGCGTCGGGTGCCGAGCACAAGATGTCCAAGTCGCTCGGCAACGTGCTCGACCCGTTCGAGGTCATGGACACGTTCGGCACCGACGCGCTCCGGTACTACTGCTTCCGCGAGGTGTCGTTCGGGCAGGACGGCGGCGTGTCGACGATCACGTTCGGCGAGCGCTACGAGACCGAGCTCGCGAACGAGTTCGGCAACCTCGCGAGCCGCACGCTGTCGATGATCGACCGCTACCGCGACGGCGTCGTGCCGGAGACCGACGTCGACCCGGTGCTCGCCCCGGACTTCGACGGCCTGCGCGAGGAGGTCAGCGGGCTGCTCGACAACGCGGAGATCACGCAGGCGCTCGAGCGCATCTGGCAGCGCGTGCGGCGGCTCAACCGCTACGTCGAGGAGCGCGCGCCATGGCAGCTCGCCAAGGACGAGTCGAAGGCCGGCGAGCTCGACGCGACGCTGCGCTCGCTCGCCGACGGCCTGCGCGTCGTCACGATCCTGCTCGTCCCGTACATCCCCGAGACGGCGGAGAAGCTGCTCGCCGCGCTCGGCGCCCAGGACAGCACCCTCGACCACGCGGCCTACGGCGCAGAGCCGGGCGGCGCGCGGACCGAGAAGCTCCCGCCGCTCTTCCCCAAGCCCGCAGTGATCGACTCGCACACCCACCTCGACCGCGGGCCGGCGCCCGAGGACGAGCTGGTGGCGGCGGCGCGCGAGGTCGGCGTCAAGCGGATCCTCACGGTCGGGATCGACGCCGAGTCGCGCCGCGCCGCGCTCGCCGCCGCGCAGACCTACGACGAGGTGTTCGCGGCGATCGGCCACCACCCGAACAACGCGACGGGCTACGACGACTCGATCACGGAGGAGCGTCCGCGAGCTGGCCGCCCACCCGAGCTGCCTCGCGATCGGCGAGACCGGTCTCGACGACTATCGCGATTACGCTCCGCGGCCCGACCAGGAGCGCGCGTTCCGCGACCACATCGAGGTCGCGCGCGAGCTCGGCAAGCCGCTGGTCATCCACACGCGCGCGGCCGAGGACGACACGATCGCCACCCTCGCCGAGCACGCGCGCGGGCTCGAGGTCGTGCTGCACTGCTTCTCGATGCCCGACCGCCTCGACGAGTGCCTGGAGCACGGCTGGTGGATCTCGTTCGCCGGCAACGTCACGTACCCGAAGGCGCAGGACCTCGCGGACGCCGCCGAGCGCGTCCCGCTCGACCGGCTGCTGGTCGAGACCGATGCGCCGTACCTGACACCGCAGGAGGTCCGCAAGCACCGCAACCAGCCGGCCTATGTGGTCCACACCGCTCGCTTCGTCGCCGAGCGCCGGGGCATCTCGTACGAGGAGCTCGAGGCGGCGGTGGAGGCCAACGCCGCCCGGCTCCTCGGGTGGTGAGCGGGCTCCCGGCGCAGCCGAGCCTGCGCCGGATGCAGCAGTTCGGGATCCGGCCGAGTCGCGAGCTCGGTCAGAACTTCCTGATCGACTCGAACATCCTCGACGTCATCGGCCGCGCCGCCGCACTCAGCGCCGACGACGTCGTGCTCGAGGTCGGCGGCGGGCTCGGCGTGCTGTCGGAGTACCTCGCGGAGCGCACCGCGCACGTCCACGTCGTCGAGGTCGACCGCCGGCTCGAGCCGCCGCTGCGCGACGCGCTCGACGCGCACCCCAACGCCACGCTGCACTTCGCCGACGCCGTGAAGCTCGACCTCGCCACCCTCGACCCGGCACCGACGAAGGTCGTCGCCAACCTCCCGTACGGCGTCGCCGCCGGCGTGATCCTGCGCACGATCGAGCAGTTGCCGAGCGCGCACACGTGGGTGGCGATGGTGCAGAAGGAGGTCGGGGAGCGGTTTGCGGCACAGGCGGGGACCGCGGCCTACGGCGTCCCCTCCGTGCTCGCCCAGCTCGCGTGCGACGTCAAGGTGCTGCGCTCGATCTCACGCACGGTCTTCCACCCGGTGCCGAACGTCGACTCGGTGCTCGTCGGGCTCGAACGCCGCGGCCCCGCGCCCGAGCCGGCGCTGCGCGCGCTCGTGCAGCAGGGGTTCGCGCACCGGCGCAAGGCGCTCGCGCGGTCGGTGTCGCTCGCGTCGGGCGCGGACCGCGAGCGCATCCGCGCGGCGCTGACGGCGATGGGCCTGGCGGCCGACGCCCGCGCCGAGACGCTCGCGCCCGAGCAGTGGCGCGAGTTGTACGGGAGGCTCGCGTGATCGAGCGCGCGCCCGGCAAGGTCAACCTGTCGCTGTTCGTCGGCGCGCCGCGCGCGGACGGCCTGCACCCGCTGGTCTCGGTCGTCCAGGCGGTCTCGCTTGCGGACGAGCTCACGATGGAGCCGGCCGCCGCCGACGAGATCGTCTGCCCCGGCGTCGAGGGGCCGAACCTCGCGGCCCGCGCGCTCGCCGCGTTCCGTGAAGCGACCGGCTGGGACACACCACAGCGCATCACGATCGCCAAGCGGATCCCGGTGGCGGCCGGAATGGGGGGCGGGTCGGCTGACGCGGCCGCCACGCTCAGACTCGCCGCGCGCGCGGCGAGCGGCATCGACGACGCGCTGCTGCACGAGCTGGCGGTCGGCCTCGGCGCCGACGTCCCGAGCCTGCTGTTCCCCGGCCGCGTGGTGATGACCGGCGCGGGCGAGCACGTCGACCGGCTGCCCGACCCGGCCCCGTTCGGCCTGGTGATCGTGCCGTCGGCCGAGGCGCTCTCGACGCCCGCCGTCTATCGCGAGTTCGACCGCCTCGGCGGCGCTCGCTCGCCTGCCGAGCTCGCCGACTCTCAAGGAGGAGGCGCTGGCCGGCGACGTGCCGCCGGTCAACGACCTCGAGGCCGCCGCCCGCTCGCTCTCCCCGGCGATCGACGCGTCGCTCACCGCGGTGCGCGACGCCGGCGCCGAGATCGCGATGGTCTCGGGGTCCGGCCCGACCGTCTTCGGTCTGTTCGACACGGCCGAAGCGCGCCCGCGCCGCCGCGGCCACCGTGCCCGGGGCCATCCCCGTGGAGCCCGCATGAAGTGGAGCTGGCTGCTCGGCGCGGTCGCGCTCGCGGCGTTCCTGATCGTCCGGCGCCGCAAGCTCAGCCGCACGATCGAGGGCGCCGGCTGGGTCGTGGTGGCGGCCGCCGCCCTGATCGGCGCCGGCGTCATCCCGCTGCCCAACCTCGAGAAGCTGCTCGAGGACGCCGGCGAGGCGCTCGGCAAGTGGACGTACCTGCTCGTCGGCCTGCTCGCGTACCTGGAGACGGGCGCGTTCGTCGGGTTCGTCGCGCCGGGGGAGACGGCGGTGATCGTCGGCGGCCTCGTCGCCGGGCAGGGGCAGATCTCGCTGTTCGTGCTGATCGCGATCGTGTGGGCCTGCGCGGTCGCCGGCGACCTCACGTCGTTCACGCTCGGCCGCCGGCTCGGTCGCGCGTGGCTGTTACGGCATGGCGAGTTCCTGAAGATCACCGAGGAGCGCCTGCAGACCGTCGAGGGGTTCTTCGAGCGCCGCGGCGGCGCGACGATCCTGATCGGCCGCTTCATCGGCTTCGTGCGCCCGCTCGCGCCGTTCCTCGCCGGCGCCGCCCGGATGCCGCTGCGCCGCTTCCTGCCCTACGACGTGCTCGGCGCCGGCGCCTGGACGGCGACGTTCGCGACGCTCGGCTACGTCTTCTGGCGGTCGTTCGACAAGCTCACGGCCTACGTCTCGCGCGGCCTGTTCGCGTTCGGCACGTTCGTCGTCGTGGTCGGCGGGCTCGTCTGGCTCGTCCAGCTGCGGCGCAGCCCTGAGCGCCGGGCCCGGGTGCGCGCGTGGCTCGAGAAGCGGCGCGACAAGCCGGGGTGGCGCTACGTCGCGCGGGTCGCCGGACCGCTGTGGCGAGTGGTCGGACGCCCGACCGCCTGGCTGGCCGACTCCTCTGCGCGCTTCGGCGTCGCCCGGCTCACGCCGGGCGAGCTGGGCCTCGAGTTCACGACGCTGCTCGCGCTGTTCGCCGTCGGCGCGTTCACGTTCTTCTTCATCGGCGACATCGCGTCCGAGCCGGGCACGCCGCATATCGACACCCTCGCGAACGATCTCGCCAAGCGGCTGGCGATGGACGCGCTGATCGAGGTCGCCAAGGTCGTCACGTACCTGGGGTCACTCTCGGTGATCATCCCGATCGCGCTCGCCACCTTGATCTGGGCGCTGATGCGGCGGCGGTGGATCGACTCGGCGGCCCTCGTCGCCGGTGTCGCGCTGTCGGTGATCTGCGTGCAGGTCGCAAAGGCGGCGTACGGCGTCCCGCGGCCGTCGGACGCCCTCGTGCACGCGAACTACGCCGCCTATCCCTCCGGTCACACCACGTACGCGGTGACGCTGGTCGCCTGCGCGACGATCCTCGTGCGCGCAGGCACCGGCTGGGCCGTCCGCTTCGCCGCCGTCGCGGTCGCCTGCGGGCTGGTCGTCGTGGTCGGCGCGACCCGCGTCTACCTGCGCGTCCATCACCTCACGGACGTGATCGGAGGCGCGGCGCTCGGCGTCGCAATTTGGGCGCTTGTTGGCACGATCGCGCTCGTCGCCGGCTACGTGCGTCAAAATGGGGGCGAGCGAGATGCTCCATGACCGCGTCACCCAGATCGTGATCGGCGTCGCGGCCGCCGTGTCGCTGGCCGCGTGGCTCACCCTGATCGCCGTTCCCGCGTGGCGGTCGTACTGGCGCATGCGCGAGAAGGTGCTGGCGCTCGTGATGAGCGTCTACGTGCTTGCGGCCTTCGTCCTTGCCGGGGCCCTCGCGGGTGGTCTCGTGCTCTGGTACTACGACAGGATCTAGATGGGTGAAGCGATCCCGATCCGGCCGCAGGTGCCGGCGCCGGTCGACCTCGACGCGCTCGCCGAGATCACCGAGGCCGTCGAGTCCGGGCTCGGGCTGCCGGAGGTGGTCCGCGCGGCGGCGCGGGCGCTCGACGCGTCGCTGGTGCTGATCGACCGCTCGAGCTCGGTGCTCGCGGTCGCTGCGCGGTCGACCGCCGACGAGCGGGCGCTGATGGGCGACGCCGCCGGCGTGGCCACGCATGATCTGCGGGTGGGCGACGAGGTGGTCGGGCGGCTCCGGATGCGCGGCCGCGGCGGCGATCCGTCCCCGGCGCTGCTGCGCGTGGTGACGACGCTGATCGGCTCCGAGGTCGAGCGCCTGCGCGCGCCGGAGCGCGCGTCCGAGGCCGCGCAGGCCGCGTTCCTGGCCGCCGTGCTGCGGCGCGAGGTGACCGACCGCGGCGACATCGTCGCGCGCGCCGGGGAGCTGGGCGTCGACGTCAGCGCCGGCTCGGCGGTGGTCGTGGTCCGCACGCACCACTTCGCGCCCGCGGACGAGGACTGGCGTGTGCGCGTGCTCGCCGCCGCCGAACGGGCGGCGCGCTCGAGCGCTCCCGGGTCGCTCGCCGCGGTCGTCGACACGCCGACCGACGCCGCCGGCCACGTCGTCGTGCTGCTGCCGGCCGAGGGCGACGCCGAGGTGCGCCGCGTGGCCGGCGCGATCGCGCGCGAGCTGCGCTCGAGCCTGCACGGGTTCACGTTCGCGGTCGGCCACTCGCGCGTGGCGACCGACCCGGTCGACCTCTACCGCGCCGGCAACGAGGCGCTGCTCGCCGCCAACGTCGCCGAGGCCGGGCCCGACGACAGCGTGCTCGCGTTCGAGGAGACCGGCGCCTACCGGCTCCTGCTCCCGGCGATGAGCGAGGACCCCGCCGAGTTGCAGCGCTTCTTCGCCGAGACGGTCGAGCCGCTCGTCACCTACGACGAGCAGTACGACACCGACCTGGTGCAGACGCTGGAGACGTTCCTCGACGCTGACGCGAACGTCGCCGGCACCGCCTCGCGCCTGTTCACGCACCGCCACACGATCCGCTACCGGCTCGAGCGCGTGCGCGACCTGACCGGTCTCGACGTCGCGTCCACGGACGGCCGCGAGAAGCTCGGCCTCGGGTTGAAGGCGATGCGCGTGCTCGGCATCGCCGCCCCGCGCGGGCCGGCGACCGAGACCGGCGCCGAGGGTGGGCGCGTGCGCCGGGAGCCGAGAGACCGGTAATCAAGGCGCTCGCGCGAGCTTGCGAGTGCGAGTAAGCCGCACTAGAAGATCTCCGGGCACCACGGTGCCCGGTCGGCGCGGAAGGCACGGCTCGCGGTCGTCAGCGCTCCGGACCGCAGCTCCTTGACGCGGCCGGCGCGCGCGAGGTCGAGCAGCGTGGTGCCGCCGAGGAAGGCGGCGCCGAGCTCGGCGACGCTCAGCTCCAGGCTCGCCGGCAGCGCGGTCGCGGCGCACGTCGCCGCCTCGCCGTCCCAGCGCAGCGCCCAGCGGCCGGCGTTCCACGGGCAGACGTCGTCGCTGACCTCGAACACGGTCTCGAACGGCTGCGCGTAAGCGCGCTCGCGCAGCGCGCGGGCGAGGTCGACGAGCCGCACCCACAGCGCGTCGCCGACCTGCGTGACCTGGACCGCGCGCGCCTCGGTGAGCATGTGCGGCAGCGGGTCGTCCGCGGGCGCGAGCTCGTAGACCGCGCGGCGCACGAGGTCGAGCCCGAGGACGAAGCCCCAGATCGCCTGGTGAGCCTCTGCGTCGGTGGCGACGACCTCGCGCACCCTCGCCTTGCCGGCGGCCCGGCCCTCCTCGAAGTCGGTCTTGCCGGCATAGAGCGCGTACGCGCGACCCTCGATCACCGCCGCGCGCAACGCCTGCGCGCCGTCACGCTCCTCTTCGGGATCGGCGATCCGGTACTCCCACCACGGGCCGTCCCGGTCGAGCATGCCCGGGCACTGGGTGCGCGCGGCGTCGTGGATCGGGCGCATGAGGTCGACCCCCTCGGGCGCGACCATGAGCTGCACGTCGGCGGGCTCGGGCGCCGTGCGGAACTGCACTTCCGGCGTGAAGACGACCATGTCGGAGGTCCACGTCGCCATGCCGTAGCCGAAGCGGCCGTAGATCACCGACTCGGACGCCCACAGCGCGGCGACGGCCTCGTCGCCCGCCTCGTGCACGTCGGCGAGCTGACGCCGCATCAGCGTGGTGAGCAGGCCGCGGCGCCGGTGGGTCGGCCGCACGCCGACCTGGGTGACGCCGGCGAGCGGCACCTCGCTGCCGCCGGGGACGCTGATCCGGTGCGTGTAGATCCCGGTCGCGGCGACGATCTTGCCGTCGTCGCGCAATACGAGCGTCCGCGCGGGGTCGAGCGTCTTGCGCATGCGCTCCAGGTAGTGCTCGGACGTGTCGTTGTGGAACGCCGAGCCGACCGCGTCCCGGAACTCGGGGATCTCCTCTGCCGTGATGGGAGCGGGCTCCATCGCCGTGAGCTTATGCTGCCTCGCCATGCCGATCGGGATCATCACCGGCTCGGGTACCTACGCCCTTCCCGGATTCGAATCCTCCGCGCCGGAGCCGGTCTCGACCGAGTGGGGCGAGGCGCTGGTCTCGCGCGGGACGTTCGCCGGCGTCGACGTGCTCCATGTCTCGCGTCATCAGGAAGGCCACCGGCGGCTGTCCAACCTGGTCACGCACCGCGCCAACATCGCCGCGCTGGCCGGCCTCGGCGCCGATGGCGTGATCGCCGTGACGGTCTGCGGCGCGGTCGACCCGACCGTCGAGCTCGGGTCGCTCGTGTGCTTCGACGACCTGCACTTCCTCGCCAACCGCCTGGGCGACGGGGAGCTGGTCACGTTCTACTCCGAGCCGGGTGACCGCCGACGCGGGCACTGGATCTTCGAGGGCCCGTTCTCGGAGCCGCTGCGCGCCGCGGTGCTGGCGGGGGCGGCCGAAGCGGGCGTGGCGGTCCGCGACGGCGGCGTCTACGGGCACGTCGACGGGCCGCGCTTCAACACGCGCGCCGAGATCCGCGGGCTGGCGGCGTGCGGTGTCACGCACGTGTCGCAGACCGGCGGGCCCGAGGCGGTCCTGTGCGGCGAGGCCGAGCTCCCGTACGCGCTGCTCGGCTACGCGACCGACTACGCGAACGGCGTGCAGGATGAGGCGACGCCGGTGCAGACGCTGCTCGACATGATGGCCGCGAGCACCGCGACGTTCGCGTCCGTGCTCGCCGCGGCGGTCCCGCGTGCCGCGGCCGCCGACCTCGCGCCGGCGGGGATCGTCTATCGCTTCGAGGGCTAACGCGTTTTCGCCACGCGGACGGTCGTCCCCGCGCGGCCGGTGATCACGAGGTCGTCGTCCTTGAACGCGCGCTTGCCGCGGCCGCCCATGCGCATCGTCACGCCGTCCCAGCGCCCGAGCGACTTGATCTCGCTGATCAGGTCGTTCAGCCGCCCCGGGCCGGACGTGACGCCTTCGCCGTCGTCGCCTTCGAGCAGGAGCTCGAGCAGGGCGTCATCGGGGCTCGACTGCCGGAAGCCCACGAGCTTCAGGGTCCGCCGGCCGGGTTTGATGTGGCGCGGGATCCGCAGGTGGTAGGTCTTCGTGAGGTTGCCGTCGCGGACGCGCTGCATCGTGACCCGCAGGCGCACGCGCTGGCCGGGCTTCACGCGGCGCGGCGCCTTGATGCTGCGCAGGAACGCGAGCTGCTCGCCGCGGCGGACGTCGATGTTCGCGCCGACCTTGGCGACGTGCGGCGTGCGCCCCTCGAAGCCCTCGATCAGGCTGATCGCGTCGAGCGCGTCGAGCGCGGCGCTGAACGCGACGGCGTTGCCGAGCGCGCCGGCGTCGGGAGCGAGGATCGTGGATGACAGGTAGCGGTTGCAGAACCGCGCCGGGTTCTTCGGCCGCTCGCGGAACGTGATCCGCAGGCACATGCGGCCGGTGAGGCGGCCGGGCGAGCTGCGCAGGACGCTGCCGGCCGCCTCGGCGATCGCGAGCGGCGCGACCGCGCCGAGCGGGGTGAAGCCCGTCGGCGTGTCGACGTCGGTCTCGTCAGCGACCGCGGTCTGCATGAAGCGCGTCTCGCCGGTGTCGTGGTCGGTGGCCGCGGCCCGGACGTCCGTGGTCTGCGGCAGCGCGCCGAGGCGGCCGACGATCGCGGTCGCGGCGTCGTTCGTGAGCGTGCCGACGTCGTGGCCCGCGACGGCGAGCTTGTACGAGCCGCCGGTCAGCGACGCGTTCGGGTCGTTGACGACCTTGAACACGTACGCGTCCTGGAGCAGCAGGCTGCGCGCGCCGGCAGATTCGAACGGATGGCCGAACGCCCACACGCGCCCGTTGTCGGTGTACGAGACGGTGCCGATCGCGCCGACGCGCAGGTCTCCGCTCGAGTAGCCGGCCGACACCGCGGCTCCCGGCACGAGCGTCTGCTGCGGGAAGCTCCCGAGCGGGCCGGCGGGAACGCTGATCACGGGGCGGCCGATCTTCGCGCCCGTGCGTTCGAGCGCCCGGCCGAGGCGCGACGACAGCCCCGTGAACGTGATCGGGCCGACCAGCGGCTTGACGCCCTTGGTGTGGATGCGGCGGATCGCCGCGCGCGCCTGCGGGGAGCGCGTCCGAGGGGCGCTTGGCCGCCGTCGCGTTCGGCGGCTTCGGTGGGTTGTCCGAGTTCGCCAGCATCAGCTCGATCGGCGTTGCCAGCACCGTCTTGCCGCCGTAGTCGCCGATCGACTCGGAGATCGCGCCGATGTTGCGCTGCACGCCGTTGCCGTCGGGGCAGTAGATCGGCGACCCGGAGAAGCCCGGCCCGATGCCGGTGGCGTCCACCGCCGGGCCTGAGGCCGTCACGATGATGCGCGCGCCGTCGGTCCCCGGGTCCGAGTCGATCACGTCGACGACGTCGACGTCGAACGAGCTGATCGTCGTCCCGCGCACCACCGAGTATGCGGTGCAGTGCATGCCCGACTGGACCTGACTGAGCGGCATGATCGGGTCTCCGGCGAGGGCCGGCGCGGCAGGGATCAACGTGGCCGCAACCATCGCGGCGAGCAGGGGACGATGGCGCATGGAGGCGCCAGCGTAGTGCCGCCCACGGGGAAGCCAAGGCCCTCGAATCCGTTCTGGCCGGAAAGCTGAGGGTTCTTGAGCCGTATTGTTGGCGCGTGGCCGGGGCGTCGATCCTCCACGTGACCAATGGCGACGCGGTCGTGCCGGAGATCGCCCCCGCCGTCGGGGTCGCGCCTGACGAGATCCTCGTCTGGCTCGAGGTCCTGCACGACGGCCCGGTGCCGGCCGATCTCGACCCCTCCGCGCTCGCGCGCGTCCGCGCCCGTCACCTCACCGCGCGCTCGTGGACGCGCGCCAACGGGTCCGAGCCGTCGGAGGAGACCGCGCTGGCCGAGTTCCGCGCCCGCGACGCGCGGCTCGCCACTCACCCCGCCGATGCCGAGGTAGCGCTCTGGTTCGAGGATGACCTCTATGACGCGCTGCTGCAGGCCCAGGTCGAGGATCGCCTCGCGGGCCGGCCCGGACCGGTCTCGCTCGTCCACCTCCGTCACCCGCCGCGCGGGGACCTGCGCGCGGCGTTCGCGGCGCGCGAGCGGATCGAGCCCGATCCCGCCCGGTTCGCCGCATTCCGCTCACCCGATCCTCGTGCCTGGCTCGACGTCGCGGCTTTCGAGCGCCTGCTCGAGGAGTTGCCAGACGTCCGCTCCGGCCTCACCCGCGTCGAACGCGAGATCCTCGCCGCGCTCGCCGACGGCCCGCTGCCGCCCCACGGCCTGTTCGCCGCGGTAGCGCAGCACGAGGAACCGCCGTGGCTCGGCGACACCAGCGTCTTCGCGCTCGCCGGCGACCTCGCCCCGCTCGTCGCCTTCACCGACGGGCGCTACGCGCTCACGCCCGAGGGTGCCGCCGTCATCGCCGGCACCGCCACCCGCCCGCCGATCGACCGCTGGCTCGGCGGTGTCCACCTCGGGCCCGGTCAACCCGACTGGGTCTGGGACCCCGACGCCCGCCGGCCCGTGCGGCTCGACTGACGCCCGCTCGCGCTCGTAGTCGCGCACCCACTTGCGGATCGCGTTGTCCGACACGCCGTACTTGCGGCCCACGGCAGACCAGTTCGTCGCGGCGATTTCCGCCAGCAGCTGCTCGTAGGATGGCCGCTGGACCAGCCGCCGCTCGACGTGCGCGGCACGACTCGCGGGGGACAGCGAGCCGCACCGGTGCGAACAGTGGCGCTGCTTGGTTCCAACTGCCTCGAACTCTCTTCCGCACGTCGTGCACGCTCTCCGGCGGCTCACGTTGCGGCCGCAATGCGTCTCAAGCGTCGCTGCGCAATTCGGGCAGACGATCTGGAGGTTCTCGAGGCGATTGGCGTCACGGACTCCATTGATGTGATCGAGGATCAGCGAGATGCGCTTTCCGCGCCAGAGCTCGTCCTGACCGCACAGCTCGCAGCGACGCGCCTTGAGGCCTTCTGCGTAGAGGCGCTTCTTGAGCTGTCCGCGCGAGAAGGTCGACCCAGCGACGAGGATCTCGCTCAGCGGCCGCGCGGGGTATCGACCTCGTTCGAGTGCCTTGCGGCTCGCGGCGTGCGGGTCGAAGTGGTCGATCGGGATCCGCCAGACCTCGATCGCGTACGACTTCAGCGTGCGCCAGTTGCCCCCACTCGCACACATGCCGAGCCGCCGCAGCGCTTCCGCGAACGACCGCGATGCCGCGATGGCTTCGCGCGCCTCAGTCTCGGAATACCGCGGAGCCGATCTCACGAACATATGTTCGCAGAGGTATCGGACGGATCGGGCACTGGGGGGCCCGGGCTTGAACCGGGGCTGCCAGAACCAAAATCTGGAGTGCTACCGACTACACCACCCCCCAAACGGTCAAGAGGCCGACCGCCCGCCGATACTACGATGCGGGCGTGCCTGAACCCACCGTCGTGATCCTCGCCGCAGGCGAGGGCACTCGCATGCGCTCGAAGGTCCCGAAGGTCCTGCACCCTCTGTGCGGACGGCCGCTGATCGCCTGGCCGGTCGCCGCGGCCCGGGAGGCCGGGGTCGCCCGGGTGATCGTGGTCGACAACCCGAAGCGGCGGCTGGCGGACCTGCTGCCCGAGGGGGTCGAGACCGCGATCCAGGAGGAGCCGAAGGGAACCGGCGACGCGGTCGCGGCGGCCGCCGCGCTGATCGACCCGACCGCCACGGTGGTCGTCATCAACGGCGACGTCGCGCTGCTCACGGCCGAGGCGATCCGCCAGCTCATCGACGCGCACGAAGCCGCCGGCGCGGCGGCGACGATGGCGACGATGGAGCTCGACGAGCCGGGTGCATACGGGCGCGTGATCCGCGACACGGACGGGTCCGTGCTGCGTGTGGCGGAGGCGAAGAAGGCCGGCGACGCGACCCCCGAGGAGCTCGAGATCCGCGAGGTCAACGCCGGCGTGTACGCGTTCGACGGCGGCGCGCTGATCGCCGCTCTGCAGACGCTCGACTCGGACAACGCCCAGGGCGAGCTGTACCTGCCCGACGTCCTGCCGGCGATGCGCGAAGCCGGACGCAAGGTCGGCGCCCACCCGATCGGCGATCCGGACCTCACGCATGGCGTCGACGACCGCGTCGATCTCGCGTACGCGCGCGGCGTCGCCCAGCGCCGCATCCACGAGCAGCACATGCGCAGCGGCGTCACGATCGTCGACCCCGCCAGCACGACGATCGACGCCGACATCACGATCGGCACCGACACCGTGATCGAGCCCTACGCGCAGCTCCGCGGCGAGACCGAGATCGGGGCGAACACGACGATCGGCGCGATGTCGACGCTGATCGACACGAAGATCGGCGACGGCGTGACCGTCCTGCACTCGCACCTCACGGGCGCGCGCGTGGACGACGGCGCCACCGTCGGCCCGTTCGCCTACCTGCGCCCCGACGCGCACCTGCACCCCAAGGCCAAGGCCGGGACGTTCGTGGAGATCAAGAACTCCGAGATCGGCGCCGGGACCAAGGTCCCCCACCTGAGTTACATCGGCGACGCCGACATCGGCGAGGGCACGAACATCGGCGCGGGCAACATCACCGCCAACTACGACGGCAAGAACAAGCACCGGACGACGATCGGCGCGGGCGTCAAGACGAGCGTCCAGACCGCCTACGTCGCGCCCGTCACGGTCGGCGACAACGCCTACACCGGCGCGGGCAGCGTGATCACCGACGACGTGCCGGAAAGGGCGCTCGCGATCGCGCGAGCGCGCCAGAAGAACATCGAGGGCTACGCGGATCGCAAGTCGTGACTGAGGCTGTCCACGCGCAGTCGTACACTCCGGAACAAGTGAGCGCGCTGGACCCAAGCACCGGCATCGCCCATCTCGGCTCATCCCTCGCGATCGAGTACGACAAGCGGCTGATGATGGTCACCGGGCGCGCGAACCCGGACCTCGCGGGGCGCATCTCGTCCAAGCTCGGCGTCAGCCTCGCGGGGGTGACGCTGCGGACGTTCTCCAACGGCGAGGTGTACTGCCGCTTCGAGGAGTCGATCCGCGGCGCGGACATGTTCATCGTCCAGCCGACGTGCGGGAACCCGGAGACCGGGATCACCGCGAACGACGCGCTGATGGAGCTGATGCTGATGATCGACGCGGCGGTCGGCGCGTCGGCGCACCGCGTCATCGCCGTCACGCCGTGGTACGGCTACTCGCGGCAGGACAAGAAGTCGATGGGCCGGGAGCCGATCTCCGCCCGTCTCGTCGCCCGCGCGCTCGAGACGGCGGGGGCCGACCGGGTGCTGACGATGGACCTGCACGCGGGCCAGATCCAGGGCTTCTTCTCCAAGCCCGTGGACCACATGACCGCGATGTTCATGCTCACCCAGTACTTCCGCGACATGCAGCTCGACGACCTGGTGGTCGTGTCGCCGGACGCCGGCCGCGTGAAGCTGGCGAAGAAGTTCGCCGAGAAGGTCGGTGCCGAGCTGGCGATCCTCAACAAGGAGCGCCCGGCCCAGCAGGTCGCCGAGATCGCCTACGTGATCGGTGACGTCAAGGACAAGACCGCGGTGATCATCGACGACATCATCGACACGGCGGGCACGCTGCGCGCGGCCGCCGAGACCGTCAGGGCGGAGGGCGCGCGCCGCGTCTTCGCCGCGGCCACCCATCCGGTGCTGTCGGGCAACGCGTTCGAGAACCTCGAGGCCGCGGGCTTCGAGCAGGTCATCACCACGGACACGATCCCGCTCCGCCGCGGCGCCCCGAGCAACATCAAGGTCCTCAGCGTCGCCGACATCCTCACGGACACGATCCGCCGCATCTTCACCGACGACTCGGTGTCCGAGGTCTTCGGCGGCGAGAACCAGCTGTTCTGAGTCGCGCGGCCGATCTCCAAGCGCTGCTGGCGCTGTCCGAGGACGAGCTCCTCACGGTGCTCGACGCCGACCCGCTCGAAGTCGTCTCCGGCGACCTCGATCACAAGCCCGAGCTGCCGATCCTGCTCGATCTGCTGGCCGAGCCGGAGGAGAACCTGGGCGCGGCGACGCTGCAGCGATGGGTCCGCGCGGCCGGGCCGGCGGGCACACCGATCGACCTGCTGCTTTCCCGCGACTTCGCCGCCTTCGAGAACGCTCTCGCCACCCTGGCCGAGCGAGGTTTCGTGATCAGTCGGGGTCGGGACGCCTCTCGCCGGGCCAGACCCCGGTGAGGTAGCGCCAGCCGATCGCGCCGTAGCGATCGACCGCCACGCGCGTCACGCGGAAGATCACGCCCTGGACGGCCGCGGCCGCGATCACGCGGCGCCACGACGCCTCTTCGGTCGTCGCCTCCGGCGGCTCCTCGTCGTCGATCTTCGTCCACGCGAAGTCGAACGCCTTCTTGCCGAGGATGCCCGCGAGGATTCCGAGCATGATCCCGAACGGCTTGTAGATCAGCTTCATTGGCGCCGGACTCTACCCACGGTCGATGCGACCCAGTCCGCCGGTCGATGTTGCAATCTCAGCGATCCCGGTAAACATGTCGATAACCCGGGTGGAAATGGAAAACCGCGAGCACGCCGACGATCTCCTTCGGCGGGCCCTCCTCGATTCGGAGGCCACCGCTGCGGTTGCCCTGCGCGTTGCCGGCCTTCCGCTGTGCGACCAGCTCACCGTGGTCTTCCACGGCCGCCGCGATCTCGGCACGATCCAGACGTACGTGACGCACGGGGGCCGCGGCGCCGGCGCGGCCGTGGCGGCCGACGAGCTTTTGCGCGTGCCGTGTGACCTCGACCTTGCCGGTGCCGAGGATCGCGAGACGGCCGAGCTGCTCTACGCCGAGCAGGCGGCCGCGATGCGGGACGCGCTGGTCGGCGCCGACACCGTGCTGGACATCTGGCGCGAGCCGCTCGAGGACTTGGCGCACAGCCGCGTGGAGGTCGACCGGCGGATCGTGCTCGACGTCGATCTCCCTGCCCATCGCCTGCTCCCGGCCGCGCTGGTGGCGCCCGAGAAGCGGATCGTCGTGACCGCGGTGTGCGGGGCGCGCCCGCTCGCCGCGGGCCGCCCGCCGATGGGCATCGTGTGCGCGCAGCAGGACGTCGCCCGTGTGTACCCGCTCCCCGACGACCCCGAGCGCTGCCTGGAGGACTTCCTCGACGTCGCGGCCGACCACGCGCGCCGCATGGCCGAGCAGCTCGGCCGTCAGGAGGCGAGCGTGCAGCGCTTCCTCGAGCTCAACGGCGACGAGTTCCTGGAAGCCGGCTGAGCTCGGCGATCCCGGCGCGGATCGTCGGCTCGGGGAGCGGGGCGTAGCCGAGCAGGAGCGTGCCGTCACCGGCCTCGTAGTCGCGCATGGTCTCGAACGCGATCCGGCGCTCCGCGGCCTGGGCGCGCAACGCGTCCTCGTCGATGCCTTCGAGCCGCACCGTCGCGTGCAGGCCGGCCGCGATGCCGAGGATCTCGGCCTCCGGGAGCTGCGTGGTGACCGCCTCCACCAGGGCGTCGCGCCGCGCGCGGTACTTCGTGCGCATGCGGCGGAGGTGGCGGTCGAGCTCCCCGCGGGCGAGGAAGTCGGCGAACGCCAGCTGGTCGATCCGTGACGTGCCGCGGTCGGCGAGCATCTTCTCGGCGGTGACGCGGTCGACGAGATGCGACGGCACGACGAGCCATCCGAGCCGCAGCGCGGGCGCGAGCGTCTTGCTCACCGACCCGGCGTAGATCACCCGCTCGGGATCGAGCCCCTGGAGCGCGCCGACCGCCGGGCGGTCGTAGCGGAACTCGGCGTCGTAGTCGTCCTCGATCGCGATCGCATCGTGCTCGCGCAGCCAGCCGATCAGCGCGGCGCGCCGCTCGGGCGAGAGGAGCACGCCGGTGGGGTGCTGGTGGGCGGGCGTGACGACGACGGCGTCGGCGGGCGGGAGCTCGGCGACCACGATCCCGTCGGCGTCGACTCGGACCTTGACCGCCTCGAGGCCGGCGCGGGCGGCGATCTCGCGCTGGAGCAGGTTGCTGGGGTCCTCGATCGCGATCCGCCGCGCACCCAGCGCGTGGCAGACGACATTCAGGCCCTGCGAGTAGCCGGAGGTGATGACGATGCGCGCCGGGTCGGCCACCACGCCGCGCACGCGGCCGAAGTAGTCGGCGAGGCCGGTGCGGAGCGCCTCCATGCCGCGCGGGTCGCCGTAGCCGAGGTCGTGGTCGGTGATCGACTTCATCGCCTCGCGCAGCGACCGCAGCCATGCGGCGCGCGGGAAGCCGGCGACGTCGGGCATCGCGGGGCGGAAGTCGTAGCGCAACGGTGTCGTCGCCCTCGGGGGCGGCGAAGCCGTTGCGCCGATCGCGATCTCCGCCACCCGCGGCCGGGCGCCCTGGCGCAGGCTCAGGTAGCCCTCGGCGGCGAGCTGGGAGTAGGCGTCGACGGCGATCCGCCGCGAGATCCCGAGCTGGCGCGCGAGGTCGCGCGTCGACGGCACCTGCGCGCCGGCCTTCAGGGCGCCTTCGCGGATGGCCTGGCGCAGGCCGTCCTCGATCTGCGCGCCGAGCGTCCGCGAGCCGTCGCGGGTGACGCCGAGCAGCAGCTCGAGCGGCTGACTGGTCTCATTCACGAGGCGAAAAGTGGATCTGGAACGTGCACCAGTGAACGTACAGCATCCGTGGCATGCCCCGCCGCCTGTTCGCCATCTCGATCGTCGCCCGCCTCCCGGTGCCGATGCTGAGCATCGGCCTGCTCGTGCACGCCGAGCGGATCACCGGCTCGTTCGCCGCCGCCGGCGTGGTCGCGGCCGTGTTCGCCGCCGCGCTCGGCGCGGGCGGCCCGCTGCTCGCCCGGGCCGCCGACCGCCGCGGCCAGACGACCGTCCTGCTCGGCAGCGCGGTGGTCGCGGGCGGTGCGCTGGCCGGGGCGGCGCTGCTGCCGGTCGGCGCGCCGCCGGCGGCGCTCGTGGCCGTTGCGGTCGTGCTCGGGATGAGCGTCCCGCCGGTCGGCGCGTGCCTGCGGGCGCTGCTCCCCGGACTGGTCGACGACGCCCAGGCCGCCTACGCCGCCGAGGCGACCGCGAGCGAGCTCACCTTCATCGCCGGGCCGCCGCTCGTGCTGCTGGCGGGGACCGTGTGGTCGAGCGGCGTCGCACTCGCCGGTGCGGGTGCGCTGCTCGTCGCGGGGACCGCCGCGTTCGCGGCCCAGGGGCCGTCGCGCGCCTGGCGGGGTCAGGCGCGGGGGCGAGGGGGATCGCTCGCCGACCCGGGCGTCCGCACGCTGGTCTTCGTCCTCGTCGCGGTCGGGGTCGTGTTCGGCGCCGTCGAGGTCGGCGTCGTCGCCGCCGCTTCGTCGGCCGCCGGTCCGCTGCTCGGCATCTGGGGCGCGGGATCGCTGGCGGGCGGGATCGTGGCCGCGCGGATCGGCAGCGCTCGCCTCGCGGTGCTGCTCGCCGGGCTCGCGGTGGCGCATCTCGCGCTCGCCGCCGCCGCGGGCAGCGTCCTCGCGCTTGCCGCGGTGCTGTGCCTCGCCGGCGCGACCATCGCGCCCACCTACGCGTCGGTCTACGCGCTGGTCGAGCGGATCGCGCCCGCCGGCACGGTCACCGAGGCGTTCGCGTGGCTGAGCACCGCGGTCGCGATCGGCGCCGCTTTGGGCGCCGCGCTCGCCGGCTACGTCGCCGACAGCGCCGGCCCTGCGGCGGTGTTCCTGCTCGCCGGTGCGGCGGGCGCAATCGCCGCGGCGGTCGGCGCGCTCCGCAGCACCTCTCTGCGGGCGACACTAGCCTGACTGCCCGATGCGGCGCTACATGGCGATCGGGTTCATCGTCTTCGTGTTCCTCGGCATCTCGGCGCTCCTCGCGCGCGGGCTGACCGGACCGGGCAACGAGCGCTCACACGTGCTCGACCTCGTCCAGGCCCAGGCTCGCGGTGACGCGACTGCCGTCCTCGGGATGCTTCCCGCCTGTCGCGCCCAGCCCGCGTGCGCGCAGGTCACCCGCGAGCGCGTCGCTTCGCTGAAGCGGCCGGGCGACGTCGAGATCCTCAACTACCAGCCGTCCGTGCAGATCGCGCTCACGCGGCAGGTCGGCACCGGTCGCGTGGCCTGGCGCGCGGGGACGTCGCTGCCGGTCGTGCAGTGCGTGCGCGTCCGCCGCGACGGTCCGCTGACCGGCGCCGACGTCGAGCTGCTCGGCATCTCCGCCCCGATCGGCGGCGAGGAGAGCTGCTAGGCGCGAGTCAAGGCGCCTCAGCCAACCCGTGGGCGTAGGCGTAGACCACGGCCTGGGCCCGGTCGCGCGCGCCGGTCTTGGCGAAGATGTGGTTGACGTGGGTCTTGACGGTGGCGGCGCTGACGACCAAGCGGTCGGCGATCTCGGCGTTGGTGAGTCCCTCGGCGATCAAGGCCAGGACCTCCGCCTCGCGCGGGGTCAGGCCGTCCGGCAGGTCGGGAGCCGAGTCCGGCGGCGCGGGGTCGCTCAGCGCGGCGATGACGTGGTGCTGGACGGCCGGGTCCAGCGCCGCCTCGCCGCGGGCGACGGCCTCGACGGCGGCGCGGATCTGGTCGGCGCCCGCGTCCTTGGTCAGGTAGCCGCGAGCCCCCGCGCGCAGGGCGCCGAGCACCGAGGCGTCGTCCGCGAACGTCGTCAAGGCGATCGCGCGCGGGCGCTCGCCGCGCTCGCTCAGCCGGCGGATCGCGGAGATCCCGTCGCAGCGCGGCATGCGGAGATCCATCAAGACGACATCAGGGTCGTGCTCGCGCGCCAAGGCCAGAGCCTCCTCGCCGTCGGCGGCCGTGCCGACGAGCTCGATCCCGTCCAGCAGGCCCAGCAGCGTGCCGAGACCCTCCCGAACCACACGCTGGTCGTCCGCCAGCAGCACGCGGATCACGCCGGCAGCCACAGCTCCACCACGAAGCCGTCCGTGGTCGGCTCGGCGCGCAGCCGGCCGCCGAGCAGCTCGGCCCGTTCGCGCATCCCGGTGAGGCCGTAGCCGCCGCCCGGCGACCCGGGCCCGACCGTCACCGGCGCGCCCGGCCCGAAGTCCTGCACCACCAGGCGCGTCCCTTCGTCCGAGTACTCGAGCCGCAGCTCGACGCGCGAGGCCGCGCTGTGGCGGAGCACGTTCGTCAACGCCTCCTGGGCCGTCCGGTACACGGCGAGTCGCGTCTCGGAGCTCAGCTCGCGCGGCTCGCCGACCACCGTCACGCGCGCATCGCCGGCGAACGCGGCGGCGAGGTGCTGGAGCCGCTCCGGACCTGGCAATGCCTCGCCACGCAGGGCGGCGATCGCGTCCCGCGCCTCGGCCAGCCCTTCGCCGGCGAGATGATGGGCCCGCTCGATCGCGGCGATCACCTCAGGGTCGGCGCCCCGGTCGCGCGCCAGCAGCCGCGTCCCCTCGAGCTGCAGCGCGAGCGCCGACAGCGAGTGCGCGAGCACGTCGTGCATGTCGCGCGCGACACGTCCGCGCTCGGCGAGCGCCGCCGACTCGGCGTGGGCGGCGCGCGACGCCTGCAGCTCCTCACGTTCGTCGTGCAGCTGCGACACGAGCCGCATCACCAGGAACCAGGGGATGATCGAGAGCAGCGTGCCGAGGATCGCGCCGCCCGGGTCCTCGACGCTGATCGCCAGCGCCACGCACTCGACCGCCACCGCGCCAACCGCGATCAGCAGCGCCGGCCGCCCGTCGAAGGCGATCGCCGCGATGATCACGACGTAGTAGATCGCCCCCACCATCGCGCCGTTGGGCTGCACGATCGTCAGGAGCACCGACGCGGCGGTGACCAGCGCAAGGCCCGTGAGGCGGCGCGACTGCGACACCTGCCGGGCCGGCACGCTCAGCCAGATGCCGACGAAGTAGAAGACGAGGCCGAGCACGACCCACGGGCCGTCGCCGTGCAGGCCCGGCTCGGGCTGCGTGGTCACCGCGATGACGAACAGGACGGTCATCGCCGTGAGGCCGAACGCCCGCAGCGGCGCGGGCGGCTCCTTGAAGATGCGCGCTCTCACCCAAGAGAACGGTAGGGGGTGGTTACCCCGACGTCATCGCCGCCGGGGTGGAACCGCCGCCGCCCGTCTCAACCCACGGGTGGAGACGCAAGTTCGACCCGTCCGCCGATGACGAATCGCCCCGCGCGGCCGACCCTGTAGAGCATGATCACGAACTCTCTCGAAGTGGCCGCGGCGGCCACCGCCGCACGCGACCTGGACGCGGCCATCACGGTCCGCGGCGTGCGGAAGAACTACGGGAGCGTGCAGGCGCTCGACGGCGTCGACCTGACGGTCCGCCGCGGCGAGGTGCTCGCGCTCCTCGGTCCCAACGGCGCCGGCAAGACCTCGCTGGTCGAGATCCTCGAGGGCCACCGCGTCGCCGACGCCGGCGAGATCAGCGTCCTCGGTCACGACCCCGCCAAGCTCGAGCGCGCCTTCCGCGAGCGCATCGGCATCGTGCTGCAGGAGGAGGGCCTCGAGGAGAACCTCACCGTGCGCGAGATGATCGAGCTCTACGGCGCCGCGTACCCCAACCCGCGGGCCGCCGACGAGATCATCGAGCTGGTCGGCCTCACCGAGCAGCGCGACAAGCGCGCCGGCACGCTCTCCGGCGGGCAGCGCCGCCGGCTCGACCTCGCCGTCGGCATCACCGGCGACCCCGAGCTGATCTTCCTCGACGAGCCGACCACCGGCTTCGACCCCGCCGCGCGTCGCCGCTCATGGGAACTGATCGCCGACCTCAAGGACCTCGGGAAGACGATCCTGCTCACCACGCATTACATGGAAGAGGCGCAGCGCCTGGCCGATCGCGTCGTCGTGATCTCGGCCGGCCGAGTGATCGCCGAGGGCACGCCGGACACTCTGGGCCGCGGCCAGGCCGAGGCCGCGCGGGTGACCTTCCGGACGCCCGCCGGCTTCGACGCCTCCGAGCTGCCGCTGCCCGAGCACGTCGAGCTCGAGCACAACGGCGCGACGCTGAGCTTCCGCACTCCGACCCCGACCGGCGACCTCGCCCCGCTGTTCTCGTGGGCGGCGGTTCGCGGGATCGAGCTCGAAGGCCTGGCCGTCACGCGGCCGACCCTCGAGGACGTCTACCTCCAGCTGACCCAGGAGTCCGCATGACCCGCACCGACCTCTCCCTGCTGCGCCGCTGGATCGCGGCGCGCGTGCGCATCACGCTGCGCGTCCCGCGGGCGACGTTCTTCACGTTCATCTTCCCGCTGATGTTCCTGCTGATCTTCAGCGCGCTGAACGGCAACGCGATGGTGTCCGCCCCTGGCGGATCCGGCGGCGAGGTGCGGTTCGCCCAGTTCTACACGCCGTCGATCGGCATCTTCGGCCTCACGATGGCCTGCTACTCGAGCGTCATCTTCGGCCTCACCAACGCCCGCGACATCGGGCTGCTCAAGCGGGTCCGCGGCACGCCGCTGCCGATGCCGGCGTACCTGGCTTCGTGGCTCACCGCTGCGGTGTTGACCGGGATCGGGAGCGTGATCCTGATGTTCGTGGTCGCGATCCCCGCGTTCGGCGTGAAGATCTACCCGGAGAACCTGCCGGCCGCGGCGGTCACGCTGGTGCTGGGAGCGACGACGCTGGCCGCCCTCGGCCTGGCCGTGGCGAGCCTCGTGCGCAGCGCCGACCAGGCGATGCCGGTCGCGCAGCTCACGTTCCTGCCGCTGTCGTTCATCTCGGGGATCTGGTTCCCGCTCGAGGGCGCGCCCGACTGGCTCGTGACGATCGCGCACATCTTCCCGCTCTACCACCTGGTCGACGCGTTCGACGCCTGCTTCGTGCCCCAGACGACCAATGGCGGCTGGGCGCCCGACCACCTCGCGGTGATCGCCGCCTGGGGCATCGGCGCGCTGATCGTGGCGATCCGGCGGTTCCGGGTCGAGCCCGCGGGCGAGCCGCCGCGCGGCCTGCGCGCCCGCTTCGCAAGCGCCAACTAGCTGTAGACGCGCCTGCGGCCGGGCCTGACCGGCTCGCGGGTCGGGCGGCGCTCACGCCGCGGGCGCAGGTCGCGCAGGCGCTGCGGGCCGCGCAGGCGCACCGGCGCCTGAACCGCGTCCGGGAGTGGGATCCCGCCCGACGGCGAGCTCTTCGGACCGGGGGAGAGGCGATCGTTCCCGCCGCCCCCGGTGTCGTCGTCCTCCGGGGGCCGGCGTCCCGATCCGGACTCTGAGCGCAGGAACATGATGAAGAGCACTCCACCGAGCACGAGCGCCACGAGATGTAGCGCTCCGAAGATGACCATCAGCTCCTCGTCGGGACTCATGTGCCACGTGAGGGTACCCCTGGAGAGCGGAATCCAGACCCGGTTTCGCTACCATCGTCAGCCGCTTTATGGCTTCCACCGAGTCCAGCACGCTTTCGCTGACCACCCGTGCGCCCGAGGGTTCGCGGTCCGCGCGGCGCCTCCGCCGTGACGACCAGGTCCCCGGCGTCATCTACGGCGGCGGGGACGAGCCGCAGCATTTCGCCGTCGACGCTCGCATCCTGCGCAACACGCTTGCGAAGGCCGGACAGGTCATCGAGGTCTCGATCGACGGGTCGAGCACGAACGTCCTCATCAAGGACGTGCAGCGCCACCCGGTGCGCGGCGAGGCGGTCCATGTCGACCTGCTGCGCGTGCGCATGGACGTCGCGATCCACGCCACCGTGCCGATCGAGTTCCACGGCTCCGACGAGGCGCCCGGCGTCAGCGAGGGCGGCATCTTCAACCAGGAGCTGCGCGAGGTGAACATCGAGGCGCTGCCGGGCGACATCCCGGACTCGATCGTCCACGACGTCTCCGGCCTCGTGATGAACGAGACGGTCACGCTGGACGTGCTCACCGCGCCGGCCGGCGTCAGGCTGCTCGACGACCCCGAGACGGTCATCGCCACGATCACCCCGCCGACGCTCGAGCCGGTCGAGGAAGAGATCGAGACCGAGACGGCGCTCGTGGGCGAGGACGGCGAGCCGATCGAGGGCGAGGCGGCCGAGGGCGAAGAGGCCTCGTCCGAGGAGTCCGGCGAGTCGGCCGACTCCGACGAGAGCTGAAGCTCTTCTCCTCCACACCGGTCGACTGGCTGATCGTCGGCCTGGGCAACCCTGGGCCCGAGTACGCCCGCAGTCCGCACAACGTCGGCTTCCGCGTCGCCGAGAAGCTGGCCGAGCGCTGGGACCTTCCGAAGGCCAAGAAGAAGTTCGCAGGCGAGCTGACCGAGGGCCGCACCGGCCCGGGCGGTCCGCGCGTGGCGATCCTGCGCCCGCAGACGTACATGAACGAGTCGGGCCGCTCGGTCGGCCCCGCGCGCGGCTCGTTCAAGCTCGACCTCGATCGTGTGGTGGTCGTGCACGACGAGATCGACCTGCCGTTCGGTGAGGTGCGCGTCCGGCTCGGCGGCGGGCTGGCGGGTCACAACGGCCTCAAGTCGCTCAAGCGCGACCTCGGCTCGCCCGACTTCCATCGCGTCCGCGTCGGCGTCGGGCGGCCGGACAGCACCGATCCCGACATCGTCGCCGCCTACGTGCTCGGCCGCTGGCGCCAGCCGGCCGCCGAGGTCGACGCGCTGGTGGATCGCGCGGCCGACGAGGCCGAGCGCCTCGTGCTCGGCTGAGGGAACCTCCTGCCGCCCTCGCGGCGTATAGGGGGCATGAGCCGGTTCGCGATCCTCACCGTTGCCCTGTTCGCCCTGCTCGCACCGCCCGCCTCGGGCGCCTCGGGGGTGATCGCCGGCGCTGACGCCGGCTTCGAGGGCGTGACCGGCCGTGGGCTCGAGACCCGCTACGTGGCGCGCCACGTCCCGCACGGGACGCTGCTGATGGCGATCGACCGCCGCGGCGGCCGGCTCCTGCAGGCCCGCCTGATCCGCGAGCGGCTCGCCGTCTCGATGGCCGCCTTCGACGGCACCGGCACGGGGCTGAGCGCCGACGGAGGCACGCTGGTGCTGGCGCAGCCGCGGATCACGTTCCCGCGCCGGCACAGCCACTTCGCCGTCTTCGACGCGACCCGCCTGCGCTTCGTGTCCGCCTTCACCCTGCGCGGCGACTTCTCGCTCGACGCGATCTCACCCGACGGCAACCGCCTGTACTTCATCGAGTCGACGTCGCCGGACGTCACGGACTACCGGGTCCGTGCGTACGACCTCGCGAAGGGGCGGCTGCTGGCGAAGCCGGTCGTGGACCCGGCCGAGGCCGACGAGCCGATGCGCGGCAGCCCGGTCTCGCGCGTGCTCAGCCACGACGGTCGCTGGGCCTACACGCTCTACGACGGCAACGGGACCCACCCGTTCATCCACGCGCTCGACACGACGCGCGGACGCGCGAAGTGCATCGACCTCGACGACCTCGCCGGCCGCGAGGACCTGATGGACCTGCGCCTCGGCGTCGGCCGCGGCGGCGACGTGATCGTGCGCGACAGCACGACGGGACCGGTGCTCGCCGTCGACCCGCACACCTTCGCGGTCACCGAGCCGCGCCCGGCGAAGCCCGCCACCGCCCCGCCCGCGACGGCGGAGCCGGGGCTTGGCTGGGCCGCGCCGGTGGCCGGTGTCGCGCTGCTGGTGCTCTTGGCATTCGCGGTCGTGCGCGTGAGCGGGCGCCGGGTCCGGCAAGTGCGCATGTAGGGCGGCCCGGGTGGTGGGGTTGTCTATGCACCGTAGTGACCTGGTGCACGGACCCTAAATGCCGAAGTTCGTCCCGGCAGGCATGTCCGTGATAGCGTACAAACGTATGCCGCCCCGTGACTGGAACGCCGCCTCGTACGAGCAGGTCTCGGCGCCGCTGGAGGCGATGGGTCGCGACGTGCTCGACCGGCTCGAGCTGCGCGGCGACGAGCGGGTCCTTGACGCCGGCTGCGGCACCGGCCGCGTCACCGCCGCGCTGGTGGAGCGGCTGCCCCGCGGGCAGGTGGTGGCGGTCGACGGCTCGCCGGCGATGGTCGAGCAGGCGCGCGAGCGGCTCGGCGACACTGCCGACGTGTTCGCTGCGGACCTGCTCGAGCTGGAGGTCGACCCGCCCGTCGACGCCATCCTCTCGACCGCCACATTCCACTGGATCGGCGACCACGACCGGCTGTTCACCAGGCTGCTGCACGCGCTCAACCCGGGCGGCCGCCTCGTCGCGCAGTGCGGCGGCGCCGGGAACGTGGCCGCGGTCCAGGCCGCGATCGACAGGGTCGCGCACCCTGGGCTGGGCGACTGGCCCGGGCCGTGGAACTTCCAGTCGCCCGCCGACACCGAGGCCCGCCTCAAGCGCCTCGGCTGGGTCGACGTCTGGACATGGTCGTTCCCCGTCCTGGTCACCCCCGAGGACCCGCACGAGTACTTCGGGACGGTGATGCTCGGCTCGCATCTCGAGCGCCTCGATCCCGCCGATCGCGCCGCGTTCGTAGACGCCGTCCTGGCCGAGATGGACGAGCCCGTCGTCGAGTACGTCCGCCTCAACATCCTGGCCCGCCGCCCTTCATAGACTCAGAGGGCTTTGGCCCTCCGGACGTTCCTCAGCCACATCGACAACGACCCCGCCGCGGCGCGCCTCGCCGACGAAGGCGGGTCGGCGTTCGTCTCGCAGTCGCTGCGGCCGTACGTGATCGCGGCGCTCGCGGACCGCGACGTCCGCCGCCCGACCGTCGTCGTCGCCGGCGACGACCGCGCGGCACGCGACCTCGCGCAGGACCTGCGCGCGTGGCTGCGCCCGCGCCCGGTCCGCTACTACCCGAGCCGCGGCGTCGCCTACGAGTCGCACCTGACACCGCCGCCGCACCTGGTCGGCCTCCGCGTCGCGGCGCTGGACGCGTTGAGCGACACGCCCCCCGGCTCGGAGCAGCCGGTCGTCATCGTCTCCGCGGTCGCCCTCTCCGAGAAGGTCCCCGAGCCGGAGCTGCGGCCGCGCGGCTTCACGCTGCGCAAGGGCGACCTGCTCGACCTCAACGAGGCGTCCGCCGACCTCGTCGCCGCCGGCTACGAGCGCGTCGACCAGGTCGAGGAGCGCGGCCAGTTCGCGGTCCGCGGCGGGCTGCTCGACATCTACCCCGCGACCGAGGAGCGCGCCGTCCGCGTCGACCTGTTCGACGTCGAGATCGACTCGCTCAGGTGGTTCTCGACCTTCACCCAGCGCAGCCTCGGCGAGGCCGACGTGGTGGAGATCTCGCCGGCCGCCGAGCTCGCGCCCGAGCATCGCGAGCTGGCCGAGATCGCCGCGACCGAGGACGACCGGCCCGACGTCGCCGAGCTGCTGCCGGTCGACCGCTTCCGCGAGCTGCTGGAGCTGATCCCCGAGACCGCGCAGATCGTCATCGCCGCGGAGGAGGACACCGAGCCGAGCCTCCGCGACCACTGGCAGGACGTCTGCGCTGCGTTCCACGACGAGGACGCCCACCACCTGTACGTCAAGCCCGACCGGATCCTGCAGACGTTGCACGACCGCGCGGCGATCCGGCTCAGCTCGATCTCCGCGGACCAGCCGACCGAGATCCGCGCCCAGGCGGCCGACTTCGCGGCGCGCTCCCTCAAGGAGGCGGAGGCCGAGCTCGAGAAGCTCACGCGCTCGGGCTACACGACCGTCGTCGCCTGGCCGCAGCGCGGCGCCGCCGAGCGCGCCGCCTACAACCTCGCGCGCCTCAAGGCCGACCTCAACGGCGGCTCCACCGGCCTGATCTTCACCGAGGCCAACCTGCGCGACGGCTTCGTCGCGCCGGGCCTCAAGCTCGCCGCCTTCCCGGAGCACCGGCTGATCCACCGCCGCAAGACCGCGGCCCGGCCGGCCAAGCGCGGCCGCGGCCTGCTGCGCTCGTTCACCGACCTGCGCACCGGCGACATCGTCGTGCACGAGGACCACGGGATCGCGCGCTTCGCCGGCTTCGACACCAAGACCGTCGCCGGCGTCACCCGCGACTACCTCAACCTCGAGTACCAGGGCGACGACAAGGTCTTCCTGCCCGTCGACCAGCTGGCGAAGATCTCACGCTACGTCGGCGCCGACGGCTCGCACCCGCCGCTGAGCAAGCTCGGCGGCAGCCGCTGGGCGACGATGAAGGCGCGCGCCCGGCGCGCCGCGCAGGAGCTGGCGGGCGAGCTGCTCAACCTGTACGCCGAGCGCAAGCGCCGCCGCGGCCATGCGTTCCCGGAGGACTCCGACGAGCTGCGCGAGCTGGAGGAGGCGTTCCCGTACCGCGAGACGCCGGACCAGCGCGACGCGATCGAGGCGGTGCTGACCGACATGGAGACCGAGCGGCCGATGGACCGGCTGATCTGCGGCGACGTCGGCTACGGCAAGACCGAGGTGGCGCTCAGAGCGGCGGTGAAGGCCGCCTCGGCCGGCAAGCAGGTGCTGATGCTCGTCCCCACGACGATCCTCGCGCAGCAGCACTACGGCACCTTCGTCGAGCGCCTGCGCGACCACCCGTTCATCATCGAGCAGGTCAGCCGCTTCCGCCCCGCGGCCGAGCAGCGCGAGGCGGTCAAGCGCTTCAGCGAGGGCAAGGTCGACATCCTGATCGGCACGCACCGAGTGCTGTCGAGAGACGTCCGCGCGAAGGACCTCGGGCTGCTGATCGTCGACGAGGAGCAGCGCTTCGGCGTCAAGCAGAAGGAGCTGCTGCGCCAGCTCAAGCTGAAGGTCGACGTGATCTCGATGAGCGCGACGCCGATCCCGCGCACGCTGCAGATGAGCCTCGCCGGCCTGCGCGACATCTCGGTGATCGAGACCCCGCCGGAGGGGCGCCGGCCGGTCAAGACCTACGTCGGCGAGTACGAGGAGCAGCTCGTCAAGCAGGCGCTCGAGCGCGAGCACGCGCGCGGCGGCCAGGCGTTCTTCCTCCACAACCGCGTCGAGGACATCGACGAGACCGCCGAGCGGCTGCGCGCGCTGTGCCCGGGCATGACGTTCGCGGTCGCCCACGGGCAGATGGACGAGAAGCAGCTCGAGCAGCGGATGCTCGGCTTCCTGCGCGGCGACGCGGACGTGCTCGTGTCGACGTCGATCATCGAGTCGGGCATCGACATCCCGCAGGCCAACACGCTGATCGTCGACCGCGCCGACCTGTTCGGGCTCAGCCAGCTCTACCAGATCCGCGGCCGCGTCGGCCGCAGCCGCGAGCGCGCGTACGCGTACCTGCTGTATCCGAGCGCGGCCGCGCTCACCCAGGAGGCGGCCGACCGCCTCTCCGCGCTGAGCGACTACACCGAGCTCGGCGCCGGCTTCAAGGTCGCGATGCGCGACCTCGAGCTGCGCGGCGCCGGCAACCTGCTCGGCGACGAGCAGTCCGGCCACGTCGCCGCTCTGGGCTTCGAGCTCTACATGCAGATGCTCGACGAGGCGGTGCGCGGGATGGATCCCGACGAGGACGGCGCCGAGTACAGCGAGCCGGTGCGGCTCGACGTCAACGTCGACGCCTACGTCCCGCCCGACTACATCCCGTACGAGCAGGCGAAGGTCGACGTGCATCGCCGCATTGCGGGCGCGCGCGAGGTCGCCGACCTGCACGAGCTGCGTGCGGAACTGACCGATCGGTTCGGCGAGATCCCGACACCGCTCAGCAACCTGATCACGCTGCAGCAGGCGCGTATCAAGCTCGGCGAGGCCGGCGCCACCGCGGTCACGTTCCGCGGCGGCCGCCTTGCGGTCACACCGATCGAGCTCGACTCCGTACGGGCGCGCAAGCTGCGCGAGGCGCTGCCGGGCGCGATCTACGAGTCGGGCCGCTCACAGCTCTCGGTCCGCGTGCCCGAAGACCCCGAGCAGCGGTTCCCGGCGGTGGTCAACGCGGCGGACGTACTTCTGTCCGTTCAGAGGGAAGCCGCCTAAGCCTGAGTCCCCGATTCTCGCGGCGCCTCACCGCCGTGGCCGGCGCCCAGTGTCGATTGGCCGAGCACCAAAGGGCCCACCCTGAGGTTTGCTCGGCCAATCGCCCCTGGACGGCGCCCACGACGCCGAGGCATCCACGACGATCAGGGGACCCAGGCTAAATACTCGCTGAACAGGCGGGGAAAGCGGGGATCAGGCCGCTACCATGCCTCAGCCGTGGAGGGCGCCAAGCCCAGCCATGCCTGGACGCATCGGCTGAAGGTTCCCCGTAAACGTCACCCCTCCGCACTGAGTTTCTCATGACTAAGGCTGCTCGACTTGTCCTGGCCCTCTGCGCCCTCACCGCCCTCGTGGCGGTTGGAGTCGGCTGCGGGGGCGTCCCCGGTAATGCCGTCGCCACCGTCGACGGCACCGAGATCAACAAGGACGACTTCAACCACTGGATGACCATCGCCGCCAAGACGAGCGGCCAGCAGAACGCCTCGGTGCCGGACTCCCCGGAGTTCACCAAGTGCGTGGAGCAGAAGCGCAAGTCGCTGCCGAAGCCCAAGAAGGGCGAGAAGGCGACGTCCGACGATCAGCTCAAGCAGCAGTGCAAGCAGGAGTACGACGCCCTGCGCGATCAGGTGATGCAGCTCCTGACGTCGTTCCAGTGGATCGAGGGCGAGGCCAAGGAGCAGGGGATCAAGGTCACCGACGCCGAGGTCAAGAAGTCCTTCCAGGCGCAGAAGAAGCAGAGCTTCCCGAAGGAAGCCGACTACCAGAAGTTCCTCAAGGACAACGGGCAGACCGAAGCCGACATCCTCCAGCGCGTCAGGCTCGACCTGCTCTCGAACAAGATCCGCGACAAGATCATCAAGGGCAAGGACAAGGTCACCGACGCCCAGATCAGCGACTTCTACAACAAGAACAAGGACCGGTTCGCGCAGCCCGAGCGGCGTGACCTGCGCATCGTCCTGACCAAGACGGAGGCCAAGGCCAACGCGGCCAAGGCCGCGCTCGAGAGCGGTCAGCCGTGGAAGACCGTCGCCAAGAAGTACTCGATCGACGAGGCCTCGAAGGCGCAGGGCGGCAAGCTGCCCGCGCAGGCGAAGGGCACGCTCGAGAAGCCGCTCGACGCGGGCGTGTTCGGCGCCAAGAAGGGCGACATCGTCGGCCCGGTCAAGACCCAGTTCGGCTACTACGTGTTCGAGGTCGAGAAGATCACGAAGGCCACGCAGCAGTCGCTCGAGCAGGCGAAGGAGACGATCCGCCAGACGCTCGCCTCGCAGAACCAGCAGAAGGCGCTCGACAAGTTCGTCTCCGACTTCCAGAAGAAGTGGAAGGACCGCACCGAGTGCCGCGACGGCTTCGTGACGCAGGTGTGCAAGGGCGGCAAGGCGACCCCGACGCCGACTCCGGCGACGGGCCAGCCCGTGCAGCCCACCGCAACACCGCAGAACTAGTGTCCCGATTCAGAATTTCGCTGGCACTCGCCGGCGCCGGCCCGCGCCTGCCGGCACTCGGCATCCGGTCACGTGCCACCAGCATGCTCGCGGATGCCGTGCGACGGCAGGCACGACCCGGCATCCGCCTGACCTGCCACCGAACTTCCGAATCGGAACACTAGGTGGCCGACGAAACTGACGCGAATGTCGAGGCGCTGCGGCGCCTCGACGCGTTAACGAGGCGGTTGCGGCGGGAGTGCCCGTGGGACCGCGAGCAGGACGAGCGCTCGATCGTCCCGCACACGGTGGAGGAGGCGTACGAGCTCGCCGCGGCGGCGAACACGGGCGACGACGCCAAGCTGCTCGACGAGCTCGGCGACGTGCTGTTCCAGGTCCACTTCCTGTCGCTGCTGCTGGAGGAGCGCGGCGCCGGCTCGCTCGCCGACGTGGCCGAGCACTGCCGGCAGAAGCTGATCCGCCGCCACCCGCACGTCTTCGGCGAGGTGGAGGCCCAGACCGCCGGCGAGGTGCTCCGGAACTGGGACCAGATAAAGGCGACCGAGCCGGGCCGCGAGCCGGGCATCTTCGGCGAGGTGCCGGAGAACCTGCCGGGGCCGCTGTACGCGCGCAAGGTCCAGCGCCGCGCGGCGACCACCGGGTTCGACTTCGAGCACGTGCCGTACGACGCGGTCGAGGGCGAGCTGGAGGAGCTGCGCGAGGCCACCGACCGCGACGCGGCGTTCCACGAGGTGGGCGACGTGCTGTTCGCGGCGGTGAACGTCGCGCGCAAGCTCAAGGTCGATCCGGAGCTCGCGCTGCGCGCGGCTGCCGACCGCTTCCGCTCCCGCGTCCAGGGGGCGGCCGACCTCGCTGCAGGCGAGGGCGCCGACTGGGAGGATCTGGGGCCCGACGCGCAGCTCGCGTACTACGCGCGGGCGCGCCTCTCCGAACCCGGCTGAAACCGTCAGGAGCTCCCCCGTGTCGCAGATCGAGACCGTCCATGCCCGCCAGATCCTCGACTCGCGCGGCAACCCGACCGTGGAGGTCGACCTCGCGCTGCGCTCCGGGGCGCACGGCCGCGCCGCGGTGCCGTCCGGCGCGTCGACCGGCGAGTTCGAGGCGACCGAGCTGCGCGACGGCGGCGATGCGTGGGGCGGCAAGGGCGTCACGAAGGCGGTCGAGAACGTCAACGGCGAGATCGCGGAGGCGGTCGCCGGCGCCGACGCGCTCGACCAGTCGGGGCTCGACAAGACGCTGATCGAGCTCGACGGCACGCCGAACAAGTCGCGCCTCGGGGCGAACGCGATCCTCGGCGTGTCGCTGGCCGCCGCCCGCGCGGCGGCGGCGGAGGAGAGCCAGCCGCTGTGGCGCTACCTCGGGGGCGAGAGCGCCCGCGTGCTGCCGGTGCCGATGATGAACGTGCTCAACGGCGGCGCCCACGCCGACAACTCGGTCGACTTCCAGGAGTTCATGATCGTGCCGGTCGGCGCCGGCTCGTTCGCCGAGGCCCTGCGGATGTGCGCGGAGACGTTCCACGCGCTCAAGAAGACGCTGCACGACCGCAAGCTCGGCACCGCGGTCGGCGACGAGGGCGGCTTCGCCCCCGACCTCGAGTCCAACGAGGCGGCGCTGCAGGCGCTGCTCGAGGGCGTGGAGGCCGCCGGCTACACGCCGGACACCGACATCGCGATCGCGCTCGACCCCGCGGTCAGTGAGATCTTCAAGAACGGCGCCTACGACCTCGAGCACGAGCATCGCACGCTGTCCGCCGACGAGCTCGCCGCCTACTGGGCCGACCTCGCGGGCCGCTACCCGATCGTCTCGCTCGAGGACGGCATGGACGAGGAGGACTGGTCGGGCTGGAAGTCCCTCACCGACCGGCTCGGCGAGCATCTCCAGCTCGTCGGCGACGACCTGTTCGTGACCAACACCGAGCGGCTCAAGCGCGGGATCGACACCGGCGTGGCCAACTCGATCCTCATCAAGGTCAACCAGATCGGCACGCTGACCGAGACGCTGGCCGCGATCGACATGGCGCGCGAGGCCGGCTACACGGCGGTGATGTCGCACCGCTCGGGCGAGACCGAGGACACGACGATCGCCGACCTCGCGGTGGCCACCGGCTGCGGGCAGATCAAGACCGGCGCGCCGTCGCGCTCCGATCGCGTCGCCAAGTACAACCAGCTGCTGCGGATCGAGGAGGCCCTCGGCGCCGACGCGGAGTTCCCCGGGCGCAGCGTCTTCCGGAGCTGACGCGCCGCGCTCGTCTGGGCGCCGGCTTGCAGAGGAAGGTCCCGGTGGCCGTCGAACGAAGGCGGTGGGCATGGAGCGCCGTCTTACCCGAGTCCGCTGGGACCGCCTCGGCCGATGGGCCCTGATCGCCGTCCTCGGCTTCGTCCTCTACCTGTACATCGGCCCGGCCGCGTCGTGGGTTTCGACCTACCGCGACGCCAAGACCAAGCGGGCCGACGTCGCCGCGCTGAAGACCGAGAACCGCAAGCTCCGGGAGCGCCGGCGCGAGCTCAAGGACCCGGCCGCGCTGGAGCGCGAGGCGCGCCGGCTCGGGATGGTCAAGGCCGGCGAGAAGTCGTTCGTGATCGAAGGCCTGCCGAAGGACCGTTAGACGACGGGTCACGCGCTCGTGGCGAGCGACCGCGCCAGCCGGCGGAACGGGCCGTCGGCCGCGAGCAGCTCGTCCTCTCGACCGCGCTCGACGATTCGCCCGTGATCGATCACGACGATCTCGTCGGCGCGCCGGACGGTGGAGAGCCGGTGGGCGATGATCAGCGACGTACGGCCGCGCAGCAGCCGGTCGAGCGCTCGCTCGATCAGCAGCTCGGTCGGGCGATCGATGTTCGACGTGGCCTCGTCGAGGATGAGGATCCGCGGGTCGGCGAGGAGCGCTCGGGCGATCGAGATCAGCTGGCGCTCACCCGCCGAGAGGCCGCTGCCGCCCTCGCGCACCGGGTGCCCGAGCCCTTCGGGGAACCGCCGCGCGAGCCGGTCGAGGCCGAGCAGCGCGGCGGTCTCGGCGACCTCGTCGTCGCCGGCGCCGGGGTGCGCGAAGCGGATGTTGTCGGCGATCGTGCCGGAGAACAGGAACGGGTCCTGCAGGACGACGCCGAGCTGGCGCCGGTAGGCGCCCAGGTCGAGCGCGCGCAGGTCCATGCCGTCGACCAGGACCGCGCCCTCGAACGGGTCGTAGAACCGGGCCACGAGCTTGGCGAGCGTCGACTTGCCGCCGCCGGATTCGCCGACCAGCGCGGTGCAGCCGCCCTCGGGGATCACGAGGTCGATCCCGTGCAGCACCTCCTTGCTGCCGTACGCGAAGACGACGCCGTCGAACTCGACCCGGCCGGCGAGCGTCCCGATCTCGCGCGGGCGCTCCGGGCTGCGGATCTCAGGCTCGGTGTCGAGCACCGCCGAGACCTTGATCATCGCCGCGGTCGCCGACTGCAGCTGGCTGTAGAGGTCGGAGAGCTCCTGCAGCGGCTGGAAGACGAGCGCGAGCAGGAAGTACGCCGCGGCAAGCGTCCCGATCTCCTCCGGCGGCAGCAGTCCCGCGCCGAGCGCGAGCACCGCGACGGTCGCGATCACCCCGAGGAACTCGATCGAGGGGAAGAACATCGAGGAGATCCGCTGCGCGACGAAGTTCGCCTCGCGATTGGCGAGGTTGAGCTCGTCGAAGCGCGCGCGGAACGTACGCTCGCGGCGGAAGGACTGCACGACGGCCATCCCCGCCACCGACTCGGCGAGATGCGCGGTCACCGCGGCGATGCGGTTGCGGACCTCGAGCTGGGCGGCGGACGACCGGCGCTGGAACCAGCGCGTGATCGCGATCGCCGGCGGCAGCACGATCAGCGAGACGAGCGCCAGCCGCCAGTCGTTGATGAACAGCGCCGCCACCGCGACGGGCAGCAGCACGGAGTTGGACACGAGCGTGGGCAGGCCGGTCGAGAGCACGTCGGAGATCGCGTCGACGTCGCTCGTGAGCCGGGCGATGATCCAGCCCGCGCGCTGCTCGGAGAAGTAGCGCTGGGACAGCGACGTGAGATGGTCGAACAGCTCGCGCCGCAGCCCGAGCACGAGCTCCTGGCCGAAGTGGGCCATGCCGCGGATGACGAAGCCGAACAGACCCCAGCCCAGGAGCGAGACGGCGACGTAGGCTGCGGTGGCAAGCGCGAGCACGTGCTCCGAGCCCGGCACGATGCCGTCGTTGATCGCCCAGCGCACGAGCAGCCACGAGCCGCTCTGCGCGCACGCCTCCACGACGGCCGCGCCGAGCAGCAGCGCAACCCACAGCCGCCTTTGGGCGACGTGGCGGCGCAGGCGCCGGAGCCCGGTCGGCGGCTTACGCGGCAACGGCGTCCTCGCCGAACAGGGCCGCGAACACGCCGCCGCGCGCGAGCAGCTCCGCGACCGTCCCGGTCTCGAGGACAACGCCGTCGTCGAGCACGGCGACGCGGTCGGCGAGCATGAGCGTCGACAGCCGCTGCGTCGCGAGCAGGACCGCGCGGTCGGCCAGCGCCGGCCGCAGACGCGCGACGATCGCGAGCTCCGTCTGCGTGTCGACCGCCGACAGCGGGTCGTCGAGGACGAGCACCGGCGCGTCGGCGATCAGCGCCCGGGCGAGCGCGACCCGCTGGCGCTGGCCGCCCGAGAGGTTGATCCCGCGCTCGCCGATCACGGTGTCCCAGCCGTCCGGCAGCTCGGCGGCGAAGCTCGTCACGCCCGCGATGTCGCACGCCCGCTCGACCTCGGCCCACGGCGCATCCGCACGGCCCGCGAGCAGGTTCTCGCGCAGCGTGTCGGAGAACAAGATCGGCCGCTGCGTCACCAGCGCGGTCGCGGCGTGCACGTCGGCGACCGCCACCGAGCGCAGGTCGCGACCGGCGATCGCGACGCTCCCCGCCGTCGGGTCGTAGAACCGCGGGACCAGCCCGAGCAGCGTCGACTTGCCCGCGCCGGTGCCGCCGCAGACGGCGAGCACCTCGCCGGGCACCACCTCGAGATCGACGCCGCGCAGCACCGGCTCGCCACCCGGGTAGGCGAAGCTGACGCCGCACAGCGAAACGCCCGCCCGCCCGGCCGGCAGCGGCTCTGTGCGGTCAGGCTCGGGCAGCGTCGGCACCCGGTCCAGCCACGCGAACGAGCGGCCGGCGGAGGCCAGCGCGCGCTGGCCCAGGTTGATGATCCAGCCCATCGACTCCAACGGCCACACGAGCTGCAGCAACAGCTGGATGAACAGCGCGAACTCGCCGTACGTGAGCGTCCCGTCGATCACCGCGCGCCCGCCGAAGAAGAGCACGATCGCCACCGATATCGACGGCAGGTAGAACAAGCCGGGCAGGTGGTGCGACTCGACGCGCGCCTGACGCAGGATCTCGTCACGCAGCCCGCGGGCACGCCCGGCGAAGCGCTCCTGCACGTCGCCCTCGCGCCCGAACGCCTGCACCATCTCGATGCCGACGACGGCTTCATCGGCCGACTCGGTCACATCGCCCTTGCGCCGCTGGACCTCGCGCGAGATCGGCGTGACGCGGTGCGCGAAGCGCCACGCCACCAGCGCGATCAGCGGCAGCGGCAGCGCGCTCCAAAGCGCGAGCGCCGGGTTCGTGAGGACGAGCACGATGCCCGCGCCGATCACCATCATCACGGCCTGGGCGCCCGCCACCATGCCCCAGCCGATGAAGTAGCGGATCGGGTACAGGTCGTTCGTGGCGCGCGAGACGACCTGCCCGGTCGGATGCACGTCGTAGAAGGCGCGCGGGAACCGCAGGTAGGACGCATAAAGCAGCTCGCGCATGCGCGCCTCGACGCCAACGCCGACCCGCGCCGTCGCATACCGCCGCAGGAAGTTGATCCCCGACCGCAGCGCGGCGAGCGCGACGATCGCCACCAGCTGCGGCCACAACGGCCGCTCGTCGCCCACGATCGAGCCGTCGATCGCTCGCGCGACCAGCAGCGGAATCGCCAGCGAGAGGGCGCTGTAGCCGAGCGCGTACAGCAGCGCGATCGCCGTGAGGCGCCACTGCTCGCGCCACACGCCCGCCAGCCGCCGCGCCGTCATGCGCAGGTCGTAGTCGGGCGGGTCGAAGTCGCGCACGTCCGTCATCGCCGGCCGGCCATCGGCTAGTCCCGGCGCAACCGCCGGCCGCCCGCGTAGTCGGTCGCGCTGCGCAGGTAGCGGCCGAAGGCGGCGTCGCCGACCGTGCGCACGTCCCACGCGTACGGGTCCTCGGGCGCGGTCGACACCGCGATGTCGACCGTCCAGTCGGTGCCCTGCTCGTACAGCTCGACGAGCTCGTCGACGGTGAACGCGCCGCCGAGCCGGCGGCGCAGCTCGGCCTGGATCGCCTGTGTGACCCGCTCGAGCATGCGCTGCTCGTCCTCGGGCGCCGCGGCGAGCCGCCGCTGGCCCTCCTCCCACTGCGCGATCGCGTTCTCGAAATCAGCCATCTAGCCCGGCCGCCTCGTGAAGACGTGCTGGAGCCAGACCTGCGTGAAGCCGAGGCGCTCGTACAGGCGCTTCGAGTCGCCGCCGTCGTCGGCGACGATGTAGGTCTCCCGCGCGCCCGCGGCGCGGATCGCCGCCGTTACCAACGCACCGCCAGTACCGCGACCGCGCTCGGACTCCGTGACATACACCTGCTCGATCTCGGCGGTGTCGCCCTCGCGCCGGAAGCTGACGAAGCCGACGCCGCCGGGCGCGAGCAGCGCGCGCGAGCCGCGCAGCTCCGCCGTGCGGTCCTCGTGCTCGGAGAACCGCTGCGCCGTCTCCATCTCCACGCCCCACGGCGACTTGCCGGCCCACTCGAGCCGCAGCGCGCGCGTCTCCGGAAACGGGACCTCCTCCATGTCGCCGCGTCCGCAGGCTGTCCGTCGCGCCGCAGCCAGGCAAGCGCCTCCGCGGCCCAGCCGAGCGCCTCGAACCCGGGGCGCAGGCGCGCACCGGCCGCCTCGTCGTCGACCTCGACGAGCCGGTGCGCGAGATGACCCTGCAGGACGTCGGCCGCGTGGACGAGCGCGTCCGCGCTGACGCCGGTGTCCGGGCCCTCGACGCGCAGGCTGTTGAAGAACCAGAACGTCGGCATGAACGTGCACTGCACGGACGTGCCGTACTCGTGCGGCTCGATCACGTCACAGATGCGCGCGTGCTCGGCCCGGCGCCACGCGATCGCCCGCTCGCGGGCGTCGCGCTCAGTCTTCGTCTTCGTCCTCGCCACCGCCGGCGCGGCGGATCACGATCTGGTCTTCCTCGATCGTGATCTCGACGGGACGTTGCCCCGCCCAGTGCTCGGCGTACACGGGATCGTCCTGCACGGCGGGGTCGAGCCACAGGCCGTAGCCCTCCTCGCCATGGTCGAAGGTGCCCTCGAGCGGGCGCGAAGCCGTGCGGCGGCGCGTGCGGCCACCGCGGCTGCGGCGGGCGCGCTTGGTCGGCTTCTCCTCCTCCTCGTCGCCCTCGGCGGCCTCCTGCTCGGCGGCCTTGGCGGCGGCCTCCTCGGCCGCCTTGGCCTCCTCCTCGGCGCGCTTGGCGGCCTCTTCCTCGAGCTCGGCGGCGATGGCCGCATCGTCCTCCGCGCGCAGGTCGACCTCCTCGTAGGAGTTGCCTCCAGGCTCGGCGCCGTCGGGCTCCAGATCCTGCTCACGCTTGAAGGCCTGGATCTGCTGAACAGTGACGTCCAACTGGTGGGCGATCCAGGCGTCGGTACGACCCTGTCGCACCCACCCGCGGATCTGGTTAAGCTGGGGACGCAGGGACCGGCGACTCATGAGAGGCCGGTAGGCTAGCGCAAGAGGGGTCAGGGGCTTCGGGTGCAGGCCCCATTGGAGATACGCCGAATGAGCACTAACCTCGCCCGAGCCTCGAGAAACGCCAGGGAGGCGGCGCCATGCTGGTTCTGACACGCAAGTCCAACCAATCGATCATGATCGGCGATGACATCGAGGTCTCGGTGTTGTCGATCATGGGCGAGAAGGTCCGCATCGGGATCCAGGCCCCTCGGGACATTCCCGTGTTCCGCAAAGAGGTCTACCTCGAGATTCAGCAGGAGAACGTCGCTGCCGGCGCGTCGGCCCGCGCCGAGGTCGACGACGCGTCTGAAGCGGCTCAGCAGCCGCGGGTAATCAAGGCGCTCACCCGAGCTTGCGAGGGTGAGTAAGCCGCACTACCTCATCACTACATAGAGCGTGTTGAACATCACGATCGTCACCACGACGGCGGTGGCGATCAGCGTCAACAGCACCAGCGAGAAGCGCAGCGTGCCATGCCGGTGCGTGCGGGCGACCTGGCGGTGGCGAGCGCGCTGCTCAGCGTGACGCCGCAGACGCTCGTTCCGCTCGCGATCCTCCTCGATCTCCTCGTAGAAGGCCTCTTCGATCTCCGAGATGCTCTGCCGCATCCGCATGGCTCGGCGACATTAGCACCGCGTCAGAACCCTCACACCTTGGCGGCCGACTCCGCGTCGTCGTAGACCTTGATGAAGCGCTGGTAGTTGTCGGCGATCTGCTCGGCCGCCGCCTCGCGGTCGAGGCTGCCGTCGAGGAAGCTCTTCAGTGCGTCCCACCAGATCGACCGGCCGATCGCGAAGCCGATGAAGCCCTCGACACCGGCGGCCTGCTGGAGCCAGTGGTCGACCTTCTCGTCGCTGGCGCCGCGGCCCAGGAGCACGCTCTTGACGTTCTCGCGCCCCTCGCCCTTGCGGGTCTGCTCGGACAGCATCTCGGCGTCCGCGCGCGTGTCGACGCCCTCGATCTTCCAGATGTCGACCTCGATGCCGTACTCCTGGCAGCCCTCGATCGCGCGCCGCATCAGCTCGGGGCGCAGCTCGGCGTCGTAGCGGTCGGTGTCGCCGCCGACGGCCTCGAGCTGGTGGTCCTCGGCCGGGACGAGCAGCTCGAACAGGAACAGGCGATCGTTGTCGTGGAGCCAGTCGGCGAGCTGCTTGAGGCGGCCGAGCTGGCGCTGGTTCATCTCGTCGTCGCCGTCCGGGTTGTAACGGACGAGCACCTTGGAGGCGAACGGGTCGAACTGCTCGATGTGCGCGGCGAAGTCCTGGCCGTACTCGAAGTCGAACTCGTTCTGGCCGGACTTCTCGACCGGCATGGCCAGGCTGAGGCCGTGCTCACGGGCCAGCTGCGGCACGTCGCCACCGAACTGCTCGTCCACCAGCACGCCGGCCGAAGAGGCGTCGAGCCCGCGCTGGACCGCCACGTCCATGCCCTCGAAGATGAGCTTCTTGGCGTCGGTGATCGTCGCCGTCTCCTCGGGCGTCGGGTCGCCCTGGATGCCGAACATCTTCTTCTGGAACGAGCCCCGGTGGTCGAAAGCGAGGATGTAGAGCTTGCCGTCGTAGCCGAGCGCCATGGTGCGCCCCCCTTGGTTCACGAAGTCGGTCTGCCTTTGAGCCTCGTACTCTACGCGGCCGATGGAGCCGAAGTTCACCGGCCCCAGCTTCACGATCGGTATCGAGGAAGAGCTGATGATCCTCGACTCCGGCTCGTTGGCGCTGGTCAACGCGATCGAGGCTGTCCTCGAGGAGTACGGCGACGAGCAATTCGTCAAGCCGGAGCTGCTCGAGTCGGTGCTCGAGATCGCCACCGCCCCGCACCGCGACACGCGCGCGGCCGGCGAGGAGCTGCGCCAGTTGCGGCGGGACGTCGCCGAGGCGGCCGGGCGCCGCGGGCTGCTGATCGGCTCGGCGGGGACGCATCCGTTCGCGATGTGGGAGGACCAGCGCGTCTCCTCGCGGCCCCGCTACCGCGAGCTGATCGCCGCGCTGCGGTTCGTCGCGCGCCAGGAGATCATCTTCGGGCTGCACGTCCACGTCGGCCTCGACGACCCCGACAAGGCGATCCACGTCGCCAACGGGATGCGCGTCCACGTGCCGATCCTGTTCGCGCTGGCCGCCAACTCGCCGTTCTGGCGTGCCGACGCCACCGGGTTCGCCTCCACGCGGATGCCGATCTTCCGCGCGTTCCCCCGCGTCGGCATCCCGCCGTTCTACGAGGGGTGGGCCGACTTCGAGCGCCGCATCAAGTTCATGATGGACGCGGGCGTGATCGACGACTACACGTTCCTCTGGTACGACGTCCGCCCGCACCCGAACTTCGGCACCGTCGAGATCCGGGCGATGGACGCGCAGACGCGCGTCGAGCACACGCTGGCGCTGGCCGCGCTCACGCAGGCGATGGTCAAGGAGCTCGCCGAGCACTACGACGCCGGCAAGCAGCTCGCCCGCTACCCGTACGAGATGCTCGACGAGAACAAGTGGCTCGCCGCCCGCCACGGGATGGAGGGCGAGCTGGTCGACCTGCCGAGCCGCGACCGCGTCAGCGCCACGAAGCTCGCCCGGCGTCTGTACGACCGGCTGCGCGAGCACGCGCAGGACCTCGGATCGGCCGCCGAGCTGGAAGCGATCGAGGACATCCTGGAGAACGGCAACGGCGCCGCCCGCCAGCGCCTGGTGTACGAGGCGAACCACGATTACCAGGAGGTCATGAAAGAGATCGTCGAGGTGACGAGGCCCGCGTAGAATCGAGGGTCCATGGCGAGCGGACCCGACCTCTTCGTCGTCTGCAAGAAGTGCGGATCGGAGGTGTCCCCGTACATCACCGAGTGCCCGTACTGCGGAACGCGGCTGCGCAAGCGCGCGCCGAAGATCGAGCGCGGCGGCGTCGGGCGCGAGCCGAAGCCGTCGCGGCGGAGCCGCACGCTGAGCCGGCTGAAGCCGGGCGAGATCCCCGGGATCCGCGCCGAGCGGCGGCCGTACGCGACGATCACGATCGTCCTGGCGTCGATCATCGCGACGCTCGGCTCGCGCGCCGGCCTGTGGGACGTCAGCAACCTGCTGCTGTGGGCCGACACGACGGACGAGTACTACCGCACCGTCACCACGCTGTTCTTCTACGGCCACACCGGCTACGAGGTGGCGGCGCTCGGCTCGATCTTCCTGTTCGGCTGGCTGCTCGAACGCCGGCACGGCTTCTGGGCGCCGCTGCTCGTCTTCGTGATCGGCGGCGCGGCCGGCAACTTCCTCGCGATCGCCGGCGATGACATCGGCGTCTTCACGGCCGGCGGCAACGGCGCGGCGCTCGCGCTGCTCGCCGCCTGGGCGATGCGCGACGTCCTCGGCCGCCGGCGCGGCGTCGAGGACGACTCCGACCTGCTGGGCGCGCTCGCGATCGCGGCCGTGCTGATCCTCCTGCCGCTCGCCAGCGTGGAGGCGAGTGCGCTCGCCGGCCTCGGCGGCGGCATCGCCGGCGTGATCCTCGGCCTGCTGCTCGCGCGGCTGCCCGAGCGTTAGAACTGCGGCATTAAGGGCGGCAGGATCGGCCTCGCCTCCGGATCGGTGGCGGATAACCCACCCATACGGTGGTTTATCCGCCACGGGCTGGAAATCGGCGTGGTCTGACGGCGCGGCCGGCTCCCGCGCCGCCCTACCCAGCCGCAGTTGACGCTCAACCGACGCCGATCGCGCCCGGCTCGCCGCTCGACGAGGCGGCCCGACGACGACGCCGTCGATCTCGCCCGCGCGCTCGGGCGCCACGGCGGCGAGCAGGCCGCCGGAGGTCATCGCGTCGCACACGAGGCGACGCCGCACCTCGGGCACGTCGTCGGCGAAGCGGGTGAACGTCTCGGCGTCGGCGCGGTTGCGGCGCGAGCCGCCGGCCAGCGCGTCGTCCCGGCGAGCAACGCGAGCACGCCTTCGATCGCCGGCACGGCGGCGGCATCGATCTCGGCGGCCACGCCGCTGGCCGCCGCCAGCTCGTGGACGTGGCCGAGCAGGCCGAAGCCCGTGACGTCGGTGAGCGCGTGCGCGCCCGCCGCGCGCGCCTGCTCGGCGGCGCGGTCGTTCAACGTCGTCATCACCGCGATCGCGCGCTCGACGATCTCGTCGGTCGCCAGCCCGCGCTTGATCGCGGTGGCGACCGCGCCCGCGCCGAGCGGCTTGGTGAGCACGAGCGCGTCGCCCGCGCGGCCGCCGGCGTTGGTCAGCACCGCGTCCGGGGCGACGACCCCGGTCACCGCCATCCCGTACTTGGGCTCCGGATCGTCGATCGAATGGCCGCCGACGACCGCCGCGCCGGCCGCCGCCGCCGCATCCCCGCCGCCGCGCAGGATCTCCCGCAGCACGTCCGGCCCGAGCGTCTCGAGCGGGTAGGCGACGAGGTTGAGCGCCGACACCGGCCGCGCGCCCATCGCGTAGATGTCCGACAGCGCGTTGGTCGCCGCGATCCGCCCGAACGCGTACGGGTCGTCGACGATCGGCGTGAAGAAGTCGGCGGTCTGCACGATCGCGAGGTCGTCGCTCAGCTGGACGACGCCGGCGTCGTCGGCGGTGTCGGCCGCGACGAGCACGCGCGGGTCGGTGGAGCGGGGGAGCGAGGCGACGATCGGCCGCAGATCGGCGGCGGACAGCTTGCACCCGCACCCCGCGCCGTGCGAGAGCGAGGTGAGGGTCGTCAGGGGCGCGGTCATCGGCTCCTATGATGCCCCTCCGTGCCCGAGCGCCACTCCGACGCCGAGATCGACGCCGCGATCGAGGCCCTCAGCGACCCGCACGCGCCTGGAAGAGGCGCAGCGGCTCGTCCAGGCCCGCGCGCCCCAGCTCCAGGGGATCCTCGACCAGGCGCTCGAGGCCGCCGACTGGTTCGGCTCCGCGCACCAGGCCGAGGTGCTCGAGAGCCGCCGGGCAGGCCGACCCCGACGAACGCGTCGCCGCCGTGCGCAACCTGGTCGCCGAGGAGACGCGGCTGAGCATGCTGGTCGGCGTCGCCGTCGGGTACGAGCTTGGTCAGATGCTGAAGAAAGGAGACTGAAATGGCGGTTGACGTCCGATTCCTGGGTCAGGCCTGCTTCGAGCTCAAGGCGGGTGGGACCACGGTCCTCACCGATCCGTTCCTGACCGGCAACCCGCTGGCGACCGCGTCCGCCGACGAGGTCGAGCCCGACGTGATCCTGCTCACGCATGGCCATGGCGACCATCTCGGCGACACGGTCGACATCGCCAAGCGCACCGGCGCGACCGTCGTCGCGATCGTCGAGCTGGCCGCGGAGATCAGCGGGGACGGCGTCGAGAACGTGATCGATCCCAACTACGGCGGCACCGTCGCGTTCGACTGGGGCTGGGTCAAGCTCGTCCCCGCCTGGCACACCGCCGTCTCCCCGAAGGGCACGCCGCACGCGCCGGCCGGCCTGCTGATCCATATCGGCGACCGGCTGATCTACCACCTCGGCGACACCTGCCTGTTCAGCGACATGAAGCTGATCGCGCAGCGCGGCGACAAGGTCGACCTCGCCCTGGTGCCGATCGGCGGCCACTACACGATGGACCGCTACGACGCCGTGAGCGCCGTCGAGCTGATCAACCCGCAGCAGGTCATCCCCTGCCACTACAACACCTTCCCGCGCGATCGAGACCGACGCCGAGGCGTTCAAGCAGGACGTCCAGAACGCCGGGTTCTCCGAGGTCGTCGTCGTCGAGCCGGGCGGGACCCACACCGTCAAGTGACCCACGCGATCGTCCTCATCGAGGCCGAGCGCTCGGCGATCGAGACGCTCGGCGGCGCGCTGGCCGACGTCGACGGCGTCGCCGAGGCGTACTCGGTCACCGGCGAGTGGGACTTCGTCGCGATGCTGCGGGTGCGCGACCCGGCGGAGGTCGCCGAGGTCGTCACGCACCGCTTCGCCGCGCTCGACGGGATCAAGAAGACGCAGACGATGGTCGCCTTCGAGGTGTTCTCGCAGCACGACCTCGAGGCGCTGTTCTCGATCGGCACGTAGTGCGCGCCGCCGCCGTCGCCGTGATCGTCGCCGCCGCGCTCGCCGGGTGCGGCGGCGATGACGACCAGACGTCGTCGTCGGCCACGCCGGCGGCGCCGCCCTCGGCCACCGCGACGCCGAGCGAGACGCCCACGGCGACTCCCACCCCGACGCCGACCGCCACGACGCAGCCGTCGCCGACCGCCACGCAGAACCCGGAGGACCAGCCCGGCGGGGCGGGCGACGAGGAGGCGATCCGCGTGCCCGCCGAGTTCACGATCTCGCCGGACCTCAAGATCTCGCCGCAGCAGATCTCGGTTCCCGCGTTTCTGCAGATCGAGTTCATCTTCCACAACAAGTCCGACCAGCCGGTCGACGTGACGTGGGTGACCGGGAAGCTGATGACGGTCCAGCCGCACGACAACGCGAGCACGACCGTGAAGGGCCGCAAGAAGGGCAGCTACGTGGTGAGCGCGAACCCCGGCGGCGACGCGGTGATCATCACCGGCGTAGAGCCCGGACCGTAGGCTGGCTGGCCAGCCAGTTGGGGAGTAACCTCGCGCCCATGAGCGAGCGTACGCAACGGACCGATTTCCAGGCCACGAGCGATCCGGCGCTGCTCGCCTCGGCGGACCGGGGCGAGTCGCACCTGCTCAGCTACCGGCAGCTGTACGAGCTGTGGGAGCGCCAGCACTGGGCGACGCAGGACCTCGACTTCACGCAGGACCGCATCGACTGGCACGAGCGGATCGACGAGGACGAGCGCTTCCAGCGCATGTACGGGCTGTCGTCGTTCTTCGTCGGCGAGCAGCGCGTGACCGCCGAGCTCGGGCCGATGATGCGCGCCGCGCCGGACGAGGACATGCGCATCTTCCTGTGGACGCAGATCGCCGACGAGGCGCGCCACGTCGCCTTCTTCGACCGCTTCTACGCCGAGGTCGGCGTGCTCGAGTCCGACTCGCTCGAGGCGCGGCTGGAGGAGACGTCTGCGCACCTGAACGCCGAGTTCGGCGAGCTGTTCGACGAGATGCTGCGCTCCGCGTGTGGACCGCCTGGCGGCCGAGCCCGAGGACCTCGAGACGCTGGTCGAGGCGGTGACGATCTACCACATGGTCATCGAGGGGATGCTCGCCCTCACCGGCCAGCACTTCATCATCGACTACAACGAGCGGCAGGGCACGCTGCCGGGCTTCGTGCAGGGCTTCACGCACGTCGCCCGCGACGAGCACCGCCACGTCGCCTTCGGCGCGCGCTTCCTGCGCGACATGGCGCGCCGCGACCCGCGCTACGTGACGCGATCCAGCGCACGCTGGCCGAGGTCGCGCCGGTCGCCGACGGCGTGCTCAAGCCGCACGTGGATGGAGGGCGGGGACGACGAGATGACGCTGTTCGGCGTCACCGTCGCCGAGACGCGCGCGTTCGCGATGAAGGCGCTCGAGCGGCGCCTGAAGGTCATCGGGCTCGCTACAGGCCGCCTATGGATGCGTGAGCCGAGCGGCACGTCGCTGCGCGGCTCGAGCAGGATCACGTTGCCGGCCTCGTCCGACGCGCCGAGCGTCAGCACCTCCGACATGAACGGGCCGATCTGGCGCGGCGGGAAGTTGACGACCGCGACCACGAGCCGGCCTTCGAGCTCCTCGCGCTCGTAGTTCTTGATCTGCGCCGAGGAGCGCTTGGTCCCGATCTCGGGGCCGAAGTCGATCGTGAGCTTCCACGCCGGCTTGCGTGCCTCGGGGAAGTCGTCCACGGCGACGACGCGCCCGACGCGCATGTCGACCTTGAGGAAGTCGTCGAACTCGATCATCGGCGCGGCAGGCTACCGGCCGAGAGCCGCGGGCCGGGTCGCGCCGCTCGCGCTCAGAGGCCGGGTGTCGGCGTGGGGCTCGGCGACGGAGCGGGCGACGGCGACGGGGTCGGCGACGGCTCCGGGGTGGGGGACGGCGTCGGCGTCGGCGTGGCGGGCGGCGCGGCGTCGGCGTCGGCCGGGGTGTCGGCGTCGGCGCCGGCTGCGGCGTTCGCCGACGGCAGGACGACGGTCCCGGTCGGCGCGCCGCTGTCGGTCGGGCGGGGCGATCACGCCGCCGCCGTCCTCGGTCGAGCCGGTGGTCTCGCTGGCGGAGCTCGGTCGTGGCGCTGTCGTGCTGCTCTGTGCTCGGCGTGGCGGTCGGGGTCGCCGTGGCGGTGCGGTCGCCGTCGGGCTTCGGCGTCGGCCTTGCCCGCCTTGTCGTCGGCCTTGTGGTCCGGCTTGTAGGTGTCGCCGGCTCGAGCTGCGGCTGGCACGGCGGCGACCGGCAGCCGGCGCGCGGCGCGGCCTGCGCCGGAGCCGGGGCGACGGCGGGTGCCGCGGCCATCGACGGCGGCCTTGTCGCGCGTCTTGTGCGCGTGCTTGACCTCGACGGCGCCCGCGGTGACGATCGCGGCGGCCGCGAGGCCGGCGGCGGTCTTGGTGGCCAGCGTGCCGATGCCGGCCTGCATCGCCGCGTCGCCGCGCCGGCGGCGGCGCCGCCGCCGCGGTCGGCCGCGGTGCCGCCGCCGGCGGCCGCGCTGGTGCCCAGGTGGGCGAGCAGCGACTTCTTGAGCAGCAGCAGCGGCGCGACCGGGAAGATCGCGGCCAGCGCCTTGTTGGTCTCGGCGCAGCTGCTTGCGGAACGTCGCGCAGCGCTCGCACGTGCGCAGGTGGCGGCGCACCGGCGCCGACGTTCGCGCCAGCCCCTCGGCGACCTCGCCGAGCTCCTCGCGGACCTCCTCGCACGACAGCAGCCGCGCCTCGGCCGCCTCGGCGAGCGACACGCGGGCGCGCACGAGCAGCGACTTCACCGACGGCACCGTGGTCTCCATCGCCTCGGCGATCTGCTCGTAGGACAGCGCGTCGATCTCGCGCAGCAGCAGCGCCGTGCGCTGCGTCTCCGGCAGCTCCTGCACGTCGGCGATCAGCAGCCGGAACTCCTCGCGCCGGTGGACCTTGTCGGCGGTCGTCTGCCCGTGCTCGGACAGGTGGACGTCCATCGAGTCGACGCCGACGGCCTGCGTGCGGCGCAGGTGGTTCAGCGAGCGGTTGCGGGCGATCCGGTACAGCCACGGCCGCACGTTGATCGGCCGCTCGTCGGCGAGCATCGCGTTGAAGGCGGCGGCGAAGACCTCCTGCAGCACGTCCTCGGCGTCCTCCTTGGAGGAGAGCATGTGGCGGCAGAACGCGAGCAGCCGCGCCTGGTAGCGGGCCGACCAGCGCCTCGAAGGCAGCGTGGTTGCCCCGCCGGACCAGGGCGATGAGGCGCTCGTCCGACTGCAGGCGCAGCAGCGGCGAGCGTCCGTGCATGCCGGCGACGCCGGCGGGGTGTTGTAGGGCAGAGGCTTCCAAGGCGCAGACGAGCTCTCGTCGCCGCACTGAACTCGCGAACGACGGCAAAGTTGCGTCACTGGCAGGGTAGCGAGCGCATCTCAGTCCGGTTGACGGTGGATCTCATGCGGTGCAGACTGCGTGGTGCTGGTCACCATGCACGCCGCGCGCGCCCAGACCACGCGATCGCCGGACGCCAAGGCGCCGTCGTCGACGCCGCCGACAGGCGATCGCGCGCCCGTTCGCGGCCCCGCTCCGCCCACTGCCTGCCCGTGCGGCGGAGGCTGCCCGCGCTGCGCCTCGCACCGCCGCTCGGCGGGCGTCCACGAGGCCGAGGCGCGTGCGCTGAGCGCGCGGATGCTCGCCACGCCCGCGCACGGGGCACGGCACGCGGGGGCGGCGGCACCGGCGCGCGAACCCACTGCTCATGCCGAAGGGCGGCAGCACCGGCCGTCGCCCGCGACCGTGGCTCGCGCACCCCCGCGCACCGTGCATCCCGCGATTCGTTCCGGCCCATCGCCGGCGGGCCTCAGCGGCCCCGGCGTCGGCCTGTCCGCGTCTGAGCGCGGACGGTTCGAGCCGCTGATGGGCCTCGATCTCGCCGCCGTGCGCGTGCACGCCGGCGCGGCCGCCGAGACGCTCGCCTGCGAGCAGCGGGCCCACGCCTTCACGTACGGCAACCACGTCGTCCTCGGCCGCAACGCCCAGCACGCGAGCCACTCGGCCCGTGCACAGGTTCTTGCACACGAGCTCGTGCACGTCGGCCAGCAGTCGCCGATCGTCGCCTCCTCCGCAGCACCCCACCGCCCGCGCGAGCGCGCGCCCCCCGCCGTTCAGCGCCTGGAGGACGACGACACGTCGATCCTGCCGGCCTGGGTGTCGAGCGCCGCGAGCGCCGCCGTCGAGATCGGCGCCGAGGCGGTCGAGACCGTGGCCGAGACCGGCGCGGCCGTCGTCGAGCGGTTCGCTCCCGGCCTGCTCGGCTTCCTCAACGGCGACGCCGTCGTCCGCCTCAACGAGCTCTTCTGCACCGGCGTCGACACGCTGGTCGGCCGGGCGTTCTCGGCGATCGGCGACTTCGACTTCATGTCGACGATCGAGTCGACGTTCACGGAGCTCGCCAAGGGCGTCCGCCGCACCGAGCAGAGACTCCGGGAGAGGACGTCGGAGAAGCTCGGGGAAGCGATGGGATGGCTTGTGGAGGCCCTCGCGACCTGGGGCACCCCGATCCTCGCGACGGTCCAGGGGATCTCCGACACGATCAACGGCGTCTACACGAGCGTGTGGGAAGGGCTCGCCGTGCCGGCGCTCGACTTCCTGCAGGGCGTCGGCGGCGAGGTGTGGGCCCGCGTCTCCCGGATGGTCTCGTGGGTGTGGGAGATCACCGAGCCGCTGCGTACCGGCGCAACGCTGGCCTGGAATTGGCTGCTCGAGGAGTTCCACCTGGCGTGGGACAGCACCAGCGGCGTGATGGACACCGTGCGCGCGTGGGCGGCGGACGCTTGGACGTCGTTCCAGCAGACGATCGAGCCGATCCGCAAGCCGCTGATGGTGGCCGGCGGCATCCTCGTGCTGCTCTCGCCGCTCGGCCCGGTGGTGATCCTCGCCGAGGTGATCCCGCCGCTGTGGGAGAAGATCACCTGGCTCTGGAAGAACTGGAACACGAGCGACATCCTCGTTCGCGCCCGGGACGTGTTGCGCGAGGACGTCCTGCCCGGGATCCTCGGCGCGATCGGCGGCGTGGCCGGGGCGTTCTCGACCGCCGCGTCCTGGCTCGCCGGCCTTGCCACCCAGTTCGGGACCGCGATGAGCGACGTGCTCGCGGCGTTCGGCGTCAGCCGCTGCCTGCACGGCGTGCTCACCTACCTCGAAGGTCTCGCTGCCGTGTATGGCCGGTTCGCTGCCTGGGCCACGTCGGGCTTCTCCGGCCTGGTGCCGGCGATCCAGGCCGTGTTCGACGCGCTCGATGCGATCGCGCGGCCGATCCTGGCCTTCCTCGGCCGAATGGCGATGGTGGCGATCAACCCGCTCATGCTGCCGATCGCGCTGACGGCGGAGCTGTGGCTGCTGTGCCCGGATCACCTCAAGCCACCGGTCATCAACTTCATCTTCGACCTGCTGATCGCGTTCCTCTCCGGCTTCCCCGCCCTGCTGCTCGGGATCGGCGCGCTCGGCATCCCGGTCAAGGCCGCCATCCTCGGCTACCTCGGGTTCCTCCGCGGATCCGACGGGGTCGTCACCGACGACACCCGGACGGCGGTCGCCAACAAGATCGCGTCGACGCTGGCGAGCGGCGGCGCCTACTTCGCCGCCGGCTTCATCGTCGGCCTGCTCGAGGGGTTGATCGACGGGATCATCGATCCGTTCCGGATGATCTTCACGATCGTCAAGTTCGTCGTCGTCGCGGCGTCGGCGATCGGACGGGCGCTGGCCCCGCTCGTCCGCGCGGTCCCGGGCATCGGCACCGCACTCGACACCGTCGCGCCGCGCGCTCCTCCTGTCGATGCCGACGTGGCGGCCGACCTGGAGACGGCGGCGGCCGAGCCGGTCCCCGACACCGACGCGCTCGAAGCCCAGGCCCGCGCCGAGGTCGAGGGCGAGGGAAGCAGCATCACGGGACTGGCCGGACTGCTCGGCGCCGCGTGGGACTGGATGCTGGGCGCGGCCGGCGACCTCGGCGCGACGATCGCCGGCTGGCTGCTCACGTACATCATGCTTCCGGACTACGAGCTCGGCTCGAAGCTCGGCTTCCTCACCGGGTTCGTCCTCTTCCAGTTGCTGATCATCTACCTGACCGCGGGCGAGTACGCGGCGCTGAAGGCCCTCGAGCCGGCACTCAGGGAGGCGATCATCCTGTTCCTGCGGTTCCTGGATCTCGGCGGCGAGATCTTCTCGGTCGTCGGCAAGGCGCTGAAGCCGTTCCTGGGACCGCTCATGCGCGGCGTCGGAGCCGCCGGGAAGTTCGCCGCGAAGCTGCCCTTCGTGCGCGGCCTGATCGAGGTCATCGAGCACTGGCTCGGGAAGCTCGCGCGCTTCGCCGAGCGCGTCGGCGGCCGCGCCGAGTCGCGGGTTGCCACCGAGGCGGCCGAGGACGCCGCGGCGCAGATCGCGCGGCGCGGCGAGCGCGAGGTGGTCGAAGGCGCCGAGCACGCGGCCGCGCAGACGGCACGCCGCGGCGAGCGCGAGGCGGCGGAAGCGACCGAGACGGCCGCCGAGCGCGCGAGCCAGGTCGTCCGCCTGCGGCTCGAGGCGCGGGCGTTCACCGAGGCGGCCGAGAAGGCGCCATGTCCCCGTCGTCGCGCTGATCCCGTCACTCGACGCCTGGTTCATGCCGCGCTACCGCTGGCTCACCGGGTTCATCTCGGAGCCGCTCCCGATCCCGGGTCACTACCGGATCGCCTTCACCGCCAGCGCGCCCACCACATTCGACCCCGACTATGACCCGGGTCCGCCGATGATCCGCCGACCGTCTGCGGCGGCAGGTGTGCCGGGATCAAGATCGACACGGACGCACGCCGGCGCGGGCTGGAGTCTGCTCAACAGCCTCCCTCAGAACGATCGCGACTGGGTCATCGCACACCTCCGCGACATCAGCGGGCGCAGCGGCCCGGACGCCGCGTCGGACGTGCTCGGCATGCTCGGCGAGCACGCGGATCGCCCCGGACGAGCTCGTGCTCCGGTGCGCCAGGCGCGCACGGCGGTCGTCCCCAAGACCGGTCAGCTGTTCGACGAGGGCGTCGCGGAGGGGTTCCACGCGATCAGGCGACCGCCCGTGCTGCGGGTGAGTCCCGAGGAGTATCCGCGCCGGACCGCGAGGCCCTACGCCGCAACATGAACCAGCCGCTCTGGGCCGACATCGGCGCCGACTGGGAGGCCCACCACATCATCCCGGTCGAGCTGCAGAACCACGCCGCGTTCGACGCGCTGACGTCGCGGCAACCAGGCTGGAACCACCACGATCCGCGCGATCAACGGCATCGCGCTCCCGACGACGCTCGAGGGGTTCTACCGCTCGAACCTGCCCGGTCCATCAGGTGAACCGGGAGTTGCTGGACACATTCGCCGCTACCGGGGTCGCAACGAACCAATCCCGCCGGGCGTCCTGCGCGACCTCATGTACCACCCCAACTACAACCGCGACGCCAAGGAGCTGCTCGACGCGGCGTACGAGCGATACCTCGTGCGTCACCAGAGCCTGGACACCCTCCGTCGCGACGTGTTGCGTGCCCGCGACACGCTGCTCGATCGGATCGTGCTCGGCGGCAGCCAGGTGCTGCTCTAACCCTGCTCGAGGACCTTCTTGCCGCCCACGAGCGCGCGCTTGGCGAGATCTGCGGAGCCGAGGATGTCGGCGAGCTTCTCGATCGGTGTCTCGACGAGCGCTCTCGACGTCGGGGATGCCGGCGGCGCGCAGGCGGTCGGCGAACTTGTCGCCGATCCCTGGGATCTTCTCGAGCGGCGTCGAGCGGGTGTCGGGCCGGGGCTCGGGTTCCGGCTCGGGCGCGGGTTCCGGTTCGGGCGCGGGGGCGGGCGGAGTGGGCTGGTCGTCGATGACGACGACCGGCGGTTCGCTCGCCAGCGCGGCGCTCAGCTCCTTGAGTCCGTCGCGGGTGAGGTCGGAGAAGCGCGACGTCGCCGTGTGCGCGGCCTGCATGCTCGCCAGCCGTTGCTGCACGGTCGCGATCGTCGCGTCGAGGCTGTCGCGGGCCGACTCGCCCGCGGCGACGTTGCCGCCGACGGTGCGGCTCTGCTTGACCGGCAGGTCGACCTGCTGGACGCCGCCCGAGGAAAGGACGAGCGACAACCGCTGCAGTGCGACCGGTTTCGCCGCGCCGGCCTGCAGTGCCTCGACGCGGATCGCCGTCGCGGCGCCGCTGGGGTCGAACTGCTCGGGCGGGATGATCGCGCGATAGGCGCCGGCGGCGTCGGTGATCGCGGTGGCGAGCGGCTCACCGGGCTGGTCGCGGTCGCGCAGCACGCGGACCGTGATCTGGGGCAGGCCGGTCTTGGAGGTGGCGTCGAACACGCGGCCCGCGAAGACGAAGTTCTTGTCGGCCGGGTCGGTGTCCGGGTTGTCGAGCCGGTCGCGTGCGGCCAGCACCGCGGTCTGCTCGGAGCTGATCAGGTCGAACTCCTGGCCGATCGCGGTGTCGACCTCCTTGTTCAGTCGCTCCCAGGCGTCCTCGGCCACCTTCAGCGCGCTGAGGATGTCGGCGTTGTCGCGCCGCTTGGCGTCGAGGATGCGCGCGAGCCGCGCCTGCACCGGATCGTCGAGTTCGGGGTTGCTCATGGCGGCTCTCCTTCAGAACTCCGCGGGGGCGGGCAGGTTCGCGGCGCGTTCGATCCGGCTGCCGGCGCGGTACTGGATCGCGGTCTGGCTGTGGTTGCCGACGATGATCACGTCGAGCCCGACGACGCGGGCCCAGTAGTCGAGCACGTTGCCGGTGACCTGGATCACCGGCGACGTCGCGCCCTCGCGGACGAGGTCGTCCTTGGTCCAGAACGCCCCGCCGGTCGAGCGAGCCAGCGCGACGAAGCCGCGCACGACCCGGTTGTCGGAGAACTGGATCACGGTGCGGTCCTTGTGCGGGTCCTCGTTGAACGGCTCGGCCGCCGCGCCGGCGCCCGCCACCGCGCTCACGAGCTTGGGATCGATCGTCGTGGCGGCGATCGCCTTCGCGGGCGTCGCGGCGAACGAGATCGCCGACGAGTAGCTCTTGCCGTCGAACGCCAGCGTGTGCGACAGCCCGATGAAGCTGCCGAACTGGAGCGTCGCCGCCTTGGCCAGCCCGGTCGACGCGAACGGCTCGGCGCCGATCATCACCGAGCCGTCCATCGCGTTGTCGAGGATCGAGTAGTTGCCCGCCGTCATCGTCGGGATCGCGAGCGCGTATGACGCCGGGCGCAGACCGCCGCCCGACTGCGCGCCGGTCGCCGTGAGGCGGTTGCCCTCGACCGCGAGGTCGCGCCGGCCCTGCGACGCCTTGGCGGTGATCATCACCGCGACGTGGCCGACCTCGACCTCGTTGCCGGTCACCGAGCCGGACGGCACCTGCAGCACGACGCCGCTGTCGAGCCCGGTGTTCTTGGACAGCAGGTTGTTGTCGGTGACCTCGTTCTGCGCCCCGCTGAGGTTGACCACGAACGCCTCCAGATCGGTGATCAGCGGCGCGAGCGTGAACGTCGACGCGCTCGCGACCAGCGCGCCCTCGCCGGCCAGTGCGAGCCCGTGCAGCACGAAGGCGTGATCGGTGAGGACGTCCCCCTGATCGATCGCGTGCGCGTCGAGGATGCTCGTCTGCGCCTGCGCGGCGAAGCTGGCCGTGTTGATGGCGCTCGGGTTCGCGGCCGCCCGCTGTGAGACGTCCTTGGCGCCGAGGCGCAGGTTGCCGATGTCCTTGCTCGTCGCCGCGGTCACGAACGTCGGCAGGGTGAACACCTGTGTGGTCAGCAGGCTGATGACGTTCTCGCCGGCGACGAAGGTCGCCGGGAGCGGTCGGACGCGCACGTCGTTCTTCTCGACCCGGACGGCACCGAGCGTGGAGCGGATGGCGACGCCGAGGATGTCGAACCGGTTGCGGTCGATCAGCCGGACCTGCGTGTCGACCGCGTCCGCCAGGTTCGCGTAGTGCACGCGGTCATCCGGCTCGATCAGGATCGCGCCGCCGCGGCACCCGACGAACGCATTGCGGCTGACCCGGAAGTCGTGGATCGCCTTGGTGCCCGACCACTCGATGCCGATCCCATCCGCCTGCAGCACGTTGCCCTCGATCAGCGTGCGCTCGCACTTGCCGACCGCGGCGAACGGCGTGCCCAGCAGTCGCGAGCCCACACGCTGGCTCGCCACCTCGGACTTGACCGCGGCGACGATCTGCTTGCCGGCGGCGGCATCGAGCGTCGGGGTGACGCGGAAGTCGACCTCGGCGAGCCGCACGACGTCGCGGGCGCCGTCGGCGTCGGTCTCGAACACGATCGCGTCGCGGACGTCGAGGAAGCGGTTGTCGAGGATCCGCAGGTCGATGGCGTCAGCGTGCAGCCGGAGCCCCACCCGCGGCGAGAGCTGGTTGCCGTCGCTGCGCGCCTGGCCGAGGACGTTGCCCTCGAAGCGGACGCCGTCGGCCATCGTCAGGCTCACGCCGATCGCCGACGTGAGGATCCGGTTGTCCTCGATCACGGTGTTCTCGGCGATCTCGCCGAGCAGGCCGACGCGCCCACCGATCATGTTCCCGTCGATCCGCACGTCGAACAGCCCGGAGGCCCGGAGCGCCACGAACCGGGAGTCCGGACGCACGGAGGCTGCCTGCGCGAAGGTGTCGAGCAGTCGCTGCAGCGCCGCTGCGGCGCCCTTGGCGCGCCGCAGCGCGATCTCGACGTCCTTCTCCGCGCTCGCCTGCACGCCGGCGAACCGATTGTCGGAGAGCACGACGTCGAGCATGTCCGTGAGATCGATGCCGCGGTCGACGCCGGCGAACAGCGAGCGCTCGATCCGGGTGGCCTGCAGGCGCGCGCCGCGCAGGCACGACGGGCCGATGAGGACGGTGTCGTCGATCCGCCATCCCGCGCACGCGGTGTCGGCGATCTCGACCGGCGCGTGCGCGGTCGGGGCGACGGGTGACACGACGAGCATCCCGTCGAGCGTGAGCGACTGCGTCGCGGCGCAGGCGAACACCGGTGCCGTCCCGCGCTGCAGGATCGTGAACGAGCGGAAGGTGATGTTCGCCGCCTCGCGCAGGTCGAACACCGGCGCCTGCAGCTGCGGGTCGGCGACCAGGCGGCTGGCGAGGCCGAAGCCCTCGATGCAGATGTCGGCCGCCCCCGCGAGGGTCAGCGGCTCGTGCAGGCGGTGCTCACCCGGGAGCAGGCACAGGCAGCCGCCGCCCTGGCGGCGGATCCGCCGGATCGCGCGCGGCAGGTCGTCGCCCGGCGCGACCGGGACGCAGCAGCCGGGCGCGAGGTCGCTCAGCGGGCGGAACACGCGCCGGCAGTCCTCGATCTCGTTGTCGTCGCGGGTGACCGTGGTGTCGGCGCCCCAGCGCAGCACGCCGAGCGACACGCGCACGCGCTCGGGCCCGGCCGGCGGGGCGTCGTCGATCAGCAGCTCCGGGTTGCCGATGTCCCCGGCGCGGACCGGGAACGTCCAGTAGTCGCCGGGCTGCGACGGGCCGGGCGCGCCGAAGGCGAGCTGGATGCCGTCCTGCAGGTCGACGGGCCCGCCGGTGAAAGCGGCGACCGGGAGGACGTCGTCCCAGAGGCGGAAGAAGAGGCTCTCGTCGCCGGTCGCCGGGACGGTCCCGAACAGGTCCTCGGTGAGGTCGATCTCGGAGTCGCTGGCGAGCACCGCTCGCCCGCCGTAGACGAGCTGCCACTCCTCGGCGAGGGCGGCCGTGCGCTCGGCGTCGCCGCGGTCCGGCAGCGGCCGGAACGCCTCGAGGTAGAAGCGCTGCAGGCCGGAGCGGAGGATCGGCTGGCGGTTGGCGCGGATCGTCACCTTCTTGACCGCGGCGTCGAACGTGCCGCGGCCGACGAGCCCGCCGTTGAAGCGCGAGTACTTGAACATGGCGGCGCCGCCGTCGACATCGGCGATCTCGACGCGGTAGAGGTCGTGCTCGAAGCCGCTGTAGCCGCCTCCGATGACGACCGGGCAGTCGCCGTTGCTCACCTGCGTCGGCTCGAGCGTGACGGTCAGCCGCCGCCGGTGGGCGAGGTCGTCATCGAGCCGGTCGCCGATCTCGTCGCACCCCTGGCCGGACCCGAGCCGCAGCAGCCGCAGCGCGAGCCCGTGCCAGATCCGCGCGGTCGTGTCGACGCCGCCGAGCGCGGGCTCGATCAGGGCCTCCGGCACCTGGAAGGCGCTGATCTCCTCGCGCCACAGCTCGAGCACGACCGCGTCGCGAGTGCCGGCGGCCCCGGGCGCCGCTCCGTCCGCCGGCGGGACGAGGTAGGTCGCGACGCGCTGCTCGGCGCCCGCTCCCGCACCGCGGAACTCGGCATACAGGCCGCCCGCCCACACCGGCCCCGGGTTGACCGCGACGGTGATGTCGGTGCCGGACAGCGTCGCGCCCACGACCGCGAGCGCATCCGGGCTCGAGGCGGGCACGGCGGCGACGTCGCCGCCGATCGCCGCGCGCGCGGCGTCGCGCCGCCAGCGATCGCTCAACCATGTCTGGTCGTTCCAGTCGGCGTCGGTGAGGACGCGGCCCTGCTGTTGCAGCACCGCCTCGACATTGGCGTGATCGGCAAGGCCCGAGCGTGAGAAGTCGCCGCGCATGAGTGCTCCCTCAGGTCACCGGAACCAGTAGGGGACGGATCCCCAGTGGCAGGAACTCGCGGTACCGGATCTCGATGTTGTGCCCCTTGTGTGCCGTGAGCAGGAACCCGAAGGCCCCCATCTCGTCGTCGCCCGGCCCGCGCTCGCGGACGCGGAAGTCGCTGTCCGCCGCGACCTGGCCGTATTGCGGGCGGCCGAAGACCTCGCTGACGAAGCGCAGCGGGGCGGGGTCGTCGCCGGTGCCGCCCACGCAGGCATGCGCCTGCGGGAGCCGGTCGCCGCGGCCACTGAACCAGCTGTTCTTGATGCAGCCCGTCTGGTTGTCGAGCACCTCGAAGGGCTGCGCGAAGATCCCGCCGCTCCCCGACGCGCGCTCGGCACGCACCCGGCCGAGGAACGTCACGCCGGAGAGCTGCACCTGCGGGCCCCACACCGCCGCCGGTGGGCCCGCCGCGCCGCTCAGCGCGTAGCGCGCGGTCGCCGGGTCCTCGTTGACGCCGCTGCCGGCGTCGACGATCGAGTCGGTGACGTAGAGGCGGTACCCGCGGTCGATGCGCAGCGGCCCGGTCACCGTGCGGCGCAGGTGCACCTCGGGCTCGGCGGCCATCATCTGGCTGTCGGCGTCGCGCAGCCGCAATGCGTCGCCGCCGGGGTCGAGCGTGCACCCGTCGAGCACCAGCGCGCCGAGGTCGGCGCGCGCGATCAGCGGGTCGGCGGCGCCCATCGTCGGCCCGGGAGTGAGGCGCAGGCCCTCGAGCGCCAGCGTGAGCGAGTCGGCGCGCTCGGCGTCGAGCGCGCGCGCCCGCAACGGCCGCGCCAGCTGCACGATCGGCCGTGCGCCGTCGGCCGCGCGGATCGTCACCGAGCGCGCGAGCCGCAGCGTGGAGCCGCCTTCGCCGATCGTGCCCGCGACGCTCGCGAGGTCGAGCGCGTGGACCTGATCGTCGGCGATCCTCACGACGACGTCCTGTCCGGAGCTCTGCAGGTCACCGAGCGCGTCGGCGAGCGAGGTCCCGGGGCCGACCGTCACCGTCGCCGCCGGGCGCGCCGGGCGGTCGATCGGATGCGCCCCGACGGGACCGACCGCCCCGTAGGCGAAGACCACGCGCAGGCGGTCGCGGACCGCATCGGCCTGGGCCGCGGAGCGGACGGCGACGACGACCCGACCGGCGACCGGGTCGATCGCGATCTCGCGCTCGGCCAGCGGTGTGCGCAGCCCTTCCTCCCAGGCGCACAGGTTCGCGCCGCGCTGCGTCCAGTCCGCCGGGTCGAACGGGCTGAACGGGCCTTCCGGCACGTGCAGCTCGAGCGCCAGGCCGGACACCCGGTGCGGCTCGCCCGCGGCCGGGTCGTACGCGGCGACGGCGACGTACGCCTCCGGTCGGCCGGCAGCGCCGCCGATCAGCTCGTCGACGATCAGCTCCTCGAGCGCGACCCACTCGGTCCCGTCCCACTGGCTCCACGTCTCGGTGTCGGTGTCGAACCACAGGTCGCCGACGCCCCCCGCCGGCGGCGTCGGCCCGCGGTGCAGCGGCGGCCGCATCGAGTCCAGCCGCGCCGGATGGATCGGGCCGGGCTTGCGGTCGAGGCCGGACTCCACGGGCGTCGCGCCGTCCTCGTCGACGCGCGGGTTGAACAGGCAGACCGGCTCGCCGAGCGGGTGCAGGTCGAAGCGGATGGCGAAGCCGGCGGCGCCGTCCGCGAGCGTGATCTCCTCGTTGCCGCGGTGGACCGGTGCGACCGGCCCGATCCGGTAGGGCTGCAGGCGCCACAGGAAGACGGCGAGGTTCGGCACGTTCGGGCGCAGCGCTCCCGCGACCGGCGCGCGGAAGTCGGGCACGCGCGCGAACGGGTCGAACGGCGTGTCGAGGAGCGCCAGCGTCGACGGGTCGCGGATCGCGGCGGTGCCGCCGCGCACGACCGTGTGCCGGTCGACGGTCGTCGCGGCCCACGGCGGCGCCCCTCCCGCATCGGGCCGCTGGTGGTCGAGGTGCTGCGTCCAGGCAAGGTCCTTGAACAGCTCGGCGGCGTGCACGCCCCACCCGGTGAGGGCCTCGGTGATCGCCTCGATCGCCCCGAGCGTCCCCTTGCGCCGGCGCCAGCCGATCGTGCCGGCGACGTCGCGGCGGATCGTCGCCGGATCGCCCGTGAGGTGGGAGGTCCCGAGCAGGTCGGCGATGTAGGGGATCGCCCACGGGTCGCAGGTCTCGATGAACAGGTCGTGGTAGAGCGACTCGATGTTCTCGTGGACGGCGCTGAACGTCTGCTCGAGCAGCGCGAGCAGCGCGCGCAGCGGCTCGCCGGCGTCCTGCTTGGCGTCCTCGATCCGGTAGATCTCGGGCAGCCGGTCGTAGAGCGGGACGCGGACGGTCATGACGTCGCTCCCGTGACCGCGGCGAGGTCGACGTCGGGCAGCCGGAGCACGCGGTCCGGCGGGCAGGTCAGCGCCTTGTCGGCGCCGCTGACGCTCGCCCACGACACGCCGCTCACCTGCTGGATCACGCCGGTCACGTGCGTGACGTGCTCGGCCTGGCCGAACCGCCGGCGGTTGACGCTGAACAGCCCGTCGGGCATCGGGTCGACCCCGAGCGCGACGCGCGCGGCGGTGAGCACCGCGTCGGCGTCGAAGCCCCCGGCGACGGCGACGTCCGCGCGCAGCTTCACGTTGCGGAAGCGGCCCTGCACGACGTCGATCTCGAAACGGTCGGCGCCGCGATCGCGCGCGGCCGTCCGCAGGGCCTCCGCGACCGCCGCATGCTCGGCTTCGCGCCCGTGCTCCATCAGGACCGTGACCGTCACCGTCGGCACCCCGTGCGCGATGCCCCAGGCGGCGGTCGCGAGCGCGACGCCGGGGAGCGCGAGCGCCTCCGCCTCGAAGTCGCTCAGTCCGACGAGCCGGCCGAGGCTCTGCACGCGGCCGGGCGCGGCGGCACGCGCGACCTCCGGCACCTCGGGCTCCGAGCCGCCGGCGACGACGCCGGGCAGCTGCACCGCCTGCAGCCGGTCGAGCCGGCCGGGCAGGACCTTCGTGCCCGCCTTGAGCGGCCCGTGCGCGCCCGCGCCTGTGCGGGCCGTGGCGCGCACGTTGTCGACGCCGCTGGGCAGCCGCGCGCCGAACGCTCCGCCGTCGCCGAACTGCACCCACGAGTTGCCGTCGCCGTCCTCGCGGACCACGTAGACCTCGGCGTCCGGGCCCTGCCCGAACAGCGACTCCACGCGCGTCCACGTGCGGCCCGCGACGGTCACCTCGAGCCCCGGCGCCTGGGGCGGCGTCTGCGACGGCGCCTGGTGGTAGGTGAGCGGCGCCTTCGGCAGCTTGAACGTCTGGAAGGCGCTGCGGCCGTCGCCGCTGCCGATCGCCGCCTCGGGCTCGGTCTTGCCCTGGTCGGCGTCGACGACGTTGCCGAACACGACCGTCGCGGTGTCGTCGGCCGTCTGCGGGAACCCGGCGTACGCGACCGGGGCGGCGAGCGTGACCTTGTGCAGCCCGGCGAGGCCGGGCACGCCCGAGTCGTCGACGGTGACGCCGGCGACGAGAGCCGTGGCCGGCTCGGCGCCGGGCGGCGCGAGCATGATCCGGCGCCCGGCGAGCGAAGCCGCGACGGCGGCTTGGCCCTCGAAGTAGAGGTCGTTGCCGCTGTTGAGCGCGCGATCGCGCGGCGGGGCATGAACGGCCAGGCGTTCGCCGGTGACCTCGTGGATCGCGAACGTGCGCATGTCGGCGCCGGCGCCCGAGCTGGACTCCAGCGCGCTGTCGAGGCCGAGCACCGTGGACGGGCCGGACAGCGAGCCGACGCGCAGCGACGCGGCGTCGACGCGCGTGGCCGTGCGCACGAAGGTCTTGGGCACCGGCGGCCCGGCGTCGAGCAGCTCCTTGGCGCCGTAGTAGTCCTTCGTGGCGAGGAAGCCGGTGTCGCCGTTGGCGACCGTCTGCGTCGTCGAGACCTGGAAGGCGGCGCCGCCCCAGATGTAGCTGATCTCGTCGGCATGGCAGCCGACGTAGCTGCAGATGACCTGCCGGCCGGCCGCGAAGTCGTCGACCGCGGAGTCGAGCGGGAGGTCGAGCGCGCGCAGCGTGCCCGAGCCGATCGACGTGCTGCCGGACAGGCTGCGGCAGAAGTCGACGGGAGTGCCCGTCGCGGTGCCGTCGGAGCCGACCTGGACTTCCTGCGCCGGGGCGTTGTGGCCGAAGTGCCGGAACGAGCGCCCGAGCCGGTAGCCGACGGTCCCGGCGGCATAGTCGCTCTGCAGGGCGCCCTGGATGTGCACGATCGTGCCGCCGTGCAGCGCGCTCACCTCGTCGACGACGACGATCTGGGTCGCGCTCAGCCGGCCGGGCACGGCGGGGTCCGGCGTGCCGATCAGCAGCCGGTCGTCGGCCGCGATGTCGACGGGCTCGGGCGCGTCGAGCCAGAGTGCGGTCGCGCCCTTGCGCAGCGGCGGCTCGGTCAGCGGCCGGTACAGATTGAAGCGGCTCAGCTCCGGATAGGCGACGAGCTCTTCGAGCGTCTCGAGCGTCGGCCTGCGCGTCGGCGTCCGCGAGCTCGACCTGGAGCGAGAAGCCCGCCGGCACGGTGACCGGGGCGCCGGGGCGCAGCTCGATCGCGAACGTCCCGTTGCCGCCGAGCCCGGGCGCCAGCCGGTAGCCGACGATCCGCACGAGCTCGGCGACGCTGGTGCGCCACTGCGCCGTCCGCAGGTACGCCTCGTTCGCGTACAGCTCCTGGTAGAAGGTCAGGATGTCGCCGAGCACGGCGCCGACCTCGAGCAGCGCGATGCCGGGGTCGTCGGGCTCGCGGTGCGTCCAGTGCGCCAGCTCGGGCGTCGCGTTGAGCCGGCGGATCAGGTCGGCGCGGATGTCCGAGTACGTCCCGATCCGGTAGCCGATGCGCGGCAGCGACGGCCGGTTGGCGGGGCGCGTGGGGAAGCCGGCCATCAGCCGCGGCCTCCGCCGAGGTCGAACACGATCGACCCCAGCTCCATGTGGTCGGGGTCGTTGCGGACCTGGATGATCTCGCTCGGCCCGACTTCGATCCGATCGCGCTTTCCGGGCGTCGCCGCGTCCCAGCGGCCGAGGCGCACCGACCGCGCGAACGCGATGCCCGGGACCTGCTCGAGCCGCCCGAGGATCTGGCTGGCGTGCAGCGTCTGCCCGAACGTCCACGCGTCGGGGTGGAAGAAGCCGGGCCGCCCGTCGGGTGTATAGCCGTCGGAGAACTCCTGCTCGAGCACGAAGCGGACGTCGTCGAGCCAGATCTCCGGATCGGCGCAGACCGAGAGCACGATCCGGAGCGGCACGAACACGGGCGGGCGGATCTCGATGTCCTCGCCGATCAACCGCAGCGGCTCGAGGTGCGCCGCGACCGCGGCGCGCAGCTCGGGGCGCAGCACGTCGGTGCCGGCGGGGTCGACGGTGATCCGCACCGTCCGCCAGCTCCCGGTCCAGGCGTACGCCGCGGCGGCGCGCGCGACGCCCTCGACCTCCTCGGTGCGGCCCACGTAGTCGGCCAGGGTGATGGCCCGCTGCTGGCGCGCCGCGTACGCCTCCGGCACGTTGCGCAGGATCACGTCACGCGGCTCCGGCGCGCGCGCGCCGGTGACGTCGAACGGGTTCCAGGCCGCCGCGAGCTTGGGGTGCGCGCTGCGGATGATCCGGTCGCGCCCGACGTTGCCCTCCAGCGCGCGGCCGGTCTGGTACGTGCAGCTGATCGAGCCGCCCTCGGGCACGTTCTCGCCGTTGACGCCATTGCCGAAGCGGATCGTGCTGCGTCCGAGCTCGTCGGTCTCGACGACGAAGTGGCGGTCGCCGGCGCTGCTGGGGACGAGGCTGATCACCTCGGTCCACGCCTCCCCGCCGAGATCCGTCACCGCGAGGGTCGACTCCGGCGGCACGTCGGAGGCCGGTGGGGTGTCGCGGTACAGCAGCGGCGTGCCGGGGTCCAGGCGCGCGAGCGTGCCCCAGCGCGGGCGGCCGAGCTCGTCCGCCTGTGTCGGCTCGAGCGTGCGCTCACCCGGCGCGAGCACGGCGCCGGGCGGCCGGAACGTCACCGTGACCTCGCGGCCGTGTCGGACCTCGGCGAGGTTGCCGTGGAACCGGCTGACGTCGCTGAACGCGCCGAACGGCGTCTGCGGCCGTGAACGTGTAGTCGAACCGCAGACGGTCCTCCTCGCGCCACGCGACGGTCACGTACCAGCTGCCGGTCACCGGGTCGCGCAACGCCTGGGTCGGGGCCGGGGTCGAGCGCCAGCAGCTGCCGCTTGTCGGGGTCGGCGCCGGCGGCGTTGCCGGTCAGCGGGTCGCGATGCTCCTGGATCAGCAGGCGCGGCACCGCGCCGGTCACGATCAGCTCCGCGACCGCTTCGGCCGCCGCCTGGGCAGGCATGGCGAGGTCGGCGCTCACGGCACCGGCGGCGAGCCCGGGCACGGCACCGCTCCACGTGTGCAGCGCGACCGCGTTGAGCAGCTGGTGCAGGTGCGGCGTCGCGCCGCGGAAGACCGCGGCGTCGTCGGCCGGCTCGCCCGCGCTCTCGCGCCCGGCCCACACCTCGACCACCTCGCCCGGCAGGATCTCGGCGCCCGCGATCAGCTCGAACGCGACCCAGGCCGCCGCCTGGTTGCCCTGATGGACGTGGTAGTCGAGCAGCCGCGCGTGGCGCGCGAGCGACACCCGGCTGCGCGCGGTGGCCAGGTAGGCCTCGTTCATCACGCGGTCCTGGTAGTCGCTCAGCTCGTCCGCGGCCGCGCTCATCAGGCTCAGCAGCATCTGGCTCAGGTCGGCCTCGCTCGACGGTGTCCAGCCGGGGACGCGCGCCTGCATCCAGCCCATCGCGACGTGCCGGAACGAGTCGAAGTCCTTGGCGAGGTAGTCGATCACCGGGTCGGCGGCGGCCGCCGGCGCCGGCGTCCAGCCGGGCGCGCAGTCGGTCGAGAAGCACCCCGGCCGGAACTTGAAGCCGACCTCGGCGAAGACCGGGTCGAACCCGGGCACCGCCGGCCCGGTCCCGAGCGTGTACGTGGAGTAGTCGCCGATCGGGCGCACGACCAGGTTCAGGACGTCGGCCGGTGGGCGGGCGGGCGTCGTGTCGAAACCGCTGCCACGGCCGTTGCCCGGGTCCGCGCGCGACGACGTGACCGTCAGCTCGAACGTGCGGCCGGCCACGACGGCGAGCCGCCCGTCGACCTCGACGGCCCGCGCGCGCGAGCCGAGCTCCGCGTTGATCAGCCCGACCGCCTTCTCGACGATCGTGCCGGCGGGGAGCGCGACGGTCGCGGACTGGTTGCCGACGGCGATCGTCAGCGTCTCGGCGACCGACAGCCCGGCGGACGCGATCGGCAGGCTGCCGGTGACCTGCACGAACATCTCGGTCGCCTGCACCTCGCCGGACGCGGCGCCGGCGCGCACACGCTGCCCGCCGCTGATCGGGAACAGCGTCTTGGCCGGCGCGCTCGCCGACAGCAGCTGGGGCAGCCGGTTCGCGTTGAGGAAGTGCACCTCCAGTGTCGCGGCCCCGGGCCCGGCGAGCGACACGAGCACGAAGTCGAAGCCGTTGAGGTTCTTGGCCTCGAGGGCGGCGGCGCGGGCCTCGCGGGCGTCGGTGTCGGTGACCGCCATGCGCTCAGTCCTCGGTGCGCTGGAGGCGCAGGACGCGGGTGTCGGGGCTGCCGGCGGGCCGGTAGCGCAGGTCGACCGTGATCGTCGACTCCTCCGCCTGCACGACGAGGTCCTCGAGGTCGACGCGGTCGCCGAGGACGCGCGCGATCGCCTGCGTGATCGTCGACTTCGTGATCCCGGCGGTGACCTCGTCGACGTTCTCGAACACGAGCCGGCGGACGTTCGTGCCCAGCGTCGGCTGGAACAGCCGCTCGCCGATCGCCGTGAGGATGAGCTGCAGGAGCTCCTCGGCCACATGCTGGTCGCGGCCGGCGACGCACGCGGTGCGGCCGTCCTCGCCGATCCGGAACGGGAACGCGGGATAGGCGCCGTACGCCCTCATTGCGCGCTCGCCTTCTGGTCGGCCATCACGATCGTCGCCGGCCCCTGCGGCGCGCCCTCGGGGCTGTAACAGAGGCCGATGCTGCTCTCGACCAGCACCCCGGTCTGGTTGGCCTTGGCCTTGGCGGCGCCGCCCTTCCACTCGATCCGCAGGCACGGCGACGGCTTGGTGCCGATCATGAACGCGCAGCCCGCGACCGTGTGGATATCGCTCTCCAGCAGCACCTTGCCACCCGCCGTCGAGACCTTCGTGTTGGCGGTGCTGAGCGTCGCCTGGCCACCGTGCGGGCACTGGACGGTGCCGCCGGTCGTGAGCACCTTGCCCGGCATCAGGTGACCTCCAGGGCGCCGTCGTTGAGGCTCACGCTGCTCGACGAGATCACGATCTTCTTCGAGCCGACCGCGATCGTGATGTCGCTGTCGGTGAGCACGATGGACGGGCCGCTGCCGTGCTCGATCCGCACCTCGTTGGCGTCCTCGTCGAGCACGAGCTTGTGGCCATTGGAGGTCGCGAACACGCGCGTCTTCTCGGCGGCGGGATCCGGGATCTCGTCGTCGCCCCACCAGAACCCGCTCCAGATCGGCTGGGTGACATTGCCGGCCTCGAACTCGACCCACACGCCGTCGCCGACCTCGGGCAGCGCGACGAAGCCGTGCTTGGGTCCCGCGAACGGCACCGCGGGCCGCGCCCACTGCGACACCTCCTCGCCGAGCACCTCGGGCACGACGGCCTTGATCAGCCCGAGCTCGGCGCCGCTGCCGAGCGAGTCGACGATGCCCCGGTACTTGCCGAAGCAGTGCCCGTCGAGGTACTCGGCGAGCGCGACGGGGAGCTCGGTGGCGCGATCGCCCATCAGAACAACCCCGCCGGGATCAGGCCGCTGCCGGCCGCCGACTCGGACAGCTGGTCGGTCGCGAGCGTGAACTCCTGCGTGTACTCCGACCGGCCGAGCCGGTGCGTGACCTTCTCGATCGTGTACGTCCCGCTCGTGTGCGTGGTGCCGAGCTGCACGGTGACGGGGTGCAGTGGCGCGAGGATCCCCGCGTAGCAGCCCTGGCGCACCGAGCCGGTCGCCTCGAACGCGCGGCTGCTGCGCTGGGCCTCGCTGTCGACCCGGTGCTGGAGGTCCACCGTCTCGCCGCTCCCCGGCGGCAGTTGCTCCTGCCCGGCGATGCCGAGGTCGCGGACCTGCGAGCTGGCGGTGACCGTCGACTTGTCGCTGAAGCTCAGCGTCGAGGCGACGACGTTGCTCTGCCCGTGGGCGTTGAGGCGGACGTCGAAGGTCTCGATGTTGCGATCGCGGCCGAGCAGCACGAGCGGCGGCGGCTGGTCGCTGAACACCGGCCGCGTGTGGAAGATGCCGATCGAGCTCGACGGCTGCGCGCCCGGGGCGACACCGCAGGCGAAGTCGTTGCGGCGGGCGAGCCGGCGCAGGAACTGCATGTCGGTGCCGCGCCGGCGCATCTCCGGCGGCTGGGCCGCGGGCGGCGCGGGCGTGTCCTCGATCTCGGTCGATGCGATCTCCGGGTAGTCGCCGAAGATCCGCGACGCGATCTCGGAGTCCTTGAGCCCGGCGGGATAGGAGACGACCGAGCCGTCGCGGTTGAGCAGCGCGCTGTCGTCGTGGACGACCACCGTCACGATGCTCTGGCCGGGCGCCGACCTCCGGTCGCTGTCGAACCCGACGATCGGCCCGTCGATCAGCGGCTGGAAGTCACCCTCGCCGAGCCGTAGCTCGACGCGGATGCGATGCAGGATCTGCATGAACGGCTCGTCGTCGTCGACCCAGTTGCCCTGGTCGTCGAGGCACACCGACACCTCCAGCCGCGCCTGCCATGGCCGCTCGGCGTCCTGGTCGACCGTGACCGTCTCGAAGCGCTCGAGCTGCTCCTTGGTGGCCGCCGTGCCGTCGAACAGCAGCTTGTACTCGGCACCGGTCATTTCGTCGGTGGGAGGTCGATGTCGCGGCCGGGCTCCACCAGCCGCCGGGCGTCGAGCTCGCTGTTGGCGTCGGCGATCCGCCAGAAGCGCGTCGCGTCGCCGTACACGCGGTCGGCGATCAGGTCCAGCCGGTCGTTCTCGAGCACGACGTACGGGTCGCCGTCGGTGGGCGGCAGCACGCGCAGCGTGAGCGCCGTGACCGTGCGGCCGCCGCTCGCGGGCGCCTCGACGGGCGGGACGGCGGCGTAGCGCGATGTCTTCAGGAACGCCATCAGAACGACACCAGGTCGGCGATCTCACCCGCGACGTTGGCGAGGTTCGCGACCGCCAGCGCCTCCTTGGCGGTCGCGGTGTAGATGCTCGCGCCCTCGGCGACGATGTCCTTCGCGCACGGGTCGGGACGGATGACGGTCAGGCCGATCTCGACTTCCGCCTCGATCGGATTGAGCAGGAAGTCGAACTGGGTCTCGGTGATCTTCATCGAGGTGACCATCACCGGCAGCACGCGGGTGAGGCCCCAGATGAAGATCAGCCGCGGGTACGCCTCGCGCGGGATCGGCTGCGTGGGGTCGGCGCCGCCGCCACCGCCGAGCAGCGCGCCGACCGCGTCGATCGCCGCGCCGAGCAGGCCGCCTTCCGCGGCCTTCGCGTTGGCCATCAGCTCCAGGGCGGCGAGGTAGGAGGCGATGCCGGTCGCCCGCGCGAGGATGTTGTTGTACGCGAGCATGTCCGCCGCACTGAACGAGGCGGTCAGGTCGAGCTTCTCGAGCGGGACCTCGCCGGCCTGGCTCGTCTCCCGGCTGCCGGCGCCGGTCGGCCGCGCCGGGACCTCGATCGTCCGCGTCACCTGGAGCGGGTTGAACTGGAAGACGACGACGTTCGGCAGCGGCCCGAGGAAGTCGCTCCCGTACTCGATCAACGCGCCCTTGAGCAGCAGGCTCATGGCTGCGCACTCCGGATGCCGTCCACGACCGCGCGGGCGACCGCGGTCACCGGCGGGCTGGCCGGCGAGGCGGCCGCCGGGCGGGCGAGCTCGGCCTCGAGCGCCGGCCGCAGCCCGCTGCGCAGCTCGGCCGCGAGCGCCCGCGCGGCCAGCGGAGCACCACCGCGCACGCGCACCTGCACCCGCTCGACGTGGACGCGCTCGGTCACGACGCCCGCTCCTGGACGAGCGCGGCGTACTCGCCGAACCGCTCGAGGCTGACGGCCCGCTCGGCCTTGTCGAGCTCGCGCCGGACCGCGATCAGCACCGCCTCCATCGACAGGCGCGGCTCGCCGCCGCCGGCCGCGCTCTGCAGGCAGGCGTTGAAGATCGCCGAGCGGATGTGGCCGCCGGTGAGCGGGAACCGGTCGGCCAGGAAGTCGAGGTCGAGCCCGGACCCGTCGACGCCCTCCGGGATCGCCACCGTCCAGATGCCGCGCCGCTCGGCGACGTCCGGGAGCGGGAAGTCGACGACGTAGCGCAGCCGCCGCAGGAACGCGCCGTCGAGGTCGTCCTTGCGGTTGGTCGCCAGGATCGTGACGCCCTTGGCGCGCTCCATGCGGCTCAGCAGGTAGCTGACCTCGAGGTTGGCGTAGCGGTCATGGGCGTCGCGCACCTGCGTGCGGCGGCCGAACAGCGCGTCGGCTTCGTCGAACAGCACGATGATGTCGCTCGCCTCGCAGGCGTCGAACACGCGCCGGAGGTTCTTCTCCGTCTCCCCGATGTACTTGTTGACCACCTGCGACAGGTCGACCCGGTACAGCGGCAGCCGGAGCTCGGCGGCGAGCACCTCGGCCGCCATCGTCTTGCCGGTGCCGGGCGCCCCGGCGAACAGGACGGCCAGCCCCGCATCGTGCCAGACGCGGCCGGTGCCCCACTCGTGGTGGACCTGCGCGAGCGAGGCCATCGCGAGCCGGATCTCGTCGAGCTGGAGCGACTGCTTGCGCGGCAGCACGAGCTCGTCGCGGCGGAACCGCGGGCGCACCTCCTCGGCGAGCTCGCCGAGGTCGAGCTCGAGCTCCTCGCGGCAGGCCGTCACGAGCCGCTCGCGGCTGACCGCGCCGTCGCGGCGCACGCGGCGGGCGACCGAGCGGATCGCCCCGGCCTCGAAGCGGAACCGGCGTGCGACGTCGCCCACGACCTCGGGGTCGAGCTCCTGCCGCCACAGTTCGACGCGCGCCTCATACGACAGCGGCGCGACGTGCACGGCGGGCGCGAGCAGTCCCGGCGGCACGTCGGCCGGGCCGCCGCGCCCCTCGACGGCGAGCAGCAGCCGGAGCCCGAGTGCCGCGCTGGGGAGGCGCAGCGGGCGGGCGGCCAGCGCCGCGGCGGCGGCGTCGAGATCCAGGAACAGGTCGACGCCGCGCAGCCAGCAGGTGCACGCCAGCGCCTCGAGCAGGCCCGGCGTCGTGAGGGTCTCGATCCCCCCGGCGAAGACGTCGCTCGCGCGGCCGGCCGCGGTGCACGCGTCCGCGGCCGCCCCCGCGTGGTCGGCGCCGCGCGGCCCGATGACCGGCACGATCTCGAGCTGCGCGGGACTGTGCGCGGCGATCCGCTCTCCGTCCGGCCGCGCGAGGCGGCGCAGCTGGGCCGGTGGGTCGGCGGACGGGAACAGCAGCGTCCGGACCACCAGTGCGGGCGTGACGAGGGCGCCGCGCCAGTCGACGGTCGTGTCGCGCACGGGCCGCTCGAGCAGGCCGTGCCGCTCGAGCCGGTGTCCGGACTCGGCGGTCGTCAGCAGCTCCACCGGCTCGTCCCACAGCCGCTGGGCCAGCGCGAGCGTCGGCCGCACGGCCGCCGGGTCGTTCACGCAGGCGGCGACGATGGCCCCCGCCGCGCTGTCGAAGCCGGGCAGGACCGCGAGCGCCAGCAGGAAGCGCTCGCAGGGTTGCAGTTCCAGCTCGCGAGCGGCCCATGCGAACGATCCGCGCGGCGGTCGGCCCGGTCGGTCGGGCTCCGGAGCCGCGATCTGCGCGCCGAGGTAGCGTGCGGTCTGGTCGCGTGCGAAGAACCGCTGCTTGTCCTCCCAGTAGCGCGCGAGGTCGAGCGCCTCGACGGTCGGGTCGGTCGCCGGCGGCAGCGCGCCGCGCCGGCCGCGCTCCGGCTGCCCCCGCTGGTGCCACATCCACAGCACCTCGCGGCGCAGGCGCAGCGTGACCTGGCGCAGCCAGTGCCGGGCCAGCTCGTCCTCGGGCACGAGCTGGGGGGAGAAGCTCGCCGGCGCAGCGGCGGTGCTCACGGGAGCGTCACCTCAGGGCTCTGCCGCGCCTGCTGGCCGTTGACGCGCAGCACCACCCGATAGGCGCCGCCGGGCAGCGCCGGCGGCGCGAGCCGGACGCGCCGGTGCGTCTGCGCGGGCGGCGCGCCGGCGGCGTCGACCACGTCGTCGTACGAGCGCACGGTGGCGCCATTGCGGTACAGCCCGACGACCACGTCATCGTCGGCGGTGCCCAGGTGGAAGCCCTGCAGGTCGATCTCGCCCGCGTCGAACGCGGCGGCGCCGAGCTCGGGGAGCAGGTTGACGATCGCGATGTTGCTCGAGCGGCGGCGCCCGGTCGACAGCGTGCGGACGAGCGTCAGCGGGTGACTGGAGGCGGAGATCGCGGTGCCGCTGAGCGCCGCGGTCGTGGGGTCGAAGATCGCGTTGCGGGCGGCGTCGAACGTCAGCGGCAGCCGCACCGGTCCGAGCTGCACCTCGAGCCCGCCGATGTCGAGGTCGCTGCCGTCGATCCGCACCGGCGGGTCGCCGGCCTTGAAGCTCGGCGGCGTCACGCGATCGATCACCGGCCCGAGCGTCGGCTCGACCGACAGGCCGACGCCGCCGTTGGGCGCCTCGGCGCCCGGCGCGCCGGTGTAGTCGACGCCGATCAACAGCGAATACGCCGCCGCCGCCGCCGGGGCGATCATCACGGGCCGCACCTCGAAGCACATCGAGAAGCGGTACTTCTCGTCCGTCCCCTGCATGAGGCTGGAGAGCAACGACGACGGCGCCTCGTTGAACGTCAGCCGCAGCTCCTGCGGGTTCGGGTCCAGCGCCGCCTGGTCCTCGGGCTGCAGGCCGGCGACCGGCAGCAGCGCGAGCGACTGGAGGGCGCGCAGCCCGTCGCCGAGCACGCGATACGCGTCGGCCGTGTCGCTCTCACCGTCGTCGTCGAACGGCGTCATCACGTAGCGCACGACGAGCCACAGCGGTGCGTCCTGCCCTTCGTCGAGCGGGGTGTTGCGCAGGTTCGAGTCGAACACCGCCTCGTAGAGGAAGAGGTTCAGGCGCGGGTTGGTGATGCCGCCGTTGGCGCTCGGCGGCTCCGGGCGCCCGACGGTGATGTTGTGACCGGTCAGCAGCTCGAGCCGCTGCATGAGCAGCCCGGTCACGGCTCCGATCGCCCGGCTGGAGTCGGCCAGCGGCATGCGTCACCACCCGCGCAGGTAGTCGCGGGGGACCACGTCGCGGCCGGCGCGGCGCGGAGGCGGAGGCGGTGCGACCGCCGGCGCCGGGCGCGGCGCGGGCGCCGCCTCGACGGTCACCTCGATCGTGCCGATCGACAGCGGCGGCGCGGCGGCCTGATCCGTGGATGCGGTGCGCCGGGAGCGTGACCGGCCCGCCTCGTGCCGGCGGGGCGGCTCCTCCATCCAGCGGCGCACCTCGGCCAGCGCCCGGTGGGCGCGCTCGGCCGTGTCGGGAGGTTCGGTGACCGGCGGCGCGGGGGCGACCACGGTCTCCGGCAGCGGTGCGGTGCCGAGCGGCGCGCCGACCACCTCGGTCACGTCGGCGGCCGGTACCGCGCGTCCGGCCTCGTCGGCGACCGCAAGTGGCGGAGGCGGCGGGGACTCGGGCGGGGGCGGCGCGCCGGCTCGTGCGGCGTCCGGCGCGGGCGCCGGCTCGCGCGCATCGGGCGCGGCGCCGGTGCGCGCGAGCGGGGTATCCGCGCCGGGTGGCCGCGCTCGTCGCGAAGCCGCGTGGTCACGCGCTCCGGCCGCGCCGCAGCGGCCGGCGCCGGGGAGCCGCGCAGCGGCGGCGCCGGGGCCGCGCGCTGATCGCGGGCGGGAGTGGGGAGCGGGGACACTCGGCGCGGCGGGGACCGGCGGCGGCGCCGTACGCGTGGCCGCCGCGACTGCGGGCGCCGGCGGCGCGGCGCTCGGACGGACGTCCTCGACCTCGAATCCCCAGGCCCGCCCGCGGCGCGGTGTGCCGCGGGCCGCGGCCAGCTGCCGGATGCGGTCGAAGTAGGGCATCACTCGACCATCGCCAGATAGCGACGCCGGCGCCGGGGCGGCAGCGCGAGGATGTCGTGCTCGCTCCAGTGGAACGCGCCGGCCAGCGCGGCCACGTCCTCGAGCAGCTCGTCCTGGTCGCGCCGCGCGTGTGCGAGCAGCTCGCCCTCGAGGTCCACCGGCAGCTCGACCGGCGCGCCGCACGCCGGGCACCGCGACCGGACCGCCGCGTCCACGAGCGGGTCCGCCGCATCGAGCGAGGCCTCGATCGCGGCGAGCAGCTCAGCGGGCGCGTCGGTAGCGGGGCCGCCGAGCGCCGCGGCGATCTCGGCGTCGGACGGAGCGCGGTCGCGCCAGCGCCGCAGGTCGTCGCCGGTCGGCCGCCGCGGCCGGTAGGTCGTGCCGCCCCACTCCACCGCGACCGGTGCGTCGGCCTCGGCCGCCTCCTGCGCGCGGGCGAGGGCGTCGAGCGCGAGGTCGACCTCGAACTCCTCGTCGCACCCGGGGCAGCGGGAGACCTGGCTCAGCTCGCGGCGCCCGGACAGCCGGCAGACCGAGACGAGCGCCCCGAGCCGCGCGCCGATCGCGAGCGCTCGCGCGTGCTCGGTCCCGAGCGGAGCGCCGTCCGGCGCCAGCGCGCAGCCCGCCAGCACGGCGGTGGCCACCTCCGCCCGGTCGCCGGCGTCGAACTCGACGTCGAGGTCGCCCGGCTCGACGCCGAACGCCCGTACGGCGAGGCCAGGCACGGCGGTCTACCCGCCCACCGGGACCGCTGACGCCTCGTCGGGCTCGACGGTGGCGACGTCGCGCTCCCAGCCCTCGAGCTCGAGCTTGACCGACTCGATCGCCGTCACGTTGGCCATCGAGTCGAGGTCGGGCACCGCGACGAACTCGCTCACCCAGCAGCGGTGCAGGAAGTAGCGCAGCGCCACGAGCCCCTTCTCGTCCATGACCTCGAGCGTCAGCTCCTGCTTGTAGTTGACGAGGTCCATCGCCGCGTCGCCGGCGTAGGGGTGGACCATGTTCGCCCAGCGCTCGAACTCGGTGTCGTGGGTGATCCCGCGCTCGAGCGTGATCGCGTCGTACGTCGACCGCCCGGGTGACGGGCTGTCGTGGCTGTTGTCATTCGCCGCTGCGGTGCCGTACGACCTCGGTCGTGCGCTTGAGCGGGCTGACCTTGCTCACGCCCAGCACCGTCTTGCCGTCCGCGTTCTTCACCCGGAACTTGAAGTTCTTGTACGGGTCGACGCGATGGGCGTTGACCGTGAACCCGTTCGCCATGCTGGCCTCCTCCGACTACACGTCGGGGATCTGCTGGATCTTGATCACGACGAACTCGGCCGGTTTGAGGGGGGCGAACCCGACCTCGATGTTCACGATCCCGAGATTGCGATCGTTGGCCGTCGTCGTCTCGCCGTCGCACTTGACGTAGAACGCCTTGTCCGGCGTCGAGCCCTGGAACGCGCCCTGGCGGAACAGGCTCATCATGAACGCGCCGACGTTCTGCCGGACCTTCGCCCACGTGCGGCTCGTCGTTGGGCTCGAACACCACCCACTTGGTGCCGCGGAACAGCGACTCCTCGATCATCAGGGCGGTCCGGCGGATGCTGATGTACTTCCACTCCGACGCCTTCGCGTCGGCGCCGTCGAGCGTGCGTGCACCCCACACGACCTGGCCGTGGATCGGGAACACGCGGATCGCGTTCACGGCGAGCGGGTTGAGCGTGCCGTTCTCGGGGTCGGTCAGCTTGAAGTCGAGCTCGGAGACGCCGCGCAACGACGCCTCGAGGCCGGCCGGCGCCTTCCACACGCCGCGCGTCGCGTCGGTCCGCGCGAAGATGCCGGCCGCCGTCCCGGCGGCGCCGATCGACCGCAGCCGGAACTCGTCGAGCGGGTCCGCGACCCGGACCCGCGGGAAGTACAGCACCGAGTTCGGGTGGCGGTAGTTCGCGTTGTCGTCGATCCAGTCGAGGATCTCCTGGACCGTGTTGCGATCGGCCGGGATGTCGATCAGCAGCATCGACCGGTGCTCCTCGCAGAACGTCAGCGCGTCGCCGATCAGCGCGTCGGCCTGGGCGTCCGGCAGCGACGCGGCGCGCGGGATGCAGAGCAGGTTGAACAGGTCGACCTTTGCGAGCGCGTACATCCCGGTCGGCGGCTCGCCGGGCGCGCCGGCGAGCGCGCTCTTGTCGGGCAGCGTCCCGTCGGCGCCGGCCGCGCCGCCCGTCTGCGAGCCGGCGGCGAGCGTCGAGCCGACGTCGTAGTCCTGCACGTTGTCGCCGACGCCGGCGCCCGCCAGGCCGAGCGCGTCGGCGCCGGTGCTGCCGGCCGCCGCGGTGACGTCGAGGATCAGCTGCGGCGCGAACTCGCGCGCCTTGCGGTTGGGCTCGACGACGAAGCGGTAGCCGGTCGCCGTCTCGATCAGCTGCACCGAGGCTCCGGCGAGCAGCGGGTGCGTGGCACCCTGGGCGTCGACGGCCGTCTGGATCGCCGACTCGACCTTCGCCCGCAGGCCCTTCGCCGTGGTCGGCGCCGGGTTGGCGGCCGCGTTGGTGAAGTCGAGGGTCGCCGTGTGTGCGACCGTCGGATCGGCGCCCGGCCCGGGGTCGGTGACCGTCACCACGAACGTCTTGTTGTTCGGGTGCAGCGCCGCGATGGCCGCAGCGTCGAGCGTGATCTGCCGCCCGGCCGTCCCGTTCGCGGCGGGCAGCCGGTCATCCGCCGGCGCGAGGTGATCCACCTGCACGAGGACCGAAGCGTCGTTGACCACCTTCTCGACGTAGCGCGGTGAATTCGGGTCGACCGAGAGGTTCAGGAACGGCGGCTCGGCGGCGACGATCCTGGCCGCCGCGTCGGTCCCGTCGAAGCGCGTCACGCCGAGGTTGAACGTGCCGTCGGCGTTGTGCGAGATGTGGACGCGCAGGTTGTTGCCCCACGCGCCCGCGTTGGCGGCCTGCACGCTGAGCAGGTCGACCTGCCCGACTCCCGCGCGCGCCTGACTGCGGATCGTCACGCCCGCCGCGGCGGGCGCGCCGCCGGCGACGCGGACGACGTACGCCTTCGTGCCGCCGTTGGTGAAGAACTGATCGATCGCGTAGCTGGCTTCGCTGTCCCGGTGCAGCCCACCGAAGACCCGGTCGAAGCCGGCCTTGCCGTCGATCTCGACGGCCTCGTTCATCGGCCCCTCGCGGAAGAAGTCGACGAACGCGCAGACGGAGGTGGAGACCGGGGCGATCGTGCGAACGCCGCTCGGCACCTCCTGGATGTACACGCCCGGATAGGTGACCTGTGTCATCGCGCAGCGCGTCCTTTCGGTGGATCGATCCGGACGTCAGTCACGGAAGCGCTCGTCCCAGCTCGACGCCGTGCTCACGGCGGCGGCGATCGCCTCCACGGACAGCTCCCCGAGCGCCGAGCGCCGGGGCCAGAGCTCGTACTTGGCGATGCTGCGGCCGTCCTCGTCGAACGCGACGATCACGGCATCGGGCATCGCCGCAAGCAGGTCCTGCTCGTACGGCCCGAGTCGCTCCCCGCGCGTCGCGACGATGAGGATCGGCGGATGGCCGCCCCCCGCCGGGCGCATCGTCGTGGGATCCGGGGGCGCGTCGAGAACCGCGGAGCCGAGGTTCTGCAGCGCCCGGGTCGTGATGTCGCGTGCCATGCGCGGCATCGCGCCGACGTAAACGCATAGCGTCTCCATGCGCTTGCCGCCTTCGAGTGAGGCCTGGGAACGACACCGGCCGATTGTTTCCCCGCCGGGCAGCGCCGTCGATGGACTGGACGGGCTGTCTTCGGCTCAGACCGCGGGCCGGGCCGTCCGGTCCAGGCCGTGGGCCGAACGGCTCAGGTGACCTCGAGCCGGCGGCGGCCGACCGCGGCCGCCTGGCCGCGGCGGTGCACGTTGAGCTTGCGCAGCACGTTGTGGACGTGGTTCTTCGCCGTCGCGGGCTCGATCACGAGCACGGCCGCGATCTCCTTGTTCGAGAGCCCGCGCTCGAGCAGCTCGAGCACGTCGAGCTCGCGGTCGGTGAGCGCGTCGCCGCGTCCGCGCTCCGGCGCGGCCTGACCGCCCATGACCCGCAGCAGCAGCACGCCGACGCTCGGCGGGCAGAGCTCGCGCCCGCGCGCGACCTCGACGACCGTGCTGACGAGCTCGTCGAGGCTCTGATCGCGCGTCACGAACCCGCGCACGCTCGCGCGCGCGCAGGCGAGGGCCTGCTCCTCGCGGTCGGCGCCGAGGGCGACGATGCGCGCATCGGGCGCCGCGCGCCGGACGGCGGCGATCACCGAGAGCGACTGTGCGGTGGCGAGGTCGACGACCACGACGTCGGCGGCCGGCGCGCCGGCCTCGGGTGCCTGCGCCGCCGCCCTCGACCGCGCCGATCTCCGGAGCGTCTTCGAGCGCAGCCGCGATCCCCTCCCGGAAGAAGCAGATCTCGGAGATGACGAGCGCGCTGACGGGTTCGTGTCTCAGCTTCACGGAATGCCGTGTCGTGAGAAGCGGCCCGCGGTCGCCGAGCGCTGCCCAACCATCGCCCTCGACCGCCACACCCACCGGGCCGAATCGCTGGATGACGGGGGGAGCCGACAGTCTCAGACTTGACGGCCCCGGGTCAAGCCCGCGGGGGACTTAGGATGTGCCCGTCACGCCCGGGTAGGCGAACTGGCACAGCCGGCGCTCTTAAAAAGCGCTGCTCGAATGGGCATTGTGGGTTCGAGTCCCACCCCGGGCATCGACGAAGACGGCGACCGTCCGCGCGGGGACGGCGAACGCGCCCGATCTCGCGTCGTACCGGGAGGCGCGCACGACCGGGTCGCTGCCACGCTCCTGGACGGGGTGCAGCTCGTAGCGGCGTCCGGCGAGCGAAGCCACGGTCTGGGTCGTCGTCGCGGGCGTCGCGTTGAACACCACGACGACGCCCTCCACCGCCGGTCGAGATCCGGGCCGTGGCGATCGTCGATCGCCATGACGATCACGCCGGGCGTCTGGCCGGGCCCGCCACCCGGGAAGCTGACGCGTTCCTGGATGCGCCGGGCGCTACCGAGCCGGAACAGCGGCGAGGAGAAGCGGATCCGGAGGAGATCGAGGGCGCGAGCGTGCGCGGAGTGCATGTCCGTGGCGGCCGGCTTGAGCGCCGGGTCGGCGAGCAGCGGCCGCATGTACGCCCACTTGTCCTGGTTGTCGGGCGCCGGCGGCAGGCCGGAGCCGAACGTCGACTCCTCGCCGGACCAGTCGATCCGGTTGAACCAGTCGCCGGAGTCGAAGCTGTTGCGGTCCAGCGACTTGGAGCGCAGCAGGTCGTTGCCGGCGTGCCAGAACGACGGGCTCTGCGCCAGCGCCGTCGTGGCGAGCGCGATCATGTTCATCCGAACGCGATCGGGCATCGACGTGGCCGGCGGCAGCTTGAACTGGAGCGCGTCGAACAGCGTCTCGTTGTCGTGCGCGTCGACGTAGGTGATCGTCTCGCTCGGATCGGCGGCGTAGCCCGCCGGCTGCCCGTTGTAGTCGACCTGCGAGCCCGTCACCGGCCCGCCCGCTGCTGTCGATGAACGTGTAGTCGCGCAGGTTCGCCGGCCAGCCCGAGCTTGATCAGGTCCTGGGAGTGCAGCAGCCGGCGCCCGCTGCTCGGCCGCCGTGCCGTTGGCGGGCGACTCGTTCGGGTCGGTGAACAGGCCGGTGGCGAAGCCCTGGATGCGCGGGTCGGCGTCGAACGGGCCGCCGCCGCGGACGGCGTCGCGGAGCCGGTCGCGAGAACGTGCCGATCCCGGTGCCGGCCATGTTGAGCTGGCTGGCCTGCACGAAGCGCGCGTTGTCGGCCACCTCGCCGAAGTTCCAGCCCTCGCCGTACAGGTAGATGCGCCGGCCGTCGACGCCGTCGCGCCTGCGGCGTCAGCGCGTCGAGCGCGGCGCCGCAGCGCCACCATCAGCGCCTTCGGCTGGTGGCCCATCAGGTCGAAGCGGAACCCGTCCACCTTGTACGCCTTGCGCCCACGTGACGCACCGAGTCGACCAGGAGCTTGCCCATCATCGTGTGCTCGGTCGCCGTGTTGGCGCAGCAGGTCGACGTCTCGACCGCGCCGCTCGCCGGGTCCAGGCGCTGGTAGTAGCCCGGCACGATCCGGTCGAGGATCGACTTCGGGTCCTGGCCGGCGGCCGGCGTGTGGTTGTAGACGACGTCCATGATCACGCGCAGGCCGGCGTGGTTGACGCCCTGGACCATCTCGCCGGAACTGGCGCGTGCGCGCGGTGCCGTCCGGGATCGGTGGCGTATGAGCCCTCCGGCGTCGTGTAGTGGAGCGGGTCGTAGCCCCAGTTGAAGCCGTCGCCGGCCGCGACCTGCCGGACGCAGTCCTGCTGCGCCGGTCGAGTCGGGCGGCAGCGACCGCAGATCGCACGCCGGCTCCTGCTGCTTGGAGCGGTCCTCCTCGATCGTGGCGATGTCGTTGCTCGGCAGCAGATGCAACGAGTTCAGGCCCGCCTGTGCGAGGTCGCGCAGGTGGCGCATGCCGTCGCTGTGGCGGTCCGTGAACGCGAGGAAGGTGCCCCGGTGCGCGGCCGGGACGGTCTCGTCGCTGATCGAGAAGTCGCGCACGTGCAGCTCGTAGATCGTCGAGTCCTCGGGCCGGCGCAGCGCCGGCTTGCGCAACCGGTCCCAGCCGTGCGGCTGCCAGCGCCGGGTCGTCGAGGTCGGCCAGCACCGAGCGCGCCGAGTTGGTCGTCAGCGCGACCGAGTACGGATCGGTCACGACGTTGGTGACGACCTCGTCAAGTGCGGGGACGTACACCTTCACCCGGTACGTGTAGGCCGCGTCCCGCCACGACCGGTCGCCCGTGACGCGCCAGACGCCGTCGTCGCCGCGCCGCATCGCCACCGGCCGGTCGAGCAGCGGCGTCGACGCGCTTGGCCGTCGGTGCCCAGACGGCGAGCGACGGGTGCCGGCCGTTCCAGACCGGGCCAAGCTCGGCGTGGCGCGCGGAGGCGTAGAGGTCGTCGAGCACGCCCGGGATCTGCACGCCGGTGCTCTGGATCAGCGTGCCCGCGCCGTCATAGGCCGCGACGACGAGCTCGCCGTTCAGCAGGCCCGCCGCCTGGCGTCGCGCCGCGGCTCCGAGCCTCAGCGCCGTGTAGGCGGCGAGGTGCGGGAACTGCGCGCGCACGTCTGCCGGCAGGCCGGCCGGATCGACGGTCAGCGGCACCGACGACCCGCCGACGATCGCCCCGTCCTCGACCGCCAGGCCTCCCTCGGCGGCGTAGTGCAGGCGGTAGCTCTGCGCCCCGGCCGGCGCGCGCCAGCCGATCACGCCGGTGCGCAGCCAGTGGGCGCCGGCCGTGGCGGCGAGCGGTCGTGGCGTGTCGTCGCTGACGATGTGGGTGGCGTGGTCGTAGGTGAAGGTGACCGGGCCGCCGGGGGCGGTGATCGGGATGTTGGCGCCGCCGCTGGAACCGCCCGCGCCGTAGTTCTCGTCCCAGGACCCGTTGAGCGCGACCTTGTACTCGTAGCCGCCGGCCGGGACGTCGAAGGTCCCGCGGAAGAGCCCTGGCGAGCCCGCGACGGGCTGCAGGTGGGTCTGCCCGCATTCGGGTTGCCAGTCGCCCGGGCAGCCGAGCTCGGACTGCAGCGATCCGACCAGCGTCACCGTGCTCGGCACGGGCGTGTGGTTCGCCAACGCCGGCGCCGCGCCGATGAGCACCGCCAGGCCGATCGTCAGGAGCACTCGCACCACGGACCTCCCCCCACCAGAGACCGAACTCGTGGAGTATGACGGGCCGAGATGATCACGCGCGTTCCGAGCACGCTAACCCTGCTGGGCCGCGCACTGGCGATCGGCGCGCTGAACGCGGTCGTCTTCGCCGGCTTCGAGTGGATCGTCAACCACGGCACCGTCTTCATCTGGGACGACGTCGCCGGGAGCGACACAGTGCGCTGGCGCGTGATCCCGCTGGCGATCGTCGGCAGCCTCCTGTTCTCGCTGCTCGTGCGCGGGCTCGGGCAGCCCCGCGTCGGCGCCGTGCACACGGATCCGCTGGAGGGAGGGAGCGACCCCGGGCCGGCGACGCTGACCTCGATCATCGTGATCCTGCTCGTGGGCGCCGGCAGCCTGCTCGCCGGCGCTTCGCTGGGCCCCGAGGCCGCGCTGGTGGCGGCCTCGGCGGGGATCGGCGCGTGGCTGGCGAGCGGGCCGGGGCGGCAACTGCTGGTGCTGGCGAGCATCGGCTCGCTGCTGGTGGCGTTCCTCGGCTCGCTGATCCCGACGGTGCTCCCGCTGCTGCTCCTCTACCGCCGCGAGAAGAAGCTGCCCGTCGCGCACGTGCTCCCGATCCTCGTCGCCTGCCTGACCGCGTACGGGACGCTGTACCTGGTCACCGGCAACACCGACGGCTTCGGCACGATCCCGACCCCCACGGACCTGGCGCCGGAGGACTTCGCCACCGCGTTCGTGCTCGGCGCGATCGCGGCCGGGCTCGGCGCGGCGCTCAAGTGGTCGGTGGCGTTCGCCTCGGTGCGCACCGCGCGGATCGACCAGCGCTGGCCGTGGTGGGTGTCCGCGACGCTGTTCGGCGCCGTGATCGGCCTGCTGTACCTCGCGGGCGGCGAGTCCGTGGAGTTCAGCGGCAGCGAGGGCAGCAGCATGCTGATCTCCGAGCACGCCCAGGACTCGGCGGCCGTGCTCGCCGGGCTGGTCGTCGTCAAGGTGCTCGTCAGCGGCTGGTCGCTGGCCGCCGGGTACCGCGGCGGCCTGGTCTTCCCGTCGATCTACGGCGGCGTGGCGCTGAGCCTGCTCGTGGTGAGCCTGTTCAGCGGTCTCGCCGGCCCGGGCGTCGGCGTCGGTGCGGTGGCCGGGTTGATGTCGGCGATGACCAATCCCGCCGGCGGGATCATCCTGGTCGCCTCCCTGCTGCCGGCGAAGCTGATCCCGCTGGCGGTGGTCGGCGTGCTCGGCGCCGTGGTCGCCCAACGCGCGGCGAGATGGCGGAGATAGCGGTCCGCCTGCAGCCGCGCGCCCGCCGCGAAGAGGTGGTCGGCGAGCGCGACGGCGTGGTCGTGATCCGCGTCAGCGCACCGCCCGTCGACGGCAAGGCGAACGCGGCGCTGTGCCGCTTCATCGCGAAGAAGGCCGGGGTGGCGCCCTCCCGCGTGGAGATCGTGCGCGGGCACACCGCGCGCGAGAAGCTGGTGCGCGTCGAAGGCCTGGACGTCGCCGCGCTGCGGGCCGCGCTGATGGCCTGAGGCGGCGCTCCGCGTGTGATCGCACGCACACGTTTCCGCAAGTTTCTGTGAACGCCGTCGTTCCTGCTGGAGGGAAGGGAGCAGGAGAGACTTGCGAGGAACAGCCCCACTCGCGCGGATCGCCGCGCTCGTCGCCATCGCCATCGCCGTGGTCTTTGCCGGCGTGCTGCTGGTCGGCGGCGGCAGCGGGGGCTACACCGTCACGGCGCGGTTCGAGAACGCCTCGCAGCTCGTCAAGGGCAACCTCGTGCAGGTGTCCGGGATCCCGGCCGGCAAGGTCACGGACATCAAGCTGTCGCCCGACGGCCAGGCGCAGCTGACCCTGAAGATCGACAAGGACTACGCGCCGCTGCGCCGCGGCACGCTCGCCACCGTCCGGCAGGCCTCCGTCTCCGGCGTCGCCAACCGCTACATCGACCTGCGCCTTCCCAGCAGCCAGGCCCCGGCGATCCCCGACGGCGGCGTGATCGACGAGGACAACACGACGACGGCGGTCGACCTCGACGAGATCTTCAACACGCTCGACCCGAAGACGCGCAAGGACCTCCAGGCCGTCATCAAGGGCTCCGCCAACCAGCACCGGCTGCGCGGCAACGAGCTCAACGCCGGCCTGCTGTACCTGAACCCGTCGCTGCAGGCATCCTCGCGGCTGTTCCGGGAGCTCAACTCCGACTCGCGGCTGCTCGAGCGCTTCGTCGTCTCCTCCTCCAACCTCGTCACCGACCTCGCCGACCGCAAGGAGGACCTCGCCGGCCTCGTCGACCACCTGGCGACGACGACCAATGCGATCGGCTCGCGCCAGCAGAAGCTGGCCGACTCGGTCGAGCAGCTGCCGCCGTTCCTGCGCCGCGCCAACACGACGTTCCTGAATCTGCGCGCCGCGCTCGACGACCTCAAGCCGCTGGTCGACGACTCCAAGCCGGTCGCCAAGAAGCTGCGCCCGTTCCTCGCCGAGCTGCGCCCGCTGGCGCAGGACGCACGGCCGACGTTCAACGACCTCAGCGCGCTGCTGAAGGCGCCGGGGCCGGCCAACGACCTGATCGACCTCACCAACAGCCAGCCGGCCCTGCGCGATGTCGCCGCACGCGACGTGCGCGAGAACGGCAAGGACCGCCCCGGCGCGTTCCCCGCCTCCGCCAAGGCGATCAAGGACGCCACGCCCGAGATCGCCTACCTGCGGCCGTACACGGTCGACCTGCTCGGCTGGTTCGACGACTTCAGCCACTCCGGCACGTACGACGCGCTCGGCGCCGCCTCGCGCGTCGGCATCCACGCCAGCGCGTTCTCGCTCATCGACGGCCAGCTGACGCCGGTCCCGCCGGAGCTGCGCGAGCAGGCGTTCAAGGCCGCCGCGGCCACCAACCAGAACAACCGCTGCCCGGGCGGCGGCGACCACAAGTCCTCCGACGGCTCGCGCCCCTGGAAGCCGACGCCCGACTTCAACTGCGACCCGACCCAGGTGCTCCCGGGGAAGTAGCCGATGCGCCGCCTCCTCGTCATCGTCCTCGTGCTCGCCGCCGGCACCGCCGCGGTCGTCGCCAGCGCGTCCGGCCAGTCCGGCGACCCCGAGAAGCCCGACTACACGGTCGAGCTCGACAACGCGTTCGGGATCGTCAACGGCGCCGACGTCAAGGTCGCCGGCGTGCGGGCGGGCCACGTGTCCGGGATGCGCGTCGACCGCCGCACGCACCACGCGCTCGTCGACATCGCGATCGAGAAGACCGGCTTCGGCTCCCTGCGCACCGACGCGTTCTGCGAGACCAAGCCGCAGTCCCTGATCGGCGAGTACTTCGTCGACTGCCGGCCGGGCACGAGCGGCGAGCGGCTGCAGCCGGGCGCGACGATCCCGATCGAGCACACCGCGTCGACGATCCCGCTCGACCTCGTCAACAACATCATGCGCCGCCCGTACCGCGAGCGGCTGGGGATCATCCTCGACGAGCTCGGCGCCGGCGTCGGCGGCCGCGCGAGCGACATCCAGGCGACCGTCAAGCGCGCCGTCCCGGCGCTGCGCGAGACCGACCAGGTGCTGGCGATCCTGGCCGACCAGAACACGACGCTGGCGAACCTCACGCACGACGCCGACACCGTGATCGGCGACCTCGCGAAGAACCGCAAGAACGTCGGCCGCTTCGTCACCGAGACGCACCAGACCGCGCGCGCCTCGGCCGAGCGCCGCGCGCAGATCGCCGCCAGCCTGCAGCGCCTCCCCACGTTCCTGCGCGAGCTGGAGCCGACGATGGCCAAGCTCGGCGCGGCGACGGACGCGCAGACGCCCGCGCTCGCCGACCTCAACGCCTCGGCCGACCAGCTCGCGACGCTGCTCGAGCAGCTGCCCGACTTCGCCGACGCGAGCCGCACGGGGATCAAGTCGCTCGCGAAGCTGAGCCGCGACGGCCGGCCGGACGTGCGCGCCGCGCGGCCCACGGTCGCGCTCCTCAACCAGGCCTCGCAGAAGATGCCCGAGCTCGCCAACAACCTGGCGATCGTCCTCAAGGACCTCAACGACCGCAACCGCGCGGTCGAGAAGGACCCGCGCTCGCCGGGCGGCAAGGGCTACACCGGCTTCGAGGCGCTCCTGCAGTACGTCTTCGACCAGGCGATGGCGATCAACGCCTTCGACTCGAACGGCTACATGCTCAAGGTCAACCTGTTCGTGTCGGAGTGCTCGGACTACCAGAACGTCCAATCGCTCAAGAAGAAGCTGCAGGAGGACCCGGGCTTCTACTCGCGCTGCGCGGCGATCCTCGGGCCGAACCAGCCGGGCATCACGCAGGCTGACCCGAGCTACACGGGCGCGCAGAACGTCGCCGAGCGCACGTCCGCCTCCACGAAGAGCAAGAAGAAGACCGCGGCGCAGCGCAAGCCCGACGTCCCGAAGACGCCGCAGATCGAAAAGGACACGCCGAAGAAGAAGATCGACGAGGCGAAGAAGAAGGCCGAGAAGCTCAAGGAGCAGCTCGAGCAGACGCTCGGCATCCAGCTCCCCGACCTGCCGCAGACCCCGTCGGCGCTGCCGACCCTTCCGAACAGCACGAGCTCCGCCGACGCGCAGGGGCTCCTGGACTTCCTCCTCGGCCCATGAAGCTCGCCTCCAACCCGATCCTGATCGGCGCCGCGACCGTGCTGGTCGCGACCGTGGCCGTGTTCCTGGCCTACAACGCCAACAACGGCCTCCCGTTCGTGCCGACCACGACGGTCAAGGTCCGCGTCGCCAACGGCGCGAACCTGGTCAAGGGCAACGAGGTCCGCTCGGGCGGCTCGCGCATCGGCGTCGTCACCGACATGCGGCCCGTGCGGCTCGACGACGGCTCGACCGGCGCCGAGCTGACGATGGAGCTCGACAAGAGCTACGGCGACCTGCCGCGCGACTCGAGCGTGCGGATCCGCCCGCGCTCGGCGCTCGGCCTCAAGTACGTCGAGCTCACGCGCGGGACCAGCGACCAGGCGTTCCGCAACGGCGACGTCATGCCCGCCTCGCAGACCTCCTACTCGACCGAGCTCGACGACGTCTACAAGATGTTCGACAAGAAGACGCGGGAGGCGTCGCAGGAGAACCTGCACGGCTTCGGCGACGCATTCGCCGGCCGCGGGCAGGACGTCGGCCGCACGCTCGAGGAGCTGCCGGGCTTCATGGACTCGCTCGAGCCGGTGATGGCGACGCTGTCCGATCCGGACACCGATCTGCGCGGCTTCGTGCGCGAGCTCGGCGACGCCGCGCGCATCATCGCGCCGGTCTCCGAGCAGAACGCCGCGCTGTTCACGTCGATGGCCGACACGTTCGAGGCGCTCGGGCGGGACCCGCAGGCGCTCAAGGACCTGATCGCCAAGTCGCCGTCGACGATGGACACGGCGATCGCGTCGTTCCGCGTCCAGCAGCCGTTCCTCGACCACCTGACGACGTTCTCGACGGACCTCTCCGGCGCGACGCACGAGCTGCGCGGCGCGCTGCCGCCGCTCAACAGCGCGATCAAGGTCGGCACGCCGGTGCAGCAGCGCCTGCCACGCCTGAACGACGAGGTGCGCAAGACGCTCAACACCGTCCGCGAGGTCGCCGAGCAGCCGGGCACCAACGCGGCGCTGCGCGGGCTCACCGCCACGGTCGGCTCGCTCAACCCGCAGCTGCGCTTCTACGGCCCGTACGTGACGGTCTGCAACAGCTGGAACTACTTCTGGACCTACCTGGCCGAGCACTTCTCCGAGCCCGACTCGACCGGCTCCGCCCAGCGCGCGCTCGTGAACTTCGCGTCCCCGCAGGAGGACGGGCTCGGTTCGATGGGCGCGGACGAGCCGGCCAACGGCAAGAACGCCGCCGGCACGCCGCAGTACGGGCAGGACCAGCCGTACGGCGCCGCGGTCGCGCCCGACGGCCGCGCCGACTGCGAGGCCGGCCAGCGCGGCTTCGTCGAGCGCCAGGCGCGCTTCTTCCCCAAGCAGTACAAGATCGCCCGCGACCCACGGTCGCCCGGCCTGCAGGGCCCGACGTTCACCGGCCGCGCGCGGGTGCCGAAGGGCGAGACGTTCGCGGCCGAGCCCGAGACGGGGTCGTACGAGGACCTGGCCAAGTCGGAGCACCCATGAGGCTCCCGCGCAGCAACTTCGCGATCGGCCTCGTGGCCCTGGCGGTCTGCCTGGTCGGCCTCTACCTCGGCTTCGCGAAGGCGATCCCGTTCAAGCCGCACTACGAGATCAAGGCGGCGTTCGCGAGCTCGAACAACATCCGGCCGGGGTCGCCGGTCCGGATCGCCGGCGTCGAGGTCGGCAAGGTCACCAAGATCGAGCGCGCGAACCCCGGCGGTGCCGGCGCGATCCTCACGCTGCGGATCAACAAGCAGGGCCGCCCCGTCCACAGCGACGCGACGGCCAAGATCCGCCCGCGCATCTTCCTCGAGGGCAACTTCTTCGTCGACATGACCGCGGGCTCGCCGTCGGCGCCCGAGATGAAGGACGGCCAGACGATCCCGGTCCAGCAGACCGCGACGCCGGTCCAGCTCGACGAGGTCGTCACCGCGCTGCAGTCCGACACGCGCGAGGACCTCAAGATCCTGCTGCGCGAGTACGGCAAGGCGCTCGACGGCAAGGGCGCGAAGGGCTTCAACCGCTCGATCCCGTACTGGGAGCCCGCCTACCGCGACGGCTCCGTGGTCGCCGACGCGATGCGCGGCGAGACCGGGCACGACCTGTCCGGCTACGTCAAGAACGCCGGCGCGACCGCCGCGGCGCTCGACCGCAACCGCGTCCAGCTCAAGTCGCTGATCACCGACTTCAACACGACCGCTGCCGCGTTCGCGCGCGAGGACGCGAACCTGAACACCGCGATCGGCGAGCTGCCGAAGACGCTGCGCGCCTCGTACACCGCGCTCGGCGCGCTCAACGAGTCGTTCCCGCCGCTGCGCGCGCTCGCGCACGAGCTGCGCCCCGGCGTGCAGAGCTCCGGCCCGACGCTCGACGTCGCCCAGCCATTCATCCACGAGCTCCGCGGCCTCGTCTCCGAGCCCGAGCTGCGCGGGCTCGCCTCCGACCTGCGGCCGACGGTTCCCGACCTGGCCCAGCTCGTGGACCGCAGCGTGCCGCTGTACCGCGAGGTGCGGCGGGTCTCGAGCTGCAACAACGAGGTCATCCACCCGTGGACGCTCGACACGGTGCCGGACAAGCAGTTCCCGGCCAAGGGACCGGTCTACCAGGAGGCGCCCAAGCCGCTCCCCGGCCTGGCCGGCGAGAGCCGCTCGGCCGACGCCAACGGCTCGTGGTTCCGCGTCCTCGCCGCCGGCGGCAAGAACCTCGTGACGTTCTCGCCCGGCGTGTTCGGCACGACGCCCGAGCCGCTGCTCGGCGCCAACCCGCCGAAGCCGACCAAGCGCCCGCCGCTCGACGGCAAGGTGCCGTGCGAGACGCAGGAGACGCCCGACCTGCGCACGCAGACCGCTCCGCCGCCGCCGCAGCACCAGGTCAGCACGAACTCGGCCGCGTTCCAGGCCCGCTACGCCAAGTCGAAGGGCGAGGCCATCAAGTGGCTGCAGAAGCAGCTCAAGCTCGAGGACCTCACGAAGCTGCTGAAGGTCTCCGACAAGGACGCGACGCCGCAGCTCCTCGACAAGATCGCGAAGGCGGGCAAGTGATCGCGATCCGCAAGCACGCCAAGGAGTTCATCGCGGTGATCGGGCTGATCGCGATCGCCGTCGGCGTCTCCCTCTACCTGCTCGACGAGCAGCGGATGCGCTTCCCGTGGGAGGCCGCGCCGCTGAAGCTCAACGCCGAGTTCTCGACCGCCCAGGCCGTGACCGCCGGCCAGGGCCAGACCGTGCGCGTCTCCGGAGTGCGGATCGGCGACATCGGCGCCGTCAAGCTCAAGGACGGCAAGGCCATCATCCAGATGGTCATCGACCCGGAGTACAAGGGCCTCGTGCGCCAGGACGCGCACGCGCTGCTGCGGCCGCGGACCGGGCTCAAGGACATGTTCATCGACCTCGAGCCGGGCACCGACAAGGCGCCCGCCGCCGACGCCGGCTACACGCTCCCGATCACCGCGACCGCGCCGGACGTCAACCCGGACGAGATCCTCGGCGAGCTCGACTCCGACACGCGCGACTACCTGAAGCTGCTGATCGGCGACGCCGGCCGCGGGCTCGACGGCCGCGGCACCGACCTGCGCGAGATCCTGCGCCGGTTCGAGCCGACCCATCGCGACCTCGCGCGCGTCAGCACCGCGGTCGCCACGCGGCGCGAGAACCTGCGTCACCTCATCACCTCCCTGAACACGCTCAACGGCGAGCTCGCCAAGCGCAGCGACGACCTCGCCGGCCTCGTCGACTCCTCCTCGGCCGTGATGCACTCGTTCGCGTCCGAGGAGCAGAACGTGTCCGCTGCCGTCAGCGAGCTGCCCTCCGCGCTGAAGCAGACCACGGACACGATGACGCGGGTCGAGCGCTACGCGACGCTTCTCGGCCCGACCGCACAGAAGCTGCGGCCTGCGGCGCGTGCGCTCGACCCCGCGAACCAGGCGGTCCGCCCCCTCGCCGCCGAGGCGACGCCGCTGCTGCGCAACGACATCCGCCCGTTCGTCCGCGAGGCTCGCCCGGTCGCGCGCGACCTGCGTCCGGCGGCGAAGAACCTGGCCGCCGCGACGCCGGCGCTCACGCGCTCGTTCGGGCTGCTCAACACGTTCCTCAACCTCGCCGCCTACAACCCGAACGGGCAGGAGGACCCGGGCAACAAGGACCGCCAGGAGGGCTACCTGTTCTGGGCGGCGTGGGTCCAGCACATGGCCACCCAGCTGTTCTCGACCTCGGACGCGAACGGCGTGTTCCGGCCCGTGACGGTGGGCGCCCCGTGCGCGACCGTCGAGCAGCTCGTCCACGAGCAGCCGCAGCTCGAGTTCCTCGAGATGCTGACCCCGATCCTCACCGACTCGCAGGCCTGCGGATGAACAAGGCTGCCCCCTCGATCCTGCGGGTCCTCACGATGGTCGTGTTCGCGCTGTCGTGCTTCGGCCTGCTGCTGTTCCTGTGGCTGTCGTTCGGCGGCCCGATCCCGCTCAAGCCCGAGGGCTACCGCGTCAAGGTGGCCTTCCCCGAGGCGGCGACGCTGGCGACCGAGGCCGACGTCCGGATCGCCGGCGTGTCGGTCGGCAAGGTGCGCAAGCTCGACGTCGACAAGCAGGCGAACCGCACGATCGCGACGATCGAGCTCGACCGCGCGTTCGCGCCGCTGCACGCCGACGCCCACGCGATGCTGCGCCAGAAGACGCTGCTGGGCGAGACCTACGTGCAGCTCACGCCCGGCCACAGCCCTTCGATGGTTCCCGAGGGCGGCCGGCTGGCGAACGGGCAGGTCAAGGACACCGTCCAGCTCGACGAGATCTTCGACTCGCTCGACTCGGCCACGCGCGCGTCGTTCCGCACCTGGCAGCAGGAGCTGGCGAAGGGCGTGAAGGGTCGCGGGCGCGACTTCAACGATGCGCTCGGGACGCTGCCCGGCTTCGCCGCCGACGGGTCGGACGTGCTGCGCGTGCTCGCCTCGCAGGACGCCGCCGTGCACCGCCTGGTCAAGAACACGGGCGTCACGTTCGCCGCGCTGACCGAGAACGAGCAGCAGCTGCAGACCCTGATCACTTCGTCCAAGAAGCTGTTCGACGCGACCGCCTCGCGCAACGACGCGCTCGCCGAGGCGGTGCGGATCTTCCCGACGTTCCTGGACGAGTCGAAGGCCACACTCGCGCGGCTGCAGACGTTCTCGACCGACACCGACCCGCTCGTGCAGGAACTGACGCCGGTCGCCCGCGACCTCAAGCCGACGCTCGCGGACGTGCACGCGATGGCGCCGGACCTGGAGCACTTCTTCCGCAACATCGACCCGCTGATCGAGGCGTCCAAGGAAGGCATGCCGGCCGCGCGCGAGACGCTCGACGCCGCCAAGCCGCTGCTCGACGCGATCGGCCCGTTCCTCGGCCAGCTCAACCCGATGCTGCAGTACCTCGAGCTGTCGCAGTCGCAGGTGTCGGACTTCATCTCCTACGGCGGCGCGGCGCTCGCCGACACGACCTCCTCACCGGGCGGCGGCGTCGGCCACTACCTGCGGCAGTTCGGGCCGCTGGGTGCCGAGAGCGCGGCGATCTACCCCGAGCGCCTGCCGACCAACCGCGGGCAGACCTACGTCGGGCCGAAGCAGCTGTTCGGGCCGGAGGCGATGACCTACCTCGACGCGCCGTCGACCGACTGCTCGAACACCGGCGGCCAGCATCCGCCCTCGCAGGGCAACCCGGGCTGCTGGCAGCACCCGCCGATCAAGTTCCAGGGCCGCGTGCAGGGCGACTTCCCGCATGTCCAGGCTGACGACTACGCGTCATCGCGCTAGCGCGCGATGACGTTGCGAGTTCGCCCAGGGGGCGAACTCGCGGCGCTCAGGCGGCGCGTCGTGGGCCGGCGAGGGCGCGATGACGTTGCGAGTTCGGCCAGGGGGCGAGCTCGCGGCGCTCAGGCGGCGCGTCGTGGCCGGCGAGGGCGCGATGACGTTGCGAGTTCGGCCAGGGGGCGAACTCGCGGCGCTCAGGCGGCGCGTCGTGGGCCGGCGAGGGCGCGATGACGTTGCGAGTTCGGCCAGGGGGCGAGCTCGCGGCGCTCAGGCGGCGCGTCGTGGGCCGGCGAGGGCGCGATGACGTTGCGAGTTCGGCCAGGGGGCGAACTCGCGGCGCTCAGGCGGCGCGTCGTGGGCCGGCGAGGGCGCGATGACGTTGCGAGTTCGGCCAGGGGGCGAACTCGCGGCGCTCAGGCGGCGCGTCGTGGGCCGGCGAGCGGGCGATGACGTGGCGAGTTCGGCCAGGGGGCGAACTCGCGGCGCTCAGGCGGGCGCGACGTGCGCCGGCTAGCGGGCGATGACGTGGCGAGTTCGGCCAGGGGGCGAGCTCGCGGCGCTCAGGCGGCGCGCCGCGGGCCGGCGAGGGCGCGATGACGTGGCGAGTTCGCCCAGGGGGCGAGCTCGCGGCGCTCAGGCGGCGCGCCGCGGGCCGGCGAGGGCGCGATGACGTGGCGAGTTCGGCCCGGGGGCGAACTCGCGGCGCTCAGGCGGCGCGACGTGGGCCGGCTAGCGGGTGATGACGTTGCGAGTTCGGCCAGGGGGCGAGCTCGCGGCGCTCACGCGGCGCGCCGTGCGGCGGCGGCGCCGGTGAAGGCGCCGAGCACGGCGTCCGCGAGCCCGCGGTTGCCGGAGAAGGACAGCGAGTCCGAGGCGCCGTCGGGGCCGAGCGCGCGGACCCAGGCGTCGCGGCCGCCGGTGACGACCGCGGCGGCGCCGTCGTCCTCGGCCGGCTCGCTGATCTCGACGCGGCCGCCCGAGGCCGTGAGGCGGTAGCGGCGCTCGGGCACCTCGCCCTCGCCCTCGACGATCAGGTCGACGCTGCCCTCCATGCCGGGTGGCGTCTCGATCAGGCCGGGGGCGAGCCGGAACACGGCGCCGACGTTGATGTCCTCGCCGGGGCGCGGTGCGCTCCAGGTCCAGTTGTAGCCCCAGCGGGCGAGCGCGCCGATCACCGGCATCAGCTCGCGCGAGCGCTCGGTCAGCTCGTAGTCGACCCGCGGCGGGACCTCGCGGTAGCGCTGCCGGGTCAGCAGCCCGTCGGCGACCATCCGGTTCAGGCGCGACCGCAGCTGCTCGGTCGAGATGCCCGGTAGGACCCTCTGGAGCTCGACGAAGCGGCGGGGCCCGCCGGCCAGGTCACGAATGATCAGCAGCGTCCACTTGTCTCCTACGAGGTCGAGCGCGCGGGCGTCCGGCGACCACTGATCGTAGGGGTGACGCTTGGGAGGGGGGACAGTCGGAATTCGAGGCCTCTTGACGGACGTGAAAGAGGGATTTTGCGGAGCATACCCCTACTTGGGGCGGCCAGGTTTCACACCGTAAACATTTGACTTTTGGTCCGGAGCCGGACAATCGGGGGTCGAGGGGCCTGATCGAGGGCGCAAGTTTTCGAGTCCGCGGCCGTTCATATCGACAGCAGGGGCATAACGCCCCGACGGACCAAGGTTTTGCGAGACGTAAGGGACGAACTGATGGGCGAGGTCATTCGACTCGCGGAGCGCCGACAGGCGCGCCGCGCCCGGCCGCGGGTACAACGGGCAGCTCCGGCGCGGGCCGAGTTCTTCTTCGATCTCGCGTGTCCGTTCACGTACCTCGCCGCCGAACGGGTGGAGCGGGCGTTCGATCATGTCGTCTGGACGCCGGCCTCGGCGACCATCGTGCGAGGTGGCGCGCTCGCCTCCGATCCTGGCGCGCTCGAGCGCGTGCGCGAGGCGGCCGAGGAGCGCGCGCAGGCGTTGCGGCTGCCGCTCGAGTGGCCCGAGACGTTCCCGGCCGAGGTGCCGGCGGCGATGCGAGTGGCCGCCCACGCGGCGGCCTCCGGTCGCGGCGCCGAGTTCGTGCTCGCCGCCGGCCGGCTCGCCTTTTGCGGCGGGTTCGACCTCGACGACCCCGAGATCCTGTTCGAGGCGGCCGCGGCCGCCGGGCTCGTGCTCGAGGACTGCCTCCGCGCGGCGGGCGACCGCGGGCGCGACGGCACGATCGAGGCGGCAGGCAGCCGCCTGCTCGCCGCCGGCGCCGACCGGCTGCCGGCGCTGCGCGTCGGCCGCGCGCTGTTCTGGGGCGAGGAGAAGGTGGCCGAGGCCGCCGCCGCCGCGCGCATGCACGCCGTCGCCGCCGGCGTCTGACCGAGGCTGGGTCTGACCCCTCAAGCGCGGGTCACGGAGATCTAGCGGCCCAAGCTCAGGGTCTGACCCCTCGGGTTGACCCCTCGAGTCTCAGTAAGGCGTTACAAGCCCAGCCAGGATCTGCTCGTCGATCTCCTCGCGCGGTTCCGCTCTCTCGGCGCGCGGGGCGACGAGGAACGGCTCGTCACGGTCGGACTCGGCAAGCAGCAGTTCGAGGTCCGCATCGCGGATCGTCGTTTCTCTCTCCATACCCGGAACCTAACCCTGCCTGTGCGGAGCGTCACAGGAGATCGGGGTCCAACCCCCCGGCCGGGGGGTACATTCCGGCGCCATGACCACCGAGACGCAGGAGACGACCACGCTGCACGGCGGCCGGCTGGTGGCCCGCCGGCTGAAGGCCTACGGCGTGAGCAAGCTGTTCACGTTGTCCGGTGGCCACCTGTTCTCGATCTACGACGGCTGTCGCGAGGAGGGGATCGACCTCGTCGACACGCGCCACGAGTCGGCCGCGACGTTCGCCGCCGAGGGGTGGGCGAAGGTCACGCGCGAGCCGGGCGTCGCGGCGCTGACGGCCGGGCCGGGTGTCACCAACGGGATGAGCGCGATGGCGTCGGCGCAGCAGAACCACTCGCCGGTGCTCGTGCTCGGCGGCCGTGCGCCGGCGATGCGCTGGGGCCAGGGCTCGTTGCAGGAGATCGATCACGTCCCGTTCGTGCGGCCGCTGGTGAAGCTCGCCGCCACCGCCGGCGCGACGGCCGAGATCCAGGGCCTGATCGACGACGCCTGGGACGTCATGCGGCGTGACCATCCCGGGCCGGCGTTCCTCGACTTCCCGCTCGACGTGGTCTTCATGGAGGCCGACGAGGCGCCGCTGCCCGCTCGCACGCACGCGGTCTCCCGCGCCGACAGCGCGCAGCTCGACCGCGCGGCGGCGTTGCTCCGTGAGGCCGAGCGGCCGGTGATCATGGCGGGCACCAACCTGTACTGGGGGCACGGGGAGGACGCGCTGCGCGCGCTGGCCGAGGCGGCGGGCGTGCCGGTGTTCCTGAACGGCCTGGCGCGCGGATGCCTCCCCGCCGACCATCCGAACTTCTTCTCACGCGCGCGCAGCGCGGCCCTCAAGAACGCCGACGTGGCGCTCGTGATCGGCGTGCCGATGGACTTCCGGCTCGGCTTCGGCGCCGCGTTCGGCGAGGAGACCGAGATCGTGGCGATCGATCTCGCCGAGCCGGAGCGGGCGCACCCGCGGACGGTCGCGGCCGAGTGCTACGGCGACATCTCCGAGACGCTGCGGGCGCTGGCGGACGCCGGCGGCGCCGACACCGCGGCGTGGCTGGCGGAGCTGCGCGGCGTCGAGACCTCCAAGCGGGAGGCGGAGCGCGAGCAGCTGTCGGATCCGCGCGCGCCGCTGCACCCGATGCGCGTCTATGGCGAGCTCGCGTCCGTGCTCGACCGCGACGCGATCGTGATCGGCGACGGCGGCGACTTCGTCTCCTACGCCGGCCGCGTCGTCGACTCCTACAACCCGGGCTGCTGGCTCGATCCGGGCCCGTTCGGCTGCCTCGGCTCCGGCCCGGGCTATGCGCTCGCCGCGAAGCTGGCGCATCCCGAGCGCCAGGTCGTGCTCCTGCTCGGCGACGGGGCGTTCGGCTTCTCGGGGATGGAGTTCGACACGCTGGCCCGCCACGGCGTCAACGTCGTCGGCGTGATGGGCAACAACGGGATCTGGGCGCTCGAGAAGCACCCGATGGAGTTCCTTTACGGCTACTCCGTGGTGGCCGAGCTGACGCCCGAGACCCGCTACGACCAGATGGTCGAGGCGCTCGGCGGGATCGGCGAGCTGGTCCGCACGCCCGACGAGCTGCGGCCGGCCTTGGAGCGCGCGTTCTCCGCGACCGGCCCGGTGCTCGTCAACGTCCTGACGGATCCGTCCGTGGCGTACCCGCGGTCGGCGAACCTCGCCTAGCCGTAGCGGCCCGCGTCGAGGTCCTCGATCAGGCCCGGGCCGGCGGGCTGCCAGCCGAGCCGCTCGCGGGTCTGCGCACTCGAGGCGCGGATGTCGAGCCCGAAGAACACCCCGAGCCAGCCGAACTGCTCGGGCGCCACGGATGTCACGTCCAGTCCGAGCCGCGCGCCGATCGCCTGCGCGATGTCGCGCGTCGGCACGCCCTCCTCGGCGACGGCGTGGAGGACCGAGCCGCCCGGAGCCTCGAGCGCCAGCCGGAACACGCGCGCCGCGTCGCTGCGGTGCACCGCGGGCCAGTGGTTGCGGCCGTCGCCGATGTACCCGGAGACGCCGTTCGTGCGGGCGATCTCGAACAGCGACGCCGTGAAGCCGTGGTCGCCCTCGCCGTGGACGGTCGGCGGGAGCCGCACGCTGGAGCCCGAGAGCGCGAGCGCGGCCCGCTCGGACAGGGTCCGGTGGCCGGCGGGCGAGTGCGGATCGGGCCGGTCGTCCTCCGTGACCGCGGCGCCGTTCGAGTGGCCGGCCAGGCCGGACGCGATGACGAACGGGCGGCCGCCCAGCGCCGCGCCGAACGTCTCGATCGCCGCGCGGTCGGCCTCCGCGGCGGCCTCGAAGTTGCCGGAGAACGCCTCCTCGTGCTTGAACGCGAGGTGAATGACGCCGTCGGAGGCTTCGGCGGCCGAACGGAGGGTGTCCAGGTCGTCGAGGCTGCCGCGAACCACCTCGGCGCCGGCAGCGGACACCGCCGCGGCCGAGGCGTCCGAGCGGGCGAGGCCGACGACGCTATGGCCGGCGCCGATCAGTTCGGGGACGACAGCGGAGCCGATCCAGCCGCTGGCGCCGGTGACGAAGACGCGCATGATGACCTTCCCAACCGTTGATGACACTCTGTGACATCGCACGGTAGCACGCTGATGTCACTTGGTGTCATGGCTATGATCGGGCCCGTGAGCCGTTGGGAGCCCAACGCACGCGAGCGACTCGCCCAGGCGGCGCTGGAGCTCTTCGGCGAGCGCGGCTTCGAGCAGACCACGGTCGAGGACATCGCCGCGCGCGCGGGCCTGACCAAGCGCACGTTCTTCCGCCACTTCGCCGACAAGCGCGAGGTGCTGTTCGGCACCGGCAGCGAGTTCCAGCAGGTCTTCGTCGACGCCCTCGCCGGCGCGCCGGCGTCGGCGACGCCGCTCGAGGCGGTCGCCATCAGCCTTCAGGCCGGCGGGGAGCTGCTCGAGGGGCGGCGCGACTTCGCCCGCCACCGGCAGCGCGTGATCGCCGCCAACGCCGAGCTGCGCGAGCGCGAGCTCGTCAAGCTCGCGAACGTTTCTGCGGCTCTCGCCGACGGCCTCCACGCCCGCGGCGTCGGCGAGCCCGAGGCCAGCCTGGCCGCCGAGACGGCCATGGCGGTGTTCCGGGTCGCCTTCGAGCGCTGGCTGGCGGACGGCGAGACGCGGGGCCTGCCGGAGATCGTCCGTGAGTCCGTGGACGCGCTGCGGGCCGTGGCCGCTTGAACTGCGGCATTTAGGGAGGCGGGATCGGCCGCCGCGCAGGCGCCCTGGCGCCTTTTGCACCTCTGCGGAGCAAAAGGCGCCAGGGACCGCCGACGACGCGGAAATCTCGCTCCCCTACCCAGCCGAAGTTCGTCCCGGAGAGCGGATTTGGCCCTTCAACGAAGAAGCCGCCCGCGGCGGGGGCGGGCGGCTTCAAGATGGCCCCGTCAGGACGGGCAGGGGTACGTGCCTTAAGGGGCCTATTGGGTGGTCCGGACGGCGGGAGGCGCCGATGATGCGGCATCGCCCGGACCTATGCGTCGGAGGGACGACGGCGGGAGGCACGACCGCCCTTTCCGACGCGTTGAAGTATCCCGCCGTCAAATGCACGGGGGCAATCGAACAAGCGTCCAGGGAAATCCCGCCGCGGGCTTGACTTCACGTCTCAAATCTGCTGTCCAGCGCGACACCCCAGAGAATGTCCCGTTCGGACACCTCGACGGCCTCGAGTCCGAACGCGCCCAGTACTTCCAAGAGCACCAGCGTTCCGGCCACGATCGTGGGTGCGCGGGCCGGATCGAGCCCCGTCACCTCGCGCCGCTCGGAGAGCGGCAGAGCGGCCAGACGGTCCCGCAGCTCCTCGATTCGCGCGCGTGAGAGCGTGTGGCCCTCCACCCGCGAAGCGTCGTACGGATCGAGCGCCAGGTCGATCGACGCGCACGAGGTCGCCGTGCCGGCCACCGCCACGGCGCCGCTCACGCTCGACCGGACGTCGGCGGGGACGCCGGCCTCGATGGTCTCGCGCGCGTCGGCGGCCAGCGCGGCCAGCTCCGCCGCGGTCGGCGGATCGGAGTGAAGGTGCCGCTCGGTGTGCCGGACGACGCCGACCTGCGTCGACACGTGGAAATCGACCGATCCGCGCGAGCCGACGATCATCTCGGTCGAGCCGCCGCCGATGTCGATGACGAGCAGCGGAGCGGAGTCGTCCCGCGCCGCGGTCGCGCCGAGGAACGAGAGCCGGGCCTCCTCGTCGCCCGACAGCGTCGCTCCCTCGAGCCCGTAGCGCGACTGCACCGTCTCGGCGAACTCGGCGCCGTTGCTCGCATCGCGCACCGCCGAGGTCATGACCACCCGCCGCACTGTCGCGCCATGCTCGTCGATGGCCGGCGCGTACTGGTCGAGGGCGGCGAACACGCGCGCCTGCGGCTCCTCGCCGAGCGCGCCGGTGGCGTCGACGCCCTCGCCGAGGCGGGTGACGATCGACTCGCGCACGAGCTCGGTCAGCGAATCGCCCTCCACGTCGGCGACGAGCAGCCGCGTCGAGTTCGTCCCGATGTCGACGACCGCGACGACGGTCACGTGACCGGGTGCGGCATCGGGCGGCCGTCGAGCGCAGCGAGCAGGTTCTCCACCGCCATGGCGGCCATCTTCGCACGCGTGCGGACCGTCGCCGAGCCGACGTGCGGGACCACGAGCAGGTTCGGCGCGTCGAGCAGCGGATCGTCGGGCGGGAGGGGCTCGGGCTCGGTGACGTCGAGCGCCGCGCCCCCGATCGTCCCGTCAAGGAGCGCGGTGCGCAGCGCGGCCTGGTCGACGACGCCCCCGCGCGCGGTGTTGATGAGCAGGGCGTTCGGCTTCATGCGCTCCAACGCGGCAGCATCGATCAAGCCCCGCGTCTCGGAGGTCAACGGCGTGTGAAGCGAGACGAAGTCGGCGCTCGCCAGCAGATCCGGGAGCGGGATCCCGGAGGAGCGCGAGCTGTGCACGATCTCCATCCCGAACCCCTCGGCACGGCGCGCCACCGCCTGCCCGATCCGTCCCCAGCCGACGATGCCGAGCGTCGCCCCGGCAAGGTCGGCGCCGAGGTCGCGCGCGGGCTCCCACGTCTTCCACTCGCCCGCGCGCACCATCTCCGCCCCCGGCACGATCCGCCGTGCCAGTGCGAGGAGCAGCGCGAACGCGATGTCGGCGGTCGCGTCGGTGAGCACGTCCGGCGTGTTGCCGACCGGGATCCCGCGCGCCGCGGCCGCCGGGACGTCGATGTTGTCGGTGCCCACGGCCATGTTCGCGATCGCGCGCAGCCGCGGCGCGGCGTCGAGCACCGAGGCGTCCACACGGTCGGTGACCAGCGTGAGCAGCGCGTCCGCGTCGCGCGCGTGGGCCGCGAGATCGGCGGGGCCGGGCGGCATGTCTCCCGGCCACTCGTCGACGTCGTGCGCGGCGCGCAGGCGGTCGAGCGCCGCGAACGGAAGTGCGCGCGTGACGAATACGCGGGCCATCGCCGGGCATTCTGCTGGCATGGGTGAGATCCGCGTCGGCTGCTCGGGCTGGAACTACGCCGACTGGCGCGAGCGCGTGTACCCGAAGGGCCTACCGGCGCGCCGCTGGCTCGAGCACTACGCGACGCTGTTCGACACCGTGGAGGTCAACTCCACCTTCTACCGGCTCGCCAAGCCGAAGGCGGTCGCCGCGTGGGTCGAGGCCACGCCGCCGGACTTCGTGTTCGCAGTCAAGGCCAGCCAGTACCTCACGCACATGAAGCGGCTGACCGACATCGAGCAGGGGATCGAACGCTTCTACGCGGGGATCGAGCCGCTCGCGCAGTCGCCCAAGCTGGGTCCGGTCCTGTGGCAGTTGCCCGAGCGCTTCACGCGCGACCTCCCGCGCCTGGCCGCCGCGCTCGACCTGTTGCCAGAAGGCCGCCACGCGTTCGAGTTCCGCCACCCGAGCTGGTTCGAGGACGACGAGACGCTCGACCTGCTGCGCTGGCACGACGTCGCGCTGGCGATCGGCGACCACCCGCAACGCCCGTGGCAGCCGTGGGTGTCGACCGCCGGCTGGTCGTTCGTGCGCTTCCACTACGGCGCGCGCGGGCGGCGCGGCAACTACAGCGAGACCGAGCTCCGCGAGAAATCCGGGAAGGTCGCGGCGCTCGCACGCCCTACCTACGCCTACTTCAACAACGACTGGGAAGGGTTTGCCGTCAACAACGCGCGCCGGATGCGAGCATTGCTGTCGTGACGGCGCTCCACGAGGACGCCATGCGCGACGCGATCGCCGCGGACGGCGAGGCGCACCGCGCGCTGCTCGCGGGTGAGGACGCAGGCCCGGCCCTGCGACGCGCCGCCGCGGCCTACCGCGCGTCGTGGGAGGCGGCCCCGCCGCGCAGCTACGGGCGGCTCGTCGGCTACGCCAAGGCTTCGATCCTCGCCGGCGAGAACCCCGCCGCGTACGTGCTCGAGCAGCTGTCCGACGAGGACGACTCGCCGCCGGCGCACTGGGCACGGGCGCTGGCCGCGCTCGCCGACGCCGACGACGCGCTCGCCGCGCAGGCCGCCGACGGCATGCGCGCCGGCTCGGAGGCGTTCGGCCGCGCCGCCGACGCCGTCGCCGCGCTCGCGGCGGGAGACCGCGCCGCGTACCGCGCCGCGGTGGCGGCGATCGTCGCCGACTTCGAGGCCCGCGACATCCACCTGACGGGCGTCCCGATCGCCGACACCGCGCTCGTGCTCGACCGTCTGGCCGAGCGGCGCCGGATGGCCGCCCACCCCGACTCGGCGCTGCTGCCGCACGTCGACGACGTGCGCGCGATCCTGACCGGCACGCGCGTGTGGGCCGTCGTCGGCTGCTCGGCTGATCCGGGGCGGGACTCGCACCGCATAGCGTCCATGCTCCAGCGTCGCGGCTACACCGTGATCCCGGTCAACCCGCTCGCCACCGAGATCCTCGGCGAGCGCTGCTACCCGACGCTCGAGTCGGTGCCGCGCGAGATCGAGGTCGTGGACATCTTCCGCCGCGCCGACGTCGCGGGCGCGCACGTCGACGAAGCCGTGCGGATCGGGGCGCAGGCGGTGTGGATGCAGCTCGGGGTGATCGACGAGGACGCCGCCGCGCGTGCCCGCGCGGCCGGCCTGCGTGTGGTGATGGACCGCTGCCCGGCGATCGAGTTGCCGCGGCTGGGCTTGTGATCGAGGAGGAGATCCGATGCAGGGACTGATGTCGCCGTATCCGCTCACGCTTCCGCACCTGTTCCACCGGGCGGAGCGGCTGTTCGGCGAGAAGACGATCACGACGCTGACGGCGACCGGCAAGGACCGCACGACCTACGCCGAGTGGGCCGAGCGCACCCGCAAGCTGGCCGGCGCGCTCGACACGCTCGGCATCTCCTCCGACGGCCGCGTGGCGACGTTCGCGTGGAACAGCGCCCACCACCTCGAGCTCTACTTCGCCGCGCCGTGCAGCGGGCGCGTCCTGCACACGCTCAACATCCGCCTGTTCCCCGAGCAGCTCAGCTACATCGTCGATCACGCCGAGGACGAGGTGATCTTCGCCGACCGCTCGCTGGTCAAGCTGCTGTGGCCGCTCGTCGACGGCTTCAAGACCGTCAAGCACATCGTCGTGATGGACGACGGCGCGGGCGACGTCCCCGAGGACGACCGGATCCTCGACTACGACGAGCTGATCGCCGGCGCCGAGCCGACCGAGTTCCACGTCGACGACGAGAACCAGGCCGCCGCGATGTGTTACACGAGCGGCACGACCGGCAACCCGAAGGGCGTCGTGTACTCGCACCGCTCGAGCGTGCTGCACTCGATGGGGGCGATGCTGGCCGACACGGTCGCGGTGTCCGAGCGCGACACCGTCATGCCGGTGGTCCCGATGTTCCACGCCAACGCGTGGGGCCTCGCGCACGCGGCCGTCATGGCCGGCGCCGCGCTCGCCTTCCCCGGTCCGCAGATGACCCCGCCGGCGATCGCCGAGCTGATCGAGGCCGAGAAGGTGACGCTGGCGGCCGGTGTCCCGACGATCTGGATGGGCGCCCTGGAGGAGCTCGTCGACCGCGACACCTCGTCCCTGCGCGACATCCTCTGCGGCGGATCTGCCGTCTCCAAGGCGCTCTCGGAGCAGTACCGGGAGAAGCTCGGCCTGCCGATCCTGCACGCCTGGGGGATGACCGAGACCAGCCCGATCGGCTCGGTCTGCCGCGTCAAGAGCAGCCTCCTCGATCGCTCCGACGACGAGCTGGCCGACGTGCGCTCGACCCAGGGGATCGTGACGCCGCTGATCGAGTGCCGGATCGTCGAGCCGCGGCGGCACCGACGACCTGCCGTGGGACGGCGAGGCGCGCGGGGAGCTGCAGGTCGCCGGCCCGTGGGTGGCGGCCGGGTACTACAACGACGACCGCGAGAGCGACTCGTTCACCGACGACGGCTGGCTGCGCACCGGCGACGTCGCGACGATCACGCCCGACGGCTACATCCGGCTCGTCGACCGCACCAAGGACCTCGTCAAGTCCGGCGGCGAGTGGATCTCCTCGGTCGAGCTCGAGAACGAGATCATGGCCCACCCGCAGGTCGTCGAAGCGGCGGTCATCGCGGTGCCCGACGCCAAGTGGGGAGAACGTCCGCTCGCCTGCGTGGTGGCCGAGGACGGGGCCGACCTCGACGCCGACGGACTGCGCGAGTTCCTCGCCGACCGGGTCGCCAAGTGGTGGATCCCGGAGAACGTCGAATTCATCGACGAAGTCCCGAAGACGTCGGTCGGCAAATTCTCGAAGAAGACCCTCCGGGAGCGGTTCAGTTGATAATGTGTATGTCCGCGTCGCGGGGTGGAGCAGTCAGGTAGCTCGTCGGGCTCATAACCCGAAGGTCGCGGGTTCGAATCCCGCCCCCGCTATCCGCCGACGACGACGGTGACAGCGCCGCCGCCGACGGCACGACAAGCCCCGGTCCGCCGGGGCTTTCGCGTTGAAGGAGGCGCGCTGATGGATCAGGCACGACTGGGGAGCACCGGCCTGCACGTCTCCCGGATCTGCCTCGGGATGATGAGCTACGGCAACGACTCGGACCGCCCGTGGGTGCTCGACGAGTCCGCGACCGAGCCGTTCGTCCGCCGCGCCGTCGAAGCCGGGATCACGTTCTTCGACACCGCCGACGTCTACTCGGCCGGCGCCAGCGAGGTCGCCACCGGGCGCCTCGTGCCGAAGTACCTGTCGCGCGACGAGGCCGTGATCGCCACCAAGGTCAACGGGCAGATGACGCCGGGGCCGAACGGCCGCGGGCTCTCGCGCAAGCACATCCTCTCGGCCATCGACGCGTCGCTCGAGCGACTGGGCATGGACTACGTCGACCTGTACCAGATCCACCGCTTCGACCCGGACACGCCGGTCGAAGAGACGATGGAGGCGCTGCACGACATCGTCCGCGCCGGAAAGGCGCGGTACATCGGCGCCAGCAGCATGTACGCCTGGCAGTTCGCCAAGCTCCAGCATGCGGCCGAGCGCCGCGGCTGGACCCCGTTCGTGTCGATGCAGAACCACTACAACCTCCTCTACCGCGAGGAGGAGCGCGAGATGATCCCGCAGTGCCTCGACCAGGGCGTCGGGGTCATCCCGTGGAGCCCGCTCGCCCGCGGCTGGCTCGCCGGCACGCGCACGCGGGAGGGCGAGCGCCGCACCACGCGCGCGGAGACCGACGCGTTCCAGGACCGGCTCTACGGGCGGCCTGAGGATTTCGACGTCATCGACAACCTGGGCACGGTCGCCGGCGAGATCGGCGAGAAACCGGTACAGGTCGCACTCGCATGGCTGCTCCAGAAGCCCGGAGTCACGGCGCCGATCGTCGGGGCGACCAAGATGGACCATCTCGAGGACGCGATCGCGGCCGCCGAGCTCACCCTGACGCCCGACGTCATCGAGCGCCTCGAGCAGCCCTACCGGCCGCACCCCGTCCTCGGGCACTGACGCCGAGCGATGAGTCGCGCGGCCCAGGACGGTCTCTGATGTATGCGGAGACTGATCCTGTACATGGGCGTGTCGATCGACGGCTTCGTCGCCCGCCCCGACGGAGCACACGACTGGGGCACGCCGCCCGAGGACGACGCGCTGCGCCAGCACAAGGTCGCGCTGCTGGGCAGCGTCGGCGCGCACCTGATGGGCCGCCGGACCTACGAGGACATGGCCCGCGCCTGGCCGAGCTCGAAGAGCGCGATCGGCGCGGCGATGAACGACATCCCGAAGGTGGTGTTCTCGCGCACGCTGAAGACCGCCGACTGGCCCGAGTCGCGGATCGCGAGCGGACCGCTCCGGGAGGAGATCGCGCGGCTCAAGCTCGAGCCGGGCGCCGATCTGATGGCCCACGGGGGTGCCACGTTCGCGCGGGCGCTGAACCGCGAAGGGCTCGTCGACGAGTACCGGCTGATGGTGCAGCCGGCCGCGCTCGGGACCGGGATGCCGATCTTCGACGAGCTGCCGGCCGCGCTGCACCTGGACCTCGTGGCGTCGCGCCCGTTCGCCACCGGCGCGATCGAGAACACCTACCGGCCGCGTTGAGCTGACGGCTGAGCCGGGAGGTGCAGCCACGCGATGAGCGCGCCCGCCGCGGCGACGCCGGCGACCAGCAGCGACGCGGTCGACATCGCATCGACGAACGCCTCGCGGGCGGCGTCGGCCACCGCGCCGCCGACCTGCACCGCGGCGCCGAGCGAGTCCGGCGCGTCCGCCGGCAGGCCGGCGACATAGAGCGAGGACATGACGCTGCCGACGACGGCCACGCCGAGCGCGGGTTGATGTACTCGGCGAACAGCCACGCGCCGACCGGCACGATGAAGAACGGCGCCAGCGAGCCGATCAGCGCGGCGTTGGCGACGCTGTTGTGCGTCACGCCGGCGAAGAACACGGCGAGGTTGAGGCCGAAGAACACGCCCGGGAGCCACACCTGGCGGACGTTCGCGCCCGTCACCCGCCGGCCGGTGCTCCAGAGGATCGCGTTCCACAGGATCGACACCGCGATCATCCGCCAGAACGCGACGAGCACGCCCGGCGACTCGGCTCGCTTGCCCAGCGTCGAGCTCAGCGAGAACGCCGCCACCAGCCCGATGACCGCCAGCACGCCGAGTGTCTTCGGCTTCAACGCAGCTCCGAGCGCAGCGCCGCCATCGCGAACCCCGCCGCGTCGGCGGTGCTGATGTGGTCGGCGAGGACGTGCACGGCGAGCCCGTCGAGCAGGAACAGGAAGCGCCGCGCGTACGACTGGGCCGGCTCGGGGAGCGTGCGGCCGCCGGCGGTCGCGTGCGCGAGGCACTCCATGACGTCGGCCATCCAGCCCTGGTCGGCCTTGCGCCCGACGGGCGCGAACTCCGCCCGCGAGGGCGAGCGCAGCCAGCCCTCGATCCACAGCTTCCAGACCGGGTCGTGGCGGTCGTCGGGCAGGTAGGTGTCGACGAACGCGGCGAGCCGCTCGATCGGGTCGTCGATCGCACGCAGCCGCTCCTCGCGGCCGGTGGCGAGTTGCTGCTCGGCGTGCGCGACGGCGGCGATCAGCACGTCGTCGCGCGAGCCGAAGTAGTAGAGGACGTGGCTGGGCTTCATGCCCGCCCGCTCGGCGATGGCCGACAGCTGAACGTCGGCCACCGCCTCGGTGCGGATCTCGGCCAGGGCCGCTTCGACGATCTGCTGTCGTCGCAGGTCGCCGCGCGGCGTGGGCACGAGGCGATCCTACCTGCGGTACACCGTCCTGCCGCCGACGACGGTGCGCAGCACCTTCGCCCGGCTGATCGCGGTGGCGGGGACCTTCATCGGGTCCTTCGCCAGGACGATGTAGTCGGCGAACTTGCCGCGTTCCAGCGAGCCGGTCCGGCGCTCGGTGCCCATCTCGTAGGCGCTGTGCGTGGTGATCGCCCGGAAGGCCTCTTTGCGAGTGAGCCCCGGGTCGCTGTTGAGACGCCCGGAGTAGCCGCTCCCCGCCTCGTTGCGGCGCGTCACGCCGACCTCGAGCGCGAAGAACTCGTTGAGCGCGTCGACGGGCCAGTCGCTGCCGAACGCGATGCGGGCGCCGGCGTCCTGCAGCCGGCCCTCGGGCTCCATGCGGTCGAACCGCTCGAGGCCCATGAACACCTTCGCGCCCTCGATCGAGTCCGGCGCGGGCTTGCCCCACTGGAACGACATCACCGGCGTCACGTCGAGCGACTTGAAGCGCTTGTAGTCGGCCGGGTCGACGAGCTCGGCGTGCGCGATCGCCAGGCGTGGCCGCTTGCCGACCTGCTGTCGAACCGCCGCGTAATCGTCGAGCGTCGCCCGCACGGCGCGGTCGCCGATCGCGTGGACCTGCGGCGAGAAGCCCGCCTTCACGAGCCGCACGAGTAGATCGCGCAGCGCCGGGTCCGGCCAGTAGGGCGCCGGGCCGGAATCGGAGGTGGGGTTCCCGTGGTCGTCGAAGTAGGGCGCGAGCAGGCTCGCGGTGTGGGCCGGTGCCTGCAGGACGCCGTCCTGGAACAGCTCGCCGGTCGAGCGTACGCGGATGCCGGCGCGCGCAGCGAGCCCGCGGGTCTCGAAGCGCGTGCGCAGCGTCAGCAGACGCTTGACCGCGCCCTGCGCGCCCTTCTGCGCCTCGGCCAGCGTGATGTTCGGGGCGGCGTTGACGCGCACCGTCAGCCGGCCCTTGCGGTGCAGGGCCCGGTAGGCCTTCAGCGCCGCATTCGACGGCTGCTGGTCGCCGACGGCGGTGACGCCGGCGGCGGCGAGGCTCTTCAGGGCCGCCGCCATCGCCTGCTCGTTGTCGGCCGCGGTGGGCGGCGGGATCTTCGCTTCGACCAGGGCCTGCGCGCTGTCCTCGAGGATGCCGGTCGGCTGGCCGCTCGCGTCGCGGTCGATGCGCCCGGTCGGCGGATCGGGCGTGGCGGCGGTGATGCCGGCGACCTGCAGCGCCTTGCTGTTGAGCAGCGACGAGTGCCCGTCGCTGGAGGCGACGACGATCGGCCGGTCGGTCTGCAGCGCGTCGAGCGTCGCCTTCGTCGCGTCGGTCCCGGCCGGCAGCATCGCCTGCCGGTACCAGTTGACGACGGTCAGGAAGCCGCTTCCCTTGTCGGCGTCGAGGCACTTCTGGATCTCGGCCTGGAGCTGCGCGACGGTGAGCGCCGCGTACTGGAGATTGCAGGTCACCAGCTGCTCGCCGCCTGGCAGCACGTGGATGTGGGCGTCGCTCAGACCCGGGCATCACGGTCCGGCCGCGCAGGTTCTGCACCTTCGTGCGGGCGCCGATGTAGCGCCGCACGCCGCGTGCGCCGCCGGCGTAGACGATCCGCCCGTCGCGGATCGCGAGCGCGTGGACGACCGAGAATCGGCGTCGAACGTGCGGACCGTGCCGCCGCGCAGGACGGTGTCGGCGGGCTTGGCCGCCAGTGCTGTCGATGGGCTGAGCAGGAGCGCGACGGCGACCCCTGCGACCGGGCAGATGCGTCTCATCCGCGCACCGTACGGATATTTTGAATTCAATTCAAGAATGCGCCGAATAGCTTTCGCGATCGTGATCCCGCCCTTCGTCGATGCGGCCTGGCTGGCCGAGCACCGCGACGCGGTCGTGCTCGCCGATGTGCGCTGGTATCTCGACGGCCGCTCGGGCGCGGAGGCGTTCGCCTCCGGACATCTCCCCGGCGCCGTGTTCGTCGACCTCGATCGCTGGCTCGCCGCGCACGCCGACCCGCGCCACGGCCGGCATCCGCTCCCCGAGCCCGACGTGTTCGCCGGGGGATGAGCGCGTCGGGGATCGGCGACGAGGCGACGGTGATCGCCTACGACGACGCGGGCGGCGTGACCGCGGCGCGACTCGTCTGGATGCTGCGGGCGACCGGCCACGACGCGGCGCTGCTCGACGGCGGGATCGCCGCCGTCGCCGCGCGGGAGACCGGCGCGGTCACGCCCGCGCCCGCGCAGTTCACCGCGCGCCCGTGGCCGGCGGACCGGCTCGCCGGCATCGACGACCTGGACGCCGGGGTCCTCGTCGACGCGCGTGACCGCAATCGCTACGTCGGCGAGTTCGAGCCCGTCGATCCGCGCCCCGGCCACGTCCCCGGCGCGCGCAACCTCCCGGCGCGGGCGATGCTCGATCCGGACGGTCGCCTGCTCGGGCTCGACGAGCTGCGCGCCCAGGTCGCCGCCGCGGGCATCTCCGAGGCCGACGACGTGATCGCGTCGTGCGGCTCGGGCGTGACCGCGTGCCACACGCTGCTCGTCCTGGAAGCCCTCGGCCTGCCGTCGGGCAAGCTGTACCCGGGCTCGTACTCGCAATGGAGCAACACGGACCGTCCGGTCGCGACCGGCGGCTGAAACGAAAGGGACCCATGTCGCGCTACGCGCACGTCAACCTGCTCGACCTCGACGACTCGGTCGCCGGCCGGCTCGACGGCCTGGAAGGCCGCTTCGGCCGCAGCAAGCTCGAGTCGCGCGATCTGGGGATCAGCCACTGGCGCTACGCGCCGAACCTCCAGGTCCCGGGCGGTCACCGCCACCGTGAGCAGGAGGAGGCGTACATCGTGGTCGCCGGGTCCGGCCGGGTGCTGATCGACGACGAGGTGATCGAGCTGCGCCAGTGGGACGTCGTGCGGCTCGCCCCCGAGACCGTGCGCGCGTTCGCCGCCGGGCCCGACGGGATGGAGCTGATCGCCGTCGGCGGGCCGAAGCCCGACGGCGGCGACGGCGAGCAGGTGCCGGTGAGCTGGCCGGACTAGGTCAGTCGGGCGCCGAGCTTGTCGAACGCGGCGATCCACCCGGCCTCGGCGTGGCTCTGCCCGGCGGGGTAGGGGCCATCGCTGAGTGTCATTCGGGTCTTGCCGCCGTGGTCGTGCAGCTCGACGCGTAGGACGGTCGGCTCGTGCATGCCCATCTCGGGCATCGGGTCCGAGCGCAGGACGAGAAGCTCCGGCTCCACGATCTCGACGATCTCGTAGCCGACGGGGAACTCCGCGCCGCCGCCGCGCTGCACCATCACGAGCTCGTAGCGGCCCCCGACGCGGAGATCGATCCGCACGCTCTCGGTGTCGAAGTGGTCCGGCCCGAACCAGGCGGCGACCTCGTCGGGGTCGGTCCACGCCCGGAAGACCTCCTCGCGTGGGGCGTCGAAGATGCGCGTGATCAGGATCTGCTCGGCGGCTGCCGGTTCACTCATCGGGTGCTCCTTTCGTGCGCAGGTGGGCGTCGAGGCGGTCCATGCGCGCCTCCCACGTCCGCTTGCGCGACTGCATCCACTCCACCGCGTCGTCGAGCGGCTCGGCCTGCATGCGGCTGGGCCGCCACTGCGCCTCGCGGCTGCGCACGATCAGCCCCGCCCGCTCGAGCACCTTCAGGTGGCGCGAGATCGCAGGGAGGCTCATCGGGAACGGCTCGGCGAGCTCGTTGACCGTCGCCTCGCCCTCGGCGAGGCGGGTGAGGATCGAGCGGCGTGTCGGGTCGGCGAGCGCGGCGAACGTGAGGCTGAGGTGATCGATCGGCATCTAACGAGACGATTAATTAACGGAATCATTAGATATCCACGTGTCTCACCGACGGTCAATCCGATGACTCGAACACCCGCCGCGGAACGATCTCGAAGCTCACGCGCACCAGGTGGCGGAACTCCTCGGGGTCCTCGTCGTAGCGGCGGGCGAGGTCCATCGCGGCCTCGACGGCGTCCTGGCCCTCGTGCAGCACGCGCGCGGTGCCCTTGATCCCCACCCAGTGCAGGTAGTCGTCACGGTCGTGCACCACGACCGAGACGCGGGGGTCGCGCCGCAGGTTCTTGGCCCACAGCCGGTCCGGGCGGCCGTTGACGACGAGCGAGGCCTCCTCGCAGAAGTAGTTGACGACGGTCTGGTGCGGCGCGCCGTGAGCGTCGAGCGTGGCGAGCACGGCCTGCCGCGGCGCCGCGAGGTAGTCGCGGACGGAGGCGAAGTCGGTCATGCCCGTTATGTGAGCAGGCCGAGCTCGCGCGCGCGGCGCGCGGCGTCCACTCGCGTCCGGCAGTCGAGCTTGCGCAGCAGGTTGCGCAGGTGCGAGTCGACGGTGCGGGGGCTGAGGTAGAGCTCCTGCGCGATCTCGCGGTTGCTGCGCCCCGCACCGACCAGCCGGACGATCTCGAGCTCGCGCGGGGAGAGCCCGCCGCCCTCGGCGTCCGCCGCCGCGCGCCGGCCGAGCGACCCGCCGAGCGCCCGCACGGCCACCGCGGCCTCGGTCGCGAGCGGCCGCGCCCCGAGCTTGCGCGCGGTCCGGTAGCTGGCGCCGAGCAGCTCGAGCGCGCCGTCGCGGTCGCCGGTCGCGGCCACGGCGATGCCGGCGCGCAGCCCGATCTCGGCGCGCTCGTAGGGGATGTCGAGGTCGCGATGGAGGTCGGCCGAGCGGCGGAGCTGCTCGGCGGCGGACTCCGCGTCGCCGTCGGCGAGCGCGGTCTCGCCGATCGCGAACGCGAGCGCGGCGAGCGCGTCGGCGTGGCCGCTCGTGCCGGCCATCCGCGTCAGCGCCTCGGCGCACCGGTGTGCGCACTCGAGGTCGCCGCGCTGCGCGAAGAAGCCCGCCGCCCAGCGCAGCGCCGCCACGCCCATGTGGTGGTCCTCACTGCGCTCCCACAGCGTGATCAGCGAGCGTGCGAACGCCACCGCGTCGTCGTCGGCCCCCTGCGCGGCCGCGACCCGAGCCAGCCCCGTCACGCTGTCGATCGTCATGTGGAAGTGGTTGGCCTGCGTCGCCGCCGCATGGCAGGAGGCGAGCAGCCGCCGCGCCGACGCGTGCTTGCCCTGCAGCGCGTGGATGACTCCGATCAGGCCCTCGCACACCCACACGCCGCGCTCCTGCGCGATCAGCTCGGCGGCGACCTCCTCGGCCCGCGGCCACTCGCCGCACTCGCGCAGCACATAGACCATGCAGGTGACGCAGGCGAGCTCGGTCGACGCGAGATCGTCGGTCCGGCAGATGCCGAGCGCGGTGTCGAGCGTCGCCTGCGCGCGGCGGTAGTCGGCCGCGTCGTAGAGCACCATGCTCAGCCGCTGGTAGAGCTCGGCCGCGACCGCGATCTGGCTGTGCTCGAGGGCCAGCGCGAGGCCCGCCTGCACCGCCGCCAGGCCCGTCGCGTGGTCGCCCCCGAGCGCGGTCGACAGGCCTTCGAGCCCGAGCGCGCGGGCGCGCAGGTCGAGCCGCTCGGCGGTCGCCGCCTCGCGGCCGGCGATCCGCGCGAGCTCGATCGCCGCCTGGTGCTGGGACGTGTTGCGCAGGTAGTCGGCGAGGGCGAGTCGCTCGATCGCCGCCTCCGCCGTGCAGCCCGTGGCGGCGTACGCCTCGGCCGCCGCGCGGCGGGCGGTGGCCGCTGCGTCGCGGTCGCCGAGCAGCTCGCACACGGCGGCCAGCGAGCGCTGCGCGGCCGCCAGCGGCTCGCCGGAGCGCGTGGCGGACAGCTCGCGCCACGCCGCGGCGGCCTCTCCGAGCTCGCCGGCGAGCTCGGCGCTGCGCGCGTGCGCCTCCAGCGCCGCGACCCGCCGCTCGTCGTCGTCGCCGGCGGGCCACAGCTCGAGTCCCTGCCGCGCCGCGCGCACGGCGTCGCGATGGGCGTGCACGGCGCGCGACTCCTCGGCGGCGAGCATCAGCGCCGCGCGGGCGCGCGGCTCGTTGCGGGCACCGAGCCAGTGGGTGGCGACCTCCATGCTGCGTCCCGGCCGGCGCTCGAGCGCCTCGGCGAGCCGGCGGTGGAAGATCCGCCGCTGCAGCCACGGCACGTCGCCGTAGAGCGCGTCGCGGGTCAGGGCGTGCCGGAACGCGGCGTGGCCGAGGCCGTCCTCGGCGATCAGCCCGCGTTCGGCAAGCTCGGCGAGCCCGCCGACGGTGGCGATCGCGCCGACGATCTCGAGGTCGAACGTCTCGCCGGCGACGGCGGCGGCCTGGGCCGCCTCGAGCGCCTCGTCGGAGAGCTCCGACGCGCGCATCAGCACCGCGTCGCGGATCGTCTCCGGCACCTGGCCCGCGTCGGTCGCCTGCGCGAGCTCCTCGATGAAGAACGGGACGCCGCGGGCGCGCTCGTGGATCGCGCGCGCGACGGCGGGTGAGGGCGAGTCGCCGAGGATCCCGGCCAGCAGCTCGCCGGTCTCGCTGAGCGCCAGCGGGGCGAGCGTGAGCTCCTCGAGACGGCCGTCGCGCCGCAGCTCGTGCCGGAGCCGGCGCAGCGCGTGGTCGCGCGGCAGGCCGTCGGACCGGTAGCCGGCGACGACGAGGATCGGCAGCTCGCCCAGCGGCTCGGCGAGCGTGGCGAGCAGCTCGAGCGTCGCGTCGTCGGACCAGTGCAGGTCGTCGAGCAGCAGGAGCACGGTCTGCTCGCGCGCGAGGTGGGCGAACGCTCCGCGCACCGCCTCGGAGACCGTCGCGGCGTCGCTGGCCGGAGCCGCGTCGCCGAGCTCGGGCAGCAGCAGGGCGAGGTGGGGGCGCAGCGGGCCGAGGCCGTCGAACGCGGTCGGGTCGGCGCGCAGGCACGACCGCAGCGCGGCGACCACCGGCGCGTACGGCGCCGCCGCGCTGCGACCGGCGCGGCCCGAGAGCACGAGCGCTCCCGAGCCGGCGGCCAGCGCGGCGGCGAGCCGCGTCTTTCCAACGCCGGCCTCACCGGCCAGCAGCACGAGCGAGCCCGCGCCGCGATCGGCGCGTTCCAGCGCCGTCTCGAGGCACGCGAGCTCCGACTGCCGGCCGACGAGCATCGGCGTCAGGCCGCGACCTGGACCGGGTCGGGGCGCACGACCACCGTGTCGGCGACCGGCGTGATCTCATCGGCGGGCATGCCGACGCGGTGCGCGTGGGTGCGGATCGTCTCCGGGCTGTCGGCCTCGTAGATGCACACGGTGCCGAGGTCGCCATTGTCCTCGCTGACGACGTAGCTGCGGATCCAGCGGACGCCCGAGCCGGGCTTGTTCCCCTCGGCGGTCGAGCGCTCGGCGGCGGCCTTGAGGTCGTCCGCAGTGGCCCATCCGTTGCGACGCCTGATGGCGTAGAGCTGCATGGTGTCTCCTTGGGGGTTGGGGTCCGGAGACCGTACGGACGCCGAGGCGAGCCTACATCGGTGGAGTTACCGATCTTTCGCGCCGGTCGGCGTCATCGGTACCGGCTCGATGGCGGTGCGACCGCCGTGCAGCGGCGCCAGCGCCGGCAGACGGGCCGGCGTGGCGAAGTCGGGGCAGTCGTGGCCCTGCGCCGCCTCCATGTACGCGCGCCAGACCGGCCCGGAGGTCGGTCCGCCGTAGCCGGTGAAGGCCCGTGACAACGGGTGCCCAGTCCACACCGCGGTCGAGAAGCGCGGCGTGTATCCGACGAACCAGGCGTCGGACTCGTTGTCGGTGGTGCCGGTCTTGCCCGCCTCGGACCGGCAGCCGATCGAGGTGTACCCGGCGCCGGTGCCGCGCGTGATCACGCCCTCGAGGATGCGCGTGACCTCGTAGGCCTGGCCCGGCGTGAGCACGCGCGTGCCCTGCGCGGCGGCGGGCCGGTCGACCCTGCCGCCGGGGAAGACGACCTTGGCGATCGACGTCGCGCGGTGGCGGACGCCGCCGTCGGCGAGCGTGGCGTAGGCGCCGGCCATCTCCAGCGGCGTCACGCCCTCGTCGAGTCCGCCGATGGCGGCGGCGGGCGGGACGAAGCAGCCCGGCCCGCGCCGGCACGGCCGGCCGTCGGCGCTCGTGCCGAGCGGCGAGGCGATCCCCATCTGGTGGGCCGTGTCGGCGAAGTTGGCGACGCCGACGTCGAGCGCGAGCTGCGCGTAGACGACGTCGACCGAGTTCCAGGTCGCCTGCGTCAGCGACATCGTGCCGTGACCGGGCTCGGCGTTGTGGACCGTCCACGGAATGCCGCCGGGGATCGTCAGCGTCATCGGCGAGCTGCCGTCGAGGTACGTCGAGCCGGGGTCGATGCCCTGCTTGATCGCGGTCGTCAGCACGAACGTCTTGAACGAAGAGCCGGGCTGGCGGTGGGCCTGTGCGGCGAAGTCGAACTGGCTGTCGCGCGAGTAGCGCTGGCTGGACGCGAGCGCGACGATGGCGCCGCTGGACGGATCGACCGACGCCAGCGCCGACGCCTGCCCGCCGTCGGGGGCGCACACCGTGCACGCGTCGACCGCGCGCTGCGCGGCGGCCTGGAGCCGCGGCCGGATCGTCGTGTAGACCTTCAGCCCGCCCCGCCGCACCGTGGCGAGCCCGTAGCGCCGCACGAGCTCGCGGCGCACGAGCTCGAAGACGTAGGGCTCGCGCACGCGCGTGTAGTGCTGCGACGGGTGCAGCCCGAGCGCGGAGTGGATGGCACGCGCGGACTGGCGCGCGCTGATGTATCCCTGCGTCTGCATCGCCTGCAGCACGTCGTTGCGGCGCGCTTGGGCGAGGCGCGGATGCAGCAGCGGGTTGTAGTCCGACGGCGCCTGCGGCAGACCGGCGAGCAGCGCCGCCTCGCGCAGCGTCAGCCGGCTCGTCGGCTTCGAGAAGTAGGTCTCGGCCGCCGCCTGGACGCCGACCGCCGAGGCGCCCCGGTTGGTTCCGTAGGGGGCGCTGTTGAGGTACTGGGTGAGGATCGCGCTCTTGGAATAGCGGGCGTTCTCCTCGGCGGCCAGATGCGCCTCGATGATCTTGCGCTTGAGCGTGTCGCGCGGGTGCTTGATGTAGAGGTCGCGGACCAGCTGCTGCGTGATCGTCGAGCCGCCCTGGACGGGCTTGCCGCCGGCGAGCAGATCCCGCCAGCTCGCACGGACGATCGCCTGCGGGTCGATGCCGCCCTCGCTGTAGAAGTTCCGGTCCTCGATCGCCACCGTCGCCTGCTTGAGCGCGGGGGCGATCCGCCGGCCCGGCACCGGATCGCGCACGGTGTCGAAGTGGATCGCGCCCAGCCGCGAGCCGTCGGCGGCGTACACGGTGGAGACGTCGGTCTGCTTCAGCGGCCGCAGCGCGTCGAGCGACGGCGCCGAGTCATAGACCGTCAGCACCCACGCCGCACCGACACCGGCCGCGGCCACCGCTCCGAGGACGAGCGCGAAGCAGCCGATCCACAGCCACCTCCAGGGCGACCCTCGTCGCTGCTGTCTGCGCGCTCGGCGCGACATCTCTCCATGAAGGTAATCCGGTCCGGACGTCGCTCCCGCCGCGTCGAGTTCCTCGACGCCCTCAGGGTGTTGCCATTTCCGGCGTCTCGGTGAGGTCGCCCATCGCGATGCTGGCCCGGATCCGGTCCTGCGGCCGCGTGATGAGCACGTAGAGCAGCCCGATCACCGACAGGACGCCGAAGATCAGGACGATCGCCCACACTTGGTAGAACTTCGCGCCCGGCACGGCCAGGACGGTGCGCGGCCAGGCGATGTTGATCGCCTCGAAGGTGAGCCAGCACACCGCGGCGATGTTCACGGGCAGCGCGAAGCGGCCGAGGCTGAACCGGCCCGCCGGCACCCAGCGGCCGCTCAGCCGCGCGTACAGCGCCGCCACGCAGACCATCCAGAAGGTGATGTAGTAGCCGCCCGAGCCGAACGTGATCAGCGTGTTCACCGCGCGCGCGTTCAGGCCGAACAGCAGGCCACAGGCCGAGACGACGGACGCGACGGCGAGTGCGCCGACCGGGACCTTGTTGCCGCCGACGCGGCTGAGGACACCCGACATCGGCAGCATCCGGTCGCGGCTCAGCGAGAAGAGCACGCGGGTGGCGGTCGCCTGGACGGCGATGCCGCAGGCGACGAACGCGGCGAGCACGACGATCTCGAACGGCTTCTCCGCCCACGAGCCGAACGCGTCGACGACCGCCGGCGTCACCGGGTCGAGCACCTCGCCGGACATCACGGCCTGGGTGTCCTCGAACGACAGGCCGATCGCGATCGAGTTGAGGATGATCACCGCGCCGACCGACAGCAGCGAGAACAGGATCGCCCGCGGCACCCGCCGCATCGGGTCGACCGTCTCCTCGGAGACCGAGCCGCAGGAGTCGAACCCGACGAAGGCCCAGCCGCTGATCGCGATCGCGGCGATGAAGGCCGCGAAGTAGCTGCCGCTGTTGAAGTTCGCCGCCGCGCCGAGGCCGTCCCACAGGAACGAGATCGGGTGGTTGCGGAAGAACAGCAGCAGCAGGAACCCGATCAGCACGCTCGCGATGCACTCGGCGATGATCCCGACGTTGACGACGTACTTGAGCGGGTTGAGACCGACCGCGTTGACGAACGTCGTCACGACGAGCAGCCCGAACGCCCACATGACCTGCCCGTTCGCGGACGGCGTCGCGTCGAACACCGCGGCGAGCCAGACGGAGCCGAAGTAGGCGACCGCGGTGACCGTGAGCATGATCGTCCAGACGTAGATCCAGCCCGCGAACCATGCGTACGTCGGCCCGGTCAGGCGGCGGCTCCATTGGTAGATCCCGCCGGCGATCGGATACTGCGACGCGAGCTCGGCGAACACGCTCGCCACCAGCAGCTGGCCCGCCAGCACGATCGGCAGCGCCCACACCCACGCGGGTCCGGCCGCGAAGGTGGCCAGCGCGATGATCGCGTACAGGCCGACGACCGGCGAGATGAACGCGAACCCGACGGCGAAGTTGGTCCAGAAGGACAGCGACCGCTTCAGCTCCTGCTTGTAGCCGAAGCTCTCGAGGACGCCTTCGTCGGTCAGTGGCGTGCTGCTCATGGAAGCCTCCCGTTGCCGGCCGCCGCCGCGCGCCTGAGGCTCACGAGCGACAGCATCTCGAAGATCGCGTTGGCCGCGAACAGGGCGGTGATCTGGCCGGGGCCGTCGTAGGCCGGGGCGACCTCCACGACGTCGAAGCCGACGAAGGGCAGGTCGGTGCAGGCGCGCAGGAGCTGGAGCGCCTCGAAGCTGGTCGGGCCGCCGACCTCCGGCGTGCCGGTGCCGGGGCAGTAGGCGGGATCGACGAAGTCGACGTCGAGCGTGAGGAACGCCGGCGCGTCGCCGAGGCGGTCGCGCGCGTGCTCGGCCAGCGCGCCCGGCGCCCAGCTCGCGAGCTCGTGCCACGGGATCGTCTCGACGCCGAGGTCGCCGGGGATCGCCTCGTCGTCGGCGCCGTACAGCGGCCCGCGCATGCCGACCTGCAGCGTGCGCGCCGGGTCGAGGATCCCCTCCTCGATCGCCCGCCGGAACATCGTGCCGTGGCTGTACGGGCGGCCGTTGTAGGAGTCCCAGAGGTCGGTGTGCGAGTCGAAGTGCAGCAGCCCGAGCGGCCCGTGGACCGAAGCGACGGCGCGCAGCTCGGCGAGCGTGACCGAGTGGTCGCCACCCATCCCGACCGGCACGACGCCGGCCTCGACGATCGGCTTGACGAACTCCTCGATCCGGGCGAGCGTGTCCTCGATGTAGCCCGGCACCGTGTTGGCGTCGCCGTAGTCGATCGTCGACAGCTCGCCGAACACCTGCACGCGCTGGACCGGGTTGTAGGTGCGGATCATCCCCGACGCCGAGCGCACCGCCTCGGGGCCGAAGCGCGCGCCCGAGCGGAACGACGTGCCGCCGTCCCAGGGCATGCCGAACACCGCCGCGTGCGCGCCCTCCAGAGAACTGAGGTGCGGGAGCCGCGCGTACGTGCGCGGGCCCGTGAACCGGGGCGCGGCGAGCGCATCCGGTGGCTGGTGGATCATCGCGTGGTTCCTCCGTTGGGCTGTAGAACCTGGCCGACGAGCGCGATCGCCGCGTCGCTGCACAGGAAGGAGACGACCGCGGCGATGTCCTCGGGTCGCCCGACGCGGCCGAGCGGGACGTCCGCCGCGTACCGCTCGATCATCTCGGCGAGGCTGATGCCGGCGTCGTCGGCGTCGACCTGCAGTTGCGGCGTGTCGGTGATGCCGGGCGCGATCGCGTTGACGGCGACGCCGTGGGGGCCGAGCGCCCGCGCCGCGCTCTTGACGAGCCCGATCAGCCCGCCCTTGGATGCGGCATAGGGCGTGGCGTTCGGCCAGCCGATGACGCCCCACTCGGACGCGATCACGACGACCCGGCCGTAGCCGCGCTCGACCATCCCGGGCGCGACGAGCTCGAGCAGCGTCGCGGTGCCGAGCAGGTTGACCGCGATCGTCCGGTCCCACTCGGCCGCGGTCGTCGCCTCGAACGGCTCCATCGTCATGTACGCGTGGTTGGCGACGAGGATGTCGACCGCGCCGACCTCCCGCACCGCGGCGGCTGCGGCTTCGGCGTCGGCGACGTCGAACGGGTACGCGTAGCCACCGATCCGCCGCGCGGTCGCCTGCGCGTTCTCGGCGACGATGTCGTTGACGGCCACGGCGTGCCCGTCGGCCGCGAGCCGCGTCGCGATCGCGGCGCCCATGCCCTGGCCGGCCCCGGTCACCAACGCGGTGCTCATACGACGGCCCCGGCGTTGGGGGAGATCACCTGGCCGACCAGGTTATGGGCGCCTCGGGTGACGAACAGGACGGTCGCCGCGATCTCCTCGGGCGCGACCAGCCGGCGGAGCACGAGCGAGTCGACGTACGCCGGGTCGCGCATCTCCGGCGTCATCAGCGGCGTGTCGGTCGGCCCGGGGGCGACGCAGTTGACCCGCACGCCGTGCGGCGCCGCCTCGACCGCAAGGCTCTTGGTGAACGCGTGGATCGCGCCCTTGGCGGCCGCGTAGTGGGCCGCGTCGGCGTCACCGCAGAGCGCGAGCTCGGAGCCGATCGTGCAGATCGCGCCGCGGGCGGCCTCTCCGCCGCCGCGCGGAGTGTCCGCGTCGCGGGCGGCCTCTCCGCCGCCGCACGGAGCGTCCGCGCTGCGCGCCAGCATCCGCGTGTACGCGCTGCGCGCGAGGTTCACGGTGCCGCCGAGCTGCACGGCGAGCATCCGCCGCCAGGCGGCGACGCCGGTCGCGCCGACCGCGGCGCGCTCGTAGTAGCCGGCCGCGGTGACGACCACCTCGACCGGGCCGAGCTCCGCCTCCGCGCGCGCGACCGCGGCCTCGACCGCCTCCGCGTCGGCGACGTCGGCCTCGAGCGCGAGGTCGACATCCGCCGCGGCCGCGAGGTCGATCGACGCCACGGCCAGGCCGTCGGCACGCAACGCGGCCGCGCACGCGCGCCCGATGCCGGACGCCGCCCCACTGACCACCGCGCACGCCATGGCGCCGCAAGCTATCCGCGGCCGCCGCCCGGCACTATTGTGCGATCGCACGATGAGCACGCCGACGGTTCGGAAACTGGCGGACGACCCTTCGCTCGGGCTCCGGCTGCTCGCGGGCGCTGCGGCGGCCGACCGCGCGATCGCCGGTGCGCACACGACCGACCTCGACCAGCCTGCCCGCTACCTGCTCCCGGGCGAGCTCGTGCTCACCAACGGGCTGTGGACCGAGCACGTCGACGGAGCGGCGTGGGCGGCCGAGGTCGCCACCGCGGGCGCCGTGGCGATCGGCTTCGGCCTCGCCGACCACCACCCCGCCGTCCCGCCGGACCTGCTCGCCGCCTGTGAGAAGCTCGGCCTGCCGCTGCTCGAGGTGCCGGAGGACCTGTCGTTCTCGATGATCGCCGCGGCCGCCGCCGACGGCGGCGACCCGTCCGGTCTGCGGCTGCAGCTCTCGCGCACGCGCCGGCTGCTGCAGCGGCTCGGAGCGGGCGGCGGCCATGCCGCGCTGCTCGACTTCCTGCGCCACGAGACGCGGCTCGCCGTCTGGCTCGTCGGCCCCGGCGGCCGCGCGCCCGACGGCTGCGAGCCCGTGCCCGACCGGGAGGTGGCCCGCCTGGCGGCCCGCGCCGCCCGCCGCGGCGAGCTGCCGGCCGCGGTCGGCGACGGCGCCTGTGCCTTCGGCGCCGCGCCGTTTCTGGCCGCGCGCACGGCCGTGCTGGTCGGCGCTCCGCTGAGCGACATCGGCGACGACGCGCGACTCGTGATCGAGCAGGTGACCGCCTATCTCGTGCTCGAGGACGCGCAGGCGCGCGCGCAGGAGGAGGGCCGGCGCGTGCTCGCCGGCGAGCTGATCGACCTCGCCTGGAGCGGCGACCTCGGCAGCGCGACGCTGGCCGCGCGCCTGCGCGCCCTTGGGTTCGCTCCCGGCCGGCCGCTCACCATCGTCGCGTCCGCCAACGACCCGCGCGACATCACCTACGCCGGGCTCGGCTGCGGCGACACGAGCGTGTCCGCCCGGCACCGCGACGCGATCGTCCTGCTCGTCGAATCCGGCGCCGACGCGCTCACCGACGACCTCGCCGGGCTGATCGGCGACGGCGGTGACGATCCGGTCCTCGGCGCCGGGCGCCCGATCGCCGGCCCGGCCGATCCCGCCGAGCTGCGCCGGTCGCTGGCCGAGGCGATCACCGCGCTCGCGCTCGCCCGCACCCGGCCGGCCGGCCAGCGCGTCGTCCGCCACCTCGACATCGGCTCGCACGCGTTGCTGCTCGACTTCGTCGACCGCCAGGTGCTGCTGTCGTTCCGCGAGTCGGTGCTCGCCCCGCTCGAGCGCTGGGACCGCGAGCACGACGCCGAGCTCGTGCGCACGCTGCGCGCGTTCCTCGCCAATGACGGCCAGTGGCGCGTCACAGCCGCGCAGCTCCACATCCACCACAACACGCTGCGCTACCGGATCGGCCGCGTCGCCGTGCTCAGCGGGCGCGACGCCGAGACCACCGGCGGGCGCGTCGACTTCGCGCTGGCGCTGGCGGTCCCGCCGTAGGTCGCGGAATCGGGACGGCCTGTCGCGAGATCGGTACCCGACCCCGACAGAACCGCGACGAGCGGGTGACCGTCTTTCACGTCAGCGGCAGCCGCGTGTCCGCAGTGACGCTGCGCTACTTCTACTGAACGGCGCAGCCGTGGTACGTCCGCTTCAGCGTGACCTCGCGGCCGTCCGCGGCCTTGGCAGTGACCGTCACGGTGAACTTCCCCCTGGCGAGGTTGCGGAGCGTGACCGGCCTTGCGAGCTTCGCCGCGGGCACGTGCTTGATCCGGTCGGTGTGCTTGCCGTGCACGCGGACCGTGGCGCTGGTGAAGGTCACGCCGTGGACGCTGCGCACGCGCACCTTGAGCGTGTGCGTGCGCTTCACGCACTTGTGCGCGGACGGCAGCCGGAACGCCGCTGACGGCGCGATCGCCGGCAGCTGATAGCCGTTTCCCCAGCACACGATCGCGGCGTCGGTGCGCACGGCGCAGCTGGTGTCGATGCTCGTGCTGACCTGCGTGTAGGTGCCCTTCGGGGGCGATGCCTCCCCCTCGTTGTCCGAGCCCCAGCACGCCAGCGTCTGGTCGGTTCGCACCGCGCAGGCGTGACGGAACCCGGCGCTGACCTGGATGAACGTGCCGTCCGGCGGTGACGCCTGGTGTTTCGCGTCCTGTCCCCAGCACGCCAGCGCGCCGCTGGTGCGGACGCCGCAGCTGAGGTAGTAGGCGGCGCTGATCTGCGCGAAGGCCCCGGTCGGCGGCTTGGTCACTTCGCCATTCGGTCCGCTGCCCCAGCAGCGAAGCGTCTGATCGGTGCGCAGCGCGCACACGAACCCGTCGCCGACGCTGACGGCCGTAGAGGTGCAGGGAGGAACCGTGCCCGCGGCCGCCGGGGCTGCGAACACCGCCGCCGCGATGAGCGCGACGGCCACCGCGAAGCGTTGACCCGGCACGGCCTGCCGCTTTCCTCGGACTGCGCGCGGTTCTACCAGCGCGCCTGGGCGGGGCGGCTATACCGACGGCTAGGCGCGACCGCGTCCTGCTCGACGAGGCGGTTCCACTCCGGCTTGTCCTCGCGCCAGCCCTCCTCGGTGCGGGTGCGCTTCCAATAGCCGGAGATCGCGAGCGCGTCGCGGGGCAGGCCGCGGTCGACCAGCAGGTGGCGGCGGATCGCGCGCACCGAGCTCGCCTCGCCGTGCACGAACGCGTGGACGCGGCCGGGCGGGAAGTCGAGCGCCGCGACCGCGTCGGCGACCGGCTCGCGGTGCAGCCAGGTGAGCTGGAGGTCGCCGGGCGTGGAGAGCGGCTGCTCTTCTTCCGCGCCGTCGACCTCGATCAGCACGTGGACGGGGACGCCCACGGGGATGCGCTGCAGGGAGGCGGCGATCGCCGGGATCACGCTGGCGTCGCCGGCCATCAGGTGCCAGTCGGCATCCGGGTCGGGCGTGTAGGCACCGCCGGGGCCGAGCAGCAGCAGCTCGTCACCGGGCTCGGCGGCGGCCGCCCACGGGCCGGCCACGCCCTCGTCACCGTGGACGACGAAGTCGATCGTGAGCCGGGCGCCGTCCCAGTCGCGCACGGTGTAGGTGCGCGTGCGCGGCTCGGACTCGCCGGGCGGCGTGATCCGCAGCTTCACGTAGTGGTCGGTGAACGCGCCGGCGCCGAAGTCGCGGAGCTCTTCGCCGCCGAACACGACGCGGATCATCTGCGGCGTCAGCGTGCGCTTCTCGAGCACGCGGACGCGTTTGGGGCTGCGCTGCGCCATGACCGGGTTAGGGTAGCCTAACCCGCTCCCGGCCCGGGCTGCCGCCGGCACAACCGGGCCAATCACCGCGAACACGGCGAGGCCGACGAGCTTCGGCGTGAGGGTTGCGCGCGACCGGGGCGGATAGACCGCACATATCGCGGCTTCGCCCCCCAGGGCGAATTTGGACCCATGCTGGTGCACTTTCCGCCGCGGACCACCCGGCAGTCGGCGGCTCAGTCGAACTCGCGGAGGTAGCGCTCGAACTGGCGGAGGTGGCCCTCCTCGTCGCGCAGGATGTCGATGACCATGTCCTGCGTCGCCCAGTCGACGCCGTCGCAGGCCTCGATGATGCGGTTGTAGTGCTCGATCGCGCCGGCCTCGGCCTCGATCACGCCGTGGATCACGGTGACGACGTCCGTCGCGTCGGCGGGCGGCTGCAGCGACGCCTGCTCGGCGGTGAATCCCTGCGAGCCGGGCGGCGTGCCGTAGAGCTCCTTGATGCGGGCGGCGAACTTGCGCGCGTGCCCGAGCTCCTCGTCGACGTCGGCGTCGAGCGACTCGGCGATCTCCTCGGCGCGGATGCCGTCGAGCGCCGCGGCATTGGCGACGTAGGACATCACGGTCTCCATCTCCATCCAGTACGCGCGCTCGAGTAGAGCGAGGATCTCGGCGCGCTTCTCGGCGTTCGCCGGGGCGAGGATCCCGGCCGTCACATGGGTGTCGGTCTTCGGCATGTCCGCGACAATAGCAAATGATTCAAAATAGCTGCTCCGTTAGGAGAACCTAAGAGTTGCGCTAAGCTGACCGACGTGACAGAGGTCATGGAAACCAGCCTCGCCGCCGCGCTGCGTGAGCGCGGGCAGCGCGTGACGCCGCAGCGGCTGATGGTCGCGCGCGTGTTGAGCGACCTCGATCGCCACGTCACGGCGGAGGTCGTGTTCGACGAGGTCAGCCGCCGGATGCCCGGAGTGTCGCTGCCGACCGTCTACGCGACGCTCGACCTGCTCGAGGGCATCGGCCTCGTGCATCGCGTGGCGTCCGAGCGCGGCGCCGTCGTGTACGACCCGCGCACCGAAGCCCACCATCACCTGGTGTGCCGGCGCTGCGGCGCGATCGTCGACGTCGACGGGCCGGTGGACGCTGCGGCGCTGCTGGAAGCCGCGCGCTCAGCGGGCTTCGCGGCCGACCACGCGCAAGTCGTGGTCCGCGGCCTGTGCGCTGACTGCGCGGCCTGACACGGCGCGCTGCGCGTTCCACTGCGCGAAGCGGCCGTCCGGGGTTCCGAGCCAGGCGCGAAGATCGCGCTCGAAGCGCTTGTGCGCGCGGGCGCGGGCGCCCGCGGCCGGGAAGCTGTCGCGTTCCTCCTGCGGCATCGTTAGGGAAGCCTAACAGCCTCGCCGAGCCGTCACCCGGCCCGCCACCACAACTTGCACGGCCGCCCCGGGTTCGCGCGGTCATGAAGAAATGGATGGCGGTGCTCACGGTGGTTGTGGGGCTGGCAGGGATGCCGGCGGCGGCGAGCGCGACCATCCCCCCGCCCGAAGGGGGCGGCGGTGGCGGCGTCAAGGTCAAGACGCTCAGGCCCTGGAAGAAGAAGTTCCTGTACCGCGTCCAGCGCGAGTTCCAGCCGCGCACCGAGCAGAGCCGGCTCGCGCCGAAGGCGGGCATGACGCTCGCGAAGGGTTCGTGGCTGCACATCGACTGCCAGCGCTACGTCGGCGCCGAGCTATGGGACATCGTCGCCGGCGGCTGGGTCCCCGACTCGGTGATGAAGACCTACACCGACGGCCGGCTCGCCGGCTCGCCGACGTGCGCGTTCCCCCACCCGGACCACGTCTGGACGCTCCAGCCGTGGAAGGCGAGCAACCGGTACTTCGTCAAGGTCGCGCAGTCGCCGCAGAGCAAGCCGCACCTCGGCAACGGCCTGCCGACCGTGCTCGAGCGCGGCGACTGGGTGGCGATCCAGTGCCAGACGACGGGCCAGAAGTACGGCGGGTCGGCGCTGTGGGAGCGGATCGGCAACGGCGGCTACATCCCGGACTCGACGGTGAAGACGTTCGACGACGGCCGCCTGGCCGGCGCGCCGAGGTGTACGAAGCCGCACTTGGCGCCGCCGAAGTTCATGGCGCTCGGCGACTCGTACTCGAGCGGCCTCGGCGGCGACGGCCACTTCGTCGGCAGCGCGCTGGTCTATGACTACGACTACTACAAGGGCGAGCCGCCCGGGCGCGAGAAGGACTGCTATCGCAACACGCACGCGTACTCGCGGCTGCTGGGCGCGCGGCTCAAGCGCAAGCTCCTGCACTCGCCGCGCACGTTCATCGCCTGTCAGGGCGACATCACCACTGACGTGCTCGACAAGCAGGTGCCGCACATCCTGCCCAACACGCGGCTGATCACCCTGACGATCGGCGGCAACGACATGGGCTTCTCGAAGATCATCACGCGTTGCGTGCTCCCCGCCGTGAGCTGCAGCAAGGCGATCCAGAAGCACTTCGGCAAGAAGTGGGAGAAGCTCGCCGGCCTCGGGGCCAAGCTCGACAAGCTGTACTGGGCGATCAGCCAGAAGGCGCTCAGGGCCCGCGTGATCGTGATCGGCTACCCGCAGCTGTTCTCGCCCGCGGACGAGGTCAGGCACTGCGGCGGGATCGACGAGATCGACGCCCGCAACCTCAACCTCGCCGGGAACCTGCTCAACCGCACGATCCGCCAGGCCGTCGGTCGCCATCAGGGATTCCGCTTCGTGAGCATGGCCGGCGCGTTCACGGGCCACGGCCCGTGTCAGGACCAGGGCTCCACGATCTGGATCAACCCGATCGTCGCGGCCGGGAACCGCAAGCCGTTCTCGATGCATCCGAACCTGCGCGGCCAGGCGGAGATCGCCGACCGCGTGGCCGCGGCGTTCCCCGGCACGTTCAACTGAGCCGGCGCGTCATCTCCCGCCCGCGCAACTCGGGCGGGAGAGGCGTTGCTATCGCACCCGACGCAGGAACGGGATGACCGTCTTCAGGAACGCGTTCTTGCCCGGGAGGGCCGACAGCGGGTCGATGTGGTCGTACGTCTTGTGCCGGTCGACGAGCACCAGTCGCTTGCGCACGTGCGAGCGCCGCGCCAGCGCCCTGGCGCCGCGCAGCACGCGGCCGGCGCCGAGCGAGGTCTCGATCGCGTAGATCGGCAGGTGCACGTCGGCGCCGTGGGTGGCGCGCACGCCGAGCACCTTCTGCGCGGGGTTCGTTGACGCCGCCGGCGACGGCCCCGCCGTCGAGGCTGAGGCGGACCGGGTGGTACCAGACCGTGCCGTCGACGCCCTTGATGCCCGAGAACATCCGCGCGGCGCGGCTGGACCGTGCTCAGCTCGCCGTCGACCCACGGGCGCGGATCGCCGCCGCTCGGCGAGGTGGCCGATGTGCATGTGCACGAGCCGCAGGCTGTCCGGTGACGTGTCGTTGTCGAGCGCGTAGCCGTAGCCGCCCGCGTTGGTCGTGGTGACCGGCGGCCGGAGGTTGGCGGGCAGGAGCGGCCAGCCCGCGAGCACGGACGTGGCGTTCGGCTGGAGCCGCGCGGCGGTCGACCCGACGATGTTGAACACGCCCGCCGACCACGGCAGACCGAGGCCCGTGAGGTCGAGGAACGGCGACCTGGTCTGGAGGTCGGCGAGCTGCTTCTGCGCGTCGGCCTTGGTGATCGTCTGCGCGCGGCTGCTCCCACCGTCGATCAGCACGAGGCCGTCGAGGTCGCACGCGCCGGCGCGGCCGCCGAAGTCCCAGGTCGCGTACGCGACGGTGATCGTGCCGCCGAGCGAGTGCCCGCCGAGCACGACGCGGTTGCCGCCACGGCGGGCGGCCTTGATCACCCGGTGCAGGTCACGGATCGCGACGCCCATCCCCCAGCGCCGCGCGAACGGCACGCCGGAGTCCGCGACCGGTGTGAAGTGCGGTGAGACCGACGGGTCACCGAGCCACTCGAGGTAGTAGCGGAAGAGCTCCTGCGGCGTGGCCCTGCCCGTCAGCGCCTTGTCGAGCACCGAGTGGTCCTCGAGCAGGTTCTCGCGCCGGTCGACCGACCACACGCGCCAGCCGTGGAGGCGCTTGACGATGTCGGCGGCGACGGGGTGGAAGTAGGCGGCGCCGCCGGAGGTGCCGGGCACGAGCACGAGCACGTTGCGGGCGTGGCGCGGGCCCTGCTCGATCACGCGGACGCGGTCGTACTTCGCCGGCCCGGGCGCGCTCGCGCCCTTGACGGTGAAGACGCGATCGGCGGACGCCGTGGGCGCGCAGGCGAGCGCGATGACGATCGTCGACAATGAGAGCACCCGGACGCGTCGCATGACTCCTCCTGTTACAGAACGCGCGGATGTTACGCCGCGCCCGACGCCGCTCGAGGCGTTTCTGCGGGCCCGTAGGCGCTTCCTGGCCGGCGAGCGCGTCGACATGAGCGCGCTGGCGCTCGAGCTCGGCGTGAGTCGCGTGACCCTCTATCGCTGGGTCGGCTCGCGCGACCAGCTGCTCGTCGAGGTCATCTGGTCGCTCGCCCGGCGCACGCTGGACAACATCGAGGCGGAGGCCGACGACGCCGGGCCGGAGAAGGTCGTCCGGGTCGTCACCCGCTTCCTCGAGGACGTCATCGGCAACCCCGGGATGCAGCGCTGGCTGGCCGAGGAGGGGGAGTCGGCGATGCGGCTGCTGACCCGCGCCTCACACGGCTTCCAGCCGCGGCTGGTCGACGCGATGCACGACCTGCTGACCGAGGAGGCCGACGCCGGCCGGCTCTCGCTCCCGGTCGACCTGCGCGAGGTCGCGTACGTGATCGTGCGCCTGATCGAGTCGTACACGTACCTGGACCTGATCACCGGCGAGGCGCCCGACGCGAGCCGCGCCGAGCCGATCCTGCGGTTGCTACTGCGCGGTTGACGTCGCGAATCCGGCCGCGCCGCGGGCCGGAACTGCGGCATTGAGGGGGCGGCGCGGATGCACCGGTGTCGCGTGGGGCGGTCGATACACGCATACGGTGCATAGACCGCCCCACCCCGGAGCGCGCCCCCACCGCCGGCCACCTAGGCCACTCACGTCTCCCTATAAGCGCCAGTTCGTCCATCGCGCGCGGATGGCGCTGCGCCGCGGCCGAGCCCGTAATTACGAAACGGAACGTTTGCGTTTCGAATCAAAGTGCGCTACCTTCGCCAACATGAACCGAAACGAGACAGTTCCGTATTCGAATCGCTGGTGGACGCTGGTCGTGCTCTGCCTGTCGTTGCTGGTGATCTCGCTCGACAACACGATCCTCAACGTGGCACTGCCCACGCTCGAGCGCGACCTGCACGCGACGAGCTCGCAGCTGCAGTGGATCGTGGACGCGTACATGCTCGTCTTCGCTGGGCTGCTGCTCACGGCCGGTGCGCTCGGCGACCGGTTCGGCCGCCGCCGTGCACTGAGCTTCGGGCTCGCCGTGTTCGGGCTCGGCTCCGCGCTGAGCGCGCTCGCCGGCTCCGCCGGGATGCTGATCGCCAGCCGTGCGCTGATGGGCGTCGGCGGCGCGTTCATCATGCCCTCGACGCTGTCGATCCTGACCGCGACGTTCCCCGCGCATGAGCGTCCGAAGGCGATCGGGGCGTGGGCGGCGGTGTCCGGCCTTGGCATCGCGATCGGGCCTGTGGCCGGTGGCTGGATCGTCGAGCACGCCGACTGGAGCTGGATCTTCCTCGTCAACATCCCGTTCGTCCTCGCCGCGCTGCTCGCCCAGCGCCCGCTCGTGCCCGAGACGAGCGACCCCGCCGCGCCGCGGCTCGACATCCCCGGCTTCGTCCTCTCGACCGCCGGCCTGACCGCGCTGGTCTGGGGTGTCATCGAGGCGCCGTCGTGGGGCTGGACCGACGCGCGGATCGTCACGGCGTTCGCCGCGGCCGCCGTGCTGATCGCCGGGTTCGTCGCCTGGGAGCGGCGCACGCCGCACCCGATGCTCGACGTCCGCCTGTTCCGCAACCCGCGGTTCTCCGCCGCGAGCGGCGCCATCAGCCTGTCCTTCTTCGCGCTGTTCGGGTCGATCTTCTTCCTCACCCAGTACCTGCAGCTGGTGCTCGGCTACTCCGCCTTCGAGGCGGGTCTCGGCGTCCTGCCGGTCGCCGGCGCGATGGTGGTGGCGAGCCCGCTGTCGGCGCGGCTGAGCGCCCTGCTCGGCACGAAGGTCGTCGTCGCCACCGGCCTCGGTCTGATCACCGGCGGCATGCTGGTGATGAGCGGCTTCGAGGTCGACTCCGGCTACGGGATCGTCGCCCTCTCGTACGCGACGCTCGGTCTCGGCATGGGCCTGGCCATGACTCCGGCGACCGATTCGATCATGGGCAGCCTGCCGCTGGCCAAGGCGAGCGTCGGCTCGGCGGTCAACGATGCGACGCGCACGACCGGCGGCGCACTCGGGGTGGCGATCCTCGGCTCGGTCCTGTCGAGCGGCTACCGTGGCGACATGGAGGGCGCTCCCGCCGCGGCTCACGATTCGATCGCCGGTGCGCTCGCGACCGGCAACGAGCACCTCGTCGCGGCCGCCCAGGACGCGTTTGTCGGCGGGATGCACACCGCGGCGATCGTCGCGGCCGGGATCGCGCTGGCCGGTGCGCTGGTCGCGATCGTGTTCCTCCCCAGCCGCGAGACCGCCCCGGCGCTGGTGCCGGAGCCGGCAGTCGCGTGAGCGAGGCGGCGACACGGCGGCCGGGCCGTCCCCGCTCGGCCGCCGCGGACGCCTCGATCGTGCGCGCCACGCTCGAGGTCCTGCTCGAGGATGGATACCGCGGCCTCACGATGGAGCAGGTGCGGGCGCGCGCCGGCGTCGGCAAGGCGACGCTGTACCGCCGGTACGGCTCCAAGCAGGAGCTCGTGTCCGAGGCGATCCGGCACCTCAACCAGCCGATCGAGCTCCCGGACACGGGCAACGTGCGGGCGGACATCCTCGCCGTCGCCGCGTCGGTCATGAGCGGGGCGCAGCGCGTCCAGTTCGCCAGCTTCGCCCCGCGGCTCCTCGGGGACGCCGCAGGCGACCCCGAGATGCACGCGATCTTCTACGAGAACCTCGTCGCCCCGCGGCGCGCGGTGATGGGGGAGGTGCTGCGCCGCGGCGTCGCCCGCGGCGAGCTGCGCGCCGACCTCGACATCGAGCTGGCGATCGACCTGCTGACCGGCCCGTGGGTGTACCGGCTGTTGATCTCCGGCGGTGACGCGGACGCGATCTTCCGCCTCGACCCGTCCGGGCTGCTCGATCTCGTCCTCGGCGGCATCGCGGCTCGACCGGCTGGCGACTTGTGAAGGCGCAGGTTCGGACCAGTGGGCGATGGGAGGCTTGCGGCGGCGCTGACAAGCTTCCGGCAGCGAGTGGGAACGGCGGCGCGCACAATCGCATCTCTCCTCCTGCGAACCTGCGCCGTCACCCGCTCGCGGTAGACCGCATGGACTGACGGGCCGGGGCCGGCGCAGGCGAGGGGACCCCTTCGCCGGTGCCGGCCCGTCTCTTACAGGTTCAGCGCGACGGCGCCGTAGGGCGTGAGCGCGCCGGCGACGAGGGCGAGCTGGGCCTCGATCGCCGCGGCCGAGGCGGCATCGGTGGGAGTGCCGGCGGCGTGGGTGAAGAACCCGCGCTCGAGCGTCTCCAGCGCGCCGCTGGCGTGCCGCAGCTCGACGGTCGTCAGCGGCGAGTGCGAGCCCGGTCCGGCGACGGCCAGCAGGTCGTCGATCGCGGCGGCGGGCAGCTCGCCGACCAATCCGTCGTCGGCCAGGCGGGCCTCGGGGTGCTCGGGCTCCATGTGCAGGTGGCCGAGCGCGGACGGCGGGACGAGGGAGCACGTATCGAGCTCCGGGCGCAGTGCGCGCAGCGGCTCCAGCGGCGCGCCGTCGGCGCCGAGGTACGCGGCCTCGACCACCGTGTACGAGCGGCCGCGGACCATCTCGGGCACGTCGCCGCCGTCGCCGAAGCGCATGACGCGGGCGATCGAGGTGATCTCCGACGGCGCGGTCGCGACCCACTCGCGCCACGTGTGCAGGACCTCGTCGGCCCGGTCGAAGGAGAAGAACAGAGCGCCCGCGTACAGGTCGTCGGCGGGGTGCAGCGCGAGCTCGACGGCGGTCACGACGCTGCCGGCCGGCACGTCAAAGCCCTCGGCGCGCGCCGGATCGCCGTCGGGCGTGACGAACTCGACCGCGACCACGCTGCGGGCGGCGATGCCGTGCCGGCGCGCCAGCCAGCCCATGCCGTCGCCGAGCAGGTCGCCCACGACGCCGGCGGTGCGGGAGAAGCCGGCCGCCGGGGCGAGCCCCATCAGCGAGGCGCGATCGATGACGTCGGCCCAGCGCGCCCCGGCCCGCACCCGGGCGCGGTGCGCCCGGGCGTCGATCTCGACGTCGGCAAGAGCAGTGGTGCGCAGCAGCATCGCGTCGCCGAGCGCCGAGGCGGCGCGATGGCCGCGGGTCTGCGGCACGACGCGCAGGCCGCGGTCGCGGGCGACGCGGACGGCGGCGACGACATCGCGGTCGTCGAGCGGCAGCGCCACCGCGGCGGGGCGCTGGTCGACGGCAAGGTTGAAGGCGCGACGGGCGGCGTCCCAGCCGAGATCTCCGGGCTCGAGGATCATGCCCTGGCGTGCTTCCGTGCGGGTGGCCTGCGTGATCATGGCCGCAGCATTTCGCGGCGCCGAGGCCCGGGCATCGAGGCAACCCCCAAACCATCACCCCGAACTTCTGGGGCCGGGGGCCTTGGGGTGCGGCCAGCCGTACCCCTAGGACTTCGTGAGCCACCCGGCGCGCGGGTCGGGCAGCGGCGTCAGCCGCGCCTCGATCTCGCGCCGCCGCGACTCGAGCTGGGGCGGCAGGATCACCACCGACCCGAGCTGCTCGAGCGGGACGTCGACCGTGAAGCCCGGGCCGTCGTCGGCGATCTCGAACAGCACGCCGCTCGGCTCGCGGAAGTAGATCGAGTGGAAGTAGTGGCGGTCGATGATGCCGCTGTTCGGGACGCCGGTGGCCTGCAGATGCGCGTGCCAGTCGGGGTGCTCGGCGACGGTCGTGCCCCAGGCGACGTGGTGCACGGTGCCGGCGCTCTGGCGGCCGCGCTCCTCCGGCGCCTCGTCGTACGAGATCGTCCCTCCGCGGCGGTCGCCGCGCAGCTCCCACGCGTGCTCGCCGGCGGGCACCGCGGACAGGACCTTCTCCAGCAGCGCGCCGCTGCGGGCCGGGCCGAGCGCGTAGGCGCGCACGCCGTCGAACCCCTGCAGCGCGTGCTCGGCCGGGATCTCGGGGTGCTCGGCGGACAGCGGGTCGTCGACGTCCGGGCGCACGGCGAGCTCGTGCCCGAGGCCCTCGAAGTCGGCGAAGCGCAGCGTGTCGCCATCACGAGACGTGGAGACGCCCTCGTCGCGCAGGCGCTGCTCCCAGAAGTCGAGCGCGTCGGCGGACCCCACGCGCGAGACGATCGTGTGCACCATCCCCGCGCCGGGGCGGCCGGGGATCGCGCCCGGGTACTCGAAGAACGTCAGCTCGGAGCCGGGGCGGCCGAGCTCATCCGCGTAGAACAGGTGGTAGACGCTCGGGTCGTCCTGGTTGACCGTCTTGGCGGTCATCCGCAGGCCCATGACGCGCGTGTAGAAGTCGAGGTTGCGTGGCGCGTCGCCGGTGATCGCCGTGATGTGGTGGATGCCCTCGAGTCGCATCGACGTCCTTCCGCAAGTTTCCGCGATAGCTCGCGTTCTTGAGGATATGACGCTTCTCCGCCGACTCACCGTGGGGCTGGCTGCTGTGTGCGCCGCCCTGGCTCTGACCGCTGCACCGTCGCTGGCCGTCGTCGGCGGCAAGGACGCGGCGCCCGGTGCCTATCCGGCCGTCGCCGAGATCACGTTCGGCCAGTCGTTCCTGTGCACGGGCACGCTGATCGCGCCGACCTGGGTGCTCACGGCCGGCCACTGCGGGTCGATGACCGGCGCCGCGGTCGGCACCCCGGCCGGCTGGCCGGCGCCGCTGATCGACGTCCGCATCGGCTCGGTCAAGCCCGGTCAGGGCGAGAAGGTCCCGGTCCAGCGCGTCGTCGTCGAGCCCAACTACCTCGTCAACTCCGGCTACGACATCACGCTGCTCCAGCTCGCGACGCCGTCCACCAAGACGCCGGCGAAGGTCGTCGGCGCCGGCGGCGCGTCGCTGTGGGCGCCGAGCACGCTGGAGACGATCGTCGGCTTCGGCACCACCTCCGAGGGCGGCGACACGCCCGACACGCTGCAGGAGGCGCAGGTCCCGGTCACCACCGACGCCGCCTGTGGCGCCGCCTACGACGACTTCGACGCGACGACCATGCTGTGCGCCGGCTACCCGCAGGGCGGCGTGGACACCTGCCAGGGCGACTCGGGCGGCCCGATGTTCGGCCGCGACGCCGCCGGCACGCTGAAGGTCGTCGGCGCGACGAGCTTCGGCGAGGGGTGCGCCCGGCCGAACAAGCCGGGCGTCTACGCCCGCGTCGGCGACACCGTGCTGCGTGAGTGGATCCGCTCGCAGGCTCCGGACGGAGTCGACTGACCATGTGCGACTGGCTCGGACTGGATCTCGACCTCGAGCCCGAGCGCCCGGTGCGTGTGCCCCGGGCGCCGGGCGTGCAGCTCGCGCCGGTCGCCGTGATGGTGCGGCAGTACCAGCCGCCGACGGCTGACCTGTGGCGGCTAGGAGCCGAGCGCCGCCCGGAACTCCGCCTTCAGACGCAGCTGGCCCGCGAGCTTCTCGAGATCCCGAACGTGCTCTGAGCCGAAGAACGTCACGCCGACACCCGTGCGCCCGGCGCGGCCGGTGCGGCCGATCCGGTGCACGTAGCCCTCGCGGTCGGCGGGCGGGTCGAAGTTGATGACGTGCGAGATGCCGTCGACGTCGATGCCGCGGGCGGCGACGTCGGTGGCGACCAGCGTGTCGATCCGGCCGGCTTCGAACGAGGCGAGCGCCCGCTCGCGCTGGCTCTGGGACTTGTCGCCGTGCATGGCGACGGCGTTGACGCCGCGGCCCGAGAGCCGGCTTGACGAGCCGGTCGGCGCCGCGCTTGGTGCGGACGAAGACGAGCGTGCGGTCGCGGTCGGCGCTGCAGCTCGTTGACCAGGGCGTTGAGCTTGTCGACGTGCTCGACCGCCACGAAGCGGTGCTCGATGTCGGCCGCGCTCGTCTCCGGCGGCGTGTGCTCGTGCCGGACCGCGTCGCGGGTGTACGCGCGCGCGACGCGGCCGGCCTCGCCGTCGAGTGTGGCCGAGAAGAACAGCGTCTGCCGCTCGGTCGGGCACTGCGCGACGATCCGCTCGACGGCGGGCCGGAAGCCCATGTCGAGCATGCGGTCGGCCTCGTCGAGGACGAGCGTGCGGACGTGCGCGAGCGTGAAGGCGCGGCGCTGCAGCAGGTCCTCGAGCCGGCCGGGAGTGGCGACGAGGATGTGGGCGCGCTTCGCGGCGCGCGTCTGCTTCTCGAAGCCGACGCCGCCGTAGACGGCGCTCGACGCTGCAGCGCGCGGGCGCGCGGCGAGCGGCTGCAGCTCGTCGACGATCTGGGAGGCGAGCTCGCGCGTCGGGGCGAGCACGAGCGCCGCCGGACGCCGCGCATCGGGCGCGATCCGGTCGACCATCGGCGCGCCGAAGGCGAGCGTCTTGCCCGAGCCGGTGGGCGACTTGGCGAGCACGTCGCGACCGGCGAGCACGTCGCCGATGACGAGCTCCTGGATGGGGAAGGGGGTGTGGATGCCGCGCTGCGCAAGCGCACGCGCAACCGCACTGGATACGCCGAGATCGGCGAAGGACTGCTGTGACATGAGACTCCTGGCGGCAATGGGCCGCGAACGATTCGGGAGGCGACTGCTGACCCGAACCGCCGAGGGCGGGACCCAAGCAAGCGAACTGCCTCGCGGCCGGCGAAGTGCCGACCACCGCGACGCAGTGTAGCGGGGTGCCGTGCGGGTTCTAAGACTTCGACGCGCGGACCTGGTACACCGACGTGAAGCCGCTCACGAAGTTGTTCCGGGCGGCGCGCAGGTACAGGCGCCAGATCCGCATGCGCTCGGCGCCGACGAGCCGCTCGCCCTGCTCGGCATTGGCGTCGAGCCGCTGCGCCCAGTGCGTCAGCGTCTCGGCGTAGTCCATCCGGAAGCCCTCGACGTGCTGGGTCTCCAGGCCCGCCCGCTCCGTCGCGGTCTGGATCCGCGACAGGTGCAGCGGCGCGGCGTCGGGGAACACGTAACGCTCGGAGAACGGGCCCGCCTCGGCGATCGCCGACGCGCAGCCGCGCGATGCCGTGGTTGAGCAGCTGCCCGCCGGAACGCAGCAGGCGCGCGAGCGTGGCCATGTACTCGTCGATCTGGACCGAGCCGACGTGCTCGACCATGCCGATGCTGGAGATCTTGTCGAACGGCTCGCCGGTCAGCTCGCGGTAGTCCATGACGCGGATGTCGACGCGGTCGCCGACGCCCGCCTCCTCGGCCCGCTTGCGCGCCAGCGCGGCCTGCGGCTCCGACAGCGTGATGCCGGTGACCGACACGCCGTACTCGCGCGCGGCGTGGATCGCGAGGCTGCCCCAGCCGCAGCCGACGTCGAGCATCCGCTCGCCCTTCTCCAGCGCGAGCTTCGTGCACACGAGGTCGAGCTTCGCGTTCTGCGCCGCCTCCAGGCTCGAACCGTCACGCGAGAAGAACGCGCAGCTGTAGGTCATCGTCTTGTCGAGCCACAGCGCGAAGAAGTCGTTCGAGACGTCGTAGTGGTGCGTGACCGAGCGCTTGTCGCGCTCGACGCTGTGGCGGCGGCCGCGCGGGCGCAGCTCGCTCTGCGGCACCGGCGGCGGCTTGACCGGGCCCATCGCGCGCGCGGCGGCGACGGCCAGGCGCAGCTGGGCCGCACGGTCGATCGGCGGCGGCTTGAAGCTGAGGATCGCCGCCATCGCCTCGTCGATGTCGTCGACCTCGATCGCCCCGCTCACATACGCGCGGCCGATCCCGAGCTGGCCGGGCGCCCGCAGCGCGTGGGCGAGCGCGGCGGGCGAGCGCACGTGCAGCGCCGGGCCGCCGCCGTTCGTGGCCGGCAGCTCCGTCCCGTCCCAGAACGTGACCGTGAACGGTCGCTCAGGGAGGGTCGCGGCGAGTTCCCGCCGCAGCGGCTCGGTGGAGCGCAGGGCGGGCATGGCTACGTCTGAACCGCTTTGCGCGCTTGGCGCTCAGGGCTGATCCGGACGACGTCCCACACGAGGCCCATCTTCTCAAGTCCGCGGATCACATAGCGCGACGGGTCGAACTGCCAGCGCTTCATCCCGTGCTCGTACGACGTCGGGAACGCGTGGTGGTTGTTGTGCCACGCCTCGCCGAACGTGAACGGCGCCAGCCACGCGAGGTTGCGCGACTCGTCGCCGGTGTCGTACGCCTGGCGGCCGAAGAAGTGGCACAGCGAGTTGATGCTGTAGGTCACGTGGTGCACGACGAGCATCCGCACCGCGCCGCCCCACAGCAGCCCGGTGAGCGCGGCGTGCCAGCTCTGCCCGATCAGGCCGCCGAGGATGAACGGCACGATCAGGCCGACGGTCACCCATAGCACGAACGTGCGGTCGACCCAGCGGATCAGCGGGTCCCGCATCAGGTCCGGCGCGTAGCGCTCCTTGTTACCGCGATGGGTGTGGATGAACAGCCACCCGACGTGCGCGTGGAACAGGCCCCGCAGCGCACCCTTGAGCCCGACCCCGTGGTCCACGTGCGGGCTGTGCGGGTCGCCCTCGACGTCGGCGAACGCGTGGTGCTTGCGGTGGTCGGCGACCCACGAGATCACCGGGCCCTCGATCGCCGCCGACCCGAGGATCGCCAGCGTTCCGCGCACCCACTGCTTGGCCTTGAAGGCTCGATGCGTGAGGTGCCGGTGGAAGCCGATCGTCACACCGAAGCCGGTCAGGACGTAACAGATCAGGAACACCGCGATGTCGCTCCAGCCGAGCGCTTCGTTCCAGACCTGCCAGCCGACGACGAACAGCGCGATGAACGGAATCACCGTCACCGCGCCCGTGATTAGCCGGTCGCGAGTCTCGTGCTCGACCGGCTGGACATCATCCAGCGTGGGGGCCACCATGGCGCGGGAACCCTACTCGGTCTTGCCGACTGCTACCTTGTCGCCCGTTCGACCGGGTCACAGAGGCTCGGGAAAGTAGTGCACGACCGCAGTTGGTTGCTATGCATCCTCGGCGTTCGCAGCACCGACGCCGTGGAGGTAAAGACATGGCGACTGGCACCGTGAAGTGGTTCAGCGACGACAAGGGCTTCGGGTTCATCACGCCCGACGAGCCCGGCAAGGACCTCTTCGTCCATTTCTCCGGCATCGCCGGCGACGGGTTCCGCACCCTCGCTGAGGGCGCCCGGGTGCAGTACGACGCCGAGCAGGGCCCCAAGGGCCCGGCCGCCGTCAACGTCACGACTCTCTAAGTCGTAATGGAGCGCGGCTCGCTCGCCGGTGACGGTGTGGCGGGCCGCGTCCTCATCCCCCGTCGCTTCAACGGCCCTCCGGCCAGCGCGAACGGGGGCTACACGTGCGGGCTGATCGCCCGCTACGTCGGCGGCCCGGCCGCCGTCTCGCTCCGCTCGCCGCCGCCGCTCGACACCGCGCTCGAGCTGAGGCGCGGGCCCGATGGCGAGGTGAGCCTGCGCCATCGCGACCTCGTCGTCGCCGAAGGGAAGCCCGCCGAGCCGCTCGATCTCGAGCCGCCGGTGCGCCCGACGGTCGCGCAGGCGCGCGAGGCCCTGCGCCGGCACCCGTGGCTGACCGGACGCCACCCGTTCAGCGACTGCTACGTGTGCGGCGCCGGCCGCCACGACGGGCTCGGCCTGCACTTCGGCGACCTCCGCGGCCACGACGGCGTGACCGCCGCCCTGCTGGTGGCCGACGAGACCGTGCCGCACGACGCCGACGGCGTCGCCCTGGAGATCGCCTGGGGAGCGCTCGACTGCCCGAGCTACGTGCCCGCGCTGTGGGAGGCCGACGTCCCGAGCCTGCTCGCCCGGATGCACGCCGAGGTGCTCGAGCCGGTCCCGCTCGGAGAGCCGATCGTCGCCACGGGCTGGCTGCTCGGCGCGGACGGGCGCAAGCATTTCACCGCGTCGGCGCTGCTGAGCGCCGATGGGCGGCTGCTCGCCCGCGCCCGCTGCCTGTGGGTGCAGCCTCGCGCTAGCTCAGCGTGAGCGCCGCGAGGCCGCTGGCGGGGTCCGCGTGGATCGGCATCCACTCCGACGCGCCGACGATGTCGAGCAGTCGCGCGACGTCGCCGGACGGCGGGCAGACGATCGCGAAGCGGCCGCCGTGCGCGCGGACCTCGGAGGCGGCGCCGAGCAGCGCCCGCAGCCCCGTCGAGTCGCAGAACTCGACGGCGGTGAGGTCGACGAGCATGCGCGGGCGGCGCACGCTGCGCGTGGCGTCCAACCGCGCGCACAGCTCGGGAGCGGTGGCGATGTCCAGCTCGCCGGCCACCGCTATGACGTGAACGCCCGCCTCGTCCCGTTCCTGAACGCTGAACGGATCAGCGGTCACGTGTCCAGCTTGTCGCCTTTCGGACGCGGCGTCAACTTGCACTTCGCGCCATGTCGCTTGTGCTTGCCGCAGTGCTTCTTCGGCTTCGGCTTGGGCAGGACGACGTGGATCTTGCGCGTCTGGACGCCGAGCGGTCCGCTCGGGCCCTGGGCCGCGATCCGCAGCCGGTAGCGACCGCGCGACGGCGGCGTCCAGGCGATCGCGTGGGCGCCGTGCGGCAGCTCGAGACCGCGGGTGAGCCGCAGCCCGTGCTTGTCGAACACCTGCACGGTGACCGACGAGACCTTCGAGATCGAGAAGCGGACGGTCGTCGTGCGACGGGCGCGCAGCTTGCGCAGCGGGGCGATCGCGATCCGCGTCGGCTCGCGCTCGTAGCGGGCGAAGCGGTCGTGCGCCGCGCAGTAGACGCGTCGCAGCGTCTGCTTGCACATGTTCTCGAAGAAGCCCTCGATCAGCTGGTGGTAGCCGAGCGTCGACTCGCGCCCGCCGTACGAGTACAGCGACCAGGCGCCGGTGTCGGAGGCGGGGATCAGGCCCCGCGCGGTGCGCTCGCCGATCCGGAACAGCCGCCCGGCGAGCACGTCGCGCGGGAACAGCGCCGCGTACTGGCCGATCCCGCTGACCGCCTGCAGCTCGCCGTTGAACACGCGCAGGCCGGACGAGAACGAGTACATGAGGAAGTGGTCGCCGCCGTCGACGCCGACCGGCGGCGGCGTCGTGAACGCGCCGAGCGCGCGGTGGGCCGCGGCGCGCCAGCGCGGCTCGTCGAGGGCGCGCGAGGCGCGGGCGAGCGCGGAGACGGCCGTCGCCTGCGTCATCCCGCTGATCCACGGGGGCGTGCCGCCGCCCCAGCTGAAGTAGTGCTCCCAGGCCAGGAAGTCGCCGCGCGGGGCGGCCAGCCCGAGCAGCCGGTCGACGGTACGGCGCAGCTCGCGCACCGGGCAGGCGGCGCGGCGGCGCGCCTTCGTGCGGTGGGTGAGGCACTGGCGGGCGAGCCAGTTGACCTTCCCCCAGCTCGCGAGCGGCTGGAGCTGCAGCCCGCGGCCCGGGTAGTACTGGAACACGGCGGGGTCGCGGCCGAACGTCGTGCGCTGGGACGCGGCCGGGAACGGGGCGTGCGTCCAGAACTCGGTGTTGCGGTGGAGGATCAGGAACGCCGGGCGCAGCCGGCCGGGGGAGAGCAGGTGCTGGGCGGCGAGATCGTTGACGGTCGTCAGGACCGTGCCGAGCTCGGCGGCGCGCGCGCCGGTCAGGTGGTCCAGCGCGCGGCGGGCGTCGTTGTAGTCGTGCGTGAGGCGCGCGTGCGTCGCCGGGGAGATGCTCCCGGTGAGCAGTGCGTACTTGAGGGCGCCGGTGACGGTGGGGGACTTGCGCGCGCGGCGGATCGCTGCGTGCAGGCGCGCGAGCCGGCGGGCCTCGGCCGCGGCGGCCGCCCGCCACGTCGCCGCCTTCAGCTCACCCTGGTTCTCGGTCGCGCGGACCTCGGGCGGCGGGGCCGGCTTGGGCGGCGGCGGCTCCGGCTCCGCCCCGCACCCGGCAAGGCCGACGAGCAGCACGGTGAGTGCGAGCAGGCGTCGGTCCATGCCACAGCATCGACCGGCCGCTCAGCCCGCTTGACCGCATTGTCCGCAACCCGACCCGGACGGCCGGGCAAAGACTGTTCCTTCCGTCAGGTGGCGGGCGTCGTCGCCGGCCGGACCGAGTTCGCCTTCGTCAGCGTGAAGACCACGCCGGCCACGAGCACGGCCGCCATGAGGACCAGCACGATGACGTCGTCGCCCGTCGGCTTGACCGCCATGTCGAAGATCACCAGCACCAGCGTCACGTAGTCGACGCGCGCGAGGGCGAGCAGCCGGCGGCTCTCGTACGCGGCCTCCGGGCCCATCCCGCCGTCGCGCTCGATGAGCCTCGCGATGTGCTCGCTGCGCGGCTTGATGACCGCGATACCGGTGGCGAACGTCGCCGCGTAGCCGAGCAGGCCGAGCACCAGCCACAGGCTGCCGAGCGACCAGTCGCCCTCGCTGACGAGCCCGAAGCCCGCCAGCAGCAAAAGCAGTTCGTAGAGGCTCATGGCGCTAAGTACGCCGAAGCGGCTGATCCGGGTCAACCCCCCTGATAGCCTGCGCGCGCACATGGCCGTCCCCCGCCTGCGCGTCCCCCACGTTCCCGGCGGGTCGCTGCGACAGGCCGCCGGGCTCGCCTCCGACGAGGTCGAGCTCTACCACCGCACGTACACGACGCTGCTGCGCTCCTCGGGGGAGACGCGGCTGCGGGTGCTCGAGCCGTCGCACCGGTCGATGAACTCGAGCCTGCACCCGCTCGCCGCGACGGCCGACGTCGACCTCGGCGCGTTCCTGTACGCGATGCGGCGGCTGCCGGCCGGTATCTGGCAGGCCGCGCTGATCGTGATGGGCCAGGAGGCGCAGGTCTTCCAGCGCGCGGGGATCGGCAAGATCGAGGAGTGGGATCCGGTCGAGGCGCCCGCACGGCGCCGCCGCTGGTTCGACAGCCACGAGGGGACGATGGCGGTGCTGCTCGCCTCCACGTCGGACCTCGACGACCTGATCCCGACGCTCGTCGCCTACCAGGTCGAGTGGAACAAGATCGCCGCCGCCGCTGCGAGCGGCCGACCGGCCGCCCGGCGAAGAGCCCGATCCGGCGGCGTGCGCCGACGCGTTCGGCGGCGCGGCCGAGGACTGGATCCGCATCCGCGAGGCATGGGGCGACCTGAACTCGTTCCTCGACGAGGTGCGCAGCCGGCGGCTGAACCTGCGCATCCGCATGCTCGGCGGCTCCCAGGCCGGCTACGCGCGGATGACGCGACGCTGGTGGGCGCCGGTGCGCAGCACGATGGAGGAGCACGGCCTCGGCGACCGGCCGATCTACTTCGTCTCCTCCAACCCGCACTCGATGGTCAACCTGGTCACGCCGACCGCGCGCGCCGGGGAGGCCGAGGTCGTGCGCTTCGTCGAGGAGCACGGCCCGCAGTACCTGCGCGAGGAGCTCGAGCGCTTCCGCGAGGGCCGCGCCGAGGGCTCGTGGGAGAACTTCCTCTACTTCGCCGCGCGCCTGCTGTGGGAGTCGCTGCCCGAGGACGGGCCGGAGTGGAGCCGCCGGCGCGAAGCCGAGCACGCGGTCGGGGTCCGGCACATCTCCTCACGCGCGGCGCTGCGCGTCTCCGCGCAGGTCATCGCGCTCGACAAGCTCGACCCGGCGGGGCTCGACCCGCGCCTGGGCGAGGTCGACGCCGAGAAGCTCGCGCACTCGGACGCGGTCGTCGTCAACATCGAGTATCCGCTCGGCCTCGCCGCCTACAACATCCTGCGCGAGATCACCTCGTCGACCGACGTGGTGCGCGGCGTCTACGTGCTCGGCAAGGCGGCGACGCTGAACGCCGACGTCGGCGACGTGCTGATCTCCGGCGTCATCCACGACGAGCACTCGGGCTCGACCTACTGGCTCGACAACGCGTTCTCGTTCGACGACATCGCGCCGTTCCTGCTCTTCGGCTCCGGGCTCGACAACCAGCGCGCGGTGACGGTGAAGAGCACGTTCCTGCAGAACCGCGAGTACCTCGACTTCTACTACCGCGAGGCGTACACGGTGGTGGAGATGGAGGCCGGGCCGTTCTGCAACGCGGTCTACGAGATCGCCGACGCCGATCGCTACCCGGTCGGCGAGGCCGTGAACTTCTCCAAGCTCCCGATCGACTTCGGGATCATCCACTACGCCTCTGACACGCCGTACACGCAGGCGCGCACGCTCGGCGCCCGCGGGCTGTCCTACTACGGCATGGACTCGACGTACGCGAGCTCGCTCGCGATCCTGCGCCGGATCTTCTCGCTCGAAGACATCATCTAGATCCCGACGAGCTTGCGCAGCAGCGGGCGGAGCTCGTCACCGCCTTCGATCTCGATCCCTGCGGCCCGCACGCGCGCCTCGGCGAGGACGCGCTTGCCCTCGGCCGTCATCGTCACCGTGTAGGAGCGGCGGTCGGCGGCGTTGCGGGCGCGCTCGACGAGACGTAGCCGTTCGAGGTCGTCGACCACCTGGGTGACCATGGTCGCGCTGACGCGCAGGGCGTTGGTGAGTGCCTGCTGGGAGACCGGGCCGAGGTCGTCGAGCGTGACGAGCAGCCCGAAGTGGCGGATCTCGATCGGGAGGTCGCGGAACGCCTCGTTGGCGCGATCACGGGCCAGCCAGTGCGCCTGCGTGAGCAGGAAGCCGGTCGTCTCGGCCAGCTTGGCGGGGATCATCCGGCCCGGATCGGTGCTGATGAACGCGCGCAGCAGCGCGTGGAGGCGCGCGCGCTCCTCGGGGTCGAGGGACGCGGCCATGCGCTCGTTGGCGCGGAGCACGTGCGGTGCCATCTCCTCCCGCGCGCGGCGGCCGGCCTCGGTGACGTACAGCTGGTACGAGCGGCGATCCGCGGGGTCGCGGCGGCGCTCGACCCAGCCGCGGCGCTCGAGGTCGTCGACGATGCCGACCACCAGCGAGCGGTTGACGCGCATCTTCTCGGCGAGCTGCTGCTGCGAGAACGGCCCGGCCTCGAGCAGCGCGGTCAGCAGGCCGAACAGCCGCGGGTGCAGTCCGCCCGGAATCGCGTCGACCGCCGCCGCGTGGACGTGGTCGTGCGCCAGTCGCAGCAGGTAGCCGGTCTGCTCGGTCAGGGGATGCGTCATGCCGGCGCCAGAGTATTCGCCTGTTTGATCGTGAACATTTAGATCATCAACCACTTGACGATCAATGAATGGAAGGGTAGCTTGTCGTCAACTCCTCCCCACTCCCCAGGAGGCTCCCTCTCTCATGGACCGCAAGTGGTGGACGCTGGTCGCGGTATGCACCGGCGTCTTCATGCTCCTGCTCGACGTCACGATCGTGAACGTCGCGCTCCCAGACATCGAGAAATCGCTCGGTGCCAACCTGTCGCAGCTGCAGTGGGTCGTCGACGCCTACGCGCTCTCGCTGGCCGCGCTGCTGCTGACCGCCGGCTCGATCGCCGACCGGATCGGCCGGCGCGTCGTGTTCGCCGTCGGCATCGTCGTCTTCACCGCCGGCTCGCTGCTGTGCGGCGTTGCCGGTGATCCCACCGTCCTCGCGCTGTCGCGCGCCTTCCAGGGCGTCGGCGGGGCGATCATGTTCGCCACCTCGCTCGCGCTCCTCACGAGCGCGTTCCACGGCCGCGAGCGCGGCACCGCGTTCGGGGTGTTCGGCGCGGTCACCGGCGTGGCCGTCGCGGTCGGGCCCGTGCTCGGCGGCGCGATCACCAGCGGCCTGTCGTGGCGCTGGATCTTCTTCGTGAACATTCCCGTCGGCGTCTTCGCCCTGGCCGCGACGCTGTGGCGCGTGCAGGAGTCGCACGACCCCCAGGCGCGCCGCATCGACTACGCCGGCTTCGTCACGTTCAGCCTCGGGCTGGCGGCGCTGGTCTACGGGCTGATCCGCAGCAACGAGGACGGCTGGGGGTCGACGACGGTGATCGGCTCGCTGGTCGCCGCCGCCGTGCTGCTCGGTGCGTTCGTGGCGGCCGAGTACATCCAGCGCGAGCCGATGTTCGACCTGTCGCTGGTCCGCGTGCCGACGTTCGTCGGCGGGCTCGTGTCGGCGTTCGGCATCTCGGCCTCGCTGTTCGCGCTGCTGACCTACATCGTGCTCTACGTGCAGAACATGCTCGGCTACTCGGCGATCGAGGCCGGCGTGCGGTTCCTGCCGCTGACGGGCGCGATCTTCCTCACCGCCGGCATCGCGGGCCGGCTGTCGGCGCGGGTGCCGACGCGGCTGCTGATCGGGCCCGGCTTCCTGCTGATCGCGTTCGGCCTGCTGCTCATGCACGGCCTCGACGTGAGCTCCGACTGGACCGCGCTGCTGCCCGGCATGATCGTGAGCGGCATCGGCGCCGGCCTGGTCAACGTGCCGCTGGCGTCGACCGCCGTGGCGGTCGTCGAGCCGGCGCGGGCGGGCATGGCATCGGGCGTCAACGCGACGTTCCGGCAGGTCGGGATCGCCACCGGCATCGCCGCTCTCGGCGCGATCTTCTCGCACGCGATCGGCGACGGGCGCGACCCGCAGGCGTTCATCGACGGGCTCAACTCGATCCTGCTCGTCGGCTCGGCGGTGGCGTTCGTGTCGGCGATCGGCGCCCTGACGCTGATCCGGCCGCGCGACTACGTCGTCGCCGAGGCCAGCTCGAGCACCACGATCTCCGGTGGCGCGAGCAGCCGCAGCGGCAGCCCGCTCGTCCCCAGCCCGGAGGTCACGTAGAGGTGGCGATCCTCCTCGACGACGTGCCCGCGCACGTAGCGCTCGCCGTAGCGTGACGGGATGAACGGGCGGCGCACGAACGGGATCGCCACCTGCCCGCCGTGGGTGTGCCCGGCCAGCGTCACGGCGACGCGGTCGGGCACCAGCGGGAACACGTCGGGGTCGTGGGCGAGCAGGATCACGGGCGCGCCGGCCGGCACCTCGGCCAGCGTGCCCGGGAGGTCCGGCCGGCGGGTGCGCATGTCGGCGAGGCCGGCGATGTAGACGCCGTCCGCTTCGGCCGCGTGGTTCTCGAGCACCTCGATGCCGGCGTTCTGCAGGGCGTTCCACATGCGGTCGCCGGCCTGCTTCCAGTCGTGGTTGCCGAGGACGGCGAACGTCGGCGCGGTGAGCCGGGCGAGCTCGCGGGCGATCAGCTCGGGGGCCAGGCGGCCGCCCCAGATCGGGTGCGCGTCGATGTAGTCGCCGCCGAGCACGGCCACGTCGAGGGCTTCCGCATTGAGGCGCTCGACGGCGCGGGCGATCTCCTTCAGGCCCGCGAACGGTGCGCCGGCATGGAGGTCGGAGAGGAAGCCGACGCGGTAGCCGTCCCGGTCGCGCGGCCAGCTCGGGACGTCGAGCGCGATGCGGGTCGTGACGAGCCGGCGCGGCTCGATCAGGGTCGCGTAGACGCCAACGGCGGCCGCTGCCGCGGCGACGACTCTCGTCACGACACCTCGTCGCGGCGCGGCATCCCCTCGCGGGCGCCGGCCGCCCGGGTCGAGAGCGTCGCGGCCGCGAGCGCGAACCGCACCGCGTCGTGCAGCTCGCTGCCGTTGGCGAGCTCGGCGGCGAGCGCGCCGTTGACGGCGTCGCCGGCGCCCGTCGTGTCGACGACCTTCACGGTCGGCGCGGACAGCATCTCCATCCCGTTGGCGTCGAGCAGCAGCCCGCCGCGCGCCCCGAGCGTGACCAGCACGGGGGCGTTGGTCTGGCGGAACAGCTGCGTCGCCGCGGCCACGGGCTCGTTCGCGTTCGCGAGCCGGCACGCCTCGTCGGCGTTCGGGGTGAGGATGACGCCCTCGAGGTCGTCGATCATCTCCCGCGCGGGCGCGGGGTTGATGATCGGCGTCCAGCCCGCCGCGCGGGCCGCCTCCACGCCGGCCTGAACCGCTGCCTGCGGCACCTCGTGGCCGAGCAGCACGACGCCGCTCCCGGCGAGCTCGAGCGCGTTGCGGACGTGCTCGCCGGTGAGCTCGCTGTTGGCCCCGGACGCGACGGCGATCTGGTTCTCGCCCCGCTCGTCCACCACGATCACCGCGACGCCGGTCGGGACGTCGTCCAGCCGCGCCACGGCGGTGGTGTCGACGCCCTCGTCCGCGAGGCTCTTGAGCGCGTCATCGCCGAGGTCGTCGGTCCCGACCGCTCCGACGATCCTGACCGGCGTCCCGAGCCGCGCCGCCGCGACCGCCTGGTTGGCGCCCTTGCCGCCGCCGTACCGCGCGAACGTGCCGCCGTTGACCGTCTCGCCCGGCCCCGGCAGCGTGCGTACCGCGACCACGAGGTCGACATTGATCGACCCCACCACCACGACAGATCCGTCTGACATGCGGCGAGACTACTTGCGCAGCGTCAACCCGCGCCGCTTGTAGCCGAGCGCACGCTCGTAGAACGCCTCGGCGACGCCGCTGCTCCAGTTGCCGTCGACGACGATCACCGTCGCGCCCTTTGCGCGGCCCCAGGCCTCGGCCGCGCGCACGAGCGCCGAGCCGATCCCGCCGCGGCGACTGCCCTCGACGACCGCGAGCGCGTCGATGGCGAGGCGGTGTTGAGCGAGCTCACGCTGGAGCTGGAAGTGCGCATCGGGGTCGGGGTCCAGCATCCGCGCCGACACGAACCAACCGCCTCGCCGTCGACCTCGGCGACAAGCGTGACGCCGCCGCCGGCGAGCCCTCGCGCCAGCCACTCACGGAGACCGTCCTCGGTAGGTGTCTGAAACGCCTCGGGGTCGACGTGCTCGTAGAACCTCCCGGCGTCCATCCAGGCGCGCGCCAGGACGGGGGCGTCGGTGATCTCTGCGGAACGGATGGTGATGTCGGCGGACGGAGGCATTGAGAAGGCGGGTGTGCAGTTAACCCCCGTATAAGGGATCAACTGCACACGCTTGGTCCGCAGCCGCCCTACCCAGCCGCATCAGTTCGCTCGCTAGGCGACCACGATCAGCGCGGCGAACGCGGCCGCGACACCGGTCGTGAGCGCGAGCTCGTGCGGGGACCGGGCGCGCAGGCCCCCGGCGGCCACGAGCAGCGCGGCCGAGATCCCCAGCCACTCGTGGGCGTGGGTCGCCAGCAGTGCGGCGATGACCAGGAACGCCAGCACCGAGCGCTGGCGCGCGAGCGCCGTGCGCTCGACCCACTGGGTCTCAGGCTCGGATGGCACCGACCAGCACGAGGACGGCGATCACGACGGCGAGCAGCGCGATCGCGGGTGGGACGAAGCGCGGCGGGCCGATCGTCGGGAGCGGCTCGTTCAGGCGCATCGCGCGTTCGTTGGCCTCCCAGCGGCGATACGAGGTCAGCGCGAGGATCCCGCCGAGCAGGATGGGGGGCAGGGAGACCAGCAGGCGCACGGCGTCGGAGTTGAACGTGAGCAGCTGGCCGGCCGCGAGCCCGCCGCCGATCAGCGCCAGCGCGGTGCGGTTCCAGGCCAGGAACGTGCGCTCGTTCGCGAACGTGAAGCGCGGGTCGGGATCCTCGCCGACGTCGCGCAGCGACTGTGGCGCCATGACCGTGATTATGGTTGCGCGCCGATGCTTCGCGTATCCGTAACGGCCGCACGCCGCCTCGCGGTCACCGCCCAGCGCCTCGACGGCCCCATGCCGCGGCGCCGCCCGAGCCGCGACGAGGTCCTCGAGGTGGCCCGCGCCCTGCGCTGCCTGCAGCTCGACCCGACCAGCGCCGTCGCCCGCTCGCACCTGCTCGTCGTCTTCAGCCGGCTCGGCGCGTTCGACCGGCTCGAGCTCGAGAAGCTCGTCTACGAGGACCGGACGCTGTTCGAGTACTGGGCGCACGAGGCGTCGCTGGTGCTGACCGAGGACCTGCCGGTGCATCGCTGGACGATGCGCAACTGGGGCGGCGGCAACGGCGTGTGGCACCAGCGGGCGCACAAGTGGTGGGAGCTCAACGCCGAGTTCCGGCAGCACCTCCTCGACCGCCTGGGCGCCGACGGACCGCTGCCGCTGCGCGCGCTCGACGACCACTCGGTGGCGCCGTGGCTGTCGAGTGGCTGGACCGACCAGCGGAACGTCTCCCGGATGCTCGACATGATGTGGGTGCGCGGCTACGTCGGGATCGGCGGTCGCGAGGGCGGCCAGCGGCTGTGGGACCTGATGGAGCGCTGCCTGCCGCCCGACCCGCCCGACGAGCCGCTCTCCGATGCCGAGGTCACGCGCCGCGCGACCCTGCTCGCGCTCAAGGCGCTCGGCGTCGCGCGCATGCCGCACATCCGCGCGCATTTCACGCGCGGCCGCTACCCGACACTGCGCGAGACGCTCGCCGACCTCCACGCGAGCGGCGATATCGAGCCGGTCGACGTCGAAGGGCTCAAGGGCGACTGGTGGGTGCGCGCCGCCGACGTCGAGGCGCTCCAGTCGAGCAACGGCGACTGGCGCGGCCGCACGGCCCTGCTCTCCCCGTTCGACAACCTGCTCTGCGACCGCGGCCGGACCGAGGAGCTGTGGGGGTTCTCGCACCGGCTCGAGATCTACACCCCCAAGCCGAAGCGCCGCTGGGGCTACTTCGTGCTGCCGATCCTGCATGGAGACCGGCTGATCGGCCGCGCCGACCTGCGGATCGACCGCAAGACGGGCCGGCTCGTCGCGCCCGCGATCCACCGCGAGGACGACGCACCGAAGGGCAAGGCGATCGCGAAGGCGATCCGCCGCGAGCTCGAGCGCCTCGCGACCTGGCAGGGCGCCACCGAGATCGAGGTCCAGGCCGTGCCTGCCGCGTGGCCGTCTATTCGAGCGTGATCGCCAGCACGGCGCCGTCGGCGACGGCGGGTTGCCCGCGGAGGCGGCGCCCGAGCCGGTAGATCAGCATGACGATGGGATACGAGATCGTGTAGCGCTCCCTCAGGAGCCTCGACACGCGCTCGAGGTCCGAGGTGGCGGTCAGGATCCCCGCGCGCGCCGGGACCGGCGTGCCGCGCAGCTTGCCGTCCGCGCGACACGGCGCGATCAGAACGTGGGGGTTGCGGCGGATGCGCCGGACCTTCCCCGAGTGCGCGTCGGTCAGGGCGAAGAACTGCATCCCGTCGGTCACGAACCACACCGGTGTCGCGACGCCGGTGCCGTCGCGCTTGAAGCTCGTCACGCTGAGGTACCGGCCGTGGAAGAGCACCAGCGCGTCGTCGGCGGCCGGCTGGAGCGGGCGCTCGATCGTCTGGGTGGCCATGGCATCTCCTTTCACCGACGAGTGTCCCGCGCGCGGTGCTCGCGCACATCCGGCATGGACACCGAACGGCGGCTTCGGGTGACTACGCAGGGCAGTGCCCGAGCGAGTGATCGACGAGCATCGCGCGCGCCAGATCGACCCAGGCGGAGCCGTAGTAGGTCGGGTGGTCGGCGTCGAGCTGCGCCGCGCGGTCGAGCAGCTTGCCGGCGGCGTGGTGGTCGCCCGCGGCCTGCGCGGCGGCGGCGGCGCCGACCAGTGCGGCCGGGTGCTCGTCCGAGGTCAACGGCGTGCCGTCCAGCGCGCGGCGGGCGGCGCCCGGCTCGTGCTGGAGGCGCGGCCACATCCGCGCGGCCATCTCGCGGTCGGCGGGATCGCACGACTCGGCGAGCCGGACCGGGAGGCGCACCGCGTCATACGAGTACGCCGCGTCGCCGCCCGACGGTGGGCCCGACGGCACGACACCGTACGGCTCCACGCGCGCCCAGTCGGGCGGGAGGCCGGACTCGGTGAGCCGATCGACGAGCTTGCGAGACGAATCGGCCACCTTCGGGAACCCGAGCTGCGCGAACGCGCGCGGCGACCAGTAACTGGGGTTGACGACCGCCTCGCCGCGCGCCCAGCGCCCGGCGACGAGCACCGGGCGGTCGGCCGCCCAGGTCGTCTCCTCGCGGACGATCGCGCGGGTCAGCGAGCGGCTCGCGTCGCGGTAGGAAGGCTCGTCGAAGCGGTCGGCGGCGAGGGAGAGCGCGCGGGCGGCGTCGAGGTCGGCGTCCGCCGCCGGCTCGTCCTGCACGACCCGCCCGTCGATCCCAGCGCCAGGAGAGCAGCCCGTCCGGCCGGCGCAGATGCGTGCGCGTCCAGTCCCATACGCGGGCGAACCGGTCGCGGTCGCCCGAAGCGACCGAGAGCAGCATCGCGTACGCCTGCCCCTCGGAGACGGTGTCGCCGCCCTGGTCGTGCCGGACGACGCGCCCGTCGCCGTCCACGTAGCGGTCGAGGAAGCCGCCGGACGACGTCTCGCCACAGCCCGCCAGCAGAGCGACGAGCACGGCTACGAGGGCGAGCCGCTTCACGTCGGCGCGGGGATCGCTCGCGGCGCCGCCGGCACGGGCAGCGGCCGCCGCCGCAGCGCGGGCATCACGCCCGCGAGCAGGACGACGACGTGCAGCCCGGCGAACGCCACGTTGTTGAGCGTCGCGGGATCGCGGTCGCGCAGCAGCCCGTACGCGGCGACCGCGCACAGCACGGCGACCGCGACCAGCGCGGGCGCGACGGCGCGCGGCTGGCGCCCGGCGACGCCCTCCTTCGGTGTCACCACGAAGCCGCCGCGCCGTCTCAGCAGCGTCAGCACGGTCGACTGCACGTGGATCCAGAAGCTCGCCGCCTGCAGCGCGAACGCCTTGAACGTGTACGCGCCGCCGCCCAGCACCGTCACGGCGAGCAGCGACAGCCCGAAGTAGGGCGCGAAGTGGCCGAGGAACTGATCGGCCGACGTCGCCGCCAGCGGCTGGGCGCCGGTCAGCAGCCGCACGACCGGGAAGCTCATGTACACGAGCACCGTCCAGCCGGACAGGAAGTACGAAGCCGACAGCAGGTACTGCACCTTCTGGCGCAGCGGGAGCGACGAGCGCAGCACGGCGGGGATCGCCGCCAGGCAGCCACGCGACCAGCGCTGCTGCTGGGAGACGTAGGACGCCATGTCCTCCGGCCCGAGCCCGCACGCGAGCACCTCCGGCACGTAACGCGACTTCCAGCCGCGCTCGTGCAGGTGGATCGAGAGCTCGAAGTCCTCGGTCACCGACTCGGTCGGGAAGCCGCCGACGTCGGTGAGCGCCTGCCGCCGGAACACGACGTTGGTCCCGCAGCAGAACATCGCGTCGTGGCCGTCCTTGCCGCGCGCGATCGGGCCGAAGAACAGCGCCTGCTGGCCCCACGCGGCGGCGGGGATCTCACCGCGATCCCAGTTCGCGTAGTACTGCGGCGCCTGCGCGAACGCGACCTGCCGGTCGGTGAAGCAGCCGAGCGTCGCCTCGAGGAAGTCGCGCTCCGGGACGTGGTCGCAGTCGAGCACGACGACGAACGGCGCGTCGGTGTGCGCGAGCGCGTGGTTGATGTTCCCCGCCTTGGCGCCGTGGTGGTCGTCGCGGCGCAGGTAGTCCGCCCCGGCGCGCGCCGCCATCGCGGCGATCTCGTCGCTGTCGCCGTCGTCGAGCACGTGCACGCGCACGTCGGCGCCGGTCATCTGCGTCGCCGCGCGCACGGTCGGCTCGACCACGGACTCCGGCTCGTCGTAGACCGGCACGAAGACGTCGACCGCCGGCGGCGGGGCGTCCCAGACCGGCCGGCGCCACGGGCGCTCGCGCGCGCAGGTCCACCAGAAGCCGAGCGCCTGCGCGGCGTTGAACAGCTCAGCGCCGAGCAGCAGCGCGTACAGCGCCGGATGGCCGATGCGCTGCGGCTGCAGCAGCCAGGCGAAGTAGAACAGCGCCAGCGGCACCGTCGCGACCAGCAGGAAGCGGATCCAGCGGCGGCGGGCGCCACCGGGGCCGGCGGCCGACCAGTCCGGCCGCCGCGTACGGGTGTCGGTGATCGTCGTCATCGGCTGAACTCCCAGGTCGTGATCTGCGGGACCGCCTCGCGGTGCACCAGGTGGTGGCGCCGCGAGAGGCGCTTGACGGCGTCACGGGCCGCCGCGCGGAACTGCGGCTTGTCCTGGAAGCTGGCGAGGACGAAGACCTTCTGGCCGCGGCGCGGCTCGGGCAGGTCCTGGCCCATCGGCTTCAGCTTCAGGCCCTCGTGCTCGTAGTACCCGACCACGTGGTCGAGGTAGGACGGCGTGAACACGATCACGTCGCCCGGCTTGGCTCGCGCCTCGATGTCGTGCACGGCCGTCTTGAAGTCGTACACGCGCGGGTTGGAGCCGTTGAGCTGCTGGTCGGCGAGGCCGAGGCCGAGCGTGACCGCGGCCACCGCCGTCGCCAGGCCGATCACCACCGGCCGGCGCGGCCAGCTCGTCAGGGCGCGGGCGATCAGCAGCAGCGCCAGCGGGACGATGCCGATGAAGTACCGCACCTCGAACACGAACGGCTTGAGCTGGCCGAGGACGAACAGCGCCGATCGCCGGCAGCAGCCCGCAGGCGACGACGAGCAGCGTCGTCCACGACCGGCCGCGGCCGAGCAGCGCCAGCGCGAGCAGCACGCCGAGCGGCCACAGCGCGGCCAGCGCGGTCATCGTGCCGTCCGAGTGGTAGCCGAGCACCGCCCAGGCGAAGTTCGTCAGGGCGGCGTAGGCGCCGGGCCGGGCCTGCGGGTCGATCGTCCCGCCGCCGGTCTGCGTCGGCTGCTGGAACCCCTTCCCGGATGCCTCGTTCGCCGCGAACTGCTCGTGCGCGAACGGGGCGAGCGGCGCCAGCACCAGCGCCAGCAGCGCGGTCCAGGCGAGCACGCGGCGCAGCGGCAGCACGCCGCGCGCGACCGCGACGGCGAACCCCAGCATCTGCGTCGCCACGAACAGGAGCCCGAAGTACTGCGTGTAGACCAGCGCGGCCGCGGACGCGACGAAGCCGAGCCACGAGGCGGTGCCGGCGCCGCGGATCACGCGGATCTGCATCCACAGCGACAGCAGCGCGAACAGCATGAACAGCGCGTACATGCGCGCCTCGTCCGCGTACCAGACGGCGAACGGCGCGACCGCCGCAAGCGTCGCGGCCGCGTAGCCGGCGCGCTCGTCGTAGATGTCGCGCGCGGCGGCGTACAGCACCGGGATCATCGCCGTGGCAGCGATCAGCGACGGCACGCGCACGGCGATCTCGCTGTCGCCGAGCAGCCGCACCGTGCCCCACAGCAGGATGTGGTGGAGCGGCGGATGCACGTCGGTCGTGCGCAGGTTGGTGAGCATGTCGCCGAGCGGCATCTGCGCCTGGTGGATCGAGATCGCCTCGTCGAGCCAGATGCCGCGGGTGGCGATCAGGCGCAGCGCGAGGCCGCCGAGCGCGATCGCGGCGACGGCGATCACCTCGCGGCTGACGGCGATGCGCGGGATCGTCAGCGCGGCGGCGCCGGCCGTCAGCGTGGCGGTGGAGACGAGCGTGGCGGTCGCGACACCGGCGGCGTCGTCGCCGATCGCGAGCAGCAGGCCCGCGTGCAGCACGACGACCGGGGCGAGCAGCATCACCGCGCGGCGGGCGCGCGCGCCGGCGCAGGCATGCGCCACCAGCACGCGCGCGACGCCGAGCAGCGCCATCGCGAGCACGTACGGCACGGCCAGCGAGCCGATCGGCGCGTAGCGGCTGCCGAAGACGGTGCCGACGAGCGTGCCGGGCGAGATCGCGACGACCGCGACGGCGCCGACGCCGAGCGCGGCGGCGACGATCAGCGCCGCGCGCAGCGCGTCGCGCCCCGCGCGGGGGAGGAGCATCAGCGGCACGGTCGTGGTCGCGAACGCGGCCACGCCGCCGAGCGTCGACAGCACGGCGAAGCGGCCGGCCTCGTCGGCGCCGAGCAGCGCGTTGGCGAACAGCACGTCCTGGTTCTGGACCACCGCGAGCAGCAGGAACGCTGCGACGGCGAGCCCAGGCGCGTGGCGCCGGGCCGTGCCCAGCGGCGCTGCCGCCGCCCAGGGCGTCATGACGCGGCGCGGCCTGGCAGGTGCGCGACGGCGAGCGCCGCCCAGCCGGCGACCACGACGGCGATCGCGCCGCCGACCGGCCCGATGGCCGCGGCCAGCGCGACCCCGACGGTCAGCCGCACGGCCGGCTCGGCCAGCAGGCTCCCGACGACGCGCGTGCGCCGGCCGAGTCCGTACAGCCGCCCGCGATCGAGCGCGAGCAGGCCGGCCGTCGGCGCGGCGGCCGCGGCCGCGAGCAGCAGCACCGGCGAGAGGTCGAGCAGGCCGGCGAGCGGGATCGACAGCACGGCGAGCACGCCGCCGACGCCGGCGCCGGCGATCAACGCGCGCCGGCGCGCCTGCGCGGCGAGCTCTGGAGCCAGCGCGCTGCCGGCGCTGAGGCTGCCGGCCGGAACGTGGATCAGCAGGTAGAGCGCCAGGAACGCCGTCAGCTCGGCGAAGGCGCCGGGCGCGAGCAGCCGCGCCGCGACGAGCGAGAACACGAGGTTCCCGACGCCGGCGCCAAGCTGCCCGCTGGCGACGGCGAGCTGCTCGCCGGCCAGGCGGCCGACCGCAGTGGCGGACTCGCGCCGGGTGCGGACGGGATGTGAGGGGCGCCGCGGCGGCGGGATGTGGCGCCGCGGCCGACGGGTGGTCGTCGTCGTGCTCATCCAACCCACTCCTCCGGTCGCAGGGTCAATCCATCGACATCGGCCGCCTCGTCCGAGCGCCCGCGCGCGAGCAGCACGCGCAGGAGGCGGAAGCCCTCCTCGGCGGCGCTGCGCTCGAGGCGCACCAACTCGGGGTCGGCCGGCGGCGCGTTGAGCGCGCTCAGCACCGAGTCCGCGAACGAGTGCGGTGGCGCGTCGGGCGCCACGACGGGCAGGTCGAGGCGGCCGGCGAGCCCGCTGAGCTTCGGCTCGTGCGCGACGGCGAGCACGGGCGCGCCGGCGGATGCGGCAGCCACCAACGCGTGGAAGCGCTGGGCGATCACCAGCCGCGCGCTCGTCATGTCATCACGCGCGGCCTGCAGGTCCGCCGGAGGCGCGGCGATCTCGGCGCGCCCGCCGAGGCGCATGGCGACCTCGGTGGCGAGCTCGGTGTCGCCGTCCGGCTGCCACGGATCGAGCCGCAGCGGGATGCCGGCCTCGGCCATCGGCTCGAGGCCGGCGGCGAGGTGCTCGGCCAGGTACCGGTCACCGGCGAGGTGGCTCAGCGCCACGACGACCGGGCCGTCGACCGCGCGGTGCGGCTCCGGGTCGGGCAGGAGGATCCAGGCGGCGTCCGAGCCGACGCGGAACGGCGTCGGCGCGCCGACGTCGGCCAGATGGCCGGCCGACTCGTCGTCGCGCAGGACCAGCAGGTCGGCGGAGCGCACGATCGCGCGCACCAGCCCGCGGGCCCCGGCCCCCTGGATCGGGGCGGCGCCGACGCCGACGAGTGCCAGCGGCTTGCGCATCGCGCGCGTCACCGCGGCGAGCGCGGCCGTGCGGCGCAGCAGTGACATGGGCGACCGCCCGCACGCGGGGTGCAGCGCCTTGAAGATCGTGCCGCCGGCGATCACCACGGCATCCGCGCGGCGGATCTCGCGCGCGACGGCGGCCATGTCGTCACGGCCGACGGCGGCGATGCCGTGCTCGGCGGTGGTGGCCGGCGCGTCGGTGGACGCGGCGACGGCGTCGTGTTCGCCGATCCCGCGCGCGAACGCGGCGAGCAGCGCCTCGTCGCCGGGGTTGCCCTGGCCGAAGGCGCCGGCCAGGAACACTCGCCCGGTGCGCGCGGGCGCGCGGGTCGTGGTCGGTTGGGGTGCGATGGCGGTCATCCAGGGCTCCCGTAGAGATCGAGATGGCGGCGGGCGACCTCGGGCCAGCTGCGGCCGGCCGCGAGGGTGGAGGCGGCGGCGTGGAGCCGGCCGCGCTCGCCGGCGTCGCGCGCGAGCACAGCAAGGCGCGCGGCGATCGCCGCGGGGTCGGTGCTCACGGACAGCTCCTCCGGCGCGCCGACGGTGCGCGCGAGCGCGTCCGACAGCAGGACCGGGGTGCCGTGAGCGAGAGCGAGGGCGAGCGGGCCGCTCGACGCGAACGGCTGCGGGTACGGCAGCAGCGCGACGTCGGCGGCGGCGAACCAGCGGGCGACATCCTCGTCGGCCACGTAGCCCGTGAAGCGCGCGTTGTCCGGCGCGGAGGCGCGCAGCGCGTCGCCGTACTCGGCCATGCGCGGGTGCGCGCCGCCGGCGATCACGAGCTCGACGCCGTCACCGGCCAGCCGCGCGGCACCGAGCGCCGCCTCGAGCCCCTTGTACGGCGCGAGGAAGCCGAAGCAGAGCACGCACAGGCGGCCGGGGGTGACGCCGAGCGCGGCGCGCGCGACGGCGCGGTCGTCGGTCGGCTCGGGCGTCTCGATCCCGTGGGGCACCACTTGCGCGTCGCGGACGACCGCCGTGAACGACGGCTCGTGCACGACGACGGTGTCGGCCAGCGCGGCGATCGTGCGCTGCACGGCCGCGACCCCGACGCGCGCCAGCGGTGCCGGCGCGCGGACGTGGTGCGTGGCGGTGAACGACGCGTCGATCGCGCGCGGGTCGACGACGTGGTGCATGGTCACGACGGCGTTGCGGCGGCGCAGCGCGGCGAGCGCGGGGAGCACTCCGGGCACCGCCGCCGGCCCGCCGTACATGAACAGCTCGTGCTGCAGGTGCACGGTCGGCGCGCCGGTGGCGAGCGCGGCGGCCGCCGCGGCCGGCAGCGCCGCGGCGCCGCGGTTCCACACGCGCCGGACCTCGAGGCCGCCCGAGCGGGCGACGTCCGGCAGGCCGTCCTCGCGCGAGGCGAGCACGGTCACGCGTGCGCCCGCGTCGTCGAGCGCGGTCGCGAGGTTGGCGCTGTAGGAGGCGACACCGGTCCAGCCGCCGTGGCGCTCGCCGAGCGCCGGGAACGGGCTGATCAGGGCGACGTCAGGCGCTGACATGCGGCCTCCTTCCGTGCGAGCGGCGCATGCGGCGGCGCAGCCACAGCCGCAGCAACGAAGCGCCCATCCGGCGCGAGTCGGCCACGGTGCTCACCCGCGAGCCCTCCTGGTCGATCCACACCGTCGGGACCTCGACCACCCGCCAGCCGCCGTCGCGGGCGGCGGTGAGCAAGTCGACGTCGAACAGCAGGTCGCGCGAGGCGAGCCGGGGGAGGACGTCGCGGACGACGTGGCGGCGCAGGACCTTGGCGCCGCACTGCGTGTCGCGGTACGGCAGGCCCATCAGCACGCGGACGCTGCCCGCGAAGCCCGCGCTGGTGATGTGGCGCGTCAGCGGACGGCGGGCGGGGAGCATCGACGCGGGGTGGCGGCGCGAGGCGATCGCCCCGTCGACGTGGCGCGCGGCGTCGGCCAGGCGCATGAGCTCGCGCGGCGGCGTGGCGCCGTCGGCGTCGACGAAGGCGACGAGCTCGGCATCGGACCGCGAGAACGTCTCGGCGATCACCCCGCCCTTGCCCAGCTTCGGATAGTCGAACGACCGCACACGGTCGTCGACCTGCTCGTGGGCGTGGACGATCTCCGGCGTGCGGTCAGTGCACGAGTCGAGCGCGACGAGGAAGCGGACGCCGTCATCCGGGCAGGCGGCGCGATACGCACGCAGGGTGCGGTCGATCCGGTCCTCTTCGTTGTGCGCTGGCATCACGATGTCGAGACGCACTCAGACCTCCCTGGTCTGGGTCGGTTTCAAGGGCTGGTCCTGCGGTCCCGGCGCGAAAGTGAGAGAGCGGCGCCGGGAGATCAGTCAGTGCCCGAAGGCTCCACTGTTCAACACCAGAACCCCGAAACGGTGCGCTCCTGTGACCCCCGTCACAGTCAGCGGCCCCCCACCTGGGGGGAGGAAAGCGCTTAACCCGCGATGGTGCCGGCGACCTCGCCGAACGAGACGCGCCCGCCGGCGGTGCCGCGCAGCACGACCGTGTCGCCGTCCTGCAGGAACGAGCGCCCGAGCTCGATCAGGCTGCCCTCGCTCCCGGGCTCGGGGCCGGAGATCGTCCCTGAGGCGTACAGGTCGCCGGGCCGGACGTTGGTGCCGTTGACGGTGGCGTGGGCGAGCTGTTGCGGGAACGTCCAGTACAGCCCGCGCGTGTTCGTGCGGGAGATCACCTCGCCGTTGAGCTCGACCTCGAGCGCGATGTCGAGCGCCCAGTCGCCCGTGGTGCGCAGGTAGTCGAGCGGCGGCGGGTCCTGCGGCGGTGCGGGGACGCGGAACGGGTCGAGCGCGGCGAGCGGGACCACCCAGGGCGAGATCGAGGTCGCGAACGACTTGCCCAGGAACGGGCCGAGCGGCTGGTACTCCCAGCGCTGGATGTCGCGCGCGCTCCAGTCGTTGACCAGCACGAAGCCGAAGACGTGGTCGGGGGCGTCGGCGGTGGAGATGCTCGTTCCCAGCTCGTTGCCGGGGCCGGTGATGAAGCCGAGCTCGAGCTCGATGTCGAGCCGCTGGGTGGGGCCGAAGACGGGCGCTTGCTCGGTGGGGAGCTGGCCGTGGGGGCGGCGGATCGGCGTGCCGGAGATCACGACCGAGCTGGCGCGGCCGTGGTAGCCGACCGGCAGGTGGCGCCAGTTCGGCAGCAGCGGGTCGGTGTGCGGGCGGAACAGGCGGCCGAGGTTCGTGGCGTGCTCGAGCGAGGAGTAGAAGTCGACGTAGTCGCCGATCGCCACGGGCAGCCGCGGCTCGAGCTCGCTCAGCGGCACCGTCTCGGCGCCGCGTTGCGCGGCCTCACGCACGATCGCGCGCAGCTCGTCCCAGGCGGGGCGGCCGAGCGCGAGCAGCGGGTTGAGCGTTTCGCCGTCGAGCGGGAGCCCGGTCTTCAGCGGGGCGAGCAGCAGCGCCTCGTCCCCGATCCGCGCGGCGAGCTGCGCGGGCCCGCCGGGGCGGGCGACCGCGCCGTACGGGAGGTTGTCGAGCCCGAAGCCGTCAGTCACGGGTCGGGATGCTACGAACGTAGCCGGTGGCGGCGTTGCGCAGCAGCATCGCCGCGTCGTCGGTAGGCAGCTCGACGTCGAACTCCAGCACGTCGCTGTCGGGCCTGCGCGGGCGCACCGCGCCGAGACGCTGCAGCGAACGCACCATGCTCCGGTTCCCGGTCTGCAGCGACGCGGTGAAGGTGTCGATGCCGTCGGCGGCCGCGCGCCGGCTCAGGCGCCGGAGCAGCAGGCCGCCGAGCCCGCGTCCCTGCCACGCGTCGACCACGGCGACGGTCACCTCGGCGCTGGACGGCCGGTCGCGATTGCGCACGTAGCGCGCGACGCCGATCCCCTCGCGCGTGCGCGGGTCGATCGCCTCCAGTGCCGCCTCGCCCCGGCGGATCACGACCTCCGACCCGTCGGGCAGGTCGACGATCTCGCCGCGCGTCCGGCCCGCTCGCGCCGCGCTCGTACGCCCGCAGGCGCGCCTCGGCCTCCTCCTCGGTGTCGTGGTGGGAGAGCGGCGCCTGGGCGCCGGCGAGGCGGACGTGGAAGCCGCCGGCAGGACTCGGCTCGACGGTGAAGCGCATTTCGGGTAGTCCATCAAGGATGGACGAAGTCAGACCCGGGCTCCTGCACTGGACCGCGTTCCGCGACACGATCGGCGCCGACGTGCACTCGTACTACCACGTCCCCTCGCGGACGCTGCTCGACCCGATGGTGCCGCCGGAGGGCCTCGACGGCATCCGGCCGGAGCGGATCGTGCTGACGAACCGCCACCACTACCGCGACGCGGCTCGGTTCGACTGCCCGGTGCTCTGCCACGAGGCCGGGCTGCACGAGTTCGCCGACGGGCGCGAGGTCGAGGGCTTCGCGTGGGGTGCCGAGCTGGCGCCGGGGGTTCGGGCGCTCGAGGTCGGCGTGCTGTGCCCGGAGGAGACGGCCGTGCACTTCGCGGGTGAGGCGCTCGCGTTCGCCGACGCCGTGATCCGCGACGGAGGCGGCGGCCTGGCGTTCGTTCCCGACTGGCTGCTGGGAGACGACGCGCAGGCGGTCCGCACCGGTCTGTGCGCCGCCTTCCGGCGCTTGTGCGAGGAAGACTTCGACGCGCTCCTGCTCGCGCACGGCGAGCCGATCGCGTCCGGCGGACGGGACGCGCTGCGCGACTTCGCGAACGCGCCAACCGGCGGTGTTTGACCCTCCCCAACGGGTCAGTGTCGTCTTGACGTAGGTGCGTGGCTCCGGGAGGGTCGGTCTTCCGGTGCGTCGGGTCGGACTCATCACCGCTGTGCTCACGCTGCTGTTGTGCGTGCCTGCGCGTGCGCAGGTCGCCGGTGCTCTCGCCGCCCTTCGACGGCTCGTACTCGATCAGCGACCTCGGCGCGCCGGCCGGCGTCCCGACCCGTTTCGGCGGGCTCACGCTGAAGGCCGGCACGACGGACAAGCTGCTGCTCGGCGGCGCCGCGAACGGCGCCGACGGTGCGCTCTACGAGGTCACCGTCTCGCGCGACGCGCAGGGCCACATCAACGGCTTCGTCGGCACCGCCGACGCGCGCGGCCGACGCCGCGTACAACGACGGCGGCGTGACCTATGGCCCGGGCGGCGTGCTGTTCCTCGCTCGCTGGCCCCAGAACGAGCTCGGCCAGACCAAGCCGGGCAGCGCGATCACCGACAAGATCATCTCGCTCACGCCGTTCGGCATCGAGAGTTCGCTGGCGTCGCTGCTGTTCGTTCCGCCCGGCCTTCCGGGCGCGGGGCGGCTGAAGATGGGCAGCTACGGCGGCGGCGCCTGGTACGACGCGACCGTCAAGGCCGACGGCGCCGGCACCTACGACCTCGTGGGCCCGAAGGAGGTCGCGGCGTCGCGGCTGTCGGGCGGCCCGGAGGGCTTCGTCTACGTCGCGCGCGGCTCGGCGCAGTTCCCCAAGCCGAGCCTGATCGTGTCCGAATACGGCGCCGACCAGGTCGCCACCTACGAGGTCAACGCCAACGGCGACCCGATCGTCACGAGTCGCCGCACGATGATCACCGGGCTCGACGGCGCCGAGGGTGCCCTCATCGACCCGGCTCACCGGCGACTACCTGTTCTCCACCTTCGGCAGCACGAACCGGGTCATCGTCGTCAAGGGGTTCAGCAAGCCGCCCCCATCGCCCGTCGCGGGCAAGAAGGTCAACGTCTTCGCCGTCAGCGGCACGGTCAAGGTCAAGCTCAAGGGCAAGAAGGGCTTCAAGACGCTCAAGGCCGGCGAGCAGATCCCGGTCGGCACGACCGTCGACACGACACACGGTCGCGTGACGCTCGTGACCGAGGGGAAGGGCGGCGCGAACGACCAGGCCGACTTCTACGACGGCGTCTTCAAGATCGGCCAGTCCAAGAAGTCCAAGCTCACGACGCTGACGCTGGTCGAGAAGCTGAGCTGCGGGGCGGGCAAGGCGAACGTCGCCAAGAAGAAGAAGAAGCGCTCGCGCCGGCTATGGGGCGACGGCAAGGGCCGGTTCCGGACGAAGGGCAAGCACAGCGCCGCCACCGTCGTGGGCACGAAGTGGCTCGTGCAGGACACGTGCACGACCACGATCACGCGCGTCGCCCGCGGGGTCGTCTCCGTCCGCGACTTCGCGAAGAGGAAGACGGTCAAGGTCAAGGCCGGCCACAAGTACGTGGCGCGCGCACGGGGCTGACTGGCCGATCGGCCTTGACGCCGAGCTTGGTGACCGCAGAGGATCGCGGCCTCCCGTACGTCGCAAGGAGGCGTAGATGGTCAGGCTCGCCGGTGCCGTCGTTGCTGTCCTGCTGCTCGCTTTGCCGTCCGCCGCGGGCGCTTCGGTGACGGTCAACACGACGTCGGACCACGCGGCCGACACTTGCGATCCCCTGTCGGGCACCACCGACTGCACGCTGCGCGAGGCGATCAACAACCCGCCGTCGGACGGGCTGATCATCGTGCCCGCCGGGACCTACAACATCACCGACGAACTGGACGTCGACGCCGACATGACGATCCAGGGCGCCGGCGCGCGCACGACGATCATCCGGTACGCGAACCCGGAGTTCCAGCGGCGCGTGGTGTTCATCGAGGGAGGTCTGGGCGAGGTCAACATCTCCGGCGTCACGATCACCGGGGGCAACGTCCCCGGTGCTCCGGGCGGCGGCATCTACAACCCGTTCGACAGCGAGGTGAACATCAGCGACAGCGCGATCCTGGACAACACGGGTGACGTCGGCGGGGGCATCTGGAGCCTCGGCACGCTCACGATCACGCGCTCGCTGATCGCCCGCAACCACGCTGTGGGCGATGAAACGGACGCGAACGGCGGCGGCATCTTCATCGCCAACAGCACCGTCGCCGCGGTGATCGAGAACACGACCGTCGCGCGGAACACTGCCAACGACACGTCCAACGTCGGGCTCGGCGGTGGCATCTACACCGCCAACAACCTCGATCTGAACAACGTGACGATCGCCGAGAACTCAGCGGGCGACGGGTCGTTCGGTCTCGGCGGCGGGATCTACCAGAACTTCGGAAGCAATCCTCTCTCGACCGTCGCGGTGAACACGCTGGTCGCCCGCAACGCCGGCAGCAACTGTGGCGGCACATCGACGAATCCAATCGAGTCGACGAACGGCCTCAGCGACGAGCTGGCCGCGCCGTCCTGCAACACCGACCCGCCGGGTCCGCCGAACCTGCTGGTGGCCGACACGCGCTTGGGTCCGCTCGCCAACAACGGCGGCCAGACCGACACCATGGCGCTCCTCGAAGGCGGCCCGGGGATCGACGGCGGGGCGGCGCCGTGCCCCACGACCGATCAACGAGGGATCGCTCGTCCGCAACGCGTCCGTTGCGACATCGGGGCCTACGAGGCCGCACCGCCGCAAAGCGCACCTCCGCCCCGCGCCCGAGGAGTTGCCGCCCCCCAAGCCCGGCAAGTCGTTCAACGTGTTCCCCGCCGGCGGCATCACCAGGATCAAGCTGCCCGGGTCGGACAAGTTCATCGAGCTCAAGGAAGGCGACAACATCCCGGTCGGCTCGATCATCGACACGCGCAAGGGACGCGTGAAGCTCGTGGCGGCGGCGAACAAGAGCGGTGGCACCGCGACGGCCGACTTCTACGACGGCCTGTTCAAGGTCGGCCAGACCAAGGGCACGAAGCCGATCACGGTCCTGACCCTGGTCGAGAAGCTCACGGGCTGCAAGGCCAAGGGCAAGGCGTCGGTCGCCAAGAAGAAGGTCAAGAAGCGGCGGCTGTGGGGCGACGGCAAGGGCCGCTTCCAGACCAAGGGCAAGCACAGCGCGGCGACGGTCGTCGGCACGAAGTGGCTCGTCGAGGACCGCTGCACGTCCACGCTGACCAAGGTGGCCCGCGGCAAGGTCCGCGTGCGCGACTTCGTGAAGAAGAAGACGGTGCTCGTGAAGGCCGGCAAGCGCTACATCGCGCGCGGCAAGCGCTGATCAACGCACGTGGACTAAGCGGACTAAGTCCGCTAGGGTTTCATCCCATGGACGCGGTATCGATCCACGAGGCGAAGACGCATTTCTCACGGCTGGTGGCGCGGGCGGAAGCCGGCGAGGAGATCGTGGTGCGCCGCGGCGCCAAGCCGGTGGCCAAGATCGTCGCCTACCACGCGCCGACAACGCCTCGCCGGCCCGGAGCGCTGAAGGGCCAGATCGTCGTCTCCGACGATTTCGACGAGACGCCGCCCGAGTTCGCTGAATACAGCTCGTGAGCCGGTCGCTGGTCGATACGCACGCGCTGCTGTGGTGGCTGACGGATGACCCAGCGCTCTCCGCAGAGGCGCGCGACGCGATCGCCGATCCCGCCAACGAGCCGCTCGTGAGCGCCGCGAGCGTGTGGGAGATCGCGATCAAGCGGTCGCTCGGGAAGCTGACGGCGCCCAACGACCTACCGGCTCGGATCGCCGGTGAAGGCTTCGTCTCGCTCCCTGTCAGTGCCGAGCACGCCTGGCACGTGCTCGAGCTTCCCCAGCATCACCGCGATCCGTTCGACCGCCTGCTCGTCGCGCAGGCGCAGCTCGAGCGCGTGCCGATCATCAGCGCCGACGCCCGCTTCAACGACTACGACGTCGAAGTCGTCTGGTGATCGGCGGGGCCGGCGTCGGGGCCGACCCGTCCAACAGTCCAGTTTGTATTGACACGCCTTCAGCCGGTCGGGAGGATCCGCGCGCCTTGACCGCGCGCGCTGCCATGGGGACGGTCGTCGCGGTCATCGCGACGTTGGCGCTTGCCCAGCCGGCGTCGGCCGCCACGTTCACGGTCAACACGACCGCCGACCACGTCGAGGACAAGTTCTGCGACGCGCCACCGGGCGACTGCACGCTGCGCGACGCGGTCTCGCTCGCCGGCACCAACGACACGATCAACGTGCCGAAGGGGACCTACGTGCTGAACGGGTCGCTCGGCGAGCTCAGCCTCGTGGCCGACCACATCGTCGGCGTCGACGGGGCGCGCGACACGTTCATCCAGGCGGAGAAGAGCCGCGTGCTGCTCGCCTCGAGCGGTGCGTCGACGGTCGTCGGGGGTGACGATCCGCAACGGCAACGGCGTCGGCGGCGTGTCCAACGGCGCCGGCGGCGGCGTGTTCGTCGCCGCCGAGGCGACGCTGATCTTCAGCAACAGCACGATCACGGGCAACACCGCGACCGCGGGCGGCGGCATCGCGGGGGCAGGCGGTATCGGCCTGATCGGATCGACGGTGTCGGGCAACCAGGCGAGCACCGGGCGCCTCACACGCGGCGGCGGCATCGCCGCGACCGGCGCGCTCGCGATGATCAACTCGACGGTCAGCGGGAACACGGCGGTCGATGATGCCGGCGGCGCCTCGTCGCAGGGCGGCGGCATCTACGCGAGTGCCGGGATAAGCCTCAACAGCGTCACGATCGCCGGCAACACCGCCGCCCAGGGCGGCGGCATCTACCTCCTCGCGCCGGCGGCCGGCGGGCCTGCGCAGACGTGGTCGAACACGCTCGTCGGCGTGAACACGGGCGGCGCCTGCGCCGGCACGGGCCTGAGCACGGACACCACGCACAACAACCTCGGGCCCGACCAGTGCCTGTTCAACGGCACCGGCGACGTCATCAACGCGAACCCGGGGATCGGAGCGCTCGCGAACAACGGCGGCCCGACCGAGACGCATGCGCTCCCGCCCGGGACGGTCGCGATCGACAAGGGCGCCACGTGCGCGGCCGCCGACCAGCGCGGCTTCACCCGCGCCGGCAACGGCGCCGCCTGCGACATCGGCGCCTACGAGTACCGGCCGCCGAGGCTCACGGTCACCACGTCGGTGACCAACAACAACGGCGGCACGCTCGCGCCCGGCAACTTCACGGTGCACGTGCTGATCGACAAGACCGATGTGGCCGGCAGTCCCCAGCCGGGCAGCGCGACAGGCACGACCTACACGCTCGTCCCGGGGACCACGTACACCGTCACCGCGAACGGCATGACCGGCTATGCGCGATCGGTCGGCGGCAACTGCGCGACGAACGGGACCATCACGCTGGTCGAGGGCGACGTCAGGACCTGCCAGGTCACCGAGGACGACATCGCGCCGACGTTGAAGGTCACCACCAACGTCGTCAACGACAACGGCGGCACGCTCACGCCCGCCGGCGTGGTGGCGCACGTGCGTCTGAACGGGGCGGACGTCAGCGGCAGTCCGCGGCGGGAGTGCGACGGGCACGACCTACACGCTGTCCGCGGGGACGTACAACACGTCGGCCAACGCCGTGAGCGGCTACGCGTTCACCCTGTCCGGCGACTGCGCCGCCAACGGGAACGTCACGCTCGCGCTCGCCGACGCCAGGGCGTGCACGATCACGGCCGACGACATCGCGCCGACGCTGAAGGTGACCACGACGGTCGTCAACAACAACGGCGGCACGCTGACGCCGGCCGGCGTGGTGGCACACGTGCGCCTCGGCGGAGCGGACGTCAGCGGAAGCCCGCAGGCGGGCAGCGCGACCGGCACGACGTACACGCTCGCGGTGAACACCTACAACGTGGCGGCGAACGCCGTGACGGGCTACACGCTGTCGGTGGCGGGAGACTGCGCGGCGAACGGCAACGTCACGCTGGCGGTGGGCAACGTGAAGGCCTGCACGATCACGGCGGACGACATCGCGCCGACGCTGAAGGTCACCGCGTCGGTGACCAACAACGGCGGCGGCACGCTCACGCCGGCCGACTTGGTGGCGCATGTCCGCCTCGGCGGCGCCGACGTGAGCGGGAGTCCGGCGGCGGGGAGCGCGACGGGCACGACATACACGCTGTCGGCGGCGACGTACAACGTGGCGGCGAACGCCGTGACGGGCTACACGCTCACGGTGGCCGGCGACTGCGCGGCCAACGGCAACGTCACGCTCGCCGTCGGCAACGCGAAGGCGTGCACGATCACCGCGGACGACGTCGCGCCGACGCTCAAGGTCGTCACCCAGGTCGTCAACGACGACGGGGGCACGCGCACCCCGGCGAGCGTCACGGCGCGCGTGACCGGCCCGTCGACGAACCTCAGCGGCGCCGGCAGCACCACGGGCACGACGTACACGCTGGTCGCGGGTCGCCAGTACGCGGTCGCGGCCGACGCCGTGACCGGATACACGCAGCTCGTCACCGACGGCTGCGCGGCGATCACGCTCCAGCTCGCTCAGAACAGCACCTGCACGATCACGCTCAACGACATCCAGCCCGTGCTGACGGTCCGGGTGCTCGTCGACGACAACGGCACCGGCCAGAACGACTCGCCGGAGGCGTTCACGGTGCACATCGCGCAGGGCGGCGTCGACGTCGGCAGCGGACCGGGTGACGGCACCGGGCACGACTTCCCGCTCGACGCGGGCAGCTACGCGGTGGATGCCGACGGCCCCGCCGGCTACTCGAGCGAAGTGTCAGACGCATGCGCCCCGAGCGGCACGGTCGCCTTGGCGGTCGGCGATCGCAAGACGTGCACGATCACCAAGATCGCCGGCTCGCCGACGCTCAAGGTCATCACCACCGTCGTCAACGACAACGGCGGCACCGCGACGCCCTCCGCCTTCAGCATGCACGTGAAGCGCGGCGGCGCCGACGCCGTGGGCAGCCCGCAGCCCGGCAGCGCGGCGGCACCGACTTCCTGCTGCCGGTCGGCGCCTACGCGGTCTCGAGCAGCGGGCCCGCGGGCTACACGACGACGTACTCCGGCGACTGCACCGCCGGGAACGTGAGCCTCGCGCTCGGCGAGTCGAAGTCGTGCACCGTGACGCAGAACGACGTCGCGCCAACCCTCGCCGTGATCACGAAGGTGACCAACGACAACGGAGGCACGAGCAGTCCCGCGAGCTTCAGCGTCCACGTCCGCAAGGGCGGCGCCGACGTCTCCGGCAGCCCGCAGCCCGGCAGCAGCGCGGGCACCAAGTACACGCTCGCGGCCGGCAGCTACGCGGTCGCGGCAGACGCCGTCACCGGGTACAGCCTCGCGGGCTGCTCGGTGACGCTGGCGGTGGGCGACGCGAAGACCTGCACGGTCACGGCGAACGACACCGCCGTCTCCGGCGGCCCGCTGCCGCCGCCGGTGGTCCACAAGTCCGTGAACCTGCTGCCCTCGTCGGGGAAGGTGCTGGTCAAGACGCCGGGCACCAAGAACTTCGTGCTGATCGACGACGGCCAGCAGGTCCCGGTCGGCACGATCGTCGACGTGCGCAAGGGCCGCGTGACGCTGATCGCGGCCGACGGCAAGGGCGGCCTGGCGAACGCGGTGTTCTACGGCGGCATGTTCAAGCTCGGCCAGACCAAGGCCAAGGTCCCGGTCACCGTCCTGAGCCTGGTGGAGAAGCTCACGGGCTGCAAGGCGAAGGGCAAGGCGTCGATCGCCAAGAAGAAGAAGGTCAAGAAGCGGCGCCTGTGGGGCGACGGCAAGGGCAAGTTCCAGACCAAGGGCAAGCACAGCGCCGCCACCGTCGTCGGCACCAAGTGGATGGTCGAGGATCGCTGCACCTCCACCCTCACGCGCGTCGCCCGCGGGAAGGTCAAGGTCAAGGACTTCGGGAAGCACAAGACCGTCCTCGTGAAGGCGGGCAAGAAGTACATCGCCCGCGCTCGTTGATCTGTCCAATCGGCCAGCGAAGCGATTGACCCGCTCGCGGGTTTGCTTGACCATCGAACCCTTGCGCGGACGTGTGGGCATGCTGGTGGGCCTCGTGGCCCTCGTCGCGCTGTTCGCGCTGCCCGGCGTCGCGACCGCGGCCGACATCTTCGTCACGACGACCGACGACCACACGGACCAGACGGGATGCACGCCGACCGACTGCACGCTGCGCGAGGCCGCCAACGGGCGCGCGAGCTCGGACGTGATCCGCCTAGAGGCCAAGACGTACAACCTCACATTGGGTGCGGTCACGCTGACGAACGGCGCGCTGCAGGGCGCGGGGGCAGGTGCAACCGTCATCCGCCGCGACCCGAGCAGTCCTGCGAGCCGGGTGCTCACGATCGGCACCGAGGCGACCGCGATCGTCTCCGGAGTGACCATCACAGGCGGTAGCGCTCCCGGCGGCCAGCAGGGCGGTGGCATCTTCGTGAGCTCGGCCGCGCTCCTCGCTCTCGTCAATAGCGCGATCGTCGGCAACAGTGCGCCGGAGGGTGGCGGCATCTTCACCACGGGTCGCGCGCTCGTTGTCAGACGGCACGACTGTGTCAGGGAACACGGCGACCGGCGGCCTTGGAGGAGGTGTCGCGGTCGACGCCGGCCCGAGCTCAACGTCGCCGCGACCGGCGACCATCACGAATTCGACCGTGAGCGGCAACACGGCCACGGGCGGTCGCGCCAACGAGGGCGGCGGAATTCGCACGGACGGTGCACTGACGCTCGAGAACACCACGGTCGCCAACAACCAAGTGACAACCGAAGCCTCCACGGTTGGAGGGAGCGGCATCTTCCAAGGCGGCGGTGTGTTCCAGGGCGCCACACCGACCACCACCATTCACGATTCGATCGTGGCTGGCGGCACGGGTGGCGCTTGCGATGGCGACGCGACGATCCGCGGCAACTGGGGTGGCGACCACAACGTCGACAGCGACGGAGCCTGCGGCTTTACCGCGATCGGCGACAAGGCCGGGGTGAACCCGCAGCTTGGCCCGCTGGCGGCGAACGGGGGTACGACGCTCACGCATGCGCTGAGCGCGTCGAGCCCTGCGGTCAACGCCGGAAGCGGCTGCACCACGTCCACCGACCAGCGCGGGCGTGCGCGTGAGGGCGTGTGCGACATCGGCGCCTTCGAGTTCATCCATCCGCGGCTCACGGTCGTCACGACGGTGTCCAACAACGACGGCGGGACGCAGACCCCCGCCGACTTCAACGTGCACGTGCGCGGCGCGGCTGACGTCGCCGGCAGCCCGGCGCCGGGCACGGGCAGCGGGCGCACGTACACGCTCAATCCGGGCACCTACACGGTCGCCGCCGACGCCGACTCGCGCTACACGGCAGCGCTCGGCGGCGCGTGCGCGGCGAACGGTGCCGTCTCGCTCGGCGAGTCGCAGGTCAAGACGTGCACGATCACCGAGAGCGACAAGCCGCCGGTGGTCGGCAAGATCGTCAATGCAGAGCCGGCGCGCGGGACCGTGAAGATCAAGCTGCCGAAGCGCAAGCACTTCCGCAGGCTCACGGAGGGCGAGCAGCTCCCGGTCGGCACGATCGTCGACACGCTGAAGGGCCGGATCACGCTCCACGCGGCCGCCAACCGAAGCGGCGGCCGCGCGAAGGCCGTGTTCTACGACGGCATCTTCAAGCTCGGCCAGACGAAGGCCAAGAAGCCGGTGACGACCCTCACGCTGGTCGAGAAGCTCACCGGGTGCAAAGCAACAGGCAAGGCGAGTGCGGCGAAGAAGAAGAGGAAGAAGAAGCGCCGCTTGTGGGGTGACGGCAAGGGCCGCTTCCAGACCAAGGGCAAGCACAGCGCCGCGACCGTTGTCGGGACCAAGTGGCTTGTAGAGGATCGCTGCACATCCACGCTCACGCGCGTCGCGCGTGGCAAGGTCAAGGTGAGGGATTTCGTGAGGCACAAGACGGTGCTGGTCAAGAGGGGCCACAAGTACGTCGCCAGACCGCGATGAGGCGCTTCCTTGCGATTGCCATCGTCGCGTTTGGCGTGATCGCCGCTCCCGCCAGCGCGCGGGATTTGGTCGTGAATACGACCGCCGATCCCGCGACGCCCGACAACTCGTGCACCACGGTTGCGGGCGGCTGCACGATCCGCGACGCGCTCGACGACGCCACCGCGACGGATCGGGTGATCGTTCCCAGCGGGACCTACAACCTCACCCAGGGTCCGTTGCAGCTTGTTTCGCGTACGATCGTGGGCGCCGGCGCGAGGTCCACGATCATCGATGCGGGCGGGGCCGCTAAGGCGTTGTACGTCACCGGCGGCACGAACCAGGTTTCCGGCGTCACGCTACGGAACGGCGGTGGCGTCGCCATTCAGGCACCGGCTGCGGGTGGCGCCGTGCTGGTCACGAGCACGTTCGCTCCGACGAATCTCACGCTGACGGGCGTCACGGTCTCCGGGAGCCATTCGTCAAGCGAAGGCGGCGGTGTCGCGAGTGTCGGGTCGACGCTCACGATGATCAACTCGACCGTGTCGAACAACGTCACGTTTGACACCGGCTCGACGACGGCGGGTGGCGGTTTGGCCGTTGATGGAGGCGGAACGACGACGTTGCGCAACTCGACGATCAGCAACAACAGCGCGGACTCCACCGAGGCGCCCACGAGCGCCGGCGGTGGCGTCTACGTCGCCGGCTCGAGCCAATTGGTCACCGAGGGCACAACGATCGCCGCCAACGCCGCCCCGCTTGGTCCCGGCTTCTACATGACGTCGAGCACAGCATCGGCTTCCATGTCCCGCACGATCATCGCCGGCAATCGGCTGCCATCGGGCGCGGCTGGCCCCGCCTGTGATGTCGACTCGTCGTCGTTCTCAGCCGATCTCAGCATCGCCGACGACGACACGTGCGCCTTCGCTGGGTCACCTCGCAACCCGCAGCTCGGGCCGCTTGCGAACAACGGCGGTCCGACGGACACGCACGCGCTCGCGACCACAAGCCCTGCGATCAATGGCGGCGGCCTTGCACGCCCACCGACCAGCGCGGGATGCCACGCCAGGGCGCGTGCGACGTCGGCGCATTCGAGTACCGGCCCCGGCCTGACCGTCATCAAGCACATTATCAATGACGACGGCGGGACGGCGACGGCGGCCGACTTCAGCGTGCACGTGCTGCGCCGGCGGCCAGGACGTCGCGGGGAGCCCGCAGCCCGGGCAGCGCGACGTGGCACCATCCTACACGCTCTCGCCCGGCACCTACGCGGTCGCTGAGTTCACCGACGCGACGTACTCCCGGCTCGTTCTCGGGCGACTGCGCGGCGACGGGGCGTCACGCTCGCCGAGGGTCAGGCCATGACCTGCACGATCATCAACAACGACAAGCCGCCGGTCGGCAAGCGTTCAACATCCGAGCCCGAGGGCGGGACCGTCCGAGTTCAAGCCGCGCGGCAAGAAGCTACCACGTGCTCAAAGCGGGCGGCAGCTGCCCCGCGGCACGATCATCGACACGCGCAAGGGCCGCATCGGCCTGATCGCGGCCGCGAACAAGAAGGGCCGGCGAAGAACGCCGACTTCTACGACGGCATCTTCAAGCTCGGCCAGACCAAGGGCAAGAAGCCGATCACGGTGTTGACGCTGGTGGAGAAGCTCACCGGCTGCAAGGCCACAGGCAAGAAAGCGTCGACGGCCAAGAAGAAGAAGAAGGTCAAGAGGCGGCGGCTCTGGGGGAACGGGAAGGGCCGGTTCCGGACCAAGGGCAAGCACAGCGCGGCGACCGTGGTGGGCACCAAGTGGTACGTCGAGGACCGCTGCACGTCGACGTTGACGAAGGTCGCGCGAGGGAAGGTCAAGGTGCGCGATTTCGTCAAGCACAAGACCGTGCTCGTCAAGAAGGGCCACAGGTACATCGCGCGCGCGAAGTGATCGTGCGCGCCTGTCCATCGGTCCAGGCCCACTTGACATGACCGGTGCCGACAAAGACCATCGGCCCTGACTTGCGCGCTCGACGTGGAATTCGGCTCGGGGTGGCGGCGGTCGTCAGCGCGTCGCTGGCGCTTGTCGTCGTGCCCGGCACCGCTGCTCCGCAGGTCCCCGGCGGCAACGTCGTCGTCGACACGACGAAGGACGGCAACGACGGCGAGTGCGCGAAGGACTGCACGCTGCGCGAGGCGATCGCCGTGGCGGACACCCAAGCCGGGCAGTGGGTACAGCTCCCGCCCGGCGTCTACAAGCTCACGCTCGGCCCGCTGGTGCTCGGCAACGACGTCGTGTTCGGCGTCGGGTTCGGCGGGAACCAGAGCGCGGGCGCCCGGACGACGATCATCGACGCGCGGGGCGCGAGCACCGTGCTGACCGGTCGCCGGCGGCGCCTCGGCCGTCGTCGCCGGCCTGACGCTCACGGGCGGGAAGGCACCGAGCGCCGGCGGAGCCGCGCAGGTCCCGGCCGATGCGCAGCTTTCCCTCTACGACATGATCGTGCGCGACAACAGCGCGGGTGTGCGCGGTGGCGGGATCGATAACGCCGGTAACGTCAACCTGTTCCACACGACCGTGGCCGGCAACACCAGTGGCTCGGGCGGCGGCATCGCCACCGAGGAGAGCAGTAACACCTTCATCTACTCGTCGACGATCAGCGGGAACACCGCAACGACCAATGGCGGCGGCATCACTGCGGCCGCCACGTTGTCGCTCCAATCCACCACGATTGCCGCCAACAACGCGGCGGCGGGCGGCGGGCTGTATCAGGAGAGCACGCCGAGCGCGACGACGCTGATGCAGAACACCATCATCGGCCCGAACACCGGCGGCTCGTGCGGCGGCTCGGTCGCCGGCGTCCCGCGGAACGTCACCAGCCACAACCTCGACGCCGACGGGACGTGCCAGTTCGCCTCGCCCGACCAGGGCACGACTGGCAACCCGCGGCTCGCGGGCCTCGCCAACAACGGCGGTCCGACCGACACGATGGCGCTCGGCGCCGGCAGCCCCGCGATCAACGCCGGGGACCCGCAGAGCTGCCCGGCCGGCAGCGGCACCGACCAGCGCTACGCGACGGCGGTCGGGACGTGCGATATCGGCGCGTTCGAATTCGGCGGCAAGCCGCCGGAGCCCACCGTGTCGCCGCCGGTCGCCGGCAAGACCGTGAACGTGTTCACGAAGAGCGGCAAGGTCCGGGTCAAGATCCCCGGCAGCGACGAGTTCTTCGACCTGAACGACATCCAGCAGATCCCGGTCGGGTCGACGATCGACACCCGCCACGGCAAGGTCACGTTCCAGGCCGCGGGCAAGCAGAAGATGTGGCTCTACGAGGGGCTGTTCAAGTTCAGCCAGAAGAAGGGCAAGAAGCCGCTGACGACGCTCACGATGACCGAGAAGCTCACGGGCTGCAAGGGGAGCGGCAAGGCGTCAGCCGCCAAGAAGAAGGTCAAGAAGCGGCGGCTGTGGGGCAACGGCAAGGGCCGCTTCAGGACCAAGGGCAAGCACAGCGCGGCGACCGTGGTCGGCACCAAGTGGTACGTCGAAGACCGCTGCAACGGCACGCTGACCGTCGTCAAGCGCGGCGTCGTGAAGGTACGCGACTTCAAGAAGCGGAAGACGGTCACCGTGAGGGCGCGGCACTCGTACTTCGCCAAGCGCTGAGCCTGTGAGCTGGGTCTCCGTCTTCGCGGCGTTCCTGGTTGCGCACATGGTCGGCGACTACCTGTTCCAGACCGACTGGCAGGCGCGCAACAAACGCGGCGGTCTGAGCGGCGGTATCGCCTTCCGCGCGCTGATCTCCCACGTCACGACCTACACGCTGGCGTTCGTGCCGGCGCTGATCTGGATCGGCGACGAGCTCGACCCGGGTTGGGCCCTGCTCGGCGCCGCGCTGATCTTCCTGCCGCACTTCGTCATCGATGACGGGCGCATCGTCCGCGGCTACCTTGCGCACGTGAAGCGCGTGGACGGATTCGACCTCAGCCTGGCAGCGTCCGTCGACCAGTCGTTCCACGTGCTGTCGCTGTTCCTCGTGGCGCTGCTCCTCGGGAACGCATGAACCGCGCGGCCGCGGCGCTCCCGACTGCTCCTGCGCGGTGCAGCCGCTCTTCGCGGCGCGCCTCGGGCTCGGTGTTCCTGGCGACCGATGCGCTCCGCCGGTCCGAGCGAGGGACCGTCGACAAGCGCTTCGACATGCGTGGTGCGCAGCCGACACCGCGCACGACGTCGTGCTCGTGGCGATCGACGAGCCGACGATCAACGCTCCCGGCACACGTTCCCGTTCAACCGTGGCACCACGCGCACGTGATCCGGCAGCTCACGAAGGCGGGCGCCGCCGTGATCGCCTACGACGTGCAGTTCACGCAGCCGTGCCAGCCGACGCGCCGCCGACAATGCCCTGATCAACGCCGTTCGAGCGGGCGCAGCCGCATGTCGTGCTGGGCGACGACCGCCGTCGATCCCGGGCGGCAAGACGGAGATCTTCGGCGGCGGCGCGGGGCTGAAGTTCAGCCGGGCGACGCCGGCTTCAGCGGCTTCGAACAAGGACCCGGACGGCGTAGCGCGACGCATCTCGTCTCGCCGCGAGAACGGTCTCGAGCGACTTCACTCTCGCTGCGGTCCGCCGGTAAGCTCGGGCACGCCGTCGACCAACCGCCGCGCGAGAGCACGTACTGATCGACTACGCGGGACCTCCGGGCACGATCCCGACGCTGAGCTTCGCCGACGTCGATAGCGGGGCCTTCGACCCCGACGCGGTTCGCGGCAAGATCGTCTTCGTCGGCGCCACCGCGAAGGAGTTGCAGGACCTCCACAGGACGCCGGTGAGCGATCGCATGCCCGGGAACGGAGGTGGAAGCGAACTGGGCCGCCACAGCGCTCAACGGCTTCCCGCTCCGCGACGCCCCCGGCTGGCTCGATGCGCTGCTCGTCGTCGTTCTCGCCGCCGTCGCGCCGCTCGTGGCGATCCGGTTCGGCACGTGGGTGGGGCTGGCGGCGGGCCTCGTTGCCGCCGGCTTGTTCCTCGTCGCGGCGCAGCTCACGTTCAACGACGGCACTGTGCTCACGGTGATCCCGGCGCTGATCGCCGGCGCGACCGCGATGTTCGGGACGCTCCTGCTCGCCACGCCGGTCGGGCACCCGCGCATCAACCGCGTGCTCGACGCGCTGAGCCCGGGCTCCGGAAATCGCCGCACGCGGCGGCTGCGCACGGTCCTGCTGCTCGGCGCCGCGTTCTTCTGCACGCTCGGCGGGCTCGGCCTGATGGCCGTCGACGCGCTCCGGCGGCTGGACCTCAACAGCGTCGACATGCGCTTCGACGTGCGAGGGGCCGAGCCGACGCCGAAGGACGTCGTGGTCGTCGGCATCGACGACCCGACGATCAACGCGAAGGGATACACGTTCCCGTTCCCGCGTACGCACCACGCCAAGGTGATCCGGCAGCTGCACAAGGCGGGCGCGGCGGTGATCGCGATGGACGTCCAGTTCACGCAGCCGAGCGGCAACGACGCCGCGGACAACGCGCTGATCACGGCCGTACGCTCGGCCGCGCCGACGGTCGTCCTGGCCACCACCGCGGTCGACCCTGGGGCCAAGACCGAGATCTTCGGCGGCGCGGCGGGGCTCAAGTTCAGCCGCGGCATCCCGTCGTACTCGAACTTCGAGAAGGACCCAGACGGCGTGACCCGGCACATGCTCGATGGCACCGAGGGACTGGACGCGTTCCCGATCGCCGCGGCCCAGGCCAAGCTCGGACACAAGATCGACGCGCCGCCGGACAACACGGCGTGGATCGACTTCGCAGGCCCGCCACACACGGTGCCGTACCTCAGCTTCGTCGACGTCGAGCGAGGGCGCTTCAAGCCGTCGGACGTCAAGGGGAAGATCGTCGTCGTCGGCGGGACCGCATCGGCGCTGCAGGACCTGCGCGAGACGTCGACCACCGGTCAGGCCGCGATGCCGGGGCCCGAGGTCCACGCGAACGCGATCCTGACCGCGCTGGCGGGCTTCCCGCTGCACAGTGGCGCCGGCTGGGTGAACGTCCTGCTCGTCGTCGTGCTCGGCGTCGCGGCGCCGTTCGCGGCGATCCGCCTGCGCATGATGATCGCCGTCCCGCTCGGCTTCCTCGCGATCGTCGGCCTGATCGTCGGCGCCCAGCTCGCGTTCCAGAACGACGTGATCATCAGCTTCGTCTACGCGCTCGTCGCCGGCGTCGCGGCGCTGCTGTTCACCGGCGCCATCCACGGCGTCACCGTCGCGTTCGAGCGCGCGAACACGCGGGACGCGTTCGCCCGGTTCGTCCCCGAGTCGGTCGTCGACCAGGTGCTGCAGGATGCCGAGGGCGTGCGGCTCGGCGGCGTCCGTGGCGAGGCGACGGTCATGTTCAGCGACCTGCGCGGCTTCACCAGCTTCGCCGAGACGCTGCAGCCGGAGCAGGTGATCGACGCGCTCAACCGCTACCTGACCGCGATGAGCGAGGCGATCCTCGACCACGGCGGGACGCTGGTCGCCTACATGGGCGACGGCATCATGGCCGTGTTCGGCGCGCCGCTGCAGCAGGAGAACCACGCCGACCGGGCGCTCGCCGCCGCGCGCGACATGCTCACCAAGCTCGAGGGCTTCAATGCGTGGCTGCGCGAGGAGGAGCTCCACCAGGGCTTCAAGATGGGCATCGGCCTCAACACCGGCCCCGTGATGTCCGGGAACGTGGGCTCCGAGCGCCGGCTGGAGTACACGGCGCTCGGTGACACCACGAACACGGCGGCGCGGCTGGAGGGCATGACCAAGGGCACGCCCTACCAGCTCTACCTCGCCGACTCGACCCGTGACGCCCTGCTGACCCCGGCCGACGACCTCGCCGCGGTGGGCGAGTTCGAGGTCCGGGGCCGCAAGGCCAAGATCAAGCTGTGGTCGCTGGCGGACGACCAGCCGCCCGCCGGCGACGTCGCCCCCGGCGCTGACGCGGAGCCGGCAGTGGCCCGGGCGGAGGCCCCGGACGAACCGCAGGGCAACGGCGTTGACCCCGCGGTGGCCGCGGACGCGGACCCGCCCCAGGGTCGGTGACGCGGCGGATCAGCGCCGCTGCCAGATCTCCCGCCCCTCGGCGGCGCGCCGCGCGTGGCCCGGTGCGGCGAACTGCTCGTAGTACTCGATGTCGAGGTGCGAGAACTGCACCCACGTGCCCGGCAGGTAGAACGCGTCGGTGTGTGCCGGGAAGCGGCCGTAGGTGTCCACGAGGTAGTTGCAGATCTCCTTCGTGTACTCGACGGCCTCCTTCGGATGCCGCTCGGCCTCCTTGAGGTAGGTCGCGGCGCCCGACGTGTCGCGGTAGGCCTGGCCGAACACCTCGGGGTCGCCGTACGCGGCGGAGTACTTCTCCTCGAGCACGCGGTCGACGGCCTCGTCCATGTCGCGCACGTACGGCGGGCACAGGCCCTCCAGCACGCCGTCGATGCCGACGTAGTTCGGCTGTGAGGCAGGGACCGGCGGCCAGCGCTTCCAGCGCCCCGGCGCAGGCTTGGCCAGGTGCTCGCGGAAGCCGAGGCCGAGGTGGCCCTTCGCCTCGTCGCGCCCCCAGACGTAGGGGATCATCGGCGCGCCGTGCACCCAGCCGCCGAGGCGCAGGCCCTCGCCCATCAGCATCAGGTTCTGCATCAGGAAGAACGCCTCCTGATCGGTGCGCACCTCGCCGATGCTGCCGAGCGGCGCCGGCGTGTCCGGCGAGGCGAACCCGCCGCGGGCACGCGCCAGGCCGCCGATCGGCTGGTACGGGATCGGGTCGACGAGCCCGACCTTCGACGCGAACCACGCCGCCCACTCCATCGCCGAGCTCGGCTTGAACGGTCGCCAATCGTCGATGAACAGCGGCACCTTGCCCTTGGGCTCGGACAGGAGGATCAGCAGCACGTTGATGTACTGGCGCGTGTTGTCGACCACCGGCAGGAAGCACGTCGACCCCGGCACGTTGGAGTGCTGGGCGTTCCAGCCGAGGTAGAACGGCCACTCGCGCGGGAACTGGAAGCGCCCGTCGTGGACCTTGACCTTGACCGCGTTCGCGTAGCTGATCCAGTCGTCCTCGGTGCGGTCCTCCCAGCGCAGCGGGATCTCCTTGAAGAGCTCGCTCGCCTCGCGCTCCTGCGGCCGCTTGATCAGCCAGATGCCCTCGTCGTTGATCATGAACAGCGAGGTCGCCTGGCAGTTGTCGGCACTCGACGCTGCGCGGCCGGTGACGTGCAGGAACGGCGTGCCGAGCTCCGGCCGGCCGTTGGGCTTGTCGATCGGCCCGTCGTGCATGACGGCGCCGGTCGGGCCGGTGGAGGCGATCAGGATCGCCTCCTCGAGCGGCGTCAGGGGCGACGGGTCGTTCGCGCTCTCGTAGCTCAGATCGCGCGCGTCGATGGACACGCCCTGGGCCACGCGCCGGGTCCGGCGGTCCTGGATGCAGGCAGCCAGCGGGTAGCCGAACAGGTCCTGCAGGCCGGCGTGGGTCGTCGTCGTCTCGGGTGCGGTCATGAGTCCTGGCGCTCCAGCTCTGCGAGGGCAATGGGATAGACGTCCCGGGCCGCGTCCTGCCCGAGCCAGAGATCCAGGTGGGCGTAGTCCTGGATCACGTGACGGGTGTAGTGCTCAGGGCCGTTCGCCGCCCGCAGCGCGTCATGCGACTGCGCGAGGCCCTTGGGGACGAACATCCGGTTGTGCTCGCCGGTGATGAAGGAGATCGGGATCCGGAAGCGCTCCGGGTTGGCCCAGTAGGCGTCCCGGCCGGTGGCGTCGATCGCCTTGCCCTTGCGGATCATGCGCGAGATGTGCTCGAAGAACGTGATGTTGCCGTTGCCGAAGAAGCTCGGCACGGACTGGCGCATCGTGGTGTCGTCGATTCGCTCGTAGTCGAAGACGTCGCCGTAGATGAAGTAGATGCGACGCCCCTCGGGGCTGTCGTAGACGTGCCGGAACGGCAGCGCCTTCATGACCAGCTCGACCGCGCGATCGGGCAGCGAGCCCGGCCGGTAGTCGGTGTTCAGGCCCTTGATGCCGAGCGCCTTGAAGAGCGTGGCGAGCCGGACCCCGGCGCGCAGCTGATTCCCGGGCGTGGGCACCGGGTTGCCGGCCAGCGCCGAGAACGTCGCGCCGCGCACGCCCTCGAGGCCGCCGCCCAGCGCCATGAACAGCGAGAGGCCGCCGACACAGTGACCCATCGCCTGCACGCTCTCCTCGCCGGTCTCCTTGCGGACATGGGCGATCGCCGCCGGCCAGTCGCGCATCGCGATGTCGTCGACCGTGAACTGGGAGAAGCTCGACTCGAGATCCGGGCTCGCGCGGTAGTCGAGCAGCCAGACGTCGTAGCCGTTCTGGCCGAGGTACTGGGCGTAGCTGAGCGGCACGGTGTCCAGCGCGAACGCACGCGCCGCGTTGCCGTATCCGGGCGCCAGCACGATCGGGCCCTTGGAGCCCATCGCGTAGTGCGTGAGGCGGATCTCGGTCCCGTCGGACGTCGCGACGTCGTGGAACTCTGGCTGTGGCAGCGCGGCGACGTCCCCGCTCGGGACGGATGTGGGCTCCATGCGTGCGTTTGTATCGGCGGCGGCTCGCCCGATCAAGTGGCTTATCGTCCAATCGTCCAGGCCGTTCGAACGGCTAGCGCACGCGCCGACGGCGGGGTTATGCTCGCGCTTTGCTCGTTTCGGCCACCTGGAGGCACTAGATGCAATCGGCGATGAACGGTCTGTCCGTGTTCGTGCGCGGGCACCGGAGGCTGGTCTTCGCCGGCTGGATCGTCCTGCTCCTGATCTCGATCCCGTTCGCCTCGCGGCAGACGGAGAACCTGACCGGAGGGGGCTTCGAGGTGCCCGGCTCGGGCTCGGACAACGTCGATCGCCAGATCAAGCGGTTCCAGGGGCAGAACGCCGAGACGCTCGGGGTCGTGGTCCAGCGAAAGGGTGGCGACGCCGGCCAGCTCGCGGCGGCGGTCGACCGCGTCGACGCGGCCGCCGACAAGATCGACAACGTCGAGCCCAACCCGGACGCGTCCGCCGCCGCCAAGCAGGCCGCCGCGGGCCAGGACGTCGTCCTGGTCGCGCTGACCGTGACCGGCAATCGCGACGACACGCTGCAGGCGGCCAAGGACCTGCGCGAGGAGCTGAAGGTCGGGGAGGTCACGGACGGCGTCCAGCCGTACGTGGTCGGCCAGCAGGCGCTGTGGGCGGGCATGCAGGAGGTGCAGCAGAAGGACCTCGAGAAGGCCGAGAGCGCGGGCTTCCCGGCGATCCTGATCGTGCTGCTCGCGGTCTTCGGGTCGGTGCTGGCCGCGCTGCTGCCCGCCGGCCTGGGCATCGCCGCCGTGATCGTCACCGGCGCGGCGGTGTACTTCCTCGCCCTCGCCACGACGATGTCCGTGTTCGTCACGAACATCGCGTCGCTGCTCGGCATCGGCGTCGCCGTCGACTACTCGCTGTTCATGCTCTCGCGCTACCGCGAGGAGGTCCACGCGGGCCGCGACCGCGGCCAGGCGCTCGACGTCGCGATGCGCACGTCGGGCGCGACCGTCGTGTTCTCGGGCCTGACCGTCGTGGTGTCGCTGGCCGGCCTGTTCCTGCTCGACGCCGCGGTCATCCGGTCGCTGGCCATGGGCGCGATCGTCGTCGTGATGATCGCGATCATCGGCGCCGTCACGCTCCTGCCCGCGCTGATCTCCCTGCTCGGGCGCCGCGCCGATGAGCCCGGCCGGGTCGTCAGCGCGACCGGCGGGCTGATCAAGCGCATCACGGGCCGCGCCAACCGGCCGCCGCGGACCGGGCCGAGCTTCTGGGAGCGCTGGACCGCCCGGCTGATGCGCCGGCCGGTGTTGTTCGCGGCCGGCGCCACCACGATCCTGCTGGTGCTGGCCATCCCGGCGCTGTCACTCACGTTCGGCAACGGCGCGCTGCGCCAGTTCCAGCCGGACGACGAGACGCGCGTCGGCGCCGAGCTCGCCGGCACGCTCGTGGATCCCGGGTCGTCGGCGCCGATCTTCGTCCTCGCCGAGTTCAAGCAGGGCGACGCGACCAGCGACGCCAACACAGCGGCGCTCGCCAAGTACGTCGCGCAGCTCAAGGGGATCGACGGCATCGCCCAGGTCGATGACGCCGTGCCGTCCGGCGACGGCAAGGCCGCGCTGATCCGCGTGGTCGGCGCGCAGGACCCGGAGAGCCAGCGGACGCTCGACCTGATCCCCGAGCTGCGCGCGGAGGGCGGCAGGCAGTCCGGCCTCGCCCAAGTGGCCACGATCGACGTCGGCGGCGGGACCGCGCAGACCGTGGACTTCGCGGGCCTGGTCTCCGGCGGGCTCTGGAAGGTCCTGCTGTTCGTCGTGATCTGCAGCTACCTGGTGCTGCTGGTCGTGCTGCGATCGGTCCTCCTGCCGCTCAAGGCCGTGATCATGAACCTGCTGTCCGTCGGCGCCGCGTACGGCGTGCTCGTCGCGGTGTTCCAGTACGGCTGGCTGGACGGGCCGCTGGGCTACGACTCGCTCGGCTACATCAACGCGATCACGCCGCCGCTGCTGCTGGCGATCGTGTTCGGCCTGTCGATGGACTACGAGGTGTTCCTGCTGTCGCGGATCCGCGAGCGGTATGTCGCCACCGGCGACAACCAGCGCGCGGTCGCCGAGGGCCTGCAGGGCAGCGCCAAGGTGATCTCGAGCGCCGCCGTGATCATGGTCGTCGTGTTCGGGACGTTCGCGCTGACCGGCATCCCGCAGATCAAGGAGATCGGCGTCGGCCTGTCGGTGGCGATCGCGCTCGACGCGACGCTCGTCCGGCTGATCCTGGTGCCGTCGACGATGGCGCTCATGGGCAAGTGGAACTGGTGGCTGCCCAAGAGCCTCGACCGCATCCTTCCGCACGCCGACTTCGAAAGCGATCAGACCATCGAGCCGACCGAGGAGCCGACCCCTGCAACCGTCTAGCGACACCGCTGCCGCCGTCGCGGCCGACCCGTTCCAGGACAAGCGCGACTTCCTGCAGAAGTACTGGACCGCGCTCACGACCGGAGACATCGACGCGTTCGCGCCGATGGTGGCCGAGGACTGCATCGTGCACTACCCCGGCAACCACTTCCTGTCCGGCGATCACGTCGGGCGTGAGGCGATCCTCGAGCTGTATCGCAAGCTCTACAAGCTCGGCATCGAGCCCGGGACGTTCGTGGGCGAGTTCCACGACGGCGTGTACTCCGACGACCACATCTGCGCGCTCGTCAAGTACAAGATGGTCCTCGCCCCGGGCGCCGAGATCACCGGCGAGGCCGTGGGCGTGTTCCACTTCGCCAACGGCCAGATGACCGAGTACTGGCTGCTCGAGCGCGACCAGAAGATGATCAACGACATCGTGAACATGTCGGGCAAGGCGGCACTGGCGGGCGGCAGCAAGGGCCAGCTCGCCCTCGGTGTGCTCACGCACCCGCTGGCGGCGGTCAACACGATGCGCCGCGTGATCCGCCAGCGGCGCGGGACCAGCACCAAGATGCTGTAAAAGGGGCCGCCGTTCGCGGCGGCCCCTTTCGGCACCGCGTCAGAGGTGCTCGCGGAAGAAGCCGACGACGTCGTCGACGCGCTCGGAGATGTAGCGGTAGCCCTCGTAGCGCCCGGCTGACTCGAAGCGCACGACGGGCAGCGCGTTCGGCGTCGCCGCCGCGAACTCGTCGATGACCTCCATCGTGCCCCAGGGGTCGCCCGTGCCCTGCACGTACTGCACGACTGTGCCGTCGAGGTCGCGCGCCGGCACACCGGGGTCGTGCTGGCTCGGCCGCGGCGCGCGCGCGGCCAGGTACAGAAGCTCGACCGGTTTCATCAGCATCGGGCCGAACCGGCCCAGCTCGGTGCGCGCGAAGTTCGTGTTGAAGACGACGATCCGCGTGGGCTGGATCGCCAGCAGGGCCTTGACCGGCTGGCACTGCGGGATGCCGTACATCGCGATGTTGCCGCCCATCGAGGTGCCGATCGCGCCGATCCGCTCGCCGTCGACGTCCGGCCGCGACCGCAGGTAGCGGACCGCGCCGACGAAGTCCTGCGCCTCCAGCGGGCCATAGGTGAGCGGCTTGGGCCCGCGGTCGCTCTCGCCGTGGTGGCGGACGTCGAACAGCAGCACCGAGAAGCCGGCGTCGTGCAGCGCCTTGGTCGCGGGCAGGAAGTCGACGCTCTTGTCGGGGACCGGCACCTGGCCCTCGACGTTGCCCAGCCGGTTCCACAGCCAGCCGTGGACGAACACGATCGCCGGCGTGGGCCGCTCGCCGGCGGCCGGCACGAACCACCCGCGCAGGGTCACGCCGTCGGCCGACTTGAACGCGACGTCCTCGTAGTCGAGCCCGACGGTGAGCGGCGTACGGTCGAGCGGAGCCCGCCGCCCCACCAGCATGAGCTTGGTCAGCGTCATGGGGCGGAAGGCCATCGTGACTTACGCCTCCTCGGGCAAGGGCAGGTCGGGCGGGAACAGCAACAGCGCGATCCCGAAGCCGACACCCGCGGTCGTCGAGAGCATCCCGAGGTAGATCGTCGGCTCCCACCCGAGCCCGTCGGCGATCGCGATCGACAGCTCGTACGGGATCCAGATCAGCGGCGGGATCAGCGCCCCGGCCAGGCGCGCGCGCGTCCGCGAGGGCGGGTCGTCCGAGAGCAGCCACAGCAGCAGGCCGTCGATCAGCAACCCGGTCACGATCAGCGCCGGGATCAGATGCAGGTTGCGCCATGCGGTGAAGAACGGGAACAGCACGGACAGCAGCGCGCACATCAGCGTGATCGACCCGAACGGGAGCAGCCAGCGCCGGCGCAGGAACAGCACGGCGGCGACGATGATGGCGCTGAAGATCATCACGCCGCCGATCACCTGCATGTTCGAGAACAGGAAGTACGGGAACGGCTGGTCGCCGTAGTGCGCGACGGCCTGGGCCAGGCCCTCGGAATGCGTCACGCCGTTGCCGGGGCCGTACGCGTCCGGGTAGCGCGCGATGTCGTTCTCGAACGCCGTGGTCGGGACCATCGCCCAGAAGTAGGGCAGGAGGTTCATGAACGTGAAGTTGGCCATCGCGACGACGGCGGTCGCCGACAGCACCGCCGGCGCGAGCACGCCAAGGCTCAGCCGGCGCCCCGGACGCCGCCACTGCGAGGCGCAGCCGATCGCGCCGAGCAGCGCGCCCGCCAGGAACAGCATCTGGTGCGTCGGGCTGAACGGGGCGGCGATCTGGTTCTCGAAGCCGTACGCCGCATGCCAGGCGAAGTCGCCGGGGCCGCCGAGCGCGGCCAGCGGCAGCGCGATCAACGCGAGGCCGTAGCCGTGCGGCACCGCCGACATGCTGATCTCGAGCCGGCCCTTCGGCTGATGGCGCAGCAGCACGAGCCCGATCCACGCGCCGAGCATCGTGAGGCCCGCGTACATCGCGATGTGGGCCTCCGACCAGAACGTGTCGAGATTGCCGGTGTTGTTGTGCTTGTAGCCGTCCCAGAAGACTGCGAACAGCGTCAGCGTGGCGATCGCGACGGTGACCCGGTCCTCCCACGGCTCGGTGTGCGGCCGCGCAACGCCCTTGGCGAGCATCTGCTTGGCGGTGGTCCTAACGGCAACTGTCGACATCCCGATTCCTTTTCGAGGGCCCGATGCAGGGAATACTCCCGGGCCGCCCGGCGGTTGCGCAACCGCACACGTGTCCATTCCTTCGTCTAGGGACTAACGCGCGGCGGCGAGCCACCGCAGACCGGTCATGCTGGGCCGGTAGAGGTACTCGCCGCCCCGCATCGTCACGAAGCGCGGCTGCGGCTTGATGAAGAACGGCGGCCGCCCCTGGATCGTCATCTTGCCCTCGGTGCCGTGCGGCTCGCCGATCAGGAAGTCCTTGTCCGGGCCGAGGCCGAACGGGTCGCCGTCGTCTATCCACAGCGCCTGGACGGTCTCGAACTGGCGCCAGATGCTGGCGTTGAAGCAGACGAACACCAGCCCGCGATCGACGCCGTCGTCCTCGGTCTCGCTGGGCGGGAGCGGCGGCCCGTAGGTCCGGCCGCGCCGGATGATGCGGTGCCGGTTGGACAGCCGCCCGTCGAAGAAGCCGCGCGCGTCGCGCGGGTTGGCGCGCCGGATGTGGGCGCCGACCGGGCACCGCAGGCCGTCGGGATCGTCGGCGTAGGAGAAGTCGTTGATCGCGGCCGGGTCGGCGGCGAGCGCGGGCTGCGGCTCGTCCGGTGAGCGCACGAGCGGCGTGCCGTCGCGCCAGCGGCCGACGAGCTTGGCGGCCAGCATCTCCGGGCCCCCCGGATAGCCGACGTCGTCGACGAAGCGCCGGAACGCCGCGACGTCCATGTGCAGCTTGCGGTACACGGCGAACGTGCCGTTGCGATGCAGCGGCGCGGCCGGCGCCTCGGGCAGACGCCCGTCCTCGTCCTCGTAGCCGTGCAGGAACTCGCCGGTCCGCACAGGCCGCCAGCCGCCGCGCCCGTCCGGCTGGCCGTCGCCGGGCCGCGGCGACACGCCGCTGCCTTCGATCGCCGGCTGCGCGATCCCGTCGTAGAAGCCGAAGTGGTCGCGCGAGAGCTCGAGCATCGCGGCGCGCTGCTCGTGCACGATCGTGATCGCTCCTGCCGCGCCGACGCCCCTGAGCGCCTCGCGCGCCTCGTCGAGTCGCTCCTGGTCGACGCCGTACACGGTGACGAGCGCGTGCGCTTCCCCGGTGCCGAGGCCGGCGTCCCAGTGCTCGGGCGCGCTCGGCCCGCGGTCGCCGAGCCGCTCCGCACGCGCCGCCATGCCCTCGCGGAACTCGTGCGGGAACGACGCGAGGATCGCTTCGGGCACGCCCATCGCGGCGAGCCCGGGATAGGTGAACGCGATGTGGATGGCGGTCGGCGGCGGGCCGTCCGCCCACGGCTCGGCCGTGCTCACCTGCGGGAGCATGCGCGTGAGCAGCGCCCGCGCTCGCTCGACGTCGAGGATCCGCACGAACAGGTACGCCGCGCAGGGATAGGTGTAGCCGCGCAGGACGTCGCCCTGGATGTCCGCGAGCTCGATCGCCGCGTCGGCCGTACGGCGTCGTGGCAGGTTCCTCATCGGGCCAGCTCGTCGCGGAACCGTCGCTGCAGCTCGGCCGGCTCGAGGCCGCGGGCGGCGACCGCGAAGTCGATGATCCGCTCGCGCAGCGCGAGGCTCTCGAGCACGCCCGGCACGGTCGCCTCGGGATGGGCGGAGGCGAACAGGCTGCTGTCGATCTGGTGCTCGCGGACCCAGCGGGTGAACGCCGCGGCGTCGGTGGCGCCGGGGTAGCCGACGCAGAACTGCCACCAGGTGTCGGCGATCGGCCGCAGCGCCTCCAGGTAGGGCCCGAGCTCGCCGTCGACCGTGCTCGTGAACACGAGCTGGTTGGCGTTGAGCGGGTCGCGGTGCCGCTGTTGCGGGCCCTGGAACACGAGCTCCGAGACGATGTGGATGCGCGAGAAGTGCAGGCCGCCGAGCCGTGCCAAGGGGCTGTCGGGGCCGACCCCGAGCGCCTCGATCGCCTCCCGCGCCGCGTCTTGTCGCCCCGACACGATCGGCGCGACGACGGTCAGCGAATACGCGACCCCGACGTGATTCCGCCCCTCGCTCATCAGAGCAGCGCCTGCGAGTCGGTGAGGAACCGCTCGTAGGCGGCGGCGAACGCCTCGGGGTCGAGCCGCGCCGAGTCCTCGACCAGCTTGGCGAACCGCTCGCGCAGCTCGAGCGCGCCCTTGACCATGCGCGTGCTCGCCTGCGGATAGGCGCAGTAGTAGTGGCCGCCGCCGAGGCTGTTCATCGCGATCCACGCCTTCAGCGGCTCGGCCGGCGGCGGGCCGGGGAACGACGGTCCGCGCCCCCACGTGAGCCGGATCCACTTCGGCACGACGTAGGCGAACGCGTCGATGTAGTGCTCCCACGGCCCGTCGAAGTTGCTCTCGAACAGGAGGTAGCGGTAGCGCAGCTTCTCGCCCGGCAGCCCGTCGACGATCGCCCAGCGCACGTAGTGGATGAAGTCGAACTGCAGGATCGCGTTCTGCGCCGCCGGAAAGAACCGCGCGCCGAAGAAGCCGATCCGCAGGAACCACAGCCACTGGGGGCGGATCGGCGTGATCATCGTCAGGCCGGTCATGCGGCCGATCGCGTTGCCCATCAGCGGCCCCAGATCTCCCGGGTCTCGGCGGCGCGGCGCGCGTGGCCGGGAGCGGCGATTCTCATGGAGGACGTTTGTATCCGCGCCGCCCGACGGAAACAAGGCCGACCTCTCCCGCCGCGTCGACAGCTCATCGCGGCCGGACCGCCCACGCGACACCGGCGCCGCGTCTACGTCAGTGCGCGACGTCGACGACGAGGCGCTTCGGCGCGGTCAGCCGGAAGACCCGGAAGCCGGTCTTGTGACGGAGTCCGAGGCCGAACGTCACCACGCCCTCGAAGTCGCCGGCGACCTTGACCTGGCGCAGGTTCGGGCAGCGCGGGGTCTTGACCTGCGTGAGGAGGTTCGTGCCGCCCTGGGTGTGGCCGCGGGCGTCGCGGATGAGGATGCGGATGCGCTTGCTGCCCAGGAGATGCACCGGGTTGCCCGAGCCGTCCTCGACGATCCGCTTGACGTACCGGACGTCATAGCGCGGCGTACCGAACCGGGCCTTGACGACGAAGCGGTCGAACGTCGCGTGGCATCCGGTGCGGACGTGGGAGAGCTGGACCTGGCCACCGCTCCCCGGGGCCGACTTCGGTCCGGTGGTGAACGGCGGCAGCCCGAACGCCGCGCTCGCGAGCCCGAGCGTGAGGACGATGGCCGCCGGCCAGACCAGCTTGCGCGTCCGGGCGGTTCTCACATGGCGGGTCTACAGAACCCGGCCGCGCGCGTCAACCCGACGGGTCACCAGTTTGAACCGGGCGATGGATTTCGGGCCCGCTCGGGGTCCTAAGAGCAGATGATGCTCCAGGCTGCTACCGTTAACCTGATGGTTAACGATCCGTTCCGGGCGCTCTCGCACCCGATCCGCCGCGGCATCGTCGAGCGTCTTGCCGAAGGATCGGCGACGGTCGGCGAGGCCACGCACGGGTTCGGCGTGTCGAAGCCCGCCATCTCCAAGCACCTGCGGGTGCTGGAGGAGACGGGCGTCGTGACGCGCGTGGTCGACGGCCGGACCCACCGGCTGTCGCTCCAACCGGCGGCGCTGAGCGAGGCCGCGGACTGGATGGATCGCCAACGGGCTGTCTGGGGGCGCCTGTTCGACGTTGTCGACGAGTACCTGAAGGAGTCGCAATGAACACTCCCCCCGTCGTGTCCCCGCAGGAGTGGGAGGCCGCTCGCGAGCAGCTGCTGGTCAAGGAGAAGGAGCTCACGCGCGCGCGTGACGCCCTCGCCGCCCAGCGCCGCCGGATGCCGCGGACGGCCGTCACGAAGGACTACCGGTTCGAAGGCCCGGACGGAGCGGTCGGCCTGCTCGACCTGTTCGCCGGCCGCCGCCAGCTGATCGTCTACCGGTTCTTCTTCGAGCCCGGCGTCGCGAAGTGGCCCGAGAGCGGCTGCCCCGGTTGCTCGTTCGGTGCCGATCAGGTGTCCCACCTCGCGCACCTCAACGCCCGCGACACCACGCTCGTCTACGTGTCGCGCGCGCCGCAGAAGGACATCGAGCGCTACCGGTCGCGCATGGGCTGGGAGCAGATCCCGTGGTACACACTGACCGACGACTTCGACGCCGACCACGGCGTCGACGAGTGGCACGGCACCAACGCGTTCATCCGCGACGGTGACGACGTGTTCCGCACCTACTTCATCAACAGCCGCGGCGACGAGGCGATGGGCTCGACCTGGGCCTACCTCGACCTCACCGCGCTCGGTCGCCAGGAGGAGTGGGAGGACTCGCCGGACGGCTACCCGCAGACGCCGCCGTACCAGTGGTGGCACCTGCACGACGAGTACCCGGCGGCGTGATCGCCCACATCGCCGGGGTGCCGATCGAGGAGATGCTGCCCGTCGCCGGTGGGGCGGGCGGCAGCCTGCTCATGGCGCGCGCCTGGATCGCGCTGCGGTTCCGGCGCCGGTGGGAGCGATGAGCGCGACGCTGCGCATGGAGCGCACGTTCGCGGCGCCCGCCCAGGCCGTGTTCGACGCGTGGACCAGCGAGGAGGTCATGCGCCGCTGGTGGCACGCCGGACACGACTGGGAGACCCCCGAGGCCACCGTCGACCTGCGGGTCGGCGGTGAGGTCCGGGTGGTCATACGCAACCCGCACAGCGACACGACGTACGGCGGCGGCGGCGTCTACACGGAGGTCGACCCGCCGCGCCGGCTCGCCTTCACCTGGCTGTGGGACTCGGACCCGACCACGCGCCAGCTGATCGAGATCGACTTCGAGGAGCACGAGGGCGTGACGACCGTGCGCTTCACCCACCGCGACCTGTGGGACGAGGAGGCCGTGCGCTCCCACGAGGGCGGCTGGGGCGTCTGCTTCGACAACCTGGAGCGAGCACTCGCCGGTTAGCGCAGGCTGAGGATGTTCCCGGTCACGAGCTCGCCCGCGTCCGATGCCAGGAAGTCGATGACCTCCGCCACCTGGTCGGGCGTGGCCACGTGCACGAGTTCGGAGCGGGCGCGCACGACTTCGCGGACCTCGTCGGTCACCCAGCCGGTGTCGGTGACCGGCGGGTGCACCATGTTCGCCGTGACGCCGTAGTCGGCGAGCTCGACGGAGGCCGACATCGTGTAGTTCTCCTGCGCCGCCTTGGCGGCGCCGTACGAGACCTCGGACGGGAACCCCTGCGTGCCGCCCGAGGTCAGGCCGATGATCCGGCCCCAGGTGCCGTTTCGTTCGATGTGGCGGCGCGCGAACTCGGCGATGAGCAGCGCCGCGGCCATCGCGTCGACCGCGAACTGCCGCTCGAACGACTCCTGCGTGACCGGTCGCAACGGCCGCCCGACTGCATCCCGCTGCGCGGGCGTGAACGTGTCCTGTACCCAGCTCGTCGCGTTGTTGACGAGAATGTCGACCGCCCCCAGCTCACGTTCCGCCGCGTCGAAGAGCCGCGCGGGCGCGTCGCCGTCGCTCAGGTCGGCCTCGACGGCCACGGCGCGGCCGCCCAGGGAGGTGATCTCCCGCACGAGGTCGTCCGCCCCGGCCGCCCGGTTGTGGCGGTACGCCTCCGGGACCCCGGGATCAGCGGCGTCGTCGACCCGGAGGTAGGTGACGAGGACGGCGACGCCGCGCCGCGCGAGCCGCCGCGCCACGGCCGCCCCGATCCCGTGGTTCGCACCGGTCACGATGGCGACGTGCGAGGGCTGGGTGAGGTCGGTCACGGGGAAGCGACAGCCTATCCCGATAGATCGGCGGCCACGCGCCGGCGCTGCCGCCGGCTGTACATCCGGGGCGCCGCGAAGATCGTGACCAGCAGGAGCAACGTCCCGGTGATCAGGTCGCTCCAGTACTGCGGTGCCGCCGTCGCCGCGAGGATCTCCTGCAGGATCGCGAGCGAGAGCGCCCCGGCCGCGATCCCCAGCGGGCTACCGCGGCCGCCGGCGAGGTTCACGCCGCCGAGTAGCGCGGCGATCGTGGCGAAGATCAGCGGCGCGAAGCCCAGGTCGGGCTGAGCCGAGCTGAGGCTGTAGGCATGGAGGGCGCCGGCGGCGGCGCTCGCCACCCCGGCGAAGACGAAGATCGCGAGCAGGACACGGTCGACGCGCACGCCCGACGTCCGGGCGGCACGGCGGTCGCCGCCGGTGGCCCGGACCTCCGGGCCGACGCGCGTGGAGACGAACAGGAACGCGACGATCAGAAACACGCCGATCGTGATCAGGCTGCGGATCGAGAAGATCGTCGCGATCGGGGAGTCGAGCCGCAGGCCGACCGTGATGTTGTCGTAGGGGACGTCCTTGTCGTGGGCGATCACGTACGTGATGCCGAGGTTGACGATGAAGCCGCCGAGCGTGACCGGGACCGAGCTCATCCGCAGCTTCGCGATGATCGTTCCCTGGATCACGCCGGACGTCGCGCCGACGGCGAGCGCCGCGACGATGCCGACGACGGGGGAGCCGACGCCGAGCAGGACGGCCACCATGCCGGCGAGGCTGTACATCGAGGCCGTCGAGAGGTCGTACTCGGCGACGATCATCGTGAGCCCGACGGCGAGCGCCAGCAGTCCGTAGTCGGCGAAGGTCTGCAGCACGTTGTAGACGTTCCCGGAGCCGATCGTGGTGCTCGTGAACGCCGGCAGCAGCCACAGCGCCGCGACCGCGATCGCGAAGACGACGTAGGTGAGCGTGTCACCGCCTGCGCGGATCCGCCTCACCGGGATCGCCGTCCCGAGACGTGCAGCAGCACCACCATGACCACGACCGCGATGCCCTCGACGAGGATCTGGACCCCGCGCGAGTAGCCGCGCAGCAGCAGCAGGTCGGTCACCGCCGCGATGAAGAACGCACCGAAGCACGCGCGCCCGACCGAGCCGCGGCCGCCGCTGATCGCGTTGCCGCCGACGAGCGTGGCGGCGATCGCGTCGTACGTGTAGGACCCGCCGATCGACATCGTCGCGGTGCCGTTGAAGGCGCCCAGGAGGATCCCGGCGGCCGCGGTGGTGACCCCGGCGATCGCGAACGCCCCGGTCGTGATCCGGGCGACCGGCAGCCCGGCCGCGTGGGCGGCGCGCCGGTTCTCGCCCATGAGGTGGGTCATGAGGCCGAACGGCGTCCGTCGCAGCACGAAGCTCGTGATCACCGCCAGCACCACGAGCACGTAGAACCCGAACGGGATGCCGAGCAGCTCCCCGCCCAGCCGCTCGTACGCGGTGGAGGAGCCGGTGGGCGTGACGTTGGTGCCCTTCGTCAGCCACGTCACGACCCCGCTCTGGATCGCCCCGGCCGCGATCGTCACGATGATCGCGTTCGCCTCGAACAGCCCGATGACCGCTCCCTGGATCGCGAACATCGCGGCGCCCAGCAGCAGCACCAGGACGATCGCGACGCCGAGCCCGAGGTGGAGCGCGGCGAGGAAGGCGATCGCCGCGACTGAGATCGACGTGCCCAGCGACAGCGAGAACAGGTTGCCGCTGAGCATGATCGCCATCGTCCCGATGGCGGCGATGCCGACGAACGACCCGGAGAACAGGATCGCCTTCAGATTGCTCACGGTGAGGAAGCCATCGGTCGTCACCGCCGCCACCGCGACGAAGGCCACCGCGACGGCGACGACGGGTACGGCCGGCTGCGCGCGCAGCCGCGACGCCACTGACAGCCGGGTCCGCTCGACGTCGGCCGGCGCCGCCGTCCGGCTCATGTCCCGCTCGCCTCCTTGACGTGGGTCATGTCGGCGAGGACCCCGGCGGCGTTGGCCTCCCGTCCGGGCACGTGCGACACGATCGCGCCGCCGAACATCGTCACGATCGACGTCTGAGAGCTCGAGCAGCTCGTCCAGCTCGGTCGACGCGAACACGACGACCGCCCCGTTGGCGGCCGCGTGTCGGATGAGGCGGTGGATCTCGGCCCGGCCCGCCACGTCGACGCCGCGCGTGGGATCGTCGAGCAGGAGCAGATGGGTCCCGGTCCGCTCCAGCGTGCGACCGATCAGACCTTCTGCTGGTTGCCGCCGCTGAGGTTGCCGACATCGGCCCGCAACCGCCGCGTGTCGATCGCGACGAAGCTCGGCCAGCGCGTTGACGACGCGTCGTCAGTCCGGCGGCGGCTGAAGACCGCGCCTCGCGCCAGCCGGCGGAGCCGGATCGCGGTCAGGTTGTCGGCTGGTCGCCTGACCGAGGAACAGGCCCTCGCCACCCGCGGTCGTTGGAGACGAAGCACGGCGCCGGCGGCGAGCGAGCGCACGCGGCGACCCGAAGCGTCAGCGATCGGCCGTTGATCGTCACCGAGCCGGAGGCGTTCGGGACTCAGCCCGCCGATCGCTCGCAGCACCTCGCTGGCGCCCGATCCCGAGCTGGCCGGCCAGGCCGATGATCTGCCCGCCGCGGGCCTGCAGCTCGAAGCCGCGGACGCTGCCCGGGACCGCGACGTCGCGTATCTCGACGGTGCTCGCCGTTGCCGCTGCTGCGCTCGACTGCGGTGATCTCGGCGCCGCAGCTCCTCGCCGAGCATGAGGTCGATCAGGCGGGCGCGGCTGAGGCCGGCGGCGGCGCTCGGCGGCCACCATCGCGCCGTCGCGGAGCACGATCGACCCGGTCGCAGACGGCGAGGACCTCGTCCAGCCGGTGGGACACGTAGATCGACGCTGTGTCCCTGGCTGACCGCGTTGCGGATCGCGGCGAAGACGCGTTCGGTCTCCGCGTCGCTGAGGCTGGCGGTGGGCTCGTCGAGGATCAACACCCGCGAGTCGCGCCCGAGCAGCCGGGCGATCTCGATCAGCTGGCGCTCGCCCATCCGCAGCGCCTCGACCCGCGTCGACAATGAGAGGTGCCCGAGCCCGACGCGCTCCAGCAGCGCACGCGCGTCCGCGTCACGCCGCCGTCGCCGCGTCAGGAACGGCTGCCTGATGTTCCCGAGGAACAGGTTGTCGGCGATGCTCAGCGCCGGGACCAGGCTCAGCTCCTGGTCGACGAGCGCCACGCCGTGGGCCTGCGCGTCCTGCGGGTCGCGGAGCTGCACGGCGGTTCCGTCGATCCGGATCTCCCCGTCGTCGAGCTTCACCAGCCCGACGAGCGACTTCACGAGGGTGCTCTTGCCGGCGCCGTTGTGGCCGCACAGCGCGACCACAGACGAGCGCGGGACCGAGAACGAGACCCCGCGCAGCGCCTGGATCGCGCCGTAGCGCTTCGTCGCCTGGTCGACGGCGAGGAGGGGAGCGGAGGTCATGCTCCGCTCATCTGTCTAGTAGGTGCACTGCTCCGCGTACTGGTCCAGGTTTTCCTTCGTGAACCGGGCCTCAGGGTTCAGGACGACCTTGTCGCTGAACGTCTTGCCGTCGAGTACGGCCAGTGCGTCGCGGGCGCCCGCCGCGGCCTCTTCCGTGGGCGACTGCGTGGCGTCGCCGTAGAGCTGCCCGCTCTTGATCGCCTTCACGCCCGCGGGCGAGCAGTTGCTGCCCGTGAAGATCATCCCCTTGGGCATCCCGACCTTGAGGCCGGCGCTCTTCGCGGCTGTGGCCGCGGCGGTCGCCATGTAGTCGGCCATGCCGTAGACGCCCTGGATGCCGCCCTTGGAGTCGTACTTCGCGTACAGCGTCTTGGCGATGCTCGCGCTCTTGATCGGGTCCCAGCCCGCGTCCTGGACCTCGACAAGCTTGAACTCCGGGGTCTTGGCGAGCTCGGTCTTGAATCCCTCCATGCGCTGCTGCACATCGATCTGGGAGCTGGTCCCGGTCAGAGCGATGATGTTGCCCTTGCTCAGGCCCTGCTTCTTCATCCCCTCCACGAGGTTGGTCGCGGCGTAGGTCCCGAGCGCCTTGGAGTCCTGCAGGTTCGCGACGGCGATGAACTCCTGTCCCGCGTCGGCGACCGCTGAGCCGACGGCGACCACCGGGATCTTCTGCGCGTGGGCGCGGGCGAGCGACGGCACGATCGCCGTCGAGTCGGCGACGAACACCACGATCGCGGCCGGCTCTGGGTGACGGCCTGTGAGAACTGCTGCGCCTGGGTCGCCGGGTCGAACTTGTTGTAGAGCGACTTGACGGAGTAGCCGCCGGACTTCAGCGAGTCCTCCATCGTCTTGTTGTACGCAGCGCAGAACGGGTTCGACTGATCACAGCCGAGGTAGTAGACGGTCTTGTTGCCGCCGCTCTTGGAAGCGCTCGAGCTGCTGCCGCTTCCGCTCGTGGAGCCGCTGTCGTCGTCTCCGCCGCAGCCGGCGAGCACGAGCGCGAACGCGGCCACGACTCCGAGGAAGACGGTCCCGACCCTGGTGGTGAACTGCATGCGATTCCCTCCGTCGAATGGCGGTCAAACTGCCGTCTGACGCAACCGCGCGAGTCTCATCCCGACGCTCGCAACGCGGTAGGCGCTCCGGCCGACAACACCTCACAACCGGTCTCTGTCACGGCGACGAAGCTCCTCGACCCGTGTGCCGGTGACCCCCGGGACGATCAGGCAGGGCTCGATCGTGATGCACGTCCCGGGCTCCAGCGGCCACGGGTCCCAGCGGAAGTCGGGCACGTCGTGCAGGTCGATGCCGACCCCGTGGCCGAGCGTGGTCGTCTTGTACTGGCCGACGCCGAGCTCGTCCGCCACCGACTGGGCGAGCTCGTTGAGCTCGCGCGGCACCACGCCCGGCTTGACCGCTTTCACGGCCTCCTCGGTGATCTTGACCGTCGCCTCGTAGAGGTCGCGGCGGAACGGATCGACGTCGTCCAGGTCGCCGGCGACGAACATGCGGCAGATGTCGCCGGCGTAGCCCTGATAGGCCGGGCAGATGTCGAGCATGATCCAGTCGCCTCGCTCCATCACGTAGGCGTTGCCGGCGCTGGGAAGCCCGCTTGCGATCGCCGTGTTCGGCCCGGCGGCCGCGACGAGCCCTCCGGCGAGCTCGAGGTCGCCGTGCTCGCGCATCGCGTAGTCGGCGGCGAGCGCGACCTCGAACTCGCTGGCGCCCACGTGGACGGCTTCGAACGCCGCCTCGAGTGCGCGTACGCCGACGTCCTCGGCGCGCCGGACGAGCGCGAGCTCGGCCTCGGTCTTGACCTTGTACGTGTGCTCGATCAGCTGCGTCGGCACGAGCTCGGCGTCCGGCGCGTGCTCGCGCAGCGCCAGGTAGTGGATGGCCGGGAAGATGAACCAGTTGTCGATGCCGACACGGCGATAGCCGCGTTCGGCGATCAGCCGCCCGAACTCGGCCCCGATCGATTCGCTGAAGTGCGTCTCGGCCAGCACCGAGGTCTCCTTCGCGCGCAGCTCGTCCCAGCGCTGGTCGACCGCGAGCACGGTGTCGTCGTCGGCCAGGGCCAGCAGCGCGCCGGCTGAGCCGGCCATCGTGTACGCGCCGCTGGGCAGCGTGTTGGCGGCGACGAAGCGCACCGCGTAGTTCGCCACGTACTGCACACAGCCCTGGACCTTGGCGTTGGAGTAGGCCACTACCGCGTCGAGCTCCTCGGCCGCCATGCGCTCGCGGAGGCGACGGTGCCGCTCGGTGAATTCGGCCACGTGCGGGGCGTTGACGGTCATTGGAGGTGGCTTGTATACCTTTTCAATCGACTTGCTGTCAAATCTGATATCTGCGATTGTTTATTTAAGATATGACTCTCGGCGAAAAACTGCACGGCCCCCGGACACTTGCCGAACGCGCGGAGCAGGTGATCCAGGAGGCGATCCTCGAGGGCGAGTTCCCGCCCGGGACGCGGTTGACGATCGACAGCCTCGCGCGACAGCTCTCGCTGAGCCCGATGCCGGTGCGCGACGCGCTGCGCAAGCTCGCGTCGACGGGGTTCGTCGAGTACACGCCGCACCAGGGCGCGACGGTGGCCGAGATCTCGGTCGCCGACCTGCGCGACACGTGGGACGCCCGTCTCGCGCTCGAGACCCTGGCCATCCGCCGGGCGGCGCTGCGCTTCGCGGACGCCGATCGCGTTCCCGTCGAGCGGGCGATCGAGCGGCACCGGATCCTGATCGAGGCCGGTGACCACGGGCCGGCGCGCCTGGCGCATCGAACGATCCACCTCAGCCTCTACGGCCCGTCCGGCTACAACTGGCTCGACCGGCTCGTCGAGCCCGTCTGGGTCCGCAGCGAGCGCTACCGCAGTACTCACTCGCTGTCCGAGCGCGGGACGCCGGATCAACTGGCGGACGAGCACCGCCGGCTGCTCGAGGCGTGCCTCGCCCACGAGCCGACGACCGCCGCGGAGCGGCTGTACGTCCACCTCGTCCGCACGGCGAACCTCGTCGCCGCCAAGCTCACGGGCGAGACATTGTTCAGCGAGTCCGCCGCCGCCGTCGCTCGGCGATGTCGGCGCCGTGCCGCAATGAGCAAGGTCGTCACCCTCGAGGAGCTCGCTCGTCGAGTCGGTGACGGCGCTTCGGTCACGCTCGGCGGGAGCTTCCTGCATCGCGCCCCGGCCGCATTCGCCCGCGCGCTCGTGGCCCGCGGCGCGCGCGACCTCGAGTTCATCAAGCCGTCGCCGGGCTACGACCTCGACCTGCTGTGCCGCGCCGGTGCGATCCGCAGGGCGCGGGTGGGCATCGCCGCGATGGACGCCGACCTCGGCCTGCTGCCCGCCTACCGGCGCGCCGTCGAGCGCGGCGACGTCGAGCTCGAGGAGCACTCCTGCATCACGATCGTGTCCGGGCTGCGCGCGAGCGCCTACGGCGTCCCGTTCCTGCCGGTGGCCGGCCTTGACGGCAGTGCGATCCCGGCGCTGAACGGCTGGTCGCGCGTCGACGACCCGTACGGGAGCGGACGGTCGCCCTTCGTGGTGCCGGCGATCCGCCCCGACTTCGCCGTCATCCACGTCAACGCGGTCGACGAGGACGGCAACGCGCGCGTGTACGGCTCGCCGCAATGGGACAAGGCGATGACGCGTGGTGCGCAGCAGGTGCTGGTCACCGCGGAACGGCTCGTCGCGCGCGAGGAGATCGAGCGCCAACCGGAGCTGACGCTCGTCCCGGGCTTCATGGTCGCGGCGGCGGCGATCGTCCCGCGCGGCGCCTGGCCGGGCTCGATGTATCCGGACTACGAGGTCGACCTCGCCGCCGTGCGGCGGTACATCGACGACGATCTGCGACGGCACCTGGCCGAGGCGCCGGAGGCCGGGAGCCTGTCGGGTGCTGGCTAGCGCGGGCTACGTGGTCGCGAACCTGGCGCGCCAGATCGCGCCCGGCGATGTCGTGTTCACGGGCGTCAACTCGACCGTCGCGACCGCGGCGTGCCTGCTCGCCAAGCGCTGCTACCCGTTCTCGTTCACCCACCTCAACGTCGCGGGTGGGATCGACGCCCGCCCGCCCGTGCTGCCGCGCTCGAGCGGCGACCCCGCGCTGCTCACGCACACGGCGGCGATCTTCAACAACGAGGACTTCTACGACCTGTGCCTGCGCGGCGGCGTCGACATCGCCTTCCTCGGCGCCGCTCAGATGGACGCCGGCGGTCACGCGAACGTGTCCGCGATCGGCGACTGGCACGCGCCGAAGGTGCGACTGCCCGGGGGCGGCGGAGCGGCCACGATGATGCCGACCGCGCGCCGGGCGGTCGTGTGGATGACCAAGCACGACGCGCGCGGCCTCGTCGAGCAGGTCGATTTCGCGACTGCCTCCGGCGCGACGACGCTGGTGACGCCGAGCGCGGTCTTCCAGCGGCCGCGCGACGGGCGCTTCGCGCTCGAGTCCTACCGCGGCGACCTGGAGCTCGAGGACGTGCGCGCGCACACCGGGTTCGCGCCCGCCGCGTCGAGCCCCGAGCCCACGCCGGAGCTCACCACGAGGAGGAGCTGCGCGCGCTGGAGGAGCTCGACCCGGCAGGCCTGGTCGACTCGATCTTTGGACCCCGATGAACAGAGGAGAAACCGTGCAGGAAGCGATCGACTTCGGGATGATGGCCGTCGATTGGGAGGAGCGGGTGAACTTCTCGCGCCTCCGCGACGAGCGCCTCGCCAAGGCGCGGGCGGCGATCGCCGACTCCGACCTCGACTTCATGATCTCGCTGAGGCTGGAGGACGTCCGCTACCTCACCGCGTTCCGCCATCACCTCGGGCCGGTCGTCGCGCTGGGCTGGGCCGCGACCGTGCTGGCCCGGGACGGTGAGCTGGTCCTCTACGTGATGGACGACGACTACTGCCGCGAGCGCATGCCGTGGCTCGAGCACTCCCAGATCGAGGGGCGCCCGAACGTCCGTGAGAGCGCCGGCGTCGGCGAGTGGGCGGAGCGCCTCAAGCGCCGCTGGCCGCAGATCGTCAACGCGCGGATCGGGATCGACGTGATGACGCCGACGATCTACACCGGACTGCAGGCGGCGCTCCCCGGCGCCGAGATCGTCGACGGCTACCCGACCTTGCTCGAGGCGAAGCTGATCAAGACGCCGGACGAGATCGCGTGCCTGAAGATCGCGACGGCGATCACCGAGGCCGGCCACCAGGCGGCGCTCGACCTCATGTCGCCCGGGGTGCGCGAATGCGAGCTGCTCGCGGCCGCGTGGCAGAAGATGACCGCGCTCGGCTCGGAGTGGACGCAGTGCGCGAACATCGTCGCCTCCGGCCCGAACACGGCGCCGTACCGCCGGCTGACGTCCGATCGCATCATCCGGCGCGGAGACCTCGTGATCATGGACATCGGCGGCTGTTACAACGGCTACTGGGGCGACATGACCCGCACGTGGATCTGCGGCGACGTGGGCCCGACCGATCGCCAGGTCGAGCTGCATCAGCAGGCCTACGACGCGCTCTTCAACGCCTGCTCGACGGCGCAGGTCGGCAAGACCAACGCGGATGTCTTCGCGGCGGCGGGCGAGTCGATCCTCGGCAACAGCCTCGGGCACGGCGCGGGCCTCTCGCCGTGGGAGCCGCCGTACTTCAGCCCGCAGTCGGCCGAGGACCCCGTCCACCTACGACCGGGGATGGTCATGAACCTCGAGCCGTACGCGGGCGAGACCGGGGTGGGCGGCTTCCGGGTCGAGAACAACCTCGTGGTCACGGACGGGGAGCCCGAGATCTACACGACGTTCCCGTTCGAGAAGCGGCTCGTCGACAAGGTGCACCCACTGGACCTCACAACCGCACGGACGTGACGACCGTCCTCGTCACGCCGCATCGGTTCGCCGACCTCTCCCCCGAGCACGCGACGCTCGATCCGCTCGGAGCGGAGGTCGTCGCCGCCGCCGACGTCGACGAGCTGAGCCGGCTCGCGCCGGCCGCTGACGCGCTGCTCGTCACGAGCTTCGTGCGCGTCGATGCCGACCTCGTCGGCCGGTTGGGCGCCTGCCGAGCGATCGTCCGCTACGGCATCGGCGTGAACGAGGTCGACGTGGCCGCGGCGACGGCCGCCGGCATCCCGGTCGGCAACGTGCCCGACGCCAGCACCGACGAGGTCGCCGACCACGCCGTGCTGCTGGCGCTCGCGCGCCTGCGCCGCCTCGGTGAGACGCAGCGCGCGGTGGCCGGCGGCGAGTGGGGCGCCGGCTCGATGCGGGACGTGCGGCGGCTCTCGACGCTGACCGCGGGCATCCTCGGACTCGGCCGGATCGGCCGCGCCGTCGCCCGGCGGGTCGCCGCGTTCGGCATGGACGTCGTGGGCTACGACCCGTTCGTCGGCGAGGCGCCGTGCCCCTTGCTCGAGCTCGACGCGGTGCTCGCGCGCGCCGACGTCCTGTTCGTCCACCTGCCGCTGACCGACGACACGCGCGGCCTGCTCACGGACGAGCGGCTCGCGCGGCTGCCGCGCGGCGCGGTCGTCGTCAACGTCTCTCGCGGCGGCATCATCGACGAGCCCGCGCTGCTCGCGCGCCTGGCCGACGGGGCGCTGGCCGGCGCCGGGCTCGATGTCTTCGCCCACGAGCCGCTGCCGGCCGATCATCCGCTCCGCGACTCGCCGCGCGTCGTCGCCACGCCCCACGTCGCCTGGTACTCGGTCGAGGCGAGCGCCGACCTGCAGTGGCGGGCGGCCCGGCAGGTCGCACGGGCGCTGTGCGGGGAGCGGCTCGACCCAGTCGTCAACCCGGCCGTCTACGAGGCGCGGGCGTGAGCATCGAGCAGCGCTTCGGTCTCGCCGGGCGTGTCGCGCTCGTCACCGGCGCGCGCCAGGGGATCGGCGAGGCGATCGCGCAGGCGCTGGCCGAGGCGGGGGCGCGCGTCGCCGTCACGAGCCGTGACCGCAGTCAGCTGGCCGACGCGGCGGCGTTGGCGATCGAGCTCGACGTCGGCGACGAGGAGCAGGTCGACGCGGCGATCGCCGCGACCGTCGCGGAGCTCGGCGGACTGGACATCGTCGTCAACAACGCCGCGGTCACGGCTCATGTCCCGGCGCTCGAGCTGACCACCGCCGACTGGGACGACGTCATGCGCACGAACCTGCGCGGGGCGTTCCTCGTCGCCCGCGCGGCCGCCCGCGTGATGAAGGATCGCGGCGGCGGGCGCATCGTCAACCTCTCGTCCCCGTTCGCGCGCGTCGGGCTCGCCGACCGCGTGGCCTACTCGGTCAGCAAGGCGGGCCTGGAGCAGCTCACGCGTTCGCTGGCCGTCGAGTGGGCGCCGTACGGCATCACCGTGAACGCCGTCGCTCCGACCACCGTGCTGACCGCGTCGCGGCAGAAGGTGTTCGCCGACGACGCGGCGCTGCAGCGGCGCATCGCGCAGATCCCGCTCGGGCGCGTCGCGCGCCCCGACGACGTCGTCGGCGCCGTGCTGTTCCTGTGCGCCGAGGCCGGTGCGTTCGTGACGGGCGAGAGCATCCTCGTCGACGGCGGCTACACGATCGGGCGCTCATGACGCCGTCCGTCTCCGTCGGGCTGTTCGGGACCGAGCCGGTGGCGCGCATGGTCGAGCTCGCGCAGGCGGCCGAGTCGCTCGGCTTCGCCGGCGCCTGGATCGGCGACTCGCAGAACCTGTGGCGGGACGCCTACGTCACGCTCGGCGCCGCCGCCGCGGCGACGTCCACGCTGCGCCTCGGCACCGGCGTCACGAACGCCGTGACACGGCATCCGTCGGTGACGGCCTCGGCCTGGGCGTCGGTGGCCGAGCTGGCGCCGGGACGGGTCGCGTTCGCGATCGGCACCGGCGACTCGTCGCTGCGGACGATGGGGATGGCGCCGCCGAGCGTCGCCGAGCTCGAGCAGCGCATCCTGCTGCTGCGCCGGCTGCTCACCGGCGAGGAGGTGGTGGCCGACGAGAGCGGTGGGCGCTACCGGCTGGCGTTCGCTCCCGAGCAGCACGTGCCGATCTATGTCGCCGGTGCGTCCAGACGCGCACTGCGGATGGCCGGCCGGGTGGCGGATGGCGTGATCGCCTGCGTCGGCGTCGACCGGCGCCTCGTCGACGCGGCGCTCGCACATGTCCACGCCGGGGCCGAGGAGGCCGGCCGCGACCCGGCCGCGATCCGGACCGTGCTGTGGACCGCGATCGCGGTCGGCGACGACGGCGTCGCCGCGCGCGACCGCGTGCGCGCGTTCACGGCCAGTGTCGTGATCCCGCCGCTGGTCGGGCGCCTCGACGACGCCGAGCGGCGTGCGATCGCCGCGATCCGCGAGCGCTACGACTATCGCGAGCACATGCGTACCGAGGCCGGGCACCGGCTGCTCGTGCCCGACGAGCTCGTGACCCACTTCGCCATCGGCGGCACACCCGAGGAGTGCCGCACGCAGCTGCAGGAGGTCTGCGCGTACCCGATCGACGAGGTCGCGCTCGTGCCCTTCGGCGGCGACCGTGCCGAGCTTCTGCGTCACCTGTCCACGGACGTCCTCGCGACGAGCAGCGCCTGAGGAGCGACCAATGCCGATTCCCACCTACGAGGAAGCTGGAGCGGGCCCCGCCGTCCTGTTCGGGCACGGCACGATGATGGACCGGTCGATGTTCGACCCCCAGCTCGAAGGGCTCAGCGACGCCTATCGCGTCATCGCCTTCGACCACCGCGCGCGCACCGACCACTGGGAGGGCCCGTACTCGCTCGACGATCTCGCGGACGACGTCGTCGAGCTGCTCGACTCGCTCGGCATCGAGCGATGCGTGCTCGGCGGCATGTCGATGGGCGGCTTCATGGCCCTGCGCTTCGCACTGCGCCACCAGGGCCGCCTCAACGGGCTCGTCCTCATCGACACGCTGGCTGCCGCGCCGCGCTCGCCGCACGAGGAGCTGTTCGGCAACCTCCGTGACGGCGGGCCGCTCGACGAGAGCATCGTGGAGTGGCATGCCGACATCGTCTTCGGCCCGACGACCAAGCAGGGCAGCCCCGAGCTCGTCGAGCACTGGAAGGAGCGCTGGCGCGGCCTCACCGGCGCGTCCGTGTACTGGGAGTCGGCCTCGTGGCTGCGGCGCGAGGACGTGGCGCCCCGGCTGCCCGAGATCACGGTCCCGACGCTCGTGATCCACGGGGAGGAGGACGAGATCCTGCCGATGGCGGGTGCCGAGCAGATGGCGAACGACGTGCAGGACGGGCGCCTCGCCCGGATCGCCGGGGCCGGGCACACCGCCAACACGGAGCGGCCCGACGAGGTCAACGCCGCGCTGCGCGAGTTCCTGGAGACGGTCACGCAGTGAAGGCGGCGGTCCTCCGGCACTTCGGGGGCCCGCTCGAGCTGAGCGAGGTCCCGGACCCCACGCCCGCCGACGGCGAGGTGCTGGTGCGCGTCCGCGCCGTCGGCCTGTGCGGCACCGACCTGAAGGTGGTCGACGGCACGCTTCCGGGGCTGCAGCTGCCGCTCATCCCGGGCCATGAGGTGGCGGGGGAGGTCGTCGCGGGCGATGACGCGCTGACGGACGCGCGGGTCGCCTGTTACCTGTACGAGCCGTGCGGCCGCTGCCGCTGGTGCCGCGCGTCCGAGCACACGCTGTGCCCGTACGCCGGGCGCGTCGGCCGGAGCCGGGACGGTGGGCTCGCCGAGTTCATGCTCATGAGCCGCGAGAACGTGTTCCCCTTCACGGGCGCGACTTTCGCGGCCGCTGCGGTGGCCATGGACGCCGTGGCCACTCCGTGGCGCGCGCTGCTCGTCCGCGGGAAGCTGGAGCGCGGCGAGCGGCTGGTGGTCACCGGCGCCGGAGGCCTCGGGCTCAACGCCATCCAGGTCGCGACCAACGCCGGCGCCGAGGTCGCGGCGATCGACCCCGACGCCATGGCGCGCGCGAAGGCGCTCGCGGCCGGGGCGGAGATCGCCGTGGCGCCGGGTGAGGTGGACGCGCTGCGCGAGTGGAGCGCCGACATCGGGCTCGAGGCGTCGGGCCGGCGGGAGGGCTTCGAGGCGCTCGTGGCCTGCGTGCGCCCCGGCGGCCGCGTCGTGTGCTGCGGCTACTCGCCGGGGACGGCGTGGGAGATCGAGTCGATGCGGCTCGTGCTCTCCGAGCTGGCGGTCATCGGTTCGCGCGCCGGCTCGCGCGAGGACGCGCGCGCCGCGCTGGCCGCCGTCGACGCCGGCGCGATCGTCCCCGAGATCGTGGCGACGCTCGCGCTGGAGGACATCAATGAGGCGCTGGAGCGCCAGCGCGCGGGCGGGATCGGCGGGCGCCTCGTGATCGAGATGCCGTGAGAAAAGGAGCCTAGAGATGCGAGCAGCAGTGTTGACGGAGCCGCAGGCCGAGCTGGAGCTGGTCGACCGGGAGCCACCGAAGCCGGGCTTCGGCGAGGTCGTCATACGTGTGCGCGCCTGCGGGATCTGCCACAGCGACGTGGCGCTGCAGCAGGGCTACTACGACTTCGCGTCCTTCCCGCGCGTTCCCGGTCACGAGATCGCGGGCGAGATCGAAGCGGTCGGCGAGGGCGTCACCTGGCCGGCGGTCGGCGCGCGCGTGGGCCTGCCGTGGCTGCACTGGTCCTGCGGGCACTGCCGGCAGTGCGTGCTCGGCAACGAGATCCTGTGCCCCGAGCAGAAGATCACCGGCGTCAACGTCGACGGCGGCTATCAGGAGCTGATGATCGCGCCCGCGAACTACGTCTCGCCGCTCCCGGACGAGATCGACTTCGCGGCGGCCGCGCCGCTGATGTGCGCCGGTCTCACCGTGTTCAACGGGCTCAAGCTGGCCAACTTCGTCCCCGGCCAGCGCGTGGCGGTGATCGGCCTCGGCGGGCTCGGGCACCTGGCGGTGCAGTACGCCCGGGCGATGGGCGGGCGGGTGGCGGTCGTGTCGACGACGCCGGAGAAGGAGGAGCAGGCGCGCGCGCTCGGGGCGGAGCTGTTCATCGGCCCGGGCGACGGCCCGTCGGGCGACCGGCTGCGCGAGTGGGAGGGCGGCGCCGACATCGTGCTCGCCACGCCGCCGACGATCGCACCGGTGAACGAGGCGTTCGGCGGGGTCGCCCCGGACGGGACGATGGTGGTCCTCGGCGTCGGGCCCGGCGAGATCCAGATCGCGCCGCTCGACCTGATCATGCCGCGGCGACGCGTCATCGGACTACCGTCGGGGTCGCGTCACGAGATGCGCGAGACGCTCGAGTTCGCCGCCCGCCATGGCGTCACGGCGGAGTACACGCCGTATCCGCTCGAGGCCGCCGCCGAGGCGCTCGCCGACACCCACCACGGTCGCGTGCCGTCGCGCGCCGTCCTGACGATGGACTGAAAGGGCAACCCATGTGCGACTTCCACAACCACGACCTCGAGCCACTCGAGCACGACGAGTGGGTCCTCGACACGCCCGCGGTCCGCAGCTTCGTCGCCGCGGTCCAGCATGCGATCGCGCACGCGGCGTCGCGCGACGAGGCGATCGTCGCGATCGAGCCGATCTTCGTCGCGCTGCTCGACGACCCCGACTGGCTCCCGGCCGAGTACCAGCACGACGCCCCGGAGAGCGGCATGGGAGGAGGGATCGGGCAGTGGCTCCTCTACCGCTCTGCCGACCGGTCGCTGTGCCTCTTCAGCCTGGTCGTCCCGCCCGGCGCGAAGACGCCCGTCCACGACCACCTCGCCTGGGGGATGATCGGCCTCTACCGCGGCAATCAGGACGAGGAGTTCTACGCGCCGCGCGAGGGTTGCCTGGACCTGCTGCGCCGGCGGCCGCTCGAGCCGGGCGACTGGTACGCGCTGGTGCCGCCGGCGGATGACATCCATCGCGTGCGGACGACGTCCGACGTCACGTCGGTCTCGATCCACCTGCTCGCGAACGACACGGGTTGCACGCTCCGGCACGTGTACGACGAGGACACGGGCGCCGCGTCGGACTTCCGGTCGGGTTACGTCAACGCCGAGTGCCCGGAGGGGACGCCGGTCGTCCAGGCCGACTGCGACTGACCTTGCCGGCGGCGGCTCCGGCCGCCCGGCTCAGGCCAGCGATATCCGCCCCGTCACGACGATGTCGCGCGACAGGCCGGCGACCGTGATCGTCGCGGTCGCGGCGAGGCTCTCGTCGCCCCGCAGGTCACCGCCGTCCAGCTGCTCGCGGACCGCGAGGTCGATCTCCCGCTGCGCGGTCACGCCCAGCGTCTTGAGGAACCTCCGCACCGACATGTTGAAGACGTCTTCGTCCATCGTTGCTCCTTTCGGGGCACATCGCCGCCGAGCTAGATCCGTCTGATCGTCGCAAGCCAGGCGGGTGCGCCGTTGTCATGGAATCGCGTCTGGAGCCGGTCGGGCTCGATGGCGAGGACATCCCAGCGGTTGAACGCCACGCCCAGTTCCTCACGGCCGACGGGGTGTGGGCCGGTGTCGGGGCCTTCGTCGCTGAAGCACAACACGTACAGGGTTCCACCGGGCTCGGTCACCGCGGCCAGGCTCGCCACGTAGCCCGGTCGCTCGTCGCCGTCGAAGGTGTGGAACAGCCCGCAGTCCAGCACCGTCTCGAACGTGCGCCCCAGGCGGCCCAGCGCGAGCGCATCGGCCGCGGCGAACTCGACCGCGATACCGCGGTCGGCGGCCTTCGCTCGTGCGATCGCCAGTGCCGTCTCGGCCACGTCGACGCCGAGAACGGGCAGTCCAAGTGAGGCGACGTGGAGCGCGTTCTCGCCGGTCCCGCAGCCCGCATCGAGCACCGGCCCCGCGAATCCGCCGGCGGCTGCCAGTCGCACCACCGCGGGTTGCGGCGCGCCGATGTCCCAGGGCGCCGGGCCGTCGCGGTAGGACGCATCCCAGGCCTGACCGGTCATCCGTTCGTGGCTGGTGGGGGGCCGATCGCCGAACGTCGGGTGATCTTGCCACCTCGCCTCTCAGCCCGGCTTGACACGACGACGTTCCGGCCTGCTCGTCGCGATGGTCGGCACCGGGATGCTCAACCCGTCCGTCAGCCAGGTCGCGCTCGGTGCGCTCGTGACCAACGGCGAGACCTACGTCGACGGCTTCCACGACGCGTCGTGGGTGGGCGCCGGCGATCGCCCTGACCGCGTCCGTCGCGACGGGGCGGCTCCTCCGTGCCCCCCGCAGGGCGCTCGCCCCGGCGCCCGCGTAAGCCACGTGGCGCGCAGCGCCCGCGCGTAGAGTGGCGGCGTGGAGGGCCTTGCGCGCTGGCTGCCGGGACTCACGCTGCTCAGACGGCGGCGCGGCGGCGCGCTGCGCAGCGACATCGGCGCCGGTGTCGTGCTCGCCGCGCTGCTCGTGCCCCAGGGCATGGCGTATGCCGAGCTGGCGGGCCTGCCGCCGGTCGCCGGGCTGTACGCGACCTTGGTGCCGCTCGTCGTGTACTTCCTGCTGGGGCCGTCGCGGATCCTGGTGCTCGGGCCGGACTCGGCGGTGTCGCCGCTCGTCGCCGCCGCGATCATCCCGCTCGCGGCGGCCGGCGACGGGTCGGACCGGCTCGCGCTGGCGGGCCTGCTGGCCCTCGGCGTCGGGGCGATCATGTTCGCCGGTGGGCTGACCCGGTTCGGCTTCGTCACCGAGCTGCTGTCGCTCCCGGTGCGGCTGGGCTATCTGATGGGCATCGCGGTGACGGTCATCGTCGCGCAGCTCCCCCAGCTGTTCGGCTTCTCGGTCCACGCCGAGAACTTCCTCCCCAGCCTGCGGGGGTTCTTCGCGGGTCTCGACCAGACGAACGGGACGGCGCTCGCGATCGGCGTCGGGTCGCTGGCGGTGATCCTGGGGCTGCGGCGCGTCGCCCCGAAGGTCCCGGGCGTGTTCGTCGCCGTCGTCGGCGCGACCGCGGCCGTCGCGTTGCTCGACCTGGGCGAGGACGTGCCGGTGGTCGGGGCCGTCGCCGCGGGGCTGCCCGCGTTCAGCGTGCCCGACGTGTCGCTGGAGGACTTCAAGACGCTGATCCCGGCCGCCATCGGGATCGCGTTCGTGGCCTTCACCGACACGAGCGTCCTGTCGCGCAGCTACGCGGCGCGGCTGCGCCAGGAGGTCGACCAGAACCACGAGCTCGCGGTGCTCGGCGTCGCCAACATCGCCACCGGTCTGTTCCAGGGCTTCCCGATCTCGACCAGCAGCTCGCGCACGGCCGTGGTCGAGAACGTCGGCGCGAAGAGCCAGATCGCCGGGCTGTCGGGCGCCGTCGTGCTCGGGCTGCTGCTGATCCTCGGGATGGGGCTGGTGGAGGACCTGCCGATGTCCTCGCTCGCCGCGATCGTGATGGTCGCGGTGGTGGGGCTGATCGACGTCCCCGCGCTGCGTCAGCTCGTGGCCTGGCGGCGCTCGGAGTTCGGCCTGTCGATGCTGGCGTTCGCCGGCGTGGCGCTGGCCGGCGTGCTGTGGGGCGTCGGGATCGCGATCGCCGTCTCGCTGCTCAGCTTCATCCGGCGCGCCTGGCGGCCGCACGACGCCGTGCTCGGGCGGGTCGACAACCTCAAGGGCTACCACGACACCGAGCGCTATCCCGACGCGCGGCTCGTCCCCGGCCTCGTGCTGTACCGGTTCGACGCGCCGCTGTTCTTCGCCAACGCCGACTGGTTCCGCGAGCGGATCCGGGCCCGGGCGCGGACCGACGGCGTGCAGTGGATCGTCATCGCCGCCGAGCCGATCACCGACGTCGACGCGACCGCCGGCGAGACGCTGCGCGAGCTCAACGACGAGCTCGACGCCGACGGCATCGAGCTCGCGTTCGCCGAGCTCAAGGACCCGGTGCGCGACCGGCTGCGCCGCTACGGGATCGCCGAGAAGATCGGGCCGGACCGGTTCTTCCCGACGATCGGCGTCGCCGTCTCCTCCTACCTACGGGAGACCGGCGTCGACTGGCACGACTGGGAAGACTCCTAGAGCCCGATGCCGGGGATCCCCGGTCCGCCGGGGATCGCCTGCAGGTCGTCCCACGCCTTGGCCGCGATCTCCCAGTCGGCCTCGGTGTCGCCGCCCTCCTGGTGGCGGAGCATGCGGATCAGGTACGCGAGCGCGGACAGCATCGCGATCGCCGCGAACGCGATCTGGACGCTCAACACGCCCTCCTCGGTCCAGTACACGTCGTCGAGCTCGAGCAGGAGCGCGGACTCGTCGAGCACGAGCGCGACGCCGACCCCGAACGGGAATGCGAGGTACTTGTTGAACTCCTGGCTCTTGGTGCCGATCGCCACGCCCCCGGCGGCGAGGCTGATGATGCCGCCCGGGAGGAAGTGGTGGATGTGGCGGTCGCCGACGACGACGTCCTTGATCGGGCCGATGCCGCCCTTCTCGCGGATCGTCCAGGTGATCGCGCGCGTCGTGCCGAACGCGACCGTGAACGAGGCGAGCATGTTGAACAGCGAGTTCTCGCGGGTCCGGGAGACCGTGTAGCCCTCGCGCAGGATCATGAACGACCGGCGGACGCGGCCGAACTGGCGCCCCTCGGCAGCCTCCTGGCGGCTCTGGGGCAGCATCCCGAGTCGCCACACGCGTGTGAGCTCGGCGCCGAACACGGCCAGCACGGCGCCGCCCGCGAGGACGCCCAGCAGATGGGTGCGGCCGGAGCCGTCGCGGCCCGCCGCTTCGGCGGCCTTCAGGCGCTTATCTTTGGTCTTTGCCATTCCGCCGCCCTTTGGAGAACACGTAGGCCTCGGCCAGCTGACCGAGGAAGATCCAGCCGAAGCGTACGAGGGCGCCGAGCTGCTTGCCGATCCCGGGCCCGTGTGACCGGAACGTCGTGAGCTGCTTGGCGAAGTCACGCATGCGGATGCGCAGGACGCCGGACGCGACCAGCTCGGCCCCGTCCTCCTCGAAGTCCTCCACGTGGCCGCGCAACACGCGCGTGAACAGCGTCGTGGTGTCCCGCCACACGTCGAAGCCCGCGTCATCGCGCACGAGCTTGTAGCCCGTCATCGTCAGCGGGTGGCCGACGCCGTCTCGGAAGAACAGCCGGTAGAGCATGTGCTTGACGCCCGGCTCGGTGTCGACGAACAGGTTGAAGACGCCGCGCTCGACCGCCAGGCGGCCGCCGAGCGCGTCGCACTCGACCCAGCCGAACGCGCCGGCCTGGCGCATCGGGTCGACCCCGAAGCGCTGGATGTCGTCGACGACGATCGTCAGGTGGAACTTGAAGAACCCGGCCCCCGGCCGGTCGGCGACCGACCCGCGGTTGTAGTCGGTCTCGCCGAACGTGATGTGGCCGAGCATCTCCTCGGTGAACTGCACGCTCGCGGGCTGCGTGGCGACGACGGTCGTGGTCATGATGCGGCCGCCTCCGCGGCGGGAGTCTCCTCGAGGATGTTGTCGGCGAAGCGATCGGCGAGCGCGGCGATCGTGAAGCTCGGGTTCGGCCCGGTCGGGCCGGGCATCACCGAGCCGTCGGCGATGTGCAGGCCCGGGTAGCCGAACACGTTCCCGTACGAGTCGACCACGCCCTCGCCCGACTGCCGGCCCATCGGGGCGCCACCGAGCGGGTGAACGGTGATCACGCGCTTGAGGAACCAGATCGGGTTGTCGGCGAAGCGGCCGCCGAGCGAGTGCGCGACGGCGCGCGACGTCGTCCGCAGCCGGTCGAAGTAGGCGTCGGAGCTGTGGCGCTTCCAGTCGACGTCGAGCCGGCCGCGCCTCAGGTACATGCGCCCGTCCGGCACGTCGCGACCCATGCCGAGCAGCGGCAGGCCGCCCGCCGACAGCTCGGCCGACTCGAGCAGGTCGGCGATATGGCCGGTGACGTCGGTGTCCGGCGAGCCGCGCAGCCAGTTGCGCACGAGGTAGAAGCCGTGCGAACGCCAGTTCCACAGCGTCTTCGGCGCCGCCAGCACGTGCAGGATCCACGCCAGGTGCTGCGGGTAACCGGCGTCCTGCAGGTAGAAGCCGCGGCCCTCGTGGCCGTCGAGCGCGTCCGGCATCCGCATCGTGCTCGTGATCACCGGCCCGTAGCCCGGATCGACGATCCGCGGCACCCGGCGCCCGTCGGTCACCTCCGCGCAGTTGAGCGCCAGCGTCAGCAGGTCGCCGTTGCCGCAGAAACGCGTCCCGAGCTTGCGGCTGAGGCGCGGGAACGCGCTGCGGTTGCGCAGCAGCAGGTTGGTCGTCCCCAGCGTGCCCGCGCTGAGGACCAGGTGGTCGCAGGTGAGCTGGGTGAGCGGGGCCGGGCGCCCGTTCGCCGACGCCTCGCCGCCCGCATCCAGTTGTGCGTACCCGACCCGGTAGCCGCCGCCCTCGCGCGGCTCGAGCGTGCGCACGTCGGCCAGCGTCCGGATCTCGGCGCCGTGATGCTTGGCGTACGTGAGGTAGTTGTAGTCGAGCGTGTTCTTGGCGCCGAAGTTGCAGCCGACGTCGCACTCGCCGCACAACTGGCAGGTGACGCGGTCGCGCCCGTGCAGGTTCGGGATCTGCTCGACGATCTTCTCGCCGGGGACCGGTGGGCGGCCCTCGTTGGCGAACGTGACGGCCAGTTGCGGGAGGAACCACTCCATGCCGGTGCGCTCGGCCGCCTGCTTGAAGGCGATCGTCTTCGGCGTGCCCGCGTACGGCTCGTGCTCGAACGGGTAGCGCTGGAGCCCGATCATCTTCTCGACGCGGTCGTAGTGCGGGTCGAGATCGGCGCGCGAGACCGGCCAGCTCTCATAGCCGCCGTCGTTGACGTCCTCGTCGACGAACCAGCGCTCGTCCTTGCGCAGGAAGACGTTCGCGTAGATCAACGAGCCGCCGCCGAGGCCCGCCGACACGAGCGCGTCGATCCCCTTGAACGACCAGTAGTGGTACATGCCGGTCAGTCCGCGCCCCGGGTTCCAGAAGCTCTCGCGCGCCTTGTACGGGCTACGGGTGAACGAGCCGGGCGGGTACGCCCGGCCACGCTCGAGGATGCACACGCTCTTGCCGGCCTCGGCGAGCCGATAGGCGGTCACGGCACCGCCGAAACCCGAGCCGACGACAATCGCGTCGAAGTGGCTGTCCGACATCTGGCTCAAACCGTAACCGCGCTCCTAGCCCAGCGGCAAGGTACGACCGCCGGTGGTTGACATGGGAAATGTGTCCAGGTCGAGGGCGACGACGGCCAGGTCCGCGAACAGCGCGGCGCGGCCGAGGTCCTCGTGCCGGTACGGGCCGCCGTCGCGCTTGTCGAGCAGGGACAGCGCGCCGATCGGCTTGCCGTCCTTGATCAGCGGGGTGACCAGCATCGTGTACGGGACGTAACCGGTCTTGGCGGCGACCTGCGCCTTCCAGCGCGGGTCCTTGCGGCACTCGGGCACGGCGGCGCCCTCGCCGGTCGCCACCACCGCGCCGGCCAGGCCGGCGCCCGGCGGCAGCCGCATGCCGACCACCTCGGCGGCGCCGGCGCCCCACGCGGCCTCGTAGACGAGCTCGCCGCTCGCCTGGTCGACCAGCGCGATCGAGCACGCCGCGGCCTCGAACATGCCGGCGGCGGTGCGGACGATCGCCTCGATGACGCGGCGGTGCACGGGAGCACGGCCGAGGCTCTGCGCGAGCGACTCGCCGCCGCGCTCGCTGATCGGGACGCCGATCGCCTCGGCGAACGCCAGCGCCGACGGGATCCGCATCTCCGGCAGCATCTCCAGCCCGCCCACCAGCGCCTCGGCCAGCTCCGGCGGCAGCCCGGGCGCGACCTTGTCGATCTTCATCACGTCGCCGTAGCGCGGCGGCGCGCCGACCGTCAGCGTCCACAGCGTGGCGGCAAGGCTGAAGACGTCGCTGGCGGGGGAGACCGTGCCGCCGGCGAACACCTCGGGCGCCATGTAGCGCGGCGTGCCCACCGCGATCGTCCCGACCGTCTCGTCGCTGCCGATCGCGCGCGCGACGCCGAAGTCCACGAGGACGACGCCGTTGTCGGCGAGGATCATGTTCTGCGGCTTGACGTCGCGGTGCACGATCTGCTGGTCGTGCACGTACTGCAGCGCCTCGCAGGTGTGGCGGGCGTAGTCGATCGCCTCGTTGAATGGCAGGCCGGGGTCGCCGCGGTCGCTGAGCTGCTCGCCGAGGTCGGTCCCGCGGACGAGCTCCATGATGATGTAGAGCCCCTCGTCGTCCTGTGAGTGGTCGAGCACCTTGACGACGCGCGGGTGGCTGAGGCTCGAGAGCAGGCGCGCCTCGATCTCGAAGCGCGCGGCGTTGCGCAGGTCGAGCAGGCGCTTGAGCGCGACCTCGCCGCCCTTCTCGCGGTCGATCGCGCGGTAGACGGCGCCCATCGCGCCACTCGAGATCGGGCCGACGATCTCGTAGCGGCCGTTGAAGACCGTCCCGGGGGCCGCCGTGCCCGTTTCGGCGTCCGACACCCGACTAGCCGGTCGCAACCAGACGGGCCGGGACCGGTCGGCCCAGCGCCCGCAGCATCTCGGTCAGCAGCGCCCGGGCGGTCGGCGGGCGATCGTCAGGGTCCTTGGCCATGCCGGCCGCGATCACGTCGTCGAGCGCGGCAGGCACGTCTGCGCGCTTGTCGGAGATCCGCGGCGGGTCCTCCACGACGTGGGCATACATCACCGCGGCGTCGGTGGCACGGATGAAGGGCACCTCGCCGGTCAGCGTCTCATACATCAGGCAGGTGAGGGCGTAGATGTCGGCCGGCGAGCCGACGCCCTCGCCCTCGAGGTGCTCGGGCGCCATGTAGTCGAGCGTGCCGATGACCTGGCCGGGGACGGTCAGCGCCGCGCCGTCGGGATCGCGCGCCAGCCCGAAGTCGCCCAGGTAGACCTGCGGGCCGGGGTCGAGCAGGACGTTGGCGGGCTTGACGTCGCGGTGGACGATGCCGGCCATGTGCGCCGCGTCGACGGCCTCGGCGACCGCGCTGACGATGCGGACCGCGACGTCGAGGTCGATCGGCCCGGAGAGGATCAGGTTCTTCAGCGTCCCGGACACCAGGCGCGTGGCGATGAACAGGTCGCCGTTCAGCTCCCCCATGCCGTAGATGGGGATCACGTGCGGGTGCCGCAGCGCGGCGAGCAGCGCGCCTTCGCGCCGGAAGCGCTCGCGATAGACGGGGTCGATGCTCACGTCTTCGCGCAGCACCTTGAGCGCCACCGCGCGTCCTGTTCGGGAATCGGTGGCGAGGTACACGATGCCGGTGCGCCCCAAGCCGACGATCCCCTCGATCCTGTAGTCACCGAGCGTTGGCCTGTCCATAAGCGAGATCGCGGTCAAGTGTGGTCGGTAAAGGGGGGTTACGCAAGTGGTCCCCAACGGAAGTACGGGACGGCACTGGCCGTCGGAGGGTTATTCTTTCGCGGCTGGAATGCCAGAGATCGCTCTCGAGCCCAGGCCGGGTGATTCCCTCGGTCCGTACCGGATCACCCGTGTCATCGGGCGCGGCCGCATGGGCATCGTCTTCGAGGGGACCGAGGACGGCGGCGAGCCGGTGGCCCTGAAGGTCGTCACGACCGAGCTGTCGCAGGACGAGGTGTTCCTGCGCCGCTTCCGTCGCGAGGTCAAGGCCGCGCAGAAGATCGATCACCCGAACGTCGTCCCCGTGCTGGACGACGGCGTCGAAGGCGGCCTGCCCTACCTGGTGCAGCGGCTCATCCCCGGCGGCTCGCTGGCCGACCGTGTGACTGCCTCCGGCCCGCTCTCGCTGGAGGAGGCGGTGCGGCTGCTCGCGGGCGCCGCGGCCGGGATCGACGCGCTGCACGACGCCGGGCTCGTCCATCGCGACATCAAGGGCGCGAACATCCTGCTCGAGGGCGACACGGCCTACGTATCCGATTTCGGACTCGCCAAGGACAGTCAGGCTTCGAACCTGACGCGTCCGGGACAGGCGCTCGGCTCGCTCGACTACATGTCGCCGGAGCAGATCCGCGGCGAGGACGTCAGCCCCGCCACCGACATCTACGCGCTCGGATGCGTGATGTTCGAGGTGCTGACCGGGACGCCTCCGTTCGGCGGCCGGCCGAGCATGCGCGTGCTCTTCGCGCATCTGCAGGAAGCGCCTCCGGACCTCTCGACCCAGCGCCAGGACATCCAGCCGGCGGTGGCGCGCGCGATCTCCCGCGCGCTCGAGAAGGAGCCCGAGGAGCGGCCGTCGAGCGCCTCCGAGTACGTCACCGGCATCGCGCGCGCGGCCGGTATCTCGCTCTGAACAGGCGCGAATGCGCTATCAAGCTCCGTTGTGAATGGCGTACGCGCAGTCGTGCTCGACGAGGACGCCGAGCTTGCGGAGCTGATCCCGGAGCCGCAGTTCCAGACGGCGCGCCAGGCGAGTGTGGCCGCGACGCTGGACCTGCCCGCGGGGCGCTGGCAGGCGAGCAGGGACGCCGATCGCGCCCGCGACGGCTACGGCCTGCTTGCGCTGGACGGCATCCTCGTGCGGCGCGTGGGCTACGGCGATCGCTTCGGGGCCGAGCTGCTGGCCGCCGGCGACCTGCTGCGGCCGTGGGACTTCGACGGTGACGAGATGCTCGGCTTCGAGAGCACCTGGCGCGTGCTCGCCGGCACGCGGCTCGCGGTCCTCGACATCGCCTGGACCGAGCGGATGGCCCGCTACGCGAAGATCGGCCCGGCGCTGGCCGGTCGTGCGCTCTCCCGCTCGCGGCGGCTCGCCGCGATGATGGCGATCTCGCAGCAGCCGCGGCTGGACGAGCGCCTGTGGATGCTGTTCTGGGAGCTGGCCGATCGGTACGGCCGCGTGCGCTCGGACGGCGTCTACCTCGACCTTCCGCTCACGCATGAGGTGCTCAGCCACCTCGTCGCTGCGCGCCGCCCGTCGGTGTCCGGCGCGCTCACCAAGCTCGCCGACCAGGGCAGGTTGCGCCGCGAGGGCCGCCGCTGGGTGCTGTCCGGCGACCCGCCCGTCTCCTGATCCGCCCGCGTTTCACTGCCCGGGGCTTTTGGGCAGAACCCTCGACAGAAAGTTGGACTATTGGATCGAGGGAGAGCGATGGCCGACGAGCTTGAGCGTGTGTCGATGGACGAGATCGAGGCGGAGGACGCCACGGCGCTTCCGAACAAGGAGGTCATGTCGCTGCTCGACGTCAATGCGGACGTCGACCTCGGGCTCGACCTCGCCGCACCCGTCGACCTGGCCGCGGCCGCGAACCTGAACGTGGCGGCGCCGATCGAGGCCGCCGCGGGCGCGAACGTGCTCAGCGACGAGGCCCAGGCCGTGGCCGTCGCCCAGCAGCACGGGACGATCGATCAGGGCATCAGCGGGAGCGCCGAGGCCACCGCGCCGCAGCACGCCGAGATCGCGCAGGACAGCAATCCCGACGAGCCCGCCGGGGCGGCGGGCGCCGAGACCGCCGCGCCGCTCGCGGGCGCGGAGACCGGGGCGGTCGATCCGGCCGGCGCCGTCGATGGTGCGACGGGTGCGGTCGACGGTGCGACAGGTGCGGTCGACGATGCGACCGGCGCGGTCGACTCGCTGCTCAATGGCGGCAGCCTGCTCGACGCCAACGTCAACATCCACGCGAACGCGGACCTCACCGCCCCGATCGACGGCGCCGTCGCGGCCAACGCGAACGTCGCCGCGCCGATCGACGCCGCGGTGGCCGCGAACATCGGCTCCGATCACGGTGTCGCGCAGGCGCTGGCCGACCAGCAGGTCGACATCCACCAGAGCCTCGACGACGTCGAGGCGGACGCCACCGCCCAGCAAGACGCCACGATCGACCAGCAGTAGCGCCGGCGGCGCATGAGCGCGACCGTAGAGCGGCCCGTCGCGCCGCCGGCTCCAGGCACCTTCGCGCGCGCGGAGGGCCTGGAGCTGCTCGGCGCCGTCAGCGGCTCCGGCTACAAGGACGGGGCGGCGCTCGTGCGCCGTGCCGACGGGCAGATGGTGCAGCTCGGGCCGCTGATGTACTCGCTGCTCGAAGCGATCGACGGCCGCCGCGACCACGCGGCGCTGGCCGCGGCGATGTCCGGCGCGCTCGGCCGCCGAGTCGACGCCGAGCACGTCTCCAGGCTCGCCGAGAAGCTCGCCCAGCAGGGCCTGCTCGCGGGATCCGAAGGGAACGCCCCGCCGCGCCTGAACCCGCTGCTCGCGCTGCGCTGGAAGGTGCTCGTGACCGACCCTAACGTCACGGGCCGGATCACCGGCCCGTTCACGCACCTGTTCCGCTCGTGGCTGCTGGTCCCGGTGCTCGCGGGCTTCGCCGCCGTCGCCTGGTTCGTGCTCATCCACAAGGGCGTCGCGTCGGCCACCGCCCAGGCCTTCAGCAACCCGGAGCTGCTGCTGCTCGTGCTCGCGCTCGCCGTCGGGTCGGCGGCGTTCCACGAGATCGGCCACGCCGCCGCGTGCCGCTACGGCGGCGGCCGGCCCGGAGGGATGGGCGCCGGGATCTACATGGTGTGGCCCGCCTTCTACACGGACGTCACCGACGCCTACCGCCTGCCGCGCGCAGCCCGGCTGCGCACCGACCTCGGCGGCCTCTACTTCAACGCCGTTATCGCCGTGATCACGCTGGGCGTCTGGCTCGCCGTGCGCGCCGACGCGCTGCTGCTGATCGTCGCGCTGCAGATGCTCGAGATGGTCAAGAACCTGTCGCCGGTCATCCGCTCCGACGGCTACCACATCCTGTCCGACGCCACCGGTGTGCCGGACCTGTACGCGCACATCGGCCCGACCCTGCGCCGGCTGCTGCCCTGGCGCCGCCGCGAGTCGTCGGCGCTGACCGGGCGCGCCCGCGCGCTCGTCACCGTGTGGGTGCTCGTCGTCGTGCCGGTGCTGCTGAGCATGGCGCTGAGCGCGATCCTGCTGCTCCCGAAGCTCGCGGCCTCGACGTGGGAGAGCGGGTCGGACATCCTCGGGGCGATCCCGGACCAGGCCGGCGGTGGCGAGATCCTGCCGCTGCTCGCGTCGATCGCTCGCGTGATCGCGCTCGCGCTGCCGGTCGCCGGCACGGTCCTGATGGCCCAGCGCCTCGTCCGCTCGGCCGGCGGCAAGGCGTGGCGCTGGAGCGCCGGTCAGCCCGGACGCCGAGCGGCCGTCGCGGCCGCCGCGGCCGGACTGCTGGCACTGCTCGCCTGGGCGTGGTGGCCGGCGGGCCAGTACCAACCGGTCCGCGCGAGCGACGACGGGACGCTGCCGGCCGCGTTCAGGACCGTCGGCGCGCCGGCGAGCGCCGCGCGACCCGCGCCCGCTCGGGTCACCTTGTCGCCCGGCCGTCACCTGGCCGTCGCGCTGATCCCGTCCGGCGGGGCGACCAAGCAGCACCCCGCGCTGTTCGTCATCAAGGGCCGCGACGGCGACAAGCCGGCAGTCGTCGTCTCCGACACGGCGCCCGACTCGCGCGCGACGCCGGCGATGGGCGACGCGAACGCCGCGCCCGCGACGGCGAGCCCGCCGACCGCGGCCGCCGCGCTCCCGTTCAAGCTGCCGGACAAGCCCGGGCCGAACGACTCGCAGGCGCTGGCCGTGAACACCACCGACGGCGGCATCACCTACGACGTCGTCTACTCGCTCGTGACCGTGCAGGACGGAGACGCGGTCGACGAGACGAACTCCGCCTACGCGCTTGCGAGCTGCAACGCCTGCACGACGGTCGCCGTCTCGTTCCAGCTCGTCCTCGTCGTCGGCCAGACCGACAAGATCACGCCGATCAACGTCGCCGAGGCACTCAACGTCAACTGCCCGTACTGCGTCACGGTCGCCCTCGCCCACCAGATCGTCGTCTCGCTCAGCGCCGTGCCGTCCGACGAGCTGCTCCACCGGCTCACCGCGATCCTGGCGAAGCTCGACGCGATCGACGAGCTCGGTGCTTCGCCGGCCGAGGTCGTCGCGCAGGTGCAGGACGAGATCGAGCAGGAGCTCGCCGCCAGCGGGCTGCAGGTCCCGACGCCCACGCCGACGCGCTCACCGTCCACGCCCACGCCCACGCCAGTCAGCCGACGGCGACGCCCACCGCCACGCAGACGCCGACCCCCACCGTCACGCCGACGCCGACTCCGACCGAGGAGCCGGCGACCGAGACGGCGACGCCGGCGCCGTGATCGATCCACCCATCGGCGCAGACCGTGGGCGTCGGGCGGCGCGGTCGGTGTCGCGAAGGGGTCGCTATGCGACCCAAATCCGACACTGACCCGATTGGTGTCGGCCTAACCGGCGGGCGTCGGCTGTTCGGCCGGGGTGCGGTCGAAGCGGCCGGTCCCCTCAGCTTCGGCGTCCTCGGCCGACAGCGGCTTGGCGATCCCCTCGAGCTCCTTCTGCTCGGCCTTGACGCCGAACAGCAGCTCGATGATGCCGCCGAGCGCCATCACGCCGGCGCCGATGAAGAACGCGATCGCGACCTGCGACTCCTTGCCGGTCTCGATCATCTTCCCGAAGATGTACGGGCCGGTGATGCCGCCGACCGCGGTGCCGATCGCGTAGAAGAACGCAATCGCCAGAGCGCGCGTCTCCATCGGGAAGATCTCGCTGACGGTGAGGTACGCCGAGCTGGCGCCGGCGGACGCGAGGAAGAACGTCAGCAGCAGCAGCGCCATGAAGCCGCCGAGCCCGAGCGTGCCGTCGACGAACAGGATCGTCAGGACGACCAGCACGGCGGCCGAGCCGAGGTAGGTGCCGGCGATCATCGGCTTGCGCCCGATCGTGTCGAACAGCCGGCCCAGCAGCACCGGGCCGAGGAAGTTGCTCACCGCGAACAGTGCGATGTAGAGCGGGACGCGCCCCGAGTCGACGTTGTAGAACGACGCCAGGAACGTGCCGAGCCCGAACGTGACGGCGTTGTAGATGAACGCCTGGCCGACGAACAGGGCGAGGCTGAGCGTGGTGCGCTGCGGGTAGCGCCTGAACGCCGTCGACGCGATCGTGGCGAGCGAGACCGTGTGCCGCTGGCGGATCTTGAGCGAGGCCTCGGGCTGCTCGAGCTTCTCGCCGGTCTCCTCCTCGACCGCCGCCTCGATCTCCGCGACGATCCTGTCGGCCTCCTCCTCGCGGCCGTGGATGAACAACCAGCGCGGGCTCTCGGGCACGTGCCGGCGCACGATGAGGATGCCGAGCCCGAGCACGGCGCCGAGGCCGAACGCGAGCCGCCAGCCGACGTCGGGCGCGAACAGGCTGTCGTCGAGCAGCACCAGCGCGCCGAGCGCGCCGCCGGCCGCGCCGAGCCAGTAGGACCCGTTGATCACCAGGTCCACGCGCCCGCGCAGGCGTGCGGGGATCAGCTCGTCGATCGCGGAGTTGATCGCCGCGTACTCGCCGCCGATGCCGGCGCCGGTGAAGAAGCGGGCGATCATGAAGTACAGCGCCGAGCCGGCGAACGCGGTCGCGATCGTCGCCGCCAGGTACAGCGCGAGCGTGACGAGGAACAGCTTCTTGCGGCCGAAGCGGTCGGTCAGCTGGCCGAAGAACAGCGCGCCGACGCAGGCGCCGGCGACGTAGACCGACCCGGCCGTCAGCACCTGGCTGTCGGTCAGCCCGAGCCCGCTGCCGGGCTCGGTGAGCCGCGGTGCGATCGAGCCGACGATCGTGACTTCGAGGCCGTCGAGGATCCAGACGGTCCCGAGCCCGATGATGACGAGCCAGTGGAAGCGCGCCCACGGCAGGCGGTCCAGTCGGGCGGGCACCTTCGTTTCGATGGTCTTCAGCTCCGGGCTGCTCATGGAGCAGCTTTACCCGGCTCAGCGCACGGTCACGCGCGCCCGCTTGACCCGCGAACGGTTCAATGCGGAGTCGCGCGCGCTGACCTCGACCCGGTACGAAGCCGCCGGCAGGCCGTGCAACCGGAGCGTGCGCGTGCAGGACCTGTCAGCCGCTGCGCGCACGGGCACCGGCGCCTTCACGGTCACCGGGAGCGGGAATCACACGGTCGAGTTCCGGTCGACCGACTGGGCGGGCAACGTCGAGCCGACGAAGGTGGAGACGTTCCGGATCGGGACGCCTCCGTCGGGCAGCCCGCCGCCGTCGGGCAAGCCGCCGACGTTCACGCTCGCGAAGCTGCCGCGCATGACCGCGGGCGCCTTCGCGCGTCACGGCCTGCGCGTGAAAGTGAGCTGCACGGACGCGATGCGCGGCGCGGCGGCGCTGACCGTGTCGAAGCCGACGAAGCGCAAGCTCCACCTGAAGAGCAGGACGCTCGCCCGCAGGGCGATCCGCTGTGCGGACGCGGGCGCCAAGACGGTGACGCTCAAGCCCTCCCATAAGACGGCCAGGGTGCTGAGGCGGGCGCACCGGTCGATCAAGGCGGCGTTGCGGGTGAGCCTGAAGGCCGTGGGCCACTCCACGCGCACGCGGACCCGGAGCGTGACGCTGCGCCGCTAGCGGGAGGCGCTGCGGTCCGGTCTGCGCCCGTTACGCGACGGGCGCGACCGGGCCGCAGGTGATCAGGTCGGAGGCGAGCTCTTCGGCGCGCTCAGTCGTCCAGCGACCGCTGGCGACGAGATGCTCGGTGAGCTCCTCGACGTCGATCAGCGAGGCACGCGCCTCGTCGAGATCGGCGGCGAAGATGAGGTTGTCGGCGGCCTCACGGATGCGCTCCTGCTCCAGCGGCTGCAGCTTCGACGGCCCGAGGTCCTCGAGCGTCTTGATGACACGTCCGTAGGCCTGCGTGCGTTCCGAGGTCATGGTGGTCATGTCATCGTCAGGATACGAACGGTCTGTAGGGCTTCCGCGAGTTTTTTGTGATGTTCGTCACAGGGCTGCTCTCTCGGGGTCCGACTCGGGGTGTCTGAGGGTCATCCCCAATAGGCGTGAAGACGCTCTGGACCGACCCTTCATTCCATGAACGAAGAGACCCCTCCCCAGACTCCCGAGCCACGCCGTCTCACACGCTCGGGCTCCGACTCCGTCATCGGCGGCGTCGCCGGCGGACTCGGCCGCTACTTCGGCATCGACCCGATCCTCTTCCGCATCGGCTTCGTCGTGCTCGCGTTCATCGGCGCGGTCGGCGTGCTCGCCTATCTCATCCTGCTCGCGTTCGTCCCGTCCGACGGCGGCGAGCGGACCAGTGGTACGAGCAAGGCCGTGGCGGTCGCCGGGGCGGTGGTGCTGGGCTGCCTGCTCGTCACGTTTCTCAGCCCTCCTCTCTTCGTCTTCGGGCCTGGGCTGCTCGTCCTCGGGCTCGTCGGGCTGGCCGGTGTCCTGCTCTGGCGGGCGCTCGGCGGCAGCGTCTCCGGTGACCCCGGCCGCACGATCGGGCGGATCGCGCTCGCCGCGCTCATCGGCGTCGCCGTCCTCGGGGCCGCCGTCGGCGTCGGACTGGCGGCTGCCCTGGGCGGCGGCGTGGTCATCGCCATCCTCGCGGTCGTCACCGGTCTCGCGCTGATCGGCACGGCGTTCGTCGGCGGCGCCCGCTGGCTGATCATCCCGGCGCTCGCGCTCGTGCTCCCGCTCGGCGTCGTCTCGGCGGCCGGCATCAACCTCGACGGCGGTGTCGGCGACCGCGACTACCGCCCCGCGACCAGCGCGCAGCTGCACGACCACTACGAGCTCGGGATCGGCTCGCTGATCGTCGACCTGCGCGACGTCGACCTCCCCAAGGACGCGACGACGAACCTGAACCTGGACGTCGGGCTGGGAGAGGCCGTGCTGTACGTCCCGTCCGACACCTGCGTCACCTCGAACGTGCAGATCGGCGTCGGCAGCTCGGACGTGCTCGACCGCGACAGCGACGGCGTCGACGTCAGCTACGTCGACGACGCACCGGCGCCCGCCGGCCGGCCGAAGCTGCACATCGACGCCGACATCGGCATGGGCGTGATCGAGGTCGTGCGCGAGGGCTACCTGCGCGACCAGTTCTCGCACGAGTTCCGCAACGGCCACGAGGTCGCGAACGGCATCAAGGACTTCGACGGCGGGACGATGTGCGCGTGAAGCGGCTGGATCGGACGTCTCTCGTCGCGGGGGTGGTGATCGTCATCAGCGGCATCGTCCTGCTGCTCGACCAGCTCGACACGATCGACCTGAAGTTCGGCTACGCGGCGCCGCTGCTGGTCGCGATGGTCGGCGCGATCCTGCTCACGGCGGGCCTCGAAGGCCCGCGTGACCGCGACTGACGCTGCGAAGATGGCCCGATGAGCGTGCCCGCTTCCGTGCCCCTGCGCCGCGATCCCGAGCGCGAGATCGTCGCCGGCGTGGCGGCCGGGCTCGCTCGCCGGCTCGGAATCGACCCGATCATCGTCCGCGTCGCGTTCGTCGCCACGACGATGGTGGGGGGTGTGGGGCTCGCGGGCTACCTGCTCGGCTGGGCGCTGATGCCCGTCGACGGGAGCGCCCGCGCGCCGGTCGAGCGGATCGTCGCGCGGCGCGACACGTGGCTGATCGTCGCCGGCGCGGTGTGTCTCGCGGTCGCGGGGCTGCTGCTCCTGCGGCACTGGGGCCTGTGGTTCAGCGACGGGATCGTGTGGCCGGTGATGCTCGTCGCCGCCGGCGGCGCGCTGATCTGGCGCCAGTCGACGATGCCGCCGGAGGAGGACGCGCCCGCGCCGCGCACCGCGGGGCGCGCACCGTCGCTGCCCGCCTTGCGGCTCCCGGCCGACGCGCTCGGCCGCGCGCTGGTCGGGGCCGCGCTGGTCGTCGGCGGCGGGCTCGTGTTCCTGTGGCTCAACGACGCGCTGCGCCCGGCGCGCGACGTGCTGCTCGCGGTCGTCGTGGTCGTCGTCGCGCTGACGCTGATCCTCGCCCCGTGGTGGCTGCGGCTCGTGCGCGGGCTGACCGCCGAGCGCGCCGAGCGGATCCGCTCCCAGGAGCGCGCCGAGGTCGCCGCGCACCTGCACGACTCCGTGCTGCAGACGCTGGCGCTGATGCAGAAGCGCGCCGACGACCCGCGCGAGGTGGCGGCGCTCGCCCGCCGCCAGGAGCGCGAGCTGCGGGCGTGGCTGAACGGCCGCCGCGCGCCCGGCGAGCTGACCATCGCGAGCTGCGCTCGAAGCGGTCGCGGCCGAGGTCGAGGAGGCCCACGGCGTCCCGGTCGAGGTCGTCGCGGTCGGCGACGCGCCGCTCGACGACGCGCGCCGAGGCGCTCGTCGCCGCCGCGCGCGAGGCGCTCGTCAACGCCGCCAAGTTCGCGCGCCGACAGCCCGGTCGCGCTCTACGCCGAGGTCGCGCCGGAGCGGATCGAGGTGTTCGTCCGCGACCGCGGGCCGGGCTTCGACCCCGACCGCGTGCCCGCCGACCGCCGCGGCGTGCGCGAGTCGATCGTCGGCCGGATGGAGCGCCACGGCGGCCGCGCCGTGCTGCACACCGCGCCCGGCGAGGGCACCGAGGTCGAGCTGGTGATGAAGCGATGACGCTCGGTCGTGATCGTCGACGACCATCAGCTGTTCCGCTCCGGCGTGCGGGCCGAGCTCGACGGGCTCGTCGACGTGCTCGGCGACGCCGCCACGGTCGAGGACGCGGTGCGTCTGCGTGCTCGAGGCCGAGCCCGACGTCGTCCTGCTCGACGTGCACATGCCGGGCGGGGGCGGGGCGGAGGTGATCCGCCAGGTGGCGGAGCGCCGGCCCGCGCAGCGGTTCCTCGCGCTGTCGGTCTCCGACGCGCCCGAGGACGTCATCGCGATCATCCGGGCCGGCGCGCGCGGCTACGTGACCAAGACGATCTCGGGCCCGGAGCTCGCCGACGCCGTCCGCCGGGTCTCGGAGGGCGACGCGGTGTTCTCGCCGCGCCTGGCCGGCTTCGTGCTCGACGCGTTCGCGGGCGGCCTGCCCGAGCGCGAGGTCGACCCGCAGCTCGACCAGCTGACCACGCGCGAGCGCGAGGTCCTGCGCCACATCGCCCGCGGCTACATGTACAAGGAGATCGCGCAGCGGCTGTCGATCTCCACCAAGACCGTCGAGGCCCACGTGTCCGCGGTGCTGCGCAAGCTGCAGCTCTCCAACCGCCACGAGCTCAGCCGCTGGGCGGTCGAGCGCCGCCTCGTCGACTAGCCAGGGTCCTCGGCCCGTGGCCACGATCCTTGTCGAAGGCGTGAGCGATCAGCTTGCTGTCGAGGCCCTCGCCGCCCGGCGCGGCCGCGACCTCGCGGCCGAGGGCGTCGCCGTCGTCCCGATCGGAGGGGCCGGGAACATCCGGCGCTTCCTCGACCTGCTGGTGCCGCGGGGCGGCAGGATCGCCGGCCTCTGCGACGCCGCCGAGGAGGACGACTTCCGGCTGGCCCTCAGGCGGGCCGGCCTCGGCGACGATCTAGGGCGGGCCGGGTTCTATGTCTGCGACGCCGACCTCGAGGACGAGCTGATCCGCAGTCTGGGCGCCGCCCGCGTCGAGCGGATCGTCGAGGCAGAGGGCGAGCTCGGATCCTTCCGGACGTTCCAGAACCAGCCTGCGCAGCGCTCGCGGAGCATCGAGGCGCAGCTCCGGCGCTTCATGGGCACGCGCGGCGGCCGCAAGATCCAGTATGCGCCGGTGCTCGTCGGCGCGCTCGACCTGGCCCACGTGCCGCGGCCGCTCGACGGCGTGCTCGCACACGTCTCAGTCGGGCCCGCTCGGAACGCTTGACGGATATCCGTAGTTGCACCGGATGGCAGCGCCACACCGGCCGTCGTACGTTTCGAACGTTGGCGGACGCCAGGCTGTGCTGGAGCGTCCGATGGGCAACCGGAGAAGGAATCCAGACCGTCATGCGCTTCCCGCTCAAGTCGGAGGGCGATGCGTTTCGGATGACGGTCGCCCTCGGACTTGTCGCGGGCGCCGCGGTGCTGATCGGCTGGCTCGCGTCCCCCGAGTACGGCGTCGTGATGCTCGCTGCCGGGCTTGCGGCCGGCGTGGTCTTCGAGCTCGCCGGCCGCGATGCCGGGCGCGGGTCCCCGTTGCGCGACGCGTCGCATGAGGAGCACCCGCACGGCGCGAAAGCCGGCCAGCGCCACGTGCTCGTGGTGGCGACCGCCCAGCTGGCCGGCGAGGAGCTGCGCCGGGAGCTGACCGCACGGGGCGGCGTCGTCGAGCTGGACGTGCTCGCCCCGATCCTGCCTCCCAATCCCACTCCTGGACCTCGGACATCGACCGAGAGCGTGAGGAGGCGCGCAAGCGGCTCGACGTCTCGCTCGCGTGGGCCGCGGCCCATGGCTTCGCGGCCACGGGCGAGGTCGGAGACCCCGACGCGCTGACGGCGATCGAAGACGAGCTGCGTGACTTCGGGGCCGACGAGGTGATCATCGCCATGCCGCCGGGCGAGCACCGGGGCTGGCTGGCCAACCGGATGCTCGCGCACCTCTCCCGAGAGCTCGACGTGCCTGTCCGCGACGTCATCGTCGATGACGGTTCCGCACCGCTCGGGCCCTAAGGCAACGGCAGCCATGCCCGACCAACCAGAACGCCCGCGCCGTCGCCTAGCGATCGCCCTCGCGGCAGCGGTGCTGGTCGGCATAGGCGGCCTTGTCGGCATCGCCGCGAACCTCGGCACGCAGCCGAAGAGCAACGCGAAGGCCACGGCGACGGCCTCGCCTGCACCGGCTGCGCCGATCGATCCGCACGTCGCCGCGGGCGCGCACGACTTCGTGCAGTTCGCCTGCGCTCAGTGCCACGGTGAGCAAGGCCGGGGAGGGGTCGCACCGGCCGTGCCGGCACTGACCTCAGTCGCCAAGACCCTGACTCCGGCCGAGTTGCGGTCGATCATCGATCATGGGCTCGGCGAGTCCGCGAACCCGACCCAGCCGTTCATGCCGGTCTGGGGGCCGATCGTCTCGACCACGCAAGTGTCGGACCTGATCGCCTACATGCGCGCCGGTCTGCCGACGGTGCCGACGGCGGAACCACCGCCGATCCCCCAAGGCCAGGGCGACGCGGTCGAAGGCGCCGCGCTCTACACCAGCTACGGCTGCATCAACTGCCACGGCCCCAACGGACTGGGCGGCGTCCCGAACCCGCGAGCCACCGACAAGACGATCCCATCGTTGGCGGGCCCTGACTTCCGCAAGGAGTTCAACACGGACGAGAAGATCCTTGCCGTCATCCGCTCGGGCAGCGTGATCGGACGATCACCCATCGTGAGCATGCCGCACTGGGGCGGCATCATCCCCCAGGCCCAGCTGCGCGCGCTCGTCGCGTATCTGAAGACGCTTCGGTGAGTGGATAGCCAGGAGCCGAGGCTGCGCGGACCGCCGACGCGGTTAAGAGTCGTTCGAGCGTTTGTTAAGTGGCCGTCCGTACGGTCGCCCCATGAACGCCCGCGCTCTCATGATCCTCCTCGCTACGCAGCCCATCCAGCCCTCCGGCCGCCGGAATCTCTCCCGGCGGCCGGGCGGGCGGGCCCTTCTCGCGCTCGTGCTGGTCGCGGCCGCTCTCTCGCCGTGTGGGCGCCGTCGGCGCTCGCCTCCGGCTTCACCCTCCAGCTTTCAGCGCCATCGCCCGGCGCCGCCGGACAGCCGATGGTCCTGCAGGCGAGCGGGACGATCCCGCTCGACGACCTCCCGTATCCGTACTGGTTCAGCCTCGACGCGCTTCCCGCGTCGGTCGTATCGACGTGCCCGGTTGAGGCGGGCGCCCAGATCGCGATCCACGCCGGCGGGCAGCTCGTCGTCCTCACGCAGCGCGAGGTCGCCGACGCCACGGGCCACTTCTCGCTGCCGGTCGGCTTCACGCCCTGGGCGCCCGGCGAGTACCTGCTGTGCGCCTACACCGACGACGGCGCGACCAGCACGCTCGCCGCCGCCTCGCTGGTGCTCGACGTGCCCGGCGCCAGGCCGGTGAATCTCGGGAAGCCGCGGGTCAGGCGCGGTGCGGGCAAGCTGGTGTGCCGGCCCGGTCGCCGGTCGGGGCCGCCCACGAGCTACAGCTACCGCTGGCGCGTCAGCGGGCGCGCGGCCAAGCGCGGCCGCACCCTCGCGATCAAGCGAGTGCACGGCCGCGCGGTCCGCTGCAGCGTGACGGCGTCCAATGCGGGCGCCACCACGGCGGTCAGTCGCTCGTTCAGCGCGCAACGCGCACCACGTCGTAGGTCGTGTCCGGCATCGGCGGCGTGGTGAAGCGCGCGTTGACCGCCCACAGGAACCCGCGCTTCGCCGCGATCGTGGTCGGCACGTCGAAGTCGGAGTCGGTCAGGTAGCGCTTGATCTCGCCGCGGCGCAGACCGTGCTCGAGGTGCACGACCGCGATCTTGTTGTCCTGGTTCTGGACGACGTAGAGCGTGCGGCCCTTGAGCAGGATCCCGTCGCCGTTCGGCACCGAGCCGCCGCCGAGGCCGATCTCGTGTGTGCGCCCGTTGCGGGCGTTGATCAGAAACAGCTTGCCGGTGCGGCTCTGGACCGCGATCAGGCGGTCGTGCCCCGCGGCGGCGATGCCGTTCAGGTCGAACGTGCTCGGGTCGCTGTCGTACTGCAGGTCACCGGTGAGCGGCAGCGTGCGCGCCTGCGCCGGCAGCCGTCCGTGGCGCTTGAGCTTGAGCACGTACAGGCGCTGGTTGACCGAGTCCGTGTAGTACGCGGCGTGGCGCGTGACCGTGACGTCGTTGATGAACGTGGGGTCGCTCGTCAGCGTGTACTGGCGCAGCAGCTTGCCGTTGCCGGCGCGGTACACGCGCGCCTGGCCGGTCGCGGCGCCGGAGACGAACAACCGGTTGCGGTGGTCGACCTTCATGCCGGTCGCGGCGCCGCCGCCCGGCACGAGGACCGATCCCTTGCCGGTCTTGAGGTTGCCCTTGAAGATGCCGCCGGTGTCGGACCGCGACCCGGCGAAGAAGTCGTTCCCGAACCCGGTCGCGATGCCCTCGGGCTGCCAGCCGTTCGGCAGCGGGATCGTGTCGGGGTACGGCTTTGCGAACGCCGCTGGTGCGGCGATCGCACACAGCGCGAAGGTGACCGTCAGGATGCGAAGCGATGCAGGCAAGTTCCCTCCCAGAACTCGAGGCTCTCCACGCGGAGATACGCACGCACGGTGGGTGCGGGTTCGAACCGTGCGAGACCGCGACCCGGATGGTGCCCGGTGAAGGCGCCCCGGATGCGGACGTGATGATCGTGGGAGAGGCGCCGGGGCGCAACGAGGACGAGCAGGGGCGGCCGTTCGTCGGACGGGCCGGGAAGCTGCTCGACGAGCTGCTGGCCGAGGCGGGTCTGGAGCGCGAGCAGGTCTTCATCACCAACGTCGTCAAGGCGCGGCCGCCCGGCAACCGTGACCCGCGCGCGGCCGAGGTCGCCCACCACATGCCGTGGCTCGAGGCGCAGCTCGCGCTGATCCAGCCGCGGCTGGTCGTGCCGCTCGGCCGCCACGCGCTGGCCCATTTCAGCGACGCGAAGATCGCCGACGTCCACGGCCGCGAGATCACCGAGCGCGGCCGGGTGCTGTTCCCGCTCTACCACCCGGCGGCGGCGCTCTACAACCAGTCGCTGCGCGCGACGCTGTTCGCGGACGCCCGGGCGCTCAAGCAGGCGCTGTCACAGCGGTAGGACCGCGCGCAGCAGCGTGCCCTCGCCCGGCGGGCTCTCGATGCTGAGCGAGCCGTCGAGCGCCCCGACGCGGTCCGCCAGGCCCGCGAGCCCGGAGCCGGGTGCCGCCTGCGCCCCGCCCTTGCCGTCGTCGCGCACCTCGATCGCCAGCTCGCCGTTCTCCTGGGCAAGCCGCACGCTGGCGTGCGAAGCGTCGGCGTACTTGGCGACGTTGGTGAGCGCCTCGGCGACCGTGAAGTAGGCGGTCGCCTCGGCGGCGGGCGCGAACCGGACCTCCGGCAGCTCGACGATCTCCACGGGCACCGGCGCACGGTCGGCGAGCGCGGAGATCGCCGGCGCCAGCCCGCGCTCGGTGAGCACGGCGGGGTGGATGCCGCGGGCGAGCTCGCGCAGCTCGGCCGAAGCCGCCGACAGCTCCTCGGCCAGGTGGTCGAGGAACGGCGCCGCCGTCTCGGGTTCCTGGTTGACCCGGGCGCGCGCCATCCGCACCTCGAGCGTCATCGCCACGAGCCGCTGCTGCGCGCCGTCGTGCAGGTCGCGCTCGATCTTCCGCCGGGCCGTGTCGCCGGCGGCGATGATGCGCGCGCGCGACGCGCGCATCTCCTCGGTGCGGGCCTGCTCGATCTCGCGGTTGCGGAGCGCCTCCTCGGCGGCGCGGCGCTCGGTGATGTCGAAGATCGCGCCGTCGCACCAGCGGCCGGCCGCCGGCGCCGTGCACGAGGTGGCCGCGGTCGAGCACCCAGCGCTCCTCGCCGTCGGCGCGGATGATCCGGTACTCGAGCGCGAACGGCCGCGTCCTCGGACGCGAGCGAGACCGCGTCCCGCACCCGATCGCGGTCGTCGGGATGCATGATGCTCATCAGCGTCCGCCGCTTGCTGGCGATGAAGTTCGCGGCCGGGTAGCCGGAGATCCGCTCGATCTCGTCGCTGATCAGCTCGAGCGTGTAGTCGGCATGCCAGGCCGAGCGGTAGATCGCGCCGGGGACGTTCGCCATCAGGCCGCGGACCAGCGCATCGTCGGCCCGCTGCTGGGCCGCGCGCAGCCCGGCGCGCGCGCGGGCGAGCAGCTCGGCGCGGCTGAACGGGCGGTGCAGGTAGTCGTCGGCGCCTGCGTCGAGCGCGGCGTCGGCCGTCCGCTTGTGGGCGGCGACCGTGATCGCGAGCAGCCACGCGTCCTCGAGCCGCGGATCGGCCTTCAGCGCGCGGCACACGCCGGGCGCGTCGAGCCCGCCCGGCTCGCGGTCGACGATCACGAGATCGGCGCTGATCTTGTCGAGCTCGGCGAGTGCCTCCCCGACCCGCCGGACCGCGCGCACGTTGTGCCCGGCCGCCCGCACCCAGGGCTGGATCTCCGGCTCGGCGAGGCCGACGACCAGCACCTCGGCCTGACGCCGACGGACGGTTCCCGAGTGGGGCACGCTTCGATTATCCCGAGGCGAGGCTACGTTGGTGGGGATGCCGGTCTGGAGCGCGGAGATCACGGTCGACGAACCGCTCGCCCGCGGTCTGATCGCCGACCAGTTCCCGGAGGTCGCGCTGGAGTCGACGGCGCTCCTCGGCGTGGGCTGGGACAACACCGCGTGGCTGGTCGACGACCGCTGGGTCTTCCGCTTTCCGCGCCGCGCCGTCGCGATCCCGGGGTTCGAGCGCGAGCTGGCGGCGCTGCCGCAGCTGGCGCCGCGGCTCCCGCTGCCGATCCCCGATCCGGTGTTCGTCGGGCGGCCGGCGGATGAGTTCCCGTGGCCGTGGTTCGGCGCCGCGCAGGTGCCGGGCCGGGAGCCGCTCGGCCTCGACGAGGCGACGCGGGCCGCGTTCGCGGAGCCGTTGGGACGGTTCTTGCGCGCGCTGCACGAGGCACCGCTGAGCGACGGCCTGCCGCACGACCCGATGGGCCGCGCCGACATGGCCGTGCGCGTGCCCAAGACGCTCGAGCAACTCGAGCCGGTCGAGGCCGCGGGCCTGTGGCGTGCGACCGACGCGGTCCATCGCCTGTTCGACACCGCGCACTCGCTCCCACCGTCGGACACGAAGGTGGTCCTGCACGGCGACCTGCACTTCCGCCACCTGCTCGTCGACGACCGCGGCACGCCCAGCGGCGTCATCGATTGGGGCGACATGAGCTGCGGCGACCCGGCGATCGACCTGTCGCTGGTGTTCAGCCTCGTGCCCGCCGCCGCCCACGCCGCCTTCCTCGCCGCCTACGGCCCGGTCCGCGACGACCAGCTCGTGCGCGCGCGGGTGCTCGCGATCAACCTCTGCTCGGTCCTGCTGCTCTACGGCCATACCGAGGGCATGCGCGACGTCGAGCGCGAGGCCCTCGCGGCGCTGGAGCGGGCGGCCGCCATCTAGAGGTCCCACCCGAAGTAGACCTCGGCGCGGCAGATCTGGTCGCCGCGAAAGGCCAGCACCTCGGTGTTGCGGAACTTCGAGCCGTCGGTGCGCGTGGCTTCGTACGTGACGACGACCTCGTCGCCGTGCTCGATCAGCCGCACGTACTCGAACCGGTCGTGCCGCGGGTGGTTCGGCCAGCAGACCTCGAAGTACGTCTCGCGGCCGATGCCGGGATCGGGCGGGCTGTAGAAGACGAAGTCGTCGGTCAGCAGCGCTTCGATGACGCCTCGGTCGCCGGTCTCGTAGGCCGTGTAGCTGTCTCGTGCTCTCTGGAGTCGGTCCGTCATGAACCTACGACCCGCCGAGGGCCGCAGACTCATCGGCGGCGCTAGCCGAAGCCGAGCTCGTCGAGCGAGATGTGGAGCTCGTGGGCGTCGCGGTAGACGCGGTAGCGCGCCGGCGCGCTCGAGCTCGTCGGACCCGTAGCCGCCGGTGAGCAGGCCGACCGAGAGCATGCCGGCGCGGCGGGCGGCGAGCAGGTCCCAGACCGCGTCGCCGACGACGTAGCAGTCGCCCGGATCCGCTTGCAGACGGCGTGCGCACTCGACGAACAGGTCGGGCTCGGGCTTCGCGCGCGCGACGTCGCCGCGCTCGACCACGACCGTGTCGTCCGGCACGTCGAGGGCGTCCAGCGAGGCGTTGATCTCCGGCCGCCGGCCCGAGGTCGCGATGCCGTGGGTGATCGAGCGGTCGCGCAGGTCGGCGAGCAGGTCGACGGGCGCCCGGCAACGGGCGGCGCTCCGGGAGCAGCTCGCGGAACAGCTCGCCGTGCAGGCGCTGGACGTCCTCGGCCTCCTGGTCGGTGATCTCCCGCCCGAGCTCGCGCGCCACCGCGCGCGTGAACAGCCCGCCGCTCATGCCGACGCGGCGGTGGATCCGCCAGCCGTCGATCGGCATGTCGCACTTGGCCAGCGCCCGCTGCCAGGCGAACACGTGGCCGTAGACGGTGTCGACGAGCGTGCCGTCGAGGTCGAAGATCAGGGCCGGCATCGCGCGGGACGATAGCGGCCGCGTTTGGCCCACCCGCGCCCGCGGGAAAACCCCGCAACAAGATGGCCGCGCCGCCGCTGGAGACCTCGCGCTCGTCGAACGGACGGGCGCACCGACCCGCACTGCTCAAGGGCGACGACGCGGTGCCGCACGGGCTGGCCGCGGCCTCCGCGATCACGCTGCGCGCGCTGATCGTGGTCGCGGGGATCGTCGTCGTGGCGCTCGGCGCCGCGCGGATGATGCTCCTGGTCCTGCCGGTGATCATCTCGATCCTGCTCACGACGCTGCTCGCGCCGGTCGCCGCGCGGCTGCGCGCCCGCCGCTGGCGCCCGGCCCCCGCGGCGATGGCCAGCGTCCTCCTCGGGCTCTTCGTCTTCGCCGGCCTGTGGGCGCTGATCGTGCCCGGGCTCATCACGCAGTCCGACGACCTGGTCAGCAACGTGCAGGATGGGGCTTCGCAGGCGCTCGGCGCGCTCGAGCCGCTGGGCATCGGCCGCAACGACCTCGACAAGGCGATCCACGCCGGCCTGCAGTCGGTGCGCGGCGGCGCCGTGGCGAACGGCGTGTTGACCGGGGCGGTGCTCATCACCCAGTGGGCGGCGGGGATCGTGCTGATCGTCGTCCTCACGTTCTTCTTCGTGAAGGACGGCCCGCAGATCGTCGACTGGATCCTCGAGCTGTTCCACGAGCGCCGTCAGCCTGTGCTGCGCGAGGCGGGGCGGCGCTCCTGGACGGCGCTGAGCGCCTACGTGCAGGGCGTGTTCCTGGTTGCGACGATCGACGCGGTGTGCATCGGCGCGGCGCTGCTGATCGTCGGCGTCCCCGTGGCGCTGCCGCTGATCGTGCTCACGTTCGTCGCCGCGTTCTTCCCGATCGTCGGCGCGTTCACCGCGGGAGCCGCGGCCGTCCTCGTCGCGCTCGTCGCCAACGGGCTGCCGGCCGCGCTCGTGATCCTCGCCGTGATCGTGGCGGTGCAGCAGCTCGAGGGCAACGTCTTCTATCCGATCGTCGTCGGGCGCAAGCTGTCGCTGCATCCGGTCGGCATCCTGCTCGCACTCACGGCCGGCGGCGTCCTCGCCGGCGTGGCCGGCGCGTTCCTGGCGATGCCCGTCGCCGCGGTCGGCGCCGCGGTGCTCGGCTTCATGCGCGAGCGCCGCGAGCAGCGCGAAGCCGCCGCCGTCCTAGCCCCGTAGGTTGTATCTCAGCGAGGCGATGATGTAGCCGCCGGGCTGGAACGTCAGCACCTTGGCGGTCACCCGGCGGGCGGGCCTGCGTGCCAGGTGGACGCGGACTGTGCGCGTCTTGTGCGCGCCGATGTCGAGCCGCCCGGCACCGAGCTTGCCGTGCTTGTCGCGCAGCACGATCCGGCCGATGCAGCGCACCGGGCTCTCGCAGCGCACGCGCAGGGTCGCGCGGTGCTTGCCGATCCGCGGCTTCCTCGCGGTCGCGAACAGCTGCGGCAGCTCGCCGCCCACCGCGTCGCGGCACGTCGGCCGGAACGCGGGGTCCGCGGGGCCCGCGCGCCCGAGCGCGTTCAGCGTCCACTGGAGCGCGACCGGGTCGTAGACGATCCCGACGTGGTCGACGATGTCGGCCTTGCAGCGGTTCTGGAGCACGACGTTCGTCGCGCCCGCGAGCGCCTGTGACCTGTACGGCGTCACGACCTCGTCGTACTTGGTCGAGACGACCGTGTAGGACGGCGGCGGCGGAGCCTCCTCGCCCGCGTTGAGCTTCTTCATGAACGCGGAGCCGGCCGCCTGCTCGGCGCAGGCGGGGCAGTCGATCCCGCCGAGCGGCGGCGCCAGCGGGTTCGTCGTGCCGTGGCTCGGCGGCGCGAGGCCGACGATGTCGTCGATCACGTCGAGCTTGCCGCGGAAGCGCGCGACGTAGCGTCCGAGCATCCCGCCCTGCGAGTGGCCGACGAGCGAGACCTTGGCGGCACCGGTCTTCTGTCGCACCTCGTCGATGAACGCGGCCAGCTTGCCGGCCGACTGGTCGATCGGAGCCATGCCGCGGTCCACGAGGTCGAGCGCGAACACGCAGTAGTGCTCCTGCACGAGCGCGGGGGAGAAGAGGTTCCACGACGCGGTCATGTCGCCGAACGTGCCGTGCACGAGGATCACCGGCACCGGGTGCGCGGTCGAGCGGCACGTGAAGTCGTTGGCGCCGGGCGGGCTGACGCCCGGCGTCTGGGCTCCGGCCGGTGCGGCCGCCGCGAGGGCAGCGGCGACCGCAAGCAGGACAACGGTCCCTCTCCGGATCATCAGGTGCTCAGGTAACCACACCGGAGCCCGCCGTGCGCAGGCTCCGTCCGGGAGTTCGAGCACCGAGCGCGAAGCGATCGGGGAGCGGCGTCCCGCCGGCGATCGCCGCGGCGATCCGCTCGGCCATCGCCGGCCCGTGCTTGAAGCCGTGGCCGGAGCCGCCGCCGACGATCCACACGCGCCCGTGCTCGGGATGGGGGGCGGCGATGAAGTGCGAGTCGGGGGACAGCTCGTAGCGGCACGCCCGCGCCTCGTTGAGCCGCGCCCGCGCCAGCGTCGGGAAGCGATCGCGCAGGTAGTCGCGCACCACGCCCACCGTGGTCGGCGTGTCGATCAGCGGCGCGTCGGGGTCGAGCGGCGGACCCTCGACGTCGAGCGCCGCCTTCACTCCGAGCTCGTCGACGTCGGCGGTCCCGTACATCGCGCGGTCGTAGTCGACCCATCCCGGCACCTCGGGCGCCTGCCATTCGCGACCGCCGTCGAGGAACAGCAGCTCCTGCCGCGTCACGGTCAGGGAGACGAGGTCGCCGAACAGGTGCGTGAGCCAGCCGCCGCACGCCCACACCACGACGTCGGCCTCCAGTCGCGCGCCGTGCTCGAGCACGACGCTGTCGCCGTCCGGCCGCGCGCGCGAGTGCACGAGCCGCGCGCCGTGCAGCAGCGCCTGCCGGACCAGCGTGCGCACGGCCTGCTGCGCGCGCAGCACACCGGCCTCGGGCTCGAACAGGACGAACGCGAGATCGTCGGTGCGCAAGCTCGGGAACAGCCGCTCCGCCTCCGCCACGTCCAGGAGCTCGGCGGGAATGTCCTGCGCCAGCATCGTCCGCTGCGACGCCGCCTCCCAGCCGTTCGCGTCGTGCGCGAACCACGCGATGCCGCACTCGTGCAGCAGGTCGGCACCGGACTCGGCCTCCAGCTCGCGCCACAGCGTGCGCGCCCGCCGCGCCATCGCCGTGTAGTCGGCGTCGGCGCCGTGCCCGCAGCGCATCAGCCGCGTCTCCCCGCCCGACGTGGCCCGCCGGTCACCCGGCTCGAACTGGTCGACGAGCGTGACGCTCTCGCCGGCGCGCGCCAGCCACCACGCCAATGAGGCGCCGAAGGTTCCGGCTCCGACGACGACGGTGGACATCGACTCAGCCGAGCAGACGGCGCGCGGCGTACTGGGCCATGCCCATGACGGTGAGCTGGGGGTTCACGTGCACGCTGGTCGGAAACACGCTGGCATCACACAGATACAGGTTCTTCAAGCCGCGTACCCGGAAGTCCTCGTCGACGACCGTGCCGAGCGCGTTGCCGCCCTGCGGGTGCGCGCTGGTCATCAGCAGGTCGCCGGTCTCCCGCACGGCGGTGTCGAGGCCCTTCAGGTCCGCCTCGGAGCGGTACTCCTGCCAGGCGAACGTCGCCGGCATCACGCGCGTGGCGCCGGCCTTGAGCCAGATGCGACCGGCCGTCTTGAGCCCTTCGATCAGGCTCTTGCGGTCGGCCGCCGACGCCGTGTACTCGACCTTGCCGTCCTTGACGCGACCGGGCGTCGTGGTGCCGACCAGCACGCCTGCGCACGCCATGTTGCGGTAGCGGCTCATGTTGTGGAAGTGCCGGTCGAACCAGCCCGGCATCGCGAGCGCCTGCGTCGCGGGCGGGTTGAACCAGGTCTCGACGATGTAGGCGGGCGGGTTGCCGGGCGGCAGATACGCGTGCGACATCTGGATGCCGGCGAACGAGTCGATCTCGGTCGGGAAGTCGGCGGTGAGCGGCGAGTTGATGTTGAAGTGCAGCCCCTGTCCCACGGCGTCGCCGCCGATCCGGCTGCGCTGGAGCAGCGAGCTGGAGCCGATCGGCCCGGCGGCGATCACGATCTCGTCGGCGTGGATCGTGTGGCCGTTCGCGACGATGCCGACGGCGCGGTCGCCGTCACGAGCGATCCGCTCGACCTCCAGGTCGGCCAGCACGTCGAGCTCGTACTGCTGCTGGGCCTCGGGCAGCAGCACGTCGAGCCCGGACTTCTTGGCCCCGAACGCGCAGCCGATGTTGCAGTAGCCCGTGCCGAGGCAGGCGTCGGTGATGTTCGCCTCCATGACCTCCATGACGCCCGGGAGATGCAGATCGGCGACCGCGGCGGCGAAGCGGCGGGCGGCCTGTGAGGTCGTGTCCGCGCGGATCTCCGCCACGCCCAGCCACGTGCGCACCTCGCCGATCGCCGCCTCCAGCGCAGGGCGGTCGACCGCGTCCCACGAGTCGAGCACATGCGTGGGCGGATGCAGGCAGAGCGCGTTGTTGATCGTCGTGCCACCCCCGACGCACATGCCCTGCAGCACCTGCAGGCTGAAGTTGGTCGCCAGCTCGAGCGCGCCCTCGTTGTAGAGCTTGAGGTACTGCTCGACCTCGTCGTCGGTGAACTGGCGCGGGTCGACGTGGGGGCCGCGCTCGACCACCAGCACGCGGCGCCCGGCCTGTGCGAAGCGGTACGCGAGGATCGCGCCCGCCGCGCCCGAGCCGACGACGATCGCGTCGTACTTCGCGCCGCGCGGCACGACCCCGAGCGAGCGCAGCGGCGGCTCGGGCGGGTCGGTCGGCTTCGCCCGGCGCCCGCCGTGGCGTTCCGCGAACGGCGTGTAGCCGATCGCCGGCCACGACCGGCGGTCGCCGTAGTAGCCGAGGTAGGACATCTGCGCGCCGGTGCGGATCATCGCCTCCACATACGGCCGGATCGGGCGGAACGTGCGCCGCTCGGAGATCTCGTCGATGAAGCGCTTCTGCAGGAACGTCTTGCGGCTCGCCGGCGACAGCAGCGGCAACGGCGGCTTGAGCGTGAGCAGCGGCCAGATGCCGAGCGCGATCAGCGCCAGCTGCACCCGGCCCTTGCTGCTCGCCTTCAGGTCCGCGAGGTAGGAGTCGACGTTGCGCGCCACCTGCGCGGGCGTGACCGCCTCGCTGCCGCCCCTCCACCAGCACTTCCGCGAGCGCGACGAGCGCCAGGTATGCGATCGGGTGCAGGTAACGCAGCTGGTGGCGCGAGCGGACCGCGGCGATCCACCACCAGGTGAACAGCGCGGCGAGGAGGACGTCGACGGCCATCCACGCGAGCAGCGCGACGGTGGCGGACACCGCCACGATGCCGAGCACGTCCTGGTCGGGGGCGCCGCCCCACGCGAGCGTCGCGACCTGGCCGCCGACCAGCGCGAGGTAGGCGAGCGCGATCGCCAGTGACAGGCCGCCGAACCGCCGGATGTCCGCCGCCGCGACCGCGGACAGCGCGACGAACAGCACGTCCTTGGCGAACGAGTTGGGTAGGAAACCGAGCGAAGCGGTGTCGCCGCCGACGATGTAACCGATCGCCAGCACCGCGCTCCACGCGGCGTGCGCGATCAGCAGCACACGCAGCCGGCGTTCCGGTGAAGTCAGCTCACCCGACACCGCCCCGACGGTAACCCGTCGCTCCGCGCCGTGTCGAGTTGCGGCGTAGGCTGCCGCGCGTGAGCATCGTCCTCGTGCGCCACGGTGAGACCGAGTGGAGCGCTTCGGGCAAGCACACGAGCGTGACCGACGTCCCGCTGACCGAGCCGGGGCGCCGCGTCGCCGAGCGGCTGCGGGAGCGGCTGGCCGGCCGCGCCTTCGCGCTCGTCCTGTGCTCGCCGCGCCAGCGCGCGCGTGTGACCGCCGGGCTGGCGGGTTTCGACCAGGTCGAGATCGACGAGGACCTCGTCGAGGTCGACTACGGCGAGTACGAGGGGCTGACGACGCCGGAGATCCGGGGCGAGCGGCCGGGCTGGAGCATCTGGGAGCACGGCGCGCCGGGCGGCGAGACCGTCGACGACACCGGTCGCCGCGCCGACCGCGTGATCGAGCGCGCGCTCGCCGTCGACGGCGACGTCCTCGTGTTCGCGCACGGACACCTGCTGCGCATCCTGGCCGCTCGCTGGCTGGGTGAACCCGCCGCGTTCGGCGGCAAGCTGCTGCTCTCGACCGGCTCGGTGTCCGAGCTCGACCACGAACGCGAACGGCGCGCGCTCGCGCTGTGGAACGACACGTCGCACCATCCGTGATCCCGACCTATCGGCTCAGGACGTCCTCTCCGCGGCCCCCGGTGAGCTGATCCTCGCCGTCGCCGCCGTAGAGGGTGTCGTCGCCGTCGCCACCGTCGATGCGGTCGTCGCCGGCGTCGCCGAACACCGCGTCGTCACCGCCGCGGGCGTCGATCACGTCATTGCCGCCGAGGCCGCAGATGACGTCGTCGCCCTTCGTGCCGCGCAGCCGGTCCGCCCCGGGCGTGCCGGTGATCGTGCACGGCCGCGGTGACGACGCGAACTCCTCGACGCCGATCACCGGACGCAGCGCGCGCTCGAAGTCGCGCGTGGCGAACGCGCGCCGCAGCACGTCGTGGCCGAGCGCGTTGCCGAGCGAGGCCATGATCATCCCCTGGTCGAGCGACAGGTAGGCCTTCGACGCCACGCCGCTGTCGACGTTGACCGAGTCCACGAACCCGAGCGGCGTGTAGACCGGGAAGTCACGCTCGAGCTCGCGCAGGTCGGCGACCGCCGCGGTGGGCCGGAAGCGCAGGCCGAGCGCCGCGGCGTGCGGCGTGACGACGCCGTTCGTGTACGCGCTCGGCGGCGGGTCCGGCTTCGGGTCGCGGCAGCCCGGGAACCCCGGGTCGACGCCGGTGCGGTCCTCGTTGGAGAAGTAGCCGTCGGGGTTGCTGCCGATCCCGTCGACGCCGTAGGCGTCGTAGCCGCCCTCGGGGATGTTCGCCGGCGAGAAGCCCCAGTAGCCGTAGCCCGCCTCGGTGAGCCCGTGGTGGATCTGCGCGTCGACCGTGAGCGGGTGGTTGACGCCCCAGCTGCCGGGCGCCCACCGTTCCTCGGGCACGAACAGCGATGGCATCAGCGCCTCGAACATGCTGCCGCCCCAGCTCGGCGTGACGAGGGTGCCGTTGTAACGGAGCGCGCCGTCATATACGCGCGTGCCGAAGTAGGTGTGCACGTCGCCCACCGGCTGGCTCTCCAGGCAGCCGGTCTCGAACGCGCGGTTGGTCCCGTACACGGCCTTGGCCGGGATCTCGCCCTTGCTGATCCCGATGTAGGTCGCGATCCGGCTCTCGCTGACGTACGTGTCGTAGCAGCACGGCGCCTCGCCGGTGCTGGGCACGTAGTGGAACAGGATCCGGTTGACGTCCGGCCGGTAGTAGAAGCCGAAGTCCATGCTGTCGTAGATCGCCCGGGCCCGCTTGGACACCTCCGGCACGCGGTCGGCCACGATGCGCAGGCCGACGGCGAGCCAGCCGTTGTCGACCGAGGACAGGATCGGCGTGAGCGGCTTCGCCGTCCGGCGGCCAGGTCGTCAGCTTCGCGCCGGTGTGGTGGTCGTACCAGTTGTAGAACTGCCCGCTCGGCTCGTAGCGCTCCATGCCCTCGAGCGTCGAGATCGTGCGCTTCATCCGGCGCACCAGCTCGCGGTGGCTGATGATCCCCAGCCGCTCGGCCGCCACCGCGCTCCACATGTAGGCGCCGATGTTGGTCGTCGACGTCTGCACGCTCGTCGTGCCGTCGCGATCGAGGATGTCGGGCGGCAGGCCCGACCGCTCGTCCGTCATCGTCGCGAACGACCGCCACGTCGCCTGCGCGTAGCGTTCCAGCGTGCTCTTCTCGGATGCCGTCGCCGGTTGCGCGAGCGCGAGCGCGGCCGCGAGCACGACGAGCAGTGTCCCCATTCCCCGCATGGGTCCCCCTTGAGTTCGCCTCCTAGCGAACTCCCTACCCCGCTGATCGGGTGTCTAGAACGCGGTCTTGTTGAGGCGCTTGCGGTAGAGCAGGCGCTGGTCGGCGCACTCGAGGAGCCGGCCGCCCGTGGTGGCGTCGGTGGGCGCGACGGCCCAGGCGAAGCTGGCGCCGACGGCGGCCACCGGCTCCGGCATCGGAGCGGCGGCGATCGCCTCCTCGAGCGACGCGACGATGCGCGCCACGCCGGCCGAGCCGGCGCGCGGGGCGATCACGGCGAACTCGTCGCCGCCGAGGCGGGCGAGGCAGTCGTCACCGCGGACGACCTCGCTGCACGCGGCGGCGACCGATCGCAGCACCTCGTCGCCGACCGGGTGTCCGTGCCGGTCGTTGATCGCCTTGAAGGCGTCGAAGTCGAACAGGATCAGCGCGGCGCGGTCCATCCCGAGCGCGTAGTCGAGCGCGGCGTCGAAGCTGCGGCGGTTGTGCAGGTTGGTCAGCGGGTCGCGCTCGGCCATCACGCGCTGGCGCTCCTCGGCGCGGACCAACCGGCGCTTGAGCAGCTGCATGACCAGCGTCGCGCCGGCCAGGGCGATGGTGAAGCTGAGCGCCCGCGCCGGGAAGTTCTCGTCGAGCGCGGTGGCGTCGTAGGCGATCGGGCTCGAGTAGACCGCGGCGAACAACGCGATCAGCGGCCACGCCAGTCGAGGGGGGAAGAAGTACGAGATGAACAGCGCCGTGAACAGCAGCATCGGCTGCAGGAAGCTCGTGGCGCCGCCGGAAGCCCAGATCGCGGCGGTCACGAGCGGCGCCGTGGCGGCGGTGACGATGGCGCGCCGGCCGATCGGCATCGTCCAGCGCTTGTGCCACAGCAGCAGCGAGATCGCGCCCCACGTGATCGCCGTGAGCGCGATCAGCAACCCGACGCCGATGTGCTCGTGCGGCGCGCCGGGCAGCAGGAACATCGACGCGCCGATCAGACCCGCGGTCGTCCACATGCCCGCCGACGTCAGATCCGCCAGCGGGCCCTCATCACGCGGATCATCGATCGTGCACGCGGCCATGGGAGCTCCCCCGCTGGATCGGCCGCGCCTTGAGCGCTCTTGAGTCGCGGCAGGGATTTTCGTGCGTGATCTGACGGATACGCTGCCGGACATGTCTTCGCTCACGGGTTCCTGCGCCTGCGGCACCGTGCAGTTCGCGGTCGAGTTGCCGTTCAGAACCGTCGGCTACTGCCACTGCAAGCGCTGCCAGAAGCGCAGCGGCGTGCCGTGGTCGATGAACGGGATGGTCCCGGCCGGCGCCTTCACGCTGGTCGCCGGCGCCGAGGCGATCCGGACCTGGCGCCCCGAGAACGGGCACCCGAAGTCGTTCTGCGAGCACTGCGGCGGCCACGTGTACAGCGGTGAGCCCGACGGCGACGGGATCGTCGGCGTGCGGCTTGGCGCGGTCGACGGCGACCCGGGCATGAAGCCGCGCTGGCGGCAGTGGCTGGAGTCGGCGCCCGACTGGGTCGGCCATCCCCGACGACGGCCTCCCGCGCTTCATGGGCCCGCGGACGATCGACTAACGGCGCGCCACGATCACCAGACGGCTCTCGGGGGTGAGCGGGCCGCCGTCCAAGTCGCCGTGGGCGCGCGACTCCTCGAACCCTGCGGCCGCGAGCATCGCCTTCAGCTCGGTGGCCGTGTACACGCGCAGCGAGAACGTGCGCGAGTCCCGCTCCCCGCTCGTCTCGATCAGCGTCTGCGTGGTCTGGGCGATGCCCGAGGCGGGATCGAACGTGCGCTGCTCGAGCAGCAGCCGCCCGCCGCCGACCAGGTGCCACGTCTGGTCGCGGAACCGCAGCACGAGCGCATCGCGGTGCATGATCTCGATCAGCAGCCGGCCGCCCGGGCGCAGCACGCGGCGGATCTCGGCCAGCGCGCGCGTGTCCTCCTCGTCGCCGAGGTAGCCGAGCGACGAGAACAGGTTCAGCGCGGCGTCGAAGCTCTCGTCGGCCTGCGGCAGCTCGCGGTAGTCGGCGCGGACGAGCTTCGGCCAGCGCTCGCCGCCGCCGCGCCGCCGCGCCTCCTCGATCAGCGCCTGCGAGCGGTCGACGCCGACGACCTTGTAGCCCGCCCGCGCCAGCGGCAGCGCGTGGCGGCCGAAGCCGCACGGCACATCGAGCAGGTCACCGCCGTCAGGGCACCCCGCGAGCCGCGCCGCGGCCAGCGCCTGCGCCTCGGTCTCCTCGGCGTGCGGGTCGTCGCCGAACGCCCGCAGATAGAAGTCGCTGAACAGCGCATCCCAGGCGTCCCCTGAGCTGACATCCACCCGCGCGAGTGTAAGGGGGTCAGACCCCCTTACTCGCCGCGGGCGCCAAGGGGGGTCAGACCCCCTTACTCGCCGCGGGCGCCAAGGGGGGTCAGACCCCCTTAGTTGCCGTTGGTGCCGAAGAGCAGGCAGGTTGTGGTGCCGTGGGCGAGCAGCTTGCCGGTGTCCTCGGCGGTCACGCGGCCCTCGGCGGTGGCGATCGTGCGGCCGCGGTGGATCAGCGTCCCCTCGCACACGACGCGGCCGGTGGCGCCGGTGATCGCGCGCGCGAAGTTGACCTTGACCTCGAGCGTCGTGTAGCCGGTGCCGGCCGCGAGCGTGCTGTGGACCGCGCAGCCCATCGCCGAATCGAGCAGCGTGGCCGCCAGCCCGCCGTGGACGACGCCGATCGGGTTGTAGTGGAACTCCTGCGGAGTGACCGCGAACACCGCGCGGCCCTCCTCGACCTCGACGAGCTCGAACCCGAGCAGGACGGCGATCGGCGGCGGCGGGATCTCGCCGGCGGCGATGCTCTGCATGTACTCCAGGCCCGAGAGGCCCTCGCCGAGGGCCGCGGCGGCGACGGGGTCGTGCCAGGCGATCGTGCGTTCACGCGGTTGCATAACGAAACCAACCTACCATCCTGGGACACTTCGCCGATGCCTCGGCGGCCCCGTCGAAAGGGAGGAACGTTGAAGGACGGCGAGCGGCGGCAGCTCGCCTATGCGTCGCGCCGCGCCGGTCAGCCGCCGCCCGCGCCCGCGCCGACCGGCACCGCCATCGTCCTGTGCGACGGCGGCTCTCGCGGCAACCCGGGGCCGGCCGCGATCGCCGCCGTGCTGCTCGCCGCGGACGGCACGGAGCTGGAGCGGCGCGTCGAGCGGATCGGCCATGCGAGCGCCGCCGACGCCGAGTACCGCGCGATCGCGCTGGGCCTCGACCTCGCCGCCGCGCACCAGGCCGACCCGATCGAGGTCCGCAGCGACTCGCAACTGGCGATCACCGTACTCGCCGCCCGTGCCGGAGACGACCGGCGCGCCGTCGCGATCCGCGCGGCTGCCTCGCGGTTTCGCGAAGTCCGCTGGCGCTGGCACCCGCGCGCGGAGAACGAGATCGCCGACGCGCTGGTGCGCGCCGAGCTATGGGGTGAGTAGCTCGGTCCGCAGCTCGTGGCTCTCGTCGGGGAGCCGCGCCTCGTAGTAGATGCGGTGCCCGCCGCCCGGGAGCGCGAGCACGTCGAGGTAGCGCACGTCGGCCACCGGCGCCGAGCGGTCCTCGGTCAGCCCGGTCTTCTCGAACCAGTTCTCCTCGGCGGTCGCGCGCCCGTCGTAGGCCATCCGGCCGTCGGCCAGCACCGCGGTGATGCGCGCGCCGCGGGCATCCCATGTGCCCGGCCGCCCCTCGATCGCCGTGCCGTGCCACTCCCACGACAACCCGTCGGCGCTGGTCGCGTAGGCGCTGTTCATCCGGTCCTCCTCGCCCGGGATGTCGAGCAGGTGACGGCAGATCCAGGCACGCCAGCGGCCGTCCCCGTCGCGCCGGACGATCGGGTCCTTGACCGCGTACACGTCGTCGCCGGGGAACACGACCCGATGTTCAGCGGTCGCCAGGCCGTCGACGTCGGCGGCGTCGAGCGCCCCGATCCACCAGTGCTTGGACGCCGGCGTCGCGCAGCACACGTACAGCCGCCACCCGGAGTCCGTCCGCACGAGCGCCGGCCGCTCCACCGCCATCGCGCCGAAGCGTGACTCGTCGAGCCGCACCAGCGTCGAGAACTCCTCGCCGTCGGCCGACCGCGCGATGACCGTCTCGTCGTTGCCGTCGTGCCCGTTGCGGACACGGTAGGCGAGCAGGATCGAGCCGTCGTCGCCGAACACGGCGCACGGCGCACCGGCCCAGAAGCCGGGCCCCTCACCCGGAGCGGGGACGGCGACGACGGCCGGCGCGGAACCGGGGAGCGGGAAGTCGGTCATGGCCGCCTTAGCTTCCCTTCACCACGGTCACTTCACTCTCTGAAGTGCTCCTCATGCCCCGAATCACCCTCATCCCCACCCGAACCGCCGACGGCAGGCACATCATCTTCAAGGCACGCGTCGAGAGCAATCGCGAGCGCCTGATCGCTGCCGTGCGGCGGGTGCTGGGCCAGCCGCCCGCCGCCCAGGCCGGCTAGCTCGTACCGCCCGGCACCGCGACGCCCGACTCGTAGGCGAGCACGACGGCCTGCACGCGATCGCGCAGGCCGAGCTTCATCAGCAGCCGGGCGACGTGCGTCTTGACGGTCGTCTCGCTCACGATCAGCTCGGCGGCGATCTCCGCGTTCGACAGGCCACGGGCGACGAGCTTGAACACCTCGACCTCGCGCGCGGTGAGCTCGTCGAACCCGCGCGGCGGCCCGGAAGCCGGGGTCGCGCGCGCGAACTCGTGGATCAGGCGCCGGGTGATCGAAGGGGCGAGCAGCGCGTCGCCGCGCGCGACGACCCGGATGCCCGCCGCCAGCTCCTCCGGCGGCACGTCCTTCAGCAGGAAGCCGCTGGCGCCGGCGCGCAGGGCTTCGTAGACGTACTCGTTGAGGTCGAACGTGGTGAGCATCAGCACGCGCGGCGGGAGGTCACCGCCGATGCCGACCACCCGGCGCGTCGCCTCGATGCCGTCGAGCTCGGGCATGCGGATGTCCATCAGCACGACGTCGGGCGTCAACCGCTTGGCCTGCTCGACGGCCTCGTTGCCGTCGGACGCCTCGCCGACGACGTCGATGTCCTCCTCGGCGTCGAGGATCATGCGGAAGCCGGCGCGCACCAGCGCCTGGTCGTCGGCGATCAGGACGCGGATCACAGCGGGAGCCTCGCGACGACCTCGAAGCCGCCGCCGCGATCGGGCCCGCGCGCAGCGAGCCGTCGTACAGCCGCATGCGTTCCTCCATCCCGACCAGCCCGTGGCCGGAGCCGTTGGACCCGTTCATGGCCTTGCCACCCCTGTCGACGATCGCGAGCTCAAGGCAAGAAGACTCCCAGCGAACGGTGACGGACGTCGGCGCGGCGCCGGCGTGCTTGATCGCGTTGGTGAGCGCCTCCTGCACGACGCGGTACGCGGCGAGGTCCTTGCCGGGCGGGAGCGGCTGGGGCGCGCCCTCGACGACGAGCGTCACCGGCAGCCCGGCGGCGCGCGAGCGCTCGACCAGATGATCGAGCTCGCGCAGCGTCGGCTGTGGGGCGCGCGTGTCGTCCTCGCCGGCGTGCAGGACGCCGAGCAGGCGGCGCATCTCGGTCAGCGCCGCGCGGCCGACGTCCTCGATGTGGGCGGCGGCCTCGACCGCGCGCCGCGGGTCGCGCTCGAGGATCCGGCGCGCGCCGCCCGCCTGCACGACCATCACGGACACCGAGTGCGCGACGACGTCGTGCATCTCGCGCGCGATCCGCCGGCGCTCCTCGGCCGCCGCGCGCGCGACGTCGCGCTCGTGCGCCTCCTGTGCCTGGACGGCGGCCTCGTGCAGCTCCTCGGTGAGCTGGGAGCGCGTACGCAGGCCGCGGCCGGCGAGCCAGGCGATCAGCGCGAACGCGGTCGGGAACACGTAGTCGGTGAAGACCTGGTTGCTGAAGCTCAGGACCACGCCGTTCATGCCGGCGAGGATCACCACGGGAGCGAGCAGCGCTGCCCGTCCGGTGGTGTACGCCCCCATCGCGTAACACATGGCGAGCACGGCGATCAGCGGGAACTGGAGGTTGTGCAGGTCGACGAGGAACGTGTTGGCGACGATCCAGCACGCGAACATCCCCGCGCCGGCGAGCACGGGCTGCGAGCGCCGCCAGGCGAGCATCGCGTAGCCGCCGCCGAGGAGCAGTATCTGGAGTGGGAGCGACCCGTCCCCTTCCCACTGGGCGAGCATCTCGGCCTCGCCGATGACGATGAAGGCGGCCGCGATCCAGCGATCGACGACGTGGCGGTCGGCGCGCTGCAGTCGCCGGAACCAGCGCCTCATGCCGGGCCTCCGAGCGGCAGCCGCGCGCGCACCACGTGGCCGCCGTCGCGACGCGCGCCAGCGCGCAGCATCGCCGCCCGCGAGCCCGACGCGCTCGCGGATCCCGAGCAGCGGTCGCGACGGCTCGCCGCCGTCGTCGACGACCTCGACCTCGATGTAGGCGGCCTCGTAGTTCAGGCGCACGCGCGCGTGACCGGCGCGGCCCTCCTCGAGCGCGCTGCCGAGCGCCTCCTGCAGCACGCGGTAGGCGGTCAGGTCGAGCCCGAGCGGCAGGTCGCGCTCCTCGCCCTCGACCGCAAGCTCGACCGGCAGGCCGGCCGCCTCGATCCGGCGCAGCAGCGAGTGGACGTGCCGCAGAGACGGCTGTGGGGCGAGCGCGACGTCCTCGTCCTCGCGGCGCAGGACGCCGAGCAGGCGGCGGATCTCGGTCAGCGCTTCGCGGCCGCTGGTCTCGACCGCGAGGAAGGCGTCGGCGGCGCGGGCGGGGTCGCGCTCGGCCAGGCGGCGTGCGCCCGACGCCTGCACCACCATCGCGCTCAGCGCGTGCGCGACGACGTCGTGCAGCTCGCCGGCGATCCGTGTCCGCTCCTCGCCCGCCGCGGCGGCCGCGCGCTGCGCACGCTCGCGCCGCAGGCGGCGCGCCTTGTCGTGCAGCGTGCGGTTGAGCGCGGCGCGGTTGCGCAGGACGCGCCCGACCAGCGCCGGCCCGAAGACCACGGCCCCGACCGTGAAGACGTAGCTGCTCGCCTCGTCGTCATAGTCGTCGACTGCCTGCGCGATCACCGCACAGACGACCGCCCAGGCGAGCACGTAATACAGCGCGCGCCCCTCGATGTTGCGGCCGATCGAGTAGAGCAGGAACAGGAGCACGAAGAACGGGGTGATCATGTGGTCGCCGTACGCCGTGCCGAGCGTGTTGAACCCGACCTGCAGCGGCATGGCGACGACCGCCGACGGGACCGGCCAGCGCCGCCGGGTGGCCAGACAGCCCGTCATGGCGAGGATCAGCACGATCACCCACCCGCCGTGGGGGGCGCCGTCGGGCACCAGGAAGACCAGCTCGGCCAGCGCCTCCACGAGGAACAGCGCGGCCAGCAGGAGATCCGCCCGGAACGGGTCGATGGCGCGCATCCGAGCGAGCATCGAGTGCAACGTTAGCCGCGTCAGAGCTCGGGATCGTCGTTCTCACAGACGATCGGGGAGTCATCCTCGAGGATGACGCGGGATCGTCCGCGCGGGGCGGCACGAATCGTCTGGCAGGCCGACGACAGGCGACGCTCTGGACGGGAGAGTGACGGCCATGAGGACATGGACCGCCACGACGACCACCGCCGCACGTCCGGAAGACGTGCTCGCCGTGCTCACCGACCCCGACGCCGCCGCCGAGTGGGCCCCCGTGCCCTTCGACGTTGACGAGCTCCAGGGCTGGCGGCTCGCCACCGGCAGCCGCGCTCGCGTGAGCGGGAAGCTGGCCGGTCGTCGCGTCGGGTTCGACCTCGAAGTCCACGAGGCCTCGGACCGCGGGCTCACGCTCGCGGCCGACGGCCCCGTCGGCTTCGACGTCGCATACGAGCTGGCGCCCGTCGCGGGTGGCAGCGAGGTGCGCGCGTCCGTGTCCGTTCGTCCGTCCGGCGGCATCGTCGGGCGTCTCCTCGCCGAGGCGACGAGCGCCCTGCTGTCCGCTGGAGCCCTGGAGGCTGCGGTGTCCCGGATTGGCCGGGCCGCGGCAACTAACGTCGCCGAAGGTCGCCGCGTGGGGTTTGCGGCGACCGTAGGCGAAAGGAGTCTCTCTCCCTTGTCCGCACTCCCCGCCTCGATCGACCATGCCGTCACGGCGAGCGCACTGACGCGCACGTACGGTGACGGCGACTCGGCCGTGCACGCGCTGCGCGGCGTCTCGCTCGACCTGCCGGCCGGCCAGTTCACCGCCGTCATGGGCCCGTCGGGCTCCGGCAAGTCGACCCTGATGCACCTGCTCGCCGGCCTCGACACGCCCAGCTCGGGCGCCGTCTCGGTCGCCGGCCAGGACATCACGAACATGAAGGACCGCGAGCTCACGCGCCTGCGCCGCAAGCACATCGGCTTCGTGTTCCAGTCGTTCAACCTGCTGCCGACGCTGTCGGCGGAGGAGAACGTCGTGCTCCCGCTCGCGATCGCCGGCAAGCGTCCGCCGGCCGAGGAGATCGACGCACTGATCGCCCGCGTCGGCCTGGCCGAGCGCCGCGACCACCGTCCGGCCGAGCTGTCGGGCGGCCAGCAGCAGCGCGTCGCGATCGCCCGCGCACTGATCACCCGGCCGACCGTCCTGTTCGCCGACGAGCCGACCGGCAACCTCGACTCCGAGGCCGGCGCCGGCATCCTCCAGCTCCTGCGCGACGCCGTCGAGATCGACGGCCAGACCACGCTGATGGTCACGCACGACCCGCGCGCGGCGGCGGTGGCCGACCGTGTGCTCTACCTGGCCGACGGCCGCGTCGTCGCCGACCTCGAGCAGCCGAGCGAGGCCGACATCCTCGCGGTGATGAAGAAGGCCGCCCGATGAAGCGCGTCGCCCTCAGAGGTCTCGCCGCGCGCCCGGTGCGCACGCTGCTGACGATGCTGGCCATCGTGCTCGGCGTCGCCATGGTGAGCGGCGCGTTCACGCTGACCGACACGATGCGCGGAGCGGCCGACAGCCTGTCGGCGTCCGCGTACGACGGCACCGACGCCGTCGTGAGCGCGAAGACCGCGTTCAAGATCGACGCGACCGACTGGACGGCGAAGCGGCCGACCGTCGACGCTGCACTGCTCGCCAAGGTCCGCGCGGTCCCGCAGGTGGCCACCGCCGTCGGGGACATCACCGACGAGGCCAAGATCGTCGGCCGCGACGGCAAGCCGGTCGGCGACGGGCCGTACTTCGGCTCGGGTTATGACTCACGCACCGCCGGTGCGCAGGCCACGACGCCGTTCCGGCTCGATTCCGGCCGCTGGGCGACCGCGGCCGACGAGGTCGTGATCGACGCCGCCACGGCCGACAGCCAGCACTACGCGGTCGGCTCGCACGTGCGCGTGACCACTCCGGGCGCCGCTCGCCGGTACACCGTCGTGGGCATCGCCCGCTTCGGCACCGTCAAGTCGCTGGGCACGGCGACCGCCGCCGTGTTCGACCTGCGCGCCGCGCAGTCGCTGTTCGGCAAGACGGGTCACTACGACTCGATCCTCGTCGCCGGTCGTGAAGGCGTCTCGGGCGCCGACGTCCGCCAGGCCGTCGCCGCCGCCGTGGCCGGCAGCGCTCAGGTGCAGACCGCGCGGGACAACGACCGCTTCACGCTCGAAGGGCCTGGAGCAGTTCATCTCGATCATCCGCACCGTGCTGCTCGTGTTCGGCTTCGTCGCGATCTTCGTCGGAGCGTTCACGATCTTCAACACGCTCTCGATCACGGTCGCCCAGCGGGCACGCGAGTTCGGCCTGCTGCGGATGGTCGGCGCGACGCGCCGCCAGATCCTCGGCTCCGTGCTGCTCGAGGCGCTGGCCATCGGCCTGCTCGCCTCGGCGACCGGCCTGGCCGCCGGCTTCGGCGTCGCCAAGGGCCTGGACGCCATCTTCGACTCGATGGATCTCGCCCTGCCGGACGCCGGCATGGTGTTCACGAGCCAGACCGTGCTCGTGTCGATGCTCGTCGGGACGCTGGTGACGCTGGTCGCCGGCCTGATCCCGGCCTGGCGCGCGACCCGCGTGCCGCCGGTGGCCGCGCTGCGTGACGCGGACCCGGGCGCGCACAAGCTCCGGCTCCCGGCCCGCGCCGTCCGCGGCCTCGCCTCGCTGATCGGCCGCCCGGCCGAGAAGCTCGGCGGCTCCGCGGGCGCGCTCGCCCGCCGCAACGCGATGCGCCATCCCGGCCGCACGGCGACCACTGCTTCGGCGCTGATGATCGGCGTCGCACTGGTGACGCTCGTGACGGTGATCGCCCAGGGCCTGCGCGACACGACGTCGGGCACGCTCGAGCGGCGCATCGCCGCCACACAGGTGATCACCGGCGCCGACGGCTGGTCGCCCACCGATCCGGCGATCGCCAAGGCGGTCGCGGACGCGCCCGGCATCTCCGGCGTCACCGCGATCCGGCAGGACGTCGGGCTCGCGTTCGGCGACAAGGAGATCGTCAACTCCGTCGATCCGGGCACGGCCGCCGGCCGGTTCTCGTTCGACATCGCCTCGGGGCCGAGCGACGCGGTGTCGAAGCTCGGCAGCGACGGCGCGATCGTCGACGAGGGCCTGGCCACCGAGCACCACCTGGGTGTCGGCGACCGCCTCTCGGTCACGCTCGGCGAAGGGCGACAAGCTCTCGCTGCGGGTGGCCGCGATCGAGGACTCGCCGGTGCTCGACGCGCTCTCGATGGGCCCGATCACGATCGCCCAGAGCACGTACGAGCAGGCGTTCGAGAACCAGCACAACGTGTTGACGCTGGTGTCCGCCGACAGCGACGCGGCCGTGGTTCACGCGCTGAAGCCGTACCCGGACGCCAAGTCGCTCAGCAAGTCCGCCTACATCGACAAGACGACCGAGGACATCAACACCCTGCTGGCGATCTTCTACGTGCTGCTCGCGCTGGCCGTGATCGTGAGCCTGTTCGGGATCGTCAACACGCTCGTGCTCTCGACGTTCGAGCGCACCCGCGAGCTGGGCACGCTGCGCGCGGTCGGCATGACGCGCCGGCAGGTCCGGCGGATGGTCCGCCACGAGAGCATCATCACGGCGCTGCTCGGCGCGGGCCTCGGCATTGCGCTGGGCCTCGGCCTGGCCGCGATCGTCACCTCGGTGTTCGCCGACGAGGGCCTGACCTTCGCGATCCCGGCCGGGTCGCTGGTCGTGCTCACCGTCGTCGCCGCGGTGGCGGGCATCCTCGCCGCGATCGCACCGGCCCGTCGCGCCTCCCGGCTCGACGTGCTGACCGCGCTCGCGTACGAGTAAGGGAAGGGAGAGAGCGAGGCACGCGCCGGCGGTTCGGTCGAACCGCCGGCGCGGCCGCGTTCAAGGCTTGACGGCGACGCGGCAGGAATCGACCGGCACGAGCAGCAGGCGCACGCCCGACTCGGCGAGGAACTCGTCGGTGGCCTGGCGCGAGCCCTCCCAGTAGTCGTAGTCGTCGATGATCAGGACGCCGCCCGGCACCACGCGCCCGTACAGCTGCTCGAGCTCGTGGCGGGTCGACGCGTACCAGTCGGTGTCGAGCCGCAGCAGCGCGATCCGCTCCGGCGCCTCGCTCGGGACCGTGTCCTCCACGAGCCCGGGGTGGTAGCGGATGTGGTCCTCGGGATAGCCGGTCTGCGCCATGCCGGCCTGTACGTCTTCGAGGCCGGCGACCGCCCACACGCTCGCCGTGCGCTCCCGGGTGGCGAGCAGCTCGCTCGCCGCCGGGCCGTTGAGGCGCCGGTCCTCCTTCGTCGGCGGCGGCATCCCCTCGAACGTGTCGAACAGGTGCAGCGTGCGGTCGGTGTCGCCGCGCTCGAGCAGCGTGCGCGCCACGGCCTGCATGCTTCCGCCCCGCCACACGCCGCACTCCACGACGTCGCCCGGCACCTGGTAGTCGACCACGTAGCGGACGGCGATGATCAGGGCGAACACGCGCGCCCGCGAGGTCATCGTCCAATCGTCGACGGCGTAGATCGTCGCCTTCGCCGCCTCGTCGTGGAACCGCCGGATCTGGTCGCCGCGCGCTCGGCCCGGTGGCAGCTCGTGCGTGGAGACCGTTTGCCGGCCCTGAGTGGTGGAACGCTTTCGCCACATGAGCGCGAGCGTGCCAGATTCGAGCGCCCGCTCGTATCCCCCAGAGGGCTGAACGTGCTCACCCGTGCGCCCGGTGCAGCGCACGCACTCACCGGCTCAGGCGATCGCCGGCGCCTCCGGTAGCCGCGCGAGGGCGGCGTCCATGTCGGCCTCGGAGAACTCCGGGTCCTCGAGCGTGCCCGACAGGTACGCGTCGTAGGCCCCGAGGTCGAAGTTGCCGTGGCCGCAGAGGCCGAACAGGATCACCTTCGCATCGCCGCGCTCGACCTCGTCGATCACCGCGCGGATCGCGTGCGCCGGCTCCGGCGCCGGGATGATCCCCTCGGCGCGCGCGAACTTCACTGCCGCGTCGAACGTCTCGTTCTGCTTGTAGGCGCGCGCCTCGATCCGGCCCGCCTTCACCAGCCCGCACAGCATCGGCGCGTCGCCGTGGTAGCGCAGCCCGCCCGCGTGCACCGGCGGCGGCACGAAGTCGTGCCCGAGCGTGTACATCGGCATCAGCGGCGTCAGCCCGGCGGTGTCGCCGAAGTCGTAGCGGTAGACCCCGCGCGTCAGCGTGGGGCACGCGGCGGGCTCGGCGGCGACAAAGCGCGTGCGCGAGCCGGCGCGCAGGAACGGGAACGCCAGGCCGGCGAAGTTCGAGCCGCCGCCGACGCAGCCGACGATCACGTCCGGCTCCTCGCCCGCCAGCTCCATCTGCAGCAGCGCCTCCTGCCCGATCACGGTCTGGTGCAGGAGCACGTGGTTGAGCACCGAGCCGAGCGAGTAGTTGCAGTCGGGATCCTGCGCCGCGACCTCGACGGCCTCGGAGATCGCGATGCCGAGCGAGCCCGTCGGGTGCTCGGCGTTCGCCTTGCCGGACTGCGTGAGGTCGGAAGGCGAGCGGTGCACGGTCGCGCCCCAGGCCTGCATCATCGAGCGCCGGTACGGCTTCTGGTCATAGCTCGACCCGACCATGAAGACCTCGCACTCGAGCCCGAACAGCGAGCACGCGAACGCCAGCGAGGAGCCCCACTGGCCCGCGCCGGTCTCGGTCGCGAGCTTCTTCACGCCCGCCTTGGCGTTCTCGTACGCCTGCGGCACCGCGGTGTTCGGCTTGTGCGAGCCGGACGGGGAGACGCCCTCGTACTTGTAGTAGATGTGCGTGGACGTGCCGAGGGCCTTCTCCAGGCGCCGCGCGCGGTACAGCGGCGTCGGCCGCCACAGCCCGTAGGCCTCGCGGACGTCCTCGGGGATCTCGACCTCGGGCTCGGCGGCGACCTCCTGGAGGATCAGCCCCATCGGGAAGATCGGCGTGAGGTCGTCGGGGCCGGCCGGCTGGCCCGTGGCGGGGTTGAGCGGCGGTAGCGGCTCGCCCGGCAGGTCCGGCAGCAGGTTGACCCAATGCGTGGGGATCTGCTCTTCGCGGAGCAGGAACTTGGTGGGCTCGCTCATGACGAGCCGCAGCATAAGCGCCGGGGCGCCGGGCGCGCGAACGCGCCCGGCGCCCGGCGGCCACTAGTGGACCTTCATGCGCAGCGTCCGCGCCACGCGGCCGCCGTCGGCGACCGCGGTCACACGGACCGCGTAGCGCGCGCCCCGCTTCAGCCGGTGGCTGAGCTTGACGCGCACCGTGCGCGTGCCGGAGCGCACCGCGGCGCTGCGGCCCTTGGCGACGACGCGGCTGCCGCGCTTGACGCTCACGCGGAGCGCCGGGCGGCCCTTGGCCGTCACGCGCAGCACGAGCGTGCGTCCGCTCACCTTCGCCGAGCGGACCTTCAGGCCGAACGCGACCTGACTACCGGGCACGGCGCCGGTGCCGGCGGAGCTCCCGGCCGGGCTCCCGCCCGCCGCCGCCGGCGTCACCGTCGCCGCCCCGCGCGTGATCTCCACGAGCGAGGTGCCGACGCGGTTCGCGTCGGTCGGCGTGGCGCTGCTGTGGTACGTGATCAGCCCCATGTACGTGCCGGGCGCGTTCACGCCGGTCCAGTTCAGCGTGAGCGGCACGTTCTGGCCGATCGCCGCGTTCACCGGGTCACCGGTCACGCTCATGCCGGCGGGAGGCGGCGGCGCGGTGTTGTCCGCCGTCGGGTCCGTCGCGACCCAGTTGGTCAGGTCGTAGACGGAGTCCGGGTCGGCCGTCGTGAAGCCGACGACCGCGACCAGGTAGTCGCCGGCCGCCGGGAACGTCAGCTCGACGTGCTCCAGTGCCGTGCCGCCGGCCGAGACCCCGACCAGGCCGTATGCGCCGGTGGACGGGTTCTTCCGGTACACGAACAGGTCGAGGTCGGTGTTCGGGTCACCGCCGTCGACGTTGGAGATCCGCGTCGCGAACAGCTGCGAGCCGGCCGGGACGGTCACCGGGTACAGCTTGGTCCCCGGATCATTGCCCGACAGGTCCGGGTTGCCGCTCGTCGACACGATGTGCTGGGCGGCGTGGAGGTCCGGCGCCGCGAGGCCGAAGCCCTGCGCGGACAGCGGACCGCCGGTGCCGGACTGCACCGTGAACTGCTTGCTGCCGGCGGCCGCGGTCGTGGTCGCCGACACCGTCGTCGGCACCTTCAGCGCGATCGCCCTGAGCGACACCGGCAGCCGGACCGTGGTGGTGCCGCTGACGAGCGCGACCTCGCCGAACCGGTACGCGTTCAGCGGCGTGGCGCTCCCCTTCGTGAAGCGCAGCGACACGGTCTGCTGCTGGCCCGGCTTCAGCGTGAAGCTCCGCGGCGTCGCCGTCACGGTCCAGCCGTCGACGCTCCCGCTGACGTCCCACCGCTTCGCCGTCGGCGTCACCGCCGCGAACGTACGCGTGGTGGTCAGCGCGCCCGGGACCCGCGAGTTCGAGATCGCGGGCAGGTTGAGATCCGTCGCCGCGATCGGCGGCGGCGGCTCGCCCGCGAACACGGACGGGTCCTGGCCGGACAGGTAGCCGAGGTAGTCGTCGGTGGTCGCGTCGAGCACAAGGCCCGGGTCGGCCGCCTTGTTCGGGTCGATCTCGCCCGAGCCCTTGTCGAACGGCCCGGCCGGCGTGACGCCGTCCTCCTTGAGCACGTCCGGGTTGGCCGTCGTCATCAGCGACGACTTGAGCTCGGCCGGGCTGAACAGCGGATGCAGCTGCGTGAGCAGCGCGGCCGCGCCGGCGACGTGCGGCGACGCCATCGACGTGCCGCTGATCGACTGGAACAGCTCGCCGGGCACGAGCTCGGTGCTGTCCGCCGGCCGCGGCGACGCCGCGGCGAGGATGTTCACGCCCGGAGCCGACAAGTCCGGCTTCGGGATGTCCGGCACCGCGGTCTGCGGCCCGCGCGACGAGAACGCCGCGAGGATGCCGCCGCGCGGCAGCGCCGTCGCCGTGCCGGCGCTCAGCTCCGCGGTGGCGCCCGGGTTGATCAGGTTCTTGACGGCGACGCCGTCGGAGAAGCTGATGTGCACGCTCGGCACCCAGTGGGTGTCGGTCACGAGCTCCTGCGCGTCGGAGGCGTTGTAGAGGATCATCCCCACACCGCCCGCGAGCTGGACGTTGCGGCTCTTGTCGATGCGGGCGTTGTCGCCGCGCAGGCAGAGCACCACCTTGCCGGTGACCTTGGCCGGATCGAGCGAGTCGGGCTCGCACAGCTCGGCGTCGGCCGGGTCGACGCCGGGCAGGCCGGAGTCCTCGGCGTCGGCCAGCGGGCTGGCGGGCAGCGCGCCGGTCACCGAAGCGCCGGACACGGTCAGGGTCGTGGAGCCGGAGTGGATCGTGGCCGTCGCCTGAAACGTCCGCGCCAGCGACGAAGCGGCCACCGAGGTGAGCCACGGCACCGAGCTCGGCGAGCCGACGGAGCCGGCGGCCGGGCCGTCGTTGCCGGCCGAGCTGGCGACGAACACGCCGGCGTCGGTGGCGCCGAGGAAGGCGATCGAGACCGGGTCGATCAGGTTGCTCGAGGTCGAGCCGATCGAGTAGTTGATGACGTCGACGCCGTCCGCCACGGCGTCGTCGATCGCGGCCACCGAGTCGGCGTTCGAGCAGCCGGCCGGGGCGACGTCGGACTCCCAGCAGACCTTGTACATGGCGACGTAGGCCCGCGGGGCGATGCCGGAGATCAAGTCGACGCCGAGGTCGTTGCCCTGGATCGACGGGTCGACGCCGTAGTTGCCGGCGGCGGTGGACGCGGTGTGGCTGCCGTGGCCGTCATCGTCGCGCGGCGACAGGAAGCCGCTCGGGTCGACGCGGTCGGCACCGTAGCCGGCGACGTAGTAGCGCGCGCCGATCAGCTTGTTGTTGCACGAGCTGGACGGGAAGTCCTCGCCGGCCTGGCAGGCGCCGTCCCATACCTCGGGCGGGCTGTAGGCCGAGCCGCGATAGCCGGCGCTGGGGCGGTCCGCGAAGCTCGGGTGCTCGGGGGTGATGCCGGTGTCGATGACGCCGACGATCACGCCCTCGCCGGCGTGGTTCGGGCCGCCGAGACGGGGCCACAGGCCGGTGGTGAGGCCGAGATACGCCGCGCCGTCGCCGTTGTGGCCGCCGAGCAGGTCGTCGGGCGTCGGCGTGGTCTGCGGCTGGGCGAGCGCGTCGCGCCACACACGGGCCACGCCCGGCGAGCGCTCGAGCGTCTTCGCCTGCGCCGCGGTCAGGTCGGCGGCGAAGCCGGCGAACGCGGTCCGGTACGAGTAGGTCGCCTTCGGCGACCCGACCTTGGCCAGGATGGCCGCCTGGCGGTCGGCGAGGTACGCGCGGTACTCCTTCACCGCGGGGGCGCTGCGGGCGACACGACGCCCGGTGACCCTCGGGCTCGTGGCCGGGATGCCCTTGGTCCCGCCGAAGTAGCTCGAGACCGGTGCGGCCTTGAGCTCGACGATGTAACCGTGCTGCTCTGCTGCCGACGCTGCCGGGGCGCCGAGCAGGGCAACGGCGAGGACCGCGAGCAGCGCTCCACGCACTGAGGTACTCCTCAAGTTCTCCTACCTCCCCTTGTGGGGCTGCCATCCGGGGCCAACCCCTACCACTGGAACCTCTTCGCCCCCGGCGCGAAACTCGCGAGAACCTAACGACGCGGGTCAACCACGTCGAGTGGCCCGTCGACCAGTTTTCCGGCTTCTCCCGGTGACCCGACCACCCCCAGCGCTGCTCCCCGCGTCGCGGAAGTCAGTACGCGGACACTATGCGCGCGCGCGGACGCGGGCGGCCTTCACGCGGGCGGTCGCCTCGAGCTCGACCTTGCGCAGCCGAACCGCGTGCGGCGTGACCTCGACGGCCTCGTCCTCGCGCACGAACTCGAGCGCCTGGTCGAGGCTGAGGCGCCGCGGCGGCACGAGGCGGACCAGCACGTCGCTCGTGGAGGAGCGCATGTTGGTCAGGTGCTTCTCCTTGCAGGCGTTGACGTCGAGGTCCTCGGCGCGGGCGTTCTCGCCGACGATCATGCCCTCGTAGCAATCCTCGCCGGGCTCGACGAACAGGACGCCGCGCTCCTGCAGGTTGAACAGCGCGAAGCTCGCGACCTTGCCGCGGCGGTCCGCCACGAGCGACCCCGTCGGCCGCAGGCGCATGTCGCCGGCCCACGGCTCCCAGCGGTCGAACACGTGGTGGAGCAGGCCGGTGCCGCGCGTCTCGGTGAGGAACTCGGTGCGGAAGCCGATCAGCCCGCGCGCCGGGACGAGGTAGTCCATCCGCACCCAGCCGGTGCCGTGGTTGACCATCTGCTCGAGGCGCCCCTTGCGCAGGGCGAGCAGCTGCGTGACGACGCCGACATAGTCCTCGGGGATGTCGATCGTCATCCGCTCGACCGGTTCGTTGACGCGGCCGTCGATCTCGCGCGTGACGACCTGCGGCTTGCCGACGGTGAGCTCGAAGCCCTCGCGGCGCATCAGCTCGACCAGCACGGCGAGCTGGAGCTCGCCGCGGCCCTGGACCTCCCAGGTGTCCGGCCGCTCGGTCTCCAGCACGCGGATCGAGACGTTGCCGACCATCTCGGCGTCGAGGCGGTCCTTGATCTGGCGCGACGGTGAGCTTGTCGCCCTCCTGGCCGGCGAGCGGGGACGTGTTCTGGCCCATCGTGACCGACAGCGACGGCTCGTCGACCGTGATCACGGGCAGCGGATGCGGGTCCGCGGGGTCGGCGAGCGTCTCGCCGATCGTGACGTCCGCCAGCCCGGCGACGGCGATGATCTCGCCCGGCCCGGCCTCGTCGGCCTCGACGCGGTCGAGCGCCTCGGTGATGTACAGCTCGGCGACCTTGGCGTTGGTCACGCTGCCGTCGGCGCGGCACCAGGCGACCTGCTCGCCGCGGCGGATCGTGCCATTGCGGACGCGGCAGATCGCGAGCCGGCCGACGTACGGGCTGGCGTCCAGGTTGGTGACGTGCGCCTGCAGCGGGTGGGCCGGGTCGTACTCCGGCGCCGGGACGTGCTCGACGAGCAGGTCCATCAGGGGCTTGAGGTCGGTGCCCTCCTCGCCTTCGGTGAGGCTCGCCCAGCCGGCCTTGGCGTTCGTGTAGACGATCGGGAACTCGATCTGGTCCTCGTGCGCGTCGAGGTCGATGAACAGCTCGTACACCTCGTCGACGACCTCGGCGATGCGCGCGTCCGGCCGGTCGACCTTGTTGACGACGAGGATCACCGGCAGGTGGTTCTCGAGCGCCTTGCGCAGCACGAAGCGGGTCTGCGGGAGCGGGCCCTCGGACGCGTCGACGAGCAGCAGCACGCCGTCGACCATCGTCAGGCCGCGCTCGACCTCGCCGCCGAAGTCGGCGTGCCCGGGCGTGTCGACGATGTTGAGCTTGACGTCGCCGTACTGGACCGCGGTGTTCTTGGCGAGGATCGTGATGCCCTTCTCGCGCTCGAGGTCCATCGAGTCCATGACGCGCTCGTTGACGTCCTGATTGGCGCGAAAGGCGCCGGATTGCCACAGCATCGCGTCGACCAGCGTCGTCTTCCCGTGGTCGACGTGGGCGATGATCGCGACGTTTCTGAGGTCCTCGCGGCGCTGCATGGGCGGTTCACCTTGACACGATTTCTGGTCGAGAGGTACGGTGGACGGGTGGCCGGACCACCATTCGGCACCGTCACGAGGGAGGCGGTGCCCCAACAGATCGTCTCGCGGTTGCTCGACCTCATCCAGCAGCGCCATCTCGGCCCCGGCGACCGGCTGCCGGCCGAGCGTGAGCTTGCCGCGACGATGGGCGTGTCGCGGTCGTCGCTGCGCGAGGCGCTCCGGGCGCTGACGGTGCTCGGCGTCACTGAGATGCGCCACGGCACCGGCACGTATGTCTCCTCTCTGGAGCCGGATCTGCTCGTGCGGCCCCTGAGCTTCGTGCTGTCGTTGAGCGACGGCGGGTTCGATCAGCTGTTCGAGGCGCGCAAGGTGGTCGAGCCGGCGATCGCCGCTCTGGCGGCCGCGCGGATCGACGGGGCGACCGTCGACCGGCTCGACGCGCTGGTCACTCGGGCGGAGGCCGTGATCGAGAACTCCGAGGCGTTCATGGTCACCGACGTCGAGCTCCACGACATCATCGGCGCGGCGGCCGGCAACGCGATCCTCGAACGCTTCATGGAGTCGATCCACGCGCTGGGCGTCGCCTCGCGGCTCGAGACCGGCGCCAAGCGCGCGGTGCGCGAGCAGAGCGCGAAGGACCACCGGGCGATCGTCGCCGCGCTGCGGGCGCACGACGCCGCGGCGGCGGCCGACGCGATGCACGTCCACCTCGAGAACGTGGAGCGGGCGCGGCGATGACGCGGATCGTCGACCTCACGCTGCCGATCGGCGAGGACACGCTGTCGCCGCCGTCGGTCAACAAGCGGCTCGAGCTCACGTCGCACCACCGCGGGCCCGGCTTCTGGCAGGCGAGCGAGATCAACATGCTGCTGCACACCGGCTCGCACGTCGACTTCGGGCGCCACTGCGCCGAGGACGGCGAGACGGCCGCCGACGTCTCTCTGGATCGCACGTGCGGCGAGGCGATCGTCATCGACCTCACGTTCCTCGGTGAGGACGAGCCGATCACGGTGGCGCTGCTGGAGGAGCACGCGCCGCCGCTGCGGGACGGTGATGTCGCGCTCTGCCGCACCGACTGGACCGAGAAGGCGTGGGGGCAGTTCCCCGACTACTACATGCGCTCGCCGTACTGCGAGCCCGAGGCGGCCGGGTGGCTGGTCGACCAGGGCGCCAAGGTGGTCGGGTTCGACTGCTTCAGCGAGCGGTCGGCGCGCGAGCCGGACTTCACGTCCGAGGACTTCGTCGTGCACAAGGCGATCCTCGACCGCGGGGCGATCCTGATCCAGCAGCTGACCGGGCTCTCGCAGCTGCCGGTCGGCGTCCGCGTGCCGTTCTTCGCCGGCTTCGTCCCGATCCGTGGGGCGGAGGGATCTCCGGGGCGCATGTTCGCGCTGATCGACTGAGGAGGGGTGACGTGGTAGCCGAGTATCTGCTGCCAGGGTCCGCCGACGAGGCGGCGGCGCAGCGCGACGGTGCAGTGCTGATGGCCGGCGGGACGACCGTGATGCCCGCCGTCCTGGCCGGCTCGCTGCGCGAGACGCGGGTCGTCGGCCTCGCGCGCGCGGGACTCGAGGGGGTGACCCACGCCGACGGCCGTACGACGATCGGCGCGTGCACCACGCTTGCGGCCGTCGTGTCCCTGGGCGGCGCGGTGGGGGCCGCGGCTGCGGCGGTCGGCGGCCCGGCGCTGCGCAACATGGCGACCGTCGGCGGCAACGTCGTCGTCGGCGGCGACGTCGCGTGCGCGCTGCTGGCGCTCGACGCGACGGTCGACCTCGGCGCCCGCGAGGTCCCGCTGGCCGAGGTCTGGCGCGATCTGGGGGGTGACATCGTCCGCTCGGTGTCGTTCAATGACGACGGCGGCGTGTTCCTGCGATGGGCGCGCCGGGCGGCCAATTCCCCAGCCGTCGTTTGTGTGGCCGTGGCCGGCGGGCGCGTGGCGGTCGGTGGTGTGGGGGAGCATCCCGTGCGGTCGGCGGGCGCTGAGGCGCACATCGACGATCCGGAGGCGGCGGGCGCGGCGGCGGCGGCGGAGGTCGACCCGCCGACCGACGGGATCGCCTCCGGCTGGTACCGGAAGCGGATGACGGAGGTGTTCGTGCGGCGAGCACTGGAGGCGTGGCATGCCGTCTGAGGTGTTCGAGTTCGAGCTCAACGGCCGGCCCACCGAGGTGATGGCGAAGCCGCTCGCGACGCTCGGCCACGTCCTGCGCGAGCAGCTGGAGCTGCGCGCCGCCAAGGCCGGCTGCCGGCAGGGCGGCTGCGGGTCGTGCACGGTGATGGTCGACGGCGAGCCGGTGCTCTCCTGCCTGCTGCCGGTGGCGAACGTGGCGGGCCGGTCGGTCACGACGCTGGAGGGATTCGGCGGCCAGGACCGGCTGCAGCAGGTGTTCCACGAGCGCTTCGCCGTCCAGTGCGGGTTCTGCGCGCCGGGGATGCTGATCGCGGCGCGGGCGCTGCTCGATCGCAACCCGTCGCCGACGCGCGAGGAGATCGCCGAGGCGCTGGTCGGCAACGTCTGCCGCTGCACGGGCTACCAGTCGATCATCGACGCAGTGGCGGAGGCGGCGGTATGAGCACGCTCTCCCAGCAGCCGTTCCATGTGATCGGGCGCGGGGTCGAGCGTCGCGACGGCCTGGGGCACGTGACCGGGACGACCGAGTACGTCGACGACGTCCGCTACCCCGGGATGCTCCACCTGAAGATGGTCCGCAACCCGCTGGTGCACGCGCGGATCAAGGGGATCGACTTCTCGGAGGCCGAGAAGGTCCCCGGGTTCGTGCGGGCATTGACCGCGGCGGACGTCCCCAAGAACGTCTACACGATCCTCTGCCTGATCGGGGTCGAGCCGGACGAGGAGCAGGTGCTCGCCGCCGAGCGCGCGCGCTACCGCGGCGAGCCGATCGCCGCCGTGATCGCCGAGACCGAAGCCGCGGCTCTGGAGGCGGTCTCGCGCGTCCGGCTGGACCTCGAGGAGCTCCCGGCCGTGTTCGACGTCGAGGAGGCCCTGCAGCCCGACGCCCCGATCGTCACCCACTGGGGCACGAACTACTTCGTCTACGAGGGCCATCACTGCCGGCGGGTCCGCTACGGCGACGCGGCGGCTGCGCGCGCGGGCGCCGATCACGTGATCGAGGGCACGTACCAGAACTCGCCGACCGAGCACGCGCCGACCGAGACCACCGGCTGCATCGCCAAGCCGGAGGCGGACGGGCGGATCACCGTCCACACCAACACGCAGGCGCTCTACTTCTCGCTCGACAACACGGCGATCATCCTGCAGATCGAGCCGGCCCGGCTGCACTTCAAGGGCGGCACGGTCGGCGGCGGGTTCGGGGGCAAGGTCGACGTCATCACCGAGCCGATCGCCTGTCTCGCCGCGTTGAAGACCGGCCGCCCGGTGCGGTACGTCTACTCGCGCGAGGAGGAGATGCGCGTGTCCTCGACCCGGTCGGCGAACCGCATCCGGATCGTCGATGGCGTGATGAACGACGGCCGGATCGTCTCCCGCGAGGTGACCACCTGGCACGACGCGGGCGCGTACTCGCGCCACTCCCCGTACGGGGCGACCAAGCACGCCGCGAACGTGTGCGGGCCGTACACGATCCCGAACGTCTCGATCGACGTGCACTGCGTGTACACGAACCGCCAGCCCGCGAGCGCGTTCCGCGGCTTCGGCGTCACCGAGGCGTCGTTCGCGACCGAGATGCAGATGGACCGGATCGCGCGCGCGCTCGGCCTCGATCCCTGGGAGCTGCGATTGCGGCACGCCTATCGCAACGGCGACGAGCGGCCGTACCGTAAGACGGTCGAGGACGCGACCTTGATCGAGACGATCCAGGCGGCCGCGTCGCTGGTCGGCCACGATCTGGCTCCGGAGCTGCGGGAGATGAAGTCATGACGCTGCTGCGCGGGCGCGGCATCGCCGCCGTCAACTACCCGACCGGGATGAACCTGGGCGGCGACCCGACGCAGGCGCTCGTCCACGCCACCACCGTCGGCAACTTCGTCATCACGCTGTCGAGCGTCGATCTCGGCCAGGGGCTCAAGACGGTGCTGGCGCAGATCGGTGCGGAGGCGCTGGGCGTCCCGTTCGACACCGTGCGCATCGACACCGGCGACACCGACACCGGTCCGCACTGCATGGGCACGTTCGCCTCGCGTGCGACGCATCGCGCCGGCAACGCGATCATCAAGGCGGCCGACGAGGCGCGGCAGGTGCTGTTCGAGGTCGCGGCCGAGGAGCTCGAGGCGTCACCCGAGGATCTCGAGACCGACGGCGAGGGGAACGTGCGCGTGATCGGCTCTCCCGGCTCGTCGATGTCGGTCATGGACGTCGCCCTGGCGGCGCACTTCAAGCACGGCAAGACGATCTCCGGGCGCGGGATGTACATGAAGCCCAAGAGCGATCTCGACCCCGAGACCGGCGCGATGGACCCGGACTCGACCGAGGCGCACGCGTGCACGGTCGCCGACGTCGAGGTCGACACCGAGACCGGTCACGTGCGCGTCCTGCGGCTGGCGAGCGCCTACGAGATCGGCTGCGCGATCAACCCCGAGCTGGTCCAGGGGCAGATCCGCGGTGGCGCGTGGATGGGGATGTCGCACGCGCTGTACGAGACCACCGCGCCGTACTACCCGTCCGTGGATTGCGCGCCGGGCGATTTCTCGACCTACCTCATGCCCGGGCCGCTGGACCTCCCGGAGATCGACGCGGTCGTGCTGGAGGTGGCGTCGTCGAACGGCCCGTACGGCATGAAGGGCGTGGGGGAGATGACCGCCAACCCGCCGATCCCCGCGATCGCCAACGCGGTGACCGACGCGATCGGCGTGCAGATCACCGACCTGCCCATCACGCCCGAGAAGGTCCTGCGGGCGCTGGAATCTCGCAATTCTGAGGAGGCTGCGTAGTGCTCAAGGTGTTCTCGCTGATCAAGCGCCGGGAGGACATGTCCCTGGACGAGTTCCGCACCTGGATCCTGGAGGAGCACGCGCCCAAGGGCCGCACGCTCCCGGGCCTGCGCGAGTACCACGTGTCCGTGATCGAGGCGGACGATCCCGCGCTCCCCTACCACGCGGTCACCGAGCTCTACTTCGACGACGAGGAGTCCTTCAAGGCGGCGTTCGCGAGCGACGCGGGCGCGGCGGCGGGCGCCGACGTCGCCGCCCACGCCTCCGACCGCGTGCGCCTGCTCACCAGCGAGACACGGGTGATCTGACCGCGGCACCGACGAACTCGGCGTACCGCTCCGCCGGCGCCCCGCCCCAGATCCCGAAGAAGCCGAGGAGGCGCTGCACGTCCAGCCACGGCGGCGCCTCCCCGCCCACCATCGCAGCGTGGCTGCTCCACGGCCATTCATCCGGCCGCCCACACAGCCCCGCCTGCACGGGGTTCAGCGCGATGTACCGCGCGACCTGCAGCAGCTGCTCGTCGCTGCGCACGCGAATGGCGCCGTACCGATCTTGAAAGAGGTGCCCACACCGTTTGTGGCGCTTGTTGAACGTCTGCGCATACAAGCTATGCAGGCGCTGGATCCCGGTCCCGAGGTTGGGCGCGGCAGTCTCGACGAGCAGGTGGATGTGGTTGTGCATCAGGCAATACGAGAGGCACGCCCAACGTTGCCGCCGCACGACTTGTCCAAGCAGTGAGAGGTACAGCTCCCGGTCATCCAAGTCGCGGAAGATGCGTTGCCGGTTGTTGCCTCGCGCGAACACGTGCACGATTGCGCCAGCCTCCTCCTCACGCGGTTTCCGCGGCATTGAAAGGACTAGGCCGCGGCGCGAAAACCTAGGTGGGGTCAGACCCCCTTACTCGCCGCGAACGTAGGTGGGGTCAGACCCCCTTACTTGTGTGGCGGCCGTGCGGGATGCGCCGCGGGCTAACTGACGGCTTCGGCGAGGCGGCCGCCGAAGAAGGCGCCGAAGTCGTCGGCGACCCGCTCGGGTGGGGCTTCGTCCGGGTCGACTCCCGGCGACGACGTAGACCGGGTTCTCGCCGTCGCCGGACGTCTCGTCGGTGTCGATGACGTACCAGTCGCCGCTGCCGGTGTCGCCGACGATCACGTAGCGCTCGGGCAGGCCCGACGACTCGCGCTCGTCGAGCGTGAGGCCGATCCCGTTCGGCACCGTCGGGACGAACTCCTCGCGCGTGATCCCGTAGAACTCGCGGCCGCGCAGGCTGCCGGCGCCGAGCTCGGAGACGAACCGCCGGTAGGTCGGCGGGAAGCTGACGCCGAGCGCCTCCTCGGCGGCGGCGACGAGACCGGGGTCGCGCGGGCCGATGAAGCGGGCGCGGTCGCTGTTGGCGGCGACGAGCTCCAGCCCGCGTTCGAGATCCTGCATGCTCATGGCTCGTTGTGGACGTCTAGGCCGCGCAGGGTCCAGTAGTCCTCGTGCCACTCGTCGAACTGCGTGACCTGCGCGTAGCACTCAGCGGCGGGGTCGTCTCCTGCAGCTGCGGCGCCAACGCGTCCAGCCGGACTGCCTCCCCTGCGATCGCCTCCGCGACCGCCCGTATGCTCGCCATACAACGCCGCCTGTTACCCCGACCCGAGGTCGGCGATACCGGTCGATGTCGCCGTGATGACCCGTTCGATCAGGATCGGCTCGCGCCCGGCGGCCCGGAGCTCGGCGGCCGGGGGGCCGAAGCGCTGCGGGATCTTGTGCTCGGCGCCCGCCGCGATCTTCGCCAGCGCATGCTCCATCCGCGGATTGGCGAAGCGTTCGAGCATCTGCTCGACGAACGCATCCAGGTCGATGCCGGGTGTGTCCGGCACGGTCGGGACGAGCTCGGAGTCGAGCAGCCGGCGGACGAACGCGAGCAGGTCCGGGTCGGCCACCGCGCCGGCGACGGTCGCGTGCCCGCGCGGGATGCCGAGCGCGGCGAGCGCGGAGTGCGCGCCGTTGACCAGCCGCAGCTTCATCGCCTCGTAGGGAGCCGTGTCCGGCACGAGCATCGCGCCGGCGCGCTCCCACGCGGGGCGGTCGCCGAGGAAGCGGTCCTCGATCACCCACAGCGAGAACGGCTCGGTGACGACGACGAGCGGATCGTCCGACCACGGCGTGATGCGGTCGGCCACCGTGGACGGGAATGTGACGCCGTCGCGCGAGCCGACGAGATCGCGCAGGACGGCGCCGTTGGCCGGGACGTTGTCGCACGAGAGGACCGCCAGCGGCGCGTCGCGGGCGGCGAGGCCGCGGGCGAGGAGCGCGAGCATCGGGTTGCCCGCGACGTAGCCGCCCTCGGTGATCGTCAGCGTGACGATCGCCGTGTCCGGGTCGGCGATCCGCGTGACGACGGCGTCCGGCTCGTCGGCCGCCACCAGCAGCTCCGTGTGGATCGCGAGCGACCGCGAGGTGTCGGAGACCGGGCCGCGCGAGACCAGCGTGTAGCGGCCGCCGGAGGCGCGCATCGCGTCGACGACGCGCGGCGAGCGCAGCGCGACGCCGCAGATGTCCCAGCCGCCGGCGTCGGCCGTGTACACCGCCTGGTGCGCGCGGTGGAACCCGCCCAGCCCGAGGTGCACGATCCGGGGCACGGGCGCAGAGTAACTCCTACCTCGTTGGTAGGATTATTGGTCGTGATCTTCACGACAAAGGCCGAGTACGGCGTCCGGCTGCTGATCCAGCTCGGGCTCCAGGGGACCAGCCAGCCGGTGTCGCTCAAGGCGGTCGCGGATGCGGAGAACCTGCCGCTCGCGTACCTGGAGCGGATCGCGGCGCTGCTCAAGAAGGCCGAGCTCGTCGACGCGACCCGCGGGGCGCACGGCGGCTACGTGCTCGCCCGCCCGGCCGAGGAGATCACGATGGACGCGGTCGTCCTCGCGCTCGAGGGCGCGATCGCGCCGATGGACTGCTTCGTCGACGACCGCGAGTCGCGCGTGCAGTGCTCCCATCTCGCCGACGGCGAGCACTGCGCCACCAAACTGCTGTGGACGCGCGTGCAGATGGGCGTGATCAAGTCCCTGCAGCGCACCACGCTCGCCGAGCTCGTCGAGTTCGCCTCACCCACCGAGAAGACCACCCTGGAGATTCATGGCTGACCTCGAGATCAAGAACCTGCACGTCTCCGCCGGGGACAAGCAGATCCTCAAGGGCGTGGACCTGCACGTCCGCTCCGGCGAGTTCCACGCGCTGATGGGCCCCAACGGCTCCGGCAAGTCGACGCTCGCCAACGCGGTCATGGGCCACCCCAACCTCGAGGTGACCGAAGGCCAGATCCTCTTCGACGGCGAGGACATCACGGAGGCCGATCCGGACGAGCGCGCCCGCGCCGGCCTGTTCATGGCCTTCCAGTACCCCGTCGCGATCCCGGGCGTGACCGTCGCCAAGTACCTGCGCATGGTCATGAACGCCCACCGCGAGGGCCGCGGTGAGGAAGCGATCAGCCTCAAGGACTTCCGCAAGACGGTCGAGGCGGCGATGGAGCTCACGAAGGTGCCGCGCGAGTTCTCCAACCGCTACCTCAACGACGGCTTCTCGGGTGGCGAGAAGAAGCGCATGGAGATCCTCCAGCTCGCGCTGCTGGCGCCGCGGCTCGCGGTGCTCGACGAGACCGACTCCGGCCTCGACATCGACGCGCTCAACACCGTCGCCCACGGCGTCAACACGCTCGCCGAGGGATCCGACATGGGCGTGCTGATCATCACCCACTACCAGCGGATCCTGCACATGGTGAAGCCGCAGTTCGTGCACATCATGTTCGAGGGCCGGATCGTCAAGCAGGGCGGCCCCGAGCTCGTCGAGCAGCTCGAGAAGCGCGGCTACGGCTGGATCCGCGACGAGGTCGGCGCAGCGGCATGAGCCTGGCGGTCCCGCCCGCCACCGAGTTCCCGGTCCTCGCCCGCGAGGGCCTGGTCTACCTCGACTCCGCCGCGACGTCGCAGACGCCGCGGCCGGTGATCGAGGCGATGGACCGCTACTACAACGAGTACCGCGCGAGCATCCACCGCGGCGTCTACCCGCTCGCCGCCGAGGCGACCGAGGCGTACGAGGGCGCGCGCGAGAAGGTGGCCGCCTTCGCCGGCTCGACCGCCGGTGAGACCGTCTTCACGCGCAACGCCACCGAGGCGATCAACGTCGCGGCGCGCGGCATCGCCGGCCCCGGCGACCGCGTGGCGCTCACCCGGATGGAGCACCACTCGAACATCGTGCCGTGGCAGCTCGTCGGCGCCGAGCTCGACTGGGTCGAGATCGACGACGAGGGCCTGCTCGACCTGGATGCGCTCGACGCCGCACTCGCCCGCCGGCCGAAGGTCGTCGCCGTCGCCCACGTGTCGAACGTGCTCGGCACGATCAACCCGATCGCCGAGATCGCCCGCCGCGCGCACGACGCCGGCGCGATCGTGGTGGTCGACGGCGCGCAGGCCGCGCCGCATCTGCCGATCGACGTCGGCGAGGTCGACTTCTACGCCTGGACCGGCCACAAGGCCTACGGCCCGACCGGCATCGGCGTGCTCCACGGTCGCCGTGAGCTGCTCGAGCAGATCCCGCCGCTCCTGGGTGGAGGGCACATGATCGCCCGCGTCATGGACGACGGCTTCACGGCCGCCGAGCCGCCCGCCAAGTTCGAGGCGGGGACGATGCCGATCGCCGAGGCGATCGGACTCGGCGCCGCGGTCGACTGGCTGTCGGGCATCGGCATGGACGCGGTGCGCGCGCACGCCCGCGACGTCGTCGGCTACGCGGTCGAGCGCCTGACCGAGGTCCCGGGCCTGGTGCTCTACGGCCCGACCGACATCGACCAGCGCGGCAGCGTCACCGCCTTCTCGCTCGACAGCATCCACCCGCACGACGTGGCCGAGATCCTCGGCCGCGCGGGGGTGTGCGTGCGCGCCGGCCACCACTGCGCGCAGCCGTTGATGCGGCGGCTCGGCGTCGGCGCCACGAGCCGGGCCTCGTTCGCCGTGCACTCGACGCGCGAGGACGTCGACCGGCTGATTGACGGCCTCGCTACCGTGCGGGACGTGTTTGCCTGATGGACGACCTGTACCGCGAGAACATCCTCGATCACTACAAGCGCCCGCGTCACTGGGGCGAGCTCGACCACGCCGACCTCGAGGCCGACGACCTGAACCCCCTGTGCGGGGACGAGCTGAAGGTGCAGCTCAAGCTCGACGGCGAAGGCAAGATCGCGGACGTGCGCTTCTCCGGCCACGGCTGCGCGATCTCGCAGGCGTCGGCGTCGATGGCGTCGGACGAGATCATCGGCATGCCGGTCGACGATCTGCTCAAGCTCGACCGCAGCTTCGTGCTCGACCTGCTCGGGATCGACATCTCGGCGACGCGCCTCAAGTGCGCGCTGCTGTCGCTGAAGGTGCTCAAGAGCGCTTCGCTCGGTCACGCCGCGGCGTGGGAGACCGACGAAGCCGCCTAGTGGTCACGTCGGTGGGTACGACGCATTCCGGCGGGTCCGGCCCGCGTCTGCCGGCACCCGGCAGGCACACACGTACCGCCGGTATGCGAGCGCCTGCCGGGCGACAGCAGACACGAGCCGGACTCCACCGGGTTATGCGCCGCACCCACGGACGGGGCCACTAACGTGCGGCGGCTCGCGGACGGACTCTGGCGCTGGACCGCGCGCCATCCCGAATGGCATCCCGGCAGCTGGGGCGCGGAGGTCGCCTGCTTCGCCGTCGACGCCGGTGACACGCTGCTGCTGATCGACCCGCTGCTGCCCGAGCGCAGCGAGAAGATGCTCGACGAGATCGTCGACAAGCCGGTCGCGATCCTGATCACGATCCCGTACCACACGCGCAGCGCCGAGCCGCTGCGCAAGCGCTACAAGGGCACGATCCACGGCCACCCGAACGTGGCCGAGCGCCTGGAGAGCCGCAAGGGCTTCGAGCCGATCGTGCCGGGCGAGGAGCTGCCCGGCGGGGCGCGCGCATACACGATCGGCAAGCCGCGCCGCTTCGAGATGCCGGTCCACCTGCCCTCGCACAAGGCGCTCGCCACCGGCGACGCGCTGGTCACGACACTGCAGCGCGACCTGCGGATCTGGCACTGGCGCGACCGTGTCGACCCCGATCGGATCCGCTGGTACCGCGAGCGCTTCAACCCGACGCTGCAGCCGCTGCTCGAGCTCGACCTCGAGCGGATCCTCGTCACTCACGGCGAGCCGATCCTCAGCTACGGCTCGGCCGCGCTGCAGGCCGCGCTCGACGCCGAGCCCTGGTACAACGCCGGCTAGCGGCGCGATGACCGGCAGGCTGGTCGCCGCCGCCTACCTCGCCTTCGCCGCGTTCGGCGCCTTCTGGGGCGCGTGGGGAGCGTCGGTGCCGCGGGTGCAGGACCAGGCCGGCGTCGACGACGGCGGCCTCGGGATCGCGCTCCTGTTCGTCGGCGCCGGCGCGCTGCCGGCGATGCTCCTGGTCGGGCGCGCGCTCGATCGCTGGGGACTGCGCGTCGGCGCCGGCGTGATCGGGCTGCTGGGCGTCGCCGGCGCCGGGCTCGCGCTCGGCGCCCGCGACCTCGTGAGTCTCTGCGCCGGGCTCGCACTCGTCGGCGCCGCTTCCGGCGCGGCCGACGTCGCCATGAACGCGGTCGCCGGCCGCGCCGAGCAGCTGGCCGGGCGGCCCGTGATCACCCGCGCGCACGGGACGTTCTCCGCGTTCGTCGTGCTGGCGAGCCTCGCAACCGGGCTGGCCGCGGGAGCCGGCGCGCCGCTCGCCGCTCCGTTCGTCGCGGTCGCCGTGCTCCTGATCGCGGCGGGCGCCGCCATGTACCGCGCGCTGCCGCCGGGGACCAGCCCGCACGAGGGCAGCACCCCGGCCGCGGATGGGCCGCTGCCGCTGCTCCCGCTGCTGCTGGTCGGCACCCTCGGCGCGCTCGCGTTCGCCAGCGAGAACGCGCACCAGAGCTGGAGCGCGGTGTTCGCGCACGACGAGCTGTACGCGCGCGCCACGTTCACCAGCGGCGCGCCCGCGGTCTTCGCCGGCACGGTCGCCGCGACGCGCTTCGCGATCGGAGGGCTGAGCGCGCGGCGCGCCCGGGCCGTGATCCTCGGCGGCGCCGCTGGAGCGGGAGCCGGAGCGCTGATCATCGCCGCGGCACCGAACCTGCTGATCGCGGCGCTCGGCCTCGTCGTGGCCGGAGCCGGCACCGCCGTGCTCTTCCCGACGATCATCGGCATCGTCTCGCGCAACGTCGAGGAGTCGCGTCGCGGCCGCGCCACCAGCGTCGTGACCGTGGTCTCCTACATGGGGTTCCTGCTCGGGCCGGTGTACGTCGGCCTGTGGGCCGACGCGACCGACCTGCGCGGAGCGATGCTCGCCGTCGCGGCCCTGGCCGTCGCGCTGTTCCTCCTGACGCCGCTGCTCCTGCGCCTGAGCGGGTTCGGGTGGACTAACGTGCGGCCGGATGACGCGCGTGGCGATCCTCGACGACTATCAGGACGCCGCGCGGGAGTTCGGTGACTGGGACGGCCTCGACGCCGAGGTGGTCGTGTTCCACGATCACCTCGACGGTGACGACGAGGTAGTGGACCGGCTCGAGCCGTTCGACGTGATCATGGCGATGCGCGAGCGGACGCCGTTCCCGCGCGCGCGGCTCGAGCGCCTGCCCAACCTCAAGCTGCTGGTGACGACCGGGATGGGGAACGCGTCGATCGACACCGACGCCGCCCGCGAGCTCGGCATCGTCGTGGCCGGCACCGGCGGCACGCCGACCCATACCGCCGAGCTCACCTGGGCGCTGATCCTCGCGCTCGCCCGCCACATCCCCGCCGAGGACCGCGCCGTGCGCGAGGGCGGCTGGCAGCACACGGTGGGGCTCGAGCTCGCGGGCCTGACGCTGGGCGTGATCGGCCTCGGGCGGCTCGGCTCGCAGGTCGCGCGGATCGGCGAGGCGTTCGGGATGGACGTCATCGCGTGGAGCCAGAACCTCGATACGCCGCTCACCAAGGAAGAGCTGCTGCGGCGTTCGGACATCGTCACGATCCACGTGCGGCTGAGCGAGCGCACGCACGGCATGATCGGGGCCGCCGAGCTCGCGCTGATGAAGCGGAGCGCCCTGCTGATCAACACCTCGCGCGGGCCGATCGTCGACGAATCGGCGCTGGTCACCGCGCTCGAGCACGGTGAGATCGCCGGCGCCGGCCTCGATGTCTACGACGTCGAGCCGCTCCCCCAGGACCATCCGTTGCGCCGCGCGCCGAACACGGTCCTCACGCCGCACATCGGCTACGTCACCGGCGCGAGCTACACCGCGTTCTACAGCGACGCCGTCGAGGACATCGCCGCCTTCCTCCGCGGCGAGCCCGTGCGCGTGATCAGTTGACGCCCGAGCCCGCGACCCACGCACCCGTCTGGACACGTCCCGCATCCACGGTAAGCGGCCATACGGGCACGCGGGCCGCGGGCTCGGACGTCAATCAATAAGCCGCTTGCCGAGGCGCCAGACCGCGAGCTGCCAGGCGATCGCCGCGAACACGATCAGGAACGCGGTGTGCCACAGGTCCGCGGGCCGGAGCCCGAAGACGACCGCGTCGCGGACGAGCTCGACGCAGTGGTAGAGCGGGTTGAACTGGGACACGATCTCAGCGCCGCGCGGGAGCGCGTCGATCGGGAAGAACGTCCCGGACACCAGGAACAGCGGCGTGATCAGCGCGCTCTGGATGTAGCTGAAGTGGTCGATCTTCGAGACGCTCGCGGCGGCGAAGACGCCGAGCCCGGCGAAGCCCAGCCCGGTGAGCGCGCCGATGAACGGCACCAGCAGCATGCCCCATGACGGGTCGAGCCCGAACAGCATCGTCACCAGCAGCGGCGCCATGCCGTAGACGCCCGCGCGGATCCCCAGCCAGCCGATCTCCGCGGTCGCGAGCTCCTCGACGTCGACCGGTGCGGCGAGGATCGCGTCGTAGGTGTGCTGGAAGCGATGCTTGATGAAGACCCCGTACATCGCCGAGAAGACCGACGAGAACAGCACCGCCGTCGCGACCATCCCCGTGCCGACGAAGTACAGGTAGTCGAGCCCGTTGATCGCGGTGACCAGCGTCCCGAAGCCGACGCCGAACGCCAGCAGGTAGATCGTCGGGTCGAGGATCGACGAGAACGTCGTCGTCTTCCAGAACGACTTGAAGTTCGTGATGTCCCGGCTCATCACGCCCGCCACGGCGGCAGGCTCGAGCCGGCGCAACCGCCCTCTCCTCACTCGACGACCTCGCCGGTGAGCAGCACGAACACGTCCTCGAGCGACGCGGCGCGCGTGATGCCCTCGGGCAGCGCGCCGTTGGCGCCCTCGGCGCCGAGGATCGCCACTGCGGTGCCGGTGCGGCGGACGTTGAAGCCGGCCGCCTCGGCGTCGGCCCGCACCGCGGCGAGCTCGGCCGGCGGCCCGTACACCTCGCGCGTCTGCAGCCCGGCGTGCTCGCGGATCAGGTCGGCCGGCCGCCCGCGGGCGATGATCTTGCCCAGGTGCATGATCGCCACCTCGTCGGCGAGCCGTTCGGCCTCCTCGATGTAGTGCGTCGACATCAGGATCGACGTGCCCTCGCTGCGCAGCGCGTCGATCAACGACCACAGCTCCTGCCGGATCTGCGGATCGAGGCCGACGGTCGGCTCGTCGAGGAGCAGCAGCCGCGGCCGATGCACCAGCGCGCGGGCGATCAGCAGCCGCCGCCGCATGCCGCCGGAGAGCTTGTCGACGGGCGTGTCGGCGCGCTCGGTGAGCTTGGCGATCTCGAGCGCACGGTCGACCGCCGCGCGCCGCTCGGCGTGCGGCACCCGGTACAGCCGCGCGAACACGGCGAGGTTCTGGCGCGCGGTCAGCTCGACGTCGAGGTTGTCGAGCTGCGGCACGACGCCGCACAGCGCGCGGGCCTGCTTGGAGTCCTTCGGCACCTCGAACCCGAGCACCTCGATCTCCCCGGCGTCGGCGATCGCCAGCGCGGTGAGCATCTTCATCGTCGTCGACTTGCCGGCGCCGTTCGGCCCGAGCAGGCCGAGGCAGGTGCCCGCGGGCAGGTCGAGGTCGAGCCCGTCGACGGCGGTGATGGGTCCGTACCGCTTCACGACGCCGCGCAGTCGAATGACGAGATCGGAGGGCATGGCGCCTCCCTAGTATGCGGGCCATGCCAGTTGTCGTCCTGCGCGGCCCGCTCAAGCAGCTCGCCGGAGACTGCGCCGAGCACTCGGTCGCGGGAGCCTGCGTCGGTGACCTGCTGGCCGAGGTCGAGCGCGCGCACCCGGCGGCGAAGGGCTGGATCCTCGACGAGCGCGGCGTGCTGCGGCGGCACATCAACGTGTTCGTGAACGGCGAGCCGGGCGAGCAGGGCACGCAGGTCTCCGGCGACGATCGCGTCGACGTCCTCCCGGCCCTCTCCGGCGGATGACCGAGCTGCTCGTCGCGACCAAGAAGGGCCTGTTCGCGCTCGCCGGCGACCCGGGGAAGGAGTTCCGCGTCGTCGATCGCGCGTTCGCCGGCGACCCGGTGGAGTACGCGCTGTTCGACGAGCGCTCCGGCCGCCTGCTCGTCGCCGTCACCTCGCCGTTCTACGGCCCGAAGGTGTTCTTCGTCGACGATCCCGCCGACGGCTGGCAGCAGGCCGAGGGCGTCGAGCTGCCGGAGGGCGGCGACGTCGCGCTCGAGCGGATCTGGGTGATCGCCAAGGGCGAGGAAGACGGCACGATCTACGTGGGCGGCGACCCCGGCGTGCTGTTCGAGAGCCGCGACGGCGGCGCGACGTTCGCGCTCAACCAGGCGCTCTACCACCACCCGACGCGGTCGCGCTGGGAGCCCGGCGCCGGCGGGCTGTGCCTGCACTCGATCGTCACCTGGCCGGGCGAGCCGGACCGTCTCGCGGTCGCGATCTCGGCGGCCGGCGTGTGGCTGACCGACGACCGTGGCGCTTCCTGGCAGAGCGGCAACCGGGGCATCAGCGCGCGCTACGTGCCGGAGGACATGCCGACCGAGCAGATCGCGCTCTGCGTGCACAGCATCGAGCGCGCCGCGGCCCGGCCCGAGCGCCTGTTCATGCAGTTCCACGGCGGCGTGTACCGCTCCGACGACGCCGGGCGGTCATGGACCGACATTGCCGCCGGCCTGCCTTCGGACTTCGGCTTCCCGCTCGCGCTCGATCCCGCCGACCCCGACTGCGCGTTCCTGATCCCGCTGACCGCGGACACCGATCGCGTCACACCCGAGGGTCGCGTGCGCGTGTACGAGACGCGCGACGCCGGCGCGACCTGGACGCCGCGCGGCGACGGGTTGCCGAGCGAGGACTCGTACCTGACGATCCTGCGCCAGGCCTTCACCTCGGTCGGCGAGGGCGAAGGGCTCGAGCTGTACTTCGGCGCGACGTCGGGTGCGGTCTACGGCTCGCGCGACGCCGGCGCGACGTGGTTCGACGTCGCGACGCACCTGCCGCCGGTGCTGTCGGTCACCGCGTCAGCGGTATCCGAGCCGTAACCGTCGTCCCCTCGCCGGACGGCGAGTGGATGACGAGCTCGCCGTCGAGCGCTTCGACGCGGTCGCACAGCCCGGCAACGCCGCTGCCCGTCGTCGTGTCCGCCCCGCCGACGCCGTCGTCGCGGATCTCCAGGCAGATGCGCCCGGCGTCCACCGAGAGCACGACCGTGGCCGAGTCGGCCTTCGCGTACTTGGCGACGTTGGTCAGCGCCTCGGCGGTGACGAAGTAGACGGCGGCCTCGACCTCCCGCGGGAGCGACTCCTCCGGGACGCCGCTGACCTCGACCGGCACCGGCGCTCGCGCGGCCAGCGCCTCGAGCGCCGGGCCGAGCCCGCGGTCGCTGAGCACGGCCGGGTGGATGCCGCGGGCGAGCTCGCGCAGCTCGGTGACCGCGATCTGCGCCTCCGCACGCGCCTGCGCGACGAGCTTGGCCGCGGCGTCGGTGTCGGTGCGCATCTTCGCCTCGGCGAGGGAGAGCGTGAGGGCGACCGACACCATGCGCTGCTGCGCGCCGTCGTGCAGGTCGCGCTCGATCCGGCGCCGCTCGGCGTCGGCCGCGGCGATGATGCGCGAGCGGGCGTCGCGCAGGTCATCGACGCGATCGCGCAGCGCGCGCGCCCGTCGCTGTTCGGGCGACTCCCCGGGGAAGCGGATCTGACGCATCCGGCGAGGAGATTATCCGGCAGGCCTCGGGGTCCCCGAGCGTTCACAGACCGGCACAACTCCGCGCGCTGGTGAGCGCTAGCGTCGTCGGCATGCATGAGATGTCTCGCAGGGCCATGCTCGCGGGCTCGGGCGCCGCCGTCGCCGCGCTCGGAATTCCCGCCGGCGCCGCGGCGCATCGCCGCGGCCACCACAACCGCCGTGACAAGCGGCTTCCGCTCGTCATCGGCCACCGCGGCTCGCCCGCCTACCGGCCGGAGCACACGATCGCGTCGTACACGCTCGCGATCGAGATGAGCGCCGACTACATCGAGCCCGACCTCTGCTTCACCAAGGACGGCAAGCTGGTCGCGCGTCATGAACCCGACATCGGGGGCACGACCAACGTCGCCGACCATCCGGAGTTCGCGGACCGCCGCAAGACGGTCAACATCGACGGCACGGACTTCAAGGACACGTGGTTTACGTTCGACTTCACGCTCGCCGAGCTCAAGACGCTGCGCGCGAAGGAGCGGCTACCCGACGTCCGGCCCGCCAACACCGCGCACAACGGGCTGTATGAGATCCCGACGTTCGACGAGGTGATCGCTCTCGCGAACAAGCACGACGTCGGCATCTACCCGGAGACCAAGCACCCGACGTTCTTCGAGTCCAAGGGCTTCCGGTTCGACGACCCGATGCTCGCCGCGCTGCGTGCCGGCGGCCGCGGCCACAAGGGCGCCAAGGTGTTCATCCAGTCATTCGAGGTCAACAACCTCAAGCGGCTGAACACCAAGACGCCGCTGCCGCTGGTGCAGCTGATCGACGCGTCCGGCGGGCCGGCTGACCTGAAGGCCCAGGGGGTCACCTACGACCAGATGGTCACGCCCGCCGGCCTGGCCGCCATCGCCAGGTACGCGGACGGGATCGGGCCGGACAAGAGCCGGATCGTCAAGGGCAACACCGCGGGCAGCAAACTCGGCGCGCCGACGACGCTGATCCGCGATGCCCACCGCGTCGGGCTCGTCCTGCACCCGTTCACGTTCCGGCCGGAGAACAACTTCCTCGCGGCCGACTTCCGGCAGGGCGACCCGGCCAGCCCGGAGTTCCTGCGCGCCCGCGGCGACCAGCCGGCCGAGCTCCAGCTCTACTACGAGCTCGGCGTCGACGGCCTGTTCGCCGACAACGCGGACACCGCCGTCGCGGTCCGCGAGGCGACGTTCAACCGCGCTCCGGCTTGATGACCGGTTCCGCGACCTACGCACCCGCCTGGGCACGTCCGCGGCCATGATCGACCCTGAATCGGCCCGTGGCTCTGCCACTGTGCCGATCGCGCGGGCACCGGGCGGGCGGGCCTGATCCGGTCCGCGGCCATGCGGGCCACGGGACCGATCATCTGTCCAGGATCCACTCGTGGTCTGGGTCGTTCGCGACGGCCCAGGCCCGGGTGGGACCGGCCATGACGTTGAGGTAGTAGAGCTCGTAGCCGGGCGGCGCCGACACCGTGTGGTAGCCGCGCGGCACGAGCACCGTGTCGCCGTCGCGGACGGTGACGGTCTCGTCGAGCGAGCCGTCGGCGGTGTACACGCGCTGGAAGGCGAACCCGTGGGCGGGCGCGATCCGGTGGTAGTAGGTCTCCTCGAGGAAGGACTCCTCGGGCATCGCGTCGCGGTCGTGCTTGTGGGGCGGGTAGCTCGACCAGTGGCCGGCCGGCGTGAGCACCTCGCAGACGAGCAGCGAGTCGGCCTCCTCGTCGGCCATCAGGATCGGGCGGATCGTGCGCTCGAGCGCGCCGTAGCCGCGGGTCTCGACCTCGATGTCGGCGCCCGGGAGCACGCGCGCCGCCGCGCCCTCGCGGGCGGGCGCGCTGCAGATCGCGACCTCGCCCTCGCCCCCGATCAGGTAGTGCGTGCCCGGGGGGAGGTAGACCGCGTCGGGGAGGCCGGACCAGGGATCGCTGCGGCCGCCGAGGCCCTTCCATTCGCCGACGCTGACGGTGCCGGAGAGCACGACGACGCAGTGCTCGTTGCCGGCGGTGTCACGCTCGACCGGCGGTTGCACGACCTCGAAGCCGACGTACTGCCAGCCGGCGGACTCGGGGGTGACGGCGCCGCGGACGACGAGGCTCATGGGGCGTCAACGTACTGGCGCTGCGCGCGCCGTGCGCGCTCGTACTCCTCGCGCGCCTCCTGCACCGACGCCTCGGTGGCAACCTCGGCGACCGGCACGTCCCACCAGCTCTCGTAGCTCGGCACGCCGGCGTAGCGGTCGACCTCGACGTGCACGACGACCGGCCCGTCGGCCGCCTTGGCTTCCTCCAACGCGGCGCGGAGCTCCGCGATCGTGGCCGCGCGCACGACCCGCGCGCCGAGACTCTCGGCGTTGGCCGCCAGGTCTACGGGCGACTCGTATTTGGTGCCGAACTCGCGGTCGCCGACCGACCGCGACAGCGCGCCGATCGACGCGTAGCCGTGGTTCTGGACGAGCACGACGACGAGCTTGATGCCGAGCGCGACCGCGGTGGCGAGCTCACCCGGCAGCATCAGGTACGAGCCGTCGCCGATCATCACGAACACCTCGCGCTCCGGCGCGGCGAGCTTGACGCCCATGCCGCCCGGGATCTCGTAGCCCATGCACGAGTAGCCGTACTCGACGTGGTAGCCCTTCGGATCGCGCGCCCGCCACAGCTTGTGCAGGTCGCCGGGCATCGAGCCGGCGGCGCAGACGACGACGTCGTGCGCGGCGGCGGCGGCGTTGACCGCGCCGATCACCTCGGCCTGGCTGGGGAGGGGAGCGTGGCCGGCGGACACGAGGCGCGCGACCTCCTCGCCCCACGCGGCGGACTCCGCGGCGGCCCGCGCCGACCAGGCTTCGTCGACCCGGTGGCCGGCGAGCGCGTCGCGCAGGGCGTCGAGCGCGAGCCGCGCGTCGGCGACGATCCCCAGGCCGCTGTGCTTGGCGGCGTCGAAGCCGGCGACGTTGATGTTCACGAACCGCACGCCCGGGTCCTGGAAGGCCGACTTGGAGGCGGTCGTGAAGTCGCCCCAGCGCGTGCCGACGCCGATGACCAGGTCGGCTTCGCGCGCGAGCCGGTTGGCGGCGGGCGTGCCGGTGGCGCCGATCGCGCCGAGCGCCGACGGGTGCTCGGACGGCAGCGCGCCGCGGCCCGCCTGCGTCTCGCCGACGGGGATGCCCGTGGCATCGACGAGGGCGCGCCAGCGCGTCGGTCGCCTCGGCGTAGATGACCCCGCCGCCGGCGACGATCAGCGGCCGGCGCGCGGCGCGGATCAGGCCGGCCGCGCGCGCGAGCGCGTCGGGCGCCGCCGGCTGGCGGAACACGGACCACACGCGCGGCTCGAGGAACGCGTCCGGCACCTCGACCGCCTCGGTCTGCACGTCCTCAGGCAGCGCCAGCGTGACCGCTCCCGTCTCGGCGGGATCGGTGAGCACGCGCATCGCCTCGAGCGCGGCGGGCACGAGCTGCTCCGGCCGCTCGATCCGCTCGAAGAAGCGCGACACCGGCTTGAGGCAGTCGTTGACCGACAGCGTCGCGTCGTGCGGCGCCTCGAGCTGTTGCAGCACGGGGTGCGGCGTGCGCGTCGCGAAGGTGTCGCCGGGAAGGAGCAGCACCGGCAGGCGGTTGATCGTCGCCAGCGCCGCGCCGGTGACCATGTTGGTCGCGCCGGGGCCGATCGACGTCGTGCAGGCGAAGGTGCCGAGCCGGTTGCTCTGCCGCGCGTAGCCGGATGCGATGTGCACCATCGCCTGCTCGTTGCGGGCCTGGTGGTAGGGCAGCAGGTCCTGGTGCTGGTGCAGCGCCTGCCCGATCCCGGCGAGGTTGCCGTGACCGAAGATGCCGAAGCAGCCGGCGAAGAACCGGCGGCGCTCGCCGTCGCGCTCGATCTCCTGTACGGCGAGGAAGCGCACCAGCGCCTGGGCGACCGTGAGTCTCATGCGCGTACCTCCTCGGTGATGCTCGTCGCCAGCCGCGCGAGCTGATCGTCGAGTGACGGCAGCTCGACGCCGAGCGCGGCGGCGGTCGCGCGCGCGTCGAGGCTCGTGTCGTAGGGAATCGGGAACGGCGGCTCTGGCGGCGGCGCCGAAGTCGCAGGAGGTCGCCGTCGAGCCCGAACGCCGCGACCGTGCGCATCGCCAGCGTGCGGCGGTCGACCGACTCGCCGCCGCAGCAGTGGAAGATCCCGCTGTGGCCGCCGGCGACGATCCGCGCGATCAGGCCGGCGGCGTCAGTCGCAAGCGTCGGCGTCGCGACCATGTTGATGTCGTCGCCCTCCCAGACCGTGAAGCGCTCGCCGGCGCGCAACGCACGCACCAGGGCGGCGACGAAGTAGCCGAAGCCGGCGTCCTGGCTGCGGGGCGCGTCGCCGGCCGCCTGCACGGCGGAGAGCCGCGCGACGGCGTCCACGCCGGGCACCATCTCGCAGGCCGCCTTGAGGACGCCATAGAGGTTCACGGGATTCGGCGGCGTGGTCTCGTCGGCCGGCCCGTTGAACACCCAGTCGGTCGAGATCAGCACGACGTGCGCGCCGCCCGCCGCCGCGACCACGTTGCGCGTGGCGCCGACGTAGCCGGCCCAGCCGTCGCGCTCGAGCCGCGTGAAGTCGTTGAGGATCGCGCAGTGGATCACCGCGTCCGGCGCGCAGGCCTCGATGCTGCGCCGCACCGCCTCGGCGTCGGTGACGTCGACCTCCGCGTGCGCCGGCGCGCACACGTCGTCAAAGACGCGCACCAGATGCGAGCCGACGAACCCGCTGCCACCGGAGATCCAGACCTTCACAGACGACCTCCACCGGCCGCGCCCTCGCGCAGCGACTGCCAGGCCGCGAGCCCGATCACCAGGGGCGCCCGCGCGTCGGCGCCCGAGACCGGCGGCGGCGTGCCGGTGCGCACGGCGTCGACGAACGCGTCCCACTCGCGCAGGTAGCTGGGCACGTAGCGCTCGAGGAAGAAGTGGGGGAGCGGCGCCTTGCGCGTGCCGTCGGCCGTCCGCACGACGGCCGAGTGCGCGTACGGGTTCTCCGATGCCGCCATTCCGTGCGAGCCGAACACCTCGACGCGCTGGTCGTAGCCGTAGACGGCCCGGCGCGAGTTGTCGATCGCGGTGAGGCAGCCGCCGGCGTGCACGAGCGTGACGAGCGCGGTGTCGACGTCGCCCGCCTCGGCGAACGCGGGATCCACGCGCACGGCCCCGCGCGCGAACACCTCCACGACCTCGCTGCCGGTCACGAACCTCGCCATGTCGAAGTCGTGGATGGTCATGTCGAGGAAGATCCCGCCCGAGCCGCGCACGTACTCCGGCGGCGGCGGCTCGGGGTCGCGGCTGGAGATGCGCACGAGCTGCGGGTCGCCGACGTCCCCGCGCACGACCGCCTCGCGCACCGCCGCGTGGGCGGGATCGAAGCGGCGGTTGAAGCCGATCTGGAACGGGACGCCGGCCTCGTCGACGGCGGCCAGCGCGCGGTCGACCTCCGCGAGCTCGAGCGAGATCGGCTTCTCGCAGAAGATCGCCTTGCCGGCGCGCGCGGCGGCGACGATCAGGTCGGCGTGCGTCTCGGTCGTCGAGCAGATCGCGACGGCGTCGACGTCGGCGAGCAGCTCGTCGACGCTGTCGTAGGCGGCGGCGGTGGCCGCGCGCGCGGCTTCGGGGTCGGCGTCGTAGACGCCGGCGACGGTGGCGCCCGCCACCTGGTGGTCGATCAGGTCGGCGTGCATGCGGCCGATCCGGCCGACGCCGAGCACGCCGATCCGCAGTGTGGCCGTGCCGGTGGCCGTCATACCGTCTCCCACGTCTCGCTCTCGACGGACCGCAGCAGCGCCGCCTGCACGTTCACGCACGCCAGCGCCTCGTCGAAGCCCGGCTGGTGCGCACGCCGATCGGCGACCGAGCGCAGGAACTCGAGGTCCTCGATCACGACCAGATCCTCAAACCCGATCCCGTTGGCGCTCCCCGGCACGAAGCTGCCGTGGTAGGGGAAGCGGTCGCCGCCGAACACGGTGCGGTAGCCCGTGTGCAGCGCGTCCTCGGCGAGGTAGACCTGCAGCTCGTTGAGCCGCTCGAGGTTCCAGCTCAGTGCGCCCTCGGTGCCGTACACGTCGAACGCCATCTGGCTCTCGGGCCCGACGATCGTGCGGCTGGCCTCGAACGTGCCGCGCGCGCCGCCCGCGAACTCGCACAGCAGCCCCGCGTAGTCCTCGTTGGTCACCGGTCCGCGCGGGTCGTCGGCGCTGCCGCGCGCGTAGTGCGTTCCGCCGGCGGTGATCGGCCGCTCGCGGATGAACGTCTCGACGGTGCCGACGACGCGCGTGATCGGCCCGAGCAGCATGTGCGCGAGGTCGACCGCGTGGCTCAGCAGGTCGGTCGACGCGCCGTAGCCGCCCTCCTCGACGCGGTAGCGCCACGACAGCGGATTCAGCGGGTCGCTCCCGTACATCGAGAAGAAGCGGCCGCGGTAGTTGGTGATCTCGCCGAGCGTGCCGTCGGCGATCAGCTGCCGCGCGTACTGCACCAGCGGCGCCCAGCGGTAGTTGTAGCCGACGCCGGTGATCACGCCAGCCTCGCGTGCGAGCTGCGCCGCGCGCTGTGTCTGCTCCGGCGTGCCGCCCACCGGCTTCTCGCAGAAGATGTCCTTGCCGGCCGCCGCGGCCGCCTCGATCAGCTCGAGGTGGAGCATGTTCGGCGCGGTGATGAACACGACGTCGACGTCCGGGTGCTCGACGACCCGGCGCCAGTCCTGCACCGCCTCGGCGTAACCGAAGTCGCTGACCGCGCTGTCGAGCCGGTCGGGAACCGTGTCGGCGCAGATGATCAGGTCGGCGTCGAACGTCCGGTCGGCGAACAGCGTCGGGATCCTCAGGACGGACCGGCTGTGGGCCTGGCCGAGCCAGCCGAGCCCGATCAGGCCCACGCCGAGTGCCGTCACGTGGACACCGGCCCGCGCTCGAGCTCGTGGCTGAGCTGCTCGAGCTCGCCGCCGCCCGCCATCATCCGCACCAGCTCGTCGCGCTCGATGCCGCCCTTGTCCCAGGAGCCGAGCATCCGGCCCCGGTTGAGGACCACGAAGCGGTCGCCGACCGGGTACGCGTGGTGCGGGTTGTGGGTGATGAAGATGACGCCGAGCCCGCGGTCGCGCGCCTGCACGATGTAGCGCAGCACGATCCCGGACTGCTTGACCCCGAGCGCCGACGTCGGCTCGTCGAGGATCAGCAGCTTGGCGCCGAAGTAGACGGCGCGCGCGATCGCCACGGCCTGGCGCTCGCCGCCCGACAGCGTCCCGACCATCTGGTCGGGGTCGCGGACGTCGATGCCCATCTTGGCCATCTCCTCGCGCATCACCGACTTCGCCAGCTTGATGTCGATCCGGCGCAGCGGCCCGGCGCCCTTCATCGGCTCCGAGCCGAGGAAGAAGTTGCGCCAGATCGCCATCAGCGGCACCGTCGCGAGGTCCTGGAACACGGTCGCGATGCCGGCGTTCTTCGCCTCGCGCGGGGAGGCGAACGTGGTCGGCCTGCCGTCCAGCAGCAGCTCCCCCTCGCTGTACTGGTAGACGCCCGAGAGGATCTTGATCAACGTCGATTTGCCGGCGCCGTTGTCACCCAGCACGCACGTCACCTGGCCGGCGTTGACGACGGTCGACACGTCCTTGAGCGCGATCACGTTGCCGAAGTACTTGCCGATGCCCTTGACCTCGAGCAACGGGGTCATCGCCGCGCCCCTTCCGCCCGCCGGCGGACGTAGGTGTTGACCAGCACGGCGGCGAGCAGGATCACGCCGAGGAACAGGTACCGCCAGTCCGTGTTCCAGCCCGAGAACTGGATCCCGATGAACGTCATGCCGATGATCAGCGCACCCATCGAGGCGCCGATCGCCGACCCGAATCCGCCGGTGAGCAGACAGCCGCCGGCGACCGCGGCGATGATGTAGTTGAACTCCTCGCCGATGCCCTGGCTGGCCTGCACGGAGCCGAGCCGGAGGGCGATCATGATGCCCACCAGCGCGGCGCACATCGAGGTCACCATGAACAGCCCGATCTTGACCCGGCGGACGGGGACGCCGACGTTGCGGGCGGCGACCTGGTCGCCGCCCACGCCGAAGATCCAGTTGCCCACGCGCGTGCGCGAGAGCACCCAGGTCGCCACCGCCGTGATCGCGATCCACCACAGCACGGTCACCCGGAAGTTGTGCGGCGCCCAGAACGCGCTGGCGAGCACCTTCTGCGCGCTCTCGAACCCGGGCACCTCGCTGAGCCCGCCGACCCGCACCGTGTCGGTGATCGCCTTCGTCCCGCCGAGGTTGAGGCCGCGCAGGATGAAGAAGCTGGCGAGCGTCACGATGAAGCTCGGCAGCCCGGTCCGGATGACCATGTAGCCGTTGATGAAGCCGACGCAGGCGGCGAACACGAACGTCAATGCGATCGCCGGCCAGATGTTCATCCCCACCTCGGTGGCGAGGATGCCCATCAGCAGCCCCGCGCTGCCGGTCATGACGCCCGACGACAGGTCGAACTCGCCGCCGATCATCAGCAGCGCGACGGCTACGGCCATGATGCCCAGCGTCGACGCGACGTCCGTCCAGCGCGCCATGCCGCTGAGCGTCCCGAACGTGTCCGCTGTGACGGCGAAGAAGATCAGGACGACGCCCGCACCGATCATCGCCCCGAGCTCCGGGCGCTGGAGCAGCTTCGTGACGAAGCTGACCCGCGCCAGGCGCTCGTCCACCGGCGTCGGCGGCGGTTCCGACGTCGGTTGCAGGGCGGCGCTGCTCATCGCGTGCCGTCCTCCGCGAGCTTCTCGATCTGGCTGGCGTTGGACTTGTCGACGAAGCCCGGGCCGGTGAGGACGGGCAGGCCGCCGCCGACGGTGTTCAGGTTCGTCTTATTGAGCGTGAGGAAGACGACCGGCAGGTAGCCCTGCAGGTACTGCTGCTGGTCGACGGCGAACAGGATCTCGTCGGCCTTGATCGCCTTGATGACGTCGCCGGAGAGGTCGAACGTCGCCAGCTTGGCCTTCGAGCTCGCGCCCTGGATCGCGTCACGCGCCGCGACCGCGATGTCCGGGTTCAGCGTCAGCACGCCGTCGATCGACTGGTCGCCCTCGAGCTTGGACTGCAGCTCGGTCAGCGTGGTCGAGATGTCGTTGGTGCCGGTGACCTGGACGTTCTCGACGTCCCCGCCGAAGCCCTTCTTCGCGCCCTCGCAGCGCTGGTTGAGGCCGACGTTGCCCTGCTCGTGGATCACGCAGATCAGCTTCGTGACGCCGGCTTCCTTGAGCTTCTTGCCGGCGCCCTCGCCGGCGATCTCCTCGGTCTGGCCGACGTGGGTGATCGCGCCGAGCGAGGCCGACTCCTCGGCGCCCGAGTTGAGCGTGATGACCGGGATCTTCGCGTCGACGGCGGTCTTCACCGCGTCCTTGATCGCGTCCGGGTTCGGGGCCGAGACGGCGAGCCCGTCGACGCCCTCGGTGACGGCGGCCTCGATCATCTGCGCCTGCTTCTCGGGGTCGTTGTTGGACTCCGAGTACTTGAGCGTGACGCCCATGTCCTTCGCCGCCTGCTCGGCGCCCTTCTTCGCGACCGACCAGAAGGAGCCGCCGTCGCCGTGGGTGACCATGGCGATCGTGATGTCCTTCTTCTGCGTCAGGTCGACGTTGTCGTTCTTGGCCGAGCTGTCGTCGTCCCCACCCCCGCAGCCGACGAACACCACGGCACCGACGGCCAGCAGCATGAACACCAACGCAAGTCGCCTCATGACTCAGCAACCCTCTCTCTCCGCGCGGGAGCCAGCGAATGCAGGTAGTCGATGCTCGTCCGCACATCGATGACCGGACCACGACCCACCGGCGGCTCCTCCCCGGTGATCGCAGTGTCCTGCTCGAGCACGAGCCAGCGCTCGTAGCCCGCTGCGTTCAGGAGATCGACGACCTCGTCGATCCGCGCGTCGCCCCGGCCGAGCGGCCGGAACAGGCCCGCCTGCGTGGCCTCGACGAGCGTCAGCTCGCCGGCGCGCAGTCGTTTGGCGATGCTCGCGTCAACGTCCTTGAGGTGCGCGTGCACGATGCGGTCGCCGTTGGCGCGGACGAACTCCGCGGGGTCGACGCCGCCGATCAGCAGATGCCCCGTATCCAGGCACCAGCCGGCTTCTGAGACCGCGAGCATCCGCTCGACGTCCTCAGCGGTCTCGATCTGCGTGCCCGCGTGCGGATGCAGCGCGAGCGTGAGCCCGTGGTCGGCCACGCGACGCTCGACCTCGGCGAGGTGGCGCGCGAGCCGCTTGAAGTCTTCGAGGGTGAGGGGACCCGGCGGCGACCAGGCGGCGTCGGCCACGGCCGCGGCCACGAACACCTCGGCGCCGGCGCCCGCCAGGACGGCGGCGACGCGGTCGGCCTCGGCGGTGTCGAGCGCCGCTTCGTGCAGGACGATCGGGACGAAGCCGCCGACGAGGCGGAGGCCGTGGCGGTCGAGCTCCTCGCGGATCGCTCCCGGCTCGAACGGGAGGTAGCCGATCGGCCCGAGCTCGGTCGCCTTCAGGCCGAGCGAGGCCATCTCGGAGAACACGCGATCGGGCGGAAGCTGGAGGCCCCAGCCAGGGACCTCGCAGACGCCCCACGAGATCGGTGCACCGGCGAGAATGTCGTTAGAGCGCTCTAACCACACGGCGAAAACAGAACCCCTCTCCGAGCGCCGGCTCGACCGCCGCCCTGACAGCATGTCGGTGGCTTGCCAGGGCGGTTACGATTAGAGCGCTCTAACGGGAGTCTTCACCAGATGCCCCAACCTGTCAACTCCAGCCACCCGACGATGGACGACGTCGCGCGGGAGGCCGGGGTGTCACGGGCGCTGGTGTCGCTCGTGATGCGCGCGAGCCCGAAGGTGAGCGAGGAACGCCGCGGGCGGGTGCTCGAGGCGGCCTCGCGGCTCGGCTACCGGCCGAACGCCAACGCGCGCAGCCTCGCCAGCCGGCGCACGCGCACGATCGGCGTGCTCCTCAACGATCTGCACAACCCGTTCTTCGCCGAGATCGCCGACGGGATCGAGGAGCTCGCGTCGCAGCTCGGCTACCGGCTGCTGCTGTCCACGGGCGGCCGCCGCCCGGCGCGCGAGCGGACGATGCTCGACGCGCTGCTCGAGTACCGCACCGACGGGCTGATCCTCGTCAGCCCCCGGATGGAGACGTCGGCGATCCTCGCCGCCACGCGGTCGGCCCCTGTGGTGGTCACCGGCCGGACCCTGCGCAGCGACGCGCTCGACTGCGTCGAGACCGACGAGGCCCTGGGCGCGCGGCTCGCCGTCCGCCACCTCGTCGACCTCGGCCACCAGCGGATCGTGCACATCGACGGCGGCCGCGGCGCGGGCGCCGGGCCGCGCCGCGCCGGCTACCTGCGCGCGATGCGCGAGGTCGGGCTCGAGCACGAGGCACGCGTGCTGGCCGGCGAGTTCACCGACGCGGCGGGCGTGCGCGCCGCCGGGCAGCTGCTGGCGGCCGGCGAGCTCCCCACGGCGATCTTCGCCGCCAACGACCTGGTCGCCGCCGGCGTGCTCGACCGGCTCGAAGACGCGGGTGTGCGCGTGCCGGGCGACGTGTCGCTGATCGGCTTCGACAACACGTTCCTCGCCGCGCTGCACCACATCTCCCTGACCACGATCAACCAGCCGCGGCTGGAGATGGGGCGGCTCGCGCTCGAGCTGCTGCTGGAGCGGCTCGACGGCCGCAGCGAGCCGAAGGTGCGGCTCACGCAGCCGACGCTGGTGATCCGCGACACCACGGGGCCGCCGCGGTGAAGGCGCTGATGGTCGCCGCCGTCGCGATGGCGCTGGTGCCGGCGAGCAGCCGCCCGCGGGTGGTCAGCGTGCGCGCCGGTGCCGACGTCGCCAAGGGGTTCGTGGTCCGCGACGGCCGCGTGGTCACCGTCGCGCACGTGCTCGGCCCGCGCGTGCGCGTCGACGGGCGCCCGGCGACCGTGCTGCGCCGCAACGAACGGCTCGACCTCGCGCTGCTCTCGGTTCCCGGCGTCACCGGCACGGCGCCGCGGCTCGGCCGCGCCGGCGGCCGCCATCTACACGCTCGCGTCGACGGCTCGGCGTGGCGGCGACCCGTGCTCGAGCTGCAGCGCGACGTGCGGCCGGGTGACTCCGGCACGCCGGTGCTGTCGCCGACCGGACGCCTCGTCGGCGTCGTCTTCGCGCGCTCGCGCGAGCGCCCGGGCGTGGCCTACGCGGTCGACGCCTCGGACCCGTCCGTCGCCGATTTCGTCGGCCGGTAGCCGACGAAGTCGCCCACGAACTCGTCGGCCAGCACCTCGAGGAGGCCTTCGAGGCTGCCGGTGCGCGCGGCGATCGCCCGCTGGCGCTCGGCGCCCGGCGACTCCGCCAGCGTCGGCACCTCGGACAGCTCGCCGACGCAGTCGAGGGCGCGCGCGACCGGCCCGCACTCGGCGACAAGCCGGCTGAGCGTGTCGCCCACCGGTGTTCTGCCCCACGCCGGCGGGTCGATCAGCGCCGCGTCCATCCCGTCCCGGGCCGCGATGAAGCGGTTCTCGGCCACGACCTCCTGCGCCTCGGCGGCGATCGGCGGCGCCGCCGAGCGCTCGGCCTCCAGCCGCACGAGGCACTGCACCAGCGCCGCGAGCGCGGCGGTGTCCTCCACGCGCGTCTGGGCGTCCATCACGCGGACCTCGACGGTGCCGAACGTCGGCTGCAGCCGCGCGTCCCACCACAGGAACGTGGGCTCGGGGATCGCGTCGCAGCGCACGAGCACGTCGATCGCCTGCACGTAGTCGGCGTAGCTGTCGAAGCGGCGGGGCGCGCCGGTGCGCGGGAACGTCTGGAACGCCGGTGTGCGGGCGGACGCCAGGCCGGAGTCGCGGCCCTGCCAGAACGGCGAGTTGCCGCGACAGCGCGAGCAGCACCGGGATGTGCAGGCGCATCGCGTTCAGCGCGCGTACGGCCGCCTCGGGGTCGGGGACCGCGACGTGCACGTGCAGCCCGAACGTCGGCTCGCGCCGGGCCAGCTCGCGCATCGACTGGTGCACGAACTGGTAGCGCGCGCCCGGTGACACCTGCATGTGCTCCCAGCGCGCCGACGGGTGCGTGCCCGCGACCGCGCCGCGGAGGCCGAGCTCGTCGAGCGTGGCGCTCAGCGCCCGGCGCAGCTCCGCGAGCTGCGCGACGGCGCCGCCGACGGTCGTGTGCGGGTCGCTGGCCAGCTCGAGCGCCGAGCCGTGCGTCTCGGCCCGTGCGCGTCCGACGATCGGCTCCGGCAGCGCGGCCAGGACGTCCTCGCAGCGCGAAGCCGGCAGCCACGAGCCCGGCGCGAGGAGCATGACCTCCTCTTCCACGCCGACCGTCCACGGTGCGTCGGCGACGTCCGTGTTCCAGTGCGCCCAGGCGGGCAGTCGTGTCTCCGTCATCCGGTCAGAGCCTTCCCCGCCGCGGTTCTTCCCGCCTTGGACGGGCGGCTAAGCCGGGGCGGTCAGGAATCGCCCCCCGGTCGAACGTGGCGCTGGAGCCACAGCTCGAGCAGCGCCAGTTGCCACAGGGTGCTGCCGTCGAGGTTCGTCCGGTGAACATTCGGATCACCGAGCATCTCACGCACCGCACCCGCGGCGAATAAATTTCGTGAACGCGCCGCGTCGGAGGTCAGCGCGTCCGCCACGAGCTCGAGCACCGGGCCTTCGAGGTGCGACAGGGCCGGCACCGGGAAGTAGCCCTTCGGGCGGTCGATCACGGCATCGGGCACGACGCCGCGGGCGGCGCGCTTGAGCACGCCCTTGCCGCCGTCGGCGAGCTTGAGCTCGGGCGGGCAGGTGGCCGCCAGCTCGACGAGCTCGTGGTCCAAGAACGGCGTGCGCGCCTCCAGGCCGTGCGCCATCGTCATGTTGTCGACGCGCTTGACCGGGTCGTCGACCAGCATCACCTCGGCGTCGATCCGCAGTCCGCGGTCGACCGCGGTCGCGGCGCCGGGGCGGGCGAACCACTGGGCCGCGAACGCCCGCGAGACGTCCTCGTCGAGCGCCCACTCGGGGTTCACGAGCGCGGTGATGGCCGCGTGGTCGCGATCGAAGAACGCGCTCGCGTACGTCTCCAGCCCGTCGTCGGTCGCCTCGAGCAGCGGCGGGTACCAGTAGTACCCGCCGAACACCTCGTCGGCGCCCTGGCCGGACTGCACGACCTTGCGCTCGCGCGCGACGGCCTCGCTCAGCAGCCAGAACGCGACCGCGTCGTGCGAGACCATCGGCTCGCTCATCGCGGCGATCGCCTGCGGCAGCGCTTCGACGATCCGCGCGGGGTCGACGTGGATCTGGCGATGGTCGCTGGCGAACTCGCGCGCGACGATGTCGGAGAACTCGAACTCGTTCCCCTCGCGCCCGCCGGCGTCCGGAAAGCCGATCGAGAACGTCGCCAGGCCACGCTGTCCCTGTTCGGCGAGCAGCGCGACGATCAGCGACGAGTCGAGCCCGCCCGACAGCAGGATCCCCACCGGCACGTCGGCCACCATGCGCCGCCGCACGGCGACCCGCAGCGCCTCGCGGACCGCCTCCGCCCAGTCGCCGGGCGTCCAGTCCTCGTGTGCGCGGGCGAACGGCGGGTCCCACCAGCGGCGTTCGCGGCGTGTGCCGTCGGGCTCGACGATCAGCACCGTGGCCGGCGGCAGCTTGCCGACGCCGCGCAGGATCGTGCGCGGCGCGGGCACGATCGAGTGCCAGCTGAGGTAGTGGTGCAGGGCGACCGGATCCACGCGCGTGTCGACGCCGCCGGCCCGCACCAGCGCGGGGAGCGAGGACGCGGCGCGCAGCCCGCCCCCGGGCAGGTCGGCGAGGTAGAGCGGCTTGACGCCGAGGCGGTCGCGCGCGAGCACGACGCGGCCGCCGTCCTCGCGCAGGCAGAACGCGAACATGCCGGCGAACCGGTCGAGCATCCCCTCGCCCCATTGCGCCCAGCTCTTGAGGATCACCTCGGTGTCGCTGGTCGAGGCGAACCGATGCCCGTGGCCCTCGAGCTCGCGCCGCAGCTCGCGGTGGTTGTAGATGCAGCCGTTGAACGCGACGGTGAGGCCGAGCGTCTCGTCGCGCATCGGCTGCGCGCCGCGCTCGGACAGGTCGATGATCGACAGCCGCCGGTGCACGAGCCCGGCTTCGCCGTCCAGCCACAGGCCGTCGCCGTCGGGCCCGCGCGGCGCCAGCGCCGTGCCCATCCGCTCGAGCGCATGGCGATCGGCGCGCCCGCCGGGGCGGACCTCGAGGCCGAAGCCGCACACGGCTACGCGGCCCGGCGCTCGCTCTCGCCGGCCGCGGCGGCGACCAGCGCGTCGAACAGCGCGGCGTGGCGCGGCCGGTCGACCAAGGTCTCGACGTGCCACTGGACGCCCAGATACAGCGCCTCCCCGGCGCCCTCGATGCCCTCGATCACGCCGTCGGGCGCCCACGCCACGGCGCGCAGGCCCCGACCCAGCCGGTCGACGGCCTGGTGATGGAACGAGTTCACGTCCAGCTCCTGGTCGCCGACGATCTCGGCGAGCCGCGATCCGGGCTCGATCCGGACCGTGTGCGTGGGCTCGCGGCCCGACGCCGTCTGGCGGTGCGTGACCGACCCGTCGGTGACATCGGGCAGGTGCTGGTGCAGCGTGCCGCCGCGGGCGACGTTGAGCGCCTGGCAGCCCCGGCAGATCCCGAGGATCGGGATCCCGATCTGGTCGGCGCACCGCGCGACGGCGAACTCGAACGAGTCGAGGTCGGGCTCGACCGCGCCGAGGTGCGGGTCGGGTGGCGCCTCGTAGGCGGCCGGGTCGAGATCGGGGCCGCCCGACAGGCAGACGCCGGACAGCTGGCGCACGAGCGGGGCGATCGCTTCCGGCGCGAGCGGCGGCAGCACCACCGGCAGCCCGCCGGCCTCCTCCACCGCGCGCGCGTAGACGATGCCCAGCGCCATCTCGGCCTGCGGCGGGTCGCCCTCGGGCAGCGGCTGCGTGCGGCGCGGCAGGCGCATCTCCGAGGTGGTGACGCCGATCAGCGGTCGAGCACCCATGTGTCCTTGAAGCCGCCGTTCTGGCTCGTGTTGACGATCACGTCGCCCTCATCGAGCGCCACGCGCGTCAGCCCGCCGGCCAGCACGTGGGCGACGTCCGGCCCCTGCATGAACACGAACGGGCGCAGGTCGACGTAGCGGGGCGCGAGCGCGCCGTCGATCAGCGTCGGGTGCTGCGAGAGCTCCACGTACCGCTGAGCTACCCACTCTTGCGGTGCATCGCGCACCTGATTGCGGACGGCCTCGATCTCGCCGCGGTCCGCGTGCGGGCAGACGACAACGCCGTTGCCGCCCTGGCCGGCGCGCGGCTTGATCACGAGCTGGTCGAACTCGTCGAACGCGCGCTCGCGCTGTCCAGGGCGCCCGAGGTCATACGTCGGGACCGAGCGCAGCACGGGCTCCTCTCCCAGATAGAACCGCACGATGTCCTCGACGTAGGCGTGCGCGAGCTTGTCGTCGCCGACGCCGCAGCCGAAGGCGTTCACGACTCCGAGCGTCCCCGCCAGGACCGCCGGGCCGAGCAGTCGCCCCTCGTCGGTGTCGAGCAGGTCGGCGTTCGAGCGCCGGTAGACGGCGTCCACGGCGTGCGGCCCGTGCATCAGCCGGTCGCCCTCCAGGCGCAGGTCGTCGGGCAGCACGATCGGGACGCCGAGCGTCTCCGCCGCCCACGCGTGCTCCCAGTAGGCGGGGTTGTCGGGCGTGTCGGTGAAGACGACCACGTACGGCTCGCGCTCGACCGGGGCCGCCGCGCGCAGCGCCCCGGCCAGCAGCATCGGGAGCTCGCCCCAGCCGTGCGGCACCGCGTCGAACGCGGGGAGCACGGCCGCACGCGCCGCCGCCGCGTAGCCGAACCCGCTCGGCGTCATCAGGTTGTCCTCGATCACGAGGAACTCACCGCTGCTGTCGCGCACCAGGTCGAGCCCCGCGATGCCGACCCACTGACCGCCCGGCGGCTCGACGCCGCGCATCCGCGGCTCGTAGTGCTCGGCGGTGTCGATCACGCGCTCGGGCACCACGCCCTCGGCGACGATGCGGCGCTCGCCGTACGCGTCGGCCACGAACGCGTTGAGGGCGCGCACGCGCTGCGCGAGGCCGCCTTCGACGGGCGCCCAGTCGCCGGCCGCGATCACGCGCGGGATCGGGTCGAGCGGGAACGCCGGCCGGCCGCTCGTCGGGCGGTACAGGACGCCCATGCGCGCGAGCCGCGCCCGCACGCCCGCCTCGAGGTCGGCGAAGTCGCCGTCGAGCGCCGGCGCCGCCTCCTCGTAGGGCATCAGGGCGTCTCCGGAGAGCGCAGGCCGTCGATCCAGGCCGAGGTCGCACACGCCGGCGAGGTCGACCTGCGACTCGTTGACCGCGGCCAGGATCGGGCCGGACGTGAGCTCAGGCCCGCGGCCGGGGCAGAACCACGGCCGGATCGCCCCGGGTGTGTCGAAGTCGCCACTGGACCCGATGCTTCCCTTCTCCCACAGGTCTTTGAACATGCGTGCGACCTCGCCGTCGACCGTGCGCCGTCCCCCCGGCCGCACGTACTAGACTAAACCCGACCCCGTGAGTCGGACTTTTGTGGACATCTGCGCGATCGACGACCTCCCGCCCGGCGCCAAGCGCGTCGTGACGTGGGAGGACCTGGAGATCGGCATCGTGAACTGCGGTGGCGACATCCTCGCCATCGAAGATCGCTGTTCGCACGACAACGGGGATCTGATGGAGGGCGAGGTCGACGATGAGAAGTGCACCGTCGAATGCCCGCGCCATGGTTCGCTGTTCGATCTGCGGACCGGAAAGCCCCTGACACTGCCTGCCTATGTCCCGGTGGACACATTCCCGGTGCTCGTCGAGGACGGCGTGATTCGAGTGGAGGTCGACTGACTTATGGCCACCCCTGAGGTGATCGCCGAGCAGCAGGCGCTGGTCGGCATCAATGCTGATTACAAGGAGAAGTACGGCTTCTTCGACCCCGAGAGCGGCTACGCCTACAAGGCGCCGAAGGGCCTGACCCGCGAGCTCGTCGAGCGGATCTCGGAGTTCAAGAACGAGCCGCAGTGGATGCGCGAGTTCCGGCTGAAGTCGCTCGACCACTTCCTGAGCCGCCCGCAGCCGACCTGGGGCTCGCCGATGCTCGCCGAGGTCGACTACGACGACATCCACTACTTCGTGCGCGCGTCCGAGAAGTCGTCGACGACGTGGGACGACGTACCGGAGGACATCAAGCGGACGTTCGACCGCCTCGGCATCCCCGAGGCCGAGCGCAAGTTCCTCTCCGGTGTCGGCGCCCAGTACGAGTCCGAGGTCGTCTACCACCAGGTGCGCGAGGACCTCGAGAAGCAGGGCGTCGTGTTCATGGACATGGACTCGGGGCTGCGCGAGCACGAGGACCTCGTGCGCGAGTACTTCGCGACGATCATCCCGCCGAACGACAACAAGCTCGCCGCGCTCAACAGCACGGTGTGGTCGGGCGGCTCGTTCGTCTACGTGCCGCCGGGCGTGCACGTGGAGATGCCGCTGCAGGCCTACTTCCGGATCAACACCGAGAACATGGGCCAGTTCGAGCGGACGCTGATCATCGCCGACGAAGGCTCGTACGTGCACTACGTCGAGGGCTGCACCGCCCCGGTGTGGACGACCGACTCGCTGCACTCCGCCGTCGTCGAGCTGATCGCCAAGCCGGGCGCGCGGATCCGCTACACGACCGTGCAGAACTGGTCGCAGAACGTCTACAACCTCGTGACCAAGCGCGCCCAGGCGTGGGAGGACGCGACCGTCGAGTGGGTCGACTGCAACCTCGGCTCCAAGCTCACGATGAAGTACCCGAGCGTCTACCTGATGGGCGAGCGAGCCCACGGCGAGGTGCTGTCGATCGCCTTCGCGGGCAACGGCCAGCACCAGGACGCCGGCGCCAAGATCGTCCACGCGGCGCCGAACACGACGTCGAACATCTTCGCCAAGTCGATCTCCAAGGACGGCGGGCGCTCGTCGTACCGCGGTCTGCTCGAGGTCGCCAAGGGCGCGCACGGGTCCCGCTCGAAGGTCGTCTGCGACGCCCTGCTGCTCGACGAGAACTCGCGCTCTGACACGTACCCGACGATCCGCATCGGCGAGGACGACGTGGACGTCGGCCACGAGGCCTCGGTCTCCAAGATCGGCGAGGAGCAGCTCTTCTACCTGATGTCGCGCGGGCTCCCCGAGGAGGACGCCGGCAAGCTGATCGTCAACGGCTTCATCGAGCCGATCGTCAAGGAGCTCCCGATGGAGTACGCGGTCGAGATGAACCGCCTCATCGAGCTGCAGATGGAGGGCTCCATTGGCTGAGGTCACGGCGCTCGAGCTCCCGACCTTCAAGGGCCGGCCCGGCTGGGAGTTCACCGATCTGAGCCGGCTCGACCTCGCCGCCTTCGGCGCGCCCGAGGGCGGCGACCTCTCCGCGCCGCGCGACGACATGTTCGAGCTCGAGGGCGCGACGCGGCTCGACCAGGTCGACGGCGCAGTGTCCGACGGCGCCGCGGTGGAGGACGGCCCGGTCGTGCTGCCGCTGTCGGTCGCGCGCGAGAGGCACCCCGAGCTGGTGGAGCCGCACCTCGGCCGCGTGGTCGCGGCCGACGACGTCTTCACGCGCTGGAACGCCGACGCCTGGGAAGGCGGCGCGTTCGTGTAGGTCCCGCGCGGCGTGCGCGTCGACGCCCCGATCCTCCTCACCGCGGTCACGGCCGCGGCCGGCAGCGCGCTGCAGCGGCGCGTGCTGATCGTGCTCGAAGAGGGCGCCGAGGCCGAGGTCTGGGAGCAGTACCTGTCCGGCGACGACGAGTCGGAGACGCTCCTGAACACCGTCGTCGAGCTCGTGGTCGGGCAGAACGCCCGCCTGCGCTACGTCTGCGGCCAGGACCTCAACGAGAAGTCGTGGATCTTCGGCGCCCAGCGCGCCGAGGTGGCCCGCGACGGGTCGCTGGACTGGGTGGTCGTCGGCTTCGGCGGCGCCAACGGCCGCGTGCGCACCGAGACGCTGCTGGCCGGCGAGGGCGCGCAGGGCAAGGTCACCGGCGCGTACGCGCCGCATGGCCGCCAGCACATCGACTTCGACACCACGCAGGAGCACGGCGCCGCCAACACGACGTCCGACCTCGCATTCCGCGGCATCCTCGCCGACCGCTCCCAGGCGGTCTGGCGCGGCATGATCAAGGTCGACCCGGGCGCCCAGAAGACCGACGCGTTCCAGGAGTGCCGCAACCTGCTGCTCTCCAAGCGCGCTCACGCCGACGCGATCCCCGGCCTGGAGATCCTCGCCAACGACGTCCGCTGCACGCACGCGGCGGCGATCGCCCAGATCGACCGGGACCAGCTCTTCTACCTGCGCTCGCGCGGGCTCGGCGAGCCGGTCGCCCAGCGGCTGGTGATCGAGGGCTTCATGCAGGAGCTGGTCGAGCGCTTCGAGGAGGGCCCGATCCGCGAGACGATGTCGGGCGCGCTCGAGCGCCGGCTGAGCCGCATCCTGGACTAGTCGTCCGCTAAACGTGGCAATATGTCCACGTGTTATGCGGACGTCAGCTCCGGCGCTTGCCCCCTTCTTCCGATCTGATCTCCAGGCACGCCTTCTCGCGGCGCTGCTGCTCGGTTCGGCGTCCGAGTTGAGCGTCGCGGATCTGCAGCAGCAAGTGGACGCGTCGCGCGCCGGGGTGCACCAAGAGCTTCAGAGACTCATGGATGCCGGGGTCATCGAGCGGCGCATGGTCGGTCGAACCGCGCTGTATCGGCGTGCCGAGTCCTCACCAGTGCTCGAGCCCCCACGGCGCTGGTGGAGCGACGCGCTGTTCGATCGGCTGCGGCGTACTCGCCACCGAGTGTTCTACGACGTGCAGGAGGTCAGCCGGCTCGAGTTCGAGTCAGCCCAGCGCGATGCCGGCTTGGTCGTCGATCATGCGGCCCGCTTCGTGCTCGCGCGATCCCGGGGCGCCGCTGACCCGCGCGCGTCGCCGGCGGCGGTAGGCGCGGCGGTTCTTCTCGCGCGCGCCGCAGCCGGCAGTCGAGCACCAGTGGCTCGACTGGTTCTTGGAGTGGTCGTAGAACGCCCAGCGGCAGTTGTCGCGGTCGCACGTCTTCAGGCGGTCCCACGTGCCGTCGGCGACCGCCGCGTGGAGCGCGGCGACGATCCGGCCGAGGGCGCCGTCGACGCCGGGCGCCGCGGGCTCGAGCCGCGACTTCTCCTCGCTCAGCACGGGGTGCAGCCGCGCGCGACGGGCCGCTTCGTTGATCGCCGCGGTCGCCCGCGCGTCCGTGTGGTCTCCCGCTAGGTCGCGGATCGCCTCGCGCAGGGCGAGCGCGCGGGCGTGATCGGCGCGGCGCACCGTCTCGCCGCGCGTGAGCAGGCCGGCGTCGCTGAGCCACTCGCGCAGGCCGTCGGGGTCGGCGAGATCGTCCGGGCCGTCCTCGAGGTCGACGGAGTTGACGAAGCGCTGCACGAGCCGCAGCGGGCCCGGGGCGGGCGCGCGACCGCCGGGCTCGGGTCTCACACCATCAAAATACATTTGCCAGTATGATGCCGCGGATGCTTCAAGGGTTCAAGGCCGGATTGGCGTTCACGATCCCGACGCTGGCGCTGGGCGCCTCGTTCGGCGTGCTCGCCGCGCCGGTGATGGGCTCGACGGCGGCGATCCTGATGTCGATCTTCGTGTTCGCGGGTGCCGCGCAGTTCGGGTCCGTGACCGTCCTCGCGGCGGGCGGGGGCGTGGCCTCGGCGGTGTCGGCCGGCCTGCTGATCAACGGGCGCTTCCTGCCGATGGGGCTGGCGATGGCGCCGGCGCTGCGCGGCGGCCCGGTGCGGCGCGCGGCCGAGGCGCAGGCGATGATCGATGCGTCGTGGGCGCTCGCCAACCGCGGCGACGGGCGGTTCGACCGGGAGATGATGCTCGGCGCGACGATCCCGCAGGCCGCGTGCTGGTGGGCGGGGACGGCGCTCGGCGCGCTCGGCGGCTCGCTGATCGGCGACCCCGAGGCGCTCGGGCTCGACGCGATGTTCCCCGCCTTCTACCTCGCCCTGCTCGTGTACGAGATGGACCTGCGCGTCACGGGGATGAGCGCCTTGCTCGGCGCCGCGATCGCGCTCTGCCTGGTGCCGATCGCCCCGCCGGGCATCCCGGTCGTCGCCGCCTCCGCGGCCGCACTGCTCGGGCTGCGGCAGCGATGACGGCGGTCTGGGTCACGATCGCGCTGCTGACGGTCGGCACGGTGGCGATCAAGGCGGCCGGCCCGGTCGCGCTTGGCGGCCGCGATCTGCCGCCGCGGCTCAACGGCGTCGTCGCGCGGCTGGCGCCCGCACTGCTGGCGGCGCTCGTCGTGGTCGAGACGTTCGGCCGCGACCACGCGCTCGCCGTCGACGAGAGCGCGATCGGGCTGCTCGCCGCCGCGGCCGCGCTCGCCGCGCGGCTGCCGATGGTGGTCGTCGTGCTGATCGCGGCGGCCGTCACCGCCGTCCTTCGCGCCCTCTAGTGCTGGACACTAGATCCGCGGCAGGTCGCGGAAGCGGCTGCGGCCCTCCGGGGTCTCGCACAGGCTCGCCACGCGCGGCTCGCACACCCGCACCAGGTCACGCGGGTCGACGCGCAGCGAGTGGCGGTGGTCGCCGCCCGCGCACACGATCAGCTCGTGGTAGAGCAGGTGGACGTCGATGACCTCCGGCATCGGCATCATCGGCCCGAGCGGCGGCATCGCGCCGACGTCGAACATCGGGAAGTCGCGCTCGAGCTCCTGCTCGGTCGCCAGCCGCAGGTGGCTGGTCCCGCCGAGCAGCTCGCGGATGCGGTGCAGGTCGAGCCGGCGAGTGGCCGGGATGACCGCCATCCGGTAGCCGCCACGGTCGTGGAGCGCCAGCGTCTTGGCCGCCTCGCGCGCCTCGGCTCCGGACGCTCGCGCCTCGGCGGCGGCGCTGAACGTGGGCCGGTGCTCGAGGACCTCGTAGCCCACCCCCTGGCTCTCCAGGAACGTGGTCACGGCGGCGATGCCGTGGGCTTCGGCAGTGCTTGACATGGCTCCCTCCGCGCTTGCGGGATGCGCCGTCAACCGTACGCCCAAATGCCTTTTGTTGCATCCGTGGACGTATGTCCGGCTGAGCCGGATTCGCGCGCCGCCGATACCGATTGCATCTCGATGAAGGGAACGGATTGACGATTCGCTACGGGATTCGCTGGGACGGACGAGGCAGGCCTCGGCCTGTGCGCCTGGCGGCCATCCTCGGTATTTCTCTCGTCACGTTGCTGATCCCGGCCGCGGCTCGGGCGGACAGCAAGGTGAGCCAGTCGATGCAGCTCGTTGCCGGCGGCAGCGGCATCGCCGGGCTCAGCGCACCGGACGGCCGCGGCGTCGACGTCGCGCTGGTCGACTCGGGCGCCGTCCCGGTCGGTGGCCTGGCCCAGCCGGGCCGCCTGGTCTACGGCCCGGACTTCTCGTCCGAGCGCAACGACCGCGACCTGCGCAACCTCGACACGTTCGGCCATGGCACGCATCTCGCGGGCCTGATCGCCGGCCGCGACCCGGCCACGGGCTTCACGGGCGTCGCTCCCGCGGCGCGCGTCGTGAGCCTCAAGATCGCCGGTGCCGACGGCAGCACCGATCTCGCCCGCGTGCTCGCGGCGCTGAACTGGGTCCGCCGCAACCACGATCGCGACGGCTACAACATCCGCGTCGTCAACCTCTCGCTCGGCGTGGTGGCCCAGGACTACCGCTCCGACGTGCTGGCGTGGGCGGTCGAGCAGCTCTGGAACGAGGGCATCGTCGTGGTGGCCGCAGCCGGCAACAACGGCGCCTTCGCCGGCACGCTCGACATGCCGGCCGACGACCCGTTCGTGATCGCCGCGGGCGCGAGCGACACGATGAAGACCGCCAACCCGTTCGACGACCGGGTGGCGGACTTCTCGAGCCGCAGCCGCTTCCGGACGCCCGACTTCGTGGCTCCCGGATCCAACGTGGTCTCGCTGCGAGTGCCGGGCTCGACGCTCGACACCGAGTTCTCGGGTGCGCGCGTGGAAGGCAGGTTCTTCCGCGGCAGCGGGACGTCGCAGGCGGCGGCGATCACCTCCGGCCTCGTGGCGCGGCTGCTGAGCGCCAAGCCGTGGCTGAACCCCGACCAGGTGAAGGCCACGCTCACCCGGAGCGCGGTGGACCTGCCGGACCCCCGCTCGGCGGACGGTGCCGGCCGCGTCGACCTGCGGCGGGCGCTCGAGCTCCCGACGCCGGATGCCGGCCAGGTCGCCCAGCGGTTCGAGCCGGCGGTGCTGGACCTCAACAAGCTCCGTCGTGAGCTCATGCAGGACGACGACGACCTCGGGCCCGGGGCCCAGTGGAACGGTCGTCGCTGGTCCGGTCGCCGTTGGTCGGGCCGCCGTTGGTCTGGAGCGAAGTGGACCGACTCGGACGACTGACGCGCGTCTCCCTTGCAGCACTGATCGCCGCGACGGCAGTCGCGGCGATCGTGCTGTGGTTCAAGGTCGTCCGCGACCTCGTCCCGTACGAGGCCGCGGTGTCGATCCCGTGGTGGGCGCTAGCCGCCGGCTTCGCCGTGGCCGAGGTGTTCGTGATCCACGCGCACGTGCGCGGCAGCGCGCATTCGCTGTCGCTCTCGGAGGTTCCGCTCGTCCTCGGGCTGCTGCTGTCCGAGCCGCGCGACCTCATCGTGGCGACGGTGGTCGGCCCGCTCATCGTCCTGCTGTTCACGCGCGGGCACGGGTTCACCCGGCTCGCGTTCAACCTCGCCCAGTTCGCGCTGACCGCGACCCTGGCGACGATCACGCTGCACCTGCTGGCCCCCGCACCGGCGCCGATCGGCCCCGAGGTCTGGGGCGCGACGTTCGCGGCGGTGTTCGCGAGCTCGCTGACCGCGTCAGTGCTCGTCTTCTGCGCGATCGGGCTGTCCGAGGGGGGCATCCCGTCGCGGCGCCTCGCGGGGATGATGGGCGCCGACATGATCGTGGCGCTCGTCAACGCGAGCGTCGCGCTGTCGGGCGCCACCGTCGTCGCCCATGACCTGCGCGCCGGCTGGCTGCTGATCCCGCCGGCGGTGATCCTGCTCGTCGCCTACCGCGCCTACGTGTCCGAGCGCGCCAAGCACCAGAGCCTCGAGTTCCTCTACGGCGTCACGCGCTCGCTGTCGCGCGGCCACGAGCTCGAGCCCGAGCTGCTCGACCTGCTGCGCCGCACGCGGTCGAGCTTCCGCGTGCGCACGGCCGAGATCGTCCTGCTGTCGGGCGACGGCGGCCTGCGGACATCGGTCGTGATCGACGGGCCGGAGGAGGTGATGGCCGACGTCGGCACCGCGCACGCCGCGGCGCTGCGCCTGGCCGTGCAGTCCGAGCACGCCGTGCTCGTGGACTACGAGAACTGCGCCCTCGTGCTCGGCCGCTACCTGGCCGAGCGTGGGATCGAGCAGGCGCTGGTGGCGCCGGTGCGCGGGGAGACGCGTCTGGCGGGCGTGATGATCCTCGGCGATCGCGTCGGCGCCACCACGTCGTTCACCGACGAGGACCTGCGGCTGTTCGAGGCGCTCGCCACCCACGCCGGGCTCTCCTTGGAGCTGGACCGGCTCGAGCGCGAGGCGCAGAGCGACCCGCTGACCGGGCTGGCGAACCGGACGCTGTTCCTGCGCCGCGTCGAGCAGTCGCTGGCGCGCGGGGCCGGCATGGCGACCGTGCTGTTCCTCGATCTCGACGACTTCAAGGCGATCAACGATCGCGCCGGCCACGCCGCGGGTGACGCGGTGCTGGTGGCGGCGGCGGGCCGGATCGAGGCATCGGTCCGCCCGGCTGACGTGGCGGCCCGCATGGGCGGGGACGAGTTCGCGGTGCTGCTGGAGGACGTCGACGACCACCACGGCGAGCAGGTCGCGGGCCGGATCCTGGATCTGCTGGCCGAGCCGGTGGTCGTGGACGGGGAGTCGCTGTGGGTGCGCTCGAGCGTCGGCATCGCGACGGCGGCGGCGGGCTCGTTGTCGGCGTCCGAGCTGATGCGCCAGGCCGACACGGCGATGTACCGCGCCAAGGACGCCGGCAAGAGCCAGGTGCGCGTGTGGTTCCCCGAGATGGCCCCGGCCGGCGAGGCGGGGGAGAGCGGCCGCGACGAGCTGGCCGCGGCTCTGGAGCACGGCGAGCTGATCGCGCACTTCCAGCCGATCGTGTCGCTGGAGACCGGCGGCGTCGTCGCCGTGGAGGCGTTGGCGCGCTGGCGGCATCCGCGTCGCGGTCTGGTCGGCGCGGCGTCGTTCATGCGCGACGCCGATCCCGACCTGCTGGCGGCGGTCGATCGTGAGGTTCTGGCCCAGGCGTGCACGGCGGTGGCGGCCGGAGGCGCTCCGGCGGTGCACGTGAACGTGGCGTCTCTGGATGCGGCGACCGTGCGCGACGTGCTGGCGTCGACGGGCCTCGAGCCCGAGCGGCTGGTGCTCGAGCTGTCCGAGCGCGCGCTGAGCGCGGCGCCGGTCTCGGGAGTGGAGGCGCTGCGTGCTCTCGGCGTGCGGATCGCGTTCGACGACTTCGGGGCCGGCGTGCGTGCGTTGCACGTGCTGCGCACGCAGGGCGTCGACATGGTCAAGATCGCCCGGCCGTTCGTGGACGGCGCGGGGCGCGTCGGGCACGACCGCGCGGTGCTGTCGATGATCGTGCAGGTGGCGTCGATGTTCGATCTGCAGGTCGTCGCGCAGGGCATCGAGCGCGAGGATCAGCGGCAGGCGCTGGCTGCGATGGGCTGCGAGCTCGGGCAGGGTTACCTGCTCGGCCGGCCGATCCCGCTGGCCGCTGCGTCGGCCGAGATCGCGCTGCCGTAGCCGCAACTCTTCAGCCATCTCGCCCGGAAATCGCGGATCTTCCGGCGAATCGCTACCGTTTTTCCGGTGATTCGCTCTGCGGAGGCTGCAGTCGATTGCCTCGGTGTCGGCCCTGATGACGTCGTACTCATCGTGTGCAACGACCCGCAATTGGCGATCGCCGAGGCGCTGAGCGACGCGGCGGGCTCGCGGGCGCGCAGCGTGCGGGTCCTGGCGTTCGACGGCGGCACGCGCCACGGCGAGGAGCCCCCGTTCGAGATCCGCTCCGCGATGGCCGATGCGACGGTGATCTTCGCGCCGACCACGTTCTCGCTGAGCCACACCGAGGCGCGCCAGGAGGCGACGCGACGCGGCATCCGCATCGCGACGATGCCCGGCATCACCGAGGAGGTGTTCCGGCGGGCCGTTGACGTCGACTACGACGAGCTCAAGCGCGCGGGGGAGTGGCTGGCGGCGCAGCTATCCGCCGCCTCGACCTGCCGGGTGACGGCCCCGGGCGGGACCGACCTGCGGATCGAGCTGTCCGGCCGCTCCGGGATCTCCGACGACGGTGACCTGTCGGCCGTCGGCGCCTTCGGCAACCTGCCGGCGGGCGAGGCGTTCATCGCTCCGCTGGAGACCTCCGGCGAGGGCACGATCGTGTTCGACGGCGCTCTGGGCGGCTTCGGGCTCTTGGAGGACCCGGTGCCGGTGGTGCTGTCGGGCGGCCGGATGGTCGACTTCGAGGGCGGAGTCGGCGAGTGGCTCGCCGCGACCCTGGACGCCGGCGGCGAGCACGGGCGCTCGCTGGCCGAGCTCGGCATCGGCACCAACCCTTCGGCCCGGCTCACGGGCAACATCCTCGAGGACGAGAAGGCGCTCGGGACGATCCACCTCGCGTTCGGCACGAGCGCGGGGATCGGCGGCGTGAACCGCTCGTCGGTGCACATCGACGGCATGGTCCTGCGGCCGACCGTCGAGCTCGACGGCCGGAAGTTGCTCGAAGACGGCATCGTCGTCTCCTAGCCCGCGGGCTTGCGGGTCGCGATGGCGTACGTCACCCCGTCGGTGCCCTTCTTCAGCGTGATCACGTACGGCTGCTTGAAGTCCCAGCCGCCGTCGAAGCCGCCGAACACGTCGTTCGCGCCGGCCTCGTAGCCGGCCTGGAACGCGTCCCGCGCTTGCGGAGGCACTTGGAGCTGGCGCCCCTCTCGCACACCTGCTTCTCGTTCGTTCGCCGGCGCGGTCGCCCGCCCCAGCGCCGCGGCTCCGACGATCAGCACGGCGACCAACACGACTCTCCACATGCCCGTATCCTGGCCCGTCCGCCATGCCGCCGATCAAACAGGAGCTCAACGAGGCGATCGCGCAGTACCTGATCCGCCACTCGCGCCAGGACGAGGTGCTCAAACGGGTCGCTGCTGACACGGCTGCGATGCCGATGTCGGAGATGATGAGCCCGCCCGACGAGGCAGCCCTGCTGACGATGCTCGCGCGTCTGGTCGGCGCCCGCCGCGCCGTCGAGGTCGGCACCTTCACCGGCTACGGGGCGATCTCCATCGCCCGCGGGTTGGCCGACGGCGGGACGTTGACCTGCCTCGAGCTCTCCGAGGAGTTCGCCGCGATCGCGCGCCGGAACATCGACGCCGCCGGCCTCTCGGACCGCGTCGAGTTCGTGATGGGGCCGGCCGACGAGTCCCTGCGCGCAATGCCCGAGGAGCCGACGTTCGACTACGCCTACCTCGACGCCGACAAGCGCGCCTACCCGACCTACTACGACCTTCTCGTCCCGCGGCTGCTCCCCGGCGGCCTGCTGCTCATCGACAACGTGCTGCTCCGCGGCGCGGTCACGGACCCGCAGGACGACCGAGCGCGAATCGTCGACGACCTGAACAACCGCATCACCGCCGACGACCGCGTCGACAGCGTGATGGTGCTGGTCGCCGACGGGCTCACGCTCGTCCGCCGCCGCTGATCAGCAGGCCACCACCAGGTTGAAGGCGTAGAACGCCGGGCTTCCGGTCGGGTCGAACGTCTTCACGACGACGCGACCGTCGGCGCTGGTCCCGGTCTGAATGTGGGCGCCGCCCGGCGGGGTGGGGTTGGGACCGCCTGGCACTGACGTGAGCGTCGCCGACGGCACACAAGACGCCATGGATCGGGAGAACGCAATGAGCCGAACGCCAAGTCCATTGCTCTCAGACCCGGTCGCGTTCCCCTTCACGAAGCCACCTGCAGATTCGACGGTCTCGAAGTACGTCGGCCCAGGCGGTCCCGCTGGTCCGGTCTGTCCGTGTAGTGCGTTCCGCGCGCTCGTGGAGATGTCACGCAGGCGAATCGACCGGTCGCTGATCTCCGACGTGCGGACCGCCTTGCGCTTGATCTCCGTCGCGCCGACCGAGTTCGTCTTCAGCTCCGCAGAGCCGACGCTGTTGCGCGGCAGATTCACTGCTGCATATGAGCTCCCGCCTAGCGCGACGAACAGCGCCAGGGTGGCGATGACGTTCGCATATGTCAGCCGGTCCTTGAGTTCCCTCATCGCATCACCATAGGTCGATGGGCAGCAAAGTTGCGCATTGTCGTCAGAGGCCGCGCACCGTCACGTACACGTATCGCGACGAACCGGCGGTGTACGGGAAGCCGCTTTCGCGCGGGACGCGGGCGCGGAAGCGGTAGCGGACTGTGCCGCGCGTCGCGGTGAACCGGTAGTCGTAGCTCCACCGCCCGGACGACGGATTTGCCCGCGGCGTGGCGAACGTGAGCCATTTACCGCGCGAGAACGCCTGGAGCTGCACGAGCTTGCCGACAGCCGGGAGCGGTCCGCCGAGCACTCGTCCGCGGAGCGTGACGTCCTCACCATTGACGACCCGTTCTCGGCTGCTGCGCAGCGTGGTCTTGGCCCGTACGGCGAGCGTTACCTCGGAGGTTCGCGCGCGGACAATGCGCGTGCCGGGGTAGCGGAACCGGAGGATTCGACTCGGACCCCTGGCTGCCTTGAATCGGAACCTTCCGTCTCGATCCGTCTTGACCAGAGCTACGAGGCGTGACGGGGCGCCAGGCAGTAGGGCCTGCTGCCACACCTCGATGTTGGCGTCGGCGACGGGATTCGCGCCCGGCGTCGCAAGCCGCCCGCTGAGCGCGACCGTTCGCCCGTATCCGATGACGGGATGCACGATGATCCTGTGCGACCGCCGGCCCGCGACGCGCCGCACTTGACCGACGACGAGTCTGGTGTTCACCCGGGCAGGTACCTGGCGGACTGCGACGTGGCCCGACACGTCGATCGTGGTCGACCGCTCGTTTCCAGCGCTGTCGGCCACGAGGGCGCGGAACTCGTAGGCCCCGTCCGCAAGATGCTCATCGTCCAGTCGTCCGGCGAAACCGGCGGACGACCGCGTCGTCGTGATCGGCAGCCACCGCGCGATCGCCTCGCCGACGGATCTCGGCCTCGCCTTGCACGACCGAGCGACGTCGCGTCGGACGCTTCGACGTCGATTCGGGTCGGGTCGTTGGCGTCGATCGGGCCGAACGCGACGACTGGCGGCGTGTCATCAAGCCTCACCGTGATCGCTTGCGCCGTGTCCCTGCTCTCGTTGCCGGCCGCATCGCGCAGCCACACTCGGACGGTCCACTCCCCCGCCCGCGGCACGGACAGCGCCGTCGAGCGCCGCGACGTCGGCGGCCGTCCGCTCGCCGAACGTGCAACCGGTCCAGTCGCTCGGTGCAGTCTGCGCTGGGCACACCGCGTACTTCGCTGCCGCGATCGGCGCGTTGCCGGCCTGGGATGGGTTTCGCCAGCTCAGCGAGAACGAGTTGGATTGGCGCCATCCGCTGCCGCCGGCAACGTCCCAGGTCCAGCGGCGCGCTCGGAGCCGTGTTGTCGACGTTCAGCGGAATGGTCGCCGTCGCCCAGTTGTTCGCTGCGTCTCTGCGCTCTGAGGAGTACCGTCTGGGCGCCGTTCGGCAGGTTGCGCGTGTCGAAGCTGAACCCGCCGGACCGATTGGGGCAGGGCGCGGCGCAACGCTTGGGTTGCACTGGGCTCGATGTGCTTGTCGAGAACGACGGCTCCGCTCGTGACGTCGGCGTAGGCGATGCCGGTGTTGTCGAGCGCCTGGTAGCGGAGGTCGACCGGGCCCGCGCTTCCAGCCGGGCGTGGTCGCCGACCCCCCTGTGATCGTGAGCCGCGGGGCGGTCGAGTCCGCCACCCAGACCGTCACCGCCTGCATCGCCGCGTACTCGGAACTCTGGCTCGTCCCCGGGCATGGGTCCTTCACGCACATCGCGACGAGCGAAACCGACCGCGTGCCTCCGAGGGCGAGCGTGTACGGCGAGAGGAGAAACGTTCCGCAGGAGACCGGGCTGGAGTTGTGCAGCCAGGTTCCGGCGGCGTTCATGAGACCGGCGTTGAAGCTGACCCCGCCGCAGAAGTGGTGGCTGTAGGTCATGCGGGACAGGGTTGCGCCCGGTGGGGCCGTGAAGTCGAGCTTCGCGAAGGCGTTCCGCGGGGCGGTGGCTCCGGGGATGTGGCGAGCGACGAGGCCCTGCTGCCATGGGCTGGGGCCGGGCGTTGGGCAATGCACCTCGACGATCGTGCCGCCGCCGCCGGTGACGCCGACCCATGAGCTGTTGACGTTTCCGTGCGCCGGTTCGCAGGCGTACACGGGGTACTCCCCGGCGAACGCGGGGGTTGCGCCTGCTCCAGCCAGCAGGACGAGGATGATGATCAGCGCGAGGCGCCGTAGGACCTTCATTGGATGCTCCTGGTGCGTGTCATGGGCCGAACTCCTCGCCACCGGTGGCCGGCGGTGGCGCGGGTGCGGCCCGGGTCTGGGGTATTTCGGGACTGAACGACTCCTGACCCGTTGATGAAGTTGGTGCGGGCGAGATCGGCGCCTGCTCGTGACTCGTCGGCTTGGTGCCCTGCGACGGGTCCTTGGCGGCGGACGTCTGCGCCGTCGAGCGCCGGTGGTGGGAGACCCGACGCGTCGCTGTGGGAGTTGGCGTGACAGTCGCGCGGGCGAGCACCGGCCGGCTTGGCGGCCCGCTCGCGGCCGCCCGCGCGGGTGCAGGCGCGCGCGGCTTCGCGTGCTCCGGAGCCTCCTGGTGGATCAGCCCGAGCGGGTCGGACACGACACCCGAGACGACGCAGACCGTTGCGGCGCCGGCGCTGCTCAAGCAGAGGCCGAGGACCGCGGCGACGGTCGCCAGCCGGCCGCCGCCTCCCGTTGCCGCGATCTGGATCCCGGTCGCGACGTCGGACGCGCCGGCGCGGTGAAAGAACGACGAGATGTCCCGCTTGAGCGACCCCAGCCGGCCGACCGGCATCTGCAGGACGCCGTCGGTCGGCAGCGGCAGGGACGGGACCGCCGGGTCCGCCGCCGGCAGCGTCGTCGGATCGAACGGAGACGTGTGCTGGATCAACGTCCGCAGGTGCTCGTCGATCGTCGGTGACGCAGGAGCGTGATCGGCGAGCTCGCGCAGCCGGTCCTCGACCGAGGGCGTGGACGCGAGCAGCAAGCCCGGGAAGAAGAGTGCACGATGCAGCCGGGAGAGATGGAGGTCGCGCACCGCGGCGCGGCACGCCATGCAATGGCGGAGGTGCGGGCGGATGGAGAGCAGCTGAGCGGCGGTGGCCGACCCGAGCGCGAGCGCCTCCACGATCGGCGCGAACCGCTCGCACTCCTCACCGGACTCGATCCCCTCGAAGACCGCCATGAAGCGGCGCCGGCCCTCGGTTATCGCGCGGTTGGTCTTCGTGTATGTCCAACCGTTGCGCTCGCCGATCTCCTCGTACGACAGGCCGTGCGCCTTCATCATCAGCGCCTTGGCCTCGTCGGGCTTCAGGGCTCGCAGCGCCTCCGCCGACCGCCGGACCCGCTCGCTGGACGCGATCTGCTCCTCGACGCTGCGCTCCGCGACCGGGATGAGCGAGTCGAGGTCGAGGTCCTCGTCGGCGACGGCCTCGCTCCGGGCACGGCGGATGGCCATCGCCTCATGGCGGATCACGACCTTCAGCCATGCGACCTCGGTCGCCGGATCGACCGTGTCCACCCGTCGCATGAAGATCTCGAGCGCGCGCTGATACGCGTCGAGCGCGTCGTCATGGCAGAGCGACGCCTGGAGCGCCACCCGCAGCAGCGTGCGCTCGTGGCGCCGCACGACCGCGGCCACGCGCTCCCCTGAATCCTCCGCGACTCCGTTCGTCGGTAGTGCTGCCAACCCGCAAGCCCTCCATGCGTGCTCCGAACCTCAAACCGCGAGCCACGCTCCTTGCAGGCTCCAGCGTGATTTAGCGGAGCAGCGGACATTTCTCGCCCCCCACGACGGAGAAAAGTTCGCAATTTGCCCGAAATTGGATTGATCGATCAGTACTGCTGACCAGGCGGTCACGACCAACGGCCAGGAGCGGCTCGCCCCCTAGACTCCGAGCCATGACCACGTCCGCGACCGGCCGCCAGGCCGACATCAAGGACTCGATCCTCGACACCGTCGGTGAGACCCCGCTCGTACGCCTGAGCCGCATCGGGGCGAACGTCCAGCCGCAGATCGTCGCCAAGCTCGAGTCGTTCAACCCGGGTGGCTCGATCAAGGACCGCGTGGCGGTCCGGCTCGTCGAGGCGGCGGAGCGCGACGGGCGGCTGCGACCCGGCGGGACGATCATCGAGCCGACCTCCGGCAACACCGGCACGGGCCTGGCGATCGCCGCGCGGCTGAAGGGCTACCGCGTGATCGCGGTGATGCCGGACAAGATGAGCAAGGAGAAGATCGACCTCCTGCGCGCCTACGGCGCCGAGGTCGTGGTGGCGCCGACCGACGTCGCGCCCGACTCGCCGCAGTCCTACTACCGCGTCGCCGACCGGCTGACCGAGGAGATCCCCGGCGCGTTCCAGCCCAACCAGTACGCGAACCCGGCCAACCCGGAGACGCACTACCTGACCACCGGGCCGGAGCTGTGGCGCCAGTCCGGCGGGCAGATCACCCACTTCGTCTGCGGCGTCGGGACCGGCGGCACGATCACCGGCACCTCCCGCTATCTGAAGGAGCAGAACCCCGACATCGAGGTGATCGGGGCCGACCCCGTCGGCAGCATCTACTCCAACGACGAGGTCCATCCGTACCTCGTCGAGGGCGTGGGCGAGGACTTCTGGCCGTCCACGTTCGACCCGTCCGTGGTCGACCGCTATGTGACGGTGTCCGACAAGGACAGCTTCCTCACCACCCGCAAGCTGGCCGCCGACGAGGGCCTGCTGGTGGGCGGCAGCTGCGGCCTCGCGGTCCACGCCGCGCTGCAGGTGGCGGCACAGATCGACGACCGCAACGCGATGATCGCCGTGATCCTGCCCGACGGCGGCCGCGCCTATCTGAGCAAGATCTTCAACGACGCCTGGATGAGCCAGTACGGCTTCCTGGAGCGCAGCAGCGACCGCACCGTCGGCGAGATCCTCCGCGACAAGACCGCGGCCGGCGAGATCCCGCCGTTCGTGACCGTGCAGACGCACCAGAAGGTCAAGGACGCGATCAGCCTCCTGCACGAGCACCGCGTCAGCCAGCTGCCGGTCGTCTCCGGCTCCGACGACGGCACCGTCGTCGGGAGCGTCGGCGAGCGCGGGCTGCTCAAGCGCGCGATGTCGGACCCGGAGATCATGTCGAGCGACATCGTCGACGTCATGGAGCCGCCGTTCCCGGGCGTCGCGACGACCGACTCGGTGCGCGAGGCGGTCGAGCTCCTGAGCGGCGACCTGCAGGCGCTCATCGTCACCGACGACGCCAAGCCCGTCGGCATCGTGACCCGCGCCGACCTGCTCGAGTCGCTGGTCGGCTCGTGAGCGGGCGCCGCTACGCCACCCGCGTCGTGCACGCGGGGCTGGAGCCCGACCCGTCGTACGGCGGCGTCGTCCCGCCGATCCACCAGGCCTCCACCTACGTGCAGCCGAGCCCCGGCGAGTTCGTCGAGGAGTACGACTACTCGCGCAGCGCCAACCCGACGCGCTCGGCGCTCGAACGGGCGCTCGGCGAGCTCGAGGGTGGTCTGGGATCGGCCTTCTCCAGCGGCATGGCCGCCGAGCACGCGCTGATCACGGCCACATGCGCGGCGGGCGACCACATCGTCATCCCCGACGACCTCTACGGCGGCACCTACCGGCTCGTCGACAAGGTGCTCACGCGCTGGGGCCTGAACTACACGATGGTCGACCAGACGGACCTGCAAGCGGTCGAGGCGGCGGTCAACGACGACACGAAGGTGATCTGGGTCGAGACGCCGACCAACCCGACGCTCAACGTCGTCGACATCGAGCAGATCGTCGCGCGCAAGCGCAAGGCGCTCGTGGTCGTCGACAACACGTTCGCCACGCCGATCTACCAGCGCCCGCTCGAGCTCGGCGCCGACGCCGTCGTGCACAGCACCACCAAGTACATCGGCGGGCACTCCGACGCCGTGGGCGGCGCGGCGATCGTGCGCGAACAGGCGCTCCACGACGCGATCCGGTTCGTCCAGAACTCGGTCGGCGCCGTGCCCGGGCCGCTCGACTGCTTCCTCACGCACCGCGGCATCCGCACCCTGCACGTGCGGATGGCGGCGCACAGCGCCAACGCGCAGGCGGTGAGCGAGTGGCTGCAGGACCACGCGAACGACGTCCGCTGGCCCGGCTACAGCGGCATGGTCTCGTTCCGCCACGAGCACGCGACGGAGGTCGCCGCCCGCTGCCAGGTCTTCAGCCTGGCGGAGAGCCTGGGCGGCGTGGAGTCGCTGATCGAGGTCCCGCAGGCCATGACGCACCAGTCGGTGGAGGGGTCGGCGGCCGCCGTGCCGGCCGATCTCGTGCGCCTGAGCTGCGGGATCGAGGACGCGCAGGATCTCATCGACGACCTCGCCCAGGCGATTCAAGCGAATCAGTAGGCGACCGATTCACATGGGAGATGCGTTACGTACTCCCAGTGATCCTGTTCGCCCTGCTCGCCCCTGCCGCGCAGGCCTATCCCAAGCTCCCGAACCCGCTCCCGCCGGTGAAGGGCAACCCCGCCAACACGCTCCTCGACACCCCGATCGAGGACTTCCGCTACGACTCCGCCACGCACTGCAAGAACACCAGGAACGCGGGCATCACCAAGCTCGCGAACTGGCTCGGTGCGCACACCCGCGGGGTCTTCTGGGGCTCCTACCGGTGCGAGAAGTGGGGCAAGCACTCGGCCTCGCTGCACGCCGAGAACCGCGCGATCGACTGGCACCTGGACGCCTTCAACCGGGCCGACAGTCGCGCCGCCGACAAGCTCATCCGCCTGCTGCTGGCGCCCGACAACGCGGGCAACCCGCAGGCGCTCGCGCGCCGCATGGGCGTCGAGGAGCTGATCTGGGATTGCGGGTACTGGGGAATCGGGATGACGGAGTTCGAGCCCTACAGCGTCTGCTACAAGCCCAATGGCAAGAAGCGCAAGCACTTCGACCGCACCTCCGCCCACCAGGACCACATCCACATCGGGATGACGAAGGCGGGCGCGAAGGGGCGCACGAGCTTCTGGACGACCTGACCTGATGCTGAAACGCGGCCTGCTGCTCGCCGTCCTCGTCGCCCTCGCGGTCGGCGGCGTCGCGCTGGCCGCTTCCGGCCGCGAGCACACACCGGCGCCGCGCGCGGCGGTCGAGAAGCAGCAGGCGTCCGACCTCCCGCCGCTGCCCAACATGCGCGGCAAGGTCGTCGAGCCGGTCGCCGGCAACGGCGGCGAAGAGGCCGCCGCACCGGAGACCGACCCGGGCCTCACCGAGGTCGGGCCGAAGCCGAAGGGGCCCGCGTCCGCCGGCGCCACCAAGCGCGGCTCGGGCATCACCGCCGACCCCATGAAGGCGCGCGCGCTGGGCAACGGCGTGGCCGTGCCGCCGCTCGAGGCCCCCGAAGAGGTCAAGCAGATCATCGAGGCCGGCAACATCATCGCCCGCACCCCGTACCTGTGGGGCGGCGGCCACGGCAAGTGGCTCGACACGGGCTACGACTGCTCCGGCTCGGTGTCGTTCGCGCTCGCCGCCGCCGGCCTGCTCAACGGGCCGATGGCCTCCGGGCCGCTGATGAGCTGGGGCGAGCCCGGACCGGGCAAGTGGGTGACCATCTACGCCAACAACGGCCACGTCTACATGTACGTCGCCGGCGTCCGGTTCGACACCTCGAACTCACGCGTCACCGGATCGCGCTGGAGCAACACCGTGCGCTCCAACGCGGGCTTCGTCGCCCGCCATCCCGCCGGCCTTTAGGTACGTCGGTACCTGCTTGGGGTCCCCACCCCATGAGGGGTCCTGATCGGTGCGCCGATGATGTGGATGTAAGCGTGCCCCTCCTGTCGAGATAAGCCCCTGATGACCCGCTCTTACGACATCGATGACCTCTCGTTCGGCCCGCCGGCTGACGTCCTGGATCAGGTCTTTGATGCGTGGGAGCGGGCTCAGGAGCCTCTTGGGGGCATTCTCCACCTGGGTTTCGCGTCCGAGCCGGTACTGGGCCGGGCGTGGGGCGAACTGAGCTTGGCCGACGGCACGTTCCTGACAAGCATTTCGGCCTCCGAGGCGCTTGCCATCGCTTGCGGGGACGCTGCCGTCGTGCCATCCCCCGTCATCGCCGGCGTGTAGCTCGCGGGCCGGTCGGGGAGAACCCCCGGCATGGCCTTCAGACCGAAGCAGCTGATCCGCCGGGCGATCTCGCTCGTCCGCAGGCCGGCGCGGCCATCAGGCCCGCCGTCGACCGTCGGTGCCGCCAAGCCGGGCGAGCCGCGCGGCCCGAAGTCGGGCACGGCAACAACTCGCCGCTGACGCGCCGGCGGGGTTAGGGTCCGGGCATGCGCCCGATCCCGGCTCCCCGACTCGGCGACAGTCACGGGCTGCTGCGCGCGATCGACCGGCGCGAGCGCCTGCGGATCGAGGAGTTCATGACCGAGTTCTCGGTCGCCGAGCTCTTCCCGCCGGACCTGGAGAACGCTCTGGGGCGGACGCGGCAGTTCCTCTCGTTCGCCCGGGCCGCCGGGCTCGTGAAGGACGAGCACGGGACGGTCGAGCTGACCGATGTCGGCCGTCGCTACGTCCGCGCCGGCGATGCCGCCCGGCCGTTCGACGTCGCGCCCGGCCAGGCCGAGTGGCTGCGCCGTCAGCTGCGCGAGCGGCACATGACGGACACCATCTACCACGGGCTGGCGATCGCGCTCAGCCTGGTGGCATCGAGCCCGCGGACGCCGGTCGGAATGCTCGACTTCGGCCGCGCGCTGAACCACCTCGGCCGGGCCGGCTGGGACAACGAGAACACGCTCGAGATCCAGGCCGAGCGGCACCTGACGCTGCTCGGCGACATGGAGCTGATCGACGAGTGGGCATTGACGCCGACGGGGAGCGAGGTCAAGGCCGAGCTGACGCTGCCCGTGCACATGTCATTGGCCGACCTGGTCGTGCAGCTCGGAGGGGGCGCGCCAGTGCCGGCGCCCGAGCCGGTGCCAGAGCCAGAGCCCGAGCCGGAGCCCGAACCCGAGCCGGAGCCCGAACCCGAGCCGGAGCCCGAACCCGAGCCGCAACCCCCGCGCGAGACCCTCCGCGCCGGGGCGGCGATCCGCACCGCGGCGACCGAGCGCGGCCTACGCCTGCCCGACGCCACATACGCCAACCTCGCCGCCGCGCTGGCGAACCGCCACGTCCTGATCGTCGGCCCGCCCGCCTCCGGCAAGACCGAGCTCGCGCTCGCGGCCTCCCCCGGCGCGACGCTCATCCCCGGCGGCGATGAGGACGCCGTCATCGCCGCCGCCCGCGCCGGCCGCCGGCTGGTGATCGACGACCTCGCCGGCCCGCCCGCCTCGTCGGCCCTCCTCGCCGGCCACACGGTCTCCATCGGCGGCGAGGAGGTCACCGCGCCCGCGACGTGGCGGATCGTCGCGACCGCCCGCGCCGTGCCGCCCCGCCTCAGCCACTTCGCCGTGATCGAGATCGGCGACCACACCGACCTGGCCGCCGCGATCGACGCCGCCGCCGGCGACGCCGTCGCCGCCGCCGCGGTCCGCCGTCTGCTCGCCGTCCGCGACCTCGCGCCGCTCGGAGCCGGCGTGTTCCTCGCCGCGGCCGCCCACGCCGCGGCCCGCCGCGCCGAGGTCCCCGCCGACGACGCCACGCTCACCCGCGAGGCCTTCACGGCGTACATCGCGCCGCTGCTCGACCCGGCCACCGCCGACCGGGCGCGGGAGCTCATCCGCTAGTGCGGCGCAGCCCCGCGGAGATCGCCGCGATCAGCGCGCGCCAAGGCGCGCCTGGACCAGCTTGACTTCCACCCGGAGCCCGTGCGAATCGGCCACGTACGGATCCTGCACGTGCCGTGGCTGTTCCGGCTGCCGTGGTTCCGGCGCTTCCACGGCTACGAGATGGGGCCGCTGATCCTGCTCAAGCGGCCGCTCGCCGAGACGTCCGACGACCTGATCGTCCACGAGCTGTGCCACGTCTGGCAGGACCAGCACCGACGGCTCAGGCTGTGGACGTCGTACCTCTACCTCGGCTACAAGGACAACCCGCACGAGATCGAGGCCCGGCGCGCCGCCGCCGAGACGCGTTAGCGCAGGACCCAGGTGTCCTTGGCGCCGCCGTTCTGGGACGAGTTGACGACCAGCGTGCCCTCGTTCAGCGCGACGCGGGTGAGCCCGCCGGGGAGAACGCTCGGGGTGTCGCCGAGGAAGACGAACGGCCGGAGGTCGACGTGCCGCGGGACGATCTCGCCGTCGATCACCGTCGCGTGCTCGGACAGCGTGACGAGCTCCTGGGCGATGTAGTCGGCCGGCGACTCGCGCACCTCGCCCCGGATGCGTTCGACGTCGACGGGCTCGGCGTGCGGGCAGATCACGACGCCCTCGCCTCCGTATCCCGAACGCGGCTTGACCACCAGCTCGTCGAGCCGGTCCAGCGCCTCATCGAGCACCTCCGGACGGCCGAGGTCGAACGTGCGGACCGAGGCGAGCGCCGGCTCCTCGCCGAGGTAGTAGCGGACCATGTCCTCGACGTAGGCGTGGGCGAGCTTGTCGTCGGCGACCCCGGTGCCGAAGGCGTTCACGAGCCGTATCCGGCCCGCCCTCCACGGCTCGGCCAGCAGACGGCCGATCGGCGAGTCGAGCGCGGAGTCGTCGGTCCGCCGGTACACGACGTCGACGGCCGCCGGGTCGAGCTGGGCCGGCTCCAAGAGCGGCACGTCGAGCAGATCGGCCAGCCGGCGGTGCTCCCAGTACGCGGTGTTGTCGACCCCGTCGGTGAGCACGACGGCGCGCCCGGGGCCGAGCACCGACTCGAGCATCGCCCGCAGGCCGTCGAGCGGCGCGACGCCGGCGGCATCGAGGAGCGACCCCGTGACGGTGCGGGCCGCGACCGCATAGGCCATCCCGCTCGGCGTGCGCACGTTGTCCTCGAGCACGAGGAACCGTCCGTCCGGTGCGCGGACGACGTCGAGTCCCGCGATCCCGATCCAGCGCGGCAGCGACAGCTCGGCGAGCGCGGGCTCGAGCGTCTCGATCGTGTCGATCACGCGCGCGGGCACGACCCCGTCGCGGCACGATCCGGCGCTCGCCGTAGACGTCGGCGCACCAGGCGTCGAGCGCGCGCACGCGCTGGATCAGCCCGGCCTCGAGCCGGATCCAGTCGTCGGCCTCGATCACGCGCGGGATGGGGTCGAGATGGAACGGCCCGTCGCCGAACGGCACGTCCTGCATCGCCGTGCGTACGGCGGCGGCCAGCTCGGCCGGGCGACGGCCGTCGAGGTCGGGTGCGGTCTCGGTGAACGGAGCGGGCACCTGCGAGGCCTACCCACCGTGGCACCATCCCAGCCGTGTCGACCGACCGCCATGCCGAGGCCATCGCGACCATCCGGGCGTTTTCAGAGCGCTCGGGCGCGCAGCGCGTCGTCCTTCTCGTCGACCCCGGTGACGGGACCACGGCGACGATGCTCGAGTGCGCCGCCGACGGCACGCTCGCGCTGACCGAAGGCGCGGAGACCCGACACGTCACCGAACCGGTGAGCGGCGTCCCGCGCCCGCTGCCGGAGCTGCGCCCACCGCCGGCGAGCGCGATCGCGATCAACCCCGAGACCGGCGAGCTCGAGGCGCCGCTCGGCGCCATCGCCAACCTCGGCCGGGCCGTGCTCGGGCTCGCCCAGGCGTTCGGCGGCCGCAGCGTGGCGACTGCCGACTTCGCGACCCGCGACCCGGCGATGCCGATCACGATCGCCGCGCGAGACGGAGAGCCGCTCCTGCTCGCCGCCGGGGACCGCCGCTTCGTGCTGCCCGACGGCGTCGTGTGAGTGACCGCTACCGGTGGCGTTCGCGGTAGCTGCGCGCCTTCGCGCGGTTGCCGCAGATCGCCATCGTGCACCACGTCCGCGAGCGGTTGCGCGAGCGGTCGTAGAACGCCCACCCGCACGCCGGACACGCCTTCATCCGCTGCCACGTGCCGTCGGCCTGCGCGCGCGCCACGATCGCCAGCAGCTCCCCGACCAGATCGTCGGCGACGAGCCGCGCGCTCCCGTCGCCGTTCAGGACCACCGTGATCGACGCCTCCATCGTGCCGACGGCTTCCGTGTCGAGGGCCTCGCCGTTGTTGGCGAGCAGCAGTGCACGCATCGCGTGCTGAGCCGGTGAGGGCTCGCTCTCATTGACGAACCGCTCCACCAGCGCCAGGTCCCCGGGCGCAAAATCCATGGCCGTAGCGCAAACGTACCCGCTGCGGCAGTGACGTCACGAGCGCGAAGGGGTAAACCTTGCAACGTGCTGCATGAGCGTCACTGGACCCCCGAGGAGGCCAACCAGCTGCGACCGATCGTCGGCGCCACCGTGCGCCGCCTGCGCGCCGCCCGCGAGGTCCTCGCGCAGGACGGCTTCGACAGCGAGTTCGCGCTGCTGGCCGAGTCGACCGGCGGCGCCTGGCCCGGCGCCGAGCGCGCCAAGGCGGCGATCGACGTGACGCTCGGGTTCGAGGCGCTCGAGCGGCTCGACATCGTGGTCCGCGACCTCGACCGCGGCCTCGTCGACTTCCCGGCCGTGATCGACGGCCGCGAGGTCTACCTGTGCTGGCTGGTCGACGAGCCGGCGGTCACGCACTGGCACGCGATCGAGTCCGGCTTCGCGGGCCGGCAGCCGCTAGCGGACTGACTCGGCGAGCCGGACCGCCTCGTCGCGGTCGATCCTGCCCTCGATCCGCAGCAGGATCCCGTCGCTGCGCTCCACGAGGAGCGTGTTCCCGGCCATCCGCTGGTCTTCGAACACCGGCTCGGCGCTGCCGGCCGGGATGTACGCGAAGCCGTGCTCACCGCCGGAGATGAAGTAGGCCGGATCGCCGTCGACGCGGAACCGCTCGAACTTCGACGCCGACCCGATCGTCTTCTGGATCACGGGCGTGACCGTGGCGCGCAGCTCGGTGACGAGTGGGCCGCCGCGGTAGACCATGTCGACGCGCGTCGGGTTCGCGGCGAGATAGACGGCAGCGGGCGGCCCGAGCGCTGTCGGGAGCAGCACGGGGAAGTGCCGGCGCGCCTGCTCGAGCGTCACCGGGTCGCCGACCGCGAGCCGGTGCCCGAACGTCGACGGCCGCGGCTCGCGATGCTCGATCCGGACGCTGCGCAGGCCGAGGAGATCGAGCACGGCGGCGCGCGTCGGCGGCACGGCCATCAGCACCGCGATGAGGAGCGCGACGGCGGCGACGGCGAGCTGCCACGCGGGCCGCGCGAGCCAGCTCCGCCGCGGCGGTGCGCTCAGCCGCGGGGTCACCGCCGCCGCGATGTCAGGCGTCTCCGGCCACTCGACGGACAGCTCGGCGAGCTCGCGCTCAAGCATCCTCGCCCACCTCCTCCCGCAGCCGGTCGAGCGCCCGCGACAGGCGCGACTTGACGGTGCCGGGCCGCACGCCGAGCGTCGCGGCGGTCTCGGCCTCCGACAGCTCGAGCAGGTAGCGGCAGGCGATGACGACCCGATCGCGTTCGCTCAATCGACCGAGCCCGGCCAACAGGGTCGCGCGGCGCTCGCCCGCGAGGAGCGCCGCCTCCGGGGAGGGGGCCGCCTCTCCGGAGGGACGCCCCTCGCCGGCGGCGCGCAGCACCAGCGCCGTGCGCCGGCCCGCCGAGCGACGGCGGTTGCGGGCCTCGTTGGCGACGATCACCAGGAGCCAGGGGCGCAGCGGCTCGCCCGAGCGGAACCGTCCCAGGGCCCGGAAGGCCTTCACGAAGGCGTCCTGGGCCGCCTCCTCGGCGTCCGCGGCATTGCCGCAGATGACGTACGCGATGCGGAAGGCGGTCTCCTCGTGGTCGCGGACGAGCGTCGCGTAGGCGCTGCCGTCACCCTCGCGAGCGCGCTCGATCAGCTCTTGCTCTGTCAGTGGTCGGCCCACCACCAGTTGCTAGTACAGCGGTACGCGATGATGCGTTCCATGCCGCTGCCGCCCGGCCCGCCCGAGCCGGCCGCGATCCAGATGTTCGAATGGGTCGCGCGGCCGACCGCGCTGCTGCGCCGCTGCCAGGCGCGCTACGGCGAGCCGTTCACGCTGAAGATCGCCTGGTCGGACGCCCCGATGGTGTTCATCTCCGACCCCGCCGAGATCAAGCGAGTGTTCGCGGCGCCGCAGGACGTGCTGCGCGGCGGGGAGAGCTCCAGCGTGCTGGAGCCGTTCGCCGGCCCGCACTCGATCCTGCTCCTGCACGGGGCCGAGCACCTGCGACAGCGGCGGCTGATGTTGCCGCCCTTCCACGGCGAGGCGCTCGCCCGCTGGCGCGAGACGATCGCGGAGCTCGCACACCAGGAGCTCGACGGCTGGACCGGGCCGGTGCGCTCCCTGGAGCGGATGCAGGCGCTCACGCTCGAGGTGATCCTGCGCGTCGTCTTCGGGGCGGGCGACCCGGAGTTGCGCGACGCGATCCGCCGCACGCTCGACATGACGACGTCGATGCCGCGGCTCGTCGCGATGTCCCTCGTGCAGAAGCCGGTCGGCCCGTGGCGGACGTTCATGCGCGCGGTCGCGCGGCTCGACCGGCTGATCTACGAGCGGATCGACGCCCACGTCGACGACGGCTCGGTGCTCGCGGTGCTGCGGGCGGCACGGCACGAGGACGGGTCGCCGCCGAGCCGCGAGGAGATCCGCGACCAGCTCGTGACGCTGCTGGCGGCCGGGCACGAGACGACCGCCGGAGCGCTCGGCTGGGCGCTCGAGCGGCTCTCCCGCCACCCCGAGGTGCTCGCGCGCGTGCGCGCGATGGATGACGAGTACCTCGACGCGGTGGTCAAGGAGGTCCTGCGCGTGCGGCCGGTGCTGTCGATCGTCGCGCGCAAGACGCTGGTCGAGTACGAGGTCGGCGGCTGGACGCTGCCGCCCGGCGTGCACGTGACGCCCTGCATCTACCTCACGCACCGGCGCCGGGACCTGTGGGCGGACCCGACGGCGTTCCGGCCCGAGCGGTTCCTCGACGGCGCGCCGGAGCCGTACGCGTTCATCCCGTTCGGCGGTGGCACGCGGCGCTGCCTCGGCGCGGCGTTCGCGACGCTCGAGATGCGCGAGGTGCTGCGCGCGGTCGCTCAGCGGTTCGCGCTCGCCCCCGATCGGGCAGAGGGGGAGCGGATGCGGCGCCGGTCGATCACGCTCACGCCCGCGCGGGGTGGGTACGTGGTGCCAGAGGCGCTAGCGTCTTCGCCGCGTCATGCCGATGTTCTGCCGCCACAACCGCCTGACCGTGAACTGCCCGATCTGCAGTCGCGAGCTGCAGGCTGAGCTTCCCAAGGCGCCGCCGCGCGCCCGCTCTACGTCGTCGCGGAGAACCACGACGCGCGCGCCGGGGCGCGGCGTCGTCACGCGCAAGCTCGCCCGCGCGGCCGACGACGGCTACCACAACCCGCTCGTGCCCGGGATCCATGCGACCGCCGACGCCGAGCGGCTCGCCGCCGCGCTGGTCGCCGCCACCGCGCGGCTCCAGCCGCCCGGGCCGTATCCCGAGGTGGCCGCCGAGCCCGACCTCGAGGAGGCGACGTGGCTGGCGTTCCTGCTCGCCCTCGCCGGCTCCACGGAGCTCCAGGCCGCGATCCTCGACACCCGCCCGTCGTGGGCGGCCGCCGAGGTCCCCGACCTCCCGGGCGAGCGCGGGCGCACGATCGCCGCCTACCGCGCCTGGGCGGAGCGCGCCGGCTCGCAGGCCAACGCGTTTCGCGGCGACGACGCGTGGACGCCCGCCCGTCGCTTCGCGCGCGTGTTCGAGCGGCTCGCGCTGCCGGGCTTCGGCCGCGCGGCGCGCTTTGACCTGCTGACCGCGCTCGGCGCGGCCGGCCGCTACGAGCTCGAGGCCGACCAGCTCCAGTTCGGCGGCGTGGAGGACGCGACCACCGACGCGGCGAAACGAGTCCTCGTGTCCGGCGACACGCTCCTGCTCGAGCGCCGCGCGCATGACCTGGCCGCCGCGTGCGGCGTGCCCCTGGCCGCGCTCGACCGCGGCCTCGCGGACTGGGGGACGCCGGGCGTGCATGTCGACCTGACGGCCGAGATCCCGGGCTCGATCGCCGCGGGGCTCTCGCTGCGGTGACCACGCAGGCCGTCTCCGAGCGGCCGCGTCCGGCGAGCGCACCGGCGGGGGTAGGCACGACGCGGAACCTGTGGCCGGGGCCGACCACGTTGCTGGTCCTCGGCTGCCTGGCGGTCGGCGCCGTGTCGCTGCTGACGGTGTCGGCCCCGACGTACGACCCGTGGTCGTGGATCATCTGGGGCCGCGAGGTCCTGCACGGGGACCTCGTGACGCTCGAGGGCCCGTCGTGGAAGCCGCTCCCGGTGCTGTTCACGACGCCGTTCGCGCTGTTCGGCGACGACGCGGCTCCGGCGCTGTGGCTGGTCGTCGCGCGCGCCGGGGGAGTGCTGGCGTTCGCCATGGCGTACCGGCTCGGCGCGCGGCTGGCGGGCCAGTGGGCGGGCGCGATCGCCGCCGTCTCGCTGCTGCTCGCCGACGAGTTCATCCGCAACTTCGCGCGTGGCAACTCCGAGGGGCTGCTCGTCGCGCTCGTGCTGTGGGCGGTCGAGCGCCACCTCGACGGCCGCCGTTCGCAGGCGTTCATCCTCGGCTTCGGCGCCGCGCTGCTGCGGCCCGAGATGTGGCCGTTCTGGGGCCTGTACGGCCTGTGGCTGATCTACCAGGCGTGGAGCGGAGGGCCGCCATGGCGGGAGATCGTGCTCGTCGCCGGGCTCGGCGTGGTTTGCCTGGTGCTGTGGTTCGTGCCCGAGTACCTCGGGTCGGGCGACTGGCTGCGCGCGGCCGAGCGTGCCCGCGATCCCAACCCGGACTCGGCCGCGTTCGCCGACTCGCCGTTCGTGGAGGTGTTCAGCCGCTCGGCGGCCGTGCTGTCGGTGCCGGTCTACCTCGGCGGGGTGATCGCGGTCGGGATCGCGTTCTGGCGACGCGACCGCGTGCAGCTCGCACTCGCCGCGATGGCGACGATCCTGATGGTCGCGGTGGCGGCGATGACCGAGGGCGGCTTCGCCGGCAACCTGCGCTACGTCGCGCTGCCCGCGGCGCTCGTCTGCGTGCTCGCCGGTGCGGGATGGGTGGAGGTGGTGCGCGGCGCCCGCCGCTGGGGCCCGCTCGTCGCGGTGGTCCTGGCCGCGGCGGCGATCCCGTTCGTCAACGCGGACGTCGGCAAGCTCAAGGAGGACCGCGAGCTGACCGTCCGCGAGTCCGACTTCTACGGCCCGAATCTGAAGACCGTCATCGCCAAGGCGGGCGGCGAGGACAAGATCAAGTCGTGCGGGCACGTGTTCAGCGGGCCGTTCCAGGTGCCATCGGTCGCCTGGCGGCTGCACCTGCACTCCAACGAGGTGGAGATCTTCGCCTTCGGGCCGGGCACGGCACTGTCGATGGGCGCCACGCATCTGTCCGTCGACCCGCGGTATCCGGAGATCACCAAGACGCGCCATTGGATCGTCGGGAGCTCCTGTGGCCGGGGGTAACCTGAGCGCATGACCACCTACGCCTCGCGCCCGGCGTGGGATCTGCGATCGGTCACTCGGGCGCGCCTTGCGGTCCCGCTCGGTCTGGCGGCGCTGACGCTGCTGTCGCTGGTGCTGCGCACGACCGAGCTCGGCATCGGCTTCTGGATCGACGAGGGCCTGTCGGTGGGGATCTCCGACCGGCCGTTGAGCGACATCCCGCACGCGCTGCGGCTCGACGGCTCACCGCCGCTCTACTACCTGCTGCTGCACATCTGGATGAGCGTGTTCGGGACCTCGGAGGAGGCGGTGCGCGCGATGTCGCTCGTGTGCGCGCTGGCTGCGGTGCCGGTCGCGTTCTGGGCCGCGAACATGCTGTTCGGCGCGCGTGCCGGCTGGATGGCGGCGGTGCTGACGGCGACGAACCCGTTCCTCACGCGCTTCGCGCAGGAGGGCCGGATGTACGCGCTCGTCGCCCTGCTGGCGTTGATCGCGTCCGCGGCGTTCGGACGGGCGTTCACGGGCGACGAGTCGGCGCGGGCGCGGCGGCCGTGGGCGATCACATTGGCGGTGACGCTCGCTGCGATGCTGTACACGCACAACTGGCCGCTGTTCTTCGCGACCGCCTGCGGTGTGGTGTGGCTTTTCCTGCTGTTCCGCGCGCACGGCGAACGGCGGCACGACCTGCTGATCACCGGCCTGTTGGCGTTCGGCGGCGCGATCGTGCTGTACCTGCCGTGGGTGCCGACGACGCTCTACCAGGCCGCCCACACGGGAGCCCCGTGGTCGGAGGCGCCGACCGTGGTCGCGCTGCTCGGGTCGGTGGGGCAGATGCTCGGCCAGTTCGCGCAGGTGGCGCTGATCCTCGTGGCCGGGGCGGGCCTCGGCCGGCTATGGGCCACCCGCGGCGGCTCACTGTCGCCGGCCGGGCGCGCGGCCGCCTGCCTGCTCGCGATCGGCGTGCTGACCGTGGTGCTCGCGTGGATCTCCTCGCAGCTCTCGCCGGCGTGGGCGAGCCGCTACCTCGCCGTCGGCGTGTCGCCGCTGCTGCTGGTCGCCTCCGCCGGGCTCGCCAACGCCGGGCGGCTCGGGATCGCGGGCCTGGTCGTCGCAGCGGCGCTCGGTGCCGGGCAGACCGCGCCGGACGACAAGAGCAACGTGCGCGACCTCGCCGAGGCGATCGGCCCGAGCCTGCGCGCCGGCGACGTCGTCGTGTCCACCCAGCCCGAGCAGGTCTCCGTCCTGCGCTACTACCTCCCGAAGGGGGTGAAGTTCGCGACGTTGACCGGGCCGGTCGAGGACTCCGGCGTGACCGACTGGCGCGACGGCACCGAGCGCCTCGGCGCGACCACCGCTGCGCGCGACCTCAAGCCGGTGCTCGACGCGATGAAGCCCGGCCAGCGGCTCGCGCTGATCCAGCCGATCATCTTCGACGTGCGCCGCTGGCAGGCGCCGTGGACCGCGCTCGTGCGACTGCGATCGGCCGAGTGGAGCCAGTACCTGAGCAACGACGACCGCTTCTCGGTCGCGGCGCAGGAGCCGGAGCTGCCGATGGAGCGGCGTCCCAATCCTGTCCAGGCCACTGTTGCCGTGAAGACGCGTGACTAGATTGGCGGGATGAAGAGAGCCTTTCTCCTGGCCGCGGCGCTGACGCTCGTCCTCGCCGTGGCGGCGACGGCGGTCGCCGCCACGAAGGTCTACTACGAGACACCGTTCGGCAAGGTCGCCTACAAGCCCAAGCGGATCGAGTTCAGCGACACGACGCTGAGCAAGATCCACTGGCGTCACTGGAACCGGAAGGTCGCCCGCGGCAAGGGCCGCGCCCGCATCAACACGTGTGACCCGAACTGCGCGGCGGGGGCGATCGTCCACGGCACGGCGAAGCTGGCGATGTTCAAGCGCCACACCGAGAACGGCAAGCGGTTCTACGGGTGCCTGACCGGCAAGATGACGGCCGGCGGCCACGTCTACCGCGTCGAGTGGCCTCCCGCCTGCAACCACTGATCGTGGAAGGGGACGGGATCGGCCGGCCCCCCTCGCCGCCTAACCGGCCAGAAGCTCGTGCCGCGGCGCGCCCTCGGGCGTCGCCGCCGCCAGCGTGAGCACGAACCGGGCTCCCGGCGGCTCTTCCTCGCCCAGCACCAGCTCGCCGCCCATCCGCTGAGCCAGCTCGCGGCCGATCGCCAGCCCGAGCCCGAACCCGCTCTCCGGCCCGGCCGCGCGGCCGCGGTGGAAGCGCTCGAAGATGTGCTCGCGCTCCTCGGCCGGGATCCCCGGCCCGTGGTCGGCGACCGCGAGCCCCGCGTGGCCCTCGTCGCAGGTCGTGCTCAACGTCACCGCCTGGCCGGGCGGCCCGTAGCGGAGCGCGTTGTCGAGCAGGATGCGGACCACGCGGGCGACCGCGTCCGGGTCGCCGCGGCCCCAGCAGCCTTCGGGGGGCGGGATGACGTCGATCTCGACGTCGAGCTCGCGCGCGCGCAGGTGGAACTCGGCGGCCACCGCGCGTGCCAGCTCGCCGAGCTCGACCGGCTCGGAGCGCAGCTGGACGGCGGCGTCCAGCCGGCTGAGGTCGAGCAGCTCGCCGGCGAGCGCGGACAGGCGCCGCAGCTCGCGACGCGCGTTGGTGACCTGGAGCTGGGCGTCCTCGATGTCGACGCGGCCGTCGCGCAGATCCTCTTCGAGCAGCTCCATCGTGCCCTGGAGCATCGTCAGCGGCGTCCGGAGCTCGTGTGACGCGGTCGAGACGAACGAGCGGCGCGCGGCCTCCTGGCGGCGCAGCTCCTCCTGCATGCGCGCCAGCGCGCGGGCGAGGTCGCCGACCTCGTCGCGGCCGCGGTCGCGCGGTGCGGGCGCGTCCGGCCCTTCGGCGCTGATCCGTAGCGCCACGGCGCGCAGGCGTCCCGAGCCGGCGCAGGAGCGTCGTCGACAGCGTCACGCCGAGCGCGACCGCCACCAGGAGCCCGATGCCGGCGGCGACGAGCAGGGCCTTGCGGACCTGCTGGACGGCGGCGGTGACCTCGGTGAGCCGGCGCTGGGCGACGAGCACGCCCTGCGGGCGGTCGGGCGAGAACAGCCGGACCGCGACGGTCACCTGATCGCCGTTGATGCGGGTGATCGTGCGGTCCTCGCGCTCGGCCTGGAGCGCCGCGCGCGTGGCGTCGGCCGTCGCGGGCGCGAAGTCCGAGTCATAGAAGAAGTCGGGGAGCTCGGAGCCGTCGGCGTCGTCGGCGTCGACCATCACGCGCGCGTCGATCCGCTGGCGCAGGTCGAACGCCGCGTTGCCGATCCGGCTCCGCCGGGCCTCCACGGCCGGGAGCGTGACCTCGGTCGACTTCCCGTGCGCCGGGGGCTTGATCGGCGGCCCCAGCGCCGATGTGAACGAGCCGCGGGCGTTGACCACGGCGTCGCGCAGGTTCTGGACGCTCTGCGAGCGCAGCTTCTCCTGCAGCGGGCCGTAGAGGACGGCGGCGGCGACCAGCAGCGTGAGCGCGCTCGTGATCACGAAGGCCGCGAGCAGACGGCCGCGGAGACCTCGTGGCACGAGTCGGCGGATCATGGCTCGCGAAAACGGTAGCCGCGTCCGGGCACGGTGAGGATCAAGGCCGGATCCTCGGGCCGCGCCTCGAGCTTCTCGCGCAGGTGCCGGATGTGGACGTCGATCGCCCGCGGGTCGCGGTAGGCGCTGTCGCCCCAGATCGAGCGCAGCAGCTCCTGGCGGTTGAACGCGTGGCCCGGCCGGCTCATCAGCCGCGTCAGCAGCTCGTACTCGCTGAACGTCAGCTTGACCGCGCGGCCGTCGACCGCGACGCGCCGCTCGTCCTGATCGAGCATCACCGGCCCGACCCGCAGCGCCCCCTCCACGACGCGGCCCTGGGCGCGCCGCAGCACGGCGCGGATGCGCGAGCGCAGCTCGGCGAGGCCGAACGGCTTGGTGACGTAGTCGTCGGCGCCGGCCTCGAGGCCCTGCACGGCGTCGGCCTCGCTGTCGAGCGCGGTGAGCATGATGATCGGGACCACGTCGCGGCGGCCCCGCAGCATCCTCGCGACGTCGTGGCCGGTCGGCCCCGCACCCAGGGCCACGTCGAGCAGGACGACGTCGAACGGGCGGTCGGCAGCCGCATCCAGCGCCGCCTGCCCGTCGGCCACGGCGGTCACGCGATGGCCTTCGCGCTCGAACGAGCGGGTAAGCATCTCGCGTAGGGGGCGATCGTCGTCGACCAGCAGGATGTCGAGCCTGGAGGCGGTCTGCACGCCGCAGAGGCTAGTGACTATCGGCTCGATTAAGGCCTGTTAGGACCCCTTAACGACAAGGCTGAATCCAATACCCGGGGGGCAAGGATGGAGCCATGTCAACCCTTGACTTCGAGACACCACGGCGGCGATTCGAGCGCCGTGGTACCGACCGTCCCGTCGCTGTCATCGGCGGCGGCCCGGCCGGCCTGACGGCCGGCTACCTGCTTGCCAAGCAGGGCCGCCCCGTCATCGTCTTCGAGGCCGAGGACCAGGTGGGCGGCATCGCCAAGACCGAGGTCCGTGACGGCTATCGCTTCGATCTGGGCGGCCATCGCTTCTTCACCAAGTCCAAGGAGGTCAACGACCTCTGGCACGAGGTGATGCGCGAGGAGTTCCTCAAGCGCCCGCGCATGTCGCGCATCTACTGGAACGGCAAGTTCCTCGACTACCCGCTCAACGGCATGGACGTGGTCAAGAAGCTCGGCCCGATCGAGCTCATCCGCTCCGGCCTCTCCTACCTGTGGGCCGCGATGAAGCCCAAGGGCAAGGAGGACAACCTCGAGCAGTGGGTGTCCAACCGCTTCGGCAAGCGGCTGTACCAGCACTTCTTCAAGACCTACACCGAGAAGGTCTGGGGCGTCCCGACCACCGAGCTGCGCGCCGAGTGGGCCGCCCAGCGGATCAAGGGCCTCTCGTTCATGTCCGCCGCCAAGGCCGCGTTCTTCGGCAACAAGGACAACAAGATCAAGTCGCTGATCAACGAGTTCCACTACCCGCGCTTCGGCCCGGGCCAGATGTGGGAGACGATGGCCGACGAGATCATCGCCGCGGGCGGCGAGGTCCGGATGAACACTCCGGTCACCAAGCTCGAGGTCCGCGACGGCCGGATCGTCGCGATCGAGGCCGGCGGCGAGCGGATCGAGCCCGGCGAGGTCATCTCCTCGCTGCCGCTGCGCGCGACCGTCGGCATGGCCGGCGCCGCCGCGCCCGGCGACGTCCAGGCGGCCGCCCGGGGCCTCCGCTACCGGGACTTCCTGACCGTCGCGCTGGTCATCGACGGCGAGGACCTGTTCCCGGACAACTGGATCTACATCCACGACCCCGAGGTCCGCGTCGGCCGGATCCAGAACTTCCGCTCCTGGAGCCCGTGGATGGTCCCGGACCAGTCCAAGGCCTCGGTCGGGCTCGAGTACTTCTGCTTCCAGGGCGACGACCTGTGGGACATGGACGACGACGGCCTCGTCGAGCTCGCCAAGCGCGAGCTGGGCAAGCTCGGTCTCGCCGACCCGGCGAAGGTCGAGAAGGGCTACGTCACGCGCGTGCCGAAGGCCTATCCCATGTACGACGCCGACTACGCCGAGCGCGTGGACGCCATCCGCGGCTGGCTCGAGACCGTCGGCAACCTCACCCAGGTCGGCCGGAACGGCCTCCATCGGTACAACAACTCCGACCACTCGATGCTGACGGCGATCCGCGCGGTGGAGAACATCACGCAGGGCACCCAGCACGACATCTGGGCGGTCAACGCGGAGTCCGTGTACCACGAGGAGGACGTCGCGGACGAGCACCCCTACAAGCGCGCGCCCGAGACCCGCGGCATGCGCGAGCCCCTCGCTGACGCTCCGGTTTCCTGAGTAAGGAAAACGACGCTGTGGACGCATGTCCTATGGCCTCGCAGCGGGCTTGGTGAGAGGCTGGACTTGTCTGGAGGGCGTACGGATTTAGGGCTTGACAGCCCACTCACGGAGGAGGCGCGGAAGGATTCGCTTCGGAAGCGGCCGTGTGGTGAGAGACCACACGGCCGTTTCCCTTTTAAGGCCTCGGGTAGGGCGCTCTGCATGGGCGACGAGCGCGAGGAAGAAGAGGTCGAGCAGGCCAAGCAGGAGATCCACGAGCTCGAGGAGGGCGACCCGCCCGAGAAGCTCGAGGACTGGCCCGACGGCCGCGCCAAGTACCTCACCTACGGCGGCCCGGAGGGCACGTCCGGGTACGACGAGGGGCCGACCCGCAAGCTCGGCCCGTCCTCGCTCGAGCATCACGAGGACGGGTCGGTGTCGATCGAGGGCGAGAAGGTCGACAACCCCGAGGACTACAAGGGCGAGCGGCTGCCCGACGCCCCTGACCCCGAGGACTAGAACGAGCCCTTCACGCGGCGGGTGGCGAGACCGTCCGGGCGTTGCCCACGGGATCGGCTGGCCCGGACCCGGATGCGCACTCGCGCGATCGCGGCCGTGGTCCAGTGCAGGCCTCAGCGTCGCGCCGCGGAGCTCGACCTTGAGCGTCGTCCGCTCGTGGGCCGCGAGCTGGACGCGCAGCGTGCCGCTGCGCAGCCGGCAGTCCTCGCTACAGCGCACCTGGACGAGGACGCGGCGCTTGGCCACCGCGCTGCCGAGAGCGCGGATCGCCACGCGGCGCGTTTCAGCTATGCCGCCGGATCCGGCCGCCGCCATGGACGGTCTTGCTGTTGCCCGCCGCGTCGGTGGCGCGCACGGCAACGCTGACCCGGACCGTCTTGTGGTGCACGAGCCGCTTGCGCAGCTTCTTGAGGGTCGACTTGCTGAGCTTGACCGTGACGACGGCGCGCTGGTTGGCGGCGAGGTCGCGGTGGCGCGTCTTGAGCTTGCGCACGTTCTTGAGCCGCGTGGCGACGGTGACGCTGCAGCGCTCGTTACAGCGCATCGCCACGCGCAGCTTGTGCTTGCGCAGCGCCTTCTTGAGTCCGCTGACCGCCACGCTCACCTTCGGCGGCGTCGTGTCGGTGGGTGTGCCGTTCACCGTGCATGGCGAGAGCGCGCCGTCCTGAAGCCGGTAGACATGGCCCTCGAGCGACGCGGCATAGACGTGGCCGCACGAGTCCTGGCCGAACGAGGTGAGGCGCGACACGCTCAGCCCGGTCTTGCGGTCGTTCGCGCCCGTGCGCGCGGTCATCACCCAGATCGCCGTGTTGCAGTTGTCGCCGTAGATGTACTGGCCCTTGAGCGTCGGCAGGCCGGGGTCGCGGACCACGTAGCCGCCGACGATCGCGCAGAACGTGTCGGGCGGGTTGTGGCGTGCGAGACGACCGGGCGCTGCCGCACCGTGGCCCGTCCGGCCCTTCGGCGTCCGGCCAGCCCCAGTTCACGTTCTGGCCGCACGTGGGCGCGGGCGACCAGTCGATCTCCTCCCAGGTGCTCTCGCCGACGTCGCCGATGATCAGGTCGCCGGTGCTGCGGTCGAACGAGAAGCGCCACGGGTTGCGCAGGCCGTAGGACCAGATGCTGTAGCCGCCGTTGAGGTTGAGCTTGAGGATCTTCCCGTACGGCTTGTCGGTCAGTCCTGCGCGTTGCTGCCGATGTGCGCGTCGCCGCGCTCATGTACAGCGCGCCGTCGGGGCCGAACTGGAGTTGGCCGCCGTTGTGGTACTGCGCCGGCTGTGTGCGCGAAGAGACAGGACGTGCCGAGGGCGTCGGATCTGCGCACGTTCGGGTTGCGTCGCGGAACGCTTGTACTCGACCACCTTGACGTGCCCTTGCCGGCTTCGGTGTAGACGACGTAGAACAGGCCGTTGCTGGCGTAGTTGGGCGAGAACGCCATCGACAGCAGGCCGCGCTCCTCGTCGGTCCCGTTCACCTTCGACGAGATGTCGAGGAACGTCCCGCCGCCGACGAGCTTGATGACGCCGCCCTTCTCGACCACGAAGATGCGCTGGTCGTTCGGCGGGGACGTGACATAGAGCGGGCGGTCGAAGCTCCCGAGGTCGACCAACTTCGGCGCGGCGGCGGCCGGCGCGGCGAGCGCGAGCAGGAGCGCGAGAGTCAGGAGTCCGATGCGCATCAGTGGTTCGCCACCTGTCCGTTGTCGGGTTCGAGCGGCAGTCCGCTCCCAGCCCAGGCGACGATGCCGCCGTCCATCGAGTAGGCGTCGTAGCCGGCGCGGCGGAACGCGGCCGCGGCCATCGTCGAGCGGCTGCCGACCCGGCAGTAGAACACGACCGGCTTGTCGCGGTCGATCGTCTCGGCGCTCGCGGCGACCTCCTGCAGCTCGATGTGCCGCGCGCCGGCGAGGTGGCCGGAGTCCCACTCGTAGTCCTCGCGCACGTCGATCAGCTGGATATCGCCCGCCGCATGGTGCTCCTGCACCCACTGTGGCGACACATCGACCTCGGCGGGATCCCCTTCCATGGACGCGACAGGGTAGCCGTCTTGCCGCCCTCGCCGCGCCGTGTTGTAGAGTGGCGCGCTTCGTTGGGGACATAACGCCGAATCTCCGTACGGCCATGCCGGCGGGGAACGGGGGAACCACAGGCCTGACCAGGGCCGGGGGCGAATCGTCGCCGGGGTGCGACGTAGCGCGACTCTTTCCGCGCGAGCCCGACAGCTAACTCCGTAGGCGCGTGAAAGAAAGGACACATTCGTCGTGCCACGCTGCCGTACGTTCGCTCTGGGCCTAGTAGGCCTGGGTCTCCTGGTGCCCAGTGCCGCCGAGGCCAAGTTCGGAGACCGCTCGCTGCGGCAGGGCTCGCGCGGGTCGGATGTGCGCACCTTGCAGCGCTACCTGACGCAGGTGGGCCTGCGCACCGAGATCGACGGCCAGTACGGCCCGCATACGAGCCGGCGCGTGAAGTCGTGGGAGCGGCGGTCGGACCAGCGCGTGAACGGCCGCGTCTCCCGGCGCGAGGCGCGCAAGATGACCTCCCAGGTCAAGCGCGGCGTGCGCGTTTTCGAGCCGACCACCCAGCCGAGCGCCTCGCCCCCGCCCGCGGGCGAGAAGGCGACGCTCGGGGCTGACGGCCTCGCCGTGGCGCCCGCGTCGGCGCCCGAGGAGGTCAAGGGCGCGATCGCCGCAGCCAACAAGATCGTCGGCAAGCCGTACAAGTACGGCGGCGGCCACGGCCGCTGGAACGACTCCGGCTACGACTGCTCGGGCGCGATGTCGTACGCGCTGCACGGCGCCGGGCTGCTCAACCGCCAGCTCACGTCGGGCGACTTCATGTCCTGGGGCCGCAAGCGCCGGGGCGCGTGGATCACCGTCTACGCCAACAGCGGCCACGGCTTCCTGAAGATCGCCGGCCTGCGCTTCGACACCGGCTGGAACAACGCCGGCAAGGGCCCGCGCTGGAGCGCGCAGATGCGCCCGACCGACGGCTACGTGGTCAGGCACCCCAGCGGCTTCTAAGAGGGAATAGCGGCGACGCCGAGGCGTCCTTGCTGGGGTACGACCCCAACGAGGAGCCTCGGCGGCTCGAAAGGAGGAGGCCAGGATGGCTTCCATCAGCAGCATTACGCTCGACCCGATCAACGTGGTCGTGGCGAACGCGTCCGTGGAAGTGAACGTCACGGTGGCGTTCAGCTCCTACGACGTCAACTCCAACCAGCAGTACAAGATGGTCTGCAAGCTGGTCGGCGATGACACCCCCGAAGGGAACGCGGACGAGCCGATCGTCAACGGCAACCTGACGCCCGCGATCAACCTGCCGGGACTGCCCCCGATCGACCTCGGTCAGCTCATCCAGGCGGACGGCCTCACCTCGAAGTCGTTCACGTTCACCAAGACGCTGGCGAAGTCGGACCTCAACGAGGACGTCGCGCCGGCGCCTACCCGGTCGAGATCCAGGCCGAGGTGACGCTCACGCCGATCCTCCCGGCCACGGTCACGCGCCAGAGCAACGTGCAGACGCTCACCGTGGTCTAAGCAGTCATGGCGGTGTACCTGCGGCAGTGAGGGGCCGCAGGTGCGCTAGTAGACGTCGCGGTCCCTGACGACGGTCGTGCGGGCGTCCCGCCGCGCGCTGCCGATCATGAACAGGGAGATCAGCAGACCGACCACGCCGATCACCATGAGGATGATCCCGATCGTGGTGATCTCGAGCCCCGAGATGGTGGCGTCGACGGCGAAGTAGAGGATCGCGCCGACGGCGATCAGGAAGAGTGATGTGCCGATTCCCATGGTCTCCGCATCCCCATGTGAGCGCTGCGCCAAACTAAGGGGGATGGAGACCGCCGCAGCCGACACCTACGCACTCACCGACGATCAGCGCGAGTTCCGCGACACGATCCGCCAGATCGTCGCCGAGCGCGTCGCTCCGCGCGCCGCGGAGATCGACGCCAAGGCCGAGTACCCGTGGGACATCCGGCGGCTGTTCGCCGAGCACGACCTGCTCGGGCTGCCGTTCCCCGAGGAGTACGGCGGCACCGGCACCGGGACGCTGATGCTCAACGTCGCGATCGAGGAGGTCGCGCGCGCGTGCGCCTCGAGCGCGTTGATCCTGATGATCCAGGAGCTCGGGACGCTCCCGATCCAGCTGTTCGGCACCGACGAGCTCAAGCAGCGCTTCCTGCCGCGCTGCGCGAGCGGCGAGTGGTCGCCGGCGTTCGCCCTGTCCGAGCCCGAGGCCGGCTCCGACCCCGGCGGCATGATCACCCGCGCCGTCCGCGACGGCGACGAGTGGGTGATCACCGGCACCAAGAACTGGATCACCAACCTCGGCGTGGCCGACTTCTACGTCGTGTTCGCCAAGACCGACCCGAAGGCCGGCCGTTCGCGCGGGGTCAGCGCCTTCGTCGTCGAGTCCGACCGCCCTGGCTTCAGCGTCGGCAAGCTCGAGCACAAGCTCGGCATCAAGGGCTCCCCGACGGGCCAGCCGATCTTCGACGACGTCCGCGTCCCCGCCGGGCACCTGATCGGCGAGGAGAACCGCGGCATGAACGTCGCGCTCGGGACGCTGGACCACTCGCGGCTCGGCGTCGCCGCCCAGGCGGTCGGCATCGCCCAGGGCGCCACCGACCACGCGGCCACCTACGCGCGCGAGCGGCGCCAGTTCGGCCAGCCGATCGGCGACTTCCAGGGGATCCAGTTCAAGCTCGCCGACATGGAGACCCGCACCGCCGCCGCCCGCGAGCTGCTCTACCGGGCCTGCGCGAAGATCGATCGCCACGAGCCCGACGCCGGCAAGTACTCGGCGATGGCGAAGCTGTTCGCGTCCGACACCGCCATGGCCGTGACGGTCGAAGCCGTGCAGGTACTTGGCGGATACGGCTACGTGAACGAGTATCCAGTGGAGCGCTACATGCGCGACGCCAAGATCACCCAGATCTACGAGGGCACGAACGAGATCCAGCGTCTCGTCATCGCCAGGAGCATGCGCTAGCCAGATGCTTTCCAACCTCCCCAACGGCCGCCGGATCGCGATGTCGGCCCTGTTCACGTTCTGCGTCGCCATCCTGCTCGTGACGCTGTTCGGCGGCCTGTCGCCGATGTACGGCGTGCGGCTGATGCAGATCGCCGCCTGCGTGCTCGCATTCATCGTCGTGGCCGCGGGCGTGATCGCGACGATCACCGGGAGGCTGGCGAACTACACCGAGGTCGTCGACGAAGACGAGTTCGAGCTGCTCGTCCGCCACACCGAGGAGCTCGCGCGCGACAACCTCGCGTGGGAGCCGGACGAGAGCGAGTTCCTCGAGCTCGACCCTCGCAACCCGCGCGAATTCGAGGAGCTCGTCCGCGAGGCGCTCGACGACCTGCCCGACCTGCTGCTCAAGGCGCTCGACCACGTCGCGGTCGTGATCTCCGACAAGGGCCGCCGCCACCGCGCCTACGGCCTCTACCAGGGCGACACGGCCGCGCGCGACAACTACCCCGACCGGATCATCATCTTCCGCGACACGCTGCTGCGCGACTTCGGGGACGACCCGGACGAGCTGCGCGCACAGGTCACCCGCACCGTCCGGCACGAGTTGGCCCACCACCTGGGGGCCGACGAGCTCGGAGTGCGGGAGCTCGGCCTGTGATGATCGTGATGACACCCGAGGCCACGGAGGCGCACATCGCCGCCGTGCGCAAGCGGCTGGAGACGACCGGCGTGCACGTGCTCGTGCTGCCGGGCGAGCTGACCACCGCGATCGGGGCGATCGGCGACCCGGAGGGCGTGCGCGAGCTCGGGCTCGAGGGCATGGCCGGGGTCGACCGCGTGGTGCCGATCTCGCGGCCGTACAAGCTCGCCTCCTCCGAGCTCGCCCACCACGAGCCGACGGTGTTCAGCATCGACGGCCGCACCGTCGGCGGCCCGACCGCGTTCTGCCTGATCGCCGGGCCGTGCACGGTCGAGTCGCGCGAGCAGACGCTCGAGGTCGCGCGCACGGTCGCCGCCGCCGGCGCCTCGATGCTGCGCGGCGGCGCGTTCAAGCCGCGCACGTCGCCGTTCGCGTTCAAGGGCCTCGGCGTCCCGGCGCTGGAGATCCTCGCCGAGGCGCGCGAGGAGACGGGCCTGCCGGTCGTGACCGAGTTCCTCGACACCCAGCACGCCGACGCGATCGCCGAGCACGCCGACGTCATCCAGATCGGCGCGCGCAACATGCAGAACTACGCGCTGCTGGAGGTCGCGGGCAAGCTCGGCAAGCCGGTGCTGCTCAAGCGCGGGCTCTCGTCCTCGCTCGACGAGCTGCTGATGGCCGCCGACTACATCCTCAAGGAGGGCAATGGAGAAGGTGATGCTGTGCGAGCGCGGCATCCGCACGTTCGAGACCGCGACGCGCTTCACGCTCGACCTGTCGGCGGTGCCGTGGCTGAAGCTGCACTCGCACCTGCCGGTGATCGTCGACCCCAGCCACGCGTCGGGCGACCGGCGGCTGGTGGAGCCGCTGGCGCGCGCGGCGGCCGCGGTCGGCGCCGACGGCATCATCGTCGAGGTCCACCAGGACCCCGAGGAGGCGCTGTGCGACGGCCCGCAGGCGCTCTACGCGCGCGACTTCGCGGGCTTCGCCGAGCGTGTCGGCGCCCACGCGGCGCTGACCGGCCGCCGCGTGTCCTGACGACGCGCGGCGAGGTTGGCGCCGATCAGCGCGGTGACCGCGAGCGCGGCACCGGCCAGCTCGCCGCCGTCCGGCTGGTAGCCGCGGAAGATCTCGATCACGAACGCCACCACCGGCACGAGGTTCATGTACAGCGCGGCGTTGGGCGCGCCGAGCCGGCGCACGCCCTCGTTCCAGCACAGCACGGCGGCGAGGGCGCCGATCACGATGACGTAGATCAGCTGCCACCAGATCGCTCCCACGTCAGCGAGCGACGGGGCGCCGTACCAGCCGGCGAGCGTCGCGATCTCCGTGACCACGAGCACCGTGATTGTGCCGAGGCTGGCGGTCAGCGCCGTGTAGCGGAGCGACGAGTAGTCGGTGAAGCGGCGGGCGCCGAGCGTGTAGACGACGAAGCTCGAGGTGCCGAGGAACACGAACAGGTCGCCGCTGTTGACGCCGCCGTTGAACACCGCGGCCGGATCGCCGTGCCCGATCACCATCAGCACCCCGAACAGGGCCAGGATCACGAAGAAGAACGTGACCGGCGACGGCGCCTTGCGCGCGAGCGCGGCCGACGCGAGCAGCGTGATCATCGGGCTCGTGGCGACGATCAGCGCCGCGTGCTCGGGCGTGGTGTGCGCGAGCCCGGCGAACGCGAGCAGGTTGAACCCCGCGATGCCCGCCGACCCGAACAGGAACAGCTCGAGCCCACGGCCGTCGAGCCGCAGCGCGCGATGGCCCTCGAAGGCCCACAGCAGGGCGAGGAAGCCGATCGTGGCGAACGCGTAGCGGATCGCCGTCAGATGGAACGCGTCGACGTGCTTGATCGCGGAGTCCGCGATCGGGAACATCGCACCCCAGCCGAGGGCCGGGACGAGGCTGGGAAGGAATTTCGATGAGTCTCGAACCACGGGTTTCAGCAGAGTACCACGGTTGCTACGATGATGATCGAACTATGGGCCTTCTCACCCATCCTTCTTCCAACGAGATGCAGCTCGCCAGTGTGATGGCGGCGTTCAGCGACCCCGTACGCGTGACGATCGTGCGGTCGCTCGCGGCGCAGGGCGAGCTCGCCTGCGGGACGCTCGATCTCGGGGTCTCGCCGGCCACCCGCTCGCACCACTTCCGCGTGCTGCGCGAGGCCGGGATCACGCTCACGCGGCCCGAGGGCACGCACCGCTACGTGTCGCTGCGCCGCGACGAGCTCGACGAGCGCTTCCCCGGGCTCCTCGACGCGGTGCTCTCCGCCGCCGAGCGCGAGGCCGCCGTCTACACGAGCCCCGCCTCGTAGGCGAGCGCCACCGCCTGCACGCGGTCGCGCAGCCCGAGCTTCTGCAGCACGTGCCGCACGTGCGTCTTCACCGTCGCCTGCGAGATCACCAGCTCGTCGGCGATCTCGGCGTTGCTCAGCCCGCGGCCGACGAGCCGCAGCACCTCCGCCTCGCGCTCTGACAGCTCGGCCAGCGGGCCGTCGAGCCGCGCGGCGCCGGGCGGCGGCCGGTGCACGTAGTGGGCGACGAGCCGTTGCAGCACGGTCGGCGCGAACAGCGACTCGCCGGCGGCGACCGTCCGCACCGCCTCCACCAGCCGCTCGCGGCCGGCGTCCTTGAGCATGAAGCCGGAAGCGCCGGCGCGCAGCGCCTCGTACACGTACTCGTCGAGGTCGAACGTGGTCAGCACGAGCACGCGGCTGGGGATGCCGGCCTGCGCGATCCGGCGCGTGGCCTCGATCCCGTCCATCACCGGCATGCGGATGTCCATCAGCACGACGTCGGGCCGCGTCTCGCGGGCGAGCTCGACGGCGGCGCGCCCGTCGGCCGCCTCGCCGAGCACCTCGAAGCCGGCCAGCTCGAGGATCAGCCGGAAGCCGCTGCGGACCAGCTCCTGGTCGTCGGCGAGGATGACGCTGGTCATGCGAGCGGCAGCTGGGCGATGACCTGGAAGCCGCCGCCGGCGGCCGGGCCCGTGTGCAGCCGCCCGCCGTGGATGCGCACGCGCTCGCGCATGCCGACGAGGCCGTGCCCGTCGCCGTGGCCGTTCGGCCCCGGGCCATGGTCGCGGACCACGATCTCGAGCGCGTCGGCCCGCCACGTGAGGCGCACGCTGGTGGGCGCCGACCCGGCGTGCTTGCGGACGTTGGTGAGCGCCTCCTGCACGATCCGGTACGCGGTCAGGTCGAGCGAGGCCGGGACCGGCACGGGCTCGCCCACCACCTCCAGCGTGACGTGGCCTGCGATCAGCCCGGGCAATTGGGCGAGGCCGGGTTGCGGCCCGCGCTCGTGCGTCTCCCCGAGCACGCCGACCATCCGCCGCATCTCGGCGAGCGCGTCGTGCGCCGAGCCGCGGATGCTGCGCAGCGGCGTCGCCGCCCGCGCCGGGTCGTGCTCGAGCGCCGCCTCGGCGGCGTCGGCCTGCACGGCGATCACGCTGACGCCGTGCGCGACGACATCGTGCAGCTCGCGGGCGATCCGTGCCCGCTCCTCGGCCACCGACATCTGCCGCGTGCGCTCGCGCTCGCGCCGCACGAAGCGGCCGACGGCGACCGGCACGGTGACGGCCAGCACCGTCCCGAGCCACTCGCCGATCGGCTCGTCGTCGCGCAGCAGCGGCCAGACCGAGATGCCGAACAGGACGACCGGCGCGAGCGCGGCGAGCCTGACGTCGTCGACCTGCACCGCGAACGAGTAGAGGAGCAGGAACACGGCCACGTAGCCGACGACGAGGTAGCCGTCGGTCGGGATCAGCCACGGTGCCGTGCCGGCGATCAGCGCGCGTACGGGATGGGTGTGCCGGAACGCGATCGGGAGCGTGCTCGCCAGCGCGATCACGACGCCGAGCCCGCGCGGTGCGATCGGGAAGATCAGCACCTGGGCGACCGACACGGCCGCCAGCGCCGCCGCGACAACGGCGTCGATCCGTCGCGTGGCGAGCGCCGGCATGCCGCCGAACCTAACCGACCGCCAGCGCGGGCGGGTCGGATCGCGTTGCGCAGCGCGGTGGCGCCGAGCAGCAACGTGGTGACCACCACCCCGATCTGGATCACGCGCTCCGCGGCGGCGAGGTCGGCGGCGTACGAGCCGTCGGTGGTGCCGGAGAAGACGCTGATCAGGCACAGCAGCGCGAGCACGGCGGCGCCGGCCCGGTAGCGCGTGGCGGCGAGGACGACGAGCCCCTGCACGACGACGAACGGGAAGGGCGCGTTGATCGCCGTGCCGTTCACCAGCTTGTCGCTGAAGCTCTCGTTGGCGACCAGCAGGCCGAGGATGTCGAAGACCACGACGAGGGAGAAGAGGCGAGTGAGTGACATGCCGGGATCGTGAGGCCCAGCCCGCGCCCTGCCATCAGCCCTTGGGCTGATTCGCGCTCAGCCCAGCGATCCGATGCGCTCCACCAGCAGGTCGAGGAACCCCGGGCCGTCGACCGTCACGCCGACGTGCGCGTTCGGCCGCTGGCCGGTGACCTGCCAGAGGTCGACGACCGTGCGGCCGCGGCACAGCTCGGAGGCGCAGTCGATCGCGACGTGGCGGTGCTCGGTCTGCAGCAGCCGGGCGTCGATCACGTGCGCGACGGCGAGCGCGTCGTGCACCGGAGTGCCGGGGAAGTCGTAGACCCGGATGTGATGCTGGTGGTAGAAGGCCCACAGCTCGGCGACGACTTCCCCGACGCGGCCTGCGGCCCGCAGGGTCTCCGCGTGCTCGGACGTCATCAGCGCCTGATGCGTCACGTCGAGCCCGACCATCGTGGTGTCGATCCCGCTGGCGAACACGCGTGCCGCGGCCTCGGGGTCGACCCAGATGTTGAACTCGGCGGCCGGCGTGACGTTGCCCTCGGCGATCGCGCCGCCCATCAGCACGATCCGCTCGATCTTGTCCGCGACGTCGGGGTGCTGGGCCAGCAGGAGGGCGATGTTGGTCAGCGGCCCGGTCGGGATCAGCGTGATCGGCGTCTGCGCCGCGCGCAGCGTGCCGGCGAGGAAGTCGACCGCATGAGGCTCGACGACCGTCATCGTCGGTTCCGGAAGGTCCGGCCCGTCGAGCCCGGTGGCGCCGTGCACGTGCTCGCCGACCTGCGGCTCGCGGGTCAGCGGCCGGTCGGCCCCACGCGCGACGGGCACCTCCGTACGGCCCGCCAGCTCGAGGATCTTCAGCGCGTTGGCGGTCGTGTTCGCGAGCGTCGTGTTGCCGTGCACGGTCGTGACCGCGACCAGGTCGACCTCCGGGCTCGCGAACGCGAGCAGCAGCGCCATCGCGTCGTCATGCCCCGGGTCGCAGTCGATGAGGATCGGCGTCGCCATGAAGCGCGCCAGCCTACCGGCCGAGGCCGGGCGGCTCGGACGCCGCCGGCACGAGGTCGCTCGCGAGGTCGGCGAGCGAGTCGGCGGCGAGCTCGTTCGAGTGCATGAGGATGCGCGTGCCGTCGAGCTCCACGCGCAGCTGCGCGGGCTGCCAGCTCTCGGCCGGATCGCGGATCTCGATCGTGCGGCCGTCGCGCTCGAACTGGAGCCACGGGCCGGCCCCGCCCGGGTCGTACTCGTCATAGTCGCCCGCCCGGTCGGCCGCGAGCTGCACCACGTGGATCGAGTGCATGCCGTCGCGCGCGCGGTAGTCGAGGTGGACCGACGGGGCGATCGGCGGCCGGTCGTTCTCGGCGGCGAAGGCGATCTGGGTGTCCCAGCCGGGCGGCAGCTGCGACGGGATCCACACCGTGAACTCCGCCAGCGCGACGGCCTGCTCGATCGTCAGGTCCCGCTGGATGTGGAATTCGCCGACCGGCCGGACCTCCTCGCCGGGCGGCGGCGTGAACGCGAACACGTCGTCGGCGAACGGCTCGCCGAACGCGACCTCGAGCGCTTCGTAGATCGCGTACGGCTCGCCGCCGAGGCGCAGCTCGATCCGCAGCAACGCACCGTGCTCGGCGTCGATCGCGAGGTGCAGCTCGTCGGCGCCCTCGCCGGCGAGTCGCACGAGCGGCCAGCTGTCGCCGTCGCCGACCGCGCGCGGCACCGCCCGCACCTCGATCGTCTCGCGCCCGGCCCGATGTCCGCGTGCGAACCCGTCGTAGTCGAGCAGACCGATGATCGGACCGGGGTCGACCAGCCACCACACCTCCTCGCCGGTGCCGCCGCTGCCGGCCTCCGGCCGGTCCTCGTTCGTCCGCGCGCCGTTGACCGGGTCGTAGCTCCACCACAGCGGCCCGCGCCGCACGGCGTAGGCGTCGCCGTCGCGCTCCTCGCGGGCGCGATCCGGCGGTGCGAGCCATACACGCATGACGCACTCGCGCTCGGTCTCCTCGCTCCGCGGCCCGTACGTCACGACGGTCCCGCGGCGCGTCATCGCCTCGTGCGTGCGCGCGACGTGGTTCCACATCCGCACCGTCGCGCGCACGGTCGTGACGCGCCCGCGGGCCCCGTGCATCAGGACGAGCAGGTCTCCGAGTTCGCTCACATGGCGATCATCCCGCGACCAGGTACACCGTGTCACCCTCGGCCGCGGAGATCAGCAGGTCGATCCGGCGGTCGCGGTTGACGTCGCCGACCCCGACCACGTCGAATCCGAGGTTCTCGCCCTCGGTCGTCGAGGTGATCGTGCGCAGGACGTTGCCGGTGCGACCGGAGCGGACGTCCACGCGCCCGGCGGCCGGCGCACCGTCGCCGGCCGTGTAGGAGCCGACGGCGAGGTCGATGCGGCCGTCGCCGTTGACGTCTCCGGCCTCGCGGCCCGGGCCGGTCCCGTCGTTCGGCCCACCGGGCCAGCCGTGGATCAGGGAGCCGTCACGGCCCGAGTACACGCCGGCGAACCCGTTGCCGCCCTGCGCGTTGTAGTCGCCGACGTAGAAGTCGCGGCCGACGCCCGCCACGAAGAACTGCCCGAAGCGCGACGCGCCCGGCGGCGGGGCGAGCGAGAACAGCTCGCGCGAGCCGGAGAACACGTGTGCGCCGCCGGTGCCGCCCTCGGTCAGCGCGCCGACGATCAGCCGGCGCCGGCCGGCCCGGTCGGCACCCGAGCCCAGCCCGGCGCCGGGAGCGCCGTCGTAGCGGCGCAGCAGCTGGTAGGTCCGGCCGGAGAACACATACGCGGCGTTCGCGCCCTGCGCGCCGACGAGCACGTCGTCGTAGCCGTCGTGGTTCTGGTCGCCGGCGCTCGACACCGCCGAGCCGAGCTGGTCGCCCGCGGCGTCACCGGTGAAGGTGTGCAGCAGCCGGCCGCTGCGGCCGGAGTACAGGTACGCCCTCCCGGGGCCGCCGCCCGTCTGCGACGGGGCGCCGCTGATGATGTCGTGGACGCCGTCGCGGTTCGTGTCGCCGGCGTCGGCGATCGCGTAGCCCTGGTCGTCGCCGAGGGCGCCGGGCAGCCGGTGGATCAGCTTCCCGCTGCGGCCCGAGTACACCCACGTGCGGCCGCCGTCGGGCGTCGACGGCTCGCTGAGAATCAGATCGGTGACGCGGTCGCGGTCGATGTCCTCGAGCTCCGACACCGCCCAGCCGAGATAGCCGTTCGGCTCACCGTGCCACTCGTGCAGCACCTTCACGCGCTCCACGAATCCTTTGCTCGCCGCCGCCGTGGCCGGCGCCACCAGCGCCAGACCGAGCGTCGCGAGCGCCACGCGCCACGTCATCACACCGTCCTCCTGGGTTGACCAGGGCCGGTTCTAAGCGGGCAGGGCGCGGGCCGCTTCCACGATCGTGCGCAGTTGCGCGCCGCGCAGCGCCGACGGCGGGCGGCCGAAGGTCGTCCGGAAGCGGTCGCAGAAGTGGCTGGGGGAGTAGTAGCCGAGCTCCACGGCGAGCCGCGACAGGTCGGTGGCCGGATCGGCCGCGAGCCGGTCGACGGCGGCGCGCAGCCGCAGGCCGTGCACGTAGCCCGACAGCGAGAAGCCCGTGCGGGCGCGGAACACGCGCGCGAGATGGAACGGCGAGACGTGCAGCGCCGCGGCGAGCGACGCGAGCGACGGCCGCTCCGCCATCCGCGCCGCCAGCAGCTCCTGCGCGGCCGCGGCGAGCGCCGCGTGGTCGGCGCGGGTGCGCGCGCGCCGCGCGCCGGCGCGTGAAGGTCCGCCCGCGACCGCGCGGCCGAGCAGCTCGAACGCGGTCTCCTCGGCCAGCAGCCGGTCGTGCCCGGGGTCGGACGACGTAGCGCGCGAGGCCGACCGCGAGCAGATACGTGCCGGCGGCGGAAGGCGCGGCCGGCGGCTGCTCCGGCAGCTCCCCCGCCACCTCCAGCCACAGCGACCGGTCGCCGCGCGCGTCGCGCAGGCCGCGGCGGTAGCGCTGGTGCGGCCTGTAGAAGACGACGTGGTTCGGCGTCGCCAGCAGCGGGTGCGCGCCGTCCTGGGCGATCAGCACGCGCGTCCGGGGGAACACGACGTGCGCGCGGCTGCCGATGTCGTTCACCTCGCCCCACAGCCGGTCGCCGGAGGCGCACAGGAACTCGCCGAGCGTCAGCCCGTCCGTCGCCAGCAGCACTCGGGAGACCACCGGGCCACTCTATTTCGCGACGAGGCTGACGACGGCGGCGGCGGGTACTCGGCCTTCGTCCGCAGGTTCGACCACGGCCCCCACAGCGCCTCCGCCGCCGCCAGCGCGACGAGCGCGAGCGCGGCGGCGAGCGGTGAGCCGGCGGCGACGGCGGCGAGGACGATCGCCCAGCGGGCGGCGAAGAGGACCCAGACGCGCGCGACGCGTCGCCCCGTCGCCGCGCACACCGCGGGCGAGAGCCCGGTCAGGTCGGTTCCAGCCTCCGACGCGCGCGATCTCCAGCGCGACGTTCGACCGGAACCGCTCGACGTTCTCCCAGTACGCCGTGTGGTCGAGCAGCAGCAGCCGGCGGTTGACGATCTGCTTGGAGCTGCCGAGGCCGGCCACCGGCAGGTCGCCCTCGGACACCGGGTCGCTGGTCGCGTAGACGTCGGTCCAGCGGCTGACCTGGCCGGGTCCGATCTCGAGCCGCTCGTGGTCGTACGACGGGCCGACGATCCGCCGCATCAGCTCGCGTGCGCCTGACAGCGCGCCGAACGAGAGGGCGAGCAGGAGCACCACCGGCCACCACGGCCACGCGTCGACGATCCCGGCGATCGCCGCCACGAGCGCCGCGGCGCTGACGATGCGGATCAGGATGGCGAGCCGCCCGCGCCAGGCCTGGCCGCGCAGCCGCGCGACGGCGTCGAGCTTCTCGATCCCGGAGCCGAACGTCACCAGCGATGCGACCGGGCTCGTGCGGCCGACGAGAACCCGGCGCACGATCTCCGCCCCCTGCGAGTGCGCCACGATCACCAGCGGTGCGTTCGCGTGCCACTCGAGCCAGTCGAGGTCGTGGTGGACGCGCTCGATCAGCTTGCCCGGGTCGGTGAGGTACACGTAGCTGTCCCCGATGTAGGCGGTGAGGAGCCGGCCGAGCCCGAGGATCCCGAGTACGAGCAGCAACACGAGCACCGCGAGCGAAGCCGTCAGCGCGATCACGTTCTGGACGAGCCGCACCGGCGCGAGCGCAAGCACCGTCAGCGCGCCGGTGAGCGAAGCCGGTCGTGCCCGGCCGCCGTCGGGACGGTCGAGGTGGTGTTCGATCCGGCGGTTCGTGCGCCGCAGGCCGGTGTCGAACGCGCGCGTCACGAGGAACGGGACGGTGGAGACCAGCCAGGCGAGGAGCCGCCAGTAGCCGGGCGCCTTCGACGGTGTCCGCCCAGCACGACTCGGTGGCCAGGATCTCGAGCGTCCGGCCGTCGGCGTCGGTCACCGTGACGTTCTCGTAGACGGGGGTGTCCGGCTGATCGACCGGCGCCGTGCGGGAGACGCTGCCGGCCACCAGCCAGCTTGTCGTCGAATCGATCAGCGGGGCGCCGAACTCGGCGAGCGTGCCGCCGCGGCGCTGCGAGCCGATCCCGTGCACGAACAGGACACCGATCTTCGTGCTCACGTGGCGATGCTAGCCCCCGCTCGACGTATTTGCGCAAACCGATGTACGGGCACAATGGCGGGATGGCCTACGACGAAGCGCTGGCCGGGCGGATCCGCCCGCTCGTCGCCGCGCGCGGCGAGATGACCGAGCGCAAGATGTTCGGCGGCATCGCCTGGATGCTGCAGGGCAACATGGCGTGCGGCGTGCTGGGCGACGACCTGTGCGTGCGGCTGAAGCCCGAAGATGCCGACGCGGCCCTGTCCGGACGGGACACGCGCCGCTTCGAGATGATGGCCGGACGACCCGCCAAGGGGATGGTCGTCGTCGACAGCGCCGCGGTCGCCGCCGAGGACGCGCTGGCGCGGTGGGTCAACGCGGGCGCCGACTACGCGCTGTCGCTCCCACCGAAGTAGCCGGCGGTGAACCCGAGGATCAGCTGCGCCGTCTCCAGCGGGACGTCGAGCTGGGGGCAGTGCCCGACGCCGTCGAGCTCGACCCAGTCGGCGTGGGGGAGCCACTCGTAGCGGTAGCGCGCCGCGGCCGACGGCCACGGCAGCAGCTTGTCCTCGGTGCCCCAGACGATCCGGACCGGGCAGGCGATGCGCTCCGCGTCGAGCGGTGCGAACCCCTCGCGCAGCCCGTGCTCGATCAGGCGGACGGCAGCGGGCGCGTTCGCGATGCCGCGCAGCTGGTGGGCGAGCAGGTCGGCCGGGATGTGCTCGTAGCGCTCCGCCAGCAGCCGCGTGGCGCGGCGGCGGCCCGCGGGCGTGGACATGATCGCGTCGGCGTGGGGGGCGAGCTCCTTCGCCTGCGCGATCAGCTCGGCCTGCATGGTGAGCGTGGCCTTGTAGGCATCGTCCGCCCAGCCGCCGGCGGGCGCGAGCGCGACGACGCTCTCCGCGCGGTCGCGTGCGGCGAGCTGCAGCGCGACGTAGCCGCCGAGCGAGTTGCCGGCCACGTGCGCGCGGTCCAAGCCCGCCTCGTCCAGCGCGCGCTCGACCGCGTCGGCGAGCGCGTGGCCGTCGACGTCGTCGATCGGCGGGCCGCCCCAGTGGCCGGCGAGCGTGAGCGCGAGCACGTCGTGGCGGCGCTGCAGCGCGGGCAGGACGAGCTCCCAGGTCCGCCACGTGTCGAGGAACCCGTGCAGGAGGACGAGCGGCGGGCCGCTGCCTACGCGGTGCGAAGCAGTTGCGCGCATGCGGTGTCGGCGAACCAGCGCTCGTACTCGGCGGGCGTCCAGCCGCGCTGGAGCACCAGCAGCTGCCACAGGTCGGGGTGGTTGAGCGTCCAGAGGATGTCGGCGGCCGGGTCGACGTCGAGCCGGAGCGCCTGCTTGGCGGCGAGCGACTCCACGATCACGCGCTGGTTCGCGTAGAAGTCGCTCTGGATCCGCTCCCACAGCTCCTCGATGTCGGGCTCGGTGGGGGCGGCGCCGCGGAGGACGCCGAGCAGCCGCGCCGGCGCGCTCCTTGACGACGCGGGAGTTGCGGGCGTTGAGCTGGAGCTGGCGGGCGGGGTCGGGCTCGTCGAGCACCTGGCGGTACCAGTCGCGCTCGCCGACCGGGGCATCGTCCTCATCGCCGCGCAGCAGCAGGTGCCACAGCGCCCGCAGCACGCCGCTCTTGGTCTCGAAGACGACGTAGACGGTCTTGAGCGCGACCCCGGCCTCCGCGGCGATGGCGGCCATCGTCGTCGCCGCGTAGCCCTGCTGCTCGAACAGCGTCTGGGCCGCCTCGAGGATCGCCCTGCGGGTCGCGGCGGCCTGCTCGCGGCGGCGCGGCGAGTCGTACCGGCGCTTGGGCTTGACGGGATCCATCAATTCATTATCCTACGACTCACTTCATTACATTCAACGAGTAACGAATTGCGAGGAGCGCTCCATGACGGCCATTGTTCACGACGACATCCGCGCCAACGTCCACGCGATGTGGGCCTCGGTCGCCGACCGCTGGGGCGAGCACGCCGACTACATCGACGCGCGCGGGGCGGAGGTCACCGCCCGGCTGCTCGAGCTGACGGCGCCGCGGGCGGGCGAGCGCGTGCTCGAGCTGGCGTGCGGGACCGGCGCCGTCGGTATCGCCGCGGCGGAGACGGGCGCCGAGGTCGTGCTGTCCGACGTCGCGCCGGAGATGACCGAGCTTGCCGCCGCGCGGGCGGCGGGCCTGGCGAACGTCACCGCCCGCCCGCTCGACCTCGAGGCGATCGACGAGGCCGACGCGTCGTTCGACGTCGTGCTCTGCCGCGAAGGGCTGATGTTCGCCGTCGACCCGGTCGCCGCCGCGCGCGAGCTGCGCCGCGTCCTGCGCCCCGGCGGTCGCTTCGCGGTCGCGGTGTGGGGCCCGCGCGAGCGCAACCCGTGGCTCGCGCTGGTCTTCGACGCGGTGAGCGACCTGGCCGGCGCGCCCGTGCCGCCGCCCGGCGTACCCGGCCCGTTCTCGCTCGACGACGCCGGTCGCCTCGCCGGCGTCCTGCGCTCCGGCGGGCTCGATGCGGTCGCGATCAGCGAGCTCGCCGTGCCGCTGCGCGCCGCGTCATTTGGCGAGTGGTTCACTCGCACGCTGGCGATCGCCGGCCCGCTCGCCAAGCGGCTCGGCTCGATGCCCCAGGCCGCGCGCTTGTCGCTGCGCGACCGGCTCGAGGCGGCAACGGCGGAGTACGTCACCGCCGCGGGGCTGGAGATCCCCGGCGTGTCCCTGATCGCCTCAGGGCGCGCCTAGGGGTCGGTCAGGGTCATTCCCAATGGTGCCGGGCGTCGCGGCCCGGCACCCTGGAGAGCATGAACTCCGACGCTCCCCGCAAACTGACTCGCTCCACCTCCGACAAGGTCCTCGGCGGCGTGGCCGGCGGCCTCGCCGAGTACTTCTCGGTCGACCCGCTCGTGGTCCGGATCGGCTTCGTCGCCTCGCTCCTGTTCAGCGGCGCCGGCCTGCTCGCCTACCTCGGGCTGATGATCTTCGTGCCCGCCGACACCGCCGCGCTCACGCCGGTCGCGGCCTGATCGATGCTCACACTCGAGCTCGAGCGCCCCGAGACCGGCGCCCATCCGGCGGCGCCGTCGCAGGGTCGCGCTCGCAACTCCGAGGAGCGCGGTGATCGGGATGATCTGGATCCGGCGCCTACTCGTCCTCGGCCAGCGCGCGGCGGAGCGCCTCGTCGAACCCCATCGGCTCGACGTCGAACAGCCTGGCTCCCGACGGGTCGGTGACGACGGTCGGCACGGCGAGGCCCTCGACCAGCGGTCGGGCCACGCCGGCGTCGACCGGCGTGACGAGGCCGATCCACAGCGAGGACAGCCACGGCGTGATCAGCGGCACCGGGATCCGCGGGCGCCGCCGGATGCCCATCACCGCGGCCATCCGGTCGAGCATCTCGCCGTAGCTGAGCACGTCCGGGCCGCCGATCTGGACCTCGCGAGCCTCGACCGACGGTGCCTGGACCAGGTACTGCAGGGCGTCGTCGATCGCGATCGGCTGGGTGTCGTTCTTCAACCACGCCGGCGCGATCATCAGCGGCAGGCGCTGTACGAGGTAGCGCAGCGTCCGGTAGGACTCGCTGCGGGCGCCGACGACCATCCCCGCGCGGAAGTAGGTCAGCGGCGGGCCGTGCTCGGCGAGTGCCAGCGCGGTCTCGTGGCGGCTGCGCAGGTGCTTGGACTGGGGCCGGTCGCCGAGCCCGCCGAGGTAGACGACGCGCTCGACGCCCTCGGCGCGCGCCATGCGGGCGAACGCCGCGGCGGCCGCGCGGTCGCGCTCGAGGAAGTCGCCGCTGCCACCGCGGCCCATCGAGTGCACGAGGTAGTAGGCGACGTCGATCCCCTCGCCGGCGCCGCGCAGGGTCTCCGGGCGCAGCACGTCGCCCTCGTGGAGGTCGAACTCGAGATCGCGGGCGCGCGAGCGGTCGCGCACCAGCCCGCGGACATCCCAGCCGGCGTCGGTCAGCGCGGCGGCCAGGCGGCCGCCGACGAAGCCGGTCACGCCGGTGACGAGCGCGCTACCGCCTGGCGTCGAGCTCGGCATAACGCGCGGCGAACGCCCGCGCGGCGTCGTCGGGCGGCCAGGCCTCGAGCTCGAGGTCGAGCGGCTCGACGCCGTCGAGCTCCGGCCAGTGCCAGTTCTCACCGCTGAACGCGCGCCGCTCGGTGGCGAGCAGGGCGCGGTCGACGCGCTTGATCTCCGGCACGTCGGGCTTGATGTGGAAGCGCGCCTGGATCACCTGCTCGAGGTGCTCCTCCGCCTCCTTGAACGAGGCCCCGAGCGGGCTGCGGTGCTTGATCGGGTGCGGCATGTCGCCGAGGTAGGCCTCGGTCGCGTCGTGCATCAGCGCGGCGAACGCGTCCTCGGCGTCGCCGCCGCGCTCCTCGACGAGCTGCGACACGATCACCGAGTGCTGGGCGACCGAGTAGAAGACGCGCGTGTGGCCGCCGAACCGCGACAGGTTCGCCAGCGCCCGCGCGATGTCGCCCGCGTCGAGCTGCTCGGGGTCCGGGTCGAACGGGTTGACGAACCGTCCGGAGACGGTCTGCAGATAGGGACCTGGAGCGGGAGGGGCGTTCATCTAGGCGGCGCGCCGCAGCGGGCGCGCGTCGCCCCAGAACGAGGCGTCGAGCTCGCCCAGCGGCGTCGAGGGCTCGGCGCCCGCATGGTACTCGCGACCGAGCGCGGCCCAGTCGGCGCGCGCCCGCAGCTCGCCGAGCGTGGAGAAGACGAGGCCCTCCATACGGCGGATGAGCAGCGCCTGGGGCGGGAGCGACATCCGTCGCAGGTCCTCCCAGTACTCCGACCGCGGTGACGAGGCGCGCTCGACGAGATCGCTCACGTACTCGGGAGTCAGGCGCCGCGCGCCCGGCTCGAAGTACCACTCGCCGGACAGCCGCAGCGCCTCCAGCAGCCGGTCGGGCTGGAAGGACGCCGGGTCCGGGAGATAGCCCAGCGCGGCCATGCCGGCGTGGACGGCGCCGGCGTCGTCGTGCTCGACGGCCGCGGCGAGCGCGTGCTCGCCGGCGAGGTACTCGCGGTCGACGACGCGCATGAGCCCGAAGTCGAGGAAGCCGACGCGGCCGTCTTCGAGCAGCAGGTAGTTGCCGGGGTGCGGGTCGCCGGACGCGCGGCCCAGGCGCGTGAGCGTCCCGAAGTAGAAGCGGAACACGATCTCGGCGAAGCGGTCGCGCTCGCGCTCGTCGAGCTGCTTGACCTCCTCGAAGCGGCGGCCGGCCAGCAGCTCGGTCACCAGCAGGCGGCGGCTCGAGAGCATCGTGTCGACGGCCGGCACGTGCGCCAGCGGATGCCCGCGCCAGGCGCGCGCCATCGCGCGGTGGTTCTGCGCCTCGATCTCGTAGTCGAGCTCCTCGCCGACGCGCTCGCGCAGCTCGGCGGAGAGCGCGGCGGTGTCGAGCCCGGGCGCCAGGCGCTTGACGAGCGGGAGCAGCAGCCCGAGGTTGCGCAGGTCGGACTCGACCGCCTCGGCCATGCCCGGGTACTGGACCTTCACGGCCACGGTCCGGCCGTCGCGCGTGCGGGCGCGATGCACCTGCCCGATCGAGGCGGCCGCGAACGCCTCCTCGTCGAAGTCGGCGAAGTAGCTCGAGACCGGCCCGCCGAGCTCGCTGCGCACGAGCTTGGAGACTTTGGCGAACGGCAGCGGCGGCACGTCGTCGCGCAGCGCGGCCAGCGTCTGCTTGAACGCCTCGCGCTCGCTCGGCGGGATCGCCGTGAAGTCGACGGTCGACAACACCTGGCCGACCTTCATCGCCGCGCCGCGCATGTGGCCGAGCTGCTCGACGAGCTCGCGCGCCAGCGCCGCGGCGCGCTCGCCGGTCGCGGCCTCGGCGCGCTCCGGCGACCGCACGAGGTTGGCCGCCTGCGTGCCCGCCCAGCGCAGCCCCTGGCCGGCCACGAGGCCGCCGAAGCGGCCGCTGCGGGCGAAGCGCGATGTCGGGGGTGCGACAGCCATACACCGACCGTAGGGACGGGGCCGCCCGCCATCTATACGGGCAACCCCCGGGACCAGGGGTAAACGGCGCCGGCCCGGCGCCCGGGAGGCCCTGTACGGTGACGCGTGATGCGTTACACCCGCGAGGTCTCGACGGCGATCGAAGAAGGGCGCCCGGTGGTGGCGCTGGAGAGCACGCTGATCGCGCACGGTCTGCCGCGGCCCGAGAACGTCGAGATCGCCCGCATTATCGAGGCGGCCGTCCGGGACGAGGGAGCGGTGCCCGCGACGATCGCGATCGTCGACGGGATGGTCCGCATCGGGCTCGACCGCGAGGCGCTCGACGCGATCGCGGGCGAGGACGTCGCCAAGTGCAGCGCGCGCGACCTGGCCGTCGTGATGGCGCGCCGCGCCACGGGCGCGACGACCGTCGCCGCCACCGCCACGCTGGCCGTCCGCGCGGGGATCGGGGTGTTCGCCACCGGCGGGCTCGGCGGCGTCCATCGCGAGGCGCGCGAGAGCTGGGACGAGTCGGCCGACCTCACCACGCTGGGCCAGACCCCGATAACCGTGGTCTGCGCGGGCGTGAAGTCGATCCTCGACGTCGAGGCCACGCTCGAGCGCCTGGAGACGCTCAACGTCACGCTCCTCGGCTACCAGACCGACAGCTTCCCGGGCTTCTACATCGCCGACTCCGGCTTCCCGGTGCCGTGGCGGGTCGACACGGCCAACGAGGTCGCCGACGTCGCGCACGCGCGGGCGGAGCTCGGGCTCGGGGCGATCGTCGTCGCCAACCCGATCGACGAGCCGCTCGACCAGGAGCTGCACGACCGGGTGCTGGAGGCCGGGCTCGCCGCGGCCGCCGAGCAGGGGGTCCGCGGCAAGGACGTGACGCCGTTCCTGCTCGCCTACTTCCACCGCGAGACCGAAGGCGCCAGCCTGGAGGCCAACGTCCGCCTCGTCGTGCGCAACGCCACCCTCGCCGCCCAGATCGCCTGCGCCACGGCATGAAGCTCGTCGTCCTCGGCGACCTCATGGTCGACGTGGTGGCGCGCATCACCGAGCCGCTGGCGCACGGGAGCGACACCGCGGCGCAGATCAGCGTCCAGGGCGGCGGCTCGGCCGCGAACACGGCGGCGTGGGCGGCGAGCATCGGCACCGACGTCGCGCTCGTGTGCCGGGTCGGGGACGATGCGCGCGGCCGCACGGCGCTGCCCGCGGTGGACGTCCACGTGGCGGTCGACCCCGAGAAGCCGACCGGGACGTGCGTCGTCCTCGTCGAGCCGGGCGGTGAGCGGACGATGCTGCCCGACCCCGGAGCCAACGACGGTCCGCTGCCCGAGATCCCGCTGGGCGACCACCTGCACGTCGTCGGCTACGCGCTCCTTCGCGGCGGGCCACGGGCCAGCGCGCTGGCCGCGATCGACCGCGCCCGCGCCGCCGGGATGTCGGTCTCCGTGGATCCTTCGTCGTGGGCGCTGCTGCGCCCGGGCGCGATCCCGCCCGTCGACCTGCTGCTGCCCAACGAGCGCGAGGCCGAGTACCTCGACGGCGGCGAGATGGTCGTCAAGCTGGGGGCCGACGGCGCGCGCTGGGGCGACGTGCACGTGCCCGCCGAGCCGGTGGAGGTCGTCGACACCACCGGCGCCGGCGACGCCTTCGCCGCCGGCTTCCTCAGCGCCCGCCTGGACGGCGCCGGGCCCCGCGAGGCGCTGGAGGCGGGCTGCCGCCTCGCCGCCCGGGCAGTGGCGCAGGTCGGCGCTCGGCCCTCATAGGATTGACTGGCGAGTCAACCCCGCGCGGATCTCCGCGCGGGCACCGAAACGGAGATCTCCGAATGCCTGAAGCCGTCATCGTCGACGCCATCCGCACGCCGATCGGGCGCGCGGCCAAGGGATCGCTGAAGGACGTCCGCACGGACGACCTCGCCGCCGTGCCGCTGAAGGCGCTGGTCGAGCGCAACCCGGGCGTCGACTTCGGCGAGACCGACGACCTGATGATGGGCTGCGGGTTCCAGCTCGGCGAGGCGGGCTACAACATCGGCCGCAACGCCGCGCTGCTGGCCGGGCTCGACCATCACATCCCGGCGACGTCCGTCAACCGCTTCTGCGCGTCCTCGCTGCAGACGATCCGGATGGCGTTCCACGCGATCAAGGCCGGCGAGGGCGACCAGTACATCGCCGCCGGCGTCGAGGCGGTCTCGCGCTTCCCCGCCCAGGCGCCGTTCGACCCGCACCCGCAGCTCGACGGGTCAGAGGGCGCGCCCTACAACGTCTACATCCCGATGGGCCTCACGGCCGAGAACGTCGCCCGGCGCTGCCAGGTCAGCCGCGAGGCGCAGGACGAGTGGGCCAAGCTGTCGCAGGACCGCGCGGTCGCGGCGCGCGACTCCGGCCACTTCGACGCCGAGATCGTCCCCGTCGGCGAGGTCACGCGCGACGACGGCCCGCGCCCGGGCACGACGCTGGAGAAGCTCGCCGAGCTCAAGCCGGCGTTCGACCCCGAGAACGGCACCGTCACCGCCGGGAACTCGTGCCCGCTCAACGACGGCGCCGCCGCCGTGCTCGTGATGTCCGAGGAGAAGGCGAAGGCGCTGGGCCTGAAGCCGAAGGCGCGGATCATCGCCTCGTCGGTCGCCGCGATCCGGCCCGAGCTCATGGGCCTCGGCCCGATCCCCGCGGTCAAGGCCGTGCTCGAGCAGGCCGGTATGAAGATCGGCGACATCGACATCGTCGAGCTCAACGAGGCGTTCGCCGCCCAGGTCGTGCCGTGCCGCGAGGACCTGGGGATCGACCCGGAGAAGCTCAACCCGTACGGCGGCGCGATCGCCCTCGGCCACCCGTTCGGGATGACCGGCGCGCGCATCATGACCACGCTGCTCAATGGGTTGGAGGCCACCGACGGCACCTACGGCCTGGAGACGATGTGCGTGGCCGGCGGCATGGGCCAGGCCATGATCGTGGAGCGAGTGTGAGGGTCCTCTTCGTCTGCATGGGCAACATCTGCCGCTCGCCGACGGCCGAGGGCGTGATGCGCCGGCTGATCGAGGACGAGGGCCTCGACATCGAGGTCGACAGCGCCGGGACGGGCGGCTGGCACGTCGGCGAGCCGCCCGACGAGCGCGCGACGCTCGCCGCCCACCGTCGCGGCGTCACGCTCGAGGGCGCCGCGCGGCAGGTCAAGGAGTCGGACTTCCGCCGCTTCGACCTGCTCGTGGCGATGGATCGCGGCAACTACCGCGACCTGCTCGAGCTGGCGCCCGACGACGAGGCGCGCGAGCAGGTGCGGCTGCTGGTGCCCGACGCCGACGTGCCCGACCCCTACTACGGCGGCGACCGCGGCTTCGAGAACGTGCTCGACATGGTCGAGTCCGCCTGCCGCGAGCTGCTGGACGAGCTGCGCGAGCGGGTGTGAGCCTCGAGGCCGCCGTCGCGGAGGCGACCGGCAGCGGCGTCGCGTCGCTCCGGCGCGTGGGCGGCGGCGACATCAACGACGCCTACCGCGCCGAGCTGGGGGACGGGCGGTCGCGTTCGTCAAGACCCGCGACGGCGCGCCGCCCGGCGAGTACGCCGCCGAGGCGGCCGCGCTCGCCTGGCTGGCCGAGCCGGACGCGATCGGCGTGCCCGCCGTGCTGGGCGTCTCGGATCGGCTGCTCGCGCTGGAGTGGCTGGACACCACGGGCGCGGGCGACGAGGCGCGGCTCGGCGAAGGTCTCGCGCATGTGCATGCCGCCGGCGCAGAGCGCTTCGGCGGCTCGGCTCCGCTCCGCGTGGGCTCACTCTCGCTGCCGAACGAGCCGCTCGACAGCTGGCCCGAGTTCTACGCCGAGCGCCGCCTCCGCCCGCTGCTCTCGCACCTCTCAGCGAGCGGCCGCCGCGCGGTCGAGGCCGTGTGCGACCGCATCGCGGACCTCGCCGGCCCACCCGAACCGCCGGCGCGCCTGCACGGCGACCTGTGGAGCGGCAACGTGCTGTGGAGCGGCCGCCCGTACCTGATCGACCCGATCGCCTACGGCGGCCATCGCGAGGTCGACCTCGCGATGCTGCAGCTGTTCGGCTCCCCGGGCGCGCGCTTCTTCGCCGCCTACGAGGAGGTCGCGCCCGCTCGCCGACGGCTGGCGGGAGCGCGTCCCGCTCTACCAGCTGTTCCCGCTGCTCGTGCACGCCGCGCTGTTCGGCGGCGGCTATGCGAGCTCTGTCGAGCGCGCCGCGGCGCGGTACGTCTGAACTGCGACTGGGTAGGGCGGCGAGCGCTCGGCCCGCGCATGGCGACTTCGCCCTGGCGGAAAACCCACCCATACGGTGGTTTATCCGCCACCGGGTCGACGCTCCCGGCTGCCCCACCCAGCCGAAGTTCGTACCGCTCCCTCGAATGGATCTGGGCATCGCGGGGCGGGTGGCGGTGGTCACCGGCGCGAGCCGCGGCATCGGCGCGGAGGCCGCCGACATGCTCGAGGCCGAGGGCGTGAAGGTGCTGCGCGTCTCGCGCGGGGAGGGGATCGACGTCACGGCTCCCGACGCCGCCGAGCAGATCGCCGAGCGCGCGCCCGGACCGATCGACATCCTCGTCAACAACGCCGGCACCAGCTTCGCCAAGCCGCTCGACGACCTCACCGACGATGACTGGAACGGGCTGTGGGAGCTGCACGTGATGGCGTCGATGCGGCTGATGCGGGCGTTCGCGCCCGGCATGGCCGAGCGCGGCTGGGGCCGCATCGTCAACGTCACCTCCTCGGCCGGCAAGCGCCCCTCGCTCACGAACGCCGCCTACTCGGTCACCAAGGCCGCGCAGGCCTCCCTGAGCCGCGTCTTCGCCGACACGTACGCGAAGCAGGGCGTGCTCGTGAACTCGGTCGCGCCCGGCCCGACGTCGTCGCCGCTGTGGGTCGAGGAGGGCGGGCTCGGCGATCAGGTCGCCGCCGTCAAGGGCCTCGATTCGCGCCAGGAGGCGATCGACGACCAGGCGAGCCGCGTGCCGATGGGCCGCTACGCCGACCCCGCCGAGATCGCCTCCGTCGTCGTGTTCCTGTGCTCTGAGCCTGCCTCGAACGTCACCGGCGCGGCGTGGTCGGTCGACGGCGGGACGTTCGCAGCGATCCTGTAGCGGCCACGAGCGCCGCGGCCGCGGCGGCGACGAAACCCGCCGTGTAGCCGAGTGGCACCAGCGCGGCGACCCCGAGCACGGTGCCGATCTGCGCCGCGGCGTTGAGCACGCCGGAGGCGATGCCCTGGTCGTCGTCGGGCAGCGCGCGGGTGCCAGCGGATGTCGCGGCGACCGACGCCGACCCAAGGCCGAGCCCCATGACCACGAACGCGGGCACGATCGCGGCCGGCGCCAGCGTGCCGAGCGCCGCGGCGCCGGCCGCGACCGCGAACAGCCCACCCGGCGGCCGCAGCGCGGAGCCGGCGATCACCGCCAGGTTGAACGGCACGCACCACAGCCCGGTCGCGAGCGGGGACCGCCCGAGCTCCTCCTGCTGGTAGAGGATGGCCAGGAACATCGCCGGCGTCGTGGTCGCGGTCAGCGCCAGCGCCACGCCGTTGGCGGGCACGAACCCGGGGCGGCGCAGTGCGCGGGCCGGGAGGATCGGATCGGCGGCCCGGCGCTCGACCGTCGCGAACGCGACGAGCGCGGCCGCGGCGAGAGGCAGCGCGGCGGGCAGCTGCGTGAGGCCGAGCACCAGCAGCGCCAGCGCCGCGGTCACGGTCGCGCTCCCGGCGACGTCGAGCCCACGCGCCGCGCCGCGGCTCTCGGGCAGCACGCGCGGGATGAGCAGCGCGCCGAGCGCGCACAGCGGCACGTTGACGGCGAAGATCGCCGGCCACCCGAGCAGCTCGACGAGCACGCCGCCGAGCACCCAGCCCGACGCGCCGCCGCCCGCCGCCGCCGCGGTCCACAACGCAACCGCTCGCTCCCGGTCGGGCGCCGTCGCGATGATCAGCGCGAGCGCGGCCGGCATCTCCAGCGCCGCGCCGACGCCCTGGAGCGCCCGTGCCGCCACCAGCACCGGCGCCGACGGCGCGAGCGCGCAGCCCAGCGATGCCGCGCCGAACAGGATCAGCCCGGCACCGAACACGCGGCGCCGGCCGGCGAGGTCGCCGAGCCGCCCGGCCGCGATCAGCAGGCCGCCGAAGGTCAGCGTGTAGGCGGTGACCACCCATTGCAGCGCCTCCGGCGACATCCCCAGCGACTCCCGGATGTCGGGGAGCGCGACCGCGACGATCGTCGCGTCGAGCACCACGATGAACTGGGCCGAGCAGAGCAGCGTTACCGGCAAACGCACATTGACTGGTCTACACATCCTGTAGACCGCCTAAACTGGTTTTGACGGTAATGCGACGTGTGGGCGGTCATCTGGCGCTGGACTTCGCGAACACGATCGAGCCGAGCCGCGAGCACCTCGCCGAGCCGGCCGACCTCGTGGCCTGGGGGCGCGAAGCCGGCCTCCGGGGCGACGCCGACGCATCCACGCTCGCCCGCGCCCGCGAGCTGCGCCGCACCGTCTACGAGGTGTTCCGGCCGCTGGCCGAACGGCGCGAGCCCGATCCCGATGCGCTCGGCGCGCTGGCCGCCTTCCACGCCGAGGCGGTCGCCGCCGCGCGGCTGGTGCCGGGTGAGGGCTTCGTGTGGGACGGCGATCTGCTCGCCCCGATCGCCGTCGCCGCCGTCGACCTCCTGCGCGGCGGCCCGCTCGACCGCCTGAAGGTGTGCGCCGCCTGCCCATGGCTGTTCCTGGACACCAGCCGCAACCACAGCCGGCGCTGGTGCTCGATGAGCGAGTGCGGAGCGCGGCTGAAGATGCGCCGCTACCGGGCTAGGGCAGCCCGATGATCACGTAGCTGAAGCTCGGCTTGAAGGCCGTCGTCTGGCCCGAGCTGGCGTTGCAGGCGGCGAGCACGAAGCGCCCGCGCGTCGGCTGCGTGTTCTCGACCTTCACGGTCAGCGTCAGCTGGTCCTGCGGCCAGCTCGCGTCCGGGGTGACCAGCACGACGTCCTGCGAGATGTCGGCGCCGGCGCGCTCGGGGGCGAGACCGGTGGGAACGCCCGACCAGCACTGGCCGTGGGTGAGCGCCGGGATGTTGACGCTGAGCTGGAAGCGGCCGTAGAAGCGTCCGACCTCACGCGCGGTGAGCGAGCCGTCGGCGATCTGCGAGGCGGTGATCGCGTTGAGCGCGATGTCGGCGGCGCCCACCGAGCGGTCGGCGATCGCCGTCGCGGTGACCGCGTTGGCGGCGATCTTCGGTGCGGTCACCGAGCCGTCGCGCGGCGTCTGCAGCGCACGCACCGCCTTGCGGCTGAGGTCGCGCGTCTGCAGCGAATGGTCCTTGACGTCGCGACTGGTCACGCGCTTGGCGACCTTTGCGGCCTCCGCGGGGCCGCCGAGGGCTATGAACAGTGCGAGCAGCGCGATGACGCTCGCGAAGGAGGGGCGCTTCACGCCAGTCAAGGTAGAAAGTCAGGCGCCTGACAGAACCCGTCTCGACGGACGTACTAGAGCGGCATCGCGACGCCGCCGTCGCGCGCCACGAGCGCCGCGTAGCGCCCTCCGGCGGCGAGCAGCTCGTCGTGCGTGCCGCGCTCGACCACGATGCCTCCGTCGAGCACCGCGATCTGGTCCGCATCGCGCACCGTTGAGAGCCGGTGCGCGATGACGATCGTCGTCCGGCCCTCGGCGAGCCGCTCCAGCGCCTCGCCGACCGCGCGCTCGGTCTGGACGTCGAGCGCGCTCGTCGCCTCGTCGAGCACGAGCACCGGTGGGTTGCGCAGGATCGTGCGCGCGATCGCGATCCGCTGGCGCTCGCCGCCGGAGAAGCGGAAGCCGCGCTCGCCGACGACGGTGTCGTAGCCGTCGGGCAGCGCCGCGATCGTGTCGTGGATCTGGGCGGCGGCCGCCGCCTCCTCGATCTCCGCGTCGGTGGCGTCCGACCGCGCGAAGCGCAGGTTCTCGCGCACGCTGGCGTGGAACAGGTAGGTCTCCTGCGAGACGACGCCGATCGCGTCGGCCAGCGAGCCGAAGCGCAGATCGCGCAGGTCCTCGCCGTCGAGCCGGATCGTCCCGCGCTCGGGGTCGTACAGCCGGGCCGCCAGGTAGCCGACGGTGGTCTTGCCCGAGCCGGTCTCGCCGACCAGCGCGAGCTTCGTGCCGGCCGGCACGTCGAGGTCGACGCCCTGCAGCGTCCACTCCTGGTCGTAGCGGAACCACACGTCGTCGAACCGGACCTCGCCGGTGACGCTGGGTAGGTCGCGGCGGCCCTCGCGCAGGTCGACCTCGAGGTCGAGGTACTCGAACACGCGCTCGAACAGCGCCATCGACGTCTGGATGTCGACGCCGACGCCGAGCAGCGACTGGATCGGCCAGAACAGCCGCGTCTGCAGCGTCGTGAAGGCGACCAGCGTGCCGATCGTCACCGCCCCGGGCGCCAGGCCCGCGAACAGGTAGACGAGCGCCGGCATGACCGCGAACGAGGTCTGGATCGAGGCCATCACCCAGCGGCCGGCCATCCGGGAACGGACCTCGAGATCGGCCAGGCGGGCCGACTCGCCCTCGAACCGGTCGGCGAGCTCGTCGCCGCGGCCCATCGTCTTGCCGAGCAGGATCCCGGAGACCGAAAGGGACTCCTGCACGAGGCTGGAGATGTCGGCCATCGCGCCCTGGCGGGTTGCGGCGATCTTGCGCCGCTGGTTGCCGACCCGGCGGGCGAGCAGCACGAAGAACGGCGTCAGGCCGAGGGAGAACAGCGCCAGCCGCCAGTCGAGGAGCATCATCGCGATGACCGTGGCGATCACCGTCGTCACGTTGGAGACGATCGACGTCGCGGTGCTCGTGACGACGTTCTGGACGCCGCCGATGTCATTGGCGATCCGCGACTGGATCTCGCCTGTGCGGGTGCGCGTGAAGAACGCGAGGCTGAGCCGCTGAAGGTGGCGGTAGACCTGCGCGCGCAGGTCGTGCATGACCTTCTGGCCCACCACGTTGGAGAGCCAGGTCTGCCCGACGCCGAGCACGCCCGTGATGACGGAGATGGCGATCATCCCCGCCACCAGCAGCGCCAGGAGCCCGTCGTTGTTCTCGGGGATCGCGACGTCGAGCACGTCCCTCAGCAGGAATGGGGAGATCATCCCCAGCCCTGCCGAGAGAGCGATGAGCGCGAGCACCGCCGCCAGCCGCCCCCGGTAGGGGCGGAACAGGGCGACAATCCGAGTGCCAAGGCCTTCGTCCGCCGGCCTTTCGACCCGGACGGTCGCCGTCCGTGGCGACCGTAACCACGTCACTAAGCGACCGCCTCGGTGCGCGCCGGCTCGAGGGCCAGCTCGAGCACCTCGTCGATGCTCATCACCGGGTGGAACTTCATCTGCTCGCGGACGTCCTCGGGCACGTCGTCGAGGTCGCCGCGGTTGCGCTCGGGGAGGATCACGTCGGTCAGCCCGGCCGCGTGGGCGGCCAGCACCTTCTGCTTGAGCCCACCGATCGGGAGCACCCGGCCCTGCAGCGTGACCTCACCGGTCATGCCGACAGTGTGCTTGATCGGGCGCCCGCTCAGCAGGCATGCCAGCGCGGTGGTCATCGTGATGCCGGCGCTCGGGCCGTCCTTCGGGATCGCGCCCGCCGGGATGTGGACGTGGAACTCGCGGTCGTCGAAGGTGGCCGGGTCGATCCCCAGCTCGTCGGCGTGGCCGCGCACGTAGCTGAGCGCGATCTGCACCGACTCCTTCATCACGTCGCCGAGCTGGCCGGTCAGCACGAGCCCGTCCTTGCCCTCCATCGAGGTCGCCTCGACGAACAGCACGTCGCCGCCGGTGCCGGTCACCGCCAGGCCGGTCGCGACGCCGGGCACCGCCGTGCGCAGCGCGGCCTCCTGGAAGACCTTCTGGCGCCCGAGCGCGTCACGGACGAGCTCGAGGTCGATCTCCACGGGTGCCTCGGCCTTGCCGGAGGCGACCTTCGTCGCGGTCTTGCGCAGGATCGTGCCGAGCTCGCGCTCGAGGTTGCGGACGCCCGCCTCGCGGGTGTACTCGCTCACGACCGTCTTCAGCATGTCGTCGCTGATCGACACCTCGTCGGGGGTCAGGCCGTTGCGCTCGCGCTGGCGCGGCCACAGGTAGTCGCGCGCGATCGCGGTCTTCTCCGCGACCGTGTAGCCGTCGAAGCGGATGACCTCCATGCGGTCCAGCAGCGGGCCGGGGATGGTCTCCGCCACGTTGGCGGTGGCGATGAACATGACCTCGCTCAGGTCGAGCTCCACGTCCAGGTAGTGGTCGCGGAACGAGTGGTTCTGCGCGGGGTCGAGGACCTCGAGCAGCGCCGAGCTCGGGTCGCCGCGCCAGTCGGCGCCGACCTTGTCGACCTCGTCGAGCATGATCACCGGGTTCATCGTCCCGGCGTCGCGCAGCGCGCGGACCAGGCGGCCCGGGAGCGCCCCGATGTACGTGCGCCGGTGGCCGCGGATCTCCGCCTCGTCACGGACGCCGCCGAGGCACATGCGCACGAACTTGCGGCCGGTCGCACGGGCGATCGACTCGCCGATGGAGGTCTTGCCGGTGCCGGGCGGGCCGATCAGGGTGAGGATCGCGCCGGACTTCTTGTCCTCGGCGATGTTGCGCTCGACGCGCAGCTTCTTGACGGCGAGGTACTCGACGATGCGGTCCTTGACGTCTTCGAGGCCGGCGTGGTCGGCATCGAGGATCTCGCGGGCGTGGATCGGGTCGAGCACCTCATCGGAGCGCTCCTTCCACGGCACGGCGATCAGCCAGTCCAGGTAGGACCGGATCATCGACGCCTCGCCCGACTGCTCGCCCATCCGCTCGAGCCGGCCGAGCTCCTTCGTCGCCTGCTCCTCGACCGCCTCCGGCATGCCGGACTCGGCGATCTTGGTGCGGTACTCCTCGACGACGACTGGCGCCGTCCTCGCCCAGCTCGCGCTGGATCGACTCCATCTGCTTGCGCAGGAAGTACTCGCGCTGCTGCTTGTCCGCGCCGGACTGGACGTCATCGCGGATCTTGCGGCGCAGCTGCAGCTCGGTCAGCCGCTCGCGCTGGAGGCGGACGGCGAGCGCGAGCCGCTCGGTGACGTCGAGCGTCTCGAGGATCTCGACCTTCTGCTCGAAGTCGATGTCGGGGGCGTAGCCGATCGTGTCGGCCAGCGCGCCGGGCTCGCGGATCGCGCGCAGCAACGGCGCCGACGCGGTCGTCGACGCCGCGCAGCTCGAGGATCTCCTCGACCACGGCGCGGTACTCGCGCTCGAGCTCGCGCGTGCGCCCGTCGACGGGCACGTCGTCGGGGTGCTCGGTCACCTCGACGCGGAGGCGGCCGAACTGGTCGCTCTGCGCGGCGCCGGCGACGCCACGGGCAATGCCGGAAAGCTGGACGGCGCGAGCCCCACCGGGCAGGCGGACGCTGTCCGTCACCGCCGCGATCGTGCCGACCGCGGCGAACGCGTTGTCGTGGCGCGGGATGAGCAGTACGCGATCCTCGTCACCGACGTCGACGGGAAGCGTCACGTCCATGGTGGGGAAGACCACGGAGTCGTCCAGCGGGACGAGAATCAACGAGGTCATCTAAAGCTTCACTTCCTGTAGGAACTTACTCAACGTGAGTAAGTGTAGCGCGCCGTCAAGGCGATCTCAGTGACCTCGACTGAGATTCTACAGGCCCCTCACAGCGGCAACGGCCCGCGGCTCTTGATCGCCCGCAATGCGAAGTTCGAGCGCACGTCGCTCACGTTCGGGAGGTTGAGGAGCGTGTCGAACAGCAGGCGCTCGTAGTCGCGGAGGTCGGCGACGACCACTTCGAGCAGGAAGTCGGCCGAGCCGGAGACGATGTGGGCGGAGACGACCTCGGGCACGGCCCGCAACGCCTCGGTGATCGCGGCGGCGTTGCGCTCGGAGTGGCCCTCGACCTTGAGCTCGACGAACAGGGTCAGGCCGAGGCCGAGCTTCTCGCGGTCGAGCTCGGCGCGGTAGCCGGTGATCAGGCCGGAACCCTCCAGGGCGCGGAGCCGGCGCAGGCACGGGGAGGGGGAGAGGTGGAGCTGCTCGGCGAGCGCCGCGTTGGAGATCCGGCCCTCGCGCTGGAGGATCTGGAGCATCTTTCTGTCTGTGAGGTCGATCATGGGAGCAGATCATTGCGTAGAGACGTCCATAGCAGGTTGAAGTGGCAACCAAATACCTCTGGATCGGCGCAACACTGCCTTCATGCTCTCCACGCGATCGGCCACCGCTCTGTACGTCGGCGCCGTCCTCGGCCCCGGCGTGCTGCTGCTCCACGCGCTGGCCGCCGAGGCCGCCGGCCCGGCGTCGGTGCTCGCGTGGGCCGGCCTGCTCGCGCTGTCGGCTCCGCTCGCCGCCACGTTCGCCGCGCTCGGCGTCCGCTTCCCCGAGGCCGGCGGCACGGCCGCGTACGCGAAGGCCGCGTTCGGACGGCTGACCGGCGTGGTCACCGGCTGGTGGTTCCTGGCCGGCGTCGTGCTCGGCGCGCCCGCCGTGGCGCTGATCGGCGGCTTCTACGTCGCCGAGCTGCTCGACGCAGGCCGTACCGGCGCCGTCGTCGGCGCCGCCGCGATGATCGCCACGGTCGCCGCCGCCAACGCGTTCGGGCTCCACACCACCGCCAGGCTCCAGCTCGCGCTTGCGGGCCTGCTCGCCGCGCTGCTGCTGACCGCGGTGATCACGGCGCTGCCGCACAGCCACGCCGAGCACTGGACACCGTTCGCGCCCCACGGCTGGGCCGCCGTCGGCACCGCCGCCAGCCTGCTGATGCTCTCGTTCATCGGCTGGGAGGCGGTCTCGCACCTGGCCGGCGACCTGCGCGACCCGGTCCGCCAGCTCCCGCGCGCGATCTTCGCGGCGCTCGGCATCGTCGTGGTCCTCTACCTCGGGCTGGCGGTCGCGACGGTCGGGGCGCTTGGCACGGCCTCGCCGTCGAAGGTCCCGCTCGCGGACCTGATGGCCGTCGGCCTCGGCGCTCCCGGTCGCACCGTCACCGCCGCGCTCGCCGTGCTGCTGACGATGGGTGCGATGAACGCCTACGTCGCCGCGGCGGTCAAGCTCGCGGGTGCGCTGGCCGCCGACGGCTCCGCGCCGCGCCCGCTCGCGAACCCGCGCCACGCGCTCGCGACGTTCGCGCTGATCGCGGGAGCGCTGCTCGTCGCGCTCGCCGCCGACGCCTTCTCGCTCGACGGCCTGATCCGCGCCACCAGCACCTCGTTCGTCGCCGTCTACGTCACCGCCACCGCCGCCGGCACGCGCCTGCTCACCGGTCGGCCTCGCGTGGCGTCCGCCGTCGCGTTCGCCGCCGTGCTCGCGGTGTTCGCGTTCTCCGGCGTCTACCTGGCCGTGCCGGCGGCGGTCGCCGTGGTCGCCGTCAGCGTCCGCCGGCGCACGCCGACCACGACGGCGCCGCACGCCGCGATGCCGCCCGCGGCCAGCACCGCCGCGTCGTAGGACGCCGACTCGACGATCGATCCGCCGAGCGCGTTGCCGACCGCGACGCCGGCGACGATGCCCGTGACCATCACCGCGAACGCCTCCGTCACCGTGCCCGCCGGGGCGACCGTGTCGAGCAGCGTCGAGCAGATCACCGACGCCGGAGCGAGCAGCGTGCCGGCGAGCACCAGCAGCAGCGCGAGCGGCAGGTAGTCGCTCGGGAGTGCGAGCAGCGCATAGCCGGTGCCGAGGCCGAGCATGACGCCGGCGAGTCGCGGCGGGAGCCTGCCCGGCCACGTCCGCGCGCCGTAGGTGACGCCGCCGATCAGGCTTCCGAGCGACAGCGAGGCCAGCAGCACGCCGCCCGCCGAAGCCGAGCCGCGGTCGAGCGTGAACGCCGGCACCGCGACCTGGACGATGCCGAATCCCATGCCGAACGTCACCAGCACACCGCATACGGTCCGCATGCCCGGCGCGGCCAGCGGCCCGAGCCAGCCGACCTCGTGCCGCATCCCGCGCCAGCGACGCGACGCGGGCGTCAGCGAGAACGCGAGCGCCGCGCTCGACCCGAGCGCCGCAGCGATCAGCACCGCGACCGTGGGTGACGCGACGGCCACGATCAGCGCGACGATCGCCGGCGCGGTCACGACCGCGATCTCGAACGCGATCGCGACCAGCGCGTAGGCCGTCTCACGCTGCTCCGCGTTCTCGGCGAGCATGCTCCACAGCGAGCGCATCGCGGCGGGAAGCTGCGGGATCGTCCCGCCGCCGAGCACCGCGACCACGGCGAGCACCCACGCCCCGGCGTGCTCGTGCGCGGCGACGACGAGCACGATCAGCGCCGGCAGGTGGCACGCCGCGACGGTACGCAGGACGGGCCCTTGTCCGAGCCGGTCCATCAGCCGCCCCTGCGCCACCGAGCCGAGCGCGTTGGCGAGCGTGAACGCGCCGACGATCCGGCCGGCCGACGCGAGCGAGCCGGTCGTGTCACGCGCGAGGAGCAGGATCCCGAGGCCGAACATGCCGATCGGCATCGACCCGGCGATCGACAGGAACACGGGCGCCCGGGCGCCCGGCAAGGCCAGCAACGCCCGGTACCGGCGTGTGATCGCCCAGGGGGCGATCACACGCTTCGGGGTTTCGCCCTGGGGGCGAAACCCCCGGTGGGGAGCTCGGCGGCGTTTGACACAGCTGGGATTCTGTCGGGTATGGCTGATCGCCACGCCGACCGACTTACGCGCGCCGAGTGCGTGCTCGTCGGCGTACGCGTAGCCGGCTGAGCTCCCCGCAGCTCGGCATCCCTCCCCGTCCGTCCTTGCGCCCGAAAGGCCGTCCCATGCTCGTACTCACCACGCTTACAACGCCTGCAGCTGGGGGGTTTCGCCCCCTGGGCGAAACCGCCGGCGGAATTCGCCCCCTGGGCGAATTCCGCACCCATCGACCTCAATGGAGGCACCGATGCGCGCCGCAGATGCCCTGATCGCCGCGCTCGAGCGCGCCGGGGTCGACACCGTCTTCGGCATGCCGGGCGGCGCGAGCCTCCCGCTCTACGACGCGCTGCTGGACTCGAACATCCGGCACGTGCTGATGCGTCACGAGGCCGGCGCCGGCCACGCCGCCGAGGGCTACGCGCGGGCGACCGGACGCGTCGGCGTCGCGTTCGCCACCAGCGGCCCCGGCGCGACGAACCTCGTCACGCCGATCTGCGATGCGCACATGGACTCGGTGCCGACGCTGTTCGTCACCGGCCAGGTCCGCACGGCGCTGCGCGGCAGCAACGCGTTCCAGGAGGCGGACACGATCGGCATCACCGCGCCGATCGTCAAGCACTCGCTGGCGATCGAGCGGGCCGACGAGATCGCCCAGGCGGTGGCCGACGCGATCCACCTCGCGACCGCCGGGAGGCCGGGGCCGGTCCTGCTCGACATCCCGAGCGACATCGCCGCCGCGCCGGCCCGTGACATCCCGCCGCACGCGCCGCAGCTCCCCGGCTACCGGCCGCGGACGAAGCCGAACGGGCGCCAGACGCGGATCGCCGCTCAGGCGATCGCGGCCGCGCGGCGGCCGGTGCTGTACGCGGGCGGCGGCGTCGTGCACGCGGAGGCGGCGAACGAGCTCATCGCGCTCGCCCGCCGCACCGGCATGCCGGTGACGACGACGCTGATGGCGCTCGGGACGTTCCCGGCCAGTGACCCGCAGTGGCTGGGGATGCTCGGGATGCACGGCACCTGCGCGGCGAACTGGGCGATCGACGAGGCGGATCTGATCGTCGCCGTCGGCGCCCGCTTCGACGACCGCGTGACCGGCGCGCTCGACGAGTTCGCCCCGCGCGCCAAGATCGTGCACATCGACGTCGACCCGACCGAGATCGGCAAGAACGTCGCCGCGCACGTCCCGATCGTGGGCGACGCGAAGCAGGCGCTGCAGGCGATCGCGGACGCGTACACGGGCACGCCCGACCTCGCCGCCTGGTGGGAGCGCATCGACGACTGGCGCGCCGACCCCACCCCGCGCAACGACGCCGAGGCCGCGCTCGACGCCCTCAATGACGCCATCGACGGCGACACGATCGTCACCACCGACGTCGGCCAGCATCAGATGTGGGCGGCCAACCGGCTGCGCTTCGACCACCCGCGGCGCTGGATCACCTCGGGCGGGCTCGGCACGATGGGCTTCGGCCTGCCCGCCGCGATCGGCGCGCAGATCGCCGCGCCCGACAGGACCGTCGTCTGCGTCACCGGCGAGGGCTCGCTGCTGATGAACGTGCAGGAGCTCGCGACCGCCGCGCACGAGCGCGTGCCGGTCAAGATCGTCGTGCTCGACAACCGCTCGCTCGGCATGGTGCGCCAGCAACAGGACATGTTCTGGGGCGGCCGGCGCAGCGCGGTCGACCTCGGCGCGACGCCCGACTGGCCCGCGCTGGCGGCGGCGTTCGGCGTGAAGTCGTGCGACGACGTCGAGTCCGCACTCGCGCACGACGGGCCCGCGCTGGTCCGGATCGCGGTCGATCCGGAGAGCGATTGCCTCCCGATGTTCAAGCCCGGCGGGCCGGCCCGCGAGATGATCGGGCACGTGACGTCGAAGGCGCCCGCCTTCGTCCGCGCCGTTGATCGGTGACGAGATGCGAGCGGGAGCCTGGCAGCCGAAGTCGGAATTCCGGGTACCACTACCTGACGATGGAATGGCTCACGCCCGCAGTCGACGACCCGGCAGCGACGCTCCGCTGGGTCCGCCGGGTCGAGCTCGCGTTCGTCCCGTTCGCCGTGCTCGTGACGATCCTGCTGCTGGCGAACGGCTCGCCCGTGTGGTGGCTGTGCTGCGCCGGCGCGGTGCTCGGCCTGCTCAGCGCGGCGACGATGACGCCGGCGATCCGCCGCGCCGAGAAGCGCGAGCTCGACCCGATCCACTGGCGCGAGTGGCGCCGCAAGGCCGAGCTGCTCACCGGCGTGACGTACGCGGCGATGGCGGGCATCGCCGTGGTCCTCGGCTACGCGTTCAGCGGCCTCCAGCTCGCGCTGATCCTCGCGGCCGTGTTCGCGGCGTCTAGCGCGGCGGCATTCTTAGGGCGCCGTCGAGGCGGATCACCTCGCCGTTGAGCATCGGGTTCTCGACGATGTGAGCGGCGAGCTCGCCGTACTCCTCCGGTCGCCCGAGCCGGTGCGGGTGCGGGACCTGCTCGCCGAGCGCGACGCGCGCCTCCTCCGGCAGCCCGGCCAGCAGCGGGGTGTCGAACAGGCCGGGAGCGATCGTCATCACGCGGATGCCCGTCGACGCGAGGTCGCGCGCCGCCGGCAGCGTCATCCCGACGATCCCGCCCTTGGAGGCCGCGTAGGCGATCTGGCCGATCTGCCCGTCGTACGCCGCGATCGAGGCGGTGTTGATGCAGACCCCGCGCTCGCCCTCGCCGTCGGGCTCGTTGCCCAGCATCGCCGCGGCCGCGAGCCGCAACACGTTGAACGTCCCGATCAGGTTCACGTTGATGACCGTCTGGAACGGGTCGAAGCTGTGCGGCCCGCGCTTGCCCGCCGTGCGCTCGGCCCAGCCGATCCCGGCGCAGCAGACCGAGATCCGCAGCTCGCCGGCGGTCTCGACCGCGGCGCCCACCTGCTCGGCGTCCGTGACGTCGGTCTGCACGAACTGCGCTTCGAGCTCCTCGGCCAGCGCCGCGCCCTTCTCGGCGTTGAGGTCGGCGATCGTCAGCCGCGCCCCGGCCGCGTGCAGGCGCCGCGCGGTCGCCGCTCCCAGCCCTGAGGCGCCGCCGGCCACCAGCGCGCCCGCTGCGTCGATTCGCATGGGCGCGGACCCTATACGGCGTACCGCAGCAGCAGCTGCGATCCCGCCTGGCGCACCCACAGCAGCTCGGCCTCGAGCGGCGCCGGGAAGGGGCCGCCGGCGGTGATGCCCGGCTCGGCGTCGTCGCCGCTCAGCACCGGCGCGATCGTGAGGAACAGCTCGTCGGTGAGCCCGGCGGCGAGCAGCGCACGGAGCAGGGTCGGGCCGCCCTCGCAGAGCAGCGCGCCCACGCCGCGCGCGCGCAGGTCGGCGAGCACGGCCGCCGGACGCGGGTCCTCGAGCCGCACCACCTCGACCGGTGCGGGCACGTCCGGCACGTCGCCGTCCACCCGCGTGTAGATCACGACCGGCTGCTCCGGCGCCGCGAACAGCCCCGCCTCCCACGGGATCTCGAACCGCCGCGAGATCAGCACCGCCGGCGGGTCCTCGGAGAGCCCGGCGGCGACCCGGCGCGCGCGCCGCTCCGGGCTGCGGACGAGCCGGGCATAGCCCTCGGCGCGCAGCGTGCCGGTGCCGATCAGCACTGCGTCGGCCAGCGCGCGCAGCTCGAGCAGCATCTCGAGGTCGGCGGCGTCGCCGAGAGCGGCCGAGCGGCCGTCGATCGCCGCGTGGCCGTCGAGCGTCTCGATCATGTTCACGTACACGAACGGGCGGTCCGCGGGCGCACGCTCGCGCGGGCGCACCTCCGCGAGCAACTCGTGAAGTGGCGGATCCACGGGGTCAACGTACTCGGCGAATCGCCGATGATGTGGACATGCGCCGCTTCGCCGTCCTCACCGCTCTGCTCACGCTCGCGATCGCCCCGGCCGCCCAGGCGGCCAAGCTGACCCCGCCCAAGGGCAAGGTCTACACGGGCGTCACGGGCTCGAAGTCGATCAGCAAGTTCAAGCAGCAGGTGGGCAAGCACCCGTCGGTGTTCGGCTTCTTCCACAAGTGGGGCGGCCCGACCGGCTTCATCTACAAGGCGGCCAACCGCAGCGGCTCGCGGCTGATGCTCCACATCTCGACGCAGGACGGCTACGGCACCAAGGAGGTCATCACGCCGCGGGGCATCGCCAACGGCGAGGGCGACCGCTACCTGATCCGCACGAACAAGGAGATCGCCGAATACGGCAAGCCGACGTACGTGCGCTTCCTGGCCGAGATGAACCAGACGAACAACGGCTACTGCGCCTACAACCGCGACGGCAGCTCGCGCGGCAAGGCGCACTCGACGAAGGCCTTCATCGCCGCCTGGCGGCGGGCGACGCTGATCCTGCGCGGCGGCCTGGTGGCCGACATCGACGCCAGCCTCGCCACGCTCCACCTGCCGCCGGTCGACACCGACGCGACCGCGCTGCCCGTGCCGCTGGTCGCGATGGCCTGGGTGCCGCAGACCGAGGGCACGCCGAATATCCACAAGAACCGCGCGAGGGCGTACTGGCCGGGCAAGCGCTACGTCGACTGGGTCGGCACCGACTTCTACTCGAAGTTCCCGAACTTCAAGGACCTCAAGACCTTCTACAACGACTTCAAGGGCATGCCGTTCGTGTTCGGCGAGTGGGCGCTGTGGGGCGCCGACAGCCCGAGGTTCGTGCACCAGTTCTTCGACTTCGTGAACTCGCACACGCGCGTGAAGATGCTGCTCTACAACCAGGGCAACCTGACGGGCGGGCCGTTCCGGCTGACCCGCTACCCGAACAGCGCGGCGGCGATCCGCGCCGAGCTCAAGAAGCAGCGCTTCCTCGGCCTGCCGTGACGATGCACCCCTCGAGGTGGTCGTCGACGAGGCCGCACGCCTGCATCATCGCGTAGGCCGTCGTCGGGCCGACGAAGCGGAAGCCCCGCCGCTTGAGCTCCTTCGCCAGCGCGGTCGACTCGGGCGTCGACGCCGGGATCTCCGCGGGTGAGCGCGGCCGCGGGCGCGGCTCGGGGGCGAACGACCACAGCAGCTCGGCGAGGTCGAGATCGACCGCCGCGCGCGCGTTGTTGATCGCCGCTTCGATCTTCGCGCGGTTGCGGACGATCCCCTCGTCGGCCATCAGCCGCGCGACGTCCCGGTCCCCGAACGCCGCTACGCGCTCGATCTCGAAGCCGGCGAACGCGGCGCGGAAGTTCTCGCGCTTGCGCAGGATCGTGATCCACGCGAGGCCGGACTGGAACGCCTCGAGGCAGAGCTTCTCGAACAGCGCGCGGCTGTCGTGGACCGGGCGGCCCCACTCCTCGTCGTGGTAGGCGATGTACTCGGGTGTGGAGGAGCCCCACCAGCAGCGGCCGTCGACCAGGCCGGCGCTCACGGCGCCAGCCCGTCGATCAGGTCCGGCAGCGCCTCGGGCGGAGCGATCGGCGTCAGCACCAGCGTCGTGATGCCGCGCTCCGCGAACTCGTTCAGCCGCGCGCGCATCGCCGGCGGGTCGCCGAAGACGAAGATCTCGCGGACGAGCTCGTCCGGCACCGCGGCCAGCGCGGCCCGCCGGTCGCCGCCGCGCCAGGCGGTCACCATCGGGTCGATCGCGTCGCCCCAGCCGAGCCCGCGGAAGAACGCCTCGTAGACCGGCACGGTCGCGTAGGCGGCGAACATGAAGCGGGCGGTGTCGAGCCCGTCGCCGGGGATGCAGAAGAACCGGCAGATCACCTCGGTCGGCTCGCGGCCGGCCTCGCCCTCGCGGACGCGGGCGACGACATGCTCGGCCGCCGACAGCGGCAGGAAGTTGGTGAACGTGCCGTCGGCGAGCTCGCCGCCGAGCCGCAGCATCTTGTCGCGCAGCGCCGCCAATACGATCGGCACCGGCTCGGCCGGCGCGCGTCTCGAGCTTGAAGCCGCCCGGCCCGCGCCCGCCCGCGAACACCTCGCGCAGGATCGGGATCGTCTCGCGCAGCCGCGTGAGCGGCTTCTCGAACGGGGTCTCGTTCCAGCGCTCGACGATCACGTTCGACGACGCGCCGAGGCCGAGCACGAAGCGGCCGCCGCTGGCGTCGGCCAGCGCCGCCGCGTGCTGGGCGAGCACCGCGCGCCCGCGCGTGTACGGGTTCACGACACCGGTGCCGAGCCGCATCCGCTCGGTCCAGGCGGCGGCGAGCACGAGTGGCGTGAAGCCGTCCGCGCCGTTGGTCTCGCCGGTCCACAGGTCGTGGTAGCCGGCCGCCTCGGCGCGCCGCACCAGCGACTCGTGCTGAGAAAGCGGAACGCCGGCGAACGGGAGTGTCAGACCCCAACGGAGCTCGGGCACGCGGGCACCCTATAGGCTCGCCCGCAGATGAACTTCGGCCGCCTGGGAAGGGGAGAGCTCGTCGCGGCGGTCGGCGGCCTCCTGCTCGCCGTCTGCCTGTTCCTCCCCTGGTATGAGACCGACCCGGACAACCCGAACGCGGTCATCGACGGCCAGCACGGCGCGCTCAGCGGTTGGGAGGTGCACCCGATCCTGCGCTGGCTGCTGCTCGCCGCCGCGGCCGCGCCGTTCATCCTGATCTGGATCGTGATCCGCGACCACGAGCTGTCGTGGGCGCGCGGGGAGATGACCGCGGTGGCGGCGATCGCCGCCTTCGGCCTCGTGGCCTACACCGGCTTCCTCGACCGCCCGGGTGAGCCGGGCGGCGCGATCTCCCTGCAGCTCGGCTTCTACGGCGCGCTGCTGGGCACGATCCTGATGATCGTCGGCGGTGCGATGACCGCCGGCCAGACCGAGCGAACACGCAAGCCCCCGGGGGTGCTGTAGATGACCGTTCCTGTCGACCGCAATCTCGCGCTCGAGCTCGTGCGCGTGACCGAGGCCGCGGCGCTGGCGGCGGCGCAGCTCGTCGGCATGGGCGACAAGGAGGCGGCCGACCAGGCGGCGGTCGACGGCATGCACGCGGTGCTCCATACCGTGCAAATGGACGGGATCGTGGTCATCGGCGAGGGGGAGAAGGACGAGGCGCCGATGCTCCACAACGGCGAGCGGGTCGGCAACGGCTCGCCGCCCGAGGTCGACATCGCGGTCGATCCGCTCGAGGGCACGCGGCTCGCCGCCCAGGGTCGCCCGAACGCGCTCGCCGTGATCGCGCTGTCCGAGCGCGGCACGATGTTCGACCCGGGGCCGTGCGTGTACATGGAGAAGATGGCCGGGATCGCGCAGATCGCCGACCTGCTCGACCTCGACCGCCCGCTCGCCGAGACGCTCGGCCTGATCGCCGACCGCAAGGGCACCGACGTGCGCGACGTGATGGTCGTGGTGCTCGACCGGCCGCGCCACGAGGACGGCATCCGGCAGATCCGCGAGGCGGGCGCTCGCGTGCGGCTCATCACCGACGGCGACGTCTCCGGCGCACTCCTGGCCGTCTCGCCCGACCGGCCGGTCGACCTGCTGTGGGGCATCGGCGGCACGCCCGAGGGCGTGATCTCGGCCGCCGCGCTCAAGTGCTTCGGCGGCGGGCTGATCGGGCGCCTCGCCCCGCGTGACGACGCCGAGCGCCAGGCCGCGGTCGACGCCGGCTACGACGTCGACCGCGTGCTCACGCAGGACGACCTCGTGAAGGGCGACAACTGCTTCTTCTCGGCCACCGGCGTGACCGACGGCGACGTGGTCGAGGGCGTCCGCTACGAGGGCTCGCGCGGCGCGTCGACCGAGTCGCTGGTGATGCGCAGCCGGTCGGGGACGGTGCGGCGCATCCAGTCGCGCCACGACCGCACCAAGCTGCGCGCGCTCACCGGGCGCTACGGATAAAGCGCCACAGCAGCACGACGGTGCCGACGAACCCGGCCGCCAGGGCGCCGACGACCAGCCACGGCGTCTCGCCGACGTTGACCGGCTCGCGGTGACCGTCCGTCTCGAAGCGGCCGACGGCGGAGGCCTCGAGCTCGCGGCGCGCGAGCGAGCGCAGGAACCCGTGCGTGACGAGCACGTGGATGCGCGACTGCGTCACCTTGTAGAACCAGCGGGCGACCGAGGTCGCGATCCGCGGGTAGAAGTTGGCGACCTCGACCTCCACGTGCGCCTGCGCGTAGCCGGGCTGCGGAGCCTCCTCGCGGCGCACGTCGATCTCCAGGTAGCCCTCGTCGCGCTTGGCGACGAGGACGCCGTCGCAGATGCGCCAGCGCACGATCCCGCGGCCGTCGCTGACCTCGTACTCGGGCGCGCGGAAGCGCAGCAGAACGAACGGCCGCCGCAGCAGCACGACGCGGCGCTCGGTCGGCGTGTACTCGACGCGGATCAGGCCGAGCGAGACGCGCGAGAGGTACTTCCAGTACGTGCGCGCGAGGCGCTCGAGGTAGAGCGGCGTCCACAGCTCCTCGAGCTCGCCCTCGGGCATCGTGACGTTCGCGGCCTGGATCGACCGGACGGCGCCGCCCGCGTCCATCACCGTGTGATCGTCCGGCTCGCTGATCGCCGCGTCAAGCACCCTCGGGCGCACGGCTGTCACCGTATCGGCTACGGCGTCGTGCGGAGTCGGATGGCGCCGAGGCGGTCGGTGTGGTCGAACCCGAGCGCCTGGGCGGTCGCGGCGGTGAGGTCGTACTTGGTGCCGTGGCGGAACGGACCGCGGTCGACGACCGGGACGTCGATGCGCCGGCCCTTGTAGAGCACGGCGACCTTGGTGCCGCACTTGAGCTTCTTGTGGGCGACGCCGAGCAGCGTGCGGGTCATGCGGACACCGCAGGCGGTCGTCCGGCCGTAGAAGCCGGGCCCGTACCACGTCGCCATCGCCGGCCGGTGAATCGTGATCGCCAGCTCGGGCGAGGCGCCCGCGGCGACGGCCTTCGAGGCGGAGCTCACGACGGCGCGAACGCGCAGCTCACCGGCCTTGGACGGCCGCCAGCGCGCAACGTACGAGCCGTCGCCGGCCACCGTCGTCTTCGCGATCGCGAGCCACCGCTGGGTCGCGGCGTCGAGGCGCTCGATCGTGACCGTGTCGCCGGCGGCCGCGGTGCCGCGGAAGCGGGCGAGCTTGCGGACCATCGTGCCCGCGCGGGTCGACATCGCGATCTGCGGGCTGCTGGCCGTGATCACGCCCTCGGTCTGCGGCGGCGGCGGAGCCTGCGAGCCGCCGGTGCCGGGATCGCCGGCAGCGACCGTCGGCGCCGCGAGAGCGGCGACCGCGAAGGCGCACAGCGCCAACTTTGGGGCATGGGGCCTCGACACGTTGACTTTCTCCGGTGCCTACGAGGTGAGCTGACGGGCTCGCGCAGAGAAAGCAGCGCTACGACAAAGTTGACCCCTCGTCGATTCGCCCCCGCGGCATCGTGCCGCCTTTGGGTCCCCCGTTCGCCGCGGTGAGGCCGCGGCGATTCGGCGCGGGCCAACCTACCAGAACGAACGCCCATTTTGCGTCGCCCGCCGTGGCGAGCCGGGGACGGCGAGCGCCTACGGGCGCGGAATTCGTCCGGCCGCCCGCTTAATCAGCTGGCCGCCGAGCGTCACGCCCAGCTGGGCGAGCTCGCCCGCCGCCTGGACGGCGGTCGAGACGACGTCAGTGGCGCCGCTGCCGCGAGCGTCCTCGCCGGGCGTCTGCCAGCCGGCGGGCGGGGCGGGATCGGGCTTGCGGAGCTTCGCCGCCTTCGCCTCGGCCGCCTTGGGAGCGGACGTCTTCGCCGGCGGCTTGCGCGCGGCGGCGGGCTTCGGCGTGGTCGCCGCGGCCGTCGTCGTGCGCCGGCGCGGCGCCGCGCCGCGGCGCTCGCCGCCGATGCGAGACGGGCGCGTGGCGGGGAGATTTCCCAGCACGGAGGCCTCGGCGGCCTTCTTGGAGTTCTTCTTAGCGGACTTTTCGGCCATGAGATGAACGATTGTCGCCGCAGTGGCGCGCCGGGTGGATACAGTGATGCGGAGCGCGCTTTATCTCGCGTTGACTTCAAAAAATATAGCGCCTAGACTGGCCGCCTAGGGTCGTGCTCTCTAGCTTTGCTCCGGGTCGAGGAGCGCCGATCCAGGCGGTGTACGCTCAGAACCCTGTCGCCCCCAACAGGCGTCCCGAGAACAGGACATCGATGTCAGTAGTGGACCTCCAAGAACTCGAAGAAGTGAAGGGCCTGCTCCTGAAGGGCCAGCAGGTCGGCGTGCTCACGTTCTCAGAGATCGCGACGGCGGTGGCCGAGATCGATCTCGACGAGGCAGACGTCGAAGAGCTGCACGGCTATCTGGAGAAGTCCGAGATCGAGCTGGTCGAGGAAGTCGACCCCGCTCTCGAGGCCGCCCAGGTCGAGCGCGCCCCGGACAAGCGAGGGCGTCGCAAGAAGACGACGCTCGACCTCAAGCCCGACATGACCACCGACAGCCTTCAGCTGTTCCTGAAGGACATCGGCAAGGTCAGGCTGCTCACGGCGCAGGAAGAGGTCGACCTCGCGCGCCGGATCGAGCGCGGCGACCTCGACGCCAAGCAGAAGATGGTCGAGTCGAACCTCCGGCTCGTCGTCTCGATCGCCAAGAACTACCGCAACCAGGGCCTGCCGTTCCTGGACCTGATCCAGGAGGGCACGCTGGGGCTCGTGCGCGCGGCCGAGAAGTTCGACTACCGCAAGGGCTTCAAGTTCTCGACGTACGCGACCTGGTGGATCCGCCAGGCGATCGCCCGCGCGCTCGCCGACAAGGCGCGCACGATCCGCATCCCGGTCCACGTCGTCGAGAAGCTCAACAAGATCGGCCGAGCCGAGCGCAAGCTCGTCACCGAGCTGGGTCGCGAGCCGACCGCCGAGGAGATCGCCCACCACACGGGCATCGAGCCCGAAGAGGTCGAGTCGATCAAGCGCTCCGCGCAGGCGCCGGTCTCGCTCGAGAAGCCGGTCGGCGACGAGGAGGAGTCCGAGTTCGGCCAGTTCATCGCCGACGAGCGGGCCGAGTCCCCGTACGAGCGGGCCGCGGAGATCCTCACCAAGGAAGCCCTCCGCGAGGCGCTGGAGAACCTCTCCTACCGCGAGCGGCGCGTCCTCGAGCTCCGTTACGGGCTCGGCGGCGAGCACCCGCGCACGCTCGACGAGGTCGGGCGGACGTTCAACGTCACGCGCGAGCGCATCCGCCAGATCGAGAACCAGTCGCTGAAGAAGCTCCAGAGCCTCGCCGAGGCTCAGAAGCTCCGCGACGTCGCCTAGCCGGCGGCGACCGCCCGCTGTGCCCGGCGCTCGGCCATGAGCGCCGGGTCCGCGACGGGCACGGCGGCCAGCAACGCGCGCGTGTAGTCGTCACGCGGGCTCGAGTACACGGCGTCGGCCGACCCGGTCTCGACGATCCGGCCGCTGCGCATGACGGCGATCCGATCGCTCATCACCCGCGCAACCGGCTGCTCGTCTGCCACGAGGCTCCGGAGCGGGGCGGCTGGACGGCCGAGGTCGCGATGCAGGTCGGCGACGCACCGGTCGGCCGCGTCTGCGGCGCCAACGCGCCGGTCCCGTACAGCGGCAGCCTCGAGCCCGAGGTCGTCCCGGGCACGGCGGAGATCGTGGCGGGCGTACGGGCTCTGCTCGGCGTCGCCGCTCTGGCACGCGGCTAGCGCCGCGGTCTCACGGCGACGCGGGCTCGAGGAGCTGAGGCTCGTGGCCGAAGGCCTGGCCAACGCGTGTCCAGCCGGGCGGGCGCCGCGGCAAAGATGGGCAATCTGACCGATGAACCCGCGCGGGCGCCCTGAGATCGTCACGCTATGCCCAGATTCCTCGTCCAGCGCGCGGCCGGCCACCGGCCCGAACCGGCCACCCCAGAGGGGGTGAAGTGGCTGCATACGTACGTGACGACCGACGGGCGGGCGTCGTTCTGCCTGTATGACGCGCCGGACGCGGACGCGATCCCCCACGGGCCGAGCGACCGCATCGCCGAGGTCGAGACGGTCGATCCGTTCTCAAGGACCGGTTAAAGGGCTGGCGCGGCGGCGCCGATCTATGCCGGGATATGGCTTTCGATCTCGATCACGCGCTGCGCTACCTCATCGCCGCCGAGGGCTCCGACCTTCACCTGAAGGTGCCCTCGTATCCGCTCATCCGACTGCACGGCCACCTCGAGGCCATCCCGGACACCGAGCGGCTCTATCCCGAGGACACCGAGCGGGCGCTCGGGGAGATGCTCAACGACAACGACAAGGTCGCGGAGTTCAACTCGGAGAACGAGGTCGACTTCTCGTACGCCGTCGAGGGCCTCGGCCGCTTCCGCGTCAACGCCTTCCGCCAGCGCGGCTCGGTCTCGATCGTCATGCGGGCGATCCCGGTCGTCATCAAGTCGGTCGACGAGCTGGGCTTGCCCGAGGTCGTCACCTCGCTCGCCGAGCAGGAGCGCGGGATCCTGCTGCTCACCGGCACGACCGGCTCCGGCAAGTCGACCACGCTCGCCGCGATGATCGACCACATGAACCGGACGATGCACAAGCACATCGTCACGATCGAGGACCCGATCGAGTTCCTGCACCGCGACCGCAACTCGATCATCAACCAGCGCGAGGTCGGCGCCGACACCGCTTCGTTCAAGCGCGCGCTCCGCCGCGTCCTGCGCCAGGACCCGGACACGATCCTGATCGGCGAGATGCGCGACGAGGAGACGGTCCACACCGCGCTGTAGCGCGGCTGAGACCGGCCACCTCGTGCTCTCGACGCTCCACACCGTGGACGCCTCGGAGACGATCAACCGCATCATCGACTTCTTCCCGCCCCACCAGCAGCAGCAGGCGCGGGCGATGATCGCCGGCACGCTGAAGGGCATCGTCTCCCAGCGGCTCGTCCCGACGGCCGACGGCGGCGGTCGCGTGGCGTGCTGCGAGATCCTCGTGATGACCGGCCGCGTCCACGACATGATCCTGGACCCGAAGCTGACCGGCCAGCTGCCGGAGGTGATCTCCGAGGGCTCCTACTACGGGATGCAGACCTTCGACCAGCACCTGCTCCAGCACCTGCACGCGGGGCGCGTGACGATGGAGGACGCGATGCGCGTCGCCACCTCGCCGCACGACTTCAAGCTGATGGTCGCCGCCGCGTCGAAGCCGAAGGACGATGGCCCGGAGGCCGAGATCCGTTCGTCGAACGGGTCCGCGCCGATGGCGCCGTCGGCTCCGCCGGCCCCGGTCGCGTCCGAGCCGCCCGCTCCCCCGATGACGGTCGGCCTGGGCGACCCCAGCCCGTCGGCGCCCCCGCCGCCGGCGCCGTCGGCGCCGCCTCCGGGCGTCACCTACTGAGTTGACTGGCTGCGGCGCGCCACCTAGCGTGGCGCGCATGCAGACGAGCCTCTCGCAATTCGCCGAAACGCAGTCCCCGGACGCCTTCTCGCTGCAGAACTCCAAGCTGCTGAAGGTGCGGCTGGAAGAGGTCACGATTCAGGCCAAGCTGGGCTCGATGGTCGCCTACCAGGGCGACGCGAAGTTCGAGCACGCGGGCTCGGGCGGCCTCGGCCGGATGCTCAAGAAGGCGATGACCGGCGAGGGCGCGCCGCTGATGAAGATCTCGGGGACCGGTGAGGTGTTCCTCGCCGAGCAGGCGCAGGACGTGCACCTGATCTACCTCGAGAACGACCTGATCACGGTGAACGGCCGCAACCTGCTCGCGTTCGACAGCGGCATCGACTGGGACATCAAGCGCGTGGAGGGCGCCAGCGGGATGATGGGCGGCGGGCTGTTCAACATGGCGCTGCACGGCACCGGCTGGGTGGCGATGATCTCCGACGGCCCGCCGGTCCTGCTCGACGTGGCGGAGCGCGCCGACGTTCGCCGATGCCGAGGCCGCGATCACCTGGTCCTCGGGCGTGCAGACCGGCATCCGGACGGACTTCAAGATGAAGAACCTGGTCGGTCGCAGCTCCGGCGAGTCGATCCAGATGGCGTTCACCGGCCAGGGCTGGCTGCTCGTGCAGCCGTCCGAGGGGCGCGTGGACGTCAGCGGCCGCGACAGCGGCTCGGGCGGCGGCCTCGGCGGTCTGCTGAACGGCTAGACGTGGACGAGCTCGTCGTCGTCGGGGTCGTCGACGATCTGCTCGCAGCTCGGACACCACCAGCGCGCCTCCAGCGCGGTGCCGCAGGCCTCGTGCCGGTACGGCTCGCCGCCGCCGGTGCGGGCGCCCCAGTCGGCGAGGAGCCTGAGCGCGCCGGCGAGCTCGCGGCCGGACTCCGAGAGCTCGTACACGAACCGCGGCGGTCTGTCGCTGTACGCCTGGGCCACCACGAGCGCCTCCTCGGTCAGCGCCTTGAGGCGGGCGCTGAGGATGTTGGGCGCGATGCCGTCGAGCTCGGCCTCGAGCTCGTTGAAGCGCTTCGGGCCGTCCAGTAGCGCCGCCACGATCAGCAGGGTCCAGCGGTCGCCGACGCGGGCGAGGGCGTCGGCGAGGGGGGAGGCGCTGGCGCGCTTTGGCTTTGCCACGGGATCAGGGTACGCGACGAACTGCGGCATCGAGGGGGTCGACCGAGGGGTGGCTGACGAACCCTTAGCAGGACTAAGGAAACGTCGTCCACCCCCCTCAGAGCGCAGTTCGTGCCGGCGAGGCGTGGCGAACCGGCCCCTCTGATACGGTGACTTGCAAATTGCAAGTGACATGGAGCCGGGCATGAGTGAAGTGCTGAACGCGTTGACGGCGGCCGTGAATGAGGCGGCCGAGAAGGTCGGGCCGAGCGTGGTCGGGCTGGGCCGGGGGTGGGGCCGTGGATCGGGCGTGGTGGTGGCACCCGGCCAGGTCCTGACGGTCGCGCACGTGCTGCGCGGCGACGAGGTTGCGGTGACGTTCGCGGACGGCGACGCGCGTGAGGGGCGCGTGCTGGGTGTCGACGCCGATCTCGACGTGGCGGTGATCGGGGTGGAAACGGCCGACGTGCCGGCCGTCGCCTGGGAGCCGGCCGAGACGAGTCTCGGAGCCCCCGTGTTCGGGCTCGCCAACCCCGGCGGGCGCGGGCTGCGGACCACGTTCGGGATGGTGTCGGCGACCGGGCGCGGGTTCCGCGGCCCGCGCGGGCGGCGGGTCGCCGGCACGATCGAGCACACGGCGCCGCTGCCGCGGGGCAGCTCCGGCGGCCCGCTGGTGAACGCGCGAGGGACCCTGCTCGGGCTCAACGCCGTGCGCCGCGACGGCGGCTTCATCCTCGCGCTGCCGGCCGACGCCGCGCTCCAGCGACGGGTCGATGCGCTCGCCCGCGGCGAGGCGACCGAGCGGCCGCGACTGGGCGTCGCGCTCGCGCCGCCGCGGGTCGCGCGGCGCATGCGCGCGGCGGTCGGACTCGCCGCGCGACGGCCTGCTGGTCCGCGAGGTGGTCGACGACAGCCCGGCCGCCGCCGCCGGCATCCAGCGCGGCGATCTGCTCGTCCGTGCCGGCGGTGAGCCGCTCGCGAGCATCGACGACCTGTTCGACGCGCTCGACGGTGCGGGCGACGCGCTGGCCCTCGGGCTCGTGCGTGGCACGGAGGAGCGCGACGTCGACGTGCCGCTGACGCACTTCAGTTCGTGAAGTCTTGCGTTATCCTTAGGTTTCGTGAGCAACGCCGACTGTCCCGTCTGCCGCACCGCAGACATCGTCTGCGGCAAGTGGACGCTCCTCCTGATCCGCGATCTCGCGGAGGGCCGCGCGCGGTTCTGTGAGCTCGAGCGGTCGCTGCAGGGCATCTCGCCGCGCACGCTCTCGCTGCGCCTGCGCGCGCTCGAGGAGGAGGGCATCGTCGCGCGCCAGACCTTCCCCGAGGTCCCGCCGCGCGTCGAGTACGCGCTGACGGAGAAGGGCCGCGCGCTGGTCCCGATCATCGAGTCGATGCGCATCTACGGGCGCGAGTGGCTCAACGAGGACGGCGCCTGCGTCGAGCGGCCGGAGACGGCCGAGCCCGCCGTCGCCGCCTGACGGTTTTTCCGTCCGGTCGATATGCAATCCCGCGTGCGCGCGGGAGGAGGCCGCCCCGGAGGGGCGAACGCCGGGCATGCACAACCGCGCGCTGCACGACTCCCTCGCCGCCTTCGTCGAGGAGGCCGCGTGGCAGCTCGCCGAGGAGATCTCCGGTGGCGCCGAGGTCCCGTTCGAGCTGATCGAGCAGGGCCGCGCCTCTGCCCCGCTGTACTGCTACCGGCCACTGACCGGCCGCTTCATCGCCGATCGCTCGCCCGAGCTGGCGAAGCTGCCGTCCTATCCCGCCGCCATCCAGGGCATGACCGCGCTGCCCGACCTCCCCGCCTACCTGCAGGCCCGCGGGCGCCGCACGCCGTCGCCGGACCGTCGCCGCCAGGCTGACGCCGCGCTGCAGGCGTTCCTCACCGCGGTGTGGGCCGAGTCGACCGACTTCGGGTTCGACACCGAGCGCTTCGAAGCCGCGTTCACCGAGCTCGAGGAGGCCGCCTACGGCGACCGCACGCTCGCCGTCGTGCTCGCGCCGGTCGAGGGGCTGGTGATCGAGAGCGACGAGGTCGCGCTCGGCGACGGGCTCACGCTCGTGCGCGCGGAGACGCTGCGCGAGGGGCCGGAGGAGCTGCGCGACGACCGATGGGCGACGGTCGCCGTGCTCTCGCTCGACTCGGCCCCCGGCGACGGCCACGCGCTGGAGAGCGCCGGACGCCGGCTGCGCCGCCTGCAGACCGCGCTGCGGCTGTGGGACGACGCCGAGCCTTCGCTCGGCCCGACCGCGTGGGCGCGCACCGACGGAGGCTCGTGGAGCGCCGTCCCGCTCGCCACCGGCATCCGCCGCGACGCCGGCGACTGCCTGCTGGGCGCCGAGGACGAGGACCCGCTGCGCGCGTTCTGCTCGCTCGTCGCCCGCCGCACCCCGCGCGCCGGCGAGCTCGCCTGGGCGCTGCGCCGCTTCGAGCTCGGCTGCGAGCGCGCCTTCGCCGTCGAGGCGCTGACCGACTGGCTGCTCGCCGGCCGCGCGCTGCTGGCCGACCCCGACCAGCCCGGCTACGAGGGCCTCAACGAGCGGCTCGCGGTGATCTGCGCGACGCCCGAGGATCGCTAGGCGCTCGAGCAGCGCATCGAAGAGGCGATCCGGCTCGAGCGCGCGGCGGTCACCGGTCACGTGCGCCCCGACCCCGAGGTCGAAGACCTGATCGCCGATCTCGGCGGCAATCTGCGCGCGATCCTGCGCGACGTCCTGTGCGGCCACCTCGATCCTCAGCTCCGCCGCGTCGCCGACGAGATGCTCGATGCTGAACTAGGTCAGCAGCTCGCGTAGGAAGCGGTCCGGCGCGTTCAGGAACGCGCGCGTCAGCCGGTAGTGGTCGGTGTCCTCGTAGGCCGTGGGCACCGGCCCTTCCGGCCTGAGCTCGTAGATCAGCGCGTCCGGATAGGCGAGCAGGATCGGCGAGTGGGTGGCGACCAGGAACTGGCCGCCCTCGAGCGTGAGTGCCTTCATCCGGCGCAGCAGCCCCAGCAGGCCGGCGGCGACAGCGCCGCCTCCGGCTCGTCGAGCAGGAACAGCCCGTCGGGGTAGAAGCGCTCGTTGGCGAGCGCGAGGAACGACTCGCCGTGCGACATCCCGTGCAGCGGCCTGCCGCCGTAGCCGGCGAGCAGGCCCGGGTTCTCGTCGACCGTGCGGGCCACGTTGAAGAAGCTCTCGGCGCGCAGGAAGTAGCGCATGCTCGGCGGCCGCGGGCCGCGCACCAGGCGCAGCGCCTCGTGCAGGTTGGTGTCCGCCTCGCGGTCCTCGAAGCGCAGGTCCCGGTCGCCAGCCCTCGTCTAGGCCGCCAGCAGCGTCGACTTTCCCGACCCGTTCTCGCCGACGAGGAACGTCACCTCGGGGTGGAGCTCGAGCGCCTGGAAGTCGGCGAAGGCGGGCAGCGTGAACGGGAACACCGGCGGGTCGGGCCAGTCGAACTCCGGGTCGCGCTCGACCCTCCGCAGCAGCGCGTCAGCCATCGGCGAACAGGTGCGCGCGGACGAGCGCGAGGCCCTCGACGTCATGGACGTCGCCGTCGAGCTCCGGCACCACGATCGTCGGTGGGTCGCCGAGCTCGGCGCGCAGGTGCTCGACGTTCGCGGCGTCGCGCTCGGCGAGCGCGGCGAGCTCGTGCGCGGCGGTCTCGATCCGGTGCGCGAGCTCGTCGTCGAGCCCGTCAGGCAGCTTGCCGTTGCCGACCGCGCGGTGCAGGCGGTTGACGACCAGGCCGCCGAACGGCATGTCGGCGTCGCGCAGCTTGCGGTGGAAGAAGATCGCCTCCTCGACCGGGTCGTGGCGCGGCGCGGTGACGATCAGGAACGTCGTTCCGGGGTCGGACAGCAGCAGGCCGACGCGGCGGGCGCGCTCGGTGAAGCCGTCGACCATGCCGCCGAGCGCGCGGAAGAACACGGACAGGTCGTGCAGCAGGTCGACGCCGGTCAGCCGCTCCATGATCGAGAACACGACGCCGGTGCCGCGGCCGAGGATCCGCCCGCCGATCCCGGCCGGCCGCAGGAAGATCCGGATCGCCCGGCCCTGGAAGAAGCGGGTGAGGCGGCCGGGCGCGTCGAGGAAGTCGAGCGCGTTGCGCGACGGCGGGGTGTCGAGCACGAGCAGGTCGTAGTCGCCCTCCTGGTCGAGCTCGTAGAGCTTGGCGATCGCGGTGAACTCCTGCGAGCCGGCGACCGAGTTCGACAGCTGCTGGTAGATGCGGTTCGAGAGCACCTCCTCGCGCGGTCTCCGCGTCGGGCGCGAGCTGCTCGATCAGCTCGTCGAACGTGCGCTTGGAGTCGAGCATCAGCGCCCACAGCTCGCCCTCGATCTGCACGCCGTGCTCGCTGAAGCGCTCGGGGTCGACGAGCCGCGGCTCGTTGCCCAGCTCCTCGAGGCCGAGCGAGTCGGCGAGCCGCTTGGCCGGGTCGATCGTCACGACCGCGACCTTGAGCCCGCGCTCCGCCATCCCCATCGCCAGCGCAGCCGCGGTCGTGGTCTTGCCGACCCCGCCCGAGCCGGCGCACACGACGATGCGCCGGCCCTCGCAGGAGTGACGCGAGGTTCAGATCAGGCCCTCGCGTACGGCGAAGGCGACGGCCTGGGAGCGGCTGCGGGCGTTGAGCTTGGTGACGACGTCGTGCAGCACGTTCTTGACGGTCCGCTCGGAGTAGGAGAGCGCCTGCGCGACCTCGCGGGTCGGATGCCCGGCGGCGATCAGCGCGAGCACCTGCTGCTCGCGGTCGGTCAGGCGGGTGGCCGTGCTGCGGGCCGGCTCGGGCGTGACGCCGCGGAGCAGGTTGCCCAGCAGCTCCCGCTCCATCACGCCGGCACCGTTGGCGGCGGCGCGGACCGCGGCGCCGAGGCTCTCGGTCGTCAGCGTGTCCTTGCGCAGGTAGCCGACCGCGCCGGCCTGCAGCGCGGCCAGCACCGACGTCCTCGCTGCAGTCGGACGAGCAGACCATCACGCGCGCCAGGCCCGAGCCGATGAACTCGTGGGCGCCGGGCGGCGGCCGGGTCGAGGATGACGAGATCGGCGTCGGCGAGGTGCCCTGCTGGTGCGCTTCGGCCACGTCGGCGGCGTGATCGACGCGCCAGACCTCGGGCATCAGCTCGAGGGAGGCGACCAGCCCACGACGGTAGATCGTGTGGGGATCGAGAACGAAAAGCTTCACTTTGGGGGCCTGCCAGAGGGTTGCTGCGCTTGGGGAGGTGGGGCGATACTACGCGCACCCCCTCCCCAAGGAAAGAGCGTGCCTCCCATCTGCAATGTCAACGCGATCATCACCTGCCCCCATCAGGGTGGGGTCGCGAAGCCCGTGCCCAAGCAGGTTCAGGTGAACGTGGGCGGGGCTCCGGCGCTGCGGATCACCGACATGCCGGGCACGCCGATCATGCCCGGCTGCCCGAACCTCCCCACGCCGGGAACGCCGTCCTTCGTCCCCTGCGCGACGATCGTGGCCCCGGCGGCGATGGGCTCGACGAAGGTGCGGATCGGCGGCGTGCCGGCGCTGCTGTCGACGTCTCTCATGACGACCAACTGCGTGGCGCCGGTGCCGAACGGGGCGACGGTCAAGTCCCCCGGCCAGGTCATCGTGAACGCCCGCGGTTGATGGCCGAAATACTCAAGACGGTCGGCCGCTACGAGATCCTGCGGGAGATCGGGCGCGGCGGGATGGCGATGGTCTACCTCGCCCGCCAGACCGACCTCGACCGCTTCGTCGCGCTGAAGGAGCTCGCCGCGTTCCACGCGAGCGACCCCGCGTTCGCGCAGCGCTTCGTGCGCGAGTCGCGCGTCGCCGGCTCGCTCCCGCACCCGAACATCGTGACCGTCCACGACTACTTCGAGCACGACGGCACGCCGTACATCGCGATGGAGTACGTCGAGCGCGGGTCGCTGCGCCCGTACGTCGGGCGGCTGACGCTGGCGCAGATCGAGCGGCGTGCTCGAGGGCCTGCTCGCCGGGCTCGCGCACGCCGAGCAGCACGGGATCGTCCATCGCGACCTCAAGCCCGAGAACCTCATGGTCACCGCCGACGGGCGCGTGAAGATCGCCGACTTCGGCATCGCCAAGGCGACGACCGAGATGCAGACCGGCGCGTTCCTGACCGCCACCGGGCACGACGGTCGGCACGCCGACGTACATGGCGCCCGAGCAGGCGATGGCGCAGGACATCGGCCCGTGGACCGACCTGTACTCGGTCGGCTGCATGGCGTTCGAGCTGTTCACCGGGAAGGTGCCGTTCCACGACACCGACGCGCCGATGGCGATCCTGCTGCGGCACGTCAACGAGGAGATCCCGGCCGTCCAGTCGGTCGACCCTTCGGTCGATCCCGGCATCTCGGACTGGATCGAGCACCTGCTCGTGAAGGACCCGAAGAAGCGGACGCAGTCGGCGGTCGATGCCTGGGACGAGTTCGAGGAGATCGTCATCGGGCTGCTCGGCCCGCGCTGGCGGCGGGAGGCGCGGCTGCTCGAGCGCACCGCGCAGGTCGACACCCCGAAGCCGCTGACGCCGGCGCCGTTCGAGGGGACGTCGGCCGAGCCGCTCGTGTCGGGGGAGTTCGAGTCGTTCGCCTGGGGTGCGCCGGCGGCGCCGGAGACGGAGCCCGAGGTCGAGCCGGAGCCGCGGCCGCCTCTCCCGACCCCCGAACCGACGCCCGCGCCTCTGCCGCCGCCGGAGCCCGCGGCGCAGGCGCCGCCGGAGCCCGCGCCCGCGCCGCCTCTCCCGCCGCCCGAGCCCGAGCCGGAGGCGGCCGCCACCGTCATGCCCACCGCGCCGCCCGCCGACGCCGCCCGCAGAGCGACCGCAGCGACCGGCGCGCAATCCGCTGCCGATCGTGATCGGCGCCGGCGTGGTGATCGCCGCGATCCTCGGCTTCGTCCTCGGCAGCTCCGGCGGCGGTGAGGCGAAGGCCGGCGACGTCGTCAAGTCGAACGGGGCGATGAAGCTCACGGTGCCGGGCGCCTGGGCCGACGCCCCGCCGCCGCAGATCCCCGGCCTCACGCTGTCCGATCCCAAGGCGGCCACCGGCGAGGGCTCGACCGTCTCGTTCGGCACCGTGCGCGGCGCGAACACGCCGTCGCTGCTCCCGCCCGCGCTGATCCAGGCCGCCGGCGGCGTCCCCAAGCACCGCACCGCGGTCAAGCTCGGGTCGAAGGGCGTGGAGGCGTACCGCTACGGCGACGTCCGCCTCCACGGCATCGACCAGCCGGTCACGCTCTACACCGTCCCGACCGCGCAGGGCGTCGCGACCGTCGCGTGCGTGCCGACCTCGAACACCTGCGACGGCGTCGCGAACACGCTCGCGCTGCTCGGCAGTGACACGTTCCCGGTCGGGCCGAGCGAGGACTACGCGAAGACCCTCGGGAGCGTGTTCGGCGCGCTCAACAAAGCGGTCGCCGCAGGCAAGGCCAAGCTCGCCAAGGCGAAGACGCCGGCGGCGCAGGCCGCCGCCGCTCGCCAGCTCCAGAACGCCTACCGGCGCGCCGCCGCCACCCTGCGGACACAGCACCTCAGCCCTGCCGACCGCGGCCTCAACGCGCGTCTCGTCGCCGCGCTCGCGGGTCTCGCCAAGGCGTATGGCCAAGCCGCGAGCGCCGCCGCCGACAACGACAAGGCCGGCTTCAAAAAGTCCGGGGCCGCCATCACGAAAGATCAGGGCGAGTTGAGCGCCGCAATCGCGAACCTGGGCGACGCAGGCTACGAAGTCGTGTCATAGACCAATCATGGAATCCCGCCACATCGCCATCGCCGCCGCCGCCGTGGTCGGCGCGTTCGTCGGGACCTTCGGCATCGGAAAGCTCACCTCGGGTGGTGACGCCGCGACTCCCAGCAGCGGCCAGGCTCCCCCGGCATTCGAGGTGACCGGTGCCAAGGTCTCCGCGAGCGCGCCGAGCGCCGGCCTCCCGGACCTCAAGTCCAAGCCCAAGCCCAAGCCGACACCGGCCCCGACGACACCGTCGGCCACCGCGACGGCGGTCCCGACGGCCGCCCCCACCGCCGTGCCCCAGACGGGTGGGAGCAACGGCGGTGGAGAGACCCCGGTCACCGGCGGCGGCCAGGGCTGAGCCGTACGGCGCGACGCGGGCGGCTCAGAACGCGCACGCTCCGGCCTCGGCGACGTCCTAGTCCTGCTCCACGGTGCCGCCGCTGACGCCGACCGCGCCCACGACGCGGCCACGCGACTTCAGCGGGATGCCGCCGGCGAACACGATCAAGCGGCCGTCGTTGCTGGCCTCGATGCCGTACAGCGGGCCGCCGGGCTGAACCAGCGGCGCGACGTCGCGCGTCTCCATCCCGTCCGCCTTCACGCGCGCTGCGTGCACGACCGCCTGCGCGCAGCGCGACGTGACGCCCGGCAGCGGCGCGAGGAGGGTGTCGAGACCGTTGGTGTAGAGAGCCATGTGTGCGATGGCGCTTAGTCGCGGCTTACGCGTCAGGCGTCGTCGGCGAAGTCCCAGGCCCTGAGCACGCCCGGTTCGAGCCGCACGAGCAGGTCGTCCCCGCCGCTCGCGACATAGGCGGCTGCCGCCTCGGCACCCAGGTAGCGCGAGGCGATCCGGAGCGTCGCCTCCTCGACGTCCGTGGTGAGAAGGCGGGCGGTGGTCTGCACCTCGACGCCGCGGTACGGCGGCGAGTGCTCGCAGACCACGATGTTGGCCCGCGGATCGCGCCGCAGGTGCTTCACCTTGCCGTCCGTGCTGCGGGTGGCGACGTTGAAGCCGCCGTCCCGCCACTCGTGCCAGACGGGGGAGAGGAGGACGCTGCCGTCGCGGCGATGCGTGGCCAGGACGGCCAGCAGCGGGAGCTCGACGAGATCTCCCAGGTCCTCGATCGCGAGGTGCTTGCGCACCGGCGCGAGGCTACCGGGCGAGGAGGCCGCGGGCCTCGTCGAGACGAAGCTGGTAGCGGCCGCGGTACTGGGCGGCGGGGCGCTCGACGTCGGCGATCCACTCGCCCCACTTCGACGGGTCCTTGCCGAAGTTCACGTCACCCGCGGCGACGCGCGTGCGCTTGATCGCCAGCGCCTGGTCGATGAACCACTTCGCCTGCAGCTCCGGCTGGTCGCGGTACCCGGCGTACGGGCCGCTGTCCCAGAACCCGACGCGCATCTGGAAGAAGCCCGCCGAGTCGGCGTCGCCGCAGGGCAGGTTCCTGACGCCGGACTCGACGAGCGAAGCCATCACCGGCAGCTCGGGCGGGAGCCCCGCGTCCTGGGCCTGGCGCGCGAGCCACTTCGCCAGCTCGGCCTGTGAGGCGGTGTTGCCCGGGTAGCCGGCGCCGCCGCCGAGGTCGAGCGGCGCCTGGCTGAGCTCGCCGGGGCCGGCGGCGGCCGCGCGCGCCTGGTCGGGGTCGATCGCCTTGAGGAACTGCACCGTCGCGCGCGCCTTCGCGGCCTCCTGCGCCTTGACGGCCATGAACAGCGCCGAGTCCTGCCGCCGCACCTCGGCCGCGTCACGCGCCACACGGGCGTGCGCCGTCGCCACGTCGGTCGGGTCGGGCGCCGGGGCGGAGCCTGCGGCGTCGAACCGCCGGCCGCCCGTGAACTGCTCCTTGTAGTAGGGCTCGTCGAGGCTCGAGATCTTCACCACGTCGCCGGTGTGCGGCGCGTGGATGAACTTGTCGCCGCCGAGCGACATGCCGACGTGATGGACGTAGCCGCTCGGGTCGCGGAAGAAGACGAGGTCGCCGGGGAGGAGGTGGCTGCGGTCCACCGGCGTGCCGTTGCTCGCCAGGATCTGCTGGTCGGTCACGCGCGGGATCGATATCCCCACGTGCGCGTACGCCCATTGCACGAGGCCGGAGCAGTCGAAGTGGGTCTGCGGGGTGGACCCGCCCCACTGGTACGGCGTGCCGAGGTACTTCTTCGCCTCGGCGAGCGCCGCCACCGCCTTGGCTCCCGCCCCGCCGCCGTTCCCGCCCGCCGCGAGGTCGGCTGCCGCGTCGACCGCCCCGCCGCCGCGCTGCCGCGGCTCGACCGCCGCCATGAAGCTCAGCGACTCGTGGCCGACGTCGGCGGCCTTGGCGACGGGCGCCAGCACGCTCAGCGTGTCGGCGCTGGGTACCGCGTCGGCGGGCGCCGCGATGTCGCTCGGTGGCTTGAAGTCCGGGCTGATCTCGTGGTCGAAGCCGACGTGCAGGTGGTTCTGGTGCTCGCCGTCGGTGAAGTAGCCGGGGCCGTTGATCGCCCACGGCGTGCCGATTTCGTCCGGCCGGATCGCAGGATCGAGATCCTGCAGCTTCATCGCCATCTCGCGCGCGTCGAAGTTCGAGGCGTTCACCGGCACCCCATCGATCGCCGCGATGTCCACGCCGCGGCCGGCGAAGTGGTTGGAGACCGATCCGCCCGTCGTGAACTTGGAGTGATCGGACGCCATCGCGGAGATCGTCAGCTTGTGGTGCTCGCTGAGCTTGGTCAGCACCGCGACGACGCGTGGGTCGATGCGCCCGGCCTTCAGGTCCCCCACGCCCGTCGCGTCGAACACGACGTTGTGGTTCTCCAGGAGCGCGCGCGTCTCCGGGCTCGGCGGACCCCCGGTGCCCTCGGCGCCGAACTGGGCGGGATCGACGGCAGCGGATGGCGCCGGAGCATCCGCCACGGGCGCCTGGGCATGATCCTTGAGCAGCGCCTGGGCCTCGTCGAGCCGCAGCTGGTAACGGCCGCGGTACTGGGCGGCGGGGCGCTCGACGTCGGCGATCCACTCGCCGTACTGGTGCGGGTCGTCGACGGGCAGCCCGCGGGCCACGCGCGCCTTCTTGACCGCCTCCGCCTGATCGAGGAACCAGTCGATCTGCTTCTGCGGATCGTCCGGGTAGCCCGCGTAGGCGCCCGAGTTCCAGATCCCGACCCGCATCTGGAAGTACCCCACCGAGTCGCGGTCGCCGCCGCTGAGGTTGTGCATGCCCGACTCGACGAGCGAGGCCATCACCGGCAGCTCGCCCGGCAGCCCGCGCTTCTCGGCCGCCGCCGCCATCCACGCCGCGATCTGTTCGCGCGAGGCGTCGTCGCCGGGATAGTCGATCGCGTCGGCCGCGACCGGCGGCGGCGCCTTGTGCGCCTCGGCGACCGCCAGCAGCTGCACCGACGCGTGCTTGTCGAAGGCGATGTGGAGGACGTCCTGGTGGCTCGCGTCGGTGAAGTAGCCCGGGCCGTCGATCGCCCACGGCGTGCCGATCTCGTCCGGCCGGATCGAGGGGTCGAGGTCCTGCAGGTGCATAGCGACCTCGCGGGCGTCGAAGTTCGCGACGCCGACCGGCTGGCCGTCGATCGCGGAGATGTCGACCCCGCCGTCCGAGCTCCCGGACACGGTCAGCTTGTGATCCGCGGCGAGCTTGTTCAGTACCTCGACGACGCGCGGATCCGAGAACTTGCGCTCCGCGCCCGCCGCGAACTCGATGTTCGGGTTGACGTCCGCCTTCACCGACATCAGGTGCAGCGTGAGCACATTGCCGACGGCCGGTGGCATCGCGGAGATGTCGACCTGGTCGGCGAGGTCGTGCACGCCGCCGACGCCTTCCATCGACGCCGCGATCAGTGCGCCCGCCATGCTCGAGCGCGACTCGCGCACGTACAGCGTGCTCGCCGCCTTGCCGGCGGCCAGCGCCATGTCCTCGGCGAGCTCGTCGAGCCCGGCCTCGCGGCACGCGCTCACCGGGTCGCGGCGGAAGCGGACGCGGAAGTCCGGCTCGGTGAGCAGACGCTCGAGCAGTCGGGCCGCCGCCAGGTCGGTGTCGGACATCTCAGCTCTCGGGCCGCAGCCGCTGAGCCAGCGGCCGGGCGAGCACGACGATCACAGGCACGAACACAGCCACCCATACGATGCCCATCGCGAGCCAGACGATCCACTCCGCGGGCGCCAACTCCTCGAGCGTGGGCTGATAGCGGAACGTCATCGCGATCGCGAACAGCGCCGCCAGGACCGACCACGCGAGCGCGAAGACCGAGTAGCGGGCGAGCACCGGCGAGTCCTCGGCGGCGCCGCCGCCGGACAGCCGCCGGGCGAACTGCTCGCGTGCGCGCCGCCGCAGGCCCGGCTCGCGCAGCAGGTCGGACGAGCATGTGGTAGCCGTCGCGCTCGAGGAACGGGTTGAGGTTGAAGCACGCGCCGACGTAGGCGGCGAACGCGAGCTGGAAGAACACGTCGCGCACGGTGCCGGGCGCCAGCAGCAAGCAGCAGATCGAGAACAGCGCGCCGAGCGAGAAGTCCGACACCGGCCCGGCGGCGCTGACCGCGATCCGCCGCCGGCGCGGCTCGAACCACGCCTCCGAGGTGTCGACGAACGCGTACGGGAAGATCAGCACCAGCTTGACGCCCGCGCGGCCGACGTGCCGCCCGAACGACGCCATCGCCAGCCCGTGGGCGACCTCGTGCACGCACACGATCGCGAAGCGGCCGAGCAGGAACACGAGCCCGCCGAGCCCGATGTGCTTCGCGACCACGAACGGCGTCCCGTAGCGGCCGGCGACCAGATACGCGAACGCGCCGACGCCCGCGGCGGCGAGCACCCCGAGCGCGATCAGCGCCGGCTGCGTGAACAGCACCCAGCCGCCGCGGCGGTACACGCCGTTGACCCACGGGCCGAACGACGTGAACGACTTCTCGCGCGGGCGCAGCAGGCGCCGCAACCGCGACGGCGGCGCCTCCGCCGCCGCCGCGATCCCCGCGAGGAAGCCGCGCTCGCCGAGGTCGGCCAGCAGCCGGGCCAGCCGCGCCGGCCGGTGGCGCCGAACCGCTGCTCGGCCAGCGCGCTCAGGTCGGCCAGCGAGCGCGAGCCGTCGAGCTGCTCGAACAGCTCCGCGTCGTCGTCCCCGAGCTCGCAGGTACGTGTCGCGCTCGAGGTCGCGGAGCACCCACGGCCGCTCTCCCTCGTCGCGTCGAGCCGCTTGAGCGCGTAGCCGGACCGCACGCGCGGGTGCAGTCCGAACTGCGTCGCGCTGCTCGACCACCGGCGACGCTCGGCGGTGGGCGCGGACGGGCACGACTGATCGTCTCGCGCGCGCCGCTCGACCGCCAGCTCGGAGTCCCCGAGCCGGATCTTCGCGCCGTCGCGCAGCGGCACCGGCCCGGTCACGCGCACGCCGTCGACGTAGGTCCCGTAGCGCCGAGCCGGCGTCCTCGAGCACCGGGCCCCCGCCGTTGCCGGGCGCGATCCGCGCGTGCAGGCGCGAGACCGCCGGGTCGCGTGAGCACGACCGTCGACCCGGCCGCGCGCCCGACCGTCACGGCGCTCACCAGCGGCACGCGCGCGGCGCCCTCGACCACGAGCTCGAGCGGCGCGCCGGCGCCGCCGAGCGACGCGCCGCAGCTCCGCACCAGCCGGCGTCGCGCTCGAGCTGGCGGCGACAGCCCGGGCACAGCATCTAGCCTCCCGGCAGCGGTTGGAACGCCGGGTTGTCGCCGTCGACCTTGAGGTCGTCGCTGCGCGTCGGGTCCTGCACGTTGAGGTGCGCGAGCGTGCCGATCGCCTGCCCTCGCAGGTCTCGTCGGCCTGCACGATCACCAGCCCGCGGCTGTCGGGCTGCCACGCGACCTTGCAGGCGCTGACGCCCGGCGACTTGGCGTTGGTGAGCGCGAAGTTGCCGGGCTTGGTCAGGAACAGCTCGAATGGCCGGTCGCCGAGGCGGGCGACCGCGGCGAGGATCTTGCCGTCGGGCGAGAGCGCGGCCTCGCGGACGCCCTTGTTCGGCGTGTCGGTGTTGGTGACGAAGCGGCCCGGGCCCCAGTCGTTCGGGTCGGGGGAGAACGGCTTGCTTCGTCTTCCAGCGCACGATGCCGAACTCGCCGGTGTTGGGGTTCTTGCCGCCGAGTCGCGAAGATCGAGCGGCCGTCGGTGGCCCAGTGGATCGTCGAGCCGATCCGGAAGTCCGGCTCGGTCGAGGCACTGCGGGGTCGATCTGGCCGCCCTCGATCACGCCGAAGCAGAGGTCGGTGTCGTTGCCGGGTCGCCTTGTGCGCATCGCGAGCACGTCGGCGTCCGGTGGTCGGCGCCCACGCGAGGTCGGCGTAGTGGTCGTCGCCGCGCGGTCAGCGCCGAAGGCGTCGAGTTGGGCTTGGACATGTCCGCGAGGAACACCTTGCCGTCGCGCGTGAAGGCGACGCGTGTGCCGTCGGGGCTCACCGTCGGGTCCTTCTCCACGCCGGGCCCCTTGCGAGCCGGGCGACAGCTTGTCCCCGTTCGCGCCGTTGACGCGCAGGATGTCCTTGTCGTCGTCGTAGACGACCGCCGGGAAGCCGCCGGACACGAGCAGCTTGACCTTCGTGCCCTGCTTGACGGTCGTGCCGGCGGCCGGCTCGGTGCCGAACAGCGTCGCCGGCCTTGGAGGCGTCGAACGCCGTCTTCGCCTCGGGCACGAGCTTGAGGTCCGAGACCGTCTGCGCGAAGTCCTGGCTGCGACGCGCCGTCGACCGCCGGGATCGTGACGTCGGCGCCGCCGCCGCCGCTCGGCCCGCCTCCGCCGCCGCCCGCCGCTCTTCGCCGTCCTCGCCGGCTCCGGCCTCGGTCGGGAAGAAGATGTTGACCGGCGTGCCCTCCTTGACGACCTGGTTGGCGGCCGGGATCTGGCTCGAGATCTTCTTCGCCGGGTCGAGCGGCTGCGGCGAGGCCTGGCCGAGCGTGAGCTTGCGCCGGCGAAGCGCCTGCTCGGCCTCGCTCGCGGTCCTGCCGACGATGTTCGGCACGGTCGCCTTGCCGCTGCCGACGGCGACCAGGAGCGTGACCTCGGAGTCCTTCTTGGCCTTCTCGCCGGCGGCCGGCATCTGGCCTATCGACCGTGCCGGGCGTCGGCGTCCTTGGTGACCTTCGGCTTCGGTCTGCGGCCGCGAGCTTGAGGCCCGTCGTCGACGAGCTCCTTCTCGGCCTCGAACGTCGACTTCGGCGCCGACGACGTCGGGCACGGTGACGTTCTTGGGCAGCAGCATGTAGAGGAACAGCGGCAGCAGCGGCGAGCAGGCCGAGGACTGGGATCAAGCCACCACGGCAGCCACGCCTTCTGGCGGAAGACGCCCTGCGTGGGCAGCGAGCGGCGCGGCGGCGCGCCGCGGCCGCGCCGCCGCCGAGCCGACCGCTGGAGATTGGACGGCTGGAAGTTCTGCGCCCGGCAGCTGCGGCGCCTGGAACTGCGGTGCCCGGAAGTGCACGCCGCCGGGGCCGACCTGCAGACGCGGGCTCGTACACCTGCGGCTTGAACGCGCTGCGACTGCGTGAAGGCGAAGCGCCCGCGCGCTGGCGGTCGGTCGACGGAGCCGGCCGCGCGCGGCCTCGGCGCTGCGGTCGGCGGCCGCTGCCGGTCGCCTCCTCGCCGGTGACGGTGACGCACCTCGAAGCGGCGGTCGACCGCGCGGCCGATCCAGCTCTGCTTCGGCGGCTTGCACGCGCATCGTCGTCGTGCACCGTCTGCCCGGGCGCGATCTCCGGCGGCGGGCGGTCGAAGCCGAACTGCAGCTCGCCGTCCGGGTCGGCGCCCTCGAGCGCGACGAGCACCGGCGCGTTCGCCTGGTTGGCGACGTCGACGGTCGAAGTCGCGCCTTGCGGCGGCCCTTCGCGCGCTCGGGCCGCAGCCTTGGTCGCGTACTCGGAGTACGGCTGGATCGTGAGCGCCAGCGGCGCGGACGCGGCGTCGCGCCGCCTGCGCCTTCGACTGCGCCGACCACCCGCAGCTCCCACTCGCGCGCCTCGGCCTCGGGGGCGCGCGGCGGGTGCAGGTGGACCTCGACCTCCTGCTCGTACGTGCCCGCCGAGCCGTACGGGACGAGGTAGACGGTGTCGGGGTAGATCGACCACCAGCCGTCGGGCAGGCCGTCGACGCGCAGGTCGTAGTTGTCGACGATCCCGCTCTGGTTGCGGACCAGCGCCAGCACGCGCTCGCGCTGGCCGGGCTCGACGCCGACTCGCCACCGTCTCGCCGGGGTCCGCCTCGCGGTCGGGGTGGCGGAGCGTGAGCGAGGCGTCGGCGGCGGCCACGGCGGGCTGCGCCGCGGTCTTCTCGCGCCCGTGCGCCGGCGGCGGCGGGGGCGGGGGAGCTTGTTCGAGCTGGGGCTCGGGCTGCGGTTCGGGCACCGGCTTCGGCGGCGTCGGCTCGACCGCCTGCACGTACTGCGTCGGCTCCCAGCGCAGGTACTCGCCGCACTCGCAGAAGTCCTGGTCGTCGGGGTTCTCGCGCCCGCAGGCCTGGCACGTCCTCACTGTCGTCAGCCTTCTTCTTGGCGCCCGCACGCGCAGCCGGTAGCCGGCGTGCACGGGCTTGAACTGCTCGATGCAGCGGGCGATCGCCGCCTGCGTCGTTCTCGGCCACGGGCGTGTCGCAGTAGACGACGAACTGTCGGCGGCGGCGCCTCGGCGGGCAGCTCGCCGGCCGTCGAACGACCACCGACGCCGCCCTCGTCCTCGACCCGCAGCGGCACGCCGGGGAAGTGCAGCTCGAGCGCGAGCTCGAGGCCGCGCGACCGTCCCGCGGCGGCGGCCGAGCTCGGCGGCCGCGGCGGACCATCTCGCGCTGGTGGCGAGCTCCTGCGACTCGTCCAGGTCGACGCCCAGCCACGCCGCCAGCAGGTCGAGCGATGTCGCGCGGCGCGTGGTCGGGGTCGAAGTGCGCGGGCAGCGCGTCGAGCATGGCCACGATCGGGTCGAGCATCGCCTCGAGCGCGCCGACGAAGCGCATCCCGAAGTCGCCGTCCTGGTAGAGCGACGGGCAGCCCGTCGCGCAGGTACGCCGCGGCTGGAGGCGACCGGCGGGCGTCTCGCGTCGGCCCTGCGCGAGCTGGATCATCAGCGTGCCGAAGCCCGCGCCCGACGAACGTCTTGTAGTCGCCGTTGCCCGCTCCGTCCGCCACGGCGATCCTAGGTCCTCCCGGTGCGTGGCCTTGACGATGTGGCGAGCCGGAGGCGATCAGCTCGTCGGGCTCGAGCACGATGTGGGTCCCGGCCGGCTTGGACGCCTGCTCGCCGGTCGCGAGGTCCGTCTCGTAGATGCGCAGGATCTTCACGAACTCGACGCCGGCGACCGCGTGGACGACGCCGTACAGCTCGCCCTGGTTGAGCGCGCGGCCGAACGCCCAGCCGCTGGCCGGGGCCGCTCGCGTTCCCGCCGACGAGCGGGTTCAGGTACGTGTAGAGCGCGTGCGCGACGTCCTCCTCGACGCGCGCGGTGTCGGCGCAGCGGCGCCGCCTGCAGGTCGACGACCACCGACAGCCCGCGGAAGCGGCACGGCAGCAGCTGCGACCGTCGTGCCGATCAGCCGCCGCTCGTCGAGGTACTCCGGCACCTCGCGCATCAGGCTCCTCGTCGGGCAGCAGCTCGTCGTAGGCGAGCTGGCGGTCGGCCGGGTCGACGCGCGGCAGCAGGTGCAGCGCGCACCGGCGCCGCCGTCGGCGCGGCGGGATGCAGACCGCGCGCGCCACCCGCGGCGACGCCTCGCCGGCCAGGAACTCGAAGTCCTCGGCGGTCACCGCGCGGTAGCGCGAGCGGATCTCCATCGCCGCGCGCTGGCGCGCGTGCTCGAGCGCCTCGGCGTCGACGCCGCCGATGGCCGGGATCCGGGTTCGTGACCGTGTCGACGCCGGGGATCGCGCTCTTGAGCACGGTCAGCGTCGCCCGGCCGCGACGTTGCCCGCGCGGCCGCCGCCGTGGCGGTAGCGCGGTGAAGCGCAGCACCGCGCCCTTCGGCGGCACCGCGCCGTACTGCGTCCAGCCGCCGTCGGTCTCGCGGATCGCCGGGCCGAGCTCGACCTCGCCGGCCGACGAGGTCGAGCGCGAAGTGGCGGTCGAACTCGGTCGAGCCGACGAAGTCCTCGCGCAGCTCCCAGGTCGCCCAGTCGCCGGACTCGGGGTCCTGCACCTCGAGCGTCTCGCGCCGCGAGCGGCTTGAGCACCGGCGCGTGGCGCAGCGGGAAGATCTGGCCGGGCGTGCCGTCGGACGATGCCGAGCATCTCGCGCTCCTCGTGCGACGGCGTGCGTGGCCGGCAGCCGCGCGCCGATCGGCGCGGCGGTGATCGAGTAGATCTCGGGCGGGTGCGGTGTAGGTCGTCGCCGCGCCACCGTGGCGCGTGCGTGTCGTCGACCCGGCAGCGCAGCCAGTGCAGCCGGTGGCCGCCGAGCGGCTGGACCGCGGTGCGCGGCGGCAGCTCAGCTCGACCGTCCCGGCGCCGTAGTTGAAGCCGCCGGTGAGGTCCTCGAGCACGGTCGCCTCCGCCCAGCGGCCGTCACCCTGGGAGACCTCCCAGCGCAGCGGCGGGTCCTCCGGGTTGACGCCGGCGCCGCGCGCCTGCGAGGCGTCGACGTCGACGCTGCATCAGCGAGCCGCCCGAGCGGCTCCTCGAAGCCGAGGTAGCAGCGCGTCGCCGACCGCCGGGCGGCGAGCCGAACGGCGAGCTGGTCGGCGCCCTGCGGGCGCGCCTCGCCGTCGGCCAGCGCCGACGTCCTTGACCTGGCCGCCGCGCTGGACCACGTAGGCGGCGGGGCGGGCCGGCGGGATCGTGAAGTCCTCGTCGACCTGGAAGACGATCGACTCCTCGGTCGGCGTGCGCGGCGTGCCGACCTCGGTCTCGCCGCCGGGGATCAGCACCGGCTCGGTGGCCGGGCGCGGCGAGCCGGAAGCGCACGTCGGTGCGACGCCGCGCTCGGGCCGTCGAGCCGGATCCCGAGCAGCTCGAGCAGCGCGACGTGGAGCTTGTCCGGCACGCGGTTGAGCCGGTAGATCGTCATCTCCGTCATCCACGCGAACAGCTCGATCAGCGTGATGCCGGGGTCGGAGACGTTGTGCTCGGTCCACTCCGGGCACGAGCGGGTGATGCGCGTGCGGGCCTCGGAGACGAGGTCCTGGAAGCGGCGGTCGTCGAGCTGGATCTCGGGGAGCTCACTCAGTCTCCTCGGCGGGGATGACGTAGAAGGGGTAGACGAGGTTGCGCATGTGGTTGGTCGCGCGGACGCCGGTAGTCGATGTCGATCAGCAGCCGGCCGGCGTCGGCGCCGGCGAGGTCGAACTCGACCTCGATGACCTCGACCCGCGGCTCCCAGCGGTCGAGCGCGGCGCGGATCTCGGTCTCCATGCCGCGCGACCGTCGCCGCGTCGATCGTGTCGAACACGAAGTCGTGGACGCCGCAGCCGAACTCGGGCCGCATCGGCCGCTCGCCCGGCGCGGTGCCGAGGATCAGCTCGATCGCCTGGTCGATGTCCGTCTCGTCGCGGGCCAGCGCGAGGCCGCCGCGGCGGTCGACCTGGAGGGGGAAGGCGATGCCCGAGCCGAGGATGTCGGCCAAGGTTGATCACCGCCCCGCTGACCTTGACGGCGCCGACCGCGTTGATGTCCACCGACGCGCCGGACAGCTTGAGCGCGCCCTGCCTCGATCGTCACACGCCCTCGACGCCGCTCGATCCGGATCGCTCTTGCTGCTCGATCTCGGCGTCGCGCGTGACCTCGATGTCGAGCGTGTCGCCGCTGCGCAGGGTCATCGGTCTGGCGGCTCTCGACGGCACCTTGTGGTCGGACTTGACGCCGAACGCCGCCTTGCGGTCTGGCCGTCGTGCAGAGTCCTCCGGGCCTGTCTGCTGGCCGGTGCAGAGCGCGCCGAGGACGAACGGGCGGCGCAGGTCGCCGTGCTCGAACGCGACGACCACCTCGTCCCCGACCTGCGGGATCATCAGCAGGCCGCGCTCGTTGCCGGCGTTGATCGTCGCCACGCGCGCCCACCAGCCTTCGATGTTGTCGCCGAGCGCCGGGTACTTGACGCGCACGCGGCCCATGTCGTCGGGGTCGTTGTTGTTGGTGACGATGCCGACGACGAGCGAGCTCGCCCAGTCGTGGCTCTCGCGCTTGAGCAGGTCGGAGAACGTGTGCGCGGTGCGGCCGGAGATCGTGAACGCGGTCAGGTAGCCGCTGCCGCCGCGGTAGCTGTGCGTGGTCTGGGCGATCACGTAGTCGCCGCTGAACTGGCCGACCTTGTCGAGCTTCACGGTCGCGCCGGCGCGCAGCCGCGGGTTGCCGAACGCCTTGCCCTCGGCCTCGACGAACGACTTCGCGAGCCGGTCGAGCGTGCTCTGCGCGACCTTGTCGGCCTCGCCCTGGGTGGTGACGACGCGGTCGGCGACCACGACGCTTCCGCCCTGCAGCGATCCGACCGCGCCGTTGCGACTCTGCACCGCCTGCGAGCTCGCCGCCAGCCGGGGCGTGCTCGCGCGGCCGACGAGCGGCTGCCGGGCCTTCGGATCGTGGCTCGCGACCGTGACGTCCTTGACCTGGCCGATCCCGCTCATGCGCGGCTTGAGCGAGATCAGGCTGGCCTTCTCCCCCCACGTGAGCGTGACCGCGGCGGCCTGCTGCGTGCGCTTGCGGAAGTGGAAGTCCTGGTCGGCGACGACGAACTCGAAGTCGTACATCGTCGCCAGCCGCCAGCAGAACTCCCAGTCGGTCTCCATGCTCTGCTGGAAGAAGTCGTGGACGGCGCCCGTGTCCTCGATCTCGCCGGGGTTGAGCCCGCACGCGCCGGCGACCGCCTTGACCATGTCCTCGGCGGTCTGGTTCTGGAAGGTGCGGCTCTGGCGCTGGCGGTTCAGGCGCCAGCCGCGGTCGTAGGCGCGGGCGGCGACGATGCAGTCGCCCTGGCCGAACTCGGGCTCGAGCACGACGATCTCGCCCTTGAACACCGGCAGGACGGTGTCCTCCTCGGTGGCGCCGAACGCGACCTCGAGCGGGTCGCCGAGCTTGAACGTCGTGGTCAGCGCGGTGGCGTCGGGGTCGCGGACGCGGACGACCGCGGTGTCGGGCAGCAGCACGCTGTCGCGGACCTGGACGTCGAGCAGCTTGTCGGCCTCGAGCTCGGTTCCGTTGACGAGGATCCGGACCGCGGCGGTGGGCTTGGCGGTCATCCGGTCTCCAGCGTCGGGACGATCAGCGCGGTGCCGCGGCGGACGTGGAGCGGGTTGTCGATCCCGTTGGCCTCGGCGATCGCGCGCCAGCGCGTGGCGTCGCCGTATGCGCGGTAGGCGATCGACGGCAGGCTGTCGCCGTCCTGCACGGTGTGGACGCCGTGGCCGGCCTGCGCGCGGGTGGTCGGGTTGGTGCCCTTCTTCGCGCTCGCGGAGCTGGCCGTGCTGGCGGGCTCGGCCTGTTTGAGGTCGAGCTTGACGTCGGCGCGGATCGGCACGCCGTTGGGCTCGAACAGCTGGTAGGCGACGGTGAGCGAGGTGCAGACGGCGAGGAACGTGTCGACCGCGCCCCAGCGGAACGTCACCTTCGGCGGGGACGCGCGCTTGCCGCCGGCCGGCTGGCCGTCGCCCACCTCCATCATCTTGAACAGCTTGTCGGTGATGTCCTTGACGCTCTGGCTGCCCTCGAGCAGCGAGGCGTCGAGCAGCAGCGACAGGCTCAGCTGACGCGGCGCGCCGCCGCCGAACTCGGGCGGGGGGAGCGACTGGCCCTGGACCTCCTTGAAGTTCCAGGTGTTCGTCTTGGTGATCGAGTACTCGGTCGGGTTGAAGAGCACGGGGATCGTCTCGCCGCCCTCGATCGCGAGCTCGGCCTTCTTGAATCCCGAGGGGTAGCTGGGAGGCATGGTGTGTCAGACCACCCGCAGCCCGTTGTGCACGATCTCGAGGCTCTCGCTGGCGATCGCGTTCGAGTTGGCGTTGAGGTTCGGCCCGGTCCACTTGACCGGGTACGCGTTCATGAACACCCAGCTGCGGACGATCTTGCTGCCGGGGCCGAGCAGGCTGATCGTCATGTCGCGGCGCGTGGGCGTGTAGCGGCTCTCCATGAACCACTGCAGCAGTGCCTCCTCGTGCGTGACGCCGCGCTTGAGGACGATGTTGGGGTACTTCACCCGCGTCGGCAGCTTGTGGACGAAGTCGTTGGCGCCGCCCTCCATGTACTCCTTCGTCTCGACCTCGACCGAGATGCCCGTGCACTCCGAGAAGCGGCCGATGTTGAGGTCGGGCTGCAGCTCGACCTTGAAGCGCAGCTCGGCGACGGGGTCGGGCTGCGGCGAGCCCTTGGTGACGGCTCTCAGGGTCACAGGAGATCCATGGGTCCGCCCGCCTGCTCGCGCTCGACGAGGAGCTCGCGGCGGATGTGGTCGATGACGGTCTCGGTGATCTGGTCGACGTCGACGGGTTGCGGTGCCGGCGCGGCGGTGGGCGGGGTGGGGGTCGTGACGCTCGCGGCGGGCGTCGCCGGCTCGCTGAGCGCAGGCTCGTCGGCCGCGAGCGCACGCGTGACCGTCCGCGGGGCGGTCGAGAACGGCGCCAGGGGCATCTCGACGGTCTGATTGCCCGCCTCGTCGACCTGCACCTCGGTCCCGAGCGCCCGCGCGAGGCGCACCGGGTCGGTGCCGGCGGGCCGCTGCGCCGCCGGCTCCTCGCGCGCAGCCCGTTGGAGGCCGACCCGCGGCCGCGCCTGCGCGGGCGGCGTGCCCGCGCGGCTGACCGTCGCCCGCGCGCGCGCCGAGATCGCGGCCGGCGCCATCTCCGCCGCAGACGTCTCCGCCGGCGTACTCGCCACCCGCGAGATCGCCACTGGCGCGCTCTCCGCGCCCACGGTCTCGGCGCCCACGGTCTCCGCGCCGACGGTCTCCGCGCCCACGGTCTCGTCCGGCGCCGAGGCCGCCGCCGTGCGCGCCACGCGCGAGATCGCCACGGGCGCGCGCTCCGCAGGCGCGGTCTCCGCGCCGCCGATCTCGTCGGGCGCCGAGGCCGCGGGCGCGTTCGCCGCGCGCGAGATCGCCACGGGCGCGCGCTGCGCGGGCGCGGTCTCCGCGCCGCCGATCTCGTCGGGCGCCGAGGCCGCGGGCGCGTTCGCCGCGCGCGAGATCGCCACGGGTGCGCTCTCGGCGCCCGCGCGTCCCGCGCTCACGGTCTCCGCGCCGCGGGTCTCGTCGGGCGCCGAGGCCGCCGCCGCGCGCGCCACGCGCGAGATCGCCACGGGCGCGCGCTCCGCCGGCGCCGTCTCCGCGCTCACGGTCTCGTCCGGCGCCGAAGCCGCCGGCGCGGTCTCCGCGCCGCGGGTCTCGGCCGGCCGCGAGACTGCCGCCGCGGTCTCCGCGCCCGCGTGCTCCACCCGTGCGATCGCGGCGGGCGGGATCCCCGCCTGGGTCATCGCGGGCGGGGCGCTCTCCGCCGCGGCCGTCTCCTCGCGCGGCGCCCGGGCGATCCCGACTGGTGCGCGGTCCGCACCCGTCGCGTCGGGCGCTGGCTCGTCCGGCACGGTGGGTGACGATGTGTCGACGCGTGTGACCCCGACTCGTGGCGGCACCATGGCGATCGGCGGGCTGTCCGCAGGCGTGGTCTCGCCGCGCAGCCGGTCGGTGATGCGGCGCAGCAGCGACGGCTTGGCGGGCGGGGGCGGAGGGGCGGGCTCAACCGGCGGCGCGGGCCGTGCGACTCGCTGCACCGCGGGACGGGGCGGTGCGCTTGCGCGCGCGACTCGTACCGGCTGGGGCCGGGGTGCGGGCTCGGCCGGAGGTCCGCCGGCGGGCGGCGCGGGATCGTCAGGCGCGGGGGCCGGCACAGACGGCGGGGTGGGGTCGGGCTCGTCGGCCGGCCGGCGGGCGAGGCGACGGCGAGGCGGTGGCGGCGGGGTGTCGTCCGCCTCGAGGATCTTGGCCTCGCGGGCGACCTCGGGCGCCCCGCGCTTGAGCCGCGAGAGCCGCCGCTCGTCCGGCGTGCGCGGCGTGAGGTTGGCCCCGCCCATCCAGGCCTCGCCCGAGGAGACCGCGGCCCCCGCGTCGCCGAACAGGTACTCCGCGCCCCAGTCGGAGATCCCCGGCATGACCGTGCTCTCCGTGGCCGACGGCTCCCAGCCCGGTGCGGAGGCGGGCGCGCTGGGCGCGACCGGGGCGGGCGAGCGGGTGACGAGCCGGACCGGCGCCAGCCGGCGCGCCGCCACAGCGGGCCCGGGGGGTTCGTGCCGCGAAGACACAGCCTCACCCAGCCGCCGGCCGCTCGCCCGCATCAGCCGCGCGTGGCGGCCGAGCAGGCGTCGCCCGACCGGCGCGATGCGCCGGGCGAGACCGGATGAAGGGTTCGGTTGCATGGGTCAAGGGGCCAGAGAGTCGGCTTCACGCAGGAAGCGCCGGCGGTCCGGGTGCTCGAGGTCGAGGATCGTGTCGAGCGGCCAGTGGAAGCGATGGGCGAGCCGGGCCGTCTCCGCGAGCAGCTGCTCGGGAGACGGCCGCGTCATTCCCCCAATCGACCGTCCTCTATGTCCGTCAGATCGACCTCGAAGGCCTGCGAGCAATGCGGACACGTCACAGCGCCGACCGCCTCGCCGTCGGTGTTCAGGCGCTCGTACAGCCGCTGGAGATGATCGAAGTCCGCGGCGTACAAGCCCTCGATCACCGAGGGCGTGACGTCGGACACATCCCCGAGGCGCACAACGACGCGCGACAGCAACAGCACGGCGAGATAGGCCTCGTTGCGACGCACCTCGGCGTCGCGCAGCGGCTCGATCTCGTCGCGCGCCGTGGCCAGGCGCATCACGCCCTCGCGGTGCACGGCGCCGCCGGCATCCACATAGCCCTGCGGCAGCGTGAAGACGAACTCGGTCTGCATCACATCCGCTTGAAGCCTTCGTGGCAGATCGTCATCGCCTCGACCGCGACCTCGTTCGAGCCGGCGTTCATGGCCGCCCCCGTGTACTTGGAGGGCCACGCCTGCAGGAGCGTGTAGGTCGCGATCGGCGAGCCGTCGTAGTCGATCAGCTCGAGCGTGCAGTCCGTGCGTGCGGAGTCCGGGCCCTGGGTCTCGACCTGGTAGCGCCACTCCCACAGGGCCTTGTCGACGTCGATCCCGCGCTTGAGCTCGACGTTCGAGTACTTGAGGTTGCCGGGGACCTTCTTGATGGAGACGTTGCCGTTGGCGTCGACCTCCTTCTGCTCGATGATCTCCTGCTCGGAATCGAGCCCCGAGACCTCGCGGAACTGGCCGATCGCCTCACGGCCGCCGATCTGCAGCCGGAAGTGGTTGGTCGGCCGCGGCTTCTGTGCTGATGCCATGTCTCAGTGGCTCCTTTCTAGCCCTCGATCTCGGACGCGCCGGCCGAGTACTGGCTCAGCCGGAAGATCACGAACTCGGCGGGCTTCACCGGCGCGATGCCGATCTCGCAGATGACCTGCCCGGCCTCGATCACCTCGGGCGGGTTGGTCTCCTCGTCGCACTTGACGAAGAACGCCTGCTCGGGCGTCGCGCCGAACAGCGCCCCCTCGCGCCACGTGCGCAACAGGAAGTTCGACGCCGCGATCCGCAGCTGCATCCACAGCCGCTGGTCGTTGGGCTCGAACACCGCCCACTGCGTGCCCTCCATGATCGACTCGGCGACGTAGTTGAAGAGCCGGCGGACGTTGATGTAGCGCCACTCGGGATCGCTCGACAGCGTGCGCGCGCCCCACACGCGGATGCCGCGGCCCGGGAACGCGCGGATGCAGTTGATGCCGGCCTTGTTGAGGCCGCCCTGCTCGGCCTGCGTGACCTGGAAGCCGAGCCCGTTGGCGCCGAGCACGACCTCGTTGGCGGGCGCCTTGTGGACGCCGCGCTGGGAGTCGGTCCGGCACCAGACGCCGGCCACGTGGCCCGACGGCGGAACCAGGATCGGCTGGTTCGTCAGCGGGTCCATGACCTCGATCCACGGGTAGTAGAGCGCCGCGAACTTCGAGTCGTAGCCGGCGGTGCTCATCCGCCACTCGAGGACCTCCTGCGGGAGCATGCTCGGCGGCGCGTCGAGGATCGCCATCCGGTCGCCGGCGTCCTCGCAGTGGGCGATCATCTTGCCCTGCAGATCGCGCACGTGGTCGTCGTCGCCGAGGCCCATGATGTCGGGCATCACGACCATCGTGACCTCGTCGACCGCCGACAGGCCGCCCATGCCGCGGCGGCGGGCGACGTCGCCCTCGAAGTCGCCGGCCGACACCTTCTCGGGCGCCACGCTCGGCGCCGACAGCGCGTACGTGCCCGGGGCGGGAGCGCGCTGCGCCTCGGGCAGCGACGCGCCGGTCTCCTCGATCTTGATCAGCTTCGACGCCGAGTTGACCTTGGTGGCGAGGTTGTTGCGGCCCTTCTTGAGCGTCAGGCCCTCGTACTCCTCGTGGCCGGCTGAGCCGGCGTCGACCACGAGCTTGTAGGTCCCGCCGCCCTCCTCGGCCGACGGCTCCTCCGAGACCTCGACCTTGACGCCGCCGTCGACGCCCTCGAGCGCCTGCGCGCGGAACGTCTCGACCGCCTTGTCGGCCGCCGCCGGCAGCGCGGCGACGGGCCGGGACGCACCGTTCTCGGGCGCACCGACGCGCACGACCCAGCAGACCGAGCCGCCGTTCTGGAAGAACCCGAAGACCGAGTGCGCGAGGTACGCGCCCTCCATGAACGGCCCGTTGTCGGGCTCGCCTGGGTCGCCGTAGATCTTCGCGAACTGGGTCCAGTTCGAGATCCGCATCGGCGTGTTCACCGGTCCACCGGGCGCAAGCCCGACGAACGCGGCGATCGATGTCCCGACCCCCTCGATTGGCTTCGAGGTGGAGGGAACCTCCTCGACGTACACGCCGGGAGTCAGGTAAGTGGGCATATCACCTCTCCACTCGGTTCAAATGACTTCGCTTCAACGCGCTGCTCAATTCCTCCGGGACGGGAGCGAACACCCGCCGGGGGTCGAAGGCGCCGGGATCGACGACCTCCATCAGTTCCTCATCTCGCGCCCAGTAGACGACCGTCGTCTTCGGCGACGCCGTGCGGACGCGTTCCCCCAGCTTCCGTGACTCCGCGTTCCCGAGGTCGAGGACGACGGCGTCGGGACGCAGGCGGCCCGCCAGCAGCACGAGTGCCGCCGGGCGGACCTCCTCCCCGATGACTTCGACGTCGTCCTCACCGAGCACCGTCGCCATCCCCAGGCGAACGATCGGCTCGAGATTGCCGAGCAGCACGCGCGGCGGTCGAACCTCGTGGACGGGCATGCTCCAACCTTCGCCGGTCAGCGCCTCCCGGCGCCAGAGTCGATCGGGCAGCGGGGGTTGCCCGTTCGGTCATTTCACGACCAAGTCGGCCTTCCCGCCGGGCACGTCGACCTCGGCGCCGGCCTTCCCGCCGTCCGGCGCCCGCACCTCGATCGCGTGACGACCGGAGGGCACGCGGTCGAACCGGAAGCGCCCGTCGTCGCCCGCTGTGGCGAGCAGGCCCAGCGCGGGTATCGCGACCCACGCGCCGGCCACCGGGTCGCCGTCCTTGCGTGCGACGGTGCCGCCGATGCGGTGCATCTCGGTGATCGTGCGCGGCCCGTCGGCCGGCCGCACGCCGATCGTCTGCGTCCGCACCTCCGGCCCGCGCTCGAACGCGCTGCCCGACTCGCACGCGATCGTCGCGACGTAGTCGAGCGAAGCCTTGTACTGGCCCCCGACCGCGTTCCAGAAGTCGGCCTTGCCGTCCGCCTTCGGCTGGGCGATCCGCCCGGCGATCGGGAAGCGGTCGGCGAGGCCCTGCAGCCGCGCCGGCATCGCGTCATCGGGCAGCACCGGGAACGCGAACAGCACGGCGAGCACCTGCGACAGCAGCCGGTGCTCGTCCTCGACCGCCTGCGTCCACGCGGTCACCGCGTACGAGCACTCCATCAGCATCGGCGGGCGGACCTCGCGGTGGCCGTTCGACCCGCGGTCGCTGCGCCACTCGTTCGGGCGGCTGTCCTGCGACTCGCGCAGGTCGTAGAGGAACACGTTGACGGTGGGGGAGGAGAGCTGCCCGGACCACTCGCGGGCGGGCGCGTCGAACGCGATCTCGACGCCGTCGAACCCGTGCCGCTCGAGCTCGCGCTTGAGCAGCGAGCGCAGCGTCTCGTCGAGATCCGCGAGCATGGTGTTGAGTGGGACGGAGACGACGAGCGGCATCGGGCTTCCGACAGTAACCCTCGAAACTGTTCACGTGGGAGAAACTTCACCCAGTGCCGAACGACGCATTCGCGCAGGCCGCGGCCAAGGATGGGATCGTGCTCGGCCCGCACCGCTTCGATTGGCTATGTGAGCAGGGACATTTCGGGCTCGAGCGCGTCGCGAAGGCGCGCCGCGATCCGGCGATCGTCGAGCCCGTCAAAACGGCGCTGCAAAACCTCAGTGCCATCTACGCCCGTCTTAAGGGTGATTTTTCGGTGCTTCGCGCGGCTCGTGAGAACCTGCTGCTGCCCGTCGATCTGTTCCACGCGGAGACCGGCACCGTCGTCGCCGTCGACGGCGCCGAGCACTTCACGTCGTTCCGCCTGACGGCGCTCGAGCTCTATCCGCCCGAGGTCGACGTCGCCGCGCAGATCGCACTGTGCCGGAAGTGGGCGGCCCGCACCGACGGCCTCGAGCGCGGGCTCGCGGCCAAGGGCTTCGGGTTCGGCGGCCGCCCGCGCGAGCGCGCCTACCACGACGCGCTGCTCGACCTCGGCGCGCCGGCGATGGGCCACCCGCCGGTGATCCGGATCGCGGCGGCGGACGGCGACGGCGCGGCTGCCTACCGTCGCCACCGAGACGCGCTCAGCGGATCCGGATCGGCGAGCCCTTGATGTCGGTGATCGCGACGTTGACGGTCCGGCAGCGCCCGCACCTGATCCGCACCTTGAGCGTCATCTGCTGCTCGCTCATGGACGTCGCGAGCACGTTCCCGCAGCTCGCGCACACGTAGTCGTCGGGCCCGTTGGCGCTGAACACCGGACGGTCGGCGTCCTCCTGGATCGCGGTCCCGCCGTCGGGCGGCACCTCGCCGGGGCGGACCTCCCGCATGGCGATCCGGGCCATCAGAGCTTGGAGAGCTTGCCCGTGAAGTCGTTGATCAGGGCGTCGAGCACGCCGTGCACGACGCCCTCGCCCATCGACGCCGCCTTGCCGGTGATCTGGGCGTTGGTGTGGAGGGTGCCGCCGCCGTCGGAGGTCTCGAACGTCGCCGTCGCGTTCGCGTGGCCCTGGCCGCCGGCCTCGCGGGACTTGACGGTCATCACCGCGCGGTGTCCGGCCTCGTCCTTCTCGGTGATCTCGACGGTGCCGGTGAACTTCATCGACATCGCGCCCATGCGGACCACGATCTCCGCCTTCACCGCGTCGTCGCTCGTCTTCTCGAGCACGCTGCCGCCCTCGACACACGGGACGACCAGTTCGAGGTCGCAGATCTTGGCGAAGTTCTCGTCGGTCGTGCCCGACATCGAGAACGTGTGGTCGAGGTTCACTGCCATGGGTTCTCCTTCGAGTCTATGGATAGGCTGCGCGCGTGCGATACGACCTGGGGCCGGACAACGGCACGCTCGCGGTGCGGACGGGCCGCAAGGGGACGGTGGCCAAGGCGGGTCACGATCTGCTGATCCACGTCACCAAGTGGTCCGGGACGCTGGAGACCGGAGACGCACCGAGCGTGACGCTCGACGCCGACGCGACCTCGCTGAGGGTGCGCGAGGGCACCGGCGGGATGATGGCCCTCGACGACGGCGACCTCGCGAACATCGAGCAGACGATCGACGACGAGGTGCTCAAGCGGCAGGACATCTCGTTCCGGTCGACGCGGGTGGACGAGACCGGCGACGGCCTGAGCGTCACGGGAGACCTGACGCTGCGCGGCACGACGCGGCCGATCGCCTTCGATCTCGAGCTGGCCGACGGGCACCTGCGCGGCAGCGCCGTCGTCCACCAGCCCGACTGGGGCATGAAGCCCTACACGGCACTGTTCGGCGCCCTCAAGGTCGCCGAAGACGTGCGCGTCGAGATCGACGTCGCGCTGCCCTGAGCCTGGCTCACAATCTCGGTAGACGGTCTGCGCGTCCAACCCGCCCTCGACGCCGGGCGGCAGCGGGCCGGTGCCGTGCGCGTACAGGGCGATGTCCTCGATCGTCTTGACCTGGGTCGGGTCGCTGCCGTCGCCGCTCACCCACGCGCCGTTGCTCCACGTGAGCGTCTGCGGGTCGGCGTCGAGCGCCATGCCGGCGAGCAGCTGCGCCTTGTCCCGGATCTTGCCGGTCGCGCTGCTGATCGCCGCGGACGCGCCGTCGGACGGGCTCGTGTTGAAGCCGTGGCCGTTGCCGAAGCGATCGGTGTCCGCCGGCACCACCTTGACGTCGAGCGAGGGGACGCCGAGCTCGCGCGCGACGAGCGCGGCGTACTCGTTCTCGTGCCCGTCGGAGTCGGTCGTCAGGCTCAGCACCATCTTGCCCGTCGGGTGGACGCGCAGGAACACTGCGCGATACGCCGGGTCACTCATCGCTGGAGCTCCTTTCCTCGGCAAGCCGCTGCCGCTCGTGGTGGGCGGTCAGCGCGTTGTGGTCCTCGCGGTCGCAGAAGGCGGGCTGCGGGCCGCCCAGCGGGTGCGGCGGCACCGCCGGCCGGTCGCAGCCCGGGTAGATGCACATCTTCGGGCCCTCAGACATCCGGCGCCTCCCGAGACGGTGTCTCGTCGGTCACCCATCCCGGCGTCGTGTTGCCGCGGCTGGGGCCGTGGCCGCTCGGCATCGCGACCGAGCTGCCCGCGACCGGGGTCGCGCTCGCCCACGGCTCCGGCTCGACCGGCTCGGGCTCCGGCGGCGGTGACACCGGCGCTCCGCCGATCGCGTCGACGACCTCGCTCAGCGCCCGGAAGCTGTGCCCGCTGACCAGCGCGTCGCAGTACGGCAGCGCCGCCGCCATGCCGCCCGCGCGCGGCCGAGAAGTCGCGCGCGCTCACGCGCGGGTTCACCCACACGATCCGGTGGGCGAGCCGCGACAGCCGCTGCATCTGCGTCGCCACGTGCTCGGGGTCGCCGCGCTCCCAGCCGTCGGACAGGATCACGACGACCGCGCCGCGCGCCATGCCGCGACGGCCGTGGCGGTCGTTGAACGCCTTCAGCGCGTCGCCGATCCGGGTGCCGCTCGACCAGTCGGGCGCCGCGGCGGCCGCGCGCTGGATCGCGCGCTCGGGGCTGCGCGAGGCCAGCGCGCGGGTGAGTCGCGTCAGCCGCGTCGCGAACGCGAACGCCTCGGCGTTCGGCCCGCTGCCCGCCGCGCTGGTGAGGAACTGCAGGTACGCGCGCGCGTACGGCTCCATCGAGCCCGAGATGTCGCACAGCAGCACGAGCCGGCGGCGGATGACGCGCCGGTGCCGGCGGGCGAGGCGGATCGGGTCGCCGCCGGTGCGCAGGCTGCCGCGCAGCGTGCGGCGCAGGTCGATGCGCTGCCCGTGGCGGCCCTTCTCGTAGCGGCGCGTGCGGCGCGACGGCGTGACGATCTCCAGCTGCGCCATCAGCCGGTACAGCTGCGCGAGCTCGTCCGGCTCGAGCGCGTCGAAGCGCTTGCCGCGAGTCGCTCCTCGTCGCTGGCGAGGGCGACCGGCACCTCGATCTCCTCGCCGCTCGTCGTCGCCACGGCCGCTCTGCGCGGCGCCGAGACCGCGCCGCTCAGCGGCCCGGCCGGACCGGGCCTCGGTATGCGGGGACGTGTCGGAAGCGGTGTCGGCGGGCGGCGGGACCTGCGGGGTCTCGGCGCCGAACACCTCGCTGAACACGCGGCCGAACGCGGCGACCTGGGCGGGATCCGTGACGAGGACGGCGCGAGCGGTCCAGTAGAGGCGGCGCCGCGAGACCGGGCGCGTCAGGCCCAGCGCTCGGGCGAAGTCGGCCGACCGGGCGGGCGTGACCGGCACGCCGGCATCGTGCAGGCGGCGGCAGAACGCGCTCGACCAGCGGCGGCAGGTCGAGCACGATCGTCTCGACGCCGAAGTCAGTCAACGAGCTGCTCCAGGCCGGCGGCGCGCACGAGCTCCTGGTCCTCGCCGTACTTGAGCACCGCGCCGAGCGTGCGGTCGATCGCCTGCGCGTCGAGCGCCTCGACGCCGAGCAGGTCGAGCGCGGCCAGCCAGTCGATCGCCTCGGCGATCCCCGGCGGCTTCTGCACGTCACTGTCGCGCATCCGCGATACCGCGTTGGCGACCTGCACGGCCAGCGCCTGCGACGCGCCCTTCACGCGCCGCCGCACGATCTCCACCTCGCGCTCCGGGCTCGGGTACTCGATCCAGTGATAGAGGCAGCGGCGCTTGACCGCGTCGTGCAGATCGCGCGTACGGTTCGAGGTGAGGACGATCGCGGGCGGGTGCGTCGCGGTGATCGTGCCGAGCTCGGGGATCGTCACGCTCGCGTCGGCGAGCAGCTCGAGCAGGAACGCCTCGAAGTCGTCGTCGGCGCGGTCGATCTCGTCGACCAGCAGGACGGCCGGCCGCGGGCCGGGATGCTCGAGGGCGCGCAGCAGCGGCCGGCGGATCAGGTAGTCCGGGCCGAAGAGGTCCTCCTCGCGCAGCGACCCGCCGCCCGCGTCGGCCAGCCGGATGCTGATCAGCTGGCGCGGATAGTTCCACTCGTACAGCGCCTCGGCGGCGTCGATCCCCTCGTAGCACTGCAGCCGGATCAGCGGCGTGTCGAGCACCAGCGCGAGCGCCTTCGCCGCCTCCGTCTTGCCGACGCCCGCCTCGCCCTCGAGCAGCAGCGGCTGCGGCAGCCGCAGGCTGAGGAACATCGACGTCGCGAGCCCTTCGTCGACGAGGTAGTCGACGGCTCCGAGCCGCTGGGCCAGCGTCTCGATGTCGGGGACGAGGTGGTCGAGCTCGCTCATCGCGCCGCGCGATGTTCGCGAAGCGAACTCGCAAGGCCAAACTTGTTTGGCCCGAGGACCGCCGCGTAGTCCTCCTCGGTGTCGACGTCCAGCGGGATCGCGCCCGGGACCGCGACCTCGGTCGGGTCGCCCTGGTCGAGCAACCGCCAGACGCCTTTGTCGCCGTGGAGGTCCGCGAGGTCGCCGAACGTGCTGCGGGCGAACGCGATCGGGTGCCCGCGGCCGTCGTCGTACCGGCACACCGCGAGCGCGGCGTCGCCGCGGCCGGCGAGCAGCGCCCGTACGGTCTCGACCGTCACGCCCGGCTGGTCGCCGAGCATCAGCACCAACACCTCCGCCCGCACGACCTCCAGCGCCGCGGCGATCGACGACGAGCAGCCTTCGCCATAGGCGTCGTTCACCACCACGTCGACGCCGCTCAGATCGACCGCGTCACGCACCTCGCCGGCCGCGCCGCCGATCGCGACCACGAGCTGATCGAAATCGCACGCCCGGGCGGTCTGGACCACGTGCCCGAGCAGCGTCCCGTCCCCGTACGGCAGCAGCTGCTTCGGCCGGCCCAGCCGCTTCGATCCGCCGGCGCCGAGCACCAGGCCGCAGACGGTCGGGTCACGCATGGTGGCAGCAGTGGTGCTCGGCGGCCGGCCCGGCCGCCGTCACCACCTTGGCGGTCGGCTCGAGGAACAGCTCGATCCCACCGCCGGACAGGCACGGGTTGCCGACCGTGACCGCGCCGTCCTCCTCGATCGTGTCGAACACCTCGGGGAGGATGCGCAGCAGCAACGGCTCGCCGCTGCGCAACGCCGCGAGAGCGTACTCGCGCACGTTGTCCTCGGTGCAGACGCCGCCCACGAAGCCGTCCAGCGTCCCGTCGGGCCGCACGATCGCGACGTCGCCGGCGTGCACGCAGGTCGGGCGCTGCGCGCGGACCACCGTCGCCGTCACGAAGGCTTCCTCGGTGGCGATCATTGCGGCGGCTCCGCCTGCCCCTGCATCGCCCGCCACACGCGTGCGGGGGTACAGGGCATGTCGATGTGCGTGACCCCGTGTGTCGCGTGCAGCGCGTCGATCACCGCGTTGACGATCGCCGGCGGCGAGCCGACGTTGGGCGACTCGCCGACGCCCTTGGCCCCGAGCGGGTGGTGCGGGCACGGCGTGACGGTCTCCCCGAGCTCGAAGTCGGGCGTCTCGAGCGCGGTCGGGATCAGGTAGTCCATGAACGACGAGTTCAGGCAGTTGCCCTCCTCGTCGAAGCTGATCAGCTCCATCAGCGCGATCCCGACGCCCTCGGCGAGGCCGCCGTGGATCTGGCCCTCGACCACCATCGGGTTGATCCGCACGCCGCAGTCGTCGACCGCGATGAAGCGGCGGACGGTGACCTGCGCGGTGTCGGGGTCGATGTCGACGACGGCGATGTAGGCCCCGTACGGGTACGTGAGGTTCGGCGGGTCGTAGATGACCTGCGCGTCGAGGCCGCCCTCGAAGCCCTCGGGGAGCGCCTCGCCGCTGTACGCGCGCTGGGCGATCTCCTCGATCAGCGCGCCCTTCTCCGGGTCGCCCTTGACGTACCAGCGGCCCTTCTCCCACGCGAGGTCCTCGGGCCGCGCCTCGAGCATCGTCGCGGCGATCGCGCGCGCCTTGTCGCGCACCTTGCGCGAGACGACCGCGACCGCGCCGCCCGACACCGGGGTGGAGCGGCTGCCGTACGTGCCCAGCCCGTACGGCGACCTGTCGGTGTCGCCGTGGCGGACCTCGACGTCCTCGGGCGGGATCCCGAGCTCCTCGGCGACGATCTGCGCGAACGTCGTCTCGTGGCCCTGGCCCTGGGTCTGCGCGCTGATGCTCACGACCGCCTTGCCGGACGGGTGCACGCGCAGGTCGGCGCCGTCGTTCATGGCGAGGCCGAGGATGTCCATGTGCTTGCGCGGCCCGGCGCCGACGCCCTCGGTGAAGAACGAGACGCCGATGCCCATCAGCTCGCCGCGCTCGCGCTTCTCCGCCTGCTCGCGGCGCAGCTCGTCGTAGCCGGCGATGTCCATCGCGACCTTCATCGTCTTGCCGTAGTCACCGGAATCGTACGTCCAGCCGGTGGTCGTCTCGTACGGGAACTGGTCGGGCTGGATGAAGCTGCGCATCCGCAGCTCGATCGGGTCGACGCCCATCTCGAGCGCCAGCGCGTCGGTCATCCGCTCGACGAGGTAGACCGCCTCGGTGATGCGGAACGAGCAGCGGTAGGCGACGCCGCCCGGCGCCTTGTTCGTGTAGACGGCCTTGACCTTGACGTGCGAGGCCTCGAGGTCGTAGGAGCCGCAGACGATGTGGAAGAAGCCGGCCGGGAACTTGGTCGGCTGGGCGGTCGAGTCGAACGCGCCGTGGTCGGCGATCACGTCGACCCGCAGGCCGGTGATCTTGCCGTCCTTGGCGCACATCTCCGAGCGCATGATGTAGTCGCGGGCGAAGCCGGTGGAGATGAGGTTGCCCGTGCGGTCCTCGACCCACTTGACGGGCACGCCGGCGACGATCGAGCCGGCGATCGCGCACACGTAGCCGGGATACACCGGCACCTTGTTGCCGAAGCCGCCGCCGATGTCGTTGCACATGATCCGGATCATGTGCTCGGCGAGGCCGGCGACGTGCGCGTACACCGTGCGGTGGGCGTGCGGCGCCTGGTTGCCGTTGTAGATGTCGAGCTGGCCCGTCTTCGGGTTGAAGTCGGCGATGATCCCGCACGTCTCCAGCGGCGCCGGGTGGCAGCGCGGGTAGATGATGTCGCGGGCGACGACGGTGTCCGCCTCGGCGAACACGCGGTCGGCGGCCTCCTCGTCGCCGGCCTCCCACAGCGGGCTGGCGAGGTTGTCGCGCTGGCCGGTCTTGTCGTCGCGGATCAGCGGCGCGTCCTCGTCGAGCGCCTTGCGGGCGTTGACGACCGCGGGCAGCGGCTCGTACTCGACGTCGATCAGCGACAGCGCGTCGTTGGCCGAGTACTCGTCGGTCGCGATGACGAACGCGACCTCCTGGCCCTGGAAGCGGACCTTGTCGCCGGCCAGCACGGCCTGCGTGTCGTAGGAGATCGTCGGCATCCACGCGAGGCCGAGCGTCTCGAGGTCCTTGGCCGTGACGACCGCCGCGACGTTCGGGTGCGCGAGCGCGCGCGAGGTGTCGATCGAGACGATCTTCGCGTGCGCGTACGGGCTGCGCAGCAGCGCGCCGTACACCATCCCCGGCAGCTTGATGTCGTCGAGGTAGTTGCCCTGGCCGCGGATGAAGCGCGCGTCCTCCTTGCGCTTGAGCCGGCCGAAGCCGATCGGACGCTCGGTGTCAATGGCCACGTCAGACCTCCTGCCGCTCGTGCTCGGCCGCCCAGTGCACCGCGGCGACGATGTTCTTGTAGCCGGTACAGCGGCAGATCGCGCCCGAGATCGCGGTGCGGATCTCGTGGTCGGTCGGGTTCGGGTTCTCGTCCAGCAGCGCCCGCGTCGTCATCAGCATCCCCGGCGTGCAGAAGCCGCACTGGAGCGCGTGCATCTCGTGGAAGCCCTGCTGGATCGGGTCGAGCTGTCCGTTGCGCTCGAGCGACTCGACGGTGCGGATGTCGTGGCCGTCGCACATCACGGCCAGCGTGGTGCACGACTTGACGGGCTTGCCGTCCATCAGCACCACGCAGGCACCGCAGTTGGAGGTGTCGCAGCCCCAGTGGGTGCCGGTGAGGTCGAGCGTCTCGCGGATGAAGTGCACGAGCAGCAGCCGCGGCTCGACGTCGCGCGTGACCTGCTCGCCGTTGACGGTCATCGTGACTTCCATGCCTCAGACCTCCTCGTTGAGCGCGCGAGCGGTGGCGCGCTTGAGCGCTCGCCCGGTGAGCACACCGGCGAGGTGGCGCTTGTAGTCGACCGGTCCGCGGCCGTCGGCCATGGGAGAACAGTCTGCCGAAGCGATCTCGGCGGCCTCGGTGAACAGCTCGTACGACGGGGCCTTGCCGCGCAGCAGCTCCTCGGCGCGGGTCAGGTGGATCGTCGTCAGCCCGACGGCGCTGAGCGCGATGCCGACGTCGGCGAACGTGCCGCCGTCCATCCACACGCACACCGAGGCGGCGGCGATCGCCCAGTCACCGGCGCGGCGCTCGACCTTCTCGTGCGCGCTGCCGGCGCCCGGCTGCACCTTCAGCCGGACCTCGGTGAGGATCTCGCCGGCGCCGACCGCGGTCATGTACGGGCCGACGTGGAAGTCCTCCATGCTCACCACCCGCTCGCCGTCGGCGCCGCGGATCACGACGTCGGCCTTGGCGGCGGCGCAGACGGCGCTGAGGTCCTCGGCGGCGTCGGCCTGGCACAGCGACCCGCCGATCGTGCCGCGGTTGCGGACGACCGGGTCGGCGATCACGGTCTCGGCGTCGCGGAACAGCGGGTAGCGCTCGAACAGCAGCTCGGAGTCGAGCAGGTCGACATGCCGCGTCAGTGCGCCGATCCTGATCTCCCCGTCCTGCTCGGAGATGTACTCGAGGTCGGGGATGTTGTTGATGTCGACCAGGTGCTCGGGGTTGGCGAGCCGCAGCTTCATCATCGGCAGCAGGCTGTGGCCGCCGGCGATCACGCGCGCCTCCGAGCCGAGCCGCTGCAGTGCGGCGAGCGCGCCGTCGAGACTCGTCGCTCGCTCGTATCCGAACGGGGCGGGTGTCTGCATCAGGCGCTCCTCATCCGCTTGCGCGGCTGTCCGATGTCCTCGCGCTGCTCGTACTGCTCCGGCGAGTCGGTGCCGATGACCGGCGAGCGGTCCAGCCGCTCCGGCCGCGACTGGCGCGCCTCGGGATACAGCAGCCGTGCGTTGAGGCTGCCGTACTCGACGTTGCGCAGCACCGGGCCGGCCGGGTTGGCCATCGCGATCGGCGCCTCGCGGCCGAGCCGCGCGAGCGTCAGCGTGCCCTTGGTGTAGACCTCGCCGATCCGCGGCGGGGTGATCTCGCGGCTCTCCGGGAAGTCGCGCAGCCCGGCGGCGGCCGCGCCCGGATACAGGCCCTCGACCAGGCCCATCGCGTCGTCCATCCCCGCCTTCTTGACGAGCAGGCCCTCGAGCGCGGCGACCGCGGCGTCGAGGTTCTCGTTGATGTCGGCCACGACCGGCGCGACCGGCTCGGTCTTGGCGAGGATCTCGCCGACGTTCCCGATCACCTCGTCGAGCCCGGTGGTGATCGCGCGCAACTGCACGATCGTCGACACCAGGTAGTAGACAAGGGCGAGGACGATCAGGACGACCGTAATGACCAGCACCACTCCTGCTGCAGGCATCCTTTCTCCTCTCAGGCGTCGTCGATGATTACGTCGAGTGAGCCGCCATAGTTCGCGACTCCGGCGACCGTCTGCCTCACCTGCTCCTGCGTGGTCAGCAGCAACGGGACGGCGTCGAGGTCCTTGGACCCCGCGGCGGTGACGTCGGCGATCTTGCGGACGCTCGGGACGATGCTCCTGGCGGACGACAGCACGCCGTTGAGCAGGTAGAGCACGACCGGCACGACGACGACGAGCAGGACGATGTCGCCGATCCACCAGAGCGTCATCGCGGCCTCCTCTCTGCGACCACGGCGGCCTTGCGGCCGATGCCGGGGAGCGCGCCGAGGATGACGTCGAACTGCGCGTTGATCGCCTTGACGGCGGGCTCGAGCGGGCGCAGGTGCTCGGCCTCGACGCCTTCGAGCGCGTCGCCGAGCGTGGCGAGCCCGGCCGAGATCCGCTCGAGGCCGCGGCGGACGATGATCAGCGCGACGGCGAGCACGGCGATCACGACGACCGCCAGCAGCACGCTCAGGAGCACGAGTGTGTCGTTGGTGCTCATGCCGCGTCACCGAACCCGTCGGTGAGTGCGTTCATGTAGCCGTCCTGCACGATCGCCTCGTCGACGATCAGCCCGAGCACCGGTGCGGTCGCTTCGAGCTGCGGGATATAGGCGGTATTGCCGGCGACCTTGCCGGCGATCTCCAGCAGGCCTCCCACCGACTTCTCGATGCTGCCGACCGAGCGGATGAGCATCAGCAGCAGCGCGGCGACGATCAGCGCCGCCACGAGGCCGATGATCAGCGCGAGGGTCCAGTAGTCGTGGGCGCTCATCTACCGACCGCCACCTTTCGCAGCGCGCGGGCGGAGTGCAGGATGCGGACCCCCGAGTCGTTGATGCGCTCGATGCCCGCGAGCGAGTCGGTCTGCTTGCGCAGCACGTCGACCGCGCCGACCGCGGTGTCCGCCTGCTTCGCGATGCGGGCCGCCAGTCGGACGATCGTGATGACGATCACTGCCGCGACCAAGATCACGACGACGCCGAGGGCGATGCCCACCTGCCATCCGGTCAATCTCGTAACCCCCTTCTCCACCCACGAATTGCTCCTGCGCGCCCAGCGCCGCGCGACGATAGCTCTGGGGTTGGACCGTGTCCAGCCGCCGCCACGACCTCCTCATAGTCCGCCCAGCTGTCCACTTCGGGCGGGACGCGGCCCGCGACCGGCACCTCGGTGACGGCTGCGTCGTGGCGCCCGAGCAGCCGCCAGATCGCCTTCTCGCCGGGCAGCGCGCGCAGGTCGTCGAACAGCTCACGGGCGATCACCAGCGGGTAGCCGCGGCCGTCGTCGTAGCGGCAGACGGCGATCGGCGCGTCGCCGCCCGCGGCCATCAGCACGCGCACCGTGCCGGGCACGACGCCGGGCTGGTCGCCGAGCAGGAGCACGAGCGAGGTCGCGGCCGGGTCCAGCGCGGCGAGCGCCGCGCCGAGGTTCGGCACGACCTCGGTGCCGGACAGGTTCACGCGCGCGCGGACCTTCTCGACCTTGCTGCCGACGGTCACGAGGAGCTGGCTGAACTCACAGGCGCGGGCGGTGGTGAGCGCGTGGTCGAGCAGCGTGCCGCCGTTGTAGGGCAGCAGCGGCTTCGGCCGTCCGAGCGTGCGTGACCCACTCGCCGCCAGGACGAGTCCGGCGACGAACGGGTCACTCATGGCAGTGGTGACCCTCGTGACCCGGCTCGGGCAGCGGCGCGACCTGCGGCCGCCGGGCGGCGACGATCTCGGCGAGGATCGACAGCGCGATCTCCTCCGGCGTCTGCGCGCCGATGTCGAGGCCCGCCGGCGTGTGCACGCGGGCGCGATCGTCTTCGGTGACGTCGAGGTCGGCGACGACGGCGCTGCCGCGCTTGCGGCTGGCGACGAGGCCGACGTAGGGGACTCCCAGCTCGAGCGCGGTGATCAGCGCGCGGTCCTCGTCGCGGCCGTGCGAGGCGACGACCACCGCGGCGTCGTCGTGGGTCGGCTCGATCGCGCCGTCGGAGCTCGTGACGACGTCGTAGCCGAGCGCCCTGCCGAGGTGCTGCAGCGCGAGCGCGATCGGCGTGTCGCCGACGACGTGCAGGCGCGCGGCGGGCAGGTGCGGCTCGAGGAAGATCTCCAGCGCGCCGCCGCTCAGGCACGGGTTGTGCTCGGTGATAGCGCCCTCGATGGCGTCGCGGTCACCGTCCCCCGGCTCGATCCGCAGCAGCAGGGCCTCACCGGTCTCGAGCGCGTGCAGCGCGTGCAGGCGCACGCTCGGCTCGGCGCAGTGGCCGCCGACGAAGCCCTCGATCGTGCCGTCGCCGAGGACCAGCGCGGTGGCTCCGGCGCGCACGCTCGCGGGCCGGCCGACACGGACGACCGTTGCCTGCACGAATGCGACCCGCTCATCCTCGAGCGCGGCGACCCGGTTGGCGAGCCCTTCGCCGATCATGACCCGTTCGTTCCTCCTCCGTGGGACCGACCCAAAGATCAGACTCTTTCATACGGCGCTCTTCGTCAAGCGCCGTTCGGGGAGTCTTGCACTCGGCGGTCGGCGGCCCGTCAGGGGCCGTCGCCACGGCGCCGGTTGAGCAGCCGCGTGATCCACTCCTGCACGGGCCGGATGACGATCGCGATCTTGGTCAGCACGGTCGTGGGCAGCGTGCTGCTCGGCCGCACCGCCATGATCAGCGCCGCCGACGGCTCGCCGTCCTTGGTGGTGACCGCGATCCGCGCCTCGTAGCTCGCGCCCGGCCGCAGCGCGATCTCGGTCTCGATCGTGCCCTTGCGCTGGTCCTCGACGTTGAACGTGAAGGTGCGCGGCGGTTCGTCCTTGACGTCCGGGGAGTTGACGTTGACGACGAGCGCGACCGGGCGCGCGGCGCCGACGCGATCGCTGAAGTCGAAGGCGATGACGACGCGGTCCTTGACGCGCGTGACCGTGACCGGCGGGGCGTCCTTGGCGCGGCCGGGCCGGCGTCGCTCGCCCGCGCCGTCGGCCCAGCGGCCGGGATGCGACCACTTCTCGGTCTGCCGGATGGGGCCCCGCGGGCTCGGGCTGAGCAGCTTCTTGATCGGGGCCTTGGTGTCGCCCCAGAACCCCTCCCATCTCGCCCAGCCCGGCAACTCGCCGTCCTCGAGGACCACCAGTTCGGTGTGCGCGGCGGAGCGCGCGCCGTCGCAGACGTCGTACCAGGCCTGGGTCGAGTACAGCCCGGGCTCGAAGTAGGACGCGTGGGAGCCGCGGGCGGAGAAGACGATCGGCCGCCCGTCGGCGGTCTTGCGCACCTCGCTCCAGTTGCGCCGCTCGCCGTAGTCGTGCTGGGCGTAGACGGCGACGTCCGGCTGCTCGCCCTTCATGCCGAGCTGGACCATCTCCCAGTCGCCCTCGTGCAGCCCGGCGTTGAGCGCCAGGTGGTAGTCGTTGTAGATGTAGAAGAGCCAGTACTGCAGCCACAGCTGGCCGCTGCCGGGATCGCGCACCGCGCGCGCGACGAGCTTGTTCCTGAGCTCCGGGTGCGCCTTGCGCAGCGCGACGTACTGGGTGCGGTAGTCGCGGCCCTTGATGCCGACCACGTCGCTGTCCTTGGCGGCCTTGCCGCCCGGGTAGGTCGGCCAGTCGAGCTCGATCGGCGCGCTCGCGAGCACCGCGCCGTCGTGCCCGCCGGACGGCCCGCGCCGCAGCGTGTTCCCCGGGTTCACCAGCATCTGCAGCGGGTGGTCGGCGAAGAAGGCCTCGAGCGAGTCGTAGCAGACCTTCGGCATGAACCTCTGGAGCAGCTCGTGGTCACTGGGCATCGCCGGCTCAGTCTCTCTGCGCGCGCGTGAGCGCGCAAGTGACGATCACGAACCGGCGATATGCGAGCATTTCCCGACACCGACCTCGGCGAACGGCCGCTTAGTGCGCAGTTCTCTGGCCCGCCGCCCACGCGTCGGCCGCGCCGTCGTCGGCGATCGCGCGGCAGATCGGGCGCGGAGAAGGGCAGCGGCTCGGAGTGCACCACCGCGAGCGCGCGGGTGGAGCGGGTCAGGGCCGTGTAGAGGCCGCCTCTGCCGCCGTCGGGGTGCTCGGCGAGGATCGCGGCGGGCTCGACCACGACGGCGGCGTCGAACTCGAGGCCCTTGATCGCGCCGAGGCCGAGGAGGTTGATGCCGGTGGAGAGGCCGCTCTCGCTGTCCTCGGCGTGCGCGAGATGGAAGGCGGCGTCGATGACCGCTCGCACCGACTCCGGTGCGGCGACGCCGACAGAGCCGACGTCGGCGGCCATCCGCGTGGCGAGCGCGAACGCCACCGCGCCGAGCCGGTCGGGCGCGGTCTGAACGGACACCGCCGGCCACGGCGCCTCGCGGACGCCCTCGGGCACCGCCGCGTCGGGCGCCAGGGATGCCGCGATGCGCAGGAAGTCGTCGGGGACGCGGTAGGAGATCAGCAGCTCCTCGATCTCCAGCCGGTCGACGCCGGCGTCGCGCAGCACGGCGTCCCAGGTCGACAGCCGCGCCTCGGCCGTGCGCTGGGCGATGTCGCCGAGCATGGTCATCGACTGCCGCCGTGCGCGGCGGACGACCATGCGCAGCTCCATCGGCGACAGGTTCTGCGCCTCGTCGACGACGACGTGCCCGAACGAGCGCAGCTCGGGGTCGATCAGCCCGCGCGCCTCGTCGAGCAGCGCGAACTCGCTGTGCGTCATGTCCGCCCGCGTCGCGGCGGGCGTGGTCGACAGCAGCAGGTCGATCTCCTCGGGTGAGAGCAGGTCCCCGCCCGCGTCCGTCAGCCGGCGGCGGTTCTTGAACAGTGCGGCGACCAGCGCCTCGGGCGTCTGCCGCGGCCAGCACTTGGTGACCAGCCGCTGGTACTCGCGGGCCGACCGGACGGCTGAGAGCACGGTGTCGTGATCCAGCGCGCGGCCGGCCCGTGAGCCCTCGACCACCTGCGTGGCCAGCCGATCGGCGAGGCGCGTCCGGAACCGCTCGCGCCCGAGCTCGTAGGTCCGGCGGTCGCGCGCCTCCTCGATCAGCTCCGACACCTCGCGCGGCGAAGCGACGATCGCCACGCGGCCGACCTCCATCGTGACCGGCTCCTCGGGCGCGCCGACCCGCTCCCACAGCAGCCGCCGCAGCAGCACCGCCATGCGCCCGGACCCGAGCAGCGTCGCGCGCTCCTCGCTCTCGCCGGACGCCCACGGCCGGCCGGACACCAGCGCGTCGATCGCCCGCTGCTCGACGGTGGACTCGCCGAGCGCCGGCAGCACCTGCGAGATGTAGGTGATGAAGACGCGGTTCGGCCCGACGACGAGCACGCCCTCGCGCGCGAGCTGCGCGGTCGGCGTACAGCAGCCACGCCGCCCGATGCAGCCCGACCGCGGTCTTGCCCGTCCCCGGCCCGCCCTGCACGACCAGCGCGCCCTCGACCTCCTGGGTGATCAGCGCGTACTGCTCGGGCGTGATCGTCGAGATGATCTGGCGCATCTCGCCGACCCGCTGGCGCGTGATGTCCTCGACGATCGCGTCGGTGAGGTGGTCGTGCTCGCCGGACGCGAGCTGCTCGTCGACGAACCCGAGCACCTGGCGGTCCTCGATGTCGAGCCGTCGCCGGCGAGTCACGCCGCGCGGAGCGGCCGGCGTCGCGGCGTAGAACGGCTCGGCGGCCGGGGCGCGCCAGTTGATGGCCAGCAGCTCGGCGTGCGCGTCGGCGACCGCGTGGCGCCCGATGTAGAGCCGCGAGCCGTCGTCGCGGTCGATCCGGCCGAAGTACAGCGGCCCGCTCGCGCCCGTGTACGCGCGCAGCCGCTCGAGCCGCATCTGCTCGAGCACTTCCTCGGTGAACTCGTCGCCGTGCCGGTCGCGGCGGCTGACCGACAGCACGTCGAGCAGAGCGTCGTACGCCGCGTAGGTCCGCTCGAGGTGCGCCTGCTCGGAGACCAGCTCCGGATCCCCCGCCATCAGTCGCCGGAGAGTACCTTCGTGCGCGGGAGCCCGTCCTCCCGCAGGCGCCGCTGGAAGTCGTCGAAGAACGCGGCGCCCGCCTCGTTGCGGTCGAACCGGATCGGCTTGCCGTCGGGCGCGAGGAACGCCTCGCAGCGTCCGAGGTCGGACGCCTGCCAGACGACCTGGCGCGTCAGGTGCAGCTGGTTGAGGTCGAACAGGCCGCCGCCGTCGGCCAGCAGCTGGGACGCAAGCCGGCGGCCCTCGGCCGTCGCGATGTGTGCGCGCAGGACGGTCCAGTGCTGGTCGATCGTGATGCTCACCGCCGCGCGGCCGCGCAGCGCGTCCTGCCAGCGCCCGAACAGGAGCTTGAACAGCGCGCCCGCCGAGTGCGAGCCCGTCTCGAGCTCGTCCAATCGCGCGGCGGCCGCGATCAGCGCGGCCCGCGGGGTTGCGCGCTCCTCGGCCGAGTGCATCAGCGACACCTGGCGCTTGATCAGCCGGCTGTGCGTGATCGCGACACGCTGGCGCTCGGCGATCACGAGGTTGCGCAGTGCGTGCGCGGGCGCGCTCTGGCCGGCCTCGGGCCGCTCGACCTCGCGCACCTCGTCGACCTTGCCCATGCTCTCGGCGACGAGGTCCTCGAGCCCGGGCGCGACGCCGACGCAGGCCTCCAGCACCGGCGCGAACACGTCGTGGGCGGCCTCGCGCAGCACCTCGATCGCGAGCTCGCGTGGGACCGTCTCGCCGTACCCGCTGCGCACCGCCTCCTCGAACAGGTGCAGCGCCGCCTGGTAGTTGCTGAAGATCTGGCCGACGGTGTTGACGTTGTCCTGCACGAGCTCGCGCTCGCTCTTGGAAGCGGCGGGCGAGGCGTCGAGCTCGGCGGCCACGGCCTCGCGGTAGAGCGCGGCCTTCTCGAGCCTGTCCGAAGGCACCGGCTCCTGCGCGCGCTCGCCAACCGCCTGGATGCGCGCGTCGCGCCCGGCGTCGGTGACCTGCAGCGCGCGGATGACGCGCTGCACGGCCTCGTTGCCGTGCAGGCGCTGCATCCGCAGCAGCGTCTGTGCGCGCGTGTGCGGGTCGGCGTGGCGGAGCGTGTTGATGGTCCCGGAGTCGACGGGTGTGGGGTCAGACCCCACGTCGTCTTCGCGATCGTCGTCCTTCCGGGAGGGGTCAGACCCCGCGCGCCGGTGGCGCATCAGCCGGGACCTCGGATCAGCTCGTGGAACTGCTCGAAGTCGGCTTCCAAGGTCAGCCGGCCCTGCTTGCCGTACTCCTGCGCGACCGCGCGCACGAGGTGGCGCATCGCGATCACGCCGCCGTCGTCGGCCGCCTGGAACGCCGCCGACAGCGAGCAGTTGCGGATCGCGCCGCCGGACAGCTTGAAGCGCTCGGCCAGGAAGTCGAGGTCGATGTCCTCGGCCAGCGGCGCCTCGGCCGGCAGGAGCAGCGCCCAGATCCTGCGGCGGTCGTCGGCCTCCGGGAACGGGAAGTCGATCACGAAGTCGAGCCGGCGGACGAACGCGTCATCGATGTTGCGGCGGAAGTTGGTGGCGAGGATCACCGCGCCCGCGTACGCCTCCATCTTCTGCAGCAGGTACGCGACCTCGATGTTCGCGTAGCGGTCATGCGAGTCCGAGATCTCGGAGCGCTTGCCGAACAGGGCGTCGGCCTCGTCGAAGAAGAGGATCGCGTTCGAGCCCTCGGCGGCGTCGAAGATCCGGTCGAGGTTCTTCTCGGTCTCCCCGATGTACTTGGACACGACCGTCGCGAGGTCGACGCGGAAGATCTCCAGCCCGAGCTGCGCGGCGAGCACCTGCGCGGCCATCGTCTTGCCGGTGCCGGAGTCGCCGGCGAACAGCACCTTCAGGCCCTGCGTGCGGGCCACCGCCTTCTCGTACCCCCAGTCCGAGAGCACGCGGTCACGGTGGCGGAGGTACGACGAGATCGACTGCAGCAGCTCGCGCTGGCGCTCGGGCATCACGAGGTCCTCCCAGCGGTAGCCCGGCGGGAGCCGCGCGGCCAGCTCGCCGAGCCGTGACGAGGACGCCTGGCGCGCCCCGAGGTCGAGCTCGGAGGCGATCGGTACGTCGCGGCCGGCAGCGGTCGCGGCCAGCCGCGCGACCTCGGCCGCCTCGACGATCTGCCCGATCGAGAGCCGGAACTTGGCGGCGACGTCGTCGGTCGCGGCGGCGCCGGTGAGGTCGGCCCAAGCCTGGCTGCGCTCGGCGAACGTCGGTGGCGGAGCCTCCACGAGCAGCACGGTCCGGTCGCCGAGCGCGAGCGCCGCGGTCGCGGTTGGGCGCCGCGATCACGGTCCGCTCCGGGCGCTGCTCGATCGCCCGCAGCACGCGCGCGCGGTCGGCCGGCTCGCAGTCCTCCAGCCCCTCGAACACGAGCGGGCGGTCCTCCAGCGCCGAGATCAGCAGCGCGTCGGCCATCACGTCGCGCTGGTCGATGTCGCGGATGTGGCACGACGACCAGGGGGCGCGCGTGCGCCTTCGCGAGCAGCGACTCCGCGTCGGGCCCGGCGAGCACGATCGGCAGCGTGCTCGCGTGCCCGAGCATCGCGGTCACGGCCCCCACGGCGGCTTCCCGTCCGGGATCGTGCGGCCGGGCGTGTCGACGAGCCGCAGCCGGGGCGGCGGCGGGAGCTCGTCGATCGGCGCGCCGAGCAGGAACCCGGCGAGCCGGTCGGCGACCTTGATCGGGCGCTCGGCCAGCGGCGTCTGGGCGTCACCGAGCAGCCGCAGCGCGCCGCGGGCCCGCAGCGGGCCGTTGCGGTCGAACGCGCCCATCACGTCGGCCGCGGTCACGCCCTCGCCTTCGAGCAGGTGGCCGACGAGCCGCGGGCTCGGCGAGCTTGCGCGTGACGTCGTCCTGCAGGTACGCGTACAGCCGGCCGTAGCGCGGGTTGAGCTCGGGCGCCGCGCAGACGGCCAGCACGGCCGCGTCGAGCAGATCGAGCCCGAGCGCGCGCGGTCACCGTCGTCGAGCCGCTCGTCGGCGCTCGTCGCCGACTCGCCACGCGTCAGCCGCAGCGCCGTCTCGTCGGAGATGTAGAGACCGCGGAACGGGTCGCCCGGGTTCGGATCGCTCGCCGCGACGCGCTCCACGGCGGCCATCACGCGGCGGTCGATGTAGTCGAAGGAGATCACTCAGGCCAGCTGATCGGCCACCGCGTCGGCCTCCTGCTCCAGGGCGTCGCCCGGGTTGGAGACCGTCAGCGGGCCGCCGGCGGGAGCCCCGCGCTGCTGCACGACGTGTGCGAGCTCGTGCGCGATGAGCTTGTCGCCGGCCGCGGTGCCGGGGTTGTATTCCCCGTGCGCGAAGTACACGTCGGTGCCGGTGGCGAACGCCCGTGCCGAGACGGAGCGGTTCAGCTTGTCGGCGCCTTCGTCCGTGTGCACGCGCACGTCCGATAGATCCCCCAGCGAGTCGGCCAAGCGGGACTGCACCCCGGCATCGAGGCCGGCGCCCCCGCCGCGCGAGGCGCTGATCTCCGACTGGACCGCCGGATGCACCTCGCCGGTGGGCAGGATGCCCGCCGCTTCGCGCGCGACCGTCGTGAACGCGCGGTTGCCGACATTGGACGCGAGCTCGCGCAGCGGGGCGGCCGGCTCTTCCTGCTGTACCTCGGGCGCCTGCGGCTCGTGCTCGCCGATCCGTTCCTTCACGGACCGAGTCTAAGGCTTCGCCGCAACCAGGGTGAAGAGCATCGGCAGCAGCTCGCCGTCGACGCGCACGCGGTAGCGGCCGTCCTCGTCGGGCTCGAGCAGGTTGCCGCGGGGATCGAAGTCGGTCTCGAAGTGCTCCTCGAAGTGCTGGAGGCGCAGGCCTGCGGCCAGCGCGGCGGTGACGATCTCGCCGAGCGAGTGCCCGTACTCGACGGTCTGGGTGGAGCTGACCGGGAGGTCGGCGCCCGCATACGAGCCTGGCTCGTCGTACGTGCGCGGGCCGTCGAAGGCGTACGGGAAATCGAACGACAGCGGGTCGACCGAAGCGATCATCTGGTTCATCGGGTGGGCGTCGACGAGCATCAGCTTGCCGCCGCCGCGCAGTGCCGCGGTCGCCGAGCGCATCCACGCGCGCACGTCGTCGATCCACACGAGCACGCCGATCGTCGCGTACACGAGGTCGAAGCGGTTGTGGAGGTCGACCGGCAGCTTCGTCGCGTCGGCCTCGACGAACTCGACGCGCACCTCGCAACGGCGCGCGAGCGTGCGCGCCTTCTCGAGCGCGGCGGGGGAGAAGTCGACGCCGACGACGCGCGCGCCGCGGCGGGCAAGCGAGATCGCGTCGAAGCCGATGTGGCACTGCAGATGCATGACGTCGAGCCCGGCGACCGCGCCGACCGCCTCGCGCACGCCGGCCATCTCGGCCTCGCGGAGCGTGTCGGCGCCGGCGATCAGCGCCTCGGTGTCGTAGATCGGATCGCCCTGGCCATGGGCGTCCGCCAGCGCATCCCAGTGCGCGCGGTTGATGCGACGGGCGGTGCGAGCGTCCGGCATGCGGGCGGCAACTCTAGCTACTTCCCCCGGATAAACGCCGGGCAGTGAAACGGCCGCTCCGGAGGTGACGGGCGCGGGCCGTTTCGGCGGTTGGTAGGTGCTCGATTCTTCGAGCGTCTCGAATCGTTTCAGGCGCGGTCGACGGCGAGCGTGTCGAGGTCGTAGGCGAGGATCGCCCAGCTCGTCCACGTCTGTTGGCCGGTATGGCCCTTTGAGCCGGCTGCGGCGCAGGCCGTAGCCGCGCTTGAGGTGGCTGATCCGTCCTTCGACGCCGGTGCGGTAGCGGGCCAGGCGCTTGCGGGTGCGACGCGAGCCGGGTTCCTCGCGGCCAGCGACGAACATGCGCTCGGGGCCGACCGCGGCGAGTTGCTGGCGCGACATGAGATGGCCGAACGCGCCGTCCAGCGCGACCTCCCGGGGCCGCAGCTTGAGCAGTTGGAGTTCGGCGACGGTCGCGGCGAGCAGCGTGTTCTCGCCAACGTTGCCGGCCGCGCTGGGCGCTGGGAGCACATAGCCGCGGGCGCCGCGGCGGGTGTGGGCAGTGACCTCGGCGATTCGGGCGACATAGCCGAACTCGTTGGGCTTGCCGAGCTTGCCCTTGCGGATCGGCCGCGCGTCGGGATCGGCGATCGAGACGATCCGATCGGTGATCTGCTCGCCCGCGAGCCGCTGCTCGATCTGGGTCGCGACCCGCTGGCAGCGATCGGCCAGCTCGTCGAGCTCGCGCGCGGATCGCAGTTTGGCTTGGGCGCCGCGTCCGCGCGCCGCGGCGCGGCCTGGCAGGCCAAGCGTCGCGGGCCTCGCGAGATCGCGCCATCGCTCGCCCGGCCTTGGCGTTCATGGCCATCGCCTCCTCGGTGCGCCGCCCAGGTCCGCCGCGCGAGCGTCCTGGAGATCGCACGCACGGTCCGGCCGATCTGGCGCGAACGGTCGATCACCCGGGCGCCCGGACGGCGCAGGCGGGCAAGCGAGCTTGCGTCCCTCGCGCGCCAACGCTCGCGCGCCCTGCGAGCGCGAGCACGGCGCTGACGGGTAGCGAACGTCGGCCTCGACGACCGTCGAATCGACGCGCACCGCGCGCGCCCGAAAGCGCGACTCACGCTGCGCCTTGCCGATCACCGCGCGCGTGATCTCATCCACCACCTCAGGCCCAAGCCGCACGAGCTTGCGGACCGTCGACTCATCCGGCGCCCGCTCCGAGAGCGCGATCAGACAGAACCGCCGCAAGTGCAGCGAGTCCGAGACCTCGCGAACGAGCGTCTCATAGCCCCAACCCGTCCGCTGCTTGACCACCATCAAGCGCACCAACGTCGCCATCGCGATCGTCGGACGCCCGTGATCACGCGCCGCCGCCCGCCACGCCGCCTCGATCGGCGCCAACAAGGCCCGATCGGCCAGCAACACGTCAAGCCGCGCAAGATCCGCGGGCAGCTCCCGCACCCCGGCCGGCAAGACCTCATCGAACAGCGACTCGACCTGCCCACCCACCAACCGCAGCACCCTTCCACCCCCGGAAATCGCCGCTATGCAGGCAAATCATCTCGTCCAAACCGGACAGAACACGCGCGCCGACGGCGACTATTTCCGGGGAAGTAGCTAGCGGCCGGTCAGCCGCGTGACCGTGCCGCTGCGCGCATCGACCACCCAGGCGGCGCCGCCGCCGACCGCCAGAGCGGTCGGAAATCCGGACACATGAAGGACCCGATCGAAGTCCAGTGAGTGCGGGTCGATCTCGACCACATTGCCGCTGTCGGTGTCGAGCGCGAGCACTCCGGTGCTCGTGATCGCGAGCGCTCCCGGCGCGCCGCCGACGTGGATCGGCGGCCCTTCGCGGCGTCCGGTGCTCGCGGACAGGCGCATCACCGTGCCGTCGCCGCGGTTGGCGACCCACACCGAGTCGAACCCGACCGCGATGTCCTGCGGGTCGCGGCCGACCGGCGTGCGGCGGCCGATGACCAGCCCCTCGCGCGGATCGACGCGCGCGACCGTCCCGTCACCGGAGTTGACGACCCAGACGAAGTTGGCGCCGATGGCCAGTGCGGTCGGGAAGTTCCCGGTGCGGATCGGCGGGCCGAGCACGTGGTTGGAGACCGGGTCGATGCGGGTCACCGTGCCGCGCTGGCCGTTGGTCACCCACGTCCCGTCGTAGCCGACGGCGACGTCGATCGCGTCCGCACCGATCGGGATCTTGCGGCCGGGCGACCCGGGCAGCAGCGGGTTCACGCGCGTGACCGTGTCGTCACCGGCGTCGGCGGTCCACACCGAGTCCTCGCCGACCGCGAGCCGCAGCGGCGCCGTACCGGTCTCGTGCCGCGACGGGGCGCGCTCGGGAGCGGACGCGTCGATCGCGACGATGCCGTTGTCGCGGCCGCTGGCGATCCACACCGTGCCGTCGCCGACCGCGACGTCGGTCGGCTGGCGGCCGACGTGCAGCGCGTGCGTGCCCGAGCCGGGCGCCGCGGGCTTGTCGCTCCGCGTGAGCACGACGATCGCGGGAGTGACGAGCAGCGCCACCAGCACCACGATCGCGCCGGCGAGCGCCCACGGGGAGAAGCCGAGCGGCCGGGTGGCGGTCGTCATCGGTCGAGCCCCTGCGTGCCCTGGAGCCGTGTCGCCGGCACCGGGCGGTTGAGCACCGCGTCAGCTTCGCGGAACCCCGGGTGATGGGCCTCCGCGAACGCCCGCAACGCCGGCGCGCAGCGGTACTGGTCTCGCCAGCCGACGTAGACGCGGCGCGCGTCGGGCTGCAGGCGGTCGAGCAGCGACTTGACCTGCGCCCACGGGACGACGGCACCGCCGTGGGTGAACACGCCGGCGACGTGATCGTCGTCGTCGAGCAGCGGCGATCCAGCGGCGCGGCGCGCCGGCGTGAGATGTCCGCTCGTCTTCGGGGTGCCGGTCAGTGCGACCAGGCCGGGAATGCGCGGCTGGGTCTCGAGCAGCGCCAGGTCCGCGCACGGCGCCCGCGCGACGATGCGACCGTGCAGGACCCCGACGCCGGTGGACAGCCGCAGCGACGTCGCTCCCCATACCGTGTGCGCGCTGGTGAGGATGAGCCCGTTGTCGGCGTCGATCACGGCGCCGGCGCTGTGCACGTGGTCGTCGCCGATGCGCGCGTCGATGCCGACGAGCGCGAACGCGAGCCGGTCGTCGCTCAGCGAAGCCGGGGCCAATGCCGCGAACACCCCGCAGATGCAGACGATCACGCCGAGCCGGCGCACCGTCCGATGCTATTCCTCCCGCCGCGCCTATGGACAAAAAATTCGCCCGTCGGGCGTGGGGCGCGCGTAGGCTCGGGCCACGCAGTCCGCCACCGTTCCACGGACGCGCACAGCCGGCGCACTTGTCGTGACGCTCGCGGTCGTTGCCGCGGCGGGCGTTCTCCTGCTGGGCCGGGGAGACCCGGCGCCGGCCACGTTCCGCGTGCCGGCACATCCCACCGGCATCGCCGTCACGGGCCACGAGGTGTGGGTTGCCGCGCCGCAGTCCGGCGTGCTGGCCGTGCTCGACGCCCGCTCCGGCCGCCGCATCGGCGAGCCGGTGCGGACGGGCGGATCCCCGGCGCGGCTCGCGCTCGGCGCCAAGGCGGCGTGGGTCGCGGACACCGCGCGCGCCGCGGTGATCCCCGTGCGCCGTAGCAACGACCACGCGTACGAGCCGCTGCGGGTCGGCGCTGACGTCTCCGATGTCGCGCTGTCCGCGCGCGCGGTCTGGGCGCTCGACTCGGCGGAAGGCGTCGTGCGCACGCTCGAGCCGGACGGCCGGCCGATCCGCGAGCTACCGGTCGGCCCGGACGCCGTCGACCTCGCCGCGGACGAGCGCTGGGTGGTCGCGGTGTCGGCGGGCAACGCCGATCTGACGCGGATCGACGCACGGGCGCGCCGCATCGCCGGCCACGTCGCGCTCGGCGGCGTGCCGGTGGCGGTTGACGTGACCGGCGACGACGCCTGGGTCGCCGACGCCCGCCGCGACGCGGTCGTGCGCGTCGACCTGCGCAGCGGCAAGGCCGTCGGCAGCATCCGCGTCGGCGCCAGGCCGGTCGCGGTCGCGGCCGACGGCGACGACGTCTACGTGCTGTGCGCGGGCGACCGCATGGTCTGGCACGTCTCGGGCAAGGGCGACGTGGTCTGGAAGCGGCCCGCCGGCCGTGAGCCGGCGGCGCTCGCGCTCGACGCCGATGACGTCTGGGTTGCCGACGCCGGCGCCGACAGGGTGATCCGCCTTGAGCGCTGAGCCCAAGCCCGTCTCGCCGTGGCGGCGGTTCCTGCTCGCCGCCACGCTGTGCCTCGTCATCGGCGTCACCGGCGGGCTCCTCGCCGCCGAGTCGCGCTCACCGAGCCCCGCCGGCCCCGCGCGCTTCACCCCGCCGCGCGAGGCGGCGTTCGACTTCCACCTCCACGACCAGCACGGCAAGCTCACGAGCCTTCGCTCGGCGCGCGGGAAGGTCGTCGTGCTGACCTTCCTCTACACGAGCTGCCAGGACCTCTGCCCGGCGCAGGCGGCGGAGATCGCCGACGCGATGCAGCGGGTCGGCGACGGCGTGGTCGCCTACGGCGTCAGCGTCGACCCGGTCGGTGACGACGCGGAGCATGTCGAGGAGTGGATCGACAAGCACCACCTCGACGGCAAGCCGTTCGAGTACCTGACCGGCACGCGCGCGCAGCTCGCGCGCGTGTGGCGCGCGTACGGAGTCGTCCCCATCGGCGCGACGCCGGAAGAGGCGGCCGAGTACGCCGAGGATGCCGAGTACATGAAGAGCGGCGGCCGCACGAAGCCGTATCACGAGCCCGACCGGGCGGCGCCGCCCGCCGCCAAGCAGGCGTTCCCGGACACCAGCGACCTCAAGTACCGCGGTCGCCCCCGTCACGCCGCGGGGACCGCTTACGAGCACTCCGCCTACGTCCTGCTGATCGATCCCGACGGCGAGCAGCGGGTCGGGTTCCCGTTCGAGCAGCTCGACCCGGCGCGGCTCGCGCAGGACATCCGGCTGCTACGCCGGAGCGGCTAGCCGCGGCTCGTACCACGGCTCCGGCTCCATGCCGCCGGCGCGCAGCCGGGCGATCAGCGCGTCGTGCGCCGCGCGCGCGGCCTCGTCGTCGGCCGCCGGGAACGGGTCGGAGCGGCCGATCACCTTCCGGCCGGCGAGGACCAGGAACTCGGCGTCGTCGCCGGTCTTCGAGAGCACGATCCGGCAGCTGCCGCCCCGCCGACGCGGCTGCCACTCGCCGACGAGGAACCCGAGCAGCGCGATCAGCACGAACCCGGCGATCGCGATCGCCAGCGACACGCCGCCCGACGGTGCCGTCGCGGCGGCGCGCTCCGGCGCGAGCGGGTCCCAGAGGTCCTGTGGCAACCCGGACGTGCTGGTCAGAAAGAACGCCAGGACCACGATCGCGATCGTATCCGCAGTGCGGCCGAGCAGGAAAGCGTTCCACGGGGGCGAACTGGCAAGGCCGATGGGTTTCCCCGATCGTGATCGGAGCACGACGTGACCGGCCAGGCCAAGGTAATCGCCTTCGCCAACCAGAAGGGCGGGGTCGCCAAGACGACCACGACGCTGAACCTCGCGGCGGCGTTTGCCGAGCAGGGGCACCGGGTGCTGTGCGTCGACATGGACCCGCAGGGCAACCTGACCATGTCGCAGGGCATCGATCCCGACACGCTCGAGCAGTCGATGTTCGACGTGCTCGTGTACGACATCTCGATCCGCGAGGTCATCCGCCGTCGCGAGATCGACGTGGCGTGTGCCTCGATCGACCTCGCCGGCGCCGAGATCGCGATGTCGACGAAGATCGGCCGCGAGCGCTCTCTGACGAAGGCGCTGCGCGCCGTTTCCGAGGACTACGACTGGATCTTCATCGATACGCCGCCCTCGCTGGGACTATTGACGGTGAATGCACTCACGGCGGCTGATCAGGTGATCGTCCCCGTCCAGTGCGAGTATCTGTCGATGCGTGGGCTGCTGCAGCTGCAGAACACTCTCTCGATGATCCGCGAGAACCTCAATCCGAACGTGCAGATCGCGGGCATCCTGCCCACGATGGTCGATACGCGTACCCTGCACGCCAAGGAGGCGCTCGAGATCCTCGAGGAGAACTTCGGCGACCGCGTCTTTGGCGCGCGCATCAGGAAGACGGTCCGGTTCGCGGAAGCGCCGGTCAAGGGAATGTCGGTCCTCAAGTACGACCCCAAGGGGACGGCAGCTGACGCCTATCGCCAGTTGGCGAAGGAGGTGCTCTCGAATGGCAAGCGGTAAGCGGGCGAGCATGCGTGAGGGGCCGCTGGCCGCCCTCTTCCGGAAGACGGAAGAGGGCCAGCAGGCCGCGCCCGCGGATCCGCCGCGAGAACCCCCTGTGGCCGAAGAGGTCGTGCCCGAGGTCGAGGTCGTCGACGAGCGCCCTCCGGCCCCGCGCACGCCGACCCCGCAGGAGCGCCTGCGCCACGCCTTCTCCTCGGACCTGCCGGACAACATGATGGCTCCGCCGCCGCACCGGCCAGGGGCGTCCGAGTACCAGTGGGAGTCCGTCGGGGCCGACATCACGCGCCAGCCTCAGCTGCGCGTGGTCGGCGTCGGCGGTGGCGGCGTGAACGCTGTCAATCGCATGATCGAGGCCGAGGTCGGCGGCGTCGAGTTCATCGCGCTGAACACCGACGCCCAGTCGCTCAACTCGTCGTCCGCCCACGTGACGCTGCAGATCGGCGCGGACATCACGCGCGGGCTGGGCTCCGGCTCGGACCCCGACATCGGCCGCGCCGCGGGCATGGAGGACCATGACCGCGTCAAGTCGCTGCTCAAGGGCTCGGACATGGTGTTCATCACCGCCGGCGAAGGTGGCGGCACCGGGAGCGGCGCCGCACCCGTGGTCGCCCGCGTGGCGCGTGAGCTCGGGGCGCTGACCGTCGGCATCGTCACGAAGCCGTTCGGGTTCGAGGGCTCCCGCCGCATGAAGGCGGCCGAGTCCGGGATCCAGGCGCTCAGCGAGGAAGTCGACACCCTGATCGTCGTCCCGAACAACCGGCTGCTGACGGTGCTCGACAAGCAGACGTCGATGGTGGAGGCGTTCCGCGTCGCCGACGACGTGCTGCGCCAGGGCGTCCAGGGCATCTCGGACCTGATCACGCTCCCGGGCCTGATCAACCTCGACTTCGCGGACGTGCGCACGATCATGTGCGATGCCGGTAACGCGCTGCTCGGCATCGGCATGGCGAGCGGCGACAAGCGGGCGATCGAGGCCGCGCAGGCCGCCGCGTCGTCGCCGCTGCTGGAGACGACGCTCGAGGGCGCGCACTCGATCCTGCTGTCGATCACGGGCGGCAAGGACCTGTCGCTGTGGGAGGTCAACGAGGCCGCCCGCGCCGTGCAGGAGGCCGCGCACCCCGACGCCAACATCATCTTCGGGGCGATGCTCGACGAGCACCTCGAGGACGAGGTGTGGATCACCGTGGTCGCGACCGGATACGGCGAGAAGCGCGCGCCGCGGGCCGAGCGCACCCCGCTCCGCGAGCCGATCGGCGAGCCGCGCGTGCGGCGCACCCGCGAGCCCGCCGTGGTCCGGGACCTCGACGTCCCGGAATACATTCCGCGCTTCTGAGGGATGGCCGGCTCCGGCGTCGTCGCAGCCGGCCACCCGCTGACCGCGTCCGCGGGCGCGGAGATCCTCCGCGCCGGCGGCAACGCGGTCGACGCCGCGCTGGCGGCGATGCTCACCTCGTTCGTCGCCGAGCCGCTGCTCACCGGGCTCGGCGCGGGCGGCTACATGCTCGTGGCGCCGGCCGACGGCCGGCCCGTGCTGCTCGACTTCTTCGTCGAGGCGCCGGGTCGGGGCGCCGACCTCTCGGAGCGCGCGCCGCTGGTCGCCGTCGACGTCTCGTTCGGCGACGCGGTGCAGGTGTTCCACATCGGCGCGTCGTCGTGCGGTGCGTACGGGACGCCGGCGGGGATCTGCGCGGCGGCCGAGCGGTTCGGCACGGTGCCGCTGAGCGACCTGGTCGCACCGGCGGCGGCGCTCGCCCGCGAAGGCGTCGCGATCAATCCCTCGCAGGCGTACGTGTTCGAGATCCTCGAGCCGATCTACTCGGCCACGCCGGAGGCCCGCGCGCTGTTCATGCCCGACGGGCGCCGGCCCGTGACCGGTGACGTGTTCCGCGACCCGCCGCTGGCCGACACGCTCGAGCGGCTCGGGGCCGAGGGCGCGACACCGTTCTACGAAGGCGACCTCGCCGCCGCGATCTCGGACTACGTGTGCGCGCAGGGCGGCGTGCTGACGCACGAGGACCTCGCGGCCTACCAGGCCGAGCCGCGTGAGCCCGTGCACGTGCACTACCGCGGGCGCGACGTGCTCACCAACCCGCCGCCGAACGCGGGCGGCACGCTGCTCGCCTACGCGCTCGCTCTGCTCGAGCGCACCGCCGGCCCGCCCGGCTCGCTGTCGCTGGTGCAGGCGATGGAGCGGGCGCAGGCGGAGCGCACGCCGGAGTTCCTCACCGGGCTGCCGGAGCCCGGGTTCCTCGCGCACTTCATGGCGAGCCGGCTCGGCTCGACGACCCACATCTCCGTGCTCGACGGCGACGGCTGGGCGTGCGCGGTCACCTGCACCAACGGCGAAGGCTCCGGGATCGTCGTGCCCGGCACCGGCGTGCACGTCAACAACATGATGGGCGAGCAGGACCTCTCACCGCTCGGCTTCTTCACCCACCCACCGGGGCGGCGGCTGCCGTCGATGATGGCTCCGACGGTCGTGCTCGGCACCGACGGCGCGCCCGAGCTCGCGGTCGGGTCGGCGGGCTCGAACCGGATCCGCTCGACGCTGCTGCAGGTGATCGTCAACGTCATCGACCGCGGGATGGCCGCCGCCGACGCGGTCGAGGCGCCGCGCCTGCATTTCGAGGACGGGCTCGTGTACGCCGAGCCGGGGATCGAAGCCGGCCCGATCGAGGACGCCGGCTACACGCTCGCCTGGTTCCGCGACCGCAACCTGTTCTTCGGCGGCTGCCAGGCCGTCGAGCGCCACCCGGACTCCGGCGCGCTCGACGGCGGCGGCGACCCGCGCCGCGGCGGGGCCGTCGTCGCGGCCTGATCAGCAGGCCATGTGCGCGACGGCCTTCGCCGTGCGCACGCAGCGCTGGCTCAGCACGCCGCCCCGCGAGCGCACCCGGACCGAGTCGCGGTCGATGTTGTTGTCCAACCGCGTCTCCGGCGTCGCGGAGCCGGTGACCGCGACGTTCGCGATGGTGGGAGTGCCGACCGCGCGGACCCGCACGCGGATCGTGGCCCGCTCGCCGGGTGCGATGGCGCCGAGGCGGCAGATGATCGGCACGCGCTCGTTGCACCCGCCCTGGCTGGGCCGCGCGGAGACGAACTGGGCGTTGTCGCCGGGGTCGTCGGCGACCACGACCTGCTCAGCCGTCACCTCGCCGGCGTTGCGCACCGTGATCTCGAACGTGGCGATGCGGCCGAAGTCCACAGCGTTGCGCAGCGCGCGCTTCGTGATGACCAGGTCGGTGTCCGGCGGCGGCGGCGGGCTAGGGCTCGGCGGTGCCGGCGGGAGCGGCGGCACCGGCGGCACGTCCGGCGTGAAGGCGTTGATGAACGCACACACAGAGCGCGGGCGCCGGGTGGTCAACCGCACCACGATCTGGCCCTGGTCGAACGGCTTGAGCCGGTCGCTGCAGATCGCCGCGAGCATCGTCCAGCGGCCCGCGTCCGTCGACGACGTGCCGGTCTCCTGGATCACGTACCGCCCGAGCTCGAGCCGGCGCAGCGAGTCGCCGCGGGCGATCGCGGTGCCGCCGTCGCGGTCGGTGGTCGCGGTCTGCGTGTACTGGCGCGTCGGGGCGGCGAGCGGCGAGATCACGAACCCGGTGGTCCCGCCGCCCCCGCGCGTGCGCTTGACGATCGCGATCGACCCGTGTGGGACGAAGCGGTTCTCGAACAGGCATGCGGCGCCCGCGCCGGCCGTGACCTTCACCGCGACGCCCCAGAGGGCCGTGCGGGTCCGCCGGTGGGCGCCGCAGTTCACGGCGACCTGGTGCCAGCGGCCGCCACGGACCACCGGCAGCCGCTCGGAGACCCGGTACGTGCCGGGGTCGAGCTCGAACGGGCCCGGCGTCGCGTCGACGGGGACGCGGGGCTCCGTCGTCGTCGCCGATGCGGTGCGCGTCGCGCCGCCGTCCTCGGGCCGCACGCGGAACGGGAACGTGCCGATGCCGCCGAAGGTGACCTTGGAGAGCAGCAGCTGGCCCGGCGGAGGGTGCAGCGCGTCGGTGAACCTGCAGGTCACGGTGTCGCCGGCGGCGAGGCGGATCGACGCCGACGCGTTCGCGAGGTCGGTGGTGACGGTGCTGGCACCTTGCGTGCAGGTCAGGCCGGTGAGGTCCCAGCCGGAGGGCACGAGCTCGCGCACCGTCCAGGGGTCGTCACCCGGCCTGGTCTCGGCGCGGAAGAACGTCTCCGACGGCGTGCTCCCGTTGCTGACCGTCAGCGAGAACTTCTGGTCGGGCGTATAAGAGATGTTGCCCTGGAACGTGAACGTCTGGTCGGCGTTCGGTGGGTCCGAGACCTGCTTGCGGATCACGATCGTGCCGCTCGTGGGCGGCGGTGTGACGTAGTACGCGTAGCAGTAGACGTGCTGGCCGCCGGAGGGGAACTGGATCCACTCGACGTTGTCGCCGTTGAGGTTGTCGATCGCGCAGCGCAGGGCGCCGAACCCGAACTCGTCGGCGAACTCCGGCACGCTTGCCAGCACCGGGTCGGCCGGCGTGCCGCCCTGGATCCACAGCGAGCTCGACTTGGCAGCGAGCTTCGCCTGGTCGGACGTGAGCTCGACGGTCGTCGCACCCGCGATCGAGGTCCCGGGGATGATCCGGCCCTTGCTGTCGCGATCGGGGACGGACGCGAGCGTCGTGATGTCGGTCGAGAACGGCGACGTCACGATCGACAGTGAGCCCCACGGCCCGAGCACGGGCCCGCCGATTCCACGTCCCAGCGTGAATTTCCAGTCCGTGATCGGCGAGCAGTTCGGCTGCGACGCGTCCTCGATCGACGGGCTGATTGGCTGCCCGGCGGCGTAGGGCGAGTCGATGCCGAGGTCCTTCAGGCTCTCCTGGATGTTGTTCCGCGCGCGGTTGGCGGTGATGTCCTCGTATGTCGGGCACTGGCGCGCCGCGATCGTGACGAAGTAGTCGGTCCCGTTTCCGTCGGGGCCTGGGGGTTGCTGGGCGCTCGCCACACCGGCTCCGGGGCCGATGACGGCGAGCAGGGCGAGCAGCCCCACGCCGTGCGCTCGCAGCCGTGCCATCGGCCATTAGCCAATCGGACAAGCGCCGCACCGTCTTCACCCGCAACGGGTGATCCAGTGCGGGGCGGGACTCCTCGCCGATCGGATCTCCGTGAGGCCGAAAGGCGGTCAGCGCGCGTAGACCTCGGTGCCCGCGACCAGCGTCCGGCGGACGTGGAGGTCGTCGTCGAGCACGACGACGTCGGCGCGGGCGCCCGGGGCGAGCACGCCGAGGTCGTCGCGGCGGAGCAGTCGCGCGGGGGCGGTGGTGGCGGCGCCGACCGCCTCCGGGACGGACGCGCCGAGCGCGACGAGCTCGCGGATCGCGCGATCCATGGTCACGACGCTGCCCGCCAGCGTGCCGTTGGCCAGCCGGCAGGCGCCGTCGGCGACGTGGACGACGAGCTCGCCGATGTGGAACGTGCCCTCGCCGGCGCCGGCCGCGGCGATCGCGTCGGTGATCAGGCAGAAGCGGTCGCGGGCGGCGCGCCAGGCGCTGCCCGCGGTCTCGGGTGCGAGGTGGACCCCGTCGACGATCGCGGTGACCGTGACGTCGGGGCGGACGAGGGCGGTCGCGGACGGCCCGGGGTCGCGCGGCTGGAACCGGCGATGGGCGTTGTAGATATGGGTGAGCGCGCGGGCGCCGCGGTCGAAGGCGGCGTGGGCGGTGGCCGCGTCGGCGTTCGTGTGGCCGATGTGGACGACAACCCCGCGCTCGACCAAGGCCGACACGAGCTCGAGGGCGCCCGGCAGCTCCGGCGCGACCGTCATCGTCGTGATCGGCCCGATCGCGCGCAGCTCGTCGACGAGCGCGAGGTCGGGCGCCCGCAGGTGATGGCGTGGATGGGCGCCGGGCCAGTCCGGTGACAGGAACGGGCCCTCGAGGTGGGCGCCGAGCATCCGCGGGCCGCCCGCGGGCAGCGCCGCCAGCGTGGCGAGACCGTCGCGGTAGGTGTCGGGCGGCGCGGTGATCAGCGTCGGCAAGTAGCCGGTCACCCCGGTCGCCGCCATCGCCTCGCCCGCGCGCCGGTACTCCTCGGTCGACGCCGGCAGGAAGTCGACGCCGGCGAACCCGTTCACCTGCACGTCGATGAAGCCCGGCACCGCGAGCCCGCGCCCGGCGCGGCGAGCAGCCCGACGGCGTCGATGCGGCCGTCCGCGAGCGACACGTCGCCGGCGACCAGTTCGCCGCCGACGAGCGCTGACGCGACGCCGAGCCTCATGGCGCGGCGAGATCGCGGCTCTGCGCGCCGGCGAGGCCGCGCGGGTCGGTGCCGCTCTCGGCCGCCCACAGCGCGGCGCCGACGGCGCCGGCCACCGGGCCGAGCTCGGCGGCCACGACCGCGATCTCGTCGACCGGCGCCACGCACGCGCGGCGGCGCAGCTCCTCGCGTACCGGGCCGAGCAGCAGCTCGCCCGCGTCGGCGACGCCCCCGCCGACGACCACGCGCTCGGGCCACAGCAGCACCACGGCTCCGGCCAGTACGCGGCCGACGTAGGTGCCGGCCCGGGCGAACGCGGAGACGGTGCGCAGGTCTCCGGCGCGGGCCGCGGACGCGGCGTCCGCCACGGTCGGCTGTCCGGCGAGGGCGGCGATCGCGTCGGCGCCCGCGACCCGGTCCAGGCAGCCGCGGTTGCCGCAGCCGCACAGCGGCCCGTCGGGCTCGACCGTCGTATGGCCGATCTCGCCCGCATGCCCGAGGCCGAGGTGCAGGCGGCCCCCGATCACCACGCCGCCGCCGACGCCGGTTCCCAGCGCGATGCAGACCAGGTCCGAGGCGCCGCGCCCGGCACCCAGGCGCAGCTCGGCCAGCGTCAGCGCGCGCACGTCGTTGACCAGCGTCACCGGCACGCTGAGTGCCTCTCCGACCGGACCGGCGATCGGGCGCCCGACCCAGTCGCCGAGCAGGTTCGGCAGCAGGACGCCGGCGCCCGCATCGAAATGCCCGGGCAGCGCGAGGCCGGCGGTGGCCGGCTCGCCGAGCCGTGAGACGGTCTCGCGACCCAGCGCCGCAACCCTCGCGAGCACCGCGTCCTCGCCCTCCGCCGCGCCGGTCGCGCACGCATCGGTGGCCAGCACGCGCAGCGAGTCGTCGACGACGGCGCACTTGATGTTGGTGCCGCCGAGGTCGAGGCCGAGGTGCAGGCTCACCGCGCTGTCCAGCCGCCGTCCACGGTCAGCACCGTACCGGTCACGAACTCCGCGCCCGCGAGGTAGACGACCGCGTCGGCGACGTCCTCGGGGCGCCCGAAGTCGCCGGTCAGCGGTTGCAGCTCCTCCAGGCGGGCGCGGATCGCCGGGTCGGCCTGGGCGCGTGCGCTCATCGGCGTCGCGATCAGCCCCGGCGCGACGACGTTGCAGCGGATGCCTTCGCCCGCGTAGGTCACCGCCATCGAGCGCGTCAGCGCGATCAGGCCGCCCTTGCTCGTGGCGTAGGCATGCGTGGCGAAGTCGCGGTCGCCGCCCACCAGCCCGAGCACCGAGGCGACCGTGACGATCGCGCCGCCACCGCTCGCGCGCAGGAGCGGGATCGCGCCACGGCACACCAGGAAGACGCTCGTCAGGTTCATCGCCAGCGTCGCTTCCCAGCCCTCGAGCGTGCACGCGTCGACCGGCCCGTCGCCGAACCGGCGGCCGCTGCCGCCGTGCGCGCAGACCACCAGATCCACCCGCGACAGGCCGCCGAAGACCGCCGCGACGGCCGCCTCGTCGGTCAGATCCGCCTCGTCACGATCGACGCCCACGACCGTGTAGCCGGCGGACTTTAGCGCTGCGCACACGGCACTTCCGATGCCGCCGGTGGCCCCTGTCACAAGTGCAACCTCGGTGGTTCGTTCGACCCTTGACATCCCTTCGCCCTCGGCTCTAGGTTGCAACCTGTCTACACAACTAGACGGATGCCCCACGGACACCATCAACCAGTCAGCCTCGGCCTCCTCGGGTCGGGCTTCGTCGCCGAGTTCTACATGGATGGCCTGAGGGACGTCCCGGGTGCCCATGTGGTCGCGAACTACAGCCGCAGCGCCGAGCGCGCGGAGGAGTTCGGGCGCCGTCACGACATCCCGCGCCAGTACACCGATGTCGCGTCGCTGACCGCCGACGACGAGGTCGACATCGTGGTCGTCGCGCTCCCGAACCACATGCACGTGGACGCCATCCGCGCCGCCGCCCAGGCCGGCAAAGCGATCGTCTGCACCAAGCCGCTGGGCCGTAACGCGGCCGAGTCGGCCGAGATCCTGAGGATCGTCAAGGACGCGGGCGTGATGCACGGCTACGCCGAGACCGAGGTGTTCTCGCCGAGCGTCGTCCGCGCCCGGGAGATGATCGAGCAGGGTGCGATCGGCGACGTCATCTCCGTTCGCGCCCGCGAAGCGCACTCGGGCCCGCACGCGCCGCACTTCTGGGACGCCGACACCGCGGGCGGCGGCGCGCTGCTCGACATGGGCTGCCACACGATCGAGGCGGCGCGCTACTTCTTCGGCAAGGACATCGCGATGACCGAGGCGTTCGCCTGGGGCGCGACGCTCAGCCACGCCGACAAGACCACGGGCGAGGACAACGCGGTCGCGCTGATCAAGTTCGCCAACGGCGGCATCTCGATCACCGAGTCGAGCTGGTCCATGAAGGGCGGCATGGAGCTGCGCAACGAGATCACCGGAACCGGTGGCCGGCTCGTGACGGACACGACCGAGACGCCCGTCTACGGCTTCATCACCAACCCCGCGGGCTACCTGATGGAGAAGGCCGACGCCGAGACCGGCTTCGTGTACCCGATCCCCGAAGAGGCGCGCGTCTACGGCTACACGCAGGAGATGCGCCACTTCGTCGACTGCTTCCGCGACGGCACCGAGCCGCGCGAGACGTTCGTGGACGGGTACATCGTCAACTGCGCGCTCGACGCCTGCTACCGGTCGATGGAGAGCGGCCGGTGGGAGCCGGTCGAGATCGACGAGAGCCTCGTATGACGCCGGCCGCGACGCTCCGCTACATCGACGTGGCCCGCGAGCTGCTCGACCGCGTCGCCGGGCAGGACGCCGAGCTCGAGCGCGCCGCCGACATCTGCGCCGACGCGATCGGCGCCGACGGCCTGGTGCACGTGTTCGGCACGGGCCATTCGCGCATCGCGGTCGAGGAGATGTTCCCCCGCTACGGCTCGTATCCCGGATTTCATCCCATCGTCGAGCTGTCGATGACGTTCCACACGCAGGTCGTGGGCGCCAACGGACAGCGCCAGGCGATGTTCATCGAGCGCATGGAGGGCCTGGGCGAGGTCATCCTGCGCAACTTCGACCTCCGGCCCCCCGACGCCATGTTGGTGTTCAGCGCGGGCGGGACCGGAGCGGTGCCGATCGAGGTCGCACGCGGCGCGCGAGAGCGGGGCCTCGCCGTGATCGCGGTCACCTCGGTAGAGGCGACGGAGGCAGGGGAGAGCACACACTCGTCGGGGACGCGGCTCCGCGACCACGCCGACGTGCTGCTCGACCTACGCACGCCGCCGGCGGACGCACTGGTGACGATCGACGGCCTGGGCACGCCGGTAGGCCCGGGTTCGACGATCGCCGCGGTGGCGATCGCGAACGAAGTCAAGGTTCGTACCGCGGCTCGACTCGTGGAGCGGGGGGCGATGCCCCCGGTGATCACGAGCGCGGCAGTCGTGGGCGCGGACGAGTCGCGTCGCCTGTTCGACGCGGCCTACGCAGAACACGCCCGCCGTGCGGCGCGCGTTCTGGAGGGTGCACGTATCCACGAAGGAGGAGGGTCTTCGTCCCCATGAGTCTCCGGGCTCGCAACATCGCGCTGCTCGCGCTCCTCGTCGGCGTCCTTGCGGTGGTGGCCGCGGGGTGCGGCGGCGACGACAGCGACAGCGGCGGCACCGCCAACGGCGGTGGCGGCAAGAAGATGTACAAGATCGGCGTCAGCAACACCCTGGTGGGCAACGGCTGGCGCGAGGAGATGATCTGCTCGGTGAAGGCTCAGGCCCTCGCATCAGGTCAGGTCTCCGAGGTACTCGTCCACAACGTCAACGGTGATGCCAGCGCGCAGATCCAGGGCATTCGCAACCTGATCTCGTCGGGCGCCAACGCGATCATCGTCAACCCGGCCGACCGCACCGCGCTCGACCCGGTGATCAAGGAGGCGGCCGCTCGCCACATCGTGGTCGTCGCCGTCGACCAGGCGGTCGACGCACCCGAGGCGTACGTGGCCACCAACGACCAGGTCGCCTACGGCAAGCTCGGCGCCGAGTATCTCGTCAAGGCGCTCGGCGGCAAGGGCAACATCGTCGAGATGCGCGGCATCAGCGGCGTCCCTGCCGACGACGACCGCCACCAGGGGTTCAAGGAGGTCATCGACCAGAACCCGGGCATGAAGATCGTCAAGGAGACGTTCACCGACTGGTCGTTCGGGCCGGCCGGCAAGCAGGCCAACGACATCCTGAACTCGAACACCAAGGTCGACGGGATCTGGACGTCGGGCATCGACTACGTGGTGGTCGACGCGCTCAAGAAGGCCGGGCAGGACAAGGTGCCGGTCATCGGCGCCGACAACAACAAGTTCCTGGAGCAGCTCCAGGACGGCGCTCCGGGCGCCGCGGTGACCAACCCGGCCGCCATCGGCGGTGTCGGCACGGCGATCGCGCTCGACGCGCTGAACGGCAAGAACCCGCCGAAGAAGACCACGCTCACGCCCGAGGTGTGGGACATGGAGTCCGGGGCGGACAAGATCAAGGAGTTCTACGACCCGAAGCTCCCGCCGACGTACTCGAGCCAGATGATCGTGGACCCGTACACGACCTACACGAAGGACCAGCTCACGAGCTGCAAGGGCCCGTCGTAGCCGAACCGCATGCACCCCGGGCGCGGGCGTAAGCTCGCGCCCGGGGAGATGCCGCGTGCGGCTTACTCGCATTCGCAAGCTCATGCGAGCGCCTTGATTACCTGATGCCGCTATTAGAGGTTCGCAATGTCGCGAAGCGTTACGGGCTCGGTCGTAGCGCTCAAATCCGCCGAGCTCGTCGTCGAGCCGGGCGAGATCCACGCGCTGCTCGGCGCCAACGGCGCCGGCAAGAGCACGCTCGTGAAGGTGCTGACCGGCGTCATCCGCCACGACGCGGGCACCATCGCCGTCAACGGCGAGCCGGTCCGGATCGGGTCGCCCGACCGCGCGCGCCGCGTCGGCTTCGCGCCCGTGTTCCAGGACCCCGCGCTGCTGCCCGACCTGACGATCGCCCAGAACTTCCGCCTCACGCGCACGTCGATCGACACCGCGCGCGAATGGCTCGACCGGATGGAGCTCACGGTCGACCTCACCGAGATGGCGAGCGACCTGCCGCTGCCGACGCTGCGGATGCTCGATCTCGCGCGCGCCCTCGCGTACGACCCTCAGCTTCTGCTCCTCGACGAGATCACCGCCGCGCTGCCGTCGGACCTGGCCGAGAAGGTGTTCACGGTCATGCGCGAGTGGCGCGACCGCGGCCGCTCCGTCCTGTTCATCAGTCACCGGCTCGCCGAGGTCACCGCGGCCTGCGACCGCGCGACGGTGCTGCGCGACGGCCGCACGGTCGGCACGCTCGTGCCGCAGGCTGGCGAGGAGGAGAAGATCGTCGAGCTGATGCTCGGGACGACGCGGACCGAGCTCGCCCACGAGATCGAGACCGAGGGCGTGGCCGCGAAGGCCCCGTCCGGCGAGGCGCAGCTCGTGGTGCGCAACCTCGTCGTCGGCGACGACCCGGAGGGCGTCTCGTTCGAGCTGCACGCGGGCGAGATCCTCGGCGTCGCGGCCCTCGAGGGCCAGGGTCAGGATGAGCTGTTCGACTACCTCGCCGGCCAGCGCAAGCCCTCGAGCGGCGAGATGGTCGTGTCCGGGAACGCCTTCAGCCCGCGCACGCCGTACGAGGCGATCCGCTCCGGCGTCGTGCTCGTCCCGGCCGACCGCGTGCTCGCCCTGCTGCCACAGCGGCCGATCCGCGAGAACATCGCGACGCCGCTCTACAACCGCGTCTCCCGCTGGGGGCCGATCAACCGCGGCGACGAGCGCAAGCGCGTGGAGAACGCGATCGAGCGGCTTTCGATCGACACGCGCGCGCAGCGCCAGGCGCGCCGGCTGTCCGGCGGCAACCAGCAGAAGCTGACGATCGCGCGCTGGCTCGCCGCGGGCTTCACGACGATGCTGTGCTTCGACCCGACGCGGGGCATCGACGTCGGCACCAAGCGCCAGATCTACGCGCTGCTGCGCGAGCTCGCGGAGGGGGGAGCGGCGATCCTGCTCTTCACCTCCGAGCTGCCGGAGATCCAGCTCGTCTGCGACCGCACGATCGTCGTCTACCGCGGCAAGGTGACGGCCGAGATGCCGGGCGCGCAGGCCGACGAGCCGGCGCTGCTGAAGGCCGCGCACGGGCTCACCAAGGTCGAGGAGGCGGCGGCATGACGACCGTCGACGATGCGGTCGGCCGCACGCGGCGGCTGAACACGCGGCGCATCGCGACCCGCCACGGCTGGACGATCGGCGTCTACGGGCTGCTGGTCCTGCTGATCATCGCCTACGCGTGGGCGCTCGCCCCGGTGGCGTTCACGTCGTTCGACCTCGGCTCGATCGTCATCGGCGCGCTGCCGCTGGTGTTCGCGGCGATGGCCCAGTCGGTGATCGTCATCTCCGGCGGGATCGACCTGTCGCTCGGCGTGATCGTCGCGGTGATCAACGTCCTCGCGGCATCGCTGATGGAGGACCAGAGCTTCGCCACCGCGTTGCTGATCGCGTTCGGGCTGATGCTCGTCGGCGTCGTGATCGGCGCGATCAACGGCGGCCTGGTCGTACTCAGCGGCGTGCCCGACATCGTCGTGACGCTGGCGATGTCGTTCGTCTGGGGCGGCGTCGCGCTGGTGATCATGCGCACGCCCGGCGGCGGTGCGCCCACGCAGTTCCAGTCGCTCGGCACCGGCACGTTCATCTCCACCTGGATCCCGGCCGGCGCCGCTGATCATCGCGCTCGTCGCCACCGCGGTCTGGGTGCCGCTGCGCTGGCGGCGGCACGGCTTCGCGATCTACGCGATCGGCTCCAACCGCGACCGCGCGTATCTGTCGGGCGTCAACGTCGCGGCCACGCGCGTGCTCGCCTACGCGGTCGGCGGCTTCTTCGCCGCGATGGGCGGCCTCGCCGCGACGGCGACCACGGGGATCGGCACTCCGTACGCGGGCAACTTCATCACGCTCAACTCGGTCGCCGCCGTCGTGCTCGGGGGCGTCTCGCTGGCCGGCGGCAAGGGCGGCGTGGCCGGCCCGATCGCCGCCGCGTTCTGCCTGACGCTGGTGCCGTCGATCATGGTCTTCCAGGGCATCGACCCGAACTACGGCCAGGTGATCCAGGGCGCGCTGATCGTGGTCGTCGTCATGATCGGCGGCCTCGTGCTGCTGAGGGAGCGCAAGTGAGCGCCGCGACCACGACGCCCGAAGAGCTCGAGCCGCGGCCGAACCGGCGTCGTCGCCGCCGGGCAGTGGGTGATCGACCGCCCGCTGGTGATGCTCAGCGTGATCCTGGTGCTGCTGCTGATCCTGTGCCAGATCGTCTCGCCCGGCTACATGTCGGCCGCGCGCGTCGGCACGATCCTGCAGTTCTCGGCGCCGCTGGCGTTCCTCGCCGCCGGGCAGACGCTGGTGATGCTCACCGCCGGCATCGACCTGTCGGTCGCCGCGACCGCGACGGCGGCGGCCTACATCATGGCCGGGCAGGCGTCGCGCGGCACCGCGACGGCGCTGGGCATCGCGCTGCTCGTCGGCCTCGTCGTCGGGCTGGTCAACGGCATCGGCGTCGGCATCTTCCGCGTCAATCCGCTGATCATGACCCTGGGCATGGCGAGCATCGTCAGCGGCTATCTGACGGTGTCCGCGCAGTCGTTCGTCACCGGCGTGCCGCTGGTACCGAACTTCGTGCGCGAGCTGGCGGCCGGCGACCTGATCGGCTCGGCGATCCCGAAGTCGCTGCTGCTGTGGCTGCCGGTCGCGGCGCTGATCCTGTTCGGCCTGCGCTCCTCCGGCTACGGGCGGATGCTGTACGCGGTCGGCGACAACCCGATCGCCTGCCGCCTGGCCGGCGTGCGCGTGTGGCAGGTGCTGCTCGTCACCTACATCCTCTGCTCGCTGCTGGCCGCGGTCGGCGGAGTGCTCTACGTGGGCGTCATCAACGCGGCCGACCTGCAGCTCGTGTCGCCGTACCTGCTGCCGTCGGTGGCGGCGGTGGTGATCGGCGGGACGTCGATCTTCGGCGGCATCGGCGGCTACTCGGGCACGATCCTCGGCGCGATCATCCTCGTCGTCCTGGACTCGCTGCTCACGCTGCTCGACGCGTCGCAGGCGGTCAAGCAGATCCTCTACGGACTGATCATCCTCGGCCTGGCCTGGCTGTACGCGACGTCGACCAAGCGCGTCTGACGGCCCACCTTCCGATCGAGACGACGGTCATCGGTTCGTATCCCTTCCCGGGATGGCTGGAGCTGTGCGCCGCGCACCCCGACGAGCTCGGGCCCGACGACTCGGAGGAGGCGGCGCGCGACGCCACGCGCGTCGCGATCATGGACCAGGTCGACGCCGGGGCTCGACGTCATCACCGACGGCGAGCAGGGGCGGTTCGACTTCAACCTCTCGTTCTACGCCTACCTCGACGGGCTGGAGCTCGAGTCGGCGCCGCGGCGGCGCTGGGGGCCGCCGGCGCACGACCAGCGCGGCAAGCACAAGCTCGTGGGCGAGCTGACCGCGCCGCGCGGGCTCGGCGCCGTGGCGGAGTTCGAGCGGCTGCGCGAGCTGGCACCGCCCGGCCCGATCCTGAAGGCGAGCGTGCCCGGGCCGTACACGCTCGCGGGCCGGATCGAGCATCCCGACCGCTACGCGGTCACCGAGATGCTGATCCCGATCGTCGCGCGCGAGCTCGAGGCGCTGGTCGCGGCCGGCTGCGAGCGAATCACCTTGGATGAGCCCTCGATGTCGTGTTACGCGTGGCGCGAGGACCCCGACCGGTTCGTCGACATCTTCAACCGCACGGTCGCCGGCGTCGCCGGCCGCTGCTACATCGGCACGCACCTGTGCTTCGGCAACTTCAAGGGCCGGGCGGTCGGGCGGCGGCGCTACGCGCCGATGTTCCCCGCCTTCCTGGGCATGGACGCGGACGAGCTGCACCTCGAGATGGCCTCGCGCGAGTTCGCCGAGCTCGAGGTGATCGAGCAGGTCGCGGCGGCGGGCAAGGACGTCGGCGTCGGCGTGATCGACGTCAAGTCGTACTACGTGGAGTCGCCCGAGGACGTGGAGGAGCGCGTGCGAGCGTGTCTGCGCTACGTGCCGGCCGAGCGGCTCAGCGTGTCGCCCGACTGCGGGCTCTCGCAGACCGCTCGCTGGGCGGCGCGGCGGAAGCTCCAGAGCCTGGTGGCTGGAGCGCGGCGCGCGCGCTGAGCCGCTGCGCCGCGGCGACCAGCCAGGCCTTCACGGCGGCGAGCTGCTCGCGGCCAGCGACGAGGCGCTCGCCTGCTCGCAGAGCTGCCGCCGGAGCCGGCGCCGCTCCCGATCGCGGAGCGCCTGGCGCTGTCGGTCCACACCGTCCGCGACTACGTCAAGACCGCGTTCGAGAAGGTCGGCGTCTCGAGCCGCGGCCGGCTCGTCGCGACGCTGTTCGGCTAAGCGGTGCGGAACCCGGTCGCTGCCGGCTGGACGGCGAGCGGGCTGTCGGGCAGGTCGGCGGCCGGCGTGTCGGCGTTGTAGCCCCCGGGCGCCGTGTCGTTCGGCCCGTCGGCGTGGAACAGCGAAGCCAGGAGCTGGATCTGGCCGCGGCCGACGTCGAGCTCGCCCATCCCGCCGCCGTACGTGACGAGCCCGCGCTTCTGCGTCTCCTCGTGCACGGCGATCAGCGAGCGCAGGTCGCCGACGCGGCACGGCTTGATGTTCACCGCGGTCGGCGTCAGGGGCTGACCGTCGAGATCGTCGAGCGTGTGGATCGGCGCGTCATAGGAGATGCGGTGGGCCTCCGGCTGCAGCAGCTCGGTGACCTCGGGGAGGCTGTGGGCGTCCTCGAGCAGCGCGTCGGGGAACGTCGCGATCACGCGCTCGTACATCGCGAGCAGCGGCGGCAGCTCGCCGTACTCGATCCCGTACTGGCCCTTGAAGTCGATGATCTCGACGGCGCCGGTGGCCGCGACCTCGTCCATCAGCTCGGGCGTCCAGTCCGGCGTCGACGTCGAGCTTGAAGTGCAGGCCGGGGTGCAGGTCGAGGCGGCGCCGGATCGGGTCGAACGTCGGCGGGTCACCGAGCCCGAGCGAGTTCACGAACCGCAGCGGCCGCGGCTCGGCACCGACGACCTCGTGCAGCGCCCGGCCGGCCTGGTTGAGCGCGAGGTCGAGCGCGGCCGACTCGAACGCCCAGTTGCGCCAGCGCCGTGCGGCGTCCCAGCGTGGCGCCACCGGCCACTGATCGACCTCGCTCAGGCGGTCGCAGAACGACTCCAGCGTCCAGTCGCCGGCCAGCGGCAGCGAGGGGTTGGTGACGTGCAGCGTGTCGTCCTCGGTCTCGTACGACGACACGTCCTCGCCGATGCCGTCGGCGCCGCCGCCGCTCAGCCGCACGCGCGTCGTGATGCGCTCGAAGCCGTACGCCATCGTCGCGGACCGGCGCTCGAACGCGTAGCCGTCGACCTGCAGCGGCAGCGCGCGGAGCTGCTCCCAGAGGCTCATAGCAGCGCCGCCGCCAGCGCCTTGTAGTCGTCGGCCGAGTGCGGGCCGAGCGGCTGCAGGCAGACGTGGTCCGCGCCCGAGTCGAGGTGCTCGCGGACGGTCTCCGCGATCTGCTCGGCCGAGCCGTGGGGGATCACCGCGTCGATCAGGCGGTCGCTGCCGCCGTCCTGCAGGTCGGCATCCTCGTAACCGAGCCGCTCCAGGTTGGCCGTGTAGTTGCGGCGGGCGAGGTAGCCCTTCGCGTACTCGCGGGCGATGCCCCGCGCGGTGTCCGTGTCCGGCTCCACCACACACGCGACCTCGGTGGCGATCACGGCTCCCGACCCCATCCGCTCGCGGGCGACGCGCGCGTGCTCGGGCGGGACGAAGTACGTGTGGGCGCCGAGCGACCGCTGCGCCGCGAGGTCGAGCATCTTCGGCCCGAGCGCGGCGGCGATCCGGCGGTCGGCCGGCACGGCTTCGAGCCCGTCGAAGAACGCGCGCATCGTGGCGAGCGGTCGCGTGTAGTCGCTGTGCGCCTCGGGGTGGCCGATGCCGATGCCGAGCAGGAACCGCCCGGGGAAGTCGGCGTCGAGCTCGGCGTATCCGGCAGCGGCGGCCGCGGGCTCGTGCTGCCAGACGTTGAGGATGCCGGTCGCGATCGTCATCGCGCTCGTCGCCTCCAGGAACGGCCGCGCGTCGTCGGTCGATGGGCTGCCGCCGATCCACAACGTCGTGTAGCCGAGCTGCTCGATCTCCGCGACGCCGTCGGTGCCGTGATGGTGCAGCCGCCAGATCCCGATCTCTCCCAAGTCCATGGCCGACAGCCTTGCACGCTGCGAGACTTCGCTCGTGCACGAGACGCCCGAGGACATCGCCGCGCTGCAGGATCTGCTCGACCGCAGCTACGCGTCCGCCGGGGAGCACCTGCTGCGCATCCACACGCCCGAGCGGCGACTGCCTGCCGCGGCGCTCGCCGAGCGCCTGGACGGCATGTCCCTGCTCTCACTCGCGACCGTGACCGCCGACGGGCGGCCGATCGCCGGGCCGGTCGACGGGATCTTCTTCCGCGGCGCGTTCCACTTCGGCTCGTCGCCGGACTCGGTCCGCTTCCGGCACATTCGCGCGCGCCCGCACGTGAGCGCCACGCACCTGCCCGGCGAGGAGCTCGGCATCACGGTGCACGGCCGGGCGGTGCCGGTCGACGTCAGCAGCGGCGAGTTCCGGCAGGCGCTGCTCGAGGTCTACGTGCCGCGCTACGGGCCGGAGTGGGAGCAGTTCCTCGACTCCGGCCCCGTCTACGCGCGGATCGAACCCGAGCGGATGTTCGCCTTCTTCTTCCCCGCTTAGCCGCGCAGGCGGGCGATCGCGAAGTCGTCGCTGCCCGACCGCTGGCCGGCGACGACGATGCGGCCGTTCTTCTGCAGCGCGACCGCGTTGCCGAACGTGGCGACGCCGAAGTCGACCTTCGCCTTGCCGGCCGTGCCGAACGTCGCGTCGGGTGACCCGTCGTCGTTGAGCCGCACGACCGCGATGTCCTCGTCGGACTGCGAGTAGCCCGCGACGACGATCTTCCCGTCCGGCTGGAGGACGGCGCCGCCGACGAGGTCGGCCAGCGTTCCGAAGTCGATCGTCGCGACGCCGTTGGTGCCGAAGCCGCCGTCGGGCGTGCCGTTCGGCATGAGCCGGGCGACGATCATCTCGTCCTGCCCGGCCGTGTTGCCGGCCACGACGATCCGGCGATCCGGCTGCACGACGACGGCCTTCAGAGTGACGGCGCCGGGGATGCTCACGTGGCCGCCGCTGAAGTCCGGGTCGAGCGCTCCGGTCGTCCGCAACCGGACGACCACGCCGCCGGCGACGTCGGAGTCCCCGGCGATCACGATGCGGCCGTTCGCCTGCCGCGCCATCGCGTATGCGAACTCGGTGCCGCCGAGGTCGACGGTGGCGATCCCGCCCGTGCCGAACGTGGTGTCGAGCGCGCCGTTCGCATTCAGCCGCGCCGCCTGGATGTTCCCGCCCTCGGGACCGGAGAAGCCGCCCAGCAGGAGCTTGCCGTTGGGCAGGACGATGACCGCGGTCGCGCGGCTGACCACGCCCCAGCGCAGCAACTTCTTCCCGTCGGCGGAGAACGTCGTGTCGAGCGACCCGTTCGCGTTCAGGCGCGTGACGGCGACCTGCTGCACGTGCGAGTCGCCCGCCACGACGATCTTGCCGTCCGGCTGCAGCGCGACGGCGAATGCCTGCTCCTCCTCGCCGCCGAAGTCGATCTTGCGCTTGCCGCCCGACCCGAACGTCGTGTCGAGCAGGCCGTTGTTGCGCAGCCGAGCGACGCAGAACATCCTCGAGGCGCCGCCGGTCCCCGCGACGACGATCCTCCCGTTCGGCTGCACGAGCACCGCTCGGGCCTCGTCGGTGCCGCCGAAGCTGATCGCCTTCTTCCCGTTGCCGGCGAAGCTGGTGTCGAGATCACCGGGGCTTGCCATGGTGGCGACGGTACCGGGAATAGCGCCCGCCGTCCGACAGTCTGGGTTTGTATGAGCACCACGATGCGAGACCTATTCGCGGAGGCCCGCAGCCGCCTCCGCCACGAACCGATCGAGAAGCGCGTCCGTGCGAGCGCCGGCGGCGAGACGGTGCTCGACAGCACCCGGGCGCTCCTGCTCTGGGAGCCGCGCCGCGTCGTCCCGACTTACGCGGTTCCCGCTGCCGACATCCGCGATGAGCTGGCCGCCGCGCCGGTCTCCAACGGCAGCGCCGACGGCGTGCTGCACCCGGGCATCCCGTTCAGCGTGCACACGGCCGCGGGCGAGCCGGTGAGCATCGCCGGTCGCGAGGGCGCCGGCTTCCGGCTCGCCGACGAGGACCTCGCCGGCTACGTCGCGCTCGACTTCGCCGCCTTCGACGCGTGGTACGAGGAGGACGAGCCGGTCATCGGCCACCCGCGCGATCCCTACCACCGCGTCGATGTCCGCCAGACCTCGCGGCCGATCCGGATCGAGGTCGGCGGCGACGTCGTGGCCGAGACCACGCGCGCGCGGCTGGTGTTCGAGACCCAGCTCCCGACGCGCTTCTACATCCCGCGCGAGGACATCGCCGTCGAGCTGCACCCGGGCGAGCGGCAGACCTACTGCCCGTACAAGGGCCAGGCCTCCTACTGGTCGCTCGACGCCGGCGGCCGCCGCCGCCCCGACCTCGCCTGGAGCTACGAGCAGCCGCTCGCGGACATCGCCCAGATCGCCGGCCTGATCTCGTTCTGGGACGAGCGCGTCGACGTGGTGCTCGACGGCGAGCGCCGCGCCCGGCCCGGCGGTGCGATCGCCGCCGCGCTGCGCGACGAGTTCACCGTCTAGCGCGGTCTGCGGCCCCGTCCACCTGATCGGCCGGAGCCGCCTCCGTGTGCAGTTGACGCCCTATACGGGGGTCAACTGCACACGGCCGCGACCGGGGTCAGCAGCGCCGCGAGCTCGCTGGTCGCCGCATCGTCAAGCGGCAGGAGCGGGGCGCGCACCGGGCCGGTGGCGGTCACCGACGAGCCGGCAGGCGGCCTTGACCGCGGCCGGGTAGCTCTGGCCTTCGAGGAATCGGCAGAGCGGCCACAGCCGGGCCTACAGCTCGCGGGCCGCCGGCAGGTCGGCGTCGTCGATCAGCAGCCGGTGCAGCTCGACGCACGGCTCCGGCACGATCGAGGCGGTGCCCCAGACGACGGCGCGGACGCCCGCCGCCAGCGCGGCGAAGGTGAGCGTGTCCCATCCGTCGAGGAGCGTCGGGCCGTCGGTGTGGATCAGCTCGGTCGCCGCGGTGGCATCCCCGCCGGTGTCCTTCACGCAGGCGACCGGCAGCTCGCGCAGCTGCGCCGCCGTGAGCGTGACGCCCGAGGCGCTCGGCGCCGACCTGTTCGTGCGCGCCCGGGCGCGGCGTCATCGCCACCGACGCGGGTCGCGCGTTCGCCGAGCACGCGGCGCGCAGCTGCGCGCGGTGGAGGATGCGGCCGGGAGCGTCGGCGAGCTCACGGCGCTGCGCGGCGGCACCGTGGCCGTCGGCCTCTTCGCCGAGCCTTCGGCGTGGCGGGTCGACGAGCTCGCCTCGGCGTTCCTGCGCCGCCATCCCGACGTGTCGGTCCGCCTCGTCGGCCGCAACTCCTCGGCGATCGCCGAGCGCGCGCAGGCGCTCGGGCTGCGCCTGCGACCGAAGGTCGAGGTCGAGCTCAAGGACATCGCGCTGCGGCTCGTCGCCGCCGGCATCGGCGACACCTACCTGCCGAGCGCCTACACCCGGGCGCCGTACTACCCCGCCGGGCTGAGCACCGCCTCGTTCAGCCCGCCGCTGTACGACACCTTCGCGTTCATCGCGCGCGCTGGAGCCCGGCTCTCGCCCGGCGTCCGCGAGTTGCTGGGAGACCTCGAGGCGCACCTGCTCGCCGTCGCCGGCGAGCTCATGGCTTAGCCGCGGGTCGCGTCAACTGCACGACCGCTTGCCTGGCCTTGAAGTCGCCCAACGACCCCTGGCATCTGACCATCGGCTTCGTGTCCCTGGTCAGGTACATCGCGCTCACACAGATGCGTCGGGTGCCGGCGGCGACGGGAACCTTGAACTTGGTATCGAGGTTGCCCGCGGCGTCGGGTGTGAGAATCGCGCGGTAGAAGCGGTAGAAGCCCTTGCTGTTCTTCTTTCGCTTGACGACGACTGCCACGCGCTTGCCGGCGCCGCTGTTCGCAGTGACGTGCAACGCGAGCTGGTCGACCTTGGTGTCCGCCCACTGGGCCTCGAGTCCAGGCGCCTTCGATGATCGGGTGACGGGCACTGTCACGCACGCCTTGCCTGTGTCGCTCGGCGTGTCCTCCGACGAGAACCCACGGGTCAGCTTGCACGCGGCGTCAGGGTCGACGAGGACCTTCGAACCCGCTTCGGCATCGCCATCCACCGTCCAGGCAACCACGCGCACGGCGTCGTATCGACCGGCCGGCACGCGCGCGGTGTACTCGAAGTCGACCTTGCCTTCGTCGTTGGGGCCGACGTCGGACCGTGAGAGCTCGGTCGGCTTCCCCTTGGCCCATGCCTTGAACGAGCGACACGATGCGTGCATCCGAGCGCAAAGTGCCGACTGTCACCTTCCCTTTCACGTTGCCGCTCGTCTCGTCGAGCGTGGCCGTGACGGACGGGCGCTCGTGGTGGCCGCCCGACCGGACCACCAGCACGCCGGCGATGACGAACCCGGCCAGCGTGAGCTCGAGGCCGATGATCGAGAACACCACCTCGAGGAACTTGCCCGTCGTCGACAGTCCGGAGGCGACCAGGAGGGCGGCGCCGAAAAGGACGAGGACGCTGGCGATTTGGAGCAGGTCGCCGTCGTTGCGAACCACGCGGCCGAGCGTCCCGGTGACCGACACGCCGGCGATGAACGTGAAGATCCCACCCGCCGCGGAGATCAGCGCGGCGACGTTGGATTCGCCCGCTGCGGTCGGGGTCTTGTCACCTGCGTCAGCCACGTCGCCTCACCATCCGGCCTGGCGACGCACACTCACGTTCATCCCGACACGACGAGTAGAACCGACGACCAGCAGAATCACCACGACGAACGTGACGCCGGTGATCCACCTGGCGAGTCTCTGTTGCCCGCGCGTCAGGGTGACCGGAGCGGCTGGGGGTGGCACGTCGGGATCGCGCTGCTCAACGCTGGACTCCGCTATGTCAACGCCGAGTGCCGACTCCCCCGTGACGCCGCGGAGGTACACCTCGAGCGGGCCCGCGCGCGTGGTCGGTCAGTGCCGTCAGCCCACTGGCGAATTGCTCTGCGGGCATCGGATCGCTGCTCTCGGTCACGACGTCCAACGTCACCGCTCACGTGCGGCCGATGTCGGAGAACCGCACGGTGTGCTACGCGAGCACCTCAGCGCAGCCGTACGCACGGCGGCGCGGCGATGAGCAGCAAGCCGGGTTGACAGCTCGTCTGCGCGCCGAGCCCCTCCGTCGGGGATCCCGGTCCGGCGCCAGCTCACGCGGCGGCCCAGGCACCTCTCGCTCGCCGACTGCGAGTGCGAGCTTGAGAGTCGAGTCACGGACAACGCGGTCGGCTCGTCGCCGCCGGCATCGGCGACACCTACCTGCCGACGCGTCTACCACAAACTCCGTACTACCACCGCCAAGCTGAGCCTGACTCGCTCAGCCCGCCGCTATACGACACCTTCGCGTTCATCGCGCGCGCTGGAGCCCGGCTGTCGCCCGGCGTCCGCGAGTTGCTGGGAGACCTCGAGGCGCACCTGCTCGCCGTCGCCGGCGAGCTCGACCGCTCACGCTGACGAGACGACGGCGCGGCTCGGCAGCTCGCGCACGACCGGCCACAGCACCGCCATCAGGTACTCGGCCACGCGGTCGATCCTGATCTCGCCGCGCTCGACCGCCCAGAACGCGATCGCCTCGGCGGCGCCGACGAAGATGTGCGCGATGGCGTCGAGCTCCTCGGCGTCCGGCTCGCGCTCCCAGCCCGGCAGCTCGCGCAGCAGCTGCGCGATCAGGCCCGACTGCTCGGCGCGGATCGACCCGGCGGCCTCGCTGAAGCGGCCGCCCTCGGCGAACAGGACCGGCCAGGTGGCGCGCTGGTCGTGGGCGACGGTCAGGAACGCGTAGATGCCCGCACGCAGCGCCGACTCGGCGTCGGAAGCGCCGCGGACCGCGCCGCCGATCGCCTCGAACAGCCGCCCGCGGGCGCGCTCCATGCACGCGAGGAAGAGGCCTTCCTTGGACCCGAAGTAGTCGTACAGCATCGGCTTGGTGATGCCGGATGCGGCGGCGATCTGGTCCATCGAGACGCCGTGGTAGCCGTGCTCGGCGAACAGCCGCTCGGCGGCGGCGACCATCTGCGCCTCGCGTACGGCCCGGGGGGTGCGACCGCGTGGATAGGTGTCTGACATCGGCGTTACCGACGAGTCTACCCGGGGTACCTACCGCCAGTAACCTACTGTCGGTAACCTCATGACTTCCTTTCTCACCTTCATCGCCGCGGGCGAGCCCGCCGGCGGCGCCCCCGTCCAGGACCTCGTCCCCGCTGCGGTCGTCGCCGCGGTGATGACGGCCGTCGTGCTGGCGGTCGGCCTCGGCCACCGTGCCGGGCGGATCACCGTCCTGAGCCGTACGGCGAAGCTCGCCGAGCGCGTGATCCCCGTGCCCGGCTGGGCCGCCCTGCCGGTGCTGGTCACGCTCGGCTCGCTCGGCATCGCCGCGTTCGGCTTCTTCTGGGACGTCGCGACGCACATCGACAACGGCCGCGACCCCGGCCCGTTCGCCAACGCCGCCCACTACCCGATCCTCGCCGGCCTCGCCGGCATCTCGCTCGCCGGCTTCCTCGCCGCCGTGCTCGGCGCCGACTCGCGCGACCGCGCGGCGATCGACTGGGCGCCCGGCTGGCGGATCCCGCTCGGCGGCGCGCTCCTGCTCCTGTGCGGCGGCCTGGCGATGATCGGGTTTCCGCTCGACGACGTCTGGCACCGCATCTTCGGCCAGGACGTGACGCTGTGGGGCCCGACGCACGTGCTGATGATCGGCGGCGCCTCGCTCGCCCCGATCGCCGCCTGGCTGCTGCTCGTCGAGGGTCGCTGCGCGGTCGGCAAGCCCGGTCCCGGCCGGCTCGTGCTGCTCGCCTGGGAGGTCCAGCTCGCCGGCGCCGCGCTGGTCGGCCTGTCGACGCTGCAGCTCGAGTTCGGCTACGGCGTCCCGCAGTTCCAGCTCGCCTTCCACCCGATCCTGATCGCGCTGGCGGCGAGCGTCGGCCTCGTCGCCGCGCGCCTGCGGCTGGGCCGCGGTGGCGCGCTCGCCGCGGTCGGCGCGTACATGCTGGTGATGACGCCGATGGTGCTGGTGATCGGCCCCGGCTTCGGGCACACGTTCCTGCACTTCCCGCTGTACATCGTCGAGGGCGTGCTCGTCGAGCTCGCCGGGCTCGCGCTGATCCGTCGCGGCGCGGTCGCGGTCGGTGTGGCCTCGGGCGTGCTGATCGGCACGGTCGGCGTGGCCGCCGAGTGGGGCTGGTCGCAGATCGACATGCCGCTGCCGTGGAACGCCGCGCTGCTGCCCGAGGCGCCGATCCTCGCGCTTGCCGCCGCGGTCGGCGGCGGCCTGATCGGCGCCTACCTCGGCGGCGCGCTGCGCTCTCCGCGCCGCCCGGCGCACGTGCCGCGGCTCATCCCCGCCGTCGCGCTCGCGGTCGTGATCGCCTGCCTGGCGATCCCGATGCACACGAGCAGCGGGAGCCTGCCGCGCGCCGACGTCAGCCTCCGGGAGGCCGGCACCGGCCAGGTCGACGCCACCGTCAAGCTCGACCCGGCGAACGCCGCCGACGACGCCAAGTGGTTCCACGCGATGGCGTGGCAGGGCGGCGGCAGCCGGCTCGTCCAGCTCGAGAAGACCGGTCCGGGCACCTACCGGACCACCGCGCCGGTCCCGGTCAGCGGCGACTGGAAGGCGATGGTGCGCCTGCACGTCGGCAGCGCGATCCTGGCGATGCCGATCTACATGCCCGGCGATCCCGCGATCCCCGCCAAGGAGGTCCCGGCCACGCCGCACTTCCAGCGCGCGTTCCAGGTCGATCACGAGGTACTGCGCCGCGAGGAGCGCGGGGCCGCTTCGTGGCTGACCGGCGCCGCCTACGGCACGCTCGCGGTGATCGCGCTCACCTGGCTGCTCGCCATGGGCGCGGCGGTGACGCGCTTCGAGCGCCGCAGCGCCATCCCCGCGTAACTCCCCAACCGCCATGCCCCCATCGCGTTGGTGGGGGCATGAGACAAGTACTAGGGGTTGCCATCGCGCTGGTCGTCTTCGCCGCGCCAGCCGGGACTGCGGTGGCCAAGACGAGCAAGGCGGACAAGCGGGAGGCTCAGAAGGAGTGTCGCGCGCTGCGGGGGGATACGGACGCAACGCGTGAAGCCTTCAAGGCGGAGTGGGGGAACTTCGGCAAGTGCGTGTCGGCCACGGCCCGCGAGGCCAAGGCCGAGCGCAAGAAGGCGCACCGCCACGCGGTGCGTGACTGCCGAGAGGAACGCGGCGACACGGAGGACAGCATCGCGGCGTTCCGCGACAAGTACGGCACGAACGCGAACAAGAAGAACGCGTTCGGCAAGTGCGTGTCGCAGACGGCCAAGGCGCAGCGGCAGGAGCAGGACCAGGAGGATGCCGCCGAGGCCGAGGACGCCAAGAACGCCGCCCAGGAGTGCGACGCCGAGCGATCGGCCGACCGCAAGGCGTTCGAGGACAAGTACGGCACGAATCACAACAAGAAGAACGCCTTTGGCAAGTGTGTCTCCCAGAAGGCCCACGAGGCCGACGGGGAGGGGGACGGAGGCTCTTAGAGCCGCCGTGGCAATGTCGGCGCGCCGGGTCGTCCCCCCGGCGCGCCGCTTGTCCACTCACGCCGGTTTGACAGTCTGTCGGCCGCGAGGATAGTCTCGCCGCTATAGCTGTCTAGACAACCGCTAGCCGGGGAGGTCGGCGGGCGTGAGGGACATCAGGGACATCAAGGCCGCCGTCGTGGGGACCGGCTTCATCGGCGTGGTGCACGTCGAGGCGTTGCGGCGGCTCGGGATCGAGGTCGCGGGCATCGTCGGCTCGACGCCGGAGCGCGCTGCCGAGAAGGCGCGCGCGGCAGGGCTCCCGGCTCCCTACCCGAGCTTCGAGGCGATGCTCGAGGACCCGGCGGTCGAGGTCGTCCACCTGACGACGCCGAACCGCCTGCACTACGAGCAGGTGAAGGCGACGCTGGCGGCCGGCAAGCACGTCGTGTGCGAGAAGCCGCTGGGGATGGACTCGGTCGAGACCGCCGAGCTGCTGCGGCTCGCGGAGCGCAGCGGGCTCGTGCATGCGGTCAACTTCAACGTCCGCTTCTACGCGCAGTGCCAGGCGGCGCAGGCGCGAGTGGCGCGGGGCGACATCGGGGACGTCCGCCTGATCAGCGGCGGCTATCTGCAGGACTGGCTGCTGCTCGATACCGACTGGAACTGGCGCCTGGACCCGGCCGAGGGCGGATCGCTGCGCGCGGTCGGCGACATCGGGTCGCACTGGCTCGACCTCGTCCAGTTCATCAGCGGGCTGCGCGTCGAGGCCGTGATGGCCGACCTGACGACGTTCATCGGAGTCCGCAAGCAGCCCACCGGGCCGGTGGAGACGTTCAGCGCCGCGGCGGGAGAGACCATCGACACGGTCATGGAGACCGAGGACGCCGCCGGCATCCTGCTGCGCTTCAGCGGCGGCGCGCGCGGGATCGTGACCGTCAGCCAGGTCTCGGCCGGCCGCAAGAACCGGCTGAGCTTCGAGATCGACGGGTCGGACGATGCGCTGTCGTGGATCTCCGAGTCGCCCGAGGAGCTGTGGCTCGGCCACCGCGACCGGCCCAACGAGCTGCTGCTGCGGGAGGCCGGCGAGTATCCGCCCGGCCACGCCGAAGGCTTCCCCGACACGTTCAAGGCCCTCTACCGACGGGTCTACGCCGCGGTGGCGGCGGGCGAGCCGGGCGAGGACTACCCGACGTTCGCCGACGGCCACGACGAGGCCGTGATCGCCGACGCCATCGCGCGCTCGCACGCCGAGCAGCGGTGGGTGGCTGTTGACCCCGTGCCCCAGGAGGTGTGAATGAAGCTCGGCCTGCTCACGGCCGCGTTCCCGACGCTGAGCCTCGACGAGATCGCCGACTGGGCGTCCGCGAACGGCTTCGAGGCGCTCGAGGTCGCCTGCTGGCCCGCCGGCGAGGGCGCCGCCCGCCGCTACTCCGGCGTCTGCCACATCGACGTCGACACGCTCGACGACGCGAAGGCGTCCGAGATCGTCGATGCCCTCGCGCGCCGCGGCCTGACGATCTCCGCGCTCGCCTACTACCCGAACCCGCTGGCGGCGGACGCCGAGGCACGCGAGGTCGCGCAGGAGCACCTGCGCAAGGTGATCGCGGCGGCGCCGAAGCTCGGCGTCGACACGGTCGGGACGTTCGTCGGCCGCGACCGCACGAAGAGCCTGCCGGACAGCCTCGACGACTTCCGCTCGGTGTGGCCGCCGCTGGTGGCACACGCCGCGTCGCATGGCGTGCGGGTCGCGATCGAGAACTGCCCGATGATCTTCTCCTACGACGAGTGGCCGGGCGGCTCCAACCTCGCCTACGCGCCCGCGATCTGGCGCGAGATGTTCACGGCGATCCCCGACGAGAACTTCGGGCTCAACCTCGACCCCTCGCACCTGGTGTGGCAGATGATCGACTACGAGCGCGCGGTGCACGAGTTCGGCGAGCGGATCTTCCACGTGCACGGCAAGGACATGGAGGTGCGAACCGACGGGCTGTACGAGCACGGAGTGCTGAGCCTCGGGATCGGCTGGCAGGTGCCGCGGCTGTGCGGGCTCGGCCAGGTCGACTGGGGCCGCTTCGTCGGCGCGCTGTACGCGGTCGGGTACGACAACGTCGTGTCGATCGAGCACGAGGACCGCCAGTTCGAGGGATCGGTCGAGCTCGTCCAGCGCGGATTCCTGATCGCGCGCAACGCGCTGCGGCCGCTGCTGGCGTGAGCTTCGAGCTGATCACGATGGGCCGCATCGGGGTCGACCTGTACCCCGAGCAGATCGGCGTGCCGCTGGCCGAGGTGCGGACGTTCCGCAAGATGCTCGGCGGGACGGCGACCAACGTCGCGGTGGCGGCCGCGCGGCTAGGACGGCGGGCCGCGGTGATCACCAAGGTCGGCGACGACCCGTTCGGCGGCTACATCCGGGGCGCGTTGCGCGAGTTCGGCGTCGACGACCGGTTCGTCGGCACCGATCGTTCGCTGCGGACGCCGCTGGCGTTCTGCGAGATCCACCCGCCGGACGACTTCCCGCTGCTCTTCTACCGCCAGCCCTCGGCGCCCGATCTGCAGCTCGAGACGGCTGACCTCGACGCCCCGGCCGTGCGCGACGCCGGCATCTTCTGGGTCACCGGCACCGGGCTGTCGGTCGAGCCGAGCCGCTCGACCACGCTCGAGGCACTCAGCTGGCGCGAGAACGAGACGGTCGTGGACCTCGACTGGCGACCGATGTTCTGGACCGACGAGCCCGGCGACTGGATGCGCACGGCGGTTTCGCGTGCGACGGTCGCGGTCGGCAACCGCGAGGAGGCCGCGGTGGCGGTGGGGGAGGGCGAGCCGCTGGAGATGGCGCGGCGGCTGCTCGAGCTCGGGCCGCGGCTGGCGATCGTCAAGCTCGGGCCGCGGGGCGTGCTCGCGGCGGTCGGGGACGATCACTGGATCGTCCCGCCGATCCCGGTCGACGTCGTCAACGGCCTCGGCGCCGGCGACGCGTTCGGCGGCGCGCTGTGCCACGGGTTGCTGTCCGGGTGGGACGTCGAGCGGACGATCCGCTACGCCAACGCGGCGGGTGCGGTCGTCGCCTCGCGGCTCGGCTGCGCCGACGACATGCCGACCGCCGCCGACGTGGAGGCGTTGCTGTGATCGGGCTGACGAAGCTGGCGCCGGGCGAGGGGCACGTCGAGCTGGCCGAGCGGCCCGCGCGGGCGCCGGCCGCCGGTGAGGTGGCTCTGGACGTCCACGCGGTCGGCATCTGCGGGACCGACCTGCACATCTGGCTCGGCGAGTACCCGAGCGTGCCGCCGGTGACGATGGGGCACGAGGTGTGCGGCACCGTCTCGGCGGTCGGCGAGGGCGTCGACGGGGACTGGCTCGGCGCGCGCGTGGCGGTCGAGACGTTCTTCTCGACCTGCGGCGTGTGCGCGCACTGCCGCGCCGGCAAGCTCAGCGTGTGCGAGCAGCGACGGTCGATCGGGACGCACGTGGACGGCGGGTTCGCGCCGCGGCTCGTGCTCCCGGCGCGCAATCTGCATCAGGTGCCCGAGGGACTGCCCGATGCGGCGGCCGCGCTGTCGGAGCCGCTCGCGTGCGTGTGCAACTCCATGCTGGATCCGAACGCGGTCGCAGCCGGGCGACGACGTATTGGTGGTCGGGCCGGGGGCGATCGGCTTGATCGCGGCGCAGGTCGCGCGGGCGTGTGGCGGGCGGGTGACCGTGCGGGGCGCTCCGCGCGACGCGGCGCGGCTCGCGCTGGCCGGTGAGCTCGGCTTCCCGACGTCGGTGGCGGGCGATCCGGCTCCCGCCGCCGACGTGGTGGTCGAGTGCTCGGGCGCTGAGCCCGGGATCGCGGATGCGCTGGCGGCGGCGCGGCGGCGCGGCCGTGTGGTGCAGATGGGCCTGCGCGGCGCCGACGTCACGCTGCCGTACGACCTCATCTGCTTCCACGAGCTGACGGTGACGGCGGGCTTCGCCTCCAACCCGGCGTCGTGGCGGCGGGCGATGAAGCTGCTCTCGGCGGGTGAGGTGCAGCTCGCGCCGCTGGTCACCGAGGTGCTTCCGCTCGCCGAGTGGCGGCGGGCATTCGATGCCTCGCGCGCGGGCGACGGCGTCAAGTTCGTGCTCGACCCGCGATGACGGCCGTCATCTTCGACTGCGACGGGACGCTGGTGGACTCCGAGCCGCTCGCGCGGCTGGCGTGGGAGCGGGCGCTCACGCCATACGGCTACGCGCTCACCGATACGGACGCCGAGGCCTCGGTCGGTCTCCCGTACCCGCGCGTGCACGCGTACTTCGCCGAGCGTGCGGAGCTGCCGGGCGCGGAGGTGTTCTGGACCGAGTTCTCGGGCGAGCTGTTCGCGCTGATCGACTCGTCGCTGGTCCTGTTCGAGGACGCGGTGGAGGCCGCTCGCGCGCTGCGCGCGCACGGCGTGCCGGTGGCGGTCGCGTCCTCGTCGCCGCGCGACCGGCTGCGGCGAACCCTGGGACGGGCGGGCCTGCTCGACGCGTTCGACGTCGTCGTGTCCGGCGACGAGGTCGAGCACGGCAAGCCGGCGCCGGACATGTTCCTGCTCGCCGCTTCGCGACTCGGCGTGGAGCCCGCGGCGTGCGTGGTCATCGAGGACAGCCCGCCGGGAGTGCAGGCCGGTCTCGCCGCCGGTATGTTCACGATCGCCGTCTGCCGGGTGCCGGGCACCGAGGCGTCGCTCGCCGCGGCGGACCGTGTCGTCGACACCGTGACCGCTGACGCCATCCTCGAGGCCGCATGATCGCCACCGCCGTCACCTCTGTCGTCACCGACGGCCGCGCGGCGGGGTGCCGCGCGATCGACCTGCGCGTCGAGGGCGGGATCTCGCTGCGGCTGCTTCCCGACCGCGGGCTCGACGCCGCCGACGCCTGGTTCGCCGGCGTGCCCCTGGACTGGCGCTCGCCGGTCGGCGAGACCGCCTCCGTCGCCGACGACTGGATGCTCTCGTTCGGTGGCGGGTTGATGGTCACCTGCGGGCTGCGCAACGTCGGCGTGCCGTCCGAAGGGCATGGCCAGCACGGCGACTTCACGTTCCAGAAGGCGGTCGTCGAGGCGGTCGAGCGCTCGGGGGACGCGCTGATCGTGCAGGGCCGTGTGGCGGAGATCGCCGCCCTCGGCCACCACCTCGAGGTGGAACGTACCTGGCGTACCTACGCAGGCCAGGGCCTGATCCAGCTCGAGGACGTGGTCGCGAACCGCGGCCGTTCCGTGGAGCCGGCGTTGCAGCTCTACCACGTCAACCTCGGGCCACCGCTGTGGGTCGCCGGCTCCGAGCTCGTCCTGAACGCGCGCGCGACCCATCCGCGCGACGCCGACGCCGAGCCCTACGCGGACTCCTGGAACCGCGGCCCCGGGATCGTCGAGGGCGCGCCGGAGCGGGTGTTCGAGCACGAGGTGGTGCCGGGCTCGGACGGCTGGTGCCGCGCGGCCGTCCGCAACGCCGAGCTCGGGATCGAGGTCGAGGTCCGCTGGGACGCGGCGACCATGCCTCGGATGTGGCAGTGGGTCCATCCGGCCCCCGGCCTCGGCGTCCTCGGCCTGGAACCGGCGAACTGCTCGGTGCTCGGGGTCGCCCACGACCGCGCCGCGGGCCGGCTCCCGGAGCTGGCGCCGGGCGAAGAGCGCCGCACGCGGCTCGAGATCCGCGCCCGCTCGCTCTAACCGAGCCGCTCGGCGAGCTCGACGATCAGGCCTTCGGGCCCGCGGACGTAGCAGAGGAGGAACGTGTTCTCGTAGTCGACGATCTCCCCGACCGTGTCCCAGCCGGCCTCTCGGACGCGGTCGACGACGGCACGCACGTCGTCCACTGTGAACAGCACGTGCCGGAGCCCAGGACGGTTCGCGGCCGGCGTCGGCTCGTGAGCGGCGGCAGCCGGCGAGTGGAAGCGCACCACCTCGAACACGTCGCTGCCGTCGGGCCCGCGAGCCATCACGACCTCGACCCTCGCGTCCTCGAGACCGATGATCCGATCGATCCAGTCGCCGTCGAACACCGAAGGCTTGCTGCAGTCGAAGCCGAGCAGGGAAAGGAACCGGACGGTCTCGTCGAGGTCCTCGACGACGAGGCCGATGTGCACGAAGTTCCTGATGCCGGGGCGACTGGCCATTGAGAACGGGCCCATCAAGCGCGAAGGCCCCGCCGGGGCGGGGCCTTCAAGAGGTTAAGCCAAGGTCGTCGGGGTGAGCGCGGTCACCAGGGCTGCGCGGAACCGAGCGCGGCGCTGGGGAGCGAGGGCAGCTCACGGACGACGGGGGTGCTGAACGCGTGTGAGATGGAGGAGGGGGTCCGGTGCGTGGTCTTGGCTTGGAAGTTCATGGTGTCTCTTTCGACACTCGGAACCCTCCCATGCGTCGACGCCTCGTTTGCGGCGGCTGGCTGGCGTCTGCGGGTGCGGCCTGCGCCCGCGGGCCGGGGGCCACCCGCACCATGCCCGCGGAGTCGCGCGGAACGGAAGATGATGGGCGGATGAGGGTCGACGTGCTGTGGCACGACCTCGAGTGCGGTCCGTATGCCGAGGACCTGCCGCTGTGGCGTGAGCTGGCCGGTGCCGTCGCCGGCCCCGTGCTCGACGTCGGTGCGGGCACCGGCCGCGTGACGCTGGACCTCGCCCGCCGCGGCGTCCCCGTCGTCGCGCTGGACGCGGAGGCCTCGCTGCTGGCCGCGCTCGAGCGCCGCGCCGCCGGACTACCGGTCGAGACCGTGGTCGCCGACGCCCGGGAGTTCGCCGTGGCGCGCCGGTTCGCGCTCGTGCTCGTGCCGATGCAGACCATGCAGATGTTCGGCGGCCGTGCCGGGCGGGCGGCGTTCCTGCGTCGCGCGTGGGCGCATCTCGAGCCCGGCGGGCTGCTGGCCGCGGCCATGGCGGACGCGATGGCCTGCTTCGACGAGGAGCACGACATGCCGCCGCCGCCGGACGTGCGCGACGTCCTCGGGATGCGCTTCGCCAGCCGGCTCCTCGCCGTCGTCGAGGAAGACGGGCGCGCCGCGCTCCATCGGCGGCGCGAGATCATCGGCCCCGGTGACGACTACCAGGCGGTCGAAGACGTCGTGCGACTCGACCGCGTCAGCGCCGACGACGTCGCTGCCGAAGGCGCCGCGCTCGGCTTCCTCCGCGAGCCTCACCGGTTCATACCCGAGACCGACGAGTACCTCGGGTCCACCGTCGCCGTCCTGCGCCGCCCGCGCACGACGGTCCGCGAGGGCGCTGATCCCGTGAGCTCAGGCGGCGATGTCGCCGAGGTCGAGCTCGAGCGCGGCGAGGTTCTCGTGGAGATGCTCGATCGAGAGCGTGCCGGGGATCGGCAGGATCACCGGTGAGCGCTGCAGGAGCCAGGCGAGCTTCACCGCGTTCTCCGTGACGCCGAGACGCCGCGCGGCAGCCGTCACGCGAGGTCCGCCGTCGCCGCGCAGCGGGAAGTACGGCACGAACGGGATCCCCTCGCGCTCGCACAGGTCGATGACGTCATCGTGCTCGCGGTCGGCGAGGTTGTAGCGGTTCTGCACGGCGGCGATGGGCACGACTGCACGGGCGCGTGCGATCTGCGATGCGTCGACGTCGGAGATGCCCACGTGGCGGATGGCGCCGCGGTCGACATAGGCCTTGATCGCGCCGAGGCTCTCCTCGAGCGGCGTCTGCGGGTCGACGCGGTGGAGGTAGTAGAGCCCGATCGAGTCGGTGCGGAGCGACCGGAGACTCTGCTCGATCTGCGCGCCGAGCACCTCCGGCCGGCCCTCGCCCGGTTGGTAACCGCCCTTGGTCGCGACGAGCACGTCCTCGCCGGCGCCGGCCAGCGCCTCGCCGATCGCCTGCTCGCTCGCGCCGCCCGTGTAGAGGTGCGCGGTATCGATGTGGCGCACGCCCGCGGCAACGGCCTCGCGGAGGAAGCCGGCGTGCTCCGGGGTGAGCCGGTTCGTGCCCAGGCCGATGCGGGGGACCTTGACGCCGGCGAGCTCGTGAGTGGTCACGGCAACCAAGGCTACGAAGCCGCGGTCTCGGACAGGACCGCGGCGACGTCGAACGGCTGCGGCTGGTCGAGTTGCGCGTAGCCGCAGGAGGCGGGGTCGCGGTCTTCGCGCCAGCGCACGAACTGCGGCGGGTGCCGGAAGCGGGCGCCCTCGAGGTAGTCGTATCGCACCTCGACGACCCGTTCGGGTCTGAGCGGCACGAAAGACAGATCCTTCTTGGGGTTCCAGCGGCTGCCGCCCTCCGGGGCCTGGCCGAGCGCGGCCGCCCAGTTCCACGGGTGGTCGGCAGCGTCGATCACCAGCGGCTGCAGCTCGGTGAACAGCTCGCGGCGGCGCGCCATCGGGAACGCGCCGATCACGCCGACCGGGGCCAGGCCGCGCGTGTGGTCGCCCCATTGCGACGGCGGCGCGGCCTCGTCCCTATAGAGGCCGAGGAGCAGCGACCCGACGGCGTCGGCGGCGGACTTGTGCACGCGGTAGCCGGCGACGACGCAGTCGGCGGTCCGCACGTGCTTGATCTTCGTCATCACGCGTTTGTCCGGCTCGTACGTGAGGTCGGCGCGCTTGGCGATGATGCCGTCGAGGCCCGCCCCCTCGAACCGTTCGAACCAGTCGCGCGCGAGCCGCTCGTCACGCGTGATCGGTGTGATGTGAACCGGGGGCACGGCGGTCGCGAGCGCCTGCTCGAGCGCGGCACGGCGGTCGGCGAACGGCGCCCGGGTGAGGTCCTCGTCACCGAGCGCGAGCAGGTCGAAGGCGATGAAGCTGGCCGGCGTCTTGCCCGCGAGGAGCTCGACGCGGCTCGCGGCCGGGTGGATGCGCTGCTGCAGGGCCCAGAAGTCCAGGCCGGCGTCGCCCGCGATCACGATCTCCCCGTCGATGACCGCGCGCGCGGGAAAGCTGCGCCGCACCGCCGCGACGACCTCCGGGAAGTAGCGCGTCATCGGCCGCTCCTTGCGGCTGCCGATCTCGACCTCGTCGCCGTCGCGGAACACGATCGCGCGGAAGCCGTCCCACTTGGGCTCGTAGAACTGGCCCGGCGGGATCGCGGGCGCCGGCTTGGCGAGCATCGGCGCCACGGGCGGCATCACGGGAAGCCTCATGGTCGAGCCCGTAGCTAAGCAGCGGGCTCAGATCAGCTCGATCGTCACGCGGACATTCGCCAGCTCGAACCGCTCAGACGGCGAGCGGCCCTCATGGAGCGCCTCGGCGGCGCCTTCCTCGAACAGCTCGCGGATCTTGATGCCGAGGTCGTCCCGGTAGCTGTCGCCCACGCCGATGATGATCCGCTCGCCGGCGTACGCTCCCCACGAGCCGGTCATCTCGATCACCTGGAGCCGGCCCTCTACCTGGAGCGCCCGCGCGACCACCATGCGCCGATCCTCTCACGAATGAGGATCTTCGCGTGAGAACTTCAGTCGCCGTCGATGCTCGGGAGCTCGACGTCGAACTGCACGTCGAGCCCGTAGCGGTCGCCGGCATAGCGGGACTCGCAGAGCTCCAGGGGGCGGCCGTCCTGGTCGTGGATCACGCGCTTCTCGACGAGCAGCGGCGATCCCTCCGGAACGCCCAGCAGCGCCGCGTCGTCGGGCCCCGCCGGCTCGGCGCCCAGGCGCGCGCGGCCCATCGTCGGCACATGCCCGCCCTGGACGAGGGTGTCATGCAGCGAGCGGTGCTCGAGGTCGGCCGACTCCAGCAGCGCCGCCACCCGCGCGGCCGGGAACACCGCCTCCTCGATCGCCACAGGCTCGTCGTCGGCGACCCGCAACCGCCGCAACGCCAGCACCGACTCGCCGGGCGCGAGCTGCAGCCGCGAAGCCTCGGACGGGCGCGGCTCCCGGACCTCGCGGGACAGCACGCGCGACGAAGGCTCCCGCCCCCGCCGCCGCATCTCCTCGGTGAACGACAAGAGGTTCCCCGCCTGGCGATGCACCGGAGGCTCGGCGACGAACGTCCCGCGGCCCGGGACGCGGTAGACGATCCCCTCCTGCACCAGTCGCTGGACCGCGTTGCGAGCGGTCATCCGTGAGACCCCGAACTCCTCGCACAGCATCGCGTCGGAGGGCAGGGGAGCGTCGGGCTTGAGGTCCGCGATCCGCCCGCGCAGCGCCTGCTCGATCTCGTAGTAGCGCGGCACGAACCGCAGCGGCGGCGCCTCGACGGGGCGACCCGGGCCTCGCGGTCGCCGGCCCATGCCGTGTCCGGGAGCGGCCATCAGTCGCGCGCGTGCCCCATCGTGCCGTTGATGCTCAACGCGCCGTCGATCACCAGCTCGTGGCCGGTCACGTAGCGGGAGGCATCCGAGGCCAGGAACAGGACCGCGTCGGCGACCTCCTCCGGCGTGCCGATCCGCCCCAGCCCGATCCGCTGCTCGTACTTCTGGCGCACCTCAGGGGTGTACGCGGTCTTGTTCAAGGGCGTGTCAATCGCTCCCGGGGCGATCGCGTTGACGGTGATCCGGTGCGGGCCGAGCTCGAGCGCCAGGACCTTGGTCATCGCGACGATCGCGCCCTTGGCCGCCACGTACGCGCCGAGGTCGGCCACGACCAGGATGTCCGCCGCGCTGGAGACGTTGATGATCCGGCCGCCGTCGCCGGCGTCCACCATCGCGCGCCCCGCGGCGCGGCATCCGTAGAAGTAGCCGTGCAGGTTGGCGGCCAGCAGCCCATGCCAGTCCTCGTCGGTCGTCTCGAGCATCGGCTTGACCATCAGCCGCGCGGCGTTGTTGACCCAGATGTCGATGCCGCCGAAGCGCTCGACCGCCAGCTCGGCCAGCCGGTCGACCTGCGTCACGTCGCCGGTGTCGCCCTCGACGAACACGGTGTCGGCGCCGAGCGCGCGCGACTCGGCCTCGGTACGCTCGGCGCCCTCCGGGTCGGTCTTGTAGATTCCGGCGACGTTCGCACCGGCGGCGGCGAGCGCGATCGCGATCGCGCTGCCGATCCCCGCCGACACCCCGGTGACGACCGCGCGCCGGCCACGGAGGTCGAACGCAGAAGAGGTGGCCGTCGCGGCGTCGGGTTGCGAGGTCATGTCCGGTTGTCTAGACGGGTTGCCGCTCGGCGCGACACTACCGGCCCGCGGCACCCTTCGTCAACGTGATCCGCCACTCGCCGTCGCCCTCCTCGCGGCCGAACGCATGACCCTCGTCGGCGGCGAAGGCGGCGAGGTCGATCGGCGCCTCCGGATCGGTGGCGAGCACGACCAGCGTGTCGCCGGGGGCGAGCGGCCCGAGCTCGCGCCGCGCGCGGATCAGGGGGAGCGGGCAGGCAAGGCCGCGGACATCGAGCGTGCGTACGATCAACAGATGATCGCGGCCTTCCTCGAGTCGGGTGATCTGCAGCGCCTGTACAGCGGGCTGTCGCTGCTCGTGTCCGCGGCCGCGGAGGGGAGACCGGCGCGCGCGCTGGTCGGCTTCGGCGCGCTCGCGCCGCTGCTCGACGAGCGGCTGTACGGCCGCGCACTGAGGCCCGATGCGGCGCCCGACGTGTCCGACAGCGGACGCGAGGCGTTCGCCCGCACGCTGGCCGAGCTGCGCGACACGGCGCTCGAGCTCGAGCAGTGCCGGATCTGGGCCTGCGCCGCCGCGGTCGAGGCGACCGGCGCGCCCCGTGCCGAGATCGAGGCGCGGTTGGACGGTGTGATGTCGACGCCGCGCTTCCTCAGCGAGGTCGACGGCGCGGACCTGGTCTTCGTTTGAGGCGCGCCGCGCTGGTCCTGGCGGTGCTGCTCGTGGGCTGCGGGAGCCCGTCGGCCGACCTGTTCGTGGTGACGCGCAGCGGCCCCGACCCGGCCGCGAACCTGACGATGCGGGTCACCGACGGCGGCAGCGTGTTCTGCAACGGCAAGGAGCACGAGCTCGACGCCGACCACCTGCTCCAGGCCCGCCAGCTCGCGCGCGACCTCGCCAAGCAGGCCGAGGTCGGTCTCGAGCTGCCGCCCGGCCCGGGCAGCAACCTCAGCTACAAGGTCGAGCTCGAGGCGGGGAAGGTGGCGTTCAGCGACACCTCGAAAGGCAACCCGCACGACTTCTTCGTGCTCGCCGCGTTCACCAAGGACGTGTCCGAGGACGTCTGTGGGATCGTTCGCCAATGACCAACGAGCTGCTCCTCGCGGTCACGAGCGGCGATGTCGAGACCGTCCGGAACCTCGTGGGCGAGGACCCTTCGCTGGCGTCCGCGCGTGACGGCAGCGGCCTGCCCGTGGTGCTGCTCGCGCTGTTCCACCAGCAGCGCGAGATCGCCGACGTGCTCCTCAGCGCCGCGCCGGAGCTCGGCCCGCTGGAAGCTGCCGCCGCCGGCCACGCCGACCGTCTCAGGGACCTGCTCGACGCCGACCCCGAAGCGCGCCACGCCCGCACGCCGGAGGGCTTCACCCCGCTCGGGCTGGCCGCCTTCCTCGGCGGCCCGGACGTCGTCCGCGTGCTGCTCGAGCACGGTGCCGATCCCGACGACGACGCCGGCAACCAGTTCGGCGTCCGGCCGGTGAACGCCGCCGCCGCGGCGCACGACCACGCGACGATGCGGCTGCTGCTCGACGCGGGTGCCGACCCCGACGCCCGCCAGCAGGGCGGCTTCACGCCGCTGCACTCGGCCGCCCACACCGACGACGTCGAGATGGCGCGCCTGCTCCTGGACGCCGGCGCCGACCCGTCGCTCGCCACCGAAGACGGGCGCGACGCCGCTCGTATCGCCGCCGATGACGGCAGCGCCGGCGTGGCGGCACTGCTCTCGGGCTAATACATAGGCGTGGCCGGCGCCGAGGCTCTCGTCTTCCTGCTGCTCGCCGTCGCGCTCCTCGCGAGCGTCGGCCTGCGCTGGAACGTCCCGTATCCCGTCGTGCTCGTCATCGGCGGGCTGGCGCTCGGGCTCGTGCCCGGCCTGCCCGTGCCCGACCTGGACCCGGACGTCGTGTTCTTCGCCTTCCTGCCGCCGCTGCTGTACGCCGCCGCGTTCCAGGCGTCGGCCTACGAGCTGCGGGCGAACGCCGCGCCGATCGGCCTTCTCGCGGTCGGGCTCGTGCTCGTCACGGTGGTCGCGGTCGCGGCATTGGCACACTGGGTGATCGGCATGGCGTGGGCGCCGGCGTTCGTGCTCGGTGCGGTGCTCGGCCCCACGGATCCCGTGTCGGCGGCCGCGGTCATCCGCAGGCTCGGCGCGCCGGCACGGATCGAGACGATCCTCGAGGGCGAGGCGCTGGTCAACGACGGCACCGCCCTGACCGCGTGGAAGCTCGCGATCGCCGCGGCGGGCACGACCCTTTCGGCCGGCCACGTCGCGTGGAAGTTCGCGGCCGTGGCCGCGGGCGGGATCGCGATCGGCATCGCCGTCGGCTGGCTGTCCGCGCGCTTGCGGATCGCCGCGCGCGAGCCGTCGATCGACGTCGTGCTGTCGGTCCTCACGCCGTTCGCCGCGTACGTGCCGGCCGAGCGGCTCGGCGTCTCCGGGGTGCTCGCGGTGGTCACGGCCGGCGTGTACATCGGCACACGCTCGCTCGAGATCTCCGAGGCGGGCGCCCGACTGCGCACGCTCGCGTTCTGGCAGGCGTCCGAGTTCCTGCTCAACTCGCTGCTGTTCCTGCTCCTCGGCCTGCAGGTGCGGCGCATCGTCGGCGACATCGACAACTCGGCATCGCTGGCGGGGGAGGCGGTGCTCGTGGTGCTGACCGTCGTCGGCGTGCGGTTCGCGTGGATGTTCCTGGTGCCCGAGCTCGCCGACCTGAGCGTCATCGGCCGCTCCTACACGAACGTGCGCGAGCGGCTGGTCCTCGCCTGGAGCGGGATGCGCGGCGCGGTCTCGCTGGCCGCCGCGCTGGCGATCCCGGTCGACACGTTCCCGGATCGCGACCGCATCATCTTCCTCGCCTACGCCGCCGTCGTCGTCACGCTCGCCATCCCCGGGCTCACGCTCGCGCCGCTGATCGAGCGGCTCGGGCTGGGCCAGAGCGAGGAGCGGCGCCGCCGGGAGGTCGAGGCGCGCGTGCGCCTCACGCACGCCGCGCTCGAGCGGCTCGAGGAGATGGCCGAGCACGGCGAGGCGGACGGCGCCGTCGAGCGATTGCGCGACCGTTACCAGGCGCGGCTGGACCGGCTCCAGAACCGGCTGGAGGTGGCCGACGGCCACCCGGACCACGGCACCGATCAGGCGCGCGTGCAGATCGCCGTCCTGTCCCACGAGCGCGACGTCCTCGGCGAGATGCGTCGTGAGCGGGCGTTCCCGGCCGAGCTCCTGCGCAGCCTGGAGGCGGAGATCGACGTCGACGAGGCCCGCGTGCGCTCGCGCGGCCGCTGATATGGCCGTCGGTTTGTCAAGCGCCCAGCACGGGAGGCCCGCGGCGGGGGCGGGCATCCGTGTCGGTTGAGGGGGCGGCCGGTCCGGCCTGGTGCGCGACGCGCGGTCAGGCTGATATGCGCGGGTTGGGTACCGCAGGACCGGGTTTCGTCGTGAGAGCTCGCGAATCTAGGATCGAGCGTGGCCCCGGACGGGGTTGCTCATAGCGGCATCGCGGGTGCTCTCGCGCGTGTGGTGGCCGGGGCGTTCCGGCCGCCTCCTCAGCCGACGTGTGTGGGGCGGGGGGTTAGTCGGCGTTGGCGATCGCCCAGCAGAAGCCGGCCAGCTCGCGCGCGACCGCGACGGCAACGATCGTGCGGCGCTTGCCGCGTTCGGTGTCGAGTCGCCGCCAGGTGTGATGCAGGCGCTGCTGGGCCTTCCAGGAGATCGCGAGCACGTGCGCGGGCTGCCCGGCCTGACGTGCCTTGAGTGTCGCGCCGCGACGCGGTGGGCGGCGGTAGTGCCAGGCTGCTTCGACGAGCAGCCGGCGGGCGTGTCGGCTGCCGGTCTTGGTGATCTGGCCCTGGCGGCGGCGGTCGCCGGAGCTGTCCTCGGACGCGACCAGCCCGAGGAAGCTCATCACCCTCGCGGCGCGCGCGAAGCGCTGCCAGTCGCCGATCTCGGCGCACAGTCCGACCGCCGAGAGCGTGTCGATGCCGCGCAGGCAGCGCAATCTGGCTGCCACCTCGGCCCATGGCGAGTCCGGGACCAGCCGCTGGATGTGGGATTCCAGCGTGTCGCGGCGCATGATCAGCGCGTCGATCGCGCCCAGGTAGTCCAGCAGCGTCAGTTGCGCCGGCCCGCCGAGATCGATCCGGCTCAGCCAGTCACGGTGGCGGGTCGTCCACGCCCGCGCCGGGCCGTCGAAGCGCACGTCATGCCTGAGCAGCAGCTTGCTCAAGCGGTGCCGCGCGCGCATCAGATCGCCGCGCACGTCCTCGCGCGCGCGGACAAGGTCGCGCAACGCCTCCTCCTGCACGCTCGGGACTCGCACCGCGTGCAGCCCGTCGACCATCAACAGCCGCACGAGCCGCTCGGCGTCGCGGCGGTCGGTCTTGACCCGGTCCTGCGCGGGACGCTCGATCTTCCCGGGCGCCGCCACCACACACCCCACGCCGGCTGCCGCAAGCGCTCGCGCCAGCGCGAACCCGCTCGGGCCGGCCTCATAGCTCACTCGCGTCGGACCGGGCAAGCCCGCGCAGAACGCCACCACTTCGTCCGTCTGACCCGACAGCCGCCGAACGCCCAGCTCGCCCGTCTCGCGGTCGACCGTCGCCGCGAGAACCTTGGCCGCGTGCACGTCCAGCCCACACCAGCTGCGAACCTGTGCCATGTCGGCACCCCCATGAATGCGGTCGCGGTCGAGGCCCTAATCCTCGACCTGCACAACCCGCGCACCTTCATGCGCGGGTGCCGACCCTTACATCCCGACCGGACCGACCGAGCGCTCAGACCGACGGCCCATATGGTCTAGCTTCACCCCCCAATGGACCGTCCGCCGCTCGAGGCGTCGGGGCTGCGCCGCACGTACGGGCGCCTGGTCGCGCTCGCCTCCCTGGACATCAAGCTCGCGTCCGGCGAGTGCGTCGCGCTGATCGGCGCGAACGGAAGCGGCAAGTCGACGGCGGTGCGCACGATCGCCGGGCTGCTGGAGCCCAGTGCCGGGTGGGTGCGCGTCTGCGGCTATGACCCGCACAAGGAGCCGATCGCCGAGGACGCGCGGGCGGAGCTCGCGCTGGTGCCCGACTCGCCGCTCCTGTACGACGACCTCACCGTCCGCCAGCACCTCGAGCTGGTCACGCTCACTCACGGGATCGAGGAGGACGGCATCGACGCGCTGCTCGCCCGGCTCGGGCTGACCGAGCGGGCGGGCTTCCTGCCGCGCGAGCTCTCGCGCGGGATGCGCCAGAAGACGCAGCTCGCCTGCGCGCTCGTGCGCCCGGCGTCGCTGCTGCTCCTCGACGAGCCGGTGGTCGGGCTCGACCCGCCGTCGCAGGCGTTGCTGCGCGAGCTGCTCGTCGAGGCCAAGCGCGCCGGCGCGGCGGTGCTGTTCACCACGCACCAGATGGCGTTCGCCGAGGGCCTGGCGGACAGCGCGGTGATGCTCGACGAGGGCGAGGTGGCCGACCAGGGCACCTGGACCGAGGTCCGCGACCGCGCGCGCGAGCGGGGATGGACGACGCTGTAGGGCGGGTCCGGGTGTGGTGGCGCGCCGTCCGCCCGCCGCCGACGCTCGGCCACCGGCTCGACGTGGCGTACACGACCGCGATCGTCACCGCGATCTTCGGCGCGATGGCCTACGGCACGGCGAGCTCGGCGCTCGCCCAGGTCGTCACGCCGGAGTGGCTGAGCACCTACGGGCCTTCGCTGGCCGTGGTCGCGCTCGTCGTGGCCGGGCACTGGGGCGCCTACCAGGGCCCCGTCGTGTTCACCGTGCCCGACGTCGCCTGGCTGCTCGGGGCCCCGCTGTCGCGCCGCGCGCTGACCCTGCGTCGGCTCGCGGGCGCTCATGTCATGGGCGCCGTGGCCGGCGCGGTGGTCGCGGCCGTGCTTCTGGTCGGCCTGGGCGGCGAGGGTCGCGGCGTGGACCCCGGGCAGGTCGCGGCCGTCGTCGTCGCGCTGGCCGAGCTCGGGCTGCTGGCTGTCGCGGCCGCATGGGCCGTGCAGCGCTCGGTGCGTGCCGAGTCCGCGCTCCGCCGTGCCGGCTGGCCGGTCGCGGCGGCGGCCGCGGTGCTGGCGGCCACCGGCGTCGACACGGCCATCGCGTCGGCCGCCGCGCTCGTCGCGCTGACGCCGCTGACCGTCGTGGCCGTCGCCGCGGCGCTGCGGAGCTGCGGCGACTGCCCGGCGGAGCGACACCTGCGCCGCGCCGAGGCTCGGTCCACCGCGGTGGCATCGCTGGCGAGCCTGGATGCGCGGACGGCGCGGCAGGGCCTCGCCCGCGCTGCGGAGCGCCGCTCCTCGTTCGGTCTCGCGACCGACCTCCGGCGCCTGCGGGCCGCGGCGCGCGGCCGGCCGCCGCTGGTGATCGGGTGGCGCGACACGGTCGCCGTGCTCGGGAGCCCCGTGCACACGCTCGAGGCGCTCACGCTGGTGGCGGGCGGCACGGGGCTCGCGGCGCTCGCCGCCGACAAGCCGGCCGCGGTCGCGGCCGGCGTCCTGATCATCTACCTCGGCGCCGCGCTGTTGCTCGCCCCGCTGCGCGTCGAGCTCGACGCGAGCGACCGCCCGCGGGTGCTGCTGGTCCCACGCCTCGGGGAGGTGGTGCTCGCCCACGCGCTCGTCCCGGTGACGCTCGCGACGGCGGCCGCGGCACTCGCCGCGGGTGGCTGCGCGATCGGCGGCGCCGACCCGGCAGCCGCCGTCGTTGCGGTCACGCTCGTCCCCCTGGTCACGGCGTGCGCGGCCATGTCGGCCCGCCGCGGCGGGCGGCTCCCCGTCACCGTCATGGCGCGCTCCGTGGCGGCCGACCCGAGCGGCGGTGCGGTCGGCGTCCTCGGCTGGTTCGCGTGGTGGCCGAGCGTGGCGACCGTCGCCGGCACGGGGCCGGTCGTCGCGACCGCGCGGTCCGGCCCCGGCGCGGTGGTCCCGGCCGTCGCGTGGGTCGCCGCGTGCGCCGCGCTGATCGCCGCGCTGCTGCGTCGCGACCCCGAAGCGTGACGCGGTCTTCCCGTGCCCGCGCACGGGTTGATTACGGATGGACCGCGGGCAGCCGCGGCCTAGCTTCAATGGCATGTCGTCCACCGGCAAGATCGCGCTCGCCGTCATCGCGGCCGTCGCGCTCTCCGGCTCGACCGCGTTCGCGTCCGACCGCTACGACCGGGCGTTCCGCTGGTCGGGTCAGCACTGGACCGTCCGCAAGACGGACCGGCGCGCGGACCCCGGACACAACCTGTGGGGCGACTCGCGCAACAACGTGCGGGCCCGGCGCGACGGCTCGCTGCGCCTGAACATCGTCCGCGGGCGGTCCGTCGACGTCGTCGGGCCACGCACGGGCTACGGCCGCTACCGCTGGATCGTCGACAGCGACGTGAGCGCCGTGCACGCCTTCCGCGTCATCGCCTTCTTCGTGCAAGGGCGCAACGGTGAGTGCGACCTCGAGTTCTCGCGCTGGGGCGAGCCGCTGTCCGCGACCCCCGGGTCGTGGGTGACGTGGCGGCGCGGCGTCCGCACCGCCTTCGCGATGTTCGCCGCCACGCCTGCACCGCCGTACACCGTCGTCATCGACTGGCGCGTCGGCACGACCCGGTTCGCCGTACGCGACGCGGCCGGCGCGATGCTGCTCGACACGACCGTCCGGTCCGCCCGGCCGGGCCGGCACGCCGCGCCGCACATGTCCTACTGGCTCTATCCCGGGCACGGCACACAGCTGAGCCCGGTCACGGTTCACACCGTGCACCCGCCCGTCGTCGTGCGGTCGTTCCGCTACCGGGCGGCTCAGCCCTGAAAGTGCACGCGGCCGTTCGACCGTGCACGGGCCTGCGCGCGGTTCACGAAATCCAGTCGCTTGATCGCCGCGCGGAACAGGCGCGTGACGAGCCGCAGCCGCGCGGACTCCGAGCGCAGGTCGAGCAGACCCTGCTTGGCGTCGAGCCCGAACTCGACCGTGGCGGCCATCTCGTAGGCGCTCATCGCGCCGATCTCGGTGAGGTCCGGCTCGCGGTCGGTGGCCTCATTGACGAGCTCGGCGTAGGCGGCGTGGGCCGCTGCGGCGGCGTCGGAGTCCGGCTCCTCGGCCCGGTCGGCGAGGAACTCGACCGTGCCGGCCGGATAGGGAAGCTCGTCCTGGCGCGTCTCGATCCGGAACGGCCGCGTGCCGCGCGCGATCAGGTTGAGGCGGCCGTCGGCCATCCGCTCGACGACCTCGGCGATCTCGCACGCGCAGCCGATCGGGCGTAGCCCGTCGTCGGACATCCAGACGATCCCGAACTCGATCTCCTCCTCGAGGCAGCGCTCGACCATCGTCTTGTAGCGGTCTTCGAAGATGTGCAGCGGCACGAGCTCGGTCGGCAGCGCGACCAGGCCGAGCGGGAACAGCGGGAAGTCGCTGACGAGGTCCACGAGCGGAGTCTAAGCCTCCGGATCGGGTACTCTCACCGTCGGAATGCGGGCGCTGGTGATAAGCATCGTCCTCCTCGGGATCGCCGGCTGCGGCGGGGAGAGCAAGCCGGTGGCGAAGGCCACGCCCACGCCGGCGCCGAAGAAGCTCGCGCCCGAGGTCGTGTACCTCTACCGCGTCCAGGGCGACGACCCGACGCCCTACTCGGTCAGCCTGCGCGCCGACGGCACGGCGCAGGTGATCCGTGGGGGCGGCCACGCCGGCTTCACGAAGCTCGCCGTCGCGCTCGACCCGGCCGACGCCGCGCGCTCGACTGCGCTCGCCGAGAACGCGCCGTTCAAGCGGCTCGACGGCATGACGGTGAAGCCCGGTGGGTTCGGTGGCTGGGACAACGACATCCGCTACATGATCCGGCGCGGCAAGCAGTCGATCACCGTCACGGCTGATCACATGCCGCGCTCGATCCGCCCGCTCGTCCACAATCTCGACGCGATCATCGACGGCGACACGGGCCGCGAGATCTCGTCGAGCTTCCACGGGGCGATCGGCCACATCGACAACTAGCCTGGTTGCCATGACATCAGGCCACCCAGGCGTCACCGTCGACGGCGCGAGCGATCTCTCCGCCAAGCCGGCCGTGACCGTGCAGACCGACACCGCGCCGCCCACCGAGCTCGTCACGCACGACCTCGTCGAGGGCGAAGGCGACGAGATCGCCCGCGGCGACACCGCCGACGTGCAGTACGTCGGCGTCTCGTGGTCGACCGGCAGCGAATTCGATTCGAGCTGGGACCGCGGCGCGCAGCCGTTCAGCTTCCCGGTCGGCGCCGGCCGCGTGATCGGCGGCTGGGACCAGGGCGTGCAGGGGATGCGCGCGGGCGGGCGCCGGCTGCTCGTGATCCCGCCGCACCTCGGCTACGGCAGCCGTGGCGCCGGCGGCGTCATCGGCCCGGACGAGACGCTGGTCTTCGTCGTCGACGCCCTTTAGGGAACCGCACCGGCGGGGGCGACGGCGGCAGAGTCGCCCTCGCGGTCGACGGTCAGCCGGTGCGCGAGGTAGACCGGGATCGCCGACAGCAGGATCACCAGCACGCCGACGACGTTGACGATCGGCAGCTGGTTCGGGCGCGACAGGTTGCTGAGAATCCAGATCGGCAGCGTCTCCTGCTGGCCCGCGGTGAACGTCGTCACGATCACCTCGTCGAACGACAGCGCGAACGCCAGCAGCGCGCCCGCGACCATCGCCGACCGCAGCGACGGCAGCGTCACCAACCGGAACGTCTGCCACGTGTCGGCGCCGAGGTCGGCCGACGCCTCCTCGTAGGACGTCGACAAGCGCCGCAGCCGCGCGACCGTGTTGTTGTAGATCACGACGATGCAGAACGTGGCGTGGCCCACGATCACCGTGAACAGCCCGAGGCCGACGCCGAACGGCGTGAGCACCTCGCGGAACGTGGCGTTCAGCGCCATGCCGGTGACGATGCCGGGCAGCGCGATCGGGAGCACGACGAGGAACGAGATCGTCTCGCGGCCGAAGAAGCGGTGGCGGGCGACCGCCAGCGACGCCAGCGTCCCGAGCAGCAGCGCGATCAGCGTCGCGCCGGTCGCGGCCTTGACCGAGGTGAGCAGCGCGTCGCGCACGCCCGGGTTGTGGAACGCCTTGTTGAACCACTCGAGCGTGAAGCCGGGGATCGGCCACTTCAGCGTTCGCCGCGAATTGAACGCGTACAGCAGGATCACCGCCAGCGGCACGTACATGAACAGCAGCGTGATGCCGGTACCGATCCGCAGCAGGACGCGCGCGCGAGCCGAGAGCTGCATCAGAGCGACTCGAAGGCGCCCAGGCGCCGGGCGCCGAGCAGGTAGAGGATCATGATCACGACCGGCACCGTCGCGAACGCGGCGGCGAGCGGCAGGTTGTTCGCCACGCCGACGTTCGCGTAGACGACGTTGCCGATGAACTGCGTGCTCGAGACGATCTGCGGCGTGATGTAGTCGCCGAGCGTCAGCGAGAACGTGAAGATCGAGCCGGCGATCACCGCCGGCAGCGCGAGCGGGAACACCACGCGCCGGAACGTCATCCCGGCGCCCCCGCCGAGGTCACCGGACGCCTCGAGCAGCGAGTTCGGGATGCGCTCGAGGCCCGCGTAGATCGGCAGGATCATGTACGGGAGCCACAGGTAGGAGAAGACGATCCAGGTGGCGACGTTGCCGAACCCGGGCCCCTTCAAGCCGAACGGTTCGAGCGCCCAGTTCAGGATCCCGTCCTCGGCGAGGATGATCCGCCAGGTGTAGACCTTCACCAGGTACGACGACCACAGCGGCATGACGATCGCGATCACCAGGAGCGCCCGGATCTTCGGCGAAGCCATCTTCGCCATGTAGAACGCGATCGGGAACGCCAGCAGCGCGTCGGTGACCGTCACCGCGGCGGCGATCAGCACCGTGCGCACGACGATCGAGCGGTACACGGGCTCCTGGATCAGCGTCTGGAAGTTCTGGACGCCGTAGCTGTGGACGACCTTCCCGGAGAAGGCGTCGAGCTGCCAGAAGGCGGCCAGGAACAGGACGGCCAGCGACCCCAGGTAGGCGATCACCAGCCAGCCGATCGGCCCCGCCAGCAGCAACGAGAGCTGCAGGCGGGGCCGACGCCAGAGTGAGGCGGCTAGCCCTTGATTGCCGTCCACGCTTGGACCCACTCGGAGTAGTCCTTGCAGACCGCTCCGCGATCATCACGGCAGTCCTTCGTCGGCGTCGTCCAGTAGGACACCTTCGAGAAGTAGTCCTCGTCGTCCGCGTGGAAGATCTTGCAGTGGTTGGGGTCGGCGGTCTCCTGACACGACTTCTGGTTCGCCGGCGCCTCACCGAACCACTCCGCCACCTGGGCGTTCGCCTTCGGCGAGATGATGTGGTTCATCCACATGTACATGCAGTTCGGGTGCTTGGACTTGGACGCGATCATCCAGGTGTCCGACCACCCGGTCGCGCCCTCCTTCGGGAGCACCGTCTTGACCGGCACCTTGTCGGCGTCGAGCAGGCGGACCTTCTCCGGCCGGATCGTGAACCGGCGCCCGCCGCGCTCGAGCACGTTGGAGACGCCGACGAAGCCGGCGACGAACTCGCTGCCCGGGCGCTCGTAGATCTCGGCGGGGTGGTCGACCTGCACGATCTTGCCCTCGTTGAAGACGGCCAGGCGGTCGCTCATCGTCAGCGCCTCCTCCTGGTCGTGCGTCACGTAGACGAACGTGATCCCGACCTCCTGCTGGATGCGCTTGAGCTCGACCTGCATCTCCTGGCGCAGCTTGAGGTCGAGCGCGCCGAGCGGCTCGTCGAGCAGGAGCACCTTCGGGTGGTTGACGATCGCGCGGGCGAGCGCGACGCGCTGGCGCTGACCGCCCGACAGCTGGCTCGGCTTGCGGCCGCCGAGCCCGGGCAGGCGCACCATGTCGAGCGCCTCGTTCGTCCGGCGGTCGCGCTCGGGCTTGGGCACCTTGCTGATGCGCAGCCCGTACGCGATGTTGTCGGCGACGGTCAGGTGCGGGAACAGCGCGTAGTCCTGGAAGACCGTGTTGACGTCGCGTGCGAACGGCGGCCGGTCGGACACGTCGGTTCCCGCCAGCTCGATGCCGCCGGCGTCGGGCCGCTCGAAGCCGGCGATCAGCCGCAGCGTCGTGGTCTTGCCCGAGCCGGAAGGCCGAGGAGCGTGAAGAACTCGCCGCTGAGCACGTCGAGGTCGACGCCGTCGACCGCCGCGAGCTCCCCATAGCGCTTGACCAGTCCGCGCAGCCGGATGTCGGGAGGCGTGTCCAAGTTGGCGGCACCCTAACGCCGATTCGGACAACGGGTATCCGGGGCGCACCGCCGGGTTCGGCTACGCGGCGGCGCTAAGGTCGCGACGGGATGACGGAGCTCTATGTCCAGCGTGACCAGCCGCACGGGGTGCCGCCGCTCTCGCTCACCGGCGAGCGGACGCTGCCGGACGTACCGGAGGAGAACTACTGGTTCCGCCGCCATCTGGTCGTGTACGAGTGGATCGCGGCGCGCGCCCACGGCCGCCGCGTGGTCGACCTCGCCTGTGGCGAGGGCTACGGCTCGGCCGTGCTCGGCCGCACGGCCGCCTCGGTCGTCGGCGTCGACGCCAACCCGGAGGCGTTCGAGCACGCGCGGCGCAAGTACACCGGCGCGAACGTCCGCTTCGAGCGCAACATGCTCGAGCTGTGGACGGGCGACGTCGACTGCGTGGTGTTCCTCCAGACGATCGAGCACGTGCAGGACCCGGACGCGGTGATGGCGCGCGTGCGCGAGGAGATCGGCCCCGCCGGCGTCGCGTACGTGTCGACCCCGAACGTGCTCACCCTGGCGCCGAAGGGCGCCGAGCGCTCCGGCAACCCGTGGCATGTGCGCGAGTACCGGGCCGAGGAGTACCGCGCGCTGTGCGAGCGCCACTTCCGCTCGGTCGACCTGCTGGGGCTCTTCCACGCGCGCCGGCTCGCGCTACACCAGTGGGCGATCGAGCACGCCGGCTGGGACGCGCTGCATCGGCGCCTCGGCTTCACTGAGCGCTTCTACGACCGCTTCACGCCCGCGATCTCGACGCGCGACTTCGCGCTGCGACGCGGCGGCCTCGATCGCGCGCTCGACTTCCTGGCGGTGCTGCGCCCATGAGTCGTCTCTCGATCGTCCTGCACACGCACATGCCCTACGTCGAGGGCTTCGGCACGTGGCCGTTCGGCGAGGAGTGGCTGTGGGAAGCGATCGCCACCAGCTACCTGCCGCTGCTCGACGTGCTCGAGGAGCACCCCGGACGCGTGACGCTGTCGATGACGCCGGTGCTGTGCGACCAGCTCGAGGCGCCCGGAGCGCTCGACCGCTGCCTGGCGTTCCTGCGCGAGCTGCGCCCGGAGTCGCACCGGCTCGACATCGAGGCCGAGGACGATCCCGCCGTGGCCGCGGCACTGGAGCGGAGCGCGGCCGCATACGCGGCGGCCGCCGACGCGCTCGAGCGCCGCGGCGACCTGATCGCCGCGTTCCGCCCGCACGTGACGTGGACCTCCGCGGCCACCCACGCCGTGCTGCCGCTGCTCGCCACCAGCACCGGCGTGCGGCTGCAGCTGCTCACCGGCGTCCGCTCGCACCGCGAGCGGTTCGGCGACTGGGAGGGCGGCCTGTGGCTGCCCGAGTGCGCGCACGCGGACTGGATCGACGACCTGCTCGAGGAGGCGGGCGCGCGACTGACCTGCGTCGACTGGACCGACGTGCTGGGGTCGGGCACCCACGCGCCGGTTCGCAGCAAGGCGGGCGTGCTGCTCGTCCCGCTCGACCGTGAGGGGATCGACCTCGTGTGGGCGCGCGACGGCTACCCGTCCGCCGCCGCGTACCGCGACTCGCACCGGCTCACCCCGCGCAGCCACCGGCCGTGGTCGGTCGACGGCTCGCCCTACGACGCCGAGCGCGCGGCCGAGCAGGCGGCCGCCGACGCCGAGGACTTCGTCGCCCGGATCGCCGCCCGCGACGGGCTGTCGGTGGTCGCGCTCGACACCGAGCTGCTCGGCACGCACTGGCACGAGGGCGTCGACTGGCTGCGGGCCGTCATCCGCGCGTGCGAGCGCCGCGGCCTGCCGCTCGAGCCGCTGCGCGCCGACGTCGACGTCGCCGACGCGCCGGAGCGGGTCCCGCCGACGAGCTGGGGCGACGGGCGCGACCTGCGCACCTGGAGCCACCCGGCGGCGGGCGGTCTGGCGTGGACGCAGCGCGCGCGCCGAGCTGCGGGCGCTGACGGCCCACCTGCGGCCGAGCGACCGGGCGCTGCGCGAGCTGCTGGCGCTGCAGTCGTCCGACTGGGCGTTCCTGATCGCGGCCGGCACCGCCGGGCCGTACCCGCGCGAGCGCGCCGACGGCCATCTGGCGGCGCTCGACGAGGCGCTCGCCGACCCTTCGATGGACCCGGCTCTGCGCCACCTTGCGCCCTGGATCTGAGGAATTCGGCCTGCCGGCCGATGATTCTGTCGTGGGGGCGCGTATAGTGCCCCGCTTCCAAAACTGAACCTTGCCGAGTCTCCGCCACTCATGGCGGCGGGGAACGGGGGAACCGTTGGGACCGGACGTGATCGGTCCCCGGGGCGAATCGCCGCATCGACGCGGCGTAGCGCAGGTCTTCGCGCGAGCCCGACAGCTAACCCCGTAGGCGCCAGAGACCAGGGGGTTTCCCGTCGTGCCGACAATCGATCTTGCCGTGGCTGCCCGCCGCTTGACGTGGCTTCTCGTCGCCGTGGCCGTGGCGTGGCTGTCCTTCTCCGCCGGGGCCGCTCTGGCGTCGGGTCACGACCGCGCGCGCGCCAAGGGCGTGCGGGCCGTCCACAAGGCAGGCAGCTCGGTCCGCGAGCTTCAGCGGGCCCTCGGCATCACGGCCGACGGCGTCTACGGCCCCCAGACCCGGCGCGCCGTGCGCAGGTTCCAGCGCGCACACGGGCTCCACGTCGACGGCATCGCCGGCGCGCAGACCCTGGCCGCGCTCGGCATCACGGCGCGCAAGGCCTCGTCCGACGACCCGGCCGCCGTGCTCGAGCGGATCGCGCAGTGCGAGTCGGGCGGCGACCCGACCGCGGTGTCGCGCAACCACAAGTACTTCGGCAAGTACCAGTTCTCCAAGGCCACCTGGCGCACGGTGGGCGGCAAGGGCAACCCCGCCAAGGCGTCCGAGGACGAGCAGGACATGCGGGCGATGCGCCTGTACAAGCGCCGCGGCACCGCTCCGTGGCCGGTCTGCGGCAAGCAGGCCTAGGCGAACGTCAACTGCGGCTGGGTAGGGAGGCGGGGGCGCGGATCGCCAAGGTTGGCAAGTTATGCGCCCTGAACGGGAGGAACTTGCCAACCTTGTCCGTCTAGGGCCCGCTGGGGCACCCAGATGGACAATGTTCGCGGCGAGGTCGATCCTCCCGCCCCACCCAGCCGCAGTTCCGACGCTAGCCCCAGCGCAGACTGTCGGGCTCCGCACGCATCCGCAGCACCCGCGCCGGGGCGCCGGCGACGACCGCGTTGGCCGGCACGTTCTTGGTGATGACCGACGAGGTGCCGATGATCGCGTTGTCGCCGACCCGCGCGCCGCGCAGGATGCAGGCGCCGTAGCCGATCCAGCAGTTGTTGCCGACGCGCACGTCGCGCTTGTAGATCCCCTGCAGGCGGATCGGCCGCTCGATCTCGACGACGCCGTGGTCGAAGTCGATCAGCATCACGCGGTCGGCGACGATGCACTCGCGGCCGATCGAGACGTGCTGGAAGGCGGAGATCGTGCACTCCTGCCCGAGCACGGACTTGGCGCCGATCTCGGCCTCGCCCTCGTGCACGCGGATCTTCGTGCCGTGCCCGATCCACGACCAGCGGCCGAGCCGCAGCACCGCGCCGCGGCCGATCTCGAGCTTCACCCCAGGGCCGACGAAGCACAGCCCGTCGGTCTGCAGACGCCCGCGCCAGCGCAGCTTCAGCCACGCCCAGCGCAGCATCAGCCGGGCGTACTTGTGGTTGAGCATCCCGTGGGCGCGCATGAAGCGCAGGAGCGCGACCGGACCGCCCTGCAGCGGGTCGGGAACCCCCCGCACGTGCAGGGGCGTTGGCGGCTTGGCGATCGTCGCCATCGTCGACTGATCGTATCCTCGTGCGCGACCATGGCTGCTGACCGCAACCGTCTCGCCGAGCGCCTGCTGGCCGGCGACAAGCGCGCGCTGGCGCGCGCGATCTCGCTCGTGGAGGACGACGACCCCGAGGGCTGGGAGCTCGTCCGCGAGGTGTACCCGCGCACCGGCAACGCCTCCGTGGTCGGCTTCACCGGGCCGCCCGGAGCCGGCAAGTCGACGCTGATCAGCGCGCTGATCCGGCACAAGCGCGCGCAGGACCGCCAGGTCGCCGTCCTGTCGATCGACCCGAGCTCGCCGTTCCGCGGCGGCGCGCTGCTGGGCGACCGGATCCGGCTGTCCGAGCACTTCCTCGATCCCGGCGTGTTCATCCGCTCGATGGCCACCCGCGGCGCGCTCGGCGGGCTGGCCGAGGCGGCGCTGCAGACCGCGCTGCTGATGGACGCCGCGGGCAAGGACGACGTGTTCCTGGAGACCGTCGGGGTCGGGCAGGCGGAGGTCGACGTGATCGACCATGCCGACTCGGTCGTGCTCGTGCTGATCCCCGGCTCCGGCGACTCGATCCAGGCGCTGAAGGCCGGGGTGATGGAGATCCCGGACGTGATCGTCGTCAACAAGGCCGACCACCCGCTCACCGACACGATGGTGCGCGAGATCAAGGGCGTGCTGACGCTGGCGCCGCAGAAGGGCTGGCACGTCCCGATCGTCAAGACCGAGGCGCTGCGCGGCGAGGGCGTCGAGAAGCTGCTGGAGAAGCTCGACGAGCACCGCGCGTTCGTCGAGGCGGAGGGGACGCTGGCCGAGCGCCGCCGCCGGAACCTGCGCAACGAGGTGCTGGGCCTGGCGACGATGCGGCTGCGACGCGCCTTGGAGGCCTCGTTGGCGGAGGACCCGGAGGTCGCCGAGCTGCTCGACGCGGTCGTCGAGCGCCGCATCGACCCGGCCAGCGCGGCCAGCACGATCCTCGCCCGCGGCGCGATCGAGACGCGCGAGGCGGCGCGCTGAGCCGGCGCGCCCGCGCGGCGCGCCGCGCCGCCGCGGCCTGGCTCGCGGCGGCGCTGCTGCTGGCCGGCTGCGGAGGCGGCGACACGCCGCCGGCCGCGGAGACGCCGACGGCGACCCGGACGCCAACGGCGACGCCCACGCTGGCGCCGCGGCCCGTGCGCGACGTCCGCCGCGCCCACTGCCCGCCCGGCGTGGTGGACTGCAAGCGCACGCGCGGCACCGTCGTCTACGTCGAGAGCGTGGACCCGGACGGCGACGGCGACCTGCACGTCGTGCTCGAGGACCCCGGCTCGCTGACGCTCCCGGGCCTGACCGCCGTCGACGTCGCGATCGACCTCCGGCCGAAGCGCGACCCGGAGCTCGGCGACCGGGTCAGCGCCGCCGGACCGCTGCAGAAGGGCTCCTACGGGCAGTCACAGATCCACGCGCTCGAGTTCAACGTCCGACGGTGAACGACGCCTTCGCCAGCTCGGCGTAGCCGTCGTCCACCATCAGCCGCACGACGTAGCGGCCGGGCGCGAGGCCGGAGAACGTCGTCGACCCGGCGACCGTCGCCTCGGTGTAGGCGAACGACAGGTAGTCGTTGTAGAGGTCGTTGTCGCCGCGCTTCCAGACGCCGACCCAGTCGCGCCGGTAGCCGGGAGCGTTGTGCCACGTCACCAGCACGCGACGGCCGCGCTGGTGCGCTCGCGAGCGCGAGACGAAGTGCAGGCGGTCGCTCCAGTACGGCCAGCCGAGTGCCTGGGCGATCTTGCGCGTGTTCCCCTCGCCTCCTGCAGGCCGACGATGTCGGCGTTCGCGCCCTGGATCGCGGCGATCACGCTGCCGAAGTCGACGACGTCGCCGCCGAGCCAGATGTTGAACGTCATCACGCGGACGTCGGTGGGGGTCTGGGCGCGCGCGGGCGCGGCTGCCGCAAGCAGCGCCACCACCAGCACTACGACGACCCGACCCAAGTTGCGGACCCTATCCTCGGGAGCGATGGCCGACCACCCGCGGATCCTGCTCTTTGACATCGACGGGACGCTGGTCTCCACCGGCGGCGCCGGAGCGGTCGCCTGGCGGCAGGCGTTCGAGGAGCTCCACGGCATCCCCGCCGACATCGGCCAGTTCACCGACGCGGGGATGACCGACCCGGATGTCGGCGCCCGCACGTTCGAGGCGGTGCTCGGCCGCACGCCTTCGCCGTTCGAGCTCGCCCAGATCGTGCAGCGCCGGCTCGAGCACCTGCCCGAGGCGATCGCCGCCAGCCAGGGCTACAAGGTGCTGCCCGGCGTGCCGGAGCGGCTCCGCCAGCTCAGCCGCGACGGCCACCTGCTCGGGCTCATCACCGGCAACGGCGACGGCGCCGCCCACATCAAGCTCCAGCGCGCCGACCTCAACCGCTGGTTCACGTTCGGCGCCTACGCGAGCGCCGGCGCCGAGCGCGCCGACATCGTGCGCGAGGCGGTCCGCCGCGCCGAGGGGGTGTTCGGGCAGGACGTGCCGAATCGCGAGATCTTCGTGATCGGCGACACCCCGCTCGACATCGCCGCCGCGCACGCGGTCGACTGCACGGCGATCGCGGTCGCGACCGGCCACTATGACGTCGACGCACTGCGCGAGGCGGGCGCCGACCACGTGCTCGACACGCTCGAGCAGGAGCTACCGCTCGACTGAGCGCGGTCAGGTCTCGACGCCCGCGAACGACGGCTGGGCGGCGGCCGCGACGTCCTGTGCGACCGCCGTGCGCGCGATGTGCTTCACGACATGCTCGGCATCGCGCGCGAGGCCGTGGACCATCGCCGACGACACCGAGTAGAGAAACAAGAGGCCGACGAAGTACAGCCCGGGCTGGTCGGCCACGACGCCGCGGTCGGTCGCCGGATCGTCCTTGGCGACCCCGGGCAGGTCGATCCAGTCCAGCGCAGGCGCGAATCCGGTGCACCACACGACGTTCTCGACGTCGAGCACGCGGCCGTCATCAAGCTCGGGACGGCCGTCGCGAACGCGGGCGACTCGCGGCACGCGCACGATCCCGGTCGCAGTTAGGTCGCGGGGCTTGGTGCGTACCAGCGGCAGGCCGTGGGACAGCGCCTCCGCGCGCCGCTTGCGGCCCATCGGCGTGCGCACCGTGAGCACGCGGTGGAACAGCCCTCGCAACACGAGCGGCACGAGGACGCGCCCCGCGAGCGACTCGATGCGGAACGGGACGTGCCCCACGTCGCGCCCCGACAGCCAGACGCGGCGGCCGCTCGCCGCGTCGAGGGCGATCTCGGCCCCGGAATTGCCCGCTCCCACGAGCAGCAGGTCCCCGTCCCGCAGCTGGCGCGGGTTGCGGTAGTGGGCGGAGTGGAGCTGGACGATGTCCGGGTCCAGCTCGGCAGCGAGTCGCGGAACGCGCGGGCGCTGCCAGCTGGACATCGCGACAACGACGTTGTCCGCCTCGAACCGGCGCGTACCCGACGCCGCCACGAACCCGCTCCCGTTGCGCGATAGCCGGTCGACGCGCACTCCGCTTCGCACGGGCAGTTCGAACCGCGCCGCGTACGCCTCCAGGTAGTCGGCCATCTCGTCCTTGCTCGGGTAGTAGCGCGCCGGGGCGGGGAAGGGCAACCCGGCCAGACCGTCGTAGCGGGCGGGTGTGAACAGACGCAGAGAATCCCAGCGGCTTCGCCAGGCATCGCCGATGCGCTCCTCCGCGTCAAGGATCACGAACGGCCGCCCGCGGCGGGCGAGCTCGTAGCCCACCGAAAGGCCTGCTTGCCCGCCGCCGATGACGATCGTCTCGACGCGTTCGGTTGTGTCCGCGACCGGCATGTGAGCCTCCTAACGGTCAGATCTGCGGTGGTGCGCAGATGACGCTAGGCTCGGTCGGCCGCGCGGGCCATCGGGAATTCTCCCCAGGCGACGAGACCGTGCTCCATCGCGAACAGCGCCGCGGCCGCACGCGTCGATACGCCGATCTTCCCGTAGGCGTTCTGAATGTGGTGATCGGCGGTCTTCGCGGAGATCCCGAGCATCGCCGCGACCTGCTTGGTCTGAAGCCCGCGGGCAAGCAACCCAACCACCTCGGCCTCGCGCTCGGTCAACCCCGCCGGTCGTTCCAGGTGGGGCAGCGCCTGTCCGCTCGCCTCGAGCACGGCCGCGACGGCGTCGGCGTCGAACCGGCCGGCGCGGCATTGCTCGCCGAGTTGGTCGGCCGCGCGCGCCGGCGACATCGCCGGGCGGTGCGGCCTTGGCTCGGTCATCGCCCGGAAGGCATCGGCGGCGGCGAGCAGCCGCGCTGACGGGGACAGGCCGGCAGCGACGGTTCCGCGGTGGTAGCCCGAACCGTCCAGCCGCTCGTGGTGGGCGCCCGCCAGGGGTGCCAACGGGGCCAGCGAAGGCGATGGCACGAGAACCCTTTCAGAGTGATACGCGTGCAGCCTGACGTGCTCCCACTCGTCCGCCGACAGCGGGCCGGAACGATGCCACGTGCTGACCGGAATCGCGACCCGCCCGAGGTCGTGGACGTTGCCGGCTCGCCGCACCGCCGCGACGTCGCGATCGTCGAGCGCGCGGCATCTTGCTGCCGCTGCCGCGAGGGCCGCGACTCCCGCCGAGTGGCCGGCCAGGTACGGCGACGCGAGGTCGGCGAAGTCGCCCATCGCAGCGAGCGCCGCGTCGATCGCCTCACCCTCCAGGCTCAGCCGTGGAGCCGGCTCGCGGGCGAGCGTCTCGTCCCACGTCGACGTCTCCGGATCCAGCGCCAGGATGTCCACGGCCTCATCGGCCAACCGCAGCGCGATCTCGGGGTCGAGCCCGGCGCCCGCATGCTCGCGGACGGCCTGTGCGGCGCCGTCGACGCCGCCCAGCATGCGGTGGACCGCCGCGTCCTGAGCCACGTGGACGATGCGCACCGCCAGCGGGATCTCGTCGTGCGACGCTCGTCGCAGCGGCCCCTTGCCGTCCCAGCGTTCGCTCACATGCGCGAACAGGCTCGCGAGCGTCGCCGGCAGCCCCAGACGGTGCGCCAGCATCTGCGCCACCTCGCAGGCGGCGAGGAAGTGCGGGCGGCTCGCACGGGCGACGCGTGGAGCCCGCCGCGCGATCTCGAGCGCGCTCCGCGGCAGCGAGCTGCCTACCGGTGGCAGGGAGCGCAGGAGTCCGGCGAGCATCGCAGGCTGCGAGGCGAACATGACGGGGACGCTGTGCTCGACCATCGGGCCTCCGAAGATGTCGGCGGCGATCTCGGCGTCCGTCGTGCAGCCGGCATGGAACAGCAGACACGTGTAGTACGCGTGCCTGCTCGTCTCCTGGTCGATGCCCAGACGCTCACCGAGGCGGGCAGCGAACAGCGTGCTCTGCAGGCCGTGCGTAAACGGCAACCCCATCCCGAGGTCCGTCGCCAGGCACAGGCTTGCGATCACCTCCGCGGCCCGGACACGCTCCGTGTCCGGCGATCCTGAGGGCACTGCGGTCATGGGTATTCGGGACGCTGCCGTCTGTCGTCTGACGCCGCTGACGCTACCGCGTCAGACCCGCTGGGTGTCGCGCCGGTAGGCCGCTCGCGCGAGGATCGTCAGCAGCAGCGTCCACGCACCGACCACGGTCCAGCCGGTCGCCGACCACGCGACGCCGTCGAGCGAGACGTGACTCGCCTGGACCAGCCAGTACGACGGCAGGAACTGTGCGACGTCCCGCAGGACGCCGCCGCCGAGTGGGAACCACGTTCCGCTGACAAGGGCGAGCAGCGAGACGAGCCCGCCGGTGGCCGGCCCGATCGTGTCAGCCGTCAGGAGATGGCCGACCAGCACCCCGAGCGCCGCGAACGGCAGCAGTCCGACGACGATCAGGCCGGTCATCTCCAGCCAGCGCTCGGCGGGCAGGCGGACGCCGAGGACCAGCCCGGACGTGTACAGGATCGCGATGGTGAGCAGCGCCATCGCGTACCCGGTCAGCACCTTCGCTCGCAGGTAGGCGTGCGGCGGCAGCGGCGTGACACGGAGCTGCCGAGTCCAGCCGTTGGTTCGCTCGGTGGCGATGCGGGCGCCGGTCGAGATGAGCGCCATCATCGATCCAAAGGCGACGAGCCCGACCATGTAATACAGCGGCAGCGAAACGCCGCTGTCGCCGAACTCGGCGACCTCGCGGTTCGGCGCCGCGATCGCGAAGTAGAGCACGACCGGGAAGCCGAGGGAGAACACGAGCAGGCGCGTGTTGCGGAACGTGCGCACCAGCTCGAAGCGCGTGTATGCGACGCCGGTCATCGCGCGGCCGCGCCGTTCCCGTTGCCGGTGAGCTCCAGGAACGCCTCCTCGAGCCCGGCGCTGACGATCTCGATGTCGCGTGCGTGCGGGTAGGCCGCCAGCAGCGCGCGAATCGCCGCGTCGGAGTCGGTGCAGGTGAGGATCGCCGCCTCGCCGCGGCGATCGACATCGACGACGCCGGGCAGCGCGGCGAGCCCGTCGCCGCCGTCGGTGCCGATCGTAGTCCGGATCGTGCGGCGGCCAACCCTCGCGCGGATCTCACCCGTCGGGCCGTCGGCCACGATCCTGCCGGCCGCCATCAGCACGGCGCGATCGGCATACGCGTCGGCCTCGTCTAGGTAGTGCGTCGCGAAGATCACGGTCTTCCCGCGGGCCGCGAACGCGCGCATCGACTCCCAGAAGCGGCGCCGGCTCTCGACGTCCATGCCCACCGTCGGTTCGTCGAGCACGAGCAGCTCGGGATCCGCGGCGAGCGCCAGCGCGAAGCGCACGCGCTGTGCCTGGCCGCCCGAGAGCTTCTGCGTCCTCCGAGCCTCGATGTCGCGGATGCCGACGAGGTCCAGCGTCTCGTCGACGCCGAGCGGCTCCGGGTACAGCGCGCTGATCATCGTGACCAGCTCCCGCACGGACACGTCGCGGATGAGCTCGCCGATCTGGAGCATCACGCCGACGTCGCCGGCCTCGACGGCCTCGCGCGGGGGGCGGCCGAGCGTCGACACCGTTCCCCGGTCCGGACGGGTGAGCCCGAGCAGCATGTCGATCGACGTGGACTTGCCGGCGCCGTTCGGGCCGAGGAGCGCGACCGTCTCGCCTCGCTCCGCGGACATCCCGATGCCGCGCACGGCGTGCACGACGCCGTCCGGCACCCGGAAGCTCTTGGCCACATCACGGAGCAGCACACCATCCGCCGGCATCCAGAGGGCAATGCCACGAGCCGCGTGGCCGCTTCGCCGATCGTCACGCGACTGACGGCCGTCGCCGTGCGGCGGATCGTCTGTCGGCGTACATCTCGGATTGCCGGCTCCGCGGGTCGGATGGAGAATCGGTGGTCGATGATCGTGTCGCTCGTGCGCTTCGAGTCGGGGCTCTCGGAAGAGCAGGTCCAGGCGCGCTTCGAGGAGCGCGCCGACCGCTATCGCCGCGTTCCGGGGCTGATCGAAAAGCTCTACCTCCGGTATCGCGAGACCGGCGAGTTCGGAGCCGTGTACGTGTGGGAGTCGGAGGACGCGCTGAAGCGTTTCACGGAGTCCGAGCTCGGAATGTCGATCGCCTCGGCGTACGCGGTACGGTCCGCGCCACGCTTCGAGTTGGCCGACGTCGGCCTCGTGGTGCGGCCGGAGGAGGGCCGCCCTGCCGCGGCCACCTGATCCACGCGTCAGCGGACCAGGTCTCAGGAGCCACGGCTAGCTGGCACGATCCCGGGATCGCGGTATCGGATCCCACCGAGCTGGACGTAGGCGGCCTCTTCAAGCGGGTCGCGTTCTTCGTCGTCGTGGTCGGCATCTGCGTCGTGCTCCTGATGAAGCTGCCGGGCATCGAGGACGTGCGCGAGCGCTTCAACAGCGCCGAGCCGTGGTGGATCGCCGTCGCGGCCGCGTGCTCGCTGACGTCGATGTTCGGGTTCGTGCGTGCGCTGTGGGCGGCGTTCGACCGGCTCGTGCCGTGGCGGCGCGCGCTCATCCTCGGGTTCGCCGAGCAGGGAGCGAACGTGCTGCTGCCGGCCGGCGGCGCCGGCGGCCCGGCGCTCGGGGCGCTGGTGATGCGGCGGGCGGGTGTCCCCGGCGAGCTCGCCGCACAGCGGCACGCGGTGCTGTTCCTCGCCACCAGCGCGGTCAGCTTCGTCGCGCTCGCCGTCGCCGGCCTCGGCGTGGCGATCGGCCTGCTGCCCGGCGACGCGCCGCTGGTCGGCTCGCTGCTGCCGGCGCTGGTCGCGATCGCCGTGATGCTGCTCTGCGTGGTCGCCGCGCGCGCCAACGCGCCGCGCGAGCCGCGGGGCGGCGGGTTCGTCCACACCCTGTGGCGCCTGTGGATGTTCGTGCACGACGGCCTGCGCACGACGCTGTTCGTGCTCCGCCGGGGCGACCGGCTGCTGATCGCCGGGGCCGTCACGTACTACGCGTTCGACGTCGCCGCGCTCGGTGCCGCGTTCCAGGCGTTCGGGGGCGGCGCGCCGCCGCTGGGCGAGTTCGTGCTCGCCTACACGATCGGCCACGCCGGAGCCCTGCTCCCGACCCCGGGCGGCGTCGGCGGAACCGAGGGCGGTCTGATCGGCATGATGGTCGTCTACGGCGCGCCGGCCGACGTCACCACCGCCGCGGTGCTCGCCTACCGCGTCTTCCAGCTCGGCCTGCCCGCCGTGTGCGGCGCGATCAGCATGTTCCGGATCCGTGCGTTCCTGAACGACGACGCGCGCCGGGCGGCGGTCGCCGCCCGCTTCGAGGCGGCGCGAGAAGCCGGGCGCTGGTAGGCGTCAGCCGCGCACGACGCGGAAGCCGAGCCGCTGCGGGCCACAGTCGGCGCCGCCGGTCCGCAGCGATGCGACGAGCCGGTAGCGGCCGGGGAGCAGGCGCCGGCCACCGACCCGGCCCGCCCAGCGCAGGCGGCCGGTGCCCGCAGGCACCGCTCGCTTGAGCGCTCCGACGGTGACGAAGCGCCGGTTGACGTGGCGCCGCACGAGGAGACGCAGACGCCCCGCCTCCGACGCGCTCCAGCGGATCGTCGTGCCGCGGCGCCGGCCATGCACGGCGACGCGTCGCGGGCTCATGCGCAGTGCGGCGATGCGTGCGGCGGTGCCGGACGTCTCGGCGGCACCGGCGCAGCGCCCGATCGGCGGCGCCGGCGCGGCGGGCGCGACGGGCACCGGAGGCAGCTCGTCCTCATGGCCCAGCGGGACCCAGCTGAAGCTCGACAGCCGCACGCTGCGCGTGCTGCTCGGAGCCACGTCCTCGAACCGCCAGAAGTTCACGATCGGGACCTCGACGGAAGGCGTCGGCACGCCGTTGAGGAGCGTCCATTCGAACAGCACGTTGCCGGTCCCGTCGGTGATCCGGTACGCGACGCTGCCGGGCGCCCATGTGAACTGGTTGACGTACGGCGGGTGCGCGGAGTAGTCGAAGCTCTTGGACTTGCTCTTGTCGGCGTCGAAGTCCTGCCAGACGGTCCCCGACCCGGACGGCCAGGCGAGGTTGCCCCAGTGGGCCGCCTCGATGTCGATCTCGTTGTTCGACGGCGGAGCGTCGCCCCAGACGAACATCCCGACGACGTCGTGGGCGTCGATCGTCGAGAGGTCGCTGTTCACGACCCAGCGGTACGTGCCGTAGCCCAGGTGCTGCTGGTTGTCGACCTCCGAGCTCGTCCACCGGCCCTGGGCGTCCTTGAGGATCGACAGCACGAGCTCGGAGCCCTCGACGCGGGCGTTCGCCTCGGAGTCCGACCAGCGGTTGGGGCCGGGGCCGCCGACCCCGCCGGGGCGCACGTCCCACTGATAGCCGGACCAGGCCAGCGTGCGCGCGGAGGCCCTCGGCGCCGCGACGAGCAGCGCGAGGGTCATCAACGACACCATCAGGACGGTGAGCCGGGGCGAGATCGCGGGAGCGTACGCACCCCGGCTCCTCTTGTGCGCTAGTGGCTCGTGACCCGGAACCGCACGACCTTGGTCGCCACTTTGCCCTTGCCGTCCACGGCGGTGATCTTCAGCACGTAGCGGCCGGTCTTGGTCAGGCGGACCCGGCTGCCGTAGTGAACGGCCCGCGTGCCCCCGCCGCGCCGCCGCAGGATCGCGGTCCGCTTGGCGATCCCGGATGTGTCGCTGCACGTGAACTTGATCGTCAACTTACGGCCGCGCCTGTAGGTGAGCGGCTTCGGGCTCCGCACGTTGATGACCGGCGCGATCCGGTCGACCGGCGAGGCCGCGGTGGCGTGCACGACGACCGAAGCGGTCGCCGCGGCACTGGTCCCCCCGTGGCCGTCGACCGCCCGGACGGAGACCCGGATCGTGTCACCGGCACGCAGGAGCGATCCCGGCAGCGTGGCCGCCGTGCGGCCGGTCAGCGGCTGACCGTCGCGGACCCAGGCGTACACGTAGCCGAGCGCCTCGCGGTCGGCATCGGTGAAGCCGGCCGGGCTGGCGGTCAGGGCCGAGCCCGCGAGCGGCGCGCTCGGGGCGAGCGTCACCGACCCGGCCACCGGAGCCGTGTTGGCGATCGTGGCCTCAGCCGTGGCGGCGCCGCTCTGGTGCGCACCGTCACCGGCCGTCACCTCGACGCGGACGACGTCGCCGCGGTCGCCATGACCGGGCTTGGAGAGGTCGAACGACGCTCCGGTCGCCCCGGCGACGGCGGTGCCGTTGACCAGCCATCGGTACGTGTAGGCCAGCGAGCCGCCGTCGGGGTCGGCGAAGGCGTCCGGGGTCGCGCTCAGCGTCGCGTCGGTGGTCGGCGGCGAGGGCGTGAGCGCCACGGTGCCCGCGACCGGTGCGTGCGCCTCGGCCTCGGCCCGCCGGAACGCCTCGCCCGCGGGCACGACGTCCAGGCCGGACTGCGCGATGGCGTTCAGCTGGTCGCGGAACCTGGACTCGGTCGTGTAGTACAGGCCGACGCACGGGTCGCTCGCCGAGTCCTCGTCAGCCGGGCAGTCGGGCAGGCCGTCCGCCACCACCTCGTGGTAGACGATGACCAGCCAGTAGCCGTGCGCCTTCGCGTAGTCGACCCAGGACTGGAACTCCGCGAGCGTCGTCGTCCGCGTCATGTTCTGGACGCGGATGTCGTAGGGCTCGAGGTCGAGCTTGGAGTTGTAGCCGGGCTCGACCGAGCGCCCGGAGCGGTAGCCGGCGGCCTCGAGGCCCTGGATCACCCGCGCGTCGTACGCCCCGAACGGGTACGCGAAGTCGAGGACGGGATGCGGCAGCGGGATCGCCTCCAGCTCCGCCCTGGAACCCTCCAGCTCTTGCTCGAGCTGGGCGTCCGACAGCGTCGTGAGGTCCGGGTGCGTGATGCTGTGGGAGCCGATCTCGTGCCCCTGGTCGGCGAGCTGCTTGATCTCCCGCGGGGTCATCATCCACGGGTCCTGAGGGCTCAGGCCCGCGGTCGGGATGTACTGCGTGGTCTTGAATCCGTGCGAGTCGAGGATCGGCCGCGCGCGGTCATAGAACTCCTGCGAGCCGTCATCGAACGTGAGGCTCACCATGGCCTTGCTGAAGCCCGGCGGCGTCGCGGACTCCTTCATCGAGTAGTCGTCCGTCTGCAGGTAGCCGTTGCCCGGCAGGAAGTGCACGAAGTAGGCCATCACCGCGTCGGCGGGCATCGTGAACCCGGTCGTGTACCGCGTCCACTGCGACGCCGGCGGAATCCCCGTGTACAGGTTGGCCCAGTGGCCCGGGTCGAGCGGGTCCGCCGTGAGGTAGTACACACTGACGGACGTGCTGGCGTCGGACTTGTACCAATCCGAGAACGTGTAGTAGGTCCCACCGGTGACGCCGACCAGCATCGGCACCCATTTCCGGTCGCCGCTCGTGTAGTTCGAGACATCGACGCGGACGGACCGGTTGCCGCTGTGCGCACCGCCGCTCACCCACGAGAACGTCGTCTGTGGCTCCAGATCCCCGTCGTTGACCCAGGAGGACGTCGACCAGTAGTCCGGTGCGGCGCCGGTGCCGACCTCCACGCCGGCGTTGTAGATCATCTCGTCGCCGGGCGCGGCGAGCGCGGCCGGTGCCGCGACGAGCATCAGGACCGCGGCGATGACTAATGCGGCACGTCTCATGGCTCACCGCTCCCTTCGCGGAATCGAGCGATGGATGGCCACGGCCGTCGTCAGCACCAGCGTCAGCGCGAAGATCGCCCACACGACGGTGAACCCGAACGTGGCGATCACCGAGACGGCGAGGATCACAGTGAGGAGGGCGAGTGAGGGGGCGTTGGGGAACATCCGTGCTCCTTTGTTGTCGATTACCAGTGGGCCTCTTGGTGGGCGAAGTACGCGAGGTACACGGAGCGCCACAGGACGGCCTCGAGGAAGAAGGCGTAATAGAGCTCCTCGACCATCAGCCCGGCGAGGACCATGTACTTCCATCCGAGTGCTCTCACCTGGACGATGCGGATGAACGAGGCGAACGCGAACAGCAGCAGCAGCCAGGCGGAGAACGTCATGTGGCCGACCGTGAGGACGGTCACGAGCAGGGCGACGAGGAACAGCCAGCGCGCCGCCGCCGCCCACAGCGAGAACAGCAGCCAGCCGATGTCACCGCGGACGCCGCGCTTGAAGCCGTGGGCGCGGACGGCCTCGAACGCTCCGCGGTACCAGCGCAGGCGCTGCGCCCACAGCATCCGGACCGTCGGCATCAGGTCCGTGCGGGCCTTGCACGTGCGCGGCGCCATCGTCAGGTAGCCGTTGACGCGCAGAGCCAGCGAGAGCTCGTAGTCCTCGGTCAGGACCGGCTCGTAGAGATGCCCGCGCACGCGGTAGACCGAGCGCAGCGCCTCGACGGAGAGCATCGTGGCCGCGCCGGCCAGCACCGGCGCGAGGCCGCGGCGCGAGCGGTTGATCATCTCCGCCCGCGCGTACTCCATCGCCTGCAGCGCGCCGAGCGCGGTGTCCAGCGGGAGTCCTGAGAAGTTCGCGCAGACGCCGCCCAGCGTCACCCCGCGGCGCTTCTCGTGCTCGAACTTGGCGAGCGCCGCCGCGACGAACTGCTCGTCGAGCAGCGTGTCGGCGTCCATGGTCGCGACGTAGTCGCTGTCGTCCAGCGACGGCTCGAGCCGTGCCCAGGCCTGGTTGAGCGCCCCGCCCTTCTTGCCGGTGTTCCCGACCGTCTCCCAGACCTCCCAGCCGGGCCGGGCCTGCGCGAGCGCGACCGTGCGGTCCGTGCTGCGGTCGCTGACGACGATCCGCCGGTCGGGGTCGCGCGTCTGCGCCTCGACCGACCGCATGGCAGCCACGATGCCCGCCTCCTCGTCGTGCGCGGGGATGAGCAGGTAGACGCGGTTCATGGCTTCGCCGCGACGACGTGGGTGGGGGTGCGCTCGAGGAACCCGGGGCACAGGCCGCGCCGGGCCAGCCCGGCGACGATGCCCGGGACGGCCGCGACGGCGCCGTCGGCGCCCTCGTGGAGCCGGAGGATTCCGCCGGGCTTGACGCGCAGGGCGGCAGCGACGATCGCTCGCGGGCCGTGCAGCGTGTCGACCGTGTCGACCGTCCAGTGGACGGGGATCAGCCCCGACCGGCGGATGTCCGCGTCGGCGGCGGCGCTCGAGACGCTGTACGCGGGCCGGAAGAACGCGTTCGGGTAGTCGAGCACCTTGGCCGTCTGCTGCAGCTCCTGCGCGCGGCGGGCGTGCGACAGCTCGGGGAGCGGCGCGTGGGTGTAGCCGTGGCTCGCGACCTGGCCGACGCTCCGCTGGAGCTCGACGAGGCGCTGGTGCGCGGCGGCCCGGCGCCCGACGTCGAAGAACGTGGCGACCGCGTTCGCGCGCCGCAGCACCGCCACGAGCCGTGGGGTGCTCGCGGTGAGCGGCCCGTCCTCGAACGTCAGCGCGTAGTAGCCGCGCTTCGGGACGCAGCGCAGCGCGGCGACTGCGCGGGCCGGGGAAGCGTGGTGGCGGACCGGCTGATCGCGGCCGAACGTGAGCGCGTCCGACGCGCCCGTCGTGGACAGGACGACCGCGATCGTGACCGGGATCGAGACCGTGCACAGGCCGAGGACGGCGAGGCCCGCGAGCGTGAGGTGCTTGGTCCGCCGTCCGCTCATTCGACCGTCACCGTCTTCGCCAGGTTGTGCGGCTGGTCGACGCCGAGCCCGCGGTGGCGGGCGATCGCGTATGCGAGGAGCTGCAGCGGCACGACGGACAGCGCCGGCTGCAGGAGCGGGTGGGTCCGCGGGACGGGCAGGGAGGAGGCGAGGAAGGTCTCGCCCGCGCCGAGCCCGACGAGCAGCGGGCAGCGCCGGCGCGTGCCGACGAGCGGGCCGGGCTGGTCGCGGTGCAGCGCGATGAAGGCGAAATGGCCCTCGAGCCGCGCGGCGGCGGCCTGCACGGCCTCGGGCAGCGACCCGCGATAGGCCCGGCGCACGAGGTGGGCCACCACCTCGGCGTCGGTCTGCGAGCCGAAGCGCTCGCCTTCCGCGCTCAGCTCATCGCGGAGCGCGCGGTGGTTCTCGATGATGCCGTTGAGCACGATCGCGACGTCGTCGTGATCGCCCACGAGCAGGGGGTGCGCATTCGCCTCGCACACGCGCCCGTGCGTCGCCCAGCGCGTGTGGCCGATGCCTGTGGTGGGCTCGACCGTCGAGCCGGAGAGCTTGCCGGCCGCCTTCGTGAGCCTCAGACCGTCGGCTGCCAGCAGACAGATGCCCGCTGAGTCGTCTCCGCGGTACTCGAGTCGTCCGAGCGCCGCCAACAACCGTGTCGTGGGCTGTCTGTGGCCCACGTATCCGACCACTCCGCACATCCGCAGTCCTTGCGCGCTTCCCGCCGGCTTCGTGCCCTCCCGTGGGCTCCCAGTACGCGCCGGCTGCTTCGTCTTTTTAGTCTCGATTCGAGCGTACGAAGCGGGCGACCGGCGCTAAACCCCACTCCCCACGGATCTTGGGGGGCGGAGAACTACGGAAAAGCGGTGTACTGTGACGGGTGTCACACGGTCGGCGGCAGCCCGAGCTCCGGGAACAGCGTGGAGTCGAACGTCGTCACCTCGGCGACCTTGTCGTCGACGATCCGGAGGACGTCGATCTTGAACGCGACGAACTCCGTCGCCCCGTGCTCGCGCAGGTAGCAGGCGGCCGCGGGCATCCGGTTGCAGCTCGTCGCCACGAGGCGCCACTCGCCCGACGCGGTCAGGCCCTCGCTGATCAGCGGCCGGACCTGCTCGATGCCGTCGTACAGGAACGGGTGCGGCGGCATCGTCACGCGGATGTCGTCCCGCGTGATCGCGACCGCGGCTTCGACGTCGGCGCGCATGTGGGCGTCCATGTAGCGCTCGAGCAGCGCCCGCTCGTCCGCGCTCAGCGTGCCCGTCGAGCTCGGCGGCGACTGATCGGCGATCGTCGCGCGGGCGCGCTGCAGCGCGCTGTTGGCGGCCGGCACGCTGATGTCGAGGATCGTCGCGGTCTCCTGCGCCGACCACTCGAGCACGTCGCACAGGATCAGGACCGCGCGCTGCCGCGGCGGCAGCAGCTGGATCATCGCGACGTAGGCGAGCGCGATGGTCTCGCGCGTGACCACGACGGCGTCGGGCTCGTCCTCGCTCGGCGCGATCTCGTCGAGCAGCCGGTCCGGGTACGGCTGCAGGTACGGCAGGTCGGCGTAGGACTGCACCGGCTTGCGCGCTCGCGCCCGCAACGCGTCGAGGCAGGCGTTGGTGGCGATCTTGTACAGCCAGGCGCGCAGTCCCTCGCCGTCCCCGAAGCGCTCGCGCGCCCGCCACGCCCGCAGGAAGGTCTCCTGCACGAGGTCCTCGGCCTCCTCGAACGAGCCGAGCATCCGGTAGCAGTGCACGTGGAGCTCGCGCCGGTGCCGGTTCATCGCGGTGCTGAGGTCGGAAGTCATCGGTGGCGTCTCGTAGCCTGCCGGGAGTGAGCGAACCCCGCGAGCGGATCGACAGCCTTGCAGCCCGCCTCACCGCGCTGCGCGACGCCTACTACCGCGGTGAGCCGCTGGTGGCCGACGCCGACTACGACGCGCTCGAGGACGAGCTGCGCGCCCTGCTCGACGAGCACCCCGACCTGGTGCCGGACCCGAACCCGCTGGAGCAGGTCGGCGCGGCCGCCGTCCTTCACGCTCCGGTCCGCCACAGCCGGCCGATGCTCTCGCTCGAGAAGGCGACCAGGCCCGAGCAGGTCGTCGCGTTCTTCGACCGCTTCCCCGGCCAGCCGGTCGTCGTGATGCCGAAGCTCGACGGGCTGTCGCTCGCGCTCGTCTACGAGCGCGGCCGGCTCGCGCGCGCCGTCACCCGCGGCGACGGGACGACCGGCGACGACGTCACGGTGTTGGTGCGCGCGCTGGCGGACGGCGTGCCGGACCGCATCGATGCGGGCGGCACGGTCGAGATCCGCGGCGAGGCCGTGATGCTGCGCTCGACGTTCGCCGCCTACAACAAGGCGCACCCCGACAAGCCGCTGATCAACCCGCGCAACGCCGCCGCCGGCACGGTGCGGGCGAAGGACCCGGCGGTGGTCGCCGAGCGCCGGCTGCGCTTCTTCGCCTTCGACCTCGACACGACCGACGGCGCCGACTCCGACCTCGAGAACGCACTGCGGACGCTCGGCTTCGACGCCGCCGACATGCGCCACACCGACGACGCCGAGGCGGCGCAGAGTGTGATCGCGGAGATCGAGGCCCAGCGCAACGACCTCGACTACGACCTCGACGGCGCCGTGCTCCGGCTCGCCGATCGCAACGCCTACGCGGCCGCCGGCACCCGGTCGAGCAGCCCGCGCGGCGCGCTCGCCTACAAGTTCGCCGCCGAGGAGAAGACGACCGTGCTCGCCGACGTGGTCTGGGACGTCGGCAAGATCGGCAAGGTCGCGCCGGTGGCCGTGCTCGAGCCGGTGTTCGTCGGCGGGACGACGGTGACGCGCGCGACGCTGGCGAACCAGGAGGTCATCCGCGCCCGCGACGTGCGGATCGGCGACACGGTGCTGGTGCGGCGCGCGGGCGACGTGATCCCGTTCGTGGCGGGGGTGCTCGACGCGTCCAAGCGCACTGGCGCCGAGCGCGAGATCGAGCCGCCGTCCGAGTGCCCGTCGTGCGGCCAGCCGCTGACCGAGCAGGGCAACAGCCGCGAGCTGTACTGCACCAACGTCGCCTGCCCGGCGCAGACCGTCCGCAGGCTGATCCACTGGGCGTCGCGCGCGGCCGCCGACATCGACGCGATCGGGCCGGTATGGATCGAGCGGCTGAACGAGAACGGCCTGCTCGACCGCGCGTCGGACTTCTACGCGCTCACGCGCGAGCGGCTGCTCGAGTTCGAGGGCATCGCCGACATCTCGGCCGACCGGATGATCGAGTCGATCGATCGCAGCCGCGGCGTCGGCCTGCGCCGCGCGCTGATCGGCCTGGCGATCCCGATGGCCTCCGAGGGCACCGCCGCAAAGCTGTGCCGGGCCGGCTACTCGTCGCTCGAGGAGATCGCCGACGCGGGGGAGGAGTCGCTCCAGCAGGTCGAGGACATCGGCCCGCGCGTGGCGGCCAGCATCACCGAGCATCTCGGCCGCGCGCGTGAGGAGCTCGCCCGCCTGCGTGAGCTCCGCGTGAACCTCGACGTGCTCGACGAGGACCTGCCGCCGGCCGTCGTCGCCGGCGCCCCGCTGGCCGGCAAGACCGTCGTGATCACGGGCACGATCTCCGATCCGCGCAGCGGGGAGAAGATCCCGCGCCCGACCTTCCAGCGGCTGTGCGAGCGGGCCGGCGCGACGACCGCGTCATCGGTCTCGGGCAACACGGACATGCTCATCACCGGCGCCGACGTCGGCGCGAGCAAGACCGCCAAGGCCTCCAAGCTCGGCGTCGACGTCGTCGATCAGGCCGACGTGTGGAAGCTCCTGATCGACGCCGGCGTGGCCTAGACGCACGCCTCGCGTGACGCCGCCGAGGCGCTGCTCGACCCGTTCTCGGCCCTGCTGGACGGCGATCAGTCGAGCAGGACCCAGGCGCTGGCCAGCAGCGTGAGGGCGGCCAGCGCGGCCGTGACCGGGCGCGGCGCGTGGCGCAGGCCCCAGGCGACCAGCGCGCCGGCGGTCGGCAGCGCCGGCGCGAGATAGCGGCCGGGGAACCAGTCGCCGGCGATCGCCGGCACGAGGAACGCGGCCACCAGCAACTGCACGCCGACCACCGCCAGCGCCAGCGAGGCCGCCGCCTCAGCCGACGCCCGCTCGGCGATCACCCGGGCGAGCTGGCGGTGGCGGGAGCGCCACAGCAGCCAGCCGGAGAAGAACACGAGCGCGAAGATCGGCGCCCAGCGCAGCAGGCCGACGTCGGGGTCGACCCACAGCGTCACGAGCCGCGGCACGCGCCCGGCGTAGTCGGCCGCCGTCTGCGCGCCGGTGGCCGTGGCTCCCGGCCGGTTGGCCGACCACGGCGTCGGCCCGTCGTACAGGCGCTCGTTGAGGGTGGCGTAGACGACCAGGGAGGCCGCGCCGATCTCGATCGCGATGAGGCCGAGCAGCGGTCGCCGCCCGCGCCGGGACCAGCGGTACAGCGATGCGCCGATCGGCACCGCCGGGAGCACGAACAGCGGCCCGAGCCACGGCAGCACGGCGAGCATCGCCCCGCCGCCGAGCGCGGGCGCGATCCGCGGGGCGTCGCGCACCGCCATCGCGCACACGGCCGCGCCGGCGAGCAGCGTCCCCGCCGTCAGCTCCGGGTAGATCGACCCGGCGTGGGCGATCGCGGGCGCCGAGAGCCCCGCGAGCGCGGCACCGCCGCTCGCGTACGGCTCCGGCGCGATCCGCCGCGCCAGCAGCGCCGACAGCACGAACCCGAGCGCCGCGAACGCGGCCAGGAACAGCTCCACGCCGCGCGCGCCGCCGAGCTCGCGCGCCGGCGAGATGAGCAGCGCGAAGCCGGCGCCCTGGGGAGCGTGGACGACCTTGTGCTCGTGGATCAGCGCCTGCGCGATGCCCAGGTGCACGAGCTCGTCGCCGGTGCGCGCGTGGATCCCCAGGCCGGCCGCGAAGACGGCGAACAGGACGACCCAGAGGGCGAAGAGCCTCACGGGCCGTCCCGTGGTTCGGATCGCCGCGCCGTCACGCGCCGAGCGCGCGGGCGATCACCATCTGCTGGACCTCGTCGGTGCCCTCGCCGATCGTGAGGATCTTGGCGTCGCGATAGAAGCGGCACACCGGGTACTCCTCGATGTAGCCGTAGCCGCCGTGGATCTGCACGGCCTCCTCGGCGCAGCGGACCGCAAGCCGCCCGGTCTTGAGCTTCGCCTGGGCCGCGGTCAGCGTGAAGTTGCGCTGCGCGTCCTTGAGCAGCGCCGCCTTGTAGGTGAGCAGCCGCGCGGCCTCGATCTCGGTCGCCATGTCGGCGAGCTTGGCCTGGATCGCCTGGTACTTGGAGATCGGCTTGCCGAACGCCTTGCGCTCCTTCGCGTACGCGAGCGCCTGGTCGAGCGCGCCCTGCGCCAGGCCGACGCCCATCGCCGCGACGCCGATGCGGCCGATGTCGAGCACGCGCAGGAACTGCTTGAAGCCGGCGCCACGCGGGCCGACGAGGTTCTCCTCGGGCACGCGGCAGTCGGTGAACGTGAGCGGCCGCGTGTCGGAGGCGTTCCAGCCCATCTTGCGGTAGGGCTCGCCCTGCTCGTAGCCGGGCGTGCCGTTGGGGACCAGCAGGTTGGAGATCTCGTCGTCGGCGGTGCGGGCCGTGATGACGACCATGCCGGAGATGTCGGTGCCGGCGTTGGTGATGAACTGCTTGGCGCCGTTGATCACCCACTCGCCGTTCTCGAGCTTGGCGCGGGTGCGGACGTTGCCGGCATCCGACCCCGCCTCCGGCTCGGTCAGCCCGAACGCCCCGAGCTTGCGCCCGGCGGTCAGCTCAGGCATCCAGTCGCGCTTCTGCTCGTCGCTGCCGAACAGGTAGACCGGCTGCGTGCCGAGCGACGTGTGGGCGCACACCGTGATCGCCACGCTGGAGTCCACGCGCGTGAGCTCCTCGACGGCGATCGCGTAGGCCAGCGAGTCCGCCCCGGCGCCGCCGTACTCCTCCGGGAACGGGATGCCCATCAGCCCCAGCTCGCCGAGCTTGGCGACGATCTCGTACGGGAAGCGCTTCTCGCGGTCGAGCGCCTCGGCGACCGGTGCCACCTCCCGCTCGGCGAAGTCGCGGACGGTGCGGCGGATCAGGTCGTGGTCGTCGTCAAGGTCGAAGTCCATGGCCGACGATTCTGACGCGCCGCCCTCGCCGTGGCCCCGAGCGGGCCGGGCCGGCTGCTTGACTTCGGGTCCATGACCGTGCTCGAGGCGCTGGCCATCACGGGTGCGGGGGCGGTGGCCGGCGGGGTCAACACGGTCGTCGGCTCCGGCTCGCTGATCACGTTCCCGACGTTGCTGGCGGTCGGCTACCCGCCGGTCACCGCGAACGTCTCCAACAGCATCGGGCTGGTGCCCGGCGGGGTCAGCGGATCGATCGGCTACCGCGCCGAGCTGCGCGGTCAGGGCCGGCGCACGTCGATCCTGGCGATCGGCACGACGATCGGTGCGCTCATCGGCGGCGTGCTGCTGCTGCAGTTGCCGAGCTCGGTGTTCGACGCGGTCGTCCCGGCGCTGATCCTGCTCGCGGTGGCGCTGATGGCGTTCCGCCCGGCGCCGAAGCAGCACGAGGAGGGCAACAACATGGTCGGCGGCGTCGCCGCCTCGTTCACCACCGGCATCTACGGCGGCTACTTCGGCGCGGCACAGGGGATCATCCTGATGTCGCTGCTGCGGCTGTGCTTCTCCGAGCACCTCCAGGTGCTGAACGCGATCAAGAACGTGCTGGCCGGGATCGCCAACCTCGTCGCCGGGATCCTGTTCGTGTTCGCCGCCCACGTCGCCTGGGGCGCCGCGGCGCTGATCGCGGTGGGGTCGACCGTGGGCGCCCAGGTGGGCGCCCGTTACGGCCGGCGGTTGCCGGAGGAGATGCTCCGGCGCATCGTGATCGTCTACGGCGTGATCGTCGCCGCGATCCTGATCGTCACGTGAGCCCGCGCTGCGGCTCAGGCGGCGGCGCGCGCGAGCTCGATCAGCGTGCGGACGCCGAAGCCGGCGCCGCCCTTGGGCGCGTACGGCTTGCCGTTGTCGTTGGCGGTGCCCGCGATGTCCAGGTGCGCCCACGGCACGTCGCCGGCGAAGCGGCGGAGGAACTGCGCGGCGGTGATCGAGCCGGCCTTGCGCGCCTCGACCGCGTTGGCGATGTCGGCGTAGCGGCTCTTGATCAGCTCGTCGTACTCGGCATGCAGCGGCAGCCGCCAGGACAGCTCGCCGGCCCGCTTGCCCGCGGCCTCGACCTGGGCGCACCAGTCGTCGTCGGAGCCGAACAGGCCCGCGTACGTGTTGCCGAACGTGGTGACGATCGCGCCGGTCAGCGTCGCGAGGTCGACCAGCCGCTCGGCGCCCTGGTCGATCGCGTGGGCGAGGCAGTCGGCGAGCACGAGCCGGCCCTCGGCGTCGGTGTTGAGGATCTCGATCGTGGTGCCCGTCTTCGCGCGCACGATGTCGCCGGGCTTGACGCTGTGGCCGCTCGGGAGGTTCTCGGTCGCCCCGATCACGGTCACGACGCGCACCGGCAGCCCGAGCCGGGCGATCGCGCCCGTGGCCTCGAGCACGGCGGCGGCGCCCGACATGTCGAACTTCATCTCGCTCATCTTCAGCGCGGGCTTGATCGAGATGCCGCCGGAGTCGAACGTGACGCCCTTGCCGACGTAGCCGAGCACCGGGCCGGACGGGTCCGGCGGGTCGTACCGGATCGTGATCAGCCGCGGCTCCTCGTCACTGCCCCGGGCGACGGCGGCGAACGCGCCCATCCCGGCGGCGACGATCTCGTCGCGGCCCCAGACGTCGACCTGCACGCCGGCGAGCGCCTGCGCGCGCTCGGCGAAGGCGGTCGGGGTCAGGTCGTTGGCGGGCGCGTTCTGGAGGTCGCGCGCGGCGTTGGCCGCCTCGGCGGCGATCGCGGCGCGCTCGACGTCGGCGGCGACGTCGTGGTGGGCGGAGACGATCAGCTCCTCGAGCCGCGGGCCGTCGTCGTCGCTCGTCTTGTACGCGTCGTACTCGTAGGCGGCCAGCACGCGTGCCCTCGACGAACCCCGGCGCCTCGACGTGGTGGGGCAGCTCCCAGCACAGCACGTGCGTGCCGAGCTCCTTCGCCCGCCCGGCGACGGCCGCGGCGGCCGACGCGCGCGCGCTCGGCGTCGAAGTCGTCGCGCTTGCCGAGGCCGACGAGCACGTAGCGCCGGCCGCCGGCGTGGGTGACGGCGAGCTTGCGCAGGCCCGCGCGGGCCTCGCCGGAGTCGACGAGCCCCTGCGAGGGCGCCGTCGATGTCGTGGGCGATCGCCTTGCCCTCGAAGACGCCGACCGCGATCGTGTCGGCGTTCGTCTCCGGCGGCGCTTGAGTGGTCGAACTCACGCGCATCTCCCGCAGATTATTGGAGTGCGGCTTGCTCGCACTCGCAAGCTCGCGCGAGCGCCTTGAATAGCATGACCCTCATGCCACGTACCGTGATCCTCGGCTCCGCCCGCACGCCAGTCGGCAAGATGGGTGGAGGACTCTCGTCGCTGCACTCCACCGACCTCGGTGGCATCGCCATCAAGGCCGCCCTCGAGCGGGCCGACGTAGCGCCAGAGCAGGTGCAGCACGTGATCATGGGTCAGGTGCTCCAGGCGGGCGTCGGGCAGATCCCCTCGCGCCAGGCGCAGATCAAGGCCGGGATCCCGAAGGAGGTCTCTTCGGAGACCATCAACAAGGTCTGCGCGTCCGGCATCCGGGCGGCGGGCCTGATCGACCAGGCGGTGCGCGCCGGCGACCTCGACGTGGCGGTCGGCGGCGGCATGGAGTCGATGTCGCAGGCGCCGTACCTGCTGCCCAAGGCCCGCTTCGGCTTCCGCATGGGCGACGTCCAGGCGCTCGACGCGATGATCCAGGACGGCCTGCGCAACGCCGTTCACCGGCAAGCAGATGTTCGACGAGGCGACCGAGGTCGGCGACCAGCTCGAGATGACCCGCGCCGACCTCGACAGCTGGGCGCTGCGCTCGCACGAGCGCACGATCGCCGCCACCGACGAGGGCCGGCTGCCCGAGGAGATCGTCCCGGTGACGATCTCCTCGCGGAAGGGCGACACCGTCGTCGAGATCGACGAGGCGCCGCGCCGCGACACGACGCTCGAGAAGCTCGCCGCGCTGCCGGGGCTGAGCGGCAAGGACGGCTCCCACACCGCGGGCAACTCGCCGGGCGTCAACGACGGCGGCGGCGCGCTCGTGTTCGCCTCCGAGGAGTGGGCCGAGCGCGAGGGCAAGGAGATCCTCGGCACGATCATCGCCCAGGCGGCGGTGGCCGACGACTTCGAGTGGCTCGCCCGCACGCCCGCCAACGCGGCCCTGAAGGCGCTCGACAAGGCGGGGCTGCAGCCGGGCGACATCGACCTGTGGGAGATCAACGAGGCGTTCGCGTCCGTGGCGCTGAACTCGGTCCGGATGCTCGGCATCGACGAGGACCGCGTCAACGTCAATGGCGGTGCCGTCGCGATCGGGCACCCGATCGGCGCGTCCGGCGCGCGGATCCTCGCCACGCTCGTGCACGAGCTGCGGCGCCGTGGCGGCGGCTACGGCTGCGCGGCGATCTGCTCGGGCGGCGGCCAGGGCGACGCCGTCATCGTTCAGGTGTAGTGGTCCCGATCGCACGTCCCCACGCCACCAGACGACCGCCGATCACCGCCTCGCGGCGTCCTCGGTCGGGGCAAGGGCTCCGCCATTGCACCCTCCCTGCGTCCTTGCGGCCGGCGCCGGCGGCCGCCTGTCGCGCGCGGCCGCACGATCGGAACCACGTGTGACGGAGAAGCCGCACATCCTCGAGCCGCCGCCCGGGGGCGGTGCGCGGCACGTGCCGGGCGAGCGGGGTGCGGCGTTCTTCGACCTGGACCGGACGCTGATGGCGGGCTCGTCGGCCTATCAGTTCGGGCGCGCGGCGTTCAAGGCCGGGCTGATCAACCGGCGCCGGCTGGCCGCGGACACGTGGGAGAACGTCCGCTTCCGGATGCGCGGCTCGACCGACGACGGCATGGAGGCGATCAAGGACCGGATCTTCGCGCTGCTCGAGGGCGTGTCCGTCCGCGACCTGCAGCGGCTCGCGCCGGCCGTGCTCGCCGGCGTGCTCCCGCGGCTGTACCCCCGGATGCTGGCGATCGCCTACGAGCACCAGGACGCCGGGCGGCCGGTGTTCATCTGCACCGCGGCGTCGCAGGAGATGGCGGAGCTGATGGCGACGGTGCTGACGCTCGACGGCGCAGTGGGGACGATGTTCGAGGCGGTCGACGGGCGCTACACGGGCCGCGGCGGCGGGCCGTTCAACTACCGCGAGGGCAAGGCGCAGGCGATCCGCGAGCTGGCCGAGCGCGAGGGGATCGACCTCGCGACCTCGTACGCGTACTCGGACTCGGAGTCCGACCTGCCGATGCTGCGGCTCGTCGGCCACCCGGTCGCCGTCAACCCGGACAGCGAGCTGGGTCGCGTCGCGCGCGCGGAGGGCTGGGAGATCCTGCGCTTCGAACGGCTCGGGCGGCGGGTGCGCGTCGGCGTCGCCGCGGTCGCGCTCGGCGGGATCGGCTCGATCGCGTTGCAGAGGTCGCGCGCATGAGCGAGCTGACGCCCGAGCAGGAGGAGATCCGCTCGCTGGCGCGGCGGTTCGCGGACGAGAAGATCGCGCCGCACGCCGCGACCTGGGACCGCGAGCACACGTTCCCGCGCGAGCTGTACACCGAGCTCGGCGAGCTCGGGCTGATGGGCGTCTGCGTGCCCGAGGAGGAGGGCGGCGCGGGCGCCGACTTCCTCTCCTACATCCTCGTGCTGGAGGAGCTGTCGCGGGCGGACGCCGGCGTCGGCGTGACCGTCGCGGTGCACACGAGCGCCTGCACGCTGCCGCTGCTCTCGCTCGGCTCGCCCTACGTGCACGCGCTGGCGGCGGGGGAGGAGATCGGGGCGTTCGCGCTGACCGAGGCGGGCTCGGGCTCGGACGCTTCGGCCATGCGCACGCGGGCCGTCGACGGCTTGATCACCGGCGCCAAGCAGTGGATCACGAACGGCTCGCTACGCCTCCACCTTCATCGTCTTCGCCCGCGAGGGCGAGCGCATCAGCGCGTTCGTCGTGCGGGCCGGCGCCGACGGCTTCGCGGTCACGCGCGAGGAGGAGAAGATGGGCCTGAACTCCTCCTCGACCGCCGACCTCGCGTTCGAGGCCACGCCGGGCGAGCGGCTCGGCGAGCCCGGGCAGGGGATGCGGATCGCGCTGTCCACGTTGGACACCGGCCGGATCGGGATCGCCGCCCAGGCTGTCGGCATCGCGCAGGCGGCGCTCGACATGGCGACGGCGTACGCGAAGGAGCGGCACGCGTTCGGCGGCCCGATCGCGCGGCTCGGCGCGATCCAGCAGAAGCTCGCCGACATGCAGACCGAGATCGAGGCGGCGCGGGCGTTGGTGTGGCGGGCGGCGCGCTTGAAGGAGGCCGGCAAGCCGCACACCGTCGAGGGCGCGCAGGCGAAGCTGTTCGCCAGCGCCGTCGCCCGCCGCCAGACCGGGGAGGCGATCCAGGTGCTCGGCGGCTACGGCTACACGAAGGAGTTCCCCGCCGAGCGCTACTACCGCGACGCGAAGGTCACCGAGATCTACGAGGGCACCAGCGAGATCCAGCGCCTCGTCATCGCCCGCGCGCTGCTCGGCGAGGCCATGCGGGCGTAGCTCCCGCCGCCGCTGGGGCTGACCCCCGGTCGCTGACGCAGGGTGCCTCGGTGGGAGCGCGGGCGCCGGGACCCGATCATCTCGGCATGGACACGACCCTCACCCCTGAACCGGCCTGGCACGTCGCCCTGCGGCCGCTCGTCACCGCCCGCGGCTGGTCGGCGGTGACCCACAACCTGCTGGGCCTCCCGCTCGGCGTCGCGTACTTCTCGTGGCTCGTCACCGGGCTCGCGACCGGCCTCGGCCTCGCGATCACGCTGCTCGGCATCCCGATCCTCACGCTCGTCTTCGCCACCGTCCGCCCGCTGCTGGCGTTCGAGCGGGCGATGGCGAACTCGATGCTGGGCGCCGGCATCCCCGCCTCCAACCTCGCTCCTGGCGGCAGCGGCGTGTGGGGCCGCCTGAAGGCCTACTGGCAGGACGGCGCGACCTGGCGCGGCATCGCCTACCTGCTCGTCCGCTTCCCGGTCGGCCTGTTCACGTTCGTCGTCGCCGTGACGACCTTCAGCACCGCGCTCGGCCTGATCGGCGCGCCGATCCTCGCGGCGATCGATCCGATGGAGCTCGGCATCTGGCAGCCCGACACCTGGTACGAGGGCATGGCGCTCGTCCCGCTCGGCCTGGCCGTCCTCCTCGCCTCCGGCTGGATCTCCGAAGGCCTCGGCGCGATGTCGCGCTCGCTCGCTCGCTGGGGCGCGCGCTGAGCGGTCAGGCCGCGGCGCGGCGCGGGGTCCGCCGCAGCAGGCGGACCCCGCGCAGCGCGCCGAAGGGGAGCCGGCGCGGCCGCGGTGAGCGGGCGGCGCCGGCGGCGATCAGGTCGCGCCGGCGGTCGTCCACGATGTGGGGAGAGAGGGAGTACACGCCGTTGATGGTGCTCCCGCCGAGCCATAACCGCAAATGATCTTTCGGCGGGGCTCGTATACGCTTTCCGTATGCCGATCGACGTCCGCCGCCTGCGGGTCCTGCGCGAGGTCGCCGCGCACGGGTCCTTCTCCGCCGCCGCCGAATCGCTCGCGTTCACCCAGCCGGCGGTCTCGCGCCAGATCGCGACGCTCGAGGCCGAGGCGGGCACGCGGCTCGTCGACCGCACCGCCCGCGGCGTCCGCCTCACGCCCGCCGGTGAGCTGCTGGTCGAGCACGCGGAGGTGATCCTCGGCCGGCTCGCCGCCGCCGAGTCCCAGCTCGAGGCGCTCGCCGAGCTCGACGCCGGCCGCCTGCGCCTCGGCTCCTTCCCGACCGCCGGCGCCACGCTCACCCCGCTCGCGATCGCCGCCTTCGCGCAGGCGCACCCGGGCGTCGAGCTGCGGCTCGTCGAGGGCCGCTCCGTCGAGACGCTGCCGATGCTCGCCGCGGGCGAGATCGACCTCGCGGTCGTCACCGACGTGAGCGGCGACCCGCCCGCCGACGTCACGCTCGAGCACCTGATGGACGACCCGTTCCACGTCGCCATGCCGCACGATCACCCGCTCGCGGGCGATCCCGAGCTGCGGATGGAGGACCTGCGCGAGGAGACCTGGATCGAGGGCCGCTTGTGCAACGACGCGCTGAGCGCGGCCGCCCGCGCCGCGGGGTTCGAGCCGCGCGTGCCGTTCGACTCGGCCGAATGGCTCGGCAAGCAGGGTCTCGTGGCGGCCGGCGTCGGCATCGCGCTGATCCCGACGCTGGCGCTCGGCACCGTCCGCGAGGGCCTCGTCCTGCGCGCGCTCGGCCCCGACGGCCCGCGCCGCCACGTGTATCTCGCCACCCACGCCTGGCTCTCGCCCGCACCCGCCGTCGCGCCGATGAAAGCGATCCTGCGCCGCGTCGCCCTCGAGCACTGCTTCACCTGCGATGCGCTCGTCGCCCCCTAGTGCCGTGAATCGGGGCCTCGACGGCAGCCGGCGGCGCCGGCCCGCGCCTGCCGGCACTCGGCATCCGGTCACGTGCCACCAGCATGCTCGCGGATGCCGTGCGACGGCAGGCACGACCCGGCATCCGCCGCAGAGCCGCCGAAGCCCCGATTCCCGACACTAGACTCAAGAGCCATGGCGACCGAGGAGCGGCAGTGGACGGAGGCGGAGCGCTGGTACCGCGACCTCTACTCGGCGACGCCGGAGCGGCGGAAATCGTTCACGACGCTCTCCGCTGAGCCGGTCGAGCCGCTCTACGGCCCCGAGGACGTCGGGCCGTTCGAGGAGCGGATCGGGTTCCCGGGCGAGTATCCGTTCACCCGCGGCGTCTATCCGAGCATGTACCGCGGCCGCCTGTGGACGATGCGCCAGTTCGCCGGCTTCGGCACGGCCGAGGAGACCAACGAGCGCTTCCGCTACCTGCTCGACCATGGGCAGACCGGGCTGTCCACCGCGTTCGACATGCCGTCGCTGATGGGGCACGACTCAGACCATCCGCGATCGCTCGGCGAGGTCGGCCGCGAGGGCGTGGCGGTCGACTCGCTCGACGACATGCAGACGCTGTTCGGCGGCATCGACCTCGGCGCCGTCACGGTGTCGATGACGATCAACGCGCCGGCCGCGATCATGATGGCCTTCTACGTCGTCGCGGCGGAGAAGCAGGGCGTCCCGGCGGACCGGCTCGGCGGCACGATCCAGGCCGACATCCTCAAGGAGTACATCGCCCAGAAGGAGTGGTGCTTCCCGGTCGACCCGGCGATGCGGCTGCTCGGCGACCTGATCGAGTGGTCGAGCCGGGAGATGCCGCGCTGGCACCCGGTCTCGATCAGCGGCTACCACATCCGCGAGGCCGGCTCGACGGCCGCCCAGGAGCTCGCCTTCACGCTCAAGGACGGCCTGACGTACGTCGAGCAGGCGATCGACCGCGGGCTCGACGTCGACGACTTCGCGCCGCGCCTGAGCTTCTTCTTCAACGCGCAGATCGACTTCTTCGAGGAGATCGCCAAGTACCGCGCCGCCCGCCGCATCTGGGCGCGCGAGCTGCGCGAGACCTACGGCGCCCGCACCCCGCGGTCGTGGCTGATGCGCTTCCACACGCAGACGGCCGGTGTGTCGCTGACCGCGCAGCAGCCGCTCAACAACATCGTCCGCACCGCGATCGAGGCGCTCGCCGGCGTCCTCGGCGGCACCCAGTCGCTGCACACCAACTCCTACGACGAGGCGCTCGCGCTGCCGAGCGAGGAGGCGGTGCGGATCGCGCTCCGCACCCAGCAGGTGATCGCGCACGAGACCGGCGTCGCCAACACGATCGACCCGCTCGGCGGGGCCTACTTCGTCGAGGCGCTGACCGACCAGCTCGAGCAGCGCGCGTACGACTACTTCCACCGCATCGACGAGCTCGGCGGCATGGTCGAGGCCGTCAAGGCCGGCTTCCCGCAGCGCGAGATCGCCGACGCCGCGTACGAGCACCAGCGCGAGGTCGACTCCGGCGAGCGCATCCTCGTCGGCGTCAACGACTACCGCGAGGGTGGCGACGGCGAGCTCGAGATCCTGCGCATCGACCCCGAGCTGGAGCGCAAGCAGGTCGGCCGCGTGCAGGCCGTGCGCGCGCGTCGCGACGGCGCCGCGGTCGAGTCCTCGCTCGCCGAGCTGCGGGCTGCGGCGGCCGACGAGCGCCACAACTTGATGCCGAACCTGCTGGCGTGTGCGCGCGTACACGCCACGGAAGGTGAAATCGTCGAGGCCCTCCAGCGGGTGTTCGGCACGTATACGGAGACGCCGGTTTTCTGATGACGCGCACAGTCTTGATCGCACTCGTCCTGACCCTCTCTCTGGCCTTCGCGGCGCCCGCTGTCGCCAAGACGCGCGGCATCAAGATCGGCGACAACTACTTCGTCCGCTCCAGCGGCGTGCCGACCGTCAAGGTCAAGCACGGCAGCACGGTGAAGTGGAACTGGAAGGGCCACCACGAGCACAACGTGGTCGCCAGCGGCCCGGCGAGCTTCCAGTCGTCGCTGAAGCGGAAGGGCACCTTCAAGAAGAAGGTCACGAAGAAGGGGACCTACACGATCATCTGCCAGATCCACTCCGGCATGAAGATGAAGCTCCGCGTGACCTGAGGGTGGAGCGGGTCACCGGGATCGGCGGGGTGTTCCAGCGCGGCGCCGGGCCGGCCGCGAGCCTGCTGGACTGGTATGCCGAGCATCTCGGCATCGAACGCACCGATTGGGGCGCCAAGCCATTCGAGTGGACGCCGGGCGGGTCCACGACCTGGGCGGTCTTCGATCACGACACCGAGTACTTCGGACGGCCGGAGCAGCCGTTCATGGTCAACTTCCGCGTCGCCGATCTGGACGCGATGCTGGCCCAGTTGCGCTCGGCCGGCGTCGAGGTGATCGACGCGCTGGAGGAGTCGGAGTACGGGCGCTTCGGATGGGCGGGTCGATCCGGAAGGCACCCGGTTCGAGCTCTGGGAGCCTCCGCCGGGCGGCTGACGCCGGGGCGCCGGCCGCTACGGCCAGGCGACGACGAGCAACGCGATCGCGATCGCGGCGGCGACCGCGACGAGCGCGAGATCGGCGATGACCGCGGCGCGGATCAGCCGGCCGGCGAGCGGCGACCCCGAGTCCGCGGGCTCTCGCTCGCCCTGGATCTCGTCGCCGAGCACGCCGGTGATGTAGCCGTTCAGGCTCTGCCCATCGCGCTCGGCCGCCTCGGCGAGCGCGGCATGCAGCGCCGGGTCCATGCGCAGGAGCAGACGTCCGCTGTGGCCCGATTCCGTGGTCTGGGGCTTCACGCGAGTCGCAGCCATGCGACAACGCTACGTCACGGCGTTGGTCCCGGCAACCAGCATCTCCCGCAGTCGCTGCACCGCGCCGCGCAGCGTGCGCGACACGTGGGCCTGCGAGAGCCCGGTCCGCGCGGCGATATCGGCCTGGCTGAGGTCCTCGACGAAGCGCAGCCGCAGGACCTCCCGCTCGCGCGTGTGCAGCGACCGCAGCGCCGCGTCGAGCGCCAGCCCGTCGTACGCGTCGGCGACCGGGTCGGGGACGTGCCCGGCGCAGTCCAGCGTGACCGACGTGACGCGCACCCCCGCGGCCTGGAGGCGCCGCGGTACCCGCACCGGCGCCGACCGGTCGCGCAGGTGATGGCGGATCTCGCCGGCGATCGACGGCGTGGCGAAGGCCGCGAGCGCGACGCCGCGGCCGGAGTCGTAGCGGTCGACGGCCTTGATCAGGCCGATCGTGCCGACCTGGATCAGGTCCTCCAGCGGCTCGTCGCGGCCCGCGAAGCGGCGGGCGACCGTGCGGACGAGCGGCAGATGGGCTTCGATCAGCTGGCTGCGGACGGCGGGAGTCGGGGCCGACACTAACAGGAACTGTGTAAAGAATGGCTCATTTTCATCAGCTTTGGGCATGGAATAGATGTGAACTTCGCTCGCGCGAGCATCGCGACGGCGGCTGCGGCCTCGGCCCTGGCGCTGTTCGCGCCCGCCGCGGGCGCGCAGGTGCCCTCGGTCGAGCTCCCGCCGCTGCCCGACGCGCCCGCGATCGGCGCCGCAGCGCCGGATAGCGCGATATCGGGCCAGTATCACGAGATAGCGGCCGCCGTGGAGAAGGCGCTTCCGCCGGTTCCGGCCGCAACGCCCGCTCCAGCGCCGCCCGCCGCCCCGTCGCCGGCGCCGAAGCCGGCCCCGGAGTATCACCCGAAGGCGAGCCAGTATCACAGTGAAACACCCGCGGATGTGTCAGTTACTCAGACGCAGCCGACCAACGTCAACGTCTCGATCCGGATCAACAGCCCGGGCGACGATGGCCCGGTCGTCCAGGTCAACGGCGCCGGCGCCGACGTCGTCACGAACGTCGTCAACCACGTGGCCGACGCGCCCGACCCCGCGCCCGCTCCGGCGGACCCCGGGGTGAGCGCCCTGCCCGACGACTGGACCTGGGTCTGGACGTCGGCCTGCTTCGGCGGCGGCCCGAGCGCGCCCGCGGGCGCGGCGGCGGCCACCGGCGGCCCGCACTGGGACTGGCGGTGGTCGTGTGACCAGGACGTCCCGGCGGGAGTCGCGATGCCGGGGCCGGACTCGTTCCCCTCGCTCGCGCCGATCGCCGATCCCGTCGCCGCGGCGCTGCCGCCGCCGCCGGCCGCGCTCGACCCCGCGCGGGCGGAGAAGGCGAAGCCCCGCCATCGCCAGCGCGCGCCCGACGCGGCCGCCGCCGGTGGCGCTCACGACCCGCCCGCGCAGAGCACAGGCGCGGGCCTGCTGACCGCTGCGCCGCAGCTCGCGGTGCGCTCGGCCGTCACCGTCGCCGCGCACGTCGGCGCCGCGGCTCGCCACGCCGTCCAGGCGCGCGCCCGGCCGGCCCGCAGCGACGCCGACCTCAACACCTTCCCCTCGGGCGCCGGCGGCCTCGCCGCCAGCCCCGCATCCGGTCCGACGGCGGCAATGTCGCTGCTGCTCGTCGGCTGGACCGCGGTGCTCGTCTGCGCCCTCGCGCTGGCCATTCCCCAGATCTGGCGGCGCCGGTGGTCCGGCCCACCGTCGCGCGAGCCAGCGCCGCGTGCGATGCGGCTCGAGCGGCCCGGCTAGTCCCGCCGAGGGACCGCAAAGCCAGGCACCGGGCGGGATATCGCCCGGTGGTATCGCTCGATATCAAAGGAAGGAATCCAGTCGTGAGACGACACGTGATCGCGCTTCTGGGTGCGCTCGCGGTGCTACTGGCCCTCGGATCCGGCGTCGCTCAGGCGCAGTCGGTCCAAGGCGTCGACCAGACCGCCCTGACCGGGCAGTCGGCCAGTTCGACCGCGAACTCGACCCAGACCAACCCCAGCAACAGCAACATCTCCGTGCGGATCTTCAGCCCCGGTTCCGCGGGCTCGGTCTCGCAGAGCAACACGTCGGCCGCAGGCGCGGCGGCGATCAACAAGGCGGCCACCATCCAGGGCGCCGCTCAGGGCCAGTCCGGCTCCGGGCAGCAGGGTGTGGGCCAGACGGCGGCGACCGGCCAGAAGGCCGACGCCACCGCCGACTCGACGCAGGACCACCCGAAGAACAGCAACATCTCGGTGCGGATCTACAGCCCCGGGAGCGACGGCGACGTCTCGCAGTCGAACACGTCCGTGGCCGGCGCGATCGCCGGCAACGCGGCCGGGACGGCACAGGGCGTCGAGCAGAACCAGGGCGGCGGCGACAAGTGCGGCTGCCACGGGTCCGGTGACGGCGTCCAGGCGGTCGGCCAGGAGGCCGGCACGCTCCAGGGCGCGAAGTCGACCGCGACCTCCGAGCAGGACCACCCGAGCAACAGCAACATCTCGGTCCGCATCGGATCGCCGGACAGCGACAAGCCGGCGAAGGTCGATGGCGGCAGCGGCTCCGTGAACCAGTCCAACAACTCCGGCGCGCGGTCCCTCGCGGGCAACGTCGCCGGGACGGCGCAGCTCGTCGGCCAGTCCCAGGACGGCTGCGGCTGCGGCTCGGACAAGGTCCAGGCCGTCGGGCAGAAGGCGATCACCGGCCAGTGGTCGGACGCCAACGCCACGTCGAAGCAGAAGGGCGCGAGCAACAGCAACACGCCCGTGCGCATCGACAGCCCCGGCAGCGATGGCGACGTGACGCAGTCGAACAACTCGGGCGCGCTCGCCGCGGCCGTGAACGCTGCGAAGACCATCCAGGGCGTCGATCAGTCCCAGGGCGGCGGCTGCGGTTGCCGTGAGGGGAAGAACGACGGCCATGACGGTGGCGCCGGTGCCGGCGTCCAGGCCGTCGGCCAGTTCGCTGCGACCCTGCAGAACGCAGACAGCAACGCCACGTCCGAGCAGTGGTACCCGTCGAACTCGAACGCGCCGGTCCGGGACAAGAAGAGCCCGGGCGGCGGCGGCTCGGTCGACCAGAGCAACACCTCGCTCGCAGGCGCGCTGTCGCTGAACCTGGCCGGCACCCTGCAGTGGGTGCGCCAGGAGCAGTGAGCCTCCAGTGACATCGGCGGCGCGGGCGCTGAGCGGGCCGGACCGTTCAAGCGCCCTCGCCGATCGTTGTCCGCGCTGGCCAATCGTTTAGCCGCGCCCGATCGAGGACTGTTAGGTTCGCTTCGAGAGAGCGGCCCGCGAGGGCGAACCTGATGAGGAGCTGGCGAAGTCGAAGCGCCGTGCCAGGAGGAGTGGCGGCCCTCGTGGTCCTCGCCATGTCTGTTGCCCCCGGGCCCGCGGCTGGTCAGCAGCCGGACCCCGCTCCACCATCGTCGTCGGCGCCGGCCCCGGATCCCGCGCCGGACGCCGCGCCGCAGCAGCCCGCTCCGCAGACTGCGGCGCCGCCCGTGCAGAGCGCGCCACCGGCGCAGACTGCCCCGAAGCTGCCGGTCAGCACGCCGACCCCGACGCCCGTGCGCCGAGCGGTGAAGCGGCGCGCGAAGCCGCAGCGCCGCCACGAGCCCGTTCGGCGGGAGAAGGCGACGCGCCGCAGGCCGGTACGCGCGGCGGCGGCCGCGCCCGCGACCCGGGCGCGGGTCCACATCGACCCGCGCGTGCTCGATAGACCGGAGCTGCGCGGGGCGGCGATCGCCCTCGCGATCGCCGCGGCCGGGGCGCTGGCGCTGGTGTTCCCGTTGCGCCGGGGGCTGCTGCGATGAGGCGCCTGCTGCCGCTGCTGATCGTCGCCGCCGCGCTCGCGGCGCCGGCCGCCGCGTCCGCCGCGCCCTCGATCATCGCCACGTGCTCGCCGGCGCCCGCGTCGTGCGACGGGTGGTACCGGCAGCCCGTGTCGCTCCACTGGACGGTGAACGGCACGCCAGATCCCGGCTCGTGCCAGGACGTCACGGTCTCCGTGGACACGAAGGGGCAGCCCGAGTACTGCCAGGCGACCGGCGGCGGCACCGCGACGCTGAGCTTGACGCTGCAGGTCGACCAGACGCCGCCGATCGTCACCCGCGCCGCGGCCAGCCGGCCACCCGACCACAACGGCTGGTACCGCAACCCGGTCCAGGTCACGTTCTCGGGCGCGGACGCGACGTCCGGCCTGCTCGGCTGCAGCTCGACCACGTACAGCGGTCCGAACGCAACAGCGGTCAACCTGCTCGGCCGCTGCCAGGACAACGCCGGCAACGTCAGCGCGCCGAGCCCGTTCGGGCTCGCCTACGACTCGTCGCCGCCCGCGCTCACCGACGTCAAGGTCGCGACGGCCGACCGTACGGCGCGGCTGCGGTGGAAGGTCCCCGATGCGACGACCGTGAAGGTGTGGCGGCGCCGTGGCAACGGCAAGCTCCGCCACGTCAAGACCGGTGGGACCAAGGGCACTGTCGTCAACCGCGACCTGCGCAACGGCCGGCCGTACAGCTACGTCGTCACCGCGACCGACGCCGCCGGCAACTCCGCCTCGCGGACGCTCACCGCGGTTCCCGGCCCGCGGCTGCTCGGCCCGGCCTCCGGCGCGCGCGTGCCCGACCCGCCGACGCTGCGCTGGACCGCGGTGCGCGGCGCCGACTACTACAACGTCCAGCTGTTCCGCGGCAACCGCAAGATCTTGAGCGTGTGGCCCGAGCGGCCGCGCCTGAAGCTGCAGCGCGCGTGGACCTTCGCGGGCCGCCACGAGCGGCTCGTGGCGGGCCGCAGATACCGCTGGTTCGTGTGGCCGGGCCGCGGCCCGCGCGCCCGCGCCGACTACGGCCGGCTCGTCGGCACCAGGACCTTCATATTCCGCGCCCCATAAACTGGCCGCCATGGCCGACCGCAAGATCCGCGTCGTGGTCGCGAAGCCGGGCCTTGACGGCCACGATCGCGGCGCCAAGATCATCGCCCGCGCGCTGCGCGACGCGGGGATGGAGGTGATCTACACCGGCCTGCACCAGACGCCGGAGCAGATCGTCGAGACCGTCCTGCAGGAGGACGCCGACGCGGTCGGCCTGTCGATCCTCTCCGGCGCCCACATGACGCTCGTCCCGCGCGTCGTCGCGCTCCTCAAGGAACAGGAGGCCGGCGACGTGGTCGTCACGGTCGGCGGCACGATCCCCGCGCAGGACATCCCCGAGCTCAAGGAGCTCGGCGTCGCCGAGGTGTTCACGCCCGGCGCCCCGACGCAGGACATCATCGACTTCATCAAGGGCGCCGTCACGCCCTGAGGTCCAGCCGGAGCAGCTCGTCCTCCGTCAGGGAGACGTCGAGCGCGCCGACCGCCTCGCGCAGCTGCTCGACCGTGCGCGGGCCGATCACCGCGTACACCGGAAAGGGCTGCGCCAGCACCCACGCGAGCGCGACCTGGTTGGCCGTGCAGCCGAGGCGCCCGGCGAGCTCCTCCGCCCGCCGCCGCCGCTCGCGGTTGTCCGCGTTGTCGTAGACGCGCATCGCCGACTCGGAGTCGTGCCCGGCGAAGAACCCGCGCGCCTGGGCCGACCACGCGAACAGCGGCATCTGCGTCCGCTCGTGCCAGGCGCGCACGTCGTCGGTCGCCGCCATCGTCCCCGGCCAGTGCTCCTCGTTCTGGCGGGCGAGCGAGAGCTGCGGGCTGTTGCAGGTGAAGCCCTCGAGCCCGTGCGCGGCGGCGTACGCGTTCGCCTCGTCGATTCGCGCGCACGTCCAGTTCGACGCGCCGAACGCCCGCAGCCGCCCCGCGGCCCGGTGCTCGTTGAGGCACTCGATGATCGGGCCGACCGGCAGCTCCGGATCGTCGCGGTGCAGCAGGTAGATGTCGATCCGGCGGCCGAGCGCGGCGGTCGAGGCGTCGAGGTCGGCCGCGATGTCGGCGGGCGTGACCCGCCGGACGTCGCCGTCCGGGTGCGCGCCCTTGGTGAGCAGCACGAGCTCGTCGCGCACCGCCGGCCGGTCCGCGAGCCAGGCGCCGACGGCCTCCTCGGAGGCCCCGTCGCCGTACACGCGCGCGGTGTCGATGATGTTCCCGCCGAGCCGCACCCACTCGTCGAGGACGTCCTCGGCGACGAGGATCGTCCCGAGCACGAGCCGCGAGACCGGGCGCCCCAGAGGCTCGAACCGGCGGTACGCATTGTGAGCGCTCTCCACAGGCCCCATGACCCGTATCTCCCCTCTAGATGAGGCACTGGCAACCGTAACAGAACGGGGCAGATGTGAGCGATAACAACCACCAGAGCGGCCACTGTACCGTCCAGACGGTATAGTTAAGGGCATCATGCCCGTCGCCGTACTCCTCAGCTTCGCCATCGTGTCCGAGGTCGCCGCCACCGTCGCGCTGCGCTACAGCGAGGGATTCACGCGCCCCGGCCCGATCGCGATCGTGGTCGTGGGCTACGGCATCTCGTTCTGGCTGCTCGCACTCGTCCTGCGCGAGATGTCGATCGGCGCGACCTACGCCGTGTGGTCGGCGGTCGGCACCGCGCTGATCGCCGTGGTCGGCGTGTTCGCGTTCGGCGAGCCGGCCACGGCGTTGAAGGTCGCGAGCCTGGGTCTCATCATCCTTGGGGTGGTGGGACTCAACGTGGCTGGCAGCCACTAGTGGCGCGCGGCGACACGCGGGTGAAGCTGCTCGACGCCGCGGGCGCGGTGATCCGCCGCGACGGCCCGCAGGCGCTCACGCTCGACTCCGTCGCGGCCGCGGCCGGCGTCTCCAAGGGCGGGCTGCTGTACCACTTCAGGTCCAAGCGCGAGCTCCTCGACGGGCTCGTCGATCGCTGGATGGACGACTTCCAGCGCGACATCGACGCCGAATCGGGCAACTTCGCGCGCCGCTACGTCGCCGCCAACGACGGCGCTCACGCCGAGGAAGTCGGGATGCTCGCCGCGCTCGTCGCCGACCCGCAAGTGCTGGCCGCAGTGCGCGACCGGCACGAGACGTGGCAGGATCGCGTCGCCAGCGAGGGCGGCGACCCGGTCGACGCCACCGTGGCACGGCTCGCGGCGGACGGTCTGTGGCTCGCCGACCTGCTCGGCACCGCACCGCCGCGGGGCGAGCTGCGAGAGCGGGTGCTGGCGCGCCTGCTCGAACTATGCGATTGACTCGTCAGTCAACGAGGTAGGATGCGAACACCCATTCGGAGCCTGGATGGCGACGCTGTGATCGCCAGCCGGATGCTGGGCCGGAGGTATCTACTTGACATGAGGTGTCCTAAGTGAAGATCTGCGTCCTGGTCAAAGAGGTCCCGGACGCCGCTGTCGAGAAGCGCATCAACCCCTCGACGGGGCGCTTGGACCGCGGCGGCGAGAAGAACCTCAACCCGTTCGACACGCACGCCATCGAGGCGGCGATGCAGCTCAAGGAGGGCGGGGCGATCGACATCGACGAGGTCGTCGCGGTCACGATGGGCCCGTCGTCCGCCGAGCGCGCGCTGCGCAAGGCGGTCTCTCTCGGCGCCGACCGCGCCGTCCAGCTGACCGACGAAGCGCTCGCCGGCTCAGACGTCAACGGCACCGGCTACGCGCTGGCCAAGACGCTCGAGGCGGAGTCGCCCGACCTGGTCCTGCTCGGCCAGCAGTCCGACGACGGCGAGTGCTACACGATCGGCGCCGTCGTGGCCGACCACCTGCAGATGCCGTCGCTCACGCAGGTGATCAAGATCGACGTCGAGGACGGCAAGCTGCGCTGCGAGCGCCAGGCCGAGTACGGCTACGACACCGTGCTCGTCGAGCTCCCGGCCGTGATCTCGGTCGGCGACGCGATCAACGAGCCGCGCTACCCGTCGCTGAAGGCGATCATGGGCGCGAAGAAGAAGCCGCTCGACACCAAGTCGGCGGCCGACGCCGGCATCGAGGCCGACCGCGTCGGCTACGACAACGCCCGCGCCCACTGCAGCGAGTTCGAGGCCCCGCCGGCCAAGGAGGCGGGCAGGATCATCGAGGACGAGGACACGGGCGAGACGGTCGAGCAGATCGTCGCCTGGCTCGACGAGAGGAAGCTGCTGGCATGAGCGGGATCCTGGTCTACGCGCTCCACTACGAGGGCGCCTTCAACAAGAACTCACTTGGTGCTGTATCCGAAGGCGCCCGCTTGGCGTCTGAGCTAGGCACCGACTGTCACGCGATCATGGTCGGCGAGGGCATCACCGACGACCTCGCGGGCCAGCTCGGCAACTACGGCGCCGCGAAGGTCTTCCGCGTCGAAGGCCCCGAGGGCCTCGCCCAGCCGGTCGTCGATGCGATGGCCAAGGTCGCGACCGACAACGACCACGACTACCTGCTGTTCGGCGGCGGCCTGCTCGGCTTCGAGATCGGCGCCGGCCTGGCCGCGCGGCTCGACGCCGGCGTCGTCATGGAGGTCACCGAGGTCGAGGCGAAGGACGGCAAGCTCGTCGCCAAGCGGCCGATCCTCAAGGACTCGCAGGTCGCCGACGTGCACTACCGCTCGAAGGTCGGCGTGATCATCGGGCGCCTGAACGCGTTCGAGACTCGCGAGACCGGCGGCACTGCCACGGTCGAGGAGGTCAGCGTCGACTTCCAGCCGCACTCGCTGAAGGCGACGATGGTCCAGCGCGGCGAGCAGCGCGGCGCCGACGTGAACATCGAGGACGCCGACATCCTCGTGGCCGGCGGCCGCGGCCTCGGCAACGCCGACGGCTTCAAGGCGCTCGAGGAGCTGGCCGGCGCGCTCGGCGGCGGCGTCGCCGCGACGCGCGCGGTGGTCGACGCCGGCTGGTACCCGTATGCCGCCCAGATCGGCCAGACGGGCAAGACCGTCGCGCCGAAGCTCTACCTGGCGGCCGGGATCTCCGGCGCGATCCAGCACAAGGTCGGCATGCAGACCTCGGAGAACATCGTGGCGATCAACAAGGACTCGAACGCCCCGATCTTCGAGTTCTCCGACCTCGGCATCGTGGGCGACCTCAACAAGATCGTCCCGAAGCTGACCGAGGCCGTGAAGGCGAAGAAGAGCGGCTGATGACCGCACCGAGCGAGTTCCCGCCGCCGGTCGACTCGGCGGACGAGTTCATGGGGGCGCCGACCGATCCGGAGGACGAGCGGATCGAGGTCGGCGTCGCGATCGTGGGCGGCGGGCAGGCCGGGCTGGCGTGTGCCATCCGGCTGCTCCAGCTGCTCGAGGACGACCCCGAGCTGACGGAATCGCTCGGCGAGGTGCCGGTGGCCGTCGTCGAGAAGGGCAAGGTCGCCGGCGCCCACCAGCTGTCGGGCGCGGTGATGAACCCGTCCGCGATCAAGGAGCTGTTCCCGGACGACGACTCGTGGCCGACCTACGGCCCGGTCGAGGGCGAGACGGTCTACTTCATGGCCGGCCGCAAGCGGGCGATCCCGCTCAAGCCGACGCCGCCGCCGTTCCGCAACCACGGCAACCACGTCGTCTCGGTCGCCGAGCTCAATCGCTGGCTGGCCGAGAAGGCCGAGGAGGCGGGCGCGTACCTGCTGACCGAGACGAGCGCGAACAAGCTGCTCGTCGAGGACGGCGTGGTGCGCGGCATCCGCACCGGCGACAAGGGGCGCGACAAGGAGGGCGGCGAGAAGGGCAACTTCGAGCCGGGCTCCGACGTCGTCGCGCGCGCGACCGTGCTCGCGGAGGGCTGCTGGGGCCACCTCACCGGCGCGGCGCTCAAGGGACTCGACCTCGCGGCCAAGGACCCACAGGTGTGGGCGCTCGGCGTCAAGGAGGTCTGGGAGATCGACGAGCCGTTCGACAAGGTCGTCCACACGCTCGGCTGGCCGCTGCGCTGGGGCGCCAAGTACAAGGAGTTCGGCGGCTCGTGGATCTACGGCATGAACCGCGAGGGCGAGAAGCCGAAGGTGTCGATCGGGTTCGTCGTCGGGCTCGACTACACCGACGCGCGGCTCTCCGTCCACGACGTACTGCAGGAGTTCAAGCAGCACCCACTCGTGCGCAAGATCCTCAAGGACGGCAAGCGCGTGGCGTGGGGCGCGAAGGCGATCCCCGAGGGCGGCTACTGGGCGATGCCCAGGCTGCACGCCCCGGGCATGGTGATCTGCGGCGACGCCGGCGGCATGGTCAACGTGCCGCGGCTGAAGGGCATCCACTACGCGATCCGCTCCGGGATGCTGGCCGCCGAGACGATCTACCGCCAGCTCAAGGCGGGCTCGACCGACTTCTCGGCCTACGAGGAGGCGGTGCACGACTCGGAGATCGGCAAGGACCTCTGGGAGTCGCGCAACATGAAGCAGCCGTTCAGCAAGGGGCTGGTCATGGGCGGTGCGATCACCAACGCGATGGTCGTGACGAAGGGCCGCTTCCCGGGCGGGCACTGGGCGACGCACCGCGACGCCGACAGCCCGGTCTCCTCGTCCGACCGCGACAAGCGCTACCCGAAGCCCGACGGCAAGTACTTCTTCGACAAGCTGTCGGGCGTCTTCCTCACCGGCAACGCGACGCGCGACGACGCGCCGAGCCACATCCGGATCGAGAAGCGGGTGCCGCGCGAGGTGGCGGAGGCGTGGGCGTACATGTGCCCGGCCGGCGTCTACGAGATCCCCGAGGACGCGGCCGAGAACGGCCACGTCGACCTGATCGTGAACCCGTCGAACTGCGTCCAGTGCGGAGCCATCACCGCCAAGGGCGGTCGGTTGACGCCGCCGGAGGGCGGCGACGGGCCGATGTACCAGATTACGTAGCGTCGCGCCGCGGAGGCAGCGAAACTTAGGGCGCTCTGCGGCGTTTATGGGAAGCCATGCGCCGCACCGCGCTGACCATCGTCCTCTTCGCCGCCCTCGCGGCCCCGGCGCACGCCGCGCCGCCCGCGAAGGTGTCGCTGACCGCGTGCGTGCCGGCGCAGCGCGTCGCCCAGTTCGAGGCGCGGATGGGCCCGGTCAAGGAGGCGGCGCGGCTGCGCATGAAGTTCACGCTGCAGGCCCGGGAAGCCGGCCAGAGCACGTACCACCGCATCGCGGCGCCCGGCTTCCGGAGCTGGACGACGGCGGGCAAGGGCAAGACGAGCTGGGTGTTCACCCGCCGCGTCGAGGGCCTGCTCGGGCCGGCGCGCTACCGCGCGGTCGTCCGCTTCCAGTGGCGCGACCTCCACGGCAAGGTGACCGCGCACGCGAAGAGGACCTCGCGGGCGTGCCGCCAGCCCGATCACCGGCCGAACCTGAAGGTCAAGTCGCTGACGCACCCGGCCAGGCACCGCTACGACGCCGTCGTCGTCAACACCGGCATCACGGCGGCCCGCCCGTTCGAGCTTCAGCTCGCGATCGGCAGCAGACTGCTCGACCCGGTGTCGGTCGCCGGGCTCGCTCCCCATGCGCAGCGGCTGGTGACCGTGCACGGGCCGAACTGCAAGCCCGGCGTCGCGCTGACCGTGACGGCCGATCCGCTGAACCTCGTCGACGAGCGCAACGAGCTCGACAACGTGTTCACGAAGCCGTGCGGTTGAGCCAGTCGATCAGCGCCGGCCAGTAGCGGTCGGGCGTCTCGGCGAACGGGAAGTGCCCGGCGCCCTCGACGATCAGCAGCTCGCCCCCGGCCGCCTCGGCGATCCGGCGCGCGTTCCCCGGCGGCTGCGCGCGGTCGCCGTCGGCGGCGATCGCCAGCACCGGGCCGTCGAATGCGGCCAGCGCGTCGAGCGCGTGCAGCTCGCCCAGCTCGTGCGGATGGTGCGCCTCCGGCTGGAAGACCACGCGGTCGAGCATCGGCTCGACGGCCGCCGGGTCGAGGGCGAAGAACGGCAGCTGGTCGCGCCACACCTCGTGGCACTCCTCGGGCGTCTGCACCGACGCCTCGCGCTCGAACGCCGCCTCGACCTCCGGCGACATGTCGTCCCAGCGGTCCTCGGACACGCCGGGTGCCGGCTCCTCCTCGGCGTCGGTGCAGGAGGCGACGTAGCGGGCGGCGGTCGCGTAGTCGACGACGTGCTGCATCGCGACGTAGCCGCCGAACGAGTGGCCGAGCAGCGTCCAGTCCTGCAGCCCGAGCTCGTTCGCGAAGTCCTCGACCGCCTCGGCGTAGCCCGCGAGCGTCCAGTCCGCGGCCGGCGAGCGGCCGCTGCCGGGAAGGTCGACGAGCAGCACGCGGTAGCCCGCGTCGGCCACGCGCTGGGCGCCGGGCAGGAACACCGAGCCGTCGAGGCCGGGGCCCGGGTGCAGGAACACCACGGGCGGGCCGGAGCCGAGATCGCGCACGTGTAGGGGCATCTACACTGGACTACATCATGAAGACCGACATCCATCCCGAGTACGTCGAGGCGACCGTGACCTGCACGTGCGGGAACACGTTCAAGACGCGCTCGACGAAGGGTGACCTCCACGTCGAGATCTGCTCCAACTGCCACCCGTTCTACACGGGCAAGCAGAAGCTGGTCGACACCGGCGGTCGCGTGGAGCGGTTCCAGCGCCGCGCCGCCAAGCGGCAGCGCGGCAGCGCCTGAGGCTCCAGCCCCAGGGCCTGGCTGCCGATCCATAACCCGTGAGCACAACCGAGACCCGTCTGCCTGCACCATCGCTGGGCGCCCAACGCGACGCCCCGGTCGGCGGGCAGGCGGTCCTCGAGGGCGTGATGATGCGCGGGGTCCGCACGTGGGCGGTCGGCGTCCGCAAGCCCGAGGGCGAGATCGACGTCCAGAAGTTCCCGCTCGTCTCGTGGACGAAGCGCCACCGCGTGCTGCGCTGGCCGATCATCCGCGGCGTCGTCGCGCTCGTCGAGTCGCTCAAGATCGGCTTCAACGCGCTGAACATCGCGGCCAACGCGCAGCTCGACGAGGACGAGGAGCCGATCTCCGGCGGCATGTGGGTCGGCACGATGGTCGTCGCCCTGGTGTTCGCGGTCGGCCTGTTCTTCGTCGTGCCGGTCGGGCTGACGAGCCTGTTCAAGGACAAGCTCGGCTCGGCGTTCCTCTTCTGGCTGGTCGAAGGCCTGCTGCGGACCACGATCTTCCTCGGCTACATCTGGCTGCTCTCGCGCCTGCGTGACCTGCGCCGCGTGTTCGAGTACCACGGCGCCGAGCACAAGACGATCTCCTGCTACGAGGCCGGCGAGCCGCTGACGCCCGAGAACGCGCAGCGCTACTCGCGCCTGCACCCGCGCTGCGGGACGAGCTTCCTGCTCATCGTGATGATCGTCGCGATCTTCGTCTTCGCGCCGCTCGGCCTCCCCGAGTGGTACCTCCTCGTCGCCTCGCGCATCATCGGCGTCCCGCTGATCGCCGGCCTGTCGTTCGAGGTGATCAAGTTCGCCGGCCGCAACCGCCGCAAGCGCTGGGTCCAGACCCTGATGTGGCCGGGCATGCAGCTGCAGAAGCTCACCACCCGCGAGCCCGACCTCGACCAGCTCGCCGTCGCGATCGCCGCGATGGACGCCGTGCTCGAGAACGAGGATCCCCGCAACGCCTCGGATGAGGACAAGGTGGGGATGGAGGTCGTCGCCTAGACTCGGTCGGGTCGTGATCGAGTCGCTCGTCGAGCAGATCGAGGCGCGTTACGCGGAGGTGCAGGAGCAGATGGCGGATCCCGTCCGTCATCGCCGACCGCCAGCGCTACGCCGACGCGGGCCGCCAGTTCAACCAGCTCGCTCCCGCGGCCAAGCTCGCGGAGGAGTGGCGCCGCGCGGTCTCCGACGCGGAGGGCGCGCAGGAGCTGATCGACGAGGGCGGCGACGATCCCGAGATGCGCGAGGAGATCCGCGTCGCCCGCGAGCGGATCGAGGAGCTCGAGGAGGAGATCCGGCTGGCCATGGTCGAGCCGGACCCGAACGACGACAAGAACGTGATCGTGGAGATCCGCGGCGGCGCGGGCGGCGACGAGGCCGGGCTGTGGGCGGGCGACCTCTACCGCATGCTCACGCGCTACGCCGAGCGGGTCGGGTTCCAGACCGAGACGCTGGACGCCTCCGACGGCTCGTACACGTTCGAGGTCCGCGGCGACGGCGCGTACTCGCGCTTCAAGTACGAGGGCGGGACGCACCGCGTCCAGCGCGTGCCGGCGACCGAGTCCCAGGGCCGCATCCACACCTCGACCGCCACCGTGGCGGTGCTGCCGGAGGCCGAGGACGTCGAGGTCGAGATCGACCCAGAACGACCTCGAGATCGACGTCTACCGCTCGTCCGGTCCCGGCGGCCAGTCGGTCAACACGACCGACTCCGCCGTGCGCATCACCCACAAGCCCACGGGCCTCGTGGTCTCGATGCAGGACGAGAAGTCGCAGCTGCAGAACCGCGAGCGCGCGATGAAGGTCCTGCGCGCGCGGCTGTACGAGCAGAAGGTCGCCGAGCAGCAGGCCGAGCTCGCCGCCGACCGTCGCGCCCAGGTCGGCACGGGCGAGCGGGCGGAGAAGATCCGCACCTACAACTTCCCGCAGCGCCGCGTCACCGACCACCGCGTCGACGGCCTCACCGTCCACAACCTCGACGCCGTCCTCGCCGGGGAGCTCGACGAGGTCACCGGCGCGCTGCAGGACGCCGAGAAGCGCAAGCGGCTCGAACTCCAGGCCGCCGGCTGACCCCGCTCGCCCACACGTCTGTACGGGACGCGCTCGACTCAGCGCTGATCGCGCTGACCGCGGCGGCGGTCCAGAACCCGCGGCTCGACGCCGAGGTGCTGCTCGCGGCGGCGATGGGTGTGGATCGCGCCGTGCTGATCTCCTCGCCCGACCGCGGTCTGGAGCCGGGGGAGGCGCGCGTGTTCCAGGAGTACGCGCGACGGCGCGTGCAGCGCGAGCCCGTCGCGTACATCCTCGGCCGCAAGGGGTTCAGGCGGCTCGAGCTGGAGGTCGACGCGCGGGTGCTGATCCCGCGGCCAGAGACCGAGCACGTCGTCGAGGCGGCGCTGGAGCTGCCGCAGGGCGCGCGCGTGGTCGATGTCGGCACCGGGTCGGGCGCGATCGCCCTGGCGCTGGCCGACGAGCGGCCCGACCTGCGCGTGGTCGCGACCGACATCAGCGCCCCCGCGCTCGACGTCGCGCGAGCGAACGCGGCCCGGCTCGGCCTCGCGGTCGAGTTCGTGGAGGGCGACCTGCTCGACGGGGTCTCCGGGCCCATAGACGCCGTGGTCGGCAACCCGCCGTACGTGCAGGACGGCTCGCGGCTCCAGCCCGAGATCGGCAGCTACGAGCCCGCGGTCGCGCTCTACGGCGGCGACGACGGGCTCGAGGTCTACCGCCGCCTGGCGCCGGCGGCCGCGGTCGCCTCGTTCGTCGCCTTCGAGATCGGCGGCTGGCTCGGGGAGGCCGTGAGCGACCTGCTGCGCGCCGAGGGGTTCGAGACCGAGGTCGTCAAGGACCTCGCGCAGATCGACCGCGTCGTCATCGGCCGCCGATGAGCGTGTCGCGCGAGACGATCAGCGCCGGCGGCGTCGTCGTCTTCCCCGCCGACACGGTCTACGGCCTCGCCTGCGACCCCGAGAATCGCGGACGCGGTCGCGGCGCCTCTACGCGCTCAAGGGCCGCCCGCCGGACAAGCCCGCGGCGGTGATGTTCTTCGCCGTCGACCTGCCTGCCCGACCTCGCGCCGCGCACCCGCGCGCTGGCCGAGCGGCTGCTGCCGGGCGCGCGTGACGCTGCTCGTGCCGAGCGACCTCTACCCGCTCGCCGGCGGCGCCGGCACGCTCGGCCTGCGCGTGCCCGACCTGCCGGCGCTTCGCCGGACGTGCGCGCGCCGGTGCTGCAGACCTCGGCCAACCTCGCCGGCGGCCCGGATGCGCGCCGGCTGCGAGGACGTCCCGGAGCCGATCCGCGCCGGCGCCGACCTCGTGATCGACGGCGGCGAGCTGGCCGGGACGCCGTCGACGGTGATCGACCTGCGCGACTACGAGGCGACCGGCGGCTGGCGGATCGTCAGGCAGGGAGCGGTGCCGGAAGCGGTGATACGTTCAGTCGCATGACCGAGCTGCAGCCCGACTACTTCGACCGCCCCCTGGCCGATGTCGACCCCGAGGTCGCCGAAGCGATCCAGGGCGAGCTCCGCCGCCAGCAGAACACGCTCGAGATGATCGCGTCCGAGAACTTCGTGCCGCAGGCGGTGCTCGAGTGCCAGGGCTCCGTGCTCACGAACAAGTACGCCGAGGGCTATCCCGGCAGGCGCTACTACGGCGGCTGCGAGAACGTCGACATCATCGAGCAGCTGGCGATCGACCGCGCGAAGGCGCTGTTCGGCGCCGAGCACGCGAACGTCCAGCCGCACGCCGGCGCGCAGGCCAACGCCGCCGTCTACTTCGCGCTGCTCGACCCGGGCGACACGATCATGGGGCTCGCGCTCCCGCACGGCGGCCACCTCACGCACGGGATGAAGATCAACGTCTCGGGCAAGCTCTACGACATCGCGCCGTACGAGGTCGATCGCGAGACGAGCCGGATCGACATGGACGAGGTCGAGCGGATCGCCAAGGAGCGCCGGCCGAAGCTCATCCTCGCCGGCTGGTCCGCCTACCCGCGGTTCCTCGACTTCGAGCGCTTCCGCGCGATCGCCGACGAGGTCGACGCGCTGCTCATGGTCGACATGGCGCACTTCGCCGGGCTCGTCGCCGCCGGCGAGCACCCGAGCCCGGTCCCGCACGCGCACGTCGTCACCACCACGATCCACAAGACGATCGGCGGCGCCCGCGGCGGGATGATCCTCTGCAAGGAGGAGTTCGCCAAGAAGATCAACTCGGCGGTCTTCCCCGGCCAGCAGGGCGGGCCGCTCGAGCACGTGATCGCCGGCAAGGCGGTCGCTTTGAAGATCGCCGCCAGCGAGCTCTTCCGCGAGCGCCAGCGCCGCACGGTGGTCGGCGCCAAGCGCCTCGCCGACGAGCTGCTCGGCGCCGGCCGCGGCGTGAGCGTGCTCACCGGCGGCACCGACGTGCACCTCGTGCTGGTCGACCTGCGCGACTCCGAGCTCGACGGCCAGCAGGCCGAGGACCGCCTGCACGACATCGGCATCACCGTCAACCGCAACGCGGTCCCGTTCGACCCGCGGCCGCCGATGGTCACCAGCGGCCTGCGCGTCGGCGCCCCCGCGCTCGCGACCCGCGGCGTCCAGCCCGACGACTTCACCGAGGTCGGCCGGATCATCGCCCGCGCGCTGCAGCCGGACTTCGAGTCCGCCCGCGACGACCTCGCCGACCGCGTGTCGGCGATCGCCGAGCGCTATCCGCTGTACGCCAACCTGGGCGTGGGCGCCGCCGTTTGAACTGCGGCTGGGTGGGGAGGCGGTGGATCGGCCGCGAAGGTTGGCAAGTCAGTCGCCCTCAGCGGGAGGAACTTGCCAACCTTGTCCGTCGAGGGTCCGCCGCGGCACCCAGACGGACAAAGTTCGTGACGAGGTCGATCCTCTCGCCGCCCTACCCGCCCCAGCTAGCGGGAGCGCCCGAGGACCAACCGCCGCGGCAGCGCCGCGACCAGCGGCTCCAGACCGGTGGCGATATCCGCTGCGGTGGGCCGCGAGAGCGGGTCACGGTCGAGCGCGGCACGCAGCAGGTCGGCGAGCGCGCGCGGGACGCGCCGGGGTAGGGGAGACGGCTCGCGCGAGCGCTGCGGGAAGCGCTCGTTGCCGCGCCGCGGGAACGGTCGCCGCCCGCCGACCGCGTGCCAGAGCGTGGCGGCGAGGCCGAACACGTCGGCCGCGGGCCCGATCGGCCCGGCCGACGGGTCGCACTGCTCCGGCGACATGTAGCCGTCGGTGCCGATCGGCGTGCGCAGGCGGCGTGCCTCGTCTACGGGCCGCGCGACGCTGAGGTCGATCAGCCGCGGCGGCGCCCCCATGACGATGTTCTCCGGCTTGACGTCGAGGTGGACCATGCCCTCGCCCGCGAGGTAGTGCAGCGCGGCGGCGACGTGAAGACCGAGAGGCAGGACCTGCTCCACCGCCAGACCGCCGTCGGTGAGGATCAGGTCGGACAGCGTCGGTCCCTCGAGGTGCTCGATCAGCAGGTGCGGGAAGCGCCCGCCGGTGACCGCGTCGAAGCCGCGCACGATCGCCGGGTGGGCGAGCTGCTCCAATGCCTCGGCCTCGCGCGCGAGCTCGCGCAGCGCGACCGGGTCACCAGCCTGGTCCGGGCGCAGCACCTTGGCGACGAGCACCGCCAGCCGACGGTCGTCCCAGACGAGGAAGACCTCGTAGCGCCGGCCGCCGCCGAGCTGGCGCAGCACGGTGCGGCCGGGGGCGATCGCGTCGCCCTCGTCGAAGCCCCACGTCGGCCGCACACGCCCCTCGCGCTCCCACGGGGGTGGCTCCGCCACTGTGGAGAGGCCGCGGGTCGGCTCGTCCGTCACGCGCCGCCGCCGTCGTCATCGTCGGCCTGCGGCGGCGGCAGGGCCTTGGCGGTCTGCGTCGCGGCGGGCTGATCGGCGGGCAGCTTGCCCGGCGCGGTCGCGGCCCACGCGAGCGGCGCGGCGAGGGCGAGCGTGACCGTGGCCGCGAACGCGACCACGACCCGCGGAAGCGAGCGCTGGTCCAGCGGCGGCTGAGGATCGTCACCGAGCGCCAGGTAGGCGCGGGCAAGCGGTCGGTGTGAGGGGGTCACGGCTCCCATCGACGCGGGCGGCTCGGCGGCAAAGTGCCCGTCCGGGCGCCCTGGCAATCTCCATTCGCCGCGAACTGACGGCTCCCTGCCAGCCGCCGACCCTGCGATCCTCTGCGCCCACATGGAGAGCGACGCCGTCTACGGCTTCCTCGTGGCCTTCGCCGCGGCCGCGCTGTTGACCCCGATCGTCGCGCGATTCGCGCGCCGGATCGGCGCGGTCGACGGCATGAAGGCCCGTGGCCTGGCGAGCGAGGCCACGCCGCTGCTGGGCGGGTTGGCCATCTTCGCGGGCGTGCTGATCGCGGGGGTGCTGTTCATCCCCGAGAGCGAGCGCATGCGCGGGATCCTCATCGCCGCGACGTTCATCACCGTCGTCGGCGCGTGGGACGACATCCGCGACATCCCGCCCGCCGCCAAGCTGGCCGGCCAGGTGATCGCGGCGTTGATCCTCGTCAACGCGGATGTGGTGGTGAACAACATCACCTTCCCGTTCGTCGGCCCAGTCGATTTCGGCGACTTCGGCGGCCCCCTGACCGTCATCGGCCTTGTCGCCGTGATGAACGTCGTCAACTTCTCAGACGGGGTGGACGGCCTCGCCGCGGGGGTGTGCGCGATCTCGGCGATCGCGTTCGCGGTCATCGCGTTCGACCTCCATCGCGGCTTCGCCGGCGTGCTCGCCGCGGTCACGGCCGGCGCGGCGCTCGGCTTCCTCGTCCACAACTTCCATCCCGCCTCGGTCTTCATGGGCGACTGCGGCTCCAACCTGCTCGGGCTGCTGCTCGGCGCGGTGATCGTCGAGGGCTCGCTGAAGACCAACGCCCTGGTCGCGCTCGTCGGCCCGCTGGTGATCCTCGCCGTGCCGTTCCTCGACACCGGCTTCGTCGTCGCCAAGCGGATCAAGTACCGCCGCCCCGTCTACCGCGCCGACTCCAACCACTTCCATCACCGCATGCACCGGATCGGCTTCAGCCAGCGGCGCACCGTCCTCTACCTGTACGCGTGGACGATCACGATGGCGGGCCTCGCCGTCGCGCTGCGCTTCATCCCGTACTCGGACAACAGCGGCCACCTCGACGCCGGGTGGTCGGTCGTCATGGGCATCTGCTTCACCATCGCGATCGCCGCCAGCGCGTATCTCATCTACGTACTGGAGATCTTCAAGCTGCGGCGGCTGCGGGCGTGGCAGCTGCGCCGCACCGACCCGGACACGAGCGAGCACCAGATCGACGAGGACGTCGAGCGCCGGCTCGAGACCGGCGAGTTCACCGCGTTGGGATCCTGACCGGGTTCGAACCCGTACGGCTAACCGCACTTGCGGGAACGCCGGCGATGACCTGTAACTTCCTTCGCGCAGCAGATCGACCACCGCGAACATCGCGAGGAGGTGAGCAGGAACTGATGCAGAGCACACGCCACATCGCCAATTGGGCCTTCATGCCCGCGGGCGCCGGCGTGCTCCGGCGTCCGCTCCTGCTCGCGCGCTAGATCTTCTTCCGTCGCGGGCAGCACCACTTGCCGCCCGTGACCACATAGGCACTCGTCCTCCGTAGGACACGGGCGGCTCCCGTCCATCTCATTACACAGGGAGCCTTCCCAAATGCATTCTCTGAGCCACCCGGCCTACGCCAGCTCCGTTGTCGCAGAGCGCGCCGAGGCCGCCCAGCGCGTCGCCAGACGGGCGCGTCTGCAACACCCCCCGCCGATCCGCAGCCGTGCGGCCTACGCGGCCGCGCGGGTCGCGCGTCGGCTGGACATCGCGTCGGCCCGCAAGGCCGTCGCCTGAGTCGCGGCACGCCTCCCCTTCGTGACCAAGACTCATTCATGCAGCGCCCCCGGTCGCCATCGCGGCCGGGGGCGTAGGGTGCGCGTCGTCTACCCTGTCGAACGCCTCGTGCAGACCGTCCGTCTGGAAGAACGCGAGCCGTTCGTGACCGCTGACGGCTCCACGATCCGTGAGCTCGCCGGCGTGCCGTCGGGCAACTCCGTCAACCAGTCACTCGCCGAGGCGACGGTCCCGGTCGGCGGCGAGACCGTCGAGCACTTCCACCGCAAGGCCGAGGAGATCTACCACTTCACGGCCGGCGCGGGCCGGATGCGGCTGGGCGGCCAGGAGGCCGACATCCGTGCGGGCGACACGGTGGTGATCGCTCCGGGCCTCGCGCACAAGCTGTGGAACACCGGCGACGAGCCGCTCGTGCTGCTGTGCTGCTGCTCGCCGCCGTACTCCCACGACGACACGGTGCTGTTAGACGCATGACGCGGGTGGTCGCCGCGCTGGCGGCGGTTGTCCTGCTCGCCGGTTGCGGGTTCGACAAGGGCACGATCGAGGCGGGGGGCCGGGTCAACGGCCCCAACCTCACGATCTACTCGTCGCTCCCGCAGCCGGGTCATGGGCTCTCGCGCGACATCGTCGACGCCGAGAAGCTCGCGATCGCACAGGCCGGCGGCAAGGCCGGCGACTTCGGCATCAACTTCGTCTCGATCAGCGAGGGCCCGCCGGACCGCGACGCGCCGGCCAAGCTGGTCGGCACCGTGACCGAGCAGGTGATCCACGACCCGCAGGTGATCGGCGTGATCGGGACGCTGCGCTCCGGCACCGCGCTGACGTCGGTGCCGCTGTTCAACGCCGCCGGGATCCTGCAGGTCACCCTCGGCGCCGAGTACCCCGGGTTCGACAGCCCGATCGCGCCCGGCGAGCCCGAGCACTGGTTCCCGTCCGGCCGCAGGACGTTCGCGCGGATGGTCGGCAACGACCTCGACCAGGCGCCGGTGCTGGTGCGGACCGGCAAGCGCGTCGCCGTCGAGGAGGGGCCAAGCAAGCTTGGCCCTGCGAGTTCGCTTCGCGAACATCGCGGGGAGGCCGGGAAGCAAGCTTTCCCTTGCAGTTCGCTTCGCGAACGTCGCGGGCAGGCGGGGAGTGCGAGGCGCTTGCCGCTGCGGTCCGCGACGCGGGCGGGGATGCCGATCCCGCGCGTGCGGACGCGATCGTCTACGCGGGGACCGACGTGCGCTCGGCGGTCGGCGGCGCCGAGTCACTCGCGCGCGAGCACCCGCGCGCGAAGATCGTGTTCCCGGTCGAGCTGACCCGCGCCGGCATCGCCGGCCGGCTCCCTCCCCGCGTGCTCCGGCGCGCGGTGTTCGTCACCAGCGCACCGGAGCGCGACACGGACTTCGAGGCCGCCTTCGAGGAGCGCTTCGGCCGCACCCCGGATCCGTACGCCCTGCTCGGCTACCAGGCGATGCAGCGCGTGCTGCGCGCGATCGCGGACGCCGGCGGCCGCGCCCACCTCCGCAGCGTCGTCGCGGCCCGCTACTTCCGGCTGCCGGACGTCAGCCACGCGTTCCGGCTGATCAGCTCTCCAGCGTCGCGTCGACGGTGATGTTCCCCACGCCCGCGAGCGCGCGCGAGATGATGCACTGCTCTCGCGTCTCGGCCGCGGTCTTCTGGAAGGTGTCGTCGTCCAGGCCCGGCACCTTGGCGGTCGTGACCAGATCGATCTGAGTGATCGTCGGGTTGCCGTCGACCTGGCGGATGTGAACCCTCGCCTCGGTCTCGACGCTGTCCGGGAGGTGCCCCGCCGCCTCGAGCGAAGCGTTGAGCTGCATCGTGAAGCAGGCCGCCTCGGCGGCGCCGATCAGCTCCTCGGGGTTCGTGCCGCCGGCCTCCTCGGGCTCGAAGCGCGACTTGAACGTGAACGGCCCCTCCCAGCACGCCGGAGCCGAGGCCCATCGTGCCCTCGCCCTCCTTGAGGGTCCCTCGCCACGTTGCCTTGGCGTTGCGCGTCGCCATCTCTGCCTCCTCGTTCGCAGTTGCCCCCTGGAGATTGGCAGCATGTCCACATCCCCGCCCTTCTGCTCCTCGCTGCCGCGCTCGCGCTGGCCGACGCCTCGGTCGTCACGCTCGCACTGCCGCCGATCATCGACGAGCTCGATGCGTCGGTGGAAGGCGCCGCCGCGGTGCTCGGCTGCTACACGCTCGTGCTCACCGTCGCGCTGCCCGCCGTCGCGCGGCTGCGCACCGGGCCGCGTGTGGCGGGAGCGGCGGGCGGCGCGCTGTTCGCGGTCGCTTCGCTCGGCTGTGGGCTGAGCGGCGCGCTGGCGCCGCTGCTGCTGTGGCGCTGCCTGCAGGCCGCGGGCGCGGCCGCGGTGCTGGTGGCGGCGTTCTCGCTGCTCGACGCGGGAGGGAGCGGGCCGCCGCGCCTGGAACGCCGCCGCCATCTTCGGCTTCGCCGCCGGCCCGGCGCTCGGCGGGGCGCTGACGCAGGCGCTCGACTGGCGCGCGATCTTCCTCGTGCAGGCACCGGTCGCCGCTGCCGCGGCGGTGGCGGCCTGGCGCTCGCGCGCGGTGCCGCCGCCCGCCGAGCCGGACGAGCCGTGGGAGATCGGCCCGGCGATCGCGCTGGCCCTGGTGTCCGCGGCGCTGGTCGGCGTGCTGTTCCTGCTCGTGCTGCTGCTCATCACCGGCTGGTCGGTGACGCCGCTGGCGGCCGCCGCGGCGGTGTCGATCCTGCCGGTCGCGGCGGTCGCCGCCGCGCGCGTGGGTGGCCCGCCGCGCGTGCGCGCGGCGGCCGGGTCGGCACTCGTCGGCGGCGGGGTGCTGGCGCTCGGCTCGATCCCGAGCGCGTCGCTGTGGTGGACGGTGGTGCCGCAGCTGATGGCCGGCGCCGGGATGGGCCTGGCGCTGCCCGCGCTCGCGGGTGAGCTGCTGCCGGAGCGCACGGCGCGGCAGGCGGCGCGGCTGCTCTCGGCGCGGCACGCGGGCATCACCGTCGCGCTCGCGCTGCTCGCGCCGATCGCCGCCGCGCGGATCGACGACACGGTCGCCGCCGGCCGCGAGCAGGGCACGGCGCTGGTGCTCGACGCCAAGCTGCCGCCGCTGGACAAGCTCAACCTCGCCGAGGCGCTCGTCGGCGACCTCGACCCGGTCGACCCGCGGGGGCAGCTCCAGGCCGCGCTGCGGCGGGCACGCGGCACGATCGACAGCGAGGACCAGGGGGCCTACGCAACGCTTGCCCGGCGCGCCGACGAGGCGCTCGTCGAGGGCGTGCGCACGGCGTTCGCCCCCGCCTTCGTGATCTGCGGTGTGCTCGCCTGGCTCGCCGCGCTCGCGTTGGTGCCGTGGGCGCGCCGCGTCTGGATCACGGCCGCCGCCGCGCTCGCGGCCGCCGGCGGCCTGTGGCTTGCCCGACCCGCGGTGGCGCCCGAGCCGGTGCGCATCGCCGACCCCTGCGATCCGCGCACGCTGCCGCGCACCGGCGGGATCGACGGCGCGCTCCAGGACGCGGCGCTGCGCGCGCTCGACAGTGCGGCGTGCCGGTACGGCTCCTCGCGCGAGGAGCTGGCGCTCGCGCTCGTCGACGAAGACGCCCGGGCCGCCTACGAGCGCGACCACGGCGTCGACCCTCGGGCGATCGGCGGGCTGCTGCGCGCGCTCCTCGGCTTCTGAGGCTTACCCTCATGCACCTATGAGCCGCGCACAGCGCTTCACGTTCCTCGCCATCGCAGCGGTCGTCGCGGTGCTCGCGGTGGTCCTGATCGGCGGTGGCGAGGACGAGAACGACACCGCCACCACCACGTCGGAGACGACACCGACGCCGACCCCGGACGAGCCGGATCCCGACGCCGACGCGACGGAGACGCCGACCGAGACGCCGACGCCCGAGCCGTTGCCGCTGCTCCAGGGCGGCAAGGTCACCAAGCTTCGCTACAGCGAGGGCGACACGGTGCGCTTCCGCGTCACCTCCGACGTGCCCGAGGAGGTCCACGTCCACGGCTACGACATCGCCAAGGACATCGCCGCCGGCGCGACCGTGACCGTTTCGTTCAAGGCCGACATCACCGGCATCTTCGAAATCGAGTACGAGCACGCCGGCGAGCAGATCGGGCAATTGCGGGTGGACCCCAAGTAGGCGTACCTTCACCTGATGAGGTCTTACGCGTCGGGTGTCGCCAGCAAGCCGCTGATCGGGGAGACGATCGGGGAGAACCTCGAGCGCGCGGTGGCGCGGTTCGGCGACCGTGAGGCGCTCGTCGTCCGACACCAGGATGTCCGGCTCACGTATGGCGAGCTGGACGCGCAGGTGAACGCGCTCGCACGCGGGCTGCTCGGCGCCGGGCTGGTCAAGGGCGACCGCGTCGGGATGTGGGCGCCCAACTGCGCCGAGTGGGTGCTCGTCCAGTACGCCACGGCGAAGGCCGGGATCATCCTCGTCAACGTCAATCCGGCGTACCGGACGACCGAGCTCGAGTACGCGCTCCGCCAGTCCGGCTGCCGGATGGTGATCGCCGCCCGCGCGTTCAAGACCAGCGACTACGCCGGGATGATCGAAGCGGTGCGCGGCGACCTGCCGGATCTCGAGCAGGTCGTGCTGCTCGACGCGCCGGAGTGGGAGGCGCTGCTCGCCGGCGACGGGCCCGATCCGGACCCGGCCGACCTCGACTCCGACGACGCGATCAACATCCAGTACACGAGCGGCACCACGGGCTTCCCGAAGGGCGCCACGCTCAGCCACCACAACATCCTCAACAACGCCTTCTTCGTCGGGGAGGGCTGCGGCTACGACGAGACCGACCGCGTGTGCATCCCGGTGCCCTTCTACCACTGCTTCGGCATGGTGATGGGCAACCTCGGGTGCACCACGCACGGCTCGACGATGGTCGTCCCCGAGGCCGGGTTCGACCCTGAGGCGGTGCTCCGGACCGTGCAGGAGGAGCGCTGCACGAGCCTCTACGGCGTGCCGACGATGTTCATCGCCGAGCTCAGCCACCCGAACTTCGCCGACTACGACCTGTCGTCGCTGCGGACGGGGATCATGGCCGGCTCGCCGTGCCCGATCGAGGTCATGAAGCAGGTCATCGAGAAGATGCACATGGACGAGGTGACCATCTGCTACGGCATGACCGAGACGTCACCGGTGTCGACGCAGACCGCGGCCGGCGACAGCCTCGAGAAGCGGACGCAGACCGTCGGCCGCGTGCACCCGAACCTCGAGGTCAAGCTGATCGATCCCGAGACCGGGGCGACGATCGAGCGCGGCGAGCCCGGCGAGCTGCTCACCCGCGGATACTCGGTGATGGCCGGCTACTGGAACGAGCCGGAGATGACCGCCGACGCGATCGACGAGCACGGCTGGATGCACACCGGCGACCTCGCGACGATGGACGACGACGGCTACCTGAACATCGTCGGGCGCTCCAAGGACATGGTCATCCGCGGCGGCGAGAACGTCTACCCGCGCGAGGTCGAGGAGTTCCTGCACACCCACCCGGCGGTGCTCGAGGCGTCGGTCTTCGGCGTCCCCGACGACCGCTACGGCGAGGAGCTGATGGCCTGGATCCGCGTCCGCGAGGGGCACACCCTGACCGAGGACGAGGTCCGCGAGTACTGCAAGGACCGGATCGCGCACTTCAAGCGCCCGCGCTACGTGAAGTTCGCCGACGAGTTCCCCATGACCGTCACCGGCAAGGTGCAGAAGTACAAGATGCGCGAGCAGGCGATCGACGAGCTCGGGCTGGAGGTCCGGGCGACCGCGTGAGGATCTCGGGCGCCGTCAGACGGCCGGCCGGAGGAAGGCCGGGGCAACTACTTAGCAACCTAATTGTTGTCACGCTAGATTGAGCGGCCGTGACCGCCACGGTCGACACGCAGCAAGCGTTCAGCGCTGCCTGGGAATCGCTGTTCCGCACCACGCGGCGCCTCCGCGCGCGGGCGATCGGCTTCCAGGGCGAAGCGGGGATGTCGCTCGCGCAGTACCTCCTGCTCGAAGGGCTGCGCGACGCACCCGAGCTGTCGGTCGGCGAGCTCGCCGAGATCGCCGGCGTCGCGCCACCCACCGCCACCCGGATGCTCGACTGCCTGGCCCGCGACGGCTACATCACGCGCCGGCACTCCGAGGTCGACCGCCGCTCGGTGCTCGTCAGCCTCACGCCCGAGGGTGAGGAGGCGGTCGAGAAGGCCCACGGCGTCGTCGAGGGCTGGCGCCGCTCGGTCTTCGAGAGCCTCGAGCCCGATGAGCGCGAGCAGGCCGCCGCGCTGCTCACGCGCCTGAGCGAGGTCCTGGAGGCACAGCTGTGACCACCACCGTCACGCGCCAGCACCACGGCCTCACGCTGGCCGTCCTGGCCGTGTCGGGCATGTCGTTCTCGCTGTTGCAGACGATGGTCGCCCCGGCGCTCCCGGCGATCCAGCACGAGTACGGGGCGTCGACGCCCGCCGTCACCTGGGTGCTCACGATCTACCTGCTGACGGCGTCGATCGCCACGCCCGTGCTCGGCCGCCTCGGCGACATGTTCGGCAAGGAGCGCCTGCTGGTGATCGTGCTGCTCGTGCTCGGCGCGGGCACGCTGATCTCGGCGCTGTCGACCTCGCTCGCGGTGCTCATCCTCGGCCGCGCGGTCCAGGGCGCCGGCGGCGCGATCTTCCCGCTCGCGTTCGGGATCATCCGCGACGAGTTCCCGCGCGAGAAGGTCGGCTCCGGCATCGGATTGATATCGGCCACGTTCGGGATCGGTGGCGGCGTCGGGCTCGTCCTCAGCGGCGTCATCGTCGACCACCTCGACTACACGTGGATCTTCTGGCTCAGCCTCGTGGTGATCGCCGGCGCGGTGGTCTGCACGCACCTGTTCGTGCCCGAGTCGCCGATCAAGACTCCGGCCAAGATCGACTGGGGCGGCGCGGCGCTGATGACGGTCGGCCTGAGCGCCGTGCTGCTCGCGGTCAGCCAGGGCAACTCGTGGGGCTGGGAGTCGGCGCGCGTGCTGGGGCTGGTCGCGTTCGGCGCGGTCGTGCTCGCGATCTGGGCGCGCTTCGAGCTGCACGTCCCGCAGCCGCTGGTCGACATGCGGATGATGCGCATGCGCGCCGTGTGGACGACCAACGTCACCGCGCTGATGGTCGGCTTCGGCATGTTCGGCTCGTTCCTGCTCGTGCCGCAGTTCGTCGAGATGCCGCCGTCGGCCGGCTTCGGCTTCGGCGCCAGCGTCACGCAAGCCGGCCTGTACCTGCTCCCCTCGGCGGCGATCATGCTCGTCGCCGGGCCGATGGCGGGCGTGCTCGGCAACCGGTTCGGCTCGCGCATGCCGCTGCTGATCGGCATCGCGCTCGTGGCGTTCGGCTTCGTCCAGCTCGCCGTGCTGCACGACGAGCACTGGCACGTCTTCGTGAACTCCGTGTTCACCGGCGCCGGCATCGGCCTCGCGTTCGCCTCGATGGCGACGCTGATCGTCGACGCCGTGCCGCAGTCGCAGACCGGCGTGGCCACCGGCATGAACACGATCATGCGCTCGATCGGCGGTGCGCTCGGCGCGCAGATCGCGGCGAGCATCGTCGGCGCGCACGCCGACGAGTCGCACTTCGTGGCCGCCTTCCTCGTCTCCGCCGGCGGGCTCGCGCTCGCCTTCATCGTCGCGCTCGTGATCCCGCGTCCGCCGACCGAGCACACGGTGCCGACGGGCGCACGCCGGCTCGGCGAGCCGGTCGCCAGCCGCTCCTAGGCGGCGTATCCTCTCGCCATGGCGAAGCGCGCTGTGGCGTTCGCTGCCGTGTCCGTCGAGAAGGTCCGAGCCGCGCCTCCGCCGTAGGCGGCGCACGCGACGAACGCGGCGATGCGCGCCATCCGCATCACCGCCTGGGCCGATACGACGCTCGATCTCGCCGTCGTCGGCTTCGCCGCCTGGACGGTCGCCTACCACGTGTGCCTCGTCACCCGACTGGCGGCGGGCTGGGCGCTGGCCGGCACGGTGCTCGTGCTGATCCCCTGCGTGGTCGTGCTGCGGCGTGGGACGGCGGGCGCCGCCGCGCCGCGGGGGCGGACGGCGCTTCCCCGGGCGGTCCCGGTCGCCGTCGCGGGCGCCGCCGTCGCCGCGTTGTTCGCGTTCGGATCGCCGCGCTGGGGCATCGTGTGGGCGGCGTGGATCGTGATCGCCGCCGCCGCGGCGGCGCTGCTTCTGCGCGCGCGAGAGCAGCCCGCCGCGGACCCCGCTCCCGGCGGTGCGGGCGTCGCGCTCGCCTGGGCGGCGGCGCTCGCCGTGCTCTCGCTCCTGCTGCTCCGCCCCGACCCCGACGACGCCTACTACCTCAGGCTCTCGACGTGGGTGGAGGCGCACGATCGCTTCCCGCTCCGCGACACGATGCTGTCGCCCGAGACGCTGCCGGCCGTCTTCTACCCGCCGCTGCCGTCATTCGAGGCGCTGATCGGCAGCGTGGGGTGGCTGACGCCGTTGAGCGCCTCGACCGTCGCCTACCTGCTCGTCCCGCCGCTGGTCGCGGCGTCCGCGGTGCTGGCGCTGTGGCGGCTCCTGCGCGCCTGCAAGGTGACGCCGGTCGGCGTGGCGCTGTCCGTCGCGCTCGTCTTCCTTCTCGTCGCCACCGGGGACGAGCGCTCCTCGCTGCCCGGGAACTTCTTCGTGGCGCGCGCGTGGCAGGGGAAGGTGGTGCTCGTGGCCGTGCTGGCGCCGCTGGCCATCGCGCACCTGATCGCGTATGCCGAGCGGCCGTCGGCCCGGCGGGGAGCGATGCTGGCCGCGGTGGGTATCGCCGCGGTCGGCCTCAGCACCACCGGGATCTTCCTGCTGCCGGTGATCGCCGCCGGATGCCTGGGGCCCGTGGCGCTGCGCTCGCCCCGGGTGGCGGCCGCCGGCTTTGCGGCGACCGCGGCCTATCCGGTCGCCGCCATGGTCGCGACCGCGCTCGTCGGCGGCCGGTCCCCGTCGCACTGGCCCGTCGCCACGCTCCAGCCCGGCCGCCTCATCGCGCCGGTCTTCGGCCACGGACTGCTCGCGTTCATCGCGATCGCCGCGGTGCTGCTCGGAGCATTCGCGCTCCCGTCGCTCACGGCCGCGCGCATGATCGCGGGAACCGTGCTGGCCGTCGGGCTCCTGTTCGCGCCGCGCGTCCCGCCGCACATCTTCGACGCAACCGGGCTGGGGCGCCCGCTCTGGCGGCTGACCTGGGCCGTCCCGACCGCTGCACTGATCGGCGCGATCGTCGCCGCCGCCGCGGCTCGGACGCGTTCGCCGCCACTGCGCGCCGCGGCTGTCGTGGCGGCCGGCGCCGTGCTCGTGGCCGCCGGTACGCCGGTGTGGTCGGCGCCGGGGACGTCGCTCGCGGCACCGCCGGCGGTCAAGCGTCCCGCCCGGGATGTGGCGCTCGCCCGGCGGGTGGTCGCCGGTGCCGGCCGCCACGCCCTCGTCCTCGCGCCCCAGGAGTTCAGCCAGAGCCTGCTCGCGCTGTCGGGCACCGTCCTCACGGTCGCGCCGCGGACGTTCTACGTGACCGCGCTCGCGGACGATCCCGCGGCGCACGCTCGCGCGCGGGGGCTGCTCCAGCGTTTCGTCCAGCGGCTGCCGTACGGCCCGTGGAGCGGCGACGGCATGCCGAGCGATCGCCAGGTCCTGCGCGCGCTGCGCGTCCTCGACGTCGACATCGCGTGCGTCTGGGCCGGTCAGCGGGCGGATCGCCGGCTCCTCGCCCGCGCGGGCTACCGGCCCCTGGCCGCGGGGCACAACATCGTGTGCACCCGCGCGACGACCTGAGACGAACACCCGTCCAGCCGATTCAGGGGCCGTTCGCGGAGCGCCGACCCTTCATGTGGGATGCGCCGCTTCATCGCTCTGCTCGTGCTCGCCGCCGGCCTGCTCGCCGTGCCCGCGGCGCAGGCCGCCGACACCGTCGAGCTGATCGTCCGCCGCGACGCCGGGCTGACCGCCGCCGAGCGCGCCGACGTACGGGCCGACGCGGGCGTCGCGTACGAGCGTTCCGTCCGGCTGCCCGATACGGAGGTCGTGTCGGTGCCCGCCGACGACGCCGCGCGCGCCCTGCGCGAGCTGCGCGCCGACCCGGACGTGCGCGAGGTCGCCCGCAACGGCGAGGCGAAGCCGGCGGCGGTCAGCGCCGCCGACGGCGAGTGGGACAACCTGTGGGGGCTCGACAACACCGGCCAGATCCTGTGGGCGCCGGATCACTCCGGCTACTACCCGGGCGGCACCGCGGACGCCGACATGGACGTTCCCGAGGCGTGGGCGCTCGCCCCGACCGCCGGCGCCGGCGTCACCGTCGCCGTCGTCGACAGCGGCGCCAAGCCCGATCACGCCGACCTGGCGGGCCAGTTCGCCCCGGGCGGCTGGGACTACGTGCACGGCGATGCCACCACGGTCGACAACCACGGCCACGGCACGCACGTCACCGGCACGATCGTCGCGGTCAACGGGAACGGGATCGGGATCAGCGGCGTCGCCCCGGGCGCCAAGGCGCTCGAGCTGCAGGTGTTCGCCGACGACGACGGCGACGGCACGACGAACGGCACCGGCCAGTGGGACTGGGTGATCGACGCGTTCGACCGGGCCGGCGCGAGCGGCGCCCGCGTGGTCAACGCGTCGCTCGGCGGCCTCGGCGACGCCTCCCTGGCCGCGATCGTCGCCGACACGGTCAGCCGCTACCCGAACACGCTCTACGTCGTCGCGGCCGGCAACGACAACGCCGACCTCGAGCCCGCCGCGACGGTCTATCTCCCGTGCGAGACACCCGCGCCGAACGTCCTCTGCGTCGGCGCGTCCACGACCGCGGACACCCGCGCGAGCTTCTCCAACTACGGCGCGACCGCCGTCGACGTGTTCGCGCCCGGCACGCGCATCGAGTCGACCACGTTCGACGGCGGCTACGGCTACATGCAGGGGACGTCGATGGCGACCCCGAACACGGTCGGCGTCGCCGCGCTGCTGTTCGCCCAGCAGCCGACGCTGACGGGTGCGCAGGCCCGGCAGCGGCTCATCAACTCCGTCGATCCGCTGCCAGGGCTTCCGTCGGTCGCCGGCGGGCGGGTGAACGCGCACCGCGCCCTGGCCGGGACCGGCGACAGCGATGGCGACGGCATCGACGACGACGTCGACAACTGCCCGTCCGTCGTCAACCCGGACCAGGCGGACGCCGACGGCGACGGCCACGGTGACGCGTGCGACAGCTCACCGAACCCGATCGCTCCGCCCGCGAACCCGGTCGTGCCCCCGACCGGCGGCGGCGGCGTGCAGACCCAACCGCTGCGGCTCGTGTCGTTCAGAACGTCGATCCGCTCCCGGACCGTCACCGTCCGGCTGAAGACCTCGGGCGCCGCGGCGGTGCGCGTGAGCGCCCAGCGCAGGACCTGCCGGCGCGGCAAGTGCGCGTGGAAGACCAAGGTGTCCCGCAGCTTCACCACCACGCCGACGGGCATCGTCCAGCTGCGCCTCGCTCCCGGCCGCTACCGGATCCGCGTCTCCGCCGCCAGCGCCTTCACGCGCTACAAGACCGTGACCGTCCGGCGCTAGCGTCTGCACGATCGATCACGACGCACACGAGCACCACGAGCTGCCGGCTTCCGGGCGCGCGCTGACCGGCGTCGCGGTCTCGGCGACGCTGCACTGCCTGACGGGATGCGCGATCGGCGAGGTCGCCGGCATGGCGATCGGCACCGCGCTCGGCACTGGGGCACGGTCGCGCTGGCCGTCGCCCTCGCGTTCCTGTTCGGCTACACGCTCACGAGCCTGCCGCTGCTGCGCGCCGGGCTCGCGCTCAGCGCCGTGATCCCGATCGCGCTGGCCTCCGACACGTTCTCGATCGCGGTGATGGAGATCGTCGACAACCTCGTCATGGTCGTGGTGCCGGGAGCGATGGAGGCGGGTCTGGGCTCGCTGCTGTTCTGGGGCTCGCTGTCGTTCGCCCTGTCGGTCGCGTTCGTGGTCGCCGTACCGGTGAACCGCTGGCTGATCACCCGCGGCAAGGGCCACGCCGCGGTGCACCGCACCGGCATCCACGGAGGCCCAGACCCGCGGGTGGTGGGCGCGACCCTCGCCGTCGCGTTCGCGTTCGGCACCACGGTCCTCATCGCCGAGGCGCTGAGCGACGACGACGAGGAGCACGCAGGTGTGGTGCGGTCGGCCGCCCTCTGCGTACCGACCCGACCGGCTACGAGCAGCGCGTGCTCGCCTTTCTCGATCGCGCGTTGCGTTAGGGCTTGCGGGCGCGGATGATCGCCGAGCCGGCGTGCTCGTGGACGCGGTGCGTCTCGACGATCTCGATCTCGGTCAGGCCCGCATCGGTGAGGTGGCGTTCGTATTCGTCGCGGGTGAGGGCGCCCGCGATGCAGCCGACGTACTGCTGCATGTCGGCGCGGGTGGCGTCGTCCATGCCCGGATCGGCGATCACGTCCGAGACGGCGAAGCGGCCGCCGGGCTTGAGCACGCGGGCGGTCTCGCGCAGCACCTGCGGCTTGTCGGTGGAGAGGTTGATGACGCAGTTGGAGAGGACGACGTCGACCGTGTCGGCCGGGAGCGGGATCGCCTCGATGTGGCCCTTGAGCCAGTGCACGTTCTCGATCCCGGCCTTCGCCTGGTTGGCACGCGCGAGGTCGAGCATCTCGTCGGTCATGTCGAGCCCGTACGCGATGCCGGTCGGCCCGACGCGGCGGGCGGAGAGCAGCACGTCGATCCCGCCGCCGGAGCCGAGGTCGAGCACGGTCTCGCCCGCGTTCAGGTCGGCCATCGCGGTCGGGTTCCCGCAGCCCAGCGAGGCGAGCACGGCCGTGTCGGGGAGCTCGTCGCGCTCGCCGTCGGCGTACAGGCCGGCGCCGAACAGCTCGGCCTGCTCGTCGGTGATCACGGCGCCGTCGGCGCAGCAGCCGGCGGCCTGTACCGGGTCGCTGGTGCGCAGCGCCGCGGCGGCGTAGCGCTCGCGGACGACCTCGCGGACCGCCTCCGCGTCCTGGCCGGCGGCGCACCCACACGACCCGCCGGCCGCGGCGGTGTCGCAGCAGGTGGCCTTGTCGGACGGCTCGCAGCACGTCTCCTGCGTCGCCGGGGCGCAGCAGCTCGTCGTCAGCTCAGCCATGCGGTCAGCTCCTCCAGAGCGTCGGGATTCACGTAGTAGTAGGCCCACAGGCCGCGCCGCTCGGAGTCCACGATGCCGGCCTCGCGGAGCTTCTTGAGGTGGTGCGAGAGCGTCGGCTGGGAGATGTCGAACAGCGGCACCAGCTCGCACACGCAGACCTTCCCGGCATGCTTGCGCAGGACGTCGACGAGCTGCAGGCGCACCGGGTCACCGAGCGCCTTGGCGACGGTGGCGATGCGGATCGCGTGCTCGCGCTCGACGTCGGGATAGACGACGGGCTCGCAGCACGGCTCGCCGGGTGGGCGCTTGGTCTTGGGGGCGAGCGGAAGATCGACGGCCATCTATTTACTTCTATCGATTGAAGTGATGATTGTCAATGGATACGATCCAGGCCGATCGCACCGGTGACGCAAAAGGAGCTGAGCCATGGCAACCCGACTGTTCGAGCTCGACGTCGATCTGGTCACGCGAGGCCATCTCGAACGCGGGCTCGAGCACCTGTCCGAGGAGTTCGCGGGTACGTTCTCGACCGAGACCGTCGAGCGCTACATGGCCGAGTCGCTGGAGGGTCTGTCCGGAGCGCGGATGCAGCACTTCGTCCCGCTGCTCGTGCACCGCTTCGCCCGCGAGCGCCTGCGCGCGCTCGGCCAGGTGCAGGGCACGATCGCCAAGGACGTCCCCGAGGTGCTGTTCGTGTGCGTGCACAACGCCGGCCGCAGCCAGATGGCCGCCGCGCTGCTCGACCACCTCGCCGAGGGGCGCGTTCACGTACGCTCGGCCGGTAGCGACCCTGCCGACCAGATCAACCCGCACGTGGTCACCGCGATGGCCGAGCTCGGCGTCGACATCAGCAAGGAGTTCCCCAAGCCGATGACCGATGAGGTCGTCGAGGCTGCCGACGCCGTGATCACGATGGGGTGCGGTGACGCCTGTCCGATCTACCCCGGGAAGCGCTACGAGGACTGGGAGATCGAGGATCCCGCCGACGCCGATCTCGAGGCCGTGCGCCGCATCCGCGCGGAGATCGAGGGCCGGGTCGGACGGTTGCTCGCCGAGCTCACCGCACCGGTCGAGGCGGCCACGTGACGGCCGTCGCGGTCATCACGGACATCCACGGCAACCTCCCGGCGCTGGAGGCCGCGCTCGCCCGCATCGACGAGCTCGGGATCGAGCGCGTCTACTGCGGCGGGGACCTGGTCGGCTACGGCCCGCACCCCAACGAGGTCTGCACGCTGATCGCCGAACGCGAGATCCCCACGATCTACGGCAACTACGACTACGCGATCGCGCGCGACCTCGACGACTGCGGCTGCGCGTACGTCACCCAGCACGACCGCGAGCTCGGGCAGCAGTCGGTCGCCTGGACGCTCGCGCACACCGATCAGCGCTCCAAGGACTTCATGCGCGGCCTGCCGTTCGACCTGCGCTTCGCAGTTGGCGAGCGCGAGGTCCATCTGGTGCACGGCTCGCCGCGCAAGGTCAACGAGTACCTGTTCGAGGACAAGCCCGCCCGGCTCTACGAGCGGCTCGCTGCCGCCGAGGATGCGGACGTGCTCGTGTTCGGCCACACCCACAAGCCGTGGATCCGCGAGCACGGCGGCGTGCGGTTCGTGAACTGCGGCTCCGTCGGCAAGCCGAAGGACGGCGACCCGCGCGCCGCGTTCGCGGTGCTCGACGGCGCTGGTGCGCGATCGAGCGCGTCGGCTACGACGCCGGGACGGTCGCCCGCGAGGTCGCCGCCGCAGGGCTGCCGGCCGAGTACGGCGAGAAGTTGCTCGCCGCCGCCTGATCGCTCAGCGGCAGCAGTCGTCCTCGCAGGCGACGGCGTAGCCGTCGAGCGGCGAGGCGACGCAGCAGCCGTCGCCGCGCCAGGCCTCGGCGCCCTCCTTGACGGCGACGGCGGCGATCAGCAGGCCGACCACGGGATCGAGCCACCAGGCGCCGGCGATCGCGTTCCCGGCCAGGCCCACGAGCAGCGCTCCGGCCAGGTAGGCGCAGAGGATGTTCTGGCGGCCTTCACCCTTCGTGGCGGCCGAGCCGATCTCGTCGGCGATCCGCTGCTTGGCGACGCCGAGCAGCGGCATCGTGATCAGGCTCCAGACCGCGAGCGCCATCCCGAGCACGCTGACCTCCGCGTGCTCGCCGCCCACGAGCGCGCGCACGGACTCGAATGCCACGTACGGCGCGAGCAGGAAGAACTGGATCGCGACGAGCTTCTGCGCGCGCTGCTCGGCCGACTCCGACATCACGCGCGACCCGGTGAAGCGCCAGATGATGATCACGCTCGCGAAGCCTTCGATCGCGGAGTCCAGGCCGAAGCCGACGAGCGCGATCGAGCCGGCCATGATCCCGGCGGCCAGCGCGACGATGCCCTCGACGCTCATCGCCCCGAGCGAGAGCCACGACAGCGCCTTCACCCGCGCGGCGAGGTCGCGATAGCGCTCCGGTGTGATCCGCGCGGCCGGTGCCGCGAGCGGCAGTTCGACCGGTGCGCTCATAGGCCCACCCGCGCGTCCGCCGTGAGCGTGGCCAGCAGCGACCGGCCGTGATCCGTGAGCTCGTACATGACCATCTTGCCGTCGCGCGAGGCGGTGGCGAGCCCCGTGGCGCGAAGCGCGCGGGCGTGATGCGAGACGAGCTTCTCGTGCCGCCCGACGATCCAGGCCAGGTCGCACACGCACGCGGTCCCGCTCGACTCGAGTGCCAGCGCGACGGCGAGCCGCGTCGGGTCACCCAGCGCCTTGGCCGCCGCGGCCCAGGCCTCGAGTGTCGCGGCCGGCGGCAGCGCGCGGCGGGCTCGCTCGGCCTTGGGCAGGTCGAGGCACAGCAGCTCGCACGTCTCCGGCTCGCCGGGCATGCCCGACAGCGTACCGCTCATTCGCACATTCGTACGGTTGTCCGTGAGCGCTCGCACGGAGAGGAATCCAGACATGCGTGTTTGCGACGCACGGACGCGGCGGAAGCGTATTGGTCACTTGGTCGGCAACGTCTCGCCTCCGACCCCGGCCATGCGCCGGGTGTCACAAAGTTGTTACAAGCTCGAAATTGTGGCTAGACTGCGCCGTGCCGCCCAGGCCAGGGAGCCGGCCTTCCGGCTCCCGCCGCAGCCAGACGCGCGCGGGGATGGCCGGTGGGTGGCCCGTTCTTCCATGCCAAAACCTGGTGACAAAGAGCTTGTCCGTGCCCGCTGAGCCTGGCGTCGCTGGGTCGCTCCACGACCCGCTGGCGTTCGTCCGCTACCTCGACGTGATCGTGGTCGTCCTGGCCGCGCCGTTCGTCGTGCTGCTCGGCGCGCCGGTGCTGGGCTACACCGTCGGAGCGGCCGCGTGGATCATCCAGCGCGTGGCGGCGGTCGCGATCGAGCGCCAGGCCCAGCGGGCCGGCGACGTGAAGACGGCACTCGGCCTGAACATGGCGTCTTTGGTAATACGCGCCTGGCTCATCGGCCTTACCATCCTGGCCGTCGGCCTGATCGCCGACCGGGAGGACGGTCTCACGGCGGGCATCACGGTGCTCGTCGCGTTCACCGTCTACTTCGCCACCTCTTTGCTCATCCGCCCTCTGGAGAGGAAGTCGCCACGCCCATGAAGACCCGGAACAAGATTCTCTTCGGAGTTCTCGGGTTCTACTTGCTCTCGCTCGTCCTGATCTTCGTGATCTTCGGGTTCACGCGCCGGGACAACGAGGAGTTCCAGCCGCAGAACGAGTTCAAGCTCGACACGTGGGTCAACCTTCCCGGCCCGTTCGACATCAACAAGGCCGTGATGTACCTGGTCATCGCCGCGATCCTCACGTGCGCGACGATGATCTGGATCTCGCGCCGGATGCAGGCGCGGCCGAACCGGGTCCAGACCGCGGTCGAGGTCCTCTTCTCGCTGATGCGCGACAACATCACGCGCGGGAACCTCGACGACCGGATGGCCCGGAAGTACTTCCCGTTCATCGGATCGCTGTTCCTGTTCATCTGGTTCAGCAACCTGATCGGCTACATCCCGCTGCCCACCAACACGCAGGAGAAGTTCGACTTCTTCGGCGTCCAGGTCCCGGCGTTCGCGATCTACTCGGCGACCGCCAACCTGTCGGTCCCGCTCGTGCTCGCGCTGATCGTCTTCGTCACCTACAACGTCGAGGGCATCCGCACCAAGGGCGTCGGCGGCTACCTGAAGAGCCTGATCCCCGCCGGCGTCACGGGCGGGATGGCCGTGTTCATCTTCATCTTGGAGTTCTTGTCGAACTTCATGCGGCTGATCTCGCTCTCCGTACGTCTCTTCGCCAACATCCTCGCCGGCCACCTGATCATCCTGTTCATGTCCGGCGGCCTCGCTGTCCTGCTGGGCCTCGAGGTGCTGGGCTGGATCACCCTCCCGCTCGGCGTGATCCTGTTCCTCTTCGAGGTCGGCCTGGTCGCAACGCTGCAGGCGTTCATCTTCGCCACCTTGACGGCCATCTACCTCGGCGGCGCGGTCGCCGAGCACCACTAACCCAAAGGAGTCTGGTTTTCGTGCTCGCAACCCTCATGACCATCGTCTTCGCCGCGGTGGACGACGGCGCCGACGCCGGAAAGGCGATCGCGCTCGGCGTCGGCGGCGGCCTGGGTGCCGTGGGTGCCGGCGTCGGCATCGGCATCATCTTCGGCAAGGTCATCGAGTCGGTGACCCGCCAGCCGGAGATGCGCGACGAGATCACCGGCATCCAGTGGCTTGGCTTCGCGCTTACCGAAGCGTGCTTCTTCTACGGCCTCGTGGCGGGCCTGATCGCCTTCTTCCTCTAGGCCGCCATGGGGAACCTTCCCGTCACCGTCGCGGCCGAGGACTCCGGCGGCAGCTTCCTGGTCTCGCCCGACGTCGGGCTGATGATCTGGACGCTGGTCGTCTTCGGCCTGTCGATGTACCTCCTCGCCAAGGTCGCGTTCCCGCGCATCGCCGAGGCGCTCGACCGTCGCCAGAAGGCGATCGAGGATTCCATCGACGCCGCCGAGCACACTCGCGCGGAGGCGGAGCAGATCCTCGCGGAGTACCGCGAGCGCCTCGCCGAGGCGCGCGGCCAGGCCGACGACATCGTCGCTCGCTCGCGCAAGACGGGTGAGGCGGCGGAGAACGAGATCCTGGCCGACGCCCGTGCCAAGCGCGAGGAGATGATGGAGCAGACGCGTCGCGACATCGAGGCCGAGACACGCCGTGCGATCCAGGAGATCCGCAACGAGGTGGCCGACCTGACCGTGCTCGCCACGGAGAAGGTCGCCCGCAAGTCGCTCACCGACGACGACCAGAAGCGACTCGTCGAGGAGGCTCTGTCCGAGCTCGACTTCGCGTCGCTCTCGGGGGAGAGGACCGCTAGATGGAAGAGATCGCCGTGGTCTACGCCCGGTCGCTGTTCGACGTGGCGCGCGAGCAGGACAAGCTCGACATCGTCCGCGAGCAACTTGGCGAGTTCACCGACGCGCTCAGCGAGAACCGCGACCTGCAGGTGTTCTTCTTCTCGCCCTACTTCGCGACGAAGGAGAAGCAGGACGGTCTCGACCGCGTCGTGTCGGACGTCGACCCGGTGATCCTGAACTTCCTCAACCTGCTGATCGAGAAGCACCGCATGCCGGTCCTCTTCCGCATCCGCTCGAACTACGACGCGATGTGGGAAGAGGAGAACAAGCTGCTGCCGGTGCACATCACGTCAGCGGTCGAGCTCGACAAGTCGATCGTCACGCAGCTCGGCGATCGGATCTCCGAGCAGACCGACCGCAAGGTGGAGCTCTCGGCGGACGTCGACCCCGACATCCTGGGTGGGATCGTCGTGCGGGTCGGCAACTCCGTCCTCGACGCGTCCGTGCGCAACCGACTCGAACAACTTCGCAAGCAAGTCGTGAAACCGTAACGTCGTCCGAAGGTGCGAGCTCGCGAGCACCGGCAGGACGAAAGGAGTTTCTTTTGCAGATCAAGCCCGACGAGATCACGTCCATCCTCAAGAGCCGTATCGAGGGCCTCGACGAGGGCCAGGCCGACCTCACCGAGGTGGGCACGGTCCTGTCCGTGGCGGACGGCATCGCGCGCGTGCACGGCCTCGAGAACGCGAAGGCGTTCGAGATGCTGGAGTTCCCGCACGACGTCACCGGCCTCGCGCTCAACCTCGAGTCCGACAACGTCGGCACCGTGTTGTTCGGCCCGTGGGACAAGATCGTCGAGGGCGACACGGTCAAGCGCACCAATCGCCTGCTCGACATCCCGGTCGGCGAGCAGATGCTCGGCCGCATCGTCTCTCCGCTCGGCCAGCCGCTCGACGGCAAGGGCGACATCCACACCGAGGAGACCCGGCCGGCCGAGTTCAAGGCCCCCGGCGTCGTCCAGCGCCAGCCGGTGAAGGAGCCGCTCCAGACCGGCCTGAAGGCGATCGACGCCATGATCCCGATCGGCCGCGGCCAGCGCGAGCTGATCATCGGCGACCGCCAGACCGGCAAGACCGCGATCGCGCTCGACGCGATCATCAACAACAAGGACAGCGGCGTCGTCTCGGTCTACGTGGCGATCGGCCAGCGCATGTCCACCGTGGTGGGCATCGCGCAGATCCTCGAGGACGCCAACGCGCTCGACAGCACGATCATCGTCGCCGCGCCGGCCGACGAGGCCGCGCCGATCAAGTTCATGGCGCCGTACGCCGGTTGCGCGATGGCCGAGTACTTCCTTTACAACGGCAAGCACGCGCTCGTGGTCTACGACGACCTCACCAAGCACGCGTACGCGTACCGCCAGATGTCGCTGCTCCTGCGCCGCCCGCCGGGTCGCGAGGCGTACCCGGGCGACGTCTTCTACCTGCACTCCCGCCTGCTCGAGCGTGCGGTCAAGCTCAACGACGACCTCGGCGGCGGCTCGCTGACGGCGCTGCCGATCATCGAGACGCAGGCCGGCGACGTGTCGGCGTACATCCCGACGAACGTCATCTCGATCACCGACGGGCAGATCTTCCTCGAGCCCGGCCTCTTCTACTCGGGCGTGCGCCCGGCCATCAACGTCGGCATCTCGGTGTCGCGCGTGGGCTCGAGCGCGCAGATCACGCCGATGAAGAAGGTCGCTGGCAAGCTGAAGATCGAGCTGTCCCAGTACCGCGACCTCGAGGCGTTCGCGCAGTTCGGCTCCGACCTCGATCCCGAGACCCAGCGCACGCTGGCCCGCGGCGAGCGGCTCGTGAAGTCACTCAACCAGGACGAGCGCTCGCCGATGGCGGCCGAGGACCAGGTGGCGGTCGTCTACGCGGCCACCAACGGCTTCGTCGACCGCATCAACGCCGACCGCGTGCCCGAGTTCCACCGCGGGCTCGTCGAGCGCGTGCACTCCGAGATCCCCGAGGTGCTGAAGAAGATCGCCGAGGGCGACTGGTCCGACGAGACGCAGAAGGCGCTCGACGATGCGGTCGCGCAGTACGCCGATGACTTCGGCCACGACCTCGACGAGGAGGGCCACCCGCTCACCGACGAGCAGGCGATCAAGGAGGGCGGCCGTCGCTCGGAGTCCGAGGAGAAGGACGAGGACGAGGGCGACGAGGAATCCGAGGCGCGCGAGGAGGAGGAGGCGGGCGCGACCGCCTGAGCCATGGCGCAGAAGGAAGTCAAGAGCCGGATCTCCTCGGTCAAGAACATCCAGAAGATCACGCGCGCGATGGAGATGGTCGCCGCCGCGCGCCTGCGCCGCGCCGAGCAGCGCATCGAGGCGCTGCGCCCGTACGCCTCGGCGATCCGGCGGATGACGCGCCAGGCCGCCGAGGCGGCCGGCAACGTGCCGAACCTGCCGATCCTCAACGAGCACGACTCGGTCGACACGGTCGGCCTGCTGCTCGTGACCGGTGACCGCGGCCTGGCCGGCGCGTTCAACTCGCAGATCGTGCGCGCCGGGGTGCGCGTGGCGGCCGAGCACGAGAGCGACGGCCGGTCGATGCTCTGGTACGCGTCCGGCCGGCGCGGCGTCTCGTCGCTCGCCTTCCGCGGCCGTGAGGTGGCGGGCAGCTACACCGGTTTCACCGATCGCCCGGCCTACGGCGACGCGCGCGACATCGCGCAGGACCTGATGACCGCCTACGTCGACGGTGAGGTCGACCAGGTCGAGATCATCTACAACGGCTACATCTCGCCGCTGACCCAGGAGGTCACGCGCGAGACGCTGCTGCCGCTGCAGAAGGCGACGATCCTCGAGGCCGAAGACGACGGGGACGACGACGAGGACGAGCACGCCAAGCACGCGCTCGTCGAGTACGAGCCCGACCCCGAGGACATCCTCAAGCGCCTGATCCCGGCCTACGTGGAGATCTCGATCTTCCGCGCGCTGCTCGAGTCGACCGCCTCCGAGCACGGTGCCCGCATGACCGCGATGCGCAACGCGTCCGAGAACGCGGGGGACATCATCAAGGACCTCACCTTGCAGATGAACCGCGAGCGCCAGGCGGAGATCACCCAGGAAATCTTGGAAGTCGTGTCCGGGGCCGAAGGGCTCCAGGGTTAAGGAGAAACCATTGGCTGCCACTGAAACCGAGAAGCGCAACATCGGCCGGATCGAGGAGATCCAGGGCGTCGTCATCGAAGCCGTCTTCCCCGACGAACTGCCCGAGATCTACTCGGCCATCACCGTCAAGCGCGAGGACGCCGACAACCAGGACCCGAACATCAGCAGCGATCTCGTGTGCGAGGTCCAGCAGCACCTCGGCGACGACCGCGTCCGCGCGGTCGCGATGGACAGCACGGATGGCCTCGCGCGTGGGACCGAGGTGATCGACACGGGTGGCCCGATCACGGTGCCCGTCGGGCGCGTCACGCTCGGGCGCATCTTCAACCTGCTCGGGGAGGCGATCGACCAGGGCGAGCAGATCGAGGTGGAGCAGCGCTGGCCGATCCACCGTTCCGCCCCGACCGTCGAACAGCTCACGCCGACCGCCGAGATGTTCGAGACCGGCATCAAGGTCGTCGACCTGCTCGCGCCCTACGCCAAGGGCGGCAAGGTCGGGCTGTTCGGCGGCGCCGGCGTCGGCAAGACCGTGCTCATCCAGGAGCTGATCCACAACCTCGCCCAGGAGCACGGCGGCCTGTCGGCGTTCTGCGGCGTCGGCGAGCGCTCCCGCGAGGGCAACGACCTGTGGCTCGAGATGACCGAGTCGGGCGTGATCGACAAGACCATGCTCGTGTTCGGCCAGATGAACGAGCCGCCCGGGGCGCGCATGCGCGTCGCGCTGTCCGGCCTGACCATGGCGGAGTACTTCCGCGATGAGGAGGGCCAGGACGTGCTGCTCTTCATCGACAACATCTTCCGCTTCGTGCAGGCCGGCTCCGAGGTGTCCGCGCTGCTCGGCCGCATGCCTTCGCAGGTGGGCTACCAGCCGACGCTGGAGTCCGAGATGGGTCAGCTGCAGGAGCGGATCACCTCGACCCGCAAGGGCTCGGTGACCTCGGTGCAGGCGATCTACGTGCCCGCCGACGACCTCACCGACCCGGCGCCCGCCTCGGTGTTCGCGCACCTCAACGCCACGACGGTGCTCTCGCGCGGCATCTCCGAGAAGGGCATCTACCCGGCGGTCGACCCGCTCGATTCGACCTCGACGATCCTCAAGCCCGAGATCGTCGGCGAGGAGCACTTCGCGGTCGCCAACGAGGTCAAGCAGGTGCTGCAGCGCTACCGCGAGCTGCAGGACATCATCGCCATCCTCGGCATCGACGAGCTGTCCGACGAGGACAAGGTGCTCGTCCAGCGCGCGCGCAAGATCGAGCGCTTCCTGTCGCAGCCGTTCAACGTCGCCGAGCAGTTCACCGGCACCCCCGGCGCGTATGTGCCGATCGCCGAGACCGTCCGCTCGTTCCGCGAGATCCTCGACGGCAAGCACGACGAGCTGCCCGAGTCGGCGTTCCTGCTCAAGGGCGCGATCGAGGACGTCGTGGAGGCGGCCAAGCGCTAGTGGCCCCTCCCGCGGATTCGCACACCCTTGGTCGGGCGCAGCCGGCGCCTGGCCACGTCCTCGGAAGGGCCCGTGGCTCTGCCACTGTGCCCTTCCTGCGTCCTCGCCAGGCATCCGCCTGCATCCCGCCCAAGGGCGCACGACCCCACGGGAGGAACCACTGATGGCCCGCACGCCCTTCCAGGTCGAGGTCCTCACCCCCGAGGGCGAGGTCTTCAACGACGAGGTGGAGATGGTGTCCACCAAGACGACGGTCGGGTCGATCGGCCTGCTGGCCAACCACCAGCCGCTGCTGGCGATGCTCGACCCGACCGAGCTGCGGCTCTACAAGTCCGAGTCAGACGTCGTGCGCTACGCGCAGGGCGAGGGCTTCCTGCAGATCTCGGGGACGCACGCGCTGGTGCTCGTCGACGAGGTGTTCCCGGTCGACGATCTCGACACCGGCGACCTGCGCGGCCGGCTCGAGCGCGCCGAGCAGGAGCTCTCCAACGCGGACGAGGACACCGAGGAGGCCCGCGCAGCGGCGCGCGACAAGCGCCGCTACGAGGCCTTCCTCAAGATCGCCGAGGGCTAGGACCGAGAAGACCGCCTAGAGGGCGGCCTTCTCGCGATCGGCCGAGGCGGGCGTCGGGGTCGGTGCGGCGCCCACCGCCAGCAGCTCGCGCACGAAGGCCAGCGCCGCCTCGTGGCCGCCCGCCACGCGCCGCTTGGTCGCGAGCTTGACGGCGAGGCGCCCGGCCAGCGTGCCGGCGGCGTCGTCGCCGAGCCGGCCGTCGGGCAGAAGCTGGCGCCGCGGCAGCAGACGTCGCGGTCCGTGCCGGTGCGCGCTGTGCCGCTCCTGGGCCCAGCGCAGGCACATGCGGGCCCGCTCGGCCTGGACGCTGGAGACCGTGCGCGTCCCGACGACCTCGGCGGCGAGCGGGTACAGGTCCTGGCGGCGGCGGTCGTCGAGACCGTCGTTGTAGGTCCGCAGGAAGGCCGCGATCACAGGATCGACGCAGCGTGGGCGGTCGGAGAACGGCTCGCCGGCCAGCATCGATGACAGCTCCATCACGCACGCTCCGTGATCTGGGTCGCGGTGCTTCCCCTGAGAGAGACGGACGGTCTGGTGGCTCGCGTGCGTCATAACGGTTCTCCTTTCGCCTTCAAGGAGGATTCTCTCATGCCGCCGCTACCCTCCTGGCGGTGGATGAACGCGTTCTGACCGAGCGCCTCGTTACCTACGACACGTCGACCGCGGAAGGGCTGCATGCCGCGGCTGGGTTCGTGAAGGGCTGGCTCGAGGCACGGGACATCGACGTCGAAGCGCATCGCTTCGGCGAGCTTCATGCACTCACCGCATCCGTCGGGCCGGAAGGCGTCCCGACGCTGGTCTTCCACGGCCACCTGGACATCGTTCCGGGGCACCCCGAGCAGTTCTCGCCGCGCATCGAGGGCGACCGGCTGATCGGCCGCGGCGCCTACGACATGAAGGGCGGGCTCGCGGCGATGATGTGCGCCCTCCACGACCTCGCCGGCCAGTCCGACGTGCGGGTGCGGCTCGTGATCGTGCCCGACGAGGAATCCGAGGACATCGAGCGCCGCTCGAGCGACGACCTCGTCCGCCGCGGCTACGTCGGCGACTTCGCGATCACCGGCGAGCCGACCAACCTGCACATCGGCGTCCAGGCCAAGGGCGTGCTGGCGGCGCGGATCCACGTCCGCGGGCGCGCCGCGCACGGCTCGACGCCGTGGCTCGGCGACAACGCGATCGTGAAGGCGATTGACGTCTTTCGGCGAATCGAGTCGATGCCGTTCTCGCGCGAGTCCTCCGAGATGTTCGACCGGCCGTCGATCAACCTCGGCCGGATCGTCGGCGGCGACGCGCCGAACAAGGTCCCGGACGCCTGCGTGATGGACGTCGACATCCGCTATCTGCCCAATCAGGACCCCGGGGACATCCTCGAGCAGATCCGCATGATCCCGGACATCGACGTCAAGCGGACGTTCATCTTCCCGCCCGCGCACGTGTCGCCTTCGAACCCGTACGTGCGCGCGCTCTGCGAGGTCGTGGCGCCGGCCACCGACGGCGCGTCGGTGTCAGTCGGGCGCGACGGCGCCTCCGATGCGGTGTCGTTCCTGCGCGCCGGCGTCCCCGCGGTCGAGTTCGGGCCGGCCGGCGACGGCCATCACGGGCCCGAGGAGTGGGTCTCGATCCGGTCGCTCGCGCGCTACCGCGAGCTGCTGGTCGACTTCGCCCGCGCCGTGCCGGCTCGGCTGGCCGAAGGCTCTGCCGCGCCCCTGCGGGCCGTCGAGGGCGGAGCGGCATGAAGCCCGAAGGGCCTCCGCGGGTGGGCTTCAGGCTCGCCCTCCGAGCGCTGCTCGCGTGCCTGCTGGTGACGGTCATCACGGCCGCCGCGGTCGCCACCGCCGCGCTGCGCGAGCTCGACGACATCCTCGACCCGATCCGCAAGCCGGGCCGCGCCGACATCCGCATCCCCGAGCTCGACACGCCGCCGCCGGGCGGCCCGCGCACGTTCATGATCCTCGGCTCCGACAAGCGCGAGGGCGCCGACCGCTTCAGCCCACCGCGCTCGGACACGATCCTGCTCGCGCGCGCGGACCCGGACGCCGAGGCGGTCACGGTCACGTCGATCCCGCGCGACCTGAAGGTCGACGTTCCCGGTCACGGCCAGAACAAGATCAACGCCGCGTTCGAGCTCGGCGGTCGCAAGGGCGGCCCGGGCCTGGTCGTCAAGACGATCAAGAAGCTGTTCAAGGACAAGCTCGGCGAGGACCTGCCCATCACCAACGTGATGGTCATGGACTACGGCGCGTTCCGGCGCGCGGTCAACTACATCGACGGCGTCTACGTCGACGTCGACCGCCACTACTTCAACGACAACTCGTCGGGCGAGAACTACGCGACGATCGACGTCGACGCCGGCTATCAGAAGCTGATGGGCAAGGACGCGCTCGACTATGTGCGCTACCGCCACGGCGACAACGACCTCGTGCGCGCGGCGCGCCAGCAGGACTTCCTCCGCCAGGCCAAGGACGCCGCGGGGGTGCGGCGGCTGCTGTCGGGCGGGCTGGGGGCGAAGCGCCACCTGCTGCAGGTGTTCAGCCGCTACTTCCGCGTCGACGCGTCGCTGCGCTCGAACAAGCAGGTGCTGTCGCTGCTCAAGCTCGCGATCTTCCTGAGCGCGAAGAACCCGGGTCAACCAGGTCAAGTTCCCGGCCCACGACGCGCCGAACCCGCAGCTGGACTCGAACCTGTACATCAACAAGTCCGACCTGAAGACGGTCTACCGCCAGTTCATGAGCCTCGAGGGCACGGCGGCGCCGTCCAAGGGCCCGATCAAGCCGGCGAAGAGCACGCCGGTGCCCAAGGTCACGAAGGGCAAGCAGAAGGCCGCCGAGGTGCCGGGGCTCGAGGACGACCGCCGCGAGGGCGAGGACCTGGCCGTGATCGCCGACCCGAAGCTCGCCTTCCCGTTCTACTTCCCGGCGGTGCGGGTGAAGGGCTCGACCTACTCCGGGACCGAGCAGCCGCGCGTGTACACGCTCAAGGACGAGACCGGCAAGAAGCACCAGGCCTACCGGCTCGTGCTGCGCGCTCCCGGCATCGGCGAGTACTACGGCGTCCAGGGCATGACCTGGCAGGCGCCGCCGATCCTCGACGACCCGGATCGCACGGTCAGCGCGACGGGCGCAAGCTCCGCCTGTACTACGACGGGTCCCACCTGCGGCTGGTCGCCTGGAAGTCCAAGAAGGCCGTCTACTGGGTCTCGAACACGCTCACGAACGGCGTCGCCAACGCCCAGATGCTCGAGATCGCCGCCTCGCTCAAGAGACTCAAGCAGTAGGGTAAGCCGCCGCGAAATGAGCGGCTACAGAGCGAGAACCCATCGGCGTCATCGGCACCGGATACGTCGGTCTCGTCACCGCCGCCGGCTTCGCCGAGCTCGGCAGCGATGTCTGCTGCATCGACATCGACGAGGCCAAGATCGAGGGCCTCAAGCAGGGCCGGATCCCGATCTGGGAGCCGGGTCTCGAGGAGCTCGTCGCGCGTCATCGCGACCGCATGCACTTCTCGACCGACATCGCGGACGCGCTCGAGCACGCACGGCTGCTGTTCGTCGCCGTCGGCACGCCGCCGACCTACTCGGGCGACGCCGACCTGTCCGCCGTGCACGCGGTGGTCGACGCGATGCCGCCGTCCGACCGCCACGCGCTGGTCATGAAGTCGACCGTTCCGGTCGGCACCGGCGACAACATCAAGCGCGTGTTCGCCGAGCAGGGCAAGGGCGGCTTCCGCTACGTCTCCTGCCCGGAGTTCCTCAAGGAGGGCACCGCGGTCGCGGACTTCCTCGAGCCCGACCGCGTGGTCGTCGGCGACGACGGCGACTGGGCGGGCGACGCGGTCGTCGAGCTGTACGCGCCGCTCGACGCGCCGCTCGTGCGCACCGACATCCGCTCGGCCGAGATGGTCAAGCTCGCCTCCAACGCGTTCCTCGCGACCAAGATCTCGTTCATCAACGAGATCGCCAACGTCTGCGAGGAGACGGGCGCCGACGTCGTCGAGGTCGCCCGCGGGATGGGGCTCGACGACCGCATCGGGCCGAAGTTCCTGCAGGCCGGGATCGGCTTCGGCGGCTCGTGCTTTCCAAAGGATGTGGCGGCGCTGAAGCAGCTCGCCGGCAACTCGGGCTACCACTTCCAGCTGCTCAACTCCGTGATCGAGGTCAACGAGCTGCAGAAGCGGCGCGTGATGTCGAAGCTGCAGAAGTACCTCGGCTCGCTCGTCGGCAAGGAGATCGCGCTGCTCGGCCTCGCGTTCAAGCCGAACACCGACGACATGCGGGAGGCGTCGTCGCTGGTGCTGTCGGCGCGGCTGCAGGCCGCGGGCGCACGCGTGCGCGCGTACGACCCGGTCGCCGAGGAGGAGGCGCGCAAGATGATCCGCGGCGTCGACTTCTGCGCGTCCGCCGCCGAGGCGATCGACGGGGCGGACGCGGTCGTGCTCGTCACCGAGTGGCGCGAGTTCGGCGAGCTCGACTTCGAAGAGGTGGCCGAGGCGATGCGCGGACGGCTGATCGTCGACGGCCGCAACTTCTTCGACCCCGAGGCGGTGGCCGCCGCCGGGTTGACGTATGAGGGCATCGGCCGCTCGGCGCGCCCGCGCGTTCCGGTCGCGCACGGCGGGAGCGACTAGCCGATGCAGGCACTGATCCTCGCGGGCGGCGAGGGGACGCGGCTGCGGCCGCTCACCACGACCGTGCCCAAGCCGGTCGTCCCGCTCGTCGACCGCCCGTTCATCCGCTTCATGATCGACTGGCTGCACGGCCACGGCGTCGACGACGTCGTGATGTCGTGCGGGCACCTGGCCAGCGGCGTGCGCAACGTGCTCGGAGACGGGAGCGCGCTGGGCATCAGGCTCCGCTACGTCGAGGAGCCGCGGCCGCTGGGCACCGGCGGGGCGCTCAAGTACGCCGAGCCGCTGCTCGACGAGCGCTTCCTGATGCTCAACGGCGACGTGCTCACCGATCTCGACCTCACGGCGCAGATCGAGCAGCACGAGCGCACCGGCGCACGGGCGACGCTCGCGCTCACGCCGGTCGAGGATCCGTCGGCCTACGGGCTCGTGCGGACGACCCGTGACGGCGCGGTCACCGAGTTCGTCGAGAAGCCGTCGCCCGACCAGATCGACACCCACAACATCTCCGCCGGCGCGTACGTGCTCGAGCACTCGGTGCTGGAGCTGCTCGAGCCCGAGCAGAACGCGTCGATCGAGCGTGACGTGTTCCCGCGGCTGGTCGGCGACGGGCTGTACGGGTGCGTGTCCGAGGGCTACTGGCTCGACATCGGGACGCCCGACCGCTACCTGCAGGGCACGTTCGACATCCTCGAGGCGACGGTGGAGACCGCGGTCGCGGACCGCATGGGCGACGGGTACCTGTGCGTGGAGCAGAACGTCGACAACCGCGGCCGCATCATCCCGTCGGCGCTCGTGGAGAGCGGCTGCCGGATCGGCGACAACTCGCGGGTCGGCGGGCGCGTGGTGCTCGAGCACGGCGTCACCGTCGGTGAGCACACGACGATCGAGCGCGCCGTCGTCATGCAGGGCGCGGAGATCGGCAGCCACTGCACGCTGAACGGCTGCATCGTCGCGGGCGGCGTGCGGATCGGCGACCACTGCACGATCGACGGGATGAGCGTGCTCGGCGAAGGCGTCACGCTCGGCGACGGCAACGTGATCTCCAACGGCGCGCGGATCTTCCCCGGAGTCGAGCTGCCCGACGGGGCGATCCTCTTCTAATGGCGCTCGCTCGACTCCGCTGCGTCGAGCTCCCTGCGGGAGCAATTCTCTTCTAGTGACCGGGACGCTCGACGCGCATGCCGTTGCCGCGGTCGACTCGACCGGCCAGGCCGCGGAGATCGTCGATCTCGCGGTGCACCTGCGCGACGCGCTGTGGCGCGTCGACTCCGCCGGCCTCGCGCCGGTCGACGCGCCCGGCGGCCTGATCGTGGCGGGGATGGGCGGCTCGGCGGTCGGCGGCCGGCTCGCGCGCGGCGCGATCGGCTCGCGGCTGCGACGCCCGCTCGCGGTCTCCGACGGGTACGGGCTGCCGGGCTGGGCGGGACCGGACACGCTCGTGCTGTGCTCGAGCTACTCCGGCACGACCGAGGAGACGCTGGCGGCCTACGACGATGCCGTCGAACGCGGCGCGCCGCGGCTGGTGGCGACCACCGGTGGGGCGCTCGGCGAGCGCGCGCGCCGCGACGGCGTGCCGGTGATCCCGATCCCCGGCGGCTTCCAGCCGCGTGCAGCGGTCGGCTACTCGCTGGTGTCGGCGCTGGAGGCGGCGGCGGTCTGCGGCGCCGCGCCGTGGCTGCGCGACGAGGTGGAAGCGGCGGCTTCGCTCGCGGAGACGCTCGCAAAGCAGTGGGGCCCGGACGCCGACGAGTCCAGCGAGGCGAAGGCGCTCGCCCGCCGGCTGCACGGCACGGTGCCGGTGATCGCCGGGATCGAGCTCGGGGCCTCGGCCGCGTACCGGTGGAAGTGCCAGATCAACGAGAACGCCGGACTGCCGGCGTTCGCGGGCGCGCTGCCGGAGATCGACCACAACGAGGTCGTCGGCTGGCCCGCCGCGCGCGAGCTGGGCCGCTTCTCGGCCGTGTTCCTGCAGGATCCCGGCGCGCACCCGCGGGACGTCCTGCGCACCGAGCTGACGGCCGAGCAGGCCCGCGCCGGGACCGACGTCGTCGAGCTCGTCGCGCCGCACGGCGACACGCCGATCGAGCACTTGATCTCACACGTGCTGCTCGGCGACCTCGTGTCGCTGTACCTGGCTGTGCTGCGCGGCAAGGACCCGATCGACATCGCGCCGATCGACGCCCTGAAGGCCGCGCTCGCCGAACGATGATCGTCTTCCGCGGCGGCACCGTCCGGACGATGGATCCGGCGCGGCCGCTCGCCCGGTCGCTGGTCGTCGAGGGCGAGACGATCGTCGCAATGGATGTGGAGCCGCCAGGCGAACACATCCACGTGGACCTTGCCGGCGGCTGCCTGCTGCCGGGCTTCACCGACAGCCACGTGCATTTCCCGACGTGGGCGATCACGCGACGCGAGCTGCAGCTGCACGGCAGTCGCGACGAGGTCCTCGCGGCGGTGGCCGGCGCCGCGGCCGGCGTTCCGTCCGGCCGGTGGCTGCGCGGCTTCGGCTGGAGCGAGCACGGGTCGCTCGCGGAGCTCGACGCGGTCACCGGCGACGTGCCGACCGCGCTGCTCGCGCACGACTGGCACAGCCTGTGGCTGAACAGCGCGGCGCTCGCCCACGCCGGCGGCGACCTCGAGCGGCCGGGCGGCGAGGTCGACATGGCGGCGGGCGTGCTGCGCGAGGAGGCCGCGTGGTCGTTCCGCGACCGCTTCACGCTCCCCACGCATGACGAGCTGGTGGAGGCGACGCGCGCCGCGCTGCCGGTCGCCGCCGCCCGGGGCGTCACCGCGATCCACTGCAAGGACGGGCTGATCGGATCGCGCGAGGTCTACCGCGACCTCGCGGACGAGCTGCCGTTCCGCGTCTGGCAGTCGCTGCCCGCCGCGCGGCTCGACGAGGGCCCCGACTACGTCAAGGCGTACATGGACGGCACGCTCGGGTCGCGCACCGCGCGCCTGCTCGACGGCACCGGCGTCGAGATCACCTCGCGCGACCAGCTTGCCGACATCACCCGAGCCGCCGCCGAGCGCGACGTCTCCGTGGCCGTGCACGCGATCGGAGACCGCGCGAACCGCGAGGCGCTCGACGCGTTCGAGATGACGCGTGACGCGTGGCACCCGCGCGGTCTGCGGCCGCGGATCGAGCACGCGCAGTGCCTGCATCCCGACGACATCCCGCGCTTCGCGCAGCTCGGCGTCACCGCCTCGATCCAGCCGTCGATGGCCGTGACGGACGCGCCGGTCGCCGAGGAGCTATGGGCGGATCGGCTCGAGGGCGCGTACGCCTACCGCGCGCTGCACGCGTCCGGCGCGAAGCTGGCGCTGGGCTCCGACGCGCCGGTCGAGGAGATGGACCCGCTGCTCGGCCTGCGCGACGCGGTGCTGCGCGAGTGGCGATCGCACGAGGCGCTCGAGCTCCAGGCCGCGCTCGAGGCGCTGACCGTCACGCCCGCCTGGCTGGAGGGCGCCGAGGACCGCCGCGGCCGGCTCGTGCCCGGCCTGCTTGCCGACCTCGTGGTCCTCGACCGCGACCCGTTCGACGACCTCGCCGGGGCGCGCGTCGTCGACACCTACCTTTCGGGCCGCCGGACCACGGTTTCGCCCACTCGACATCGCTAGGCGCGAGCGCGTCGTTCGCCTCCGTTGTCAGCGCAAGCGATGTCGAATGTGCGACGTTACATGTCATGACAACGCTTGCAGGTACTGAGATCGCCTCCATCGTCGGCGGCAAGCCGGTTGCCGACGCGCCGGGCGGGCGACTGACCTCCACGAACCCCGCCAACACCGCCGAGACCGTGGCCGAGGTGCTGCTCGGCGACGCCTCCACGTTCGTCGACGCGTGCCGCGCCGCGCGTGCCGCTCAGCGCGAGTGGGCCAAGGTCCCCGCGCCCGCGCGCGGCCGCGTGATCGCCAACGTCGGTCGTCTCATCGAGGCCAACAAGGAGGCGCTCTCGCGCCTGGTCACGCGCGAGGTCGGCAAGCCGTACGCCGAGTCGCTCGGCGAGGTGCAGGAGATCATCGACACCTGCGACTTCTTCATCGGCGAGGGCCGGCGCCTGTACGGGCAGACGGTGCCGTCCGAGATGCCGAGCAAGCAGCTCTTCACGTTCCGCACCCCGGTCGGCGTCGCCGCGATCATCACCGCCGGCAACTTCCCGGTCGCCGTTCCTGCGTGGTACCTGGTGCCGGCGATCCTGTGCGGCAACGCGGTCGTCTGGAAGCCGGCCGAGTACTCGCCCGCGCTCGGCGACGCGATGGCCAAGCTGTTCCTGGCCGGTGGCGTCCCCGCCGGCGTGCTCAACCTCGTCCAGGCCGAGGGCGCCGAGACGTTCGCCGGCCTCGAGCGCGCGCTGGAGGAGCGGCTCGTCGACAAGGTCGGGTTCACCGGCTCGAGCGCGGTCGGCTCCAAGATCGGCGAGTTGTGCGGCCGCCACCTGCAGTCGCCGTGCCTGGAGCTCGGCGGCAAGAACCCGATGGTCGTGATGGACGACGCCGACGTCGACCTCGCCGTCGAGGGCGCGCTGTTCGGCGGCTACGGCACGGCCGGCCAGCGCTGCACGTCGCTCGGCACCGCGATCGTCCACGAGTCGGTGCATGACGAGTACGTCCGCAAGCTCGACGAGCGGCTGCGCTCGGCCCCGATCGGCGACCCGACGCAGGACGTCCTCTACGGCCCGATGCTGCACGAGCGCTTCGCCGAGCGCTTCGAGGACTGGCTCGGGCTGATCCGCGACCACCACACGACCTACGGTTCCACCGCCCAGGGCCGGATCACGTCGTCGAACCCGCGCGACGGCTTCGTCGGCGACCCGGACGCCGGGATCTTCTACCACCCGGTCCTGGTCGACGGCGTGACGATCGACGACGACCTGTACGCGACCGAGACCTTCGGCCCGATCACCGGCGTCGCGACGTTCCGGGACTTCGACGAGGCGATGGAGCTCGCCAACAACCACGGCTACGGGCTCTCATCCTCGATCTACACGCGCTCCGGCCTGCACGCGTTCCGCTTCCGCGAGCGCATCACCGCCGGCATGGTGTCGGTCAACAACTCGACCTCGGGCGCCGAGGCGCACCTGCCGTTCGGCGGCAACGGCAAGTCGGGCAACGGCTCGCGCCAGTCGGGGGTGTGGGTGCTCGACCAGTTCACCCGCTGGCAGTCGATGAACTGGGACTACGCGGGCAAGCTGCAGAAGGCGCAGATGGACGTCGTCGAGGTCGACGCCAACCTGGACTTCCGGCTCGACTAGGGACGAACTTCGGCATTTAGGGAGGCGGGATCGGCCGCCGCCAGGGGCCGAAAACCCGCCCGGGGCGGATAAACCGCGATATGCGCGGCTTATCCGCCCCGCCGGCGCGCAGCCGCTCTCGGACGCGCGGCGCGGCCGACCTCTCCGCCTTCCTACCTAGCCGCAGTTGGCCTAGGCCCAGACCACGTCCGCGGACGAAGCGCCGCGGTGCGGCGCGAGGACCTGCGCCTCGGCCGCGATCGCGTCGGCCGCCTTGCGGGCGGCCTTCGTGAGCGGCTCGACGTTGACGACGAGCCGCTTGCCCTTCTTCTGCGGCCGCCACAGCCCGGCGACGTCACCGTCCATCAGCACGACCCCCGGCGCGCCGATGCCGCTGCGGGCGCGCTTGCGCACGGCAGGGTCCGGCCACAGCGTCGCGCGGTCGCGCTGGTCGAGGTAGGGGTCGAAAGGCGGCAGCAGCCGGACGCCCGCCGCGGCCGGTGGCGAGGCGAGCGCCTCGGCGTCGGCGGCGAGGATCAGTGCGCGGCGGCCGGCGAAGTCGACCTCGGCGACCTCGCCCGAGATGCCGTCGAGCAACGTCCGCGCGTGCGAAGGCGCGATGCCCGCCCAGGCCGCGAGCTCTGCGGACGTGGCCCGTCCGTAGGCGTGCAGGAAACGGCGCGCCAGCTCGGCCGGCGCCTGCTTGACGCCGCGCGCCTTCGGGGGCGCGCCGAATACGGTCACCCGCCCGCGCCGCTCGGCGACCGCGAGCACGCCGCGCATCCCGGTCGCCCGCCACAGCGACGGGTGCACGTGGTGGCTCTGGCAGCCGCGGCACCACCACAGCAGCTCGTCCGGGAGCCGCTCGCGCAACGCCTGGTGGAAGTCGTCGCGCTCGAGCGGCCCATCGGACAGCGCGTCGGCGACCGCTTCGCTGACCCGGTCGAGCGCTTCGGTCGCCGATATCCCCACCGGATCGAGCGTGTCCACCGCCGTGCCGACCAGCGCCCGGGCGGCGTCGTCGTCGGGCGGCGCCAGCCCGACGGTGAACACCGCGACGTCTTCCGGCGCCACCGCCACCGCCGCGCCCCGGAACGTGTAGACGACCACCAGCCGATCCACGTCGGCGTCGGCCACCCGTGCCGCCAGGGCCGACGCGGCGAGCCCGGGCGGGAAGTCCTGCAGGCCGATCACCGCCACGGCCTCCCGCTCGGATCCGGCCGGCAGTCGCTCGCCGAGATGGTGGGCAATGACCCTTCTTCTCAACGCCTCGGCACGACCGACCGAGGTCAATGCCGGCGCCGATACCAGTTCGGCGACGTGTTGGGTGGCGGCACCAGCGGATCGGGGGTGCGCGCCACCAGCAGCGACGGCTCAGGGTCGGCCACGTGCTCGGCCAGGGCCGCGCCGAAGTCGTCGTCGAGCCCGTCGACGGCCTGCGCGCGGATCCCGAACGCGCGGGCCAGCGCCTCGAAGTCGGGCGTCTGCAGGTCGACGCCGTAGCGCTGGCGGCCCTCGACGTCCTGGTCGTAGCGCAGCATCCCGTAGCCGCCGTCGTCGACCACCACGGCCGTCAGCGGGATCGTCTCCTGCGCCATCGTCGCCAGCTCGCCGCAGGCGTACAGGAAGCCGCCGTCGCCGGCCACCGCGACCACCGGCCCGGCGTCGGCGAGCGCGGCGCCGAGCGCCGCCGGGAAGGCGTAGCCGAGCGTCCCCCAGCCGAGCGGGATCTGCAGCTTGCGCGGCGCGAACGGCGTGAAGAAGCCCGCGAGCCAGTAGCCGGGGATGCACATGTCGGCCACGACGATCGCGTCCTCGGGGAGCGCGAAGCGCATCGCGTCGAGGAACCGCAACGCCCGCTCGTCGAGCTCTCCGCAGCCGACCGCGCGCACCTCGTGCAGCCGCTCGAGCAGCGCGTCCAGCCCGTCGCGCGTCGGGCACGCGCTCGGCGAGCTTCGCGGTGACCTCGGCGGCGTCGCCCGCCAGCAGGTGGTCGACGCGGTAGTTCTTGCCGGCGTCGTCGGGATCGAGGTCGACGGCGATCAGCGCCGGCGGCTGCGGCTGCGCGAAGTTCTGGGTCTGGATGCCGTCGAGGTCCGAGCCGATCGCGAGCACGACGTCGGCGTCGTCCCACAGCTTGCCCGCGCACGGCCACGTGCGGCGGCAGCCCGACCAGGCACGGTGCGTCGGGTCAGCACGCCGGCGGCGCCGTAGTCGTGAGCACCGGCGCGGCGAGCGCTCGGCCAGCCGCGCCACCTCGGCGCCCGCCCCGCGCGCGCCGCCGCCGACCCACAGCAGCGGCCGCTCGGCGGCGGCCAGGCGCTCCACCGCCGCGTCGAGGCCGCCGTTCAGCGCCGGCGGCTCGAGCGTGCCGGTGTACACGTCCCCGTCCGGCACCTCGGCCGCCAGCAGGTCGGTCGCGATCTCCAGGTACACCGGCCGCGCCGGCTCGCTCGTCGCCGTCGAGCACCGCGGCGGCCACCGCCGGGCCGACGCGCTCGACCGCCAGCGCGCGGTGCGTCGCCTTGGTCACGGGCGCGAACATCGCCGCCTGGTCGGTGGTCTCGTGCAGGACGCCGCGGTAGGCGCCGGCACGGCGCAGCGTCGACGGGATGTCGGTCGCGATGACGAGGATCGGCGAGCGCGACGCCCACGCCTCGCCGACCGCCCCGAGCGTGTTCGCCGCGCCCGGGCCGGTCGTCGTCAGCGCGACGCCGAGCCGCCCGGTCGCGCGCGCGTAGCCGTCGGCCGCGTAGGCCGCGGTCTGCTCGTGGCGGACGCCGACGAGCCGGATCGGGGACGTCCCGCAGCGCCTCCCACAGCGCGAGGTTGTGCACGCCCGGCAGCCCGAAGGCGACATCCACGCCGCGGCGCGTGAGCAGCTGGACGAGAAACTCGGCGCCGGTCGCCATCGCCGGGGCATCCTTTCACGCTTGCATGTGAAGCCAGGGGGGACCACCATTGTTGTCATGAGCATGAACGGCACCTCGCGACGCGTGGTCGCTGAGCCCGTCGTCGTCCCGAAGCCGCGCGAGGAGCCGGCTCCGCGGGGCGAGCCGGTGCAGCAACCGCAGCCGGTCTCGCGCCAGTGAGCGACACGCCGCTCTTCGCGGACTCGCTTTTCGGACTGCGGTTCTGGAAGGTGATCCCGGACGAAGGCGGCGAGGCGTTGGCGGGCCCCCACCAGCGCACCCCTTGGCCACCCGGCGGCCGGTGGCTGCACGCGCAGTGCCCCAAGGGCCACGTCGCACCCGCGCCCGGCTGCGACTGCGGCGTCCACGCGTGGCATCCGCGCCCCTGGTCGGCGCGCGACGTGCTCGCCACGCGCGGCACCGTCGCCGGGATCGTCGAGGCGCAAGGGGCGATCGAGGTGCACGAGGAGGGGCTCCGCGCCGCCCGCGCGCGTCCGTGCGCACTGTTCATGACACCCGGCAGCAACCAGGCGCTGATCCGCCGGCTGGCCGACCGCTACGGGGCGTCGCTGGTCGAGGTCCGCGGCCCGCGTGCGCTGCTCGCGTACTGCCGCGAGCACGACATCGGCATGAACGCGGCGGTCGTCTCCGAGCTGCTCGGGATCGGCGATCCGAGCGAGCGCCGGCGCGCCAGGTTCCGCAGGGACGCGCTGCGCGTCGTCGCCGCGCTGATGATCAGCGCGCTGATCACGGTGCTCGGCCTTCAGTTCATGCCCGACCCGCCCGGCCCACGGACCCTGTTCGGACGCACCGGCGAGATTCACACGCGCTGAGTAACCCCCCGCCGGGGACTGGGGTACGTAATGCAACATGGGGAGCGGAGGAGTAGACCGCGTCAGTCGTGCGCGGGCAAAGAGCACCGAGCTTGGGCGCACGGCAGCCAGCCGCAGCGCCGAGATCGGGCGCAACGCGGCTTCACGCGGCGCCGGGATCGGCCGCAACATGCGCAACCTCGACGTGCCGTGGGCCCGCTGCGCCCCCGCGCGGATGGTGCGCGAGTCGATCCTCCAGTTCATCCTCGCCCCGCTGATGGACGTCTACATGCGCCCACGCGTGATCGGGCGCGACGTGTTCCGCCGGCTCCCGCACCCGGTGATCCTGGTGGCCAACCACTCGAGCCACCTCGACACGCCGACGATCCTGCGCGCCCTGCCGCTCCCGTGGCGCCAGCGCACCGCGGTCGCCGCCGCCGCCGACTACTTCTACAAGAAGCGGGGCGTCCGCCAGCTCGTCGCCCTGATCTTCAACACGGTCCCGCTGTCGCGTAACGGCGGCGGGGTCGGCAACGGCGCGATCGACCACGTCGACCATCTGATCGACCAGCGCTGGAACCTGCTGATGTTCCCCGAGGGCACCCGCTCGCGTGACGGCAGCCTCGGCAAGATGCGCTCCGGCGCCGCCGTGATCGCTCAGCAGCACGGCATCCCGATCGTCCCGATCTACCTCAAGGGCACGCACGACGCGATGCCGCCCGGCCGCAACTGGCCGAAGAAGCGCTGGCTGTTCTCGCGTCGCTATCGCATCGAGGTCCACTTCGGCCCGCCGATCTGGCCGGGCATCGACGAGCACCGCACCGACGTGATGGCACGGGTGCGGGCATTTCTCGAGAGCGAGGCCGGCGAACCGACGGTCACCGCTCCGGTCCGTCCGGCGCCGCGCGCCGAGCGGCCCGTCAGCCCGGTCGTTTGACCGGCTCCTCAGTCGCTTTGTAGGGTCCGCTGCGGAGGGCTACGGCCTGTCGACGCGTCCTACCGGGGTGAGGAGTCACATGTCAGTGAAGACCATGAAGAAGCTCATCAATGCACCCGACGATGTGGTGCGCGATGCGCTCCAGGGCATGGAGGCGGCGCACAGCGACCTGATCAAGGTGCACTACGAGCCCGACTTCGTCGTACGCGCGGACGCTCCCGTGCAGGGCAAGGTCGGGATCATCTCCGGCGGCGGCTCGGGCCACGAGCCGATGCACGGCGGCTTCGTCGGGCGCGGAATGCTCGACGCGGCGTGCCCGGGCGAGGTGTTCACGTCGCCGACGCCGGACCAGATGCTCGAGGCGACCAAGGCGGTCAACGCCGGCGCCGGCGTGCTGCACATCGTCAAGAACTACACCGGCGACGTGCTCAACTTCGAGATGGCGGCCGACCTCGCCAAGGGCGAGGGCATCGAGGTCGAGGCGGTCGTCACCAACGACGACGTCGCGGTGCAGGACAGCCTCTACACCGCCGGCCGCCGCGGCGTGGGCATCACCGTCATCGCCGAGAAGATCTGCGGCGCCGCGGCCGAGGAGGGCAAGTCGCTCGCCGAGGTGGCGGACGTCTGCCGCAAGGTCAACGGCCAGGGCCGCACGCATGGGCATGGCGCTCACCGCCTGCACGACGCCGAGCTCCGGCGAGCCGAGCTTCGAGCTCGGCGACGACGAGATGGAGATCGGCATCGGCATCCACGGCGAGCCCGGGCGCTACCGCGAGCCGCTCGGCCCGGCGAGCCAGGTCGTCGAGCGCCTCGCCACGGCGATCGTCGAGGACCTCCCGTACGAGTCGGGCGACAACGTGCTCGCCTTCGTCAACGGCATGGGCGGGACGCCGCTGATCGAGCTGTACATCGTCTACAACGAGCTGAACAAGTTCCTGTCGGAGCGCGGGATCACGATCTCCCGCCACCTGATCGGCGACTACATCACCTCGCTGGAGATGGCCGGCTGCTCGATCACGCTGCTCAAGCTCGACGACGAGCTGACGCGGCTGTGGGACGCGCCGGTCCTCACGCCCGCGCTGCGGTGGGGCGCGTGACATCCGAGCAGGTACGCGACTGGATCCGTCGCTTCGCCGACGTGGTGGCCGAGCAGCGCATGTATCTCGTGCGCCTCGACACCGCGATCGGCGACGGCGACCACGGCACGAACATGGACCGCGGGATGAAGAAGGCTGTCGAGAAGCTCGACAGCACCGACGGCGGTGACATCGGCGCCGACCTCAAGAACAGTCGGCATGGCGCTGGTGTCGAGCGTCGGCGGCGCCGCCGGCCCGCTGTACGGGACGCTGTTCCTGCAGATGGGCACGGCCTCCGCGGGCAAGAGCGACCTCGACCTCGACGGCTGGACCGCAGCCGTCGAGGCGGGCGTCAAGGGCGTGCAGGCGCGTGGCAAGGCGGAGCCGGGCGACAAGACGATGGTCGACGCCCTGCTGCCGGCGATCGATGCGCTGCGCGAAGGCGGCGACCTCGGCGAGGCGCTGAACCGCTCCGCCGACGCGGCGGAGGAGGGCATGAAGGCGACCATCCCGCTCGAGGCCCGCAAGGGCCGTGCGAGCTACCTCGGCCCGCGCAGCATCGGCCACCAGGACCCGGGGGCGACCTCGAGCTACCTGCTCCTGCGAGCCGCGGCCGAAACGCTCGCCTAGGTTCCGGGCCCGTGCCGGGCTCCATCCAGTCGATCGAACGAGCCGCCGCGATCCTCCGCTTGTTGTCCGGGCGGTCGCGGCGTCTCGGCGTCGGCGAGCTCGCGGGCGAGCTGGGGCTGCCGAAGGGCACCGTCCACGGCATCCTGCGCACGCTGCCAGCTGGTCGGCTTCGTGGAGCAGGACGAGGAGTCCGGCAAGTACCAGCTCGGCGCCGCGCTGCTGCACATGGGCTCGAGCTACCTGGACGGCAACGAGCTGCGCACGCGCGCGCTCAACTGGGCGGACTCGCTCGCCGCGCGCGCGAACGAGAGCGTGCGCATCGGGACGCTGCACGAGGGCCAGGCGCTCGTCGTCCACCACGTGTTCCGGCCCGACAACAGCCACCAGGCGCTCGAGGTGGGCGCGCTGCTGCCCGGCTACGCGACCGCGCTGGGGAAGGTCCTGCTCGCCCACAACCCGTACGCCACCGAGGAGGTGATCGACGCCGGGCTGACGCCGTTCACGCCCGCCACCGTGACCGATCCCACGGCGCTGCGGGAGGAGCTGACCGAGGTGCGCCTGCGCGGCTGGGCGACCGACATGGAAGAGCTCGTGGAAGGCGAGGTCTCGTTGGCCGCGCCGATCCAGGACCGCCGCGCCGTGACCGTCGGCGCGATCGGCATCTCGGGGCCGATCGAGCGCCTCGCCAACGGCGCGGGCGCCAGAAGCGACTTGATCTCGTACGTGCGCGAGTCGGCCCGGGCGGTCTCCCGGGACCTCGGCGCGATCCCGTGGTGAGGAGCCAGTTGACGTGAGCCAACGCTATATCGCCGCGATCGACCAGGGCACCGCGTCGTCGCGCTGCCTGCTGTTCGACGTGCGCGGCCGGATCGTCTCGGTCGGCCAGAAGGAGCACCACCAGATCTTTCCCAAGCCCGGCTGGGTCGAGCACGACGCCGTCGAGATCTGGGAGAACGTCCAGTTGGTCGTCCAGGACGCCCTGACCAAGGCGCAGCTGACGCTCGCGGACATCGTCGCGCTCGGGATCACCAACCAGCGCGAGACCACCGTGGTGTGGGATCGCGAGACGGGCGTGCCGGTGCAGAACGCCATCAACTGGCAGGACATCCGCACCGACCACCTGATCCGCGAGCTTGCCGGCGACGCCGGGCAGGACCGCTTCCGCGACCGCTGCGGGCTCCCGCTCGCGACCTACTTCTCGGGGCCCAAGATCCGCTGGCTGCTCGATCACGTCGACGGCCTGCACGCGCGCGCCGAGGCGGGCGACGTGCTGTTCGGGACGATGGACACGTGGCTGATCTGGAACCTCACGGGCCGCCACATCACCGACGTCACGAACGCCGGCCGCACGATGCTGATGAACCTCGAGACGCTCGCGTGGGACGACGTGCTGCTCGACGCGATCGGCGTCCCGCGGGCGATGCTGCCCGAGATCCGGCCGTCGGTCGAGGTCTACGGCGAGGCCATCGGCCCGCTCGCCGGCCTGCCCGTGGCGGGCGCGCTCGGCGACCAGCACGCGGCGCTGTTCGGCCAGACCTGCTTCGCCCTCGGCGAGGCCAAGTGCACGTACGGCACCGGCAGCTTCCTGCTGCTCAACACCGGCGACAAGCCGGTCAAGTCGGCGAACGGGCTGATCACGACCGTCGGCTACAAGATCGGCGACGCGCCGCCGACCTATGCGCTCGAGGGCTCGATCGCGGTCACCGGCGCGCTCGTGCAGTGGTTCCGCGACAACCTCGACGTGATCGGCTCGGCGCCCGAGATCGAGACGCTCGCCCGCACGGTCGAGGACAACGGCGGCTGCTACTTCGTCCCCGCGTTCGCCGGGCTGTTCGCGCCGCACTGGCGCAGTGACGCGCGCGGCGTGATCGCCGGCCTCACCGGCTACATCACCAAGGGTCATCTCGCGCGTGCCGTGCTCGAGGCGACCGCGTGGCAGACGCGCGAGGTCGTCGAGGCGATGAACTCGGACGCGGGGGTCGAGCTGTCGACGCTGAAGGTCGACGGCGGCATGACCGCGAACAACCTGCTGATGCAGTTCCTCGCCGATGTGCTCGACGTGCCGGTCGTGCGCCCGATAGTGGCGGAGACGGTCTCGCTCGGAGCGGCCTACGCGGCCGGTGTCGGCGTCGGCTTCTGGCCGGACGTCGAGTCGCTGCGAGAGAACTGGCACGTCGCCAGCGAGTGGGTGCCGGGGATGGATCCCCGTGTCCGTGACAAGGGCTACCGGAAGTGGCGCAAGGCGGTGCAGCGAACCCTCGACTGGGTCGACGATGACGACGATGACGTCACGTCTTGACCGGCCGCGTCACGTTCGACATAGTCGGCCTGGGGTCTGCCGAAATCGTGAATGCAAGTACTGTTTGACATTGTCGAACGTCGTTTGACAATGTAGGGTCGCAACGTCGGCTCGTGGGAGCCGCGGAGGAGAGGAGGAGGAGAGCACGTGGACATCATCCCTGCCGAGATCATTGGGACGGCGATCCTGATCCTGCTTGGCGATGGCGTCGTGGCTGCTGTGCTGCTGGCGCAGTCCAAGGCCGAGAACGCCGGGTGGATCGTCATCACCTGGGGCTGGGGCATGGGCGTCGCGATGGCCGTGTTCGCCGTGGGCCAGTTCAGCGGCGCGCACCTGAACCCGGCAGTCACGTTCGGGTTCGCCTTGGAGGGCACCACCGACTGGGGCGACGTGCCCAAGTACTTGGTCGGCGAGTTCGCCGGCGCGATGATCGGCGCCACACTCGTGTGGGCCGCGTACAGCAACCACTGGCGGGCGACCGAGGATCCCGGGCTCAAGCTCGCGGTGTTCTGCACCGCTCCGGCGATCCGTAACACGGTCGCGAACGTCATCACCGAGATCATCGGCACGTTCCTGCTGGTGTTCGGCGTCCTGGCGATCGTCGCCAATCCGGACACCGTCGCCTCGGGCCTGGTCCCGCTGCTCGTCGGCCTCCTGGTCCTCGCTATCGGCTTGTCGCTCGGTGGGCCGACCGGTTACGCGATCAATCCAGCGCGTGACCTCGGACCCCGCATCATGCACGCGATCCTCCCGATCCCGGGCAAGGGCCCGTCGGACTGGGCCTATTCATGGATCCCGGTCGTGGCTCCGCTGATCGGTGGCGGACTCGGCGGCCTCGCCTTCAAGTGGTGGTTCCCCTAGGCCGGGAGCGAGCGAGGAGAACGCATGGCGAAATACGCTGCAGCAATCGATCAGGGCACGACCAGCACGCGCTGCATGGTCTTCGACCACGGTGGCCAGGTCGTGTCCGTGGCCCAGAAGGAGCACGAGCAGATCTATCCCAAGCCGGGGTGGGTCGAGCACGATGTGACCGAGATCTGGGCCCGCACGAAGGAGGTCGTCGACGAGGCGGTGGAGTCGGCAGGTGCCGGTGCCGGCGACATCGCGGCGGTCGGCATCACCAACCAGCGTGAGACGACGGTGGTCTGGGACCGCAACACCGGCGAGCCGATCCACAACGCGTTGGTGTGGCAGGACACGCGCACCGACAAGCTCGTGGACGAGTTCGCCAAGGACGGCGGTCAGGCGCGGTTCGCGGAGAAGGTGGGCCTGCCGTTGGCGACCTACTTCTCCGGGCCGAAGGTCCGCTGGCTGCTGGACAACGTCGACGGCGCCCGCGATCGCGCGGAAGCCGGCGACCTGCTGTTCGGCAACATGGACACCTGGCTCATCTGGAACCTGACGGGCGGCACCGACGGCGGATTGCACATCACGGATCCGACGAACGCCAGCCGCACGATGCTGATGAACCTGGACGGGCTCTCCTGGAACGAGGAGATCGCGGGCATCATGGGCGTTCCGACGTCGATGCTGCCGGAGATCAAGGCGTCCAGCGAGGTCTACGGCGACGTCTCCTACGGCGGTGCGCTGAACGGCGTGCCGATCGCGGGAGACCTCGGCGACCAGCAGGCGGCGACGTTCGGCCAGACGTGCTTCTCGCCGGGTGAGGCGAAGAACACGTACGGCACGGGCAACTTCCTGCTGCTCAACACGGGCACCGAGGCGGTGCATTCCAAGAACGGGATGCTGACGACGGTCGGCTACAAGATCGGCGACGAAGCCCCCGTCTACTGCCTCGAGGGTGCGATCGCGATCACGGGTGCGCTCGTGCAGTGGCTGCGCGACAACCTGAAGATGATCAAGGCCGCGCCCGAGGTCGAGGAGCTCGCGCAGACGGTCGAGGACAACGGCGGCTGCTACGTGGTGCCGGCGTTCTCGGGTCTGTTCGCGCCGTACTGGAAGTCCAACGCCCGCGGCGTCATCGCGGGTCTGACGCGCTACGTCAACGCCGGCCACATCGCCCGCGCGACGCTGGAGGCCACGGCCTACCAGAGCCGCGAGGTCGTTGAGGCGATGAACTCCGACTCGGGCGTCGCGCTCGAGTCGCTGAAGGTCGACGGCGGCATGGTGCAGAACGACCTGCTGATGCAGTTCCAGGCCGACCTGCTCGGCGTGCCGGTCATCCGGCCGCAGGTGGCCGAGACGACCGCGCTCGGCGCGGCATACGCGGCCGGGCTCGCGACGGGCCTCTGGGGCAACCAGGAGGACCTGCGCGAGAACTGGGCCGAGGACAAGCGCTGGGAGCCGACGATGGACTCCGCCAAGCGCGACGAGTACTACAAGTTCTGGAAGAAGGCCGTGACGCGGACCTTCGACTGGTTCGAGGCCGACGAGTAGGAAGCCGTGCTGCGTGCTGCCCTGGAGCGGGTACCTGGCGATGCATGATCGCTCCCGCCACCCGTGTCCAGGGCAGCCGCGACACCTCTCGTCCGCCGATCACTCACGCCGAGGACCCGACGCAACCGGGTACCGCCCTCTGCGGTGCCAAGCTCCGCGGCAAGCCGAGCAGCGCGCATGGGGACCGCTGCGTCGTCTGCCAGGATCTGACGCGCCGCTCGTTCGTCCTTCGCTGACACCGCTTCCCCGCCGCCCACGGTGAGCTGTGGACGCGTCGAGCACTCTTCCGCCTGACCCCGATCGCAACCTCGCGCTCGAGCTGGTCCGGGCGACCGAGGCGGCAGCGATCGCCGCGTCCCGCTTCATGGGTCGCGGCGACAAGGAGAAGGTCGACCAGGCGGCGGTCGACGCGATGCGCCCGGTCCTGCGCTCGGTGGCGATGGACGGCGTCGTCGTCATCGGCGAGGGCGAGAAGGACGAGGCGCCGATGCTCTACAACGGCGAGCACGTCGGCAGCGGCAACGGCCCGGCCGTCGACGTCGCCGTCGATCCTGTCGACGGGACGACGCTCACCGCCAAGGCGCTGCCGGACGCGATCGCCGTGCTCGCGCTGGCCGAGCGCGGCACGATGTTCGACCCCGGGCCGTGCGTCTACATGGAGAAGCTCGCGGTGGCCGCGGACCTGGCCTACGTGGTCGAGTTCGAGGCGCCGATCGGCGACAACCTCGCCAAGATCGCGCGGGCGCGCGGCAAGCGCCCCGAGGACGTGACGGTCGCGATCCTCGACCGCCCGCGCCACGCCGAGCTCGTGCAGGAGGTGCTCGCGGCCGGCGCGCGGATCAAGTTCATGCTCGACGGCGACGTCGCCGGCGCGATCATGGCCGCCGATGAGGACTCGTCGGTCGACGTGCTGGTCGGCATCGGCGGCACGCCCGAGGGCGTCATCGCCGCGTGCGCCATGAAGTGTCTCGACGGCGCCATCTTCGGTCGCCTCTACCCGCGCGACGACGGTGAGCGCAACGCCGCGCTCGAGGCGGGCTACGACCTCGACCAGGTGCTGTCGACCAACGACCTCGTGTCGGGCGAGGACGTGTTCTTCGCCGCCACAGGCGTGACCAGCGGCGAGCTGCTGGCCGGCGTCCGCTACCGGCCGGGTCGCGTGCTCACGCAGTCGTTGTCGATGCGGTCGCGCTCGGGCGCCGTGCGCTACATCGACGGCCGTCACCACATCGGGCGCTCGAACCTCATACGGCCGACCGCCGACGACGCGTAGGATCCGTGAGGTGACGAGCCTGCAGGCCGATCTGCTCGTGATCGGCGGCGGCGCCACCGGCGCCGGCGTCGTCTGGGACGCCGCGCTGCGCGGCTTCGACGCGATCCTGGTCGACCGCGCCGACCTTGCCGAGGGCACGAGCGGGCGCTTTCACGGGCTGCTGCACTCGGGCGGCCGCTACGTCGTCAAGGACCCGGTCGCCGCCGAGGAGTGCGTGGTCGAGAACGCGGTCCTGCGCCGCGTCATCCCGGACTGCATCGAGGACACCGGCGGGCTGTTCGTCGTCACGCCCGACGACGACCCGGCGTACGGCGACGAGTTTCTCGAAGGGTGTCGTCGCGCTTCGCTGCCGACCGAGGAGATCTCGGTCGGCGCGGCCTTGAAGCTCGAGCCGCGGCTCAACCCAGGGATCCAGCGCGCGTTCACCGTGCCCGACGCGTCGATCGACGCCTGGAAGACCGTCTGGGCGCTGGCGCGGGGCGCCACCGAGCACGGGGCGCGGATCCTCACCTACCACAAGGTCATCGACCTGCACACCGACGGCGACGCCGTCACCGGCGCGCGCGTGCGCAACGAGCTGACCGGCTCCGAGCTCGACATCGAGGCGGGCTTCACGCTCAACGCCTCCGGCGCGTGGGCGGCGCAGATCGTGAAGATGGCGGGGATCGAGGGCGTCGGCGTGATCCCCGGCAAGGGGATCATGATCGCGATGAACCACCGTCTCGTGAACACGGTGGTCAACCGCTGCACGATGCCGGCCGACGGCGACATCCTCGTCCCGATCCGCACCGTCAGCGTGATCGGGACGACCGACATCCGCGCCGCCGACCCGGACGAGATCCCGGTCACCCAGCACGAGGTCGACCAGATGCTCGACGACGGCGAGCGGCTCGTGCCCGGCTTCCGCGAGGCGCGGGCCATGCGCGTGTGGGCCGGCGCGCGGCCGCTGTTCCAGGACGAGAAGGCGTCCGGCAAGGCCGAGGACACGCGCGACGTCAGCCGCACCCACGCCGTCGTCGATCACGCCGAGCGCGACGGCGTCGGCCGGTTCCTGACGATGTCGGGCGGCAAGCTGACGACGCTGCGGATGATGGCCCAGGACATCGTCGACGCGATGTGCAAGCAGCTCGGCGACGAGCGGCCGTGCACCACCGACACGGTGCACCCGCCCGACAACGACGACGGGCAGCTCTACTCGCTCGGGTCGCGGCTGCGCCGGCGCGAGGCGACGATGCAGGACGAGCAGCTGATCTGCGAGTGCGAGCTGATCGGCCGCAGCAAGCTCGAGGAGACGATGCGGCGCCGCGGCACGACGAACCTGGACGACGTGCGGCGGTCGTTGCGGCTCGGCATGGGCCCGTGCCAGGGCGGCTTCTGCATCTACCGCGCCACGGGGATCCTGCACGCGGTCGACCGGCTCGACGGCGCCGAGGCGTCCGAGTCGCTGCGCGGCTTCCTTCAGGAGCGCTGGAAGGGCATGTGGCCGATCCTGTACGGCGACCAGCTGCGGCAGGCGCGGCTCGACGACTGGATCTTCCAGGGGCTGCTCGACGTGGAGCACGTCCCGTGATCGTCGTCGTCGGCACCGGCCTCGCGGGTCTCGTCGCGGCGGTGCGCCTCGCGGAGGCGGGCGAGCGCGTGAAGGTATTGGCCAAGGGCGTCGGCGGGACGCATCTGTCGCCGTGCACGATCGACGTGCTCGGCTACGCGCCCGATCGGGTCGAGCGGCCGCTGGACGCGATCGGCTCCCTGGGGGAGGACCATCCGTACTCGCTCGTCGGCCGCGGGGCGGTCGAGGCGGCGGCGGCGTGGTGGCGCGACGAGATGGGCTACGTCGGCGGGCTCGACCAGAACCTGTTCCTGCCGACCGCCGTCGGTGCGCTCAAGCCTTCGGCACTGGTCCCGCCTTCGATGGTCGCGGGCGCCGGCTCCGATCCCGTGTGCGTGGTCGGCCTGCGCGCGTTGAAGGACTTCCACGCCTCGCTGCTGGCGGACAACCTGGGGCGGTCGGGGATCGAGGCGCGGGCGGTCGAGCTCGAGCTCGCGCCCGGCGGGCGCGCCGACGCCAACTCGCTCGGCTACGCGCGGGCGTTCGACGATCCCGCGTTCCGGGCCGACGTGGTGGGGGCGCTGTCGTCGCGGCTCGGCGCCGAGGAGCGCGTGGCGTTCCCGGCCGTGCTCGGGATCGCCGACGGGCCGGCGGTCTGGAGCGAGCTGCAGGAACGGCTCGGGCGACCGGTGTTCGAGGTGCCGACGCTGCCGCCGTCGGTGCCGGGCATGCGCGTTGCCGCGGCGCTGCGGGAGCGGCTGCGCCGCGCCGGCGTGCACATGATCCTCAACGTGGTCGTGCACGCAGCCGAGCGCTCTGGCGGGCGGGTGACCGCCCTGCGTGCACGGGCCGGGCTGCGCGACGTCACGCACGAGTGCGACTGGGTCGTGCTGGCGACCGGCGGCTTCGCCTCCGGCGGCGTCGCGCTCGACTCGCACTGGCAGGCGCGCGAGGTGGCGCTCGGGCTCCCGGTCACCGGTGTCCCGTCCGGCGAGCGGTTCGGCCCCGAGTACTTCGCCGACCATCCGATGGGCCGCGCGGGCGTCGCGGTCGACCACAACCTGCGGCCGGAGGGGCACGAGAACGTCGTCGTCGTGGGCGCGACCCTGGCCGGCGCCCAGCCCTGGCGCGAGAAGTCGGGCGACGGGATCTCGCTCGCGACCGGCCACCGTGCCGCCGAGCTGATCCTCGGCGCGGCGCAGCCCGCGCAGTCCGCGGAGGCGGCGCGATGACGATCGAGCACGACTTCCTCGGCGACCTGATGCGCGACTCGCTCGACCACTGCGTCAAGTGCACGATCTGCGAGACGTACTGCCCGGTGTCGAACGTCACGCCGCTCTTCCCGGGCCCCAAGTACGTCGGCCCGCAGGCCGAGCGCTTCCGCGTCTGGGACGAGACGTCGGCCGACCAGTCGCTCGACTACTGCTCCGGCTGCGGCGTCTGCACCCAGGTCTGCCCGCAGGGCGTGCACATCGCGGAGATCAACACGCAGGCGCGCGCCAAGATGCGCGAGCGGACCGGCTTCAAGCTGCGCGATCGCCTGCTGGCGCGGCCCGATCTCATCGGCCGGCTGTCGACGCCGGTCGCCCCGCTCGTCAACGTCACGCTGCACAACGGCGCGACGCGGGCGCTCGGCGAGAAGCTCGTCGGGCTCGACCGCCGGGCCGCGCTCCCGGCGTATCCCGGCCGGACGTTCCAGCGCTGGGCGCGCAAGCACACGTCGCCGCCGGCGGCCCGCCGCGTCGCCTACTTCCACGGCTGCGGCGCGAACTGGTCGGAGCCGGACGTGGGGCAGAAGACCGTCGAGCTGCTCGAGTGGACGGGCTGCCAGGTCGACGTCCCGAAGGGGCAGCTGTGCTGCGGCCTGCCGGCGCAGTCGAACGGCATGTTCGACCTCGCGCGCAAGTACACGCGCCGGATGGCGCGGACGCTGGCGCCGGCGGCGCGGGAGGTCGACGTCGTCGGCACGTCGACGAGCTGCACGCTGATGCTCAAGCGCGAGGCGCGCGAGATCCTCGGGCTCGAGGGCGACGCCGACCTGCGCACGGTGTCCGACCGCATGTACGACATCTGCGAGTACCTCGCGATGATGCACGACCGCGGCGAGCTGCGGACCGACTTCGCGCCGCTCCCGATCACCGTCACCTACCACGCGCCGTGCCAGCAGCAGGGCCATGGGGTCGGCAAGCCCGCGCTCGATCTCCTGGCGCTCGTGCCGGAGCTGCGCGTCGTCGAGAACGACGCCGTGTGCTGCGGCGTCGCCGGGACGTACGGGCTCAAGAGCGAGAAGTACGAGATCGCGATGGACGTCGGCGCGCGCCTGTTCGGGCAGATCGCCGACGCGGGGCCGGACCTCGCCGTGTGCGACTCCGAGACGTGCCGCTGGCACATCGAGAAGGCCACGGGGGTGCGGACGGTCCACCCGATCGAGCTCCTGCACCGCGCCGCCGGCCTCTCCGCCTAGTGGTCCACTGAGTGGTCGGCCTCGTCATCGTCTCCCACAGCGCGAAGCTCGCCGAGGGCGTGATCGAGCTCGCTCGCGAGATGGGCGGGGAGGACGTGGCGATCGAGGCGGCGGGCGGGATGGCCGACCCGCCGGGCGCGATCGGGACCGACATGGCGGTCGTGATGGCGGCGATCGAGCGCGCCGCCTCGCCCGACGGCGTGATCGTGCTGATGGACCTCGGCAGCGCGGTGCTGAGCGCCGAGATGGCGGCCGAGATGATCACGGACACCGAGGTGCTGCTGTGCGAAGCGCCGCTGATCGAGGGCGCGGTGGCCGCGGCGGCCCGCGCGCGCACGGGCGCCGACCTCGCCGAGGTCGCGGCGGAGGCCCGCGCCGCGCTCGGCATGAAGGCCTCACAGCTCGGCGTCGAGGACTCCGCGCCCGCGTCTCCCGAGCCGGCTGCGGCCCCGCTCGACGGCGCCGAGGAGCTCGTCATCAACGTGCCGAACAAGCTGGGCCTCCACGCGCGGCCGGCCGCGCGCTTCGTCGAGACCGCCGCACGCTTCGACGCCGCGGTCACCGTCGCCGACGAGACGACCGGCCGCGGCCCGGCCGACGCCCGCAGCCTCAGCGCGCTCGTCACGCTCGGCGTCCGCCAGGGCCACGAGATCCGCGTACAGGCCGCCGGTCCGGAGGCCACCGCCGCTCTCAGCGCCCTGCGCGAGCTCGCCGACGACAACTTCGGCGACACCGACGGCGACGCGCCGGTCGCCCCCGCCGCCCCCGCCGCCACCCGCCGCCCCGGCCGCCGCACCGAGCGGCGTGCTGACCGGCGTCCCCGCGTCGTCGGGAATCGCCATCGCACCCGCACGTCACACCGGAGGGGTCAGACCCCTTGAGTCACTCACGCTCAAGGGGTCTGACCCCGGGTCGTCGCCGGTGGCGGAGTGGGGGCGGCTCGAGGCGGCGCGCGAGGCGGCGCGGGGGGACGTGGTCGCGGCGCGGGCGCAGATCGCCGGCCAGGCCGGTGAGGCCGAGGCGGGGATCTTCGACGCCCACCTGATGCTGCTCGACGATGCGGCGCTGCTCGGGCCCGCGAAGGCGGCGGTCGACGCGGGCGAGAGCGCCGAGGTCGCCTGGCGGGACGCCGCGCTCGCGACCGCGGAGGAGTGGCGGCGGCTCGACGACCCGTACCTGCAGGAGCGCGCGGTCGACGTCGAGGACGTCGGCGGCCGCGTGCTGCGGCACCTGACCGGCGAGACCGCCGACCACGGGATCGCCGAGGCCGGCGTGCTCGTCGCCCGCGACCTCACGCCCGGCGACACGGCAGGGCTCGACCGCGAGCTGGTCAAGGGCCTGGCGATCGCTCGCGGCGGCGCCACGTCGCACGCCGCGATCCTCGCCCGCGCGCTCGGCATCCCCGCGGTGGTCGGGCTCGGCGAGGGCGTGCTGGGCATCGCGGAGGGGACGACGCTCGTGGTGGACGGCGACGCCGGCACGGTCGAGGTCGGGCCGTCGGAGGACACGCTGGCCGAGCGCGAGCGCGCCCGGGTCGAGACCGAGGAACGTCACGCGCGCGCCCGCGCGCGAGCCCGCCGGCCCGCCACCCTGCGCGACGGCCCGACGATCGAGGTGGCCGCGAACGTCGGCTCCCCGGCCGACGCCGCCGGGGCGGTCGAGCTCGGCGCCGACGGCGTCGGCCTGCTGCGCACCGAGTTCCTGTTCCTCGACCGCGACGAGGAGCCGTCCGAGGACGAGCAGCGTGCGGTCTACGAGGAGATCGCCGCCGCGCTCGAGGGCCGCCCGGTGATCATCCGCACGCTCGACGCCGGCGCCGACAAGCCGCTCCCGTTCCTCGCCCAGGCGCCCGAGGACAACCCGTTCCTCGGGGTCCGCGGCATTCGCCTCGGCCTCCAGCATCCCGACCTGCTGCGCACCCAGCTGCGCGCGATCGCCGCGGTCGCCGAGCGCCACCCGATCAAGATCATGTTCCCGATGGTGGCGACGCTGGAGGAGTACCGGCAGGCGCGCGCGATGGTCGACGCCGACATCGAGATCGGCGTGATGCTCGAGGTCCCCGCGGTCGCGGTCCAGGCCGACGCGTTCGCCCGCGAGGTCGACTTCTTCTCGGTCGGCACCAACGACCTGACGCAGTACACGATGGCGGCCGAGCGCGGCAACGAGGCGCTGGCGCCGCTGCTCGCGGGCCTCAACGCCCCGGTGCTGCGGCTGATCGAACGCGCCGTCGAGGCCGCCGATGCCCACGGGCGCTGGGTCGGTGTCTGCGGCGAGCTGGCCGGCGACCCGGAGGCGGCCGTGGTGCTCGCCGGCCTCGGTGTCCACGAGCTCAGCATGGCCGCGAGCCGCATCCCCGAGGTCAAGGACGCGCTGCGCGCCGTGACACCGGAGGAGGCGCGGCAGGCCGCCGAGCGCGCGCTCGGCCGATAGGCGCGAGACCGCGTGCGGAGCCGCTAGAGTCGGCCCCCTTGTGGGGCGAGTTGCCAGCATGAGCAGCATCCGCTCTGCGCGGTTCCTGGCCGCCAGCACGTCGCTCCGCATCCTGCTGACGCCGGTGATCATGGCGATGCTGATGGAGGACGCGCCGCGTGGCGCCACCGCCGTCCTGTTCGCGATCGCGGCCGCGACCGACTGGGTCGACGGGTACCTCGCCCGCCGCTGGGACGTCACGACCAAGATCGGCTCGTTCCTCGACACGACCGCCGACAAGCTGCTCGTCACCGGCGTGCTGATCGCGCTGGTGGCGGTCGAGCGCGCGTCGCCGTGGGTGGCCGTGATCATCATCGGCCGCGAGCTGATGGTGCTCGGCCTGCGCGGCGTGATCGCCGCCGGCGGCACGGTGATGCAGGCCTCGTTCCTCGGCCGGCTGAAGACGGCGATCCAGTTCCTCGCGATCCTGCTGGCGATCCTGCGGCCCGGCGACGAGATCGCCGGCGCGTACCTCGACGAGTGGGTGATGCTGATCGCCGCCGCGATCACCGTCGCCTCGGCGGTCGACTACTTCAGCCGCTTCTCCGACGCGCTGAGAGAGCGCTGATGCCGCGCGCGTTCCTCACCGGCGGCAGCGGCTTCCTCGGCGGCGCGCTGCTGACCGCCCTGCTGGAGCAGGGCGAGGTCACGGCGCTCGCCCGCTCGGACCAGGCGGCCGCGGCGCTCGCGGTCGCCGGCGCGCAGGTCGCCCGCGGCGACACGCTCGACGAGGCGGCGCTCGAAGCCGGGATGCGCGGCTGCGACATCGTCTACCACGTCGCCGGCATGAACACGATGTGCCCCGAGGACCCCGTGGAGATGATCCACGTCAACGTCCGCGGGGCCGAGGCCGCGGTGCGCGCGACCGCGCGGGCCGGGATCAAGCGGCTGGTGCTGACGAGCTCGGCCGCCTCGCTCGGCGAGGAGCAGGGCACGATCGGCAACGAGGACTCGCCGCATCGCGGCTGGTACATGTCGGTCTACGAGCGCTCCAAGCACGAGGGCGAGGTGGCGGCGCTCGCGGCGGGCGCGCGCGACGGCGTCGAGGTCGTCTCGGTCAACCCGTCGTCGGTGCAGGGGCCCGGCCGCGCCGGCGGCACGGGCCGGATCATGATCGCCTACCTCAACGGCAAGCTGCGGGCGTTCGTCCACACCAACATCAGCATCGTCGACATCCGCGACTGCGTGGCCGGCCACCTGCTCGCCGGCGACAAGGGCGTCCCCGGCGAGCGCTACGTGCTCAACGGGGCGACGCTGCGGTCGAGCGAGGCGCTGGAGATCGTGTCCGGGATGACCGGCGTCGTCGAGAAGCCGACCTTCCTGCCGCCCGCCGTGGCCAAGGCCGCCGCCGCGGGGGTCGAGGGCGTCTTCCGCGTCAGGGGCAAGCATCCGCCGGTCTGCCGCGCGATGGTGCGAACGATGCTGCACGGGCATCGCTACGACGGCTCGCGCGCCACGCGCGAGCTCGGCCTCAGATACGCGCCGGTGCGCGACACGTTCGCGCGCACGATCGAATGGGCGCTCTCTGAAGGTCTGGTAAAGCGGCCGCTGCCCGAGTTCACGGGCTCCGCTTCGGGTAGCCCATAGGTATGGAACGAGACCTAGAGCACACGCATCCGGCGCAGCCCGATCAGCCCGACCATGGGTTTGCCGAAGGTACTGAAGCGATCCCGAACGACGAGCGCGAGTCCGACTTCGCGCGCGGCCAGCGCGAAGGCCCGGAGATCGAGCTGGAGCACAAGGGCCGCTTCAGCGAGGGCGCCGAGGAGCTGCCCGACTCGCCCGAGAAGCTCCGGGAGGGCGACTTCGCCACCGGCATCGAGGGCGGCCCGCCCGACGAGTGATGTAACGCGCTCGCGCCTGGAGCGACTGATGGTGAACCCCGAACGATTGGAGTTCCCCATGGTCCAGTGCAGCGCGTACATGTCACATGAAGAGGCGGGCGAGGCCGTCGAGGCCCTGCTCGCCTCCGGCGTCTCCGGCGATGGCATCCGCGTCCTGATGGGCGAGCCGGAGCGCGACGCCCGCGCCGAGGAGATGGGCGCGTTCGCCGGCGCCGTCGGCGCCGACGCCCAGCGCGGCGGCTACGCCGGCTCCCGCGAAGGCATGGGCTCGTTCGCCGGCGACGGCGCTGCGCAGCGCGGCGGCAGCTTCGCCGACGCCGACCGCGAGATCGAGACGACCTACCCGGCGGGCATCGCGCGCCAGCGCGTCGCCGGCCACAAGCGCATCAAGCAGCTGCTGCTCGACGCGGGGCTCGACGACGCGACCGCGGACAAGGACGTCGAGGCCCTGCACATGGGCAAGATCCTCGTCTTGGCGACCACCTAAGTCCAGTCGAGCTGGGAGCGCCGCTCCCAGTACTCGTCCGCCGGCTCCGCGAGCCCGGCGAGCCGCTCCTGCAGCTCCGCGTCGACGCTCACCGTGAGCGCCTCGAGGTTGCTCTCGAGCATCGCGGGCGTCGACGCGCCGCTCAGGACCACATCCACCCACGGCTGCGCCAGCGCGACCGCGATGGCGATCGCGTCGGCGCCGACCGCGCGCTCGCGCGCCGCCGCGGCCAGCTCCGGCGGCGCCGCGCGATCGGTCAGCCGGCCGTTGGCGACCGCCTCCTTGACGATCACGCGCATCCCCGCGGCGTGGGCGCGCGCCAGCGCTTCGCCGGCCGAGCGCTCGTGCAGGTTCCAGGTCGCCTGGACGGCGTCGAAGGCGCCGGTCGCGATCGCGGCGTCGATCGTCGCCGGCTGCTCCGGGCCGGTCGCGCTCAACCCGACCTCCACGCCGGTCGCGCGCAGGGCGGCCAGCTCACCGAGCACGTCACGATCCTCGAGGACGCCGCTGTCGAGCGTGGCCGAATGGATCTGGTACAGCCGCAGCCACGAGCCGAGGTGCTCGCGCGTCTCGGCCAGCTGGCGTCGCAGCTGCTCGACGGACAGGTCCTTGACCTCGTGCTCGGAGGCGTCCATCCGCCAGCCGGCGGTGTACGTGTAGCCCCACTTGGACGCAACGAACACGAAACCGTCCCCACCCGCCCCGCGGTCGGCCAGCCACCCGCCGAGGAACTCCTCGGCGAGCCCGTAGGAGCGCGCCGCGTCGAAGTAGCGCACGCCGGCCGCGTACGCGCGGTCGAGCACCGCGAACGTGCGCGCGCGCAGGTCCTCGGAGCTGTGCTCGGGGCCGATGTCCTCGGCGTGGCCGAGGTTGATGTACGCCGGGCGTCCCAGAGCGGCGAGCCCGAGGCCGATCTGCGTCATTCCGAGAAAGTCTGCTCCACGAGGCGCTCGGCGTGATGTGCGGCCCGCTCGAGCACCTCCGGCCGGCGCTCGAGCTGCGTGACGACCGGGGTCCCCGCGGGCGGGCGGAGCCCGTACACGTATGGGCCGTCCCCGTTGGGAGAGGACGAACGCTGGGCGATGTCCTCGACCAGGTTCTCGTAGTCCTGGATGCGGCCGTGCCAGAGCGGCACGAGCGCCGGGTTGAGCCCCCGCAGGTGGCGGGCGATCAGCCGCTCGCCGACGCGCCCGCCGGCCGACCGCGGCACCCCGTACGGCCGCGTCTGCAGCACGAGCACGTGCGTGGCGCCCGCCTCGACCGCCTGGCTCACGGGGATCGGGCAGGTCAGCGCGCCGTCGATGTAGCGGCGGCCGTCGATCGGCACCGGGGGGCCGCCGATCCAGGGCATCCGCGTCGTCGCCAGCAGCACGTTCCACAGCTCGTCCTTGGTGCGCATGCCGCTGAACTCCACGAGCGTCGTGCTGTCGACGTCGAGCGCGACGCAGTGCAGCGGGATCGGGCTGGCGATCGTGCGCTGGTGGCGCTCGGCGTCGAGGTCGCCGTCGGCGTGCGCGAGCACGAAGCGGACGTCGAGCGCGGGCCGGCCGAACAGCAGCCGTACCGGGTTCACGAACTGCCGCGACGCCAGCACCGTGTGGTACATCGCCGCGGCGGGCCGGGCGACGCCGCCGAGCAGCGCCGCGGCGTTCAGCGCGCCCGCCGACGAGCCCACCACCAGGTCGAAGCAGCGGGTCAGCCCGAGCCCCTCCAGCCCCGCGGTCATCCCGGCCGAGACGACGCCGCGCATGCCCCCGCCCTCCATCACGACCGCGACGCGGTGCGGATCGGTCCGCCGGCCGGGCGCAGAGTCCTCGCGCAGGCGCGCGCGCAGGACATCGAGGACGGGGTGGTGCACGGCGATGAGTATGGCGACCCGAACCCTGACACAAGTGTGTCAAGGTTCGCTACACTGGGCCGCCGTGACGAACGCCGGCAACGACATCACGACCGTGGAGGCCGCATCGAGCGGCCGCGGCGTTTCCGCTCTGACGATCCACGAGGCGGCGGAGACCACTGGCTGGTCGCCGCGCATGCTGCGGTACGTCGAGCGCGTCGGGCTGGTCGAGCCCGCCCGCTCGGAGTCCGGGTACCGCCTCTACGGGCCGGCCGAGCTCCAGCGCCTGCGCACGCTGCGCGAGCTGCTCGAGGCCCACGAGATCGGACTGTCCGACCTGGCCTTCGCCTCGCGCCTGCGGCGCGACCCGGCGCTGAGCCAGGCGACGGAGGCCTGGCTGGACGCCAAGGCGGAGCGTCCCGACGACGTGCCGGCCGCGAACTGGTTGCGCTGGGAGCAGGAGAAGCACCAGAAGCTCCTCGTCGCCGCCGCCCTCACCGCAAGCTCCTAGGAGATCCATGGCATCCACGAACCTCACGACCGACTACAAGGTCGCCGACATCTCGCTCGCGGCGTACGGCCGCAAGGAGATCCAGCTCGCCGAGCACGAGATGCCCGGCCTGATGTCGACCCGGCGCGAGTTCGCCGACTCCCAGCCGCTCAAGGGCGCGCGCATCACGGGTTCGCTGCACATGACGATCCAGACCGCCGTGCTGATCGAGACGCTGGTTTCTCTCGGCGCCGAGGTCCGCTGGGCGTCGTGCAACATCTTCTCGACGCAGGACCACGCCGCCGCCGCGATCGCCGAGGCCGGCATCCCGGTCTACGCGTGGAAGGGCGAGACGCTGGAGGAGTACTGGTGGTGCACCGAGCAGGCGCTCACCTGGCCCGACGGCAACGGCCCGAACATGATCCTCGACGACGGCGGCGACGCCACCCTGCTCGTCCACAAGGGCGCCGAGTTCGAGAAGGCCGGCGCGGTGCCGGATCCGGCGACCGCCGACTCCGACGAGTTCCGCATCATCCTCGAGACGCTGCAGCGCTCGCTGGCCGAGGACCCGCAGCGCTTCACGCGCGCGGCGGCCAACATCAAGGGCGTCACCGAGGAGACGACGACCGGCGTGCACCGCCTCTACCAGCTCGCCGAGCGCGGCGAGCTGCTGTTCGCGGCCATCAACGTCAACGACTCGGTCACCAAGTCCAAGTTCGACAACCTGTACGGCTGCCGCCACAGCCTGATCGACGGCATCAACCGCGGCACCGACGTGATGATCGCCGGCAAGACCGCGGTGATCTGCGGCTACGGCGACGTCGGCAAGGGCTGCGCGGAGTCGCTCCGCGGCCAGGGCGCGCGCGTCATCGTCACCGAGATCGACCCGATCTGCGCGCTGCAGGCGGCGATGGAGGGCTACCAGGTCCTCACGCTCGAGGACGTCGTCGAGACCGGCGACATCTTCATCACCTGCACCGGCAACAAGGACATCATCACGGCGGCCGACATGGCCCGGATGAAGCACCAGGCGATCGTCGGCAACATCGGCCACTTCGACAACGAGATCGACATGGCCGGGCTCGCCAAGCTCGACGGCATCGAGCGCATCAACATCAAGCCGCAGGTCGACGAGTGGGTGTTCCCCGACGGCCACTCGGTGATCGTGCTCTCCGAGGGCCGCCTGCTGAACCTCGGCAACGCCACCGGCCACCCGAGCTTCGTGATGTCGAACTCGTTCACCAACCAGGTGATCGCCCAGATCGAGCTGTTCTCGCGCAACGACGAGTACGAGAAGCGCGTGTACGTGCTGCCCAAGCGGCTCGACGAGAAGGTCGCCCGCCTGCACCTGGATGCGCTCGGCGTGCACCTCACCGAGCTCACGCCCGACCAGGCCGCCTACATCGACGTCCCGGTCGACGGCCCGTTCAAGCCCGACCACTACCGGTATTAGCTCCCACCACCCACCCCAAACACCTCCGGTAGACCCCAACCAGCACGACGCCTTCGTCCTCCGCCAGCGGTTCGCGCCGGTCGTCAACCGGTACGAGTTCTCGCTGGCGGACGGCGAGGACCCCTTCTGCTTCGTCGAGCAGAAGCGCTTCACGTTCAAGGAGGACATCCGCTTCTACCTGGACGACTCGAAGTCCGTCGAGCTGATGCGGATCAAGGCGCGCCAGCGGTTCGATCCGCGCGCCACCTATGACGTGACCGGTGCCGACGGGCAGAAGATCGGCGAGATCAAGAAGGTGTTCGGGGCCAGCCTGCTGCGCTCGACCTACGAGATCGACTGGTCCGGCGGATCCGTCACCGCGCAGGAGCAGAACCCGATCATCGCGCTGTTCCGGCGCCTGGTCGGATTCATCCCGTACATCGGCGACTTCGCCGACTGGCTGCCGATCCCGTACCACTTCCAGTTCAAGCGCGACGGCGAGGTGATCGGCCACCACCGGCGCCGGATCGGCCCGTGGCGCGACGTCTACGACATCGACCTGTCCGGCGACCCCGAGCGCACGCTCGACCGCCGGCTCGTGCTGGCGATCGCCGTCGGGATGGACGCGCTGCAGGCCCGTTAGGGTCTCCGGTCTCGTGAGTCCGGACGACGAACTGGCCATCAGGCCTGCGGGCCGGACGCCCGCAGGGGCAACTCCCCTGAGACGCGCGGCCGCGCTCGCCGAGGAGCACCTCGCCGGGATCGCGGACCGGCGCGTGGCGGCATCGCTGTCGTACGAGGACGCGGTCGCGGCGCTCGACGAGCCGCTGCCCGAGCAGGGCGAGGACCCGGTCGCCGTGATCGAGCACCTCGCCGCCGTGGCCGGGCCTGCGACGGTGGCGAGCCCAGGGCCGCGCTACTTCGGCTTCGTCACCGGCGGCGCGCTGCCGGCGGCGCTGGCCGCCGACTGGCTGGTGAGCGCGTGGGACCAGAACGCGTTCAGCCGCGTCAGCTCGCCCGCCGCGGCGGCGGTCGAGGCCACGGTGGAGCGCTGGGTGCTGGAGGCGCTCGGCCTGCCGCGGGAAGCCGCCGTCGGCGTCACGACCGGCGCGACGACGGCGAACTTCGTCGGCCTCGCCGCGGCCCGGCACGCGGTGCTGGAGCGCGCGGGCTGGGATGTCGAGGCCGACGGGCTGATCGGTGCGCCCGAGCTGCGCGTGTATGTCGGCGAGCACGTCCATGCGTCACTGCTGAGCGCGCTGCGCTACGTCGGGTTCGGCGCCGACCGGGCGATCCGCGTCCCGGCCGACGACCAGGGCGCGATGCGCGCCGATGCGCTCGAGCTCGAGGGCGGCCCCGCGATCGTCTGCGCGCAGGCGGGCGAGGTCGCGTCCGGCGCGTTCGACCCGCTCGCCGCGATCGCCGCCAAGACGCGAGCCGCCGGCGCCTGGCTGCACGTCGACGGCGCGTTCGGCCTGTGGGCCGCCGTCAGCCCGGCCCTGCGCCATCTCACTGCCGGCGCCGAGCTCGCCGACTCGTGGGCCGTGGACGCCCACAAGTGGCTGAACGTCCCGTACGACGGCGCGCTGTCGATCGTCGCCGACCGGGCGCCGGTGCGCGCCGCGATGAGCATGCGCGCGAGCTATCTGCCCGACGAGGCGGGCCGCGAGCCGATCGACTATGTGCCCGAGGCATCGCGCCGCGCGCGGTCGATCCCGATCTACGCCGCGCTGCGACAGCTCGGCCGCCACGGTCTGGCGGAGCTGATCGAGCGCAACTGCGCGCTCGCGCGCCGGCTCGCCGCCGCGATGGAGGAGCTCGACGGCGCGGAGGTGCTCAACGACGTCGTCCTCAACCAGGTGCTCGTCCGCTTCGGCGACGACGATGCGACGACTCAGGCGGTGATCGCGGCGGTGCAGGACAGTGGTGAGGCGTGGCTGGGCGGCACGGTCTGGGCGGGCCGTGCGGCGGCGCGCGTGTCGGTCTCGAACTGGTCGACCACGGAGGACGACATCGACCGCCTGGCGGCGGCGTTTGCTGATGGCCTCGGACGTCGCTGACCGGTCGCTCGCCGAGGCGGGCGAGGCCCGCATCGACTGGGCCGACGGGCAGATGCCCGTGCTGCGCTCGATCCGCGAGCGGTTCGCGCGCGAGAAGCCGCTCGCCGGCATCGTGGTCGGCGCCTGCCTGCACGTGACGTCGGAGACCGCGTGCCTGGTGCGCACGCTGGCGGCCGGCGGGGCCGATGTCGCGCTGTGCGCTTCGAACCCGTTCGCGACGCAGGACGACGTCGCCGCCGCGCTGGCGGTCGCGGGCACCGAGGTGCACGCGGTCCGCGGCGACGACGCCGACGCCTGGGCCGCCCGCGTCGCCGCCGTCGTCGCCCGCGCGCCGCGCATCACGCTCGACGACGGCGCGGACCTGCTGAGCGCCCTGCACCTCGCCCGGCCCGACCTGCTCGACGGCCTGCTCGGCGGCACGGAGGAGACGACGACGGGGCTCGTGCGGCTGCGCGCGCTGCAGGCCGAGGGCCGGCTCGCCTGCCCGGTCCTCGCCGTCAACGAGGCGCTCACCGAGCGCTTCAACGACCGCTTCGGCACCGGCCAGTCGGCGATCGACGGCATCCTGCGCACCACCAACCTGCTGCTCGCCGGGCGGACGCTGGTCGTGTTCGGCTACGGCTGGACGGGCAAGGGCATCGCGCTGCGCGCCGACGGGCTCGGCGCGTCGGTGATCGTCTGCGAGATCGACCCGCTGCGGGGGCTCGAGGCGCGCATGGACGGCTTCGAGGTGATGCCGGCGCTCGCCGCGGCCGAGCGCGGCGACGTCTTCGTCACCGTCACCGGCGTGCGCGACGTGCTCCGGGCCGAGCACTTCGCGCGCATGAAGGACGGCGCGGTGCTGGCGAATGCCGGCCACTTCGACGTCGAGATCGACGTCGTCGCGCTGCGCGAGCAGGCCGACTCGGTGCGGGAGGTCCGCCCGCTGGTGGAGCAGTTCGCGTTCGCGGGCCGGCGGCTGAACCTGCTCGCCGGCGGCCGCGTCGTCAACCTCGCCGCCGCCGAGGGGCATCCGGCCGCGGTGATGGACATCTCGTTCGCGCTGCAGGCGCTCGCCGCCGAAGAGCTGGCCCGCGGCGATCTGGAGCCGGGCGTCCATCCGGTGCCCGACGGCGTCGATCGCGAGGTCGCCGCTCTGAAGCTCGCGTCACTCGGCGTGGCGATCGACGAGCTCAGCCCCGAGCAGGAGCAGTACCGGCGCGGCTGGGTAGGGTGACCGCGATGGACGGACTGCAGGCGAGCGTCGAGAAGATGCGCCGGGAGGGGATCCCGGACGCCGCGATCGACACCTTCACGCACTACTACAAGCAGCTCGCCGAGGGCGAGACCGGGATGCTCCCGGAGTCCGAGATCGAGCCGGTCGAGGACGTGCAGCAGATCGACGATCTGCCCGACGGCGAGCCGCCGCTCGACGCCGCGGTGGTGCTCAAGCTCAACGGCGGCCTCGGCACCAGCATGGGCATGACGCGCGCGAAGTCGCTGATCGAGGCGAAGGACGGGCTGACGTTCCTCGAGGTGATCGCCCGCCAGGTGATCGAGCTGCGCGAGCGGTCGGGCGCGCGGCTGCCGCTCGTGCTCATGAACTCCTTCTACACGCACGATGACGCGCTGAAGGAGCTGCCGGACGAGGTCGCCTCCGACGTCCCGCCCGACTTCGTGCAACACAAGGAGCCGAAGATCCTCGTCGAGGATCTCCAGCCGGTCGAGTGGCCCGACGACCCGTCGCTGGAGTGGTGCCCGCCCGGCCACGGCGACCTCTACACCGCGCTGCTGACCTCGGGGATGCTCGAGGGGTTGCTGGAGCAGGGGTACCGCTACGCCTTCGTCTCCAACTCCGACAACCTCGGCGCGGTCCTGGAGCCGCGGATCCTCGCGTGGATGGCGCGCGAGGAGATCCCGTTCGTGATGGAGGTCACGCGGCGCACGGAGATGGACCGCAAGGGCGGCCACATCGCGCAGCGTCCGGGTGGCGGCTACCTGCTGCGCGAGACGGCGCAGACGCCGAAGGAGGACCTGGACTCGCTGCAGGACATCGGTCGCCATCGGTACGTGAACACCAACAACCTGTGGCTCGACCTGCAGGCGCTGCGCGACGTCATGCGCGAGCGCGACGGTGTGCTCGGGCTGCCGCTGATCGTCAATCGCAAGACCGTCGACCCGGGGGACAAGTCGACGCCCGAGGTGTTCCAGCTCGAGACCGCCATGGGCGCGGCGATCGGCGTGTTCGACGGCGCGCAGCCGGTCGCGGTGTCGCGACAGCGGTTCTCTCCGGTCAAGACGACCGAGGACCTGCTGGCGCTGCGCTCGGATGCGTTCGTGCTCACCGACGACGCGCGGGTGGAGCTCGATCCTTCGCGTGACGGGAAGCCCCCGATCGTCGACCTCGACGACGACTACTACAAGCTCCTGCGCGACTTCGATGCCCGCTTCCCGGGCGGCGCGCCATCGCTGGTGGACTGCGAACGGCTGGCCGTGGAAGGCGACGTGACGTTCGGCCGCGACGTCGTCGTGCGCGGGGTCGTGACCGTCAAGGGACCGCGGCAGATCGAGGACGGCGCCGTTCTGGAGAGCTAGGGCGCTCGGCCCGGCCTGTAACCGGCGGCGGCTTTCGGCATATGTCTTATTGACCGATGGTCAACAAGGAGCAACAGCCGATGTCCGCACCGCGTGAGAAGACCTTCCTGCTCGCCCGTCCCGAGGGGCGCGTGCTCGAGTGGATCGCCCGCCGCCTCCCGGCCTGGGTGATGCCCGACCATCTGACCGCACTCGGCGTCGTCGCCGCTGTCGGCATCGCCGCCGCGTACGCGCTCTCAAACCAGGACCCGGTGTGGCTGTGGGCGGCCAGCGGCCTGCTCGTTCTGCACTGGCTCGGCGACTCGCTGGACGGCACGCTCGCGCGCGTGCGCACGTCCGAGCGGCCGCGCTACGGCTACTACCTCGACCACCTCGTGGACGCGATCGCGACGGCACTGATCGGGATCGGCCTCGGTCTCTCGCCTTACATGCTGCTCGCGACCGGCCTCGTGATCGTGATCGCCTATCTGGTGCTCTCGATCAACACCTACCTGGAGACCAACACGCTCGGCGTCTTCTCGCTCGGCTACGGCCGGCTCGGGCCGACCGAGGCGCGGGTCGGCCTCGTCGTCATCAACACCGTGCTCGCGCTCGGACTCGCACCGCACGCGTTCGGGATCGGGATGCTCGACGTCGCGGTGCTCGGCATCGCCGCGCTGATGGTCGGGGCGCTCGGCGTCCGCGCGTTCCGCAACCTGCGCGAGCTGGCGCGGCTCGAGCCGCCGCGGCCTCAGGCCGCGCCGTAGCGCTCGGCCCGCTGATCCTCGGCGTCCGACTCGGCGAGCATGCGCACGAACAGGTACGCGAGCGCGATCCCCATCACGATCGACTGCTCGAGCGCCATGACGAGCCCGGCGACGTGCTGGTCGTCCAGCGGGGACAGTCCCCACTTGGTGCCGCTCCAGTCGTACGCGTACAGCAGGTCGGGCGCGAACGCGAGCAGCACGCCGAGGAAGCCGACGAGGATCTTCGTCGACGCCATGTAGAGGATCGGCCCCATTCCCGCCAGCCGCATGCGGGAACGGATCGGCGACAGCAGGTGCCACCAGTACAGAAGGCCGGCGGCGGCGAAGCTCAGGTGCTCGAGCACGTGGACGCCGGCGTGCTCGAGCGCCGCGTCGTAGAGGGCGGGGACGTGCCACGCCCACATCGCGGCGACGTAGGCGACGACCCCGAACGCCGGGTGCCCGAACGGCCCGGCTTTCTGTTCGAGCCAGTGGATCCGCCGTGTGGCAGGGCGCAGGATGTGCTTCGTCAGCGCGAGGATCAGGCACACCGGCGCGAGGTCGGCGATCAGCAGGTGCTGGACCATGTGGAACGTGGCGAACTGCCCGCCGAGCGTGTCGAGCGGCGAGATCAGCGCGACGAACAGCAGTGCGATGCCGGTGCCCCACAGCACCGCGCGCCCGACCGGCGCCGCCCGCGCGCCGCCCTGGCGCCGGGACGTGCGCCAGCGCAGGCCGTACACCAACCCGTACGCCAGCAGCGACGCGATGACGACCGGGGCGAGGTTCCACGACGTGTCGACCGGCACGAGCGACGATTGTGACGCTCTCGGTGCTGAACCGTCACGACCGGGTGTTGTTTCGTGACGTGGCGCGGCGGAATCTGGGAGCGTGGTCTGGTCCGAGCTGATCGCGTTGATCGTCCCGCCCGCCTGCGTGGTGTGCCGGGCGCCGCTCGGGCGGGCGTCGTTGCGGCTGTGCGGTGACTGCACGCGGGCGCTGCCGTGGCTGCCGGCGAGCGTGTGTGAGCGCTGCGGGCTCCCGGTTCACCGCGGGCGCGGCTGTCCCGCGGCGGGCGCGGCGTTCGCGCGCGCGTGGGCGCCACTCGCCTACGACGGCGTGGCGCGCTCGCTGGTGGCGGCGTTGAAGTTCCGGTCGGCGCTGCCGGTCGCGGGGCTGATGGCGGCGCACGTGGCCGCGAACCTGCCGCTCGACCTGCGCGCGTCGCGCGTCCTCGTCCCGGTGCCGCCGCAGCCGGCGCGGCGCCGCCGGCGCGGGTTCGATCCCGCCGGCGAGCTGTGCGGGGCGCTGGCGGCGCGCCTCGACCTTCCCGTCGACGCCTGCCTCGTGCGGCGCGACCGCGCCGGCCGGCAGGTCGGCGCCACGCGCGCGCTGCGCCGGCGCCGCGACCGGATGAGGATCGAGCTCCGCGGCCCGCCCCCGCCGGCCGCGCTGCTCATCGACGACGTCCACACCACCGGCGCGACCCTCGACGCCTGCGCCCGCGCGCTCCACGCCGGCGGCTGCGCCCACGTGGTCGCGGTCACTTACGCCCGGACGCTCTGAACCCGCGGGCCGCCTCCGGCCCCGGGCCGCGCCGCGCCCGGCGGCGACCGCCTCCGGCCCGCGCCCGGCCCGGCGGCGACCGCCTCCGGCCCCGCCCGGCCGCGACCGCCTCCGGCCCGGCCGGCGGCGACCGTCTCCGGCCCCGCGGCGTCTCCCGCCGGCCGTGGTCGCGATGTCGTACCGTCAATCGGGATGAGCCTGCTGCGTGATTACTCCAACCAGGCGCGGACGTACGACGAGACGCGCGCCGCAAGCCCGTCCGTGCTCGACCCGTTGCGCGAGGCGCTGGCCGGTGCGCCCGGACGGCGACTGGCCGATGTCGGTGGCGGCACCGGCAACTACGCGCGCGCACTGCGTGACGAGGGCTGGGAGCCGGTGGTGATCGACCGGGAGCCGGCGATGCTCGCGCAGGCCGCGGCGAAGGGCCTGGAGACGATCGCGGGCGACGCGCAGCGGCTGCCGCTGGAGGACGCGAGCGTGGACGCGGCGATGCTCGTTTCGATGCTTCATCACGTCGAGGACCCGGCGGCGGCCGTCGCCGAGGCCCAGCGGGTGCTGCGGCCGGGCGGCCGGCTCGCGCTCATGGTGTTCACCCGCGAGGACGTCGCGGCGAACTGGCTGTCCGACTACTTCCCGAGCACCCGCGCATGGATGTTCGAGTCGCACCCGCCGCTCGACGAGCTGCTCGCGCTGGTGCCCGGCGCGCGCCACCTCGAGGTCCGCTTCCGCGACCTCGAGGACGGCTCGCTCGCCGCGCTGTCCGCCTACCCGGAGAAGATCGTCGAGCCCGATTGGCACCGGCAGACCAGCTTCTTCGAGCGGCTCGCGCGGGATCACCCGGACGAGCTCGCGGCGGGCCTGGCGCGGATCCGGGCCGAGCTCGCAGCCGGCATGGCGCCGAACGAGCCGGGGCTCGCGAGCGTGATTGCGTGGGGCAAGCCGCGCTGAGGCGCGGCGCGAACGTCAACTGCGGCTGGGTAGGGCGGCGGGAGCTCGGCCGCGCGGCGAGCGCTCGGCCGCGTGGCGAGCGCTCGGCCGCGTGGCGAGCTCTGGCGGAAAACCCACCTCTACGGTGGTTTATCCGCCACGGCCGTCCACGGTGCCGGCGAGGCGACCGATCCGGCCTCCCTCAATGCCGCAGTTCGTCGGCGCCGCACCACGCTCGGCGAGACGAGGGACTGACAGAAGTTGAAATCTGTCATTCCATCTGTCAACCTACGCCGCATGACTTCTCTCCCCACACGAAGCCTGGGCGCGACCGGGCCGGAGGTCTCGGCCATCGGCCTCGGCTGCATGGGCATGTCCGACCTCTACGGCCCTGCCGACCGCGACGAGGGCATCGCCACCATCCGCCAGGCGCTCGACAGCGGGATCACGCTGCTGGACACCGGCGACTTCTACGGCATGGGGCACAACGAGCTGCTGATCCGCGACGCGCTGCGCGGCCACGCGAGCCGCGAGGACGTCGTGATCAGCGTCAAGTTCGGCGCCCAGCGCGGCCCTGACGGCGTCTGGCTCGGCTACGACGCCCGCCCGCAGGCGGTGAAGACCGCGCTCGCGTACACGCTCAAGCGCCTCGACACCGACTACATCGACGTCTACCGCCCCGCCCGCCTGGACCCGAATGTGCCGATCGAGGAGACCGTCGGCGCGATCAAGGAGATGATCGACGCCGGCTATGTCCGCCACGTCGGCCTGTCCGAGGTGGGCGCCGAGACCCTCCGGCGCGCGCACGAGACCCATCCCGTGAGCGATCTGCAGATCGAGTACAGCCTGATCAGCCGCAGCATCGAGGAGGAGATCCTCCCGATGGCGCGCGAGCTCGGGATCGGCATCACCGCCTACGGCGTGCTGAGTCGCGGCCTGATCAGCGGCCACTGGACCCGCGACCGCGAGACGACGGCGCAGGACTTCCGTAGCCGGTCGCCCCGCTTCAGCCGCGAGAACATCGACCGCAACCTCGAGCTCGCGCAGGCGCTGACGGAGGTGGCCGAGGCCAAGGGCGCCACCGCCGCGCAGGCGGCGATCGCCTGGGTGCTGAGCCGCGGCGAGGACATCGTCCCGCTCGTCGGCGCCCGCAGGCGCGACCGCCTGACCGAGGCGCTCGGCGCGCTCGACCTGCACCTCGGCGACGAGGACCTGGCGACCATCGAGGCCGCCGTCCCCGCCACCGCGGCCGCCGGCGACCGCTACGACCCGCGGCAGATGCAGATGCTGGACTCGGAGCGCTGAGTGCTGACCCGTGAGGAGATCCTGGACGCGGCGGAGGAGGTCCTCCGCCGCTACGGGCCGGCGAAGGCCAACGTGGTCGACGTGGCGCGAGCGCTGAACGTCAGCCACGGCAGCGTGTACCGCCACTTCCGCAGCAAGGCGGCGCTCAGGGAGGCGGTGGCGGAGCGCTGGCTCGAGAGCGTCGCCACGCCGCTCGACGAGATCACGGACGCCCGCGAGTGGTTCGACGCGTTGATCGCGACGAAGCGATCACGCGCGCTGGAGGACCCGGAGCTGTTCGCGACCTACGTCGCGCTCGCGCACGAGTCAGGCGGCGTCATCCAGCGTCACGTCGACCATCTGGTCGACAGCCTCGCGCGGATCGTGGGCGACCGCACGACGGCGCGGGCGATGTTCCTCGCGACGGCGAGATTCCACGATCCGAAGCACGCCCACGAGTGGACGGCGGCGGAGATCGATCAGGACTGGGAGAGCGTCTGGGCGCTACTCGATCAGGCGATCGCCCGGCCGGCCTCGTCCGCCCACTCGAGCGCGGCGCGGTAGGCGCCGGCCAGCGAGACGCCGGCGTCGGCGCTCTCGATCGTGGGGAACTCACCGCGCTCGTACGCGGTGACCGCCGACAGCAGCTCGCCCTTCGGACCCTCGCGGCGCAGCAGCGCCGACTGGATCTCGTCGGTGAACGGGAGCGAGTCGAGCACATCTGACATCGGCGCGTCGAGCAGCGCATCGGCGACCGAGAACAGGCCGATCGTGAAGAGCGTGTCGCGCTCCTCGGGCAGCGCGCTGCCGGCGAGCACCTCGCACATGCGGGCGCGACGCAGGCCGAGCGCGACGAGCTCGTCCGGCACGTCCGGGATCGCCGAGATCGCCATGACCGTCGCCCAGCGGCGGACGGTGCGGACGCCGAGCAGGTTCAGCGCCTCGCGCACCGACGACACGGTGCGCGGCAGCGCGAAGAAGGCGGAGTTGACGTAGCGCAGGAGCTTCAGCGACAGGCCGACGTCGGAGGAGATGATCCGCTCGAGGTCCTCGAACGAGACGTCGCCGCTGGTGAGCTCGCCGAGGCGCCGCAGGGAGCCGAGGCCGGCGGTGGCGACGCCGCGGTGACGGAACAGGCGCGGCTTGGCGAAGTAGTCGCCCTGGAAGTAGGTGATGCCCTCGCCCTGGAGCCGCTGGAAGGTGATGTGGTCCTCGACGCCGGTGGCGACCAGCAGCGCGCCCTGGGTGCGCGGCGCCTCGAGCACGCGGGCGAGCTCGGCGTCGTCGCGATCCGTGACGTCGACCTTGACGATCGAGCACAGCGACATCAGCTCCTCGATGTCGTTGCGGCCGTCGTAGTTCCCGAGCGCCAACGTGTAGCCGGAGCGCGAGAGCTGCTGGAGCAGGGCGAGGAGGTCGTCCTGCGCCGGGTAGGCGTCGATCTGCAGCACCGCGCGGTCCGGGCGCACCGGCGGCGGGCCGATCTCGACGAGGAAGTTCCGGGCGATCGACACCCACGCGGGATGCCGGCCGGCGAGGCGCTCGAGCCCGATGTCGCCGAATGCCTCGACGAGCAGAGCGGACGTGGCCTTGGCGTCACGGGAAGGGTCGCCGAGGTCGACGGCGCCTCCGAAACGAAGCTCATAGCCGACCACGTTGTTGCGGCCGTCGGCAATCGGGTGCCGGACGACGGCCACCTCGGGTCGGTCAAGCGTTGCGCTCACAACCTCAAGTGTCGGCCGCTGAGCGGAATGGTTGAGCGGAAGTTGGGATGTCATCCGGAATTTCCGGCTAGCATCCGAGAGGAGTCGGCTCACTTCCCGAGAGGAGTCCCATGCGGATCGAGGTCAAGGGACGAAACCTTCAGGTCACCGACGACATGCGCGAGGTGGTCGCGCGGCGGTTCGAGAAGGTGGACAAGCAGGTGAGCGTCCTCGCCACGCTCGAGGTCGAGCTCTCCGAGGAGCGCAACCCGGCCAACCCGGAGCAGAGCGTGGCCGAGGCGACGCTGTACCTCAAGGGCGTGACGCTCCGTGCGAAGAACGCCTCACGGGACCACAAACACGCGATCAACCTCGTCGCCGACGAGTTGGCGCGCCAGGTGAAGCGGCACCGTGACAAGCGTCGCCGGCGGCGCGAGCAGCGGGCGGGGGCCGCGCAGGACGCGCCGCCCGTCACGGAGGCCGAAGGAGGCGCCGCAACGGCCCTCTGAGCGGCTCGGAGCGGGGCCGGGCAGCCGCTACGCTTGATCTATGTCGATCCTCGATCGCGCCCTGCGGATGGGCGAGGCCAAGCAGTTCAAGCAGTACGCCAAGCGCGTCGAACGAATCAACGCCTGGGAACCCGAGCTCGAACTGCTCGAGGACGACGAGCTGCGCGCGAACGCCGACGCGCTGCGCGAGCGCGCGCGCAACGGTGAATCGCTCGAGGACCTGCTGCCCGAGACGTTCGCTCTCGTCCGCGAGGTCAGCCGCCGCCGCATGAACATGCGGCACTTCGACGTCCAGATGATCGGCGGGATGGTCCTGCACGACGGCTCGATCGCCGAGATGAAGACCGGCGAGGGCAAGACGCTGACCGCCACCACCGCGGTCGTGCTCAACGCGCTCGCGGGCGAGGGCGTGCACGTCGTCACGGTCAACGACTACCTGGCCCGCCGCGACGCCGACTGGATGCGGCCGATCTACGAGGCGCTCGGCCTCACCCTCGGCGTGCTGCAGAACATGCAGCCCTACGAGGAGAAGCGCGCCGCCTACGCCGCCGACATCACGTACGGCACGAACTCCGAGTTCGGGTTCGACTACCTGCGCGACAACATGGCGACGACGCTGGAGGAGAAGGTCCAGCACGGCGGCCGCTATCACGACGACGGCAAGCCGCTCACCAGCCACCACTTCGCGATCGTCGACGAGGTCGACAACATCCTCATCGACGAGGCGCGCACGCCGCTGATCATCTCCGGCGCGCCCGAGCAGGCGGCCGACTTCTACCAGCGCTTCGCCAAGCTCGCGCCGCACATGGAGCCGGGCAAGAAGCCCGAGGGCATGGACCCGCGCGCCAAGAAGGAGTTCGTCGCCGACTACGACTACGAGTTCGACGAGAAGCACAAGACCGTCTCGGTCACCGAGCGCGGCGTCGCCAAGGCCGAGAAGTTCCTCGGCATCGACCACCTCTACAAGGCCGAGAACGGCCCGCTGGTCAACCACCTCATCCAGTCGCTGAAGGCCGAGTCGCTGTACAAGCGCGACGTCGACTACGCGGTGATCGACGGCGAGGTCAAGATCATCGACGAGTTCACCGGCCGCATCCTCGACGGCCGTCGCTGGTCGGAGGGCCTGCACCAGGCGGTCGAGGCCAAGGAGGGCGTGCCGTCCGCGAGGAGAACCAGACGCTCGCGACGATCACGCTGCAGAACTACTTCCGCATGTACGACAAGCTCGCCGGCATGACGGGCACGGCGCTGACCGAGGCGACCGAGTTCATGAAGATCTACAAGCTGCCGGTCGTCGAGATCCCGACGAACCGGCCGATGGTCCGCGCCGACCGCAACGACCAGATCTTCAAGACCAAGGACGGCAAGTGGGCCGCCGTGGCGCGCGAGATCGCCGAGCGCCACGACAAGGGCCAGCCGGTGCTCGTCGGCACGATCTCGGTCGAGGTCTCCGAGCTGCTCGGCGCCGAGCTGAGCAAGCGCGGCATCCCGCACACCGTGCTGAACGCCAAGCCCGAGCACGCCGAGCGCGAGGGCGAGATCATCGCCGAGGCCGGCCGCCCCGGCGCGGTGACGATCGCCACCAACATGGCCGGCCGCGGCGTCGACATCAAGCTCGGCGGCAACGCCGAGCACCTCACGCGGCTCGAGCTCGCCAAGCTCGGCCTCAGCCCCGGCGACCCCGACTACGACGAGCGCTTCGCCCAGATCCTGCCGACGCTCGAGGCGCGCGTGGAGGAGAGCCGCGAGCAGGTCCTCGAGGCCGGCGGCCTGTTCATCTGCGGCACCGAGCGCCACGAGTCGCGCCGGATCGACAACCAGCTGCGCGGCCGCTCCGGCCGCCAGGGCGATCCCGGCGAGTCGCGCTTCTTCCTGTCCGCCGAGGACGACCTCGTGCGCCTGTTCGCCGGCGACCGCATCTACCGCATCCTCGACCGCCTCGGGCCCACCAGCGAGGAGGGCGAGGAGGAGCCGATCGAGGCGAAGATGCTCTCGAAGCAGATCGAGAACGCCCAGCGCAAGGTCGAGGAGCAGAACTTCCTCATCCGCAAGCGCGTCCTCGAGTACGACGACGTGATGAACCAGCAGCGCGAGATCGTCTACCAGTACCGCGACGAGGTGCTCGAGGGCCGCGACATGGGCCCGGTCGCGCGCGAGCAGATCGGCGACGTCATCAGCCACCTGGTCGACGAGTACACGCCCGGCGACTACATCGAGGAGTGGGACCTCGACGCGCTGTGGGCGCAGCTCGACCAGATCTTCGAGGTCGACTTCGGGCCCGAGGAGATCGACCGCGAGACGGTCGACCGCGCAGCAGCTCAAGCGACCTGCTGACCGAGGACGCGGTCAAGCTCTACGACGAGCGCGAGGAGGAGCTCGGCGAGGAGCTCATGCGCGCGCTCGAGCGCTACCTGCTGCTGCAGATCATCGACCAGCGCTGGCGCGAGCACCTGTACGACATGGACTACCTGCGCGAGGGCATCCACCTGCGCGGGTTCGCCCAGATCGAGCCGATCGTCGCCTACAAGAACGAGGCCTTCACGCTCTTCCAGGACCTGATGAACACGATCTGGTCGGACTTCGCGCGGATGATCTACAACGTCGAGGTCGAGGTCGAGGGCGAGAACGGCCAGCCGGCGCGGTGCCCCAGCAGCAGCGGCGGCGGCGCGGCCGCGCTGCAGTACTCCGGCGGCACGGCGGAGGACCAGCCGAGCGCCTACGGCGGCGACGGCCGAGGGCTACGGGGTCGATGCCGAGGCGCCGGCTGCCGGTCGAGCAGCGCCGCGTCGACGAGCACGAGCAGCTCGGCCGCAACGACCCGTGCTGGTGCGGGTCGGGCAAGAAGTTCAAGAAGTGCCACGGGGCATAGCCACCGCGCGCTCGCGGTCCAGCGCCCGGCACAGCGCGTCGACGACGCGCGGGTCGAACTGCGCGCCCGCGTGGCGCTGCAGCTCGTCGACCGCGAACTCCTGACCCGGCGCCTGGCGGTACGGGCGGTCCGAGGTCATCGCCTCGAACGCGTCGGCGACGAGGATGATCCGCGACTCGAGCGGGATGTCCTCGCCCGCCAGGCCGTCGGGGTAGCCGGTGCCGTCGTAGCGCTCGTGGTGGTGGCGCACCCAGCGCGACTCCTCGTGCATGTCGGCCGCCTCGACGATGTCGCCGCCGAGCAGCGAGTGGCGCTTCATCAGCTCGAACTCGGCGGCGGTGAGCGCGGCGGGCTTGTTGAGGATCGCGTCCGGCACGCCGATCTTGCCGACGTCGTGCAGCAGCCCGCCGAGGCGGACGCGGGCGACGCGGTCGCGGCCGAGCCCGAGCTCGGCGGCGATCACCGCGCAGAGCTGCGACACCGTCTGGCAGTGGCTGCGCGTGTAGGAGTCCTTGGCGTCGACCGCGAGCGCGAGCGCGCTGGCCAGCGGGCGCTCGTCGTGCTCGTGCTCGGCGACGGTGAGCTCGAGGTCGGGGCCGTAGATCGCGGCATGCTGGTGCAGGCGCTTGGCGCCGATCAGCGCGAGGTCGGCCTCGCGGATCACCTCGTCGCGGCCCCGCAGCTCGGTGGCCTCGGCGATCCCGGCGGTCACCGCCACGAGCCCGCGCACACGCTGGGCGAACTCGAGCGCGCCGAGCGCGCGGGCGCCGGCGAGGATCACGGCGTACTCGTCGCCGCCGATCCGGTACGCGAGGTCGCCCGCCCGCTGCGAGGACCGGATCGCCGCGGCGACGGCCTGCAGGCGCTCGTCGCCGGCCTGGTGGCCGAAGCGGTCGTTGACGGCCTTCAGCCCGTCGAGATCGAGCAGGACCAGCGACAGCGGGTCGCCGGTACGGCTCACCCGCTGCAGCTCGCGCGCCAGATCCTCCTGGAAGGCGCGATGGTTGCGCAGCCCGGTGAGCGGGTCGCTGATCGCGATCTGGGCGAGGCGAGAGACCTCGGCGCGCCGGATGCGGACGATGACCAGCGCGAAGCAGGCGAGCAGCACCAGCCCGACGCCGAACGCGACCGTGATCGCGTGCGTGGCGTGCGCCTCGTGCTCGCGCAGCGAGGCGCTGTGCACGAGCGCGCGCTTGGAGGCCGCCTGTGCCTGCTGGTGGATCATGTACTCGAGCACGCCGAAGATCGGGTCGATCACCTCGTGGTCGAGCCGCTGGACGCTCCGCAGGTGCCCTCGATCGATCGCCGCGAACAGGTCCGTGGCGGCGGCCTTGTACCTCGCCGACAGCCCGAGCAGCTTGTCGATCGCCGCCCGGTTCGCGGGTGACGGATCGAGCTCGACGACGTGGTGCAGGTCGGCGTCGAGGTCCTGCGTGGCGCGCCCGTACGCGAAGCGGACCGTGCTGCTGCCCTCGAAGTGGTAGGCGCGCTCGATCGACTTCGCCTCGGTCACCCAGTGGCGCGCGTCCTGGAAGGTCGCGCTCAGCCTCATCGCCGTGTCGGCCCGTTTGGACTCGGTGGCGACACGCTGCTGGGTCACGACGGAGAAGCCCGCGAGGAAGCACAGGACGGCCAGCAGCCCGGCCACGCTCGCGCGCACGACCCATCTCTCCCGCGACCCCGTCATTTGGATCCCTCATCGGTCGCTCGGCTGGCGCGCTTGAACTCATTCGCCCGGGTGATGAAGTCTCCGGTGCTATAAGCAGCGGCGATATGGATCCGCGGCGGCTGCTGACGTTCCGGGAAGTGGCGCATCAGGCGTCGTTCTCGCGCGCGGGCGAGGCGCTCGCGCTGACCCAGCCCGCGGTCTCCCAGCAGGTCGCCGCGCTCGAGCGCCAGCTCGGGGTGAAGCTGCTCGACCGCGGTCCCGGAGGGCCGACGCCGACCGCCGCCGGCGCGCTCCTGCTGGCGCACGCCGACGCGGTCGCCGACCGGCTCGCGCAGGCCGGCGAGCAGATCGCCGAGCTGGCGGAGGTGGAGCGCGAGTCGCTGCGCGTCGGGGCGTTTCCGAGCGCGCTCGCGACCGTCATCCCGGAGGCGATCGTGCGCGTCCGTGTGCAGCAGCCGGCGCTCCAGGTCGAGGCGGTCGAGGCCTCCGGCGACGACCTCGGGCGGATGGTCGCGGACGGCACGCTGCACCTGGCGATGTGCTTCCAGGACGCCGAGGCGCCGCCGCGGCGCCCGGACGGGACCGAGCGCCACGAGCTCGGCACCGAGGCGATGCTCGCGGTGATGGCGACCGACCACCCGCTCGCGGGCCGCGAGACGGTCGCCGTGCGCGAGCTGTCCGGCGACACCTGGACCGCGCCCTCGCGCGAGCACCTCGTCTACCGCGCCTGCGTGGCCGCCGGCTTCGAGCCGCGGATCGCGTTCGTGACCCGCGACGTGCTCGCCGCCCGCGGGCTCGTCGCCTCCGGGCTGGCCGTGACGCTGATGCCCGAGCTGCTGGCTTCGGGCCTGCCCGGCATCGCGATGGTGCCGCTCGAGGGCCCGCAGCCGTCGCGCTCGCTGTACGCGCTCACGCCGGCCGCCGGCGTGCGCCCGGCGGCGGTCGACTTCCTCGAGGCGCTAGCCTCAGTGCGCCATGGCGACGCCTTCGACCTCCCAGCCCACGCCGCAGCGCCTGGCCGCCATCCGTGAGCAGCTGTCCCTGCTCGCGGACTACCTTTGACCCGGCTGGGCTGAAGGAGCAGCTCTGCCGAGCTCGAGGCGCAGATGGGCGCCCCGGGCTTCTGGGACGACCCGGAGGCGGCCGGCCGCGTCGGCGCCGAGCACGCGCGCCTGAGCCGGCGCGCTGGAGACGTTCGAGAAGCTGCAGGCCGACGCCGAGGACCTCGAGGGCCTCGTCGAGCTCGCCGAGGAGGACGAGGAGCTCGCGGCCGAGCTCGAGGAGACGCTCGTCTCGGTCGAGCAGCGGCTGGCCGCGCTCGAGGAGGAGCGCCTGTTCTCCGGCAAGCTACGACGCGGGCGACGCGCTCGTGACCGTCAACGCCGGCGCCGGCGGCACCGACGCCCAGGACTGGGCCGAGATGGTGCTGCGCATGGAGATGCGCTGGGCCGAGCGGCGCGGCTTCAAGGTCGAGCTGCTGGAGGCGAGCGCGGGGGAGGAGGCCGGCATCAAGTCGGCGACGTTCCGCGCTCCGGCGAGAACGCCTACGGCCTCTACAGCGCCGAGAAGGGCGTCCACCGGCTCGTGCGGCTGTCACCGTTCGACGCCGCCAACCGCCGCCAGACGAGCTTCGCCGGCGTCGAGGTCGCGCCGGTCGTCGAGGACGCCGGCGACGTCGAGATCGAGGACGACGACCTGCAGGTCGACACCTACCGCGCCTCCGGCGCCGGCGGCCAGCACGTCAACAAGACCGACTCGGCGGTGCGCATCACGCACAAGCCGACCGGCATCGTCGTGCAGTGCCAGAACGAGCGCTCGCAGTCGGCCAACCGGCGACCGCGATGGCGATGCTGCGCTCGAAGCTGATCGAGCGTGCCAGGAGCGCGAGCGCCAGGAGGAGATCGCGCGCGAGCGCGGCGAGGCGCAGGACGTCAACTTCGGCTCGCAGATCCGCTCCTACGTCCTGCACCCGTACACGATGGTCAAGGACCACCGCACCGACTTCGAGGTCGGCAACGCCGAGCGCGTGCTCGACGGCGACCTCGACGGCTTCGTCCGCGCGTGGCTCGAGGCCAACGCGAGGGCCCACTGACCGGAGCTCGATGGGTGGTTCTGGCGCTTCACCTGGCCCGACGGGCGGGCGGCGATCGTCTTGTGCGGCGTCTGCCCGGGCTGGGCGCTCGTCAGGCGTCGCGCGGCGCCCGGGCGACGTGGCGCCCGATGATCCTCGACGACCCGTACAGCGACGCGAGCGGCGTACGGATCGGCACCGCGTTCGCCGGCGACGCGACGCACGTGCGCTGCGACGGCGTCGAGGCGCACCTGCACGACGTCGTGGCGTGGCCGCGGCCGTGGCACGGCACCGGGCCGCTCGGGCACTTCCCGTTCCTGCGCCAGTACTGGCGCCCGCTGGTGCTGCGCGCGAGCGCCGAGGGCGCGGTCGGCGACTGGGACCTCGAAGGCGCGACCGCCTACGTCGAGCGCAACTGGGGTGCGGGCTTCCCGCCGGTGTGGTGGTGGGGCGAGGCGCACGACTTCGGCGGCGACCCCGTGACGGTCGCGTTCGCCGGCGGCCCGGCGCTCGGGCCGCTGCGGGCGACGGCGGTGGTCGTCCACGTCGACGGGCGGCTCGTCCGCCGCGGCGAGCCGGTGCTGGCCGGCGTGCGCGCCGACATCTCGCCCGGCCGCTGGGTGCTGCGTGGCCGCGGCATCGAGATCGAGGCGTCGGCGGACCCCGCCGACGCCCACGTGCTCGACGTCCCGGTGCCGCGCGAGCGCCGGACGCTCCCGTGGTCGGACCAGCATCTCGCCGGCCGCCTGCGCGTCAAGCTCGACGCGCCGCGGTCGCGTCGTCTACGAGGGCGAGAGCGCGCTCGCCGGGCTCGAACAGGGGAGGGCACCGTGACCGGCTGGATCAAGCGCCTCCGGGAGCGTCGCGGCACCATGCCCGGCGACGTCCGCGCCGAGCTGGACGCCGAGGGGATCGAGATCCTCGAGGAGCGGATCCCGGCGAACATCCTGTACCGCCACTACATCGTGCGCCGGCCAGCGGTCGACCAGCGGCGAGCAGAACGCGCGGCTGGCATTGGCCCTCACGCCGAAGCGGCTCGCGCTGCGCGGGACGGGCAACATCTCGCTCGACGCCCCGCCGGGCCCCGTGCAGTCCGAGGCGCCCGAGCCGGGCCGCTGATCCTGCGCTACCAGGCCGAGGACGTCTACACGACGCGCTCCGGGTCGGTCGAGATCGCGCTCGAGACACCTCGCGCGGCGGACATCCATGCCAGGCTCCAGGCATGGACGCAGACATCAGCGAGCTGATCGACCGCGCGCTGGCCGAGGACGTCGGCGACGGCGACGTCACCACCGAGGCGACCGTGGACGCCGCCGCCCGGGCGCGCGCGACGATCATCCAGAAGGCGGCCGGCGTGATCTCCGGGCTCGAAGTCGCCGAGGCGGTGTTCCGGCGGCTCGACCCGGAGGCGACCGTCGAACGGCTCGGCCCGGAGGGCGAGTGGCGCGAGGCCGGAGCGCCGGTCCTGCGCGTCGAGGGCTCGGCGCGGGCGCTGCTGACCGGCGAGCGCACGGCGCTGAACTTCCTCGGGCGGCTGTCGGGCGTCGCGACGGCGACCGCGCGCGTCGTGCGGGCGGTGGCCCAGGCGGGCGGGACCGCGAAGATCCTCGACACGCGCAAGACCACGCCGGGGCTGCGCCGGCTGGAGAAGCGCGCCGTGGCCGACGGCGGCGGCGTCAACCACCGCGTCGGGCTGTACGACGCGATCCTCATCAAGGAGAACCACAGCGCCGCGGCAGGCGGCATCGCGCAGGCCGTGCGCCGCGCGCGCGAGCTGCGCCCGGACCTGCCGGTCGAGGTCGAGGTGCGCGACAGCGCCGAGATCGACGCGGCGCTGGACGCGGGCGCCCCGCGGCTGCTGCTCGACAACATGTCGCCGGACGAGATCCGCGCGGCGGTCGCGCAGGTCGCCGGCCGGGCCGAGCTGGAGGCGTCCGGTGGGGTGGACGCCGACACTGTTTTGGTCTATGCGACCATTGAGGGGCTACACTACGTCTCGATGGGCGCGCTCACCCATTCGGCGCCCGGGCTCGACCTCTCGATGGCCCTGGAGGCCCTCCCCGCGAAATGACCCTCCTCTCGCTCGACAACATCCCCGCCCTGCAGGCCGAGGTGCGCGCGCTGGCCGCCGAGCGCGGCGCCGTGATCCTCGCCCACAACTACCAGCTGCCCGAGGTCCAGGACGTGGCCGACTTCGTCGGCGACTCGCTCGGCCTCTCGCAGCAGGCCGCGCGCACCGACGCCGAGGTGATCGCGTTCTGCGGCGTGCACTTCATGGCCGAGACGGCCTCGATCCTCTCGCCCGACAAGACCGTGCTGCTCCCGGACCTCGACGCCGGCTGCTCGCTCGCGGACTCGATCACCGCCGGCCAGCTGCGCGCCTGGAAGGCCGAGCACCCCGGCGCGATGACCGTCATGTACGTCAACACGACGGCCGAGGTCAAGGCCGAGACCGACTACTGCGTCACGTCATCGAACGCGGTCCAGGTCGTCGAGCACATCTACCGCGAGCACGGCGACGACACCGAGATCCTGTTCGGGCCGGACATGTTCCTCGGCGCCTACGTCGAGAAGACGACCGGCCGCAAGATGCACGTGTGGGACGGCGAGTGCCACGTGCACGCCGGCATCCGCCCCGCCGACATCCGCGAGATGCGCGCCGCCCATCCGGGCGCCGACTTCCTGATCCACCCCGAGTGCGGCTGCTCGACCTCGGTGATGGAGTACGTGGCGGCGGGCGACGTCGACGCCGCGGCGTCCACATGCTCTCGACCGGCGGGATGCTCGGCTACGCGCAGACCGCGCGGCCCGGCGGAACGGCGATCGTGGCGACCGAGACCGGGATGCTGCACCCGCTGCGCGAGGCGCGCCCGGACGTCGACTTCGTGGCCGCCAACGAAGCGGCGAGCTGCCGCTTCATGAAGATGATCACGCTGCCGAAGCTGCGCGACGCCCTGCGCGACATGGCCCCCGAGGTGAAGGTCCCGGAGGCCATCGCAGAGCGTGCGCGGCTGCCGATCGAGCGCATGGTCGCGATCGGGTAACCGGCGTGGGCGTGGCGCGGCGCGCGGCGTGCCCTCCCGGGGCAGCGCTCGCAAGCTCGCGCTCGAGCGCCCCGGCGAGGCCACGCCGCGCGCCCCGCCCCTCCACACGCCCGGTTGCCAAGCGGCCGCTCCTCGGTGGTCCCGGTGCGACCTCGTCTGAGACCGGGCCGTCTCGGTCTCCGAGAACGACGCGATCCGCATCCGGCCCGCCGCAGCGTCGTGGCTGGTCTCCGCCGGCCGCCCCGACGGCGGCCGGGACCGGGACGCGATGATCGCTGCGCCTCCGGCGCGCTGGGCCCCGGCGCTCAGGACTCTGCCTCAGACGGTGTGGGGTCGCCATGGCTCGTGGGTCGTGCGCGCGCACCCGCAGCTGGCCTTCGCTGTGCGGCTCGTCGAGCTCGCCGAACCACACCGTCCGGCTCGAGCGGGGTCTCGGCTTCTCCCGGCTGGATTCGCGCGTACGCGCGTCTGGGGCCAAGCCCTAGCGCGCCGCGACGGTTAGCTCGGTCATGTAGCGCTTCGCGATGCGGCCGTCGTAGCGAGACTCGATGAGCTCGCCGATACAACCCAACAGGCGGTCGCGGGCGCCCTCCGCGAGCGCGCGGTGGCCGGAGTAGCTGAGCAGCAGGTCGAGATACTCGCGCGTCGTGTACGTCAGGTCGCGCTCGTACCGTCGCGCGACCACGCGCGCGAAGTGCCCGCTCGCCTCAAGCTCGGCGCGGTCCTGGTCCGGCACGACGGCGGCGGCGGGAAGTCGCAGAGCTGTCGGCGTGCCCGGCATCCAGCGCTCGTAGCAGTGCTGCACGTCAACGAAGAACTGCTCGGTGCCACCGGCGACATGATGGGTCGCGATGACCGCCAGCGCCCCGCCCGGCCGCAGCGCGTCTGCGGCCTTGGCGACCCGGATCGCCGGGTCAAGCCAGTGAAATGACGTCGCCGCCACGACGGCGTCGAACCGCGTCGCGGGCAACGGCCAGGCCTCGAAAGCCTCGTTGACGATCTCTACCGCCGCGAAGGACGCCAGGTTGCGTCGCGCGACCTGCGCCAGCCCCGCACCGAGCTCGACCGCGACCACCTCCAGGCCACGTCGCGCCAGCGGGCCGGTCGCCTGCCCGGTTCCACACCCCACTTCGAGCACACGACTGCCCGGCCTCAGGTCGGCCAAGCCGGCGAGGTCGTCGAACACGGCTGCGGGATAACCCGGCCGTACGCGGTCGTACAGCTCGGGCGCCTCCTCGAAGGTCTCTCGAAGAGTCATGACGCTCCCACGTCCACCGCGACGCCGGCGCGCGACGTTGGCCGAAGCACCCTTGGACCATAAGCGAGGACCCCGGCGCGCCGGAGGCGCAGCGATCCTTGCGTCCCGGTCCCGGCCGCCGTCGGGGCGGCCGGCGGAGAGCAGCCACGACGCTGCGGCGGGCCGGACGCGGATCGCGTCCTTCTCTGAGAAGGCCACGCCGGGCCGCCGCAAAGCCGTAGTGCCGCGGCCGTCGAGCCGAGCGCGTCGGCACCACCGGGCGTGTGGGGGGGCGGGGCGTGGCGTGGCCTCGCCGGGGCGCTCGAGCGCGAGCTTGCGAGCGCTGCCCCGGGAGGGCATGCCACGCCCCGCCCCCCAACCGACGCCGGGCGGGCGGCTACGGCGTAGCGAGCAGCTCGACCTCGTCCCAGACGGCCTCGCCGTTGCGGATCTTCAGCTCCGCCTCGAGCACCTTGGCGCCGGCGACGAGCGCGTCCGAGCCGCAGTCCTCGCCGTCCTCGTGGTCGCCGTGGTGGCCGGCGGCCTGGGCGTCGTCGTCACCGCCGCCGCCGTCACCGTGGTGATCGCCGTGGTCGTCGTCGCCCTCGTCATGGCCGCGATCGTCGCCCGGGTCGTCGTCGCACTTGACCTCGGTCTCGTCGGTCACCATGCCGTCCACGGTGCCCCCGTTGGCGAGTGAGATCGTCAGCACGCCGTTCTCGAACGACTCGACGGAACCGGGATGCTCGTCGCCGTCGTCGATGCCGTCATTGTCGGTGTCGGCGTCGCGCGGGTTCAGGTGCGCGCGGAACTCGCCGCGGTTCTTGAGGCCGTCGTGATCCTGGTCACGGCGCCCCTGCTTGTGGTTGAGCGACAGGTGATGACGCTTCTCCCACTTGTCGGGGATGCGGTCATGATTGCGATCCTTCGCGAACGCCCCTCCTGCCAGCATCAGCGATGCCGCGACGGCGAGCATCGTGGCCACGGCGAAGTTCCTGCGCAACACGGTGCCTCCAGTACGTCGGGTGCGGTACTACAGGTGTTGACACGCCGAACTCGCGGTTGTGACGCGAGATCAGTCGTCGGACGTGTCGCCGCCGCCCGACGAGCCCGTGCCCGAGCCGGAACCGCTGGACTCCCTGGCTCGTCCGAGCCGCCGGACCCGCTGTCGTCACTGCTCTCGTGGCCGCCATCCTCCACGGCCGTGGGCTCGTCCTCGGCCTCCGGCGTCGGAACCGGAGTGGCGGACGGCCGCTGGCGACCGGAGTGGTCGTCGTCGCCGCCACCGGACCCGCTGTGTCATCGTCGTCCGCCGCCACCGGACCCGCTGTGGTCATCGTCTCCGCCGCCTCCCGACCCGCGGTCGGCGTGCTCCCGAACGTCCCTCTCGCCGCGGCGATCGTCGCCGTGCTCGCTCTCGTCGTCGGCGCGCCGGCTGGTGCGACGCGGCTCGAGTACGGCGGCGACGACGCGCTCGGGCGTCGCGGTGACGGCGAGGCGCACGGCGCTCGCGGTGACGGTGGCGGCCGGCGCGGGTGCCGCCTCGGCGCGCGCCTTCGGCCGCTCGGCGGCGCGGGCCTCCGCGCGGTGCCGCGGCGTCGGCGGGCCGTGCTCGATCAGCGCCGGCGCGCTCACCGCTCCGCCGGCGAGGACGACGAGCGTGCCCGCCTTGGCGAGCGTCGCCGCCGTGCCAGCGCCCCCTGCGCCGGCGGCGAGCCAGGTCGCCACCGGCATCGGCACGACCGCGGTCGCCGCCGCGCGTACGGATACCCGCGCGCGGTGCACGAGCTGGCGCATCGCGGTGCTGGAGAGCCCGAGGTCGCGCGCCACCTCCTCCTGCCCATGGCCGTCGATCGCCGTGCGCAGCAGCGCCTCGCGCTGGCGGTCGGGCAGGGACGCGACCGCGGCGAGCGTCTGGCGCACGACCGCCCGGCGCAGGACCTCCTCCTCGGGGTCGTCCGCCGCGCTCAGCGTGTCCATGAGCTCGTCGACGTCGTAGCCCGCCATCCGCAGCTGGTTGAGCGACGTGTTGCGGGCGATGCGGTACAGCCACGGCCGCAGCTCGCGCACCTCGTCGCCACGCTCCAGGCCGCGCCAGGCGGCCACCAGCGTGTGCTGCAGCGCGTCCTCGGCGCGCGCCTCCGGGAGGATGCGCCGGCACGCGCGCAGCAGCGGCTTGCGGTAGCGCTCGACGATCGCCTCGAAGGCTCGCTCGTGGCCGGCACGGGCGAGCGCGACGAGGCGCTCGTCCGACTGAGTGCGCAGCAGAACGGTCGACGGAGACGTCATCCAACCCCTAGGACACGGTAAACGCGCGCGGCGTTACGCAGGTTCAGGGAGCAGCTCGAGCCCGCGCTCGGCCGCCTCGCGCACGATCGGCAGCTGCTCGAGCTTACGCTCGAACTCCGAGGGCGTGTAGCAGTGGACGTCGGCCGCCGCGCCCATCTCGTAGGCGTCCCAGAGGCTGCCGCAGACGTACACGCGCTCCAGCCACGGCACGCCGTCGAAGCCCTCCGACACGAGCACGACGACGAACTCCGGGCCGCGCTCGCGTTGCGGCCCGGCGCCGCGCAGGTCGGCGACTCGGGCGCCCCCGAGCAGCGCGCGCTGTACCGGCCATCGGTCCGTGACTCGCTGGACGTAGCGCTCGAGCTCGCGGTGGTTGAGCTCAGGCGGTGTCACTCACCCTCTGATGCTACGGGACGAGTGTGATGCGGTCACGCGCCGGCGGCTCCAGCGGCGCGGTCTGCAACGTCGGCTCGAGGTAGTCGGCGAGCGCGTCGGCGTCGGCGTCCCCGTCGGTCGGGTCGTTCGCGCCGTGGATCACCGAGAAGCGGTCGCCGCCGTTGGCGAGCGACGAGTTGACGGTGACGCGGTACGCCGCGTTCGGCTCCATCGGTACGCCGTTGATCGTGAGGTCGATGATCGGGTCGGGCGCCGCCGCGCACGACCGGTTGAGCATCTGCTTCGCGGTCGCACGGCTCCACGAGTAGTGCACGTTCGCGGACGGCTGCAGGATGTTCGGCGCGCTGCGGCCGCACCACTGCTGCCTGAGCATCTCGTGGATCTGGCTGCCGGCCATCGTCAGCGTCACCAGCGTGGTGCCGAACGGCTGCGTCGTGAACGCGCGGCCGTAGGTGATCGTGCCGGCGGGCAGGCCGGCCCGGACGACGCCGGGATTGACGAACGCGACGGTGGCGCCGGTCGCCGCGCGCTGCGCGTCGGCCACCAGGTTGCCCATCTTCATCTCGCCCGACGGATCCTTGGTGCGGCCGGCGCGCCGCGCCAGGCGCCCGACCAGCCGGTCGCGCAGCGGGGCGGCGAAGCGCGTGTAGTGGTTGATCAGCGTGCTGATGTCGGGCGCCGGCGGCACGTCCTGGCCGACGACCCAGTTGCGCGTGTCGACGTGCTGCACCTCGCCGCTGCGGCGGCCGATCTGCATCTCCACCTTGGTGATCAGGCGCCCGTACGACCCCGCGCTGGTCACGTGGCGGCCGTCGACGATGCAGTTGTAGGCGACGTGGGTGTGGCCGGTGAGGAACAGGTCCACGTCCCGCGTCGTGTGCTTGACGATGTCCTTGATCGGCCCGCTGAGGCCGGGGCAGCCGTTCGGCGAGACGTCCGGGCGGATCGCGAAGCCGCCCTCGTGCAGGAGCACGACGATCGCGTTCACGCCGCGCTTCTTGAGGATGCGCGCGTAGTGGTTGGCGGTGAGCGCCTCGCCGCGGAAGCGCAGGCCGGCGGCGGCGCTGGGCGACAGGAACGACGGCGTCGCCTTCGTCGTCATCCCGATGAAGCCGATCTTCACGCCGCCGATCTTGCGGATCGCGAACGGCGGGAAGAAGCGCTTGCCCGTGCGCTTTTTGACGACGTTGGCGGCCAGGTAGCGGAACTTCGCGCCCGCGAAGCCGTTGCCGTCGCGGCAGCCGTCCTGCGGGTGGCAGCCGCCGCGCTGCATCCGCCGCAGCTCGGCCTGGCCCTCGTCGAACTCGTGGTTGCCGACCGCGCTCACGAACAGACCGAGCCGGTTCATCAGCTCGATCGTCGGCTCGTCATGGAACAGCGACGACAGCAGCGGGCTGCCGCCGACCAGGTCCCCGGCGGCCACGAACACGGTGTTCTTGTTGCGGCGCCGCAGATTGCGGATGTGCGCCGCCAGGTATGCGGCGCCGCCCGCCGGCACGCGGTCGGCGGGGTCGCCGGTCCGGGTGATCGTGCCGGACAGCGTCGGGTCGAAGTGCCCGTGGAAATCGTTGATCGCCAGGAGCTGGACCTCGACAGGCTTCGGCGGGCGCTTCTTCTTCGCCGCTTCCGCGGGCCCGGCCCACCATGCCAGCCCGACGATCACCATCAGCACAACCCGTAAGACCACCATCCGGAAGGGAAACAGATGGCGGTGCCCGATGATGCGGCTAAGCCGTGAATTCGCTCTCTTCGTGCGGGCCGACGCAGGCAACGGACAGGTCCTCTGAAATGCCCTGAGCAACGGTATTGACGTCGTCCAGCGTCGTGCGGTCGAGCGCCGCGATCGCCTCGTCCGGGTCGATGTCCTGGCTGAACACCACCGACTGCGTCGCCGCGTAGCGGGCGACCGCGTTGGTGTTCTCGAACGCCAGGACGCGCCGCCCGGCCGCGTACGCGCGGGCACGCTCGAACTCGTCCTCGCTCGGGCCGTCGGTGCGCAGCTCCTCGACGATCTCGCGCATGCGCGTGTAGGCCTCGACGCACTTGCCCGACTCCAGGCCCGCCGAGAGCTGCAGGATCGGGACGTCGGCGAACGTGTGGTCGATCGAGTAGACCGAGTACGCCAGTCCGCGCTGCTCGCGGATCTCGTCGAACAGACGGGAGCCCATCGAGCCGCCGAGCAGCGTCGAGTAGACGCCGAGCGCGGCGCGCTGGGACGGATCGCGCGGGTCGATCGCCGCGCGGTAGGACATCCGCAGGTGCGACTGGTTGGACTCGCGGGCCTCGACCAGCGTCTTCGGGGAGAAGACCGGCGCCGGCTCGAATGACCCGTCCGGCGAGATCGACGGGAAGCGGCCGAACGACTCCACGAGATCGCGGTCCTCGGGCACGTGCTCGAGGTTGCCGACGAGGAAGGCGCCGCCGCGCGAGCCCGCCCACTGGCGTGAGCGGAACGCCACGATCGCCTCGCGCGTGAACGAGCGCAGGTGCTCCTCCGGCCCGAGCACGGGCCGACCGAGCGGGTGGTCGCCGAACGCGGCGCGGTCGATCAGGTGCTCCGCGACGACCGACGGCTGGTCGTTGGCGCGCGCGATCTCCTGGATCACGACGCCGCGCTCGCGGTCGAGCTCGCCGGCGTCGATCTTCGGGCGGCCGACGAAGTCGGTCAGCAGGTCGATGGCGTCTCCGACCACCTCGGCCCGGCAGGTGATGTGAAAGGCCACGAGATCGTGCGACGTGTAGGCGTTGAGCACAGCGCCCATGCGCTCGGCCGTCTCGTTGACCTTGCGGTAGTCGTCGTACTTCTCACCGCCCTTGAACACGAGGTGCTCGAGGAAGTGGGCCATGCCGTTCTCCTCCGGGCGCTCGGTGCGGGCACCGGCTTCGAAGGCGACGAGCACGGTGGTCGCCCGCGTGCCCGGGATCTCGATCCGGTGGATGGGGAGCCCGGACGGGAGCGTCGAGGATTCGATGCGCGCCATGCCTCTATCTAACCAGGGGGCTAAGGTGTGCTCGCTGCAAGGTCGGTTTCAAGGGAGGGCTGTGCACTCCCGCTCGGAATACCCTCCTTGGTCGCGATGGCTGCAACCGAACGTCACGTCCGTACGCGCCGCGAGCGCCCACACGCCTCTCCCGCCCCGGCGGCACGGCCGCCCGTGCCCGGCGCGGTGATCGACTTCTCGAACGTCACCAAGGTCTATGACAGTGGCGACACCGGCCTCGAGAACGTCTCGTTCGCCGTCCAGCCGGGCGAGTTCGTCTTCCTCGTCGGCCAGTCCGGCTCCGGCAAGTCGACGACGATCCGGCTGCTGATCAAGGAGACCGAGCTCACCTCGGGCAAGATCCTCGTCGCCGGGCGCGACCTGGGCGCGATCCCGCGCCGCCGCGTCCCGTATTACCGGCGCAACCTCGGCGTGGTCTTCCAGGACTACAAGCTGCTGCCGAACCGGACGGTGTACGAGAACGTCGCGTACGCGCTGCAGGTGACCGGCGGCACGCGTCGCGAGATCCGCGAGAAGGTGCCGGACATCCTGCGCCTGACGGGCCTGTCGCTCAAGCTCCACAACCGGCCCGACCAGCTCTCCGGCGGCGAGCAGCAGCGCGTCTCGGTGGCGCGCGCGTTCGTCAACCACCCGCCGCTCCTGCTCGCCGACGAGCCGACCGGCAACCTCGACCCCGAGACCTCGATCGGGATCATGCAGCTGCTCTACCGCATCAACAAGACCGGCACGACGGTCGTGGTCGCCACCCACGACGTCGAGATGGTCAACAACATGCGCCGCCGCGTGATCGAGCTCGCCGGCGGCCGCGTGGTCCGCGACGAGCAGGCCGGCGCCTACGCCGCCCGTGAGAGCACGCGCGAGTTCGCCGTCCGGATGCGCGGGGCGGACATCGGATGAAGCTCGGGTTCTTCCTGCGCGAGGCGCTGCGCGCCCTCAAGCGCAACGCCGTCCCGTCGTTCGCCGCGATGGCGACCGTGCTCGTCACCGTGATGCTGCTCGGCGTCTTCATCCCGGTCGTCCAGGCCACCACCGGCGCCGCCAACGACGTCCGCGGCCGCGTGATCGCCGACGTGTTCATGACGAAGGACGCCTCCGACGCCGACATCGCGCGCGTCAAGAACCTGCTCGAGAACGACACGCCGCACGTCAAGAGCGTCGAGTACGTGTCCAAGGACCAGGCGTACGCGCAGGAGAAGAAGAAGCACCCCGAGGCCTACGGCGCGCTCGGCGACGCGAACCCGCTGATGGCGATGTTCCGCGTCACGCCCGACAAGCCGGACAACATCGCCAAGGTCCGCGACTCGCTCGCGCCGATCGGCCCGAGCGGCCAGCGCACGACGACCGACTCGGCGATCGACGAGGTGTCCAACCGCGAGGAGGACACGAACAAGATCCTCTCGGTGACGCGCGTCGTGAAGCTCACGACCGCGCTGCTGGCCGCACTGCTCGTGATCGCCTCGGTCCTGCTGATCGCCAACACGATCCGGCTGTCGCTCTACGCGCGCCGGCGCGAGGTCGAGGTGATGAAGCTGGTCGGCGCGACCGACTGGTTCATCCGCTGGCCGTTCGTGATCGAGGGCGTCCTGCTGGGCGCGCTCGGCGGCCTGGTCGCCGTGCTGCTGCTGGCGGTGCTCAAGATCGCGCTGATCGACCCGCTGGCCGACCAGTTCGAGCTGATCGCCGCGCCCGACACGATGAACTTCCCGCTGCTGATCGCGCTCCTGCTGGGCGCCTCCGTCGCGGTCTCCGCCGCCGGCTCCGGCATCTCGCTCCGGCGCTTCCTCCGCGTCTGACGAACTTCGGCATTGAGGGAGCCGAGATCGGGTTGGTGTCGGGAAATGCTCGGTATGCGAGCAGAAGTCGACACCAAACCGTGGCCTGCCCCTACCCAGCCGGGGTAAACGCCGGCGGAGACGGCGGCCGCGGGTTTAGCCCGATCTGACACACCGTCGCTACCGTGGTGCCGGTCATGCGACGCCTGTCGACCCTGCCCGTGCTCCTGTTCATGGCGCTGATCGCGCTGGCGCTCGGCATCTATCTCGGCGGGCACCCATCCAAGCTCCCCGGCCCCGTGCGCGACGCGCTCGTGCAGGACACCGACGGCCGGGTGTACGACGAGGCGATCGACACGCTTGCGCGCGACTACTACCGCGACGTCGATCGCAAGCAGCTGCTCGACCAGTCGCTCGACCGGGCGGTCCGCTCGCTCGACGATCGCTTCTCCAACTACTTCGCGCCGCGTGACTTCGACGACTTCCAGCAGGCCACCGAGGGGCGCTTCGAGGGTGTCGGGATGACCGTCGAGCCGGTCGACGACGGGCTGCGCGTGATCACCGTCTACAAGGGCTCGCCGGCCGACCGCGGCGGGCTCAAGAGCGGTGACGTGATCACCCAGGTCAACGGCCACTCGATCGCCGGCTCGAGCTCCGAGGAGTCGACGACGCGGATCAAGGGCCCGGCCGGCACCGAGGTCAAGCTCACGGTCCGCAGCGGCAAGGGCACCCGCGTGCTGACGCTCAAGCGCGCCGAGGTCTCGATCCCGGTCGTGCAATCCGAGATGCGCCGCGCCGACGGCCACAAGATCGCCTACGTCCACCTGGCCGGGTTCACCGCCGGGGCGGGCGACGCGGTCCGCGCCGCGGTCAAGAAGCTGCTCGACCAGGGCGCCACGGGCGTCGTGCTCGACCTGCGCAACAACGGCGGCGGCCTGCTGAACGAGGCCGTCTCCGTCTCCTCGATCTTCCTCCCCGACGGCCGGGTCGTCTCGACCAAGGGCCGGGCGCGCCCCGAGCGCGTGTACGACGCCACCGGCGGCGCGATCAACACCGACATCCCCGTCGTCGTGCTCGTCAACGATCACAGCGCCTCGGCGTCGGAGATCGTCACCGGCGCGCTGCAGGACCGGCACCGGGCGAAGGTCGTCGGCACGCGCACGTTCGGCAAGGGGGTCTTCCAGGAGATCGAGCCGCTGTCCAACGGCGGCGCGCTCGACATCACCGTCGGCGAGTACTTCCTCCCGAGCGGCCGCAACCTGGGCGGCGGCGGCGTCAAGCGCGGCGCGGGCGTGACGCCGGACGTGAAGGCGAAGGACAACCCGAAGACGCCCAAGGACGAGGCGTTGCTCGCGGCCCTCCACGAGGCCGAGTGAAGCGCCGGCCGGCGCCGCCGCAGGTCGAGGAGCACTCGCACGTAGGACCTGTCGTCGCCGTGCTCGAGAAGCACGGCCGCTTCCTCGCCGCCACGCCCTTCTTCATCAATTCCCGCCGACCCCGCCGCATCAACATCGATCGCTCGCGCACCGGGGGCGCCCGGCCGGGAGACCTCGTGCTGGTCGAGCCGCACGGGCGCGGCGGCGGCCATGGCCGCATCTCGCGCCGGCTCGGGCGGCCGGACGTCGCGCGCGACGTGATCGAGGGCCTGATGCTCGACCGTGGGCTGCGGCGCCGGTTCGACCCGCTGGTCGAGCGCCAGGCGCGCGAGGCGCCGTCACACGTCCCCGACGTGCCGCGGGTCGATCTACGCGATCTGCCGACGTTCACGATCGACCCGCCGACGGCGCGCGACTTCGACGACGCGATCTCCGCCGAGCGTCTCGACGACGGCGCGGTCCGCGTCTGGGTGCACATCGCCGACGTGGCCGCCCACGTGCGGCCGGGCTCCGAGGTGGAGCGCGAGGCGTTCCGGCGCGGCACGTCGGTGTACGTGCCGGGCGCGGTCGAGCCGATGCTCCCGGAGGCGCTGTCCAACCAGGCGTGCTCGCTCGTCCCGAACCAGGACCGGCTGGCCGTGACCGTCGAGATCGAGCTCGAGGGGGCAAAGCGCCGGCGAGTGGCGTTCCACCGCTCGATCATCCGCTCCGACCGGCGGCTGACCTATCCGGAGGTCGATGCGATCTTCGCCGGGCGCGAGCGCGCCGAAGACCCGTGGGCGGCGCCACTGGCCGCGGCCCGGCGCGCGGCCGACGCGCTGGAGGACGCGCGGCAGGGCGCGCTGGAGGTCGAGTCCGAGGAGCCCGAGTTCTCCTTCTCGGGCGAGGGCCACGTCACCGCGCTGGTGCCGAGCCAGCAGACCGAGTCGCACCGGCTGATCGAGCACCTGATGATCGCCGCCAACGAGGCGGTCGCGACGCTGCTCGAGCAGCGCAAGGTGCCGACGCTCTACCGCGTGCACGAGCGGCCGGAGCCGCTGCGCGTCGAGCGGCTGGCCGAGCAGCTGGACTCGCTCGACATCCCGACGCCGCCGCTGCGCACGAACATGACGCCGCAGCAGGCGGCCGACGCGGTCGCCGAGATCGCGCGCTCCGTCGTCGCCGAGGTCGCGCGCCGCGACGGCCACGGGCGGATCGCGTTCACCTCGCTCGTGCTGCGGTCGTTGAAGCAGGCGCACTACTCGCCGCGCAACCTCGGCCACTCGGGCCTGCGGTCAACGGCGTACTGCCACTTCACGTCGCCGATCCGCCGCTACCCGGACCTCGTCTGCCACCGCGCGCTGCTCAGCGCGATCGGGGCGGGCGAGGACGAGCCGGCGGCTTCGCGGCTCGAGGCGGCCGCCGAGTGGTCCTCCCAGCGCGAGCGCGACGCGATGTCGATCGAGCGCCGGGCCGATGCCGTCGCCCGCTGCTTCCTGCTCGAGGCCGAGCTGTTCCAGCGCGGCTGGCACAGCGAGTGGGCGGGCGAGGTGGCGGGAGTGATCGGCGCCGGCGCGTTCGTCGCGTTCGGCGACGGCCACGAGGGGCTGCTGCCGGTCCGCCGTCTCCGGCACGACTGGTGGGATCTCAACGCGCTCGAGACGATGCTCGTCGGCGCGGACAGCGGGAAAGCGATTCGGCTGGGCGACCAGGTCACCGTCCAGGTCGAGCGCGTCGACGCGCCGCGCGGCCGCGTCGACCTGTCGCCGGTGGAGATCTAGTCTCCGGGGGCCGGATGCCCCCGGTCGCCGTCAGGACGCGGGTCCGGACGACCCGCGGACGTAGCAAGTCAGGCAGATCGACTCGGGAACGAGCCCGGCGCGCATCAGCAGCGCGAACACGTGGCAGCCGAGGCAGACCGCGAAGATCGACTCCAGGCCGGCGGCGATGACGAGCATGCCGAGCAGGACGTCGGTCCCGATGGTCGCGCCGGCGAGCGCGCAGATCGCCGCGGCGGTGGTGATCGCGGCGCCCATGCCCTGAGCGAACCGCTTGGGCGGGCCGGGCACGTACTTGGGCGCGCCGAGCTGCGGCGCCGCGACGCGCGTGGCGAACTGGCCGAGCGGGCTGAGGGTCGGGCCGGTGAGCACGCGGGCCCAGAAGCCGTAGACGAGCGGGACGAGAAGCCAGTACGCGGACGTGAGCAGCGTGGCCAGCGCGACTACCATCACCACGCCCGCTACGACCCGTGCGGCCTTCTCGTTGACCGGATTCGGGAACGAGAACACTCCACGTAATTGTACGAAACCTGATCTTCTTTGCCGGATATCGCGCGCAACCGCCAAGCCAGCCACCGCTACCACCTGCTCGAGAAGTGGGAGGCGGGTCTCGTGCTGACCGGGACCGAGGTCAAGTCGCTGCGCGAGGGCAAGGCGCAGATCAAGGACGGCTACGCCGCGCTGCGTGACGGCGAGGTGTGGCTCTACAACGTCCACATCCCGCCGTATGCACCGGCGTCGCGCGAGAACCACGAGCCCGAGCGCCCGCGCAAGCTGCTGATGCACAAGCGCGAGATCGAGCGGCTGATCGGCAAGACGCGGGAGAAGGGCCTCACGTTGGTGCCGACGCGGATGTACTTCCGCGGGGGCCGGGCGAAGGTCGAGATCGCGCTGGCGCGCGGCAAGGACGTCGGCGACAAGCGCCAGTCGATCAAGGAGCGCGAGATGAAGCGCGAGATGGAGCGGGCGGTCCGGGGCCGCTACTAGTGCTGGAGCGTGTGCGCGAGGTCTGCCTGGCGCTGCCCGAGACGAGCGAGCGGCTCAGCCACGGGCAGCCGACGTTCTTCGTCGGCAAGAAGACCTTCGTGATGTACCTCGACAACCATCACGACGACGGGCGGCTCGCGCTGTGGTGTGCGGCGCCTCCGGGGATGCAGGAGGCGCTCGTGGCCGGCGAGCCCGAGCACTACTTCCGGCCCCCGTACGTGGGGCACCGCGGGTGGGTGGGAGTTCGGCTCGACCGCGGGCTCGACTTCAACGAGATCGCCGGGGCGATCGAGGACGCCTACTGCGTGATCGCGCCGCAGCGGCTCGTCGACTCGCTCACTGGTGGTTCCGTCCGCAAGTTCAGACGCGGGCCGGGCCCGCCGGAATGCGTCATACCTGCGGACGGGACCACTAGGTAGTCAGCACCGCCTTGCCGGCCACCTGCCGGTCGAGCAGCGCCTTGAGCGCCTCGTCCGGCTCCCACAGGCTGCCGGTGAGGCCGATCTGCGGGTCGAGCCGCCCGGCGGCGAGCTCGCCGACCAGGAACGCGAGATCGCGCCGGGCCGACAGCTGGAACTCGAGCTCGTGGAACACGCGCAGTCCGTACAGGCGCGCACCGCCGCGGTTGTAGAAGCTGGTGGGGTCGAACGTCGTGGGGTCGGGCGAGGAGGCGCCGAACGCGACGACCGTGCCCCGCGGCCCGACGCGCGTGAGCGCAGCGGCGAGGCTGGCGCCACCGACCGATTCGAGCAGCAGGTCGAACGGCTCGCCCTCGGGCGCGAGCTCGGTGATCAGCTCGTCGGCGCCGATCTCCTTCAGGCCCGCGCCACGTTCTGCGCTGCGCACGACGCCGGTCACGTGCGCGCCGGCGCGGTGGGCGAGCTGGACGGCGAAGCGGCCCACGCCCCCGGCCGCGCCGGTGATCAGCACGCGACGGCCGAGCAGCGGCCCACCGACCTCGAGCGCACGAATCGCCGTGAGGGCGGCGACCGGGAGCGTCGAGGCCGCTGCGAAGCTGACGTCGTCGGGGAGCGGCGCCAGGCGATTCGTGGGGACGGCCACGCGCTCGGCCCAGGCGCCTTCGTCGACGAGGCCGACAACGCGGGTGCCTTCCTGCGGCCCGTCGAGCACGACGCCGGCGACGTCCCAGCCGGGGATCGTGCCCTCTTCGCGCAGCGGCATCCGGCGAACCTCGCCGCGGTTGAGCGACACGGCACGGACCTCGACGAGCACCTCACCTGGCTCCACCTGCGGCTCGGGCGCCTCCGTGAGGGAGACGCCCGAGGTGGAGGAGCGGTCCGCGACAAGCGCGCGCATCACGAGGTGGGGAGCCCGGTGAAGACCACGATGCGCTTGAACGGCGGCCGCTTGGGGGGTGGGGAGGAGGGAGAGGTGTCCATCGGATCTCCAGTCATCCGTTGTTCGACGAACATCGTACCAAAAGTCCGAAATGCGTCGTACAATCGGATATGCGATGCCTCGGACGCTCCATCACCCCGCGGCCACCGACGTCGAGCTGACCGCGGTCCTGCATGCGCTGTCGGACCCGGTACGCCTGCAGATCGTTCGTGCGCTCGCGGCCGAGGACTGCGGGTCGCTGCGCTGCGGGGCGATCGCGTTGCCGGTCACGAAGTCGACCTCGACGCATCACTTCCGCGTGCTGCGCGAGAGCGGCGTGATCGAGCAGCGCGCCGAGGGCACGGCGCGGGTGAACCGCCTGCGCCGCGCCGAGCTCGACGCCCGCTTCCCGGGGCTGCTCGACTCGGTGCTCAGCGCGAAGTGAGCGCTGCGAGCATCGCCGCGATCGCCGGGCGATCCCCGCTGCCCGCCCGGACGGCCGCGTAGATCCGGCGCACAGGCGGCGTCCCAGCCACCCGCCTGACGACGACGCCGGACGGCGGTGGGCCGGCCAGCTCGGGCACCAGCCCGACGCCGGCCCCCGCCGCGACCAGCGCGTACGAGACCTGGAAGTCGTTGGTGATGTGGGCGACGCGCGGCTCATAGCCGGCCTGGCGCGCCGAGTGGATGACCACCAGGTGGCAGAAGCTGCCGACCTTGCCGGCGATCCACGGCTCGCCTTCCAGCTCCTCCAGCGCGACCTCTCCCCGGGCCGCCAGCGGGTGGTCCTCGCGAATCGCGAGGTTGACGACGTCCTCGAGCAGGTCGGTGCGTTCGAGCGCCGGGTCCTTGGGATTGGGCGCGAACGCGTACTCCTGGGCGAGCGCGATGTCGAGCTCGCCGAGCTTGAGCGCGGGGAGGCTGTCCTCGGGCTCGAGGTCCCGCGTCGTGACGTGGAGGTCGGGGTGGCGGTGCGCGAGCGTCGCGATCGCCTGTGGCACCAGGACGCGGTGCGCGCTCGCGAAGGCGGCGCAGCGGAGCACGCCGGCGACGTGCGTGGTGGTCCTTTCCAGCGCGGCCTCGGCGGCCTCGAGCTCGCGCAGGATGCCCTCGGTGCGGGCCACGAGCTCCTGCCCGGCGGGCGTGAGCCGGCGGGTGCGGCCGTTGCGCTCGAGCAGTTCGACGCCGGCCTCGCGCTCGAGCGCCTGCAGCTGCTGGGAGACCGCCGGGGCGGTGTAGCCGAGCGCATCGGCGGTGGCGGCGATCGTGCCGCGGGCGGCCAGCTCGCGAAGGACACGGAGGCGGCGGACGTCCAGCATGCGAAAGCGGAGCTTACGGAGAAGGCAAGAAATCGCAACTGGAAGTTATGTCGTGGCGGCGGCACGATGCGGGGCATGCGTCGCGTCCACGTCGCCCTCGCCGTCCTCGTCGCGGCGATCTGGGGCCTCAACTTCGTCGTGATCGACGTCGGCCTCGACGACTTCCCGCCGCTCCTGCTGTCGTCGCTGCGCTACGCGCTCGCCTCGTTGCCCGTGTTGTTGCTGCGGGGTGGGGCGGGGGTGCCGTGGAAGTGGGTGTTCGCGGTCGGCGGGATCATCGGCGTCGTCAAGTTCTCCCTGCTGTTCGAGGGCATGGACGTCGGGATGCCGGCGGGGCTCGCCTCGCTGGTGCTGCAGGTCCAGGCGTTCTTCACGCTGGGCTTCGCGGCGGTGCTGCTGCGCGAGCGGCCGCGGGCGGCCCAGGCCGTCGGGCTCGTGCTGGCGGCCGCCGGTCTTGCGTTGGTCGCCGAAGGGCTCGGCGGCGATGCCACGGTCGAGGGCTTCGTGCTCGTCGTGCTGGCGGCGGCAGCGTGGGGGCTCGGCAACGTGGCGATCAAGCGCGCCGCCCCGCCGGACCCGATGCGCTTCATGACCTGGATGTGCCTGATCCCGCCGCTGCCGCTGTTCGTGCTCTCGCTGTCGTTCGAGGGCCCGGATGCGATCGGCTCCGCGCTGGCCGGGATCGACCTGGGCGGCATCGCCGCCGTCGCCTACATCGCGTTCGCCGCCACCACGGTCGGCTGGGGGCTGTGGGCGTACCTGATGCGGGCGTACTCGGCGGGCACCGTCGCGCCGTTCTCGTTGCTGGTGCCGGTCTTCGGCCTCGGCTTCGCGGCGCTGCTGCTCGGCGAGACGCTGACCTGGCGGACCGTCATCGCCGCCGTACTGGTCGTCTCGGGCGTGTTGCTGACGCAGCGCGCGCCCCGGATTTCCCCGCAACTTGCGGGAATCCCGGCCCGCCCGCCCTTGCAGGGCGACGCGAGCGCGGGGTAACTTCGCGCGCGACGCGAAGGTCGAGACGCAGAGAGCGAGGCCACCGAGGTGAGAGGCCCGCCGCCCCGTCTGCGACGGTGCTTGCACTGGCGCGGAGGGCTCCTCGAGCGGCTCCCTTCGCGTCTTTTTCGTTGGCCAACGCGCGCGTGCCGCCGGCCGCGACGTCCTCCGTGTGCAGTTGATGACCCCTGCGGGGGTTAACTGCACACGCCCGCGTCCTGGCCGCCCTACCCGGCCGCAGTCCGGCAGCCGCGGGAGGCGATTTCGCGGAGAATGCGGAGTGGTCGTGCGGGGGCCTCTTGCGCGGCCGGTGTTCCGCGCTTAGGTTCTGTCCAGACGCGGAGGTTGTCGCAAAGAGCGAGGCCATCGAGGTGAGAGGCCCGCCGCCCAGCCGGAACGGTTCGCCGTACCGGGGAAGGCTCCTCAGGCGGCAGCTTCTGCGTCTTTTTCGTTGGCCAACGGCCCGCGCGCGGAGAGTCAGGCCGCCGGGTCCAGGTCGATCCGCACGGTCAGCAGCTCCGACCCCATCGCGCGGACGACCGTCGCGTTGAGCCGCGGCATCTCGCGCTGACGCGCGCGCACGTCGTCCTCCGGCACGACGCGCGCGACCCCGGCCCGCCACCGCCGGCCCAGCCGGATCCGTACGCGCGGGTCCGCCTCGATGTTGCGCACGTACCCGGCCCGCCGGCCGTGCTCGGCGACGATCCAGACGACGTCGCCCTCGACCGACGGCCCGACCGGCGTCCGCCGCGCCTGTCCCGTGCGCCGGCCCGTCGTCTCGAGGATCGCCACGCCGAACAGCGGCAGGCCGGCCCGCGCAGCAGCCTTCACGAGCGGGTTGAAGACCCGCACGCTGACGAAGGTCGAGACGCGTCGCTTCACGACAGGCAGAGCCTGACAGCACGACGCCCCCGGCCGTGGCCGGGGGCGTCGTCGAGGGTGCGGCTCAGGTGTGGTTCGGGCCGTCGTCGTTGCCGCCGCGGTCGTCGCCGGGGCGGTCGTCGGCGCCGTGGCGGGCGGCACGCGCGACGTGGCTCTTCTTGGCGTGCCGGCGGTGCTTGGCGTGGCGCTTGTGCCCGGCGGGGTCGTCCGCCCCGTGGCGCGCGCTGCGGGCCACGACGCGCTTGCCGCCATGGTCGTCGCCGGCGTCATGGCCGACGGGGTCGTCGGCGCCGTGGCGTGCCAGCGCCGCCGGGGCGCCGCCACCGAGTGCCAGGGCGGCAACTGCGGCGAGCGTGACGAGTGAGCGAGTAGTGCGGGTGGTCATTGAAATCCCCCAGTGGTCGGACGGTCTGCAGGCAGTGTCGGCGCGCGCTGGTCCCGCCGGCAATGGGTCTTTGGTCCCGGGACCCGCCTGTTACCGTCGGATCGGAGCGATGGGTCTGTGGACGCGGTCTCCGGTCGTGCAGTTCGCCGCGTCAGGACTGGCGGCGACGGTCTTCATCGGCTTGCTCACGATCGCCGCCGCGCGCCAGATCGGGACCGACGAGGCGATCCGCGACGCCAAGCAGCTCAGCCGCCTCGCCGGCGAGGGGATCGTCGAGCCCGTGCTCGACCGCGGCGTCGTCGACGGCGACCCGGCGTCGCTGCGGCGGGTCGACCGCCTCGTTCGCACCCGCGTACTGCGCGACGGCATCGTGCGCGTGAAGATCTGGACCGGCGACGGCCGCATCGTCTACTCGGACGAGCCGCGACTGATCGGCAGCCGCTATCGGCTCGATCCCGACGAGCGCGAGTCCTTGCGCTCGCCCGCGCGCCCGTCGACGCCGAGGTGAGCGACCTCTCGCGCCCCGAGAACCGGTTCGAGCGCAACGAGAACAAGCTGCTCGAGGTCTACCTGCCCATCCACACGGCAGACGGCCAGGCCGCTGCTGTTCGAGGCCTACCAGCGCTACAGCGCGGTGTCCGCCAACAGCCGGCGCATGTGGCTCACGTTCGCGCCCGCGGTGCTCGCGGCGCTGTTGATCCTGCAGCTCGTGAACCTGTCGCTCGCACGCGGGCTTGCGCGCCGTCTCCAGCAGGGGCCAGCGCGAGCGCGAGGCGCTGCTCCGCCGCGCGCTCGACGCCTCCAACGCCGAGCGGCGGCTGATCGCCGCGGACCTGCACGACGGGGTCGTCCAGGACCTCGTGGGCGTCTCGTACGCGCTCGCGGCCGAGGCCGATCGCGTCAACGGCGAGTCCGAGCAAAGCGCGGCACTGCGCCGCGGTGCCGCGACCACGCGGGACAGCGTCCGCGCACTGCGGACCCTGCTCGTGGACATCTTCCCGCCGAGCCTGCACCGTGCCGGCCTGGCGGCTGCGCTCGGCGACCTCGCGCGTACGTCGACCGCCCGTGGCATCGACACCACGCTCGAGCTGCCGGACGAGCTCATGCTCAGCGAGGCGACCGAGCAGCTGCTCTACCGTTGCGCGCAGGAGGCCGTGCGCAACGCCCACAAGCACTCGGGCGCCCACTCGGTCCGTATCGCGATCGAGACGAGTGTGGACGAGGCGGTCCTGACCGTTGACGACGACGGCTCGGGCTTCGACCCGGCCGTGCTCGAGGACCGGCCCGCCGAAGGCCACTTCGGACTCAGCCTGCTGCGCGACCTCGTGCGCGATGCCGGCGGGCGGCTCGAGCTCGACGCGCGCGCCGGCACGACCATCCGCGTGGAGCTTCCGCGATGATCCGCGTGTTCATCGCCGACGATCACGGGCTCGTCCGCGCCGGGCTCGAGCAGCTCCTGAACGGGGCGGAGGACATCGAGGTCGTCGGCAGCGCCGCCGGCGGCCGGGAGGCGGTCGAGCAGGTCGCCGGGACGCGCCCCGACGTCGTGCTCATGGACCTGTCGATGCCCGACCTCGACGGCATCGCCGCCACCCGCGGCGTGCTCGAGAACCGTGCGGAGTGCCAGGTGGTCGTGCTCACCTCGTTCTCGGATCGCGACCGCATCCTCGCCGCACTCGACGCGGGCGCCATCGGCTACCTGCTCAAGGACGCCGAGCCCGACGAGCTGCTGCGCGGCGTCCGTGCCGCCGCGCGCGGCGAGTCGCCGCTCGCGCCCAAGGCCGCTCGGCAGCTGATAGCGAGCCGCACTGCGCCCGCGCCGAAGGACGCAGCTGACCGATCGCGAGCGCGAGATCCTCGCCCTGATCGCCGCCGGAACGCCGAACAAGGTCATCGCACGAAAGCTCGGAATCGCCGAGAAGACCGTCAAGAACCACATCAGCCGGATCTTCCAGACGATCGGCGTCACCGACCGCACGCAGGCCGCGCTGTGGGCCCAGAAGCACAATTCTCCGGAGGATGCGGGATCGTCGTGAACCGGCCTCTTGCGCGGCCGTGGCGCGCCGCATAAGTTGCCTCTCGACACGAAGGTGAGTCGCAAAGAGCGAGGCCATGAGGTGAGAGGCCCGCCGCCTAGTCCGCAACGGTTCGCCGGGGCGGGCGTCCCGAGACGGTCCGCCGTCACGGGGGGCTCCTCAAGCGGCTTCCTTCGTGTCATTTTCGTTAAACGGGTCAGACGCCCGCCTTCTCCAGCAGCGACAGCCAGATCTCGCTGCGCGTCGGGAAACACGGGACGGCGTGGCGGAGGCGATCCAGCGGGACCTCGCCGACGATCGCGATCGTCGCCGCGTGCAGCATCTCGCCGACCTCGGCGCCGGTGATCGTGGCGCCGACCACGACGCGCCGCTCGCGGTCGATCAGCAACCGCGTCGTGCCGACCGCGCCGCGGCCGTAGAAGGAGCCGCCGGCGTTGCCCGACGTCGAGGTCTCGACGACGTCGACGACCAGGCCCGCCGCCGCGGCGCGTGTCGCTCGTGTGGCCGACCGCCGCGACCTGCGGCTCGGTGAAGATCACGCGCGGGCTGAGCGGGCCGTCGGCGCCGTGCGAGAGCGACGTGTCGCGCCCCATGATGTGGTCGGCCACGATCCGCGCCTGGTACTTGCCCATGTGGGTGAACAGCGCGCGGGCGTTGATGTCGCCGATCGCGTACAGCCACGGGTGGCCGGGGACCTGCATCCGCGCGTCGACCGCCACCGGCTGGTCGTCCGGCAGCCCGACCACCTCGAGGCCGAGCGCCGGCCGTCTGCGGCGTGCGCCCGAGCGCCACGAGCAGCGTGTCGCCCTCGGCCGTGCCGCCGTCCTCGGTGGTGACCATCACGGTCCCGTCGCGCTCCTCGACGCGCGACGCCTTCTGGCCGCAGCGGATGTCGACGCCGTAGCCCTCGAGCGCGTCGGTCACCTGGGCGCAGGCGTACTCCTCCTCGCGCGGGAGCAGGCGGCGCTCGCCCTCGACCAGCGTCACCTGCGAGCCGAGCGTCTGGAACGCCTGCGACATCTCGACGCCGACCACCCCGCCGCCCATGATCACGAGCCGCTCGGGGATCGCCTTCGCGGTGGTGGCCTCGCGGTTGGTCCAGGCGTCCTCGATCGCGCTCGAGCCCCTCGATCGGCGGCATCGACGGCCGCGAGCCGGTGGAGAGGATCACCGCGCGCGCGCGCCTCGATCTCCTCGTCGCCCACCCGCACGCGCCGCTCGCCGGTCAGCACGCCCACGCCGCGCAGGAGCTCGATGCCGCGGTCCTCGAGCCACGGCAGCTGCGACGAGTCGTCGAGGCCGTGGATGACCTCGTCGCGGCGGTCGAGCACGGCCTGCACGTCGAGCGAGCCGGTGACCGCCTCGGCGGCGCCCGGGATCCGCAGCGCCTCGGCGAGCGCCTCGTACGGCCGCAGCAGCGCCTTCGACGGCATGCAGGCCCAGAACGAGCACTCCCCGCCGACGAGGCGATCCTCCACGATCGCCACGCTCAGCCCGGCGGCGCCCAGCCGCCCGGCGGCGACCTCGCCCGCGGGACCGGCGCCGATCACCACCACATCGAAGCTTCGCATCCGTACCCCCGTCGGCCTCTACAATGTGAAAGCGAACATACCCCCGGGGACGACACGGCTTCGACGTGGCCGGTTCGCGGGGGCGGTTGCGAGTCGAGGTCCCGGAGGCCTCGTAAAACCCCGGGAAAACCATAAGTGCGAATGCACATGACAGCGCTCACTACGCGCCGCTCGCCGCTTAGCTGAAACTAAGCTAGAGCCTCGGCCCCCCGAAGCCTGCGACGGGATGGCCGAGATCAATTAGCAGGCTCACCCCGAGATGCCTGCCTCAGCTGATCGGGGGACATCTTTCGAGGCTGGCCCCCTTCAACCCCGCCGGCGTTGGCGAGCGGGGGGCGAGATACAGAGCGCCGGCTACGCTCGTAGACGCCGTCCTTTGCGCGGTTGCGGACGTGGGTTCAATTCCCACCGTCTCCACCTCAGCAGTCAGACGCCCCGGTTCCGATCTGGAACCGGGGCGTCTTTCTCGTTGCAACCGCGGTTAGACCGCGGGTGCGACGTCGACGATCTCGATCAGGCTTTCGGTGCCGCGGAAATCGGTGGGATTGCGCGTGTAGAGCGGCAGGTTGGAGGCCAGCGCGGTGGCGGCGATCAGGAGGTCGAGTGATCGCGCTCCTCGGGCCTTGCGGCCAGGGCCGGAGACCGCAGCGTAGACACGGCCGTACGCGCGGGCCACATTCGCGTCCACGGGCAGCGGCTCGAACGTCGCCTCTGCGCGCTGCAAGCGGTCCTGCCGCCGCGCGCGCTCTTGTGGATCGATAGTCGCGTGGGGGCCTGCGGCGAGTTCGGCCAAAGTGACTGCGGACACGGCGAGCTCGCGCGGGAGATCCGCGGCCGCGACGTGTTCGAGATCGATGACGATCGAGGTGTCGATGATCCCGCGCGGGACCGGCTGGTCAGGCACGAGGAGTGACGTCGTGATCGAGCGCCGCGTCGACGTCTGCGCGGAAGCGGTCGGCGTCGACCGCCGGCGCGCCGCCGAACGCGGCGACTGCGGCGTCTGCAGGGACGAACTGGCGGGCGCGTAGGGGGACAAGCTCGCCGACGGGCACGCCGTTGCGCGTCACGACGAACGCTTCGCCGCGGTCGAGGGCGCGCATGATCTCGCCGCTGCCGTTGCGCAGTTCGCGTTGAGTGATCTCGCGGGCCATGACGTGCACTGTAGCACGCGTGCTACGTGTCCAGCGACCGAAACGCACGGCGGTCCAGTCGCGCGTCAATCGCGCGCTTCCGCGGGATCGCAGACCACGCGCCGCACTCGCACCGATTCTCACCCACCGTCTCCACCTCTTGATCGCCTCGTCTCGGCGGCCTCGCCCCCACGCCTCGAGCGTCGGGTCCCAGCGGTGCCAGGGCTCGGCCGCGGTTTGCCGTCCTGGTGGGCCGACTGACCGTCGGCCCGCGTCGCCACTTCTCGCCGGATGCCACGCCGACCTCGCCTGACGCGGGGACGCGCTGCGCTGCGCCCACCGGTGCCTTCCCGCCCTCGTTGATCCCTGGGCGCGCGAAAGGACCCGACATGACCGCCCGACCATCACCCCGACCCGCATCCAGGCGACCGCCGAGCCGCACCTCGGCAACTCCGCCGGCGCAATCAGGCCGCTCGCCCAGCTCGC
>CAWIEW010000013.1:0-134909 GCA_963835285.1 uncultured Solirubrobacteraceae bacterium | reverse complement strand
TAAGCCTCGATCCACCGTTCGGTCGGTCGTCGGTCGCGCGAGCGGCCGACTCGGCCGGCGGTGCGTGCTGTGGCCGGTGTGTGAGCGGGCTGGGCGGTCGGCTGTGCGCGGTGGGGCCCGATCAGGGCGTCGCGGTGGGCCTGGTTGGGGTTGTCGCGGGCAGGCCGAGGCAGGCCGTGCTGCTGCTGGTCGTCGTGGATAGCCCGAGTCGTTCAGGCGGGTGGCGGGAGCGCGCGTAGTCGCGCCAGCGCGGCGAGGAAGTCTGGCGCCCAGGGCCAGCGGGCGGGCATCCGCAGCGTCGTGCGGCGCGCGGATCGTGCGAGGCGTCCGGGGATCGCGATCAGGCGTCGGCGCAGGGTTGCCGCGGTGCGGACGGTCTGGTCGGGCAGTGCGAGCAGATGGGTCCAGCGCAGCAGGTTGTGCGCGAGCGCGGCGATGACCGTCCAGGCGGCGTTGGCGTAGAAGCGGCCGGAGGGGAAGTGCGCCAGGCCCTGGTCTTTGAGGTCGCGGATGGCGAGCTCGACGACGGCGTGCCGACGGTGCTCGGCTTCCACCGATCTCGAGCGAGTCGGTGCGGTTGGTCAAAAACGCGAAGTGCCGCCAGTCGGGCCACAGCTCGGCCTGCGGACCGACGAGGCGGGTGCGGCGGACGACCAGGCGCTGCTGACCGATCATCGTCTGGGCGATCTGCGCTTCGCCGTCGTCGGGGTAGTCCTCCAAGCGGCTGCCAGTCGGTCTCGGGGATCGCCGCGATCGCTGCTGGCACAGCGCCCTGGCGGCGCACCCCGATCGAGTAGGTCCAGCCCGCGTTCTCAAGGCGCGCCATGATCTTCTTGTTCCAAAACCCCGAGTCGGCGCGCAGCAGCTTCGGCCCGGTCGCGCCGGCCCGCGCGACCCGGGGGATGAGTTCTTCGACGAAGCGCAGCGCGCCGCGCGACGGTGTTGGCCGAGCCCTTGCGGCGCGGATGTGCAGCACCTCGCCGGTGCCCGCGCGGGTGGCGAGGATCGGGTGGTAGCCGCGCTTGTCGGGTGTAGCCGAACCCGGCGCCCTGCTTGTGATAGCCGTGGACCTCGCCGACGAACGAATCGAGTCGACGACCAGGCGCCCATCGCCCGGGCCAGCGCCGGCCGCCCACGCGCGCGTCAGGCTTTCCGCGAGCACCCGGCTCGAGCTGACGCACATGCCCGAACGTGAACGCGCGCAAGAACGTGCCGATCGTCGAGGGCGCCGCTGACCCGATGACCGAGCACCGCCGTGGTCTGCCCCGCTCGCAGCACGTCGCAGTCCTCGATGCAGTCCGCTCCCAGCGCCATCGCCGAGAGCATCGTCATCACCTTGCGGCCGGCGTTCGCGGCGCCCGGCCGGTCGCCAGACCGACGCGGTCGTCCGACGAGCGCCTCGATCCCCAGCCGCGACGCCAACAGCGCCGGCAGCATCACGCCCGCGTTGGCGACCACTCGCTTGTCATCGAAGGCGACCACGAATCGGTCCGCCGCGTCATGCACCATGCAGGTGACCTCCTGGTGCAGGCCGCCGTCGCCGGAATCGACAGCTTCTTGCCTGCTCAGGAGGTCATTTCAATCCCACGACCGGACAGACCGACCCCGGAGAACGGTGAATCGAGGCTAAGCGTCGGCGCCGACCGGCTCGGACGGCGCCCACTTCCACATCAACGGCGTCAAGCACCAGCGACACCCGATTCCATCGCGCCGCCCGCGCAATCAGCAACTGACCGGGCCTGGCGCGACGACCGTGCGGGCAGCGTCGATCTGACCAACGCATACGAGGCCGCCGAGCGCGCACACAAACTCATCGCTCCGCTCGTTATCGGTCCGACCTGCCAGCGCGGAAGCGTCCGCACACGAAACGCATCGTGTACTCCTCGGCCCGTGCAAGCCCGTGCCAGCCGGGCATTTGCTCCCTCGGTCGCCGATCCCGGTAAGGGCCACCTGCCTTTTCCTGCCTTTTCGCAACGCCTCGCTGAGCGCGGCATAATCCGCATATTTGCAGGCAAATCGCGATGGCGAGACCCGGACTCGAACCGGGGACACCACGATTTTCAGTCGTGTGCTCTACCAACTGAGCTATCTCGCCGCGGCGGCGTTACGGCTAGCGCGCTTCAGCGACCCAGAGATACCGTCGCGAGGTGCCCGTCCACGGGCCTCGCTCGTAGTCCCCGTAGCGCTCGGTCACGCGGAAGCCGGTGCTCTCGAGCAGCAGCTCGAGCTCCTCCGGGAAGTAGATGTGCCAGTCGAGATCGCCGATCCGGTGCTCGACGCGGCCGTCGGTGTAGTGGATCTCGTAGCGGTTGGTGGAGCGCAGGGTCTGGGTGCGCGCGTCGTAGGCGTCGCTGTACGAGCGCAGGAAGCGGGTCACGCCGAGGTCGGGCGCCGAGTGGTCGACGTCGACGCGCAGCGGCGGGCAGGCGTTGGTCGACTCGGCGATGAAGTCGTAGCGCGGCTGGATGATGTCGAAGGCGAAGGTGCCGCCCGGCTGGAGCAGCTCCCGCACCGCATCCAGGCACGCGACCCGGTCCTCGCGCGTGACCAGGTAGGCGAGCGAGTTGAACGGGACGATCACCGCGTCGAACGGGCCGACGACGGCGGGCCGCCGCATGTCGCTCTCGACGACGCTCACGGCGCTGCGCACCGCGCCGTCCTCGACGGCGAGCCGCTCGCGCAGGCGATTCAGGAACGGGGCGCTGTAGTCGACGGCGACGATCTCGGCGGCGACGCCGAGCCGCGCGAGCGGGATCGTCACCCGGCCCGTGCCGCACGCGAGCTCGAGCAGCCGGCGCGGCGCGGTCTCCTGGACCAGCGTCTCCCAGTAGCCGTGATCGAACCCCGGATCGTCGGCGTTCTCGATGTCGTAGAGGTCGGGGTCGAGCCAGATCAAGCGGGCACGGGGGTGGCGGAAGGCGCGGGCCAGGCGGTCCGCATGCGCGGGCTTGACATCGCGATCACCCCCAGCATGCCGGCCGCCGCCAGCGCAAATGTAGCTTGCACACCGCCGACGGAGATCAGGACGCTCGCGCCGATGAACGAACCGGCGAACGCGAGCGACGTCAGCGCCTTCTGCAGGGCGAACACGCGGCCGTGCAGCGCGTCCGGAACCGCGGCACCGAGAAGCAGGCGATCGTGCACCAGCGCGAAGCCGTTGCCGAAGCCGCCGAGGGCGAAGACGGCGAGCACCAGCCACAGGTTCGGGGCGAGCGAGCAGAGGAGCAGGTCGACGGCCATGCACGTGAGACCGGCGAGGTACGCGCGGCGCCACTCCCACGTCGACTTGAAGCGTGCGGCGAGCGAGCCGAGGATCGTGCCGATCCCGGTCGCGGTCACCAGGGCGGCGAGGCCGGAGCCGCTCGTGCCGAGCACGTCGCGGGCGAGCAGCACCTCGCCGACGTTGGTCACGCCGGCGAACAGCACCGCGGCGGTCGAGCTCGCCAGCAGCAGCCGGATCTCGGCGCGTCCGCCGAGGATCCGCAGGCCTTCGCGCAGGTCGGTCCACAGGGAGCGGTACTCGACCTTCTCGCCGCTCCGGCCGCGCGGGCCGACGCTGGTCAGCAGCACCGCGGAGATCGCGAACGAGATCGCGTTGACGCCGAGCAGCGCGGTGACGGGCACGAACGCGAGCAGGCCCGCGGCGAGGGCGGGACCGGCGGTCAGGCCGAGATCGTCGAGCGCGCCGAACAAGCCGAGCGCGGCGGGCCGGCGCTCACCGGGCGCCAGGCGCGAGACGCCCGACAGCGCGGCGGGAGCGAACAGCGCGGCTCCCGTCCCGGCGAGCGCGGCGCCGAGCACCAGCCACGGCAGCGTGTGGGCGAAGGCGACGAGCGTGAAGGCGACCATCCGCAGCAGGTCGGAAGCGATCGCGCACACCCGCCAGCCGATGCGGTCCACCAGGGCGCCGAACAGCGGGCCCATGAGGATCGCCGGCATGAGGTCGGGGATCAGGACGGCCGTGACCGCCCAGGCCGAGCGCGTGTGGTCGTAGGCGATCAGCGGCAGGGCGACGTGCGCGAGACCCGAGCCCAGGCACGACTGCGCGTGCGCGGTGAAGAACCGCCGGCTCGAGGAGTCCGCGAGCGCCTTGCGCAGCATCGCTCAGGCTCCCGCCACGACAGGGCGGCTGCGCCAGCGGCGCGGCACGAGGCGCGAGCGGCCGACCCCGTGGAGGAGCACGAGCACGCCGGCGACGATGAGCAGGTCGCCGACGCTGTAGACGTTGTAGAGCGGCCACGAGGACGGGGTGGCGAAGACGTCGCCGAGGAACAGCAGGTGCGGGTTCTGCACCGCCCCCGAGTTCACGAAGCCCTCGCCCGCCTCGCGCGCGACATGCAGGGCGAGGTCCGGGTCGGCCGGCATCACGCCGCCGTTGGCGGCGATGGCGATGAAGTTCGAGAGGCCGCCGAGCATGATCAGCGGCACGCCCGGGATCCGGCGGTTGGACCAGGCGAACGCTCCGAGCATCCCGTAGCTCGCCATGTGGACGGCCTCGTGGAGCCCCGCGGTGCCGCCGGGCAGCACCGAGATGATCAGGATCTGCGTGCCGATCCCGGCCAGCGCGAGCCACGGCCGCCGCAGCTGCAGGTCCGCCAGCTCGGTTAGACGCCCGCGCGCGAGAGGCACGCTGGCGACGCAGAGGAGGAAGACGAGTCCGAGGATCATGCACAACCGGCATCGGCGCGGGACGACGAGGGCTTACTCCAACAAATGTCCAATTGCTCACGTCCGGACTCTTGTTCGCCGATGCGTTGATTGATTCGGGCTCCCGGAACAGGACTGGGAGCCGTGACATGGAGGTCTTCAGGCATGAAGGCACGCCTGTATCGCACCGCCCTGACCGTGAGCATCGTGGCCATCCTCCTCGAGGGGCTCGGCGCGGGCTGGAAGTGGGGCTAGGACTCAGGTCCTATCCCAAACGTCCGCACGTAATCACTCGAATGGAGGGAATGGAAACCATGAAGGTCCTTAACGGCCGCAAGTGGTAGGCGAGAGGGTGCCGTGAGCCGCCGCAAGGCGGACACCAGGGCAGGGCACCCTCTTATTTCCTTTTCACGCCGATGCGCTTCCTACCGTCCAGACTCCCACCGCTCCAGGCCTATGTGGCCGCGGTAATCCTCGCCGGCACCCTGTGCGGTGTTGGCGTCTTCGTTCTGGACGGGACCAGCCTCACCCGGCTGGCTTCACCCGAGATCTTGTTCTTCGCGGCCTGCGCCCTCATCGGCGAGCTGGTCCCGCTGAAGGTCGTCACCCGCGGCGTCGAGGGCGAGGTCACCACCTCGACCACGTTCGCGTTCGCCGCCATGCTGGTCGCCGGCCCCGCCTGCGCCTTCGTCGCGCTCGTCGGCGCGAGCTTCGCGGCCGACGCCATGCGCGGCAAGGCCCCCACCAAGCTGCTGTTCAACAGCAGCCAGTACGCGATCACGATCACCGCCGCCGCCGCGACGCTGCACTTCCTCACCGGCGTCCCGCGCGTGGGCGCCGAGTTCCACTTCTCGCCGGAGGACCTGCCGGGCATCCTCGCCGCGGCTTCGGTCTTCTTCGTCGTCAACTCCGTGCTCGTCGCGACGGTCATCGCGCTCGTCCAGCAGCTGCGGATCGGCCGCTACCTCGTCCAGGACTGGTTCTTCCAGGTCTCGACCGGCGGCCTGATGCTCGGCCTCGCGCCGATGGTCGCCCTCGCCGCCGACTTCGCGCTGCCGTCGGTGGCGCTGCTCTTCCTGCCGCTGCTCGCCGTCCACCGCGGCGGCCGCCAGGCGATCGCCAAGGAGCACCAGGCGCTGCACGACGCGCTCACCGGCCTCCCCAACCGCTCGCTGTTCAGCCACCGCATCGAGCAGGTGCTCAACGCCGGCCGCCGCCCCGATCGCATCGCCGCCGTGATGCTGATCGACCTCGATCACTTCAAGGAGATCAACGACACGCTCGGCCATCACGCCGGCGACCGCCTGCTGCAGGAGGTCGCCGAGCGGCTCGACGAGTCGCTGCGACGAGCAGGACACCGTCGCCCGCCTGGGCGGCGACGAGTTCGGCGTCCTGCTCCCGGACCTCGCCAATGCCGACGAGGCCGGCGCCGTCGCCCAGCGGCTGCTGAACGAGCTCCGCGAGCCGTTCTCGATCGACGGCCTCACGCTCGAGATCGACGCCTCGATCGGCATCGCCTGCGCCCCCGACCACGGCAACGACGTCGAGCAGCTCAATCAGCGCGCCGACATCGCCATGTACGCGGCCAAGGAAGGCGGCCGCGGCCACGTGCTGTTCGAGCCGCAGCTCGACCGCTACAGCCCGCGGCGGCTGTCGCTGGCCGGCTCGCTACGGTCGGCGATCGCCGACGGCGAGATCGTCCTCTTCTTCCAGCCCAAGGCCGAGCTGACAACCGGCAAGATCGTCGGCGTCGAGGCCCTCGCCCGCTGGCAGCATCCGCGGCTCGGGCTGATCGGCCCGTCGGAGTTCGTACCGATCGCCGAACAGACCGGCCTCATCGGTCCCCTCACCTCCCATGTGCTCGAACAGGCGCTCCGTCAGGTGCGCCGTTGGTCTGAGCAGGGCGAGGAGCTGTCGGTCGCCGTGAACCTCTCCGCGCGCTCGTTCCTCGACGCGCATCTGGCCGTCGAGATCCCGCGGCTGCTCGACGCGACCGGGGTGGACGCCCGCCTGCTCGAGCTCGAGATCACCGAGAGCATGCTCATGATCGACCCGGCGCGCGCCAAGGCGACGCTGGAGCGGCTCAGCTCGATCGGCCTGTCGCTGTCGGTCGACGACTTCGGCACGGGCTACTCGTCGCTGGCGAACCTCAAGCGGCTGCCGGTCGACGGCATCAAGATCGACAAGTCGTTCGTGATCGACATGCCGCACGACGCCTCGGACGCGGCGATCGTGCGCTCCACGATCGACCTCGCGCACAACCTCGGCCTGCGGGTCGTCGCCGAGGGCGTCGAGTCGCACGAGGCGTGGCGCCGCCTGGAGGATCTGGGCTGCGACCTCGCCCAGGGCTTCCACGTCTCGCGGCCCGTGCCCGCCGAGGCGATGACGCGGCTGCTCGTCGAGCGCCGCGCGGCCGCCGAGGCCGAGCCCACGCCGTACCCGTTCCGGGTCGTGCAGGGCTACGCGTCCTAGTCTCCTGGGCGACATGCCCTTCGTCGTCGGCTCCGGGCCGAACGGCCTGGCGGCCGCGATCGTGCTCGCCCGGGCAGGGCGGGAGGTCACGGTGCTCGAGGCCGAGGACGTGCTGGGCGGCGGGTGCCGCTCGGCCGAGCTGACGCTGCCCGGGTTCGTCCACGACCCGTGCGCGACCGTGCATGCGCTGGCGCTGGCCTCGCCGTTCCTGCGCGAGCTGCCGCTGCCCGAGCTGGTGCACCCGGACGCGCCGCTGGCGCACCCGCTCGACGACGGGACGGCGGTGATCGCGGCGCGCTCGATCGCCGAGACCGCGGCCGGGCTCGGGCCTGACGAGCGCGCTTATCGCCGGATGCTCGAGCCGCTGGCGAGACCCGCGTTGTTCGACGCGGTGCTGGCGCCGCTTCCGCATCGCCGGCATCCGGCGTTGCTGGCGCGGTTCGGCATCTCCGCGGTGCGCTCCGCGGCAGGGCTCGCGCGGGCGCGCTTCTCCGGCGAACGGGCACGCGCGCTGCTGGCGGGCTGCGCGGCGCACTCGATGCTGCCGCTGACCGCTCCGATAAGCGCGGCGTTCGGCCTGGTGCTGCTGGCGAGCGCGCACGCGGTGGGGTGGCCGGTGGCGCGCGGCGGGTCGCAGCGGATCGCCGACGCGCTCGCGGACATCGTGCGGTCGCTGGGCGGCGAGATCGTCACCGGCCGCCCGGTGCGCTCGCTCGACGAGATCTCGACCCGGCCCCTGCTGCTCGACGTCACGCCGCGCCAGTTCGTCGCCATGACCGACGGATCGGCGGGCCGCTACCGCCGCTTCCGCTACGGGCCGGGCGTCTTCAAGCTCGACTGGGCGCTCGACGGGCCGATCCCGTGGGCGGCGCCGGAGGTGGCGCGGGCGGGCACCGTGCACCTCGGCGGGACGCTCGACGAGATCGTGGCGAGCGAGGCCGCGGTCGCGCGCGGCGAGCATCCCGAGCGCCCGTTCGTGCTGCTCGTGCAGGCGACGGGGTGCGACCCGTCGCGGGCGCCCGCCGGCCGGCACACCGGGTGGGCGTACTGCCACGTCCCGCACGGCTCGACGCGCGACATGACCGCGGCGATCGAGGCGCAGGTGGAGCGCTTCGCCCCCGGGTTCTCGCGGCTCGTGCTCGCGCGGTCGGCGATGGACAGCGCCGAGGTCGAGCGCCGCAACGCGAACCACGTCGGCGGCGACATCAACGGCGGGCTGCAGGACTGGCGCCAGAGCTTCGCCCTGCGCTACGCGACGCCGCTGACCGGGCGTGTTCCTGTGCTCGTCCTCGACGCCGCCGGGCGGCGGCGTGCACGGCATGTGCGGGTACTGGGCCGCGCGGGCGGCGCTTCAGTAGCGCTGGAAGTACACGGGCGGGTCGAGCGGGTCGCCGTGCTCGTCGAAGCCCATGTCCCTGATCGCGTCGAGATCTCCGGCCGCGACCACGATCTCCGCGGCGCGCCGCGCCTCGGCGACGCCGGTCGGCCCGGGCGCGTAGACGAGCGCGATCGTGACGTCCTGGCCGGGATACGTCTCGCCCTGGATGCCGTCGAACGCGACGATCGGCAGCGGCGCCAGCTCGCGCGCGCGGTCGTTCTCCGGCTCGCCGGCGAGGCCCGCGAGGACGATCACGTCGGCCTCGTCCGGCGTCTCCCCGCGGTTCAGGCCGCTCATCCGCAGCTGGCTGTCGAGCTGCCGCCCGTAGTCGTGGTCGCCGGCGATCACCAGCGCGCGCTGATCCTTCAGCCGCTCCGCGATCCGCTGCGCCACCACCATGTCGCGGGCGACGAGGCGGAACACGGTCCCGGCGTGCTGCGGCGCGTCGTCGCTCCCGGGCTCGTCGTCGCGCGTGATGCCGACCCAGGTCGCCACCGGCGCGAGCAGCGGCAGGCGCGCGGGCGCGGTCGCGCCCAGGGCTTCGTTCACGTCGGCCGACCGGAACGGCCCGATCACCGCACGCGCGTCCGGGTCGGCGGCGGCGATCTCGGCGGCTGCGAGCGGGTCTCGGTCGCCGTGTGCGACGTGCGCGACACCGGCCGTGCTCAGCACCTCGTCGACCGCGGCGGTCAGATCGAGGGGCAGGATCGAGTGGACGGCCATCGCGGCCGACCGTACCTCAGGTCGCCCAGGCGAGCAGGTCCGGCAGCGGGTCGATCGGGTGCGAGGCCTTGCTCGCGTACCAGCCGTCGACCCAGATCTCGAAGTGCAGGTGCGGCCCGTCGGCGTGACCGGTCGCGCCGACGGCGCCAAGCGGCTGCCCAGCCGTCACGGCCTGGCCCTTGTCGACCAGCACCGAGCCGGTCTGCATGTGCATGAAGACGTAGGCGCGGCCGTCGTCGCCGTTCAGGACGACGTAGTGGCCGGCGCCGTCGGCCTGGTAGGCGCGCCAGTAGATCGTTCCCGCCCGCGGGGCGACGATCGGCGTGCCTGCGTCGGCGGCGATGTCCTGCCCCTGATGCGAGTGGCCTTCGCGCCCCGCACCGAAGCGGCTGTCAGCGCCGCCGAAGCTGTAGGCGCCCTGGACGGGGAACACGCCGGTCGTCGCAGTCACCGGCGCGGCCTGGATCTGCACCGGGCTGGTCGCCGACGTGTGCGCCCGTTTGCCGAGCATCGTCGCGCGCAGGCGGACGACGTAGTTGCCCGCCGTCGCGATCTTCGGCCGCCACTTCGCCGTCAGCCGGCGGTTGGTCGGCTTGCGGCCGAGCGCCTTCGTCGCCTGCGGCTTGCCGCCCTGCGCGGGCAGCAGGTCGAGGCGCACCCGGACGCGCTTGGCTCTCGCGGCCACGCGGTAGCGCAGCGTCAGCGTCGCCCCAGGCGCGATCGTCCCCGGCGTGACGGTGAACGAGGTCGCGGCCAGCGGCGCGTAGTCGGTGCCGCCGGTCGACTGCGCGTGCGCGGGCTGCGCCACCGTCAGGGTGGCGACGACGGCGATCAGGACTGCCAGCGAACGGCGCACGTAGTGAGGGTCGGTGGGACCACCGATCCGCTCAATGCCTGCACGCGTTCGTTCAATTTCGCGCGCCGAAGTGCATCGATTCTCCGCAAACCGGCCGACTCCTCCCGCCCGCGCGCGAACCTCGGCAAGTTATGCCTCCTCAGCGGGCGGAACTTGCCACAGAACGAATCCTGGCCGCAATCGCGGTCCGCCAGCACGGCGTCGTGACGACGGCACAGCTCGCCGCCGCGGGGGTCGGCACGAACGGGATCACGCGGCGTGTCGCGGACGGCCGACTCCACCGCCTTCACCGCGGGGTGTTCCTGCTGGGTCCCTTGATCGGCCCGTGGACGAAGGAAATGGCGGCAGTGCTCGCGTGCGGCGAGATCGCGGTGCTGAGCCACCGCTCGGCCGCGGCGCTATGGCGCATCCGCCGCGCCTGGCTCGGGCCGCCCGAGGTCACGGTCTGCGAGGGAGGATCGCGCGGCCGGCCCGGCCTGCGCGTCTATCGGACGACGCGGCTCGACCCGCGCGAGACCAGGAGGCGTGACGGCGTGCCGGTGACCTCGCCGGCGCGGACGCTGCTCGATCTCGCGAGCGTGCTGCCCGAGCCGGACGTCGCGCGCGCCGTCGAGGAGGCGCAGGTGCTCCGGCTCGTGACGCCGCGTGAGCTCGCGCACATCGCCGGGCGCGGGCGGCCCGGCTCGGCCGCCCTCCGTGCGGTGTTGAACCTTCAGCACGAGCCGAGCCTCACCCGCTCCGAGGCCGAAATCGCCTTCCTGGAGCTCGTCCGGAACGCCGGCCTTCCCGACCCGGAGACGAACGTCAACGTCCTCGGCCACGAGGTCGACTTCCTCTGGCGGGAGCAGAAGCTGATCGTCGAGGTCGACGGCTTCGCCTACCACTCGTCACGCCAGGCGTTCGAGCGCGATCGGCGGCGCGACGCGCGCCTGCAGGCGGCCGGATTCCGCGTCATCCGCTTCACCTACCTGCAGATCGTCAAGGAGCCGAGCTCGATCAGAGAATGCCTTGACGCTCATATAACCAACAGGTAATGTACAACGAGATGGCCTCGACCTTCGACGTGCTCGCCGAGCCCACGCGGCGCCGGATCCTCGACCTCCTGCGGGACGACGAGCGGCCCGTCAATGAGTTGGTGGCGAGCCTGCACGTCAGTCAGCCCGGCGTCTCCAAGCACCTGCGGGTGCTGCGCGAGGCCGGGCTGGTCGAGGTCCGCGTCGACGCGCAGCGACGTCTCTACCGGCTGCGCCTGGAGCCGCTCGAAGAGATCGACGAGTGGCTCGCGCCGTACCGGCGTCTGTGGGCCGACCGACTGAATGCCCTCGAGCGCCACCTGGACGAAACGGAGGACCGATGACCGACTACGGCACCCACACCAAGCTCGACGACGGTCGCCACCGGGTCCGCTTCGAGCGACGGCTGAACCATCCGATCGACCGCGTCTGGGCGGCGATCACCGAGCCGGGCGAGATCGAGGCGTGGCTCGCACGGGCGGAGATCGAGCCGCGCGCGGGCGGCGGCGTCCGCCTGGAGTGGCTGAACACCGGCGACGATGAGGTCGTAGCGCGCGGCACGGTCACGGCCATCGACCCGCCGCGGCTGCTCGAGCTCGACACCGACGCGCACGGCACGCTCACCTGGGAGCTGTCGCCGGCCGGCGACGCCACCGATCTCACGCTGACCGTCGTGCTGGCGATGCCGGACGAGCATGCGACGAAGAACCTCGCCGGCTGGCACTCGCACCTCGACTTCCTGGCCGGCTGGCTCGACGACGGCACGCGCATCGACTGGCCCAACTGGCCGCGCGAGCACTGGGAGCGGGCCCACGAGGTCTACGAGGCGAGCATGCGCCCCATCAGCTCCACGCAGCCCGCCTTGGACAGCGGCTCGTTGAGGTTGCCGCACTTGGGCGACTGCACGCACGACGGGCAGCCCGCCTCGCACGGGCACTCGCTGATCAGCCGGTGCGCGTCGTCGACGAGCGTCTCGAACGCGTCGTAGCCCCGGCGGGTGATCCCGATCCCGCCGGGGTGCCCGTCGTAGATGAAGATCGTCGGGCCGCCGGTCTGCGGGTGCGAGGTTCGTCGACAGGCCGCCGATGTCCCAGCGGTCGCACATCGCGAGCAGCGGCAGCACGGCGATCTGGCGAGTGCTCGGCGGCGTGCAGCGCGCCGAGCAGCGCCTCGAGCGGGAACGTCCTCGGCGAGCACGCTCGTCGCCGAGCTCGTACCAGAGCGCCTGCGTCGGCGAACGTGGTCTGCGGCAGGTCGAGCGCCGACGAGGTCGATCGCCTCGTGGTCGGGCAGCCGCTTGCGCTGGTAGGCGAGCACCTGCTCGGTCACGACGACCGTCCCGAACGACAGCGTCACGCCCAGCGCCTCGCGGCGGTCGAGCAGCCGCTCGATCTAGGTGTCGGTCTCGCGCTTGGGCTGCGTGTACCAGTCGCCGTCGAACGGCTCGCACGAGCGCGCGGCGGCCGTCGAGGTCGAGCTCGGCGACCTCGTAGGAGCGCCCGCCGTGCAGGTAGACCGCGCCCTCGTGCACGGTCGTCGAACGCGCGCGCGGCCTCGACGTTGCCGAGCACCTCGCCCGAGGCGACGTCGACGATCGCGAAGCTGTCCGGCGAGGCCGAGCGCAGCGAGACGCGCGCGGCCGGGTAGTCCTCGGGGCGGCGCAGCACGAACGTGCCGCGGCGGCGCTCGCGCAGGTCGCCCGCTGCGACGAGCGCGCTCGGCGTGCGTCCGCCAGCGCGGCCCGAGCATCTCCGCGTCGGCGCGCCTCGAGCGGCCCCTCGTGCGCGGCGCACAGCAGGTGCGCGGCGTGGATCTGCTCGTTCTCGTGGTCGAGGATCGCCGCCTCGACCGGCCGGTCGAGGAACTCGTCGGGGTGGCGGCAGAAGAACTGGTCGAGCGCGTCCTCGCCGGCGACGTAGACGCGCCAGCCCGCGCCCGCGGCGCCCGGCGCGGCCCCACATCTGGCGCAGCGAGGCGACGGTGCCCGGGAACGTGACGCAGATCGCGGCGTCGAGCGAGCCGATGTCGATGCCGAGCTCGAGCGCGTCGGTCGTCGACGACGCCGAGCAGCTCGCCCGCGACCAGCCGGCGCTCGAGCTCGCGCCGCTGCTGCGGCGTGTAGCCGGCGCGGTAGGGCGCGATCCGCTCGGCGAGCTCGGCGCGGCCTCGCCGGTCGAGCTCGAGCTGCGCGAACTGCGCCATCAGCTCGACCGCCTTGCGCGACTTCATGAAGCAGATCGTCGCGCGCGCCGCTCGATCACGAGCTCGGCCAGCAGGTCGGCGGCCTCGGCCGAGCGCGCGAGCGGCGCGTGGCGAGCGCCTCGTCGATGATCGGCGGGTTCCACATCGCGATCGTGCGCTTGGCGCGCGGGCGAGCCGTCGCGGTCGATCGACGCGCGACGTCGTCCAGCCCGGTCAGCCGCTCGGCCAGCTCGACCGGGTTGGCGATCGTCGCGCTGGCGCAGCAGGAAGCGCGGCTCGGTGCCGTAGGCGGCGGCGACCCGCCGCAGCCGGCGCAGCACGTTGGCGACGTGCGAGCCGAACACGCCGCGGTAGACGTGCGCCTCGTCGACCACGACGACCGCGAGGTTGGCGAAGAAGTCGGCCCACGCCTGGTGGTTGGGCAGGATCCCGACGTGCAGCATGTCGGGGTTGGTGAGGACGAGGTTCGCGCGCCGGCGGATCGCCGTGCGCTCCTCGCGCGGCGTGTCGCCGTCGTAGATCGCCGGGCGCGCGCCTTGCGCGACGCCCGAGCGCGTGCAGCGCGCGCGCCTGGTCCTGCGCGAGCGCCTTGGTCGGGTACAGGTACAGCGCGCGCGCGCGCGCGTCGCGGCACAGCACGTCGAGCGTCGGCAGGTTGAAGCACAGCGACTTGCCCGACGCGGTGCCGGTCGTGACGATCGTCGGCCCGGCCCAGGCGGCCGTGCAGCGCCTCGGCCTGGTGGGCGTACAGCTGGTCGATCCCGGCGCCGCGCAGCGCGTCGAGCACCGTCGGGTGCAGCTCGTCCGGGCATCGGCGCGAGCTGCGGCGGCTCGGGCGCGCCTGCGTAGGCCTGGCGGACGAGCCGCCCGTCCTCGCGGCCCGCCTCGCAGAGCTCATCCCAGGGCTCGATGTCGCGGACGTCACGGCCATGCGCTGCCATGCTAGGCTCGCTGCGTGCGCTGCCTCTACGTCGATCTCGACGGCACCCTGCTCGGCGCGGGACGCGTCGCTCCTCCGCGACGGCGACGGCGCTCACGCACTGCTCGGCGCGCGCGCGATCGAGGCGTGCGCTGCGGGCCGGCGTGGAGGTCGTGCTCTACTCCGGCCGCCGGCAGGAGCCTGCTTCGAGCGACGCGCGGCTGCTCGGCCAGCCGCTCGTACATCTTCGAGGCCGGCGCCGGCGCTCGTGCTCGACGGCGAGCTGCACTGGCTGACCGGGACCTGCGTGCCGCGGGGACGGCACGACGATCCACGACCAGATCGCGGCGCCCGGCGCGCCCGCACTGCTGCTCGAGCACTACGCCGGGCCGGCTCGAGTACCACGACCCGTGGCACCGGGACCGCGAGGTCACGCCACCTGTTCCGCGGCGACGTCGACGCGCTCGAGGCCGACGCGCTGCTGAGCGAGCACGGCCACGCGAGCCTGCGGCTCGTCGACAACGGCGTGGTCCATCCGATCACGCGCCGGGGCTCGAGCCGACTGCCGCAGCGCGCTACCACCTGGTCCCGGCCGGCGCGTCCAAGGCCAGCGCGCGTCGCGCTTCCACATGCGCGCCCGCGGCTACGCGCGCGAGGACTGCATCGCGGTCGGCGACTCGCGCGAGGACCTGGGCGCCGCCGCCGTCGTGAGACGTTCTGGCTCGTCGCCAACGCGCTCGAGCACGACCCGACGATCCGCGCGGCCGTCGACCGCGCAACGTGCGCGTCGCCGAGGAGCGCAACGGCGCCGGCGTCTACGAGGCGGTCGTCACGGAGCTGGCCGAGCGCCGGCCCTAGCTTGCGCCTCGGGCGTGGCCGCCAGCGCGTCGCGCGCGTCTGCGGGCGTCGCGAACCGCGCATCCGGCTCACGCGCGAGCATCCTCCGCAGCGCTGCGCGCAGCGCTGGCGAGACTGCCTCGAGCGAGTCGACGTCGATCTCCTCGCTCACGGCGATGCGAAGCACGTCGTAGAGCTCGCCCTGGCGCCGCGCGGGGCGGCCGGCGAGCATCTCGAACAGGAGCATCCCCACCGTGTAGAGATCGGAGCGGATGTCGGCGTCCTGGGAGCGGATGATCTCCGGCGCGAGGTAGGCCGGCGTGCCGATGAGCTGGTCGGCGTCGGCGGTGATCGTCTGCTGCGACGCCTCGTGCTTGGCGAGCCCGAGGTCGACGATCACGGGCTGGAGGTCGCTGTCGACCATGATGCTCGACGGCTTCAGGTCGAGCCGCACGACGTCGCGCTCATCGAGATAGATGAGCGCGGACAGCAGCCCGCTCGCCAGCCGCAGCGCGTCGGGCGGGCTGACGCGAATCTGCTTGAGCAACTGCTGCAGCGACGCGCCGTCGACGAACTCCATGACGATCCCGAGACGCCCGTCCTCCTCGGTGAACGTGTCCAGCGTCCGGACAATGTTCGGGTGCTCGAGCCCGAGCGCGATCTTCGCCTTGCGCATGAAGCGGGCCCGCAGCACGCTGTTGCTCGCGAGCTCAGGGACGTCGAGCAGCTTGATCGCGACTTCCCGGCCGCGCTGGCGGTCGCGCGCACGATAGACACGGCCCATACCGCCGCGGTCGATCTCCTCGCCGAGCTCGTACCGGCCGTTGCCGACCATGACGTCGGCCCCCGTCCGCGTCTGGCCGGCGATCGGACGTTGCTCGTCGCCACTGGGCGTCGCCAGCAGGTCCGCCCGCTCCTGCACGTTGTCGCGGGCGAACTCGCGCAACTGGGCGATCACATCGTCGGTGAGCTTGTAGACCGCGACCTGCGCGGTCGGCACGTCGCCCATCTGGCGCTCGTCGGCTCCGTGCCCCCGCAGGCGGAACGCCACTTCGTGGGTGCACAGATGGTCGAGGAGCCGCTCGACATTGGCGGGGTCGACCTCTAGGAGCGGGTCGAGCGCGACGTCGGCGTCGTCGGTCGGGACGAGGTCCTGGACCGTGAACGTGCGTCCGAGCGTCCGCAGGATCCAGTCGGTCACGTAGTAGGTGCCGATGTGCCATCGGTCCTCGTCGATCGATACCGAGAAGTCGCCGTGCGCGCGCTCTGCGAAGCTCGCGAGCACGCGCTCGATGTTGGCGTAGAACTCGATCCGCTTGCGGTCGGCGATACGCAGCGTCACGTACGGCCGCCCCTCGTCCCACTCGATCAACGAGTTGAGCTCCATCAGCAGCAGCCGCGGCACGCCGCGGGCCTTGAAGCGCAGGTAGTCGGCGAGCGACGCGAACTCGAGCCGTTGCTGCCAGCCGTACGGGAGCACCGCCTCGAGCAGTTGGTCCGTGGCCTGCCAGACGCACGGGACATACAGCTGCCAGGCGAACACGCTGTCATAGACGCTGTTGCCGCGGTGGCTGTGCTGGAGCGAGAGATCGTGCAGATCGGGGCCGGCGATGAACACGAAGTGCACGCCCCACGTGGTGAGCAGGTTCTTCAGCCCGGTGACCAGCTCGTCGAGCGACTCGCGGCCGCCCTCGGCCTCGGTGAGCTTGTCGAGCTCGTCGATGACGACCACGACCTTGCCGTCCCAGTGCGCGCTCGGCTCGCCGCCGCGGCGCCGGAACAACGACACGATGCGCAGGAAGTCATGCTCGACGTCGGCCGCTGAATAGGCGAGGAACGACGCCTCGAGCGCCAGCGAGTCGGTGGTCTTCTTCGACATCTCGATCTTCGGCGCCAGCGCCTCGAGGAGCGGAAGCGGGATCCCGATGCCAAACCCCCGCGTGCGCTCGGTCGCCGACCCATGCGTCTGCGTGAACGACAACGACGTCCGCGTGTAGGCGAGGATCAGCTGACGCTGGATCTCGGGGGGCAACTGCTCGAGCACACCGCCGTCGACGAGCGCCTCGAACAGGCGCCGGATCACCTCGAAGAGCAGCTCCTCGGTGGTCTTCGGCCGTGCGACGTTGAGGAATACAGGGACGACCTTGTCGGCGCCGAGTTCGGCGCGCAGATGGTCGAGCGCGTTGAGGATGACCGTCGTCTTGCCGACGCCGCGGAAGCCTGTGAGCAGGAACGCGCCGCCGTTGGAGTGCAGGATGCGCTCGACAGTCGCGAGCACCGCCTCCTCATTACCAAGCAGCGGGAGGCCGTCCTCCTCGGCAGCGAACGGGTGGTGCACGTAACGGAACGAGTCGTCGAGCGGGAGGCGCACGGCGGCCGCGCGCCGCCGCGCCGCGGCCAGCTGGTCCGTGGTCGACCGGCGAGCCGGCGGGTCACCATTCGACACCGGGACCGGCGGCAGCGCCGGCGCAGGGCGGCGGCCGAACCGCAGTCGTGGCCAGCGGAACCCTCGGGCGCGTGCGGGCGCCGTAGGCGGGGGCGGTGCCGGCGGCGGAAGCGGGGGCGGTGCCGGCGGCGGAAGCGGGCCGGTGATCGTGTCCCGCCACGCGAACTCGCGATCGCCAACGGCCTGCGGAATGGGCGGCGGCGGGACCGCCTCGGTGACTGTGGAGACCGCCGCGAGCGAGGCGGCAAACTCGGCGGCCGACGCATAGCGGTCGTCGGGATCCTTGGCCATCGCTCGCTGGACGACCGCATCGAACGGCGAGAGCGTCGCCGACACCGAGGACGGGGCGGGGACCGGGTCGCTGACGTGCGCGAACAGCGTGGCCGCCTGCGACTCGCGCGCGTAAGGCGTACCGCCGGTGAGCGCGGCATACAGGAGGCAGCCGAGCGCGTACACGTCCGCTCGTGCGTCGCCGCGCTGGCCGCGGATGCGCTCGGGGGCGACAAAGTCCAACGTGCCGGCGAAGTCGCCGGTCTGGGTGAGGCCTTCGCGCCCACTGGTGGCGAGGCCGAAGTCGGTCACGTAGGCGTGGTCGGCCTCGTCCAGGAGGACGTTGCCGGGCTTGACGTCGCGGTGCACGAGGCCGAGCGCGTGCGCGGCCTCGAGCCCGCTCGCGACCTGACCAAGGATGTGCACGACGCGTGCCGGCGGGAGTCGGCCGGCGGCGATCAGCGACTCGAAGCTCGGACCCGCGATGAGCTGCATGGCGATGTAGAGCTGCCCGCGATGCTCGCCGACCTCGTACACCGTCACGACGTTCGGGTGGTCGACCGACGCCGCGACGCGCGACTCGCGTTGGAAGCGCGCGCGGGACGTCTCGTCGTGCGCGACTTCCGGCGCCATCACCTTCAGCGCGACCTCGCGCTCCGTGTCGAGTTGGCGCGCGCGGTAGACGACGCCCATGCCGCCACGGCCGATCACGTCCTCGATGCTGAAGTCCGCGAACTGCGAACCTGGCTCGAGGTACGCAGCGCTCATAGTCCGACGGTCTCACCCGCGCGTGGCGGCTGTCAACTCAGAGCGAGGCGCGGAGGATCGCGCCGAGGTCCTCGGCGCCGGCCTCGCGCGGGGCGATGACCAGCAGGCGCTGCTGCTTCAGCGCTCCCTCGACGAGGTCGTCGACGTCCTCGATCCCGTAGCCGAGCTCGCCGATGCCCATCGGCGCGCCGACGTCGCGCATCAGCTCGGTGAGCGCATCGGGCAGCGCGTCGACGCCCTCGGCCGGCTCTCCCGTCAGCAGCGAAGCGACGCGGTGATGGCGCTCCGGGTCCGCCTCGTAGGTGAAGCGGAACGCCGCCGGAGCGGTGACGATGACGGACTGCCCGTGCGGCACGAACGGATGGTCGTCGGGATAACCGGCCGGCGAGTACTCGTGCTTGAGGCCCGCGATCGGATACGCGCACGCGTGCGGGATGTGCACGCCCGCCGCCCCGAACCCGATGCCCGCCAAAGACGCGGCGAGCATCATCCACCCGCGCGCCTCGACGTCGCCGGCCACCGCATCACGCAGATAGCGGCCGCCGTACTCGAGCGCCTTCGCCGACCAGATGTCCGAGATCGGCGTCGCGCCCTGGTAGGGCGGCCGGTCGCCGGGAGCATCCGGCGCATCGCGCGAGGAGAACGGCTTGGCGATATACGACTCGGCGGCGTGGCAGATCACGTCGAGCCCGCACGAGGCGACCACTTCGGCCGGCAACGTCTCGGTCAGCGACGGGTCGACGATCGCCTGGTCCGGGCGCAGGTAGCGGTGCGAGATCCCCGTCTTGACCTTCTGCTCGGGGATGTCGAGGATCGCCACCGTCGTCGCCTCGGCGCCCGAGCCGCACGTGGTCGGGATCGCCAGCAGCGGCTTCAGCGGCGACGGCGGCTTGCGCCCTTCGCCGACCGGCGGGTTGACGTACTCCATGATCTCGCCGCCGTGCGTGGCGATCAGGTCGGACACCTTCGCGGTGTCGATCGACGACCCGCCGCCGAGCCCGACGAAGCCGTCGAACCCGCCGTCGACGGCGAACGCGGCCGCCTCGGCGAACGAGTCCGCGGTCGGCTCCACGCGCGCCGACGACCAGACCTCGACGGAGATCCCGGACGCCTCGATCGCCTCGCGCACGCGGTCGGTGATGCCGGCCGCGACCACTCCCGGGTCGCTGACCAGCATCGCTCGCTTCACGCCGAGGCGCTCCAGCTCCCAGCCGGCGTCGCCCGCCGCTCCCCGGCCGTACTTGAGCGGAGTCGCCTCGAGCGTGAAGACCTGCTCGCGACTCACCTGGTTCCGGCCGTCTCCCGCTCAGCGAAGCGTTCGCGGTCGAACCGCTTCTCGCGCACGAGCTCGAGCTCCGCCTCGTCGTCGGTGTCGATGTCCGTCTGGTACGTCTCACGCGCGAACAACGTCGCGACCACCGAGATCGCACCGAGCGCGGTGATGTACAGCGCGACGAGACTCGAGCCGCCCGACGCCAGCAGCGCCGTCGCGATCAGCGGCGCGAAGCCGCCCGCGAACACGGACGCGAGCTGGTAGCCGAGCGAAGCGCCGCTGTAGCGCACACGGGTCCCGAACAACTCGGCGAAGTATGCGCCCTGCGGGCCGTACATGAGGTCGTGCCCGATGTTGACGCCGACCACGACGGCCAGCCAGATCAGCACCGGCGACTTGGTGTCCATCAGCCCGAAGAAGGGGAACGCCCACGCCGTCGTGACGATCGCGCCCGCCAGATAGAGCGGCTTGCGCCCGAAGCGGTCCGAGAGCGCGCCCCACAGCGGCACGGTGATCAGGCCGAGCGCGGCGGAGATGACGACGCCGGTCAGCATCGTGTCCTTCTCGAGGCCGAGCTCCTCCTCGCCGTACACGTAGACGAACACGGTCAGCAGGTAGAAGACGCCGTTCTCGCCCATCCGCATGCCCATCGCGGTGAACACGTCGCGCGGGTACTTGCGGACGACGTCGACGATCGGCTTGCGCGCCTCGGTCTTCGTCTCCTTGACGCGCTCGAACGCCGGCGACTCCATCAGCTTCAAGCGGATCACCAGACCGATGATCACGAGGATCGCGCTGGCCAGGAACGGCACGCGCCAGCCCCAGCTCGCGAACGATGCCTCGGACATGTTGCTGTTCACGAGCTTGAAGACCAGCGTCGAGAGCAGCAGACCGGCCGGGACGCCCATCTGCGGCCACGAGCCGAAGAAGCCGCGGCGGCCCTTCGGAGCGTGCTCGACCGACATCAGCACCGCGCCGCCCCACTCGCCGCCGACGCCGATGCCCTGCGCGAAGCGCAGCGTCACGAGCAGGATCGGCGCCAGGATGCCGATCGAGCTGTGGGTCGGCAGGCAGCCGATCAGGAACGTCGCCGTCCCCATGATCAGCAGTGACATCACGAGCATCGACTTGCGGCCGATGCGGTCGCCGAAATGACCGAACACGATGCCGCCGAGCGGCCGGGCCGCGAAGCCCACCGCGTAGGTGCTCAAGGCGAGCAGTGTGCCGATCAGCGGTTCAGCGTCCGGAAAGAACAGATCACCGAAGACCAGTGCGGCCGCTGTGCCGTACAGGAAGAAGTCGTACCACTCGATGGTGGTGCCGATGAAGCTCGCCGCAGCGACCGTTCTGATCGACTGCGTCTTTCCCCCACGCTGCCCGTCTAGGCGCGCTGATTCCATGGTTCCTCGCCTCCCAGGTTAGGTACCGGAATTCGGCCTACCCATCAAAGGGCTCGACCGAACCAGAGGAGCGACATCGCTCCCCCGGCCAGCAGCAGCAGCACGGCCCCGCCGGCGAACGCTGCGGTGACCTCGCGCTCGATCGGCTTGGAGGAGAGCCGGGTGCCGAGGTTCTCGTAGATCGACTCCAGACGGGCCGCGTCGGGCGCCGCGAAGTACTTGCCGCCGGTGATGCGCGCGATCTCCCGCAGCGTCTCGGTGTCGGGCGGCACGGGGATGCGCTGGACGAAGCCGAACTGGTCGCGCACCGCGACCTCGCCGGTCGGCGTGCCGAGGGCGATCGTGAAGATCGGGATGTGCAGCTGCTTGGCCTGCTGCGCGACCTCGAGCGGCGACGTCGAGCTCTGCGTGTCCTTGCCGTCGGACAGCAGCACGAGCACGGCGGGCAGCCGGCGCGTGCCGGTCCCCTTCTCGTCCGGCACCGGGGTGCGGGCCAGCTCCATCGCGCGCTGCAGCCCGGTGGCCATCGCGGTGCCGCCCTCGGCGCGCAGCCGGTCGAGCCCGGCCTTGACCGGGTCGCGGTCGGTCGTCGGCGGCGCCTGCACGTCGGCGAAGTCGGCGAACGTGACGAGCCCGAGCCGGAAGTTCTCGGGGATCTGATCGGTGAGCTTCTTCGCCGCCTTGACCGCGGCGGTCAGGCGGTCGGGGTCGACGTCTTCGGCGTTCATCGAGCCGGACGTGTCGGTGACCATCATCACCGTCGCGGCGCGCTGCGGCGCGGCGACCGTCTTCTGCGGCCGCGCCAGCGCGACCACGAGCGCGCCGAGCGCGAGCAGGATCAGCAGCGGCGGCAGGTGGCGGCGCCAGCCGGGGCGGCCGGTGACGAGGTTGGGCATCAGCGCGGGGTTCGCGAACGTGGCGGCCTCTGCGCGGCGCCGGCGCTGGAACGAGAAGTAGGCGAGCGCGGCCAGCGGCAGCAGGAGCAGGCCGGCGAGCATCGCGGGGTCGCGGAACGTCATCGCGCCCCTCGCACGGCCGGCGGGCCGCCGTGATAGCGCTGCAGGTGCCCGGCGAGGTCGCGCAGCCAGTCGCCGGCGGTCGACAGCACGAGGTGGTCGGCGTTCGCGCGGCGCAGCGCGGCGGCCACGTCGGCGCGCTCGGCGGCGGCCGCCTCGGCGAAGCGCTTGCGCACGCTGCGGCGGCTGGTGTTCACCTGCAGCTGGCGGCCGGTCTCCGGGTCGACGAGCCACAGGTCGCCCATCGGCGTCAGCTCCATCTCGCGCGGATCCCGGATCTCCACGGCGAGCACGCCGTGACGTGCGCGCAGGCTGCGCAGCACGCCCTCCCAGTCGCGCTCGCCGCGGAAGTCCGAGACCACCACGATCAGCCCCCGCTGCCCGCGCCACGGCCGCCACGCGGGAGATCGCGGTGCCGAGCGAGGTCGCGCCGTCGTTCTCCTCCGCCGGCTCGGTGCGCAGCTCGGCCAGCAGCTGCAGCAGGCCGAGGCGGCCCTGACGCGGGCGCATGATCCTCGGGTCGCCGTCGCCGAACGACACGACGCCGAGGCGGTTGCCGCGGCGCGAGGCGACGTGGCCGACGGCCAGCGCCACGCCCTCGGCGACGTCGAACTTGCGCCGGTCGGCGGTGCCGAACGACATCGAAGCCGACGTGTCGAGCACCACCCACGTCGTCAATGCCCGCTCGCCGACGTGGACGCGAACGTGCGGCTCGCGCATGCGGGCGGTGACGTTCCAGTCGATGTAGCGGACGTCGTCGCCCGGGTGGTAGGGGCGGACCATCGCCAGCTCGGTGCCGGCGCCGACCTGCGGCGTCAGGTGCTCGCCGGGCACGAGGCTCTCCACGCGTCGCAGGACCGCGAGGTCGAGCGAGCGCAGGACCGCGGGCGGGACCGGGCCGGGGCCGGGGCGCTCGGGCGTGCGCTCGACGGTCGGGAACTCCCTCACGGCAGCCGCCCTCCGCGCGCCATCGCCACGACCATGCCGGCGAACAGCAGTGCCAGGCCGGCGCCGGCGAACGCCTGCCGTGACCTCCTGCTTCTCCTTCTTGGTCGAGAAGCGCGTGCCGAGGTTGCGGTAGATCTCGGCGAGTCGCTGGGCGTCGGACGCCTGGTAGAAGCGCCCGCGCGTGGTGCGCGCGATCTCCTGCAGCGTCCCGGTGTCGGGCGGGACCGGAGTACGCGTGACGCTGCCGTCCTTCTTGTGGTGCTCGAGGTAGCCGCTCTGCGTCCCGAGCGCGACGGTGTAGACGGGGATCCGCAGCTTGCGTGCGCGCTCGGCGACGGTGATCGGGTCCTTGCCGACGCGAGTTCGCGCCGTCGGAGAGCAGCACGATCGCGGCCGGGAGCCGCTGCGGCAGCCCGGTGCCGGGATCGGTCACCGGCGTGCGCGCGGCGTCGATCGCCAGGTCGAGCCCATCACCCATCGCGGTCTTGCCGGAGAACTTCAGCGAGCTCACGCCGGCCTTGACGCGCGCCTTGTCGGTGGTGGGCTCGACGAGCTGCTGGAGACCGTCGTGCCGAAGCTGATCAGCCCGAGCCGGAAGTCGCGCGGGAGCTTGTCCGCGAGCGCGTTGCCCGCGTTCTTGGCGGCGGTCAGCCGGTCGGGCGCGACGTCCTTGGCGAGCATCGAGCCCGACGTGTCGGTGGCCATCACCACGGTCGCCGCGCGCTGCTCGGCCGCCACCGTGCGCTCCGGCCGCCCGAGCGCGACGAGCAGCGCGGCGAGGGCCAGCAGCGCGAGCGCGGCCGGGATATGGCGCGCCCAGCCGACTCGCCTCGCCACCGAGGCGAGCACGTCGATGTTCGTGTAGCGGACGGCATAGCGCCGCCGCCGGCGCTGGGCCACGACATAGGCGACCAGCGCGATCGGGACGAGCGCCAGCCCCAGCAACAGGAGCGGCTCTCGGAACTCCACGGTCCGACCTCGCGTGCTCCTGCGCGAGCTCGATGCGCGGCATCGGGACCTTCTCCAGCACGTCGTCGAGCACGCGGTCGGCGTCGATGCTCGCGGCCAGCGCCTCGTACGTGAGCACGATGCGGTGGCGCAGCACGTCGCGCGCGAGGTCGCGCACGTCGATCGGCAGCAGGTAGTCGCGCCCGCGCAGCAGGGCGAGCGCACGGCCGGCGTGGATCAGGTTGATCGAGCCGCGCGGGCTGGCGCCGAACTCGACCCAGTCCTCGCCGTCGGTCTCGCGCGTCGCGGTGGTGAGCGCGACCGCGTACTCCATGACGCGCCGGTCGACGTAGATCTGCGACGCCGCCTGCTGGTGCTCGGCCAGCATCTCCGGCGACAGCACCTGGCGGGCGCGGCCGCCGCCGTCGAGCGAGCGCTCCACGACCGCCACCTCGTCGCGCGGGTGCGGGTAGTCGACGACGAGCTTGAACATGAAGCGGTCGACCTGCGCCTCGGGCAGCGGGTACGTGCCCTCGGACTCGATCGGGTTCTGCGTCGCGAGGACGAGGAACGGCTGCGGCACCGGATGCGTGTGGTGGCCGATCGTGACCTGGTGCTCCTGCATGACCTCCAGCAGCGCCGACTGCACCTTGGCGGGCGCGCGGTTGATCTCGTCGGCGAGCAGGAAGTTGCAGAACACCGGGCCGAGCTCGGTGTCGAACCCGCCGGTGTCCGGCCGGTAGATCCGCGTGCCGACCAGGTCGGCGGGCACGAGGTCGGGCGTGAACTGCAGGCGCTTGAACGAGCCGCCGAGCACGTCGGCGACGGTCTTGACCGTCAGCGTCTTCGCCAGGCCGGGAACGCCCTCGAGGAGCACGTGCCCGCCGGCGAGGAGCGCCACGAGCACGCGCTCGAGCATCGCTTCCTGGCCGACGATGACGCGCTTGATCTCGAACAGCGCCTGCTCCAGCGCGTGGTGTGCGTCGCGAGCCGGGCTCGGTTCGTCTTCGTCGCGCCCCAGTGCCCGTAGGCGGCGCTCTTCGGCTGTCACGCCATCGTCTCCGTTTCCTAGGGGTTGCTGACCTTGTCGGGCTGCTCGCCGAGCTTCACGGTGAGGGTACGCCGTTCGCCGCCGCGCTCCACGATCACGCGCACCGAGTCGTTCGGGCGCCGGGTGTTCACGGCAGCGGACACGTCGTCGGGCTCATGCACCGCAGTACCCGCGATCTCGACGATCCGGTCGCCCTTGCGCAGGCCCGCCTTCGCGGCCGGGCCGTTCGCGACGACGGCGCCGACGCTCGCTCCGCCGGCCTGTGCCTGGCTCATCTGGATGCCCAGATAGGCGTGCGGGGCATCCTTGCCGGCCTTCAGGAACGGCAGCGCGCGCTTGATCGCGTCGACCGGGACCGCGAAGCCGACGCCCGAGTTCTGGTCGCTGCCGCCGTTGGTCTGGATCTGCGAGTTGACGCCGATCACCTGGCCGCGCGAGTCGAGCAGCGGGCCGCCCGAGTTGCCGGGGTTGATCGCCGCGTCGGTCTGCACCGCGCCGGAGATCGAGAAGCCGTTGGGCGCCGTGATCGTGCGTCCGAGGGCGGACACGATGCCGCTGGTGACCGTGCCCTCGAGCCCGAACGGGCTGCCGATCGCGATCGCCTCGTCGCCGGGGCGCACGTCGCCGGACGCGCCGAGCTGCAGCGGCGAGATCTCGTCCGGCATGTCCTTGGGGTCGATCTTCAGCAGGGCGAGATCGGCGGACGGGTCGGTGCCGAGCAGCTTGGCGACGATCGGGTCGCCGTTGGCGCCGAAGCGGACGCGGTACTGCGTGGCGTCCGCGACCACGTGGTCGTTGGTGACGATGTGGCCGTCGTTGTCGATCACGAAGCCCGAGCCGGAGGCGGCGCGCCCGCCGCCCGGGAACGGCAGCTGGCCCTTCCCGGAGTTGGCCTGGACGAACACGACACCCGGTGACACGCGCGCATAGACGTCCCGGACCGGTGCGGTGGCGTCACCGCTGCGCGGGGCTGGTGCCGGGGTCGCCTGGGACCGCACGACGGTCGTGTCACTGCCGCCGACGACGCCCGCGATCGCGAGCACGCCGATGACGGCTCCGACCGAGACGGCACCGGCGACGAACGCCAGAAGCCTGCTCATGCGGGCCATTGTGGCCGCGACGGAGTCAGTTCCAGCTAAAGCTCTTCGACAACTCTTACGCCGTCCTGCCGGACCTCTTACGGCGCGCGTCGACGCTTCCGCGTCATGTTCTCGCTCTCTTACGTCTGGGCGGAGATCCGCCGCCGCAAGGGCCGGACGATCCTCACCGCGCTCGGGCTCGGCGTCGGCGTCGCGCTCGTCGTCACCGTCACCGCGCTGTCCTCCGGGCTCGACAAGGCCCAGGAGGAGGTGCTCGAGCCGCTCACCGGCGTCGGCACCGACCTCTCCGTCACCCGACCAGTCGACCTCGACAACGTCTCGGACTCCGAGCGCGAGCAGCTCCAGCAGGAGAACGGCGGCGCGCGCTTCGGGCTGCGCAACCAGGCCAAGCCGGGCGAGAAGTTCGAGGATGACCGCTTCGCCTCCAGCCAGCTGTCGTTCGATGCCGGCGAGGCGGCGAAGATCGCCGCCATGGACGGCGCGGCGGACGCGGCCGCCGGGCTGACCGTCACGTCGCTGCACATCTCCGGCCGCGTGCCCGAGCAGGCCGACGCGGGCCAGCCGCCGCAGCCGGGCGAGGGCCAGGGCCAGGGCTTCGGCGGCGCCGCGCAACATCAACGTGAGCTCGATCACCGTCACCGGCGTCGACACGGCCAAGCAGGGCCTCGGCGCGATCGCGCCGGGTCAGATCAGCTCCGGCAAGTGGTTCTCCTCCGCGCCGCGCCGCAAGGCCGTCTTGAACACCGCGTACGCCAAGCGCGAGGACATCGGGGTCGGCGACAAGCTCACGCTGGGCGGCAAGCGGTTCACCGTCGTCGGGCTCGCCCAGACCCCGCTCGGCGGCGCCGCGTCCGACGTCTACACCGACCTCGGCGTCTTGCAGAAGCTGTCCGACCACAAGGGCCGCGCGAACGTCATCTACGTGCGCGCGGACCACGCCGACGCCGTGCCCGCCCTCGAGCGCGAGATCGAGGCGGGAATCGACGGCGCCGAGGTGACGACCGCGGCGGAGCTGGCCGATCGCGTCGGCGGCTCGCTGACCAGCGCGAAGGACCTCGCGGGCAAGCTCGGGACCGCGCTGACGATCGTGGCGCTCGCCGCGGCGGTGCTGATCGCGGTGCTGCTGACACTGTCGTCGGTGGCGAAGCGCGTGCGCGAGCTCGGGACGCTGAAGGCGCTCGGATGGCCGCAGGGCAAGGTCGTCCGCCAGGTCACGGGCGAATCGCTGCTGCAGGGCGCGCTCGGCGGCGTCGTCGGCGCGGTGCTCGGCATCGCCGGGGCCGCGGTGATCACCGCCGTCGGGCCGGAGCTGACCGCGAAGGTGGCGCAGGCCGCGCCGGCGGCGGGGCCAGCGGCGGCGGCACCCCTCGCGGCCTCGGCGCGATCTTCGGCCAGGGCCAGGTCACGTCCGGCACGACGCACGTCGTGCTGACCGCGCCGGTCGACGCCGGCCTGATCGTCCTCGCCATCTCGCTCGCGCTGCTCGGCGGTCTGCTGGCGGGTGCCGCCGGCGGCCTGCGCGCCGCGCGGCTGCGCCCCGCCGTCGCCCTACGTCACATCGACTGAGAGGACTTGCATGGAACCCCTGTACGAGCTGCACGACGTGGTGAAGGCCTACGGGTCCGGCGGCGCGCGGGTGAGCGCCGTCGACGGCATCGACCTGGTGATCGGGCGCGGAGAGTTCGTCGTCGTCGCCGGGCCGAGCGGCTCCGGCAAGACGACGCTGCTGCAGCTGCTCGGCGCGCTCGACCGCCCGACCTCCGGGAGCGTCGTCTTCGAGGGCACCGATCTCGCCACGGTCGGCGACGGGGGCCTCGCGCGGCTGCGGCGCGACCGCCTCGGGTTCGTGTTCCAGCAGTTCAACCTGATCCCGACGCTGACGGCACTACAGAACGTCGAGCTGCCGATGAACGGCAACCGCCCGCGGGCGCTCGAGCTGCTCGAGCGCGTCGGGCTCGGTCCGCGCGCCGGTCACCTGCCGTCTCAGCTGTCGGGCGGCGAGCAGCAGCGCGTGGCGATCGCGCGGGCGCTCGCGAACCAGCCCGACGTGCTGCTCGCCGACGAGCCGACCGGCAACCTCGACACCACGACCGGCGAGGAGATCGTCGCGCTGCTGCGCGGGCTCTGGGACGACGGCCTGTCGCTCGTCCTGATCACGCACGATCCCGCGGTGGCCGGCACGGCGCCGCGGATCGTGCACCTGCGGGACGGGCGGGTGCAGGAGGGCGTCATGATCAGTTCATGACCCGCGTGCTGGTGGTCGACGACGAGCCCGCCGTCCGCACGGCGCTCGAGCGGGCGCTGCGGCTGGAGGCGTACGACGTCGAGCTGGCCGCCGACGGGCGCGAGGCGCTCGACCGGCTGGCCGCCGGCAGCCCGCCGGACGCCGTCGTGCTCGACGTCGCGATGCCCTACGTCGACGGGCTCGAGGTGTGCCGGCGGCTGCGTGACGCCGGTGACCGCACGCCGGTGCTGATGCTCACCGCGCGCGACGCGATCGACGACCGCGTGGCGGGGCTCGACGCCGGCGCCGACGACTACCTGGTGAAGCCGTTCGCGCTGAAGGAGCTCAAGGCGCGGCTGCGCGCGCTGCTCCGCCGCGCCGGTGCGCCGGGGAGCGGGGCGCTGCGCTTCGGCGACCTGGTGCTCGACCCGGTGACCTACGAGGTCCACCGCGGCGAGCGCCGGATCGAGCTGTCGCGCACCGAGTTCCACCTGCTGATGCTGTTCCTCGAGCATCCGCGCCAGGTGCTCACGCGGTCGCAGATCTTCGAGCGCGTCTGGGGCTACGACTTCGGCGCGGGCTCCAATGCGCTCGGCGTCTATGTGGGCTACCTGCGGCGCAAGACCGAGGCCGGCGGCGAGCCGCGCGTGCTGCACACGGTGCGCGGCGTCGGCTACGTCCTGCGGGAAGCCTGATGCCGCTCCGTCGCCGCATGGCCGTGGCGACCGCGATCGCGGTGGGCGTGGCGGTGGTGCTGGTCGCGGCCGTCGCGTACGGCGTCGTGCGCGGCGAGCTGCGCAAGCAGATCGACGATCAGCTGACCGACCAGGCGCGGCTGGTGCAGCGGGCCGACGAGCAGGTGCCGCCCGGCTTCGGCCGCCGCCTGCGCGAGCTCGGCGGCCCGCGCCTGCGTGACATCCCCGCGCCGCCGGCCGAGCGCGGCGGCAGCGCCGCCTACATCCAGTTCATCGCGCCCGGCGGCAATGTGGGCCTTCCGTTCGGCGACGGCCGGCTCCCGGTCGACGACCGCGCACGGGCGGTCGCGGCCGGCCACGCCGGCGAGTTCGCGGCCGATGCCGATGTCTCCGGCGATCACGTGCGAGTCCTCACCGTGCCGCTGCGCAACGGCGGGGCGCTGCAGCTGGGCCGCTCGCTCGAGTCGACCGACTCGGTCCTCGCCCGCCTGCGCTGGGTGCTGCTCGCGCTCGTGCTCGGCGGGATCGCGCTCGCCGCGCTGCTCGGGCGCCTCGCGGCGCGCAACCTGGTCGCCCCGGTCACGCGCGTGACCGAGGCGGCCCGGCACATCGCCCAGACCGAGGACCTCGGGCGCCGCATCGACATCACGAGCCACGACGAGGTCGGCGAGCTGGCGATGCGCTTCAACGCCATGCTCGACACGCTCGAGGGGTCGATCGCCGCCCAGCGCCAGCTGGTCGCCGACGCCTCGCACGAGCTGCGCACGCCGGTCACCTCGCTGCGCACGAACATCGAGGTGCTGGCCGAGAGCGAGCTCGACCCGGCCGAGCGCGCGCGCCTGATCGCCGACGTCCAGGCGCAGGCCGAGGAGCTCAGCGCGCTGGTCGCCGACCTGATCGAGCTCGCGCGCGGCGACCAGGCCGCGCCGGCGCTGGAGGACGTGCGGCTCGACGCGCTGGTGTCCGAGGCGATCGAGCGCGCCCGCCGCCACGCGCCCGACGTGGACTTCACCGCGGCGCTCGAGCCTGTGGTCGTGGAGGGCGTCCCCGACCGGCTCGCGCGCGCGATCAACAACCTGCTCGACAACGCGGCCCGGCACGGCACGCACGTCACGGTCTCCACCGGAGCGGCCGGCGTGGTCGTGCGCGACGACGGCCCCGGGATCGACCCGGCCGACCTCCCGCACATCTTCGACCGCTTCTACCGCGGCGCCGCCACCCGCGGCCGTCCGGGCACCGGCCTGGGGCTGGCGATCGTGCGCCAGGTCGCCGAGCAGCACGGCGGCTCGGTCAGCGCGCGCAACGCCGACGGCACCGAGTTCACGCTGGCGTTGCCGGCGACGCCGGCGCACGTCAACATCGGCATTTAGGGAGGCGGGATCGGCCCTGGTGCGAGGTCGTTGGCGCCTTTTGCTCCTCTGGGGAGCAGAAAGCGCCAGGGACCGCGGGAGGCGCGGAAATTTCGGCGCCCTACCCAGCCGCAGTTGGCCCGAGCCCCAGCGCGGCCGGGAGATCGGCAGGCGCCGACACGATCGGATCAGCGCCCGCCGCCCGCAGCTCGGCCTCGTCGCCGATCCCCCAGAGCACGCCGACGCACGCCAGCCCGTTGGCGTGGGCGGCCTCGGCGTCGTGCCGGCGGTCGCCGACCATCGGGACGTCGGCGCCCGGCTCGAGCCCGAGGGCGGCGAGCGCGCGCACGATCGTGACCGTCTTGACCTCATCCGGCGCGTCGAGCTCGGGGCCGGCGATCGCGCGCAGGTGGGGCGCGAGGCCGAGGTGCTCGCACAGTGGGACGGCGTACGCGCGCGGCTTGGTCGTCGCCACCGCGACCGGGACCCGGGCGGCGACGGCGGCGAGGGTCTCCGGCATGCCCGGGACGACCGTCGTCTCCGTGAGGCTCGAGGTCACGTAGCGCTCGCGGTAGGTCGCCATGAGCGCGTGGGCGCGATCGGCGCCGCCGAGCTCGGCGAACGCGTCGAGCAGCGGCGGCCCGATGTAGCGCTGGAGCTGTGCGGCGGGCGGGACCGGCAGGCCGTGCGCGCGCAGCGCGTACTCCATGCAGTTCGCGATCGCCGCCCGCGAGTCCAGCAGCACGCCGTCGAGGTCGAACAGGACCGCTTCAGGCACGGCCGTCCGCGAGCTCGCGCCCCAGCGTCTCCCCGGCCGCCTCGATCTCGGCGAGGTCGGTGGCCTCGATCACGCGCATCAGGTCGATCATCCGCTTGCCGAACGGGTCGAGCGCGTCGGTCCCGACGATCGCGTGCAGCGGCACGCCGGATTGGCGCGCGCGCGTGCCGATCTCGCCCACCAGCTTGCCCTGCAGCGTCTGCTCGTCGAGCTTGCCCTCGCCGGTGATCACGGCGCGTGACGCGCGCATGCGGGCGTCGAAGTCGAGCGCGTCGAGCACCCACTGGGCGCCAGGCTCGAGCACGGCGCGGTGGACGGCCCACAGCCCGCCGGAGAGGGCACCGGCGCAGCCCGTCATCGGCACGCCGCGCGGGTCGCGCGGCCACGTCCCCGCCAGCGCGTCGAGCCGCTTCTCGAGCCGCTTGACCATGGCCGCGTCGGCGCCCTTCTGCGGCCCGAACACCTTCGGGGCCTGCTCGAAGGGCGTGCGCACGTCGCACAGCACCACGAGCTGGGCGCCGCCGAGGCCGCCGGCCTCCGCGATCGCCTCGAGCGCACCCGCCCCGCCGTCCATCGTCGCCGAGCCGCCGATCGCGACGAGGATCACCGCCGCGCCGCGCGGCGGCCGCGGCGGCGATCAGCTCGCCGGTGCCGTAGGTGGAGGCCTCCCACGGGTCGCGCTCGTCCTCCTCCAGCAGCGCGAGCCCGCTCGCCGTCGCGGTCTCGACGATCGCGGTCCCGCCGTCCTCGACGAGGCCGAAGCAGCCCTTGATCTCGCGGCCGAGCGGGTCGTGGGCGTCGGCGGCCACGACCTCGCCGCCGAGAGCGGGCAGGAGCGCGTCGAGCGTGCCCTCGCCGCCGTCGGCGACCGGGCACAGGTCGGGCGGCATCAAGCCCGCGCGCTCGAGCCCGCGGCCGATCGCGCCCGCCACCTCGGACGCCCGGAACGTGCCCTTGAACGAGTCAGGCGCCACAAGGACCGGGCGCTCTTTCACGGCCATCGGTGACATGTTCTCGCGTCTGGGTACATGTCATGCTCGGAACCCATGGCCAGCACCCCGATCTCCGTACCGTTTCCGACCTCGGATGAGGACTCGGTAGCCGCGCTGCAGGCGGCGGTCGGCGTACTCGCGGCCAAGTGGAGCGTGATCGTGCTCGCCCGGCTCGGGTCGGGCACGCACCGCTTCAACGAGCTGCTGCGGCAGATCGACGGCGTGTCGCGCCGCATGCTCAGCGCCACCCTGCGCCAGCTCGAGCGCGACGGCCTCGTCGAGCGGCATGTCTACGCGCGCGTCCCGGCGCGCGTTGAGTACGAGCTGTCACCCGCGGGCGAGCACCTGCTGGTCGCGCTCGTCCCGCTGGCCGGCTGGGGCCTCGAGCACCACAACGAGGTCGCCGACGCCCGCGAGCGGTTCGACCGGCTGCAGGCGTGGCGGACGCACGGTGACGAGATCACCGCGCGCTCGGCCTCCACGCCGCGGATCGTGTAGCTCCGCGGGGCATCCAGCCCGCGGCCTGATGGTGGGGGTCGCCATCCGGGCGACCTACTGGGCCAGCTGATCGGTCAGGCACTCGGTGGGCGGCTTGTCCTCCCGCCAGCGCGCGATCTTCGCGCCGTGCCGGATGCGGTCGTTGCTGGTGTGGTCGAACGTCACCTCGACGACCAGCTCGGGCCGCAGCGCGATCCATTCGAGCTCGCGGTCGTTGGCCCAGCGGCTCGGGTCGCCCTTGCCGCGCTCGCCGGTCTCGTAGGGCGCCAGCTTGGCGGGCAGCTCGCGCTTCTCCCTGGCGGAGAAGCCGGAGGTGTGACCGACCGGGCGCAGCCGCCCGTCCGGCTCGTACAGGCCGAGGATGAACGAGCCGACCGTGCCCTCCTCCTTGCCGGGGCGCCAGCCCAGCACCACCGCGTCGATCGTGCGGACGCGCTTGATCTTCACCATCCCGACGCGCTCGCCGGGCCGGTACGGCGCGCCGACCTCCTTGGCGATCACGCCTTCGGCGTGCTGGAGCCACTCCTGCGCGCTCTCGGGGTCGGTGACGCGCGGCGTGAGGTCGATGGGCTTGTCGACGAGCGCCTCGAGCCGGGCGCGCCGCTCGTCCTGCGCGAGCGTGAGCAGCACCTCGTCGCCATCGGCGAGGAGGTCGAACGCGATGAAGCGCGTCGGGGTCTGCTCAGCGAGCATGTCGATGCGCGACTTGGCCGGGTGGATGCGCTGGCCGAGCGCGTCGAAGTCCTGCCGGCCCTGATCGTCGAACAGCACGATCTCGCCGTCCAGGATGTAGCGCCCGGCGGGGAACTCGAGCTCGGGGAAGTAGCGCGTCAGCGGCTTGCCGTTGCGTGACTGCAGGTACACGTCGTCGCCGTCGACGAAGGCGATCGAGCGGAAGCCGTCCCACTTCGGCTCGTAGCTCCAGCGGTCACCGGTGGGGAGTGCCTTCGCCGACTTGGCGAGCTGCGGGAGGACCGGAGGCTTGAGCGGAAGCGTCATGCCTCCAGCAAATCAGAAAACAGAAGAGCCCCCGCAAAACGGCAGGGGCTCGATTCAGGAGGGGAGGAGGGGGAGGGGGAGGGGGAGGTTGGCTACGAAAGCGGCCGGCGCTCGTTGAAACCGGGCCGGTCTTCTGTACCGAACTTCAGCGCTCCCGCCACCCCGATGGCGAGGATGACGAGTGAAATGAACATGCTCCAATTATCGACCTTGTGAGCCATCGCTGTATACTTGATTGACTACAGCATCAGAAGGAAAAACCTATAACTCTGCAGCAGCTCACGTATTTCATCGCCGCCGCCGAGCACCGGTCCTTCTCCGCCGCCGCCGAGTCGCTGTTCATGGCTCAGCCGAGCCTGTCCGAGCAGATCCGCCGGCTCGAGGCCGAGCTCGGCGTGGCGCTGTTCGCGCGCGTCGGCCGCGGGCTCGAGCTGACCGAGGCGGGGCGCCTGTTCCAGCCCGCCGCCGAGCGCGCGGTGGCCGCCGCCCAGGAGGCCGCAGAGTCGGTCCGCGAGGTGCGCGACATCACCGGCGGGACGGTCGAGTTCGGCACGTTCGGCAGCGCCCACCACTACCTGCTCGCGGGCCTGCTCCAGGACTTCCGCACGCAGTACCCGAACGTGCGCGTGCGGGCGATCGGCCAGAACTCCGCCGAGGTCGCCGACGCGGTGCGCAACGGGCACCTCGAGGCCGGCCTCGTCGCGCTCCCGATCGACGACCGCGGGCTCGACGTCCAGCCGGCCGTGCGCGAAGAGGTGCTCTACATCAGCGCCGACCCCGAGCGGCTGAAGGAGCCGATGACGATCGAGCGGCTCGCCGCGGCGCCCCTGATCCTGTTCGACGCCCGCTTCGGCGCCGACGACCCGATGCGCACCCAGCTGCGCGAGCGGGCCCAGCGCGCGGGCGTGAAGCTCGAGCCGCAGATCGAGGTCGAGTACGTGACCGCCGCGCTCGAGCTCGCCGCCCGCGGGCTCGGTGACACCGTCACCTCGCAGCAGATGATCCGCTCGCGCGGCCTCGCCCGCAAGCTCGCGGGTGTCTCGTTCGAGCCGCCGCTGTACGACACGTTCGCCTTCATCACGCGCCGCAACGCGCACCTCTCGCCCGCCACGCGCGAGTTCATGCGGATGGCGCGCAAGCGGGTCGAGGCGCTGCGGCAGCGGTTCGAGGCCGACGACTAGTCCTCCAACGGCTCCTCCACGGTGACGCGCACGGTGCCGCCGGCGCTGGGCGCGGCCGCCCGCGTGCCCAGGTACTCGCCCGAGACGCGCCAGCGACCGATCGACGGCGGGACGAACCGCAGCCGCCCGTGTCCGGCGATGACGGCCGGGCGGGGGCTCGTGTAGAACAGCCAGCCGACGAGCGGGTCGAACCGCTCGATCAGCATGGCGGCGCGGCCGCTGACGGGCGGCGACACCGTGAGGTCGAGCGTCGCGCCCCGGCCGGGGGCGACCGTCGCGCTGCGACCGCCGTCGACGAGCATCCGCGCGTGCGTGATCGTGCGAACCAGGCGCCGCAGCGCGTACTTGCCGGACGCGCCGTCCCGCGCCCGCAAGACGACGAAATAGCGGCCCGGCTTGACGCGCAGCTCGAGCTCCTTGCTGCCGGACGACCCGCAGTCGCAGGCGATCCGGTGGCCGGTGTCGGTCATCAGGCGCAGGTCGAAGTTCCTGCCGGTGGCGAGGCCCAGCCTGAGCAGGCTCGGGCGGGCGACCGTGAAGCGGTAGAGGTCGACCGCGTCGAGCTGGTTGCCGCGGAGGCGTCCGCGCACACGGACGTCATTGGGCAGGCGAATGCCGGGCGCGGTGTCATCCGCCCCCGCGCGTCCGACGCGCACCCGGTAGCTGAGTCGATCGCGCGACGAGCGCGGGGCGAGGACGAGGACGCTGTAGGTCCCGCTGGCGGGCGGGGCGAACACGGTGTGGGCGTCGCACCGCAGCCTCCGCACGGGATCGCTCCGGAACGTGTCTTCGTCGGCGTAGAGCTCGGCCGTCGCGCAGCGGCCTCCGGAGGAGACGAAGTTGAGGCGATAGGTCGTCCCGCGCCGCACGTGGATCGCCCACGCATCGTCGGGATTGGCGAGCCGGTCGACCGAAGCGTGCGCCCCCTTGCGCGGCATGCGCGCCCCGGGGAAGCTGGCCGGCTGGTCAGGCGTCAGGACGCGCAGGAGGAACCGGTCGTCGACCGAGTTCGCGCGCGCGCCGACGCGGACGTAGTAGGAGGTGCCGCGTGTCGCGTCGATCTCGATCGTGGCGGCGCCGCGCGAGTTGGTGTTCTTGCACTCGAGCGGCGTGACCTGCGAGCGCTGGCGCTCGATGACGTCGATCGTCGCGTCGAGGTCGCCGTTCGCGTCGAGCGCGACCACGATCGATCGCCCGGTGTTGGCCTTGAAGGCGTACCAGACGGAGTTCTTCGTCGGGGTGCACGAGGACGTCAGCTCATCCTTCTCGACGGTCGCCCCGACCGTCGTACCGTGGACGGACGCCGGGAGCTGCAGCGCCTGGGCCGCAGCACGCGCGTCGTTCGCTGGTGGCGCCGCGAGTGCGGCTGGGGCCAGCCACATCAACGCGCCGGCGCAGACGAGCGCGGCGGGCAGTCGGAGAGCGATCATCACGCCACCTCCTGGCGAGAGGGAGTCTTGAAGCGACCCTATGCCTGACTGGTCGGCGCTGCCATCCGTTAATCCCTCCGCGGCGCGGCAGTACCTCCCCGCAGCCGGCGCAGGATCGCATCGGTGAGGCGCGGGGCGATGCCGTTGAGGCCGAGCAGGCGGATGATCGGCGGGTGGTGGACCGCGCGGCGGTCCTGCTCGACCCCGCGCAGGATCGCGGCGACCAGCCGGTCGACCGGAGCCGCGTCGTCGCTGTGGTACCAGTCCGGCATCGTCGCCTTCTCGTGGTCGTGCAGGTGCGTGGCGATCTCGCCGGGGTAGACGGTGGTGACCGAGACGCCGGTGCCGCTGAGCTCGTGCCGCAGCGCCTCGGCGAACGCGCGCTGGGCGGCCTTGGTGGCCCCATAGCCGGCCGCCCACGGGAACGAGCGCAGGCCGGCGCCGGAGGAGACGACGACGATGTGGCCGCTCGCGCGATCGATCAGGTGCCCGAGCGCGGCGTCGACGGTGTAGACCGTCCCGAGCCAGTTGATGCGCGTCATCGCCTCGACGGGCTCGACGCCCTGGGCCAGAAACGGGCCGTAGTGCGCGATGCCGGCGTTCGCGACCACGAGGTCGAGCCCGCCGGCCGTCTCGATGAACCGCTCGACCGCGGCGCGGACCTGCTCGCGGTCACCGACGTCGGCGGGGAGCGCGATCGCGCGCGGGCCCAGCTCCGCGGCCAGATCCTGCAGTTCGCTTTCGGACCGCGCGAGCAGCCCGACGGCGCCACCCCGGGCGGCGATCGCCGCCGCCACGGCGCGCCCGATCCCGCGCGAGGAACCGGTAACCAGTGCGCGCGTCGTCGCGTCGATGCGCATGCGGGCGGAGGATATGCTCCAAGCCATGTCCCAGGACCACGTGACCGTCGCCGAAGAGGAGTACCTGCAGGTCATCTTCTGGCTGCACGAGGCAGGCCTCACCATGACGGGCGCCAACGTCGCTCGCGCGATGCAGCTGTCGGCGCCGACGGTTCACGAGATGATCGGGCGCCTCGAGCGCGACGGCTACGTCACCCGGGGTCCCGACAAGGTCCTGGCCTTCACGCCCTCCGGGCTCGAGCACGCGGAGGGCATCGTCTACCGCCACCGGCTGATCGAGCGCTTCCTCACCGACGTCCTGGGCATCCCGTGGGACGACGTGCACGAGGAGGCCGAGCGGCTGGAGCACGCGATGTCGCCCAAGCTCGAGGAGCGGATGCTCGCCGCGATCGGCGACGCCAAGACGTGCCCGCACGGGCACCCGCTGTCGCCCGGCGACCGGATCGAGGGCGTGCCGCTCGCCGACGTCGAGGAGGGCGCCAAGGTGACGGTCCTGCGCTTCGAGAACGAGGCCGAGGACCTCCTGCACCTGTTCATGAACGAGGGCTTGGCGCCGGGCAAAGCGGGCAAGGTCGCCGAGATCGACGCCGATCACGTCGTCGTCGCGTTCGACGACGGCAACGCGACCCTGACCCGCTCGGTCTCCGAGACCGTCTCCGTGCTCGCCGACCCTTCGCCCCCGCCGCGCACCGCGCTCCCCGAGCAGCTCGTGCTCGCCAAAGAGCGCTACGGCCGCTAGCCCTAGGTGACGCGCGAGCGCTGCGCATCCACCAGGCGCTGCTCGCCGCGCGAGACCAGACCCCGGAGGCGGTCGAGTGCGTCCCAGACGTCGACGAAGCGGGTGTAGAGCGGGGCGACGCCGAGGCGGATCGAGTCCGGGCCGCGGAAGTCGGGGACGACGTTCGCCCGCTCGATCAGCGCGCGGCAGATCGGCCACGCGTCGTCGTGGCGGACGGAGACGTGGGAGCCGCGCCGCGCCGGGTCGCGGGGTGAGCCGAGGCTGAAGCCGAGCTCGTGGAGCCAGTCGTCGTGCAGCGCGACGATCAGCTCGCACAGGGCGGTCGCCTTCTCGTACAGGCGGTCGACGCCGGCCTCGGCGGTCAGCGCCACGCCGGACTCGACGGCCGCGAGGTCGAGGATCGGCGGTGTGCCGGCCTGGAAGCGGCCGATGCCCTCGACCGGGTCGTAGGCGCGCTCCATGGCGAACTGCTCGCGCTGGCCGAACCAGCCCCAGATCGGCGACCGCAGCTGCGGCTGCAGCTCGCCGGCCACGTAGAGGAACGCCGGCGCTCCCGGTCCCGCATTCAGGTACTTGTAGGTGCAGCCCGACCGCGAGCTCGACACCGCTGCCGCGCAGGTCGATCGGGATCGCGCCGGCCGAGTGGGAGAGGTCCCAGACCACGCGCGCCCCGCACTCCCGCGCCGCCGCCGTGATCCCCGCCATGTCGGCGATCTCGCCGGTTCGGTAGTCGACGTGCGCGACCAGCACGACCGCGGCGCCGTCGAGCGCGCCCGCCAGGTCGTCGACGAGCCGCAGCTCGACCCCACGCGCAGCGGCCAGCCCCTCGAGCACGTAGCGGTCGGTCGGGAAGTTGTCGCGCGTGGTGACGAGCGCCCCGGGCTGCAGGTCGAGCGCGGCGCTGCACAGCTTGTAGAGGTTCACCGTCGTGGAGTCGCCGACGATCACCTCGCCGGGCCGCGCGCCGAGCACGCCGCCGGCGAGCAGGTCGCCGACCCGCGCCGGCGCGTCGATCCAGTCCGACCAGCCGGAGACGAGCACGTCGCCCCACTCGTCGGCGAGCGCGCGCAGCCGGTCGCGCGTGGCGATCGGGAGACGCCCCAGGGAGTTGCCGTCGAGGTAGATCCGCTCCGGATCGGTCAGCACGAACCGTTCCCGGAACCCCGCCAGCGGGTCGGCCGCGTCGAGCGCGGCGGCCTCGGAACGCGTCAGAGCCACTCGATCACCGCCCGCCAGCATCGCGAAGTCGGGTCCAGGTGCTCCATGTGACCCTCGTCCTCGATGACCACCACCTCACCGCCGCCGCCGAAGTCGCGCGACACGGAGACGGGCACGTCCTCGTCCAGGGCCCCGTGCACCAGCAGCAGCGGCACGTCGGGCGGATGCGGTGTGGCGGCGGCGAAGACGTCCGGCACCGACTCGGGCGAGCCGCCGAGGAACTGCTCCACCACGCCGTCGGACGTCGCGCGCCGCCACAGCTCGTACAGATCGAGCGCGCCGGCCTGCGAGACGACGCCCGCCAGCGGCACATCGGCCGCCGCGCGCACCGCCAACTGCCCGCCCGCCGAGTGCCCGATCGCGACCACCCGATCGGCGTCCACGGGCAGCGCGGAGATCGCCGCGCGCACGTCGTCGTACGTCGCCGGCCAGCCCCCGCCGTCACCGAGCCGGCGGTACTCGACGTTCCACACCGTCCACCCGCGCGCGACGAGGTCGGCCGCCAGCGCGTGCTCCAGCTCGAGGCCGTAGCGCGCCCGCCAGAAGCCGCCGTGGACGAGCACGGCCACCGACGGGCCGCCCGCGAAGAGCTCGCAGAACTGTGAAGGGTGCGGCCCGTAGCTATGCCGAGACGCCAACCGACCGGACGGCCTCGGCGAGCCGCGACACGCCCTCGTCGATCTGCGCCGGCGTCACGCCCGAGTAGGCGATGCGCAGCGTGTTCTCGCCACCCTCGAGCAGGAAGTCGGTGCCCTTGACGAAGACCAGCCCGCGCTCGCCGGCGGCGGCCTCCACCTCGGCGACGTTGATCTCCTCGGGCAGGACGACCCACATGAAGTAGCCGCCCTCCGGCGGGGAGAACTGCGCCTCCGGCAGCTCGCGCTCGAGCGCGGCGACGAGCGTGTCGCGCCGCTCGCGCAGCGCGTCCTTGACGGTCGCGATCGCGCCGTCCATCCGCCCCGAGCGGGCGAACTGGTTGACGATCGACTGGGCGACCATGTTCGGCGAGATGTAGGTGTTGGTGGCGATCGCCTGGATCTGCTTGATCACGGCCGCCGGGCCGACCAGGTAGCCGACGCGGATGCCCGGGCAGACGGTCTTGGAGAACGACGACGCGTACACGACCTGCCCGGCCTCGTCCTGCGAGAGCATCGTGGGCAGGCCCTCGCCCTCGAAGCGGATCGCGATGTACGGGTCGTCCTCGAACAGGGTGAAGTTGAACTCCGCCGCGAGCGACAGCAGCTTCGCCCGCTTGGGCGCGCTCAGCGTGTAGCCGGCCGGGTTCTGGAAGTTGGGGATCACGTGCGCGAGCGTCGGCCGCACGCCCTCGTCGCGCAGGAGCGTCTCCAGCGCGTCGACGTCGATGCCGTCGGTCTCCAGCGGGACCATCCGGATGTCGGCTTCGCGGTTGCGCAGGTTCAGCAGCGTGCGGTCGTACGTCGGCGACTCGACGATCACCGTGTCGCCGGCGTTCACCAGCAGCTGGAACAGGAACGCGTCGGCCTGCATCGACCCGTTGGTGACGAGCACCTGGTCGACGGCGACGCCGTGCTGGGAGGCGATCCACTCACGCAGCGGCACGTAGCCGACCGATGTCCCGTACGCGGTCGTCCCCGCCGGATCGTTGTCGAAGGCGAGCTGGGCGGCTTCGCGCAGCCCCGCCACGTCGACGATGTCCAGCGACGGCGCCCCGCGGGCGAAGGAGATCGTGTCGGCCATGCCAGCCAGGATACGCGGCGCTCACCGAGCGACGCAGACCGACGACGCGAAGTCGGCGACCACACCGCCGTCGGCGGACTCGAGCATCGGCGGCACGGCATCGAGCACCGCCGCCCACTCCGGCGACGGCTTCTCGCCCGGCTTGGGCAGGAACTTGTCCGTGTCGGCGAATCGCCCATAGGCGACGCAGAAGGGGTTGACGTCCTTGACGGAGACGTCGTAGCCACCGATCAGCCCGCACTCGTTCTCGCCGTAGTCGGCGATCGACGCCTGGTACGGGTTGTGCGCCCACTGCAGGCTGTCCACCCGGTCCGGGTCGTTCTGGTGCCTGCCGTAGTGCGCCACGAGGACGTCGACGCGATCGCGGATCTCATCCGGCGCGGCGCGGCCGAGTGCGGCCACGGCCTCGTCCATCTCGGTCGGCGACGATCCGCGCAGGAACGCCTCGCGGACGCGGGCGATCGCGCCGCATCCTCCGGTCGTGATCGGCGCGGCCGGCTGGGGACGCGAGTCGTCGAGCAGGCCCGCGGGGTCGGCCACCCGGCGCATCTGCACCGCCGGGTAGTCCTCGCTGATGTACAGGTCGCCGTCGGGATCGACGGCGAGCGCGTCGACCTCGCCGAGGTGCGCCTGCACGGCACGGCCGCCGCCGTCGCCCCAGCCGGCCGGCCCGATGCCCGCCACGACGCCCATCCGGCCCTGCGGGGTGACGCCGACGATCATCGCCACGCTGCGCAGCGCCAGGTACACGTTCCCGTCGTCGTCCGCGGCGAGCGCGCGCACGTGCGTGCAGCGGCGGACGTCGAGCGTCAGCGGGTCGTCCTGGCAGCCCGAGGCCGCTTCAGTGCCGACGATCGTGGTGACCTTGCCGTCCGGGTCGACGCGCAGGACGCGCCCGTTGCCCGTGTCGGCGACGTAGGCGCGGCCTTTGGAATCGCTCGCGATGTCGCTCGGGCCGGCGAGGTCGATGTCAGCGACGGTCGTCACGCGGCCCGACCGCCGCACGCTGACGCCGCCCGGGGTGAGCATGTACACGCCGCCGTCGGGGGCCGGCGCCAGCGCCACGGCGTGGACGTCCAGCGCCTCGATCCGGTTCTTCCCGTCGGGGTGGACGACCTCGAGGCGGTCGGGGTGGCCGAGGATCACGTAGGCGTCATCGCCCGCGAACGTGAAGTCCTGCACGTCCACGGTGTCCTCGGACAACCCGGTCTCGTACAGGTCGTATGCGTCGTAGGACCGCCCGGGGCGCGCCCGCACCTTGATGATCTGGTCCTGGAGCGTGTACAGCGTGCCGTCGTGAAAGACGAGCGTCCCGTAGTCGTCGGCGACATCGGCGATGCCGCCCGCGCTCGGCCGGCCGTCCGGAGCGGGCCACAGCGCAGCGACCCCGACCACGAGCACGACCGCGGTCAGCGCGCCCGCGAGCTCCCGCCCGCGCGGCGCCAGCGCTCGCAGCGCCCCGGCGAGCAGCACGATCGCACCGGCCGCCGACAGCAGCGCCCCGGCGCCCGGTCCCACGGACACGAGCGTGCCGGCATCCGCGAAGTAGCCGGCGATCTCCCGTGCCGCGATCGCCGCGAGCGCGAGCGCCCCGAGCGCCACCGTGACGTGCAACCAGCGGCGTTCGCGCCGGAGCGCGACCAGGACGAGCACCGTCGTGACCGCGAGCACGATCCAGAACGGCCGCGATTCCGCGAACCCGTTGACCGAGCCGTGGCTCGCCTCGGCGCTCCAGTGCCGCCACGGGAGAAACAGCCCGAGCCAGGCGATGAGAAGTCCGGCGATCCGTGCCCTCAAGACCTCGCACTTGTCTCCGTCACCTCCCCGTCCCAAACGCGCAGGCGGCGGTCGGTCCCGATCGCGTCCAGGAATGCGCGGTCGTGCGAGACCGCGACGATCGCGCCCGGGTAGTCGCGCAGGGCCGACTCCAGGACGTCGAGCGACGGGAAGTCCAGATGGTTGGTCGGCTCGTCGAGCAGCAGCAGCTCGGCCTTCGCCGCCACCATCGCCGCGATCGCGGTGCGGGCGCGCTCGCCCGGGCTCAACCGGCCGAGCGGGCGCAGCGCGGCCGCGCCCTCGAGCCCGAAGTGCCCGAGCAGGCGCCGCGCCTCGCCCTCGGCGACCGAGGCGTGCGAGCGCACGAACGCGACGGCGGGGACGTCGGCCGGCAGCGCGTCCGCGCCCTGCGGCAGCACCGCCGCCTTCACCGGCCGGTCGACGGTGCCGCTCAGCGGCGCCAGCTCTCCGTTGAGCAGCGCCAGCAGCGTCGACTTGCCGGCGCCGTTCGGGCCGGTGATCGCGATCCGGTCGCGGCCGTGGATCGTGAGGTCGACGCCGCGCAGGAGCGGCTCGGCGTCCCAGCCCGCCGACACGTCGCGCAGCGCCGCCACGAGCCGGCCGCCGCCGCCGCCCTCCAGCTCGACCTTGAGCGCTCCGACGTGCCGCGGCTTGTCGATGTGCTCGTCCGACTCGAGCTCGCGCCGCAGCCGCCGCTCGCGCGCCTGCGCCTTCTTCGCCACCTTCTTGGCGTAGCGCTTCATCTTCGGGGCCTCGGCACGGCTGACCGTGGTCTCGGTGCGCACGGCGAACCCGCGCGTCGCGGCGATGTCGGCCTCGAGCCGCCGGTGCCGCTTCTGCTGCGCCTCATAGGCGAGCGCAACCCGGGCCGTGGCGCGCGCCTTCTCCTCGCGGTAGGCGGTGTAGCCGCCCTCGTAGCTCGTCAGCGTGCCGCCGTCGAGCTCGAGGATCTGCGACACCGTGTCGTCGAGGAACCGCCGGTCGTGCGAGACCACGAGCACGGCGCCGTCGAAGGCGGTGAGGAACTCCTCCAGCCACGCGAGCCCGTCGAGGTCGAGATGGTTGGTCGGCTCGTCGAGCAGCAGCACCGTCGGCCGGGCGAGCAGCACGCCGGCCAGCAGCGCCCGCGCCGCCTCGCCGCCGCTCAGCTCGCCGAGCGGCGCGTCGAGCGGGATGTGGGCGATGCCGAGCGCGTCGCGCGCGCCGTCGAGCTGCGCTTGCAGCGCCCAGCCGTCGAGGGCGCCGAAGCGCTCCTGCGCCTCGCCGTAGCGCACGAGCATCTCCGGCTCGTCCAGCCGGCGCTCGAGCCGCTCGAGCTCGCCGTGCAGCTGCCACACCTCACCGAGCGCGGCGCCGAGCAGGCGGTCGATCGTCAGGTCAGGGCCGGGCGGCTCCTGCGGTAGGTAGCCGACGCGATCGCCCGCACCGAGCGTGACGCTGCCGCGCTCTGGAGCGTTCACGCCGGCCAGCAGCCGGAGCAGCGTCGTCTTGCCGGCGCCGTTCGGGCCGACGAGCCCGCTGCGGCGCGTGCCGGACAGGGTGAGGCTGAGCGAGTCGAAGATCGTGACGTCGCCGTGGGTGGCGCGCAGGTCTGAAGCCTTGAGCATGTGGTCCTCCGGTTCATGGCCGGACTTCAGAACCAGCGGGGGCGAAGGAGGACAGGCAGCGACGCGCGAGAGGCACACACCAGGCCCGGCCACCGCACGCACCCGCCGAGCGCCGCGCGCCGGCCGGGTTCAACAAGAAGTGCGGTGGCTGCTTACTTCACCGACGCGGAGCGTAGCTTCGCGCCGCGCCGCCGCAAAGGGGGCTGCCCGTACCTGGGCGTGGATGCGTGCCTGGCCGGCTGCGGCTGGGTAGGGCGGTGGCGAGTCGACTACTGTGGCGAACCTTGTGCACTTAGGTGCCCTGGAGGGCCATACCTGCACAACGTTGGCAGGTTGCGGCCGCTGAGGGCGCCTAACTTGCCGACGTTCACCACTCGGGCGCTACGCCGGCGGCGCCCAGGCCTCGGCCAGGCGCACGACGACGGCCGACGCCGAGGCCATGTCCTGCACCGACGCCCACTCGCGCACGGAGTGGTACTCGTGGCCGCCGGTGAAGATGTTCGGCGTCGGCAGGCCGCGGGCGCTGAGCACCGAGCCGTCGGTGCCGCCGCGGATCGGCTCGCGCACGACCTCGAGCCCCTCCGCGCGGATCGCGCGCTCGGCCGCGGCAACGACCTCCGGCACCTCGGCCAGGTACTTGCGCATGTTCGAGTACTGCGGCTTGACCGCGATGTCCAGCCGCGCCCGCGGCTCGGCGGCGACGACCTCGGCGGCCGTGCGCGTGAGCAGCGCGACGTGGCGGTCGAGCAGCTCGTCGTCGAAGTCGCGCACGATCGCGCGGACGACCGCCCGGCTCGCCGACGCGTCGAGCGCGTACGGGTGGATGAACCCCTCGCGCCCCGAGGTCGTCTCGGGCGTCAGCCGGTCCGACGGCAGCGAGGCGAGCACGCGGCCGGCCAGGCGCGCGGCGTTGACGAGCCTCCCGGTCGCCCAGCCCGGGTGGATGTCGACGCCGTGCACGGTCAGCGTGACCTCGACGGCGCTGAACGTCTCGTCCTGCAGCTCGCCCGGCTGCGAGCCGTCGAGCGTGTAGGCGCAGCGCGCGCCGAACCGCTCGATGTCGAACAGCGTGGCACCCTCGCCGATCTCCTCGTCGGGCGTGAACCCGACGCGCAGCGTCGGTCGGGGGAGCTCCGGATGCGCCGCCAGATACGCGACCGCGGCCATGATCTCGGCGACGCCGGCCTTGTCGTCGGCGCCGAGCAGCGTGTTGCCGCTCGACGTGACGATGTCGTGGCCGACCTTGGTCGCCAGCACCGGCATCTGCGCCGGGTCGAGCGCGGTCTCGTCGTGCGGGAGCTCGATCACGCCGCCGTCGTAGCGGTCGTGGACGATCGGCACGACGCCGGCGCCGGGAGCGTCAGGGCTGACGTCCATGTGCGCCAGCAGGCCGATCACCGGCGAGCCCTCGGGGCCGGGCAGCGTGGCGAACACGTACCCGTGCTCGTCGAGCGCCGCGTCGGTCAGCCCGGCCGCGTGCAGCTCGTCGACCAGCATCCGGGCCAGCTCGAGCTGGCCCGGCGTGCTCGGGCTGCCGTTGCGGTCGCGCTGCGACTGCGTGTCCACCCGCACGTACCGCTGGAAGCGCTCGAGGACATCGGGCGCCAGCGTCTCGGCGAGGGGGGACGTGAAAGTCAAGCGGTCTTGAGCGAGCCCGCGATCTCGGCGGCGATCTCCGCCACTTCCGTCGGTGTGCGGCCCACCCGCACGCCGCGCGCCTCAAGAGCCTCCTGCTTGGCCGCCGCGGTTCCCGCGGTACCGGAGACTATCGCGCCGGCGTGGCCCATCGTCTTGCCGGGCGGGGCGGTGAAGCCGGCGATGTAGGCGACGACGGGCTTGGAGACGTGCTCGGCGATGTACTCCGCCGCCTCCTCCTCGGCCGAGCCGCCGATCTCGCCCGCCATCACGATGAGCTCGGTCTCGTCGTCGGCCTCGTACAGGGCGATGATGTCGATGAAGCTCGAGCCCGGGACCGGGTCGCCGCCGATGCCGACGATGCTCGAGTTGCCGAACCCGCGCTGGGCCAGCTCGTTGCCGATCTGGTAGGTGAGCGTGCCCGATCGCGACACGACGCCGACGTTGCCCTCGCTGAAGAACGCCGCCGGGATGATCCCGACGTTGGCCTTGCCCGGCGACAGGATCCCCGGGCAGTTCGGGCCGATCAGGCGCACGTTGTCGTTGATCGCGAGGTGGTTGTAGACGCGCAGCTCGTCGTGCGCGGGGATGCCCTCGGTGATCGCCACGATCAGCGCGATGCCGGCGTCCTCGGCTTCGAGGATCGAGTCGGCGGCGAAGCGCGGCGGCACGAAGATCATCGCCGTGTTGGCGCCGGTCTCGGCCACGGCGTCGTGGAACGTGTTGAAGACCGGGATGCCCTCGACGTCCTGGCCGCCCTTGCCGGGCGTCACGCCGGACACGACGTTGGTGCCGTAGCGCTTGTTGTTGAGCGTGTGGAACGTCCCCTCGCGCCCGGTGATGCCGGAGACGCAGAGCTTCGTGTCATTGCCGACGAGGATGCTCATCCCGCCAGCTCCACCACTCGCCGCGCGGCGTCGAGCATCGTCGACTCCGTGTGCACGTTCGGCAGGTCGGCCTCGGCCAGCAGCGCGCGGCCCTCCTTGTCGTTGGTCCCGTCCAGGCGCACCACGAACGGCACGGTCGGCTCGATCTGGCGGAACGCCTCGATCAGGCCCTTCGCCACCTCGTCGCAGCGCGTGATGCCGCCGAAGATGTTGAACAGCACGGCGGTGACGCTGTCGTTGGAGAGGATCACCTCGACGGCCTGGGTGATCGCCTCGGCCTTCGAGCCGCCGCCGGCGTCGAGGAAGTTCGCCGGCTTGCCGCCCGCCTGGGCCACGACGTCGAGCGTCGACATCACGAGCCCGGCGCCGTTGCCGAGGATGCCGACGTTCCCGTCGAGCTTGACGTAGGTCAGGCCGCGCTCACGCGCCATCCGCTCCTGCGGGTCCTCGGCCTCGGTCTTGCGCAGCGCGGCGTTGTCGGGGTGGCGGAACAGCGAGCTGTCGTCGAGCGTGACCTTGGCGTCGAGGGCCATCACCTGGCGGTCGCCGGTGACGATCAGCGGGTTGACCTCGACGAGCATCGCCTCCTCGCCGACGAACGCGTCGTAGAGGCGGTTGAGCAGCGCGCCGATCGGGCGCACCACGTCGGCGTCGACGCCCGCCTCGAAGGCGAGCCGGCGCGCATGGAAGTCCTGGAAGCCGAGCAGCGGGTCGACGTGCAGGCGGGCGATGGCGTCCGGGTCGCGGTCGGCGACCTCCTCGATGTCCATCCCGCCCTGGGTCGACAGCATCACGAGCGGGCGCTTGGCGCTGCGGTCGAAGACGATCGACGCGTAGTACTCGGACGCGATGTCCGACGCCGCCTCGACCCACACCTCGTGCACGGTGTGGCCGCGGATGTCCATGCCGAGGATCGCCTTCGCGTGCTCCTCGGCCTCGGCCCGGTCCTGGGCGACCTTGATGCCGCCGGCCTTGCCGCGGCCTCCGATCTGCACCTGCGCCTTGATCACGCAGGGGTAGCCGATCTCGTCAGCGGCGGCGACCGCCTCCTCGACCGTGGTGGCGGGAGATCCGGAGGGGACCGGGACCCCGTGGCGGGCGAACAGCTGCTTGCCCTGATACTCCAGAAGATCCATGAGGCGGCGCCGAATGCTAGTACACCCTCCATCACCTCGGCCGATGGTTCGCAGACGATCCCGGGAGGGTGTGCCGCGCTCCTAGTGGCGAATCACAACCCTGATCCCGTAGGCGCCGCCCGTGGTGCCGAATCCGGCGATCACCGAGCATCCCTGGTCGATGCGGGACTGGAGCGGCTCGACCGACTGGCCCTGGAAATGCTCGAACTCGACGGTGACGGGATGCCGGGGTGACTCGAGCCGCTCGCGGGCGAGGGCCTCGGCGCCGGCGTCGTCGAGGCAGCGCGCGGTCGACTCGTGGACCAGGCTCCATGCTCGACCGGGCTGTCGAGCAGGTCGTTCGTCGAGCGCGAGGCGCCCAGCGTCACGAGCACCTGGTGCTTGGTCGTGTCGACCATCCCGTCGATCGAGCGGGCGCCCATGCCGTCCGGGTGCGTCACCGAGCCGCACGGGCCTTCGTACATCGACGTCAGGACCCGCGTCCGGTACCTGCGCCACGCCGGCATGCCGTCGAGCAGCTTCTGCACCCGTGTGGCGAGCGCCACCGGCGGCCAGCAGTCCTTCGTGACCTCGATCGCGGTGATGCGGCGCTCGAGCCGGAGCACCTTCGCGCGGGCGGTCCGTACTCCGGGGGCAGCGGCTTCAGCCCGAGCTTCTCGCACGTACCGGGGCCGCCCGGGAACACCATCACCGCGGACCGGCGCACGCGACCATCGGCCCCGCGACGCTTCAGCATGCTGCGGCAGGCCTCGACCGGGTCGGGCGCGTCGACACCGATCACCGCGACGTCGGCGTGCTCGAGGTCGGCGCGGCTGTAGCAGCCGATGTTGGTCGTGGCGAGCTGCTCCGGCGGGCCGCTCTCGAAGACGCCGGACGCGGCGGCGACGCCGGTCGCCGCGACGGCGAACGCGAGGACGCCGACGCGATGCGGCGGCGCGGATGCGCCGCCGGCGGCGGCGAACCTGGCGGCCGACTGCTCGATCGCATCGCCGAGCGCGTTGACGAACGGGATCTCGCTCATGACGCGACCTCCAGCAGGCGGTTCAGGTGGGCGAGGCCGCGGTGCACCCGAGTGCGGGCGGCGGCCTCGGTGCAGTGCAGCGCGGTCGCGATCTCCGCGTAGCCGAGCTCTTCGACCACGCGCAGCTGGACGGCGTCGCGCTCGCCCGGCCCGATCTGGTCGAGCGCGGCGGCGAGCGCGCTGCGGTGGGTCTCCATATCGGCGAGCGCCTCGATGCGGGCGATCGACTCGTCGTCGAGCGCCGGCACCGCGATCGCCAACCGGCGCACCGCCGCCGTCTCGACGGCCTGGTTGCGGAACCAGTGCGAGAGCTCCTTGGCGGCGATCCCGTACAGCCACGTCGCGCCCGGGCGGCCTACGTCGCGAAAGCGTCGCCGGCGCGCGAACGCGACCGCGAACGTCTCCGCCAGCAGGTCCGCCGCGACCTCCGGGTCGAGCGTGCGCCGGTAGAAGTAGGCGAGCAGCCTGTCGGCCCAACGGTCGTACAGCTCGCGGAACGCGTGGGGGTCGTCCCGCGACGCGATCAGAAGCTCTGCGTCGGTTCGTGCCATCGCTCCCTAACGCCGTGAGCCGGACGGCGTGTTACGTCCGCGTGGCACAATGCACGGCCGCATGCCGCTGCCCAAGGAAGTCACCTTCGTCACCTTCGATGTCTACGGCACCCTGATCGACTGGGAGACCGGAGCGTTCGATGCCTTCTCCAAGGAGGCCGAGCGCGACGGGTACACGCTCTCTCGCGAAGAGCTGATCCCGCTGTTCCTGCAGACCCAGCAGGAGATCAAGGGTGGATCGTACGAGCTGTACGCCGAGGTACTGCGCCGCACCGCGGTGAACATCTCGCGCGAGCTCGGCTGGCCGCTGGAGCCGTCGCGGTCGGGCTTCCTGCCCGACTCCGTCGCGCGCTGGCCCCCGTTCAAGGAGACCAACACCCAGCTCGAGCGCTTCGCCAAGAAGTTCGAGGTCGGGTTGATCTCCAACATCGACGACAAGCTGCTCGGGCTCACGCGCCGGCACTTCAAGACCGACTTCGACCTCGTCGTGACGGCGCAGCAGGTCCGCTCCTACAAGCCGGACCCGGCGCACTTCAAGGAGGCCGAGCGGCGGATCGGCGGCAAGAAGGGCTGGGTGCACATCGCCAACAGCTACTACTACGACGTCGAGCCGTGCGTGAAGCTCAAGATCCCCGTGATCTGGGTCAACCGGAGCGGTGAGCAGCTCGACGCGGGTGCCAAGAAGCCGACCGCCGAGGTGAAGTCGCTCCTCGAAGCGGCGCGGTTGCTCGGCGCGGCGTGAGGGCCGTCGGGCTCCACGCAGACGTCGTCGTCGCCACCTCCCGGGCCTACCAGACCACCTGCACCCTCGTCAGATCGCCCGGGAGCGCTTCGCGCTCGGGGCAGATCTCGGGGAGGCGTTCTGCATCGACTCGCCGGTCTTCCCGGACGAGCTGGAGATCGTGCCCGCGCTCGCCGAGCAGGCCGGCTTCAGCGTCGTCGGCCTGCTGGCGACGCACGGCGACTGGGATCACGTGCTCGGCCGCTACGCGTTCCCCGAGGCGCCGCTCGGGTGCGCCGAGACGACCGCCGCGCGGCTCATCAGCGAGCCGGGGGCGGCACAGCGGTCGATGCGCGAGTTCGACGAGGAGTTCTATGTCGAGCGCCCGCGGCCGCTGTCGCTGCCGAGCGCGCAGCGGCTGCCGGTGCCGGGCAAGCTCGACATCGGCGACCGCGAGCTCGAGCTGCACCCCACCGAGGGTCATACCGACGACGGGATGGCGATCTGGGTGCCGTGGGCGCGCGTGCTGGTCGTGGGCGACTACCTGTCGCCGATCGAGATCCCGTGGCTGCACGGGTCGGCGAACGCCTACCTCGCCACGCTGAACGCGCCTCGAGCCGCTGGTCGAGGAGGCCGAGCACGTCGTGCCCGGCCACGGCGCGCCGATGGACGGCACGCGGGCGGCGGCGATCCTGCGGGAGGACCGCGCGTACCTGGAGGCGCTCCTCGCGGACGGCGAGCGGGCGAAGCTGCCGATCGCGCGCAACAACGGCGGTCAGCGCAAGATCCACGCGGAGAACGTGGCGCACGTCTCGTGAGCCTGCACGATCGCGACGAGCGGCTCGAGCAGGCGATGCTCGACGCCGCACGCGAGCGGTTGGCGGCCGACCCGCCCGCGCTCGGGCGCACGGAGCCGCCGGAGGCCTTCGCGCCCGCGATCAGCGCCGAGGGGCTCGGCGCCGCGCGCGCGGCGGCGCTGCTGCTCGACACGATCCTCCCGTCGGCGATCCAGATCGACCACCCGCGCTACCTGGCGTTCATCCCGGGCGCGCAGGCGCCCGCCTCCGCGCTCGCCGACCTGCTGCTCGCCGTGAACTCGATCTATGGCGGCTCGTGGCTCGAGGGCTCGGGCGTCGTGCACGCCGAGAACGAGGCGCTGAGCTGGCTCGCGCGGCTCGCCGGTCTGCCCGACGGCGCCGGCGGCTGCTTCGTCCAGGGCGGCACCAACGGCAACCTGTCGGCCCTGCACGCGGCCCGGTCGGCGGCCCGCGCCGCCGGCGGGAACGCCACGCGCGTCGCGCGCAGCGCCGACGTGCACTCGTCGGTGGAGACGATGCTGCGCGTGATGGACGCCGGGTCGCTCGACGTGCCCGGCGCGCGGCTCGACGGGCGACGCGCTGCGCGAGGCGCTCGACGCCGACGGTGACGGCGTGTTCGCCGTCGTCGCCACCGCGGGGACGACCAACCTCGGCCTGATCGACGACCTCGCCGGCATCGCCGCCGTCTGCCGCGAGCGCGGGCTGTGGCTGCACGTCGACGGCGCCTATGGCCTCGCCGCGCTGTGCGCGCCGAGCGCGCGGGCCAAGTTCGCCGGGATCGAGCATGCCGATTCGTTCATCGTCGACCCGCACAAGTGGCTGTTCTCGCCGTTCGACTCGTGCGCGCTCGTCTACCGCGACCCCGCGCTCGGCCGGGCCGCGCACCGGCAGCACGCGTCCTATCTGGAGGCGCTGTACGCCGACGACGCCGCCTACAACCCGTCCGACTACGGCGTCCACCTGACGCGGCGGGCGCGCGGCCTGCCGTTCTGGTTCGCGCTCGCCGTCCATGGCACCGACGCGTTCACGGCGGCGGTCGAGAGCACGCTCGCGCTCACGCGGGCGGGCGCCGACGAGATCCGCGCGCGCCCCGAGCTCGAGCTGCTCGCCGAGCCGGAGCTGTCCATCCTCGTGTTCCGCCGCCGCGGCTGGATGACGGCCGACTACGACCGCTGGGCCGCCGACCTGCGCGCCGACGGCACGGCGTTCGTGATGCCGACGACGGTGGCGGGCGAGACCGTCGCGCGGCTGGCGATCGTCAATCCGAGGACCACGATCGATGATCTGGTGCTCGTTCTCGATCGCATGGGGGGTTAACCGTACGGTAAGTCGGTGGCTCGCTTCCTATCAAGAACTGATCGTTTTGGACGATCCTCCGCATATGACCACCCCGCCCGTCAACAAGCAGCGCGCCGTGGAGCTCCGCGAGATCCTCGCCGCGCAGCGCGACCAGCACGCCCGCCAGCGTGAACTGGTGCGGGCGAGCCTCGCGTGGTGCCCGGGCAAGTCTCCTCGCCCGGCGCAGCCCCGCTAGACCCGCCGCTGCACCAGGTCGCTCACAGGGTCGGCTTGCCGGCCGTGTAGAGCCAGGTCTGGAAGAACGCGTCGAGGTCCTCGCCGGAGATCCGCTCCGCGAGCGCCGTGAACTCCTTCGTCGTGCCGTTGCCGTGGTGGTGCGTGCGCGTCCACGTCTTCAGCAGCCGGAAGAACTCCTCGTCGCCGATCTTCTCCCGTAGCGCCTGCAGCGTCATGCCGCCGCGCCGGTAGACGGCGCTGGCGAACATCGTGTCGCGCTGCGGGTTGGCGACGATCACGTTCCAGAACGTCGATGTTGCCGGTCGCTGGTTGTAGTCGCGCAGCAGCGACTCGTGCGCCGTGCGCACGCCGGTGTGCTCGAGCCACAGGTACTCGGCGAAAGTGGCGAAGCCCTCGTTGAGCCAGATGTTGTCCCAGCTCGCCACCGAGACGCTGTCGCCGAACCACTGGTGCGAGAGCTCGTGCGCGATCGTCGTGTCGCTGCGGATGCCGGAGTAGACCGGCTTGGTCTGCGTCTCCAGCGAGAACCCGAGCGGCCGGCCTGCGAACGTCGCGTTGTCGGCGATCGCCCCGGTCGAGCTGAACGGGTACGGGCCGAAGTACTTGGCCTCGAAGTCGACGGCCTCGGCGCTGGTGTCGAAGAAGTAGTCGACCGCGTCGGCGCGCTGGGCCACGAGCGCCGGGTCGACGACCACCGTCTCGGGTACGCCGCCCGGGCGTGCGGCCGGTCTTCATCTGCCAGACGCCGCTGTCGACGGTGGCCAGGTACGTCGCCATCGGCGAGTCCTCGTACCAGACGAACGTGGACTTGCCGTGGCGCGGTGCGCGACCACGCCAGGCGGCCGTTGGCGACCGCGCTGATGCCCTCCGGCACCGTGATCCGGAACACGTAGGTCGCCTTGTCGCTCGGGTGGTCGTTGGACGGGAACCAGGTCGAGGCGGCGTTCGGCTCGGCGCCGACGAACTGCCCGTCGTCGGTGTGCAGGAACCCGTACGGCGACCCGAACACGATCGGCGAGCCGACGATCGTCTCCGGCACCCCGCCGTAGCCGACGCTGACGACGAAGCGCGAGCGCCTGTGCAGCTTCGCGCGCGGCGCGATCGTGAGCTCCTGCCCGTCGCGGCTGAACGCGGCGCGGCGGCCGTTCACGGTCACCCAGCTCACGTCGAGCTGCTGCAGGTCGAGGTTGAAGCGGCTGAGGTCCTGCTCGGCGCGCGCGGTCATGGTCGCGACGCCGTCGAGCCGGTCGCTCGCCGGGTCGTAGCCGAGCTTCAGGTCGTAGTGGAGGGCGTCATAGCCCCCGTTCCCCTCGAGCGGGAAGTACGGATCGCCGACCCCCGCCGCGCCGTCATACGCCTGCGCCACTCCCGCAAACGCCAGGCAGCCGGCCGCAGTCGCGGCCAGCGCGAGCACGCGTGCTCTGAGCATGGTTCCCCTCCCGTCACCAAGTCTTGGGCTTACCGGCACTGTAGACCCAGGTCTTGAAGAAGGCGTCGAGATCCTGACCGGAGATCTGCTCGGCCAGGGCGATGAACTGCGGCGTGGTGGCATTGCCGTTGCGGTGCGTCGCCGTCCACGCCTTCAGCAGCGCGAAGAACTTCGCGTCGCCGATCTTCTCGCGCAGCGCCTGCAACGTCAGCGCGCCGCGGAAGTAGACCGCCTCGTCGAACAGGGCCTCGCGCTTCGGGTCGGCGATGACGAGCTTCCAGAACGGCGAGCTGCGCGGGACGCTGTACTGGATCTCGAACATGCGGTGCGCGCTCTGGGCGCCCGTGTGCTCGAACCACAGCCACGTCGCGAACGTCGCGAAGCCCTCGTTGAGCCAGATGTCGCGCCAGCGCGCCACCGACACGCTGTCGCCGAACCACTGGTGTGCGAGCTCGTGGACGATCGTGGGGTCGTCGATCGGGCCGGAGAAGATCGGCTTGGTCTGCGTCTCGAGCGAGAAGGCGAGCCGCTCGCCGCGGTAGCGGGCGTCGTCGAAGATGGCGCCGGTCGAGCCGAACGGGTACGGGCCGAAGACGGTGCTCTCCCAGTCGGTGATCCGCCCGATCACGTTGAAGTAGTGGCGCAGCCTGTGGTGGCGCGCGAGCTTCGGGTCGATGGCCACCTCCTCCGCGATCCCGCCGGGCGTCTTCCCGCGCTTGAACCGCCAGCGGCCGGTGTCGATCGTCGCCAGGTAGGTCGCCATCGGCGAGTCCTCCACCCACACGAACGTGTGGCCCGTGTGCGACTGCAGGCGCCCGTTGGCGACCACGCTGCGGCCCTTCGGGACGGTGATGCGGAACGTGAAGGTCGCCTTGTCGCTCGGATGGTCGTTGCTGGGGAACCAGGTCGACGCGGCGTCCGGCTCGGTCGCGACGAACTCCCCGTCGGGCGTGTGGAGGAAGCCGTACGGCTCGCCGCCGACGATCGACGAGCCGGTGACCGTGCGCGGCACCCCGCGGTAGCGGACGCTGACGCGGAAGGCGGCGCCGGCGGCGAGCGGCGTCGCCGGCCGGATCCGCAGCTCCGACCCCGTGCGCTGGAAGGACGCCGCCTGACCGTCGACCGTCACGCGCCGCACCTGCAGCCCCTTGAGGTCGAGGTTGAAGCGCGTGAGGTTCGTCAGGGCGCGGGCGTCGATCCGCGCCACGCCCGCGAGCCGGTCGGTCCGCGGCGTGTACTTCAGGGCGAGGTCGTAGTGCAGCGCGTCGTAGCCGCCGTTGCCCGCGCGCGGGAAGTACGGGTCGCCGACGCCGGCGGCGCCCACGTCGGCCTGCGCCGCCGGTGCGAGCACGAGGCAGCCGGCGAGCAGCGCGAGGGCGCGTCTCATCGCAGCTGCGCCAGATCCTCGAACAGCGCTCGCGCGGCGCGGCGGCCGCGGTCGAGGCTGGCGAGCGCGAACGACTCGTCGGGCGAGTGGAAGTTGTCCGGCGGCAGCGCGAAGCCGGACACGATCGCGGGGATCCCGCGCTCCATGAAGGCGGAGAGGATCGGCAGCGAGCCGCCGGAGCGCAGCAGCGCCGGCGCGCGCCCGAGCGAGCGCGCCATCGCGCCGCGGGCGATCTTCAGCGGCGCCAGCGCCGGGTCGAAGCGCGAAGGGGCGGCGAGCACCGCCGAGTACTCGAGCTCGGCGCCGTCCGGCAGGCCGCCGCGCAGCAGCGCCTCGAGCGCGCTCGAGATCACGGCCGGGTCCTGGCCCGGCGCCACGCGCACCGACAGGTCGCACCTGGCGACCTCCGGGACGATCGTGCGCGGCTCGCCGCCGCGGATGCGGTGCACGTCGAGCGCGGCGTCGGCGCCGGTGCGGATGTGGAACTCGGCGCCGGCCGCGGGGTCGGCGGGGCGGGCGCCGGCCTCGGCGAGCACGGCCGCGCCGCCGGGCAGGTCGTCGTAGGTCGCCAGCTCCTCGGGCGTCGGTTGCTCGACACCGGCTCGCAGCGCGTCCGGCAGCCGGCCGTCACGCGGCAGGACCGCGGCGAGCGCGGCGTGCAGCGCGTGGAACGCGTTGAGCGCCGCGCCGCCGTACAGGCCCGAGTGCACCGGGCGATCGGCGGTCCGGACCTCGAGCGCGGCGCTGACGATCCCGCGCGTGCCGACGGTCAGCGCCGGCGTGTGCTCGTCGAGCATCCCGGTGTCGAACACGATCACGCAGTCGGCGCCGCGCTCGTCGGCCAGTACCCAGTCGTTGACGTCGTCGCTGCCGGTCTCCTCGGCGCCCTCGATCAGCACGCGTACGTGCACGGGCAGCTCGCCGGCGTCGGCCATCGCGCAGGCGACGTGCAGCAGCGGGAGGAAGTTGCCCTTGTCGTCGCAGGCGCCGCGGGCGTACAGGCGGCCGTCGCGGATGTCGGGCTCGAACGGCGGCGTCGTCCACGCGCTCTCGTCGCCCGGGTCCTGCACGTCGTAGTGGCCGTAGACGAGGACGGTCGGGGCGTCCGCGCGGTTCGCGCGCAGCTCGCCGACCACGAGCGGGGCGCCGCCGGGCGTCTCGACGAGGTCGCACTCGCCGCCGGCCGCGCGGACGCGGCGGACCGCCCACTCGGCCGCCTCGCGCAGCGCCGGCTCGTTGCGGGCGCCGGCGGAGATCGACGGGATCCGCAGCCAATCCGCCGCCTCGTGGATCAGCGCGTCGAGGTCGTCTGTCACTTGATGACGGCGAGCGTGTCGCCGGCGGTGACGGCGGCGCCCTCGGAGATCGGCAGCTCCTCGACCTTGCCGGCCTTGTGGGCGGTGATCTCGTTCTCCATCTTCATCGCCTCGATGATGCAGATCAGGGCGCCCTCCTCGACCTCGGCGCCCTGCTCGACGAGGATCTTGAAGACGTTGCCCTGGAGCGGGGAGGTGAGCGTGTCGCCGCTCGCGCCTGCGCCGCCGCCCGACTTCCGGTCCCGCTTGGGCGCGGTGCGCGGCGCCGCGCCGTTGCTCACCGGGCCGGCCGCCTCTCCGCGCACCTTGACCTCGAAGCGCTTGCCGGAGACCTCGACGAGGTAGTCGCGCTCGACGGTCTCGGCCTCGTCGTCGGCGGGCTCCTCGGGCTTCTGCTGCTCGAGCGCCTTGAGCCACTTGCGGTCCTCGATCAGGTCGCGGCAGGTCTCGCCGTCGGCCCACTGCGCGGAGGCCATGATCGCCTTGTGGAACGGGATCAGCGTGCGCACGCCCTCGATCTGGAACTCGTCGAGCGCGCGCGCCATCCGCCGCGTGGCCTTCTCGCGGTCGGCGTCCCAGACGATCAGCTTGGCGATCATCGGGTCATACAGCGGGGTGATCTCGCTGCCGGCCAGCACGCCGGAGTCGACGCGCACGCCGGGACCCGAAGGCTCGAAGTAGGCGGTGATGGTGCCCGGCGCGGGGGCGAAGTTCTTCGCCGCCTCCTCGGCGTTGATGCGGCACTCGATCGCGTGGCCGTGCCAGCGGATGTCGTCCTGGCCGAAGCCGAGCTTCTCGCCGGCGGCGATCAGGATCTGCTCGCGCACGATGTCGACGCCGGTCGTCGCCTCGGTCACGCAGTGCTCGACCTGGACGCGGGTGTTCATCTCCAGGAAGAAGTACTCGCCGTCCTGCAGCAGGCCCTCGATCGTGCCGGCCGAGTGGTAGCCGACCGCGCGGGCGGCCTCGACCGCGATCTCGCCGATCTTCGCGCGCAGCTCGTCGTCGACCAGCGGGGCGGGGGACTCCTCGATCAGCTTCTGGTGGCGGCGCTGGATGCTGCAGTCGCGCTCGCCGAGGTGGACGACGTTGCCGTGCTTGTCGGCCAGCACCTGGACCTCGACGTGGCGCGGATCGGGCAGGTAGCGCTCGAGGTAGACCGTCGCGTCGGAGAAGAACTTCTCGCCCTCGCGCGCGGCGCCCTCGAACGCCTCCTCGAGCTTGTCGGGCTCCAGCGCGACGCGGAAGCCCTTGCCGCCGCCGCCTCCGGCCGCCTTGACGGCGATCGGGTAGCCGATGTCCTCGGCGATCTTGCGGGCGTCGTCGACGGTCTCGACGGGGTCGGTGGTGCCGGGCACGATCGGGACGCCGGCGGCCTTCATCAGCTCGCGGGCCTTGGTCTTGGAGCCCATCGCCTCGATCGCCGACGCGGGCGGCCCGATGAACGTGATGCCGGCGTCCTCCAGCCGCTTGGCGAACGCCGCGTTCTCGGCCAGGAACCCGTAGCCGGGATGCACGGCCTCGGCGCCGGAGGCCTCGATGACCTCCATCAGCTTGTCGACGTTCAGATAGGACTCGGCGGCGGGCCCGGGCCCGAGCAGATACGCCTCGGCGGCGCGACGCACGTGCTGGGACTCACGGTCGGCCTCCGAGTAGACGGCGACCGACGGGATGCCGAGCTCGTCGAGCGCGCGCATGACGCGCACGGCGATCTCACCACGGTTCGCGACCAGCACTTTCGAGAACATAGGGCGCGTGATGCTACCTCGCGACCGTCTCATCCTCGTCCGCCACGGCGAGTCCACCTGGAACGCCGAGGAGCGGCTGCAGGGGCAGCTCGACCCGCCGCTGTCCGAGCGTGGGCGCGATCAGGCCCGGGCGCTGACGCAGATCGTCGACGGGGTGCCGCCGGAGCGCATCGTCTGCAGCGACCTCGGGCGCGCACGCGAGACGGCCGAGCTGATGGGGCTGCAACCGGCGCGGTTCGACGAGCGCTGGCGGGAGATCGACGTCGGCGAGTGGGGCGGACGCACGGCGGCCGAGATCGACGCGCAGGGGCCGGAGCTCACGAACTGGCGCGGCGGCCCGCGGACGGCGCCGGACGGCGAGCCGTGGGAGGCGTTCGCGCGCCGCGTCGGCGGGGCGGTCGACGAGCTGGTCGCCGCCGGCGGCCCGTGGCTGGTGGTCTCGCACGGCGGCTGCATCCGTGTGGTCGCCGCGCACCTGACCGGCGCCGACCGGCTGCATCTCGGGTCGCCGCCGAACGCGAGCGCCACCGTGTTCGAGCTCGGCGGGCGGCCGCGGCTGCTCGTCTACGGATCGCTGCCCGACGGCGGGCTGCCGACGGGGCTCTACTGATGCTCGACGCCCGTGTCCGGACGGCGCATGCCGACGCGTGGGCGGTCGAGGGCGTGCTCCGCGAGCCGTACGGCGGCGCCGTCGCGACGCTCCGGGGGATCCGCGTGATGGCGTCCGGCCTCGCGCACCGGCAGTGGAACGGCGCCGACGTGACCGGCCCGTACGCCGACCTCGAGGGCGCCCGGGCCTTCTACGCCGAGCGCGGGGTCGAGTGGGGCGCCCGCGTCCCCGCCGGGCTGCCGTTCAAGTCGGGCGAGCACCTGTTCACGATGCCGCTCATGGGTCTGCTCGCGGGTGGGCTGCAGGCGGCGCCGGCGGTCGACGGTCTCGAGGTCCGGCAGGCCGGCGCGGACGACCTCGAGGCCGTCCTGCACGTCGACACGACGGCGTTCGGCTCGGACCCCGGGCTCTACCGGCCCTGGACCGAGCCCCATCTCGGCGCGGAGCGGATCACGGTGGCGCTCGCATCGCTCGACGGCGAGCCGGTCGCCACCGCCTACTGCCTGCGCAGCGACGGCCCGGCCGGACCGGCCGCGTTCCTGGCCGGGGTCGGCGTCCTCCCGGAGGCCCGCCGCCGCGGGATCGCCGGTGTGTTGAGCTTCTGGCTGGTCGAGCGGGCGTTCGCCGGCGGCGCCCGGCTGGCCCACCTGCACGCGGACAGCGACGAGGCCGCGCGGGTGTATTCGAGGCTCGGATTCAGCGCCGCCGGGGCGCTCGACATCTACGTCGACATCTGACGCTCGCGCGCGGCCGCAGATTCCGGAGAAAGTTCGCGCAAGTTCTCGCGCACGGTGTCGTTGGAGAGGTCAGTGGCGCTCTTGCGCCGATAGAGACTGTCCCTCCCTGGGGTCACGGGACAGAAGCTGAGCGGCTCTCCGCTCAGTCCGATGGAGTGGCGGGCCGGTCCGCAATCATGGGGCCGCGGATCGGCTCGCTCTCCGTCTTCGCCGCTACGGCTGGGCGACCATGCCGGCGCCGACGGTCTCGTTCGTCGCCTCGTCCACCACGATGAAGGCTCCGGTGGAGCGCAGCCGGTCGTACGGGTCGGGCACGAGCTCGTGTCCGAGCCGCAGGCGGACGCGGCCGATCGCGTTGAGGTCGAGCTCGTCGGCGGGCTCGTGCTCGAGCGTGGTGACGTCGAGCCGGTGCTCGATCGCCTCGAGCCTGGCGGGGACGACGCGGGTCGTGTGCTTGATGAGGTAGCGAGCGCCCGGACGCGCCGGCGCGTCGCCGAGCCAGCACACCGTCGCCGACAGCTCGCGGACCGGCTCGGGCGCCTCGGCGGGGCGGGCCAGGAGGTCGCCGCGACCGACGTCGAGCGCGTCTTCGAGCGACAGGGCGACCGAGCGCGGCGCGGCCGCGGTGTCGCCGCCGTCCTCGAACGCCGCCACCCGTGAGCGCGTCCCGCTCGGGAGCACCACGACGTCGTCCCCGACGCTCAGCGTGCCGCCGGCGAGGCGGCCGGCGTACCAGCGCGTGCCGTCGGCGCGGATGACGTACTGGACGGGGAGCCGCGCCGGCCCGTCGGACAGGCCGTTGGCGGCCGGTGCCGCCTCCAGGTGCTCGAGCAGCGACTCGCCGGCGTACCACGGCATCGCCTCCGAGCGCTCGACCACGTTGTCGCCGTGCAGCGCGGACACGGGGATGAAGCCGACGCCGGACAGGCCGAGCCGCGAGGCCCAGTCGAGCACCTCGCGCACGACGGCGTCGAAGCGCTCCTCGACGTAACCGACGAGGTCCATCTTGTTCACCAGCACGGTCACGCCCGGGACGCCGAGGAGCGCGGCGATCGCCAGGTGGCGGCGCGACTGCTCGGTCATCCCGCGGCGGGCATCGACGAGCACGAGCGCGAGGTCGGCGGTCGACGCTCCCGTCGCCATGTTGCGCGTGTACTGCGCGTGGCCGGGGCAGTCGTGCAGGACGAAGCGGCGGTTCGGCGTCGCGAAGTGGCGGTAGGCGACGTCGATCGTGATCCCCTGCTCGCGCTCCGCGCGCAGGCCGTCGGTCAGCCGCGCCAGGTCGGCGGCGGTGCCGAGCTCGTCGGCCATGAGCGACTTGGAGTCGTGCAGCAGCCGGCCGATCAGCGTCGACTTGCCGTCGTCGACGGACCCCGCCGTGCGACGCAACTCTCAGCACTAGAAGTACCCGACCCGCTTGCGGTCTTCCATCGCCGCTTCGGAGACGCGGTCGTCGGCGCGCGTCTCGCCACGCTCGGTGATCCGCGTGGCGGCGATCTCGGCGACCACGTCGTCGAGCGTCGCCGCCCGCGAACGCACGGCCCCTGTGCAGGTCATGTCCCCCACGGTCCGGTAGCGGACCGACTCCACGAACGGCTCCTCGCCATCGCGCAGCGGCAGCACGTCGGAGACCGCGTAGAGCATCCCGTCGCGTGCGAACACCTCGCGCTCGTGGGCGAAGTAGATCGGCGGCAGCTCCAGCCCCTCGACGCGGACGTACTCCCACACGTCCAGCTCGGTCCAGTTCGAGAGCGGGAACACGCGCACGTGCTCGCCCGGCCGCACGCGGCCGTTGTAGAGGTCCCACAGCTCCGGCCGCTGGCGGCGCGGATCCCACTGCCCGAAATCGTCGCGGAACGACATCACGCGCTCCTTGGCGCGCGAGCGCTCCTCGTCACGCCGGGCCCCGCCGAACGCGGCGTCGAACCCGTGCTCGGAGATCGCGTCGAGCAGCGTCGTGGTCTGGAGCTGGTTGCGCGACGGCTCGTCGCGCACGCGGCCACGGTCGATCGACTCCTGCACCGAGGCCACCACGATGTCCGGCACGTGGCGGTCGCGGAACTCGATGACCTCCGGGAAGTTGTGTCCCGTGTCGACGTGCATCACCCCGAACGGGACGTCGCCCGGCCGGAACGCCTTGCGCGCGAGGTGCAGCAGCACGATCGAGTCCTTGCCGCCGGAGAACAGCAGCACCGGCTTGGAGAGCTCGGCCGCGACCTCGCGGATGACGTGGATGGCCTCGGCTTCGAGCTGGTCCAGATGCTCCAGCATCAGACCGCGCACTCGCCCTCGCCGCGCTGGACCTCGAACGGGACCTTCTTGGTCCAGTCGATGAAGTCATTCATCGTCTCGAGGCCGAACTCGACGGGCATGGCGAGATCGCGGACCGCGTCCTCGAACTCCTTGGTGCCGACGCGCGCGGCGAACGCGTTGAAGCCTTCGCCGTCGTGGCGCTCGGCCTCGTACTTGCGGATCCAGCGCTCGACCGCCTCCGGCACGCGCTTGGCCGGCAGGCGCACCTTCAGGCGGGTGCCGTAGACGATCTCCCCGCCTTCGTAGTTGCCGCCGATGTGCGCGACGTAGGCCGGGATCGTGTGCTGTCCGACCTTGATCGAGGCGCCGTAGAACCCGATGTTGCCGATGTGATGCTGGCTGCAGCCGTTCGGGCAGCCCGACATCTTGATGTGGATGCCGCGGGTCAGCGGATCGGTGATGTTCATCGCCTCGATCCGCTCGCGGACCGCGCGGTTGAGCCCCATCGAGCTGGTGATGCCGAGCTTGCACGAGTCGGTCCCGGGGCACGACACGACGTCGTTGACCTGGTCGGCGCCGGCCTCGCCGAGGTCGAGCTCCTGAAGGCGCGTCCAGACGTCGTACACCGCCTCGTCGCGCACCCAGCGCAGCACGAAGTTCTGGTGCACGGTGGTGCGGGCGTAGCCGCCCGAGTACTCGCGCATGATGTCGGCGAGCCCGCGGAACTGCTCGGGGGAGAGATCGCCGCGCGGGACCATCACCTGGACGGCGCTGAAGCCCTCCTGGCGCTGGCTCTCGACATTGGCGGCGAGGAAGCGGCGGAACTCGGTGAGGTCGCCGTTCGGCGAGCCCGGGGAAGCCGGCGGATCGGGCGCGCCCGCCTCCTCGTCGTGCAGGAACAGGCGGTCGACCGGCGAGAAGTCGCGCTCGTCGACCCAGTCGCCCTGCAGCTCCTCCTCGACGAGCTCGCGCATCGCCTCGATGCCGATCTTGTCGACCATCACCTTCAACCGGGCGCGGGCGCGGTTGACGCGCAGCCAGTCCTGGCGGTCGAAGATCCGCAGGACGGCCTCGGTGTACTTGAGGTACTCGCCGTCGTCGGCGCGAACGAAGTCGATCAGCGTCGGCGCGACGCGCGGCATGATCGACGTGCCGCCGCCGATCCGCATCTCGAAGCCCTTGACGCCGTCGCGCTCGCGGGCGATGAAGGCGACGTCGTGGATGCCGGTGAGCGCGCGGTCGGTGTCCGACCCGGTGAACGCGGTCTTGACCTTGCGCGGCATCAGCTGCGTCGTGGGGTGGCGGACGAAGTAGCGCACGTAGGCGCCCGCGTATGCCGTCGGGTCGAAGGTCTCGTCGTGGCAGATGCCGGCCCACGGGTCGGCGGTCACGTTGCGCACGGTGTTGCCGCAGCCCTCGCGGCTGGACAGGCCGGCCTCGGAGATCTCGCGGATCAGCGCGGCGGCGTCGCGCAGCGGCACGTGGTGCATCTGGATGTTCTGCCGCGTGGTGATGTGGCCCTTGTTGAGCGGGACCCAGCGCTCGACCACGTCGGCGAACGTGTCCATCTGGTCCGGCGTGATGCCGCCGAACGGCAGCTTGACGCGGATCATCTGGACGTCGGGCTGGCGCTGCCCGTAGACGCCCTGCTTGAGCCGGAAGCCGATGAACTCGTTCTCGGCCGTGTCTCCGGCGAGGTACTTCTCGGCCTCGTTGTCGAAGTCGTCGAATTCCCGCTGCAGGATCGGGATGATGTGGCCGGGGACGTCTTCGCGGATCTCAGGGTTCTCGAGAGAACCCGCTCTGGCGCTCATGCGCCAAAACTAGCAAATCCGTATCCGGATCTCGGTATTTACCCCAACTGGGGGGTTCGATCCACGGCTTCCCGGCGCGCGGCGACTACCCAGGGGCTCTCCTTGGGCTCCTCCGGCGCCGGCGGAGGGGTCGTGTCGCGCAGGAACTGCTCGACCGCCGCCATGACGGCGGCGGCCTCCTCGGGCGTCGCGCTCGAGCCGCGGAGCTCCAGACGGGGGCGGCGGTTCATGCCGGAGGCCCGTTGACGCCCTTGATCGACTTCTGGCCGCGCCGCAGGTGGTACGTGAAGCCCTTGCTCGTCAGCGTCTTGCGCGAGCGCTCCTTGATCGTCGCGACCCGCTTGAGCGTGCAGTCGAACCCGGTCCGCGACGCGGTCACGAGCGCGTACCCGTGGTGGTCGAAGTCGGCCTGGTCGATCCACGGGTTGAAGGCGCGCAGGGCGTCGATGATCGCGGGCGACGTGTTCGGGTTGCGGTCGTTGCCGGGGATGACGACACCGCCGCCGGCGTCGACGTTCGTCTCGCCGAAGTTCTGCGACGTGATCGAGCCGCCGACGAACTCGACCGCGACGCTCTCGCCGTTGCCGAGATCGGTGCGCACGTCGCCCGCCAGGAACAGGTGAATGTCGCCGGTGATGAACACGACGTCGTCGATCTTCTCGCTCTTGATGTGCGCGAGCAGCTCCTCGCGCTCCCGCGGGTAGCCCTGCCAGTTGTCGAAGCCGTAGTAGGAGCCGCCGGTGACCTTCGCGGGCATCATCATCGTCTCGGAGCCGACGATCTTCCACGTCGCCTTTGAGGCGCTGAGCCGGTGCTTGGCCCACCTCATCTGCTTGGCGCCGAGGAACGCACGCGGCTGGTCGTAGTCCGCACACGGCGGCGACACCGAGTCGTTGCAGGGCTGGTCGGCGCGGTACTGGCGCTGGTCGAGCAGGATCAGGTCGACGTTGCGGCCGTGGACCAGGTGCCGGTAGACCTGCTTGGTCGGACCGCCGTAGAACGGCATCGACTCGAAGAACGCCTTGTAGGCCGCTCGCTTGCGCGCGGTCGTGTAGCGCAGCGTCGGGTCCAGGCCGCCGTCCGGCTCGCCGCCGGCGTAGTTGTCCTGCACCTCGTGGTCGTCCCAGATCGTGATCATCGGGAAGCGGGAGTGCAGTTGGCGCAGCGTCTTGTCGGAGCGGTACAGGGCGTACTTGGCGCGGTAGTCGCCGAGCGTCTGCGCCTCGCGCACGTAGTTGGTGTGCTGCGGGTTGGCGTCGCCGATGTTGTCGTCGCGCACCCCGGTCCCGCCCGCCACCGAGTGGTAGGCCTCGCCGTAGATGTAGTCGCCGAGGCAGACGATGAAGTCGACGTCCTCGCGGCGCATCAGGTCATAGGCGTTGTAGTAGCCGTGCGTGTAGTCCGCGCACGAGAAGAAGGCGAACTTCACGGGCTCGTGCGAGTCGTGCGGGAGGGCCGTCTGGAAGCGCCCGACGGGGCTGTGCTTGTCCCGCGTCTCGAAGCGATAGAAGTACTGCTCGTGCGCCTTGAGGTGGCCGACGCGCGCCTTCACCGAGTGGTTGCGTGCGCCGCTCGTGGCGATCGTCTTGCTGGCGATGACGTGCCGGAAGTCGCGGTCGCGCGCGACCTCCAGGCGCACCCGTCCGGCGCCTGACACATCGTCGAGCAACGTGAGCAGCGTGATGCCGTGCGGCGTCGGGTCGCCGGACAGGACGCCCTGGCTGAAGCGGCCGCCGCGCAGGAGCTTCGCGGCCGCGCCCTTTGGCGCCGCGAGCGACTCCAGAGCGGTCTGCGGGGCGATGACGAGAGCGGCGCCCGCCGAGCCGCTGCGAAGGAGAAACTGACGGCGTGAGAGCATCGCGGGCGCAGCCTACCGGGCCGGCGGGGCCTCGATCTCCGAATAGGATCGCGCCATGTCCTCTCGCCTGCTGCTGCTCGCGGCGCTGCTCACGCTCGCCTTCGTCCCCGTCGCGTTCGCCGACACGACGCTCCGTCACCGGATCCAGCCGTCGGGCGGCACCGGCTACCAACCGCTGACGAGCGTGAAGGGGGAGCCGTACGTGGTGCGCCGCGGCGCCGGGGCCAAGGCGCGCAAGGCGCGCACGCACCACCGCCGGTCGCTGGTGCTGTTCGCGCAGCTCACGGACCCGCAGATCGCCGACGAGATGTCGCCCGCCCGGGTCGACTTCGCCGATCCCGCGGGCGGCGAGATCAAGTCCTCGTGGCGCCCGCAGGAGGCGCTCGGCCTGCAGGTGTTCGACAGCATCGTCCGTGCCGTCAACGCCAACCGGCGCAGCCCGGTCAAGCAGGGCAACGGCAAGCGGGGCCGGCTCGCGTTCGCGCTGACGACGGGCGACCTCGCCGACAACCAGCAGCTCAACGAGACCCGCTGGTTCCGGACCGTGCTCGACGGCGGGCGCGTCGACCCGTTCTCCGGCAAGGCGATCGACAACTTCAACCAGTGCGGCGGCGCGACGATCGGGGAGATCGCCGCGATCAACGCCGACGTCGCGGCCCGCCGCTACACGGGCGTCGCCGACTACGACGACTATGCGGGCGCGCCGGACGACCGCAAGGCCGGCTTCTGGGATCCCGACGTGGCCGCCCCCGTGTCCGGACCGTACGCCGCGTTCCCGCGCTATCCGGGGCTGCTCGAGCGCGCGCAGGCGCCGTTCCAGGCCGTCGGGCTGAAGGTGCCGTGGTACATCTCGCGCGGCAACCACGACGGGCTCATCCAGGGCAACGCGCCGGCCAGCACCGATCTCTTCCGGGCGATCGCGGTCGGCTGCCTGAAGGTCTTCCCGAGCGCCTCGTTCGACCCGTCCGCCTACCAGGGCAAGTCCGCCGACGAGCTGTTCGCCGCGTTCAACAACCCGGCGTTCATCCAGCAACTGCTGGCCAGCGGCCGGCACGTGGCGCCCGATCCGGACCGCCAGATCATCTCCAAGACGAAGTACCGGGCGCTGATGACGGGCACGCGCAAGCACGGGTTCGCGTACACGCCGAAAAAGCAGCTGAAGGCGTCGCGCGGCACCGCGAGCTACTACGCCTGGACGCCCAAGCGCGGCCTGCGGTTCATCTCGCTCGACACGGTCGCCGAAGGCGGCGGGCAGAACGGCAACCTCGACAACCCGCAGTACCAGTGGCTCAAGGGCGAGCTCCGCAAGGCCCACAAGAAGCATCAGCTCGTCGTCGCCTTCGGTCACCACACGATGGAGACGATGGACAACGCGCGTACGGACGAGGCGGCCGGGAAGTGCCAGCCGGCCGACGAGCCCGGCTGCGACCGCGACCCGCGCAAGTCGTCACCGATCCACCGCGGGCTGAAGGGCAAGAAGAGCGTCGGCGCCGTGCTCGAGGGGACGCCGAACGTCGTCGCCTACGTGGCCGGCCACACGCACGCCAACCGGATCCGCTTCTTCCGCGGCCACCACGGCCACGGCTTCTGGCAGATCAACACGGCATCGCACATCGACTGGCCCGAGCAGGCGCGGCTGGTCGAGATCATGGACAACGAGGACGGCACGCTGTCCCTGTTCGGGACGATCATCGACTCGGCGGCGCCCGCTGCCGCGCCCGCTCCGGGAGCGGCGAGCGCGTTCAGCACCACGCAGCTGGCCTCCCTGGCGCGCACGCTCGCGTTCAACGATCCGCAGGATTCGGGCCTCGAGGGCTCGGCCGGCGGCGGCTCCAAGAGCGGCACCCGCAAGGACCGCAACGTGGAGCTGCTCGTGCGAGATCCGCGATAGATGGTCGATTCCGTGGCCCGTGTGCCCGCATGGTCGTGCACCGTGGATGCCGGGCGCCGCCCGCGCGATTGGCACAGTGGCAGAGCCACGGGCCGATTCAGCGGGTGGCGATCCGGCGCCGCGGGGCGCGCCCAGGCGGGCACACGGGTCGTGGTATCAGCCATCTAACTGACACCGCGCTGCAAGTGGACTGTTAGCGGTGGCCCGCAGGCTGCCGGGAGCACAAACAACCAGAAGGGTGCTCCCCATGGCAGTCAAGCCCTACCGTCCCCTCACCCTCACGACCCCGTTCACCACGGGGCCGGACATCAAGGCGCTGCAGCGCGCGATGAACAAGCGCCGGCGGGCGCGCGGCCTCTCCCGGGTCGACGTCGACGGCGAGTGGGGTCCCGACACGGACGCGGCGGTCCGCGAGACCGCCTGGTTCCTCGGGATCACGAAGGACCAGATCGAAGGGCTGGTGTCCGCGGACGTCCAGTTCCTGGTTCGCAACCCCGGGCGGCGCACGGCTGAGCAGAAGGCGCGGGCGAAGGCCCGCAAGGCGAAGCTCGCGCACTCGCCGCAGGCGGTTCTGAACGCCGCGCTGCGGTACGTCGGCAAGACCGAGAGCCCGGCCGGCACCAACCGCGGCCCGGGGATCATCTCCCGCTGCCAGAAGGCGATGCTCGGTTACGACGGCTACTTCTGGTGCGGCGCGTTCGTCGGGTACTTCCTCGAGAAGGTCGGCGGCGTCCCGATCAGCCGCAGCCGCATCGTCTACACGCCGGCGATCGTCGCCGACGCCAAGGCGAAGGTGAACGGCTTCGAGGGCTGGCACCCGGTCACCGAAGCCAAGCCCGGCGACCTCGCGCTGTACGACTGGAACTCGCACGACGACGTGACCGCGAACCACGTCGAGATCGTGATCCGCAACCTGGGCGACGGCCGTCTCGAGTGCGTGGGCGGCAACACGTCCAAGGGCGGCACGAACAACAACGGCGGCGGCATCTACCGCCAGATCCGCAGCATGGGGCTGATCGGCGTCGCCCGCCCGCGCTACGGGATGGCCTAGGTCCCGACCGGGTGCCAGGCGGTCTTGAGCTCGACGAAGGGCTCGATCCGCGTGAGGCTGTCAAGGCCGGCGACGTCGAGGTAGTCGTCGCCGGCCGGTCTCGCCACGCGCGTGACGCTGTCGGCGGCCAGGCGGGTGATCTCCGGGTCGCCGGTCGTGTCGACGATCGCGTCGACGTCATGGTGGCCCGCGAGCGGCTTGACGAGCTCGGAGTGCAGGCCGGACAGCAGGTTCACGACGCCGGCGGGGACGTCGGCGACGCCGAGGATCTCGCCGACGTGCAGGCCGAGCAGCGGCCAGCGCTCGGACACGACGGCGACCACGACGTTGCCGGCGGCAAGCGGCGGCAGGATCTCCGCCACCAGGCCGAGCACGTCGGGCTCCTCCGGCGCGATGACCGCGACGACCCCGGTCGGCTCGGGCATCGTGAAGTTGAAGTGCGGCGCGGCGACCGGGTTGACCGCGCCGAGGACGGCGTGGAGCTTGTCGGTCCAGCCGGCGTAGTGGACGGCGTGGTCGACGGCCGCTTCGATCTCGGCGCGGGCGGCCGCGCGGTCCAGGCCACGGATCCGCACGGACTCGCCGGTCAGCTCGTCGACGCGCGACTCGAGCGCTTCGGCGAACCGGTAGAGGATCTGGCCGCGGTTGTAGGCGGTGCGGCCCTGCCAGCCGGGCAGGGCGCCGCGCGCGGCACGGACCGCGTCGCGCACGTCCTTGCGCGTGCCGCGCGGCGCGTTGGCGACGTGGTGGCCCGCGTGGTCGTCGATCGCGACGTGGCGGCCGGACTCGCTGCGCGCGAACGCGCCGCCGACGTACAGCTTGTAGGTCTTGGCGACGGGCAGGCGCTCGGTCATCGGCTCACCCTCAGGTACGGCCGCAGGCCGGCCATCCCGCCCTCGCGGCCGAAGCCGCTCTCCTTGTAGCCGCCGAACGGCGACGTCGGGTCGAACTGGTTGTACGTGTTCTGCCACACGACGCCCGCCTTCAGGCTGCGGGCGACGGCGAGCGCGCGCGAGCCCTTGTCGGTCCACACGCCGGCCGCGAGCCCGTACGCGGTCGCGTTGGCCTTCTCGACCGCCTCGGCCTGCGTCCGGAACGTCAGCACCGACACGACCGGGCCGAAGATCTCCTCGGCCGCGATCCGGTGCGCGGGGGCGACGTCGGTGAACAGCGTCGGCGCGAACCAGTAGCCGCGGTCGGGCAGCGGGCAGGCGACGGTCCGGCGCGTTGCGCCCTCGCGCTCGCCGGCGTCGACCAGCGCCTCGATCCGCTGCAGCTGCGCGGCCGAGTTGATCGCCCCGACGTCGGTGTTCTTGTCGAGCGGGTCGCCGACGCGCAGCAGCCCCATCCGCCGCCACAGCTTCTCGATGACCTCCTCGGCGACGCTCTCCTGCAGCAGCAGCCGCGAGCCGGCGCAGCAGACGTGGCCCTGGTTGAAGAAGATGCCGTTGACGATGCCCTCGACGGCCTGGTCGATCGCGGCGTCGTCGAACACGATGTTGGCCGACTTGCCGCCGAGCTCGAGCGTGAGGCCGATGTCGCGGCCCGCGGTGGCGGCCTGGATGTCCTTGCCGACCTCGGTCGAGCCGGTGAACGCGATCTTGTCGATGTCGGGGTGCCGGACGAGCGCCGCGCCGGCCTTTCCATCGCCGGGCAGGATGTTCACGACGCCGTCCGGCAGCTCGGCCTCCTGGCAGATCTCGGCGAGCAGCAGCGCGGTCAGCGGCGTCGTCTCGGCCGGCTTGAGGACGGCGGTGTTGCCGCACGCGAGCGCGGGCGCGAGCTTCCAGGCGACCATCAGCAGCGGGAAGTTCCACGGCACGATCTGGCCGACGACGCCCATCGGCTCGGTGCCGCGGCCGGCGAGCCCGTAGCTGAGCTTGTCGGCCCAGCCGGCGTAGTAGAAGAAGTGGGCGGCGGCGAGCGGGATGTCGACGTCGCGCGACTCGCGGATCGGCTTGCCCCCGTCGAGCGACTCGACGATGGCGAGCTCGCGGGCGCGCTCCTGGATCAGGCGCGCGATGCGGAAGACGTACTTGCCGCGCTCGAGCGCGGGGAGCTTGCGCCAGCGCGGCAGGGCGGCGCGGGCGGCGGCGACCGCGGCGTCGACGTCGGCGTCGGTCGCCTGGGCGATCTCGGCCAGCGGCTCCTCGGTCGCCGGGTTGATCGTCGGCTCGTAGCCGCCCGCCTCAGGCGGCCGCCAGGCGCCGTCCACGAACAGCTCGTAGCGCTCCTTGAGGCGGATGTGGTCGGTCGCCTCGGGGGCGGGCGAGTACTCCCAGTCCAGCGCGGTGCGCGGGGTCGTCGCGGCCATCGATTACTCCTTCGAGAAGTCCTCGGGCCGCTGGTAGCGGCCGGACTCCCCGTGCTCGTACTGCATCAAGAGGTCGTTGAGCAGCGACGACGCGCCGATCCGGAAACGGTCGGGCGTCAGCCACTCCTGGCCCAGCGTCTCGTTCACCAGCACGAGCTGGTGGATCGCCTGCTTGCTCGTGCGCACGCCACCCGCCGCCTTCATCCCGACGACCCGCCCGGTGCGGTGGACGTAGTCGCGGACCGTCTCGAGCATCACCAGCGTGGCGCTCGGCGTCGCGCCCTTGCCGACCTTGCCGGTCGAGGTCTTGACGAAGTCGGCGCCGCCCTCCATCGAGAGCTGCGTGGCGTGGCGGATGTGGTCGTACCCGCCGAGCTCGTCGACCTCGACGATGACCTTCAGGTGGGCCGGCCCGCAGGCGTCCTTGACCTGCTCGACCTCGGTGATCACGCGCTGGTCGTCGCCGCTCAGGTAGGCGTCGCGCGGGATGACCATGTCGATCTCCTCGGCGCCGTCGGCGACCGCCTGGCGGGTCTCCTCGAGCTTGACCTCCATCGAGGTCAGGCCGGACGGGAAGCCGGTGGCCACGGACGCGACCGCGACGCCGCTGCCGTTCAGTGCGCGAGCCGCGTCGGCGACGCGGCTCGGGTACACGCACAGCGCGGCGCACGACGGCACCTCGGGATGCGTGGGCGCCGGGCAGACGGCCTTGGCCGCGAGCTGCGCGACCTTCCCCGGCGTGTCCTGGCCCTCCAACGTCGTGAGGTCGACCATCGAGATCGCGAGCCGGATCGCGGCCTGCTGTGACTCAGCCTTGATCGACCGCTTGCCCAGCAGGGCCGCGCGCTCGTCCACCCCGACGCGATCGACCGGTGTCAGTCGCCGTCGCATGCGACCAGCGTACTGCGGTTTGGCTACCGTTCCCGCAATGCGGCGTGTGGCGGTGCTCGGCCTGCTGGTGGCGCTGGCCGTTCCTCAGACTGCAGCGGCGAAGGTGGCGAAGCCGCGGTTCGTGCGGAACATCCCGACCGGTGAGACCGGCTGGTTCTCCTCGCCTGCGCTGGTCGACCTGACCGGCGACAAGAAGCTCGAGATCGTCGCGCCCGATTACTCGACGTTCGTGTACGGCGCGAAGGGCGGGCTGCTCGGCAAGGGCACCGCGACCGAGGGGCGCGTGTATGCGCCGAGCGTCGTCGCCGACCTCGACGGCGACGGGACCAAGGAGATCGTGGTCGGCGGCAACGACGGGACGGTCGCGGCCTACAACCTGCGTGGCGGCAGGCTGGCGGTCAAGTGGAAGGCGTCGACGTGCAGCGGTGGGCAGTGCCCGGAGACGCGCGGACTGGCGGCGGGCGACCTCGACCGCGACGGGCGGATCGAGGTGGTGGCGACCACGACCAACACCTCGCCGGACGGCTCGCAGGTGTTCGCGTTCGCGGCGAACGGGGCGCGCGCGCCCGGCTGGCCCCGCTACAGCGCGGCCGACGCCACGTTCAACGGCGCCGGCAACCACGGCTACGGCGCGTACGGGGAGAACGTCGGCATCGGGAACGTCGACCGCGACCCGCAGCTCGAGGTCGTCGTCACGTTCGACAACCACCAGATCAACGTCTTCAACCACGACGGCACGTCCGTGCTCGCCTCGCCCTGGTACACGAACCGCCAGAGCCAGTACGCGGGCCGCCGGCTCGGCTGGGGCCAGTTCATCCGCTGGCTGAGCGCGCGCGTCGAGGCCGATCACTACCACCGCCACGTCGGCGACTGGCCCGACGTGCGCAAGACGCCGTGGCTGCAGTGGACCGCGTCGCCGCCGTCGATCGCCGACCTCGACCGCGACGGCCGCAACGAGGTCATCGGCGTGCCCAACGTCGAGAAGCAGGAGCCGTACGAGACGCAGGCGTACGCGTTCATGGTGCTCGACGGCGCCTACGGCCACCGCTCCGCGCGCCGCCACAAGGGCTTCGGGAAGCTGCCGCTCACCAGCAAGCCGGCGGTCCGCGGCGACGGCGATTACTACCCGCCGAGCGGCATCCCCGCGCCGATGATCGCCAATCTGCAGGGCAACCGGAGGCCGGAGATCGTCGCGCCGATACCCGACGGGTTCGTGTACGCGATCAGCCCGGCCGGCAAGCGGCTGTGGCGCTACGACTACGCGCACGGGCGGGCGAAGACGTTCGCGTCAGAGGTCGTCGCCGCCGACCTGGGCGGCTCGCGGCGGCCGGAGCTCGTGTTCGGCGTCTACGGCCCGCAGCCCAACGCGGGCCGGCTCGTCGTGCTCTCGGCCTCGGGCCACAAGCTGCACGACATCCGGCTCCGCCACCAGGGCCACGACGGCAACGGGATCGGCGTCCCGGCCGCGCCCTCGATCGGCGACCTCAACCACGACGGCCACCTCGAGATCGTGGTCTCGACGTTCGATCACGGGCTCGACGTCTACCGCGTCCCGCGTTCCCACGCCCGCCGCATGCCGTGGCCGACCGGCCGCGGCAACCTGCTGCGCTCGGGCTCGTAGGCGCGAAACGTCAACTGCGGCTGGGTGGGGTGGCGTGAGGCCAACCGCCGGCGATCCGTTGTGCACTTCGTCGGGCATAGGCCGACAAAGTGCACACGCGGCCCGAGATCAGCGGCTGAGCGGGATGAGCGCGGTGACGATCGTGCCGCGGCCCGGCGGGCTGGTGAGGCTGAGCGTGCCGCCGGCCGCCTCGGCGCGGTCGCGCAGCCCCTGGATCCCGGTGCCGAGCGAGACGTCGGCGCCGCCGCGGCCGTCGTCGGCGATCTCGCAGCGCACCACGCTGCCGTCGACCGTGACCGTCACGCGCGCGTGGTCGGCCTCGGCGTGGCGGGAGACGTTCGTGAGCGCTTCGGCCACGATGTAGTAGGCGGTCGCCTCGATGTCGTCGGGGAGCCGCTCCCGCGGCGCGTCGATGTCGACGGCCACCGGCAGCCGCCCCGCGAGCGTCTCGAGCGCCTGCAGCAGGCCGCGGTCGGTGAGGATCGCCGGGTGCAGGCCACGGGCGATCTCGCGCAGCTCGGCGAGCCCGGTGTCGAGCTCGCGGGCGGCGTCGTCGAGCAGACCGGCCACCGCTCCGAGGTCGGGTCCGAGCCGCGCCCGCGCGAGCCGCAGCGCGAGCGCCACGGAGACCAGCCGCTGCTGCGCCCCGTCGTGCAGGTTGCGCTCGAGCCGGCGGCGCTGGTCGTCGCCGGCCCGGACGAGCCGGGCGCGCGAGGCGACGAGGTCGGCGCGCGCCTGCGCGCTCGCCACGGCCAGCGACACGAGCTCGCAGAACGCGGCCAGCCGGCTCTCGCTCTCGGGCGGGAGCGGGTCCTCGCTGGCGATCGACACCGCCCCCCACAGCGCGCCGGCGACGACGATCGGCGCCGACGCCGTCGATCGGTAGCCGAACTGGAACATCGTCTCCCCGGTCCGGCCGCGCGTCGCCGCGCCCCAGTCGTCCACCCGCGCCGCCGCGCCGCTGCGCCGGACCTGGCCGAGCGAGGTCGTCGCCTCGGTCGTGAGGCGCTGGCCGATCTGCAGGACGCCGGCGCTGTCGCGGTTGTGGCGCCCGACGACGAGGGCCGTGTCGTCGTCCTCGTAGCGCAGCACGGCGGACGCGTTGACCTCCAGCACGCGCGCGCACTCCTCCGAGACGGCGCTGAACACGCGCTCGGCCTCCGCCTCGGAGGCGACCAGCGTCGCCACCCGCCGCAGCGCGCGCTGCTCGGTCGCGAGCCTGCCGACCTCGGCGAGCTTGGCCGACGGATCACCGGCGAACGCCCGCTCTTCCTCGTCGCGCTGCGGCGACCGGTCGGTCAGGTCGATACCGGTCGTCACCACGGTCGTCGGCCCGCCCTGCGTGCTCGCCATCGGCCGGTTCGACCACGCGATCAGCCGCCGCCCGCCGTCCTTCGTCATCCAGTGGCCGACCTGCGGCGCCTGCGCGCCGGTCTCGAACACGTACGCGAGGAACTCGCCGAACGCCTCCCGCTCCTCGGGCGGGATCACGAAGTCACGCGCGTCCCGTCCGATCACCTCCGTGCGGCTGAACCCGGTCGCCTGCTCGCACGCCTCGTTGAACAGCAGGATCCGCCCCTCGCGGTCGAACACCGCGACCAGCGACTGCGTCGTCTCCGTGAGGACCCGGGCGAACGACTCGCCGGGGACGAACTCGCCAGGCTGCGGCGCGTCAGGCATCTGCGCAGCCTAGTAGCGCGCCTTACCCGCTCACCACACGTCGCCGTCGCGCCAGTCGCAGGTCAGCTCACCGGCGAGGTCGAGCTCGGCGACGACGGGCAGCACGTAGATGTAGCCCTCCTCCTCGGGCGTGTGCATCATGCCGTCGGGCGTGATCGCCGACAGCCGTCCCTCCCAGCGCAGCCACCCGCGCCCGCGGTAAAGCGCGGCACCGGCATCGGTCGCACCGAGCGCGCCGAGCTCATAGGCGTTCCGGATGATGCGCTCCAGCGGCTCCATCACCGCGGCGCCGTGGCCGCGGCGCCGGCGGTCGGCCCGTACGGCGACGGCCTCCACGTAGCCGGTCCGGAGTGCCCGTCCGCCGTGGAGCATCCGGCGCTGCACGACCGACGCGTGCCCGACCAGCTCGCCGTCCTCGTACGCGAGCGCGTGGATGCCGCCCAGCCCGTGCTCCCAGTCCTCCTCGGTGAAGTCCTCGAAGGCGCCGAGCATCAGCTCGCGCGCGGCCCGCAGCGCCTCGACGTCGAGGTCGGCCGTGTGGGCGACCTGTACCCCGCTCACAACGGGATGTTGCCGTGCTTGCGCTTCGGCCCGGGCTCGCGCTTGGTCTGCAGCGTCTCGAACGCGGTGATGACCTTCGGGCGCGTCTCGTGCGGGATCAGCACGTCGTCGACGTAGCCCCGCTCGGCGGCCGAGTACGGGTTGGCGAAGCGCGCCTTGTAGTCGTCGATCAGCTTCTGGCGGCGTTCGTCCGGCGTCGGGGAGCCGGCGATGTCGCGCCGGTGGATGATGTTCACCGCGCCCTCCGGGCCCATCACCGCGATCTCCGCGGTGGGCCAGGCGAAGTTGAAGTCGGCGGCCAGGTGCTTGGACGCCATGACGTCATAGGCGCCGCCGTACGCCTTGCGTGTGATCACCGTGACCTTCGGGACCGTCGCCTCCGCGTACGCGTACAGCAGCTTCGCGCCGTGGCGGATGATCCCGCCCCACTCCTGCTCGGCGCCGGGGAGGAAGCCCGGGACGTCGACGAACGTGAGGATCGGGATGTTGAACGCGTCGCAGGTGCGCACGAAGCGCGCGCCCTTGGCGCTGGCGTCGATGTCGAGCACGCCGGCCAGCGAGCGCGGCTGGTTGCCGACCACGCCGACCGCGTGGCCGTTCATCCGGCTGAAGCCGCACACGATGTTCATCGCGTGGTGCTCGTGCACCTCGAAGAACTCGCCGTCGTCGACGACGTAGCGGATCACGTCGCGCATGTCGTACGGCTTGTTCGGGTTGTCGGGCACGACGGAGTCGAGCTCGGCGTCCATCCGGAACGGGTCGTCGGACGGCATCACCCGCGGCACCGTCTCGAGGTTGTTCTGCGGCAGGAAGCTGAGCAGGTAGCGGGCGTCCTCCAGGCAGGCGTCCTCGTCGTCGGACGCGAAGTGCGCGACGCCCGACTTGGTGTTGTGGCTCATCGCCCCGCCGAGCTCCTCGAACTCGACCTCCTCGCCCGTGACCGTCTTGATCACGTCGGGGCCGGTGATGAACATGTGCGAGGTCTCCTTGACCATGAAGATGAAGTCCGTGATGGCGGGGGAGTAGACGGCGCCACCCGCGCACGGGCCCATCACCAGGGAGACCTGCGGGATCACGCCCGAGGAGCGGACGTTGCGCAGGAACACGTCGCCGTACGCACCGAGCGAGACGACGCCCTCCTGGATCCGCGCGCCACCGGAGTCGTTGATCCCGATGACCGGGCAGCCGATCTTGGCCGCCAGATCCATGATCTTGCACATCTTCTCGGCCATGACCTCGCCGAGCGAGCCGCCGAACACGGTGAAGTCCTGGCTGAACACGCACACGCGCCGGCCGTCGATCGTGCCGTGGCCGGTCACCACGGCGTCGCCCCACGGCCGGTTCTTGTCCATCTCGAAGTCGGTCGTCCGGTGGCGGACGTACGTGTCGAGCTCCTGGAACGAGCCCGGGTCGAGCAGCTTCTCGATCCGCTCGCGCGCCGTGTACTTGCCCTTGGCGTGCTGCTTCTCGACCGCCTTCTCGGAGGCGTGGTGGATCATCGCCTCGCGCAGCTCCTGGAGCTGCTCGAGCTTTTCCTCGTAGGTCTCGGGGCTCTTGCGGCGCATGGTGGCGCGATGCTAGCGACGGGCGCGCACGTGCTGGCGCTCCGGATGCCCGGTGACGTCGACGGTGCGCAGCACGAACGAGCGCTTCTTGCCGAGCTTGCCGGTGAACGCGCCGCGGCTGAGCGTCGCGGTGATCCGGCGCTTGCCGGCCGCGTTCACGGTCAGCACGCCGTGGCGGCCGAGCTTGCCGCCGCGGACGTGGCCGCGGTGCGGGTGAGCCTTGAGCCGGTGCCGGAGCGCCAATCGCACGGTCTTGAGCGCCGCGCCGGCCCGCGCCGCCCGCACCCGCAGCACGAGCTTGCGCCCGTGGACGCGCAGGCCGGCGACCGGCTTGCGGCAGCCGGTGACCGACAGCGGCTCGCGCAGCGTCACTTTCGCGCCGTTGTGGCCGGTGAGGACGGCGTCCATACGCGGCAGCGGGCCACGGCAGAAGTCCTTGCGGGCGATCAGCGCGCCGCCGCTGTCGAAAGCCAGTGCGAAGCGGGCGAGCGGGACGTCGGGGATGCCCGCGAACTTCGTGACGAGGCGCTTCCCGGTCGCCACCGTGCCGGTGAGCGAAAGCGACACGACGCCGGACAGGTCGACCCGCACGCCCGGCAGCGGCTGGCCCGACACCTCGGCCAGGAACACCGGGCCGGTCAGCGTCGGCAGCAGCGGCGAGTCCGCGATCGCGCTCCCCACCCGCGCAGCGGCCGGGCACGGCCCGGCGGCCTGTTGCGGGAGCGTGCACTCGTTCCCGATGGCCGGGATGTTCACACCCACGCCGGCGGGCAGGGTCACCGCCGCGGTGGCGGTGTTGGCGTTGCCCGCCGGACCGGTGATCACGGTGCGCAGCGCCGGCAGCGTCCCGGCGCTGATGCTGCCGGCGAACTGCGGCTTGAACGGCAGGCTGGAGCACCCCGTCGGCGTGAACGGTGCCGCCGTTCGGGTGACGGACGTCCCGTTCGCCGAGCGCGCGAGCACGCTCGCGGTCGCCGGCCCGCAGCCGGTCGGCATCGTCATGAACGGCGTGCTGCCGGGCGTGCCGAGCAGCGTCAGGTTCATCGACGTGATCGTCATCTCCTGCGGGATGCCGAGCACGGTGACCGTGGACGGGATGCCGTTGATGATCGAGTCGAGCCCGCCGTCGGCCGGGCGCAGCGCGACGCGGGTGATCAGGAACACCTTGCTCGCCGCCGGCGGGCGGACGATCACGCCGAGCCGGGCCGGCTCGCCGGCCCCGGCCACGAGGTTGTAGACGTCGCCGCTCGCGCTCAGCGGCAGGCCCAGCACGGTCGACTTGACCGACGTGGTGCCGACGCGCGTGTTCGCCGCGCACTGGTCGGCCTGGAACTTGGCGGCCGCGCACCGCGGCGTCGCGTTCGGGTTGCCGACGAGCCCGGGCGGGAGCCTGACCGTGAGGTCGCGCAGGTGCTCGTTGCCGCTGAAGCCGATGGCGACGGACACGTCGGGGTGCGATCCCGCCTGCAGCGTGCTGGGCGTGACGCTGAACGAGCTGACCCCGAAGGACGCTTGGGCGCTCGACGGCACGACGAGCGGCAGCACGACCGCGAGCAGAATCCGCTTCATCGCGGGCGCAGGACCGACTTGCCGCGTACGCGCCGCTGGTCGAGCGCATCGAGGGCATCGTTGACGTGCGCGAGCGGCGTCTCGAGCCCGACCTCGACCTGCAGCCGGCCGTCGGCCACCAGGCCCAGCAGCGTGCGCAGGTTGTCGGCCGCGAGATGCTCGTAGTGCGCCGAGAAGAACGACTGGATGCGGACGCGGTCACGGCCCGCGAAGGTGCGGAAGTCGAGGCTCGCCGACTCCTTGGAGGAGTTGCCGAACACGAGGATCAGCCCGCCGAGCGCGACCTTCGCGAGCGCCTGGTCGAGCGAGGCGCCGCCCACCGACTCGAGGATCACGTCCTGGCCGTCGGCCACGTCTTCGGTCACCGCCGACACGGCCTCCACGTTCGCGCCGGCGAGCCGCGCGAGCTGCACGGCGATCCCGCCGACGCCGCCGCTCGCCCCGGTCACGGTCACGTCGCGGCCGAGCAGGTCGCCGCCGACGCGGACCAGGTTCAGCGCGGTGTTGCCCGCCATCGGCAGTGCGGCGGCGATGGCGAAGTCGATGCCGTCCGGAAGCGGAACCGTGCGGTGCTCGGGCACGGCCGCGTACTCCGCCCAGCCGTGCCAGTCCGCGAGCCCGACCACGCGCTCGCCCTTGCGCGGGCCGTCCGCGACGACGCCGGCGATCTCCTGCCCGGGCCGGAATTCCTCGCGGACCTGCACGAGCGTCAGCTCCCCGCGGTTGATCCCGGCGGCGTGGACCTCGACGAGCAGCTCGTCATCGCCCGGCTCGGGCTCGGGCAGCTCACGGAGCTCGGCCCAGCGCTCGCCGCCGGGCGTGGATACGACCGCCAACATCAGATCTCGGGCTGATATTCGCCGAACACGTCGCGCAGCGCGCCGCACACCTCGCCGACCGAGCAGCGGTCCTTGAGCGCGGCGCGCAGCGGGAGCAGCAGGTTGTCGGTCCCCTCGGCGGCCGCGCGCAGCTCCTGCAGGTGGCGATCCACCAGCTCCTGGTCGCGGTCGGCCTTGAACTGCTTCAGGCGCTCGATCTGGCCGCGTTCGGTGTCCGGGTCGACGGTGAGGAGCTCCTCGACCTCGGCGCTGTCCTCGACGTAGCGGTTGACGCCGACGACGACGTCCTGCTCGGTGCGGTAGCGCTCGTGATAGCCGAAGGCGGACTCCTCGATCTCGTTCTTGATGAACGCGATCGCCTCGACCGAGCCGCCGAGCTCGTCGACGCGCTCGATCAGCTTCCACGCGCGGCGCTCGATCTCCGCGGTCAGGGACTCGACGTAGTAAGAGCCGGCAAACGGGTCGACCGTGTCGGTGGCGCCCGACTCGTGGGCGACGATCTGCTGCGTGCGCAGCGCGATCTTGGCGGCGCGCTCGGTCGGCAGCGCGAGCGCCTCGTCGTAGCCGTTGGTGTGCAGCGACTGCGTGCCGCCGCAGACCGCCGCGAACGCCTGCAGCGCGACGCGGACGATGTTGTTCTGCGGCTGCTGCGCGGTCAGCGTCACGCCGGCGGTCTGCGTGTGGAAGCGCAGCATCATCGACTTCGGGTCCTGCGCGCCGAAGCGCTCCTTCATCGCGTGCGCCCACATGTTGCGGGCCGCGCGGAACTTGGCGACCTCCTGGAACACGTTGTTGTGGCCGTTGAAGAAGAAGGCCAGGCGCGGGGCGAAGTCGTCGACCTTCAGGCCGGCGTCGAGCGCCGCCTGCACGTACGCCATGCCGCTGGCGAGCGTGAACGCGACCTCCTGGACGGCCGAAGCGCCCTTCTCGCGGAAGTGGTAGCCGGAGATCGAGACCGTGTTCCACTTCGGGATGTGCTCCCGGCAGTAGGCGAACACGTCGGTCGTCAGCCGCATGCTCGGGACGGGCGGGTAGATGAAGTTCCCGCGCGCGATGTACTCCTTGAGGATGTCGTTCTGGACCGTGCCGCGGAGCTTCTCGCCCGGCACGCCCTGCTCCTCGGCCACCAGCTCGTAGAGCAGCAGCAGCACGCTCGCCGGCGCGTTGATGGTCATCGAGGTCGAGACCTCGTCGAGCGGGATCCCGTCGAACGCGGTCCGCATGTCGTCGATCGTGTCGATCGCGACGCCGGTGCGGCCGACCTCGCCGAGGCAGCGCGGGTCGTCGGAGTCGAGGCCGAGCTGGGTCGGCAGGTCGAACGCCATGCTCAGGCCGGTGCCGCCGTTGGCGAGCAGGTAGCGGTAGCGCTCGTTGGACTCCTTGGCGGTCGCGTAGCCCGCGTACTGGCGGATCGTCCACGGCCGCTTGCGGTACATCTCGGGATGGATCCCGCGCGTGTACGGGAACTCGCCCGGTGCGCCGAGGTCGAGCTCGGGCGGCAGGTCGTCCGCGCCGTAGGCCGGCTCGACCTCGATGCCGGAGTCGGTGAACCGCCGCGGGTCGTCCGGGCCGACGACCGGTGCGACCGAGAGGTCCGTGGCGTCCTTGTCGTCGATGGCCATAGACCGCAGCTTAGGCCACGACCCGTGCGATCAGCGCTGCTGCCTCGGCGTCGGTGAGACCCTCGCGAGTGAGCGACCGCCAGGTCGAGAACGCCAGCGCGTGGCCGAGCGCCACGCGCTGCGCGGGCGGGCAGAGCAGCTCGCGCACCGGATCCAGGTACGCGCTCGGGTCGGCGACCTGCGCGAGCGCGGGCAGCTCCGGCGCGTCGCGCTCGGTGTTGCCGATCATCCCCTCGTTCGCGCGGTACCAGCCGTAGATGGCGGTCAGCGCGGTTATCACGCGCTCCCGCGGGTCCTCGATCGCGGCCCACGGCGTGGGGTCGGGCGGCGGGTTCTCGGAGATCCAGTGCGCGCCGCAGGCCGCGAACAGGTCGCGCTCCTCCGGGAAGTGCCGGTAGACGGTCAGCCGCTGCACGCCGGCTCGCTCGGCGATCGCGCTGATCGTGGTCCTGGCGGGGCCGACGGTCGCATGCAGGGCGACCGCCGCCTCGGTGATCTGGCGGCGGGTGTCGGCCTTGGCGTCGGCACGGCGGCCGAGGTCGTACTTGCGCGGCATGGCGGTTCCGATTATATTCGATGAACAGCCATGTTCACAAGAAAGGCATCCTCCCCCATGTCCGTGATCACTCCCCAGGAAGGCGAGAGCGTCGATCTCGGCGGCCTCGGCGTGCGCTTCATGACGGTCGGCGAGGGGTTCTCGCTCGTCGAGCACCCGATCGCCCCGCGCACGCTCGCCGCCCCGATGCACGTCCACGAGCACGAGGACGAGTACTCGTACGTGCTCGAGGGCGAGGTCGGCGTGCAGATCGGCGACGAGGTGCGGTACGCGACAGCCGGCGACCTCGTGGTCAAGCCGCGCGGTATCCCGCACGCGTTCTGGAACCGCACCGACGAGCCCGCGCGGCTGCTGGAGATCATCTCCCCGGGCGGATTCGAGCGCTACTTCGCCGAGCTGCGCGCCCCTGCTGCCGCCGCAGGTCGCGGAGCCCGACTTCGCAGCGCTCGGCGCGTTGCAGGCGCGCTACGGGCTGCAGATGGACATGAGCTCGGCGGCGGCGATCGCGGCGCGCGAGGGGCTGGACCTCCCGGCATGACGCCGCCTACTCTCCGCGCATGACCTCGCCGCGCGATCTGCCACCGGTCGACGCGCTCGCGGCGCAGGTCTCCGCGCCGCGTGCGGTGGCGGTGGCCGCCGCGCGGGCGGTGCTGGCGGAGCGGCGGCGGGAGCTGCTCGCCGGCTCGTCAGACGAAGCCGACCTCGCCGCGCGGGCGCGGGCGTGGGCGGCCGAGGCCGGGCGGCCGCGGCTGCGTCGCGTGCTCAACGCGACCGGCGTGATCGTGCACACCAACCTCGGGCGCGCGCCGCTGGCGGAGGCCGCGCGCGAGGCGGTGGCGCGCGTCGCGCTCGGGTACTCGAACCTCGAGTTCGACGTCGCGGCGGGCGAGCGCGGCTCGCGGCACGACCACGTCGCGGGGCTGCTCTGCGACCTCACGGGCGCCGAGGCGGCGATGGCCGTCAACAACTGCGCCGGGGCCACGTTGCTGGCGGCGGCCGCCCTGGCCGGGCCTGGCCGCAAGGTGATCGTCTCGCGCGGCCAGCTCGTGGAGATCGGCGGCGGCTTCCGCGTGCCCGAGGTGATCGCCCAGGCGGGGGCGCGCCTGGTCGAGGTCGGCACCACCAACCGCACGCGCCGGGCCGACTACGCGCGTGCGATCGGCGATGCGACCGGCGCGATCCTGCGCGCCCACCCGTCGAACTTCCGCCAGCTGGGCTTCGTGCAGGAGGTGGAGATCGAGGAGCTGTGCGAGCTCGGCGTGCCGGTGATCGACGATGTCGGGTCGGGCCTGCTGGCCGACGAGCTCGAGGTGCTGAGGGAGGAGCCCGCCGTCCGTCGGTCGGTCGCGCGCCGGGGCGGCGCTGGTGTGCTTCTCGGGCGACAAGCTGCTCGGCGGGCCACAGGCGGGCCTGATCGTCGGCCGCGCGGACGCCGTCGCCGCCGCACGCGCCCACCCGCTCGCGCGGGCGTTGCGGCTCGACAAGCTCTCGCTGGCTGCGCTGGAGGCGACGCTTGCAGCTCTACCGCGACCCGGAGCGCGCCCGCCGCGAGATCCCGGTGCTGGCGATGCTCACCGTGTCCGGCGACGTGCTCCGCGCCCGCGCCGAGCGGCTCGCCTCGGCCACCGGCGGCGAGATCGTCGAAGCGACCGCCCGGGTGGGCGGGGGCGCCCTGCCGCTGCTCGAGCTGCCGGGCCCGGCGGTCGCGCTGCCCGAGGATCTCGCCGCCCGCTTGCGCGCCGCGGACCCGCCGGTCGTCGGCCGGATCGAGGCCGGCCGCCTGCTGCTCGACCCGCGCACGCTCGCCGACGACGAGCTCAGCCTGGTGGCGCAGGCCGTGGCCTCAGCACGGCCCAGCGCATAGGTCCCGGCCGGTACTCGGACAGGAGGAGCTCGCTTGCCGGCGGTTGCGGAGCCGTCGGCACGAGCTCCACCTCGTGCGTGTCCGCGAACCGCGCGGCGATCGTGTCGCCGATGCCGGGGTCGAGGAAGTCGTGCAGCTCCACGATCACCGTCGCGGCGAGCGGCGGCTCGAGCAGCGCCCGCTCGCACCCTTCGCAGTCCATCACCACCAGCGAGGCCCCGGCGAGATCCCCGGCCCGGCCGCGCCGCGGATGTCGAGCTCGACGCCGTTGGCGGCGGCCACGCGGCGGCACAGCTCGCGCTGCTGCGCGTCGGCCTCGTAGGCGATCACGGTGGCGTCCGGGCAGCGGCGCTTGAGGCCGACCGCGTAGTAGCCGTCCGCCGCGCCGACGTTGACGATCATCGCGGGCTCGGCATGGATCGCGGCCTCGATCGCGGGATGCAGCTCGCGCTCGTAGAGGCCGAGCAGCTTCGGCGCCAGCGAGAGCGCGGCCCGGTCGGGGTAGGTCAGGCCGGCGAACGGCCCTCCGCTGACGGTCAGACCATGCCAGGCGACGAACCGCCTCGTGACCGCCGCGACGCGACGCGAGCGCCAGGCGCCCTGCGCGCCGCGCCAGCGCTGCAGCGCCCGCGGGTAGGCCGGTCCGAGCGCCCGGCGGGCGAGCGCGTGGGCGTGCCGGCGCATGGCTTGACCCTAGACTCTGGCGCCGTGAGGCTGACGGCTGGTGGGCCGCACTACTACACGTTGCGGCCCGACTCGACGGTCGGCGGCGAGGTCTACGAGCGCGAGCTGATCGCGCGCCTGCCCGCGCACGGGATCGACGTGCGGTACCGCTCGCGGGCCATCCACTGGGTGCTCGCCCCCTTGGTGTACACGCCGTACGTGATCGGCCTGGCTCGCCGTGTCGACCTCCTCCGCGGGCACTCGGTCCGTCACACGGGACCGGCGCTGCTGCTCGGCCGGTGGCTGTCGCGGCGGCGCGTGCCCGTCGTGCTGCATCACCACCACCTGTATCCGCGCTGGGCCCGCCTCGAAGCCGCGATCGCGAAGCGCGCCGACGCGGTCATCACCGTCTCGCAGCACTCGCGCGACGAGCTGGTGGCGGCCGGCGTGCCGGCGGCGCGCGTGCACGTGGTGACCGAGGGTGTGGCGACGCCACCGCCGACCTCAGGCTGGCCGGACGCGTGGCCGGGCGACGGTCTCCGGCTCCTCTACCTCGGCCGGTTGGAGGCGCGCAAGCGGCCCGATCTCGCCGTGGACGCGCTCCGCCGCGCCGGCGTGCCGGCGTCGCTGGTGATCGCGGGCGAGGGACCGCTGGCGGATCGGCTCGGCGGCGACGGTGTGCGGCTCCTCGGCCGCGTCAGCGAGGAGGACAAGTGGCGGCTGTACGACAGCGCCGACGTGCTGCTGTTCGGCTCGACGCTCGAGGGCTTCGGGCTGGTGGTCGCCGAGGCGCAGTCGCGCGGCGTCCCGGTGATCGCCGCGGAGGGGACCGCGACCCGCGAGGCGCTGGCCGACGGCGAGAGCGGCCTGCTCGTCGCGCCCGACGCCGACGCGTTCGCCGCCGCGATCCGCGAGCTCGCCGATGACGATCGCCGCGCCGCCATGAGCGCCCGCGCTCGCGAGCTGGCCGCGCGGTTCGACTGGGACGCCTGCGCCGCCGGCGTCGCGGCGGTCTACCGCGGGCTCGTGTCGTGACAAAGGCGCTGTGCTCGATCGGCTCGGGCCCTCACGAGGCGCTGCTCGCCGTCTCCGAGCCCACGTTTCGCGCGTTCGCCGAACGCCATGGCTACGACGTCATCACCTCCACCGAGGCCGATCCGGCGCGCCCGCCCGCGTGGGCCAAGGTGCCGCTCATCCGCGACACGCTCGAGTCCCACGACCTCGTGTTGTGGATCGACGCCGACGCGGTGATCGTCGACGACGGCGAGGACATCGCGTCCGCGCTCGAGCCCTACGCCCAGCTCGCGCTCGTCCGCCATCGCCGCGAGGACGTGCTCATCCCCAACACCGGCGTGATGGTGTGGCGGGCCGGCGAGTTCGCCCGCGGCCTGCTCGACCGCATGTGGGCCTCGACGCGGTTCCGCGACCACCCGTGGTGGGAGAACGCCGCGCTGCTCGACGCGCTCGGCTACGACTTCCCGCGCTTCAACCGCCTCGACCGCGTCCTGCGCCGCCGCTTCCGCGCCGGTCAGCCGGTGCCCGGCGTGCAGTTCCTCGGCGGCGAGTGGAACTGGAGCTACCTCGACCGCAGCGAGAACCCCCGCATCGTCCACTGCCTCGGCGTCCCGGTCGAGCAGCGCCTGCGCGACATGCAGGCCGCACTCGCTGGCACGCTGCGGTAGCGATCGTCTCGGCGCCTTCTGCACGACTATGTGGTGCAAAAGGCGCCAGGGTCGCCGAAACGGTGCCCTACCCAGCCGGGGTTCGCTCGACCGCCACCAGGCAATCGTGGTCGGCGACGATCCGCCAGCCCTCCACCGAGTCTCGCCCGCGGAACAGCTCGTCGACGAGCTCGGTCGGGCCGGGGACGCCGCCCTCGCCGGGCAACCCCTCGCCCCCCGGCTTGTCCATGCGCGCGTCGTGGAGCACGACCACGCCGCCGGGCTGCACCCAGCGGCTGAAGAGCTCCCAGTCGGCGCGGCACGCCTCGGCCGCGTGGTCGCCGTCGATGAACACGAGGTCGACCGGCTCGGTCCAGCGCGCGCCGAGCTCCTGGCTGCGCTCGATGTGCCAGCGCACGGTCGGCCCCCCGCGCTCGCGCACCGCGCGGTCGACCACGCGGCGCGACGCCCACGCGTTCCCCTGCCAGCCCGCGTGCAGGCCGCGGCTGTCGGCGAACGGGTCGACGAGATGCAGGACGGCGTCGGCGGGCAGGCTGCGCACGAGCACCAGGGCGGACGAGCCCTCGTAGACGCCGATCTCGACCGCGACGCGGCGATCGCGGGCCAGCGAAGCGAGGAGCTCGGCCTCCCGCGCGGTGTGCATCAGCCGCGGCGGGATGAGCCCGGTGCCCATCGCAAGCGCGCGGAGCCGGTTGTCGTGCCGGATGCGATCGGGCGTCACGCGGCGGATGGCCTTCGGCAGCGGCACGCGGAGGGAGTCTAGGAGCGCCGGTACGCTGCGAAGCCTGTCCCGGCCCGTCGACGTCGCCCTCCTCTCGCTCGGCACCACGCTCGGCCTGCGGCGCGCGGATGACGCGCTCGCCGAGCTGATCACCGCGGCCGGCGCCGACTGCCGGCTCGTGCGCGTGCGGTTCGGGGCGAGCGGCAAGCTGCGGCGCCAGATCACCGTCATCGACGTCGTCGAGGGCCTGGCGGCGCGGCGCGCGCAGGCGGCGACGCAGGACGCGCGCGCGGTGATCGTCTCGAGCGCGACGACCGCGCTGCTGCTCGAGCGGCCGCAGGTCCCGTGGGCGGTCCGGTTCGACTCGCCGACCGCGCTCAACCGCGAGGGCGTCAGCGGCCTGTGGCAGCGGCGGCGCGAGCGTCGCGTGTTCGCGAACGCCGACCTACTGCTGCCGTGGGGCGAGGCGGCGGCGCAGGCCGCGGCGCCGATCGCCGGCGGCACGCGGATGGTGCGGCTGCCGGTGCCGGTCGACGCCGAGCCCGTCGACGCGCCGCGCGCCGGCGCGGTCGCCTACGTCGGCTGGATGTGGAAGCGCGGGCTCGATCTGCTGTGCGAGGCGTGGGCGCAGGCGGCACCGAACGCGACGCTCACCATCGGCGGCTGCGACCGCGAGACCGGCGTCGCCTGGCTGGCCCGCCGCGGGATCGCGGAGCCGGCGGGCGTCGAGTGGGCGGGCGCGCTGCCGCGTGACGAGTGGCTCGACCGGGTCGCCCGCGCGCAGGTGTTCATCAACGCGTCGCGGCGGGAGGACCACGGCCTCGCCCAGCTCGAGGCGCTCGCGGTCGGGACCCCGCTCGTCACCGTCCCGTCGCCCGGCGCCTACGAGGCGCTGCCGATCGCGCGCCGCCTCGCGCCCGAGCTGGTCGCCGCCGACGTCTCCGCGGCCGCCCTCGCCACCGCGCTGCGCGCCGGGCTGGCGCTCGACGACCCCGCCTACGCCGCCGGCGCCGCCGCGGCGCTGGCGCCGTATCGACGGGAGCGCGTGTTGGCGGTCGTCCGCGACGAGGTGCTCCCGGCGCTCGGCCTGTCATGACCACGCTCGGGACCGCCGGCCACATCGATCACGGCAAGACCGCGCTGATCAAGGCGCTCACCGGCGTCGACACCGACCGCCTGCCCGAGGAGCGCGAGCGCGGGATCTCGATCGCGCTCGGCTATGCGCCGCTGGTGCTGCCGTCGGGGCGGCGGCTCTCAGTCATCGACGTCCCTGGTCACCAGCGGTTCGTGCGCACGATGGTCGCGGGTGCGACCGGGATCGACCTGTACCTGATGGTCCTCGCCGCCGACGACGGCGTGATGCCGCAGACGCGCGAGCACGCGACCGTGCTTCGGGCGCTCGGCGTCGAGGTCGGCGTCGTGGCGGTCACGAAGGCCGACCTCGCCGATCCGGCCCGGGCCCGCGCCGAGGCGCAGGAGCTGCTGCCGGGAGCCGAGGTCGTCGCGGTCTCGGCCCGTACCGGCGAGGGGCTCGACGAGCTGCGCGCGGCGCTCGACCGCGCGGCCGCCCGCGCCGCCTCGCGCGCCGACGCTCCGGGCGCGATGCGGCTGCACGTCGACCGCGTGTTCACGATCCGCGGCGCCGGCACGGTCGTGACGGGCACGCTGTGGTCGGGCAGCGCCGGACGGGGCGACACCGTGACGATCCTGCCGAGCGGGCGCACCGCGCGCGTGCGCGGGGTCGAGGTCCACGACGAGCCGGTGGACCGCGCCCAGGCCGGCCAGCGGGTGGCGCTGAACCTCACCGGCGTCGACCGCGACGAGGTCGTGCGCGGGGACGTCGTCGTCACCGGTGCGGGCCTCGCCCCGACGTATCGAGTGGATGCGGCGCTGGAGCTGGAGGAGCGGCCGGCGGTCGTCGCCGTGCACCACGGCACGCGCGAGTCGCCGGCGCGGCTGACCGAGCTCGGCGGCCGCTACTTCCAGCTGCGCCTCGAGCAGCCGATCGTCGCGGCCCGGGGTGACCGGCTCGTGATCCGGTCCCTGGCGCCGCCCGACACCATCGGCGGCGGCGTCGTGCTCGACCCGGCGCCGCGCCGTCACGGCCCGTCGCGCGACCTGACCGCGCGCCTTGCCGCCCTCGCGCGCGGCGAGACGCCGGCCGAGCCGGCGCCGCCGCCCGCGCCGGAGCCGGAGCCGGAGCTCCCCCCGCTCACGGAGTCGGCGCTGGCGGCCGCGGAACGGATCAACGTCGCCGAGCCGCCGCTCGACCGCGACTTCGACCCCGCCGACCTCGCCGCGCTGCGCGCGCACGGCCGGGCCGTGCGCCTCGGCCCGACGATGCACATCCACGCGGATGCGCTCGCCGCCGTCCGCGACCGGGTCGTGGCGCTGATCGAGCGCGACGGCGAGGTGACGATCGCCACGCTGCGCGACGCGCTCGGCACGTCGCGCAAGTACGCGCAGGCCTACCTCGAGCACTTCGACGCCACCCACGTCACGCTCCGCCGCGGCGACGCGCACGTGCTGCGGCGCCGGTCAGCGGACGCGTAGCGTCGCGCGCATGCCGAGGGCGCGGTGGCCCTCGAGCGTGCAGAACAGCTTGTAGCGCCCGCGCCGCAGCCTGCCGTCCCACGACCCGAGCTCGCCGGGCAGGATCTTGTGGATCTTCCCGCGGCGCTTGCCGCCGATCCGCTGGATCGCGAGGTCGTGCGGGTCCTCGCCGCGGTTGACCATCTGCACGATCGCGGTGCCCGGCTTGAGCTTCGCCCGCGAGAGCGTGAGGTTGAACTCGCGTGCCTCGACGAGCAGCCGTGCCGGTGCGGGCTTGGCCGCGGCCGGGGCCGCGAGAATCAGGGTCGCGGCGAGAACGAGGAGGACTCTCATCGCACGACCTTCGGCCGCGCCAGCGAGCCGCCGCCGGGGAGCACCGCCGCCGGGTCGACGCCGAACCAGTCCGCGCACAGTGCCGCGTACAGGCCGCGGAAGTCGGACGTGGCGCGCAGGTTGCCCTGCGGGTCGAGCGTGCCCAGGCCGGGGAACTCGCCGATCATCCGGCCGGTCGCCCGCGTGCCGATCACGAAGCCGATCCCGGCCGCGCCGTGGTCGGTGCCCGAGCCGTTCTCGGCCGCGCGGCGGCCGAACTCCGACCACACGAGCGTGAGCACGCGGTCGGCGAGCCCGCGCGCCTCGAGGTCGCGCTGGAACGCGTACAGGCTGTCGGCGGCGATCTTGAGGTTCTCCGGAAGCTCCTTGGCCTGGTCGGCATGCGTGTCCCAGGCGCCGGGTGCGGTGAGCGTGGCGCAGCGGATCGGCAGGCCGGCAGCGAGCATCGCGGCGAGCCCGGCGAGTCGCCTCGGGAACCGCTCCTCGCTCTGCGGATACGTGGCGCGCGGCGTGTAGGCGGGCTTGCCGTCCTTGCCGAGCGGAGCGAGCGACGTGCTCACGTTGCCGGCGAACGCGGCCGCCCGGGCCGCCTGCGCGACCGCCGGGTCGCGCGACGCCTGGCGAGCGCGGCCGACGTCGGCGAACGCCGTCAGCCCGAGGTCGGCGGGCGGGCCCCACGCGCCGGGCATCCAGAAGCCGAACTCCTCCGGCGCGTCGACCGCCGCGACCGGCACGCGCGTCGTGGCGAGCGACGGCCCGAGGCTGCCGCCCATCGACACGCCCTGGAGCGGGTTGTCGGCGGTTCCGATGACGTCGAGCAGCCGGCCGAGCCAGCCGGAGCGCAGCCCGGCGTCGGTCGCCCCGACCTCCCAGAAGTGCCGCGAGACGAAGTGCGACTGGTCGGGGTGGTCGTAGCCGACGGCCGGCAGCACGCTGACCTTGCCCTCGGCGTGCAGTCGCGCGAGCGGCGTCGCGTTCGGATGCCAGGTCAGCCGCGCGTCCTCGCCGAAGACGTTGGCGCTGTCGGGCAGCGCGAGGTTGGGCCGCAGGCGGCGGTAGTCGGGGTCCCCGGTCGGGGCGAGGATCGACAGGCTGTCGGCGCCGCCGTCGAGGAACACGTTGACCAGGACCGTGCCCGGCCGGCCCGCGGCGCTCGCGACGCCCTCCTCGAACACCGGCAGCCCGGCGAGCTTGCCGGCGCCGTACACCGACAGCGCGAGCCCGGCCGAGCGCAGCAGGAACGATCGCCGCGACAGGCCGGTGCCGGCCGGCGTCGGCATCCCCGCCTCGATCGCCGGCAGGCCGGCGCCGGCGCGGGCGTGCTCGGCACAGCAGATGCGGGAGTCGTGGGTGCTCACGAGGTCAGGTAGTCGGGGGACACGGCGACGAGCATGCGCAGCGCGTTCTCGGTCAGGCGCGGGTAGGTGTCGCGTTCCCAGTCCGCGTGCGCGGACGCCATCGCGTTGCGGGCGTAGCGCTCGAGCGCCTCGCGGGTCGCGCGCGACAGCGGCGTCTGCCAGAAGTGCGCGGCGCCGGCGACGAGCTTCCCGGGATTGGCGGACACCTTCGCCTTCTCCCCGAGCTGCGCCTTGCTGCAGATCTCGCTCGCCATCTGCCAGCGGGCGCGGAAGGTGGCGGTGTCGAGCCAGCGGGTGTCGTCCCAGCCCGACACGTTCGGCGGCTCGAACAGCATCTGGCCGGCCTGGTCGCACAGCCACGACCAGGCGTCGGTGTCGATCCCGCGGCCGACCGCCCGCAGCATCCCGGCCGCCTGCACGACCGGCGGCTTGACCATCCGGCGATCGGGGTCGTAGAGGTGCGGGTGGCGGAGGATCGCGTCCAGCAGCGGCCGGACGTTGCGGCCGTGCGCGACGTACATGCGCTCGAGCGCCCGCGCGGTGCCCCGCGGCGGCGGCGTCGGGATGAAGTAGCTCCACAGCTTCGCGACCAGGAACGACGGGTGCTTGCGGTGGCGGACGCTCATCCGCGCCGCGTCGCGCCAGTCGAAGCGCCCGCGGTGGCCGTGGATGCGCTTGACGCCGTTGTCGTGCCACTCGCGGTCGTAGCGGAAGTTGTGCGGGCCGCGCCCCTCCGACCAGTCGTTGCGGAAGCCGGTCAGCGCGCGGGCCATCTCGCGCACGTCGCGCTCGGTGTAGCCGCGGCCGGCGCCGAGCGTGAACAGCTCCATCATCTCGCGCGCGTAGTTCTCGTTGACGTCGTCCTTGCGGTTGTCGACGCCGTTGAGCCACAGCAGCATCGCCGGGTCGCGCGTGATCTCGATCGCCAGGTGCTCGAACGAGCCGAGCGCGTACCTGCGCAGGAGCGCGTTCTGGCGCAGCATCAGGGTCTGGGTCGCGCCGTCCTTGCTGGTGGCGAACCAGTCGTGCCAGACCAGCGTCATCCGCTCGACGAGCGGGGCCTGCGAGCGCACCATGCGGTCGAGCCACCAGCAGTGGTCGTGGCCCCAGGCGTCGCGCGGCGCCAGCGGGTGGTTGTCGCTGTCGTGGGGGCGCGGGCCCTTCAGCCGCCGCGAGTGCGGATGCGTGAGCGATTGGACGGCGTGGTCGAGCCCGTGCTTGGCGAGCTTCTCGGCCTCGCCCCGGCGCGGGCCGAAGCCGGCCCGCCACAGCAGCCGCCGGGCTTGCTCAGGCCCGAACGGGCCGCGATATCTCGGGACGCGGGACACGCACGCCTAGTCGTCGGCACGACGCGCTGTGCTCTGCAGTCCATTGCTCGGCGAGAGGACGTCCGTCCGCGAGTAATGGCGCACGGCGTCGAACCAGCGCTTTGCGTGCAACCCTGCCCGCAGGTCACAGTCTGCCACGAGGATCGTCTCCTCGTCGTAGATGGGACCGGCGATGAGATTGCCCCAGGTCGGCTCGACGATCGCCGCGCCGCCACGGCCGTAGACCGTGTCGCGCTCGACCTCGACCGGGAAGTCGTCGGGGAACGCGCTGCCGGGGATGTACTGCGGCACGCTGATGACGAACGCGCCGGACTCGATCGCGATGTGCCGCATCGAGGCGAGCCAGCCGTCGCTGTCGTCGGCGGTCGGCGCGACCCAGATCTGCGGCGCGCCCTGGTAGACGGCCCAGCGCGCCAGCGGCATCCGGTTCTCCCAGCAGATCAGCCCGCCGATGCGGCCGAGCGGCGTCTCCACCGGCTGCAGGTCCGTCCCGGCGCCGATGCCGTGGAACAGCCGCTCGTGCTGGGTCGGCATCAGCTTGCGGTGCTTGTGCAGGAGGCCCTGCGGGCCGAGCGTGACGAAGGCGTTGTAGAGCGAGCTCCGGTCACGCTCGTTGATGCCGACGACGGCGTGCACCTTCAGCCGCCGGCACGCCGCGGCGAGCTGGTCGATCAGCGGCCCGGGCACGTCGACGGCGTTCGTGTGCAGGCGCTCCCACAACTCGTCCCAGCCGCCGAACCCGGCCGCGCCCTTGGCCCAGCGGTTGCTCGGATACAGCGGCACGAACGTCTCCGGCAGTACCGCCAGCTCGGCACCTTGTTCCGCGGCCTTCTCGATCAGCCGGATCGCCTTCTCGACCGATGCCTCGGCGTCGAGGATCACCGGCGTCGCCTGGATCGCGGCCACGCGGACGGTACGCATGGGGTCGATGCTAACGCCGCATCTCTGGGCGCGGGCGAACGGCGGCTCGGTGGGGGGCGGTGATCGGCCGCCGCGCCGCGCTTGGTGGCGGATTACCCGCGCATAGCGGTGGTTTTTCCGACACCAACGCGCGCACGCGCTCAGTGTGGCCGCGCGGCCGGCACCCTTCGCCGCCCTACCCAGCCGCAGTTGGCCGGCCCCGCAACCTAACGCCGGCGGAGAACGGTCTCCAACAAGCGCTCCACCCGCACGAAGGCGCGGCGAGAGAGGCGGTCGACCGTGTCGCCGGCCGTGTGGCGCACAGGCTCGTCCAACACGCCCAGCTTCACGCCACGCATGCCGGCGAGTTCGAACTCGCGGTGGTCGGAGTTGCCAGTCGAGTCGTCGCGCTGCCAGTCGACCCACGAGCGCATCAGCTCGCGCTCGACCCGCCGGCGCGGCTCCGCGGCCGGCGAGCGCAGCCGGAAGCGCGTCCCACGGCCGACCTCGTCGATCGAGAGCGCGTAGCGCAGCCGCCCGCGCGGGACGATCCGCGTCAGCGCCAGCGCGCCGAGGTGGTCCGGGGAGCCGGTGTAGTTGCGCTCCTCGGCGCCGGTCGCGACGAGCCACACGTCGCACGGCGGCCTGATCACCGCGAGCCGCGGCGCCAGCGCCACCAGCACACCCAATCCGGACGCGTTGTCGTCGGCGCCCGGCGAGGGCGGGACCGTGTCGGTGTGGGCCATGACCACGCGCAGACACGATCGCGCGCCCGGCCACACCCCGATCACGTTGCGCGAGCGGCCCCGCGGCGTCGAGAACCGCTGTACGCGCACGGTCAGCCCGGCACGGGTGAACCGCTTCGCCACGCGCCCGTGCGCCCGGTGCTCCAGACGACCCGCCGCCGGCCGCGGCCCGTCCCGCGACACCGACACCGCGAAGTTGTGCGCCACGGTTCCCGGGGAAGCCAGCGCCGCGGCCGCCAGCGCGGCGGCGAACACCTCAGAACGCGCCGCGCCGGCTGATCACGGCCGGCACGGTCTTGAGCAGGATCGCCAGGTCGAGACCCACCGACCAGCGTTCCAGGTACAGGAAGTCGAGCCGGACGAGGTCGTCGAAGTCGAGCTCCGAGCGCCCCGAGACCTGCCACAGGCCGGTGATCCCCGGCAGCACGAGGTAGCGCTTCTTGTGCCAGTCCTGGAGCTGGTCGAAGTCGCGCTGCGGGAGCGGGCGCGGCCCGACGAGCGACATCTGCCCGCGGACCACGTTGAAGAGCTGCGGCAGCTCGTCCAGCGAGTAGCGGCGCAGGAAGCGGCCGACCGACGTCAACCGCGGGTCGTGCCGGATCTTGAACAGCGCGCCGCTGGCCTCGTTGATCGACTCGAGGTCGGCCTGCATCTGGTCCGCGTCGCTGCGCATCGTCCGGAACTTCAGGCACGGGAACGGCGCGCCGCCGATCCCCGGGCGCATCGAGCGGTAGATCATCGGCCCGCGCGAGGACACGGCGACGGCGATCGCGATCAGCAGGAGCAGCGGGCTCAGCAGCACGATCAGGAGCAGCGCCACCACGAAGTCGAACGAGCGCTTGACGGCGTAGTCGAAGCCGTCGAACACGGGCGGCCGCAGCTCGAACAGCGGCACCGAGGCGCCGGGGACGAACTCGGCGCGGTGCACGAGGATCTCCATCGTCGACGGCGCGATCCGCACGGTCACGCCGCGCCGGTGGCACTCGTCGACGAGGTCGACGGCCTTCTCCTCCGGGAAGTCCGGGTCGGCGATGATCACTTCCTGGACCCGGTGCGCGTCCAGCACCGCGGGAAGGTCCTCGAACTGCCCGAGCGAGCGCAGGCCGTTGTTGGGCCGCGGCGTGAGCGAGATGAAGCCGACCATCTCGACCGGCGCGTGCACCTCGTCGATCAGCGCGTGCGCGACGTCCTCGATGTGGTGACCGGAGCCCGACGAGCACCGCGCGGCGCCGGTAGCCCGCGGCGCGCAGCAGCATCGCCGGTCAGCGACTCGTATCCCCACCGCAGCGTGCCGATGATGATGATCGCGAACGTCAGCGTGCCGTAGAAGATGTAGTAGCTGGAGTACTGCTCGCCGTTGATGAGCGCGAAGATGAGCGCGACGACCGTCACCTGGAACAGGGACGAGACGATCCGCGACAGGCCCGGGCGCTCGGCGCGCGACGAGTACAGCCCCGAGCGCGCGAACAGCAGCACCGTGACCAGCGTAGGCGAAGGCGACCGTCTGGCGCGCCTCCTGGTAGGAGGCGTCCCAGGCCCAGTCGCCGTACCGCAGCGACGGCCTTCACCATCAGCGCGACGTAGATCGCCGCGAACACGCCGCCGAGGTCGAGCGCCAGCAGCGTGATCACGCGCAGCGCCGTTGCGCAGCGTCTCCATGCGCAGCAGGAACGCCAGCGCGGGCGGGCGCTTGCGGCGCACGTCGACGTGCGGAAGCTCCACGGGCACCGTCTCGCGGCCGGTCTCGGGGCGCTTGGGGGTCTGTGTGGGGGCCTCGGCCAAGGTCGAAAGCTCTGATGCATCAACGCGCCCGCGGCGCGAACGATGCGCGGTTACGTCGTCCCGGCGCCGGTGAGCGCCTCGATGCCGGCCTGCTCGAGCGTGCGTGTCAGGCCGTCTCGCAGCTCGACCACCGGCTCCCATCCAAGCAGCTCTCGAGCCAGCGCAATGTCCGGCTGGCGAACCTTCGGATCATCCGTGGGCAGTGCCTCGTGCACGATCTCCGACCGCGACCCCGTCACCTCGACCACCGTCTGCGCCAGCTCCAGCAGCGTGAACTCGTTGGGATTGCCGACGTTCACGGGCGTGTGGGCGCCCGACTCGGCGAGGCGGATGATGCCGTCGATCAGGTCCGATACGTAACAGAACGAGCGCGTCTGGGAGCCGTCGCCGAACACCGTGATCGGCCGGTCCTGGAGCGCCTGGCGCAGGAACGTGGGGATCGCGCGGCCGTCGTGCGGGCGCATCCGCGGCCCGTAGGTGTTGAAGATCCGCACGATCGCGGTGTCGACGCCCTGCTGGCGGTGGTAGGCCATCGTCAGCGCCTCGGCGTAGCGCTTGGCCTCGTCGTAGACGCCGCGCGGGCCGATCGGGTTCACGTGCCCCCAGTAGCTCTCCGGCTGCGGGTGCACCTGCGGGTCGCCGTAGACCTCTGAGGTGGAGGCGAGCAGGAAGCGGGCGCGGTGCTGCTTGGCGAGCCCGAGCGCGTGATGCGTCCCGTAGGAGCCGACCTTCAGCGTGTGCAGCGGGAGCCGCAGGTAGTCGATCGGCGACGCGGGCGACGCGAAGTGGTAGACGACGTCCACCGCCTCGTCGTCGACGAAGAACGGCTCGATGATGTCGCGGTGCTCGTGCCGGAACTGCGGCCCGCGGATGTGCTCGATGTTGGCGAGGGACCCGGTCTCGAAGTTGTCGACGCAGATCACGCGGTGGCCGCGTGCCAGCAACTCATCGCAGAGATGCGATCCGAGGAATCCCGCACCACCCGTGACGAGGCAGGTGGCCATGCGCCCGCAGGATATCGACCGCTAGCGGGCCCGAGCGGCCTTGAGCGTCTTCTTGCTGATCCCGAGCTCGACGACGTAGTGGCGGCTGTCCTGCCGCACCGCGTGCCCGGCCTTCTCCAGCCGCTTGCACGTGACGGGGCATTTCTTGCATCGCGGCCGTGACTTGCAGCAACGGCTCTTCGTCTTCACGCGCTTGAACTGCCTCATCGAGGCCGAGCAAGTTAGCATCGCCGCCCATGCCCGCCGAAACGTTCGTCAGCCGGCTCAACGAGCAGATCGCGCACGAGTTCGCCGCGCATCAGCAATACGTGGCGTGCGCCGTCTATTACGACGCGGAAACGCTCCCGCAACTGGCGCGCTTCTTCTATCGCCAGGCGATGGAGGAGCGCGACCACGCGATGATGATGGTGCAGTACCTGATCGACGCCGACGCCGACGTGACGATCCCCGGCGTCGCCGCGCCGCAGACGTCGTTCAGCGACGTCGTGGCCCCCGTCGCGCTCGCGCTCGACCAGGAGAAGCGCGTGAGCGACCAGATCAACGAGCTCACCCGGATCGCGCGCGACGCCGGCGACTTCACGAGCGAGCAGTTCACGCAGTGGTTCATCAAGGAGCAGGTCGAGGAGGTCGCGACGATGTCCGACCTGCTGCGGGTCGTCGAGCGCTCCAAGCACGACCCGATGGAGGTCGAGAACTACATGGCGCGCGAGCACTCGACCGGCGCGGCCGAGGACCCGACGGCGCCGCATCCGGCTGGCGCCGGATAAGCCGGCTCGGGGTGAGCTTCTCGGCGGAGCTGCGCGAGGCGGCCGCCCCGGTCTGGGAGCGGCACGTCGCGCATCCGTTCGTGGCCGGGATCGGCGACGGCTCGCTCCCCGAGGACAAGTTCCGCTTCTACGTCCGCCAGGACTACCTGTTCCTGATCGACTACGGGCGGCTGCTCGCGCTCGCCTCCGCTCGCGCGCCGCGGCTGGAGTGGATGCGCCGTTTCTCGGCGCTGGCGCAGTCGGTGCTGGAGACCGAGATGGACCTGCACCGCGCAGTTCGCCGAGCGCTGGGGCATCAGCGCCGACGAGCTCGAGTCCGAGACCACCGCGCCGGCCACCGACGCCTACTGCGACTTCCTGCTGCGCACGGCCGCCCTGGGCGACTTCGCCGAGCTCGTCGCGGCCGTCCTTCCCTGCATGTGGAGCTACGCGGAGATCGGGGCGCGCCTGGCGGCCGCCGGGCTCCCGGACCACGAGGGCTACGCCGAGTGGATCGCGATGTACGCGAGCGACGAGTTCGCCCAGCTCGCCGCCTGGTGCCGGGAGCTCACCGACGCCGCGGCCGCCGAGGTCACCGGCGCGGGGCGCCGCCGCATGCACATCGCGTTCCGGGCGTCGAGCGAGCACGAGCTCGCGTTCTGGGACAGCGCCTGGACCAGCTAGGCCACCGGGTTATCGTTCAGCCCATGGATGCCCACGGGACGCCGCCCGGCGTGAGCGCCGCGTTCGAGGCCTTCGGACGCGAGACGCCGGAGCACGCCCGCGCGTGGATGGAGGCGACGCAGGCGCTGGGCGCCGCGTCGGCGCTCGACGAGAAGACGCAGCACCTGGCCTATCTCGCCGTCCTCGCCGCGGTCGGCGCCGAGACCGGCGTGCCGTTCCACGCCGCCCTGGCGAAGCGCGCGGGCGCCTCGCGCGAGGAGGTCGCCAGCGCCGTCCTCGTCGGCCTGCAGCCCGCCGGGCACCGGGTGACCGGCGCGCTGCCGCCGGCGCTCACCGGCTACGACGCGGCCTGAAGCGGCACCACGGCGCCGTCCTCGGGGACGGTGACCTGGCCGGTGAGGCCTTCCTCGTGAAGGCGCTGGTGCAGGTCGGCGCGCGTCTCGAGGCAGTGGTTGATCGCCTCGAGGTGGACCGCGACGACGCGGGCCGCGGGCGCGTGGCGGGCGAGAGCGACGACGTCCTCGGTCGTCATGACGAGCGGGCCGCTGTCGAGGAACCGGGCGCCGCTCGCGTTGACCACGATCACGTCGGGGCGGTGGGTGTCGATCGCCGCGCGCACCTCGTCGTACCAGATCGTGTCGCCCGCGACGTAGACCGAGCCGATCACGAAGCCCGGGGACGGGCCGAGCACGCCGTGGACGCCGGCCGTGCGCGTGATCGGGACGCCCTCCCAGTCGGCGACCCCGTCGACCGCCCGCAGGCCGGTGAAGCCGTGCCCGCTCAGCGTGTCGACGTCGCCGGGCGCGCAGAACAGCGGGACGTCCTTCGGCAGCAGCCGGATCGCGGTGGCGTCGAGATGGTCCTGATGCAGGTGGGTGACGAGCACGGCGTCGATCCCCTGCACGACGACCTCGGCCGGCTCGGGCAGCTCGACCAGCGGGTTGCGGCGCTGGTTCGGTGTGTTGGGGACCGGATCCCGCTCGCCGGCCGGGTCGAGCATCGGATCCACGAGGATCTGCTTCCCGCCGATCGAGAGCACCACCGTCGCGTGGCGGATCAGCCGCAGCCGCACCGGGACAGCGTACCCTCGGGCGGTGCGCGCCCACTACGAGTCCTTCTGGGCGGACGCGCCGCAGGATCCCGAGCCGTGGGCGTGGGAGCGCCGGCGGGCGTTCCTGCTCGCCGAGGCGCGGCCCGGTGAGCGCGTGCTCGACCTCGGCTGCGGCGCCGGACGCTTCGTCGGTGCGCTGCGCGAGGCGGGCGCCGACCCGGTCGGCGTCGAGATCGCGGAAGCGGCCCTGGAGCGCGCGCGCCGCAACGTGCCCGGTGCCGACCTGCGGCTGCTCGAGCCCGATGGGGCGATCCCGCTCGAGCACGCGAGCGTCGACCTCGCGTGGTGCTCGGAGGTGCTCGAGCACGTCGCCGATACCGAGCACGTCCTGCTGGAGGTCCGGCGGGTCCTGAAGCCCGGCGGACGCCTGCTCGTCACCGTGCCCTTCCACGGGCGCGTCAAGACGGCGCTGATCGGCCTGACGCGGTTCGACGCGCACTTCGACCCGGCCGGTCAGCACCTGCGCTTCTACACCGCGTCCTCGCTGCGCACGACGCTCGACCGCGCGGGCTTCGAGCACGTGCGGGTGCGCGCGTGGGGCGGGCTGCCCCCGCTGCGGACCGGCCTTATGGCGTGGGCTGCCCGCCCGTAGTGCCCTCGGCGGCGCGGCTGGCCCGGAGCAGGTCGGTCGTCGACGCCGGGTTGTGCGGGTCCAGGTAGTAGGCGGCCTGGTAGGCGCTGATCGCGCCCTTGGCGTCGTTGAGCCCGTTGAGCCGCAGATCGCCGAGCTGCCGCCACGCCTCGGCGGTGGCCGGCTCGAGCCGCACCGCCTTCTCGAGCGCGGCTTGGGCGCCCTTGAGATCGCCACGCGCCTGGTCGATCGCGGCCAGCTCGAACAGCGGCTCGGCCGACAGCGGGTTGCGGTCGGTGGCGATCGTGGCGGTCTCGGCGGCGGCGAGGGGCTGGCCCTGGTCGAGCTTGTCGAACGCGCTGTCGCTCGCGTGCACCGCGCGGACCGGCTGGAACGCCGTCCAAGCGGCGGCGAACGCGAGCACGACCACCAGCGCGGCGGCGATGCCGTGCAGCGGCGGGACGCTGTTCGCGAACCGCGCGAGGCGGCTCGCGTGCGGCCAGGCGGCGGGCGGCGGCGCGGCGCCTTCGGGGCGCGCGAGCCGCGCCTGCAGCGGTCCGCGGCCGACCACCCAGCCGGCGCACAGCATCGCCACCCCGGCGTTCGCCGGCACGAACCACGTCCAGTCGATCGCCGAGTGGATGCCGAAGATCACGACCACGACCGCGAGCGACACCATGCCGACGCGTTCGGTGTCCCACGGCAGCCCGCGCGCGCGGCGGCGCACGCCGGTCGCGCGCGCAGCCGCCGCCAGCCACGCGAACGCAGCGAGCAGCGAGGCGGCGAGGCCGGCCCAGCCGAGGTCGGCCAGCGTCTGCACCACGTAGCCGTGGGCGTGGCGCACGGCGAGCGCGTCGGTGCGGAAGCGCGTGCGGATCGTGGCGTACGTACCGGCGCCGGTCCCGAGCCACGGCGACGTGGCGTGGACGTCGAGCGCCTCCTTCCAGTAGCGGGCGCGGACCGACGAGGTGGCGGTCAGCCGGTCGGGCGTGTTGGCCGGCGTCCTGGCGTTGGGATCCGTGAGCTGGTTCCACGCCTTGGAGACCTGGCCGTCGATCCCGCCCGGGGCCGTGGCGAGCGCGATCAGCGCCACGACCGGCAGCAGGGCGAGCACACCGAGCGCCGCGCGGCCGACGTTCCGCCGCGTGCGCGGTGACGGCGGGCGCTGTGAGACGACGAAGTGCAGCGCGAGCCCGGCGGCGAGCAGCACGGCGGCCATCAGCAGCAGCAGCGCGCCGAACTCGTGGCCGGCGTCGACCCGCGCGGCCATCGGCGCGCGGTCGGTCGTCAGGCCGTCCTGCGCGAACGCCCACGCCACCACGGGCCCCGCGCCGAGGACGCCCGCGGCGAGCACGGCGATCGCGCGCAGCCGCAGCGGCACGATCGCCAGCCACAGCCCCACCCCGAGCACCAGCGCGGCCAGCGCGCCGCGCGAGTAGGACAGCATCAGGCACACGAACAGCACGCCCATCGCCGGCCACGCGAGCGCGTTGGCGGCGGCGTGGCCCGACCGGCGCGCGGCCAGCCACAGCATCGGCGGGACGCCGAGCGCCGCCATCAGCCCGACCGAGTTCCAGTAGGCGAACGGCTCGCGCAGTCGCGCGTACGTCTCGTCCGGCGCCAGCGACGCGGGGAAGACCTTGGTCAGCAGCGCCCACGCGCTCACGATCAGGCAGCCGACGCCGACGCCGACCACCATCCCGGCCCAGCGGTTGGGCAGCAGCCGCGCGAGCGCGACGCCGCCGGCGAACACGGCCAGGTAGGCGAGCGTGCGGTTGGCCTCGATCCACGAGTCGCCCGGGACGAGCGACCACAGCACCGACAGCGCGGTGAACACGGCCAGCACGGCGAACGCCAGCAGCGGCCCGCCCCCGTGCAACGGCGCCTCGGCGGTCCGCGGGCGCCGTAGCAGCGCGGCCGCGACCGCGGCGGCGCCGGCGAGCATCATCGCGATCAGGACGTTGGTGGTCCGCTCCAGGCGCAGGCCGCCGGCCGCGGCGAACGCCGCGAACGCGATGCCGATCGCGACGCCGGACGCGAGCGTCCCACTCCCCGAGACGTCGGGGACCGGGATCGTGATCGTGCGCCGCCGCGGGCGGCCGGGGCTAACCGGATCGGCCAGGGAGGACACGACGAAGAGCGGTGAACGGGTGCCGGGTGTGCCGCCGCACGAACGGGACGATCGCCGCGGTCGCGGCCACGGCGAGCAGGGCGAGGACGACGATCAGCGTCGTCGGCAGCGAGTTGCGCAGGTCGCCCTCCCCGGGCGTCACGTTGCGCCCGGCGATCTGCAGCGGCTGGCCGCCACCGGTGGCCGCCTGGTCGAGCGCCTTGCGGTCCGCGTCGGTCGAGGGGGTGAGCGGCTGGCCGCCGGCGTCGCCGCCGTCTCCACCGCCGCCGGTCCCACCGCCACCGCCGCCTCCGTTGCCGCCGTTGTTCCCGCTGTTGCCCGCCTGGTTGAGCAGGGCGTTGCGCAGGACGTCGCGGCAGTCGGAGTACTGATCGATGTCGTCCGGGATGTTGTTCAGGGCATCGCGAATCTGGCGCGACGTGTAGTCGCCGGTGAGGCGACCGTCCTGGCACTCCTGGAGGATCTTCGTGCGTGTGCTGTCGGCGAGCGCGGCCGGCGCGCCCACGAGGACGGCCAGCAGGCACGCCACGAGGGCCGTGCGCAGCATCGAAAAGGCCACGCTAGCAGCCGTCCTTTGCCGCTCCGGCGCCTGCGGCGGCCAGCGCGCGGCTCATTCCCTCGGCCCAAGCGGCGTGGTCGTACGCGCGCACGGCGTCGCGTGCCGCGGCGCCCAGACGGGCCCGCAGCGCGGGGTCTTCGTGCAGGCGGCGCAGCGCGCGGGCGAGGGCGTCCGCATCCCCGGCGGGGACGATCAGGCCGGTGCGCTCGTGCTCGATCAGCCCGCCGGCGGCGGCGCCGACCGCGTCGGTCGCGATCACGGGGACTCCCTGGTTGAAGGCTTCGTTGGCGACCAGCCCCCACGGCTCGCGGAAGTCGCGCGTGGGGATGGACGGTATGACGACAACGTCGGAGCCGGCGTAGAAGTTGCGGACCGTGGCGGGATCGGACTCGCCGACGAGCATGGCCGCGCTGGTGGCGGCGGCCCGGGCTCGGATCGGGCCGCCGCCGACCAGAACCAGCGCGGCTACTGGCACTGACAGGCCTGAAGAACGCCAGGCCCGAAGGAGCACCGCCACACCCTTTTCCCGCGCCAATCGGCCGACAAACATTGCCTGGAAATCGGCCTGTCGAATCGGCTCGGATGGTCCGGACCAGAACACGTTGTCGACGCTCTGGGGTGCCTCGAAGACCGGGCCGCGCGGGGCCTTGGTGCGAACGTAGGCGCTCACGTGCGGGCCGTACGTGACGATCGCGTCGGCGGTTCTGTAGATGTGGCGCAACGGCAGGTAGGACAGCGCGTGGGCGGCGGTGCGCGGGTGCTCCCAGATCGTGGCCCAGAGGACGAACGGGATCCGTGCCCGGCGTGCGCCGAGGTAGGCCGCGGGCAGCGCGACCCGGCCGGACAGCCCGGCGACGACCGCCCGGAAGCGCCCGGAGGCGGCCAGGCGCAGGACACCGCGCTGGCTCGGCCGGATCACCGGGAACGGCAGGTCCGCGTCGCCGGCGCCGCCGCCGTGGCGCACCGTTCCGCCGATCAGCGCGAACACGACGTCCTCGCGCTCGTGCAGCGCGGCGAACGCCCCGACGCGGAACGGCGGGGCGTGGTTCGTGACGAACAGGACGGGCCGGGCCACGGGTCGAACCTATGATGGCGGCGTGCCGCTCGACGTCGCGGTCCAGGTCGTCAACTACCGCACGCGCTCGCACCTCGCGGCGTGCCTGCCGACCGTCCTCAATGACCTCGCCGGGCTCGAGCATCGGGTGCTCGTGCTCGACAACGCGTCGGGGGACGACCTCGCGCCGCTGGCCGCGGCGTATCCGGACGTCGTGTTCGAGACCGCCGAGCGCAACCTCGGCTTCGGTGCCGGCCACAACCGGCTTGCCGGGTTGCACGACGCCCCCGCGATCTGGTTCCTGAACCCCGACACGGAGGTCGTCGAGCCGCGCACGGTCGAGCGGCTGCTCGATGCGCTCGGCGGCGACGTGGCCGCGGTCGGGCCGCAGCTCGTGTCGGCGAGCGGCGCGGTCGACCCGCGCGACCACGGCGAGCTGCACGGCGTGCGCGGCCGGCTTGCCCAGGCGGCCGGCGACACCTTCTACCGGCGCCGCGACACGCCGACCGACGTCGCCTGGGTGTCCGGCGCGGCCTGCCTGGTCGACCGGGCGGCGTTTGACGCGGTCGGCGGCTTCGACCCGGAGTTCTTCCTGTTCAAGGAGGAGGAGGACCTGCTGCGGCGCATCCGCCGCGGAGGCGGCCGCGTGCTCTACCTGCCGACGGTGCGCGTGCGGCACGAGGGAGGCGTCGTCGCGTCGCGCGACGAGCACATGGCGGCCTCGATGTCGCGGTTCACCGACAAACACGTCCACTCGCGCTGGCAGCGGCGGCTGGTGCCGCCGGTCTTCCACGCGGCGGTGGTCTGGGGAGGGCGGCTCGACCGCCTGCTGGGCCGCTGATCCTCCTCCTGCACAACCGCTACCGCGTGCCCGGCGGCGAGGAGCGCGCGGTCGAGGACCTCGCGTGGCTGATCCGGACCGAGCTCGGCGAGGAGGCGTCGGTGCTCGAGCGCGACTCCTTGCGCCTGTCCTCGGCTCGCGCGGCGGTGGGCCTTCTCGCCGGCGGCGCGGCGCCTGCGTCCGTGACCGCGGCCGTCCAGCGGGAGGGGGCGCGGGTCGTGCACGCCCACAACGTGCACCCGGCGTTCGGCTGGCGGGCGCTGGAGGCGGCGCGCGAGGCCGGCGCGCGGGTGGTGCTGCACCTGCACAACTACCGCCTCGTGTGCGCGGTCGGGACCTGCTTCACCCGCGGCGGCGACTGCACCCGCTGCCACGGCCGCAACACGCTGCCGGGGGTGGGCCTGAACTGCCGGTCTTCTCTTCCCGAGGCGATCGTCTACGGGGCCGCCCTGTCGCTCTGGCAACGGCGGCTTGTAAGGAACGTGGACGCGTTCGTCGTGCCGAGCGCGTTCGCTCTCGGGCGCCTGCGCGAGCTCGGCGCGCCGGTGGGCGATCGCGCGGTGGTGATCCCGTCGGTACAGCGGTCGTTCGCCCCGTCGTCGGCGGCCGCCTCCGGCAGCTATGCGCTCGCGGCCGGCCGGCTGACGCCGGAGAAGGGGTTCGCCGACGCGATCGAGGCCTGCCGCCTCGCGGGCGTCCCGCTGGTGATCGCGGGTGACGGGCCGCAGCTCCCCGAGCTCCGCTCGCTCGGCGGCGACGTCCGCTTCACCGGCCACGTGTCCGCCGACGAGCTCCTCGCCCTGCGCCGCGACGCTGCAGTCGCCGTGGTGCCCTCGCGATACGCGGAGATCCTCCCGCTGGCCGCGCTGGAGGCGATGGCCGCGGGGCTCCCGGTCGTGGCCGCGCACGCGGGCGGCCTCGCCGAGGTCGTCCCCGCCGAGGGCCTCTATCCGCCCGGCGACGTCGCCGCGCTCGCCGACCGCATCTCGGCCCTCTGGCGCTCAGCCGACGCCGGCGAGGCCGCTCTTGCCGCCGCACGGGCGCGGTTCGCGCCCTCCGTCATCGCGGCCCAGCTGCGGCGCGTCTACGGCGGGCATTGAGGGAGGCGGGATCGGCCGCCACGCCAGGACCCTGGCGCCTTTTGCTCCCAGAGGAAGCAAAAAGCGCCAGGGACCGCCGGCGCGGCCGGCTCCCTGCTTCCCTACCCAGCCGCAGTTGACGTTCGTCAGAGCTGCGCTGCGCCCAGGTGCCGCGTCGTCCCGCGGAGATCAAGCACGGCAGGCGCCCTCTGCACGACCGCCTCATGGTCCACGCTCGGATGCGCGGTGACGATCACCACGAGATCCGCGTCGAGGTCGTCCAGCGACACGCTCCGCAGGTCGTGCTCGACCAGCTCGGGCACGTGCGGGTCGTGGTAGCGGACCTCGGCGCCGCTCTTGCGCAGCAGCTGGATGATCTTGAGCGCGGGTGACTCGCGGATGTCGCCCACGCCGGCCTTGTAAGACACGCCGAGCAGCAGCACACGCGAGCCGCGGACCGGCTTGTGCTGGTCGTTCAACGCCCGCTCGATCTTGTCCATGCAGAAGTACGGCATGTACTGGTTGACCTTGCCGGCGAGCTCGATGAACTCGGTCGAGAGGTCGTACTCGCGCGCCTTCCAGGCGAGGTAGAACGGGTCGACGGGGAGGCAGTGCCCGCCCATGCCGGGGCCGGGGTCGAAGCGCGTGAAGCCGTACGGCTTGGTGGCGGCGGCGTCGATGACCTCCCAGATGTCGATCCCCATGCGGTCGGCGAGGATCGCCAGCTCGTTGACCAGCGCGATGTTGACCGAGCGGAAGATGTTCTCCAGCAGCTTCGAGAGCTCGGCCACCTCGGGCGTGGACACCCGCACGACGTGGTCGCAGACGCGCCCGTACACCTCGGCGGCGCGCTCCGTGCACGCGGGGGTGAGGCCGCCGACGACCTTCGGCGTCGTGCGCATCGTGTAGTCGGTGCGGCCGGGGTCGACGCGCTCGGGCGAGAACGCGAGCGCGAAGTCCTCGCCCGCGCGCAGGCCGGACTCCTCGAGCAGCGGCACCATGTGCTCGCGCGTGGTGCCCGGGTACGTCGTCGACTCGAGCACGATCAGCTGGTCGCGCCGCACGACGCCGGCGAGCGCCTGCGCGGCCGACTGCAGCGGCCCGAGATCCGGCTCGCGGTTGCGGGTCAGCGGCGTCGGGACGCACATGAGGATCGCCTCGGCCTCGTGCAGCTCCACCGTGCGCGTCGTGAAGTGGATCGAGCCGAGCACGGCCTGGAGCCGCTCGTCCGGGATGTCCTCGATCGGCGAGCGCCCGCTGGACAACTCGCCCACGCGGCCATGGTCGACGTCGACGCCGATCACTTGCTCGCCCGCCTCCGCGAAGGCCACAGCCAAAGGCAGGCCCACATAGCCGAGTCCGACGATGCCGATGCTCACGATGCTTCCTCTATCTGGGTCAGTGTCACGGTCCGCGCGTCGTGCTCCTCACGGACCCGGTCGTGCCAGAAAACGGTAGCGTCGAGCCCGGAGGCGAGGTCGAAACGCGGCTCCCAGCCGAGCTGCTCACGGGCCTTCGACGCGTCGAGCCGCAGCGCCGGCGCCTCGACGGTGTCGTCCGGAGTCTCGACCCGCACGTCGAGCGGCCAGTGACCGCGGACCCGGTCGACGATCCAGCGCACGGTCTCGGCGCCGTCGGGCCCGAAGTTCCACGGGGCCGCCCAGTCGGCCGACTCGAACAGGCGCTCGGCGAGCACGAGGTAGCCGGCCAGCGGGTCGAGCACGTGCTGCCACGGCCGGACCGCATCGGGGTGACGGAGGACCACGGGCTCGCCCGAGTCGCGCGCGCGGACGAGGTCCGGGACCAGCCGGTAGCGCCCCCAGTCGCCGCCGCCGATCACGTTGCCGGCGCGCGTGGTCGCCACCCGCACGCCGTGCGTCTCGCGCTGGGCCGCCGCCACCCGCTCCTGGGCGGCCTTCGAGGCCGAGTACGGGTCGATGCCTCCGAGCCGGTCGCCCTCGCGGTGCGGCGCGTCGCCCGGCGCGTAGCACTTGTCGCTCGTCACGCACACGATCGCCGCGTCGCGCGCGGCGCTCAGCACGTGCTCGGTGCCGATCACGTTCGTCGAGTACGTCCCTTCGGGATCGGCGACCGCCACACGCACGATCGGCTGCGCGGCGAGATGGAAGACGACCTCCGGCCGGGCGGCGGCGACGGCGGCGGACACCGCCGCGGCGTCGCAGACGTCCCCGCGCCGGTCCTCACCCACCTCGCCGACACGCGCCAGCGCGAACAGCGAGGGCTCGCTCGGCGGCGGCCCGGAGAAGCCTGTGACGCGCGCGCCGAGCGCGTGCAGCCACAGCGTCAGCCAGCCGCCCTTGAAGCCGCTGTGCCCGGTGACGAGCACCCGCCGCCCGGACCAGAACGACGCCGAGGGACGGGTCACCGGGCGGCCAGCCATCGCGCCGTCGCCTCGATCCCCTCGCGCGTTCCGATCTGCGCCCGCCAGCCGAGCAGCCGCTCGGCCTTCTCCACCGAAGGCCAGCGGCGCTGCACGTCGACGGCGAAGGTCGGCAGGTGCTCGAACTCGAGCTCGGCCGGGTCGTTGCCGCACGCCTCCCAGAACAGGCGCGCGATCTCCGCCACGGTCAGCTCCTCGGAGGCGGAGATGTTGAAGTCCTCGTTCAGCCCGGCCGGTGAGGCCGTCGCCGCCACGATCCCGTCGGCGATGTCGTCGACGTGCGTGAGCGTGCGCGTCTGCTCGCCCGAGCCGAAGATCGGCAGCGGCCGCAGCTTCGCCAACGACTTGCGGATCAGGTCCGGCACCGCGTGGGCGATCCCCGGCTCGTCCTCGGGCATCTCGCCCGGGCCGTAGGCGTTGAACGGGCGGCAGATCGTGAACGGCAGGCCGTGCTCGTCGTGCGCGGCGCGGCAGTACACCTCGCCGGCGAGCTTCGACCACCCGTAGGCCGACCGCGGCGGCGGGCAGTCGGGCAGGTACTCCTCGGTCGTCGGGAACTGCTCGGCGCGCTCGAACACCATGCTCGACGACACGTACGTGAAGCGCTCGACCTCGGCCTCGATCGCGGCCCGGAAGACCGCGTTGTAGAGCGCGTTGTTGACCTCGGTCAGCGTGAACGGGAGCTTGTGGAAGTTGGCGATCCCGCCGACGATCGCCGCGAGGTGGATCACGTGCGAGCAGCCGCGGATCGCCTCGCGCGCCTGCTCGACGTCGCGCAGGTCGCCGGTGTGGATCTCGCAGCCCTCGCGCATCCAGTCCGGCGCCTCGCGCTGGTCGGACACGCGGACCTCGAAGTCGGGGTCGCCGAGCAGCCGCCGGACGACCGCGCTGCCGATGGTTCCGGCGCCGCCGGTGACGAGGACCCGGCTCACGCCCGCAGCGCGGCGATCTCGTTCGCGTAGGCGAAGACCTGGGCGGCGCCGAACGCGTTCCAGGGGTCCACGACGAGGCAGTCTGCGCCGGCGCGGTCGGCGATCGTGCGCAGCGTCTCCGGCGTCGAGTAGGCGCTGTGGTTCGTCGCCACGATCACGACGTCGGCGTCGCTCGACCGCCTCGTCGAAGCCGACCGTGGGCGTCGCCACGACCGGGTCGTGGACCGCGACGTCGGCCAGCTCGCGCTCGAGCAGCCGCACGAGCTTGTGGGAGAGCGAGTCGCGCTCGTCGTCGGTGTCGCGCTTGAACGCCAGGCCGAGCACGGCGACCTTGCGCTCGCGCAGCGAGCCGACGCGGCGCTTGACCCCGTCGACCAGGAACAGCGGCACGCTCTCGTGCACGCGCGAGACGCCGAGCAGCATGCCCGGGGCGTTCGAGCGCTCCTCCGAGAACGCGAAGTCCTTGCGCAGGCAGGTGCCCGCGGTCAGCCCCGGCATCGCCATCCCGCCGCGCGGATAGTCGCGGTTGATGAGGTCGATGACGTCGAACACGTTCGCGCCGTAGCGCTCGCAGTCCATCATCAGCAGGTTGGGCAGCGCGAACGTCGTGTAGCGCAGGATGTTGGTCCAGATCTTCGCCAGCTCGGCCTGCACGGGCGTCGTCGGCACGATCGGCGCGCCGAGCCGTTCGAACAGCCGGGCCGCGCGCTCGGAGGAAGCGTCGCCGACGCCGCCGACGATGCACGGCAGCGTCCCGATCTCCTCCATGAAGCGGTCGGCCGCGATGCGCTCCGGCACGTGGGCGACGAAGAAGTCCTCGCCGACCTTGAAGCCGCGATGCTTCTCCAGGTAGCCGGCGACGAACTCGGTCGTCCCCGGCGCCACCGTCGAGCGCAGCACGAGCAGCTGGTCCTTGCGCAGCACCGGCAGCAGGTCGTCGAGCACCGAGCGGATGTCGCTCATGTCGATCTCGATGTGCGAGAACGAAGGCGTGCCGAGCGTGAGGACGATCGCGTCGGCCTGCGCGGCGTCGGCGGCGTGGGCGGAGAGGTCGACCGTCACGCGCGCGAGCAGCTCGTCGGCGCCCGGCTCCTTGAACGGCATCCGGCCCGAACGGAGGGCGTCGAGCTGATCGGCGTCCTTGTCGATGCCGAGCACCGTCAGCCCGGCATCGGCGAAGCACAGCGCCAGCGGCAGGCCGACGCGGCCGAGGCCGATGACGGAGACGTCCATGCGCCCGGAGGCTAGCGGGACGCTTTGGCGCGCAGGTACTGCTGGGCGAAGCCGACCACGAAGCGCGGGTTGTTGCGCAGGTAGCGCCGCCACAGCCGCCGCGGCTCGTGCGCGAGCCGGAACAGCCACTCGAGACCCACACGCTGCATCAGCGCGGGGGCCTGGGGAATCAGCCCGGCGTGGAAGTCGAACGCGGCGCCGACCCCGACCAGCACCGGCGCGTCCAGACGGTGGCGCATCCGCGCCATCCACTTCTCCTGCTTCGGGACGCCGATGCCGACCCACACCACGTCGGCTCCGGACCGGCGGATGTCGGCGGCGACGGCCTCCTCCTCGGCGTCGGTGAGGTCGCGGAACGGCGGCACGTAGCCGCCGACGATCTGCAGGCCCGGGATAGCGGAGCCGCAGCACCCGCGCGAGCTGGGCGAGCGCGCCCTGGTTGCGGCCGCCGTAGAGGTAGAAGCGCTGGCCGCTGCCCGCCGCGCGGGCGCACGCACGATCCATCAGGTCGGGCCCGTAGACGCGGTCGTCGATTCGCCGGCCGAGCAGCCTGAGCGCCCACACCAGCGGCTGCCCGTCGGGGACCGTGAAGTCGGCGCCGAGGACGGCCGCCCGCAGCGCCGGGTCGTCGCGCGCGGTCACCACCGTGTGCGTGGCGGCCACGCACACGTAGCCGCGGTGCCCGGCCGCGACCGCGCCGTCGATCCAGTCCAGCGTGCCCTCGTAGTCGATCAGCGCGAGCGGGACGCCGAGCACCTCGGCGCTCTCGGGGAGCGCCGGCGCCGCCGACACGGGCCGGGCGGGGGCGATGTCGGTGCGGTCCATGTGGTCGTATGAACGCATCACGGGGCGTGACGCTGCGGTGTTGCCCGGATCCGGAGTGTACGAACCGTCTAGTACGGGAATGGCTGCGAGTCGATCTCGACCCGCGTGGCCTGGTCCGTCTCCCACCCCAGCTCCGCCGTGCCCTCCTGGCGCGCGACCCAGCGCCAGAACAGCGCATCGTCCTGGTGGAGCAGCGATTGCGCATCCGGGCGGCTGCGCGCCTCCGTGATCGACAGCACGTCGTCGCCGTCGGCGTAGTACGCGTCCCACGTCGGGTCGTAGTAGTGCCAGCCGCCGCCGTAGTACACCTCGACGGCGATGTGGTTGTTCACGTTGTCGGGGTAGTAGAACTGCACGCTGCGGACCGGAATGTCGAAGCGGTGAAGGATCGCCGCGTATGTGAGCGAAGCGTGTCCGCAGATGCCGGCGCCAGCCGCCAGCACGCTCTCGGCGGTCGCCGCTGGGGGCGTGCCACTGACCGCGTTGAGGTAGCCGTACGCCGCGGCCGTGACGTGCCCGGCGACGTAGTTCATCGCCACATGGGCGACCAGAGCCTCGCGGGGCCACGAGGCGTCCAGCATCTGTGCGTAGGTGACTTCGCGACTGACCTGCGTGACGGCCCGCTCCAACTCGGTCGGCCTGCGGGCGGCTTGGCGCGCCTGATCGCGCTCAGCGGTGCGCGTGGTCACCGTTGTCTGGAGCGTCGCGATCTCTCGCGCCGCCTGGGCCAGTCGGTTCCGGGCATCGGTGAGCGCGTCCGCCCGACGTTCGAGCGCGCGTGACTTGCTGCGGATCGTGGCTCGGGCTTCACGTAGCTGTGTCTTGAGCGCGCGGATCTCGCGCGCCGAGTCGCGCGGTCGCGCCTGCGCCGGCGCTGCCACGAGGGCTACGAGCGCCGCAACGACTATCAGCGCAAGGGTTCGCGACACTGTCAGGTCTCCACGCGCACTGTATCTCCTTCGAGACGGTGCCCTGCGGGGCCGGCGGATCGCTGCAGTAGACTGGCGCGGCGATGACGACCGAACGCCCACTTCGGGTCGCCGTCGCGGGCCTGGGTTACTGGGGTCCGAACATCGCGCGCAACTTCGCGGCGATGCCGGGCTGCCGAGCTCGCCTGGTGCTGCGACGCCGCCGACTCCCTTCGCGAGCGCGTCGCCGCCGCTTTCCCGCGCGCGCGTTTCACCGCCGACCTCAACGAGGTGCTGGCCGACGACACCGTCGACGCCGTCGCGCTCGCCACTCCCGTGCCCACGCACGCCGAGCTCGCCACCCGCGTCCTGGAGGCCGGCAAGCACTGCTTCGTCGAGAAGCCGATGGCGCAGTCGACGGCCGACGCTGAGTCCGTCGTCGCCGCCGCGCGCGCGACCGACCGCACGCTGATGGTCGGCCACCTGCTCGAGTACCACCCCGGCGTCATCAAGCTCAAGGAGCTGATCGACGATGGCAGCTCGGGCGCGTCCTCTACATCTACGGCAACCGCCTGAACCTCGGCAAGCTGCGCGCCGACGAGAACGCGCTGTGGTCGCTCGGCGCCCACGACGTCGTCCGTCCTGCTGCGCCTGGCGCGGCGAGGAGCCGTACGAGGTCGAGGCGCGCGGTGAGAGCTACATGCGCGAGGGGATCGAGGACGTCGTCTTCTGCTTCCTGCGCTTCCCGTCCGGCCTCGCCGCCCACCTGCACCTGTCGTGGCTGGACCCGCACAAGGAGCGGCGCTTCACCGTCGTCGGCGAGAACCGCATGGCCACGTTCGACGACATGGCGCTCGAGGGCAAGATCACCGTCTACGACAAGGGCTTCGACGAGCAGGCGGGCCGTGGCTCGTACGGCGAGTACATCACCCGCTCGGGCGACATCTGGAGCCCGCGGCTGCCCAACGTCGAGCCGCTGCGCACCGAGATCGAGCACTTCGTGCAGTCGATCCGCACCGGCACCACGCCGATCTCGGACGGTGAGTCGGGCCTGCGCGTCGTGCGCGTGCTCGAAGCGCCTGCAGCACTCGCTCGACGCCACGCGCCGCAACGGCGTCTCGCGCTCGGTCGCCCTCAGCACGTGATCGACGCCCGCACGCTGAAGGTGCGGGCGTACAAGGCGCTGCAGGCGGGCGCCGGCCGCGTCGGCCTGCAGGTCGTCCCGAAGAACTACTACAGCCCGATCCCGGACCTCGACGCGCTCCCGGCGGGCGCGTTCGACCGGCGCAGCGCGCTGCGCGGGATCCACTTCGACCTCGACGAGCAGGTCGCCTGGATCGAGCGGCACCTGGCCGATGCGATGCGCGAGTTCGACCCGGCGCCGGAGGTGGTCGACAACGCCTCCTACGGCCGCGTCGGCGCCGACCTGCTGCACGGCATCGTCCGGGCGCTCAAGCCCCGCCGCATCGTCGAGCTCGGGTCCGGGCACTCGACGCTCGTTCATGGCCGCGGCGGCCGAGCGCAACCGCACCGAAGGCGTCGAGACCGAGCTGCGAACGTTCGACCCGTACCCGACGGTCGCGCGAGCGCCGGGCCTGCCCGGGCTCGCGGCGCCTGGAGGCGGTGCGCGCGCAGGACGTGCCGCTGGACGTCTTCACCGCGCTCGAGGCCGGCGACGTGCTGTTCGTGGACACCACGCACACGGTCAAGCTCGACTCGGACGTGAACCGCATCGTGCTCGACGTGCTGCCGGCGCTGGCGCCGGGCGTGCTCGTGCACGTGCACGACATCTTCCTGCCCTACGAGTATCCGCGGCGCTGGCTCGAGGAGTCCGGCTTCTTCTGGGCCGAGCAGTACCTGCTGCAGGCGTTCCTGGCGCAGAACCCGCGCTTCGAGGTGCTCGCCGCGACGTTCGCGCTGTGCCGCGACCGGCCCGACGCGATGGCGCGCCTGGCGCCGACCTGGCAGCCCGGCGCCGAGGCGAGCGCGTTCTGGCTCAGGACGACGAGACGGTCGAGCAGCGCCGCCACCTGCTTCGCCACCGCCGCGCGGTTGAACCGCTCGAGCGCGGCGGGCTCGACCGCCGGCGGCGGCGCGTCCAGCAGTCGGGTGACGGCGCGCGCCACCGCCGCTTCGTCACCCGGCGGCGCGCAGCCGGCGTCGTGGCCGAGGTCGCCGAGCAGCCGCTCGGTCTCGCTGGCGGGGCCGGTGAGCGCGAGCACCGGCGTGCCGAGCGCGAGCGCCTCGTAGAGCTTGCTGGGCGCGGCCATGTCGCCGCCGGTGCCGGGGCTGTTGATGACGACGGCGACGTCGGCGTCGCGCATCCGCTCCACGGCGGCGCGCCACGGCACGGGCGCCTCGGTGACGACCTCGCAGCGGGCGCGCGGGATCTCCGCCCGCGTGAGCGGGTCGACGGCGCCGACGAGGACGAGCCGCGTGCGCTCCGCCAGCTCGGGGCGCGACAGCGCGCGCAGGAGCGTCACGGCCGACCGGTCGCCGTACAGCGTGCCGGCGTGCACGAGCGTGGCGCGCTCTCGCGGGCTGACCGCTCGCCGTCCCGCAGGCCGAGCAGGACCGGGTCGAACCCGTTCGGCAGGATCTGCAGCCGCGGCGCGATCTCCGGATGCAGCGCGAGCATGCGGTCCGCGCACCCCTGGGTCACGGTGACGACGGCGGCGGCGCGTGCGAACGCCCGCTTCTCGATCCGCGTCAGCAGCGTCCCGCCGGCGTCGAAGTACGGGTTGCCGGCCCACAGGTCGCGCATCTCGGCCACCAGCGGCCGCGCTTCGCCGGCGGCCTGCGCGGCGAACAGCGCGGACGGCGGCGGGCAGGTGGCCCACACGACGTCCGGGCGCACGCGCTCGGCCGCCCGGCGCACGGCGCTCCGGCCCGTCACTCCCCACAGCGCGTTCGGCGGGAACGCCTCCGGCTGGATGCCGAGCCGCCGGTACGCCGGTCGCGTGGCCGCGCCGATCGCGGTCATCACCTTCGCCCGCGCTGCGGCGAGGCGGGCGGCGCGCTCGTCGGTGCTCGCCGCGTTGGCCGTCGGGTTCGGCCGCGCGCTGACCTCCTCGACCTCCCAGCCGTGGTGCGGCAGCTCGCGCTGCAGGTACTGCCAGCGCACGCTGCCACCGCCGCCGTACTCGAGCGGGCGCTGCGTGACGAGGAGGACGCCGCTTCACGCGACCTCCTCGTAGACGGCCTCGAGCAGCTCGGCGCAGCGCGCCCACGTGTAGTGCTCGACCACGTGCGCACGTGCGGCCTCGCCCATCCGGCGCCGGCCGCCGGCGCCGGCGTCGACCAGCGCCCGCACGCCGCGCTCGAGGTCGTCGATATCGCCGGGAGCCACGTGCACGCCGTGCTCGCCGTCGCGGCTCACGCCGCGCGCCCCGGGCAGGTCGGCGATCACGACCGGCAGCCCGGTCGCCATCGCCTCGAGCTGCACGATGCCGAACGACTCGAGCGTCGACGGCATCACCAGGAAGTCGGCGGCCCGCAGGTAGCGGGCGACCTGATCGTGCGGCTGGTCGCCGGCGAACACCACGCGCCCGCCCGCGGACTCGTAGCGCTCCTGCAGCGGGCCGCCGCCGATCACCAGCAGCGTCAGCCCGTCCACGCGCGCCGCCGCGGCGACCGCCAGGTCGGGCCGCTTCGTCAGATGCGCCGCGTCGAGCTTTGCGACCAGCGCGGCGACGACGGCGTCGGCGGGGATCCCCAGAGCCGCCCGGAGATCCGGCTCGGACCCGGGGCGGAACGTCTCCACGTCGACGCCGTTCGGCACCGGGGCGAACGCCTCCGGCCGGCGCGCCAGCTCCGCCGCCAGCAGCGGCGCCGCGCGCGCGTGCTCCATCGAGAGCACGGTCAGCCGCGCCGACCGGCGCAGCGCCGTGCGCGTCACCACGCGGTCGTAGCCCGCGAACAGCAGCCCCTTCACGCCCGGCGCCTGCAGCTCGTTGTGGTAGCTGCTCACCAGCGGCGTGCCGGTGCGCAGGCTGGCGGCCAGCGCGGCCTCGGCGCCGAAGATGAACGGCTGGTGCAGGTGGATGACGTCGAAGCCCCGCAGCAGCGCCAGCTGCGGGATGAACGGCGCGTTGCCGATCCGCAGCCGCGCGCGGTAGCGGTGGGTGACCACCCCGGCCGGATCGCGCGGGACGCCGGGATAGGCCGCGGTGAACACCTCGACGTCATGGCCGCGCGCCGCCAGCGCCTCGGCCTGGTAGAAGCAGGCGTTCCCCGAGCCCGCGTAGTACGGCGGGAACGTCGCGACGAGGTGGGCGATGCGCATCAAGCGTGCGGGCGTGGCCTACCGATCAGCCGGCGCACGCGCAGCGTCACCGGCTCGGCCGCGTGCATCGCGCGCTTGGCCGGCTCGGCCCGCAGCAGCTCGGGCAGCTCCTCCGCGCACGTGGCTGCGCGCGTGCCGCAGGCGACGGCCGCGCGCCGATCGCCGCCTCGCACCGCCTCCGGGTCGCGCATCGGGCCGACGCCGGCTGCCGCGAGCGTGTCGTCGACGCCGGCGACGAACGTGCCGTAGTCGTAGCGCGCCCGAGGCGATCAGGTCGCGGTACGCGTTCTCGGTCGATCTCGCGCCGCAGGTCGGCGTCGCGGATCATCTGCGACGACCTCGTCGAAGTTCGAGAAGTCCTTGCGCAGCGGGATGTAGTGGCGGCACGGCTCCATGCCCCGGCGTAGCGGCCCTCGAAGAGCACCTGGCAGACGCGGAACGCGGCGGCCTCGAAGTGGCGCGGGCTGATCGTCCGCAGGTCGACGACGCCGTCCCAGCGCGTCGAGCGTCTTCAGGTCGTCCACGGTCGGCTTGCACCCCGCGCGCCACGAGCTCGCGGTACTCGGTGATGATCTCGCCCTCGAGGTCGAACGCCGAGGCTCCGGACTCCACGCCGAGCACGGCGCGCGTAGTTGGCGATGAAGCGGTACCAGGCGTCGCCGTACAGCCGGTCGGCCTCAGCGCCCTTGATGTCGAGGCGCAGGCCGGTCCCGGCGGCAGCTCGGCGAACCGCCGCCCGATGAGCTCCTTCTCCTGGCCGCCGCGCCCGAGATACGCCGGCAGCGGCCGCCCGCGGTAGCCGACGTCGACCGTGCGCTGCTCGTCGGGCTTGCCGAACCGCGCCGCGTCGGCTCCCGCAGATCGTCGCTGACATAGCCGGTGAGCGTGTGGCGCAGCTTCGAGACCGACGTGTAGCGCCCGTAGACCGCGTCGAACTGCTCGGGCTCGAGGCTCGTGTACACGCAGTCGATCCCGTACTCGTTGAGGAACGCGAACCGGTCCTGGCACCCGATGTACTCGTCCTGGAAGAACGCGACCTTGTAGGCGTCGAGGTTTCCAGGTACGTCGCGGAAGTCGTCGTCGAGGCGGTAGGCTGGCGAACAGCGAGTAGTGCAGGATCACCGCGTCGAACGGTCAATCGCCTGAGCGCCGCCGGCATCCCGGCGTGGATGTTCAGCTCGATCGCGCCGAGGCGGGAGTGCGCCGGAACGACGACACGTGCTCGACGACCGTCGACGCGTCGCGGAACAGCGGCGCGATCGGCCGGTGGTAGAGCACGAGCACGCCGCCGACGTGGCTGCGGCGCGCTGCTCGCCGGCGTGCCGTCCGCGTGTAGTGCGCAGACCCGAGCGCGCCGAGCAGCCTCCGCCGCGCGGGCATGCACAGCCTTCGTCGCCACCGGGATCAGCGGCCGCGAAGCCGCGTCGACGGCGCGCGGCCGACAGCGCTCCCGACCGTCGCCCCGGCCGCGCGCCGGCGAAGGACCGAGCACGTGCTCGACGTCGTCGACCAGGCGCCGCTAGCGTGTAGCGGCCCGAGGCGACGACGTCGCGATGCGCGCGTTCGGCGATCCGCTCGGCGTCGCCGCGGTCGGCGGCCACGACGTCGAGCACCGCGTCGAGGTTCGAGAGATCTCGGCGCAGCTCGAGGTAGTGCTCGCCGGCGTGCAGCACGCCGTTGTAGGCGCCCTCGACGAGGATCTGCGGCGTGCGCGTCGCGCACGCCTCGAGGTGGCGGGGCGAGATCGCGAACAGCTCGAGCTCCCCGTCGCGCCCGGGGAAGCAGGCCGCTTCGAGCTCGTCGAACGTCGCCTCCGGGTCGGAGACGAGATGCGCCTCGACGCAGCGGCGGACCGAGCCGTCGTGATCGTTGATGCTCGCACCGCCCTCGATGCCGATCGTGTACCGGCAGGAGGCCAGGAAGCGGTACCAGTCATCGCCGTAGATCGTGTCCTCCACCCGCGTGGAGATGTCGACGCGCAGTCCGCGCGCGAACGCCCGCTCGCGCACCGCCTCGGCGAGCTCGGCCTTGAGCATCCCGTGGCGGCCGAGGTAGGGCTTGCCGGGCACGGTGCGGTAGCCGATGTCGACCGTGCGCTCGGGCGCGCGCGCCAGCACCGCATCGATGCGACCGAGCGTGGCCTCGTCGAGGTAGCCGGTGAGCGCCTGCGAGATCTCAGCGTCGAGCCCGCCGTAGATCTTCGGCCACTCGGAAGGCGGCGCGACGGAGAAGACGTGCCGCGCACCCAGCTCGCTCAGGAACGCGTTGACGACATCGCCGTTGAGGAACTCGTCCTGCGGCAGCGCGACATGCAGGGGCGCCACCGTCACGCAGCGCCAGGGCGCGCTTGCGCAGCCCGTCGCTGCTGCTCCACGGGCGTCCAGCGCAGCCACGCGAGCAGCGGTCGTGTGCCAGATGACGGCGTCGTAGCGGCGCCCGCGTGAACGCCCGCGCGACGCCCAGGCAGCGCGAGGTTGACGTACTCGTACGGCCGCGTCCCATAGCGGCGAAAGCTGAACAGGTGGTCGCGGACCGTCTGGCGCCACGGCCACTGCAGCAGGGCATACGCCACCAGCACCCTGCCGTTGCTCGCCCGCTCCATCGCGCGATCAGCGGTCGGCGACGATGTACAGGTCGAGTCCGAGCAGCCGGTCGACGTTCCCGAGCAGGTACTTACGCGGCACATACGGCAGGTTGTCGAAGTTGCGGCGGTCGATCCTGACGTGTGCGAACTGCCCGAACAGCGCGCGCACCTGTCGCGGCGTCACGTAGTCCGTGTGCGGTGCGGCCTCGCCTGCCGCGTTGCTGTCGTAGTCGGCGCGCAGCTCCTCGGCGCTCCTCCGGCGCAGCAGATTGCGCACGAGGAACCGGAACGAGTGGCGGTTGTAGAGCATCACCACGGCCCGGCCGCCCGGGCGCAGAACCCGGTGCACCTCGGCGACGGCGCGCGGGAGGTCGCCGGTGTGATGCAGGCAGCCGATCGAGTACACGCGGTCGAACGTCGCGACGGGGAACGGCATCTCCAGCGCCGAGCCCTGCACGATCCGATCGTCGGCCGGGCGGCCCATCAGACGCAGGCGGTGGCGGACCATCTCCACCGGGCCCGAGGCGATGTCCAGGCCGTACAGCTCGGCGCCGCGCCCGGCGATGCGCCCGCTCAGCGTTCCGTACCCGAGCCCGACCTCCAGGACCCTGCGCCCATCGAGACGGTCGTCGAGGTAGCCCTCGAGGTAGGGGTAGATCTCCAGATAGGCCTCGTCGAAGCGCCGCAGGCTGTCTGCCGACGCATCCCCGATCCCGACCTGGCGCGCGAGTGCCGAGCCGCACAGCTCGTCCCAGAAGCGCGCGTTGCCGGCGTCGATCGCCCCCTGAGTGGCGCTCATGCCGATCGAGTATGGCAACCGGGCATGAGCCCGCAGACGAGGCGCTCGAGTTCCTGCTCCTCTCGCTCCCAATTGACCTCCTGCGCCGCGCGGCGGGCGTTGCCACGCAGCCGCTCGCGCTCGAGCGGCTGCTCGAGGAGTCGCCGGACGGCCGATTCCACCGATCGAGCGTCGCGCGTGTCCATCGGCACACCGATGTCGTGGCGCTCGCACAGCGCCCGGATCGCGCGCATGTTCTCGGGATACAGCAGCGGGAGCCCGGCGGCGACGGCCTGGTACAGGCGGTTCGGAAGCGCGTTCACGAAATTCGACGTGAGCGGGAAGTAGAGGATCGCCGCCGCGTCGGCGCTCGCGATGAAGTCCTTGATCTCTGACGGCGCGACGGGCGGCAGGAACGAGACTCGATCACCCACGCCGTGCGCCGCCGCGAGCGCTTCAGCCTCCTCGTAGTCGCGCCCGACGAACGCCAGATGCACGTGGCCGGGAAGGGCGGCCAGGGCATCGAAGGCCGGTCCGAGCGCGGTGCCCGCCTTCGAGTTGCCCGCGGCGACGACCAGGAACGCGTCGTCGCCGAGACCGATTGCGTCGCGGATGCCGGTGACGGCCGGGCGGTCGAGGCGGTGGTCGTGGGCGTTGTGCAGGACGGTGAACGGGCGCCCGAAACGACCTTCCTGAAGCTCGCGCACGCCTGCGCCCACCGTCACCCGCTCCGCCGCCAGCCGGACGCACAGGCGCTCGACGACGCCCTGGATGCGCAGCGTCCGGCGCGCATAGCGCGTCAGGTCGGGGTTGTTGTTCCTGGCGTCGGCGTAGAAGTCGTGCGCGTCATAGACGAACGGCACGCCGAGCCGCTTGGCCCGCCATGCCACGGCGGGCAGCTGCGGGACGCCGTGGACCCAGTACAGCCGCGCGGGCGGAAGCGCGGCGAGCGTCGCGCGGTTGACCGCGACGAGTGACGCGACGGGGCCGACGAAGGGCAGCATCAGCCGGCCGATCCTCGATCGCAGCGACAGCGGGGCGGGCTCGGCCGCCGCCGCCGCGGCGACGTCCTGCTGAGCCGCGCCGAGGCTGAGGACCTCGATCGGCAGGCCGTCCCAGCCCGCGCTAGCTGCGAGCGCCATTCTCGACAACCACCGACCGCAGGCCCATCCGGGCGAGCGAGACCGCCTCCTTCAGCGTCCGCGCTGTCGGAGTCGAGCCGCATCGGCGTCATCACCGACACGACGGCCGCGTCGTCCCGCGGCCGGGGGCGCCGGCCGCCGCAGCGCGAGCGCGGCGCGCCCAGCGAGGCGGCCGTCAGCCGCCGGGCGACGCGGAGCCACGAGAGGCGGTCGTGCGCCCGGGCGGCGAGCCGCGCTGGCGTGCACGCCGACTATCGAGCCAGCGGCGAGCGCGACACGGCCGGGCCGCCCAGGAGCACGTCGTCGAGGTGCTCGACGAAGCCCCGGTACGTGTAGCTGCCGGACGCCACCATGTCCCGGTGCGCGCGCGTCCGTCAGCCCTCGGCGCGGCCCTCGTCCGCTGCGCCTCTTCGAGCACCTCGCCGAGGTTCGAGAGGTCGCGGCCTCAGCGCCAGGTAGTGCCGCCCGGGCTCGAGCATCGCCGGCGTACTCGCCCTCGACGAGGATCTGCGCCGTGCGGGTCGCGCACGCCTCGAGGTGGCGGGGCCAGGCGGCGTACAGCGCGACCTCGCCGTCACGACCCGGGAAGCACGCCGCCTCGAGCTCCGTCGAACGTCGCGTCCGGATGCTCGGCCAGGTAGGCCTCGACGCACGCGCGCATCGCGCCGTCGCGATCGAGGATGCTCGCGCCGCCCTCCATGCCGATCGTCCAGCGGCAGCGCGCGAGGAAGCGGTACCAGTCGTCGCCGAGAACGTGTCCTCGATCCGCGTGGAGATGTCGACGTTCAGCCCGCGCGCGAGCGCGCGCTCGCGCACCGTCTCGCGCGAGCTCGGCCTTCATCACGGCCTGGCGGCCGAGGTAGGGCTGCCCGGGCCGGCGCGATAGCCGATGTCGATCGTGCGCTCGTGGCCCTCGGCGAGGATGCGTCGATACGTGAGACCGTGGCGTCGTCGAGATAGCCGGTCAGCACTCGCCGAGAGCCCGCGCGCGTCGAGCCCGTCGAAGATCTTCGGCCACTCCGCCGGCGGGGCCACCGAGAACACGTGGTCGATGCGCCGATCTCGTTATGAAGTCGCTGCATGCGGGTCGCTGCGCAGGAACTCGTCCTGGGGGAGGGCGACGTGCAGCGGCGCCGCCGCGCGCAGCGCCCGCGCCTTGCGGCGGAGCCCGGCGCTCTGCGCCTCGGGCGACCAGCGCAGCCAGGCGAGCACGGAGGTGTGCCAGATCACCGCGTCGTACCGGCGCCGCGCGAACGCCCCCGCGAACCCAGGGACGGCGAGGTTGACGTACTCGTAGGGGCGCGTCCCGTAGCGGCGGAAGCTGTACAGGTGGTCGCGCACCGTCTGCCGCCATGGCCACTGCAGCAGCGCGTAGGCCACGAGGACCCTGCCGTTGGTCGTCGTCATGGCCTGCGCAGGCGATAGGTGCCGCCGATGCCGGCGTGCCGGCCGCGATACATCGGGTAACCCGTTGAAGTCGAACGTCAGCTCGCGCAGGAACGTGCGGTGCTCGGGCGCGAGGCGGGGGTCGGCGATGCGCGCGCGTCCAGGACGCCTTCGAGCGACTTCAGCTCGCGGCGCGACAGATAGCCGCCGATCGCCGTCGCCCTCGAACCCGGCGCTGCGGCACATCGCCAGGAAGTCCTCCGGCGCGGTAGCAGCGCGAGATCGGGCATTCCGGCCCGTCCGTGTTGCGCGCGAACGCCTCGTCGACGTCGAGCCCGGGGAACGCGCCCTCGAGCGACGACCCGCTCGTACGCGGTGTACAGGTGGAGCCAGATGCTGTCGCGGTTGTAGACCATGATCGTCGCCGTCCCGCCGGGCCGCAGCACGCGTGCCAGCTCGGCGAGGATCGCCTCGGGGTGGCTCGTGTGGTGCAGCACGCCCTGGCAGTTGACGTGGTCGACGCTCGCGTCCTCGAGCGGGATCGCCGGATCGTCGTCGGCGCCGCGGACCAGCTCGACGCGGTCGGCGACGCCGTGCAGCTCGAGCCGCTTGCGCGGCGAGGTCCAGCGCCGTCTGCGACACGTCGAAGCCGATCAGCCGCCGCGCGTCGGTGTTGATCGCGAAGCCGGTCAGGTCGTTGCCCGGCCCGCAGCCGTAGTCGAGGATCACCTCGTCGTGTGGTCGCCCCACAGGCCGCTGAACTCGCGGAACAGCGGGTACTGCTTGAACCGCCACTGGAGGTTGCGCTCGGACGCGCGCCGGCTGCGGAACCGCTCGGCGCGCACCGTGTGGCGGGTCCAGTACTGGTCGACCGCCGTCGTCATCGCGGTAAGCGTAGAAGGGTCCGCGGCTACTCTCTCTCGCCGATGAAGCCCGGTCTGCTCGATCTTCTCGTCTGCCCGAACGACGCCGGCGCGCTCACGCTGGACGGCGACGAGCTGACCTGCGCGGACGGGCACCGCTTCGCGATCCGCGACGACGTTCCGCGGCTCGTGCCCGACGAGTCGGGCCCTTTCGGCGACCAGTCCGGCACGTTCGACTCGTTCTCGGCCAAGTGGTCGCGGGTCGACGGCGAGGAAGTCCGCCAGCGGTTCGAGGCGCAGTACGCGTGGTACGTGCAGCGCTTCGGGTTCGGCGACGAGGACGGGCTCGGCGCTTCCTCGCCGACAAGCGGACGGTGCTCGAGGCGGGCACCGGCCTGGGCGGCGACGCCGCCCGCTTCGCGCGCCTGTCGGACGCGACGGTCGTCGGCCTCGATCTCAGCGAGAGCATCGTCACCGCCCAGCGCGAGTTCGGCGCGGCCGAGAACCTGCACTACGTCCAGGCCGACCTGCTGCGCCCGCCGCTTCCCGCCGAGGCGCTTCGACTTCGTCTCGGCCGATCAGGTCGTGCACCACACGCCCGACGCCGAGGCCGCCGTGCGGTCGCTCGCGCGCTTGCTCGCGCCCGGCGGCGTCGCTGGCGTTCTATGTCTACAAGGTCAAAGCGCCGCTGCGCGAGTTCGCCGACGACTACGTCCGCGAGCGCACGACGAAGATGAGCGTCGACGAGTGCATGGAGTTCAGCGCCGTCATGAGCGAGTTCGGTCGCGAGCTGTCGGACGCTGATGCGACCGTCACGCTCGAGCGCGACATCCCGCTGCTCGGCATCCCGGCCGGCGAGCACGACGTCCAGCGCCTGATCTACTGGCACTTCCTCAAGTGCTTCTGGAACGACGACTTCTCGCCGAACCTCAATGACCTCGTGAACTTCGACTGGTACCACCCGCCGTATGCGTCGCGCCACACCGAGGACGAGGTCCGCGGCTGGTGCGACGACCTCGGCCTGGAGATCGAGCACCTCGACGTCGGCGACGCGGGGATCAGCGTGCGGACCGCGCCGCTAGGCTCTCCGGCGACGTGACGACCTCCAGCCAGGAGACGAACGCCTCTGCCGCGCAGTTGGACGCGCGCGCCGAGTTGCAGGCGCTTTACGAAGCGATCGCCGTTGCCGGTGGACGAGCTGATGGGCAATTTCGGGCTCTACATCCGGGGCTCGGTGCTCGTCAAGCTGCTCGTGATCAACGATCTCTACCTGCGGATCCGCAGCATCCCGGGGGCGATCGTCGAGTTCGGAAGCTGGTGGGGTCAGAACCTCGTGCTGTTCGAGAACCTCCGTGCGATCTACGAGCCGTTCAACAAGACCCGGCAGGTGATCGGATTCGACACCTACGAGGGCTACAAGCACTTCTCCGAGCAGGACGTCGAGGGCGAGACGTTCAGCGAAGGCGGCTACTCGGTGGGGCCGGACTACCGCGACTATCTCGCAGCGGCTCCTGTCGGTGCACGAGGCGAACAACGTGCTCGGCCACATCCGCGATCGCCACACGCTGATCGCCGGCGACGTCACTCAGACGGCACCGGAGTACTTCCAGAGCCCACCGCGAGACCACCGTCGCGCTGGCGTACTTCGACATGGGGCTCTACGAGCCGACGAAGGCCGGGCTCGAAGCGATCAAGCCGAACCTGATCCCCGGCAGCGTGATCCTGCTCGACGAGTACTCGTGGCCGGAGGCCAAAGGAGAGGCGATCGCGTTCCGCGAGGTGTTCGGCACCGAGCGGTACCGGATCGAGCAGTCGGCCTTCACGCCGATGCGCGCGATCGTCACGATCGGCTGACCCGCACGGCGTGCTCGAGTGGAGGAAGCTCGGCCTCGTCTTCCGGCCCCAGCCGGGGCGGCCGTGGATGCGCACGCACGCGCGCTGCGCCGCTGATCCACCGCTCGCCGAGCGGCACGCCACCGCGTGTACTTCGCGTCGCGCGACGACGAGAACCGCTCGCACGTCGGCTGGGTCGAGCTCGACCTGCGCGACCGGCGGATCCGGGAATCGCGGTCGCCGACGCGCCCGCGCTCGCGCCGGGCGCGCTCGGCTGCTTCGACGACCGCGGCGTCTACCCAGGCTCGCTCGTGGAGCACGACGGGCGGCTGCTGCTCTACTACGCCGGGTGGAATCCCGGGCCGCGGCCGCCGCTGTTCTACCGCCGCGATCGGTCTGGCCGTCTCGCGACGACGGGGGGCGACGTTCGAGCGCTGCTCGCCGGCCCCGATCCTGTCGCGCGGCCGGCTCGATCCGTGCCTGCTCACGAGCCCGTGCGTGATCCGCGAGGGGAGCGAGTGGCGGATGTGGTACGTCGGCGGCTTCGCCTGGGGACGAGGAAGGCGAGCTGCACTCGTACTACGACGTCAAGTACGCCGCGCTCCGACGACGGCATCGTCTGGGAGCGCGACGGCCGTGTCGCGATCCCCCTCACGCCCGGCGAGCGCAACATCGGCCGGCCGTGGGGTCCCCCGCGAGGCGGGCTACGAGATGTGGTACTCGGCGAGCGGCGCGTCGGTATCGCGCGGGGTTCGCGCGCTCTCACGACGGGCTGGACTGGGTTCGCCACGACGACGCGGCCGGCCTCGAGCCGTCCCGGACGGATGGGACAGCGGCGCGGTCGCCTACCCCTAGGTCACGCTGTTCGACGGCCATCGCTACGCCGCCTACAACGGCAACGACTACGGCCGCGAAGGCTTCGGCCTCGCCGTAGCGCCGGCGTGAGGGCTGCGCTGTACCGGAGCCCGGGTGCGGGTCGCCGGGGCCGGCGTCGCTGCGGGGGCGCTCGCCGGGCTCGCCGTCGTCGCCGTCGGCGCGCGGCTCGCCGCGCCGGCTGCGGCGGGCGTCCGGCCGCCGGCCGCGCATCGTGTGGGGCAACACCCCGATCGTCAACATCAAGTACTGGTCGGCGGCTGCGGTGCCGCCGGCTATCCCGAGCCGCACGATCGTCACGCACGTCTACGCCGGCAACGACCCGAGCGACTTCGACTTCGTCCGCGACGAGTGGCTGGCCGGACCGGCCGCGGCTGCGCGGGTGCGCGACTACCTGCTCTTCGCCCGGGTCCTGTGGACCGCCGACATCGTGTCCGCCTTCTTCGACGGCGGCTTCCTGAAGGCCACGCCGCTGGCGCGCCTCGAGGTCCGCGCTGCTGCACCTGGCCGGCAGCAGGCTCGTGGTGCTGCCCTTCGGCTCCGACATCGCGGTCCGCGGGCATCTCGGGCGCGACCGAGGCCGTCTTCGCCGCGTGCACTATCCGCCATGTCCTGGACCGCGGAGACGAGATCCGTCGGCATGTCGACCGGCTGTGCGCGTCGGCCGACCTCGTCATCAGGACGCTGCAGGTCGGCTACCTCCCGCGCCACGACGCGTTCTGGTCGCATGGGCTCGCCGTCGACACCGAGCGCTGGAGCCCGGGGCCGGCACGCCGGCACGGCGCCGAGGTCGTGGTCGTGCATGCGCCCAACCACCGGCAGCTCAAAGGCACCGACGCCGTGATCGCCGCGGTCGAGCGCGCTGCCGCGAGCGAAGGGCACGACGTTCGCCTGGAGCTGCTGGAGGGGCGCCCGAACGAGGAGGTCAGGGCGACGGTCCGCTCGGCCGACATCGCAGTCGACCAGTTGCTCACCGGCTACGGCCTGTTCGCGGTCGAGGCGATGGCCGCCGGGCTTCCGGTGATCTCGAACCTGCGCTGGATGCCGGCGTGGATGCGCAGCGCGCCGAGCCTGGCCGCGCGCGCCGCTCATCGACGCCGACGAGACCGACGTCGCGGATCGCCTGCGCGAGCTCGTGGTCGACCCCGCGCTGCGTCGGCGGCGGCTCGCGACGAGCCGCGCCTTCGCGCTCGACTACCACTCCTACGAGGCGAGCGGCCGCGTCTGGGTCGCGATCTTCGAGCACGTGTGGCGCGGAACGCCGCTGCCGCCCGGCCTCGCCCCGCTCAGAGATGGGGGTCAGCCCGCCGATAGTGCTGCGTAGCCCGTCGCGAGCGAGATCGCGGGCGTCACGCCGAGCTCGTCCCGCATGCGCTCGATGTCGGCGACCAGGTCGCCCTCAGGCTGGGCCTCGTTATGGGTGACGTCGCCGGACGGCCCGCGATGCTCGCCGATCAGCTGCACAAGCTCGCGTGATCGTCACGCGCTCATTGCCGGCGACGTTGATCGTGCCCGGTCGGCCGAGCGCGAGTGCGGGCTCGAACACGTGGACGGCGTCCCGACGTGGATCGGGTTGATGCTCAGCCCGGGATTGCCGTCGACGGTTACCGGCTCGCCTCGCGTCACGCTTTCGATCAGCGTCGGGATCAGCATGCGCGTCTGGCCCGGCCCCGTAGACGAAGAAGAACCGGAGGACGACGACCGCGAAGAGGTCCGCGTACGCCTCGGCGAGGAGCTCGGCCGAGCGCTTGGAGCGGAAGTAGATACGTCGTCGGGCGCGGATCGTCGTCGCTCACGGATCGGATGGTGCCCGGTACCCGTACACCCCGCCCGTCGACGCCAGCACGAACGCGCCGGCACCCGCGCCGCGGGCGTACTCGAGCATCGCCGCGGTGACGCGACGTTGACGGCGAACACGTCGCTCGCGCCGTCTGGGGAAGTCGCGGTAGTGCTCGGACTGGGCGAGATGGACGATCGCGTCGATGCGATCCGGGAGCGCGGACGCGTCGAACGCACGGAGGTCCTGCTCGATCCAGCTCGCGAGGCCGGCGACGCGGCGCGGGCGGCGACCGCCGCGCGATCGCGTACAGCTCGTGCCGCCCCGCGAGGTGGTCGACCAGCTGCCGCCCGACGAACCCGGTCGCGCCCGTGACCAGGACCTTCATGGGAGCCGTACCGCGATCGTCCACTCGTACAGCGGATAGTCGTGGAGCAGCGTCACGTAACGAGAGATGTTCTCCCTGCAAAAGCCGAAGAAATGGGCCGGATCGGCGTAGAACAGGTCGTCCTTGCGCCAGTCCACGTAGGTCGTCAGGAGGTTGAACGCGAAGCCGCGCCGCGAGCGCTCGGCGAGCTGCCGGAGCTTGTCCTCGACGTACGCCTGCCAGGCAGCTTCGCTCGCGTCCATGCGGACGTTGAACGTGCCCGAGACGAAGGTGTAGTCGGCGATCTCCGTGACGTCCTTAGCCGCAGAACCCACGTCGCTCGCGGGTCGTCGACGAACGCTGCGCGCCGCGTCCAGCATCTCGGCGCTGATGTCATAGCCGGTGTAGCCGCCGAGCGTGCATGTCGGGCCGCGCGTCGAGGTAGCGGAACATCGCCCCGTATCCGCAGCCCCAGTCATTGACCGTCAGGGCTCGGCCGCCGCGTCGGCGGCGATCACGTACGCGAGCTTGTCGAAGCGCAGACGCTGCGCGTCCGCGTCGGGCCAGCCGACGCTGGCCGAGCTGGTGCCGTGCTCGGCGAGGTTGGCCGTGTACAGCGCCTCGACGCCGGCGAGGGCGTCGGTCAGCTCGCGATCGTCGCCCATCACATTCCGATCTGCTCGCTCGTGCGCGCGTCGGGCTTCGTGCGCGGCGCGATGTAGACCTCGCCGTCCTTCGTCGACTTCATGATCAGCGCGGCGGAGCCGATGACGTTGCCTCACCGATCGAGATCGCGTCACGCACGGTCGCGTTGACGCCGATGAAGCAGTACGGGCCGACCGACACGTGGCCGGAGATGACCACGTGCGACGTGATGAAGCAGTGCGCGCCGATCTTTGCGTGATGGCCGATGTGGTTGCCGCTCCACAGCACGCAGTCGTCGCCGATCTCCACGAACGGCTGGATCGTGTTGTCCTCGAAGATGAACACGTTCTCGCCGATCTTCAGGTCGGGCCACGTCGTCGCCTTCGAGCACACGTAGGAGATGAGGCTGTAGCCCTTGCCCTTCGCCTCGGCGCAGATCGCGGCGCGCACGCGGTTCACCTGGGCGTAGCCGACCGCGACGAACATCTCGTGCTCGGACGGCGGGTAGAGGTCGTCCAGGTCCTCGAACGCGCACGACCGGCAGCCCCGCGAGCTCGGACGTGTCGCCGAGGCGGTCGCGGTGGACGGTGAACGCGACGACCTCGTGTGGGCTGTCATGCGCGAGGTAGAAGTTGACGCACTCCGCGAAGCTGCCGGTGCCGAATACGACGACCTTGGCCATCAAGAGCCTCCCGTTGATCTCAGAGCGGAGAAGGGGACGACGTAGAAGTCGCCGTATCGGGCACGCAGCTGTTCCGGCGACGCGTCGAGCAGCGACTCGTCGTTGAGCTGCACGTAGTACCGATAGCGGCCTTCGTGCGCCCCCCACTTGCGCTTGAAGCGGAACACGCCGTCCTGGGCCGTCCAGGTGCCACCCCAGTTCCAGCGCGCGAGGCCGCGCTGCCCGGCGGCCACCATCGCCTCGACGAGCAGCAGCGCGAGCGGCTGCTCCGAGCGGTGGTCGTGATCGACGGCGGGCGTGAAGTACTCGACGGTCCCGCCGAAGTAGAAGACGAGCAGCCCGGCGACGACAGCGTCGTCCTGGAGCGCTACGAAGACGTCGAAGTCGCGACCGGCCTCGAAGTGCCGCGGCACGGCCGCGAAGAAGCTCATCTCCTTCGCGCGCCCGCCGAGCGCCTCGATGTTGTCGCGATGGATCTCGGCCACCGCGTCGAGCCGGCCCGCGTCGGTCGTCGCGACGATCCCGCTGCGACGTGCCTTGCGGACGTTGCGGCGCGCGCTCGAGTCGATGATCCCGAGCAGCGCAGCCTCGTCGCCGGGCAGGTCGGTGACCTGGCTGATCCGCTCGTCGGTGAGGTTGTGCACCGGCTCCGGAGGCTGTCGCGCGAGGAACGGGTTGGCGACCATTGTTGCCGCCAGCGTGCCGTCCGCCCGTGCGCGCTCGTCGTACGCCGCGATCAGCGCGGCGCCGGTCTCCGCGTCGCTCGACAGGGCCGACCCGTGGCTGCCGTAGAAGGGCAGCGAGTTGTAGATGCGCGCGTCGTCGGCTCCCGTCCACAGGAGCGGCAGGACCCCGCGCACGTCGCCGCCGTCCCGAGCGAGGAGGTACTCCTGCTCGCAGCCCAGGTGGTCGACCAGCAGATCGCGGTAGGCGAGCGAGTGGTACAGCAGCGCGCCTGGGGCCGTCGCCACGAAGTCGCGGTACGCCGCCTCGGTCTCGCTGCTCAAGGTCTCGATCTCGATCATGCTGCCGCTCCATCCAGGAAGGCGCGGCACCAGTGCTCGAACGTGAGCAGCGACCACAGCAGCAGGCGGCGGTTCGCGCGTCCCTCGAGGTGGTCCTCGACGAGGTCGCGGACGATGGCCGGGTCGAGGTACTCGTACATCGCCGAGTCGGAGTCGAGCACGACGCTGCGCACGTAGTCGATGCTCTCGCCGCGGAACCAGCTCGCGTCGGGCCCCGAGAAGCCCTGCTTGACCTGGTTGGTGACCGTCTCGGGCACGTAGCGCTGCATCACGCGCCGCAGCAGCAGCTTGCCGTCGCGCGTGCGCTCGAAGTAGCGCTCGGTCTTCGGGCCGGCGCGTTCTCGTCGAGCCGCACCACCTCGTCGAGGTCGCGCAGCTTCAGCCGCACCGGAACGCGCTGCGCGAAGTCGACGAGGTCGTTGTCCAGGAACGGCACGCGGCTCTCGAGGCTGTGCGCCATGCTCAGCTTGTCCTCGACGACGAACAGGCCGTGCAGGAAGGTCTTCGCCTCGAGGTACAGCGAGTGGTTGACGTAGTCCTCGGGGCTCGTCGGCGCGGCGGCGTCCGGGAACTGGTCGCGGAAGATGTCGATCGTGCGCAGGTCGCGGACCTCGCGCCACACGGCCGGCGCGAAGAATCCGGTGCAGCACCGTGTTCGGGCACCAGCCGGTGCCAGAACCCGTAGTACTTGTCGACGTAGTCGTCGAAGTCGTCGTTGACGACGGCGCGGTAGTAGCGCCACGGATAGCCGGCGAACAGCTCGTCGCCGCCCGATCCCGAGAGCGCGACCTTGACGAACTTGCCGGCGAGCCGGGCGACGTAGAAGTTCGGGATAGCTCTGGCCGACGCGCGGGTCCTCGAGGTGCCAGACGAGCGCGCGGCAGGCAGCGCTCCATGTCGCCGGCCTTGAGCACGACCTCGTAGTGCTCGGTCTGGAACTGGTACGACATCGCCTCGGCCTTGGCGCGCTCGTCGGCGGCGACCTCCATGCCGCGGCGCGAGGTCATGTCGAAGCCGACCGTGAACGTGTTCAGGTACGGCAGCGCCTCGGCCGCGAGCGCGGTGATGCTGCCCGAGTCCATGCCGCCGCTCAGGTGCGCGCCGACCGGCACGTCGCTGACGAGCTGCCGGCGCACGGCCTGCCGGAACAGGCGGTCGAGCTCCTCCTCGTACTCCTCGTCCGACGCGCGCCCGTCGTCGGGCTCGCGGAAGTCGAAGTCCCAGTACTGGCGCGGCCGCGCGGGCCGCCGTCCGACGCGCACGGTGAGGTGGTGACCGGGCGGCAGCAGCGGACGCCGGCGAACAGCGTGCCGTCGGTGAAGATGTTCTGGAACGTGAAGTACTCGAGCAGGTGCGGGAGGCTCAGCCGCGCGCGCGAGGGCGTCGTGCTCGAGCATCGACTTGATCTCCGAGCCGAACAGGAAGGCGCCGGCGGCGTCGGCGTAGTAGAGCGGCTTGACGCCGAAGCGGTCGCGGGCGAGGAACAGCTCGCGCGCGCGCGCGGTCCCAGATCGCGAACGCGAACATGCCGTTGAAGCGCTCGACGCAGGCCGGCGCCCCACTCGGCGTACGCGTTGAGCACGACCTCGGTGTCGGTGTGCGAGCGGAAGCTGTGGCCGCGGCGCCGCGAGCTCCGCGCGCAGCTCGCGCGAAGTTGTAGACCTCGCCGTTGTAGGTGATCCAGTAGCGGCCGTCGGCGGACGCCATCGGCATCGCGCCCGCGGGCGTGCGGGTCGATGATCGCCAGCCGCCGGTTGACGAGACCCGACCGGGCCGTCGGCGTGCTGCCCTTCGCCGTCCGGCCCGCGGTGGGCGATCACGTCGCCCATGCGCTGCAGCAGCTCGCGATCCACCGGGCGGCCCGACCGCTCGAGCACCCCCGCGATCCCGCACACGCTAGGTCGCCTCGAACGCGTCCAGCAGCTCCGTGACCACGAGCTCCTGGTCGGCGTCGGTCATGTCCGGATACAGCGGGCAGCGCGAGGCGTCAGGCGCTCGGCGACGACGGCGTTCGGGAAGTCCTCGCGCGGCGAGCCCGTACTTGCCGCGAGTAGAGCCCGGTCGTCACCGGCGCGTGGGTGCCCTGGCGGGTGGCGATGCCGCGCTCCTCCATCCGGCCCATCACGCCGTTGCGCCACGTCGTGCAGCCGCTCGCTGTTCGCGAGCGTCGGCTCCTCGGGCGCGAACAGGCAGCAGTAGCACTGATAGCCGTGGACGTCGCCGGCGCGGCGTGGCCGGCGTGCGCAGCCACTCGACGCCCGCGAGCGCCTCGTCGTAGAGCGCGGCGCGGCGCCGGCGCTCGCCGAGGATCCAGTCGGCGCGGTCCATCTGCGCGCAGCCGAGCGCGCCCTGGATGTCGGTCATCCGGTAGTTGAAGCCGACCTGCGTTGAAGTCGGCGAGCAGGAACGCGCCGCGCGACTCGTGGCGGTCGAGGTCCGAGCGGTCGGCGCCGTGATCGCGCAGCGACCGCGCCAGCTCGTCCCAGTCGGCGCGCCCGGTGGTGAGCATGCCGCCCTCGCCGGTGGTGATCGACTTGCGCGGGTGGAACGAGAACGCGCCGATGTCGCCGAGCGTGCCCGCGTGGCGGCCCGCCCTGCCAGGCGCCGAAGCGCGCAGGCGGCGTCCTCGACGACCCACAGGCCGTGGCGGCGGGCGATCGTCGTTGACGGCCTCCATGTCCGCGCACAGCCCGAACAGGTGGACGGGGATGATCCCGACCGTGCGCGGGCCGATCAGCGCCTCGATCTGCTCGACGTCGATGTTGAACGTCTCCAGGTCGACGTCGCAGAAGCGCGGCGTGGCGCCCATGTACTCGACGACGTTGGCCGTCGACACCCAGGTGAAGGCCGGCACGATCACCTCGTCGCCCGGCTTGACGCCGAGGATCGCCACGGCCGAGGTGCAGCGCGGTCGTGCACGACGTGGTCGCCACGGCGTGCGGCGCGCCGATGTAGGCCGCGAAGCGCTCCTCGAACCGCCCGACGTACGGGCCCTGCACCACCCAGCCGCTCTGCGAGCGGCTGCTGGACCGCCTCGAGCTCCTCCGGACCGAACGACGGCTTGGCGATCGGGATCCGGAGCGCCTGCGCGGCGCGCGCCGCGAGACGTCGGCGTTAGGCACTCGGTCCCACGGCGGCGGCGCTGTCGGCCCGCCGCCACTCGACCACGGACTCGAGGCCGGCGCGCAGGTCGACCTCGGCGCGGAAGCCGAGCAGCCCCTCGGCCAGCTCGGTGCTGCCGATCCGGTTGGTCACGAAGACCTCCTCCTGCGGCAGGTACTCCGGCTCGATGCCGCTGCCGGTGATCTCCAGCAGCATGCCGACGAGCTCGTCGATCGTCGTGCCGAGGCCGGTGCCGATGTTGAAGAACGTGTCCGTCGCGTCGGCCTTGAGCGACGAGGATGTTCGCGCGCGCGACGTCCTCGACGTGGACGAAGTCGTACGTGTGCGAGCCGTCGCCGTAGATCAGCGGCGGCAGGCCCTCGTCGATCCGGTCGAGCACCTTCATGATCACGCTGACGTACGTGCCCTTGTAGTCCATCCGCGGGCCGTAGATGTTCATGTAGCGGAGGCCGACGTAGTCGAGGCCGTGGCGCTCGTGGAAGGCGCGGAAGAACTGCTCGCCGGCGATCTTCGTCGCGCCGTACATCGTGCGGTTGTTGAACGGATGGTCCTCGGTCATCGGCTCTTCGACGGCGTTGCCGTAGACCGACGCCGACGACGAGTAGACGACCTTCTTGACGCCCGCCTCCTGGGCCGCCTCGATCACGTTGTAGGTGCCGACGACGTTCGCCTCGAGCGCCTTGCGCGGCTCGTGCACGCACTCGTACAGCCACAGCGCGGCGAGGTGGAACGCGTAGTCGCGTCCCGCGCATCACGTCGCGCGACAGCGCGAGGTCCTCGACCGAGCCCTCGACGAGGTCGACGCGCTCGTCCTGCAGCGCGCCGGCGAGGTTGTTGCGCGTGCCGCGCACGAAGTTGTCGAGCACGACGATCTCGCGCACGCGGCTCGGCGAGCAGCTGGTCGACGATGTGCGAGCCGACGAAGCCGGCGCCGCCGATGACCAGGACGCGTGAGTCTTCGATCGCGGGCATTCGGTCGTTATAGCAACGGCCCCTGCGGCGACAAGATGCGCTCGTGGCGCCTGCGAGAATGGCCGCCGTGAGCTCCGACTGGCATTTCGAGGACTTCACCGAGGCGTCCTACCGCGACATCGTGGCGGCCGCGCTCGAGCGCTACGCGTTCGAGCCGTTCGGCACGACTGCGGCCACGCCGCACGTGCTCTGGCGGCACGACGTCGACTACTCGGTCCACCGCGCCGTCGCGCTGGCGCGCGTCGAGGCCGAGCTGGGCGCGCGGGCGACGTACTTCGTGACGCTGCACAGCGACCTCTACAACCCGTTCGAGCCCGCGGTGCACGCCAACTTGCGCGAGATCGCGGCGCTCGGGCACTGGATTGGCCTGCACTTCGACGCCGGGTTCCCCGCCGACGGGACGCTTGACGAGCGTGCGGCCTGCGAGAGCAGGGTGCTGGCCGAGGCGCTCGGCGGTCCCGGTCGAGGCCGTGTCGCTGCACAACCCGTCGGTGTCCGGCACGCAGGACCTCGACGTCGAACGCCTCGGCGGGACTGGTGCATGCGGGGGCGAGGAGCGTGCGCGAGACTATGCCTACGTCTCGAGCAATATAAG
>CAWIEW010000012.1:0-1209906 GCA_963835285.1 uncultured Solirubrobacteraceae bacterium | reverse complement strand
TTCAAGGTCCGCAAAGAGGCGCCCCGCCCGGACTGGGCGGTGGTCTCTCAAAACTCAACAGCATGCGCCCACTCGAGCAGAGCTCGGCGGGCGCCAGGTCCGGTCGACGTTTCGGTAGCTGCCTGTGCTCGACGGCGCTGAATGCGCCGGCGGGACGGACAACCGCTCCAATCCTGGAGCTTCCCTAGAAAGGAGGTGATCCAGCCGCACCTTCCGGTACGGCTACCTTGTTACGACTTCACCCCAGTCACGAGCCCCACCTTCGACGGCTCCCTCCCAGAGGGTTAGGCCACCGGCTTCGGGTGTTGCTTGCTTCCGTGGTGTGACGGGCGGTGTGTACAAGGCCCGGGAACGTATTCACCGCGGCAATGCTGATCCGCGATTACTAGCAACTCCGCCTTCATGCAGGCGGGTTTCAGCCTGCAATCCGAACCGAGACACGCTTTGAGGGATTCGCTCCACCTCGCGGTATCGCAGCCCTCTGTACGTGCCAATGTAGCACGTGTGTAGCCCTGGACATAAGGGGCATGATGACTTGACGTCATCCCCACCTTCCTCCGGTTTGTCACCGGCAGTCTCGCATGAGTCCCCAACTAAATGCTGGCAACATGCGACGGGGGTTGCGCTCGTTGCGGGACTTAACCCAACATCTCACGACACGAGCTGACGACAGCCATGCACCACCTGTGAAGGTCCAGCCGAACTGACCCCGTGTTTCCACGGGTATGACCTACATGTCAAGCCCAGGTAAGGTTCTTCGCGTTGCGTCGAATTAAACCACATGCTCCGCTGCTTGTGCGGGCCCCCGTCAATTCCTTTGAGTTTTAGCCTTGCGGCCGTACTCCCCAGGCGGGGCACTTAATGCGTTAGCTTCGGCACGGAGGGAGTCGACACCCCCCACACCTAGTGCCCATCGTTTACAGCGTGGACTACCAGGGTATCTAATCCTGTTTGCTCCCCACGCTTTCGCGTCTCAGCGTCAGTAACGTCCCAGCGAGCTGCCTTCGCAATTGGTGTTCCTCCTGATATCTGCGCATTTCACCGCTACACCAGGAATTCCACTCGCCTCTTCCGTACTCGAGCCCGACAGTATCCACCGGCATCCGAGGGTTGAGCCCCCGACTTTCACAGCGGACTTACCGGGCCGCCTACACGCGCTTTACGCCCAATGATTCCGGACAACGCTAGCCCCCTACGTATTACCGCGGCTGCTGGCACGTAGTTAGCCGGGGCTTCTTGTGAAGGTACCGTCACTCCAGCCGGCTATTCACCGGCGAAGCTTCGTCCCAACTGAAAGGGGTTTACAACCCGAAGGCCTTCTTCCCCCACGCGGCGTTGCTGCGTCACGCTTTCGCGCATTGCGCAAGATTCCCCACTGCTGCCTCCCGTAGGAGTCTGGGCCGTGTCTCAGTCCCAGTGTGGCTGATCGTCCTCTCAGACCAGCTACGCATCGTCGCCTTGGTAGGCCGTTACCCCACCAACAAGCTAATGCGCCGCGGGCCCGTCCCGATGCGAAGGCCGAAGCTATCTTTCCTCATCTCCCTTATGAGAGTTGAGTACATCCGGTATTAGCCCGAGTTTCCTCGAGTTGTCCCGGTCATCGGGGTAGGTTACCCACGTGTTACTCACCCGTTCGCGGCTCTGCCCCAGGCCGAAGCCTGGTTCGTCGCTCCACTTGCATGTGTTAAGCACGCCGCCAGCGTTCGTCCTGAGCCAGGATCAAACTCTCCGTGAAGAACTACTCACACAGAGTTGTCGTGCATCTCACGAGGGCGCGGCAGTACACAGATGCCGGCGCCGGATGCAGTCGACGAGGTTTGCTTCTTGTTTCAGGTGCCGTCCGGCACGTGAGTGCCGTCGGCGATTCTTGACGAACCTGGACGCACTAGATCGTGTCGCCGCGACGTAAACGTCGCAGCCGATCTGGTGCGCATGCTGTTGAGTTTTCAAAGACCGTGGCGCCTCGGGGCCTGAGGGGCTTCCTCGGCCGGGGCGCGCTCGGAACCCTTCCCGAGCGGGCAATGGAGTGTAGCGCGCCCCCGGAGCAGTGTCCAAGGGGCTTCCTCCAGCGCGGCGCGGGACTGTAGCAGGCGCGGGGACGAATCCTCAGGACACGACCTGCACGTGGACCTCACGCCGCCGCGGCCGGTCGTCGAAGTCGATCAGGACGAGCTGCTGCCAGGTGCCGAGCACCAGGCGGCCGGCGATCAGCGGCACGCTCTCCGACGGCCCCACCAGAGACGCGCGCATGTGCGCGTGCGCGTTGTCGTCGTGGTTGAGCACGTTGTGCTGGTACGAGCCCGTCCGCGGCACCAGCCGCTCCATCAGCGCCTGGAGGTCCGCCACGCCGCCCGGCTCGTACTCCATCGTCGTCACGGCGGCCGTCGAGCCGGTCACGAACACGCACACGACCCCGTGCTCGACGCCGCTCTGGCGCACGACGGCGAGCACGCCCTCGGTGAGGTCGACGATCTGGCCTTCGCCCTCGGTCTCGAGCCGCAGCAGACCGGTGTGGACGGTCACGCGACCCGCAGCCGCCGGAACCGGCGCTTGCCGACCTGCAGCACGCGACCGTCGAGCTCGCTCGCGGGGAGGTCGAGCGCCGACACCGGCTCGCCGTCGAGCTTCACGCCGCCGCCCTCGATCGTCCGCCGAGCCTCCGAGCGCGAGCCCCCGAACGATTCGGCGATCAGCGCCGGGAGGTGGACCGCGGCCCCGTTGGAGATCACCAGCTCCTCGATGTCCTCCGGCAGCCCGCGGGACACGAACACGCGCTCGAACCCTGCCGCGGCCCCGGCGGCCGCCTCCGCCCCGTGGAAACGCTCCACCAGCGCCCGCGCCAGCGCGTGCTTGGCGTCGCGCGGCGACAGGTCCGGCGGCGGCGCGGACCCGAGCAGCAGGTCGTACCAGACCGGCATCGCCGCGTCAGGGATCGACAGGGTCTTGCCGTACATCTGATCCGGCGGCTCGGTGATGCCGATCGCGTTGCCGACCGACTTGGACATCTTCTGCACGCCGTCGACGCCGGGGAGCAGCGGCATCGTGAGCACCGACTGCGCCGGCTGCCCGTAGGCGCTCTGGATCGCCCGGCCCATCAGCAGGTTGAACGTCTGGTCGGTGCCGCCGAGCTCGATGTCGGCCTGTATGGCGACCGAGTCGTAGCCCTGGAGCACGGGGTACAGGAGCTCCAGCAGCGAGATCGGCTCGTTCGCGGCCCAGCGTTTGGAGAAGTCGTCGCGCTCGAGCAGCTGGGCGACGGTGGGCACCCGCGCGAGCCGGAACAGATCCTCGGCCCGCATGTCGAGCCACTCGCTGTTGTGGCGCAGTTCGAGCCGCTCGTCGGTGAGCAGGATCTTCCCGGCCTGCTCGACGTACGTGCGCGCGTTGGCGTCGATCTGCTCGCCGGAGAGCACCGGCCGGGTCGCCGAGCGGCCGCTCGGATCCCCCACGCGCGCGGTGTAGTCCCCCACGATCAGCACGACCGTGTGGCCGAGGTCCTGGAACTCGCGCAGCTTCTGCAGGACCACGGTGTGCCCGAGGTGCAGATCGGGCGCGGTCGGGTCCAGGCCGAGCTTCGCCCGCAGCGGGCGACCGGCCGCCAGGCGCTCCTCGAGCGCCCCCTTGGGCAGCGATTCGACCGCGTTGCGAGCCAGGTATGCCGCCGTCCGGGCGGCCTCGGAGGCCGGAACATCCATCCGGCCCAATGCTAGCCTCCCCCGGGGCCTCTGATCTGCCCCTGCTCGCGCCCAGGACGGCCCGCGCGCAGCTCGAGGCGGGTCGGGTGGGTGGCACCGATTTATGAGTGACAGCGAACGCACCAGCACCGGTCCTGAAGCCGGCCAAGGCAACGGCGCCGGCAACGGAGCGACGGTGGTGGCGCTGCGTCCCCACGGCCAGCCGAAGGGCCCCAAGCCGCCCCGCCGGCGCGTCCGCATCCGCAAGCTGCGCCTGCTCCTGCTGCTGGCCGGGCTGGGGATCCTGGCCGCCGTCTCGACCGTGTTCGGGATGATGATGGCCGTCGCGTCCGACCTGCCGCAGCTCGAGCTCAAGAGCGCCCGCAACTCGGTCATCCTCGACAAGGACAACCACCAGCTCGGCTACCTCACGGGCAACCAGAAGCGCGTCTTCCTGAGCGAGGCCGAGGTCGCCCCGGTGATGAAGCACGCGATCATCGCGATCGAGGACCGCCGCTTCTACACCAACGAGGGCGTCGACCTGCGCGGTATCGGGCGCGCCTTCTTCCAGGACGTCGTCCAGAAGAAGGTCGTCCAGGGTGGCTCGACGATCACCCAGCAGCTGGTCAAGAACGCGCTCGCCGCCCAGGACGACCGCACGCTCTTCCAGAAGCTCCGCGAGGCCGCGCTGGCGTACCACCTCACGCACGAGTGGTCGAAGGAGAAGATCCTCAACAACTACCTGAACACCATCTACTTCGGGAACGGGGCCTACGGCCTCGAGGCGGCCGCCCGAACGTACTTCCAGCCGAACCATCCGGGCTGCGACGTGCGTGGAGACAAGCGCTGCGCGTCGGACCTGCAGCCCGCCGAGGCGGCCCTGCTCGCCGGGATGGTGTCCTCGCCCACCGCGTACGACCCGATCGCGCATCCCGAGGCGTCGACGGCGCGCCGCAACGTCGTCCTCCAGCGCATGTTCGAGCAGCGCTTCCTGACCCAGCAGCAGTACGAGGACGCCAAGGCGAAGCCGATCCCCGACAAGGGCGACCTCCAGCCGCCGGAGGAGGACACGGAGTACCCGTACTTCACGTCGTGGATCAAGCAGCAGGTCGTCGACCAGCTGGGCGGCGGGCAGGAGGGCGCCCGGCGCGCGTTCGAGGGCGGCCTGCGCGTGCACACGACGATCGACGGCGAGCTCCAGGAGACCGCCCAGTCCGCGGTCCGCCAGTGGCTCCCGTTCCAGGACGGCCCCCACGCGGCGCTGGTGGCGATCGAGAACAGCACCGGCAAGGTGCGGGCGATGGTCGGCGGCGACGACGATCACTACAACGACAGCCCGTTCAACCTCGCCACGCAGGGTCAGCGCCAGCCCGGCTCGGCGATCAAGCCGTTCATCCTCGCCGAGGCGCTCAAGCAGGGGATCTCACCGAACTCGGTGTGGGCGTCGCGCAAGCTCGAGATCAACGTGCCGCACTCGAAGGAGATCTTCACGGTCAACAACTACGAGGGCGCGTACTCGGGCCAGGCGACGCTCGCCCACGCGATCACGTTCTCCGACAACTCGGTCTTCGCGCAGGTCGGCATCAAGGTCGGGACACGCGAAGGTCGCCCGGCTGGCCGAGCGGATGGGCATCCGTACGCCGGTCTCGCACAACTACGCGATGACGCTCGGCGGCCTCAAGCAGGGCGTCACGCCGCTCGACATGGCGCACGCGTACGAGACGTTCGCGGCCGGCGGGGACCTCATCTACGGCACGCTCAGCCCGGGCGCCGACAACGCGCGCGACGACACGGCCCCCGGTCCGGTCGGGATCGATCGCATCGCCAAGCGCGACGGCGACAAGGAAGTGCCGGTCAAGCTCCCGGACGGCGACGAGGCGGTCAACCGCAAGAAGAGGCGCAATGTGCTCGAGCACTCGATCGCCACCGAGGTCGGGTCGCTGCTGCAGAGCGTCGTGCGCGTCGGCACCGGCACGCGCGCGCAGGTCGCGAACGTGGTCATCGCGGGCAAGACGGGCACGACCGAGGGCTACGGCGACGCCTGGTTCGTCGGCTGGACGCCGAAGTACACGGTCGCCGTGTGGGTCGGCTACCCGGACGAGTTCAAGTCGATGGAGACCGAGTACAACGGCCAGCCGGTCGCGGGCGGCACGTACCCGGCCGCGATCTTCCGCACGTTCATCGAGGGCGACCTGCGCAACCACCCGCCGAAGCCCGAGGAGACGCCGACGCCGACCGCCCCGGCCCCGGGAGCCACCACCGCCCCGGCGCCCACCGCGACCGCCGCGCCGCCGACCGGCGGGACGGACGCGCCCGCCCCGACCCCGGCGCCGACGACCGCACCGGAGCCGACGACGGCACCGCCGGCGACGACGCCGAACCCCGGCGGCGACGCCGCGCCGGACACGACCGGCCAGTAGCTACGGCCACGGCCGCGACACGCTGCGCGAGCCGGCGACGCTGAAGCGCCACGGCAGCTCGACCGCCTTGGTGATGCCGATCCGCGGGCTCACGACCACTTCCACCGTCTCCCAGCCGGGCGGCGGGGCCTCGATCACGACGGGGCCGACGGCGAGGTCGGTCGTGTTGTGCTCGAGCGTGACGCCCAGCGCCTGGCCGAGCTTCCCCGGGCCCGAGCACAGGTCCTCGAGCCGCTCGAGCCCGCGCCGGGCGCGCATGTGGTCGATCCCTTCGAGCGGCTCCAGCGCCCGGATGAGCACGGCGGCGCCGATCCCCTCCGGCTCGCACACGGCGTTGAGCAGCGCGTGGATCCCGTACGAGCGGTACACGTAGGCGCGGCCCGGCGGCCCGAACAGCGGCGCCGACCGCGCGGTCACGCCCACGAACGCGTGGGACGCCGGCTCGGCCTCGTGGTAGGCCTCGGTCTCGACGATCACGCCGGCGGTGTCGCCGTGGCGCACGACGCAGCCCAGCAGCGCGGGCGCGACCTCGAGCACCGGCCGGTCGTAGAACGCGTGAGAGAGGGTCAAGCCGGCTGGTCGTCGAGCTCGGCGCGCGCGTGCGCGAGCTGCTCGCGCACGCGGTCCAGCGCCGTGCCGCCCTCGGACACCTTCGACTCGAGCCAGGCGTGTTGCGCGAGCACGTCATAGAACTCGTCGTCGAGCGCCTCCGAGTGGCGCGCGAGCTCCTCGCGCGAGAGCTGGGACAGCGTCCGGCCGGACTCGACCGCCTCGCGCACGAGCCCGGCGACGATCCCGTGCGACTGGCGGAACGGGACGCCGCGCCGCACGAGCATGTCCGCCACGTCGACCGCCGCGATCATCTCGTCGGCCGCCGCGCCCGCGAGGCGCCCGCGGTCGAACGCGATGCCGGAGAGCATCCCGGCCGCCGCCTGCAGGCACAGGTCGAGCGTGTCGGCGGCGTCGAACAGGTGCTCCTTGTCCTCCTGCATGTCCTTGTTGTAGGTCAGCGGGAGCCCGTGGAAGACGCCGTGCAGGGCGACCAGGTGCGCGGCGACGCGCGGCGCCTTCGCGCGCAGCAGCTCGGCCGCGTCGGGGTTCTTCTTCTGCGGCATGATCGAGGAGCCCGACGCCCACGCGTCGGACACCTCACAGAACCCGAACTCCTCGCTCGACCACAGGACGATCTCGCCCCCGAGGCGGGACAGGTGCGTCGCGCACGTCGCCGCGGCGGCGAGGTAGTCGAGCACGAAGTCGCGGTTGGAGACCGCGTCGATCGAGTTCGGCGCGACGCCGGTGAAGCCGAGCTCGCGGGCGACGAGGCCGCGGTCGGTCTCGAAGTTCACGCCCGCCAGCGCGCCGGCGCCGAGCGGCAGGTCGCTGGTGGCGCCGAGGACGTGCTCGAACCGCTGCGCGTCGCGCCGGAACATCCAGAAGTAGGCGAGCAGGTGGTGCGCGAGGTAGACCGGCTGCGCGCGCTGGAGGTGGGTGTAGCCGGGCATCGCCCAGTCCAGGTGGCGGTCGGCGAGCTGGACGAGCGCGCTCTGCAGGCGCTGCAGCCGCTCGATCGTCGTCAGCGCGTGCGCGCGCGTGAACATCGCCATGTCGGTGGCGACCTGGTCGTTGCGCGAGCGGGCGGTGTGCAGCTTGCCGCCCACCGGGCCGACGATCTCGGTCAGCCGCCGCTCGATCGCCATGTGGATGTCCTCGTCGTCCGCCCGGAAGTCGAACGCGCCGCTGTCCAGCTCGTCGGAGACCCGGTCGAGCCCGTTGAGCAGCGCGTCGCGGTCGGCCGCGGAGATGATCCCCGCCTCGGCGAGCATCTTCGCGTGGGCGCGCGACTGCTCGAGGTCGTACGGTCCGAGCCGCCAGTCGAAGCTGATCGACGCGTTGAGCTGCTGGAAGACGGGATCCTGCGGAATCGAGAAGCGCGACATCCGACGCGGCATCATGACTGACATGACCGTCGTGGTCCGGCCCGCCACGCCCACCGATCCCGCCGACGAGCTGCTGTACCTGTCGGCCAAGCCGTACTACGACGCCTACGCCGGCTCGGAGGCGCGGGCGCGCGCGCTGCTGGCCGCCGTCTACGAGCGGACCGGGCACGCCGCGAGCTTCGAGGTCTGCGCCGTGGCCGAGGTGGACGGCGAGCTCGCGGGCGTGATCGCGTGGTTCCCGGTCAGCGAGGGCGACGAGCGGGCGCGCCGGTTCGTGTCCCTGACGGCGCCCCGGGTGCCGCCGTGGCGCTGGCCCGGGCTGCTGCGCCACCTGCGCGCGGCCGGCACGGTCTCCCCCCACCCGCCGCCGCGGACGCTGTACGTCGACGCGCTGGCGGTCGACCCGTCGTTTCGCCGCCGCGGCGTGGCCCGCACGATGCTCGAGCAGGCCGAGCGGGCGGCCGCCGAGCACCGGCTCGAAGGCGTCGCGCTCGACACCGGGCTGCACAACGAGCCGGCTCGGGCGCTGTACGAGGCCACCGGGTTCAGCGAGCGCGAGATCCGGCGCGCGCCGAGCGAGGCCGTCGCGGACGCGATCGGCGGCCCCGGCTTCGTCAGCTACCTCAAGCGAGTCTGACGGCCGAGACCGTCAGGCGGCGACGGCGGTCAGCGCCTCGGCCACCTGCGCGACCTGACCCTCGGTCATCTCCGGGAAGAACGGCAGGGCGACCGACCGCGCGGCCACGTCCTCGCACACCGGGAACTCGCCCTCGCGGTGTCCGAACGCCTCGCGGTAGTAGGTCATCAGGTGGATCGCCGGCAGGTACGGCTTGGACTGCACGCCGCGCTCCCGCAGCGCTTCGATCGTGCGGTCGCGGTCGATCCCGTGCGGGAGCTGGACGACGAACACGAACCAGCCGCGCACCGCGTCGCCCTGGTCGGGACACGGGAGCGTCAGCGGGCTGCCGGCGAGCGCTTCGCGGTACAGCGCGGCGACGCGAGCGCGGCCGGCGAGCAGCTCGTCGAGCCGGTCGAGCTGCGCCAGCCCCAGCGCGCAGGCGATGTCGCTGAGCCGGTAGTTGAAGCCCAGGCGGTCGTGATCGAGCCAGTCCATGTTCGGCGCCCGGCCCTGGTTGCGCTCGGAGTCCACGCGCTCCTTGTGCTCGGCCGAGCCCATCGTGATCATGCCGCCCTCGCCGGTGGTGATCTGCTTGTTGGCGTAGAAGGCGAACGTGGCGGGATGGCTGCGGCTGCCGATCGGGGTGCCGTCGGCGTAGCGGCCTCCGAGCGCCTCACAGGCGTCCTCGACGATCGGGAGGCCGTGGCGCTCGAACGCCTCGAGGTCCGCCGGGTAGCCGAAGATGTCGACGGGCAGCAGCGCCTTGGTGCGGCCCGTGATCGCCGCGGCCGCGGCGTCCGGGTCGAGGTTGAGCGTCACGGGGTCGATGTCGGCGAACACGGGCTTCGCCCGCTCGAACACGATCGCGTTGGCCGAGGCGACGAACGAGAACGGCGTCGTGACGACCTCGTCGCCGTCCTCGACACCCACCGCTCGCAGCGCGAGATGCAGCGCGGCGGTTCCGCTCGACACCGCACTGGCATGGTTCGCGCCGACGCGGGCGGCGAAGGCCTCCTCGAAGGCGGCCAGGCGCGGGCCGAGGCTGAGCTGGCCGGAGCGCAGCACCGCGAGCACCGCCTGCTCCTCCGCCTCCCCGATGACGGGGCGCGCGAGTGGGACGGGGGTCTGACCCCTTTCTCGAGAGTTGGCGGACACGCCGACGAGAGGGGTCAGACCCCTGCCGCTCGCGTGCGGACCATCCCGGCCTCGAGCGAGTCCACCAGCGCGTCCCACGACGCCTCGATCACGTTCTCGTGGACGCCGATCGCGCCCCACGTGTCGGTGCCGTCGGTGGCGTCGAGCAGCACGCGGGTGGTGGCGCCGGTCGCCTTCCACTCGTCGAGGATGCGGACCTTGTAGTTGACGAGCTTGATGTCGCGCAGGTGCGGGTAGCGCTCGCCGATCGCCGCCCGCAGGGCGCTGTCGAGCGCGTTCACCGGGCCGTTGCCCTCCGCCACGCGGACGTAGCGCTGTCCGTCCACCCAGATCTTGATCGTGGCCTCCGTCTGGACGCGGCCGTCTTCGCGCTTCTCGGAGATCACGCGCCAGGACTCGAGCCGGAACAGCGGCTCGTAGTCGCCGCTCTCGCGCCGGATCAGCAGGTCGAACGAGCCGTCGGCCGCCTCGAACTGGAAGCCGCGGTGCTCGAGCTCCTTCACGCGCTCGACCACCCGCGACGCCGTCGCATCGTCGAGCGCGCCGCCGGCATGGGCGATCACGGTGCCCTTGCCGGAGAGCTCCGAGACCAGCACGTCGCGGCTGTTGCCGACCAGCGCCGGGTCGATGTGCTCGAACGTCGCGGGGTCCGCGTTCACGCCGGCGACGTGCATGCCGCCCTTGTGCGCGAACGCGTTCTTGCCCACGTACGGCTGATCGGGGTCGGGCGTGAGGTTGAGCAGCTCGTCGAGGTAGTGCGCGGCCTCGGTCCAGCCCTCGAGCGTCGGCACGCAGTCGTGGCCGAGCTTGAGCTGGAGGTTCGGGACGATGCTCGTGAGGTTGGCGTTGCCGCAGCGCTCGCCGTAGCCGTTCATCGTGCCCTGGACGAGCAGGGCGCCCTCGGCGACCGCGGCGAGCGAGTTCGCGACGCCGCACTCGGCATCGTTGTGACAGTGGATCCCGAGCTCGATGTCGGGGAGCGCCGTGCGCACCGTCTGGACGGCCGCCGCGATCTCCGTGGGCAATGACGCCCCGTTGGTGTCGCACATCGTGACGTTCCCGGCGCCGCCGCCGGCGGCCGCCTGCAGGCAGGCGATCGCGTACGCGGGGTCGTCGCGGAAGCCGTCGAAGAAGTGCTCGGCGTCGTAGATCACGCGCTTGCCCTGGGCGACCAGGAACGCGACCGACTCGCCGATCATCGCCAGGTTCTCGTCGCGCCCGACCTTCACGACCTTCTCCAGATGCAGGCTCCAGGTCTTGCCGACGAGCGTGCAGACCGGGGCGAACGATTCCACGAGCGTTCGGAGCGCCGGGTCGTTCTCGGCGCTGCTGTCGCGCCGCCGCGTCATCCCGAACGCGCACACGTCGGCGCGCAGGCTCTCGTGCTCGAGCAGCGCGAACAGCTCGGCCTCCTTCGGGTTCGACGCCGGGAAGCCGGCCTCGATGAACGGGATGCCGAGGTCGTCGAGCACGTGCGCGACCCGGACCTTCTCCTCCACGGACAGCGACATCCCGTGGCCCTGCATCCCGTCGCGCAGGGTGCAGTCGTAGATCGCGATGCGGGTCACTTCGCGGGCGCGACTTGGGGCACGATGTCCAGCCAGTCGGCGTACCGGTCCGAGCGACCGTGCAGCGCGTCCTCGAAGACCTCCTGGACCGCGCGGGTGACCGGGCCGGGCTCGCCCGTGCCGATCGCCTGGTCGTCGATCTCGCGGATCGGCGTCAGCTCGGCGGCGGTGCCGGTCATGAAGATCTCGTCGGCGGTGTAGAGCTCGCCGCGCGCGACGTCGCGCTCGACGACCTCGTAGCCGAGGTCCTGCGCGATCGTGATCGCCGACAGGCGGTTGATGCCGCCGAGGATCGAGCTGTTGAAGCCCGGGGTCGCAACCTTGCCGTCCTTGACGATGAACAGGTTCTCGCCGGTGCCCTCGCAGACCAGGCCGCGCTGGTCGAGCAGGATGCCCTCCTCATAGCCGGCCTTCTCGGACTCGATCTTGGCGAGCACCGAGTTGAGGTACTGGCCGTTGGCCTTGGCGATCGGGATCAGCGCGTCCTGGCCGATCTTGCGCCAGCTGACGACCGTCGCGCGGACGCCCTTCTGCTTGCCCTCCTCGCCGAGGTAGGCGCCCCACTCCCAGACGGCGATGAAGACGTCGACCGGGCAGTCGAGCGGGTACAGGCCCATCGGCCCGGCACCGCGGTAGACGACCGGGCGGATGTAGCAGGACTTCAGCCCGTTGCGCGCGATCAGGTCGAGCGTCGCCTCGCGGATCTGCTCCTTCGTGAACGGAACGTCCATGTAGTACATCTGCGCCGACTTGAAGAGCCGGTCGATGTGGTCCTGGTGGCGGAAGACGGCGCTGCCGCGGGCGGTCTCGTAGGCGCGGACGCCCTCGAAGACGCCGGTGCCGTAGTGCAGCGCGTGTGTCAGTACGTGGACCTTTGCGTCCTCCCAGGCGACGAATTCGCCGTTCATCCAGATGAGGTCCGCTTGGTTCACGTCAGCTCCTTCAGGACCGCGCGCGTCGCCTCGGTCGTCGTTGCCGTGCCGCCCAGGTCGGTGGTCCGGAGACCGCCCTCCAGGGCCCGATCCACGGCCGATTCTATCCGCGCCGCGTCGTCGGTTCGGGCGAGTCCGTGCCGGAGGAGCATCGCCGCCGAGAGGATCATCGCGAGCGGATTGGCGATGCCCCGGCCGGCGATGTCGGGCGCCGAGCCGTGGACGGGTTCGAACACCCCGGGTCCGTCTGCGCCGAGGCTGGCGCTCGGCAGGAGCCCGATGCTCCCGGTGAGCATCGCGGCCTCGTCGCTGAGGATGTCGCCGAACATGTTCTCGGTGAGGATCACGTCGAAGTGGCGGGGGTTGGAGATCAGCTGCATCGCGGCGTTGTCGACCAGGACGTGCTGGAGCTCGATGTTCGGGAACTCCTCGCTGTGGACCCGCTTGACGGTCTCCCGCCACAGCCGGCTGGTCTCGAGGACGTTGGCCTTGTCCACGCTGGTGACCCGCGAGCGGGCGGCCTCGAACGCCGTGCGCGTGATCCGCTCGATCTCCTCGGTGGTGTACGTGCAGAGGTCGGTGGCCGTGTTCTCGGTCCGGGTCTTCTCGCCGAAGTAGATGCCGCCGGTGAGCTCTCTGACGACCAGCAGGTCGGTGCGATCGATGATGTCGCGCTTGAGCGGGCTCTCGTCGTAGAGGGCAGGCAGTGGGCGGACGGGCCGGAGGTTGGCGAACAGGCCGAGGCCGCGCCTGAGCCCGAGCAGTCCCTGCTCGGGGCGTGGCTGGTTCGGGTCGGTGGTGTCCCACTTCGGGCCGCCGACCGCGGCGAGCAGCACGCCGTCCGACTGCTTGGCCGCCTGCAGCGTCTCTGCCGGCAGCGCCGTGCCGGTCGCATCGATTGCCGCGCCACCGACCAGGTGCTCGTCGTAGGTCAGGTCGGGCGCGACCTCGCTGAGGATCTCGAGCGTGGCGGCCAGCACCTCGGGGCCGATGCCGTCGCCGGGGAGCGTGACGATGGTGGGCATGGGCTGCGGCACGCTAGCCGATCGCCGCGGCGACCCATGACTCCCTCTCGGTCACGTGCCGCCACGTGAACCTGCGCGTCGTCCATCCCCGCATCGCCAGATGGACGTCGCGCTCTCGATCTCGCTCGAACGCGGCGGGCGATCGGTGGAACGCGTAGCCGTCGACCTCCACGATCAGCTTCCGTTCTCTCCACACGAAGTCGACGAGGTAGCCGTCGATGTAGACATTTACCTCGGGCCGTGGGATGTCGTGGTCTCGGCACAGCCGGAGAAAGCGCCGCTCGAGCTCGCTCCGGGTCGGGGCCGGGCTGTAGGCGCGTAACACCGCTTGTAGGGAGGCGGATCTGGCTGATCTCAGCGCGACGAAGTCCACGAGGCCGCGCTTGTCCGCCTCCTCGACGATCCGCTCCAGCTCATCGCGTCTGACCGTTCTCGCGAGGTCGATGATCGTCCGCGCCGGCTTGGTCACCGGGATGCCCCGGTAGCTCGCGATCTCCGCCGGCGTCAGCGTCGGGCTGCGGTGCAGGCGGACCCCTCTCGGCGCCTGGCGGCCGCCGCGGCCCGGGACCGTCACGTGGATCACGGTGTCGGCGCGGCGCAGGTCCCATGCCGCCGCCGCGGTCGTGTGGCTCAGGGCGGCGTTCGGGCCGCACGCGAGGACTGCCGCCATCCAGCGGCCCTCGAGCGTCAAGCCTCTGTGGCCGACCGCGTAGACGCCTCGGTGGATGGTGTGCAGGCGCCCCGCTCTCATCCGCCGCTTGATCGCCTCGGGCGTCAACCCCGCTTGTAAGAGCTGCGATCTGGAGACCACGCCGTGCTGATCTGCCGCGATCGAGGCGGCGGTGTCGTATTTGGGTCGCATAGCGACCATTAGCCGACACCAACCGGACTTCGCCCCCTTAATGCCGCAGTTGACCCCGAACCTCGGCGCACCATAGGGTCGAGCGCATGCCGCAAGCCAAGCGTCGGGCCAAGCCCAAGCGCGTCAAGCGCGTCCTCAACGTCATCCCCTCGCGGGACACCGAGCAGGACTGGCAGATCCAGCACGCCGACGCCGCGGGGCTGCTCGCCGCGGCGCCCGCCGTGCCGAAGTCGAAGGACCTGCGGGAGACGTGGTGGAAGGTCGGCGACCAGGGCGCGACGGGGTCGTGCGTCGGCTGGGCGACGGCCGATGCGCTGCTGCGCTGGCACTTCGTCAAGTCCGGCCGGATCAGGAACACCGAGACGCTGTCGAAGCGGTTCATCTGGATGGCGTCGAAGGAGACCGACGAGTACTCGAGCGCGCCGACGACGTTCATCGAGAACGCGGGGACGAGCCTGAAGGCCGCGCTCGACGTCGCCCGCAAGTTCGGTGCCGTGAAGGAGAACGTCCTGCCGTTCGGCGGCAGCCTGTATCCCGGCACGCCCGAGGCGTTCTACGCGGTGGCGTCGCAGCTGAAGATCCTCAGCTACTTCAACCTCTCGTTCAATCACGGCGGCTCGGTCAACGCGTGGCGCAAATGGCTGGCGACGCGCGGGCCGCTCCTCACCCGCCTCGACGTCGACCGGACGTGGGATGACGCCGGCGACCACGGCGGCAACATGGACACCTACCAGCCGAAGACCCAGCGCGGCGGGCACGCGGTGTCGATCGTCGGCTACACGCCCGACCGCTTCATCGTCCGCAACAGCTGGGGCACGACCTGGGGCGACAAGGGCTTCGGTACGCGTCGCTCGCCTACGCGCAGGACGCGTTCACCGAGGCGTACGGTGTCTCCGTGTGATCTCCCTTGACCACTGCGTCGTCGCGGTGTCGGACTGGGATCGCTCGAACGCGTTCTACCGGGACGTCCTCGGCGCCGAGCTGATCGAGCGGGGCGCCGGCTGGGCGTACCGCTTCGGTGACACAGCAGCTGAACCTCCACGGCCCGGGCGTCCACGGCGAGCCGGTGGCGAGGGACCCGGTGCGGCCCGGCAACAGCGACCTCTGCTTTCGCTGGGACGGGCCGATCGAGGACGGCCGTCGCGCACCTCGCGCGAGCACGGCATCGATGTCGAGCTCGGCCCGGTCGAGCGGGCCGGAGCGCGCGGCGACGGCACGAGCGTGTACTTCCGCGACCCCGACGGATCGCTGCTCGAGTTCATCGCCTACGGCTGACGTGCTGTTCGGTCGCGAGGGCGGCAGCGACGCGCTGGTGCTGCGCGGTCAGCCGGGGATCGGGAAGACGGCGCTGCTTGCGCGATGCGGTCGCGCGACGCCCGGGCCTCGTGCACGCAGCGGCGGAGCTGCCGCTCGCGCATCAGGATTCAGAGCGCGGTGGTCACCGGCCCGGACCGCTCGCGGTCGCGCTCGTAGGCGTCGATGTCGCCCGACTGCTGCAGCGTCAAGGCGATGTCGTCGAGTCCGTTGAGCAGCCGGTGGCGGGTCTCGTCGTCGATCTCGAACGGCACCGCGCGGCCGTCGAAGCGCACCTCGCGCGCCTCGAGGTCGACCTCACCCGACCCCGCCGCCATCAGCGCGTGCACGTCGTCGTCGGGGATGACGACCGGGAGCAGGCCGATCTTCGTGCAGTTGTTGAAGAAGATGTCGGCGAAGCTCGCCGCCACCACCGCGCGGAAGCCGTAGTCCTGCAAGGCCCACGGCGCGTGCTCGCGCGACGATCCGCAGCCGAAGTTCGGCCCGGTGGCGAGGATCGGGTTGGCGGGCAGGTGCCAGCCGTCCTCCTTCGCCCAGTCGTAGAAGAGGAACTCGCCGAAGCCGGTCCGCTCGACCCGCTTGAGGAACTGCTTGGGGATGATCTGGTCGGTGTCGACGTCGGCGCGGTCGAGCACGCTGACGTCGCCCGAGATCAGGCGAACCGGTTCCATCACGACCACTCCCGGATGTCGACGAAATGCCCTTCGATGGCGGCCGCGGCGGCCATCTGGGGCGAGACGAGGTGGGTGCGCCCGCCGCGGCCCTGGCGCCCCTCGAAGTTGCGGTTGGAGGTCGACGCGCAGCGCTCGCCCGGTTGGAGGATGTCCGGGTTCATGCCCAGGCACATCGAGCAGCCGGCGGTGCGCCAGTCGAACCCCGCGGCGCGGAACACCTCGTCGAGGCCCTCCTGCTCGGCCTGCAGGCGAACCTGCTGGGAACCCGGGACGACCATCGCGTCGACGGTCGAGGCCACGCGGCGGCCCTTGACCAGCTCGGCGGCGGCGCGCAGGTCACCGATCCGCGAGTTCGTGCACGAGCCGATGAACACGCGGTCGAGCGCGATCTCCTGCATCGGCGTGCCGGCCTCGAGGCCCATGTACTTCAGCGCCCGGTGATCGCCGTCGCCGCGCGGCTCGGGGACCGCCTCGGTGACCGGGACGACCATCCCTGGTGTGGTGCCCCAGGTGACCAGCGGCGACAGCGCGCTCGCGTCGACGTGGACCTCCTTGTCGAAGCTCGCGCCGTCGTCGGTCCGCAGCTCGCGCCACCCCTCCACGGCCGCCGCGAAGTCGTCGGGCGCGGCCGCACGGCCCTCGACCCACTCGAACGTCGTGTCGTCGGGAGCGATCATCCCGGCCCGGCCGCCGCCCTCGATCGTCATGTTGCAGATCGTCATCCGGCCCTCCATCGAGAGCCCCTGGATGACCGGGCCGGCGTACTCGACGACGTGGCCGGCCGCGCCGTTGACGCCGATCTGGCCGATCGTGCCGAGGATCAGGTCCTTCGGCGTGACGCCGAACCCGAGCTCGCCCGTGTAGTTGATCCGCATCGACTTCGGGCGGCGCTGGGAGAGGCACTGCGTCGCGAGCACGTGCTCGACCTCGCTGGTGCCGATCCCGAAGGCCAGCGCGCCGAACGCGCCGTGGGTCGCGGTGTGCGAGTCGCCGCACACGATCGTCATCCCCGGCTGGGTCAACCCCAGCTCGGGCCCGATCACGTGCACGATGCCCTGGTGGTCGGAGCCGATCGAGTAGATCGGGACGCCGAACTGGGCGCAGTTGCGCTCGAGCGTCTCCACCTGCACGCGTGACAGCTCGTCGCGGATGCGCGCGGCGACCGGCGTGCCGTCGGTCGGGACGTTGTGGTCGGCCGTGGCCACCGTACGGTCGGTGCGCCGGACCGTGCGCCCGGCGAGCCGCAAGCCCTCGAAGGCCTGGGCGCTGGTGACCTCGTGGACGAGGTGCAGGTCGATGTAGATCAGACCGGGCGCGACCTCGTGGGCGGCCCAGATCTTGTCGAAGAGCGTGCTCGGGGTCATGAGCGGCGCAGCCCGGCGGACACGACGGCCAGCAGGACGGCCTCCTCCTTTCCAGGGTTCTCGAAGTGATGCGGAAGGTCGGCGTCGAAGGTGACGGTGTCGCCCGCGCCGAGGCGATGCCGCGCCCCGTCGACGAGCAGGTCGACGGTGCCGGCCTCGATGACGGCCGTCTCGCGCGCGCCCGGCTCGTGCATGGGCGGGTCGCCGGGGCCGCCGGTGGCGGCGCCGGGCGCGAGCCGGTGGCGGGAGAGCTCGGCGCGCAGGCCGGGCAGCGGCGGGCTCAACACCTCGTAGGCATGGCCCGCGGCGCCGCCGCGGCGGCCCTCGCCGGACCGCACGACCGTCACCGATCCCGCCCTCGTCGAGGCGCAGCAGCTGGGACAGCCGCAGCTCGAGGCCGGCGGCGATCCGCGCCGCGACCTGCAGCGTCGGGCTGGTCTCGCCGCGCTCGACCTGCGAGAGCATCGGCGCCGAGACGCCGGAGCGCAGGGCGAGATCGCGCAGCGAGAGGTCCATCGCCTCCCGCAGCGCCTTCACCCTCGGCCCGATGGCGGGGAGCGGCTCGACGGTCGCTGCCATTACAACCGTACGCTATCACGTACACGGCGTGTAGCCGCTCTTGTGCGGGAAAGCCTTTGGGATGGCCACCGTCGAAGCCCCAACACAGGTACCCGAGGCAACCATCGGACCCGTCGAGGAGCGCGAGCTGCCGAAAGCACCGAAGCTCCGGCGCATCGTCGGGCCGAGCGTGATCCTCGTCGGCGTCGGCATCGCGTCCGGCGAGTACATCCTCTTCCCCTACATCGCCTCGCAGGTCGGGCTGGTGTTCCTGTGGGCGGGCATCGTCGGCTTGCTGACGCAGTTCTTCATCAACATGGAGATCGAGCGCTACACGCTGGCGACCGGCGAGACCGCCGTCACCGGCTTCCAGCGCCTGTGGAAGCCCTTCGGACTCCTGATGATCGCCTGCGCGATCGTCCCGAACATCTGGCCCGCGTGGGCGACCAGCGCCGCCACGATCACGACGTTCCTGTTCGGCGGCGGCAACGCCAACGCGATCGCCATCGGCGCGATGGTGCTGATCGGGATCGCACTGTCGGCTTCCCCGGTCGTCTACCAGACGATCGAGAAGTTCGAGTTCGTCAAGGTCGCGCTGGTGCTGGTGTTCCTCGTCGTCGCGCTGACCACGGCGGTGACCGCCGGCGCGTTCGGCGACCTCGACAAGACCGTCACCAGCTTCGGCAGCTTCACCGGCGGCAAGCTCGAGCTCGCGGTCCTGCTCGGCGCGCTCGCCTACGCGGGCGCCGGCGGGACCAACAACCTCGTCGTCAGCAACTGGATCCGCGACAAGGGCTACGGCATGGGCACGTACGCGCCGCGCGTCGTCTCCCCCATCACGGGCGAGGAGGAGGCCGTGCCGTCCGGCCGCGGCTACGTGTTCCGGGTCGACGCGACGAGCATGGAGCGCTGGCGCGAGTGGTGGCGCAAGGCCAACATCGAGCAGTTCATCTCGTTCTTCCTGATCGGCGCGTGCACGATCGTCGTCTTCTCGCTGATCGCCTACTCGACCGTCTACGGCAACCCGGCGGTCCAGGACTCCGACTTCGACTTCATCCAGATCGAGGGCAACGCGCTCAAGGGCGCCACCGGCGAGTGGTTCGGGACGCTGTTCTGGGTGATCGGCGCGATCAGCCTGTTCGGCGCGGCGCTGGGGATCATCGACTACGTCAGCCGCCTGGTCGCCGACGTGCTGCGCGTCGGCTACATGCGTGAGAGCAAGCGCTGGACCGAGAGCCGCCTGTACTTCGTCGTCGTGTGGACGCTGATCGCCTGCGGCACGGCGATCCTGCTGTCGGGCTTCGACCAGCCGCTGTCGCTGGTCGTCGTCGCCGCGGCGCTGAGCGGCGGCGTGATGTTCATCTACTCGATCCTGCTGCTGGTCATCAACCGCCGCTTCCTGCCCGATCAGCTCAAGGTGCGGGGCGTCCGGATGCTCGCGCTGATGTGGGCGACCGGCCTGTTCGGCGTGATGTCGGTGCTCGTGGTGATCAACGAGGCGACCGGTTGAGGATCGTCATAGCGGCGCTCGTCGCGTGGGCGCTGCTCGCCGGCACCGCGGCCGCCGCGGGCGATCCGCTGCGCGCCCGCCAGTGGAACCTGTCGATGATCGAGGCCGACGCCGCGCACGCGACGTCGACCGGCGCGGGCGCCACGGTGGCGGTCGTCGACTCCGGCGTCGCCCTGGACCATCCCGACCTGGCCGGCCGCCTGGTGGCCGGCCACGACTTCGTCGACGGCGACTCCGCGCCGCAGGACGGCGAAGGGCACGGCACGCACGTGACCGGGATCATCGGCGCGGCGACCGGCAACGGCGTCGGCATCGCGTCGGTGGCGCCGCGGGCCCGGCTGATGCCGGTCCGCGTGCTCGGCGACGACGGGTCCGGCGAGGTCGACACGATCGCCGCCGGGATCGACTGGGCGCGCACGCACGGCGCCGACGTGATCAACCTGTCGCTCGGCTCCGAGGTGCCGATCGTCGGCGCGGCCGGCGGCGACGCGATCGACGCGGCGATCCACCGCGCGCTGGCCGCCGGCATCGTCGTCGTGGCGGCGGCGGGCAACAACGGCGTCCCGGTGTGCGAACAGCCTGCGGCCGCCGACGGCCTCGTCTGCGTCGGCGCGGTGGACAGGCGCGGCGCGCGCTCGCTGTTCTCGTCGTTCGGCTCCGGGCTCGGGATCGTCGCGCCGGGCGGGTCGGCGCTCCCGGCGACCGACGAGAACGTGCTGTCGACCGTCCCCGGCGGCTACGAGGAGATGGCCGGGACGTCGCAGGCCGCTCCGCACGTCTCGGGCGTCGCCGCGCTGCTCGTCTCGCTCGGCCTGCGCGGCCGGGCCGCCGTCGACCGCATGCTGTCGACCGCGACCGATCTCGGGCCGCCCGGCGAGGACGCCCAGTACGGCGACGGGCTCGTCGACGCCCGCGCCGCCGTGGCGGGGCTGACGCCGAAGGCCGCGGCGCCGTTCGTGCACGTCAAGCGCCGCCAGCGGGCCGGCCGCGCCGTGAAGATCCGGCTCCGCGCCGCGGTCACCGGCCGGGCCTACATCCGCGTGCGCGCCCACGGCCGCACGGTCGCGCGGATGGTCCGCACGTTGCGTGCCGGCCGAGCGTCGCATCCGTGACCGCCCGGCTCACGCGCCGCGCCCGGCGCGCGGCGCCGTTCGCGGCGCGGGTGCGCGTTCGCCTGCCCGGCGAGCATCGCGTGCGTGTGCGGCGGGTGGTGATCCGGCGGTAGGCGGTGGACTGACGAACTGCGGCTGGGTAGGGCGGTGAGGGAGCCGGCCGGGTCGGCGTCCTCCGAGCGTTTGCGCGCCTTGGTGTCGTGAAATGGTCGCTATGCGACCCAAATACGACACCAACCTCGCGGACCGGCCGATCCCGCCGTCCCTCAATGCCGCAGTTCGCCGCGCCGCCGGCCCTCGAGGTCAGGGGAACTCGGGGTCGTCCCGGATCGCGTCGAAGTCGCTGTCGCGGGCGGCCCACTCGCGCATCTTGGGCGAAGCCTCGACCGCCGCGCGCAGGTGGGCGATCGCGTCGTCGCGGCGGCCGGCGAGCGCCTCGAAGCAGGCCGTGTTGTAGAGCACGTGCGCGTTGCCGGGGTGTTCGGCCAGCGCCTCCTGCATCAGGTCGGCTGCGGCGCCCGGGTCGCCCGCGTCGGCGACGCCCTTGGCGGCGAACGAGGGCTCCCACGGCGACACCTCATAGGCGCGACCCGGCGCGCCGCCGACCGCCAGAGCGGTCGTCCCGTCGACCAGCGCCGTCGCGGTGCGCCGCGACGTCGGGTCCGGGATGAACACCAGCGTCCCCGCCGGGGCGTCGTGCTCGGTGCCATCGATCCGGAAGCGGGCGTGGCCGGCGATCACGACGTAGAGCTCCTCGTGGCGGCCCGCGCCCGCGCCGGTCTCGTCGTGCTCCTCGATCAGCTGCACCCCGGCGTCGGCGGTGAACGCGTTCGTGCCGAACGCGCGGATGCCGAGCTCGCGCCGGACGAGCCGGTAGTTGACGTCTCCCGCAGCCAGCTGCGGGATGTCCTCGATGTGCTTGATGCGCGGCGCCTCCGGCACGTCGCCATCATGGCAGCGTGATAACCGATCTGCCCGACACCCTCGTCCTCGGCGCCGGCGGGACGCTGGGCGAGGCGTGGATGCGTGGGCTGCTGAGCGGGATCGGCCTCGACTTCCGGGGCTGCGAGTACATCCTCGGCACGTCGGCGGGGTCGATCGTCGCCGCCACGCTGGTCTCGGGCCGCGAACTCGAAGCCGGCGATCGCGCCGCCCGCGCCTGGGACACGCCGTCGGTTCCGGAGCGGCGGTTCGGCCTCGCTCGTGCGGCGGCGCGCGCCGGGAGCGTCGTCGTCAGCCCGCTCGCCCCGCTCGCGTTCGCCGGCCTCGCGCCGCCGGGCCGGCTCGCCCGCTCCGCCGTCCTCGCCGCCTCGCCGCGGCCACAGCGCACGCTCGGCCGGCTCGGCGGCCACATCGACACGCTCGACGCGAGCTTCGACGGCCGCTTGCGCGTGGCGGCCGTCGAGCGCTCCAGCGGCACCCGCGTCCTCTTCGGGGCTCCGGGAGCGCCGGCCGCGAGCGTGCGGGACGCGGTCCTCGCCTCGTGTGCGGTCCCGTGGCTGTTCGCGCCGGTCACGATCGGCGAGCGCGAGTACGTCGACGGCGCCGTCTGGAGCCCGGTCAACCTCGATGCCGCGCCCGGCGGCCGCGGCGCGCACGTCCTCTGCCTGGCGCCCACCGCCGGCGCGGGACCCCTGACCGCGGTCACGAAGGCCGCGCTCGTCGCCGAGGAGATGGCGCTGATCGCCCGCGGGATGCGCGTGCGCACGATCGTGCCGGACACCGCCTCGGCGGCCGCGATCGGCGCGCACCTGATGCAGGCGGACCGGGTCGAGGAGGTCCTCGACGCGGCGTTCGCCCAGGGCCGGGCGCTGGCGGGCTGACTCACACTCCGCACGTCCCGGCCGTTGTCCGGACATGGATCTCAACCTCTCCGACCGAGTCGCCGTCGTGACCGGCGGCTCGAAGGGCATCGGCCTCGCCGTGGTGCGCGGCCTCCTGTCCGAAGGCGCGCGCGTCGTGTGCGTGTCCCGCACGCCGCCGCCCGACCACGACGGGGCGCTGCTACATGTGCCGGCCGATCTGACGGACGCCGGCGCACCGTCACGCGCCGTCGCGCAGGCGATCGAGACGTACGGCGCCGTCGACATCCTCGTCAACAACGCCGGCGGGCCGCCGCCCAACGTCGCGCTCCCGCGCTTCGGCTTCCTCGGGCTCAGCGATGGGGACTGGCACGAGATGCTCGACTTCAACCTCCTCAGCGCGGTCCGGATGTGCCGCGAGGCGATCCCGTCGATGCTCGAGCGCGGCGGCGGCGCGATCATCAACGTCAGCTCCGTGATGGCCCGCCAGCCGTCAGCGGCGAATGTCGACTACGGCGCCGCCAAGGCCGCGCTCGCGCATCTGACGAAGTCGCTCGCCGAGGAGTTCGGGCCGCAGGGCGTCCGCGTCAACACGATCTGCCCGGGGCCGGTGCGCACGCCGTGGTGGACCGACGCCGGCGGCGCGGCCGACATCTTCGCGGCGGCCACAGGCAATGACCGGGAGGCGGTGCTGAGCACGGTCGCGCCCGAGATGATGCAGCTCGTCACCGGCCGGATGATCGAGCCCGCGGAGATCGCCGACGCCGTGCTGCTGCTGGCGTCGCCGCGCTCCGCGAGCACGGTCGGGGCCGAGTTCGTGGTCGACGGCGGGATGCTCAAGGCGTCGGCGTGAGCTCCGGCTGCTCAGCCTCCTCGGCGGCGAGCGCGACCTTGCGCTCGGCGTTGGTGAGCGCGCGCACGTAGGCCAGCGCGGCGGCCTCGATGATGTCGGTCGAGACGCCCTGGCCGGCGGCGGACAGGCCCGCCACCTCGAGCACGACGCTCGCTTCGCCGAGCGCGTCCTGGCCCGCCGTCACCGAGCCGATGTGGAAGTCGCGGAGCCGCGCCTCGCTGCGCACGGCGGCGTTGATCGCGCGGAAGATCGCGTCGACCGGACCGTCGCCGGTGAAGTTGCCCTGGACGACCTCGTCGTCGGGCGTGCGGATCGCGACGGTCGCGTGCGGCGGGCGCCGCGACGACGCCTCGACGTCGAACCACTCGAGCGTGTAGGAGCCGAGCTGGGCGCGGAGCTCGTCGGTGACGAGCGCCTCGAGGTCCATCGCCGTGACCTGCTTCTTCTTGTCCGCGATCTCCTTGAAGCGCTTGAACGCGGTGTTCAGCGCCTGCCCGCTGACCGTGAAGCCCAGCTCCTCCAGCGCCGCCTTCAGCGCGTGGCGGCCGGAGTGCTTGCCGAGGACCAGCGACGTCGAGTCGTCGACGCCGACGACGGCCGCCTGCATGATCTCGTAGGTCGAGCGCTCCTTGAGGACGCCGTCCTGGTGGATGCCCGACTCGTGCGCGAACGCGTTGCGGCCCACGATCGCCTTGTTCGGCTGCACCACGTAACCGGTCAGGCGCGAGACGAGCCGGCTGGTGCGCGCGATCTCGCGCGTCTGCACGCCGGTCACGAGGCCGACGTCGTCGGCGCGCGTGTGCAGCAGCATCACGATCTCCTCGAGCGAGGCGTTCCCCGCGCGCTCGCCGATCCCGTTGATCGCGCATTCGACCTGGCGCGCGCCCGCCTGCAGCCCGGCGAACGAGTTCGCGACCGCCAGCCCGAGGTCGTCATGGCAGTGGACGGACAGGACGACGTCGCGCAGCCCCGGCACCAGCTCGTACAGCTGCGTCAGGAACGCGCCGTACTCCATCGGCAGCGCGTAGCCGACGGTGTCGGGGACGTTGATCGTGGTCGCCCCCTCCTCGAGCGCCGCGGTCAGCACCGCCGCGGTGAACTCGACGTCGGCGCGCGTGGCGTCCATCGGCGAGAACTCGACGTCGTCGACGAACGACTTGGCGTGCGCCACGGCCGCCCGCGCCTGGCCCAGCACGTCCTCGCGCGTGGACTGCAGCTGGTACTTGATGTGGATGTCCGACGTCGAGATGAACGTGTGGATGCGAGGTCGCTCGGCGTCGCGTACGGCTTCCGCGGCGCGCTCGATGTCGGCGGCATGAGCCCGGGCAAGGCCGGCGATGACCGGGCCGTGCACCTCGCGGGCGATCACCTGCACCGCCTCGAAGTCTCCGTTGGAGGCGATCGGGAAGCCCGCCTCGATGACGTCGACGCCCAGACGCGCGAGCTGGTGGGCGATCTCGAGCTTCTCGGTGGCGTTCAGCGAGATGCCCGGCGACTGCTCACCGTCGCGCAGCGTGGTGTCGAAGATGATGACCCGGTTGTCGTCCATGTCGCGATGCTCCTTCTCGGCTTGTGGGACCTGCTCCTTCGTGCTGGGTTTGCGGCTTCGCGGCCGCCACGCGCTATTCCCCCCGAAGGGGGAGGAGAAGGAGAAGGTCAAGCCGGCGCGACATGCGCCAGGAAGCCTACCTCAACGGTCGAGCTCGAACCAAACGCGGGTGCTGCCGCGTTCGACGCCCCAGCGATCCGCGAGGGCATCGACGAGGCGCAGCCCGTGCCCGCCGGGGGCGGGATCGGCCTCGTCGCGCATCTCGGGCAGCGGGCCGAGCGCCGAGGTCATGGACCGTGAAACGGGTCCGCGTGCCATCGGTGCCGACGATCAGGCGGATCGCCTCATCCTCGGGGCCGTACTTGACGGCGTTCGTGACAAGCTCGGAGACGAGCAGTACGGCATCCTGGACCCGCGCAGGGTCGAGGTGGTCAGACAGATCGCGCACGCGGCCCCGCGCCTCGCGGGGCGCGTCCGTCGTGCGCTCGAGCGAAAGGATGGTCTCGGTCATCTCGGGTCCGGGACCAGATACCCCGATTTCGCGACCTGATATCCACCCGGGCGTGCCAGATCAGCAATATGACTTCCTCAGTGCCCACGGCTGAGGTTCACGCATATGTCCGGGCCGCGCTGCCGCCCCCGCCGGCCCGGATCCTCGAGGTCGGCGCCGGCGGCGGCGAGCTCGCGGCAGCGCTGCGGGAGGCGGGCTACGACGTGCTGGCGATCGACCCCGCCGGCGGCGACGGCGTCGTCCAGATCCCGCTGCACGAGGTCGAGGGGACGTTCGATGCGGCGGTCGCGGTCGTCTCGATGCATCACGTCGAGCCGCTCGCCGAGTCGGTCGATCGGCTTGCCGCCGTGCTGCCGGAAGGCGCGCGGTTCGTGGTCGACGAGTTCGACGTCGGCGCCTATGACGAGCGCGCGGCAAGATGGTGGCTCGGGCACGCAGACCGTGACCACGCACCGGAGACGCTGGTCGCCGACCTGCGTGGTCACCTACACAGCGTGGAGACGATCGTGCGAGCGCTCGCGCGCTGGTTCGACGTCGGCGAGCCGGTACGCGGCGCGTATCTGCACCGCTGGGAGATCGACCCGGCGCTGCGCAGCGACGAAGAGGAGGCGATCGCGGCGGGCCGCATCCCCGCCACGGGCGCCCGGTTCATCGCGACACGTGCATCCCGAGTGCCCGGGGAGCCGCCGCCACCGCCCGCGTGAGCGGGTCCGGCCGGCGGCCCTGGTCGAGGCGGCGCTCCGCGCGCACCAGCGCGCGGCGCACGATCATCCCGCCGACCCAGGCGAACGGCTCCGGCGGCACGAACGCCGGGCGCGGGTCGACCAGCGCGAGGTCGGTGTCGGCGTCGTGGGCGCCGAGCGCGAGGCCGGACAGGATCCGCCCGGCGAGGTGCGACGGGCCGACGCCGTTGCCGGTGTAGCCGAACGCGTAGTGAACCGGGCCGTCGGCGAGGCTGCCGATCTGCGGCAGGTGGCTCGGCGAGACGTCGATCGGGCCGCCCCAGGCGTGGGCGATCGTGCGGTCCTCGAGCGCCGGGAACATGCCGACGAGCGCCCGGCGTGTGGCCGCGGCCACGTCGGCGTCGACCTCGACCCGGCCATCGAGCCGGGCGCCGTACGCGAGCCGGCCGCCACCCCAGCCGAACGCGATCCGGCCGTCGCGCGTGGTGCGGAAGTAGTGGACGAGCAGCCGCCCGTCGGTCACGCACTCTCCCCCGGTCCAGCCGATCTGCGCGAGCACGTCCGGCACCGGCTCGGTGAGGACGATGTGCGAGGAGGTGACCGAGAGGCGCGAGCGCAGCGGCCGCACGCCGCGCGTGGCCGCGTTGAGCGCGAGGACGGCGGCCTTGGCGCGGACTCGCGCCGGCCCGGTGTCGGCCACCACCTCGGCCGGGCCGTTCACGCGCAGCGCACGCACGCGCGAGTGCTCGTAGACGGCCGTGCCGCGCTCGAGCAGCCGCCGCCGCAGCCCGAGGGCGAGCCGCGCCGGCTGGACCGTGGCGTCGTCGGGCACGAACACGCCGCGGCGGAACCGCGGCGAGTGGCAGCGCGCGCGAACGGCGTCGCCGTCGAGTGCCTGCACGCGCTCGCGCGGGGTCGCCGCGAGGATCGTGTCCAGCGTGGCGTCCTCCTGCTCGGTGGTCGACGCCATCACGTAGCCCTTCGGCGTGTACCAGGCGTCGACGTCCTGCGCCCGGCACCACGCGCCGATCGCCCGCACGCTCGCCGAAGACGCCTCGCAGGCCGCCAGCGCGCGCTCGTCGCCGAACCGCTCGCGCAGCGACGGCATCGATGTCCACAGCGTCTCGCAGAAGCCGCCGTTCCGCCCGCTCGGCCCGTGGCCGCAGACGTCGGCCTCGAGCACCACGACACGGCAGTCCGGCGCGCGCTCGCGCAGCTGCCAGGCGGTCCACATGCCGGTGTAGCCGCCGCCGAGCACGACGACGTCGGCGTCGATGTCACCGCTCGCCGGCGCGACCGGCTCGACGCCGCCGGCCTCCCCGAGCCAGTAGCCGTGGGCGTCGTGATGCACTAGTGGCTCCGGCCGGGATTTCGGCGGGTCGCCTGGCGGCGGGCCGGTCGTGGCTGCCGTCGCGGGCGCGCCCGCCGGAACCCGTCGCAATCATGGACGGGGGCACTAACTCGACGAAGAAGCGCTCGGAGGCGTCGGCCAGGACGGCCTCGGTCTTCTCCACCATCTCGTCGATCTCGGGCCGGCCGCAGATCAGCGGCGGCGCGAGGTGCAGGCAGGCGTCGCCGCGGTCGTCCGGACGGGCGATCAGGCCCTCCTGGAGCAGCCGGCCGGTGAGGAAGCCGCGCAGCAGCCGCTCGCGCTCCTCGGCGCTGAAGCGGGTGTTGTCGGCGTCGCGCACCAGCTCGAGCGCCCAGAAGTAGCCCTCGCCGCGCACGTCGCCGACGATCGGCAGCTTCTCGCGCAGGCCTTCGAGCCGCTCGCGGATGTACCCCTCGTGCTCGCGCACGTTCTCCAGCACGCCCTCGCGCTCGAAGATCTCGATGTTGCGCAGCGCGACCGCCGCGGCCATCGGGTGGCCGCCGAACGTGATGCCGTGCAGCAGCATCCGGCCCTCGTCGTACAGGGGCTCGGCGATCTTGTCGGACACGACGACGGCGCCCATCGGCGCGTACGCCGAGGTCAGCCCCTTGGCGAGGGTGATGACGTCGGGCGCCGTGCCGAAGCGGGCGGACGCGAACCACTCGCCGATGCGGCCGAAGCCGGTGATCACCTCGTCGGCGACCAGCGCGATGCCGTAGCGGTCGGCGATCTCGCGCAGGCCCGGCCAGTAGCCGTCGGGCGGCACGAGGCAGCCGCCGGCGTTCTGGACCGGCTCGGCGATGATCATCGCCACGGTCTCGGGACCGGCTTCGACGATCGCCCGCTCCATCTCGTCGAGCAGCTGCTTCACGTGCGCGGCGGGATCCTCGGCCAGCTCGTGCCGGAACGCGTTCGTGTTGGCGACGCGCACGACCGGGATCGGCGACGCGCCGAACGGCTCCTTCATCGGGCGCACGCCGGTGAACGAGAGCGCCCCGAGCGTGACGCCGTGGTAGGCGATCTCGCGCGCGATCGCCTTCGTGCGCTGCGGCTCGCCCTTCGCGAGGTAGTGCTGGCGGACGATCTTCCACGCCGCCTCGACCGACTCCGAGCCGCCGCTGGTGAAGAACACGCGGTTGAGCTCGCCGGGGGCGCGCTCGGCCAGCGCGGCCGCGAGCCGGATCGCCGGCGGGTGCGCGGTGCCCCAGTTGGTGTTGAACGCGAGCGTCGACAGCTGCTCGCCCGCGACCGCCGCCATCTCCTCGCCGAACGAGTAGCCGAGCTGGCAGCAGAACAGCGAGCTGAGGCCGTCGAGGTAGCGGTTGCCGTCGCTGTCGAAGACGTACGGTCCCTCCCCGCGTTCGAGCACCAGCAGCCGGTTCCCGCCCGGGCCGAAGGCGCCGTTGCGGGTGAAGTGCATCAGGAGGTGGCGGTGGGCAAGCTCCTGCAGCTCGTCGGTGGCCAGCGGTTCGATCGCGGTCATGGTGTCCATGCTGTACCCCGTTGCCGGGGCGGGCAATGGCCTGATCGTCGCGTTTGGCCGCCGTACGGCCGACGGAACGTCAAGTGCCAGGTGTCACGAGGCCGGTCTCGTACGCGTAGATGACGGCCTGGACGCGGCGCTGGAGATCCAGCTTCGACAGCACGGCGCTCACGTGCGTCTTGACGGTCGTCTCCTCGATCATCAGCTCGGCGGCGATCTGGGCGTTGGTGCGGCCGCGCGCGACGAGGAGGAGCACCTGCCGCTCGCGCTCCGAGAGGTCCTCGGCCGTGGCGACGGCGTCGCGCGGTGACACTTCGGCGAAGCGGGCGATCAGCCGCCGCGTCACCTCGGGGTCGATCAGCCCCTGCCCGCCGCCGACCGCGCGGATCGCGGCGATCAGCGTCTCCGGCGGCGCGTCCTTGAGCAGGAAGCCGGCCGCACCGGCGCGCAGAGCGCCGAACACGTACTCGTCGAGGTCGAAGGTGGTGACGATCAGGACGTCGATCTCGCCGGCGAGCTCCAGCGTGGCCTCGATGCCGTTCATGCGCGGCATCCGCACGTCCATCAGCACGAGATCGGCGGCGCGGCGGCGGGCGACGGCCACGGCCTGGACGCCGTCCTCGGCCTCGCCGACGATCTCGATGTCGGGCTCGTCCTCGAGGATCGCCTTGAAGCCGCTGCGCACGACCGCCTGGTCGTCGGCGATGACGAGCCGGATGCTCATGCGATCGGGAGGCGGGCGCTCACGATCCAGCCGCCGTCCGGGGCCGGCCCCGCATCGAGGGTTCCGCCGCAGAGCTCGGCGCGCTCGCGCATGCCCTGGAGCCCGTGGCCGCCGCCGTCGCCGCGCGTGCCGTTGCCCGTCCCGTTGTCGCGCACCTCGACCGCGAGCGCGTCGCCGCTGCGGCGCACCGACACCGTCGCGGACGCGGGCCGCGCGTGCTTGGCGACGTTGGAGAGGGCCTCCTGGACGATCCGGTACGCCGTCGACTGGACGAGCACCGGCACGTCGCCGGCATCGCGCTCGAGGCCAGCACGCCGCAGCTGATCGCGACCGTGCTGATGGGCGTCGGCATCGACTACCTGCTGTTCCTCGTGTTCCGCTTCCGGGAGGAGCTGCGCGCCGGCCACGACCGTCGTGAGGCCGCGGACCGCGCCGCACGGAAGGTCAGCCACGTGATCGCCTCCGCCGCGCTCGCCGTCACGGTCGCGTTCGGGACGCTCGGCATCGCCGAGTTCGGGCAGTTCCGCGTCCTCGGCCCGGCGATCGCCGTGTCCGTCCTGGTCATGTTGCTCGCCGGCGTCACGCTGATGCCGGCCGTGCTCGCCGTCACCGGGCGCAAGCTCTTCTGGCCTTCGCGGTCGTGGCAGACGGAGCGCACGGACGGCTTCGCGACGCGGCTCGGCCACTTCGTGGCCCGCCGTCCGCGGACGGTCGCCGTCGCCGCGACCGTCGTGCTCGCGGCCCTCGCCGCCGGCGCGATCGGGAGCAAGCCGACGTACGACCTGGCGCTCAAGGACCGCCACATTAAGTCGGTGCAGGTCGCGAACGAGATCGCCGGGGCGCTGCCGCGCGGCGCGACGGACCCCAGACCGTGTACGTGAAGTCCGACCACGCGCTGCGCCTGGCCGAGCTGCGGCCGATGGTCACCAGCATCGCGCAGGTCGATGGCGTGGAGCAGGACGGCAAGCCGCAGCTGACTGCGGACCGTCACGCGGCGGCCGTCGGGCTCGTCCTCGACGCGGACTCCACCAGCGACCGCGCGATGAACATCGCCCGCGGCCCGCTCCGCGACGCCGCGCACTCCGCCGCACCGCGGGGCAGCCACGTCATGGTCGGTGGCACCGCGGCCGTCATGGCCGATGTCAGCGACTCGATCAGCCGCGACCTGAAGCTGATCTTCCCGGTCGCCGCGCTGCTGATCGCCGCCATCCTCGTCGTGACGCTGCGGAGCGTCCTCGCCCCGCTCTACCTGCTGGCCGCCGTCGGCCTCGAGTTCGCGGCCACGATGGGAGCCTCGACGCTGCTGTTCCAGGGCGCGCTCGGCGAGCCCGGCCTCGCGTTCACCCTGCCGCTGATCCTGTTCCTGTTCGTGGTCGCCCTGGGGACGGACTACAACATGCTCGTCGCCGCCCGACTGCGTGAGGAGATGGAGTCCGGCCGGCCGGTGAGGGACGCCGTCGCGCGCGCCGTGCGCCACACCGCGCCCGCGATCGGCGCCGCGGGCCTCGTGCTCGCCACCGCGTTCGGCTCGCTGATGCTGTACCCGGACGTCGCGACCCGCGAGATGGGCTTCGCCACCGCGCTGGGCATCCTGCTGGCCGCACTGGTCGTCTCGACGCTGCTGGTGCCGGCGCTCACCGCGCTGGTCGGCCGCCGCGCCTTCCGCAAGCGGGAGCCCGCCGACGCTCACGCGGAGCGGCCGCTGGCCGCCTGACTGCGACCGGCGGAGCCGAGCCGGCGACATTCGTCGGCCACCCGCGCCGCCATCGCCTCCTCGGCCCGCGCGCCCCAGGCGCGCGGGTCGTAGGCGTTCTTGTCGCCGACCGCGCCGTCCACCCGCAGCACGCCGTCGTAGTGGGTGAGCACGTGGTCGGCGATCGCGCGGGTGAACGCGTACTGCATCTCGGTGTCGACATTGACCTTCACGACGCCGTACGACACCGCCTCGGCGAGCTCGGCGTCGCCGGTGCCGCTCGAGCCGTGGAACACGTAGGCGAAGCGCGCGCCGGGATGCGCGGCGGCGAGCGCGTCCTGGCCGTCGCGCAGGATCTCCGGCCGCAGCTTCACGTGGCCGGCCGCGTGGACGCCGTGGACGTTGCCGAACGTGGCGGCGAGCAGGTAGCCGTCCGTCCCGAGCTCCTCGACGACGCGCAGCAGGTCCTCGGTCGTCGTATACAGCCGGGCCGCGTCGACGTCGCCGCCGATGCCGTCCTCCTCCCCGCCGACGACGCCACATTCGACCTCGAGGAGGATCCCGAGCTCGCGGCACTCCTCGAGCAGCTCGGCCGCGATCGCGAGGTTCTCCTCCAGCGGCAGCGTCGAGCCGTCGAACATGTGCGAGTTGAACAGGGGCGGCTCACCGCGCGCGACGCGCTCGCGCGAGGCGTCCAGCAGCGGGCGGATGAACTCGTCGACCTGCTCGGGCGGACAGTGGTCGGTGTGCAGGGCGACCTGCACCGGCGCGGCGAGCTCGCTCGCGAGCGCGGCCAGCGCACGCGCTCCGGCGGCGCGGTCGCCGCCGCCGGCGAGGTACTTCGCGCCGCCGGTGGTGAGTTGCACGATGCCGTCGGCATCGGCGTCGGCGAAGCCGCGCACGACCGCGTTGAGCGTCTGCGAAGAGGTCACGTTGACGGCGGCGTAGGCGTACCCGCCGTCCAGCGCCGCAGCGAGCATCGCGGCGTACTCGTCGGGCGTGGGGATCGCCATGGAGCGAGCGTTGCGCCCACTCCCGCGCGCGTCAAGCGTCGGTGCCGCTGAATCGCTCGATCAGGTGGCGCGCGCTCCCGGCGAACGTCAGGAACCCGCCGACGAGCGCGATCGTCTGGACGAGGCCGTACCTGCCGGTCTCGTGGTCGGTGCCGAGCGCGATGGCGTAGAGCACGACGGCCGCACCGCAGATGGCGAGGACGCTTGGCGCGATGACCTTGCGCATTGGCGCACTCATCGGTTCGCCGCGCCTTTTCTTGACCATGAGTGGCAGGCAGCGGACACTTGCGCGCCGATGGCTCCCCGCATCGTGCTCGCCGGCCCCGACCGGATCGACGAGTTGCGGCCGCTGTGGCTGCAGCTCCACCACCACCACGCGGCCGGCTCGCCGGTCCAGCCGTTCGTCGACGACGAGACGTCGTGGGCGCGGCGCCGCATCAGCTACGTCGAGACGTTCGCGACCGGCGGCTTCGCGCTGGTCGCCGAGCACGATGCCGGCCTCGCCGGTTACGCGATGGTGCGCGTCCACGAGGGCGGTGACGACTCGTGGGCGCTGACCGACCGCTGGGGCGAGGTGTGGACGCTCGTGGTCGACGAGAGCGCGCGCGGGCGCGGGATCGGGACCGCGCTGCTCGACGCCGTCGACGCCGAACTGGAGTCGCGCGGCGTGACCGACCTTATGATCGGCGTCATGGAGGGCAACGACGGCGCACGGCGCCTGTACGAACGGCGCGGGCTCGTGCCGGGCTGGCAGCAGCTCTACCGCGTCGCGGCGGCGAAGCGGTGAAGGCGCGCCTGTACGCGATCCCGGCTTCGCACCCCTCGTTCGCGGTGGAGCTGATGCTCCAGCGCAAGGGGATCGAGTACTCGCGCGTGGACCTGCCGCAGTGGTTCCACCGCGGGCTGCTCCGGGTGTTGCGCTTCCGCGGCCGGACGGTGCCCGCGCTCGTGCTCGACGGGCGGCGCGTGCAGACGACGCCCCGGATCGCCCGCCTGCTCGACGAGGTGCAGCCGGCGCCGCGGCTCGTCCCGACCGACCCCGACGAGCGCGCGCGGGTCGAGGAGATCGAGCGGTGGGTCGACGGCGACGTGCAGCAGTACTGCCGCCGGCTCGTCTACTGGGCGCTGCCGCGACATCCCGAGGCCGTCGGGAGCTACCTCGAGGGCTCCAGGCTGATCCTGCCGATGTTCATGGTCAAGCCGCTCGCGCCGGCGATCATCCGCATCCTCCGGCGCGACCACAAGGCGACCGACGATGCCGTCCGGGCCGACCTGTCGGCGCTCCCGGCGATCCTCGACCGGCTCGACCAGGCGGTCGCCGACGGGGTCATCGGCGCGGCCGAGCCGAACGTCGCCGACCTGCAGGTCGCCTGCAGCCTGGCGCTGCTGATGACCCACGACGACCTGCGCGAGTACATCGCCGCGCGGCCGTCCGCCCGGCTCGCCGAACGGCTTGCGGCGGGCTATCCAGGTCGGATGCCCGCCGCGTTCCCAGCCGATTGGCTGCCCGCGTCGGCTGATTCTGCGCGCGGTCGTGGAATCAGCCGACTAGTGGGCGAAGATCGGGTCGTTGGGCAGCGGGTCGTGGTTGAAGTACAGCTTGCTGACCCGGACGTTGCGGACCTTGCCGCAGGAGTTGGTCACCTTGAAGCGCGCCTCGACGGTGTGGCGGCCCCACAGGTGGACGCCCCAGCGCTCCTGCGCCCACAGATAGATGTAGTAATCGCGGCCGCCGCGGCGCAGCCACTCCCAGGACTTGTTCGACTTCGCGGCGCGCCGGGTGTCGATGAACCAGCGGACGTTGCGGGCGCCGTGCCCCTTGAGGTGGAACGTGACGAGCCCGTGCTTGGCGCCCTTCGGCGTGACGGTGATCCGGTAGCGGCCGAGCTTGCGGGCCACGCAGCGCGGCGCCTTGACGGACTTCCCCTTCACTGACTCGCTCGCCGGCGGCGTGACCGGCGGCTGCGGCGTGGGGGTCGGCGTGGGCGTGGGCGTCGGGCGTCGGCGTGGGCGTCGGCGTCGGGCGTCGGCGTCGGCGGCGGCACCGGCGTCGGGCACGTGACGTCGGCGCTGAACTTGCCGTTCATGCCGTCCTGGTGCGGCCACCAGAACTGGCCGCTGACGTGGTGGGAACCGGCCGTCGTGGTGATCGCGCCGCTCTGCCACGTGCCGTTCGAGCCCCAGAAGGTGAAGCCTGAGATCGTGGCGACGGTGGCGCCGTCGACGTCCAGCTTCCCGGCGACCGGCTTGTTGCTGCTGAGAAAGCCCACGAACGAGGCACGGGCCGTGATCGTCGGGACGTTCCCGACGAGGGTGCACTCCGCGCTCCCGCCGGCGACGTGATGCGCCTCGGCGGCAGCGGGGACCAACAGCGCGGCCGTCGTCATCGCGACGACGGCCGTGGGGAATCCTTTCCTCATCGGCTTCGCTTCCTTGTCTGATCCGATTCGCCGCCATCAAGGGCCAAGGCGGCGCTGGTGGATTCATGATGCGACAGGTTTTTCCGGGCTACCTGTCCGTTCGGCCAGGTTTCGCGCTCAAGGCGAGAACATCACGCATCAGGCGGGTGACGTTCCTCCCCCCTGACTACTGTGCCCACGGCGGCGCGAAGGTCTCGTCGCCGACCTGCGCGAGGCCGCCGCAGCGCATGCAGGCCACCGCCTCGAACGGCGCATCGCGCTCGTTGGCGATGGCAAACGGCACGCCCGGACTGACCACGAGCGCGTCGCCGCCGCCGATCTCGTGGCGGATGCCGTCCAGGCTCGCCACCGCATGGCCGGACAGCACGACGAACACCTCCTCGCGTGTGAGCGTGTGCTCGGGACTGGCCGCCCCCGGTGCGAGCTGCAGGCGCCACGCGGCGATCTCGGACGAGCCGCGGCTCGGGGAGGCCAGGCCGGTGACGAACGTGCCGCCCTCGACGAACGTCGGAGCGGTGGTGGAGGAGATCACGGTCATCTGCCTAACATACGTCAAGCATGCCTGACGGTCAAGAACCCTTGACGGACTCACCCGACCTGGCGATCCTCATCGCCGGCGCGGCCCACGCCCTCGGAGCGCGGCTGCGACGCGACCTCAACGCGTCGGGCTTCCCCGTCCGCCAGCCGCACGGCTACGTGCTCCGGGCGCTCCACGAGCGTCCGCTCGCGCTCACCGCACTGGCCGAGCTGCTCGACGTGACCAAGCAGGCGGTCGGCCAGGTCGTCGACGAGATGGTCGCCCTCGGCCTCGTCGAGCGCCGTGTCGATCCCGGCGACCGCCGCGCCAAGCTGCTCTCCCTGACCGACCGAGGCCGCGCCGCGCGGGCGCGAGCGCTCGAGGTGAGCGCCGCGCTCGAGGCGCTGGTGCCCGACCCGGAGGCCGTGCGCGCCGGTCTGCTCGCGATCATCGAGTCGGAGGGACTCGGCGAGGACGCCGCGCACCGGCGCGCACGCCCGGTGTGGTGAACGTCAGGGCGCGAGCAGCGTCGCGCGCAGGCGGCGACCGTCGAGGCGGCCGGTGAGCGTCGCGATGGCGAGCTGCCGGCGCACGTTCCAGTGCGCACGGAACGTCCCGCGGCCGGGGATGGTGAGGCGGGCGCGGACCGAGCCGGTCCCGAGCCTCCAGGTGGCGCGGCCGTTCACCGGCACGTCGCGGGTGAAGCGGGCGCGCTGGAAGCGCAGCCGGACGAACCGGTCGCCGCTCCAGGTCCAGCGGCCGCCGCGCAGCCCGCGGTCGGTGCCGCCGTAGTTGATCGTCCAGCGCTGGATCGCGTCGGCCACCGTCGCGAGCGCGGAGGCGGCGGCGCGGCGGGCGCGGGCCGTCGTGCGGTCGCCGGCCTTCGGCGTCGCGGCGTCGAGACCGGCCGAGCGGCGCGGGAAGCGATCGACGACGCGCACTTCGGCGATCCGCGACGCGCAGCTCGTGTCGCCGGCGTCGAGGTCGCGGATGAAGCGCCGGACCAGTGGCGCCGCGCAGCCATCCCGGTCGCCGAGCGCCGACACGTGGATCGTGTTGTGCGTCTCGACGAACGTGGAGTTCGGGAACCGTGACGCGACGACGTGGGCCCCGGAGCTGGCGGTGATGTCGTCGAGGTCGCCGTTGACGATCAGCGTCGGGACGTTCGGGTAGGGCGCGGCCGGGTCGACCGGGGGCTCGGGGCGGCGCGGGCCGGGCCAGCGCAGGCACGCGGTGGCGCCCTCGTAGCCGAGCGACGTCCACTCGGTCCCCGTGAACGGGGCGAACTGCGCCGGCGGGAGCGCCGCGCGGGCGGCGGCGAGCTGCTGCCGGCGCGTCGCGAGGGGCGCCGCCGGGTCCCACATCTGCGGGTAGTCGTGGCAGGTGACCGCGAGGTACAGGCCCTCCGAGAACGAGCGCACCGGCGACGCCTCCGGCACCAGCGTCGTCTCGGCGACGAGCCGGAACATCGGGGCCCGGTCGCCCGCCTCGAACGCGCGGATCGCGGCCAGCAGATCGCGGTACAGCGTGATGTTCCCGTAGCCCGACTGGGCGATGGTGACCAGTGCATCGGCGTCGAGCCGCACGCGGATGCGACTGCCCTCGGCGTCGATGCCCGTCCCGCGCACCGGGTGGGCCCGGATGCGGGCGACGAACCGGCCGATCACGGCCAGCGGGTCCTCCCCGCGAGCGGCGCAGCTCGGCCGGCGCTCGCACACGAGCCGGTAGGCCCGCCACGTCGCCTCGGCGAGGTCGCCGAACGCCGGATCGGTGCCCGGGAGCGGATAGGTGCCGTCGAGAACGAGCGAGCGCAGCCGGTCGGGATGATCGACGGCGAACGCCTGGCCGAAGTAGGAGCCGTACGAGTCGCCGTAGAAGTCGACCTTGGCGATCCCGAGCGCGTCGAGCACGTCGGCGAGGTCGTCGACCGAGGCACGCGTGTCGTAGCGGTCCACGCGCGCGCCGAGCTGTGCCGCGCAGCGACCGGCGCGCTTGACGTAGTGGGTGACCGACGTGCGCAGCGCCGGGCAGTCGAGCGGGCCCGACAGCCCGGTGCCGCGGGCATCGACGAGCAGCAGGTCGCGGCGGCCCATCAACGGCCGGCTGAGGTCGAGGAAGTAGTCGCGGCTGTCGGTCGTGGAGTAGCCGGGCCCGCCCTCGACGTCGACCATCGTGCTGATCGCGGGTTGGCTCCGGTCGCGGCGCCGGTAGAGCTCGAAGCCGATCCGGATCTTCGGCGAGCCGGCGGTCAGCCGGTCGAGCGGGACGCGCACGTACCCGCAGCGCGCGCCGGACGCGGCGTCGCGGCACGCGTGGAAGTGCGGCCGCTCGGCGGCCTGCGCGCCCGGCACGATCACGGCGCTCGCCAGCAGCGCCGCCAGCAACCCCTTCCTCACACGCGCAGACTAAGCGCTCGCGACGCCGCCGGCGGCGCCGAGAGCGCTGAGCCACGCGGAGATGGCCTCGCCCAACGCGCTCATGTCGCTGGTGAGCGAGTGGTTGCCCTTGAGCTTCACGAGCGTGCGGTTGGGCCCCTCCGGCGGCATGCCGAACGGGTCGGACTCGCCCTGCACGATCAGCACGGGCACGTCGACCGCCTCGAGCTCGGGCAGCCGGGTCTTCTCCGGCCGGCCGGGCGGGTGCAGCGGGAAGGCAAGGCAGAGCACGCCGATCGCGCCGGTCTCGGCCGCGGTCCGGCACGCCACGCGGGCACCGGACGAGCGGCCGCCGCAGACGATCGGCAGGTCGCCGCGCAGGTGCTCGACGACGGCGATCCACGCGGCGTCGAGCTGTGGGGCCGGGGCGGGCGACTTGCGGCCGGCCACGCGGTACGGCTGCTCGACCAGCGCGACGCTGAAGCCGACGCCGAGCGCGGTGTCTCGCGCCTTGACGAGATCGCGCGCCGTCACGCCGCCTCCGGCCCCGTGGCCGAGGATCAGCAGCCCGCGGGGATCCTCCGCCTCGTGGAGGTGGGCGCGCGCCGGGCCGTGCGGGGTCTCGATCACCCGCCGGCGAGGACGACGTCGTAGCCCTCGGCCCTCAGGATCTCGACGACGACGTCGCGGTGGTCGCCCTGGAGCTCGATCACGCCGCCCTTGGCCGAGCCGCCGACGCCGCAGCGCTTCTTCAGCCTGCCGGCGAGCTCCTTGAGGGCGGCGTCGTCGAGCGGGACGTCGGAGACGGTCGTGACGGCCTTGCCGCGACGCCCGGCGGTCTCGCGCCGCACCTTCACGCGTCCGCCGGCCTGGCGGGCCGGCGGACGATCACGGGCCTGGCGAAGGTCGCCGTCGTCAGTGGACCAGACGAGCTGCCGGTCGCGGGCGGGCATGGCCCGTGACGCTAGCGAACGCGCGGGCGAGGCGGCCGGGACCGTTCTCCTGGCGGCGCATCTGGCGGGCCCGCTCGACGAGCAGGAAGGCGATCTCGCCCGACGGGCGGAACGGGTCCGACACGACCGTGTAGTCCTGCAGCGAGATCGCGGCCCACAGCTCGTTGCCGACCTGGCCCACCAGCACGGGGCCTGCCGGCACCTGGGTCGAGTCCAGTGCGGCGAGGCGCTCGACCGCGTCGGCGTCGCTGGGCAGTGCGGTGCGGATGGTCAGGGTGGAGGTCATGCACGCATTCTGGGCTGCGAACGACCCCCTTACATCGGGCATCCGGAGCGCGTTCTCAGCGCGGACCCCTTACCTGCGTAAGCGACCCCCTTACGCCGCGATCCCACCCATCCGGCCAGGTGCGCGGCGCCTTGTGGCCTGCGAGTGTCCGTCGGTCAACGGAGGTGGAGCGATGGGCCGGCGAGCCGGGCTGTACGTGGTGGCCGCAGTGGTCGCGGGGCTCGTGGCCGCGCCCGCCGCGCCGGCACGGCTGGTCGCGACCAAGGGGTTCTTCCCGGGCGCCGGTCGCATCGTGATCGCGCGGAGCGACGGCAGCCACGTGCACCGGCTCGCGCAGGGCGACGACGCCCAGATCGCGCCGAACGGCAAGCTCGTCGAGGTCAGCAACTTCGATCCCGGCCAGCAGGGCACCCACCCGCGCGTGCTGGTCTACCGGGCCAGGGGCGGCAAGCCGCTGTTCGTGATCCGCCGGCCGATCTCGGGCATCGAGTGGTCGGCCGACTCGACGCTGCTCGTCGGCGTCGAGTCCGTGGGCGTGACGCAGGACCGCCTGGTCGTGATCGATGCCGAGACCGGGGTGCGGACGACGCTCCTCACCGGCGACTTCGACGCGCCGACGTTCTCACCCGACGCGACGCAGGTCGCGTTCACCAGCTTCGGCCCGGGCAGCAACGTCGGCGGCACGCTGCAGGTCGTCGACCTCGCCACACGTGCGGTCCGGACGCTCGCCGAGCACGCCAGCCAGCCGCTCTGGGGCCCGCGCGGGATCGCGTTCTCGACGCTCTCGTTCAACTCGTACCGCTTCGCCAACCTCTCGTTGATCCAGCCCGACGGGAGCGGGTTCCGGCGGCTGACGCACGTCGCGCCGCGAAAGGCGAGCGGGTGGTTCGCGGTCGACTGGTCCGGCGACGGCCGCAGACTGCTCGCGAGCTACCACAACCAGGTCACGCCGATCAGCTACGCGATCGACGCCGTCAACGGCGGCGCGCGCGTGATCGCGCGCAGAGTCGATCCGCGGGCGCTGTCGCGCGACGGCCGCACCGTGATCGGCGGGACCGGCAACCCGTTCTGCTGCAGCGCCGACCCGATCAACGTCGTCCGCGTGCCGTGGAACGGCGGCAAGCCGCACATCCTCATACGAAAGGCCTTCGATGCGAGCAGCAGCGATTAGCGTCGCGGCAGCGGCGCTCGTCTTCGCCGCGCCGGCGGAAGCGACGTTGACCGCGACCGCCGGCCTCCACGCCGACGGCGCCAACGGCCACATCGTCGTCGCGCGCGACAACGGCAGCCACAAGCGGACGCTCGGCAAGGGCGACTACTCGGTGATCTCGCCGAACGGCAAGCTCGTGGCCGTGCTCGACTACGCGTCGTACACCGCGCCCGGTCCGACGGTGTTCAAGCTGTACCGGACGAGCGGCGGCGCGCCGCTGATCACGATGGCGGCGGACTTCGGCCTGCCCACGTGGGCGCCGGACTCGCGCACGCTGGCCACCACGGACTCGACCAGCGGCCGGCTGCTGACGATCGACGCCGCCACCGGCGCGCAGACGCCGGTCACGACGGGCCCCGTCGGTCGGGCCAGCTTCTCGCCGGACTCCAAGCGGCTCGCCTACGCGACGCAGACCCGTGTGCTCAAGGTGCTCGACCTCGCCACGCGGACGACGACCACGCTGCGCCGGCATGCCGACTCGCCGGTCTGGGGTCCGCACAAGATCGCGTTCGGGGCCACGCAGGTCCGGCACGGCCAGACGATCTGGAACGTCGCGACGATCCGCCCGGACGGCACGGGCTTCAGGCAGCTCACGCACATCCGCCCCACGAGCGTCTACTTCGGCCTCGCCCCGGCCGCCTGGTCGGCGAACGGGCGGCGGCTCGCGACCGACACCCGCGCCGCCGACGGCTACTGGTTCACCACCTACGTCGTCGATGCCGTCCACGGCGGCGCTCGCCTGCTGTTCCGCGGCCTGACCAACACGACGATCAGCCGCGACGGGCGCTGGATCATCGGCCAGACCGGCGACCCGGAGTGCTGCGGGTTCCAGCACTCGGATATCGCCCGCGTGCCCTGGCGCGGCGGGAAGAAGCACGTGCTCGTCCGGCACGCGATGAACGTCAGCGCGAACGGCTAGTGGCCCCACTAGGCGGCGGCGCGGCGGCGCCGGAACGCCAGCGCGCGCACCGCGAGGTGCAGGCCGAGCACCGCGTCCTCGTCGTCGAGCGAGACGCCGAGCAGCTCCTCGATCCGGTGCAGGCGCAGGTACAGCGACTGGCGCTCGAGGTGCAGCGCCCGCGCCGCCTGCGCCTTGCGCCCGCCGGCGGCCAGGTAGGCCTCGAGCGTCTCCAGCAATGCGCGCTGCCGCGCCGACCCGCCCTCGAGCAGCGGGCCGAGCTGCTCGTCGACGAACGCGTCGAGCTCCGGTGCGTCGCGCAGGTCGTGCAGCAGGTCGGTGACGCCCGGGCGGCGCGCGTCATACCAGCGGCGCGGCGGCAAGGCGGTCGCGGCTCCCGCCGAGCGGCGCACGCGGCGCAGCCCCTGGCCGGCGGCCGCCCACGTCTCGGCCGGCGCGCCGATCGCCAGCGCAGCCTCGTCGATCCCCGCCCCGCGGCGCTCGAGCACCGAATGGAACAGCCCCGCGACGTGCTCGGCGAGCGCCTCGTCGTAGCTGCGGCCGCCGAGCGCGAGCAGCACCAGCAGGTCGACGTCGCGCGGGCCGAGCAGCACGCCGAACCCGGTCGAGGACAGCGCGGCGCGCAGCTCGCCGGACAGCCGCGTCCACGACAGCTCCTCCCCGCGCCGGGCGCGCGGGCCGCGCCAGCTCGCCGCCACCGGCAGCAGCGCGCCCCGTCTGATGGGGTCCCCCCCACCCAACCCGAGCGCCTCGGCACGGCGGCGCGCGTCGCCCTCCTCGACGCGGTCGTCGGCCAGGTCGGACAGGAACGCCCCACGCGAGCGCGCGCGCAGATGCTCCTCGTGCTGCTGTCCGAGCAGGTCGATGGCGACCGCCAGCGCCGCGCGCTCGGTGGCGACGCGGTCGAAGTCGTCGAGCGGCTCGTCGATCGCCAGCGCGATCAGCCGGCCCCACGAGCTGTCCATCAGCCGCACGTCGACCACGAGCGCGCCGGCGGGCGTCTCGCCGCGGTCCTCCGCGCGATGCAGGTCGGCCCAGGCACCCAGCGCCACGTCGTCGCCCACACGCCCGGAGACGTAGTAGACGAGCTCGTGGCCCGCGTCCTCGAGCACGACCGGGCTGCCGACCGCCGCCGCCAGCTCGGCGAGGATCTCCGGCACGCCCCGGCCGTGCAGGATCAGCTCGGTGAAGCGGCGGTGGATCTCCTCGCCGCGCCGCAGCAGCTCGAACTGGCTGTTGAGCACCGCGGCGTGCACGGCCTCGGTGATCTCGATGAACCGCACCTGCCGCCCGAACGCGATCAGCGGGACGTTCGCGTCCTTACACGCGCGCACCACCGGTCCGGGAACGAGCTCACGCCACGTCGAGCCGAGCTCGACCATGACGGCCGCCGGGCCCTGGGCGACCAGCGACCCGATCCAGCGCGTCTGGTCGCGCTCCTCCGTACCCGCCCCGATCCCCGTGGTGAGCACCAGCTCGCCGCCCTTGAGCAGGTCGGACGGGTCCGCCATCTCGATCACGTGCGCCCAGCGCAGCTCGCGATCCAGGGCTTCTGCACCGGCGATCACCTCCGGAAGGGCGCGCCGGACGACGGGCAACTCGAGAACCTCGGCGAGGGTCAGCATACGTTCCGTCAGTCATTCTGGAATAACACGCGCCGCAGTGTCCATTGCGTCACCCGGCGCTACCGGGGAAGGTGCGCCGAGTTGGAGGGTCCGGATGTCCATAGCTGACAACGCGCAGGCCCATGCGCTGCTGATCGACGGGCAGGATGTCCCGTCGTCGGCAACGCGGACGGTCCACGATCCGGCGACCGGCGAGCCGATCGCCGAGGTCGCCGACGCCACCGCGGCCGACGCCGAGCGCGCCGTGGCGGCCGCGCGTGCCGCCTTCCGCAGCGGCGTCTGGAGCCGCATCACGCCGGGCGAGCGCGCCGCCGTGATCGACCGGATGGCCGACCTGCTGGAGGAGCGGGCCGACGAGTTCGCCCGCACCGAATCGCGCAACACCGGCAAGCCGCTCAAGTTCTCGAGCGCGTTCGACGTCCCGCTGACGATCGACAACTTCCGCTTCTTCGCCGCCGCCGCGCGCAACCTCGAGGGCAAGGCGTCGGGCGAGTACCTGGAGGGCCTGACGAGCACGATCCGCCGCGAGCCGATCGGCGTCTGCGCCTCGATCGCCCCGTGGAACTACCCGCTGAACATGGCCGCCTGGAAGATCGGGCCCGCCCTGGCGGCCGGCAACACGGTCGTGCTCAAGCCGTCCGAGCTGACGCCGCTGACCGCGCTGATGCTCGGGCGCCTGGCGCTCGACGCCGGCCTCCCGGCCGGCGTGCTCAACGTCGTGCCGGGCCCGGGACCCGAGGTCGGCGGAGTCCTGGCCCGGCATGAGGACGTCGCGCTGATCTCGGTCACCGGCTCCACCCGCACGGGCGCCAGCGTCATGCGCGAGGCCGCCGGCACCGTCAAGCGGGTGCACATGGAGCTCGGCGGCAAGGCGCCGTTCGTCGTGTTCGCCGACGCTGACCTCGAGGCCGCCGCCGAGGGCGCGATCGTCGGCGCGTTCGCCAACTGCGGGCAGGACTGCACGGCGGCGACGCGCATCTACGTCGACGACCGGGTGCACGACCCGTTCATGGAGCGGTTCCTGCACAAGGTCGACCGGCTCGTGGTCGGCGATCCGATGGACGACGCGACCAACCTCGGGCCGCTGGTCTCGCCCGCACAACGTGACCGCGTGCACGCCTTCGTCGAGCGTGCGCTGGCCGCCGGCGCCACCGCCGAGCGCGGCGGTGCGCTGCCGGACGGGCCCGGCGCGTACTACCCGCCGACCGTGATCGTCGGCGCTGCGCAAGACTCCGAGATCGTGCAGAACGAGGTGTTCGGCCCCGTGGTGTGCGTGCTCGGCTTCGCGAGCGACGACGAGGCGTTCGCGAAGGCCAACGGCACGCGGTACGGACTCGCCGCGTCGGCGTGGACGCGCGACGTCTTCCGCGCCCAGCGCGCCGCCCGTGAACTGGAGGCGGGAACGGTCTGGATCAACGAACATCTCGCCATCGGATCCGAGATGCCCCACGGCGGGGTCAAGGGATCCGGGTTCGGCAAGGACATGTCCATGTACGCGCTCGAGGAGTACACCGTGGTCAAGCACGTCGTCTTCGAGATCACAGGCGCTCCGCGAAAGGAGTGGTACGACGCGGTGTCAACCCCGGAAGCGACATGACGACCGACGCCGACATCCATCTCGAGCGCGTCACCAAGCGGTTCGGCGAGACCACCGCGGTCGATGACCTGACGCTGTCGATCCCGCGCGGCGCCTTCTACGCGCTGCTCGGGCCCTCCGGCTGCGGCAAGACCACCAGCCTGCGCATGGTCGGCGGGTTCGAGGACCCGACCGAGGGCCAGGTGTTCCTCGGCGGCGAGAACGTCACGCAGATGCCCGCCCTACAAGCGCGACGTGAACACGGTCTTCCAGTCGTACGCGCTGTTCCCGCACCTGACCGTGGAGAAGAACGTCTCGTTCGGGCTCGAGCGCAAGAAGGTCGGCAAGGCCGACGTCCAGACCCGCGTGAACGAGACGCTGGAGATGGTGCAGCTCGGCGGCTACGGCAAGCGCAAGCCGACGCAGCTCTCCGGCGGCCAGCAGCAGCGCGTGGCACTCGCCCGCGCGCTCGTCAACCGCCCGCGCGCCCTGCTCCTCGACGAGCCGCTCGGCGCGCTCGACCTGCGCCTGCGCAAGCAGCTGCAGATCGAGCTCAAGCGGATCCAGCGGGACGTCGGCATCACGTTCGTGCACGTCACGCACGATCAGGAAGAGGCCATGAGCATGGCCGACACGATCGCCGTGATGAGCGACGGCAAGATCGAGCAGGCCGGCGGCGCCGCTGACCTCTATGAGCGCCCGCGCACCGAGTTCGTGGCGAACTTCCTCGGCGTCTCGAACCTCGTCGACGCGCGCGTGCGCGCCTCGCAGAACGGCCACTCCGTGGTCGAGACGCACGACGGCGCGACGCTCCACGTGCCCACCGACCGGATCGGCCCGCACGGGACCGACGCCGTGCGCATCGGCGTGCGGCCGGAGAAGGTCACGCTCTCGCCCGCCGGCCAGACGGTCGCCGAGGGCCGCAACGTCCTGCGCGGCACCGTCGTCGTCGCCTCGTTCCTCGGCGTCTCGATCCAGTACGTGATCCGGGCCGCCGGCGGCGAGGAGCTCACCGTCTTCGCCCAGAACCTCGATGGCGCCGAGCCAGACTCGCTCGGCCCCGGCCGTGAGGTCCAGCTGGCATGGGACCCGCAGCACACGTTCGTCGTTGCCAAGGAGGGGGTCGCATGACCGATCCGCGTTTCGAGCGCGCACTTGAGGAGTTCCTGGAGGCGCAGCGGCTGTCGCGGCGGCGCTTCCTCGGCCGTGCCGGTGGCGCGGCGTTCGCGGCCACCGGCCTGTCGACGCTGCTCGCCGCGTGCGGCGGCGTCGAGGGCACGCAGCAGAAGGCCGCCGAGGACAGCGACAAGAAGTCCGCGGCGGTCAGCCATCCCAAGGAGCCGATCGGCGACTGGACGTTCTCCAACTGGCCGCTGTACATGGACAAGAAGCTCCTCAAGGCGTTCGACAAGAAGTACGGCGGCAAGGTCAAGTACCTCGAGGACATCAACGACAACTACGAGTTCTTCGGGAAGGTCCGCCAGCAGCTCGAGAACGGGCAGCCGATCGGGCGCGACATCGTCGTGCTCACCGACTACATGGCCTCGCGCTGGATCCGCAACAGCTACGCGGAGCCGATCGACAAGAACAACGTCCCGAACGCGACGAACATCGTCGACAACCTGCAAGACGATCAACTACGACCCCGAGCGCAAGTACTCGCTGCCCTACCAGTCCGGCGCCACCGGCATCGGCTACAACATCAAGAAGACCGGGCGCGAGCTCAAGAACGTCGACGACTTCTTCGATCCGAAGTTCAAGGGCAAGGTGACGATGCTGTCGGAGCCGTACGACTCGGCGTCGACCGTCCTGCTCGGCGACGGCGTCGACTGCTCCAAGGCGACGATCGACCAGTTGCTGGGCGCGATCGACAAGATCGACAAGGCCAACGAGGCCGGCCAGTTCCGCCGCTTCACGGGCAACGACTACACGACCGACCTCGCGAAGGGCAACGTGTATGTCGTCGCTGGCCTGGTCGGGCGACATGGTCCAGCTGCAGAGCGACAACCCGGACCTGCGCTTCACCTACTTCGAAGAGGGCAACGTCGCCTTCAACGACAACCTGATGATGCCGGCGCACGCCGAGCACCCGTACGCGGCCGAGACGATGTTCAACTACCTCTACGACCCGGTCGTGGCGGCGAAGCTCGCCGCGTACGTGAACTACATCTCGCCGGTCAAGGGCGCCAAGGAAGAGCTCGAGAAGACCGACCCGGACATCGCCAACAACGAGCTGATCTTCCCGCCGCCGGAGATCCAGGCCAAGCTCCACGCCTACCCGAACCTCTCGCCGGCCGACGAGCGCGAGATGCAGGAGGCGATGGCGAAGGTGACCGGCGCCTAGTCAGATGCTCCGCCTGTCGCTGCACCGGCGCCGGCAGCTGCTGCCCTGGCTCTTCCTGGGGCCCGGCCTGCCTGGCTGGTGATCTTCTTCGCGATCCCGCTGGTCAACCAGCTCAACGTGTCGCTGCAGACCGGCGACCCGGAGACGGGCTACGCGTTCAACTGGGCGTTCTCGACGTACACGGACGCGATCAGCGACTACAGCGAGCAGTTCCTGCGCTCGATCTGCTACGCGGCGGCGGCGACGGTCCTGACGCCTCGTCATCGCCTTCCCGCTCGCCTACTTCATCGCGTTCAAGGCGGGCCGCTACAAGAACCTGATGCTGCTGCTGATCATCCTGCCGTTCTTCGTCTCCTACGTGCTGCGGACGGTCGCCTGGCAGCTGATCCTGGCCGACGACGGCTGGGTCGTCGACCGCTGCAAGACGGTCGGGCTGGTCGGCGACGACGGGCGGCTGCTGGCGACGCGCACGGCGGTGATCGCGGGCATCACGTACAACTTCCTGCCGTTCATGGCGCTGCCGCTGTACGTGTCGCTGGAGAAGATCGACCGGCGGCTGATCGAGGCGGCGACCGACCTGTACGCGAGCCGCGGCACCGCGTTCCGCAAGGTGACGCTGCCGCTCGCGCTGCCGGGCATCTTCGCCGGCTCGCTGCTGACCTTCATCCCCGCGTGCGGTGACTTCATCAACGCCGCGCTGCTCGGGACGCCGCGCCAGTACATGATCGGCAACGTCATCCAGTCCAAGTACCTGATCATCCTCGACTACCCGACGGCGGCGGCGCTGTCGTTCATCCTGATGACCTTCATCCTGATCGGGATCTTCCTCTACGCGAGGGTGCTCGGCACGCGCAACCTCACCGAGGCGGCGATCTGATGGCGGTCGAGGCTCCCCCCGCTCTCGGCGACGCGACGCTCCAGGCCGCGCACGGCCCGCTGCCACGGCGGAGCGACAGGGCGCGCTCGTGGGTGCTCGGGATCTGGTGCGCGCTCGCGCTGCTCTACCTGTTCATCCCGATCTTCGTGATCGTCGCCTGTTCTCGTTCAACGACAACAAGGGCCGCTTCAACTTCACGTGGCAGGGCTTCACGCTCGACCACTGGGCCCACCCGTTCGCGGACCCCGACCTCGCCACGGCGATGAAGAACTCGCTGATGATCGCGTTGATCACGACGATCATCGCGACGCGCTGGGGACGTTCATGGCGATGGCGCTCGTCCGCTACGGCTTCCGCGGGCGCACGGTCGTCGACTTCTTCGTGTTCCTGCCGCTGTCGACGCCCGAGGTCGTGATCGGCGCCGCGCTGCTGGCGCTGTTCCTGACGATGGACGTCAACACCGGCTTCACGACGATCATCATCGCCCACGTGATGTTCACCGTCTCCTACGTGGTGGTGACCGTGAAGGCGCGATTGGAGGGCATGGACCGGCACATCGAGGAGGCGGCCATGGACCTCGGGGCGACGGAGTGGACGACGTTCCGCAAGGTCACGCTGCCGATGATCGCTCCCGGCGTGGCGGCGGCCGCGCTGCTGGCCGCGGCGATCTCGGTCGACGACTACGTGATCACGAGCTTCAACGCCGGCCAGACGGAGACGTTCCCGCTGTTCATCTTCGGCGCGACGCGCCAGGGCGTGCCGCCCGAGGTCAACGTGCTCGCCACCGTGCTGCTGCTCGTGGTGCTGATCCTGATGGCGCTCAACGTGCTGCTCCAGCGCAGGCTCGCGCGGCGCGACGCGGCCATGCAGGCCGCCGCGTAAACCGCCGGGCGCACGTCCCGCTCAACGCCCGGCCTCGATTGCCGATACCCGGAGGGATGAGCCGACGCTGGCGTGACCGCTTCGGGCTGGGCCACCTCTTCGCCGCGCTCGCGGCGGCCGTGCCTGCACGACATCGGCAAGCTCAGCGTGCCGCTCGAGATCCTCAACAAGCCCGGAGCCCTCACCGATGAGGAGTTCACCGAGATCCGCCGCCACCCGGAGTCCGGCCGGCGCCTGCTCGATGAGCTCGGTGGGTTCTCCGAGACGGTCCGCAACCTCGTGTCCGACCACCACGAGCGGCTCGATGGCACCGGCTACCCGCGCGGGCTGCAGGGCTGCGACCTGACCATCGAGACCCGTATCCTCGCGGCCTGCGACGTCTACGACGCGCTCGTCTCCGACCGCGTCTACCGCGCGGCGTGGACGCCCGAGCGCGCGCTCGAGCTGCTGCATGCGGACTCGGGCTCCGGGTTCGATCCCACGGTCGTCGCCGCGCTCGAGCGCGTCGTGGCGCCGGTCGAGGGCGCCCCGTCGTGGGTCGCCGACCTGGCCGCTCCCGTGCAGCGCCGGGTCGCCCGCCCCGCCTCGCGCCCCGCCTGACCCCGGTCTACGGGATCGACACACGGTCCACGCCGCGCCGCCGGATCATGGACGCCGCATACCTAGGGATCTCCCAGGAAGGCAGGTTAGCGTGACCGGCATGAACCAACTTGCCACCGCACGTCGCGAGGGAACGGGCGAGCTGCTGCTCACCAGCAGCCTGCTGGTCCTCTACGTCAGCCTGCGCGGAACCGCGCGGGCGCTCGGCGCGCTGGAGTCAGTGCTCCCCTAGCGGGACGGCTCGTCCCGCGATGAAGCCGTCGGAGGCGACGATCTCGTCGATGACGGCCTGCGGGACCGGCGCGTCGGTCGTGATCGCCATCACCGCGAGGTCGCTGCCGCCCGTCCCGGGCGGCTGGCGGCCGACCGCGGCCGAGGAGATGTTCACGCCGTGCGTGCCGAACAAGGTGCCGACGCGCCCGACCATGCCCGGCACGTCCTGGTAGCGGAACAGGGCGAGGTGGCCCTCGTCCATCTGCAGGTTGAAGCGCTGGCCCCAGGCCTCGAGCAGGTGCGGGCGGTGCAGCTGGCCGAGCGTGGTGCCCACGATCCGCGTGCGCTCCGCGCCGCAGACGAGGCTCACCCGCACGAGGTCGGTGAAGTCGTGCGCGCTCGCCTCGCGCCGCTCGGAAACCGCGATCCCGCGCTCGTCGGCGAGCGCCGGGGCGTTGACGAGGTTGACGTCCTCGTCGGTGTGGCCGGCGAGCACGCCGTTGAGCACCGACAGCGTGAGCAGGCGCGTGTCGCGCTCGGCGATCCGGCCCAGATACTCGATCTCGATGCGGTCGATGCTCGAGGACTCCGCGAGCCCGATGCCGACGCGCCCGAGGCCGCGGCAGAGCGGCAGGAACGGGCCGAGCACGTCCATGTCCTCGGCGCTGACGGCCGGGATGTTGACGGCGGTCGAGACGACGCCGCCGGTCAGCGCCGCCACGACCTGCTCGGCGGTCTGCACGCCGGCGCGGTCCTGCGCCTCGGTCGTCGAAGCGGCGAGGTGCGGCGTGACGACGACGTTGGGATAGCCGAACAGCGGGTGGTCGGTGACCGGCTCGTGCGTGAACACGTCGAGCGCGGCGCCGGCGACCTTGCCGGAGTCGAGCGCCGCCTGCAGCGCCTCGTCGTCGACGAGCTGGCCGCGCGCGCAGTTGACGATCGCGCACGCCGTCCTTGCACTTGGCGAGCGCCTCGGCGTCGAGCCAGCGCTCGGTCTCGGGCGTCTTGGGCAGGTGGATGGAGATGAAGTCGGCCGCCGCGTAGAGGTCGTCCGACGAAGCGGCCTGCTCGACGCCGAGCTCGCGGAAGCGGGTCGCGGACACGAACGGGTCGAACGCGACCACCTTCATCCCGAAGCCCTGCGCGCGGGCCGCCACGAGCTGGCCGATGCGCCCGAACCCGAGCAGGCCGAGCGTCTTCTCGTACAGCTCCACCCCACCCCACTTCGACCGCTCCCAGCGGCCGGCGACGAGCGCGCTGTGCGCCTGCGGGACGTTGCGGGCGAGCGCGAGCAGCATCGCGAACGTGTGCTCGGCCGCGGTGATGACGTTGGACTGCGGCGCGTTGGCGACGATGATGCCGCGCTTGGTCGCCGCGTCGACATCGACGTTGTCGACGCCCACTCCGGCGCGGCCGATCACCTTCAGCTTGTCGCCGCGGGCGATCAGGTCGGCGGTCAGCTTGGTCGCCGAGCGGATGAGGATGCCGTGGTAGGCGCCGATCCGCTCGGCGAGCTGGTCGTCGTCCCAGTCGAGGCCGAGGTCGACGTCGAACCGCTCGCGCAGGAGCGCCACGCCGGAGTCGGCGATCTTCTCCTTGACGAGGATGCGATACGGCTCACTGAGCACGCTCATCGAGCATCCCTCTCGCGATGTTCGCGCAGCGAACTCGCAAGGCAATGCTTGCTTGGCCCGCTCACGCGGCTGCGGGGACGCCCGCCTCCAGGAAGACCTTCTGCGCCGCGCCGGGGCCCGCGCCGTGGTCGACGTCGCGCCCGAGCTGATCGAGCACCATCTCCAGCCCGGCCAGCGACGTGACGATGTCGAACGCCCCGAAGTAGCCGCAGTGGGCGATCCGCAGGATCCGGCCCTTGAGGTGGTCCTGGCCGCCGTTGGCGGTGATGCCGAGCTTGCGCAGGCCGCCGGGCACCTTGCCGCCGTCGATGTCGTCCGGCAGCTCGACCGCGGTCACGACCGTCGAGCGCTCGTCGGGATCGCCGAACAGGTCGAGCCCCATCGCGGCGACGCCGGCGCGGGTGGCGCGGGCGAGCAGGTTGTGGCGGGCGAGGACGTTGTCCAGGCCCTCGTCCTCGATCAGCCCGAGCGCGATGTCGAGGCCGAGGAACAGCGAGACGGCCGGCGTGAACGGGCTCGCGCCGCCGGCCTGGCTCTTGGCGGTGCGGCCCCAGTCGAAGTAGTAGCGGCCGCCGCCGCGCTGCGCGGCGTACTCGAGCGCGCGCGGGGACACCGACGCGAACGCGAGCCCGGGTGGGCACATCAGCGCCTTCTGCGAGCCGGCGACGACGACGTCGACGCCCCACTCGTCCTGCCGCAGCTCGGTCGCCCCGAGGCCGGAGACGGCATCGACGACGAGGATGACGTCGTGCCGGCGGGCGACGTCGGCGATCGCCTGGATGTCGTGGACGATGCCGGTCGACGTCTCGCTCAGCGTCGCGTACGCGACCTTGATGTCGGCGTTCTCGCCGAGCAGGCGGTCGAACTCGGCCGGATCGAGCCGCTCGCCCCAGCCGGGCTCGTAGCGGACGAGGTCGGCGCCGTAGGCCTCGCCGAGCTGGATCCAGCGCTCGCCGAACTTGCCGGCCGCGCCCACGAGGATCCTGTCGCCTCCGCGCACGAGGTTCGAGACCGCCGACTCGAGCGCGCCGGAGCCGCTGGCGGCGAACGCCAGCACGGGGTTCGCCGTGCGGAAGACCGACGGCAGCTTGCCGAGCACCCGCTCGTACAGCTCGTCGAAGGCGGGCGCCCGGTGGTAGAGCATCGGCGCGGCCATCGCCTGCGACACCGCCGGCGGGATCGGCGTCGGACCGGCGGTCATCAGGTACTGCTTGGTGAACGGGTTCGGCGACATGCGAGAGAACCTTGGGTTCGTGGGGAGGTCGCGGCGCAGGTTAGCGGCCGCGTTCGAGTTGGCGGCGGATCTCGTCGAGGTCGACCCCCGAGGCGATCAGGATGACCCAGACGACCGCGCCGACCACGGCGCAGACGACGCCAACGATGCCCAGGATGATCCCGGCGTGGGCGATCCCGTCGCCTGCCTTCGTCAGCCCATCGGCCACCTGCTTGCGGCCGAGCTGGCCGGTCACCCAGGCGCCGATCGAGAACGGCAGCGACAGCACGAAAAGGGCGCCCAGCGAGGGGAAGATGATCAGCAGGCCGAGCATCCCGAGCACCAGCGAGGTGGTCGCCAGCGCGTTCCCAGGCTCCGGCGTGGCGCGCGGGAACGGCGGGCGCTCGGCGCTCGCCGACCATGGCGCCACATCCACGGCCGGCGGGTCGGGCTCGGGTGGCGCGGGCTCGAACATCGGGGCCGGCTCCCCGCCCGGCGCGTGCGGGGGCAGCCAGCCCGAGATGGTCGGCTCTGGGCTCAGAACTCCGTCTCGATCCAGTCCATCATCGAGCGCAGCTCCTTGCCCTCGCGCTCGATCTGGTGCGAGGCCTGCTCCTCGCGCATGCGCTTGAAGTTCTCCTGGCCGGCACGGTTCTCGGCGATCCACTCGCGCGCGAACGCCCCCGACTGGATCTCGCCCAGCACGTCCTTCATCGCCTGGCGCGTGGCCTCGGAGATGATCCGCTTGCCGCGCGTGTAGTCCCCGTACTCGGCGGTGTTGGACACCGAGAAGCGCATCCCGGAGATGCCCTTCTCGTACATCAGGTCGACGATCAGCTTGAGCTCGTGCAGGCACTCGAAGTACGCGAGCTTGGAGTCGTAGCCGGCGTCGACGAGCGTCTCGTAGCCCGCCTGGACGAGCTCGGACACGCCGCCGCAGAGGACGGCCTGCTCGCCGAACAGATCGGTCTCGGTCTCGTCCTTGAACGTCGTCTCGATCACGCCGCCGCGCGTGCCGCCGATGCCCTTGGCGTAGGCCAGCGCGAGCTGGAGCGTGTCGCCGGAGGGGTCGGCGTGGACGGCCACGAGACAGGGGACGCCGCTGCCCTCGAGGTACTGGCGGCGCACGAGGTGGCCGGGGCCCTTGGGCGCGATCAGCGCGACGTTGACCTCCGGCGGCGGCTCGACCTCGCCGTAGTGGATCGAGAAGCCGTGGCCGAACAGCAGCGTGTTGCCGGGAGCGATCCCGTCGCGGATCGACTCCTCCCAGACGTCGTGGTGGCGCTCGTCGGGGAGCAGGACCATCACGACGTCCCCGCGCGAGGCGGCGTCGGCGATGTCGGTGACCTCGAGCCCCTTGGAGCGGGCCTGATCGACGGACGAGGAGTCCGGACGGAGCCCAACGACGACATCGACGCCGGAGTCCTTGAGGTTGAGCGAGTGCGCGTGCCCCTGGGAGCCGTAGCCGAGGATGGCCACGGTCTTGCCCTTGAGCAGGTCTAGATCAGCGTCGTCGTCATAGAACATGGGCGCGGGAGATTATCCCGTGGCGGCCGCCACCCACGTCCGGGCAGGAACGGCGAGCGAGCCGTCGTCGGCGGTCCACTCGCGGGCCGCGTCGGCCAGCGCCGCCAGCAGCTCCCGCTCGTCGTCGACGCGCGCCCGCCCGGCGCGGATGCTCATCGACCGCGAGGTCGCCCACCAGGCGTCCACCGAGGCGTAGCGGATCGGGAACTCGACGGCCTCGACCTCGTACTCGACGAAGCCGGCGTTCTCGATGTGCTCGACGATGATCTGCTTGTCGGCCCAGGCGAACTGGCCGCCCGAGCCTGGCTCGTCGGGCTCGATCAGGCCGCGTTCGAGCAGCAGGTCGATCGGGAGTGCGCTCCACCGGTTCTCGGCGGCGGCCGCCCAGGCGGCGAGCGCCACCCGGCCGCCGGGTCGGAGGACGCGCCGCGTCTCCTGCAGGGCGGCTTCGGGGTGGTCCATCAGCATGTAGCCCCAGCGGCAGAGCACGACGTCGATGCTGGCGGTCTCGATGTCGATCGGCTGCGAGGCGTCGATCTGCTTGAAGCGCACGTTCTTGATCCCGAGCGCCTCGGCGCGCCGCTGGGCGGCGGAGAGCATCTCGGGCGACTGGTCGGACGTGATCAGCGTGCCGCCCGGCTGGATCAGCTCGGCCGCGAGGAAGCCTGTGTCGCCGATGCCCGCGGCGAGGTCGAGCACGGTCTGGCCGACCTGCGGGGCGGTGTGGTCGATCATCCAGCTGGCCACGGGCATCGTGGCGCGGCGGAACGCGTCGGCGCTCGCCTCCCAGCCCTTCGAGACGGCACCCCATTCGCGTCGTGTCATGCCAGCTCCCTCCGCAGCAGCTTGCCCGATTCGGTCCGCGGCAGCGCCTCGGCGAGCTCGACCGCCTTCGGGACCTTGAAGCGCGCCAGCCGCTCGGCGGCGAACCGGGTGAGCTCGTCCGGCGTCGCGTCGCCGCGCAGCACCACGCGGGCGATCACCGCCTCCCCCCACTCCGGGTGCGGGCGGGCGAAGACGCCGACGTCGGCGACCGCCGGGTGCGCGCGCAGCACCGCTTCGACCTCGGCCGGCGCGACGTTCTCGCCGCCGGTGACGATGGTGTCGGTCTTGCGGCCGATCACGGTGAGGCGGCCGCCGTCGTCGAGGGTCCCGAGGTCGCCGGTGTGGACGGTGCCGACGACGATCTCCCCGTCGGCCGCGATGGTCACGGTCACGCCGGGGATCGGGCGACCGGACGTCTCGGTGTCGCCGATCTCGCCGATCGTCGCGGCCGAGCACGTCTGGGTGAGGCCGTAGCTGGGGGCGACGGGCCAGCCCTGCGCCTTCGCGCGACGCAGCAGCGTCGGGTCGGCGGGGGCGCCGCCGAGCAGGACCGCTCTCGTGGGCGGCTGCGCGTGCGCGTCGAGCAGCCGGGCCAGCTGGGTCGGCACGAGGCTCGCGAGCGTCACGTTCGGTGTGTCGGCGGGCCCGAGCACGGCGGTCGTGCCGTAGACCGCGCTGCGCAGCAGCACCATCAGCCCGCCGACGTGGCTGAGCGGCAGCGGGCACAGCCAGCGCTCGTTGTCGGTCAGCCCGAGCGCGACGGCCGTGCCGCGTGCCTGCGTTTCGATGTCCAGCTTGGTCAGGCCCACGGGGCGTGGCGTGCCGGTGGTGCCTGAGGTGTGCACGACCAGATCGCCGTCGGCGTCGCCGAGCTCGGCTCGCTCGGCCGCGCTGAGCCGCGGATCGACGGGCACGGCGCGCGCTCCCGCGAGCAGGCAGGCGTGCAAGCGGACGACGAAGTCGAGCGTGGGGTGCGCCTCGATCTCGACCCGGCCCTGCAGACCGCGCGCGGCCTCCGTCGCCGCATCGTGGAGTTGCGCGTATGTCATCTGCCCGTCGGGCGCCTCGATCGCGGTCCGATCGGGCGGCGCATGCTCCAGCCATGGTTCGATGACCATCGATGGCAGGCTAGTGGTCTCGGCTGTGGGTGCGTGCGCCGTCAGGTGGTCGCTGGCGCCGCTTGGCAAGGACGCAGGAGCGGGGAATGCTGGTGGCATTTCCCGACTCCGAGGACACAGCCAGGCGGTGATCAGCGGCCGCCTGCCGGTGCGCGCACTCATGGCCGGGGCCACTAGTGTCTTCGCGGTGAGCGTCACCTGGACCCCTGCCGCCGACTACGAGGACATCCGCTACGAGACCTCGAGCGACGGCATCGCCAAGATCACCATCAACCGGCCGGAGGTGCGCAACGCGTTCCGGCCGCAGACCATCGTCGAGATCTCCCAGGCGCTCGAGCGTGCCCGCGAGGACACCGAGGTCGGGGTGATCGTGCTGACCGGCGAGGGCCCGCTGGCCTTCTGCTCGGGCGGCGACCAGCGCGTGCGCGGCGACACCGGCTACCTGCCCGATGGCGCGAAGGTCGGGCGCTTCCACGTCACCGACCTGCACGTGCAGATCCGGCGCCTGCCGAAGCCGGTGGTCGCGATGGTGGCCGGCTACGCGGTCGGCGGCGGGCACGTGCTCCACCTGGTGTGCGACCTCACGATCGCCGCGGACAACGCCCGCTTCGGGCAGACCGGGCCGCGCGTCGGCTCGTTCGACGGCGGGTTCGGCGCGGCATTGCTCGCCCGCACCGTGGGCGTGAAGAAGGCGAAGGAGATCTGGTTCCTGTGCCGCCAGTACGACGCGCAGCAGGCGCTCGACATGGGCCTCGTGAACACCGTGGTGCCGCTGGAGGAGCTCGAGGCCGAGACGGTGAAATGGTGCCGCGAGATGCTCGAGCTCTCCCCCTTCGCGCTGCGCTTGCTGAAGGCGAGCTTCCACGCCGACGAGGACGGCCTGAGCGGGATCCAGCAACTGGCGCATGACGCCAACCTGCTCTTCTACGCGTCGGAGGAGGCGCAGGAGGGCCGCGAGGCCTACAAGTCCAAGCGCAAGCCCGACTTCTCGCAGTTCCCGCGAAGGCCTTGAGGGCGCTGCACATCTGGTTGATGGCCGCCCGGCCGCGGACGCTGCCCGCGGCTGTGGCACCGGTGCTCGTGGGGACGGCGCTGGCGGCGACCGAGGGCACGTTCAAGGTGCTCACGTTCATCGCCGCGATGCTCGGCGCGCTGTTCATCCAGGTCGGCACCAACCTCTCCAACGACTACTCCGACGCCCGCCGCGGCGCCGACACCGAGGACCGGCTCGGGCCCGTGCGCGTCACGGCCGGCGGGCTCGTCCCGCCGCGGCAGGTGCTGGTGGCGACCTATGTGGCGTTCGGGCTGGCGGTGGCGGCCGGCGCGTACCTGGTCGCGACGGCCGGGTGGGAGCTGCTGCTGGTCGGCGCGGCTTCGATCCTCGCCGGCGTGCTCTACACGGGCGGGCCGCGGCCGTACGGGTACGAAGGGCTCGGCGAGGTCTTCGTGTTCCTGTTCTTCGGCGTCGTGGCGGTGACCGGGTCGTACTTCGCGCAGGTCCAGGAGCTGACCTGGGAGGCGTTCGTGCTCGCCGTGCCCGTGGGTCTGCTGGCCTCGGGGATCCTGGTCGTCAACAACGTCCGCGATCTCGAGACCGACCGGCGGGCCGGCAAGCGGACGCTCGCGGTGCGGCTGGGGCGGTCACGGGCCCGCGGGCTGTACGCGGCGATGGTCTACCTCGCGTTCCTGTGCGCGCCGCTGCCGTGGCTCCTCGGGTCCGCCGACCTGTCGGCGTGGCTGCTGCTCTCGTGGGCGGCGCTGCCGCTCGCCGTGCCGGTCGTGCGGATCGTCCGCTCGCGCACGGACGGGCCGTCGCTGAACGGCGCGCTCGCGCGTACCGGGATGCTGCAGCTGGTGTTCTGCGCGCTGCTCTCGGCGGGGATCCTGGCGAGCTGATGGCCGAGCTGTCCGTCCGCTCACTGAGCCTGCGGCTGCGCTCGCCCCTGCGCGCGGCGTGGGGCGAGCTCGCCGAGCGCGAGCTCCTCGCGGTGCGGGTCGACTTCGGCGACGGCGACTATGGCGAGGGCGAGGCGGCTCCGATCGAGGCCTACGACGGGGTGTCCCTGGCGCTCGTGCGGTCGGCCCTGGATGCCTACGGCGCCGTCCTGGCGCGCGCTTCGCCCCGCTCGACCCACGCGGAGCTGCTGGCGGCGTGCGCGGCCGAGCGGCCGTTGCCGTTCGCCCTGGCCGCGGTCGATCTCGCGCTGTGGGATCGCGCCGGCCGCAGGACCGGGTTCCCGGTGGCGCAGCTGATCGCGGCCGGGGCGGTGCCCGCGGTCGCCGTCAACGCGACGATCCGGGGTGCCGACCGCGCATCGGCGGCTGCGGCGGCCGCCGATGCCGCGCGGGCGGGATTCCGCTGCGTGAAGGTCAAGGTGGGGATCGGCGACGACGCCGGCCGCGTGGCCGCGGTCCGGGCCGCGGCCGGCGACGCGATGGCGATCCGCGTCGACGCCAACGGCGCGTGGGAGACGGTCGACGAGGCGCTGGCCCACCTCCGCACCCTGGCGCCGGCGGGCATCGAGCTGTGCGAGGAGCCGCTCCATGGCGTGGAGGCGATGCGCACGCTCCGCGCCAAGTCCCCGGTGCCGCTGGCGATGGACGAGACCGCGGCCGAGCGCGGCGCTCCCGGCTCGGGCGCCGCCGACGCGGTCTGCCTGAAGATCGGCCGCTGCGGGGGCATCTCGGGGCTGCTGCGCGACGCCCGGGCGGCGCGGGCGGCGGGCACGAAGGTCTACGTGGCGTCGAACTTCGACGGGCCGTGGGGCATCGCCGCCGGGTTGCACGCCGCCGCGGGGTTGCGCGCCTCGGGGCCGGTGGCCTACTGCGGCCTCGCCACCCTGGGGGCGTTCGAGGAGTACGACGGGGTCTTGGAGCCGGTCGAGGGCGCCGTGGCGGTGCCGAGTGGCCCCGGCCTGCTCGGTGACCTCGGCGGACGGCTGGCTGGGTAGGGCGGCGAGGACCACCACCCGCGCCGGTCTCCGCCCCTGCCGACCGCCCGCCTCGCCACCTCCCCACCCAGCCGCAGTTCGCCCGCGCCGCGAACGCGCTTACACGGCCGACGTGCGCTCGGCCGTCAACGCCGCAGCCCCCGCGACCGGATCGCCGTGGAGGTGCCACGCGGAGGCGGCGGCCGCGAGGTCGGCGCAGGCGCCGGTGCCCCCGACCGCGATCGGGACGCGCTCCGCCAGACGCCTCAGCGCGGGAGCGGCGGCCTGCAGGGGCTCGGACTGGAGCGCACCGAGCACGACCACGGCCGGCTCGACGGCGCTGACGACGCTCTCCAGCGCATCGACGGGCGTGTCGGAGCCGAGGTAGGTCACGCGCCAGCCGCGGCGGTCGAGCGCGAGACCGCAGCACAGCAGGCCGACGTCGTGGCGCTCGCCCGACGGGCAGGCGAGGACCGCGCGCGGGCCGAGGCCGGTGCCCCACTCGCGGCCGAGTCCCCGCAACCGCCCGGTGATCAGCTCGGTCGCGAAGTGCTCCTGGGCGACGGTGATCTCGCCGCGCTCCCAGCGGTCGCCGACCTGGTGCAGCGCGGGAAGCACGACCTCCCTCAGCGCGGCATCGAGCGAGCGTGCCGCGAGCACGCGGTCGAAGGCGGCGTTGCCGGCCGCGGAGTCGAAGCCCATCAGCGCGGCGACGAGCTCGTCCGCGGCCCCGACCTCGGGCAAGGGGGTGGTCGCGGCGATCCTCGCCTCCGTCACCACGTGCGCCGCCTCGCCGGCGGCCCAGCCGCTCTCGATCAGCTCGCGCATGCGGCGCGCACGCGCCTCGTCCTCGCGCCCGTAGATGCGGTAGCCGGCGGCCGTGCGGGCCGGGCTCAGGACTCCGTAGCGACGCTCCCACGCACGCAACGTCTCCGGCGCGACCCCGACGCGCCGGGCCAGCTCGCCGACGCGGACTCCAACGACGGGAGCGGGGTTGATCACTCGCGGCACTGTAAACGATTCCACAAAAGCTCTGCAAACTTTGCAACGACTCTGTACAGTGGGGACGCGCCAAGACCCAGGTCCCATGCACTATCGGCCCCGCTCAGACCTGCGCGATCCGGAGGCATTCTCAGCCGCCTACCGGATGCTCGCGCCTACCGCTCACGCCGCCGCAATGGCGGTGCTGCGCCAATCCGAGGCCGCCGACGACGTGGTGCAGGACGTCTTCTGCGCGTTGTGGACGCGACCGGAGGTCTACCGGCCGGAGCGCGGCTCGCTCGCGACGTTCGTGCAGATCATGGCGCGCAGCCGCGCGCTGGATCGCGTGCGCTCGCGCGCCGCGCGCGCCGCGGCGCTCGATCGCGACGCCCAGGAGGCCCGATCCCGGCCGGCCACTGCGGAACCGCCCTCGGAGGAGGTCATCCGCCGCGACAGCGCCCAGGCGATGCTGCGCGACCTCGACGGCCTGCCCGACGGCCAGCGCGCCGCCGTGCTCCTGCACCACATCGGCGGGCTCAGCGACGGCGAGCTTGCCCGCGCGATGCACGTCCCGCTGGGGACCGCCAAGAGCCGGATCCGGCTCGGCACGCGCCGCGCCCGCGCGGTCGTCCAGCAGCGTTTCGTCGCCTGACCGCGCCGTCATCATGCTCCGCATGCTCGTCCTGCGGGAGACCCGGACGCGCCCACCGGCGCTCGAGGTGGCGGTCTCGCACGCGCTCGTCGAACGCGTCAGCGCGGGCGCGCTGGGGCCGCTCCTGCGCATCTACCGCCCGGCGCCGACGCTGGCCTTCGGCCGCCTGGACGCGATCGCCCCCGGCTTCGCCGCCGCCGCCGCGGCCGCCCGCAGGCACGGCTTCGAGCCGGTCGTCCGCGCGCCCGGCGGCCACGCTGTCGCCTACCACGACGGCTGCCTGGTCGTCGACGAGCTGCTCCCCGCCGACGACCCGATCGCCGGCCTGCAGGATCGGTTCGCCCGCACGGGCGAGTGGCTGGCCGACGCGCTGCGCACAGTCGGCGTCGACGCCCGCGTCGGCCGCATCGACGGCGAGTTCTGCCCCGGCGACTTCACGGTCTCCGCGCGCGGCCGCGTGAAGCTGGTCGGCACGGCGCAGCGCGTCGTCCGGCACGCTTCCCTGCTCGCCGCTTCGGTCGCCGTGACCGGCGGCGAGGCGCTGCGCGCCGTGCTCACCGACGTCTACGCCGCACTGGAGCTCGAGTGGGATCCCGCCACCGCGGGAGCGATCGCGGACGACGTGCCGGGCGCGGGGCTCGAGGCGGTCGAACGGGCGATCCTGGAGAGCGCGCCGTACGACCTCACCGAGGGAGCGCTCGACCGCGAGACGCTCACGCTCGCGCGCGAGCTCGAGCCGCGGCACGCGGTGGCCTAGGCGTATACCTCGACCCGATCCTGCAGACCGCACTCGACGGGCTACGGCACTAGACGATCCAAGGCTTGCGAGGACTGTCTCTCCGACTTCACGGGCGGCTCGCTGCGCTCGCCGCTCCGGACCGGGTGTGGGCGCTGCCCGTCGCACATGCGGCGTAGCGACACATCCTCCGGGCCTGTGACATAACCCTCTCAATGTGGGCTGGGCTCGCTCGCCGCATCCTGTTTGCGCCGATCGTCTTGATCGCCGTGGCCGTCGTCCTGTTCGGCAGCCTGCGGATCCTCCGACCGGATCTGTTTCCGCCCAGCGACTCGCTGCTGGGCGGGATCGTGCATGACCTCGACCGGGGGCTGCTGCACCTCGACCTTGGCTGCGCGCCGCCCGGCGGCACGGGCTCGGGCGCCAGACCCAGTGGTAAGTGCATGCCCGTCCGGGTCCTGTGGCAGCGCGGCATGGCGGCCGACATCTGGCTGCTGACGGGGGCGATCGTCGTCGGCGGTGTCGGCGGCGTGCTCGGCGGGCTGCTGTGCATCAGGTACCCGCGGACGCTGGCCGCGCGTGCCCTGCAGGTGGGAGCCGCGCTGGCCTATTGCGCGCCCGTCTACTTCGTGGGCCTCGCACTGCTGTTCCTCTTCAACCCCACGTCGGGGACCTTCCACATTCCGCTCTTCTTCGACGCCGAGCCGCGCTGGGCCTCGCCGTTCACGGATCCCTGGACGTGGCTGCGATCGCTGCTGGTCCCGTGGCTCGTCCTCGCTGCGCCGCTGGCGGGCATGTGCTTCCGGCTGACGGAGGCCCTGGCCCGCGAGATCACCGAGGAGGACTACGTCCGCACCGCGGTGGCGAAGGGCCTCCCGCCGAACACCGTCGTGCGCCGCCACATCGGCCGCCCGACGTTCGGCGCGACGGTCTCGTTCGCACCCGTCACGCTGCCGCTGTTCCTCACCAACGTCATGCTGGTCGAACAGCTCTTCTCGGTCCCCGGCTTCTTCCGCCACGTGTGGGATGCGATCGGCCACAACGACGAGAACGCCATCAACCTCCCGATCATCATCACGGCCGCGCTGTGGACCTCGGTACTCCTCATCGTCCTCTCAGTGGTGGCGGACGTGATGCTCGGGCTGCTCGACCCGAAGGTGCGCGAGGCGGCGTTCTAGCCTCGATTCCCCGCGGTGATCTAAGCGGCGCCGAGCGCACGAGCCGCGGCGGCCACGCCGGCGGCGGCGGCGAGCACGACCAGCAGCGGCGCTCGCAGCGCGAGTGCGACCGCGGCGGCGGCGACGCCGGCGAGCCGCGCGTCGATCACGACGGCGCGGCCGTCCGCCACGGTCTGGCCGACCACGAGCGCGGCGAGCAGGCACGGCGCCAGCAGCGGCATCACGAGCGACACGGCACGCGGCAGCGGGCGGCCGGCGAACGCGACCGGCCCCGCCCCCTTGAGGGCGACCGTCGCCGCGCCGACCGCGAGGATCGCGATCCAGACGGCCGTCACGGCTTGACTCCCAGCGCGATGATCGCGCCGGCCGCGGCCGCCACGATCGGGAGGCCTGGCGGGAGCAGCGGCGTCAGCACCAGCGCGATCAGCGCACCGAGCACCGCGGCCACGCGAGCGCGACGCGAGTCGAGCTGCCCGACGACGAGGGCGAGGAAGAGCGCGGGGAACATCGCGTCGAGCCCGTAGTCGGCCGGGTCGCCGAGCGCGCCGCCGCCGACCACGCCGAGCACCGTGCCGGTCGTCCACGACAGCATCAGCACCAGCCCGGCGCCGACCAGCCGGTCGCGGTCCACGCGCCCGTCCCGCTGGGCGATCGCCCACGACTCGTCGACCGCGAGCTGAGCCTCGAGCAGGCGGCGCAGTGGTCCGCCGCGCAGCGACGGCGCAACCGACATCCCGATCGCCAGGTAGCGGAGGTTGAGCATCACGGCGGCCGCGATCGCGGCCGCGATGGCGCCGCCCGACCCGAGCACGGACGCGACCGCGAACTGCGCCGAGCCCGCGAACGTGGTCAGCGACATCAGGATCGGCGGCACGATGCCCATCCCGGCGTCGCGGGCGAGAATGCCGAACGAGGCGCCGAACGCGAGGACGGCGACGGCGAGCGGGGCGGTCGCGCGCATGCCGGCGACCACGTCCGCACCGATCGACAGACGCGTCTGCCGGCCTGGCTGGCGCACCGCCGGCGCGTCCGTCATAATGGAACCTGCTTCCATGATGATGGAGTATTCCACAGGAATGGACTCAATGTCCAGTGAAATGGAATCGGTTGACACGTTCGTGCACGCGGTCGCCTCGAACGTGCGGGCGCTGCGACTCGACGCGGGGCTGACCCTGAACGACCTCGCGACCGCCGCCGGCCTCGGGAAGTCGACGCTCGCGCAGCTCGAGTCCGGCAAGGCGAACCCCAGCGTGGAGACGCTGTGGGCGATCGCCGCCGCGCTCAAGGTGCCGTTCGCCCGGATCGTCGAGGTGGAGCGAACCGCGCTGCGGGTCGTCCGTGCGCGCGACGTCCCTCCCATGCACTCGGCCGAGACGCCCGGCTGGGCCGGCCGGCTGCTCACCGCCTCACACGGGCGTGGGACGTTCGACCTGTACTCGCTCGACCTCGAAGCGGGCGCCGTCCGCCACGCCGACGCCCACCACGCCGGGGTCGTCGAGCACCTGGTCGTGGTCGTCGGACGCCTGCGCGTCGGCCCGGAGACGCGGACGGTCGAGCTCGAGGCCGGCGACCTCGTCACGTTCGCCGCCGACGTCCCGCACGTCTACGAGGCGCACGAGACGACGCACTGCGTGCTGCTCATGGCGTACCCGTGATCGCGGCGGCGACGAGCTCGGGCTGCTCGAGCTGCACCGCGTGACCGGCGCCGTCGACGACCACGACATGGCCGTCGCGGATCGCGCCTGACATCCGCCCGGCGATCGCGCGGAACTTCGCGTCGCGCTCGCCGACCACCAGCGTCACCGGCATCTCCAGCTCGCCGAGCCGGTCCCACAGCGGCGGCATCGCGCCGGTGCCGAGCCCGCGCAGCGCCGCGGCGAGACCCTGCTGGCGTGTTGCGCAGCCGGTCGGCGTGGGCCGCCGCGGCGACCCGCTCGGGCTGTCCGGCGAACAGCTCCTGGCCGCCCCACTCGGTCGCGAACGCCTCGATCCCCACCTCGAGGATCCGGTCGGCAAGCGCCTCGTCGGCGCGGCGACGCTGCTCGCGCTCGGCGGCGTCGGCGATCCCCGGGCTCGCCCCGACGAGCACGAGCCGCTCCACGTGCTGCGGCAGCGTCAGCGCGGTGTAGAGCGCGATCCGGCCGCCCATCGAGTAGCCGACGAGCGTGAAGCGGTCGCCCGCCAGAGCCCGCACGTAGGCGGCGCAGGCGGCGAACGACGCCGGCCGGCGCTCGGCCGCCTGGCCGTGCCCAGGGAGGTCCGGGGCCAGCGCGCGATAGCGTCCGCCGAGCGCCGCGATCGTCCGCCGCCAGCTCTGCCGGGTCTGGGTGAACCCGTGAAGGAGGACGAGAGAGGTTCCTGATGACGCCACGCGACACATATCTTGGTCTAAGCGCCTTCGTGGACGAGCTCGTCCGCTGCGGCATGCGCGACGCCGTGACGTCGCCCGGCTCGCGCTCGACCCCGCTCGTGCTGAGCCTGGCGCGCGACAAGCGGCTGCGTGCGAGCTCGCACATCGACGAGCGCGGCGCCGCCTTCTTCGCGCTCGGCATCGCGAAGGCGACCGGCACGCCCGCCGCGCTGGCGTGCACGTCCGGCACCGCGGCCGCCAACTACCTGCCCGCGGTGATCGAGGCGCACGAGGCGCGCGTCCCGCTGCTCGTGCTCACCGCCGACCGGCCGCCCGAGCTGCGCGACCTCGGCGCCGGGCAGACGATCGACCAGATCAAGCTGTACGGGACCGCCGCCAAGTGGTTCCTCGAAGTCGACGACCACCCGGCCACGCCGGAGCGGCTGCGGTGGCTGCGCCAGCTCGCCTGCCGCGCGTTCTGGACCGCGGTCGAGGGCCGCCCCGGCCCCGTCCACCTGAACTTCTCGCTGCGCGAGCCGCTGGTGCTCGGCGAGCCGCTGCCCGAGGACGACAGCGGCCGCGCCGGCGGCCGCCCGTGGGTGACGCGGCCGAAGGCGCCCGGGCTGCCGCCGCCGACGCTGGTGGAGAGCCTGCGCACGGAGATCCAGACGCGCCCGCGCGCGGTGATCGTCGCCGGCCGCTCCGAGCGCGACCGGCAGCTCCCCGCCTCGCTGGCCGGCTTCGCCGACTGGGCCGGGATGCCGCTGCTCGCCGACCCGTTGTCGGGCGCCCGCCGCGGCCAGGCCGCGATCGCCCACTACGACGCGCTGCTGCGCGACGACGCATGGGCCGCCGCGCACACGCCTGACCTCGTCCTGCGCATCGGCGACCTGCCGACCTCGAAGCCGCTGCGCCGCTGGCTGCACTCGTGCGACGACGCGCTCCAGCTCGCGTTCGACCCCGAGAACGTCTGGCAGGATCCCGCCGGCGCGGTCGCCACGATCATTTCCGCCGACCCCGGCCTGACGCTCGACGCGATCGCCGCGAAGTTCCGCATCCGGCCCGACCGCACGTGGATCGACGACTGGCATCGCGCCGACCGCGCCGCGGCGAAGGCGATCGCGAGCACGCTCACCGGCCTGAGCGAGCCACGGGTCGCCGCCGAGCTCGGCTCGGGGCTCCCGGCCAACGCGACGATCGTGGTCGCGTCCTCGATGCCGGTGCGCGATGTCGAGACGTTCTTCGCCGCCCGCGAGATCCCGCCGCGCGTGCTGTCCAACCGCGGCGCGAACGGGATCGACGGGACCGTCTCGACCGCCTTTGGATGCGCCGCAGCCGCAGACGGCCCCGTGGTGCTCCTTATCGGCGACGTCGCGCTGATCCATGACATCGGTGGACTGCTGGCAGCCGGACGTCTGGGCATCAAGCTGACGATCGTGCTGCTGCACAACGACGGCGGCGGGATCTTCGACTTCCTGCCGGTCAGCGGGGAAGGCGAGGAGTACGTGCAGCACGTCGCCACCCCGCACGGGCTCGACTTCGCGCACGCCGCCGGCCTGTTCGGCCTCGGCTACGAGGTGGCGACCAGCGTGGAGGACTTCCGCGCCGCGCTCGGCCGCGCGCTGGCGGCCGAGCGGACGAGCATCGTCGCCGTCCCGACCGACCGCGCCGCCAACGTGGAGTTGCACGGCGCGGTCTGGGACGCGGTGGCGCGGGCTATCTGAGGGCCACGGCTGGTCGTGACCGGCGGCGTGGCGCGCCCCGAGTCCTACGAGCTCGTCGGGCCGCTGGCCGACGCCACGCTCGACGACCTCAACATCGACGTGGTGTACGTCGGCGTCGACGGCGCCTCACGGGCCGGGATGACCACCCATCACGAGGTCGAGGCGCACACCGACCGCCGGATGATCGAGCGCGCGCACCGCGTGGTCGTGGTCTGCGACGGCTCGAAGATCGGGCGCTCGGCGCTGGCGGTGATCTGCCAGCCGCGGCACGTCGACGAGCTGATCACCGACGGCACGGCGGACGGTGCGGTGCTCGACGAGCTGCGCGCCGCCGGCGTGTCCGTGACCACCGTGTGATCCGTCCGGGCCGCCGCCTAGCGTCCCGGACGTGGATCAGGGCACGCTCATCGACGTCCAGCCGGAGCCCGAGGAGCCGCCGTCGCGGCGCACGACGTCGAAGGGCATCGCGCCCGGCGACATCGTGCTCGTCGACAAGAAGGGCCGCCGCTTCCATGCTCAGGTGACCGAGCTCGCGCAGCTCGACTCGGGGCGCTTCGAGCTGGTCGTCCGGCCGCTGGATTCGCGGATCTCGTGGCGCACCGCCTCGGTCCGCGAGGTCGTCGACGTGTGGCGCAAAGCGCGCCGCGCCGCGGCCTGAGGCGCCGTTCAGCAGGCCGTAGCCGGCTCGCGGACCGCGTTCTGTACCCTCGAAAGCCGATGGCTCCCCTGCCCCTCACGGACGCCCTGACCGAGGGGCGGGAGAGGACTCTGGCGCTCGTCGAGGCGCTCTCGGACCACGACGTCGAGAGCCAGCACGTCGCGATCATGAGCCCGCTGGTGTGGGATCTCGGCCACATCGCCGCGTACGAGGAGCTGTGGCTCGTGCACCGCGAGGCGGGCCTGCCGCTGTCGCGGCCCGGGCTCGCCGAGATGTACGACGCGTTCGAGACACCGCGCGCCGTCCGCGGCGACCTGCCGCTGCTCGACCGCGCGCAGGCGCTCGCCTATCTCGAGGACGTGCGGAGCCGCATCCCCGACCACGACGGCTTCATCCCCGAGCTCGTCCTGCGGCACGAGCACCAGCACGGCGAGACGATGCTGCAGACGATCGAGCTCGCCCGCCTCTCCCCCGCTCCGGCGGTCCCGCGCGCCGAGCGACCTGACGCTCCGGGCGGCCACACGGGCCTGGAGAGCGTGCTGATCGCCGGCGGCCCATGCACGATCGGCGCGCGCGACGACGTCTTCGCCTACGACAACGAGCGCCCGCGCCACCACACCGACGTGCGCTCGTTCCGGATCGGCCGCACGCCGATCACCAACGCGACGTACCTGACCTTCGTCGAGGGCGGCGGATACCGCCGCCGCCCGTGGTGGCGCCGCGAGGCCTGGGCGTGGAAGGAGCAGTACGACATCACACACCCCGAGGGCTGGGCCCGCGGGCTCGACGGGGAATGGCGCCGCTGGACGCTGGACGGCTGGCAGCCGATCGACCCCGACGAGCCTGTCGTGCACATCTCCTGGTTCGAGGCCGACGCCATCGCACGATCGCTGGGGGCACGCCTCCCCACCGAGCTTGAGTGGGAGAAGGCGGCGACCTGGGACCAGGAGTCCGCGTCGGCCCGCCCCTACCCGTGGGGCGACGAGGTGCCCGACGCGGAGCGCGCGAACCTCGATCACGGGCTGCTCGGCCCGGCGCCGGCCGGGGCGTACCCCGACGGCGCCTCCCCCTACGGCGTGCTCGGCATGCTCGGCGACGTCTGGGAGTGGACGGCAAGCGACTTCCGCGGCTACGACGGATTCGTCGCCCACCCGTACCGCGAGTACTCCGAGGTCTTCTTCGGCAGCGAGTACAAGGTGCTGCGCGGCGGCTCGTGGGCGACGCGCCACCGCGTCGCGACCCCGACGTTCCGCAACTGGGACCTGCCGCAGCGCCGGCAGATCTTCGCCGGCGTGAGGCTGGCGTGGGACGCGTGAGCGGCCTATTAGCCTTTTCCGTCAGGTGACCGAAGACGACGACCATCAGATCGGCTACAAGGCGCTGCCGCGCGGCGTCCCGATCGTCAGCACGGACGGGGTGGAGATCGGGACGGTGTACCGCGTGCTCGACAACGCGCGCGAGCACATCTTCGACGGCATCGTGATCAACACGCCGAAGGGCCGCCGGTTCGTGGACGCGCCCGAGGTGGCCCGCATCACCGAGCGGCGCGTGACGCTGACGATCGACGCCGAGGAGGCGCAGAACCTCCCCGAGCACCGCGGCTTCCGCGGCGCGCTGGAGACGCACGCCAAGCGCACCGGCCGGCGCTGGAAGCGGCGTCTCAGCCGCTGAGGACCGGCAGCAGCGCGCCGAGCTTGACCTCGGTCTCGGCGAGCTCGGCCGCCGGGTCCGAGTCGCGCACGACGCCGCACGCCGGCGTACAGGCGCGCCTCGCGGCCGCGCAGCAGCGCGCAGCGCAGCGCGACGCAGAACTCCCCGTCCTCGTTGGCGTCCGTCCACCCGACCGGCCCGGCGTACCAGCCGCGGTCCAGCCCTTCGAGCGCCGGGATGCAGCGGCGCGGCCGCGGCGTGCGGCTCGCCGCCGACGGCCGGCGTCGGGTGCAGGACGCCGGCGAGCTCGATCGCGCCGAGCGGGTGGCGCGAGCTGGGCGCGGATCGGCGTCGCGAGGTGCTGGATGTTGGCGACCTTCACGAGCGCCGGCTCGTCGGGCGCCGTGACCCAGACCGCGTGCGGCCGCAGCGCGCGGGCGATCCGGCGCGTGACGATGGCCTGCTCCTCGCGGTCCTTCTCCGAGCGCAGCAGCTGCTCGCCGAGGTGGTCGTCGACCGCCGGGTCGGCCGAGCGGCGCGTCGAGCCGGCCAGCGCGACGGTCGACGCGCGCAGCCCTTCGCGGCGCACCAGCAGCTCCGGTGAGGCGCCGATGAACGCCGCGTCGCCGCGGCCGACGGCAGAACACGTAAGCAGGACTCGAAGGCCGCGCGCAGGACGCCGTAGACGGCGGCGGCGTCGTGCGTCGGCGGGCGCGTGGACGGCGACCTCGCGGGCGAGCACGATCTTCTCGAAGTCGCCCGCGCGGATCCGCTCGACCGCGCGCGCGACCGCCGCCTCGAAGTGCTCCGGCGGCGCGACCGAGGCGATCCGGAAGCGTCCAGAGGGCGCGGGGTCGAGCATCGGCAGCGGCGCGTCGCGCAGCTGCGCCGGGCGCGCTGCTCGAGCCGCGCGAGCGAGCTCCTCGGGTACGTCGTCGGGCGCGCGCGAGCGCGGCCAGCGTCAGGCGCACGTCGCCGCCACGGCGCGCGAAGCGCCACCTCGGGGACTCACGAGGTCGGCGGCGTCGAACCCGGCCCAGTGCGGCGCGGCGCCGCCCTCGTCGGCGAACGCGAAGCCGCCGACCGCGACGAGGCCGGCGCCCGGCGGCCCGTCGGGCGCGTCGGCGGCGGCGCGGCCCGCCAGCGCTCGCCACGCGGCGGCGCGTGTCGGCGAAGCGGTCGGGGCCGCGCGCCGCGACAGCCGGCGCGCGCAGCCGAGCGCGGCGAGCGCGCGCCGTCGCGGTCGGGCTGCTCGAAGCAGAACCACGGCTCGTCGCCACGGCGGGAGGCGAACACCGCCGCGCTGGGGTCGACCGTGGGGGCGACGGGGACCGTCACGGCGGCGAGCACCTCGCGGCCGCTCCGGCGTGCGTCGCGGACGGCGCGCTCGCAGCGCGCGCGCAGCGCGCTGAGCGCGGGGGCGGCGAGCAGCGTGGTCACAGCGCCCCCGCGAACCGCACGCGGCCCGTCGTGCAGCGGTCGGATCCGAACCGCGAGCCGACGGACAGCGTGCCGTTGACGCCCGCCGGCGTGAACTGGCCGACGACCTTCACGCGCAACCGCTCGCTCCCGTTCTCGTAGCGCAGCGTGAAGCGCTCGCGCAGGTGGAACGTGCCGCCGGCCGCGATCTGGCCGCCCGGGGTGACGTTCTCGGTCTCGACGGCGCGACGGCTGCACGAGAGCCGGTACTGGAACACCGCGGTCTGCACGCGCTTGCCACCGGCGCCGACGCGCAACACGAAGGCGTGCGGCCGCGCCGGCTGGTTCGTGAGCCCGAAGTAGCCGCGGTTCGCGACCGGTGGGCCGGCCGCCGGCTCGGCCGCCGCGACGCGCGCCTGCCACGCCCGCGTGCCCGACCCGCAGCGCTCCACGGTGTCGCCGTCGAGCACGAGCCGCACTCGCGCGCTTGCCGTCCCGCTCACCGCCGGCCCCACCATCCGACCGGTGATCTTGACAGCGGCGATGCGCCGCACGCGGCGATCCTCGGGCGCCCGGTCGCGCTCCGTGGTGTCGATGGCGAACGAGCCGTCGGCCGCGAGCGTGACCGTCCGGTTGATCTCCCCCGCCCCGCACCGCGCCTGGATGAGCGCGCGCACGACCGCGGTGCCGGCGCCGCAGCGGCCGGACCGTGACGATCGTCAGCTGGTCGCGGTAGCCGCGAACGCTGTCGGGCGCCGTGCCGCCGCCGGGCGGCGGCATGCGCAGCCGCCGGCCACGCCAGCGCCAGCAGCGCCGCCGCGGCGAGCGCACGCATCAGCCCGGATCGGTCGATGACCCGTGGATGACTCGGCGCCGTGGGCCGAGTCAGAGTCGATCGGCCGCGCCTCCTCGTGGTGGGTCCACTTGGGTCGCGGCCGATCGGCTCTGGCGAACGGCCACGGTGTCGAGGCGCCACGGGGATCGACCGATTTGGGCTAGGTTTCGGTGCGCCCTCGCGAGATGGCGATCTCGCCGGTGCGCGCCATCTCGACCAGCCCGAACGGCCGGACCATGCGCTCGAACGCCTCGATCTTGTCCCACGTGCCGGTGACCTCGACGATCAGCGAGCGGCGCGTGACGTCGATGATCTTGCCGCGGAAGATCTCGCACGATCTGCATGACCTCGCCGCGGGCCGGGCCGTCGGCGGTGACCTTGAACAGCGCGAGCTCGCGCGCGACCGTCTCGGCCGGCTCGAGGTCGCGGATCTTGATCACGTTGACGAGCTTGTGGAGCTGCTTGGTGACCTGGTCGATCGGGTGCATCGCCCCGTCGAGCGTGAGCGTGATGCGCGACAGCGACTCGTCGTCGGTCGGACCGACCGCGAGCGTGTCGATGTTGAAGCCGCGCCGCGCGAACAGGCCGGCGATGCGCGTGAGCACGCCGGGCTTGTTCTCCACGAGGATCGAGAGGATGTGCTTGCGGCCCGTGCGGACCGCGGTGGTCGCCTCGAGCTCCTCCAGGGTGAGCGGCTCCTTGGTTCCCGGCTCGCCCATCAGCCGACCATCTCCCGCGCCGCCGCGCCGGGCGCGATCATCGGATACGTGTTCTCCTCGCGCGTGACGCGGACGTCGACGACCACCGGGCCGGGCGTCGCGATCGCCGTCTTGAGGTCCTCGACGAGGGTCGTCTTGTCGGTCAGCCGCACGCCCGGTCGCGCCGTAGGCCTCGGCGAGCTTGACGCAGTCGGGCCAGGTGCCCATGTCGACGTTCGAGTAGCGCCGGTCCCAGAACAGCTCCTGCCACTGGCGGACCATGCCCAGGTAGCCGTTGTTCATGATCACGACCTTGACCGGGATCTCGTGGCTCGTGCAGGTCGCGAGCTCCTGGATGTTCATCTGGAACGAGCCGTCGCCGGTGAGCAGCACGCTCGGCACCTCGGGGTTGCCGACCGCGGCGCCCATCGCGGCGGGCAGGCCGAAGCCCATCGTCCCGAGGCCGCCGGAGTTGATCCACCGGCGCGGCTTGGCGAAGTGGAAGTACTGCGCGGCCCACATCTGGTGCTGGCCGACGTCCGAGGACAGGATGCAGTCGCCGCCCGTCGCCTCGTAGAGCGCCTGGACCAGGCGCTGCGGCTTGATCTCGGTGTCCGTCGTGTCGTCGTAGCGCAGCGGGTACTGCTGGCGCCACTGCTCGATCCGCTCCCACCACGACGCGAGCCGCGCGGGGTCCGGGCCGAGCGCGCGGTACTCGTTCGTGAGGCGCCCGAGCACGTTCTTGGCGTCGCCGACGATCGGGATGTGGGCGGGGACGTTCTTGGAGATCTCCGCCGGGTCGATGTCGATATGGACGAACTTCGCCCGCGGCGCGAACTCGGCCAGCTTGCCGGTGATGCGGTCGTCGAAGCGGGCGCCGACCGCGACGATCAGGTCGGCCTCGTCCATCGCGTAGTTCGCCGTGCGGGTCCCGTGCATGCCGAGCATGCCGAGCCACTGCTCGTGCGGGGCCGGGAAGCCGCCGAGACCCATCAGCGTGCAGGTGACGGGCAGGCGGTCGCTGAGGACGAACTCGCGCAGCTCGTCGGCCGCGTTGGCGTTGATGACGCCGCCGCCGGCGTAGATCACCGGCCGGCGGGCGTTGGCGATCGCCTTGGCCGCGAGCCGGATCTGCTTCGAGTTGCCCTCGACCGTCGGCTGGTAGCCCGGCAGCCGCACGTCACCGACCGGGTCGTAGTCGATCTCCGCGCGCGTGAGGTCGACCGGCATGTCGATCAGCACCGGCCCCGGGCGGCCAGTGCGCGCGATGTGGAACGCCTCGTGGACGGCCCGCGGGATCTCCGTCGGGTGCTGGATCATGAAGGAGTGCTTGACGATCGGCATGGTGATGCCGAACGTGTCCGCCTCCTGGAAGCCGTCGGTCCCGAGCAGGTCGGTGCGGACCTGGCCGGTGAAGGCGACGAGCGGGACCGAGTCCATCATCGCGTCGGTCAGGGGCGTGACGATGTTCGTGGCGCCGGGGCCTGAGGTGGCGAAGACCACGCCGACCTTGCCGGACGCCTTCGCGTACCCCTCGGCGGCGTGGCCGCCGCCGGCCTCGTGCCGTACCAGGACGTGCTTGATCCCCGCGTCGACGAAGGCGTCGTAGGTCGGCAGGTTGGCTCCACCCGGGTAGCCGAACACCACGTCCACGCCCTCGGCCTTGAGGCATTCCATCACCGCATCGACCGCTCGCATAGGCGAGCCAGTCTAGAGGCTGGCTCGAAACACCGGCCGCCCGTTTCGACCCAGCCTCAACGGTGGGCGACCGTGGCGGATTCCGGGACGATCGCGGTCTCGGGGAAGTCCATGTCCTCCCCGCAGTGCATGCAGACCTGGTCGTGGAGCTTGACGATCTTCCCGCAGCGCGGGCACTGGCGGCGCACCTCGTCCTGCTCGTAGCGGTACAGGAGCGCGGCGAGCAGGCCGACGAACGGCACGATCGCCGAGATGAAGAACCACAGGACGAAGGACGAGCCCTTCGAGCGGCCGACGAAGCCGCCCGCGAGGCCGAAGAAGAAGCAGATGATCAGGTACGCCATCAGATGTGACGGAGCGCCCAGAGGACGCCCATCACCACGACCACCAGCAGCGCGATCGAGATCAGCGCCTGCAGCAGCCCGAAGACGATGCCGAACGCGAGCTTCAGCGCGATGACGGCGACGGCGATGATGATGACCCAGGCGAGCACCCGGCGACCAAGCGAGCCAGCGGATTCAGCCATGGGTCAAGGGTACCGTGCCCGGCCGCGTACCGAAGGAGGAGAGGGGTGCGGTACGCGGCCGGGCGACGGGCGTTCAACCGCTGCGCGCCGGGGGGTGTTGGCGTGCAGCGGAGGCGGCGGCTTCGCGGCCGGCGAGGCGCAGGCGCGCGAGGCGGTAACGGCGTACGAGCTCGTCACCGCGACCCGACATCGGAGCGGTCGGTACGAGGACGAGCCGGCGGACCGGAGGCGTGGCGGCGGAGGTGGGCTGCATGCCGATAATGGTCGGGTTTCGCGGCTCGATCCGACATGGCCCGGTGTATGAAGTCAGGGTGCCGCGGTTCGACCTGCGGTCGAGCGCCGGGCGGCGTCGAGCGCGGGGCGCATCGGCTTCGCGACGCGCCGGCGGACGCGGCCGACGGAGCCGCTGAAGGCCAGGTTGGCGACCGTCGCGAACCCCGCCTCGTCGGTACGCAGCGCGAGCAGCAGGTGCGCGATGCGGTCCGCGGAGGGCAGGCTCGAGTCGTCCACGCGCACGCACCAGCAGAACGCGCGGCGGCCGCGTACGAGCACGGCGCCGGCCTCGCCGACGACCCACGTGCCGAGGCCGCCGCGCTCGACCACGAGGCCGGTGCGGGAGAGGACGGCGCGCGCCTCGTGGCCGACGAGGTCGCCGAGCAGGCCGAGGGCCGTCTGCTCAGGGCCGGCATCGGCGCGCCGCTTGGGCTTGAGCACATTGGCTCCCCGCTGGGCGTACAGCTCAGGGATCGCCCACGCGTGCGCGAGCAGGATCAGCCCGACCGGCAGCGACAGCGGATTGAGCATGAACAGCACGCCGGCGGCGACACAGAACGGGATCGTGTGGGCGACCGTCGTCAGCGTCCACACGCGCGCCCGGCGGGTCAGGGAGCGCTCGTCGACCCGCGGCCGCCAGTAGACGGCCGCGGTCTCGGGGAGGACCTGAGTGCTCACCCGCCCGCGATCGGGCGGCGCAGGATCACGAGCTCGGCGTCCAGCGGCAGCTCGTCAACCTGCCGGGCGCGGCCCTCGCCCTCGCTGACGACGGCGTAGAAGCCGGCGTCGAGCTGCGTGCGGAAGGCGGTCACGGCCGCCTCGACCGCCCGCTCGTCCGCGGCGGTCCATTCCGCGAGCGTCGTATGTCCCGTGTCGTCCATGCGGATCAATCTGGCCATGCCCGAAATGGTACGCTCCGGCTGGATGCACTCCGTCCGCATCGTCATTACCCCCTAGCACCTGCGTATTCCACGCAGGCTCGATCGTCTTCGGGCCTGCGGCAGCAGGGCTACAGCGTGGGTTCGAGGACGGAAAGGAGCTCCGCCATGCTCGCCGTCCCCGCCACCGCCCGGCTGTCCTCGCTGTGCACCCTGCGCCTCGTCGTCGCCGACCGCCCCGACGTCCCCCAGCGCGTGATGGCGACCTGCTGCCGCCGCCAGGGCGCCGTCGTCGCGCTCGCGTTCGAGCGCGGCGGCCCGGACGGCACGGCCAAGCTCGAGCTCGCCGTCGAGATCGAGCCGCGGCTGCGGCGCGGCCTGATCGAGCGCATTGCAGGGCTCGTCGACGTGCTGGAGGTCCACGCCAGACACGCCGATACGAGACTGGATGGCCGTCGTACCCCTGCGCTCGCGTGACGCCCGCGCGCTCGTCGTCCTGCTGCTCGGCGCGGTCATCGCCGCGCTCGCGCTGGCGATCGTGTTCGGCATCGGCGTCGCGCCCGAGCCTTCCTGGAACGCCTGGCTGGTCGCGATCGCCCTGCTCGCGTTCGTGCCCGCCGGCGTGCTGCTCCGAGAGGTCCTGGTGGTGGCCGCCCGGCCGAGCTCGCGATAGCCGACGACCCGGTCACGATCACCTACCCGGAGCGCTACGCGCGCCGCTGACCGTGCCGCGCCATGCGCTCCGCTGCGCGCTCGTGGGCGACGTCCGTGCCGTCTTCAACGGGGCTACACGCCGCTGCTGTCGACCGGCGATCTCCTCCCGCGGAACGGGCGCTCGAGCCGTGGATCCGCGAGCTCGCCGAGCACGACTCGTATGTGGTCGGCTGGAATGTCGCGGCCAGCGACCGCCTCCGACGCGACCGCGTACGCGTGACGCTCTATCTCGCCTTCACGGCGGTCGCGGTCACGCGCATCGCGTGGCTGGCCGCGAGCTGGTTCTAGACGCCGAGCTGCTCGCGGATCAGGCGGTTGACCTCGCCGCCGTCGGCCTTGCCCTTGGTCTCGCGCATGATCGGGCCGACGAGGGCGCCCATCGCCTTCGCGTTGCCGCCGCGGATGCGCTCGACGACGTCCGGGTTGTCCTCGATCACCTTCGCGACGATGCCGGCGAGCTCGCCGGAGTCGTCCATGGCGCCGAGGTCCTCGCGCTCGACGATCTCAGCCGGGTCGCCGCCGCCGGCGACGAGCTTGTCGAGCACGATGCGGGCGTTGCCGGCGTTGACCGTGCGGGCCTCGACGAGCGCCACCAGCTTGGACAGCGACGCCGGCGGCACCGCAGCCGGCGAGTCGGCGCGGGCGCGCAGCTCGGTGACCCAGTTGCCGACGGTGCGCGGGTCGCCGGAGACCTGCTCGAAGTAGTCGCCCCACTCCGGCTCGAACGCGAACAGGCGCGCCGTGTCGGTCGGCAGCCCGTAGTCGGACTCGTAGCGGGCCTCGCGCGCGGCCGGGAGCTCGGGCAGCGCGGCGCGCGCCGCCTCGACCATCTCGGCCGTCGGCGCGACCGGCACGAGGTCGGGCTCCGGGAAGTAGCGGTAGTCGTGCGCCTCCTCCTTGGACCGCAGCGAGCGACAGGCGCCCCGACACGGGGTCGAAGTGCAGCGTCTCCTGCACCACCTTCTCGCCCGCCTCGAGCAGCGCCTTCTGGCGCGCGATCTCGGCTTTGATGCCCTGCTCGAGGAAGCGGAACGAGTTCATGTTCTTGAGCTCGGTCTTGGTGCCGAGCTCGGTGCTCCCGACGGGCCGCACGGAGACGTTGGCGTCCGCAGCGCAGCGAGCCCTCCTCCATGTTCACGTCGCTGACGCCGAGCTGGCGCAGCGTCACGCGCAGCAGGTTCAGCCACTCGCGCGCCTGCTCGGGCGAGTGGATGTCCGGCTCGGTGACGATCTCGGCCAGCGGCGTGCCGCCGCGGTTGTAGTCGACGATCGACGCATCCGAGCCGTGGATGCGCCCGGACTCCCCCACGTGCACCAGCTTGGCCGCGTCCTCCTCGAGGTGGATGCGGTGCAGGCGCACGTCGCCCAGATGACCGCCGCTGCACAGCGGGATGTCGTACTGGGAGATCTGGTAGCCCTTGGCGAGGTCGGGATAGAAGTAGTTCTTGCGGTGGAAGATCGACCGCGGGGCGATCTCGCAGTCGAGCGCCAGACCCATCATCAGCCCGTAGTGGACCGCCTGCGCGTTGACGGTCGGCAGCGTGCCCGGAAGCCCGAGGCAGACCGGGCACGTGCGCGTGTTGGGCTCCTCGCCGAAGCTCAGCTCGCAGCCGCAGAACATCTTCGTGTTCGTGTCGAGCTGGACGTGGATCTCCAGGCCGATGACGGGCTCGAGCTCAGGCATATGCGGGGCTCCCATCGAACCCGATCGCCTGCTCGAGCGCGTGCGCGGCGTCGAGGATCCGGTTCTCGCTGAACGCCGGGCCGGCGAGCTGGAAGCCGACCGGCAGGCCGTCGGCGAGGCCGTTGGGAATCGAGATCGCCGGGATGCCGGCGAGCGACATCGGCACCGTGCAGAAGTCGTTGAGGTACATGGCGAGCGGGTCGGCGGTCTTGGCGCCGAGCTCGAAGGCGACGCCCGGCGCGGTCGGCGAGACGACGAAGTCGAACCGCTCGAAGGCGTCCTTGAAGTCGCGCGCGATCAGCGTGCGGACCTTCTGCGCGCGCCCGTAGTAGGCGTCGTAGTAGCCGCTCGACAGCGCGTAGGTGCCGATCAGCATGCGCCGCTTGACCTCGTTGCCGAAGCCCTGCTCGCGCGTCTGCGTGTACATCGACAGCAGGTCGTGGCCGTCGGCGCGGAAGCCGTAGCGGACGCCGTCGTAGCGGGCCAGGTTGCTCGAGCACTCCGCGGGCGCGATCAGGTAGTACGCCGACAGCGCGTGCGGCGCGTGCGGGAGCTGCATCGGCTCGACGGTCGCGCCGAGCTCGCGAGCGAGGTCGAGCGTCGCATTGAAGGCGGCCAGCACGCCCGGCTCGATCCCCTCGCCGGTGAGCTCCTCCGGCACGCCGAGCCGGATCCCCTTGAGGTCGGTGGCGGTGGGCAGCTGCACCGGCTCGGGGAGGCCGAGCGAGGTGGAGTCGCAGTGGTCCTGGCCGGCCATCGCGCCCAGCAGCAGCGCCGCGTCGGTGGTGTCGCGCGTGAACGGGCCCGCCTGGTCGAGCGAGGACGCGAAGGCGATCATCCCGTAGCGCGAGATCGCGCCGTACGTCGGCTTGAGCCCGACGATCCCGCACAGCGCCGCCGGCTGGCGGATCGAGCCGCCGGTGTCGGTGCCGATCGACCACGGGACGGTCCCGGCCGCCACCGCGGCCGCCGAGCCGCCGGACGAGCCGCCCGGGACGCGCGCGCGGTCCCACGGGTTCAGCGTCGGCCCGAACGCGGAGTTCTCGGTCGACGAGCCCATCGCGAACTCGTCCTGATTGGTCTTTGCCAGCACCGGCGCACCGGCGTTCACGAGGCGCTCGACCGACGTCGCCGTGTACGGCGGCAGGTAGCCCTCGAGGATCTTCGATCCGGCCTGCGACGGCACGCCCTTGGTGCAGAACAGGTCCTTGACGCCGATCGGGACGCCGCCCAGCGGCCCGTCTCCGTACGCGGTCGGGGCGTCCTCTCCCGACACCCACGTGAAGGCGTTCAGGTCGTCGGCGGCGGCGCGCTCGCGGTAGAACCGCCACAGCTCGCCGACGTCGAGGTCGCCGGCGCGCACGCGCTCTGCCGCCTGCGCGGCGGTCAGACTGAGAACGTCGCTCATCCCGCCCCCGGGCTGGGGACGCGGAAGCCGCCGAGCGCGGGATCGGGTGCGCTCGCGAGCGCGACCTCCACCGGCAGCGACGGCCGCGGCTTGTCCTCGCGCAGGGCGTTCTCGACGGCGACGACGTGGCTCGTCGGCTCCACGTCGGCGAGATCGCCGAGCTCGGAGATCTTCTCGATGTGGTCGAGCACCTTGGACAGCTCGCCCGAGAACCGCTCGACCTCTTCGTCGGTCAGTTCGAGCCGGGCGAGCCGGGCCACGTGCAGGACCTGGTCGCGGCTGAGCATCGCGGCGGGATTCTACGAACGCGGGTCCGGGGCGCGTGCGACGATGCCGCGCGTGACCAGCGTCGTGAGCCCGGTATTCGTCGGGCGGCGGGGGGATCTCGAGGGCTTCGCGGACTCGTTCGCCCAGGCCCGCAGGGGGGAACCGGCCGTCGTGATCGTCAGCGGCGAGGCGGGCGTTGGCAAGACGCGGCTGGTCGAAGAGGCGACCGCCGCGGTGCGCGCGGCGGGCGGCCGCGTGATCGTCGGCGGCTGCGTGGAGCTCGGCGGTGACGCGATGCCGCTCTCGCCGCTGGCCGAGGCGCTGCGCTCGCTCGCCCACCAGGTGCCGCCCGCGGAGCTCGACGCGCTGCTCGGCAACGCGCGGCCGGAGCTCGCGCGACTCGTCCCCGAGCTCGATCCCGACCGCACGGCACTCCCGGGCGAGCGGCCCCAGACCGCGCAGCTGCTCGAGCTCGTGCTCGGCGCGGTCGCCCGCGCGGGCCGCGACCGGCCGCTGCTGGTCGTGTTCGAGGACCTGCACTGGGCCGACCGCTCGACGCTCGAGCTCGTCACGCTGCTCGTCCGCGGCCTGCGCGACACGCAGGTCCTGCTCGTGCTCACCTACCGCACCGACGAGCTGCACCGCTCCCATCCCCTGCGCCGTCTCGTCGGCAGCTGGGACCGGTCGCGCAGCGTGCGCCGCCTGCAGCTCGAGCGGCTGGCGCGGGAAGAGGTGGCGGCGCAGCTCGAGGGGATCAACGGCTCACCGCCCGAGCCCGATCTGGTGGAGCTGGTGTTCGAGCGTTCGGACGGCAACCCGTTCCTGGTCGAGGAGGTGGCCGGCGCGGTGCTCGGCGGCGCCGACCCCGGCGCCCTGGCGCCGTCGCTGCACGACGTCCTGCTCGCCCGCGCCGAGCACCTGTCCGAGGACGGGCGCCATGTCCTGCGGATGGTCTCGGCCGCCGGCAGCTGGGCGCCCGACGAGCTCGTCGCCGCCGTCGCCGTGCTCGAGGAGGAGCGGCTGTACGCCGCACTGCGCGAGGCGGTCGAGCAGCAGCTGCTGATCGTCCACGCGAGCGGCCGCGGCTACGCGTTCCGGCACTCGCTGGCGCGCGACGCCCTGTACGAGGACCTGCTGCCGGGCGAGCGCGTGCGGCTCCACGCGGCGTTCGGCCGGGCGCTCGACGCCAAGCCGGAGCTGGCCGGCTCCGAGCTCGAGGCCGCGTCGATGCTCGCGTACCACTGGCACGCCGCACACGACACGCGGAGGGCGCTGGCGGCCTCGATCACCGCCGGCCGCAAGGCGGCGGAGACGTTCGCGCCTTCGGAGGCGCGGCGGCACTTCGAGCGCGCGCTGGAGCTGTGGCCGAGCTGCCCCGACGCGGCCGCGATGACCGGCCTGGACGTGATCGAGGTCGGCCGGCTCGCCGCGGAGGCGGCGCAGCACGGCGGAGCGGTGGAGCGGGCGCTGTCACAGCTCGACGAGGCATTGCTCACACTCGGCGCCGACGGCGATCCTCTCCGGCGCGCAGAGCTGCTCGAGCTGCGTGCCACGGTGCTGCGCGACCTCGGCCGCGGCCAAGAGGCCGTGACCGACGCGCAAGCCGCGGTGGCCCTGCTGCCGGAGGATCCACCGTCGCCCGCCCGTGCGCGCGTGCTGTCCGTGCTCGCCCAGCTCCACATCCATGCCGACGACATGCCGTCCGCCGTGCAGGACGCCGAGCGCGCCGTCGCCGCCGCGCTCGCGGCCGGGGAGACACGATCGCTGACCGACGCGCGGACCACGCTGGGCGCCGGCACCGCGTACCTCGGCGACCTCGAGGGCGGCCTGGCCATCCTGAACGAGGCGCTCGCCGGAGCGGGCGAGAACGCGTACAGCGAGGTGCGTGGGTACGCGAACCTGGCCGACGCGCTCGGCCTGATGGGACGCCACGAGGAAGCGGTCGAGGCCGCCACGAAGGGCATGGCGATCGCCGAGCGCGTCGGGCTCGCGCGTACTGCGGGCGCGTTCGTGACGGTCAACCTGCTCGAGTCGCTGCTCTCGCTCGGGCGCTGGGAGCAAGCCGAGGCAGTGCTCGCGCACGATCTGCAGGCCGGGCTGGCCGGCCTGTTCGAGGCCGGGATGTACGAGGTGCGCGCGCGGATGCGGTCGCTGCAGGGCCGCTACGCGGAGGCGGCCGCCGACCTCGTGCACGTGCGGCGGCTGATCGGCGACCGTCCGGACAACATCCAGTTCTCGCAGCCGATGGCGTTCGCCCAGGCGGAGGTCGACCGCGCGGCCGCCGACTTCGCCACCGCCCGGCACCGGATCGCCGAGGCTCTGGCGAGCGACCCCGAGGGCTGGAACTCCCGCTACGGCTGGCCGCTGCTCTGGCTCGGCATGCGGGTCGAAGCCGAGAGCGGCGAGCCCGACGCGGACCGCGTGGCCGCGCTCGCGGCGCTCGCCGACGCGTTCCCGGTACCGACCGCCGAGCTGGCCGCCTACCGGGCGCTCACCGCTGCCGAGCGGGCGCGGCTCGAGGGGGCCGCCCAGTGGGAGCCCGCGGTGGAGGCGGCCCGCGCCGGCCACGCGCCGTACCTGCTCGCCTATGCGCTCCTGCGTCGCGCCGAGGCGCAGGCCGGCGCCGGTGACCGCGGTGCGGCGGCGAGCGCGGTGAGCGAGGCGATCGCGCTCGCCGACGATCTCGGCGCGGTCCCGATCGCCGAGCAGGCGCGCGCGCTGGCGCGCCGGGCGCGACTGATCGAGGAGCCGGCCGAGCCGGAGAACGGCTTCGGGCTCACGGGCCGCGAGCGCGAGGTGCTCCGGCTCGTCGCCGACGGCCGCTCGAACGGGCAGATCGCCGAGGAGCTGTTCATCAGCCGCAAGACGGCCTCCGTGCACGTCTCCAACATCCTGGCCAAGCTCGGCGTTACCTCACGGGTCGAGGCGGCTGCCTTAGCCCACCGGCGCGGGCTCGCCTGAGAATTTGAGGTAGCCGGTGTAGGCGGGCGCCCGATGTGCGGGGCCCTACCTCAGACGCAGACTGGCGGCATGACCTCGTTCCGCCGCCTTCTCGCAAGCCTCGCCGTCTCCTCGCTCGGCGACTGGCTCTACAACGTCGCCCTGCTCGCGTTCGTCTTCGAGCGGACGGGATCGGCGACCTGGCTCGCCGTGACCACTGCCGTGCGGGTCCTGCCGATCGTCGTGCTCGGGCCGATCGGCGGTGTGCTCGCCGACCGCTACGACCGTCGCCGGCTGATCATCGCCTCCGATCTCGTCCGGGCGGCGCTGATGGTCGCACTCGCCGCCGTCGTGGCGTTCGGGCTGCCCGTCGTGCTCGCACCGCTGCTGGCCGGCGCCGCCACGCTGGTGGCGAGCGTCCACCCGCCGGCCGTCGCCGCGTCCACGCCGCGGCTGGTCGATGCCGAGGGCCTGCAGCGCGCCAACGCCGCGCGGGCCGCGATCGGCCAGGCCGCGATCGTCGCCGGGCCGGCGCTCGGCGCGGGCGTGCTCGCCGTCTCGTCGCCGGCGGTCGCCATCCTCGCCAACGCGGCGACGTTCCTGATGTCGGCCGTGCTCGTCGCCACGATCCCCGGCGGCCCGGCGTTCCGCCCGAGCCGTGCCGGTGGCGCCGCCGATCTGCTCGGCGACCTCCGCGCCGGGGTCGGCGCGCTGCGTGGCGCGCCCGCCGCGGTGCGCGTGATCGCCGCCGACGTGATCTGCAGCGCCGTCTACGGGATCCTCACCGTGACGCTCGTGCTGGTGGCCGGCCGCGTCGGCGCCGGGGCGGGCGGCTACGGGCTGCTGCTCGGGGCGTTCGGCGTCGGCGGCATCGCGGGCGCGGCCGTGGCCGGCCGGCTCGACGGCGATCGCTGGCGCGGCACCCTGGGGGTCGCGCTCGCGCTGCTGGCGCTGCCGGTTGCCGCGCTGGGCGTCGCCGACACGCTGTGGGTCGCCCTCCCGCTCGCCGTCGTCGGCGGCAGCGGCGCCGTGGTCGCCGAGGTGCTGTCGGAGACCGCGCTGCCGCGGATGCTCGACGACGCCGTGCTCGCCCGCGCCTACGGGATCATGCTGCCGGTCACGCTGTCCGGGATCGTCGCCGGGTCGCTCATCGCCGGCCCGCTCGTCGCGCTGCTCGGCGTCAGCGGCGCGCTGATCACCACCGGCGCCGCCGTGCTCGCGCTCGCCGCCCTGCTCCTGCGGCGCCCGCTGATCGTGGGCGCGCCGGCGGTCACGGTGCCGGCGTAGGGCGCAGCTCGGGCTCGAGGTCGGGTGGCAGCCCGCGGACGTACTCGGCGGCGAGCGAACGCCAGCCGCCGACGGTGATCGCGAGCGCCGCGAGCAGGCCGAGCCAGGCAGCGGGCCGGACCTCGAGGCCGTCGGCCGGCGAGTCGATCAGGCGGAAGACGACGAGCAGCACCGCGAGCGCACCGAAGACCACGCTGAGCACGCCGGCCGCGACCGGCTTGGCCGGCGTGTCCTGCGTCGCCTGCAGCACGCCGAGCGAGATCGCGAGCAGCGCGACGAGCGTCAGGAGGATGTCGACGATGGTGAGCGCCTCGTAGCCGGTGAGCGGCTCGGTCGGCGCGTCGTACCAGGGCAGCAGGAGCGAGACGATCAGCGCGATGCCGCCGGCGAGGGCGAGCCACTCGCCGAAGCGCAGGCGCCTCAGGTCCACGCAGGCTCTCCTGCCTGCGCACGGGCGGCGTGCAGCGTGTTGCGCAGGAGCATCGCGATCGTCATCGGGCCGACGCCGCCGGGCACCGGCGTGATCAGCCGCGCGCGGGCGGCGGCGGCGGCGAAGTCGACGTCGCCGACCAGGCCCTCGTCGGTCCGGTTGATGCCGACGTCGATCACCACCGCGCCCGGCTTGACCCAGTCGCCCTGCACGAACGCGGGGCGGCCGACCGCGGCGACCAGGACGTCGGCGCGGCGCGCGACCTCCGCCAGGTCGTGCGTGCGCGAGTGGCAGATCGTGACGGTGGCGTTGGCGGCGAGCAGCAGCGCGGCGACCGGCTTGCCGACCAGGTCCGAGCGGCCGATCACGACCGCCTCGGCGCCCTCGAGCGCGACGTCGTGGCGGCGCAGCATCTCCATGACGCCGGCGGGCGTGCACGGACGCAGGCCGGGACGGCCCTTGGCGAGCAGCCCGGCCGAGATCGGCGTCAGCCCGTCGACGTCCTTCGCAGGGTCGATCAGCTCGGTGAGCGCGCCGCCGTCGACCTGCGGTGGAGTCGGCAGCTGGAGCAGGATCCCCGACACGCGCGGGTCGTCGTTGAGCTCGTGCAACAGCTGCTCGACCTCTTCGTGCGACGCGTCCTGGTCGAGCCGGTGGTCGAAGCCCTGGATGCCGACCTCGGCCGACGCCTTCTGCTTGCCGCCGACGTACACCGCCGACGCGGGGTCCTCGCCGACCAGCACGGTCGCGAGCCCGGGTGCGTCGTGCCCGGCCTCGACCCAGGCCGCGACCTCCTCCGCCACCTCGGCGCGCACCTGCTGCGCGATCGCCTTGCCGTCGATGATTCCAGCCGCCATCAGGCGCGTGAGGCTAGCGGGCGCCCCGGCGAACGGCGCGCGACTTCGCGGACGAGGAACGCGAGCGTCACGGCGCACGCGGCGGCGAGAACCAGGTACGGCACGTGGTCGCCGGTGGCCTCCGCGAGCCGCGCGCTGCCGGCGTCCCCCAGCGCCTGGCCGCTGCCCCAGGCGAGGTTGCTGAGCGCGAACGCGAAGCCCTGGGCGATGCCGAACGCCTCGGCCCCGTCGCTGAGCGTCGCCATCGCGGGCGTGTAGAGGATCCCGATCGCCGGGCACGCGACGATGATCGCGATCACCAGCGCGGTGGCGGACGCGGGCCACGGTACGAGCAGCATCGCCAGCCCGCCGGCCGCGACGCCGGCCATGCTCGGGATCAGGCGGCCGCGGCGGTCCGAGACCCGGCCGACGAACGGGGCCAGCGTGGCCTCGAGCGCCGCGCCGGCGAGGAACGCGCCGGCGATCGCGGCCGTGCCGGCGCCCAGCTCGTCCAGCCGCAGCGGCCCGAGCACGGCGACCGTGCCGAAGAGCATGCTCGGCAGCGTCGTGAGCCACAGGCCGGCGGCGACGCGCCGGTCGGCGAGCGACCACACGAGCACCTTGAGCGACGTCGGGGCGCTGGGCGCCACACCGGGCATGCGCCACGCCCACCACATCATCGCCGCGCCGACGACGGCGACACCGAAGAACACCGGCTCCTGTCCGAGCAGGCCGGCGAGCGCGCCCAGGACCGGCCCGAACATCGCGCCGGCGACCGCGGCCGCGATGCTGGTCCCGATCAGCTCGCCGCGGCGCTCGCGCGGCGCCGCGCCGATGAGCCACGCGAGCGCGCCGGCCCACGAGGCGGCGCCGCCCAGCCCCTGGACGAACCGGGCGATGTCCAGCACCACGATGCTCGAGGCGAACGCGAACACCACGCTGGCGGCGACCATCATCCCGAGCCCGAGCAGCACGGTCGGCCGGACGCCGACCCGCGACGCCATCCAGCCGCCCGGCAGCGCTCCGATGAACGTGCCGGCCGGATACGCGGCGGCGAGGATCCCGGCCGCGGTCTTGGACAGGTCGTACTGGTCGCTCAGCTCGGGCAGCAGCGGCGTGACCGCGGCGTAGAACGACGTGTCCACGAAGACGACGAGGGACACGAACGCGAGCAGCCGGCGCACGGCGCCGATCTTGCCAGGGCTTCGGGTGTCAGCGTCGCCGGATCGGCGCGTAGTCGGCCATCAGCTTGCGCTCGCGGCCGTCCGCGGCGAAGCGCACGACGACGATGCCGCCGGGCTCGGAGCCGATCACCACGCCCTCGCCGAGCTGGGCGTGAACGACGTCGTCGCCGGTGCGGAAGACCTGCCCCGCCTGGTCCTGCGCCGTCGCCTCCGCGGAGGCCGCGGCCGCGCCCGCCCACGAAGCGACCCGGCCCGTCGGGAAGCCGGCCGCCGCGCGCTCGGCCTGGTCGGTCAGCTCGGCCGGGATCTCGTCGATGAACCGCGAGCGGACGCCGAAGGACTCGGCCCCGAACGCGTTCCGGCGGCGCGCGGAGGTGAGCGTCAGGTCGCGCATCGCGCGGGTGATGCCGACGTAGGCGAGCCGGCGCTCCTCCTCCACGGCTCCTTCGTCGAGCGCCCGGCTGTGCGGGAACACGCCGTCCTCCATCCCGATGATGAACACGATCGGGAACTCGAGGCCCTTGGCGTTGTGGAGCGTCATCAACGTCACCAGCCCCTCGTCGTCCTTGAGGTTGTCGGCGTCGGCGAGCAGGCTGATCTGCTGCAGGAACTCCTCGAGCGTGCCCTCCGGGTTGAGCGTGTCGTACTCGCGGCCGACGCGCACGAGCTCCTCGAGGTTCTCGATCCGGCCCTGCGCCTCGATCGTCCGCTCGGCCTCGAGCGCCTCCAGGTAGCCCGACTCGGTGAGCGTCTCCTGGATCAGCTCGCCGACCGGCGTCCCTTCGTCGGTGCGCTCCTTGAGCCGATGCATCGTCGACATGAAGCGGTGCAGCGCCTTGCGCGCGGCGGCGCCGAGCGTCGGGATGCCGTCGGGATCCGCCGCCGCCTCCCACACGGGCATGCCCATCGTCTCGGCATGACTGAGCACCCGCGACAGCGACGTCTGCCCGAGGCCGCGCTTCGGCGAGTTGGCGACGCGGGTGAACGCCCCGGCGTCCTGCGGGTTCACCAGGAACGTGAGGTAGCCGATCGCGTCCTTGATCTCGGCGCGGTCATAGAACTTCGTGCCACCGATCACCTGGTAGCCGATCTGCGCGCGCACGAGCATGTCCTCCAGCACCCGCGACTGCGCGTTCGTCCGGTAGAAGACCGCGATCTCGCTGCGCGAGACCCCCTCGTCGACCATCCGCTGGACCTCGGCGGCCACGAACCGCGCCTCCGCGTGCTCGTCGCTCAGCTCGCGGACGCGGATGGGATCGCCTTCGCCGAGATCCGTCCACAGGTTCTTCTGCACCTGATCGCGGTTGTGGGAGATGACGCCGTTCGCCGCGGAGAGGATCGTCTGCGTCGAGCGGTAGTTCTGCTCGAGCTTCACCTCGTGGGCGTCCGGATAGTCGTCCGTGAACTCAAGAATGTTGCGTATATCCGCGCCGCGGAACCCGTAAATCGACTGTGCGTCGTCGCCGACTACCGAAAGATTGCGATGCTCGGAGGCGAGGAGCTGGAGCCAGCGGTACTGGGCGTGGTTGGTGTCCTGGTACTCGTCGACGAGGATCCAGCGGAAGGCGTTGGCGTAGCGGTCGCGCACCTCCTGGAAGAGCTCGAGGACGTTGACCGCGCGGAACAGGAGGTCGTCGAAGTCCATCGCGTTCATGCGGTGGAGCTCGCGCTCGTAGTGGCCGTAGACGTCGGCGACGGTCTGCTCGAAGTACGAGCCGACGAGCTGGCGGTACTCGTCGGCGGAACGGAGCTTGTTCTTCGCGTCCGAGATCTGGGACTGCATCGCCCGCGGCGTGAAGCGCTTGACGTCGATGTCGAGGTCGTCGAGGCACTTCTTGATCAGCCGGCGCGAGTCCGCCCCGTCGTAGATCGTGAACTGGCGCGTGTAGCCGAGGCGGTGGGCGTCGGCGCGCAGCATCCGCGCGCAGGCGGAGTGGAAGGTCATCACCCACATCGCGCGGGTGGCGCGGCCCACCAGCAGCTCGACCCGCTCGCGCATCTCCTGCGCGGCCTTGTTGGTGAACGTGATCGCGAGGATCTCGTCCGCCCGCGCCTGGCCCGTGCGCAGCAGGTAGGCGATCCGGTGGGTGAGCACGCGCGTCTTGCCCGAACCGGCGCCGGCGAGGATCAGCAGCGGCCCCTCGCCGTGGGTCACCGCGTCACGCTGAGGGGCGTTCAGGCCCTCCAGGAGGTGGTCGATCGCGGCGGTGTCGGGCATCTGTCGTGACGGTAGCGGGCGGTCCGGAAGTAGCCTGCCGATCTGTGGCCGAGCCGATCCTCGTGACCGACGCCGAGCGCGACGTGGCACTCGAGCTCCTGCGTGCCGCCTCGGTCGACGGGCGGCTGACGTTCGAGGACCTCGCCGAGCGCGCGGAGATGGTGCACGTCTCCCGGACACGCGACGATCTGGCCACCGCGACGGCCGGGCTGGAGGTCGTGCCGGTCCCGGCGAGCGAGGAGGTCGAGGAGCAGCGCGCCGTGCTCTCGAGCATCACGCGCGACGGTTGCTGGCGGCTCGCGCGGCGCAGCCGCATCGTGGCGGTGCTGGGAAGCGTCCGGCTCGACCTGCGGAAGGCGGTCATCCCCGGCGCGGAGGTCGAGATCGAGGCGCGGTCCGTGCTCGGCTCGGTCGAGATCCTGGTGCCGGAGGGCGTCCAGGTGGTGCCGAGCGGTGGCGGCATCCTGTCCAGCCAGGAGGTCAAGGTGGCGGCGACGACCCTCGCCGGCGCGCCCGTGCTCCGGCTGCGGATCAGCGGCGCGCTGGGCTCGGTGTCGGTGCGCAGCAAGCCGCGGCTCGTCGAGCAGATCAAAGAACGCCTCGGCGAAGGCCTGTGAGCCTGCCGGACGACGTCCGGTCCGCGTGCGCTCGCGTGGCGGGTCGCGCGCGGTTCGTGCGGGTGATCGAGCCCGCGATCGCGCCGTACGCGGAGACGCTGTCGGCGGTCTCCCCGCCCGCGCCCGACCGCGACGGCACGCTCGAGGAGCGCGCCGCGTTCAGCCTCACCCTGAACGCGATCAACTTCGGGTCGGGCTGGTTCCCGACGCTGCGCAAGACCGACGGCATGTCGGGCTTCCGGACCGTCGAGGCCGGCCTGCGCGCCCACGGGCCGTGGAGCGCGGACGCGCTCGCCGCGATGACGCCCGAGGAGATCGCCGCGACGGTGGGTCAGGATCCGGCGCACGAGCTGATGGGTCACTTCGCCCTGCACCTCCGCGAGCTCGGTGAGCGCGTCCGCGGCTTCGGGTCGTTCCTGGGGCTGGCGCGGTGCGGTGACGGGTCGGCGGTGCGGCTCGCGGAAGAGCTGGGGAGCTGGCCGACGTTCCGCGACGTGTCGTCGTACGACGGCTTCGCGGTCCCGTTCTTCAAGCGCGCCCAGATCGCCGCCGCCGATCTCGCGCTCGCCGGGATCGCCCCCGCCGACGACCTCGCCGCGCTGACGATCTTCGCCGACAACCTGGTCCCGCACGTGCTGCGGATCGACGGCGTGCTCGAGTTCGACCCCGGGCTCGTGGCGCGGATCGACGCGGAGGAGCTGATCGAGCACGACTCCCCCGAGGAGGTCGAGATCCGCGCCTGCGCCGTCCACGCGGTCGAGCGGCTCGTCGCCGCCCACGGAGCGACGACGGCGACCGCGGTCGACAACATCCTCTGGAACCGCGGCGCCGGGGCGCGCTACAAGGCGCATCCGCGCCACCGCGCGCGCACGACCGACTACTGACCTCACACCCCGGCCGCGGCCGCCGTTGTACGGCCATGACCGACTTCATCGTGAACGCCATGCCGGCCGGCGATGCGGACGCCTGCACGGCCGTCACCGTGGTGGCCGAGGGCCGCGAGCCCTGCCGCCGCTGTCTACGCAACGCCACGCCCGGCGAGAAGCTCCTGCTGCTCTCCTACGACCCGTTCCTCGTCCGCAGCCCGTACGCGGGCGAAGGGCCGGTGTTCGTCCACGCCGACGGCTGCGACGCCCACCACGGCGAACCCGACGCGCTGCCGGAGCAGGTCGACGATCGGCGCCAGTTCTCGGTCCGCGCCTATGACGGCGAGGCGATGATGGTCGACGCCGCGGTCGTCACCGGCGGCGAGCTCGCCGACCGCGCCCGGGCGCTGCTCTCCGACGGGGCCGCGTTCGTGCACGCGCACTTCGCCGGGCCGGGGTGCTTCGCCTTCCGGATCGACCGGGCGGCGTAGGGACGAACTTCGGCATTTACGGAGGCGGGATCGGCCGCCCGATGCGAGCTTCGTGGCAGATATGCCTACCCATGACGGTGGATTTACTCGCCACGGTATCGCCTCGACGGCCGATACCCTCGCCTCCCCACCCTGCCGCAGTTCGTCAGCGCAGCCAGTCGGCCAACGGAACCCGGGCGGTCAGCACCGAGAGGTCGCCGTCCCGCAACGCCTCCGCGGCGCCCGCGGCCGCGGCGACGCCCACCCACGTGAGCGCCCCGCCGACCGAGACGCGCTGCGCGCCCGCCTCGTAGATCTCGGAGAGCAGGAAGCCGGCGTGGCCGAGGACGTTGACCGGCCGCGACACGGCCGCGCAGATCGCGCGGATCTGGTCGGTGCTGCGCAGCCCGGGGGCGTAGAGCACGTCGGCGCCGGCCTCCTCGTACGCCAGCAGCCGCGCGATCGTGTCGTCGAGGTCGTCCACGCCGTGGAGGTGGTTCTCGGCGCGGCCCACGAGCGTGAACGGGAAGTCGAGCGCCCGTGCCGCCTCGACGGCGGCGGAGACCCGCGCGACGGCCTCGGGGAGCCCGAGCAGGCCGCCGTCGGGGTCGTAGTCCTCGATCGAGCCTCCGACGGCGCCCGCCTCGGCGACCCGCGTGACCGCTGCGGCCGCGTCGCCGTAGCCGTTCTCGAGGTCGACCGCGACCGGCAGGGACGTGGCGGCGGCCATGAGCCGCACGTGGTCGACGACCTCGTCGAGCGTCGCGCTGCCGTCGAGCTTGCCGAGCGTGAACGCGAAGCCCGACGACGTGGTGGTCAGCGCCTTGAAGCCGAGCGCCTCCATCATCCGCGCCGAGCCGGCGTCCCAGGGGTTCGGGATCACGAACGGCTCGCCCTCGTGCAGCGCCCGGAACCGCTCGCCCTTCTCGCGCTGGTTCATGCCGACACGACTACCACGTCGAGCGTGCGTGGGCCGTGCACGCCCTCGACCCGGTCGAGCTCGATGTCCGACGTGGCCGAGGGACCGGACACGAACGTGATCGGACGGCCCTCCGAGGCGACCGGGGCCAGCAGCGCGACCGCGTCCGGCACCCCCGCCACGATCGCCGGCTCCTCGACCACGCAGATGTGCCAGTCGGGCACCAGGGTGAGCGCCCGCCGGCCCGACCGCTCCCCGCCGTCGAGCACGATCGTGCCGGTCTCGGCGATCGCCAGCGCGCAGCCGGTGAGGACGCCGTCGAGCGCGTCGAGCGCGGCGGGCGACAGCGGCGGGTCGTCGACCACGACCTCCACCCCCTCGAGCTCCGCGGGGCCGCCCGGCGGCACGGCGATCCGGCTCGCGCCGCGCGCGGCGCACAGGCGGCTCACGGTGGCGGCCAGGTCGGCGGCGCCGATCCGGGTCACCGACGCCTTGTACTCGGCCACGCGCTCGCAGAAGCGATCGGCGCTGCTGTCGTCGATCCGCGGCCCGCGATAGCGGCGCGGGACCTCCGGCACGGCGACGCCGGCACCGAGCGCGGCGCGGACCCGCCCGAGGACCTCATCCCGAGCGCTCACGCCACCAGTCCCGGAACGTCTGCTTGGGCGCCTCGGGGAGCTCGCGCATCGCGCTCCACCCCGGCAGCGCCGCCTTCGCCAGCGGCCCGCGCCCGAGCCGCGCCAGCTTCTGTGCGCGCTCGTACCGCGGCCGCGAGCCGAACACGCCGGCGACGGCCTTCATCGCCAGCGCCTCGGGCGAGAGCGCCGACTTCTCCTCGCGGATCACCCGGCCACGCAGGTGCACGAGCAGCGACGGGATCTCGATCTTGACCGGGCAGGCGTCGTAACACGCGCCGCACAGAGAGCTGGCCCACGGCAGCGTCGGATACCGGTCGAGGCCGAACAGCTGGGGAGACAGGACCGCCCCGATCGGCCCCGGGTACACCGACTCGTACGCCTGCCCGCCCACCCGCGAGTAGACCGGGCACACGTTCAGACAGGCCGAGCAGCGGATGCAGTGCAGCGCTTGGCGCCCCACCTCGTCGGCCAGCACGTCGGTCCGCCCGCCGTCCAACAGCACCAGATGGAACTCCTCCGGTCCGTCACCGGGCCGCACGCCCGTCCACAAGGACGTGTACGGGTTCATCCGCTCCGCCGTCGACGACCGCGGCAGCAGCTGCAGGAACACCTCGAGGTCGCGCCACTCGGGCAGCACCTTCTCGATCCCCATGACGGTCACCAGCACGCGCGGCAGCGTCGTGCACATGCGCCCGTTGCCCTCGGACTCGACGACCGCGATCGTCCCCGTCTCGGCCACGCCGAAGTTCGCGCCCGAGACCGCCATCCCCGCCGAGAGGAACTTCGCGCGCAGATGGAGCCGCGCGGCCTCCGCGATCGCGCTCGCGTCGGTGGAGAGCGTCTGGTCGGTGATCGTGCGCTCGAACAGCGCCTTGATCTCCATCCGGTTGCGGTGGATCGCCGGCACCAGGATGTGCGACGTCTTGTCGTGCGAGAGCTGCAGGATCAGCTCCGCCAGGTCGGTCTCGATCGCGCTGATGCCCTGCGCCGCCAGCGCGTCGTTGAGCCCGATCTCGTCGGTGGCGATCGACTTGACCTTCACGACCTCCCGCGCGCCGTGCGAGCGGGCGATCGAGGCCACGATCGCGTTCGCCTCCGCCCCGTCGCGCGCCCAGTGCACGACGCCCCCGGCCCGCGTCACCGACGCCTCGAGCCGCTCGAGCTGCTCCGGCAACGTCGCCATCGCCCGCGCCTTGATCGCCGCGCCGGCGTCGCGCAGCGCCTCCCAGTCCGGCAGCTCGCCGACCGCCTGCAGCCGCTTGGCGCGGATCGTCGCCGTCGCCTTGCCGAGATTGCGGCGCAGCTGCGCGTTCTGCAGCGTCTCGTGCGCCGCCGCCGGGAAGCCCTTCATTCCGTCGCCGCCAGGATCTCGGCCAGGTGCATCGTCCGCACGCCCGCGCGCTGACGCCGCAGCGCCCCGCCGATGTGCATCAGGCACGAGTTGTCCGCCGACGTGCAGACCTCGGCGCGCGTGTCCAACACGCGCCGCAGCTTGTCCGAGAGCATCGCCATCGACGTGTCGGCGTTCTTGACCGCGAACGTCCCGCCGAATCCGCAGCACTCCTCGGCGTCGGGCAGGTCGACGAGGTCGATCCCGCGCACCGCCGACAGCAGCCGCACCGGCCGGTCGCCGACGTGCAGCATCCGCAGCGAGTGACAGGTCGGGTGCAGCGTGACGCGGTGCGGGAACGACGCGCCGACGTCGACCACGCCCAGCCGGTCCACCAGGAACTCGGTCAGCTCGAACAGCCGCCCGGCCGACGCCGGCACGTGCTCACGCACGAACCCGACGCACGACGCGGACGGGGAGACCACGACGTCATACGGCGAGAACACCCGCTCCCAGCGTTTCACCAGCGCCTCGCCGTGGTCGGCGTAGCCCGTGTTCCCGTGCATCTGCCCGCAGCACGTCTGCTCCTCCGGGAACGACGACCTCGTGACCCAGCCGCTCGAGCAGCGTGACGACCGCCTGCCCCGTCGCCGGGAACAGCGTGTCGTTGAAGCACGTGATGAATAGTGCGCAGCGCAAACCGGGTACAGGACGGCAAGGTACCTAGGGGAGGAGTCGAGATGTACAAGCAGGTCCTTGATCCCGTGGGGGACTCGCTCTTCGCGAGCGCGATTTTCGCGGCGCTGCCGCTCATCACCCTGTTCATCCTGCTCGGCGGTCTCAAGTGGAAGGCGCACTGGGCTGCACTCGCGTCCGCTGGCCATGGCGTTGATCGTCGCGATCGTCGTCTACTCGATGCCGGCAGGCCAGGCGCTCGACGCCGCGGTGCTCGGCGCCTGCTTCGGCCTGTTCCCGATCATGTGGATCGTCTGGAACGCGATCTGGATCTACAACATGACCGACCTCACGGGGCACTTCGCGGTGCTCCGGCGCTCATTTGGTTCCGTCTCCGACGACCAGCGCATCCAGGCGGTCATCATCGCCTTCTCGTTCGGCGCGCTGATCGAGGCGCTGGCGGGCTTCGGTGCCCCGGTCGCGATCACCGCCGCGATGCTCGTCGCGATCGGCTTCAAGCCGATGCAGGCGGCGGCCGTCGCGCTCGTCGCCAACACCGCGCCGGTCGCCTTCGGCGCGATCGCGACGCCGATCATCACGCTGTCCGAGGTCAGCTCGCTGCCCAAGGACGACCTCGGCGCGATGGTCGGCCGCCAGACGCCGTTCCTCGCCCTGATCGTGCCGCTGATCCTGATCGCGATGGTCGACGGACGGCGCGGGATCCGCCAGACGTGGCCGGCCGCCGTCGTCGGTGGCCTGGCGTTCGCCGTCGGGCAGTTCGCCTGCTCGAACTACTTCTCCGTCGAGATCACCGACATCGTGGCCTCGCTGCTGTCGGCCGGCGCGATCGTCGCGCTGCTGCGCGTCTGGCAGCCCGCCGAGCCGCTTCGCGGGGAGCCGCGCTTCTCCCGGCCCGCGATCGCCGGCGCCGCGACGGCCGATGCGACCCATGAGGCCGAGGTGCGCCGGCGGAGCGACGACAGCCACGACAGCCGCCGCGACGTGATCCTCGCCTACGCGCCGTACGTGATCATCGTCGTCGTCCTCTCGCTCGCCCAGTGGGGTCCGGTCAAGGACGCGCTCGACAGCGTGACCAAGCAGATCGACTGGCCGGGCCTGAACGTCCTCAACGGCAAGGGCGAGGAGCCCGGGCCCGCGATCTTCAAGTTCAACTGGGCGCTCTCGCCCGGCACGTTGCTGCTGGTCTCCGGCTTCCTGACGATGATCGTGCTCCGCGTCTCCCCCGGCCGCGCGCTCCGCGCCTACGGGAGCATGCTCAACCAGCTGAAGTGGGCGACGCTGACCGTGGCGACCGTGCTCGCGCTCGCGTACGTCATGAACTTCTCGGCGCAGACGCTGACGCTCGGCCAGTGGATCGCCGGTGCCGGCGGCATCGTCGCGTTCCTGTCGGCGATCATCGGCTGGCTGGGCGTCGCGGTGACCGGATCGGACACGTCCTCGAACTCGCTGTTCGGCGCGCTGCAGGTGCAAGCCGCGCAGGAGGCCGGGCTGAACTCCACGCTGCTGGCCGCCGCCAACTCCTCGGGCGGTGTGCTCGGCAAGATGATCTCGCCGCAGAACCTCGCGATCGGCGCGGCCGCCGTGGGGCTGGCGGGGCAGGAGGGCGAGCTGTTCCGCACGGTCCTGAAGTGGAGCCTGCTGCTCCTGCTGATCATGTGCGTGCTCGTTCTGCTGCAATCCACATCGATCCTCTCGTGGATGGTCGTCTAGCCGCAGCCCCAGAAGGACCCACGATCGCTCCGGACGCGCCGGAGGCGAACGCCTCCGGACGCGACCTGCGCGAGCTCGTGGAGGAGCTGCGCAGGATCTGCGGCGACGAGTGGACGTACACGCAGGAGCATCAGCTCCGCACGTACGAGTCGGACGGGCTGCTGCAGTACCACGCGATCCCGGCGGCGGCGGTGCTGCCGAGCACCGCCGAGCAGGTCCGGGACGTGGTGCGCGCGTGCGCACGGGCCGAGGTGCCGTGGGTGGCGCGCGGCTCCGGCTCGGGCCTGTCGGGCGGCGCGCTGCCGATCGAGGACGGCGTGCTGATCGTGCTGTCGCGGATGAAGCGGATCCTCGACGTCGACCTGGAGAACCACCGCATCTGCGTCGAGCCCGGCGTCACGAACTCGAACGTGTCGGCGGCGGTCGAGCCCGGGTTCTTCTATCCGCCCGACCCGTCGAGCCAGATCGTCTGCTCGATCGGCGGCAACGTGGCCGAGAACTCCGGCGGCGCCCACTGCTTCAAGTACGGCTTCACGACGAACTACGTGACCGGGCTGGAGCTCGTGTTCCCCGACGGCGAGATGGTGCAGATCGGCGGCTACGAGCTCGACCCGCCCGGCTACGACCTGCTCGGCGCGTTCGTCGGCTCGGAGGGCACGCTCGGCGTGGCGACCAAGATCTGGCTGAAGATCGTCCCGGTGCCGGAGTCGGTCCGCACGCTCGTCGCGTTCTTCGACCACACGCGCGACGCCGGCGAGGCGGTTTCGGAGATCGTCCAGGGCGGTGTCGTCCCGGGCGCGATCGAGATGATGGACGCGCTGTCGATCGAGGCATCCGAGAAGAGCGCCAAGGCGGGCTTCCCGATGCGCGGCGCCGCGCTGCTGGTGGAGCTCGACGGCTCGGAGAGCGAGTGCAACGCGCGGTTCGAGGAGGTCACCGCGATCTGCGAGCGCAACGGGTCCGACGACGTGCGCGTGGCCCGCGACGAGGAGGAGCGCCAGCGGTTCTGGCGCGCCCGCAAGGCCGCGTTCGCCGCGATGGGCCGGATCGCGCCGAACTACTTCGTGCAGGACGGCGTGATCCCGCGCACCAAGCTGCCGGAGGTGCTCGAGAAGATCGACGACCTCGGCCGCGAGTACGGGCTCGGCGTCGCCAACGTCTTCCACGCCGGCGACGGCAACCTGCACCCGCTCGTCTGTTACGACGGCGCGGTCGAGGGTGAGGCGGCGCGCGCCGAGGAGCTGTCGGGCCGCATCCTCGACGTCTGCCTCGACGCCGGCGGCTCGATCACCGGCGAGCACGGCGTCGGCGTCGACAAGAAGAAGCACATGCCGAAGATGTTCGGCGAGGCGGATCTCGACGCGTTCCAGCGCCTGCGCTGCGCGTTCGACCCCGCCGGCCTCGCGAATCCCGGCAAGGTGATGCCGACGCCCCGCCTGTGCGGCGAGGTGCCGGGCCCGTACCGCCAGCATCCGCTCGAAGCGGCGGGCCTGGCGGAGCGCTTCTGATGACCGCCGAGGAAGCCGCCGCGGAGATCCGCGAACTGGACGCGGTGCGACCGCGCGGCGGGGGCACGAAGCTCGGGTGGAGTCCGCAGACCGGCGGTGCCGACTTCGACACGCGCCGCTTCAACCGCATCCTCGAACACAACCAGGGCGACTTCACGGCGATCCTCGAGGCGGGCGTGCCGCTGGCCGAGGCGCAGGCGACGTTCGCGCAGGCCGGCCAGATGCTCGCGATCGACCCGCCGCTGGGCGCCGGCGACGCGGCGACGATCGGCGGCGTGATGGCGACCAACGACGCCGGGCCGCTCCGCCATCGCTACGGCGGCATGCGCGACCTCGTCGTCGGCGTCACCGTCGTGCTGTCCGACGGCACGGTCGCGCAGTCGGGCGGCAAGGTGATCAAGAACGTCGCCGGCTACGACCTCGCGAAGCTGTTCACCGGCTCGTTCGGGACGCTCGGGCTGATCGTCAAGGTCGCGGTGCGGCTGCATCCCGCGCCCGCCCGAACCGCCACGCTGACCGCCCGCAGCCGCGACCCCTCCGCGCTCGCGGCGGCCGCCCGCCATCTCGCCGCGCTGCCGCTCGAGGCCGACTGCCTCGACGCCTCCTGGCAGGGCGAGGGCAGGCTCGATGTCCGGTTCAGCGGCCCGACGGCGGAGGAGCGCGCGCGTGGGGCGGCCAAGCACGTCGATCTGGAGACGGAGATCGAGGAGGACGACGACGAGCTGTGGGCACAGCAGCGCGCGCGGCAGCGCGGGGATCTCGTCGTGAAGGTCTCCGGCCGCCCGACCGACCTCGAGCAGGTGATCGCCGCCGCCGGCGACGCCACCGTGGTCTCGCGCGCGGCGCTCGGCGTCTCCGTACGTGTCCGGCGCGGACGTGGCGGCGCTGCGCGACGCGCTCGCCCCCCGGGCGTGCACGGTGCTCGACGGCGCCGACCGCGTCGAGGACCCCTGGCCGGCCGTCGATCCCGGCGCGCTGGCGGTGATGGAGCGCATCAAGGCGCGCTTCGACCCGGCTCGCACGTTCAGGCCGGGCGCTTTCGTGGGAGGACTGTGAGCATGGCGACCCGTGCCTGGGACGACACCCGCCCGCCCGAGCTGGACCTGATCACCGACTGCGTGCACTGCGGCTTCTGCCTGCCGACGTGCCCCAGCTACGCGGTGTTCGAGGACGAGGCGGACTCGCCGCGCGGGCGGATCGTGCTGATGCGGATCGGCCACGAGGAGGGCAGCGAGGTCTCCGCCGAGATGACCACGCACCTCGACCGCTGCCTGGGCTGCATGGCGTGCGTGACCGCCTGCCCGTCCGGCGTCCAGTACGACCGGCTGATCGAGCGCGCGCGGCCGCAGGTCGAGCGCCACGGCGCGCGGACGCGCCGCGAGCGCCTGCTGCGCGACGGCATCTTCGCCCTCTTCACCCACCCGGGCCGGCTGCGCGCGGCGGTGCCGTTCATGGCGCTGCAGCAGAAGCTCAAGCTCCCGGTGCCGTTCGCGAACCTGGCGCCGAAGGTGCCGCTGCGCCAGGCGTTCCGGCAGCTGCCCGAGGTGACGCCCGCGGTCGGCGAGCGGCGCGGGCGGATCGCGCTGATGCAGGGCTGCGTCCAGCGCGTGTTCTTCGGCGACGTCAACGCCGCCACCGTGCGCGTGCTCGCCGCCGAGGGCTGGGAGGTGCACGCGCCCCGGCAGCCGCGCTGCTGCGGCGCGCTGCAGCTGCACACCGGCGTCGAGGACTCGGCTCGCGACCTCGCTCGCGCCACGATCGCCGCCTACGAGGGCTTCGACCACGTGGTCGTCAACGTCGCCGGCTGCGGCTCGGCGATGAAGGAGTACGGCTACCTGTTCGAGGGCGACGAGCGGGCCGAGGCGTTCTCGGCCAAGGTGCTCGACGTCCACGAGCTGCTGGCCGAAGGCGAGCCGCGGGCGCGGCGCAACCCGCTGCCGCTGAAGGTCGCCTACCACGACGCCTGCCACCTCGCGCACGCCCAGGGCGTACGCGCCGAGCCACGCGCGCTGCTGCGCGGGATCCCGGAGCTCGAGCTGGTCGAGCCGGCCGAGTGGGAGTTCTGCTGCGGCTCGGCGGGCATCTACAACCTCGTGCAGCCCGAAGCCGCCGCCAAGCTCGGCCAGCGAAAGGCCGCGAACCTCGCCGCCACCGGCGCCGAGGCGATCGCTGCGGCCAACCCCGGCTGCGCGATCCAGATCGCCGCGCACTGCGAGCGCGCGATGCCGATCTACCACCCCATGACCTTGCTGGACCACTCGATCCGAGGGAGCCGACCGTGACGCTGGACATCGCCCCGACCACCGACGACCGCCTCGCCGAGATCCTCTCCGACGACGCGCTGTCATTCGTCGAGCGATCTCCACAACCGGTTCGGGGCGACCCGCAAGCAGCTCCTGCAGGCGCGGGCCGAGCGCGGCGCCCCGTCGGGCTTCCTCGACGAGACGCGCGAGATCCGCGAGGACTCGTCCTGGTCGGTCCGGCCGCCGCGGCGCCGACTACGAGGACCGGCGCGTCGAGATCACCGGCCCGACCGACCGCAAGCTCGTCATCAACGCGCTCAACTCGGGCGCCAAGGGCTTCATGGCCGACTTCGAGGACGCCAACTCGCCGACCTGGCGCAACCAGGTCGAGGGCCACGTCAACCTGATCGACGCGATCGACGGCACGATCACCTACGACGCCTCGGACGGCAAGCACTACGAGCTCAACGACGAGACCGCGACGCTGCTCGTGCGCCCGCGCGGCTGGCACCTGCCGGAGAAGCACCTCAAGATCGACGGCGAGCCGATCGCCGGCGCGCTCGTCGACTTCGGCCTGTACGCGTTCCACAACGCCCGCCGGCTGCACGACAAGGGCCTCGGGCTCTACCTGTACCTGCCCAAGATGGAGCACCACCTCGAGGCGCGGCTGTGGAACGACGTCTTCAAGTTCACCGAGCACGAGCTCGGCGTGCCGACCGGGACGATCCGGGCCACGGTGCTGATCGAGACGCTCCCGGCCGCGTTCCAGATGGAGGAGATCCTCTACGAGCTGCGCGACCACTCGTACGGCCTCAACGCCGGCCGCTGGGACTACATCTTCTCGATGATCAAGTGCTTCCGGGACGACCCGGACTTCGTGCTGCCGGACCGCAACGACGTGAAGATGACGGTCCCGTTCATGAAGGCCTACACCGAGCTGCTCGTGAAGACGTGCCACGGGCGCGGCGCGTTCGCGATGGGCGGCATGGCGGCGCTGATCCCGTCCCGCAAGGACGCGGAGGCCAACGAGCGTGCGATCCAGGCGGTGCGCGAGGACAAGAAGCGCGAGGCCGAGGCGGGCTTCGACGGCACCTGGGTCGCGCACCCGGACGTCGTCGACGTGGCGCTGGAGCAGTTCGACGCCGTCCTCGGCGACAAGCCCAACCAGATCGACCGGCAGCGGCCGGAGGTGGACGTCTCCGCCGAGCAGCTGCTCGACGCCGGCTCCACCCCCGGCGAGATCACCGAGGAGGGCCTGCGCAGCGACGTCAACGTCGGCTTCCAGTACATCTCGTTCTGGCTCGGCGGCCGCGGCGCCGCCGGGATCAACAACCTGATGGAGGACGCCGCCACGGCCGAGATCTCGCGCTCGCAGATCTGGCAGTGGATCCGCCACGGCAAGTTCACCCGCGACCACGTCCGCGAGGTGCTCGACCAGGAGATGGCGCGGATCCGCGGCGAGGTCGGCGACGAGGTGTGGGAGAAGGGCCGCCCCGACGAGACGCGCGAGGTGTTCGAGCGCGTCGCGCTCGGCGACGACTTCCCGGAGTTCCTCACGCTCCCCGCGTACGAGTACCTGGACTAGTTGACCTTCGCCCGCGCGGGCGAAGATCGTTGCGCGGTGACCAGGACGGTCGCCCTCGCAACGCTCGTCACCGTGGTCGTGTGCGTCCCCGCCCAGGCGGCGCAGACGACGCGCAGCGCGCGCCGGGCGCACACCGCGCGAGGTGCGCGCCGCATCCAGGTGAAGGGCGGCGCGATCGCCCCCAACGGGGTCGCGCTCGTCAGCGGCGCGCGGCCGCGCAAGCCGAAGTCGTTCGCGCTGTCGAAGGACCGGCACTTCGGCAAAGGCGACGTCGTGCTGGGCGCCGCCGTGATGAAGCCGAAGGGCGGCCGGTTCCGCGCCTGGGTCGCGTTCCCCGACGCCACCCCCACCGGCAGTCGCAACCTGCTGGCCTGCAAGGCCGCCAAGCCGTCGAAGCGCGGCTGCGCCGGCGTCGGTGCGGTGCGCGTCCGCGTCCGCAAGGCGCCGACGCCGCGGACGGCGAAGCCGACGCTCGCCCTGGCACGCGCGGCCCACACGAACGTCGACTTCCGCGGCGGCAACGCGACGGCGACCGCGGCCGACGGGACGAGGTTCACCGTCACGGTCCCCGCGAACGCGACGATCGCGCTCGACATCCAGCTCACGCCGGTCACCGCGCTGGCGCCGGAGAGCGTCGTGGGCCGCCTGACGACGGGCGTGCTGATCGGCCCGCTGGGCGATGCGCCGCCGGGGTCGACGCTGACGATCACGACGCCGGGCGCGCCGCCCAGGCACTCGGCCGTCGTCGCGTTCGGCGGTGCGGACCCGTCCGGCGCCGCGTTCCGGCTGCCGATCGTGCCGAAGCAGACGACCACGATCCCGCTGACCCAGTTCGGCGGCTACGGCCTCGCCGTCGCGTCGCACGGCGCGCACGCGAAGGTCGCCCGCGCGGCCTGCGGCTCGCCGGCCACCGCGCATCTCGCCGCAGCCGGTGCGCGCCCGATCGTCTCGTGCGTGACCGTCGCGCAGGTCATGCAGCAGCTCAGCGACGCGGTCGTCGCGTCGAACTTCGATCCCGGCGTGATCGATGCGGCGGGCCAGGCGGGGCTGCACGCCGTCGACAACGAGATCTCGCAGGTCGCCGGCCAGGCGCCGAGCGAGGCCGGGCTCGCCGAGATCGAGGCGGTCCTGCCGTACGCCATCGGGATCGAGCGCCAGCGCGAGCTGATGGGGCTGCCCAAGGATGCGCTCAGCGACAAGGTCTTCAACGACGCCCTCGAGTACCAGTACAGGTTCTACAGCGACCAGTGCGGCAAGACCCAGCCGCGCTCCGACGTCTACTACGCGTACGGGCTCAGGCTGATCGGCCTGTCACGCCAGCAGCAGCTGCTCGGCTTCGCGTTGCCCGGCGACCTGGCGACCCTGTTCGACAAGTGCGTCAGCAAGATCCATCTGCAGCTCGACTCGCTGATCGACGCGACGGTGCACACCTCCGGCGGACCGGCCGGCGGGAGCTCGCTCGTCGGCCACGTGAAGATCCACGTGAACCACGCGGACATCGTGGTCAAGAACAACGGCCAGGGCTTCCTCGGTCACACACTCGCGCTGCAGACGCCGAAGCTGCCGCTCACGTTCGACACGAACGACGCGACGATCGACCCGCCGTTCCCGCACGTGACGGCGTCCGCTTCGAACCCGCAGGGCACGCTGCAGATCGAGTTCATGTCGCTCCAGGCGGTCACACGCGTGCGCTGCGACAAGAACAAGAAGTTCGTCGTCGAGCACAAGGTGACGCTCAACGTGTTCCCGCCCGGCATGTGGGACGACCACGAGACCGACACCTTCTTCTTCGACGGGGCACCGGTCTCGCAGGTACCGGGCGCGGTAGCCGCGGAGGCCTGGGCCGAGACGTTCCCCAAGAGCAACAACGTCGCCAACCCGGTCGCCGTGCCGCTCGACGAGACGCCGGTCACGCCATCGAGCAGCGGACCGTGCACGCAGATCGGCGCCGCCGGCGAGTGCATCAAGTACACCTACGCCGCGAAGCTCGTGGGACGCGCCTTACCCGGCTGAGCGCGGCCTCGTCGCCGTGCCCGCGCTCGAAATTCCTCGGGTGGGGGCCGCGAAACCCTAGCGTTGCGCAGGCAGGGCGCGGGGCGCACCATGCCTCGCCATGTCCTCCCCCGCAACCCTCCTCCTGGACGGCCTGAAGGCGAAGCACCGCGCCATGTGGGCGTCCGGCGACTATCCCTCGATGGTCGAGACCTTCCTGCTCCCCCTCGGCTCGGAGCTCGTCGATGCGGCCGAGATCACGCCCGGAACGCGCGTCCTCGACGTCGCCGCCGGCACCGGCAACGCCTCGGTCGTGGCCGCTCAGCGCGGCGCCGACGTCGTCGCCAGCGACCTCGTCCCGGAGCTGCTCGAGGCCGGTCAGCGCCGCGCCGACGCAGCCGGCGTGGCCCTGGACTGGATCCAGGCCGACGCCGAGGCGCTCCCGTTCGACGACGACTCGTTCGAGGTCGTGATGTCGGCGATCGGCGTCATGTTCGCGCCGTATCACCAGGTCGCCGCCGGCGAGCTCGTCCGCGTCGCCCAGCCGGGCGGCCGGATCGCGCTGCTCAGCTGGACGCCCGACGGCATGCTCGGCGCGCTGTTCCGGATGATGGGGCAGTTCGCACCCGCGCCTCCGCCCGGCGCGCAGCCGCCGCCGCTGTGGGGCGGCGAGCAGCACCTGAGCGGCCTGTTCGGCGACCGCCTGCAGGTCACGCGCCAGTATCGCGACGTGCTCGACGTCACCGCGTTCGCGCAGCCCACCGACTACGGGCAGCACTTCAAGGATCGCTACGGCCCCACGATCTCGATTCGTCAGCACGCCGCGAAGAACGGGCTCGCGGACGAGTTCGACGCCGCGCTCGACGCGCTCTGCGCGGAGTGGAACCGCGGCAGCGACGACCAGGCTCGCTTCGAGATGGAGTACCTGGTGACCGTCGGGACCGTCGCCGGCTAGAAATCTCCGCCGCCGAAGTCGCCGCCGCCCCCGAAGTCCCCGCCCCCGAAGTCGCCGCCGCCGCCGAAGTCCCCACCGCCGTCTCCCGGGCCGCCGTCCCAGAAGCCACCGAGCGCTTCGCCGACGAACAGGCCCGGGAGGAAGCCGGCGCCGAAGAACCCGCCCATGAACGGCGCGTACATCGACCCGGCCTCGTAGTACGGCATCGACCGGCCGGCGACGGTGACCTCGCGGAATCACGGGCCCACCCGCCCCAGGCCCGCGCTCGACGCGCTGGGCGTCGGCCTCACAGGCCGGGACTTCGCGCGGCGCGCCGCCGGGCGGCGTCCACTCGACGTCGCGAGCCGACGGGCCGTGGCGCGGGTCGAAGAAGCACGGCGCGCGGCGCTCCGGCGGCTCGCGGCCCTCGAGCCGGGCGCGGCACGCCTCCATCGCCCAGCGGCCCTCCTCGAGCGCCTCGCCGACCGGCTGCAGGTCATGCGGCGAGCGCGCCTGCTCCCACGCCGTGTTGGCACGGTCGTAGGCGTGGACGGCGCGCTCGTAGTCCTCGCGCACCGGCTCGGCGAGCCCCGGCATCTGGACGTCGAGGTCGAGCGCGCGGATGTCGTCGCCGAGCGCGACGAGGTCGTCGCGCGCGTTCTCCTTGACCTCCGCGAACGCCGCGCTGTCGCGCTCGCGCCGACGCCGGCGGCTCACGAGAAGCGCACCGCCGCCGATCGCGACCGCACCGATCAGGATCGCGGCGCCCGCATCCGGGCCGCCGCCGCCACCACCGCCGCCGCCGGAGTCGCCGACCGTCGCCATCCGGCCCAGCCAGTCCCGGATGACGATCTGGGGACCTTCGCTCTTGTGCGCGTCGAACGCCGCGTCGGCGGCATCCCGCGCCCCGGAGGACCCGTCGACGCGGAAGTGGTTGTCCATGAACACCGCGTACGCGCCCGGCTTGCCGACGCCGTTCTCGATCTCGCGGATGGCGTCCTCGGGCGAGCCGGCGGCGCCGGACGGCAGCAGCGCGAGGTGGATGTCGCCGCCGGCCTTGTCGATCTGCTCGCGATACGCGTCGGCGATCTGCGGCGTGAAGCCCTGCGGCCCGTTCGGGGCGAGGTAGACGCTGTCGGTCTTCAGCGCCTCGACCGCGTCGTCGATCGGCGCCTGGGCGAGCGCGGCCGGCGCGCTCACGAGCAACGCGGCGATGCCGATCAGGAGGGCGCGCACAGCTCGCGCAGTCGCTCGAGGTCCTCCGTGAGCTTCTGCTCCAGCCGCGGCTGGATGACCGGAACGAGCATGCGCGCGGTCAGCCCGCTCGGCTTGGCGTCGACCGATTGCGTGAGCCGCGTCCCGCCGCCCGTGGCCACGAGCGCGTACGCGTTGACGACCTCGATCCCGTTCGTCGAGAACACGGTCTCGGCGCCGTGCGGCGGGTCGTACGTGGTGATCTCCAGCTCGACGTCGATCCGCCGGCCGCTGATCTCGAGCACCTGCCGCACGCGTGCGCCCTCGCCGAGCGTCGCGTCGAGCTGCGAGTAGCTCTCCAGGTGGGCCGTCCACTGCGGAACCTTGTCCTCCTCGAGCAGCCACGGGAAGACCTCCGGTGGCGGCAGGAGCAGTTCGACGCTGTACGAGAACCTAGCCACCGGCGGGATTGGGACCGCGAACCGGACGGAGCGGGATGACCTCGGCCTGATCGTCGGCCTCCTCGCCGCGCAGCGCGGCGATCTCGCCCTCGAGCTCCTTGATGCGGCGGGAGAGCCGCTTGAGCGCGTCGGCGATCGGGTCGGGCAGGTGGACCCAGTCGGCGTCCGGCCCCTCGGGCCTGCGACCCTCGACGCGGACCGGATGGCCGGGGTTGCCGACGACGGTCGAGTTCGGCGGCACGTCGTGGATGACGACCGCGTTGGCCCCGATCTTCGCGCCGTGGCCGATGGTGATCGGCCCGAGCAGCTTCGCGCCGGAGCCGATCGTGACGTTGGGCTGACGGTCGGTGGCGCTTGCCGGTCGCGAAGCCGGTGCCCCCGAGCGTGACGCCCTGGTACATCGTCACGTTCTCCCCCACCTCGGCCGTCTCGCCGATCACGACGCCCATGCCGTGGTCGATGAACAGCCCGTCGGAGATCTTGGCCGCCGGGTGGATCTCGATCCCGGTCAGCGAGCGCGAGAAGTAGGCGATCGCGCGCGGCGCGATCGGGAAGCCGGCGGCGTCGAGCGCGTGCGCCACGCGGTGGCTGAGCAGCGCGTGCACTCCCGGCCAGGCGGCGAGGATCTCGGTGGCCGAGACGTTCGTGGCCGCCGGGTCGCGCTCGTAGGCGGCGCGGACGTCGCGGCGCACCTCACCGGCGACCCGCCGGACGGTCCCGAACCCCAACATGCGCTAAAGCCTACGCATCGCCGCAGTCGGGACAGTCGTCACGGCGCCGGACGCTCACACGCAGGAAGTCGTGCGTGGCGAGATCGACCTGCAGGAACGCGTCGGTCAGCGCGTCGGGGAGCCCGGCGAGCAGCTTCAGCGCCTCGAGCGCCTGCAAGGAGCCGACCACACCCGCAGCGGGCCCGAGCACGCCCGCCTGCGCGCACGTCGGCACGGCGCCGTCGGGTGGCGCCTGGGGGAACGCGCACCGGTAGCACGCGGTCTCCCCCGGCCGGATCGCCATCACGAGCCCGCTCAGCCCGACCACGCCGCCCTCCACCAACGGGACGCCCGCCGCGCAGCAGGCGGCGTTGATCGCGTAGCGGGTCGCGAACGCGTCGGTGCAGTCGACGACGAGGTCCATGCCCTCGAGCATCGCCTCGTTGAAGGCGGCCTGGTAGGGCTCGATGATGATGTCGTTGTTGAGGAAGGCGAGCTTGGTCACCGCGCTGTGCGCCTTCGGGACCCCGAGGTCGGGCGTGAAGTGCAGGTGCTGGCGGTGCAGGTTGGAGAGCTCGACCGCGCCGTCGTCGACGACGCCGAGCCGGCCGACGCCGGCGCCGGCGAGGTAGGTCGCGACCGGGGACCCGAGCGCGCCCGCGCCGACGACCAGCACGCTCGCGTCGCCGATCGCGCGCTGCGCCGCCTCGCTCCACTGCGGCAGGACAAGCTGCCGCGAGTAGCGCTCGAGCCAGAGATCCGGCTCGTCCGGCGCAGTAAGGGGGTCTGACCCCCCTTGGGTAAGGGGGTCTGACCCCTTGGGTATCGCCGAGGCCATCAAACCCTTCAGAAATGCGCGTCTTTCGTTCATCGGCGGACGATCGTCACGAGCGCGCCGCGGACCTGAACGTCGTGGCCGGCGTCGGCCGCCGAGCGCGGGACGTTCTCGAGCGCCTCGCCCTCCGGGCAGCGGACCTCCAGGGCCTCACCGGGCGCCAGCTTCTCGAGCTCGAGCTTGGTCCGGACCCACGTCATCGGGCACGTCAGCTCCGTGATGTCCAGCAATCGGACCGCCACGCGGGTTACGGTAGCGGCAGACGGTGTCGCGGAATTTCCTGATCCTGCACGGCCTGGAGGGATCCGGGCCGGGCCACTGGCAGACCTGGCTGACCGCACGCCTGCGCGCCGACAACGAGCGCGTGGCGTACCCCGACCTCCCGGATGCGGAGATGCCGTCGCTGCACGCCTGGCGCGAAGCGCTGAACGGCGAGCTCGACGCGCTGCCCGAAGGCGAGAGCGTCGTCGTCTGCCACTCGCTCGCCTGCCTGCTGTACCTGCACCACGTCAACGACGGCGGCGCGCAGGCCGACCGGGCGCTGCTCGTCGCGCCGCCGTCGGAAAGCGCCGCCGTGCCGCAGATCGCCGCCTTCTTCCCCACCCCGCTGCCCGCGCTGCAGGCGGGCGCGCGGCTGATCTGCTCCGACAACGACCCGTACTGCCCGGAAGGCGCGACGACCCTGTACGGCGAGCCGCTCGGCGTCCCGGTCGACGTGCTGCCGGGCGCCGGGCACGTGAACCCCGAAGCCGGCTACGGGCCGTGGCCGGCGGTCGAGGCGTGGTGCCTGGGCAACGACGCGCCGATCAGCGGCTGAGCGCGAACACGAGCTCCCGGATCGCGCCGGGATAGCGATAGGTCAGTCCGCCGTGCTTGCCCTCGAACAGCTCGATCGTGTGCGGCACGCCGAGCCCGTCGAGCTCGTGCGCGAACGCCTGCGCCCCGAGGTCGAGGAAGTACTCGTCGTGGCGCCCGGCGTCGAGGTAGATGCGGCGCATCGAGCGCAGCGCGTCGGCATGCGGGCGCGCCATCCGCACCGGGTCCTTGTCCAACCACTCGGCCCAGACGTCGTCGTGCAGCCGCGACGTCGCGATGTCGAACGGGAGCAGCGCCTTGCCCGGCTGCGACGGATCGGGCGAGTACGCGGCCGCGTAGCCGTACATCTCCAGCGGGGCGCCGAGCTTGTTCCAGTCGAGGTGGTCGGCCTTCGCCAGCCGCTCGAAGAACACCTCGTAGGAGCCGTCGAAGTCCTCGCGCAGCGCGCGCGCGACCTGCGGGAACTCCGGCACGTAGCACGCCTCGAACAGCGCGTCGCCGGCATGCGAGGCGAGCGCGCCGAAGACGTCCGGCCGCAGCATCGGGACGACCATCGCGCCGTACCCGCCCGACGACTTGCCGGTGAGCGCGCGCGACTCGCGATCGCCGATCGCCGGGTAGCGCTCCTCGACGAACGCGACGACCTCGTCGCACAGGTAGTCCTGGTAGCGGCCCAGCCCGATCGAGTTCAGGAACTGCGAGCCGCCGTACGACGTCCAGCAGTCGACGAACACGATCAGCGCGTCGGGGCAGTCGCCGGCGGCGAACATCGCGTCGATCCGCTCGACCATCGCGAGCTCGAGCGCGGTGCGGTTGAGCCACATGTCGATCTGGCCGGTGTAGCCCTGGATGACGTACACGGCGGGCAACGCCCGCGGGTGGTCGATCTCGACGCCGGGCGGCCGGTAGACGTACAGCGGCCGGCGTGCCGGATCGCCGAGCGGATTGTCGGCCAGCAGCTCCGACTCGACGACGAGACGATCGAGCGTGCCGTGCATCGGCCGCTCCCACGGCGCGCCCGCCGGGCCTTCAACTTCGCGCAGTGCCATCACGCGAACGCTACCGTTCGCGGATGCCCCGAATTCTTGTCGCCGTCGTTCTGGCGTTCGCCGTCGTTGCCGTCCCAGCCTCCGCCGCCCCGAAGAAAGGGCCGGGCGGAGCCGCCTTCTACAAGCCACCGAAGCATCTGAAGGGCAAGCACGGCGGGCTGATCTGGGTGCGCAAGCAGACGGGGAGCGACGCGCTGAAGGGCGCGCGCAACGAGCTCCTCCTCTATCGCTCGAAGGACCTCAGCGGCAAGGTGACGGCGGTGTCGGGCTCGGTCGCGATCCCGAAGGGCAAGGCGCCGAAGGGCGGCTGGCCGGTCATCACGTACGCGCACGGGACGACCGGCGCGGCGGACGCCTGCGCCCCGACCAAGGGCTACAACAAGAACAACCTGAACCGGTACGCGTTCCCGCTCCTGCAGCGCTGGATCAAGGCCGGCTTCGCGGTCGTGCGGACCGACTACGACGGGCTCGGGACGCCGGGAGTGCACCAGTACCTGCTCGGCGCGTCCGAGGGCCGCAGCGTGCTCGACGCGGTGCTCGCCGCGCGCGCGTTCGAGGGCAAGCTGTCCAAGCGGTACATGATCGCCGGGCACTCGCAGGGCGGCCACGCCGCGCTGTTCGCCGCCGCCGCGGCGCCGAAGTACCTGCACGGCCTCAAGCTGCGCGGCACGGTCGCGTTCGCTCCCGCCTCGCACCTGAAGGCGCAGTTCCAGGCCAGCACCGGCCTCTCGATCCCGGGCGGTGGCCTGGGCGCCATCGTCGCGCTCGGCCTGCGCGCGATCGACAGCTCGGACTCGAGCCTCGGCGTGCCGAACTTCCTGACACCCGAGGCGCTCGCGCTGTACCCGCAGACCAAGACGGCCTGTTACGACGCGCTGAGCAAGTCGAGCTCGTTCGGCGGCCTGCCGCTCAACCACATCCTCAAGTCCGGCCAGGACCTCACCGCGCTGCTCAACGCGGTCGGCGAGAGCGACCCGGAGCATCTGCTGATGAAGACGCCGGTGAGGATCGAGCAGGGCACCGACGACAAGACCGTGATCCCCCTGTTCACCCAGCAGCTCGTCGACGAGTACAAGCAGAACGGCGTGAGCGTCGTGTACAAGACCTACGACGGCGTAAGCCACGGCGGCGTGGTCAAGGCGGCCGCGACGGACTCGACGAACTACATCAAGAGCCGGCTCAAGTAGCCGTCGCGCGCTCGGGCTCGGGCGCGAAGAACGGCGTCGAGACATAGCGCTCGCCGGAGTCCGGCAGGACGACGGCGATCCGGGCGCCGCGCGCCTCGTCGCGCGCGGCGACCTGGAGCGCGCCGGCGAGCGCGGCGCCGCAGGAGATCCCCCCGAGCACGCCCTCGCGGCGGGCGACCAGGCGCGCGGTCTCGATCGCGTCCTCGTCGTCGATCGGGATGATCTCGTCGAGCAGGTCACGATCGAGCACCGGCGGGACGAAGCCCGCGCCGATGCCCTGGATCTTGTGCGGGCCGGGCAGCCGGCCGGAGAGCACGGCGGACGCGGCGGGCTCGACGGCGACGATCCTGATGCGCGGGTTGCGCTCCTTCAGGTACGCGCCGGCACCGGTGATCGTGCCGCCGGTGCCGACACCGGCGACGAGGTAGTCGACGCGGCCGTCGAGCGCTTCCCAGATCTCGGGGCCGGTGGTGCGCCGGTGTGCATCGGGGTTGGCTGGGTTGGAGAACTGGTCGGGCAGCCATGCGTCCGGGTCGCGGGCCAGCGCCTGGGCCGCCGCGACGGCCTCGTTCATCCCGCCGAGCGACTCGGTGACCTGCACCTGGGCGCCGTACAGGCGCAGCAGCCCCTCGCGCTCGCGGCTCATGCCCTGCGGCAGCGTGAGCACGAGGTCGTAGCCGCGCGCGGCGCACACGAACGCGAGCGCGATCCCGGTGTTGCCGCTGGTGGCCTCCACGATCGTCGTGCGGCCCGGCTCGATGATCCCCTCGGCCTCGGCGGCCTCGATCATGGCGACGCCGATCCGGTCCTTCACCGAGCCGCCCGGGTTGAGCATCTCGAGCTTGGCGAACAGCTCGGCCCCGTCGGGCGCGATCCGCGTCAGCTGCACCATCGGCGTGTGGCCGATGTGGTCGGCAATGTTGATCGGGATACCGGCCATTAGAGCGCTCCCAGCCTATCGGTGCCTGTATCCATGAGCGCTAGCGAATGGATACGTCCGTATCCGGGAGCGCCAGCGAGCGGATACGGCCGGTAGCGTGCTGCGGCGGAGGTGTCCGGTTCTTATTTGACGTTCGTCGCGCGGCGCACCGCGGCCGCGTTCCTGATCGCCGTGCTCGTCGCGGCGATCACGTTCGTGATGCTCCATGTGCTGCGGCCGGAGTCGTTCTTCGATCCGCGCGCGCTTCCGGTCCAGCTCGGCGACTACCTGTGGAGCGCGTTCACGCAGTTCGATCTCGGGCGCTCGTACCAGCCGCCGTTCCGCCCGGTCAGCGACCTGATCCTGGAGCGAATCGGCGCCGATCTCTCGCTGTTCGTCGGCGCCGCGGTGTTCGGCGTGGCCGCGGGGATGGCCGGCGGCGTGGTGTGCGCCCGCTATCCACGGTCGCTGCGTGCGTACGCGCTCCAGGGAGCGGCGACGTTCCTGATCTGCGCGCCGGTCTACTGGGTGGCGCTGCTCGTGATCCTGCTGTTCGGCAAGGGCATCGGCGTGCTCGTCGGGCTCCCGATCGTCGACACGGGCGTGTACACGCCGCTGCGCGACAACCCGATCGCGTGGTTCGGTTACCTGCTCGTGCCGTGGATGGTCACCGGCGCGCCGCTCGCGGCGATCTGCCTGCGGCTGACCGCGTCCGGGATGCGCGACCAGGACGATGCCGATTTCGTCCGCACTGCGTACGGGAAGGGGCTGTCGGGGCGGCGGGTCGCGTTCCGCCATTCGCTCCCGGCCTCCGCGGCGCCGACGATCTCGTTCGCCGGCGCGTACGCGCCGCTGCTCGTCAGCAATGCGCTGCTCGTCGAGCAGGTCTTCAACATCCCGGGCGTGTTCCGCTATACGACCGGGGCGGTCAACAACGGCGACTTCCCGCTCCTGCAGGGGATGATCATCGTCGGCGCGGTGATGGTCGTGATCGGGAACCTGCTGGCCGACCTCGCGCTGGCGCGGCTCGACCCGCGCGTGCGCAATCAGTAGCGGCCGGAGAGGTAGTCCCAGGCGCGGCGGAGCTTGTCTTCGAGCCCGCTCTCCGTGACGTCGTCCGGGTCCGCCTCCATCGCCGCCGGGTTCTTCCCGGGCCGGGGCAGCCGCTCGGCCGCCTGCGCGTCGAGATTGAGCACCACGCCGCGCTCGTAGAGGCGGTCGACGTCGGTCGCGTCGGCAAAGCAGTGGCCGCCGCCGGTATCGACGATCACGCCGTCGAAGACGTCCGCCTCCGGGCACCGCGAGCACGTGCTCGACGGTGCCGATCTCCTGCCCGTCGGAGCTCATCACCGGGACGCCTTCGGCCAGTACGAGATATGAGACGGGGTCGCCGAGATCCATGGATTCCGGCACAACATATCCGCGCCCACCCACCCCCGCGTCACAATCTTCCGGTGGCCGAGCTCGAACCAGGTGCCGAGTTCGCCGGCTGTCGCATCGAAGCGATCGCCGGCCGCGGCGGCATGGGCGTGGTGTACCGGGCGACCGAGCTGAGCCTCGGGCGACCGGTGGCGCTCAAGCTCCTGGCCCCCGATCGCGCTCGTGACGAGGCGTTCCGCGAGCGGTTCCAGCGCGAGTCGCGGATGGCGGCGGCGATCGACCATCCGAACGTGATCCCGGTGTACGCGGCGGGGGAGCACGACGGCTCGCTGTACCTGGTGATGCGCTACGTCAGCGGGACCGACCTGCACGCGCTGCTGCGCGAGAGCGGTGCGCTGTCGCCGGCCCGGGCGGCCGACGTGGTCGCGCAACTGGCGGCGGCGCTGGACGCCGCGCACCGCGCCGGCCTCGTGCACCGCGACGTCAAGCCGGCGAACGTGCTGCTGGCGGGCGAGCACGCGTATCTCAGCGACTTCGGGCTGACGCGGCTGGCGGGCTCGGACTCGGGTCTGACCGAGTCGGGCCAGTGGATCGGCACGGTCGAGTACTGCTCGCCGGAGCAGCTGCGCGGTCGGCGGACGGACGCGCGCGCCGACGTCTACTCGCTCGGCTGCGTGCTGTTCGCGGCGTTGACGGGTGGGCCGCCGTTCGCGCACGGGACGGTCCCGGCGACGATGCTCGCCCACCTGAACGATCCGCCGCCGCGGCCGTCGTCTCTCGGTGTGCCGGCGGAGTTCGATCGCGTGATCGCGCGAGCGTTGGCGAAGGCGCCGGAGGATCGCTATCCGTCGGCGGGAGATCTGGGGCGTGCGGCGCTGGCGGCGGCGCGTGGCGAGCCGGTGACGGAGTCCGAGCGCAGCGTCGCGGTCGGCCCGGCGGCGCCCTCGGAGGCTCCCACGGTCGTGAACGGCGGCGGGACCGCGATCACGCGCTGGGAGCCGGACGCGCACGAGGAGGATCTCACCGCCGCGACGGCGGTCGCCTCGCCTCCCCCGGCCGACCCACCGCTCGAGCCCCACCAGGTCTCACGGCGCCGCCGCTGGCCGTACCAGATCGCGGCCGGGTCGATGATCTTCGTGGCGCTGGTCGCGATCGGCCTGCTGCTCGGCCAGGTGTTCGGCGATCCGGGCGGCGCGGGCTCGGGGGCCCGCACCGGGCCGCTGACCGAGGACGAGGTGCGCTCGGCCGCTGAGGGGTTCGCGTCCGCGTATGCCAGCGAAGACCCGGCGGCCCTGCGTGCCACGCTGGCGCGCAACGTCGTCCGCGTCCTCCCCGGTGGCCGCAGCCAGGGGCGCGACCAGGTCGTCGACCAGTACCAGCGTCAGTTCGACGGGAAGGTCGGCGGCTACGACCTCAACGACCTCACGGTCACCGGCGGCCGGGTGGGCCGCGCGACCGCCAACTACCACGTCGACCGCGACGGCGGCGATCCCTACGAGGGCCACATCGTGTTCGGCGTCATCCGCGAGCGCGGCCAGCCGCGCATCCAGCTGATCGCCGCGCGGCCGGCGACCTAGCAGCCTCAGCAGCTCTTCGACACGACCACGTGCACCCGGCTGCCGCGCTTGACCTGCGCGCCGGCCTCGGGGTCCTGCTCGCACACGGCGGGATCACCGGGCAGGAGGTCCTCGATCAACCCGCCGCCCTTCTCGATGTCGGCCTGCAGGCCGAGCTTGGACAGGGTCTGCTGGACCTCGTCGGCGGTCTTGCCACCCAGGTCGGGCACGGTCACCAGCACCTCGCGCGTCACCCGGAACGCGGTCAGCGCCGGCCCTCGCCGTGAAGCCGTGGCCATCACGTCGATCACGTTCGCGCCGGGCTCGAGCGCCACGGTCGCCGTGAACTCGCCGCCCCCGCTGACCGGAGCCTTCTGCCCGACCACCAGCACCGCCGCCCCCGCCGGCTCCACCGTCCCCTTCACCTCGACCGTCTCGCTCGGCACCGTCGTCATGTCCGCGGGCGTGCTGATCTTCAGCGCCACGGGCGTCGGCGGCTTCTGTGCGCGGGGCGGGTCGTCCCCGCCGCAGCCGGCCACAGCCGCTGCGGCGAGGCAGGCGAAGACGAGGATCGGGCGGCTCATGGGGCCGTATGAGGCTAGCCGCGCGTGCGAAAGCGGACACCCGCGGCGGGAACCACCCAAACCTCGGGGCCCTGACGCGTTTCAACTTGTGGGACCCAAGCGGGCGCCCCACCGCGTGGCATCAGGGCGTACGGATCGATGCACGGAGGGCGGGGCGCCCTTAGTCCCCTTTGTGCCCGCGCGGCGGTGCTGAGCCGACGCCTGGGTCAGATGCAGGACACGAGCCCGTCACATGCCTGTGCCGCGCTCGCGCTGTCTGCGCTCATCCCTCAGTTTCAGCGCCTCCGCCTCGTTCTGCTTGAGCGCTCGCGCGCCCGCCGTCGCCCGACGCTCCGCGCGGCGCTCCGCCCACCGGTCGCGAAGCTGGTTCAGCCACCTGAACATTCGGACCTCCTATGGTCGAGCCGACGCTACGCCCGCCGGCAGCTGGAGGCAATGCTCAGATGTAGTACATGTGCGCGCCGGCGGCGCGGTTCTCGCGCTCGACGACGTCGGTGATCGTGGCGTTCTGGAGGATCGCGCGCGCGGCTGCCGCGGCTTCGGCGAACACCGATTCGGCGCCGGCGCCGAACGGGCCGTCGAGCAGCTCGACGACCTCGAGCACGGTGACCTCGGACGGGTCGCGGGCGAACGAGTAGCCGCCCTTGACGCCGCGCTGGGACTTCAGGATCCCGGACCGGCGGAGGTTGGCGAACAGCTGCTCGAGGAACTGGACCGGGATGTCGCGGCGCTTGGCGAGCTCGCCGATCGGCACCGGGCCGGCGCCGCTCCGGGCGAGCTCGGCGAGCGCGCGCACCGCGTACGGGGACTTGGTCGTGATCGACAGCATCTCCCCCTCATCCTGCCAGCATCACCGGCCGATGCGCGTCCTTTCTCGCTTCGGGCCGCCGATCGCGCTGATGGCGGTGATCTTCTTCCTGTCCGCGCAACCGGATCTGAACTCGGGCCTCGGCGTGTGGGACACGGTCGGCCGCAAGCTCGTGCACATGGCCTCGTACGGGCTCCTGTGGTTCCTGTGGCAGCGCGCGCTGCGGACGGCCGCCGCCTTCCCGGCGATCCTCATCACGCTCGTGTACGCGGCCGCGGACGAGTACCACCAGACGTTCGTGGAAGGCCGGCACGGCTCGCCGATCGACGTCCTCATCGACGCCGCCGGCATCGCGATCGCGGTCCTCCTGCACGCCCGCTACCGCACAAGAGCCCGGGAATAGCTTCGCGCGGAGGGGCGTCATACCCCTCTATGCGAGTCATGTTCTGTACCCGTGCGGGCGCCGGCCACCTCGGGCCGCTCGTCCCGTTTGCGAAAGCCTTTCTGAGAAACAACGACGAGGTCGTGTTCGTGGCCCCCGCCGAGGCGGCGGGGATGATCGCGAGCGCCGGCTTCGACCATGAGCTGATCCCGGACCCGCCGCAGCAGGGCCGCGCCGAGCTGTTCGCCAAGGCTCGCCGCATGAGCTGGGACGAGGCCAATGCGGTGGTCGTCCGCGACCTGTTCGTTCGCACCGACACGCCCGCCAACTACCCCCACGTCGTCAATGCCATCGCGAACCACCGGCCCGACGTCGTGGTGTGGGAGGCGTCGGACTTCGCCGCCGCGCTCGCCGCCGAAGCGGCGGGTGTGCCGACCGTGTGCGTCGGCATCACGCAGGCGCGCCACCGCGAGGTGCTGGCCGACGTCGTCGACGGCGCGCTGGCGGACGTCCGCGAGACGCTCGGCCTCGCGGACCGAGAGGTCGGCGAGCCGCCGTACTTCACCCTGATGCCGCTGGAGTTCGAGGACCCCGAGGCGCCCGGCCCGCCGCACGCACTGCGCTTCCGCGAGCACACCGCCCCGGCCCGCCCGCTCCCGGACTGGTGGGAGCACCCCAGCTGGCCGCTCGTGTACCTGACGCTCGGCAGCGTCGCGCCGACGATGGACTTCTTCCCCGGCCACTATCGCGAGGCGCTCGACTCCATCAGCCACCTGCCGGTGCGCGTGCTGGTGACGATCGGGCGCGACCCCGACCCAGCCGACCTCGGCCCGGTGCCGCCCAACGTGCACGTCGCGCGCTGGGTGCCGCAGGCCGACGTGATGCCGCATACCGCGGTGATGGTCTGCCACGGCGGCTCCGGCACCGTGCGCGCGGGGCTCACGGCCGGCATCCCGATGGCCGTGCTGCCGCTGTTCGCCGACCAGCCGTTCAACGCCGAGCGGGTGTCCGACCTCGGCGCCGGCATCACGCTCGAGCGGGCGTCAGGCGCCGGTGACGCCGTCCGCCGGCTGCTCGGCGATCCGTCCTACCGCCGCGCGGCGCAGCGCTTCGCCAAGGCGACGGAGCGCCTGCCGACGGTGGACCGAGCGGTCGAGATCGTGCGCGCGCTGGCTTAGAGCCACGGGAGTCGGCGTGCCGACGGTCCCGGGTCTGGCTCCTAGAGCCAGCCGCGCTCGGTGGCGTGGAGGACGGCCTGGGCGCGGTCGACCGCGCCCAGCTTGCCGTAGATGTTGTGCAGGTGCGTGCGGACCGTGCTCGTGGAGAGCGAGAGCTCGAGCGCGATCTGCTTGTAGACCATGCCCTGCGCCAGCCGCTTGAGGACCTCGAGCTCGCGCGAGGACAGCGGGCACGGCTCCACCGAGCGCGGGCGGTCCTTGCTCGGGTACGGCAGGTCGTACAGCACGGCGCGCAGCTCGCTCGGGCCGAAGCCGACCGCGCGGGCCGCCTTCAGCAGCTCGGTCGAGGAGACCGGGGAGCCCTGCGAGTAGTGCGCCAGCATGTCGGCGAGGCGGACGAACGCGCTGTCGCCCTGTGCGTCCTCGGCGTGGTGGCGCTCGATCGCGGTCGCGACGGCCTTCGGCAGGTTCCAGCGACGGGCGAGGACGCCGCCGACCAGGGCGTGGTCGACGCCGAGCTCGCGGCGCTCGTAGTGCAGGCGCTCCTCCGGCGTACGCGCTGGGCCGTGGACCTGGCGCGGGTAGCCGGGGTACGCGTGCATGAGCACGAGCTTGCCGACGTCGTGGAGCAGGGCGGTGACGAGCAGGCGGTCGCGATGCGGGTAGCCGGACGCGGCGGCGAGCCGGTCGGCCGCGCGCTGAACGGCGACGGCGTGCAGGCGGAAGCGCTCGGGCGCCGCGTCCCACGTCTTGCCGCGCTCGAAGAACTCGAACGTCTCGGTGTTGGTCGCGAGCCGCTGCACGGCTTCGGGCGAGAGCACCTCGACGGCGTTGACGATCGACTCGACCTGGCCGCGCTTCGGGGAGTCGAGCCCGTTGGAGAGCCGCAGCACGGCGATCACCAGCGCGACGTCGGACTCGATCGCACGGACGACCTCGCCGGTCGACGGGTGCTCCTCGGCCATCAGCGCGACGAGCCGGTTGCGCGACTCGGCGAGCGCCGGGAACACCTCGAGCGCCTCGAACGCGGCCGTCAGGCGCTTGCCGTGGCCCTCGTTGCGCGGGCGGCCGACGACGGCGTACGGCTCGCGGCCAGAGGCCTTCGCCGCGCGGGGCGCGTCGGGAGTGCTGGCAGGGGGAGCAGCAGGCGGCATGAGGGTGTCGTCAGGCGTCACGGGAGTCTGGTCAGGCGGTTCTTGGCCTGGCATGGCCCCGCCTTCAAGCCCTATCGGCAAGTCTGGACGGATCGTTGAGCCGCCACCCCCGCCTTCGCGCCGCTTCACGTCCCCTTCCTCCCGTTAAGCGCATGGTCCACCCGAGCCAGGGTTTCGTCGCGCCCGAGCAGCGCAACTGTCTCGAAGATACCCGGTGAGACGGTCGTTCCAGTCACCGCAACCCGCAACGGCTGGAAAACCTGCTTTCGCTTGACGCCCAGCCGCTCGGCCACGTCGCCCAGCGCGGACTCGAGATTCTCCTCGGTCCAGGGCGCCGGAACGTCGGCCAGGGCGGCCCGTGCGGCGCTCAGCGCGTCCTTCGCACCGGGCGCTTCGAGGATCTTCTCGCGGGCGGCCGGATCGTCGGCCGGGCCGTCGAAGAAGAACTGCGTGAGCGGCCAGAACTCGGCGAGCGTCGAGATCTTGTCCTGCGCGATCCCGACCGCACCTCGGAGTCCGCTCCTCCCGGTCAGTGCCTCCAGGCGCGCGGTCAGATCGTCGACATCGAGCTCACGTAGGTAGCGCCCATTCATCCATCGCAGCTTCTGCTCGTCGAACACGGCCGGGGACTTCGAGACCCGCTCGAGCCGGAACCGCTGCTGGAGCTCGGAGATGGTGTGGAAGGTCGTCTCCTCGTCATAGCCCCAGCCGAGCAGTGCCAGGTAGTTGATGACGGCCTCCGGCAGGTAGCCCGCGTCGCGCAGGTCCTGCACGGACGTGGCGCCGTGCCGCTTGCTCAGCTTCTTGCCGTCGGGGCCGTGGAGGAGCGGCAGATGGCCGTAGATCGGGGTCGGCGCCCCCATCGCCTGCTGGATGAGCATCTGCTTGGGCGTGTTCGAGTAATGGTCGGCGCCGCGCACGACGTGGGTGATGCCGGCGTCGGCGTCGTCGACCACCACGGCGAGGTGGTAGATCGCCGACCCGTCGGCGCGGGCGATGACGAGATCGTCCAGCAGCGCGTTCTCGAACGCGCTCTCGCCGCGGATCACGTCGTTGACGACCGTGACGCCCTCGTCGGGCACGCGTAGGCGCACGGCGCCGCTGCCCTCGTCCTCGCCGCGGAAGCCGCGGTTGCCGTGCCGCTCCTTGAACGCCTTGACGTCGTCGGGGCCGGCGTTCGAGCGGTAGGCGTGCCCGTCGGCCAGCAGCTGCTCGACGACCTCGCGGTGGCGGTCGGCGTTCTGCGCCTGGTAGGTCGGCCCCTCGTCCCAGTCGATGCCGAGCCACTCGAGGGCGTCGAAGATCGTCTGGACGTTCTCGGGCGTCGACCGCTCGCGATCGGTGTCCTCGATGCGCAGCACCAGCTGGCCGCCGTGCCCGCGCGCAAGCAGCCAGTTGTAGAGCGCCGTCCTCGCGTTCCCGATGTGAAGCGCCCCTGTCGGCGAAGGGGGGAACCGTACCCGCATGGCCTAAGCATGCCATGCGAACGTGCGCCGAGGGGGAGCGTTTCCGCGCGGCGGCTAGCCTTCCCGGCCCAATGCTGATCGGTGCACACGTCTCCCCGGCCGGTGGGCCCGCCAACGCGGTCGAGCGCGGCGTCGAACGGGGCTGCCGGTCGATCCAGATCTTCAACCAGAGCCCGCGCCAGTGGAAGCCCACCGTCTACGACGACGAGAAGGTCGCCGCGTTCAAGGAGGCGATGGCCGGATCGGACGTCGACGCGCTCGTGATCCACGCCGTCTACCTGCTCAACTGCGCGTCCGAGGACAAGGACATCCGGGCCAAGTCGCTGACCTCGCTGACCGCCTCTCTGCGGGCCGGAGAGGCGCTCGGGGCGGTGTCGGTGGTGCTCCACCCCGGGTCGGCGCTCAAGGGATCGGTCAGCGCGGCCATCAAGCGGGCGGCGAAGACGATCGGCGAGGCGCTTAAGGAGTCCGGCACCTGTGCGCTGCACCTGGAGAACACCGCGGGCTCGGGCGGAACGCTCGGCCGTACGTTCGAGGAGCTCGCGGCGCTGATCGAGGGCGCCGGCGGCGGGAAGCGGCTCGGCGCCTGCCTCGACTCGTGCCACCTGCTGGCCAGCGGCTACGACATCCGCACCGCCGAGGGCCTGAGCGACGTGCTCGACGACTTCGACCGCGTGGTGGGGCTCGACCGCCTCGGCACGCTGCACGTCAACGACTCCAAGACCCCACTCGGCTCCAACGTCGACCGCCACATCAACCTCGGCGACGGCGAGCTCGGCCGCAAGGGCTGCGCGGCGTTCCTGTCCGAGCCGCGGTTCGAGGGCCTGCCGTGCATCTTCGAGGGCCCGGGCGCGTTCGGCAAGGGCGTCGAGAAGCCCGACATCGACAACGCCTGGAAGCTGCGCAAGCAGGGCCTGCGCACACGCAAGAAGACGTGACGATCCGCCCCGCCCGCACGGACGATCTCGACGCGGTCCTGGACCTGTGGGGCGGCGCCCGCAGCGCCCACGCGGCGACCGAGGACACGCCGGAGCGCGTGGCGGCGCTCCTCGCGCACGATGCGCTGCTGGTCGCCGAAGGCGAGGGCGGGATCGTCGGCGCGGTGATCGCGGCGTTCGACGGCTGGCGCGGCAACTTCTACCGGCTGGCCGTGGCGCCGCCGTACCGCCGCCGCGGGATCGCCGCCCGGCTCGTCGCGGCCGGCGAGGAGCGCCTGCGGGCGGTGGGTGCGCCGCGCATCACAGCGCTGGTCGCGTTCGACGACTCGACTGCGCGGGCGTTCTGGGCGTCCGTCGGGTACGCCGCCGACGCCGAGATCGGCCGGATGGTTCGCTCGCTCTGACGTCGACTGCGGCTGGGTAGAGCGCCGAGAGTTGAGTCGCCTCGGTGCTTGGTGGCGGATAGACCACCCATGCGGTGGTTTATCCGACACCAATCGTGCCCGCCTCCCTCAATGCCGATGTTCGCCGGTCTCGCCGCTCGCGGCGGCCAGCAGCGGGACGATCACGTCGCTGATCGGCGTCGGGATGCCGTGCGCGCGGCCGCGGCGGCAGACCACGCCGTTGCGGGCGTCCCACTCGAGCGGGCGGCCCGCTTCGCGGTCGGCGAGGATCGAGGTGCTGGCGTCGTCCGGCAGCTCGGCGAACCAGCGCATGATCTCGTCCGCGACAGCGTCGTCCAGGTCGGCGCCCTCGGCACGGGCGACGGCGAGCGCCTCGGCTGCCAGCGCGCGGGCGAGGCGCTGCGCCTGGGCGCTGTCGAACATGGCCGCGCGGCGGCCGGTGAGGGCCATCAGGCCCGCGACGGCGTTGACGGTCAGCTTGTGCCAGGCCTGGGTGAGGAAGTCATCGACGATCTCGGCGCCCTCGAGCAGGTTCGCGACCGTCTCCGCCCCCGGCTTGCGCGGGAGGAGGAAGCGTGGCGGCGTGACCAAGCGGACGTGGCCCGGCGCCGTGACCTCGGTGGCGAGCCAGACGACGGCCGGCACGACCGTCGCGCCCGCCGCATACGGCGCGACGAGCTCGCGCTGCTCGACGCCGTTCTGAAGCACAGCGACGACCGTTTCCGGGCCTGCGAGCGCACGCAGGAACCCGGCGGCCGCCTCGGTCTGGTGCGCCTTGACGGCGAACAGCACGACGTCGGCCCGCCAGGGCACGGCCGCGGGGTCCGTGAGCACGGGCCCGGCGACGACCTCGTCATCGATGACAAGGCGCTCCAGCGGCGTGCGCCCGCACAGCACGAGCTCCGCGCCGGAACGCTGCGCCATCGCCGCGGCGGCTCCTCCGATCGCCCCCGGGCCGACGACCGCGACGCGGGTCACGCAGCCGCGGTGACGGGCGCCGGCGCCGGCCCGAGCAGGCGGTCCAGCTCAGCCGTCAGCGCGCCGTTGCGGCCCGCGATCTTGAACGCCTCGCCGAACCGCAGGTAGCGGATGCCGTTGCGCGTGTGCATCTCGAGCACGAACTCGGCGTCGCCCGGATAGCGGTCGAACAGGTCGCGCAGCTCCTCGATCACGGTCGGCTGCAGGCGGGCAGCGTCGACCCGGCGGCGCAGGTCGTTCGGCATCGCCTCGGCGGCCAGGCGCGCGACCTGCTCCTTGGCCTTCTCGATCTCCTTCTCGGACGGGTCGAAGCGCTCGACGTCCTGGACGATGATGCAGACCTTGCCGGCCTCCTTGTGGTCGACCCGGCCGCGCACGAGCACGATCTCGTCGGCCTTCACGACCTCCTCGACGGCCGCCAGCGCCTTCTCGAACACCACGATCTCGACCGCGCCGTCGAGGTCGTCGACCGTGGCGAACATCATCGTCGTGCCCGTCCGGGTCCGGATCTTCTTGGACTCGGTGATCATCCCGCCGACCTTCACCCACTCGCCGTCGCGCTGGTCCATCACGTGGGCGCAGCTGCAGTCGGCCTTCATGCGCAGCGCCTCGCGCACGCGCTTGAGCGGGTGCTCGGTGATGAACAGCCCGATCGACTCTTTCTCGGCGGCCAGCAGCTCCTGTCGCTCGTACTCGTGCGTCGGGATCGGTGGGTGGGCGGGAGCGAACGCGTTGCTGGAGGCCATGTCCTCGCCGCCGAGACCCCCCAGGTCGAAGATCGAGCCCTGCCCGATCTGCGCGTCGAGCTGCGCCTTCTGGCCGGCGCCCTGCGCGGACTCCAGGACATCGAGCATGCCGCGCCGGGTCGCGCCCGTGGAGCCGAACGCGCCGCACTTGATCAGGGCCTCGATCGCCTTCTTGTTGACGGCCCGGCAGTCGACCCGCTCGCAGAAGTCCCACAGGCTGGTGAACGACCCGCCCTCCTCACGCGCGCGCTTGATCGCCTCGACCGCCGCGTAGCCGACGCCCTTCACCGCGTCGAGCCCGAAGCGGATGTTGCCTTCGACGACCATGAACTCGTGGTCGGACTCGTTGACGTCCGGCGGCAGGATCTCGATGCCCATGCTCTCCGCCTGGTTGACGAAGAACGGCACCTTGTCCTTGGTGTCCATCACCGAGGAGATCAGCGCGGCCATGTACTCGGCCGGGTAGTTGGCCTTCAGCCACGCCGTGCGATAGGCGATCAGCCCGTAGCAGGCAGCGTGCGAGCGGTTGAACGAGTAGTCGGCCGAGCGCTCGTTGACCGTCCACAGCCACTCCGTGACGTCCTCCGACGTGCCCGACGCCCGGCAGCCCTCGTAGAACAGCGGCTTGAGCTTGGCCATCGCGTCGCGGTTCTTCTTGCCGATCGCCTTGCGCAGATCGTCGGCCTTCGGACCGGAGAAGCCGGCGATCGTCTTGGCGATCTGCATCGACTGCTCCTGGTAGAGGATCACGCCCTTCGTGGCCTCGGTGATCGGGCGCAGCCGCTCATCGACATACGTGACGGTCTCCGGGTTGCGCTTGCCGCGGGCGTACGTCGGGATCTGATCCATCGCCCCCGGCCGGTACAGCGCGTTGAGCGCCACGAGGTCCTCGAACTCGTCCGGCCCGACCTTCTTCAGCGCCTCGCGCATGCCCTCGGACTCGAACTGGAACACGCCCACCGAGTCGCCCCGGGCCATCATCGCGAACGTCTTCTCGTCGTCGAGCGGCAGCGTGGTCATGTCGATCCGCTCGCCGGTCGCGCGCTCGATGATGACCAGCGCGTCCTCGATCACGTCGAGGTTGCGCAGGCCGAGGAAGTCCATCTTCAGCAGGCCGATCTCCTCGACGGGCTTCATCGAGTACTGCGTCACCGTCCGGTAGGCCTTCTGGCCGTCCTCGGCGGTGCCGGCGTCGGCCAGCTGGAGCGGCACGATGTCGGTCAACGGACGGTCGGAGATCACGACCGCGGCGGCGTGGATCGAGGCGTTGCGGACGATCCCCTCGAGGCCGCGAGCGACGTCGACGATCTGCTTCGCCGTCGGGTCCTTGGCGTACTCGGTCGCGAGGTCGGCCCCGGGCTGCAGGCACTCGTCGAAGCTCGGGGGGCGGCCCATGATCGGGTCCGGGATCAGCTTCGCGAGGCGGTCCCCCACCCCGTAGTCGTGCCCGAGCACGCGGGCGGCATCCCGCGTCGCCGCGCGGGGGAACATCTTGCCGAACGTGATGATCTGAGCCACGCGGTCGGCGCCGTACTTCTCGGTCACGTAGCGGATCACACGCTCGCGGCCACGGACCGAGAAGTCGATGTCGATATCCGGCATCGACACGCGCTCGGCGTTGAGGAAGCGCTCGAACAGGAGGTCGTAGCGCAGCGGGTCGACATCCGTGATCTGCAGGCAGTAGGAGACGAGGCTCCCGGCTGCGCTGCCGCGCCCCGGGCCGACCGCGATCCCGTTGTCCTTGGCGTAGTGGACGAAGTCCCAGACGATCAGGAAGTAGGCGTTGAAGCCCATGCTGTCGATGACGCCGAGCTCCATCTCCATCCGCTCGACGGCCTCCGCCGGCGGCGGGTCGCCATAGCGGCGGCGCAGGCCTTCCTCGACCAGCTCGCGCAGGTAGGTGCGCTCGTCCTTTCCGTCGGGGCAGTCGAACCGCGGGATCAGGTGGTTGCCCAGCGCGATCTCGACGCTGCAGCGCTCGGCGATCTCGAGCGTGTTCGCCACGGCGCCGGGCATGTCGGCGAACGACTCCGCCATCTCCTCGGTCGACTTGAGGAAGAACTCGTTCGTGTCGAAGCTCATCTTCGGCTGCGCGAGCGTGGACTTCGTCTGCACGCACAGCAGCGCCGCGTGGTGGTGGTAGTCCTCGCGCCGCAGGTAGTGGACGTCGGCCGTGGCGACCAGCGGCCGGTTCATCTCCTGCGCGAAGCGAGAGATCGCCTCGTTGACCTGCTCCTGCTCCTTCAGGCCGTTGCGCTGGACCTCGAGATAGACGTCCTCGGCGCCGAAGACCTGGACCAGCTCGTCGAGGTGGGCGCGCGCCTGGTCGAGCTTGCCCTGCACGATCCGCTGGCTCGACCGCGACGCGAGGCAGCCGCTGAGCGCGATCACGCCGTCGGCGTGCTGGGACAGCACCTCGAGGTCGACCCCCGGCTTGCCGCGGTGCAGCCCTTCCAGGAAGCCGGTGCTGGAGAGCTTGACGAGGTTCTTGAGGCCCTCGTCGGACTGCGCGAGCAGCGTCAGATGGTTGCGCTCCACCTTCGGCTCGCGACTGTTGCGGTCGTCCACGAAGTAGGCCTCGAGGCCCACGATCGGCTTGATGTCGTGCTTCTCGCAGGCCTTGTAGAGCTCGACCGCGCCGTTCATCACTCCGTGGTCGGTGAGCGCGAGCGCCGGCTGCCCGAAGCTCGCGGCACGCTCGGCGAGCTTGTCGATCTTGCAGGCACCGTCGAGCAGCGAGTACTCGCTGTGGACGTGGAGGTGGACGCATCCGGGCGCTGTCACGGGTGGACAACCCTACGAACTGATTCGGACGCGTTCGTCTTGACGGCCCGCATTCTCCGGGACTAGCGTGAACCGATGGTTGGAAGGGTCTCCAACCGATGAGCGTCGTCCCCCTGCGGAGGATCACCGCGGCGAGCACCGTCGCGGCCGATCTGCGCGAGGCGCTGCTCTCGGGCCTGTTCGCTCCCGGCACTCCGCTGACGCCGGAGGATCTCGCCGGGCGCACGGGGACCGACCCCGCGACGGTGCGCGAAGCACTGTCGGAGCTCGAGCGCGACGGCCTCATCATCCACTCGCTCCATCGTGGCCCGGAGGTCGCCCACCTGACGGCCGACGACCTGCGCGACATCTACGCGGCACGCCGCGTCTACGAGGTCGCGGGGCTTCAGGCCATGCTCCGCGGGCGCCCGGTCGACGTGAGCTGGCTGGGCGCGGCGGTCGAGCGCATGGGCGAGGCCTCGATCGCCGGCAACGAGCGAGCGCTCGTGGAGGCCGACATGGCGTTCCACCTCGCGATCGTCGCCGCTGCGGGGTCGCGGCGGCTCACGCGCTCCGCCCAGGGCGCCTTGATGGAGCTGCGGCTGGTGCTCTCCGTCGCCGACCGGGCGGCCGACGACATGCCCGCCCTCGTCGCCGACCACCAGTACCTGGTCGACGTGTTCCGGGCCGGCGACGTGCGCGAGTCGGTGGCCGCGCTCGAAGACCATCTCGGCCGCGGCGAGGCGCTTGCCCGGTCGGCCGCGTCTGTGCTCTGACCTAGCGGGCCTGCTCGGTCCAGGAATGCATGAGCGCGACTGCGCCAGAGTCGCCGCGGACGACCGGCCGCTCGCCGCTGGGCACGAGGTCGTCGCGCAAGAGCCGGTCGAACGTGGCGCGGGTCATCGTCACCGTGGCGGTCGGCTCGTCGGCCGGCGCCTTGGCCGAGACCGTGAGGCCGCCGCCGTCGCCCGCCGTGAGGTACCACGTCTCCGGGGGATCGCCCTCGATCGTCTGCGCGATCGTGAACGAGTGCCCCTTCGTCTGGGAGGGGTGCACTGCGTAGGCGAACGTGCGGTAGACGAGCTCGGGATCGAGCCGTGCGCCGGCACGAGCGGCGTCGGCGAGCGTCGGCGTGCTCTGCGGAAGCGGCTGGAGCGCCTTCACGCGCCGCTTGCGCCCGCGGACCTTCGCGGGGCCGAAGAAGCGGCCGATGCGGTGCTCGACGCCCGCCAGGAGCTCGGCCAGGATCAGCGGGTCGGCGGTCAGATGGAACTCGGCCTCGCGGCGGCCGCGCGGCTGCTGGAGCGGCTCGACGAATGCGCGCCCGCCCGCGACCGCGACCGAGTAGGTGCCGACGCCGGTGATCGTGAGGTCGTAGGCGAGCGGGCCCTCGATTGCCGCGCCCTGGCCAGGGAGCAGCGCGGCGAGCAGGCGGCCGGCCAGGTGTGCGTCGTCGTGCGCGAGCTTGACGATGGCGCCGCGCAGGAGCGGATAGTCGCGACGCTCGGTGCCGAGGATGAGGCCGCGGGCCGGTGGCTTGGTGGCCGAGATGATGCGCGGGGCCGCGGCCGGCGGCGGGGCGAGAGCCTCTGCGGGCGGCGCGGCTGGAGCCTCGGCGGGCGGCGGGGCGAGAGTCTCGGCGGGCGGCGCGGCGGGAGCCTCGGCGGGCGGCGGCGGGAGAGCCTCGGCCGGCGGCGCGGGGTGGGTCTCGGGCGGCGCCCACTCCACGTACGGCTCGGCGTCGGGCGCCGGGGGCTCGAGGACCACGCCCGCGCCCGCGTACTCGGCCGGGGCCCACTCGACGTCGGGCTGGTCCGGACCGGCGCGGCGCGGCTCCACTCCCGGCTCGACCCGGTCGCGAACGCCCTCGACGACGTCGGACCACTCGACAGCCGGCTCGCAGTCGGGGGCGGCCGGCTCGTTCTCGGGCGCCGGCCACTCGACCGCGGGCTCGGCGTCGGGCGCCACCGGCTCGGCGGCGGGCACGGGTGCCGTCCAGGACTCGGGCGCGGGCTCGGCGGGCGCTTCGGGCGGCGGCTCGACGGCCGGCGCGGCCGGCGCCTCCGCGACGGGCCACGGCGCCTCCTCGGTCACCGCATCGGCGTCGGGCGCGACGGGCTCGGGCGTGCGGCTCCGGAGCGCCTCGGCGGCGGCGTCGAGGTCCGCGAGCATGCGCGTGGAGTCCTCCGCCGGCGCGCGGGCGGCCGCGGCGGCGGCCTGCTCCTGGGCGAGGCGCTCGAGCTGCTCGCGGCCGGTCCGCTCGAGGTCCGCGATCCGCTCCTGCAGCGACGTGCCCTCGGCGCGCCGGGCCGTGCGCTCGGCCTCGAGCTCGGCCCGGAGCTCCTCGACGGCGGCTCGCGCCGCGGTGGCTGCCGAGCGCGCAAGCTCGAGCTCGGCTCGCAGGTCGTCGGCCGCACTGCGGGCGGACGCCGCCTCGCGCCGCGAGGTCTCGAGATCGGCGCCGGCGAGGTCGCGCGGCGGCGCGGCGCAGACGCGGCATCGGACCGGGCGGCCTCGAGGTCGGCGCCGACGCGGTCGGCGGCGGCGCGCGCAGACGCGGCATCGGACCGGGCGGCCTCGAGATCGGCGCTGACGAGGTCGGCGGCGGCGCGGGCAGACGCGGCATCGGACCGGGCGGCCTCGAGATCGGCGCCGACGAGGTCGGCGGCGGCGCGGGCAGACGCGGCGTCGGACCGGGCGGCCTCGAGATCGGCGGCGAGGCCGGTCTCGCGGGCGCGCGCGCCGGCGCGCGTGGTCTCGAGGTCGGCGCGGAGCCGGTCGACCTCGGCGCGTGCGGCGCGGAGCTCCTCGCCGGTGCGGTCCGCGGCCCGAATGGCGCGCTCGCGGTCGAGCTCGTCCTCGAGCGTGGTGCGGGCGACGGTCTCGACCTGGAGGCGCGCCTCGGCGGTCATCGCGCGACCCTCGGCCTCGGCGACGACGGCCTCGAGCCCGCGGGCCTCGTCCAGCGCGGCGCGGACGGAGGTCAGCTCGGCTTCGAGCTCGGCGCGGCGGCGATCCCAGGCGGCGCGCGCCTCTCCGAACCGGCTGTCCGCCTCGGACAGTGCCGCGCGCGCGGCTGCGGCATCGGCCTGCGCCTCGTCCAGCGCCGCGCGGAGCGCGGGCGCGGTGGTGGCCTTCTCGGCCTCCAGCACGGCGAGCCGGACCGCGTCCCCCGCGCGCGTGACCTCGTGGGTCCGCATCCGCAGCTGCCACTCACGCGAGCGCGAGCGCAGCTCGGCCGCCGACGCGAGCGCCGCGCTCAACGCTTCGCGCTGCTCGCCCGCCTCGCTCTCGCGGATCACCAGCGCGTCGCGCTCGGCGGTCGCCTCCTCCAGGCGCCGTTCCAGCTCCGCCGACCGCAGCTCGAGCACCTCGACGGCCTTGAGCGCCTCGGAGGCGACACGCGCCTGCTGCTGCTCGGCCGCCTCGGCCCGCCGGGCGCGGCGCTCGGCGAGCACCGCCCGGTCGATCACCTCGCCCCCGGCGTCCTCGGCCGGCGGGTCAGGGCGCGCGGCGCCCGGCACCGGAGGCGGCTCGACGCCCCGCGACAGCGCCGGCAGGCCCGCCCGCTTGCCGGCGGCCCATTCCAGCCACAGCGCCTCAGGGTCGGACGCCACCAGCGCGGCGGGCACGAGGTAGGTCCCGCGCCACGACGCGGGATCGCGCGAGAAGCGCGCGTCGGGCAGCGAGTCGAACCGGTGCTCGGCCCCTGCCGCCCGCAACGCCAGCGCCGGCAGGTCGGGCTGGCGGGCGGCTTCCTCGGTCCAGCGCCCGCGGACGCGCACGAGGCCGCTCTCGGCTCCCGACGGGAGCCACTCGACCGTCTCTACGGCGAGGCCGGGGAGCGCAGGGATGGTCGGAGACGAGGACTCGGCCACGGCCGATTCATCGTGCCAGACGTTCCGGCGTCCGGCGTCATAACGCCGCGGAGTTTCCGTGCGTCAGCTGTCCGACCCGGCGTTGCGCGCGACCAGCAGCGCAACCCCGCCGGCCACGAGCACGGCGCCCGCGAGAACCGACTTGGGCAGGTACGTGCGGCCGTATTTCTGGCGCAGGAGGACCTTGCCGCCGTTCCAGACCAGCATCCCGAGAAGGCGATAGAGCATGGCGGAGTTCTACCCGTTCCGCAGTCTGTGAGCCATCCGGCTCTGAAGCGACCACAGCTCGATGAAGCCGGGCGAGGCGGACTGCGAGAACAGGCCGCCGGACTCGGCGAACGTCGCGAGCTGCGCGTCATAGACGGAGTTGGGCGATTCGCGGGTCACGACCCGCGCCGATCCCTTGAACAGCTTGAGCCCGATCGTGCCGATCACGCGCTCGTTGACGTGGCGCATGTACGCTTCGATGTCGGTCCGCAGCGGCTCCCACCACAGGCCCGCGTAGACGAGGTAGGCCCACTTCTGGTCGAGCTGCGGCTTGAACTGGTTCTGGTGGATGGTCCCGCACAGGCGCTCGAGCTCGCGGTGGGCGGGCAGGATGATCGCGGCGGCGGGGACCTCGTAGATGTCGCGCACCTTCAGCCCGACGATCCGGTCCTCGATGTGGTCGACGATCCCGACCCCGTGCTTGATGCCGAGCGCCGCGGCCGCCTCGAGCAGCTCGACGAGGTCCATCCGCTCGCCGTTGAGCGCGACCGGCACGCCGGCCTCGAACGACACGGTCACGACCTCCGGCTCGTCGGGCGCGAGCTCCGGCCGGGTGACGAGCTGGAACACGTCGTCGTCGGGCGCGTGTGAGAGGTCCTCGATCCAGCGGCCCTCGGACGAACGGCCCCAGAGGTTGTCGTCGATCGAGTAGGGCGCGGTCTCGGTACCGCCCTTGACGGGGATCCCGTGCTTGCGCGCGTAGGCGATCTCCTCGTCCCGGCCCATCGCCCATGACCGCACCGGCGCGATCACCTTCAGCTCGGGCGCCAGCGTCGCGATCGTGCTCTCGATCCGCACCTGGTCGTTGCCCTTGCCGGTGCAGCCGTGGGCGATCGTGTCGCAGCCCGCCTTGCGCGCGTACTCGACCGCGAGCTTGGCGATCAGCGGCCGGCCGAGCGCGGTGAACAGCGGATAGCCGTCGCCGTAGTCGGCGTTCGCCTGGATCGCCGGGAGGACGTACTCGCGCGCGAACTCCTCGCGCGCGTCGACGACGTGGGCTTCGAGCGCGCCGAGTCGCAGCGCCTTGCCCTTGACGACCTCGTAGTCCTCGCCGGGCTGGCCGAGGTTGACGGTCAACGCCACGACCTCGGCGTCGTACTCGTCCTGGATCCACTTGAGCATCACGCTCGTGTCCAGGCCGCCGGAGTACAGGAGCAGGACCCGGCCGACCTCGCCGGGCTGGGCCAGGTAGGTCGCCACGCGCGTCGACTGCGGGTCGGCGACGCGATGGACCTCGGTATGTGTCTTGGGATCGCGCGGCTCGTCGTTCACGACGGGCAGCTTATGAGGCGGGCGGCGAAGTCAGCGGTGCGGGCAACGGCAACGGCAGCTGGGTAGGGCGGCGAGCGGTCGGCCGCGTGGTCGCCTCGGGCCTCGAGTGTGCAGTTTGTCGGGCATAGGCCGACAAAGTGCACACTCGCGCCGGTCTGATCGCCTCCCCACCAGCCGCAGTTAGCGAGCCCTAGTGCCCGCGGCGAGTGACGCCGGCGGCGCGCAGGTAGCGGAAGCCGTCGTCGCCGTCGTGCTCGACGTACCCGGAGTCCTCGACCTGGTCGGCCGAGTCGCGCGCGTCGCGCAGCCAGCGGGCGCCGATCAGGTCCGTCATGCCCGCGGCCTCGTCGAACAGCCGGTCGGCGTCGACGTCGAGCTTCTCGGCGCTGCGTCGGTGCAGCGGGGCGATCAGCATCGCCTCGCCCGCGACCGCCTCGTCGGTCAGGCTCAGGCCGACGAGCCCGAGCACGACGGGGCGCTCGCTGTCGAGCCGCACCGCCAGCGCGGCGACGCGCTCGCTCCAGGCGCACAGCAGGTCCGCCCGATCGTGGTCGATCGCGTCGCGGAACGCGGCCTGCCACACCGGGTCCGCCTCGGTGAACGCCCGCACGGCGCGGGCGATGTGGGAATCCTCGGCGTTCGGGATCGGGCTGTCGTAGTACCCGTCGATGCGGGGCAGCTCGAGCATGGCCAGTGCGTCGCGGACGTCCATGTCGGCTCAGTCAATCACGTCAGGAGGACCGTGCGCGCGCACGCATGTGCGGAGTCGCGAAGCCGGCCGCCAGCGCGAGCAGGATCAGCGTGATGCCGATCGCCAGGGAGACGCCGCCGGCGTCGCGCCCGCCGCCGCCGCCCAACGGAGGCGGGAGCCGCGTCGCGGACTCGCCGCGGACGTCGCCGCTGCCGGTGGACGAGTCGTGCCCGGAGGACTCGCCGGCGACCTCGCCCTGGTCCGGCTCGGGCACGGGACCGCCGCCGCCGCTGTCGTTCGTGCCGGCGCCCGTGGCGAGCGCCGTCGGCGTCGAGGCCGCGCCGCCCCCGCCCCCGCCGCCGCCGCCGCACGCGCCGGCGCGGTCGAGCGCGCGCGCGTCATGCAGCCCGCGGCGCTCGATCCGCGCGACCCGCCGGACGCGCAGGTCCAGCAGTCGCGCGACGCCCCGGCGCGAGTGCGGCCGCGCCGAGCCGAGCCCGGTGCGGAGCACGAGCACGCGCCGCTGCACGCGAGTGAGATTGTCGAGGCAGCCGCTGAGCCGGGTGACGGTGCGGCGCAGGCGTCGCTCGGCCCGGTGGCGCTGGGCCGGGGTGCGAGCGGCGGAGCGCGCGCGGGCGCCGCGACCGCTTGACGACGAGCCGCCCCGCGCGCCACCGCCGCCGGACGCACTCGGCGTCGCGGATCCGGCGCTGCCGGGTGAAGAGGTCGAGCCACTGCCGCCGCCGGACGAAGACGAGCCACCGCCAGCGCCGGACGAAGATGAGCCACCGCCGCCGCCGCCAGACGAGGACCCACCGCCGCCACCCGAAGGGCCGGTCACGCCCGGCACCGTCGGCACCGGCACGGACGGCGGCGCCGTCGGCACCGGGACCACGGTCGGCACGGGCACCGGCGGAGGCTTCGGCAGCGGAACCGCGGTGGGCACCGGCACCGGCGGAGGCGTCGGGAGCGGCACGACGGTCGGGACCGGCGGCAACTGTGCCGACGTTGCCGCCGGCATCACAAGTGCGCTCATGCCCGCCACGAGCAGAACCAGCACCCGATTCCTCATCTACTACACCACTTCCCGGGAGTACGGCACTCCCAAACCGCCGGCGTCGCTATTCGGTCATCAGCCGCCGCAGCCTGGACGCGGCGTCGTCGATCTGCTCGGCGTCCACGACGAGCGGCGGCAGGAAGCGCAGCGTGCGCGGGCCGGTCGCGTTGATCACGAGCCGCTCCTCGAGCAGCGCGCGGCGCGCGAGCCCCGGGGCGTCGCCGGTGACGTCGACCGCCACCATCAGGCCGACGCCGCGGACCGCCACGACGCCCGGCAGCTCCTGGAGCCGCTCGCGCAGCCGCTCCCCGAGCTCACGCACGCGCGCGAACAGCGCCTCGTCGTCGAGCACGTCGAGCGCCGCGTTGGCCGCGGCGCTCGCCAGCGGACCGCCGGCGAACGTCGAGCCGTGATCGCCGGGCGCGAACACGCCGGCGAGCCGCGGGCCGATGATCAGCGCGCCGATCGGCACGCCGCCGCCCAACGACTTCGCGACCGTCATGGCGTCCGGCACGACGCCGGACTGCTCATACGCCCACAGCGTCCCGGTGCGGCCGAGCCCGGTCTGGATCTCGTCGAACACGAGCGCGGCGCCGACGGCGTCGCACGCCTCGCGGGCGGCGCGCATCAGCTCCTCCCCCATCGGCCACACGCCGGACTCGCCGAGCACCGGCTCCATCAGCACCGCCGCGGTGCCCTCGTCGACCGCCGCCCGCACGGCCTCGGGCGAGCGCGCGATCGCCCGGAACCCCGGCACCAGCGGCGCGAACGGCGCCTGCTTGGACTCCTGCGGCGTCGCCGACAGGGCGCCGTAGGTGCGGCCGTGGAACGCGTCGTGGAAGACGACGATGTCGCCGCGCGGGCGCGCCTTGCGCACCAGCTTCAAGGCCGCCTCGTTGGCCTCGGCACCGGAGTTGGCGAAGTACACGACCTCACCGAACGAGCGCTCGACCAGCCGCTCGGCCAGCCGCACGTTCGGCGCGTTGAAGTACAGGTTGCTCACGTGCAGCAGCCGCGCCGCCTGCTCCTGGATCGCCGCGACCACGTGCGGATGGCAGTGCCCGGCGTTGCAGACCGAGATGCCGGCCAGGAAGTCGAGGTACTCGTTGCCCTGGTTGTCGACGAGCACGCAGCCCGATCCCGAGACGAACTCGACCGGATAGCGCGCGTAGGTGGGAGCGAGGCTCATGACGCCGGCCTGATCTTGGTGCCCTGGCCGGCGTCGGTGAACAGCTCGAGCAGCAGCGAGTGCGGCACCCGCCCGTCGACGATGTGGGCGAAGCTGACGCCGCCGTGGATCGCGTCCAGGCACGCCTGCAGCTTCGGGCGCATGCCGCCGGCGGTGACCGCGAGCGCCTGCTCGACCTCGTCGGCGCCGGTCTCCGAGATCACCGACGTGGGATCCTCCGGATCGCGCAGCCAGCCCGGGACGTCGGTGAGGAACATGATCTTGTAGGCGCCCAGCGCGCGCGAGACCGCCGCGGCGGCCTCGTCGGCGTTGACGTTGTGGGAGCGCCCGTCGCGGTCGGCGCCGACCGACGCGATCACCGGGATGTAGTCCGCGGCGATGTGCTCGATCACGCCGGCGTTGACGCGCTCGATCCTCCCCACGAGGCCGATGTCCTCCCCGCCCGGGCCCTCCATCGTGTCGACGCGGAACAGCTGGCCGTCGTCACCGGACAACCCGACGGCCGGCTGGCCGTGGCGGTTGATGCGCTGGACGATGTCCTTGTTGACCTTGCCGACGAGGACCATCTTCGCGATCTCGACCGTCGCCTCGTCGCTCACGCGCAGGCCGCCGACGAACTCGACCGGCAGGTCGAGTCGCTCCATGTAGCGGGTGATCTCCGGCCCGCCGCCGTGCACCACGATCGGGTTCATCCCGACGTACTTGAGGAGCACGACGTCGCGCGCGAAGTCCTCGCGCAGCGCCGGGTCGTTCATCGCCGCGCCGCCGTACTTGATCACGACCGTGCGGCCGTGGAACTCGCGGATGTACGGGAGCGCCTCGAGCAGCGTCCCGACGTCGCGCATCACGTCGTGTACTCCGCGTTGAGCGACACGTAGTCGTGCCCGAGGTCGGAGAAGAACACCTCGGCCTCGGCGCCCTCGCCGGGCAGGCCGATCGTGTACTCGACCTCGTCGCCGGCGACCGCGCCGGCCAGGGCCGGTGCGTCGAACGGCAGCGCCGCGCCCGCGCGGCAGACCTGGACGTCCTCGATCCAGATGTCCAGCGGCAGCGGCGCGCTGTCGTGCAGGGCGCCGCCGACGGCCTGGGCGATCCGGCCCCAGTTCGGGTCGCCGCCGTTGAGCGCGGTCTTGACGAGCGGCGAGTCGGCGACGGCGCGTGCCGCGCGCACCACGGTCGGCTCGTGCCCGCCGTGGACGACGACGCGGCCGACCCGACGCGCGCCCTCGCCGTCGCGCACCATCAGCAACGCGAGCCGGCGCAGCAGCATGTCGAGCGCCTGCCCGAACAGCAGCTCGTCCTCGGACTCGGGCGCGATCTGCACGCCGCTGGCGCCCGACGCCATCAGGATCGCCGTGTCGTTGGTGGAGAGCTGGCCGTCGACCGAGATGCGGTCGAACGAGCGCTTGACGCAGACGCCGAGCAGCAGGTCGGCGGTCTCCGGGGCGAGCGCCGCGTCGGTCTCGACGAAGCACAGCATCGTCGCGAACGCGGGCGAGATCATCCCCGCGCCCTTCGCCTGGGCCGCCAGCCGGACGGTGCCCGACGGCAGCGCGACCTCGAACGTCGCGCGCTTGGGGAACAGGTCGGTCGTCGAGATCGCCTCGGTGAACGTCTCGTCGCCGTCGGCGGCGAGCTCGGCGCGCGCGGACGCGATCCCGCGGATCACCTTCTCGGTGTCGAGCGGGACGCCGATCACGCCGGTCGACGCGATCGCCACGCGGTCCTCGGGCACGCCGGCGACCATCGCGCCGGCGCCCTGCATGCGCGCCGCGTCCTCGAGCCCGCGGCGGCCGGTGGCGGCGTTGGCGTTGCCGGAGTTGGCGATCACCGCGCGGATGCCGGTCAGCTCGCAGCGCTCCTGCGTGAGCAGGACCGGGGCGGCCAGGACGCCCGAGCGGGTGAAGCGGGCGGCGCTGACCGTCTCGGGGGCGTCGGAGACGAGCACCCCGAGATCGCGCGACCCGGACGGCTTGAGCCCGCACGCCACGCCGGACGCGCGGAAGCCCGCGGGCAGGCCGCCGGCGATCTCGTGGACGTGCTCGGGGACGTCGATCCAGCGCGACTTCACAGCCCCTCCCCCTCGTCGCGGCCGAACATCAGGTTCAGGTTCTGCACGGCCTGCGACGACGTCCCCTTCCACAGGTTGTCGATCGTCGCGAACACGATCAGGCGGCCGGTGCGCTCGTCGGCGTGCACCGAGATGCGGCAGAAGTTCGTCTCCCGTACCTCCTGCATGCCCGGCGGCCCCTCGACGACCTCGACCCAGGGCTCGGCGTCGTAGGCGTCCCCGTAGAGGGCAGCGATATCGGTTTCGCCTGCCAGGCGAGCCGCTCCTTCGTCGCGCTCGCCTTCGGCGACGTTAGACGCGGGCGTCACGTAACAGGACACGAGCTCGCCGTGGACGACCGGCACCAGGTGCGGCGTGAAGGTCACGAGCACTCCGCCCCCGAGCTCCTGCTCGATCTCCGGCGTGTGGCGATGATGGCCGACCTTGTACGGCGTCACGGTCTCGTCGACCGCGACGAAGTGCTTGTCGGCGGTCGGCTCGCGGCCGGCGCCGGACACGCCCGACTTGGCGTCGATCACCACGTCGCCGAGCAGGCCGGCACGTGCGAGCGGCGCCAGGGCCAGGATCGCCGCGGTCGGATAGCAGCCGGGGTTGGCGACCAGATCGGCGTTCGCGATGTCGGCGCGGTGCAGCTCGGGCAGGCCGTAGACGGCGTCGCCGAGCAGCCCGGGCGCGCCGTGCTCGCCGTACCACTCCTCGTACGTGTCGCGGGAGTGCAGGCGGAAGTCGGCCGACAGGTCGACCACCCGGACGCCGCGCTCGCGCAGCTCGGCGACGACGGGCGCGGAGGCGCCGTGCGGGTACGCCACCACGGCAGCATCGACCTCAGCGTGACGGTCAGGGTCATACGCCTCGAGCACCAGCGGCACGCGTGAGCGCGGGTGCACGGCATCGAGGCGCTCGCCCGCGTCCGACCGCGCGGTCACGAACGCCAGCTCGAAGTGCGGGTGGCGGTGCAGCAGCGCACTGGCGACCGCGCCGGCGTAGCCGGCGGCCCCGAGGACGGCGATCCGCGGGTTCCTACCCACGCGGCTCGCCCCCGAGGCGCTCGGCCACGGCGGCGTCGATCTTCTCGCGCCGCTTGGCGACCTCTTCATCGGTGAGCGTGCGGTCGTCGGCGCGGAACTGCAGCCGCAGCGCCAGCGACACCCGGTCCTCGGCGGGATAGACGTCGAAGATCTCGACGGCGCGCAGCAGCGGCCCGCCCGCCTCGCGCACGGTCGCGACGACGTCGGCGGCCGCCACGTCGCGGCCGAACCACCACGCCCGGTCCTGCAGCACGGCCGGGAACGACGTCAGGTCCACGTACCGCGGCACGTGCAGCGCCTCGTGCTGGATCACGCCGAGATCGAGCTCGAACGCGGTCGCGGCCTCGAGATCCCAGGCGCGCGCCACGGCCGGGTGCAGCTCGCCGATCCAGCCGGCGGGCCGGCCGGCGATCAGCACGCTGGCCGTGCGTCCCGGATGCAGGAACGGCTCGCTGCCGGGCTCGACGCTCCAGGGCACGCGCAGCGTCCGGAGCACCGCTTCCAGCACGGCCTTGACCGTGAAGAAGGCGGCCCGTGGCGGGTCGCTCTCGCGCCAGGACGCGGGCCGCAGCGCTCCGGTGAGGAGCGCCCCGACGTGCTGGCCTTCCTCGGGGAGCGGCTGCGAGCGCTCCTCGGCCGGCGTACGCGGCCCGGAGCGCGGCTGGTCGACGAAGACGGCGCCGATCTCGAACAGCCGCACGTCGGGCATTCCCCGTGAGCGGTTGCGCTGCGCGACGTCGAGCAGCGACCCGAGCAGCGTCGTCCGCAGCACCGACATGTCCTCGGACATCGGGTTGCGCAGCGTCACCACCTTGCGGCGCCAGTCGCCGGCCGGCAGGCGCAGGCGGTCGACGACCCCGGGCGCCGTGAACACCCAGCCGTTGACCTCGGACAGCCCGGCGCCGGCCAGCGCGTCCTCGAGCTTGCGGCGCAGCCGCTGCTCGGGCGCGAGCACGCCGGTGGCGCCGCGCCGCGACGGCAGCGTGGACGGGATCTTCTCCAGCCCCCACAGCCGAGCGACCTCCTCGATCAGGTCGGCCTCGCGCGTCACGTCGCTGCGCCGGAACGCCGGCACCGTCACGTCGAGCCCGTCGGGTGCGTCCACGACGCCGAACTCGAGCCGGCGCAGGATCCCGGCTGCCTCGTCGCGCGGGATCGCGGTGCCGAGCAGGCGCTCGGTGCGCTCGTCGCGCAGCCGGATCGTCACCGGGTCAGGACCAGGCCCGCCGATGTCGATCGTGCCGCCGACCAGCCGCGCGCCGGCCAGCTCGGTCATGAGGATCGCCGCCAGCGCCTGCCCGTCCATCGCCTGCTCGGGCTGCAGTGTCTTCTCGAAGCGGCCGGACGCCTCCGTGCGCAGCGCGAGCCGCGTCGAGGTGCGCTGGATGTTCGGGCCGTTCCAGGTCGCCGCCTCCATCAGCACGCGGGTGGTCGTGTCGCGCACCTCGGAGCGCTCGCCGCCCATGATCCCGCCGATCGACGTCGGGCCGTCGTCGTCGCAGATGATCACCATGTCGGCATCGAGCTTGCGCTCGACGTCATCGAGCGTGGTCATCGTCTCGCCGTCGAGGGCGCGACGGACGACCAGCCGACCGCCGCTGACCAGCTCGTGGTCGAACGCGTGCATCGGCTGCCCGGTCGCGAGCATCACGAAGTTGGTGATGTCGACGACGTTGTTGATCGGCCGCATCCCCGCCGCCGTCAGGCGCGCCTTCAGCCACTCCGGCGACGGGCCGAGCTTGACGTCCTCGAACAGCCGCGCGGTGAAGCGCGGGCACAGCTCGGCGTCCTGGACCTCGATCGTCACGCCGGGCACCTCGCCCGGACCGCCGAGATCCGTAGTCCACGGCGGCGGCGTGATCGGCGCGCCGGTGGCGGCGTGGACCTCGCGCGCGACGCCGTAGATGCTCAGGCAGTCGGGCCGGTTGGGCGTGATCTCGAGCTCGAGCACGTCGGTGGCGATCGGGAGCACGTCGATCAGCGGCGTGCCCGGCCGCAGCTCGGGGTCGAGCACCATGATGCCGTCGTGGTCGGGTCCGATCGCGACCTCGTCCTCGGCCAGGATCATCCCCGCCGACTCGATGCCGCGCAGCTTGGCGGCCTTGAGCCTGGTGCCGTCGGGCATCACCGCGCCGGGCTCGGCGACGGCGACGATCTGCCCGGCGGCGACGTTGGGCGCGCCGCAGACGATCGTGCGCGCTTCACCGTCGCCGACGTCGACGGTGCACACGGTCAGCCGGTCGGCGTCCGGGTGGCGCTCGGCGGTCAGCACGCGGCCGACGAGGAAGTGCTCGAGGGCGGAGACACCGTGCGTGTGCAGGGCCTCGACCTTCGTGCCCGTCATCGTCAGCACGTGCTCGAGCTCGCTGACGCCGATCCCGGGATCGCAGTAGTCGTGCAGCCAGAACAGCGGGACCCTCATCCGAACTGCTCCAGGAAGCGCAGGTCGTTGTCGTAAAACAGCCGGAGGTCGCTGACGCCGTGCTTGAGCATGGCGACGCGCTCGATCCCCATGCCGAAGGCGAAGCCCTGATGCTTCTCCGGGTCGTAGCCGTTGTCGCGCACGTACTCGAACACGTTCGGGTCGACCTCGCCGGCGCCGAGGATCTCGATCCAGCCCTCGCCCTTGCACAGCGGGCAGCGCGAGCCGTCCTTGAGGAAGCCGTCGTTGCAGTTGAAGCAGGAGACGTCGCACTCGACGCTCGGCTCGGTGAACGGGAAGAAGTGCGGACGCAGGCGCACGCGCCGGTCGTCCCCGAAGTACGCGCGCGCGAACGACAGCAGCGTCCCCTGCAGGTCGCCGAGCGTGACGTCCTCGTCCACGGCCAGCCCCTCGACCTGCTGGAACTGCGGCGTGTGCGTGGCGTCGTTGTCGCGGCGGTAGGTGCGGCCCGGGATCACGACGTACAGCGGCGGCGGGTAGACCTCCATCGCGCGCGTCTGCATCGGCGACGTGTGCACGCGCAGCAGCACCTCGTCCGAGACGTAGAACGTGTCCGTCGCCTGGCGCGACGGGTGCGTCTCGTCGAAGTTCAGCGCGTCGAAGTTGTAGTAGGCGAGCTCGGTCTCCGGGCCCTCCAACACCCGGAAGCCGAGGCCGAGGAAGATGTCCTCGATCTCGCGCCGGGTCTGGGTGATCAGGTGGATGCGGCCGGGCGCGATCGCCGGGGAGCCGGGCAGCGTGACGTCGACGACGTCGGTGGCGAGCCTGGAGTCGAGCTCCGCGGCCGCGAGCTCGGCCTCGCGCGCGGCGATCGCCGCCTCGAGCGCCTTGCGCGCCTCGTTGGCGGCGCGGCCGACGACGCCGCGCTCCTCGGGCGGGAGCTGGGCGACGCCGCGCAGCAGGTTCGGCAGCTCGGCCTTGCGGCCGAGGTAGCGGACCCGCACGTCCTCGAGCTCGGCGGTGCCCGGGGCGTCGGCGATCGCCGCCTCGCCGGCGGCGCGCAGCTCGCTGATCCTCTCGTTCATGGACGGGCCATCCTACGGTTGCACTCGTACAGGGCGACGGTTGCCGCCATCGCGGCGTTCAGCGACTCGGCATGCACCGGGATCGTCGCCACCTCGTCGCAGGCGGCGACGACGGCGTCGGGCAGACCCTCGCGCTCCGCGCCGACCACCAGCGTGACGTCGCCGTCCGGCGCGGAGAGCGGTTCGCCGCCGTGGGCGACGAGCGCGATGCGGCGGCCGGGGAGATCGGCGGGGTCGCGGACGCGGGTCATGGGCACGTCGAACAGCGCGCCCATCGACGCGCGCACGGCCTTCGGCCCGTACGGGTCGGCCGTGCCCGGCCCGAGCGCGACGCTGGCCGCGCCGAACGCGAGCGCGCTCCGCAGCACGGTGCCGACGTTGCCGGGGTCGTTGACGCCCCACAGCGCCAGGCACAGCGGCCCGACCGGAGCGGGCGCCCAGCGCTGCCCGTAGATCGCCAGCGCGCGCGTGCCCGACCCGAGCTGGGACACGTCGGCCAGCAGGTGCGGCTTGACCTCCTCGCCCGCCAGGCCGGACCCCTCGGCGACCAGCCGCGCCAGCGGCTCCCAGCCGGCCGCGTCGGCCGCCGCCAGCAGGTCCTCCCCCTCGGCGACGAACTCGCGCAGCTTGTCGCGCCACTTGCGGCCCGCGAGCTTGCGGATCTCCTTGAGCTGGTCGTTGTGGGGGCTGGTTATGGTCATTTAACGAGAAAGGGCGCCGCTCCGAGGGGAGGGGCGCCCGATTGAGGGGGTGTCCGCGGACTCAGGCCGCTGACGCCTCGCGGGCGCTCTCGGCGAATCGGCGGAAGGTCTCGGGGTCGCGCACGGCGATGTCGGCCAGCACCTTGCGGTCGATCTCGATGCCGGCGAGCTTCATTCCGTGCATGAACGTGGAGTAGCTCATCCCGTTCTGGCGCGCGGCGGCGTTGATGCGGGTGATCCACAGCCGGCGGAAGTCGCGCTTGCGGTTGCGGCGGTCACGGTAGGCGTAGGAGTCGGCCTTCATGACCGCTTCCTTGGCCCGCTTGTACGACGAGTGCGCCTCGCCGCGGAAGCCCTTGGCCCGCTCGAGGACGGCGCGGCGCTTCTTGCGCGCGTGGACGGAGCGCTTGACGCGGGTCATCGCCCGTTCCCTCCGAGCAGCTTGGTGACGACCTTGCGGTCGGCCTTGGAGATGTCGCGGTCCATCCCGAACGAGCGCTTGCGCTTCGGCGACTTCTTCTCGAGGATGTGGCTCGAGAAGGCGTGGCGGGCCTTGAGCTTGCCCGTCCCGGTCTTCTTGAAGCGCTTCTTCGCGCCCGAGTGCGACTTCATCTTCGGCATGTCGGGCGCCGAGTATAGAGAGCCTGCGTCCGCGGACGGTTCGAACCGCTTCCCGTACTTTTGATCACGAGGAGCGAAGTTCTGCCTAGCGCTCGCCTAAATGGCACCTGTGGCCTACACTGCCCGTGGGAAATGGGGGCAGGGATGGGAGACCTCGCGCTCGCAGGGATCGACCAGGAGGTCGTGGTCCGGTTCCACTATCCGGTGCGCTTCACGCAAGGGCTGTTCGACCTGCGCAATCGGACGCTGCGCGACGTCGTCGACGCGCGCGCCCGGCTGCTGGTGATCGTGGACGACGGGGTCGCCGCCGCGCACCCGACGCTGGTCGACGGCGTCCAGCTGTACTGCGCCGCCCACGACGACGCGCTCGAGCTGGCCGCCGCCCCGCTCGTCGTGCCCGGCGGCGAGGCGATCAAGAACCACGCCGGACCGGTGGACGAGATCCGCGCGGCGATCGACATCCACGGCGTCGACCGCCACTCGTACGTGCTGGCGATCGGCGGCGGCGCGGTGCTCGACGCGGTCGGCTACGCGGCGGCGACCGCCCACCGCGGCGTCCGCCTGATCCGCGTCCCCACGACGGTCCTGTCGCAGGACGACTCGGGCGTCGGCGTCAAGAACGGGATCAACGCGTTCGGCAAGAAGAACTTCGTCGGGTCGTTCGCGCCGCCGCACGCGGTGCTCAACGACTTCGACCTGCTGCGGACGCTGAGCGACCGCGACTGGCTGGCGGGCATCTCGGAGGCGATGAAGGTCGCGCTGCTCAAGGACGCGGCGTACTTCGCCTGGATCGAGCATCACGCCGGCGACCTCACCGGCCGCTCGCTGGAAGCGATGGCGCACATGATCCACCGGAGCGCGGAGCTGCACCTGCAGCACATCGCCACCAGCGGCGACCCGTTCGAGCTCGGCTCGTCGCGGCCGCTGGACTTCGGTCACTGGGCGGCGCACAAGCTCGAGCAGCTGTCGCATCACCAGCTGCGCCACGGCGAGGCGGTCGCGATCGGGATCGCGCTCGACTCGACGTACAGCTACCTGACCGGCAGCCTCCCGCACGCGGACTGGCTGCGCATCATCGAGCTGTTCGAGGCCGTACGGCTGCCGATCTGGCACCCGGACATGGCGACCCCCGGTGGCGGCGGCCGCCCGGCCGTGCTCGCCGGGCTCGAGGAGTTCCGCGAGCATCTCGGCGGCCGGCTCACGGTGATGCTGCTCGAGCGCATCGGCTCGGGCTTCGAAGTGCACGAACTGGACGAGGCGGTGCTGCTGGAGGCGTCCGACCTCCTGCGCCGCCGTATGGAGGAAGGGGATCGCGAATGGGAGTCCACGCCGGCACGAGTCCGCTCACTCAGCGTGAGCTGATCGCCGAGTACTTCATGGAGCACCGGGTCCAGGTGCTCGAGCTGGCCGCGTTCCTGGACCGCCTCGACCGCGCCCGCGAGATCGACGCGGACGACGACTTCCGGCTGCGGTCGATCCGCGAGGCGCTCGCCGTGCTGGTCGACGGCGACGGCTCGCGCGTACAGCGCGTGCAGATGATCTTCAGCGACCCGCGCAGCGAGCTGCTCGAGGAGCTCGACCAGAAGAGCGCCAAGGGCGCCTACGACCCGGAGGCCTAGAGCGATGGAGTACATCGACCTGCACGCCCACATGGTGTCGCGCACGACCGACGACTACCGGGCGATGGCCATGAGCGGCTGCGTCGCCGTCACCGAGCCGGCGTTCTGGGCCGGCTACGACCGCCCCGGCGTCGACGCCTTCATCGACTACTTCAACCGGCTCGTCGACTTCGAGCCCAAGCGCGCCGCGACCTACGGGATCGCCCACTTCACGTGGATGTGCCTGAACCCGAAGGAGGCCGAGGACCGCGAGCTCACCCGGCAGGTCCTCGAGGTCATCCCGCGCTACCTGGAGCTGCCGAACGTGCTCGGCATCGGCGAGATCGGCCTCAATCGCGTGACCAAGAACGAGCTGGCGGGCTTCAAGGACCACGTCGACCTCGCGATGGAGCACGAGCAGCTCATCCACATCCACACGCCCCACCTCGAGGACAAGTGGAAGGGCACCAAGGTGATCGTGGAGACGCTGGCCGCGGATCAGCGGATCGAGCCGGGGCGCGTCATGGTCGACCACGCCGAGGAGCACACGGTCGACATGATCCTCGACAACGGGTTCTGGACCGGGCTGACGCTGTACCCGATCACGAAGGTCTCCCCCGCCCGCGCCGTCGACGTGATCGAGGTGCGCGGACCGGAGCGGATCTGCGTGGCGGCGGCGTGCGACTGGGGCGAGAGCCGGCCGCTGGCCGTGCCCGAGTTCATCATGGAGATGCGCCGGCGCGGGCACCCGGACTCGCTGATCCGTCGAGTCGTCTACGAGAACCCGATCGAGTTCCTCGGCCAGTCGCCGAAGTTCCGGCTGCCTGACCGAGAAGGCGCTGTCGTGGTCTAGTGCGCGTCGGCGACGACGTCCACCTCACGTACTGCACGAACATCCACCCCGCCGTCGGCTGGGAGGCCGTGCTGGAGTCGCTGCGCGGGCACGCGCCGGCGCTGAAGGCGCGGCTGTCGCCGGACGCGCCGTTCGGGATCGGCCTCCGCCTGTCCGGCGCCGAGAGCTCGGAGCTGCTGTCCGGAGACCGGCTCGCGCAGTTCCGGGCCTGGCTCGACGCCGAGGGCCTGTACGTCTTCACCATCAACGGCTTCCCGCACGGCACGTTCCACGGGCAGCCGGTGAAGGCCGACGTCCACGCGCCCGACTGGCGGACCGGCGAACGGGTGGCGTACACGCTGCGGCTCGCCGAGATCCTGAGCGCGCTGCTGCCCGACGGCGTCGACGGGACGATCTCCACCAACCCGCTGTCGTACGGGCCGTGGCTGGACGACGACGGGCGCGCCGAGGCGACGCGCAACCTGGTGCGGGTCGGCGCCGAGCTGCGCGGGACGCGTGTGTCGCTCGCCATCGAGCCGGAGGCCGACGGAGCGCTCGCCAACGTGACCGACCTGATCGAGTGGTGGCCGGACTCGCTGGACGCGACCGTCTGCTTCGACGCCTGCCACTCGGCGGTCGCCTACGAGGACCCCGAAGAGGCTGCTCGACGCGCTCGACGCCGCCGGGATCCGCGTCGGCAAGGCGCAGCTGTCGGCGGCCCTGACGGTGCCGGCGACCGCGCACGCCGAGCTGCGCGCGTTCGCCGACCCGATCTACCTGCACCAGGTCACCGAGCGCGGCTCCGGCCGCACGTGGCCGGACCTCCCGGAGGCCCTGGCCGCCGACGGCGGCGGCGAGGAGTGGCGCGTGCACTTCCACGTGCCGATCTTCGTCGAGCGCTACGGCGCGCTGCAGTCGACCCAGGAGCACCTGCGGCGCTGCATCGAGCGCGTGCAGACGTCGCACCTGGAGATCGAGACCTACACCTGGGACGTGCTGCCGGCCGACCTGAAGGCGTCGTCGGTCGAATCGATCGCGCGCGAGTACGAGTGGGTGCTGGATGTCCTCCGCTAGCGACTGGCTCCAGATCGCGCGCGTGTCGAACACGCCGACGACGGTGTCGAACACGATCGCCGGCGCGGTGCTCGTGGACGCCGCCGCGCCGGCCGGGCCGGTCGCCGTCGTCGCGGTGGCGATGGCGCTCTTCTACACGGCCGGGATGATCCTCAACGACGTGTTCGACGTCGCGATCGACCGCCGCGAGCGGCCCGAGCGCCCGCTGCCGTCCGGCCGGATCTCCGTGCCGGCCGCCGTGACCGCGGCGGCGGTCCTGTTCGTGGCGGGCGAGATCCTCCTGTTCCTCGAAGGCTGGGAGGACACGCTGGCCGGGCTCGTCCTGGTCGGGCTGATCGTGCTCTACGACGCCTGGCACAAGGGGAACCCGCTGTCGCCTCTGCTGATGGGCGCGTGCCGCGCGATGGTCTATGTCGTCGCCGGGCTGGCGATCGCGGGCGCCCTGAACGCCGCGCTGTGGGGCGCGGCGGCGGTGCTGCTCGTATACCTCGTCGGCCTGACGCAGGTGGCGAAGGCCGAGGGGGGCGGCATCGCCGCGCGGTGGCCGGTGATCGCCGTGCTCACTCCGGCCGTCTACTGGGCGAAAGAGCTCCCGGACGCCGCGGTCGCGCTGTTGCTCCTCGCGTTCCTGGTGTGGGCCGGCTACGCGCTGTGGCTCGTGCTCGCGCAGCGGAAGATCGGCGCCGGCGTCGTACGGTTGATCGCCGGAATCGCCGTCTACGACGCGCTCGTCGTGGCCGGGAGCGGCGGCAGCGCGGTCGCGCTCGCCGCGTGCCTGGCCGCCTTCGCCGCCACCATTGCACTCCAGACTCAGATCGCGGGGACCTGAATGCCCTCCAAGACCGTCGTCCTGTGCACCGTCGCGATGACCCAGGAGCTGCTCGAGCGCACGCCGCGGCTGAAGTCGTTCGGCACGGCGGTGCCGATCGGCGGGATGACCCCCGCGGTCACCGCCGCCGTCCAGAGCACGTACCTGACCGGGCTCCCGCCGAGCGGCCACGGCGCGGTCGGCAACGGCTGGCTGTTCCGGGACACGATGGAGGTGCGGCTGTGGCAGCAGTCGAACCGGCTCGTGCAGGCGCCCAAGGTGTGGGAGTCGGCCGAGGTCGAGCTGCGCGAACCTGTGCTGGTGGTTCGCGATGTTCTCGTCGGCGGACGTGACGGTGACGCCGCGGCCGATGTATCCCGCCGACGGCCGCAAGATCCCCGACTGCTACACCAAGCCCGGTGACCTGCGGGACCGGCCTGCAGGCCGAGCTCGGCCAGTTCCCGCTGTTCAAGTTCTGGGGGCCGGCGGCGTCGATCGACTCGACGAAGTGGATCGCCGAGGCGGCGAAGATCATCGACGTGCAGTTCGACCCGACGCTGTCGCTCGTCTATCTCCCCCACCTCGACTACGAGCTCCAGAAGAAGGGGCCGGTCGGCGTCGACAAGCCGCTCGCCGAGCTCGACGCCCTGGCGGGCGATCTCATCGACTTCTACGAGGCCCGCGGCGCGCGCGTGATCGTGCTGTCCGAGTACGGGATCGTGCCGGTGTCGCGGCCCGTGCACCCGAACCGGATCCTGCGCGCGGCCGGCCTCATCAACTACCGGATGGAGCTCGGGCGCGAGGTGATCGACATCGGCGGCAGCGAGGCCTTCGCGATGGCCGACCACCAGATCTCTCACGTGTACGTGCGCGACCCCGCCCGGATCCCCGAGGTGCAGGCGCTGTTCCAGGGCGTCCCCGGCGTCGGCGATGTCCTCGACGAGGACGGCAAGCGCGCGTACGGGCTCGACCACGACCGCGCCGGCGAGCTGGTGCTGATCGCCGAGCCGGACTCGTGGTTCACCTACTACTACTGGGAGGACGACGCGAAGGCGCCCGACTACGCGCGGACGGTCGACATCCATCGCAAGCCCGGCTACGACCCGGTCGAGCTGTTCCTGGACCCGGCGATCAAGGTGCCGCCGCTGGCGATCGGCTCGCGGCTCGTGCGCAAGAAGCTCGGCTTCCGCACGCTGCTGGACGTGATCCCTCTCGATGCCACGCTGGTGAAGGGCTCGCACGGCCGGATCGTCGACGACCCGGCGAAGGGCCCGCTGCTGATGACGCGCCAGACCGACCTGCTCGGCGATGGCGAGATCGCCGCCACCGACGTGCACGACGTGATCCTCCGCCACCTCGGCGTGCCGGTGCGGGAGGTGGCCGCCCGGTGACGACGCTCGGCCGCAAGGCCGACCACCTGCGGATCGCCGCACGCCCCGACGTCGAGCACGTGGGCGGCACCGGCTTCGAGGCGCTGCGCCTGCGCCACCGCGCGCTCCCCGAGCGCGACCTCGACGAGGTGTCGCTGGAGACGACGCTCCTCGGTCGCGTGCTCGCCGCACCGCTGGTCGTGTCGGCGATGACCGGCGGGACCGACGAGGCGGCCGAGATCAACGCGCGGCTGGCGCGCGCGGCGTGCGAGCACGGCCTGGCGCTGGTGCTCGGCTCCGGCCGCGCGCTGCTCGACGACCCCGAGCTGCTGCCGACCTACCGCAGCGACGACCGCCCGCCGTTGCTGCTCGGCAACCTCGGCGCCGCGCAGGTGCGCCTGCCGGACGCGCCGGCCCGCGCCGAGCGGCTGATCGAGCTGCTCGACGCCGACGGCCTGACGATCCACCTGAACCCGATCCAGGAGGCCGTGCAGCCCGAGGGCGAGCCGCGCTTCACCGGCGTCGCGGCCGGGATCGCCGCCATCGCTGCGCACCTCGCGCCGCTCCCGGTGCTGGTCAAGGAGGTCGGCTTCGGGATGGACGCCGCCGACGTGGCGCTGCTGCGCGACGCCGGCGTGGCGGCGATCGACGTCGCCGGCGCCGGCGGCACGAACTGGGCGCTCGTCGAGGGCCACCGCGACGAACGCGCGGGCGACGTCGCGGCGGCGTTCGCCGACTGGGGCGTCCCGACCGCGGCCGCGCTCGCCGAGGCGCACGCCGCCGCGCCCGACCTGCCGCTGATCGCGTCCGGCGGGCTGCGCGACGGCGTCGACGCCGCCAAGGCGCTCGCGCTCGGCGCTCGCGCCGCCGGGCTCGCGCGCCCATTCCTGCTCGCCGCACGGACCGACCGCACGAGCGAGACGGCGGCCACGCTGGTGCGCCAGCTCCGCGTCGCGGTCTGGGCCGTCGGCGCGGGCAGCGCCGCCGAGCTGTCGCCGGCACATCTGCGCATGTAGCGTCCGCCCCATGGGAGAGCGGACGCTGCAGACACTGCTGGACGGCGGGTCCTTCTTCGAGGCCCCGCGCTGGCACGAGGGACGCTGGTGGGTTTCGGACTTCTACAACGAGCGCGTGCTCGCCGTGGACACGGACGGGCGCGCCGAGGAGGTCATGACGGTGCGCGAGCGCCCGTCGGGCCTCGGCTGGATGCCCGACGGGTCGATGCTCGTGGTCTCGATGCGCGACCACAAGATCCTGCGACGGTCGCCGGACGGCGCGGTGACCGAGCACGCCGACGTGAGCGAGTACTGCGGCGGAGTGCTCAACGACATGGTCGTCGACTCGCGCGGCCGCGCGTACGTGGGCAACTTCGGCTTCGACCTGATGAACGGCGGTGACCCGGTGCCCGCGAACCTGGTCCGCGTCGACCCCGACGGCTCAGCTTCGGTCGTCGCGGAGGAGATGCTGTTCCCGAACGGCTCGGTGATCACGCCGGACGGCCGCACGCTGATCGTCGGCGAGACGGCCGGCGCGCGGTACACGGCGTTCACGATCGCCGAAGACGGGTCGCTGACCGACCGGCGGATCTGGGCCCAGGTCGCCGAGACGCCGCCGATCACGACGCTCGAGGAGACGCTCGGCAAGCTCGAGTTCGGGCCCGACGGGTGCGGGCTCGACGCCGAGGAGCACATCTGGTCGGCCGACGAGGTCGGCGCCCGCTGCGTGCGCCTGGCGCCGGGCGGGGCGATCGTCGAGGAGATCAAGATGCCGGAGGGGCTCGACGTGTTCGCCTGCATGCTCGGCGGCGACGACGGCCGCACGCTGCTGATGTGCGCGGCGCCGGACTTCCTCGAGCACAACCGCGTCGGCGCGACCGACGCCGTGCTGCTCGCGACGACCGTGGACGTCCCGCACGCCGGCTTGCCGTAACCGGATCTGAAGGCGGCGTGCAGGCGGCGTGGCCGACTCTGCGGCCATGTCCACCACCACCCGCATCCTCACCATCGCCCTCGCGGCCCTCGCTCTCGCCGCTCCCGTGGCCGGCGCGTCGCCGATATCCGAAGGCAGCCCGGCGTCGACTCAGGACCGGCACCCCCGGACCGCCCACGTCTACGTGATCCCGGCTTCGGCCTTCAAGCAGCCGTCGGCAGGCACGGCGGCGCCGGCTCATCAGACCAAGGTCGACCAGCCTGCCGTCACCAGCGGTAGCGATCCCTCGCCGCTCGTCTACATCGTGCCGAGCCTCGTGCTCATCGCGATGTTCGCGGCCGCGATGGTCTACGCCCGCGGCTCACGCCGCCCCGCGCAGGTCTGACCTCCTCCGGATCCCGGCGCGGCCTTGCCCGCGCCGGGATCGCGCGCATACGCTCCGCATGCGCGTGCTCGAGATCGGAATCCTGGGACCGCTCGAGGTCCGGCACGACGGTCGTGCCCTGGATCTCGGCGGGCCGCGAGGTCGCACGCTGCTCGGCGTGCTGGTCGTGCACGGCTCGATGGGCACCGACGCGCTCGTCCAGGCGCTGTGGGGTGACGAAGCGCCGCCGAGTGCGGTGAAGGCGCTGCAGGTGACGGTGTCACGGCTGCGCCGCGCGCTCGGGCCCGCCGCGGACCGGCTCGAGACCACCGGCGGCGGCTACCGGCTGCGCGTCGAGCCGGGAGAGCTCGACGCCGACCGGTTCGAACAGGCCTGCCGGCGCGGCGCCGATCTCCCGCCGCGCGAGGCGACGGCCGTGCTGAAGGAGGCGCTTGTGCTGTGGAGAGGGCCGGTGCTCGCCGACCAACGGTACGAGCCGTGGGCGCAGCCTGAGATCCGCCGGCTCGAGGAGCTGCGGGCGCTGGCCATCGAGGATCGCGTCAAGGCCGACCTCGCGCTCGGCGAGCATGCCGAGCTCGTCGGCGAACTCGACGCACTGGTCGCGGAGCATCCGCTGCGCGAGCGGCTGCGCGCGCAGCAGATGCTCGCGCTCTACCGCTCCGGGCGGCACGCCGACGCGCTCGCCGCGTACCGGGACACGCGCGCGGCGCTCGAGGCCGAGCTCGGGCTCGTGCCGGGACCGGAGCTGCGGGCGCTCGAGCAGGCGATCCTGACCCACGACCCGTCGCTGGCCGCTCCCGCGATCGCCGAGCCCGGGATCCCGCCCGCCCCTCCGACGTCGACTTCGGGCGCGAGGACGACCTGCGCGCCGTGCTCGAGCAGCTCGCGAGCACACGGCTGTCACGCTCACCGGACCCGGCGGCGTCGGCAAGACCCGGCTCGCGATCGAGGTCGCCCGCGCGGACGGCGGCCGGTTCGTCTCGCTGGCCTTGACCGCCGACGCCGACCGCATCCCGTCGCTGATCTGCGACGCATTGACGGTCGCTCGCATCCCGGGCGAGACCGATGCCGAGGCGCTCGACCGCGCACTCGACCGCGGTCCGCTGCTGCTCGTGCTCGACAACCTCGAGCACCTGCCGGATGCCTCGCCGCTCGTCGCCGAGCTCCTCGAACGGCACCCCGAGCTCCGGGTGCTCGCCACGAGCCGCCAGCCCCTCGCGATCCGGGCCGAGCGGCTGCTGCCCGTGGCACCGTTGGTGTCAGGTCCTGATGCCGCGCTTTTCGCCGACCGGGCACGCGCTCGCGACCCCACGTTCGCGCTCACCGACGACAACGCCGACGCGGTCGCGACGATCTGCGAGCGGCTTGCCGGGATGCCGCTGGCGATCGAGCTCGCCGCCGCGCGGCTCGGCCTGCTGACGCCCGCCGATCTCGCCGAACGGCTGACTGCTGCGCTCGGCGTGCTCGACCGCGGACCGCGGGACGCGCCTCCGCGCCAGCGCACCCTCCGCGCCACGCTCGACTGGAGCTTCGACCTCCTCGACGACCACGAGCGCGATGCGTTCACCGCACTCGGCGCGTTTATGGGCGGCTGTGACCTCGAGGCCGCTGAGAAGGTCACCGGCGCCGGCCTCGACGTGCTCGACGGCTTGGTCGCCAAGAGCCTCGTGACGACCCACGACGGACGGCTGACGCTGCTCGAACCCGTCCGCCAGTACGCGGCCGACCGCCTCGCTCACCGGGCCGATGCGAATGCCGTCGGCATGCGGCACCTCGAGCACTACATCGTGGTCGCCGAGCGCAGCGCCGCTGCCGTATGGGCGCGAGACCGGGTGTGTCCGGAGTTCGTCGCGCTGCGGCGCGACCATGACAATCTCCGCGCTGCAGTCGAGTGGGGGCTACGAGCGGGCGCGGGACGACCCGTTCTCCGCCTCGTGTCGGCGCTCGCCGACTACATGTGGTTCGCCGATGGCGGCGTCCGCGAGCTGGGTCGATGGTTCGAGGCAGCGGACGCGGCCGTCGGACCGGGCCTCCCGCTGCCGGAGCGCGCCCGCGCGCAGTTCGCACGGGCCAAAGCCACGACCGAACCGCAGCGCCGCCTGGATCACACCGAGGCGGCTCTCACGCTGCTGCGCGATGTCGGCGACGACGCGGCCATCACGCGCGCGCTCGTCGACATCTCGCTGTTCGCGATGCTCACCGGCGACGACGCGCGCGCCCGTGCGACGGCCGACGAGGCCCTGACGATCGCGCGCGCGACCGGCGACGACCTCCTGATCGGGATCGCGCTTGGCCGCGTCGCCGAAGACACACCCGACGTGGAGACGGCGCTTGCGCTCAGCCGCGAGGCGGCGCAGTACCTGCGGAGCGCGGGCGCGCCGCTGCGGGTCGCGCAGATGTTCTCGTACCTCGGCTTCGCCGCCCTCGATCAGGACGCGTACGACCACGCGGTCAAGCTCGGGCTCGAAGGGCTCGAGGTCGCCGGCGCCATCGACGACCCGTATACGACGGCGTTCGCCCACGGCAACCTGGGGCTCGCCGCTCTGCTCTCCGGCGATCTCGCCATCGCACGCTCGAGCTTTCCCATCGAGTTGGACATCGCCCGGCGGCACGGCTTCGACTTCTTCTTCACCGAGGGCCTGCTGGGGCTCGCCGCGCTCGCGGCGGTGGACGGCGCCGATCACCGCGCCGGTGTGCTGGACGCGGCGTCCCGAGCCGCTGCCAACCGCCCGAACGCGCCGATCGAGGACCGCGTCGAGGAGCGCGTGCGACGGCGCTTCATGGCAGAAGCCCGCTCGCGCCTTGGCGAGGCGGACTGGGCGGCAGCGCAGGCCGAGGGACGCGCGATGTCATCCGACGCCGCGGTTGCTTTCGCGCTGTTACCGCACTGAAAGCCTGCGGTTACCGCCGTCTCGGAGGCTGCTGTCCATGACCTCCACCCCCCGCATCATCACCGTGGCCCTGGCCACGCTTGCCATCGCCGCCCCCGCGGCGACCGCGATGCCGATGTACGAGCACGGCGGCAGCTCCGCGCCGCGTGCGAACGCCGACATCCGCACGGGCAGCCTCGCCGGCACGACGTCCAGCCCGGCGCAGGACCTGCGCAACCCCGACCAGGTGGCCCCGCTGCCGCCCCAGGTCCTGGTCCCGCAGCAGGACCTCCGCAACCCGGACAACCGCGCGCCCGGCATCGAGACGATCCCCTACCAGCAGCCGACGACGCTCGCCCCCGTCGAGCGCCCGAAGCCGGCCCCGGTCGCCGTTGACGACAATGGCCCGTCGCCGTTCGTCTACATCATCCCCGGCGTCATCCTGATCGCGCTGCTCGGTGCCGGCTTCGCGTTCATGAAGACCGGGCGTCCCGTCCGCCGGTCGGCAGCCTGACAGCCGCCGCTCGGTAACTTCAGCCGGGTGAAGGTCGAGCTGGGAGGCGTGCCCGAGACCCTGCTGTGGACCCTGTACCACCGTTCGATCGAAGCGCGGCGGCCCGATGCGATCCTCACGGATCCTCGGGCCGTCGCGCTGGTCGACGAGATCGACTACCCGTTCGCGGACCGGTTCGGCGGCCACGCGTTCGTCGCGCAGGCCCAGGCGCTGCGCGTCCTGCGCTTCGACCTCGAGGTCCGCCGGTTCCTCGCCGCCAATCCGGACGGCACCGTGGTCGCGCTCGGCGAGGGCCTGGAGACGCAGTTCTGGCGGGTCGACAACGGGCGCGTGCGATGGGTCACCGTCGACGTGCCGGAGACGATCGCGGTCCGCGAGCGGCTGATGGAGCGGGGCGATCGCGAGACGCTGATCGCCGCGTCGGCGTTCGACGAGAGCTGGATGGACGCGATCGACCCCACGCGCGGGCTCCTCATCACCGCGCAGGGCCTGTTCATGTACTTCCCGTTCGAGGACGTCGAGCGGCTGGTGGCGGTTTGCCGGGCCCGCTTCCCCGGCGCCACGCTGCTGTTCGACGCCGTGCCGCGCCGGCTCGCCGAGCGCAGCCAGAAGCCGCGCGGCGACGGCTACCAGCCGCCGCCGTGGCTGTGGGGAGCCGACGCCGACAAGCAGCGCCGCCTCGGCGCCGAGCCGCTGCGCCTCCCGCGCGGGCGCGGGATCTTCTTCGGCTACCTCGCGCCGCTGCTCCGGCTCAGCCTCGTCCAGATCTTCAGGATCCGGCCGGGCTCAGCCTGAGGCAGCGGCGGGCTTGCTGTCGCCGGAAGCGGACTTCTGCGGCGCCAGCATCATCGTCATGTTGCGGCCGTCCTGCTGGGGCCGCTGCTCGATCACCGCAAGGTCGCCGAGGTCCTCGGCGAGGCGGTTGAGGATCATCTCGCCGCGCTCGGGGTGAGCCATCTCGCGGCCGCGGAACATGATCGTCACCTTGACCTTGTCGCGCCCCTTGAGGAAGCGCTCGACATGGCCCTTCTTGGTGTCGTAGTCGTGCTGGGCGATCTTCGGCCGGAACTTGATCTCGCGGACGTTGATCTGCTGCTGATGCTTGCGCGCGGCCTTCTGCTTCTGGTTCTGCTCGTACTTGTACTTCGAGTAGTCCAGGATGCGGCAGACCGGCGGCTTGGCATCGGGCGCGACCTCGACGAGATCGAGGTCACGGTCCTGCGCCTGACGCAGGGCCTCTTGGGTGCGCATGATCCCCACCTGCTGTCCGTTCTCGTCGATGAGGCGGACCTCGGGAACGCGGATGCGTTCGTTGATCCGGGTGGGGTCGCGCTCAGGCGGCTGCCGGTCGAAACGTCTCGGGACCGGCACTAGTGCTGTTGGCGGCGCCTCAAGAAGAGAGCGTCGCTGAGTTAGAACGCGTATTCAACGGAGAGGAGTATAGCTACGGTTTCAGTCCTGTGGCGGGCATTCAAGATGAGTTGCAGGCGATCCTCGACGCGACCATGGACGTGGTCGCGGTGTTCGACTCCGAGCGGCGCTTCCTGTTCGTCAACGATGCGGCCTGCCGCTTCTACGGGCGCACGCGCGACGAGCTGTTGCGCGCGCGGCTCGACGATCTGATCGGCAGCGAGCGCGCCGCCGCGGACTGGGCCGGCTTCGTGGAGCCGGAACGGGTCGCCCAGGGCATGCTCGAACACGTCTGGGAGGGCGAGCAGGACGGCGAGCGACGCGTGCTCGAGGTCCGGTCGCAGCCCGACTTCCTGCCCGGCCGGCACCTGTTCGTGCTGCGCGACATCACCGAGCGGCGCCGGCTCGAGGACCAGCTGCGGCAGGCGCAGAAGATGGAGGCGGTCGGCCAGCTCGCGGGCGGCGTGGCGCACGACTTCAACAACCTGCTCACCGTGATCGGCGGATACAGCGAGATCGCTCGGCGCCGGATCGGCGCCGGGCCGGGCGCGAACGAGCTGCTGGAGGTCGAGCGCGCGGCCGAGCGCGCCACCCAGCTCACCCGCCAGCTCCTCGCCTTCTCGCGCCAGCAGGTGCTCGACCCGCATCCGCTCGACCTCGGCGAGGTCGCCGCCGCGCTGCTGCCGATGCTGCGGCGCCTGATCGGCGAGGACATCGAGATCGCGATGCTGGCCGCGCCCGGACTCCCCTCCGTCCTCGCCGACCGCTCGCAGATCGAGCAGGTGGTCCTGAACCTGGCGGTCAACGGGCGCGACGCGATGCCGAGCGGCGGCACGCTGACGATCGAGACACGGCTGGCGGGAGGCCGCGTCGCGCTGATCGTCACCGACACCGGGGTCGGCATGACGTCCGCGACGCTCGAGCACATCTTCGAGCCGTTCTTCACGACCAAGACCGCCGGCGCCGGCACCGGGCTCGGCCTGGCGACCGTGCACGGGATCGTCAACCAGTCCGGCGGCGAGGTGCTCGTGTACTCCGAGCCGGGGCTCGGCACGAGCTTCAAGGTCTACCTGCCGGTGTCGGGCGAGCCGCCCGAGCCGCCGGCGCGCCCCGCACCGGAGGAGGACGAGCTGCGCGGCGACGAGACCGTCCTCCTGTGCGAGGACGAGGAGGGCGTGCGGAACCTGATCGAGACCGTGCTCACCGGCCACGGGTACCGCGTGCTGGCGGCGTCCGGGCCGCTGCAGGCGCTGGAGATCGCGGCCGAGCGCCCGATCGACGTGCTCGTCTCGGACGTGATCATGCCCGACCTCTCAGGGCCCGAGCTGGCGCGGCGGATGGAGAGCCTGCGCCCCGGCGTGCGCACGCTGTTCGTCTCCGGCTACACGGCCGAGACCGTGCGGGGGCGGGGCCGGCTTCCCGAGGACAGCGCGTTCCTCGAGAAGCCGTTCCACCAGCTCGCGCTGCTGCGGGCGATCCGCGCGCTGCTCGCTCAGCCGCGCTCGCGCAGCGACGCCAGGTAGTCGTAGCTGCGCTCGGCGTCGCCGAACGAGCCGCCGGCGGCCTGCGCCGCGTCGTCGTTCTCCATCACGAAGTGGTGCTTGCTCGTGTCGATCCCGCAGAAGAACGGCTCGTACGGGAGGTCGCCCGCGCCGACGTCGGTCATCGTCCAGCCCGAGTGCGGGCCGCCGTTGAACAGCCCGTCCTTGACGTGGAAGAGCGGGTAGCGCTCCGGGTGGTCCCACACGTAGTCGCTGGGCCGGAAGCCCGGGAAGCGGCTCTGGCCGACGAAGGCCCAGAAGATGTCCATCTCCAGGAACACCAGCCGCGGGTCGGTCTCCTCGAACAGCACGTCGTACAGCCGCGTGCCGCCGACGACCTCGAACTCGCGGTCGTGGTTGTGCTGGTAGAAGCGCAGCCCGCGCTCGCGCGCCGCGACCCCGAACGTGTTGAAGTCCTCGGCCGCCTGCTTGTAGCCGTCGACGGTCTGGCTGTTGCCCTCGGCCGGGCTCGACGCCGTGCCGACGTACTTCATGCCGATCTCCTCGGCGTCGTCGAGCACCTGCTCGAGATCGGTGCGGAACGTCCCGTAGCCGATGTGGCTGCCGGCCGCGGACAGGCCGTACTTGCGCAGCAGGCCGCGCAGCTCCTGGTTGCTCCAGCGCCGCCCCTGGGCGTTGTAGCCGGCGAACTCGACCTCCTTGTAGCCGATCGCCGACAGGCGCTTGAACACCTCGTCGAAGCCGAGCGCGTTGACCTGGTCGCGGACCGTGTAGAGCTGGATGCCGATCCGGCTCTTCGGCAGCAGCCGGCCCCGCTCGTGGTGATGGTGGTGCCGCCCGTGCGCGGACGCCGACCACGGCGTCAGCGCACTCGCAGCCGCCGTTCCCGCCGCCGCGCCGATCAAGCCGCGACGGCTCAAAGTGGGCTTGTCACCCATGATCTCCCCTCCCTTTCCTCCGCGCTCACACCCCTGCGGCGCGTAGAAAGGACAACGGTACAACTAATCGCGCTCGGCAGCCTCCGCGACGAGCCGCTCGACGGCCTCGGCGAGCGGGACGGTGCCCTGGTCGCCCTCGCGATGGCGGCGCAGTGCGACCGCTCGCTGCTCGGCCTCGCGGTCACCGACCACGAGCATGTAGGGGATCTTGCGCAGCTCGGCCTCGCGGATCTTGCGTCCCACCGACTCGGTGCGGTCGTCGACCTCGGCGCGCAGCCCGGCGGCGGCGAGCGCGCTCTCGACCTCGCGCGCGTAGCCGGCGTGGCGGTCGGCGAGCGGGAGCACCGCGGCCTGGACCGGCGCCAGCCAGACCGGGAACTCCCCGGCGTAGTGCTCGATGAGGATGCCGATGAAGCGCTCGAACGAGCCGAACAGCGCCCGGTGGATCATCACCGGCATGTGCTCGGCGTTGTCCGCGCCCGTGTACGTGAGCCCGAAGCGCTCGGGCATGTTGTAGTCGAGCTGCACGGTGCCGAGCTGCCACGAGCGACCGAGCGAGTCGGTCATGTGCAGGTCGATCTTCGGTGCGTAGAACGCGCCCTCGCCCTCGGCGACCCTGTAGTCGATCCCCTGCCGTTCGAGGGCGCGCGCGAGCATGCCCTCGGCGCGATCCCAGAACTCATCGGTGCCGAGGCGATTGTCCGGTCGCGTCGAGAGCTCGGCGTGCACCGGGAAGTCGAACATCCCGTAGATGTCGTAGCCGAAGGCGAGACAGCGAGCCACCTCGTCCTCGATCTGCTCCTCGGTGCAGAAGATGTGCGCGTCGTCCTGCACGAAGTGCCGGACGCGCAGGAGCCCGTGCAGCGTGCCGCTCGGCTCGCGGCGGTGCAGGTGGCCGGGCTCCGCGCAGCGGTACGGCAGGTCGCGGTAGGACCAGCGCTGCAGCGAGAACAGGTGCGCGTGCCCCGGGCAGTTCATCGGCTTGAGCCCGAACTCGCGCTCCTCGTAGGGCGCGACGAAGATGTGCTCCTTGTACTTGCCCCAGTGGCCCGAGGTCTTCCACAGCGAGGACTCGTACAGCAGCGGGGTCTGCACCTCGACGTAGCCGCGCTCGACCTGCATGCGGCGGTTGAGGTCCACGAGCGCGTTGAAGATCGCCGTGCCGCGCGGCAGCCAGAACACCGAGCCGGGTGAGACCTCCGAGAACGTGAACAGGCCGAGCTCGCGGCCGAGCTTGCGATGGTCGCGGGCGCGCGCCTCCTCGAGCCGCTGCAGGTGCTGCGCGAGGTCCTCCTTGGAGTGGAAGGCGGTGCCGTAGATGCGCGTGAGCATCTGGCGGTCGGCGTCCCCGCGCCAATACGCGCCGGCGACCGACAGCAGCTTGAACGCCTTCACCCGCTTGGTCGACGGGGTGTGTGGGCCGCGGCACAGGTCGGTGAAGCCGTTGTTGGTGTAGAGGCTGACCGCCTCGACGCCCTGATCTCGCACCAGGTCCTCGATCAGCTCGACCTTGTAGTCCTGCTCCTCGCGGACGAAGCGCTCGAGCGCGTCGCCGACCGGGATGTCCTCGCGCACGAACGGCTCGTCGGCCTGGATGTGCTCGCGCATCTTGGCCTCGAGCGCCTCGAAGTCGCTGTCGGAGATGGAGACCCCGTCCGGGAACTCGAAGTCGTAGTAGAAGCCGTCGGCGATCGGCGGGCCGATCGAGATCTTGGTTCCGGGATAGAGCTCCAGCACCGCGGCGGCGAGCACGTGGGCGGTGTCATGGCGGATCAGCTGGACCGAATCGGCGTCGTCGGCCTTGGCGGTGACGATCTCGACGCGGTCGCCGTCGTGCAGCGGCGCGGACAGGTCGTGGATGCGGCCCTGCTCGTAGGCGCTGCCGTCGCGGGAGTCGGGGCCGTCACCGTCGACGACGCGGATGGCCAGCGCGGCACGCGCGAGCCCGGGGCCGATCGCGGCGGCGAGGTCGGCGCCGGTGGCGCCGTCTTCGAGCTCCTTGGTGGAGCCGTCGGGCAGGGTCACGTGCATGGGCCTTCGCATGCTAGTCACCGGGCATGGTTCGAACCTCGCGGACCGCCAGCGGGGCGAGGATCGAGGTGAAGAGCAGGATCGCCGCGATCCACAGCGCCTCCTGCATCCCGATCGCCGCCGCGATCGGACCCCAGATCGCCAAGCCGACGGGCTGCAGGGCCACCGAGCCGAACCAGTCGTACGAGCTCACGCGCGAGAGCACCTCCGGCGGGATGCGGCGCTGGAACGTCGACTCATACAGCGAGATGCCGAGCATCATCGCGCCGCCGGCGAGAAACGTGCCGGCGGCGAGCGCCCCGGTCGGGACGCCGAGCGCGAGCAGCGCGGGCGGCAGGCCGAACAGCGACAGCACGAGCAGGCTGAGGACGAGCGGCCGGTGCGGCCGGGCGCGGATCGCGAGCAGGGCGCCCACGAGCGCCCCGACACCCATCGCCGCCATCACGGCTCCCCATGCCGCCGCGCCGCCAAGGTCGCGCTTCGCGATCACGGGTCCGAGGACGCCGACGGAGCCCCACAGGAGGTTGCCGAACGACGCCGACAGCACGATGCTCCACACCCACGTGCGCGTGTGGAAGGCGGTCCACCCCTCACGCAGGTCGCGCAGGAAGGACGTCGCCGCGCGGGCCGCCTGCCGCGGAAGCCGCAGACCGGCGAGGAACGCCGCGCTGCCGACGAACGTCGCGGCGTCGATGGCGATCGCCCAGCCCGGCCCGGCGGTCGCGACGAGCACGCCCGCGAGCGCCGGTCCGAGGATCTCGCCGCCCGACATCGCGGTCGCCCGCAGGCCGTTGGCCTGCTGGAGGTGCTCCGGCGCCACGATCGCGGGCAGCAACCCGGTCGAGGCCGGGTTGAAGAACCCGGTGGCGGCGCCGGCCGCGCCGGCCAGCACCGCGATGGCCCAGATCGGCGGCTCGCCGGTGATCAGCAGGAAGGCGAGGATCCCCTGCGTGAGGGCACGCGAGAGGTCGGCGGCGACCATCACGGCGCGGCGCGGCAGGCGGTCCGCCACGACTCCGCCGATCAGCAGCGAGCCGACGAGCGGCAGCACGCGGCACGCCAGCACGACCCCGACCTCCGACGCCGAGCCGCCCAGCTCCAGCACCGCGAAGGCGAGCGCGATCGTGACCATGCGGTCGCCGATGACGGACACGGCGTAGGCGCCGAACAGCAGGCGGAAGTCCCGCTGCCGCAGGACCGCGAGGCTGGCGGGCAGGCGGGGCACGGCCGGCGGAGGCTATCGTCGCCTTGATCGACTCGATCGCCCTCCAGGACCATCTCGAGCCCGCGCGGATCGGCCAGCTCGTCGAGCTCTACGGCACCGCGTGGTGGACCGATCAGCGCGACGCCGCCGGCGTCGAGCGCATGCTCGCCGGGACGGATCTCGTGCTCTCGGTGATCGATCGCGGGACCGACCGGCTCGTCGGCTTCACGCGCGCGCTGACCGACTGGCGCTACCGAGCGTTCGTCTACGACGTCATCGTCGCGCCGGACTGGCGCGGCCGTGGCCTCGGCCGTGTGCTGGTGGACGCCGCGCTGGAGCGGCTCGCGGCCGTCGAGTCGATCGAGCTCGCCTGCCAGCCGGAGATGATCCCGTTCTACCGCCGCTGGGGATTCCGGGACGATCTCGGCGGGTCGCTGCTCATGCGGCGACGACAGTGAGCCGCGGCCAGCGGGTGCGCCAGCCCTTGTCGGCGACGCGTCGCGCGTAGAAGCTCGCGGGTACACGCGCGGGGTTGTGGCGGCAGACGAGGCCGAACAGGTCGTCGAGCCCGTACGGGGCGACGATGCGCAGGTCGTCGTCGCCGTCGAGGCGCAGGCCGACGCAACTCGCCGTCTCCGGGAACGTGGCGACCGCCTCGGCCGTCGAGCGGAACGGCTCGACCTCGACGCCGAACCGCTGCGGGTACCAGAGGTGCACGGCGGCCTGGTTCTTCGCGTCCCACGGCAGGTCGGGCGCGCGGACCTGCAGCGCGCTCGTCACCTCGGCGTCGCGCGCGAGCTCGTGAGGGTCGAAGTAGCCGACGTCGATGTCGCGCGGGACGGCCGGATCGCGGTCGTGCAGGGCGTCCCAGACGAGGTCGCGGATCGCGCCGGCGCTGATGAGCCAATCGGGCGGATCGACAGCCGCGACGGCCCGTAGCGCGTCCATCAGCACCGGTGACTGGCGCACCAGTTCGGCGAGGCGGTCGGCGTGCGTCATGGGGACGTTTTATCCGTTGCTGACGCAACCAGTTGCTAGCCTGGTGGCCGCGACGGTGGGGTTGCCGCCGCGGGCCATGCGCCGCGCACATCTGGCGCGACGAGCGGAATGGGCCCGCCGGGTGGACGCCGTCCTCTGATTCGAACGCGAAACGGTCCGCGTACGCGCGGGCCGCCAAGGACGTGATCATGCGAAAGACGACGACAGCGCTTGCGCTGGCGGGCACCTTGCTTGCCGCGCCGGCGGCCAACGCGGCCGCTCCTCCGGCCGCCGCCCTGCACCCGCTCCTCGGGGGCCATCGGACCGTGGCCGCCCAGATGAAGACGGCAAAGGTCGCCAACCTGCGGGCCGACCTCACCGCCCGCGCCGTGAAGCTCGCGCGCAAGCTCGATGCTTCAGCGGCTGCCGAGCGGCGACGAGCGCGAGGAAGATCGCCGGCCCAGCTGCGCGCGCGCATCCGCGACCTCGAGCAGCGCCTCGAAGCCCCCACCGCCTCGCCGACGATGGAGGCGATCGCCCAGTGCGAGTCCGGCGGCAACCCGGCGACCGACACCGGCAACGGGTTCTACGGCAAGTACCAGTTCACGCTCCAGACGTGGCAGGCCGTCGGTGGCACCGGCAACCCCGCCCACGCTTCTGAGGCCGAGCAGGACCGCCGCGCCGCCGCGCTCTACGCGCAGGCCGGCCCGTCGCCCTGGCCGGTCTGCGGACGCTGAACCCCGGCATCTAGGGGCGCGACAAGGTTGGTGGCGGATAGACCACCGTATGGGTGGTCTATCCGCCGCCGACCGCGCCCCCTCCCCTACCCAGCCGCCGTTGACCTTCGCTCGCTAGCCTCCCCCGCCCCATGGATGCCGCTGCCCTCCGCGCCGAGTTCCCGGTCCTCGAACACAAGGCGTACCTGAACGCCGGGACCGACGGGCCGGTGCCGAGCGCAGCGGTCAGAGCGGCAACCGAGGCGCTGACGTCGCAGGAACACGAGGGGCGGTTCGTCACGCACTTCGCGGCGCGGCAGACCGGGCACGCGAAGCTGCGCGAGGCGTACGCGCGGGTGCTCGGCTGTTCGGTCGAGGACGTGGCGCTGAAGAGCTCGACGAGCGACGGGCTGGGGTCCGTGCTCGCCGGGCTCGACCTCGGCCCCGGGCACGAGATCGTCACGTCCGACGCCGAGCACCCCGGGCTGCTCGGCCCGCTGGTGGTCGCGCGCATGCGCGGCGTCAAGGTGCGGGCCGTGCCGCTGAAGGAGGTCGCCGACGCGGTGACGCCGACGACCACGCTCGTGGCCTGCTCGCACGTCTCGTGGGTGAACGGCGAGATCGCGCCGCCCGAGCTCAAGGAGCTCGACGTCCCCGTCATCCTCGACGGGGCGCAGGGCGCCGGCGCGATCCCGCTCGACATGGCGGAGATCGGCTGCGCCGTCTACGCCGCCGCCGGCCAGAAGTGGCTGTGCGGAGCGGACGCGACCGGGATGCTCTACGTCGCGCCCGAGTTCCGTGAGCGGATCAGGCCGGTCGCGCCCGCGTACATGGCGTTCGCCGACGCGAGCCAGGGCCTGGACTCCACCCTGCACACCGACGCCCGGCGCTACGACACCGCTTCGGTCTCGCGTGAGGGCGTCGCCTTCACGCTCGCCGCCATCGAGCTGCTCGAGTCGTACGGCCTGCGGGACGTCGCGAGCCGGGCGGCGGGACTCGCGCGGCGCCTCGCGGACGCGCTCGCCGAGCGCGGCAGGAAGGTCGCCCCGCGCGACGACACCACGCTCGTCGCCTGGGAGGACCCCGACCCCGAGGCCACCCGCAACCGCCTCACCGAGGCCGGGATCGTCATCCGCAACCTCCCGAACACGCCGTACCTGCGCGCCTCGGTCGGCGCCTGGAACGACGAGTCGGACCTGCAGAGGCTGCTCGACGGGCTCGACCGTTAGGGTCGGCGTCGTGCGCCGCGTCTGCGTCTACGCCGGGTCCAATCCAGGGAGCGATCCGGCCTACGCAGACGCGGCGCGCGCGCTTGCCGGGGTGATGGCCGAGCGCGGCACCGGCCTCGTCTACGGCGGCGGCAAGGTCGGCCTGATGGGCGTGCTCGCGGACACGATCCTGCAGGCCGGCGGCGAGGCGATCGGCGTGATGCCGCAGGCGCTGATCGACCGCGAGATCGGCCACCCCGGGCTCACCGAGCTCAAGGTCGTCGACTCGATGCACGAGCGCAAGGCGCAGATGGCCGAGCTCGCCGACGGCTTCGTCGCCGTGCCCGGCGGGATCGGCACGCTCGAAGAGCTGATCGAGGTCTACACGTGGAGCCAGCTCGGCATCCACGACAAGGCGTGCGGCGTGCTCAACACGCGCGGCTACTACGACGGCCTCGCCGCGTTCCTCGACCACGCCGTGCAGGAGGGCTTCCTGCGCACCCAGCACCGCGCCGTCCTCACTGTGACCGAGGATCCCCGCGAGCTCCTCGACGCGATGGCCGACTTCAAACCGCCCCGGGTCGGCAAGTGGCTGGAGCTCGACCAGACGTGACGCTGCGTCCGCTTGGCGAAGCGGACATCCCCGAGCTGACCCGCATCATCGAGACGCCGGCGGTCGCCCGCTGGTGGGACGACGGCGCGCCCTGGCAGGAGCCCGGCACGACGATGCTGACGATCGTGGTCGACGACGGCCGGATCGCGGGCCTGATCCAGTACGGCGAGGAGCGCGACCGCAAGTACCGCCACGCGAGCATCGACATCTTCGTCGACCCCGCGCTGCACGGCCGCGGGATCGGCACCGAGGCGATCCGCCGGCTCGCCCGCCAGTTGATCGAGATCCACGGCCACCACCGGATCACGATCGACCCGGCCGCCCACAACCACCAGGCGATCCGCGCCTACGAGAAGGCCGGCTTCACCGCCGTCGGCGTGATGCGCCGATACGAGCGCGACATGACCACGGGCGAGTGGCACGACGGCCTGCTGATGGAGCTCGTCGGGGCGCCGCCCGAAGACGGCGCCCCGTGAGCTCGCGGCGCGAGACCGTAGCGGTGCGCGCTACGGCGTCTGCGTGAGCGCGATCTCGGCGTTGCCGGTGAGCGCGCCCTCACCGTCCGCGCCGGTGCCCGGGTCCGTGTAGGAGGCCGCGAACACCGCGCGGATCTCCGACGGATCGTGGCCCGACGGGTAGGTGGTCACGAACTGCCCGGTGCAGCCGGTGCTGCTGCTGATCGGGTGCCCGTGCGTCTGGTGGCCCACGATGTAGTTCAGGCTCACCTTGGTGCAGTCGACCGGCTGGTCGTCGGTCACCTTCACCTCGACCTGGACCGTGTCACCGAAGTGGAACGCCTGGCCCTCGACGGGCTTGACGAACTCGATGACCGGACGCGCGTTGCCGACGATGACCTGCGCCTCGGCCGACGCTGAGCGGCCGGTGCGATCGGTCACCTTCAGCGTCGCGTTGTAGACGCCGGCCTTCTCGAACGTGTGCGTCGGGTTCGGCTCGGTCGAGTCGAACGTGCCGTCGGCGTCGAAGTCCCACTGGTAGGTGAGACGGTCGCCGTCGGGATCGTTCGTGCCGGCGCTGGAGAAGTGGACCTCCAGCGGGGCGGTGGGGCCGTCGGGCGGGTCGGCCGCGGCCTTCACGATCGGCGTCCGGTTCCCGCGCACGTAGTCGACCCGCGCGAGCTGGGCCTCCGGCAGCGTGACGAAGTAGCCGGTGCCGTACTCGAGCGTGTAGAGCGCCCCGTCCTGACCGAACTCGATGTCCATCGGGTTGTCGAACGTGAACGACGGCAGCACCGGGTTGATCTTCAGCAGGCCGCCCGACTCATCGAGGCGCATCTCCTTGATGTAGTCGCGCGTCCACTCGTAGAACAGCGGCACGTTGTCGTAGTACTTCGGCCACTTGATCCGCGACGTGGAGCGCGCCTTGTAGTCGTACGCCGGGCCGGCCATCGGGCCGACGCCGCCGGTGCCGAGCTCGGGGAACCCGGTCGACGCGTTGTACGAGTACCAGACGTCCGGATGGCGGACGGGCGGCAGGTCACGCAGGCCGGTGTTGTTCGGCGAGTCGTTGACCGGCGCCGCGCAGTCGAACTTCGGACCCGACGTCTTGGTCGCGAAGTCGTAGTCGTTGTACGGCAGCTGATCGGTGGCGCAGAACGGCCAGCCGTAGTTGCCCGGCCCGCGGGCCACGAACCACTTGCCGGTGCCCGCCGGGCCACGGTTCGGGTCCGCCGCGCCGGCGTCCGGCGAGTAGTCGGCGACGTACAGGTCGTCGTTGGTCCGGTTCACCGCGATGCGGAACGGGTTGCGCAGGCCCATCAGGTAGATCTCCGGACGGGTCTTCGGCGCCCCCTGCGGGAACAGGTTGCCGGCCGGGATCTCGTACCCGCCGCCGGCCTTCGGCTTGATGCGGAGCACCTTGCCGCGCAGGTCGTTCGTGTTGCCGGCGGAACGCCGCGCGTCGAACGCCGGGTTGCGGCCCGGGCTTTCGTCGATCGGGTTGTAGCCGTCGGACTCGAACGGGTTCGTGTCATCGCCCGTCGACAGGTACAGGTTGCCCTGGCTGTCGAAGTCGATGTGGCCGCCGACGTGGCAGCACAGCCCGCGGTCGACGCCGACGTCGATGATCTGCTGCTCGGTCGACAGGTCGATCTTGTCGCCGGGCATCTTGTACCGCGACAGCCGCACGACGCCCTTGAACTTCGCGAAGTCGGCGGGCGTGCCGGTGCCGGGTGCGTCGCCCTCGTTGACGTCCGGCGTCGCCGGGTCGTCGACCGGCGTGTTCCCGGTCGGGAGCGAGTGGTAGATGTAGACCCAGTGGTTCGACTTGAAGTTCGGGTCGATCGCGATGCTCTGGACGCCTTCCTCGTCGTGCTGGTAGACGTCGAGCCTCGCGGCCACGGTGTTGAGCCCGGTCGCCGGGTCGTGCAGCATCACGCGGCCCTTGCGCTCGGTCATCAGCACGCGCCCCTTCGGGAGCGTCGCGATGCCCATTGGCTCGATCGGGAAGTCGTTCAGCGTGGTCTTCTGGAAGCGGCCTTCGACGGTCGCCCCGCAGTCGCCGGACTTGTTGCCGGCCGCCCACTGGATCGCGCCGAGCAGGAGCTTCTGGAACGCCGGCTCGCCGTACGACTCCTTGGTGTGGCCCAGGCCCGTGTAGAACGAGCGCCCGCCGCCGTACTCCTGGCACCACGTGATCGGGTGATCGGCGCCCATCGTGCTGCCCGTGTAGCTCGACGCGTCGAGCGTCGCCAGCACGTGCACGTCACCACGCGGGTTCGTGCGGTAGTCGTACCACTCGTCGAACCGCGACCAGCGGTCCGGCAGGTGCTTGGTCGCCGGGTGATTCTTGTCGGCGACCTTGATCGTCGCGGTCTGCTGCGCCGGGTGCTGCTTGAAGTAGGCGCCGACGAGGTTGCCGTAGAACGCCCAGTCGTACTCGGTGTCGGCGGCCGAGTGGATGCCGACGTAGCCGTTGCCGTCGCCGATGTAGTTCTCGAACGCGTCCTGCTGCTTGGCGTTGAGGACGTCACCGGTCGTGCTCAGGAAGATCACGGCGTCGTACTTGCGCAGATTGCCGGCGGTGAACGCCCCGGCGTCCTCGGTCGCGTCGACGGCGAAGTTGTTCGCCGTGCCCAGTTGCTTGACGCGCGCGACCCCTGTCTCGATCGAGTCGTGCCGGAAGCCCGCGGTCTTGGAGAACACCAGGACCTTGAACTTCGGTGCGGCCGCCGCTACCGAGGGGAGCGCGACGAACGCGCCCAGGGCCGCGACCAGGCCAGCCAAGATGGCTGCCTTTCGCATAGGGGAGCCTCCCTCCCAGATGTGGATTTCTCCTCCGCTCCCGGACCCCCAGCACCGCTCCCGACGGCGCTTTGCCCCGCTTTTCACAGGGGCCCAGCGAACTTCTGACGGAAGTTAGCAGAACTCAGCCGGGCGTCACCAGCTCGCCCTCGCGCTCGAAGCGGCCCGTCCGCGCCGGCTCGGAGACCTCGCCGCGCAGCGCACGGTCGGTCGCCTCCTCCACGATCGACGGGTTGCGCAGCGCCTCCTGGAAGCGCTCCTCGTCGCGCTCGCCCTGCCAGCGCGCGATCACCATCGTGGCGACGCTGTTGCCGATCGCGTTGGTCAGCGCGCGGCCCTCGGACATGATCCGGTCGATCCCGACCACCAGCGCGATGCCGACCGCGATCGCGTCGGCGTCGAAGAACTCGCCGCCGAACGCCTGCAGCGAGGCGGTGAGCGTCACCAGGCCGGCGCCGGTGATCCCGGCGGCGCCCTTGCTCGTGAGCACCATCAGCGCGAGCAGCCCGACCTGGGTGGCGATCGGGATGTCCTGGCCCGCCGCGTGGACGATGAACAGCCCGCCCAGCGTCAGGTAGATGCAGGTGCCGTCGAGTTGAACGAGTAGCCGGTCGGGATGACCATGCCGGTCGTCTGGCGCGAAGCGCCGGCCGCCTCGAGCTTGGCGAGCAGCCGCGGCAGCACGGTCTCCGACGACGAGGTGCCGACGATGATCAGCAGCTCGTCGCGGATCAATCGAACCATCCGGAAGATGCTGAACCCGCTCAACCGCGCGACGATTCCGAGCACTCCGAACACGAAGATCGCGCACGTCCCCCAGAACGTCACCATCAGCAGCCCGAGGTTGGCGAGCGACGCGGAACCGAACTGCGCGACCGTGTAGGCCATGCCGCCGAACGCGCCGAGCGGCGCGACCCACATGATGATGCGGATCATCCCGAAGATGATCCGGCTGGCCGTCTCGAAGCCGCCGACGACGCGCGTGCGCAGGTCGTCCTCCAGGAACGAGATCGCCGCGGCCGTGACGATCGCCAGCACCAGCACCTGGAGGATCTCGGTGTCGACGAACGGACCGAGGAAGCTCTTGGGGAGCAGCGATCCGAGACGAAGCCGGACTCGCCGCCGGCCTCCTTGATCGACTCCTGCGCCGCGGTCGCGGCGTCACCGGACGGCGAGCCGCTGAAGCCCGACCCGGGCTCGATCAGGTTGCCGGCGGGCAGCCCGAGCACGAGCGCGATGACCGTCATCGCGAAGAAGTAGCCGAGCGCCCGCAGCGCGAGCCCGCCGGCGCGCGCGAGGCTGCCGAGCGAGGCGTTGCCCACCACCACGGTCACGAAGATCACCGGTCCGGTGATCGTCTGGATGAGCTGGATGAAGGCGTCGGCCAGCCACTTCGCCTCCTTCGCCGAGTCGGGCGCCACCAGCCCGAAGACGATGCCGCCGGCGATCGCCACCAGCACGAGGAACCACAGCTGTGTGTACAGCCGACGACGGGGACGATCCTTGGCGGGCGCTGTCATGTCGCCGTCGCACCCGCGAGACTTGCGCCGGATGCGCCGGCTCGCTGCCCTGCTGTTCGCCGTCCTCGCGGGGCTCGCGAGCCCACCGGTCGCGCGCGCCGGGTTCACCGACGCCGACTACTGGGCGTTCGCCGATCGCCAGATGAGCGGGCTCGACGCGCGCTGGAGCGTGCGCCGCCACGAGTACGTCGGCGAGTCCGGCGAAGCCGAGGTCCGCGAGAACGCGGCGCTGCTGATGACGCACGCGGTCGCCGCCTACACCGGCCACGCCGGCCCGACGCGGCAGGACGGCCGGGCGCACTTCCTGGTGCAGAAGCTCACGTCGCCGCCGGCGTTCCTCGGCACCGCCCCCGCGCCGGCGCCGACGCAGTCGACATGCTGGTCGGTCGACCTCGAGACGTCCGCCCGCGAGCACATGTCGCTGGAGCCGAAGGTGGCCGAGGCGCTGGCGTGGGCGTGGCGCGCGCGGGCGCAGCTGCGCCTCACCGCCGCCGAGGCCCAGGCGATCGTGAACACGGTGACCGCGTGCGCGTACAGCCAGTCGTGGCGCTACCCGCACCGGCTCCTGAACCAGATCAACTGGAACGCCGAGATGTACGCGAGCGCGGCGACGGTGTCCGGCCTGCCGGAGCTGCTGGTGAACGACTACGGGCACCAGCTCGCCGACTTCGCCGCCGGCATCACGCGCCCGATGGCGGGCAACAAGAGCCCCAACCTCGGCGCCGGCTACCAGTTCCACTACCGGCCGGACCACCGCGACGGGGCCTCCAGCAACCTCGACACCCCCGAGTACGCGAACATCGTCATCCAGGCGCTGTCGTACTACGACCGCGCGCTGGCGCTCGGTATGCCGCCGCTCCCGGCCGACCAGGTGCGGCAGCTGCGGTCGTGGATGTTGCGGCTGCTCGCCGGCTCGTGGACGCATTCCGGCTACCTGAACTGGGACACCGCGCGCGGCCTCCGGCGCTGGCACTCGGGCCAGTACTGGGCGTTCGCGCAGCAGGGCCTGCAGACGATCGCGACGACGCCGCGGTTCTGGCGCGACCCGGACGAGGGCCGCTGGGCGAAGGCCATGTTCGACCAGGGACTCGCCTTCTACCGGCGGCTGGCGGACGCGAACCACGGCGTGTTCGCGCCGCAGCTCATGTTCGGCGTCAACTCGCGCATGAAGAGCGACCCGCTGTTCCGCGTGCGCATCCTCGCCTCCGCCGTGCGCGCGATCGGGCTCGGGATGGGCTCGCTGCCGTCGGCCACGCCGCCGCCGCTGTGGGCGTACGACTACGACACCGGGCGCCTGGCGATCACGACCCCGCGCTACTCGACCGCGATCGTGCCCGACGACCGCGGCGTGCTCGGGTACGGCGGCCTCGAGCCGGCGCGGCTGTTCGGGCCGGGGCAGCGGGTCGCCTCCGGCACCGGCGGGCGGCCGCCGGGGGCGTTCGGGGTCGTCGTCTACGACGGTCTCGGTCGCGCCCGGTTGTCGTCGCAGCGGCCGCGCAAGGGGCTCGGGCTGCGGATCGTGCGCTCCCCGGCCGGGAACATCGCGCACCCGCGCGCGTACCCGCGACAGCCGTACGCCGGGCCGTTCTCGGTCGTCGAGGCGGTCGGCAGCGTGCGCCGGGCGCACGTGCGGGTCGAGTCACGGCACACGTTCCGGCGCACGACGATCGCCAACCGCTGGACGGTGAGCTGCCGGCGGCTGTGCCCGCCCGACCGCGTGCGGGCGTTCTTCCCGACCTGGCACGCGCCGATCGTGGCGGTACTGCGCGGCGGCCGGCACGTCCGGCTCGGCACCGGCGCGCCGCGGGCGCGGGTGCGGCTCGGCGACGTCGTCCGCGTCAGCCTCGGCGGCTACCGGATCCGGCGGCTCACCGGTCCGCCGGACGCGACGCTGTTCGCGGTCCCGGTCTCCGCTGAGCCGACGAACCCGAGGCCGGAGCCGAGTCTGGTCGTCCAGCTGACTGAGCGGCGGCGGTTCCACGCGGTGCGCCTGGCAGCCGTGATCGAACCGGGCGGGTGACGCGCTAGTTTCCCGTGCGTGGACGACGCCGAGCAGAGCGCGGGCGGCTCGCAGATCCACCGGTACGGCGCGCCGCGCGAGCCGACACCGGGCGAACAGCCGCGTGACTGGGACGCGATCGAGGCCCATGTCGAGCACCACTTCGGGCCGATCGAGACCGTCTACCACGAGCTCGCGTCCGAGTACGTCCATCTCGACGTGCTGCAGGTGCCCGCGCACGACGGCCGCCCGTTCCACATGCTCGTCACCTGCGGCATGAGCGCGCGGCCGATGACGGTGCCGGCCGGCTCCGAGGACCGCCGCTACGCCGAGCTCGTGATCGGGCTGCCCGCCGACTGGCCGCTCGACGAGGCGTCGTGGCGCGACGAGCGCTACTACTGGCCCATCCGCACCCTCAAGCTGCTGGCGCGGCTGCCGCACGCCTACGGCACGTTCCTCGGGGTCGGGCACACGATCCCGAACGGCGATCCGCCCGAGCAGTACGCGCCCGACACCAAGCTGTGCTGCGCGCTGATCGCGCCGCCGCTCACGCTCCCCGAGCGCGCCGAGCGGCTCGAGCTCGACGACGGCCCGCTGCACTTCTACGCGGTCGTGCCGCTGCACCGCGACGAGATGGAGCTCAAGCTCTCCGGCGGGATGGACCCGCTGGTCGATCAGCTCGACGCCGCGCGCGTCAGCGAGGTGCTCGACGCGGGCCGCCCGAGCTCCGTCAAGCGCAAGCGCTTCGGCCTGATCTGATCGGGGAGCACGAAAGCGGGATGACGCGCGCGATGAAGCGGCCCCGTAGATTCGGTTCGATGTTCACCACGCGGCCGGTCCTGCGCGGCACGTTCGGGATGGTCGCCGCCACGCACTGGCTGGCGTCGGCGGCCGGCATGCGGATGCTCGAGCGCGGCGGCAACGCGTTCGACGCGGCGGCCGCCGCCGGGTTCGTGCTGCAGGTCGTCGAGCCGCACCAGAACGGGCCCGGCGGTGACCTGCCGGTCGTCTTCTGGAGCGCCGAGCTCGGCGCGCCGCGGGTGCTGTGCGCGCAGGGGCCGGCACCGGCCTCGGCGACCTTGGAGCGGTTCGCCGGCTTCGATCTCGTGCCGGGAGAAGGCGTGCTGGCCGCGGTCGTGCCGGGAGCGTTCGACGGCTGGATGCAGCTCGTGCGCGACTTCGGGACGCTGCGGCTGGCCGAGATCCTCGAGCCGGCGATCGGCTACGCCGCCGACGGGTTCCCGGTGGTGCCGGAGCTCGCCGCCGACGTGGCCGCCCAGGCCGAACGGTTCCGGCGCGAGTGGCCGTCGTCGGCCGCGGTGTGGCTGCGCGACGGCGGGCCGCGCGACGTCTACGCGCTGCCCGGGATGGCCGCGACGTACCGCCGGATCGTCGACGCGGCGTCGGGCGACCGCGAGGCCGAGTTCGACGCGGCGCGCGACGCGTTCTACCGCGGCTTCGTGGCGGAGGCGATCGACGGGTTCGGCTCGCTGGTGCGCGCTGCCGACCTCGCGGGCTGGAGCGCCTCGTACGAGGACCCGGTCGTCTTCGACTACGGCGGGCTGACCGTATGCAAGCCCGGCCCGTGGAGCCAGGGGCCGGTGTTCCTGCAGCAGCTCGCGCTGCTGTCCGGCTTCGACCTCGCCGAAATGGGCGAGGTCGAGCGGCTGCACACCGTCATCGAGTGCGCGAAGCTCGCGTTCGCCGATCGCGAGGCGTGGTACGGCGACCCGGCATTCGTCGACGTGCCGCTCGCCGAGCTGCTCTCCCCCGCGTACAACGCGCAGCGCCGCGCGCTCGTGGGCGCCGAGGCCTCGTTCGTGCTGCGGCCCGGCTCGCCCGGCGGCCGCGAGCCGGTGCTGGCGACCGGGGGCGAGCCCGCGGCCGCGTCGAGCGCCCCGGTCGGCAGCGACACCTGCGCGGTCATGACTGCCGACCGGTTCGGCAACGTCGTCTCGGCGATCCCGAGCGGCGGCTGGCTCAAGAGCTCGCCGGCGATCCCCGAGCTCGGCTTCTGCCTCGGCACGCGCGCGCAGATGTTCTGGCTCGACCCGCGCGTGCCGAGCTCGCTCGCGCCGGGCAAGCGCCCGCGCACGACCTTGAGCCCGACGCTGACGCTGCGCGGCGGCGAGCCCTACATCGCGTTCGGGACGCCGGGCGGCGACGGCCAGGACCAGTGGACGCTGCAGTTCCTGCTCTCCCACCTCGACGGGCTCGACCTGCAGGCCGCGATCGACGCGCCCAAGTTCACCAGCGACCACGTCGCGTCGTCGTTCTTCCCGCGCGCGGCGCGGCCGGGGAGCGTGGACATGGAGGCGCGGTTCGGCGCCGGCGTGATCGCCGGGCTGCGGGAGCGCGGACACGACGTGTCGGTGGTCGGGGACTGGAGCATCGGCCGGCTCGTGGCCGCGGGGCGCGACGCGACGGGACTGGTCGCCGCCGCCGACCCGCGCGGCATGATGCGCTACGCCGCCGGGCGCTGATCGACGACGTCGAGCGAGCCGTCGTTGAGCTCGACGGCGTAGCCGGCGGCGGCGACGATCTCGGCGACCTCGGCGGCCGTGTCCGCGGGCTGTTCGAGCAGCAGGCGGGCGACGTCGCCGCGCGTGGCCTTGACCATGTGGCTGATGACCTTGCCGTCGGGCCTAAAGGCGCGGACGGTCACGCGCTCCGCGTGCTCGGGCGCCCACGCGGCGGCGTACGGACCGGAGCGCAGGTCGACGACCAGGCCCTCGTCGGCCAGCGCCCTGCGCAGGAACGGGCGCCAGAAGGCGGCGAGGTTCGGCGTGCGCGGGAGCCGCGCGCCGATCGACAGCCGGTAGGCGGGAATGCGGTCGTCGGGCCGGACGACGCCCCACAGCGCGCTGGCGATCAGCACCCGCGCCCGCGCCGCCTCGTCGATCTCCGGGAGCCGCAGCCGCTCGAACAGCACCCCGGTATAGACCTCGGCGGCGGGCGCGGCCGGAGCGGTGCGCAGCGCGCGGTTGCGCTCCAGCTCGCCGGCCTGGGTCTTCGACAGATCGAGCGCCTTCAGCGCGCTCGCCTCGCGCCCGCGGCTGACGCGGATCAGCGTGTTGAGGATCCGCTCGCGCGGCTTCGTCAGCGCGGGGAAGGACAGCGCGGCGAGGTCGACCGGCGCGCCGGTCGCGGGCGCGGTCTTGCCCTCGGACGGCGGCAGCAGCACGAGCACGGCGGCGCAGGTTAGGTCATCCTCCGTGGCGATGGAGGCGCGCGTCGACCGGCTCGAGAGCGCAGATGCCGGCCTCGTGGCTCAGCTCACGGAGCTGATCAACGGCGTCTACGCGGTCGCCGAGGAAGGGCTCTGGCAGAGCGGCTTCCAGCGCACGACGCCGGCCGAGCTCTCGGCGCTGATCGCGGCCCGGCAGATCGCCGCCGCGACCTGCGACGGCGCGATCGCCGGCGCCATCCACATCGAGGACGTCGAGGACGAGGCGACGATCATCGGGATGCTCGCCGCCGCGCACGGGCACCGCGGCCTCGGCGTCGGCCGCGCGCTCGTCGCGTACGCGGAGCAGGACGCCGCCCGGCGGGGCCGGCGGACGATGCGGCTCGAGCTGCTCGTGCCGGTCGGCTGGAACCATCCGAGCAAGGAGCGTCTCAAGGCGTGGTACGGGCGGCGCGGCTACGAGGTGGTCCGCACGGGCTCGATGGAGGAGCTGTATCCGCACCTGGCGGTGCGGCTCGCCTGCCCGTGCGACCTGCTGATCTACGAGAAGCCCCTCTGACGACGAAAGGCCCGCCGGAGCGGGCCTTTCGCAGATCGATCAGACGCGGGGCAGTGCCCGCAGCTTGCCGTCCACCTTGAGGACGGTCTGTCCCTTCACGACGCGCGCGTGGCCGGCCAGGAACGCGTTCCCGGAGGCCACGCTCTGGATCACCACGTTGTCGCCGGGGCCGGCGTCGAGGATGTCGTTGCCGGGCCCGCCGAGGAGGACGTCGTCGCCGGCGCCGCCGAGCAGCGTGTCGTCGCCGTCGCCGCCGATCAGGACGTCGTCGCCGTCGCCGCCGTTCTCGGTCAGGAGGGCCGCGGTGGCGGCCAGGCCGGATGCCTCGATCACGTCGTCGCCGGCCAGCGCGTTGACGGTCACGCGGTCGGTGCCCGCGGTCGCGCCGGTCACCGACACGAGCGCGCTCAACCCGGCGACCTGCACGCCCGCGGCGTCGCCGGCGACGCTCACGGCGTCGTCGCCGCCGGTGCCGTTGACGAGCACGTTGTCGGCCGCCCCGTCGTTGGCGCCGACGTTGTCGGCGACGTTGGTGACGTCGGTCCCCGTCAGGTCGTTGACCGTGAGGGTGTCGGCGCCGCCGAGCGCGTTCGCCGCGATCGACTCGACGTCGTTGAGGTCCATGACGATGTTCGCGACGTCCCGCGTGAAGCGGACGCGCCCGCCGTTGGCCGCGACCTCCATGCGCTCGTTGATGTTCGCGCCGTTGAACAGCATCCGGTCGCTGCCGTCCTGGCCCTCGACGATGTCGCTGCCGTCGCCGGGATCCCACTGGAACGTGTCGTCGCCGGCGCCGAGCAGCGCGGTGTCGTTGCCCTGCTGGCCGTCGACGAAGTCGTTGCCGTCGCCGCCCAGCAGGGTGTCGGCGCCGTTGCTGCCGCTCAGCGTGTCGTTGCCGGTGCCGCCGTCGACGGTCACCTTGATCAGCGCGGCCAGGTTGCCGGTCGCCGAGAACTGATCGTCGCCGCCGTTGGCGTTGAGCACCAGGTTCTCGGACGTGCCGATGTCGATCGAGAACGGCGCCGGGGTGACGCGGTCGAAGCGCACGCGCGTGCCGTTGGCCGTGGCCGTGAACTGCTCGGCGCCGTTGCCGCCGTTGACCTCGACCGTGTCGGTGCCGCTGGCCCCTTCGTTGAGGTCGGTGTCGTCACCGGGGTTCCAGATCATGCGGTCGTTGCCGCTCTGGCCGAACGCCTGATCGTCGGCGTCGCCGCCGGTGATCGTGTCGTTGTCGTTGCCGCCGAACAGCAGGTCGTTGCCGCCCTTGCCGAGCAGCGTGTCGTTGCCGGCCTGCCCGAACAGCTGGTCGTTGCCCGAGCCGCCGGTGAGGACGTCGTTGCCGGCGCCGCCGAACAGGTTCGGCCCGCGGCAGCGCGCCGTTGACCTCGCTGATCGTGATCACGTCGTTGCCGCCGAGCCCGTTGACGCTGATCCGCGCCGTGTTGGCAACGGTCGGCGTGCCGCCGACGACGCTGACGGCGCCGCCGTTGACGAGGATCCGGCCGGCGGCGTCGCGGCTGACGGTGATGGTGTTGGCGGCGGAATCGCCGTTCACGGTGAGGACGCCGCCGCTGAAGGTGGCGGTGGTGGCGGCCATGGCGGACGCGCTCGTCACCGCGAGGACGCCGGCGGCAAGCACGCTGCCGGCGAGCAGCCGGCGCGTCGTGCGCCGGCCCTGGGGACCTACGTTCATCGCTACTCCTTGCGAGGGGACTGGGAACACGCCCCTCAGACGCCCGCGGCGGCGGGAATATTCCCGGCTCCCCCGCCGTCCGTGGTGCATCAACGGATGCTCGGAGGCTTCCCATGCGCCTGCCCGTCATGTCGGTCGTCGCGTCGCTGTTCGCCGTGCTCGCCGTCGCCGCGCCCGCGGCGGCGGATCACGAGCCGGTGCGCTTCTGGTCGGTGAGCAAGGTCGAGCACGGCATCGGTGAAGTGCCCGTGCAGAGCGGCGCTCAGGTGGGCGGCGAGCTCCTCCACAAGGTCGATCTCGGCCATAGCGTGTTCGCTCTCCCGCTCGGGAGGCCGTACTGGGATCTCCTACCGCGCGACCGCGCGTTCGGCAGCCTGTTCTCGAACGCGTCCGGCGACCAGTACTCGGTGCTGGCACAAGCGCCGGCGCCGAATCCGTTTCGGATCGGGACGCCCAACGGTGCCGTCACGCATCTCGACGAGTACCAGGCGTACACGAAGCGCGACAGCGACGCCTCGTTGCGAGTCACGCTCTCGGACGTCTTCCTCGAGCTGATCGACGACACCAACGCCCTGGCGGCGTGGGAGTGTCCGTCGGGCGGCCGGTGCGCCCCGATGCGGACGATCGTGCGGTTCCACGCGCGCGCCTACGCGGCGTCGGCCGGCGGTGACTTCTTCGCCGCGGGCGGCGTCGCGTATCTGGAGGGTCATCAGCACTCGTGGGCTCCCGGCGCGTGGACCTCGGCCGACTCCGCGCGCCCGCTCTGGGGCGAGAAGCAGTTCGACGTCGACGGGGACGCCGACGGCAGCGAAACCGGAGCGGAAGCGAGGATGTTCCTCAAGAAGCCGCGCACCCTGCGGATCCCGCTCGATGCCGTCCACCGCGGCGAGCTGTTCGCCGTCCACGTGAGCCTCGAGGCAGAGGCGGTCGACGATCACGAGGGCGAGACCGCCGCGGAGGCCTTCGTCCAGGACCCTCAGCACCGGGACTCCGCCCTGATCAAGACCCGCGGGCTGGTGCGCCGCGGCAAGCCGCACTTCAAGGAGCCGCACGGGCACGTCCCCGCAGCCCGCTGCGGCAAGCGCGTGCGGAACGCCGGCGTGATGCAGCTCGGTGGGCGCGCCTTCACCGGCAGCGAGTCGGGGACCGCGTTCGTCGTCGTCACCCGCCACGGCGGCGCGCGCGGCCCGGCCAGCGTGGTGCTCACGACGCGCTCCGGGAGCGCCTCGGCGCGCGACTTCAAGCCGCTGTCCGCGACCGTCCGCTTCGCCGCCGGCGAGACCGGGGCGCGCGTGGTCGAGATCCCGATGCGCGAGGACGGCGCCGCGGAGGCGCTAGAGACGTTCACGGTCGGGCTCGGGCATGCGCACTGCGGCGGGCTCGGTGCGCGGAAGCACGCGAGCGTCACGATCGCCGATGACGACATGCTCCCGCCGCCGCCGCCCGCCGGCTTCACGATCGGCGGGACCGTCGACGGTCTCCAGGGCGGCGGGCTCGTGCTCACCAACTTCGGCACCGACCTGCCGGTGCCGGCCGACGGGCCCTTCGCCTTCCCAGGCGAGCGTCCGGCCGGCACGACCTACGACGTCGAGGTCCGCACCCAGCCGCCGAACCAGGTGTGCAGCGTCGAGCACGGCCGCGGGACCGTGTCGGCGGCCGTGACCGGCGTCGCCGTCCACTGCGAGACGCAGTCGCTGACCGGCGGCCTGGACCCCACGTTCGGCAGCCTCGGCCGCGTCTCGACGCCGGTCGGCGGCGCCCACGGCGAGGCGGTGGTGATCCAGCCGGACGACGGCATCGTCACGGCGGGCTGGCGCACGACCGCCACCGGCGTCGACTTCGCGCTGACGCGACACGACTCGTCCGGCCGCCTCGACCCGTCGTTCGGGACGAACGGGATCGCCGCCACCGATCTGGGCGGCGCCGACGACGAGGCGTACGACGCGGCGGCCACAGCGGAAGGGACCGTCGTGGTCGGACGCAGCGACGGCGACTTCGGCGTCGTCCGGTACCGCGCCGACGGGACGCCGGCAGGTGTCGTCAGGACCGACATCCGCGGCGGCGGCGACCAGGCGAACGCGGTCGCCGTCCAGCCCGATGGGAAGATCGTGGTCGCCGGCTCCGCCGTGGTGAACAACATCGACGGCGACTTCGCCGTGGTCCGCTACAACGCCGACGGCACGCCCGACGAGGGGTTCGGCACGCACGGCATCGTGACCACCGACCTCGGCACGAGGAGCGACGGCGCCCGCGCGCTCGTGATCGCCCCGGACGGCAAGATCGTCGTCGCCGGCAGCGCGGGCGAGGACATCGGGCTGGCGCGGTACACGGCGACGGGCGACCTCGACACGACGTTCGGCACGGGCGGGAAGCGGGTCACCGACCACGGCTCCGACGACGTCGCCAACGGCGTCGCACTCGATCGCAGCGGTCATATCGTCATTGCCGGATACACGCTCGGCGCGGCGGTGAACCGCGACTTCCTGCTCGCCCGCTACACCGCCGGCGGCGGCCTCGACACCACGACGACGACCGACTTCGGCGGTGACGACTTCGCCGAGAACCTCGTCGTCGACGGGGCCGGCCGGATCGTGCTCGTCGGCCGCGCATCGAGCGCCACGATCCTCGACATGGCGCTGGCCCGGTACCACGCGGACGGAACGCTCGACACCAGCTTCGACGGCGACGGCAGGCTGACGGCCGACTTCCACGGCCGCGGCGAGTTCGGCCAGGACGTCGCGATCGATGCCCATGACCGCATCGTCGCCGGCGGCTACACCGCCAGCGGCACCGACACCGAGTTCGCGTTGCTCCGAGCCCTCCCCTAGCTTGCCCGCCGCCCCGCGGGCGGAGAGGATCGTCGTCATGACCGACGGGCGCATGCGGGCCGTGATCGTCGCGGGGCTCGTGTGCGGCGCCGCGGCGTTCGCCGCGGTCCTCGCCAGCGACCACGAGGAAGCCCAGACCGTGTGGGCGCACCTATGGCCGGCGATCGGCTGGTCGTTCATCGGCACCGGCCTGTACGCGTGGCGGCGCCGGCCGGACAGCCGCGTCGGCATGCTGATGGTGCTGCAGGGGTTCGCGTGGTTCGTCGCCGCGCTCGCGCTCACCGACTCGCCGCCGCTGTTCACGCTCGCGCAGGTCGCGGGCGGCCTGTGGGGCGGCGTGTTCCTGCAGCTCGTGGTGACGTTCCCGTCGGGCCGCCTGAGGTCGCGGGCGGACCGCGTGATCGTGTGGGCGGGCTACCTGCTCTTCACCGTCGCCTCGGTCCCGGCCCTGCTGTTCGCCGGCCCGCACGAGCTGGGCTGCGACGAGTGCCCTGACAACGTATTGCAGGTCAGCCACCAGCCCGGCGTCGCGAACGCCCTGTTCGCGGTGCAGGCGGCGCTGTACGCCGTGCTGTTCGTCGTCGTTCTCGTCCGGCTCACGCTCCGCTGGCGCCGCACCCCGACGCTCGAGCGGCTCCAGCTCACGCCGGTGTACGTGTGCGGGCTGCTCGCGTTCCTGCTCGTCACGGTGTCCACGAGCGGCGGCGGCGACGCCGCCTGGTCGGTCGCGTTCGCCGCCACGGCGCTACTCCCGTTCGCGTTCCTGGCCGGCCTGCTGCGCAGCCACATCGCGGGGCTGGTCGAGGAGCTGCGCGCCTCGCGCGCCCGGCTCGTGGAGACGGCCGACACCGAGCGCCGGCGCCTCGAACGCGACCTCCACGACGGCGCCCAGGCCCGCCTCGTCGCGCTCGCCATGCTGCTCAACCACACGCGCGGACGGGCGCAGACGGCGCCGGGCGAGATCCCGAAGCTGCTCGACGAGGCGATCGACGAGCTCAAGACCGGCCTCGCCGAGCTGCGCGAGCTCGCCCACGGCATCCACCCTGCCGCGCTGACCGAACGCGGCCTCGATGTCGCGCTGGAGGCGCTCGCGGCGAGGACACCGGTGCCGCTCACGCTCGAGAGCGACGTCGGCGAGCGGCTCCCGAAGCCGCTCGAGGTCGCCGCCTACTTCGCGGTGTCCGAGGCGCTCGCGAACGTCGCGAAGTACGCGCAGGCGACGCAGGCGAGCGTGGCGGTGCGGCGGTCGAACGGGCGCGTCACCGTCGACGTCGCCGACGACGGCATCGGCGGCGCCGACCCGGCCCGTGGCTCGGGCCTGACCGGCGTCGCCGACCGCGTCGCGGCGCTCGACGGCACGCTGTCGCTCGACAGCCCGCCGGGCGGCGGCACCCGCCTGCATATCGAGTTGCCCGTCTAGGACTCGAGGATCGACCTGAGCGTGGCGAGGTTGGCGTCGACGCCGCGCCTGACCGCGTGCTTGGCGAGCGCCGCCCACGCGGGCAGCTCGACCTCGGCGTGGAGCGTCACGAGCGTGCCGCCGTCGACCGGCGTGAACGTGTAGCGATAGACGAACGGGGTCGGGCCGCTGGTGGTGCGCACCGCGAAGGCGGCCGGCGACCGCCGCTCAACGACCTCGAGGTCATTGACGGCCGGGCCGCTCGGGAGCCGGCGGTGCATCACGTAGCGCCCATCCCCGCGCGGCTGGACGCTCTCGACCGCCGAGTTCCAGTCGGGGAAGCCGCCCGGGTCCGCGACCCGCGCGAACACGTCGTCGATCGGGCGGCCGATGGTGATCGTCGTGGTGAAGGAAATAGATGACATGTCATGATTCTGCTCCTCGCCGACTCCGAAGTCAATGACACGTCATGTAATCTCCGCTCCATGGACACGATCGAGGAGCTCCGCTATCTCGTGCTCGGCGCCCAGCGCGAAGGGGCGCGGACGCTTGCCGAGCTGCTGCAGCCCGCGGGCCTGACGGCTGCGCAAGCCGAGGTGATCGCCGTCCTGCGCGATGCCGACGGGCCGCTGACCGTGCGGGAGCTGGGCGAGCGGCTGGTGTGCGAGGGCGGGAGCCCGAGCCGGCTCGTGAGCACTGTCGTGGCGGCCGGCCTGGTCGAGCGCGGCGACCATCCCGGCGATCGCCGGGCGGTCGCGCTCTCGCTGACCTCCGCCGGCCGGCTCGCCGCCCGCGAGGTCGCCGACGCCGAGCGCCGGCTCCACGACTGGCTCGGTGCCGCGCTCAGCGAGCGCGAGGCGACCGCGCTCGTGCACGGGCTCCGCAAGCTCGTCGCCGGCCGCCCGGCGGGCGAGGCGATCGCGCGCCGCCGCGCTTGAGCGGCACCCGCATCGCCGGAGCATAGGTGCGCGGGCCTCGCCGCAGACCCCTTGCTACGGTGACCGGATGGCTGACCAGCCGCTATGGGAGCGAGTGGTCGGTGGCCACTTCGTCCTCGCGAAGCGGAGCTTCTGGCCCAATTTCTTCTCGCGGATCGTGGCCCGATTGCAGTGGAGCCCGGAGGCGATCGACCTCAGCGAGGATGCGCGCGCGTGGCCCGATCTCCCGGCCGAGCGGCGCGAGCGGCTCACCACGCTCCTGGCCGGCTTCTGTGTGGCCGAGGACGCGGTGGCCGAGCAGCTCACCCCGTTCGCCGACGCTGCCCGCAACGCGAAGCTCCCGTCGCAGGAGAGCCTGATGGCCTGGGTGTTCTTCCTCCAGCGGCGTGACGAGCAGCGGCACGCGCGGCTGTTCGACCGCATCGGCGCCGAGGTGCTCGGGCTGGCCGGCGACACCCCGGCCGACCGCCGCGCGGCCGCGCGCGAGCACGTCACGCCCGCGATGCTCGAGCTGTTCGAGGAGCGGCTGCCGGCGATGGCGTCGGAGCTCGGCGAGGGGCGCGTGGGGCTCGACGAGGGCGTCAGCCTCTACCACATGCTGCTCGAGGGAGTGGTCTTCGATGCCGGACAGCACGCGCTGCTCGACGATCTCGCCGACGGCGCGCTGCCGGGCATCCGCACGGGCGTGGAGCGCGTCGAGCGCGACGAGCGCTGGCACGTCGGCTTCGGCCTCCGCTGCCTGGTCGAGACGCAGCCCACCGCGGAGCTGCTGGACGGGCTGCTCCAGCGCGCCGTGGAGGCGGCTGCGGTGTGGGGCGATGCCGTGCCCGACGCCACGCGCGAGCGGAGCGCGCGCAAGGTCGCCCACCGGCTCCACGCCGCCGGGCTGATCCGGACGCCCGCCGCCGCTTAGTCCTCCGCTGGACTGATCCGGACCCCCGCCGCCGCTTAGTCCTCCGCTGGGTGAATCGCCCCCAGGGCGATTCACCCGACGGCTTGGTCGCCCCCTGGGGCGACCAAGCCGCATCGAGCGGCACCCGATCGCGGACGAACGGCGCGTCTCGCGATGCGAACGGTGGCACGCCGGAAATTCGGTCCGGACCCCCCTCCACGCACTTACGATCAGTGTGGGTCCGGGGGGAGCCCAGCGCCTCCCGACTCTGCGAGACGAGTTCGAGGGACTCATCAGTGCGAGTCCCCAAAATCGGACGGAGGAGAGCGGCGTATGACTGCCGTCGAAGGCTTGGACAAGCAGAACGGGGCGACGCTCGGTCGCATCCTCGGCCGCGGAAACGTCGGAGTGGCCGAAGAGGGCCCCGACGGCAAGATGACCGCGACGATCCGCATCCCCGAGGACGAGCTGGTCTACGACCCCGGGGTCCTCGTCATCCCCCACGCGGGCACGCTCGAGCTCACGCTCATCAACGACGACAAGAACACGCACTGCGCGGTCCTGCCGAGCAACGGCGACTACCAGTTCATCTGGCTCGTGAACCACTCGAAGGGCAAGGCCATCCTCGAGCTCGACGGTCCGGGCTACTACTGGTACGGCTCGCGCTCGGGCAACGACGAGGGCCGGGGGCTGACCGCGGCGATCGTCGTGCAGGGCGACGCGCCTCCCGAGGCGCGAATCGACCGTCCGCCGCAACCCCGTCCGTAGTCGACGGCCCGAGCGAGGAAAGGAACTCTTAGATGGCAACCGAGTATGTAGACGCGGGCACCGCCGTCGCGAACTCGTCGCTGAGCAAGATCGTCGGCAGCGCACCGCCGGTCACCGACGGCGTGACGTACGAGCGCATCCTCAACGCGCGATCCGAGCCGGAGAACTGGCTCACCTACTACGGCGCGTATGACGGGCAGCGCTACAGCCCGCTGGACCAGATCACCAAGGACAACGTCAAGGCGCTCAGGCCGGAGTGGGTCTTCCAGTGCGGCTCCGTGGGCCTGCACTCGGGCAAGTCGACGTACTCGTTCGAGGCGTCGCCGCTCGTGGTCGACGGTGTCATGTACGTGTCGGGCTGGGACGGCTGGGTCTGGGCGCTGGACGCCAAGACCGGGAACATCCTGTGGCAGTACCGGACGGCCTCGGCGTTCGACGTGTCGCTGTGCTGCGGCAACGTGAACCGGGGCGTGGCCGTCGCCGAGGGCAGGGTCTTCGTCACCACCCTCGCGGCCCACGTGATCGCGCTCGACGCCGAGACCGGCAAGAAGATCTGGGACACCACCTACGGCGACGTGCGGGCCGGCGAGAGCGCCACCATGGCGCCGCTGATCATCAAGGACACGGTGATCGTCGGCAGCTCCGGCGGCGAGTTCGGCAACCGCGGCCACCTCGAGGCGTTCAACCGCGAGACGGGCGAGCGCGTGTGGCGCACCTACATGGTGCCCAAGCCGGGCGAGCCCGGGTCCGAGACGTGGCCCGACGACGGCGAGGCGTGGCAGCGGGGCGGCGGCAACTGCTGGGTCACCCCCACCTATGACCCCGAGCTGAACCTCATCTACCAGGGCACCGGCAACCCGTGCCCCGACTTCGACGGCGCGGTCCGCGAGGGCGACAACCTCCACACCGACTCCGGCGTGGCCGTGGACGCCGACACCGGCGAGATCAAGTCGTACTTCCAGTACACGCCGCATGACGTGTGGGACTACGACTCCACGATGGAGCACATCCTGTTCGACCTCGACGGCCAGAAGCTCGCGGCCCACTTCGACAAGAACGGGTTCATGTACATCCTCGATCGCACGACCATGGATCCGGTCCGGGTGGCGCCGTTCGTGGACCGCATCGACTGGGGCGAGGTCGACGAGAAGGGCAACGTGACGCCGAAGGTCTTCCCCGACAAGGAGGGCGACCCGGTGCACTTCTGGCCCGGCCCGGCCGGCGCCAAGGAGTGGACGCACGCTTGCTACAACCCGAACACCGAGCTCCTCTACTGCCCGGTGCAGGACGTCGGCGCGACGGCCACCCGCCGCCGCCGGGAGTTCAAGGAGAGCATCCCCTACTGGGGCGCCGGTGTGGCCGTGGACCTCGAGGACATGGCCGGCTCGATCAGCGCCTTCGACCCGCGGACCGGCGAGGAGCGCTGGCGCTGGGCCAACGACATCCCGATGTGCTCGTCGCTCCTGACGACGGCCGGCGGCCTGGTGTTCGGCGGCGAGCCGACCGGCGAGTTCAACGCGCTCGACGCCGAGACCGGCGAGCTGCTGTGGCAGTTCCAGTGCGGCAGCGGCCACCACAGCAGCCCGTGCACGTTCGTGGCCGACGGCAAGCAGTACATCGGCGTGCCGACGGGCTGGGGCGCGTGGACGGAGGGCTTCCTGCCCGGGATGCTCGGAGCCGGCCAGGGCAGCGCCCTGTTCGCGTTCGCGGTGCCGGACTGAGCTGTCAGTGAGACAAGCGACTTAACTATGAGAGTCAGGAGTTAACTATGAGTTTGCTTCTTCTCGGTCTCGACAGCTTGATCGTGTGCCTGGCCGTCGGTGTCATCGTCGACGGACGGTCGCGCTACAAGCTGGCCGCCCTGTTCGGCATCGCCGACGGCGTGGCATTCCTGGTCGGGGCCGGCCTCGGACTGCAGTTCATGACCGAACGGGCGTCGACGGCCCTGACCACCGCGGCGCTGGTGATCTTCGCGATCTACCTGCTCGTCGTCGCGGCCGGGACGCGGCCGTTCGCGGCACGGTGGACCGTGTGGGCGCTGCCGGGGGTTCTCGTCTTCGACAACCTCACGTATGGCCTGTTCGGCGACCACGCGGCGAGCTCGGTGTTCGCGCACGCCGGCGCGCAGGCGCTGTCCAGCGCGGCGCTGGCGTTGCTCGGGCTGGTCGTCGCGGCCGCACTGCGGCCGACGTTCGAGCGTCACCACGCGGCCCTCGATCGGGTCGCCGGAGGCGCGCTCCTTCTCGCCGCCGCGGGGCTTGTCCTGGTCGGCTGATCGAGATCTATGCCGGAGAGCTCGCCGCCGCGCTCAGGCGGGCGGCGAGCTCGACGAGCATGCGGACGCCGTAGCCGGTCGCACCAGGGCCGAACGCGTCGCCGCGATCGTCGTCAAGCAGCGCAGTGCCAAGCATGTCCACATGAGCCCACGGACCCTCACCCACGAACTCCTGAAGGAACGTCGCCGCGACGATCGACAGGCCGAACGGCTTGCCGGCGTTGTTGCGCAGGTCGGCCACGGTCGACTCGATCAGCGAGCGGTAGCGCGGGTGCAGCGGCCACGGCCAGGCGAGGTCGCCGGCGGCGTTCCCGGCGTCGACGACCGCGTCGCGCCACGCGTCGTCGTTGGCGAAGACGCCCGCGTACATGTCCCCCATGCCGGCGCGCATCGCGCCGGTCAGCGTCGCGAGGTCGACGAGGTGCGTAGCGCCGTCGCGACGCGCCCACCACAGCGCGTCCGCGAGGATCAGGCGGCCCTCGGCGTCGGGGTTCATCACCTCGACGGTGAGCCCGGACGCGGTCGTGATGACGTCGGTCGGCCGGATCGCGGTGCCGCTGAGCATGTTCTCGCAGGCCGGCAGCACCCCGGTCACCGACAGCGGGAGCCCGAGCTCGGCGATCGCGCCGAGCGCGCCGACGACCGCGGCGCCACCGCCCATGTCGGCCTTCTGGCGGACGATGTCCGACTGCGGCTTGAGGAAGTAGCCGCCGGTGTCGAACGTCACGGACTTGCCCACGAGCGCGAGTCGCGGCGCGTCCGGCGCGCCGGGCGGCTCGTGCCGGATCACGATCAGCTTCGGGTCGATCGGGCTGCCACCGCCGACGGCGGCCAGCGCACCGAGCCCGGCCTCCTTGGCGTCGATGACCTCGGTCGCCACGCCCGGCAGCGCCATGACGCGTTCCGCCAGGCCGGCCGGAGAGACGACGTTCGCCGGCGCGTCGACCAGCTCGCGGGCGGCGTTGGTCCAGCGGCCGACGAGCGCCGCGCGGTCCGCCACCGGCGCGTGATCACCGTCGCCGCAGATCACGAAGCGGTCGACGCCGCGCGCCACGCCGCCGCTCCGCCAGCGCCGGCGGTCGTAGCTGCCGATGACGGCGCCTTCGGCCAGCGCGCGCACCTGCTCGGAGACCGGCACGGGCAGCGACGCATCGAGCGCCCAGGCGACCGTCCCACCGGTGCGGCACGCGCGGACGGCGTGCGCGGCGGCGGTCCTGAGCCCCTCGGCGCCCGGCGCGAGCGCCACGACGGCGAGCGGGCCCTCGCGGCGCGTACACCATCGCGACCGGATCGGCATCCGCGAGCGCACGCTCGGGGGCGCCCAGTTCCTTCGCTCTCGCCGCTGCCGCGGCGACCAGATCGGCGCCGACCGCACGCGGGTCGCCCGCGCTCACCTCGACATGCATCTGCCGCACATTATCGGTAAAATCTCTCACCCTGATTGGAGGCAAAATATGACGTGGGTTAAGCCGAAGTTTGAGATCGTCGAGCTGTGTTCCGAGATCACCTCCTACGTGTTCCATCGGTAGGCGCGTAACTCGCGACGCGACCTCCGGCGCAGGCTAGGGGTCGCGTGCGCGTTCGCATTCTCGGCTCGGCCGCCGGCGGCGGCTTCCCGCAATGGAACTGCCATTGCGAGGTGTGCGATGCCGCTCGCGCGGGCGTCCGGGCCGTGCCCCGCACCCAGTCGTCGATCGCGATCCGCGGGACCGAGGGCCCGTGGTTCCTCGTCAACGCCTCGCCGGACCTGCGCGAGCAGCTCGAGTCGCTCGACGCGCCGGACGGCGTCCGTGCTTCGCCGATCGCCGGCGTGCTGCTGACCGACGCCGAGATCGACCATACGGCCGGACTGCTGCTGATGCGCGAGTCGGGCACGCCGCTGCGCATCTACGGCGAGGCGGGCATCAAGCGTGCGCTGAGCGACGGGTATCCCGTGCTCGCGGTGCTGGAGCGCTACTCCGGCACCGACTGGGTCACGCTCGAGCCGGGGCGGCCGCAGCCGCTCGCCGGATCGAGCCTCGTCGTCGAGTCATTCGCGGCGGGCGGCGACGCGCCGCGCTATCTCGAAGGAGAGCTCGAGGCGAGCGGGCTCGTCGTTCGGCGACGGCGACCGCACGGTCACCTACGTCCCCGGGCTGGCGAGGATCGACTACGACGTGCTCGCCCGGCTCGCCGCGAGCGACCTCGTGCTCGTCGACGGCACGTTCTGGCACGACGACGATCTCGCCCGGCAGGGCATCGCCTCGGACCGCAGCGCGCGCGACATGGGACACGTACCGCTGGCCGGACCCGGCGGCACCCTCGAGGTGCTCGCCGGGCTCGCCCGCCCGCGCAAGGTGCTGGTGCACATCAACAACACGAACCCGATCCTGCTCGAGGACTCTCCCGAGCGCGACGAGGTCGTCCGGGCGGGCGTCGAAGTCGCCTACGATGGCCTCGAGGTCGAGCTGTGAGCGAGGAGTTCATCGGACGTCTGCGCGCGCAGGGCGGGCGCTACCACAACCTGCACCCGTTCCACGGGCGCATGGACGCCGGCGAGCTGTCCCGCGAGGAGCTGCAGCGCTGGGTCACGAACCGCTTCTACTACCAGAAGTGCATCCCGCTGAAGGACGCGGCGATCCTGGCGAACTGCCCCGAGGTCGAGGTCCGCCGCCAGTGGATCCAGCGCATCGTCGACCACGACGGCACGGTCGAGGGCACGGGCGGCACCGAGTCCTGGCTGCGGCTCGGCGAGGCGCTCGGCGTCACGCGCGACGAGCTGCTGTCGGAGCAGGGCGTCCTCCCCGGCGTGCGCTACGCGGTCGACGCCTACGTCAACTTCGCCCGTCAGAAGCCGTGGATCGAGGCGGTCGCGTCGTCGCTCACCGAGCTGTTCGGGCCAGGCGCGATGAAGGTGCGGCTCGAGGCGTTCGAGCGCCACTACCCGTGGATCGACCCGGCCGGGCTCGAGTACTTCCGCACCCGGCTCGTGCAGGCGCCGCGCGACGCGCAGTACGCGCTCGACCTCACCGTCGAGCGCTGCACGACGCCCGAGCGCCAGGACGCCGCCGTCGCGGCCCTGCGCTTCAAGACCGAGGTGCTGTGGGCGCAGCTGGACGCCATCGAGCGGGGCGACACGCAGCCATGACGCGGCCCCGCCTGGTGACCGGCGCGCGGCTGCGCTACGACGAGGTGCGCGAGGAGCACCTGCTGCTCATCCCCGAGGGCGCCGTCCGGCTCAACCCGACCGCCGCCGAGGTGCTCGAGCTGTGCGACGGCGAGCGGTCGCTCGACGACATCGTCGGCGCCCTCGCGGCGCGCTACGACGGCGCCGACCTGCGTGACGACGTCGTCGAGCTGGTCGACGCGATGACGCAGAAAGGACTCGTGGTCGATGCCGGGTAGGCCGTCCACGCTGATCGCCGAGCTCTCCTACCAGTGCCCGCTGCACTGCCCGTACTGCTCGAACCCGGTCGACATCGGCGGCGAGAAGTACCGCCACGAGCTCGAGACCGAGCACTGGATCCGCGCCTTCCGCGAGGCCCGCGGGCTCGGGGTCCTGCAGCTCGCGCTCACGGGCGGCGAGCCGATGCTGCGCCGCGACCTCGACGAGCTGTGCGCCGCAGCGCGCGACGCCGGCCTGTACTCCTCGCTGATCACCGCCGGGACGCTGTTCACGCGCGAGCGGGCGGAGGCGCTCAAGGCCGCCGGGCTCGACCACGTCCAGATCTCGATCCAGAGCCCGGACCCGGCCGACAACGACCGCATCGCGGGCAACCGGTCGTTCGAGAAGAAGATCGCCGCCGCGCGCTGGGCGAAGGAGCTCGACTTCCCGCTGACGATCAACACCGTCCTGCACCGGGCGAACCTCGACCGCATCGAGGAGCTGCTCGACCTCGCGCTCGCGCTCGGCGCGCAGCGGCTCGAGCTGGCGAACACGCAGTACTACGGCTGGGCGGTGCCGAACCAGGATGCGCTGATGCCGTCGCGCGAGCAGCTGCAGCGCGGCGAGGAGGCGGTCCAGCGGTTCCGTGAGCGGGTCGGCCCCAAGGTCGACGTCCTGTGGGTGCTCCCCGACTTCTACGAGGACCTGCCGAAGCCGTGCATGGGCGGCTGGGGCCGCACGGCGATGGTGATGGCGCCGAACGGCGACGTCCTTCCCTGCCAGGCCGCGGCGACGATCCCCGGGCTCGATTTCGCCAACGTCCGCGACCATCCGCTGGAGTGGATCTGGAACGAGTCGGACGCGTTCATGCGCTTCCGCGGGACCGACTGGATGCAGGAGCCGTGCCGGTCGTGCCCGCTCGGGCGCCAGGAGGAGGACTTCGGCGGCTGCCGCTGCCAGGCGCTGCGCCTCACCGGCGACGCGCGCGCCACCGATCCGGTGTGCCGGTTCTCGCCCCACCACGACCGCATCGTCGCCGCGCGCACGCCGGCCGACACGGACGAGTTCGTCTACCGCACGATGAAGCGGCCCGCGCGGGTTTAGAACCCGAGCGCGCGCCGGACGGCGGGGACGTTGCGCCGCGACACGGGCACGGGCTCGCGCGCCCCGTCGTCCATGATCAACGACATCTCGCCCTTCTCGCCGCGCTCGATCTCCCGCACGCGGGTGAGGTTGACGAGGAAACGCCGGTGGACGCGCAGGAACTCGCCGCCCGCCAGCTCCTCCTCGAGCTTGTCGATGCCGTGGACCGCGGCCTGGAGGCGCCCCTCCTCGGTGATGAGCCACACATCGTTCCCGTCCGCCTCGGCGTAGTGGACCTCGGACCGGCGCAGCAGGACCATGCGGGCGCCGCTCACACCCACGAGACGCGGCGTAGGGGTCAGTCCGGGCTCCGGCAGCTCGCGCTCGAAGTGGTCGCCGTGCGCGGATCCGATGACCGCGAGCGATCCGATCGGCCGGTCACCGAGGAAGATCGGGCGCAGGGTGATCCGGGAGGGCTCGCTGTCGAGCTCGGTCACGATCTGCGTCGAGCCCACCCATTCGCGGTCGAGCCGCGCCTGCTTGATCGCGTGGCGGGCGAACGGCCCGAGATCGACGCCCGGTTGCCATCGGCCCGCGGGATCGAGCGCCGGCACCCGTGCGGGCACCCCGAGGAAGAGGCTCGCCCCCTCGTCGGCGATGACGATCCGGCCCTTGGCGTCGAGCGCGGCGAGCGACTCTCCGACCTGCGCTCGTGCCTGGGCGAAGGCCGCGGCCAGCTCGGCGCCGCTGTCGCGGGCGCGCTGGCGCAGGCCCGCGCGGGCGTTGCCGACCGCCCTGGACAGCCACCCCGCGGCCTCCTGCGGAAGCTGGCCCCGCCAGGCGGACACGTCGAGCACCGCGACGGCGTCGTGCGTCACCGGGTCGCGCACGGCCACGCCGGCGCAGACCCACTCGTCGAACCCCGCGCACCAGTGCTCAGGGCCGCTGATCAGCACCGCCCCGGGCGCCTCGAGCGCGGTACCCATCCCGTTCGTGCCGGTCGCCCACTCCGACCAGCACGACCATGGCGCCATGTTGCTCTCCCGGGCACGAGCGAGCGTCTCGCTGTCGCCCTGGACCGTCAGGAGCCGCCCGGCGCCGTCGGTGACGGTGACGACGCCGCCGACGCTCTCCGCGTCGCTGGCGATCGACGCCGCGGCGCCTCCGAGCTGCGCGAACACGATCTCGTGCTCGAGCGTGTGCTCGTTAGACCTCTCCTCCTGCGCTTGGGACGCCGGCGGTGCTCTCCTCAGGCTTGGGTCGACGTGGTACTGCTCACGACAGCGATACCACGAGGTGGCCACCTCGGGTCGGACCCCGCGAACTCGGTCATCGCCCGCGAGAAACCGCTCTCGTGCCGCGGTCACCGCCTGGTACCGCTCGGCGTCCCTCGCGCGCTTTGCGGTCCGGCTCATATGTCTTCGGACCGAAGACTACCCAGCCGCGGACGCCGATCTCTGCCTGTTTAATCGGGCCGTTAACGAGTGTCCGAAAACCTACGCAGGCGCCGCGGCGCGCGGGCGGCTGAAGAGCCCGAGAAACCGGGTCACCGCGCGCTCGTCGCCGACGATCGCGAGGTCGCCCTCGCGCACCGCTTCGGCGAGGTCGCGGCCGTTCCAGATCACCGCGCTGAGGGTTGCGGCGTCGGTCTCGATGATCGCGTCCGGGTCGGCGGCGGAGCCGCGCTCGAGCTCGATCTCGCGACCGGCGATGCGGACGTCGAACGCGTGGTCGCCGAACCGCAGCTCGTAGCGGGCGCTGAGGTCGCCGGCGGCGTCGGCGTCGAAGAACGTGCCGAGCGCGAGGATGACCGAGTCGGTGCCGATCGGCGCGTCGTGCGGGAACGAGGGCGAGCGGATCGCCCACGTGCCCAGGGAGATGACGATCGGCTTGAGCTCGCGCCCCCAGTCGGTCAGCTCGTAGATCCACGAGCTCGCGGGCGGCGGCAGCTTGCGGCGCCTGACGATGGCGCCCTGCTCGAGGTCGCGCAGCCGCTGGGCGAGCACGTTGGGGCTGGCGTTGGGGAGCCCGTCGCGCAGGTCGGTGAAGCGCTTGGGCCCGAGGAGCAGCTCGCGGACGACGAGCAGCGCCCAGCGCTCCCCGATCAGGTCGAGCGCGTGGGCGATGCCGCAGCCGTCGCCGTACGTCCGCATGGTGGCCATGGCGACCATTCTAGTCCTAGTGAAGGTAGCCGTACTTGTTTTCTAGGACTAGCTGGTACTTTCCCGCAATGACTCCTCCCCTCCCCATCTCATCCGAGCCCGATCCACGACGCTGGAAGGCGCTCGCGCTGCTCTGCACCGCGTTCTTCATGGTCATCCTCGACTCCGCGATCGTGGTCGTGGCGCTGCCGTCGATCGGCGCCGACCTCAGCTTCGCCTCGAGTGACCTGCAGTGGGTGCTGAGCGCCTACCTGCTCAGCTTCGGCGGGCTGTTGCTGCTCGGCGGCCGCGCGGCCGACCTGCTGGGTCGGCGGCGCGTGTTCATGGCGGGCACGACGCTGTTCGCGCTCGCCTCGCTCGGGGCCGGGCTGGCCGGATCGGTCGCCGCGCTGATCGCCGCCCGCGTCATCCAGGGCACGGCGGCGGCGGTCATGACGCCGACGGCGCTGTCGATCGTCACCACCACGTTCGAGGAGGGGGCCGAGCGCAACAAGGCGCTGGGCATCTGGGCCGCGATCGGCGGCGTCGGCGCGACCGCGGCCTGGCTGGTCGGCGGCCCGATCACCGACGGTCTCGGGTGGGAGTGGATCTTCTTCATCAACGTGCCGGTCGCCCTCGCCGTGGTGGCGCTGAGCCCGGTGCTGCTCCGCGAGAGCCGCGACGGCGAGCACGGCCGGCAGTTCGACTTCGCCGGCGCGGTGACGATCAGCGCCGCGCTGGTGGCGCTCGTCTACGCCGTCGTCGAGGCCCCCAAGGCCGGCTGGGCCTCCGGCCAGACGCTCGGGCTGCTCGCCGCCTCGGGCGTGCTGATCGCGCTGTTCGTGGCGATCGAGGCGCGCTCTTCCGCCCCGCTCGCCCCACTCCGCGTGTTCCGCTCGCGGGCGCTCGTCGGCGGCAACCTCGTGCTGCTCGCGCTCGGGATGCTCGCCTTCGGGATGCCGTTCATCCTCACGCAGTACGCGCAGGACGTGCTCGGCTACTCGGCGCTCGAGTTCGGCGTCGCCTCCGTCGTCATGCCGGTCACGGCGGCGCTCGGGTCGATCATCGGGCAGGCGATCGCGACCAAGGGCGGCCTGCGCCCGGTCGCCACCGTCGGGCTCGCCCTGACCGGCCTGGGCTGCCTGCTGCTGACCCAGGTGTCGGCCGACGGCAGCTACCTGGGAGACATCTTCTTCGGGCTGCTCCTGTTCGGCCCGGGTCTGGGCGCGACCTACGTCGCGGGCTCGATCGGCTCGCTCGCCGGCGTCGCCGAGGGGGACGCGGGCCTGGCCTCGGGGCTCAACAACTCCTCGTTCCAGATCGGCGGGGCGATCGGCGTCGCGATCCTCTCCACCGTCGCGGTGTCCGGCGCCGAGGGCAGCAACCCGCTCGACGCGCTCACGAACGGCTTCCAGTCCGCCTTCGCCACCGCGATCGTCTTCGCCGCGGTCGGGCTGCTGGCCGCCGTCGCCGTCCTCGGCAAGCTCCGCCTGCCGACCGCGGCCCCCGAGCCCGCTCCCGCCCGCGCCGATTAAACCGGCGCGGGCGGTTCGCGCGGCGGCTCAGCTCCCGGGTCAGCGCGGGGGCGTTGGGGCGGGGCGCGCGCGGGCCCCGCGTCGCTTGCCTCAGCGGGCGGTCGTGAGCGCGCTGAGCCAGTCCTCGAACCGGATCTCGCCGAGCTGGGCGCCCTCGCCGGGCAGCAGGCTGGTCTCGGCCAGCTTGGTGCCGAAGTACTGCGCCTCGGGGTCGGCGACCACCGTGCGCGGGTCGTCGTGCACGCTCAGCCCATGGCGGATGAGCTCCTCGAAGCGGAACGCCTGGGGCCCGCCGACCTCGACGATGCCGTCGACCGGCGCGCCGGCCGCGACCCGGCCGACGGCGCCGGAGACCTCTTCGGCCGCCATCGGCTGGATGAGCGCGTCCGGCAGCCGGACCCTGCCGCCCTCGGTGGCGGCGTCGGCGATGCTGTTGACGAACTCGTAGAACTGCGTCGCGCGGACGATCGAGTACGGGACCCCGGACTCGGCGATCAGCTGCTCCTGCGCGACCTTGGCGCGCAGGTAGCCGCTGTCGGGGAGCCGGTCGGCGCCCACGACCGACAGCGCGACGTGGTGGCCGACGCCGGCGGCCTGCTCGGCGGCCAGGATGTTGCGCGTCGACGTCCGGAAGAACTCCATCACCGGCGCGTCCTCGAACGACGGCGAGTTGGAGACGTCGACGACGACGTCCGCGCCGGCGAGCGCGTCGGCGAGTCCCTCGCCGGTGATCGTGTTGACGCCGGTGCTGAGGTCGGCGGCGACGGCGTCGTGCCCGTGCTCGCCGAGCTTGTCGACGAGCTTGGAGCCGACACGGCCGTGTCCGCCGATGACGACGATCTTCATGGTCTGCCTTTCGGGTTCGGGTGATCAGTAGGTGGCGAGGAGGCGGTTGGCCTCCGCGATCGCGTCGGCCAGGCTGTGCGCCGCGACGACGACGGCGGCGCCGTCGCGGCTCGGCTCGATCCGGAGCATCAGGTCGCCGTCCTCGAGATGGGTGAAGCCGAACAGCCGCCCGCCCGACCAGAACTCGGCGGTCCCGTACTCGGCCTCCCCGGGGCTGACGACGGTGACGCGGAGCTCATGCATCGCAGTGCAGCACGCCGCGCAGGACGGAGCTCGCCTGAGCGACCGCAGCCCGGGTCGCCTGCGTCTCGCTCAGCGGGTTGAGCATCATGAAGTCGTGCACCGCGCCGTCGTAACGGACGGTCGTGACCGCGATGCCGGCCGCGCGCAGCCGGGCCGCGTACGCCTCGCCCTCGTCGCGCAGCACGTCGGCCTCGTCGACGATGACGAGCGCCGGCGGCACCGCCGCGAGCTGCTCCTCGCTCGCCCGCAGCGGTGACGCATACGGCTCCGAGCGGCGCTCGACGTCGGGCGCGTACGCGTCCCAGAACCACTCCATCGCCTTGGCCGTGAGGTAGTAGCCCTCCGCGAACTGCGCGTACGAGCCGGTGTCCATCGCGGCATCGGTGACGGGGTAGTACATCGACTGGTGCACGAAGCGCACGTCGCCGCGGTCGGCGGCCATCAGCGTCAGCGCGGCGGTCATGTTGCCGCCGACCGAGTCGCCGGCGACGGCCATCCGCGTGGGATCGAGCCCGTACATGCCGCCCTCGCGGGTGACCCACTGCGCCGTCGCATAGCCCTGCTCGATCGCGACCGGGTAGCGCGCCTCGGGCGAGCGGTCGTACTCGACGAACGCGACGGCGGCGCCGGCGCCGACGGCCAGCTCCCGGACCAGGCGGTCGTGGGTGCCGGCGTTGCCGAGCACCCAGCCGCCGCCGTGCATGTACACGATCACCGGGATCGGCCCCGTGTGGTGCGGCCACACGAGCCGCACGCGCACATCGCCGACATCGGCGGGCACGGTGATCCAGCGCTCGTGCACCTCGAGCTTGTCGATCGGCGCGGCCTGCACGTCGTCGAGCACGGCACGCGCCTCGGCCGGCGTGAGCTCGTAGAGGAACGGCGGGTTGGCGGTCGCCTCGACGAACGCCTCGGCAGCCGGTTCGAGCACGACCGGCGCGAGCGTGTTGTAGACGGACATCGCGATCTCCTTCAGCGTCACGCTGCGGCGCCCACCGGCACCACGGCTTCGAGGATCAGCCGGGCGGTCGCCTCGGGGTGCGAGACGGCGGCCGCGTGCGAGGCGGTGGGGAGCTCGACGGTCCGGCGCGCCGCGGCGCGGTTGGCCAGGAAGTGCTGGAGCTCGGCAGGGATGTTGCGGTCCTGCCCGCCGATCAGGAACCACGACGGCAGCTCCTTCCACAGGGGACTGTCCCCCGAGGGCTCCTGGAGGGCCTCGAGCGTGGCGGGCCGCTGCGTGGCGGCCATGCGGCCGGCCTCGGGCGCCGGGACGTCGGCGCAGAACTGGTCGTGGAAGAGCTCGCGGTCGATGTACAGGTCGGTCGTGCCGTCGCGGCGGGGCACCGGCCGGACGGCGTTGCCGAGCGTGCTGCCGGGGAACTTCTCCGACAGCGCGAAGGCGCTCTCGCCGGCGTCGGGCGCGAACGCGCAGACGTAGACGAGGCCCGTGATCTCGCCGGCGTCCGCCGCGACGTTCGAGATCACCATGCCGCCGTAGGAGTGCCCCACGAGCAGGACCGGGCCGTCGATGCTGCGGACGAGGTCGCTGACGGACTCGGCGTCGGAGGCCAGGCCGCGCAGCGGGTTGGCGGCCGCGATCGCGTCGTGCCCGGCGTCGTGCAGGTGGCGGATGACGCGATCCCAGCTCGCCGACTCGGCGAACGCGCCGTGGACGAGGACGATCGTGGGAGGCATGAGCGGGGTTCCTTTCGGACGGGGACGGGACACGCCGACCACGGTGCCGTCTTGGCGCGCCCGTCTCGTCCGTGTCGATCCCTAGCCCAGTGCCTAGGGTGCGCTCCGGCCGCGACTAGGGACCCGGTGCCGCGTCAGTGGCTCGCGGTGAGCGCCGCCTCCCGGTAGGGGGCGAGGAAGGACGTCAGGGCCGCCAGCATCGCCTCGGGCGCCTCCTCGGCGACCCAGTGGCCGACGCCGGGGATCACGAGGCCCTGCACGTCGTCGGCGATCGGCCGCATCGCCTCGGCCACGTGCTCGCCGTAGCTCAGCTCCCCGCCGATCGCCAGGACGGGCATCGACAGCGGCGTGCTCTTGCGCTGCTCGTTCTGCGCCACGGTCGCATCGAACGCGCGGTACCAGCCGAAGCTGCCGGGCAGGACGCCGGGGGCGGAGAGGACGCCGACGTAGTAGTCGACGACCTCGGCGGGCAGGTTCCCGCCCTGGATCTTGAACTCGTAGCCGAAGAAGACGTCCTCGCGACCCACGACCAGCTGCTCGGGCAGGTTCTCGACGCGATTGAACGGGATGTGCCACAACCGGTTGTTGAGCGGCGCGGGGACGAACAGCGGCGGCGCGGGCGACGTCCCGGGAGGGCCGGGGATCTCGGCGAGGGCGACGCGGTCGACCCGGTCCGGGTGGTCGGCGGCCAGCGCGTAGCCGATCGCGAACCCGGTGTCGTGGCCCGCGACGGCGAACCGCTGGTGGCCGAGCGCGTCCATCAGCGCGACCAGGTCGGCGGCGAGCGTGCCGGTGTCGTACCCGTCGGCGGGCTTGTCGGACAGGCCGATGCCGCGCTGATCGACCGCGATCACCTGGAAGTCGCGAGCCAGCGCCGGCATGACGTGGCGCCAGGCGTACCAGGTCTCGGGCCAGCCGTGCACGAGCAGCAGCGCAGGACCGTCACCGCCGATGACCGCGTGCAGGCGCACGTCGCCGGTGTCGACGTAGCGGCTCGTGAAGGTGTCGCCGAACCCCGCGGGGAGGTTCGGAGCGCCCGAGGCGGAGAGCGGGCCGTCGGCGGTGGGCAGATCGAGGTGGGACATTCTCGGACTCCCGTCAGAGGGTTGGTCGATGACAGGGACGAGCTTGCTCGCCTCACCGCTGCGTCGCGCCCGTGGAGCACCCTGGTGTGCTCCCTGGCCAGCCCGAGTCGATCCTGGGAGGCTTGCGCGCGTGCACACGATCGGGCGTCTCCTCGGACGGGCCGACGAGTGTGCGCGATTGGACGAGCTGATCGACGCCATCCGCCGGGGCGAGAGCCGGTCGCTGGTCCTGCAGGGCGAGGCCGGGATCGGCAAGACGGCACTGCTCGACTACGTGGTCGGCGCGGCCTCGGACGTGACGGTCGCGCGGGCGGTGGGCGTCGAGTCCGAGATGGAGCTGGCTTACGCGAGCCTGCATCAGCTGTGCGCGCCGATGCTCGACCGGCTCGAGCGGCTCCCGGGGCCACAGCGCGAGGCGCTGCGGGTCGTGTTCGGCCTGAGCGAAGGGCCGGCACCGGAGCGCTTCCTGGTCGGCCTCGCGGTGCTCAGCCTCGTGTCCGAAGCGGCCGAGGATCGTCCGCTGCTGTGCGTCGTCGATGACGCGCAATGGCTGGACCAGACCTCGGCGCTCACGCTCGCGTTCGTCGCCCGCCGCCTGCTCGCCGAACCGGTGGGCATCGTGTTCGCCGCCCGGGAGCCGGGGGCGGAGCTCCGGTACCTGCCGGGTCTCCAGGTGCGCGGCCTCGTCAACGGTGACGCCCGCGCGCTGCTGAGCTCGGCGGTGCGGTTCGTGCTGGACGGGCCGGTCCGGGACCGGATCCTGGCGGAGACGCGGGGCAACCCCCTGGCCCTGCTCGAGCTGCCCCGCGGCCTGACCCCGACGCAACTGGCCGGCGGGCTCGGTGTGCTGGAGACCGGTGATCTCGCGAGCCGGATCGAGGAGAGCTACGTCCGGCGTCTCGAGAGCCTCCCCGAGGCGGCGCGCCGGCTGCTGCTCGTCGCGGCCGCCGAGCCGGTCGGCGATCCGCTGCTCCTGCAAGGGGCGTGCGAGCGCCTCGGGATCGCGATCGCCGCCGTCGACGCGACCGACGGGCTGCTGGCCGTCCAAGAGCGGGTGACGTTCCGCCATCCGCTGGCGCGCTCAGCCGTCTACCGGTCGGCCAGTGGACCGGAGCGCCGGGCGGCGCACCTGGCCCTGGCGGAGGTGACGGACCGAGGCGGCGACCCTGATCGCCGCGCCTGGCACCTGGCGGCTGCGGCGGCCGGACCCGACGAGGAGGTCGCGCGCGAGCTCGAGCGGTCGGCGGACCGGGCGCAGGCGCGCGGCGGCCTCGCGGCCGCGGCCGCCCTGCTGCAGCGGGCGGTCGCGCTCACCGGCGATCCCGCCCGGCGGGCCGACAGAGCGCTCACCGCCGCCCAGGCCAGCCTGGGGGCCGGGGCGTTCGATGTGGCCCACGGGCTCCTGGCGGCCGCGGAGACCGGCCCGCTGGACGAGCTCGGCCGCGCGCGCGTGGATCTGCTGCAGGCCGAGCTCGCCTTTGCCCGCAACCGCGGCGGCGACGCGCCGGCGCTGCTGCTCCAGGCCGCCAGGAAGCTCGAGGCGCTCGATATGCGCCTGGCCCGCAACACCTATCTCGAGGCGTGGGGCGCCGCGCTGTTCGCCGGCCGCCTGGCGGGCGCGGGCGGCAGCCTGCTCGACGTCTCCCGCGCCGCGGCGGTGGCCCCCAAGCCGGCCGGTCCTCCGCTCCCGTGCGATCTGCTGCTCGACGGCCTGGCGTCGTTCTTCACCGACGGGCGCGCCGCGGCGACGCCCGCGCTGCGAAGCGCGGTCGCCGCGTTCGCCAGTCCCGATGTGCCCGACGAGGAGATGCTCCGCTGGGGCTGGCTGGCCACGCGGGCGGCGAACTTGGTGTGGGACAACGACAGCGGCCTCGAGATCGGCAGGCGCGCCGTGCAGCTGGTCCGCGACTCGGGCGCGCTCGAGGCTCTCGCGGTCGTGGACAACGCGTACGGCCAGGCCGCTGCGTTCGGCGGCGACCTCACGAGCGCGGCCGCGTTGATCGCGGAGGTCGACGCCGTCAAGGAGGCGACCGGCACCCGCATCGCCCGGCACGCCGCGATCGCCCACGCGGCCATCCGCGGTCGCGAGGGCGAGGACTCCGACTTGATCGAGGACGTGATCGGCGCCTCTCCCGCGGCCGGCCAGGGGACCGCGTTCCAGTACGCGCAGTGGGCGAAGTCCGTGCTCATGAACGGACTCGGCCGCTACGACGAGGCGCTGGCCGCGGCCGCGGAGGCGAGCGAGCAGACACCGGAGCTGCACATCGCCGCCTGGGCGCTGAGCGAGCTGATCGAGGCGGCCGTCCGGGCCGACGACGCCGAGCGTGCGGACCGCGCGCTCACGCGACTCGGCGAGCACGTCGCGGCCTGCGACGCCGATTGGGCGCTCGGCATCCACGCCCGGGCGCGCGCGCTGCGGACCGACGGTGAGGCGGCCGAGTCGCTGTATCGCGAGGCGATCGAGCGGCTGGACCGCGCGCGCATGCGACCGGACCTGGCCCGCGCTCACCTCCTGTGCGGCGAGTGGCTGCGGCGCGAGCGTCGCCGTGTCGACGCGCGCGCGCAGCTCCGCACCGCACACGAGCTGTTCGTGGCGATCGGGATGGAGGGCTTCGCCGAGCGTGCCCGCGGTGAGCTGCTGGCCACCGGCGAGCGGGTGCGCAGGCGGAGCGCCGATACGCGCGACGACCTGACCGCGCAGGAGCGGCAGATCGCGCGGCTCGCACGCGACGGGCTGTCGAACCCGGAGATCGGTGCGCGGCTGTTCCTGAGTCCGCGCACCGTGGAGTGGCACATGCGCAAGGTGTTCACCAAGCTCGGCATCCACTCCCGCCGCGAGCTCGCCCACGCGTTGCCGCGCTCCGACTCCGAGCTCGTCCCGGCCTAACCGGCGGCGCCGTAGGCGTCGTGGTAGTTCCACCACTTGTACGCCGCGGTCTGCGGGTAGCCGTCCGGCGAGTCCTCCCAGTCCTCCTGGCGGCCGAGCGCGGTGATGTCGAGGTAGGTCCAGGTGCTGCCCATCGCCTCGTCGCCGCGCGCGTCGATGAAGTAGGTCCGGAAGATCCGGTCGCCGTCGCGGATGAAGGCGTTGGTGCCGTGCCACTCGCGCACGCCGAAGTCGGTGTCGAAGTCGTCGGTGATCGTGTACCAGGGGACATCGCCCCAGCCCATCCGCTCCTGCAGGCCGCGGATCTCGGCCTGGGGAGCGCGCGAGACGAACGCCAGCGTCGTGTCGCGCGCGTTCAGGTGGGCGGGGTGCGCGACCTGGTCGGCGACCATCGAGCAGCCGACGCAGGCCCGCTCCGGGTACGCGCCGCCCGCGTCCGCGAACGTGGTGACGTCGGGCTCGTAGAAGAAGCGGTAGACGATCAGCTGGCGGCGGCCCGCGAACACGTCGAGCAGGCTCGCCGCGCCGTCCGGGCCCTCGAAGCGGTACTCCTTGTCGACGGCCATCCACGGCATCCGGCGCCGCTCGGCGGCCAGGGCGTCGCGGGCGCGGGTGAGCTCCTTCTCCTTCACCAGCATCCGCTCGCGCTCGACCTCCCACTGCTGTGGCGACACGATCTGCGGTGTGTTCATCTCGATCTCCTCTTGTTAGGCGTCAGCAAGACGTCGCAGCACGAACGGCGATCTGGACACGCCGGGCATCGCCCGCCGCCGCGACAGGGCGAGGAACGGCAGGCCGAGCGCCGCGATCCCCGCGGACATCGCGTACGACGGCGCGTAGCCCCAGGCGTCGGCGGCGCGGCCGAGGAGCGGCTGGCCCCAGGCTCCGCCGGCGGAGCTCATCAGCGAGTCGAACGACAGGATCGTGGCTCGCTGCGGCGAGGGGATCATGCGGTTGAGGAACGTCTGCCGGATCGGCATCGCCGCCGAGAACAGCAGCGCCCAGAGCACGCTCAGCCCGATCACCGCCCAGAAGCTGTCGACCAGCGCGATCGCCCCGATCGTCACCGCGCCGGCGGCGGCGATCGCGATCAGAGCCGACGCCGGGTGGCGGAACCGCCCGCGGATCCGCGCGGCGAGCACGCCGCCGAGCATCTGGCCGCCGGCCACGATCGCCGCCGAGAGGCCGGCGATCAGATACGCGTGGGGGTCGCCGTAGAGCTCGAGCAGGTACGGCTGCAGCGCGTAGAAGCCGTAGATGGCGACGCCGCCGGTGACCAGCGACTCGACCATCAGCCACTTGACCGCCGGCACGCGCCAGCCGTGGTCGATCGATGCGGAGGCGACGACACGCATCGCCGCCAGCGGCCTGCGGGTCCCGGCCGGGGTGAAGCCGATGTCGCGCATGACCTTGAACGCCACCACGAACATCACCGCCAGGACGACGCCGCGAAGCAGGAACGGGACGCCGAGGCTGGTCTCCTGGGCGATCAGCCCGCCGGCGACCGAGCCGGCGAGCATCGCCGCGCCGGTGACGACCTGACCACGCCCGAACACGGACTCCATCTCACCGGTGAACCCCGTCGCGGTGAGCGCGTCCACGACCCAGGCCTCCAACGACCCGGAGAAGAACGTGAAGCCGAGGCCGAGCACCGCCGACACCAGCGCCCACGCCCAGAACGCCGCCCCGATCTGCCACAGGAGCACGTAGAGCAGCGTCGAGACGGTCAGCGTGACGGTGCCGAGCAGGTACGACGCGCGGCGTCCGACGGTGTCGGCGACGACGCCGGTCGGCACCTCGAACAGCACCATGCCGGCGGTGAAGCACGCGTTGGCCGCGAAGGCCTCGAGGTTCGTCAGCCCGGCGTCGAGCAGGAAGATCGTGTTGATGCCCCAGATGAACGACGCGGCCAGCGTGTTCCCCAGGAGCAGCACCAGATACGTGCGCTGGATGGATCTCGGGTTCGGCATGCCAAGACGTCGCCGCCGCGGGAGCGATTTGGACCGCTCACGTCAGATTTCTCACGTCGTCGTCCGACAGGTCGACGCCGGCCTCGCGCGCCGTGTTCAGCCACTCATCGGCGGCCATGATCGGCCGCACCTCGATCGTCGCCCAGGGCGTCATCGGGAGCCGCGCGGCCTGCTTGAGCGCCTCGTCGAGGTCGGCGCATTCCAGGACGTAGTAGCCCGCCAGGACCTCCTTGGTCACCGCGAACGGGCCGTCGGTGATCTCGGCCTGACCGTCGCGGACGCGCACGGACGTCGCGCTCCCGGTCGAATGCAGGCGATTGACGCCCACCAGCAGCCCCTCCTCACGCAGCGCGGCGTGCAGCTCGACCAGCATCGGCGTCACGTGCTCGCGCTCGGCCTGCGCGGCCTCGTCGACCTCCTCCTCATACACCAGCAGCATGTATTGGGCCATCGCGCCTCCGACGTTCGCGGTCTTCGCCGCACCCTACGCGGCCTCACCACGACGTCGCCGCTCGCGGGCACCGTTGGACAGACGTAGCTACGGCAGCCCGCGGCGGCGCTTCCCGGTGCCGGGCCGGTGCGTCAGACCGTCGAGCACGACCTCGATCGGCGACCGGTGGTTCGCCTGCTCGAGCTGATCGCGAATCGCGTGGATGTCGTCCGCCGTCTGCGACGCCTTGACCGCGGTCTTTGCGAGCCGCCTGGCGCCGGCGAGCGCCAACGCCGTGGTCGAACGCCGGCGGACGAGCAGCCCCGCGCCGGTGCCGAGCCGCGATCCGACCACGAGCCCGCCGGCCAGGCCTGCGACAGCTGCCCCGGCCGCCAATGCGGGCTTGTTGGCCTTTCGAGCGGCGTCCGCCACGGCAGGGCCTGCCCCGTTGCTGCGCGAGCTCGGTCGCGTACGCGCCTTGGTGGTCGCCATGGCCTAATCCAGGATCTTGCCGATGCGCTCGGCCTGGTCCCCGGCGCGCTCGAGGTCCTTCGACACGCCCTTCGTCGTCTTGCCGAGCTGCTTGCTCGCCTGGCCGACCGACTTCGCGATCGACTTCGCATCGATGTCGGGCAGGCCCTTGCCGATCGACCGCGGCAGCTTCACGCCCAGCACGCTCTTGCGGCGCGTGCGGCTCTTGAGGGCGATGCCCCCGGCGATGCCGACGGCCGCCGCGCCGACCGCGGCGGCAGGGGCCGCCGCCTTGCCCGCCGCGCTCTTCACGGTGTCGACGACGCCGTTCCCGTTGCGGCTGCTCGGCGTCGAACGCTTCGTCCCGTTGCTGGAGCTGCGGGTCGAGCTGCGCTTCGACGGCGCGCTCGAGCTGCGCTTCGACGCGCGCTGCTCGCGCTGCGCTTCGACGCGGTGCTCGCGCTGCGCTTCGACGCGGTGCTCGAGCTGCGCTTGGCGCCGTTGCCGGCCGAGCTCGACCGGCTGTTCGAGGACCGCGCCGTCGTCTTCGCGGGCGGCTTGCGCGCGGTCGACTTCTTGGCAGTGGTGGAACGCTTGGTACTGCTTCGTGGTGTATTGGCAGCCATCGAGTTCTCCTCCGTCCGGCCTGCAATTGCTTGCCTTTTGGCCTACCCGATCGGCGCGCCGAAGACGCAACGTGCGAAAAATTGCAGCGCGTCGGTGATGCGGCTCCCGTCTGGGTAGTCGGGCGGGCAACGACCGAGGGAGGAGACCCCGAATGTCCGACACACCAACACGCGACGCGAAGCTGGTGCAGTTCCTCAACGAGGCGTACACGAAGGAGAAGCAGCTCGAGACGTCGCTCGAGGCGCATGTCGAGGCGACGTCGCGCGAGGACTACGCCAAGCGGCTGAAGGACCATCTGAAGGAGACGAAGTCCCACGCCACCCAGGTCGCGCGACGCATCAAGCAGCTCGGCGGGAACCCGGAGACGGTGTCGATCCCCGGGCCGGAAGGGCTCGGACGGATGGCCGAGAACGTGGCGGAGAAGATCGGCAAGGCCAAGGCCGCGGCGCAGGCTCCGCTGCACACGGTCCGCGGCACGGGCGAGCAGGAGCAGATGCTCCACAACGCCCGCGCCGAGTACGCCGACGAGGCGCAGGAGATCGCGACGTACCTGGTCATCGACTCGCTCGCGACCGCGATGGGCGACAAGGCCACGGCGAAGCTCGCGCGCGACATCCGGCGCGACGAGGAGCGCATGCAGAAGTACCTCGCCGACCTGATGCCGGAGCTCACCGCGGGCGTCGTCCATGACGAGGTCCCGATCTCCGAACTGCCGACGGCAAAGGTCTAGCCGGGAGCCGGCATCGGCGCGCCGTCGGCGACTCCATGTCACGAACTCGTGGCGTGCGCCGTCAGTGCGGCATGAACGAGATCGTGATCACCGGATCCACGGGCGTCATCGGGCGGCGCGCCGTCCGCGAGCTGCTCGCCGCCGGCCACCGGGTCACGGGCGTGACGCGCTCCGCCCGCGGCCGGCGAGCGGCTCGAGAGCCTCGGCGCGCGCGCCGTCGAGGCCGACGTGTTCGACGAGGCGTCGCTGCGCCGCGCGTTCGCCGGGGCCGACGCCGTCGTCAACCTGCTGACACACGTCCCGAGCGCCGATCGCATGGCCGATCCGTCCGCCTGGGAGGAGAACGACCGCGTGCGCACCGAGGCGTCGGCGGCGATCGCGCGCGCCGCCCAGGCCGCCGGCGTGCAGCGGCTCGTGCAGGAGTCGATCGCGTTCGTGTACGCCGACGGCGGCGACGCGTGGCTCGACGAGGATGCGCCGGTCGCGGGCGGCGGCGTGACGACGACCGCGCTGACGGCCGAGCGCAACGCGCGCGAGCTGTTCGACGGCGACACCGTCGTGCTGCGCTTCGGGCTGTTCATCGGGCCCGACAGCGGGTCCGCGCTGGCCGCGCTGGAGGCCGCGCGCGGCGGCGCCTCGATCGCGGCCGGACCGCCCGGCGCCTACCGGCCGACGCTCTGGCTGGACGACGCGGCGGCGGCCGTCGCCGCGGCGCTGCGCGTCCCGGCCGGGACGTACAACGTCGCCGACGCCGACCCGCCGACGAACGCCGAGATCGATGCCGCACTGGCCGCCGCCGTCGGCGTCGAGGCCCTGCGCCCGCCGGCGCCGCAGGGACGGGCCGCTGGCGCGCTCGCAGCGCGTGTCGAGCCGCCGGCTGCGCGAGGCGAGCGGCTGGGCGCCGCGCGTGCGCGCGGGCACGGAGAGCTGGGGCCGGATCGCCGCATGACCGCTCACGGAGCGCTTCGCGCAGGCACGCCCGCGGCTGCTGCGGCTCGCCTACAGCGAGCTCGGCGACGTCGGCGAGGCGGAGGACGTCGTGCAGGAGGCGTGGCTGCGGCTGGAGCGCGCGGACGTCGGAGGCGATCGAGAACCTCGACGGCTGGCTGACGACGGTCGTCGCCCGGCTCGCGCTCGATCGCCTGCGGTCCGCTCGCGCGCGCCGCGAGACGCTACGTCGGTCCGTGGCTTCCGGAGCCGCTCGTGTCGGATGACCCGGCGGACCGCGTCACGCTCGACGAGTCGGTCAGCTACGCGCTGCTGACCGTGCTCGAGCAGCTCTCGCCCGCGGAGCGCACGGCGTTCGTGCTGCACGACGTGTTCGACGTGCCGTTCGGCGACGTCGCCGAGGTCGTCGGCCGCACGCCCGAGGCGGTGCGGCAGCTCGCCTCGCGCGCCCGCCGCCACGTCAAGCGCGAGCGCCCGCGCTTCGCGGCCTCGCGTGACGAGCACGATCGCGCCGTGCGAGCGTTCGCGCGAGGCGGTCGCCGAGGGCGACCTCGAGGGCCTCGTCGCGGTGCTCGACCCGGACGTCGTCTGGACGTCGGACGGCGGCGGGCGCGCGACCGCCGCGCGCAGGCCGCTGCGCGGCGGGGCGCGGGTCGCGCGCGCGTGGGCGGCGCTCGGCCGCAGGGCCGCGCACGAGCCGATCGAGATCGACGCTCAACGGCCGGCTCGGGCTGGTGCTCCGAGGCGACGACGGCCATCGCGCGGCGCTCTCGTTCGCCGTCAGCGACGGTCGCATCACCCGCATCGACGCGATCCGCAACCCGGAGAAGCTGCGGCGCCTCCTCACCTGACCCGGTGCGCTCGCCGGCGGCCTGGCGCGGGATGGACGAGTACCGGCACGGGCTGCGCGGGCCGGCCGCGCAGTCCCCGTTCACCGATGCGGTCATCCGAGAGCCAGCAGACTGACCGCCACGGCGGCGATCCCGAGCCCGGCGATCTGCGCCCGTCCGATGCGCTCGTTCAGCAGCACGCGCGCGAGCAGGACGGTGCTGGCGGGATAGAGCGCGGTGATCACCGCGACGACCGCGAGATCGCCCTCGCGAACGGCGAGCAGGAAGGCGAAGTTGGCCAGCGAGTCGAGCACGCCGGCGCCCGCGGAGGCCTGGACGCTCGGCCGGCTGTCACCGAGGCGCGCACGCAGCACGACCGCGGCGCCGACGACCACGGCGGAGGACACCGCGCGGCCGACGAGCAGCGGCGCGAGGCCGCTGTCGCTCGGTGCCCGGTCGAGGCAGACGAGCTGCAGCGCGATGGCCGCACCCGCGCCGAACGCCAGGAGGAGCGCCGTCGGGTCGGGCGGACCCCATGGATGTTGTGCCGCCGCTGACGACCACGATCGCCACGAACGCGAGCGCGATGCCGCCGACCGCCAGGCCGCTGAGCTCCTCCCCTTCGATGAGGCCGACGCTGACCGGCAGCGCCGCCGACACGAGCGCGGTCACCGGCGAGAGCACGCTCATCGGCCCGATGGCCAGGGTGCGGTACAGCAGCGCGAACGCCGCCGCCGACGCCAGGCCCGATCCGGCTCCCCACACGACGGCGCCGGAGCTGAAGGTCGCCCCGACCACCGGCCATAACACCAACTCGATGAGCAGGCTCGCCGGCGCGGCGATGACGACGACGCGCAGCACGCGGCGCGCCGCGCGCGGCGATGCCGCCGAGGAAGTCGGCGGCGCCATAGGCGAGCGAGCTCGCCAGCGCGAGAAACAGGGCCGGCGGTCATCGCCGACTCCCGCGGGCGGCCGGCGCGATCAGTCGACCCCGGTCTCAGTCGGGGGTGAGCCGGTCGCCGACGCGGATGGCGCCGCCGCGGATGACGTCAGCGCGCAGCCCGCCGCGGTGCACGAGCGGTCGCAGGACGCCGCCGCCGTTCAGGCGGTCGAGGTGGGCGCAGGGCTCGCACAGACGGCGGCCGCGGCAGCGCGTCTCGCCGAGCGTGAACTCGCGGCCGACGAGCGCGTTGAGATCGGTCCTCGCACGACGACGTTGCGGCGGTGGTCGAGGTCGCCGTCGAAGGCGTCGAGGACGGCGGCGTCGACCAGGGTCAACGCGCTGCCCGGCCGGCCGGAGCCGAAGGTCCCGGTCCCGTCGGCGTAGCGGTCGCCTTGCAGGCCCTGACCCACGATCGCGACCGCCTCCTCGACGACGGTCACGGGCGCCTCGGCGACCGGAGCGACGACGAGCGCCTCGACGACGCCGATGCCCGCGTCAGCCACGCGGTGCGGCGGCCACACCGAGAAGTCCAGGGGCGCCATCACGGACCCGTCGACGATCTCGTCGGTGGTGTCGGCCGGGTCCCAGATCGCGCCGGAAGGCACGCCGAACATCACGACGGCGCGCGGGCCGCTGCCGTCGCGCGCCGGGCGGCGGGCGATCCACGGTCCGGCCCAGCTGAACCTGGCCGCGTCCGCCACCGGCACGAGGCCGAGCCCGCGCTCGCTCAGCCACGCACGCTGCTCTTCGGCGTCGAGCGGGACGTCGCTCGCCGCGGCGCCGGCGATGTGGGCGATGCAGGCGGCGAGCGTGGAGCGTTCGGTGTGGTCGGGCGTCACGAGCGTCGGGATGTTCGCACCCGACGCTGAAGCTTGTCGCGACCGAGGTCGCCGCCCCGCTGCGCGCGGGAGCCGACGCCCGGCTTCTTGTCGGCTCCGGCGCTGATCAGACGGCGCCCACCCGCACGAGCGACTTGATGGCACGGCGCTCGTCCATGGCCGCATACGCATCGGCGATGCCGTCGAGCCCGGTCTCGTAGTCCAGGACGCGGCCGGGATCGAACCGCCCCTCGAGCACGTCGTCGAGCAGCTCGGGGATGTACGCGCGTACCGGGGCGCTGCCGCCCAGCACGCCGACGTTGCGGAAGAACATCTGCTGCACCGGCAGCTCGACGCCGTGCGGGACGCCGACGTAGCCGACCATCGAGCCCGGCCGTGCGATCGCAAGCGCGGTTTCCATGGCCTGTCCGGTGCCGACGCACTCGAGCGTCGCGTCGACGCCGACGCCACCGGTGAGCTCCTTGACGCGCTCGACGGCCGCATCGCCGCGCTCCTCCACGACGTCGGTCGCACCGAACTCGAGTGCGAGCGCCTGACGGTCCGCGTGGCGGCTCATCGCGATCACGCGCTCGGCGCCCAGTCGCCTGGCGGCCAGGACACCGGCGAGCCCGACCGCGCCGTCGCCCACCACGGCCACGGTCCCGCCTTCGGTGACACGGGCCGACACGGCCGCGTGATGACCCGTGCCCATCACGTCCGAAAGCGTCAGGAGCGACCGGAGGGTCGCGTCGTCGTGGCCGGAGCCCGGCACCGCGACGAGCGTGCCGTCGGCGAGCGGCACACGAACCGCCTCGCCCTGGCCGCCGTCGCCGTTGGACGGGTAGAAGCCCCCGTTCTTGCAGGCGGTGTGGATGCCGTGCCGGCAGTGCGGGCACGTGCCGTCGCTGAACGCGAACGGCGAGATGACCAGCTCGCCCTTGCGGACGCTCGTCACCTCGGAGCCGACGTCCTCGACGACGCCGATGAACTCGTGGCCGATGGGACCGGGCTCGAACGGTGAGTCGCCCCGGTAGACCACAGGTCCGATCCACAGACGCAGGCGAGCACGACGCGGACGATCGCGTCGGCGGGCTCGACGATGGACGGATCGGGCCGGTCCCCGACGGTGATGGAGCGGGGCGCATTGAAGATCGCTGCACGCATGCCTCTCAGGATAGATCGCGCGTCGCGCGGTTGTGGGAGGCCTTGTGAAAGGGGTATTGGCAGGGCACCCTAATCGCGCCGAGGGCGCTCTACCGGTGGTGCACGTCCCGATGGATCTCCACAGCGACATCGCCGAGTTCCTGACCACCAGGCGCGCGAGGATCACGCCCGAGCAGGCCGGCCTGCCCACGTACGGCCGGCGGCGCGTGAAGGGCCTGCGCCGCGAGGAGGTCGCCTCACTGGCCGGTGTCAGCGTCGAGTACTACAAGCGGCTGGAACGCGGCCACGTCGCCGGCGTCTCCGAGCTCGTGCTCGAGCGACTCGCCCGGGCGTTGCAGCTCGACGACGCCGAACGCGCGCACCTCTTCGACCTCGCCCGCGCCGCCAATCCGGCCGTCCCGAAGCGACCGCGACCGGTCAAGCACAAGATCCGGCCCGTCGTGCAGCGCATTCTCGACCAGATCACCGCTCCCGCCACCGTGCGCAACGCGCGGCTGGATTACATCGGCGCCAACGCGCTCGGCCGCGCGCTGTACGCGCCCGTGTTCGACAGCCAGGAGCAGCCGGCCAACAGCGCCCGCTTCACATTCCTCGATCCGATCGCCGCCGACTTCTATCCCGACTGGGACCACGTCGCGACCGAGCTCGTCGGCCCACCTGCGCTCCCAGGCCGGCCGCAACCCCTACGACCGCCAGCTCTCGGACCTCATCGGAGAGCTGTCGACGCGCAGCGACGAGTTCCGCGTACGCTGGGCGGCGCACAACGTCCGCTTCCATCGCACCGGCACCAAGCACATTCACCACCCCGTCGCCGGCGAGCTCGACCTGCGCTACGAAACGATGGAGCTCAGCGCCGACGACGGCTTGACCGTGGCGATCTTCACCGCCGAGCCCGGCTCGGCCTCGCAGCAGGCGCTCGACCTGCTCGCCAGTTGGACGGCGACGCCGAGCGCAGCCGCGAACGCGACCAGATAAGGAGCCACCACTGATGGAACACCGCCCCCTGGGACGCACCGGCGTCCCGGTCTCAAAGCTCTGCCTCGGCGCGATGATGTTCGGCGCCTGGGGCAACGCCGACCACGACGACTCGATCCGCATCATCCACGCGCGCGCTCGACGCCGGGATCAACTTCATCGACACCGCCGACGTCTACTCGGCCGGCGAGTCGGAGGAGATCGTCGGCAAGGCGCTCACGGGCCGGCGCGACGACGTCGTGCTCGCCACCAAGGTCTGCGTGCCGATGGGCGAGGACCCGAACCGCGCGCGGGATCTCGCGGCGCTGGATCATCGCACGCGGTCGAGGACTCGCTGCGGCGCCTCGGCACCGACTACATCGACCTGTACCAGATCCACCGCCCCGACCCGGACACCGACCTCGACGAGACGCTCGGCGCGCTCACCGACCTCGTCCACCAGGGCAAGGTCCGCTACATCGGCTCCTCGACCGCTCCCGGCCGGCCAGATCGTCGAGGCCCAGTGGACGGCGCGCGACCGCGGCCTCGAGCGGTTCCGCACCGAGCAGCCGCCCTACTCCATCCTCATCCGCGGCATCGAGCTCGACGTCCTGCCGACCGCGCACCGTCACGGCATGGGCATCCTCACCTACAGCCCGCTCGCCGGCGGCTGGCTCTCCGGGCGCTGACCGCCGACAGCCGCCCGACCTCCGCCGGCGCGCCGGCGGCTCGCGGACCGCTTCGACATGTCGCTGCCGGAGAACCAGCGCAAGCTCGAAGCGGCCGAGCAGCTCGCCGCGGCTCGCTCGACGACGCCGGCCTGTCCCTCATCGAGCTGGCCATCGCCTTCGTCGTCAACCACCCCGCCGTGACCTCGGCGATCATCGGCCCGCGCACCATGGAGCACCTCGACAGCCAGCTCCCGTCCGCCGCCGTCGAGCTGGACGCGGCGGTGCTCGACCGCATCGACGAGATCGTCCGTCCCGGCGTGAACCTCAATCCGGCCGACACCAGCTACGGCGAACAGGTCCTCGACCCGGCGCTCCGCCGAAGGATCTCCTGATGCAGATCCCGCACGGGCGGTCCGCACGGGAGTAGGGTCGGTCAGCCGCAACGACCGGGATCCCGGGGGCCCGTGCCTACGGGGAGAGAGGACCAAGGAGGCCCGTCATAGGTGCCAACAGGCCGTACGCGTTGCGCGCGGCGGCGATCCGGGCCCCCGTGCTGTGGGGAATCGTCGTCGGTGCGCTGCAGGCGGTCACCCCGCTGGCCTTCTGGTGGCTGGACAGCGCGACGGTCTACGCGCTGGGGCTCGCCGTGATCGCGGCGGTCTACATCGGGTTCGCCGTCGCTGACGGACGGCCGAAGGTGATCGCGGTCGAGGCCACCGTCACCTCCGCCTTCGTCATCGTGGCCGCCGCAGCGGTGACCGGCTCACCGTGGCTCCTCGTGGCCGGCCTGGCGGGCCACGGCCTCAAGGACCTCTGGCAGCACCGCAGCCACTTCGTCGCCAACACACGCTGGTGGCCGCCGTTCTGCATGGTCGTCGACTGGGTCGTCGCCGCGGTCATCGTCGGGGAGATCGCCGCCGGCATGCACTTCCGCTGACGCCTCCCCCGGCTTCCGGAAATCACAAAAGGCCCGCAAACGCGGACCTTTTCAGTGGGCGATACTGGGCTCGAACCAGTGACCTCCGCCTTGTCGAGGCGGCGCTCTCCCAGCTGAGCTAATCGCCCGGGAGGTTGCCAAGCGTACCAATGCGATACGACTCGCTCCATGCGGTCATATCGCGTCGCCGTGGTGCCCGGAGACGGGATCGGTTGTGAGGTCACGCCCGCCGCGCTGGAGGTGCTGGAAGCGGCCGGCGACAAGCATGGGTTCGCGCTCGAGGCGACCGCGTACCCGTGGGGCTGCGACTACTTCGTCGAGCATGGCCGGATGATGTCGCCGGACGGGCTGGAGCGGCTGCGGGACAGCGACGCGATCCTGCTCGGCGCGGTCGGGCGGCCGGACGTGCCCGACCACATCTCGCTGTGGGGCCTGCTGATCCCGATCCGGCGCACGTTCCACCAGTACGTGAACCTGCGGCCGGTCAAGCTGTGGCCGGGGATCGAGTCGCCGCTGCGGGACGCCACGCCCGAGACCCTCGACATGGTGATCGTGCGCGAGAACGTCGAGGGCGAGTACTCGGAGGTCGGCGGGCGGATGTACCAGAACACCGACGACGAGCTCGCGGTCCAGGAGGCGATCTTCACCCGCCGCGGGACCGACCGCGTGATCGCGGTATGCGTGCGAGCTGGCCGCACGCCGCTCGGGCCGGATCTGCAGCGCGACCAAGTCGAACGGGATCATCCACACGATGCCGTTCTGGGACGAGCGGTTCGCGCACGCGACGTCGAACCACCCGGACGCTGCAGGCCGAGCAGGTGCTGATCGACGCGCTCGCCGCGGCCGTCGTGCTGCAGCCGGCGCGGTTCGACGTGATCGTCGCCTCCAACCTGTTCGGCGACATCCTCTCCGACCTCGCGGCGGCGGTGGCCGGCTCGATCGGCATCGCGCCCTCCGGGAACCTCAACCCCGAGCGCGACATGCCGTCGATGTTCGAGCCCGTCCACGGGTCGGCGCCCGACATCGCCGGCCGCGGCGTCGCGAACCCGGTCGGGGCGATCTGGTCGGCGGCGATGATGCTCGAGCACCTGGGCGAGACCGACGCCGCGGCCGCCGTCGAGCGGGCCATCGGCGCAGCGCTGGCGGACGGCCCGCGGACGCACGACCTCGGCGGCGACGCGACCACCCAAGAGGTCACCGCCGCGGTGATCGCGGCGCTCTAGAAATCGAGCTTGAGCGCGTCGCAGATGAACTTCACGAGCGGCGCGGCCGACTCGCAGACCTGCGTGTAGCGGTCGAGGAACCCCGTCGTCGTCGCCTCCTTCTCGCTCAGCTCGGCCCAGCCGAAGTAGTCGCGCCGGCGCAGGTCGTCGGCGAACTCGAACGAGGCGTCGAAGCCCGAGGGCATGCGCTTGAGCATGTTGTCCTCGCCGCCGATGTCGAGCACCTCGCTGAACGGCGGCGTCCGGGTCGCCGCCCGCCAGCGTTCGGGGTTGTCGACGATCGCCTGCCGGATCTTCGTGGCCGTCTTGGTGTCCGGATGCCAGATCCCGCCGCCGCCGAACACCTGCCCGGGCGCGAGGTGCAGGTAGAAGCCGGGTGCGTGCGCGTCCTTCGCGGCCTTGTGGCGGAAGTGCATGCCGGTGTTGGTCTTGTACGGCGTCTTGTCCTTCGAGAACCGCGTGTCGCGGTAGATCCGGAACAGCGACCCGCCGGTCTTGCGCGTGTCGGCGCGGAAGTGCCGGCTGATCGACTCCAGCCGGTACCCGAAGTCCTCGATGAACGCGAGCGCCGGCTCCTGCACGTGGCCTTCGTAGCGGGCCTTGTTGGCGGCGAACCAGTCGCGATCGTTGTGCTTGGCGAGGTCGCGCAGGAAGTCGAACAGCTCGGGGTCGAAGGATGCGGTCTCGGTCACGCGGGTCATGAGAGTGCTCTATCAGACCCGTCTACGCAGCGGCCTGCAAAGCCGCATGGCGCCGCATCGTTAGCGCGCTGTTGGAGCGGCGTTGGGCCACCGTTGGCGCCTCGGTGGCTCCGAGATCCGCCGATTCCCGGGCGGTAGCAGGGAAATCGTCGTAACCGCCGGTCAAGTCGCTCGCCTTCTCGTGCGAATCGGGCCGCCGCCGCCACACAGCGCCGCCCGCGCGATCTAGCGTCGCCCTGCAGACGACCGGAAGGACGAGACGGGATGCGGATTCACCGAGCCTGGGCGATGTGGTTGGTGAGCGGTGTCGCCGCCGTGTGCCCGCTCTGCTTGCCGCGAGCGGCGAGCGCCGCAGCACCGCAGTGCGCGGCGGAACCGTCGCTCTATGAGCTTCCCGCCGGCCTGACGTGGCTCAACCCCCGTGCGCCGTGCACGGACGCCGACGGTGACCCCATCACAGTCGAGGTCGTCGATCCGCCCAAGTTCGGCACGTTGGCCCCTGACGGCGTGCAACCGATCGGCGCCCAACGGTGGTACACGGCGAAGCCGAATGCGGCGGGCAACCGGGACTCGATGACGTTCGCCGCCGTCGCCAACGGCGAGCGGTCGAACGAGTTCGAGGTCGACGTTTGGATCCTCCCCGTCCACAGCGCGCCCGTGTGCAACGACATCGAGCTCAACGTGCAGGCCGGCTCCTCGGTCACCGTCAAGCCGAGCTGCGTGGATCCGGACGATGACACGTTCAAGTTCAACGCCCGCAGCGCACCAAAGCACGGGACGTTCGACCCCGCGAAAGGCACCTACACCGCCGCTCCCCGGTTCGCAGGCCAGGACACGATGACGTACGTCGTGGTGGACGTTTGGCGGTTGGTGTCCTCGGTCCACACGGTCACGATCACGGTGGCGCCCGCGCCCGGCGGGCGGACGACGCGCGACAGGACGCCGCCGCGGCTGAAGCTCCGGTTGCGCTCCCGGTCCGTCCCGACCGCCCGGCACGGAATCCGGCTCGCCGTCACGGCGAGCGAGCCGGGCCGCATGGTCGTGCAGGCGTACGTCAGCGACAAGATCGCGCGCCGCCTCGGGATCGACGCCGGGGTCGGGTCGCTCGCGCGTAGCCTCGCGGCCGGCAAGACCACGCTCAAGCTCAGGCTCTACGGCGACGTGCGCGCCGAGCTGGCCAACCTGCACCGGGTGCGGCTGCGGCTTGTGGCCAGGATGGTGGACGCAGCGGGGAACCTCCGCACGAAACACATGCGCATCACGCTCGTCCAGAAGTGACCCACGCGCCCACCCGGGATGGCGGTACGGGCCGTCTACGATGTAGCCGCCTCCGGCGCCGTGGCGGAGTGGCTACGCAGCGGCCTGCAAAGCCGTGTACACCGGTTCGATTCCGGTCGGCGCCTCTTCTCAGCTCGGCACGGCCGAGGCGAGCTCCTTGCGGGAGCTGACGCCGAGCTTCGAGAAGACCTTGTGCAGGTGGTACTCGACGGTGCGCGGGCTGATGAACAGCTGCGCGCCGATCTCGGGGTTCGTCCGCCCTTCGGCCGCCAGCCGGGCGATCTGCGCCTCCTGGGGCGTCAGCGCGTCACGCGTCTCGTTCGTCAATCTGCGCACGGTCTCGCCGGTGGCGAGCAGCTCGCGCCGGGCGCGCTCGGCGAACGCCTCGGCCCCCATGCGGCTGAACATGTCGTGCGCGGTGCGCAGTTGGTCGCGGGCATCCACGCGCCGGTTCGAGCGGCGCAGCCACTCGCCGTACAGCAGGTGAGCCCGGGCGCCGTGGACGACGATGCGGCTCCGGCCGAGCCGCTCGATCGCCTCCCGGTAGAGGGCGTCGGCCTCCTCGTCCTCGCTCAGCAGCGCGCGTGACCGGGCCTGGATGCCGAGTGCCCAGTCCGTGCCGGCGACGCGCGTCCGCTCCTCGAGCCGGCCCAGCGCGGTCGTCGCCACGTCACGGCTCCCGCTGCGCGCGGCCGCCTCGACGAGCTCGACCAGCGCCGAGGCGAAGAAGCCCAGGTCGTCGTGCTCGCAGGCGCGCTCGGCGGCGGCGCGAGCGTCCCCGTACTGGCCGAGCCCGTTGCACAGCACGGCCGTCGCGTACTCGGCCAGACCGATCGCCCTCCCCTCGCCCCTCGCGTTCGCGTCGCGGACGTCGGCCTCGATGAGCCGCGCCGCCGAGGCCTGCTGACCGCGCCAGGCAGCGAGCAGCAGAGACGTGTACGAGAGGGGCGCGTTGCCGGTCGCCTCGCTGATCGCGTCGGCCTCTTCGATCGAGCGCCGCCGCCGCTGCGAACTCGCCAGCGTGGACGAGCACGTTCGCGCGGTAGGTGAGGGCGATCGGGAGCGCGGTCAGTGCGCCGGATTCGCGCGCGAGCGTGACCGCGCGCGCCGTCAGGCGATGCCACGTGTCGTCGTCCCAGAGGTCGGGTGCCACGGGCTCGGGCGCCACTGGACAGGCCAGCCAGAGCCAGCGCTTGTCGTCCTCGCTCGGCGCGTCCTGGAGCCAGAACGCGTCGAGCGCCTGCCTGAGCGGGTGCACGCTGGCGGCATAGCCGTCGGTGAACCGCGTGGCCAGCCCGTCCAAGAGAAGGTCGATGGCGCGTGGCGGCTGTGGGCCCGGCGGCCCGGCACGGACGGCGGCAGCGGCGTCCTGCACCGTGCGGACGTCGCTGAGCCGGCCGGCGAAGATCGATGCGCGGAGCGCTTCCAGGTACGTCTCGCGGGCCAGGCCGACGTCGAACGGCTCGAGCCGTTGGGCCACGTCGAGCAGCAATGCGGGAGCGCCGCTTCCGCGCGTGCGGGCGAAGATGATCTGTGCGCGCAGGCGGTCGACGCGCGCGCGCTGCAGATCGTCGAGCGGGGTCAGCGCGGCCGTCGCGAGGAGCTCGAGCGCACTGTCGTGCGCGGCGGCGTCGAACTTGGCCTGCGCGGCCGCCAGCGCCCGCGCGCCCCGCCGCACCGGATCGGGCGTCAGCTCGGCCGCCCGCGCCAGAAAGGCGGCGGCGGCAGCGACGCCGCCGCGCCCGCGCGCGCGCTCGGCGGAGCGCTCGAGCTCGTCGGCCAGATCCTCGTCGGGCTCGAACGCCGCGTGCGCGCGGTGCCAGGCCCGGCGATCGGGGTCGACATCGGCATCGGTCGCCTCGGCCAGCGCCCGATGCACCTGCCGCCGGTCGGGCAGCGCCGCCGCCCGGTACGCGGCCGACCGGACCAGCGGATGGCGGAACCGCACCCGCGCACCGATCTCGAGCAGGCCGGCGGCCTCGGCCGGCGCCGCATCGTCCGGCCCGGCCCCGAGCCGCGCCGCCGCACGCCACAGCAACGGCACGTCCCCGACCGGCTCGGCCGCGGCGAGCAGCAACAGGCGACGGGTTTCGGCCGAGAGCGGCTCCAGCTGCCGCACGAAGCCCAGCTCGATGCGGCTGGTCAACGGCATCGCGCCCGGCAGGCCGAAACCGCCCGCCACCGCGGCGGGCGTCAGCCCGCGGGGCAGCTCGAGCAGCGCGAGGGGGTTGCCGGCCGCCTCGGCGAGGATGCGCTCCCGGACGCGTTGGTCGAGCGGCCCGGGCAGCGACGAGTCCAGCAGCGCGTGAGCGTCGGGACCGTCGAGGCCACCGACCACGAGCTCCGGGAGCCCGGCCAACTCCAGCCCGTCGGCGGACTCGCGCCGCGCGAAGACGAGCCCGACCCGCTCCGCCAACAGACGGCGCGCCACGAACGTCAACGTCTGCGCGGACACACGATCGAGCCATTGCGCATCGTCGACGATGCAGATCAGCGGCCGTTCCTCGGCCACGTCGGCCAGGAGGCTCAACGCGGCGAGCCCGACGAGAAAGCGATCCGGCGGTGGCCCCGGGGTGAGGCCGAATGCCGTGCCGATGGCGTCGCGCTGCGGGCCCGGCAGGCGCGCCAAGCCTCCCAGCAACGGCGAGCAGAGGCCATGCAGGCCGGCGAACGCGAGCTCCATCTCCGACTCGACGCCGGATGTCTGCACGACGCGGCACCGGTCCACGACGCCGGCCAGGTACTCCAGCAGCGCGGTCTTGCCGACTCCCGCCTCGCCCCGCAGCACCAGCACCCGGCTCTGCCCCGCCAGCACGTCGCCGACCAGCCGATCCAGCACCCCGCACTCGCTCCCACGACCGACGAGGCCTGACGTTGGCAGATACGTGACGGTCATGCCGAGGCCGGATTATCCCGCCTGGATCGTCCGTGCCAAGCGCACGGCAACGCGACGCCAACCGGGGCGCTGGACAGTGAGCTCATGACCGCTCTCGCCCCCGCTCCCGCCCCGTCATCGGCCGCGCTCGCTCCGTGGGGCATGATGGCCGTGATCGACCTGCACGACTGCGACCGCGACCGGCTCGCCGACGCCGACACCATCCGCGCCTTCGTGCCGGAAGTCATCGACGCGATCGGGATGGTCGCCCACGGCCCGACGATGCTCGAGCGGTTCGGCGAGGGCGACCTCGAGGGCTGGTCGGCGATCCAGTTCATCGAGACGAGCTCGCTGACGATCCACGCCGACGAGTTCGGCGGCCGCTGCTACATCGACGTCTTCTCCTGCAAGAGCTTCGATCCGGAGCTGGCCGCCGAGATCGCCGTCCGCTACTTCGGCGGGTGGCCGAAGCTCACCGTGCTGCACCGCTAGCCTGCGGATCGTCACGATCCGAGCAGGGGGTCGCTGCTCGGACACTCCACTACGGGATCGAGCCGGTCGGGCCCCCACCCACCGTCTGACGAGCCCAGTAGTCGCCGGACGCCTTGCTGGCTTCGAGGGCCTCCCGGCTCTCGAAGCCCGGCGCCATCGACGCGTCGGTGCCGGCCATCACCTCGTGATGGTCGATATTGAGCATCCGCAGCCAGCTCTGCTGGCCGAGCGTGAGGCCGACGAAGCAACCGAGCTCGACCAGCTCGGGCTCGGAGAAGTGCGCGTGCATCCGCTCCCAGAACGCGTCGTCGGTGTCGAGGTGCCAGACGATCGCCTCCGTGTAGGCGAGCGCCGCCTTCTGGCGCACGTCGAACCCCGAAGCGCTCTCGAAATTGAGCAGCTCGTCGTACTGGCCTTCCACGAGGCCCAGGGACGCGCCCTTGACCGAGCGCTGATTGCCGCAGTACTCGCACTTGACGCTGCGCGAGACGTAGACGCGGCACAGCTCCTTCACGTCATGATCGAGCACGCCGTTGCGGAACAGGTCGTCCCACGCGTTGGCGAAGAACCAGAACGCGGCGGGGACGTGCGCGCGGATCGCCGAGCTCTCGGGGCGCGGCGTGCCCTCCCGGGCGCAGCGCTCCATCTCGGCCCGCATCTCGGGGGCCATCGCCTCGAGCGGTACGTAGTTGATGCGTTGCCTCTCTCCCATCCGACCAAGGTACCGTCCGCGGCTTGCATCCGTTTCTCGAATTCCCGACGCCGATCGTCGTCGCCCACCGCGGCGCCTCCGGCGAAGCGCCGGAAAACACGCTCGAGGCGTTCGCGACCGCCGTCGAGCAGGGCTGCACGTACCTGGAGACCGACGCGCACGTCACCAAGGACGGCGTCGTCGTCGCCTTCCACGACCACCGGCTCGACCGCGCCACCGACCGCCGCGGCACGATCGAGGAGCTGACGATCGCCGAGGTCGAGCAGGCCGACGCCGGCTACTCCCTGCCGGCGTTCCGCGGCCAGGGGGTGAAGGTCCCGCGGCTCGAGGAGGTCCTCACCAGCTGGCCGGACGCGCGCGTGATCATCGATCCGAAGACCGACAGCGCCACCGAGCCCGTGTGCGCGTTGCTCCACGAGCTCGATGCGTGGGACCGCGTCTGCCTCGGAGCGTTCAGCGACCGGCGCGTCAAGCGCGTCCGGCAGCTCAGCCGGGGCCGCGCGTGCACGTCGATGGGCCCGGCGGCCACCGCCACGGCCGTCCTCTCCGCCACCGCGACCGGCCGCATGCCCCGCCTCGGCGCCCACTGCCTGCAGGTCCCGGAGTGCGAGTACGGCGTCCGCATCGTCACCGAGCGGTTCGTCAACGCCGCCCACGCCGCCCGCCTGCCCGTTCAGGTCTGGACGGTCGACGACCCGGAGGCGATGCAGCGACTGCTCGACCTCGGCGTCGACGCGATCATGACCAACCGCCCGCGCGTCCTGTTCGACGTGCTGGCGGCGCGCGCCGCCGGGGCGGCGCGCACCTGACCCTCCTCTTCCCCTCTAAGCCGTCACGTACGGCGTGTTGCCGTCGGCCTTGAAGTTGGGCGTGTAGCGCTCGACGAGCACCTCGCGCAGCTCCTGCCGGCACGCCTCGCAGACGATGACGTACCGCAGGGTCGCGGTCTTCGGCTCGTAGCGCCCCTCGCCGCAGTGAAATCCGTCGTGGGAGCAGCTGGACATGGTCTGTCAACAATGCGGCAAATCGGCCGCCGCAACCACTGGCCAGAGGTGCAGTTTCACGGCAAGATCCTCTGGGTGGTCGTCATCGCCGCCGCCACGATCTGGCTCCTGTTCGGGACGTTCCTGATCCTGCAGCTGACGACGCGCCCGCCGGTGCTCTACCGGACCGCGATGACGCTGCTCGCCGCGGAGTTCGTCGCGCTGATGATGGACGGCCTCGGGAGCCCCGCCGTCGCCGCCGCCGGGCACAGCGCCGCGATGGTCGACGTGCCGCTTCTCGCCGTCGCCCTCGTCGTAGTTGCCATCATGCGCGCGATGAGACCGCAACGGCGGAAGATCAGGCGGTGAAGGTCCTCGTCACAGGCTCACGCGGCAAGGTCGGCGCCGCGACGGTGAGCGCGCTCCTCGACGCCGGGCACGAGGTCACCGCCACCGACCTCGGCGCGCCCGTGTTCGAACGCGGCGCCGGCCACGTCGCGTACAAGGCCGCCGACCTGACCGCGGCGGGCGACGCCTTCGCCGTCGTCCGCGGCCACGACGCGGTCATCCACGCGGCGGCGATCCCGGACCCGCAGCATCACCCGGCGCACACGGTGTTCTCCAACAACCTGGTCGCGACGTTCAACACGCTCGAGGCGGCCGTCCGGTTCGGCGTGCCGCGGTTCGTCAACGTGTCGAGCGAGACCGTCCCGGGCTTCTTCTTCCCCGAGCGCGAGTGGCACCCCGACTACGCGCCGATCGACGAGGAGCACCCGATCCGCCCGCAGGATCCGTACGCGCTCTCCAAGCACTTCGGCGAGCAGCTGATGGACGCGGCGATCCGGCGATCGGACATCCGGGCGATCTCGATCCGGCCGTCGTGGGTGCAGTGGGAGGGCAACTACGCGCAGAACCTCGGCCCGAACCTGCGCGACCCGGACGAGGGCAGCGCGAGCTGGTGGACCTACATCGACGCGTACGACCTCGCCGACGCGCTGCAGGCTGGCCGCCGAGAGCGACCTGCCGGGCCACGAGGTCATGTACATCGCTTCGCCCGACAACTGCGCGAACCGGCCGCTGAAGGAGATGATCCGCCGCCACTACGGCGACGGCATCGAGGTGCGCGAGCTCGATCGCGAGGACGCCTCGGGCACCTCGATCGCGAAGGCGCGCCGCCTGCTCGGCTACGCGCCCTCGCGGTCGTGGCGGGACTACCTCACCGAGGACGGTGAGCTGCGCCCCGAACCACGCGACCGGCTGGCCCGCGGGGAGACGGGCGTGCAGCGTGGTCGCGCGGTGGGGTGAGCGCTCCGTCGAGGGAGCGACGCATGACGGCGGGGATGTCGACGGGGATGACGTGCATGGCCCACATGCTGGGCCACGCCTGCCATCAATTCAAATGATCATTCCTGCAAGGCGATAAGCCCTGTTTATGCCGGTGCGGGGGCCCGCTCGCGGTCCACGCGCGCGGCCGCGTAGGCCTCGTCCTCGTCCAGCGTCTCGGCCGCCAGCAGTGCCTCGGTCAGCGAATCGAGCCGGTCGCGATGCTCGGTCAGCAGCTGCGAGACCGCCGCATGCGCCTCCTCGACGATCCGCCGCACCTCGTCGTCGATGAGCCGGCGCGTGCTCTCGGACACCTCGGAGACGCCGGGCAGCAGCGGATTCTGCGCCTCGCTGGGGATCACCGCCACCGGGCCGATCTCGCGGCTCATCCCCCAGCGCCCGACCATCTGGCGCGCGATCATCGTCAGCTGCTGGATGTCGGACTCGGCGCCGGCGCTGATCGAGTCATAGACGATCTCCTCGGCGACGCGGCCGCCGAGCGCGACCCTGATCCGCGTGATCAGGTGCTCCTCGTCGTAGTTCGAGCGCTCGACGTCGGGCGCCGAGATCGTGACGCCGAGCGACATCGTGCGCGGGATGATCGAGACCTTGCGCACCGGGTCGGCGCCCGGGGTGAGCATCCCGACGAGCGCGTGGCCGGACTCGTGGTAGGCGGTCCGGCGCTTCTCGGCGTCGGTGAGCACGAGCCCTCGCGGCGCGCCGAGGACGATCTTCTCCAGCGAGTCCGTGAAGTCGGCCTCCAGCACCTTGTCGTGCCCGCGCCGCGCCGCCAGCAGCGCGGCCTCGTTGGCGAGGTTGGCGAGATCGGCGCCGACCATGCCGGGCGTCGACGCGGCGAGCCGGTCGAGATGAACGTCGTCGCCGAGCGGGACCGACCGCGTGTGGACCTCGAGGATCTTGCGGCGGCCGTCCTTGTCCGGCGGCGGCACTGTCACGCGGCGGTCGAAGCGACCGGGGCGCAGCAGCGCGGCGTCGAGCACCTCCGGCCGGTTGGTCGCGGCGAGCACGATCACCGCGGCGCTGGACTCGAAGCCGTCCATCTCCGTGAGGATCTGGTTGAGCGTCTGCTCGCGCTCGTCGTTGCCGCCGAAGCCGGCGCCGCCACCGGCACGGGAGCGACCGATCGCGTCGAGCTCGTCGATGAAGATGATCGCCGGCTGCGAGGCCTTGGCCTGGGTGAACAGGTCACGCACGCGCGAGGCGCCGATGCCGACGATCGCCTCGACGAACTCCGACGCGGAGACGGAGAAGAACGGCGCGCTCGCCTCGCCCGCGACCGCGCGGGCGAGCAGCGTCTTGCCGGTGCCCGGCCGTCCGGCGAGCAGCACGCCGCGCGGGATCCGGCCGCCGAGCTTGCGGTAGCGATCCGGGTTCTTGAGGAAGTCGACGACCTCCGTGAGCTCGGACTTGGCCTCGTCGATGCCGGCGACGTCGCTGAACGTGACCTGGGTCTGGGAGCCCTCGATCCGCCGGGCGCGCGAGCGCCCGAAGGCCCCGAGCGCGTTCATCTGCCCGCCGGCGGCGCGGCGCGAGATCCACACGAACAGCGCGACGAGCAGGATCACCGGGCCGAAGCCGAGGATCAGGTTGAGCAGGAACCCGCGGCCTTCGTTGATCGGCTTGGCCTCGATCGTGACGTTGTGGTCCTGCAGCGTCTTCGACAGCTCGTCGGTGTTCGCGAACGTCGGGACCTGCGTGGTGAAGTTCGGCACCGCCTCCTTGGCGTCGGAGGGGTACTTGACCGAGTCCTTGAACTCGCCGCTGACCGCCTCGCCCTCGGTCGAGATCTTCGTGACGTTGTTCTTCTCGACCTGCTCGAGGAACGTCGGGTTGTACGGGATCGTCACCGACTTCTCGCGGCCGGGCGCGAAGATCGCGACGCTGATGTAGTTGAGGACCAGCAGGATCAGGACCAGCGCCCAGAAGCGCCCGCCGACCGATCGCCAGAAGCTCTTCGGCTTGCCTTGGTTCTCGTCGCGCGGGAGCGGCGTGCGCGGTCTGCGTTCGTGAGGAGCCTCGTCGGCCATCCAATGATTGTGCCATCTGGCCCGGTAACCGCTTTCCGCGTGGGGGTGGAGAAGCTCGCGCCCGCGAGCGGTCGGTCAGCCCACGGCCGCGCCGTCGGCCCCCAACAGATCGCGCGCGCGGTCGGCCTGGCGCTGCTCGTACGAATACGTCGAAGTGGTCGACGGCGACGTGGCCGGTCTCGGGGACGCGGGCGACGAAGCGGGCGGCGAGCCACGCGCCGATCCCGACGAGCAGCCCGAGCAGCGCACCGATGACGGCTCCTGCGATCACCGCGCCGATCCAGGCGATGTCGCCGTCGAACGCTCCGATGCCCCAGAAGATCAGCGAAGCAGCGGCGCACACGAGGGCGGCCATCCACGTCGACCACTTGATGATGCGTCCGGCGCCCGCGCGCGCCCTCCAGCGCAGGCCCCGCCCGATCACCGTGATGCGGCGATCGGGGATCTCGCCGACCATCAGGCGGTCGACCGCGCGCTTGGCGTCCGCATAGCGGTCGTAGCTCCTCACGGCGACTGCGCCGTCGAGCTCCGCCGGCTCCCGGGTCGACGGCTCCGCGAGCGGGGGGATCGTGGTCGCACCCATGTGCCTCGGCTCCTCCGTTTGGTTCCCAGTGTCGTCATGAGCCGTGCCCCCACCGACGGCGCCCGCCGCGCTGCCCGTCAGCGGGCGGACACGGCGCCGACCGTTCGTCTGCGCCCTGACCAAGCGTGGGTCCAGCTCACACCCATCCCGGGATGACGAACACGAGCCATGCGATCGGCGGGGCGATGACGACCATGCTCATCCCCCACTGGATCAGCCGCTTGAATGCGAAGTCCCGCTTGCCGGCCGGCGAGTCGCGCTCCCGCTGTTCGTCGCGGTCGCGAAGACCGCGACGAGTTACAACGCCTCCCTGACGATCTGCACCGGGTGAAGCGCCTCCCGCCCCACCCCGTGCGCGATCTGCTGGCGGCACGACACCCCGGTCGCGGCCACCAGCGTTGCGCCGCCCTCGGCGCGCAGCGCCGGGAACAGCCGTGACTCGCCGATCTGCATCGACAGCTCGTAGTGCTCGGCCTCGAAGCCGAACGATCCGGCCATCCCGCAGCAGCCGGCGTCGAGCTCGACGACCTCGCCGACGCGGGAGAGCAGCTCCACGGTGGCGCGCGTGCCCGCCAGCGCCTTCTGGTGGCAGTGGCCGTGGAAGACGATCCGGCCGCCGGTGGGCCGGAGCCGCAGCGAGCCGTCGTCGATCGCCTCGACCAGCAGCTCCTCGACCAGTCGTGCGGCGGAGGCCACGGCCTTCGCCCGCTCGTCGCCGGGCTGCAGCGCGAGGTGCTCCTCGCGCAGCGTCAGCAGGCACGACGGCTCGCAGCCGACGATCGGGACACCCCGCTCCGCGTACGGCGCGAGCCGCGCGGTCATGTCGGCGGCCATCGTCCTCGCCTGGTCGAGCAGGCCCTTGGAGATGCTCGCGCGGCCGCAGCAGCCACCGCTCTCCAGCCGCACGCTGTAGCCGGCGGCCTCGAGCAGCTCGATCGCCGCGCGCCCCACCGCCGGCTCGGTGAACGTCGTGAAGCTGTCGGCGAGGAAGACGATCTCGCGCGTCCCCGGCTTCTGCCGGTGCGTCGCGGATCAGCGTCTTGCGGGTGAAGCGCGGCAGTGGCCGCTGGCGGGCGATGCCGACGAGCGGCGCGAAGCGCGCGCCGAGGTTCGACAGCGGCGCCGTGGCCGCGCCGAGGCGGTTCAGCCGGCGGATCGAGCCGAACAGCTTCGAGCGCAGCGGCACACCGTGGATGTCCTGGTAGTGCGACAGGAACTCGGACTTCAGCGACGCCATGTCGACGCTGAGCGGGCACTCGCTCTTGCACGCCTTGCACTCCAGGCAGAGGTCGAGGATCTCGTGCAGCCGCTCGTCGCCGAGCGCGGCCCGCGGGTCCGGCTGGCCGAGCGCCTTGACCAGCGCGTTCGCCCGGCCGCGGGTGGCGTGCTCCTCCTCGCGCGTGGCCATGTACGACGGGCACATGACGCCGGCGCCGGTCTTGCGGCAGGCGCCGATGCGCTGGCAGCGGTCGGCCGCCGCGTGCATCCCGCCGTCGAACGCCAGCCGGGTGTGCATCGGGACGGGGGTCGGGAGCGCCGGATCGCGCAGGTCGACGGTGATCGGCGCCGGGTCGACCATCACGCCCGGGTTGAGCCGGTTGTGCGGGTCGAACAGCGCCTTGGTCCTGCGCATCGCGCCGTACAGCTCGTCGCCGAAGATGCGGCGGTTGAACGCGCTGCGGACGCGGCCGTCGCCGTGCTCGGACGAGTTCACGCCGTCGAACTCGGCGACCAGCTCCATCACCTCCGTCGCCACCGCCTCCATCGTCGCGACGCCGCCGGGTGCTCTGAGGTCGACGAACGGGCGGACGTGCAGGCAGCCGACCGAGGCGTGCCCGTACCAGCCGGCTGTCAGCCCGTGCGCGTCCAGGATCTCCCGGAACCGCTGCACGTACTCGCCGAGCCGCTCCGGCGCCACCGCGGTGTCCTCGACGAACGCGAGCGGCCGCCGCGCGCCCTCGCTCGCCGCCATCAACAGCCCCAGCCCCGCCTTGCGGACATTGGTCAGCGCGGCCTGGTCGGCGGCGGTCTCGGCGCGCAGCGTGTGGTACGCGTCCCACGCGCCCGCCAGCTCGTCGAGCTTCGCCGGCCCCTCGTCCCCGAAGAACGTCACGTACAGCAGCGCGCCCGGGTCGCCCTCCAGCCGCCCGGTCATCAGACGGTATTCGAGCTTCGTGCGCGCGAGGGAGAGGATCGTGCGGTCGATCATCTCGACGGCGGCGGGCTGCAGCTGCAGGGCGGCGTCGGTGGCGGCGATCGCGTCGGCGACCGACTCGAAGTGGCCGACGGCGAACACGCGCGACGGCGGGAGCTCGACGAGGCGGACCGTCGCCTCGGTGATCGCGACCAGCGTGCCCTCCGAGCCGGTCACGAGCTTCGCCAGGTTGAAGTCGGCCGCGAGCCGGTCGAGCCCGTAACCGCCGGACCGCCGCCAGTGCCTCGGGTAGCCGGTGGCGATCGCGTCGGCGTGGTCGCGCAGGATCTCCCGCATCCCGTCGCGGAGGTGTCGCGGACCACGGTCCGGCCCGAGCGTGGTGCGCGAGCCGTCGGCGAGCACCACGTCGAGCTCGAGCACATGGTCGACCGTGGTGCCGTAGACGATCGAGTGGCTGCCGGACGAGTTGTTGCCGATCATCCCGCCGAGCGTCGCCCGGTTGGAGGTCGAGGTGTCCGGGCCGAAGCCGAGCCCATGGGGCGCGGCGGCGGCGTTGAGGTCGTCCTGCACGACGCCGGGGCCGACCCGGACGCGTTTCGCGTCGACGTCGATCTCCCCGATCGCATCCATGTGCCGCGACGTGTCGAGCACCAGCGCACCGGCGCCGATCGTCTGGCCGGTCAGGCTGGTGCCCGCGCCGCGGGTGACGACCGGGACGTCGAACCGGCCGGCCACGGCGATCGCCGCTGCCACGTCGTCGGCGCCGCGCGGGAACGCGACCGCGACCGGCTCGCGCGCGTACATGCTCGCGTCGGAGGCGTACAGATGCCGCGTGTACGCGTCGGCGCGCACGTCGCCGCTCAGTTCCCGCCGGAGCCCCGCTAGCAGTTCCTCCACCCTCCCAATGTCTACCCTCTTGCACCGGTGGGACGGCACTTCCTGCAGATCCCGGGGCCGACGAACGTGCCCGATCGGGTGCTGCGAGCGATCGACAACCCGACGATCGACCATCGCGGGCCGGCGTTCGCTGCGCTCGGTCACGAGGTGCTCGCCGGCTGCCGTGAGGTGTTCCGCACCGACGGCCCGGTGGTGATCTACCCGAGCTCGGGCACCGGCGCCTGGGAGGCGGCGCTCGTCAACACGCTCTCGCCCGGCGACCGCGTGCTCGCGTTCGAGACCGGCCACTTCGCGACGCTGTGGCGCGCGATGGCCGAGCGGCTCGGCCTGGAGGTCGACTGGGTGCCGGGCGACTGGCGCCACGGCGTCGATCCCGAGAAGGTCGCGGCGGTGCTGCGCTCGGACCCGTCGATCGCGGCGGTGATGGTCGTCCACAACGAGACGTCGACCGGCGTGACGAGCCGCGTCGCCGAGGTGCGAGAGGCCATCGACGCCGCCGGCTCGGACGCGCTGCTGCTCGTCGACACCATCTCCTCTCTGGGCTCGATCGACTACCGGCACGACGAGTGGGGTGTCGACGTCACGGTCGGCTGCTCGCAGAAGGGCCTGATGCTGCCGGCCGGGCTGGGGTTCAACGCGGTGTCGGCGAAGGCACTCGACGCCGCCGAGCGCGCGCGGCTGCCGCGCTCGTACTGGGACTGGAAGCCGATCATCGCCGCCAACGAAGGCGGCTACTGGCCGTACACCTCGGCGACGAACCTGCTGTACGGGCTGCGCGAGGCGCTGGCCATGCTGCGCGAGGAAGGGCTCGAGAATGTGTTCGCGCGGCACCGGCGGCACGCCGAGGCGACGCGTCTTGCGGTAGGCGGGTGGGGCCTCGACGTGCTGTGCCTGGACGAGCGCGAGTACTCGGCGGCGCTGACGGCAGTCGTGGTGCCCGAGGGCGTCGACGCCGACGAGGTGCGGCGGGTGATCCTCGAGCGCTTCGACATGTCGCTCGGCGCCGGACTCGGGAAGGTCGCGGGCCGGGTGTTCCGGATCGGGCACCTCGGCGACTTCAACGACCTGATGCTCGCTGGGACGCTGTGCGGCGTCGAGATGGGGCTGCGGATCGCCGGCGTACCGGTGGCGAACGGCGTCGACGCGGCGCTGGAGCGGCTGGCACTCGAGCCCGTCGCGGTGTGAGCGCGCTCGCCGGGCTGCGCGTCCTGGAGCTCACCCAGGTCATGGCCGGGCCGTTCTGCGGCCAGGTCCTCGCCGACATGGGCGCCGACGTGGTCAAGATCGAGCCGCTGTCCGGTGACTCGACGCGCGAGTCGCTCGGCGCGGCCGCCTTCCTCGCCGTCAACCGCAACAAGCGGTCGGTCGCGCTCGACCTCAAGTCGCCCGAACACGTTGCCGCGCTGCACCGGCTCGTACGCGATGCCGACGTCGTGCTCGAGAACTACCGTCCCGGCGTGGCCGCGCGGCTGGGCGCGGGCTGGGAGACGCTGTCGGAGCTGAACCCGCGGCTGATCTACGCGAGCGTGTCGGGCTTCGGGCAGACGGGCCCGTACGCGCAGCGACCCGGCTACGACCTGATCGCGCAGGGACTGGCGGGCGTGATGAGCGTGACCGGCGAGCCGGGCGGCGACCCCGTCAAGTGCGGCATCCCGATCGGCGACCTGTCGGCGGGGCTGTTCTGCGCGGTCGCGATCCTCTCCGCCGTCATCGCGCGCGAGCGGACCGGCCGCGGCCAGCGGATCGACACGTCGCTGTTCGAGGGCGCGCTGGCGCTGTCGATCTGGGAGACCGCCGAGCTGTGGGGCACCGGCGAGGTGCCGCAGCCGCTCGGCTCCGCGCACCGGCTGCTCGCGCCCTACCAGGCGCTGCGCACCGCCGATGGTCACCTCACGGTCGGCGCCAACACGCAGCGGCTGTGGGAGCGGCTGTGCTCGGTGATCGGCCGCGCCGAGCTGGTCGACGACCCGCGCTTCTCGGCCAATTCAGACCGTCTCGCCCGGCGTGACGAGCTCGCCGCCGAGCTCGAGGCTGCGTTGGCCGCGCGCACGACCGACGAGTGGGTGGACGCGCTGATCGAGGCCGGCGTGCCGAGCGGGCCGATCCATGACTACCGCCAGGTGTTCGAGGACGAGCACACGCAGGCGCGCGAGATGGAGGTCCGCCTGGGCTCGACGCGCATGCTCGGGATCCCGGTGAAGATGAGCGACACCCCTGGCGAGATCCGGCGCGTGGCGCCGGAGCTCGGCGAGCACACGGAAGAGGTGCTGCGCGAGGCGGGCTTCTCCGACGCGGAGATCGCCGCGCTGTGAGTGTGCGGTGGGAGCAGCGCGGGCCCGCAGCGTGGATCACGTTCGACCGGCCCGAGGCGCACAACGCGATGACGTTCGCGATGTACGCGTCGGCTGTACGAATGCTGCGAGCGCGCAGACGCATCCGATGACGTGCGCGTGGTCGTCCTGCGCGGCGCCGGCGGCCGCGCCTTCGTCGCGGGCACCGACATCTCCCAGTTCCTCGACTTCTCGACGGGCGAGGACGGCCTCCGCTACGAGGCGGAGATCGACCGCATGGTGGGCCGGCTCGAGACCGTGCGGGTGCCCACGATCGCGTTGGTCGACGGCGTCGCGATGGGCAGCGGCGTGCTGCTCGCCGCGGCCTGCGACCTGCGGATCTGCACTTCCGCGGCGCGCTTCGGCGTACCGATCGCGCGCACGGTCGGCAACTGCCTGTCGATGGCCAACTACGCCCGGCTGGTCGCGCTGCTCGGCGAGGCGCGGGTCAAGCAGGCGATCTTCACGGCGGCCGACATCGACGGTCTCGCGACCGAGGTGGTGGATGACGCCGAGGCACGCGTGGAGGAGCTGTGCGCGTTACTCGCATCCCACGCGGCCGTGACGATGCGCGTCACCAAGGAGGCGCTGCGGCGGCTGCGACCGCTCCCGGACGGCGACGATCTCGTCCGCGAGGCCTACGAGAGCGAGGAGTTCAGGGCCCGGGTGCGAGCGTTCCTGCAGCGATGACCGACGCCATCGTGTGCAGGAAGCGTGCGTCGCCGTCGACGTCGCGCGGGCGGAACCCGGTCGGCGCGCCGCCGTCGAGATCGGCCTGCAGCGCGAGGCGGATCTCCGCGGCCGCCTTCTTCGGCGTCCGCGTCTGAGCCAGCCACGGCTCGAGCGAGCGCTCGGTGTCGCGGAACTCGACGTCGGTGCCGCCGACGAGATCGGCGAGCTCGTCGAGCGCCAGCATCCGTGTGTGAGACGGGTCGCGCAACCGCTCCAACCGATTCTGGGTGGCGGCGATCGTCGGGTCGGGGTCGCAGATCAAATCGGCGACCGCGAGCCGGCCGCCCGGTCGCAGGACGCGCCGCATCTCGGCGATCTGCACGGCCGGATCCTCGAAGTGGTGGACGGCGAACCGCGACACCACGACGTCGAACGAGCCGTCCATGAACGGCAGCGCTGCGGCGTCGGCCTCCATGAAGACGACGTTGCGCAGCGCGGCTCGCTTGGCCTCGATCCAGCCGGCCTCGAGCATCGCGCGCGTGGTGTCGACCGCGATCACGGTGCGCACCTGCGCGGCGAACGCGCGCGCGACGTGGCCGGTGCCGGCGGCGACATCGAGCACGACGTCGTCGGGCCGGAGATCGAGCCGCTCGAACAGCCACTCGGAGTCGACCGTGAACAGCTGGTTGAACTCCGGGTCCTCGAACGCGCCCGCCTGTTTGGCGAACGCGCGCCGGACCGCCTGCGAATGCTCCGCCACGCCCTTGAGCGTAGCCTCAGGCCGGGATCTCCACGACCATTCGGCATCCGTGCGGCTCGCGGGGTTCGGCGCGGATCGCTCCCCCGTGGGCGTCGACGATCCAGCGCGCGATCGCCAGGCCGAGGCCGGTCCCGCCGTCGCGCGTCGCGCGGGCTGCGTCGGTGCGGTGGAAGCGCTCGAACACCCGCTCGATCTCCTCCGGCGGGATGCCCGGCCCCTCGTCCGCGACGACGATCGTCGTCCGGCCGGCCGTCGCCGCGTGCGCGCTCAGCCACACGCGACCCTCGGGCGGCGAGTGGCGGACCGCGTTGTCGAGCAGGTTGGCGACGACCTGGTGGAGCCGTTCGGGATCCCCGTTCGTGACCAGGTCGCCGGGCTCGACGCGCACCTTCAGCCGCACCGGCCGGTCACCGAGCGCGGACTCGCGCGCCGCCTGCTCGAGGAGCGTGCGGACGCCGAACGGGACGTGCTGGACCTCCAGCGCCCCGCTCTCCAGGCGCGACAGGTCGAGCAGCTGGGCCACGAGCCGGCCCAGCCGCTCGGTCTGCGCCAACGCGGTCCGGAGGGCGGCCGGATCCGGTGGCTCGACGCCGTCCGCGAGGTTCTCGAGCAGCGCCTGCAGCGCGCCCAGCGGCGTGCGCAGCTCGTGCGAGACGTTCGCGACCAGCTCGCGGCGCATCCGGTCGGCGTCGCCGAGCTCGGCGGCCATCGCGTTGAATGCGCGCGCGAGGTCGCCGACCTCGTCGTTCGAGGTCGCCCGCACCCGGCGGCCGTATTCCCCGCGCGCCATCGCCGACGCGGCGGCGGCCATCTCGCGCAGCGGCGACGTCATCCCGCGCGCGAGCACCTGGACGATGATCAGCCCGAGGAGGGCGGCGAGCGTCGCGCGCACCGGGAGGCTCAGCCCCAGCCGGTGACCGGCGGCGAGGACGAGCGCGGTCCCCCACACCGTGGCGACGATCACCACGCCGAGCTTGACCTTGATCGAGCCGAGGCGGTCGAGCGGTCTCATGCCTTCAGCGCGTAGCCGACGCCATGGACGGTGCGGACCAGCTCCGCCCCCAGCTTGCGGCGCAGGCCGCGGATGTGCGAGTCGACGGTCCGCTGCCCCGACCCGTCACGCCATCCCCACACCTCCACGAGCAGCTGCTCGCGGGTGAACACCGCGCCGGGGCGGGCCGCGAGCGTGTGCAGGAGGTCGAACTCGGTCGGTGTGAGGTGCTTCTCGGCGTCGTCGACCGACACCGTGCGCGCCTCTGGGTCGAGCTTGAGCGGCCCGATCTGCACGGCCTCGCCGGGTGGCTCCGGCCGCCGCTCGACGCGCCGCAGGACCGCCTTGATGCGCGCGACCAGCTCGCGCGGCGAGAACGGCTTGGTCATGTAGTCGTCGGCACCGATGCCCAGGCCCACCAGTACGTCCGACTCGTCGTCGCGCGCCGTGAGCATGAGGACGGGCACCGGCCTGTCGCGCTGGATCCGCTTGCACACCTCGAGCCCGTCGAGCCCGGGCAGCATCAGGTCCAGCACCACGAGATCGGGCCGCATCCGGTCGCACAACGCGACCCCTTGCGGCCCGTCGCCGGCGATCTCGACGCTGAACCCCTCGGCTTTGAGCCGCGCCGCGACCGCGCCGGCGATCACGTCCTCGTCCTCGATCACGCAGATCAGCGGGGCACGCACGAGTTCGAGTGTGCCACTGCGGTGTGCAGGCGGCGGGCGGTTCCCGTGCAGGTTCCGTGCAGGCCGGTGCGTAGTTGCAGGAACCCTCGGATCCGCGGTCGACCCCGATGTCGAGGGTGCGCGCCGGCGGAAAGCTGTGCGCATGACCAAGATCAAGGACGCCGCCAGCGAGTTCCTGGCCCACAAGCGGGTCGCCGTCACCGGCGTGTCCCGCGACGCCGGCAGCCACGGGAGCAACGTCGTCTACCAGCGCCTGCGGGACCGCGGGTACGAGGTGTTCGCGGTCAACCCGAACGCCGACGAGGTCGAGGGCGACCGCTGCTACCACGACCTGCACTCGATCCCGGGCGGAGTCGAGGCCGTCGTGATCGGCACCCGCGCCGACCGAGCCGACGACACGATGCGCGAATGCGCCGAGCTCGGCATCAAGCACGTCTGGATGCACCGCTCGTTCGGCCCCGGCAGCGTGTCCGACACCGCGACCGCCTACGGCCGCGAGCACGGCATCAACGTCATCGACGGCGGCTGCCCATGCATGTTCGCGCCGACCGCCGACCCCGCGCACAAGGTGATGCGCGCCATGTTCACGCTCAACGGCCACGTCCCGCGCAACGTGTGACCCCCGGGCGGGCGGGGCTATACTGCGGCCCTCGCGCGGATGTAGCTCAGTTGGCTAGAGCGTCTGCTTGCCATGCAGAAGGTCGAGGGTTCGAGTCCCTTCATCCGCTCTCTCTTGAAACCCGCCTGGTAGGCGGGTTTCGTCGTTGTTGGGGCGGGTGCACGCACCGGTTCTAGTTCTCAGCGGACCAATCGAGCGGACCAATCTGCATTCGGTCGGGCCGCTGACAGCGACCGGGATCACGGCCGCCGAGGCTGTTCTCTCGCGCTACGCCGCGGGGCGGTCCGCAGCGCGCAGCAGCTCGGCCACGACGTCGCCCAGCTTCTTCCCGCGCGCCTGGGCAATCCGCTCGAGCCGCAGCACATCCTCGCCCTCGACGCTGATCAGAATCCGCAGCTTCGCGCCCGCATTGCCCGGATGCGACTCGACGTAGCGCTCATCGATCTGCGCGAGGTCGGCGTCAAAGTCGCCGGGCTGCGGGTCGGGATCTGTCCAGGGGTCCTTCGTCATGACCTATCAACTCAGCAGGTTACGCTCGGCTGCCGTCGCGTTCCACCCCTCACCACAAGCCAGGTCGTTGGCTCGACTGTCCGCTCGACCACCAGCGTCAACACGCGACCACCATCGGTTTCGCCGATCAGCAACCGGCGCCTTCCCGGCTCCGTCTCCTCGCGGGGGTTGCGCACCGTCCGGTGAAGGTCGCGCGGCACCTGTTCGACCTGCGTCGTCGAGATGCCGCGGGCGGCGAGCTTGTCGCGGGCGACTTCAGTCGCGAGCAGCTCGTGGACGACGTCGGGCACGGTCTCGTCGTCTACCGCAGCGACAGGACGGACACGGGCCCAACTGAGCGGACCGGTCCACGTCTCGGTCGCGCTGGCAGCCAACCCGGCGAGGTCGCGGTCTCGCGCCGCGACCTGTTTGCTCGGTACTACGAAGGGCGGACACGCCGCGGCCGCTCCAGCCGATTACGGTTCTGGCTGATTTGTCGAGTGCCGACACTCGTTCCCGGGCGGCCAGCAGTCTCTCGCTTGTGCGGGTGAGTGCCGGCCGCCCGGGCTAATGGGCGCGGGCGTCCGGCGCAGCCGGTTCCCGACCGCCCGGCTAGGGATTGCGAATTCGGTCTTGCGGCGGCCACGGGCCGTCGCAACCATAGGTTCCATTGTTCGCGGCGGCGCGATCAGTTTCGCGCCGCCGCGACGTCTTCAGTTGTGATGACGACCGAGCAGACCCTCGCCCGTGCGCGCGCCGGCGACGAGGACGCCTTCCGAACGCTGACCGACCCGTACCGGCGGGAGCTGCAGCTGCACGTGTACCGGATCGTCGGGTCGGCGCAGGACGCCGAGGACCTTCTCCAGGAGACGCTGCTGGCGGCGTGGCGCGGGCTGCACGACTTCGAGGGGCGTGCGTCGGTGCGAGCGTGGCTGTATCGGATCGCCACGAACCGGTCGCTGGACGCCCTCCGCGCGAGCCGGCGGCGCGCGGGCGACGGGCGGTGGCTGAAAGATGCGCCGGAGCCGACCCGCCGTGCCGCGCCGATCTGGCTCGAGCCGTACCCCGACACCCTGCTCGAGGGGATCGCCGACGACACGCCCGGGCCGGACGCGCGCTACGAGGCCAAGGAGGCGATCGCACTCGCGTTCGTGGCCGGCCTCCAGCACCTTCCTGCGCAGCAGCGGGCCGTGCTCGTGCTGCGCGACGTGCTCGGGTTCCGCGCCGCCGAGGTCGCCGACATGCTCGACAGCACCGAGCCGTCGATCAACAGCCTGCTGCGCCGCGCGCGGGGCGCGTTCGAGGAGCGCCTGCCGGCCGCCGGACGCGAACGGGCGCCGCTCCCCGACTCCGCGCTCGAGCGACAGTTGGTCGGCCGGTTCGCCGAGGCCGTCGAAGCGGGCGATGTCGCCGGCATGGTCGCCGTGCTCACCGACGACGCCTGGCTGACGATGCCGCCCGAGCCGTTCGAGTACCAGGGGCACGCGAAGATCGCCGAGTTCCTGCGCTACCGCGAGGTCGAGCGCGGTGCGCCCCTGCGGTTGGTGCCGACGCGGGCGAACGGCCAGCCGGCGTTCGAGGCCTACCTGGCCCAAGAGCCGCGCGGGCTGTTCTTGCTCACCCTGGAGGGCGACGGGATCTCGGCGATCACGTGGTTCTCTCGCTAGTCGTCGAGGCTCCCCATCGTCAGGTTCACGATCGTGCCGGTCATCCCGCGGCCCGGTCCGAGGCCATAAAGGCGGCGACGTCCGCCATCTCGGAGAGCGTCATGAGCCGCCGCGGATGGGTCCGGCTCGCCAGGGACGCCTGGAACTGCTCCCAGGTCAGGCCGGTCGCGTCGGCGCGCCGCTCGTACGCCTCCTTGATCGTGGAGGTCTCGGGCATCGCCTGCGGCCGCAACCCGACCACGCGGACGCCGTGCGGCGCGAGCTCGACGGACAACGCGCGGGTGAGTGCGTCCTTGGCGGCCATCGCCGGGCTATATCCGCCGAGAAGCGGCGCTCCCGTCCGGGCGAGCAGCGCGGTCGCCGTCATGATCACCCCCGAGCCCTGGGCGATCATCCGCCGCGCGGCGAGACGAGCCGTCAGGAAGTACGAGCTCGTGTACGCGGTGATTGGCGCCGCGAACCGCTCCGCATCCATTTCGACGAGCGGCTCGCCCACGACCGTCGCGTCCGGGATCCCGATCGCGTTGAACGAGATGTCGACCCGACCCACCCCGTCGAGATGGTCGTTGATCGCCTGCTCGTCGAGCGCGTCGACCTCCCGCCCGGTCGCGAACACCCGCGCGCCCTCCGCCTCGAAGGCGCGCGCGACCGCACCGCCGATCGCACCTCCTGCGCCGTACACCACCGCCACCTTCTCACTCAACAACATCGGAGCCCTTTCGGTCGTTTGTCGTTGAGGCGCCGGCCGCGCCGGAAACTGACCGGCGGATTTCAGCCGAACGTGAAGACGTAGGCGCGCACGCCGGGAGTGTCGAACGCGATCTCGACCGTGCGCGGCCCCGCCTGCCGTTGGCGTACGAGCTGGTACATCCGCGGCTCGTCCACGACGCCGTCGCCGGACGACGAGACATCAAGGCCGTGGTCGTCGCCGGGCGCCGCGCCGTCGAGCCGCACCGTGAACCCCGAAGAACCGCTGAGGACGAGATTGACGTCGCGGCCCTCGAAGCGGAAGGTGATCGACCCGCCGCCCGCGTCGAGCTCGCCGAACTCGTCGTCGACGGTCCAGTCGCCGCGGAGCGCCCACTCGTTGAGCCCAGAGACACGCTCGACGCGTCCCGCTCCGCGCGCGTAGCCGACGTAGGTCTCCGGGGTCCGCAGCGAAGACCAGTCCGCCGCCAGCGACAATCCGCCGGCGTCGACGTCGACCAGCGGCTCGTCGAGACCGAGCAGCTTCTGGATCGCCCGCTCGGTCTCGGCGTAGGCCTCCTCACCGAAGTGGGTGAAGCGGACCATCCCGCTCATGTCGACGAGGTAGACGGCCGGCCAGTAGTGGTTGTCGAACGACCGCCAGACCGAGAAGTCGTTGTCGATGACGACCGGGTAGCCGACGTCGAGCTCGGCGACCGCTCGCTGCACGTTGTCGAGGTCGTGCTCGAACGAGAACTCGGGCGCGTGCGCGCCGACGACCACGAGCCCGCGGTCGCGATACCGGTCAGCCCACGCCCGCACGTACGGCAGCGTGCGCAGCCAGTTCACGCACGAGTACGTCCAGAAGTCCACGAGCACGACGCGGCCGCGCAGGCCCTCCGCCGTCAGCGGCTCCGTGTTGAGCCAGGCGGGGGCACGGTCCAGCGCGGAGAGCGCGTTCGGGAGCGTGGTGGACATGGGAAGACCCCGCCGCCACGATGGCGACGGGGTCTTGCCCTGTCAAGGGTTGGCTCAGCCGAGCGTCGGCTTGTTCAGGATGAAGCCGAAGCGGTCCCAGATCATCGCGATCGGAAGGACCTTGTCGAACAGCATGACCTGGTCGATGTCGCCGGTGAACAGCAGGTCGCAGCTGCCGCGGTAGCCGCCGAACGTCGCGGTGCCGTCGGGGATGCCGTAGACCGGGCCGGTGCCGCTCTGGCCCTGGCCCGTGCTCTTGCCGTCGATGAACAGGGTCGCCGCGGTCCCGTCCCAGGTGGCCGAGACGTTGTGCCAGCGGCCGTCCCAGATGCCGTCCACGACGCTGTTGGAGCGGATCAGGTTGTTCCCGTCGTAGACGTAGAACTCGAGGCCGCCGTTGCTGGAGGTCCAGAGGCCCCACGAGGCGGCCACGCAGGCGTTGCTGCCCTTGGCGAGCAGGTACTTGAACTGGCCCGGCGACTGCGGCGCGCGGACCCACAGCGAGGCCGTGAACTTGCTGGGCTGCAGCGAGGTGTCGTTCGGGATCGTGACGAAGTCGTCGCCGCTGAAGTTCAGCGCGGACCCGAAGAAGATGCCCTTGATCCACGATGGGTCGTTGGCGTCGGCGCCGGGCGTGGACCCCAGCGTGCCGTGGTTGCCCTGACCGGACCAGTCATAGATGGTCTGGCCACGACCCTCCGTTCATCGGCCACCACCCCCTGACCTTGCCGATGTCGAGCGTGGAGGCCCCCGCCGGCGCGGCCACGAGACCCAGCGTGACCGCAATGAGAGCAAGCACCTTCGCGGTGCGGCGAACGGACAGATTCATCGGAGCAGCATCCGTGTTCGCGCCCGCGCTCGCTACTGGCCGGTCGAATAGTCAACTTATCCAACATTTGTTGAGAAGACCGCCCATACGGCTGCCCTGACGGACATTGATCCACCCGTCCGCGGCTGGGACGATCGGGCACGATGGCGCATGAGTCCCGTGCGACCGAGCAAGCCCCTCCCGAGCCCGTCGCAGCCGAGGCGGCCGTCGCGACGCCGGGCGGACTCGGCCCGCTCGTCTTCGGCGCGTTCTCGCCGGCCATGGTCATCTCGCTGCAGCGCAGCGCGGGCAACCTCGCCGTGTCGCGCATGCTCGCCGCCCGCTCGCAGCTGGTCCAGCGCGACCCGGCCGCACCCGACGCCGTCGCGGATCCGGCGCCCGCCGCGCTCCCGAACGGGTTCGAGTGGTACGGCACCGACAACTCGCCGCAGCTGCTGATCGAGCGCGGCTTCGTGGAGCGCCACGGGGTCAAGCACGGGACGACCCGTCTCTACGGTCCCGACTACCCGACGCTCTTCCGCCCGGTCGTCGCGGCGCTGCTGGACCGGTACCCCTGGACGGCTCCGCGGCGCCAGGAGATCCTCGCCGCGCTCGACTTCTCGATCGACATCTCGGAGGAGGCGTGGAAGCAGGCGCAGATGCGGATCCCCGTCCGGCACAGCGCGTTCCGCACGATCGGACTCCCGCCCGATGCGCCGGTGCAGGTCTACATCGTCGGTGGCGGAGTCGAGATCTACGCCGACCTCCGCGGGCTCTTACCGAGCGGCGGCGACCCGGGGCCAGAGGTCGCCGAGCGGATCCTCCAGACGCTCGAGGGGAACGTGCGGCTGGAGATCCCGTCCTACCGCCGTGAGGCGATCGCCAAGAGCGTCCGCGAGCACGTGACCGGCGAGCAGGGCGTCGCCGTCCTGGAGCTCGACGAGGAGTGGATGACCACCGTGTTCGGCGCGCAGGCGTGGCGCGGGCGCCTCGACGAGGCCGGCGAGGGCACCGAGGGCGGCCCGATCTACGCCGGCCGCGCCGGCACGTTCCGGCTGTCGCCGCGGATCAGCGACGAGGACGCGCGCTTCGTCCAGGAGACGATCGTCAAGCTGTTCGGCAGCGGCCGGGGCGCGAAGGCGGCGAGCGAGCCGCTCGACATCTTCTCGACCGACGTCGCGAAGCTGAGGGAGCTCGCCAAGGACAAGGACAAGCTCGACCGCCTGGCCGCGCTCCTGTACTTCGGCGACAGCGCCGAGTCGGTCAAGCACAAGTCGTTCGCGAACCTGCTGGAGACGGCGGAGGAGTCGCTGGAGATCCAGGAGAACGCCCGCCGCCTCGGCGTCAAGACCCCGTCCGGCGAGCGGCTCGAGCCGATCGATCGCCGCCCCGTGCGCGGCAAGATCGTCAACACGAGCGGCGAGCTGGTGCCCGAGCAGGAGGGCCACTTCGAGTTCCAGACGACCGACCAGGTCGACGGCTTCCGCGTGCCGGAGGTCGGCATCCGCTGGGTCGCCGCGTCCAAGGACGGCTCGTGGAAGAAGTACGGCAGCACCAAGTACATCGAGCTGCGGCCCGACGGCGTCTTCAACGACCGCATCTTCGAGCAGAAGTTCCCGCGCAAGGGGATCTACGAGATCCACGCCTTCGTCAACCACAACTTCTACCTCCCCGCGCACTTCGTGATCCCGGTCGAGGTGCGCACGGAGGCGGAGCGACTCAAGACGGCCGACGAGCGCTCGGGGTTCGGCCGCGTCAACCGCGTCGAGCCGAAGACGTTCAAGGACGTCATCGACGAAGAGGGCGGCGCCGTCGACATCTTCACCGGGCTGTTCGGCACCGCGATGACGCAGCGGCTCACGTCGCAGGAGCGGCGTTCCGAGTACGCGCAGGGGCGGCGCATGACCGGCGTCATCGACCCCGACGTGATGGGCGTCGAAGGCGGCGGCATGGCGGTCGGGCTGGCCGGCCTCGACTCGGAGATCAAGGAGATCGAGCAGTTGCGCGCCGCCACCGACAAGGCGGGCGGCGCCGACAAGGCCGACATGCTCGGGTGGATCGACAAGCGGCTGGCGAGCTACAAGAAGACGCGCGACACGCTCACCAAGGCCAAGGACGAGCCAGGCACACGCAGCGTGCTCACCCAGGGCACGTACATCGCGCGGACCAACCGCGCGCGCGGCGGTCCGCTCACGCTCGTCAGCTGGTTCACGCGCGACGAGGACGGCACCTACCACGTCAATCTGCTCGACCACTCGCAGCTCGTGCGCGCCGAGGACTTCCACTTCAAGGCGTCGGGCAGCAAGTACGAGACGGTCATGGAGCGGCTCTTCTTCGAGCTCACCAAGACCTACCCGGACGGCAGCATGACGTTCGCCTTCCAGGTCTTCGACGGCACCGAGCCGACCGACCGCTTCGTCCGCTTCGAGCGCAAGACGGACACCGTGCTCAACGACGTCCGCGACGTCCTCTACTCGGACGAGGTCAGCACCGCGGTCAACATCCTGTCGATCCTGCTGTCGGTCTTCCCGCCGACGATGGCGCTCGGGATCGCGATCGGCTTCGTCTACAACACCTCGCAGGCGCTCGACACCTACATGGAGGCCGACCGCACGGGGACGCTCAAGACCGAGCACAAGGTCCAGCTCGCGCTCGCCGCGCTCTCGATCATCCCCGCGGCGCGTGGAGCGAACATCGTCAAGCTCGGCGCGCGGTCGTTCCGGATCCTCAGCGTCGTCGAGCAGCAGGCCAACGTGTTCCTGCTCGCGGAGAGCGCCGACGGCGAGATCACCAACCTGCGCAACTCGCAGATCACCGATCTGGCCCGGCTGCACGGCGACATCGAGCGGCTGCGCGCGCAGAACAAGTCCGACCCGCAGCTCCGCGAGATGGAGTACCGCGCCGACGTCCTGCGCGACGAGATCCGCAACGCGAGCTTCACGGTCCTCGAGCAGCTCGCCAAGAACCAGCTGATCCAGATGGCTCCGGCCAAGGCGATCGAGCACTACGCGGCCAAGTTCTCCGGCGCGAAGGCCCACCCGGACGACGTCGACCCGGCCCGGCGCCCGCACGTCGACGACACGCCGGCACCGGCCGCCAAGCCCGGCGCGCTCGGCGACCCGATCCTCTCCGAGGGCCTGCCGCCGAGCCTGCGCCGCGAGGTCGAGGTGGCGCGCGACGAGAACGTGCACGACAACACGGTGCGCGTGCAGTACGAGCTCGACCGCGAAGGGCTGGTCAAGAGCGTCACGATCAAGGCGGGGCGGTCGGCGACGGCCGACGACGTCCGGCTGCATGCCCGCACCGCCGAGCTGATGCTCGGCTACCGCGGCCTGTCGGGGAGCGCGCGCCTGCTGCTGGAGCGCATCAAGGCGTTCCTCACCGGCTCCGCGAAGCCGCCGCCGGTCGGCTCGCGCGCGTGGGAGGCCAAGCTCGAGCTCGACAAGCTGCCGCGCGTGATCGAGGCGCGCATGAAGCTGCTCGAGAAGGGCACCGACGCAGCCACCGCGGCGAAGCTGCGCGCCGAGATCGAGGTCCTCAACGACCAGCTCGTGCGCCACAAGGAGACGTTCGACCGGCTCGACCTCGAGGCCGGCACCGGGTTCGTCGCCGCCGAGGCCGACCACCACGCCAAGGCCGTCGCCGCCGGCTATCCCTCGCTCGACAAGGCCGAGGGTCACTACTACGAGCCGGACGGCAAGGGCGGCTACCGGTTACGCCAGCGGGCGGACAGCGCCGCCCACCCGATGGAGCTCGTCGAAGAGGGTGGCAAACACGTGCTGCGCGAGAGCACGCGGGAGCAGATCCCGGGCCTGTCGCTCAACCAGAACCAGCTGCGCAGCGTGCTCGACGTCATGTCCGCGGGCCAGGCCAGCGCGCTCGCCGACGTCTTCACGCCGGCGGGGGTCGAGCGGCTGGCGAACGCGGGTCCGCGCGAGCTCCAGGCGGCGGTCCACGCCTACGAGCGGATCGCGCCGCTGATGGACGACCCCGTGGCGCGGCGCGGCATCGAGCGCGTCACCCAGAGCGGGCACATGAGCCCCGAGGCCGCCGTCAAGGCGATCAACGGCGTGCCCGCCGAGAGCCTGCGCGACCTCATGCGCGTGTTCGGCGACCCGAACTGGACCTACCACCCGCACGCGATGGGTCCCGAGGGGATCGTCAACTTCGCCAAGAAGGCCGACGAGCTGCGCTTCATCGCCCGCTACGGCCTCGAGGCCCGCAACGAGCTGACGCGCAACCGCGATCACCGGAAGGTCTTCGGGCACCTCCTGGAGGCGTTGCACGACCTCGACGACGTCGCCGGCGCGGAGCTCGTCCAGAAGGTGCTCGCCGAGCGCACCCCGGTCAAGCGCGAGAAGGCGCTGGACCTCCCGGCCCGCCGGCGCCACGCAGGCCTGCGCAGCCGCGGCGTGGCGCCCGAGTACCTCGAGCGGTCGGCGGCCTGGATGACCGAGGACCGCCAGCGGCATCTGCGCCCGGTCGACGGCACGGTCGACGTCGCGAAGGCGATCGAGGCGCACGCGAAGATCCAGCAGATCAAGGACCGCATCGAGGCCTCATGGGAGAAGCATCAGGCCTCGCTGTCGTACGAGGCGAAGCTGCGCATCCTTCAGGAGATCGACGACATCGGCCGCAACGGCGGCCTCTACCCGACCTGGATCTCGAACGACCGCGGTGCGGTCGCCGAGCGCCTGTTCGCCCCCGGCGGCGGTCTGCGGCAGAAGCGGATCGAGAACCCGCTCCATCCGGCGATCAACGCGAAGGGCGAGCCGACGACCGGGTATACGCGACTCGACGGGTCCTACGCGCCCGGTACACGACCGCACACCACCCTCAACGTCAAGGAGTGGGTCGAGATCAAGTCGGACGAGATTTCCCTGCCCGGCCGCAACGGGCAACCGAACACCCAGGCGGTGGCGACCGCCCGCGGCTACGCGGCCGCGGGCCTGCAGGACTGGCACGGGCTCCAGGCCAACCACAGCACCCGCGGCAACGCCCTCGTGATCCACTTCACCAAGAAGCCGGCCGATGCCGCGACCAGGAAGGCCATGCTCGCCGAGCTGTTCGCCACCAACAGCCCGTTCGAGGCCGTCGGGTTCGGCGACGAGTGGGAGAACCGGCCGGCCGGCCGGGCGCTGCCGGCGATGCCGCCGGAGATCGAGGACGGCCCGATCGTCGGCGTGCCGGTCGCCGCGGGCCCGTGACGCTGCGCGATCTGCTCGCCCGCGGCACGCCGGTCGTCGCGCCCGGAGCCTATGACGCGCTGTCCGCGCGACTGATCGAGCAGGCAGGCTTCGAGGCGGTCTACATGACCGGCTTCGGCGCCTCGGCTTCGCTGCTCGGACGCCCCGACGTCGGGCTGCTGTCGTTCGCCGAGATGGCCGACCACGCGCGCCGGCTCGTGCAGGCCGTGGACGTGCCGGTGATCGCCGACGCCGACAACGGCTACGGCAACCACCTCAACGTGATGCGCACGATCCGCGAGTACGAGGCCGCCGGCGTGGCCGCGCTGCACATCGAGGACCAGGTCGCGCCCAAGCGCTGCGGCCACATGGCGGGCAAGCAGGTGATCCCGGCCGCCGAGATGGTCGAGAAGGTGCGCGCCGCGGTCGACGCCCGCCGCGGCGACCTCGTGATCATCGCCCGCACCGACGCGCGCGCCGTCGAGGGGCTCGACGCCGCGCTCGACCGTGCCCGCGCCTACCGCGACGCCGGCGCCGACGTGCTGTTCGTCGAGGCGCCCGAGGACGAGCGCGAGATCGAGGCGGTGGCGGCCGCGTTCCCCGACACACCGCTCGTCTTCAACGCGGTCGACGGCGGGCGCACGCCTTCGCTCCCGCTCGAACGCCTCGGCGAGCTCGGGTTCAGCGTGGTGCTGCGCCCGGTGGCGACGCTGTTCGCGGCCGCCCGTGCGGTGCAGGAGATGCTGCGCGCCGACGAGACCACGATGGGCTTCGACGAGTTCACCGACCTTGTCGGCCTGCCCGAGCTGCAGGCGCTCGAGGATCGCCTCGGCGCCGCTCAGCCGTCGCGCAGCGCGACGATCCCGCCGAACACGCCGAGGTAGGCCGTGCCGTTGGGACCGATCCCGATGCCGGCGTAGTTGTTGTTGAAGCCGATGCCGCTGCCCGCGTAGACCTTCCACGCGGTCTTGCCGGTGTGCGCGTCGATCGCCGTCCAGAAGTACGGCTGGTCGAGCGCCGTCGACGGCTCGCGCGTGTAGGTGTAGATCAGGCCGGTCTTGGTCGAGAGCTTGGGGACGACGCTCGAGCCGCGGACGTCGCGGTTGGTCCACACGCGGCGACAGCCCTTGCCGTCGCGACGCACGTCGATGCGGGCGAAGCCCGGTTCGGTGACGGCGCCCGACTGCGGGCCGAACGGGTCCTGGTAGCCGTAGTTGTTCTCCACGAACAGCGACCGGCCGGCCGTGATGAGCGAGTTCTCCGTCGCGCTCGCGCCCTTCTTGAAGACCGGCACCCGGCAGACGACGCGCCGGCCCTTCACCGCACGCCGGTACACGACCACGTTCATCGGGTCGGCGTTGTCGGTGATCGCGACGTAGCCGCCCTTCATCAGCGTCGGCGTCGTCCCGGAGCCGGCCTCGGCCTGGCCGGGCTTGACGATGCCGGAGTTGCGATAGCGGGCCTTCCAGGCCACGCGCGGCCAGCCGCGGCGCGAGACCAGCCGGTACATGCGCTTGTCGGTGACGACGTAGACGCCGCTGCGATCGACGGCGAACGAGTTCTGGACGCTCTCGTGCAGCCGAAACAGGTTGAGCCTGCCGCCGCGGTGGCGGATGCCGACGTTGCCCTGCTTGGACACGTACCAGGTGCCACCCCCGAACCCGGGCAGTGCGGAGCTGATCCGGTCGTCGGACGCCAGGCCGGTGTTGGAGACGTCCAGCACCTTGCGGATCCGGCGCCCGTCGGGCGCGACCTGCAGCACGAGGATGTGGTTGGTCTTCGTCGCCACCCAGATGCGATCGAGGTGGTCGAGGAAGAAGTAGCCGCCCCCGGAGAAGTTCTGGTACGTCTTGGTGCCCGGCGGGTCGGGCGCGTTCGGCAGGTCGTAGGTCGCCAGCACGTCGAGCGTGTCGGGGTCGATCACGCGCGCCTGCGGCCCGGTGCCGAGCGCCGGGCAGACGGCGACGATGAACCCGCGCGAGTGGAACGTCAGCGAGCCGCAGAGCGCCGGCGCCATCGAGCCGGAGAACGCGACCGGCGTCCGGCCGAGCGGCCCGCGCCGGCGGTAGGCGTCCGTCATCCACGTGTCGTTGTGGATGTTGCTGTTCGGGTCGCGCGCGAGGAACAGGTTCTGCGGCGCCTTGGTCGCCACCATCGGGCGCGGGGTCGCCGGCGCCCCCTGGTAGTGCGGCAGGGTGGTCGGCAGCGGGTTGGGGATCGCGACGAGAGCGGCGACGAGGGCGCTGCGCACGCGCCCACTCTAGTGTCGCGAGTCGTAAGTTCGGGCGCAGATAGCGGGATGCATCGTCGTGGCTGGCGTTCGCCGATGACCTGGCTCGTACCGGGCGTACCTGCGAGGTCATCGGCGGGCGCCAGGCGCGGCGAGGCGCCCGGTAGCTGCCCGCGAACTTCCGACTCGGGACACTCAGGCGCCGCCGTCGTCGATGACCGCCGGTTCGCCGGCATCGACGTGGAAGCTGCGCAGCGTGAACGCCTCACTCGGCTGGCGGCGCGTCTCACGCACGGCGCGGTAGGTGACGCGCAGCTGGTCGGGCCGCGCCTCGACGATCCCGTAGCCCTTGTAGGCCTGGTTGGAGTAGACGATCTGCGGGTTGTTGGCGCGCACCGCCGCGTCGGTCGGCGCGGCGGCCGCGACCCGCTCGGGCTCCGTGTCGGCCGCGCGGTCGACCACGCCCGGCGACGTGATCGCGCTGCACACGAACTCGGTCGCCCGCACCGGCCCGTCCGTCACCCCGCGGCGGCCCGTGCGCGTCACCTCGCCCGTGAAGTAGGTGTGGATGTCGCCGGTGATGAACGACACGTCCTCGATCCCGCGCGCGCCGATGAAGTCGATCAGCTCGGCCCGCTCGGCGCCGTAGCCGTCCCACGAGTCGGTGTTGATCGGGTTGTGCGGCGGCGCATCCAAGGACGTGATCATCACCTGGTTGGCGATCAGCTTCCACTGCGCCTGCGAGCCGGCCAGCGCGTCCTTCAGCCACGCCTTCTGGGTCGCCCCGAGCAGTGTCCGGCCGGGATTGTCGTAGTCGCTCGGCGGGCACGGGTTGGAGACGAACGAGTCGCTCGGGTTGCACGGCTGGTCGTCGCGGTACTGGCGCGTGTCGAGCAGGAACAGCTCAGCCGCGCCGAGCGGCACGCGGCCGTAGATGTCGCCGGTGCCGGTCCGCGGCATGTGCTCGTACCAGGCGCGGTAGCCGTTGGCGCGGCGGTCGGCGAACGGCACGCGACGGCTCTTGGCCGCGCCGCCCGGGAGCCCGCCGGCGTAGTTGTCCTCGACCTCGTGGTCGTCCCAGATCGCCAGCAGCGGGAACTGCCGGCGCACCTCGAGCAGCCGCTCGTCGGTGTGGTAGAGCGAGTACTTGCGGCGGTACTCGTCGAGCGTCTGCGCCTCGCCGTCGGCCGCCGAGTCGTCGCTGCGGACCGGCGCGTTGCGCGACGTCTGGTCGGCGTACGCCTGCTCGTAGATGTAGTCGCCGAGGCAGACGACGAGGTCGACGTCCTGCTGCGCGAGGTCGGCATGGGCGGTGTAGAAGCCGGCGATGAACTCCTGGCAGGAGAAGAAGGCGATCCGCACGGGCTCGCGCGAGTCGGCGGGTCGCGCGGTGCGGAAGCGGCCGACCGGGGAGTCCGCCGCGGCGGTCGCGAAGCGGTAGTGGTACTCCTCGCCGGGCGCGAGGAACCCGTCCTGCAGCCGCACGCGCGCGGTGTAGTCGCGGTCGGGCTCGACCGGCACCTGTGCGCGGTGGACGACGTTGGCGAAGCCGGCGTCGGTGGCGACCTCGAGGTCGACGACCGCGGGCCGGTCGAGCCCGGCGAGCCGCGTCCACAGCGTGATCGCCCGCGGCCCGGGCTCACCCGAGGCGACGCCCTGCTGGAACGCGCCGTCGAGCGTGGCCGCGCGGGCGCGGCGCGGCAGCGGCGAACCGAGGATCAGCGCGCCCGCACCCAGGGCCGCTCCTCGCACGAAGGTCTTTCGATCGAAGCGCTTGGTCACAGTGGCGACAAACGCGCGCGCGGCACGGATCTGGCGTAGACGGCACCTGCACGGTCCGCGGCTACACCTGCTTCGCCGCCAGGGCGACCGAGGAGCTGCGGCTCGCCCGCTGCTCGAAGGCCCACGGCAACAACGAGCTGTACCGCACCGTCCGCTTCGACTACGGGTCGTAGTCGCCCGCAGAGTGCGGCTGGCCCCATTGGTGCCGGCCGCACCGCGCGCTACAGTTGCTTGCGTGCAATCAATGATTGCTTCACCGCAAGAGTTGGCCGAGCTCCTCGGAAAGCTGCTGCTCCACGTGCAACGCACCTCCACCCCGGAGCTGTTCAGGCAGATGGGCGAGCTCGGCCTCTCGTTCACCCAGGTGAAGGCACTCAGTCTCCTCCGCATCTCGGACGAGGACGTCAACGTCAAGGACGTCGCCGACCGGCTCAACATGTCGCTCCCCGCGATGTCGCGCTCGCTCGACAAGCTCGTGCAGCTCGGCTTTGTGGACCGGGTCGAGTCCGAGAAGGACCGCCGCGCCAAGCTCGTCCGGCTGCTCCCCGCCGGACGGGCGGTGCTCGACGAGATCGAGCAGGCACGGAAGTCGGTGGTCGAGGAGTTCACGGTGACGCTCTCGGACGACGAGCGCGCCGCGTTGCACGCCGCACTCCTCCCCATCGTGGAAAGGATCCACACCCCGTGACCGACCGTCTCCGCCTCTCGGAGTCCAACCGTCGCTGGTGGACGCTGGGCGCGATGTGCTTCGCGCTGTTCATGATCATGCTCGACAACACCGTCACGAACGTGGCCCTGCCGTCGATCCAGCGCGACTTCGACGCCTCCCTGTCCGCCCTCGAGTGGACCATCAACGCCTACACCCTCACGTTCGCCGTGCTGCTCGTCACCGGCGGCCGGCTGGGTGACATCTTCGGGCGCCGGCTCATGTTCCTGACCGGCGTGTCCATCTTTGCGATCGCCTCCGCCACGATCGGCTTCGCGCCGACCGACGGCTGGCTCGTCGCCTCCCGCGCGCTCCAGGGCGTCGGCGCCGCGCTGATGATGCCGGCCACGCTGTCGATCATCACCAACGCGTTCCCGCCCGCCGAGCGCGGGCAGGCGATCGGCATCTGGGCCGGCGTGTCCGCGATCGCGCTCGCCATCGGGCCGCTGGTCGGCGGCTGGCTGACCGAGGACGTGTCGTGGCGCGCGATCTTCTTCCTCAACCTCCCCGTGGCTGCCGGCGCGATCGCGATCACGCTGTTCGCCGCCGAGGAGTCGCGCGACGACACCGTCGACCGCCGGATCGACTACCCCGGCATCGCCGCGCTCACCGCCGGGCTGTCGGCGCTCGTGCTCGGGCTCGTCGAGGGCAACTCGTGGGGCTGGGGCTCGCCGGCGATCCTCGGTCTGTTCGCGCTCTCGGTCGTCGCCCTCGCCGCCTTCGCCTGGATCGAGACGCGCTCGCCGGCGCCGGTCGTGGACTTCGCGTTCTTCCGCTCGCGCCAGTTCTTCGGCGCGAACGCGGTGGCCTTCATGGTCACGTTCGCGATGTTCGCGATGTTCTTCTTCCTCGCGCTCTACATGCAGAACATCCTCGGCTACAGCCCGCTGGAGACCGGCGTGCGCTTCCTCCCCAGCACGCTGCTCGTGATGATCGCCGGACCCATCTCGGGCCGGCTGTCCGACCGGATCGGCCCGCGCTGGCTGATGACCGGCGGCCTGCTGCTGATCGCCATCGCGATGGCTTGGCAGTCCCGCGTGGGCACCCACACCAGCTACGGCTTCCTGCTCCCGGCGTTCATGATCATGGGCGCGGGCATCGGGCTCGTGATGTCGCCGATGAGCGCGGCCGCCATGAACGCCGTCGACCGCACGAAGGCGGGCGTCGCCTCCGGGACGCTCTCGATGTCGCGGATGGTCGGCGGCACGTTCGGCGTCGCCGCGCTCGGCGCGCTGGTCGCCGCGGTCGGCCGCAACGACCTCGAGCAGTCGCTCCCGAACGTAGCGACGCCCATGCGCGACAAGCTCGTCGACGGGCTCGGCTCAGGCGCCGGCCTGCAGGGCGCGTCGCCGCACGTGCACGCCGCGGTCAACAGCGCGTTCGTCGATGCGCTCAGCACCGGCCTGCTCGTCAGCGCGGGCGCGGCGCTGATCGGCGCGCTGCTGTCGTGGGCGCTGATCAGCGACAACCGCCCGCACGTGCCGGCCGAGCAGGAGGCCAGCGCCGCCGGCGCGCTGCAGACGGCGTCGGCGTAGGCCGTCTCCGGGGTAGTGGTGGCGTATGCCCAAGCCACCACTACCCCCGCATCTCGACGAGTTCTTGAAGCAGGCCAACCCGTCGGTGATCGGCACGCTCGATCCCGACGGGGCGCCGCACACCGCCGCCACCTGGTACCTGTGGGAGGACGGCCGCGTGCTCGTGAACATGGACTCGACGCGCAAGCGGCTCGAGTACCTGCGCCACGATCCGCGCGCGACGATCACCGTCCTGGGCCGCGAGAACTGGTACCAGCAGGTGACGCTCCGCGGCCGCGTCGCCGAGATCGCGGACGACCCGGACCTCGAGGGGATCGACCGCCTCTGCACGCACTACCTGGGCGGCCCGTACAGCGCTCGGGATCAGCAGCGCGTCAACGCCTGGATCGAGGTCGAGTCCTGGTACTCGTGGAACGGCGGCGCGCCCTGGCACTGAGCGTCGCGGAATAAAGGGACTGGCGGGGCGGTCCTTGTGGGCCATGGACCTCCCCTCTCTCCCCCTCCGAATGCTGCTGAGCACCGACGGCAGCGTGACGGCGCTGCTGGAAGCGTCGTTTCGCGCGCCGGTCGCCGTCGAGACCCGCTCCAACGCCGTCGACCAGAACCGGCCGCGCGCGCTCCGACGCGAAGCGGTGCTGCGCCACGCCGAGACCGGCCGGCCGCTGCTGCGCGCCCGCTCCGAGCTGGCGCTCGACCGGCTTCCCGCCGCCGCCCGCGCCGCGCTGCTCGTCGGCGAGGAGCCGATCGGCACCGTCCTGCGCGACGCGCGGCTCGAGACCCGCCGCGAGCTGGAGCCCTACACCGCCGACACCGCAACCGCGGTCGACGCGGCCGACCTCGACGTCCCCGTCGGCTCGGCCGTCTACGAGCGCACGTACCGGATCGTCAGCTACTCGCGCCACCTCGCCGTCGTGACCGAGCGGTTCCCGGCGTCGCTGTTCGACGCGGAGGCGGCGTGATGTTCACTCTGATCGCCGGGCCGTGCTCGGTCGAGTCCCGCCCGCAGCTGCTCGCCACCGCCGACGTCGTGGCAGCCGCGGGCGCCACCATGCTCCGCGGCGGGGCGTACAAGCCGCGCACCAGCCCGCACAGCTTCCAGGGCCTCGGCCGCACCGGGCTCGCGCTGCTCGCCGAGGCGCGTGCGGAGACCGGGCTGCCGATCGTGACGGAGCTGACCGATCTGCGCGAGCTCGACGCCGTGCTCGAGGTCGTCGACGTGATCCAGATCGGCGCGCGCAACATGCAGAACTACCCGCTGCTCACTGAAGTCGGGCGCTCCGGCCGGCCGGCGCTGCTCAAACGCGGGCCGGCGGCGACGGTCGACGAGCTGCTGCTCGCCGCCGAGTACATCCTCTGCGAGGGCAACGACGACGTCACGCTGTGCGAGCGCGGGATCCGCACGTTCGAGCGCTCGACGCGGTACACGCTCGACATCTCGGCGGTGCCGGTGCTCAAGGAGCGCACGCACCTGCCCGTGATCGTCGACCCGAGCCACGCCGCCGGACGGCGCGAGCTCGTCGAGCCGCTCAGCCTCGCGGCGGTGGCCGCGGGCGCCGACGGGCTGATCGTCGAGGTGCATCCGAACCCGGCCGAGGCGCTCAGCGACGGTCCGCAGGCGCTGACCACCGCGGAGTTCCCCGCCTTCGCGCGCGCCGTCCTCGGGCTCGCCGCCTCTCTGCGGCCGGTGCCCCAGCTCGCGGCCGCCTGATGCTCTCGGTCCGCGCGTGGCGCGCCCTCGTGGCAGGCCCGAGCCTGATGATCGCGGGCGTGCTGCCGGCGTTCCTGGTGGCCAGCCTGGCTTCGCAGATCCAGCTCGGCGGCTCGGCCGTCGGGCTGGCGATCGCGATCTTCCACGTCATGTGCGCGGTGACGTCGACCCCCGCCGGCCGGCTCGTGGAGCGGATCGGCCCGCGCGCGGGGATGCGGATCGCGGCGACGCTGACCGCGCTCTCCTGCCTCGCGATCGCCGGGCTTGCGCAGTCGGCGCTCGCCGTCATCGCGCTGTTGATCGTCGGGGGCCTCGCGAATGCGTTCGGCGGCCCGTCGGTCGCCGCGCTGCCGCGGAGCGAGGTCGCCGTGCACCGGCAGGGGCTCGCGTTCGGCGCGCAGCAGTCGGGCGGCACGCTCGGGTCGCTGCTCGCCGGGCTCGCGCTCCCGCTGGTCGCGATCCCGTTCGGGTGGCGCTGGGCGTTCCTCGCCGTCGCGGTGCTCGCGCTCGTGGCCGCCGCGCTCGCCCCGCACGTCGATCCGGCGCCGTCCGCTGCCGCGCGGCGCCCGCGCGGGCTCACCTCGGTGCACGCCCTCGCCGCCGCTGCCGCGCTCGCCGGCGCCGCCGGCGTCGGCTTCATCTCGTTCCTGATCCTCTACGCCGTCCACAGCGGCATGAGCGAGGGCGCCGCGGGACTGCTGCTCGGCGCGGTCAGTCTCGCCGCGACGGCGAGCCGGATCAGCGTCGGCCTCGTCGCCGACCGGCGCGGCGGTGAGCCGCTGCGGCCCGTGGCCGTGATGCTCGCGGTGAGCATCGCTGGCTACCTGCTCCTGATCGCAGGCGAGCCCGCGCTGATCGTGGTCGCCGCACTGCTCGCGGGCGCGTTCGGCTGGGCGTGGCCCGGCGGGCTGACGCTGGCGGTCGTGCGGCGCAGCCCGAACGCCCCGGCGTGGGCGGTCGGCGTGCTGATGGCCGGCCTGTTCACCGGGGCGATCATCGGGCCGCTCGTCGTCGGCGTCCTCGCCGAGCACGAGCGTTTCGCGGTCGCGTGGGGAGCGTGCGCGACCTGCGCCCTGCTCGCCGCGCTCACGGTGTCGGCGACGCGACGGCATCAGCTCCGCCCGTAAGGTCGATCGGCCGCTCTGGCCGTCCGTGTGCAGTTGATCTCCGTATGGGGGATCAACTGCACACGGCAGCGCCCCTCGCTGCCCTACCCAGCCGCAGTTCGCCCGGCCCGGCGGAGACGGCGGATCAGCCGAGCGCGGCCTGCAGCACCTCGCGCGCGACCGGCGCGGCGGCCGTGCCGCCGAACCCGGCGCCGACCAGCATCACCGCGACCGCCACGCGCGGGTTGTCCGCGGGCGCGAAGGCGACGAACCAGGCGTCGGCGTCCTTCGGGTTGCTCGAGTTCGGCCGGAGCTCGGCGGTGCCGGTCTTGCCCGCGACGGTGACGCCCGGGAGCGCGGCCGCGGTGCCGGTGCCGCTGCGGACGACGCCCTCCATCATCGCGGTCACCTGGTCGGCGACCCGGCGCGGGACGGCTCGGCGGCGGACGACCTTCTGCAACGTCGTCACGCGCGGCTGCGCCCGGCGCCCGCCGAGCGCGATCGTGGCGCCGACGCTCGCCATCCCGAGCGGCGTCGCGAGGTCGCGGTCCTGCCCGATCGCGGCGGCGCCGACGGCGAGGTCGTCCTTCAGGTCCTTCGGCTCGGAGATCGTGTTCGGGACGGCGGCCGGGATCCGCGACTTCTCGTTGAAGCCGAACGCCTTGGCGGCCGCGACCAGCCGCCGCGCACCGACCTTGGCGCCGAGCGGCGCGAACACCGAGTTGCAGGACTCGATGAACGACTGCGTGAGCGAGCCGCCGCACGACTCGCCGCCGGCGTTGCGCAGCTGCACGCCGGACAGCACCGCGGCGGTGCGCACCGGGTAGGTGGTGTCGGGCGTGGCGACCTTGTTGTCGAGCGCCGCCGAGGCGGTGATGATCTTGAAGGTCGAGCCGGGCGGCTGCGGGGACGACACCGCAAGCCCGGCGAGTGCCTGGACCGCGCCGTCACGGGGACGGATGACCGCGACGCCGCCGAGCTTGCCGCCGAGCGCCTGGCTCGCCGCCTGCATCAGCCCCGGCCGCAGCGTGGTGTGCACCGGCCGGCCGCGCACCGACTTGGTGCGCGCGATCACGCGGCTGCCGAACAGCAGCTGCGCCGACGGGTGGCCGCCGAGCCGGGCGTCGTAGATGCGCTCGAGGCCGGTCGGCTTGTCGCCGGAGTGACCGGCGATCGCGGCGCCGATCGGCGTCGCGTCCAGCGCGCTGCCGTCGGCGGCGGTGATCATCGCGCGCCGCGGCTCGCGGCCGGCCCGGCGGACCACGGCTTCATCGCGGCGCAGGCCGGGCAGCCGCAGTGCGAAGTTCCAGTCGACGCCGGCGGCCTCGCCCTTGCCGGAGACCGGCAGCTGCATCGTGCCGCGCAGGCGCCCGAAGATGTCGGTGCGGACGATCACCGGCACCGCGATCTTGCCGTCGCGCTCCTCCGCCACGCGCCCGACCCGCACTACCTCGACGCCGGCCGCGCGGTCGGCGTTCGCGTACGCGGTGACGAAGCGGTGCTCGGGGTTGGTCTTCTGCGCGCTCGGCGTCAGCTCCCGCCACATCGCCCGAGTGTCGCGCTTCGCCCAGGCGGCGGCGAAGCGCTGCGCGGCATCGTGACGGGCGTCGATCGCGTTCTCACGCGCGCGCCAGAGGTACACGCCGCCGGCGACCGCGGCGAGGAGCAGCAGCACGAACAGCCAGCGGAACAGCCGGTTCCAGCCAAAGCCGCCGCCGCGACCGCCACGGCCGCGACGCCGTCTCCGGCGGCGCCGGCGGGCGCCGCGCCCGGTGTCGAGCAGCACCGATCCGGCCCGTGGACCAGGGGTGGCATAGCGGGAGCGGCCGCGAGGCATCCCACAAGGTTGTACCCGACGGCGGTCAGACGCCGGTGTGAACGAGGCTCAGCAGCCGCGCTCGCACGGGTTCCTGCAGCGGTTCGAAGCGCAGGCCGTACACCCGGGGGCTGCCGTGCCGGACCACGCGGGCGCGCCCGCTGACGTCCGCCTCGGCGAGGTCGAACTCGATCGTCTCGTCCTCACGCAGCGGCCGCGTGGCGCGGACGCTCATGCCGCCCTCGCCGACGTCGATCGTCTCCGCCCAGATCGGCGAGCTGGTCGGCCGCCGCAGCGTGCACGGCAGCGCCAGCCGTGCCCGCGGGGCGTTTCGACGCTCGGTCATGGGATAGAGTGTCCCCGCTTTCGCGAGGAGTTGATCGTGTCAGCCGACCTGCGGGCCGCCGAGCTGCGCACGCAGCACGGCGATCTCCGTGACCGCGAGCCCGATGTACAGCGCGCGGGAGGCCGCGATGTCGCTGTGGAGGTCGTCCATGTACAGCGCGTTGTCGCTGAGGCCGGCCTCGACGGCGTCGAGCCGCTCGGCCTCAAGGCGGTGCAGCTTGGTGCGAGCGTCTGTGGCGGTCATGATGACGGCATCGTCACACCGCTGCGGGCAGGCTCCAATGTGGGCAGACCCGACTCCTGGAGTCGGCTCGCGCGAGTCTTGGGGTGCGGCCTCCCGTACGGGTTGTCCTCCAGGACGGAGAGCGGACCCCGAGGGACGATGTCGAGTTACTCCATGACCCGGACATAAAACCCCGATTGTTACGGAGGTTTGTTCGGAGGTTGACTTCCAACGCGACCCTGCGAGAGGGTTGGCGTTCCCGCTGGACCACCTCGGAGGAGGGATGGCATGGGTCGTCGTCGGCTGGCCGGTCTCGCTCTCGCGTGCGCGCTGCTCGCGGTCCCCGCGTCGGCAGGCGCGACCTCACGACCGGCGCCACCGCCAACCGGCGCCGCGGCGGACGGTCCCGGCGCGCTCTCGCACTTCGACCTCGCGCGCAAGGACTGCGTCGGCACCGCGCGCAACCGCACGTCGAAGGTCTGGTTCACGGTCGCCGACGGCGTCCTCAGCGACGTCTACTTCCCCACGAACGACACGACCAACAACGAGACGCTGCAGTACATCGTCACCGACGGCACGTCGTTCACCGACCTGCAGTCGCGGGACATGACGTACACGGTCCAGGCGCTCGACGACCGTGCGCTGACATGCCGCGTCACGGCGACCGCCAAGAGCGGGCCGCTACCGCATCCTCACCGACTACTTCACCGACCCTGACCGGGCGTCGGTCGTCATGAAGACGCGCTTCGAGGCGCTCAGGGGCCATCGCGACGATTACAAGCTGTACGTCCGCTTCGACCCGACGCTGAACGGCAACGGCGGCGGTGGCGACGGAGACAACGACAACGGCGGCCCGGACAGCGGCACGCTCGCGAGTCGCGACGGCCACACCGTGCTCGTCGGCTCGGATCCGGTGACCAAGACCAACGCCGTCAACCGCGATTACGCGGTCCCGGTGTTCAGCGCGCTCGACGCATCGCGGCCCTTCCTCGCCGTCTCCAACGGCTTCGCCGGCGCGGACAGCGACGGTCTCAAGCAGCTCGACGCGTCCCACCGCCTGACCGCGGCGTTCGCCGCAGGCGCCGGGCGGCAACCTGGTCCAGACCGCGCGCGTCGACCTCGGTCGCGACGGCGCCTTCAGCCTCGTCCTCGGCTTCGGCCAGAGCTCGAGCGAGGCCGTCGCCACCGCCCAGCGCTCGCTCCGCGCGGACCTGTCCGACTACACGCGCGAGTGGCACCGCTATGACGCCAAGCTGGTCAAGCCGCGCCGCCCGCACGGCGTCTCCTCGCACACGTGGGACTCGCTGCTCGACCAGTACTACCTGAGCGCGAACTACGTGAAGGCGGCCGAGGACAAGACGTTCCCCGGCGCCGTCGCGGCGGCGCTCACCTCACCGTGGGGCCAGGCGATCTCGGCCGGCGACAAGAACAACACGTACTTCGGCTCCTACCGCGAGGTATTTGCGCGCGATCTGTACGAAGCGTGGACGGCCGTGTTCCTCGCCGGCGACCACCGCACGGCGAAGGCGATGACGCGGTTCCTGTTCGAGCGCCAGCAGCTGCCGGACGGCTCGATGCCGCGCAACAGCCTCACCAACGGCAAGACCGCGCCCGACTCGTTCAACACCCAGCTCGACGAGTGCGCCTACCCGCTCGTGATGGCGCTCGCGGTCGGGCTCACCGGCCGCAGCTACTACGAGGACCACATCAAGCCGGCCGCCAACTTCGTCGCCAGCCACGGGCCCGTCGTTCGGCCCGGAGCGCTGGGAGGAGCAGGGCGGCTTCTCGCCGTCGACGATCTCGGCCGAGATCGCCGGGCTGGTCGCGGGCGCGATCATCGCCGACCGCAACGGCGACCACGCGTCGGCGCAGGTGTGGCGCGCCGTGGCCGACGAGTTCCAGCGCAACCTGAAGGCGTGGACGCTCACCACCAACGGGCCTGCCGACACGCAGCCGTACTTCATCCGGCTGTCGAAGACCGGTGACCCCAACGCGGCGATCAACTACGGGCTCGGGAACGGGCAGGGCGAGTTCGACCAGCGTTCGATCATCGACGCGGGCTTCCTCGAGTACGCGCGGCTCGGCGTGATGTCCGAGCACGACGCCGACCTCGTGCGCTCGCTCGACGTGGTCGACGCGACGATCAAGGCCTCCACCGTCAACGGCGACGGTTTCTTCCGCTACAACCACGACGGCTACGGCGACCGCGCGGGCGACGGGCGGCCGTGGGCGCCGAGCGGCCAGGGCAACGGCCACCTGTGGCCGGTGCTCAGCGGGGAGCGCGGGCAGTGGGAGCTCGACACCGGCCACGTCGCCGGCGCGCTCGAGCGCCTGCAGGCGATGAACGCGATGGGCTTCGGGGTCGGCCTGATCCCGGAGCAGGCGTGGGAGCTGCCGGACGTCGCCCGCTCGCTGTTCGGCACCGACCCGACGACCGCGTCGATCGGCTTCACCAACGGCGAGGCCGCGGGCTCGGCGGCCGCGCTGACGTGGTCGGCCGGCCAGTTCGTGCGGCTGATGCTCGACGTGTCGGCGGGCCGCGTGCTCGACCGCCCGTCCTACACACGCCACCGCTACGTGCGCCACACCCAAGGCGAGACGCCGCTGACCGTGACGGCGCCGGCGGACAACCTCCTCGTCGGCGACTCGGTGACCGTCACCGGCACGTCGAAGCCGGGCAACCGGATCGTCGTCAGCGCCGTGAACATCGACGCGGACACCGCGACCGCCGTCACGACCACGACGACGGCGACGGGCGGCGCGTTCTCGGCCACCGTGCCGGTGATCGGCGGCACCGAGGTGCTCAACGTCGCCGCGACCGATCCGGCGGACGGGGACACCGGCCGCGAGGTACGGACCGTCGTGTCCAACGCGCCGATCGGGACGCTGCTGTTCGAGACGCCCGACCCGACGCTCGACGACCACGGGCCCGGCAACTACGCGCCGCCGACGGCGAGCGACTTCCACGACGGCGCCTGGGACATCGACCAGTTCCAGGTCTTCGCGGTGCCGGGTGACCGGATCGCGTTCCGTGTGCGAAACCGCGACCAGTCGCCGACGTTCGGCAGCCCGCTCGGCGCGCAGCTGGTCGACGTCTACGCGAACGTGCCGAGCGGCGGGTCGACCACCACGGCCGCCTCGTTCCCGCAGCGCAACTACCAGGTTGGGGCCGGCTGGAACCGGCTGCTCGAAGTGCAGGGCTTCGGCCAGAGGTTCATCAACCCGGCCGGTGACGTGCTCGGCACGATCAACATCCACGCGAGCGCGATCTCGCGCTACATCACGTTCAGCGTGCCGAAGGCCGCGCTCGGCGGCACGCCCGGCGTCGGCTGGCGGTTCACCGTGGTGGAGACGGGCCAGGACGGCTTCAGCCCCGACCAGGCGCGCGGCTTCCAGCCGACGCCGCAGGGGTTCCAGTTCGGCGTCTGCGCTCCGACGGCGAACCTGGCGGATCCGCACTGCACGTTCAACCCGGGCCTGGTGCCGAAGGCGGTCGACGTGCTCACGCCGGCCGGCGTGAGCCAGGCCGACGAGCTCGACTACACGCTCCACAGCCCGGTGGTGATCGCCCCGGTCGCGATCCCGTGACCGTACGCCTGCCCCCACGCTGACTTCCAACTGCGGCTGGGTGGGGCGGCGAGAGAGCGGCCGCGGCGCGAAGTCGCTGGCGCCTTTTGCACCCAGTGTGGGTGCAGAAAGCGCCAGGGACCGTCGTCCTCACCCCGGCTCGGGCAGCGGCTGCCCAGATGGAGCGTGCGGCCGAGGAGTAGCATCGACGACAGGAAGCCGGGCCGATGACCGCCCTGATCGTCACTCTCGTGGTGATCGGCGCCTCGCTCGTGATCGCCGAGGCGCATGTGCCGTCGTACGGCCTGTTGGGGCTCTCTGGGATCGCCGCGTTCGCGATCGCGGGTGTGCTCGCGGTCGGCGCCGCCGGCGGCAGCGCACTGCTGGCGCTCGCGTTCGTGGTCCCGGCCGCCGCCGTCGGTGGCGGGCTGATTGCCGTGGCCGCCGGCAAGACGCTCGCGGTGCGACGGCGGCGTCCGCGGACCGGTCCCGAGGGCCTGATCGGCCGGCTCGGCGTCGTCCACAACGGCGACGTGCTCGTCCAGGGTGAGCGCTGGCGCGCCCGCGGCTCGCTCCTCGACGACGAACCGGCGCTCCACGACGGCGACCAGGTCGTCGTCGAGCAGGTCCAGGGCCTGACGCTATCCGTGCGGCGGGCCGAGGAATGGGAGGTGCTGTGATGGAAGTCGTTCTGCTGTTCGTCGCCGTCGCGATCCTGGCGCTCGTCGCCGTCGCTGTCGGCGCGTCCGTGCGCATCCTGCGCGAGTACGAACGCGCTGTGGTGTTCCGCATCGGCCGGCTGCTCGGCGTCAAGGGCCCCGGCCTCGTGCTGCTGATCCCGTTCATCGATCGCATGCAGCGCGTCGACCTGCGCACGGTGACGCTCGAGATCCCGCCCCAGAACCTCATCACGCGCGACAACGTCCCGGCCAAGGTCAATGCCGTCTGCTACTTCCGCGTGATCGACGCCGGCCGCGCGATCATCAGCGTCGAGCGTTTCCGGCAGGCCACGACCCAGATCGCCCAGACGACGTTGCGCTCAGTGCTCGGCAAGGCCGACCTCGACATGCTGCTGGCCGAGCGCGAGCAGCTGAACGAGGCGCTGCAGCACATGATCGACGAGCACACCGACCCGTGGGGGATCAAGGTCACCACGGTCGAGATCAAGGACGTCGAGATCCCCGCCGCGATGCAGCACGCCATGGCGCTCGGCGCCCAGGCCGAGCGTGAGCGGCGCGCCAAGATCATCCACGCCGAAGGCGAGTTCCAGGCATCGCAGCGCCTGCGCGACGCCGCCGACGTGATCTCCGGCAACCCGGCCTCGCTGCAGCTGCGCTACCTGCAGACGCTGACCGAGATCGGCGTCACGCAGAACTCGACCGTCGTGTTCCCGCTCCCGATGGACCTGATGAAGCCGTTCGTGGAGGCGTTTCAGCCGTCCGACCAGCGCGCGGTGAGCCGGTCGGACGAGACCGAGACGATCTCCAGCTCACGGCCGCCGAGCCTCACGCGGCCGGCGTCCAACGGCGACCAGGTCGCGGTCGCGGCCTCCGGGCGATCGGAGGGCGAAGGTCCGTAGACCGCCGCCGAGCCGTCAGGTCTGAGCTCGAACCCCCGGCGCCCGCGTGCGGGCGGGAAGGCATAGTCGGCGGGCCGGTAGACCTGCACGTCGCCGCTGTCCTCCTCGTGCGAGTGCATCCAGTGCTGGAACACCTCGGGCGGGAGATCGGACATGCCGCAAGCCTACCCCCCACCTTGCGCGCGCACCCGCGGGCTGAATAGGGTCGGCAGCAGGCCGGCGAGCGACCAAGGAGGCTGGGCATGGCGGATCCACCACGGCGGCACTGCGCGACGAGCGAAGTACATCGCCTGTTGCTCAACACCGATCCCGAGTACGCGAAGAACCGCTCGGAGATCGAGAACTTCGCCGACGTCGAGTCGGCCCGCGGCTTCGCGGCGGCCGTCCCGAAGGTGCGGACGATCAACGTCGTGGTGCACGTCGTCTACAAGACGCCACAGCAGAACATCTCCGACGCGCAGGTCAAGAGTCAGATCCGCATCCTCAACGAGGACTATGCGAAAGCAAACGCGGACGCGACCAAGGTGCCGGCCGTCTTCAAGCCGCTGCACGCCGACACGAAGATCCAGTTCAAGCTCGCGACCAAGGACATCTTCGGCGCCAAGTCGAACGGCATCACACGCACGAAGACCACCAAGAACTCGTTCAGCTTCAACGATGCGGTCAAGGCGAGCTCGAGCGGCGGCGCCGACCCGTGGCCCGCCCACCGCTACCTGAACGTGTGGGCGTGCAATCTCGGCGGCGGCCTGCTCGGCTACGCCCAGTTCCCGGGCGGCCCGTGGCAGAAGGACGGCGTGGTCATCCTGCACTCGGCGTTCGGCGACACCGGCACCGCGACCGACCCGTTCAACCTCGGCCGCACGGCGACCCACGAGGTCGGCCACTGGCTGAACCTGTTCCACATCTGGGGCGACGACGGGACGGGCTGCAACGGCTCGGACCACTGCGCGGACACGCCCAACCAGGCGAGCGAGAACTACGGCAAGCCGGCGTTCCCGCACATCTCGTGCAACAACGGGCCGAACGGCGACATGTTCATGGACTACATGGACTACGTCGACGACGACTCGATGGTGATGTTCTCCGCCGGGCAGGCACTGCGCATGAACGCGACGCTCAACGGCTGGCGCAAGCAGCTGTTCCAGGCGGTGCCCAAGTTCCCGGGCAACCTCGGGCCGAGCAAGACGTCCAAGCCGGCGGTCAAGAAGGTCCAGAGCCGCCTGCGCGACCACTTCCACCATCCCGAGCTGAAGGCCGACGGCGTCTACGGCCCGACGACCGTGGAGGTCATCCGGGGCTTCCAGGAGCACCGCAGCGATGCTCCGTGGAAGCTCCCGGTGAACGGGCGGGTCGGCAAGAAGACCTGGATCGCCCTGTTCGCCTAGTACTAGATCCTGATCGTGATGGTCCGGCGGGCGGTCTTGTGCCGCCCGTCGGCGTAGCGGATGACCACCGCCAGCGTGGCCCTGACCCGCGAGCGTCCGTGATCGCGGAGCGCCCGCTTGGCCTTGCCGGTCAGCTTGACCGTCAGCCGCTTGGACCCGGCCGTGTGCAGCGTCCGCTTCAGCGACCCGACGGTCCGTGACTTCAGCCCCAGCGCACGGCGCAGGCGCTTGGACACCGTCAGCTTGGCCGTGGTGGTGCAGCGGGCGTCGCAGACCACCCGGAACCGGGCATGACCGTGGGAGCCGCGCTTGGGGAGCGACGCCTTCGGCGCCTTCACGACGTGGACGCGCGCCGTCGCCGTACCCGCGCCGCCGCGGAAGTCCTTCGCGAGCACCTTCGCGGTGAAACGGCCGCCGCTGCTGTACGGATGCGCGATCGTCGGGACGGTCGAGGACGCGTCCACCTTGCCGTCGCCGTTGAAGTCCCAGTCGTAGCCGGTGATCAACGAGTCGGGGTCGGTGAACTGCGCCGTGAACGTCACGGGCTTGTGCGGCGCCACGGGCGTCGGCCTGGCGTTGAGCGAGCCGCTCGGCAGGACGTTCTTCGGACCACCGAACACCTCGATCTCCGAGAAGTCGATGAAGTCCGCGCCCGACGAGCCGGGCGAGTCGTCCTGCGGTGACAGCGCCGTCAGGCGGACCCAGCGCACGTTCGTCGCGTTCGCCGTCGGCGGGACGATGTTCAGCTGCGCCAGGTTGTCGGGCGTGAACGTGCCCTGCTTGGCGATCGCGAAGTGCACGCCGTCCGTGGAGGTCTCGATCTTGTAGTCCTTCGTCGCGGCCGACGGATCGTCGCCGCAGGTGTTGGACGGATCGAGCCCGAACGCCTTGACGTCGACCGCGGTCGGCAGCTTGATCAGCGCCGTCGGCGGGCCGAGGTGCGGGTTGTCCGGGTCGGTGCTGTTCGGGTTGAACGCCGAGTTGCCGGCGCCGCGCGACTGGTCGATCAGCTGGTCGAGGCCGCAGCCGAAGTCGGCGCCGGTGTTGTCGTACTTGCTGTCGTCCTTGATCACCTCGGCGCCACCCTTGCTCGCCGACCAGTCGCGCCGCAGCGCGGCGTTCTGGGTCTTGGTCGTACCGGCAGTGACGACCCAGTCCGGCACGCTGACGACGTCGTAGCCGCCGCCCGCGGCGAACACGAGGTCGCCGTAGCGGCCGGCGGGCGCCGTGAGGCTGTACGCGCCGCCGCCCCCGGTGGTGGTCGCCAGCCGCTCGGGGAACGGGAAGAACGGGTCCTTCGTCGTCGTCGTCAGGCCGCCGAAGCCGACGGTGACGCCGGACAGCGAAAGGCCCGTGTCGGCCGACGTCACCCGGCCGGTTGTCGTCCCGACACCGGCAGCCGGGTCGGGCGGGACGTTGAAGTCCTCGGTCGGGGTGACGTCGCTCGAGTCGATCGCGCTGGCGTAGAAGCCCATCCCCCGACCGGCGAACACCTCCCAGATCAGCGCGTGCAGGTCCGGGTCGTCGACGAGCGCGACCTCGGCCGCGAGGATCGAGTTGCGCATGTCCAGGAACGAGGGCTCGGGCGGCGACAGGCGCATCGCCTCGGTCACCAGCGCCTCGGCCAGGTCGGACCCGTCGGTCTCGTCGCCGGTGGCGTCGATCAGCCGGGTGCGCAGGTCCCACAGCGTCTGCATCCAGATCTCGCCGTCCGAGTGCACCTCGGGCGCGCCGGCGACCTTGCCGAAGTCGCCGAACGTGTAGCCGCCGTGGCCGGTGAAGATGCCCCCGGGGCAGCGCGGCGCGGTGGAGTTCACCGGGCAGTCGATCGGCTCGAACCGGGTCGCGGTGAACACCGCGTCCGAGTACATGCCGATGTCGACCTGTCCGGCCGTGTTCGGGTCGTCGAGCTCGAGCGGGCCCGGCGTGCGCGGACGGTGCAGCAGGTCGAGCGCGTACCAGTCGCTCCAGGCCTCGCCCATCGCGCCGGCGTGCGCGGTCGAAAGCGCGCCGGTGCCGTCGTCGTGGGTGACGAGCCGGCCCGAGAGCCCGTGCGTGTACTCGTGCCAGACCGTGGCCGCGTCGTCACCGCCGTTGATGTTGCGGAACGTGAAGAACGGCGCGTCAGGGTCTCCGCTGTCGACGTCGGGGTTGTACTGGAACAGGTACATCTGCATCCGCGGGCTCTGCCCGTCGGGCGGCGTCGACATGTTGGCGTTGTTGATGTGGTCGTCGTCCGGGCCGCTGGCGCCGGGCGTCGCGCTCGTCCCGTCGGTGTCGGCGCCGTCGTCGGCGTTGACCTCGACCGGGTCGTCGCCCTCGAAGTTGCCGTCGGTCTCGTCGAACCCGATCGGCCCGGTCTCGAGGTGGTCGTGGAAGGCGTTGGCCAGATAGAACGCCTGGACGCCGTCCTGCTCGCGGTTGGTGTTCCACGAGTCACGGTCGGTCGGGTCCCACGCGCAGCGGGCCTTGGTGGCCAGCGGGTCGGGCCAGCCCGGCGTCGGGTTCGTGAAGTCGCAGGCGTTCGTCCAGCCGCTCGGCGCCGGGAACTCCGTGAACGTGTCGTCGAAGTCGGCGCTGCCGTCCGCCCGGCGGATCTCCTCGTCGAACGGCGCCGTGTTCGGGTCGTTGTCGTCGTTGACGTCCGACCACACGTGCGCGTTCGGGCCGGTCAGCGTGGTGGCGTTGGGCGTCAGCCAGCCCAGACCTTCGAAGTTGACGTTGACGAGGGCGTTGTTCGCGTCCTTCGGCGGATCGGCCTCCTCGGCGCCCGGGTAGTTCGGGAACACGGTCTCCGCGGAGTCGAACTTCGTCAGGTTCTGGCGGAACAGCACCGCCCCGCTCGTGGCGTCCACGACGGCGTCGTAATAGGCGAGCGAGGTCGCCTGGTAGGTCAGGTGCCAGGCGAGCCGGACGCCGCCGGGGGCGTCGAACAGCACGAGCCGGGCGAAGTCGCCGTGCGTGAAGTGGGTGACCTGGCGCACGCCGGCCGGGCCGGACGTCACGACGACGGGCTTCGTCACGCCCACGTTGCGCTGGAGTGCGCGCAGCGCCGCGACGGCGTCGAGCTGCGGCGCGACGGAGGCGACGCGCAGGCCGGAGATCGGCGACCCGGTGACGTTCAGGATCCGGCCGCCGCGGTCGAGATTGACGCGCACGCCGCCGTCGAAGGATGGGATCCCCTGGAAGGCCTGGCGATAGCGCAGGTGGGTGACGCCCGTGTAGCGATTGACCGTGCGATCCGAGAGTGTCAGCGCGTCCACGTCCCCGCTGGTAAGCCCGAGCGCGGAGTGGTTGGCCTCGAGCCAGCGCATCGCCACGTCGGCACGGTTGCCGGCGGCCGGGGCGGTCAGCGCGCCGTCGAGCCGCTGGATGCTGTGTGCGGTGCCGGTGAGCGCGTCGATCTGGATGTCCGCCTCGTTGCCGAGCCGGGCGCGCAGCTGGGCGCGCGCGCGGCGCTCGGCGGCGCTCGACGGGGCGGGCCTGGCAGCCGCGGCGTGCCGCGCCGCGACGCGGGAATCGAAGAAGGGCTTCGCGGCGTCCGGCCGCACCTGGTGCGCCGCGCGCACCTGCCGGCCGACGGCCGACGCCCCAACAGGCAACGACAGCAGCGCGCCCGTGACCACCACAGCGATCGCAAGGACACGGCGCCTGCCCACGCCGCTCCGACCCCATCTATGCATATTGCCTCCAGAAGTGAGGCGCGGGAGCGTAACCCGCTGTGCCGGAAAACGGAAGAGCCCGCGGTTGCGGCGCGTCCGCCGCCTCGGCTAGGCTCGCCAGCGCCAGAGCGTAAGGAGGCGGGAGCCTGTCACCCGCGGAAGTGACCATCGAGCTGTGCGGCCAGTTGTCGGTCTCTGTCGATGGCCGCCGGTGCGAGGGCGACCTCCCCGGCCGCCAGGGCCGGCTTGCTGTGGCCTACCTGGCGCTCAACGCCGAGCGTCCAGTCACGCGTGAGCGGCTGATCGCCGCGCTGTGGGGCGAGGACGCGCCCGCCGGGCACTCGCAGGCGCTCAACGTCGTGCTGTCGAAGCTGCGCCGCGCGCTCGGCGCGGGCGTGATCGAGAACGCCGGCGAGCGCGCCGTCCAGCTCACCTCGGTCGCGCATGTGGACCTCGACGACGTGCACCCGGCGCTCGACCGCGCGTTCGCGGCGCGCGACGCCGGCGACTGGGCCACGGTCACCGAGGCGGCCGACCAGGTCGCGACGGCGGCGGACGCCGGCCTTCTGCCCGGCTACGAAGCGGCCTGGCTCGAGGAGCCGCGCCGCCGGCTCGAGGAACACGGCCTGCAGGCGCGTGAGCTGCGCGGCGACGCCGGGCTGGCCCTCGGCGGGGCCGAGCTCGCGCACGCCGAGCACGCCGCCACGGAGCTCGTCGAGCGCGCCCCGTTCCGCGAGAGCGGCCACCTGCTGCTGATGCGTGTGCGTGAGGCCCAGGGCAACGTCGTCGAGGCGCTGCGGGTCCACGAGCGGCTGCGGACGCTGCTGCGGGACGAGCTCGGCGTCGCGCCCGGCCCGCAGGTGCAGGCCGAGTTCGAGCGGCTGCTGAAGGCCGAGCAGACCCCCCAGGCGGCGCCCGCCCCGGCACCGCCGCCGCCCCGGCCGGCCGAGCCGGTGCGCGAGGACAGCGGCCAGTTCTTCGCCACCCGCAGCGGCGCCCGGTTCGTCGGCCGCCGCGTCGAGCTCGACGCACTGAGCGAGCTCTTCACCCGCACGGCCGAGGGCCAGCGCCAGCTCGTCCTGCTCGAGGGCGAGCCGGGCATCGGCAAGACACGGCTGGCCGTGCAGTTCATGCAGGCCTGCGAGGCCGACGGCGCGATCGCCCTGTACGGTCGCTGCGACGCCGAGAGCCACATCCCCTACCAGCCGTTCGTCGAGGCGCTGCGGCGGTACGTCGCGCGCACGTCGGTCGAGCGGCTCGCGCCGTGGAGCGCCGAGCTCGGCCGCGTCGTTCCCGAGCTGATCGCCGAAGGCGCGGCGCCCGGCCCGGAGTCGACCGATCGCTACCGGCTGTTCGACGCCGCCGCGGAAGTGCTCACCGACATGTCGCGCGTCCAGCCGGTCGTGCTCGTGCTCGACGACCTGCACTGGGCGGACAAGCCGACGCTGCTGATGCTGCGCCAGCTCGTCCGCGAGGCCGACGAGTCGCCGATCATGATCGTCGTGAGCTTCCGCGACACCGAGCGGCCCGAGGGGCTCACGGACATCCTCGTCCAGCTCCGGCGCGAGCACTACTACGAGACGATCTCGCTGCACGGGCTCGACGAAGCCGACGCGTCGGAGCTGATCGGCGAGTTCGGCAGCGAGGTTCCAGAGCACGTCAACCGCGCGCTCTGGGAGGGCACCAAGGGCAACCCGTTCTTCCTCGAGGAGATGGTCCGCAGCCTCGGCTCCGGCTCCGCCGACGGGAACGGCGCGCCGTGGCCGGTCGAGCTGCCGGCGGGCATCCGCGAGGTCATCGATCGGAGGCTGGCGACGCTGACCGACGACGCGCGCGACGTGCTGACGACCGCCGCCGTGATCGGCCGCGAGTTCAGCATCGAGCTGCTCGAGGAGCTCGGCAGCTACGACGAGGACAAGCTCGACGAGGTCGTCGACGAGAGCGTCGGCGCGTTCGTGATCGCCGAGGTCCCCGGGGTCTATGGCCGGTTCAGCTTCACCCACAGCCTGATCCGGCAGACGCTCTACGACGGGCTCACCGGCACGCGCCGCGGCCGCCTGCACCTGCGGGTGGCCGAGGCGCTCGAGCGGCTCGACGGCGATCCGCGCGAGCTCGCCAACCACTTCGCGCAGTCGCCGCCGAACCGCGGCGCCGCCAAGGCCGTCGAGTACGCGCAGCGGGCCGCGCGCGGGGCATCGGCGCAGCTCGCCTACGAGGAGGCGGCGCGCCTGTACGAGGTCGCGCTGCACGCGCTCGAGCAGTCGAGCGCCGACGGCGAGCAGCGCTGCGAGCTGCTGCTTGCCTGCGGCGACGCGCAGACCAAGGCGGGTGAGTCGATCGCCGCGCGGGCGACGTTCCGCGACGCCGCGGAGGCGGCCCGCGTGCTCGGCTCGGCGAAGCTGCTCGGGCAGGCGGCGCTCGGCTACGGGTCGGCCGGCCAGATGGCGGGCGGCGTGGTCGACGAGACGGTGGTGCGGCTGATCGAAGAGGCGCTGGCCGCCGTCGGCGACAGCGATCCCGCGCTGCGCGCCCGGCTGCTCGCGCGGCTGGCGATGGAGCTGAGCTTCTCCGACCAGCGCGAGCGGCGCGCCGAGCTCAGCAGCGAGGCCGTGGACATCGCCCGCGAGGTCGGTGACACGCGCGGGCTCGGGATGGCGCTGGTGGCCCGCCACTGGTCACTGTGGGGGCCCCAGAACGTGCAGGAGCGCCTCGCCGCGTCGAACGACCTGCTGGGGCTGGCCGATCGCTCAGGCGACGAGCAGCTCGCGATGCAGGGGCACCGCTGGCGGATGATGGACCTGCTCGAGCTCGGCGACATGGACGCGGTCGACATCGAGATCGACGCGTACATGCAGATCGCCGCCCGCCGCCGGCGCCTGTCCGACGAGCTGTACGTGCACCTGTACCGCGCGATGCGCCTGATGTTCGCCGGCGACTTCGATCAGGCCGCCGCCGAGGGCAATGCGGCGGTGCGGGTCGGCGACCGGATCCAGGACACCAACACCGGCAACGCGACGCTGCTGCTGTCGCTCATGTACCGCCGCGAGCGCGGGCGGCTCGAGCGGCTCGAGGGCCCGGTCCGCGCCTACGCCGAGCGGTTCGCGACGATCCCGGGCTGGCGCACCGTGCTCGCCTGGCTGCTCGCCGACACCGGGCGGCCCGACGAGGCGCGCGAGATCCTCGAGTCGTTCGCCGCCGACGACTTCCGCGGCCTGCCGCTCGACGGGATCTGGCTCGGCGCCGTCGCCTACCTCGCCGAGACCGCCGCCGCGCTCGAGGACCCGACGCACGCCGCCGCCCTGCACGAGCTGCTCGAGCCGTACGCCGACCGCAACGTCGCGATCGGCTGGGCCTCGACGTGCGCCGGCTCCGCGTCCCGCCACCTCGGCCTGCTCGCCGACCTCCTCGGCAAGCGCGACGAGGCGATCGCGCGGCTCGAGTTCGCGCTCGCCATGAACGAGCGCATGCGAGCCCGCCCGTGGGTGGTCCACGCGCAGGTCGACCTCGCCCGCGTGCTCGCCCAGGCACCGGCCGACCGCGAGCGCGCCGCCGAACTGCTCGACAGCGCGCTCGCGGAGGCGACCGAGCTCGGCATGCCACGGCTCGTCGAGCGCGTGCGCACCCGCACCGCCGTCAGCTGACGTGGCCGGAGGTCACGTGTGGTACCTGACGATCGGCGCGCTCCCGTACTTCGGGCTGCGCGTCGAGACGTAGAAGCCTGGGCGCGCCGACCCACTTCCACTTGTCCTTGACGCCCGCGTAGTTGAACCAGACGTCGACGAGGTAGTTGTCGCGCTTGTTGTCCCAGACGCGGAACTTGTCGCCGCGCGGGACGAAGATCAGGCCGGCCGCGTTGTGCGGGGCCTGAGTCCGGTCGCGGTAGGGCACCCGTGTGCTCACGCGATCACCTCCGAGTTGCGTGTTGCGATCGAGACCGGCGGCAGAAGCGCGATCTCGCGCATGGCCCGACCACCGTGCCCGGCCGCGGGCGACGATCCAAGACCGCAGTCGCGGGGTCCTGCGCGGGCCGCCTCCCCTCAAACGAGGGGATAGGACGGCCTGGCCGAGCGGCCAGATGAACGGTCACGACAGCGCAAAACGGCCCGTCGTGCGCTAAGTGTGTCCCCGTGCACGCAGGTTCCTCCGACCTTCGCGCGGCGGCGGCCTCCCTCCGCTCGCGCCTGCCCGAGCCGCTCCACGCGCTCGCGGACATCGCCTACAACTACCGCTGGTCGTGGACGCCCGGCGGCCCTGAGCTGCTCGCGTCCGTGGATCCGCGGCGCTGGGAACTGTGCCTCGGGAATCCGGTCCGTCTGATCGAAGAGATCCACCCGGACCGCTGGCGGCGCCTCGCCGGCGACCAGGACTTCCTCACGCGGCTGCACGCGCTCGAGCGCACGGTCACCGAGCGGCTGGCCGAGCCGAAGCTCACCGAGCCCGTCACCGAGGACCGCCCGGCCGCGTTCTTCTGCGCCGAGTTCGCCGTCCACAAGTCGCTGCCGGTCTACTCCGGCGGCCTCGGCGTGCTCGCCGGCGACATCCTCAAAGAGGCCTCCGACATGGGCCTGCCACTCGTCGCGGTCGGCCTGATGTACCGCCACGGCTACTTCCGCCAGCGCATCGACGCGACCGGCTGGCAGCACGAGTACTGGGTCGAGACCGACCCGGAGCGCGTGCCCGCCGCGCTCGTCACCGGCGAGGACGGCCGGCCCGTCACCGTCACGGTCCCGATCGGCGACCGCGAGGTGGTCGCGCAGATCTGGCGGGTGGACGTCGGCCGCGTGCCGCTCCTGCTGCTCGACGCCGACCGGGAGGAGAACGACCTCACCGACCGCTGGATCACGTCGCGGCTGTACGTCGGCGACGCCGGCATGCGGCTCGGCCAGTACGCGCTGCTCGGCATCGGCGGCGTGCGGGCGCTGCGGGCGCTCGGCGTCGACCCCGGCGTCGTGCACCTCAACGAGGGCCACGCCGCGCTGGCGTGCCTCGAGCTCGCGCGCGCCGAGATGGAGGCCGGCGCCGGGTCGCTCGACGACGCGTTCGAGGCCGTGCGGCGCCGCACCGTCTTCACCACGCACACGCCGGTCCCGGCCGGCAACGACACCTACCCGGCCGCGCAGATGGCCGAGGTGCTCGGCGGCATGGCGGCCGAGCTCGACGTCGAGCCGGGGACGCTCGTCTGCCGCGGCCGCACGCACCTGGACGAGGACGCCGAGCCGTTCGGCGTGACCCAGTTCGCGCTGCGCGCCAGCCGGATCGCCAACGGCGTGAGCGCCCGGCACGGCGAGGTCGCGCGCGAGATGTGGCACAACATGTGGCCGGACCTCGAGGTCGACGACGTCCCGATCAAGCACGTCACCAACGGCGCGCACATCCCGACCTGGATCGGCGGTCCGATGCGCGAGCTGCTGGACCGCTATCTGGGCGAGGGCTGGACCGACCGCGCGCTCGACCACTCGACCTGGGACGGGCTCGACGCGATCCCCGACGGCGAGCTGTGGGCCGCGCGCCGTGCGCAGCGCGCGCAGCTGATCGACGTCGTGCGCGAGCGGTCCGTGATGGACCGCCTCGGCCGCGGCGACACCGCCGAGTACGTCCGCTCCGCGGTCAACGCGCTCGACCCGGACATGCTCACGATCGGCTTCGCCCGCCGCGTCGCGACGTACAAGCGGCTCGACCTGCTGCTCCGCGACGCCGACCGTGCCCTGTCGCTGCTGGGCGACGACGAGCGGCCGGTGCAGCTGATCCTGGCCGGCAAGGCACACCCGAAGGACGACGACGGGAAGCGGCTCGTGCAGCGTCTGTTCGAGATGAAGTCGCACCTCGAGGTCGGGCGCCGCGTCGTCTACCTCGACGACTACGACCTCGCGCTCGGCGCCGCGATGGTGCGCGGCTGCGACGTCTGGGTCAACGTGCCGCGACCGCCGCTCGAGGCGAGCGGGACGAGCGGCATCAAGTCGGCGCAGAACGGCGGCCTGCAGCTGTCCGTGCTCGACGGCTGGTGGCCGGAGGCCTACGACGGCACCAACGGCTGGGCGATCTCCGGCGAGGTCGACCACGACACCGGCTCCCAGGACTGGCGCCACGCCCACGAGCTCTACCGGCTGCTGCAGGAAGAGGTCGTGCCGACGTTCTACGACCGCGACGGCGACGACCTCTCGCAGCGCTGGCTCGCGATGGTGCGCAACGCGCTGCGCACGATCGGCCCGGAGTTCGGCGCACGGCGGATGCTGCGCGACTACGCGGAGCGGATCTACCCGGCCGACGTGGTGGCGCCGACGGCGTAGTGCAGTTCTGGCTCAAGGCGGTCGGCCATGCGCGCGGGCCGCTGAGCGAGCGCTGGATCGACGAGCGCCCGGAGCTCCTGCATCGCACCGGCTTCCCCCGCCGCCCGCGGATCGCGGCGGGGGATCGGCTGGTGCTGTACGCGTCGGTGTGGCGGCGCGTGTTCGCCGTCTGCGAGGTGATCGGCGACCCCGAGCCGCGCGATCACCCGCGCTGGCCGTGGACGGTCGCGATCGAGACGCTGCTCGTCGTCCCGGTGCTCGACGCCGCGCCGCCGGTCGAGGCGATCGGTGTCGCCGCCCGCTCGATGAGCCAGCAGTCCCACATCCGGCTGCTGCCGGACCACTACGACCGCGCCGTGGCCGCTATCGCTTCAGTTGCCGCGCGCCCGGCGGCCGGCCCCGAATGAGCCGAGGTCGATCACGAACGCCAGGATCACGAAGAACCACTCGAAGCCGACGACGTGGTGCCCGGTGCCCCAGTCCCAGAACGCCGCGTACGTCAGCGTCGTCCACGGGAGCAGGAAGAACCCGAGCAACGGGATGATCCAGCTGTCGTACGCGCGGCTGAGGATGTCGTCGAAGATCCACAGCAGGAACAGGACGAGTCGCGGCGAGATCAGCGCGAGCAGCGCGAGGAGGCATCCCATGACTGCAAGTCTGCCGCATCGCGGCTCGACCCTGGACTTTTCCGGCCAGGGAAAGAGTAGGGCTATCCCCGATATACGCGGAGGCCCCCTGGGCGCATCATTACGGGCGTTCCCCACCCCTCCCTCCCCAGGAGCTCCCCGTGTTCGCCATCCTCATCGTCGCCGCCGCCGGCATGCTGATCCCCTCAGCTGCGCTGTCGGCCGCCGACCGTCGCGCCCGTTAGACAGACTGCACGTGTGACATCGACGTTCTTCGGGGCACCGAGCGTGCCCGACCTCGCCGCGCTCGACGCGCAGGTCGCGTTCCTCGGTGTCCCGTACGACCACGGCACGCCGCCGGGCCTCCCCACCGGCCAGCGCGGCGGGCCGGCGGCTGCCCGTGCCGCCAGCGTCGACCAGTTCGCCATCGGCGAGGGCTGGTACGACGTCGAGACCGATCGCGACCACCTCGTGGGCGTGACCATGGCCGACGTCGGCGACGAGGGCGACTACGACCTCCTGTCCGCGGTCACAGGCTCGATCGCCGAGCGCGGCGCGCTGATGGCCGCCTTCGGCGGCGACCACGCGATCAGCTTCCCGCTCGGCCGCGGCCTCGAGGCGACTCGGGGAGTTCGACGTCGTGCACGTCGACGCCCACGCCGACTTCTATGACGAGCTCGGCGGCTTCCGGTTGACCGGCGCGAGCCAGCTGAGGCGGCTCGCCGAGCTGCCGTTCGTCGGGATGGTCAGCGCTTTGGGCGTACGCAATGTCGACCGGATCGAGGTCGACGGCATCCGCGAGCACGGCGGACGGTTCGCCACGACGCGGGACGTGCTCGAGCGAGGTGCCGCGGACGTCGTGCGCGCGACCGTGCGCGAGGCGCCGTTGTACGTGTCGATCGACCTCGACGTGCTCGACTCGTCGGTGGCCCCCGGGCACTCGCTGCCCGAGCCGGGCGGGCTCAGCTATCGCGAGCTGCGGGCGCTGCTGGCCGCCGTCGCGCGGCGCGGGCGCGTGATCGCGTTCGACGTCGTCGAGCTCAACCCGGCGCTCGATCCCTCGGGCGCGACCGCGCGTGTGGCCTCCTGGATCGCCACGCACCTGCTCTGCGAGATCTTCGATCAACCTCGCTGACCGGAGCGATATCGTCGCCCCGGAGGGCGACCGTGCACGGACCCGGCAACGATTCCCGCGCAGCCAGGCTCGACGAGCTCGGGCGGGCGTACGCGGCTGCGCTGCTCCGCGGCGACGAGGTCGCGGCCGAGACGGTGATCCGCGAGGCGATGGAGGCAGGGCTCCCGACCGCCGACATCGACGACGAGATCATCGCTCCGGCCCTGTGGCTCGTCGGCGAGCTGTGGGAGCGCGGCGACATCTCGGTCGCCGACGAGCACCTCGCCACCGAGATCTCGCTCCGCGTGCTCGCGCTCCAGCGTGAGGCGCAGCGCGTCGCGAGCAGCCGCGCCGGGCGCAGCGTGATGCTGGCGGCGCCTTCGGGCGAGCTCCACGTCGTCGCGCTGCGGATGGTCGCCAATCTGCTGCGCGATGCCGGCTACACGGTGATCATGCTGGGCGCCGACGTGCCGCCGCATGCGCTGGCCGCCGCGGCGACGCGTCATCAGCCGGACGTGATCTGCCTGAGCGCGACGATGCCCGGCGGTGACGACCAGCTGCTGATCGCGATGAGCGCGGTCCAGTCGGAGTGGCCCCCGGCGAGCTACGTCATCGGCGGCCGCGGGCTGACATCGCGGATCCGCTCCCGGCCGGGGATCGGGGTGTGCGAACGGGTGTCCGACGTGATCGGGACGGTCGACGCGCTGGTCAAGCGCGCGGATCTGAACTAAGCGCGGATCTCCAGGTAGCGCTCGCCGGCCACGGTATGCGGGCCGGCGACCTGCGCCCAGGTCCCCGGCGCGCCGCGCCGCTCGTGCCCGGCGGCCGTCACGACCAGCTCGCCGGCCAGCGCGTAGTAGCACCGCGGGCCGTCGGCGTCCTGCGAGCCGGTCGCCTCGGCGATCGCGATGGCGTCGATCGCGACGCGGTCGCTCACGGTCGCCTCGCTGATCGGGCGGCCGCCGTCCTGCGGCGGGTCCTCCTGGTCGTAGACGACCCGGCGGCCGTCGCGCAGCCCGCGCATGTAGTCGGCGAAGCCGACGCCGGGAGCGTGGAAGTTGAGGTATCGGACCTCGGCGTCGCCGGCGTTGCGGAAGCCGTGGACGACCAGCGGCGGCAGGATCGCGAACTGGCCGGCCGGGACGACGACGCGGTCGTCGCCGAGCCCGAGGCGGACCGTCAGCTCGCCCGCGAGCACGTAGAAGATGTCGGTGTGGCGGCGGTGGACGTGAAGGTCGGCGCCGTCCCGGCCGGGCCCGAAGCGCGACCAGGTGGCATGCACCGCGTCGTCGTCGCAGAGGATCTCGACCCGCCGATCGGGCGAGTCGCCGATGACCTCTCCCCCGCCCGGCGAGACCAGCGTCGGCTCGCTCATCCCGCCGAGTCTACGGCCAGCGCCGCGGCCACCACCGCGTCCTCCCACGACATGCCGGTGCTCTTGAACAGCCGCGGGCCCGGCGCCACGGACGTGCCGGCGACCAGCTCGGCGAGCGTGATGAGGCGGTCGGCGGCGGTCGCGCCGGCGGCGATCGCCTGGATGACGTCGCCCGCCTCGCGCAGCGCCGACGCCCGCGACTCGACGACGATCGTGGCGCGCGCCGCGAGCGCGTCGTCGGTCTCGCGCGCCTCCGGCTCGTGCGACCCGATCGCGACCACCGTGGCGTGGTCGGCGACCAGCGCGCCGTCGAACAGCGGCTGACGCGCGGTCGTACAGCAGCAGATGACGTCGGCCGCCGCGACCAGCTCGCCGGCGTCGCCGTGATCGCGCCCCAGCAGGTCGACGTGCTCGATCGGCCGCACCAGCCGCAGCGCGGCGACGTGGGCGTGCGCCTGCGGCCCGCGGCCGAACACCAGCAGCCGCCGGGCGTCCGGCACGGCCAGCCGGCGGACGGCCAGCGCCGACACGGCCGCCGTGCGCAGGTTCGTCAGGGCGATCCCGTCGACCAGCGCGCGCGGCGCGAGCGTCTCCCCGTCGAACACCACGCACACGCCCTGCACGCGCGGGTCGCCGCCGACGGTGACGAGCTTGACGACCGGGTGCGGCGCGGCGGCCGAGGCCATCACAAGCAGCTGCCCGCCCGCGACGTCGAGCACGCCGCGCGGCGGGTCCGACTCCGGGTCGAGCCCGGCCGCCAGCGCCGCCTCGAGCGCGTCGGCGGCCCGGCCGGCGTCGAGCCGCCCAGCGTCCAGGAACGGCAGGGTCACCGCAGCACGAACCCGGTCTCGAGCGGGTCGCGCGGGTCGAGCACGAAGCGGTGCTCGCCGGTCCGGAACGCCGTCCCCTCGACCTCGGTGAGCACGCCGCCCTCCGCCTCGCCGATCGCCCGCGCGAGGAACGTCGTGCCGACGATCGAGTCGTTGCGCCACGTCTCGCCCGCCGCGATCGCGCCGTCGGCGAGCAGCAGCGCCGTGCGCGCCGACGTCGCCGAGCCGGTCGGCGAGCGATCGACCTCGCCGTCGGCGAAGATCGCCACGTTGCGCTGATGCTGCGGGCCGAGCGTGTCGTGGAAGACGGTGCCGTAGATGCCCGACAGCCGCTCGTCGTGCGGATGGCGCGCGACGTCCGTCGCGTCGAGCTCGTGCTTGACCGCGCGGCCGGCGGCGATCAGCGCGGTCAGGTCGGCGGGCGCGACCCGCAGCCCGAACCGCTCGGCGGAGACGAACGCGTACAGCGCGCCGCCGTACGCGACGTCGACCTCCACGCCCTGCGCCGCGACGCCGCGCGCCACGACGTACGACGGCACGTTGCGGAAGGCGACGCTGTCGACGGCGCCGCCGTGGCAGCGCACACGAGCCACGACGCGGCCCGACGGCACGTCGATCGTCACGTCGACCTCGCCGTCGCCGGGCGCGGGCACCCGGCCCGACTCGACCGCCCAGGCGCCGAGCGCGATCGTGCCGTGCCCGCAGGCGGTGGAGTAGCCGTCCTTGTGCCAGAACAGCACGCCGAGATCGGCGCCGCCGTCGTCGGGCGGCACGAGGAAGCCGCCGTACATGTCGGCGTGCCCGCGCGGCTCGTGGCACAGCAGCCGCCGCACGAGCTCGACCTCCTGCGTGCGCGCGGCGTGCTCGCGCCGGTCGCGCACCGTCGTGCCGGGGATCGCGACCACACCCTCCTCGACGATCCGGAACGGCTCCCCCGCCGTGTGGTAGTCGGTAGTCCGGATCTCCATGTCGCGCAGTCTTCCGCAACCGCTCGCGCCCGGCTTCGAGGTGCGCCGCGCCGTCCTGGCCGACGTGCCCGCGATCGTCGCGCTGATCGCCGCCGACCAGATCGGCGCCACCCGCGACGGCGGCGACCTCGCGCCGTACGAGCGCGCGTTCGCGGCGATCGACGCCGACCCGGCCCAGCTTCTCGTAGTGGTCACCGACCCCGAGGTCGTCGGGACCCTGCAGCTGACGTTCATCCCCGGGCTCGCGCGCCGCGGCGGCCTGCGCGCGCAGATCGAGGCGGTCCGCGTGCGGGAGGACCTGCGCAGCCGCGGCCTCGGGCACGCCCTGTTCGCGTGGGCGATCGACGAGGCCCGCGAGCGCGGGTGCGTGCTCGTCCAGCTCACCACCGACAAGCGGCGCGAGGAGGCGCACCGCTTCTACGGCCGCCTGGGCTTCACGGCGACGCACGAAGGCTTCAAGCTGCTCCTATGACGATCCGCCCGTGCCGCTACGACGAGCGCCCGGCGATGCTGACGATCATCAACGCCGCCGCCGAGGCCTACCGCGACGTGATCCCGGCCGACCGCTGGCATGACCCGTACATGCCCGCCGCCGAGCTCGACGGCGAGATCGCCGACGGCGTCGCCTTCTGGGGATTCGAGGACGACGGAGAGCTCGCCGGCGTGATGGGAATCCAGCCGGTCCGCGACGTCACGCTGATCCGCCACGCCTACGTCGACCCGGGCCGCCAGCGCGGCGGCGTCGGCGGCGCGCTGCTCGAGCACCTGCTCGCGCTCGCGACGCAGCCGATGCTCGTGGGCACGTGGGCGGCCGCCGGGTGGGCGATCCGCTTCTACGAGCGGCACGGGTTCGAGCTCGTCTCCACCGCCCGCAAGACGCGAGCTGCTGAAGACCTACTGGACGATCCCCGAGCGGCAGATCGAGACGTCGGTGGTGCTCGCGAGGTCGCCCGACGGGTAGACCCGGGGCGATGACCTCGCTCCGCGAACGACTGCGCGACCCGGTGGCGTGGACGAACGCGTCCCAGTTGCTGAAGACGGTCTGTGCCGTGGTGATCGCCTGGGCGCTCGCGGCCAAGGTGTTCGGCATCTCGCAGCCGTTCCTCGCACCGTGGGCGGCGCTGCTCGCGGTGCACGCGACCGTGCTGGGCACGGTGCGCAAGGGCGCCGCGCAGGTCGGCGCCACGGTGATCGGCGTCCTCGTCGCCTTCGGGGCCGGGCAGCTGTTCGGGCCTGAGGCGCTGGCGCTCGCGGCCGCCGTGCTGGTCGGCCTGATCGTCGGCTCGATCCGCGGTCTGCGGGCGGACGCGACGACCGCCGCGGCGACCGCGATCGTCGTGCTCACCACCGGCTACAGCGATGACGGCGGGATGCTGGCCGCGCGACTGCTCGACACCGGGATCGGGATCGGCGTCGGCCTGCTCGTCAACCTCGCCGTATGGCCGCCGCTGCGCGACCGCGGTGCGGCCTCCGCGATCGACGCCCTCGACGATCGGATCGGCCGGCTGTTGTGCGACATGGCCGGCGCATTGCCGCAGGGCTCCGCGCCCGACGTCGACGAATGGATCGCCCGCACGCGCGAGCTCGACGAGGAGATCACCGAGGCGTGGCGCGTGCTCGGGCAGGCGCGCGAGAGCGGGCGGCTGAACCCGCGCCGGGCCACGCCGCACCGGATGCGCGCGGCCGAGGACTTCGCCGCCGTCCTGCAGCGCATCGAGCATGCGGTGGCCGAGGCGCGCAGCATGGCGCGCACGATCGGGCTGTCCCAGATCCCGCCGGCCGACTGGGACCGGGCGTTCCGGATGCGCTGGCTCGAGTTGCTCGGGCGCACCGGGGCGGCCGTGGGTGCGGCGGACGCCGCCGCGCTGAGCGACGTCCACCGGGCCCTCGACGGTCTGGCCGGGGACCTCGACCTCGATGCGCTGCCCGATCGCTTCTGGCCGGTCTACGGCGCGCTGCTCGTGAACCTGCGCAACATCGTCGAGGCGCTCGGCGCGGTCGCCGAGGCGCAGCCCGTGCGGGTGCCCGCGCCGTCGGCGCTACCGGCCTGACCGCTACGCGTAGCGGTCGACGGACACCCCGCCGACAAGTGACGACTTGAGCCCGGACTGGCTGAGCAGGGAGCTGATGTCGCCGTCGAGCAGCGTGTCGACGTCGACCCGGAGCATGTCGGCGAGGTCCTTGAGGTTGGACTGCGCGCGATCGCCGGGCGGCGGGCCCTGCGGGCGCTTGCCGGAGGCGATGTTGCTCGCCATGTCGCTGAGCTGGGTGTCCGACAGCTCCGGTGCGCCCTCGGGCTTGTCGGCCTTGAGGTCGGCGGTGATGCTCTTGATCAGGTCGTCGGACGAGACGCCCTTCTGCTTCGCCAGGTCGTTGAGCGTGGTGCCCGACTGCTGCGCCTGGCGCAGCTCGTCGGTGCTCATGCCGAGCAGCTCGGCCGTGTTTGGACATGGGCGGCGGCTCGTGGCGCGGGCGCGGGGCCTGGACCCCCTGCAGGGCCGTCGAGCCGCCGATGGATGAGATGGTCATGCGCTCTACATCGGCGCGTGGCGGCCGCGAAAGCCGAGAGTTTGCTGAGAGTCGGGGGGCGGTTACCCGCCCGGCCGCCCTAGGGATTACCCCGATGCGGCGGGCGTCCCGGACCGGGAGGATCTCTCTATATGAACGAGACGATCGAGACGACGACGTCCGTCACCGTCATTCACGGCGCCATGCTGAGCTTCGAGTGGATCGGCGCCACCACGGCGGCCGACGCCCCGCTGCGCATGCGCGACCAGCACGACACGCTCCTGCGCGTGATCGAGGGCACGCTGGTCCTCGAGATCGAGGGCACGGAGCGGACGCTGACGAGTGAGCACGAGGCCCGCATCGAGGCCGGCATCGCCCACCGCCTGTGGAAGGCGGGCACGGGCGAGGCCCGCGTCGTGCAGGAGCTGCGCCGCCGCTAGACGGGTAGGGCCGGGAGCCCGCGCTTCTGGCCCTCTTCGAGCAGGCGGTCGCGCGCGAGCGCGCCGCCGATGCCCGTGTGCGCGCTGACCGACAGGCCTGCGTAGAGGTTCGCCCACGCGAGCGAGAGCTCGGGCTCGGCGCCGCTGAGGTCGGCCCACGCGAACGCGGCCGCGAACAGGTCGCCGGCGCCGGTGGTGTCGATCACCGGGCCGCCATCGAGGCCGTCGACGGAGATCGGGCGGTCGCCCACCACCGCCACGGCGCCGTTCGGGCCGAGCGTGACCACGGCGGTCTCGGCGACCTCGGCGAGGCGGCGGGCCGCCTCCTCGGGCTTCTCGACGCCGGTCAGCACCGCCGCCTCGCGGCGGTTGACGAACAGGGCGCGCATCTTGCGCGACGGATTGGGCAGGCGGCCGGCGAACGCGCGCGCGTCGTCGTCGCCGCAGGTCACGAACGCGCAGGTGTCGCCGGGCAGGAGGTCGCACTGCTCGAGCGTCGCGGCGATGGCCCGCGGCGACAGCGGCTCGAGATCGCTCGCCCGGGCGCGCACGCCCGGGTCGACCGTGACCATCGAGCGCTCACCGCCGACCGGCATGACCACCGTGGTCGGGGTTCGCGACCCGCGCGGCTCGCCGACGGCGATGCCCTCCTGCTCGAGCGCGTGGCGCACGAAGCGGCCCGCCAGGTCGTCGCCGAGCGGGGCGACGAGGGCGGTCTCCAGGCCGAGGCGGCGCGCACCGATGGCGGTGATGGCGCCGCCCCCGGGCGAGCGCAGCATGTCGCCGGCGAAGCGCTCCTCGCCGGGTCCGGGCAACGACTCGAGCCCGACGAAGGTGTAGTCGAGATAGGCGGGGGTGACGACGGCGAGATCGACCTTCACGCGAAGCGTTCCTCCAGGACGGGCAGACGCTGCCGGTACTCGGCGAAGATCTCGCGCGCGGCGGTGACCGACGGCACCAATGGATGTAGGGCGAGCGCCTTGACGGCAAGCTCGGTGGAACCGGTGAGCGCGGCCTCGATCGTCGCCCGCTCGACCGCTTTGATCGTGTCGATCAGGGCGCGGGCGTGCTCGGGCACGTCGCCGACGGCCAGCGGCCGGGCCCCGGCGGCGCCGACCACGCACGGGACCTCGACGACGGCGTCCTCGTCGAGGAACGGGAGCGCCGAGCGGTTGGCGACGTTGAGGATGCGGACGGCGCCGGCGTTGCTCGCGATCGCTTCGACGACCGCCATCGCCTCCGCCTCGTAGCCGCCGGGATCGTCTGGGCTGTGCGCGGCCAGGTCGTGGCCGTCCCGCGCCTCGGCCATGTACGTCCGGTCGCGCTCGTCCTTGGTCGCCTGCCAGTGGGCGAGCGCCGCCTCCGGCGAGTCCGGCTGGGCCGCGTAGAAGCCGCCCTGCTGCTCGAGCAGGTAGGCGCCGCGGGGCTTGGCCGCCATCGCGCCGACCGTGTCGAAGTAGAAGTAGTAGAGGTACTCGTTGGGGATCATCCCGAGCGAGCGCAGCCATTCGGCGCCGAACACCTGGGCTTCCTCGATCGTTGCGAGCCTGGCGTCGTCGGCGAGCAGGTCCGGCAGCCGGTCGCCGCTGCCGTCGTGGACGCCCCGCAGCCAGCCGAGGTGGTTGAGCCCGAAGTAGTCGAACGCCAGGTCTTCGGGGCCGGCGTCGAGCGCGGCGGCGACGCGCCGGCACAGGCCCGACGGCGTGTCGCAGATGCCGATGGCACGGTCGCCGACCACCTGCTGCAGCGCCTCGGTGACCATCCCGGCCGGGTTCGTGAAGTTGATGATCCAGGCGTTGGGGGCCAGCTGCTTGACGCGGTTCGCGAGGTCGACCATCGCCGGGATCGTCCGCAGCGCGAAGCCGATGCCACCGGGCCCGATCGTCTCCTGGCCGAGCACGCCGCGGCCGAGCGGCACGGCCTCGTCGATCGTGCGGCCTTCGAGGCCGCCGACGCGGATCGCCACGAACACGAAGTCCGCGCCCTCGAGCGCGTCGTCGAGGTCGGTCGTCGTGCGGAACGGGACGGGCTCGTCGTGCTCGGCCGCCTGGCCGTTCAGCACCAGCGCGATGCGATCGAGCCGCTCCTGGTCGACGTCGTGCAGGACGACCTCGTCGAACCGGTGGCGCCGGAGGACGGCACCGTAGATGAGCGGGACGCGGAACCCTCCGCCCCCGATGATCGCGAGCCTCACGCCGCCAGAATATCTGCGATCCCCGCGGCCGAGAGCTCGGCCTTGGGGACGAAGCCGCGCGCAGGAGTGGTCGCGAGACAGGAACCGTAGTCGCTGCGGTCCCGGCTGGAGGTGAGGACGATCTGCGGCGCGGTCGGGTCCACACACAGCCGCTCGGCGACCTCGAAGCCGTCCACGTCGGGGAGCTGGACGTCCAGAAGGATGAAGTCCGGTCTCAGCTCCCGGGCGGCGGCAATGGCGGAAAGTCCATCCTCGGCCTCGCCCACGACCTCGTACCCCTCGAGCTCGAGCAGCCGGCGCGCGGCGGCCCGGAACCCCGGGTGGTCGTCGACGATGAGGACGGTTTCAGCCATAGGGAGAGTCTCGTGTCCGTTACCCGTTTCCCCCAGGTGGTCACCATGTGAACGAAAGGAGGGAAAACCGCACCATAAGCGCCAAGGTGCCACGTCTTTGTGGCGATTCGCGCGATCCGCGGCAGTTTCGCCGAGTCCGAACGAACTGCGGCTGGGTAGGGGAAGCGAGGGGTCAGCCGCGGGCGGCGGCACCTGGGCGGATTCCGGACCGTATCCGCCCCGTGGCGGAAAGACCACCGTATTGGTGGCTTATCCGCCACGACCTCGCGACTCGGCCGTTCTCACCTGCCTCAATGCCGCAGTTCAGCGATCACGCCTCGCCGGGCGGCGGCTCGGACGGGGGCGGCGTCTCGGGGGCCGGCGGAGACTCGGGCGGCGCGGGAGGCGGCGGCGGGGGTGCGCTCGCGGCCGGGGCGCCGGGGGTCGCGGCGCGCTGCAGCGCCACGAGCTCGAGGTTGCTCTCCATGATCCGGAACAGCGCGATGATCACCTCGAGCAGGACGCGCGTGTAGATCAGGTACAGCAGCGAGACGATCGGCGCGGCGATCACGAGCACGAGCAGTCCGAACGCCACGCTCTGCGAGAACGCCGCCCCGATCCAGAACAGCGCTGCGAGCCCGATCACGACCATCGAGATGATGTAGATGACCTTGATCACCCGCGGAGTGATCAGGTTCGCGAACGACGTGTCGAACAGCGACGCGAGGAAGCCCCTTGGCTCCACGTCAACCTCCCTCTCGGCCCGCTCGGCAGACCGCTTCGTGCGACGTGACGCGGGGGTCTTCGCCGTGGCGCCCGGCGAACCTGCTCAGCGGGCCAGACCGGCGTACAGCTCGGACGTCTGGCGTGCGATCGCCGACCAGTCGAACTCGCGAACGGCGCGCTCGCGGCCGGCACGCCCCATCGCGGCGGCGCGCGCCGGATCGGCCACGAGCTCGTTCACGCGCGCCGCGATGCCGTCCACGAACGCCTGCGGATCGCGCGGCGTGATGTCCCCCTCGGCGGTCTCGAACGGCACCAGCAAGCCCGTCTCGCCGTCGACGACGACCTCGACGATCCCGCCGGTCGCGGTCGCCACCACCGCCGCCTCGCAGGCCATCGCCTCGAGGTTGACGATCCCCAGAGGCTCGTAGATCGACGGGCACGCGAACACGGTCGCGTGACTCAGCAGCTGGATGACCTCGCGCTTGGGGAGCATCTGCTCGATCCAGATCACGTTGCCGCGCTCGGCCCGCAACCGGTCGACACGGGAGGACACCTCGGCGGCGATCTCCGGCGTGTCGGGCGCGCCCGCGCACAGCACGAGCTGGGCGCTCTCGTCGAACTGCAGTGCCGCCTCGACCAGGTATGGCACGCCCTTCTGGCGCGTGATCCGCCCCACGAACACCACCGACGGCCGATCCGGGTCGACCCCGTGCTTCTCCAGGACCTCGGTGCCGGGGTCGGGCGTGTACTCCTCGGCGTCGATCCCGTTGTAGATCACGGACACCCGCGCGGGATCGATGTCCGGATACGCGCGGAAGATGTCCTCGCGCGAGCCGCGCGAGACCGCGATCACCGCGTCGGCGCTCTCGAGCGACACCTTCTCGCACCAGCTCGACAGCGCGTAGCCGCCGCCGAGCTGCTCCGCCTTCCACGGCCGCAACGGCTCGAGAGAGTGGACGGTCGCCACGTGCGGGATCCCGTACATCAGCTTCGCGAGATGGCCGCCGAGCTGCGCGTACCACGTGTGGGAGTGGACGAGCTCGGCGCCGGACACGCCCGCCGCCATCGACAGGTCGACCGACATCGCCCGCAGCGCGGCCAGTTCGGGCGCGTCACCGGCGAGCGCCTCCCACGGCGAGTGCACGACCGCGTTCTCGCCGCCCCACGCGTGCACCTCGACGTCTGCGAACGCCGCCAGCTCGCGCGCCAGGTACTCCACGTGCACACCGGCCCCGCCGTAGACCTCGGGCGGGTACTCGCGGGTGAGCAGCGCGACCTTCACGCCGCCACCACCTTGCCCTTGCCGACCACGGTCACGCCGCCGTCGGACACCGTGAACCCGCGCTCGCGATCGACCTCGTGATCGACACCGACCGACGCGCCCGGCTCGACACGGACGTTCTTGTCGAGGATCGCGCGGCGGACGACGGCGCTGCGACCGACGTCGACCCCCTGCATCAGCACCGAGTCCTCGACCTCGGCGTAGGAGTGCAGGTGCACGCCCGGGGAGAGCACCGACCGGCGCGCACGGGCGCCCGAGATCACCACGCCGGCGCAGACCATCGAGTCGAGCGCATGGCCGCGCCGGCCGTCCTCGTCGAACACGAACTTCGCCGGCGGCAGCGGGTCGTGCCAGCTGAGGATCGGCCACTCGTGGTTGTAGAGGTTGAACACCGGGTCGACGGAGACGAGGTCCATGTGCGAGTCGAAGTAGGCATCGATCGTCCCGACGTCGCGCCAGTAGCCGTGGTCGCGCTCGCTCTCCCCCGGCACCACGTTGCGCGAGAAGTCGTACACGTGCGCGGCCCCGCTGCCCACCAGCATCGGGACGATGTTCCCGCCCATGTCGTGGCTGGATTCGGACTCGCCCGCGTCGCTCGTGACCGCCTCGATCAGCGCGTCGGTGGTGAACAGGTAGTTGCCCATCGACGCGTACACCTGGTCGGGCGCGTCGGGCAGCCCGACCGCGTCCTTGGGCTTCTCGCGGAAGGCGGAGATCGTGTGCCCGTCGGCCGCGGCCTCGATCACGCCGAACTGGTCGGCCTGCGCGAGCGGCGCGCGCAGCGCCGCCACCGAGACCGAGGCGCCGGTCTCGATGTGCTGGTCGAGCATCTGGCGCGGGTCCATCCGGTAGATGTTGTCCGCGCCGAACACCGCGACGTAGTCGGGCCGCTCGTCGTTGAGCAGGTTGAGGTTCTGGTAGATCGCGTCGGCCGAGCCGGAGAACCAGTGCGGGCCGCGACGCATCTGCGCCGGCACCGGCGTGACGTAGTTGCCGAGCAGCGGCGACAGGCGCCACGTGATCGTGATGTGGCGGTCGAGCGAGTGGCTCTTGTACTGCGTCAACACCACGATCTGCCGGAACCCGCCGTTGACGAGGTTGGAGAGCGCGAAGTCGATCAGCCGGTAGTTGCCGCCGAACGGCACAGCCGGCTTGGCGCGGTCGGCGGTGAGCGGCATGAGTCGCTTGCCCTCGCCGCCGGCGAGCACGATCCCGAACACGTTCGGCACCCTTACCTCCTCAGCGCCTGCTTGACGATGTCCTGGGCCTCGTCGAGGATCCGCTCGAGGCGCTCCTCCCCGTCCAGGCTCTCGGCGTACACCTTGTACACGTCCTCGGTGCCGGACGGCCGCGCGGCGAACCAGCCGTGCTCGGCGACGACCTTCAGCCCGCCGATCCCGGCGCCGTTGCCGGGCGCGCTCGTGAGCTTGTCGAGGATCGGCTCGCCCGCGAGCGACGAGTCCTCGACCTGCTCGGGCGCGAGCTGCTTGAGCACGTCCTTCTCCTCCGGCGTCGCCGCCACGTCGACGCGCTTGTACACGGCGTGCCCGAAGCGCTCCTCGAGGCCCGCGTAGATCTCCCCCGGGTCCTTGCCGGTGCGCGCCTTCATCTCGGCCGCCAGCAGGCACGGGATCAGCCCGTCCTTGTCGGTGCTCCAGGGGCCGCCGTCGCGGCGCAGGAACGAAGCCCCGGCGCTCTCCTCGCCGCCGAAGCCGAGCGTGCCGTCGAGCAGCCCGTCGACGAACCACTTGAACCCCACCGGGACCTCGACCAGCCGGCGGCCGAGGTCCTCGGCCACGCGGTCGATGATGCTCGAGCTGACGAGCGTCTTGCCGATCCCGACGTCGGGTCCCCAGTCGCGGTTGCCGCCGAACAGGTACGCGACGCAGGCGGCGAGGTGGTGGTTCGGGTTCAGCAGCCCGGCGCCCGGCGTCACGATCCCGTGGCGGTCGGCGTCGGGGTCGTTGGCGAACGCGACGTCGAAGCGATCGCGCATCTCGGTCAGCCGCGCCATCGCGTACGGGGACGAGCAGTCCATCCGGATCTTGCCGTCCCAGTCGAGCGGCACGAACCGGAACGTCGGGTCGATCGCGTCGTTGACCACCTCGAGGTCGAGCCGGTGGCGCTCGGCGATGGCCGCCCAGTACTCGGCACTGGCGCCGCCGAGCGGGTCGACGCCGAGCTTCAGGCCGGCTCCGCGGATCGCGTCGAGGTCGATCACCGCTTCGAGGTCGCCCACGTACGCGGTCAGGTAGTCGTGCGGGCGCCCCTCTCCAGACTCCCGCTTCACGGCGGAGAGATCAGAGAGGAGCGAGTTCGCCTCGCGCTCGATCCAGCCCGTGACGTCGGTGTCGGCCGGGCCGCCGTGCGGCGGGTTGTACTTGAAGCCGCCGTCGCCCGGCGGGTTGTGCGACGGCGTGACCACGATCCCGTCGGCCTTCCCGCGGCCACCGCCGCGGTTATGGGTGAGGATCGCGTGCGAGATCACCGGCGTCGGCACCGCGCCGCCGCGGGCGTCGACCCGGGCCTCGACGCCGTGGGCGGTCAGTACCTCCAGGATCGTGACGACCGCGGGGGCCGACAGCGCGTGCGTGTCGGCCCCGAGGTACAGCGGTCCGTCGATCCCCTGCGCGGCCCGGTACCGGCACACGGCCTCGCTGATCGCGAGCACGTGCGCCTCGTTGAACGACCCGTCGAGCGACGTGCCGCGGTGCCCGGACGTCCCGAACGACACCGCCTCGCGCGGCTCGTCGCTGTACGCCCCCAGCAGCGCGTCGACGTCGATCAGGTCCGACTGGTCGGGAAGGGTTCCCGCGCGGGGATCAGTGCTCATGTCCGGCGCGCCTGCCACTGGTCGAAGGCGACGGCGGCGAGGATCAGGGCGCCGATGATGATCTGCAGGTAGAACGCGTTCACGGCGAGCAAGTTGCCTCCGTTGTTGAGCGTGGCGACGATCAGCGCGCCGGCCGCCGCCCCAAAGGCACCGCCCTTGGCGCCGAACAGGCTCGCGCCGCCGATCACGCACGCGGCGATCGCGTTCAGCTCGTAGCCGGTGCCTGCCGTGGGGATACCCGCGTTCAGGCGCGACATGAACAGCACGCCGCCGACCGCCGCCAGCAGCCCCGCGATCGCGTACACGGCGACGAGGACGCGGGTGACGGGGACGCCGGACAGGCGTGCCGACTCCGGGTTGGAGCCGATCGCGTAGATGTAGCGGCCGAACACGGTGCGCCTGAGGACGAACGAGGTGATCACGACGACCACCGCGAAGATCCACAGGAGGTTGGGCAGGCCGAGGAAGTCACCGTTGGCGATGTTGCCGAACGTGTCCGGCAACGGTTGGATGGTGCTGGCATCCGTATACACCAGGACCATGCCGCGTGCGATCCCGAGCATGCCCAGGGTCACGATGAACGGCGGCAGCTTGCCGTAGGCGACGAGCGAGCCGTTGAACAGGCCGAGCACCACGCCGACGGCGAGACCGATCAGGATCGCCAGCAGGATCGGCGTCCCGTCGACCATCATCTGCGCGGTCACGCAGCCGGACAGGCCGAGCACCGAGCCGACCGACAGGTCGATGCCGGCGGTGAGGATCACGAGCAGCTGGCCGACGGCGATGATCCCGAAGATCGCCACCTGGCGGGCCAGGTTGGCCATGTTGTCGGCCGTCAGGAACTCGTCCGAGGCCAGCGTCATCGCGCCGAACAGGATCAGCAGGACGATCAGGCCGCCGGCGTCGCGTCCGAAGACGTCGCCGAAGGTGAGGATCCGCTCCTCGGGCTTGCCGGGCGCGGGCGGCGCGGGGGCCGTTGCGGTTGCCATGTCGATCTCCCCTTTACTCGTGGGCCGCCGCGCCGGGGCTGGCGAGCCGTAGGACGTCTTCTTCGGTGGTGCCTGCGGCCTTGAGCTCGCCGGCCACGCTGCCCTCGCGCATGACGAGCACGCGGTCGGCGAGGCCCAGCACCTCGGGCAGGTAGGAGGACACGACGATCACGCCGAGCCCTTCGGACGCGAGGTCGCCGATCACCTTGTAGATCTCCGACTTGGCGCCGACGTCGACGCCCTTGGTCGGCTCGTCGAACATCAGGACCTTCGCGTGCGTCGCCAGCCAGCGGGCGAGCAGCACCTTCTGCTGGTTGCCGCCCGACAGCGACGACACCGGCTGCTCCCACGACCCCGCGCGCAGCTTCAGATCGCCCAGGTAGTGGTCGACGAGGTTGCGCTCGCGCTTCTTGTCGACCACCCAGAAGCGCGAGATCTCGTCGATGTGCGCCAGCGACGCGTTCTCGCGGATCGACAGCTCGAGCAGCAGCCCGAGCGTCTTGCGGTCCTCGGTCAGCAGCCCGAGCCCGGCCTGCACCGCCTTGCGCGGGCTGCCGGACGAGACGCGCTTGCCGTCGACCTCGATGTGCCCGGCCTCGACCGGGTCGGCGCCGAACATCGCCCGCAGCAGCTCCGAGCGGCCGGAGCCGAGCAGCCCGGCGATGCCGAGGATCTCCCCCGCCTTGACCTCGAAGTCGATCGGCTTCTCGGTGCCCGCGGGCTTGAGGCCGACGACCTTCAGCCGCGCGTCGCCGAGCTGCCGATCCGGGTTGTGCGGATACAGCGACTCGATCTTGCGGCCGACCATCGACGCGATCAGGCCGTCCTGGTCGAGCTCGGTCATCATCGCCGTCCGGGCGAACTTGCCGTCGCGCAGGATCGTCACGCGATCGCCGATCTCGAACATCTCCTCGAGGTGATGGGAGACGTACATGATCGCGTGGCCCTCGTCGCGCAGGCCGTGGATCCGCGCGAGCAGCGCCTTGGTCTCGGACTCCGACAGCGCCGTCGTCGGCTCGTCGAAGATCAGCACGCGCGGGTTGGCCCCGAGCACCTTGGCGATCTCGACGAGCTGGCGAACGGCCAGCGAGGTCTCCGCGACCGGCGTCTTGGGGTCGAGCCAGTCCAGGCCGACCCGCTCGAGCATCGCCTTGGCGTTGCGCTTGAGCTCGCCCGGCCGCGTGACGCCGCGGCGGGCGGGCAGGCGCCCCATCATCAGGTTCTCGCCGACGGACAGGTCCGGCAGCAGGCTGAGCTCCTGATAGACGACGCCGACGCCGGCGTTGCGGGCCTGGACCGGGCTGGGGTCGCCCATGTCGCGGCCCTCGATCTCGTAGGAGCCCTCGTCGCGCTGGACGGCGCCGGTGAGGATCTTGATCAGCGTGCTCTTGCCGGCGCCGTTCTCGCCGGCGAGGCAGTGCACCTCGCCGGCGCGCAGCTCCAGCGCGACATCCTCGAGCGCCTGGATCGGGCCGTAGCGCTTCGACACGCCGCTGAGCGAGACGATGACCTCGCCCTTGGCCGCCGGGCGCGTGGCCTCGGTGGTCGCGGTGGTCATGGCTACTGCGCCTTCGCCGTCGGCGGGGTCAGCAGCTGCTTGACCTCGGCGGTACCCATGTTCGCCTTGTCAGCGAGCACGGCGCCGGGGTCGAGCTTGCGCGGCGGCACGTTGCCCACCGTCGCCATCGCCGCCTCCATCACGCCCTGGTAGCCGAAGAAGTACGGGTTCTGGACCACCAGCGCGTCGATCGAGCCGTCGGCCAGCGCCGCGTTCTCCTGCGGGTCGGTGTCGAACGCGACCACCGGGATCCTGTCGGCCGCCTTGTTGTCCTTGATCGCGCGGGCCGCACCGTTCCCCGACGTGTTGTTGGCGGCGAAGATGCCGACCAGGTTCGGGTTGGCGGTCAGCGCGTCGTTGACCTGGCTGGCCGCGGTGTTGAGGTCGTTGTTGTTGTAACGGACGACGCCGACCTTCAGCCCGGGGCATGCCCGCAGACCGGACCGGAAGCCGGCGTCGCGGTCCTTGAGCACCTGCACGCCCGCGACCGACGACGCGATCATCACGTCGCCGTTCTCGTTCCCGGCGTCCTTGGCGAGCTGGCACATCCGGATGCCCGCCTGCTCGGCGGCCTTGACGTTGTCGGTGCCGATGAACCCGTCCTGCGCGGTCGTGATCGCCGTGTCGGCCACGATCACCTTCATGCCGCCCTTGCGGGCGCGCTCGATCACGTTGTTGAGCGCGTCCGACGAGTTCGGCGCCACGACGACGGCGTCGGCGCCGCGCGAGATCGCGTTCTCGACGAGCTGGACCTGCTGGTTGACGTCGGTCTCCGACGTCGGGCCGAAGAGACTGACCTTGAGCCCGTAGTCCTTCCCGGCCTTCTGTGCACCGGCGAGCATCGACTGCCAGAACTCGGAGTCCGACGCCTTGATGATCACGTCGACCTTCTTGCCGGACGCGGCGCCGGCGCTGGCGGCACCGCCGCCGCTGCCCGACCCGCCACCCGACGCGCGCCCCGCCACGACGCCCACCACAGCGGCGATCAGTGCGATCACGGCGACGAGCGAAAGCGAGAACTTCACGCGTGTCTTGGTCATGCGACTTCCTCTCCTCCCACGGTTTCGCCCCCTCAGTCCCTCAACCGAGGAAACGTTTTCACAACGCCGACGACTGTAGCCCCCGTGAACTTTCTTGTCAAGAGATTACGTTTTCTCTCTCGATCGTGTACAGTGCGCGCCTATGCCCGCCAACCCTGGTCCCGTCGAGTCGCCCGTGAGTGAAGAAACGTTTCCCAGCAACGGCCACCGCCGTCCCACGATGAAGGAGGTCGCGACGCTCGCGGGCGTCAGCCTGGCAACCGTTTCGCGGGTCGTGAACGGCGACGGGAACGTGCGCCCGGACCTGGCCGAGCGGGTACGCGAGGCCGTCGGGCTGCTCGGTTACCGGCGCGACCTGACGGCGACCAACCTGCGCCGCGCGGACCGCCAGTCGGCCAGCCTGGGCCTGGTCTTCGACGACGTCGCCAACCCGTTCCACGCCGCCCTGCTGCGCGGCGTCGAGACCGTGGCGCGCACGCGCGGCGTGCTCCCCCTGGTGGGCAGCTCGGACGAGGACGCCGCGCGCGAGCGGGAGCTGGCGGAGGCGTTCCTGTCGCGCCGCGTCGACGGCCTGATCGTCGTGCCGGCGGGCAGCGACCACTCGTACCTGCGGGCCGAGCGCGACGCCGGCGTCGCGCTGGTCTTCGTCGACCGCCCGCCGAGCTTCATCGACGCCGACTGCGTGCTGTCCGACAACGCGGGCGGTGCGTTCGCGGCCACCGCGCACCTGCTCGGCGCCGGCCACCGGCGGATCGCCTTCCTCGGCGACCATGAGCGGATCTTCACGGCCACCGAGCGCCTGCGCGGCTACCGCGAGGCGCTGGCCGACCACGCGATCCCGTTCGACGCCGCGCTCGTGCGGATGGGGCTGCACGACAGCGCGGCGGCGTCCGCCGCGGTGGGAGAGCTGCTGGACGCGGCTCACCCGCCCACCGCGATCTTCAGTGCCCAGAACCTGATCACGATCGGCTCGGTGCAGCGCCTGCGCGCGCTCGGTCTGCATCACAGGGTCGCGCTCGTGGGCTTCGACGACCTCACGCTCGCCGATGCGGTCGAGCCCGGGCTCACCGTCGTCGCCCAGGACGCCCATCAACTCGGGCGGCTGACCGCCGAGCTGCTGTTCGCGCGGCTCGACGGCGACCGCCGTCCCACCCGCCGTGTCGAGGTCCCGACCACGCTGATCCAGCGGGGCAGCGGGGAGCTGGCGGCGTGATCCTCGTCGCCGGGGAGGCCCTGTACGACCTCGTCGTGCAGGGCGACAGCGACGACCTGCACGGCCACCCGGGCGGTGGCGCGTTCAACACCGCGCGGACGATCGGGCGCCTCGACCAGCCGGTGGCCTACCTCGGGCGCCTCTCCGGGGACCGCTTCGGGCAACGGCTGCTCCATCTGCTCGAAGCGGACGGCGTCGCCCTCGACGCCGTCATCCGGACCAACGAGCCCACCACGCTGGCGCTCGCCGAGGTCGACGACGACGGCGTCGCCCGCTACCGCTTCTACGAGCGCGGCACCTCCGCCACCGGCCTGGAGACCGAGCCGGCGCTCGCCGCCGTGCCCGACGACGTCGACTACCTGCACGTCGGGACGCTCGGGCTCACGCTCGACCCGGTGGCGACGGCGACCGAGGCGGTCGTCGAACGGCTGTCCGGCCAGGCGCTGATCGCCTTCGACCCGAACATCCGCCCGTGGGTGATCACCGACCCCGAGGCCTACCGCGCGCGGCTGCGGCGCGTGCTGGCGCACAGCGACGTGCTCAAGGTCAGCCAGGAGGACCTCGACTGGCTGTATCCCGAGCTGCCGGCGGTCGAGGCGATCCGCGAGATGCTCGATCTCGGCCCCACCGTCGCGCTGCTCACCCGCGGCCCGAACGGCGCCCTGGTCGTCACGCGCACGGCCGAGGTCGCGGTCCCGGCCCCGCGCGCGAAGGTCGTCGACACGATCGGCGCCGGTGACGCGTTCGGCGGCGGCTTTCTCGCCTGGTGGAGCGAGCGCGGACTTACGCGCGAGGACCTCGGGACGATCGACCTCACCGTGGAGGCGACCGCGTTCGCCTGCCTGGTGGCGGCGCGCACCTGCTCGCGCCCCGGCGCCGATCCACCGCACCGCTCCGAACTCCCGTCCTGAGCCGCGCCGTCACGGCGTCGCCGGCCATCACTCCCCTCCAGCGGGCTCCGGCGGCGGCTGCCCGAAGCGCTCGCGCCGCAGCTCGCGCGCGATCTCGTCCCGCGTCTTGCGCTGGGAGTCGGCGATGCGCTGCAGCCGCGCGCCGAGGAGACGCTCCTCGGCCACGGCAGCCCGGATGACGAGCTCGAGCGTACGCGCCCGGTCGCGGGCGCTATCGGACATGCCGCACCGCGCGGAGCGGCAGCACCGTCCGCTCGTACGTCGAGTTGATCAGCGCGGCGAACGCGGCATACAGGCCTGCGGCCGCGGTCGCGATCCCGAACCAGCCGGAGACCTTCACCAGCTCGCTCTGCGCGCCGGCGTCGCCGATCCCGAGCAGCAGCAGCGTGACGGTCAGGAGCGCCAACGTCACGCCCACCGCCGCCGTGGTCCGCACGGAGGCCACGAACATCAGCGCGGCGAAGATCGCCCAGACGATGAAGAACAGCCCCAGCGCGTTGCCTCGCTCGGCGAGCGGGATCTGCCTGATCAGGAACTGCTCGAGCGCCCAGTACGAGAGCCAGAAGGCTCCGAACGAGCCGAACGCCATCGCGCCGAACGCGTTGCCGCGGCGGAACTCCCACATACCGGCGAGCAGCTCGGCGATGCCGCCGTAGGCGACCGCGACGCCGAGCACGACCGGCAGGCCGGAACGGCTCAGGAGCCCCGCGTTGAAGACGCTGAGCACGAGCGTCGTCACCGCCAGGGCGGCGAGCCCGAGCGGCGCCGGGTCGGCGATCGCGGGCAGCGGCCGCGCCGCGTCGTGGTAGCGGGCGGGCGCCCGCATCGGGTCATCCTCGATGGCGAACACCATCGGGTCCCGCTCGACATTGACTGCCATTTCCCACTCCTTCGGTTCGAGGTGCGCAGCGAGCGTCGCGCGTGCGGCGCACGCCCACCATCGGGCGTCCGGAGGACATGCGGACGACACGCGCGTCATCCGTACGAACGGCCGATCGCCCGATGGTCGGACGCCGGGCTCGGGGCGACGCTCAGCCCGCCGTGTCATTCACCCTGCAGCCGTCCCCGCTCCGTCATCATTCGGGTATGCCGCCGCCCCGCGTGAGGGTCGTGGTCGCCGACGATCACCCGCTGTTCCGCGAGGGCATCGAGCGCGCCGTGCGCGAACGGCCCGAGCTCGAGCTCGTCGCCGCCGCGGCCGAGGGCCGCGAGGCGCTCGCGACGATCCGCGACCTCGAGCCGCACGTCGCCGTGCTCGACCTCCGCCTGCCGGGCCTCGACGGCCTGCAGATCCTCAACGCGGTCGTGCGCGACGGGATGCCGAGCCGCGTGCTGTTCCTGTCGGCGTCGAGCGATCCGGAGCTCGTGTACCGCGCCGTGCAGATGGGCGCCGCCGGCTACTTCCGCAAGGAGGCCGACCGCGAGACCATCCTCGACGCGATCGCGGCCGTCGCGCGTGGCGGCACGGTGATCGACCCCGAGCTCCAGGCCGGGGTGTTCGAGCAGGTCCGGATCCGCGGCACCGAGGACGACCGACCGATCCTCACCGCGCGCGAGCGCGAGGTGCTGACGCTGATGGCCGAGGGGCTGACCGGCCCGCAGATCGCCGAACGGCTGATCGTCGCGCTCCCGACGGTCAAGACCTACCAGGCGCGGCTGTACGAGAAGCTCGGGGTGTCCGAGCGCGCGGCCGCCGTCGCCGAGGCGATGCGGCGCGGACTGCTCGAGTGATCAGCAGGCCACGGTTCAGAGCGATCGATCAACTGTGGCTGGCGCTGCTGCGGCTGGCGCTCGTGCCGGTGGTGCTGGTGGGCGAGCGGCTCGTCGACCACCCGGTCGTCCACACCGCGACGTTCCCGTTCTGGCTCGTGGCGTTCGGCGGATGGGCGGCGGCGGTGCTCGCGCTGCGCCTGCAGGTGGCGCCGTTCCCCGGCTGGCTCGCGCGCGCCGAGCCGTTCGTCGACCTCGCGTTCATCACCGCGCTGACGTACGCGTCCGGGGGCCCGTTCTCGGAGACCGCGATGGCCTTCTTCGCGCTGCCCGTCCTCGCGTCGGTGCGGCTCCGGCCGGGCCTGACCGCCGGCTGGACGCTGGGGGCGATCGGCGCGTTCGTGGCGCTCTCGATCGTGCACCCGACGCGCGGGGAGAGCGAGGCGACGCGCCGCATCATCAGCCAGGTCGTGTATCTGGCGTGGATCGGCGGCGCCGCGACGATCGTCTCCGCCGTGCTGCACCGGCGCGACGCCGCGATCGCCCGGCTCGCGCTGCAGCGTGAGCGGCTCGCCGCCCACGCGCTCGCCGCCGAGCAGCGCGAGCGCCGGCGGCTCGCCCAGAACCTGCACGACGAGTCCGTCCAGACGCTGTCACTGGCGCGCCAGGAGCTCACCGACTACCACCGCACGAGCCGCGAGGACGCGTACGAGCGCACGCGCGCGGCGATCGACGAGACGCTCGACCAGCTGCGCGGCGAGATCTTCGAGCTGCACCCGTACGTGCTCGACCACGCCGGGCTGTCGGCGGCGCTGCGGGCGATCGCCGACCGCGGCGCGGAGCGGCTCGGGGCCGAGGTGCACGTGGCGGTCGACCCGGCCGCCTGCGGCACCCGGCACGACGAGCTGATCGTCGTGCTGGCGCGCGAGCTTCTCGCCAACGCGGTCAAGCACAGCGGCGCGCAGCACGTCTGGGTGACGGTCGCCGCCGACCACGAGCAGATCGAGCTCGAGGTGCGCGACGACGGCACCGGGTTCGACCCGGCCGCGCGTGACGCGGCGCTGCTCGACGGGCACGTCGGGCTGGCGTCGAGCGAGCAGCGCCTGCGGTCGGTCCGCGGCGAGCTCGTGGTCAGCAGCGCGCCGGGCGCCGGGACGGTCGTGCGGGCCGTCCTTCCTCCGATCGGATGACAGCGCCGTCATCCCCAAGATCGCGCCGGTGGTGGATCGCCGGCCGGTCGTTTCGGGTCGAGCATGGCGACCATGCGACGAATCCTCCCCACACTCCTCATCGCGCTGGTGGTCGGCGGTGCCGCCGGCGCGTTCTTCGGGCATCGCGCGGCGCCCTCGACCGTGGTGGCGCCGATACCGCAGGCTGCCTCCGTCACGCGCAGCGCCGGCTTGACGCCGGCGGCGCTGTACAAGGCGTGACGCTCCCGGCGTCACGGTCATCACCGCGACCACCACCAAGCAGGTGGCCGGGTCGTTCTTCACGCCGCCCTCGACCGAGAAGGAGCAATCGCTCGGCTCCGGCTTCGTGATCGACAAGCGCGGCGACATCGTCACCAACGACCACGTGGTCGCCGGCGCGTCGGGCATCCGCGTCGGCTTCGGCAGCGGGTCGACCTACCCGGCCAAGGTCGTCGGCGCCGACCCGGGCTCCGACCTCGCGGTCGTGCACGTCAACGCTCCCTCCTCCGCGCTGCACCCGCTCGCGTTCGACAGCTCGAGTGCCGTCGTGCCGGGCGACCCGGTCTACGCGATCGGCAACCCGTTCGGGCTCGACCGCACGATGACCGCCGGGATCGTCTCCGCCACCGGGCGCGACATCCAGGCCCCGAACGGGCTCACGATCCCGAACTCGATCCAGACCGACGCGCCGATCAACCACGGCAACTCCGGCGGCCCGCTGCTCGACGCTGCCGGCCACGTCGTCGGCGTCAACGCGCAGATCGAGGGCGGGACGGTCGACGCGAACGTCGGCGTCGGGTTCGCGATCCCGAGCGACACCGTGCGGTCCGTCGCCCAGCAGCTGATCACCAACGGCAAGGTCGAGCACGCGTTCATCGGCGTGCAGGTCGAGACGATCCCGGGCGGCGTCGCGAAGATGGTGCGCGGGATCCCGTCTTCGGGCGTGACGATCGCGAAGGTGACGGCGGGCAGCCCGGCTGCGCACGCCGGGCTGCGCGCGGCGACCCACCAGGTCACCGCCGACGGTCAGACCGCGCTGCTGGGCGGCGACTCGATCACCGCGCTGGACGGGAAGCCGATCCGGACCGCGCAGGCGCTGGCTGACGCGGTCGCGTCGAAGCACCCCGGCGACCGTGTGTCGCTCACGGTGGTGCGAGGCGGCGCGACGCGGACCGTGACGCTTGACGCTCGGCGTCGCGTCGGCCTCGACGTAGGAACCCCGGCTGGGTGGGGCGGTCGGGTTCCGGCCGCCCCTGCTGCCGCTGTCGACTTGGTAACGCATACCGTTACCAAGTGCACACTCGCCGTCGGCTCCCTGCCTCCCCACCCAGCCGCAGTTGACTTCAGGCGGCCACGGCCTCAGCGTGCACGGCCGGCGACCGCCCCGCCAGCACGCCACCGTCAATCGGCAGCGTGGTGCCGGTGATCCACCCGGCACCGTCGCCGGCGTAGAACAGGATCGCCTCGACGACGTCGGACGGCTGGCCGCGGCGGCCGAGCGGGTGGAACGGGCCGACGGCGTCGAGCACCTCCTGGGCCTGCTCGCGGTCCATGAAGCGCTCGTAGGCGGGGGTCTCGACGAAGGCGAGCGCGACGGTGTTCACGCGGATGCGGTCCGCGGCGAGCTCGATCGCGAGGTTCTTGGTGAGCACGTGGCGGCCGGCCTGGGCGGCGGAGTACGCGCTCGTGGGCGTGGTGGCGATCGCGTCGACGGCCCACATCGAGCCGACGTTGACGATCGCGCCGCCGCCGCGCTCGCGCATCGCCGCGACGACGGCCTGGGAGGTCCAGAACGTCGGCCGCAGGATCGAGCCGAGCGCCTCCTCGAAGTGCTCTTCGGTCTGCTCCTCGAACGGCACAGGACGGAAGATGCCGGTGCTGTTGACGAGGACGTCGACGCCGCCGAAGCGCTCGACCGTCGCGGCCACGAGCGCCTGCGCCTGCTCGCGGGTGGCGATCTGGCCCGGCACGATCAGCGTGCGGGCGCCGGAGGGATCGAGGTCGGCCTGGACGGCCTCGAGCTTGTCGCGGCGCGTGCCGCTGAGGACGACGTCGGCTCCCTCCTCGAGGAAGCGCCGGGCGGCGGCGCGGCCGATGCCGCCGGCGCCGCCGGTGATGAGGATGGTCTTGTCGGCGAAAAGGTGCATGTGCACCAATATACATGCATTGACACCTAATGCAAGTGCAGTAATCTCCGGATCGTGCCCGACCTCGACGACGCCACGCTCGCCGGCTGGCGCGCCTTCCTCAACGCGCACGCTCGCGTGACGCGGGCGATCGGACGCGATCTCGCGGCCGCCGGGCTGCCCGACCTCAGCTGGTACGACCTGCTGTGGGCCCTCCACCGGTCGCCCGGCCGCGCGCTGCGCGTGAACGAGCTGGCACGCGAGGTCGTGCTCTCCCCCACCGCGATGAGCCGGTTCGTCGATCGCGTCGAGAAGGCCGGCTACGTGCGCCGCGAGGCCGACCCGGACGACCGGCGGGCGCTGCAGGTCACGCTCACCGACGCGGGCATCGACCTGCTGCGGAAGATGTGGCCGATCTACTCGCGCGGCATCGAGCAGCACTTCGGCCGTCAGAGCGAGAGCTTCCGCGCGGCGCTCGAGAAGATGGGCTGATCAGCGCCGGCGCGACAGCTCGCGCCACTCGCGCACCGCTTCCTCTTCGCGCGCGTCGGCGCCGGGCTGCGTGAGCGCCAGGTCGTGGCCGCCGTCGCTGCACCACACGCGGGGATGGCGGTCCAGCCAGGCCTGCGCGTCCCGTCGCCCGGCCTCGATCAGCGCGGCGATGAACTCCTGGTCGAACAGCAGGAACGCGAGCAGCTCGCCCTGGCCGGCCGCGCCCGGGCCGAGCAGACGTGAGAGGAGCAGGGAGTCGGGCGAGCGGAGCGCCCGCAGCCCGCCGTACCGCTCGCGGAAGATCCGCGCCGCGATGCGGCCGAGCTCGCCGCGCCGCTCGGGCGCGATCAGCGCGTAGGAGATCGTCCGGTACGGCGGCCGGCCACGGGCGCGCCGGTACGTGCGCGCCGCGTGCTGAGGGCCGGCGACGCTGTCGACGAAGAACGCGTTGATCGCCGCCATCCGGTGGACGTCCTCGGCCACGGGATCGACGAGCAAGCCGTCGAGCACGTTGGCCGCGACATCGGCGAGGTGGGGCCGCCGCGGCGCGACCGCCTCCGGCGCCGTCCCGCTGAGCGGCTCGAAGCCGATCACGATCACGCGATCGGCACCGAGCGCCAGCGCCGGCTTGATCGGGCTGTTGAGCCGCGTCGCGCCGTCCATATAGGCGCCGGCCGCCGCACGTGGCGTCGTGACCTCGACCGGAGGGAACAGCATCGGGATCGCCGCCGACGCCCGCACGTGCTCGCTGCTCAGGCACGTCCGCACGTAGCGGATCCCGCCCGCCGCGTCGGGCGCCGGGACGCCGCCGTGCACGAACGCCACCGGACCGCCGCCGTCGAGGCTCGTCGCGACCACGCACACCGCCTCGGCCGCGCGCGTGCGGACGTTGCGCGCCACACCCAGCCAGTCGATCCAGCGGTCGAGGCTGCGCTGCAGCGGGCTGGGATCGAGCAGCCCGGTTGACCCGACGCCGGGCAGCCCGATCCAATCCCCAGCCAGCCGCATCGCCTTCAGCGGCATCCGCGGCCCCACGACACGAGCGATCACGTCCGACTTGCTGAGCGCGCGCCAGCCGGACTCCGCACGCGCCGCCGCCTCACGGGCGCCGAGATGCGCCAGCGAGGCGTACAGCGCGGCATTGATCGCGCCCACGCTCGTGCCGCACCAGAGATCGACCCGCTCGCCGCGCGCCTCGAGCGCTTCCAGCATCACCGAGAGCGCGCCGATCTCGTAGGCCCCGCGCGCACCCCCACCAGGCAGCACGACCGCGACACGAGGCATGGCCGCACCCTAGGTCCCGCGGCCGGTCAGCGCGCGGGACCGGCGGTCCAACGATCAGCCGCCGAGGCGGGCCATCGCGTCGAGCAGGCGCTCCTCGGTGAGCGCGTGCGCCGTGGCGCCACCCCGGCCGGTGACCGTCTCGGCGGCGAGCAGGGCGTTGACGATCGCCGCCTCGGTGGCCTCGATGGCCGCGTAGAACAGCGGGTCGAGCCGGTTGTCCGGGACCATCGTCACCGACCGGGTCGCCGGATCGCCGTCGCGGGCTTCCTCGTTCGCCGGAATGCCCTGCCGGACGGTCGAGAACGCGAGCACGAAGTCGCCGCTCGAGTGCTCACCGGCGCCGCCGGTGCGGGCGATGCCGAGCGAGCTGCGCTGCGCGACCCGGCGGCACTGGTGCGGGAGCAGCGGGGCGTCGGTGGCGCACAGCACGATGATCGAGCCGCCGGTCTCCCACGGCAGCGGGACGACCTCCGGCCCGAGCAGCCGGCCGACCGGCAGGCCGTTGACGGCCAGGCGGTCGCGACGGCCGTGGTTGGCCTGGACGAGCACGCCGACGGTCCAGCCGTCCACGACGCGCGAAGCACTCCCGAGGCCGCCCTTGAAGCCGTGGCAGATCATCCCGGTGCCGCTCCCCACCGCGCCGACCTCGACCGGCCCGGACGCCGCGCGCGCGAACGCCTCGTGCACGTGCTCGGCGCGGACGTGGAAGCCGTTGATGTCGTTGAGCACGCCGTCCCATGTCTCGCCGACCACGGGCAGGCTCCAGTACGCATGGTCGGGGTCGCGGCCGGCGACGTCGGCGGCGACGATCGCGTCGCGCACGACGCCGACGCTGTGTGTGTTGGTGAGGCCGATCGGCGTCGACAGGCAGCCCCAGTCGCGGATCCACTCGAGCCCGGTCAGCTCGCCGTTGCCGTTGAGCGTGTGCGACGCGGCGAACAGCGGCTCGCGGCCGTCGTGAGCGATCACGACCGTGACGCCGGTGCGGACGTCCTCCCCCTCGATCAGCGTCACTGAGCCCACCCGCACGCCGTCGACGTCGGTGATCGCGTCGACCGGCCCGGACGGCAGCGTGCCGATCGTGATGCTCACAGCAGTGGCCTGACCTCGGCGTTGAAGCGGGAGAGCTGCTCGTCGCCGTCCTCGCGACGCGGGATCAGGACGACGGTGTCGGCACCGGCCGCCCACAGCTCGGCGATCGCGCGGGCGCAGTCGCGCGCGTCGCCGGCGACGGCGACGGCGCGCAGGCGGTCGTCCTCCGGCGGGACGCTGCCGTCGCCGAGGCCGGCACGTTCGGTCAACTCGCCGTACAGCCCGAACTTCTGCCACGCCTGCACCACGGGGCGCAGCGCGTCGGCGGCCGCGGAGCGATCGTCGTCGATGCTGAGCCAGGCGTAGACGACGGTCGTCTTCCCGCGGGCCTCGCCACGCGCCCAGCGCACGGCCTCGGGCACGGAGCCCTCGGGCAGCAGGATCCCGTCCGCGCACCGGCCGGCGATCGCGAGGCCGCGCGGTCCGGCGGTGCCGATCAGGATCGGCGGCGGCGTGACCGGCGCGTGCGCGAGCCGGACCGCCTCGAGGCTGACGTGGCGGCCGTGCATCGTGACCGGCTCGCCGGCCAGCAGCGCCTTGACCGCGGTCACGGTCTCCTCGAGCGCCGCGAGCCGATCGGGCGGGCGGGCGTCGATCTGCCGCATCCACGGCTCGACGCCGTGCCCGAAGACCACGGTGAGCCGGGCCGGGTGGACCCGGGCCAGGCCGGCGATCTCCATCGCGGTCAGTGCCGGGTTGCGCAGCGCGACCGGGAGCAGCCCGATCCCGACGCCGAGCGTACCCGTCGACGCCAGCGCCGTCGCGGCCATCGTGAGCCCGCCGGCGAGGAAGCAGTCCTCGACCAGCCACAGCTCGGCGAAGCCCTCTTCCTCGGCGTCGCGGGCGAACGCGGGCAGGTCCTCAGGCGGCCACTCGGGCCGGAAGAGGACGCCGAGCCGGCTCGCCACTCAGCTCACAGGAGTCCGCGGCCGGCGAGATCCGCGACAACGGCGCGGCGCTGCCACGGGCGCGCTTCCGCGAGCGTGCGCAGGGCTTTGCGCACCTCGTGCTCGCGCGCACGGGCATCGGCCGCGGCGCCGCGCAGGCGCTCGATCTGGGTCTCCAGCTCTTCGGTCGACGCGCGCAGCTCCTCCAGCTCGGCCTGCTCGTCGGTCGTCCACTCCCAGGCGGGCTGCGTGGAGGCCATCAGCGGGTTCGGCCGCGAGCGACCGCCCTGCGCCAGGGCCGCGCGCAGCTCCTGCCCGGAGACATGGGGTTCGGTATGCGACTCGCTCATGGGGCGGGCTTTCGGCCTCTTAACCAGGGTTCCTGCCCGGCGACGGAGATCGTGCAATCAGCGCTCCGCGGCAGCGCGGAGCGCTGAGCGGGCCTCGTCGGCGAGGCGGCGCACGAGCTCGCCCGCGGGGACGGGCTCGGCGAGCGTGTGGGCCTGGCCCGCCCACAGGTGGAAGCCGTCCGGGTCGCCCTGGCGGCGGGCGGCGGCGCGGACCTTGGCGGTGAGGTGGTTGACGTCTGGATAGGCGCTCGGCGCCTCGGCGTCGTGCTCTCGCAGCCAGCGGTTGACGATGCCGCGGGCCGTGCGGCCGGTGAACGCGCGGGTGAGGGCGGTGTCGCCGGGCGCGGCGATCGCGTCGCGGTGCGCGGGGGCGGTGGCGGCCTCGGGGCAGAGCATGAACGCGGTGCCGATCTGCGCCGCGGCCGCGCCGGCCGCCAGAACCGCGGCGACGCCGCGGCCGGAGGCGATCCCGCCGGTCGCGACCAGCGGGAGATCGGTCGTCGGCGCGATCATCTGCAGCAGCGCGAGCAGGCCGATGTCGCCGGGCGCCGCGTCGTCGAACGTCGCGCGGTGTCCGCCCGCCTCGGTGCCCTGGACGACGAGCGCGTCGGGCCCCGTCTCCGCCGCCCGCGCCGCCTCGTCGGGCGTCGTCACGGTGACCCAGACGGCGCAGCCGGAAGCCTGCAGGTCGCGGACGTCGCCGCGCGGCGGGCAGCCGAACGTGAACGAGACGACGGGGACGGCCAGATCGCGCATCAGCTTGAGCTTCGCCTGCCAGTCGTCGTCGTCATGGCGCGGCGTGCCGAGGTCGGCGCCGTACCGCTCCGCCTCCCCCGCCAATTCAGCCGCGAACCGCTCGACCGCGGCGCCGTCGACCGGAGGTCCGGGCGGGGCGAACAGGTTCACGCCGAACGGGCCGTCGGCGAGCTCGCGCAGCTCGGCGATGTCCTTGCCGACCGCGTCGGCGGTCTTGTAGCCGGCGGCGAGGAAGCCGAGCCCGCCGGCCTGCCGCACCGCGGCGGCGAGCGCGGGTGTCGACGGCCCGCCGCCCATCGGCGCCTGCACGATCGGGTGCTTCAGAGTGGTGAGCGAGAAGCGCGACACTGTGTGCACAGCATGCCTGACCGCGCCCGCCTGATCGGTATCAACCACGTCGCGCTCGAGGTCGGCGACCTCGACGAGGCGCTCGCCCTGTACGGCCGCCTGTTCGACTTCGAGCTGCGCGGCCGCGTCCCGGGAATGGCCTTTCTCGACATGGGCGACCAGTTCCTGGCGATCGCCGAGGGCCGCCGCCAGCCGGCCGACGACGGCCGCCACTTCGGCCTCGTCGTCGACGACAAGGAGGCGGTTCGCGCCGCGGTCGACCGCGAGGGCCTGCAGCGCGTCAGCGGCCGCCGGCTCGACTTCTTCGACCCGTGGGGCAACCGGTTCGAGGTCGTCGCGTACGGCGACGTCCAGTTCGACCGCGTGCCCGGCGTCAAGCGCAAGCTCCGGATCGAGGACCTCCCGAAGTCGGCCGCGGCGCAGAAGGAGATCCGCGACCGCGGGCTCGCGTAACTGGCCGATCGGCGAGTCAGGAATCCCACCGCGCGGTCTACGTTCGCCCGGTGCGCGCGCTTCGGGCCATGCTGATCGCCCTCCTGCTGATAGCGGCCCCCGCCCAGGCGGCCGAACGTCCGCGCCCGCAGGGCATCGCGCCGCCGAACGTGCTGCCCGCCGCGGGCGGCGCCACGATCGCGCGCGCTCAGCCGAGCACCTGGCTGGTCGGCGCGCGCCCCGGGCCGCGCGCGGAGGCACTGGCCGCACGGTTCGGCGCGCGGAAGCTGACCGAGCTCGGCATCTACGCGATCGCGCGCGGACGGGCGACGACGTTCGCCGCCGCGCTCCGCGCCGCCGGTGTCTACCGGTTCGCCGAGCCCAATCATCGCCTGCAGCGCGCCCAGGCGCCCGCCGACGAGTTCGCCGCCACCGACTGGCGCGCACTCCTCGTCCCGCCGGGCATCCAGCCCCCGCCCGTCAGCCAGGCGCCGCTCACCGCCGTGATCGACGGCGCCGCCGACCCGACCGTCCCCGACCTCGCCGGCGTGCACGTCATCCGGGACACGGCCGTGAACGACCTCCACGGGACCGCGGTGGCAAGCGTGATCGGCGGCCGCGCGAACGGCGCGGGCATGGTCGGCATGTATCCGGGAGCGCCGCTGCTTTCGATCGGCACCGATCTCACGATCGCCGACGTGATCCAGTGCATCCAGGCCGCGATCGACGCCCACGCGGGCGTGATCAACATGAGCTACGGGTCGCCCTACTACAGCTACGGCGAGGACGTCGCGCTCGCCTACGCGGTCTCGCAGGGCATCGTGCCGGTGGCCGCCGCCGGCAACGACCGCGACACGGTGATGGAGGACGGCACCACCAACCCGGTGTTGTATCCGGCCGCGCTGCCGCACATCGTGTCCGTGGCCGCGACCGGCCCGACGGGAGCCACCAGCGACTTCTCGACCTCCAACGGCGGCGTCGACCTCGCCGCTCCCGGCGAGGGCGTCCTCACCGCCGTGCCGACCGCGTGGGACGACGACGGCACCGCGGACGGCTACGAGCGCCTCGACGGCACGAGCTTCGCCGCCCCGATCGTCGCCGGCGCCGCCGCGTGGCTGCGGGCCGCGCGGCCCACGCTCAGCGCCGGCCAGATCGCCGACCTGATGCGCCTCACGGCCACCGACATCGGCGCCAACGGCTGGGACGAGGACAGCGGCTACGGCATCGTGAACATCAGGGCCGCGCTCAGCGCGCCCGCCCCGGCGACCGACACGCTCGAGGTCAACGACGACATCTCATGGGTCGACGGCCGCCGCCTCGGCAAGCCGGACCCGTTCCTGTTCAAGGCGCACGACCGCAAGCGCTCGCTGCACGGCGTGGTCGACTACTGGAAGGACTACGCGGACGTCTACCGCGTCCAGATCCCGGCCCGTCGTTCGCTGCACGTGACGCTCCGGATGGCGCGTGGCACGAACCCGGACCTCGCCGTCTACTCCAAGCTCGGGCGCTCGGTCTACAAGGCCCGCGGCCGGCTCGCCTGGTCGGACCACCGTGCGGGCAAGGCCGAGCGCGTCGCGATCCGCAACGCCGCGCGCCGTACCCAGACCGTCTACGCGGTGGTCTACTCGCCGACCGCGCAGGACGCCCGCTACGACGCGCCGTACACGCTCAGCGTCAAGCGGTGACGCCGTGGCGGCGTAGGTAGTCGAGGTAGAACGGCCGCAGCATCTCGGCCGTGTCGCCCTCGCCGGACTCGGTGATGTCGTCGACATGGGCGCTCAGGTGGAAGACGTCGTTCTCGGCCTCGTCGAGGTCGCCGGCGGCCGCCTGGGCGGCAGGCAGCAGCTTCATCAGCTCGTAGAAGAACTTGACGTCGAGGTGGTGCCGCGCGCGCTTGACCGCGCGATCGTGGAGCTCCTTGGAGGTCAGGGCGTCGAGCCCGTCGTCGCTCATGAGACACGGCCGCTGAGGTGCGGCTTGCCCGAGCGGGCGTCGTGGACGGCGAACTCGCCGTCGCTGTAGGAGAAGGCGATGCGGCCGGGGATCCGGATCGGAAGCTTGAAGCGCACGTCGGCAGTGTATGCGTCCGGCAGGTGGCCTTCGAGCGCGGCCAGGCAGCGCGCCTTCGTCCACATGCCGTGCGCGATCGCCCCCGGTTGGCCGAACGCCTTCGCGGTCAGCCCGTGCAGGTGGATCGGGTTCGCGTCGCCCGAGACACGCGCGTAGCGGCGGCCGATGTCGCCGGGGACGGTCCAGATCGCGCTCGCGGGCGGTGGCCCGGTCTCGTCTCGCCGGGCCGACGAGCCGCCGCCTTCGCGGTGCAGATAGGTGCTGGTGTCCCGCCAGGCGACCTCACCGTCGACCGCCGCCTCCCCCACCAGCTCGAACTGCGTGCCGCGGTCGTGCGGCGCCAGGTTCTCCGCCCGGACGCGCAGGTCGAGCCGCTCGTCGGCCCGCAGCGGGCGGGACTGCTCGATCCGGTTGCCGATATGGACGAGCCCGAGTGGCGAGAACGGGAAGTCGGACGCCGCCATCAGCTCCATGGCGAGCGGGAAGGCGAGAACGTGCGGATAGGTGGCGGGCAGCTCGTCGCGCAGCCGGAAGCCGCACACGCGGTCGTACGCGGCCAGCGCATGGCGCTCCACTTCCACCGAGCGGGTCAGCTCGCGGTCGGGCAGTGTGTCCGGCCGGCGCCGCACGGCCCCGAGCGCGATGCGCGCGTAGAGCCCCGTCATGCGCCGATCAGGCTCTGGCCGCAGACCCGCACGACGTTGCCGTTCACACCCGCCGAGCCGGGCGAGGCGAACCACGCCACGGTCTCGGCGACGTCGACCGGCAGCCCGCCCTGGGCGAGCGAGTTCATGCGCCGGCCCGCCTCGCGCGTGCCGAGGGGCATCGCGGCGGTCATCTGCGTCTCGATGAAGCCGGGAGCGACCGCGTTGATCGTGGCCTGCCGCTTCGCCAGCTCGCCGGCCAGCGACTCGACGACGCCGATCACGCCCGCCTTGCTCGTCGCGTAGTTGACCTGGCCGCGGTTGCCGGCGATGCCGCTGACCGACGACACGCAGACGATGCGCGAGGCGGACTCCCGGATCGCCTCGTTGATGCGCTCGATGCTCTCGAGGTTGACGGCGAGGACCGAGTCCCACTGGTCCTCGCTCATGCGCGCGAGCGTCTTGTCGCGCGTGATGCCCGCGTTGTGGACGACGATGTCGGCGCCGCGCTCGGCGAGCACGCCGGGCGCGCGGTCGGACGTGATGTCGAGCTGCAGCGCACTGCCGCCGATGCGGTTGGCGATCTCCGTCAGGTCCGCGCCCTGGGCGGGGACGTCGACGCAGATCACGTGCGCGCCGTCGCGCGCGAGCACCTCGGCGATCGCCGCGCCGATGCCGCGCGAGGCGCCCGTCACCGCCGCGGTCTGCCCCGCCAGCGGCCGGTCCCAGTCTGGGGAACGCTGGCCCAGGGGGCCAGGTTCCCTTGCGGGTATTCGCCCAGAGGGCGAAACCCGGTCGTCGGGCACGTGGCGGACGGCGTCGCCGACGTGGATCACCTGTCCGGACACGTAAGCCGAGCGGCCGGACAGCAGGAAGCGCAGCGTCGACTCCAGGTCGGCCTCCGGCGTTGCGTAGACGAGGTTGGCGGTCGCGCCGTGGCGGACCTCCTTGCCGAGCGAGCGCACGAAGCCCTCGAGCGCGCGCTGCGCGGGGCGCGCCGGATCGCCGTCTCGCCCACGACGATCGCGCGGCCCGACGGCGCGAGGTCGCGCACCACGGGCTGGAAGAAGTCGTAGACATCGCGCAGGTCACGCGTGGCGCTCACGCGGGTCGCGTCGAAGATCAGGGCCGAGTAGGGCTCGGACCCGCTCAGCGGCAGGCCGATCCGGGTAACCACATCGCGCACGGACGCGGCTCCGCCGACGAGCACCGGGCCGTCGAACAGCGCAGGCCCGCGGCGGAGCTCGGCGGGCTGCGGGAGCCCGAGCCGGCGGACCACGAAGCGCCCGGGCGAGGAATCGGCAAACCGTTGGTATCGATCAGTCACGTTGTGCTCCATTGACGACGCGGGTTTCGCCCCCTTGGGCGAATACCCGAGGGAACCTGGCCCCTGGGCCAGCGCTCCAATGACGACGCGGGTTTCGCCCCCTTGGGCGAATACCCGCAAGGGAACCTGGCCCCTGGGCCAGCGCTCCAATGACGACGCGGGTTTCGCCCCCTTGGGCGAATACCCGCAAGGGAACCTGGCCCCCTGGGCCAGTGTCTCCCCATACCCGGTTAGAATCTCAAATGAACGGGAACGTTCGCCAGTAATGGCAGAGAAGACCGCGATCCTCGGGGGCAACCGGATCCCCTTCGCCCGCTCCAACGGGCCCTACGCCGAAGCGTCCAACCAGGACATGCTCACGACCGCGCTCGACGGGCTCGTCGCGCGCTTCTCCCTGCAGGGCGAGCGGGCCGGTGAGGTCGTCGCCGGCGCCGTGCTCAAGCACAGCCGCGACTTCAACCTCACGCGCGAGTGCGTGCTGGGGAGCGCGCTCGACCACGCCTCCCCCGCGTACGACCTCCAGATGGCGTGCGACACCGGGCTGCAGGCCGCCCTCGCCGTCGGGGGCAAGATCGCGCTCGGCCAGATCGAGTGGGGCATCGCCGGCGGCGTCGACACCACCAGCGACGCCCCGATCGGCGTCAACGAGGACCTGCGCCAGGTGCTGCTCGAGGCCAACCGGACCAAGAGCGTGCCGGGCCGCATCCGGCTGCTCGGCCACCTGCGGCCACACCACATCGTCCCCGCCATCCCGCGCAACGCCGAGCCGCGCACCGGCCTGTCGATGGGCGAGCACCAGGCGCTCACGACCGAGCGCATGGGCATCACGCGCGAGGCGCAGGACGAGCTCACCGTCCACAGCCACCAGGGCCTCGCCGCCGCCTACGAGCGCGGGTTCTTCGACGACCTCGTCACCCCCTACCTCGGGTTGGAGCGCGACCAGAACCTGCGGCCGGACTCGAGCACCGACAAGCTCGCCAAGCTCAAGCCCGTCTTCGGGGACACGATGACCGCCGCCAACTCGACGCCGCTGTCGGACGGCGCCGCCGTCGTGCTCCTCGCCAGCGACGCTTGGGCCGAGCAGCGCAAGCTGCCGGTGCTCGCGCACCTCACCTACGCCGAGACCGCCGCGGTCGACTACGTCCACGGCGAGGACGGCCTGCTGATGGCGCCGGTCGACGCCGTGCCCCGGCTGCTCGAGCGCGCCGGCCTGGCGCTCCAGGACTTCGACCTGTACGAGATCCACGAGGCGTTCGCCTCCCAGGTCCTGTGCACGCTGAAGGCGTGGGAGGCCGACGGCCTCGGCGCGATCGACCGGTCCAAGCTCAACGTCGCCGGCAGCTCACTGGCCGCCGGACACCCGTTCGCCGCGACCGGCGGGCGGATCCTCGCCACCGCGGCCAAGCTGCTCGCAGAGCGCGGGTCCGGCCGCGCATTGGTGTCGATCTGCGCCGCCGGCGGGCAGGGCGTCGTCGCGATCGTGGAGCGTTCCTGATGGCCTTCAACATGACGCTCACGCCGGCCCAGCAGGACCTGGTCGAGCGCACGCACCGGTTCGCCGCGGAGGTCATCCGGCCGGTCGCCGACCACTACGACCGCGAGGAGGAGTTCCCGTGGCCGGTGCTCGAGGCCGCGGCCGAGGAAGGCTTCTACAACCCGCTCTTCTACCGCGACCTGATCGGCGATCCGACCGGCCTGTCGCTGCCGCTGTTCATGGAGGAGCTGTTCTGGGGCTGCGCCGGGATCGGGCTGGCGATCGTGATGCCGGCGCTCGCGCTGTCGGCGATGGCGCAGGCTGCGACCGCCGAGCAGCTGCTCAAGTGGGCGCCGGAGTGCTTCGGCGAGCCGGGAGCCTTGAAGCTCGCGGCGCTGTGCGTATCCGAGCCCGAGGGCGGCAGCGACGTGCGCAACCTGCGCACCCGTGCCCGCCGCGACGGTGACGAGTGGGTGATCGACGGCCACAAGATCTGGATCGGCAACGGCGGCATCGCCGACGTCCACGTCGTCAACGCAACCGTCGACCCCGAGCTCGGCCACCGCGGCCAGGCGCTGTTCATCGTGCCCGGGGGCACGCCCGGGCTGCACATGGTGCGCAAGCTCGAGAAGCTCGGCTGCCGCGCCTCCCATACCGCCGAGCTGAAGTTCTCAGGCTGCCGGATCCCGGCCGAGAACCTGCTCGGCGGCGACGCCAAGCTCGAGCGCCGGATGCAGAAGGCGCGCGACGGGGTCAACGGCCGCTCGTCGACGCTCGGCGCGTTCGAGCAGACGCGGCCGATGGTCGCCGCCCAGGCGCTCGGGATCGGCCGCGCAGCGCTCGAGTACGCGTGCGAGTACGCGAATCAGCGCGAGGCGTTCGGCGAGCCGATCCTGGCCAAGCAGGGCATCTCGTTCCCGCTCGCCGACCTCGCCGCCGACCTCGACGCGGCACGGCTGCTCACCTGGCGCGCCTCGTGGCTCGCCGCGCAGGGGCACGAGTACCACCACGGCGAGGGCTCGATGTCCAAGCTCAAGGCGTCCGAGACCGCAGTGCGGATCGCCGAGCAGGCGATCCAGGTCTGCGGCGGCTACGGCTACGTGCGCGACACGCCGGCGGAGAAGTGGTACCGCGACGCCAAGCTGTACACGATCTTCGAGGGCACGAGCGAGATCCAGCGCGTGGTGATCGGGCGCACGCTGGCCGATCCCGCGCCGCCGCTGCACCACCGCGTGCCGCCCGAGGGACCGGCGCTGAGCCGGACGCTCGGGCGCGGCACCAAGACACGGTCGATCGTCGCCGGCAAGGCGATGCGGGTCGCGGCCAACGCTCCGCCGGCGCTGATGAAGCTGCCGATGAAGGTCATCGCCCCGCCGAGCAAGTAGCGGGCGGGGCCCAGCGATCCCTCGCTGGGCCCCGGTCCGTCACATTCCGGGTGTGCCGCCCGGCTGCAGCACGCCGTTCACCTTCAGGGCGTACGGCGCGTACTGCTGCACCTGCTCGGTCGGCTCGTCGTACGCCACGATCGCGACGACCTTCTGGAAGGCCGAGGCGACCGCGAGCTGACCCCGGTTCAGCGAGATCTTGTTCTTCCCGTTGAACTCGACCTGCAGCACGAGCGGGATCTTGCCCTCGTCGATCCCGACCAGCCGCACGTTCCAGTTGTTCACCGGAGTCGCGCGGATCTGGGTCGGCGACTTGAACGCCGAGATGTTCGACCCGTCGCTGATCGTGGTCCCGCCGAGCGTGATGTCGTCAAGCAGCAGACCGCCCTCGTTCACGCCGCCGTCACTGACGTAGCGGAACGCGAGTAGGATCGTCTGCCCGGCGTACGCCGACAGGTCGTAGCTGTGAGGCTCAAATCCGTCGGTCGTGCCGTTGAGCCCCGGCCCGAGCGGCGCGTCGACGGTCTTGTCGCCGGCGATGCTCGTGTACGTCGCCCCGCCGTCGGTGGACACCTGCACATAGCCATAGTCGTAGCCGAGCTCGGCGCCGTACTTGGCGAGGAAGCGCAACGTCGGATCGGCCGTCGGCACGGTCACCGGGATCACGGCGGACGCGTCGAGGTTGCTCTCGTTGCCCGACCATAGGACCGGGTTGCCCGAGCGGTCCTTGTCGCTGCTGATGCTCGTCCAGAGCAGCGGCAGCGGCGGCAGCGTCGTGGCGCCGTTGAACGTCAGGGTGCGCAGGTCACGCCCCTTGAGCACGGTGCCGTTGGCCGCCTGCAGCGGGACGTAGTCCGCCCCGTTGGGCGCCGCCCCCGGATCGTCGTTGATGTTCGGGTTCGCGAAGTTGATGCTCGCCCGCAGGCTCTTCGACGTCACGTCGCGCTTGCGAGCGCCGAGCATCACCGACAGCCTCGCGTCGCCGAGCAGCTTGTCGAGCAGCGTCGACGACTGGAAGTTGTGCAGCACCCGGTACGGGTCGTTCGCGCCCTCAGCCTTCAGGTTCGCCTCGAGGCTCGGGATCCCCTGGAGGTCCCCATCGTTGTGCAGCCGGGAGATGATGTCCGTCCCGAAGTGGTCCGACAGGTACAGCATCAGCGAGTACGCGTTGCCGTAGTCGGCCAGGACCGCGTTCGGGTTCCCCTCGCCCCACAGGTTGAGCGAGTTCTCCGGGCCGCCGCAGTCACGCGGGTTCGGGTTGAACGGCGTCTGTACGGAGCCGAAGCCCTGGAAGCAGAAGATGTGGCTGTCGCCGCCCTTGTCGAACACCGTCTTCGTGCCGTCGACGTAGCCGACGAGCGTCTGCGCCCAATCGGACAGGCCCTCGTTGACCCAGTTGACCTCGAACGGGTCGGTGTAGTACTGCAGAAGGTGCTGCCACTCGTGCGCGAACGTGCCCTCGTACAGGTGTGGGCGCCCCGGCCGGCTCGTGCACAGGTCGTCGGTCGGCTCGTCGGGCGGGTTGGCACCGCTACGGTGCGCCCAGTCGAACGCGTCGATCGTCATCACGTTGCGGTCGAACAGCTCGTTGAACTGCGCTGAGAAGAAGCCGGCGATGTACGTCGGTGCGGCCGGGAAGTCATAGAAGTTGTCGTCCCGGACGTTGTCGATCAGCGCGACGGTCTTGTCGCCGTCGCCGGTGTAGTCGCCGCCGTTGCCGTTGGCATCGGGAGGGACGACCGAGTTCGTTCCATCCCGGTCGGGAGGCGTGCTGAAGGTGCTCGTCTCCTTCGGGTACATGTTGTTGTCGAACTCGTTGATCAGCTCCGCGACCTGCGCGTCCGTGACCGTGGTCGAGTTCGGTATCTGCGTCCGGCAGTCACCTGCCGGGAACGCGGTGTCGTTGGCGACCCAGACCTCGATCTTGTCGCCCACGCCCCGCAGGGTGTAGTCCTTGCGGTACAGAATGCCGTTGTAGTCGTCGAGACCCAGCCACTGGCGAACGGTCCCGACGGGCGGCGTTGCCGCGGCGGCCGGAGCAGCGAACGCGCGCGCCCGCGCGCTGTTCAGCCCCAGCTTCGCCGTCGAGTACTTCTTGCCGAGCGGCACCTCACGGATGCCGGTTGCCGACGCCGACGCCTTCGGCGTGGCGGACAGCGCAGTGGCCGGTATCGCTGCAAGGACGGCGATCGCCATGACGGTGACGAGGCCGGCAGCGCACTGCGGTCTTCTCATCGAGAGACTCCCCCTACATAGATGTTGTGACGGCGGCGCCTGCCCCGCGTGCGTCGCCGCGAATTGCCCGGAGTCCTATCAGCTACGGCTCGCGGTCGTAGTAGCCAACCGTGTGCTCGCGCCGGTACAGCCCCTCCGGCGCGCCGAACCCCGACCAGACGCCGATCTTGTCGCTGTCCGGATACACCGCCACCGACGGCAGCCGCCGGGTCGACAGCATCAGCACGCGGGCGGTCTCCTCACCGTGGTTGGAGACCTTGTGCGCGCCGTCCGGGCCCTCCGGGAAGCACACCGTGTCGCCGGGCGCGAGCTCGTCCTCGCCGCCGGGGTGGCGGATCGTGGGCCGCCCTTCCAGGACGATCAGCCACTCCTCGTCGCCGAACTCGTAGTGGTAGGGGCAGACGCTCTGGCCGGGCGGGAGCTCGTACACGCTGCCGCCGATCCGGCGCGCCCCGATACGGTCCCCGAACCGGTCCATCCCCGCGCGGTAGCCCTCGGGGTCGGTGTCGTCGTAGCCGAGCTGCGGCTCGTGGAGGTTGACGCGTTCCATCACGCCTCCCCGTGCCAGTACTCGACGCCGCTGGCGTGCTCCACGACGAGGTTGTCCTCGTCGCCGCCGGACCAGACGCCGAGCTTGTCGCTGTCCGGGAACACGGCGATCGCCGGCCGCTGGTAGGTGGAGAGGAGCATCAGCCGCGCCGGGTGTTCGCGCCGGTTGGTGAGCTTGTGGGCCCCGGCCGGCCCGTTCGGGAAGCACACGAGGTCGCCCGGCTCGAGGTCGTCCTCGCCGTCGGGGTGCCGCAGCGTGGGATGCCCGGCGAGGACCAGCAGCCACTCCTCCGAGCCGTACTCGTAGTGGTAGGGGAAGGTGCTCTCGCCGCTGGGGAGCTCGTAGACGCTGCCGGACATCTGGGCGGCGCCGACCAGCGGGCCGAAGCGCACGGATCCGCAGCGATAGCCGGCCGGCCGGTCAGCCGAGTAGGTGCAGTCTGCGCCGAACACGTTGAAGCGTTGCATCGGGCGATTATCCGGCCACCGGCGAGATTCCAACCACGAGGGGGCGCGTACCGTGGTCGGTATGTCGGTGACGGTGATCGGCGACCACGAGGCCCGCACGGTCGCGCAGCTCGAGCGCTGTGTCGCGGCAGAGGACGGCGCGGTGGGCGTGCTGTGCGCGGACGGGCACGTCGGCTACAGCCAGCCTGTCGGGGGCGCGGTGGCGTACCGCGAGCACATCTCGGTCTCCGGCGTCGGCTACGACATCGGCTGTGGGAACCAGGCGGTGCGGACCGACCTCGTGCGCGACGACATCGCCGCCGATCTCCCGCGGATCATGGACGCGATCGTCGCCCGGATCTCGTTCGGTATCGGCCGTCACAACGACGAGCCGGTCGACCACCCGGTGCTCGACGCGATCGCCCGGGCCGACGCCGCGCCCCAGCGCGCGCTCGCCGATCTCGCGGCACGCCAGCTCGGCACGGTCGGCGCCGGCAACCACTACGTCGACCTGTTCGCCGACGAGGAGGACGCCGTGTGGGTCGGCGTGCACTTCGGCTCGCGCGGGTTCGGCCACAAGACGGCCACGACCTACCTCGCGCTCGCGGGAGAGCCGCCGGGCGGCATGGACGCCCCGCCCGCGCTGCTGCGCGCGGACTCGGCGCTTGGCGAGGAGTACATCGGTGCGATGCAGCTCGCGGGCGCATACGCGTACGCCGGCCGCGACGTCGTCGTCGCGCGCGTGCTCGACATCCTCGGCGCCGCGGAGACGTTCGCGGTCCACAACCACCACAACTTCGCCTGGCGCGAGACTCACGACGGCTCGGACTGGTGGGTCGTGCGCAAGGGCTGCACGCCGGCGTTCCCCGGCCAGCAGGGCTTCGTCGGCTCGACGATGGGCGAGCCGAGCGTGATCCTCGAGGGCGCGGACACGCCGGCGGCGCGGGCGGCGTTCTTCTCCACCGTCCACGGCGCCGGGCGTGCGATGTCGCGCACGCAGGCCAAGGGCAAGAAGGGCCGCCCGGGGCTGATCGACTACGACCGTGTGCGCGCCGACCTGCGCTCGCGCGGGATCGAGCTGCGCGGCGGCGCCGCGGACGAGGCGCCCGACGCCTACAAGCGACTCGACCGGGTCCTGGCCGAGCACGGCGACTCGATCCGCGTGCGGCATCGCCTCACGCCGATCGGAGTCGCCATGGCCGGCCCGGACACCGCCGATCCCTACAGGGACTGAGGCTCCGGCTCGAGCTCGATCCGCGGCAGCAGCCGGTCGATCCAGCGCGGCAGCCGCCACGCGCGGTCGCCGAGCCAGGTCAGCACCGCGGGCGCGAGCAGCATGCGGACGACGGTCACGTCGACCGCGATCGCGGTCGCGAGGCCGACGCCGAGCATCTTCACGATCACGTCGGGGTCGGTGACGAAGCCGAGGAAGACGGCGGTCATGATCGCGCCGGCGGTCCCGATCACGCCAGCCGTCCGCTCGACCGCGTGAACCACGGCCCCCTTCGCATCGCCGGTGCGCAGGTACTCCTCACGCACCCGTGAGAGCAGGAAGACGTTGTAGTCCATGCTCAGGCCGAACAGGATCGCGAACATGAACATCGGCACGAACGAGACGACCGGCTGGCCGGGGAACGCGAGCGCCACGACGCCGTACGCCGCGCCGATCGAGAGCAGGTTGAACACGGCCGAGACGAGCGGCACGACCACCGACCGGAACGCCGCCATCAGCAGCAGCAGTGAGAGGCCGACGACGACGCCGATGAACAGCGGCAGCCGCTCGCTGACGCGGTTGGCCATGTCGTCGAACGTCGCGGTCTGACCGCCGACGTGCGCCTGCGCGCCGGTCCCGCGCGTGGCGCTGGGGACGACGTCGGCGCGCAGGTGGTCGACCAGCGCGGAGGTCTTCGCGTCCTCCGGCGAGGTACGGGGGATGACGGTGAGCGTGGCGGCGTCGCCGGCCTGGTTGATCACCGGCTTCGCGACAGCGGCGACGTCCGGCGCCGCCTTGGCACCGGCCTCGAGCTCGCTCAGCACGGCGTCGGCGGCCGGCCGCTCGGCCGGGAGTGCGACGGCGATCACGAGCGGGCCGTTGAAGCCCTTGCCGAAGCCCTCGGCGAGCCGGTCGTAGGCGACGCGCTGCGTCGTCGCGGTCGACTTCGTGCCGTCGTCGGGCTGGCCGAGCCGCAGCCCGGTCGCGGGCGCGGCGAGCGCGAGCAGGATCGCGATGCCGGCCGCGGCGGAGACGACGGGCCGCGCGGCGATCCGGCGCGCCCAGCGGCCGGCCAGACCCCGCCGCGGCGCCGCCGCTCCGGCGCCGCCGGTCTCGCCGAGCCGGGAGACCTCGCCGGCCGGAGACCTCTCCGGCCCGGAGACCTCTCCGGGCCGCGCGCTCTCGGCGGAGGCCGCGCGCGGCGCCTGGCGATCTCGCCGCGCGAGCACGCGGCGGCCGGCCATACCCAGCAGCGCGGGCATCACGGTCACGGCCGCGACGGCGGTCGCGGCCACGACGACGCCGGCGGCCAGGCCCATACGGCCGACGAAGGGGATCCCGACGGCCATCAGGCCGCTGATCGCCACGACGACGATCGCGCCCGCGGTCAGCACGGCCACGCCGGCGGTGCCGTTCGCGGTGCCGGCGGCGGTCGCCGGATCGTCACCCGCGAGCAGCCGCTCGCGGTGGCGGGCGACGAGGAACAGCGCGTAGTCGATGCCGGCGCCGAGGCCGAGCATCATGCCGATCGTCGGGGCGACGGTCGGAACGTCGATGCCCGCGCTGGCCAGCGACACCAGCGTGAGGCCGCCGACGAGCCCGATGCCGCGCGGCGGCGAGCGTCAGCGTCATCGCCACGACCGAGCGGAACAGCAGCGTCAGCAACAGCATCGCGATCGCGACGCCGATCAGCTCGCCGACCGGCGCCATCTCGTCGTCGCCGACGTCGATCACCTGGCCGCGCATCGAGACTTCGGCGCCCGCCTTCTCGGCGGGGCCGACCGCGCTCTCGAGCCGGTCACGTGCCGCCGGCCCGAGGTCCTCGGCGCGGCGGTCGTATTGCACGGTCGCGAACGCGACCTTGCCGTCCGGCGCGACCTGCAGGTCGCTCACGCCGCTCACGTGTGGCTGCGCAGCGACGGCGGTCAGGGTCTGCTGGACGCCGGTGCCGGTGATCGCGGCACGATCACCGGCGAACACGATCTGGGCGTCGCCCCCCGACATCTGCGGGAAGCGCTGCTCGAGCAGCTCCTGGGCGCGCGTCGAGTCGACGCCCGGCGTGCGGTAGTCGTCGACGAAGCCGGCGCCGAGCGAGCTGCCGAGCGTGCCGATGCCGGCGACCACGACGATCGCGATGAGGATGGTGCGGCGCCAGTGGCGGGCTGCGCTGGTGCCGAGGCGGGAGAGGAAGGTGGACATGTGGGGAGGGCTCCGGGGAGGGGTGTGGTGTGGAGTATCGGCAGAAAATCACACTCGCTGCAATTTTGCAACTGTCGCAAAGTTGCAGAGAGCGCAGATCGCTATGATTTGCAGCGAAATGTCCACCGGGCTGCGGGAGCGCAAGAAGCAGCAGACGCGCCAGGCGATCCACGAGGCGGCGATGAAGCTGTTCGCCGAGCGCGGCTATGACGCGACGACGATCGCCGACATCGCCGACGCCGCCGGCATCTCCCCGCGCACGTTCTTCTCGTACTTCTCCGCCAAGGAAGAGGCCGTCTTCCAGAAGTTCGACATGGCCTTCGCCGACTACTCGCGCGCGCTGCGCGAGCGGCCGGAGGGCATGACCGCGCTCGACGCGCTGCGCGCGTGGATCATCCGCGAGGCGCCGAAGTACGTCCCGTCGCCCGACAACGTGCGCCTCGAGGCCAAGCTGCGCCAGGAGTCGCCCGCGGTGGCGGCCTGCGAGCTCCGGCACACGCGCATGTACGAGGAGCGCCTCGCCGAAGCGGTCGCAGAGGACCTCGGCGAGCCGGCCGAATCACTGCGCCCGCGCCTGGTCGCCGCCGCCGCGATGGCGGCGCTGCAGGTGTCCGGCGACAAGGCCGAGGCCTCGCTCGACGAGAACCCCGACGCCGCGGCGCAGTTCGCCGCCGACCCGATGGCGTTCCTCGACGACGCGCTGCGGTTCCTCGACGCCGGGCTCGCGGCCCTGCGGAACTGATGCGCGTCCTCGCGATCGCCGACAAGCGCCCGCTGATCGACCCGGCGACGATGGCCCGCCAGAAGCACGTCGACGCCGTCTTCTGCCTCGGCGACCTCGACCGCGCCTGGATCGAGTCTCTGTTGTTGCTGAAGATCCCGCGCTACGGCGTGCACGGCAACCACGATCCCGAGGACGTGCTGCGCGAGCTGGAGATCGAGGACCTCCACCTGCGCCGCACGCACGTCTCGGGCGGGCTGACCGTCGCCGGCTTCGAGGGCTGCGTGCAGTACCGCCGACACGCGCCGTACCAGTACACCCAGCGCGAGGCCAACAAGATGGCCAAGCGCCTACCGGCCGCCGACGTACTGCTCTGCCACTGCCCTCCGCTCGGGATCAACGACGACCCGGAGGACCCCGCGCACATCGGCTTCGAGGGGCTGCGCGACTGGGTCGACCGCCACCAGCCGCGTCACGTCCTGCACGGCCACACCCACCCGCTTCCCGGCCGGACCGTGAAGCTCTACGGGGACACCCGCGTCCACTACGTGTCGGGCGCACGGGTCCTCGACCTCCGCTGACCCCGGCCGCACGAGACACGGGCGGACCGGCATGACTACGCCAGGCCCCGCGCGGCACGATCGAGCCCGTGGCGGGCGCACAGCTCGGCCAGCGCGGTCCGGGCGCCGGCCGGGTTCTCCGCCAGCGCCTCGAACGCCAGCAGGCCGGCGCGGAGATCCTCGATCCGGACGGTCGGCACCTCGAGGCTGAGGCGCGCGAGCCAGCGGACGGCGGCGCGCTCGAACCGCTCGACGTCCTGCTCCGAGATCAACAGGCAGATCGACAGCGCGTCGTCGAGGTCGATGCGTGGCAGCTCCGCCGCCGCGGCGCGCACCATCGAGAGGCGGCCGATGCGCAGTGCGCGCTGGAAACGGGCGTAGGGGCTGCCGTCGCTTGTCATACGAACACATGTTCGCATCTGGGGCGGATGGATACGCGCCACGTGGGAGACTGGCGCCGTGCTGATCGAGCGCGACGAGAGCCTGGCGACGTTGGACGCGATGCTCGAAGACGTGCGGGATCGCCGGGAGGGGCGGCTGCTGTTCGTGGGCGGCGAAGCCGGAGCCGGCAAGACCGCACTGCTGCACCGGTTCTGCGACGAGCTTCGCGAGACTCGCGTGCTCTGGGGCGCGTGCGAGCCGCTCAGGACGCCTCGCCCGCTCGGCCCGCTGGCGGACATCGCGGAGGCCACCACCGGAGAGCTGCAAACGCTCGTGGACGGCGGCGCGCGCCCCCACGAGGTGGCGCACGGCGCTCCTCAGAGAGCTGCGCGGGCGGACGCCCACGGTGCTCGTGATCGAGGACGTCCACTGGGCCGACGAGGCCACCCTCGACGTCCTCACGCTGCTCGCCACCCGTATCGCGACAGCGCCCGCGCTGGTGCTCGCGAGCTACCGCGACGACGAGCTCGACCGCGCGGCGCAGCTGCGGTTCGTGCTCGGCGAGATCGCGCGGCGGCCCGCCCGCCTCAAAGTCGAGGTGCTCTCCCCCACCGGCGTCGCCGAGCTGGCCGCGCCGCACGGCGTCGACGCGGACGAGCTGTTCCGCCGCACCGGCGGCAACCCGTTCTTCGTGAGCGAGGTGCTCGCCGCGGGCGGCGCGCAGATGCCCGACACCGTCCGCGACGCCGTCCTCGCCCGCGCCGCGCGACTGAGCGAGCCGGCCCGCCGCGTCCTCGAGGCCGTCGCGATCGTGCCCGGCCCCACCGACGTCGCGCTGCTGGAACGACTCGCCGCGCCCCACCTGGATCACGTCGACGAGTGCCTCGCCTCCGGGATGCTCGCCGCCGGCGCGACGCACGTGGAGTTCCGCCACGAGCTCGCCCGCCACGCGGTCGAGGAGGCCACGCCGCCGCACCGCCGGCTCGCGCTCCACAAGTCCGCACTCGCGGCGCTCCCCGAGACCGCGGAGCCGGCCCGGCTCGCCCACCACGCCGACGCCGCCAACGACAAGGACGCCGTGCTCCGCCACGCACCGGAGGCCGCCGCCCGGGCCGGCGCGTCCGGCGCGCACCGCGAGGCCGCCGCGCAGTACGCGCGCGCGCTCCGCTATGCCGGCGACCTGCCGCCCGCCGACCGCGCGCAGCTCCTGAACGCCCGCGCCGACGAGTGCTACCTGAGCGCCGACTTCGATGCGGCGATCACCGCCCAGCGCGCCGCCCTCAGCTGCCACCGGGAGCTCCACGACGTCCGCGGCGAGGGCGACTCGCTGCGCTCCCTGTCGCGCCTGCTGTTCTTCGCCGGCCGCACCGAAGAAGGCGAGCCCGTCGTGCTCGAAGCCGTACGCCTCCTCGAGCAGCTCCCGCCCGGTCACGAGCTCGCGATGGCCTATGGCAACGTCGCGCAGAGACGCTCGGCGGTGGAGGACCGGGCTGCCGCGATCGAGTGGGCCGAGCGCGGGCAGGAGATCGCCCAGCAGCTCGACGACACCGAGGCGTACGTCTACACACTCACGACCATCGGCGGCGCCGAGTTCCAGGTCGACTGGCCCGAGGCCCGACACAAGCTCGAGCACGCGCTGCGACTCGCCCGCGAGCACGGGCTCGACGAGTACGTCGGCCGCGCTTACCTCCAGCTCGTCCTCGGCGCGCAACGCACCCGTCGTTACGACGTCGCCGGCGCGAACCTCGACGCCGGGATCGCCTACTGCGAGGAGCACGGGCTCGACACCTGGCGGGCCTATCTCCAGGCCAGACACGCGTGCCAAGCGCTCGACCGCGGCGACTGGGACGAAGCCGCCGACACCGCCGCCACCGTGCTCAGGGACCCGCGCGCTCCGGGCCTCGCCCGCGGCTGGGCGCTGACGGTCCGCGGCCTCGTGCGTGCACGCCGCGGGGACGCCGAGGCCGAGGCGCCGCTGGCCGAGGCGCACGAGCTCGGCCACACCGACGGGAGAGCTGATGCGGATCGCGCCGGTCGCCGCCGCCCGCGCCGAGCTCGCCTGGCTGGCGGGCGACGACGCCGCCGTCGCACCGCTCACCGACGCCGCGCTCGCGCTCGCGCTCGAGCGCGGAGCGTCATGGGCCGCCGATGAGCTCGCCTACTGGCGCCACCAGGCCGACGCGCCCCACGACGACACGGCCGCCAAGCGCTACCGCGGAGTGGCCTGGCACGCGCTCGGCTGCCCCTACCAGGCGGCGCTGGCGCAGGCCGAGAGCGAGGATGCGGACGAGGTCCGCGCCGCCATCGAGACGTTGCAGGGCATGGGCGCACGACCGGCCGCGCGGCTCATCTCCCGGCGGCTGAGGGAGCGCGGCGTCCGCGGCGTCCCGCGCGGCCCCCAGCCGCGCACGCGCGAGAACCCCGCGGGCCTCACCGCGCGCGAGCTGGAGGTGCTCGCGCTCGTCGCCGAGGGCATGCGCAACGCGCAGATCGCCCAGAAGCTGATCGTGTCGGAGAAGACGGTCAACCACCACGTGTCGGCGGTGCTGCGCAAGCTCGACGTCAGCACCCGCGGCGAGGCGAGCGCCAAGGCGACGCGAGACGGACTGGTCTAGCTGTCGAGCAGAGCCGCGCGCTCGGGCGTAAGGCGGCCGTGGAGCTGAGCGAGCATCCGCTCCAGGCTCTCCACCTCGGCCGCCCGCTCGGCCAGCGAGCGCTCGGCCCGCCGCCGCTGGAGGAACTGCGCGAGGTGCGCGCCGATCGTCTGGAGCAGTCGCGCCAGCGCCGGATCCGGGTCGCGCTCCTCGCGCGAGAAGAACATGATCGTGGCGAACACGTCGCGGCCGCGCATGACCGGCAGCGCGAGCGCCGAGCGCACGCCGGCGGCCTCGGCAGCCACACCGCGACGGAACAGCGGGTCCTCGATCAGGCCGCTCGCCCAGATCGGCGTCCGCCGCGCCCACGCCTGGCCCTGGAGCCCGTCGCCGACCTCGAACGTCTCGCCGACCGCGGCGGCCTCCAAGGCCTCCAGCCCGGCACGCCGCTCGCCGCCCCACGCGTCGGTCATGTGCAGCAGCTCGCGCTCGGGGTCGAGCGTCCACAGCTCGGCGAGGTCCCAGTCGAGGTTGGTACACAGCGCCTCGAGCAGCGCGGCAACGCCCTGCTCGATGTCGACCGAGTGGGCGAGAACGTCGATCACGGCCTGCTCGGCGGCCTCGTACTGCTTGGTGCGGTGGCGCTCGGTGATGTCCTCGATCACGCCGGCGATGCCGAGCGGGCGCCCGGCGGTGTCGCGCGCCAGCTTGGCGCGGACCTCGGCCCAGCGCGTCACGCCCTCGGCGGTCAGGTAGCGATGGCGCAGATGCACGGTGTCGACCTCGCCGGCCACCAACGGTGCGAACGCGCGTGCCTGGGCGGGGCGGTCATCCGGGTGCACGACCTCGAACGCGGGCCGGCCGAGCGCATCCTGCACCGGGATGCCGGTCCAGCGCGTCCAGCTCTCGTTGAGGAACGACCAGCGGCCGCGGAGGTCGGTCTGGAAGACGGTGTCGTTGACGCTCTCGACGACCGAGCGATAGCGCTCCTCGCTCGCGCGCAGGCGCGCTTCGGTCTGGCGCCGGTCGGTGACGTCGACGCCGGTGGCGAGCGCCCCGATCGTGTGGCCGTCGGCGTCGAGGATCGGCCGCGCCGACGCGACGATCTGCCGCGCCGGGTGGCCGGGCAGCTCGACGGTGAGCCCGACGTCCTCGACCACCTCGCCCTGTAGCGCGCGGAACAGCGGCACCTCGGCCGCGGTCAGCTTCGTGCGGCCGTCGGCGGAGCGCAGCCCGAAGTGCTCGGGCCAGTCGAGCGGGCCGGCGGGCCCGCCGGTGAGCGCGTCATAGCCCTCCAGGCGGCCGCCGGCGTCGCAGATCACGACGCTGCTGGAGAGCTGCTCGACCACGCCTTCGAGGAACCCTCGCTGCGCCTCGACCTCACGACGGAGCGACTCGGGAGCGGTGACGTCGCGCGACACCAGCATGCCCCCGACGACCGCGCCGCGACCGTCGCGCAGCGGCACGTGGACGTTGCGGTACACCCGGCCGGCCTCGCGAGCGCCGGCCCAGTCGTGGGAGGACGACTCGCCGGCCAGCGCGGCGCGGCAGTGCGTGAGCAGCTCCTCGCGGCGCTCGGCCGGCACGACCTCTGGGAGCGTCCGGCCCTCGAACTCGTCGCGACGCCAGCCGTGCGCCTGCACCGCGCCGCCCTCGAGCAGCAGGATCCGCAGATCGAGGTCGTAGACGAGCAACGACACGTCGGGCAGGTGCCCGGCGAGCGCGGCGTAGCGGGCGCTGACCGTGCGCGCACCGGCGGCCGACCGCCGCTCGCGTACGGCGAACCACACGGCAACGGCGGCGACCAGCGCGAACACGGCGGCGACGAAGATCACGGCACGAGCTCCCTGCGCAGCGCGGCCTCGGTCGAGCTGAATGCTTCGTCGAGCTCGTCGAGAGTGGCGCTCACGTCGCCCTCGGCGGTCTCCAGCGAGCGGCACAGCGTCGCCATGAAGGTGGCGCCGATGTTCTGGCAGCTGCCCTTGAGCTTGTGGGCGGCGCGGCGCCGCTCCTCCGCGTCCGCGGCGACACGCAGCTCGCCGAGCAGCGGCGGCGTGCTCTGCAGGAACAGCTCCAGCAACTGGTCGACGATGTCCGGGTAGTCGGTCCGGAACGTGCGCATGCGGGCGGCGTCGATCAACGCGTCGATGGCGTCCTCCGCGGGCGCGACGACCTCATCACCGGCGGGAGCGAAGCCGAGCCAGCGCTCGAGGATCTCGTCGAGCACCTCGGGGCGCAGCGGCTTGGACATGTAGTCGTCCATGCCGGCGGCGAGGCAGCGCTCGCGGTCGCCGGCCATCGCGTGCGCGGTCATCGCGATCACGGGGAGGCGGTCGCCGCCGCGCTCCTGGGCGCGGATCCGGCCGGTCGCCTCGTAGCCGTCGACGTTGGGCATCTGGCAGTCCATGAACACCGCCGCGTATGTGCCGTGGGCGAGCTTGGCGAGCGCCTCGGCCCCGTCGCCGGCGATGTCGACCTCGAGCCCGCGCTTGGCGAGCATCGACTCGATGACCAGCTGGTTGACCTCGTTGTCCTCGGCGACGAGGACGCGAACGCCGGCGGCGGGCGCCGCCGCGGCGGGTGCGGGCGCCGGCTCGAGCGCCTGATCGGCGACGGTCGCCAGCAGGCGGCTGCGGCGGACCGGCTTGGTCAGGTACGCGGTGATGCCGAGCTCGCGGGCACGCGCCCGGTGCTCGCCGGTCGAGGTGAGCATCACCAGTCGCGCCGAGCGCAGGCTCGGGGCCTGGCGGATCGCGGCGGCGAGGTCGAGGCCGTCCATCTCGGGCATCTGCGCGTCGAGCACGACGACGTCGAACGGCTCGCCCTCGCGCGCGGCGGCGTGCATGACGGCGAGCGCCTCGGCGCCGCCGGCCGCCTCCGCGGGCCGCGCTCCGGAGCTGCGCAGGTAGTTGTCGAGGATCGCGCGGTTGGTCGCGTTGTCGTCGACGATCAGGACCTTGACGCCCGCAGGCTCGGCGGCGAGGGAGCGAGGGGCGGCGACCGCGCTGGCCGGTGCCGGGAGCGCGACGGCGAAGCGGAAGCGGCTGCCTTCGCCCGGCGCCGAGTCGGCGGCGATGTCGCCGCCCATCAGCACCACGAGCTGGCGGGAGATCGCCAGGCCGAGGCCGGTGCCGCCGTAGCGGCGCGTGGTCGACGTGTCGGCCTGGGAGAACGACTCGAACAGCGTGCTGAGCGTGGACGGCTCGATGCCGATGCCGGTGTCGGCGACCTCGAACCGCAGCGTCGCCTCGTCGCCGTCGCGCGCGAGCAGGTCGACGCGCACGGACACCTCGCCGCGGTGCGTGAACTTGACCGCGTTCGACACCAGGTTCGTGACGACCTGGCGCAGCCGCCCGCGGTCGCCCCGGACCACGGCCGGGACGTCGTCGTCGACGAACGCGGTCAGCTCCAGGCCCTTGCCGTGCGCTTGCGGCGCGAGCATCTCGCAGACGTCCTCGACGGCCTCACGCAGGTCGAACTCGTGCACGTCGAGCTCGAGCTTGCCGGCCTCGATCTTGGAGAAGTCGAGGATGTCGTTGATCACGCCGAGCAGCGCCTCGCCCGAGCCGGCGGCGGTCTGCGCGTAGTCGCGCTGCTCGGTCGAGAGCTCGGTCTGCAGCAGCAGCTCGGTCATCCCGATCACGCCGTTGAGCGGCGTGCGGATCTCGTGGCTCATGTTGGCCAGGAACTCGGACTTCGAGCGCGACGCCTCGACGGCGTCGGCCAGCGCCCGGTTGCGGTCCGACACGTCGGTGGACATCGTCACGACCGCATACACGTCGCCGGCAGCGTCCCGGAGCGGGAACTTGACGATCAGGTACGTCTCGGTCCCGTCGGGGGTGATCGCCTCGCGCTCGTACTCGAGCACCTCGCCGGTGCGGATCACCTGCAGGTCGGCGGCGCGCGACGGGGCAGCGTGGCGACCCGGCATCAGCTCGGCGTCGGTCCGGCCGATCACCTCCGCGGCGGTCCGGCCGATCCGCTCCTCCCAGCGGCGGCCGACGAGGATGTAGCGCCCGTCGACGTCCTTGACCGAGATCATCGCGGTGGCGTGGTCGAAGATGCCCTGCAGCCGGTCGCCGGCCACGCGCAGGTCCTCCTCGCGCGCGACGAGAGCGTCGGCCATGCCGTTGAACGACTGCGCGAGCAGCGCGACCTCGCCACGGCCGGCCAGCGGCACGCGGGCATCGCTGCGGCCCGAGGCGAGCCGCCGGGCGGCGAGCGCCACGCGCCGGACCGGGAGCAGGACGGCGCGCTGCAGGTACAGCCACAGCAGGAGCAGCACGATCGCGCTCACGCCGGCGCCCGTCGCGGCGATCAGGACGGAGCGGCTGGAGATCGCGGCCGTGCGGGCGCGGCGGCCGTCGCCGAGCGCGGTCTCGGCGCGGTTGAAGTCGTCGAATCGCGCGCGGAGGGCGTCGAGCTCGCGCTTGCCCTCGGCGATGTCGGCGTCGAGCGACCCGGTCCCCCGCTGCACGTGCGGCGCCGCGTAGCCGTTGACGTACTGGTCGGCCGCGTCGCGCAGGACGGCCAAGCGGCGCTTCTGGGCGCCATCGTGCACGAGCGACGCCAGCGTGCCGAACCGCAGCGTGTAGCCGAGGCGACCGGCGTGGTAGGGCTCGAGGTACCGCGGCTCCTGCGTGAGCAGGTACCCTCGCAGGCCGGTCTCGACGTCGACGAGGTCACGCTCGGCGGCGTTGGAGGCGCTGAGGATGCGCTCGGCACGGAGCGCGTTCTGGGCTTCGGCGTGCTGCCCACGGATGTTGAGCACGAGCGCGCCGAAGGTGCCGGTGATCAGCACGATCACCAGAGAGAACGCCACGGCGGTCGGCGCGGACAAGCCGCGGAGCAGCCGGTGAGGAACCGAATCGGCCATACGCTTCCCGGAAGATCGGCCGATCGCTGCGTGGTTTGACCCTGCTGTCCGATAAACAGCCTGTGAGCGATGACCACTCACCCGACATGCACGTCCTGATCGCCGACGACGACCCGGGCACGCGGCTGACCGTGTGCGCCGCCGTCGAGCGGCTCGGGCATCGCTGCACGGTCACCGAGAACGGCGAGGCCGCCTGGCGCGCCTACCAGTCCGACCCGCCGGACGCCGTCATCACCGACTGGCAGATGCCCGGCATGGACGGCACCGCGCTCGTGCAGGCGATCCGCGCGCAGGGCGACGGCAACTACGCGTACGTGATGGTGCTGACCGGCGTCGCCGACGAGTCGTCCGCGCGGGCGACGATGGAGGCCGGCGCCGACGACCTGCTGCTCAAGCCGCTGGAGCCCGCTCAGCTGGAGCGCAAGCTGATCGCCGCCGACCGCGTGACCACGATGCACCGGCGCATGCACGAGGACGCCCGCCACGACGCGGCCACGGGCCTCGCCAACCGCCTGCGCCTCGCGGAAGACCTCGAGGCGCTGTGCGGGCGCGTCGCGCGCTACGGGCACGTCTACTGCGTCGCGGTGTTCGACGTCGACAACTTCAAGGGCGTCAATGACGCCGCCGGCCACCTGTATGGCGACCACACCCTGCGGCAGATCGCGTCCGCGCTGCAGCGCGAGATCCGCAGCGGCGACGCCGTCTACCGCTACGGCGGCGAGGAGTTCCTCGTGCTGCTGCCCGAGCAGTCGCTCGAGAGCGCCACGCTCGCGGCCGAGCGGCTCCGCGCCGCCGTCGAGCGGCTCGCGATCCCCCACCCCGCCGGCGGCGTCATCACCGTCAGCGCCGGCGTGGCCGGGCTCAGCGACCCGCAGCTCCAGCCCGACGAGGTGTTCGAGCTCGCCGACCAGGCGCTGTACCGGGCCAAGGACGGCGGCCGCAACCGTGTCGAGGTCCACCATCCCGACGGCCAGGCGTCAGGCGACGGGATCCGCCTGCTGATCGCCGACGACGACCCGATGATCCGCCTGACGCTGTCGGCGCTGATCGACAACGAGCCTGGGTTCGAGCTCGTCGGCGAGGCCGAGGATGCCGACCAGGCGATCGAGATGGCGGCCCGCCGGCGCCCCGACATCGTCCTGCTCGACTTCAACATGCCGGGCGGCGGTGGCGTCCGCGCGGCGACGCAGATCCGCGAGGTCAACTCGGGCATCAAGCTCGTCGCCGTCAGCGCGGACGACAGCCAGGTCGCCCAGTACGAGATGTCGCGCGCCGGCGCGGTCGGCTACGTGGTCAAGGGCTCCCCGGACGACGAGATCGTCCGCGTGATCCGGAGCGCGATGCGGTGGTAGGGGAACGCTGGCCCAGGGGGCCAGGTTCCCTTGCGGGTGTTCGCCCCAGGGGGCGAAACCCGCGGGCCCGGGGAACGCTGGCCCAGGGGGCCAGGTTCCCTTGCGGGTGTTCGCCCCAGGGGGCGAAACCCGCGGGCCCGGGGAGACGCTGGCCCTAGCGGGCCAGGTTCGCCTCTGCGGGTGTTCGCCCCAGGGGGCGAAACCCGCGGGCTCGGGGGACGCTGGCCCAGGGGGCCAGGTTCCCTTGCGGGTGTTCGCCCCAGGGGGCGAAACCCGCAGGTTCATAGCGGCGCCCGGACCTCCCAGAGCTCCGGGTAGAAGCGCTTGCCCTGCGTGCCCTGCAGGTACTCGACGCCGCGCGAGCCGCCGGTGCCGTGGCGGCTGCCGATCTCGCGCGCGGCCATCAGCGTGTGGTGGTGGCGCCACAGCGCGACGAGCTCGTCGTGGTCGAGCAGCAGCTCGGCGATCAGGTGCAGGAGCGCGCGCCGCGGGTCGTCGAGATGGCTGCGGTAGAGGTCGGCGAGGGCGCGGAGGCGCTCATCGGGGTCGTCGGGCAGCCGCGCGCAGGCGACGAATGCGTCGTACAGCCGCGGGCTCTCGGCCTCGATCGCGCGGAACTGCGTCGACTGGAAGCCGGACGCCGGCTCCAGCGGGTCGCGGAACTCCATGAAGCCGTCGGGGCTCATCGTCTCCAGCACGTCGAGGTGCTGGAGCAGCAGCCGGTCGATCGCCGTCGTGCGCTGCAGCGGGCCGATCGCCGCCTGCGGCCGTCCCGCGTCCAGCTCCGCCTGGGCCTTGGCGACCTCGTGCAGGATCAGCTTGAACCACAGCTCGTACGACTGGTGGACGATCACGAACAGCATCTCGTCGTGGGCGCCGGGCGTGAGCGGATGCTGCAGCCGCAGCAGGTCGTCGATGCGCAGGTAGCCGGCGTATTCGGTGGGCTTGTCGGTGCCGTCGAGAACGCGGTTGACGAGCGCGTCGGCGGCCGTGTTCTGCTCGCGCGGGACCGTCGTGATCGACCAGCTCTCGAAGCCCTCGAGCGCGCGCAGCGCCTCGGCGTGCAGCGAAGCGAGCTCCTCGTTGCGGACGCGGTAGTCGCCAGTGAGCTGCTTGGCGATCAGCTCGGAGTCGTTGACGATCTCGACGTCGGTGGCGCCGAGCGCGCGCGCCCGATCGAGGCCGAGCAGCAGGGCGCGGTACTCGGCGACGTTGTTGGTGGCGCGGCCGAGCGCGACCCCCACGTCGTCGACGACATGACCTTCGCGGTCCGACAGCACGGCTGCCGCCGCGGCAGGCCCGGGGTTGCCACGCGCGCCGCCGTCCACGTGGACGACGAGATGCACGCCTATGCCGCGGAGAGCGGCGGGAACTCGCCCGGGACTCGCGCGCGACGCCGGTCGCGCACCTCGCGCTGACCGCCGCCGCCGGGCTCGTCGCGGCGCTCGGACTTGCGCCGGTCGACGATCACCTCGACGTTGGGATCGTCCTCGTAGTACTTGGACAGCTTCTCGTAGAGCTCGTCCGCGAGCGGCTCGGGCACGACGCAGTAGATCACGATTTGGACGCTAACACTGGTGGATGGTCGAAGGCATCGGTCATGTGTCTACCCCAGATGAAGAGCCCCACGCTCATCCGCTGCGGCATTGATCGCCTGCTCCTCCTCGGAAAGCTCGGCCAGCTCGTCGCCCTGCGCGTCGCGCCGGACGCCGCCGGCCTCGTCCGACAGGTCGATCTCGAACCGGTACCAGCTGAGCTCCCACATCACGGTGATCGTGACGACGCTCGGGCGGTCGGTCCGCGGGCGGACGGACACGCCGGGTGCGCCGAGCGAGCGGGCGACCCCGCCGACCGTGCGCGTGTGGTCGGACGCGTTGAAGATCTCCAGCGCGCGCTGCATCTTGAGGTCGGCGTTCGTCGGTACCGCGCGCACGTGACGCGGTCGCCTCGGCGCCTCGACGGGCCGGGACGGCGCCTCGGGCTCGTCGTGCGACGTCCCGTCTGACGTGGCCGCCATCTCCTCCTGCACCTCTCGCGCGCGCTCGCGACGGGCCCGCAGCCGGTCCCGCAGCGACCGCCCGCGACCCTCGTGACGCGTGTGGCGCAGCTCGAGCTCGTCGCCGCCCGATTCGCGGATCCAGCCCTCGTGCTGGGCGCGCGCGGTGCACAGATCGCACACCTGACGGCGCGCCCCGCCGGCGAGGAACGTCTCCGCGTGCTCGCCGCGCAGCAGCGTCCGCCCGCAGATGTCACAGGCGAGATCGCTCTGGTTGGTGCGGATGTCGCGGGTGCGCGCCAAGGCGGTGTGCCAGGGTAGCGCTCCACGGCCGCGGCGCGCTGCGAGCATGCTCGTGTCGCGTGCCGGCTCGCGGCCCGCGCGGCCCCTCCTGGGCCTCCTGTCGACGACCTTCTGCGCCAGGTGGGAGGGAACCTCCTCGTAGCGCAGGAACTCCATCGTGTACTCGCCCTGGCCGCCGGTCAGCGACCGCAGGTCGGGCGCGTAGGTGAGCATCTCCGCCATCGGGACCTCGGCCTTGACCTCGGTCATGCCGCCGACGGACTCGGTGCCGAGCGGCCGGCCGCGGCGCGAGGACAGGTCGCCCATCACGTCGCCGACCGACTCGTCGGGCACCGATGCGGCGAGCAGCATGATCGGCTCGAGCAGCACCGCGCCGGCCTGCGCCAGCGCGTCCTTCATCGCGATCGACCCGGCGAGCCGGAACGCCATCTCCGACGAGTCGACCGTGTGGTACGAGCCGTCGAACAGCTTCACGCGCACGCCCTTGACCGGGTAGCCGGCCACCGCGCCCTGCTGCATGGCGTCGAGCACGCCCTTCTCGACCGCGGGGATGAAGCCCTGCGGGATGACGCCGCCCTTGATCGCGTTGACGAACTCGAAGTCGCCGCCGTCCAGCGGCTCGATCTCGATGTGGCAGTCGCCGAACTGGCCGCGGCCGCCGGTCTGCTTCTTGTGGCGGCCGTGCGCCTTGGCCGCCCGGCGGATCGTCTCCTGGTAGGGCACCCGCGGCGGCTTGAGGATGACCTCGGCGCCGAACCGCGCGCGCATCCGCTCGACGATCACCTCGACGTGGATCTGCGACAGGCCGGCGACGATCTGCTCGCCGGTCTGCGCGTCGCGGTGCAGGTCGATCGTCGGGTCCTCCTCCTGCAGGCGGCGCAGGGCCGTGAAGACCTTGTCCTCGTCGCCCTTGGAGGCCGGCTCCATCGAGAACGCCATCACCGGCGCCGGGAGCTTGATCGACGGCATCTGGATCGGCTCGTCGCGCGCCGCCAGCCAGTCGCCGGCGTGGGTCTCCTTGAGCTTGGCCACCGCGCCGATGTCGCCCGGTCCGAACGCGTCGGCCTGCTTGACCTCCTTGCCCTGGGGCACGAGCAGCTGGCCGATCCGCTCCTTGTGATGGGTGCGGGTGTTCATCACCTGGGTGTCGTGCGTGACGGTGCCCTGGTAGACGCGGAAGAGGTTGATGCGGCCCGCGAACGGGTCGGCGCGCGTCTTGAAGACGTAGGCGAACATCTCGCCCTCGGGGTCCGGCTCGAGCCGGGTGCTCTCGAGCACGAGGCCGCCGTGCTGGACGGGCGAGGGCAGGTCGTCGACGATCGCGTCGAGCAGGCGGTTGGAGGCCAGCCGGCTGGTGGCGACGCCACAGGTGACCGGGAAGATGTGCCCGTGGTCGGTGCCGTCCTCGAGCGCGGTGACGATCTCCTCGTGCGAGATGTCCTCGCCCTCGAGGTAGCGCTCCATCAGCGCCTCCGAGTTCTCGGCCACCTCGTCCATCAGCTTCTCGCGGTACTCCTGCGCGATGTCGGCCATGTCGTCCGGGATCGGGACCTCGGAGCAGCTGCCGTCGTTGTACTCGTACGCCTTCATGTCGACGAGGTCGATCACGCCGCGCGTGTTGTGCTCCGCGCCGATCGGGATCTCCGTCGCCACGACGTGCGGCCCGAACGCGTTCTTGAGGCTCTCCAGCGTGCGGAAGAAGTCGGCCCGCTCGCGGTCGAGCATGTTCACGTAGACGAGCCGTGCGACGCCGAGCTCCTCCGCGCGCTCCCATAGGCGCTGCGTACCGACCTCGACGCCGAGCACCCCGTTGACGACGAACACGGCCGACTCGCAGACACGCAGTGCGCCCAGCGCGTCGGCGATGAAGGACGGCTCGCCGGGGGTGTCGATCAGGTTGACCTTCACGTCCCGCCACTCGAACGACGCCAGAGCGGCCGAGATCGACATCCCGCGCGCCTTCTCGTCCTCGTCGGCGTCGGACACCGTCGTTCCGTCGGCCACCGAGCCGAGCCGGGTCGTCGCGCCGGCCTCGTACAAGAGGGCCTCGTGCAGCGACGTCTTCCCGCTCCCCCGGTGGCCGACTAGAGCCACGTTGCGAATCCTGTCTGCGGCCTGCATAACGACCTGCTCCTCCTCTCCTTCTGGGAGAGCGGAGCCTAGCTCAGTCTCTGAGGTTGTCGCCCTGGAGGCGGGACTTCAGGCGCAGGACCGCCTTGGTGTGCAGCTGGGAGATGCGCGACTCGGTGACGCCGAGGACCTCGCCGATCTCTCGCAGCGTCAGGTTCTCGTAGTAGTAGAGGGCGATCACGAGCTTCTCGCGCTCCGGCAGCGCGGCGATCGCGTCGGCCAGGCGGTCCTTGAGCTCGGACGCGTCGAGCAGCTGCTGCGGGTCCGGCGCGTCGGGGTCCTGCAGCGTGTCGAGCAGCGACACCTGGTCGCCGGAGGCGTCCGACACCGCCCACAGCTCGTCGAGCGCGACCACCGTGGAGTTGGAGATCTTGACGAGCGTCTCCTGGAACTCGTCGGCCGTGACGCCCAGCTCGCGGGCCATCTCCTCGTCGGTCGGCGTCCGGTGCAGCCGGTGCTCGAGCTTCGCGTGGATGCGCTCGATCTCGCGCGCCCGGGCGCGCACCGACCGCGGCACCCAGTCGAGCGCGCGCAGCTCATCGATGATCGCGCCCTTGATGCGCGTGATCGCGTAGGTCTCGAACTTGATCTCGCGCTCGACGTCGAAGCGCTCGATCGCGTTGATCAGCCCGATCAGCCCGTACGAGATGAGATCGGCCTCCTCGACATGCGCCGGCAGACCGGAGGACATCCGGCCGGCGACGTACTTGACCAGCGGCGAGTAGGCGACGACGAGCTGCTCGCTGGCCGGCTCGGACTGCTCTTCTTTGTACCGCCGCCAGAGTTCCTTGAGCTCGATGGCTTTGACGTTGGTGTCCAGTGGGGCTCTCCCGTTACGCCCGCGGATGGCTTCGCAGCGTAGGCCGCGCGCAGGCGTGCGGACTCTACCCGAGTGTAGACCTGGGTCGTGCTGATCGACGCATGGCCCAGCAGCTCCTGGATCGCGCGCAGGTCCGCGCCCCCCTCCAGGAGATGGGTCGCGAACGAGTGCCGGAGGGCGTGCGGGTGGACCGCCGCCCTGGGTCGCGGCATGGCGCGCCCACACTCGCAGGCGGCGCCGGACGTCGGATGTCGACAGCCGCCGGCCCGACTTGGAGAGGAACAGCGCCGGGTCCGCGTCGGCGCCCGCGAGGGCGTTCCGGCCGCGCTCCAGATAGCGGGCGATCGCCGCCAGCGCCGGCTCGCCGGCGGGCACGAAGCGGGTCTTGCCGCCCTTGCCCTCCACGCGCACCTGCTCGGCGTCGAAGTCCAGCGAGCCGACGTCGAGGTCGACGAGCTCCTCGGCCCGCAGGCCGCAGGCGTACGCGAGCTCGAACAGGGCGCGATCGCGCAGCTCGAGCGGCGTCGTGGCCGGGATGCGGTCCAGCAGCGCGGCGACGTCGCCGGTCTTGAGCGTGCGCGGCAGCGGCTGCGGCTTCTTCGGCGCCGGCAGCAGGTCGGCCGGGTTGGCGGCCATGTCGCCGTGCTCGACCATCGAGCGGAAGAAGCCGCGCGTGGACGCCAGCTTGCGCGCCAGCGTGCGGGCGGCGGCGCCGCGGTCGGACAGCCGGGCGGCGTAGCCGCGCAGCATCCGGTAGTTGATGTCGGCGGGCTCGAGCCCCTGGGCGGCGGCCCAAGTGGCCAGCTCGCCGACATCGGCGCCGTAGGCGTGGCGGGTGCGCTCGGACGCGCCGCGACGCTGCAGATCGCGGTCGAAACGGCGCAGGGCGTTCGCCCACGCCTCGCCGACCGGCCCGGATGTGGTGCCGCTAGCGTGTGGCGGCGTGGCCGTGTTCTTCATCGACACCGTCCACGGGTCAGGTGGCGACACAGCGCCAGCTCGTGGAAGCGGGGATCGCGCCCGAGGACGGTCGGGCCCCCAAGCCCTGGCTTCGGATCCAGGGCACGGGCGACGCGACGACCATGTGGTACGCGGTGATGCGCAAGAAGGTGCGCGACGGCGTGTTCATCGGTGCCTTGTGCTTTCGCCACGCGGACCACCACGCCTCCCTGCTGCAGCAGGGCTGGCACGAGGTGCCACCCGCCGACATCGGGGTCTGACCCCTTCAGTCGCCCCGACTCAAGGGGTCTGACCCCTCTCGAGCACGTACAGGTCCTGGTTGCCCTCGAGCCGCGCGGGCTCGTGCCGCACGACGCGCCACCCCGGCTCGGCCTGCCGCCGCACCCAGTCCGGGCTCATGTACGCCTCGCCCCACTCCGGGTCGGCCACGCCCCAGTCGCCGCCCGACTTGAACGTCTGCCGAAACCAGAAGCCGTGCGACTCGAGCGCGCGCACGCAGCGCGTGCCGTCGCTGGCGCGGAGCCTGTCGCGGCGGACGAAATCGCCGATCGAGTGCAGGCCGTGCGTCGTGAACACGAGCCGCCCACCGGGCGCGAGCAGGCGGTGCATCTCGTCGAACCAGCGCCGCGCGGCGTGCTCGCCGAAGTGCGACCAGATCGAGATCGCGTAGACGAGCCGGAGGGAGCGGGTGTCGAGCGGCAGGGGCGGCTGCTGCGGGCTCGCGAACCACTCGCCGGCGGGCAGGTGCTCCTGCGCCCAGGCGATCGCCGCGGCGTTGGGGTCGCAGCCGATCCAGCGGACCTCCGGCCGCCAGGCGGCGAGGAAGCGGGCCACGCGGCCGGAGGAGCAGCCGAAGTCGAGCGCCCCGGCCCCGGCGGGGAGATCGAGCGCCGCGCTGCCGATCACCAGGTCGGCCAGCCAGGGATCGCCGCCGGTGATGATCGGCGAGTGCACCATCGAGTGCACGTCGGCCGGCGGCATGTCCGGGATCAGCCCGGTCTTCTCGAGCACCGCCGGGACGCGATGGTGGGTGCCGTACGTCAGCGCCAGCCGCGCCTGGCCGGCCGCGGTCGTGCCGTCCCAGACCGCCCGCTCAGAGGCCGTCAGGCGGCGCTGGACCTCATCCACATCAGCCGCAGCCAGGCGGTCGAACAAGGCCCGCGACGGCGCCTGAAGGCCGTCGTCGTACTCGGGCGGCCGCTGGTAGGCCAGCTCCGCTCCCACCCCACCGAGCCCGAGCCTTCGCGCCAGCCAGCGGCCGCGACGCCGCCGATGCAGGCTGTCCAGCATCAGGTGACCGGAGCACCTCCCGCTAGGCGATGTAGACCGGAGCGCCGACCGGAACCTGGTCGTAGAGCTCGATCACATCCGGGATCAGCATCCGGATGCAGCCGTGCGAGGCGGCGCTGCCGATCGAGCCCGTGGCGTCCGTCCCGTGGATGCCGGCGCCGTCGAAGATGCCCATCCAGCGCGCCTTCAGCGGGTTCTCCGGCGTGCCGCCGGGGATCACCTGGCCGGCGAGATCCCCCGCCCAAGCCGAGTTCGGGACGTGCCAGGCAGGGTTCACGGCCTTGTTCTGGACGTGGTACAGGCCCGCGGGCGTCTCCAGGCCGACCTGGCCGACCGCGATCCGGTACGTCTTCTGAAGCTTGAGGTCCTTGTAGAAGCGCAGGGTGAACGCGCCGCGGTTGACGACGATGATCGCCGGATACTCCTTGGCGAGATCCTCGGTCGAGACCTTCGGGGCGACGACCTTCGTGTGGATCCGGGCGATGCGGCGCGGGCCGGTGTTGAGCAGCGCGGCCCGGATGTCGTGCCGCAGGCGGTCCAGCTCGACGGCCTGGCCGTCCTTGGAGGTCACCGGGTCGACGTTGCCGTGCTCGAGGTCGACCGACGCGTCACGCGGCTCGACCGTCAGCTTCGTCTTGACGCGGCGCACGAGCTCTCGAACGGCCGAGCGATCCCACGAGACCTTCGCCTCGACGCGAGCGTCGAGCTCGGTGCCCCGCACTTCCCTCCAGGTGCGTGTGAAGAGGTTGCCCTTCTGCGAAGCGTCCATCGCGCGGTCGACCGAGCCGTTGATGTCGATGGCCACGCGGGCCGCCTCTGGGGTCAGCGTGAAGCGCCGGCCCTGGTAGCGGACGCTCACCGGCCGGTCGAGCGGCTTCAGGAGCGCGGCCGACAGCTTGTCCTTCGCCTGCTCAGGCGTCAGGCCGCCTACGTCAACGCCATTGACGGTCACGCCGTCGGCGATGTGATGGCGCGACTTGCTGTCGAACGCGTACAAGCTCGCGGCCCCCACGAGGAGGACCGTCACGGTCAGGACGAGTACGGCGATCAGACGGCGCGGCATGGGGCTCCGTGATGGTAGGTGCTACTTCAGACAGTAGGAACCCCTGCAACGCGGCTGGCGTTACACGGTGCCGTTCCGGCGCACGCTGGGGCTCCAGCGCAAGAACTCCTCGACTTCGCGTTCGTACCGGTACGGCTCGCCCTGATCGCGCTTGAGGCCGCGCACCCGCAACGCCTCGCCGTGCTTGAGGACCGCCTCGCGGCTGGTGAAGCCGAATGGGTAGCCCGCTCCCTTGAGCTTGCGGTTGTCGAGCCCACGCCCGTAGCGCAGCTGATTGAGCACCTCGCTCGGCAGCCGCAACCCGGTCGCCCGGAGCGCCGCGGCGCCCAGCGACGTGCCCCACGGCGGCAGGACCGGCGCCAGCGGCCGGCCGAGCAGCGACGCGACCTCCGACAGCGCGAGCACCCCGTCCCCGGCCGCGTTGTAGATGCCCGGCAGGTCGTGCTCGGCGGCGAACCGGAGCACGCCGACGAGGTCCTCCTCGTGGATGAACTGGTAGCGCGGGTCGAAGCCGAGGATCGACGGGATCGCCGGGAGGCGGAACAGCTCGGTGTGGGTCGTGCGCTGGTCGGGCCCGAGCGCGTTGCAGAACCGCAGCACGGTCACGGTCACGTCCCGATTGCGCTCGGCGAAGCCGCTGACCGCCTTCTCGGCCTCGAGGATGTCGCTCTCCAGGCGGGTGCGCGGCGGGTGCGGGCGGCGCATCGACTCGGTGAAGAACGCCGGGTCGTCGCGCTCGCAGCCGTAGTAGTGGGCCGACGACTTGACGACGACCTTGCGGACCGGCGAGTCCGGCCCGCCGCAGGCGGCGAGGATGTTCATCGTCCCGATCGCGTTCATCTCGTGGGCGACGCGCGCCGACGCCTGCAGCGAGTCGACCACCAGCCGCGTGTCGATCACCGTGTCGATCTCGGCGGCCTGGACGATCCGCCGCAGCAGCGCGTGGTGCAGCCCGACGCGGACGTACTCGGTGCGCTCGAGCGGGCAGCTCGGGTCGTCGGGGCTGACGCCGATGATGGCGTCGATGTCATGGTCGGCCTCGAGCGCCTGGGCCAGGCGGCCGCCCCAGTAGGTCGAGACGCCGGTGATCAGGATGCGCTTCGACGTCATCCGAACCACACCGAGCGGCGGTGCGCCACGAGGTCGACGAGCTCGTCCTGGATCCGGGCGCGGACGTCCTCGGCCACCGTCTGCACGAGGCCCTTGTCGTCCCACGGCCGCTCGCCCCACTGGTCGGTGGGAATGGGCTCGAGGAAGCGGATCTTGAACTTGGCGGGCAGGTACGCGGTCCCGAGGAGGCCGAAATGGGGGAACAGCGGCGTGACCGGGAAGTAGATCAGCCCGGTGAGGCGCCGCAGCAGGCCGATCTGGGCGAACGTCGGCATCGCCTCCTCGGCTCCGATCAGCGCGATCGGGACGATCGGGGCGCGGGCGCGCATCGCCGCCTCGACGAAGCCGCCGCGGCCGAACCGGCGCAGCCGGTAGCGGTCCTTGTAGAGCTTCTCGGTGCCCTTGCGGCCCTCGGGGAACACGAGCACGAGCTGCTCCTCGTCGAACAGCAGGCGGTGCACGTTCGCCGGGTGCGCCGGGACGCCGCCGAGCTTGTTCACCAGCATCGCCAGGCCCGGGTAGCCCTTGAAGAAGTGCTCGACGGTCAGGTGCAGCGGCCGCGGGCGCGCATGCTCCTCCTTGATCGCCTTGGCGATCATCGGCGCGTCCGGCGGCAGCGCGCCGGCGTGGTTGGAGACGAGCAGGGCGCCACCGGTGGACGGGACGTTCTCGATCCCCTCGACCTCGACCCGGAACCAGTAGTGGTAGAGGAACTCGTACAGCGTGGCGTCGAACAGCCCCTCGACCCGCTCCGAGCGCCCCCAGTCGGTGATCTGGCGGTCGGGCTCGATCGCGGGGAGCAGCGTCTTCGGGTCGCTGTCCGTGGGCGCCGGCAGGGCGGGCAGATCGCGATGTTCGCGCAGCGAACTCGCATGGGAAAGCTTGTTTTGCCCGCTCAAGCCAGCACCGGCTCCAGGCGCTCGGCCAGCGTCGGCCAGTCAGGGGCGCACACGATGTCCTCCTCCTCGCACAGATCGCGGTTCCAGGGGTGCACGAGCGTGGCTGCAGTCATACCCGCTTCCACCGCTCGCAGCAGCGTCTGCGGCGAGTCGTCGATCAGCACGTCGATGTCGAGCTCGATGCAGCGGCTGACTTTGTCGAACGAGCAGTACAGCTCGTCGTAGCGCAGCGCGATCTGGTCGAGCCACGCCGCCGTGGCCTCCTGCGCCTCGGTCGTCCGATGCGACGTGACATGGATGAAGTGGCCCGCCTCGTGCCAGGCGCGGATGGTTTCGACGGCGCCGGGATACGGCACGGCGGCGAGGACGTGCGGCGCGGTGTGGCTCTCCGCGACGCACGCGCGGGCCTGCTCCGGCCTGAGCCGCGAGATCTCCCACGTCAGCTGCGTCTCGTAGTCCAGGTCGACCCCGAAGCGCTTCTTCGCGATCGCGGAGAACTGGTCCCAGTAGTGGTGCAGCGTGGAGTCGATGTCGACCGCGATGCGCACGGGTCTCTACCCTAGTGGCGTGATTCGGGAGTTCGCCGTCACCGGGGTGGATGCCGGGTCGTGCCTGCCGTCGCACGGCAGGCACTCGCATACTGGTGGTACGTGGGTGCCTGCCGGGTGCCGGCAGGCGCGGGCCGGCGCCGCCCAGTGGCGTCGAACTGCCGGATCAGGCCACTAGAGCGCCGTGCCGAGCGTCTACGAGGACGTGCTCACACGGGCCCGGAACGGCATCGCGCGGCCGGGCGCCGACTCCACCTACGCCGACGGCGACGATCGCTCGTGGATGGACATCGACTGGCCCAGCCTGTCGCGCGACATCGAGGTCGACGGCCGGATGGTGCACGTGGTCGACACCGGCGGCGACAAGCCGCCGCTGCTGTTCCTGCACGGCCTCGGCGGCGTGTGGCAGAACTGGCTGCTGAACATCGCCCACTTCAAGGCCACGCATCGCTGCGTGGCGTTCGACCTGCCGGGCTTCGGCGAGTCCGAGCTGCCGCGCGACGACATCTCGATCCCCGGGTTCGCCCGCACGGCCGACGCCGTCTGCGCCCAACTCGGGATCGAGTGCCCGGTCGTGCTCGGCAACTCGATGGGCGGCTTCGTCGGCGCCGAGCTGGCGCTGTCGTTCCCGACGCGGGTCGACAAGCTCGTGCTCGTGTCGGCGGCGGGACTGTCGACCGAGTACGTCAAGCGCGAGCCGATCCTCGCCGCGGCGCGGGCATGGGCGGCGGTGGTCACGCGGCTCGGCTCGCAGTCCAGCACGCTGATGCGCCGTGCTCGCGGGCGGCGCCTGGCGCTGCAGGCGGTCGTCCGCTATCCCGAGAAGCTGTCGGTCGCGCTGGCCACCGAGCTGGCGCGTGGCGGCGGCTCGGCGGGGTTCAACGACGCGTTCGCCGCGTTGCTGTCGTACTCGTTCCGCGACAAGCTCGACCGCATCACGATCCCGGTCCTGATCGTGTGGGGCCGCAACGACATCCTCGTCCCGGTCGACGACGCCGCGAACTTCGAGCACCTGATCGGCGAGAACGCCCACGCCGTCGTGTTCGAGGACACCGGGCACCTGGCGATGATGGAGCGGCCGCGACGGTTCAACGAGCTGGTCACCGGCTTCATCGCCGGGGAGCGCGCTCCGGAGGCGGGCGTCGAGGGCGTCAACGCGTGACAGCGCGACACCCGGGGCGTGAGTCGCGCCCCCGACGCGCCTACCGCGTGACGGCGCCCTCGGAGGCGCTCGCCACGAGCTTGGCGTACTTGCCCATCACGCCGTTCTTGTAGCTGGGCGGCGGCGGCGTGTAGCCCTCGAGCCGCGCGGCGATCTCCTCGTCGCTGAGGTTGACGTCGATCCGCCGGCTGGGGACGTCGATCGTGATCGTGTCGCCGTTCCTGAGCGCTGCGATCGGCCCGCCGTGGACGGCCTCGGGCGCGATGTGGCCGGCCATGAAGCCGTGCGTGGCGCCGGAGAAGCGGCCGTCGGTGAGCAGCGCGACCGACTCGCCGAGCCCCTCCCCCACGATCGCCGCGGTGACCGCGAGCATCTCGCGCATGCCGGGGCCGCCCGCCGGGCCCTCGTTGCGGATCACCACGACGTCACCCTCGACGATCTCGCCCTTGGTGACGGCGGCCATCGCCGCCTCCTCGCCGTCGAACACGCGCGCCGGGCCCTCGTGGTGGACGCGCTCGTGGCCGGAGAGCTTCACGACCGAGCCCTCCGGCGCGAGGTTGCCGCGCAGGATCGCAATGCCGCCGGTCGCCTTCAGCGGGTTGTTGAGCGGGCGGACGACCTCCTGTCCGGGCGTCTCGCTCGCCGCGCTCGCGTGCTCGCCGACGGTCTTGCCCGTCACTGTGATCGCGTCCTCGTGCAGCATCCCGATCTCGGCCAGCCGCGCGGCCACGACGGCCGTGCCGCCCGCGGCGTGCAGGTCGGTGGCGACGAACCGGCCGAACGGCTTGAGGTCGCACAGCAGCGGCGTCTGGGCAGCGATGCGGTCGAAGTCGTCGATGCTCAGCTCGATGCCCGCCTCGCGGGCGACGGCGAGCAGGTGCAGCACCGCGTTGGTCGAGCCGCCGCTCATCGCCACGCCGGCGATCGCGTTCTCGAGCGCGTCCTTGGTGATGATCTCGCTCGGGCGCTGCCCGCGGGCGAGCACGTCCATCACGAGCTCGCCTGCCTGATAGGCAGCCTGGGCCTTCGTCTGGTCCTGCGCGGGGACGTCGCTCGCGCCGATCGGCGAGATCCCCAGCAGCTGGAAGGCCATCGCCATCGTGTTGGCGGTGAACTGGCCGCCGCACGCACCCGGCCCGGGACTGGCGACGTCCTCGAGCTCGTGCAGCTCGTCCTCGGTGATCTTGCCCGCCGCGTGCGCGCCGATCGCCTCGAAGACCTCCTGCACCGTCACGGGCTTGCCGTGGAAGTGGCCGGCCGGGATCGAGCCGCCGTAGAGCATCAGCGCGGGCAGGTCGAGCCGCGCCAACGCCATCACCGTGCCGGGAATCGTCTTGTCGCAGCCCGAGATCGCGATCACCGCGTCGAACAGGTGCCCGCGGGCGACGAGCTCGATCGAGTCCGCGATCACCTCACGGCTGATCAGCGATGTCTTCATGCCGACCGAGCCCATCGTGATCCCGTCCGAGATCGCGATCGTGTTGAACTCCATCGGCGTGCCGCCGGCGGCTTTGATGCCCTCCTTGACCTTGGCGGCGAGCGCGCGGTGGTGGAAGTTGCACGGCATCGTCTCGGTCCACGTCGTGGCGACGCCGATGATCGGCTTGGCGAGCGCCTCGTCGTCGAAGCCGATGCCCTTGAGCTGGGCGCGCGCACCAGCGCGCGCGGGGCCCTCGAGGAGGGCGCGGGAGTTGTGCTTGGGATCCAGGCCGGCCATGCGGCCCTGGAGACTATTGGGTGACGCCGCGCGGCCCGTCGTGACCGGCCGACGCGCGGCGCTCGAGCCGCTCGCGCTCCCAGCGCCCGAGGCGCCAGATGTCGCGCTGGACCTGCCGCGGATCGATCTGGCGGCCGGGGAGATGGAGGTTGGCCTCGGCGATCAGGCGCCGCTCGTCGCCGTTCAGCGCCATCCACTTGGCGAGCACGTCGTCGGAGTCCGGCAGCCGCGGCGAGCCGAACGGGCGCGACTCGTCCGGGAACTCGACGCAGTACTCGTTCAGCAGCTGGCCCGTCTGCGGCAGGTAGGCCACGATCGGCTTGTGCGGATAGACCAGATAGGCGTACGGGACGCCGCGCAGGTCGCGCGCGGTGTCGGCGGGCATTCCGGTCTGGCCGCCCCACACGCGGATGAAGCCCAGGTCCGCGTACATCGACCACTCTTCCTCGTTCACGCACGACTTCAGCAGCTCGCGCGCACGCTGCTCGGCGCGGCGCTCGCGGCCCGGGTCGTAGGGCGCGGCGTGGCCGAGGCGGCGCGCCTCACGGCGCGCGCGGCGCTGGTCGAGCTTGCGCTCGATGTACGGCCAGGTGATGTCAGAGAGCAGCGCGAGAACGACGATCGCCGTAACGCACAGGGCGACGGTCACGTCGCCCTACGCCGCCCCGCCCGCGGCGCGCGGGAAGAAGATGACGCGATCGGTGGCGCTCGGGATCTCGTCGAACGCGCGGATGAGCTCCGCCTCGCGCCGGCCTGAGGCCGACGTCATCGGGACCGCGGCCCACATGCCGAGGTCGAGCTGGCGGCGGAACTCCTCGACGAGGCGCTCGGCGTCCTCCGCGATCGCAGGGTCGCCTTCGGCGATCAGCTGCTCACCATGCCCCGGACGCATGCGCAGGAACTTCATCGTTCGCGATTATGGCAGAGGGCCGGTGCCTGCCCGGGCACCCTGAAGTCGGGCGCGCGGACGCTCGGTCAGAGCGAAGACGTCGACCGGTCCGGGACCGGCCCCGAGGCCGCGAATGCCGTCGCGGACCGCCTCCTCGGCGATCCCCTTGGCGGCCCGCGCCGCCTCCAGCGGCGTGTGGCCGAGCGCCAGGTGCGCGGCGAGCGCCGACGAGTGCGTGCAGCCCGACCCGTGCGCCGCGCCGTCCGGGTGGCGCACGCCGGGGATCAGCTCGAGCATGTCGCCGTCGAAGAACACGTCGATCGCCTGCTCGCGGTGCCCGCCGGTGATCACCACCGCAGCCGGGCCGAGGCCGTGCAGCGTCTTCGCGAGCGCCTCCACGTCGTCGTCCGCATGTGCCCCCGCGGTCTGCGCGAGCACCCGCGCCTCCGGCACGTTCGGGGTGATCACGGTCACCCGCGGCAGCAGCTCCTCGACGATCGCCGCCCGCGCGGGCTCGTCGAGCAGCACCGCGCCTGACTCCGACACCATCACGGGATCGAGCACGATCGGCGTGCCGGGCCTCAGCAGCTCGAGCGCCTCCCTCACCGCCCTGACCGTCTCGGCCGTCCCGAGCATGCCGATCTTCACCGCGTCGACGCCGATGTCGTCCACCACCGCCTTCACCTGCTCGACGACGAACTCGCCGGGCACGCCATGGATGCCGGTCACCCCGACGGTGTTCTGCGCCGTCAGCGCGGTGATCGCGGTCATCCCGTGCACGCCACAGCGCGCGAACGCCTTCAGGTCCGCCTGGATGCCCGCGCCGCCGCCGGAGTCCGATCCGGCGATCGACAGTACGGCCGGTACACGCTGCTCGCTCACTGCGCCTCAGGCTAGCCGCCGGCGTGTCACGGGCTCGAGCGAACTGCGGCTGGGCGAGGAGGCGGCGAGCTCGGCGGCCGCGGCCTGGCGCCTTTTGCACCCACACTGGTGCAAAAGGCGCCAACGCTGGCGCTTTGACCACCGTATGGGTGGCAAAGGCGCCAAGCTCGCGGCGCGGTCGAGATCTCGCCTGTTGCTCCTATGTCAAGGCCAGCGCGTGCGTTGGCATGTTGCAGTGGATGGTGACGCTCGGGGCGTCACTGGCGGGCGGCGTGCGCAGTAGCCGCCAGACGCGGCGGGTGAGGTGGCGCTTGAGGCAGCGCAGCGCTTCCTTGCGCGTCTTGCCCTCGGCCTGCTTGCGGGCGAGGTAGGCGGCGCTGTCGGGGTCCCAGATGCCCTTGTTGACCGCGAGCCGGTGCAGCGCGCAGTTGAGCTGGCGGTTGCCGCCGCGATCGAGCCGGTGCCGGGTGCGGTTGCCCGAGGAGGCTGGGATCGGCGCGGTGCCCGCGGTGCGCGCGGCCTTGGCGTCGGTGGCGAAGCGGTCGGCGCCGGCGAACTCGCCGATCAGCTTGGCCGCGGTCAGCGGACCGCAGCCGCGCTCGGCCAGCAGGTCGGGCGCGTAGTTGCGCGCCAACTGCGCCAGCTCGGCCTCGAGCGCCCGGATCGAGGTCGTCTGGGCGCGGATCTGCTCGAGCAGTGCGCGCGCGATCCGCACCCGGACGCTGTCGGGCCCGCGGTCCAGCCGCGCGCTCACGCGACGCCACCACAGCGGACGGTCCAGCGCGCGGGCGGGCACGTGGAAGGTCGGATCGAGATCGTGCAGATGCCAGCGCAAGCGGGCCTGGTCGCGCGTGCGCGCGGCGACCAAGTCATCGCGGTGATCGACCAGCAGCCGCAGCTCGAGCGCGCGCTCGTCCAGCCACGCCGTCGGCAGTGTCTGGACACCCTCGCGCACGGCGGCGCGCGCGACCGCCAACGCGTCGATCGCGTCCGACTTGCCGCGCGTGCGCGCCCCGTCGCGCGCGCCCGCCATCAGCTTCGGCGGCACCCGCACCACGCGCTCGCCGCGCGCGACCAGAAAGCGCTCCAGGCGCCCGGACACATGCCGGCAGTCCTCGATCGCCCACACCCGCTCACCGCCGAGCGCGCGCGCCCACCGCACCAGCACATCGAACCCGTCCAGATCCGCGGCCGCCGTCTTGCTCCCACGCGCCACCCCGGTCGCCGCCTGGACCGCGCCGCACGTGATCGAGCGCTTGTGCGGATCACACCCGAGCACCATCATCTGACCGTCCCCCCTTGATCGAACAGGGGACCGCCCGGCGGACACGGCTCAATCGGGGCGAATGCCACGCTCCTATCAAGTCACGCCGGCGATCCTCGGACGGCGACGAGCGACACAACAGGCGAAGGTCAACCCCCAAGCCGGGCGGGCGACACCCTAACCAAGAGTCAGCTCGCCGCCGCCGAGGACAATGACATTGACCCTACCCAGCCGCCGTTCATCCGCGCCCAACGACGTCCGTCATGTCGCGGTGCGCTCGTAGCGCCCTCCGAAGCCGCGGCGGACGAGGCCGCGGGCCTCGAGCTCGCCCAGGCCGGCGAGGACCGCGCGGGCGTTGAGGCCGGTGGAGACGAGCATCGGCAGGGTCGAGTGGCCGGCGCCGATCGCGTCGAGCATCTCGGCCAGCTCGGGCTCGAGGTGCGGGTCGGGGGCGGCGGAGGGCGCGTAGGCGGCGCCGGTGAGCTCGGCCAGGGCGTCGAGCACGTCGCGGACGGTGCGGACGAGCACGGCCCCGTCACGGATCAGGCCGTTGGTGCCGCTGGCGGTCGCGCACGTGATGCGCCCGGGCACGGCGGCGATCGTGCGGCCGAGCTCGGCGCCGAAGTCGGCCGTCGTCAGCGAGCCGGAGCGCTCCGTGGCCTCGACGACCACGACGACGCGCGCGAGCGCAGCGATCAGCCGGTTGCGGGCGACGAACGCCCAGCGGTGGATGCCGAAGCCCGGCGGCATCTCGGACACGACCGCGCCGGCCGCGCGGACCGCGACGTAGAGCCCGCGCTTGGACGGCGGATACGGACGGTTGGCGCCGCCGGCGAGCACGGCGACGGGCGGCGTGGGACCGGCCAGCGCTCCGCCGTGCGCAGACGAGTCGACGCCGAGGGCAAGCCCGGACACCACGCTCACGCCGGCAGCCGACAGCCCGCGACCGATGTCGTGGGCGACCGTGAGCCCATACTGCGTCGCGCGGCGGGCCCCGACGACGGCGACCGCGTCGCCGAGCCCGACGCATTCAGCCGCGCCGGCGACGTGCAGCACCGCCGGGGCGTCGGCGAGGTCGCGCAGGCGGGGCGGGTACCGATCGGCGCAGCGGCACACCGCGCTGAGCCCCGCGGCCTCGATCGCGTCGCGTGCCCGGCGGGGGTCGAACTTCGCGTAGCGGTGGCGGGTCTCGGCGCGGGCGCTGGCGTCGAGCAGCCGCTCGTCGCTCAACGCGAGCACGCGGGCCGGGGCATCCTGGCGCCGCCACTCGACGTCGAGCCAGCCGGCGAGCGCCGCGATCAGGTCCGTGCGGCGCAGGCAGTCGTCACAGGCGCCGGTCATGCCACAGCCGCCAGTGCGGGCTGCTCGAGGCGCAGCCCGGCCGCGATGTGGATGTGATCGGGCCCGATCCGGCCGCTGCCGTCGAGGTCGGCGACCGTACGCGCGACGCGCAGCACGCGCCCGTGGCCGCGGGCGCTGAGGCTGTGGCGGTCGTGGAGCTCGTACAGCAGCCGCAGCGCGCTCGGCGTCGGCTGCGCGACGTCGCGCATGACCCGCGGCGTCATCTGCGCGTTGCAGGTGATCCCGAACGCGGCCAGGCGCCGCGCCTGGCGCTCGCGCGCCTCGATCACACGCTCGCGCAGCTTCGCCGACGCGGGCGCGGTCTGGAGCCGCAGCGCGTCAGCCGTCGGCCGTGCGACGGGGATCAGCACGTCGATCCGGTCGAGCAGCGGGCCGCTCAGCCGGCGCTGATGGCGTGCCAGGTCGGCCGCCGTGCAGCGGCACGCCTCCTCCCCCATCCCACACGGGCACGGGTTCGACGCGGCGACGAGCATGAACCGCGTCGGGAACGCGACGACCTGCTGCCCCCGCACGATCGTCACGTGCCCGTCCTCCAACGGCTGTCGCAACGCCTCGAGGCTCGGCCGCGCGAACTCCGACAGCTCGTCGAGGAACAGCACGCCGTGGTGGGCGAGCGTCGCCTCACCGGGCAGCGGGTGCGAGCCGCCGCCCACCAGTCCGGCCGCGGAGATCGTGTGGTGCGGCGCGCGGAACGGCCGGCGGCTGACGAGCCCGCTGCCCTCGTGGAGCCCCGCCACCGACTGGATGCGCGTCACGTCGATCGCCTCGGCGGTGGTGAGCGGCGGCAGGATCGACGGCAGCCGCCGGGCCAGCATCGTCTTGCCGGTGCCGGGCGGCCCGTGCATGTAGACGTTGTGGCCGCCGGCGGCGGTCACCTCGAGCGCGGGGATCAGGGCGTTCTGGCCGCGCACGTCGGACAGGTCGAGCTGGGGCTCGGGCTCCGGCTCCGCGACGGGCGGCGGCGGTGGAGGCGGCTCGGCGCGCCCGGCGAGGACGTCGACCGCCTCGCGCAGCGACTCGATCCCGAGCACCTCCACGCCGGGCACCAGCGCGGCCTCCGGCGCGCGGCCACGGGGCAGCAGCAGCCGCGGGAGCAGGTGGCGGCGCGTGCCCTCGGCGATCGCCAGCGCCCCGCGGATCGAGCGCACGTCCCCGGTCAGCGACAGCTCGCCGATGATCGCGCAGCCTTCGATCGCCTCCGCCTCGAGCTGCTCGGAGGCGACGAGCAGCGCGACGGCGAGCGGCAGGTCGAACCCCGGGCCGATCTTGCGCAGGTACGCGGGCGCGAGGTTCACGGTGATCCGGCCCTGCGGGAACGTGTGGCCGGAGTTCGTCATCGCCGATCGGACGCGCTCGCGCGCCTCGCGGATCGCCTTGTCGGCGAGGCCGACGATCGTGAACGCCGGCAGCCCGCTGCTGCGGATGTCGGCCTCCACCCACACGCGCCGGGACTCGACGCCGTCGATGGCGAACGTGATGACGCGCGCGATCACGAGTGCCGCGATTCAGCGGTTCGGCGGCGGGTCAGGCGGACGAGTGCCACCGAGATCCTGAATCTGGGCACTAGAACGCGTCCTGGAGGTGGTCGAGACGGACGAGCTCGTCGTGGGCGTCGAGCGTCACGCCCACCGCGTCGAACCGCAGCTCGGCGTGGTGCGGCCGGTCGGTGACCTTGCTCAGCCACGCGGCGGCCATCTTGCGCACCTGGTGGCGCTTGCTCTCGTGCAGGTTCTCGCGCCAGTCGCCGTTGCCGAGCCGGCGCGACTTGACCTCGCAGAAGACGATCGTGTGGTCAGCCTCGTCGGCGAGGATCAGGTCGAGCTCGCCCCAGCGCGTGCGGTGGTTGCGCGCGAGGACGCGGTAGCCGAGGCGCACGAAGTGCTGTGCGGCGAGCTCCTCCCCGCGGTGGCCCAGCTCTCGCGTGCGTTCCGTCGGCATCGTGGCGCGACCGTATGGCCGCCCGCTGAACGGATCAGCACGCGTCGGTCAAATGTGTGTGCCGAGAGTGCAGCGGAACTGCAACAACGGGCACCGAGAGGGTGGGTCGGACCGTTCTGCGGCAAGTTCCGGACGCTGAGGGCGCACAACTTGCCGAGGTTCGTCTAGGGGCCGATCACGGTCGCGGAGAGGTTCGCGTCAGGCCAGCCGGCGCGCAGCAGCGCCGCGAGATCGTCCATTGCGACGGCGAGCTCGGCGTCGGAGAAGGCCGGTAGCGCGTCGAAGAGGAAGTACGCGCGCGTGGTCTCGTCGGTGAGGCGCGTGCGGACGCCCTGGCGCCAGTTCCAGCGCCGGCAGGTGACGCCGACCGCATCGGCCCAGACCACCTCGCCGGCGCGAGGGTGCGAGGAGTCCCCGTCGAACGGCTCATCGCCGGAAGCGAAGATCAGCCGCACCGGCGGGACCACCCGATCGAGGTCCTCGCCGCCGACCGGCACCGCCCAGCGGACAGAGACCGCGTTGTAGCGGTCGACCAGCGGGCTCACCCGCGGGAGCTCGCCGCGGGCGATCAGCGCCTCGGCCGAGCAGCGGTGGCGCTTGGCACCGAACGACCGGAACGCTTCGCGCCAGGCCGCGAGATGCGGATGGTCGAGCGGTGCCGGTGAGACATCGGGCAGCGCGGAGGCCGGCGGGCCGGCGAGACCGTCGGCCCAGACGACCCCGGCGCGATAACCGGGGAACGCGGCGGAGACCGCGGGGTCGACCGAAAGCGAGATCAGAGCGCGAGCTGCTGGTAGGCCATCGACTGGAACGACAGCCGGTGCAGCGGCGAGACGCCGAGACGCTCGATCGCGGCGCGGTGCTCGGGCGTCGAGTAGCCCACGTGAGCGGCGAACTCCCAGCCCGGATACCTCGACTCCATCCGATGCATGAAGCGGTCGCGGGAGACCTTGGCGATCACCGAGGCGGCCGCGATCGCGGCGCTCGTGGCGTCCCCACCCACGACCGGCTTCTGCTCGAACCCCGTGGCGGGGACCGGGAAGCCGTCGCTCAAGCACAGGCAGCCCTCCCGCCCCACCCGCCGCAGCACGTCGCTCAACGCGGCGAGGTTGGTCTTGTGCAGGCCACGCTCGTCGATCCCGCGGACGCAGCGCGAGGTGACCGCGACACGGGTCGCGACCCGCAGCACGCGCGGATACAGCTCCTCGCGCATCTCGGCGGTGTGCTGCTTGGAGTCGTTCAGCGCGGAGAGCGCGCGCAGGTCTGACAGGGTCAGGCGGTCGTAGTCGAAGAGGACGGCCGCAGCGACGAGCGGGCCGGCCAGACAGCCGCGCCCAGCCTCGTCCGCACCGGCCACGAAGCGCACCCCAAGGCCACGGTCGTAACGGAACAGACGGCTGCCCGACGACCGCTTGCGCTTCTTAGAGGAGCCCGATCCTCTTCGGCGGCCAGTAGGTCGCGAAGGCCTGTCCGATGATCCAGTCTTCGGGGACTGGTCCCCAGAAACGGCTGTCGTCCGAAGACCCACGGTTGTCGCCCATCATGAAGTAGTGCCCGGCCGGAATCGTCACTTCGTTGGGAAACGTGCAGTCCGGCCCGCCGCCACACGGCTCGGCAAACGGCTCCTTCTGCCGCTTGCCGTTGAGGATGACATGGCCGTTGTCGATCCGGATCCGGTCCCCAGGGCCGGCCACGACGCGCTTGATGAAGTTCGTGTCGGACTCCCGCGGCGTCGGCTGGTTGCAGACCTCGCCCTGCGGCGGCGTGGCGCCGCAGGTCCCACCGCCCTCCTCGGCGCCCGTGGGCGGGTGGAAGACGACGATGTCGCCGACGTCAGGAGGCCCGAAGCGCTCGCCGATCCGGTTCACGAGCACGCGCTGGCCCTTGACCAGAGTCGGGACCATCGACTCGCTCGGGATCCGGTACGGCTTGACGAGAAAGGCCTGGATGCCCAGAGCGAGGCCGAGCGCGACGGCGACGATCAGGACGAGCTCGATCAGCGAGCCCGACGTCGACGACGTCTTCGACGCCACGCCCCCTACTTCGACTCGTCGTCTGCCGCGGGAGACTCTGCCTCCGCGGCAGCCTCAGCGTCGGCGGACGCCTCTACTTCGGCGGCCTCGGCAGCGTCCGCAGAGTCATCGGCGGCAGGAGCTTCCTCGTCGGCCGGAGCCTCGACCGCGGACGCCTCGGCCTCCTCCAGCGCCTGCTGGTCGACCGCCTCGCCCGGAACCTCGTCGTCGGCCGCCGCAGCGGCCTCGGCCGCGGGATCGTGCAGCAGACCGGCCTGGACGACCTCCTCCGGCCCGATGTAGCGGCGCTCACGGACACGGGCGCGCTTGCCGACCCGGCCGCGCAGGTAGTAGAGCTTGGCGCGCCGGACGTCACCGCGGGCGGCGACCTCGATCTTCTCGATCTTCGGCGAGTGCACCGGGAACGTGCGCTCCACGCCGACGCCGAACGAGGTCTTGCGGACGGTGAACGTCTCGCGGACGCCCTCGCCCTGGCGCTTGATCACCACGCCTTCGAAGACCTGGGTACGGCGGCGCGTGCCCTCTACGACCTGGAAATGGACACGGACGCGGTCACCGGCGGCGAAGTTGGGGACGCGGCGAAGCTGCTGACGCTCGAGGCTGTCGATCACGGTGCTCATAGCAAAGAAAGACCGCGGCGCCAGGGAGATAGAAGGCGGCGGCACGCGGGCGAATCATGGTAGCGAACGCTGGCGGCTCTGCTCACGGCGCCATTCGCGGATGCGCTCGTGGTGTCCGGAAAGGAGCACTTCGGGCACGTTCCAGCCGCGCCACTCGGCCGGTCGCGTGTAGTGCGGGTACTCGAGCCCGCCGTCCAGCGCCTCGGAGAACGACTCCTCGATCGCCGACTCGTCCTTGCCCAGGACACCCGGCAGCTTGCGCAGGACCGCGTCGCAGACGACCATCGCCGCCAGCTCCCCGCCCGCCAGCACGTAGCGGCCGATCGAGACCTGGTCGGTGCAGAAGTGCTCGAGGATGCGCTCGTCGAAGCCCTCGTAGCGCCCGCACAGCAGCGTGAAGTCGGCGCCCGCCGCCAGCTCGCCCGCCAGCGCGTCGTCGAGCTCGCGGCCGCCCGGCGTCAGCGCGATCACGCGCCGCGACGGCGCGGCGGGGTCGCCCCGGTAGCGCGCCCGCAGCGCCGCCTCCATGACGTCCACGCGGAGCACCATCCCGGCGCCGCCGCCGAACGGCGTGTCATCGACCTGGCCCCAGTTCAGCGGCGTCGTGGCACGCAGGTCGACGGTCTCGACCGCGTGTCCCAGCGCGAGGGCGTTCGAGACGTGCCGCTGCTCCCGGAACCACTCGAACCACTGCGGGAACAGCGTGAAGACGTCGATGTTCACGGCTCGACGAACCCCATGTCGACGTCGATCCGGCGCGCCTCGATGTCGATCGAGCGGATCGCGTCGCGCACCATCGGGATCAGCAGGTCGCCGACTTCGAGCGCCTCGCACGAGGGCAGCGCGATCATCCGCACCACCACCCCCACCTCGCGTGACCCGTCGACCACCACGCAGCCCGCCAGGTCGGAGGCCCAGAACTCGTCAGCTTCGAGCGACTCGTCGCGCGGCACCTCCAACGACAGCCCGCGCAGCGCCTCGGCGTGCTCGCGCGCCGTGCACCCGGCCAGCCGCATGATCGGCTTGTCGGAGGTGCCGGCGAGGCGCTCGATCGTCCGCGGCGCGCCGTCGACCCACACGGTGGCGCCCTCGGCGAACGACCCGGGCCGCGTCACATGGAACGACCCGTCGAGCCCGTGCGGCCGGCCGATCCGGCCGGCCGGCATCAGCTCACTCGACGATGTCGACGAGGACCCGCCGGTTGTCCTTGACCGCGGCGGCCTTGACGATGGTGCGGAGGGCCTGCGCGGTGCGTCCCCCGCGCCCGATGACCTTGCCGTAGTCGTCATCCGCAACCGACAGCTCGAGCACGAGCGTGCCGTCGTCCTCCTCGAACTGCTCGACCTCGACCTTGTCGGGCTCGTCGACCAGCAGCTGCGCGAGATAGACGAGCAGCTCGCGCACGGGCTAGGAAGCCGAGATGCCCTGCGTCTTGAGGAGCTTCTTGACGGTCTCGCTCGGCTGGGCGCCGCGATCCAGCCAATGCCGGATGCGCTCCTCGTTGAGCACGATCGTCGACGGGTCGGTCTGCGCGTTGTAGCGCCCGACCGTCTCGATGAAGCGTCCGTCGCGGGGGGAGCGGCGGTCGGCGACGACGACGCGCCAGACCGGATCCTTCTTCCCGCCCACGCGGGTGAGTCTCATAGCGACCATTGCGGCGCGGCAGTCTAGCGAACGAGAACGTGGGGGCCTCGCCCAACACGCCACTACGTGTCGAGCGGTGTCGCGTTGGGCACCCCCAAGTCACCGCTGCCGCATGAGCTGCCCGAGATCGGGCATCTTGCCCTGCTGGATGCCGCGCATCATCTTGCGCATCTGGTCGAACTGCTTGATCAGCTGGTTGACCTGCTGGACGTTCGTGCCCGAGCCCTTGGCGATCCGCAGCCGGCGCGAGCCCTTGATCGCCTCCGGGTGGCTGCGCTCGTACGGCGTCATCGAGAGGATGATCGCCTCGACGCGGTCGAGCTCCTTCTCGTCGACGTTCATCTTCGACAGCTGGTGGCCGGCGAGGCCGGGGATCATCCCGAGGATCGAGGTGAGCGGGCCCATCTTGCGGATCCGCTTGAGCTGGTCGAGGAAGTCCTCGAGCGTGAACTGGTTCTTGCGCAGCTTGCGCTCGAGCTCCTTGGCCTCGTCCTCGTCGACCGACTGCTCGGCCTTCTCGATGAACGACAGGACGTCGCCCATCCCGAGGATCCGCTGGGCCATGCGGTCGGGGTGGAAGCGCTCGAAGTCGCCCAGCTTCTCGCCGGTGGAGGCGAACAGGATCGGCTTGCCGGTGACCGCCTTGACCGACAGCGCGGCGCCGCCGCGCGCGTCGCCGTCGAGCTTGGACAGCACCACGCCGTCGAACTGCGCCACCTCGGCGAACTGCTCCGCGACGTTGACGGCGTCCTGGCCGGTCATGGCGTCGACGACGAGGAGCACGGTGTGCGGCCTGACGCGCTTCTTGATCCGCGCCAGCTCCTCCATCAGCGCCTCGTCGACGTGCAGGCGGCCGGACGTGTCGACGATCAGGACGTCCTTGCCGTCGCGCGTGGCCTGCTCGAGGGCCCATCCGGCGATGTCGACCGGGTCGCGGTCGGTGCCCTGCTCGTAGACGGTCGCCCCCGCCTGACCGCCCACCTTGACCAGCTGCTCGACGGCGGCCGGGCGGTACACGTCACACGCCGCGACGGCGACCGACGAGCTGTTCTGCTCGCGCAGGTACTTGGCGAGCTTGGCGGTGGCGGTGGTCTTGCCGGAGCCCTGCAGGCCGGCCATCAGGATCACGGTCGGCGGCCGCGGGGAGAACGTGATCCCCGCCGAGGAGCCGCCCATCAGCGCGGTCAGCTCCTCGTTGACGATCTTGACGACCTGCTGGCCGGGGTTGAGCTGCTTGGAGACCTCGATCCCCAGCGCGCGCTCCTTGACCGTCGCCGTGAACTGCTTGACGACCTTGAAGTTGACGTCGGCCTCGAGCAGAGCGAGGCGGATCTCGCGCATCGCGCGATTGATGTCGTCGTCGGTCAGCGCGCCACGCTGGCGCACGGACGCCAAGGTGCCCTGGAGTTTCTCTGACAATGAGTCGAACACGCGCCTCACAGGGTACGGTGCGCAGGCATGGAGCTGGACCTTCTTGTCATCGGTTCCGGGCCCAGCGGCCAGAAGGCCGCGATCCAGGCCGCCAAGCTGGGCAAGCGCGTAGCCGTGGCGGAGCGCCGCGAGCGCCTCGGCGGCGTGTCGATCCACACCGGGACGATCCCCTCCAAGACCTTGCGCGAGGCCGTGCTCGAGCAGCTCGCCCAGCGACCGCTCGACGTGCTCGACCCCACGCGGGTGGAGGAGAGCGAGCAGCGCACGCTCGAGCAGCTGATGGACCGCACGGCCCGCGTCGTGGCCGCCGAGACGTCGGTCGTGCGCGAGCAGTTCCGGCGCAACCGCGTCGGCCTCCTGCCCGGCCAGGCGCGCTTCGAGGACGCCAACACCGTACGGATCGAGGACTCCGACGAGCCGATCCGCGCCCGCCGCATCATCATCGCCAGCGGCACGCGGCCCGCCCGCCCGTCATCCGTGGAGTTCGACGACCGGACGGTCATCGACTCCGACGGCCTGCTCAAGCTCGCCCACCGCGTCCCGCGCACGATGACCGTCGTCGGCGCCGGCGTGATCGGCGTCGAGTACGCGTCGATGTTCGGCGCGCTCGGCACCAAGGTCACGGTCGTCGACAAGCGCGACCGCGTGCTGCCCTTCCTCGACAGCGAGATCGGCGAGGCGTTCCAGTACATGCTGCGCCGCGCCAACGTCACGTTCCGGATGCGCGAGAGCGTCGCCGGCGTCGAGCTCGAGAGCGACGCGCGCGGCCCCAAGGTCCGGCTCGAGTCGGGCAAGGAGATCGTGTCGGAGACCGTCCTGTACGCGACCGGACGCCAGGGCGACACCGAGGCGCTGCAGCTCGAGAAGGCGGGTCTCGAGGCCGACCCGCGCGGGCGCATCACGGTGGACGACATGCACCAGACCGCGGTGCCGCACATCTTCGCGGTCGGCGACGTGTCCGGCGGCGGCCTCGCGGCCACCGCGATGGAGCAGGGCCGCATCGCCGCGCTGCACGCGTTCGGCGAGCCGATCGAGACGCTGCCCGACCTGGTGCCGACCGGCGTCTACGCGATCCCGGAGATCGCCATGGTCGGGCAGACCGAGGAGCAGCTGACCGACGAGGCCGTGCCGTACGTGACCGGCATCGCGCGCTGGAGCGAGCTCGCTCGCGGGCTGATGACCGGCGACGAGGACGGCCTGCTCAAGCTGCTCGTCTCGCCCGACAACCGCTGCCTGCTCGGCGTCCACGTCATCGGCACGGGCGCGACCGACCTCGTCCACATCGGGCAGGCGGTGATGGGCGGCACCTCGACGATCGACTTCCTCGTCACCGCCGTCTTCAACTACCCGACCTTCGCGGAGTCCTACAAGGTCGCCGCGCTCGACGCGAGCAACCGGATCAGGGCGATGGCGTAGCCGGAGGCTCGGGGGCCGGGTGCGCCGCCGAGTGCGCGCTCGTGGCCTCGGCCGCGGCGTCGGCCGCCGCCTTCGCGGCCTCCGCCGCATCAGCCGCGGCCGCCTCGCTGGCCTCGCGCGACCTCGGCCCGCGTCTGCGGGCGCCGTGGCGGCGCCGCGTCGGCGAACCGCTCGGTCAGGTTGCCGAGCGCCTGCGTGAACTCGCTCGGGATCACGAAGATCTTGCTCGCCGGCCCCTGCGCGAGCTGCGGAAGCATCTGCAGGTACTGGTAGGAGAGCAGCCGCTCGTCCGGGCACGCCGTCGTGGATCGCGCCGAACACGGTCTCGATCGCCTTCGCCTCGCCCTCGGCGCGCAGGATCGCGGCGGTCCGGGCGCCTTCGGCCTTCAGGACGGCGGACTGCTTCTCGCCCTCGGCCGTGAGGATCTGCGACTGCTTGACGCCCTCGGCGGTGAGGATCGTCGCGCGCCGGTCGCGCTCGGCGCGCATCTGCTTCTCCATCGCCTCCTGGACCGTCCGCGGCGGCTCGACCGACTTGAGCTCCACGCGGTTCACCCGGATGCCCCACTTGCCGGTCGCCTCGTCGAGGACCACGCGCAGCTGCGAGTTGACGTTGTCGCGCGAGGTCAGGGTCTCCTCCAGCGTCAGGCCGCCGATCACGTTGCGCAGCGTGGTGACGGTGAGCTGCTCGATCGCCTGGAGCGGGTTGGCGACCTCGTACGTCGACGCCTTCGGATCGGTGATCGTGAAGTAGATGACGGTGTCGATCCCCACCACCAGGTTGTCCTCGGTGATCACCGGTTGCGGCGGGAACGAGACCACCTGCTCGCGCAGGTCCAGCAGCGGCTTCACCCGATCCACGAACGGCACGATCAGCGCCAGCCCCGGGTCGAGCGTGCGTGAGTAGCGGCCGAGCCGCTCCACGATCCCCGCGCGTGCCTGCGGGACGATCCGCACGCCGGACGCCGCGACGATGAACAGGAACACCGCGAGGACGATCAGTGCGATGACTGCGGGATCCACTACTGCCTCCTCATTCCGTGACGAACGCCGTGGCGCCCCTGATCTCGACGACCTGCACCCTCTTGCCGGCGTCGATCACCTCATCGTCATCGTAGGAGCGGGCGGTCCACACCTCGCCGCCGATCCGCACGCTGCCGCGACCCTGGTCGTTGGCGATCTGCTCCACGACCATCGCACTGCTGCCGACGAGTGCCGCGCTGCCCGTGCGCAGCAGCGGCGGCTGGCGGCGGTGCGAGCGGGCGAGCGGCCGCAGCGCGGCCAGCAGCGTGACCGAGACGAGCAGGAAGACCGCCCAGCTGACGAGCGCGCCGCCGCCGGCACCGCTCACGATCGCGGCGATCAGCGCGCCGCCCGCGAACGGGGCCAGGAAGAAGCCGAGCGTCGCGATCTCCCCGACACCGAAGACCACCGCTGCGATCAACCAGATAACCCAAGGGTCCATTGGTTCCTATCTCGCCACCGGGAAGTTGAAGTACCTCTCAGGATAAGGCTCGTTGCGCAATGTGAAGTGCCACCACTCGTTCGCGTAGTCGTCGAAGCCGACCTTCTGGAGTACGCGCTCGAGCCGCAGGCGGTTGCGATGCGGGCGGCCGGTGATCGCGGGATGGAGCGTGTGGGCGCGCGGGTCCATGCAGTCGTAGCTCGTGCCCATGTTCACGCTGTTGTCGCGGAAGCGGCGGCGGTACGGCGCGACGCATGAGCGGAGCTTGCCGTCCCACTCCGGCGGCGCCTTCGCCGGCAGCCTGACCAGCGTGATGTCGACGGTGCTGCCGCGGCTGTGGCCTGAGCGATGGGCGATGTAGCCGTCCACGAAGGCCCGGCGCTTGTCCACGTGCGGATAGAACTCGGCCTTCATCTTCTGGTCGGCCGGGTTGCGTGCCCAGCGGTCGAACTGGGCGACCGCGCGGGTCGGCCGGTAGCAGTCGTAGACCTTCAGCCCGTAGCCCTTCGGCCGGAGCTCGACCTGGGCACGATGCAGCGCGCGGGCCGCCTTGCGGGTCAGCAGGCAGGCCGGCTCTCGGTAGCCGTGGATGCGGCGGCCGACGAAGTTGTGCCGCGTCGCGTACCGCATGTCCTGCACGATCGTGGGGTCGACCTGGTCGAGCGCCACGAACTGGCCCGGTGCCAGCGCCAGCGCGACCAGGGCGGCGATCATGCCGTCAGCAGCGCGGGCATTGCCGCCGACGGGAACGCTGGGCTCGTCATGCCGTGAGCAATGCCTTCGCGAAGTCGTCGGCGTCGAACGGCCGCAGGTCCTCGAGCTGCTCGCCGATGCCGATCAGCTTCACCGGGATGTTCAGCTCGTTGGCGATCGCGAGCGCGATGCCGCCCTTCGCCGTCCCGTCGAGCTTGGTGAGCACGATGCCGGTCACGCCGACCGCCTCGCCGAACAGCTTGGCCTGGCGGACGCCGTTCTGGCCCGTCGTGGCGTCGACGGTCATCAGCGTCTCGTGCGGGGCGTCCGGCATCTGCTTGGAGATCACGCGCCGGACCTTCGTGAGCTCCTCCATCAGGTTGTGCTGCGTGTGCAGGCGGCCGGCGGTGTCGACGATCACGACGTCCGCCCCGCGCTCGCGGCCGCGGGCGACGGCGTCGAAGGCGACCGCACCGGGGTCTGACCCCTCCGGGCCCTTGACGAGGTCGACGTCGGCGCGCTCGGCCCAGCGCTCGAGCTGCTCGACGGCGGCGGCGCGGAACGTGTCGGCCGCGCCGACCACGACCTTCTGCCCGAGCGTATGGCGCAGGTGCCAGGCGAGCTTGCCGATCGTCGTCGTCTTGCCGGTGCCGTTGACGCCGACGACGAGGATCACGGCCGGCTCGTGGCGGATGTCGATCGTGTCGTCGCCGGTGCGGGCGAGCTCGGCCAGCAGCTCGGCGAGGCGGCCGGTGAGCGCCTCGCCGCCGACGAGCTCGCCCTCCTCGGCCTCGCGCTCGAGCCGCTCGACGACCTGCGCGGTCGTCGTCGCGCCGACGTCGGCGTAGATCAGCGCCTCCTCGAGGCGCTCCCAGGTCTCCTCGTCGAGGTCGCCCTCGAACAGCGTCGCCTGCACCTCGGCGGCGAGCGCCTCGCGGGTCTTGCGCATCGAGTCGCGCAGGCGGCCGAAGAACCCGCGGCGGCGGTCGGGCTCACCGGGATCGGGGCTGTCGGCGACCGCATGGCCGCCGTCGGTGAGGAAGAGCTCATGCCAGTCCCGCGCCACGACGGCGGCAGGATAGCCGCGGAATACGCGCGCGGCGGCCGGCGTCTGCACAGGTATGCCCCGCCTTCGCCTCGTCACGCCGACGCATCCCGCCGCGGCGCCGCTGCTCGCCGGGCTGCGGCAGGAGTACCAGACCATCTACGGCGCCGCTGCCGCCACCGAGCTCGACGCCTATCCCGCGTACGAGTTCTTCCCGCCCGCGGGCGCCTTCCTCGTCCTCGAGTCGCACGGGATCACGGTCGCGGGCGGCGCGTTGCGCCGGCTCGAGGCGGGCGTCGGCGAGGTCAAGCGCATGTGGACGGCGCCCGACCACCGCGGCCGCGGCCACTCGCGCCGGGTGCTGAGCGCGCTCGAGGCGGCGGCCGTGCGGCGCGGCTACCACACGGTCCGCCTGCAGACCGGGATCCTGCAGGCCGCGGCGATCGGGCTCTACGAGACGTCGGGCTATGAGCCGACGGCGCCGTGGGGCCGCCACGCCGGCGAGCCGCGGCTGCTGGCGTACGAGAAGCGCCTAGACGTGTGGGATCACTTCGCGACCGACGAGCTCGACCGTAGCGAGGTCATCGTGCGCAAGATGCTGGAGCATCACTCGCTCCACGCCCACCTCCGCGAGGCTGCGTAGCTGATCGATCAGCTCGTCGGGCGACCCGTCGAGCTTGATCATCGCGGAGAACGTGATCGGGTCGCGGCCGGCCTCGGCACACGCGGCCGCGACCCGCTCGCGCCGCTCGCGCGCCTGCTCGGCCGTCGGGAACACCGTGTTGTACTCGTCGGCCCAGCGGGCGGCGAGCGCGGCGCCGCGCGGGCCGGCGTTGCCGCCGACGATGAGGTTCGGCCGGTGCGTGGGCTTCGGCTGCGGGTCGGCCTGCTCGAGCGTGTAGTGGCGGCCCTCGAAGTCGAACGGCTCCTGGTCCCAGGACCGGGAGACGATCTCGATCTGCTCCTCGAGCCGGTCGAAGCGGTCCTTCGTCGTCTCGAACGGGAAGCCGAACGAGCGATGCTCGCCCTCGTGCCAGCCGGCGCCGATGCCGAGCTCGATCCGGCCCTGGCTGACGTGGTCGGCGGTGACGACGGTGCGCGCCAGCACCGACGGGTGCCGGAACGTAACGGGCGAGACCAGCGTGCCGAGCTTGAGCGTGCTGGTGAGGGCGGCGAGCGCGTTGATCGTCGCCCAGGCGTCCAGCGAGCCGTGGTTCGGCGTGCCCTCGAGCGACTCGTAGTGGTCCGACCGGAAGAGCGCCTCGAAGCCGGACGCCTCCGCAGTGGCCGCCAGCGCGCGCCACTGGTCCCACGTCACGCCTTCCTGGCCTTCGATCATCAGGCACACCCGCATCGTTCTTGGACAATACGGACGTGATCGAGATCAAGCGTGTAGACGGCGACTCGGCGCCGGCGCGGGAGATCCTGCGCGCGATGGAGGACTGGGTGACCGAGAACTTCGGGCCCACGACGCCGGACCGGACGTCGACCGTCCAGCCCGAGGAGATGACGCCGCCGGACGGGGCGTTCGTGCTCGTCGTCGACTCGGGGCGCGTGGTCGCGGGCGGGGGCGTGCGGCGGCTGTCCGACGGCGTCGGCGAGATCAAGCGCATGTTCGTGGTCGAGGACGCCCGCGGCCAGGGCCACGCGCGGCGGCTGCTCGACGGGCTCGAGGCGGCGGCGGTCGACCTCGGCTACGAGCGGCTGCGCCTCGACACCGCTCAGTCGATGACGACCGCAATGGGCCTGTATCGGCGTGCGGGCTACCGCGACATCCCGGACTACAACGGCAACAGCTACGCCTCGTTCTGGGGCGAGAAGGTGCTCTAGCGAGTGGTGTAGACGCCGGTCGTCTCGGCGTGGTAGCCCTTCGCGCCGACCTCTCTCGCCAGCTCGCTGCGCGGCTCCGCTCCGCGGGCGAGCTCGGCGAGCGCGTGCCCGAAGTCGTAGCGCGGGCGCCAGCCGAGCTCCGCGCGGGCCTTCTGGTTCACGTAGACGCGCTCGATGCTGTCGAACATGCGCCAGCCACGATCCGCGTAGACCTTCTCCGCGTCCGGGAACAGCCGCCAGACCACCGCGGGGGCGTCGTCGCGCAGGTCGCCGAGATCGTCGCGGGTGAACGGCGTGGTGGCGCTGATGATGTAGCGGCCGAAGCCGATCTCCGGGGCGCGCTCGAAGGCTCGTCGGTGTGCGCTGACGACGTCCTCGAGGTCGACGCGCCGGTACAGCAGCTCGTTGACCTTCAGGTTCGCGTCCTCGTACGCGGCGCGGACCTCGTCGCGATCGTCGGGCTCGGGGAAGAACCGCGACGTGCGCAGGATCACGACGGGCAGGCCGTGGTCGCGGTGGATCAGCTCGCACAGGTCCTCGGCGGCGGTCTTCGTCGCGCCGTAGATGTTGCGCGGCACGGGCGCGACGTCCTCGGTGATCCACGCCGCGGGCGCGCCGGGCGGCGGCGTCAGCGCGCGCCCGAACGCGCTCGTCGTGCTCGTGAACACGAACCGGCTGTGCCGCGCCGCCACCGCCTCTTCCAGCAGGTTCAGCGTGCCGGTGATGTTCGTGTCTACGAACTGGTGGCGTTCGTGCGAGGCGACGTGCGGCTTGTGGAGCGTGGCGGCGTGGAGCACGGCGTCTCTGCCCGCGACCGCCTGCCTGACCAGCGTGCGGTCCGCGATCGAGCCGACGATGTCGGTGTACGGCGACGAGAGGATGTCGAGCCCGACCACGTCCGCGCCGTCGGCCCGGAGCACGCGCACGAGCGCCTCGCCGAGATGGCCCGCGCTGCCGGTGACCAGGATCCGCATGGCTGGAGCGTAGAGTCCGGCGCAGCCGAGCGATCGCTGGCGCTTTAAGCACCTATACGGTGCAGAAAGCGCCAGGGACCCCCCTCCGTACCAAGGAACGTCGAGATGGCGGCCACCTCGGCATCGACGCCGGTGCGCATCGCCTTGGTGACGCGGCCGAACGGGTCGAGCTCGACGCGCCGGCGGCGGCGGTCGAGGCGCCAGGTGGCGAAGACTCGGCCGTCGGCGATCGCGACCGGCCGGATGATCCCGCCGCCGGGCGCGACGCGCTTGGCGTGCTCGGGCGCGAGCACGGCGTCCCGGGAGGCCCAGCCGAGCAGCCACTCGTCGAACGCCGGCAGGAGCGAGACGCCGCCCTCCTCGGCGGGATGATCGGCCTCCGCGCCCGGCCACGCCGTCTCGACGTCGGCGGCCGGGAGCCCGGACCACCGCGCGAAGTCCTCGACGGCCGCGGGGGCGTGGCCGGCGGCGTAGCGGCAGCCGAGCTCGCGCAGCGCGTCGTCGCGGTCGGGGAGCGGGCCGAGGTCCAGCGGGCCGTACAGGCCGTCGCCGACCTCGATCAGGACGCCCGCGTGCGCCGCGCGGGCGACGACGTGGATCGGCGCCTGCCCCTCCTTCGCCACCGGGACGCCGCGCTCGCGCAACCGCGCCGCGAGCTCGTGGCGGTCGAACGGGCCGTGCTCGCGCACGATCGCCGCCGCTTCCTCAGTGCTGCGCTCGGCGTCGGCGGGTGAGAGGCCGAGCTCGGTGAGCCGGCGCCGGCCGCGGGCGAGATGGAGCGGGCCGTAGATCGCCAGCGCTGTGGGCAGATCGTCGGCGGCCAGGAGATGGAGCGTGCCGCGCATCGCCCACGTGCGCACGAGGCCGGCCGCGGCGACGGCCTCGGCGCCGCGAGACGGGGTGCGGAGCGCGGCCGAGACGGTCTCGGCGGTGAGGCCGGGTGCGGTGCGAGCGCGGACGGCGAGCAGCGCGGCGCCGCGATCCTGGGCCTGCACGCCGAACACGGCGCGGACGGCGGCGACCGGGTCGGCGTCGCGTGGTCCGGCGAGCCGCTGGGCTCGCAGCCGGCGACGGCGGACCTCGGCCGCGTTCAGGCGGCGCGCTCCGCCTTGGCCGGCGAGCCGGCGGCCGGGGCCTCTGCCGGCTCCTCGGCGCGCGGCGGCAGTCGGCGCGAGACGACCTTCGACACGCCGTTGCCCGCCATCGAGACCCCGTACAGGCAGTCGGCGGCGTCCATCGTCCGCTTCTGGTGGGTGACGATGATGAACTGCGCGCGGTCGGAGAAGCGGCGCAGCAGGGTGAGGAAGCGGTCGATGTTGAGGTCGTCCAGCGCGGCCTCGACCTCGTCGAGGATGTAGAACGGGCACGGCCGGGCGAGGAACACGGCGAACAGGAACGCGAGCGCGGTCAGGGACTTCTCGCCACCGGACAGCAGCGTCAGGCGCTTGGTCGACTTGCCGGCCGGCGTGATCTCGATCTCGACGCCGGTCAGGTCCTCCTCGTCGTCCTCCTCCGCCTCGGCGGCCAGCTCGGCGTCCTCGGCGCTCTCCTCGTCGTCCTTCTCGCCGCCGCCGAGCACCGGGCGCGGGCCGGCGTCCTCGCGGACGAGCCGCAGCCGACCGCGGCCGCCGGGGAACAGCTGCTCGGCGACCTCCTCGAAGTTCTTGGCCGCGGCGGCGAACGTCTCCTCGAACGCCTCGCGGATGCGCCGGTCGGTGTCGCGGATCAGGCCTTCGAGCTCGCGCATCGCGGCCTCGAGGTCCTCGCGCTGGGTCTCCAGCTCCTCGACGTGCTCGACCGCCTCCTCGTACTCCTGCTTGGCGAGCGGGTTGACCGGGCCGAGCTGCTCGCGCCGGCGTTGCAGGCGCTCGATGCGGCCCTCGAGGTCGGCGCGCTCGCTGTCGGCGAGCGGCTCCTCGGCCGGCTGCGCCTCGAGGCCGAGCTTGGTGGCGAGGCGGCCGAGGTCGCGATCGGCATCCTCGGCGCGGTCGCGCGTCTGCTGCGCGCGGATCTCGGTGCGCGTGACCTCCTCCCCGCGCTCCTTCAGCCGCGCCTGCACCTGGCTCTCCTCGGCGGCGCACGCGCGCAGCTCGCCGGCCAGCTGCTCGCCTGCCTCGCGGTCGGCGCGCAGCTCTGTCTCGGCGGCCTGCATGCGGGTGGCGACCGCGGCGCCGGCCTGCGCGAGCACGGCGGCGAGCCGCTCGGCGGCCGGATGGAGCGCTTGGTCGTGCGCGAGCCGCTCGCGCTCGCGCGCGATCCGCTGCTCGCGCTCGGCACGCTCGCGGGCGGCGCGGTCGGCGAGCCTGCGCTCGGTCGCGACCGCGGCCTCGAGCTGGGCGCGCCGGTCGGCGCCCGGGCCCTCGTCGGGAGCGGCGCGGCGCTGCTCGATCAGCCAGCCGGCGTGGCGCTCGGCCTCGGCGGCCTCGTCGCGCGCCCGGACGGCGGCGCGGGCGCGGCGCTCGGCCTCGTCGCGCGCGGCGTCGGCCGCCTGCACGGCACGCGAGACCTCCTCGACCTTCGCCAGCGCGGCGTGCTCGGCCTGGGCCGCGCGCTCGGCGTCGGCGACGAGCGCCTCGCGCCGGTTGCGCTCGGACAGCACGTGGTCCTCCCCGCCGGGCGGCACCTGGCGCAGCTCACGCGTGCCCGGCGACCAGACGCGGCCGTCGCGCGTGACCGCCACGCCCGCGAACGAGGCGTCGACGCCGTCGAACGAGTCGACCACCCAGACGCCGGCGAGCAGTGTGGAGACGAGCCGGTCGTCGCCCGAGACGCGCACGTGGTCGCGCAGACGCTGCGCGGTCGCGGCGGGCGCAGACGCATCGGCGGCGGGACCGGCGTCGGGCACGATCAGCGCCGCACCTCCGTCACGACCGGCGCGATCGAGCAGCGCGCCGCCCTCGGCGAGGTCGGACGCCACGGCGGCCCGCAGGCGCGGCCCGAGCGCGGCAGCGAGCGCGAGCTCGTAGCCAGGCTCGGCGCTCAGGTCGTCGGCCAGCGCGGCGGCGCCGCCGGGCGCGCCGGCATGCGTGCGCAGGAACTGGTTGAGCTTCGCGAGCTCGGCGCCGGTGCGCGCGGCCTCGCGGCGGGCGGCCTCGGCGGCCGTCTCGGCCTCGCGGCGGGTGCGGCGGGCGGCCTCGGCGGCGGCGTCGGCCTCGCGGCGCACCTCCGCCGCGGCGTCGGCGGCCTCGCCCAGGCCGACCAGCTCGGCGACCGCCGCCTCGCGGCGCGCGACGAGCTCCTCGAGCTCGCGCTCCAGCCGCTCGCGGCGGTCCTCGGCGAGCTGCGCGAGCTCGCCCTCGAGCGCGGCGATGCGCTCGCCGGCGCCATCGTCGCCCACATCCGAGGCGCGCTCGGCCTCCAGCGCGCTCACCAGCGCCCGCCGGCGCCCGCAGCGATCCTCGAGCTGCGCCACGGCCTGCCGCGCGGCTTCCTCGCGATGCCCGATCCGCTCGTGCGCCGAGCGCGCCGCGTAGAAGCGGTTCGACAGCGCCTCACGCTCGCTGCCGCGCGAGGACAGCGCCTCCTCGGCCGCCTCGCGCCGCGCCGCCACCGCGCGCAGCTTCGTCTCGGTCTCGGCCGCCGCGGCGCGCGCCGCGGCCACCGCCGCCTCGGCCTCGCGCAGCGCCGCGCCCGCCGCACGGACGTCCTCGCGTGCGAGCGCCCACAGCGCCTCGTCGGTCTGGCGCGCGAGCCGCTCGTGCAGCTCGGCCGCCTCGGCCTGGCGCTTCAGCGGCCGCAGCCGCGAGCGCGCCTCGCGCTCGACGTCCAGCGCGCGATCCAGGTTGTCCTGCGTGCGCGCCAGCTTGAGCTGCGCGCGCCGGCGGCGCTTGCGGTGCTTGCCGAGGCCGGCCGCCTCCTCGATCAGCATCCGCCGGTCGCGCGGCTTGGAGGTCACGATCGCCTCGACGCGGCCCTGGGAGACGACCGAGTGCATCTCCTTGCCGAGCCCGGTGTCCGACAGCAGCTCCAGCACGTCCGTCAGCCGGCAGCGCGCGCCGTTGACGCGGTACTCGCCCTCGCCCGCGCGGTTGAGGCGACGGACGATCGAGATCTCCCCCGCCGGCAGGTCGACGGCGCCGGACGCGTTGTCGAGGATCACCTCGACCTCGGCCTCCGAGCGCGCCTGCACGCCGTGCGCGCCGGCGAAGATGACGTCCTGCATCGACTGGCCGCGGACGGCGAGCGGCGACTGCTCGCCCATCGCCCACAGCACGGCGTCGGTGATGTTGGACTTGCCGGAGCCGTTCGGGCCGACGACGACCGACACGCCGGGCGAGAACTCCAGCCGCGTGCGGTCCGGGAACGACTTGAAGCCCTTCAGCGTGAGCGAGCGCAGGTGCATCAGCTCACCCTTCGATCCCGTCCAGCGCCGTCTCCGCGGCCGCCTGCTCGGCGTCCTTCTTCGAGCGGCCGGCGCCGCGCGCCAGCTCCTCGCCCTGGACCATCGCCGCGACCTCGAAGCGCCGCTCGTGCGGCGGCCCCTCCTCGGCCGTCACCTCGTACGTGACGAGCGCGCCGCGCCGCGCCAGGCGCTCCTGCAGCGCGGACTTGAAGTCCGCCGGCCGCTCCAGCGCCTGCTCGATCTCCGGCGCGAACGCCTCGACGACCGCTTCCGCCGTCTGCTGGTAGCCGAACGCCAGGTAGCAGGCACCGATGACGGCCTCGATGACCGACGCCAGCACGCGCTCGGTCTGCGCCAGCGCGTCCGTCGCCGGGCCCGCAACCTCCTGCGGGGCCGCCGCGCGCAGCCGCTCCGGGATCCCCAACCGCTCGGCCACCGCGCGGCACGAGCGGCCCGACACCGCCTGCGCGCGGATCTTGGTCAGCCGCCCGGCGCCGTAGCTCTCCAGCCGCGGATACAGGTGCGTGGTGACCGCCAGGCCGAGCACCGAGTCGCCCAGGAAGGCGAGGCGCTCGTAGGCGTCGCTGCGCTGCTCGACCCAGGAGGCGTGCGTGACCGCCTGCCGGGCCAGGTTGTCCGGCAGCGATTCCAACAAGTCTGTGAGCGTGCGCAGCGGTCAGGATCCCGGCTCGCGGTCGACGGCACCGCCCGCGGACGCGGGGAGATGTGCCAGCACGAAGTCGACCGCCGCGTCCACCGTCTGGATGCGCGCTGCCTCCTCGTCGGACATCTTGACCCCGTAGGTGTCCTCGAGCTCCTGCACGAGCGTGTACAGGTCGAGCGAGTCCGCATTCAGGTCGTTGCGGAAGTGCGTCTGCTCGGTGATCCGCGCCGGGTCGAGCTGCAGCTCGTCGGCCAGATGCTCACGAATAAGCTCGAGAACCTCGTCTCGCGTCATGGCTGGTCGGGCACCGTAGCGGCCGGCTCGGACGCCCTCAACGCGCCCGCACCGGAAAGGCGATCGTGCGTCCGGCCCGCCACGTCCAGGCGCACGCCGCGCGCCGCGACCTCGATCGCGCGGGCGAACCCGCGCGCGCCGAACGACCCGTGCGGCACGACGCCCAGCTTGCGCAGCCCGAGCAGCACGGCGCCGCCCTGCTCCTGCGGGTCGATCTCGTCCCGCAGCGCCCGTAGCGCCGGGCGCAGCAGCATCCCGCCGAGCTTTCCGCGCATCGACGACATCGCCGCGCCGCGGACCGCGCCCAGCAGCGCCGACGACGTCCCTTCCATGACCTTCAGGGCGATGTTGCCCGAGAAGCCGTCGGCGACGATCACGTCGGCCGCGCCCGTCCCGATGGCGAAGCCCTCGACGTTGCCGACGAAATTCAGCTCGCCGGGCGTCTCGCGCAGCTGTGCATGTGCCGCGACGACGTTCTCGACGCCCTTGGTCGGCTCCTCGCCGTTGGAGAGCAGCGCCACGCGCGGGCGCTCGACGCCCACCACCACCTCCATGAACGCCGCCCCCATGTGGGCGAACTGGACGAGGTGCTCCGGCCGCACCTCGACGTTGGCACCGGCGTCGAGCAGCAGGAACGGCGCCTTGGGGACCGGCACGACGATGGCCAGCGCCGGGCGGTGGACGCCGGGAGCGCGCTTGAAGCGGAACAGCGCGGCGGCGAGGGCGGCGCCGGTCGAGCCGCCGGAGACGAGCGCGTCGGCGCGGCCGCCGGCGACGGCCTCGGCCGCCTGCACGATCGAGGCCTCCGGCGTGCGGCGGACCGCGCGTGCCGGATCGGGGTCCTTGGCGATCGACACGGGCGCGTCGACGATCTCGACGCCGTCCGGTACGTCGCCGAACTCCACGGCCGGGCCGAACAGCACCACGCGTGTCTGACCGCCGGCGGCGGCCTGCGCGGCTCCGCGCGCGACCTCCGCGGGGCCGAGGTCGGCGCCGTTCGCGTCGACCGCGACGGTGACTGGGCTAGTGGTCGTGGTCGTGGTCGTGCGTGTGGGTCACGTCGACCACCTCACGCCCGCCGTAGCTGCCGCAGTGCGGGCACACGCGGTGCGGCCGGCGCGGCTGGTGACACTGCGGGCAGGCGTTCACCGACGGCGCGGTGATCTTGTGCTGCGCGCGGCGCTTGCTCGTGCGAGCGTGCGACTGCTTCTGCTTCGGGACGGCCATGGCGGCTGTGAAGGGTAGCGGAGGGACGAACTTCGGCATTGAGGGAGGCAGGATCGGCCCCCGCGCGAGGTCGTTGGCGCTTTCTGCACCCACACCGGTGCAAAAGGCGCCAGGGACCGCCGACACGGTCCGAAACCTCGCCGCCCTACCCAGCCGGGGTGGACGCCGCCGGAGCGAAGCGGCGCGCGGAGATCAGCGGCGCCGGTCTGCCGCCACCGAGCCCAGCAGCAACTCGGTGACCTCAGGCCCGGGAAGCGGCCGGGAGTAATGGAACCCCTGCGCGATCAGGCAGCCGTTGGCGACCAGGAAGTCGGCGTGCTCGGCCCGCTCGACCCCCTCGGCGACGACGTCGCACCCGCACGCGTCGGCGAGTTGCAGGATCGCCGAGTAGACGGCCGTCCCCTGGGGGTCTTCCGGAACCCCGCACAGGAACGCCCGGTCGACCTTGATGATCTGCACCGGCAGCTCGCGCAGCCGCCACAGCGAGGAGTACCCGGCGCCGAAGTCGTCGATCGCCAGCGCGAAGCCGGCGGCGCGCAGCTCGCCGAGCACCGGCAGCAGGCGCGAGGCCTCCAGCGACCAGGCGGACTCGGTGATCTCGAGGACGAACCGGCCGGGCTCGATCCCGTGCGCGTTGACCACCTCGGCGAACCGCCGCGCGACGTCCGGCCGACGGAGCTGGCGCGGCGACACGTTGAAGCCGACGTTGGGCTTCAGCCCCAGCGCAGCCCACTCGGACGCCTGGCGGCATACCTCGCGCAGGACCCAGTCGCCCAACGCGTCGATCACGCCGGTGCGCTCGGCGACGGGGATGAAGTCGCCGGGCGGAACCAGCCCGCCGCGCATCGGGTCGCGCCAGCGGACCAGCGACTCGACGCCGATCACGCCCTCGTCGGCCAGGCGCAGGATCGGCTGGTGGTGCAGCTCGAGCTCGCTGCGCTCGATCGCGCGCCGCAGCCGGGCCGCGAGCTCCAGCCGCTCGAGCGGGTCGGCCGTGCCCGCGCCGTAGACGTGGACGCCGCCGCCCAGCGCCCGTGCCTCGTACATGGCGGCGTCGGCGTGCTTGCGCAGCGTCTCGGGCGTCTCGGCGTCGTCGGGGAAGATGCTGATGCCGACGCTCGCGTCGAGCAGGAGCTCGGCGGCGCCGAGCGCGAACGGCGCGTGCATCGCGTCGGCGATTCGCAAGCCGACCGTCTCGGCGTGATGGCGCGCGTCGATCGGCAGATCGCGCACCAGGATCAGGAACCCTTCGCCGCCCGCGCGCGCGACGAGATCGCCCGGACGCACCGCCGCGCGCAGCCGCGCGGACACCTGGGCGAGCAGCTCCTCGCCGAGCTGGGTGCCGAGCGAGTCGTTGACGCGCCGGAAGTCGTTGACGTCCGCGAAGGCGAGCGCGACCGCCGTGCCGGTGGCACGGGCGTGCGAGACGGCTTCGGCCAGCGCCTCTTCGAGCGCAGGCCGGGACGTCAACTCAGCAGACGCAGAAGTTCGAGGCACGGACATTCCCTCGAATCGGCCCGAGGGCCAACAAACTTGACTAAGAGTCGAACTTAAGCTCGCCGAGCTTGGCCCAGCGCGGATCCGGAGCCGCGTCGTGGTGGTGATGCGGATCCTCGTTGAGGTTCGCTCCGCATTGTCCGCAGAGGCCGGCGCAGTCCTCCCGGCACGTCAGCTGCGCCGGCAGCTCGAGCGCCAGCGCGTCGCGGACCCACCGCCCGAGCTGGAGCACCTCGTCGTCGCCCAGATACGGGGAGCTCAGCTCCTCGCCGCCACCCGGCTGGGAGACCTCGCGCGAGTCGACGTCGAACACCGGCTCGGCCGGCTCCAGGCAGCGCATGCACGGACCGTTCAGGCTCGCGCTGAAGCGCAGCCGCAGCGCCCACCCCATGCCGGTCGTGCGTGACACGTCAAGACGCACCGGAACGAGGTCCGGCGTGACGGCGTAGGGCTCGCCCGCGTAGTGGAAGTCCTCGATCGGGACGTACAGATCGAAGCGGCGCCCGTCCCCCGAACGGAGTCCGAGCGGCGCAAGTTCGAAGGTGTCGGTGCGCTGCGGCATTGTCAGCCAAACGGTAGCTGCATCAAGCTGGGCCACCGATGGTCCGAATACAGAGGCGATGCGCCTCACCATGACCATCAAGCTGCTCGCGAGCATCGGCGCGCTGCTGACGATCACCTTCATCGTCGGCGGCGTCGCGATCGCCAAGCTCGGCGACGTCAAGGACGTCGGGTCCGAGCTCTACTCACAACGTCTGCTGCCGGCCAACACCGCCGACGACGTGCAGGCCGCGCTGATCTACCAGCGCGCGCTCGTCTTCGAGGAGATGTTCGACGCGCGTTCCGCGCAGTGGGAGAACGCCCCGCGCGCGGACATGCTCGCCGAGCTCGGCGACAGCGACGAGGAGCTCGCGGGCGTCGCCAAGGACCTCGAGGCCGGCCTCGCGAGGCTCGACCGGGCCGAGCTGCCCAGTCGCTCACACGCGACGCTGGCGCAGCTGCGCACGTCCTACGCCGAGTTCGTCAGGGACCGCAAGCACGTCCTCGCGCTCGCGCACAGCGCCAGGATCGACGACGCCGACGAGGCCTGGGACGCCGCCCAGGACAGCTCGTACGCCGCCTCCCTGAAGGCCGTCAACGGCCTCGTCGCCTCGATGCGCGACGACGCCAAGGCCGCCGACGCCCACATCGCCGCCGTGCACAGCTCGGCGCGTCGCCTGGAGCTGATCCTGCTGGCTCTCGCCGCCCTTGTCGCGGTCGGCGTCGGCTACGTGATCACGACCCGTCTGAAGCCCGCCGTCCGGGCGATCCTCGCCGGTCTGCGCTCGCTCAGCGAGCACGACAGCGCCGACCTCGCCCGCGGCCTCGAGGGCCTGGCCACCGGCGACCTGACCGTCCAGGTCACGGCGCATACCGAGCCGGTGACGGTCAACTCGCGCGACGAGTTCCGCGACGTCGCCGACGCCGTCGAGGAGGTTCGCGAGCGGCTCGCGTCCTCGGTCGATGCCTACAACGCCTCCCGCGGTGCGCTGGCGACCATGATCGACGAGGTCTCGCACTCCGCGGTCTCCGTCTCCGACGCCTCGCGCGAGATGGCCAACGCGTCCGAGGAGGCCGGCCGTGCGGTCGGCGAGATCGCCGGCGCGGTCGGCGAGGCCACCGCGGGCGCCGAGCGCCAGGCCCGTCGCGTCGAGTCGTCCAAGCAGCTCGCCGAGAGCATGGCCGCCACGACCGGCTCCGCCTCCCAGGACGCGCAGCTGACCGCCGCCGCCGCCCGTGAGGCACACGAGGCCGCTCAGCGCGGCGCCCAGGCCGTGCGCGAGGCCGCCGAGGCCATGCAGTCGGTCCGCGGCTCCTCGCTCGAGGCGACCGACACGATACGTACGCTCGGCGAGCGTTCGGCCGAGATCACCGGCATCGTCGCGACGATCACCGGCATCGCCGAGCAGACCAACCTGCTGGCGCTCAACGCCGCCATCGAGGCCGCCCGCGCCGGCGAGGCCGGCCGCGGCTTCGCCGTCGTCGCCGACGAGGTCCGCAAGCTGGCCGAGGGGTCGCAGAGCGCCGCCGGCCACATCGCCAAGCTGATCAAGGAGATCCAGGACGAGACGCTGCGCGCGGTCCGCGTCGTCGAGGACGGCTCCGAGCTCACCGAGAACGGCTCGCGCGTGGTCGAGGAGGCCCGTGAGGCGTTCGTGGGCCTGGGCGCCGCCGTCGACGAGATGAACGCCCACATCGAGGGCATCGCCTCCGGCATCGAACAGGTCGCCGCGTTCTCGCAGCAGATGGAGGAGGACATGTCGGAGATCGCCATCGTCGCCGAGCAGTCGTCGGCGTCGAGCCAGCAGGTCTCCGCGACGACCGAGCAGACCTCGGCCGCGACCCAGCAGATCGCCGTCTCCGCGCGCACGCTGTCGGACACCGCCGCCGCGCTCGAGGAGCTCGTCGGCCGCTTCAAGCTGCGGGCGTAGCGGCACCGGTGTTCGGAAGTACGCGCGGTCGCCGGTGGTCGCCGGCGCCGGCTGACGTCGCACGGTGATCCGGAAGTGTGCTGCTTGCACATGACCGGTCACCGGGTGCCGTCAGGCGGTGATCGGCGGTCGCCGGAACCGTGCGTACTTCCGAATGCCGGTGCCTATTTCAGCTCGCGCTTGAGGACCTTGCCGGTCGACGTGCGCGGCAGCTCGTCCATGAACTCGACCTCGCGCGGCACCTTGTAGCCCGCGAGGTTGGCCTTGACGTGCTTCTTGAGGTCGTCCTCGGTCGCCGACGCACCGTCGCGGAGCACCACGACGGCCTTGAGCCGCTGGCCGAACTTCTCGTCGTCGACGCCGAACACCGCGACCTCGGCGATCGCCTCGTGGCCTGACAGGAGGTCCTCGACCTCGGCCGGGAACACGTTCTCGCCGCCGGACACGATCATGTCGTCGTCGCGGCCGTCGACGAACAGGCGGCCCGCCTCGTCGAAGTGGCCGACGTCGCCGGAGGAGAGCAGCCCGTCGATGACGTCCTTGCCGCCCCCGCCGGTGTAGCCCTCGAACTGCATCTCGTTGCCGACGAAGATGCGGCCGGTCTCACCCGGCTTGACCGGATCGCCCTCGTCGTCGTAGAGCTTGACGATCGTGCCGTGCGGCGCGCGGCCGGCGGTGCCGGGCGCGGCGCGCAGGTCGGCCGGCGTGGCGATGCTCGCCCAGGCGACCTCGGTCGAGCCGTAGAGGTTGTAGACGTTCTCGCCGAACAGGTCCATCCAGCGGTCGGAGATCGCGCCGGGCAGCGCCGAGCCCGACACGGCGACGACCCGCAGCTTCGACAGGTCGTAGCGCGTGAGCACGTCGTCCGGCAGCTCGAGGATCCGCTGCATCATCACCGGCACGACGATCAGCGCCTCGCACTCGTGCTGCGCGGTGAGCGACAGCGTCGACTCAGGGTCGAACTTGCGGTTGAGCACGACCGTCGAGGACAGGCTCATCCCGAGCGTGAAGTGCACGAAGCCCCACGAGTGGAACATCGGCGCGGCGATCATCGTCTTCTCGCGCGCCTTCAGCGGGATCATCGCCAGCAGCGCCGCCGCCGGGTCGAGGCTGCGCGGCTGCGAGCGCGACGCGCCCTTCGGCGTGCCGGTCGTGCCCGAGGTGAGGATGATCGCCTTGCCACGCTCGGAGGGCGGCGAGACATCGGACGTGTCGCCACCGTCGATCAGGTCCTCGAGCCGCGGGTCGGCCGGCTTGCCGTCCTCGGCGTCGTGCCAGGCGATGAACCGCTTGCGGCGCCGCGACGCGTCGTGGATCAGCTCCTCGAACTCGTGGTCGTAGATCAGCGCCTTGGGCTTCTCGCGCTTGGAGACGTCGGCGAGCTGCGGGCCCGAGAACGCGGTGTTGAGGAACAGGACGTTGGCGCCGACCTTGGACGCCGCGACCACGGAATCGATGAAGCCGCGGTGGTTGCGGCACATCAGCCCGATGCTGTCGCCGACGCCGATCCCCTCGGCCTGGAGCGCATGCGCCAGCGCGTTGGTGCGCTCGTGGACCTCCCGGAACGTCAGCGTCCCGCGCTCGTCGATGATCGCGGTGTCGTCGGCGTAGCGCTCGTACGACGCGGAGTACCCGCCGGCGGGCGTCGGGCCGAAGCGCAGCAGCGCCCGCACCGCGCCGACGATGTGGTCCGGCCGTGTCGGGCGCAGGATCCCGGCCTCGGCGAGCGTCTTCGCGGTGAAGAGCTTCGTCGTGACCTGGGTCTTGACTTTGTCGAGGTCGAGGTCCATGGGCCGCATGGTTTCACGCCGAGGGGAGGCGCATGCCGGAAGGGAGCTCGCCGTCGTCGATCAGGTGGCGGATCTCGGCGGCCCGGCGCGGGTTGAGGAACACGTGCCGCTGCCCGACGGACGGCTTCTCGGCGAGCAGGCCCGACTCCAGCAGCGCCTCCCCCACGGCTTGCGCGAGCGCCCGCTCGTTGCCGGCGAACCCGCGGGCGAGGTGGGCGAAGTCCGTGTGGTAGCCGCCCCACTTGCCCATGCCGTCGAGCCGTTGGAGGATCCGGCGGGCGATCCGGCGGGCGGGGTCGGGATCCTCGTGCGGGCGAACGGTGCGGGAGTCCGGCTGGAGCTGGGCGAGCACGGCGTCCTCGTGCTCCTCGACCGAGCGCGGGTCCTCGGGCCGGCCGCCGAGTCGCGCGATCGCCTCCGCGACGCGGAGCGGGTGATGGGCGCCGATCGGCTCGCGCAGCTCGACCGGCTCGTACAGCCGTGCGGGGACGGCGACGGCGCGGGCGCGCAGCCGGTCGATGCGGGCCGCATGCTCCTCGAACGCGAGCGGGGCGAGCTCCTCGAGGTCATCCGGGTCGGCGCGGCCGGGGAGCCCGAGCAGCAGGAAGCCGCCGACGTCGCCCGCCTTGAGCTGCAGCTGGCCGTCTTCGCCGAGGTCGACGAGCGTGGCGATCGCGGCGGCGACGAGCAGCCACGCGCGCTCGCGACGCCCGCTCGGGATCGACCCGGAACGCCGCGTCGACGGGCGCGGCGGCGAGCAGCAGGTCGCCGGCGGCGGCGATCGCGATCTCGACCGGCGCGTCGTACCCGGAGCGCGGCTTGGCGAGCTCGGCCTTGCCGCGCTTGAGCGCGGTGAGCAGGACGTCGCGCAGGCGGGCCGTGGCGGACGCCGGAGCGCCGGCGCCGCCGAGCGCGTCGAGCTCGGCCAGCAGGTCGCTCAAGCCAGCGCGGCCTCGAACGCCCGGCGGGCCGCGTCGCCGTGCACGGCGAACACGACGCGCTCGAGCGCGGTGTCGCCGTCGAGGTGGCGGCGGACCTCGTCGACCTCGATCCGCGCCGCCTCGTCGAGCGGGAAGCCGCCGACGCCGGTGCCGAACGCGACCAGCGCGAGGCTCTTCGCCCCGAGCGCGTCCGCCTTGTCGAGCGTGGCGGCGGTCGCACGGCGGATGATCTCGGCGCTCGTCGGCCCGCCGAGCTCCATCGTGGCGGCGTGGATGACCCAGCGGGACGGCATGTCGCCGGCGGAGGTCTCGACCGCCTCGCCGAGCCCGATCGGCGCCTTCGCGTCCGACTCGCCCTGGATCGCCGGCCCGCCGGCCCGCGAGATCGCGCCCGCCACCCCGCCGCCGTGCATCAGCCGCGTGTTGGCGGCGTTGGCGATCGCGTCGACCTCGAGCGTGGTGATGTCGGTGTCGAGGACCTCGATCGCGGCCATCCGTTTACGGTACTCCGCATGACCGAGAACCCCGTGCGGCGGCGGGTGCGTGCAGCCGGGCGCGTGCAGGGCGTCTTCTTCCGCGACTCGGTGCGGCGCGAGGCAGAGCGGCACGGCGTGGCGGGGTGGGCGCGCAACAACGCCGACGGGACGGTCGAGGCGGTGTTCGAGGGGGCGGCCGACGCCGTCCACGCGATGGTCGAGTTCGTGCGCCGCGGGCCGGGGCGTGCGGAGGTGTCGGCGGTCGATGTCGAACCGAGGCGCCCGAGGGATTGTCTGGCTTCGAGGTTCGACCGGTAACTGCGGCTGGGTAGGGCGACGGGGGGTTCGGCCCCTCGGCGGTCCCTGGCGCCTTTTGCTCCCACAGCGTGCAAAAGGCGCCAGCGTGCCTACCAGACGGCCGATCCTGCCTCCCTAAATGCCGCAGTCGAAGTCAGTCGGCCGAGTCGGACGCGCTGACCTCGAGCACGCCGTCGAGGCCGTCGAGCACGACCGCGAGGTCCTCGACCGCCCTGCGGCTCTGGACCTCGAGCGCCACGGCGACCGCGCCGCCCCGACGCGATGCGTCGCCATGCCGGAGATCGCGAAGCCTTCGTGGTCGCGGCGCTGAGGATCGTGCGCAGGATCCCGCGGCCGTCCTCGTAGACGACGCGCAGGCCGTACGGCACCTGCCCGGACAACGGGAGCCGGGATGTGATCGCGGGGAACCCGAACACGACCACGAAGTGGCCGGCGGTGGCGACGACGGCCAGCAGTGCGAGCGCCGGCGCCGCACGCCATCCCGATCGCACAGGTGACCCAGACGATCGCGGCGGTCGTCAGCCCGCGGACGATGTCGTGGCGCACGAAGATCAGCCCGCCGCCGATGAAGCCGATGCCGGACACGACCTGGGCGGCGACGCGCGACGGGTCGAGGACGCTGTGGGCGGGCTCCAGCACGTCGCCGAACCCGTACTTGCTGACGAGCACGAACAGCGCCGAGCCGACCCCGACCAGCGTGTGCGTGCGCAGCCCGGCGGACTTCTGCCGCCACTCGCGCTCCAGTCCGATCGCCGCGGACAGCGCGAATGCGAGCGCCAGATCGCCGATCTGGCGCCATCCCTGGCCGCTCGCCAGCACCGCCATCATCGATCCCATCGTGGCAATGTGCCCGCCCTGGGCGGTGACACGCCCGATTCCGTCGGGATGCAGGCCTAACGTGCGTGGGCCATGGAAGCCGCAACTCCACTGCGCCATCCCCGCGTCACCGCCCTGCTCGGGCGGCTGATCGTCGAGAACGTCGTCGTCGACGACGCGACGGCGGCCGACCTCGTGCGCGCCCGGACGGACGCTGGGGACGATCCCGTGCGTGTCGTCGCCGACGCGATCGAGATCGGCGCGCGCGTGCTCGATCGCGAGCAGGCCGGCGCCAGCGTGGAGATCCTGCGGCAGGACCTCGAGCACGCCTCCAAGGAGGTCGAGCAGCGGCTCGGCGCCACCTCGGAGGCCGTGACCACCGAGCTGCGCAAGCAGCTCGAGGAGGCGTTCGGGCCCGACAGCGGCCACGTCACCCGCGTGCTGTCCCGCCACTTCGGCGCCGAGTCCAGCACCGCGGTCCAGCACCAGGTGCGGTCCGCGGTCGCCGAGTTGCTCAACGAGTCGCGCGAGAAGCTGTTCAAGCAGTTCTCCTCGGCTGACGAGTCGAACCCGCTCGCCACGTTCCAGAAGGCCGCCGTGGCCGCGATCCGCCAGTCGTCGGACCAGCAGCACGCTCACCTGCGCGAGATGAGCGCCCGGATGGGCGAGATGCAGCTGCAGATCCAGAAGCTGCAGGCCGAGAAGGAGAAGGCGCTCGAGGTCGCCGCCGAGCACGACCGCTCGACCGCCAAGGGCCGCCCGTACGAGGAGGCCGTGTTCGACGCGGTCGATGCGATCGCCGCCGCCCAGGGCGACGACTGCGACGCGGTGGGCGACCTGCCGGGCGTCGGCGGCCGCAAGGGCGACGTGCTGGTGGGGATCGACGGCTGCGCCGGCCCGCCGCGCGGCCGCGTCATCTTCGAGGCCAAGAACTCGCAGGTGCCGAAGAAGCGCGCGCTCGCCGAGCTCGACGAGGCGATGGCCCAGCGCGACGCCGGCTACGCCGTCTGGGTCGTCCCGTCGGAGGAGCAGCTGCCGGCGCGCACGCAGGCGCTGCGCGAGGTCAACGGCGACAAGCTGTTCGTCGTCTTCGACCCCGAGGACGGCTCGCGCCTGCCGCTCGAGGTCGCCTACTCGCTGGCCCGCGCCCGCGTCCTGATGGCGAAGGGCGACGCCGACGGGCTCGACGCGACCGCGCTGCGCGCGGAGGTCGAGCGCACGCTCGGCGCGATGGAGGACGTGCGCCGGATCAAGCAGCAGCTCACGCACGCCGCCAACGGCATCGAGGGCGCCCGCGCCGTGCTGGAGGAGCTCGACCGGCGCGTGCGGCTGCACCTCGGGCAGATCGACGCGCTGCTGGCGCCGCCTGAGGACGAGGAGTAGCGCCGGCTCAGCGCAGCAGCAGCGCCGCGAGCTCGACCGGGGCGGCGATCATCGCGTCGTGCCCGCAGGCGATCTGGGCCGACGGCACCCCCGCCATCCGGCGCTTGCTCTCGTCGAGGGTGGCGAGCGACGGCGTCGTGCAGTCGATGTAGAAGCGGTCGAGCCGCTCCGCGGCGCCGGTCAGGGCGATCGGCTGCAGGTACGTCTGCACCGGCTGCGGCGTCATGCTCGAGTCGACCCATTCGCAGTCCGCCTCGCTGACCCCGAGCACGGCCGCCGGCGGTGCGGGCGCCAGCCAGCCCGGATCGTCGGCCGCCGCGGCGCGGTACTGGTCGCCGCGCTCGCCGACGTGGTCGGCCATCGTCTCGCCGTCGCGCGGGATGAACGCGTCGAGCAGCACGAGGCGGCCGATCGCCGTCTGCTCCGCCGCGCCGTAGGCGGGGAAGCCGGCGTAGCTGTGGGCCACGAGCACGGCGTCCGGCCGCCCGTCGAGCGCGGCGGCGACGTCGGCGATGTGGGTGTCGAGGTTCACGGCCGCGGAGGCCTCGCCCGCGCGCTCGCCGAGCCCGGTGAGCGTCGGCGTGATCACCTCATGACCGGCCTCGGCGAGCCGCGGGGTCACGCGCTCCCAGCACCACGCGCCGTGCCAGGCGCCGTGCACGAGCACGTAGGTGCTCACGTGCGCGCCGCCTGCCAGGCCTCGCGCAGCTTCAGCGCGGAGCCGGTGCGCAGGATGCCGCCCGAGTAGATCCGCGCCGCCAGCGGGATCAGCAGCCCCGCGGCCCCGATCGTCACGGCCAGCGACGCGACGATCTCCCAGGCGGGCACGTCACCGGTGGCGATACGGGGCGGAACGGTGAGCGGAGCGGTCATCGGTATGAACGCGAGGATATGCGCCAGCAGGCCGTCCGGGTTGTCTCGCACGGCAAATGACAGGAAGAAGCTGACGAGGATCATCAGCGTCAGCGGCGTCATCGTCGACTGCAGGTCCTCCTGGCGCGAGACGAGCGCGCCGGCGCAGGCGAACGCGCAGGCATAGAACGCGTAGCCGACGACGAACCAGGCGAGCGCGAGCACGGCCGCGCCGACGACGGTCCCGTCGATGTCCAAGGCTCCGGTCACCCCGGCCGCGCCCAACCCGATCCCGACGATCAGCAGCAGGTTGCCGAGCCCGAGCAGGCCGAGCCCGATCACCTTCCCGGCCAGGAGCTGCGACGGCCGGATCGCCGACAGCACGACCTCGACGACGCGCGAGGACTTCTCCTCCACCACGCCGGCGGCCACCCAGTAGCCGTAGGTGAGCAGCTGGCCGTAGAGGATCAGGACCATGAAGAACGTGTAGCCGGACTTGGCGTCGGCGTCCTTGTCGACCGGTTCGAGCGTGGCCGTCGGCAACGGCGGCGGCGCGTTCGCGGCCCGGCTGTGCCCTGCCTGCAGCAACGCGTAGAGCTCCTGTGGCAGCTCCTGCTTCGAGACGATCCGCCCGTTGACGATCGCGGCGTCGATCGACCCGTCCTCGAGCGCGGCGCGCACGTCGCCGGTCGCAGCGGGCTCGACGCGGATGTCGGTGCCGCCCGCGGCCTGGCCGGCGGCGCGTACCAGGGCGGGGTCGCCCGCGACCTTGTAGGTCGTCTCGCCGCCGCCGAGGATCGCGGCGAGCACGATCACCGCGATGATGATCACGATGTTGACCGCGGTCGAGATCAGGAACGACTTCTCGCGCGTGCGCTCACGCACCTCGCGCTTGGCGACCAGCCGCACGGTCTCGCGCGCGCTCATGCCGCCACCGCCTCGCGGAACAGGTCGGTCAGCGTCGGCCGCTCGATGCTGAAGTACGTGACGCTGCCGGCAGCGCGGGCGGCGTCGAGCACCGCCTCGGGGGAGGCGTCGTCGAGCGCGACGAGCGTCCCACGGGCGCCGTGGTCCTTGACGCGGGCGCCGGGCACGGCCGCGAGCCAGCCGTCATCGTCGACCCCCTGCAGCTCGACGCGCACGTGGCGCTGGTCGGTGCCCCGGTCGCGCAGCTCCTCGACCGGCCCGGACGCGACCAGCCGGCCCTCCTTGATGATCGCGACCGCCTCGCACAGGCGCTCGACGAGCTCGAGCTGATGCGAGGAGAACACGACCGGCACGCCGGTGGCGGCGTAGTCGGACAGCACGCCGCTCAGCACGTCGACCCCGACCGGGTCCAGGCCGGAGAACGGCTCGTCGAGCACGAGCAGCTCGGGGTCGTGGACGAGCGCGGCGGCGAGCTGCACGCGCTGCTGGTTGCCCAGCGACAGCGCCTCGACGCGGTCGCCCGCGCGGTCGCTCAGCCCCAGCGTCTCGATCCAGCGGTCGGCGGCCCGGCCGGCCGAGCCGCCGTCGACGCCGTGCAGCCGCGCCATGTAGATGAGCTGGTCGCGCACGCGCATCTTCGGGTACAGGCCGCGCTCCTCCGGCATGTAGCCGAACCGCGACCGCGTCGCGAAGTCGACCGGCGCGTCGCGGAACCGCACCTCGCCGCGATCGGCGGCGAGCACGCCGAGGACGATCCGCATCGCCGTGGTCTTGCCGGCGCCGTTGGGGCCGACGAACCCGTACATCTGCCCCGCGCCGACGGTGAACGAGATCCCGTCGAGGGCGACGACGTCACCGTATCGGCGCGCGAGATCCCGCAGCTCGAGCACGCGGGAAAGGATTAGCAGCTAACCGACTTCAGCCGGCTCGTCGCGGCCCTGGAGCCGCTCGCGACCGCGCTGCACTGCGGCGATGAACTTTGAGAGGTTGACCTCGAGCGTGTTGAGGATCTCGTCCGCGTAGTCCTCGGCGCCGAGCCGGATCTCCCGCTCGCGCCCGCGGGCGTCCTCGATGATCTCCTCGGCCGCGCGCTCGGCGTTGCGGGTGACCTCCTGCTGGGACACGAGCTGCGTCTGGCGCTCGCGCGCCTCCTTGACGATCCGCTCGGCCTCGCGCTTGGCCTCCGCCAGCATCTCCTGGCGCTCCTTGACGATCCAGCGGGCCTGCTTGATCTCCTCGGGGATCGTGGCCCGCATCTGGTCGAGGATGTCGTAGATCTCCTCTTTGTCCACGCGAACCTGGTCCGTCAGTGGGACCTGTTTGGCGTTGTGGACGAGGTCGTCCAGCTTGTCGATCAATACCAGGACGTCCATGGCGCTCCCTGTTTCGTCAGCGCGCCAGCGCTTCCTGCAAACGCTGCGCAACCGGCTCGGGGACGAGATCGGAGACATCGCCGCCAAAGGTGGCGATCTCCTTCACGCCGCTCGAGGAGAGAAAACTGTACTGCGGCGACGCCATCAGGTAGACGGACTCGATGTCAGAGGCCAGCTGACGGTTGAGCTGGTTCATCTCCAACTCGTACTCGAAGTCCGAGATCGCACGCAGTCCCTTCACGATCGCCCGCGCTCCGTGCTCGCGTGCGAACTCGACCACGAGGTTGGAGAACGGCTCCACGCGGACGTTGCCGAGATGGCCCGTCGCGCCCTGGATGAACCCGATCCGCTCCTCCGCCGTGAACAGCGATTTGCTCTTGCGCACGGAGGCGTTCACGACCGCGACGATCAGCTCGTCGAACATGTACGAGGCGCGAGTGATCACGTCGACGTGCCCGAGCGTGATCGGGTCGTAGGAGCCGGGACAGACGGCGATGCGGGGGTCAGGGGCCATAGATGCGGATGAGAGTGTCTCCGTAGCGGCGTTCGTCGAGTAGCGGAAGACCCAGCACGAGCGGGGTCCGGCGATCGCTCTCCGCGACCACCACCGCGCCGGGGGCCAGCACTGCCGGCAACGCTGCTGTCAGCGCGTCCCCCAACGCCCCCGCCAGCCGATACGGCGGGTCGAGGAGCACGAGATCGTAGTAACGCGCGCCGGCGGATGCGCTGTGGAGGAACCGCCGGGCCTCCGCCCGGCGCACCTCCGCCTGCGCTCCGAGCGCCTCGAGATTGGCCTTCACGGCGCGAAATCGCGGCCGGCGCGCTGTCCACGAACGTGGCGTCTTCGGCCCCGCGCGAGAGCGCCTCGATGCCCAGCGCCCCGGAGCCCGCGAACAGGTCGAGCACGCGCGCACCGGCCACGCGGTCGCCGAGGATCGAGAACAGCGCCTCGCGTACGCGGTCGGATGTCGGGCGCGTCGCCGCGCCCGCCGGTGCCTGCAGCCGGCGCCCGCCCCACTGGCCGGCGACGACGCGCAGCCTCAGTCCTCCAGCCGGAAGCCGATCTTGAGCGTCACCTGGTAGTGAGCGACGGTGCTCTCTTCGATCTGCCCGCGGATGCTGATGACCTCGAACCAGTCGAGACGGCGCAGGGTCTGCGACGCCTTGGCGATAGCGCCGTCGATCGCCTCCTTGACGCCGACTGGCGACGTCCCGGTGATCTCGACGGACTTGTAGACGTGATCGCTCATGCGGGCAGTATCACGCCGGGATCGGCTCCATGGCGTCTGCGCCGTAGGCGTTCACGAGCGCATCGGCGATCAGCGCGTGCTCGGGCTGCGTGAGCTCGGCGTCCTCGTCGAGGATCGAGCGGGCGCGCATCCGCGCGCGCTCGAGCAGCTCGACGTCCTCCGGCAGCCGCGCGAAGCGGAACGCCTGCAGGCCCGACTGGCGGGTCCCGAGCATCTCGCCCTCGCCGCGCAGCTCGAGGTCGATCTCGGCGAGCTTGAAGCCATCGCGGTGCTGCGGCCAGCGCGCGCAGCCGCGCCGACTCCTTGGGCCCGAACAGCAGGCACAGCGACTCGTGCTCGCCGCGGCCGATCCGGCCGCGGAGCTGGTGCAGCTGCGAGATGCCGTAGCGCTCGGAGTCCTCGACGAGCATGACGGTCGCGTTCGGGACGTCGATGCCGACCTCGATCACGGTCGTGGCGACGAGCACGTCGGCGCCGCCGGCGGCGAACGCGGCCATCGCCTCCTGCTTCTCGCGCGGGCGCATCTGGCCGTGCAGGAGCACGACCTCGAAGTCCCTCAGCTCGCCGGTGCGCAGGCGCTCGAACTCGGCGGTCGCGGCGCGGGCCTGCAGCGCCTCGGACTCCTCGACGAGCGGGCAGACGACGAACGCCTGGCGGCCGGCGCGCAGCTCCTCGCGGATGCGCTCGTAGGCGCGCGAGCGCTCGCCCTCGGTGGCGCAGACGTGGGTGATGATCGGCTGGCGGCCGGCCGGGAGCTCCTTGAGGACGGTGACGTCGAGGTCGCCGTAGGCGGTCAACGCCAGCGTGCGCGGGATCGGCGTGGCGGTCATGTGCAGGATGTGCGGGGCGAGGCCCTCCGGCGCCTTGCGGTCGAGCGCGCGGCGCTGGTTGACGCCGAAGCGGTGCTGCTCGTCGACCACGGCGACGGCGAGGCGGTCGAACTCGACCGCCTCCTCGATCAGCGCGTGCGTGCCGACCAGCAGCTTCAGCTCCCCGGACGCGAGCTTGCCGAGCAGGTCGGTGCGGCGGCCGGCCGGTGTCGAGCCGGTGAGCAGCGCCGCCTGCACGAGCTCCCCCGGCATCAGGGCCTGCAGCGTGGCGAAGTGCTGTTCGGCGAGCGTCTCGGTCGGCGCCATCAGCGCGGCCTGGCCGCCGGACTCGACGGCGCGCAGCATCGTGTAGAGCGCGACCACGGTCTTGCCGGAGCCGACCTCGCCCATCAGCAGGCGCTGCATCGGGCGATCGCGCTCGACGTCGGCATCGACGGTCTCCATCGCCTTGCGCTGGTCGCCGGTGGGCGCGAACGGCAGCGAGTCTTTGAGCCAGCGCGCCGTGAGCTCGCCCGGCGGCTGCAGCGCGGCGGCGCGAGCGCCCTCGCGGCGGCGGGCGCGGCGGCGCAGGAGTGCCATCTGCAGCAGCAGCATCTCCTCGTAGGCGAGCCGCTGCCGGCCGCCCTCGTGGTCGCCGAAGTGGGCGGCGAGCAGCGCGGCCGCGCGGTCGGGCAGCCGGTCCTGCACGCGCAGCCGGGAGGGCAGCGGCTCCAGCGCTTCGCGCGCCACATCCGCGTGCTGGCGGACCAGCGCGAGGATCTGCGTGGAGGACAGGCCCTCAGTCGCCGGGTAGGTGGCGACGTCGGCCGCGAGCGCGCCGACCGCCTCGCCGCTTTCGGCATGGCCCTGTACGCGGAAGCGGTTGCGGCCCTCGTACTTGCCGTTGAGCAGCAGCCGCGTGCCCGGCCTGTACTTGCGCTCCAGCCACGGCTGGTTGAAGAACGTGACCTTCATCGTGCCGGTCTCGTCGGCGACGACGGCCTCGACGAGCGGCCGCATGCCGCGACGGCGCACCGAGCGGCTGGTGATCGAGCGGACCTCGACGACGACGGTGGCGGTCTCCCCCGCCTCGAGCTCGATGATCGTGCGGGCGTCCTGCCGGTCGCGCGGGAGGTGCTCGAGGAGCGCGCCGACGGTGTGCAGCTGCAGGCGCTCGGCCGCGGCCGCCGCCTTCGGCGGCTTCACGGTCAGCTCCGCGGCGAGCTGCGAGGGCCGCGGGTAGCGCGGCGGGCCGACGGCGTGCAGATCGTCGTCGGAGAGCGGCTCTGAGGTCGAGAACGCCGTCGGGACCACGACGGCCATGATGATCGGCCTACGGGACGTACTCGTCGGGGCCGGCGTCGCAGCGGCCGGTGCGCCGGTCGCCGTCGATGTCGCGGCCGCCCGTGTAGCGGGCGCACAGCTTCTCGTCGCCGGCGTCGATCGCCGGCGAGCCCGCGGTCAGGTGGTAGCCGTCGCCGGCGTGCTCGAACGCCGCGGTCACCGGGTCGGGATGCACGACCCAGCGGTCGGTGCCGCAGCCGCTCTTCTCCGCGCTCCAGGCCCACAGGTTGTGGCTGGCGTCCGAGCCGGGGCACGGCAGGTAGTCGGGCTGCGGCCCGAGGTTGCCGACGTAGGTGGGCTTCACCGGGCACTGCGCATCGTCGATGCCGCGCCTCCAGTAGTTGTAGGCGAAGACCCAGCCGTCGCAGCGGTTGCCGCCGTTCCCGAGGCGGATGTCGGCGCCGAGCCCGGTGGAGGGCGCGAAGTAGGAGTTGACGATCAGGGCGTCGTTGCTCGGCTTGCCGCCGGCGCCCGATTCGAACAGCCGTCCCGACCCCGACTCGTCGCCGCCCATGAAGCGCGCGCGGTCGATCACCAGATGCTGGACGTTGTCGTTGATGCGGACGGTCTCCAGGTGCAGGTTCCCGTCCGGCCCGCAGATCGGGTTGCCGAGTTCCGGCACGAACGGCCAGAACGTGACGTTCTCGATCGTCAACCGCGTGGTGTCGGCGACCTCGAGGGGCTCGCTGTTGTGGTTCGCGCAGCGACGCGGCGTGGTGTTGCCCTGCGTCCCGAGCTCACTGTTGCGATAGGTGACGTCCGAGCCGCCGGAGAGCGTGATCGTCGCCTCGGGGCCGGTGACGTTCACGTGGTCGAGCGTGACGTGGCTGCCCGCCGAGCGCCACCCGCGGTCGGCGCGGCGACCGGCGGCGATCGTCATGTCGCGGACGGTGATCCAATCCGCCCGCGTGTCGAGCAACCCCAGCCGCACGGCCTCGCCGTGGGCGGGCTCGAACGTCACCGCCTCGGTGATCTGCGGGTTTGGCGTGACGATCCGCTGCGTGCCGTAGCGACCGGCCTTGACGCGCACCCGATCGCCGCCGGCCGCCGCCGTGTAGGCGGCCTGGAAGCTGCCATAGGCCTTGTCCGGGTCGAACGCGCACGGGGTGGCGCAGCGCTCGGGAGACTTGCCCGCGACCGGCGCGACCCACAGGTTGGCCGCGATCGGCTCCGGTGTCGGGGCCCCGGCGGCGCCCGAGCCACCGCAGCCGGCGAGCGCGAGTGCGGCCACCGCTGCCGCCAGAAGCCGGGTCATAGGCGACGCCACGCGCCGGGGCTCGGCGAAGCAGCGATCGGCGGTGGCCTCGAACACCGGTTCGAGGAAACCACTTCAGCCGCGCCGCAACGTCCCCCGAAGGTGCAGGTTCACTGGGAGTTCGAGCCGCCAGGCGAGACACTCCCGGCGGAATCCGAGCCGCCAGGCGAGGCTATTCCGCAGCGATCGGCGGCGGCCTCGAACACGACCGGTTCGAGGAAACCACTTCAGCCGCGCCGCAACGTCCCCCGAAGGTGCAGGTTCACCGGGAGTTCGAGCCGCCAGGCGAGACACTCCCGGCGGAATCCGAGCCGCCAGGCGAGGCTATTCCGCAGCGATGGGCGGTGGCCTCGAACACGACCGGTTCGAGGAAACCACTTCAGCCGCGCCGCAACGTCCCCCGAAGGTGCAGGTTCGCTGGGAGTTCGAGCCGTTAGGCGAGAACTCCTAAAGGAATCCGAGCCCCCAGGCGAGGATTACTCAGCAGCGATCAGCCACCAGTAAGCGGGCTGATCTCCACGCGAATACTCGACGTCGACGCCGCCCGGTACGAGCGCGGCCACGCCGTCGCCGTCGAGCGGCGCGCCGTTGCCCTCGATCAAGGTCAGCAGCTCGGCCTCGCGGCCCAGCAGGCCGAGCACGGCCTCGAGCGTCTCGCCCGGCTTGCCCCAGGCCACCAGCTGCTCGTCGACGAAGCCAACGGCCTCGCCGCGGCGGAAGCGGCCCTCGGCGTCGTCGCGCGCGGCCTCGGTGACGGCGCCGGTGCGGACGTTGGCCAGCGCGGCGTTCATCGCCTCGGCGTTCTCGACGGCGCCGCGGCCCGACTCGAGCGCCACGGCGGCGGCGAGCCCGGCCTGCATCGAGCGCGACGGGACGACGCAGACGGTCTTCTCGGCGAGCTCGGCGGCGCGCTCGGCGGCCATGATCACGTTCGGCGAGTTCGGGAGCACGACGACCTCCTCGGCGGGCACCTCGTGGATGCCGGCCAGGAGCTCGTAGGTCGACGGGTTGAGCGTGCCGCCGCCGTCGAGCGCGACCGCCCCGAGGCTGTCGAACAGCTCGGCCATCCCCGATCCCGACACGACGGCGAGCACGCCGCAGGTCTGGATCGCCTCGGCGAGGCGCTCCGTGCGCTCGGCGACCTGCTCGGTCATGTCCGCGACGTCGAGGTGGCTCACCTCGCCGATCTCGGCGAACAGCGCGGTCGCCCGCTCGGGCTCGTCGGTGTGCAGGTGGACCTTGAGCGTGTGGCTGTCGCCGACCACCAGCACCGAGTCGCCGAACCGCTCCAGCGCGTCGTTCCAGCTCGCCGGGTCCAGGTCCTCGCCGGTGACCGCGAAGTTGGTGCAGTAGCGGAACGTCGTCGACTCGTGCTGCGGGTGGGTGATCCGCGCCGGCGTGTGGTGGGCGAGCTCGGGCGCGCGCGTGCCGCGCAGAGCGGCGATCACGCCGGCGAACATCACCGTGAGGCCGTAGCCGCCGGCGTCGACGACGCCGGCCTCGCGCAGGATCGGCAGCAGCTCGGGCCCCCGGGCGACCGACAGCTCGCCCGACCGCAGGGCCGCCTCCAGCACCTCGGCGATCAACGCGTTCTGGGCGTCGTCGTCGACGCGCTGCAGCAGCCGTGGCTCATCCATGTGCGCGACGTCGGACGCCACCTTGGCGGCCATCTCGCGCACGACGGTGAGGATCGTGCCCTCGGCCGGCTCGCGCACGGACCCGTACGCGCGCTCCGCGGCACGGGCCATCGCGGCGGCGACGAGCACCGGGTCGACCAGCTCGCCGGGACGGGAGATCAGCTCCTCCGCCGCGCCGCGCAGCAGCTGGCTGAGGATGACGCCGGAGTTGCCGCGAGCGCCCAGCAGGGCGGCGCGGGCGACGGAGTCGACGATCTCGTCGCGACCGATGTCGTCGATGTCGCCCTGCAATGACAGGCTGTCCAGCTCGTCCAGCACGGCACGCAGCGTCAGCGCCATGTTGTCGCCCGTGTCGCCGTCGGCGACGGGGAAGACGTTGAGGTCGTTCACCTCACGGCGCCGAGACTCGAGCTCGGCAAGAGCGCCCTCGACCACAGCGCGAAATCGGATGAGACTCGGATCGGCCAACGGTATTGAGTTTCGCCCTCGATCCCGGAAACCCCACCCTCACAGGGCGGCCGGGTGAAAACCCTTTCGCCTCCGGCTCTCGCAAACCCCGCGTGAGAGCCTCGGCGATGCTACGTATCAGGCCTTGGTGACCTTGCCCGCCTTCAGGCAGCGCGTGCACACGTAGACGCGCTTCGGGGCGCCGCCTTCGCTGATCCGGACCTTCTGGAGGTTCGCGTCGAACCGCCGCTTGGTGGCGACCATCGAGTGCGAGCGGCTCTGACCGAAGGCGGGGCGCTTGCCGCAGGAGTGACAGACACGGGCCATTTCGCCGGAGAGCATAGCGACGAGACCGGTTGGGTACGGTCTTACGGGTGCCTCCGGTAAGCCCGGCCCGTATTTCCCTGCCCGATCGCTACGTCGTCGTGCGCCATATCGCCAGCGGCGGGATGGCCGGGGTGTGGGAGGCCGAGGACCAGATGCTCGGCCGGTCGGTGGCGGTCAAGATGCTGGCACGACACCTCGCCGACGACGACCGCGGCCGCCGGCGCTTCGAGCGCGAGGCGCGGGCCGCCGCCGGCCTTTCGTCGCATCCGCACGTGGTGACGATCTACGACGTCGGCGAGCACGACGGCCGGGTCTTCATGGTGATGGAGCTGATGCGCGGCGGCACCGTCGGCGAGCGGCTGAAGGCCGGGCGGGCGATCGCCGACGACACCGCGCTGCGGTGGCTGCGCGAGGCCGCGAGCGCGTTGGACGCCGCCCACGCCGCGGGGGTCGTCCACCGCGACATCAAGCCCGCCAACCTGCTGCTCGACGAGCACGACCGGCTCGCGATCGCCGACTTCGGCATCGCCCGCCTGGCGATGGAGGACCAGCTCACGGCCACGGGCCAGGTGCTCGGCACCGCGGCGTACATCTCGCCCGAGCAGGCGGTCGGCGACGCCGCGACACCCGCGTCCGACCGCTACGCGCTGGCCGTCGTCGCGTTCGAGCTGCTCACCGGCACGAAGCCGTTCGAGGCCGAGCACTTCGCCGCCCAGGCGCGGGCGCACGTCGAGGACACTCCGCCCACCGCCACGATGCGCGACCCGTCGCTGCCCGCGGGCGTCGACCCGGTCCTGGCCCGCGGGATGGACAAGGACCCGGCGGCGCGCTGGCGCAGCGCCGGCGAGATGGTCTCCGAGCTCGAGCACGCGATGGGGTCGTCGCGGCCTCCGACGGAGCCGACGCAGCCGATCGCGGTCGGCGCCGCGCCGGCGAACCGCCGCAGCAGCGGCGTGCCGTTGCTGGCCGGGCTCGCGGGCCTGCTGCTGATCGCCATCGTGGGCTTCGTCCTGGTCTCGGGCGGAAACGACGGCCGCTCGGACGGCGGCAAGCCGCAGGCTCAGGCGCCGCGCGAGAAGAAGTCCACGCCGACGCCGACGCCGACGCCACGCCAAGAAGACCTCGACGCCCACACCCACGCCGACGCCGACCCCCACTCCGACCCCGACGGCCACGCAGGCGCCCGTATCCGGGCCCAATCTCGCCCGCGCCCGCCAGCTCCAGCTCGCCGGCTTCAACGCCCGCCGCTCGGGCGACTTCGCGGCGGGCCTGAACTCCTCGTCCGCGGCGTTTAAGGCGTGCGGCGACGCCCACGTCCTCGACCCGTGCGGCTACGCGCTGTTCGAGATCGGCGCCGACCTCAACGGCTTGGGCCGAGGGCAGGAGGCGATCCCGTACCTGGAGCGCCGCCTGTCCGAGTACGGCGACAACGACTCCGGTGAGGTTCAGGCCGAGTTGGACAAGGCGCGCGGCGAGAAGCCGGGCAAGGGCCCCGGTCACGACAAGCGCGACTAGCTAGCGAAGATCGTGTTGCTAGTCGCCGACGGGTTGCGGACCGGCGCGATCGCCGCGCGGCTCGGGGTGCATCGCAACACGGTCGCGAAGTGGCGTCGGCGGTTCGAGGCCGAGCGGCTGGACGGCCTGGTCGATGAGCCGCGGCCGGGGCAGCCGCGCACGATCACCGACGCGATGGTCGACGAGGTGATCACCAAGACGCTCGAGTCCGCGCCCAAGGACGCGACGCATTGGTCGACGCGGTCGATGGCGGCCGAGGTCGGCCTGACGCAGTCGGCGGTGCACCGGATCTGGCGCGCGTTCGGGCTCCAGCCGCACCGCGCCGAGACGTTCAAGCTCTCACGCGATCCGCAGTTCGTGGCCAAGCTCAGAGACGTCGTCGGCCTGTATCTGAACCCGCCCGAGCGCGGCGTGGTGCTGTGCGTGGACGAGAAAAGCCAGATCCAGGCGCTCGATCGCACGGCCCCGATCCTGCCGATGCAACCAGGGCTGCCCGAGCGCGCCACCCAACTAGCCCGTCTCCCCTACAAGCTCGAAGTTCGTCCGCCGCGACCCGCCCGGGGCGCAGATCTGCAGCAGCACGACCGCGGCGAGCACCAGCGCGCCACCGAGCAGCTGTGCCGGCGCCAGCCGCTCGCCGAGGACCATGTAGGCCAGGCCCACGGTCACGACCGGCTCGAACGTCGACAGGATCGCCGCCTCGGACGGGCCCACCAGCCGCAGGCCCGCGAAGAAGGCCGAGACGGCGACGACCGTGCTCACCAGCGCGATCAGGAGCAGCCACAGCCACGCCTCGGCGGGCAGGGAGAGGTCGAGAGAGCCGGTGACCAGGCCGGTGACCGTGAAGCTCGCGGTGGCGCCGGTCAGGACGAGCGCGGCGAGCGCGAACGGGTCGATCGCTCCGATGATCCGGTCCGAGATGAGGATGTACGTCGTGTACGTCACGGACGCGGCCAGCGCGAGCAACGCGCCGCCGAGGTCGAACGTGCCCGTACCGGCCGCAAGCAGCACGAGCACGAGCCCGACCGACGCCACCACGAGCGCCACGGTCGTGCGCAGCGACCCGGTCGTGCGGCCGAGCAGCAGCGCCGCCACGGTGACGAACGCGGGATACGTGTAGAGGAGCAGGGCCACCAGCGAGACGTCCAACCGCTCGATCGCCGCGAAGTAGAGCCCCGACTGGAGGCTGTAGCCGATCGCGCCCAGGCCGAGCCCGGTGAGCACCACGCGGCGCGGCAGCCGCCGGAACCGGCCCCAGCCGCCCATGAACCACAGGACGGCCCAGAACAGCAGCGCGGCGACCCCGAAGCGCACCAGGAGCGTGCTGGCGATCGACGCGCCCGCGTCGGACGCCAACCGGCCGAAGATGCCGAGCGTGCCGAACGCGACGGCTGACACCAGGCACAGGACGGCTCCACGCATACGCCGCATCTTGCGCCGACAAAGCATCGAGAACAACGGAGATCTTCGTACACGAACGTGCGAAGATTCCGAACGATGCTCGACCTCAAACGCCTGAGCCTCCTGCACGAGCTGTACCGCCGCGGCACGGTCGGAGCCGTCGCCGACGCCCTGTCCTACAGCCCGTCGACCGTCTCCCAGCAGCTCCACACGCTCCAGCGCGAGGCCGGCACGACGCTGTTCGAGCCCGCCGGCCGCAAGGTCCGCCTCACCGACGCCGCGCTGGTCCTCGTCGCCCACGCCGAGCAGCTGCTGGCGGCCGCCGAGCGGGCCGAGGCTGATCTGGCGGCCGCCGCGGCGGGAGCCGTCGCGGGCATCGTGCGCGTCGGCTCGTTCCAGACGGCGAGCCTGCACCTGCTCCTCCCCGCCATGGTCGCGCTGCGCGACGGCCACCCGGGCGTCGAGGTGCGGCTGATCGAAGCCGAGACGGCGCCGGCGCTCGAGGCCCTGCGCTCACACCAGCTCGACCTGGTCCTCGCCGACGAGTGGAGCGGCGAGCCGCGCCCCCGGCTCCCGGGGCTCGACCGCGATGACCTGTTCGAGGAACCCGTCCACGTCGCGCTCGCCGCCGGCCGCGCACCCGATGGCCCCATCGATCTCGGCACGCTCGCGGACGCCGTCTGGGCGACCGGCGAGGAGGGCGGCAGCATGGAGGCGCTCGTGCGGCGCGTGTGCAACGAGCACGGTCGCTTCGAGCCGCACCTTCGCCACCACACCAACGAGCTCTCGATGCTGCTCGCGCTGGCCGCGCACGGCGAGGCCGTCACGCTGCTGCCCGAGATCGCCCTCTACGGCGCGCCGGCCACCGTCGCCGCGCGGCCGATCGAGGGCGTCCAGCTCACGCGCACCGTCTTCACCGCCGCCCGCGACGGATCCGACCGCCGCCCGGCCCTCAAGTCGGTCCGCGACGCGCTGCGCAGTGCCGCGGCGGTCACTCCCGCCCGGCGGACCACCTGAGCTTCTTCAGCCGGCACGTGTCGACGAGCTCGCCGTCCTGGCGGACGCGCACCCGCACGCCGAACGTGCCGCGCCAGCGATCGCTCTCCTCCACCCACCTGCCGTGCAGCGAGACGCGGATCGCCGACACGTAGCCGTCCGGGCGCGCCGTGTAGCCGCCGGCGTAGGCGAACTCGGTCGACGTCGACGTGTCGAACGGCGGCAGGAAGATCGTGCGGCTCGTGTAGGTGCCCTCGTCGCAGGTCGCCTTCCAGCCGAGCTTCACGCGGGTCACGATCCCGTCGGCGTCGGTCATCACGACCGCCTTGCGGCCCTGCTTGGTCTTGCCCTTGTAGGTCGCGGCCGCGGCCGATGCGGGCAGCGTCGCCGCCACGGCGCAGAGCGCGGCCAGCACGAGCGCGATTCGCATGCCTCAGGAATGTAGCCGGGCGCGGATCGCCGACAAGGCCAGTACGGCCTGCGCAGCGTGTTCGCCCGTGTCGCGCTTGCCGCCGCCGGTGCGGGCGAGCGCCTGATCCATGTCGTCGACGGTCAGCACGCCGAACGCGCACGGCACCCCGGTGCGCAGCTGCACGTCCTGGATCCCGCGGGCCGCCTCCGAGCAGACGTAGTCGTAGTGATCGGTCTCGCCGCGGATCACCGCGCCGAGGCAGGCGACGCCCGCGTAGCGGCCGCTCTCGGCGAGATACAGCGCCGCCAGCGGCAGCTCGAATGCGCCGGGCACCTCGTACACGTCGGCCTCACCGCCGAACGCCCGCTGCGCACCCGCCACGAGTCGCTCGGCCAGGTCGGTGTAGAAGGTCGCGACGGCGATCGCGTAGGGGGACCCCCCACGATCTCCTCGGTCGCTCACCCGCGACCGGCCTCGCGGTCGTGGACCTGCTCCTCGTGCACCATCTCCTCGTCGAGCGCGAGGCCCTGATGGTGCAGCGAGTGGCCGAGGCGATCGCGCTTGGCGCGCAGGTACGCCTCGTTGTGCGGGTTCGGCGCGTGCTGGATCGGGATCTGGTCGGTCACCGAGAGGCCGTAGCCCTCGAGCCCGCGGATCTTCTTCGGATTGTTGGTGAGGATGCGGATCGAGGTCAGGCCGAGGTCGGACAGGATCTGCGCGCCGATGCCGTAGTCGCGAAGGTCGACCGGCAGGCCGAGCTCGAGGTTGGCGTCGACCGTGTCGAGCCCCTTGTCCTGCAGGTTGTAGGCCTTGAGCTTGTTGAGCAGGCCGATGCCGCGGCCTTCCTGGGCGAGATAGAGGAGCACGCCCTGCCCCTCCTCCTCGATCATCGCCAGCGCCGACTCGAGCTGCTCGCCGCAGTCGCAGCGCAGCGAGTGGAAGACGTCGCCCGTCAGGCACTCGGAGTGCACGCGGACGAGCACGTCGCTCTCGTCCTGGACGTTGCCCTTGACCATCGCGACGTGGTGCTTCTCGTCCACCAGGGAGCGGTAGCCGACGACGTTGAACTCGCCGAACGACGTCGGGAGCCGCGTCGTCACGACGCGCTCGACCAGCTTGTCGTGCCGCCGCCGGTAGGCGATCAGGTCCGCGACCGTGATCATCTTCAGACCGTGGCGAGCGCAGTAGCGCTCGAGATCCGGGACCCGCGCCATCGTGCCGTCATCGTTCATGACTTCGCAGATCACGCCCGCGGGGTTCAGACCCGCCAGCCGCGCGAGGTCGACCGCCGCCTCCGTCTGACCGGTGCGCTCGAGCACACCGCCGGGCTTGGCCTTGAGCGGGAAGATGTGGCCGGGCTGGACGAGGTCGCGCGGTGCCGAGCTCGGGTCGATCGCGACCTGGATCGTGCGCGCCCGGTCGGCGGCCGAGATGCCGGTGGTGACGCCGTCGCGCGCCTCGATCGAGACCGTGAACGCGGTCTCGAACGGCGACTCGTTCTTGGCGGCCATCAGGTCGAGGCCGAGCTCGTCGCAGCGAGTCGGCGGGAGCGCCAGGCAGATCAGCCCGCGCCCCTCCTTGGCCATGAAGTTGATCGCCTCGGGCGTGGCGAACTGGGCGGCGAGCGTGAGGTCGCCCTCGTTCTCGCGATCCTCGTCGTCGCAGACGACGATCATGCGGCCGGCGCGGATGTCCTCGATCGCCTCTTCGACCGTCGCGAACTTGCTCATCGCGGGGAGGTGGGTGGGGATGAATAAAGCCGCTCGATGTACTTGGCGAGCACGTCCACCTCCAGGTTGACCGGCGTCCCGGTTTCGGCCTGACCGAGCGTCGTCCGCTCCAGCGTCTCGGGGATCAGCGAGACCTGGAACCAGTCGTCGCCGAGCCCGGAGATCGTGAGCGACACGCCGTCGACGGCGATCGAGCCCTTCTCGATCACGTACCGCATGATCTCGGGCGGCGCGCCGATCGTGACGACGAGGGCGAAGCCGTCCTCGCGCAGCTCCCAGACGCCGCCGACGCCGTCGACGTGGCCCTGCACGAAGTGCCCGCCGAGCCGGTCGGCGGCGCGCAGCGGCAGCTCGAGGTTCACTCGCGCGCCGGCCGTCACCTCGGCGAGCGAGGAGCGCCGCAGCGTCTCGTTCATCACGTCGGCGGCGAAGTGCCCGTCGTCGACGGCGGTCGCCGTGAGGCAGACGCCGTTGACCGCGATCGAGTCGCCCTCGGCGAGCTCGAGCTTCGTGGCGATCGCGAGCCGCACGCCTTCGCCGGACCCGTCGACCGCGGTGATCTCGCCGAGATCCTGAACGAGGCCGGTGAACACCGTCACCACTCCTTCATGCGGGCGGAGATCAGCACGTCGTCGGCGACGCGCTCGCAGTCGAGCGTGAGCGCCCGCGTGGCTTCGGCGATGCGCTCGACGCCCTCGCCCTCGAGCGGGTCGCGCGCATGCGAGCCGCCGAGCACGACCGGAGCGAGGAACAGGCGGATCTCGTCGACCTCGCCGGCGTCCAGGAACGCCCCCGCGAGGTGCGGGCCGCCTTCGAGCAGGATCGAGGTGATCCCGGCCGCGCCGAGCTGGCTGAGCGCGTTGCGCACGCGCGCCGGCTCGTTCTCGCCCGTGGCGACGATCACATCGGCGCCGGCGACCTCGAGCGCGTCCGCCGCGAGGCGGGGCGCCGCGCGCGAGATGACGACCGTGAGCGGGATGTCGGCGGCGCCCCGCACGACCTGCGAGTCGAGCGGCAGGCGCGCCTCGGAGTCGAAGATGATGTGGCGCGGCTGGCGGTGGACCCCTTCGATGCGGGCGGTGAGCAGCGGGTCGTCGGCCAGTGCGGTGCCGATCCCGACCGCGACGGCGTCGCACTCCGCGCGCCAGTGGTGCGCGAGCTGGCGCGACGCCTCGCCGGAGATCCACTTGGAGTCGCCGGTGCGGGTGGCGACCTTGCCGTCGAGCGTCATCGCCGACTTGAAGAGCACGAACGGGCGGCCGGTGCGCGCGTGCTTGCGGAACGGCTGGTTGAGGAGCCGCGCCCGCGACGCCAGCTCACCGCCGGCCACGACGACCTCGACGCCCTCGTCGCGGAGGATCCCGAGGCCGCGGCCCGCGGCCTTCTCGGTCGGGTCGTCGGAGCCGATCACGACGCGGGCGATGCCGGCCTCGAGGATCGCGTCGGTGCAGGGCGGGGTCTGCCCTGTGTGGCAGCACGGCTCGAGCGAGACGTACATCGTCGCGCCGCGCGGATCGGCGGTGCAGGCGGCGAGCGCCTCGCGCTCGGCATGCGGAGCGCCGTAGGCGGTGTGGAAGCCCTCGCCGATCACCTCGCCGTCCTTGACGACCACCGCGCCGACGAGCGGATTGGGCGTCGTCCGGCCGCGGCCGCCGTCGGCCAGCTCGATTGCGCGAGCGAGATGGACGGCGTCGGTCTGCAGCAGCGTGGTCACGGGTCCTCAGAGCATATTGACTACAGAGTCAACAAATGCTCAACAGATCCACCGTACGACGATTTCAGGACCCGGCCGGGCGTAGTCGAGCGGGTAGCCGTTGAACGAGAAGTCGAACGAGAACGGACCGACCGATCGGTCCTTTGTCAGCGGGCTGACCCGGTACAGGACGCGGCCGCGGCGTTCGAGCTCGCGGTAGTACGCGACGGCCTTCGGCACCGCGTGCCGGCTCGCGCAGCGCGCGGCCCTGCTGCAGCGAGCCGGTGAGCACGATGCAGTAGCCGGCGCGGGCGTAGCGGTCGAGCATCGGCGGGCTGAGCGTGCGCTCGTAGTCCTCGAGCTTGACGCGGCGGCCGCGGAAGTTCGACGTGCGCCACTTGGCCCAGCGGTGGCCGGTGCGCGTGAGTCGCGACGGATGGCCGACGTCCATCGCCCACTGGTCCGGCGCGATCGGCTCGATCACGACCTTCGTGCCCTCGGGGACGTTGGCGACCATCCAGTCGCGGGCCAGTGCGCGGGTATCGGGGCGGGACAGGATCAGGTCGTTGTGGACGGCGAAGACGAGCCCCTGCGCGCACAGGAGCACCGTGGCGACGAGCGCGGGCGCGGGCACGCGGCGCAGCGCCTCGAGCGCGCCGATCGCCGCGAGCAGGCACAGCAGCGGATAGACGGGCAGCAGCCAGCGGGCGAAGAAGCGGTCCTGCAGGCCCATGAAGAGCAGGAAGAGCAGCGGCGCGGGGACGAGGACCAGCGCGAGGCCGCGGCGCTTGACCGCGAGCCAGACCGCACCGCCGGCCGCCGCGACCGCGGGGATCCACCCGAGGCCCCAGGTGAGCGTGCCGACGTAATAGAGGATGCCGCTGTCGGCGACGAGGCCGAGCTTGCCGCCGCCGTCGGTCGACGCCTCGGACTGGCGCGACAGGCCCTCGCGGAACATGTCGAGGTCGAACAGCGCGTACGGGTTGGCGATCACGAAGCCGGCCACCGCCGCGGCACCCGCGAGAGCCAACCCGCGGATCCTCGCCTGGCGGCTCGGATTCCGTCGGAGTTCTCGCCAGGCGGCTCGGACTCCCGACGGCGTCCCGAGCCCGCGCGCGGCGCAGGATGCCGCGAGCAGTGGCAGCAGCACGATCCCGGCCGTGTACTTGGTCGCGCAGGCAACGCCGAGCGCCGCCCCCGCCAGTGCGTAGTCGCGCATCCGCCCGTCGCGGTAGACGCCGGCGACCCCGACCAGACTCAGGCACAGCGGGGCCAGCGCGGGCACGTCGTTGACGGCCTGGTGGGCGTAGTGCACGGGCAGGAACGCGACGGCGAGCAGCGCGGCCGCGACGAGCCCGACGCGACGGTCGACCAGCCGCGCACCCGCCCACGCGAGGAGGCCGACACTCGCCGCTCCCAGCAGCGCCGTCAGCACGCGGGCGATCGTGAACGCGGTGCTCGGGTCGGCCGCGAACGCGTCCCCGACCGCGCTGCGCGATCCCCAGCGGACCCAGAACGCCAGGTGCAGCAGGTACGTGAACGCGGGCGGGTTGACGAAGTACTGCGGGTCGAGCGAGTGCCCGAACATCCCGATCGCCCGCGGCACGAAGTGGGCGTTCTCGTCGGGGTTGTAGACGTAGGGCAGCCCGTGGTGGATGCCCCACAGGCGCAGACCGAGCGCGACGAGAAGGATCAGCGGGAGCGCGAAGCGCTCAGCAGCGCGCATACGCCGCGTAGAAGTCGCTCGTGACGATCCGCTTCCAGCCGGGGGGCGGCAGCTGGATCAGCGGGTTGTCGCCGTCGTTGCTCCACGCGTGCTTGAAGATCGCGAACCGGCTCGTGACGACCAGCGCGACGCCCTTGCGCGGCTTCGGGGCGCCCGGCTCGGCGCGCGGGATCACCTTGCTCGCGGGCAGGTCGAGGATCCACCGCGAGTCGGGCACGAGCTTGTGGTTGGGCTCGCTGAGCGGGCCGCACTTGAGCGCCTTCTGCACCGGCGCCGACTCGAGCACGCGCACGAGGTCGCGGTGCGCGTCCCCGCGGAAGGTCAGCTCGGAGTCGAACGTGTCCAGCCGCACATGCGTGACCGTGAACACGATGCCGAACACCACCAGGCCGCCGATAACGCCATCCACGCCGTGCGCAGGCGCCCGCGGCGCACCATCGTGAAGCCCCCCACCGCGACGCCGGCGAACACCAGCAGCCCGACGGCGGCGACGGCCAGGTAGCGCTCGATCACCGACGCGCCGGCGGCGCCGATCAGCGCGAACGTGAGGACGCCCGAGACCAGCAGGGCGAGCGGGACCGCGGCGCGGCGCGGCGCGAACGAGATCGCCAGCCCGAGCCCGATCACCGCCGCCGCCAGCACCGGCCACTTGACGATCGTCGTGAAGAACTCCGACACGGCGGCCGGCAGCTGGCCGACCGTGCGCTGGCGCCCGAGATCCTCGGCCGAGCTGCTCGTGTGCAGGAGCGAGAACAGCGGATCGCCGGTGACGATCCAGTCGGTCACCGTCCACACGACCGGGCCGATCGCGGCGAGCGCGGCGTAGCCGACCCGCTGCCGCCAGCTCGCCTTCCACGCGACCCACAGCCAGTACATCCCGGCCAGCACCCACGCCTCCGGGCGCAGCAGCCCGGCGAGGGCGAGCGTCACCAGCACCGGTGCGCCGCGCCGCGGTCGCTCCGCCTCCAGCACCGCCGCCCACACGACCAGCGCCATGTACGGGATGTCGATGTAGGCGCGGGCGGCGAGGAAGCCGAAGTCGAACCGCGTGAGCGTGAGCAGCGCCGCGACGCCGCCGACGAGCGGCGTGAACGAGACCCGGCCGAGCCTGTACACGCCCCAGATCAGCCACAGGAACGAGGCGAGGATCATGGCGACGAACATGCGGTCGCCCGAGCGGCCGAACAGCGAGAACAGCGCACCGGCGACGATCGCCAGCGGGTGCTCGGTCGGCACGCGGAAGCCCTCGAACCCCGGCAGCTGCAGGTCCAGCAGCTCGCGCCCCCACAGCAGCGAGTAGTAGGAGTCGTAGTTGGGGTACGTGGGATAGACGAAGAACGCGACCACGGCCGCGACGCACAGCAGCCCGAACGCGATCCGCGCGATCAGATCGGCGTCGAGCCTGCGGACGCTCGCCCGCCGACGTGAAAGGGTCGCCGCTTCCATGAGCGAAGACAGGATGACGAGCCGATACCGTCTAGGCCCCGCGCGATGAAGCTGATCATCCAAATTCCGTGCCTGAACGAGGAGGAGACCCTCCCGGTCACGCTGGCCGATCTGCCGCGCGAGGTGCCCGGCTTCGAGTCGGTGGAGTGGCTGATCATCGACGACGGGTCGACCGACCGCACCGTCGAGGTCGCGCGTGAGAACGGCGTCCACCACATCGTCCGGCTGACGAACAACAAGGGCCTCGCGTCAGGCTTCCAGGCGGGCCTCGACGCCGCGCTCAAGCTCGGCGCCGACGTGATCGTCAACACCGACGCCGACAACCAGTACTACGGCCCCGACATCGCGCGGCTCGTGGAGCCGATCGTCGCCGGCCAGGCCGACATGGTCGTGGGCGACCGCGAGGTCCAGACGATCGAGCACTTCTCCGGGCCCAAGAAGCTGCTGCAGCGGCTGGGCTCCTGGGTCGTCCGCCAGGCGTCGCAGACCACGGTGCCCGACACGACCTCCGGCTTCCGCGCCTACAACCGCGAGGCCGCGCTCGCGATGCAGGTCGTCTCCAAGTTCACCTACACGCTGGAGACGATCATCCAGGCCGGGAAGATGACCGTCGCGGTCGACCACGTGCCGGTGCGGACGAACCCGAAGCTGCGCGAGTCGCGCCTGTTCCCGTCGATGTGGACGTACATCCGCCGCAACGGGATCTCGATCTTCCGGATCTACGCGATGTACGAGCCGCTGCGGGTGTTCCTGACCGCGGCGATGCTGCTCGGCGCCGCGGCGATCATCGTCTGGGGCCGCTTCCTCTACTTCTACGTGCAGGGCCACGGCGCCGGCCACGTGCAGTCGCTGATCCTCGGCGCGGTGCTCTTCAACGCCGCGACCGTGCTCGCCGCGCTCGGCGTCCTGGGCGACCTGCTGTCGGGCCAGCGGATCACGCTCCAGCGCATCTTCGAACGCATCCGGCGCGTGGAGCTCGAGCTCGGCGTGCCCCCCTCGCACTACGAGCCGGGCGCGCAGCCGACCGGCCAGCCGCCGACGACCGGCGCGCGGTCGGGCCAGCACGGCAAGACCGAAGAGCGCGAGGCCGTCAAGCTGTGAGCGGCACGGTCACGCGCGACGCCGAGGGCACGGTCACCGGCAACACGTACGACAAGTACGGCTCCAGCAACCCGGTGGTCAAGCGGCTGATGGCCGGCTTCGAGCGCACGCTCGCCGAGCTGTTCCGACAGGCCGGGCCGCGGTCGCTGCTCGACGTCGGGTGCGGCGAGGGCGTGCTGACCCAGCAGTGGGCGCAGCGCCTCGCGGGCCGCGTCGTCGGCATCGACCTCGAGGATCCGGTGATCCAGGCCGAGTGGGCGAAGCGCCAGGCGCCGAACCTCGAGTACCGCGTGATGAAGGCGGAGAACCTGCCGTTCGCCGACGGCGAGTTCGACATGGCCTGCGCGATCGAGGTGCTCGAGCACGTGCCGGACCCCGAGCACACGGTCGCCGAGATGGCGCGCGTGGCGAGCGGGCACCTGCTCGTGTCGGTGCCGCGCGAGCCGCTGTGGCGCGGCCTGAACATGGCCCGCGGCGCCTACCTGCGCGACCTCGGGAACACCCCCGGCCACCTCAACCACTGGTCCAAGCGCGAGTTTCGTCGAGCTGCTCTCGCGGCACGGCGAGGTCGTGGAGGCGCGCGTCGCCGTTCCCGTGGACGATGTTGCTCGTGAACGTATCGTCGCCGTAGCGGTCCACGCGGAGCTTGCGGAGCGTGGGCGCGGAGGCGAAAGCCGATTTCGACGAGGTCGAGCGCGACGCGGAGACGGCGCTCAAGCGCGGCGGCTACGGCCGCGGCGCGAGCATCCTCTCGGTCGGCATCGCGACGACCGGCATCGTCACGTTCGCGTACTTCTCGCTGGCGAGCCACGACCTCAGCGAGGTCGACTACAAGGGCGTCTCGCTGCTGTGGTCGGTCCTCTTCCTGATCATCTCGATCATCTACCGGCCGGTCGAGCAGCTGCTCTCGCACACGATCTCGTCGCGCCGGGCGCAGGGGCACGAGGCGCACCCGCTGCGCGTCGCGTTCACGATCCAGATGAGCGCGGCCGCGCTGTTCCTGGTCATCGCGCTGGCGTTCAAGGGGCCGATCGTCGACGACGTGTTCGACGGCTCGGAGGAGCTGTACTGGGTGCTCGTGGTCGCCGTCATCGCGTACGCGGCGAGCTACTTCGCACGCGGCTGGCTGGCCGGCCACAAGTGGTTCGGGCTGTACGGCGGGCTCGTGCTGCTCGAGTCGGTCTCACGCTGCCTGTTCGCGCTCGCGGTCGCGCTGGGCATCACGCACGGGCAGACCGCGGTGGCGCTGGGCATCGCGGCGGCGCCGCTCGTGTCGCTGGCCGTCGTGCCGTGGGCGCTCGGCCGTCACGGCGCCCGGGCGACGACCTCGGCACGGGGCGCGATGCGCGAGGGCGCCGGCTTCGCGGGCGCGGTGCTGGCGATCATGGTCGCCGAGCAGGCGCTGCTCAACGGCCCGGTGCTGGTGGTCGACGCGACGGCGACCGACGCCGCGCTGGCCGGCTTCGTGTTCAACGTGCTGCTGATCACGCGCGCGCCGCTGCAGCTCTTCCAGGCGATCCAGACGTCGCTCCTCCCCCACCTCTCCGGCCTGCACGCGACGGGCGGCGGTGCCGACTTCGACCGAGCGATCCGCGCGACGATCACGGCGATCGCGGGCTTCGCCGGTGCGGTCGTGCTCGGCCTCGGGCTCATCGGCCCGTGGGCGATGGGCGTGCTGTTCGGCGGCGACTTCGACTACAGCCGGGTCGGGCTGGTGCTCGTCGGCCTCGGGATGGGCTTCCACCTGACCGCGGGCACGCTCAACCAGGCCGCGCTCGCGCGGCGACGCGGCGGGCTGGCGGCCGCGGCCTGGTTGGCCTCGGCCGCCCTGTTCATGGTCTGGCTGCTCCCGTCGCCCCTCGACGACGAGGTGCTCGCCGTCGAGGTGGGCTACTGCGCCACGACCGCGTTGCTGGCCGTGGCGCTGTGGGTCATCGACCGTACTTCCGCGCCTGCGCCTTGAACGTGGCGAACACCGAGCGCTGCTTGCCGGTGAAGCTGAACAGGGCGGAGTCCCAGCGCGGCTTCCTCGGCTTGGGCGCGTACCAGTTGTAGTAGTAGACGCGCTTCACGCGGGAGCTCAGGCGAGCGAGCTTGAAGATGTTCTTGATCGCCCGCTTGGCGTTCTTCGGGTTGTACTGCTTGATGTGCTTGAGCTTGCCGCTCTTCTTCGGGATCCAGCGGTTGTAGATGCCGCCGGTCTCCGTGAACCACACCTGGCCGTGCGTCTTCTTGAGGAAGAGCCACGTCGTGCTCTTCTTGCCGAGACGGCTGCGGTTGGCGTCGATGTGGTTGTGCAGGCTCCAGATCGTGACCTTCTTCTTGGCCGCCTTGTCGAACGCCTTGATGTACTTGATCGTCTTCATGCCGTCGTCGAGGACTGACGGCGCGGAGACGGTGCACTTGCGGCAGGCGCCCTTGATCACGTCGTAGGCCATGGCCGCGCGCTTGGGGCTCTTGAACGTCGGCTGCGTGCCGTGGTTGGCCTCGTTCCAGGCCTGGAACTGGGTTACCCACGGATAGCGCTTCTGAACGGCCTTGAACTGCGTGCGGAACTGGCGGCGCGTCGGCATCTTCAGCTCGCGGTGGCGCTTGTTCGAGTGCGCGAACGAGAGCAGCACGCGAGCCTTCACGTCGCGCGCCCAACTCAGATACCAGTCAGCCGCGGCGCGATCCTGCTTGCGGGTCAGCGCGTCCCACGGGATGACGTAGCGCACGTCGGGCTTGTGGAGCGCCAGCCAATGCGGGTCGCGGAACATCTCTGGGCGCTGCTCGCCGATGCCCACGATGGGCTTGGCCTGAGCGGTAGCGGCCGTGCAGAGGACAAGAAGGGCAGTTGAAATTGTGAGAACGACTCGAGTCACGGTTTCCTCAAACTCGGTTACAGGGACCGAAGTTGCGGTCAGGCGTGTGTCGCGGCGGCTGCCGAGAGCTGCGCGGCGTTCGCCTCGGCCTCGCCCGGACGCCACTGCGTCTTGGGGGCGATGGCACGGGAGATCACCCGATCGCGATGCCGTTCGATGGTAGTGAGCATCGAACGCACGAGCTCCTCGCCGAGGTAGTGCGGCTTGAGCCCAAGCTCCCGTAGCTTGGTGTTCGCGGCGTTGTAGTAGTGCTCCTCCTGCTCCACGCGCGGGTTCTCGACGTGCTCGAGCTCGATCTCGTAGCCGAGCTCGGCGCCGGCGCGCTGGGCGAGCTCCGCCAGCTCGAGGATCGTGAACTGCTCGGTGAACTGGTTGAACACGCGGAACTCGCCGCGCTGGGCGGGATTGGTGACGGCCAGCTCGACGCACTGCAGCGTGTCGCGGATGTTGAGGAAGCCGCGGGTCTGGCCGCCCTTGCCGTAGACGGTCAGTGGGTGCCCGATCACCGTCTGCACGCAGAAGCGGTTGAGCGCGGTGCCGAAGATCTCGTCGTAGTCGAAGCGGGTACAGAGGCGCTCGTCGAGCGCCGTCTCCTCGGTCTCGATCCCGTACACGACGCCCTGATTGAGGTCGGTCGCGCGCAGGCCCCAGATGCGACAGGCGAAGTGGATGTTGTGCGAGTCGTGGACCTTGGAGAGGTGGTACAGCGACCCGGGCGTCTTCGGGAACGGGAGCACGTCCGTGCGCCCCTTGTGGTTGATCTCGATGAAGCCCTCTTCGATGTCGATGTTGGGGGTGCCGTACTCGCCCATCGTCCCGAGCTTCACGAGGTGGCAGTCGGGGACGCGATCGCGGATCGAGAACAGCAGGTTGAGGTTGCCGATGACGTTGTCTGCTGGGTCTCGACCGCATGGCGGCGCGAGATCATCGAGTACGGCGCCGACGGCTGCTCGCCGTAGTGCACCACCGCTTCGGGCAGCACCTCGGCGACCACGCGGTCGAGGAACTCACCGTCCTCGATGTTGCCGACGAACGCGTGGATGTCGTGGCCGGTGGCCTCGCGCCACGCGTCGATGCGATCCGCGAGGCTGCGGATCGGGGTCAGAGAGTCGGTTCCGTGCTCGTGATGCCACCGGCGGCGGGCGAAGTTGTCGACGAGGAAGACGTCGTGCCCACGGGCCGAGAATCGCATCGCCGTGGGCCACCCCAGGTAGCCATCGCCGCCGAGGATCAGGATTCGCATGGCGGGGCAAGATAGCGGCTCGGCAGGCGGCTCCAGACACGTTGGGCCAGCGCCGCGACGGCCACACCGGCCACCGCCATCACCAGCGGCATCAGCGCCACGTTGCGTCGTGTGCCGGCCAGCAGCACCCCTCCGAGCACCGTGATTCCCAGCACCAACAGGGCGATCGGGACGACCTCCCAGCGCCTGCGCAGCGCGAGCAGCACGAATCCCGCGAGCGCCAGCGCGAGCACGACGTACTGGTAGATCGTGCCGAGCGTCGAGCGCCCGGCGGCGCCCGATCCCTCCCACATGTGCCACATCTTCTTGGCGATCATCCACGCGAAGTCGAACGGCTGGTGGGTGACGTAGTGGACGGCGTTCTCGCGCCCGATCTTCTGCAACGCGGCGTCACGCGGGAGATCGGGGTACTTCCTCGCGACGCGGTTGAGCAGCGGCGTCATCGAGATCTGGCTGAGCTCGGTCGCGGGGATGTCCGTGCGGCCGCGGAACCGGCGCAACAGCTCGCGTTTGACGTCCAGGTGCAGGCCGTTGCCCGGCAGGTAGGTGCCGATGAACAGCGCCTTGCCGCCGCCCGTGCTGATCGGGACGAACCGGCCCTCGACGCTCGAGACGTGCGCGGCCCACGGTGCCACCGGCAACGCGAACGCGAGGACCAGGACCGCCGCCGCCAGGAGCCCGCCGCGCCACAGCGCGAGCAGGCCGAAGATCACGACGAACGCGAGGTACTCGGGGCGAGCGAACGCGGTCAACCCGAGCAACACGCCGGGGATCGCCCACGCCCACCGCCTCGCTTCGCTCGTCACCGGCGGCGACTTCGTCTTCGCCTCTCGGCCTTTCTCGCTCGCCCAGATGAACGACAGCACCGTCCCGGCCAGCGTCAGCGTCGCCAGCGGCTCGCTCATCAGCTTGCCCGAGTAGTAGATCGTCGTCGGGTACACGGCGAGCAGGCCGGCGCCCACGAGCCCGGCGAGCGGACCGGCGAGCCGGCGGCCGATGAGGTACACGAGCACGATCGTCAGCGCGCTCAGCAGCGCGACCAGGATCCGCACGCCGCCCGGGTGCACGCCGCCGGTGGCGATGTAGACGACGCCGTAGAACAGAGGCGCGCCCGGCGACCAGTCGTACGGGCTCGACGCGTTCGGGAGCGCAAACCGGTGGTGCTCGTAGATCTGCTCCGCGACCGACGCGTAGACGGCCGAGTCGGTGCCCGGGCGGACGTCGAGCGGCGAGAGCGCGGAGTTGACGCGCAGCCCGGCGCCGAGGATCACGATCACGGCGAGCGCGATCAGCACGGCGCGGCCGCCGTGACGTTCAGCAAGTGCGCCGAGCCGGCTCGGCGGAGCGGTGACCGCGGTCACGCGCGCCGATTCTAGTGTCGTGATTCGGGGGTTCGGCGTCACCGGGGTGGATGCCGGGTCGTGCCTGCCGTCGCACGGCAGGCACTCGCATACTGGTGGTACGTGTGGGCCTGCCGTGTGCCGGCAGGCGCGGGCCGGCGCCGCCCAGTGGCGTCGAGCTCCCGGATCACGAGACTAACGACTACAGGCGGACCGTCTTCTCGCAGTGGCGCGTCACGAGGCTGCGGTTGTTGCCGACGCGGATGGTGTCCCTGCCGGGCCCGCAGTCGATCCGGACGGCGTCCTTGGAGTAGGCGTAGATGATGTCGTCGCCGGAGCCGGCGAGCACGCGGTTGAAGCCGTGGCCGACGAGGCGGATGGTGTCATCGCCCGAGCCGCCCCTGATGAAGTTGGTGCTGATGACGCCGCCGCCCTGCAGGTAGTCGTTGCCGGACCCGCCGTCGATGATCGTGTGGCCGCCGCGTGAGGCGCCGTAGACGGTGTCATCGCCCGGGCCGGCGCTGATGCGGTCGGTGCCGCGGCTGTGGCCGGTCGGCTTGCGGTTGGCCCACAGCACGTCGTTGCCGCCGAGGCCGATCAGGCGGTCGGGGCCGAACGAGCCGAGCAGCGTGTCGTTGCGCTCGGTGCCCTTGGCGCGGCCGCCGCGATCGCGCGTGAGCTTGCGCTTGCCCTTCGTCGGGTCGTGCGGGCGCTCGACCTCATAGACGTTCTCGCAGTTGCGGAACCGCTTGCTCCGGAGCGACTTCTGGTCGTGGAACCCGCCGCGCTTGTCACGCGGGTTGATGTGCAGCACGTCGATCCCGGGCCCGCAGTCGACCTCGCGCGACGCGGTGCCGTTGTTGACGTAGACGAAGTCGTTGCCCTCGCCGGCGTCGATGATCTCGCCGCCGGAGTCCGAGTAGATCGTGTCGTTCCCGGTCCCGCCGTTGATGTGGTCGGTGCCCGAGCCACCGTGCAGCGTGTCGTCGCCCGGGCCTCCGGCGATGTGGTCGCCGGCCGATCCGCCGTCGATGTAGTCGTTGCCCTCGCCGCCGAGCATGTGGTCGCCGCCGAAGCCCCCGACCATCCAGTCGTTGCCCTGCGCGCCCTCGAGGCGGTCGCCGCCGGAGCCGCCGTCCATGAAGTCGTTCCCGGCACGGCCGAACACGTCGTCGCCGCCCCACTCGCCGGCCAGGCGGTCGTCGAACGGGCCGCCGATCAGCGTGTCGCCGCCGCCGTCACCGTTGATGACGTGCGCTTCCTTGGGGCCGCCGACCAGACGGTCCCTGCCGGGCGTGCCGACGAGCGTCCGTGCGGCCGCAGCCGCTGGGAACACCGCCAGCGCGCACGCAAAGCACATCGCTGCCCGCCGCAGGAGAGCCACGACGGCCAGGGTACCCCTCAGTGGTAGCGGCGACTCACCTTCTCGCACCCGCGAGTGCGCACGGCGCGGTTGAAGCCGACCTTGACGAGGTCGTCGCCGGGACCGCAGTCGATCAGGACGCGGTTCTTGTTGTACGCGTAGACGATGTCGTCGCCGCTGCCGGCGTCGACCGCGTTGAAGCCGTGGCCGGTGAGGCGGATCGTGTCCGCGCCCGCGCCGCCGGAGATGTGGTTGGTGGCGGTCGCGCCGCCGCCCTGCAGGTAGTCGTTCCCGTCGCCGCCGTCGATGTAGGTCTCGCCGCCGCGCGACGCGCCGTACACGACGTCGTCACCGGCGCCCGCGTCGACGTGGTCGACGCCGCGGCTGCGGCCCGTGGGCTTGCGGTTGGCCCAGATGATGTCGTTGCCGCCGAGGCCGACCAGCGTGTCGGACCCGAACGAGCCGAGCAGGTTGTCGTTGCGGTCGGTGCCGCGCACGGTGCCGCCGTGGTCGGGCGTCATCGCCTTGACGCCCTTGGCCGGGTCGACGACCGGCGCGGTCTCGACGATCGACTCGCAGTTGCGGAACTTGCCCTCGCGCAGCGAGCGCTGGTTGGAGTAGCCGCCGCGCATCGTCTGCGGGTTGATGTGGAGGACGTCGAGGCCGGGACCGCAGTCGACGGTGTCGACCGCCGTGCCGTTGTTGACGTAGACCGTGTCGTTGCCGTCACCGGCGTCGATGATGTCGCCGCCGGAGTCCGAGTAGATCGTGTCGTCGCCGATGCCGCCCTTGATGCGGTCGGTGGCGGTGCCGCCGTGGATGACGTCGTTGCCCGCGCCGCCGTCGATGTCGTCGCCCGCCGGGCCGCCGTCGACGACGTCGTCGCCGTCGCCGGCGAGGATGTCGTCGCCGCCGAAGCCGCCGAGGATCCGGTCGTTGCCCGCGGCGCCGTCGATCGTGTCGCCGCCGGAGCTGCCGTCGAGGTAGTCGTCGCCGCCGCGGCCGTAGAGATCGTCGCCGCCCCACTCGCCGAGCAGGCGGTCGACGCCGGCGCCGCCGATGATCACGTCGCCGCCTCCATCGCCGTTGATGACGTTGCCCTTGTCGCCGCCGACGAGGCGGTCCTTGCCGGGCGTGCCGACCAGCGTGCGGGCGGCCGCGGTGGCGGGGAGGGCGAGGATCAGAAGGGCCACCAGAAGGCCGAGCGCACGGGTCATACACAGGTAATCGGCACGCTGCGGCGCGGCCTGAGAACGCCGGACGCACCGCTATCCTGCGCCACGCCTTGGAGCTTTCGGCTCTTCGCATCGTTGGCCTGGCGATCGGCGTGGCACTGCTTGCCTTCGCGGTCTGGCGCCGTCGCTCATTACGCAACGGCGATGTCCTGCTGCTCCTGATCTCGGGCCTCGGCCTGCTGGTGGTGGCGGGGACCGACCTGCTCGACTCGGTGCTGTCGGCGTTCTCGTTCGAGCGCGGTAACGGCGGCCGCATCCTCGGCCTCGCCGTGTTCGCGGTGATCGTGCTGTTCTTCCTCACCGTGCGCTCGCTCGTGCAGAACGGGCGGATCGAGCGCAAGCTGTCGGCGGCGCTCGAGGGCATCGCGTGGGACGAGTTCCGCAACGCCGGCCTGACCGAGAGGTTCCGCGACCGCGTAGCCGTCGTGGTCCCGGCCTACAACGAGGAGGACAACATCGGGCAGGTCCTCCCCCGCATCCCTGCGACCGTCTGCGGGTTGGGAACGGCAGTGCTGGTGGTCGACGACGGATCGCGTGACCGGACGGGCGAGATCGCCCGCGAGTACGGCGCTGCCGTCGCGCGCCACGCCACCAACCTCGGGGGCGGTGCGGCGCTGCGCACCGGCTACCGCCTGATGGTCGACTCCGGCGCCCGCATCGTCGTCACGCTCGACGCCGACGGCCAGCACCGGCCCGAGGAGATGGACCGGCTGGTCGGCCCGGTGGCGGACGGCACGGTCGACCTCGCGCACGGCTCGCGGGTGCTCGGGGAGGCCGATGCCAACACCCTCGCGCGCGAGATGGGGATCATCTTCTTCAACCGGCTCGTGTCGCTGATCACCCGCACCAAGGTGTCGGACTGCTCGAACGGCTACCGCGCGGTGCGCGCCACGGTGCTCCCGCAGCTCGTGCTGCGTCAGGAGCAGTTCCACACGTCTGAGTTCATGATCGAGGCGATCAAGCGCGGGGTGGCCGCGACCGAGGTCGCCGTGACCGTCGACCGGCGCCTGCACGGGCACTCCAAGAAGCCCGCGGTCCTGCGCTACGGCCTCGGGTTCACGAACGCGATCATGAGGACGTGGCTGCGCTAGCCAGAACACTGCTGGCCGGCGCCCTGTGCGCCGGAGCGCTCGCTGCTGTGCCCGCGCCCGCGCTGGCGACGGACGAGGCGGGCTATTGGGCGTTCGCCGACCAGGTGCAGCGCCGGCTCGACGACGACTGGAGCCCGAAGCTCGACCAGTACCGCGTCGGCTCGCCGTCGGTCGACACGATGCTCAACGCGAACGAGCTGCTCGTGCACTCCGCCGCCGCGCTGCGCGGCCTCGACGCGTCGCACCCGGTGCGGGCGGACGCCCGGGCGCGCAGCATCACCGCCGCCCTGATGCGGACGCCGCCGTGGATCGAGTCCGTCACCGACCCGGCGGCCGGCAGCCAGCCCCATTCGCCCGGCTGGGTGGCGTCGATGCAGCTGCTCAAGTCCTCGCAGCACCTGGTGGTCGACGGCGAGGTGACCGACGCCCTGGCGATGGCCTGGCTGGCGCGCGACGCGATCGGCCTCGACAACGCGACGCGCGCGCTGCTCGTGGACCGGCTGCGGCGAGTGGCCCTGGGGCCGTACTGGCGCTACCCGACGCTGCGGCTGAACCAGATCAACTGGTACGCCGAGGTCTACATGGCCGCGACGACGGCGACCAGCGACCTGTCCTACCTGCAGCGCGACTTCCGCGGCCAGCTGTTGCAGTTCATCCGCAGCATCCGCTCCCCGGCGAAGGACACGGCCGGGACGCTCGGCCCGGGCATGCAGTTCCACTACATGCCGGACGGCCCGCCGCGGTCGCAGTTCAATGTCGACTCGGCCGAGTACGCGAACATCGTCGCCTCGACGCTCCGCTTCTACGACATCGCGGTCGGCCTCGGGATGCGGCGGCTGGCGCGCGAGGACGAGGCGCTGATCCGGCGCTGGATGACGCGCGTGCTGGCCGGTTACTGGACGCACGCGGGATACCTGAACTGGGACACCGGGTTCGGCTTCGGCCGCTGGCACCAGATGAAGAAGCTCGGGCTCGCGCAGCAGGCGCTGCTGGGGATCGCCGCCGGCGGGCGACTGTCACCTTCGCGCAAGGAGGCAACGTGGGCGAAGTACATGCTCGACCGCGGCTTCCAGCTGTACGCGCGGCTGATGCCCGAACACGAAGGCGTCGCTCCGGGCCTCTTCTATCCGTTCAAGGTGCATCCGCAGTCGGACAAGCAGGCGGCGCTGGGCGCGGCGCGCATGATGGCCAACGCGGCACGCGCGGCGGTCGCCGGGCTCGGGACGCGGCCGTCCGCCGAGCCGCCGCCGCTGTACGCGTTCGATCCGGTGACCGGCCGGCTCGCCGTCACGACGCCGCACTACAACACCGCGATCACGGCCGTCACGCACGGCGCGTATCCGTACGGCGGGCTCGACCTCGCCCGCTTGTACGACGCTCAGCAGAACGTCGCCGCCACTCTGGGCGCGCGGGTCCCGTCGAGCTTCGGCGTGGTGGTGCGCAACGGGCACGGGACCACGCGACTGGTGACCGCGCGCCCGGCCAGCGATCACGGGGGCCGGCGGCCGCTGCGACTGCTGCACGCTCCGTCGGGCGTCGGCGCCGCCGGTTCGCCACTGCGTCCGTTCGCGGGGCCGTTCAAGCGAGTCGAGGTGAGCGGCCGCGCCCGCGGCGCCGGTGTCGACGCGCGCTCCACCTACACGTTCCGCCGGGGGTCGATCGAGGGCGTCTGGACGGTCAGGACGACGACGCGGCAGCGCCGCAGCGCCGAGGTGCTGTTCCCGAGCACGGGCGGCACGCGCGCAGCGGTGTGGGCGGTCCTGCGCGGCGGCGCCGTCGTGCCGGTGACCGCGCAACGGCCGGTGCGCGGCGTGCGCGGCTTCTGGGTGCAGAGCGAGCACTCCGGCTACGTCGTCGTGCCCGTCGACCGCGTCAAGGGCTCCACCGCCGCGATCATCCAGCCCAAGCCCCAGGGCTCCGCACCCGACCCCGGGCCGACGTTGTCGATTCGCCTGACGAACCGGTTGCGCAAGAAGCGCCCGGTGCGGTTCGCGGCCAAGATCGTCATCGCGCGTGATGTCAACGTCGCGCGATCGGTGATTCGGTAGCGCTGAGCTTCAACTGCGGCATTGAGGGAGGCAAGAGGTGAGCGGTTTCGGCGGTCCCTGGCGCCTTTTGCTTCCCATGGGAGCAAAAGGCGCCAGCGTGCTGTCGAGGCGGCCGATCCCGCTTCCCTCAATGCCGAAGTTCGTCCCTCAGCGCGGCAGCGCAGCGAGGACCGTGGCCACGGCGTCCGCCGGAGGCTCGCCGGAGCCCACCACGACCTCGGCATCGTCGGGCGGTTCGTACGGGTCGTCGACCCCGGTCAGCCCCGTGATCTCGCCGGCGCGGGCACGCGCATAGAGCCCCTTCGGGTCGCGGCGCTCGCACTCCTCCAGAGACGTGGCGACGTGGACCTCGAGGAACGGCAGGCCACGGGCCTCGTGGATCGCGCGGGCGGCGTCGCGGTCGGCGCGGTAGGGCGACACCAGCGCCACCAGGACGACCGCACCGGAGTCGGCGAGCAGGGCCGACACCTCGGCGGTGCGGCGCACGTTCTCGGTGCGATCGCCGGCGGAGAAGCCGAGGTCGCCGTTCAGCCCGTGCCGGAGGTTGTCGCCGTCGAGCACGTAGGCGGAGCGCCCGGCCGCGAGCAGGTGCGCCTCGACGCCGGCGGCGATCGTCGACTTGCCGGAGCCCGGCAGGCCGGTCATCCAGATCGTCGCGCCGCCGTGGCCGAGCAGGTCCCAGCGGCGGGCGCGGTCGATCCCCTGCTGCCAGACGACGTTCGGGGAACGGTCAGCGGGCATCGGCGATCATCCCGGCCGCGACGGTGTCGTTCGTGCCCTCGTCGATGAGGATGAACGCGCCGGTCGTGCGGTTGTCGGCGTAGCTGTCGAAGGCGAGGTCGCCGGCGCAGCGGATCGAGACGCGGGCGATGTCGTTCAACCCGATCGAGTCGCCCAGCGGCGCGCTCGAGAGCGTCGCCACGTCGAGCGCCTCGTGCACGATCTCGAGCCGCGCCCGCTCGCTCCGGGCCGTGTGCTTCAGCAGATACCGGCCGCCGGCGCGCCCGGCCGACTCGCCCATCCAGCACACCGTCGCCTCGACGTCGCGGGCCGTCTGCGGTGGCGCCGCCGCGTCGCAGATCAGCGCGCCCCGCCCCACGTCGAGCTCGTCCTCCAGGGAGACCGCGACCGACAGCGGCACCGCAGCCGCGTCGAGCGGGCCGTCGGGGCCCTCGATGCCGGCCACGCGCGTGGTCGAGACGCCGACGACGACCTGGTCGCCCACCCGCACGACGCCGCCCGCGATCTGCCCCGCGTAGGCCCGCTGCTCGCCGGACCGGATCACGTACTGGACCGGGAGGCGCAGCGGCCCGTCCGCCGCGCCGCCGGCGACCGGCGTCGTCTCGAGGAACTCGAGCAGCGTCGGGCCGCGGTACCAGTCCATCCGCTCGGAACGGTCGACGACGTTGTCCCCGACCAGTGCGGAGATCGGGATGCAGGTGATCTCCTCGACGTCGAGCCGCCCGGCCCAGGCGCGGAAGTCCGCACAGATGCGCCGGAAGACGTCCTGCTCGTAGGCCACGAGGTCCATCTTGTTCACCGCGAGCACGATCCGCGGGATCCTCAGCAGCCCCGCGATGGCCGCGTGCCGGCGGCTCTGCGCGAGCAGCCCCTCGCGCGCATCCACGAGAACGACGGCCACGTCCGCCGTCGAGGCGCCCGTGACCATGTTGCGCGTGTACTGCGCGTGCCCAGGAGTGTCGGCGATGATGAATCGCCGTCGCGGCGTCGAGAAGTGCCGGTAGGCGACGTCGATCGTGATGCCCTGCTCGCGCTCGGCGCGCAGCCCGTCGGTCAAGCGAGCCAGGTCCTGCTCGGCGTCGGCGACCTGGTCGGCGAGGAGCGACTTCGAGTCGTACAGGAGCCGCCCGATCAGCGTCGACTTGCCGTCGTCCACCGACCCGGCGGTGGCGAACCGCAGCAGTTGGGGCGACCCCGCAGAGACAGCCGTGGCGGTCAAAAGTATCCCTCGCGCTTGCGATCCTCCATCGCGGCCTCGCTCACCCGGTCGTCCGCGCGCGTCTCACCGCGCTCGGAGATCCGCGTGGCCGCGATCTCCGCGATCACGTCGTCCAGCGTCGACGCGCGAGAGCGCACGGCGCCCGTGCACGTCATGTCCCCCACGGTCCGGTAGCGCACGGACTCCACGAACGGCTCCTCGCCGTCGCGCAGGGCCAGGAAGTCGGACACCGCGTAGAGCATCCCGTCGCGCGCGAACACCTCGCGCTCGTGGGCGAAGTAGATCGACGGGATCTCCAGCTCCTCGACACGGATGTACTCCCAGACGTCGAGCTCGGTCCAGTTCGACAGGGGGAACACGCGCACGTGCTCGCCCGGCCGGATCCGCCCGTTGTAGAGGCTCCAGACCTCGGGCCGCTGGCGGCGCGGGTCCCACTGGCCGAAGTCGTCGCGGAACGAGAAGATCCGTTCCTTCGCGCGGGCGCGCTCCTCGTCGCGCCGCGCGCCACCGAACGCGGCGTCGAACCCGTGCTCCTCCAGCGCGTCGAGCAGGGTCGTCGTCTGCAGCCGGTTGCGCGACGGCTCGTCACGCACCCGGCCGCGGTCGATCGACTCCTGCACGGACGCCACCAGGACATCCGGCACGCGACGGTCACGGAAGGCGATCGCCTCCGGGAAGTTGTGGCCGGTGTCGACGTGCATGACCGCGAACGGCACATCGGCGGGCCGGAACGCCTTCTCGGCCAGCCGCAGCAGCACGATCGAGTCCTTGCCTCCGGAGAACAGCAGCACCGGCTTCTCGAGCTCGGCGGCCACCTCGCGGATGATGTGGATCGCCTCGGCCTCCAGCACCTGCAGATGCGTCGCGGTGCCGGCCGTCACGACGGCACCTGCACGGGTCGCGGCGGATGGCTGCGCCGCCTCAGCACGGCCGCACAGACTGCGAAGACCAACAGCGGGATCCCGATCAGCCCGGCCACCGGGATGTCGAGCCCGGCCTTGCCGAGCAGCGCGAGGCTCGACGCGAACATCACCGTGCCCAGGGCCAGCCGCAGCCATTGCTGAGGCAGCAGCGTCGACAGGTGCGTGCCGATCCACACGCCCGGGACCGAGCCGATCAAGATCGTGCCGGCCAGCCCGTAGTCGATGTTGCCGGAGAACATGTGCGCGATCGCGGCCACCCACAGCAGCACGGCCGCGTGGGCGACGTCGGTGCCGACCACGCGATGCGGGCTGAGCCGGAAGTAGAGGATCAGGCCGATCGCGATCAGGGTGCCCGACCCCGCGGACGTGATCCCGAGCACGAACCCGACCGACCCGCCGAGCGCCGCGGCGACGATCTTGTCCTTCGTGCTCATGACGAACGCCCGGCGCTCCCGCGCCTCGGCGTCGGTGATCACGAGCACGCGCAGCAGGACCACGGTGCCGGTGAGCAGCAGCGCGGTGCCGATTGCGATCAACATGAACGTGTCGAACCCGCTGCCCCAGGCGTCGCGCAGCTTGTCGAGCAGCCAGACGCCGAGCAGCGCGCCCGGGCACGAGCCGATCGCCAGCCACAGCGCCATGCGCGGGAACACGGTGCCCTTGCGGAAGTGCTGCCAGCCGCCGACCGTCTTCGTGACCGCCGCGTACGCGAGGTCGGTGCCGACCGCGACGACCGGCTTGATGCCGAACACGAGGATGAGCAGCGGCGTCATCAGCGAGCCGCCGCCCATGCCGGTCATCCCGACGAGGATGCCCACGCCGAGGCCGAAGAGGATGAGTGCGGGATCCATCAGCTGGCGGGCAGGTGCAGGCCGCACTCGATCTTGTCGGTGCCGGCCCAGCGGCCGTCGCGGCCACCGCCCGCGACGGTGCAGTGCGTGCAGCCGATCGACTCGTACCCGCGATCGTGCAGCGGGTGGTACGGCACATCGTGCTCGGCGATGTAGCGCCAGACGTCCTTCTCGCTCCAGTCGGCCAGCGGCGCGCACTTGAGCTTGCCGGGATGGCCGTCGTCGGGCGCGAGCTTCGCCGTCCCGGCGCGCGTCGGCGACTGGTCGCGACGCAGTCCGGTGATCCAGGCGTCGACCTCGCTCAGCGCGCGCTCGAGCGGCTCGACCTTGCGCATGCCGCAGCAGGCGTCGGGGTCGCGCTGCCACAGCCCGTCGATCCACTCGCCACGGTAGACGTCGATCTCGATGTCGTAGCGCTGCTCGATCCGGCGCCACGTCTCGTACGTCTCCGGGAACAGCACGCCGGTGTCGAGCGTGAAGACGCGCGCGCCCGGCTCGATCGCCAGCAGCATGTCGAGGATCACGGACGCCTCCTTCTGGAACGAGCAGGCGACGTACAGGCGCGGGTGGAACTCGTCCACGACATGGGCGAGAACCTCCTGCGCGCTCAGGGACTCCAGGTCCGGCGGGGCGGCACGCACGGCCGCACAGGTTAGAGGCATGCCCCGCGGTACATCCGGTACCGCGGCCTGAGATGGACGGGCCGCATCCGGCCGCCCGTAACCGGGCTGCGCCCTACTCGGTTGTCACCGCGCGCAGCACGTCGACCTTCGAGGCCCTGCGGGCGGGCGGCCACGCGGCCAGCACGCCCGCGATCCCGGCCAGGAAGAAGACCGCGACAAGGGACCCGATCGGCAGCGAGAACACGAACCCGTCGGCGGCCAGCGGCCGCGACACGATCAGCGCGAAGACGATGCCCAGCACGGTGCCCAGCACCGCCCCGATCGCCGCGGTGATCACCGACTCGGCGCGGATCATCCGCCGCACCTGCCGCTTGCTCATGCCCACGGCGCGGAGCATCCCGAGCTCGCGCGTGCGCTCGTGCACCGACAGGGCCAGCGTGTTGACGATGCCCAGCAGCGCGATGATCACCGACAGGGCGAGCAGCAGGTAGATCAGCCCCACGAGCCCGTTGACGCCCTTGTTCTGCTCGTCCTTGAACTCGGCGATCGTCTGCGGCTTGGCGGTCGGGAACGGCTTCAGCGCCTGGTCCTCGGCGCGCCGGAGCGCGTCGGCGTCGGTGCCCCGGTCCGAGACGACCAGAGCGAACGCGACGTCCTTGGACTCCCAGTCGTTCACCAGCGACTCGTTGGACACCGTGACATCGCCGATCATGCCGACCTGCGCGTCGTAGGTGCCCGCGATCTCGTATGTGACCTTCTTGCCCGCGCGGCGTGAGCAGCGAGATGTCGTCGCCGACCTTGACGTCGTGGCTGTCGGCCCAGTCCTGGCTGACGACGGCCTGGCTCGGAGTGAGCCGCGACAGCAGCTCCTGGGACCCGTTCTTCCACTCGAGCGTCAGCGCCTCAGCCACCGTCGCCGGGTCGACGCCGGTGACGCCGAGGTTCTTGTTGTCGCTGAGGAGCTTGCCCGTCTCGAACCGGATCGGCGAGACGCCGGCGACGCCGTCGACCTTGCGCAGGTCCTCGACGACGCCGTTCGGCAGCGGTGAGAAGCCGTCCTGGTGGGTGACGATGCCGGCCGCCCGGACCTGCTTGTCGATGCCCTCGTCGATCGTCGCGCGCAGGCCCGCCGCGAAGATCGCGACGAACACGACGAGCGCGACGCCGATCATCAGCGCCGAGGCGGTGACCGCCGTGCGCTGCGGCTGGCGGCGGGCGTTCTCGGTGGCGAGGTGGCCGGTGAGCCCTGGCAGCGGCCGGCCGACGAGCGCGCTCAGCGGGCGCACGAGGGTCGGGGCCAGCAGTGCGAAGCCGAACATCATCAGCACAGCGCCGAACCCGAGCAGGGACGCGGTCGTGCTGGCGTTGCCGGGGTCGCCGAACAGCGCGTACAGCAGGATCGCGAGACCCACGAGCTCAACCGCCGCCGCGGTGAAGATCCGCCGCTTGCGCAGCCGGCCGACGCCGGGCGTGCCCGCGTCCCGCATCGCCTCGACCGGCTCGATGCGGGTCGCGCGCCGCGCCGGCACGAAGCCGGACACGACCGTCGTGATCACACCGACGAGCAGGCCGGCGATGATCGTCCGCGTGTGCAGCTGGATGCTCGTGGTCCCGAGCTCGAGGCCGAACGCCCCGAACAGCGCGCGCAGCGCGGGCGCGATCAGCAGGCCGAGCGCGATGCCGACGATCGATGCGCCGAGGCCGATCACGAACGACTCCGCGAGCACCGAGCCGAGCACCTGACGGCGCGAGGCGCCGAGCGTGCGGAACAGCGCGAACTCGCGCGTCCGCTGCGCGACCGTGACCGTGAAGGTGTTGAAGATGAGGAAGCTGCCGACCAGCAGCGCGACGCCGGCGAACACGAGCAGCGCGGTGCGGATGAAGCCGAGCGCGTCGGACAGGTCCTGCGCCTGCTTCTCGGCCTGCTCCTTGCCGGTGCGCACGGCGAAGTCCTTGGTGCCGAGCTCCTTGACGATCGCCGCCTTGAGCTCCTCCGGCGACGTCCCGCTCTTGGCGGCGACGGAGATGTCGTCGTAGCCGTCGTGGCCGGTCACCCGCTGCGCCTCGGGGAGCGTCGAACACCACGAGCCGCGAGCCGGCGAGGTTCTCGGAGTCGCCGAGCGTGGCGACACCGGAGACCGTGTACTGCTTGGCCGGGACCCGGCCCTGGACGGTGACGGTGTCGCCCTTGTGGAAGTCGTACTTGTCGGCCGTCGCCTTGTCGATGGCGACCTCGCCATCGCTGGTGGGCGGCCCGCCCTCCTTGTAGTCGAAGGGGTCGAAGCGCTTCGGCGGGGCCGTGATGCCGATCGTCGGCGGCCCGTTGGAGAGGATCGGGTCGCCCTTGCGGTCGAGCAGCGTGACGTCGTTGGAGACCGAGCCGAAGGCCTCCTCGACGCCCGGCACGGCCTGGACGCGCGCGAGCGTGTCCTTGGGCATCGTCGGCGGCTGGGCGAAGTCCTCCTCCACCGCCAGGCGCGCCTGGACCGAGACGTCGGTGCCCTTCTGCGTGCGCTCGAACAGGTCCTTGAAGGACGCGTCGATCGTGTCGGTGAAGACGAAGGTGCCCGCCACGAAGGCGACGCCGATGACGACGGCGAAGCCGGTGAGCGCGGTGCGGAGCTTGCGGGTCGCGAGGCCCTTCAGCGCGACCTTGATCAACTACGCCACCGCCTTCATCAGGTCGAGGACGCCCTCGGTGGTCTCGCCGGCGCCGTCGTGCACGACCTGGCCGTCGCTGAGCACGACGATGCGATCGGCGACCGAGGCCGCGTGCGCGTCGTGCGTGACCATGACGACGGTCTGCCCGAAGTCGTCGACGGCGTGCCGCAGGAGGTTCAGCACCTCGTCGGACGAGGCCGAGTCGAGGTTGCCGGTCGGCTCGTCGGCGAACACCACGGCCGGCCGGTGGATCAGCGCGCGCGCCACGGCGACGCGCTGCTGCTGGCCCCCGGACAGCTCGGACGGGCGGTGCGTGAGGCGATCGCCGAGCCCGACCGCGGCGATCAGCGTGTCGTGCCACTCCTTGTCGGGCTTCTTACCGGCCAGCGTCAGCGGCAGGATGATGTTCTCCTCGGCGGTCAGGACCGGTACGAGGTTGAAGGCCTGGAAGACGAAGCCGAGACGATCGCGGCGCAGGCGCGTGAGGCCCTTGTCGTCGAGATGAGCGAGCTCCTGGCCGTCGACGATCACCGAGCCCGACGTCGGCTTGTCCAGGCCGGCGAGCAGGTGCATGAGCGTGGACTTGCCGGAGCCGGAGGGGCCCATGATCGCGGCGAACTGGCCGCTGGGGAAGCCGGTCGTGATGCCGCGGAGGGCGTGCACGGCGGTCTCGCCCTCGCCGTAGACGCGCGTGAGCTCGGTGCTGCTGACGATCGTGGCCGAGGGGGAGTCGCTCATGCGCCTCATTGTGCTGACGGCGCGTGCCCGCTCGGTACGGCTAGCCGTACGCAGACGACCGATCTCACGACCCGACGCACCCTCCTGGGCACGCGGGCCATGAAATCGATCGTCTAGGCCTTGAGGTACGCGAGCACCGCGAGCACGCGGCGGTGATCCTCGACCGTCGGCGTGAGGTCGAGCTTCGAGAAGATCGAGGTGACGTGCTTCTCGACCGCGCGCTCGGTCACGACCAGCGCCTCGGCGATCGCGGCGTTCGAGCGGCCCTCGGCCATCAGCCCGAGCACCTCCCGCTCGCGCGCGGTCAGCGCCTCGAGCGGATCCTCGCGGCGGCGGCGGCCGAGCAGCAGCGCCACGACCTCGGGGTCGAGCGCCGAGCCGCCGCCGGCGACGCGGCGCACGGCGTCGGTGAACGTCTCGACGTCGGCCACGCGATCCTTGAGCAGATAGCCGGTCCGCTCGGTCGACTCCGACAGGAGCTCCAGCGCGTACGCCTCCTCGACGTACTGCGAGAGGACGAGCACGGCCGTGTCCGGGTGCTCGGCGCGGATGCGGTGCGCGGCGCGCAGCCCCTCGTCGGTGTGCGTGGGCGGCATCCGGACGTCGACGACCGCGACGTCGGGCCGGTGCGCGCCAACCTTGCGCAGCAGGTCCTCGGCGTCACCGGCCTGACCAGCGACCTCGAAACCGGACTCCTCGAGCAGCCGCGAGAGACCCTCGCGCAACAGCACGGAGTCGTCTGCGATCACTACGCGGAGGGCGGTGGCTTCGGTCATACGGGGATCTCCGCCCGGAGCCTAGTGCCAGATCCGGCGGGAGAGTCGAGCTCCATACTCCCATCTAACGCGGACACGCGGTCGGCGAGTCCTCTCAGACCCGATCCGCGACCGGGGTCGGCGCCGCCGATCCCGTCGTCGCGCGACCTCCACAACGGCGCGGCCGTTGTAGCGGCTCACGCGCACGGTCGCCTGGCTCGCGTGGGCGTACTTGACGACGTTCGTGAGGGCCTCGGCGACCACGAAGTAGGCCGCGGCCTCGATCGGCTCGGGCAGCGGATCCACGGGGATCTCGGCCAGCTGCACGGCGATCGGCGCCCGGCCCGCGAGCGCCTCCAGCGCCGGGCCGAGCCCGCGGTCGGACAGGATCGCCGGGTGGATGCCGCGGGCGAGCTCGCGCAGCTCGCCGAGCGCGAGCGTGAGCTCCTCCTGCGCGCCGTTGAGCAGCTCGTTCGCCCTGTCGGGGTCCTTGTGGAGCTTGCCCTGCGCGAGCCGGAGCGTGAGCGACAGCGCGACGAGCCGCTGCTGGGCGCCGTCGTGCAGGTTGCGCTCGAGCCGGCGGCGCTCCTGGGTGCCGGCCTCGACGATCCGGGCGCGGGAGGTGCGCAGCTCCTCCACGCGGGCGCGCAGCTGGGCCTGCAGCCGCTCGTTCTCCATCGCCAGCCCGGCCGCGGCGGCCACCGAGCGCAGCAGCTCGGGCTCCGCGTCGAGCGTGCTGTCGTGCGTGATCGCGCCCACGCGGCGGCCCTCGAGCTCCACCGCCGTCCACGACCGCAGGGTGTCGGACGGGACGTCGACGACGTGGCCGTCCGAGTCGACCCACTTCTTCTTGTCCTCGAGCCAGAACACGAGGTCGAGCGAGCGGTCGCCGAGCGCCTCGGAGAGCCGGCAGCGCAGCGAGCCGGTGCCCGGCGCCTCGCCGAGGGCGAGCAGCAGCTCGGACACCGCGCCCGCGCGGACCACGCGGCTGCGCACGAGGCTGAACAGGAACACCCACGGCACGGAGGCGAAGACGAACAGCCCGGCGGTGCTGAGCGCGTCGGTGGCGCCCGAGACGCCGGCCGCGTCGGCACCGAGGGCGCCCGCCAGCAGCACGAGCATCGCGACGCCCGACCACAGCACCGGAGCGAGCGCGCGCCGCTGCGGCGCGGTCGCCTCGCTCCAGCGGCGCAGCAGGATGACCAGCACGACCGCGACGATCGCGACGCCGAACACCGACGTGACGCCGTTGAACAGGTCGCGCAGATCGTCGTTGCGCTCGATCAGCAGCGCCGACTCGGGGCAGCCGTCGCACGGCATGTCGGGGCTGAAGCCCCACAGCAGCTGCGGCAGCGGCCCGATCAGCGCGAGCGCGTAGCCGACGGCGAGCAGCCGCGCGTGCCAGCCGTGCTGGAGCCGCCCGTCGGGATAGGCGAGCACCATGTGGGCGAAGACGACGAAGTAGACGCTCGACAGCAGGACGCCGGCGGTGAAGCACGATCTGGTTGTCGGACGCGGTCAGCACGCCGAGCGCGAACGTGAAGCCGACCGCGGCCATCAGCGCGCCGAAGCGGTTCATCGGGCGCCGCCACCACGCGTACAGGCCGGCGCCGATGAACGACCAGATGATCACCAGGCCGATGACGATCGACAGGCCGGGGCGGCTGATGTGGTCCGATGAGGCGACGAGCGCCGATGCAGCGGCGCCGACGATCACGCCCGCGAATGCCACGCTGAGCAGCGCGCGGCGAAGACCCGTCAAAGAAGCTCCTGGAGCCGGTCGCCCGACAGCTCGGCCTTGGGCACGAAGCCGCGCGCGCCGGAGCGCATCACCAGCGGCCCGAAGTCGGACGAGTCGCGGCTGGAGACGAGGATCACGACCGGGCTGTCGGCGTTGCCGGTGAGGCGGGCGGCGACGTCGAACCCGTCGATGTCGGGCAGCTGCACATCGAGCAGCACCACCTCCGGCTGGAGCCGCCCGGCCTCGGTCAGCGCCGACGCGCCGTCCGCGGCTTCCCCGACGACGTCGAAGCCCTCCGCCTCGAGGAGGACTCGCGCAGTCGCGCGGAACGACGGATGGTCGTCCACGATCAAGACCCGGTGACCCACGTTGTTTACAAGTCTGGCTGTGCCCGTTCGGCGCTCCAATACGGCTGGCCGTACCGGACGAATGGGCAGGTGCGTCCAGGCGCGCTAACGCCCCACGGCCTCGATCGCGGTCGCGATCTCACGCACGGCAGCGACCGGGTCGGGCGCGCCGAACACCGCCGTGCCGGCCACGAAGGCAGTCGCGCCGGCGGCGGCGCACGGGCCTGCCGTCCCGGCGTCGATCCCGCCGTCGACCTCGATCGCCACGCCCGGCCCGAGCAGCCCGCGCAGGCGCTCGAGCTTGGCGATCGACCCGGGCAGGAACGCCTGGCCTCCCCAGCCCGGGTTGACGGTCATGCACAGCAGGACGTCGATGTCGGCGACGAGCTCGGACGCGGCGGCGACCGGCGTCGCCGGGCAGAGGGCGAGCCCGGCGCTGCAGCCTGCCTCGTGGATCGCCTGCAGCGCGTAGTGCACGTGCGGCGTCGCCTCGGCGTGCACGGTGATGTTGTCCGCGCCCGCCTTCACGAACGCGTCGATCTGGCGCTCCGGGCGCTCGATCATCAGATGCACGTCGACGATCGCGCCGGCGGCGTGGATCTGGTCGGCCAGCGCCTCGACGACGAGCGGGCCCATGCTGATCGGCGGGACGAAGTGGCCGTCCATCACGTCGACGTGGATCGTCCTCGCCCCCGCCTCCAGCACGATGCCGACCTGCTCGCCCAGGCGCGCGAAGTCGCTCGCCAGGATCGACGGCGCGACGCCGTCGGGTGGCGTCATATCGGCTGGAGCATCGAGCTCCGGCAGTGATTGCAGATGTAGAGCGCCGTGTCGGACATGCGGACGATCGTGGAGTGCTCGCCGCAGTTCGGGCACACCGAGCGCAGCTCGAAGCGGTGCAGGCAGTTCACGCAGCGGTAGCGGCCGGGCAGGTTCGTCGGACGCAGCCACGGCTCGTGGCAGTTCGGGCAGACGTCGCCGAGATCCACGTGATCGCCGCTCATGCCCGCCTCAACCTCGCGATGAAGAATCCGTCCGTGCCGTCCCGATGCGGGAGCGACTGCTGCACTGATGGCACGCTCGGATGGTCCCAGACCGGGAGGTCGGATGGCGGCCGCTCGACGCTGAAATCGCCGTGGCCGGTCAGGAAGCTGTCGATCTGGCGCTCGTTCTCGGCCGGGGAGATCGTGCAGGTGGAGTACACGAGGACGCCGCCGGGACGTACGGCGCGCGCGGCCGTCTCCAGGATCGCCGCCTGCGTGGCGGCGAGCTCGGCGACCGTCGAGGGTTCCTTGCGCCAGCGCACGTCCGGCCGCGACGCGAGCGTGCCGAGATCCGAGCAGGGCGGGTCGACGAGCACGCGGTCGAACGTGCCGTGGACCGGTTCGGCGGCGTCGGCGACGCGGACCTCGACGCAGGTGGCGCCCATGCGCGCGGCGGTGCGCTCGAGCGCCTCGGCGCGCCCCTGGTGGCGCTCGACCGCCAGCACGCGGCCGCGGTTGCCCATCAGCGCGGCGAGGTGCGTGGTCTTGCCGCCGGGCGCGGCGCACAGGTCGAGCACCTGCTCGCCGGGCTCGGGCGCCACGGTGCGCGCGACGGCCATCGCGGCGCGCGACTGCGGCATGAACAGGCCGTCCTCCCACAGCGGCGAGGAGAACGCGTCGAACGGCGCCTCGAGCACCAGCCCTTCGGGCAGCGCCTCGGCGGCGCGCGACGCGACGGGAAGCCGCGCCGCGAGCTCGTCGCGGGTGATCCGCAGCGCGTTGGCGCGCACGGCGGTCTCGGCGGGCTCGTTGTCGGCCGCCATCAGCGCCCGCGCGGCGTCGGGGCCGAGCGCGTCGAACCACAGCTCGGCGATCCAGAGCGGGTGCGAGTGGCGGACCGCGGCCTCGGCGGGCGTCCCGTCCGGCAGCGCGGCGACCAGCGCGGGCGCCTCGCGCGCCGCCCGCCGCAGGACGGCGTTGACGAGGCCGGCGCCGCGAGGGGACGCCGACTTCGCGAGCTCGACCGATTCGGTGACGGCGGCGTGCGGCGGGATGCGGTCGAAGAACGCGAGCTGGAGCACCCCGAGCCGCAGCGCGGCGAGCACGGCCGGCTGCAGCCGCCGGATGCGGCGCTGCGCGAGCGTCTCGATCACGGAGTCGAGCGTCGCGCGGCGCTGGACGACGCCGTACGCCAGCCGCATCGCCAGCGCGCGATCACGTGGCTCGAGCCCGGCCGCCTCGCCGTGGAAGGCCTGGTCGGCGAACGCGCCGTCCTCGAAGACGCGCCTGGCGACCGCGTAGGCGCATGCGCGCGCGGGCGCGACGTTCGCGACCTGACCGCGCGGGTATCCTTGATTCAGGGCGTGACGATCCGGTGAACCGCCGGATTCCAGTTTTTCGGGATCTCGCATTTTGGACGGATTTGCAGGGTGTTCGAGATCTGTCGAACGTTCGTCCATTCGGGCGCCCAAACGCTCAACTTTCGTGGCGAAAGGGCTTAAGCACGTCGTAGAACTTGCCGATAGCTGCCTCGGAAGGGGATACACAAATGTCGCTGACGAACACCAATCGCGGGGCCCGGCGCCAGGAGCGCTCGGTTGGCCTGCGCGATCTGCGGTTCGCCGGCACCGTGGCAGCCGGACTGGTCGCTGGGGTGCTCGGCGTCGGGGCTCTGAGTGCCCCACTCCTTGGCTGGACCGATTGGCCGGACCAGCTTCAACCTGGCGGTAGCGATTCGCCCGTGACGATGCGCTCTCCGGAGCTGCGTCAGGACATCGCGCAGCCGCCGCGTACCGGTAGCGGCATCACGCCGGTCGGCCCGGCGGCCGTCCCGGGCGTGGGCACCACCGCGCTCGTGATCGCTTCGGGCACCGGTACCGGCACGACCGTGACCGGCACGGCCGGCACGGGCAACGGGGGCAACGCGGGCACGCCCGCGACCTCGCAGTCCGAGTCCGTGGGCAGCAGCGTCCAGGGCGACGGGTCCGGCACCGACTTCGGCAACACGGGCTTCGTCGCCCCGACCAACGGGGCCGACACCGACCATGACGGGATGGCCGACGCCTGGGAGAACGCCAACGGCGGCAATCTCGATCCGACCGCGGACGACGACGCCGACGGCCTCAGCAACGCCACGGAGTTCCAGCTGCAGACGTCGCCGCTGCGGGGCGCCACCAACGGCATCCCGGACGGCGAGCTCGACAGCGACGGAGACGGCGTGAGCAATGCGGCCGAGGCCGCCCTGGGCTCGCTCCCGTGGATCTCGGACACCAACGGCGACGGCACGCTCGATGGCGCCGACGACACGGACGGCGACGGCGTCGCGAACGCCCAGGAGGAGGACGAGGGCACCGACCCGACCTCCGCCGCGCCGACGCCGATCACGCCCGCGCCGATCGAGGTGCCGGCCGATCCGAGCGACCAGAACCCGCCGCCGAACGACGACGGGAACAACGGCGACACCCCGGTCGGCACGCAGCCCGAGCCCGTGAAGATCGTGCACCCGACCGATGACGGTGGCGGTGGCGACAACCCGACGCCGCCTGCGCCGCCCGCCCCGGTCGACAACCCGACTCCGGTCGACGCCCCGAACGTCGCCGCGGCTCACCATGCGGCTCCGGCCGACGTGAGCCACGCGCAGCCCGCTGCGGAGCCCGTCAAGGCCGACCCGGCGCAGGCGCCGGCCTCCGAGCCCGCGAAGGCCGCTCCGGCCTCCGAGCCCGCCAAGGTCGCTCCGGCCTCCGAGCCCGCCAAGGCCGCTCCCGCCCCGGTCGCCGAGCCCGTGAAGGCGGCCCCGGCTCCCGCCGCGGCGCCCGCACCGACCCCGGTCATCGCCCCGGCTCCCGCCCCCGCTCCGGCGCCCGCCCCGGCTCCGGCGCAGGCGGCTCCGGCCCCGGCACCCGCCGCGGCTCCGGCTGCCGCCCCGGCCGCCGCGCCCGCCGCGGCTCCGGCTGCCGCCCCGGCCGCGGCTCCGGAGCAGGCGGCCACCGCGCCCACCGAGTAATCCCAGACCACTCCTCCTCCCCGTCCGGCCGCCATGAGCGGCCGGACGGCGTTAACGGTCTTTCCGTGCACCCCGACTCGGGATCTAGAGACGGTGCCCACGGAGCCAGTCGGCGGCCGCCATCGGGCGCCCACCCGGTGGGCGGATCTCGGTGAGCTCGAGCCCGCCGAACCGCAGCCGGCCGTCGTCGACGCGCAGGCCACCGTCGCCGCCGGCGACGCGCGCGGCGATCACGCCGAGGAAATCGCCCTCGGGGAGCGGCACGCGGGCGCCGATGTGCGGCCGCAGGGCACGCACCGTGCGCTCGAGCTCCTCTGCCGGCCGCTCCGGGTCGAGCTCGCGGTCGCTCGCCTCGATCTTGTGCGCGTAGGTGACCGCGGCCTCGTCCTGCTCGGCGAACGGCGGCCGCTCGTCGAGCGCACGGACGAGCAGCTCGCCGCTGAGCGCCTGCAGCCGCGCGGACAGCGTGCCGTAGTCGTCGTGCGGCCCGATCGGCACGGACTCCTGCAGGCACACCGGTCCGGAGTCCAGCCCCGCGGTCAGCCGCATGATCGACACGCCGGTCTGCGCGTCACCGGCCATGATCGCCCGCTCGACCGGCGCGGCCCCGCGCCAGCGCGGGAGGAGCGACGGATGCACGTTGAGCAGCTCGTAGCCGGAGAGCAGCGGCTCCTTGATCAGCACGCCGTAGGCGCACACGCACAGCGCGTCGGGCGCGGCAGCCGCGATCCGCTCGAGCGGCTCGGGCTCGTGCAGCCGTTCGGGCTGGATGACGTCGAGCCCGAGCTCGCGCGCCCGGGTCGCGACCGGCGGCGACTGCAGGTGGCGGCCGCGCCCCTTCGGCCGGTCGGGCCGGGTGACGACCAGCGCCGGACGGTGCGCGCTGCCGGCCAGGCGATCGAGAACGGCGGCCGCGAAGTCCGAGGTGCCGAGGTAGACGGTCTTCACGCGCTGACGGCGGGCGAGGGGTCGGGCGGGCTGCCCGCCATCGCCTCGCGCATGGCGCGCATCGCCTGCTTGCGCTGATCGCGGCTGGTGCGATCGAGGATCAGCACGCCGTCGAGGTGGTCGATCTCGTGCTGGATCACGCGCGCCTCGAGCCCGGAGGCCTCCACGACGACCGGCGATCCGGTCTCGTCGGACGCGCGCACCCGCACGTGGAGCGGCCGCTCGACCTCGACGCCCACGCCGGGCAGCGAGAGGCAGCCTTCCTCCATCGTCTCGAGCTCTTCGCTCTTGTACTCGAACTCGGGGTTGATCAGCACGCCGAGCGGCGCGTCGGGGTCGACGCGATAGACGAGCAGCCGGTGCATGACGCCCAGCTGCGTGGCGGCGAGCCCGATCCCGAGCGCGTCGTCCATCAACCGGCCCATGCGCTTGACCTCGTCGGCGAGCGCGTCGTCGAACACCTCGATCGGCCGCGCACGCGTCCGCAGGGCGGGATCGCCGTACACGCGGACGTGCCGGAGCGCCGCGGCGCGGCGCGCGCGAGTCTCGGGATCGAGGCGCTCCTCGCGCGTCTCGGTCGCTTCGCTCTGGACGGTCTGCTCTTCGGCCATCGAGCCGTCGAGTGTAGTAGTCGACTCAGTGGACCCATCCGCACTCACGACGGGTTCTGGCGGGCCCGCCCGCCGTGAGTGCGGACGGATCCACTACTGCGGATCGACGTCCACGGAGAACGCCACGTCGCGCAGCGCTCGGTCGCGCGCGGCGGACTCGACCGCGGCGGCGGTGGCGACAATCGCGGCCTCCCGCTGAGTCGTCTTGACGACGACCTGGCGGCGCTCGCGGCCGCGCAGCCGGAACAGTGGCGCGGGCCCAAGGATCTCGCTCTGCTCCCCTACGCCGCGCCCGATCGCCTCGGCCACCTGCGCCGCCGCGGCGCGCACCGGCTCGGCGGCGACGGCGGACACGATGACCCGGATCAGGTCGGCGAACGGCGGGTAGCGCAGCGCGCGCCGGCGCTCGAGCTCACCGGCCAGGAAGCCCTGGGTGTCGTGCCGCGCGGCCGCCTCGATCGCGGGCGCGTCGGGCGCGGTCGTCTGCACGAGCACGCGCCCGCCCTGCGGTCCGCGGCCGGCGCGGCCGGCGAGCTGGGCGATCAGCGCGAACGTGCGCTCCTCGGCGCGGAAATCGGGAAAGCGCAGCGTGCTGTCGGCGTCGAGCACCACGCCGAGCGTGACGTCCGGGAAGTCGTGGCCCTTGGCGACCATCTGCGTGCCGAGCAGCACGCCCGTGGGCGCGGCGTGGAAGCGGCCGAGCAGCTCCGGGACGGCGTCCTTGGTCGCGGCCGTGTCGGCGTCGAGACGGAACACCGGGACGTCGAGCGCGTCGGCCAGCTCGGCCTCGATCCGCTCGGTGCCGAAGCCGTAGCGGGCGACCGACAGCGAGCCGCAGGCGTCGCAGCGCTGCGGCACGCGCTCGCGGTGGCCGCAGTGGTGGCAGGCGATCGCGTGCTCGGCGCGATGCAGCACGAGCGCGACCTCGCACTGCGGGCACTCCCAGACCTTCCCGCACGAGCGGCAGGTGAGGAAGTTCGACCAGCCGCGGCGGTTGAGCAGCACGATCGACTTCGCGCTCGCCTGCAGCGCGCGGCGGGTGAGCGGGTGCAGCGGGTGCTGGGCGCCGCGCATGTCCAGGATGCGGACGGGCGGGAGGGGGCGCGCGTCGACCCGATCCGGCAGCCGCAGGTGCGGGAGCGCCCGCCACGTCTCGGGCCGCGGCGTGGCCGAGCCGACCAGCAGCGCCGCCCGGGCGCGCCGGGCGCGCTCGGCGGCGACGTGGCGGGCGTCGTAACGCGGGTCGCCCTCGTGCTTGTACGAGCTGTCGTGCTCCTCGTCGACGACCACCAGGCCGAGGTCCCGCACCGGGGCGAACACGGCCGAGCGCGGGCCGACGGCGATCCGCGCCTCGCCGGAGCGCAGCCGCCGCCACTCGTCGTAGCGCTCACCTTCCGACAGCGCCGAGTGCAGCAGGGCGACGGTGTCGCCGAACCGGGCCTGGAAGCGCGCGACGGTCTGCGGCGTCAGCGCGATCTCCGGCACGAGCACGATCACGCCGCGGCCGGCGGCGAGCGTCTCGGCGCACGCCCGCAGATAGACCTCGGTCTTGCCCGAGCCGGTGACGCCGTGCAGCAGCTGCTCGCCGCCCGCGCGCACCGCGGCGACCGCCGCCGCCTGGTCCGGCGTCAGCTCGACCGTGCGGTCCGCGGCGGCGTTGGTGCGCGGCACGCGCCGGCGCGCCTGCGGCACGATCGTCACGAGGCCGCGCGCCTCCAGCCGCCGCAACGCTCCGAGGTCGCCGGCCGCCGGCCCGGGCAACCGCTCCAGCAGCGCGCGCTGGTTGTCGGTCAGCCGCTGCCCGCGCGTCGAGGTCGCGGTCCGCTCGGCCCACAGCCGAGTACGCGCGCGCCCGGGCGGCGGGAGCACGAGCGACAGCGCCCGCGCCGGCGTCGAGCAGTACTCGCCCGCCATCCACAGCGCGAGTCCCACGAGGTCGACCGGCACCGACTCCTCGCGCACGCCCGCCGCGCGTACGAGCTTCTCCGCCGGCACCTCGCTCGTCGCCGCGAGCTCGACGACGACGCCGTCCAGTTTCTGACGGCCGAACGGCACGCGCACCACCGAGCCCACATCCACGGGTTCCTCCGGCGGGAGGTAGTCGAAAAGTCCCGATAACCGGCGAGTTGTGGTCAGCGGTTGGACGCGGGCGATCACGGCTGAAGACCATAGGCGCCGCTCCGGCCACTTCACCCCCGCGCCCGGGTCGGTTAGGTTCGCCGCGTCCGACCAACGAGGAGGTAGGGATCGTGAAGCTCCTGTCGATCTGTCTCGGGCTGTGCCTGTTGCTGGCGGCCCCGGCAAACGCCCACCGCAATCAGCACGGTGGCGGGCCGTCGGTCAAGGTCATCGCTTCCGGCCTGGACAACCCGCGCCATGTGGCGGTGGCGAAGAACGGCGACGTGTACGTGGCCGAGGCCGGCCGCGGCGGCGATCCGGCGACTTCGAAGTCGTGCTTCGACAGCGCCGAGGGCGCGGCCTGCACCGGCGCGACGGGCGCGCTCACGCGCATCTCCAAGCATCACGGCGGCTGGCAGCAGAAGCGCGTCGTCAGCGGCCTGGCGTCGTTCGCACCGGCCACCGGCGACAGCGCGATCGGCCCGCACGGCGTGTTCGCGCGCGGCAACGACGTGTTCTTCACCAACGGCGGTCCGACGGAGCCGCTGCGTGGCGGCCAGACCGTGTTCCGCGACCCGACGCTGGTGTCCGAGGAGCCGATCTCGCGGCTGTACGGCACGCTGCTCAAGCTCGGCAACCACGGGCGCGTGTCGCGGGTCGCCGACATCTGGAGGTTCGAGGACGAGAACAACCCGGACGAGGAGCTCGGCAACTCGCACGTGGACAGCAACCCCGTCGATGTGTGGGCCGGCCGCCACGGCTTCCTGGTCGCCGATGCGGGCGGCAACACCGTGCTGCGCGTCGGGCATCGCGGCATCCGCGTCGTCAACGTGTTCCCGAACCAGACCCAGCCGGACCCGTTCGGCGGGCCCGACGTGCCGATGCAGGCCGTCCCCACGGGCGTCGTGCGCGGCCCCGACGGCGCGATCTACGTCAGCCAGCTCACCGGCTTCCCGTTCCCGATCGGCGGGGCGCGGATCTTCCGCATCGACCCGCGGACCGGGGTGGTCAAGACGTACGCGCGCGGCTTCACCAACGCGATGGACCTCGCGTTCGGGCGTGACGGCACGCTCTACGTGCTCGAGATCCGCCACGCCTCGCTGCTCAGCATGACCGACACGTCGGGCGCGATCCTGGCCGTGCCGCCAGGCGGCGGGACGCCGGTCCCGGTCACGCTGCCCGGGAACGCAACGCTGACCGAGCCCGGTGGCCTCGACTACGCCGGCGGCAGGCTGTACGTGTCCAACCACGCCCGCGAGGCGGGCGAGGGCGAGGTGCTGGAGGTACGGCTCGGCTAGGCCCGCGCGGGACCCGACCTGAGGATGATCGTCGTCTCGGTGTCGACGGCACCGAGACGATTCCTCAGCGTGCGAAGCAGCGCGTCCAGCTCGGCGGTGTCGCAGCACGAGACGCGCAGCTGGTAATCCGGCGCGCCGGTGAGGTGCAGGACCTCGCTCACCGGCGCGAGCCGGGCCGCCGCCGCCGCGAACTCGTCCGAGTCGGTGCCGGTCGACAGCGTGACGCCGACCAGCGCCTCGACCGTGCGCCCGCCGGCGGCCGGGTCGATGAGCGCGGTGAACCCGGTGATCACACCGGCGCGGCGCAGCCGCCGCACACGCTCGGCCGCCGCGTTGGCGCTCAGCCCGACGGCGGCGCCGAGGTCGCTCCAGGAGATCCTCCCGTCCTCGCGCAACACGCGGAGGATCTCGGCGTCGGTGTCGTCCATCGCCGCGAGTATCGCCGGAGACGGCGCTAGTTTCACGCCCGTGATCCTGCACGGCGACAACCTGCCGCTTCTGCGCGACCTCGAAGAGGGCAGCGTGCAGATGGTCTACGCCGACCCGCCGTTCAACACCGGCCGCACGCAGGCGCGTCGCACCATGACCACCGTGGCTTCCCCGAACGGCGATCGCACCGGCTTCGGCGGCCGCCGCTACGCGACGACCCTGCTGCGCGAGTCCTCGTACCGCGACTCGTTCGACGACTACCTCGGCTTCCTCGAGCCGCGCCTGCACGAGATCCGCCGCGTGCTGGCGCCCGAGGGCACGCTGTACCTGCACCTCGACTACCGCGAGGCGCACTACGCGAAGCTGCTGCTCGACGAGGTGTTCGGGCGTGAGTGCTTCCTCAACGAGCTGATCTGGGCCTACGACTACGGGGCCAAGCCGCGCACCCGCTGGCCGCAGAAGCACGACACGATCCTCGTCTACGTGCGCGACGCGGCTCGCTACCACTTCGATGCCGAGGCGGTCGATCGCGAGCCGTACATGGCGCCCGGCCTCGTAACGCCCGAGCAGCGCGAGCGCGGGAAGCGGCCGACGAGCGTGATGTGGCACACGATCGTCTCCCCCACCGGCCGCGAGAAGACCGGCTACCCGACGCAGAAGCCGGAGGCGCTGGTCCGCCGCTTCGTACAGGCGTCGTCACGCGAGGGCGACCTCTGCCTGGACCCGTTCGCGGGCTCCGGCACGCTCGGAGCGGTGGCCGCCGAGCTCGGGCGCCGCTACCTGCTGATGGATTGGAGCGAGGAGGCCGTGGCGGTCATGAAGGCCCGGCTTGGCTGAGCGCGTGCGGGCGCGCGGCCCCGGCCGCGTGAACCTGATCGGCGAGCACACCGACTACAACGGCGGCCTCGCGCTGCCGTTCGCGATCGCCCGCGGCGTCACCGTCACCGCCGAGCCGCTGGCCGGCGACCGGTTCGAGGCCCGCGCGCTCGACCTCGGCGAGGCCGACGACTTCACCTCCATGCCTGAGCGCAGGGAGGGCTGGCGCTCGTTCGTGCGCGGGACGGTGGCCGAGCTGACCGCCGCCGGGTACAGGCTGCGGCCGTGTCGCCTCGAGATCGAGGGCGATATCGAGCGCGGGGCCGGGCTCTCCAGCTCGGCCGCGATGGAAGCCGCGCTGTGCCTCGCGCTGCTCGCGGTGTCGGGCGAGGACGAGCCCGCCGACCGCCGCGAGCTCGCCAAGCTGTGCTCGCGGGTGGAGAACGACTGGGTCGGCGCCCAGACCGGGCTCCTCGACCAGCTCGCGTCGCTGTGCGGGCAGCCCGAGCATGCGATCCGGATCGACTTCGCGTCGCTGGAGATCGAGCCGGTCCCGCTCGCGCTCGGGGGCTGGACGCTCGTCACGCTCGACTCCGGCGCCGCGCACTCGCACGCCGAGTCGGGCTACAACGAACGCCGCGCGGAATGCCAGACGGCCTGCGAGCGGCTCGGGATCGCTTCGCTGCGCGACATCAGCGCGCCCGAGCTCGACAGCCTGCCCGAGCCGCTGGCCGCCCGCGCCCGCCACGTGGTCACCGAGAACGCACGCGTCGACGCGATGGTGGCCGCGTTGCACGACGGCGACCTCGAGGAGGCGGGCCGGCTGCTCGACGCCTCGCACGCCAGCCTGCGCGACGACTACGAGGTGTCGGTACCCGACGTCGAGGACACCGTCGAGCGACTGAAGGCCGCGGGCGCGGCGGGCGCGCGGCTGGTCGGCGGCGGCTTCGGCGGTGCGGTGCTCGCGCTACTGCGGCCGGGGGTCGACCGGATCCCCGGCAGCGTCCCGGTCAGTCCCGGGCCGGGTGCCGCGCTGGTGTGAGGCGAGCGCTGCCGCGTCGACGCCGACCGGCGGAGCCGCGGCGCTGGGCTCTTCGCCCTCGACGATCTCGTCACCGAGCGGTCGCACCAGTGCCCAGGCGATCATGAGCAAGCCGAAGACGAGCATGCCGAGGCCGGCCCAGAGGTTGATGTTGACCCCCGCCGCCTTGTCGATCTCGGCCTGGCCCTCGGTCAGCCCGAGGATGGTCAGCAGCAGGCCGAGGGTCACGAAGACGCCCCCGATGATCCGCCGCAGGTCGAAGAGGTTCGCCGCCTGGGCGGCACGTGAGCTGGTGTGCTGGCTCTCAGACATGGGCTACCAGAAGATGATGGTCAGGAGGAGGGCGCCGCCGAGCGTGATCGACCCGAGCAGCACGGGCGATTCCCACCAGAAGTGGTGGCGCCGCGCCTCGAACTCGTCCACGTTCGCCATGCCGTAGACCAGGCCCTGCAGCTCCGTCGACCGGCTTCGGCGTGGTCACCAGCGTCACGGCGACCGCAGTGATCGCCACGGCGACGAAGGCCAGGCCGGCGCCCCACATCGACTCGTCGAGGTCCGAGCCGAACGAGATGACGCTCGTCTTGTACAGGAGCCATGTTCCCGGCCGGCCACGACGGTGCCGGACACCAGGCCCCAGAAGCCCGCCCACGGCGTCATCCGCTTCCAGAACATGCCGATGATGAAGACGCCGAACAGCGGCGAGTTGAAGATCGAGAACAGCGCCTGGACGTAGTTCATGAGGTTGTCGTACGTCGAGGCGATCAGCGCCGTGCCCATGGCGACGACCAAGCCGCCGACGGTCGCGATGCGCCCGAAGCGCACGTACCAGTCGTCGGACTCGCCCGGGCGGAAGTACGGCTCCATCAGGTCGGTCGTCACGACCGTGTTGAAGGCCGAGACGTTCGCCGCCACGCCGGCCATGAACGATGCCATGAGGCCGGTGATCGCCAGGCCGAGCATCCCGTTCGGCAGGTACTTGTTCATCAGCTGCGGCAGCGCCTGGTTGAACGCCAGGTTCGGGTCGCTGGTGCTGCCGAAGTGCGGGATCACGACCAGCGCGATCATCCCCGGCAGGATCATGATGAACGGGAGCACGAGCTTCGGGAACGCGCCGATCAGCGGCGTGCGCTGGGCGGCCGACAGGTTCTTGGCCGACAGCGCGCGCTGGACCTCGGCGAAGTTCGTCGTCCAGTAGCCGAACGACAGCACGAAGCCGAGGCCGAACACGAGCCCGATCCAGCTCGAGCCGATCGGGTTCGTCACGTTTCCGGGCGAGGTGCCCTGGAGGGCGTGCAACCCGGCCTCGCCCACGTTGGTCTGCTTGAACGAGTCCATCAGGCCGTTCCAGCCGCCCACGTCGACCAGACCGATGATCACGATCGGCAGCAGCGCCGCGACGATCACGAAGAACTGCAGCACCTCGTTGTAGATCGCCGACGAGAGTCCACCGAGGCTGATGTAGACCATCACGATCACGCCGGCGACGACGATGCCGACAAGCAGCGGCCACCCGAGCAGGATCTGGAGCACGAGCGCGAGCGCGTACAGGTTCACGCCGGCGATCAGCACCGTCGCGATCGCGAACGTCCACGAGTTGAACTTGTGCGCCGGGTCGTTGAACCGCAGACGCAGGAACTCGGGGACCGACCGGATCTTCGAGCCGTAGTAGAACGGCATCATCACCAGGCCGAGGAAGACCATGGCCGGGATCGCGCCGATCCAGTAGTAGTTGACGGTCGCGACGCCGTACTGGGCGCCGTTGGCCGACATCCCGATCACCTCGAGCGCGCCGAGGTTGGCCGAGATGAACGCGAGGCCGGTGATCCACGCCGGCAGTGAGCGCCCCGACAGGAAGTAGTCGAGGCTGCTCTTGATGTACCGCTTGGCGGCGAACCCGACGCCGAGGACGACGACGAAGTAGAACGCGAGGATCGCGTAGTCGATGAAGTTGGTTTCGAGCCGGAGGTCTTTCATGGGGCAAGCCGAGGCCTACCCTGAAAAAACCTCCGGCAACCTACGCGATGGTCTTTGCCGCGCTCCCGAGGCCGGCCGCCGCGCGCAGCTCCTCGGCCTTGTCCGTCTTCTCCCAGGTGAAGTCGTGGTCGTCACGGCCGAAGTGGCCGTACGCCGCCGTCTTCTGGTAGATCGGACGGTGCAGCTTGAGGTACTGGCGGAACGCCCCGGGCCGCAGATCGAAGTGCTCGTCGATCAGCTCCAGGATCCTGGCCCGGCCGATGTTCTCGGTGCCGAACGTCTCGACCATCACCGACACGGGGTGCGCGACGCCGATCGCGTACGCGACCTGGACCTCGCAGCGGTCGGCGAGGCCGGCGGCGACCACGTTCTTGGCGACGTAGCGTGCCGCGTAGGCGGCCGAGCGGTCGACCTTGCTCGGGTCCTTGCCGGAGAACGCGCCGCCGCCGTGGCGGGCCATGCCGCCGTAGGTGTCGACGATGATCTTGCGGCCGGTGAGGCCCGCGTCGCCGACGGGACCGCCGATGACGAAGCGGCCGGTCGGGTTGACGAGGAAGTGCTTGCGCAGCTTGCGCGCGTCGTACAGATCGCGCGGCAGGATCGGCTCGACCACGTGCTCCCAGAGGTCGTCCGGGATCAGCGTCTCGGCGCCCTCCTTGTGCTGGGTCGAGATCAGGAGCTTCTCGATCTCCACCGGCTTGCCGTCGCGGTAGCGGACCGACACCTGCGTCTTACCGTCGGGCCGCAGGTACGGGATGATGTCCGCGTGGCGGACCGCGGCGAGGCGGGCCGCAAGCTTGTGCGCGAGCGAGATCGGGAGCGGCATCAGCTCGTCCGTCTCGTTGCTCGCGTAGCCGAACATCATGCCCTGGTCGCCGGCGCCGGCGATGTCCAGTTCATCGTCGTCGGACGCGTCGGTGCGCGACTCGAACGCCTTGTCGACGCCCTGGGCGATGTCGGGCGACTGCTTGTCGATCGCGTTGATGACCGCGCAGGAGTCGGCAGAGAAGCCGAGGTCGGCGTCGGTGTAGCCGATCTTGCGGATCGTCTCGCGCGCGACATCCTGGATGTCGACGTACGTGGTGGTGGAGATCTCCCCGGAAACGACGACGAGACCCGTGTTCACGAGCGTCTCGCACGCCACGCGGCCGGTCGGATCGTCGCGCAGCACGGCATCGAGGACTCCGTCCGAGATCTGGTCGGCGATCTTGTCCGGATGGCCCTCGGTGACAGACTCCGAGGTGAACAGGTACTCGTTGTCGCTCTGGTTCATGAGACGGGAGAGCGTAGCGAGTCGCCTCGCGGCGGTCCTGGATATCCGTCTAGTGTCCCGATACTAGCTTCGCTCGCGCTGCTTGCGCTCGTTGAAGTCGATGATCACCGGGATGCCCTCGAGCGCGTAGCGCTCGCGCAGCCGGTTCTCGACGAAGTAGGCGTAGTCGCGCGTGACCCGCGTGCGGCTGTTGACCTGGATGGCGAAGCGCGGCGGACGCTCGCCGATCTGGGCCATGTACAGCATCTTGAGCCGGTGTCCCTGCTTGGCCGGCGGCTGGCGCGCGGCGGTGACCTCGGACAGGAAGCGGTTGAGCTCGGGCGTCGGGACGCGGTGCGTCGCGCGCTCGGCGAGCGACAGCGCCTCCTGCAGCAGCCGCTGCACGTTGCGGCCGGTCTTCGCCGAGGCGGTGATCACGCGGGGGCGCAGGCGCAGCTTGCGGTTCACACGCGCGCGCTCGCGGTCGAGCTCCTCCGGCCCGACGCCGGCGCCCGGTCCGCGCGGGTCGCCCTCGCCGCCGGTCAGGTCCCACTTGTTGAGGACCAGCGCGGTCGCGCAGCCGGCCTTCATCGCCATGTCGGCGATCCGCATGTCCTGCGCGGTGACGCCGTCCTGGGCGTCGGCGACGACGAGCGCGACGTCGGCGCGCTCGGCGGCCCGCTGCGATCGCAGTGACGTGTAGTACTCGACCGACTCGCTGACCTTGGCGGCGCGGCGGATGCCCGCGGTGTCGATGAGCAGGATGCGGCGGCCCTCGATCTCGATCGGGGTGTCGATGGCGTCGCGCGTCGTGCCCGCCTCGGGCGAGACGATCACGCGCTCACGGCCGAGGAAGGCGTTGACGAGGCTCGACTTGCCGACGTTGGGGCGGCCGATCACCGCGAGCCGGACGATGTCCTCGTCCTCGTCCACGTCGTCCTCGGCTTCGGGGCCGAGCTCGAGCAGCCGGTCGAGCAGGTCGCCGGTGCCGAGGCCCTGCGCCGCCGACACCGGCAGCGGCTCGCCGAGCCCGAGCCCGTGGAAGTCGTGGATCAGGACGAGGTCGTTGGGCGTGTCGACCTTGTTGGCGGCGACGACGACCGGCAGCTCACCGGCGCGCAGGATCTGCGCGATCTCCTGGTCGCCGGGCCGGACTCCCGCGCGGGCGTCGACCACGAGCAGGGCGACCTGCGCATCGGCGATCGCCTCGCGCGCCTGGTCCTGGATCGAGACGGCCAGCGGGTCCCCGTCCTGGAGGTCGACGCCGCCGGTGTCGATCAGCGTGAGCGTGCGGCCGTTCCAGTCGGTCGTGAGCTCCTTGCGGTCGCGCGTGATGCCGGGCCGCTCGTGCACGACCGCCTCGCGCGACTGCGTAAGGCGGTTGACGAGGCTCGACTTGCCGACGTTGGGATAGCCGACGACGGCGACCTTCATCGCAGCTCTTTGGCTTCTGTGGCGAGCATGACGACCTGCGCCACGACCTCGTCCAGGGACAGGCCGGTGGTGTCGAGCGGCACGGCATCGGGCGCCGGCTCGTGCACCGAGCGGTCGCCGGTGGCGTCGCGGCGGTCGCGCTCGTCCTGCTGGCGGCGCACCTCGTCCGGGTTGCCTCCGCGCTGGGCCGCGCGGCGGCGGGCGCGCTCGTCCGGGTCGGCGGTGAGGAAGACCTTCACGGCGGCGTCGGGCGCGACGACGGTGGCGATGTCGCGGCCCTCGGCGACCCAGTCGCCCGTCGCCATGATCGCCTGCTGCTTGGCGACGAGCGCCTGGCGGACCGCTTGGTCGGCGGCGACCTTCGACGCCCGCTCCGTGATCTCGGGCGCGCGGATCCGGTCGGTGACGTCCTCGCCGTTGACGAGGACGCGGTCGCCGACCTCGATCTCGATGCTGCGCGCGACCTCGCCGGCGTTGCCGTCCTGGAGCGCGGCGAGCGCGACGGCGCGGTACATCGCCCCGGTGTCGAGGTAGGTGAAGCCGAGCTCGCGCGCCACAGCGCGAGCCACCGTGGACTTGCCGGCTCCGGCCGGGCCGTCGATCGCGATGACCATTCGGCCGGAGAGCTTAGTCGGGCACCGGCTCGCCCTTTACGAGGCTGAGCGGCACGACGCCGGCCCAGACGTCGAGCGCGTAGTCGGGCTCGTCGTCGATCGGCGGGCCGGTGCGGACCTTCGCCGAGCCCTCCGCGATCGGGAGCTTGAGGACCGTGGTGGCTTTGAGCTCTTTGCGGGTCGGCCAGCGCACGTCGGCCCAGCGACCGGGCAGCAGCCGCTCCGTGAACGCCTCCAGCGCCTGCTCCTTCTCGTCCGGCTCGGTGAGCAGGTGCGCCTGCCCGTACAGGACCACGGACCGGTAGTTGACCGAGTGGTGGAACGCCGAGCGGGCGAGCACGAGCCCGTCGATCAGCGTGGCCGTCAGGCACACGTCGATGCCGGTCGCGAGCGCGCGCAGCATCCGGCTGGCCGCCGAGCCGTGGATCACGACCTCGTCGCCGATGCGCGCGTGCAGCGTCGGGATCACCGCCGGCCGGCCGTCGTGGACGAACCCGACGTGGCTGATCAGCGCCTCGTCGAGGATCGCGTCGATCGTCGCGCGGTCGTGCGCGCCGCGCTTGGGCAGGCGGCGGAGCTTGGTTCGGGGCGTCTTGAGCCCCTGGCCGCCTCCGCGGCCCGCCACGTTTCCGCGGCCCGAGATGTCTTCGACAGTTTCTGTCATCTGTTCTGGTACAGTTGGATCTATCTGTGTCGGAACAGTATCAGGTGACGGGCGCGTCGGCCAGCGCGATCGCCGCGAGTGTCGAGGCCGGCGTCGCGTCCGGCGCCCTCGCCGCGGGCGCGACGCTGCCGTCGGTGCGGGTGCTCGCCCGTGCGCTCGACGTCAGCCCCACGACGGTCGCGGCCGCGTGGGCCGACCTGCGCCGCCGCGGCGTGGTGGTCTCGCGCCCGCGCAGCGGCACGCGGGTGGCCGAGCGGCCGCCGCTGCGGCGCCCGGTCGCCGCCGTCCCCGCCGGCGCGCGCGACCTCGCCACCGGCAGCCCGGACCCGGCACTGCTCCCCGAGATCCCGGCGCTCGCGGCCCCGCAGCGGCTGTACGGCGGCGATCCGGTCCTCCCCGAGCTCGCGGAGGTCGCCGCGGCCGCGTTCGCCGCCGACGGCGTCGCCGTGACGCGCATCGCCGCGGTCAACGGCGCGCTCGACGGGATCGAACGCGTGCTGGCGGCCCACCTCGCGCCCGGCGACGTCGTCGCGGTCGAGGACCCGGGCTGGCCGGGCGTGTTCGACGTCGTGCGCATGCTCGGCCTGCGCCTGGTCGGCGTCGCCAACGACGAGCGCGGAATGCTCCCGGACGCGCTGGCCGCGGTCTCGGCCCGGGCCGTCGTGATCACCCCGCGCGGGCACAACCCGTGCGGGAACGCCTGCGACGCCGCCCGCGCGCGCGACCTCGCCGCCGCGCTGCCCGGCGACGCGCTGGTGATCGAGGACGACCACCTCGGCCCGGTCGCCGGCACCCCGTACCACACGCTCACCGGCGGCCGGTCGCGCTGGGTGGCGATCCGCTCGGTCTCCAAGTGGCTCGGCCCCGACCTCCGGCTCGCCGTGATGACCGGCGACGACGCGACGCTCTCACGCGTCGAGGGCCGGCAGTCGCTCGGCCCGGGGTGGGTCTCCGGTCTCTCCCAGCGCGCCGCCGCGCACATGTGGGGCAGCTCCGGCGCCGAGCACGCCGCCGCCGTCTACGCCGAGCGCCGCGACACGCTCGCCGACCTCCTCGGCGTCCCCCGCCCGCCCAGCGGCATCAACCTCTGGGTGCCGGTCCCGGACGAGGACGCCGCCGTCCGCTCCCTGCTCGCCGAGGGCTGGGCGGTCGCCCCGGGCCATCCGTACCGCCTCTCAGGCGGCCCCGCCATCCGCATCACCACCGCCGCACTCGACATGTCTGAGGCCCCGGCCCTCGCTGAGGCGGTGGCGCGCGCGATGGCGCCCCGCCGCACCGCGCCGCAGGGCGCGCGCGGCGGTAGGGCTCGAACTGCGCTTCGAGGGCGGGCAGGGCGGCCCGAGGGGGTGGCTGACGAACCCTTAGCTGTGCTGAGGAAACGTCGTCCACCCCTGCCTCAGAGCGTCGCGACGAGCACGGCGAGGTCGCCGGCGGTCCAGACCAACGCCGCCTCGAACCCGGCGTCGGCGAGCCAGGTGAGCTGGTCGGGCACCGCGCTCGGGAGGTCGTAGTCGGGGCTCAACGGCGTCGTGGCGTCGGCCGGGTCGTCGGGGACGATGACGTCGCCGATCACGAACCGGCCGCCCGGAGAGAGGACGGCGGCGATGCGGCGGAACAGCTCGGCCTTGCCCGGCCCGTCGAGGTGGTGGATCGCGAGGACCGAGAAGACGAGGTCGAACGGGCCGTCCGGCAGCGGGTCCTCGAGGCGGGCGACGCGCAGGTCGGCGCCGGGCAGGCGCTCGCGGGCCACGCGCAGCATGTCGGTGCTCTCGTCGATGCCCACCAGGAAGGCGCCCGGGTGGCGGGGCAGGACGCGCAGCGCGCTCTCCCCCGTGCCCGTGCCGAGCTCGAGCAGCCGCGCCGCGCCCGACCCGGTCGCCGCCGCGGCGGCGCCCTGCAGCCGGTAGTAGTCCGGCAGCTCGGACTCCATCAGCGCGATGTACTCGTCGGGGTGGAAGTGGAACTGCCCCACGCGCTACCCCCGCAGGGAGGCGATGTCGGCCTCGAAGCCCGGATAGGAGACCGCCGCCGCCTCCATCCCGACGACCTCGACGCCCTCGCGCGAGGCCAGGCCCGCGACCGCGCCGAGCATCGCCATCCGGTGATCGCCCTGCGCATCCAGAACCCCGCCGCGCAACCCGCCGGTGCCTTCGACCGCGAAGCCGTCGGCGGTCGCCTCGATGTCCGCGCCCAGGCCGCGCAGCCCGTCGACGACCGCGGCGATCCGGTCGGTCTCCTTCAGGCGCAGCTCGCCGGCGCCGCGCACCACCGTCGCGCCCTCGGCGAAGCAGCCGAGCAGCGCCACCAGCGGCAGCTCGTCGATCGCCAGCGGGACCTCGTCCGGCTCGACGACGGTCCCGACCAAGGGCCCGTGCGCGACATCGAGCTCGGTCACGGGCTCGGTGACGGCGATCTCCGACGACGGCTCCTCGAGCGGCCCCACCACCACCCCGCCCATGCGCTGGAGGATCCGGAAGAACCCCGTGCGCGTCCAGTTCGCGGCCATGCCCCCCAGCACGATCCGCGAGCCGGGAACCAGCACCGCGGCCGCGGCGGGGAACGCCGCCGATGACGGGTCGCCGGGCACGTGGAGCGGCCCGAGCTCGAGCTCGTCCTGCGCGGCGACGGTGATCCGCGGGCCGGAGCGGGTGATCCGCACGCCGGCCGCGGCGAGCATCCGCTCGGTGTGATCGCGGCTCGGCACCGGCTCGACCACGGTCGTCGGACCGGCGGCGAGCAGCCCGGCGAGCAGCACGCACGACTTCACCTGCGCCGACGCGACCGGCAGCTCGTACTCGATGCCCTGCAACGGGCTTCCGACGATCGTGAACGGCGGGAAGCGCCCGTCGGTGGCCTCGATCCGCGCGCCCATCTGCGCCAGCGGCGTCGCCACGCGGTCGACCGGACGGCGGCGGATCGACGCGTCGCCGTCGAGCGTCCACATGCCGCCTTCCTGCCCGGCCAGCCAGCCCGGCAGCAGCCGCAGCAGCGTCCCGGCGTTGCCGACGTCGATCGCCCCCGTCACCGGCGCGGCGGCCCGCAGCCCCACGCCGCGGATCACCAGTGACCCGTCGCGGGCCTCGACCAGCGCGCCCAGCGACTGCACCGCGGCCAGCGTGGAGTTCGTGTCCGCCGCGTCGAGGTAGCCGGTCACCGGCACCGGCTCGTCGGTCATCGCGGCGAACAACGCGGCGCGGTGCGACAGCGACTTGTCCGGTGGGACCTCGAGCGAGCCGCGCAACGGCCCGTCGGGCGAGAAGCGCACGTTCACGGCCGCGCCACCGTCAGCCCGAGTCCCTCGACCAGATCCTGCGCCTGCACGGCGTCGCGCTCCCCGGCGATCCACAGCGCGATCGTGCCGGTCGAGTGGTCGGGAGCCGGGTACAGCGCCATGTCGAGGATGTTGACGCCCGCGCGGCCGAGAGCGAGCGCGACCTCGGCGACGACGCCCGGGCGGTTCGGCACGCCGACGCGCAGCTCGTGCACCTCGCCGCCGGCCAGGTCGGCCTCCAGCAGCCGCCGGCGCTCCTCGCGCGCGCCCTCGTTCCAGGCCGCCACCGCGCCCCCGTCGCGCGCCTCCAGGGCCGCCCGCACCTCGCCGAGCCGCGCGACCGTGTCGTCGATCGCCGAGACCAGCGCGTCGGCGTTGGCGAGGTAGATGTCCCGCCAGATCGCGGTGTTGGCGCCGGCGACGCGGGTGGCGTCGCGGAACGACGGGCCGGTCGCCGGCAGCCGCTCGCCCTCCTCGCTCAACAGCCGGGCGGCGCGCGCGACCAGCACGTTGGCGAGCACGTGCGGGAGGTGCGAGACCGTGGCGAGCAGCGCGTCGTGCGTCTCGGCGTCGAGCGCCGACGGGCGCGCGCCGAGGTCGACGAGCAGGCGGTGCAGGCGCTCGTAGAGGATCCCGCCGGTCCGGCCGGTCGGCGTCAGGTACCACGTCGCGCCGTCGAACAGGTCCGCCCGCGCGTGCTCGACCCCCGCCGTCTCGGCACCCGCCAGCGGGTGGCCGCCGACGAAGCGCGGGTCGTCGACCGCCGCCACGACGGACCGCTTGGTCGACCCGACGTCGGACACCACGCAGTCGTCACCCGCCGCCGCGAGGACCTCCGAGACCGTCTCGGGCAGCACGCCCACCGGCACGGCGACGAACACGACGTCGGCGCCCGCCACCGCCTCCGCCGCGGACCCGCAGACGGTGCTGATCGCGCCGCGCTCGAGCGCGCGGGCGCCCTCGGCCGGATCGAACCCGCGCACGACGGCGTCGAGGCGCTCGCGCGCGGCGAGCCCGATCGAGCCGCCGATCAGGCCCACGCCGACCACGGCCACCGTCGGCCGGCGCGGACCGCGCTCCATCAGGCGGGCATCGAGGACAGCACTTTGCCGGCGACCGCCGCCGCCCGCTCGACCTGCTCGGCGTACTCGGCGAAGCGATCGGCGTACAGCTGCTGCGGGCCGTCGCAGATCGCCTCCTCCGGCTGCGGGTGCACCTCGACGATGATCCCGTCGGCGCCCGCGGCGGCCGCCGCCAGAGACAGCGGGGTGACGAGCGCGCGGCGCCCGGCCGCGTGGCTGGGATCGACGATCACCGGCAGGTGCGTGAGCTCCTTGAGCACCGGCACGGCCGTGATGTCGAGCGTGAAGCGGTAGGCGGTCTCGAACGTGCGGATCCCGCGCTCGCACAGGATCACGTTCGGGTTGCCCTCCTTGAGCACGTACTCGGCCGCCATCAGCAGCTCCTCGAGCGTCGACGACAGCCCGCGCTTGATCAGCACCGGCTTCCCCGTGCGGCCGATCTCCGACAGCAGCGAGTAGTTCTGCATGTTGCGCGCGCCGATCTGGATCACGTCGGCGACCTCGACCACGGCCTCGATGTCGCGCGTGTCCATCAGCTCGGTGACGATCGGCAGGCCGGTCTCGGCCTTGGCCTCGGCGAGCAACCGCAGGCCCTCCTGCCCGAGCCCCTGGAAGGCGTACGGCGAAGTGCGCGGCTTGTACGCGCCGCCGCGGAGCAGCGAGGCGCCGGCGGCGGCGACCGCGCGGGCGGTGGTCAGGGTCTGGTCGCGCGACTCGACGGTGCACGGCCCGGCGATGAGCGAGAAGTGCTCACCGCCGATCTTTCGTCCTTCGATGTCGATGACGGTCGCCTGCCCGGCTCGTACCTGCTGAGAGGCGAGTTTGTACGGCTTGAGGATCGGCACGACCTGGGCGACGCCGGCTGCACCCTCGAGGCCGAGCCGGGCCACGTGCTCGCGATCGCCGATCGCGCCGATCACGGTGACTTCCTCGCCGCGCGAGGGATGAGCGCGGGCACCCACGGACTCGATCCGGCGGATGACGGACTCGATCTCCGCCTCGGTCGCACCTGCCTTCATCACGATCATCATCTGCTGCTTCTCCTAAGTCGCTGGGAACTCTACGTACAACCGCTGGGACGGCGCTCGGCCCGGAGGCCCCTTTGCGGTGGCGGTGCGTAGAGCACCGACCGAGCGCCTAGCTAAATCGCCAGGTGCGGTAGGAGAAGTAGGCGTAGCCGAAGCTCTGCGGAGCCGCGTGAAGCGTCAGGTGTGCAGAGCGATCGGTCATCGCGGTCCGAGATTTGTAGCAGGCGCCGAAATGATTGGCAATGCGGCTTACTCGCACTCGCAAGCTCGCGGCGAGCGCCTTAGTTACGGAACGGATCGTAAGTCCCGAAGCTCCAGACGTTTCCTTCGGGGTCGGTGGCGCTGAACTCGCGCGACCCGTAGTCGGTGTCCTGCAGCTCACGCGTGATCTCGGCGCCGGCGGCCTTGGCGCGATCGTGCAGGGCGTCGGGGTCGGCGACGATCACGTAGGCGGAGCTGCGCTTCGTGTCGAACTGCGGGTCGCCCCGGCCGGTGCTCCCGAGCATGACCATGCCGCGCCCGTAGGTGAGCTCGGCGTGATGGACGACGTCGCCGTCCCCGTAGACGGCCTTGCGCTCGAAGCCGAACGCGCGCTCGAGGAAGTCGATCGCGGCCGGTGCGTCCTGGTAGCGGAGGGTGGGAATGATCATGCGCCGGACGGTACGCGCGGGGCGGCGCGGCGTCTTGGACGGATGTGATCACGCTCAAATCACGGTCGCGACACGGTCGCCGCGGACACTCGCCCCATGTCCGCGCTCCGCATCCGTGACGTCCGCCTGATCGTCGCCGCCGTCGGCATCTCCGCCTTCGGCGACATGCTGCTGTGGCTCCCGCTCGCCCTGCACCTGCAGGCGATGACCGGCTCGCCGGTCGCCGTGTCGGCGATGTTCCTCGCCCTGTTCGGCCCGGTCGCACTGCTCGGCGGCGTCGCCGGCCGCCTCGCCGACCGCTTCGAGAACCGGCGGCTGCTGCTGATCGTCTCCGCCGCCCAGGCGGTCGCGGTCGGCGCGATGGCGCTGGCGACCGGATCGCTCGCGGCGATCCTCGCGCTGACCGCGCTGGTCGGCATCGGCGCCGCGATCGCGCAACCGGCCGAGTTCTCGCTCGTGCCGGTGGCCGCGGGCGGGCGGAAGCTGAGCGAGGTCAACGGCCTCGTCGAGAGCGCGCGATACGCCGGGATGACGATCGGTCCGCTGGCCGGCGGCGCGCTGGCCGCAACCGGCAACGTCGAGCTCGCGCTGCTGCTCGACGGCGGGACGTTCGCCGCCGTCGCGATCTTCGCCGCGCTGCTGCACGCGCGCCGCCGTCCCGAACGAGCCGAGGGTGACAGCGGCCGCGCCCGCGAGGGCTTCGCCGTGCTCGCCGCCGACCCGGTGCTGCGCGTGACGCTCGCGACCGCGGTCGGCGCGCTCGTGTTCTTCTCGATGTCGATCACCGCCGAGGTCTTCTACGTCAAGGACGTCCTCGGCGCGAGCGACGCCGCGTTCGGCGTGCTCGGCACGTGCTGGTTCGGCGGCATGGTGTTCGGCGCCGTCGCGCTCGCGCGGCGCGTTCCCGCCGGCGCGCTCGCCGTCGCCGCACTCGCCGCGATCGCCGTCCAGGGCCTCGGGATCGCCGGCGCCGCCGCCGGCGGCCTGCTCTCCGTCGCGTTCGCCGGCTTCACGCTCGGCGGCGCCGCCCACGGCGTCAAGAACGTGCTGCTGCGCACGCTGATCCACGAGCGCGTGCCGGAGTCGCTGCGCGGGCGCGCCTTCGCGCTCTACAACGCCGCCCGCAACGGCGCCGAGCTGGCCGCGCTGGCACTCGGCGGCGTGCTGATCGGCGTGATCGGCTCCCAGACCGCGCTGCTGCTCTCCGGCGCGATCCCGCTGGCCATCGGACTTGCCGCGCTGCTGTTCATCACGACCCCCACAAGGAGGACCGCACATGCCTACGAAGGCTGACACCGGGATCGCCGCGAGCGCGATCGACGACCTGCCGACCATCTGGGACGGCTTCGCCAAGCTCGTCCGCACCGGCCTGGACATCAGCGCGTTCGGCGTCCAGATCATGGACCTGCCGCCCGAATACACGACCGCTTCCCACGACGAGTCCGACACCGGGCAGCAGGAGCTGTACGTGGCGCTGCGCGGCGCCGGCGCGGTGGCTGGCGGGCGAGCAGCGGCTGCCGCTCGACCCCGAGCACCTGGTGCGCGTGAACGCCCGCGTCGACCGCGCGCTCACGAGCGGGCCGGAGGGCCTGCGCGTGCTGTGCATCGGCGGCGTCCCGGGCGCGCCCTATGTGGCGCCGGAGTGGACGGTCTGAAACGATGACGGCGCCGTGGCCGTCGACTTCACGCTGATCTTCGACGACCAGCCCGGCGAGCTCGCCCGGCTGGGTGAGATCCTGGGCGAGGCGCACGTGAACATCGGCGGCCTGGCGGCGTTCACCGGCGACGGCCGCGGCGTGGTCCACGTGCTCGTCGACGACGACGCGGCGACACGCGCGACCGCGGCACTGAAGGCGGGGAAGATGGGCGTCGCCGACGAGCGCGAGGTGCTTGTGATCGACGTCGTCGACCAGCCGGGCACGCTCGGAGAGCTGACGCGCCGGCTCGCCGCGGCCAACGTGAACATCGACCTCGCCTACACGACGTTCGGTGACGGTGTGAAGATCGTCATCGCCACCGACGACCTCGAGAGCGCCCGCGCGGCGCTCGAGTAGCTAGTGTCGCGAGTCGTAAGTTCGGGCGCAGAGAGCGGGATGCATCGTCGTGGCTGGCGTTCGCCGATGAGCTGGCTCGTACCGGGCGTACCTGCGAGGTCATCGGCGGGAGCCAGGCGCGGCGAGGCGCCCGGTAGCTGCCCGCGAACTTCCGACTCGGGACACTAGGCGGCGAGATAGTCGGTCGGCGTGGTGCCGGCGAAGGCGCGGAAGTCGCGGTTGAAGTGCGCCTGGTCGTAGTAGCCGGCGTCGAGCGCGAGGTCGGCCAGCTCGTCGCCCGCACGCAGGCGCTTGGCGGCACGCTCGAACCGCAGCAGCCGCGCGAGCGCCTTCGGCGTCATCCCGAGCTCGGAGCGGAAGCGCACGGCGAGGTGACGGCGGCTCCAGCCGAGCTCGGCGGCGAGCTCGCCGATCGGCGCCGCGCCGTCGCTCTCCAGCAGCCGCTCCCACGCCCATTCGAGCCGCGGGTCGACCGGCGGCGCCGCCAGCACGCGCTCGGCGATCGCGCGTTCGAAGAGGTCGATGCGCGCGCCCCAGTCGGGCGTCTCGGCCAGCCGTTCGGCGAGCTCGCCGGCGGCCGGGCCGATCAGATCCTCGAGCTCGACCGTCTGGCTCGTGATCTCGCCCATCGGCATGCCGAAGAACCGGCGGGCGCCGAGCGGCGTCATGTAGCTCTGGATGCCGTAGCCGAAGCCGTCGTGCTCGGTCAGCGCGGGCGCGTCATACAGGCCCGCCGCGAACGACGTGAAGGTGCGGCCGTCGACGTCCATCCGCGGTCCGAACGAGACGACGAGGACGATGCGACCGCCCGGGAGCTCGCGGCGGCGCAACGGCCCGTCGGTGCGCTCGTACCAGCCGGTCAGCGTGCGGATGTCGCGGCGCAGGGCGGGATGCGGTGGGCGCCCGGCGAGCGGCATGTCACAACAGCGCGCGCAGCGCCTCGAGGAACCGCTCGTTCTCGGCCTGCGTGCCGACGGTGACGCGCAGCGCGCCCTCGCGCCCGAGCGCGGTCCCGGCGCGGACGAGCACGCCGCGCTCGGCGAGGCCGCGCACGATGTCGGGCTCCTCGCGGCCCTCGCCGAGATCGAACCAGACGAAGTTGGCCTGCGAGTCGGCGGGGTCGATCCCCAGCTCGCGCAGCCCCTCCTCCAGCCCGACCCGCTCGGCGAGGTTGCGCTCGACGCGGCGCGTGACCTCGTCCTGGTGGTTGAGCGCCTCCACCGCCGCGGCCTGCGCGGCGGCGTTGCAGAAGAACGGCTGGCGCACCTGGTCGACCGCGATGCGGAACTCCTCGGAGCCGCACAGCGCGAAGCCGACGCGCAGCCCGCACAGCCCGTAGACCTTCGAGAACGTCCGCAGCAGCACGAGGTTCGGGTGCTTGGAGAGCAGGTCGAGCGACTCGTCGGGGTCCTGCAGCATGTTGAACTCGACGTAGGCCTCGTCGAGGATCACGCAGATGTGGCGGGGGACGTCGGCGATGAACGCGGCGATCTCGTCGAGCGGGAGCGCGGTCGACGTCGGGTTGTTCGGGTTGCAGACGATCACCAGCCGCGTCGCGACGGTGATCTCGCGACGCATCGCCTCGAGGTCGTGGCGGTGCTCGTCGTCGAGCGGGACCTCGATCGCGCGCGCGCCGGACGCCGCCGCGAGGTGCGGGTAGACCGAGAACGACGGCCACGCGTAGACGAGCTCGGCGCCGGGCTCGAGCAGCGCGTCGCCGGCGGCGAGCAGCACGTCGCACGAGCCGTTGCCGATCGCGATCCGGTTGGCCGGCACGCCGTAGCGGTCGGCCAGCTTGCGGCGCAGCGCGGCGTTCGTCGGGTCCGGGTAGCGGTTCAGCCCGCCGAGGGCCTTCGCGACCGCCTCCTGCACGGCCGGGACCGGCGGGTAGGGCGACTCGTTGGACGCGAGCATCGCGACCGGCCCCTCGAGGGCGTAGGCGTCGGCGGCCGGGTAGACCGGGATGCGCCGCACCTTGCTCGCGAACTCGAGCGCCATGGACCGCAGTTTATTGGGCGCCTTCGAGGTCCAGCCGGAGGCCGCGGGCCTCGCCCAGGTACACGTGCTGGGGATCCTCGCCGACCGGCGGTAGCAGTGCATGAGCACGCGGATCACGCGCGGCAGCGCGCCGGGCACCGGGATCTCGCGGGCGCACAGCAGCGGCACGCGGCTCAGCCCCATGTTGCGCGCGGCCACGGCGGGGAACTCGGCGTCCAGGTCGGGGGTCAGCGTGAAGATGCAGCTGACGATCGAGTCCGCGTCGAGCCGGTTGCGGTCGAGCATCTCGCGCATCAGCTCCTCGGTGGCGTGCAGGATCGGCTCCGCCTCGTTGGCGTCGACCGTGGTGGCGCCGCGGAGGGCGAACAGGCGCATGGCGCAGGACCCTATCGACCGGCGCGCCGCAGCTTGTCGATCTCGGGGGCCGTGAGCCGCCGGTGCTGGCCCTCTTCGAGCTCGCCCAGCCGCAGCGGGCCGAAGCGCACGCGCTCGAGCGTGATCACCGGATGCCCGACCGCGTCGCACATCCGCCTCACCTGGCGCTTGCGGCCCTCGTGGATCGTCATCTCGATCCGGTCGGCGGCCAGGCGCTTGACGCGCGCGGGCGCCGTCTTGCCGTCCTCGAGCTCGACCCCCTCGCGCAGGCGCTTCAGCGCCTCCTCGCGCACCGGCGCGTGGCGCACCTTGGCGCGGTAGGTGCTCGGGACCTCGAACGCGGGTGGGTGAGCCGGTTGGCCAGCTCGCCGTCGTCGGTGAGCAGGATCAGGCCGGTGGTGTCGGCGTCGAGCCGCCCGACCGGGTACAGCCGCCGCGCGCTCGGCACCAGCGCGACGACCGTCGGGCGGCCCTGCGTGTCCTTCGCCGTCGAGACCACCCCGCGCGGCTTGTTGACCGCGTAGACCGCCCGCTGCCCGTTCGACACCCGCACGTGGCGGCCGTCGACGGCGACGCGGGATGCTGCCGTCGACGTCGCGGGCCGGGTCGCGCACGACCTCGCCGCCGACCGTCACCCGGCCGGCGAACACGAGCTCCTCGGCCGCCCGCCGCGAGGCGACGCCGGCGTGGGCGAGGTACTTCGCGAGGCGCACCGCTGCCACCATAGGGGCCGTGGACCTCGCGCTGCTCGACGAGACGCTCGCCGGCGAGCCCGCCTTCCGCGCCCGCCAGGTGTGGAGCTGGGCGGCGCGCGGCGCCGGCGGCTACGACGAGATGACCGACCTGCCCGCCGCCCTGCGCGCGCGGCTGGCCCCGAGGTGCCGTTCTCGACGCTGGAGACCGTCAACGAGGCGCACTCGGCCGACGGCACGGTCAAGGCGCTGTTCCACACGCGCGACGGCCGCCCCGTCGAGGCCGTGCTGATGCGCTACCGCGACGGGCGCCGCTCGGTCTGCGTCTCCTCGCAGTCGGGCTGCCCGCTGACCTGCACGTTCTGCGCCACCGGCACGATGAAGTTCGGGCGCAACCTGACCGCTTCGGAGATCCTCGACCAGGTGCTGCACTTCCGCCGGATCGAGCCGGTCGACCACCTCGTGTTCATGGGCATGGGCGAGCCGATGATGAACCTCGACAGCGTGCTCGCCGCCGCGCGCCGGCTGCCCGACGTCGGCATCACCCACCGCCGCACGACCATCTCGACCGTCGGCTGGGTGCCGGGCATCCGGGCGCTGACCGAGAACGACATGCCGATCCGGCTCGCGTTCTCCCTGCATGCGCCCGACGACGCGCTGCGCTCGCAGATCATGCCGGTCAACGACCGCTACCCGCTCGCCGACGTGCTCGAGGCCTGCGCGGCCTACTACGCGCGGCGCCGCCGGCGCGTGTTCATCGAGTACGTGATGCTCGCGGGCGTCAACGACCGTACGGCCAGGCCGTCGCGCTCGCCGAGCTGCTCGATCCCAGGATCTTCAAGGTCAACCTGATCCCCTACAACCCGACCGGGATGTACGACGGCTCCTCGCCGGGCGCCATCGACGCGTTCAAGGCGGTGCTCGAGGAGCACGGCGTGCGCGCCACCGTCCGCCTCACCCGCGGCCGCGACATCGACGCCGCCTGCGGCCAGCTGGCCGCTAAGGCGTAGCCGAGCGCTGCTCGCCCGCGCGCAGCAGGCGATCGCGCAGCGCGGCCTCGTCCTCCGGGCTCGGATCCCACTGGGCGACGTCGGGCAGCTCGTCGAGCGAGGTGAGCCCGAACAGCTTCAGGAACAGCGGCGTGGTGCGGTAGAGGACCGCGCCGAACTGCGAGCGGCCGGACTCCTCGATCAGCCCGCGCTCGACCAGCGCGGCGGTGGCGGACTCGGACGCGACGCCGCGGATGCGCGCGACCTCGGGGCGCGAGACCGGCTGCAGGTAGGCGACGATCGCCAGCGTCTCCGCCTGGGCGGGAGTGAGGGCGGGCGTCCGCGGGCGCGCCAGCAGCCGCCGGGCGGCCTCCTCGGCGTCCGGGTGCGAGGCCAGCGCCCAGCCGCCGGCGACCTCGCGCAGCACGACCCCGCGGCCGTCCAGCGTCTCGCGCAGCTCGCCGAGCGCCTCCTGCACGGCGTCCTCGCCCGCCTGCACGGCGTCGGCGAGCTCCTCGACCGAGACCGGCTCCGGCGACAGGAACAGCAGCGCCTCGATCTGGCGGGCCAGCGCGCTCATGACGCGCGCACCGTGATCGGCCCGAACGGCACCTCCTGCTCCCATGCGGCCTCCCCGTGCTTGTACAGCTCCAGCAGCGCGAACAACGTCACGGCGACGGTCACGCGATCGGCATCCTCGACCGCCTCGTCGAACGAGAAGCGGCCGCGCGGCGGCGCAGCAACCCGCGCAGCAGCGCCAGCCGATCCGACACCGTCACGCGCGGCATCGCCATGTGGCGCAGGTCGAGCGGCGGCGGCGTGCGCAGCAGCGACCCGAGCGCCTGCCCGAGCACGTCCGGGTCATACGCGCGCTCGGCGATCTCCACCGAGACACGCCTGAGCGCCGGCGGCAGCGGCGCGCTGCGGTACAGGAACGACTGGCCGAGCGCGTGGGCGTCGCGCGTCCAGGCGCCGGCGCCGCGGAAGCGCGCGTACTGGAGCATCCGCTCGAGCAGCTCCTCCGCCGCCTCGGCGGGCGCCAGCTCGTCGAGCTCGTCGAGCAGCTCCTCGCCGGGCAGCATCAGCCGCGACTTGAGCTCCAGCAGCGCGGCGATCAGCACGAGGAACTCGGTGGCCGCCTCGAGGTCGAGCTCGCCCTCGGCCTCGAGGTGGTCGATGTAGGCGATCACGATCTCCGCCAGCTCGACCTCGAGCAGGTCGAGCTCCTCCCGCAGGATCAGCGAGAGCAGCAGGTCGAACGGGCCCGTGAAGGCGTCCAGGTCCAGCTCGAGACGATGCGCGATGGTGGCCACGCGGACCCGGAACGCTAGGCGGCGGGGCCGACGGACCGCTTGAGCGGGCCCACGCCCATCACCTCGCGGACCTCCGCGACGATCGGCGCGGCGATCGCCCGCGCCTTGTCCGCGCCGGCCTCCAGGACCTGCTCGAGGCCGTCGTCGTCGCTGCGCAGCTCGTCGTAGCGCTCGCGCACCGGCGTCAGCCAGTCGATGACCGCCTCGGCCACCGCGGACTTGAAGTCGCCGTACCCGGAGCCCTCGAACTCGCGCTCGACCTGCTCGGGCGCGATCCCGCGGACGACGGCCATGATCTCGATCAGGTTCGAGATGCCGGGCTTGTCGGGCGCGCGAACGATCTCGCGACCCGAGTCGGCCACCGCCCGCTTGAACTTGCGGCGGATCGTGTCGGGGTCGTCGAGCACGTAGACCGTGCCCTGCTCGGTGCCGCCGGTGGTCGACATCTTGCGCTCCGGCTCCTGCAGGTCGGACACGCGGGCGCCGACCTGCGGGATGCGGGCCTCGGGCACGACGAGCAGCTCGCCGAAGCGCTTGTTGAAGCGCTCGGCGGCGCGGCGCATGACCTCCAGATGCTCGCGCTGGTCCTCGCCGACCGGCACCTCGTGCGCGCGGTAGGCGAGCACGTCGGCGGCCATCAGCACCGGGTAGAAGAGCAACCCCGAGGTGACCATCTCGCGCTGGGCGGCCGACTTGTCGCGGAACTGGTGCATGCGGTTGAGCTCGCCGAGCGGGATCACGCTCGAGAGCAGCCAGGCCAGCTCGGCGTGCTCCTGCACGTCGCCCTGGCGGAACAGGATGCAGCGGTCGGGATCGAGCCCGGCGGCGATCAGGATCGCGGCCGTGTCGTAGGTCCGCTCGCGCAGCTCAGCCGGGTCGTACGGGACCGTCAGGGCGTGCAGGTCGACGATGCAGTAGATCGCCGGGTCGGCGCGCTCCTGTCCGGCGACGTACTGGATGATCGCGCCGATGTAGTTGCCGAGATGCTTGCGCCCGGTGGGCTGGATGCCGGAGAAGATGACCACTGGCACCGCAGTCTAGATGCGCTCTGAGGCGCAGGGTGCGAGCCGGGAACGCGGCGACCCTCCCGCGGTCGCCCTGCCCGCCGGTCAGCCAGGACCGCGACCCCTACGCGATCCCGGCTCGCACCCGCCAAGCCTTCAAATGCCCGGTCGGGCGCCCGGCTAACCCGCCGCCATGGCCAGCTGGCGCGGCCGCGTGCGCGTGGCCTCGATCGCGAGGATCAACGCGATCGCGGCGACGACGCTGCCGAAGATCTCGAACGTCGACTCCAGCCCGAGCGACGTGACCACGATCCCCGCCAGCACGGCGGGCAGCGACAGCGACGCGTACGCGACGATGTAGAACGCCGACATCACCTGCGCCCGGTGCTCGTGCGGGATCGCGACCGACAGCGCCCGCAGCGAGCCGAGGAACGCGACGCCGAAGCCGGCGCCGCCGACCACGGCCCCGAGCATCAACAGCGCAGCCGACTCCTCGGCGGCCGACGCCACGATGATCAGCAGCCCGGTGGCGAGCGCGACCGACCCGGCGGCGGTGCCGAGCCACGGCGCGCTGCGGCCGAAGACCACCTGCGCGATCGCGCCCGAACCGGCCAGGACCACGACGCTGAGGCCGGTGACGAGGTGGTTCTGGGTGTCGAACACGACCGCAGTGAGCTGCGGGCCGAGCGAGAAGAACAGCCCGCCGATCGACCACGAGGACAGCACGCCGAGCGCGGCCAGCAGGAACGGACGGCGGACCACCGGCGGGACGCTGGGGCGCTGCGGCGTGAGCCGCAGGCGCGAGCGGTTCACCACCGGCTCGGGCATCAGCAGCGCGCCCGTGAACGCGATCGCGAACAGCGAGAACAGGACGACGTAGGGGACCACCCGCGGCTCCGGAAGCAGCTCGACCGCGGCGGCCGACACGAGCATCCCGACCCCGAGGCCGCCGGCGCTGACCACGCCGTTGGTCAGTCCGACGCCGGCCGGGTCCTTGCGCGGGTGCAGGTCGAGCAGCGCGGCGCTGGCCGCGGCGAGCGCCAGCCCGGTCGCCAGGCCCTGCAGGCCGCGGGCGACGAACAGCCACACGGTCGAGTCGGCGAGCATGTACAGGATCGTCGTCACGAGCAGCATGCCGAGCGCGGTCAGCAGTACCGGCCGGCGGCCGACCTGGTCGGAGATGCGCCCGGCGAGCGTCAGCGTCGCCAGCACGCCGAACGCGTAGGTGCCGTAGATGAGCGTGAGCACCGCGGGCGAGAAGTCCCACAGCTGGCTGTAGATGCCGTACAGCGGGGAGGGCGTGACCGACGCGAACAGCGCCAGGCCGATCACGGACGCGGCGACCGCATAGGCGAGTCGCGGGGACAGCGTTCGTCTCATCTGGGGAGGCCTCGCTTCCATACTTCCAAGTTCATGGAACTTCTGAAGTTGTATCATCCGCTCGATGTCGTCGGTAGTGGGGCCACCCGTAAAGATCCGCCACCCGGAGGTGGACGCCCTCGACCTCGCGACGATCATGCGCACCGTCGGCGATCCGGTCCGCCTGGCGATCGTGCGTGAGCTCCGCGACGGGCGCGAGCGCGCGTGCGGCGACCTCCAGGCCACGCTCGGGATCCCCGCATCGACGGGCTCCTACCACCTCAAGCTGCTGCGCGAGGCGGGCGTGACCCGCACCCGCGCCGAGGGCACGACGCGCTGGATCTCCCTGCGGCGCGAAGATCTCGAGGCCCGCTTCCCGGGCCTCGTGGCCGTGCTGACGCGTTAGAGGTGACGATGAGCGAGGGGCGCGACCGTGCAGGGCCGGCGTGAGCGTCGCGGTCGTGGGCGCCGGGATCGTCGGGCTGTCGACGGCGTTCGCCCTCGTCGAGCGCGGCGCCGACGTGACCGTGTACGAGCGCGGCGAGCCCGGCGCGGCGCAGTCGGGCGGCGAGTCGCGGATCTTCCGCCACGCGCACGACGACCCGCGCCTGATCGCCCTGGCCATCTCCGGCCGGGCCGTCTGGCGCGAGTGGGAGGAGCGGTTCGGCGTCGAGCTGATCTCGGGTGACGGATCGGTGCTGGTCGGGCCGGCGGCCGAGCGACAGGCCGCGCTGCTGCGCGAGGCCGGCGTGGCGGTGCGCGAAATCGCCGCCCACCCGCTCGGCCCGGGCCCGGCGTTGCTCGACCCGGCCGCGGGCGTGATCCGCACCCGCGCGGCCGTGTCTGCGCTCGTGTCCGCGCTCGGCGACCGTCTCGTGCGCGACGAGGTGGTCGCGGTCGGCGCCGACGGCACGGTCCGCTGCGGCGGCGCGATCTCGCAACACGAGCGCGTGATCGTCTGCGCGGGCCGCGACACGGCCGTCCTCGCCGGGGACCTTTCCCTGCCCGTCACGGTCTTCACCCACGTCCGGCTCACGTTCCCGCTCCGCGACGCCGCCCCGGACCGCCTCCCCTGCCTGCAGGACGGCCGCCACGGCACCTACGGCGACCCGCTCCCCGGCAACGACCGCTTCGCCGTCGGGCTCGACGACGTCGCCGAGGACACGATCGCCTACGTCGCCCGCGAGCTCCCGGGCCTCATTCCCGAGCCGGTCGAGGCCCGCAACTGCTTCGTCACCGAGCTGCCCTGGGGCCCCGACGGCATGGCGGTCTGGGAGGACGGCCGCGCGCGGTTCTTCGCCGGCGGCAACCTGTTCAAGCACGCGCCGTGGATCGGCCGCGCGCTGGCGGCCGACACGCTCGATCTCCTCGCGCCATCAGCAGAGCTCGGGCGAACAGCGGGCATCTAGCGCGTGGCGGATAACCCACCACCACGGTGGTTTTTCCGCCCGGCAACGGCGCTCGCCGCCCTACCCAGCCGCAGTTGACGCCGGCAGCGCGGCGGCGGCGCGACCGATGCCCGCCCACGGGTCGCCGCGCTCGGAGAGCCGCGCCGGCACGTCGCGCAACGTCCACCGGCGCGGCGACAACTCCGGGTCGGACAGTTCCTCCCAGCGCAAGGGCGTCGCCACCGGCGCGCCCGGCTTCGCCCGCACCGCGTACGCGGCCACCGCGGTCTGGGCGTAGGTGTTGCGCGCCGCGTCGACCAGGACGCGCCCGCCCCGGCCCTCTTTGCGCCACGAGGTCGTGAGCTGGTCGGGCAGCCGTGCGGCGACCTCCTCGGCCAGCTCACCCGCCAGCGTGCGGACCGTGTTGGAATCCGGCCCGCGCCGCAAGGGCGCGACGACGTGGATCCCGCGCGAGCCCGAGGTCATCGCGTACGGGGTCAGGCCGCGCTCGCGCAACAGGTCTCCGATCGCCAGCGCCCCCGCCCGGATGGCCTCGAAGTGGTCGTCGCCTTCGTCGGGAGGATCGAAGTCGAAGACCATCCGGTCGGGTTGTCCGGCCGGTCGGCGCGGGCCGTCCACACGTGCGGCGTGATGCAGTTCTGATTGGCGAGCCAGACCAGCGTCGCCGCCTCGCCGCCGACGACCTTCGTGATCTCGCCACCCTTGCGACGCGACACCGTGACGCGCCGCACCCACTCCGGCGCGCCCTTCGGGATCGCCTGCTGGACCACGACGTCCTTGTCGATGCCGTCGTTCCAGCGCCACAGGTTCAGCGGCCGGTCGCGCGTGTGCTCGACCATCGCCGGCGCGACCGCCGCGTAGTACTCCGCGAGGTCGAGCTTGGTGATCCCGTCGGCCGGGAACAGGACCTTGTCCGGATGGGAGATCCGCACCCGGCGGCGCCCCGCCCGGACCTCGGTGTCGGCCATCTAGTGGTGCCGTCCGCGGGCACGGCGCATGACCCGGTGGTGTCCGGGTCGTGTCTGCCGGTGCACGGCAGGCACTCGCATACCGGTGGTACGTGCGTGCCTGCCGGGTGCCGGCAGACGCGGGCCGGACCCGCCGGAATGCGTTGTGCTCGCCGACGGGACCACTGCTACAAGGGCTGGCGGATGACGGGATGCTTGGCGGCGCCGGCCTCGTCGAGCCGCCGCACCGGGGTGTCGTACGGCGCGTGCTGGGCCACCGACGGGTCCTCCTCCGCCTCACGCAGGATCTCCGCCACCGCCTCGGCGAACGCGTCGAGCGTCTCGCGCGTCTCGGTCTCCGTCGGCTCGATCAGCAGCGCCTCGTCGACGAGCAGCGGGAAGTAGACCGTGGGCGGGTGGAAGTCGTGGTCGAGCAGGCGCTTGGCGAGGTCGAACGTCTTGATCCCCAGCGCCCTCTTCATCGGGCCGCCGGTGAGCACGAACTCGTGCATGCACGTGCGGTCGAACGCGACCGGGAGGTGCTCGCCGCAGAGCTCGCGCAGCCGCGCCATCAGGTAGTTGGCGTTCAGGACCGCGGTGTCGCTCGCCTCGGCGAGGCCGTCGGCGCCCAAGGACAGGATGTACGCGTAGGAGCGCACGAACACCCCGAAGTTGCCCTGGAACCCGCGCAGGCGGCCGATCGACTGCGGGCGGTCGAAGTCGAGGTCGAAGGCCCCGTCGTCCCGGCGCACCACCTGCGGCCGCGGCAGGAACGGCTCGATCCGGTCCGACACCGCGATCGGGCCGGCGCCCGGGCCGCCGCCGCCGTGCGGCTGCGTGAACGTCTTGTGCAGGTTGTAGTGGACGATGTCGAACCCCATGTCGCCGGGCCGCGCGCGGCCCATCACGGCGTTGAGGTTCGCGCCGTCGTAGTAGAGCGTCGCGCCGGCGTCGTGCACGATGTGCGCGATCTCCTCGATGTTGCGGTCGAACACGCCGAGCGTGTTCGGATTGGTGAGCATCAGCGAGGCGGTGTCGCCTGCCGACCTTCGCGCGCAGGTCGTCCAGATCCACCCCGCCGTCGTCGGCCGTGCCGAGCTTGACGACCTCATAGCCCGCCATCGTCACCGTCGCCGGGTTGGTGCCGTGGGCGGTGTCGGGCGTCAGCACCTTGGTCCGCTCGTCGCCGCGCGACGCGTGGTAGGCACGCGTGAGCAGCACGCCCGCCAGCTCGCCCTGCGAGCCGGCCGAGGGCTGCAGCGACACGTGCGGCAGCCCGGCGATCTCGGCCAGCGCCCCCTGCAGCTCCCACATCAGCTGCAACGCGCCCTGCGCGCGCCGCGGCGCCTGCAGCGGATGCAGCCGCGCATGGCCCGGGAGCGCCGCCACGCGCTCGTGCAGCTTCGGGTTGTGCTTCATCGTGCACGAGCCGAGCGGATAGAAGCCCTTGTCGACGTGGAAGTTGCGCGTCGAGAGCGTCGTGTAGTGGCGGACGATCTCGGGCTCGGAGATCTCCGGCAGCTTCGGCGGCTCGCTCCGGCGGAACCTCGCCGGCAGCGCATCGTCGTCGCGCGGCACGTCGAGCTCGGGCGCCACGAAGGCGCGGCGGCCGGGAACCGACTTCTCGAAGATCGTGACGGTCACGCCGTCACGGGTGGGTGGGTCTTAATCTCCGCCGCGACCGCGGCGCCGAGCACCTCGACCAGCCGGTCGATGTCGGCCTTGGAGCGCTGCTCGGTCAGCGCCACCAGCAACGCGTCCTCGAACTCCGGATAGTCGGGGCCGAGCGGGTAGCCGGGATTGACGCCGTCGGCGGCGCAGCGCTCGATCACCCGATGGACGGGCGCGGCCAGCCGCACCGCGAACTCGCGCACCACCGGCTGCTCGTGCAGCAGCTCGACGCCGTCGAGCGCGGCCAGAGCGCGCCGGGCGTAGGCCGTGCGGTGCAGGAGCAGGTCGCCAAGCTCGACGATCCCGCCGCGCCCCAGCCACGACAGGTAGACGATCCCCGCGAGCGCGTTGAGCGTCTGCGCGGTCGTGATGTTGTGCGTCGCCTTCTCGCGCCGGATGTGCTGCTCGCGCGTCTGCAGCGTGAGCACGAAGCCGCGCTTGCCGTCGACGTCGGTCGTCTCGCCCGCGATCCGCCCCGGCATCCGCCGCAGGTACGCCTGCTGCGCGGCGAAGAAGCCGAACGACGGGCCGCCGTAGTCGAGCCGGTTGCCGAGCGGCTGGCCCTCCCCGACCGCGATGTCGACGTCGAAGTCGCCGGGGGGCCGCAGCACGCCCAGCGTGATCGCGTCGCACTGGACGACGAGCAGCGCGCCGGTCTCGCGGGCGATCGGGGCGAGCGCCTCGAGGTCCTCGACCGCGCCGAGGAAGTTCGGTTGCTGCAGGAAGACGGCCGAGACGTCGTCGCCGATCGCCTCACGCAGGGCGTCCGTATCGGTGACACCCGCGCTCAGCCCCACTTCCTCGACCGCCGTGCCGTAGCCCGTGGCCGTGGTGCGCAGAGCCTCGCGCGAGTGCGGATGCAGCCCGCGCGAGACGACGAACCGCCCGCGGCCGTTATGCAGCCGCGCCAGCCACCCCGCCGACGCCACCGCCGACGGCGCCTCGTACAGCGTCGCGTTCGAGACCGGCAGGCCGGTCAGCTCGCTGATCGCCGTCTGGTACTCGAACATCACCTGCAGCGTCCCCTGCGAGACCTCCGGCTGGTACGGCGTGTACGGCGTCAGGAACTCCGAGCGCGACAGCAGCGCGTCGACCAGCGACGGGACGTAGTGGTCGTACATCCCGGCGCCGAGGAACGAGATCTCGTCCTCGGTCGAGACGTTGCGGCGCGCCAGGTCGCGCAGATACGCGTACACCTCCTGCTCGGGCTTGCCCGCCGGCAGGTCGATCGCCCGGTCCAGCCGCACGCTCTCCGGGATGTCGGCGAACAGCTCGTCGATCGAGCCGGCGCCGATGGCCTTCAGCATCGCCTCCCGGTCGGCGTCGGTGGCGGACGTGTAGCGACTCAACTGAGGCTGCCCTCGTACGCCTCGCGGTCGAGCAGCTCCTCCACCTCGGACGTGTCCGAGAGCCGCACCTTCACCAGCCAGCCGTCGCCGTACGGGTCCTCGTTGATCTTCTCGGGCGCGTCGCCCAGGGCCTCGTTGACCTCGACGATCTCGCCCGACAGCGGCGCCACGACGTCGGACACCGCCTTCACCGACTCGATCTCGGCGTACGGCTGGTCCTTGCTCACGGACTTGCCCGACCTCGGGCGGGTCGACGAACACGACCTCCCCCAGCTGGTCCTGTGCGTACCAGGTGATCCCGAACGTGGCGACATCGCCATCGATGCGCGCCCAGTCGTGCTCGGGGTGGTACTTGAGGTCGTCGGGATAGCTCGCGTCGGCCACGTTCAGCGCTCCTTGGAGTACAGCGGCTTGGTTGCGACCTCGGCAGCACGGAGCTTGCCGCGGACGTCGATCTCGATCGGGGTGCCCGGCTCGGCCTTCTCGGGCGGCACGTAGGCCATGCCGATGCCGATGCCCAGGCAGGGCGACATGGTGCCGGAGGTGACCTCGCCGCCGCCCTGGACCGGGTTGCCCTGGCGGGCGATCCCCGGGCCGGTCATCTTGAAGGGGACGAGCGTCTCCTTCGGACCGGCCTCGCGGACGGCGCGCACGACGTCGGAGCCGATGAAGCCGGTGTCCTCCTTGCAGCACCAGCCCAGCCCGGCCTCGATCGGCCCGCGCTCCTCCATCAGGTCGTTGCCGTACAGGTGGAAGCAGACCTCCAGGCGCAGCGTGTCGCGCGCGCCGAGGCCCGCCGGCGTCGCGCCGGCCTCGAGCAGCGCGTCCCAGATCGCGGGCGCGTGGCCGGGCGCGATCAGCAGCTCGACGCCGTCCTCGCCCGTGTAGCCGGTCCCGCAGACGAGCACGCCGGGGGCGCCGGCGATCGCCATCCGCGCGGTGCGGAACCGCGCCGGCAGCTCGGCGTCGGCCAGGCGGGCGACGATTCCCCGCGCCTGCGGCCCCTGCACGGCGAGCATCACGTAGTCCTTGAGGCGATCGTGGACCTTGACGTCGTAGCCGCGGGCCTGGCGGCGCATCCACGCCAGGTCGCGCTCGTGATTGGAGGCGTTGGTGACGGTCAGGAAGCCGGTGCCGTGCCGGTAGGTGAAGAGGTCGTCGAGCACGCCGCCGTTCTCTCGGCACATCACCGAGTACTGCGCGCCGTCGGGCCTGATCCTGCTGACGTCGTTGGAGAGGATCCGCTGCAGGAACCGCTCTGCGTCCGGGCCGGCCGTCTCCACCTCGCCCATGTGCGAGACGTCGAACACGCCCGCGCGGGTACGAACAGCGATGTGCTCCTCGCGGATCCCCGCGTACTGGACCGGCATCTCCCAACCGGCGAACGGGACCAGACGGGCCCCCGCCGCCACGTGGCGGTCGTACAGCGGCGTCCGCTTGAGCGTCTGCGCACCGGCGGCCATGCGAGGCCGGACCCTAGCAGCGCCGCCGCACGCTTCACGGTGGTCGTGTGCATCGCCCTGCTCGCGCTGTTCGCGGGCTGCGGCAGCGACGCGGCGGAGCGGTCGCAGGTGCCCGACACGCTCGGCTACATCCCGCGCGACGCGTTCGCGGTGGCACTCGTGCCGACCGACTTCGACGGCGACCAGTGGCAGCGCTTCGAGACGCTCGTCGCTCCCGCCCTCAAGGGCAGCGATTTCGGCACGGTGCGGGAGAACATCGCCGCCTCGATCCCTGACGTGAACTTCGACGAGCAGATCGCGCCGCTGCTCGGGGAGACGCTCGTGCTCGCCCAGTTCGGCCGGCGCGAGAACCCCGACATGCACGAGCTTCCCGGCGGCGGCGCGGCGATCGGCCTGGTCGGCGATGGATTCGTGTTCGACGACAGCGACGGGCGGCAACCCGTCAAGCTGGCGCCGCTCGGCGAGCCGAGCGCCGACGTGCAGACGTCGGGCGACGTCGTCGAGGCCGAGGTGAAGACTCCCCTGCGCTGCAGACCGCGGCGAGCGCGCGGCGCGTGTACGCGCCGCACCAGGCGTCGACCACGCCCGGGTCGAACTGCGTGCCGGCGCAGCGGCGGAGCTCGTCGAGCGCCTCCTCGGCCGTGCGCGGAGCGCGGTACGGGCGGCCGGCGAGCATCGCCGCGAACGCGTCGGCGACCGCGACGATGCGCGCGCCGAGCGGGATCTGGTCGCCCGCGAGGGCGTCCGGGTAGCCGGCGCCGTCCCAGCGCTCGTGGCTGGACCGGACGAGCGTCGCCACGCGGCTGAGCGCGGGCGCCGCGAGGATGATCCGCTCGCCGATCACGGAGTGGCGGCGGACGAACGACCATTCCTCGTCGGAAAGCGGGCCGGGCTTGCCGAGGATGGCGTCGGGGATCGCGACCTTGCCGACGTCGTGCAGCTCGCTGGCGTGGCGGACGTTCTCGACCTCGTCGGGAGCCAGGCCGAGCGCCTCGGCGGTGGCGGCGGCCATCGCCACGACGTCGGAGTGCGTGCCGAGGCCGGGATCGCGCTCGGCCAGCGCCCGCAGCAGCACGTCCTTGCTCTGGCGGCCCGCCGACATGCGGCCGGCGTGCTTGTTCGCGTACATGCGCTGATCGGCGATCCGCAGCGCCTCGACCGGGTCGGACGCCTCGATCGGCAGCGCGATCGCGCCGAACGAGCAGCCGATGGAGAAGCCGTCGCCGTGCTCTGACAGCGCCGCAGCGGCGCCGTGGACCATCGGGCCGTGCGACTCGCTGCCGATCTGGAACAGCGCGCAGAACTCGTCGCCGCCCATCCGGAACGCCTGGCCGCGGCCGTGCAGGAAGGCGGACAGGTTGCCGCCCAGGCGCACGAGCAGCGTGTCGCCCGCCGGGTGGCCGAAGGTGTCGTTGTACTGCTTGAAGCCGTCGAGGTCGAACAGCGCGAGCACGAGCGGCCGCTCGGGCGTGGCCTGCGGCAGCAGATCGTCGAGCGCGCGGGCGAGCGAGCGGCGGTTCCCGAGGCCGGTGAGCGCATCGGTCAGCGCCTCGCCGCGCGAGGTGCGCAGCATCGCGATGTTCTCGCCGAACGTCAGCGTGGCGCGCGCCATGACCGCGATGACCGAAGCGGCGGCGAGGCCGATGGCGAGCAGGTTCACCTGCGCGATCGCGCCGTACACGAGCAGGCCGAGCCCGACCGCGCCGAACGCGAGCGGCACGGCGATCACGCGCACGCGCTCCTCGGACGGGCGGCGCTCGCGCGTCGGCACGGGCTGCCACGCCGCGGCGGCGATCAAGCGCCAGGCCGGCCCACCAGCCGGCGTCGAACCAGCCGCCGGACTCGTATACGCCCTCGGCGGTGCGCACCAGGTACAGCGAGTCGGCCAGCCAGAAGGTGGAGACGCCGAGCGCGAGCAGCATCCACGTGCGGTCGAAGCGCCAGCCGGTGGTGGCGAGCGCGCCGACCGTCAGGCCGAGCAGGACCAGGTCGAGCAGCGGGTAGGCGAGGCCGGTCGCCACGGCGATCGGCTTGCCGCCGACGCTGTCGAGCACGGTCTCGAACACGATCGCGGCGCTGAGGGCGGCGACGCCGAGCGCGGCGGCGAGGCCGTCGACCATCAGGCGCATGGGCACCGCGCGGGCGCGGGAGCGCAGCAGCGCGATCGAGCCGATCAGCACGAGCGGCGGGAAGAGCAGGTAGCCGGCGTCGGCGGGCGACGGGAGCGGCGGGTCCGAGTCGGTCCACAGGACCGCCGTGTAGTAGATCTCGCCGAACGACCAGGCGAGCAGGCCGCCGCCGATCAGCGCCCAGGCAAGCCGCTCGGAGCCGGTGACGGACTTGACGCGGGCGAGGCAGACCAGCGACGCGATGACCAGCACGACGTCATGCGCGTAGCGCGAGAACACCGGCCCGACGTCGAGCCCCGGCACGAGCACGACGTGCAGCTCGTACAGGCCCATCCACACCGCGCAGGCGGCGAGAAGCAGGCGAAGCGGACGCGGAGCAGTGGTCACGGAGGATGTATCGGCGCGAGGCGCCGAGTCCGTGAGGCCACAATCCGGTGCTTTTACGACGCGCTTACCGCAGGAACGGCGGGATGTCGAGATCGTCGTCGCGGATCTCGAGCGACGAGCGCTGGCGCTCGTCGATGCGCGGGCCACGGTCGCGCGGGCCGCGCTCGCGCTGCTCGCGGGCGGCACGGATGCCGCCGCGGTCGAAGCCGGTGGCGATCACCGTCACGCGGATCTCGTCGGCGAGCCCGTCGTCGATGACGGCGCCGAAGATGATGTTCGCGTTCGAGTCGGCCGCCGAGTGGATGATCTCGGCGGCCTCGTTGACCTCGAACAGGCCGAGGTCCTTGCCGCCGGTGATGTTGAGCAGGATGCCGGTGGCGCCCTCGACGGACTCCTCCAGCAGCGGCGACGACACGGCGGCCTTGGCCGCCTCGGCCGCGCGCGACTCGCCGGTCGCCTGGCCGATGCCCATCAGGGCCGAGCCGGCGTCCTGCATGATCGTGCGCACGTCGGCGAAGTCGAGGTTGATCAGGCCGGGGATCGTGATCAGGTCGGTGATGCCCTGGACGCCCTGGCGGAGGACGTTGTCGGCCTCGCGGAACGCGTCGAGGATGCTCGTGCGGCGCTCGACGATGCTCAGCAGCCGCTCGTTCGGAATGACGATCAGCGTGTCGACCATCTCGCGCAGGCGGTCGATGCCCTCCTGCGCCTGGCGGGCGCGCTGGGCGCCCTCGAACTCGAACGGGCGGGTCACGACACCGACGGTCAGCGCGCCGATCTCGTTCTTGGCGATCTCCGCGATCACCGGCGCGGCGCCCGTGCCGGTGCCGCCGCCCTCGCCGGCCGTGACGAACACCATGTCCGCGCCCTTGAGCGCCTCCTTGATGTCGTCGCGCGACTCGGCGGCCGCGCCCTGCCCGATCTGCGGGTTGGCGCCGGCCCCGAGGCCCTTGGTCAGCTGGTGGCCGATGTTCAGCTTGATGTCGGCGTCCGTCATCTGGAGCGCCTGGTTGTCGGTGTTGCAGGCGATGAACTCGACGCCGGAGAGACCGGCGTCGATCATCCGGTTCACGGCATTGGTTCCACCGCCGCCGACACCGACGACCTTGATCACTGCGAGATAGCTGCCAGCTTCCATGAGTGTTCCGTCCGGACCTCTACTTATAGTCGAGTGTTTCGGGGCACTCGTTCAGGGCCGCGGATTGTGGCACGTTACGGCGGTTTCCTCCCCGAAGTCAACGATCGGCAAGCGACGTTGCATAATGCCGACTCTCAAGTAGTCCTTGAGAGTTGCCCTATTCTCACCCTAAGGTTGAGCATCTTCGTCCGGGGTGTTCTGCGACACCGGGCCGAGACCTCCCGCGGCCACGCGACCGACCACGCGGAGGTCGAGATATGTCGCCCCGGCGGCGTCGGGCTCGGCGAGCACGCGGGCGGCGGCGGCCCACTTGTCGGTGGCTCCGTCGGGGGTGCCGAAGATCAACGGCGGCCCGTCCCGCAGGTCGAGGGTCAGGCCTTCATCCCCCCAGGTGAGCCGCTCGCTGCGCGCGAGCAGCGCCTGCGGTGCGGCGGCGGCGATGGCGAGCGCATCGCGGGTGCGCCGGTCGGCGACGCGACCGTCAGGCGGGGTCGAGCCGTGCCGGATCGAGGGCAGGTCTTCCGGAGCGCGGACGCCCGTGAGGACGATCCCGCCGCCCGACACCGGGACGCGGCGGCCGTCGATCTCGAGCGCCGCGACCGGCCGGTGCTCGAGCACCTCGATCGACAGCTTGTGCGGGAAGTCGCTCTGGACCCGCAACCCGGCGACCGACGGGTAGGACGCGACCGCGTCGTCGAGCACGTTCTGCCGGACGTGCAGCGTCGTCATCTCGCGGGCCGCGGACTCGAGCGCGGTACGGACGCGATCCTGCTCGCTGGTCGTCGCGCCGGTCACGCTGACCTGGGTCACGCGCGCGAAGGAGGAGTCGCGGAACCACATCCAGCCGCCCACCACCAGCCCGGCGAGCACCAGGACGGCGGCGAAGCCGCGCACGAACGCTCGGCGGCGAGTCATTGCCGGGCGGCTTCGACGCCGGGCGCCGGACCCCTCCCGGGTGGAATTTCCCGGCGCCGCCGGCGTCGGGCTCAACCGTCTAGGAGCCGCCGCCCGAGCGCGTCGACGTTCCCAGCGCCGAGCGTGAGCAGCAGGTCGCCGGCCGCGAGCTCGGCGCGCAGGAAGCGCTCGGCATCGTCCAACTGCGGCAGCCAGGCGACGCGGCGGCCGTGGGCGGCGTCGGCGGCCGCGGCGGCGACGAGCCGGCCGGTCACGCCCGGGAAGTCCTCGGCGCGCTCTCGGGCCGGGTAGACGTCGAGCACGACGACGAGGTCCGCCTCGGCGAGCGCGGCGCCGAACTCGCGGTACTGGTGCCGCGTGCGCGAGAACAGGTGCGGCTGGAAGACCGCGACCACGCGGCGGGGATCGAGCGTGCGGGCGGCGGCGAGCGTCGCGCGCACCTCGGTCGGGTGATGGGCGTAGTCGTCGACGATGAGCGTGCCGCCGGGTGTCGTGCCGAGCCGCTCGAAGCGGCGGCCGGCGCCGGTGAAGTCGGCGAGCGCGGCCGCGGCCCGGGCCGGCTCCGCGCCGGCGAGCGCGCACGCGGCGAGCGCCGTCGCCGCGTTGCGGGCGTTGTGCAGGCCCGGCACCTGGAGCTTCACGCTCTGCCCGCCGAACCGGAAGTGCGAGCCGCCCGGGTCGAGCTCGACGCTCTCCGGCACCGCGGGCGTCCCCGGGGAACCGCTCGAGGCCCGGACCGAGCACCACGTCTTCGGCCTTCGCCAGGAACTCCCGGAACGTCTCGTCGACGTCGCGCTGGGAGGCGTACGTCGCGTGGTGGTCGAGCTCCGCGTTCGTGAGCACCGCGACCTTCGGCGCCAGCTTCAGCAGCGAGCGGTCGGACTCGTCGGCCTCGACGACCAGCCACTCCCCCGCTCCCCAGCCGGCGTTGGACCCGGTCGAGCGCACCTCGCCGCCGACCAGGTACGAAGGGTCCAGCCCGCACCCCCGCAGCGCGTGGACGATCATGCTCGACGTCGTGGTCTTCCCGTGCGTGCCCGTGACAGCGATCGTCGGCCGCAGGCGCGTGATCTCGCCGAGCAGCTCGGCGCGGTGGCGCTCGCGCAGCCCGCGCTCGCGAGCGGCGACGCGCTCGGGGTTCTCCGGCGGGATCGCGCTCGAGACGATCACCTCGGCGCCGTCGGGCACGTTGGCCGCGTCGTGCCCGGACGCCACCGCGATCCCTGCCTCGCGCAGATACGGCGAGTCGGGCGCGCGGTCCGAGCCGCTCACCTCGGCGCCGAGCGCTCGCGCCACGCGCGCGAGGCCGCTCATCCCCGCGCCGCCGATGCCCACGAAGTGCAGGCGGCGGCCGGACCATGGCGTGGGTGCGTTCACGGCGCGCCAATCTAGCGGCGTTTCCTGCCACCACCCACCGGGGAGGGGTCGCCCGTGACGGCGATCGACCGGGTGGCGCGCGAGGTGTTCGGCTTCACCGAGCTGCGACCGGGTCAGCGCGAGGCGATCGAGTCCGTCCTCGCCGGGCGCGACACGCTCGCGGTGATGTCGACGGGCGCGGGCAAGTCGGCGATCTACCAGATCGCCGGGCTGCTGATCGCCGGGCCCACGGTCGTCGTGTCGCCGCTGATCGCGCTCCAGCGCGATCAGGTGGACGACCTCGCCGAGCGCGCAGCGGGCGGAGCGGCGCAGCTGAACTCGACGCTGTCCGCCGCCGAACGCGAGCGGGCACTCGCCGAGCTCGGCGAGCACGCGCTCGAGTTCCTGCTGCTCGCGCCGGAGCAGCTCACCAACCCGGACGTGATCGGCGAGCTCGCCGCCGTCCGGCCGTCGTTGCTCGTGATCGACGAGGCGCATCTCATCTCCGAGTGGGGTCACGACTTCCGGCCCGAGTACCTCCGGCTCGGCGCCGCCGCCGAGGCGATGGGGCGCCCGACGATCCTCGCGCTCACGGCGACCGCGGCGCCGCCGGTGCGGGACGAGATCGTCGAGCGACTCGGGCTGCGCGACCCCGAGGTGCTCGTGCGCGGGTTCGACCGCCCGAACATCCGCCTCGCGGTCGAGCACTTCTACGGCGATCAGAGCGCCGAGCGCAAGCTGCGCGCGCTGAAGGAGGCGACCGTCGCCGCGCCCAAGCCCGGCATCGTCTACGTCGCCACGCGCCGCCACGCGGAGGAGCTCGCGGCGTCGCTGTGCGACGACGGCGTCGCCGCGGCGTCCTACCACGCCGGCATGCCCACGCACGAGCGGGATGCCGTCCAGGAACGCTTCATGGACGACGAGCTGGACGTCGTCGTCGCCACGACCGCGTTCGGCATGGGCATCGACAAGAGCGACGTGCGCTGGGTGTTCCACAGCCAGGTCGCCGAGTCGCTCGACGCCTACTACCAGGAGATCGGCCGCGCGGGCCGTGACGGCGAGCCGGCGGAGGCGCTGCTGTTCTATCGCAGCGAGGACGTCGGGCTGCGCCGCTTCTTCGCCGGGACCGGGCACGTCGACGTCGATGAGATCGCGCACGTGCTCGACGCCGTGCGGCACGACGGCCCGCTGTCCCCCGCCGCGCTGCGGTCGCGGCTCGAGCTGTCCGACACCAAGTTGACCACCGCGCTCTCGCGCCTGGAGGAGGCCGGCGCCGTGCACGTGCTGCCGTCGGGCGACGTCGAGCCCGCCGATCCCGACGCCGAGGCGATCCGGGCCGCCGCCGAGGCCGAGGAGAAGTACCGGGCGTTCAGCCGCTCGCGCGTGGACATGATGCGCGGCTACGCCGAGACCAACGGCTGCCGCCGGGCGTTCATCCTCTCCTACTTCGGCGAGCCGTTCGCGCCGCCGTGCGGGCGCTGCGACAACTGCGAGGCCGGCCGCGCCGAGGCGCCGCCGGACGACGCGCCGTTCGCCGTCGGCGCCCGGGTCGCGCACGAGCGCTGGGGCGAGGGCGTGGTCCAGCGCTACGACGACGACGCCGTCGTCGTGCTGTTCGACGAGGTCGGCTACAAGACGCTCGCGCTCGACGTGGTCCGTGAGCGCGGACTGCTCGAGGACGCCTGAGCTACCAGGTGCCGTCGTCGGGGCAGCCGCCGTGGCCGGCCGTCTGGCACGTGCGCGCGGTGGTGGTGAGCGTGTGCTCGACGCTGAAGCGCCCGTCGGACTTCGAGCTCACCGACAGCGTGTAGCCGTCGTCATCGGCGGCGACGTCGAGCCCGTTCGCCTCGCCGAGCGAAGGCTCGATCCGCACGAGCGCGTCGGCGTCGGCGCCCGCGAACGTGTTGTGGTCCTGGTGGTAGACCTCCATCGCCCCGGTGGCGACGGTGACGGCCGTCTTGGCCTCCGCGTCCTGCGCCTTGGCGCGCTGGTTGACGAACAGCGGGATCGCGATCGCCGCCAGCACGGTGAGGATGAGCAGGACGACGAGGATCTCGATCAGTGTGAAGCCCCGCTCGCCGTTCCTTGGCATGGGGTTAGTAACGGATTGTGGAGCGTTTGGCTTGAGTGTTTCCTTAGGTGGTTTGGACGTCGCCCGCCGCGTCCAGCACCTCGCGCGCGATCACCTGGGCGGCGTCCGGCCGCGCGAGCCTCGCCGCCGCGATCGCCATCTCGGTGCGCCGGGCCTCGTCGGCGACCAGCGCGTCGACCTCCGCGCGCAGCCTCTCGGGGGTCAGCTCGGCGTCGGGCAGGACGGTCGCGGCGCCGTTCTCCGCCATCCAGCGGGCGTTGGCGTCCTGGTGGTTGCCGGACGCGTGCGGGTACGGGATCAGTACCGACGGCAGGCCGTACTGGGCGAGCTCGAACACCGACCCGCCGGCGCGGGCGACCGCGATGTCGGCCGCCGCGAGCGCGGTCCCGAACGGGACGACGTAATCGCGCAGGACGTAGTGCGGGCCGGGCGGGGTCAGGCTCCCGAAGTCGCGCCGCCCCGCCACGTGGAGGACGCGGTACGGCGCGTCGGCGAACGCCGTCACGGCGGCCTCGTTGATCGAGCGCGCGCCGAGCGAGCCGCCGAACACGAGCACCGTGAGCTCGTTCGGTGCGAGGCCGAACTCCGCACGCGCCTTCTCTCTGTCGGTGATCGTCGGCGGGACGGGGCGGCCCGTGAGCAGATAGCGGTCGCCGTCGCGGCCGTCGATCGGGAAGGCGAGGCAGACGCGGCGCGCCCGGTTCGCCAGCAGGCGGTTGGTGAGGCCGAGGTGCGAGTCGGCCTCGGTGAGCACGAGCGGCGTGCCGCGCAGCACGGCGGCCACGCCGATCGGGCCGGCGACGTAGCCGCCGCCGCCCAGCACCGCGTCGGCCCGATGCCTGCGCAGCACGCGCGCGGCCGTCGCCAGCGCCGCGACCGACTTGGCGACCGCGCGCACGGCCTTCAGCGGGTTGGTGCGGGAGATGCCCTCGACGTTCAGGCGCTCGATCTCGTAGCCGGCGGCGGGCACGAGCTCGGCCTCCGCCCGCTCGCCGCCCGCGAAGACGACCTCGGCGCCCTCAGCCCGTAGCGCGTCGGCGACCGCGATCGCCGGAACCACGTGGCCGGCCGTCCCGCCCGCCGCGATCACGATGCGACGGCCGCTCACGGCCGCCCTCCACGGCTCGCAGGTGCGCCGAGCCGCCGCCCGCGACGTTGAGCAGCAGCCCCATCGCGCACAGCAGCACGATCAGCGACGTCGAGCCCGACGAGATGAACGGGAGCGGCACGCCGGTGAGCGGCGCGAGTCCGAGGACGGCGTAGACGTTGAGCAGCGCTTGGCACAGGATCAGGCTGGTGAGGCCGCCGGCGAGCAACTTCGCGTAGGCGCCCTTCGCGTTGCGGGCGGTCCGCAGCCCCGCGTACCCGATCATGCCGTAGAGGCATAGGAGCGCGCTGACTCCCGCCAGCCCGAGCTCCTCCCCGATCACCGCGAGGATGAAGTCGGTGTGGGCCTCGGGCAGGTAGAAGATCTTCTGCACCGACTGGCCGGGACCGACGCCGAACAGCCCTCCCGACCCGATCGCGATCTGCCCCTGCACGGCCTGGAACCCGGACCCGGCCGCGTCGGCCCACGGGTTCATGAACGTCGTCAGGCGCGAGGTCCGCTCGGGGTCCAGCAGCGCGTAGCAGAGGACCAGGAACGCGCCGACGCCGGCGACCAGCCCGAGCTGGCGCAGCGGGATGCCGGCGGCGACCAGCATCGCCGCGAGCGTGAAGCAGATCACCAGCGCGGTGCCGAGGTCGGGCTGCGCGAGGATCAGCAGCACCGCCGCCCCGCCGACGCCGAGGATCGGCCCCGACACGCCGCGTAGGCTGCGCGCCATCTTCGGCCGCGCCCCGAGCACGACGGCGCAATGGAGCACGAGCGCGAGCTTCATCACCTCCGACGGCTGGAAGACGAGCGGACCGGCTCCCAGCCAGCGGCGGGCTCCGTTGATCCGCAGGCCGATCCCGGGCAGCAGCACCGCGATCAGCAGCACGAAGGCGATCAGCAGGAAGATCGGCGCGTAGCGGCGCGCCGCGCCGAGGCCGTGCTTGGAGAGCACGTGCATCGCCACCAGGCCGACCGCACCGTAGGCGAGGTACTTGACCAGGTAGGCGGTGCCGTCGCCCTGGCCCTGGAGCAGCGTCCGTGCCGACGAAGCCGAGTAGACCATCACGGCTCCGCCCGCGAGCAGGCAGAAGGTCGCCGTCAGCAGGAGCCTGTGCTCGAGTGGCTGCGGCTTCTTCGCCCGCGCGGACCTGGCCATCAGACCTGGCTTCGACGCCAGGCCCTATCCCCCTCTCGAATCCGCGACGAGTGTCCGGAAGTGGTCACCGCGCTGCTCGAAGGAGCGGTATTGGTCGTACGAAGCACATGCCGGCGAGAGCAGAACGACGTCGCCGGGGCGGGCGGCCGCGCGGGCGGCTGTGAAGGCCGCCTCGAGGTCGCCGCTGTCGTGGAGCGGGACGCCGGTGCTCTCCAGTGCGTCGCGCAGCGCGGGGGCGGTCTCGCCGATCAGGTACGCGGCCCGCGCGTGTTCGGTCAGTGGTTGTCTCAGCGGCGCGTAGTCGCTGCCCTTGCCGCGGCCGCCGAGGATCGCGTGGACCGTGCCGGCCGGGAACGACTCGATCGCCACGACCGCCGACGCCACGTTGGTGGCCTTCGAGTCGTTGACGTAGAGCACGCCGTCGACGCGGGCGATCTCCTCCATCCGGTGCGCGACGCCGGCGAAGCTCGCCAGCCCCGCCCGCACGGCCCCCGCGGGCACCCCGCGCGCCAGGCAGACCGCGGCAGTCGCCATGGCGTTGTCGCGGTTGTGCGCGCCGCGCAGGCGGATCTCTCGCGCATCCATCAGCGGCGCGTGGCGCCACCACAGCCGCCCGTCGCGGTACTCCATGTCGCCATCTGGCCCGAACGTGACGCGGGCCGCGCCGCCGGGCAGGTCCGGCACGAGGTCCGTCGGCGCAACGGCGAGCGCCTCCGGCGGCTGGTTGGCGAACGCGCGCAGCTTCGCCGCGCGGTACGCGTCGAACGAGCCGTGGCGGTCGAGGTGATCCTCGGCGAGGTTGAGCAGCACCGCCGCATCGGGCGCGAGCGCCTCGGTGTCCTCGAGCTGGAACGACGACGCCTCGCATACGACGACGGCGTCCGGATCGAGCGTGCCCGGCAGGCTCGTCAGCGCCGTGCCGACGTTGCCGGCCACGACGACCGGCTTCTCCGCCGTGCGGTAGACGTGGCCGATCGCCTCGACCGTCGTGGTCTTCCCGTTCGAGCCGGTGACGACCACGAACTCGTTCGGCAGCAGCCGCCAGCCGATCTCGAGCTCGCCGATCACGCGCAGGCCCTGCCGGCGCGCGGCCGCGATCACGGGCGCCTGGTGCGGCACCCCGGGGCTCTTGACCACCGTCGAGGCGTGCGCGAGCAGGTCCACCCCCTCCGCGGGGGCATGCACGAGCACACCGGCCGCGGCCAGCTCCGCCCGGACCTCGTCATCGACCGGGCCCGCATCACACCCGACGACCTCGCCCCCGCGCGCCCGCAGCGCCAGCGCGGCAGCGACGCCCGAGCGGGCGAGCCCCACGACCAGGAACGGCCCGGGTGGCAGCGGCGGACGGGCGATCACGCCAGCGCATTCAAGCGCTCCGACCGGTCGTCGCCACCGGCGGCGGCGCGGCAGGCGCGGCCGGCGCGGCCGGCGCGGCCGGCGCGGTCTCCGCCCCGCGAGGTCTGCGCCCGGCGCCGTCCGCGTCTCGCGAAGTCTGCGCCGCCGGCGCGGTCTCCGCCCCGCGCGGTCGGCGCCCAGCCCAACTTCGGCATTAAGGGAGGCGGGATCGACCGGGTCGGCCGATTGGGTGTCCGATTTGGGTCGGTATGCGACCCAAATCCGACACTGCGGCACACGCACGGCCCGCCGCCTCCCCCACCCAGCCGCAGTTCGCCGGGCGGCAACCCGCGGGGTCTCCGCCCGCGCCAACTGCAGCAGCAAGGGAGGCAGGATCGACCGGGCCGGCTGATCGGTGTCGCATTTGGCTCGCTATACGAGCAAAACTCGACACCAACCTCGCCGCCGCCCCGAGCCGAACCCGCCGCCTCCCCACCCAGCCGCAGTTCGCCGGCGGCGAGACGCGCAACGAGTCCCCACCGCCCAACGCGCGACGAGGGCCGCGGCGCGCGCCGCGCCGGCGGCGCGACGACGGAGTCAGGCCGCGATCGGCGCCGCGACCCCTTCCGGACGGACGCGCGCGGCGGGGTCGGCGCGGCCGCCCTCGAACTCGAGGCCCTCCTTCTCGAGCCGGCGGCGCACCGCGGACGGGTCGCCGAGGGCGGTGCCTCCGACCGTGCCGTCGGACTTGAGCACGCGGTGCGAGCCCGGGGTCTGCTCGCGGATGAAGCGCTGGTTGAGCGCGCGGGCGTGCTGATCGGTGCCGCCCGCGGCCCGTGCCACGTCGCCGTAGCTCATCCAGCGCCCCTTCGGGATCGCCGCGATGACCGCGCGCATCTGATCGAGATCCATCGGTGTCTCCTCCTCTTGTGACCATGCAGGCGGGCGAACCTACGGCCGGGGCGCCGGGTCTCGGCCCGGGGCGCGTGAATTGGCACACAATTGGAACGGAGTCGTCGCAGACCGCGCGTGATGCGTGATTCTGATCGATTGCAACAAATCTGCGCAAAGTCGTGCACCAGCCCCGACCTTCTGGCATGCTCCCGCCGGAGATGAACGAGCACCGCCCCGCCCACATGCCCCACCGCGCCGCCCCGCCGAGATGACTCGGATCGCCTTCATCGGAGCCGGCAGCGTCGAGTTCACGCGCGACCTGCTGGGCGACCTGCTCGGCTTCCCCGAGCTGGGCGACCTCGAGGTCGCACTCCACGACATCGACGCCGAACGGTTGACGACCGCCGAGGCGATGGCGCGCTGGACCGCCGAGCAGCTCCACGCCTCGCCGACGATCTCGACGCACGCGGATCGCAGAGCCGCGCTGGACGGGGCCGACTTCGCGATCAACATGATCCAGGTCGGCGGCCATGCGGCGACGCTCACGGACTTCGAGATCCCCGCCCGCCACGGCCTCCGCCAGACGATCGGCGACACGCTCGGCATCGGCGGGATCTTCCGGGCGCTGCGGACTATCCCGGTGATGCTCGGGATCGGCCGCGACATGGCCGACCTATGTCCCGACGCCTGGCTGCTCAACTACACGAACCCGATGGCGATGCTCTGCCAGGCGTACGCGCACGGGTCGCCCCACACGAAGATCGTCGGGCTCTGCCACTCGGTGCAGCACACGACCCGCCGCCTCGCCGAGCTGACCGGCACTCCGTTCGAGGAGGTCACGTTCCTCGGCGCGGGCGTCAACCACCAGGCCTTCATCCTGCGCTTCGAGCGCGACGGAGAGGACCTCTACCCCAAGCTCGACGCGGTGATCGCGAACGACCCCGAGCTCCAGAGGACCGTGCGCGTGGAGATGTACAAGCGCTTCGGCTACTTCCCCACGGAGTCGAGCGAGCACTCGGCCGAGTACCTGCCGTGGCTGATGCACGACGACGCGGCGATCGAGCACTTCCGCATCCCGGTCGGCGAGTACGTCCGGCGCAGCGAGGAGAACCTCGTGCTGTATGAGGAACTCAAGACCGGGCTGCAGCAAGGGGGCGGCTTCGAGATCGAGCGCAGCCTCGAGTACGCGCCGCTCATCATCCGCGCGATGACGACCGGCGAGCCCGAGGTGATCTACGGGAACGTCCGCAACGACGGCCTGATCGACAACCTGCCGGACGGCGCGTGCGTCGAGGTCCCGTGCGTGGTCGACCGGACCGGCGTGCGACCAACGCGCGTCGGCGCGTTGCCGGCCCAGTGCGCGGCGCTCAACCGCACGTTCCTGAACGTCGTCGAGCTCACCGCGCGTGCGGCGCTGGATGAGGACCGGGAGCTGGTCCACCAGGCCGCGCTGCTGGACCCGAACGCGTCGGCTTCCCTCGATCTGGAGACGATTCGCACGGTCTGCGACGAGTTGCTGGCCGCGCACGGCGACGCGCTCGCTCCCGGCCTGCGCGGCTGATGGACCTGCTCGTCGTCGGGGACGCGAACGCCGACCTCGTCCTGCGCGGCGGCGACATCGTGCCGAGGTTCGGTCAGCGCGAGCAGCTCGTCGACCACGCGGAGCTCGTGCTCGGCGGCTCGGGCGCGATCCTCGCCGCCGGCGCCGCCAAGCTCGGCCTCGACGTCGCGATGGTCGCGTGCCTCGGTGACGACCCGCTCGGGCGCGCGATGCGCGAGGAGCTCGCTACGGCGGGCGTCGACGTCGGCGCCGTGAGGTCCGTGGACGCCCCGACCGGCGTCAGCGTCGGGCTGGTGCGAGACGACGACCGCACGATGCTCACCGCGACCGGAGCGCTGGCACACCTGCGCGCGGACGACGTGCCGGATGCGCTGCTCCAGCGAGCCCGGCACGTCCACGTGGCGTCGCCGTTCCTGCAGGACGGGCTCCGACCCGGGCTGGGAGCGCTCGCCAAACGGGCGAGCGGGACCACTTCGCTCGACCCCGGCTGGGACCCCCGCGAGCGCTGGGACATCCCGCTCGACGCGTTCGACGTCCTGCTGCCCAACGCCGAGGAGGCGCTGCGCCTCACCGGCGAAGAGGACGTGGAGGCCGCGGCCCACGCGCTGGCCGCCCGCGGGCCGCTGGTCGTGGTCAAGCTCGGGCCGGAGGGCGCCCTGGCCGCGACGCACACTGGCGAGCTGACGAGGGTGCGAGCGCCGCGGGTCGACGCGGTGGACAGCACCGGGGCGGGCGACTCGTTCGATGCCGGGTTCCTGGCCGGGTGGCTGCGCGGAGACGCCCTCAAGCGCGGCGCTCACGCTCGCGTGCGCGTGCGGCGCGCTCAGCACGCGCCGAGCCGGCGGGACCGCCGCCCAGCCGACGCTCGACGAGGCCCGCGCGTTCGCATGATCGCGTTCGTCGCCGCAACGCCGTCGATCGACCGTCAGCACGAGATCGACGCGCTCCAGCCCGGCACGATCCACCGGCCGCACAGCGTCGTCGCCGTGGCCGGAGGCAAGGCCCTCAACGCGGCCCGCGCGGCCAACCGCCTCGGCGGCGCCGTGCACGCGATCGCGCTGCTCGGCGGCCACGCCGGCCGCTGGGTCGCCGACGCGCTGGCCGAGGAGGGCATCACGCTCGACCAGGTCGACGGCCCGGGCGAGACGCGGATGGCGCTGAGCGTCGCCGCCGACGGGCCGCTGACCGAGTTCTACGAGCCCGCGCCGGAGATCGGACCAGGCCACTGGGCCGCGCTCGAGCGCGAGGTCGAGCGGGTCGCCCACTACGCCCGCTGGGTGGCGATCGCCGGCTCGTTGCCCCCTGGTGCGCCGCAGGACGCCTATCGGCGCCTCGCCGCCGCCGCGCATCATGGCGGCGCGAAGGTCGCGCTCGACGCGCGCGACAACGGGCTCACCGAAGGCCTCCGGGCCGGCCCCGACTTCGTCAAGGTGAACACGCACGAGGCGGCCGCCGTGGGCATCGACACCGCGCAGGAGCTGCTGGTCGCCGCCGGTGGCGGCGACCGCGCGGCGGCCATCACCCACGGCGCCGACGGGATGGAGCTCGCGATCGCCGACGGCACGGTCCTGCGTGCCGCCCCGCCCGCACTCGGCCGCTACCCGGTCGGCAGCGGCGACGCCGCGCTCGGCGGCTTCCTGACCGCGCTCGATGTCGGCGGCGACTGGCGCGCCGCGCTCAGCCTCGCCACCGGCGCGGCGGCCGCGAACGCCGAGCTCCCCGGGGCCGGCCGGCTGGACGGGGCCAGAGCCGCAGCGCTAGCCCGAGACGTGCGCGTGGTCCACGCGTAGCGCGGCGCCCGACGCGGGGTCGAACAGGTGGAGCTCGCGGTGGTCGACCGCGAGCCTCAGCCGCTCGCCCGCCCGCACGCCGACCCGCCCGTGCAGCCGTGCCGAGAAGCGCGCCGCCGCGGTCGTCGGCGAGCAGGCGCCCCTCGTCGAGGTCGTCGACCGCCGCCTTGACCGCGTCGGCCTGGACCGGCGGCGCGTCCACGCGGAACGTGACCACCGCCTCATCCCCGAGCTCCTCGACCACCTCGGCGACGACCTCGATCCGCGGCAGCTCGGGATCGGCGCGCGGCCCGTCGAGCTCGAACGCTCCCGGGCGCAGGCCGAGCACGACGTCGCCCGCCGGCACGCGCGCCGCCAGCGGCAGCGAATGGCCCGCGAACCGCACGTGATCGCCGTCGACGCGAGCGCCGACCAGGTTCATCGGCGGCGACCCGATGAACGCCGCCACGAACAGGTTCACCGGCCGCCGGAACAGCTCCTGCGGCACGTCGAACTGCTGCAGCACGCCGTCGCGCAGCACCGCCACGCGCTGCCCCAGCGTCATCGCCTCGATCTGGTCATGCGTGACGTAGACGGTGGTCACGCCGAGCCGCTCGTGCAGCCGCGCGAGCTCGGCGCGCATCGTCGTGCGCAGCTTGGCGTCGAGGTTGGACAGCGGCTCGTCGAGCAGGAACGCGGCCGGCTCGCGGACCAGAGCGCGCCCCATCGCGACCCGCTGGCGCTGCCCGCCGGACAGCTGCGCCGGGCGCCGGTCCAGCAGCGCCTCGAGGCCGAGCAGCGAGGCCATCGCCCCCACCCGCGCATCGATCTCGGCCCGCGGCGTCCGCCGCTGGCGCAGCCCGAACGCCAGGTTCTCGCGCACCGACTTGTGCGGGTACAGCGCGTAGTTCTGGAACACCATCGCGATGTCCCGGTCGGGCGGCGCGACCGTCGTGACGTCGCGCTCGGCGATCCGCACCGTCCCCGCGGTCACCTTCTCGAGCCCGGCGATCATCCGCAGCAGCGTCGACTTGCCGCAGCCGGACGGGCCGACCAGCACGACGAACTCGCCCGGCCGCACCTCCAGCGTCACGTCGTCGACCGCGCAGACGCCACCCTCGTAGACCTTCGTCACGCGCTCCAGATGGATCGGGCTCGCGCTCATCCCTTCACCGCCGTCGACGTGAGCGAGCGAATGAACGTGCGCTGCGCGAGTAGGAACCCGACCACGATCGGCAGCGTGACGAGCACGTTGCCGGCCATCACCGCCGACCAGTGCGTGCGGTGCGCGCCCTGGTAGGTCGCGAGGCCCAACTGCACGGTGTAGTTCGTGTCGCTGTTGATCGCGATCAGGGGCCACGTGAGGTCGTTCCAGACGCTCAGCAGCGTGAGCACCGCGACGGTGGCGAGCGCCGGCCGCGCCAGCGGCAGCACGACCTTGGCGAGGATCGCCAGGCGCGAGCAGCCGTCGATCCACGCCGCCTCCTCGATCTCCCGCGGCAGCGACACGAAGAACTGCCGCAGCAGGAACACCCCGAACGGCGTCACCAGCGACGGGAGGATCAGCGCGCCGAGGCTGTCGATCAGCCCGAGGTGCTTGAAGATCAGGAACGTCGGGATCATCGTCAGCTGGAACGGGATCACCAGCGTCGCGAGCATCAGCGCGAGCAGCACGCGCGAGCCGCGGAACCGCATCCGCGCGAACGCGTATCCGGCCAGCGAGCAGAACACGAGGTTCGAGAGCACCGTGACGCTGGCGACGATCGTCGAGTTCAGGAACCAGCGCCCGAACTTCCCGGTCGCGAACACGTAGTCGTAGCCGTCGAAGTGGATCCCGTCCGGGATGATCGTCGGCGGGAACCGGTTGATCTCGGCGTCGGTCATGAACGAGGAGACGATCAGCCACAGCAGCGGCAGCGCGAACACCAGCGCCATCGGCGCCAGCACCAGGTGCCACACCGACGGCCGCTTCACGCCAGCCTCGCCTCCCGGCGCCGCTGGTAGGCGCCCCAGGCCAGCGCGACGACGAACAGCCCGAACGCGAGCACGTAGGCGGCCGCCGCGCCGTAGCCGGCGTTGAAGAACTCGAACGCCTGCTGCCACACGTACAGCACGATCACGGTGGTCGACTGCAGCGGCCCGCCCCGCGTGGTGACGAACACCAGGTCGAACAGCTGCAGCGACTCGAACGTCTGCCACACGAGCAGGAAGATCGTCACCGGGCGCAGCGCCGGGAGCACGACGTTCAGGAACACGCCCCAGCGCCGCGCGCCGTCGATCGACGCGGCCTCCACGAGCTCACGCGGGATGTCCTGCAGCGCGGCGAGGAAGATGATCACGCAGAAGCCGAGGCCGCTCCACAGCCCGATGACGACCAGCACCCACAGCGCCTGCCCGGGGTCGGCGAGAAAGCCCTGGGGCGCGATCCCGACCTTGTCGAGCACCGAGTTGACGACGCCGAACTGCGCGTCGAACACGAACGAGAACAGCACGCCCTGCGCCGTCGCGGACATGATGTACGGAACGAACACGAGCGTGCGATAGAGGCCGATGAAGCGCACCGAGCGGTTCAGCAGCAGCGCGATCCCGAGCCCGCCGGCGATGCTCAGCGGCACGAACGCCGCCGTGTAAAGCAGCGTGTGCTGCACGGCGCCGCGGAACGTCGGGTCATCGGCCAGGCGGCTGTAGTTGTCGAACCCGACCCACGTGCTCGGCGTCACCAGGTCGGACTTCTGGAAGCTCAGCAGCAGCGCCCAGGCCATCGGGACCAGGCTCAGCCCGAGGATGATCACGACGGCCGGGGCGACCCACAGCCAGGCCGTCGGCGTGTCGCCGAAGGCCCGCTGCAGGCGCGTGGGCCTGCGCTCAACCGCCGCCGGCAAGAACCGCCTCGCTGGCCTGCACCGCCTGATTCAAAGCGTCCTCGGGCGAGGAGCGCTTCAGGAGCACGGCGACGAGCGACTGGCCGACGGCCTCGGAGACCTTCGGGTACGAGGGGTTGGCCGGCTTGACGTGCGCGCCGTCGAGGCTGTCGAGGAAGACCGACAGGCCGGGCACGGCCTTCTGGTACTCGGCCCACTCCGGCTGGTCGGCCGTGCCCTTGCGCAGCGGCAGCGACCCGGCCTTGGTGACCCACTTCGCGTCCTGCTCGGGCGAGTTGAGCCACTGCACGAACGCGATCGCGGCGTCCGAGCGCGCCTTGCCGTTGTCGAAGATGGTCCACGTGTCGGGCGCCGAGATCGTCAGTGGCGCGCCGCCGAACGTGGGCAGCGGGGCGACGCCGAAGTCGTCCTTGGCGTCGATGAAGTCGGGCAGCTGCCACGGGCCGGTGACGACCATGCCGATCTTGCCGTTGTTGAACAGCTGGTAGGTCTGGTCGCTGTCCGGCTTGGTGTCGACGTAGACCGACCCGTCCTGTGCAAGCCGGTTGACGACGTCGAAGGCCTGCCGGCCGGGCTCGCCGCCGAAGCCGACCTTGCCGTCGTCGGAGATGATCTCGCCGCCCGCCTGCCACACGAGCGGCCATGTCCGCCAGACGGTGTCCTCGTCACCGACGGCGGGCCACGCCGTCCCGAAGCGGCCCTTCGAGCGGTCGGTGAGCGCCTTGGAGGTGGCGATGAACTGGTCCCACGTCCAGCCTCCCTCCGGCGGCAGATCCACGCCCGCCTCCGTGAAGGCCTTCTTGTTGTAGACGACGGCGAGGTCGTCGACGAGCGCGGGCAGCGCGCGCACGCGCCCGTTGACCATCGTCGCGTCACGCGCCGGCGGGTAGTAGTCATCCCAGCCGAAGCCGGGCGCGTTCACCTTGTCCGTCAGGTCCATCACCTTGTCCGTGCGCGCGAGGTTCGCGAGGTCGGACCCGAAGATGTAGGCGATGTCCGGGTAGTCGCCGGACGCGAGGGCGGTGGTGATCTTCTGGCGCATCTGGTCGGCCACGACGCCGCCCGTGGTCGCCTTGATCTGGATGTCCTTGTGCGTGCGGTTGAACTCGTCTGCGAGCTGCCCGAGCACCTTGCCGGCGATGTCGTTCTGCCCGTGCCACATCGTGATCTGGACCGGCTCGCCCGGCTTGGCCTGTGAATCGTCCCCCGAGCCGCCGCAGCCGGACATGACGACGATGGCGGCGACGAGCGCACCGATCAACAGCTTCATTGCGGGACCTCCGTGCTGGTGAGGACGACCGACCGGGTGAGGTTGCGCGGGTTGTCCGGGTCAAGGCCCGCGGCCTCCGCCAGGGCGACCGCGGTGCGCTGGGCGAGGACGAGCGAGGCGAGCGGGTCGAGCTCCGGTGCCACGGCGGTCCCGCCGGCCGCGAGCACGCTGTCGCGCACGCCGTCGGCGGGCGCGCCCATGAACCAGACCGCTGCGCCCGGGCCGGCGATGCTGATCGGCCCGTGGCGGTATTCGAACACCGGGTACGCCTCGGTCCACGCCTGCGCCGCCTCGCGCAGCTTCAGCGCGGCCTCGTAGGCGAGCCCGACCGTCCACCCGCGGCCGAGGAACGCCCACCGGTCGGCGGCGCCGGGCTCGACGGGAAGCGGCAGCTCGAGCGCCCGCTCCGCGTCGGCCGCCGCCGGCTCGATGTCGATCCCCTCGTGCGCGCGGAGAAGCGTCAGCGCCGTGGTCGCGAACCGGGTCTGGACGACCGACCGCTCGTCGGCGAAGTCGAGCACCACGACCTCGTCGGCGGCCTCCGCGACCGGCGTGCCGGCCACGGCCGTGATCGCCACCGTGCGCGCGCCGTTCGTCCGGCCCAGCGCGTGCGCGACCTCCGTCGTCGTACCCGACCGCGACAGCGCCACGACGACGTCGTAGGCGCGGCCGGCGGGCAGCTCGGAGGCGGCGAAGGCGTCCGTCCGGCCGTGTCCGCACGCTTCCCGCAGCGCCGCCCAGGCCTGAGCCATGTACAGCGAGGTGCCGCACCCGATGACGCAGACGTCGAGACCGGGCGCGGGCAGCGCGTCGGGGGCGAGGTCGGCGGCCTGCCGCCACAGCCGTGGCTGGCTCGCGACCTCGTCGGCCGTGATGCTCATTTCTGCACGATATCCGGCAACCCGAGCACAAGCAAGCATCTGCGTGCCCGATAGAGTGCGCGCGTGAGCAAGACCGAGCGATTGGGCCGCATCCTCGAGCTGCTCGCACGCGATGGGACCGTGACGGTCTCGGCGCTCGCCGGCGAGCTCGGCGTCAGCGAGGCCACGGTGCGGCGCGACCTCCAAGCGCTCGGCGAGCAGCGCCTGCTGGAACGATCGCACGGCGGCGCCGTCGCGCACGGCACCGCACACGAGCTGCCGGTGCGTTACCGCACCGGGCGGAGCGACGAGAAGCGGCGGATCGCGCAGGCCGCGGCCGGCTGGTCAGCGACGGGATGGCGATCGGGTTGACCGGCGGGACGACCACGACCGAGGTCGCGCGCATGCTCGTCGCGCGTCAGGGGCTCACGGTCGTGACGAACGCGCTGAACATCGCGGTCGAGCTCGCCGTGCGGCCCGACCTGAAGCTGATCGTCGCCGGCGGCGTGGCGCGCGCCGCCTCGTACGAGCTCGTCGGCTCGCTGGCCGACGCCACGCTGCGCAGCGTCTACGTCGACATCGCGTTCGTGGGCGTCGACGGGGTCGACGCCGAGCGCGGGCTGACGACGCAGAACGAGGTCGAGGCCGCCACCAACCGGGTGCTGATGGACCGCGCGAAGCGCACCGTCGTCGTCGCCGACGCGAGCAAGCTCGGCCGCGTGGCGTTCGCGGAGATCGCCGGCATCGACCGCGCACACCAGCTGATCACCAACGACGGCGGCGACACCGAGCAGCTCGCGCGCCTGCAGGCCACCGGCCTCACGGTCACGACCGTCTGAGCAACTCCGGTTGACAGGTCGCTCGTTGTCAACTACGGTTGACGCATGCTGGATCTCGACGTCCCCCGCGACCCCGCCGACGGCCTCGCCGCCGTCGTGGCGCTGCGCCGCCTCGCCGACCAGCTCGAGGACGCGGCGGTCGCCCAGGCGCTGCGCGACGGCTGGACCTGGGCGCTCGTCGCCGAGGCGCTCGGCGTCACGCGGCAGGCGGTGCACAAGAAGCACGCCAAGCGGCTCAAGGAGTTCTGATGTTCGAACGGTTCACGCGCGACGCACGCCAGGTCGTCCGCTCGGCCGAGACGCTGGCCGCCGGCCTCGGCAGCCCCACGACCGAGGCCGAGCACCTGCTGCTCGCCCTCTCCGAGTGCCAGCCGGTGCTCGCCGACTTCGGGCTCGATCACGACGGCGTGCTCGCCGCGCTCGACGCCGAGCGCGACCGCAGCCTGCGAGCCGTCGGCATCTCGGCCGGCGACTTCGACCTCCCGCCCGCGCCGCGCACCCGCCCACGCTTCGCCGCCTCCTCGAAGCTCGCGCTCGAGCGGGCGGTGCGCGCCGCCGTCGCGCGCTCGGACAAGCGGATCGCCGGCGGGCACATCCTGCTCGGCGTGCTGGCCGCCGAGGCCGGCACCGTGCCGCGCGCGCTGGAGATCGCCGGCATCGATCGGCAAGCGCTGCGCGACCGCGCCGCGGCAAGCCTCAACTGACCGCGTCGGCCTCGATCTCCACGCGCCAGCGCGGGTCGATGAAGCCCGACACGATGATCACCCCCGTCGCCGGGCGCACCGCTCCGAACGCGCGCCCGTGGGCGGCGCCGACCGCGTCGACGTCGGCGCGGTCGACCAGGAACACGCGGGTGCGGACGACGTCGTCCAGCGACGCGCCGGCCTCGCTCAACGCGGCGGCGATGATCTCCAGGCAGCGCTCCGCCTGCACGCCGGCATCGGGGTCGACGTGCCCGTCGGGCCAGATCGCCGCGGTCGCCGAGACCCAGACCTGATTCCCGACCCGGACCGCACGCGAGTACCCGATCGTCGGCTCCATCGGAGCCCCCGACGAGACCCGCTGCCTCACGTCACCGACTGCTGGTAGAGGGTGAAGCCGATCGCCGCGCAGACCGCGGCGACGATCCAGAAGCGCAGGATGATCTTCGTCTCCGACCAGGCCTGCAGCTCGAAGTGATGGTGGATCGGCGCCATCAGGAAGACGCGCTTGCGGAAGGTCTGGAACGAGAAGACCTGGATCAGCACCGACAGCGCCTCGATCACGAAGATCCCGCCGAGGATGATCAGCAGGACCTCGGTCTTGGTCATCACCGCCATCGCCGCGATCGCGCCTCCCAACCCCAGCGACCCGGTGTCGCCCATGAAGATCGACGCCGGGAACGAGTTGAACCACAGGAAGCCGACGCAGGCGCCGACCAGGCAGCCGGCCACGAGCGCGAGATCCTTCTGGCCGGTCGTGAACGTGATCGCGATGTAGGCGAGCAGCACGATCGCGGCGCAGCCGGCCGCGAGGCCGTCGAGCCCGTCGGTGAGGTTGACCGCCGAGGTCGTGCCGGCGAGCACGAAGTAGATGAGGACGGGATACAGGTAGCCGAGGTCGATCTGCGCGTCGACGATCCGCAGGTTCAGCGTGTCGCCGAGGTCGGCGCCCTCGGACGCCGCGATCCACAGGCCGATCGCGATCAGCATCGTCACGACGAGCTTCGTCCGCCCGCGCAGGCCCAGCGAGCGGCGCTTGACCAGCTTCGTGTAGTCGTCGGCGAAGCCGAGCAGCGCGCACGCGGGGGCGACGCCGAACACGGCCAGCGACCGCGCGTCGCGATCGGTCAGCAGCAGGAACGGCACCGCGATCGCGGTGAAGATGATGATCCCGCCCATCGTCGGCGTGCCGGCCTTGGCATGGTGCTCCTGCGGCCCCTCCTCGCGGATCTGCTGGCCGAACTCGCGCGCGCGCAGGAACTCGATGAACTTCGGGGACAGGAAGACGCAGATCAGCAGCGAGGCCGTGCCCGGCGATCAGGACCTCACCCATGCGGTGAGCGCCTCCGCCACGACCTCGAGGCCGATGCCGCGGGATCGCCTTGACGAGCACGACGTCGCCCGGCTCGATCGAGCTCGCCGGCCAGCGCGGCCGCCTCGTGCGCGTCGGCGACCGCGTAGGAGTCGCCGTCGAACGCGTCGAGCATCGCGGCGGCGCAGCGGTCCGACGGTCGACGAGCAGGTCGACGCCCGGCGGCGGCCGCGTACGGCGCCGATCTCGCGATGCAGCTCGGCGCTCCGCTCGCCCGAGCTCGAGCATGTCGCCGAGCACGGCGACGCGCCGCCCTCGGCTGGTACGGCGCGAGATCGTCGAGGGCGGCACGCATCGAAAGCGGGTTGGCGTTGTAGCAGTCGTTGATGACCGTCGCTCCGAGCGGGAGCGCGACGCGCTCGCCGCGCAGACGCGCCGAAGCTCGACGTCGACGCGGCCGCTCGGCGTCGCACGCCGACCGCCAGAGCGGCGGCCACCGCAGCGAGCGTGTTGGCGCAGCTGATGGCGCGCGGTGAACGGCAGCTCCAGCTCGACGCCGCTCGCGCGCAGACGCGACGACGGTGGTCGCACGACTCGAGCACGACGTCGCCGCCGGCGCCGAACCGCGTGACGTTCGACCCGTCGCAGGTACGGCTCGCAGCAGCGGCTCTCCTGCCGGCACGACCGCGGTGTCGACGCGGGCGAGCAGCTCCGCCTTCGCTCGCGCGACGCCCTCGAGCGACCCGACCTGCTCGAGGTGCACCGGGCCCGATGTTGGTGATCACGCCGACGTCGGGCTCGGCAGATCCGCGCCAGCTCGGCGATCTGGCCGAACCCGCGCATCGCCATCTCGAGCACGAGGACCTCGGTGCCCGGGTCGGCGCCGAGGATCTCCAGCGGCAGCCCGATCTCGGTGTTGAAGTTCGCGCGCGAGGCGACGACGCGGCGGTGCGGGGCGAGCAGCGCCGCGATCAGCTCCTTCGTCGACGTCTTGCCGACCGAGCCGGTGACGCCGATCACCTGCGCGCCGAGCGCCCTCCGCCACGCGCGCGCCAGCGTGCCGCAGCGCGGTCAGCGGGTCCTCGGCGGTCGAGCACCGCGCCGCCGTCGAGGTCGGCCGCTACCGGGGCGTCGACGAGGACGCCCCAGGCGCCGGCGTCGAGGGCGCCGGCGGCGAAGCGGCCGCCGTCGACGTGCTCGCCGCGTCAGGCCGACGAACAGGTCGCCGGGACCGGCTGCGCGCGAGTCGATCACCGCGCGCGCCGGGCTCGCCGCCGGCGGCGCGCACGAGCGTCGGCGCCGGCCGCGGCCGCGCACACGGCGAGCGTCCCAGCCGCTCATGCCGCGGCCACCGAGCGGAGCGCCTCGCGCGCGACCGTGACGTCGTCGAACGGCTCCTTGCGCCCGCCCGCGAACTCCTGCCCCTGCTCGTGCCCCTTGCCGGCGATCACCACGACGTCGCCCGGTTCGGCCAGCGCGATCGCGCGGTGGATCGCCGCGCGGCGGTCGGGGTCGCTCGGAGCACGTTCGCGGCCCCGGCCGTCCCGGCGACGATCTCGGCGATGATCGCCTCCGGGTCCTCCGAGCGCGGGTTGTCGGACGTGACGAGCGCACACGTCGGCGAGCCGGGCGCCGATCTCGCCCATCAGCGGGCGCTTGCCGCGGTCGCGGTCGCCGCCCGCGCCGAACACGACGATCACGCGGCCGTCGGCGAGCTCGCGCGCCGCGCGCAGCACGTTCTCGAGCGAGTCCGGCTTGTGCGCGTAGTCGACGAGCACCGCGAACGGCTGGCCCTCCGTCGACCGGCTCGAAGCGGCCGGGCACCCGGCATGGTCTCGGGCAGCGCGGTCGAGCTCGCGCGCCGAGCGCGCGCGCCGCCGCCCAGGCGCCGAGCGCGTTGAGCGACGTTGAAGCGCCCCGGCAGCGGGACGTGCACGTCGAACGTGCCGTCCGGCGTCAGCGAACGTGAAGTCGCTGCCGGCGAAGCCGGTGCGCACGTCCGCGGCGCGGTAGTCCGCCGGCGCGTCGATCGCGAACGTCACCGCCTCGGGGAACTCCTCGGCCAGCCGCCGCCCGTACGGATCGTCGACGTTGACGATCCGACGTCGGTCAGCGGATTCGCGAACAGCCGCCGCTTGGCCTGGAAGTAGTCCTCCATCGTCGGATGGAAGTCGAGGTGGTCCTGCGTGAGGTTGGTGAAGATCGCGGCCGCGACGTGGATCGCCGTCGGCGCGCCGGAGCTCGAGCGCGTGCGAGGAGATCTCCATCGCGCAGGCGCGTCGCCGCCGTCGAGCATCTCGCGGAACGTGCGCTGGAGGTCGATCGCCTCCGGCGTCGTGCGCACGGTCGGCCGCTCCTCGCCCGCCGATGACCGAGGTCACCGTGCCGAGCAGGCCGGTCTGGCGTCCGGCCGCCTCCAGCAGCGAGCGGACGAGGAACGCCGTGGTGGTCTTGCCGTTGGTCCCCGTGACCCCGACTACGGGCAGCGCGGCCCGTCGGGTCGCCGTAGAAGCGGGCGGCGGCGACCGCCATCGCGGCGCGGACGTCCTCGACCTGCACCTCGGGCACGCCGAGGCCGAGCGGGCGCGCGACGACGAGCGCGGCCGCCCCGCGCGCGATCGCGTCGGGTCGCGAAGTCGTGCCCGTCGCGCGTGAAGCCGGGGACGCAGAAGAACAGCGTCCCGGGCTCCACGGCACGGTTGTCGTAGGCGAGGCCGCCGATCTCGACCGCCGGCCCATCGCCGAGCAGCTCGCGGACGGTCATCCGCGGGCAGTCTACGAGCGCCTGCGGACCCTACGATCATCTGGCGATGCCGGTCGAGGACCATCCGGAGCGGGGCCCGCGCGGCCGGGTGCTGCTGGATGCAGCGGGAACGCGGATCGCGACGTACGAGGAAGGGATGCGCGGCACGACCCCGATCGCCGACCTTCTCGAGCGCGAGCCGGGAGTGAGCGCCGACGCGGCCGCCGCGGCCGTGCTCGCCGAGCTGCGCGGGTGGCGGATCGCCGGCGACGAGGAGCTGGGCCGCGTGCTGCTGACGGCCGGCGGTACGCAGATCCGCCACGGGCACCTGTACTCGCGCGATCTCGCCGCCGAGCCGCCGCCGCGGGACTGGGACGCGCCGCCGCGGATCCGGCTGACCGACATCGACCGTCCCGCCGCCGACCTCGTCGCCGCGCGCGTGGGCGCCTACCCGGCCGACCACCCCGACGCCGCGTTCGTGCCCGACGACCACGAGGCCGAGCTGCGCGAGCTCATCTCCGGCAGCCCGTACGGCCCGCTGCTGGCCGGGAGCGGGCTCGCCGTGGCCGGCGACGCGGTGGTCGGCGCGATCATCCTCGGCGCGCTGCCCGGCGATCCGCCGCAGAACGGGCCGTGGGTGATCGACCTGTTCCGGGCGCCGGGGTTCGGCGGTGTGGGCCGTGCGCTGCTGCAGCGGGCGCTCGCGCTGGCGACCGTCGACACGCTCGGCCTGATCGTCACCGAGGGCAACGACGCCGCGCGGCGGCTGTACGAGTCGCTCGGCTTCGCGCTGATCTCGAGCGCGCTGGTCGTCGAGATCTAGACGGAATACGCGCGCTGCGAGCGCGTCGTTGGAGGTATGCCCATCGAGCTCGCCCCGATGCTTGGCATCCTCGCGGGCGTCGTCGGCGTGGTCGACATGCTGCCCTACCTTCGCGACACCGTCCGTCGCGTCACGCGCCCGCACCGCGGCACGTGGCTGATCTGGTCCGTGCTTGCCGGCGTGGCGTTGCTCACGCAGCGCGCCGACGGGGCGTCCTGGAGCGCGGTCATGTGCGGCGTTCAAGTCGTGACGAACATCGCCGTGTTCGCGTTGGCGATCCGGCTCGGGACCGGCGGCGTCACGCGCGCAGATCGCCTGCTGCTCGCGCTCGCCGCGGCCGGGGTGGCCGGCTGGCTACTCGCGGGCGACCCGCTGATCGCGACTGCGTGCGTGGTCGTGGCCGACCTGCTGGCCGTGGGGATGATGCTGCCGAAGAGCTGGTGTGACCCCGGCTCGGAGACCTTGTCCACGTTCGCGCTCGCGAGCCTCGGCGGGGCGCTGGCGGCCGGAGCGGCGGGCGCGGGGACGGTGCTCGTCTATCCCGCCTACTACTGCCTCGTGAACGCCGGAGTCGCGTTCCTGCTCTGGCGGCGCCGACGGGCGCTAGACGGCGAGCGGCGTGAGCAGCCGGTGCGGCTCGCGCAGCGCGAGGCTCACGCGGTCTTCCCTGAGCGGGCGGTCGCGGCCGGGGCCGGGCCGGGTCTCCACGTCCTCCGGCTCCGGGGTGACGCCGCAGGCCGGGCAGTCGCCCGCCGCGTCGATCTCGGTACCGCAGGCGGCGTGCAGCCACAAACGTCGCGCCCCGCCGCCGGCGCAGCGGTAGCGCTCCCCCCATGACGTGAGCGCGTACACGGCCGGCCACAGGTCGCGGCCCGCCTGGGTGAGGCAGAACTCCTCGCGCGTGGCGCTGTAGGCACGCCGCTCGACGACGCCCTCGGCTTCGAGCGCCTGAAGGCGGGCGCTGAGGATCGCGCGCGGGATGTCGAGATGGGCGACGAGCCCGCCGAACCGCTGGACGCCCATGAACAGGTCGCGCACGATCAGCAGCGTCCAGCGCTCCCCGACGACCTCGAGCGTGCGGGCGAGCGAGCAGGTCTGCCGGTCGTAGTCCGTCCCCAGCGGCATCGGTTCAATGACTGTACCGAATCTGGTACGGTCCCGCCAATGGGTCTCTCGTGGCGCACGCGCGGCATGGTGATCGCGGCCGGCTGCCTGATCGCGCTGATCACGTTCGGCGCGCGCTCGAGCTTCGGCCTGTTCACCGAGCCCTTGTCGGACATGCGCGGGTGGGATCGCGGCACGTTCGCGTTCGCGATCGCCATCCAGAACCTGCTGTGGGGGCTCGGCCAGCCGCTGGCCGGCGCGGTGGCGGACCGCTATGGCCCGGCGCGGGTGCTCGCGGCGGGCGGCGCCGTGTACGCGCTCGGGATCGCCTTGATGAGCGGGGCGTCGGACGGCACGACGCTGGCACTGACCGGCGGCGTGCTCGTGGGGCTCGGCCTGACGGGCGGTTCGTTCACGATCGTCATCGCCGCGTTCGCGCGACTGGTGTCGGAGGAGCGGCGCTCGTGGGCGATGGGCCTCGCGACCGCGATGGGCTCCCTGGGCCAGTTCGTGTTCGCCCCGCTGGGGCAGGCGTTCATCAGCGCCTACGGCGCCGCGACGGCGCTGGTGCTGATCGCCGGGGTGGTCGGCACGGTGCCGCTGCTGGCGGTCGCGCTCGGCGGTGGCGGCGCGGTCGCCGAGGAGCCGGCCGAGCGCGGCTCGTCGTGGGGCGCGGTACGTGAGGCGCTCGCCCACCCGAGCTACGTGCTGCTGACGTGCGGCTTCTTCGTCTGCGGCTTCCACATCGCGTTCGTCACGACGCATCTGCCGCCGTACCTGACGAGCCTCGGGATGAGCCACGCGCTGGCGGCGCTGGCGATCGGCCTGATCGGGCTGTTCAACGTGATCGGTGCGTACTCGAGCGGCGTGCTCGGCGGCATCTACAGCCGGCGGTTGCTGCTGAGCGGGATCTACGCCTCCCGGGCCGCCGCGTTCGCGCTGTTCGTGCTGCTCCCCGCGACGCCCATCACCGTGCTCGTGTTCTCGGCGCTGATCGGCCTGCTGTGGCTGTCGACCGTCGCCCCCACCTCCGGCCTGATCGCCCTGATGTTCGGCACGCGCCACCTCGGCGTACTGTTCGGGATCGTGTTCCTCAGCCACCAGGTCGGCGCGTTCATCGGTGTGTGGCTCGGCGGGATGGTCTACGACGCGACCGGCGCCTACGACCTCATGTGGTGGCTGTCGATCGCGCTCGGTCTCGCCGCCGCCATCGTCCATCTCCCGATCCAGGAGCGCCGCGCGGTCGCGGTGGCGACGGCATGAGCCGCGCTCGCCACGCCCTGCTGATCGCGAGCTCGACGCTGGTGGCGATGGGCGGCACGCTGTGGCAGGTCGACCAGTCCGGCGCGGTCGCCCAGAAGGGCGAGCTGCCGAAGCTGCTCTGCCCGCTGCACTGATCTCGGCCGAACGTCAACTGCGGCTGGGTAGGGCGATGGCTCTCCGCCGTGGCGGAAAAACCACCGTATAGGTGGGTTATCCGCCACGGGGCGGCGGATCCCGCCTCCCTAAATGCCGCAGTTCAGACGGCCAGCGCGCGTTCGACGATCGCCTCGCCGTCCACGCCGGAGGGGAGCGTGCCGAACACGCGGCCGCGGGCCTCGCCGAGCCGGCCGGCGCAGAACGCGTCGGCGACCGCGGGCGGGGCGAAGCGCACGAGCAGCGAGGCCTGGAACGCGAGCGCCAGGTCCTCGATCCCGCGGCGGGCCGACCACTCGTCGGAGGGCGGCGCCAGCGCGTCGAGATGCGCGTCGAGCCGCCGGTCGCCGCCGCGTGCCAGCTCGCACTCGGCCAGGAACGCGGGCAGGCCCTCCGGCTCACGCGCCAGGGCGCGCAGCACGTCCAAGGACATCACGTTGCCCGAGCCCTCCCAGATCCCGTTCAGCGGCGCGTCGCGCAGCAGGCGCGGCATCGGCGACTCCTCGACGTAGCCGTTGCCGCCCAGGCACTCGAGCGCCTCGGCGGCGTGCGGGGTCGCGCGCTTGCAGATCCAGTACTTCAGGACCGCGGTGGCGAACCGGCGCAGCCCGTGGTCGCCCTCGTCATAGGCGCGCGCGAGCCGCAGAGCGGTGGCGGTGGCGGCCTCGGACTCGACCGCCAGGTCCGCGAGCACGTTGACCATCAGCGGCTGCTCGACGAGCCGGCGGCCGAACGCGCTGCGGTGGCGCGCGTGCCACACAGCCTCGGCGACACCGCGCCGCATCCCGGCCGCGCTCCCGATCACGCAGTCCAGCCGAGTGTGCGTGACCATCTCGATGATCGTCGACACGCCGCGCCCCTCCTCGCCCAGCAGCCGCGCGGCCGCGCCGCGGAACTCGACCTCCGACGACGGGAGCGAGCGGGTCCCGAGCTTGTCCTTGAGGCGCTGGAACTCCATGCCCGGCCCGCGCTCGAGCACGAAGCACGACAGGCCGGCCGGCGCCTGCGCCAGCACCAGGAAGATGTCGCACGGCGGATACGAGCAGAACCACTTGTGGCCGGTGAGCTCCCACCAGCCGTCGCCCACGGAGTCGGCACGGGTGGTGTTGGCGCGGACGTCCGAGCCGCCCTGCTTCTCGGTCATCGCCATGCCGCACAGCGCGCCGCGCTCGTAGTCGGGCAGCGTCAGCCGCGGCTCCCATTCGGCGGCGAGCTCAGATGAGCGGCGCAGCGCCGGGATCGCCGAGTAGGTCATCGAGACGGGACACATGACGCCGGCGTTGGCGTGCGTCCACAGCAGCTCCAGCGTCGCGCGCGCGACGTGCGCGCCCGGCTGCGGGTCCCGCCACGGGAGCGCGTGGATCTCGCGCTCGACCGCGCCGCGCAGCAGCCAGTGCCAGCTCGGGTCGAGGTCGACCTGGTCGATGCGGTGGCCGAAGCGGTCGTGCGTGACCAGCCGCGGCTCGTTGCGCTCGGCGCGCCGCCCGTGCTCGAGCGCCTCGGCGGAGCCGGCGACCGCCCCGGTGTCGCGCGCGCGGTCCACCGCCCAGCCCGCACCCTCGCGCTCGAGCGCCTCGCGCAGCGCGAGGTCGGTCTCGAACAGGTTCACGTCCTCGAACGGGACGGACTGGTTCAGGACGTCATGAGACAGCGTGGACATGAGCACCAACCGATTGGAGGACAAAGGCCTGCAGGCCGGCCACGAGCGCGTCGGCGCCGGCGTCGCGGCGCTGCAGCGGGCCGACCATCGCCTCGGCCAGCGCGCCGACGATCGCCGTCGCGACGAGCTGCGCATCCTGGCCGGGAAGCTCGCCGGCGCGGATCCCGTCGTGCAGCGCGCGCTCGAACAGGTCGGCGTAGGCGCGGCGGAACGTGAGCCGCTCGGCCTCCACCGCCGGGTCGACGGGCTCGGCGATCAGCGCGTACGCCCGCACCGGCTCGGCCAGCGCGCGGCGCACGAACGCCTCGACCCACGCCGCCAGCCGGTGCGTCACCGGCTCGGAGCGGTCGGTCATCGTGCGCAGGACGTCGACCTCGCGCTGGGCCGCGCGCCGGAACACCTCGGCGAACAGGTCGCCCTTGGAGGGGAAGTGCCGGTACACGCTGCCGGTGGCGACGCCGGCCCGGCGCGCGACCGCGACTACCGACGCCGAGGCGTAGCCGCCCTCGGCCAGCTGGACCAGCGCAGCTTCGACGATCCGCTCACGCGCGGCGGCTAACCGTGCGCGCGTGCGCTCTGTCGGCCGGTACGGCATAGAAATGAATGATGATTCACCGCGGCGGGATCTTCAAGTAGTTGAGCGCGAAGCTCGTGATCTCGCGGAACGCGGGAGCGGCGACCGTGCCGCCGTAGATGTCGCCCTGCGGCTCGTCGACCATCACGGCCACGAGCAGCTTGGGGCGCCGCGCGGGCGCGAAGCCCACGAACGACGACACGAACTTGGTCTTCGAGTAGCCGCCCGTCTCGTCCGGCTTCTCCGCGGTGCCGGTCTTGCCGGCCATGACGTAGCCGTCGATGGCCGCGCCGGAGGCCGTGCCTCCCGGCCCGAGAACGCCCTCGAGCATCCGCCGCAGCGATGCCGCGGTGGCCTCGGAGATGATCCGGTGGCCCTGCGGCTTGCTCGCCGGCCGCCTGCCGACGTCCTCGACGATGTGCGGCGGCCGCAGGATGCCGCCGTTGGCGATCGCGGCGTAGGCGGCCGCCATCTGCATCGGCGTCACCGCGATGCCCTGGCCGATCGGCAGGTTGCCCATCGACGCCCCCGAGTAGTCCTTGACGTTGAGCACGATGCCCTGCTCCTCGCCGGGGAGGTCGATGCCCGTCGGCTTGCCGAAGCCGAAGCGGCGGACCCACTTGTCGAAGTCGTTCGCGCCGAGTCGCAGCCCGATCGTCACGGCGCCGACGTTGCTGGACTCCTTGAGGATCTGCGCGGTGGTCAGCGTGCGGTAGCCGGCGTCGTGCGCCTCGCCGATCTCGCGGTCGGCGACCTTGATCGTCGGCCCGAGGTTGAACGGCGTGTCGGGCGTGACCTTGCCTTCCTCGAGCGCGCCCGCGACGGTGAACGCCTTGAACGTCGAGCCCGGCTCGTAGGTCGCGCCGATCGCGCGGTCCTGGCGTGCGTAGTCGGGAGCGTCGCCGGGAGCGTTGGCGTTCACCTGCGGCCAGTTGGCCAGCGCGAGGATCGACCCGTCGCGCGGATCCATGACGATCGCCGTCGCCCCCTTGGGCTTGTGCACCTCGCCGACCGCGGCGAGCACCTGCTCGGCGCGGTCCTGGATCGCGTTGTCGAGCGTCAGCCGGACGTTGCTGCCGGGCACGGTCGGCTTGGTCTCGCGCATGCGGATCGCGTCGCCGAGCGCGTCCTTGGTCATCTTGCGCTCGCCGTCGCGGCCGTGCAGGTACTTGTCGAGCGAGTACTCGAGCCCCGACAGCCCCTGGTTGTCGGTGCCGGTGACGCCGAGCAGCTGCGACGCCATCCAGTCACGCGGATACAGCCGCTTGAACTCGGGGATCAGCTCCAAGCCCTCGATGCCCAGCTTCTGCACGCGCTGCGCCTTGGACTGCGGGATCCGGCGCGCGAGGTAGACGAACCCCGTGTCGCGGCGGGCGAGCTGCTTGATCAGCTCGTCCTCGGGCTTGCCGAGCAGGGGCGCGAGCTTGGCCGCGGTGGCGGCCGCGTCCTTGACGAGATAGGGCGTCGCGGCGATCGTCACCGCCGGCTGCGAGACCGCGAGCTCGGTTCCCTCGCGATCCATGATCGCGCCGCGGCGGGCAGGGATCTGGACGTCGGTCTTCTGCTGCGTCGCGGCGGCGCGCTTGAGCGACCCGGCCTTGACCACGCCGAGCCAGGTCGCCTTGGCGTAGCCGATCGCGAGCAGGGAGAGGAAGACGGCGAAGAGGAAGCCGATGCGGCGCTCGATGAGCCGCACGCGCCTAACCCTGCGGCGCGACGGTGGCGCCGCTGTCGGCGACGTCCGGCGGCGGGGTCGGCGTCGCCGTCGGCGCCGGGGTGGCGACGGCTTCCGGCGGCACGGTGCCCGCCGGGTCCGGAGTCTCGACCGCGATCGGAGTCGTCGCCGTGGCGGCGAGCACTCCCGGCTCGCGACCACCGTTGTCCATGATCGCCTGAGCGGTGTCGCTCGGCGGCGCCATCCGGCGGGCGGCGAGCGAGGCATCGCGTTCCCCCCGCGCGTGCAGGAAGCCGACGTCGCCCGGTGCGGGCGTGACCATGTCGCCGGCCACCGCGGTGTCGCGCACGCGTTCGACCGAGGACAGCTTCGCGATCTCGGCCTCGATGTCGGCGTTCTGGCGCTCGAGCGTGCTCGCGGTCGTGACCGCGTTCGAGATGCCGGCGTTGAGCTTGAGCAGCGAGACCTGCATCGCCACGATGCCGCCGAGCAGGATCCCGATCAGCCAGATCCACGCACGGCCGCGCAGCAGGCCGTCGACGACGCGGGTCTCGGGGAGCGCGCGGATGCGCTCGAAGACGCCGGTACTGCCGCGGCGGATCGGCGGCGCGGTGGCCGGTATCGGCCGCGCGACCGGTCCTGAGATGCGGCGGGCATGACGTGGGGCGGGACGGGTGCGTACGCGTGCGTGCGCGGCCATCAGTGCTCCTCCCTGAGCTTGCGGGCGGCCCGCAGACGGGCCGACTTCGAGCGCGGGTTGTCCGCGACCTCACCCGGCGTCGGTGCGACCGAGCGGCGGAACACCGGCTCGGCCTCCGGCGTGCGACCGCAGGCGCAGACGGGCAGGTCGGGCGGGCAGATGCATCCGCGCGCCTTCTCGGCGAGGAAGCGCTTGACGCGCCGGTCCTCGAGCGAATGGAACGAGATCGCGGCGAGCCGGCCGCCGACGCGCAGGACGTCCCAGGCGAGCGGGAGCCCGGCGTCGAGCTGTGCGAGCTCGTCGTTGACGGCGATGCGGATCGCCTGGAAGGTGCGCTTGGCGGGATGGCCGCCGGCGAAGCGGGCCGGGGCGGGAATCGCGGCGGTGATCGCGTCGACGAGCTCGAACGTGGTCTCGAGCGGCCGCCGGCGGATGATCTCGCCGGCGATGCGGTCGGCGAACCGCTCCTCGCCGTACTCGCGCAGCGTGCGCGCGAGGCGGCGGCGGTCCCACGTGTTGAGGATCTCGCGCGCGTCGAGCTCCTGCGCGGGGTCCATGCGCATGTCGAGCGGCGCGTCGTAGGCGTACGAGAACCCGCGCTCGCGCGTGTCGACCTGCATCGAGGACATGCCGAGGTCGACGTAGGCCATGTCGGCCTTCACGCCCTCCTCGGCGAGCAGGCGCAGCCCGTGCTCGAAATCGGCGCGGATGAAGCGGGTGTGGCACGGGACCTCGGCGGCCAGCTCGGCGAACGCCTTCTCGGCCAGCGGGTCGCGGTCGATCGCGATCAGCGTGCCCGCGGCGCCGAGCCGGTCGGCGACCAGCCGCGCGTGGCCGGCGGCGCCGAGCGTGCAGTCGATCGCGATCTCGCCCGGATGGGGGTCGAGCGCTTCGATGAGCTCGCCCGCCAGGACCGGGACGTGTGTGCGGGGCATGTCAAGAAGGATGGCCAAGGGATGCGGTGAGGTCAGGCGCCCGTTCCGACAGGTCGCGGTCGTAGGCCTCCCAGGCCGAGCGGTCCCAGAGCTCGAGCGAGTCGCCGGCGCCGGTGATGACGACCTCGCGGTCGATGCTCGCGTGCTCGAGGTGGCGTGGGGTCAGCATCACGCGGCCGGCCGAGTCCAGCTCCGTGTCCGTCGCGGTCGAGTGGAAGAGCCGCTTGAGCTCGCGCGCCTGTGCGGAGAACGGGTTCATCCCCTCGAGCGCCGCGGTCGTGAGCGCGGAGTACGTCGCCTCCGGATACAGCGAGATGCAGGGGTCCGGCCCCCGTACGAGAAACACCTTGCCCGCGAGGGCAGCCCGGAACTTGGCCGGGACCGTCAGCCGGTTCTTGGCGTCGAGCGAGTGTTCGAAGGTGCCGTGGAAGGCCAAGGCTCATGTCAAAGGCGAAAGAGGTTCAGTCGATCCCGGGTGGCGGAGTGGGAGGAGCCCCGCCACCCGGGACCGGCTTCGCGACTGGAACGTACCCCACATCGTCCCACTCTGCAACACAGATATCGACTTTCGCCCCACATGACTTGAGTCTGGTCACGTTGCGGACCTCAAAGTGGCGTATTTGCAGGCCATTCGCCGATGGGGCGAATTCGTGCGCATCGGGCTGATGTCTGCAGGCCGCGTTGCAGTTCTGCGGGCTGCACGGGGACTTGCGGCCTTTCGGGGGTCGAATTACCCTGCGTGGGGCCGCGTGGGAGACACGACGCGCGCTCGTTTTCAGCCAAGGAAGGACCGACTGCCGATGCTCCGTGCCGCCGCGCTCGCCGCGCTCTCCCTACTCGCCGCGCTCGTGGTCGCCTGCGGAGGTGGCGCCGCCAGCGGCGACGCCGACCCGGCCTCGGCCGTTCCCGCCGACGCGATGTTCTACAGCGAGTTCGTCGTCCGGCCGTCGGGCGACGTGCGCGACGGCGCACTCGACGCGATCGGCAAGGCCCTGAACACTGACGACCCGTCGGGCAAGGTCAGCGAGCTGCTGGACCGCGCGTTCGCCGACGAGGGCGGCCACCTGGATTACGACAAGGACGTCAAGCCCTGGCTCGGCGACCGCGCCGGCGTGTGGCTCAGCTCGCGGCTCGACTCCGAGGGCGACCCCGGCGGCTCGGCGATCATCGCGACGACCGACCCTGACGCCGCTCTGGACGCGTTTCACAAGAGCTCGACCGGCTCGAAGCTGACGAAGCGCTCGTACGCGGGCACCGACTACGAGGTCGACAAGGACGGCGTCGCGACCGGCATCGTCGACGACTTCCTCGTCACCGGGCCCGAGGCCGAGTTCAAGCGCACCGTCGACGCGGCGAAGGGCGACTCGCTGGCCGACGCCGACCGCTACCGCAAGAGCGTGTCGAAGCTCGAGGACAACCGGCTCGCGCACTTCTACGTCGACCTCAAGCGCGTGTTCCAGCTCGCGATGCAGAGCCAGCCGCAGGACGCGCAGTCGCTCGGGCAGCTGCAGGCGCTGGTGCCGCTCGGCAAGCTGCCGCCGCTGGTCGGGTCGTTCATGGCGGACGGCGACCGGCTGGCGCTCGACATGTCGCTCGCAGGGCTTCAACAACGGCCGCGTTCGGCGGGCTGACCGGGCTGGGCGGCACCACGTCGCTGATCAAGGAGCTGCCCGGCGACAGCTGGGCGGCGTTCGGCGCCCCCAAGTACGGCCGGCAGCTGAAGGTCATGCTGGACCAGTTCGCGGGCGCGTTCGGCGGCGCCGCGGCACGAGCCCAGCTCCAGCAGCAGTACGGCATCAACCTCGACGAGGACATCCTCAGCTGGGTGGGCGACGTCGCGGTCTTCGTCCGCGGCGATTCGGTACCCGATCTCAGCGGCGGCGCGGTGATCCAGGTCACCGACTCCGGCAAGGCCGCGAACGGCTTCGGCAAGCTCGTCGGGCTGCTGCAGGCGGCCGGCGGCGTGCACGTCCAGCCGGTGACGATCAAGGGCGCGAAGGCGGCGTTCTCGGTGAAGGACCAGACGACGCCGAAGCCGATCGTGCTCGCGCGCAGCGACGACCGGGTCGTGATCGCCTACGGCGCCGACGCCGCCGTCCAGGCGCTCTCCCCCAGCTCCGAGCTCGGGAGCGCCCCGCTGTACGACGAGGCGAAGTCGGCGCTCGGCGACATGGATCCGGGGCTGCTCGTATCGATGCCGTCGGTGCTCAAGCTGGTCGAGGCCGCGGCGCCGCCGGACCCCGACTACGCGAAGGCCAAGCCGTACCTGGAGGCCTACGACGCGATCGCGCTCGGCTACGACGACGGGCGCGCGCGGTTCGCGGCCGGCTTCAAGTAGGGACGAGCGCGGGCACGAGCGCGGCGGCGACGAGCAGCAGCACCGCCGGCACGAGCAGCAGCGCGACGACGAGCTGGATCTGCGGCGCCGCGCGGGCGGCCTGCTCGGCCGCGCGCTGAGCCGAGCGGGCCCGGGCGGTGCGCGCCTCGGCGGCGAGCGTCGGTGCGAGCGGGGCGCCGTGGCGGTCGGAGCGCTGAAGCGCGGCGACGAGAGCCGGGATCCCGGCCGCGGGTGCGCGGCGCTCGAGCTGCGCGTACGTGCTCTGTCTCGGCACCCCGAGTGAGGCGTGGGCGGCGGCGCGCGCGAGCTCCTGCGCCAGCACGCCGGGGTGGCGGCGGCCGACCTCCGCGAGCGCGCGGCCCGGCGAGAGCCCGGCGGCGACCGCGACGCGCAGGAGATCGAGCACGTCGGCGAGCTCGGCCTCGATCGCGCGCGTACGTCTCCGCGTCCGGCGGGCCAGCGCGGCGTCGGGCGCGAGAAAGCCGGCGGCGGGTGCGAGGACGAGGAGCAGCAGGCCGGTGCGCCCGGGCGCGATCGGCAGGAGCGCGATGGCGGTGGCGAGCGCGGCGAGGGTTGCGCCGACCTTGACGGCCATCACGTCGGCGACGGGGCGGTCGAGCCCGGCGGCGGCGATCCGCGCCTGGAGCCCGCGTGGGGCGCGCCAGCCGAAGCCGCGGCCGAGGCGCGCCAGGACGCCGCGCCCCCTGGCGGGCGGCACGAGCGCGATCGCGGCCGGCACGAGGTCGACCAGCGCGGGCGCGGCGAGCGCGCCGGCCGCGGCGGCGAGCAGCTCGGCGCGCGTCACCGCGTCCGCCCCAGTCTCGCGACCACGAGGATCGCGGTGAGCTTGGAGCACGGCGGCCATCGCGACGAGCCAGACGGAGATCGGGTGCGTGAGCAGCCCGGCGATCAGCCCAGGGCTGGCGAGCTCGGCGAGGGCTGCGGCACCGAGGGGAAGCAGCAGGACGAGCCGCGCGGTGAAGCGCGCCTGGGCGGTCGCCGTGCGGGCCTCGCGCTCGATCCGGTCGGCGGCCTCGAGCGCAGCCGCCTGATCGCGCAGCAGCCCGGCGAGGTCGCCGCCGGCATCGCGCTGCAGCAGGATGCCGGCGACGATCACGTCCCAGGCCCGGTCGCCGGCGCGGCGCCGCAGCCGCTCCAGCACGTCGGTCGTCGGGTCGCCGAGCGCCAGCCCGGAGGCCGCCGCGACGAGCTCGTGACCGGCCGGACCGCGGACGGTCGTGGCCGCCGCGGCGATCGCGCCCCGGATCGAATGTCCGGCGCCGACCGCGTCCGCGAGCGCGCGGGCGGCCCCGGCGGCGCCGTCGCGCAGCTCGGCCGCGTACCTGCGCCGGCGGGCCTTGAGCGCGGCGACGACCAGCGCGGGGCCGGCGATCGCGGCCACGGCGCCGAGCGCCGGACCGCCGAGCAACCAACCCGCCGCCGCGAGCGCCGCCGTGGCGAGCAGCGCCAGCCGCCGCCGCTCGGGCGCCGTCGGCAGCCGGCCCTCGCGACCGGCGCGCACCAGCGGCTCGACGACCCGCCCGAGGCCGGCGGCGACGCGCGACCGCTCCACCGCGGCGAGGGCCTCCCAGCCGCCGAGCACGCCGGCGGCACCGGCCGCGAAGGCGAGAAGCACGGCGCGGCTCATGCCGCTCCGCGACCGCCCGGCGGGTCGGCGAGACCGCCCGGCGGGTCGGCGAGACGGTCCGCGGGGCCGGCGGCGGCGAGCTTCGCGGCGGGGCCGGCGGCGGCGAGCTTCGCGGCGAGGCCGTCGGTCAGCGCCGCGCGCCAGCGGCCGCGGCCGCCGCGCCACGCGTAGATCTCGCGTGCGGCGGGGCCGCCGGCGACGCGCACGACCTCGGCGACCTCGATCACGCGACGCGCGCCGTCGGCGGCGCGAGCCTGGCACACGACGAGGTCGAACGCGTCGGCGACCTGCTCGCGCAATGCCGCGTGCGGCAGCCCGACGTCGGCCATCAGCGCCAGCGTCTCGACGCGGCGCAGCGCCTCGGTCGGCGTCCCGGCGTGGATCGTGCACAGCGAGCCGTCGTGGCCGGTGGACAGCGCGGTCAGCATGTCGAGCGCCTCGGCGCCGCGCACCTCGCCGACGACGATCCTGTCCGGGCGCATGCGCAGGGCGTTCCGGACGAGACGCCGGATCGTCACCTCGCCGCGGCCTTCGAGGTTCGGCGGCCGCGCCTCGAGCCGGACGACGTGCGGCTGGCGGAGCCGCAGCTCGGCCGCGTCCTCGATCGTGACCACGCGCTCGCCGGCGCCGATGAAGCTCGACAGCGCGTTGAGCGTCGTGGTCTTGCCGGAGCCGGTGCCGCCGCACACGAGCACGCTCACGCGCGCGCGCACGGCACGGGAGAGGAACTCCAGCAGCGGCCGGGTCAGCGTGCCGTTGGCGACGAGCTCCTCGGGCGTGAAGCCGCGGCGGCGGAAGCGGCGGATCGTCAGCACCGGCCCGTCCAACGCGAGCGGTGGGATCACCACGTTCACGCGCGAGCCGTCGGGCAGCCGCGCGTCGCACAGCGGCTCGGCCTCGTCGACGCGGCGGCCGAGCGGCGCGAGGATCCGCTCGATCGCGTCGCGCAGCTCGGTCTCGGTCCCGAAGCGCACGGTCGTCGGCTCGAGCCGGCCGCCGCGCTCGACCCACACCGGCGCGGTGCCGCACACCATCACCTCGTCGACCGCCGGGTCCCCGAGGAGCGGCTCCAGCGGACCGAGCCCGAACGCCCGCTCGGCGATCCTCCCCGCCAGCTCCGCCCGCGCGCCCGCGTCGAGCACCGCCGCCTCCCGATCCACCAGCGCGCGGATCCGGTCAGTCAGCTCGCCCTCGCCGGGATCGAGCAGCAGGCGCTCGCGCAGGTCGGCGGCGAGCTCGTCGAGGTCGTGCATCATCCGCCCGTCAGCTGATCGGTGACGACGGAGTGACCGGTGATGCGATGGTCACCCGGCGCGCGCGGGAGCAGCCGGATCTCGCGCGCGAACGCACCGGCCGCCGCGAGATAGACCGCCTGGCGGACGGTGACCCGCAACGTGGCGGCGACCTGCGGCGCCTCCCCGTCACGGGCGGGCGCGGCACGCGCGGCGAGCACCTCGACGTCCTCGAGCGCGAGCGTGGTCGCGCCCGCCGCACCGGAGCCGCGCTCGCGGGTGACGAGCACGTCGACGTGCGCGCCCGCGGTGACCAGCCGTGGCGAGCCGGTGGCGATGACCTCGGTCGCGCGTTCGCCGCGCCGGACCGCCACGCCCTCCCCCGGCGGCGCGGCGAGCAGGTGCTCCCCGACGGGCGCGCCCGCGGGGACGGCGACGGCGAGCCGGCGGCCGAGCACCAGCTCGGGCAGTGGTGCGCTGCCGGCCGGCGCGTAGCGTGCGGGCACGTGGCGCACCGCGAGGTCGCCGGCCTCCACCCGCCGCCCGGCGAGCAGCGGCCGCCGCGCCACCAGCACGCTGACCGGCGAGCCGACCTGGGCACTGACCGCCGCCTCGCGACGCGAGACGTCGGAGGCCGCGAGCGCGCCGAGCACCAGCGCGAGGCCGAGCAGGAGCGCGGCGCGGCGGCGGCGACTCACCCGCGCCTCCACCCGGCCCGGACGACTGCCGCCCAGACGAGCGTCGCCGTGGCGACCGCGGCGGCGGCAATCAGGGCCGCCGAGATGAACGGTGCGGACGCGGCGAGGTCCGAGAGCGTCACGGGAGCGCGGGAAGCTCGAGGACGACGCAGGCGCCGTGGTCGCGCGCCGCGGTGGTCAACCGGCCGCCGTGGCGGCGTGCGATCGCCGCCGCGATCGCGAGGCCGTGGCCGCGGTGCGAGCGGCGGCCCCGCGCGGCGGCCACCAGCGCCGTCACGGGAGCCGGCAGGCCGGCGCCGTCGTCGGCGACCTCCACGCGCACGTGACCACGCGCCGCCTCCACCCGCACATGCACCAACCCGCCGCCGTGCTCGACGGCGTTCGCGACGAGGTTGGCGCACGCCTGAGCCAGCCGCAGCGCGTCGCCGGAGACCCGCGCGCGAGCGGGGTCGACGACCAGCCTGCCGCCGTGCTGCTCGGCCAGCGCACGCCACGCGGGCGCGGCGTCCGCGACGAGGCGACCGAGGTCGACGACCTCCGGGCGGCGACCGCGTGACCCACCGGCGAGGTCGTCGAGCGCCAGCGCCGCCCGGCGCAGCTCGAGGTCGATCGCCGTGACCCGCGCGCTGCGCTCCAGGTCCTCGAGAGCGAGTCGCGCCACCGCCAGCGGACCGCGCACCTCGTGCTGCGCCCGCGCCGCCAGCACGACCCGCCGGCGCCCGCGCGCGTGCAGCGCGCTGACGACCAGGACCCATGCGAGATGGACGATCACGCCGCCGCCTCCTCGAGCGCCGGCCCGTCGACCAGCCGGTAGCCGACGCCCCACACGTTCACCACGAACCGGTCGCCGTCGACGCCGAGCTTGTTCCGCAGGCGGCAGGCGTGGGAGTCAAGCGTGCGGGTGGTGCCGAGCGTGCGGTAGCCCCAGACGTCGCGGAGCAGCTCCTGCTTAGTGAGCACCCGCGTCGGGTCGGCGGCGAGCGCGCGCAGCAATGCGAACTCCTTCTGCGAGAGCTCGATCCGGCGTCCGCGCAGCCGGACCTCCCGAGCGGCCGGATCGAGCTCGAGCTCCCCGATCCGGATCTGCCCGAGCCCGCCGCGGTGGCGCGTGCGGCGCAGCACCGCGGCGATCCGCAACCGCAGCTCCCCATACGAGAACGGCTTCCCGACGAAGTCGTCCGCCCCGCGCTCGAACCCGCGCATGCGATCGAGATCGCCCGCCCGCGCCGACAGGACGATCACCGGCATCGCGGGATCGAGCCGCGACGCGATCCCGTCGGCCGTCCGCACCCGCTCGATCAGATCGAGCCCCGAGCCGTCGGGCAGCCCGAGGTCGATGATCGCGAGGTCGGGCCGGCGGAACGCGAGCTCGCGCAGCCCGTCGCGGAACGTCTCCGCGACGACCGGCTCGTAGCCGTCCGCCGACAGGTTGTCGGCCAAGAAGGTGCTGAGGACGGGGTCGTCCTCGACGAGGACGATGGTCGGGGCGGTCATGCAACGCGATAGGTGCGCGCGCGAAAACTTCGCCCCAGGCAGAAGCCTGCGCGGGCCGCGAATAAATCCGCGACCCGCGAGCTTTAGTGGCCGCTAGCCGCGATAGCGCGGGTCCACGTACACGTCGTCCATGCGCACCGTGCCGCGGGACGCCGTGAACCGCAGCTGCACGTCGGCGGACCCGCCGTGGCCCACGCGGAAGCGGCCCTGGGCGAGCGACAGCTTGCGCGTGACGCCCCAAGCGGAGCGCGCCTTGATGCGACCGGTCTTCTTGGACTTGCCATCGGCAAAGAGCACCTGCACGCGCAGGATGCCGCCGTCGCTGGACTTCGTCACGAAGCGGAAGCTCGGGAAGCCACGCTCGACGCAGATCGCCGGCGTCGTCGCCGACGCACCGGGCGCGAGCTCGAGCGCCTTCGCGCCAAGAGCCGAGGCGAGCTGGATCGACGAGCTGTCGCCGACGACCGACGCGCCGCCCGACAACGTCCAGCCGGCGGCGCCGGCCTCGAAGTCGCCGTCCGGGGCAAGCGTGTACAGCGCGTTGTCGCCGTACGCGCTGAAGACGGGGCTGAAGGCCCGCGCGGCACAGGCGCCGGATTTGGGGGCCGGCTTCGCAGCGAGCGCCGACGGCGCCGCCGCTGCGAGCGCGATCACCGCAACGGCAACTCCGCGGGCGATCGTCGAGTGGGTGGTGCGGTTCATTTTGGGATCCATCCCGGTTCGCAACATCATGTTCTCCGCTTGAACATCGGCGGCGACGGGGAACCAACCAAGCGACTGGACGGGTGTCCGAGCGCCTCACGACCTCAAGCGCTTGACGGACACGCCGATCTGACAGTGGACGGCGCACACGCGCGCGGACTCTCCATGCCCGATTTCACCCTCACAGCGACCCCTCGCGAAACGGACCCACCGGCGGCGTCCCGCATGCCGCGGGCCGAGGTCCGCGCCGAGATCGTGATCGCGGCCGGGCTGTTCGCGGCGATTGCGGCGCTGTACGTGCTCGACCCGCTGAGCCATGACGTCGACCTCCGCCTGTTCGCCGTCAGCGTCGCGATGCTGGCGCTCAGCCACGCGGCGCGGATCGACCTCCCGAACGCCTGGACGTCGCCGGTCCAGCTCGCGCTCGTCCCGACCCTGTTCCTCCTCCCCGGCTGGCTTGTGCCGGTGGCGGTGATCGTGGCGATCGTGATCGCCCGCGCCCCCGAGGTCATCCGCGGCGAGACCCCGGCCTCACGGCTGCTGCTCACGCCCGGCAACGCCTGGTTCACGGTCGGCCCCGCGGCCGTGCTCGTCGCCGCCGGCAGCCCGCGCCCTGACGAGATCGCCCCCGCGCTGCTGGTCGCGATGCTGCTCGCGCAGATCGGCACCGACTTCGTGATCTCCTCGTTCTTCCTGCTGCTGACCCGCAGCGTGTCGCTCCGCGAGCAGATCGACGAGAGCCTGCAGGTGTACGGGATCGACGCGGCGCTCGCGCCGGTCGGCTTCCTCGCCGCGCTCTCGATCGACGAGTCGCCCTACTACCTGTTGCTGCTCGCGCCGATCTTCGGAGTCCTCGCCGTGTTCGCCCGCGAGCGTCGCACGCGCCTGACCCAGCTGACCGAGCTCAACGGCGCCTACCGCGGCACCGCGCTCGTGCTGGCCGAGGTGGTCGACGCCGACGACGCGTACACCGGGGAGCACACCCGCGACGTGGTCGCGCTGTCGGTCGCCGTCGCCGGGCGGCTCGGGCTCGACGAGCACCGCCGCCGCAACGTCGAGTTCGGCGCGCTGCTGCACGACGTCGGCAAGGTCGCGATCCCCAACGAGATCATCAACAAGCCCGGCCCGCTCGACGACGCCGAGTGGGAGATCATGCGCACCCACACGGTCGAGGGCCAGCGGATGCTCGACCGCGTCGGCGGCGCCATGCGCGAGGTCGGCCTGATCGTGCGCGGCTCGCACGAGCGCTGGGACGGCGGCGGCTACCCCGACGGCCTGGCCGGCGAGGCGATCCCGCTCGAGGCCCGCGTCATCGCCGCCTGCGACGCCTACAACGCGATGACCACGACGCGGCCCTACCGCAACGCGCTCGATCCCGCCACGGCGGCCGCCGAGCTCGTCCGCTGCGCCGGCACGCAGTTCGACCCCAAGGTGGTCGAGGCGGTGCTCGCCGAGGTCGGCCCGCTGGCCGGCGCCGCTGTGCACCCCCTGGCAGCGTAAAATCCCAAAATGGCCCGGATCGTCCGGCGCACGGAGGTGAACGAATGTCGCCAATGCGCGACCTTCTGCGATCGGGTGATCGCGCCCGCCACCTGCATCGCCGACGACTGCCCGAACCTCTACACGTACGACGACCCGCTCACCGGCCGCCGCTACATGGGCTGCCTGCAGCAGGTGTTCACGTCGGAGATCGACATCGACATGTTCCGGCAGGCCGAGCGCACGCGGCTCGGCTTCGGTACGGTCCGCCTCACGAACGCTCCGCTGCGGCGGTGCCGGTTCACGGTCGAGCAGGCCTACGACGGCCGCGGCCTCGCCGCCTACCAGTGCGTGAACAAGAAGTTCTACGACTGGCCGGACGAGGCGCCGGACGCGATCAGGGCCTTCGACCTGCGCGATCGCTGCGCCGAGTGAAAGGTTCGTTTCAGGGGAAGCGACTGAGCAGGAGTCCGGCTTAGTATGCAGACGCCCCGGGCGGGAGACCGGGCCGAGCAACCATGGACCCGATGCGCCGAGGCAACTACGACTCTGGGCAGGACTACGTACTCGAGTACGGAGAGCTGCGCTTCACGTTCAACGAGCGTGACTTCTCCGAGCGCGTGGAGCAGGCGGCCCGCAAGCTCGGCTTCGTCGGCGGGCGCCTCGACCCCACCGAGCTCGAGGACCTCGTGAACCTCGCCGTCAACGGCGAGATCCAGGATCCCGCCTCAGCGCTGGGCGAGCACGTCAACGACTGCTGGCCCGAGCTCGTCGGGCCGGCCGACCGCTCGCTCGTGCACTGGCTGCGCCGCCTCGTCTTCCGCTCCGCCTGGCTCGACCAGCGGGTCAAGGAAGGCGAGCTCGACGTCGTCTTCGACGAGGCGACGAACACGTTCGGCTATGTGCAGCCCGAGCACGATCACGAGCCGATCGAGCTCTCGCCCGAGCCGAACTGGCACCGGGTCGCGTACTCGAGGCGGTGAGCCTGCTCGGGACTCGGCGGCCCGTCCGGGGCCGCCCAGCCGTGGATGCCTGGCGTCGCACGCGAGCGCAGCAATAGCGGGGCTATTGCGAACTCGCGGTGCCGCCAGGCGCCGCGGATGGCCGGCATCCGGGCGCGGCGACGGTTCGAGTCAGGCTCCTAACCCGGGAGCGCTTCCGCGCGCGCCTTGGCGATCGCCTCGGCCCCCGCGTCGCCGACCAGCAGCTCCGGGTGCACGACGCCCGAGGCCGCGAGGTCGAGCGCCGGGAAGCGGCCGAGCGCGGCCAGCGCCGCGTCGAGCGTGACCACGGTCGTCTCGCCGCCGAGCGGCGCCGGAGCCGTGGCGATCACGGTCAGCGAGCCACCATCGACGATGTTGCGAGCGGCCGCCAGCGCGCGGCGCGCCGCGGCCGGGGGCAGGTACTCGAGCGTGTCCACGAGCACGACGGCATCGCCGCCGCGGGCGGCGACCCGACGCCCCTGCTCGACCGCCGACTCGACGGCCTGCGCCTGGGCGTCGGACGACGCGGCGAAGCTCACGCCGCCGGTCTCCCCGAGCTCCTCCGGGCGCACGCCCGCGAGCACGAGCGTCACCTCGACGCCCTCGATCGCGCCGAGCGCCTCGTGCAGGCGCCGCAGCGCCTCGCTCTTGCCGGCCCGCGCCGGCCCGGCGAGCACGACGCGCGAGCCCTTGCCGAACGGCGTGAGCCACTCGATCGCCTTCAGGGTCGGGTCCTCGGAGCCGAGCTCGAAGCGGTCGGCCGGGAACGCGATCGGCAGGTCCTCGAAGCGAGTGCCCTCGGCGACCTCGTCGGCCGGGCGGCCGTTGATCGTGTCGATACGCACCAGCGACGGGAAGCGCTCGGAGCGGCGCGGCGGGCGCAGCGGGCCGCCGATGCGATCGCCGGAGACGAGCTCGCAGCGCTTGACCTGCGCCGCCGAGATGTAGACGTCGTCGTCGGTCGGCTCGGGCGGCGACAGGCGGATGAAGCCGGAGCCGTTGGCGAGCAGCTCGACGACGCCCTCGACGATCTTGTCCGGCTCGTCCTCGGCGACCTCCTCTTCGGCCGCGTCGTCCTCGTCGGCCGAGCGCGTCGTGCGGCCCCGGCCGCGACCGCCACGGCGCCCACGCCGCGGCTTGCGCTCCTCCTCCTCGGCGGCGTCGGCTTCGACGGCCTCGGTCTCAGGCTCCGGCTCGGTCACGCTGTCGTCGCCGCCCTGGCGCGCCACGATCGCGTCGATCAGCTCCTCGCGCCGGAGGCGGCGGTAGCCGTCGACGCCGAGCTCGTTGGCCAGCAGATGGAGGTCGGCGAGCGGGCTCTGCTCCAGCTCGGAACGGTCAAGCACTGATGACATCGGTCATCTCCCCTTCGAAAAATCGGTGGTCGGTCGGCACTCCGGCCGCGTTGTGCGCAGCGGCCGGCAACCCCTTGCGTCAGGCAGGGTAGCGATCGGGGGTGAGGCCTTCGGCGGGTGCCAGCTCGATCTCGCCGCCCAGCACCGCGCGCACACGCAGGAAGTCGGCCGCCGCGGCGACGTCGTGCACGCGCAGCACCGCCGCCCCGGCGTCGGCCGCATGCGCCACCGCGGCGAGCGTCCCCGCGAGCCGCTCGCGCGGGCCACGGCCGGTGATCGCGCCGACGAAGTCCTTGTTGGAGACCGCCCACAGGAGCGGCCGCCCGAGCGCGCGCAGCGGCTCGGTCGCGCGCAGCGTCGCCACGGTCTGCGCCGGCGTCTTGGCGAAGTCGGGCCCGGGGTCGAGCAGGATCTGCTCGGGAGCGACGCCGCGCGCGATCGCGGCGTCCATCCGCTCACGCAGGAACGCCGTCACGTCGGCCACGACGTCGTCGTAGCGGTCGGGATCGAGCAGCGTGCCCTTGGGCTCCACGCGCGTGTGCATGATCACCAGCCCGGCGCCGCTCGCCGCGCAGACGTCGGCCAGCGCGAGATCGCGCAGCCCCGACACGTCATTGACCAGCGCAGCGCCGGCCGCGATCGCCGCCTCGGCCACCTCCGGCTTGTAGGTGTCGACCGAGACCACGGCCCCGAGCTCACCGGTGAGCCGCACGATCAGCGGCACGACGCGGTCGATCTCCGCCGCCGCGGTCACGGCAGGCTGGTGACCGCTCGCGGACTCGCCGCCCACGTCGAGCAGGTCCGCACCCGCTTCGAGCAGCGCCGCGCCGTGCGCGAACCGCGCCTCCAGGCTCGGGTGATCGCCGCCGTCGGAGAACGAGTCCGGCGTCGCGTTGACGATGCCCATGAGGAGGGGTCTGGACCCGATCTCGAGCATCCGGTCTCGAAGCCGGAGCACCATCGGCCGATGAGCGTAACGTGCCGCCTCCCGTGACCACCGGACACGTGCAGCAGCTGTGGCGCTGGCCCGTCAAGTCGATGGCGGGCGAGCGCGTCCAGGGTCTGCGCGTGGACGGCCGCGGCGCCGGCGGCGATCGCACGCACGCCGTCCTGCACGAGCACAAGGGCGAGATGAAGCCGCTGACCGCGCGCGAGGCGCCGCGGCTGCTGGCCTGGCAGGCCCGCTACCCGTTCAACCGCGACGGCGGGCTGGACCCGACACGCCCGCCGTTCGCGGTCGTCACCGCGCCGGACGGGCGCTCGTACCGGTGGGGCGACCCGCGACTGCGCCACGCGCTCGCTGCCGACCTGGGCAAGGAGATCGACCTGCGCCGCGACGTCGCCGGCATCCAGGATCTCGAGCGCTCGCTGCTGGTGACGACGCAGGCCACGCTGGACGGGCTCGGCGAAGAGCTGGCCGGCCCGATCGACCTGCGGCGCTTCCGCCCCAACCTGCATCTCGAGCTGGACGCTCCCGCCTGGGCCGAGCTCGAATGGGAGGGCCTGGAGCTGCACTTCTCCGGCGGCGTCCGGCTGCGGCTCCTGCACCCGTGCGAGCGCTGCGCGATCCCCACCCGCCACCCCGACACACAGGTGAAGTGGCCGCATCTGCTGCGCCACCTGCACGCCGCGCACCAGCAGTGCTTCGGCGTCAACGCGCGCGTGCTCGCGGGCGGCCGGATCGGCGAGGGTGAGGCGGTCGAGATCGTTTCCCCTTCAGGTTTGTGACAAAGCGGTCGATAAGGGTCGGGCCGACGCCCCGAATTGGAGGATCCGTTGCTTCGCATCGACGAGACCTCCGGGACGCTGGTCGCCCCTCAGGCCGGCGGCCTCGTCACGGAGACCAGCCCTGAACGCGACGAGTTGCTGGCCTTGGTCGGCGCCTCGTGGTCCGCGTTCGCTCAGGAGCTGGGCATGCCCAACCTTCGCCTGGTCGCCACCGAGCCCGCCGCGGGCGTCGACCTGCTCGCCTTTGACGAGCAGTCTGGCCGCGCGGTCGTGCTGTACGTGACCGGCGAGACCGTCGAGTGGCAGATCAGCCGTGCGCTGGCCGCCGCCGCCGACGTCGCGAGCTGGGACGCCGCCCGCCTCGGTGAGGTGTCCGAGGCGCTGGAAGCGGTCGTGCCCGGCGACTCCCCGCAGCTCGTGCTCGTGGCCGGTGGCTACGACCCGCGCGCCGTCGCCACGCTGGAGTGGCTGAGCCGCCGCCACGGCGTCGAGGCCTCGTGCTTCAGCATCTCGGTGCTGCGCTTCGGGAACGAGCGCCTGCTGTCCGTGCACCGCGAGCCGCGCGACGGCCAGGCCGTCGACGCCGCCGCCCAGGTGCAGTGGATGCTCACCGGCGCGCAGCCCGCGCCGGCCGCCGAGGCGCCCACCGCGCAGGCCCTCGCGAGCACCCCGCCGCCGAGCGCCTGAACAGACTCCGTCCCTCCCCCGGGGTCCACGGCACGTGGACCCCGGGTTCGGGGGCTTCTTCTAGTTGGGCCGTAGCCGCGCGACCTGCGGGTCGTGGTCGGACTGCTGCGGCGTGAACTCCGCGTTCACGTGCACCGAGTCGTACTCGGGCAGCGGGAACAGCAGCGCCGGTGAGACCAGGATGTGGTCGAGCGCCTGCGAGTTGCCGTCGAACACGTACGAGTAGCGCTCGTTCGGCGGCAGCAGGTAGTACAGGTCCAGCATCTGCAGACCCTGCAGGATCTCCACCGTGCGCGAGAACTCGAAGTCGTTGAGGTCTCCGAGCACGACGTAGTTGGAGAGCACGTCGGCGCGCTGGATGTCGCGCGCGAACGCGTTGACGATCGTCGCCTGCGCGTGCCGCTGCTCCTCGCTCACGCGCACGGTCGGCTGCCGGTGCCCGAACAGCGGGTCGTCGCCGCCCTTGGAGTTGAAGTGGTTGGCGACGACGATGATCGTCTTGCCCTTCCACGTGAACTCGCCGGCGAGCGGCTTGCGACTGTCGTCGAACGCCGGGTCCTCCGGATGGATGCGGCCGGGGCTGAACGTCAGCTGCGGGCCCTTGCGCGTCCTGACCACCGCGGTCGAGTTGGTCGACGTGCCGCCCGGGCGGTCGACGAACGACAACCCGCGGTCGGTCCGGAACAGGAAGCCCTGGCGGATGTTGCCGCCGGGCGCCCCGCCATCGTGGTCACCGTCGGCCGGATCGATCTGCCGGTACTGGTAGGTCGGGCCGCCGGCCGCCTGGATCGCGGCGATCAGCGTGTTCCAGGTCAGGCTCGCGTCGACCACCGGGCTGGCCGTGCCGCCCGCGACGCCGTCGTTGTCCTGGATCTCCTCGACGGCGACGAGGTCCGGCGCCTTGAGGTTGTTGATCAGGGTGTCGGCGAGGCCGGCGAACTTCGACGGCGGGTCGGACGGCGCGAGGTTCTCGACGTTGAACGACGCGATCTCCAGCTCCTTGGACGTCGGCGTCTGCGTGACCTCGCGCTGGAGGCTGCCCGTCGCCGTCACGTCCTGCAGCGGGTAGTACTTGTAGTTGCCGAACGAGTAGTCCCCGACGGCCACGATCGGCGACGACAGCTTGTCGCCGGTGTTCGCCGTCGGCGTGTCCCCGATCACGTCGTCGAGGATGAAGCGCTCGGGGTTGAAGTCGTTCTCCCGGACGATCACCCCGCCGCGCGGCGTCCGCAGGCCGGCGTTGCGGCCGTTGTCGACGACCGTCGACAGCTCGCCGAAGCTGTTCGTCGGTCCGGTCGCGACCGCGTTGTTGAACTGCACGAGCATCCCCTCGAGGCTCTCGTGGAAGTCGAGGCCGTCCTGCTGCGGGTCGAACATCGGGTTGGTGTCGGCGTCGCCCATCGAGTCGTTGTCGATGATGCGGTTCGGCGGCGTCCGGCCGCCCTGGCCGACGATCGTCGGCGCGGGCACCGTGCCCTGACCGGTGACGGTGACGGTCGGCGAGCCCATCTCGGTGAGCGTGAGGTTCTCGGGACTGCCGGCCGGCTTGAACTCCTGCACCGGCCCGCTGAACGTGACCGCGGTGCCGACCGGCGGCCGCGCGCTCGGGCGGAACAGGAAGACGCCCTCCGATGTCCGCACGTCGTTGTCGGGCTGCGTGTCCTGCACCCAGATGCCGTTGCTGCTCGCCGCCGTCACGACACCGGGGACGCCGCTGACGACCTTGCCCTCGTACGGCGAGCGGTGCTGAGCGCCTTGGATGTCGTGGATCCGCAGCCCGGTGATGCCGACCGTCGTGAAGCTGAAGTCGTCAGCGCCGGTGCTCACCGTGCAGCGCTCGCCCTGCGCGAAGTCGGTGGTCGGGTCGAGCGTGAACGCGGTGGGGCCGCCGCTCTGCGTGAACTCGTGGGCACCGCTCGTGGCGCACGTGATGGTGAACGTCGGGTCGGCCGGGCCGCTGAACGTGACCGTGATGTTGCTGTCGACCGGCACGTCTTTGGCGCCGTCGGCCGGATCGGTGCCGGTGACGACGACCGGCGGCGGACCACCGGCGCCGTTCTGCGGATCCGGCGCCCCGGCGGTGAAGTCGGCGGAGTTGTTGTCGGTGTCGGTGCCGGCCGCGTTACGCGCGTCGGCGGTGGTGTTGCTCAGGCCCGGCGCGGCGGCCGTCTCGAAGTCGTTGGCCGTCCCGTAGCCGACGAAGTCGCGCACGCTCGCACTCGCGGAGCATGTCGCCCCGCAGCCGAGCGCAGTGCTCGCGGTCGCGAGGGCGACCTTGCCGGAAGCGGCGCTCATGGCGATGTTGCCGCTGGCTTCGGGCGTCGGGAGCGCCGTCGTCCCACCCGACCCGGCGCCCTCCTGCACGAGGTAGTGGCCGCCGGCGGCGATCGAGCCGGCGAGGGGTGTCGTCTGCCAGCTCGTGCCGGCCGCGGACGCGTACTGCACGCTCCAGCCGCTCAGATCGACCGGCGCGCTCCCGTGGTTGTAGAGCTCGATGAAGTCGTTCGTGAGCGTCGCCCCCGCATTTCCGCCGCCGCCGTATATCTCCGAGATGACGACGTCGGGCGAGGCCGCGGAGGCTGGCGCCGCGAGGACGAGTGTGGCCGCGAGGGCAGAGAGCAGTACGCGCATTGCGCGAGCCTAGTGCGCGCGTCGCGCACGAGTGTGAATTTGTCAGAGGGCTTGCACCTCGGAGAGCACCTCGCTCACCGAGGCCTTCGCGTCACCGAACAGCAGCGCGGTCTTCTCGTTGTAGAACAGCGGGTTGTCGATGCCGGCGAAGCCGCTGTTCATGCTCCGCTTGAGGACGATCACCGAGCCGGCCTTGTCGACGTCGAGGATCGGCATCCCGAAGATGGGCGAGTCCGTGACGGTACGCGCCGCGGGGTTGGTGACGTCGTTGGCCCCGATCACCAGCGCGACGTCGGTGCGCGGAAACTCGGGGTTGATGTCGTCCATCTCCTTGAGCTTGTCGTACGGGACGTCGGCCTCCGCGAGCAGCACGTTCATGTGGCCGGGCATGCGACCGGCGACCGGGTGGATGGCGTACGAGCACCTCCACCCCGCGCCGCTCGAGCTCGTTGGCGAGGTCGGCGACCGTCCGCTGGGCCTGCGCGACCGCCATGCCGTAGCCGGGCACGACCACGACGAGCCGCGCGTACGAGAGCTGGATCGCGACGTCCGACGCGCTGGTGGAGCGCACGGTCCCGCCATCGGTGCCCGCCGCCAGCGCCGGGCCGCCGGCGCCGAGACCGCCGAAGAACACGTTCGCGATCGAGCGGTTCATCGCGTCGGCCATCTGCTTGGTGAGAATCGAGCCGGACGCGCCCACGAGCATGCCGCCGACGATCAGCGCGGTGTTGTCGAGTGCGATGCCGGCCGCGGCCGCGGAGAGGCCGGTGAACGCGTTCAGCGTCGAGATCACGACCGGCATGTCGGCGCCGCCGATCGGCAGCACGGCCAGGATCCCGAGCGCTCCGGCGGCGACCAGGATCAGCCAGAACAGCGCCTGCGAGTCGGACCCGGCGGCGATCACGACCGCCGCCGCGACCGCGACCAGCGCCAGCGCGGCATTGACCGCCTTGGGGATCTTGAAGCCGCGCTTGAGCGTCTCCTGCAGCTTCAGGAACGCGATGTTCGAGCCCCAGAACGAGATCGAGCCGATGATCGCCGCGAACAGGATCGGGATCAGTGCCTCGAGCTCGAGGTCGCCGCCCGTCTCGCGGAACTCGACGAGGCTGATCAGCGCGACCGCGCCGCCGCCCACGCCGTTGAACAGCGCCACCATCTGCGGCATCGCGGTCATCTGCACGTTGCGCGCCGCCGGGATGCCGATCGCCGTCCCGATCGCCACGCCGACCACGATCAGCGGCCAGTCGCCGATCCGGTCGTCCAGCAGCGTCGCGATCACCGCGATCGCCATGCCGGCCGCCGCCACCTGGTTGCCGCGCACCGCCGTCCGCGGGCCGCGCAGCATGTGCAGGCCGGCGATGAAGCAGCCGAACGCGACGATGTAGAGCGCCGAGATCAGGTCACTCATCCGGATCCGGCTCCTCGCTGCGCTCGACCGGGCTTCGCCCTTCCCTTGAACATGCCGAGCATCCGGTCGGTGACCAGGAAGCCGCCGACGACGTTGATCGTGCCGAACGCGATCGCGATCACCAGCAGGAGGTCGTTGAGGAAGCCGGTGGCCGGCCCGATCAGCAGGATGCCGCCGAGCACGACGATGCCGTGGATCGCGTTGGTGCCCGACATCAGCGGCGTGTGCAGCGTGTTCGGCACCTTCGAGATCACCTCGAAGCCCACGAACGCGGCCAGCACGAGGATCGCCAGCTCGGTCAGGAGGTCCATCAGCGTTCCACCCTCTCGCCGTCACGCGCCACGCAGGCGCCCTTGATCACTTCGTCGTCGAAGTCGAGCTTGAGTGCGCCCTCGTCGCCCGTCATCAGCTCGATCAGCGCCTGCACGTTGCGCGCGTACAGCTGCGATGCGTGCTGCGCCATCCGCGACGGCAGGTTGATCGGCCCCGCGATGATCACGCCGCCGTCGGTCGTGTACGTCTCCCCCGGCCTGGTGAGCTCGCAGTTGCCGCCGGCCTCGGCGGCCAGGTCGACGACGACGCTGCCCGGCCGCATGCCGTGCACGGCCTCGGCGGAGATGAGCTTCGGCGCCGGGCGGCCGGGCACGAGCGCGGTCGTGATGATCACGTCCGACTTGCCCATCTGCACGGTCAGCGCCTGGCGCTGGGTCTCCTGCTCCTCCGCCGTCAGCTCGCGGGCGTAGCCGCCGCTGCCCTCGGCGTCGCCGAGGCCCTCGACCTCGAAGAACCGCGCGCCGAGCGACTGGATCTGCTCCTTGACCGCGCTGCGCACGTCGAAGGCGGTGACGACGGCGCCGAGCCGGCGCGCGGTGGCGATCGCCTGCAGGCCGGCGACGCCGGCGCCGAGCACGAGCACCTGCGCCGGCGGGATCGTGCCCGCCGCGGTCATCAGCATCGGCAAGAAGCGGGGCATCTCGCCGGCGGCGATGATCACCGACAGGTAGCCCGAGACCGTCGCCTGCGAGGACAGCGCGTCCATCGACTGCGCGCGGCTGATCCGCGGAATCGACTCCATCGCGAACGCGGTCGCCCCGGTGTGAGCGATCGCACTGATCCCGTCGGCGTTCGTGAGCGGCGCGAGGAAGCCGATCAGCACCTGATCCTTGGACAGGCTGCCGGGGTCCTGGGGGGCGACACGGGCGATCACCTCGGCGCCCCACGGATCCCCGAGCTCGGCGCCCGCTGCCGTGTACTCGTCGTCCGGCAGATCGGCGGGAACGCCCGCGCCGGGCTCGATCACGACCTCGTGACCGGCGCTCTTGAGCCGGCGCACCACGTCGGGCACGAGCGCGACCCGCCGCTCGCCCTCGGCCGTCTCCTTGGGCACACCGATCCTCATCGGACGCGAGACCCTAGATGATTGATTGCGTGGCCGGTGCACCCGACGGCCGACCGCAGGACGGCACGTGCGATCGGCACAGTGGCGGCCACGGAGATCAGTGCGTCTGCCGGCCGCGGTCAACATCGTGAATCAGTGCGGCATCAGCGCCGTCACCAGCGCGCTGGCGGCCGGGACCTGGGCGACGGCCTCCAGCGCGGGCGGGGGTTCCGGCGCGGCGGTCGCGACCGGCGGCAGCGATTGCACCTTGACCGGCGTGGGGGTCGCCGCCGGGGTCGCCGTGGCGGCCGGCGCGGCGGCAGCGGCCGGGCGTGATGCGCGCGCGGGACGGGACGCAGCGGCAGCGGCTTGCGCGACAGCGCGGCGAGCACCTGGCCGGTCACCCACACCGGCGTCTGGCGGCTCGTCCGCGAGTAGTGGACCTCGCCGCTCGCCGCGGTCAGCGAGCGCAGGTAGGCCATCGGGTCGCGCGCGCCGTTGCGGTGCAGCTTGGCGGGGTCGCGGCCGGCCGCGAGCAGGCCCTGCACCGCCCAGGCGGTCGACTGCGCGTTCGACGGGCCGCCCGGGATCAGCGCGAAGCCGCCGTCGTCGTTCTGGTGGCGGGCGATGAACGTGGCCGCCCGCTTGGCGATCTTGCCGCGCTTGCGGCCCCCGGCGCCGAGCGCCTGCAGCGCCGCGCCGGTGTCGTCGATCCCCGACGGGCCGCCGCGACCGGCGAAGTTGAACCCGCCGTCGGGATTGACGTTGCGGACGATGCACGCCGCGGCCCGGCGGATCAGCGCGGTCGTGCGTGGAGCGGCCGGCGGCGCGCAGGCCGAGGATCGCGAACGCGGTGGTGTTCACGCGGCCGCCGAACGACCCGTTCTTGCGCTGCTGCGACACGACCGCCTTCTCGAGGTCGCGGCCGGCGAGCCTCGGCGGCCGGCCGGCGGCGCGCAGGATGAGGATCGTGCGGTTGAGCTCGCCGAGGTCGTTGAGCTGGGAGGCGTGGGCGCGCATGTACGAGATCACGCCGAAGCCGGTGGGGTTGCGGCCCGCTGCGGCGAGCCCGAGCGCGGTCCAGCCGGTGTAGAGCTGCGATGACGCCTGGCCGGGCGTGCTGCCCCAGCCCCCGTCCGAGTTCTGGGCGTCGAGCAGGTAGCGGACGGAGGCGTTCACCGCCGCCGCGTTGGCGTCGGCGGCGTGGGCGGCCGGCCCGGGGGCGGAGGCGGCCGCCAGGAGCAGCACGCTCGCGGCCGCCGGCACGGCGAGCCAGCGGACCTCGAACCGCGTCCGGTAGCGCGCCAGCGCGCGCACGAGCGCCGGGCCGAACGCGAGGCAGAACAGCACGTTCCCGGCGACGTGCGCGATGTCGAACGTCAGCGACGTCGCGAAGTAGGCCCACAGCGCGCCGGCCGTGTGATCGCCGGAGTAGGTGACCCACAGGCTCAGGTTCATCCAGGCGCCGAAGACGTACGAGAGGGCGCCGCAGGCGATCGCGAGCGGCACGCGCCCGAGCTGGCGCCCGGTGGCGCGGCCGAGCAGCGCGCCGGCGATCCCGACGAGCCCCCAGCCGGCCATCTGCCACGGCGTCCACGGTCCCTGCCCGAAGAACATGTTCGACGCCAGCGCGGCGACCGCGCCGACCGCGAACCCGGGCGCGCCGCCGAGCACGTACCCGGAGATCAGCACGATGTCGGTCGTCGGCTTGACGTTGGGCAGTCGGCGCGAAGGCGATCCGCCCGAGCGCGGCGAGCGCCGCCAGCGTCGCGACCAGCGCGAGCACCCGCGCCGACGGGTGCGTGCGCTCGTACCAGGCGAAGCCGGCGGCCAGCGCGGCGCCGAGGACCAGCATCGACGCGAGCACCCAGCTCACGGCGCCACCACCTCGCGCGCGGGAGCAGCGCCGCGCCCTCCTCGGGGTCGAGCGCGCCGCCGCCGAGGATGCGCGCCGTCTGCGTGGCGAAGTACCAGCCGCCGCCGAGCACCTCGCGCGTCGGGGCGTCGGCGACCGGCCGGCCCGTCGCCGAGCAGCACCGCGCGATCGGCCAACGCGGCGGCGAACTCGGCGTCGTGGGTGGCCACGAGCACGGCCGTCCCGCCGGCCGCCAGGTCGCGCAGCCGGGCGGCGAGCGTCCGCCGTGGCCGCGGTCCATGCCGCGGGTCGGCTCGTCGAGGCACACCGCCGCGGGCGCTTCTCCGGCGGTCGAGCACGATCTCCAGCGCGAGCCGCTGGCGCTCGCCGCCCGAGAGGTCGCGCGGGTGGCGGTCGGCCAGCGCGCCCGCGTTCGGCACGTCGTCGCCGACGCGCTCGTGGAGGAGGTAGTCGCCGGGGTGCTGCAGCAGCAGCGCGACGCGGCCCGCCGGCTCGACCTTGCCCGCGCGTCGGCTCGATCAGCCCGGCCAGCATCCGCAGCAGCGTCGACTTGCCGGCGCCGTTGCGGCCCATCAGCGCGACCGCTCCCCCGGCGCGACGCGCAGGTCGACGCCGCGCAGGACCGCCGGGCCGCCCCGGAGCTCGAACCACACGCGCGCGACGGCGAGACCGCCGTCGCCGGCGCGCGGCGCGCGACGACGTGCGCGGCGCGGCGGCGTGAGCCCCGGCGATCAGCGGCGGCCAGCGCTCGCCGTCGCGCGTCCTTGACGGTGGCGGGCGGCGGGCAGCGCCGGCGAGCGCGAACAGGCGCGCCACCGGCGTCTGGAGCGCGGGCGGCGCCCAGGCCGCGAACGCCGCGGGCGCGCCGTCGCAGGCGACGGCGCCGTCGTCGAGCGCGACGACGCGGTCGGCGGCCGCCAGGCAGCGCTCGAGCCGGTGCTCGGCGAGCACGACCGCCGTCCCCCACTCCTCGTTGAGCCGGCGCAGCAGCCGAGCAGCTCGTCGCCGGCGACCGGGTCCAGCTGCGAGGTCGGCTCGTCGAGCAGCAGCAGGCGCGGGCGGCCGGCGAGCGCCGCGCCCAGCGCGACGCGCTGGAGCTCGCCGCCGGACAGCTCGCGCGTCGAGCGGTCGAGCAGCGCGGCGATCCCGAGCGCGAGCGCCGCCTCCTCGACCCCGCGCGCGACCGCCGCCGCCGCCCAGCCGCGGTTCTCGAGCGGGAACGCGAGCTCGGAGCGCACCGTGCCCATCACGACCTGCGTCTCGGGGTCCTGGAACAGCGTCCCGGCGACGGCGGCGAGCTCGGCCGGCCCGTGCTCGCGCGTGTCGAGCCCGCCGACGACGCAGCCGGCCGGCGAACGTGCCGCCGTGGAAGTGCGGCACGAGGCCGGCGGCGGCGCGCAGCAGCGTCGACTTGCCCGAGCCCGACCCGCCGGCGAGCACGACGAACTCGCCGGCCTCGACGGTCAGCGTCACGTCGCGCAGCGCCGGCCGGTCCGCGTCGGGGTACGCGTAGGTGACGTCGGTCGAGCGCGAGCGCGGTCATCCGATCCCCCGGCGGTCGGCGAACGGCAGCAGCGCGCAGATCGGCAGCGCGACGGCGACCAGCCACTGGCGCGGCTCGAGCGGCACGACCAGGCGCGGGTAGGCCGCGAACGCCGCCCACCGGCCGAGCCGCGGCGATCGCCAGCGCCGCCAGCGCCAGCGCCGACGCGGCGAACGCGAGGTCGTGGCGCGACCAGGGCTGCGCGATCTGCGGCGGCCCGCCCGCCGCTCCGAAGCCGCGCACCTCGAGCGTGGCGGCGACGTCGATCGCCCGGTCGAGCGCGCCCGCCGTCACCGCGCGCAGCACGCCGAGCCGCGGCGGCGGCCCCGTCGCGGCAGCGCTGCGCTGCGCGTCGGCCAGCCGGCGCCCGTCGCGCGCCAGCACGCCGACCAGGCGCGTCGCCAGCGCCGCCGTCAGCGCCGAGCGCAACGAGCGCCGGCGCAGTGCGCGCAGCAGCTCGTCGGGGTCGACCGCGGCGGTGAACAGCGCGGCGCCGGCCATGATCGCCGCCGCCCTCAGCCCGAGCACCACGCCGTAGGCGAGCGCCTCCGCGGTGATGTCGAGCCGCGAGACCCGGGCACGGCGGGGCCGCGGAAGACGACGGTCAGGCCGTCGCGCGTCGACGAGCGCGTTGATCAGCGCGATCGCGAGCGCCAGCGGGAGCGCCCACCGGAGCGCGCGCATGACCGCTCGGCCGACTCCCGCGCGCAAAGCCGGCCGCGACCGCCACGGCCAGCGAAGCCCCGACCAGCAGCGGGTGCTCGAACGACAGTGCGACGAGCGCCAGTGTCGGCACCACAACGCGCCGACCCCGGCGCGAGCGGCGTGCAGCGGGCTGCGCGTCACGGTCCCGTCCCCGTGCCGCTGACCGGCAGCGCCACGTCGCGCCCGCCGTCGATCGCCAGCGCGAAGTGCTGAGCGAGCCGGTCCTTGGTGCAGCGCCGCCGCCGCGGCCGCCACGCCGACGTCGTCGGTGCCGGTGACGATCCACGTCGGCGCCTGCGCCTCGACGCTGCTGGCGGCGACGATCCCGGCGCCCGCCCGCAGCGTGCGCACCGGCTGGCCGTCGGAGTCGAGCAGGACGATCGCGTCGCCGGTGCTCGTCGGCCGCGCGAAGACGCCGCTCGCCTGCGGGCCGCGCTCGAGCCGCCGCGCGACCGGGTCGCGGCGCACGTCGGCCCAGCGGCCGACGATCACCCGCAGCACCTCCTTGCCGCCCGACTGCTCCAGCACCGCGCGCGACGGCGCCTTCACGCCCGCGTCGACGAGCCGCGTCTCGACCTCGTCGCACGAGCGCGTCTCCTCGCCGACGCACTCGAGCCGCACCGGGAAGCGCTTGCCCTCCTGGCCGCTGAGGAACGGCTCCGGGAACGAGCCCACGACGGCCGGCACGCGCTGCGCGGCGCCCCAGTCGTGGTGGTCCCACCACACGTCCTCGCCGCCCGACACGCGCCGCTCGGCGGCGCCGACGGGCGCCTCGATGCCGTTGACGTAGTAGAACCAGTCCGCCCGGCGCCCGTTCTCGCGGCCGCCCGCGAGCCCGTCGATCGACTGCACGAAGCCGCCGCCGAAGCGCGTCTTCACGTCGTACTTGCGCTGGAGGAGGCGCATGACCGTGTCGCCCTCCTTGGCGGGCGCCGTGTCCTTGTCGACCCCCTCGTGCAGCGTCTCGTCGCCGAAGTCGCGCGTCACGGTGAGCGTGACCTTCCCGGTCGACTCGCCGGCGCCGAAGCCGCAACCCGCGGCGGGCAGGACGGCGAGCACGGCCAGGACGGCGACGAGGCGCCGCGTCATCCGACCTTCACCTTGCTCGGGAAGGCGGGGACCGTGCCGGCTCGCTTGGCGTACAGCCTGAGCGTGCCGGAAGCCTGGGGCACGGTGAGCACGGCGATGCCGTCGAGACCCGTCGTCGCCGTCGCCGTGCCGAGGCGGACGGTCGCGCCCTGGACACCGACGCCCTTGCCCTGGTCGTTGTAGCCGCGGACGGTCACGCTCAGCGCCTCACCCGGCGCCGCGGTCGTCCGCGCGGGCCGGACCTCGAGCGTCCGCTGGCAGCTTCCCGACTGCTGCAGCTCGCACCAGAACCACGTTATCCGCTGGCCGTTGTGGATCCGGCGGCCGGTCCCGAACGGCCCGGACATGTCGCCGGCCGAGGTGGTGCCCGCCTTGCGGCCGACCTTGTAGACCCAGCCCGCCGCGCCCCTTCTCGCGCTCGCCGGCGATCGACGACACGTACAGGGCCGACGCGTCGGCCGGGCGCTTGCCGCACTGTCCGTAGTCACGGAGCGTGACCTTCAGGTGGGTGGCGGCGAGCACGGACAGCGGCGTCGCGGCCGCGACCCGGCAGCGCCGGTGGCCGACCTTGACCGTGCGCTTCTTCAGCCGCACGTGCGTCGGGCCGCGCAGGACGCGGTCCTTTCCCACCACCGTCACGTGCACCGTGGCGGCGGTCGCGGGCGCCGGAGCGGCGACCGCGACCGCGGCGATGATCAGCGCGAGCCGCCTCATCGCACCCGGAACCTGACGCGCTTGGTCGCCCCGCGGTTGAACGCGTTGTCGATCGCGTACGTGTCGAGCACGTAGCTCCCCCGCGGGAGCCGGGCCGGCAGCAGGTAGCTCCACGTCGGCTGGTCGCCGACCTTGAACGCGTACCGCTTGCCGCACGTGCGCTTGCGGAGCCGCGCCTTGGAGCCGGAGAAGTACCAGCACGTCCTGCCGAGCTTGCGCGTGAGGCGGATCTTGACCGCCCACAGGCCCGGACGGGTCCGGCGACACCGTCCCGTGCAGCTCGCGCGGCGCCTTCTTGCGCGCGAAGCGCCGGCCGTTGCGGATGCCCGCGATCGTCGCGATCGGGGCCGTCCGGTCGGGCGGCGACGGCACGACCGAGTTGCACTGCCCATCGGAGCCGGTCGACACGCACGTCCGCTCGGTCGCCGACGGCACGCTGTCGGCCTTCGTCGCGCGCACGTTCACGGGTCCGCTCCCGGAGAACGTGACGCGCGCGATGCCGTCGGCCCCGGTCGTGAAGGTCCGGCTCCCGACACTCACGGTGGCCCCGGCCGCCGGGCCGAGCGGACCGCTGATGTCGAACGCCTCGACGAGCACGTCCGCCGTCGAGCCGGGAGTCGCCTTGGCCGGCACGCGCGAGAGTCGCAGCGGGCCGCGCGCGTTGCAGCCGGCGAAGCAGTCGATCGCGAACAGCACGTCGTCGCCCGGGTTGAGCTCGGTGTCGCAGAGCCCGGTCTGGGAGTACTGGTAGTTCACCCACAGCGCCCAGTAGGTGCCGGACGGGTCGCCGCTCTGGGCCTTGATGCGATCCACGCCGTAGCCGAAGCCGTCGAACCAGGTTCCGCTCCAGTCGCCGGCGGTGGCCTGCCTCGAGCGCGCCCGCGGCGCTGGTCCCGCTGCACGTGTGCGCCGGGTTGCCGTCCTTGCCGACCGCGGCGGTGGTGGTCGTCAGCGCCGTGCGCGGTGCGGCCGTGCTCGACAGCCCTTCAGCGCGCACCGTGACGTTCGCAGGCCCGGCCGCAGCCGCCGGGGCGGCGAGCACCGCCATGACCAAGCCGGCCACCAGGCCGGCACGTGATCGGATCTTCATGGGTTGGAGCCACCCCTTTCCGCGAGGGCTGTTCGGCTTGGGGTCGGAGGAAGGTCTCCTGGCTCCCGGGCCTACCGTCCGCTCCTTCCCGGCCCGCGCTGCGGTGCCAGTGGATGCGATACGCGATCGCGTGCGGCGGCTTCCCCGGTCACAGTGGCGGGTCCGCGCCGGATTTGCACCGGCTTCCCTGACCACCGACCTGGTCGAGGCCTCATGCTATACCCGGGACCGGGCATGACCGTCAACCTCACCCGCATCTACACGCGACTCGGCGACGACGGGGAGACGCATCTCGGCGACATGAGCCGGGTGCCCAAGACGCACCCGCGGATCGAGGCGTACGGGACCGTGGACGAGCTGAACGCCCAGCTCGGGCTGGTGCTCGCCCGCGGTGTCCCGGAGCGGTTCGCGCCGTGGCTGCAGCGCGTGCAGAACGACCTGTTCGACGTCGGCGCCGACATCTCGGTCCCGCACGGCGGCGAACGCGAGCGGCTGCGGCTGGCGCCGGAGCAGACCGCGTGGCTCGAGCAGGCGTGCGACGAGGTCAATGCCGAGCTGCCGAACCTCAAGTCGTTCGTGCTGCCCGGCGGGACGGAGGCGGCCGTCGCTGCTGCACGTCTGCCGCACCGTCTGCCGGCGCGCCGAGCGCCGCACGATCGCCTGTGGCGACGAGGTCAACGCCGAATGCGTGCGCTACCTCAACCGCCTCTCGGACCTGCTGTTCATCCTCGCGCGCGCCGCGAACGTCGCGACCGGAAACGACGAGCCGCTGTGGGAACCGGGTCGCTACCGGTAACGGACCAGGGCCTGTTCCCGGCCGAGCACCGCGCGCTGCGTGAGCTGTACGCGCTCGCCCGCCAGCTCGGCGGGCACTGGGCGCGGCTGGCCGGCAAGCTCGACCCGGCGCCGGAGGTGCTCGACCGGGGCGTGGAGGCCTCGAAGGAGCTGCTGGCCGAGCTCGCCGACCGCACCGCGGCGTACGGGCTGCACGGCGTGCCGGCCGCGACCGGGGCAGGAGTGTGGACCTCGCGCCTGCGCGGCGCGGGCGACCTGCTGCTCGAGCGCAACCAGGCGCTGCGCGGCGCGACGCTCGACCTGCAGCACGTGATCACGCTGCTCGCCTACCTCGCCGCACTGGCCGCGCGCCGCGACGACCTCGGGCTCGCCGAGTGGCTCAGCGGCTGGGAGACGCGCCTGCGGGCGATCGCCGGCGAGATACAGGCGGCGGTCGTCGCCGAGGCCGAGGACCCGGAGCGGGCAGTGCAGCCGTACGACAGCTCCAAGCTCGGCCGCGCCGGGCACAAGCTGCAGGTCGGCCTCGGCACGCTCGGCGAGGCGGTCGACAGCCGCGCCGCCAAGCGTCGCGGTTAGCCCGCGCGCCGCAGGCGGCCGTGGACCTCGTCCAGGTCCGGCGGCTCGGCCATCAGCTGCCACCCGCGCGGCGACAGCGCGAACACGTCGCCGTTCTCCTTCAGCAGCACGAGATGCCCGTCGCGGGTGGTGGCGAGCGGCGCCTGGCTGAGCGGCCACTGCCCGTAGTCGCCGAGGTGGCTGATCGCGAGGCGAACGGTCCGGTGGCGCACCTTGCGCTCGAGCAGGGCGCGTACGACGGCCGCCTCGGCGACGTCCTCGACGCTATAGACGTGCGGGTCGGCGCTCGACTGCGACGCGCGGATGTAGCCCCACCGCGCCCACTGGCCGATCGTGTTCCCCGTCACTCCGACGAGTTCGCCCGCATCGCCGGCGGAGAGGTGCCCGTGCACTTGGCCACGGGAAAGATATGCCCGGCCCGGGCCGCCGTGGCAAGCCCGGGCCGGGATCGTGCGGTGCGGGTCGGTAGCGCCGACGGCCGGGTCTGCTCAGCCGCCAGTGACCTCGACGTACCGCAAGCTCACGTGCCCGATCATGATCGCGTCGCCGTCGCTCAAGGCTGCCTCGCCCACCCGATCGCCGTTGACGAACAGCCCGTTGAGGCTGCGATCGTCGAGCAGGACGGTGCGCCCGCCGCGGTGGACGACCTGCGCGTGGCGCCGGGATACCGACGGATCGTCGAGCAGGATGTCCGAGGCCGGGCTGCGCCCGATGCGCAGCCGCTGCCCGTCACGCTCGCCGAGCGCAAACAGGACGATCTCGCCCCCATCCTCGAAGGCGAGGTAGCGGCCGGGCGCAGGCCGGGACATGCTGGCCTGGGCGCGCCGGCGGTCCCGATCCCCGATGCGGGGAAGAGGCCCGGTCTCCTGCGTCGGCGCCTCCGTCTGGAGGGCGGCGAGGGCATCGGTCGTCATAGATGGAATCCTCTTGCTCGTTTCCAAGCGCGGGATAAATGTCCCCCACGACGAATCGAAGAGTGGTCATCACGCGCACCAAACTCTCCTCCTCGCGGGCGATCCAGCACCCCGCCCTACCCGAGCGCGTCGATCTCCACGCGCGCGAGGCGCCGGTCGCCCGCTAAGAGCGGGTTTCCAGTTCGCCCGGCAACAGGCTGAACACGACCGTGTCGCGCCGTCCGCCCTTGAACGGGATGTGCGATCGCAGCACGGCCTCGCGCGTGAACCCGGCTCGTTCGGCGACACGCTGCGACGCGTCGTTGTCCGGCCCGCACGTGAGCTGGAGCCGCTTGAGGCCGAGCTCGTCGAACGCCCACCGGGCGAGCAGCAGGACGGCGTGGGTGGCGACGCCTTTGCGTCGCGCGTGCGGCGCGACCCAGTAGCCGACCGACGCGCGCGCCCACGGCCGCTCGATGTCGTAGACCGAGGCGCCGCCGATGATGTCGTGCTCATCGTCGGGTGATACGCACGCGAACTCGGCTGCGGTCCCGTCGTCCCATGCCTGTTCGTGCGCGCGGTGCGTCGTCCGCGCGTCCTGCTCGGTGTACGGCCGCTGCTCCGGCCACGAGAACCGCTGGGTCTCCGGGTCGCTGAAGGCGCGGAACTTGGCCGGGACGTCCGCGTCGCGCCACGGCCGCAGGGCCACCACCGCGTCGCGCAGGGGCGGGTCGGGCGGGTCCATGCGGGGGACTCTAGGCGGCTTGCATGGGAACACACGTTCGCATAGTGTCGAGCGATGATCACCGCCGACGCCGCACAACGTGCCCTGCTCGAAGTCTTGTTCGACGCGCACCCCACCATGCTCACCGTCGCCGAGCTTCACCGCCGGATGCCCGACGAAGCCGACGCTGATCACGCCCTGCACCAGCTCATGGACGACGGCCTCGCAACTCGGCTCGGCGAGCTCATCGGAGCGAGCCGCACGGCCGTCCGCGCGAAGCAGCTCGTCGGCTCGAGCTAGCCGCGCCGGGACCCCTACGACTTCCCGCTTGACGAATACTCAGAACTCCTGAGAGGGTCGCCCGAACCGTAGTGCGGACGCAACGGAGGAGATCATGCGTACACGGATCGTCGCGGTCGTCGCGGCGCTCGCCCTCGGCGTTGCCGTCCCGGTCTCTCAAGCCCCCGCGACGCAGCCGGTCAGCGGCCCACACATCGCCTTCGTGGCGAAGAAGTGCGCGACCGGCTACACGCCGGCCAAGATCGGCGGCAAGAAGAAGTGTCTGCACGGGGGCAGTTCTGCGCCAAGGCGTACAAGAAGCAGTACAAGAAGTACGGCTTCACGTGCGCCAGGGACGGCAAGTACTACCGCCTCAAGTGACGATGTGACTCAGGGACTCGCCCGACTGGCCCGCAGGCGATCCGGGTAAAGAAAAAGCCCCGGTAGTCGGAGCTTTTCTGAGGTACCGCTACGGGGATTCGAAATCCGCTCACGATGCCTCTCCTACGTGGGTTTTGGCTCTACTGCGCGGTGTTGGACCGCTGGGGGACCGCTGTGAACCGCTGGGTTTGGGGTGAAGACTGTCGCGCGACGGGAATATCGACACGGCGAACCTCGCGGCGAGCGCTAAGCCGGTCACATTGCTCGGCCAGTACCGGACGGTAGCCGAGGCGCGGTCACTGTGGGATGACAGCCTGACGAGCGCGCACTACATGCTCAAGTCGGCCGGCGTGCTGCTCGCCTCAGGTTCGGGTACTGCTACCGCGTTCGGTGCGACATTCGGCTCACCGTACTTGGTTGCGCTTGACGGCTCGGACTATTCCGTTTCGGGCCTGACCGCCAAGTATCGGATCCGTGCGGGGATCGCGGTGAACGCGACCGCTCCCGCTAAGACGTTCACGATCGGGCTGTACCCGATCACAGTGGCCGGCGCCGCCGATACGTTGACGGTCACGCTAGGGACGGTCACGTCCGGTAGCACGGTCGCGGTCGCGTCACCGAGCGCGAGCGCCAGCGCGACGAGTGCGGGGTCGGATTTCACTCCCCCGTCCAGTGGCGTGTACGCGCTCGGCGTGCAGTTGAGCGGGGCGCCCGCCGCGAGTTCGGCGGGCTTGGTGTACGCGCGGCTTGAGGTCCGGCACGTCTAGCTGACGGGGCAGCCCCCGAGATCCGGCTCCTCCTCGCAGTCCTCCGGCGCGGGCTCACTCCCCTGCCCCGGATCCGCGGGCAGCTCCGGGGGCTGCGACCGGGCCGGAGGCGGCACGGGCTTCGTGAACCGAATCAGCACGCGCCGCGAGCGGTGCGCGTCATTGCGGATCCGGAACGTCCAGCGGTGCCCGGGGCGAGCGTGCACGCGCACGACCACGCCGTGCCGGTAGACCCACACGATCGTTCCGGCCCGGTTGCCGTACTCGGCGAACACGCTGTGGCTGCCGTTGATCCGGACCGTCCAGTTCGCGTTCTCGCCGTACCGGCGGTGCGTGACCCAGGTTCGGGTGCTGTGCGGCTTGACGGTTGCGCGGTGCGTCGCGGCGTGCGCGGGCGCGACGACAGCAGGACCGCGATCAGGACGGCCGGTAGACCGCGACCCAGTCGTTGCCGCGTCGCTCGATGATGTACTCGTCCGCCGGTCCGCTGTAGATCGTCGGCGCGTCGGCTGCCGGCATGTTCTGGACTGCGTGCGGCGAGGGCAGTGGGGCGCGCGCCCCGTCGTAGACCATCGGCGCGGGTAGGTCCGTTTCGCGGCCGTCGTGCGGCCCGTCGATGTATCGGACCCGGGTCCAGTCGGGATCGCTCATGCGGCGACGATAGCCAACCGACCGGATGCGCCGCGACTGTCGCGCCTGGTGTCGCGCGACGCTTCCGAGAACACGAAAACCCTGCGATTTGCAGGGCCTTCTCTAGTACCGCTACGGGGATTCGAACCCCGGTTTCCGCCGTGAGAGGGCGGCGTCCTAGTCCCCTAGACGATAGCGGCAGGTGACCACGCCATCGGCCAGTCTAGCGACGACCCGAGGGGCGGGCCGGGCCCTCAGCGGGTGAGCAGGACGTAGCGCTCGTCGTCGATCTCGCGGCCCCACAGCGCGGGATCGTCGAGGCGCTCGACGAGCACGTCGGGCCGGCGTCGGCCGACCAGCGCCCGGCATTCCGCGGCGGTCAGTCCCGACCCGGTCGACCAGCGGCCCTCGATCAGCACGAGCCGGCCGCCCGTTCGCAGCAGGCCGTTCCAGCGATCGAGGGCAGCCGCGGGATCGGGGAGCGCCCACAGCACGTGCCGGGCGAGCGCCACGTCGGCGGACCAGGGCTCGTACGGCGGGTCGGCTGCGTCGCCCTGGCGGAAGTCGGCGGCGACGCCGGCCTGCGCCGCCTTCGCGGCGGCGGCGGCCACCATCCGACCGGAGGCGTCGATCCCGCGCACGCGGTGGCCGGCGCCGGCGAGCAGGACCGCGAGACTGCCGGTACCGCAGCCGAGATCGACGACATCGGCCGGGGGCTGCGGCAACAGCCGGCGCATCAGCGCGGCCCACGCGGCGTGGACCGCCGGATCCCGCAGCCCGTGGTCGGGCTCCTCGTCGAACGTGGCGGCCTGGCCGTCCCAGAACGCCCGGACGTCGTCGGTCATCCGTCGCGCACGGTCTGCCACGAGTGCCAGGTGATGCGCAGGATCACGAGCGTGATCGCGAGGCCGATCAGCGGGTCGGCGATGGGCACGCCGAGCGCGACGACCGCGGCGCTGGCGACGACGGCCAGGCTCACGTAGGCGTCCGCGCGCGCGTGGTTGCCGTCGGCGATCAGCGCCGCGCTGTCGAGCCGCCGGCCGGCGCGCGTGCGGATGCGGGCGGCGATCCAGTTGCCGGCGAAGCCGAGCGCGCCCGCGGCCGCGAGGGCGCCGAGGTGCTCGGGCTCGCGCGGGTCGACGAGGCGCAGGATCGACTCGACGCCGGCCACGCAGGCGCTGATGAAGATCGCCGCCACCACGAACAGGCCGGCCCAGCGCTCGGCGCGCTCGCTGCGCAGCGCGAACGCGATCGCCAGCGGGAACGCGGTCGCGGCGTCGCCGAAGTTGTGGATCAGGTCGGCGAGCAGCGCGACGCTCCCCGACACGACGAACACGACCGTCTGCGCCGCCGCCGTGAGGCCGAGCACGAGCAGCGCCCAGCCGACGGCGGCCAGCCCCTCGCGCGAGCGCTTGATCGACGGGGCGATCAGACCGTGGCTGTGCGAATGGGAGTGCGAGTGCGAGTGGCTCATGGGTCAGACCAGCCGCGGGCGGCGTGCTCGAGGTGATTGCGCACCTCGGCCAGCAGCGCGGCGACATGGGCGTCGTGCAAGCGGTAGAGGATCGAGCGGCCGTCGCGGCGCGTCGCGACGAACCGGAGGTGGCGCAGGACCCGCAGCTGCTGGGAGGCCGCCGACGGCGTCATGCCGGTCTCCTCCGCCAGATCGCCGACGCCCTTCTCGCCGTCCCCCAGCGCATACAGCAGGCGCACTCGCGACGGCGCCGACAACGCCTGCATCAGCTCGGCGATCGCGAGCACCTCGTGGTCGGCGACGGCTCCGCCGCGGAACCCCTCGTGGACGCTTGTCTCCGGCACGGCGCTCACTATATCCGCATAGATATGCGGATGAAGGCGTGGTGTGATCGACCCGTTTCTGGGTACAGACAGCGCCGTGCCGTCACGGAAGACCGTCCTCTTGGGCATGGGTGCCCTCGTCCTGATCGTGCTCGCGGTCGTGCTCTTCACCGGCGGTGGAGGCCCGTCGCCGACGATCGAGCGTGGCGACGGGTCGCAGTTCCCGCTGCGCGGCTCGCTCGCCGACGACCAGGGCGCCATCGACGACGCGATCGACGCCTGGAAGGACGGCCGGGGCGTGAGCGAGGACAGCAACGTGGCGCGCGTGAGCAAGGCCGACGTCCACGTGCTCTACGCCGGCGAGATCGCGGACAGCAGCGTCGTCGTGATCGAGCAGAGCGACCGCGTGATCAACATCTTCCGGCCTTCTGATGGCGACTGGAGCGTCGGCGACGCGACCCTGGGCTTCGACCCCACCGACGGCAGCCCGATCGACCTCAACGACCTCGTGCTGCTGCCGGCGGGAGACTGGACGTGGCTCCCACTCCAACACGATTTCTCGCCGCCGCGCACGTTCGACGGCCTCGTCGACGGCGGCTCCGAGCTCAAACCCGGCTTCGCCGTCCAGAAAGGCACGGCGGACGAGCTCGGGACCCTGTACGACGTCGACGCCGGGCTGTTCCGGATCGATGCCGAGAACCACGACCGGATCGTGGAGGCGTCACAACATCCCGGGCGGCTGCTGGCGATTCACGAGGCCCTCACCGGCGAGGACGAGAAGCAACTCCCGGAGGCCGACGTCCGCTTTGCCGACGTGCTGTGGACCGGGAAGCTGCCCGGCGCGAGCCAGGCCGCCATCGTCGCGCGCGCCAACCCGGAGCGGCTCGGACTGGGCGTCGTGGACGATCCCGACGCCGTGCTGGGTGGCGCGAGCCTCAGCCTCGGCTCGGAGACCGGCCCGCTCGGCGCGCGACGCGGCGACGCGCCAGACCCGCCGCAGGTCGGCGCCGCCTACCTCGTCGGCGACGACAACCGGCCGCAGACGCTCGTCGCCGCCGCCACCGGCCCGGTCGACCACCTCGAGTTCATCGTCGGCACGCGGACCTTCACCCGCCCCGGCCCGATCGCGTTCGTCCCCGTCGACTGGGACACCGCCTCGACGGACGCGGTCGTCCTCGGCCGTACCAAGAGCGGTGCCGTCGTCGCGCCGCTCGTGCCGCGGTCACCGTAGCCGCGGCCGGTAGACGAGCTCGAAGACGCGCCCGGGGGCCGGCTCGGCGCGCAGGAGCTCGAAGCGCGCGTCCGCGAGCCGCTCGTGGAACAGCCGCTGCCCGGGCCCCCACACCACGGGGTTGACGAGCAGCCGCAGCTCGTCCACGAGCCCGGCCTCCACGAGGCTCGCGGCGAGCGCGCCGCCGCCGGTGGAGACCAGCGTCCCGCCGGTCTCGGCCTTGATCCGAGCCAGGTGCCCCATGGCGTCGGCGGCGTCGAGCAGCCGGCCGTTCCATGCGAGCGGCGCGGTGAGCGTGGCTCCCGCAGGAGCCGTCGTCCGGGACGGGTGCGGTCGCGGTGGCGTGGAAGCCGGAGTGGCGCGACGCGCCACCGCCGGGATGCGGCTGAGAGGACTCGAACCTCCACGGGGTTGCCCCCACAGGCACCTGAAGCCTGCGCGTATACCAATTTCGCCACAGCCGCAGTGGGGCGGCGGCCCACTTTAGCGTGGATCCGGCGAGGACTACCGGGGGTCGCGAACCAGCACGCGCGCCAGCGCGGCCCAATGGTCTGAGCCGCGAGCGCTCGACGTACGTAAACCCGATCGGATTAAGTACCTTTTGCCCACTGTCCTGGTCGAGAAGGAGTTCGGGGATGTCCCAGATCGATGAGCTGCTCGCCAACAACGAGGCCTACGCCGAGCAGTTCGACAAGGGCGACCTGCCGCTGCCGCCCGGCCGGAAGATCGCCGTCGTCGCCTGCATGGACGCGCGGCTGAGCCCGTACTCGCTGCTCGGCCTCACGGAAGGCGAGGCGCACGTGATCCGCAACGCCGGCGGCGTGATCACCGACGACGAGATCCGGTCGCTGGCGATCTCGCAGCGCCTGCTCGGCACCGAGGAGATCATGCTCATCCATCACACCGACTGCGGCATGCTCACGTTCCACGACGACGACTTCAAGGCGCAGATCGAGGAGGAAACGGGCATCAAGCCGGCCTGGGCCGCCGAGGCGTTCGGCGACCTCGACCAGGACGTCCGGCAGTCGCTCGCGCGCATCCGGACGAGCCCGTTCATCCCCAACAAGGACCACGTCCGCGGGTTCGTCTACGAGGTCGAGACGGGCCGCCTGCGCGAAGTGGACTGACCGTCGCAAACCTCTCGTTTGCAAGGGGTCTTGCAGCCGGGAGGAGTCCGCACTGATACAACGACGGCCGCCGAGTCGCCGTTCCCCGGGGGACGGCGAACGGGGGAACCGAAGCGGTCGACAGACCGCAGGGGCGAATCGCCGTCTTGAGTGCGGCGTAGCGCAGCGCGCGAGCCCGTCAGCTCACCTCGTAGGCGACGTCAACCAGTCGTATGCGGATGGACGGACCGAACGTGACGGATACACCACGCGGGCGTGCCCGCGCGAGCATCGTCGCCTGCGTGGCGGCCGTCGCCCTGCTCGCGGCCGGCGCCTCCCCCGCCCAGGCAGTGCTCAAGCGCGGCTCGCACGGCGCGCACGTGACCAAGGTCCAGCGCTGGCTCGGCCTGCACGCGGACGGGGTCTTCGGCCCCGCCACCAAGCGCGCGGTCAAGCGGTTCCAGCGCCACCATGGGCTCACGGCCGACGGCATCGTCGGCCCGGCGACGTGGCGCGCGTTGCGCTCGGCGCACGCCCGCCGTGCCGCGTCGCACTCGGGCGCCGGCAAGAAGGGCGCCGTCGTCGATCTCCAGCGCGCGCTCGGGATCACCGCAGACGGCATCTTCGGCCCCGGCACCCAGCGCGCCGTCAAGGCGTTCCAGCGCAGCCACGGCCTGACCGCGGACGGGATCGTCGGCCCGGCGACGTGGAGCGCGCTCGGGCACGCCGGCCGCACCACCATCCTCAAGCGCCGCGGACACCGCGGCGGCGTGCACCGCAACGGCACCGTCGCGCGCGTGATCGCCGCCGCCAACCGGATCGCCACGACGCCGTACAAGTACGGCGGCGGCCACGGGCAGTGGAACGACAGCGGCTATGACTGCTCGGGCTCGGTCTCGTACGCCCTGCACGGCGGCGGGCTGCTCGCGCGCTCGCTCGACAGCGGCCAGTTCATGAGCTGGGGCGCGGCCGGCCGCGGCCGGCACATCACGATCTACGCGAACCCCGGCCACGTGTACATGGTCATCAACGGCCGTCGCTACGACACGACCGGCCGCTGGGAGACCGGCACGCGCTGGCAGCCGCAGGGCCGCTCATCGGCGGGCTACACGGTCCGTCACCCGCCGGGCCTCTGAGCCGCGGCGAGCACGAGCTGCAGTGACCGCTCGGACCCCGGCCAGTGCTCGCGCACGAGGCCGGGGCCGCCCACCCGCAGCACGTAGCGAAGCACCAACACGACGAACAGCGCGTCGTCGAGCAGGCCGATGACCGGGATGAAGTCCGGCACCAGGTCGACCGGGCAGGCCAGGTAGACGACCAGGCCCGCCAGGGCGACGCGGACCCGGCGCGCCACGCGCGGGTCGCCGGCCAGCCGGCGCACGAGCACGAAGCAGTCGGGGACGAAGCGCGCCTCGATCACGCCTGACCACCTTGACAGACCACGACTGTAAGCCTACGCTTACCGTTAGTGACGACTTACGGAAGCAACGGCCTCAACGCGCTCGGCGACCCCACCCGTCGCGCGATCTTCGAGCGGCTCGGGCGCGGACCGCTCCCCGTCGGCGAGATCGCCAACGAGCTCCCGGTCAGCCGCCCGGCCGTCTCGCAGCACCTGAAGGTGCTCAAGGACGCCGGCCTGGTGATCGACCGCGCCGACGGCACCCGGCGGCTCTACCAGCTCAACCCGACCGGGGTCGAGGCGATGCGCGCGTACTTCGACACGTTCTGGAACCAAGCGTTGACCGCGTTCAAGCTCGCGGTCGAGAAGGAGGACTCATGACCGAGACCACCGTCGCGGCGCGCCGCAGCATCACCGTCCGCGCGACGCCGGAGCGTGCGTTCGACGTCTTCACCGCGGGCTTCAGCACGTGGTGGCCGCTCGAGAGCCACCACATCGGGGAGACGATGGCGACCGAGGCCATCATCGAGCCGTTCGCCGGCGGCCGCTGGTTCGAGCGCGACGCCGACGGCAACGAGTGCAACTGGGGCTTCGTCACCGAGTTCGAGCCGCCCAGCCGCCTGCTGCTCGCCTGGCACCTCGGCCCCGAGTGGGGCTACGACCCCGATCCCGAGAAGGCCACCGAAGTCGAGATCACCTTCACCGCCGTCGCGGACGGGACGCTCGTCGAGCTCGAGCACCGCGGCTTCGAGAAGCACGGCGAGACCGGCGCCAGGATGCGCGACGCCGTCTCCGCCCCCGGTGGGTGGACCGACCTGCTGCAGCTGTACGCCAACGCGCTCTAGCCGCGTCGGTACGGTTGGGCCGTGTACGTATCCATGTCGCGGCTGAGTATCCCGGTGGAACGCGCGGACGCCCTCGTCCGCGCGTTCCGTGCGCGGGTCCGCCTGGTCGACCATGCCGACGGTTTCGTCGATCTGCAGGTCTGGCAGTCGGATCGTGACGCGGGGGAGCTGATCATGGTCTCGCGCTGGCGGGATCGCGCGGCGTTCACCGCCTACATGCGCTCGGCGGCCCACCGGACGTCGCACGACCGCATCCCCCCGGAGCTCAAGGAGGCGATCAAGCTGGAGCGGCTCGAGCACCTGCACACGTACGAGGTCGTCGCCGAATGACGCGCACGGCCCCGCCGAGCGGCTGGCCGCCGCCGACCCAGGCGGTGCTCGCCGGCACGCGGATCGAGCTCGAGCCGCTCGCCGCGCTGGTCGCCGATGGCTACTTCGAACGCTTCCCCGAGGACCTCGAGCGCTACGGCGATGCCGGCCGCGCGTGGGAGCTGCACGACACCCAGCACCTGCTCAACTGGGCGATCGGCGACGTCGAGGGCGTCGTCGACCTCGACAAGCAGGCCGCCTGGCTCGCCCGCGTGCTCGCCGCGCGCGACTTTCCGCTCGAGCACCTGGCGGTGAACCTCGAGCTCGCCGCCGACGTCGTCGGCGCGCAGGTCGCCGACGGGTCAGCGGTGGCGGAGAAGCTACGCGGCGCCGCGGCCGTCGTGCGCGCTCACTGACAGCACCACTCGACCTGCGCCGGGAATGCGCCGAACTGGCGCGCGATGTTGCCGATCGCGACCGTGCGGCCCTTGGCGACGAACAGCCACTGGTCGGCCGCGGCCCACGGGACGAGCAGCCGCTGCCCGTGCGGTGACCATGCGACCGGCCCCAGGCGCCCCGGCCCGCGGAACACCACGCGCCCGCCGACCCTGACCTCGCCGTGGCGGACGACGGTCAGGCGGCCGCCGGGTGACCACGCGACGTGCTCGGCCGCCACCGTGCGGCCTCCCTGGGCTCGGGCGGTCGCGATCGCGAGCCGGCGCCCGTCCGCCGACCAGGCGAGCTGCCGCACGCCCGCCAACCGTGGGGAGCGCCACAGCTGTCGCCCGCTGTCGACGGCGACGACGCGCACGCGGCCCTGCCGGTCGACGTAGGCGAGCACGTGGTGGGCGTGCGGCCGCCACGCCGGCGGCACGGCGCGGGCGGGCGCGACGGCCCGATCCCCGGTCCCGTCGCCGTTGACGACGCGCAGGCCGCCGCTCAGGTACGCGACCCGGTAGCCGTCCCCGGGCGCCCAGCGGGCCGCGACGATCGGGTGCGAGCGGGCGAGCGACCAGCGCACGGTGCCGTCCGGCTCGAGCGCGTACAGCTCGCGGCCTCGCCAGGCGACCACGAACAGTCCCTGGGGTGACCACGAGGCGCCGGCGTAGTCACCGAGCCGCCGGCGCGAGCCGTCGGCCGCGACGACCCACGGCCCGTCGGCCGTGTTCACCAGCAGCCGCCCGCCGCCGGGCACGTGTACGAGCGCGGGCCGCGCGTGCGGCGCGCCGGTGCCGAGCACCTGCCGGACCCAGCGCGCGACCGCGTCGCCGGGAGCACCCGCCGTCCCGGCCACGACGACCGCGACCGCGAGACAGGCGGCGACGGCGAGCGAGGGCGCCCAGCGGCGGCGCCGCGGGAGCGGCTCGCGGTCGCGGTACGCGGCGCGCACGACGTCGAGCGCGCGGGCGCGCGCGTCCTCGACCGGGACGGTCTGCAGCGTTTCGCGCAGCTCGCGCTCGGTCATGGCTCGAGCACCTCGCCGAGCGCATCGAGCCCGCGCCGCAGCCGCGAGTTGACGGTGCCGCGCGGAAGGTCGAGCGTCGCGGCGATCTCCCCGGGCGTGAGCTCGAGCAGGTAGCGCATGACGATCACGGCGCGGTGCTCGGGCGACAGGCGCGCGAGCGCGGCGCCGGCCTCCCCCAGGCCGAGGTCCGGCGGCGGCGCGACCGGCTCGGCGACCGCGTCGACGTCGATCTCGGCCCGCAGCCGGCGCGCCCGCGCGTGGTCGATCGCGCGGTTGACGACGATCCGATGCAGCCACGGGCGCAGCGGGCGGCGGCGATCGAAGCGCGGGAGCGCCCGTAGCGCGGCGAGGAATGCCTCCTGGGCGATGTCCTCGGCCGCCGCGCGATCGTGCGCGATCAGCAGCGCGGTGCGGAAGGCGTCCGGCCAGTGGCGCGCGAACAGCTCCTCGACCGCGCGCTCGGATCCGGCCTGCGCGGCGCGTACGAGCGCGGCGTCGCCGGCGCGGCGCGCCGGTCGCCAGGCCGCGAGCAGGCTGACCTCGGCCGCGTCCACACGATCGATACGCGCGGGACGGGCCGTGAGGTCCCTCCTACACGCGCTCCGGCGCCGGGAGGCTGCTGGTCACGAGGTCAGCTTCGCAGGTGCGCCTTGGCGGCGTACATGTCCGCGTCGGCGTGGCGGTGCAGGGCGTCGTCGTCGCGACCGTCGGCCGGGAACGCGGCGACGCCGGCCTCTGCGCCGACGCGCTCGGCGAGCGCGGCGACCGTGCGGGCGGCGATCACGCGCGCCTCGGCGGCGGACACACCCGGGAGCAGCAGCGCGAACTCGTCCCCGCCGAGGCGGCCGGTGGCGTCGGAGCCGCGCAGCAGCGCCTGCAGGGTCGAGCCGACCCAGCGCAGCAGCTCGTCGCCGGCCGCGTGGCCGAGGCGGTCGTTGACGGACTTGAAGCCGTTGAGGTCGAGCTGGATCAGCGCGACCTCGGTGTCCTCGCGCTCGGCGCGCTGCAGCTCGGCCTCGAGGCGCTCGCCGAACCCGCGGCGGTTGAGGCAGCCGGTCAGCGGGTCGGTGCGGGAGAGCTCGGCGAGCTCGTCGTGCTGGGCCGCGGTCAGCCGCGCCTGCCATACGCACAGGACGCCGGTGATGCCGAGGCAGACCACGAACATCACGACGTAGACCGGGTCGACCTCTATGTGCGTCGGGAGCGCTCCACCGACCACGGCGAGCGCGACGACCCCGACCACGCTCCCCACCGCGACCGTGATCATCGAGGCCAAGGGATAGGACAGCGCGGCGAACACCAGCGTGAGGAACAGCGACAGCATCGACGGGCTGGTCACGCCGCCGTCGAAGTACGCCAGCAGACAGACCATCGTGATGTCGAGCAGGCTCCAGCTCAGGAAGAACGCCTCGCGGTACGGCCCGCGCACGATCTTCTCGGCCGGCAGGCGCGAGATCAGAAAGGCGCCGACGAGGGCCACACCGATGATCACCGCGATCGGCTCGCGATACGGGCGGCTCCACGTACCGACGGTCCACACCGCCATCGAGGCGGCCACGAGGTACTGCACCCAGATACCGACGCCGATCACCTGCACGCGCAGGCGCAACCGCGAGCTCTCGAGCCCCATGCCCGGATGAATCGTCAGCGCGACCGGAAACCTGAGTCGCCCCACGACGCTGCGTCGCACAGGCATACGAGCGGTCCGCGCGCGCATATGATCGGGCGGTGGCGTACGAGGAGGGTGTGCTTCAGGCGCTGCAGCGCGTCACGGACGCCGCGCTCGCGCACCTGTCGGAGGAAGACCTGCTGACGGAGCTGTTACGGCGGATCACCGAGATCCTCGACGCCGACACGGCCGCGTTCCTGCTGCTCGACGAGGAGAGCGACGAGCTGCACGCGCGGGCCGCGCGAGGGATCGAGGAGGAGGTCGAGCAGGGGGTCCGGATCCCGGTCGGCCAGGGCTTCGCCGGGCGGATCGCCGCCGAGCGCCGGCCGGTCGTCGTCGCGGACGTCGACCACGCCGACATCCTCAACCCGATCCTGCGCGAGAAGGGCATCCGCTCGCTCCTCGGCGTCCCGCTGCTGGTCGAGGGCCGCGTGATCGGCGTCCTGCATGTCGGCACCCTGACGCCGCGCCTGTTCACCGACGACGACCGGAACCTGCTGCAGCTCGCCGCCGACCGGGCCGCGCTCGCGATCGAGCACGCGCAGCTCTTGGAGAGCGAGCGACGGGCGCGCGTGAACGCCGAGCGGGCGTCCGACCGCCTGCAGGCGCTCCAACGCATCACCGACGCCGCCCTCGCCTACCTGCCGCAGGAGGAGCTCCTGGCCGAGCTGCTGCAGCGGACGAGCGAGATCCTGCACAGCGACACGGCCGCGATCCTGCTGGTCGAGCCGAACGGCGAGCATCTGCGCGCCCGCGCCGCCAAGGGGATCGAGGAGGAGGTCGAGCAGGGCGTGCGCGTCCCGGTCGGCCGCGGGTTCGCGGGGCGAGTGGCCGCCCAGCGCGAGGCCGTCTTCATCGAGGACATCGACCGCGCGGACATCCACAACCCGATCCTGCGGGAGAAGGGCATTCGCTCGTTGCTCGGCGTGCCGCTCTTCGTGGAAGGGCGCGTGATCGGCGTCCTGCACGTCGGCACGCTGACACCGCGCCGCTTCACCGCTGACGACCGCGATCTGCTGCAGCTGGCCGCCGATCGCGCCGCGCTGGCGATCGAGCAGGCCGCGCTGTACGAACAGCGGCGCGTGGCCGAGGCGGTCCAGCGCCGCCTGCTGCCGGAGCGGCTCATCGCCATCCCTGGCGTCGAGCTGGCCAGCCGCTACCTGCCGGCCTCCGGCGAGGGCCTGGGCGGCGACTGGTACGACGCGTTCATGCTCCCCGGCGGCCGCGTCGCGCTGGTCGTCGGCGACGTGGTCGGGCACGGCCTGGAGGCCGCGGCGGTGATGGCGCAGCTGCGCACCGCACTGCGCGCCTACGCGGCCGACGGGCACGACCCGGCCACCACGGTCGAGCGCGTCAACCGGCTGATGTGGCAGCTCGGCCCCACGGCGATGACCACCCTGGCGTTCGTCGTGATCGACTCGATCGGCGAGTCGCTGGAGCTCGTGAACGCCGGTCATCCGCCGCCGCTGGTGATCACGCCCGACGGCAAGGCCGATTACCTGCCGCTGCAGGGCGGCCTCGCGCTCGGCGTCTCGCCGCTCGTGACCTACCAGGGCCAGCAGCATCCGTTCCCGACCGGCTCGACGGTGGTGCTCTACACGGACGGGCTGGTGGAGTCGCGCAAGAGGCCGATCGACGACGGGCTCGCGCAGCTCCGGGAGCTCGCCGCCGGGGCCGACGACCTCGAGGCCCTGTGCACGACGATCACCGAGCGGATGGTGCCCGACGAGCAGCCGGACGACATCGCGATCGCCGCGGCGCGCGTCCCGCCGCTGCCCGAGCGGCTCGTCGCGCGCTGGCCGGCCGAGAAGGAGTCGCTCGCGACGGTTCGGCGGGTGCTGCGTCGCTGGCTGTACGCGCGCGGAGCGAGCGAGGACGAGGCGTTCGACATCACCGTCGCCGCGCAGGAGGCGTGCGCCAACGCGGTCGAGCACGCCTACGGGCCCGGGCGACGCTCGTTCGAGATCGAGGCGACGTGCCAGGACGGCACGGTGCGCGTCACCGTGCGCGACGAGGGGCGCTGGCGGCCACCGCGCGGCACCAACCGCGGCCGTGGCGTGCCGCTGATGCGCGCGCTGATGGAGACGGTCGAGATCCGGCACGAGGAAGCGGGCACGGTCGTCGTGCTCGAACGCTCCCTGGGGAGGTCCGCCGCGGCATGAGCCTGCTCGCGAAGCTCCGCGACGAGGACGAGGACGGGACGCCGGTCGTCGTCATCGAGGGCGAGATCGACTCCTCGAACGCGCACGACATCGGCGACCGGCTGCGCCAGGCGATCAGCAACCAGGACCAGGCCCTGGTGGTCGACCTGCAGTCGACGACCTACATCGACAGCGCCGGGATCAACGTGCTGTTCCAGCTCGGGACCGAGCTCGACGAGCGCCAACAGCGGCTGCACCTCGTGGTCGCGAGCGGCTCGCCGATCGAGCGCATGTTCACGATCGTCGGGCTCGACGCCGCGGTGCCCATGTTCGCCACGCGCGAGGCCGCGCTGCGCGCGATCTAATCGTCCTCGCGCTCGAGGAACGCCGGGTCGGCGATCAGGAACACGCCGGTGATGATGAACGTGAACAGCGCGAGCACGCCGACGATCCGCGTCAGCATCACGTCGAACCCGATCATCAGGACCAGCCCCACGGCCAGGCTGCCGAACATGAGCGCGACCTTCATGGGTGGAACCGCTGGTCGATCGGCTCGTACTCCTGGTCCAGCCGGCCCTGCAGCACCAGCCGGTACAGCCACCACAGCGACGGGACGAGGATGACCATGCCGACGGACACGGCGATCACGACCGCCGACAGCACCGCGTCATCGGCCGCCGCCTGCTCGAGCGTGAGCTTCGGCGGGAGCAGGTACGGCTTCTGCGCGAGCACCCAGCCGATCACGATCGCCGCCACCGCGCCCGCGGCGGTCACCCGTGCCAGGCCGAACTGCCCGCGATAGACGAGCGCGAGCGTCGTGACGCCGGCGGCGCCGGAGATCAGGACCATCACCAACCCACCGCCGGAGGTCAGCCCGTCGTAGAGATCGCGCGCGTCGGAGCGCAGGACGAGCAGGCCGGCGAGCGCCACCGCGCCGGTCACCACGCCCGCCCCCAGCGCCCGCCTGCGGAACGCGGCGACCAGGTCCGGCTGGCCCGCCCGCCCGGCGTCACCGGCGAGGTACACGGCGGCGAGGTAGGCGCCGCTGAGCACGCCGACGACGCCGATCAGCACCGACGTCGGGTTCAGCCACGAGGTGATCAGGTCCCCGGCGGCGTTGCCGACCGGCACGCGCCCCGACGCCTCGCCGCCGATCGCCGCGCCGAGGAAGAACGGGATCAGCACCGACGACAGCGCGAACGTGCCGCCGAGCACGCGCGCCTCGCGCACGGTTGCGGCCTGCCCGCGCAACGCGAAGGCGGTGCCGCGGAAGATGATCCCGATCGCCGCCAGGAACAGCGGGATCGCCAGCGTCGAGAAGATCGAGCCGAACACGGTCGGGAACGCCGTCCACATGATCACGAGCACGAAGATCAGCCAGACGTGATTGGCCTCCCAGACCGGGCTCATCGACCACTGCACCATGCCGCGGATCCGTGCGCCGCGCTGCGCGCCGCCCGCCGTGAGGTCCCAGAACCCGGCGCCGAAGTCGGCGCTGCCGAGCACGGCGTAGGCGGTGATGCCGAGCAGGATGAAGCCGAGACAGACGACGTCCATCACTGGACCTCGCTGGTCGCCGGGCGGCGCGTGAGGCGCCGCAGCAGCCACACGACGGCGGCGCCGAGCCCGAGGTACACCAGCACCAGGAACACGTAGCCGACCTCGAGGTAGTCGACCGCGGTCACCGCCTGCTGCGTGCGCATCACCTGGTAGACGATCCATGGCTGGCGGCCCACCTCGGTGACGATCCAGCCGGAGATCAGCGCCACGAACGCCAGCGGCCCGGCCGCCATCACCGCTCGGTAGAACCACTTCGAGCGCGGCAATCGGTGGCGGCGCAGCCAGGTGACGAAGAAGACGACGCCGAGCAGCGCCAGACCCGTGCCGATGCTCACCATCGTCTGGAACGCGACGCGCACGATCCCCACCGGCGGGCGGTCGTCGGGCGGGACGCTGTCGAGCCCCTGCACCGTCGCGTTCGGGTCGTGGTAGGCGAGCACCGACAGCATCTTCGGGATCTCGAGGATGCCGAGCAGCGTGAAGGGCGCCCCCGACTGCGTCTCCTGCAGCCCCTCGAACGCCGCCAGCTTCACGGGCTGGTGCTCGGCCACGGTCCGCCCCGCCCAGTCGCCGACCACGATCTGGACGGGCGCCGCCAGCGACGCGAACGCCAGCGTCACGACGAGTGCCGTGCGGTGATAGTGGTCGCGCTTCCCGCGCAGCCACGCGTACGCGTACACGCCCGCGACGATGAACCCGCAGACGAGGTAGCCGGCCAGGTACATGTGGATCAGCTCGTGCCACATGTTCGTGTTGAACAGCGCGTCCCACGGCCGCGGGTCGGTGACCTTGCCGTCGACGATCGTGAATCCGTCGGGCGAGTTCATCCAGCCGTTGACGGCGATCACGTTGAACGAGCCGGTGAACCCCGCGATCACGACCGGGATGCCGGTGAGGAAGTGCGCCCGCCGGCTCAGCCGCTCCCAGCCGTAGACGTAGATCGCGATGAAGATCGCCTCGACGAAGAACGAGATCCCCTCGAGCCCGAACGCGATCCCGAACACGTCGCCGAACGTCGCCATGAAGTTGGGCCACAGCAGGCCGAACTCGAACGACAGGATCGTGCCGGTGACGACGCCGACCGCGAACAGGATCAGCGCGACCTTCGACCAGCGCTTCGCGAGCGCCTTGTAGGTGAGGTCGCCGGTGCGCATGTACAGCCCCTCGACGAACACGAACATCGCCGGGAAGGCGATCCCGAAGCAGACGATCGGGATGTGCACGGCGAGCGACATCGCCTGCATCTGGCGCGCCAGCACGGTGTCGGGATGGGACGAGCCGCCGAGTGTCTCCACGACCTGCTGGGCGAAGAGGAGCATCAGCCGGCGAGCGCCTTGAGCAGGCGGGGCGCCACCTGCTTCTTGCGGCTCATCACGTCCGGGAGGTCGATGACGCCGTCCTCCTGCTTGCCGAACGCGCGCTCGACGAGCGGCCGCTCGCCGGACACGTAGAGCTTGGAGCCCTTGGCGAGGATGTCGGTGACCATCAGCGCCACGAGCGCGTGCCCCTCGCGCTCGCGGACGTCGTCGAGCGCCTCGATCAGCTCGTCCCTGCGCTCGCGCAGGTCCTTGCCGACCGTCTCGACCTGGGCGATCCGCAGCGTGTGGCCGCCCGCGTCGTAGTCCTTGGCGTCGCGCTTGACGATCTCCTCGGCCGGGACGCGCTCCAGGTCGGACGTGTGCTCGAACATCTCGCGGCCGAAGCGGGTCGCGTCGACCGCCAGGACCTGCTCGAGGTAGTCGATCACGGCGTGGTCGCGGTCGGTCGTCGTCGGCGAGTTGAGGATCACCGTGTCCGACAGGACGGCGCCGAGCAGCATCAGCGCCGACGGCTTCGAGGGCTCCATCCCGGCCTGGCGGAAGCGCTCGATCACCAGCGTGGCGGTCGAGCCGACGGGGTCGAACGTCGCACGCACGGGCACGCGCGTCTCGATCGAGCCGATGTGGTGGTGGTCGAGGATCTCGACGATCTCGGCCTGCTCGATGCCGACCACGCTCTGCGCCTGCTCGGCGTGGTCGACGAGCAGGACCTGGCGCGGCGTCGGGTTCACGAGGTCGCCGCGGGTGACGAGGCCGATCGGGCGGCGGTTGCCGTCGACCACGACGGCCGCGCGGTACTCGACGTCCTTGACGGTCTCGGCGATGTCGGACAGCAGGTCGTTCGGCGCGACGACCTGCGGCTCGCGGTCCATCAGCGCACGGCACGGCGCCGACAGCGTGATCATGCGGCTGGTCACGTAGCTGTCGAGCGGCGAGGTCACCACCGCGGTCCCCTTCTCGCGCGCGAGCGCGAGGATGTCGTCGTCCGGGCGGGTGCCGTTGCTGGTGACGAGCAGCGCGACGCCGGTGTCGATCGCGATCCGCTGCGCGTCGGGCCGGTCGCCGACGACGACCACGTCGCCCGCCTCGAAGCCGAGCGGGAGCGAGGCGGTGGCCATCGCCAGCACCCACACGCGGCCGCTGACCTCTGTGTCCCCGTCCCCCACGAGCTGCTCGCCCTCGAGCACGGCGGCGATCGCGCCGAGCGCGGTCGGGGCGTCGAGCCGCGACGCCTCGCGCGACTCGCGGACGTAGCGGCGGGCGAGCGCGCGCTCGGTCATCGCGCCGACGAGCTCGCCCTTGCGATCGACGATCGGGACGAGGTCGGCGTCGTCGCGGGCCATGATCAGGCCGACCTCGCGGACCGGCTCACCGTCCTCGGCGGCCGGGAAGCGCTCGCGCATCACGTCGCGCACCCGCAGCATCACGTGCGGAAGCAACGGCGGCTCGCTCGCCCCGCTGCGCTGGAGCACCCAGCGCGTCTGCGCATTGAGCTCGCCGAGCCGCACCGCCACGTACTCGTTGCGCGCGTCGAGCCGGCCCTTGAGCTCGGCGTAGCCGATCGCCGCCGCGATCGAGTCGGTGTCCGGGTTGCGGTGCCCGGTCACGTAGACGCGCGCCACGCACACATCATCGCGCCCACGCGATCATCATGTACGCCCGATGATCAACCGCTTATTGGAGATCGAGGTCTCGGCGCTCTGTGACGCCGACAAGGGCCTCCCCGTCGTGGACCCCGCGATCCGCGCGATGGTGCCCGACGTGCGCTTCGCCGGTCCGGCGCTGACCGTGATCGCGCAGGACGACCATCTGCCGGTGCTCAGCGCGCTCGACGCCGCCGAGCCGGGAGACGTGCTGGTGATCGTCAACACCGGCGGGCGCCGCGCGGTGTGCGGCGAGCTGTTCGCGACCGAGGCCAAGCGCCGCGGCCTGGCCGGGATCGTCATCGACGGGCTGTGCCGTGACGTCGCCGGGCTGCGGCGGCTCGGCCTCCCGTTCTTCGCGCGCGGGACGGTCCCCGCCTCCGGCACCACGGTGTCGCGGACCGCGCTGCGCCAGCCGGTCCGCTGCGGCGGCGTCGACGTCAACCCCGGCGACATCGTGTTCGGCGACGACGACGGGGTGGTGATCGCGGCGCCGGACCGGATCGCCGCGGCGCTCGAGGCCGGCGAGGCGATCGCCCGCGCCGAGCGCATCATGCTCGCCGCCATGGCCGATGGCCGCCCCGTGCACGACCTCACCAACCACGCGGAGCACATCGCCCGGCTCGACGCCGGCGAGGAGAGCGCGCTCGAGTTCCGTGTCGACTAACGAGCTCGCGACGATCCTCGCCGGGCCGCCGCCCGGCGTCCTCTCGCTGGCCGGCGGGTTTCCCAACCCGGACACGTTCCCGACCGGCGAGATCGCCGAGATCGTCGCGCGGCTGATGCGCGACGACCCCGCGATCGCGCTCCAGTACACGGCGCCGGAGGGGATCCCCAGCGTGCGCGAGTACCTGCTCGACCGCCAGGAGGAGACGCAGGGCGCGCGGCCGGAGCTCGCCGAGCTGATGGTCACCAGCGGCGGGATGGAATGCATCGCGCTGGTGGGCGCGAGCGTGCTCTCACCCGGAGACACCGTCGCGGTCGAGGCGCCGACCTACCTCGGCGCGCTGATGGCGTTCGCGCGCGCGGGAGCCGAGATCGCCTCGATCCCGATGGACGCCGACGGGCTCGACGTCGAAGTGTTCGCGGAGCGGCTGAGCGCCGGGCTGCGGCCGAAGGTGCTGTACGTGATCCCCGAGTTCCAGAACCCGTCCGGGCGCACGCTCCCGCTCGCGCGCCGGCAGGCGCTCGTCGAGCTGTGCCGGCGCCACGGCGTGCTGATCCTCGAGGACGTCGCCTACCGCGAGATCCGCTTCGAGGGCGAGCCCTTGCCGAGCCTGTGGTCGCTCGGCCCGGACACGGTGCTGCAGGCCGGCACGTTCTCCAAGCTCCTCTCTCCCGGCGTGCGGCTCGGCTGGGCGGCCGGGCCCGAGCCGGTGATCGCGCAGCTCGCCAGCGCCAAGCAGACGACCGACCAGTGCGCCGGCGCGCTCGGGCAGCGGATCGTCGAGGAGTATGGGCGCGCCGGGCTGTTCGCGCGTGGCGTGCAGGCGTCGTGCGAGCTGTACGCGTCGCACTGGCGGGCGCTCGACCGGGCGTTGCGCGAGCACATGCCCGAGGGCGCCACCTGGAGCCGGCCGACCGGCGGGTTCTTCTCGTGGCTGACGCTGCCGCCGGGCCACGACGCGATGGAGCTGCGCACGGCGGCGATCGACGCGGGCGTGATGTACGTGCCCGGGTCGCTGTTCTACGCCGGGGACGGGGCACGCAATGAAGCACGGCTGTCGTTCAGCCTGCTCGCCGAGGAGGCGCTCGAGACCGCGGTGGTACGGCTGTCCACACTCTTCTGAGAGGACCGATGAGTACGTGGGCCGCCCGGCCGTCTTTGGTACGTGAACGCGACCAAGGAGACCGGAATGGCTGCCCACGAGGAACGCTCGCGCTGGATCGCACTGATCGTGCTCTGCGTGGGCATGCTGATGATCGTGCTCGACGCGACGGTCGTGAACGTCGCGCTGCCGTCGATCCAGAGTGATCTCGGCTTCTCCAGCTCGAGCCTGGCGTGGGTCGTCAACGCGTACCTGATCGCCTTCGGCGGCCTGCTGCTGCTCGCCGGGCGGCTCGGTGACCTGATCGGGCGGCGCACCGTCTTCCTCGCCGGCCTCGCCGGCTTCACCGCGGCTTCTGCGCTCTGCGGCGTCGCCCAGAGCCAGGAGATGCTGATCGCCGCCCGCTTCATCCAGGGGATCGCCGGCGCCATGACGTCGGCCGTGATCCTCGGGATGATCGTGACGATGTTCACGGAGCCGCGCGACCAGGCGAAGGCGATCGGCGTCTACGGCTTCGTCGCCTCCTCCGGCGGCTCGGTCGGCCTCCTCGCCGGCGGCGTGCTCACCCAGTCGATCAACTGGCACTGGATCTTCTTCGTGAACATCCCGATCGGCGTCGCGACCGCCGTGTTCGCGCTGCGCCTGCTCCCGAAGGACAAGGGCCTGGGCTTCGGCTCGGGCGCCGACGTCCCCGGCGCCGCGCTGATCACCGGCGCGCTGATGCTGCTCGTCTACACGATCGTCGAGCCCGCCGCGGACTACGGCTGGGGCGCGGGCCGCACGCTCGCGCTCGGCGCCGGCGCGCTGGCGCTGCTGGCCGCCTTCATCGTCCGCGAGGCCACGGCGGCCAACCCGCTCGTCCCGCTGCGCATCTTCCGCTCGCGCAACATCTCCGGCGCCAACCTCGTCCAGGGCCTGGCCGTGGTCGGCATGTTCGGCATGTTCTTCCTCGGCGCGCTGTACCTGCAGCACGTGCTCGGCTACGACGCGCTCCAGACCGGCCTCGCGTTCCTGCCCGCGACGGTCGTGATGGCGGCGTGGTCGCTCGGCTACTCGGAGAAGCTGATCACGCGCTTCGGTGCCCGCACGACGCTGCTGCCCGGCCTGGGGCTGATCGGCGTCGCGCTCGTGCTGTTCGCCCAGGCGCCGGTCGACGGCGTGTACGCCGCGCACGTCCTGCCGGTGATGGTGCTGCTCGGCACCGGCGCCGGGATCGCCTTCCCCGCGCTGATGACGCTGGCGATGGCCGACGCGACGCCCGCCGACGCCGGTCTCGCCTCCGGCCTGGTCAACACCACCGTGCAGGTCAGCGGCGCGATCGGCCTGGCGGTGCTGGCGACGCTGTCGGCCACGCGCAGCGAGCACCTGGTCGCGGGCGGCGACGCCCCGGCCGCCGCGCTCACCGGCGGGTTCCACCTGGCGTTCCTGATCGGCGCCGCGGCGATCGGCGCCGCGATCGCCGTCGCGCTCACCGTGCTGCGCCAGCCGCGCCCTGCGCGCGCCCCGGCCGGCCGGCCCGCGTACTCAGAGGCCTAGCAGCGCTCGGGGAGTGGCCGAGACCAGCTTCTCGGCCTCCTCGGGCTCGACCCCGGCCTCGATCAGCGTTCGCACCGCCTCAGTCAGCACCGGCCCTCGCGAGGGCCGGTGCGCGTCTGAGGCCACGACCGCGGCGCGCCCGCTCGACGCCAGCTCGATCGCCCAGTCGCGCACGCGGGGGCCGTGGCGGCCGATCAGGCTCGACCCGTTGATCTGGAGCTTGGCGCCCGCGGCGGTCAGCTCCTCGATCCGGCCGGAGGTCATCAGCGCGCGCGAGCGCTCCGGGTGGCCGATCAGCAGCCCGTAGCCGCGCTCGCGGATCTGCGCCGCCGCTGCGAGGAGACCGGGGGTGTCGAGGAACAGCGGCGCCTCGAGCAGGACCCAGCGGGCTTGGGGCGGTCCCTGCGCGGCGATCTCGAGCTCGCCGGCGGTCAGCTCGTCGTCCTGGGCGACCTCGACTCCGGGGAGCACGGTCAGCCGGATCTGCGCTTCGTCGAGCGCGGCCTGCAGCCGGTCGACGCGCTCGGGCACGCTCGCGATGTCCACGTCGCGCGCGTGCGGCGTGGCCACCACCGTGCCGGTGCCGTCGGCGACGGTCATGCGGGCGAGCTCGAGCGCCTCGTCGAGCGTGCGCGGACCGTCATCGACCCCCGGCAGGATGTGGAAGTGGAGCTCGGCGCGCACGCTTCCAGCTTGACAGCCGCGCTAATTTCGCCATATGGCGAAATATCGTCCCGCCGGTCCGACCGCCGCGGCGTGGCGGGAGCGTCGTGGATGAGCTGCTGCGGGCCTTGGCGCACCCGGCGCGCCGGCAGATCCTGGCGGCGGCCGCCGCGCGCCCCGTCTCGGCGGGCGCGCTCGCCGCGGAGCTCGGGCTCGCCAACGCCACGACGTCCGAGCATCTCAAAGTGCTGCGCAAGACCGGTCTCGTGACCATGACCGTGCAGGGGACGTGGCGGCTCTATGCGACGGACCGCGCCCGCGTCGAGGAGGCGTCGGCGCTCCTCGCCCGCTTCACGGAATCGCTCCCTGAGGAGGACCGATGAACATCGTGCACTTCGACGTGGCCGGCCCGGACGAGGCCGCCCTGCACCGCTTCTACTCCGGCGTCCTCGACTGGCGGGTCGAGCCGCAGGGCCCGGGCTACGCGCTCGTCCGGACGCCCGACGGCGGCCCCGACGGCGCGATCCTCGACGGATCCGCCGCGAGCCTCACGCTCGGCATCGCCGTCGACGACCTCGAGGCGACGGTGGCGCGCGTGGTCGAGCACGGCGGCGAGGTGCTGATGCCGCCGACCGACAACGGCTGGGTCGTCAAGGCGCTGGTCGTCGACCCGGCCGGCAACCGGCTGTCGCTGATCGCGCGGGGCTGAGGGATGGCCGGGTATTCGGGCACGCCGCTGGCGAAGAAGCTCGGCATCAAGGAGGGGCACCGGCTGACGCTGGTGGAGGCGCCGGCGGAGTGGTCGGTGCCCGACCTGCCCGCGAACGTCGAGGTCGGGGCCGGGCTGCAGGAGCATGCCGACGTGGTGATCGCCTTTCACCGCGAGGCGGCCGAGCTGGCGTCGCGCATCGAGGCGCTCGGGCAGGCGATCCATCCCGACGGGATGGTGTGGATCGCATGGCCGCGGAAGGCGGGCGGCCATGACAGCGACATCACCGAGAACGGGATCCGCGACGTCGTGCTCCCGCTCGGGCTCGTCGACGTCAAGGTCGCGGCTCTGGACGACGATTGGTCGGGTCTCAAGGTGGTTTGGCGGCGCGAACGGCGAATTTGATCAAGCGTTTGACGTCCTTATGGCGCGCCAACGCCAGCCATCGACCACTGAGAGATCCCAACCGGTTAGTCTCCATTCAAATGCCCCGCCGCTCCCCGATCACCACCATCGACGACCCTCGATATCTCAAGGCCGTTTCCCATCCGGTCCGCGTCCGGATCCTGGCGATGCTGGACGAAGGCCCCGCGAGCCCGAAGGTGCTGGCCGACCGGCTCGGCATCAGCCTCGGCGTCGTGGCGTACCACGTGCGGACGCTCCACGAGCTCGACCTGCTCAAGCTCGTCGGCACCCGCCAGCGCCGCGGTGCGACCGAGCACATGTACGCCGCCGTCGCGCGACCCGCGTTCAGCGATGACGCGTGGGCGGGCATGGAGCCGGTCGCCAAGCAGCGCCTGCTCGGCGCGATGCTGCGCCAGATCGGCGAGTACGCGAACGCCTCAGCCGCCGCCGGCGGGTTCGACCGGGCTGACGCCAACATCTCCCGCATCGCCCTGAAGCTCGACGAGAAGGGCTGGAAGCAGCTCGCCGCGGCCTCCAAGAAGTGGCTCGCCGAGGTCGAGAAGATCGAAGAGGGCGTCAACAAGCGCCTCAAGAAGCCCGGCGACGAGCACGACCTCACCGACGTCGGCCTCGTCGTCCTGCTGTTCGAGGCGCTGCCGATCAGCGAAGCGGCGGCCGCGCACTCCAACTCGAACGCCAAGGGCCGCCGCCAGCGCGTCACCAGCTCCTAGAAATTCTGAATCGGGACATCAGCGCGCGTGTAGGGTCCGGTTCTTCCGCGCGCACTCCGGGGTACGCGGGCGGGACCGGAGGTGATGTGGCCCGAACAACAACCGCGTGGTGAGGCGCGTCCACACGCCTACGACCTCTTCGACGAGGGGACGCAGATCGGGACGCTGCACTGGCGTGCGCGCCCGCGGCGCGCCGTCGGCTGGTACCTGACGCGCTCCGGCAAGGGCCCCGAGCCGCTGTTCGTCGATACCGCGATCGCCGAGCTCGCCCGCGACGAGCGATCCACCGCCCACGACTGGGATCTGCACGCCGAGCTCGCCGCGATCCTCAGCACCGCGCTCGCGCTCGACGCCGCCGGCCGAGAGATCCACCCCGAGCGCGCCCAGGGCACCCGCCGGTTCCGGCGCGGGCTGGCCGCCGGCCGCTACGAGATCCACGTCACCGACGTGGAGCCGGAGATCCTCGCCCGCATCACGCCCGAGCTGCACCTGGACTCGGTCTCGAACGTCACCATCCTCGCCGGCGAGCTGCTCGAGGGCGGCCTGGAGGTCGCCATCCAGCGGATCGGGCTGGTGGGCGGCCGCATCGTCGCGGTGTTCCGCAGCGACGAGGTCGACGAGGGACCGGACAGCTAGCGGGGATAGGCCGCGGGCACGCCTCCGTCGACGTTGAGCACGTTGCCGGTGCTCTTGCCCGATCGCTGCGCGGAAGCGAAGTGCAGCACCGCCTCGGCGATGTCCTCTGGGAGGATGTTCACGCCCAGGGTCGTGCGCTTGCGGTAGTGCTCCTCGAGCTCGTCGGGATCGACCCCGTAGGCGGCGGCGCGCTCCTCGCGCCAGCTCGAGTCCCAGATCCGCGAGCCCTGCAGGACCGCGTCGGGGTTGACCGTGTTGACGCGGATGCCACCCGACCCGCCCTCCTCGGCGAGGCAGCGGGCGAGATGGAGCTCGGCCGCCTTGGCCGACGAGTAGGCGGCGGCGTTCTTGCCGGCGACGAGGGCGTTCTTGGAGGCCACGAAGATGATCGAGCCGCCGGTGTCCTGGCGGCGCAGGATCTCGAACGCCTCGCGCGCGACCAGGAAGTAGCCGGTCCCGAGGATCGTGTGATTGCGGTTCCACTCCGCGAGCGTGGTCTCCTCGATCGGCGCGCTCGAGGCGACGCCCGCGTTGGAGACGACGATGTCCACGCCGCCGTAGGCGTCGACGGCGGCGGCGAACGCGCCGTGGACCGACTCCTCGCTGGTGACGTCTCCGGGCACGGACAGCCCGCGATCACCGAGGTCGGCGATCGCCTCGGCCGCGCCGGCGTCGTCGAGGTCGAACGCCACGACGCAGGCGCCGGCGGCGGCGAGCGAGTCGACGACCGCACGGCCGATGCCGCCCGCAGCGCCCGTGACGAGCGCGACCTTGCCCTGCAGCTCGCCCGGCGGCGGGGCCAGCGACAGCTTGTAGAGCTCCAGCGGCCAGTACTCGATCGCGAAGCTCTCGCCCTCGTCGAGCGACACGAAGCCGCCGAGCGCGTGCGCTCCCGCCATCACCTCGATCGCGCGGTGGTAGAGGTCTCGGGAGAGGCCCGCGGCCTTGGTCGTGGTGCCAACCCCGATCAGGCCGACGTGCTGGATCAGGACGACGCGCGCGTCGGGATCGGCCGGGATGGTGGCGTCGTCGCCGTGCCGCTCGACGTACGCGCGATACTCGTCGCGGTACACCGCCGCGCGCTCGCGGATCCGCTCCGCGAGCACGGAAGCGTCCTCGGAGGCCGGGTCGAACGGGATCCACAGCGGTACGCGCTTCGTGTGCACGAGATGGTCCGGACACGCGGCGCCCACGTCGGTCAGCCCCGGGGCCGCTCGTGAGGAGACGAACTCGAGCGTCCGCGGCGACGTGTCGACCACGAGCACCTTCGACCGCTCGCTCGATACGGCGCCGCGCAGCGCCGGCAGCACCGCGGGAAGAACGCCGGGCCGGCTGTCGCCCGCCGCGCCGTCGAAGCGCTGGTCGCCCGACGTGCGCGCGTTGACGAAGTCGACCGCGCGGTTGATGACCGCGATCGTGCGCCGGTACGCCTCCTCGGCGGTGTCGCCCCAGACGACGAGCCCGTGCTTGGCGAGCACCACGAGCTTCAGGCCGGGGTTCTCACGGACCGCCGTACCGACCTGCTTGGCGAGCGTGAAGCCGGGTCGGATGTACGGGATCCAGACCGCCTCGTCGCCGAAGCACTCGGCGATCAGCGCCTCGCCGTCGCGCGTCCCCGCGATCACGTTGATCCCGTCGGGATGCGTGTGGTGGACGTGCTTGGCCGGCACGAACGCGTGCAGCAGCGTCTCGATCGACGAGCGCGGAGCCGCGGGGTCGACCTGGCAGCGCGCGAGGTGGGCGACCATGTCCTCGTCGCTCATCTCGTCGCGTTCGAATACGGCCAGCATCTCGTCGAGCCGCAGCGGCGTGAAGTGCTTGCCCTCCATCGTCGCCAGATCGCTGCCGGAGCCCTTGACCCACATCACCTCGACCTCGCGGCCGACGTGGTCGGTCGCCGTGCCCTTGGCGGACGTGTTGCCGCCGCCGAAGTTCGCCACCGCGCGGTCGGAGCCGAGCAGGTGGGAGGCGAGCAGCACCTGGCCGAGGGCATCGCCCGGCACCGCGGAGGCGCCCGGCCAGCGGTCCTCGGCGGGCGCGACGATCTGCGCCAAGGTCGTCATCGGCCCCAGCCCCCGGCCACGGAGACGGTGGTACCTCGCTCGGCGACGATCCGCTCGGTGTAGGCCCGGACCTCGGCGATCGGGTCCGCGGCCGCGCCCAGCGACTCGCGCAGCGCCGCGCACTGCGGCCGCACGTCGGTCTTGTAGGCATCGAGCAGGATCTCGTGGCCGCGCAGCACATCGCCCTCCGCCTGCGCCGCCGCCAGCGCCTCGCGGTCGACGAGCTGCGCCTTCGCGGACGCCTCCTGCAGGTTCATGACGCTCAGCACCATCGCCTCGACCTTCGCCTCGACGTTGTGCGCCTGGTCGATGGTGAATCGGATCCCGCCCGCCCGCTGATCGCCGAGCTCGAAGAAGATCAGGAACAGCTCGAACGGGTTGACCGAGCCGACGATCAGGTCGTCGTCGGCGTACTTGCGGTTGTTGAAGTGGAAGCCGCCGAGTCGCCCTTCGGCCCGCAGCGTCGCGACGATCTGCTCGATGTTCGTGCCGTGCAGGTGGTGGCCGAGGTCGACGAGCACCTTCGCCCGGTCGCCGAGCTTCAGACACGTGAGCAGCGACGCGCCCCAGTCCGGCAGGTCGGTCGCGTAGAACGCGGGCTCGAACGGCTTGTACTCGAGCAACAGCTCCTGCTCGGCCGGGAGCGCCGCGTAGACCTCGGCCAGCGCGTCGAGCATTCGCCGCCGGCGTGCCACGAGGTCATCCTGACCCGGGTAGTTCGTCCCGTCGGCGAACCACAGCGACTGCGCGGTCGAGCCGAGTGCGCGCGCCGTCTCAACGCAGTCGAGCAGGTGGTCGGTGGCCTTGCGGCGGACCGCCTCGTCGGGGTGCGTGATCGAGCCGAGCTTGTAGTCCGGATCCTGGAACAGGTTCGGGTTGACGGCCCCGACGCGCAGCCGGCGCTCCTCGATGTGCCGTCGCAGCGCGGTGAGGTCCTCGACCGCGTCCCAAGGGAAGTGCAGAGCCACAGCACCGGCTGTCCCTGTCAGCCGGTGCACTTCCCCGGCATCGTCGATGCGCTCGAACACGTCGCGCGGGCGCCCGGCCTGCTGGAACGTGGCGAACCGGGTCCCCGAGTCGCCGTAGCCCCACGACGGCGTCTCGATCTCGAGGGTTGCGAGATGGTCGGTCACGGCACGGTCTCCTTGACGTTCTGGCCCGTCACTTCCAGGAAGCGTTGATAGATGTCGCCGGCGTCCTCGCCCGGCTCGAACAGGGCCGGATCGGCCGACGCCGCGGCGACCGTGCGCATCTCGGCCAGCGAGCCGAGCTCGCCGACCGCGCGCGCCTGCACGAGCACGTTGCCGAGCGCGGTCGCCTCGACCGGGCCGGCGAGCACCGGTCGGCCGAGCAGGTCCGCCGTCATCTGGCACAGCAGCTCGTTGCGCGACCCGCCGCCGATCACGTGCACGACGTCGACCTCACGGCCCGTGACGTGCTCGAGTCGCTCGAGCACGAGGCGGTACTTGCACGCCAGCGACACGAGGATCGAGCGGACGATCTCGCCGCGGTCGGCCGGCTCGGGCTGGCCGAGCGCGCGGCAGGCCTCGGCGATCCGCGCCGGCATGTCGCCCGGCCGCAGCAGCGCCTCGTCGTCGGGGTCGAACAGCGGCACGTCGGCCCGGGCGGCGCGTGCAAGACCGGTGAGCTCCGCGTACGAGGCCTCCCACCGCGCCGCGCACTCCTGCACCAGCCACAGACCCATCACGTTGCGGAGCAGCCGGATCGTGCCGTCGACGCCGCGCTCGTTGGTGAGATTGAACTCGCGCGCCTGGTCGGTGAGCACCGGCGCGTCGAGCTCCACCCCCAGCAGCGACCACGTGCCGGACGAGAGGATCGCCGAGCGCGGGCTGCGCAGCGGCGCGGCGACGAACGCCGACGCGGTGTCGTGGCTGGCGACGGCGTGGACGGGCGCGTCGAGCCCGTGGTGGTCGAGCATGCGGCCGAGCGTGGTGCCGGGCTCGACCGGGTCGCCGGAGAACGGCGTCGCCGGGAGCCCGAGCCGCTCGATCAGCGCGCGCGCCCAGGTGCCGGACCGGGCGTCGAGCAGGCCGGTGGTGGACGCGTTCGTGACCTCGTTGGCCAGCTCGCCGCTCAGCCAGAGGGCGATCAGGTCGGGCACCAGGGCGATGCGCTGGGCGGGGATCCCCTCGTCGGCCAGCAGCTGGAAGACGGTGTTGATCGGCATCGTCTGGATGCCAGTAGCGGCGTACAGCTCGGCGGCCGGGACCCGCGCGTGCGCACGCTCGATCATCCCCGCGGTGCGCTCGTCGCGGTAATGGAACGGCAGCGCGAGGACGCGGTTGCGCTCGTCGAGCAGCGCGTAGTCGACCCCCCACGTGTCGACGCCCACGCCGGCGAGCGGCCCGTCGAGCCCGCGCAGCCCCGCGACGGTCTCGGCGAACAGCGCCAGCAGGTTCCAGTGCAGGCCGTCGGGCAGCCGCACGGGCCGGTTCTCGAACCGGTGCTCAACCGTCAGGGCGACGCGCGAGCCGTCGAAGCGGCCCCGCACGACGCGGCCGCTCTCGGCGCCGAGGTCGATCGCCGCGAAGTCAGCCAAGGTGGAAGACCTCCTCGATCCGCCGCAGCGGCGGGATCAGGAACTCGGCCATCTCGGCCTGCCAGCGGGCGTTGACGTCGGTCTCCTCCATCGCCGCCTGCGCCGCCGCGAAGTCGTCGGTCTCCAGGTAGCCGATCAGCAGCCCGTCGTCGTCGAGGAACAGCGAGTAGTTGCTCCACCCCGTGCGCCGCAACGCGTCCAGCATCTCCGGCCACACCTCACGGTGCCGCGCCTTGTACTCGGCGAGCTTCTCCGGCCGCACCCGCATCGTCCAGCACACGCGTTCCATCAGTGGCTCCTCCCGTGGGTCGCGATGTCCGCGGGCGATCGCCGGCGTCGGCTGGCAAGGACGCAGCCCCGCAGGAATCCCTCTGGGATTTCAAGGGTCGAGGACGCCGCCAGGCGGCGATCAGCGGCCGAGCCGAGGGCGTCGGGACTCGCGGGAGGGGCCACTACGCCACCTCCGCGTACTCGAGATCGAGCAGCGTCGCGACGCGCCGCAGGTCGGCCGCGCGGTGGCCGACGCCGAGCGCGACGTGGTGCGTGGGGCCCTCGGCGCACCAGCGCTCGAAGAACTCGGCCGGCTGCGACGCGAACCGCAGGCGGCTGTTCGTGTTGCCGATCCGGAACGTCGCGCCCGGGATCGACTCGCCCTCGGCGACGACGAGCTTCAGCCGCCCGTCGGCGGTCTGGGTGCAGCCGCAGATCGTGATCGGCCCGTAGCGGACCTTGAACTCGACGCTCAGGCCGGCGCCGCGCTTGCCGTGGTAGAGCTTGAGCGCCCGTAGCGTGGGCCGCCCCTCGGCGATCGCGATGTGGCCGGGTCCGTCGTGGCCCATCAGCACGAAGTCCTCGTCGAAGTCGAGCGCGTAGTACTCGGTGTACGAGCCGCCGGCGTCCATCCGATCGAGGATCAGCTGCGCGATGTTGGTCTTGAGGTCGCCCTCGCCAGAGGTCGGGATCCCGCGCGCGGTGAGCAACGAGTTGCCCACGATGACGCCGGCGCCGAGCTGCTCGGCCTCGTTGCCGTCGATGCCGCGGTAGTAGTACGTCAGCCCGTCGAGCTTGAAGTCATCCGCCAGCCGGTCGAGCCCGACGGCGACGCGCGCCGACCAGTCGAGCTGGTCGTCCTCGATCGGGCCCGCGATCGGGTCGTCGGACGGATCGGCGAAGTCGAACATGTCACGGATCTCGGCCTGCTTCGCCTCGACCTGCTCGTCGGTCGCGCCCGCCACGCGCGATCCGAGGTCGTCGATCTCCAGCACCTCGACGTGCGCGCCGAGCTGCGCGTGCACCGCGGTGAAGTCCGAGTACATGTCGAGCATGCCGGGATACGTGTGGCCCATGAAGCCGATCCGCGCGCTGCGCAGCGCGCGGGCCACGCCCGCGGCCCGCACCCACGCGGCGATCTTGCCCCACGCCCGCTCGTCGCCGTCGATCGTGCCCGCGACGGTGTCGTAGGGGATGCGGGCGCGCGTGAACGCGCCCGCGAGCTCCGGCACGCAGCAGGCCGCGCAGTTCGCCAGCCACTCCCCCGTGCCGGTGTGCTCATAGTCGAGCGAAGCGGTCGGCTGCAGCCCGAGCAGCACGACCGGCACCTTGGCCGCCTGCACCGCCGGCAGCACCTGACTCGACGTCGCGTACGTCACCGCGTGGCAGAGCACGAGATCGACCTGCGAGCGCGCGAAGCGGTCCCCCGCCTCGCGCGCCCCTTCGGCCGAGTCCACCAGGCCCGCCGAGACCACCTCGCCGCCGAGCTCGCTCACGCGCTCCTCGACGCGACGCTGGTAGCCCTCGACGCGCTCGCGCAGGCCTGGGAACTGCGGCCAGTAGGCCGCAAGCCCGATCCCGAAGATGCCGACGCGAGCGCTCATCGATGCCTCAGAAGTCGAAGTCGTCGATGTTCTTGGCGGTGAACGTCGTCAGCGGACCGAGGACGATCTCGCCGTTGGCGCCGATCGTGTAGTCGCCGAGCCGGCCGGCGGTGAACTTCTCGCCCTCCTTGCCGGTGATGCGGCCGGCGACGAGCGCCGCGGCCGCCTGACCGGCGAGGTAGCCGACGTCCTTCGGCACCCACAGCTGGAACTCCTCGACGGTGCCGTCCTTGACGAACTTGCGCATCTGGTTCGGGAACCCGAGGCCGGTCAGCTTGATCTTGCCCTTCTGCGGCGACGTCGACAGGTACCGCGCGGCGGCGGCCACGCCCACCGTGGTCGGCGAGATGATGCCCTTCAGGTTCGGATAGGCCTGGATCAGACCCTGCGTCTCCTGGAAGGACTTCTGGTCGTCGTCATCGCCGTAGGCGACCTTCACGAGCTTGATGTCCTTGTACTTCGGGTCCTTCAGCGTGTCCTTCATCACCTTGATCCAGGCGTTCTGGTTGGTGGCGTTGGCCGTCGCCGAGAGGATCGCGATCTCGCCCTTGTTGCCGATCTGCCTGGCGATCGACTCGACCTGGTTCTTGCCGACCAGCTCCGTCGTCACCTGATTGATGAACACGCTGCGCGCGTCCGGCGCGACGTCGGAGTCCATGCCGACGATCTTGATGCCCTTCGCGGCCGCCTGCTTGAGCGATGGGGCGACGGCGTCGGGGTCGTTGCCGGCGATGATGATCGCGTCGGGCTTCTGCTGCACCGCCGCGTTGATGATCGGGATCTGCGACGACGCCCCGGCGTCGGTCGCACCCGAGATGCGGTTCGAGCCGCCGAGCTCCTTGAGCGCCTCATCGACGCCCGAGTGCTCGAACTCCTCATACGGGTTGCCGAGCTGCTTGGGGATCGAGACCGTCTTGAGCCCCTTCGGGATCTCGGCGTTCGGATCGGCGGCGGCCTCTGACGACGGTGTCGCCGTGGCTGCGCCGTCTGACGAAGCGTTCTCGTCCTTCGTCTCGCCGCACGCAGCGACGACGAACGCCGCCAGCAGAGCGAGCGCGACCAGGAGCACACGCAGATGTGCTGACTTCATGGACCCTCCTCCAGGAGTGGACGTGAGCGACGCCGCCGGGCTTCGGCGACGCGACGGGCAACGTTGGGACCCAGGACGGAGCCGACGAGCAGCGTTCCGGTGACGATCTGGATCCAGTACGACGAGATCGACTCGCTCAGCAGCAGTGCCTTCTGGATGCCGCCGAGCAGCAGCAGCGCGAGGATGACCCCGGCGATCGTGCCGCGACCGCCGAAGATCGACACGCCGCCGAGCAGCACGGCCGTGATGACCGTGAGCTCGAAGCCCTGGCCGACGTTGGCCGCCGCCGTCGAGTTGCGCAAGGAGATGACGACGCCGGCGAGGCCGGCGACCGCGCCCGACAGCATGAACAGGATCAACTTGACGCGCTTGACGCGCAGGCCCGAGAAGTAGGCCGCCTCCTCGTTGGCGCCGATCGCGAAGATCGAGCGACCGAACGGCGTCGCGTGCAGCACCACCGCGAACGCGGCGGCGAGGATGGCGAACAGCACCATCGTGTTGGGGACGAACGTGCTCGCGAAGTTCCCGAACGCGCGGTCCGTCCACAGCGCCGGGAAGTCGGTCACCGACTCGTCGCCGATGACCACGAACGCCAGCCCGCGGAACAGCGCGAGCGTGCCGATCGTCACCGCCAGCGATGGCAGGCCGAGACGGGTCACGAGCACGCCGTTGAAGGCGCCGCACAGCGCGCCGACCACGATGCAGATCGGGATGATCGTCTCGACCGGCTGGTTGTGGTTCCACAGGTACGCCATCACCGCGCTCGACAGCGCGAGGACGGACGCGACCGAGAGGTCGATCTCGGCCGCGATGATCACCATGGTCAGCGGCAGCGCCATCAGCGCGACCTCCGACAGGTCGAGCGAGCCGGTGGTGAACGAGTCCGCCGTCAGGAACTCGGGCGAGATGATCTGGCCGGCGATCGCGAGGACGATCAGCAGGCCGATGAGCAGCGTTTCCCAGCGCCCGAGCAGTGAGCGCCAGGCGGGCGGCGAGTCCGCCGCGGCGGGCGGGACCGCCTGCGGTGCGGCCGTCTCAGTCTGCACGGCGGGCGCTCCTTCGCCGCAGGGCGGCCTCGACGCGGAGCGCGAGCAGCCGGTCGAGCGCGATCGCGAGCAGGAGCAGCGCGCCGATCGCCGCCTGCTGCCAGAACGCGGCGACGCGCAGCACGATCAGCGATGACGTGATCGTGCCCAGCAGCAGCGCGCCGAGTGCGGCGCCGTAGACCGTGCCGGTCCCGCCGAAGATCGCGACGCCGCCGACGACGGCGGCCGCGATCACGGTCAGCTCGTAGCCGACCCCGGCGGTCGCGTCGACAGTGCCGAAGCGGGCGGTGAACAGCACCCCGCCGAGGCCGGCGAGCGCGCCCGCCAGCACGAACGCGATCAGCACGCGACGGCCTGAGCGCACGCCGGCGAGGCGCGCGCCCTCGGGGTTGGAGCCGATCGCGTACAGCTCGCGTCCGGGCCGGTAGTCACGGAGCCATTGCCCGACGCAGACGACGACCACGAGCGCGATCCACACGAGGATCGGCACGCCCGCGATCGAGTCGCTGCCGAGGTTGAGGAACGCGTCGGGAAGCTGGTTCGCGCTGATCTGGCTGCCGCCGGTCCACAGGAAGGCGAGCCCGCGGAACGCATACAGCGTCCCGAGGGTCACCACGAGCGCCGGGACCTGGCCCCACGTCACGAGCACGCCGTTGAGGAGCCCGCACGCGGCGCCGAGCGCGATGCCGAGCAGGAACACCAGCGGGAGCGCCATCCCTGGGTGCTTGAGCAGCAGATCGCCGGCGAAGTACGCGCTCAGCCCGAGCACCGACCCGACCGAGAGGTCGACGTTGCGCGTGACGATCACCAGCGTCTGGCCGACCGCGAGGATCGCGAAGATCGCGGCGTTGAGCGCGAGGTTGCGCAGCGAGTTCGTCTCGATGAACCGCGGCTCGAGGATCGCCGTCACCGTGATCAGCAGCGCGAGCGCCGCCACGATGCCGAGCTCCCGGACGCGCAGCACCCACTCGGTCAGCCGGCGGGCACGCGCGCCCTCCCCCGGCGCGGCGGCGTGCGCACTCATCGTTCCCCCTCGCGATGTTCGCGAAGCGAACTCGCACGGCCAAGCTTGCTTGGCCCGGAATGCTTGCTTGGCCCGGAATGCTTGCTTTCTTTCTTTCCCCCTCGACGCCGGTCGCCGCGCGGATCACGCTCTCCTCGTCCGCCTCGGCGCGGCTCAGCTCACGGCTCAGGCGGCCCTCGTGCATGACGAGCACGCGATCGGCCATCCCGAGCACCTCGGGCAGCTCGCTGGAGATCATCAGCACGGCGAGCCCGCGGCCCGCGAGCTCGCTCATCAGCCGGTGCACCTCGGACTTGGTGCCGACGTCGATGCCGCGCGTCGGCTCGTCGAGGATCAGCAGCTTCGGCTCGGTGGCGAGCCACTTGGCGAGCACGACCTTCTGCTGGTTGCCGCCGGAGAGGAATCCGACCGGGTCCTCGAGGCGGTGGAAGCGCAGGCGCAGCCGCTCGGCCCACTCGCGCGTGAGGCGGTTCTCGGCGCCGGCCCGGATCAGCCCGAGCCGCGTCAGCGCCTTCATGCGCGTGAGCGTGGCGTTGCGGGCGATCGACAGGTCCATCACAAGGCCCTGCATACGCCGGTCCTCCGGCACGAACGCGACCCCGGCGCGCATCGCGGCGAGCGGGCGCCCGACCGCCAGCCGCACGCCCTCCACCTCAACGTGGCCGGCGTCGGCGCGGTCGATGCCGAAGATCGCGCGCGCCACCTCGCTGCGGCCGGCGCCGACAAGGCCCGCCAGCGCGACGATCTCGCCGGCGCGGACATCGAAGCTGATGTCGAAGAACACACCCTCGCGGGTCAGGCGATGGACCGACAGCACCGGGTCGCCGATCTCCGCGTCCTGCTTGGGGAACAGCGCCCCGAGCTCGCGCCCGACCATCCGCCTGACCATGTCGTCGGGCGCCATCTCGGCGATCGGCGCGTCGTGCACGACCGCGCCGTCGCGCATCACCGTGACGGTCTGGCAGATCGCGGTGATCTCCTCGAGCCGGTGCGAGATGAACAGCACCGCGGCGCCCTGCTCCTGCAGCGTGCGCACCACGGCGAACAGCCGCTCGACCTCGGGACCCGAGAGCGCGGCCGTCGGCTCGTCCATGATCAGCACGCGCGCGTCGAAGCTCAGCGCCTTGGCGATCTCGACGATCTGCTGGTCGGCGATCGACAGCCCTCGCACCGGCCGGTCGGACGCGAGCTGCACGCCCAGGCGGTCGAGCAGGCCCTGCACCTGCCGGTGCATCTCGCGCCGGTCGATGCGATGCAGCGCGCCGAGCGGGTGGTAGCCCATCACGACGTTCTCCGCGATGCTCAGGTCGGGGAACAGCGTCGGCTCCTGGTAGATCACCGCCATCCCGGCGTCGCGCGCGTCGTGCGGCGAGTGGAAGTCGACGACCTCGCCGTTGGCGAGCATCTCGCCGGAGTCGCGCCGGACGACGCCGCCGAGCACCTTCACGAGCGTCGACTTGCCGGCGCCGTTCTCGCCGATCAGGCCGCGCACCTCGCCGGGGCGCAGCGCGAGATTGCCGTTCTGCAGCGCTCGCACCGCCCCGTAGGACTTCGTGACGTCGCGCAGCTCGACGATCGCGTCCGTCTCGGTCATCGCACCTCCTCCATCCGCATGCCGGTATGCGCCAGCGGGAGCAGCTGCTCCGCCGACGCCCCGGCGACCAGGACGGCGGCGACGCGCTTGACGTCGGTGATGGCGCTCAGCCCCGCCCTGCCGAACTTCGACCCGTCGACCAGCAGGATCGCTTCCCTGGCCTGGCCCACCATCGCACGCTTGACCTCGGCCTCGAGCGAGTCGGGGTCGGTGAGCACACCGCCGGGCGCGAGGCCATTGACCGAGAACAGGAGCTTGTCGGCGAAGTGGCGCTCGATCGCGTCGACGGTGAGCGGGCCGACGAACGAGCGCGTGGCCTTGCGCAGCGTCCCGGCGAGCCCGATCAGGTCGACGTTCCCGACGTCGCTCTGCGCGACGAGGTCCATCACCGGCAGGGAGTTGGTGAGGACGGTCATGCGGCGGCCGGCGGTGAGCAGCTCGCGAACCGCCATGTAGGCCGTCGTCGAGCTGTCGACGAACACGGCCTCGCCGTCGTCGACGAACCGCGCAGCGGCACCCGCGAGCCGGAGCTTGGCGCCGTTCGCCTGCTCGAGCCGGGCCGCGAACGAGTCCTCGTGGCGCGCGAGCATCGGGGCGACGGCGCCGCCGTGCGTGCGATGCGCGCGACCCTCCCGCTCGAGGATGCCGAGGTCGCGCCGCGCGGTCATCGGCGAGACGCCGAACTCGGCCTCCACCTCCTGCACGGTGATGCTGCCGTCGGCCATCAGGCGGGACGCGATCCACTCGCGCCGGTGCGCAGGCACGATCGCCCTCACCGACCCATTTTGATCGAGACTGGGCACTCTCTCCTCGCAAACGACGATAAACGCTCATAAGCGAACATGTCAAGCGCGTACCCGCTGAACCCGCACGCTACGGGATCAGCGGTTGGGAGCGGGCGTCAGACGCGCCGTACGTCGATGCCGGCGCGCACCAGAGGCTTCAGCTCGGCCTCTGAGACGTCGGCGGCGAGGATCACGCCGACCTGGTCGACGCCGGCGATCTGCGTGAGCGCCGGACGATCGAATTTGGTGCCATCGATCAGCAGGATCGCCTGGCGGGCGCGGCTGATCATCGCCCGCTTGACCTCGGCCTCGAGCGTGTCGGGGTCGGTAAGGAAGCCGTCGGGCGTGAGCCCGCGGACGGAGAAGATCACGTGGTCGGCGAAGTGCGCTTCGATCGAGCGCACGGCGACCGGGCCGACGAATGAGCGCGTGAGCTTGCGCAGTGTCCCGCCCGCCCCGACGAGCTCGACCTGCCCGGCGTCGACCTCGCACAGCAGGTCCATGATCGGGACGGCGTTGGTGAGCAGCGTGCACTGCAGGTTCTCGCGCACGATCCGGCGCGCGGCGAAATACGCCGTCGTCGAGCTGTCGACGAAGATCGCCTCACCCGGCTGCAGCAGCCCGAGCACGGCCTCGGCGAGCCGTTCCTTGGCATCGACCTCGACCTCGAGCCGCTGCAGGAACGAGTCCTCGTGGCTGGACAGGCCCGGTAGGACGGCGCCGCCGTGGGTCCGTCGCGCGACACCGCGGCGCTCGAGCTCGTCGAGGTCGCGTCGCGCAGTCATCGGCGAGATCCCGAACTCGGCCTCGAGGCCGGAAACCGACACGCTGCCGTGCTGCCGGAGGCGCTGCGCGATCAGACGGCGCCGCTCGTCGGGCAGGATCGAGCCGCGCATGCCGGTCATGCGGGGGTGGATACCACACACCCCCGGGGGCGGCTTCCCGCCGCCTGGCGGTTCAGGCGACGGGGCGCGGGCGCAGCCAGGAGCCGTCGTCGTAACGGGCGCGCGACGCGTCGACGCGCTTGAAGCCCGGGCGGTCCTCGGCGACGAGGCCGGCGACGGCGTGGCGGAGAGTGGTAAGTGCGTTGCTCATGTCACAAATAGTGCCGTCGGGAGGCCCGTCTCGTTAGCGGGCCAGCAGGCGGATGGAGGGGGCGGATAGCCCCTACAGAGGTGGGGTTGGCCGAACGCCGAACGCGGGTACCGGGCCTCGTGGAGGCGGTTGTATGAACAGGTTCAGGCGGGAACCGGAATCGGATTTCGAGCTGCGTGTCGACGCGATCGGCGGCGTGCTGGGATTGACTGTGAGCGGCAGCCTCGTCGCGGCTGACGATCAGCTGCACGCATGCTTCGAGCAGGCCGTGCGCGGCGGGCGCCCGGTCGTGCTCGACCTGACCGAGGCGACCGAGCTCGACGCCGCCGGCGTCAAGACCCTGATGGAGGGTCACAAGATGCTCGCCACGCGGCTGCGGATCGTCGTCGACCGCGGCGGCCCGGTGCACCAGGCGCTGCGGCGGGAGGGCGTCTCGCACGTCCTCGCGCTGCACGGGTCGCGGGCCGAGGCCCTTGCCGCCTCGAGCGGCTGAGCGCGGCCGGCTCGCGCCGCGCTTCGTGGCCTGGCCGTCTCGGGGGGCCGGAGCGGTGTTCGCCGTGGCCGGCGGCTGGCACAATCGTGCGTCGATGGCCCGGCGTGCGCCCAACCTGGTGGTGGCGATCTACGTCGTGCTCGGCGCCTGGACCGTGCACGCGCTGCGCTACGCGCTCGTGCCATCGGCTCCCAAGGGCGTCCACGGCTACCTGCAGGCGGCGCCGCCCGTGATCGCGGGCCTGCTCGCGCTCGCGCTCGCACGCCTGTGCGTCGCCATCGTCGACCGCCGCGCCACCGGCGGTCGCGCGCTCGCGTGGCACACCCGCTGGGCGCTCGGCGCGCTGGGCTTCGCCACGCTGTACGCCGCGCAGGAGAACATCGAGCTGTTCGCCGCCACCGAGCACATCGCCGGGCTCGGCCTGCTCGCGCACGGCGGCTGGACGGTCGTGCCGCTCGTCGTCGCCGCCGCCGGCCTGCTCGCCGCGCTGCTGCGCGGGACGGAGGTCGCGCTCGAGCGCCTCGGCGCCGCGCTCCCCGGCCCGCGGCTGCGCCCGCGCGCGTCCACGTGTGCGCAGCTGCGCATCCTCCCTGTCCTCCGGCGGCCGCAGGCCGCCGCGCTCGCCTCCCGCGCCGCCGGTCGCGCGCCGCCGCTGACCGCCTGATCGCACCGCCCGCCGAAACACAGGGCGCCACGCGCCCGCTTCACATCGATCAGGAGGTCCATCCCATATGTCTCGTACACAGCGCTTCGGCTTGCTCGGCCTCGCCGTGGTGGTCGTCATCGTCGCGGCGGTCGTCATCGGCACCAGCGGCGGCGGTCGGACGTCAAGAGCGCCGGGCCGACGACGATCGAGGTCAAGGACGCCAAGCCGGTCGGCGGCGTCAAGACGATCACCTACAAGAAGGGCGGCACGATCGACCTGACCGTCAAGAGCGACACCGCCGACGAGGTCCACTTCCACGGCTACGACGTGCACAAGGACGTCGACGCCGGCGGCAGCATCAACTTCACGATGCCGGCGACCATCGACGGCGAGTTCATCGTCGAGCTCGAGGATCACAAGCAGACGCTCGCCAACGTCAAGGTCGAGCCGTGACCCGGAGGATCGCCGTCGCCCTCGGCGCCGGCGCCACCGCGCTGCTTGCCCCCAGCCCGGCGTTCGCGCACGGGCTGGTCGGCAAGCAGGACCTGCCGATCCCGAAGGTGGTGTTCGCGTGGGCCGCGTGCGCCGTGCTGGTGGCGTCGTTCGTCGGGCTCGCCTCGCTGTGGCCGACCGCGCGGCTGCAGGAGCCGCGCGAGAAGACGGCGTTCAAGGTCCCGCCGTTCTTCTCGCCGCTGGCCGGCGCGATCGGCGTCGCCTTCTTCGTCTTCTGCGTGTACGCGGGTCTGGCCGGCGAGCAGTTCTCGGCCCAGAACAACCTGATCGTGACGATCGTGTTCGTCATCTTCTGGGTCGGGCTCCCGTTCGCCTCGGCGCTGGTCGGCGACGTGTTCCGGGCCTTCAACCCGTGGCTGGCGATCGCCCGCGCGGTCGCGTGGGCCGGGCGGCGGCTGGGCCGCAGCGCGCCGGAGCCGCTCCCCTACCCCGAGCGGGTCGGCCGCTGGCCGGCCGTGGCCGGGATCCTCATCTTCGCCTGGGTCGAGCTGGTCTACGTCAACAAGGACGACCCGTCGACGCTGGCGATCATGGCCATCGCCTACGCGGCCGTCCAGCTCGTCGGGATGAGCCTGTACGGGATCCGCGCGTGGGAGAACAACGCCGACGCGTTCGGCGTCTACTTCGGCCTGTTCGCGCGCCTGTCGCCGCTGCACTGGACCGACGGCGAGCTGCGCACGCGGCGCCCGCTCGAGGGCGTCGTGCAGCTCGACACACCGCCGGGCACGGTGGCGCTGCTGATCACGATGATCGGCACGACGTCGTTCGACGGGTTCTCGCAGGGCCCGACCTGGACCTCGCTCGCCGATGACCTGCAGACGCTGTTCTCGAACCTCGGCTTCAACGCCGAAACGGCGCTCGAGCTGGCGTTCACGGTCGGGCTGATCGGGGTCGTGCTCGCGATCGGCGGCCTGTACCGGATCGGGATCGCCGGCATGCGCAGCGTCCATCCCGGTGACGACTCGGGCGACCTCGCGCGGCGCTACATCCACACGCTCGTGCCGATCGCGCTCGCGTACGTGGTGGCGCACTACTTCTCGCTGCTCGTCTACCAGTCGCAGGCGCTCGCCTACCTGGCGTCGGACCCGCTCGGCACCGGGTCGGACTACTTCGGGACGGCGACGCTGGCGATCAACTATGGCGTGGTCTCCGCCACGCAGGTCTGGTACGTGCAGGTCGCGGCGCTGCTGGCCGGGCACGTCTCCGGCCTGATCCTCGCCCACGACCGCGCGATCGCGACCTACCGCGACCCCAAGGAGGCCGTCCGCTCCCAGTACTGGATGCTCACCGTGATGGTGTGCTTCACGAGCCTGGGGCTCTGGCTGCTCTCCGCCGTCGGCACGTGAGCCGGCTCAGCGCAGCCCGTGGTCGAGCACCGTGACGAGGCGGGCGAACGTCTCGTCGAGGTCGAGCGGGATGCCGAACCCGTCGCCGATCTCGAGAGCGGCGAACCCGTGGAGCGCGGAGCGGAGGATGCGCGTGGCGTGGACCGCGTCATCGCCCTCGAGGCCGTACCCGCGCAGGACGGCGAGCACGACGTCGACGACGGGCGCGCCGTCCGCGGGGTCGAGGTCGCTCGCGCGCTGGGCGGCCGAATACGTGCCGGGGTGCTCGCGTGCGTACTGGCGATAGGCCGCGGCGACGGCGGCGAGCGCGTCGCCGCCGGCCCGGCCGGCGGCGGCCGCGCCGAGCGTCGCCGCCAGCTCGCGCGCGCCGCGGCCGGCGAGCCGGCGCCGCAGGTCGGGCAGGCCGTCGACGTGCGCGTACAGCGACGGCGACTGGACGCCGAGCTCGGCGGCCAGCCGGGCGAGCGTCAGCGCATCGAGCCCCTCGGCGTCGGCGAGCGCGGCGGCTGCCTCGACCACGCGGTCGGCGACGAGACCGGCGCGCGGCATCAGCGTGCGCGGGCGATCGCCCGGTCCATCGCCGCTCCCGGATCGCGCACCGCATTGCCGTGCCCGACGACCAGCACGGCGGGGTCGAGCGCGCGCAGCGCCTGCGCCGACTCGAGGTCCTGCGCCTTGTCGAACGTCGCCATCGCGGCGAGCGGGAAGCGCCAGTAGAAGTGATTGGACACCTGCGTGCTGCCGATACGTCGTGTAGGTGTCGCCGGCGATCAGCGTCCGGTCGCGCGAGTCGAGGAACGCGACGTGCCCGGGCGAGTGGCCCGGGGCGGCGATCACCTCGAGGCTCCCGACTCGGTCGCCCGCGACGAGGCGGACGTCGGGGACCGTCTCGAGCTTCGGCCAGCTGCCGGTCGGCTTGCGGTCGGTGACCTTCTCCCCCGCGTGGATGCGAGCATCCAGCTCGGGCATCAGGACCTCGACGCCGAGCTTGCCCTTGAGCGCATCGACCGAGCCGACATGGTCGCCGTGCCCGTGCGTGAGCGCGATCCGCCGGATCGCACCGCCGGCCTTCTCCGCCGCCTCGATCAGCGCGTCCGCGGCGCCGCCGGTGGTCGTGTCGACGAGCGTGAAGCCGTCGTCCTCGCGCACGAGAAACGCGTTCACGAACCCGAGGCGCGTGAGCTGGATGAGGTTGGGGGTGACGGTGGTGGTCTTCATGGCTTCCCTTTCCTATTGTGGTTAGGATAATACCTAAGCATCTTAGGAAATGCAAGCGTATGATCCGGGAATGCCTCCGGATCGCTTCGACGATGTGGAGTTCCGGATCATCGACGCGCCGGAGCCGCGTCCACCGCGGCGCCGCCGCTGGATCGCCGCCGGCGTCGGCGCGGTCCTCGCGGCCGGCGCGCTGGCGGCCGGTGCCTCGGCGCTGACCGGCGGCGACGATCCCCCGCCGGTCCCCGCGACCCAGCCGGATGCCGAGCGGCTGTACCACCATCGCTTCATGAACCATCACGGCGGCTGCCATCACGGCGAGCGGTCGCACCGCTCGCCGGACGCCTCCACCTTCAAGTACTGACCAGCGCCGCCTCCGGCTCGACCGCGTCGCCGCTTTCGATCAGGCGCTCGATCGCCTCGATCGTGTCCCACTCGTTGACGTGCATGCCGGCGGTGACGCGGTTGCCGGCGTCGAGCCACAGCGCGCGCAGCGCGAGATCGTCGGTGTCGCGGCGGATGACGATCCGGTCGGCCGGGTCGTGCAGGCCGACGTACTCCATCCCGAGCTCGTACTGGTCGGAGAAGAAGTACGGCAGCTTCGCGTACGCCTCGCCGCCGCCGAGCATCGAGCGCGCCGCGGCCGGGCCCTGGTTGAGCGCGTTCGCCCAGTGCTCGACGCGCACGCGGCGGCCGTAGTGCGGGTGGACGGCGTTGGCGACGTCGCCGGCGGCGAACACGTCGGCCGCGCTCGTGCGCAGGTGCTCGTCGACGAGGATGCCGTTGTCGACGTCGAGCCCCGCGGCGGCGGCGAGCCTGGTATCGGGCTGGACGCCGACGCCCACGACGACCGTGTCGCACGCGATCTCGGCGCCGTCGGTGAGGCGCACGCGGTCGGCCTCGATCGCGGCGGCGCCGACGCCGGTCAGCAGTTCGACGCCGTGTGAGCGGTGCAGGTCGGCGAACAGCGCGCCGAGCTGGGTCCCGAGGACGCCCGCCAGCGGCGTCGCCGCGTGCTCGATCAGCGCGACCTCGCAGCCGTGAGCGCGCGCCGCGGCCGCGACCTCGCAGCCGATCCAGCCGGCGCCGATCACGGCCACCGATCCGCCGTCGCCGAACGCCGCGAGCAGGGCGTCGGCGTCGGGCAGCGTCCGGAGCGTGCGGGCGCGCGCGATGCCGTCGATCGGTGGGCGCCGCGGCGTGGCGCCGGTGGCGATCAGCAGCCGGTCGTAGCTCAGCCCGCGGCCGTCGGCGAGGGCGAGGCGGTGCCCGGCGGTGTCGAGCCCGGTCGCCGCCACGCCGGCGATCAGCTCGATCCGCTGCTCTTCGTAGAACTCCCGCGCGTGGACGTGCGCGCCGTCGCGCTCCGCCTCACCGGCCAGGTACTGCTTTGACAGCGGCGGCCGCTCGTACGGCAGCTCGTGCTCGTCGCCGACGAGCACGACGCGCCCGCCGAACCCGTCCTCGCGCAGCGTCTCCGCCGCCTTGGCCCCGGCCAGTCCGGCTCCGACGATCACAAAGGTCTCTTCGCTCATGCACGGTTCGCGCGCGGCCGGCGACATGTCTTACATAAGATCGGGCCCAGGATGGAGACCCAGGTGGGGATCATCGGGGCCGGACCGGCCGGCCTCACGCTCGCGCTGCTGCTGCAGCAGGCGGGGATCGACTGCGTCGTGCTCGAGGTCCGCGACCGCGAGTACGTCGAGAAGCGGGTGCGCGCGGGCTTGCTCGAGCAGAACACCGTCGACGTGCTGCACGCGGTCGGCGTCGCCGACCGGCTCGACCGCGAAGGGCTCGACCACACGGGCGTGTACCTGCGCTTCCGCGACCGCGCGTTCCACGTCGACATGCTGCGCCTCACCGGCCGCAAGATCACCATCTACGGGCAGCAGGAGGTCGTCAAGGACGAGATCGCCGCGCTCGAGGAGCGCGGCGTGCCGATCCATTTCGAGGTTGACGACGTCGCCGTCCACGATCTGGAACCCTCGCGGCCGCGGATCACGTTTGGCGGCGAGGAGCTCGTGTGCGACTTCATCGCGGGCTGCGACGGCTTCCACGGCATCTGCCGGGGCGCCATCCCCGACGGCGTGATCACCGAGCACGACTTCACGTATCCGTTCAGCTGGCTGGGCATCCTCGCCGAGGCGCCCCCGAGCACCGACGAGCTGATCTACGCCTGGCACGAGAACGGCTTCGCGCTGCACTCGATGCGCTCCCCGACGGTCTCGCGCCTGTACCTCCAGGTGCCGAACGACGAGGACCTCGACGCGTGGCCGGACGAGCGGATCTGGTCGGAGCTCGGCGCCCGCATCGGCGAGGTCAACGACGGGCCGATCATCGAGAAGGGCATCACGCCGATGCGCAGCTTCGTCTCCGACCCGATGCAGCACGGCCGGCTGTTCCTGGCCGGCGACGCCGCGCACATCGTCCCGCCCACCGGCGCCAAGGGCCTCAACCTCGCGGTCAACGACGTGCGCCTGCTCGGCGCCGCCCTGCGCTCGTTCTACGAGAGCGGCTCTCGTGACGGGCTGGAGGCCTACAGCGCCACCGCGCTGCGCCGGGTCTGGCGCGCGCAGGACTTCTCCAACTACATGACCCAGTTGCTGCACGACCTCGGCGGCGGGTCGTTCCAGCGCGGTCTGCAGCTCTCGCGGCTCGAGTACGTCGAGCGGTCCGAGGCGGCCGCGACGAGCCTGGCCGAGAACTACGTCGGGCTGCCGGCGGCGGACGACTTCTAGGCGTGGCCGCCCCCTGGGGCGGGCGAACTGCGGCTGGCTAGGGCGGCCGGGCCGCCGGCCGCGCGGTCGACCGCGAGCGTCTGCGTGCCGCCGGCCGCGCCGCCGAGGGCGAGCGTCTGCGTGCCGCCGGCCGCGCCGCCGACCGCGAGCGTCTGCGTGCCGCCGGCCGCCCGCCGATCGCGAGCGTCTACGCGCCATGGTGTCGTGAAATGGTCGCTATGCGACCAAAACTCGACACCAACCTCGGGGCGTGGCCGATCCTGGCTCCCTCGATGCCGCCGTTCGCCGGGGCCGCTAAGCCGCCCAGGCGGCGAGCTCGCCGGCGCCCAGGCGCAGGTCGAGCTCGTGGTCGAGCGCGTCCGGGTCCAGGCGGTGCTCGATCGCGAGGAAGCGAGGACCCGGACGCCGTGGCGGCCGGCCGCCTGCTGCTCGCCAACGCCCTGCGGGCGACCGTCGAGCTCGGCGCCGACTACCTCTACGGCGTGCTCGGGCGGCACGAGGCGGCGCTGACCGAACGCGGCTACGCGAACGCGGTCGCGGCGATGCAGGAGCTGTGCGCGAACGCCGCCCGCGAGGGCGTCACGATCGGGCTCGAGGTCGTCAACCGCTACGAGAGCAACGTGCTCAACACCACCGAGCAGGCGCTCACGTTCCTCGACGACATCGGCTCGAGCAACGCCACCGTGCACCTCGACACCTACCACATGAACATCGAGGAGCCGGGCATGGCGGCGGCGATCGAGATCGGCTACAACGGCACGATCACGTTCGAGAGCTTCTCCTCCGCGGTCGTCTCCCCCGCGCTCATGCGCGCGCTGTGCATCTGGCGCGAGACGTGGGACGACGGGATGGAGCTGGCGACCTCGGCGCGGCGGTTCGTCACCGAGCAGCTCGCGGCGGCCGCGGCATGATCACCACCGCCGAGGCGATCGAGCGGGCGCACGCGCTCGCCGCCCGTGGGGCGCGGACGATCCTGGGGATCACGGGCCCGCCCGGCGGCGGCAAGTCGACGCTCGCGCAGGCGATCGCCGACGAGCTCGGAGATCAGGCTCGGCTGGTCGGCATGGACGGGTTCCACCTCGCGCAGGCGGAGCTCGTCCGGGTCGGCCGCGCCGACCGGAAGGGCGCGCTCGACACGTTCGACGGCGCCGGCTACGTGGCCCTGCTCAAGCGGCTGCGCGCGAACACCGACGACGTCGTCTACGCGCCCGAGTTCCGCCGCGAGATCGAGGAGCCGGTCAACGCCGCCGTACCCGTCCCGCGCGACGTGCCGCTGGTGATCACCGAGGGCAACTACCTGCTCGTCGACGACGGCCCGTGGGCGGAGGTCCGCACCCTGCTCGACGAGGCCTGGTACGTGATGCAGGACGAGGAGCGGCGGCTCGAGCTGCTGATCGCGCGGCACATCGAGTTCGGCAAGGCGCCCGACTTCGCGCGCGACTGGGTGATGCGCTCCGACCAGCGCAACGCCGAGCTGATCGCGACGACGCAGCCGCGCGCCGACGCGCTCATCCGGATCGGCTGACCGGCGCCTGCCGCCGCAGGACCACCAGGCACGCGACGGCGACGAGCGCCATCAGCAGGAAGCCGACCGCATAGCCGCCCGTCGCCGACTTCACGACGCCCATGACGAGCGGCGGGAAGAAGCCGCCGAGGCCGCCGGCGGCCCCGACCACGCCCGTGACCGCGCCGACGCGGTCCGGGAACCACTCCGGCACGAGCTTGAAGACCGCGCCGGTCGCCGAGCCCGAGCGCGACGGCCATGGTCAGGCAGCAGATCGTCAGCGGCACCATCGACGTGTAGGTGACGGCCAGCACCGTGCGCCAGTACGCCCACGCCGACGAACGACATGAGCAGCACGCGGGCGGCGCCGATGCGGTCTGACAGCCAGCCGCCGGTCGGCCGCGCGACCACGGCCAGCAGGGCGAACCCGGCGGCCCGGGCACCGGCATCGGCCTTCGTGAGGTCATGCACCCCGGTCAGCAGCTTCGGCAGGTAGAGGAACATCGCCACGAACCCGCCGAACGCGAGGAAGTAGAACAGCGTCAACGCCCAGGCGCGGCCGCTCGTGCGGAACACCGACAGCGCAGCGAACATGCTCGGCGCCGGCACGCTGGGGGTCGCGCGCAGGGCGTTGCGCGCGTACAGGCAGAACACCGCCGCGGTGACCGCGACCAGCCCCGCGGCGACCCAGAACGGCGCCGACAGGCCCCATTCGTCGACGATGCTCGGCGCGGTGAGGCCCGCGAGCACCGTCCCGCCCATCCCCATGCCGTAGACGCCGAGCGCGAAGCCCTGCCGCTCGGGCGTGTACCAGCCGTTCACGAACGGGACGCCGACCGCGAACGATGCGCCGGCGAACCCGAGCAGGAACCCGAACAGCGAGGATGACGCCGAGCGAGTCGTGGAACAGCGCGAGCGCGACGAGCGGCAGCGGCGTGTAGACCATCAGCGCGGTGAACACCACGCGGCCGCCGAGACGGTCGGTGAGCCACCCGAGCGGGATCCGCATCAGCGAGCCGAGCAGTACCGGTACGGCGACCATCGACCGAGGTCTGGACATCCGAGAGCCCGAGGGCGTCCTGCAGGTCCGGGCCGAGCGGGCCGAGCAGGCGTCCAGGCGTAGAAGCAGACGAGGAACGCGAGCGTGGCGAGCGGCGAGCTGGGGCGCCGAGCTGGCCGCGCTCATCGCGGCGCGCGTCAGGCGTAGCGGCGGCGGTAGAGGATGTACGGCCGGCCGAGGTACTGCAGCGGGATGCTCCAGGCGTGCACGAGGCGGCTGAACGGGAACAGCGCCCAGAACGCCCAGGCGATGATCGCGTGCACCTGGTAGACGGTGTTGGCGCCCTGCACGGCGTCGACGTCGGGCTGCAGGATGAACAGCGAGCGCCACCACTGCGACATCGACTCGCGGTAGTCGTACGGCGACGCGGTGATGCAGGTTGTGGGCGAACGTCATCCAGCAGCCGAGGCCGATCAGGACCACCAGCAGGAGGTAGACGAGCAGGTCGGTGCGCGACGTGGTGCGCCGGACGCGCACGTTGGTGACGCGCCGGTAGACGAGCCCGACGAAGCCGACGACGCAGACCGCGCCGGCGACGGCGCCGGCGATCGCCGAGAACCAGCGGTAGGTGCTCTCGGACATGCCGACCGCCTCGGTGAACGACTTCGGGATCATCAGGCCGATCACGTGGCCGCCGACCGCGGCGAGCGCGCCGTAGTGGAACGCCGGGCCCGGCCCAGCCGAGGATCTTCTGCTCGAACAGCTGCGTCGACCCGCTCGTCCAGCCGAACTGGTCGGCGCGGTAGCGCCACCACGTGCCGACCACGAACGTCGCCACCGCGACGTAGGGGAAGATGATCCACAGCAGGACCTCGCCGGCGCTCATGGACGCTGCGGCATCCGCAGTCGGCATCCGCCTCCGGCGGCCCGTAGGGCTCGAGGCCGACCGCCTCGTCCGGCGGGCCCTCGCGCGCCAGCCGCGCGACCTCGAGCGCTCGGACACGCTCAGCGCCGGCAGGCAGCGCCGCGATCGCGTCGAGCACGTGCGCGTACGGGCTGCCCGAGGTCGTGCAGCGAGAGCCGCAGCAGCTCGATCGCCGGGCGGTGCTCGGCCAGCAGCGCCTCGCCGTGCCCCGGTGCGGCGCAGCGCGGCGAACGCGAGCATCACGGTCAGGTGGTCGGGCAGCTCGGGCGCGTCCATCGGCAGCCCGGCGGCGCGATAGAGCTTCTTGAGCCGCAGGAGCGCCATGCCGCGCTCGCGGGTGTCGCCGTGCGCGTAGTAGGTGAGGTAGAGGCTCGCGCGGCGGCGCAGGTCGAACGTCTCGACGTAGCGGGCCGCCAGCGCGGTCTGGTCGCCGGTCCAGCCGGCCAGGAAGCGCTCGAGCGCCTCGCGCACCGGCCCGGCGGGCAGCGCGGCGACCTCGCCGCGAGCGCCGTCGCCGCGCGGCCGCCACCTCGGCGTCGGGATAGCGCAGCAGGTACGACAGCAGCGCCCACGGCGCGCGGCGGCTGCGGGCGGCGGCGCCTCATGGTCCGCGGCGCTCCTCGCGCTTGAGGATGTCGACGCAGGTGGAAGCGCTCGCCGTCGTACGGGCACGTGCGGCGAGGACGTGTCGGGCCGCGGGTCGACGGCGCCGCAGTTGCCCGGGCCGCCGTCGAAGTCCAGGCCGCAGCCGCCCTGCTCCTGCATCAGCCGCTCGCCGAGCTCGGCGTGCGCCTGCGGGATCACGTAGCGGTCCTCGTAGTTGGCGATCGCCAGCAGCCGGTACATGCGCTCGAGCTCGGGGCCGGTCAGCCCGACCCGCGCCGGGCAGCTGCCTCGTCGATCTCGCCGAGCACCTCGCGCTTGCGCATGTAGGCGCGCATCGCGGCGAGGCGGTGCAGGACGCCGCGGATCGACGTCGACGTCGCCGGCGGTCAGCAGGTTCGCGAGGTACTCGAGCGGGATCCGCAGGTGGTCGATCGCGCCGAAGACGTCGTCGGGGTCGGCCTCGTAGCCGTCGGTCTCCAGCGTCGAGACGACCGGCGAGAGCGGCGGCACGTACCAGACCATCGGCAGCGTGCGGAACTCCGGGTGCAGCGGCAGCGCGACGCCCCAGCGCATCGCGAGGTCGTAGATCGGCGAGCGCCGCGCCGCGTCGATCCAGTCGTCGCGGGATGCCGTCGCGCGCGCGCGGCGGCGCTGCACCGCCGGGGTCCTCGGGGTCCAGGAACACGTCGCGCTGCGCGGCGAGCAGGTCGCGCTCGTCGGGCACCGAGGCGGCGGCCTGCGACGCGGTCGGCGTCGTAGAGCACGAGGCCGAGGTAGCGGATGCGCCCGACGCAGGTCTCCGAGCAGATCGTCGGCTGGCCGATCTCGATCCGCGGGTAGCAGAGCGTGCACTTCTCGGCCTTGCCGGTGCGGTGGTTGAAGTAGACCTTCTTGTACGGGCAGCCCGAGACGCAGTAGCGCCAGCCGCGGCACTTGTTCTGGTCGACGAGGACGATGCCGTCCTCCTCGCGCTTGTACATCGCGCCCGACGGGCAGATCGCGACGCACGACGGGTTCAGGCAGTGCTCGCAGATCCGCGGCAGGAAGAACATGAACGCCTGCTCGTAGGTCAGGCGCACCTCCTCCTGCATGGCCCGCAGGTGCGGGTCCTGGGGCGCGGACTCCTGGCCGCCGGCCAGGCCCTCGTCCCAGTTGGGCCCCCACTTGACGTCCATCGGCTTGCCGGTGAGCTGCGAGTGCGGCCGCGCGACCGGGTCGAGGTCGCCCGAGCGGCGCGTCGACGAGCGTCTCGTAGTCGTAGGTGAACGGCTCGTAGTAGTCGTCGATCGCCGGCAGGTCGGGGTTGGAGAAGATCGTCAGCAGCTTCTTGACCTGCCCGCCGGCCTTCAGCCGCAGCCGGCCCTTGCGGTCGAGCTCCCAGCCGCCGTTCCAGCGCGCCTGGTCGGCCCACTGGCGCGGGTAGCCCTGGCCCGGCGCGGTCTCGACGTTGTTGAACCAGACGTACTCGGTGCCCGGCCGGTTGGTCCACACCTGCTTGCAGGTCACCGAGCACGTGTGGCAGCCGATGCACTTGTCGAGGTTCATCACCATCGCGACCTGCGCCTGACGCGCATCAGTACGTCGACCTCCTGGCTGCGGCGCGCGCACGACGGTGACCGAGTCGCGGTTGGAGCCGGTCGGGCCGTAGTAGTTCGGCGCCCCACGACAGCTGCGCGTAGCCGCCGACCATGTGCGTCGGCTTCATCGCGATCGTGCGTCAGCGCGTTCTCGGTGCCGCCGCGGCGGCCGTCGATCTGCGAGCGCGGCGTGCCGATCTGGCGGTCCTTGGAGTGGTACATCAGGCACACGCCCTGCGGCACGCGGTGCGAGACGACCGCGCGCGTGACGACGATGCCGTTGCGGTTGTGCGCCTCGACCCAGTCGTTGTCGCGCACGCCGATCGCCTCGGCGTCCTGCGGGCTCATCCACAGCCCCGAGCCGCCGCGGAACAGGGTGAGCATGTGCAGGTTGTCCTGGTACTCGGAGTGGATCGACCACTTCGAGTGCGGCGTCAGGTAGCGCAGCGTGATCCTCCGGCACGCCGTCGCCGCCGATCGGGCTGCGCGCCGGCGAGCATCAGCCGGTGGTCGACCGGCGGCCGGTAGGCGGGCAGCGCCCTCGCCGAGCTCGCGCATCCACGCGTGGTCGAGGTACAGGTGCATGCGCCCGGACAGCGTGTGCCACGGCTTGTCGCGCTCGACGTTGATCGTGAACGCGGCGTAGGCGCGGCCCTCCTCGTCGATGCCCGACCACTCCGGCGACGTGATCACGCGCCGCGGCTGCACCTGCGTGTCCTGGAACGTGATCCGCGTCTCCTCGGCGAGCCTCGGCGAGGTCGGCGAGCGGGACGCCGCAGCGCTCCTCGAGCGACCGGAAGCCCGGCGACGCGCGAGGCGGCCGTTGGTGACGCCGGACAGCGCGAGCATCGTCTCGGCGACCTGCTCGGCGCCGCTCCAGCGACGGCCGCCCGTCGGCGACCCCGCCGCGCACGCGTCCCGTTCTTGCGCGCGAGCCACTCGACCTCGCGGTCGGGGATCCACGAGGCGCTCTTGACCGTCGCGCCGAGCTGCTCGGCCAGCGGGCCGAGCGCCGCCCACTGCTCGGCGACGGCGCCGTAGTCGCGCTCGACGACGGTCAGCGCTGGGCATCGTCCGGCCCGGGCACCGGCTCGCACTCGCCCGCGCGCCAGTCGCGCGACCTCGCCGCGCGGCTGGCTGATCTCGCCGGGCGTGTCGTGCAGCACCGGGCCGGCGACGATGTCGCGGCGCACGCCGAGGTGCTCGGCGGCCGAGCGCGGAGAACGCGCGCGCGATCGCGCCGAACGCGTCCCAGTCGGTGCGCGCCTCCCACGGCGGCGGCACGGCCTGGTTGAACGAGTGCACGAACGGGTGCATGTCGGTCATCGACAGGTCGTACTTCTCGTACCAGGTCGCGGCCGGCAGCACGACGTCGGAGTACAGCCCGGTCGTCGTCATGCGGAAGTCGACGTTGACCAGCAGGTCGAGCTTGCCGCTGCGGGATCTCCTCGCGCCAGCGCACGCTCGGCGGGCGCTCGCCCTCGGGCAGCGGCTCGGCCAGCGGGCCGTCGTGCGTCGGCGCCGAGCAGGTGGCGCAGGAAGTACTCCTGCCCCTTGCCGGAGGAGCCGAGCAGGTTCGAGCGCCAGACGAAGAACACGCGCGGGAAGCTCTCCGGCGCGCTCGGGTCTTCGACCGCGAAGCGCAGGCGGCCCGCCTTGCAGCTCCGCGACGACGTGCTCGACCGGGTCCGCGCCGGCGGCCCGCGCCTCGTCGGCGAGCGTCGAGCGGGTTGCGGTTCCAACTGCGGGAACGCGGGCATCCAGCCCATCCGCACCGCCTTGGCGTGCGCGTCGATCGCCGTCATGCCCGGCGAACAGCGCCGGTCGCCCAGCGGCGAGGCGAAGTGCTCGGGCCGCAGCCGGTCGTAGCGCCACTGCTCGGTGTGCGTGTAGTACCAGGACGTGCCCTGCGCCTGGCGCGGCGGGCGCCGCCAGTCGCAGCGCGAACGCGAGCGTCTGCCAGCCGGCGAACGTGCGGATCTTCTCCTGGCCGACGTAGTGCGCCCAGCCGCCGCCGTTGATCCCGACGCAGCCGCACAGCAGCAGCAGCGCGATGAACGAGCGGTAGGTCTCGTCGGAGTGGAACCAGTGGTTGGTCCCCGCGCCCATGCAGATCATCGAGCGCCCGCCGCTGACCTCGGCGTTGCGGGCGAACTCGCGCGCGACCTTCACCGCCAGGCGCCGGTCGACGCCGGTGATCGCCTCCTGCCACGCCGGCGTGTACGGGACCGCCTGCGTCGTCGTAGCCCTCCGGCCACTCGCCCGGCAGCCCTTCGCGGGCGACGCCGTAGGTGGCGAGCATCAGGTCGAGCACCGTCGTCACGAGCCGGCCGCCGACGCGGATCGGCCGGCACGCCGCGGCGCATCACGTCGCCGCCCGGCCCGTCGCCGACGTCGAAGCGCGGCAGCGCGACCTCGACGAGCTGCTCGTGGCGGCCGTGCAGCGGTGAGCACCGGGTCGAGGTCGCCGAGCGCGCAGGTTCCAGCGGCCCTTGCCCTCGCTCGCCGTAGCGGAACCCGACCGAGCCGTTCGGCACCGCCGGCTCGCCGGTCGCGGCGTCGAGCACGCACCGGCTTCCAGTCGGCGTGCTCGCTCTCGTCGCCGATGTCGGCGGCCATCACGAAGCGGCCGGGCACGTGCGCGCCGTCGCGCTCGCTCGAGCGCGACCAGCAGCGGCAGGTCGGTGAACCGCTTGCCGTAGTCCCGGAACCGCTGCGACCTCACGGTCGACCCAGAACTCCTTGAGCATCACGTGGCCCATCGCCATCGCCAGCGCCGCGTCGGTGCCCGGCTGCGCGGGCAGCCAGTCGTCGGCGAACTTCACGTGATCGGAGTAGTCCGGCGAGACGACCACGACCTTCTGGCCGCGGTAGCGCGCCTCGGTCATGAAGTGCGCGTCCGGCGTGCGCGTGATCGGCAGGTTGGTGCCCCACACGATCAGGTAGCTCGCGTCCCACCAGTCGGCCGACTCCGGCACGTCGGTCTGGTCGCCGAACACCTGCGGCGACGCCGGCGGCAGGTCCGCGTACCAGTCGTAGAACGTCGTCGTGTGCCCGCCGATCAGCGACAGGAAGCGCGTGCCGGCGGCGAACGAGACCGGCGACATCGCCGGGATCGGCGTGAAGCCGCCGACGCGATCCGGGCCGTGCTCGCGGATCGCGTGCACGGTCGCGGCGGCGATCAGCTCGGTCGCCTCGTCCCAGTCGCAGCGCACGAAGCCGCCGCGCCCGCGCTCGCCGCGATAGCCGCCGTCGGCGGCGACCTCGCGCGAACGCCGCCACCGGGTCCGGCGCGCGACGCGCGCGCCGCGCGCCAGCGCTCGAGCAGGCTGCCGCGCACGTACGGGTGCTTGAGGCGGACGGGCGAGTACGTGTACCAGGAGAACGACGCGCCGCGCGGGCAGCCGCGCGGCTCGTGATCGGGACGGTCGGGGTCGGTCCGCGGGTAGTCGACGGCCTGGCTCTCCCAGGTGATCAGCCCGTCCTTGACGTACACGTTCCACGAGCACGAGCCCGTGCAGTTCACGCCGTGGGTCGAGCGCACGACCTTGTCGTGGCGCCAGCGATCGCGATACGCCGACTCCCAGCCGCGGCCTTTGGCGATCAGCATGCTCCAGCCGCTCGGCGTTCGCCTCCCCGCGGCGGAAGAACTCGTGCGCCGACTGCAGCGTCAGCCCCGGCCTCACAGCTCGCGGAAGCTACCACGCTCAGCGCGCGTTCTCACACTCGACTCTGGAAATTCGATCGGTGGATTGCGCCCGCATCGGGACTGCGGGAAGTTGCGGATAGGCAGAACGCCGCGGGCGCCGATAGTGACCGTATGCCCATGCAGAACGCGCCTCTGATCGAGAACGGCGCCTGGCGCATCGACGCCGAACGCTCGCGCGTGACGTTCCGCGTCCGCCACTTCGGGGTCGCCACGGTCCGCGGGGAGTTCGGCTCGTTCGCCGGCCGCCTCGAAGCCGACGGCGATCGCCTCAGCGTCCGAGGCGAGGTCGATGCGGCGTCGGTCCAGACCGGCAACGGCATCCGCGACACGCGGCTGCGCTCGGAGTTCTTCGACGCCGAGCACCACCCGGAGATCGTCCTGCACGCGGACACGGCCGCTCACGGACGGCTGCTGCGCGGCGAGCTCACGATCCGCGGCGTCACGCGGCCGGTCGATTTCGTCGTGACCGTCGAGCCCGGCGACGCGCCGCGCCTGCGTGCCGAGACCACGATCCGGCGCTCGGCGTTCGGCCTGGAATGGGACGCGCTGCGCGACGCCGGCCGGGTGCTGGTGGCGGACGAGGTGCGCCTGCGGGCGGACGTCGTCCTGACGCGCTGAGGCTACGACCGGCGGGCGCCGACGAGCGCCGCGGCCTGCTCGGCCATCTCGAGCTCCTCGTCGGTGGGGATCACGAGCACCGCGACCTCGGCGCCGTCGGGCGAGATCGCCCGCGGCTCGCCGTTGGCGGCGCGGTTGCGGGCATCGTCGACGCGGATCCCCAGCCGCTCGAGGCCGGCGAGCGCGCGGGCGCGCACGATGGCGTCGTTCTCCCCCACGCCGCCCGTGAACACGACGGCGTCGGCGTGCCCGAGCACGGCGAGGTACGCCCCCACGTACTTGCGGATCCGGTGGCAGTAGACGGCGAGTGCGAGCTCCGCGTCCGCGTCGCCGGCCGCCACCCGGGCGTGGACCTCCCGCAGATCGGCGGCGCCCGCCAGCGCCTTCATCCCGCTGCCGGTGTTGAGCACGCGCTCGATCTCCTCGACCCCGAGGTCGCCGACGCGCTGCATGTGGAACACGATCGCCGGGTCGACGTCGCCGCTCCGTGTCCCCATCACGAGACCTTCGAGCGGTGTCAGCCCCATCGACGTCTCGACGCTGCGCCCGCGCTCGACGGCCGCCGCGCTCGCGCCGTTGCCGAGGTGGAGCACGATCAGGTTGCACTCCGCGGGATCGTGTCCCAGGAGCTCGGCGGCCCGCCGCGAGACGTAGGCGTGCGAGGTGCCGTGGAACCCGTAGCGGCGCACGCCGTGGCGGCGCGCCCAGTCCGGCGGGACCGCGTACGTGTACGCGTGCGGCGGCAGCGTCTGATGGAACGCGGTGTCGAACACGGCGACGTGCGGCAGCGCCGGCAGCGCACGCCGCGCCGCCTCGATGCCGATCACGTTGACCGGGTTGTGCAGCGGCGCGAGCGCCGCCAGGGCGCGGACCTCGGTGAGCACCTCGTCGTCGATCACCACCGGCTCGGTGAACCGTGCGCCGCCGTGCACGACGCGATGCGCCACCGCTCCGAGCTCGGCGTCGCGGGACTCGTCGAGCACCGCCCGCAGCGCGTCGTGATGGTCGGTGGGGCCGCCCGGCTGCCCGATGCGCTCGACCAGCCCGGACGCGAGCGCCGTCCGCGCCGCAAGGTCGACCACGCGGTACTTGAGCGAGGAGGACCCGCAGTTGAGGACCAGGACGTTCACGTGTCCTGCGCCTGGATCGCCGTGATCGCCACCGTGTTGACGATGTCCGGCACGCTCGCGCCGCGCGAGAGGTCGTTGACCGGCTTGCGCAGGCCCTGCAGCACCGGTCCGACGGCGAGCGCTCCAGCGCTGCGCTGGACCGCCTTGTACGTGTTGTTGCCGGTGTTGAGGTCGGGGAAGATGAACACGGTCGCGCGGCCCGCGACCGTGCTGCTCGGGAGCTTGGCCCGCGCGACGCCGGCGTCGACGGCGGCGTCGTATTGGATCGGCCCCTCGATCGAGAGCTCGGGGCTGCGCTCGCGTACGAGCTCGGTGGCCTCGCGCACGCGCTCGACGTCGGCGCCCGTGCCGGACGCGCCGGTCGAGTACGAGAGCATCGCGACGTGCGGCTCGACGCCGAACCGCGCGGCGGTCGCCGCCGACGAGATGGCGATGTCGGCGAGCTGCTCGGCCGTCGGGTTCGGGTTCACGGCGCAGTCGCCGTAGACCAGCACGCGGTCCGCCAGGCACATCAGGAACACGCTCGAGACGAGCGCGGCGCCCGTGGTCGTCCTGAGCAGCTCGAAGCTCGGGCGGATCGTCTCGGCCGTCGTGTGGGTGGCGCCGGACACCATCCCGTCGGCCAGCCCGAGCGCGACCATCATCGTGCCGAAGTAGGAAACGTCGCCGATGACGTCACGCGCCGCGTCGACGGTGATCCCCTTGTGCGCCCGCAGCTGCGCGTACTCGCGCGCGAAGCGCTCGTGCAGCTCCTCGTCCGCCGGCGAGACGACCCGCGCGCCCGAGATGTCGGCGCCGAGCCGGGCGGCGAGCCCGCGGACCTCCGCCTCATCGCCCAGCAGCGTGAGCTCGGCGACGCGGCGCCGGAGGAGGATCTCGGCCGCATGCAGGATCCGCTCGTCGGTGCCCTCGGGCAGCACGATGTGGCGGCGGTTGCTGCGCGCGCGCTCGAGCAGCTCGTGCTCGAACATCAGCGGCGTGACGACGGACGATCGCGTCACCGCGAGCCGGTCGAGCAGGGCGGCGCCGTCGATGTGCTGCTCGAACAGGGCGAGCGCCGTCGTGACCTTGCGCGGCGTGTCGACGCCGATCCGCCCCTCGATCGCGGCGGCCAGCGCGGTGGTCTCGTACGTGTCGTGCTCGGTCGCGACGACGGCGGGAGCGGAGCCGGCGTCGATCGGGTGGAGCAGCTCGGGATCCGGCCGCAGCCCGCCGGTCAGCACGATGCCCGCGATCGAGGGCAGCTCGCGCGACGCGTGCGCGAACCGGGCCGCGAGCACGACGTCGACGCGGTCGCCCGGGGTGATCAGCAACGCGCCGTCGGTCAGCCGCTTGATCAGGTTCGGCACCGTCATCGCCGCGACGAGGACGGTGAGGGCCTCGCGGCCGAGCGCCTCGGGCGTGCCGCCGAGCAGCTCGCCGTCGCAGGCCGCCATGACCTCCGCCATCGTGGGCGCCATCAGCAGCTCGTCCTCCGGCACCACGTACACCGGCACGTCGGCGGTCACGGCAGCAGCGATCGTGTCGACGTCGCCGGCCCGCACGCGGTTGGCCACGACAGCGACGACCTCCGCGCCGATCCGCCGCATCATCGTGAGCGCCACGTCCACCGCCGACTGGATGTCCTCCGGGCCCCGCTCGTGGCCCGACACGACGCACAGCACCGGCAGCCCGAGGTTGAGCGCGACACGCGCGTTGAAGGCGAGCTCGCCGGCGGTCCCGACGCCGGCGAAGTCGGTGCCGACGGTGAGCACGGCGTCGCAGGCAGCCGCGAGCGCGCGATAGCGCGTGACGATCTCGTCGAGCGCGGCGCGCTCGTCGGCCCGCACGTCGGCGTAGCTCACGCCGGTGGCGGACGCCGCGCCGTCGGCGCACAGCACGTCGAGCAGTGGGTCCTCGGAGCGCGCGACCGGCCGGAACACGCCGAGCCGGCTGACCTGGCCGGCCAGCAGGCGCTGCACGCCGATGGCGATGGCGGACTTGCCGGTGGCGGGCTCGGCGCCGAGGACGTAGATCCCGCGGGTCATCGGTCGAGCGCCGGGAACGGGCGCGCCAGCGACGGGGAACGGACCTTCGCCCGGGCGTCGAGCACGACCGCGCCGGCCGGGCTCACGAGCACGGGGTCGCAGTCGAGCTCGATCAGCTCGGCGTGCGTGGCCGCCATCTGCGAGAGCCGTACGAGCACGTCCGCGAGCGCTGCACGGTCCATCCGCGGCGCCCCGCGGTAGCCGTCGAGCAGCGGGAACGTGCGCAGCTCGCCGATCATGTCCGCTGCCTCGGAGGGGCCGACCGGAGCGAGCCGCACGGTGACGTCGCCGAGCAGCTCGACCGCGCGCCCGGCGGCACCGCAGGCCACGAACGGCCCGAAGTCGGGGTCGGTCAGCACCCCGGCCGCCATCTCGACGCCGGCGGGCGCCATCCGCTGGACCACGAACGCCTCGGGCACGTGGCCCGCGCGCTCCACCGCGCTCGCCGCCTCCTCCGCGGCCTGCTCGGTCTCCTCGGCGCCGTGCAGCCCGAGCCGCACGCCGCCCGCCTCCGACTTGTACAGCAGCCCCGGCGCGGTCACCTTCAGGGCGACGGACCCGCCGAGCTCGGCTGCGCAGCGGCCGGCCTCGAGCGGCGTGGCGGCGAACCGCGCCTCGGCGAGCGGCACGCCGTACGCGCCGAGCAGCGCCTCGACCTCGGCCGGCTGCAGCCAGCCCTCGCCGCGCGACAGCGCCTCGGCGATCACTGCTGCCGCGGCGTCGGCGTCGAGCCCCTCCGGCACCGCCGCCGTATCCGCGCCCCGGCCCCGCCAGCGGGCGTACGCGACCATGCGCGCGAGCGCCCGCGCCGCCAGCACCGCGGCCCCGTAGAGCGGGACCTCGCGCTCGCCGGCGAGCGCCCGCAGATCGGCCTCGCCATGGGCGGGGAAGACACCCAGGAGGGGTACGCTCCCGGTCGCCGCGCGGCGCAGCGCCGCGGCGACGTCCTGCGCCTCGGTGCCGAGCGGCGGCGCGAAGATCGCCACGATGGCATCGACGTCGTCGTCGTCGCGCGAGCAGGTCGATCGCGGCCGCGTAGTCGTCGCCGGTGGCGTGCGCGCGCAGGTCGACGGGGTTGCCCGGGTCGGCCGCCTCGGGGAGCCGCTCGGCGAGCGCGCGGCGGAGCGCGGGGGTCGGCGGATCGACGCGCAGCCCGCCGGCGATGCACGCCTCGGCGCACGCCAGCGCCGGCCCCCGTCCATTCGTCACGATCGCGACCCTATCGCCCGCCGGGAGCGGCTGCGCGGCCAGCAGCGACGCGACGTCGAGCTGCTCTGCGATCGTCTCCGTGCGGATCACGCCGGCGTGCGCGAACAGCGCGTCGACCGTCACGTCGGAGGCCGAGAGCAGGCGGCGCGTCGTCGTCGCGTCGGGCCCGGGCGGCACCGCCCGGCGGCCGGTCTTGACCACCACGATCGGCTTGACCGTCCCGGTGCGGCGGGCGATCCGCGCGAACCGCCGCGGGTTGCCGAACGACTCCAGGTAGAGGAGCACGACGTCGGTCGCCGGGTCCTGCTCCCAGAACTGGAGGAAGTCGTTGCCCGACAGATCGGCCTTGTCACCCGTCGCGACGAACGTCGACAGCCCCAGGCCGCGCCGCCGTGCCTCGGCGATCGCGGCGATGCCGATCGCGGTGCTCTGCGAGGCCAGCGCCACGCGGCCGGCCGCGGGCAGGATCTCCGTGGCCGCCGCGACGAGCCGGATCTCGGGATCGGTGTTGACCACACCCAGGCAGTTCGGCCCGACCATGCGCATGCCGGCCGACCGGCAGATCGTGAGCAGCTCGGCGAGGCGCGCGCGGCCGGCGGCGCCGGCGTCGGCGAAGCCTTCGGCCAGCACGGCGATGCCGCGCACTCCCGCGGCCGCGCACTCGCGGGCCGCCCCGAGCACGTCGGCCGTGGGCACGGCCAGGATCGCGAGGTCGGTCCCCGCCTGCGCATGCTCGACGACCGCGCCCGTGTAGCCGCCGGCCTCGATGTTGCGCGCCACGGTCCGCGCCTCGGCCGTGGCGCCGATGACCGCGACCGAGGCCGGCCGCAGGACGTGTCCCACGGCCGCGACGGCCGCGGCGCGACTGCGGTCCTCGAACCGCGAACGTGCGGCGGCGCCGACCGCCGCGGGCAGCTCGACGAGGAGCTCGCCCGCCTCGGCCGTCACGTTCACCGGGAAGCCGGACTCGCGGAACACGCCGACCATCCGGTGATTGCTCGGGTGCACGTAGGCGACGAACGTCTCGATCCCGTCGCGTTCCGCGACACCCGCCAGATGGGCGAGGAGGATGGTGGCGATGCCGCGCCCGTGCCAAGCGTCCGCCACCTCGAACGCGACCTCGGCGCGATCGGCCGTCTCGCGCGCGTACTCGGCGTGCGCGACGATCTGCTCCGGCGTGCCCGCCGTGGCGACGAGCCCGATGCCGCTCGGCGGCTCGGCGGCATGCTGCGCGGCGCGCTCAAGGTTCACGCCCGCCGACAGGAAGCGCAGCCAGCGCGAGTCCTCCGACATCCCGGCGAGCAGCGCGCGCAGCCCTTCCAGGTCGTCCGCGCGCACCGGCCGTATCCGCAGAGTCGAACCGTCGCGGAGGGCGACATCGACTGGTTGTACGGCCGCGCGCGCGCTCATCGCGTGGGACGCAGGGTACGCGCCGGGCGCCGCTCAGTGGGCGACCGCGATGCCCAGCCAGACGATCGCCAGCGACACCAGGAAGACGGCGCCGTCGAGCGCCCGCCGCTGCGGCGCGCGGATGTGCCACACGACCAGCGCGCCGACGAGCGACCACCAGGGCGAGCTTGGCCTGCAGCGTGCCGTCGTCCCAGCGGTCGTACTCGCTGGCCATCGCCGAGCCGGTGACGACCAGCACCGCGAGGGCCACGATGCTGCCCCAGCCGAAGCGCCGGGCGATCCCGCGCATGGCCTCCGGGTTGCGTCCGTGGCCCACGGCCGGCACGACCGCCGCCACCAGGACGAGCTGGCCGCCGATGAAGAACGCCATCGCCAGCAGATGGAGAAAGCGGATCGCGTGCCACAACGTCATCGGCACGGCACGCTACCCGGCCCACGTGACACGATCGTTGCGATGAAGCGGCACGCCGCGCTCCAGCCGCTGTCGCGCGACCATCACGTCGCGCTCGTCGCGGCGCAGCGACTGCGGCGGGCCACGGAGGCGGACGCCGGCGAGGCCCGGGAGCAGTTCCTCGCGTTCTGGCACGAGCACGGCGCCAAGCACTTCCGCGTCGAGGAGGACGTGCTGCTGCCGGTGTTCGCCCGCCACGGCGACCCGGACGACGAGCGGATCGCGCGCATGCTGGTCGACCACGTCCGAATCCGCGCGCAGGTGCTCGCCCTCGAGGGCGACGTCGAGATCGGCGCGTTGCACAGGCTCGGCGAGGAGCTCGCCGCCCACGTCCGGCTCGAGGAGCGCGAGGTCTTCCCGCTGATCGAGGCGACGCTGTCGGAGGCCGCGGCGGCGGAGCTGGTGGCGGCGGTGCAGCGCGCCGAGCACGCCTAGCTGTCGCGGCCGTTCATTGGCCGCAGACGACCCCGCAATAACGGGTGGCCGTGGCCTGCGCCCATGTCTCGGCGATCGCCTTCTGCGGCGAGCGCTCGGCGAGCAGGATCTCCATCTGCGGCGGCGGCCCGCCGGCGAGGGCGCACGGCGTGAGGCTGGGCCTGCGGCCGACCGTGAGGATCGCGGCGTGCAGCTCGTACAGCGCCTTGTCCTTGGTCAGGTCGAACGGCGGCCGGAGGAAGTACGCCGCGACGATCCGCGGCGGGGTCGTGACGATGAAGTCCTGGACGCGGTGGCCGGTGACGCGCTGCGCGCTCGTGGCGTCGCGGATCGTGACGGCGGCGGCGTACTTGTCCCGGTACTGCCGGGCCGCGACCTGGAACTGCTTCGGCAGGTCGACGGCACTGAGATCGGGCGGCCCGAGATCGAGTGGGACGATCTCGTACCGCTGGCTCAGGCTCTGCCAGTCGATCGCGACCGGCAGCATGGCGTAGCGAGCGTCGGGAGCCGAGAAGGCGCCGATGATCTCCTCCGCGCCATCGCCGTCGACGTCCCGGGCGCCGCGGAACTCGAACTTCACGCCCGGGTCGGCGGGCCGGAAGCGGAGCGCCTGCCGCAGCCAGCCGCCGTCGTCGTCGTAGACGCGCACCTCGTCCGACGGCGCCGGGTCGCCGCGCTGCGGGTTGGCGACCGTGAAGGTGAACACCCGCGACTCCTCGCCGGTTCCGTGCAGGTCGACCCCCTTGCCCACGACGGGTCGCACGAACTGGCCGTCGGCCGCCGCGCGGCGCTCGAGCTCGGCGATCTGCACGCCGATCGGCGGCGGGGTCGGCGTCGAGAAGCCCGCGGCGACGAGGACCAGCACGATCGCGATGGCGGCGAGCCCGGCACCGCCGGCGAGCATCCTGGCCGGCATGTCCCATCGCTCGGGCGCCGTGGCCTGAAAGGGCTCGCGCGGGCGGTCCGGCGGGTCCATCTCCATGCCCGACGTCGCGAGCGCCCGCCCCGGGCCGTCGGGGAACGTCTCGCCGGCGTAGGCGGGGATGGCGGCCGCCGCAGCCGTGAACACCGCGTCCGTCGGCTCGAGCCGGTGCACGCTCGCCCGATCGGCGAGGCCGCGCGCCAACTGGCCGGCGGCCCCCGTGGCGCCGAGCATCGCCTGCCACTCGTCGTCCCGGACGGTGGCCATCACGGCAATCGTCGCCTCGGTGGCCGCGCGGGGCGGCGGGAAGTACTCGCTCAGCCGCTCGAGCGCCGGCGAGTCCAGGCTCTCGGCGTACTGCGGGAGGTCGTCGAGCCAGAGGATCCGCCGCTCCCGCGGCACGAGCAGCGGCGGGTCCGCGGCGAGCAGCGCCTTGAGCTCGTCCGGTCCGCGCGGCGCGATCAGCGTCGCGTCGGCCGCCTTCGCCTTGACGGCCTCGAGCGTCGTGCGGGACTTGCCGGCCAGCGCCGGCCCGGTCACGACGACCGAGCGGTGGGCGGCGACGGCGGCGCGGAGGTCCTCGTCGAGCTTGCGCGTGACGTACGTCGGCGTACGCCGGCCGCGCCGGCCCGGGAACACGCCGAGCGCGACGGCATCCACCTCGCCTGGCCGCTCCTCCGGATGGACGGCCAGCAGACGGTGGAGCTTCGCCTGCTCCTTGCGTTCGCGGTCAGCGGTCTGCCAGTGCCCGATCAGCGCACCCAGCAGCGCGAGCCCGAGCGTGAGCAGCGCCGTGATGACCGGGCGCGGGTCGAACGCCGACACGACCTGCTGGGCAACCTGGAGGCCGGCGAGCACCACCACGAAGCTGCCGACGAAGCTGGCCGCGGTCCGCACGCCGGGGCGCCCGTGCATGGAGCGACACTAGCCGAACCGGCGCGGCCCTGACCAGGCCGTCGCCGAGCGATTTCGCGCGTTGGTGTCGGGAAACCCTCGCTATGCGAGGCAAAGCCGACACCGATGCCCCGCCGCCGCCGATCCCAGCTTCCCCTACCCAGTCGCAGTCGTACCGCGGAGCGGCTAGGTCTCGGCGTCCGGCTGCCAGCGCTCGATCTTCAGGTGCGGCCGCCCCTGCCGCGCGGGCTCGCGGCCGCCTCGTTCTCGAGCAGCCAGTCGCGCGCGTCCTCGAGCTGGGCGACCGCGTCCGCGTGGTCGAACTCCCATACGAGGCGCTCGGTCCGCGGATGCAGGGTGAGGACGGCCCGGCGCCTCGCGCAGGCGGTCCTCGCCGACCGCGTCGATCCGCAGGTCCTCGAGCCGGATCTCCGCCCACTGCTCACCGTCGTGCGTCAGCTCGACGATCGCGCTGTCGCCGGCGACCGGGAACACCATCTGCATGCGGAAGCGCTCGTCCGTCATTCGCGCGTCCGCTCGATCATCACCGACGTGGCCTTCACCGCCGCAGTGGCGCTGGCGCCCTCGACGAGCCCGAGCTCCTCGACCGCGTCGCGCGTGATCGCGGCCGTGATGCGGTGCGGCCCGGCCTGGATCTCGACCAGCGCCATCACGCCGTCGACCTCGACGGAGGTCACGACGCCGGGGAAGCGGTTGCGGGCCGACAGGCCGTCGCCGACCTCGTGCCGCTTCGGCGCCTTGCTCAGGCGATCGACCTCCTTGGCCGTCACGCGGCGGTGGTTGCGCGCGTCGCGGACGGTCGCGAGCTTGCCTTCGCGGTCCCAGCGCCGGAGCGTGTCGACGCTCACGCCGATGGCCCGCGCCGCGTCCCCGAGGCTCAGGTCCGACATCGTCACAGCATGTCAGCGGCGGAAGTCGGCAGCAAACGCCAACCGGGGCGGGCGGCTCGAGCGGGTTCGCGACGCCCAAGATGGGTGGCCGCCGACGGCGACATAGGCAGTCCGTCCGATGCCGCCATGCCGCGACGCTCGTAGCGTCGCGGCATGACCAGGCACACGTTCCCGGCGGCCATCGCGATCGCCGCCCTCGCCCTCCCCACCGCCGCGCACGCGCGCGTGATGAAGGACCCCGCCGTCTACCCGACGCCCGCGCCGGCGCACGCCGCCGCGGCGCCCGGATTCCAGTGGGACGACGCGGGGATCGGCGCCGCGACGACCGCGTTGCTGCTCGGCGGCGGAGTGCTCGTCGCCGGCGCCGCGCGCCGCCGCCGGACCCCTCTTCCGACGTAAGGCACCGCGGCGGCATCACTCTGTACTTGAAAGAGTGCCAGAGTGATGCCATACTGGTGCCATGGACTTGACCCCGTACGTCGAAAGCCTTCGTCGCGAGCTCGCCGCCGCCGGTGAAGGCGGCGGCGACGCGGCGATCCGCCTCACCCTTCTCGAGGCGCTGTCGGCCGCGGCCGACGAGATCACGCGCGAGCTCGCCCCCGGCTCGGCCGAGCTGCGCCTGCGCGGCGGCGAGCCCGACTTCGTCATCTCCCTCCCGCCGGCCGACGAGCCGGCCGCAGCCGCCCCGGCTCCCGCGCTCGTCGAGGGTGACGAGAGCGCGATGACGCGCATCAACCTTCGCCTCCCCGAGCCCCTCAAGGCCGGCATCGAGCAGGCGGCCGCTCGCGAGCGGCTGTCTGTCAACGCGTGGCTCGTCCGCGCCGCCGGCGCCGCGCTCGGTGCTCCTCCGGCACGGCCCCGTGGCGGGCGTGTCGGCCAGTCGTTCACCGGCTGGGTCCAGTGACCTCCCCCACCTCCCCAGGAGACCCTCGCATGACCACGTTCGACACCCCCAACCGCATCTCGGCGACGCTCGCGATCGTCGCCGGCGATGTCCGCATCACCGGCGGCGACGACGGCACGACGACCGTGACCGTCGAGCCGACCGACGCCTCCAACGCCGACGACCGCAAGGCCGCCGAGCTCACCCGCGTCGAGTACGCCGACGGCCGCCTGCTCGTCAAGCAACCGAAGCTGCGCTCGTGGCTCTCCCGCGACACCGGCGGGTCGATCGAGGTGACGGTCACGCTCCCGGCCGGCTCGGATGTCAGCGGCGACGCCGCGCTCGCCGACTTCAGCGTCGCCGGCCCGATCGGTGAGGCCCGGTTCAAGACCGGCCTCGGCTCGATCCAGCTCGACGAGGTCGCGACGCTGAAGGCGCGCGCCGGGCTCGGCGACGTCGTCGTGGAGCGCGTCTCCGGCGACGCCGACGTGACCACCGGCTCCGGCGAGCTGCGCCTGAGCGCAGTCGAGGGCAGCGCCGTGGTCAAGAACTCCAACGGCGACTCGTGGATCGGCACCGTCGCGGGCGACCTGCGCGCGCGGGCCGCCAACGGGAGCATCGCGATCGACGCGGCGCAGGCCAGCGTCGTCGCCAAGTCCGCCAATGGCGACGTCCGCCTCGGCGAGGCGATCCGCGGCTCGATCGTGCTCGAGACCAGCCTCGGCGACGTCGAGGTCGGGATCGCCGAGGGGACGTCGGCCTACCTCGACGTCCGGGCCGGCGCCGGGCGCGTGCACAACGGGCTCGAGGCCAGCGACGCGCCCGCGTCGTCGGGCGAGCGGGTCGAGGTGCGCGCACGCACGTCGGCGGGCGACGTCGTGATCCGGAGGCCGTGATGTCCGCCGCCATCCACGCCACCGGCCTGCGCAAGTCGTTCGGCGAGCACCTGGTGCTCGACGGCGTCGACCTCGACGTCGCCACCGGCAGCGTGTACGCGCTGCTCGGGCCGAACGGCGCCGGCAAGACCACCATGGTCAACCTCCTCACCACGCTGATCGGCGCCGACGGCGGCGCGATCCGCGTCGCCGGCCACGACCCGGACACGGATCCCGACGCCGTTCGCGCGGCGATCGGCGTCACCGGCCAGTTCGCGGCGGTCGACAACCTGCTCACCGGCGAGGAGAACCTCGTGCTGATGGCCGACCTGCACCGGCTCGGCCGGGCCGAGGGCCGGCGCCGCGCTGCCGCGCTGCTCGAGCAGTTCGACCTGGTCGATGCCGCGCGCCGCCCCGCCGTCACCTACTCCGGCGGCATGCGCCGCCGGCTCGACATCGCGATGACGCTGATCGGCGACCCCGAGGTGATCTTCCTCGACGAGCCGACGGCGGGCCTGGACCCGCGCAGCCGCCGCGCGATGTGGCAGATCATCCGTGAGCTCGTCGCCGGCGGCGTGACGATCTTCCTCACCACGCAGTACCTCGACGAGGCCGACGAGCTCGCCGACCGGATCGGCCTGCTCGACCACGGGCGCCTGATCGCCGAGGGCACCGCGGGCGAGCTCAAGCGCGCCGTCGGCGGCGACGACGTCACGCTCGACGACGTCTTCCTGACCCTGACCGGCGACCCCGAGGAGGTCTGGTCATGAGCACGCTCAACTACGCCGTCACCGACTCGGCGACGATGCTCCGGCGCAACCTGCGCCACGCCCTCCGCTACCCGGCGATGACGATCTCGACGCTCGCGGGGCCGGTGCTGATCCTGCTGCTGTTCAACTACGCGTTCGGCGGCGCGCTCGGCGCCGGGATCGGCGAGGGCAGCTACATCGACTACGTCGCGCCCGGCGTGATCCTGATGGCGGCGACCGCGGGCTCCACGGCCACCGCGGTCGCGGTCTGCTCGGACATGACCGAGGGGATCATCAACCGCTTCCGGACGATGGCGATCGCGCGCTCGTCCGTGCTGACCGGCCACGTGATCGGGAGCATGATCCAGACGCTGATCAGCATCGCGTTCGTCATCGCGATCGCGATCGCGATCGGCTTCCGGCCGACCGCGGACACGCTCCAGTGGGCCGGCGCGATCGGCCTGCTGACGCTCGTCACCTTCGCGCTGACCTGGCTGTCGGCCGCGTTCGGGCTGGTGACCAAGACCGTCGAGACCGCGAGCAACGCCCCGTTGCCGCTGCAGTTCCTGCCGTTCCTCGGGTCGGCGATCGTGCCCACCGATTCGATGCCCGACGGCATGCGCCAGTTCGCGGAGAACCAGCCGTTCACGCCGATCATCGAGACCCTGCGCGGGCTGCTGATGGGCACGCCGATCGGCCACCACGACGCCGTGATCGCCGTCGCCTGGTGCGTCGCGCTCGCGCTGGCCGGCTACCTGTGGGCGCGCAAGGCGTTCGCCCGCGACCCGGTCCGCTAGAGATCGCGCGACAGCCAGACGCGGTCGCGCAGCGGGATGCCGTTCACGTCCAGGTCATCGGGGTAGCCGGTGGCGGGCGTGAACGCATCCCGCTCGACCGCCAGCATCCGGAACCCCAGACGCTGGTAGAAGCGCAGGTTGCCGATGTCGGCCGCCGCGGTCGCCACCCGCAGCGCTCCGGCCGACTCCTCGGCGGCGCGGGTGACCAGCGCCCTGCCGATCCCCTCGCCCTGGCGCGCCTCGATCACCGCAAGGCTGCGCACCTCGTCATCGATCAGTTGCAGGTGCCCGACGATCGCGTCGTCCTCGACGGCGACCAGGACGTGGCCCTGGTCGATGTAGGCGTCGAGCTGCTGCGGCGAGTCGTCGGCGAGCTCGAACAGGCCGCGCAGCTCCGCGCGGTCGCCCGCGTGCCGGCGAATCGTCAGCCGCGCGACCAGCACGACGCGGAAGCCGTCGGGATCGGCGAACGTGAGGCCGTGCTCGGCCCAGTACGGGTTGGCCGGTGCCACCGGCTCGGCGCCGAGCCGCGCCGCGGCGGCCCGCACGGCCTCCTCGTCCGCGAGATAGAGCACGAGCAGTGACTCCGGGTGCGGCTCCGGGCCGCCATGCTCGCCGCCGGTGGTCAGCTCGAGGTGCGCGCCGGTGCCGGGGATGTCGAGGAACACGCCGTCGTAGCCGTCGTGATCGCGGAAGCCGCCGATCTCGGGGAGCCCGAGGCCGTCGCGGTAGAACGCGACCACCTCGTCCAGCCGGTCGGTGTGACGCGCGACGCGCAGCTGCATGGAGGTCAGTGCGACGAGACGCCCCGGCGTTACGCGGCGATGCGCTCGAGCCGGCGGAAGCGCAGGCGGATCCGCGTGCCGCCGTCGTCCGGCCGCTCGACGTTCATCGCCGACGTGGCGGCGCCGATGATCGACAGCCCGAGCCCGGCGCCCGGGCTCTCCGGGTGCGGGCGCATCCCGACTCCGTAGTCGCGCACGACGATCACGAGCTCGGTCGGCCGCGCGCAGGCGACGACGCGCACCTGCCCGGCCCCGTCGTCGCCGCGGTACGCGTGCAGGACGACGTTCGACACCGCCTCGGAGACCGCGAGCGCGATGTCGGGCGAGGCGCCGCTGAAATGCGCGTCGACGAAGGCTCCGAGCTCGCGGCGGACGACGGCGACCGACTTCGGCTGTGCGTCGAGGCGCAGCTCCAGTCGCGCATCAGTTCCGGTCGGCAACGCACGCATCGGACAAACCCTCGCCAGGTCGAGGCGAGGAACCTTAGCGGCCGCGCGCCGACAGCCAGGCGCGCGCACCCCCTTTAGGACACTGGCGCGCGCCATTGCCGCTGTCGCGGAGGCGTGAGGAGCTATCGGCATGGCCGTCAATCCAGGATCTCCGAGCCACACGCGGCGCGTCATCGCCGCAGTGCTCATCGTCATCGCGTCCCTCGTCGCCTTTCTCGCGATCGCCGCCATCTGGGTGAACCGGCAGGCGCTGAACACCGACAACTGGACGCGCACCAGCAGCAAGCTGCTCGAGCAGCCGGTGATCCGCGATCGCGTGGCCGCCAGGCTCACCGACGAGCTGTACCAGAGCGTCGACGTCCAGCAGGCGCTGAGCGATGCCCTGCCCCCGCGCGCGAAGATCCTGGCGGGCCCCGCGGCGAACGCGCTGCGGACCCAGGTGGAGAAGACCGCACGCAAGGCGCTCGCGCGCCCCGACGTCCAGGCGCTGTGGGCGGACGCCAACCGAGGGGCGCACGAGCAGCTGCTGGCAGTCCTCAACGGCGGCGGGACCACGGTCTCCACTCGCAACGGCGAGGTCGTCCTCAACCTGCAGGACCTGCTCGGCAAGCTCCAGCAGGAGACCGGCGTCGGCGGCCGGCTGCGCAAGGTGCTTCCCGCCAGCGCGACGCAGGTCACGCTGTTCCGGTCGAACGAGCTGAGCGCTGCGCAGACCGGCGTGAAGATCCTGCGCCCGCTTCCGATCGTGCTGCTGCTCGTGTCTCTGGCGCTGTTCGGGATCGCCGTCGCGATCGCTCCCGGCTGGCGGCGCCGGGCGTTGCGTGCGTACGGGTTCGGCTTCATCGTCGTCGGTCTCGCCACGCTGCTCGCCCGCTCGCTGGCGGGCGACGAGTTCGTGTCGTCGCTGGCTTCCACGGCGGCGGCCGAGCCCGCCGTCGAGACGGTCTGGTCGATCGCCACCGAGCTGCTCGTCCAGGTCGCGGTGGCGACGATCGGCTACGGCGTCGTGATGGTGGCGGCCGCGTGGCTCGCCGGGCCGACACGCGTCGCGACCGCGACGCGGCGGGCCGTCGCGCCGTACTGGCGCTCACCGGCGATCGCGTACTCGGGATTGGCGATCGTCGTCGCGATCCTGCTCTGGTGGGCGCCGACGCCCGCCTGGCGCAACGTCGCGATGATCCTGATCCTGATCGCCCTGCTCGCTGTCGGGGTCGAGGCGCTGCGGCGGCAGATCATCCGCGAGTTCCCGGACGCCACGCGCGAGGCAGCCAGCCGCCGGTACCACGAGCGCTGGGCCGCCTTCGTGGCGTCGAGCCGGCGCCGCGGCGAGACGGTGCGCGCGACCGCTTCACGCACCACGCAGTCGGCCACGACCGCGCTCGCGAGCTCGCGCGACGCCGCCGCCGCACGGCTCAGCGCCCCGGGGCCGGCGGACGCCGAGGACGCCAGGCTGCAGCAGCTCGAGCGGCTCGCTCAGCTACGGCAGGCCGGCGTCCTCGACGACGACGAGCTGAAGGCCGAGAAGGAACGAATCCTGCACAGCGCCTGACGTCAGCTCCGGCCCGCCGCGTGGGCCTCCGCGTCCGCAAGCAGCGCCTCGGTCTTGTCGGTCGAGCCGCGCGGCAGGATCACGACCGGGCAGGCCGACCGTTCGGCCACCTTGCGCGACACGCTCCCGAGCAGCACCGCCCGCTTGGGCCCCAGCCCGCGCGAGCCCATGATCAGCAGGTCGACGTTCTCCGAGGCGGCGACGAGCCCGTCGGCCGCGTCGCCGACCAGCACGTCGAGCTCGGACTCGACGTCGAGCTTGGCGACGGCATCGCGCAGCTCGGCCTCGCTCGAGAGGCGGCGGACGGCCGCGTCGCCCTCGCTCGGCGACGTGCTGTGGTGCTGGCCCGCCATCATCGAGCGCTGCTGCTCCTCGGCGTGATCGGGATCGAGCACGGTGATCGCCCGCACCTGCGCTCCACCGGCGCGCGCGAGGCTCGCGGCAGCGTGCAGCGCCTCGTGGCCCTCGTCGCTGCTCGAGTACGCGGCGCCGATGACCTTGACGCCGCCCTCGGGACGCTCGTACCCCTTGGGCACGACCGCGACCGGGCAGGAGCTCGCGTGGATGACCCGCTCGGCGGTGGTGCCCACGAACACCGAGCCGATCGCGCTGCGCTTGCTCGAGCCGAGCACGATCAGCGCCGGCTTGAGCTCGTCGAGCGCGCGCGCGAGTCCACGGGCCGCCGTGCGGTCCTCGAACGTGCGGATCTCGACGTCCGCGATGCGGCGGCGGCGCAGGTCCTCGCGCAGGTGCCTGAGCGAGCGTTCCTCGTCACCCTCGTCCAGCTCGCCCACGACGTGGCGGACCACCGGCCCGCCCTGCTGGACGACGGCGACGATCAGAGGGGCGCCGGTGACTTCGGCGGCCGCGATGCCGAACTCCACCGGCTCGCGGACCCCGGCTGCCGCGTCGAACGCGGCGACGACCGGCGCGCGGGTGTGGGGGTCTTGGGTCTCCATGGCCCGACGCTAGGCAGACCGCCCGCCCGCTGCATCGCCTGAATCGGGTGACGGCTCTACGAGCAGTCGATCGCGCCGAACGAGCTCTGGTAGCTCGTCTTGAGCTGCTGGAACGCGTCCTTGAGCTGCGTCGCCGCACCCTGCAGCGACGTGCTGGTCCCGACGTCGGCGACCGTCTTGCGCACGGATGAGGCGAACGCGTCGTTCGCCTTGTCGACCTCGTCGCGCCGGTCGTCGGCCAGGTCCTTGCGCGCGTCGCCGATCTTGCCGAGGTCGTTGCGGATCGCCTGGAGCGCCTCGCCGATCTGGCTGGTCGTCGCGGTGGTGATCGTCATGCCCGCGAGCGCGTCGACCTGCTTGGTGATGTCGTCGCGAGCCGCGCACACGTCGGCCATCGCCTTGTCGGACTTCGACTCGCCGCCGCAGCCGCCGGCGGTGACGGCCGCCAGCAACACGAGCGCGATGGCGAGTCGTATGCGCATGGGCCTAGGTTCCAGCGCCGGGGGCGCGCGGTCGATGGCGTGCGCACGCCAGTGGCCGGTGGTGCGTACTAGCCGCCGAGCGGCATCGACTCGCCTGGGGCGAGGATGCGGACCTCGGTCGCCTTGGCGTGTACCGCCACCGCCGCGGCGAACGCCACGGCAGGAGCCTCGCTCACGCGCTCCACTCGCGTCCCGACGGAACGCAGCGTCCCCCAGTGGACCGGGACGACGACGGCGGGCTTGATCAGCGCGGTCGCGCGGGCGGCCGTCTCGGGGTTCAGGTGACCGGCCGGAAGCCGCGGCCCCCAGCCCCAGATCGGCAGCAGCGCGACGTCGACGCGGCCCACGAGCGCCTCCATGCCGTCGAACAGGTCGGTGTCCCCGGCGAAGTAGATCCGCACCGGCCCGTCGAGCAGGTAGCCGAGCGCGGGGAGGTGCTTGCCGAGCGGGTGGCGGCGCCCATCGTGATCGGCGCGCACGGCTTCGACGCTTTCCCAGCGCTCCCCGACGTCGAGCTCGATCACCTCGAGCATCCCGCCCCTGCGCACGATCGGCGCGACGCCGCGCGGCACGACACACGGGCCGGAATGGTCGAGCATGCGCAGCGACTGGACGTCGAGGTGGTCGGCGTGGGCGTGCGAGATCAACACCGCGTCGAGGTCGCGCAGACGGGCGAGGTCCGGCATGGCCACCCGCCGCCGCACGTGGGCGATCCCGGCGCGGAGCAGCGGGTCGGTGAGCATCCGCACGCCGGCTTGCTCGACGAGCACGGTCGAGTGGCCCACGTACGTCAACGAACCGGCCATCACTCGCTTGTAGGTGTAGCGACCCCCACCCCGCAAGGATGCGACGCGGCGTGCCGAGGTGGTGCGCGCACCATCGACCCCGGCGTCGCGCGGCTGGATGCTCGCCGCGTGGGCGTCGGGTCCGATCGAGTGCTGCGCGGTCTCGCAGGCGAGGTCGGCGGCATCCTCCGCCGCCACTGGTTCGCGGCGCTCATCCCGGCGGCGATCCTCGGCGCCGTCGCCGACACGGTCTACTTCGTGCGCGACGACATCGCGGCCGAGGTCTTGGTGGGGCTCGCGCTCGTTGTCGCGTTCGAGCTGTACGTCGGCTACGCCGAGTTGATCGTCGCCGCCGACCGCGGCACCGGCGTGCGGCCGCCCATCACGTCGCTGCTGTGGCGCGCCCTGCCGCTGACGCCGGCGCTGGTCATCGCGTCGCTGGAGGCGGTGACGCTGCCGCTCGCGGCCACCGGCCTGCTCGTGATCCCGGGGTTCTGGCTGCTGACCCGCTGGTCGCTGTTCGCCCCGGCGATCGTGCACGAGAAGCTCGGCCCGATCGCGTCGCTGCGGCGCAGCAACGCGCTTGTGCGCGGAGTCTTCTGGCCGGTCGCGCTCGCCGTCAGCCTCTCGATCCTCATCGAGCATGCCGTGATCCACGCGACGGCGCACGAGGCCGAGCCGGCGCTCGGCTCGCCGGCGCTCGGCCTGATCGGCGCGGCGATCGCCATCGCCCTGGTCTCGGCGCCGGCCGCGTTCACGATCTCGGTGGTGTACGAGCGCCTCGCCGGAGACCTGCACGCCCGCCCGGAGTCGGGGAGTGTGCACCCTCGCTCAGCGGAGCAGCCGGCGGAACGATCGACTCACGCGTGACCGCTGAAGCACCCGTCCTTGCGCTGCAGCTCCCCGATCGGGGCCGCACGGAGTTCCGACCGCCGCCGTTCCGGCGCTGGATGGTCCCGCGTGCGCGGCTGGTGCGGCACCTGGTGAGCTGCCGCGACACGCCGATCGTCCTCGTGGTCGCGCCCGCCGGCTACGGGAAGTCGACCCTGCTGGCCGAGTGGGCGTCGCGCGACAGCCGTCCGTTCGCCTGGGTCGCGCTGCAGCCCGACGCCCCCGAGGACGGCGTGCGCGACGCGCTGCGGCTCGTCGACGAGGCCGAGCCGCGGGTGGTCGTCGTCGACGACGCACACCTGACCGACGCGGAATCGCAGCAACAGCTCGTGGAGGCGGCCGAGCGCCTGCCGGAGGGAGCGGCGCTCGTCCTCGCCTCGCGCGCCGTGCCGGCGGCGCCGATCGGGCGCCTGCGTGCGCACCACCTCGTCCACGAGGTCACGGTCCGCGACCTCGCCATGACCGGACTGGAGGCCGCGCGGCTGCTCGCCGCGACCGGCCTGGAGCTCGACAGCGGCCAGCTCGACCGGCTCGTCGAGCGGACCGCCGGCTGGCCCGCGCCGCTCTACCTGGCCGGACTGGCGATCGCCGAGCAGCCGGACACCGATCGCGCGATCGCGAACTTCAGCGGCGCCGACCGCCTCGTCGCCGACTACGTCCGCACCGAGCTGCTCGACAAGCTGACCGAACGGCAACGCACGTTCCTGCGCCGGAGCGCCGTGCTGCCGCGGCTGAGCGGCCCGCAGTGCGACGCGGTGCTCCGGACGCGTGGCTCCGCCGCCATGCTCACGACGCTCCGCGATCGCGGCGTGCCGCTCGAGCCGCTCGATCGCTGCGATACCGCGTTCCGTCAGCATCCGCTGCTCGCCGCCACGCTGCGGGGGGAGCTGGCCCGGATCGAGCCCGAGCTCGAGCCCGAGCTGCGCCGCCGCGCGGTCGACTGGCACGACGGGCACGGTGAGCCGCTCGAGGCCCTGCAGCACGCCATCGCCGGGCACGACTGCGAGCGCGCCGGGCGCCTGTTGTGGGCGCTCGCGCCGCGCGCGATCGCCGAGGGCCGCGGGGCGAGCCTGGGCGCCTGGCTCGACGCGTTCAGCGACCGCCAGCGCGGCGCTCATCCGGCGCTCGCGCTGACCGGCGCGGCCTACCACCTCTCACAGGGCCGCCGCGACCACGCCGACCGTGCGCTCCAGGCGGTCACCGACGATGATGAACCGCGCGCGGCGCTGGCGATGCTGCGCGCGTGCATCGCCCGCGACGGCGCGCGGCGAATGGCCGAGGACGCGGAGGGCGCGTGCGCGCTGGCGGCGCCGGACAGCGCCGCGCAGGGCCTCGGCCGCCTGCTGATGGGCGTCGCGGCCCACCTCACCGGCGATCCCGCTCGTGCGCGTCCGCTGCTCGAGGACGCAGCACGGCGCTCGGTCGGCCGCGTGCACGCCGTCACGGCGCTCGCCCGCACCCAGCTCGCGCTGATCGCCGTCGACGAGGGCGACTGGGACGGCGCCGCGCACCACGCCGCAGAGGCGTACTCCACGCTCGCGCCGATCGCCGCGCCGGACCCGGCGCGCGCGCTGGTGCTCGCGGTCTACGCGGCGGTCGCCGCCCATCGCGGCGAGCTCGCGCAGGCGAGGCACGACGCCGCCGACGCCCACCGGCTACTCGCCTCGGTCGAGGGCTTCGCGCCGTGGGTGAACGGTGAGGCGCACGTGTGGCTCGCGCGTGCGGAGTTCCGGCTCAGCGACGGGCCGACGGCGCGCACGCTGCTCGCCCGGGCGGCGCGCGCACAGGCGCAGATGCCCGACGCGATCGTGCTCGAGCAGTGGGTGCACGACGGCTGGGACCGCGCCGATGCGTTCGCGGAGACCGTGACCGGGGACGGCCCGACGCTCACCAACGCCGAGCTGCGGGTGCTGCGGCTGCTGCCGAGCCACATGTCCTTCCGCGAGATCGGGGAGCGCCTGCAGGTCTCCCCCAACACAGTCAAGACACAGGCACGGTCGGTCTACCGCAAGCTCAACGTCGGTCGCCGCTCGGCGGCAGTGTCCCGCGGCCGTGCGGCGGGACTGATCGATGGCTGAGGTCAAGCAGGCGACGACCGCGACGCTCGCCGTCTGGCGCTTCAGCACCCCCGCCCTCGCCGAGGAGATGCTGCCCGTGCTCGAGCGCCTGATGCGCACCGGCGTGGCCGACGTCGACGCGGCCGCGCTGGTGTCATGGCCGCCGGGTCATCGCAAGCCGTCGGTGCGCGACCTCGGCGGCGTCACGCACCCCGGTGCGCTGTGGGGCGGGTTCTGGGGCGTCGTGCTGGCGCTGATCTTCCTCACCCCGCTCGCCGGCCCGACCTTCGGGGCGGCGGCGGGCGCGCTCGCGGGCAGCCTGGCGGACTTCGGCGTCGAGGACGACTTCGTCAAGCGCGTCCGCGACGCCGTCACGCCCGGCACGTCGGCGGTCTTCGTGATCGGCTCCAGCCGTGCCATGCCGCCGATCGCGGACGCGTTCGACGGCAACGCCGAGATGGTCGGCTACACGCTCTCCTACGAGCAGGCGCGGCATCTGCGCGAGGCGCTCGGCGAGGAGAGCGCGGCCGACTGATCAGGTGCCGAGGATCTTGGCCTTCGCGGCGGCGAACTCCTCGTCGGTCAGGATCCCTTCCTTGTTGAGCTGGGCGAGCTCGCGCAGCTTGTCCATCGGATCCTCGGCGGCCGGCGCGGCCGGTTCGGCGTACTGCGGCTCGGCGTACTGCGGCTCGGCGTACGCCTGCTGCTGACCGCCGTACGGGTCGCTTCCGCTCCAGCGCCGGGCCTGGCGGCGTGAGACACGATTGCTGACGGCCGTCGCGGTGCCGGCGACGACGGCGGTGCGGGCCATGCCGCGAAGCAGTCCGGGCATGATCTAGCTCCCTTCGCTTGCGAGGGCCTCGAGCGCGTCGAGCTGCGCGAGGATGGCTTGGACGGGGATGTGCCCGGCGGCGACGAGCTGCCCGCCGGAGCGCCGGATCGCGCTGGCGATCGGAGCCGCCCAGCGGTTCTCCCACACGAGCACGGCGGCGAGCGTTCCGGGCTGCAGCACGCCGGCCGCGTCGTCGAGCTCGTCCTGGCCGATCAGGCCCGTGGACGCACCCTCGAAGTCGGACAGACCCGCGCCGTCGCCGTTGAGCGCGCCGAGCTCGACGGAGGCGACCTCGCCGTTCTCGTCCTTCGCCATAATCGCCACGTCGAGGATGCGGATGATCCCCTGATCGTGCGCCTTGATGATCAGTGGAGCGGCCTCGCCGGTCGGCTGACCGGAGGGCCACTCGAGCACGACGTAGTCGATCGGGCCCATTTCCTCGATGTCGTCGACCATCGATCCTCCTTCGAATTCGGGACGCCCAACGATCCGCCACGCGCCTCCGCGACGCATCATCCGATCGGGATGACGAAACCGCGGCGCCGCGTGCCGCGGGGCGAGCGCCGCGCTGGTGCTGCTCGTCGGCGTCGCCGCCGGCATCGGCGCGCTCGCCTCGCTGGCCGTGTTCCTGTCGTTCACGGCCCTGAGCCTGTTCTTCATGCTCAAGGACGGGCCGGTGATCCGCTCGTGGTCGGAGCGGCACAGCGGTGTCCCGCTGTCGGTCGCGCATGCGATCACGGGCCGCACGCTGCACGCGCTGCGCGGCTACTTCCTCGGCGTGACCGCGGTCGCGCTCTTCAACGCGATCGTCATCGGCCTCGGGGCGCTGATCCTCGGCGTCCCCCATGCCGGCACGATCGCCGTCGTCAACTTCGTCACCGCCTACGTGCCGTACATCGGCGCGTGGTCGACGGGCGCCTTCACGGTGATGATCGCCTTCGGCTCGGAAGGGCCGCAGACCGCCCTCGCGATGATCGTGATCTCACTGCTCGCGAACGGCGCGCTCCAGCAGATGATCCAGCCGATCGCTTACGGGGCGACGCTGGACGTCCATCCGCTGGGGATCCTGATCGTGACGATCGCCGCCGGGAGCCTGTTCGGCGGGATCGGCCTCATCCTTGCGGCGCCGCTGACGTCCGCGGCACTGCGGGTGTCTGAGGATCTGGCGCGGGCTCGAGCGCGGGCCGCTGAAGCGACTCACGCCAGCTCCACAGCAGATCGTGGACCGCCGCCGCACCCACAATCGGCTGGTCCGGTTCCGGCAGGTGACCCGGGCTGAGGATGAACCCGCGCGTCTGCGGGCCGCCGAGGCCGCCGTGGAACGAGATCAGCTCCTCGAACGCGCATCCCTCGTCGAGCACCGGGTCGTAGAAGCTGCCGACCATGATGTCGGCCACGTCGGCGAACGAGTCGGTGCGGCGCAGGTGGTGCGCCGCCGTCGGCGAGAAGACGGCGAGCGGATCTTCCCCTTCGACGCGGTTCTCGTCGAGGTAGTTCGCGCCGCCGCCACCGAGCACGACCGCGCCGTGCTCTGAAGAGCGGACCATCACCCAGCCGACATGCGGGTGATTCCGCAGCGCGCCGAGCAGCTCCGGATGGCGGGCGTCGATCTCCTCGAGCGTGAGCCGGCGCTTCTCCTCCATCAGGTAGACGAGCCCGAGATTGCCCGAGCCGAGCACGACCGCGTCGCGGTCGGACACGTCGTTCTTCTCGCGCTTGGCCGGCTTGTGACCGGTCGCCTCGTCGACGGCGGTCTTGACCATCGAGTGCTGCTCGTCGCCGCCCGCGATGCCGGTGACGTCGCCACGGCCGAGCGAGCGCTCGACGAGCTCGTCGAGCCCGTAGCCGTTGCGCTGCTTGAACGTCGCGCCCTGCGTCTGCCCGTGGTCGGACAGCACGACGATCTCGTAGGGCCGCGGCGCGTACCGCCGGGCGCGCTCCAGCCGGCCGAACTGCTGGTCGAGCTTGCGCAGCGCCTCGAGCGTGTCGGCGCGCATCAGCCCGGAGTGGTGAGCGACCTCGTCGTAGCTCGAGAACGTCGCGTACACCGCGGGGCGGCCACGCATCATGTCGGTCAGCACCGCGAACACGATCAGGTCGCGGACGATCACGCACATCGCGCCGCGCATCAGCGGATAGATGCCGCCGCGGTGGCCACGGGGCTGCACGTCGCGCCGCTTCGCGCGTGCGGCGGCGGTCAGCTCGAGCGCGATCTCCCACCCGAACAGCACCAGCGCGCGCGTGACGTTGAAGCCGTTGGCGAGGAACGCGCGGTAGCCCGGGTTCGCCTTCGTCTCGGCCTCGGTGCGGCTGACGGTGAGGATCGCGTCCGTGGCCTCGCCCGACAGCAGGTTGCCGCGGCTCGTACCGTCGTTGATCAGCAGCCCCTTGCCGGTCGCGTGGCGGCGCTCGATCTCCGCGCAGTCGCTCGGCGACGAGCACACCATCAGGCGCCCGGTCTCCTTCTCGACCCAGCGGAATGCCGGGATGTTCTCGTTGGACCCGAGCAGGATGCCCGCCTGGCTGGCGCCGGTCTGCGACGACAGGTCGGTCTCCCACTCGTGCAGGTGGTAGCCGTGCTCGGCGATCCACCTCGCCATGACCGGGGCGCTGCCGTCGCGCATCGCGGCGCGCAGGATCGGCAGGGCGAGGCCGTCGATCTCCAGGAACAGGATCCCGGGCACGTCGGTGTGGGCGCTCGCGCCCAGGCGGCGGGCGACGCGGCGAGTGACGCGGACCGAGTACGAGTCGTCGTCGTTGGTGCCGAGCACGACGTCGAGCGCGATGCTGACCGCCGCGATCACCAGCGCCGCGAGCAGCGCGTCAGCGAAGCCGGCGACGTGGATGTCGTCCGAGAGGACATTGGCGGCGATCTGCAGCGCCAGGGCGTCGGCGATCAGCACGAGGATGAACCCGATGCCGACCATGAACGGCAGGCGCAGGGCGGCGATCAGCGGCGGCAGGATCGCGTTGATGACCGCGATCAGCGCGGCGACCAGGAACGCGGCGCCGGTCGCATCAAGCGCTACTCCCGGCAGCAGCCAGGCGGTCACGCCGACCGCGGCGGCCGCCACGACCCACCCGACGATGAGGCGCACCGGGTGCAGATGCAGCCGCTCGGGCCGCCAGACCACTTCCTCGCCGTAGGCCTCGGTGACCGTCATCTCGTCGGCAAGCGTGTCAGTTCGGCAGCGAGGTCGGCAAGCGTGCCTGCAACCCTGCAGTTTTGGGTGTACGCCTCCTCGCGCGCGCTCACGCGCGCGGGCCAGGATTGCGACACCGTGGATCTGTCCCATGCTCATGCCATCGCCGAACGGCTGCTCGCCGGCGTCAACGAGCCAGACGGGACGCCCCTGCTCGCCCACGTCCGCCGCGTCGCTGCCGCGGTTCCGCTCGAGGCGCGCGCCGTAGCGTGGCTGCACGAGGTGCTCGAGGCCGCCAACATCAGCGAGCACGAGCTGCTCGCCGACGGCCTGTCGACCGACGAGTTGCGCGCCCTGCGGCTGCTGACACGCTCGAGCGGCTCGCGGTCCGACGCCGTGTACCTGGCGCACCTCGAGCTGATCGTCCGCGCCGCCGGCCGTTCCGGCGACCTCGCGCGCGCCGTCAAGCTCGTCGATCTCGAGGATCGCCAGGAACACCCGGTCGTCCGCGCCGACGGCTGGGCGCCGCCGTACGCCCTCGGCCGCCGCCGCCTGCAGACGGTCGCCATGGCTAGCTGAGCGGGATCGCGCCGAGGATCCGCGTGCCGTCGCCGGGCGCGGAGTCGACCGTCAGCCGGCCGCCGACCGACTCGACGCGGTCGCGCATGTTGCGCATGCCGCCGTTGGACGCTCCCGTGGCCGGCATGAAGCCGCCGCCGTCGTCGCGGACCTCGAAGCCGAGCACGCGGTCCTGCCACAGCGAGATCCACAGACCGGTAGCGCCGCGGGCGTGCTTGATCGCGTTCTGGGACGCCTCCAGGCAGGCGAAGTAGACGGCGGTCTCGACCTCGGGCGGCTGCCGGTCCACGCCCTGCATGAGGAAATGCACCGGCAGCGGGGACTCGGACATCGCGCTCCGCAGCGAGTCGACGAGCCCGCGGTCGTTCAGCAGCGACGGGTACACGCCACGGGCGAGCGAGCGGAGCTCCTCCAGCGTCAGGTCGACCTCGGCACCGAGCTCGTGCACCGCCTCAACCCCGGCGGTCGGATCACGCTGCGCCAGCTCCTCCGCGAGCGAGATCTTGATGCGCAGCCCGATCAGCCGCTGCTGCGCGCCGTCGTGGAGGTCGCGTTCGATCCGCGAGCGCTCGATGTCGGCCGCGCGGGCGATCCGCTTGCGCGACTCCTCGAGCTCGATGAGCGACGTGACGAGCCGGCTCGTCACGCGCTGGTGCTCGAGTGTCGCCAGTACGAGCGACTGAACGGCCTCGAGCAGCTCTTCGTCGTCCTGCAGCGTCGGATCGTGAACGAGCGCCGCGGCGATCCCGTGGGTGTCCTCGATCGGGGTCACGATATGCCCGTCCACGGCCGACGCCGTCGTGATGTGACCCTCGGTATCGCGCCAGCGCCCGGGCAGCTCGGCGGGCGTGAGGACCTCGACGCCCGCGTCGTCGAGCGCGTCGGCGAGCGTGTCGCGCAGCTCGCGCGGGTCGAGCGGGCTCAGGCCGAGGCTGATGCGCGTGAGCACGTGCCCGACCATGATGTGCCGGCGCACCAGCCCGACCAGGAACGCCGCGGCAACCCCGGGCAACGTGAGGCTCCACACCATGGCGATCGTCGTGACGGCGTGCGCGTCGGCATCCACGCGTCGCGCCACGAAGAAGACGGCGAGGCCGGCCGTCGAGGCGATGCTCATCACCATCAGCGGCCCGATCGTCTGGCGCCGCAGCGGCGCCGCGGCGCGAAACCGGCGGACCAGCGACACCGACACGCCGACCAGGAGCACGACGCCCAGCCCCTCGCGCAACGGTGTGATGACGTCGTCCATGAACGCGGGCTGCGCGTCGAGCACGAAGAACGCATTCGGCGGGCAGTCGGTGGTGCACGACGCCCACGGCGTGTGCAGCGGGTAGGTCTCGACGAACAGCGCCGAGCCGACGTAGAGCACCGCGACTACCGCAGCCACGCCGCCGAACAGGCGGCGGTCGATCCCGGGCGTGATGCGGCCCTCGGGATAGGCCAGCGCGAGGTAGACGAGGATCGGGAAGATCAGCCATGCGGCGACGCGGCCGATGCTGTACGGGAGGCTCGCGGAGGACTCGCCCAGCGCGGTGAGCGCCCACACGAACCCCGCGCCGATCAGCAGCACGCCGAACCGGCGGGTCCGTGCGAAGCGGGTGGCGTAGAGCCCGGCGCCGACCGGCAGCCCGATGGTCACCGCCTCGAGCAGCGCCTGCTCGAGCCACTCGTTCCCGTCGTTGACCGTGCTGCCGGCCACGACGGCGGTCGCGCCGACGCACACGAGGGCGGCCGCGATCGCCACCGCGGTTCGAGCGGTGGACGCGCGCGGGGTTCCGCCGCTGTTCGAGCCGATAGTCATCGCCAATGGGGCCATAGCGAACAATCTGTCAGGCGCCTGACCACTCTAAACCCGCGTCCGCCGCTGCGCATGGTGGGTGCACGCCTCCCCGGCAAGATGCGCGCGCGCCCCATTGCCGAGCGGCTCCGACCACCGGAGACTCGGAGCCGGCCGAACCCTCGAAGGAGGACGTATGAGCACACTCGTGGCGATCGCGTATCCCGACGCCGCCACCGCCGAGCAGGTACGCGGCGAGCTGGTCCAGCTGACAAAGGAGCATCTGCTGTCGCTGGAGGACGCCGTCGTCGTCGAGCACCGGCCTGACGGCAAGATCAAGCTCCACCAGGCCATGAGCCCGGCGGGCGCGGGCGCCGCCGGCGGCGCCCTGTGGGGCGGCCTGATCGGCCTGATCTTCCTCGCGCCGCTGTTCGGCATGGCGATCGGCGCCGCCAGTGGCGCGGTGGCCGGCAAGTTCACCGACGCCGGCGTGAACGACGACTTCATGAAGCAGCTCGGCGCCAAGGTCCCGCCGGGCGGCGCCGCCCTGATCATGCTTGGCCGCGCCGACGCGCCGGAGCGCGTCCTCGAGCGCGTGAAGTCCTACGGCGGCGACGTGATCCAGACCTCGCTCGACACCGAGCAGGAGGAGCGTCTGCGCGCCGCCCTCGGCGAGTCGGTGACGGCCTGAGGACGACCTGCCGCCCGCCCCGACCGGGGCGGGCGGCGGATCACCGCCGCCGGTGCGCCGCCCACAGCCCGCGCAGCAGTCCGCGCGTCAGCCAGTGCTTGTGCACGAGCGCATCGGCCCCGCACGAGCGGGCGAGGCCGGACAGCGGTCGCAGGTCGGTGCTCGACACGAGCACGATCACGCGGCTCGGGTCCTCGGCGCTCAGGCGGCTCGCGACCTCGATGCCGTCAAGCCCGGACATGCGCACGTCGAGCAGCACCATGTCGGGATCCGTGGCGTGGACGAGATGCAGCGCCCCCTCCCCGTCCTCGGACTCGCCCACGAGCTCGAACTCCGGCATTCCGCTCACGAGCGCTCGCGCCGCGTCCAGGAACGGCCGCTGGTCGTCGACCGTCGCGATGCGGATCGGGGCACTCATGCCACCACCACGACCGACGTTGGCACCGGACGCCGGCCGCGACAATGGCGCACACCACCCGGTGCGGGTGATGCCCACTTCACCCCGCCGCGATCTAGGGTCGTGTTGATGCCGATCACCGTCGTGCTCGGAGACGACAGCCTGATCGTCCGCGAGGGCGTCCGGCAGCTGCTCGACAGCGACCCCGCCGTCGAGGTCGTGGCGGCGGTCGGCGACGTGGCGACGCTGCGCGACGTCTGCAACCGCGAACGCCCCGATGTCGTGGTCACGGACATCCGGATGCCGCCCACGAACACCGACGACGGCATTCGCCTGGCCACCGAGTTGCGCGACACCCACCCCGAGATCGGCGTCGTGGTGCTGAGCCAGTTCGACGACCCGATCTACGCACTCGCGCTGCTCGACAAGGGATCCGACCGGCGCGCCTACCTGCTGAAGGAGCGCGTGCACAACCGCGCCGAGCTGACGGCGGCGATCCACGCGGTCGCCGGGGGCGGGTCGATGGTCGACCCCAAGATCGTCGAGCGGCTGGTACACGCGCGCGGCATCAGCGAGAACTCGCCGCTCAACGAGCTGACGGCCCGCGAGCGCGAGGTCCTCGGCGAGATCGCGCAGGGGAAGAGCAACATGGCGATCGCCGAGTCGCTGTTCCTGACCAAGCGCGCCGTCGAGAAGCACATCAACGCGATCTTCCTCAAGCTCGGTCTGGCGGACGCGGAGGACGTCAGCAAACGGGTCAAGGCGGCGCTGATGCTGCTCGCCGAGACCACATACCAGACGCACGAGAAGGAGCTGCAATGACTCTCCTCGCCCTCGCCCCCGGCCTGCAGGTCGCCTTCGGCATCATGGCTGCGCTCTTGCTGATCGCGGGGGTGATCTACGTCGTCTGGGGCCGGGAGGAGGAACCCACGCCGGAGCAGATCGAGGCCCAGGCGCAGGCCGAGGCCGACTTGCGCGCCGAGGCGGCCCGCCGCACGATCGGCCCGACCGGCTAGTCGTCCTCGGCGTCGAGCCGCTTGCGCGCCTCGAGGTTCGCCTCGTGCGCGGCGGCTGACACCTCGGGCCAGCGGAGATCGAGCGCGCCGAGCGCCTCGACGACCACGGACACCACGAACGCCTGCGTCAGCCATTTGTGGTCCGCCGGGATCACGTACCAGGGCGCCCACGGCGTCGAGGTCGCGGTGATCGCCGCCTCGAAGGCGGCCATGTAGTCATCCCACAGCGCCCGCTCGTCGACGTCGGCGGCGTTGAACTTCCACTCCTTGCCGGGCTGGTCGAGGCGCGCGTAGAAGCGCTCCTTCTGCGCCGCCTTGGAGACGTGCAGGAAGAACTTGACGATCTTGGTCCCGTTGCGGGCCAGGTGGCGCTCGAAGGCGTTGATGTCCTCGTAGCGCGCCTGCCAGAACGCGTCGTCGTACTCGTCCGCCGGCAGCCGCTGCGCATCGAGCCACGACGGGTGCACGCGCAGCGCCACGACCTCCTCGTAGTGCGAGCGGTTGAAGATCCCGATCCGGCCGCGCTCGGGCAGCGCCCGCGAGGTCCGCCACAGGTAGTTGTGGTCGAGCTCCTCGGACGAGGGCTTCTTGAACGAGACGACCTGGACGCCCTGCGGGTTGACGCCCGACATGACGTGCTCGATCGCCGAGTCCTTGCCCGCCGCATCCATCGCCTGGAGGACGATGAGCAGCGAGTAGCGGTCGCTCGCCCACAGCAGCTCCTGGGCGTCCGAGAGCTGCGCGATCCCTTGTTCGAGCACGTCCTTCGCCCGCTGTTTGAGCTCGTCGTGCGCGAAGTCGGCGAACTCCGGCGAGCCGGTCCAGTCGGTGTCGCGGCTCGTGAGGCCGGCCGCCTGGCCGGGCGCGACGAGCAGCTCGTCGCGGATGTGGCGGCGCGTGTCGGCGGTGGCGCTCATGCTGTGGCCTCCTTGCGGCGCAGGACGAACTTGTAGATCTCCGACACGACGATGATCAGCGCGCCGCCCCCGATGCAGATCAGCCACTGGTTGCCGGTCAGCTCGACCGTGTCGAGGATTCGGTGGAAGAACTGCAGCTCGGTCCCGAAGATGATCGCCGCGGCCGAGAGCAGCGATGTGAGCAGGAACGTCCGATCGTTGAACGTGTCGAGGCTGAACACCGAGCGCAGCTGATCGCGGGCGGTGAACGAGAAGCACAGGTTGGCGATCGAGAACGTGGTCAGGCCCATCGTCCGCGCCAGCTCCGTGCTCTCGGTGTGCTCGGCGCCCGCGATGATCGCCAGTGTCGCCACCGCCATGACGAGCCCGGCGACGACGAACCACCGCGTGTCGCCGCGCGTCAGGATCGGCTGCTCGGGCTTGCGCGGCCGCCGCTCCATCAGGCCCTCGCCCGGCGCGCCGTAGCCGAGCCCGATCGACTGGAACACCTGCGTCGTGAAGTTCACCCACAGGGTCTGCAGCGGCAGGAACGCGATGCCGCTGACGATGTTGAGGATGCTCGCGCCGAGGAATGTGACGATCAGCCCCGCCAGCACGCCCATCTGGAAGCGGATGTACTTGACGAGGTTGTCGTAGAGGCCGCGGCCGAGCTCGACCGCCTTGACGATGGTGGCGAAGTTGTCGTCGGTGAGGATCATCGCCGCGGCCTCCTTGGAGACCTCGGTCCCGGTGATGCCCATCGCGATGCCGATGTCGGCCTGCTTGAGCGCCGGCGCGTCGTTCACCCCGTCGCCGGTCATGCCGACCACGTGGCCCTTGCGCTTGAGGATGTTGACGAGCCGGACCTTCTGCTCGGGCGTGACGCGGGCGATCACGCCGATCCCGTCGATCTCCGCGTCGGCCTGCTCCTCGCTCAGCTCGGCGAACTGCGCGCCGGAGATCGCGCGGCCCTCGATCCCCAGCTCCCTGGCGATCGCCTCGGCGGTGATCGCGTGGTCGCCGGTGATCATGCGCACCTGGATCCCGGCCGAGTGCGCGGTGGCGATCGCCGCCTTCGCCGCCGGGCGCGGCGGGTCCACGATGCCGACCAGTGCCAGCAGCGTCAGCCCGTCCATCAGCTGCAGCAGGTCGGCCTTCGGGTCGAAGGTCGCGGCGTCGAAGTCCTTGCGCGCGGTCGCCATCACGCGCAGGCCCTTCTTCGCGAGCCGCTCGTTCTCGCCGAGGTAGCGCTCCTTGAACGCGTCGTCGGCCGCGGCCGTCGCGAGCTCGGGGTTCAGATGCGAGGAGCTGCGGGCCAGCAGCTGGTCGGGCGCGCCCTTGACGAAGCAGCGGACGACCTCGGTGCCGGACTCGTCGGGCATCCGGTGGAACGTGGCCATCAGCTTGTAGGCGGTATCGAACGGGAGCGCGGCCACGCGCGGGTAGCGCTCGCGCGTCGCGTCGACGGCCACGCCACCCTTCTCCGCGAGGACGATCAGTGCGCCCTCGGTCGGGTCGCCGATCATCTCGCCGGTCGCCGTGAGGACGGCGTCGCAGGCCAGCGCGAGCGGGTACATGAACGGCTCGAGCGGGGTCTCCGGCTCGCCGGCGACGTGCTTGATGCTCCCCTCCGTCGAGTAGCCGCTCCCGGAGACCGTGTACTGGCGGCCGGGGATCGTCAGCTCGACGGCGGTCATCTGGTTGAGCGTCAGCGTTCCGGTCTTGTCGGAGCAGATCGCCGACGTCGCGCCGAGCGTCTCGGTCGAGCGCAGTCGCTTCATGATCGCGCTCGCGTCCGCCAGCAGGCGCGTGCCGCGCGAAAGGATCGTGGTGACCACCGCCGGCAGCCCGGTCGGGATCGCGGCGATCGCGAACGCCACCGCCACCGTGAACACCTCGGTGAACGTCTGGCCGCGGGCCATGTTGATCACCACCGAGGCGACGAGCGCCAGACCCGCGATCGTCACCAGCTGCTTGGTCAGCTTCTCGAGCTGGACCGTCAGCGGCGACTTCGCCTCCTGCTGCGTCTGCAGCATTCCGGAGATGTGACCGACCTCGGTCGCCATCCCGGTCGACGTGACGACGAACTCCCCGGACCCGCGCGTGACGTTGGTGTTCATGTACACCATGTCCGTGCGGTCGCCGAGCGCCGCGTCGGGTGCCGCCACGGCCTCGACGCCCTTGCCGACCGGCAGGCTCTCGCCCGTCAGGGCCGCCTCGGCCACCTCGAGCGTCGCCGCCACGAGCACCCGCCCGTCGGCCGGCACGACGTCGCCGGCCTCGATCGCGACCACGTCGCCGGGCACGAGCTGTTCAGCCGGGAGCTGCGCGAGCGCCCCGTCGCGGCGCACGCGCGCCTTGACGATCATCATCTTCGCGAGCGCGGCGACCGCCGCCGCGGCCTTGCCCTCCTGGTTGAGCCCGAGCACGGCGTTGAGCAGCGTCAGCGCCAGGATCGCGACACCGGTCCCCGGCTGCTTGACCGGGTAGATCGAGATCACGCCCGCGACCAGCAGCACGACCTGCATCGGATCGCGGTACTGGCGCAGGAACGCGTGCCAGCGCGACTCGGCCTTCGCCTCCGTGAACCGGTTCGGGCCGTATTGCTGCAGGCGCTTGGCGGCCTCCTCGCTGCTGAGGCCGCGGTCGGGTTCGACGTGCAGCTCGTGCGTCGCCCCTTCGCGGGTGAGCACATGCCACGTGGGCGCCTCGGGCGTCGTGGGAGCTTCTGCGGTTGTCGCCATGCTGGCGACACGATGCCGCTGCTCACGGCGCTCGAACAAGGATGCCGACGCGTGTCACGCGGGGGTGCTGGCACGTTCGCGGTGTAGCGTCCGCGGCGTGAGTGGGACGCAGTGATGCAGACGGTGCGATCGTCGGCGCCCGGATCCGCACGCTGGACGAGGCGCAGCCGGTCGCGAGCGCGGTCGCGTGGCGCGGCGGCGAGATCGTCGCCGTCGGGTCCGACGCCGAGATCAAGCGGTTCGTGGGGCCGGGCACGCACGTGGTCGACGGCCGGTCGCTCGCGGTCGTCCCCGGGCTCGTCGACAGCCACATCCACCCGTTCTGGGGCACGATCCAGACACGCGGCGTCGACCTGCGGTCGGCGCTCACGCTCGACGAGGTGCGCGTCCGGCTCGCCGGCGAGCGCGCGCGCTGCGGGCCCGACCAGTGGGTGCTCGGCCACAGCGTCGGCTATGAGCCGTTCCACGATTCCGGCATCCGCGCCGACGCGATCGCCGAGGCGATCGGCGAGGGCCCGGCGCTCGTGAGCTTCTTCGACGGCCACACCGCGCTGGCCTCGCCGGCGGCGCTGGCGCTCGCCGGCGTCAGCGGCGCGCGGGAGTTCGACGAGTACGCCGAGGTGGTCATCGACCCGGACGGGCGCCCGACGGGCGCGCTGCTCGAGGCGGGCGCGATGAACCTCGTGCGCCGGGTCGTGCCGCGCTGGACCGAGGCGGAGACGCTCGACGCGTTTGCGCAGACGCTGCGGGCGTTCAACCGCGTCGGGCTCACCGGCGCGCACGTGATGATCGGCGATCCCGAGCTCCTTGAGGTGTGCCGCACGCTCGAGGCGCGCGGCGAGCTCACCGTCCGCCTGCTGATGCCGATGCACCAGCCGCCGTCGATCACCGACGAGGAGGTCGAGGAGCGGCTGGGCCTGGCCGGCGAGCACGGGCGGCTGTGGCGCGCCGGCACCGCGAAGTTCTTCCTCGACGGTGTGCTCGAGTCCGGCACCGCATGGCTCGTGGACCCGGGCCCCGGCGGCGTGAACGCCACGCCGTTCTGGCCCGACGTGGGGCGTTATGCCGAGCTCGTGCGCCGCTTCACGGCCGCCGGCTTCAGCGCGATCACCCACGCGGTCGGCGACGGCGCGGTACGCGGCGCGCTCGACGCGTACGAGGCGGCCGGCCCGCCGCGGCGCGGCAAGCATCGCGTCGAGCACATCGAGACGCTGACCGATGCGGACCTCCCGCGCTTCGCCGCGCTCGACGTCGCCGCGTCGATGCAGCCGCTGCACATGGAGGGCATGGACGACCCGGAGACCCCGAGCCCGTGGGCCGAAGGGCTGTCGGAGGGCCGGCTCGAGCGCGGCTTCCGCACGCGCGACCTCGTCGACGCCGGCGCGCTGCTCCCGCTCGGCTCGGACTGGATGGTCGCCGACTACGACCCGCGCGTCGGGATGGCGTGGGCGCGGCTGCGGCGCGCTCCGGGCCGGCCCGACCACGTGCCGTTCCTGCCCGAGCAGGCGCTGTCCGCCGAGCACACGCTGCGCGGGTACACGACGGCGCCGGCCGCGGTGGCGGGCGACGAGTCGGTGTGCGGGCGGCTGCGGGTCGGGCTGCGCGCCGACATCACCGCGCTGGCCGCCGATCCGTGCGAGGTGTCTGCGGACGAGTTGCCGCAGTTGCCGGTCGAGCTGACCGTCGTGGACGGGGTGATCGTGTGAGCAGCGCGCGGCGGCTCGCTGCGGGGATAGCGGACGGCTCGCTGTCGGCGACCGAGGTGCTGGAGACGCACCTGGCGCGGATCGCCGAGGTCAACCCGCGCCTGAATGCGATCGTCACGCTCGACGAGGAGGGCGCGCGCGCCCAGGCCCGGGCCGCCGACGAGGCGGTGGCGCGCGGCGACGCGCTCGGGCCGCTCCACGGCCTCCCGATCGCGGTCAAGGACATCGAGGACACGGCCGGGATGCGCACCACGTATGGGTCGACGATCTTCGCCGACCACGTCCCGGACGCCGACGGCATCCTCGCCGAGCGCCTGCGGCGGGCGGGCGCGGTCATCATCGGCAAGACGAACACGCCCGAGTTCGCGGCCGGCTCGAACACGTTCAACCGCGTGTTCGGCGCCACGTTGAATCCGCACGACGCGACTTTGACGCCGGGCGGCAGCAGCGGCGGCGCGGCGGTGGCCGTGGCGAGCGGGATGCTGCCGTTCGCCGACGGGTCCGACCTCGCGTCGAGCATCCGCAACCCGTCGTCGTTCTGCGGCGTCGTCGGGCTGCGCCCCTCCCCCGGCCGCATCCCGGCCGCCGACGCGCAGTCGGACCCGTGGGCGTCGCTGTCGGTGTTCGGCCCGATCGCCCGCAGCGTCGACGACGCGGCCCTGCTGCTCGGCGCGCTCGCCGGCCGCGACGGCCGCGACCCGAAGTCGGTGGCGGCGCCGCCCGATGCTCTGGATCCGGTCGTGCCCGCCTCGGTTGACGGTCTCCGCGTCGCGTGGAGCCGCAACCTCGGCGACCTGCCGGTGGCGCCCGCGGTCACGGCGCTGCTCGAGCCGCGCCGCGCCCAGCTCGCCGCGCTCGGTGCGGAGGTCGTGGACGCCGAGCCGGACCTGCGGGCTCGCCGACTTCGTGTTCGACACGCTCCGCGCGGTCGGCTTCGCCTCGCTCGCGCCGCTGCTCGAGGCGCACGAGGGCGAGCTCAAGGAGGCGATCGTCTGGAACGTCCGCAAGGGCCTGGCGCTGACCGGCGGCGAGATCGCCCGCGCCTACACGGCCCGCGGCGCCGTCTACGCCGCGATCGAGACGTTCCTGCGCGACTACGACGTGCTCGCAGTCCCCACCGCGCAGGTGCTCCCCTTCCCGGTCGGGCAGGAGTGGGTCGAGGAGATCGACGGCGTGAAGATGGAGCACTACGTCGCGTGGCTGCGCAGCTGCTCGCGGATCACCGTCACTGGCCATCCCGCGATCTCGATCCCCGCGGCGTGGACGGACACCGGCCTCCCGGTCGGGCTCCAGCTCGTCGGGCGCCACCTCGAGGAGCGGCGCCTGCTCTCGGTCGCTGCGGCCTTCGAGGCCGCGTTCGACGAAACTGCGGCCGGGTAGGGCGGTGAGGGAGCCGGCCGGGTCGGCGTCCCCGAGCGTCTACGCGCCTTGGTGTCGTGAAATGGTCGCTATGCGACCCAAATACGACACCAATCTCGCGGACCGGCCGATCCCGCCTCCCTCAATGCCGCAGTTCGCCCGTCGAGGCCCGGACGGTCAAAGCAGGCGCGACGACCTCGCGGAGCGTCGCCTGGGGGCCGTCGGCCTCGATCGCCTGGACGAGGAAGCCGGTCGCGCACGCGGCCGCCTGCTCGACGTCCCAGACCGTCGACGTCAGCGGCGGCGCCAGCAGCCGCGAGATCGGGTGGTCGCCGAACCCGGCGACGGCGACGTCGCCCGGGATCGCCAGCCCGAGATCCGCGCACGCCGCGTAGACGCCGTACGCGATCGAGTCGGACAGGCACAGGACCGCCGTGGGGCGGTCGGGGCCCTCGAGCAGCTCGACGGCGAGCGGACGCGAGCCGTTGAGCGAGTACGCGCACGCGACGAGGCGCACGTCGAGCCCGAGCGCCGCGGCCGAGGCGACGACGGCGCGCTCGGCCTGGCGTTCGGGCGAGGTCTCGAGCGCCCAGGAGAGCACCGTGATCCGCTGGTGGCCGCGCCCGCCGAGATGCTCGAGCGCCTGCCGCACGCCGAGCTCGTTGTCGAACACGACCTCGCCGGCCGGGGCGGCCTCCGGCAGCGCGTCGCCGATCGTGACGATCGGGAGCTGCCGCGCGATCGCCGCCCAGCCGCCGCCCGACGGCCCGATCGGGACGACGATCAGCCCGTCGGCGCGCTGGTCGATCAGCTTCTGGGCGAGCTCGAGCTCGCGCGCCGGCTCGCCGTCGGCGTCGGCCACCAGCGTGCTCCGCTCGGCGCCGTAGAGCTCGCGCTGGACGGCGCGGACGAGCTCCTGCGTCCAGAAGTCGGCGAGGCTCCCGACGAGCAGGCCGATCACCCCCGTCGCGCCGCCGGCCAGCGCCCGCGCGATCGGGTCGACCTCGTAGCCGAGCTCGTCGGCGGCCGCCCGCACCCGCTCCTCGGTCTCGGCCGAGACCCGCTGCCCGCGGAGCGCGTAGCTCACTGCAGCAGGCGAGAGCCCCGTGTACTCGGCGAGTTCGCGCAACGTGGGGCGTCGCCTTTCCACCCCGCGGAGGCTACTCGGGTTGACATCGCGCCACCGCGGACCGCATAATGGTGAAGCGGTTCACGTGAACCGCTTCACTTCAATCGGAATGCTGGATAGGGTCGAACTCAGCGAGCTGGTCGCTCGCCTCGCCTCCGAGCCGGAGCGCTGGCGCCATCTGGTCTGCCACGACACCGGGCAGCGCCACTTCGAGCAGCTCTGGCGCGACGCCGAGGTCGACGTCTGGGTGATCTCGTGGGCGAACGGCAACGACACCGGCTACCACGACCACGACGTCTCGTCCGGCGCGGTCGCGGTGGTCGAGGGCGAGGTGATCGAGGAGCGGCTGGCGCTCGGCGGCCTGCCGCGCGAGCTGCGCCACCGTGCCGGTGAGGCGTTCGACTTCGACGCCTCGCACGTGCACCGCATGCGTCAGGACAGCGACGTGCCGGCGGTGACCATCCACGCCTACTCGCCGCCGCTGTGGCGGATGGGCAGCTACGTGATCGGGCTCGACGGCACGCTGCGCCGCCAGTCGATCTCCTACGCCGAGGAGCTGCGCCCCGTCGAGGATGCGGCGTGACGGCGGACCTGATCGTCATCGGCGGGGGCGTGATGGGCCTGTTCACGGCCTACAACGCGGCGGCGGGCGGCGCCCACGTCGTCGTGCTCGAGCGCGGCCGGATCGGCGACCCGATGACCGCCTCGTACGGCCGCACGCGCTCGTTCCGCAACGACTACCTCGACGACACCTACGCGCGCTTCGCGCATGAGGCGTTCCGCCTGTGGGGCGACTTCGAGCGCGACACCGGCGCGCCTGTGCTCGTGCGCTGCGGCTGCATGAACATCGGCAAGCGCTCGGTCACCCCGGATCTCGACAACACGTACGCGCAGCTCAGCTTCGAGACGCTGGAGCGGCTGCGTCTGAAGACCGAGTCGTTCGACGGCGCCGCGCTGCGGCAGCGGTTCTCCTACCTCGACGCCGACATGGCGCACCTCGACGTCGACGCCGGCGTCGTCGACCTGCCCGCCGTGCGGCGGGCGCTGACCACCGGCCTCGAGACGCGCGGCGTGGAGATCGTCGAGGGCGTGGAGACCGCCGCGGTCGAGGCCGACGGCGGAGTCTTCGTCGTGACCACGGACGAGGGCGAGTTCCTCGCGCGGTCGCTCGTGGTGACCGCCGGGCACGGCACGAACGACGTGCTGGCGGCGCTGGAGGGCTGCGACCTGCAGGTGCCGATCACCAAGGACCGCCCGAGCGAGGCGAAGTACTTCGTGCCGCCGGCGGCCGACCGGCACCGGTTCACGTCGGACGCGATGCCGGTGATCGCCTACCTCGACGCCGGCATCTACTGCCATCCGATCGTCGACGGGCTCGTGGACGCGGTGAAGGTCGGCTTCTACCACCCGCCCGACCTGCCGGGCGACCGCGTGCCGCTCGAAGGCATCGCGAGCTTCATCGACGAGTGCATGCCGGGCCTGGCGGGCGCCGCGGTGCGCGACGTCGAGGACGTCGACCAGTGCGACTACGACCTGGTCGCCGACGACGAGTTCGTGCTCGGCGCCATCCCGGGCTTCGCCAACGCGTACGTGGGCGTCGGCTGGCGGGGCACCGGCTACAAGTTCGCGCCCTGGGTCGGGAGAGTGCTCGCCGGGTGCGCGTTGCAGGGCGGCACGGTCTACGACATCGGCCGCTTCACACCAGCCCGTTTCGTGGAGAAGGAGGCCGTGCGATGAGGACCCTGGAGCAGCGTCTGGCCGACGGGGTCGTCGTCGGCGCCGAGGGCTACGTGTTCGAGCTCGAGCGCCGCGGCTACATCAAGGCCGGCCCGTTCGTGCCGGAGGTGATCCTCGACGCGCCCGACGCGCTGCGCGAGCTGCACCGCGAGTTCCTGCGCGCAGGCTCGGACGTGATGGTCGCGCTCACCTACTACGCGCACCGCGAGAAGCTCAAGGACGTCGGCCGCGCCGGCGACCTGGAGGCGATGAACCGCCAGGCCGTGCGGATCGCCGGCGAGATCGCGCGCGAGGGCGGCGCGCTGGTGGCCGGGAACATCTGCAACACGTGGTCGTACGACCCCGAGAACCCGACCGCGTCCGGCGCCGTGGTGCGCGCCCAGTACGAGGAGCAGCTCGGCTGGGCGGTCGAGGAGGGCATCGACTTCGTGATCTGCGAGACCTACGACCACGTCGGCGAGGCGCTGATCGGGCTCGACGTCTGCCGGGAGCTCGGGCTCTCCGCGCTGGTGACCTTCGCGTCGGTCCAGGCCGACCGGACGTTCGACGGCTATGACTACGTCGAGGCGTGCAGGATCCTCGCCGACCACGGCGCGACCGTCGTCGGCCTCAACTGCTCGCGCGGCCCGGCGACGATGCTGCCGCTGCTCGAGCGCATCCGCGCGGCGGTCGACGTGCCGGTGGCGGCGCAGCCGGTGCCGTTCCACACCTCGCACGCGACGCCCGCGTTCGAGTCGCTCGAATCGGCCGAGGGGCAGCGCCTGTTCCCGATCCAGCTCGAGCCGTTCCAGTGCTCGCGCTTCGAGATGGCCGAGTTCGCCCGCCAGGCGCGCGACATCGGCGTCAACTACATCGGCATCTGCTGCGGCGGCGGCCCCCACCACGTGCGTGCGATGGCCGAGGCGCTGGGCCGCGACACGCCCGCCAGCAAGTACTCCCCGGCGATGGAGCTGCACCCGGTGCTCGGCGCCGAGGGCGTCATGGGCGGCTGGGCGGCACCCGCCTGATCCCGCGCACGGCGCTGGCGAGGATGACCTCGCGTGCCGTCGCGAGCTCGTGCAGCAGAAGCGGCCGGATCACGATCCTCGTGCCCTCCGCGTGCGCCCGCTCGAGCGCGATCGCGCGCGTGACGCTCGGCAGGATGCGGCCGTCGAGCGGGGGCGCCACGAGCGTCCCGTCCGGGTCGACGATCAGCACCGCCGCGTTGGCGGCCTCCAGCACGTAGCCGTCGAGGTCGACGAGCAGCGGCTGTGCGGGCGCGACGGCGGCGGACAGCGCGTCGAGCCACCGCCGGTCGCGCCACTTGTGGGCGCCGAGGCCGCCGGGGACAGTCACCGGCTCGAGCGAGTCCGGCCCGCTCGGCGCCGGCGGCCCCGCCTGGACGGTGACCGTGCCGTCCGGGTCGGCGAGCAGGCGCAGGCGGCCCGCACCGCGCGCGGCGTCCGCGATCTCCGCCCGCAGATCGAGCAGCGGGGCGCCGTAGAGCGCGAGGAGTGAGGCGCGCAGCCGCTCGAGATGCCGGTCGAGCGCGACCGGGACGCCGTCGACGATGCCGATCGTCTCCAGCAGGCCGCCGCGCTCGTCGGGCCGGGGCGCCGGCAGCGGCGAGAGGCGACGCGGTTGCGGCGCCGCGTCTGTGACCGGGGCGCGCGCCTCCGGCGCGCCGATCGCCTCGAGCAACGGGCGCGCCTTGTCGTACGCCTCCTCGGCCTCGGCGACGGGATCGGAGTCGGCGACGATGCCGCCGCCGACGTCGAGCCAGATGTGCTCGCCGGCGATCTCGAACGTGCGGATCACCACGCTCAGCTCGAGCCCCGCGGCCGGCGAAGCGAAGCCGATCGCGCCGGTGAACACCTCGCGCGCGCTCGACTCCAGCTCGTCGATCACGCCGACCGCGGCGATCTTCGGCGCGCCGGTCACCGAGCCGGGCGGGAAGCTCGCGCGCAGCAGGTCGGCATCGTCGGTGTCCGGGCGCCGCTCGGCCGCCACCTCGGAGACCAGATGCCAGACGCCGGGGTGCGCCTCGACGCCGGCGAGCTGCGGCACGTGCACGGATCCGAAACGGGCGACACGGCCGAGGTCGTTACGGACCAGGTCGACGATCATCACGTTCTCGGCGCGGTCCTTGGCGCTGCCGGCGAGCTCTGGCCCGCGCGGCCTCTGCGGTGTCGGGCACGCGCCGGCGGGTGCCCTTGATCGGGCGGCTGCTCACGCGGTCGCCGCGGCGTTCGAGGAACAGCTCGGGCGACAGGCTCGCCACCGCGCCCCAGTCACCCTCGAGGTAGGCGGAGCGATCCGGGTGCAGCGCGGCGGCGGCGTGCGTGAAGATGTCGACGGGCGCGCCGGTGAGCGTCGAGTGCAGCCGGATCGCGATGTTCGCCTGGTAGAGGTCGCCGTTGACGATTCGCTCGCGCGCGGCGGCCACGGCGCGCGCGTGCCCGGCCGGCGACGGCGTCATCTCCCACGGCGCGGTGCTCACCGGCTCCGGTCCACGGGTCTCGCGCAGGCGCGCGGCGAGCTCGGCGCGGCGGGCGGCGAGCGCCGCGTCGCGCTCCGGCGTCCACAGCGCCTCGAACCACCACTGGCCGTCGGCGTCGAGGTGCAGCAGGTGGTCGTAGTAGGCGAGCGCGAACGGCGGGAACCGGCGCGGGCGGTGCGCGGGGCCGTCGGTGAGCGCGTAGCCGAGATAGCCGACCCAGCCGCCGCCCACGAACCGCCGGTCTCCGCCTCGGCTGGCGCCTCTCCCGCGTCGGCCAGCGTCGTGAACGGATCCCGATCGGGCGGCGCATGACGAACGGGATGCGAGCCGACCAGCGCTCCTCCTCCCGCCCAGCGACCGACGAGCGCGAACGGGTGTGGATCGCCACGGACGAGCAGCGCCTCGTGACCGGGCGCGACGCTGCCGTCGAGCGCTTCGCGCAGCGCAACCGTCACCGGCGCATCGTTTCACGCCGGGTACGCTCACCGAATGGAGGAAGCCGCGCCGCTGCTCGAGACCGTCGTGACGACGACGGGCCCCGACGGGCGCGTGAACTGCGGGGCGATGGGCGTCCGCTGGGGCGAGCAGGAGCTGGTCTTCTGGCCGTTCGAGTCCACGCGCACGCTGCGCAACCTGCGCGGGCACGGCGAGGCCGTCGTGCACCTCACCGACGACGTGCTGCTGTTCGTCGAGGCCGCGCTCGGGGACCCGCGGCCGGAGCTGCGCCCGGCGACCGCCGTGCGCGGCTCGGTGATCGCCGGCGCCAACGCCTGGCGCGAGGTCGTGGTCGAGGACATCGCTCCCGACCCGGGTGATCTGCCGCGCTCGCGCGTGCGCGCGCGTGTGGTGGCTTCGGGCTCGGGACGCGAGGCCCTGGGGCTCTGCCGCGCCCGCCATGCGGCCGTCGAGGCTTCGATCCTCGCGTCGCGGCTGAGGCTGCTCGGCACCGACCATGTCTCCGGAGAGATCGCGCGGCTGCAGGAGCTCGTCGACAAGACGGCAGGGGCGCGCGAGCGCGCGGCGATGGACTACGTGCGCAGCTACGTCGCCGCCCGGGCATGACCGACGTCGTCGTCACCGCCCCGGCCCGGCTGCACTTCGGGATGCTCGATCCTGCCGGCGAGGGCGCCCGCCGCTTCGGCGGCTTCGGCGCCGGCATCGAGCACCCGCGGGTGATCGTCGAGGCGTCGCGATGCGGCGAAGGCGTGCACGTCGAGGGCGAGGAGCGCGACCGGGCGGCGGCCTTCGCCGACCGTTGCTGGGCCCGGTTCGGGGAGCCCGGCGGCGTGCGCGTCGCGGTGCGCGAGGCGATCCCGTCCCACATGGGCCTGGGCTCGGGGACGAAGCTGGGCCTGGCGATCGCCGCCGCGCTGGCCGAGACCGCGGGCGTGCCGGCGAGCCCGCTCGGGCTGGCCGCGGCGTCGGGGCGCGGCGCGCGCTCGAGCGTCGGCATCTGGACGTTCGCCGGTCCGGGCCTGGTGGTCGAGGGCGGCGTGCGCGACGAGGCCGGCGTCAGCCCGCTGATCGCCCGCCACCCGCTGCCCGACGCCTGGCGCTGCGTGCTCGTGCTCCCGCAGGGGCCCGAGGGCCTCGCCGGTGGCGCCGAGGAGCGCGCGTTCTCGCTGCTGCGCGGCGGTGAGCGCGAGGCGAACGTCTCGCGGCTGCTGCTGACCGCGCTGCTGCCGGGTCTGATCGACGGGGACATCGAGGAGTTCGGTGCGGCGCTGACCGCGATCCAGCGCGAGGTCGGGTCGCTGTTCGCCGATCAGCAGGGCGGCATCTACCACCCGAGCGCCGCCCCGGTCGTCGACGCGCTGCTCGCGCTCGGCGTCCCCGGGGTCGGCCAGAGCTCGTGGGGCCCGGCCGTCTACGGGATCGTCGACAGCCTCGACCGCGCCGTGGCGGTGGCGGCCGAGCTCGCGTCGCTGGCGGGCGACGTGCACGTCGTCGACTTCGACCGCGGCGGCGCGCGCGTGCAGCGCCGGATCGAGGTGCCGTGAAGCTGCTGGTGAGCGTCGTGTCGGCGGACGAGGCGCGCGCCGCGCTGCGCGGCGGCGCCGACGTGATCGACGTCAAGGACCCGAGCCGCGGTGCGCTCGGCGCCCCGTCGCCGGCGGTGATCGCGGAGATCGTCGCGGAGGTCGGCGGCGCCGCGCCGGTGAGCGTCGCACTGGGCGATCTCCGCGCGCCGCAGACACCCGACGCTCTCGGCGCCGCAGAGCGCCTCGCGGGCCTGCTCGCCGAGACGCACGATCTCGCCTTCGTGAAGGCCGGGCTGCGCGGCGACGTGGACTCCGCCGTCGCGCAGCTGCGCGCGATCCGCGATCTCGTGGGCCCGGACACGGGTGTGGTCGCGGCGGCGTACGCCGATGCCGAGCGCGGCGACGCGCTGCCGCCGTCGGTGCTGCCCGAGGTCGTGGCGCGCGCGGGGATCGCGGGCGCGCTGGTCGACACCTGCGTAAAGGACGGCCGCGGGCTGTACGCGTGGCTGACGCCGGACGACGTTGAGGACCTGATCGCGCGCACGCCGGGCACATTCGCGGTGGCCGGGCAGCTGCGGCTCGACGAGCTCGATCGCGTCGACGCGGACTTCGTCGGCGTGCGCTCCGCCGTCTGCGGCGGCGACCGCGCCGCCGCGCTCGATGCCGGCCTCGTCGCGCTGGCTCAGCGGGCGATCCGCGTTCCGGCAGCGCCCGGCGCCCGCACCGTCACCGTCACGCCGGTGGCGCGCACCGCCTCGGGCAGATAGAGGTCGACCGCGCGGCCCCCGCCGGCCGCCTGCAGCTCCGCGAGCTCGTCGGCGGTCAGCGCTTCGATCGCCGGCCCGTCGCCCGGCCAGTCGCGCAGCACACCGGGCACGCGCTTGAGCAGGATCGCCTCGCGCGCGCCGATCGCGGCGGCGGCGAACACGGCCAGCGAGTCGCTGGTCACGTCCCACGACTGCGGGATCTCGGGCCGGCCGTCGAACGCGGCGGCGGCGACGACCAGCGCGAGGGCGGTCGGGCGGGTCAGCTCTTGCGTGCGGACGGCGCCCGGGAGCAGCTCCGCGAGGATCGCCCCGAACTGGTCCATCGCCGCGAGCGCCATCGCATGGGCGACCGCCGCGGGCAGGCCGACCTGGATGTCGGCCGCGCGCACCGCGTCGGCGAACGGCCCGCCACCGGGCACGACCAGGACCGGGTCCGGCATGGCGGCGACTTCACGGCACGCCTCGAGCACGGTCGTCACGCTGCCACCGCGCAGCAGGCCGCCGCCGATCTTGACCACCAGCGGTTCAGCCACGGCCCAGCACCGACAGCGCGACGGCGGCCGCCACGTCTCCACCCGGGCCGGACAGCGGACCGGCGTCATCGCGCACCGCCAGCCCGCAGCGCTCCGCGGCGGCGCGCGCCAGGAAGGCGCCGACGCCGACCGCGACGACCGGCCGCGGCTCGTGCCGCCGCAACGCGCGCGCGATCGCTTCGACCTGGGCGTCCTCGACCGCCGCCGCGATCGCCTCGAGGTCGCCGTCCGCGAGCTCCTCGGGGTCGGCGCACACGACCCGTGCCAGCCGCGCGCGCACGTCCTCCATCGCCGTCCCCCTCCCGTCGGGGAAGCTGCACGTGCACTGCTCGGGTGTGAGCCGGCCGCGCAGCAGATGCGCGTCGGCGCTGATCGCGAACAGCTCCGCTGCGACCGGGCACGGCTCGCCGCCGATCGGCACCGACTGCACGATCGCCGCGACGTTGGTGCGCAGCGCGCCGGTGTACACGAGCTCGCCATGGCGCAGGCGCTCGAGGTCCGTGCGCCCGCGCGCGACCACGTCCCCGCCGGCGATCGGGATCAGGTCGGTGGTCGTGCCGCCGCAGTCGACGAGGATCGCGTCGGCCAGGCCGCGGGCGACGAGCAGCGCGCTGGCGAGCCAGTTCGCGGCGGCGACGTCGAGCGGCCGCGCGCGCGCCGCGCCGACGGGCACGAGCGCGCCCGCCGTCGTGAACACCCGCAGCTCGCGGCCGGGCAGCGCGTCTTCGGCGGCCTCGAGGACGGCGGCCACGCCCTCGCGCTTGGACGCGAACACGTCGGACAGCTCGGCGGTCGTGGTCAGCGCGACCGGCGCGCCCGGCACGTCGAGCCGCTCCACAACGCCCGCGATCGCCGGCGCCAGCGCCCCGGGGTCGCGCCAGATCTCGTACGGCGTGGACGCGACCCGCGGGACCCCGTCGTCCCCCACCACGGCGGCCTTCGTGTTCGCCCCGCCGATATCCAGCCCGACCACCATCGGCGCATTCCACCATGCTGTGGCCTCGTGCGCGTGATCCCGGTGATCGACATCCGGGGCGGCATCGTCGTCCACGCCCGGCGCGGGCGGAGGGAGGAGTACGCGCCGCTGCAGCCGACCGCCGACCCGATTGCGGTCGCGACCGCGCTGTGCGAGCGGGCCGGTAGCTCGACCCTGTACGTCGCCGACCTCGACGCGATCGAGCACGGCGAGCCGAACGACACCGCGTTGCGCGCGCTCACGGCGGTGGCGGACGTGTGGCTCGACGCGGGCGCACACGAGGTCCCGCCCGCACGGCGCGTCATCGGAACCGAGTCCATGACCGATCTCCCGACCGGCCCGGTGATCCTCAGCATCGACCTGCGCGACGGCCGGCTGATCTCGCCGCGCCCCGACCTCGGCGGCCGCGACGCCGGCGCCGCCGTCCCGCTCGCGCGCGAGCTCAGGGTGAGCGAGGTGCTGGTCATCGACCTCGCGCTCGTCGGCAGCGGCGCGGGCCCGCCACTCCGCGGCCGTGCGCGCGCTCTCGGCCGCGCTCCCGGACGTGGAGATCTACGCGGGCGGCGGCGTCCGCGACGACGCCGACCTGCGGGCGCTGGAGGCGGCGGGAGCGACCGGCGCGCTGGTCGCCACCGCCCTCCACGAAGACCGCCTCACGCTGTAACACCCGGGACGGCTCAAACAGCGGAACGGTGAGCCCGCGTGATCGGCCCACCGTGCTCACCGGGCTCGGGGTGCGCCCGGCCGACGCCGTGATGGTGGGCGACGACGTGGAAGGTGACATCGGCGGCGCCGTGCGCGCCGGCCCGGCAGGCGTGCTCGTGCGCACGGGCAAGTGCCGCCCGGAGGTCGCCGCGGCATCCGGCGTCAAGCCGACCGCCACGGTCGCGTCGGTCGCCGACGTCCCAGCACTGCTGGGCGCCTGAGCTCGCCGGCCGTGAGGGTGGCCGCGTGCAGCGTGGAGCGGGTCGGCACCGCGACGTCCGCGCGGCTGACGCTGGCGCGTGCGCGGGCGTCAGCGACGGAGAGGCGGTACGCCTCGTCGACGGCGACATCTGATGGTTCGGGCGCCGAGACCTCCGCGCCGCATCAGCCCGGATGGGCCGGCCGCGGTCGCCCGCGGCCGGCCCTTGTCCGGTTAGCCCATCAGCTCCTGCATCGCGCGGCCCATGATCTCCGCGCGGTTCGCGGGCGTGTCGACCTGCTCGAGGCCGAAGCCCAGCAGGATCGAGCGATCGGTCCGGACGGCGGCGCCCTCGGGGAACCCGGTGGCGTCGGTGCGCGTCCAGTTGTTGCTGTTCGGGGCCGAGCCCGGAGGCGCATCGCCGACGGTCCAGCCGCCGAGGTCGCTCTCGAACGACGTCGTCGAGCCGTCAGGCTCGGTGAAGTCGTCGAGGAACACCCCGAGGCCCTGGGTGCTCCAGTCGGTCACGTAGGAGATCGAGATCTCCACCTGCCCGCCGGCGTAGTCACCGAGATCGATGTCGAACTCATGCCAGCCGCTGGAGTTGCCCGTGGCTCCATTCCAGTCGCCCGTCGTGCCGTGCGGCGAGCAGTCGGTGCCCTGGTAATGGTGCAACTGCGGGTGCAACTGGTCGCCCCAGCCGGCCGGACACGACTGACCCGTGCTGGTCGTCGTCCTGCTGTCGGCGCTCGAGTCGGGCAGCGTCGTCCAGTCATCGCCGGCTGGATGCCGCGCCTCGACCACCAGGTAGTCCCAGTCCTGCTCCGTATCGAAGGAGGCCCAGAACTTCAGGTGGCCGCCCGCCGGGACGGTGAGCGTCTTCGTCAGACGCTTGTAGGCGACGTCGGCGATGCCCGAGTAGACGTAGTGGTCGCCGGAGTGCGGCGCGAACGGTCCGCCGGGCCGGTCGTAGTTCGCCGCGGGGTGCGACTCGAATTTGCGGGTACTCGCTCTCGGGCAGGATGCCGCTCGTCGTGATGAACGACGCGTTGTCGGTCGGGGCGCCTGCCGCTGCCGCGTCGAAGCCCCAGTCGAACCCGGTGAACGGGTTGCTGAGGCCATGCGCGTCGTACATGCCGCCGTCCGGGTTCGTGCCCGCACCCGGCGTCACCAGATACGCGCCGTACCACTACTGCAGCACGTCGTTGACGCCGTCACCCGAGCCGCGCAGCAGCAGGCAGCGATAGCCGGCCGGCCCGGGCGATCCGTCCGGGTTCTGGCACGCGTCGCCGGTGCCCTGCGGGTCGTAGTGCCCTGCGGTCGTAGCGCTGCGAGCCGACGACGGCGCCCGAGAACTGCTGCGTAGCCTTCTTGCCGGCCCACAGGACCTTGCCGCCCTCGTTCATGTAGGCGCGCGTCTCGAACGCGATGTCGAGCGCCAGCGCCGGGTTCAGTCGCTGCCGTTTCCGTGTACATCGCCGTCGCGGTGTTCGCCGCGGGCGCCGGGCGTCAGGACGAGCGTGAGCGAACCGCGCGGATCAGCTGCGCCTTGCTCATCTTCGAGCGGCCCTCGATCCCGAGCCGCGCGGCAGCGCGGCGCAGCTCGGTCACGGTCATCGCGCCGGCGCCTGTCCCGGTTCCCGTCGTCGCGCCGCGTTTGCGAGCCGCGGCCTTGGCGCCCTCGCGCGACACTGTGGCGCCGAGCGGCGGCTGTCTCCGTGACCTACCGAGCTCGACTTCATCATCACTCTCGGCCAGCCGTTCGACGCGTTCGTCGTGGCGTCGATGACCTTCCCGGTGTTTCGTCTCGAGGTTGGACGCAATTCTGGCGGCCGTCGCGGCTGGCGCCGGCGGAGCGGACGGCGCCAGCGAGGTAGTCGTGCCGACGTAGAGGCCGACCACCACCGTCGCCGCGAGGCCGATCAGGACCAACGCCAGCGGCGCAGAACCGTGGTCCGGCAGCGATGCGGACGCCGCCGCGGGCCGGGGCTCCGGGCGCGGCCGCCGCGCAAGGTCGACCGCGCGGGCGAGAGCGGATTCAGCCGCGCCGACGAGCCGGCGCGCGCGGAGGTAGCGTGCGGGCGAGCCCGTGCTGGCGGCGGCGGTGAGCGCTTCGTACGCGCGGGCGGTGGCGACGAGCCGCGTGCTGAGGGGCGCAGTGAGCCGCGCCGCGGCGCGCCAATGAGCGGCGGCGAGTCGCAGTGCGGCGACGGCCTGCGCGGCGGGGGTGTCCGCCCGCCGTAGAGCCGTGCGGCCGTGCAACCGGGCACGGTCGAGCCGCGCGAGCGCTGTGCGCAGCGCAGGATCCAGGGGCTTCGGCCGCGGCGCCGCGGCGGCGGCCACAGCGGACGTGTCGCCCGGCGCGAGCGCATGACCGACCGAGGCTCCGGCGAAGATCGCGGCCGGAATAGCCAGCAGGGCCAGGGCGACGAGACGTCGGACGTTCATCCCGAGGAGTCGAAAGTCGGCGCCGGCGTGGGCTTCGGTGGAGCCGTTTTCGGCTTCGCGGGGGCGGGCGCGGGCGGCGGGGGCGCCGGTGTTGCGGTGACCACGGGCGTCGGCGTCGCGGTGACGACCGGTGCCGGCGCGGCGGTCGGCGACGGGGCAGTGGTGGCGACCCGTGCCGGCGGCGGCTTGTCGCGTCGCAGCGCCGGCAGCGGCGCGACGTTGCCCAGCGCCGGGACCGTCGCGACGGGAGCCGCGATAGGCGCGGCACGGTGGCGCGCGGCCGGACGCTCCCCGCCTGCCGAGCCGACCGTCAGCGTGTATGCCGCCACGAACGCGAGCGCGACGGCGCCCACCAGCACCGGCGGCCGCTCCAGGATCTCGGGCCAGCGGCCGGTCACGCGGCCGGGCATCGCACCGGTCTCAATCCGCCGGGGTAGACACACCGGTCCTTGCGGTGCGGAGCCGCGCCGCGCCGGATCGTGATGACCGTCCACTTGCCGATCCAGCCGGGGCGCACGACCTTGATGTCAAGCCGGGTGCCGGCGCGCAGCGCGCGCTCGAACGGCCGCAGGCGGGTCGTCGCCGCTGCGACCGCCAGCCGTCGGCGCGGGCAGCTGCCGTGGCGGCAGCGCACCGAGATCCGCACGTCGCGGGGCCCGCGAACCGTGAGCAGCGTGATCCGTGCGCCGCTGCGGGTCAGGACACCGCGGATGCGGACGACAGGGAACGGGTCGAGCAGCCGGGCCCGCGCCTGGACCGTGACCGGCGCGGGCGGTGCACTCGCGCCAGACGAACCCGTGGACGGGGAGCCGGCCGTCGCCGGCGGCGGAGACGGCCCGCGTGACGGCGTCGGCGTAGGCGACGGCGTAGGCGACGGCGAGGGGCGGAGGCGTCGGCGTAGGCGACGGCGTAGGCGACGGAGTCGGCGTCGGGCTGGGCACCGGAACGGGCGCCGCCTTCACAACGTCGGTCGCCGCGGAGCGCTCGCTCGAGGCGGTGCCGTCCGCGCCGGTGATCGTGAGCTTGACGCGCAGCCGGAAGCCGACGTCCGCGTCCACGATCCGATAGCGATCGGCCGTGGCACCCGGGATCGCTTTGCAGGTGCCGGCCGCGTTGGCCTGGCAGCGCAGCCACTGCCAGGCGGCGCTCGCGGGATCGGCGGAGCCGAGCGTCGCGCTCGCGACCAGCGTCTCGCCGACCTGCGCGCTGCCCGTGATCACCGGCTTCGGCGCCCCGTCGGCGCGGGCCCACCCGGCGCCCGCGAGCAGGACGACGACGAGAACCGCGGCCCAAGATGTCGTTCGTACCAACATCGCAACCGCGATCGTTCAGGCGACGGGCGGCCGGGACAACACCCTGTGCTGGCCGAACGTCTAGCTCGGTCCGATACCGAACGCCGCCGGACCGGAGACGCTGGGGCACGGCCAGCCGTTGCACCGGATGAATGTCCGGCGTGCGCACGCGCCGCCTGCGGGTCCCCGCCACACAGACCGACCGAGAGCGCTGCCGTGGCGCTAATACGAGTGCGACTGCGCCAACCTGGACGGGACATATTGCGCCGTCCCGGCTTTGACGGGGACCGGATCAGCTGGTCGAACAGGCGAGCGAGTCGTGCGGCGTCCCTGAACCTGACTACCTGGCGCATGTAAGGCACACCGAGGCCGGGCTGCCGAGCGCGGCACCGCGACGTCTCCGGAGGGCCTTCCGACGCTCGCGATGGCTGGCGTGGCGCCGGCAGCGGCGGCAGGCCGTCATCGAGATGGCGAGCTCGCGGCGCAACCTCGTCGCCTCAACGTGCGCGGGGCCGGAACGAACGAGGCCCGCCGGTGGCGGGCCTCGTTGGATCTCGTGCCGGCTCTTCTACGGGCCGAACTCGCGGTACCCGGCGCCCACGCGCCGGCTGATGTGCGTCCGCGCCTTCCGGATCGCTGTCTTGGACAGCTTCGCCTTAGTCGCCCGGTGCGTCTTGTGGCGCGAGCCGTGCTTGGCGTAGCCGTGCGACTTGTCGCCGCAGCGTCCCATGCCGTGGTGGCCGTGGTTGCCGTGGCCGCCGAACTGCCGGCTGTTCGGCACCCGCCAGGTCACGATCTCCTGGAATGGGCTGCGCGGCAGGCCGTGATCGAAGTCCGGATCGCGACTCGGATCGTTGGCCAGGTGCGTGTCGTTGACGAACGGCATCGCGAAGCAGTCGTCCGCGACCAGGCCCTGGTAGTCGCCGATGAACCCACCGGACGGCGAGATCGGCGGGTTGATCGAGGGATCCCACGAGTCGTGGGATACCCGGGTCTCGTGCCACGTCCGCCCCGCGTTGTTCGAACGCGCGAGGAACGTGTCGATGAAGAAGTTGCCCGGGTGGTTCGGCGGGTCGGGCTGGTCGAGCCGGCGGTCGAAGAACGACAGGTTGACCTGCCCCTTCGGCGTCACCCGGACGTAGGGCTGGAACTGGTCCGCGTTCGTGACGTCCTGGTTGACCTTGGCCGGCGTGCTCCACGTCGAGCCGCCGTTGAACGAGCTGATGAGCTTGATGTCGGCCTGCATGCCGTCCTCGTCGCCGGGAAGCGGCGCGGGGTTGTAGTCGGCGTAGGTGACATAGAGCTCGCCGTGCTTGCCGGCCGCCATGATCGGCAGCGACAGGTTGCGGAAGCCCTGGCGGGGGAACACGTTCGGGATCTGCTCGATCCGCGTGATGACCCGCGCCGGCTCCCACGTCTGCGCGCCGTCCGTGGTGCGCGTGAACCAGATCGGGCTCAGGCCGGTGCCGTCGAGGAACCCGGTCAGCGTGTCGAGCCAGACCGCGTAGAAGGTCTTCGGATCACGCTCGGACGCGACGACGTGCACGCCGATCACGAACGGCCCGAACGGCAGTCCCGCGGGCGGCGGTGGCGAGATCGGTTGCGGCGTGTCCGGCCACGTGCGACCGCCGTCCGTCGAGCGCTCGCAGACCTCGGCCTGGCGGCCGAACAGGTCCAGCTCGTAGTTCAGACCCCAGCAGGCGACCATGATGCCGGTCTTGCCGTCGTGGTCGCGACCGGCGTTGTTGACGGCGAACGTGTTCTTGTCGTCGAGCGTCGTCGACTGGTCCGGCTCCGTCGGGTGCGCGTCGATGATGATGCGGTTGCTCCAGGTCCGGCCGCGGCGGATGTCTCGCAGCGACGGCGTCTCCCAGCGGTGCAAGCTCATCCCCCAGCCGTTGCCGCTGGCGAACGGCGGGGAGTCGAGCACCATCGCGTAGGCGTTGCCCTCGTCGTCGAAGTCGGTCCACACGTCCGAGGTGATGTACTCCTCGCCGAAGTCGCCGTCCGGGCGCGGGTCGTTCGCATCTTCCGGCCCGGTACCGGCAAGGGCCGGATCGTCGGCCGGGTAGCAGGTGTTCTCGAGCGGCCACGACGACGGCGGCGCCTGGCTCTGCGGGCAGGTGTTCAGCTGGCCGAGGTCGAACCAGTGGCGACCGCGGTCGAATGACGCGTAGGTGCCGATCTTGAACTCGTACTCGGCCAGCGAATCGGGATCGCGGTTGTACATCTTCGAGCCGCCGACGAGGACCTTCGCGTCCGTCGGGTCCTGCGAGAGATGCGGCTCGGAGTGCGACCGGAACCCGCGCGCCGGGTCGCTCACCAGGATGTCCTGCAGGCCGGCGCGGGTTGTCGACGTCCGCGGGGAACTTGTTGCGCCGGAAGAACTCGGCGCCCCCGGCGTAGTCGCTGTTGGTCGCGTTGAAGTACACGACGACCACGAGGTAGTAGCCGGTGGCGCCGATCACGCTGACGCGCTCCAGGTCGGTCGGGCCGCCGGAGGCCCCGGCGAAGTCGCCGACGTTGCCAGCCGCGTCGCTCTCATAGACGTAGAGATCGAGGTCGGTGCCGGGCGCGGCGCCGCCGGTCGAGAACTCCACGCCGCCGGCGGCGGTGTCGTAGAAGCTGCCGGGTACGACGTTGACGAGCGTGATGTCGCAGTAGTTCGCGTCGGTCTTGCCGCACGATGCGGCCGGGTCGGCGGCATCGAAGTTGACGTTGTGTCCGGTCGCCTGGGACCCACGCCACGCCGCGGGGGTCTCCGGCGTGGCCGTCACGGAGCGGTCGGTCGGGAGGACGGCAGCGGCCGTGACCTCGCCGCCCTCGTCTTCCAGCGACGGCGGGATCACCGCGCCCGCGGGTGGCGCGAGCGCGAGTACACCGCCGAGGACGGCCACCACCCCCGCCCCCTTGAAGGCCATGCGCAGTCTGGTCACGGACGAGGCGTCCACCATCCACCTCACCTCCACCTGAATCGGGCCCTCCCCCGGGCCGCATTGGGCCAAATCTTACGCCGCCCGAGCAAGCGGCGGGAAGGGACTCGACAGTTACGTGACAGCGCGCAATACTCAGCGCATGCCGTCGGTGCGCCGCGGCATTGCGCTGTGCTCGCTCCCGCTGGCCGCGGCGGCGGTCGGAGGCGCGGCGGCGATCGCGCTGGGCAGCGACGACGACGCGGGCATCAAGGGCCGGGTCGTCCCCTGCGGCATCGTGCTCGAGCGCCCGGCGCCGTGCGCCGTGGACTCCAAGCGCGCCGCGACGGTCCTGGTCGGCCAACGCGACCACGTGGTGCGCGGCGCGAAAGTCCGGGCCGACGGCTCCTTCCGCGTACCGCTCGACGCCGGGCACTACTGGCTTCAGGCCCGCACCAGCGGCACGCGCGGCCCGCGCACGCGCGCGACAGTGTCCGCAGGCCGCGTGGACCACCGTCACGCTGGTCGCCGGCCGCCTAGCGCCTCCGCGCCAGCGCTGAGCGCCCACGCGAGCCTTGAGCCGGTCCCTCTTCCTGGCAGGACGTAACTACCTGCCGTAGGTAAGGCACACCAACGACGCATGCCTTCCCGGTGATGTCTCGCGACAGGACGCATGCGTTCATGCAACGAGCCGTCGTGCCGAGCCGTGGCGCGCCGATCCGAGTCAATTAACCCCGCGGGCCGAGGTGGCCGACGTTTGCATAATGCTGGCTCTGGTGGCTTCTTCGGTCGTGCTCCCGGGAGCCGCTCGATGCTCGACCCCAACCGCTCGGGCCGGGTCGCGCTGGCAAGCAGCCACCGGGCGGCAGAGTTCTGGTCGAGAGCGTGCGCCCGGCTACTCGACTGCGGAGATTGGCGGCATGTCGCGGGCCGACAAGGAAGGCGCGGATCCGCCCCCGCGAGCTGTGGCGGCCTGGCTGGTGGACGCGGCCGCCGTAAGCGACGCGTCGGCTGTGTCCGGCGGCGGCGTCGCGCGGTCCCGAAAGCGCAGGTGGACCGCGGCCATGTTGAGCGCGCGCTCGACCGCGCACTGGATGCTCCGCACCGTGATGTCCATGTCCCGACTGTCGAAGTCGCGTTTCTCGATGTAGGCGTGCTTGAACGTCGCGTCGATCTGGTTGAGCTGGCGGAGGAAGCCGAGAAACAGCATGTTGACGTTGATCAGGGCGGCGAGGTCTTCGCGGGCGTTCTGGCGCGGGTTGTTGAAGTAGAGGTTGAGCACGACCGCCAGCACGCCGGTGCCACCGGGGAGCAGCCATGACTTGAGGTCTCCGGGCTCGTCGATGAGGTGCGAGACCGCGATGCCCACGAGCACCAGGCCGACGATGACCACGAGCACGTTGACGCCGAGCGCGAAGTAGAAGCTGGCCTGCGCTTGGCGGATCGTGCGCTGGAAGGTCTGCTGGACGACCTTTTCGGACTCGCTCAGCAGCTCGTCGAGCTGATCGAGCGTGGCGCGGCGCTGCGTGAGCCGCTGGACGGCCGACCAGCCGCCCAGGTCGAGCAGCATGCGCTCGGCGCGCTGGGCCCGCTCGCGATCGTCGCCGCCCAGGACCTTCGCGAGCAGCTCGCTCGAGCGCGCGCGGTCGGGGTCGAGCATGCGCAGCGCCTCGACAAAATGGCCGATGTCGTCGTCGGAGCGCTTGGTATCCATCGCGGCGTCCACCAATGCGGCGATCGCATCGTCGGTGCCGGCACAGCTATCGAGCGCCCGTGCGGACTGGACACGAACCTCGGCATTGGGATCGGTGACCGCACTGACAAGGTCGCGCAGCGCCGCGCGATCGCGTAGCGCCCCGAGCGTGACGGCGGCGCGCAGGCGCAGGAACTCGTTCGCGTTGGAGACCAGCACCTCTCCGATGCCACGGACGACGTTCTCCCTGGCGGCGAACCGGCCGAGGACCTTCATCGCGCGGTGGCGGTTCTCGATGTACTCGTTCTCGTCGCGGACCGCCTCGATGAGCTGCCTGCGGACGAGATTCGCGAGCGGGCCATCCGGCGGCCCGGGGTCGACTTCCTCGAGCGCGCGCAGCAGCGCCCACAGCGGCCAGTACCACGACGGCTGAGACTTGGCCCGCTCAAAGCGCTGCTCCAGGAACAGGCGGGCGTCGCGGCTTCCGCGCAGTGTGCAGACGGCGGCGGCGAACGCGCGCGGAAGCCCGTCCTCGTCGTCGTCGGCGTAGCGCTCGGCGAGCAGCCGGGCCGTCTCCTGCTCGCGTTCGGGCGTGTCGGCGAGCCGCTCGAGGGCCTGCAGCGCGTACAGTCGGCAGAACTTGGACGCGTGCCGTTCCTCGGCGGCCGTCTGCGAGCGAACGAGCTTGAGCAGCGTCGCGTATGTCTCGGCATCGGGCCGCTCACGCAGCACGTTGATCGCCCACGTGCGGACCTCGTCGGCCGGCTCCTCTAGGAGGAACGCCCGCGCTCGGGACGACACGGGCTCCTCGGCCGGACGCGCGACGAGCCGTGCGACCGCGTCCCGGCACCGCGCGATCTCGAACGGGGCATCCCGGAAGACATCGAACAGCTCCTCCACGGCCCAAGTCTGATCGCCGGCTGATCCGATGTCCAGCACTGTGAGCCGTCCCAGGGTCCATCACGGCCAGTCGACTCACGGTTCGCTCGACGCATGCGAGTCGCCGGTCGCCAACGCAAGGCTGCGCGGCGCGCCACCCCTACAGCGCGTAGCAAACCGTTGGAGTTCCCCCGCTTTTCCGGACGCCTGTCCGGCTAACCGGGGAAACTCCACCTTCTTGAGGTCGCGGCAGTGGATGTAGCGCAACGAGGCGCGGATCAACCCAAGCGAGAGTGCTGCGTTTGCACAGAAGCACTACGGAAGGGCGAGACGTCCTCAGCAGCGACCGCCCTCAGGTGACGCGACGGCGCGGAATCCGTTCTCGACCGTAGCTGTTTACAGGGAGTGGACGGGCCCGGTGTCGGGACGTTGCCCGACGCAACGTCGCGTACTGTCGCGTATTGCCCCAGGCCGCGCGCTCGGTGGCGACCGAGGGAGCGTGGCCGGCGACGAGGCGGCGAGCGCGTCGCCGTCGCATTTGCTGCAGGAGCATCTGCTCTCGCGCGAGGGCACGCTGGGCCGCCGGGCGTGAAGCGCGCGGCCAGGCTCACCCGCTGCCGGCCGTGCTCATCCTCGCGTCACGGTACGCGTGCGACCTCGTGGTAGAGGGTGATGATGAGGTTGTAGGCACCGTCCTGCATGTTGTGCAGCGTGTCGCGAACTTCGGGCAGCGCCTCGAGCCGCTTGCGATCCTCGGCGCTTCGCATCTCGATCAGAGCCGCGACCGACTTCCGATCGGGGCTTGCGAGGATCCGTGCGGAGACGAGCCCCGGGTCGTCGCTGACATGGCGGAGCATGTCGGCGAGCTGCTCGACAAGCGTCGCTTCCGCCTCCGGATGCACGTTCCAGATGTGGAGGAGCACAGGACTTTGATTCATCGCATTCCTTTCAGGTCGCGGGCATGCCACTCGTGAAGGATGTTGGTCACAGAGGGCGCAGCAAGAGCGGCGCGTCCGACTCCGCGAGCGCAAACGCGAACGTCGCTCATGTGCTCCGTCGTCGCGACGAGGATCACGACCTCCGCGAATTGTGGTCGACAGTCACCGGCGGCCCCGGCAGAACTCGCTCTTCCATCGCGTCGAAGTGTGCACCTTCAGGACGATTCGAGCACGCTCGCTTCCGTCCGGCTGCGAGAGCGTTCGGACCGTCGCCCCGGACGCTCGACCAGGACGAGGGCCACTCGTCTGGGCCATGGCGTCCGGACGCTCGCTTCGCCATGCCGCAGCAGGAGCGCCATGACGCCCCCGCTGATGCGTCCTACAGTCGCCGGCCGGCGCTCGCCGAGATCATCGGCGCCCGGCGCATGTGGACGGTCGCGATGATCTCCTCGGGTCGATGTCTAGGAGGGTGTCGAGCCGCGAATTGCAGCCCACCCCCTCGTCGCCAAGAAGCAGGGCGCGGGTCCGGCCGGCGGCGACGGGAACGGCGCGGACAGAGCGCCGCGCTGCGAGCGCTCGATTTTGGCCCAGTGCGAGCCCGACTCCCGGTCCGCGACGCGCGCCCGCTGCGGACGAGTTCCGGTCGTCTCCACGGCGCGTGCCGGCGGTCAGTCGCTCGGTTTCCCGACGGAAGCGCCCGGTCATCGCCGCGCGGCTCGCTGTGCGCCTCGGAGCGAGACCGCCAGCTCCCACTCCTTGACGCGCACGATGTTCCCCGCCTCGTCCACATCATCATCTCCCGCACCATCGCGAAGCCCGCCTTCTCGAGCACGCGCCCGCTCTGGTGGGCGCTCAAGCGGCGTGTGGGCCACGATCCGACGCACGTGGGAGGCCTCGCGCGCCTTGGTCACGAGCGCCTCGACCGCCGCGGTCGCGTACCCGCGGTTCCACTGCGACTCGACCACGGCGTAGCCGATCTCCATCGTTCCCTCCTCGTCGACAAACGCGCCACCGATCTCGCCGACGACGAGCTCGTCTTCGGAGCGGTGCACGAAGAAGGGACCCAACTGCCCCTTGGCGCCGACGACCTGCGCGACGCCCGCAGAGAACTCCGTCGGGTAGTCATCGGCGACGCGCACGTCGTCGGGCCGCGCGCCGGCCAGGATCGCGTCGGCCGCCTCGCGCGCTGGAGCGCGCCGACCGCTCGATGGAACTCGTGGCGACCGACGTCGAGCAGCTGGCAGTCTCGGCGTACATGCTCGGGCGGCTCGAGGAGTACGTCGACACCATGGCGCGCGCGCACCAGCTGCACCTCGACGACCGGGCGACGCAGCGCGCCGCTCGCTGTGCGTTCTGGACCGGCATCCCACTGCTGGTCGCCGGCGCGATGGGTCGTGGGAGCGGGTGGATCAGCCGCGCGCAGCGGCTCGTCGACGAGGAGGCGAACGGATGCGTGGAGCAGGGCTATCTTCGGCTGCCGGTGGCGTTCCGGTGCGAGATGCAGGGCGACTACGACGGCGCTGCCGCCACCGCGGGCGACGCGACGGAGATCGCGCGGCGCTTCGCAGACCAGGACCTGTTCGCCCTCGCGGTCCACGTGCATGGCCACGCGCTGGTGAGGGCCGGGCGGGTCGCCGATGGCCTCGCGCTGCTCGACGAGGCGATGGTGGCCGTCACCACGGGCGAGGTCTCGCCGATTGCCACGTGGCGAACGTCATCTGGTGCACCGGCTTCGGCAAGGACGTGAGCTGGATCGACGTGCCCGTGACCGGCGAGGACGGCTGGCCCGAGCAGACGAACGGCGTCGTCGAGTCCTCGCCCGGGCTGTACTTCGTCGGCCTCCCGTTCCTGCGAAGCCCGCCGAGCGGGGCTTCGGCGTTTTCACGGTCCTTCACGGCCCGCACCGGCGTCGGCTCAGCGGCCGAGCGCCAATCCCTGCTCATAGCCGGCGGCGAGCACGTGCCCTCCGCGGTCGGGGTCCATGAGCCGGCCCATCAAGGGGCGGGCCGAGCTGTCCGGGGTCACCAGGTGGACCTTGGCGCCGCGGCTGCGCAGCGCGATCGCTTCCAGTACGGCCGCTCCGCGCAGCGCGCCGCGGATGAGCACGGCGGTCGGCTCGAGCAGGAGTACGCGATCGCCGCGGCCGGCGGGCGCGGCGTCGGCGTTCGTCGGCGACCAGGCGCCGCCGTCGACATACAACCGGTCGCCGATCCGCACCGGTGCGAAGACCGCCGGGATCGCGCAGGACGCCGCGACCGCCTGCCCCACCGAAGCCGGCGGCGCTGACCGGCTCCCGAACACGACGCGACGACCGCTGGCCGCGTCCACGGTGCACACGCGCAGGCGGCCGTCGAACGTCGCGCCCCACCGATCGACCTCGTCCGCGAAGCCCGCGATCGACCGCCTGCCGTCCGGCAGGGCGCGCAGCGCGAGCGCTCGGATCGGGGCGCCGACGCGGGCGGCGACCGCCCCGGCGCCGACGACGACGTTCGGGACGCGTCGCCCCGCGCGCTCGGGACCGGCGAACGGCGACGGCTCCTCGTCCGGGTCTTCGACCGGCCGGATCGGACTGGCCTCGGCCGATCCCGGCCGGCGCGGTGGGCGGCCTGCGGCGAGGCTCGCCGCGACGATCGACCCGGCGCTCGTGCCGACGACATGCCGGCAGGCGCGCAGGTCGGCGCCCGCGGCGTCCTCGTAGCCGGCCAGGACCCCGGTCATCCACGCCTCGCCGAGCAGCCCGCCGCCGCCGAGCACGAGGACATTCGGCGCCGTGCCGTCGAACACGGCCGTCACCGCGTACGCGCGCGCGCTGAGCGAGATCCCCGACGCGGCGCCGCCGCCCGCGGCATGAGCTCCGCGATCCCCGCCTCGATCCCGTCGCACAGCACTTGGATGTCCGGCGCGGTCTCATAGTCGCCGGTGACGCCGAAGTTCAGGGCGCCGTCGTAGGAGACGATCGCCACGCCGATCCGGACGTGACCCGCGAGCGGCACGAACGGGAAGTACTCGAGCATCCGGTGACCGGCGAGATACATCGCGCGCTGCGGGCCCGGCACGTTCGTGGTGACCGTGTTGACCGAGCGTTGCGGTGTGCGCGTCGCGACGCGGCCGGCCAGCGCGAGCCACATGGACGGCGCGAACCCGCCCAGCGACGTCAGCGTGGAGCCCGCCACCGCCTGGTGGTTCTCCTTGAGGTCCTGCATCTGCCGGCGGATCGCCGTGAGACGCTCGACCGGGTCCGCGAGCGAGACGGGCAGCTCGGCGAACATGGCGGAGACCTTGTTGTTGTAGGTGCCGCGCTCGGCCCGCGTGCGGACCGACACCGGCACCATCGTGCGGACGACGCGGTCCTCGACGGCCTCGCCGCGGCCGAGCAGCAGGTCGCGGAAGCCCCGCGTGATGACGGCGAGCACGACGTCATTGACCGTGCCGCCGTACTCGGTACGGATCACCTTGACGTCGGCAAGACGCCCGCGGGCCCACGCCCACCGGCGGTGCGGTCCGATCGGCCCGTTGAGCGTCGTGCCCGGGGTCGGGCGCGCGAGCGTCCGCAAGCTCGTGACCGCGCGGGCGATCTCGGTCGCCTGGCCGACGGCCCGGCGGGGACCGCTCGCAGCTGCCCACAGGCTGCGCACGCCGTCGTACGGGCTCTTCGCGCGGTGGGCCACTGCGGAGCCGACGATGCGCGGGGTGCTCGGCTCGGGCGCCGGCTCCCACGACGGGACGTCCACGGCCGGCGGCCGGCGCTCGGCGTCGAAGATCACGCTCAGCAGGTCGGTGCCGGAGACGCCGTCGACCATGCAGTGATGCAGCTTGTTGACGAGTGCCCAGCGGCCGTCGCTGAGGCCCTCGGCGATCCACATCTCCCAGAGCGGCTTCGACCGGTCGAGCTTCTGCGCCATCACGCGGCCGACGAGCGTGCGCAGCTCCTCGTCGCCGCCCGGCGCCGGCAGCGCTGTGCGCCGGACGTGGTAGTCGAGATGGAAGTGGCGGTCGTCCACCCAGATCGGCCGGGCGAGCGCCAGCGGCGGGAAGCGCACGTGCTGGCGGTAGCGCGGGACCAGGTGGAGCTTGGCGGCGACAGCAGCCTGCACCGCGGCCTGGGGTGGCGGCGGCCCTTCGAAGATGCCCACCGAGCCGATGTGCATGTGGCTCACGGCGTCTTCGACGTGCAGGAACGAAGCATCCAGGGCGCTCATCGTCTCCACATGCAGAGCATGGCGCATCGCTCGCCGGCGCTACCGCGCGAGCGCGCCAGGACGGACGATGAGCACGTTGCACGGCGCGCGCTCGGCCACGAGGTCGGCGACGCCCCCGATCAGCCGGCGGGCGAGCTTGCCATGCTCGCCGGCGCCGACGACGATCAGTCGCGCGTTCTCCTCGGCCGCGATGTCGGCGAGGATGAGCGCCGGATCGCCGCGGCGCACCTCCGCCCGCACGGGCAGGCCGCCTGCCCGCAGCTTCTCCTCCGCCGCCTGCACGGCGGCCATGACCTCCGGTTGGTCGGGCAGGAGGAAGCGGTGCACGCCGACGACCTCCACCGTCGCATGCCATCCGGCCGCCAGCACGGCGGCCGCCTCGACCGCCGCGACGGCGTGGTCGGAGCCGTCCGTCCCCACCACGATCACGTTCCGCGCCGGCTCCCCGGGCGCGGCGCGGCGCTGCGGCCAGAGCCGCTCGAGCAGCGCGCGCCCCGGCTGCAGCGCGCCGATCGCGAACTGCCTGAGCAACGGCCGGACGCGCGCGTCGGGCTCCGCTTCGGGGAGCTCGACCGTGAGCTGGACCTCGCGGCCCTGCCGCTCGCGCGTCGTCTCCCCGAGGCTCGCCAGCAGGTGGATCGCGTCGGTGTTGTACGCCAGCACCGGCGCCTCAAAGCGCCTGACGCCCTCCTCGCGGGCGCGCTCGACGAGCGCGCTGAGCAGGCGGGTCCCGGCGCCCCGCCGCTGCCAGTCGTCGAGCACCACCATCGCCGGCTCGGCCACGTCCGGCCCCGTCCGCACGTAGCGCGCCACGCCGATGCCCTCGCCGGTGCCCTCGACGATCGCGACGAGCGCCTCGTGGTCGTGGTGGTCGACCTGGGTGAGGTGGTCCAGGTCGCGCTCGCTCAGGTACCTCACCGGCCCGAAGAAGCGCCGGTAACGCGACTCCGGGCTGAGGCGTTCGAACCCCTCGGCGAGGGCGACGCGGTCGCCGGGCTCGATCGGCCGGATCGCCACGCGCGTCCCGTCGCGCAGCTCGACCGCCTGGACGGCTACGGCTGCAGCTCCTTCTTGAGGACCTTGCCCGTCGGGCCTATGGGCAGGCGGTCGCGGATCTCCACCGTCCGCGGATACTTGTACGCGGCCACCCTCGCCTTCATATGGTCGATGAGCTCCTGCTCGGTGGCGGCGGTCCCCGGCTTGAGCTCGACGTACGCCTTGACCTCCTCGCCCAGCCGGTCGTCCGGCACGCCCACCACGGCGGCCAGGGCCACCGCCGGGTGGGTGAAGAACGCCTCCTCGACCTCGCGCGGGTACACGTTGTAGCCGCCGCGGATGATGAGGTCCTTCTTCCGGTCGACGATGAAGAAGAAGCCGTCTTCGTCGCGGTAGCCGAGGTCGCCGGAGTGGAACCACCCTCCCGCGAACGCCTCGGCCGTCGCGTCCGGGTTGTGGAAGTAGCCGCGCATCATGTTCACGCCACGGATGACGATCTCGCCGACGTTGTCGGACCCGGCCGGCAACGGCCGATTGTCGTCGTCCCAGATCTGCACCTCGACGCCCCAGATCGGCTTCCCGACGCTGTAGATCTTGCGCTCGGCGGCGCTGACGTTGAACGTGGTCGTCGACGCCGTCTCCGTGAGCCCGTACCCCTCGAGGATCACGATGCCGAAGGTCTCCTCGAAGGCGTCGATGACCTCGGCCGGGATCGGTGCGCCACCGGACACGCCGATCCGCAGCGTCGACAGGTCGTAGTCCTCGAGCTGGGGGTGCTGCAACAGCGCGACGTACATCGTCGGGACCCCCTCGAACACGGTGACACCATCTCGCTGGATCACCTCGAGCACTGTCGCGGGGTCGAACCGGGGCACCAGCGACATCGTCGCTCCGAACCGGACGCAGACGTTGAGCTGGCTGGACAACCCGAACACGTGGAACAGCGGCAGCACCACGATGACGACGTCGTCGTCGCGGATGCCGAACAGCCGCCCCGGGGTGTCGGCGTTCATGTAGAGCTGGTAGTGGGTCAGCTCGGCGCCCTTCGGCGTGCCCGTGGTGCCGGACGTGTAGACGATCACCGCGGTGTCGCCCGGGTCGGTCGGCTCGAGCAGCGGCGTCGCCGGCTCGACGGCCAGCAGCTCCTCGAACCGGTGCGCGCCCGTGACCTCCGGGACCCCCGGCGTGTGGACCACGTACATGGCGTCCACACCGGCGCCGGCCGCACCCTTGATCGCCTCGCCCGCGACCCCGGCCCACGTCACCAGCGCTCGCGCCCCGGCGTCGCCGAGGCAGTACGCCAGCTCCGGGGCCTTGAGCAGGACGTTCAACGGGACCCCGATGCAGCCGGCTTTCAGCATGCCGAAGTAGGCGATGAGGAACTGGGGGATGTTCGGCAGCTGGAGTCCAACGGTCTCCCCACGGGCCACGCCCGATGCGAGCAGGCCGGCGGCGAAGCGGTCCGACAGCGCGTCGAGCTGCGCGTAGCTGAGCCGGCCGCCGTCGTACAGCGCCACCGGCTTGTCGGGGTAGGCCAAGGCCGACTCCCGAAGCATCGTCGCAAGGTTCAAGCTCATGTCAGGCCACCTCCTCCGCTTCGCCCTGATCCGACACTACGGACTCGCACCGCTCCGCGCCAGGCGCGGGACCGCTGAGCGCAACGCAGCCGGCGTACTGGGTCGTCGGGCGAGCGCGAGGCTGTCATGCGTCGCGCAGTTTTCCGGTGGGTGCGTGGGCGGAACCCAACCGGAGGGGTAGCGGGCTGAGCTCGACGCCCTCCCTTTCGAACGGTCGGCGTCGGCGGCCGGACCCTGAGATGCTTACGCCCGAAGGCGCGTGAGTTACTTCGACTATCCGACCGACGAGCCGGCCGAGAGCGAGCTGACGTTCCTGGCCGATCGCCCCGAGCAGGACTGGCAGATCGTGCTCTCGCACACCGAGACGCGCCGGTTCTCGGCCGGCGACGAGGTCATACGGGCCGGAGACGACGACCGTGCGCTGTACCTGCTCACCGCGGGCACGCTGGCCGTCGCCTCCGGCGCGGCGTTCCGCACGATCGGCGCGCCCTCGGTGGTCGGCGAGGTCGCCTTCCTCGACGGAGGCAGACGCTCGCTCACGCTCGTGGCCACCACTGACGGCGAGCTGCGGCGGCTGAGCCTCGCCAGTTTCGAAACCCTGGCCGGCCGCCATCCCGAGCTGGCGAGGGCGATGCTGTTCGACCTCGGCAGGATCGTCTCGCTGCGGCTGCGCTTCCTCACCGAGCTGATCGAGGACGGGGTGGGCTGATGGGCACGGGCCGTGCCGCCGACCCGTTCCCCAACTTCACCGAGATCAGAGACCCCGTCCCTCAGGCGGTCTGGCGGGGGCTCCGCATCGCTTCGGTGCTGGCCACGCTCGCGGTCTGCACGCTGCTCATCGCCGACCCCGAGACCGGGCTGGACGTGTGGTGGAAGGTGCTCGTCCCGCTGCTGCCGCTCGTCTGGTTCGTCGCGCCCGGGCTGTGGCGGAACGTGTGCCCGCTCGCCGCCACCAACCAGATCCCGCGCGTGCTCGGCTTCACGCGCGGGCGCACGGCGCCGGCCTGGTTTCGCACCTACGCGCCGCTGGCCGGGATCGCGATCTTCTTCGGTGCGGTCTTCGCGCGGTCGAGCGTCTTCGAGGTCGACGGCGCCGCCACGGCCGCGCTGATCGGCGGTGCGCTGGTGGCCGCCTTCGCCGGCGGCTTCGTGCTCAAGGGCAAGAGCGGCTGGTGCAGCTCGCTGTGCCCGTTGCTGCCGGTTCAGCGCATGTACGGCCAGAGTCCGTTCGCCAACGTGCCGAACTCGCACTGCCGGCCCTGCCTCGGGTGCACCAAGAACTGCTTCGACTTCAACCCCAAGGTCGCGTACCTGGCCGACCTGCACGACGGCGACCGCCAATGGAGCACGACTCGCAAGCTCTTCACGGCGGCCTTCCCTGGGCTCGTGATCGCCTTCTTCACCGACCAGGACGCCGCGGTCATGGCGCTCGCGATCGGGGCCGCCGCGGGCTCGTTCCTCGCGCTCGAGGCACTCCTGCCCGCCAGCACGCCCAAGCTGGCCGCCGTCTACGCCGCGGCGGCGATCAACCTCTTCTACTGGTGGGCCGCGCCCGGCCCCGACTGGGTGGCCTGGCCGCTGCGCGCGGCGGTTCTCGCACTCACGGTTGTCTGGCTGTGGCGGACGTTCGCCAAGGAGCGCGTGTTCCTCGAGCGCCAGGGCCTGCCCACCCCGCCGCGTGCCGCACGGCTCGGGCGTGCGATGCGCGGCGCGCTCCAGCGCAGCGCCGAGATCGAGGTGATCTTCGAGGACGGGCCGCGGATCGTCGCCCGTCCCGGCACGCCGCTGCTCGAGCTGGCCGAGACTGCAGAGCAGCCGATCGAGGCGGGCTGCCGGATGGGTGTCTGCGGCGCCGATCCGGTGCAGGTCGTCAGCGGGATGGAGAGCCTGTCGCCGGTCGGCAGCGACGAGCAGGCGACGCTCGAACGGCTCGGCCTCGACCCGGCCCACAACCGGATGGCGTGCTGCGCCCGGATCGCCGGGTCCGACCCGCCCGTCACCGTGTCCATGACGCCGCGCCGCGACTCCAACGTCGTCGTGAGCATCGACTTCCCGTACGACCCGGCCGTCCAGCGGATCGTCGTGATCGGCAACGGCATCGCGGGAGTGACGGCCGCCGACCACGTCCGCCGCCGCCACCCCGGCTGCGCGGTCGACGTCGTCGCCGCGGAGCCGCACCCGCTCTACAACCGCATGGGCATCTCGCGGCTGATCTACGGGCGCTCGGCGATGGTCGGCCTCCATCTGCTGCCCGACGCCTGGTATGACGACAACCGCATCACATGCTGGCTCAACACCCGCGCGCAGGCGATCGACCGCGAGGCCGGCGTGGTCCTGCTCGGCACGGGAGAGCGGCTCCCGTATGACCGCCTGATCCTCGCCGCCGGCTCGGAGGCGCACGTGCCGGAGATCCCAGGGCTGGGGCGGCCCGGCACGTTCGTCCTGCGGACCGCGTCGGACGCGCTGAGGATCCGCGAGTTCGTCCAGGAGGCGGGCGCCGAGCAGGCGCTGGTGGCCGGCGGCGGCCTGCTCGGGCTCGAGGCCGCGTACGCGATGCACAAGCTCGGTCTTCGCACGACCGTGCTCGAGCGCGGCCGCTGGCTGCTGCGCCGCCAGCTCGACGAGCGTGCCGGCGAGCTGCTCCGCGGCTACCTGACGAACCTCGGCATCGCGGTGCTGCTCGAGAGCGAGGTGGCGGCGCTCGAGGACGGACACGCCGTGATCGGCGACGGGACGCGCCTGCAGGCGGACGTCGTCCTCGTCGCCGCGGGCATCTCGCCATCCGTCGACCTCGCCCGCCGCGCTGGACTCAAGACCGGGCGTGGCGTGCTCGTCGACGACCAACTGCGCACCTCCGACGAGCGGATCTTCGCCGCCGGCGACATCGCCGAGTGGCGGGACGCGATCCTCGGTCTGTGGCCTGTCGCCGTCGAGCAGGCCGAGGTTGCGGCCGAGAACGCGGTTGGCGGCGCACGGACCTACTCGGGAACGGTCCCGCAGACCATGCTGAAGGTCGTCGGCGTCGAGCTGCTCTCGATCGGCGCGATCACCGGCCCGAACGAGCGCGTCGACGAGGACGCCGAGTCGCTGCGCTATCGCAAGCTCGTCGCCGATGAGGACGGGCGCGTGATCGGCGCGATCCTGCTCGGTCACCCCGAGGCCGTGCCGGTCGTCACGGCCGCCGTGCGCCGCTCGCTGCCGCTCGCCGAGGTCGCCTAGTGTCGTGATTCGTTGATTCGCGTGCAGTAGCGCGCGATCGATTCGAGGATCTCGTCTGCGGTTCTGGTCCAGACGAACGGTTTGGGGTCGTCGTTCCAGGTCTCGATCCAGGCACGGATGTCGGCGTTTAGCTGGCGAACGGAGCGGTGCGCGCCGCGGCGCAGCTTCTTGGTCGTCAGCTCAGCGAACCAGCGCTCGACGAGGTTCAGCCACGAACGTGAGGTCGGTGAAGTGCAGCGAGAAGCGGGGATGCGCGATCAGCCAGCGCTGAATCGCCGGCGTCTTGTGCGTCGAGCTGTTGTCGAGCACGAGGTGGACGTCGAACTCGGCGGGGACTTCGGCGTCGATGCGCTGCAGGAACTTCTTGAACTCGATCGCGCGATGGCGCGAGTGCAGCGCCCCGAGACCTTGCCGGTGGCGAGATCAAGCGCGGCGTAGAGGCTGGAGGTGCCTGAGCGCTTGTAGTCGTGGGTGGCGCGCTCGGGCACGCCCGGGAGCATCGGCAGGATCGGCGCGGTGCGATCCAGCGCCTGGATCTGGCTCTTCTCGTCGACGCAGAGCACAACCGCGCGCTCGGCGGATTGAGGTAGAGACCAACGACGTCGCGGACCTTCTCGATGGGCTGCGGGTCCGGGCTGAGCTTCACTTTTCGACCGGCGCGACTGGCCCACATTTCAACCGGCCTTGACAGCGTGACGTAACCATCTGACGTCAGTAAGGCACACCGACTGCCGCACGCCGACATCATGGGTTCGCCGGCGCGTTGCGGCGCCCGACTTCGGGCAGCTGTTCGGTATCGAGCGGCGTGCGCCGAGGCGGCGGGTGTTCCGCGCCCTGCAGCGACTGCAGCCGGCGTGCAGGGTGGGTGATCGGCTCACCGGGCTCCCGATCGGCATGGCCGCGACGAAGCTAGTGGTTGCCCCGCGCAACCGTCAAGCCGTTGACGCGGCGTCGCCGCAGGTGTTGGATCGCGATCGCGATGGTCAAGCTCGCGCGGCGGCCGGACCGCGACGTGCAGCTCGAGCGGGCGCGCCGGGCGCGCGCCCGGCGGAGCCGTTCGATCGGGGCCGTGCTGCTCGCGGTCGGCGTCGCGATCATCCCGGTGCTGTACGCGTTCACGGTGCGGCAGGAAGTAGTCGGCGAGTCGCTGCCCGCTGGCGCGATCGGCGTGGTCGCGTTTCCCGCGCTGGTGGTCACCGCCGCGCTGGTGACGCTCGGGCGCCGCCTGCGCGCCAAGGGCGCCGAGGCGGCGCTGGCCGCCGACACGCGCGCGCCCGTCGTCTACCTCCGGCCGTTCGGCGCCGACCGCGTCGCGATGGCGTCGTCGCCGACCACGCGGATGCGCGTGCGGCCGTTCCGCTCGCAGTTCGCCCGCCACTACGAGCAGCGACTGGCCCGCGCGCTGCGCAACGTCGGCCCCTTCGTCGCGATCGGCGATCCCACCGAGCGGATGCCGCAGCTCGGCGCGGCGCGCCTGTACGCGGCCGACGCCGACTGGCAGCGGAAGGTCGACGAGCTCACCGACCGCGCCGGCGTGATCGTCCTGCACGCGGGCGAGTCGGACGGCCTGGCGTGGGAAGTCGACCATGTGGTCGCGGACGAGGCGCCAGAGCGTGTGATCGTGAGCCTGCCGGTCACGCTCCAGCGCGGCAAGCCGTCGCGACAGGAGCGCTACGACGCGTTCCGGCGCCGGTTCGGCGACGTGTTCCCGCGCCCGCTGCCGGCGACGATCGGCGAGAACCAGTTCCTGTACTTCGACGCGGACTGGGCGCCGCACCTGTTCGGCGCACGCGGTGGCGCCCCTCCGGCCGCCGAGCCGGGGAGCAGCGGTGCGCAGCGCACGCTGGCGCTTACCAGGCTCGGCTCCGAGTTCAAGATCACGTTCGCGCCGCTGTGGCTGCGGGCGGTCGTGTACACCGGCGGCGTGCTGCTCGCCGTGGTCGGCCTGATCGCGGCGACCGGCTTCCAGGGCACCGCCGTGGCCTCCTGCACGGACCACCGGGCCGCGGTGCTCGTGGAGCGCACCGGCGTGGCGGAGACGACGGCGCGCGAGGTCGCCGGGGCGACGTGCGAGGCGCTGGACAGCAAGGGCCTGCTCCACGACGACGGCACCGTGCAGCGCTCCCCCGAAGCGGCGCGGATCGGCTGTCTGACGATCCTCGGCGCGGACACGGTCACGCTCCCGCGCGACACACCCCGGCGCGCCGCGATCATCGACCGTGTCTGCCGGCGGGTGCCGCCCGACGGGCTGTCCCGGGCTCAGGTCGTGGCGGCGATCAACGCGGCCGCGGCGGAGCTGGGCGTGACGCCCTAGAGAAGCTGGTCGAGCGGTACGAGCGACACAACCCGGAGGACGCCGAGCCAAGCAAGCCCGCGCGGCCACGTCACCAGATGCCTGCCGGGTTGCCGATCGAGACGACCAAGCAGCTCCAGGACACACGCTCGGCGACTCATGCGCTTCCCACCACTCGCCACCGGCGGTCGCCGGTTGACGGGGCCGGTCATCCGAATCGGCATTCTTGCGACAGATAGGCGGTCACAGGCGCACGGCTCGACGCGCAACTCGCGGCTCCTCTTGACGACACGCATCCGCGCCGCCAGGCCCTTCGTCTCGCAGCGCGTGCGTGGGCGCAGCATGGGCGGTTGCAGGGCGCCCAGGCAGCGGGCGCTATGGGTTCTCAGGGCTAGCGGCCGCCGGTGCGATGGGGCGCAGCGCGGGCTCCCAGCTCGAGGTCGTCCCTCATGGTGAAGTAGGCCGGCTTCGGCTGGAGGTTGACGTCGTAGATGCCGGCGTATCCCTCGCCGGTGAAGAAGCCCGGCACCCACGAGTCCGCATCGCCGAAGCCCCAGACGGTGAACGAGATGCAGTCGCGCACCAACAGGCACGCCTTCAGCATCCCGTCGTAGTACTGCGTGTGCGCAGGGATTGCGAGGGCCTGCGTGGGCACTTGGGTATCCGGGGCGTCGACGAAGGTGCGCACGTCGGCCTCCGTGATCGCGACTTTCAGGCCGAGGTCGGCGTACCGCTGCAGGTCGTCACGGAGCCTGGTCGGGAACCCGTATTGCGTGTCCAGGTGGCCCTGGTTTCCGATCCCGTCGATCGGGACGCCCTGGGCGAGCATCTTCTTGACCCAGGCATAGACGGCGTCCGCCTTCTTGTTGTCCCCGTCCTCGCCGCCGATGTTGTAGTCGTTGTAGAAGAGCAGGGCGTGTGGATCAGCCTGGTGCGCCCAGCGGAACGCGTCGGCGATCACGCCCTCGCCCAGGTGCTGGACCCAGAAGTCGTCGCCGTTGATCCCGTCGGGGAGCGGATTGGGATCCCAGGCGTTCGCGAAGAACTCGTTGGCGACGTCCCACTGCCAGATCGCTCCCCGGAAATGCGACACCTCGTCGTAGATGTGCCTGCGTAGCAGGCTGCGCAACTCGGCATTGCTGATCGTGCCGTCGGCGACTCCGTCGGTGAGCCAGCGCGGAAGCTGGCTGTGCCACAGGAGCGTGTGCCCGCGCACGAGCTGATGGTGGCGGCGCGCGAACCGCACGAGCCGATCGCCACCCGCCCAGTCGTACGTGCCGCGCGTCGGCTCGACGGTCTCCCACTTCATCTCGTTGCCAGGCGTGACCGACGAGAACTGATCGCCCGCGATCCGCGCGTAGTCCGGGTGGTCGAGGTCGTACGGGATGATCGCCGTGCCGATCCGTAGTCCGATCGGGGCGGCGAACGATCGCAGCGAGTCCGATGGCGGCCGGTTCGAGCCGCCCTTGTCCGCCTGCGCGATGCCTCCGGCACCCGCGGCGACGATCGCCGCGGCCACGATCGCGGCGGCGATGGCACGGGGCCTCGAGCGGCGGGCCCCGCCGACGAGCGCATTCCGAATAGCCATGGTTCCCCTCCTACCGGTACTGAGCTTCGTGCCGGCCTGGCGACTGCACCGACCGCCCGCAGGCCGCCGGGTCGGCGTAGATATCGCGGATTGTAAATCGATATCGATATCGATTTCTAGCTATGTGGAAACCTCGTCGGAGACGCAGACCGGGCAGATGGGCGCTCGCGCCCGCCCTGCGGCGGCTGGATCCTCCAGCCGGCGGGCGTCTAGCTGAGTCCGGCGCTCGGGATCTCGGCGTGCAGCGCGGTGCCGCCGCCGGCCGGGCTGTGCACGTGGAGCGCGCCGCCGAGTGCCTCGACCCGATCGGCGAGACCCCGCAGGCCGGACCCGTTGGCTGGGTCGGCGCCGCCGGTGCCGTCGTCGGACACCTCGACGACGACGTCCATACCCTTCGTCGTGACCCGGACGCGGGCCGTCGACGCCCGGGCGTACTTCGCGACGTTCGTCAGCGCCTCGGCGATGAGGTAGTACGCGGCGGCTTCGACGGGCTCGGGCAGCCGTTCATCCGGCATCTCGTCGATCTCCACGACAACCGGTGCCCGCCCTGCCAGCGTCTCGACCGCCGCGCGTAGACCGCGATCACTGAGCACTGCGGGGTGCAGGCCACGGGCCAGCTCGCGCAGCTCGTCGAGCGCGACGGTCAGCTCCTCGCGCGCGTCCGCCAGGATCGAGCGGGCGGCGTCCGGGTCGGCCTCGAGCTTGGCGAGAGCCAGCCGCAACGACAGCGAGACGGTGACGAGGCGCTGCTGCGCGCCGTCGTGAAGATTGCGCTCGAGGCGACGGCGCTCGACGTCCCCTGCGGTGACGATCCGGGCGCGCGACGCGGCGAGGTCCTCGAGCCGGGCGTGGAGCTCGGCGTTCAACCGGTACACCTCCGCATCCTGCGCCTTGCGCTCGGTGATGTCGGTGTACGCGACCATGTTGCCGACGCCGCGCCCGGAGCCGTCCCGCACGGTCGCGGCCGCGATGGACACGGGGACGAGCGCGCCGTCCTTGCGCAGGCGGACGGTCTCGAAGTCGTTGATGGACTCACCGCTCAGCACACGCGCGAACAGATCCTCGGCCTCGGCCTGTTTGTCCGGCGGCGCCATCGGGAGCCCGCCGCGGCCCAGCATCTCCTCCGCCGTCCAGCCGAAGATGCGCTCGGCTGCCGGGTTCCAGAGCCGGATGCGGGTGTCGAGCCCGAACTCGACGAGCGCGAGCGGTGAGGCGTCGATCAGCGCTTGCAGCCGCTCCTCCGGCCGCTCTGGATCGTGATTCACGGCGTTCAGGGACACGGAGCGAAACGACAGCATTGCGCATCCCGCCGTGCGCCCGGGCCACGGCGGTGCTGGCCGGGCGGGCGCAGTGCGTGCGACCCGTTCGGCCAGCTGGGCGGCGCGCGTCGGAGCCGCGCGAACGCGTTGCCCAGGGGCGCAGTTGAGGCGTCAACCCAGAACGACCAGATCGACGTCCAGGGCAAGGAGCTCCTGTCGAGGATGGACTGGATCGACACGGAGTTCTGACAACAAGTCCTCCTCCCATCCAAGGCCGCCGGCGTGATGACCGCGTGATTGCCCTCACCGCATCCATGTCGGCGGTCTTGGGCTCTGTCCCTCGAGGCCCGGCACGGTCCGGTCCTCGCGCGCGCGACAGTTTCGTGTCGTCGTTCGATCGTCACAACGCAACGTGAGCTCCTAGAGCCCTGCACCGTTCGGGCAGCCAGGCGGCCGCCCCGGGCGTCGCCGGAGGCTCGAAGCCGTCGGGCGTCGCGCAGTATTCCGGTGGGTGCGCGGAGGGGACCCTCAATCGGATGGGGTAGGAGCGCGGATTGTCCTGACCATCGCGGTCGCGACGTCAGCTTCTGGCCGAGCTGCGGGAGCAAGAAGGCCGGGCTCTTCCACGCGAGCAAGGGCAGGCCCGGGTCCGGGCGGGCTGAATTCGACGGGGCGTCCGGTCAGGGCGACCGGACGCCTCCGGTATCGAGCGGTCAGTCGGGCTCCGGCCTCTGCTCGCCGGGCCAGGCCCCGGTGAGGGATGCCCAGCCGCGGCGGGTGCCGTGGTCGACGAAACCGCGGACGACGCGCGCGATCGCGCCCTCGATGAGCAGTGCCGCCAGCAGCTTGAACCACGGGATCTCGCGGTGCTTGGGCCGGGGCGCCTCCTCGTCGTCGACGAGCCCCCACACCTTGTCGAAGATCTTCTTGGACACCTGCCCGGCGAGCAGGCCGATGGCGAGGCCGATCGGCGTGAAGACGGCGATCACGGGCGCCCCGATCGACGTCCGATCAGGAAGGCCGCGAGCAGGGCGCCGCCCACGGCCAGTGGCGCTGGGTTCTCGCGAACCTTCGTCACGACCTGCCGGCCGCCCTGCTGCGCGTTTGCGGGCGTGGCGGCCTGCACCTTGGCCTTGGCCTGGTCCGTCTTGGCGCGGACGTTGCCCTTGACGGTGTCCAGCCGCTGGCGCGCCTGGGCCTTGATGTCGGTCTTCGCGGCGAGCGCCTCGACGGTGTCGCCGACCTGTTCGCGGGTCTGCTCGATGTCGGCGCGGATCTCCTCAGGGGAGCGTGTCTGCTCGCCGTCCTGTTGCGGGGTCGTGCTCATCGCCGCCCCCTCTTCGCGCTCGCCTTGGCCCATCGGACGTCCTCCTTCGTGCTGTCGACGGTCTGTTCGGGGACGGGCGGCGTACCGGCCTGCACGCGTCCCTTGCCCACCAGCGCCATCACGGCGGCGACGGCCGCCCAGATGACGGTCACGATCAAAGCGGCGAGCCAGACGGCGACGACCTCGCCGAGGCCGGCGATCGCCGCCGCGGTGAGCGCGCCGAGGGCGTAGAGCCCGAAGACGCCGGCGCCGCCGAACAGCCCTGCGCCGATGCCGACCTGCTTGCCCTTGACCGAGAGCTCTGCCTTGGCGAGCTCCATCTCCTGCTGGACGAGCCGGCTGGTCTGCTCGGAGAGCTGCTTGACGAGGTCCGCCGCAGAGGAGTCGGTGGCGGTGCTCGACGGTTCACCCATCTCGATGCTCCTCTCGTGGCTGGTCATGCCGGGCTCCGGTCGGACGCGGCGCGCGGGTCCGTGGCTCCGACCGCGTCGAGCAGGCGATTCCGCGCGCCTTCGTCGACGGCCAGGTACGCGAGCGCCCCGGCGAGGGCGAGCAGGATCAGGCGGCGGCCCTTGCGCCGGCGCTCCCGGCGCAGCTGCTTCTCGTTCGCGCGCTGGAGCGAGCTGCCCGCCCGGACGGCCTCCCGGACGCTCGCGACGAGCCGGCGGTGCAGCGTCTGATCGCGCACGGCGCGTTTCTTGGACTTCGCGCCGCCGGCGCGGCGGCGCGCCGCCCGCAGGTTCGCCGCCGAACGCGAGAGGTGCTCGTGGACGTCGGAGTCCTCGAACAGCTGCTCGACGTACGGCCGGATGGTCTCGATGGTCGCCACTGCGTCTCCCCGGAAATCGGCAATTTGTCCCGCTTTGACTGCTACTCGGGACAGGTCTTCACGAGAACCGGGACAGGCTGAAACGATTCGTGTCCGAGTTCGGACGGTCAGGTGCAGCGGGTAACGTGGCCGCATCGAGGCTGCTGAACCAACTCCCGGGGCAGAGCAACTGCGGGCCGACGCGCAGGCCACGCGCGTACGCATCCTGCACGCGGCGCGGACGCTGATGGAGGACCGGCGATCGAGCATGGCTCAGGTCGCGTCCGCCGCCCACGTCAGCCGCTCGACGCTCTACCGGCACTTCGCCACTCGCGGCGACCTCGTCGCGGCGCTGGACGCGGACGCCGCCGCCGAGCCGTCCCCGCAGGTGACGACGCTGCCCTACCAGGCACCGGGACGTCTGGGCCGAAGCCGGCCGCTGGCGCTCGAGGTCACGCACATCCTCGATGAGGTTCCGCCGCACCTGATCGCCGATCAGCTCGTGGCGGAGACGCGCCGCGTATCGGGCGTCCCCGTCGCGCTCTACGTCGTCGACATCGACGGCTCGCAGCTGATCAGGCTGGCCGGTTCGGAGGACTTCCCCGAGACGCTCGATGCGCCGCCCGCGCTCGGCCCGGAGATCGTGCCCGAAGGTCTGCCCGGGTTCTACGAGCGCTTGCGCGAGACGCTCCCGCGGTCCGTCCCGGCGCCGCTGTGGCTGCGCGGACGCGTGCTCGGCCTGCTGCTGACGGTGGGTATGCCGCTCAGCGAGCTCGAGGACATCGCTCGCCAGGGCGCCGCCGCGCTCGAGCTCGCCAACGACTACACGGACCTGATCGAGAGCGCCCGCCGGCGCAGACCCACGACGGCGGCGGCCGAGGTCCAGCACCACCTGCTCCCCCCGCGGATCGCGCGGATCACGGGGGCGCAGATCGCCGGCGGCCTGCTGCCGACGTACGAGGTCGGCGGCGACTGGTTCGACTTCGTCGAGAACCGCGACGGCGCCTGGCTGGCGATCGCCGACACCGCCGGCACGGGCGCCACCGCAGCCGGGCTCGGGGCGAGCGCGCTCGGCGCGTTGCGCGCCGCCCGCCGCGCCGGTCTGGATCTCGTCCAGGCGGTGCAGTCGATGGACGACGTGATCCGCACGCTCGGGAACCCGCAGTTCACGCTGTCGGCGATCCTCGCCCGCTGGCACGCGCCCACCGCCACGCTGGCGTGGATCAACTGCGGCCATCCGCCAGGGTTCATCGCCGATCCGAGCGGCGAGCTCACCGAGCTCGAAGGCCCTGTGCACGCCCCGCTCGGCAGCGTCGACGGCGAGCGTGAGTTCACGGTGACGGCCATCAGGCTCGGGCCCGCAGATCGCCTCGTGCTCGTGACGGACGGCGTCATCGACCGCGAGGTCCGGGACGGGCGGTTCGGCGTGGACGGTCTGCACCGCGCGGTGCGTGAAGTGCCGGCGCAGACGGCGGCGGCCACCGCGATGGCGGTCCAGCAGGCGGTCACGAGGTCGTGGACCGAACCGCTCGCCGACGATGCCACGGTCGTCGTGCTCGCGGTCGATTGACGGGGCGCGGAAGCTAGGCGCCGGAGCGGGTGAGGAAGCTGATCTTGCCGCTCGTCTCCAGCACGGCGAACCGGACGTCGTCGAGGGACCCGATCTGGTTCTGCCGCGCCTCGGCGACCAGCTCTTCGACAGTGAGCCGCTCGGCTCGCAGATGTCTATAGAGGACCTCGCCGTCGGCGATCAGCACCACCGGCTCGCCCTCCAGCACCGGTCGCAGTCGCCGGAACCGGAAGCTCAGGTACGCGCTCGCGACGGTCAGCAGCGCCATCGTGACGATGACGAGCGTCGCGCCGGTCAGCGAGTTGTCGCTCTGGGTGACGCCCTGCTGGACGAGGTCGCCGATCACGACGAGCAGGATCAGGTCGAACGGCTCGAGCGAGCTCAGCTCGCGGCGGCCGACGGCGCGCGTGACGATGAAGATCAGGATGAAGACGTAGATCGTGCGCAGGACGAGATCCATCAGGGCAGCACCGTGATCTCGCGGTCGATCCTCACCACGGGTTCCGTCGCGTCATCGAGCTCGACGGAGAACGAACGGGAGCCTACGTTCGGTGGGTTGACCTGGAACTCCGTCCAGATCCGCAGGACGTCGCCGGGGGCGAGCGTGTCGTAGGTGAAGACGACCTTGCCGTCGCGCGTCACCTCGCTCTCGGGCTGCGGCTCGATCGAGTTGAACTGCATCCCCTCGAACCAGCCGTCGCCCAGGACCAGGCGCGGCTCCTGGATCTGCCGGACCGCGCGGATCTCGATGCGGGCCTCGAACAGCAGCCCTCCGCGCACCGTCCGGGGCGCCGAGAGGGTCATCGCGGCGGCGGGTCCCGACGCGCTGCTCTCCGTGGCCTCCTGTCCGAAGACGTCGAGCAGCGTGACGGGCCCGGGCGACCTCGGCGTCGGCGACGGAAAGACGGTCACCATCGGCGCCGACGATTCGATCGACGAGGCGTTGCGGACCATGGTCGATCACAAGGTCCGGCGCCTCCCGGTGATCGACAGCCGCGACCTGGTGGGGATCATCAGCCAGGCCGACATCGCCACCAACTTGGACGAGGAGCGTGTCGGCGACCTCGTCGAGGCGATCTCCGCCGCGCCGTGAGGAGACTCGGCGCGGCCCGCGTTAGCGGGCCGCGCCGCCGTCGATCACTGAGTCCGGATCTCCTCCTCGGCGAGCGCCAGCGACGCGCGCCTGACCAGTTCCACGTGCTCGCGCTGGACGTCGACGGACCACGTCGCGAGCTCGTGGATGTCGCTCGCGCCGATCGTCTCGGACATCTTGGCGACGATCTCCCAATGGCAGAGCTCCCCCGCCTCGGCCATGCTCAGGAACTCGAAGCCGTCGAGCGCCTCGTCTTCGCCCGCGAGATACGTCTCCATCATGTCGGCGGCCTCGGACTTCGTGTCGCGGGCCTTCTCCCGGATCGCGGTCTTCTTTCCGTCGAGGCCGTCGACCAGCTGATCCGTACGCCGCTCGGTCTCGACGGCCTGCTCGTGCATGCGTTCGAGGTCGCCATCGAAGTCATCCGCCCCTTCCATGGTGCTCACTCGCTTCGTGGCCGCCTGGGCCGCCTGGGCAAGGCCGAGAACCTCGCCGAGCTTCTCGTCGAGTGGAGTCAGATCCGCCATCGGATGTCCTCCGTCATCCGGTGCGGTCCGGGTACGGGTCTTCGACGCTGTCGCCACCGCTCACGGTGGAGTACTCGCCGTTCGCGCAGTTCGGACACGGAGGCAGGCTCTGCGTCGAGCTGACCTGGAGGTCATAGCCGCAACTCGTGCACTGGTACGTGCCGGCCGAGACGTCGCTGCCGGCGGGGACGGGATTGGCCATCGTCGAGCTCCTCTCGGTTGAGGTCGGTCGGGCCAGCCCTACCCATGGCGTTTCGTCCTCACCGAGCGTCCGCCGCGCATCGGTAACCGCCCTGACCGCCCGTTCGTGGCTCGTGACGAGCACGGGAAGAGCTGACGATGTGTTGCAGGAACGGCAGACGAGCTCGGTGCGCATCTGCGGCGGTCGCGGCGCGCCGCACGCCGCGCGGGTCGCGGTTCGCACGCTACTCGAGGGCCGCGTGAGCCCGGATCTGATCGCCGACGCCGCGCTCGCCGTCACGGAGCTGGTGGCGAACAGCGTGTGTCATGCAGGCGCGGGCCCGGCCGAGGACATCGGCGTCGAGGTGTTGTTCGTCGCCGATCGGATCCGGCTGTGCGTGACCGACTCCGGGTCCAGCGAGACGCCGCATATCGTCACGCGCGAGCTCGACGCTCCGGGCGGGCTGGGGCTGGTCGTCGTCGACGGTCTCGCCGCGGCGTGGGGGGTGGCGCGCGACGGCGGCGGCATCACCCGGACGTGGTGCGACCTGCCCCTCAGGAGCTGATGGTTGGTTCGGCGGCGCCCGAGGGAACACAAGGGCGCCGCCGCTCGATCGCTACCCGGTCGGCCTGCGGATCACTCGCGGGACGGGCGTCAGGCCGGCGCGTCCGTCGCGATCCCGAGGGCGGCGAAGGCCTGGCGGGTCGTGGCGGCGGCGAGCAGGTCGGGGTGCATGCGCGGGCACTCGATCGCCGCGTGCGAGGAGGTCACGACGATCAGCCGACCTTTCGCGGCGCGCAGCTCGCGATGCGCGTTGGCGAGCGCGTCCGCGGTGCCACGGCGAATCGTCTCGCGCGCACCGAGATCGAGCACGACGTGCAACACCCCGGCTTCCACGAGCGTGGAGAGCTCGTGCACGAGGCGGAGGCGGATCGTGAACTCGTCGTCCGCGCTGATGTCGAGCGTCACCGCCTGGGCCGGGATCACGTCGGCAGAATTCCCAACCGCATGAACATCCATGCGCGACCGATGCCACGGCAATCGGTCCTGTGATCGAGCTCGCCGGCGTGGCGGCCGTCGCGGCCAGCCTGGTGGCCGGCTCCACGCTGGCCGCCCGGGCGTGGGGGCACGCGATCGGCGGCGTCGTCAGCGCGTTTCCGCTGATCGTGGGGCCGACGCTCCTGCTGACGGCGTTACGGCAGGGCGCGGGCGCGACCGCGACCATGGCGACCGCCACGCTGCTCGGGATCGTGGCGCTCAGCGGCTTCCTCCTGGCGTACGGCCGCGTCGCGCGCCGCTGGGGCTGGCTGCTGAGCCTCGGACCCGCCTGGTCGGCGGCGGCGTTGCTCGGGATGCTTGTCGGACGGCTCGGCGGCGGCCTGTTCGTGGCGCTGTTGTCGGCGGTCGGGTCGCCGGCGCTGGCGCTGGCCGCGCTTCCGCGAGCCGAGGACGTCGAGGCCCGGCCGTGCTTTCCGCGGTGGGAGATGCCCGCGCGCATGGTCTTCACCGCGCTGCTGATCGTCGGGCTCACGATCGCCGCCGAGCGGCTGGGTCCGATGGTGGCCGGTGTCCTCGCGGCGTTGCCGACGCTCGCTTCGGTCCTCGCCGTGTTCACGCACGCCCGCCACGGTCACGACGCGCTGATCGCGACGCTGCGCGGGATGCTCGGCGGCCTCGGATCGTTCGTGGCGTTCTGCGCGGCGATCGCGCTCTTGGTCGAGCCGGCCGGGGTAGCTCCCGCGTTCGTCCTGGCCACGGGTGCGGCCCTGCTGCTGCAGGTCGTGGTCGGCCGCGCAGCCGGTTTGCGCCGGCTCACGATTGCGAGCCGGACGGGGCGGCCTGGCCCGCCGGCAGCGCGCCGCCGGCCGGTCCCTGCTCGGTCCCCGTGATCTTGAGGGCCTGGCTGACGAGCACGTGGACCTCACTCCCGCTCGTCTGGATGACGTGGACCACATAGGAACCGTCTGAGAGCTTCAGCGCGCGCTCGACGGTGCCGGGGTACTGGGCCGAGACGACCGACTTGAGGTTCGTCAGCGTCGCGCCGGACACCTCGGTGCCCAGCTGCGGCGGTGTTCCGCCGGGAGCGCCGTTCGGCGCGGCCTGGGTGCTCGGCGTCGCGCTGCTCGCCGCGGACGAGCCGTTGTTCGCGACGGTGGCGGCGCCGAAGGCGAGGACGCCGACCGCGGCCAGTGCGCCGACGGTCTTCGCGACCCTCGCCCTCGGGTGGTTGCGGGGACGGAAGTCGCCCGGTTCGTCGATCGGGGTGGGTGCGGACATCGGAGGTTCCCTTCGGTTGCTCGTGGAGACGAGCGCATCGTGGGCCGAGTTCCTGGGAGCCGGCAGGGCGGTGGCTGCGAGGTTCCTGAGGCGGGCGACGGGCTCAGCGAACTCCCAGCTTGCCCACAGCGGGCTCGCAGTCACGGCGCCGAGGGTGTGGGTATATGCGATGTCCGTCACGTGATGGGAATGCCGATCGGGATCGACGTCCGCGACGAGCAGGCGGTTGACGTCGACGTCGCGTTCGCGTGGCTGCGGGAGGTCGATGCGACGTTCAGCACCTACCGCGCCGAGAGCGACATCAGCCGCCTCGACCGCGGGGAGCTGAACCTCGCCGACTGCCGGCGCCGCCGAGCGGCTCGCGGCGGCCGGGGCCGAGAACCTCTGCATCAACGCCGGCGGCGACATCGTCGCCCGCGGCCGACCCGGTCCGGACCGCCGCTGGCGCGTCGGCATCCGCCATCCGCTCGAGCTCGATCGGCTCGCCGCCGTGATCGCCGTCGAGGATCTTGCCGTCGCCACCTCGGGCACGTACGAGCGCGGGGCGCACATCTTCGATCCGCACACGGGCGCTCCGCGCATGGGGTGGGCCGTGAGCGCGTTCGAGTGGGTCGACCGCAGGCCGTCCGCGCACGCGGCGGCCGCCGCGCCGGCCCGGCGGCGCCCGGCACGCGGGCGCCCCGTCCTCGTCGACCTGCTGGCCGGCCTCGCGGGGATCGGCCTGGGCATCACGATCGGGCTGGCGGTGACGGCCGAGAGCGCGGGGTCGCTGAGCGCACCCGGCGGGGTCGCCACCGCGCTCGGCCGGCTGTCCGGCCTGCTCGCCGCCTACGCGATGGTCGTCGTCGTGCTGCTCGTGGCGCGGGTTCCGCCGCTCGAGCGTGCGATCGGCCAGGACCGCCTGGTCGGGTGGCATCGCCGGCTCGGCCCCTGGCCGCTGTACCTCCTGCTGGCGCACGCGCTGTTGATCACGGTCGGCTACGCCCGCCAGGCGCACGCCGGCGTCCTGTACCAGTTCGGGCAGCTCGTGTGGACCTATCCCGGGATCCTGGCCGCGGCCGCCGATCGATCTTCCTGTTCGCAGCGGGCATCTCGTCCTACCGCCTCGCGCGCCGCCGGATGGCCTACGAGACGTGGTGGTCGGTGCACCTCTTCACGTACCTCGCCTTGTTCTTGTCGTTCTCGCACCAGATCCACACGGGCGCCTCGTCGTCGGACACCCCGTCGCGCGGCTCTGGTGGACGGCGCTGTGGGTCGGGACGCTCGGCGCGGTGGTCACCGCGCGGCTCGGGCTGCCTGTGTGGCGCTCGCTGCGACATCGGGTCCGGGTCCTCGCCGCCATGCCCGAGGGGCCGGGTGTCGTCTCGATCCTCCTTGGCGGCTGCAAGCTCGACCGCCTGCCCGTCGCCGGCGGCCAGTTCTTCCACTGGCGGTTCCTGCGGAAGGGCCTGTGGTGGCAGGCGCACCCGTACTCGCTGGCCGCGGCGTCTTCCGGCGATCGCCTGCGCATCACCGCCAAGGACCTCGGTGACCACAGCGGCGCGCTGGCACGCCTGAAGGCGGGCACGCGTGTCGCCATCGAGGGTCCGTACGGGGCGTTCACCGCCGACGTGGCCGAGACCGACCGGCTGCTCCTGGTCGGCGCCGGCGTCGGCACCGCTTCCGTCTCTACTGCAGGAGCTGCCCGGCGACGCGGACCTCGTCGTGGTGCTCCGCGCCTCGACGTCGCAGGACCTCGTGTTGCGCGCCGATGTCGCGGACGCCGTGCACCGGCGCGGCGGCCGCCTCGTCGAGCTCGTCGGGCCGCGGGAGCGGGTCGCGCTCGACGGCCAGACGCTCCGTCAGCTCGTGCCCGACCTTCGTAGCCGCGAGCTTACGTGCGGCCCCGAGGCCCTCTCGCGCCGGCTTGCCGCCGGCCTGAGCGCGCGCCGGCGTGCCCGAACGGCGGATCCACTTCGAGTCCTTCACGTTCTGAACGGAGCCGACATGCGCCGATCCCCCATCGTCCTCGTCGCCACCGTCGCCGGGACCGCCGGCGTCCTGGCCTTCCACCCGCACGCGGCGACGGTCCGCACGGCCGCCGGCACCTCCACCGCGTCGCCGTCGAGCCGCGTCACCACCAGCTCCGCGGGCACCAGGACCGCCACGGGGGACGCCGTCGACACGCAGTACGGCAGCGCCCAGGTGCGCGTCACCGTCGAGCACCGCAAGATCGTCAAGGTCGAGGCCCTGCAGCTGCAAGGCACCGACCCGCGGTCGGTGATGATCTCCTCCTCCGCGGAGCCGATCCTCCAGCAGGAGGTGCTCGCCCAGCACACGGCGGACGTCGACGCCGTGAGCGGCGCGACCTTCACGCGCGCGAGCTACACCCAGTCGCTGCAGTCCGCGCTCGACAAGCTCGGCTTCAAGGCGTCCGACGGCTCGCGCGCCACGCTGCAGGTCCCGCAGGGTGGCGGTCGCGGCTGACCGTGGGGTAGCCGAGCGTGATCCAGTCGTGCATGCCGCCGCGGTAGTAGAGGATCGCCTCGGCCGGATGGCCGGCGGCGAGCAGCGTGCGCACGGCGTCGGGCGTGGCCGCGCACTGCGGGCCGTTGCAGAAGAACACGGCCGGCGTGTCGGGGTCGAGCTCGTCGAGGTGCTCGAGCATCTCGCCGTGCGGGATGCAGCGGGCGCCGGGGATCGTCCCGTCGCGGTGGAAGTGCTCCTGTCGGGTGTCGATCACCGGCAGGCCGTGCTCGATGTGCTCGATGAGCTCGAGCTCGCCGATCGTGCGCACGCCGGGAGCGAGCTCGATCGGCTGCACGGTGCCCCAGGTCGCGTCGACCTCGACGAGCCCGTCGGCGAGCGGGCGCGGCACCATGCAGGTTCGCTCCCGGCGGCGTGCGCGCCGGAGCTGTGCCGTGCCGGGCATCGCGCGCCTACCGCTCGCCCGCGGGTTGCAGGATCTTGTCGAGCTCTTCGACCCGGCGGCGGAAGCCGCCGCAGATCATGTCGCAGAGCTCGAAGACGCTCGGGTCGCTGATCGCGTAGACGACGCGGTTGCCCTGCTTGGCGCGGCTGACCATGCCGGCCGCGTGCAGGATCCCGAGGTGCTTGGACAGGTTCTGCTGGGAGGCACCGAGGGCGGCCTGCAGGTCACCGACGCTCGCCTCGCCGTCGCGCAGGCGGTCGAGCAGCTTGATGCGCATCGGCTCTCCGAGCACGCGGAACCGTTGCGCGACGAGGTCGACGAGCGGCTCGGGGAGCGGGTGCGGGATCTCCGGGCGACGGTTCACGACGTCATCGTATCACGATTTCACAACTATATAGTTGACGAGTTGTTCACTCGCCACGAGTGCGTGAAGCTACTTCGCGGGGTCGTCGCGCTTCGCGCTGAAGCCGGCCTTCGCGACCACGTGCGTCGCGAGGTAGGCGAAGAACGCCACGACCACGGCCGACGGGATCCGGGTGAAGTTCGCTCCCGCGTTGCTCGAGATGATGTCGGGGCCCCATAGGGCGTCCAGCAGGACGACGATCCAGATGACCGAGATCGCGGCGGAGACCGCCACGTCGCGCACGGGGAGCCGGAGCGACCGCCGCGCCGGCGCAGGGCTGATCAGACGGTTGGGTGATGGCAGCCATGGCACACCTCCTTGAGTCACAGCTTGGCGCGCCGTGCCGGCGGGCACATCTGTGGTCCCCCACAGATCTGGACGCCGCGAAGTACGGATCCTTCAGGCGCGGACGTCGCGGCGCTCGAACAGGAGCGCACCGGCGGCGGCGAGGAGCAGCCCGGCCGCGGTGAGCCCGACGAAGGCGACCGGGTCGATGCCGTCCTCGATCGCAGAGCCGTAGTAGTGGAAGGCCGACAGCCCGTCCACGGTCGCGACGGTGTCGGAGAGCTTGCCGAGCACCTCGAGGAAGTACATCCCCACGAGGACTGCGGTGGCGATCCCGGTGACGGTGTGCGCCCGGCTCGAGAGCCCGCTGAGCAGGATCGTGAGACCTCCGAAGAACACGGACAGCGGCCACAGGTTCGCGACGGCGGCGAGCGTGTTGTCGACGCCGAGATCGACGCCGAACGCCAGCGCCCCGAGCTGGCAGAACGCGGCGACGACGACGAGGATGACCGCGAGGGCCGCGGCCACGGCGCCGAACCAGCCGGCCAGCAGGTCACGACGCCGGACCGGGGCGCTCAGCAGGACGTCCACCACGCCGCGCTGGTCGCTGCCGCAGATCGCCTGGGCCAGCCGGTGGATGACGAAGTAGGCGGTGGCGAGCGGCGCGATCAGGCTGAACACTTCGGCCGCCAGGTAGCCCTCGACCGTCCGGAAGCTCGCCTCGCTCACGCCGAACGCCTCCTTGAAGGCCTCCGGGTAGCTGTCGATCAGCTGATCGAGCTGCGGCGAGCTCGCGATGCTCGGGAAGACCGCGACGATCATCACGCACAGCAGGCCGAGCGGCACGCCCCAGGCCACCGGTGCGAGGCGCACGCGCCGCCCGGCGTACGCCACGATGCGCAGGGCGCCGCTCATCGCGCACCCCCGAAGTAGGCGGCGAACGCGTCCTCGAGCGAGGGCCGCGTCACCTCGAGGTCGATGACGTGGTGCGCGGCGATCACGTCGAGCACGGGGTCCAGGTCTCCGGCCAGCGAGAACGTCAGGCGACGGCCGTGTGCCTGCATGTCGCTCACGCCGGGGACGTGCGCGAGGGCGTCCGCCGGCACGCCGTCGCCGAACGCGACGACCACGCGGCGGAGCGCCCGCCCGGTCAGCGCCTCGACGGACTCGACGGTAACGAGACGGCCGTCACGCAGGATGCCGACGCGATCGCACATCCGCTCCACCTCGTCGAGGTTGTGGGAGGAGAGGAAGACCGTGGTGCCGCCGGCACGCTGCTCGTCGACCAGTCGCTCGAACTCCTCCTGCATCAGCGGGTCCAGGCCGCTCGTCGGCTCGTCCATCACGACCACGGGCGGGCGGTGGGCGAGCGCCTGGATAAGGCCGATCTTCTGCCGGTTCCCGCGTGACAGGTCGCCGAACGGCCGGTGCAGCTCGGCGCCGAGGCGGCGAGCGAGCTCGCGTGCGAACGACCGATCGGTCGTGCCCCGTAGGTCCGCGAGCAGGTCGAGCAGCTCGGCGCCGCTCACGCGCGGGTCGAAGTCGAAGTCGCCGGGCAGGAAGCCGGTGCGCGAGCGCGCGAGCACGCCTTCGCGCTCGGCGTCCGCGCCGAAAATCAGCGCTGTGCCCGCGGTCGGTCGCAGGAGGCCCATCAGCGTGCGGATCGTCGTCGTCTTCCCGGCGCCGTTGGGCCCGAGGAACCCGAACACCTCGCCCCGCTCGACGACGAGGCTCACGTCCTCGATCCCGCGGGAGCGTCCGTACCGTTTCGTCAGCCCGCGGAGCTCGATCGCCGAGGCGCCGTCAGCGGCCGTCGAGCTCGACGAGCCGGCGGCGGATGCCGCCGAGCTCGATGCGGAAGTCGGCGATGGCGCGCTGGAGTGGTGCAGGAGCCTCACCGCTCACCGCCCGCCGGTACACGGCGCGATCCTCGAGCTCCGCGATCACTCGCTCGATGCGACCGGCCCGATGCTCGAGCCGCGCCCGCTCCGGGTCGCGTGTGACTGTGCGCGACATGCCGCCGATGCTCCTGCGTGCCCGGGGAGCGCGTCATCCGTAGATCCCCGTACATGTGTCAGGCCGATCGCGTGGGCTCGAACTGCTCGACCGCTTCCAGCGCCTCGGCGCCGTACACCGCGGCCGGCCCGCCACCCATCATCACGGCGACGCCGATCGTCTCGACGATCTCCTCGCGGGTCGCGCCCGCGTACAGGGCGTCATGGACGTGGTAGGCGACGCAGCCGTCGCAGTGGATGGCGATCGCGACGGCCAGCGCCATCAGCTCCTTGACCTTGGCTGGCAGCGCGCCGTCGGTGACCGCGCTGGCGTGCAGGCGCGCGAACCCGGACATCGGCCCCGGGGCCTCGCGCCCGAGCTGCTCCATGAGCTCGCGCAGGTGCGCGTGTCGTTCGGGGAACGTGGTCATCCGCGCCGCCCCTGCAGGTATGCGGCGCAGGCCTCGACGGTGTCGAGCCGGTCGTAGTCGCGCTCGGGGATGTCGGCTCCGAGCCGCTCGCTGAGCGCGGCGGTGAGGTTGACGAGATCCATGGAGTCCAGGTCGAGGTCCTGGCGCAGGTCGGCGTCAGGCGGGATCGGTGAGCCCTCGAGGTCGGGTGCGATCTCGAGCAGGGCGTCGACGACGAGACGTCGCGCGTCCTCGAGTGTGGTGGAGGCGGTCATAGCTGCTCCGGTGTCTGGAGGAATCGGTCGATCGCGTCGAGGAACACCGCGCCCTGGTGGCCGTCGGTCGCGCGGTGGTCGGCGGCCAGCGTCGCGTCCACGACGCGGCGGGCGCCCACCATGCCCCCGGCCGCCCACGGCCGCTCGACGACCTTGCCGAAGCCCACCAGCGCGACCTGCGGCGGGTAGATGACCCCGTACACGGTGGGCACGCCGCGCTCGCCGAGGTTGGTGACGGTCAGCGTCGCGTCCGTGAGCTCCGACGAGCGCAGCCCACCGGATCGCGTGCGGGCCACGAGGTCGCGCAGCGCCGCCATCAGCGGGTCGATGCCGAGCCGGTCGGTGTCGTGGATGGCCGGAGCGATCAGGCCGCCGCTGCGCAGCGAGATCGCGACGCCGAGATGGACGCCGTCGGCCGGCCGGAAGGCGTCGTCGACCCAGAACCCGTTGAAGGCCGGCAGCTCGCGGCAGGCGAGCGCGACGGCCCTGAGCATCAGCACGCCGGGCAGGACGCGCTGCGCGACCGGCAGGCCGGCATTGTGGTCGGACAGCCACGCGAGGGCGGGCTCGAGATCGATCGTCGTGCCGAGGTAGTAGTGCGGGATCTCGCGCTTGGATCGCGCCATCGCGGCGGCGATCGCCTGCCGCATGGTCTCCGCGCGAGCCGGCTCGGGCGCGGCCGCAGGCGGCGGCTCGGGTGCCGGCGTTGCGGGGGCGCGGAGGTCGCGCGCGAGGACCGCGCCGTTGGGCCCGCTGCCGGTCAGGTCGCCGAGCGAGGCGCCGACTTCGGCGGCCGTCCGCCGGGCGAGGGGGGAGGCGAGCACGCGGGGCGTGGCCTCGGGCGCGGCCGACGGCGCGACGGCGGGCGGCGGCGGCGCGACGGCGGGCGGCGGCGGCGCGAGCGGCGGCGGCGGCGCGAGGCGGGCGGCGGCGGCGCGGCGCAGCGGCGGCCTCGGCGCCGACGGTCGCCAGCACCGTGCCGACGGGCACGCGCTCGCCCTCCTGCACGAGGATCTCGCCGATCGTCCCGTCCTCGAAGATCTCCACGTCGATCTCGGCCTTGCTGGTGTCGACGGTGGCGACGATGTCGCCGCGCTTGACCTGGTCGCCGGGCTTGACGTGCCAGCTGACGACCTTCCCCTCGGTCATGTCCGCGCCGAGCGATGGCATCCGGAACTCACCCATCGCCCGCCACCGCCTTCCGGACCGCCGCGACGACGTCGTCGGCCTGCGGGAGCGCCGCATCCTCGAGGTGCTTGGCGTACGGGATGGGGACCTCGGCCGAGCAGACCCGCCCGACCGGGGCGTCGAGCTCGTAGAACGCGCCCTCCATGATGCGGGCGCTGACCTCCGCCGCGAGGCTGCCGCTGCGCCAGCCCTCGTCCACGATCACCGCGCGATGGGTTCGCGCGACGGCGTCGAGGATCGTGGTCGCGTCGAGCGGCCGCAGGACGCGCAGGTCGATGACCTCGGCCTCGATGCCGTCCCCGGCCAGGCGCTCGGCGGCGTCGAGCGCGGTGCCGAGCGTGCCGCCGTAGGCGAACACGGCCACGTCCCGCCCGGGCCGGCAGATCCGGGCCCGCTCGATGTCGACCGGCGCCGGCTCGTCCGGCAGGTCGCCTTCGAGGTTGTACAGCGAGCCGTGCTCGAAGATCAGGACCGGGTTGGGATCGGCGAGCGCGGGCTCGAGCATCCCGCGCGCATCCTCCAGCGTCGCGGGAGTCAGCACGCGCAGGCCGGGCACGTGGGCGTACCAGGCCTCCAGGCTGTGGGAGTGCTGTGCGGCAAGCTGGCGCCCCGCCCCGGTCGTCATCCGGATCACGAGCGGGATGCAGATCTGGCCGCCCGACATGTGCGGCAGCGTCGCGGCGTTGTTGACGATCTGGTCGAGCGCGAGCAGCGAGAAGTTGACGGTCATGATCTCGACGATCGGGCGCATGCCGGCGATGGCGGCGCCGATGCCGGCGCCGACGAACGCCGACTCCGAGAGCGGCGTGTCGCGGATGCGTTCCGGCCCGAACTCCGCGAGCAGCCCGCGGCTGACGCCGAACGAGCCGCCGTATGGCCCGACGTCCTCGCCCATCAGGAACACGCGGTCGTCGCGTTGCATCGCCGCCCGGATCGCCTCGCGCATCGCGTCGCGGTAGGTGAGCGTCATGGCGCGCCTCCCTCGCAGCTGACGAAGCGCGTCAGGTCCTCGACGGGCTCCAGCGTGCCGGCCTCGGCGAACGCCACGGCGGCGGCGACCTCGGCAGCGACCGACTCCTCGATCGCCGCGAGGTCCTCGTCGGTGAGGTCGCATTCGGCCCGCAGCCGTTCGGTGAGGGCGGGGATCGGGTCGTGCTCCTTCCAGCGCGCGATCTCGTCCTTGGCGCGGTAGAGGTCGGGGTCGTACATCGAGTGCGCGCGGAAGCGGTAGGTCTGCAGCTCGAGGAACAGCGGCTCCATCCCGTCGCGCACCGCCGTGGCCGCGCGGCGTGCGGCGTCCTCGACCGCGAGCACGTCCATGCCGTCCACCGACCAGGCGGGCATCTCGTAGCTGGCCGCCTTCAGCGTCAGGTCGGTCTCCGACTCGGAGCGGCTGAGCGCGGTGCCCATGGCGTACAGGTTGTTCTCGCAGCAGAAGAGCACGGGCAGCCGCCACAGGGCCGCGAGGTTCATCGACTCGTGGAACTCGCCCTCCGCCACCGCCCCCTCGCCGAAGAAGCACGCCGTCACGCGATGGCGGCCCTGCATGCGGTCCGCGAGCGCCATCCCGACCGCGAGCGGCAGCCCGCCGCCCACGATCGCGTTGCCGCCGTAGAACCGGCGGCCGGTGTCGAACAGGTGCATCGACCCGCCGCGGCCGCGGCTGCATCCCTCCACGCGGCCGAACATCTCCGCCATGAGCGCGCCGGGCGGGATCCCGCGCACGAGCGCATGACCGTGCTCCCGGTAGGTGGCGACGATCGCGTCCTCGTCCGACAGCGCCTGCATGACGCCGACGGCCACGGCCTCCTCACCGATGTAGAGGTGCAGGAACCCGCGGATGCGACTCGCCGAGTAGAGCTCGGCGCAGGTCTCCTCGAAGCGGCGGATGCGCAGCATCTCGCGCAGGAGGTCGAGCCCGTGGGCGCGGTCGAGCGCCGGTGCGCGGATGTCCGGGGCGGTCATGACGCCGGCTCCAGCGTGGACAGGTCGCCCTCGGCGAGCCCCAGCTCCCGCGCGCGCAGCAGCCGGCGCATGATCTTGCCGCTGCGGGTGTGCGGCAGCGACTCCGAGAAGACGATCTCGCGCGGCGCGACGGACGCGCCGAGCCGGCGGCGGGCGTGCGCCACGAGCTCGCGCCGCAGCGCGTCGCTCTCCGGGAAGCCGGGCACGAGCAGCACGAACGCCTTGATCACCTCGCCGGCGACGGGGTCGGGCACGCCGATGACGCCGGCCTCGGCCACGGCGGGGTGCTCCAGCAGGACGCTCTCGACCTCGAACGGGCCGATCAGGTGGCCGGAGGTCTTGATGACGTCGTCGCCGCGGCCGACGAACCACAGGTAGCCGTCCGCGTCGCGCCTGACGAGGTCGCCCGTGAGGTACCAGCCCTCGGCGAAGCACTGGTCGTAGCGCTCCGGGGCGTTCAGGTAGCCGCGGAACATCGACGGCCAGGGCGCACGCAGAGCGAGCTCGCCCTCCACGCCGGGGTCGCAGGGAACCAGCGGCCGCTTGACGCGCCCGTGGCCGTCACGCATGAGCACGGCGGCCTCGACGCCGGGCAGCGGCCGGCCCATCGAGCCGGGCTTGACGTCCATCGCGGCGTAGTTCGCCACCATGATCCCGCCCGTCTCGGTCTGCCACCAGTTGTCGTGGATCGGCAGCCCCAGCGTCCGGTCCGCCCACAGGACGGCCTCGGCGTTCAGCGGCTCGCCGACGCTGGCGATGAACCGCAGCGCGCCGAGATCGTGCTCGCGGGGCAGGTCCGCGCCCGCGCGCATGAGCATGCGGATCGCCGTCGGAGCGGTGTACCAGACGCTCACCTTCTGCTCGGCGAGCACGCGGTACCAGCGGCGGGCGTCGAACTCGCCCTCGTCGACCACCATGCACACCCCGTGCGTGAGCGGCGAGATGATCCCGTACGACGTCCCGGTCACCCAGCCGGGATCGGCCGTGCACCAGAAGACGTCGTCGCGATGCAGGTCGAGCGCCATCGCGCCGGTGGCGTGATGGGCGACGACCGCCTCGTGGACGTGGATCGCCCCCTTCGGCGTGCCGGTGGTGCCGCTCGTGAAGTGCAGCAGCGCCGGCGTCTGCGGATCCGTCGTCGGGATCTCCCACTCGGCGGGGTGCGCGGCGAGCAGCGGCGCCAGGCCGCGCACACCGTGGCTGTCGACCTCGCTGTCGTCACCGACGAGGAGGACATGCTCGAGCTCGGGGAGCTGGCTGCGCAGCGGCTCGATCTTGCGCCGGTAGAGGCTGGGCGTCGTGACGAGCACGCGCCCGGACCCCAGCGCGAGCCGCTGGCGCAGCGGCTCGGGGCCGAACGCCGAGAAGAGCGGGGCGAAGACGGCCCCGCGCTTGAACGTCCCGAGCGCGGCGACATAGAGCTCGGGGACACGTCCGCAGCACGCGAAGACGCGCTCGCCGGGCTCGACGCCGAGGCTGGCCAGGGCGCCGGCGAAGCGGCTGGACTCCGCGGCCAACTCGCCGTAGGTGATCGCGCGCGAGGCGCCCTTGCGCCCCAGCCAGCGGATCGCGCAGCGGTCGCCGCCACCGGCGGCGACATGCCGGTCCACCGCTTCGTGGGCGATGTTCAGGCCGCGGCCATGCGGAAGGCCGTCGAGCGATCGCCGCGCGTCGGCCCAGCTGAAGCTCGCGCACGCGGCGTCGTAGTCGCCCAGGTTGGGGGCGACGCCCATAGCGCGAACGTCCTTGTGGATGCGGCGATCGGGAAGGGTCGTGGGGGCGCTCATGGGCCTCTGCACCCACGGTAGATCCGCGCAGGGCGGCGGTCATCGGCGTTGTGCCGCGCATCGCCACCGGATTTCCACGGATCGGACGCGCTACGTCTGCGCGCCGGCCGGCTCCAGCCGACGGCGCGCCGGGAGGCTGCACTCGAACCGTGGTGGGTGGGCCCGAACGAGGCTGAGGTCGCCGCCGCCGTCGCGCGCGAGCTCGCGGGCCACCGCCAGGCCGACGCCGGTGCGTGCGGCCAGCGACACGCCGCGCTCGAAGATGCGCGCGCGATCGGCATCGGCGATCCCCGCGCCGCCGTCCTCGACCGCGAGCCGGATCGTGCCGCCGCGGAGCCGGAGCCGGACGGTGACGGCGCCGGCGCCGTGAACCAGCGCGTTCTCGAGGAGCACGTCCACGACCTGGCGGACGGTCTCGGCCGGTGCCGTCGTCCACAGCCCGACCGCGAGGTCGAGGTCGAGCTCGCGGTCCGCGTGCGCGTACGCGGCGGCCCACGCGAACCGGACATGCGCGTCGATCAGCGCCGAGACGTCGTGCGTCTCGTCGGTCTCGAAGTCGCGCGCGCGGGCGAACGCCTCGAGGTGCTCGATCGCGGCATGGAGCCGGTCTGCCTGTACGAGCGCGGCCGCGGCCTCGTCGGCCGCGGCGGGCGACTCGGCCAGCGCCTCGACCTCCTCGAGCCGCATCCGCAGGCTCGCCAGCGGCGTTCGGAGCTGGTGCGACGCGTTGTCGGTGAACTCCCGCTCGCGGCGAATCAGGTCGGCGATCCGCTCGTCGGCCTGACGCAGCTCGGCGGCCAGGCGATCGATCTCCGCCACGCCGCTGTCGGCGAGCGCCTCGGGCTCGCGCTCGCCGATGCGCGAGGCATCGGCGGCCAGCGCCTCCAGCGGGCCCACCAGCCGGCGGGCCTGCAGCAGCGCGAGGCCCATCGCGGTCGTGACGGCGATCAGCGACAGGATCAGCACCGCGAGCCAGACGGCGCCCGCGTCGTCGTCGACCTCCGCCTTCGGGGCGACCACCGACACGTGCATGCGGCCGCCGCTCCCCGCGCGCACCCGGACGGTCTCCCCGGGCCCGACCCGGCCGCTGCGGAGCTGCCGGCCGTCGGGCAGCGTGACCTCGAGGACGTGGCCGGGGCGGGCGAGCCGGTCCACCGCCTGCGCGTCGACCTGACCGCCGCGGGCCCGGATCGCGGCGAGCTGCGCGGCGGCCTGGTCGGCCTCTCGCTCGAGCCGCTGGTTCTCGGCCTGGCGCAGCAGCCGTGACCCGACGACGCCGAGCGGCACGCCGAGCACGAGCACCGCGACGAGGGAGATGACACCGGTGGAGACGAGCAGTCGCCGCCGCACCGTCACCGGGCCTCGAAGCGGAACCCGACGCCGCGGACCGTCGTGATCGGCGACGGATCGCCGAGCTTGCGGCGCAGCGTGCCCATGTGGACGTCGAGCGTCTTCGTCGAGCCCCACCAGTTCTCGTCCCAGACCTCGTGCATGATGCGGTCGCGCTCGAGCACCCGGCCCGCGCCGCCGAGCAGCAGCGCGAGCAGGTCGAACTCCTTGGGGGAGAGCTCGAGCTCGCGCCCGTCACGCCAGGCGCGGCGCGCGCCTGGATCCACCCGCACCCCGGCGGCCTCCAACCGCGGGGAGGATCCGTCGCGGCGCAGCAACGCCCGGACGCGGGCCAGCAGCACCGAGAGCTGGAACGGCTTCGTCACGTAGTCGTCGGCCCCGGCGTCGAGCCCGAGCACCTCGTCCAGCTCCGAGCTGCGCGCGGTGAGCATGAGGATCGCGAGCCCCGGGTGGGAGCGGCGTGCGACCCGGCAGACCTCGATGCCGTCGATGCCGGGCAGGCCGACGTCGAGGATCAGGACGTCGGGCGGAGCCGCGGCGATCGCGGAGAGCGCGGCCTCGCCGCTGACGGCGAGGTCGACCTCGTGCCCGTCCCGCGCCAGCGAGCGCACCAGCGGCTCCGCGATCGCATCGTCGTCCTCACACACCAGAAGACGTGCCATCAGAACGATCCTAGGCGTCGCCGCGCGACTTTTGCCAAAGCTTTGCCGTAACCAGCCGCCGTCTTGGGATCGGCTGCCGATAGTGATCGCATGACCAGCGAACTCACACGCAAGCTCGCCGCCGGCGCCCTCGGCGTCGTCGGCGTCCTCCACCTCATCCTGGCCCCCGAGTACCTCGGCGAACAGCTGTACGTCGGGGTGCTGTTCATCCTCGGCGGCATCGCGCTGTGCGGCATGGCCGTCCGCCTCTGGCGTACCGACGACGTGCCCTCGTGGCTGCTCGGCGCGCTGACGATGGCGGCGATGGGCATCGGCTTCATCCTGTCGCGCACGACCGGGCTGCCCGGCTTCCACGAGAGCGAATGGGAGCTCTCGGGGATCATCGCGCTCCTGCTCGAGCTCGGCTTCGTCGGGGTGTCGGTCCGCGCCCTGGCGCCCAGCCAGACCATGGCTCACTCGTGGGACAGCGCTTGATCACGTTGAGCCGCGCCGCACGCCTCGCCGGGACGATCGCCGCGACCGTGCCCAGCACGATCGCGGCGAGCCCGGCTCCCAACGCAGCCGGCCGGAGTCTCGGAGCCAGGCCAGGGCCTGGCTCCGACGCTAGGCGTGGTGCGACGCCGGTTCATCGGAGCCGTGGCGCACCGGGGGTCCGTAGTCGTCCGCTTCGTTGCGGATCCGCTCGACCTCGGCGCTGATCTGCGCCTCGGTGAACGGCCGCCGGCCGTAGACGTCCCACGCGTTCATCACCAGGCCGATGCCCCAGCCCGCGGTGACTAGCGCCGCCCACGGGAACCCGCCGGCGCTCGTCAGCGCCCAGATCCCCCAGACCACGGCGTTCACGAGCACGAAGACGAGCACGTGGCCATGGAAGTCCTGCTTCTTGCGGAGCTGCTTGACGGCCGCGTCGCGAAGGTCCTCGGTCATGCGATCACCTCCTGATGTCAGTCGCATCCTCGCGTGCGCGGGCGGATGTCACATCGGGACGAGGCCGCCGAGCCGATGCGGGAAATCACGGAACGCGGTTTGCCCCGATCTCCCGATGGCGTGGGGCCCACCGCGCCTGTAGGGTCCGCCAGATGGCGGTGACGCTCGAGCGTCCCGGGGTGGACGCGCTGCTGGCAGCGCTCGCCGATCGCGGTTACACCGTGGTCGGGCCCACGCTCGCGCAGGACGCGATCGTCTACGGCGAGCTGCGGTCGAGCGCCGACCTGCCGGTGGGATGGACCGACGAGCAGGACGGCGGCCACTACCGGCTGCGGCGGCGCGACGACGAGGCGCTGTTCGGCTACGCGGTCGGCCCGCACTCCTGGAAGCGCTATCAGCTGCCGCCTGACGTCCGGCTGTGGCGCGCGACCCTCGCGCCGGACGGGACGCTCACCGAGCTCGAGCAGCCCGCCGACGTCCCGCGCTACGCGTTCATCGGCGTCCGCTCGTGCGAGATCCACGCGATGGCGATCCTCGACCGCGTCCGCCCCGGCCCGCGGCCGTTCGTCGTCGCCGTCAACTGCGGGCAGGCGGGCGGGACGTGCTTCTGCGTGTCGATGAACACCGGACCGAAGGCGGAGGCCGGCTACGACGTGGCGCTGACCGAGGTGCTCGAGGACGGGCGCCACTACTTCGTCGCCGACGCCGGCTCGCCCGAGGGGGAGGCGCTGCTCGGCGAGCTCCCCACGGACGCCGCGGCGGCCGCCGAAGAGCAGGCCGCGGAGCGCGCCCACGCGCGCGCCGCCGCCCAGATGGGGCGCGAGATGGACACGACCGCCATCCACGACCTGCTGCTGTCCAACCTCGAGCACCCGCGCTGGGACGATGTCGCGGACCGGTGCCTGACGTGCGGCAACTGCACGATGGTGTGCCCGACGTGCTTCTGCACGACGGTCGAGGACGTCACCGACCTGGGGGGCGAGAGCGTCGAGCGGCACCAGCGCTGGGACTCGTGCTTCACGATCGACTACTCGCACATGCACGGCGGCAGCGTGCGCAACAGCTCCAAGTCGCGCTACCGGCAATGGATGACGCACAAGCTCGCGACGTGGTTCGACCAGTTCGGCACGTCCGGCTGCGTGGGCTGCGGCCGCTGCATCACCTGGTGCCCGGTCGGCATCGACATCACCGAGGAGGTGGCGGCGATCCGTGCAGACGATCGCTGAGCTCACCGCCCAGGCGCGCGACCTGGCCGGGCTCGACCGGCGGCACCTGGAGCTGATCGCAGGCTGCGGGTCGACGGCGCACTTCCGGCCCGGCGAGCGCCTGTTCGGGACCGGCGAGGGGGCCGAGCGCTTCTACCTGATCCGGCACGGCGCGGTCGCGCTCGAGCTGTATGCGGCGGACCATCAGCCGCTGACGATCGAGACGCTGCACGACGGCGAGATCGCGGGCTTCTCGTGGCTGTTCGAGCCGTACCGGTGGATGTTCGACGCTCGCGCGGTCGCCGACACGAGCGCGATCGCGTTCGACGCGGTGTGCCTGCGCGGCAAGTGCGACGCCGACCATGAGCTCGGCTACCAGCTCATGCGCCGCTTCGCCGGCATCGCGCTCGGTCGCCTGCAGGCGACGCGCCTCCAGCTGCTGGACGTCTATGGCCGCGCCGGCTGACTTCGTCCCGACTCCGTTCCGCGTCGTGGAGCGCCGCCAGGACACGGCGGACACCTGGACGCTCGAGCTCGAGCCGCGGCTGGAGTTCGAGCCCGGGCAGTTCACGATGCTGTCGGCCGGCGGCGCGGGCGAGGTCCCGATCTCGATCAGCGGGGACACGGTCGGCGACCGGCTCGTGCACACCGTGCGCGCCGTCGGGCTCGCGACCAGCGCGATCTGCGCGGCCGAGCCGGGGCGCGTGCTCGGGGTCCGCGGACCGTTCGGCATCCCGTGGCCGACCGCGGCCATCGAAGGGGCCGACGTCGTGATCGTCGCGGGCGGGATCGGGCTCGCGCCGCTGCGGCCGGCGATCCTGCACGTGGTCGCCAACGCCGAGCGGTACGGGCGGATCCTCGTGCTCTACGGCGCCCGCTCTCCCGACCAGCTGCTGTACCCGGAGCAGCTCGCCGAGTGGGGCGCCGAGGTGATCGTCGACACCGCCGACGCCGGCTGGACCGGCCGGGTCGGCGTCGTCACCAAGCTGATCGACCGCGCGACGTTCGACGCCGCCAACGCGGTGGCGATGCTGTGCGGGCCGGAGATCATGATGCGCTTCGCGGTGCCGGCCCTCGCCGCGCGCGGCGTCGACCCCGCGAGCATGTACGTCTCGCTCGAGCGCAACATGCAGTGCGGGATCGGTTACTGCGGGCACTGCCAGCTCGGCCCGACGCTGATCTGCCGCGACGGACCGGTCTACCGGTATGCCGACGTCGAGCGCTGGCTGGGGGTGAGGGAGCTGTGAAGCCGACGCTCGCCGTGTGGAAGTTCGCGTCCTGCGACGGCTGCCAGCTCAACGTCCTCAACCTCGAGGACGAGCTGCTGGCGCTGGCCGGCGCCGTCGACATCGCCTACTTCCTCGAGGCGTCGAGCGCCACCGTCGACGGGCCCTACGACCTGTCGCTCGTGGAGGGCTCGATCACGACGCCGGACGATGCCGAGCGAATCCAGGCCGTGCGGCAGGCGTCGCGCGCCCTGGTCACGATCGGCGCGTGCGCGACCGCCGGCGGCATCCAGGCGCTGCGCAACTTCGGCGACGTGCGCGAGTTCTCCTCGGTCGTCTACGCGAGCCCGGACTACATCGCGACGCTCGACACGTCGACGCCGATCGCGGCGCACGTGCCGGTCGACTTCGAGCTGCGCGGCTGCCCGATCGACAAGGGGCAGCTGCTCGAGGTCGTCAGCGCGTACCTGGCGAGCCGGGCGCCGCGGGTGCGCGCGCACAGCGTCTGCATCGAGTGCAAGCGCCGCGGCACCGTGTGCGTGATGGTCGCGCACGGCACGCCGTGCCTCGGCCCCGTGACGCACGCCGGGTGCGGCGCGCTGTGCCCGTCGTACGACCGCGGCTGCTACGGCTGCTTCGGGCCGATGGAGTCGCCCGACACCGAAGCGCTCAGCGCCCAGCTCACTTCGCTCGGGATGTCCGACCGCGACCTCGTGCGCGTGTACCGGACGTTCAACGCCGCCGCCGAGCCCTTCCAGACCGCGAGCGAGGCCCATGCCGCGAACGATCAAGGTTGACGCGCTCGCCCGCGTGGAGGGCGAGGGCGCGATGTACGTCCGGCTCGACGGCGACGCCGTGGCCGACGTGCAGCTGCGCATCTACGAGCCGCCGCGCTTCTTCGAGGCGTTCCTGCGCGGGCGCGCGTTCACCGAGGTCCCGGACATCACCGCGCGCATCTGCGGGATCTGCCCGATCGCCTACCAGACCAGCTCGGTGCGGGCGATGGAGAACGCCTGCGGGATCGCGATCGACGACGGGCCGATCCGCGACCTGCGCCGGCTGATCTACTGCGGCGAGTGGCTGGAGAGCCACGCGCTGCACGTGCACATGCTGCACGCGCCGGACTTCCTCGGCTACGACAGCGCGATCGCGATGGCCGGCGAGCACCGCGGGGTCGTCGAGCGCGGGCTGCTGATCAAGAAGGCCGGCAACTCGCTGATGGAGGCCGTCGGCGGACGCGCCGTGCACCCGGTCAACGTGCGCGTCGGCGGCTTCTACCGCGCGCCCACGCCGGCCGAGCTGCGCCCGGCGGCCGCGCTGCTCGAGCAGGCGCGCGAGGCCGCGCTGGAGGCCGTCCGCTGGACTTCCCGGCTGCCGTTCCCCGACGTCGAGCTCGACCACGAGCTCGTCGCCCTGCACGTCGACGGCGAGTACCCGATCGATCGCGGCCGGATCGTCTCCAGCGCGGGCCTGGACATCCCGCCGCAGGAGTTCGACGACATCTTCGAGGAGCACCCGGTCGCCCACTCCCATGCGCTTCACGCGCGCGTGCGCGCGCGAGGGAGCTACCTCACCGGCCCGCTCGCGCGCTTCAACCTGGCCTTCGACGCGCTGTCCCCGATCGCGCGCGAGGCGGCGCTGGAGGCCGGCGTCGGCCCCGTGTGCCGGAACCCCTTCCGCAGCATCGTCGTGCGCTCGGTCGAGATGCTCTACGCCTGTGACGAGGCGCTGCGGATCATCGGCGGCTACGAGCCGCCGGACCAGCCGGCCGTCGAGGTCGTGCCGCGGCGGGGCGTCGGATGCGGTGCCTCCGAGGCGCCGCGCGGGATGTGCTGGCACCGCTACGAGATCGACGACGACGGGACGATCCTCGACGCGCGGATCGTGCCGCCGACGTCGCAGAACCAGCTCGCGATCGAGGAGGACCTGCGGGCGGTGGTCGAGCGGCACGTCGGGCTCGACGACGATGCGCTGCGCCATCGCTGCGAGCAGGCGATCCGCAACCACGATCCGTGCATCTCGTGCGCGACGCACTTCCTGACGCTCGACGTCGACCGCTCGTAGTCGGCGTCGGCAACCAGGTCCGGGGCGACGACGCGGCGGGGCTGCTGGCCGCCCGCCGGCTCGGCGGCATCGAGCTCGAGGGGGACACGAGCGCGCTGGTCGAGCTGCTGTCGGGCGCCGAATCGGTGATCGTGGTCGACGCCGTGCGGTCGGGCGCGGCACCGGGCACCGTGCACCGGTTCGAAGTGGGTCAGGCGCCGCTGCCGGGCACGCTGCGCAGCTCGTCGTCCTCGCACGCCCTCGGCGTGGCCGAGGCGATCGAGCTCGCCCGCGCCCTCGGGCGCCTCCCGGCGGCGGTGACCGTGGTCGGCATCGAGGGCGAGCGCTTCGACCTCGGGGCGGGGCTCAGCCCGCGCGTCGGCGCGGCCATCGACGCGGTCGTCGCGTCAATCGAAGATGCGACGGCGTGAAGCCGTCGCGGCGGCGACCAGGCGCAGCTCGGACTCGCTCGCCGGATGCTCGAGGTCGGCCACGAACGGGTCACTGGTGACGGGCTCGAGCTGCAGCGGGGCTTCGATGACCATGGGCGTTGACATGCCGTGCATCGTCTCCCGATCGCGCTTCGACGCCATCGGGAGTCGTTGCGGTCATCTCTGCACCGAATCGCGGCTGCGACTCCGTACTTCGCCGCGACGTCAGAAGCTGTCGGGCTCCATCTCGATCGCGCCGCACGGGCATTCCGCGGCGCACAGGCCGCAGCCCTTGCAGAAGTCGAGGTCGATCTCGTAGCGATACGGGCCGGGATCGTCGAGCTTGATCACGGCGTTGTCGGGACAGACCCCGTAGCAGTTGTCGCAGGCGAAGCAGTTGCCGCACGAGAGGCAGCGGCGGGCCTCGAACTGCGCGTTGGACTCGTCCAGGCCCGCGACGACCTCGTCGAACGTCGAGCTGCGGCGCACGATCTCGAGCTGCGGCCGCACGGTGCGCGGCGCGTCCGAGTAGTACCAGGGGTTGAGCTCCTCGAACTCGATGACGCCGGGGCGCGGCGGGTGGGTCCACGTCGCACCCTGCAGCCACGAGTCCACGCAGCGCGCGGCGAGCTTGCCGTGCCCGATGGCGACCGTGACCGTCCGCTCGGCGGGCACCATGTCGCCGCCGGCGAAGATCCCGGGATGGCCGGTCATCATCCGCTCGTCGACCTGCACGACCCCGTCGGAGATCTCGATGCCGGCGACGCCCTCGAGCAGTGACAGGTCGGTCTCCTGGCCGAGGGCCAGCACGAGCGAGTCGGCCTCGAGCTCCTCGAGCTCGCCGGTCGGCTGCGGGAATCCGCTCTCGTCGAGCTCCATCTTCTCGAGGACGAGCTTGCCGCCGTCGGCCTGCTTGATCGTCGAGAGCCACTTGACGAGCACGCCCTCCTCGATCGCCTCCTCGACCTCGAAGTCGTGGGCGGGCATCCGGTCGCGGTTGCGGCGGTAGACGACGATGGCCTCCTCGGCGCCCAGGCGCCGGGCGGTCCGGGCCACGTCCATGGCGGTGTTCCCGCCTCCGTAGACGGCGACCCGGCGCCCGAGCAGGGGCTGCTCCTCGCCCTCCATGCTCCGGAGCACGGAGACGGCGTCGAGCACCTTCGCGGCCGAACCGGCCGGGATGTACGCGCGCTTGCCGATGTGGGCGCCGACGGCGAGGAACGCGGCGTCGAAGCCGCCCTCGCGCATGGCCTCCTCGACGTTCGTGACCGCGCGGTTGAGCTCGAGCTCGACGCCGAGGTCGAGGACGCGCTGGATCTCAGCGTCGAGGATGTCGCGCGGCAGCCGGTAGCGCGGGATGCCGAAGCGCATCATGCCGCCGGCCGCCGGGCCGGCGTCGTAGATCGTGACCGCGTGGCCGCGGCGGCGCAGGTGGTAGGCGGCGGAGATGCCGGAGGGCCCGGCGCCGACGATCAGCACGCGCTTGCCGCTCGGCGGGGCGTCGACGCCCACGGTCCAGCCCTGCTTGATCCCCTCGTCGCCGAGAAAGCGCTCGACCGCGTTGATGCCGACCGCCTCGTCGAGATGCGTGCGGTTGCAGGCGGTCTCGCACGGGTGGTAGCAGACACGGCCCATCACGGCCGGCAGCGGGTTGTCCTCCATGATCTGCCGCCACGCCGCCTCGTAATCGCCGCTCTCGGCGTGGAAGAGCCACTGCTGGCAGTTCTCCCCGGCGGGGCAGCCGTCGTTGCAGGGCGGCAGCCGGTGGACGTAGCGCGGCACCTCGGTGCGCCACGAGCCGGTCTTGTTGGCGAGGCTGGACCCGACGTCCAGCGTGATGGCAAATGGCTTCTCCATGGTTACCTCCGCGAGTCGTCCAGACCCGCGTTCTGATGGAGGGGCCGGGCGTCCGGCCCGTCTAATAGGTCGAACCTCTCGATGTTGCGGTCGGCGCGCGCCTGCACGCGGGCGATGACGTCGTCGCGGCGCTCGGGGGAGAACAGGTGGGCGAAGCGCTTCTGCGGCCGCAGGTAGTCCTCGACCGGGATCTGCCGGCGGATCTTCGTCACGTCGACGACGTCGCCGTCGCGCGCCTCGAAGACCGGGAACAGGCCGCTCTGGGTGGCGAGCCGCGCGATCTTCACCGACTCGCCGGAGCCGCAGCCCCAGCCGAGCGGGCAGGTCACGAGCACGTGCAGGTAACGCGGGCCGTGCAGCGCCATCGCGCGCTCGACCTTGGCCTCGAGGTCGCGCAGGTCGGCGATCGTCGCGGTCGCGACATAGGGGATCTCGTGCGCCATCGCGATCAGGGGCGCGCTCTTGCCCTGGCCGAACACGTTGCCGGGCTCGTCACCGACCGCCTGAGTGGTGGCGGTGCGCGCGGCGGGCGGCGTCGCGCCCGAGCGCTGCACGCCCGTGTTCATGTAGCCCTCGTTGTCGTAGCAGACGAACAGCACGTCGTCGCCGCGCTCGAACATGCCGGACAGGCAGCCGAAGCCGATGTCGACCGTGCCGCCGTCGCCGCCCTGGCCGATGACGCGCACGTCGGAGCGGCCCTTGACCTTCAGGGCGGCGGCGATGCCGGTGGCGACCGCCGGCGCGTTCCCGAACAGGGAGTGCAGCCACGGGATCTGCCACGAGCTCTCCGGATAGGGCGTCGAGAAGACCTCCAGGCAGCCGGTGGCGTTCGCGGCGATCAAGCGGTTGTCGCATGCGCGCATCGCGGCGTCGAGCACGTAGCGGGCGCCGAGCGCCTCGCCGCAGCCCTGGCAGGCGCGGTGGCCCGACGTCAGCGTGTTCGAGCGCTGCTCGTCGGCCTGCACCGAGCGCTGGTCGGGCGCGACGAGCCGGTTGCCCACCGCGAACGATCCGACTTGGTAGAAGTGCAGCGGCTGGCGTGCCATCAGACCGGCCCTCCGGCGACGATGCCGATCGCGCGCAGCATGTTCTCCGCGTGCGGTCCCGGCAGCTCAGTGGCTTTCGAGCGGCGCAGCTCCGCCTCCACGCGCTCCATGTCGAGGTCGAGGAACGTCGTCAGGCCGAGGCTGTCGTCCATCGCCTCGGCGAGCATCCCGTGCAGGGAGGCCTTCGTGATCGGCCGGCCGCCGAGGCCGGCGATCACGTCGTAGACGCGGGTCTGCAGCCCGGACAGCGCGAGCCGCACGTTGAGGCCGACGATGCCGCCGACGCCGACCGCGAACGCCTTCTCGAGGACGATCACGCGGCGAGCGTGCGCGACGGCCTCGCGCACGTCGTCCAGCGGGTACGGCCGGAAGCACTTGACGCCGACGAGCCCGACGCGCTCGCCCTGGCCGCGCAGCTCGTCGACGACCTCCTCCACCGTGCCGAGCACCGATCCGAGCGCGACGACGATCGTCTCGGCGTCCTCGGTCCGGTAGGTGCGCAGGAGCCCGCCCGACGAGCGTCCGAACGAGGCGGAGAAGTCGCCGGCGATCTGCGGGATCGCGTCGAGCGCCTGCATCTGCTTGGCGTGCATGAGGTACTTGACCTCGGTGAACGCCTCGGGGCCGACCATCGCGCCGATCGTCATCGGCTCGTCCGGGTCGAGCACCTGGCGCGGCTCGTACGGCGGCAGGAACGCGTCGACCTGCTCCTGCGTGGGCAGCTCGACCTCCTCGACCGCGTGGGTGAGGATGAAGCCGTCCATGCAGACCATCACCGGCAGCGACAGCTCCTCGGCGAGGCGGAACGCCTGGACGTGCATGTCCGCCGCCTCCTGGTTGGTCTCCGCGTAGAGCTGGATCCAGCCCGAGTCGCGCTGCGACATCGAGTCCGAGTGGTCGTTCCAGATGTTGATCGGGGCGCCGATCGCGCGGTTGGCGACCGTCATGACGATCGGGAGTGCGAGCCCGGAGGCGTTGTAGAGCGCCTCGACCATGAACAGCAGCCCCTGGCTGGCGGTGGCGGTGTAGGCACGCGCGCCCGCCGCCGAGGCGCCGATCGACACCGACATCGCCGCGAACTCGGACTCGACGTTGATGAACTCGCAGGGGGCGAGTTGGCCGGTCTTGACGAGCTGGGAGAGCGCCTCGACGATGTGGGTCTGGGGCGAGATGGGGTAGGCCGCGATCACCTCGGGGCGGCACGCGGCGACGGCCTCGGCGACGGCGCGGGAACCTTCGATCTGCCTAAGCATGAGTCCGCTCCTGGACGAGGTCGTACGCGGCGGTGGCCGCGGCGACGTTGCCCTCGGCCGGCTTGGTCGGGAACCGCTCGCGGATCGCCGCGCACACCGAGTCGAGCGTGACCATGCCGGTGAGCGCGGCGAACGCGCCGAGCAGGGCCGCGTTGGGCAGCGGCCTGCCGAGGTGCTCGCGCGCCAGCTCCGTGGCCCCCACGCAGGTGACGTTCAGGTCGCCGAGGCCGAGCTCGGCGGCGCCGCGCGTGCTGTTGAGCAGCACCCAGCCGCCGCGGCGCAACCCGCCGAAGACATCGACCTGGTGCAGCAGCGTCGGGTCCTGGACGATCAGCGCATCGGGCGCGACGATCGGCTCGCGCACGCGGATCTCGCGATCGTCGATGCGGCAGAACGCGACGACGGGCGCGCCGGTGCGCTCAGAGCCGAAGCTCGGGAACGCCTGTGCGTGCTCGCCGTCGAGGAACGCCGCGACCGAGAGCAGCTCGGCCGCCGTGACGACCCCCTGGCCGCCACGGCCGTGGACTCGCACTTGAAACATCGCCCTCCACGTTGCCGGGCCGCGGCCACCCAGTCACGGGTGATTCGCCGCGAACCTCGGTGGCAAAGTACGTGCTAGCCGGCGACGACGCCCGGGGCGTCGTGCGTCACGATGAGGACGGGGCAGGCCGCCTCGCGGATGACGTGGGTCGAGACGCTGCCGGTCACGGCGGCGTTGAGCGGGCCCTTCCCGCGCGAGCCGAGCACGAGTACGTCGAGCTCGTGCGAGCTGGCGACCAGGGCGTGCACCGGATCGTCGACCAACGCGGTCGTATGAGCCGGGACGTCCGCGGGCAGGGCGTGGACGGCGTCCGCGACCTCGGCCTGGGCGCGCGACTCGAGGTCGGCAAGCACGGCGATCCCGATCGGGCCGCCGAGCGACGAGGACCAGAACGCGCGGACCACTTCCAGCTCTCCGCCGCCGAGCCGCGTGAGCTCGGTCGCCGTCGCGAGCGCCACCTCCGATCTTGGCGACCCGTCGTACCCGCAGCCGATGCGCACGAGCGGTCCCGTGTGGGACGGCCGCCAGAAGCGCGGGACGATGACGACGGGGCGGCCGGTGTCGTGCACCAGTCGCTCGCCGGTGCTCCCGGGCACCATCAGCCCGATGCCGGCGCGATGGCTGGACCCGACGACGATGATGTCGGCGCTGCGTGCCGCGGCGATGCGGGCGAGCCCGCGCGCCGGTGACGTGTCGGAGTACGCCGTGACCTCCGCGGCGACGCCCGTGATGGCCGCGCGGCGCGGGTCGAGCAGCGCGTGCGCGTCGGCGAGCGTCTCGTCCGGGCTGTAGATGTGCGCCAGCAGCAGTCCGGTCCCCAGCATTCGGGCGAGGACGGTCGCGAAGGCGACCGCGTCCTCGCCGCGTGGCGTGCCGTCGATGCCGACGACGATCTTGGGATGACCGGTCATAGCAGGGCGGGGTAGGCAGGCCTCGCTGCCGCGACCTCCGGCTCGGCCGGCGCGAGGTGGGGTTCGACCATCCGCTCGGGGATCACGGTGACCGGGCACGCCGCGAGGTGGATGATTTCGTGGGCGACGCTGCCCAGGAGCGCCCGCATGCGGCCGAAGCCGCGCGTCCCGACGACGATCTCGTCGGCGTGCCGCGCCGTCGCGACGTCGGCGATCGCCCGTGCGGGCGGGCCGCCGATGAGCTCGCTCTCCCAGTCCACGTCGGCCAGGCCCGGATGCCCCTTCACGGCGTCGTCCACGACGCCCTCGGCGGCGGTGAGCGCCCGGTTGACATACGGCTGATACGTGCCCCGCCCGCGCCACGCCTCGGGAACCTCCCAGGCGTGCACGAGGTAGAGCTTGCCGTGCGTGCCCACGGTCTGGATTGCGCGCGACAGCGCGACATGAGAGGCCGGTGAGCCGTCGAAGCCGACCACTACGCAGGGATGAGGTGTATTCGGTGCGCTCATGTCAGTGGCTCCGTGGTCGATGTGCGCCGAACGTACGACCTGCGCCGCCCGGCGCCATCGGGGCAGCCACCGCATCGGATCCGTAGTTCGCCGCGAACGGCGAGCCCTCGACGCTACGACCGCCGGCCGGCGCGCCATCCGGGACTTCCACGCGGCGTGAGTGGGCAGTGGCTGCGGATGTCCGCCGGCGCCGGCCGTGGGAGCCTCGCGGGACTATGACCGCGCTTCCTTCATCCGATCTTTCCGCGGCGACGACGCTTCCCCAGGTGTTGATGGAGAGCCTGGCGCGCCGCGACGGCGTCGCCATGCGCGTGCGGCGCGACGGCGTCGTGCAGGAGACGACGTTCGCCGAGCTTGCCGCCGCCGCCCGCGAGATCGCCGCCGGGCTGATCGCTCATGGGATCGGCCGGGGGGACCGCGTCGCGATCCTCGGCAACACGCGCCCCGAGTGGACGCTGGCCGACTTCGGCGCGATCTTCGCCGGCGCGACCGTCGTGCCCGTCTACCACACCAACTCGCCGGAGGAGTGCGCCTACGTGCTCGCCCACTCCGAGGCCCGCGTCCTCATCTGCGAGGACGCCGAGCAGCGCGACAAGGTCGAGAGCGTGCGCGCGCAGCTGCCCGCCCTCGAGCACGTGTTCACGATGGTGGCGACCGCCGGGTCGCCGTCGCTCGACGATCTGCGGGCTGCGGGTGATCCGGACGACCTGCCGCCGATCGAGGTCTCGCCCGACGACGCCGCGACGATCGTCTACACGTCGGGCACGACCGGCCCGCCGAAGGGCTGCGAGCTCACCCACGGCAACCTCCTGGCGACGATGCGGATGTACGAGTACGAGCTCCGCAACGAGCTGCGTCCCGGCGTCGTGGTGTTCATGTTCCTGCCGCTGGCGCACTCGCTCGCGCGCGTGGTACAGCTCGTGGTCGTGGACGCGGGGGCGACGCTCGCGTTCTGGAGCGGCGATCCGAAGCTGCTGCTCGACGACATCGCCGCTGCGCGCCCGCACTACCTGCCGTCCGTCCCGCGGGTGTTCGAGAAGATCCACGCGAAGGCCCTCGGCGCGATCGATGACGGGTCGCCGCTGCGCCGGCGCGCGTTCGCCTGGGCGATCGCCACCGGCCGCCGCGCTCGCGCGGCCGAGCGGCGCGGGGAGTACCCCGGCCCGTTCCTGCGGGCCGGCCTGCGCGCCGCCGACCGCCTGGTGCTGTCACGCGTGCGCGAGCTGTTCGGCGGCGAGTTGCGCCTCGGCCTCACCGGCGCGGCGCCGATCGGGCGCGAGGTGCTCGAGTTCTTCGACGCCTGCGGCGTGCTCATCCTCGAGGGCTACGGCATGACGGAGACGTGCGCGGCCGCGACGCTCAACACGCCCGGCACCTACCGGTTCGGCACCGTCGGCCGGCCGCTCCCGGGCTCCGAGGTGGCGATCGCCGACGACGGCGAGGTCCTGATGCGAGGGCCGCACGTGTTCGCCGGCTATCACCGCGACGACGAGGCGACGCGCGACACGTTCGACGACGGCTGGCTGTGCTCGGGCGACCTCGGCGAGGTCGACAAGGACGGCTTCGTCGCCATCACCGGCCGCAAGAAGGACCTGATCATCACCTCGAGCGGCAAGAACGTCAGCCCGACGAACCTCGAGACCGCGCTGCGGGAGACGCGCTGGGTGTCACAGGCGGTCGTGTACGGCGACAACCGGCCCTACCTCGTGGCGCTGCTCACGCTCGACGCCGACGAGCTGCCGGCGCTCGCCGAGCGGGCGGGCGTGGAGCCCGACCCGGCGACGATGATCGCCGATCCGCGCGTGCACGCGGTGATCCAGGAGTCGATCGACGAGGTCAACGCGCGCTTCGCGCGGATCGAGCAGATCAAGCGCTTCGCCCTGCTCGAGCACGACCTCTCGCAGGCGGCGGGCGAGCTGACGCCGACGCTCAAGGTCAAGCGCGCGACCGTCAACGATCGCTACCGCGAGCAGTTCGAGCGGCTGTACGACGCGGTTCAGCTGTCGCCCGACGATCGCAGTGGTCCCGAGCTCGAACTTACTCGACTCGCGACACTAGCGGGACAGCGCGAGTGCGTGGGCGCGCGTGGCGTCGGCGAGCGACTGCGGATCGGGGACCAGGCCGGCGTCGGTGAGGAACCCGACGGTGACCTTCCCGGCGTAGCTGAAGATGCTCACGCTCATCCCGATGCTGCCCGAGCACGGTGCCCACACGAGCACGCCCGCCATCTCGGTGCCCGCGACCGACAGCCGCGTGCGCGGGCCCGGGACGTTGGTGAGCACCATCGAGCCCTTGCCGGTGAAGTAGTCGATCAGGCGGGCTTCGACGACGGCCGGCGTGAGCCCCATCAGCTCGAGGATCCCGTACGAGATGGCGCCTTCGTGACCGTGCTTGATGGCATCCATCCGCCGCTTGACCTCGAACGTCCGCTCGTCCGGGTCCTTGATGTCGACCGGGAGCTCGAGCAGGACGAGGCCGAACCGGTTGCCGAGCTCGCGCGGCAGCGGCTCGTCGAGCGGGCGCAGGTTGAACGGCACCAGCGCATGGACGTCACTCGCCTCGTCACCGAGGCGGTCGGACACCGCGGCGGTGACGGCGCTCACGAGGATGTCGTTGACCGTGGCGTCGTGCGTGCGGGCGGCGTGCTTGATCCGCCGGAGGTCGATCGGATCGCACCAGGCGACGTGATGGGCCAGCCGCTGCTCGCCCTTGATCGGTGAGCTGGGATCGGAGCCCGGCAGCACCAGCTTGGCGACCGTGCGCGCATCCTCGATCGCCGTGGCGGCGGCTCGCCGCGGATGCTGCAGCGCACCAAGCGCCAGCTTCGTCGCCCCGGTCGCGGTGCCGACGAGCGGCAGGCCGCCGCCGTTGGACGGCGCGACGAAGCTTGCGTCGGCCTTCGGGCCGCCGTCCGTCAGCGTCAGCATCACCCGCGCCAGCGCGATGCCGTCGGCGATGCAGTGGTGCATGCGGGTGAGCACCGCGGCGCCCTTCCCGAAGCCGTCGATCAGGTACACCTCCCACAGCGGGCGCGAGCGGTCGAGCGGCGCCGCGGCCCGGTGCGAGACGAAGGTCTCCAGCTCGCGCCGGTCTCCCGGTGCGGGCAGCGCGACGTGGTGGATGTGCAGCTCGAGATCGAGCTCGACGTCCTCCCAGTGCGGGCCGGTCGGCCCGTCGACCGGGCGCTGACTGAAGCGGTCGAACGGCGCCACGAGGCGGTCGCGGATCATCGCCGTGTAGGCGTCCCAGTCGACCGGCTCGTCGAACCACATGACGCTGTTGATGACCATCAGGTTCGTGGGGCGGTCCATGTGGAGCCAGGCCGCATCGGCTCTCGACATCGCGTGTGAGGTGCTCATGACGTGAGCCTTTCTGCGAGCGGTGCGAGCTCGCGTCTGCCGATCTGGGCGGCGAATACGAAGGGGAGCGTCACGACCGGGGCCGCGATCCGCTCGCGCAGCCACTGCGCCCGGAGCGCGTGGGCTTCCGCCAGCTGGTGCTCGTCGAGCGCGGCGCGGACGTGGTCCGACTGCGCGGCCAGCGGACCCAGCTGCTCGGCCTCCCTCGCCGTGATGCGGTCCGGGAAGAGCGCGTTGAGCACGACCAGGTCGAGCCCTCGGCCGACCGCGTCGTGCAGCCCGGCTTCGAGCTCGAGCAGCTCGCGCAACGCCATCTCCTCCGGCAGCGACACGCCGACGTAGGCGGTGCGCTCGATGTCGGCGAGGTACTCGTGCAGCGCGCGCGCCTGCGCGCCGATCGGGCCGTGCGAAGCGATCTGGCTGACCGTGTGTGCCGCCGACAGCATCGCCAGCGCATGGCCGGTCGACGGACCGTCGACGATCACGGTGCCGCCGGCGCCCGACCGCGCGAGGTCGATGAACTTGCCGACCGTGACCAGCTCCTTGGCGCCCGGAGCCGCGTCCACGAACTGCATGAACGCGTGCGAGCGGCCGAGCAGCGGGGCGGCCAGCACGCCGCCCGGCTGCGACCGGATCCACTCCGTCAGGGCGCCGTGCGGCTCGATGGTGACCGAGCCCGGGATGCGGTGCGACTCGCCCAGCTCGCACACGACGGCCCGTCGCCCGCGCTGCCCGGCGGCGATCTGCAGGGCAGCGCTGACCGTCGTCTTGCCGGTGCCGCCCTTGCCCGAGACGTAGACGAGCGGACGGTCGAGCACCGAGGGTGTCGTGGTGCGCGCAGCTCGTGGGGCGTCGATGACGGCCATGGCGCGAGGCTACGGCCCGCACGCGGCGCCCACATCCGGCGAAGTTGCGACTGGCGGCTCAGTACGTCGCACGGATGCGGCGGGACGGGAGCAGGCCGACACTGGTCTCGAACCCCAAAGAGGAGGTCAGCTATGGCGACCGCCACGAAGAAGCCGCCGGCCACCGGCACAAGGAAGCCGCCGGCCACCGGCACAGGAAGCCACCGGCCAAGATGAAGGTCGAGAAGGGCACGCTCGACTACCTCGAGCTCGCGCTCGAGAACCTGAACAAGGCACGTGAGCACGCCCAGAAGGACGCCCGCGGCCAGATCGACACGATCGTCGAGCGCGTCCGTGGGACCATCGGCGACGTCCGAGCGGAGCTGAGGTCGCGCGCCGCTCACGGCCGCTGATCATGGCTGCCACGGCCCGCGAGCCACGCCTCACCGCCGATCTCAACGGCGAACAGCTCGAGAGGCTCGACGGCTTCGTCGCGCGCTCGCGCGCCGCGGCGGACGCGTTTCGCGCCATCGACGACCAGGCGACCGTCGACCGCATCGTCTGGGCGCTCGTCGTCGCCGGGCTCGAGCACTCTGTCGAGCTGGCGCGGCTGGCGATGGACGAAGTCGGCTTCGGCGTGTTCGAGGACAAGGTCGTCAAGAACTACATCGCGACCGAGTTCCTCTACGACTACCTGCGCGACAAGCTGTCGGTCGGCGTGATCGACGAAGACGCCGCGCGCGGCATCCGCTACGTGGCGGAGCCCGTCGGCGTCGTCCTCGCGCTGACGCCGATCACGAACCCGACGTCGACCGTGCTGTTCAAGGCGATCGTCGCCGCGAAGACGCGCAACGCCGTCATCTTCCGGCCCTCGGCACGGGCGGCGGGCTGCGCCGTGCGAGCCGTCGAGATCCTCCAAGCGGCGGGCGAGCAAGGTCGGACCTCCCGCGCGACGCGCTGCAGGTGATCCCCGACCCGACCCTCGACGTCTCCCAGTACCTCTTCCACCATCCCGGCGTCGACTTCATCTGGACCACCGGCGGTCCGAAGGCGGTCGCGGCGGCCAACGCCGCCGGCAAGCCGTGCCTGAGCGTCGGCGCGGGCAACGCGCCCGTGTACATCCATCGCAGCGCCGACGTGCCGATGGCCGTCGTCGACATGCTCATCTCGAAGACGTTCGACTCCTCGCTCATCTGCCCGGCCGAGCAGACGTGCATCATCGATGACGACGTCTGGGACGAATGCCTGGCGGAGATGCAGCGGATGGGCGCCCGCCTGCTGGCCGAGGACGAGGTCGATGCGCTCGCGGCGGTCTCGTTCGACGACGACGGGCATCCGAAGCTCGGCGTGCTCGGTCAGTCGTGCGTCGCGCTCGGCGGCATCGCCGGCTTCGAGGCGCACCCCGACGACAAGGTCCTGCTCGCCCCGCTGCCGTCCGACCTCGATGCGCTCGCGCGCCACCCGCTCGTCCACGAGAAGCTGATGCCCGTCCTCGGGCTGGTCCGCTCGCCTTCGGTCGAGCATGCGCTGCGGGCCGCGGAGACCGTGCTCGAGCTCGGCGGCATGGGCCACACGTCGGCCGTGTATGCGACCGACGAGACCGTCATCGACGCGTTCGCGAAGGCGATCCGCACGGGCCGCGTCCTCGTCAACGCCCCCACCGCCGTGGGCGCGCTCGGTGGCGTCTACAACGCGATGACGCCGACGTTCTCGCTCGGCTGCGGAACCTGGGGGGGCTCGGTGACGACCGACAACATCAACTACCGCAACCTCCTCAACGTCAAGGCCGTGTCGCGCCGCCAGACGCCGCCGCAGTGGTTCCGCGTGCCGTCGGACACGTACTTCAACCCGGGCTCGCTCGAGCAGCTGCGCAGCCTGCGCAGCGCCCAGACCCTGGTCGTCACCGACGCCGACACCGAGGCGCGCGGGGTCGCCGACGAGGTGCGGGCGCATCTCGGGAGCAGCGTGCGCGTCTTCACCGAGATCGAGCCGGAGCCGACGGAAGCGCAGGTGCGCGCCGGCGTCGACGTGCTCGAGAAGCTCCGTCCGGACCTCATCGTCGCCGTCGGCGGCGGGTCCGTCATGGACGCGGCGAAGGTGATGCGCCTGTTCCACGAGAGCCCGGAGCTCACGCTCGGCGAGCTGACGCTGCCGTTCCTGGATGCCCGCAAGCGCGTGGCGCACTACCCGGAGATCGACCACAGCGTGCGGCTCGCCGCCGTCCCGACGACGGCGGGAACCGGCTCCGAGGTGTCGCCGGCCGCGGTCCTCACCGCGGGTGGCCGCAAGGTCACGCTCGTCGACTACTCGCTCGTGCCGGACGTGGCGATCGTCGAGCCTCGCCTGACGATCACGATGCCGCCGTTCATGACCGCCGACACGGGGATCGACGCGCTCACGCACGCGCTCGAGGCCGGGGTGTCGATCTTCGCGTCGCCATACACGGACGCGTTCTGCATGCAGGCGCTCCACCTGATCCTCGACGCGCTCCCGCGCGCGTACGCCGACGGCAGCGACCTCGTGGCCCGGACGGCCATGAGCAATGCCGCGACACTGGCCGGCCTCGCGTTCTCGAATGCCTTCGTCGGGGTCAACCACGCGCTCGCCCACGCCGTCGGCGCGCGGTTCGGCATCGCCCACGGCCGCGCCAACGCGATCTTCCTGCCGCACGTGCTGCGCTACAACGCCGCACTGCCGCGCAAGTTCATGCCGGCGCCCGGCTACACGACCTACGTGGCGCCGGACAAGTACGCGCAGATGGCGTGGGTCCACGGCTACGGCGGGAAGACCGCGGCGGATCGCCGCGAGCGGCTGTTCGCGCGCGTCGACGACCTGCTCGTGACCGTCGGGATGCCGGCCAGCCTGGCCGAGCTGGGCATCGAGCGCGCGGAGTTCGAGGCGGCGCTGCCCGCGCTGGCGGACGCCGCGTTCGGTGACGCCAGCCTGCGCACCAACCCACGGATGCCGATGATCGCCGAGCTCGTCGCTCTGCTCGAGGCCGGCTACAGCGGCCACGGGACATGAGCGAGATCGCGGTCCTGGCTGCCGCAGGCACCAGGACCGCGCTGGCGACCGGAGTCGGCGCGATTCCGGTCTTCGCGCTCGGGACCCGGGCACGCGGCCTGCGCCCGCTGCTGTGGGGGATCGCCGCCGGCGTGATGGGGGTCGCGTCGGTCGTCGGTCTGCTCGCACCCGCGCTCGACCAAGGCTCCGGCGCGGCGGTCGGCGTGGGCCTGGGCGCCGGCGTGCTGTTCCTCTTCGCCACCCGCCGCGCACTCGCCTCGCGCGACGTCCACGTCGGTGCGCTCCGCGGCGCGGGCGTGACCCGTTCGGTGCTCGTCTTCGGCGTGCTGTTCGTCCACAGCCTCCCCGAGGGATTCGCCATCGGGACGGCGTTCGCATCGGAGCAGGCCGGCCTCGGCCTGTTCGTCCTGCTCGCCATCGCCCTGCAGAACATCCCGGAGGGAACGGCGTCGGCGATCCCGATGCAGGAGGCCGGCTTCACCCCGGCGCAGCAGTTCTGGGCGGCGGTGGCGACGAGCGCGCCGCAACCGGTCGGCGCCGTCGCCGCCTACGTGCTGGTCGAGCAGGTCTCGTCGCTGCTGCCGCTGTCGTTCGCGTTCGCGGCCGGCGCGATGCTCGCGCTGATCGTCTTCGAGCTCGTGCCGCAGGCCTTCACCGCGCGCACGTGGCGCATGGCGCTGGCCGGCACGACCGGTGGCGCGGCGCTGATGCTCGCCATGAGCGCCGTGATCGGCGTCTGACGGGCTGCGGACAACTACCGAGCCCGTGCGCGGGAACCTCCGCATCCGGCTCCGCGCTCGGCTCCGATGCCGGACCGGCGTCGCGAACCTAGCCTCCGCGTATGACCCCTTCTCGCCCGCACATCGTCATCGCCGGAGGCGGCGTGGCCGCCCTCGAAGCGCTCATCGCGCTGCACGAGCTCGCGGGCGACCGTCTGCGCGTCACGCTGCTCGCGCCCGAGCGCGACTTCGTCTATCGCCCGATGTCGGTCGCCGAGCCGTTCTGCCTCGGGCACGCGGAGCATCATTCGCTGGTGACGATCGCCGCCGACTTCGGCGCCACGCTCGTCCGCGACAGCCTCGGCGCCGTCGATCCGTCGGCTCGCACCGTCATCACGGGCTCGGGTGACACGCTCCCGTACGACTCGCTGCTGATTGCGATCGGAGCCCGCCAGGAGACGGCCTATCGCCATGCGATCACGTTCGGCGCGGAGGGCGCCCCTGAGGCCCTGAGCGGGCTGCTCGCCGATCTCGAGGACGGGTACGTCAAGCACGTCGCCTTCGCGGTGCCGAGCACCGTCGCCTGGAGCCTGCCCCTGTACGAGCTTGCCGTGATGACGGCGCGGGACGTGTGGGGGGCCGGGATCAGCGGCGCCGAGTTCGTCTTCGTCACGCCGGAGGCGCAGCCGCTCGAGGCGTTCGGAACCGAGGCGTCGGAGATGCTCGCCGCGCTGCTGGCGAGCGAGCGCATCGAGTTCATCGGCTCGACGGTCGCCGATGTCGGCGACGGGTACATCGTCGCCGGCGACCGGCGCATCGACGTCAATCGCACGATCGCGCTGCCGATCCCGGCCGGGCCGGCCATCGCGGGCCTCCCGGCGGACCCGGACGGCTTCATCCCGGTCGACGAGCACGGCCGCGTCCAGGGCGTCGACGACGCCTACGCCGCCGGTGACGCGACGACGTTCCCGATCAAGCAGGGCGGCCTCGCGGCCCAGCAGGCCGTCGCGGCCGCCGAGACGATCGTCGCGCGCCACGGCGTCGACCTGGACCCGCAGCCGTTCCGGCCGGTGCTGCGAGGCATGCTGATGACCGGCGGGCAGCGACGCTGGCTCCGCGCGCCGGCGGGCGCGACGCCCGGTCACTCGGAGGCCGCGCTGCGCGCGCTCTGGTGGCCCCCGACCAAGATCGCCAGCAAGCACCTGGCGCCCTACCTGATGGGGCGTGAGGAGGCCGACCTGCTCCAGGCGCGGCCCGAGGGAGCGCACGACGTGGAGCACCACCTGGAGCTGCTGGCTCGCGGGGACTGATGCGCCTGCACCCGGTCGAGGTGCGCGAGACGCACATCTCGCGCGTGCTGCTCACCCGTGACCGGGCGTACAAGTTCAAGAAGCCGGTCCGCCTGCCCTTCGTCGACTACGGCACGCTCGACCGCCGGCACCGGTTCTGCCGCGAGGAGGTCCGCCTGAACCGGCGCCTCGCGCCGGACATCTACCTGGGTGTCTGCGCTGTCATGCCCGCCGCGGACGGCCTCGAGCTCGCCCCGGAGGACACCGCCGGGGCGACCGACTTCGCCGTCGAGATGCGCCGCTACGACGAGCGCTGCACGCTCGCCCAGCGCCTCGCGGACGGAACGGCCGGGGAGGCCGAGGTGCGCGCGGTGGGCCGCCGCCTGGCGGAGTTCCACGCCGCCGCGGATCGCCCGCCCGGACCGGAGCGGGCCGTCGCGGCGCTCGCGGCGATGCTCGCCGAGAACTTCACGACGCTGCGCGCGCTCGGCGCGGATGTCGACGACGCCGCGCAGCTGGCGGACGCCGTGATGAACGGCCGCCGCGCGGAGCTGCAGCAGCGGGCCCGGGCCGGCCGGGTGCGCGACGGCCACGGTGACCTGCGGGCCGAGCACGTCGTGCTCGAGCACGGCATCGAGATCGTCGACTGCGTGGAGTTCGACCCGGCCCTGCGGGAGATCGACGTCGGCCTCGACCTCGCGTTCCTGGTGATGGATCTGCTGCGCCACGACGAGCGGCTCGCCGCCGCGCTGGTGGACGCGTACCGCGCGGCCGGAGGCGATCCCGGCGACGACGCGCTGCTCACCTTCTTCGCCGCCCAGCGCGCGCTCATCCGCGCGAAGGTCGCGCTCGTCCGCGCCGGGCAGGTCGACGCGGCCGACGCCGCGCGGCGGCGTGCCGATGCCGCGGCGCTGCTCGCGCTCGCCACGCGCCTGGACTGGGGCGTGCGCCTCGGCCGGGCGGCGGTGGTCTGCGGCCCGGCGGCGAGCGGCAAGTCGACGCTGGCGGCCGCGCTCGCCGAGCGGTCGGGCGCCTCGGTGCTCGCGTCCGACAGCGTCCGCAAGGAGCTGGTCGGCATCGCGCCGACCGTCCGGGCGCCCGCCCCCGCCTACGCCCCCGACGTGAACCGCCGCACGTACGCGGCGCTCGGCGCCCGCGCGCGCGATCGCGTGCGCGCCGGCGAGCGGGTCATCGTCGACGCGACCTTCCGCTACGGCGCCGATCGGGCGGCGTTCGCGGACGCCTTCGCCGACGCGACCGGCGTCGTGTGGATCGAGTGTCAGGCGCCGCCTCAGGTCCTGATCGCGCGCGCCGGCGCCCGCGCCGGCGCGCCGGGCGTCTCGGACGCCGGCCCCGCGATCGCGGCCCGGCAGGCGGCGGAATGGGAGCCGCTCGACGTGCCGCGGCACGTGGTCGTGCGCACCGACCGCGACGGCGCCGTAGTGCTGTCCGCGGTGCGCGACGGGCTCGATGCATGGGTTGCGCGGTGAACTACGGAGCGAGTCCGTGGGCTGAGCCGGATGGATGAACGGTTGCGGCCAAATAGCTTGGCTTCATGCCGTCGCTCGCCCCCGCCACCGTGGACGTCGCTCTCCGCGACGGAGCCACCGTAACCGTCCGCTCGCTCGTCGCCGGGGACGAGCCCGAGCTCTGCGTCTTCCTCGACGGCCTCTCGGTCGAGTCCCGCTGGCTGCGCTTCTTCAGCGCCGGCGCCGACCTGCATCGCGCGGCGGCGTACATGGCCGCGCTCGAGCCCGAACGTGGCCGCGGGCTCGTCGCCGTCGCGGGCGAGCCGGAGCGGATCGTCGCGCACGCGGCGTACGTCCGCGAGTCGGCCGACCGCGCCGAGGTGGCGTTCGAGGTCGCCGACGACTGGCAGGGGAGGGGCATCTCGACCCTGCTGCTCGCCCATCTCTCCGAGCTGGCGACCGCCGAGGGCATCGACACGTTCACCGCCGTCGTCCTGCCTGACAACCACCGCATGATCCAGCTGTTCCGCGACTCCGGGTTCGCCGTCGAGGTCCGGTCGCACCCGGGAGAGCTGCGCGTCGAGTTGCCGGCCGCGCTCGGCGACGAGGCCCGCGCCCGCTTCGAGGAGCGCGATCACGTCGCCGCGGCGGCGGCCGTGGCGCATGTGCTGCGGCCCGAGTCGGTGGCCGTGATCGGCGTCTCGACCCGCCGCGGCTCGGTCGGCGCCGCCGTCCTCGGCAACCTGCGCAAGGCCGGCTACGGCGGGCGGCTGTCCGTCGTCCATCCACGCGACTCGGAGGTCGGCGGCGTCCAGGCCTATCGATCGATCTCCGAGGTGCCCGAGCCGGTCGAGCTCGCCGTCATCGCTGTGCCCGCCACGGCCGTCGTCGACGTCGCGCGCCAGTGCGGGGCGGCCGGCGTGCGCGCCCTGGTGGTGCTGTCGGCCGGATTCTCCGAGGTGGGCGGCCGCGGACGCGACCGCCAGGCCGAGCTCCTCGCCGTCTGCCGCGCCAGCGGCATGCGGCTCGTCGGCCCGAACTGCCTCGGCGTGCTGAACACGGCGCCCGACGTCGCGCTGAACGCATCGTTCGCGCCGGTCGCGCCGCCGCCCGGGAGCGTCGCCTTCGCCTCGCAGAGCGGGGCGTTCGGCATCGCGGCGGTGGCGGAGGCCACGCGCCGCGGGCTCGGCCTGTCGTCGTTCGTGTCGACCGGCAACAAGGCCGATCTCTCCGGCAACGACTTCCTGCGCTTCTGGGAGGACGACGACGTCACGGACGTCATCGGGCTGTACCTCGAGTCGTTCGGCAACCCGCGCCGCTTCGGCCAGATCGCACGGCGTGTCGCGGCCCGCAAGCCGGTCATCGCGGTCAAGAGCGGCCGCTCGGCGGCGGGATCCCGCGCCGCGACCTCGCACACCGGCGCGCTGCTCGCCGCCTCCGACGCCACCGTCGACGCGCTGTTCCGCCACGCCGGCGTGATCCGTACCGGCACCGTCGGCGAGCTGTTCGACGTCGCCGCGCTGCTCGCCGACCAGCCGCTCCCGAACGGCAACCGCGTCGGGATCGTCACGAACGCGGGCGGCCCCGGCATCGCGTGCGCGGATGCGTGCGAGGCCTCCGGGCTGACCGTCGAGCCGCTGCCGACCAAGACGCGCCGCCGGCTCGGGCGCCACCTGCCCCGCGAGGCGACGACCACGAACCCGGTCGACATGATCGCGTCGGCGTCCGCCGACGACTATCGCCACGCGATCGAGGCGCTGGCCGACGATCCATCGGTCGACGCCATCGTCGTGATCTTCATCCCGCCGCTGGTCACCCAGGCGGGCGACGTCGCGGACGCCATGCGCGCCGCGTGCGCCGCGACGCGGGCGGCGGGCAAGCCGCTGCTCGCGGTGTGGATGGCCCAGGACGACGCCGCGCTCGCCACCCTCTCCGACGGGATCCCGTCCTACGGCACCCCGGAGGAGGCCGTGCGCGCCCTCGCCCACGCGGTCCGCTACGCGCGCTGGCAGCGCGGCGCGCGCGAGCCGTACGACGCTCCCGCGGGCATCGATGCCGACGCCGCGGCGGCGACGATCGCGCAGGTCCTCGCGGAAGGCGGCGGATGGCTTGTGCCGGACCGCGTGGCCGAGCTGCTGCGCGCGTACGGCATCCCGCAGGTCGCCGCCACGGTCGCCGCCACGCCGGCGGCGGTCGGGCGCTGCGCCGCCGATCTCGGGGGCGAGGTCGCGATCAAGGCGATCGCCCCCGGCCTGCTGCACAAGTCCGACGTCGGAGGCGTGCGGCTCGGCGTCCACGGCTCCACCGCGGCCACCCGCGCGGCGCGCGACATCGCCGCCGACGTGCGCAAGGCGGGCCATCAGCCGGTCGGCTATCTCGTGCAGTCGATGGCGGCGGACGGCGTCGAGATGCTCGTGGGCGTCACGTCCGACCCCGACTGGGGCCCCGTCGTGGCCTGCGCGGCCGGCGGCCGCGCGGTCGAGCTGCTCGGCGACGTCCAGTCCCGCCTCGCGCCGCTGAGCCGGGCCGACGCGCGGGACATGCTGCGCGCGCTGCGGACGTTCCCGCTGATGGACGGCTATCGCGGCGCGCCGCGCGCCGACGTGGCCGCGCTGGAGGACATCCTCGTGCGCATCGCCGCGCTCGCCGCCGCGCACCCGGAGATCGCGGAGCTCGACTGCAACCCGCGTGCTCGTCGGCCCCGACGGCGCGACCGTCGTCGACGCCCGCGTCAGGATCGCCGCGCCGCGGGCGCCGCGGCCCTACCCGTCGCTGGACCGCTGAGCCCCGCGCTCAGGCGGGCCAGGTCCAGTCCCGCACGTCCTGCGGGTCCTCGCCGTACTCGCGCGTGTATGCGCGGTGGCGCAGGCGCTCGTCGAGCATGTGCTGGCGGAGCGTCGCGGCGCGGGGCGCGAGGCCCGGCACGCGGTCGATCACGTCGATGACGAGGTGGAAGCGGTCGAGGTCGTTGAGCATGACCATGTCGAACGGCGTCGTGGTCGTGCCCTGCTCCTTGTAGCCGCGGACGTGGAGCCCGTGGTGGTTCGTCCGCCGGTAGGTGAGCCGGTGGATCAGCCACGGGTAGCCGTGGTAGGCGAAGATCACGGGCTTGTCCGGCGTGAAGATGGCGTCGAACTCGGCGTCGGGCAGGCCGTGCGGGTGCTCGGCCTCCGGCTGCAGCCGCATCAGGTCGACGACGTTCACGACGCGGACCTTGAGCTCGGGCAGGTGCTCGCGCACGAGCGCGGTCGCGGCGAGCGTCTCCAGCGTCGGCACGTCGCCGGCGCAGGCCAGCACCACATCCGGCTCCCCGCCGGCGTCGTTGCTCGCCCAGTCCCAGATGCCGAGTCCGCGCGTGCAGTGCACGATCGCGTCGTCCATCGACAGGAAGTCGAGCGCGAGCTGCTTGCCCGCGACGATGACGTTGACGTAGTCGCGGCTGCGCAGGCAGTGGTCGGCGACCGACAGCAGGCAGTTGGCGTCCGGCGGCAGGTACACGCGGACCACGTTCGGGTCCTTGTTGATGACGTGGTCGATGAAGCCGGGGTCCTGGTGCGAGAACCCGTTGTGGTCCTGGCGCCAGACGTGCGAGGTGAGCAGGTAGTTGAGCGAGCTGATCGGGCGCCGCCAGGGGATGTCGCGCGTGACCTTCAGCCACTTCGCGTGCTGGTTGAACATCGAGTCGACGATGTGGATGAACGCCTCGTAGCAGTTGAAGAGCCCGTGCCGGCCGGTCAGCAGGTAGCCCTCGAGCCAGCCCTGGCACAGGTGCTCGCTCAACACCTCGAGCACGCGGCCGTCGGGGGCGAGGTGATCGTCCGCCTCGGTGCGCTCGGCCTGCCACGCGCGATCGGTGACCTCGAACACCGACCCGAGGCGGTTCGACGCGGTCTCGTCGGGCCCGAACAGCCGGAACGTGTGGTCGTTCTGCGCCATCACGTCGCGCAGGAAGCCGCCGAGCACGCGCGTCGCCTCGCTGGACGTGCGCCCCGGGCTCGGGGACGTCGACCGCGTACTCGCGGAAGTCGGGGAGTCGCAGGTTCTGCCGGAGCAGCCCGCCGTTCGCTTGCGGGATCGCGCCCATCCGCCGCTCGCCGACAGGCGACGGCGCCAGGACGTCCTCGCGCGGTGACCCGTCCGCGCCGAACAGCTCCTCCGGGCGATACGACCGCATCCACGCCTCGAGCTCGGCCAGCGTGTCGGGCGACTCGCGCATGCCCGTGATCGGCACCTGATGCGAGGCCGGGGTGCCCTCGCGCGGCCCCGTCCAGCCCTTCGGCGTGCGCAGCACGAGCATCGGCCAGCGCGGGCGCCCGGCGGCGCCGCCGCCTTCGCGGGCGCGGTGCTGGATCGCGACGATCTCGTCGAGCGCCTCATCCAGTGCCGCCGCCATCCGCTGATGCATCTCCGCGGGGTCGTCGCCCTCGACGAAGATCGGCCGGTGCCCGTAGCCCTCGAGCAGCGCCGCCAGCTCGTCGTGCGGGATTCGCGCCAGCACGGTCGGGTTCGCGATCTTGAACCCGTTCAGGTGCAGCACCGGCAGCACGGCGCCGTCGCGGACGGGGTCGAGGAACTTGTTGCTGTGCCAGCTCGCGGCGAGCGGGCCCGTCTCGGCCTCGCCGTCGCCGACCGCGCACATGACCACGAGCTCGGGGTTGTCGAACGCCGCGCCGTAGGCGTGGGTGAGCGCGTATCCGAGCTCGCCGCCCTCGTGGATCGAGCCCGGGGTCTCCGGCGCGACGTGGCTGGGGATCCCGCCGGGGAACGAGAACTGCCGGAACAGGCGGCGCATGCCCGGCTCGTCGCGACTCACCTCGGGATAGATCTCGCTGTACGTGCCCTCGAGCCAGGTGCTGGCCACCAGCGCCGGCCCGCCGTGGCCGGGACCGGTGACGAACATCGCCGGCAGGCCGCGCTCGCGGATCGCGCGGTTCATGTGCGCGTACAGGAAGTTGAGGCCGGGCGTGGTGCCCCAGTGGCCGAGCAGCCGCGGCTTGACGTGCTCGGGCCGCAGCGGCTCGCGCAGCAGCGGGTTGTCGAGCAGGTAGATCTGGCCGACCGCGAGGTAGTTCGCGGCGCGCCAGGTCGCGTCGATCTGGCTGAGCGCCTCGGCGCTCAGCGGTGTGGTGAGCGTCACCGGTTTCTTGCCTCCCGCATCCGGCGGCCGAGCGCCGCGATCGCCGGATCGTCGCTGCTGTACTCGTGCCCGAGCGCGGACAGGTACTCGTACTCGGGTGCGCGCAGGGCGCGCAGCGGGCGCTCGATGCGCACGCCCTCGGCCTCCGGCGGCGGCGCGCTCGCCGGTGCCGTGATGCCGTGCTCGGCGAGCCAGCGCGGCAGGTACTCGCCGGCGATCTTTCCCTGCGGCCACCACAGCGGCGCACCCTCGGCATCTCCGCGGCCGCGCAGGCGCCGGCTGCCCCGGCCGGTCAGCAGGCGGCCGTGCAGCACCGGCTCTCCCGGGTCGGGCACCGTCACGCCGGCGAGCCGGGCGACACCGGCCGCCGCGACCCGCGCCTGATGCGTCGCGAGCCCGCCGAACTTGACGGGGGAGGCGACGCCGTCGCCGGCGGCCCACGTCCGCTCGGTGCCCTGCACGCGGCCGTCGTCGCCGACGAGGACGAAGCCCTCCTCGTCGCACGGCAGGCCGTCGATCGCCGGCCCGACGATGCGCGGGATCGCGAGCACGCGCTGGACGTCGAGCCGCTCGCCGCCGGGCTCGAGCCGCAGCCCGCCGCCGTCCGCGGCGCGGGCCACGACGCCGGCCCGAAGCGCCACGCCGGCGGCCTCCAGCTCCTCGGCGACGGCCGCCGTGGCCTGCTCGCCGAACAGCGTCAGCGGCTCGCGCTCGGGCGTCACAACCGTGACCTCCACGTCGGACTGACCCATCGCGCGGGCCTCGCCCGCGGTCATCAGCGCCAGCTCGTAGGCCGGCAGCGGCCAGACGGCGCCCGGCGGGATGACGATCGCGACCCGCTTGGCGAAGCCCTCGTCGATGTCGCGCAGCAGCCCGCCGTAGGTGTCGGCATCGCCGCCCGGCCACCAGGTGGTCGCGCCCTTGACGCCCGCGACCGCGCGCCCGCCCGGCGCCACGATCAGCGCCTCGAACGGCCGCGATCCGCCGTCGCGCAACCGCAGCTCGCGCGCGGCGTCGTCCACGCCGACCACCGCGTCGGCGATCAGCTCCGCCTCGGTGTCGGCGGCGAACCGCGACAGCGGGACACGATGCGCGTGGCCCAGTGCAAAGGGCTCCGCGACGGCCAGCGGCCGGTAGGAGAACTCGGGATCGGGTGCGATCAGCGTGAGGCGGATGTGGTTGCGCGCCGTGGCCCGCAACGCGAGGAGCGCTTCGAGCCCGGCGACACCCCCGCCGGCTATGACGATGTTCATGTGTGGGACTTCACTTTGCCAGGACGGCCTGCGCGGCGGCAACCCGGGCAATCGGCACGCGGTACGGCGAGCAGCTGACGTAGTCGAGGCCGATGCTGTCGAAGAAGCGGATCGAGACGGGATCGCCGCCGTGCTCCCCGCAGACGCCGAGCTCGAGCTTGGGACGCGTGGCGCGCCCGCGCTCGGCGGCGATGCGGACCAGCTCGCCGACGCCGTCCGCATCGATCGTCCCGAACGGCGAGCGATCGAGGATGCCGCTGTCGATGTAGGGCGGGACGACCCGGCCCTCGATGTCGTCGCGCGAGAACCCCAGCGCGGTCTGCGTCAGGTCGTTGGTGCCGAACGAGAAGAACTCCGCGGCCTCCGCGATCTTGCCGGCCTGCAGGCAGGCGCGCGGGAGCTCGATCATCGAGCCGATCTGGAAGTCCGCGCGGGCGAAGCCCTCCTCGGCCGCGACGCGCTCGATCATGTCCCGGCACAGGATCAGCTCGCGTACGTACGCCACGAGCGGCACCATGATCTCCAGGCGGGCGGGCTCGAGGCCGCGCGCCCGCACCGCGGCGGCGGCGCGGAAGATCGCGCGCACCTGCATCTCGTAGATCTCGGGATGGATGAGGCCGAGGCGCACGCCGCGGGTCCCCAGCATCGGGTTGCCCTCCGACAGGGCCTGCACGCGCTCGAGGCTGTGCTCGAGCGCCGCGACCTCGCGCGACCCCTCGGCGCGGGCGACGCGCAGGCGCTCGGTGAGCTCGAGGCGGTCGGGCATGAACTCGTGCAGCGGCGGGTCGAGCAGGCGGATCGTGACCGGCAGGCCGGACATCGCCTCGAGCAGGCCCTCGAAGTCGGCCTGCTGGAGCGGGAGCAGCTCCTGGAGCGCCGCGCGCCGGGCGTCGTCGTCGTCGGCCATGATCATCCGCTGCATCTTCGGCTGGCGGCCCGCCGCCATGAACATGTGCTCGGTCCGGCACAGGCCGATGCCCTCGGCGCCGAACGCTCGGGCGCGTCGCGCATCCTCGGGCGTGTCGGCATTGGCGCGCACGCCGAGCGTGCGGATGCCGTCACACCACTCCAGGACGCGCTCGAAGTCGGGGTTCACGCGCGGGCGCACGAGCGGGACGTCGTCGAGCGTCACGGAGCCGGTCGTCCCGTCGATGGCGATCAGGTCGCCCGCGCGCAGGAACAGGTCGCCGATCTTCACGGTGCGGGCGTGGAGGTCGATCTCGACGCTGCCGGCGCCGGTCACCGCCGGGCGGCCCATGCCGCGCGCGACGAGCGCCGCGTGCGAGGCCTTGCCGCCCTCGGAGGTGAGGATCCCCTTGGCGGCGTTGAAGCCGGCGACGTCGTCGGCCTCGGTGAACGGCCGGACGAGGATCGTCGCCTCGCCGCGTTCGGCCGCGGCCACCGCTTCCGGCGCGGTGAAGACGATCGCGCCCTTGGCGGCGCCGGGAGAGGCGGCCACGCCGCGGGCGACCACCTTGTACGGGACGGCGGGGTCGAACGTGGGGTGCAGGAGCGCGTCCAGCGCGCCCGGGTCGATCGTCGCGATCGCTTCGGCGGGCGTCAGCAGGTCCTCGTCCACGGCGTCGACGGCGAAGCGGACCGCGGCCTGCGCGGGGCGCTTGGCATTGCGCGTCTGCAGCATGTACAGCCGGCCGTCCTCGATCGTGAACTCGGTGTCCTGCATGTCGCGGTAGTGCCGCTCGAGCCGTCGCAGGATGTCGATCAGCTGCCCGTGCACGTCGGGCATCCACGCGGCCAGCTCGGCCAGGTCGCGCGGCGTCCGCACGCCGGACACCACGTCCTCGCCCTGGGCGTCGATCAGGAAGTCCCCGCTCGGCTCCGGCGCGCCCGTGACCTCGTCGCGAGAGAAGGCGACACCGGACCCGGAGCGAGGGCCCTTGTTCCCGAAGACCATCTGCTGGACGTTGACGGCCGTGCCCCAGTCGTCGGGGATGGCGTTGATGCGCCGGTACGCAACGGCGCGGTCGCCCGTCCAGGAGTCGAACACCGCGCGGATCGCGCGCTCGAGCTGCTCGCGCGGATCCTGCGGGAAGTCGTAGAGCGCCTGGAAGCGCCGCGTGAGCGCGATCAGCGCTTCGGTGTCGAGCTCGGTGTCCAGGTGCACGCCGTGCTCGGTCTTCATCGCGGCGATCTCGTCCTCGAACCGTACGCCGGGGACGCCGCAGACCACGTCGCCGAACATCTGCACGAGGCGGCGGTAGGAGTCCCAGGCGAAGCGATCGCGACCGGTGCGCGCGGCCAGGCCGGCGACCGACTCGTCGTTGAGGCCGAGGTTGAGGACCGTGTCCATCATGCCGGGCATGGAGTCGCGGGCGCCGCTGCGCACGGACACGAGCAGCGGATCGGCGGGATCGCCGAAGCGCTTGCCGGCCTGCGCCTCGAGGCGCGCGATGGCGGCGTCGACCGCCTCGCCGAAGCCCTCGGGCACCTCGCCCGCGCGCATGTAGGCGACGCAGGCCTCGGTGGTGATGGTGAAGCCGGCGGGGACCAGCTCCGGGCCGAGCACGCGCGTCATCTCCGCGATGCCCGAGCCCTTGCCCCCGAGCAGCTCCCGCATCTCGCGGGAGCCCTCGGCGAAGTCGTAGGCCCAGCGGGCGGTCGCGGTGATCATTGCCGCACCACGAGCACGGAGCAGGGCGCGGCGTGGGCGATGCGCTCCGACACGCTGCGGATCGCCGAGACGCCGGCCAACCCGCGGCTGCCGGTGACTATGAGCGAAGCGTCGAAGTCGTCGGCCACGGCCGCCACGGCGTGGTGGGGCGCACCCGGTGCGTCGAGGATGACCGGCTCGGTGCCGGTCGCCGCCAGGATCCTCGCCGCATGCTCGGCGAGGCCGGGGCGGAAGGGCGCGTCGTGATCGCGCGCGCCGATGATCCCCACGTGCGAGCCGTGGCGCGCGGCGATCCGGGCGGTCAGCTCGGCCGCGGCATCGCACAGCGGCGTGCCGTCGCTCGCCAGCACGATGCGGTCCGGGAACTCGGTGCCCTCGGGTGGGCGGCGGGCGACGAGGACGGGCGTGTGGGCGCGATGCAGCGCCGCGGTCGCGACGCTCCCGACCATGATCCCGCTCACGCGGGAGTGACCGTGGATGCCGACGACCAGCAGGTCGCCCTTGGCCGAGAACTCGATCAGGCGCCGGCCGGCGTCATCGTCGTGCTCGTCGACCAGCTCGGCGCTGACGCCGAGCTCTCGCGCCTCGTCGCGGGCGGCGCGCAGATACTCGCGCGCATGCTTGTGGGTGAGCGTGGCCTGGGCGGTCGCGCCGGTGCCCGTCTCCCAGCTGACGGCGACGTAGGCGAGCACCGCACCGGGATCGGTGAGCACGGCGGCCTGGCGCGCGGCCTGAAGGCTGGGGCGGCTGCCGTCGACCCCGCACACGATCGAGGCGAACGTGGGGCCGACGTGCGTAAGAGTGCTGTCGGTCTGGGAGCTCATGGCTGGAGCATCGTCTTCGCCGCTGCGGCCGACAGCCGTGCAGGCCACTCGCCCTTATCCGTAGCTTCCCGCACCTCGGCTGCGAAGTTCAGGCGGCAGTCGGCATGGTGAGCCGCTGGACGAGCTCGTCGGCCCACGCGCTGATGGCGTTCCAGTCGCGCGCGTCCGCGCCCTCCATGCGGCTGAACGGGAAGTGCAGCTTGTCGGGATCGATCGCGCCCCCGAAGATGCGCAAGGACACGGGGGTGACCTCGGGCACCTTCCCCAGCGCCCGCTCGAGCTGATGGCGTGAGCTCTGCACCTCGCGGGACTCGAGCGTCACCGGCCCCATGGCGAAGACGGCGAACGGCACCTGCGTGAGCGCGTCGCGGTGGCGGCTGATGAAGCGCCGGGCGTCGCGGTGCCAGCGACCGGCGTACAGCGCCCCGCCCAAGACCACCGCCTGGTAGGGCTCGAGCGTCTTGACGTGAGCGGCGGGGAGGACCTCGACGTTCGCGCCGGAGCTCCGCATCCGCCCGGCGAGCGCCTCGGCGACCTCATGGGTGGATTGGTTCTTCGTTGCGTACGCGACCAGGATCGGCTTGTACATGGGTCACCTCCGATGCGGTTCTGATCACAGCCAAGCAGCGCGCTTACGGGGCGGCATCCGGGGCGACTCTGAGTTCCGGTGCGTGGAAACTCCCGTCCGGGCGCAGTGACTCGAACGGATGCCGCCGATGCCGCGACCGGAGACGCTCCCGGGATGCCACGGCGCGGACTGGTCCTCGCAGCACTGCTCGTCGCGTTCGCCGCCGGTCCCGTCGCGGGCCGGCGCCGCCGAGCGGATGCAGCCGCCGCTCGCGAACGCCGACTACTGGGCATTCGCCGACCGCGTCATGGGGCGCCTCGACACGTGGTGGGATGCGCGCCGCGACGCCTACATCCTCAAGGGCACGGTGTCGGTCCGCGTCAACAGCGCGATCCTCCTCACCCACGCGATCGCGGCGTCGACGGGACACCGCGGGCCGACTCGCCAGGACGCACGTGCGCGGATCCTGGTCGACCGGCTGACCACGCGGCCGGCCTGGCTCGGCGCGCGCGGTGGGGGAGACCTGACGACGTGCTGGTCGCGCGACCTCGACCGGGTCAAGCGCCAGCACGCCTCGCTCGAGCCGAAGGTCGCCGAGGCGCTCGCCTGGGCCTGGCGCGCCCGCGTGCCGCTCGGTCTCTCGGCCGCCGCGGTGCGCCGCATCGAGCGCACGGTCACGGCGTGCGCACGGAGCCGCCCCTGGCGTCGCGTGCGGGTGAGCAACCAGATCAACTGGAACGCCGAGCTGTACGCCGCCGCCGCCACGGTGTCCGGGCGGGCCGGGCTGCTGCGCCACCGGTATCACGACCAGCTGGCCGACTTCGCCGCGCACATCGCGAAGCCCGCACCCGGGATGTCGACCGCCAACCTCGGGCGCGGCTATCAGTTCCACTACGACCCTGAGCAGCCGGGCGGCGCGCCCATCAACCTCGACACCCCTGAGTACGCCAATATCGTCGTGCACGCGATCGCCCACTACGACGAGGCACGGCGGCACGGCATGCGACCGCTTCCCGCGCCGTCGATGCGCCTCATGCGTGCCTGGATCACACGCCTGCTGGCCGGGTCGTGGACCCACGCCGGCTATCTGAACTGGGACACCGGCAAGGGCCGGCGGCGCTGGCACTCGGCGCAGTACTGGGCATTCGCGCAGCAGGGCCTGCTCGCCATCGCCACCTCGCCGCGCTTCTGGGCGCACCGCGCGTACGGCCGCTGGGCCAAGGCGCTGTTCGACCGCGGGCTGATCCTCTTCCAGCGGCGTGCCGACGCGAACGGCGGCGTGCCTCCCCGCCACATGTTCGGCGTCCACGCGCTGATGGAGGAGTTCGACTGCTACTGCGCGCGGATGCTCGCCAACGCCGCGCGCGCCGTCGCCGCCGACCTCGGCTCACGGCCGTCGGAGGATCCGCCGCCCTTGTACGCGTTCGATCCCGACAGCGGCCGCCTCGCGATCACGACCCCTCGGTACTCGACCGCCATCGTGCCCGACAACCGCGGCGCGTTCCCGTACGGCGGGATCGACCCGGCGCGCCTGTTCGGGCCCGGGCAGACCGTCGCCGCCAACGTCGGCGGCGTCCCGCCCGCGGCGTTCGGCGCCGTCGTGAGCACTCCCGCGGGGCGGGAGTGGCTGGCTTCCCAGCACGCGCGTTCCACCCTCCGCGTCACCGGCCCGCGTCGACGGGCGCCCTACGCGGGCCCGTTCAGCGTCGTCACCGCACACGGCGCCGTGCGCCGGGGCGGCGTGAGCATCCGCGCCACGCACAGGTTCCGAGCGGCGACGATCGTCAGCCGCTGGCGGGTGAGCTGTCGCGGGCGCTGCCGCTACCGCGTCCGTGTGCATTTCCCGACCTGGGGCGCGGCGGCCATCACCGCCCGGCTCCGCGACGGCACGGTGCGCCGGCTGCTGCCGGGTGAGCCGGGCATCCGGCTCGCCGACACGGCCGCGCTCGATCTCGGGAGCGGCTACCGCGTGGTGCCGCTCGAGCGCCCGCGTGGCGCCACGCTGACGGCCGTCCGCGTCGCTCGCCAGCCGACGAACCCGCATCCGGGGCCCACGCTGCGCGTCGAGCTCGTCCGGCGCGGCGCCTTTCACGAGCGATCGCTGGCCGTTCGCATCGTGCCGGCAGCGTGAGGGTTGCGGGACACCACGGATGCCGTCCCGTGGAAACGGCCGATGCTGCTGCGGAGGGTCGGCCCGACACTCCGGGAAGCCGCTTACCGCGGCCTCACGCCTGCGATCAGGAGGTTCCACGATGTCAGTCCGAGTTGCCATCAACGGGTTCGGCCGCACCGGCCGCGCCATGTTCCGTGCTGCACGCGAGCAGGGTGCCGACATCGAATGGGCCGCGATCAACGACATCATGGGCGTGGACTCGGTCGCGCAGCTGCTGGCGACCGATTCCGTGTACGGACGGTTCCCCGGGACCGTCGAGGCGCTGGATGGCGCGATCCGCGTCGACGGCGTCGAGATCCCGGTATTGGCCGAGTCCGACCCCGGCGCGCTGCCGTGGCGTGACCTCGGCGTGGACGTCGTGATCGAGTCGAGCGGCCGCTTCCGCACACGCGCCGACGCGGCGCGTCACCTGGATGCCGGCGCCCGCAAGGTCATCATCTCGGCGCCCGCCAAGGAGCCCGACGTGACGGTCGCGCTCGGCATCAACTTCGACGACGTCTACGACGCGGAGCGCCACGACGTCATCTCCAACGCGTCCTGCACGACGAACTGCCTGGCGCCGGTCGCGAAGGTCCTGAACGAGGTGTTCGGGATCCGCCACGGCGTGATGACGACGGTGCACGCGTACACGGGGGACCAGCGGCTGCTCGACGCGCCGCACAAGGACCCGCGGCGAGCGCGCGCCGCCGCCCTGAACCTCGTGCCCACGACGACCGGCGCGGCGAAGGCGATCGGCCTCGTCGTGCCCGAGCTCGCGGGCCGGATGCAGGGCTTCGCGGTCCGCGTGCCGACGCCGACGGTGTCGCTCGTGGACCTGACGGTCGAGGTCGAGGAGGCCACGACCGTGGAGGCCGTCAACGCGGCCATCCGCGAGCGCGCGGACACCGGGCCGCTGGCCGGGATCCTGTCCTACAGCGAGGCTCCGCTGGTGTCGACCGACCTGATCGGCTCGTCGTACTCGTCGATCTTCGACGCCGGTCTGACGACCGTCGTCGACGGCACGCAGGTGAAGGTGGTCGCCTGGTACGACAACGAGTGGGGCTACTCGAGCCGCCTCGTGGAGCTCGCCCAGCGCGTCCTGGTCCCGGTTCCCGCCGGGCGGTAGACGCCCGATGCCGGCACGGGCGCGGGAGCTGTCGGCGCCTGCCGTGGCGTTCCGCGCCCTCCACACGCTGATCGCAGCCGGTTTCCTGGCTGCGATCGGCTACGTGTGGTGGTGTGCCCTGACCGGGCGGCGCGACCCGGTGCTCCACGCCGCGGCCGCTGCGCTCGTCGTCGAGGGCGCCTGCGTCGCCGCCAACGGCGGCGATTGCCCCCTCGGCCCGCTGCCGCAACGCGTCGGCGATCCGGTCCCGCTGTTCGAGCTCGTCCTGCCGCTCGACGCGGCCCGCAGCGCGGTCCCCTGCCTCGGCGTGGTGGCGGCGGCGGGCATCCTGGCGTTGGGGCGGTTCCGTAGCTCTTACGGGTGCCGGTTCAGGCCCGTGCGCGGATGAGTTGAGCCGGTCCCCAGTCGATCCTTAGTCGCATGGCCGTGGAGCCCACCCCCCTCAATCGCCCGCCCGTCACAGTGGTCATCGCCGCTCGCGACGCGCGCATCCGGACGGCGCTCTGGAGCCTCCTCGGCAGCGAGCCGGGCGTCGAGCCGACGGGATCGACCGGCGACCTCGCGGACCTCGTCCGGCTGCTGGCGCGCGTCTCCGCCGACGTGCTGGTCCTGCACGAGTCGGTGTTCGGAGCCGCTGGGCTCGAGTGGCTGCCGGTGCTGGCGCGGGCTGCGCCGAACACGGCGATGGTGGTCGTCGGCATGCATGACCACCCCGCGTTCATCAAGTACGCACGGGCGGCTGGAGCGGCCGACTACGTGCGCCTGGACGACGCCGAGCGCTTGGGCTCCGCCGTCGTCGCGGCGTGTGAGACCGCGGCGCCGTTGCCGCCCGCGCGGCGGCGGGCGGGCAAGCGCGCAATGACGGTGGTGCCGGCGTCGGGCGCCGCCTCGATCGCCAAGCTCCCGCCGAGGAGCTCGACGCGCTCGCGCATCCCGACGAGCCCGAACCCGTCCGGCGCCTTCGAGGGGTCGAACCCCTGACCGTCGTCGTGCACCCGCACGGTCACGCGGCCGTCGCCCTCTGAGACTTCGACCTCGAGCACCTCCGCACCGGAGTGCTTGAGGCCGTTCGTCATCGCCTCTTGGGTGATCCGGTACAGCGCCGTCTCGACCCCGTCCTCGTGCCGGGTGGCCACACGCCCCGACTCCCAGTCCAGATCGAGCTTGAGGTCGACGTCGATCCCGCGGGTGCGGATGCGGTCCGCCAGCGCCTCGATCGCCGCTCCGAAGCCGAGCTCGTCGAGGGCGGCCGGCCGCACGTCGGAGATGATCCCGCGCACGTTGGCGATCTCGGTGTCGAGCTCGGTGACGGCGTCGTCGAGCGCGGAGCGCCAGATCTCGGGCTCCGACGCGCGGCGCGCGGCCGATATCGCCAGGCGCAGGGCGCCCAGCCCCTGCAGCGTCTCGTCGTGAAGCTCGCGCGCCCAACGCCGGCGCTCCTCCTCGGTGGCGGCTTCGCGCTCCAGCAGCCGCTCGCTGCTGACCGAGCGGGCCGTCACCACCGCGCTCGCCGCACTGGTGGCGAACGACATCAGGAGCCGCTCGTCCTCTTCGCTGAAGTCGCCGCCGCCCGGGGCGTTCAGCGCGACGAGCACGCCGGGCGTCTCGCTGCGGAACAGCAGTGGGACGAACAGCCCCGCGCCCGCCTCGAGGCCGAAGTGCCCGACCCCCGCGTTCTCGAAGCGCGAGCGGTTGAACTCGTCGCTGAGCCGCTGTGGCCGGCGCGTCTCCAGCACTCGCCCGGCGACCGTCGGGGCGATCTCGAAGTTGCGGCCGACGATGTCGCGGTCGACGTCACCGGCGGCGGCCGCCACCCGGATGCGGTCTCCGGTCATCAGCTCGATCAGGAGCACGCTGGCGCCGACGAGTGCGCGGCCGCGCTTGGCGATCAGCTCGAGGACGATCCTGAGGTCGGTCTCGCCGGCGAGCGCGCGCGAGATCTCCGTCGTGGCTCGCATCGCGGCCAGCGTGCGCTCGAGCTCGTCGCGGCGGCCGCTCAGGTCGAGGATCCGCCGCGCGTTGTCGATCGCGATCCCGGCATAGCGGGCGAGCATGACGACGGCCTGCTCATCGTCCTCGGTGAACTCGCCGCCCTCCTTCTCGGTGAGGTAGAGGTTGCCCCAGGCCTCGCCGCCGACCAGGATCGGCACGCCGAGGAACGTCGCCATCTCCGGATGGCCGACGGGGAACCCGTATGACCGCGGATGCGCGCCGACGTTGGGCAGCCGGAGCGGGCGCGCGTCGCGGATCAGCTCCCCGAGCACCCCGTGGCCGCTCGGCGGCTCGCCGAGGAGCTCGCGCGTCTCATCGTCGATGCCGCTCGTGAGGAAGCGGTCGAGCCGCTCACGGCGGGCGTCGAGGACCCCCAGCGCGGCGTAGCGGGCGCCGGTCAACTCGCGGGCGGCGCCGATGACGCGCTCGAAGACGTGTTCGAGGTCTGACTCCTCGAGCACGGTGTTGCCGAGCGCGATCAGCGTTCGAAGCGCTTGGTCTTGCATATGACCGTAGTCGACTCTACCGCGACCGGGGTGGTCGCGGTGAAGCTGCGGTCAAGCGTCGGCGGTGGCGTCCATCCCGCCGACGAGCGCGACCGGCCATGCGGCGTCGCGCGTCCTCGGCACGACCATCACCGGGCACTGGGCGGCGCGGATGAGGCGTCGCGTCACCGCGCCGAGCAGGACCGCACCCAGCGGCCCGTACGAGCGCGAGCCCGTGACGAGGAGGTCGAGGTCGCCCGAAGCCGCCGCGAGCGCGGCCGCCGGCTCACCCGACAGCTCGGCGAAGTCGGCCGGGCTGCCGGCCAGCGCGCGTTCCAGCCGCTCGCCCGGGTGGCGCTCGGCGAGGTCGTTGTGCGGCGCCGGCTCGTCGACCGTCAGCACGCGCAGGCGTGTCCCGGCCCGGCCGGCGAGGGCCGCCGCGACACGCACCGCGTCATCGGACTCTGGAGTGGTCCCGTAGGCGACGCCGATGTCGGGCGCCGGCTTGGCCGGCGCGGTGTACCCGTTCGGCGCCACGGCGATCGCCGCGGGGCTCCCGTGCAGCAGGAGCTCGCTCGCCGAGCCGAGGCTCACGACGCCGTTGGGGCCGCCGCGGCTCGACCCGAGGATGACCGCGACGGGCCGTCGCTGATCGGCGATCTCGTGGAGCAGGCGCGCGGGCGAGGTACCGGCGATCACCAGCGTCTTGACGGGCCCGGCGAGCGCGGTGAGCTGGCGGCGTCGCCGGTCCAGCTGCGTGCTGAGGGCACCGGCATGCGGTGCGAAGACGGTGACGAGCAGAAGCTCGCTCGCGCTGACGTCGGCCAGCCAGGTGGCGAGCGCGAGCGCGTCGCGCGCCTGGTCGGGAGCGTCGAGGTCGACCGCGCCGATGATCGTGCCGGACATGACCGAAGCTTCCCCCGGCCGGGGCCCCGCGACATCGGTGCTCACCACGGTTTCGGCATCGCGAGAGCTACGGATGGCAGCGGGCGTCCCCGAAAGTAGCGTCGGTCCCATGACCCAGACCGTTCAGACCACTTCCGGCAGCTTCACGCTGCCCGCGTTCGAGCGCGCCACCGTGGCGGACGTCATGCGTCCCGGCGTCATGAGCTGCTCGCCCGACGCTCCGCTGCTGACCGTCGCTCAGACGATGGCGACCCACCACGTCCACGCGGTGGTCGTTGCCGGCATCTCCAAGGACTCGACCGGGACCGACCACCTCATCTGGGGCCTGGTCTCCGACATGGACATCGTCCGCGCCGCCGAGTCCGGCATCGAGGGCCACACGGCCTCCGACGCGGCGCGCACCGAGCTCGTCAGCGTCGACCCGTCCACGTCGCTCGCGGATGCCGCGCGGCTCATGGACGCGCACAACTCCTCGCACCTGATCGTGACGCGCGAAGGCCATCCGGTCGGCGTGCTGTCCAGCCTCGACATCGCCGGCGCGCTGGCGTGGGGGCGGGCATGAGCACCATCGTCGTCGGCGTCGACGGTTCCACCGGCGCTCGCACCGCGCTCGACTTCGCGCTGCGGGAGGCGCGGCTTCGCGACGCCGATGTGCGCCTCGTCGCCGCGTGGCAGATCCCCGCGGTCGCCTACGCGGGCGGCTTCGGCCCGGGTGACGCGGAGCTCTACCGCGAGCTCGAGCAGGACGCGCGCGAGAACGCCGCACGGGCGCTCGAGAGCGCCGACGCCGAAGGCATCGAGATCACCACGGTCGTGCGAGAGGGCAACGCCTCGCACGTGCTGCTCGAGGAGGCGTCCGACGCCGACCTGCTGGTCGTGGGGTCGCGTGGGCTCGGAGGCTTCCGCGGGCTGCTGCTCGGCTCGGTGAGCCAGCAGTGCGCGCACCACGCGTCCTGCCCGGTCGTCGTCGTGCCGCACCCGCGCGAGCTGTAGCGAGAGGGCCGCCATGGCTCTCGAGCTCGAACCCGAACTCGACGGCCGGGGCGTCGATCCCCAGGAGGCCATCGATCTGCTGCTGCGGCATCTCGCGCGTCTCGCGTTACTGTAGAACTTGCGCTACGATCGTAGCCATGGCCGACGTCTCATCTCGCGATTTGAGGAACCACACCGCCGACGTGCTCCGGCGCGTCGAACGCGGCGAGCGGCTTCGGATCAGCGTCAACCGCCGACCGGTCGCCGAGCTCGTACCACTCGATCGACCCCGCTGGACCAGTGGCGCAGCCATCGAACGAGTGCTGCAGGAGGCGTCCGCCGATCCGGGCCTGCTCGAGGATCTGGCCGCGATCCGCGGGCAGACGATCGAACCGGGCTGATGACGGGGGCTGTCCTCGACACGTCGGTGTTCATCGCCGGCGAGCAGGGACGACCGCTCGGGCGACCGCTTCCGGACGAGGTCAGCGTCTCCGTAGTCACGCTCGCCGAGCTCGAGCTGGGCGTGCTGATGGCGCGAGACGCCGACACCCGGGCGCGGCGGCTCGCCACGCTCACGCGTGTGCGCGAGCAGACGGCCGGGCTGCCGGCCGATGATCGCGTCGCCTCCGCGTATGCGCGGCTCGCCGCCGGCGAGCTGTCCGCCGGCCGCAAGCCGCGGGTCCACGACACCTGGATCGCGGCGACGGCGCTGGTCCACGGCGCACAGGTCTGGACGCAGGACGCGGACTTCACGGGCTTCGCGGCGATCGACGTCGTGCGCGTCTGACCCGTTCTGCACACGCGCGTACTTCGCGTACGCCGTCCAAGCGCGGCCCACGCAACGAATCGCCGCCCATGCGAGTCTCCGCGACCACAAAGAGACCCGCCGTTTCCGGCGGTTCCCGAGAGCCCTCTGCCGGACTCGAACCGCGACCCCTTCCTTACCATCAACGCGCGGGGTGCTACCGCCTGTCGCCAACTGTCGCGATTCCCCTGGAAGCGATCGGTTTCGAAGTCCCTCGAGGCGATCCCGCACTAGCTCGCGACGTTTGACGTACTGCCCGACGCGCGTGGCGATCGCGAGTCCCGATCGGTTAGCCGCGACTGAGCGAAGCGTAGATGACCGCCGTCGTCGACGCCGGCCTTGGCGAACGACTGCGGTCTCGGTGCTGCACCGCGACGCAGCTCAAGCCGCAGCGATTCGCCGACGATCACCCGCATCGCGGCGGGCGAGACCCTGGATCGAGCTCGAGCCGAGTCGCTATCGCGGGCCATGTCGGCGGTGTAGTGGCGGTGACAGACCGACTATGAGCGGCTCGGCGCCGCGCCCGCGCCCGGTGCGGCTGAGCGGATGGGACGAACGTCCACTCGATTCGCGTCGCCGAGCGATGGAGCCGAAGAAGAAAGCGTCGCAAGGCAAACCCGCCGCGAGGCGGGCGGGGCAAGGCACGCGTCCCCGGACGGCCTGGCTGCGACGGAAGACATGGACAACCCGCGTGACAGCGGGATTCGACACGGAGGTCCCAGCAGTTGCCCTATGTAGCTCGACCAAAGCACCCGCGCGGCCGGTTGGCCGCCGTGGTGGCAGCGACCGTCGTCACGCTGTTCGGCGTGCCGGCGGCCGCCCAGGCGGCCTGCCCATCGGCCGCGACCGCAAAGGCGTTCAAGGCATTCGGCGACAACGCTGACTACAGCCTGCTCTCGAACGGCGCCTTCGAGTCCGGCACCGGAGGCTGGTCGCTTTCGGGCGCCTCCGTGATGTCCGGGAACGAGTCCTTCAAGGTCCGTGCCAGCACGGACGCGAAGTCGCTCGCGATCGGCGCGCGGGGCCGCGTGGTCTCGCCGGCGTTCTGCGTGAGCACCGACCATCCATCGTTTCGGTTCTTCGCCAAGCGGACGAGCGGCACGTGGGGCGTGCTCAACGTCAGCCTGCGCTGGAAGGTCGACGGCGCAACGAACGAGACGGTCGTCGGCTCGGTGACGACGGGCCCGGCGTGGACGCCGACCCAGTCCTTCAACCTCTCGCAGATCCTGGGGCTGTGGAACGCCGACCAGGTCGGCACGGCACAGATCGTCCTCGATCCCGAGGACTACGGCGGAGACTGGGCGGTCGACGACGTCTACATCGATCCCTATACGCGGGGATGAGCTGATCGCCGGTGACCCGGGCGCGACCCGGGTCACCGGCGGTGCATCGCCACGCGGATCGACCGATTACTACGAGTGACGTGAGCGCCGTAAACGACATGCGAAGCGAGGCCGCGGCCGAACGGCTGCTCGAGGATTCCTGGCACACGCGCTCGCGGCGCCTGCCGCGCCGCGAGCTGGTCAGCGAGCTCGTGGCCGCCGCGCTCTTCGTCGGCGTCGTCGCCGCCCTGGCGCTGGTTCCGGAGGCCACGCAGGGGTTCCGGTCCGGCCTCGCCGCGGTGCTCATCGCGATGTACGTGGTGCTTGCGCGGATCGAGTTCCCGGCCGGCGGCGGCAACGTCGTGCCGACGCACCTTGTGCTCTTCCCGATGCTCGTGCTGATGCCGCCGGCCGCGGTTCCGGTGCTGGTGGCGATCGGCCTGCTGCTGGCGAAGCTCTGGGACTGGGCACGCGGCCAGGGACCACTGGACCGGGCGCTCTTCTCGATTCCCGATGCCTGGCATGCCGTCGGCCCCGCGCTCGTGCTCGTCGCCGCGGGCGCGCCGCAGCTCGATCCGGGAGACCTTCCGCTGCTGGCCGCAGTGTTCGCGAGCTGCTGCGCCTTCGACGCCGGTTCGGCCGTGCTCCGCGAGAGCGCCGCGCGCGGGATCGCTCCGACGCTGCAGTTCCGCGTGTTCGCCGTGGTCTGGGTCGTCGACGCGTGCCTGGCACCGATCGGAGTCCTCGCGGCCACCGTCGCTCGGACGGACGCCGCCGCCGTCCTGATGGTTCTCCCGCTCGCCGGGCTGCTCGGCCTCCTCGCGCGGGATCGGCGCGAGCGGATCGCGCAGGCCCAGCACCGGCTCGAGGTCGCGGTCCGCGAACGCAGCCGCCTTCAGTCGGCCGTGCGCCGGATGGGCGATGCGTTCGCCGCGAAGCTGGACCTCGACGCGCTCGTGGACATCGCGCTCCGCGGCTCGATCGAGGCCCTCGATGCCGACGGCGGTCTCCTGCGGCTGACCGGTCACGGCGAACGGCGTCTGCCTGACGCGGGGTCCGCCGACCTCATGGCCGCCCTCAGGGCAGCAGGAGACGCAGCGACGGTTGGCAGTGGACCGGTACAGCTCGAGTTCGCCTCGCTCTGGGGGGTCGCGCTGCCGTTCGATGTGACCGCCGACGCCGACATCGACGGCGTGATCTGCATCGCCCGGCGCGAGCGTCGGTTCCAGGACGACGAGATCGCCCTGCTCGCCGAGCTCGTCGGCAAGGCGCAGGCGGCCGCGGCGGACATCCTCTCCCACCAGGCGCTCCGCGAGCAGGCCATGCGCGATCCGCTGACCGGCCTCGGCAACCGGCGCAAGCTCGCGGACGACGCAACCCGCTGGCTCCCGTCCGCAGGCGCTGCGCCGCGCCTTCTGACGGTCCTGGATCTCGACGGCTTCAAGCGCTACAACGACACGTTCGGCCACCACGCCGGCGACGCGCTCCTCGCCCGGCTCGGCGCCAAGCTCAACGCCGAGCTCGAGGGATTCGGCGAGGCGTACCGGCTCGGCGGCGACGAGTTCTGCGTCGTCCAGAAGATCGAGGCGGACGGCGTGGAGGCGGCGATCGCCGCCAGCGTCCATGCCCTGACGGAGAGTGGCGAGCAGTTCTCGATCGATGCCTCCTACGGCGTAGTGCTCCTTCCGCACGAGGCCGACAGCCTCGACTACGCCCTCCAGCTCGCCGACGAGCGCATGTACGCGCAGAAGCACGGCCGGTCCTCGGGCGCCGGCGAGCAAGCGCGTGACGTGCTGATCCGCACCATGGATGCGAAGCAGCCCGCGCTGGGCGATCACTCCAGCGAGGTCGCCGAACTCGCGATCGCCGTCGCCCGCCGGTTGGGCATGACCGCCGAAGAGATCGACGAGGTCTGTCGTGCCGCGGAGCTGCACGACGTCGGCAAGGTCGGCATCCCCGACGCGGTCCTCGACAAGCCCGGGCCGCTCGACGCCGACGAGTGGGAGTTCATGCGGCAGCACACGCTCCTCGGCGAGCGAATCCTCAGCGCGGCTCCGTCTCTGCGACCGGTCGCGCGGCTCGTGCGCTCAAGCCAGGAGCGCTGGGACGGCACCGGTTACCCCGACGGCCTCGCGGGCACCGCGATCCCGCGCGGCTCACGGATCATCGCAGTGTGCGACGCCTATGAGGCGATGACCGCCGACCGGCCCTACCGCGGCGCCCGCTCATCCGAGGACGCGTGTGCCGAGCTGCGCGCATCGGCCGGCACGCAGTTCGACGCAGAGGTCGTCGACGTGTTCGTGCTCGAGGTCAGCGGCCGCGGTACCGCAGACGCCGAGACGACCAACGAGACCGAGTGGCCGGTACAGGCCCTGGCCGCCCGCGTCCGGACGCTGCTCTCACAGCCCGAAGCGCTGTTGTCAGAGCGTCGCCTCGGTTAGGGGCACGCCGCGGCCGAAGCCGTCCACCCGCCGCCAATTGCTGACGGCGACACCCGGCACCAGACGGCCGCAGCGCCACGCGGCGCCGACTGCTTCCAAACGCTTCCACAGCGGGCGACGTCATCCAGTAACCAGACAGTCTGAACGACGAAACCCGCCGTTTGCGGCGGGTTTCTCAGAGCCCTCTGCCGGACTCGAACCGGCGACCCCTTCCTTACCATCAACGCGCAGGCTGTTGCGGACTCCGGCAAATGTCCTGCGAACAGGGCGCTTAGCCGACTATCGCCCCGAGCGACTGCTACCTCGCGCGGCTGTCCCGCGGCATCTCCGACGCGCGACGGTGACACGCGCGCTGCACCAGCTGTGGCGCTGGCAGGAGGAGGGAACGATCCACCCGCACTACGCGAACGCGTGGGAGGACGTCCTGAGCCGTCGGGTCGCGGACATCAAAGCCGTGCTCACCGAAGACAGCCAGTTGGCCCGCGACCTCAGGCAGAACTCGCCATTCGCCGGCGTGCTCAGCGAACGCGAGCGCCGCAAGATCGTCGCCGAGGTCCGTTGGTGATGCGCACCGCTCAGCTCTCCTTGACCGCGACGTACAGCACGCGCTCGGCCACGTCCACCGCGGACTCGCCCATGCGCGAGCAGCGTCGGTACAGCTCGCGGCGCGCCATCACCTCGCGCAAGTCGTCCACCGCGAGCAGCTCGGCCATCGCGGCGCGGTAGACGCGCTCGAGCCGGCGCGCCTCCTTGGTCACGGCGTCCGCCGCCTCGGTCGCGTCGCCCGCGCGTGGCTCGAGCTTCGCGAGCGCGGCGTCGAGGCCGCGCACGGAGGACGCCAGCAACGACGCCATCTCGGCCAGCCGCGCGTCCGGCGGGCAATCCATCACCTCGGACTCGCGCACGAGGTCCTTGGCCTGGTTGAGGATCCGGTCCAGCCCGCGCGAGAGCGCGAACAGGTCCTCCGGCTCCAGCGGCGTCACGAACGCGTCCTTGAGCGTCGTGTGAAGGTCGCGCCGAGCCTCGTCCGCGCGGTGCTCGTAGTCGCGTACCGTGGCGGCGGCCTCGGTGTCTCCGCCGGCCCAGGCGGCGAACGCGTCCGTGCCCGCGATCGTCACGGCGAGCTGGTGGCGCAGCATGCCGAGCAGGTCGGGCGACTCCGGCAGGAACCAGCGGCGACGTCGCATCAGAACCCCCTCCAGACGCTGACCGCCACGGCGGCGACGACCGCCGTGACGGGCATGGTGACGACCCATCCGAGCGCGATGTGCCGCACGACCAGCCAGTTGACGTGGCGCCAGCGCCGCCGCCCGCCGCCCACGCCGAGCACCGACGACGCGACGACCTGCGTCGTGGAGACGGGTGCGCCGACGAACGAGGCGCCCAGGATCACGCCGGCCGACGCGGCCTGGGTCGCCAACCCGTCCGCCGGCGTGATGCGGTAGATGCGGCGTCCGACGGTCTTGACGATGCCCCAGCCGCCGAGCGCGGTGCCCGCCGTGAGCGCCAGGGCGCAGGTGACCACCGCCCACGTCGGCGACGACAGGCTGTCGAGCTGGCCGTCGGCGACGAGCAGCGCGGCGATGACGCCGACCGACTTCTGCGCGTCGTTGGCGCCGTGGCTGAACGCGAGCGCGGCGGACAGGCCCCACTCGGCACCCACCACCGGCCGCTGCAGCCGCCGCGTCGCCCGCCGCGCCGCACGCCGCAGCGCGCGGATCGCGGCGAGTGCCACGGCGGCGCCGAGGACCGGCGCCACCGCCAGCGCGATCAGCGTGCCGAGCACGCCGACGGGATGGCCGTCCTCGATGCCGCCCCACTGGATCGCATCGGTGCCGCTCGCGGCCAGCGCGGCACCGACCAGCCCGCCGACCAGCGCGTGCCCGGAGCTCGACGGCAGGCCGAGCGCCCAGGTCACGGCATTCCACAGCACCGCCGCGAACAGCCCCGCGCCGATGACTTCGACGCCGACGGACCCGCCGACGGTGACGATGCCGCCGATCGTGTCGGCCACCGCGCTCCCGACCACGAGCGGGCCGAGCACATTGAAGACGGCCGCCAGCACGACGGCCTGCAGTGGCCGGGCCGCGCGGGTAGCGACCAGCGCGGCGATCGAGTTGGACGCGTCGTGGATGCCGTTCGTGAACGCGAACAGCACCGCGAGGCCGATGGCAACGGCCATCGCCCGCGGCTCACGTCACGGCCAGGGCCGGCACGGGCGGGCGCGTCGGGATGCGGTGCCAGGCCGCGTAGGCATAGGGATGATGGAACACGTCCATCGCGCTCTCCTCGCTATGAACACTGACCGCGAACGAGTCGCCGGTCTTCGCGTCGTCAACGGCGACGACCACGCGATCGTCAGCATCGTGCCAGAGCAGGCGGACGTGGATCCCGTCGTTGGTCCGGCTGTCCAGCTCGCGCATCGAATCCAGTGTGTGGGCGGTCATGGGAGGCATCCTCGGGCGGTGTGATCGGGATCTGGGCAGGCTCCCAGCCGCCGTGGCCTGCGCCATCGGTGACAAGTGGTGAATGTCACGTGGCGGGTCCCGGCCGCGCCTGCGTAGTTACTACGCACGCGGGACGATCACGACCGGGCAGGCCGCGAGCCTCAGCAGCCGCTCGGTGACCGAGCCGAGCAGGACCGCGCGCAGCGGGGCGCGGCCACGCGAGCCACAGACGAGCAGGTCGACGTCGCGAGACACGGCGGCCAGCTCGACGGCCGGGTCGCCGATCCGCGCCTCCGCTCGGCTGGGCACGGTCGCGGGGCGGCGGGCGAGCTCGCGCTCCAGGCCGCCCTGCACCGTCTGGCGCTCGTCCTCGAGGTAGGGGGCCGGGTCGCGGACGTCGTCGATGGCGAACGGCGCCAGCGGAAGCGCGACCCCGACCGCGACCACAGAGCCGCCGGCGCGGGCCGCGAGGTCGTAGGCGAAGTCCAGGGCGTGGCTCGCGTCCGCCGTCGGCTCGAAGGCGGCGGCGATGTGGCTCAGGCTGCCGTGCGCCGCCTCGGCGTAGCCGGCGGGCGCCACGGCCACCGGGCATCCGGCGCCGAGGACGTGACGGGCGGTCCCGCGCAGCGCATGCAGCAGGTGGTGGTGGCTCGGCCCGAGGACGATCATCGCCGCGCGGTCGTGCGCCGCGGTCTGGCGCAACACCGCGGCCGGGTCATGCCCGGGCACCGCGATCTGCTCCAGCGGCGCGTCGAGGAGCTCAGCGAGCTGGGTGCCCAGCGCCATCGCGTCGTCGGCATATGGCTGGTCGGCGACGCCGACGATGACGGGACCGGAGGTGGCGCTCATGCCACGCACGCTAGGCCGCGCACCGCGAGCCGGCATCCGCAACTGCCACCGCTCCGCCTCCGTAGCCGCTGCGGATCAGCCGGAGCGCGGCAGCGCCATCGCGGCGAGGGCACGCCGCCGTTCGGATCGCATCGTGCGCATGCCGCGCATCTCGTTCGCCAGCATGCGGCGCCAGTCACCCCGCCAGTCGAAGGCGAAGGAGACCTCGATGCCGTAGTCGCGCCAGGCGCGGAAGTGGTACGGCGCGCGCACATGCCACGCCGACGTCACCACCGTCACGCGGCGGGCGTCCCCCAGCGCGAGCACCAGCGGCAGCGAGCGCGACGCGTTCTCCGCGGTGTCCCGGCCCGCGACCTCCAGCAGCGGCGGGACGCCGACGACGCGCCACGCGGCACGCATCTGCTCCGCCTCGGACAGGCCGCCGGTCGACGTGTATCCCGTGAGCACGGCGGCGAGCGTCGGCCGCCGTCGCGCGACCCACTCGGCGCGGTGCACCCGGCCGAGCGACTCGCGGGAGATCCGGTGCTCGGCGCTGATGCTCGGCTCGCGGTGCCCGAGCACGACGCACACGTGGTGACCGTCGGGGTGCGGCGGCAGCTCGGCCGCCGCAGCGCGGTCGCAGATCACGGTCAGGCGCGGATGCGCGCGCAGGAGCGACGCGGGGGAGGCCGGGCTCGGCGGCCCGAGCAGCATCGCCCGCAGTGCCGCCGCGCGGCTCGGGCCGGTCGCGGTGACGAGCAGCTCGCGGGCGTCCATCAGCGTGCCGAGCCCGATCGTGAGCGACCCGGGCTCGTCCAGCCCGAGGTCGCCGTCGGCGCCGAGGCCCAGCACCGCGAGGTCGAGCGGCGCCGCGTCGACCAGCCCCTGACGGCCCGCCTCGTCGAGCTGGAGGATCGTCGCGGCGTCGGTCATCAGCTCGCCATGGCGCGCGTGCGCGCGCAGCGCGGCGTACATCGCGCTCGGCGTCCGGTCGCCGGACAGCAGCACGCGCAGGTGCGGGCGGGCGAGCAGCCGGTTCGCGATCACCTCCGCGGCCGTGTGGGCGACTCTGTCCTCGTCGGCGAGCACGAGCGGCGGCGGCACGGGATGCACGACCCGAACGCTAACGGGCACGCGATTGCGGAACTCTGCGGAGTCCGATCGGGGGCGATCCCCGGTTGGCAGCGCCATCCGGGCGGCGGAGACTCGGCCCATGCCCGTCTCCGACCTCCCGGCGATGCCACTGCTCGTCGCCCGCGGCGTCACCAAGCGCTTCGGCGCCGTCGAGGCGCTCGTCGACGTCGACTTCGACGTCGATGCCGGCGAGGTCGTCGCCCTGGTGGGCGACAACGGGGCGGGGAAGTCGACCCTGATCAAGGCCATCGCCGGCGTGCAGCCGGCCGATGCGGGCGCCTACTGGATCGACGGGCAGCCGGTGAAGCTCGGCAGCCCGTCGGAGGCGTCACGCGCCGGGATCGCGACCGTCTACCAGGACCTTGCGCTGTGCGACAACGTCGACGTCGTCGGCAACCTCTACCTGGGCGCCGAACCGGTCACACCGTGGCTGCGTGCGCTCGACGAGTCCGCGATGGAGCGGCGCACGCGCGAGCTGCTGGCATCGCTGTCCGTCACCACGCTGGCGAGCCCGCGGATGCGCGTCGGTTCGCTGTCGGGCGGCCAGCGCCAGGCGGTCGCGATCGCGCGCTCCTTGGTGACGCACCCGCGGGTGCTGATCCTCGACGAGCCGACGGCGGCGCTGGGCGTCGTGCAGACCGCTCAGGTCCTGGGCCTGATCGAGCACCTGCGCGAGGAGGGCCTGGCGGTCGTGGTCATCAGTCACAACCTCGAGAACGTCTTCCACGTCGCCGATCGCATCTCGGTGCTGCGCCTCGGGCGCCACGCCGGCACGTACGACCGGCGCACGACGGCCCGCGAGGACATCGTCGCCGCGATCACCGGCGCATTGCCCGGAAGGGCGGTGGCGGCATGAGGCGCCTGCGCGTGATCGTCGCCGGCGGCGATGTGGCGGCTCTCGAGGCCATGTTCGCGCTGCGCGCACTCGCCGGCGCGCACGTCGACATCACGCTGATCGCCGCGAACCACTACTTCGAGCACCGGCCGATCCAGGTGCGCGACCCGCTGGCCGTGCACGCGCGGGTCCGTGTCCCGCTCGCGCTGCTCGCCGCCGCGGCGGGCGCCGACCTGCGGCACGACCGCGTCGTGGGCGTCGATGCCGGGGTGCGGCGTGTGCACACCGCCGCCGGCTACGAGCTTCCCTACGACGCGCTGGTCGTCGCCGAGCGGGCGGTGCCGCGCGCGGTGCCCGCCGGGGCGGAGCCGCTCGACGACGATCACGCCGCCGAATGCCGCTACGTGATGAGCGAGCTGCGGGCGGGCCGCGTCGGCTCGCTGGCGTTCGTCGAGCCGCCTGCGCCCACGCACCCGTTCGATCTGTACGACCTCGCGATCGAGGCGGCCGCCACGCTGCGTGGCGCCGGCGTCGGCGCCACGCTCACGTTCGTCACGGCGGAGTCGGCGCCGCTCGCCCTGCTCGGCCGCCACGCCTCCGTGACGTTGCAGGAGACGCTCGGCGCCCACGGCGTGCGGCTCGTGACGTCCGCGTACGTGCGGTCGGTCGCTGACGGTCGCCTCGACCTGATGGCGCACTCGGGGCACGTCGAGGCTGAGCGAGTCATCGCGACGCCGCGGCTGGCCGGACCGCGCATCCACGGGCTTCCGTGCGACTTCGACGGCTTCCTCGCCGCCGATCGTGGCGGCCACGTGCCGCACCTCGAGGGGATCTTCGCGGCCGGTGACTGCACGTCGTTCCCGGTCAAGCATCCCTCGATCGCCGCGCAGCAGGCCGGCGCGGCGGCGCTGTCGATCGCCGCGCGGGCGGGTGCCGACGTCACGCCGGCGCCCTTCTCGCCGGTCCTGCGCTGCGTCCTCCCGTCGCGGCTGCGCTGGTACGTGGAGGCGCCGCTCTGCGGAGGCCTCGGCGAAGCCACCCGTGTCTCGCCGCTGCCGCTCTGGTCGCGGCACCTGCGCTTCGACGCCCCGTACCTCGCGCCGCACCTGGACTCCGTCGCTCACATGACGGTCAGCACGGCGAGCGCCCCGACGCACGCGACCACGACGCCGATCGTCACCGCGTAGGCGCCGGCGGCCACGCGTCCGCAGCGGTAGGGGCCCATCAGGTGCGGGTCGCGGGCCATGCGCGCCATGAGGATGAGCAGCGGCGGCAGCAGTATCGCGTTGAGGGCCTGCGTGAGAAAGAGGATCGGGACGAGCGGGGCGCCGGGGATCAGCACGACCGCGACGGCGATCACGACGATGACGCCGTACGTGCAGTAGAACGTGCGCGCCTCGCGGAAGGAGTCGTCGAGCCCGGCCTCGAAGCCGAGCGCCTCGCCGACCGAGTAGGCGGTGGACAGCGGGAGGATCGACGCGGCGAGCAGCGCCGCGCCGAGCAGCCCGGCGCCGAACAGCAGGCTGGCGTCGCTGCCCGCAAGCGGCTCGAGCGCCGCCGCCGCGTCCCCGGCGTCGTCGATCGAGGTGCCCGTGACGTGCAGCGTCGCCGCGCACGCGAGCACGACGAACGCGCCGATCACGCCGGTCATCACCGCCCCCGTCGCGACGTCGATCCGCTCGTAGCCCAGATCGGCGGGCGTGAGCCGCTTGTCGACCGCGTAGGACTGGATGAAGCTCAGGCCCCACGGCGCGAGCGTGGTGCCGATCGTCGCGGTCACGAGGAGCAGGCCGTCGCGGTCGAGCGGCAGGGTGGGCACGACGAGGCCGCGGGCCGCGGCACCCCAGTCGGGGTGGGCGAGCAGGCCGGCGACGATGTACGTGGCGAACGCCGTCGCGAGCACGAGCAGCACGTGCTCGACACGATGGAAGCGGCCGCCGAGCACCAGCGCCGACACGAACACCGCCGCCGCCGGAACGCTCACGTACCGGCTCACGCCCGCGAGCTCGAACGCGGCCGCCACGCCCGCGAACTCCGCGCAGGTGGTGCCGACGTTGGCGACCAACAGCGCGAGCAGCGCGGCGGCAGCGCGGCGCACTCCGTAGCGCTCGCGGATCAGGCCGACGAGTCCCTGGCCGGTGACGATGCCGAGCCGGGCGCCGAGCTCGTGGAACAGGATCAGCGCCACGGTCGAGAGCGCGAGCACCCACAGCAGCGTGTAGCCGTGCTCCGCGCCGAGGATCGAGTACGTCGTGATGCCGGGGGGATCGTCGTCCGACAGGCCGGCGAGCAGGCCGGGGCCGACGACGACCGCGAGCGCCGCGAGGCCGCTACGACGGCGCACGGCGTCGTGCCCTCATCATCGGGTACCGCCGCCGCGGACGGCGTGGCGGCACCTGCCGGGCACGCTCGGCCGGCACCGCCGCGAGGACCTCGGCGCCACGATCCGGGTGCAGCCGCGACACGAGCTCGGCGAGCTCGTCAGGCCCCAGGGCATGCACCGCCGCCGCGGGGCTGGCGAGCTGCAGCTCGTGCCCGCGCCCGGTCGCGAAGTGCAGGGCGTCCCAGCCGATGATCTCGGTCGGGAGACGCGCCCCGAGCCGGCGCAGCCCGAGCCGGCTCACGACCGACCCGAGCCCGACGTCGACCGCGACGACGCGCGGCGCCCCCGCGTTCGTCGAGCACGATGTCGCCCACCCGTGCGAGCCGCCGTCCGGCGATGTCGATGACCTGCGCGTCGAGCAGGTCGCGGACCAGGTAGACCGCGCCCGGCTCCGGCGTCGCGTCGTCCGCAGCGAGCACCACCCGATCCGGGTCGACGCTCGCCACGCGCGGCCATTCGACCGCGGTCAGATCGCGGCCGCGGCGAACCGTGATCGCGGTCACGTGCGGGAAGCGCTCGACCTGGTCGACGGCGAGATCGGCGACCCGGCCGAGCGGTCGCCCGTCGGCGTCGGTCACCGGACGACCGATGAGATCGGTCAGCCGCGTGGTCGCGTCCACGCGGAGAGCTTCGTAGAAACCACGGACGACGTTCGGCACTGGCGGCGGATGGAGCACGGCCGTGCCCGTCGTAGCTTCGAACCATGGCCGACGACCGCTGGCACGCTCTCGACGGCAGCGACGTGCTGCGGAGCGTCGGCGGCGACCCGGGCGGGCTCTCGGCCGCCGAGGCGGCCGCGCGCCTCGCGCGCGAGGGCCCCAACCGCGTCGCGCCGATGCGCCCCGAGCCCGTCACCGCGCTGCTCTGGCGGCAGCTCTCGAGCCCGCTGATCCTCGTGCTGCTCGCCGCCGGGCTGATCGCCCTCGCCCTCGGCGAGATCGCGGACGGCGTCGTGGTACTCGCCGTCGTGGCCGCCAACGCCGCGATCGGCTTCATCCAGGAGTTCAAGGCCGGGCAGGCGATCTACGCGCTGGCCGCGCTGGTTCCGGAGCGGGCGACCGTCCTGCGCGACGGGGCGCGGGCAGAGATCGACGCCGACGGCATCGTCCCCGGCGACGTCGTCGAGCTGCGGCGTGGAGAGCGGGTGCCGGCCGACGCGCGCGTCCTCGCCGCGCGCGCGCTCGAGATCGACGAGGCGCCGCTGACCGGGGAGTCGATGCCCGTGGGCAAGGCGCCGGCACCGGTGCCCGGCGACGCGCCCGTCGCCGACCGCGCCTCGATGGTCCACGGCGGGACGCTCGTCACCGCCGGGACCGGCACCGCCGTCGTGGTGCTGACCGGTGACCGCACCGAGCTCGGGCGGATCTCCGCCCTGATGCGCCACACGCAAGGCGTGCAGACGCCGCTCACGCGTGGCCTGGCCGGCGTCGCCCGGCTGCTCACCGGCCTGATCTGCGCCGTCGCGGCCGTGATGCTCGCGATCGCCCTCGCGCGCGGGTATCCGTTCGTCGAGGCGGTGCTCGCCGCCGTCTCGCTCGCGGTCGCGGCGATCCCGGAAGGGCTGCCGGCGATCGTGACGATCGCGCTCGCGGTCGGCGTCCAGCGGATGGCGCACCGGCGCGCCGTGGTCCGCCACCTGCCGGCGGTGGAGACGCTCGGCTCCACCACCGTCATCTGCACGGACAAGACGGGGACGCTGACCCAGAACCGGATGACCGTGAGCGAGCTGTGGGGCGACGAGGAGGCGCTCCTGCGCGCGGCGGTCCTGTGCAGCGACGGCACGGCGCCGACCGAGCTCGCGCTCCTGGAGGCGGCGGCCGGCGCCGGGATCGACGTCGACGGCGAGCGCGCGCGGTCGCCGCGGGTCGACGCGATCCCGTTCGACTCCGACCGCAAGCTGATGGCCACGCTCCACGCCGGCGGCACGATCCTGCTCAAGGGCGCGCCCGAGGTCGTCCTCGAGCGCTGCGGGCCGTCGGCGGAAGCCGAAGCGCGGGTCGACGCCTTCGCCGCCGACGGGATGCGCGTGCTCGCGGTGGCGCGGCGCGAGCTCGGCGAGGAGCGCACGGCGCTGGTGGACGAGGACCTCGACGGCGCCTTCACGCTGCTCGGCCTCGCGGCGATCGCCGACCCGCCGCGCGACTCCGCGCTGGCGGCGGTCGAGGCCTGCCGCTCCGCCGGCGTCGACGTGAAGATGGTGACCGGCGATCACGTGGCGACGGCGAGCGCGATCGCGTCCCGGTTCGGGCTTGCCGGCCGGGCGTTCACCGGCCGCGCGCTGGATGCGCTCGACGATGACGGCTTCGAGCGTGCCGCGGTCGAGGGGACCGTGTTCGCACGCGTGACGCCGGAGCACAAGCTGCGGCTCGTCGAGGCGCTCCAGACGCAGGGCGAGGTCGTCGCCATGACCGGCGACGGCGTCAACGACGCGCCGGCGCTCAAGCAGGCCGACATCGGCGTGGCGATGGGCGGCTCGGGCACCGCGGCGGCCCGCGAGGCCGCCGACGTCGTGCTGATCGACGATGACTTCGCGAGCATCGAGGCCGCGGTCGAAGAGGGGCGGCACGTGTTCGACAACGTGCAGAAGGCGATCGCGTTCGTGCTGCCGACCAACATCGGCGAGGCGCTGATCGTCCTGATCGCCGTCCTCGCCTTCCCGTTCGCGCACGGTGTCCCGCAGTTGCCGGTCGAACCGACGCAGATCCTGTGGGTGAACCTGATCGCGACCGTGACGCTGGCGTTGCCGCTCGCCGTCGAGGCGTTCGAGCCGGGGCTGATGGGCCGCCCGCCGCGCGCGCCCGGCGCCCCGGTCATCGGGCGGTTCCTCGTGATCCGCACCGTGGTCGTGAGCCTGCTGATGGCCGCGGCGGCGCTGGGGCTGTACGCGCTGCGCGACGACCAGACGCTCGTCGTCACCACGATCGTCCTGTTCCAGGTCGTGTATCTCCTCGAGTGCCGCTCCCTGCGCCACTCGATCCTGCACGTCGGGATCTGGAGCAACCCCTGGGCCCTGGCCGGGATCGCCGGCGTGCTGGCCCTGCAGGCGCTCTTCATCTACGCGCCGCCGATGCAGGCGGTGTTCAACTCGGCCCCGCTCAGCGTCGGCGACTGGCTGCTCGCGCTGGCCGCGGCGTGCACGGTCCTGCCGGTCGTCAGCGCGGAGAAGTGGTGGCGCCTGCGCTCGCACGGCGACCGTAGCTTCCCGTAAGTCGAAGCCGCATGAGCTCCCGATGACGGCACAGCGAGACGGCGGGACGATCAGGGACATCGTGTTCCCGACGACGACCATCGCAGGCAACGGTGCGCGCTGAAGTCGCAACGCGCCTCTACGTCGGGTCGGAGGTCGGCACGCTGCGGCGCGTCGTCCTCCACCGGCCCGGCCTGGAGCTCAAGCGTCTCACCCCCCGCAACAAGGACGCCCTGCTGTTCGACGACGTGCTGTGGGTCAAGCGCGCGCGCCAGGAGCACGACGCGTTCGCCGACACGCTGGCCGATCGCGGCGTCGAGGTCCTCTATCTCGACCGCCTGCTCGCCGACGTGCTCGAGGCGGTCGAGGTCCGCGAAGAGGTCGTCGGCTGGACGCTGCGGGCCGTCGACCTCGGCCCGGCACTCGCGCCCGAGGTCGCCGACTGGCTGCTCGGGCTGCCGGCCCACGACCTCGCGGCACGGCTGATCGGCGGCATCACCTACGACGAGCTGCCGTTCGTGAGCACCGCGCTGGCCGCACAGGTGCCGGCGCTCGACGGGTTCGTCATCGCGCCGCTCCCGAACCACCTGTTCACGCGCGACACGTCGGCGTGGATCTACGACGGCGTCTCGGTCAACTCGATGGCGAAGCCCGCGCGCCGCCGCGAGAGCATCCACTACGACGCGATCTACCGGCACCATCCGCAGTTCGCGGGCCGGTCCCACCCCGTCTGGAGCGACGAGCTCGGCGGGCGGGCGCAGCTCGAAGGCGGCGACGTCCTCGTCATCGGCAAGGGCTGCGTGCTCATCGGCATGGGGGAGAGGACCCGGCCGGCCGGCGTCGAGCGCCTCGCGCGCCGTCTGTTCGCCGGCGGCTCGGCGACGTCCGTGATCGCGGTCCAGATGCCCGCCCAGCGCTCGACGATGCACCTCGACACGATCATGACGATGGTCGACCGCGACGCGTTCACGATCTACCCGCAGGTGCGCGAGGAGCTGGTCGCCTACACGCTGCGGCCGGCGGGTGACGGCATCGCGGCCGAGCGCGAGGACGACCTGTTCGTCGCGATCGCGCGCGAGCTCGAGCTGCCCCGGCTGCGCCTGTTCGAGACGGGCGGCGACGCCTGGGAGTCCGAGCGCGAGCAGTGGGACGACGGCAACAACGTCCTGGCGATCGCGCCTGGCGTCGTCGTCGCCTACGAGCGCAACGTCGACACCAACACGCGCCTGCGGCGCGCCGGCATCGAGGTCATCACGATCGCCGGTTTCGAGCTCGGTCGTGGTCGCGGCGGTCCCCGCTGCATGTCCTGCCCGATCGAGAGGGATGACCTGTGAGCACCGTCAGCACTCCGGAGGTCTGAGTCATGCGCATCGTCGTGGCACTCGGAGGCAACGCCCTCCTTCAGCGCGGGCAGCGGGCAGACGCCGGCGCCCAGCGCGAGAACGTCGCGGTCGCCGTCACCGCGCTGGCCGAGCTCGCCGCCGAGCACGAGGTCGTGGTCACGCACGGCAACGGGCCGCAGGTCGGCCTGCTCGCGCTCCAGGGCGAGGCGTACGGCGAGGAGGTCAACCCGTATCCGCTCGACGTCCTCGGCGCCGAGAGCGAGGGCATGATCGGCTACCTGCTCGAGCAGGAGCTCGTGAACCTCCTCGGCGGCCGCCAGGTGGCGACGCTGCTCACGCAGGTGATCGTCGCCGCCGACGACCCCGCGTTCGCGCACCCCACCAAGTTCATCGGCCCGGTCTACTTCCGCAGCAAGGCCGAGATCCTGGCCGCCGAGCGCGGCTGGCAGATCGCCGCCGACGGTGCCCACTGGCGCCGCGTCGTCGCGTCGCCGGAGCCGCAGTCGATCGTCGAGCTGCCGACGATCCGCCTGCTCGTCGAGGCCGGCGTGCTCGTCGTGTGCGTCGGCGGCGGCGGCATCCCCGTGGTCGTCGACCGCGACGGGCGCCTGCGCGGCGTCGAGGCCGTGATCGACAAGGATCGGGCCGCGGCGCTGCTCGCCTGCGGCGTGGGAGCCGACGCGCTGCTGCTGCTCACCGACGTCGCGGCGGTCGAGCGCGACCACGGGACGCCGGACGCGGCGCCGATCGCCGCCGCCACGCCCGAGGAGCTGCTCGCGCTCGGGCTGCCCGCCGGCTCGATGGGCCCGAAGGTCGAGGCCGCCGCGTGGTTCGCGCAGCAGACCGGCGGTCGCGCGGCGATCGGCAGCCTGGCGGACGCGTCCGCCGTCCTGGCCGGAGAGCGCGGGACGACCATCGTGCCCGCCGCCGCGGGCGTCGCGGGGTAGCCGAGATGCCCGTCGGAGACGATCGCAGGATGTCCGTAGTTCCCCGCCGTCAAGACGCGGTGCTGACGCGGATGTGCGAACGGCGCCCGCGCGGGAGGCTGTGGTCATGACGCATCGCGTGCTGATCGCAGGCTCCGGGGTCGCGGCCGTCGAGGCCGTCCTCGCCCTGCGCGAGCTCGCCGGTCCGCGCGTCGAGCTCGATCTCGTCGCACCGGCGCACGCGCTCGAGCACCGCCCGGCATCCGTCGCCGCGCCGTTCGGGTTCGGCGTCCCGCTGCCGCTCGACCTGCACGACCTTGCCGATCGCTATCGGGTCGGCCTGGTGCAGGGTGAGCTGGCGGCCGTCGACGTCGATGCGCGACGCGCCCGGCTGGCCTCCGGCGAAGAGCACGACTACGACCACCTGCTGGTCGCGGTCGGCGCCACGCCGGAGCCGGCCCTCCAAGGCGCGCTCACATTCGCCGGCCCTGCCGACGTGCCGATGATGGACTGGGTCCTCGCGGAGATCACGCGCGGGCACCGCCACGAAGTGGCGGTCGTGGTGCCGGCGGCGACCACGTGGACGCTGCCGGCCTACGAGCTGGCGATCCTGAGCGCCGCCGCCGTGCACGAGATGCCGGAGGCGAACGTCACGCTCGTCACGCCCGAGCGCGAGCCCCTGTGGATCTTCGGCGAGGCGGCGGGAGCCGCGCTGCGCCAGGTGCTCGAGAGCCGCGGCATCGCACTGCGGACCGAGGCCCGCGCCGTCCACGTGACCGACGACGTCCTCTGGCTCGACTCCGAGACGGCGATGATCGCCGACACCGTGATCAGCCTCCCGCGGCTGGTCGGACCGGCGATCGACGGTCTGCCCGCCGACCGCAACGGCTTCCTCCCGACCGACGCCCACGGCTACGTGATGGGCGCGCGCAACGTGCTGGCGGCGGGCGACGCGACGACGTTCCCGGTCAAGCAGGGCGGCCTGGCCACCCAGCAGGCCGACGCGGCCGCGGCCACCGTCGCGCACGAGCTCGGAGCGCTCGTCGAGGCCCGGCCGTTCGCGCCGGTCCTGCGCGGGCTGCTGCTGACCGGTGGCGCCCCGCTCTATCTGCGCGCCGAGCTCGACGCGGCGGGAACCCCGCGCGCCGCGGGCACTCGCGCGCGCCGCCTCTCCGGTGAGGTCTCCTCACGCGCGCTGTGGTGGCCGCCCGGCAAGATCGCCGGCCGCTACCTCGCTCCGTACCTGTCGACGGCGCGCCCCCTCGCGCTCGGCAACGAGCCGATGATCGACCGGGTCGCGCGGCCTGCCGGCGCCGATGCCGGCGAGCACGACGCTGCGCTCGACCTGGCGCTGCTGCTCGCCGACGAGGATGCGGCCGCGGGCGACTTCGCCCAGGCACTGCACGCACTGGACGCCGCGGCGGCTCTCGCCGGCGGCGTGCTCCCCGAGGCGTACGCCGAGCGGCGCGAGCGCTGGCTCGCCGCGCTCTCGCCCGCGTGAGGATCAGGCGTCGACGAGCTCGACGAGCTGGTGCTCGAGCGCGTAACGCACGAGCTCGGCGCGCGTGGACCGGCGCGTCTTCTGCTGGATGTGCGCGCGGTGGGACTCGACCGTGCGAACGCTCAGGTAGAGCGTCGACGCGATCTCCGAGTTGGTGTGACCGAGCGCGATCATCCTCAGGACCTCGAGCTCGCGCTCGGACAGATCGTCGGGCGGCCCGGCGGGCTGCGCCGGCTGGGCGGCCAGGCGCGCGCCGAGGCGCGGGTTGAGGTAGGTCTCGCCCTCGGCGGCCAGCCTGATCGCGCCGAGCAGCTCGTCGTCGGCCGCCTCCTTGAGCACGAAGCCGAGTGCGCCGGCCTGCAGGGCCTGACGGGCGAACGACGGGTCGTTCTGCATCGTGAGCACGACGATCGCGGTCTGCTCGGCGTCGCGCCGGAGCACCGGGATCGTCTCGAGGCTCGAGCCGCCGGGCATGTTGAGGTCGAGCACCAGGACGGTGGGCCGGTGGGCGAGCGTCATGCGCAGCGCGTCCGGCACCGTGCCGGCCTCGGCGACCACGCGCAGTCCCGGCTCGGCGTCCAGCAGGTACCGCAATCCCTTGCGGACGACTGCGTGGTCGTCGGCGAGCACCACCGTGATCTCTTCCTGGCTCATGGCGCTGAGCATGGCGCATCGGCGGTCCTGCGCGATCCGTAGTTTGCCGCAGCGGCAAAGGGAAAACTCACCGATTTCCGGCGGTCTTGCCCGGTTGGAGCGGCCGACGACGCGAAGGACGATTGAGCTGCACCCCGAGAAAAGGAGCAACGATGTCCGAGATCGTCGTCGGAATCGACGACTCGGCCGGCGCGCGTGACGCGCTGGCCTTCGCGACGCGGCTTGCCGAGTGCGCCGGCGCGTCCCTGCGCCTGGCGACCGCGTTCAACTACAGCGACGTTCCGAGCCGCGCCAGCAACCTGACGTTCCGCAGGTACCTCGAGCAGGACGCGCTCAAGCTGCTGCAGTCGGTCGCGAGCTCGGTCGACCATGTGAGCGGCACCGACGCGATCGCCAACCCCTCGGCCCCGCACGCATTGCACTCGCTCGCCGAGGCCGTCGATGCGGCGATGGTGGTCGTGGGATCGACGCACCGCGGCGCCGTGGGACGGGTCGTACCGGGCAGCACCGGTGATCGGCTGCTGCACGGCTCGCCCTGCCCGGTCGCGGTCGTGCCCCGCGGCTATGTCGATGCCGATCCGATCCGGAGCATCGGCGTCGCCTTCAACGCCACCGAGGAGTCCCAGGCCGCGCTCCACGCGGGCTACGAGCTCGCCCGTCGCTGCCGTGCCACGCTGCGCGTCATCAGGGTCTTCGATGCCAGTCGCGGCACGCCCGCGCTGATGACCATGCCCGGGTGGGACAGCATGCGCGACGACAGCGAGCAGATCCAGCGCCAGCGCCTCGCCGAGGCCGTCAGCGCGCTGCCCTCCGACGTCGGCGTCGAGTCGGTGTTCATCATCGGCAACGCCGCCACGGAGCTGGCGTCCGAGTCCGCGCTCGTCGACCTGATGGTCGTCGGCTCACGCGGCTACGGCCCGCGTGCCGCCGTGCTGCTCGGCGGCGTCAGCCACGTGCTGACCCGCAAGGCGGCCTGCCCGATCATGGTGCTGCCGCGGGGTGCCCGCGGGATCGACGCCCTGTTCGGCCCGGTGGCCGAGGCCGCGGCGTCCTAGAACGGACGATGCCTGCCCGGGCGTCCATTGCCCGGGCAGGCGGTCGTCTCGTCAGCCCGCGAGGAAGCGGGCGATGTCGAGCGTCGACAGGATCCCGATCGGCCGGCTGGTGACCGGATCGACCACGACGGCGTGCGCCGTCTGGTGCTCGGCCATGAGCTGAGCGGCGTGCTCGAGCGAGTCCGCCGGGTCGACGACGAGCGAATCCGTCGCCGCGAACTGTCCCGCGGTGGCGCCCGTCAGCTCGGGGCGCAGGGCGGCCATCAGGTCGAGGTCGGAGACGATGCCCCAGCCGTCCGGCTCGGTGCCGCGGACGATCACGCAGTGCACGCTGTGCTCGGCCATCAGGCGGGCGACAGCGCGGACGTCGGCTTCGGCGGGGCAGTCGATCAGCCCGAGCTGCAGAGCGTTGAGGACGGTGAAGGTGCCGAACTCGGGTGCTTCTCGGAACGCGGTCATGACTGCCTCCTCTGTTCGGTGGGAATCCTCTGCCTCCACTCGTCCCTGCGGTGGGCGATGCCGGCCGGCAGGGGCCCGAGCCACGCGTCGGCGTCGTCGAGCGCGCGCACGGCGGACACGAGGTCTCCGGCCGCGGCGTCCTCCTCGGCGCCCTGGAGGATGAGGTCGATGCCGTCGGGCTCGGGCGCGATCGCGCGATCCTCGAGCCCGGCGGCGGACGCCGCGACGAAGCGCGTCAGGTAGCGGCCGGCCACCTTCGCGGGCGGCCACCACAGCGCACCGTGGGACACGGTGCCGGGCGCGGGCAGCAAGCGATGTTCGCGGCGGGCGTCCGGGCCGAGCTCGGTCCGCAGATAGAGCGAACGACCACCGGTGAGGAGAAGGCCGCGCAGCACGGGGCGACAGGGCTCCGGCAGCCCCACGGCGCCGAGCCGCGCCGCGATCGCCTCGGCGACCGCGTCGGCCTGCTGCGCGGCGAGCCCGCCGTGCTTGACCGGGCACGCGGTCACGTCGCCGGCGGCGAACACGTTCGTGCACCCGTCGACCTGGCCGTGGTCGTCGACCGGGACGAAGCCGCCCTCGTGCGGAAGTCCGGGGATGTGAGGGCCGACGACCTCCGGCAGCGCGACGACGATGTCGGCGGGGATGAGCTCGCCGCCGACGAGACGCAGGGCGCCGTCGAGGGCGGCGCCGGCGGCGGCGCTCGTGATCAGCTCGATGCCCGCGTCGCTCAGCTCGCGGCGGATCGCCTCGCTCGCAGCCGGCCCGAACACCTGCAGCGGCTCGTGCTCTCCCGTGACGATGACGATGTCGGGCTCGGGCACGCCGCGGTTGCGCAGTGTGGCGGCGCTGAGCAGCGCGAGCTCGTAGACGGGCAGCTGCCAGTAGACGCCGGGCGGAGCGACGAAGGCGAGGCGAAGCCCCGGGTCGGCGGCGATGCGGCTCATGGCCTCGTCGACCAGGCCGGTGCTCATCGGCCCGCGGAATGACAGCGCGCCGGGCACCGCGTCCCGCGAGCGGGCCCCGGTGGCGACCACCAGCAGGTCGTACGGGACGCGGTCGCCGCTGCGGGTGATGACGTGGCGGGTGTCGGCCTCGACGGATTCCAGCGCGTCGTACCGGAGCAGGATCCCCAGCTCGTCGACCAGCCCGCGCAGGTCGAGGCGAGCGGCGGGCGGGCCGCCGAAGGGCGTCGTGACCGACGAGGGGCGATGCACGAACTCGGAGGCCGGTGCGAGCAGCTCGATGTCGGCTGCGGAGCCCGCGAGGTCGCGCAGTGCGAGCGCGCACTCGAGCGCGGCGATGCCGGCCCCGGCGATCAGCACGCGGTTCATCTCGCCTCCGTCGCCTCGAGGGCGCCCTCCGCTTCGGAGCCGGTCGCCGCGGCCGGTCGCGGCACCACCACGACGGGATGGGACGCACCCTCGGTCAGCGCTTCGGACACGCTGCCGGCCAGAGCGCGCTGCAGGGGCCCGTATCCGCGCGAGCCCGTCACGAGGAGGTCGATCACCCCGTCGGACGCCGTGTTGATGGCGGTGCCGGGGGAGCCGCGCAGGAACACCGTCCGCGGGTTGACTCCCTCGGGCGCGCGTTCGGCGGCCTCGTCGAGAGCGGTCTCGGCGTGGCGGCGAGCCGTGTGCGGGTCGGGCTCGATCTCGGGCACGGAGGAGTAGAGCGTCACCGCCGAGCTGCAGCGCGCGGCGATGTCGTAGGCGACGGCGAGCGCGGCGCGCGCCTCGGGCGAGTCGTCATAGGCGACCCCGACGTGCCGGAACTCCTCGGTCTCACGCAGGTCGGTGGGGGCGATCGCGACCGCACACGGCGCGCCCTGGAGCAGGCGTCCCGCCGTGCGCTCGAGCCGGATGTGCCCAGCGTCGCCGTGGCGGCTCGAGCCGATCACGATCAGGTCCGCACCCTCGCTCTCGGCGAGCTCGGTGAGCCCGCGGGCGGGCGAGGCGGCCATCGGCGCGCGCTCGCGCACGCGGACGCCGGCCGGCACCTTCGCCCGGGCCTCCGCGAACATGTCCGACAGCTCGTCGGGCACCGGCGCATCCGGCCGGTGGACGTGCGCGCCGACATGCCAGCGCTGCGCGGGGACGACACACGCGAGCGTGAGCACGCCCGCGGGATCCTTCAGCCGCAGTCCGAGCGCCAGCGCGTCGGCACTGCGCTCGGAACCGTCGAAGGCGACGATCACGTGGCGGAAGCTCATCGTGCTCGCGCCGCCCCGCGGGTCGCATGAGCCGCCGACAGATCGAGCGCGACGGCGAGGATCAGCGTGCCGAGCCAAGCGTTCACCGGGTCGGCGACGAGCGGCTCGTGCCCGCCGACGTTGTTGGCGATCAACCAGATGACGAACCAGACGAATGTCATGCAACAAGCGTCGTTCACGCGCGGGCGCGCGGCATCCGCCCGCCCCCCGGATCGACACGTGGGCGGACTACGGAGTCGAGGTTTTGCGAATCCTTTGCCGATCCCTGGCCGCGAGTTGGGCGCGCGCGAGCAACCTTTCTGGTGCCTCTCCACCCCCTCACTGGAGTCACCGTGTCTCGCTCACTCGCCTCACTGTTCGCGGCCGCCGCCCTGTTCGGCGCGGGCGGCCTGGTCGGCGCAGCGATCTCGCCGGGCAGCGGCCCGGCGTCGTCGCCGGCGGCGTCGGCATCCCCGGCGCCCGCCGAAGTGCGCACGATCGTCAAGCGCCGCACCGTGCACGTCTACCGCAAGCCGAAACGACACCCCGTCGCTCCGCCCGCTCCCGCGGCCGCCCCCGCGCCCGTCGCGCCGGCGCCGGTCGCGCCGGCGCCGAGCTCGGTGCGGGCGGCCGCACCCGCTCCCGCGCCGCTCGAGACGCGCACCAGCGGAACCGCCGGCGGCGAGCGCGAGCACGAGCATGGCGACGATCACGAGTCCGAGCGCGAAGATGACTAGGCGCCCGCTGCCCCGCGCGCGGGTCGTCGTCGCCGCGACGCTGGCGCTCTTCGTCACGGTCTTCGCGCTGCTCGCGTTCCAGCTGCGCAGCGGCCGGGACCCGGCGCTCGGCCAGGTGGCCGCGCGCGTGTCGGCGCCGCCGCCCAAGCACGTCCTCGTGCGCAAGGTGATCGTCACGCGCGTCGTCGTGCACCTGCCCGAGGAGGACGACCCCGTGCCGGTGGTGCGCACGCGCACCGTCCCCGTCGCGCCGGCGGCCGCGCCGGCCCCGGCGCCGGCGCCGGCTCCGGCTCCCGCTCCCGCTCCGGCCCCGCTCACCACCCACAGCTCATGAGCGACGTCACGTTCCGGGGCATGGGCTGTGACATCCGGCTCGTCGTCGACGGCGCGGATCCCGCGTCCGTCCGCGCGTTCCTCACCGCCTTCGAGCGGCGCCTGACGCGCTTCGACGCCGCGAGCGAGCTGTGCGCGCTGAACGCGTCGCGACTGGGGGCGGTCCCCGCCTCGCCGCTGCTCCGGCGCGCTGTCGGCGCCGGGCTGTGGGCGGCCGAGCGCTCCGGCGGGCTGGTCGATCCGACGCTGCTCGCGCCGCTGCGTGCCGCGGGCTACGTCCGCAGCCACCGGCCCACCGGCCTCACGCTCGCCGAGGCGCTGCGCGAAGCCCCGCCGCGGGCGCCGGCGGCGCCCGACCCGGCCGCCCAGTGGCGGCGCGTGACCGTGGACGACCGGGCGGGAGAGATCCGGCGGCCTCCCGGCGTCGAGATCGACAGCGGCGGGATCGGCAAGGGCCTCGCCGCCGACCTGGCCATCCGCCTGCTCGCCCGCGCCGACCGCTACGCCGTCGACTGCGGCGGCGATCTGCGGGTCGGCGGCGCCGCGACGCTCGAGCGCCCGTTCGACGTGCGGGTGCGCCACCCGCTCACGGGCGAGGTCGCGCACGATCTGCAGATGTCGGCGGGCGGCATCGCCACTTCGGGGCTCGACGTCCGGCTCTGGCGCGACGACGCCGGTCGCCCTGCCCATCATCTGCTCGACCCGAGCACCGGGCGGCCGGCCTGGACCGGCGTCGTCGGCGCCACCGCGCTGGCGCCGACCGCGCTCGAGGCCGAGACGCTCGCCAAGACGGCGCTGCTCGCCGGACCGGCGCGCGCCGCGCGCGTGCTGGCCGCGTACGGCGGGCTCTTCGTACGCGACGACGGCGAGGTCGTGCCGGTCGGCTGCCTGCGACCGCGCGTCGTCGTGCAGGTCCCGCGGGAGGTGCTGACGGTATGAGCGCCCCCGTTCTCGCCGGCCATGAGTGGTGGCTGGCCAGCCGCGCCGCCGGGATCGTCGCGATGCTGCTCGTCTCGCTGTCCGTCGGGCTCGGGCTCGCCAACGCCGCGCGGCTCGTCCCGCCGCGCGCGCGCCGAGCCCTGCTGGCCGTGCACGAGCAGATGGCGCTCGCGGCGCTCGGCACGATCGCCGCGCACGCCGTGCTGCTGCTGCCGGACCACTGGCTGCATCCGGGGCTGGCCGGCATCGCCGTCCCGTTCGCGGGCGCCTACCGCCCGTTCGCCGTGGCGCTCGGCATCGTGGCCGGCTACCTGGCCGCCCTGCTCGGGCTCTCGTTCTACGCGCGCCGGCGCATCGGCCCGCGCCTCTGGCGCCGGCTGCACGTGGGGACGCTGGCCGTCTACGCGATGGCGCTGGCCCACACGTTCACGGCCGGCACCGACGCCGGCACGACCTGGTTGCTCGGGCTGCTCGGCGCCACGGTCGCGCCCGTCGGCGCGCTGCTCGCCTGGCGGCTCGTCGCGCAACCGACCGCACGGAGGGCGGCCGCATGAGCGCCGGCCTGGTGATCGCCGGCGGCGGGCTCGCGGCGCAGCGCTGCTGCGAGGCGCTGCGCGCGGCGGGCGACGCCCGCCCGGTCACGATCGTCAGCGCCGAGTCGCTGGCGCCGTACGATCGGCCCCCGCTGTCGAAGGACGATGCCGTCGAGGTCGCGTTCCGAACGCCCGGGTGGTACGCCGATCACGACATCGCCCTCCGGCTCGGCCGCGCGGCCGCGGCCCTGGACGTCGCACGGCGTGAGCTGGTGCTCGCGGACGGCGAGCGCCTGCGCTACGACGACCTGCTCGTCGCCACCGGCGCCTCGCCGCGCACCCTGCCGGAGCTCGAGCGCTTCGCCAACGTCCAGGCGCTCCGGACGCTCGGGGACGCAGAGCGGCTGCGCGCGGCGTTGAGCGCCGGCGGTCCGCTCGCGGTGATCGGAGCCGGGCTGATCGGGCTCGAGGTGGCCGCGAGCGCGATGGCGCGCGGGGTCGACGTCACGGTGATCGAGGCGGCCCCGCGGCCGCTGATCGGCGTGCTCGGCCCGCGCGCTGCGGCGTGGCTGACCGCTCTGCATCGCGCGGCCGGCGTGAGCGTCCGGCTCGGCGTCACCGTGGCGGCCGCCGCCGGCGACGACGCGGTGCACGAGCTCCGGCTCAGCGACGGCGAGCGCGTGCCCTGCGCGCACGTGGTGGTCGGCATCGGCGTGCGGCCCGCGATCCAGTGGCTCGCGGGCAGCGGGCTCGATGGCATCTCGGCTGACGCCGCGGGCCGGACCGGCGTGCCGCACGTCTACGCCGCCGGCGACGCGGCCGGGACCGCGCACTGGGAAGCCGCGGCGCGCGGTGGCGCGGCGGTGGCGCGCACCCTGCTCGGCCGTCCGCCGGCGCCGCCCGCGCCGCCGTCGTTCTGGAGCGACCAGCACGGTGTGCGGCTCGTCTGCGTCGGCGACCCCCGCGAAGCGGGCGAGGTGCTGTCGGCCGGCGACCTCGCCTCCGGCTCCTTCGAGCTCGACCACATGCGTGACGGCGGCCTCACCGCCGTCCTGCTCGCCGGGCGCCCGCCGTCCGCGTTGCGTGCGGCCCGCGCCCGGCTCGCCCCACCCGCCATCTCCGAGAGGAACGCCGCATGACCATCATCGCCCGCATCGACGACCACGCCTGCCTGGCTCACGGCGACTGCGAGGCCGTCGCGCCCGAGGCCTTCCGCGTCGACGACGTCGCCGTCGTCACCGGCGCCGGCACCGAAGCGCAGCTGATCGCGGCGGCTCGTGCCTGCCCCGCCGGCGCGGTGCTGCTGTTCGACAGCGAGACCGGCGAGGAGATCGATCCGTGATCAGGTGAAGATGATCTGACCGCCCCCGGCGAGTGCGTAGAACTCGCCGACCGTGAGGATCCCGTCGACCTGCGGCACGAAGTCGTCCTCGGACAGCTTGAACATGTCGACGCTGGCCTTGCACGCGTAGAGGCCGGCTCCGGAGTCGGAGATGAGCTCGATGAACTCGGGGACGGGCGGGATGTCGAGCTTCTCCATCTGGCTCTGCATCATGTGCGTCGCCAGTGCCGACATGCCCGGCAGGCCGCCGACCATCGTCGGCATGTGCATGCCGGGGTTGCCGACCGTCGCCACCTTGATGTGCTCGTAGCGGTCACGGCGGATCGCGTCGAGCCCGAAGAAGGTGAAGAACACGTTCGCGTCGATGCCCTCCATGCGGGCGCCGTTCGCCATGATCAGGCCGGGGTAGATGCCCTCGAGCGAGCCCTTGGAGACGATGATCGCGACCTTCTCGATTTCTGACATCGTGGCCTCCTAGATGCAGCCGCGGGGCTTCGGGATGCCGGCGATCTTGGCCGCCAACTTGGCCGGCGCCTTCGGGAACAGCTGGTAGAGCTCCTTGATCGAGACGCCCGAGGTCTTGCCCAGCGAGCGGATCGTCGGCGCCGAGCCGGTCTCGAGGTACGTCGAGCGCATGAAGTTCACGACCTGCCAGTGGCGGTCGTTGAGTTCGTGGATGCCGTTCTCGCGGGCGATCCCAGGCGCCATCTCGGGCGTCCACTGCTGAGGATCACGGAAGAAGCCTTCGGGATCGAGGTCGATCGCGGCGAGTGTCGGGGGTGTCATCGGGAACCTCCCGGGATGTCGTGGCCGGGTAGCAGGACGTGCCAGTAGACCCACTGGAACAGCAGCTTGGACAAGTGGTTGAGCCGCGACTCCTTCAGGAGCGGGAGCGGGCCGAAGTGGCCCGGGAGCGGCTCGCGGTCGTAGTCGAAATCGATCATCAGCGCCTTGTGGAACCCGGTCTCGATGAAGCAGTTCGCGTGGCCGTCGAACGTGCCGGTCAGCGCCTCGCCGGCCAGCAGCCGGCGGACGTTCTCGACGAGCGTCTCGGCCTCGAAGTGCGTGACCGAGCCGGCCTTGGAGGTCGGCAGGTTGGTGGCGTCGCCGATCGCGAAGATCTCCGGGGCGAGCTTGGACTGCAGCGTGTGGGGATCGGCGAGCACGAAGCCGAGGTCGTCGCCGAGGCCGGGCGTGCCGGCCACGAACGGCGGCCCGCCGTGCAGCGGGATGGTGACGAGCAGGTCGAACGGCACCTCGCGCTCGTCCCAGCTCACGAGGCGGCCGCCGGCGCCGTCGACCTCGCCGGTCGCGAACTCGGTCTCGATGGCGATGCCCTTCTCGGCGAGCAGGCCGCCGAGGTGCGCGGACGCCACGGGCTTCGTGAACGCGGCGTCGAGCGGGGTCACGTACGTGAGCTCCACCGCGTCGCGCACCCCGCGCTCGCGCAGGAACCAGTCGGCCAGGAAGCAGAACTCCAGCGGCGCGACCGGGCACTTGATCGGCATGTCGACCGGGTTGACCACGAGGCGCCCGCGGTCGAACGTCCGCAGCGCCTCGCCCAGGCGCGTGGCGCCGTCGAGGTCGTAGAAGGTGAAGATCCGCTCGCCCCATCCGGGACCGGTGAGCCCTTCGGTCTCGTCCGGCAGCAGCGCCGCTCCGGACGCGATGATGAGCACGTCGTAGGCGAGCTCGCCGCCGTCGCTCAGGTGGACGCGCCGCTCCCCGGCGTCGACCCGGTCCACGTCGGCGATCCGGAGGTCGATGCCCTTGTGCAGCTGCGCGGCGCGCGAGCGCACGAGGTGCTCGGGGTCCGCCAGGCCGAACGGGACGAACAGCAGGCCCGGCTGGTACACGTGGCGGTCGTCGCGGTCGACGACGACGATCTCGGCGTCGTCGCCGAAGAGCCTGCGCAGGCGGTTCGCGGCGAGGGTGCCGCCGGTACCGCCACCGACGATCACGATCCGGTGCGGCATGGATCGAGTGTTGCGACTGCGCCGCGGCTCGCCATCCGGGCGAAGCCGCGTCCGGCCTGCGGGTTTGCCGCCGCGACTACGTCTGGTCCAGGCCCTTGCGCAGCAGCAGGCTGACGTGGCCGGCGGGATAGTCGGGCAGCTCGCCGACGACCGCGAAGCCGTGCCGGCGGTAGAAGTCGGGCGCCTGGAAGCTGTGCGTCGTCAGCGCGAGCTGGCGGCAGCCCCGCGCCCGGGCCTCGGCTTCGACCGCCGTCAGCAGCCGGCTCCCGAGGCCACGATGGCGCGCGTCCGCCCGGACCCACAAGCGCTCGACCCAGCAGGTCGCGCCCCACGTCCATCCCTGCACTCCGGCCACCAGCTCGCCGTCGTCGTCGTGCACTGCCGCGACGAGGTCGCGGGCGTCGCGGATCCCGGTGGCGTCGAAGTTGAACGCCGCGAGCTCGGCATCGAGGCGCGCGGCGAGGGCGTCGTCCGCCTGGTCGCGAACGGTCACGCGAATCATTCGAACGCCCCGGTCAGCGCGGCCAACAGCCCTGCGAGCTCGTCCGCGCACGGCGGGCAGTCGCGCAGGTGCGCGGCGATGCTCGGATGCCGCAGGTCCGGTGCGCCGCCCGCGAGGATCTCCTCCGCATAGACGTGCAGCAGGCGCCGCGTCTCGTCGCAGCCGGCGTCGGCGGGGTCCGTTCTCAGAAAGCGTTCAAGTCGTGGCATGTTCGTCGAGGTGCCCGGCGTTCACGAGCTCGGCTCGGAGCTTGCGGCGGGCGTCGTAGAGGTTCTTGTAGATCGCGTTGCGGGTGGTGCCGAGCTCGTGCATGAGCGCGTCGCCGGGAATGCCGTTGAGCACCACGGCCACGAAGACCTGACGCTGCCGAGCGGTCAGCACCTCGTCGACCGCGTGCCGCAGTGCCGCGAGCAGGTCGCGCCACTCGCTCTCGCGCTCCGGGTCGAGCCCGAACCGGTCCGGCAACCGGCTCCAGTCCTCGCTGTCGAGTCGCGTGTGGGGCCGGCGCCAGAAGTGCCGGCCGATCTTCGTGGAGACCTCGAAGATCACGAACCGGTAGGCCCAGGTCGTGAACCGGCTCTCGCCGCGGAACTCGGGCAGCTTGCGGCGGATCGCGACGAGCGCGTCCGCCGCCGCCTGGTGGGCGAGATCGTCGAGCTCGGGGCCGTCGATGCCCGCAGCCGGCCCGCGGCGCCGGACCTCGCCGCGCGCGACGCGCAGCAGAAGCTCGTGCAGCCGCGCACACGCGGCCTCGGCGTCGCCGCCGTCGGCGTCGAGGGCGTCGAGCCAGTCGGCGGATTCGGGGTCCAGCGCGGTTGCGGCGACGTCGAGCACGGCCCGCTCACGCGGCGGCTGACGCGTCGCCGGCCAGGTGGCGGATCAATCCGATGACGTCATCGGGCACGAGCCGGCCGATCGCTCCCGACGAGTACACGCCGACGACGACACGGCCGGAGGGATCGAGGACGAACCCGGTCGACTGCAGATGCCCGCGGTCGGAGTCGACGAACGCCCCGAGCGCGGCCTGGACCGCGGCGGCGTCGGCGCTGTGGCCGACCGGGAAGCTGAGCCGGTGCTTGTCGATGAGCGACCGCGTGGCCGTCTCGTCGTCGGTCGAGAAGGCGACGATGCGCACGCCCAGCGCGTCGAGCCGGTCGCGCGCCCGCTCGAACGCGCGGAGCTGGGCGTTGCAGTACGGGCACCAGGCCCCGCGAAAGACGAGGACGACGCCATAGTGGCCCGCGAGCGCGTCCGGCACGTCGATCGGCGCGCCGTCGGGAACGGTGATCGACAGGGAGGGGAAGCGATCCCCGGGAGTCAGCAGTCTCGTGGCGTTCATGACCCGTTCGCATCGCCGCAGCGCCACATCTCACGTCTGGTGAGCGCACATGGCGTTACAGGCGACGCCGGGGAGCCCGCAGGCTCCCCGGCGATGCGCCTGCGTCAGGAGGCGGCGATCCCTTCGCCGCCCGTCGCCCCCGGCACCGTGACCGAGTCGATGGCGGTCAGCCTGCCGTCAGGCCCGACGCGGAACGCGTCCACGCCGCCGGCGGCGCCGGTCTGGACGTACAGGTAGCGCCCGTCGGTGGAAGCGGCGGCGTCGACCGTCCCGGCCCGCGTGGGCGTGAGCGCGATCGGCGCCAGCGTGCCGTCGAACACCGAGACGGTGCCGCTGCCCGCGTTGGAGAGGTAGAGCCGGCCGCCGACGTTGAGGATCCAGCACGTCGCGGCCTGGCCGGTCGGCGCTTCGGCGATCTTGCGCAGCGTCCCGCCGCGATCCACGTCGAACGTCGCGACGGCGTTCGGGCCGGCCTCGGCCAGCGCGAGACGGCCGTGCGCGTCGAACGCGACGGCGAACGGCACCGCGTTCGCCAGCACCGTCGTGGTCGGGCGCGCCGACGGGGCGCCGAGGCGGTCGATGCCGAAGACGTCGACCGCGTTGCCGTTGGCCTTGGTCGTGACGATCAGCTGATCGCCGCGCGGGCCGAACGCGACCTCACCGGGGGTGTGGGTGAACTCAGGGGTCGCCGCGGCGTCGAGCCCCAGCTCGCGATGCCACTGCGGGACGGGCAGCAGGCCCGCGCCGACGCGCAGGTAGCCCTGGATCGAGCCGCCGCGCCGCGCGTTGAGGACGTAGACGAGCCGCCCGTGCGTGGTGATGCTGACCGGGAAGTCGCCGAACGACGGCAGCACCTGCCGCCGAACGAGGCGGTCGCCGTGGACGGCGAACACGGTGATCGTGTCGCTGCCGGCGTTCACCGCGTAGAGCCGCCCGTGCGCACGGTCGTAGCTGAGCGAGCCCTGCGAGGCGAGATGGTCGACGACGGATCCGTCGAGCACGCCGCCGCGGCCGCCGGTGCGGTAGCCGACGGCGCGCTGCAGGCTGCCGTCAGCGTGGCGGTCGTAGACGACGACGGTGTTGCCGGAGGGATCGTCGGTCTGGACGAACACCGCGCCGGCGGGCGAGCGGTCGTGGGCCGAGGCCGGGCTGATGGCCAGCACGGCGGCCACGAGCGCGGCGCCGGCGGCATAGACGAGACGTGAGAGCTTCACTGGCACTCCTAGGGGCGTGGTGTTGACGTCCCCTTGGCATCTGCGCAGCGCCGGATCTCACCGCGGCCGCGCGCGTCAGGCGGGCACGTACTCGAGGATCCGGCCGAGATCGCGGAAGCCGACGGCGGCGTACACGCGCTCGGCCATCTCCGTCGATTGCAGGCTGGCGGTGTCGCAGCCGCGCGCCGCCGCGTCGTGCGCGAGCCGGGCCGTCACCGCCGTGCCGAGCCCCCGCCGCCGCGCGTGCTCGCGCGTGCCGACGTTGTAGATGCCGCAGTCGCCGTCGTGGTCGAGGGCGATGCCGGTGGACACACGCTCGCCGTCGAGGCACGCGACGAGCACACAGAACGCGCGGTCGTCGACGGCGTCGAGGAGGCCGGCCGGCAGCCCGCCGACGGCGGCGTGCGCGGCCAGGTCCCCCGGCGCCACGTCGAGCTCGGGCCGCGGCAGGCGGAGGTCGGTCAGCGCCATGCCCATCGCACGCGTCGCCGTGTCGAGCGTGTAGCCGCGCGCCACGATGTCCGTGCGCAGCGCCTCGTCGCTCTCGTGCATCCAGGCCGCGAAGCGCACGACGCCGGCCGCCGCGTACGCATCCTCCATCGCCTCCAGCGCCGCCGCGCGATCCGGCGGCGCGAGATCGCGCTCGAGCAGCGCGTTGTTGTAGACGTCGCGGGCCGGCGCGCTCGGGAAGACGGCGGCCGCGACGCCGGGAGCCCGGATCATCGCGGCCCCGTCCGAGCCGCCGGCATACGCCGCCCACGAGGCCACGAGCGTCGCCGCGCCACGGGCGTACAGGTGGCGCGCGGAGACCATCCGGTCCTGTCTCGCGATCCGGCTACGCGTTACGCATGGCGGCCGGCTTCGCCTCCGGACACGGTGGGCGGCTAGGTATCCCCGTCGGCCGCGGGGCGCGGCGCCTTGGGGCCGCCGTCGGGCGCCTTGGCCGGTCCCACGCCACAAGGCGCCGGCTTCTTGTCCGGGCCCTGCGCCGGCTTCATCACGAGGCCGCACTTCTTCAGCGCGTCGAGCGCCGCGCGGCTGCTCCGGTGGCCGATCCACTCCTTGAGCGCGACCGGGTCGGTCGGCACGTCGAACCCCTGCGCGGTCAGGCACTCGCTGAGCCGCTTCGCGTCCGCGGACGGCGCGTCGCGCACCTCGGCCTCGGGTGGGGCGACGGCCAGCTTGCAGGCACGGACGTCGGCGTCGGGGAGCCGGTGCGCCCGCAGCCAGTCGTCGAGCGCGGCGCCGGTCAGCGCGGGGATGGCGGCGCCGCGGTCCCGCAGGCAGTCCGCCAGCTTGGCGGTGAGGTCGTCCTGCGCCTTGGCGGGCGGGTCTGCGCCGACCGCGTCGAGCGCCGACATCGCGACCACCAGCATCGCCGTGGCGACCGCGGCCGCCAACATCATCGTGAACCTGCTCATCGCATCCTCCTCGGGTGGACGACGCTTGACTCCACCAGCGCCGGGTGACCGGGCACGGAAACGCCGATGAACATCCGATGAAAACCCGCTGCTCCCGCTGGACGGCTGCGGGACACTGACGGGCGTGCAGACGGTGCTGCTGGTCGAGGACGAGCCCCAGATCGTCGGGTTGATGCGGGACTTCCTGGCCGACGAGGGCTTCGGCGTGATCTCCGCGCCGGACGCACGCCGGGCGGTCGCGGCGATCGACGAGAGTGACGTCGACTGCATCGTGCTCGACGTGATGCTGCCCGGCGCGTCGGGCTTTGACCTCTGTCGGCGGATCCGCGAGCGCTCCGACGTGCCGGTCCTGTTCCTCAGCGCGCGCGGCGAGGACGAGGACAAGCTGCGCGGGCTCGCGCTTGGGGCGGACGACTACATCGTCAAGTCGGCGACGCCCGCAGAGGTCGTCGCGCGCGTGAAGGCGGTGCTCCGGCGCAGCGATCATGGGCGCTCGCGCGCGCAGCGGCGCTTCGGCCGGCTCGAGATCGACCTCGCGGCGCACGAAGTGCGGGTGAATGAACGTCTGGTCATGCTCACCGCGCGCGAGTTCGAGCTGCTCGCGCTGTTCGCCGCGCACCCACGGCAGGTGCTCACGCGCGACCAGATCTTCGAACGCGTCTGGGGATCGTGGGGCGACCGCAGCGCCGTCGCGGTGTACGTCCGCCGGCTCCGCGAGAAGCTGGAGGCCGAGATGCTGGTGACGGTGTGGGGCGTCGGCTACCGATTCGACCCGCCCGGACGATGAAGCGGCTCTCCCTGCACGTGTGGCTGGTCGCGGCGTTGGCGCTCGCGATCGCGGTGTCCGCCGCGGTGGCCGGCGCCGCCTGGCTCGCCGCCGGGTCATGGCAGGAGAGCCGCCAGGCCGCACGCGCGCAGCGGGCGATCGATGCGATAGCGGCCGCCGACCGCTCGACCCCCGACGGCCTCAAGCGGCTCGCCCAGCGGCTCTCCGAGATGGGCGTCGAGGCCCAGCTGGCCCCGCGCGATCCCAAGTCGCCCGTGCCGTTCAAGGAGGCGATGGGGAACGGGTCCGTGGTGCAGACCTCGGGCTTCCCGGCACGGGCGGAGGATCCCGGCCGGGGCGAGATCCTCAAGCTCGACTCCGCGGCGGCGGCGATCTGGGTGCCGGCGGAGAGCGCGGCGGCGCGCTGGGCGATCACGATCGGCGCCGCGACGGGCGCGCTGGTCGCCGCGCTGGTGGTGATCGTGTTCTTCCTCCGCCGCTGGGTGCTGGCGCCGCTCGCCGGGCTGGCGGCCGACGCCGAGCGGATCGCGGGCGGGGAGCTCGACGTCACGCCCAAGCCGACGCGGGCGCGCGAGGTCGCCCAGGTCGGCGACGCGATGCAGGGCATGGCCGGGGCGCTCGACGCGGCGCTCGACGCCTCGGCGGCGGCCGAACGCGACCGCCGCTTCCTCGTGACCGCGATCGCGCACGACCTGCGGACCCCGCTGTTCACGCTGCGGGGCTCGCTGGAGGCGCTCGAGCGCGGGCTCGGCGACGGCCGGTACCTCGGCCTGGCGCAGGACCGGGCGACGCATCTCGACAGACTGGTGACGGACCTGTTCGCGTTCAGCCGGCTCGAGTACGCGCACGATCCCTCGGAGTGGGCGGACGTCGACCTCGCGGCGGTCGCGCGTGAGGTCGTCGAGGCGCTGCCGGGCAGGCTCGACGTTCGCGTGGCGGCGCCCGGCGCCGACCGGGCGATCGTGCGCGGCGACCCCGCGGCGTTGCAGCGCGTGCTCACGAACGTCCTCGACAACGCGGTGCGGCACGGCCGCGCGCGAGTCGACGTCACGACCGGGCGCGAGAACGGCCACGTCACCGTCGAGGTCGTCGACGACGGCGCCGGCTTCGACGAGGCCGACCTTCCGCACGTCTTCGAGCCGCTGTTCCGCGGCGACCGCGCTCGCAGCGGCTCGCACGCCGGCCTCGGCCTGGCGATCGCGCGCCGCCTGGCCCGCGCGCACGGCGGTGAGGTGGACGCCGCCAACGCGGCCGGCGGCGGCGCAAAGCTCACCGTCCGCCTGCCGGCCGTTTCGTGATCGCGCGTACCCGTCGCACGGGGCGAGCATCTGCGGCGCAGCAGAGCTACTGCGGGTCGTGACTGAGGAAGCGCCACATGGTGTCGAGGGGATCGATGCCCGCGTCGCGGAGGTCGGTGAAGAGCTCGATGTGACGGGCGCCGGCGACGCGTAGGTGCTCGAACGTCGCGCCGTCCCTGCAACCGGTCCAGCGCAGCAGCGTGCCGCGCGCGCCGACGCGGCTGGCGGCCGGGGCGCCGCAGTCGTTGTCGCTCGCCCACGCGGTGGCGAACGCGCGCGCCCGCCGGTACGGCCACAGCGGATCGGCCGTGCCGTGGATCTCCAGCAGGGACGGGGTCCGGGCCGGCGTGCAGCTCCGCTCGGCGTTGACCGCGGCCGCGAACAGCACGACGCCGGCGACGCGCAGCTCGCAGGCGGCGCGCACGGCGGCGCTGCCGCCGTTCGACCACCCGACCAGGTAGAGCCGGCTGCGGTCGACGCAGGCGGTCCGCTCGATCGCGGCGATCGTCCGGCGCAGCAGGGGGAGATCGCGCGGCCGCCACCAGCGGTCGGATGAGGTCGCGGTCGGATAGGCGATGTCGAACCCGGCGCGCTGCGCCTCCCCGGTCAGTCCGGTGTTGCGCTCCATCGCCGCGCCTGACCCCGTCGCGAAGTGCAGGGCGACCACGAGCGGCACCCGCCGCCCGCGGTTGGCGGCCGGGACGCGCAGGATGGTGTCCAGCGGCGCACCGGCGACCGTCGTCCCGGGTGCGGCCGAGGGGCAGTCGCCGGCGGCCGGTACGGGCTTCGACGCCGACGATCCGCATCCCGCGAGCACGAGCCCAGAGACGGCCAGAGCGATGCAGAACGAGCGGAAGGGGCGGCGCACTGACGCTCAGGATGCCCAACGGGCACAGCCGGGCGCCCGACTTTGTACGTCCCGGCTGGTTGACACGGTGGCGGCCGGACTGGTGAGGTCGGTTACGGCAAACGCTTGACGGATGAGCCGTGAAACGGAGGGATCACGATGACCACTAGCGCCGGAGATCCTGCTGGGGGCGGCAGCAACGGGCGGCGACGGTACAAGGACGAACGCGAGCGCCGGGAGAAGAAGGACGGCATCTCCCGCCGTGATTTCCTCGACGGAGCCGCGGTCAGCGCGGCCGGGCTTGCCGCCGCCGCGGCGTTCCCGGGCCTCACGGGCGCCGAGGCGATGGCGACCACGCACGTGAGCGATCCGCCGTTGCCGCCGGGCTACTACCCGCCGACGTTCAGCGACCCGTTCACCGGCCAGCCGCGCCAGGTGATCAACCGCACGATCAAGATCGACGGGCCGCCCCCGAAGAAGCCGTCGCAGATCCACTCGACCAAGGGCGGCCCCGGGCTCTGCCCGCGGGTGGAGGACACGCGCGAGAAGTACGACTGCGTGATCGTCGGCGCGGGCGCGAGCGGGATCTCGGCCGCGAAGTGGTACCAGGACCGCTTCGGCCCGGACAAGAAGATCCTGATCATCGACCAGCTGCCCGACTTCGGCGGCCACTCCCACCGCAACGAGTTCCACGTGCCGAACGCGGCCAACGGCGGCGCCGACGTGATGACGCTGCGCAACGGCGGCACCGTCAACCTCGACAGCATCGGGACCTGGGGCCAGGACGCCCCGGGCGGCATCCCCGGCTCCTACGGCCAGCACGCGGCCGACTTCCTCGACTGGGCGGGCGTCGACACCACGACCGCGACCAAGTGGCAGAACGGCGGCGCGGCCGGCATCCCGGCGTCGTTCGGCCTCTACCAGCGGCTGCTGTTCCCCGCCGCGGAGTTCGGTACCGATCACGTGATCCCGGCCCGCAACGCCGGGCCGTTCGCCGGCCTCGAGCCGTCGACGGTGGCCGGCTGGACGGCGTTCCTCGCCCGCACGCCGTACTCGGACGCGGCGAAGGCCGCCATCCTCCGCGTGCAGACGTCGAACGACGACTTCCTCGCCAACGCCCCCGGTGCGCCGCTGACCCAGCAGCAGAAGCGCGAGTACCTGACGGCGATCACCTACAAGCAGTACCTGGTCAACCACGTCGGCATCAACGACGAGGCGTTCTTCGGCGAGTACTGGCGCGGCTCGGGCGGCCTGCTCGGCGCGGGCGGCCAGGCCGTGTCGGCGGCCGACTGCTGGATCCTCGGCCGGCCCGGGTTCCCCGACGGCGTGGGCCTCGGCGACACCGACGACATCCAGCTCGCGGGGATCGGGCGGACGCCGTACCAGGACTCGCGGTCGGTCAGCGGCCCGACGCGTGCGTGGCCGGACGGCAACACGTCGCTGCTGCGGCTGGCGCTCAGCAAGCTGATCCCGAACGCGTTCCCGAACGTCGACGTCGGCGACGGCCCGATGCGGCCGGACCAGCTGAGCATCCTCAAGGCGCAGGCCGTCTACACGGAGCTCGACAACCCGCGCAATCCGGTGCGAGTGCGGCTGAACGCGACGGTCTTCAGCGTCGAGCCGTGCCGCGACCGGAAGGGCTACTCGCCGGTCGACTACATCCACAACCGCGTGCCGGGGGCGACGAAGGGCTACAAGCACGGCCGCAGCGAGGGCCGGCGCGTGTGGGCCCGCCACGTGGTCATGGCGTGCTGGAACCGCGTCACCGCGCACGTGGTCGAGGGGCTGCCGAAGAAGCAGGTCGAGGGCCTCTGCTACGCCCGCAAGGTGCCGCTCATCTACGGGCGCGCGGCGCTGAACAACTGGCAGGCGTTCGCCGACTCGAAGGTCGCCAGCATCAGCCCGCGCGGCACGAGCCTGTTCTGGGACAGCCTCAGCGTCAGCGCCGGAGCCGGGTTCGGCCCGATCGCGACGCCGGGCAAGTACTACGGCCCGACGCCGAACCAGCCGCCGAGCGCGCCGGCGCAGCTCACGTTCACCGTCGTGCCGAACCACCCGGACGCGGTGCCGCAGCTGTTCGCGTACTCGACCGGGCAGCAGATGCTGCGCGAGATGAGCTGGGCGGAGCTCGAGGACTCGGTGATCGACCTGATCGACCGCACGGTGAACAAGGAGGGCGGCGACTTCGACCCCGAGCGCGACATCGCGGACTGGAAGATCAACCGCTGGAGCTACGGCTACGCCCACGAGCTGACGTCCACGTTCGACCCGTCGCTGTACGGGCCGATCGAGGGCCAGCCGCAGTACGCGGGCCGCCAGCCGTTCCGCAACGTGGCGATCGCGAACTCCGACTCGGAGGCGTTCGCCTACACGCACAGCGCGATCAACGAGGCCTACCGGGCGGTGCAGGACCTGCCGCCGCTCTGATGACCGCGACGACCTCAGGGGTTGGGGTCACGGACGTGCTCAGGGCCGCCCTCCGCGGGGAGGTGGTCGGCCCTGAGGACGCCGGCTTCGATCTCGAGCGCAAGACGTTCAACGCGATGGTCGACGTGCGGCCGGCGGCGATCGCCCGCTGCGCTTCGCGCGAGGACGTGGTCCGTGCGGTCGGCATCGGCGTCGACCGCGGGCTCGAGCTCGCGGTCCGCGCCGGCGGCACGTCCGACGCCTGCACGGTCGACGGCGGCCTCGTGATCGACGTGTCGGCGATCGATGGGATCGAGATCGACGTCGCGTCGCGCACGGCGCGCGTCGGCGGCGGCGTCACCTGGGGCGAGCTCGACGCGGCGACGCAGGAGCACGGGCTCGCCGTCACCGGCGGCCGGCTCTCCGGCCTCGGCGTCGCCGGCGTCGCGCTCGGTGAGGGCAGCGGTTGGCTGGAGCGGGCGCTCGGGCCGGCCGGGGCGAGCCTGATCGGCGCCGAGGTCGTGCTCGCCGACGGCCGGGTCGTCGAAGCCGACGCCGAGCTGCTGTGGGCCCTGCGGGGCGCGGGCGCCGGGCTCGGGGTCGTCACCCGGCTCGACCTCGCGCTCCATGCGGTGGGAACCGATCTGCTGTGCGGGTTCCTCAACTTCCCGCGCGACCGCGCCGCCGAGGTGGCGCGGACGTACCGCGATCAGATGGCGCAGGCGCCCGCCGCGGTCGGCGGCGGGCTGCTGCTCGGCGCCGGCCTGGGCGGCGTCTGCACGATCGTGTTCTGCTGGGTGGGCAGCGTCGAGGACGGTGAGGAAGCGGTGGCGCCGCTGCGTGCGCTCGGCCCGTCGCTGGACGCGGTCGCGCCCAACCCGTACGTCGCGTTCCAGCGCATCTGGGATGCCGGCAACCCACCCGGGACACGCGCGCACCTGACGAGCGCCGTGCTGGAGGAGCTCTCCGACGACTGCATCGACACCGTGCTCGCGCGGGCGAACCTGCCGGCGGCGACCCTGTCGTACGCGTTTCTCCGGCCGCTCGCGGCCGGGTGGGCGTATCAGTGCGCCGGCCTGTGGCCGCCGGTTCCCGCGCTCGACCGCGGGCAGCTCGCGTGGGTCGACGGCTCAGCCGAGGCCGTCGAGCCGTTCACGATCGACGTCCCGTTCGACACCGAGCGGTGGCTCGCGGTCAAGCGCCGCTGCGACCCGCACGGGTCGTTCGGCTGAGCGCCGGTCAGCGCACGAGCCAGCCACCGTCGACCGGGAGCTGGATCCCCGTGATGTAGGAGGCGTCGTCGGACAGCAGGAAGGAGACGGCGGCCGCCATGTCCTCCGGTTCGCCCACCCGCTTGATGAGCAGGCGGTCCGAGAACGTCGCGAAGACCTCCGGCTCGGCGAAGCTCGGCGATCGTCGCGGGTGTTGACGCGATCGTCGACAAGGCAGCGCAGACGCGCGAGCTGTTCGAGGCCATCCGCCGCGCCGCCCGCGGTGAGCCCACGATCCCCGACATCTCACCGGCGCTGCTGGACGCGGCCGGGCAGGTCCTCGATCCCGACGACCTGCCGATCCTCGGGATGCTCGTCCGGCACACCGCGACGGCCGTGATCGCCGCGACGTTGCGCGTCACGCGTGCCGAGCTCGACCGCCGGATCACCGGCATGCTGACGCGCCTCGAGGCGCCGCTGCCCGAGGCGGCCGGCGCATGAGCATCCTGATCTGGGCGATGGTCGGCATCGCCTTCTGGCACTTCGCCAGCCTCGTGCCCGACCGCTTCTTGGGCGGGATCATCGGCGCGTTCCTCGCGGCGCTGGGCGGCGCGCTGGTCACGGGGTTCCTGCTGCCGACGCCGGGCATTCCCACCGACAACCCGCCCGGGCTGGCGGAGGCGCTGTGGCCGATCCCCGGCTCGGTGCTCGGCCTGATCGCGTCGTACGTGTACGGCGATCGCGTTCTGCGATCGCAGCAGTGACGGGCACGGCTGGGTCCGCGCATCGTGGCGGCGACGCCAACGCATCGCGGTAGCGTGGGCATATGAGCGAGGGACCCGGGTCGAGCCGCCGCGACTTCTTCGGCCGCGCGTGGCGCGACGCGCTGGCGGCCGCGCCGAAGGTCGCGCCCAAGCCGTTCGCCGTGGCTTCGGCCCTGTCCGCCGAGAAGCAGCGCGTGACCGGGATCGTGGGGCGCCGACGTTCGTGCCCCCGAGCCCGACGACCGCCGCCGCCGTGAGCGGGACCGTCACGCTCGACGAGCTGCTCGCACAGGCGGCCGTCGCCGGTCTCGAGGGCCGCTCGGAGGCCGTCCGCGCGCTCGCGCGCCGCAGCATCCGGCTGACGCCGGACGTCGCCGGCCGCTCGTCGCTCGGCGGCGAGCGGTGCCTCGCGCAGATCGATCTCGCGAGCATCGCCGCGCTCGGCGCGGCGCCGGCGCTCCCGGCGGAGGGCGCGCTGGTCTTCGCCGACGACCGCGTCGGGCTCGTGTCGGCGCCGGGTCCCGTCAGCGGCGCAGAGCCTGTGCAGCCCTCGCTCGAGCTCAGCCTCCCGCGGGTGTGGTCGGCGCCGGTGGAGGCGCTCGGCCTCGGCACGGACGAGCGCACGGCGTGGATCGCGCTACGGGTGTGGCTGGCCGAGCGACAGGGCGTCGAGCTGCACGACAGCACGCCGGGCTTCCTCGCGCTGCACCGGCTGCTCGGCTATCCCGACGAGACCGGTGGCGACATGCCACTGCGGTGCGAGCTTCTCGACGCCGGCGTCGCTCACGACGACGAGCCGTATCCGCGGATGCACCCGCGCGCGCGGGAGCTCGAACCGCGGTCCGCGCGCTGGCGACTGCTTCTGCAGCTGTCAGTCGGCGATGCCGAGCGCGTCTACTTCTGGATCACCGCGGAGGACCTCGAGGCAGGCGACTTCAACCGTGTGCGCGTAATGCGGTGACACCGACGCGCTCGGCGCGGTCACCTCGAACGCCGGACTACGTGGCGAGGCCCTCCACGAGGATGTCGCCGTATGTCTCGCCGATCCGGCGCGGCGACATCTTGCCCTTGGAATCCATCCAGGTGTAGCTCCACGCACACATCCCGATCACGCCGAACGCGACGAGTCGCGGCGTGCCGACCTTCTTGAAGACGCCGGTGTCCATCCCGCGCTTGATCACGTCCACCACGATGTCCTCGAACTCGTCGCGCTTGACCTTGATCTCCGCGAAGGCGTCCTCGGACAGGAAGCGGTGCTCGTGCAGGAAGACGGTGATCTCGGACTTGTAGATGCTCAGCGGCTCCATCAGCACCTCGCTCACGAGGACGCGCAGCGTCTCTTCGGGTGAGAGGTCGCGGTCGATGACGGCGTGGGCCTTCTCGAGCTGGTAGTCGATGAACTCGTCGTGCAGGCCGCGGAGCAGGTCTTCCTTGCTCTCGAAGTGGTGGTAGAAGGCGCCCTTCGTGCGGCCGGCGTCGTCGACGATCTGCTGGACCGATGTCGCGTCGTAGCCCAAGCGCTCGAACAGCGCGAGCGCGCTCTTGAGCAGCGCGTCACGGGTGCCGTCCGGGTCTCGGGTCTGGGGGCCGCGGCGCGACTTGCCGCGTGAAGCGTTCCGGGTTCTCGTCGCCATCCGCTTCGTTCTCCTCGTTGGACCGGCAGCTTGTAAGAGGGGACGCTGCGACGCGCCTCCACGGACACGCCCGTCGGTCGAACATCCTAACCGGTCGGGAGGCCCGAAGCCATGGAAGCGGGTCTCGGTCTATCGCGCGAAGTCGGCCGGTTCGATGAGGTCGCGTGCGAGCGCGGCGCAGAACGTCTCGGCGTCATGGGCCATCAGCTCGTGGTCGAGCTTGCGGATGGTGCGCATGATCGCGGCGTTGTCGGCGTCGAGCTCGAGGTCGAAGCGGGCGGCGCGCGAGTCGGGCATCAGCGTCTCCCAGCGATGCTCGCACTCGGGGCACCGCAGCTCGACGTGCCAGTGGGCGTCGTCCTCGGGCGACCAGCCGGTCGGGCACGCGAGCTTGCTCCGGCAGGCGGGACAGCGGCGGAGCGGGTCGGCTTTGCGGCGGCGGAACAGCATGTCCGCGACCGTATTCCGGCCGCCCCGCGAGGCCATCCGGGCGAGCTGCGGGAGCCGATCCGTAGTTTCAACGGGCGTTACGCGCCCGCCCCGGCGAAGGCCTTCTCGAACGCCTTCGGATCGGTCCACCAGGTCGCGCTCATCGCCTGCGCGTTCGGGTCGGGGAAGATGTCCTCCAGGTCGGCCGCGAGCCCGTCGAGCACGCCGGCGGCGACGACCGCGGCGGGGGTCTTGGGGACGTCGAGGCCGCGCACCATGTCGGTGTCGATCCCGGCCGGGTAGACGCCGTGGACCGTGATGTCCCGCGCGGCGAGCACCGGCCGCAGCGCCTGGGTGAGCGAGTGCGCGGCGGCCTTGGACGCCGAGTAGCCGGTCATCGGCGGCGTCGACGCCAGTGACAGCAGCGACAGCACGTTGACGATCGCGCCGCCGCCGTTGGCCTCGAAGACGGGCACGAACGCACGGATCGCGTCGAACGTGCCGTCGTAGTTGACGGCCATCTCCGCGCGCACGGCGTCGCGGTCGGCCTCGAGCGGGCCGGCGAAGGTGGCGGTGCTGGCGTTGTTGAGGAGCACGGTGGCGTCGCTCGCCGTGCGGGCGGCGGCGGCGATCGACCCGCCGTCGAGCAGGTCGAAGGCGACCGGCACGACGCGCGGGTCGACGCGCACGGCCGCGGGGTTGCGGGCGGCGGCGTAGACCTTCGGCGCGCCGCGGTCGAGCAGGGCGTCGACGAGCTCGCGGCCGAGGCCGCGGCCGGCGCCGGTGACGACGGCGATCTGTTGGGTGATGTCCATGCCGGGCACGCTACGTCTGGTCATGCGAGCCGGCAATGACTATCACACGCAGTTTCTTGTCCGAACGTCTCTATCGCGGTACCGTTCGTGCGATGGATCCGCTCGCCGACGTGCTCGACCTCAGCCGCGTGCGCGGCGCGCTGCTGGGCAACGTGCGGGCCGCCGCGCCGTGGGGGCTGGCGCTGCCGCAGAGCGAGGGCGCGAGCTTCCACGCCGTCACCTCCGGCACCGCCTGGCTGCGGGTCGGCGACGAGGATCCGATCCAGCTCATGCCCGGCGATCTGCGCTGCTGCCGACCGGCGCGCCGCATCGGCTGTCGTCGCAGCCCGACGGCGACTGCCGCCCGTTCGACCGCGCGCTCAAGGACACGCTGATGACCCCGGAGGGAGACCTGCCGCTGGACGGGCCCGGCGCGACCACGACGTTCGTGTGCGCCGGCTACGACTACGACCACGACATCGCCCAGCCGCTGCTGGCACTGCTGCCGCCGGTGCTCCACGTGCCCGCCGACCCGGTCAACGGAGCGGGGACGGCGTCGCTGGTCGCGCTGCTGGCCGGCGAGGTCGGGCTGCGCGACCCGGGCGCCCGCGCGGCCGTCGATCGCCTGATCGACCTGCTGCTGATCGCCGTCGTGCGCGCGTGGGCGCAGGCGAACGGCGACGGCCGCGCGTCGTGGCTGAGCGCGCTGCGCGATCCCACGATCGCTCGCGCGCTCGCCGCCATTCACGACCGGCCGGCGCAGCCGTGGACGCTGGCGACGCTCGCCGCCGAGGTCAACGTGTCGCGCGCGACGCTCGCCCGGCGCTTCGGCGAGCTCGTGGGGCAGCCGCCGCTCGCGTACCTGACCCGCTGGCGGCTCGATCTCGCGGCCCGCCGCCTGAAGGACACCGACGAGCCGATCGACGCGATCGCCCGCGGTGTCGGCTACTCCAGCGAGTACGCCTTCAACCGCGCCTTTCGGCGGCATCGGGGCGTTCCGCCCGGGCGCTTCCGGCGGACCTATACGAACCGCCCGGTCGCCGGCAGCGCGAGCTCCACCGGCTGATCGACGAGCCCGACCTCGTCTCCGACCGCCACCGAGCCGGGGCGCCCCGCCCACGCGTTGAGCGCCAGCGTGCCGTCGAACCGAGCGCGGATGCCCCGGAGCACGTCGACGTCCTGCGTGCCCGTGTCCGGGTCCCAGGTCGTCACGATGCAGCGCTCGCGGAGGTCGGCCAGCGCGATCACCGCGTCGCCGGCGGCCAGCCGGCGGCCCTCCCAGCCGCGCTCGGCGAGCCCGTCGACGCCGGCGATCACGAGGTTCGGACGCAGCCGCCGCCCGTCGTGACCGAACGCCGCGATCGCGCCGTCGGTCGCGACGAGCAGCGGCAGGATGTCGAACCGCTCGGGGCCCGTCGCCTCCACGAGGCGCGCGTCGGCGCCGGCGGCCGCGCGCACGAGGGCGGCGACTTCGCGGCTGCGCCACGGCAGGCCGTCGACGAGCACCTCGCCGCCGCGGTCGAGCCGCGCGCGATGCCCGAGCAGGCCGGGCCTCGTGCGCGCGGACAGGATCTCCCCGCGACCGTCGACGACGTACAGCCGCCGGTCACCGGGGATCCCGTCGAGCCCGAGCCGGGCACGCGGGAGGCGCTCCCCGGCCATGGACTTGACCGGGTAGCGCCAGATCTCCGCGATCTGCATCAGACCGTCGCCGGGTGCGCGGCTCGACGCGCGGGAAATCGACCTCGACCGCGAACGCGCTCGATCTCGTCGGGGTCGAGCTTGAGCGCGTGCGCGCTCAGGTAGCTGTGCACGGACAGGCAGTAGGTGCAGCCGTTGGCCTCGGCGACGCCGAGTGCGATCCGCTCGCCGTCCGCAGGTCTCACGGACCCGTGGCGGAGGGCGCCGAGCAGGCCGAGCCAGCCCTCGAGCACGGACGAGCGCGCCATCGTGCGCGGCATGTTGGGCGTGGCGCCGAGCGTGGCCTGGACCGTGTCGAGCAGGTCCTTGGTCCGGCCGGTCGCCACCGACGGGTCGAGGGGAGCGATGCGTGGCATGGAGAGCCTTTCTAACGGTTGATATGCCGCGTTGACGTTAGAAGTGTTGCTAACGGTTGTCAACCCGTACTACCATTAGTTGCATATGTATTCCGGCCCTCTGCGCAACGAGCCGGCGGCGATCGAGCTCCACAACACGCTCTACGTCGCGGGCGGCCGGACCTACGACGGCCTCGACGAAGCGGGCGCGTGGCTGGACGGGCTGGCCGGCCGGCTCCCTGACGTTCCCGGAGCCGCGCCCGAGGCCCCCGAGCTGGCCGCTCTGCGCGGCCCTGTGCGGGCCGCGCTGCACGCCGCCGTGGACGGCATACCGCCCGACCCGGCGGTGCTCGAGGCGCTCAACCGCGCCGCCGCGCGCGCACCGCACTCACCCGCCGTCACGCCGGGCGGGGAGGCGACCGTCGACTACCACGGCGCGAGCCGCGCCGACGTCGTCATCGCCGCGCTGGCGGCCGACGCGATCGAGCTGCTCACCGGGCCGCATCGCCACGACATCCGCGCCTGCCACGCGCCGGGGTGCGTGCTGCTGTTCCTCAAGGACCACCCGCGGCGGGCGTGGTGCTCGCACGCCTGCGGCAACCGGGCGCGCCAGGCGCGCCACTACGAGCGCACCCGCGCCAGGTGAACAAACGCTGACATCGCCGGTTGCGCGTTGAAGCGTGCGCCGCCGGTCGCCATCATCGAAGCCGATGCCCGGCACGCATACCCGCGGCGACATCCTCGTGGTCGACGACGAGCCGACGATCAGCGACGTCGTCTCGCGGTACCTGGAGCGCGCCGGCTACGCGACGCGCGTCGCCGCGGACGGCGACAGCGCGCTCGAGCTGCACAGCGAGCGCGCGGCCGACCTGATCGTGCTCGACCTGATGCTCCCGGGCGTCGACGGGCTCGACGTGATGCGGCGGATCCGCAAGGACCGGACCCGCCGGCCGGCGTTCATCCTGCTCACGGCCAAGGGCGAGGAGTCCGACCGCATCGTCGGCCTGAGCCTGGGCGCCGACGACTACGTCGTCAAGCCGTTCTCGCCGGCCGAGCTCGTCGCGCGCGTCGACGCGGTCCTGCGCCGCGTCGACCCCGAGCCCGAGTTCGAGCCGCCGCTCGAGTTCGGCGACCTGCGGATCGAACCGGCCTCGCGACGCGTGCTGATGGACGGCGAGCAGTGCGCGCTGACCGTGCGCGAGTACGAGCTGCTGCTGTTCCTCGCCCGCCACCCGGGCCAGGCGTTCAGCCGCCACGCGCTGATGGACCGCGTCTGGGGCTACTCCTTCTACACCGACACCTCCACGGTCACCGTGCACATCCGCCGGCTGCGCTCCAAGATCGAGCGCGACCCCGCCCGCCCGCGGCACATCGAGACCGTGTTCGGTATCGGGTACCGCTTCGCGCCGTGAGGCTCGGGCGGATCTTCGCGCCGGCCGCGGCGCTGCTCGCCGCGGCGCTGGCGGGCCTGGCCTACGACTTCCACGCCGCGTGGCTGACGTTCGTGCTGCTCGCGCCGCTCGGCTGCATCACCGTCTGGCTGAGCGGCGTCGTGCTGCGGCGCCGCACGGGGCTGCGGCGGCAGGCCGTGCTGATGGGCGCGATCGCCGCCGCGCAGCTGCTCGTGACGGTGTGCCTGTTCGTGGCGGTGATGTTCGTGTCCTCGCACGACGCGTTCTTCACCGTGCTGGCCGGTGCCTACTGCGCCGCGCTGGCGCTGTGGGCCGGCTGGGTGCTCTCGCGGCGCGTGCTCGCGGACGTGCAGGCGATCGGCGCGAGCCTGGAGGCGGTCGGCGAGGGCCGCCGCGACGTCGTGCCGGCGGTCGAGGGTGACGACGAGGTCGCCCGGCTCGCGGGCCAGGCGGAGGCGATGACGGACCGCCTGGCGCGCACCGAGGCGGCGCGCAACGACCTCGTCGCCGCGATCTCGCACGACCTGCGCACGCCGATCACGTCGCTCCGGCTGCTCGTCGAGGCGCTCGACGACGACATCGTCGAGGACGCCGATCGCCAGGCCTACCTCGCCAAGCTGCGCACGCACGTCGGCGCGTTGGGAGCGTTGATCGACGACCTGTTCGAGCTGTCGCGCCTGCAGGCCGGTGAGCTGCGGTGGTCGATCGAGCAGGTCCGGCTCGGCGAGCTGGTGGAGGAGACCGTGGAGGCGATGCGCCACGACGGCGTCGCCCAGCTCGTGGTCGACGTGCCCGGCGACCTGTCGCCGGCCCGCGGCGCGCCGGAGCAGATCCAGCGCGTGCTGTTCAACCTGATCCAGAACGCGATCCGCCACACGCCCGCCGACGGCAGCGTCACGGTGCGGGCGTCGGGCGGCGTCGAGGGCGTCCAGGTCGAGGTGGCGGACACCGGCAGCGGGATCGCTGACGCCGACCGCGACCGCGTGTTCGAGGCGTTCTTCCAGGGCAGCGCCATACGCGCGAACGGGAGCGCCGGGCTCGGTCTGGCGATCTCGCGGGCGATCGTCGAGGCGCACGGCGGCCGGATCTGGCTCGAGTCCTCGCTCGAGGGCACGTCCGTGCGCTTCACGCTGCCCGCGGGCTGAGCCTGTCGCTCACCAGATCGTGTCGAACAGCAGCTCGTAGGCCAGCGCCTGGACCGCGAGCAGCGCGAGCACCGGGCGCAGCCGGAATGCCGGCCCCGCCGCGGCGGCGAGGCAGACGAACGGCGCGAAGAACAGCCAGATCCGCTCCGTCTCCGCCTTCGTGAACCCCATCACCGCCGCGATCGCCAGCACGGCGAAGATCGCGACCGCGACCGTCTGTGCGGCGGCGAGCGCGCGCAGCGCGTACCAGAGGATCGGCAGCCCGAGCACGAGCAGGAACGCCGACGGCGAGCCGAGCGCCCAGTACGAGTACGGGCGCAGCGACGCGATGCCGGCGCGGTAGACGTCCTCGGTCGCCCGCAGCGTCCCGATCGGGTCGAAGCCGGTGAGGGCGAAGAGCGCCGCGTAGAACGCGAGCAGCGCGATCGCGCAGAGCGCCGCCAGCGCAAGCGCCGCGCGGAGGCCCTCGCGCCGCCAGACGATGACGGCCGCCCAGGCACCGACGGCGAGCAGCGACCACGAGAACAGCGAAGCCACGGCGAGGGTCGCCGCGCCCAGCGGCCGCCACCGGCGCGCGGTGAGCGGCCACGCCGCGAGCAGCCCGAGCGTCAGGTAGACGGCGTCGGCCGACGTGGCGCCGAAGATCAGCGCCCCGGGTGCGAACGCGAGCAGCAGGGTGGCGACGCGCGCCCGCCGCTCGTCGAGCAGCCGGCGGCCGAGCGGGTACGCGAGCGGGACGCCCAGCGCGCCGACGCCGATGCACAGCGCGGCCATCCCGCCCGGCGAGGAGATCCCGAGCGCGTACAGCGTCAGCAACATGCCCGGTGGATGGCCGGCGGCGTGGACCGGCAGCGCCGGAACCGTCTCGGCGAAGCGGTCGAGGAAGAAGTGCGGGCCCCAGTGCAGTGCGCCGAGCGCGGGGAGGTACTCGTTCGGCGCCTCGTACGAGCGCGCGGGGTCGAACACCTTCCACCACGCCGCGATCCCGGCGCCGCCACGACCGCCGCCGCCGGCGGCCAGTGCCAGCCGCAGCACCAGCGTCAGCGCGAACGTGCCCGCCGCGAACATCGCCGGGGTCACGGTGAGCAGCCGCGGCGCCCACGCCACCGCGGCCGCGAAGCAGAGCACCGACACGATCAGCAGCGCGTCGGCGTGCGGGTCGATCTTGCCGACGAACGGCGGATGCGCGACGCCGAGCGGAGTCCGCGTGACGCGGCCGATCACGACCGGGACCGCCAGCGCCGCGAGCGCCAGCGCGGGCACCGAGTTCATCACCTGTTCCTGGCTGGGGAGCCGCGGCCGTGCCACCCTGCGGCGCATCGTTCTAGCGCGCGCCATCGCCCTGCTCCTGGTCGTCGCGGGTCTGGCCGGCTGCGGCTCGGTCAGCGCACTGCCGCCGGCCGGACGCCCCGCCGAGTCGCCGCCGCTCACGCAGCCGCCGGCGGGCCGCGTCGTGCCGCTCACCGGCGCCCGGGAAGGCGCCGGCGTGGTCGCCACGGTCGACGGCGGGCGGGCGACCGCCGTGCTCTCGCCCCGCGAGCGCGTGCTGACCGTGGGTCGCGAACGCGTTGCCGCCGGCGTCGGGCCGACCCGCGTCGTCGCCGGCCGCGGCGGGCTGATCTACGTGCTCGACACGACCGGTGACGGGCTGCTCGTGTTCGAGCGGCGGCCGCGCCTGCACCTCACGCGCCGGCTGCCGATCCTCGGCGCCCCGTACGGGATCGCCTCCGACCCGGTCAACCAGCGCCTGTGGGTCACGACGACGAAGACCAACCGGCTCATCGAGCTGGCCGACGGCGCGCGCCCGCACCGCCTGCGCAGCTTCCCGGCCGTACGCCAGCCGGACACGGTCACCGTCGACCCGCGGCGCCATCGCGTCTACGTCACCGGCCACGCGGACCGCGTCCTGCAGATCGTCGACGCACGAGATAGATGACGGCGGACGCCGCGAACAGCGCCGCAGTGACGAGCAGCCAGCGCGTCGCGTAGCCGTCGAACGAGCGCCCGCTGACCGCGTGATAGGCGCCCTCGCCGGCGCCGGTGACCGTGCCCCAGAACACGCCGAGCAGCAGCAGCGACAGCCCGGCCGGGATCCGCACGTAGTTGACGGTCGGGCCGCGCAGCGCGCGCTGGGCGACCCGGTCGGCGCCCGAGTACAGCGGGAGGAGCAGGAAGTCGTGGACGATCGCGGCGGCCAGCAGCCAGATCGCGATCCCCATCGAGGCCTTCGAGCTGGACACGCTGAACACCTCCACGAGCGCCCAGGCGCAGACCGGCAGCAGCGCGAGATGGACGAGGAGCCGCCACGTCATGACGCGAACTCGATCGAGGCGACCCACTTGGTGTTGTGCACCCCGGGCAGCGCGGGCACGATGATCCGCGCCGGGTAGCCGTGGTCCAGCGGCAGGTCGGCGCCGTTGACCTTCAGCGCCAGCAGCGCGTCCGGGTCCGCGACCGCGTCGCCGCTCAACGAAGCCTTGGAGAGCACGCCCGCGGGCTGCAGCGACCGCACGAACGCGCTCCGCGCATGTGGCACGCCGGCCAGCGCGGCGAGCTCGGACAGCGGCACGCCGGTCCACGTCTGCGTGGTCGTCCAGCCCTCGACGCAGGCGATCGGCAGCCGCGCCGTGTGCTGGGGCAGGGCGAGCAGGTCGGCGCGGCTGAGCGAGACCGCGGCCGCGCCGCCGGTGAGCGCGAGCCGGTACGCGCGGCCGACCATCGCCCCCGTCACCTTCGCGCGCGCGGCCGTCTTGTTGACCGGGAAGCCCTCGCGCCGCGGGGCGAGGAACGCCAGCCGCCGCAGCGGGCCGCCGATCGACTCGCCGGCGTTGGCGACCAGCAGCAGCGCCGACGCACCGCCCACGAACGCGAGCAGCCCGCGCCGCGTGATCGTCGGCGCGGTCGGGGTCCGGCGCGACGAGGTCGCCGGATGGCTCCGGCGCCGTGTGGGCGAGGTCCTCGCGCAGCGGCCGCACCCAGCCGCGCTCACGGTACGCGCGGCGGCGACCGGCAGCTTCACCAGCACGTGCAGTGACCAGCGAGGCGATGAACACGACCGCGCCGTAGTAGTGCGCGACGACGAAGTTGAAGTCGAACGCGTACCAGTACTGCATGTTCACGATCCCGGTCGCGAACTCGAAGATCGCGCTCGCGACCAGCAGCGCGATCGCCAGCCGCTCGATCGCCTCGGCCGGCGAGCCGACCGGCGGCCACGCGAACAGCCGCGGGATCACCGACCACAGCTTCACCAGCAGGAACGGGATGGCGACGAGGCCCGACGTTCACGTGCAGGCCCTGGGTGAGCGCGTACAGCCAGGCCGGGCGCGTCGGCCAGTCGAAGGTCAGCGGCAGTCACGCGCGACCGGCACGATCGCGTTGCCCGCGCAGGTCCGGCTTGTAGGCGGCGTGCGAGAGGAAGCCGGTCGCCGCCACGATCGCGAGCAGCACGAGCAGGATCGAGCCGAGCACGCGGTCAGCCACGGGCCGCGCAGCGGCGAGCGCAAGAAGCCGGGTCGAAACGGGCCGATCATGCTCTGCGCAACCGCGCCAGCCAGCGGCCGCCGGCGGCCACGCACGTCGACGTGGGGCAGCCCGGCGCGCGCGGCCAGCGGCTCGATGCCGTCGACGCCGACCCGCGCCCACGGGAACCACTCGCTGACCTCGCCCGCAGCCTCGATCCGGATGCGTGTGCACACGGTCGGCGCGCCCGGCGGGTCGACCTCGACGAGCACGGCGCCGCCGGGCGCCAGCAGCTCGCGCACGCGGCGCAGCAGCGCGTCCGGCGCGCCGCCGATGCCGATGTTGCCGTCCAGCAGCAGCGCGGTCCGCCAGCGGCCGCCGTGTGGGACGTCGCCGAACACGTCGCCGGGGATCGCCGTCGCGCCGCGGCGGCGCGCGAGGCGGACGGCGACGGGCGAGAGGTCGACGCCGAGCGCGCTCTTGCCGGCCGCCTTCAGCGCGGCGAGGTGGCGCCCGGGGCCGCAGCCGACGTCGAGCACCGGGGCGGCGGCGCGCGCCAGCACCGCCGAGTCGAGGCGTCGGCGACGCCGAGCCAGCGGTCGAGCGGCAGCGGCTGCAGCGTGCCGTCGGCCGAGCGCACGCGCGCACGCGCCGGAGGGCCGCCGTCGAGCACGTGCCTGGCCGCCGTCGCGAGCAGGCGGCCGTAGAGGACGTCCGCCGCGACCGCCAGCGCGCTCATGGCGCGACCCGTTGCAGCGTGCGGGCGAACCGCGTCCCCGGCGCCGCGGCGGCGACCGGCGGGCGTCGGCGATCGTGTCGACGTCGACGAGCGCGGGCAGCTCGGCGGTCGCGAGCTGCAGCTCGGCGAGCCGCGCGCGCTGCACCGCGGCGGTGGTCGGCTCGCTCATCGGCACGCCGCGGAACACGGCCGGGTCCGCGCGGCGCAGGCCGATCGCCCAGTAGCCGCCGTCCGCGCGGGCGCGAGCGCGGCGTCGGCGCCGTCGAGCGCGCGCAGCCCGTCGTCGAGCAGCGCGGGCGACACCTGCGGCGTGTCCATCCCGATCAGCAAGGCGGGCCCGCCGACGTCGGCGAACGCCGCGGCCAGCCGCTCGGCCAGGCCGTCGCCGCGCTGGGGGACCACCTCGAAGCCGCGCGGGAGCCACGGGCCGGGCTCGCCGTCGAGCACGAGCACGCGCCGGCCGGCGCGGCGCGAGCGCGCCACGGCCGCCAGCGTGTCGCCCAGCGCGGCCTCGGCCAGCGCGGCGGCGCCGGCGGGCGTGCACGGCGGGCACAGCCGCGTCTTGACCCGGCCCGGCACCGGCGCCTTGGCGATCACGACGAGCGTGCGTCATCGCAGCACCGCCGCCATGTCGCGGACGGCGCGCGGCGGTGCCGCGCACCGTCCCGGTGACCTTCGAGCGCCCGGCGCGCGGGCGGTAGGCGACGGCGACCTCGGTCGATCGTCCAGCCGGCCGCGGCGGCGCGCAGCACCATCTCCAGCGGCCAGCCGAAGCGGCGGTCGGTCAGGCCGAGCGCCGAGCAGCGCCTCGCGGCGCGCGGCGCGCATCGGCCCGAGGTCGGTCAGCCGCACGCCGCTGCGCCGCCGCAGCTCGAGCGCCAGCAGCCGGTTGGCGACCCGGGCGTGCAGCGGCCCCGCTCCGCCGGCGCGCGCCGAGCACGAGGTCGGCGTCGCCGGCGAGCACCGGCCCGGCCACCCGCGGGAGCTCGCGCGGGTCGAGCGAGGCGTCGCAGTCCATGAAGCAGACGACGTCGTCGCGCGCCGCGAGCAGGCCGGCGAAGCACGCGGCGCCGAACCCGCGCTGCGGCTCGTGCACGACCTGCGCGCCGAGGCGCCGCGCGAGCTCGCCCGAGCCGTCGCGTCGAGCCGTTGTCGACGACGATCGGGTCGTAGCCGGCGGGCATCCGCGCCAGCACCCACGGCAGTGCTTCGCGCTCGTCGAGGACGGGGAGGACGACGTCGGCCACCCGCAAAGACCTACCCATGTTTCGCAGCTGTTTCGATTACAGGATGCTGACGTCGCTACGTTCGAGGCCATGATCCTCGTCACCGGCGGCGCCGGATTCATCGGCTCGCACGTGGTCGACGCGCTGCTCGACGACGGCCACGACGTGCGCGTGCTCGACTCGCTGCTCGCCGCCGCGCATCGCGAGCGGCCCGATTACCTCGATCCCCGCGCCGACTGGATCGAGGGCGACCTGCGCGATCCGGAGACGGCGGCGCGAGCGGTCGCCGGGCGTCAGCGCGGTCAGCCACCAGGCGGCGATGGTCGGCCTCGGCGTCGACATCGGCGACATCGCCGACTACGTCGCGCACAACGACCTCGGCACCGCCGTGCTCCTGCGCGCGCTCGCCGAGCGCGGCTTCCGCGGCCGCCTCGTGCTCGCGTCGAGCATGGTGGTCTACGGCGAGGGCCGCTACGCCTGCCCCGAGCACGGCATCGTCCGGCCGCCGCCGCGCCGCGCCGGCGATCTCGAAGCCGGCCGCTTCGAGCCGCCGTGCCCGGTCTGCGGGCGCGGGCTCGACGCGCGCGCCGTCCCCGAGGACGCCCCGCTCGACCCGCGCAACGTCTACGCCGCGACCAAGCTCGCGCAGGAGCACCTGTGCGCGGCGTTCGCGCGCGAGACGGGCGCCACGCACACGGCGCTGCGCTACCACAACGTCTACGGGCCGCGGATGCCGCGCGACACCCCGTACGCCGGCGTCGCGAGCATCTTCCGCTCGGCGCTGGCCGCCGGTGACGCGCCCCGCGTGTTCGAGGACGGTGGCCAGCGGCGCGACTTCGTGCACGTGCGCGACGTGGCCCGCGCCAACCTCCTGGCGCTGACCGAGCCGGTCACCGGCACGTTCAACGTCGCCAGCGGCACGCCGCGCACCGTGCTCGACATGGCCCGCGCGCTCACCCGCGCCGTCGCGCCCGACCGCGAGCCGGTCGTCACGGGTCGAGTGGCGAGCGGGCGACGTCCGCCACGTGTTCGCCTCCGCCGACGCGGCCGCCGACCGGCTCGGCTTCCACGCGGAGGAGGACTTCGACGCGGCGATGCGCGAGTTCGCCGCGGCGCCGCTCCGCGCCTGACGCCGCCGCTGCTTCTCGCCTGAGAAGTCGGTTGCCAACTCGCGCGCAAGGTCGCGACGCTGCCGCGCATGGAGGACGCGCACGAACTCACCCGGCAGTGGCTGGAACGCTTCACGGCGGCCTTCGAGCGCCCGACGGAGGCCGCATCGCCGGCACGCCCTCGAGCCCGCCGCGCGCGCCGAGCAGCGAGTCGAAGCGTGCGTCGGCGGCGCAGATCGTGGCCGACCGCGCGCGGGCGAAGAGCACGGTGTACGCGTGGCACCGGCCGGCCGACGGCGGGCCGCAGTGGCGGCTGTGGGCGCAGTACCACGACGTCGTCGTCCGCACTCCGGCCGGTTGGCGGATCGCGGAGCGCAGGCTGCTGGTCGCCGGGTCCGAGAACTTCCCCGAGTCCTGGGGCTGGCTCGGCCTGGGCCGGCGCTAGCGCCGATCGGAGCGCGTGAGGCGCGGGAGCGCCCAGAGGGCGATGGCGCCGCCGAGCAGCGCGATGCAGCCGGCGCCGACGGCGTAGGCGTCCAGCTCCCACGGCGTCGCGAGCAGGGCGAAGGCGACCGGCACGGTCGCCTGGAACGCCATCGCGCCGGTCACGTTGCCGGCGGCCAGCGCGTCCTTGCCGGTGCGCACCCACAGCACGCTGTTGGCCTTCTCCGGCAGCTCGGTGGCGAGCGGGGCGAGGACCAGCGCGAGCACGAGCAGGGGCAGCCCGAGCGCGGTCGCGATCTCCTCGACGGCATTGACGAACAGCTCGGCGCCGCCGACGATCGCCGCCAGCGAGAGCACGAGCTGGATCGCGATCTGCAGCGACGACGGCGGGTCGTCCTTCGTGGTGTCGACGTACAGCGGATGCAGATCGTCGTCCTCGGCGCCGCCGCTCCGCTTGACCGTGCGCCGCACATAGAAGCCGTAGCCGCACAGCAGCAGCGCCGCGGCGGCGATCCGCAACGGCGTGGCGACGCCCATGGCGCCGAGCGCGATGCCGACCGGGAACAGCGCCAGGAAGAACGCGAGGTCGCGCCGGGTGGTCGTGACGTCGAGGTCGAGCCGGTGGTCCTGCTCGCGGCGGCGGCGGAACGCGTACGCCGACCCGACGATCAGCAGCATGGCGATCGTGGCGAGCATGAACGGCGCGCCGATGATCGCGCCGTAGGCGAGCTGGACCTGCTCGCCGCTGCCGCCCGCCAGCAGCGCGACGATCGGGATGACCGACTCCGGGAGCGCGGTCCCGACCGCCGCGAGCAGCGCGCCGACCGCGCCCGCGCCCAGGTCGAGCCGGTGGCCGAGCCACTCCACCGCGTTGGTGAACCAGATCGCGCCGCCGACGATCAGCACGAACGCGGCGGCCAGTTCCAGGGCAACGATCACACCAACGATGCTTCCCGCCGTCGGCAGGGACAATCTCCGGATGCACGCCGACCACGCACCCGCCACGGCCGCCGATCGCCTGCCGCCCGACGGCCCGCCCGTGCGATCGATCCGGGTGCTGTTCGCCGATCTGCACGGCATCGCGCGCGGCAAGGACGTGCCGATCTCGCAGTTCGACCACGTGATCGAGCACGGCCTGGCCTTCTGCGCCGCGGTGATGGGGACCGACCTGCGGCACACGCCCGTCGTCGGCGGCGAGGAGGGCTACCCGGACATGCTGGTGCGGCCGGACCTGGCAACGATGCTGTCGCTGCCGTGGGAACCGGGCGTCGCGTCGTGCCTGGCCGACATCGAGCCACCGTTCCCCGACCCGCGTGGGGCCGTGAAGCAGGCCGTGCGCCGGCTCGGCGAGCTCGGCGTCGAGCCGGTCGTCGGCCCCGAGCTCGAGTTCATCCTCGTCGAGCCCGACCCGGAGGCGCCGGGCGGCTACCGGCGCCGCGTCGACCAGCTGAGCATGATCTACACGGTCGGCCCGCAGGCCGATCCGGGCGGGCTCGTGCGCGGGATCACCGAGCACCTGGCCGAGCTGGGGCTCGAGGCGTCCGCCGTCCACCACGAGTTCATGAGCAGCCAGTACGAGGTCAACCTGCGCCACGCCGGCGCGCTGACCGCCGCCGACCGCGCGTTCCGGCTCAAGTCCGCGGTCAAGGACATCGCGTCACAGCACGGCCTCGTCGCGACGTTCATGGGCAAGCCGTTCAACGACCAGGGCGGCTCCGGCATGCACCTGCACGTGTCGCTCAACCGCGAGGGCCGCAACGCCTTCGCCGCTTCCGGCGAGCGGCACGCGTTCATCGCCGGGGTCCTCGCGCACGCGCCGGCGCTGATGGCGGTCCTGAACCCGACGATCAACGCGTACCGGCGCCTGCAGCCCGACTCGCTGGCGCCCACCCACGCCAACTGGGGCTGGGACGACCGCACGGCGTTCATCCGCATCCCGCCCGAGCGCGGCGAGGCGACGCGGGTCGAGATCCGCGTCGGCGACGCCACCGCCAACCCGTATCTGGCGATCGCCGCCGTGCTCGCCGCGGGCGAGCACGGGATCCGGGAGGCGATGACGCCCGTTCCCGAGGGCATCGGCGCGGCGCTCCCGAAGTCGCTCGAGGCCGCGCTCGACTCGCTCGCGGCCGACGCGGTGATCGCCGGCGCCCTGGGCGCGCCGATCGTCGACACGTTCCTCGCGGTCAAGCGCTTCGAGGTCGAGCGTCACCGCGCGTGGGTCTCGGACTGGGAGATCGACGAGTACCTCCGCCATCTCTAGCGGTGCCTTTCACATCCGCTTCACACGAGCAGCGATCTCCGGCTGCCTGCCAGACTCCCCGCCGGTGAAGGGCGGCACAGTCGAACTCGAACTGCCTGCGGAGCTCGATGACCGGGCGCTCCTCGGCGTCCTCGCACGGCGCCTGACGCTGGATGTCGGCCGGGCCGCCAGTGCCGATCGGGTCCTGCTCGACACGTTCGACGCGCGGCTGCGCGATGCCGGGCTGCGCGCGGAGTGGCCCGGGCGGCGGGCGGCACGCCGGCGGCTGACGTTGCGCGAGCCCGGGATGCCGCCGCGGGCCGCGGAGGTGGACGACGCACCCGCGGTCGGGCTGGCCGCGATCCCCGCCGGCGCGCTGCGCGACCGGCTCGCGCCGGTGCTCGAGGAGCGGGCCCTGATCCCGGTCGCCCGGGTGCGCAGCCGCGTCCTGCGTGCCGCCGTCGTCAACCAGGACGCGAAGACCGTCGTGCGCCTCGCCATCGAGCATCCCGTCGTCGACGGGACGGCCCTGCCCGCCCGGCTGGTCGTCGAGCCCGTGCGCGGCTACGAGCGGGACTTCGAGCGGGTCGTCGGTCGCGTCCGCGACGGGCTCGGCCTCGCCGAGGCCGAGCGTCCCCCTGTTCGATGCGGCCGTCATCGCGGCGGGCGGAAAGCCGGAAGGCGTGCAGTCCAAGGTCGTGTTCGAGCCCGAGCCCGGGACGCGGTCGGACGTCGCGGCGGGCCAGGTCCTGTTGCTGCTCCTCGACGTCGCCGAGGCCAACGTCCAGGGCGTCATCGACGACCTCGACACCGAGTTCCTGCACGACCTGCGCGTGTCGGTGCGCCGGGCGCGGTCCGTGCTGCGCGAGCTCAAGGGCGTGCATCCGCCGCGGCCGCGGGCGCGGCTGCGGACCGAGCTCAAGTGGGTGCAGACCGTGACGGGGCCGCTACGCGATCTCGACGTCCAGCTGCTGGAGTGGGACGAGGTGGCCGGGAAGCGCGGGGACGAGCTGGCGCCGCTGCTCGCGCTGCTCGCAGCGACGCCGCGCGGCGGAGCTCGTGCGCGTTCGCCGTGCCCTGCGCAGCCGCCGCTTCGCCGCCACTCTGGAGGCATGGCGCGCGCTGGCGCTGACGCCACCGGGCGAGGACGCCGAGGCGCAGCCGCGCGCCGGGCTGCCGATCGAGGCCGTCGCCGCGGACCGCATCCGCAAGGTGTACCGCCGCATGGTCCGCGACGGGGACCGGATCGACGACGACAGCCCTGACGTGGACCTGCACGAGCTGCGCAAGCGCGGCAAGGAGCTCCGCTACCTGCTGGAGCTGTTCGGCTCGCTGTTCCCGGACGACGTCGTCAAGCCGACCGTCCGTGCGCTCAAGGACCTCCAGGACGTGCTCGGGCGCTTCCAGGACCGCAGCGTCCAGACGACCGCGCTGCGCGCGGACGCCGAGGAGCTCGCGAGGCAGCCGGGCGGCCCCGACGCGGTGCTCGCCGCCGGCCTGGTGATCTCGACGCTGGAGGCCGACCAGCGCGACGCGCGCGCCCACTTCGCCGAGCGTTTCGCGGCGTTCTCGGCACCCGAGGAGCGCAAGATCGTCAACCGCACGTTCCGGAAGATCGAGGCGTCCTGAAGGTCCTCGCCACCTACTCGATCAAGGGCGGCGTCGGCAAGACGTCGGCCGCGGTCAACCTCGCCGCGCTGGCGGCGCGGGAAGGCCGCCGGACGCTGATCTGGGACCTCGACCCGCAGGGCGCCGCCACGTTCCTGTTCCGCATCCGGGCCAAGGTCAAGGGCGGCGGGAGCAAGCTGGTCCGCGGGCGCCGCGACCCGCTCAGCGTCGTGAAGGGCACCGACCTCGAAGGGCTCGACCTGCTCCCCGCGGACTTCTCCTACCGTCACCTGGACATCGCGCTCGACCAGAGCAAGAAGCCGCTGAAGGGCGTGTCCCGGGTGCTCGATCCACTCGCCGAGCACTACGACGTCGCGATCCTCGACTGCCCGCCGTCGATCTCGCTCGTCTCGGAGAACGTGTTCACCGCGGCCGACGCGCTGCTGGTCCCGCTGGTGCCGTCGACGCTGTCGGTCCGCACGTTCGAGCAGCTGCAGACGTTCCTCGCCGGCGGCCCGCAGCCGGCGCCGGAGATCGTCGCGTTCCTGTCGATGGTCGACCGCCGGCGGCGCCTGCACCGTGATCTGGCGGCGTCGCTTCCGGAAACGCTCCCCGGCGTGGCCCGGTCGGGCATCCCCGTGGCCAGCGCCGTCGAGCTGATGGGCGTCACCCGGGTGCCACTCGTGATCCAGCATCCGCGCAGTCCCGCGGCCCGCGCGTACGCGGACCTGTGGGCGCAGATCGCGGAACGCCTCTAGGAGGTCGCGGACCAGGCGGCGCCGGTGGCGCCGGCGTAGACCACGTGGTGCAGCGCGTCGAGCGCCAGCTCCCTCGGGTCCTGCTGCCATGGCGGCGGGGCGACGCCGAGCGCGGGCAGCATCGCCAGCGACCAGCCCCACACCGCGGTGAAGTGGGCGGCGGCGGCCGGCGCCCCGCTGAGGCCGGCGAGGCCGAGCAGCCCGCGGGCGATGCCCCACGACGTCCCGTACGACCAGTGCACGATCGTGGCGAAGCGGGCCTGGCCGCGCGAGTGGGCCGCCGGATGCGCCGCGCGGTTTCGCGCGCCGTCGGTGGCGGGCAGATCCTCGGTATGTCCGCCGAGGATTTCGTCCCCGAGACGAACAGCCTCAAGGCGCTGCGCGAGGCGGCCGCCGATTGCCGCGGCTGCCCGCTGTACGAGCCGGCGACGCAGACCGTGTTCGGCGAGGGCCCGCGCCGCGCGCGGCTGATGATGGTGGGGGAGATGCCGGGCGATCGCGAGGATCGCGCCGGGCACGTGTTCGTCGGGCCCGCCGGTCGCGAGCTCGACGCGGCGCTCGAGCAGGCGGGCATCGCTCGCGCGGACGCGTACGTGACCAACGCCGTCAAGCACTTCAAGTTCCGCGAGCGCGGCAAGCGCCGCATCCACGACACGCCGAAGAAGTCCGAGGTCGACGCGTGCCTGCCGTGGCTGCGCGAGGAGCTGCGACTCGTCAAACCCGACGTGCTGCTGATCCTCGGCGCGGTCGCCGGCAAGGCGCTGCTCGGCTCCTCGTTCCGGCTTACGCGCTCGCGCGGCGAGCCCTTGGAGTCCGACCTCGCGCCCTGCGTGCTGGCCACGATCCATCCGGCGGCGATCCTGCGGGCGCCGGACGGCGCCGCGCGGCAGGCCGAGCGGGAGGGCTTCGTCGGCGACCTCCGCGCCGTCGCGGTGCGGCTCAGATGACGTCGGCGGCGTCGACGAGCTCGACCCGCATGTTGCGTTCCATCATCCGCAGTGCCGCCTGCCCGAGCTCCTCGTCGATGTGGGCGACGGCGTCGCGCGCGACGCGGATCTTGAAGTGCCGCACGTAGGCGTCCAGGGCCGTGTACAGCACGCATTGCTCGGTGACCTGCCCGGTCAGCACGATCGTGTCGAGCGAGTGCTGGCGGAGCAGGTGGTCCAGCGCGGTGCTGTAGAAGGCGCTGTGCCGGGCCTTCTGGAGGAACGCGACGCCGGGCGGCGGAAGGATCGGCTCGACGAGGTCGGCCCGGTGGCCCTCGACGGCGGAGCGCACGAGATCGTCGCGCGTGGCGGTGAAGTCGCCGTAGTTGTCGTTGACGTAGATGACCTCGACGTCCGAGTCGCCCGCCCGGTCGATCAGCTCTCCGAGCGCGGCGACCATCGGCTCGACGTTGCCGGCCAGGACCGCGGCGTCCTCGTGGTCGTATGGGTTGAGCATGTCGAGCACGATGAGCGCGGTAGGCGGTGCCACGCCCTCTGCACTACCCCGGCGTTGCGTTACGACACGCCTGCGCCGCTCAGCGCCCGCGGGGTCGCGGCCGCGGGGGCCTCGCTCCGGCCGTCGATCACCGCGAGCGGCGTGCGGAACGTCTCGCGCGCAGTGGCGACCGCGGCGGCGGCGATCAGGCTCGACACCAGCACGTAGACGGCGACCGGCACCCAGCCGTCGGGGCCGTCGCCGGCGATCGCCTTCGCGGCGGTCGGCGCGAAGCCGCCGATCGCGTAGCCGATCTGTGTGCCGATCGCCATGCCGGAGAGGCGGACGCGGGTGGGGAACATCTCGCCGTAGAGCGACGGCTGGATGCCGTTCATCGCGCTGTACACGACGCCGGACATGAGGATCGCGGTGAGGAAGATCAGTGGGTAGCCGCCGGCGGAGATCGCCCCGAGGTAGGCGAACATCATCAGGCCGCTGGCGACCGCGCCGAAGATGAAGACCGGCTTGCGGCCGATGCGGTCGGCCAGGATCGCCCACAGCGGGATCGATCCGAGCGCGACGACGTTCGTCACGATCGCGACCCACAGCATCGTCGTCTGGTCGAGCCCGTTGGTGTCGACGGCGAAGTTGAGGGCGTAGACGGCGAAGATCGTGCTGACGGTCGACGCGAGCGCGGCGAGCACGACGCGCAGGACGCCGGCCCAGTGGTCGCGCAGCAGGGCGGCGACGGGGACGCGGCCGGCGTCCTCGGCCATCTCGCGCTGGAAGGCGGGCGGCTCCTCGATCCGGCGGCGGATGAGCAGGCCGAAGATCACGACGATCGCGCTGAGCCAGAACGGGACGCGCCAGCCCCAGCTCAGGAGCTGGTCCTCGGGCATCGCGCCGATCGGGAGGAAGACCGCGGTCGCGATCACCAGGCCGGCCTGCGTGCCGCCGAGCGTGAAGCTGGTGAAGAACGCGCGCCGGTGCTCCGGGGCGTGCTCGAGACTGAGCGAGTTCGCGCCCGACTGCTCGCCGGACGCCGAGAAGCCCTGGAGGAGACGCAGTGCGACGAGCAGCACCGGCGCCCAGACGCCGATGTCGTCGTAGGTCGGCAGGCAGCCGACGAGGAACGTCGCCGTGCCCATCAGGCCGACGGTGAGCAGCAGCACGCGCTTGCGCCCGTACCGGTCGCCGATGTGGCCCATGAAGAACGCGCCGACCGGGCGCGCGACGTAGCCGACGCCGTAGGTGGCGAACGAGAGCAGCGTCGCGGTCGCGGGGTCGGAGTCGGGGAAGAAGACCTTGCCGAAGACCAGCGCGGCGGCCGTGCCGTAGATGAAGAAGTCGTAGTACTCGAGCACGCTGCCGATCCAGCTCGCTAGCGCTGCTCGCGTCGGCGTCTTGGCCGGCGTGTCCTCACTGCGTTCGAACCGCTTCCCCGTCTCCACGATGTCCTCCCTCACCGAATGTACGGACTAGTGACGTTATGTCCCGTTTGCGGAAGCCGGAAACGTCCCTCAACCGCGCTCGTCGGCGCCGGCGAACTGCGGCTGGGCAGCGCAGGCCGGGTTCGCCCGGCTGCGCGCGGTTCCCGTGGCGCGGCTTTTGCACGCCACACTGGTGCAAAAGGCGCCCACCGACCCGCGCGCGGTCGATCCCGCCTCCCTTAATGCGCAGTTCAGCGGCCGAACGCTCAGCCCTGCAGGTAGTCGACGACCATGTCGCCGAGCATCTGGCGGTAGCGGTCGCGCAGTGCGGGATCGGCCGGGTCGCGGTCGAAGATCGCGCCGAAGGTGTGCCGGTTCGCCATCCGGAAGACGCAGAAGGCGCTGATCATCATGTGCAGGTCGACGGCGTCGATCGCCCGGGTGAACACGCCGTCCGCGTAGCCGCGCTCGAGGATGCGCTCGATCAGCTCGATGGCGGGGCTGTTCTGGCCGGCGAAGTCGGCGTGGCCGGAGATGTGCTCGGCGCGGTGGATGTTCTCGATCGAGACCAGGCGGCTGAAGTCCGGGTGCGACTCCTGGTGGTCGAACGTGAGCTCGGCGAGCCGGCGGATCGCGGCGGCCGGCTCGAGGTGGTCGACGTCGATCGTCTGCTCGGCGGCGCGGATCTCCGCGTACGCCCGCTCGAGCACCGCCACGAACAGCTGCTCCTTGCTGCCGTAGTAGTAGTAGATCATCCGCTTGGTGGTGCGGGTGCGCTCCGCGATCTCGTCCACGCGCGCGCCCGCGAAGCCGCGGTCGGCGAACTCGCGGGCGGCGACGTCGAGGATCTCCTGGCGGGTGCGATCGGCGTCGCGACGCCGAGCCGGGGCGGCAGCCTTGCCCATGCGGGCATCGTAGACGTGTGCGGGGCGGCGGCCGCGGGCATATAACGTACTGGTTCGTACATATGCGATCGCTGACGAAATCCTCGAAGACGGCAGCCGGGCGCGGCGAGATCGCCGCGGCGACGGGCAAGACCGAGGCGACCTACGCGGCCGGGCTGATCGGCGCGGGCATCGGCAGCTCGCTGAGCCCGGCACTGCACGAGCGCGAGGCGCGACGGCTCGGCTACGAGAGCGTGTACCGGCTGTTCGACATCGACGAGCTCGGCAGAGCCCCCGAAGCGGTCGGGGCGCTGGTGCGCGAGGCGCGCGAGCTCGGGCTCGCGGGCGTCAACGTCACGCACCCCTGCAAGCAGCTGGTCGTCCCCGAGCTCGACGAGCTGTCGCACGATGCGGAGGCCTTGAACGCCGTCAACACGGTCGTGTTCGACGGCGACCGGCTGGTCGGCCACAACACCGACACGACCGGCTTCGCGGACGCTTTCCGGCGCGGGCTGCCGGGTGTCGCGACCGACCGCGTCGTCGTGCTCGGCGCCGGCGGCGCCGGTGCGGCCGTGGCGCACGCGATGCAGACGCTCGGCGCGGGCACGCTGACGATCATCGACGTCGACGGCGATCGGGCACGCGGATCTGGCGCGGCGTCTCGGAGTGCATGCGGCGCGAGAGCTCGCGGGCACGCTGGCCGGCGCCGACGGGCTCGTCCACGCGACCCCGATGGGCATGGCCGCGTATCCCGGCACTGCGGTCGCGCCCGAGCATGCTCCGGCGCGACCTGTGGGTCGCCGAGGTCGTGTACATGCCGCTCGAGACGCAGCTGCTCCGCGACGCCCGGGCGCGCGGCTGCCGGACGCTGTCGGGCGCCGGGATGGTCGCGCTGCAGGCGGCGGGCTCGATGGAGCTGTTCGCCGGCCTGCGTCCCGACCGCGAGCGGATGCTGGCCCACGTCGACGAGCTGACCGCCGACGCTCGGCGGGCCGCGTAGGTGCGGCGGTCGATCGCCACCGTCTGCCTGAGCGGCACGCTCGAGGACAAGCTCGAGGCCGCCGCGGCGGCCGGCTTCGACGAGGTCGAGCTGTTCGAGCCCGACCTGATCGCCTCCGCGCTGTCGCCCGAGGAGGTCCGCGACCGCGCCGCGCACCTTGGCCTGCGCGATCGGCCTCTACCAGCCGTTCCGCGACTTCGAGGCGGTGCCCGACCTCGGCGGCAACCTGCGCCGCGCCGAGCACAAGTTCGCGGTCATGGAGCGCCTCGGCGCCGACCTCATGCTCGTCTGCTCGAACGTGTCCGAGTCGGCGCAGGACGACGACGACCTCGCCGCCGACCAGCTGCGGACCCTCGCCGAGCACGCGGCCGGGCATGGCATCCGGATCGCCTACGAGGCGCTTGCCTGGGGCCGCCACGTCAGCGACTACGAGCACGCGTGGCGGATCGTCGCGCAAGCCGATCACCCCAACCTCGGCACCTGCCTGGACTCGTTCCACATCCTCTCGCGCGGCAGCGATCCCGCGCACATCCGCGACATCACCGGCGAGAAGATCTTCTACCTCCAGCTCGCCGACGCGCCGGAGCTGGCGATGGACGTCCTGCAGTGGAGCCGCCACTACCGCTGCTTCCCGGGCCAGGGCGGCTTCGACCTGCCGGCGTTCGTGCAGCACGTGCTCGCGACCGGGTACGCCGGCCCGCTCTCGCTCGAGGTGTTCAACGACGTCTTCCGCCAGGCCGACCCCCGGCGCATGGCGATCGACGCGATGCGCTCCCTGCTGCTGCTCGAGGAGGCCGCGGGCGTGACGCCGCTGCCGCCGGCCGCGCCGCTGCACGGGTACGCCTTCGTCGAGCTGGCCGTGAGCCCGGACGCCGCCCCGCCGGTCGAGCGCCTGCTGATCGCGATGGGCTTCCGCCACGCCGGCCAGCACCGCACCAAGCCGGTGCAGCTGTGGCGCCACGGCGACACGCGCATCCTCGTCAACCACGACGGGGAGGAGCGCCCACGCGTGGCGGCGATCGCGGTGGAGAGCGAGGACCCGATCCGCTCCGCCGACCGCGCGCAGCATCTGCTCGCCCCGCTGCTCCCGCGTGAGCGCGGCCCGGGGGAGGCGGAGCTGTCCGCCGTCGCCGCGCCCGACGGCACGTCGGTGTTCTTCTGCCGCACCGACCCCGCCGGGTGGCTGACCGACTTCCTCACCGCGGGCCCGCCGGGCAACGGCATCTCGCCCGACGTCACGGGCATCGATCACGTCGCGCTGTCGCAGCCGTTCGACTACTTCGACGAGGCGGCGCTCTTCTACCGGTCGGTGCTCGGGCTCGAGCTCCAGAGCCCCGACGAGCGCGCGACCGCCGACGGGCTGGTGCGCAGCCGCGCCGCCCACAACGTCGACGGCAGCGTGCGGTTCGCGCTCAGCGTCCCGGTCGTCGGCGACGACGGCTTCGAGATCCAGCATGTCGCGCTCGCCAGCGACGACGTCCTCGCGGCGGCCGCGGCGATGCGCGAACGCGGCGTCCCGCTGCGCGCGATCCACGACAACTACTACGACGACCTGCTCGCCCGCACCGATCTCGACGCGGAGCTCGTCGAGCGCATGCGTGCGCTGAATGTCCTCTACGACGGCGAGCTGCTGCACGTCTACACGGAGATGGTCGGCCCGGGCCTGTGCTTCGAGATCGTCGAGCGTCCCGCGTCACGTGAATGACCGTTGCGTTCGCCCAGACCGGGGTAGAGACCGGTCGTGCCGCCGATCCCTGCCGCGGACACGAGTGAGGCGTACAGCGACGTCGCGCACGCTTCCTCCCCGTCGCGGTCGCCGTCTTCGCGGTCTTCGCGGGCCTGATCGTCCTCCTCGCCTGGCGCGGCAGCCGCCGCAAGGAGCCATCGCGCCGGGCGAACAACCCGTACGACACGCAAGTGTGGCTGTTCCGCGGGGCGCTTCTTCGTCGTGCCCGCGGTCGTGTTCTTCATCGCGCGGCGCGTCGCCCGAGAGCTCGGCCGCCGCTGACGGGCTAGGGCTGGCCGACGCGGTCGTTGGCGGTCTCGACGCCGCTGTTCGACGCGCGCGGGGTGCCGGTCGGCTCGATCTTCGTGGACTGGACGGTGCGGGCCTTGCCGAGGAACACGGCCGCCAGCGCGAGCCCGGCCACGACGAGCCACACGAGACCGCCCCAGACGCCGGTGAAGATGAACAGCACGATCGCGATCGCCACGATCAGGCCGTAGAACAGATAGGTCATGTCATCCGTCTTCCCGGTGCGCGGGATCGTCAACCGGAAGCGCGGTGCTTCAGCCACGCCCCCATCGCCGTGGCTGCGGCGGCCCCGCCGGCGACGACCGCTCGCCGGTGCGTCGTCAGCCACAGCTGGGGGCTGCGCGCATGCGCCTGTGACCCGAACGGCCCGTGGCTGCCGTAGTCGCGCTCGTCGTCGAGCGGGCCGTCGACGTAGTCGGGCCGGTCGCGCTCGAGCGGCGTGCCGGTCTGCTGCCCCGAGAACGCGGTGCGCGCCAGGTACCAGTCGGCCACGCGCGGGGCGAGGCGGCTGCCGATGATCGTGTAGACGGTCGGCACGCCGACCCACACCTCGGTGCGCGTGTGGCGCGCGGCCCACACGATCGCGCGCGCGGCGACCTCGGGCTCGTAGATCGGCGCGACGGGCTGCGGGAAGTCGGGCGTCCGCGCGCGTACCCAGCCGAACTGCGTCGTGTTGAGCCCCGGCAGCTGGACGATCGTGTGCGAGACGTGCGAGCCGTGGTGGCGCAGCTCGGTGCGCAGTGACTCGACGAACCCCTGGACCGCGTGCTTGGCGCCGCAGTACGTCGCCTGGAGCGGGATCCCGCGGAACCCGAGCGCCGACCCGACCTGGACGATCTTGCCGCGATCGCGCGGGAGCATGCGCCGGAGCGCCGCCTGCGTGCCGTTGACGGCGCCGAGATACGTGACCTCCATGACACGGCGGAACTCGTCCGCGGTCGTCTTGGTCACCTCGGCGAGCACCGCGACCATCGCGACGTTGACCCAGACGTCGATCGGGCCGAGCGTGGCCTCCACCTGCGCGGCCGCGGCGTCGACCGCCTCCGCGTCCGAGACGTCGCACGCCAGGACGAGCGCCTCGCCACCGGCCGCGCGCACGTCGTCCGCGGCCGCCTCGAGGCCGGCACGACCACGGGCGATCAGCCCGATGCGCGCGCCGGGGCGGGCGAACGCGCGCGCCGTGGCGCGCCCGACGCCGGCCGAGGCGCCGGTGATCACGATCACATCTGGTTCGGGAAGCCGGCCCATCACACCTGGAACCTTTCTGCGTCGGCACGGCGGAGCGTGAGCCCGTGCCCGGGGACGGACAGGTCCGGGACGAGCTCGCCGCCGGTGGGGGAGAGCACGCCGTCGAACAGCATGCGCTCGATCCGCACGTGGTCGTGGAAGTACTCGAGGTGCCGCAGCGCTCCGAGCGCGCACGCGCAGTGGGCGCTCACGGCGGGCGCGCAGTGCAGCGACAGCGGCGTCATGTGCGCGGCGCACAGCGCATCGATCCGGACGAGGTCGGTGAGGCCGCCGCAGCGCGTCGCGTCCGCCTGCGCGATGTCGACGGCGCCCGCGTCGAGCATCCGGCCCACGTCGAGCGGGCTCCAGGCGTACTCGCCGGCGGCGACCGCGAGCCCCGCGGGAGCCCGGTCGCGGACGCGCCGCAGCCCGGCCAGGTCGTCGGACGACACCGGCTCCTCGAAGTAGCGCACGCCGGCGGCCGCGTACCGCCCGGCCCACTCGCTCGCCTCGGCGGGCGTGAATGCCCCGTTGGCGTCGACCATCAGCTCGACGTCGTCGCCGATCGCCGTGCGCGCGGCGGCCAGGCGCTCGGGGTCGCGCCCCGGCTCGCGGGCGACCTTCATCTTCACGCGCGGGATGCCCTCGGCCACCCACCCCGCGAGCTGCTCGGAGAGCCGCTCGTCCGAGTACGAGGTGAAGCCGCCGGAGCCGTACACCGGCACCGCGGTCCGGAATCCGCCGAGCGCGCGCGCCAGCGGCACGCCGAGCAGTCGCGCCCGCAGGTCATGGAGCGCGAGGTCGACCGCGCTCACCGCCAGCGCGCCGATGCCCGCCTGACCGGCGTTGCGCAGCGCCGCCCGCATCGCCGCGGAGGCCGCCTGCGGCGCGAGCGCGTCCCGCCCGTGCACGACGCCGGCGAGCATGTCCTGCACCACGGTCCCGACCGCGGCCGGGCCGTACGTGTAGCCGAGGCCGGCCTCGCCGCCGGCGCGCACGTGCACGACGACTATCGTCGTCGCCGTCCAGGCGAACGTCCCGTCGGACTCCGGCGCGTCGGTCGGCACCGTGTACGCCGCGACCTCGACGCCGTCGATCTCAGCCACGCCCGATCCGCTCCGCCAGCCGCGAGGACAGGGCCATGATGGTCAGCGCCGGGTTCGCCGCGCCCTGCGTCGGCATCACGCTGCCGTCGGCGACGAACAGGTTCGGCACGCCCCACACGCGATGGTCGGCGTCGACGACGCTGTTCTCGGGCCGCGTGCCCATCCGGCAGCCGCCGACCAGGTGCGCCGTGCGGTCGATCGTCAGCGTGTCCTGCGCTCCGGCGGCCTCCCAGATCCGCTCGAGCACGCGCGTCCCGTAGTCGACGTTCGCGCGGTCGTTGTCGCAGCGCGTGTAGTCGAAGCGCGCGACCGGCATCCCGTGCGCGTCGTGCTCGTCGGCGAGCGTGACCCGGTTATCGGGCTGGGGGAGCAGCTCCGACAGGATCCCGAGCGTCGTCCAGTGGTTGTAGTCGCGCATGTACTCGCGCAGCGCGTGGCCCCAGTGCCCGTCGGCGAGCACGTGCTCGGCCCAGGCGATCGGCAGGGGTCCGACCGTCTGGATCGAGAACCCGCGCGCGAAGCCGCGCGACTCGTCCGTCTCATAGAACTGCTCGGAGGAGATCTCCGGCGGCGGCGCCTTGTACTGGCGCAGCGGCTCGGGGAAGCGGCCGGCGACCTGCGGCGCGCCCTGCACCATCACGTAGCGGCCGACCTGGTCGTGGTCGTTGCCGACGCCTCGAGTTGAGCAGCAGCCGTGGCGACTCGATCGAGTAGCCCGAGACGCAGACCGCCGCGGCCCGCTGCCGGTGCTCGATCCCGTCGCGCATGTAGGCGACGCCCGCGCAGCGGCCGTCGCGCATCTCGATCCGCACGACATGCGAGTCCGCGCGCACCTCGACGCCGTGCTCGATCGCATCGGGCAGATGCGTGACGAGCGGCGAGGACTTCGCGTTGACCTTGCAGCCCTGGAGGCAGAAGCCGCGGTAGATGCAGTGCGGGCGGTTGCCGAACACGCCGTTGGGGATCCCGACCGGGCCGATGCGCATCTCGATGCCGGCGGCGATCGCGCCGCGCCGCGCCCGGTCGGCCGCGCCGGAGATCGGATGCGCCGCGTGCGGATAGGAGTGCGGATCGCCCCACGGCCAGTCCTGACCCGCGACCGGCAGCTCGCGCTCGACGCGCTCGTAGTGCGGCTTGAGCTCCTCGTAGCCGAACGGCCAGTCGGCGCCGACGCCGTCGCGCGTGAAGGTCTCGAAGTCGGACGGGTGGAAGCGCGGCGTGTAGCCCGCGTAATGGATCATCGACCCGCCGACCCCGTGCCCGGAGTTGTTCTTGCCGAGCTCCACCGGGTCGTCGCCGCCGATCACGCGCGGCGCCGTCCAGTAGATCTTGTGCTGCCCGGCCTCGTCGGACACCCAGTCGCGGTCGGGGTCCCAGAACGGCCCGGACTCGAGCACCACCACGCGCCAGCCCCGCCGCGCGAGCCGCTGCGCGAGCACGCTGCCGCCCGCCCCGGCGCCGACGATCGCGAGGTCGACCTCGTCGTCGTCGCGGAAGCGCCGCATCCGCGCGACGCCGGGGATCCCGCGCGCATGGACGTCGAGCAGCGTCGCCGAGTCGTTGTCGCGCGGTAGGAACGCGCCCTTCGCGAGGTTCCTCATCGCTCGCCCCGCGCGTCGACGTCGGGCACCGGGTCGACGTCGAATGCCTCATCCGATTCGTACGGGTCGCGGCCCGCGTGCCCGACCTGCAGCCGCATGTAGCCGCGCGGGTAGGCGGGGCCGCCGAAGCCGATCTCGTTCCACGCCCACGGGTGCGAGTAGAACGCGCCGAGCGCGCCGCGCATCACGACCGCCCACGCCGAGCCGGCGTCGATCTCGAGCCCGTCGAGCCGACCGTCCGCGAAGCCGGCGACGACATCGAGGCGCTCGCTCGCGCCGAGCGTCGTCGAAGCCGGCGAGCGCTCGGGCCACGAGCCGCCACGTCTCGCGGTCGTCGGGCATGTGTGCGTACCGGAAGCCGTCGAGCGCGCCTTCGTGCAGCTTGGCGTCGACCATCGCCAGCACGGGGATCCGTGGCTCGGCGTCCTGCGCGAGCACGACGTCGAGGAACGCGCCGAGGCAGCGGGCCTCGGCCGCGTCGAAGAAGCGCAGCGGTGGCGGGTGCTCGACGCGGTCGAGGATCGCCTGCCGCGTGACCTCGTCCCAATGGCGGGCGTTCGCGAGCACGTCGTAGTCCGGGTAGCGGCCGTGCATCTGCGGCGTCGTCCCGGACCGCTGGCGCGGCAACCCGGCCGGATCGGCGGGCAGTCCGCTCGCACGCCGCTTCGGAAGGTGGTCCGCCTGCTCGAAGCTGCGGTGGCTCACGGTCAGCGCTCCCGGCGGGCAGACGGCGGCGGCGAGCCCGATCCCGCCGACCATCGCCAGCGACCCGGGCGCGAGCGCCGGCGGACCCATCACGAGGTTGTAGGTCGCCTCGCGGAAGCCGCCCGGCTTGCGGGCGACGCCGCGCAGGTGGAAGTAGGTCCCGGCGACGCCGTCGAGGAAGTAGATCGACGCCACCGCGGGCAGCACGGTGCGCGCCGCCCGCTCCGAGACCACGCCGGCGATGCCCGCCGCCGCCAGCGCGGGCGACAGCAGCACCGGCGTCCACATCCACTTGTTGCCGAACGAGCCGCCGTAGTGGTTGGTGAACACCTCGGCGCCGAGCGGCAGCGCGCTCGCCGCCGTCAGCGCGGACAGCAGCCGCTGCGCGCGCCCGCGACGGAAGTTGCGCACGACCTTGTTCATCGGGTCGTGAACTCCGCGACCTTGCCCTTGATCGACTCGGCGATGATCGCGCGCCGCGCCGTCTCGCCCTTGAGCAGCGACTTCGCCAGGCCTTCGGCCTGCTCGAAGCGGATGTGCGGCGGCAGCGGCGGCACCTCCGGGTCGGTGATGACCTCCAGCAGCGCCGGGCGGCCGGCCGACAGCGCCTCGTCCCAGCCGCGGCCGACGTCCTCGGGCCGGTCGACGCGCACGCCGTGCAGGCCGAGCAGGCGCGCGTACTCGGCATACGGGAAGTCGGGCAGGGTCTGCGACGCCTCCAGCTTCGGGTCGCCGGACATGACGCGCTGCTCCCACGTGACCTGGTTGAGGTCGTTGTTGTGCAGCACGACCACGACGAGCTGCTGGTTGCTCCAGCGCGACGAGTAGTGCGCGATGTCGATCAGCGCGGCGTTGCCGATCATCTGCATCGCGCCGTCTCCGATCGCGGCGATCACCGGGCGGTCCGGGTAGGCGAACTTGGCCGCCAGCGCGTACGGGATCGCGGGGCACATCGTGGCGAGCGTCCCGGAGAGCGCGGCGTCCATCCCCGGCCGGAGCTTGAGATGCCGCGCCCACCAGTTGGTCGCCGAGCCGGAATCCGCGGTGAGGATGCAGCGGTCCGGCAACCGCGAGCTCAGCTCGTGGAACACGAGCTGCGGGTTGACCGGGTCGGCCGATCTGGTGCGCCCGCTCGTCGAGGATCTCCCACCAGCGCGCGACGCCCTCCTCGATGTCCTCGCGCCAGCCGTTGCGCGCCTTGGTCTGCAGGAGCGGGAGCAGCGCCCGCAGCGTCTGCCCCGCGTCGCCGACGAGGTTGACCTCGGTCGGGTACCGGTTGCCGACGAGCCGGGCGTCGATGTCGATCTGCACCGCGCGCGCCTGACCAGGCTCCGGCAGCCACTCCGAGTACGGGAAGTTGGTGCCGACGAGCAGGAGCGTGTCGCAGCTCTCCATCATGTCGTTCGACGGCTTGGTGCCGAGCAGTCCGATCGAGCCGGTCACGTACGGCAGGTCGTCGGGCAGGGCGGCGCGGCCGTTGAGCGCCTTGGCGACGCCGGCGCCGAGCGCGTCGGCGACGGATCGCACCTCGTCGGGCGCACGCTTGGCGCCCTGGCCGATGAGGATCGCGACCTTCTCGCCCGCGTTGAGCACGTCGGCGGCCGCGCGCAGCGCTTCGTCGGACGGGACGAGCTGCTCGGCGCTGAGCTCGGCGCCGGACGAGTGCACGGCCCCGTGCTTGCGCGGCGGCTCCTCGTACTCGGCCTCCTGGACGTCGTTGGGGATGATGATGCAGGTGGGCGAGCGCGTCGCCTTGGCGATCCGCATCGCACGGTCGATCAGGTGCGGCGCCTGCTGCGGCACCATGCAGGTCTGGACGAACGCCGCCGCGACGTCCTTGAACAGCGCGTCGAGGTCGACCTCCTGCTGGTAGTCCGAGCCGAGCGACATGCGCGCCTGCTGGCCGACGATCGCGACCACCGGCTGATGGTCGAGCTTGGCGTCGTAGAGCCCGTTGAGCAGGTGGATCGCGCCGGGGCCGGAGGTGGCGAGGCAGACGCCCACCTCGCCGGTGAACTTCGCGTGCGCGCAGGCGGCGAACGACGCGATCTCCTCGTGCCGGACCTGCGTGAACTCGATGTCCTCGACCTCGTGGAAGCCGCCGAGGATGCCGTTGATCCCATCGCCGGGGTAGCCGTAGACGCGCGCGACGCCCCACTCGACGAGACGCTGCAGCATGAACGTTCCAACCGTCGTGCCCATTGTCAGTTCCTCGCTCTTCGGTGTTAATGAGCTGACTACCCGCAGGTCGGTGCGGCGGGCGGGCGTTGTCGGCTGACGGACAGGCGGGTAACCGCAGGAGAGTGCTCGACCCCCATGCGCTGCGCGACTACGCTCTGCTGGCCGACGGCGAGCGCGGAGCGCTGGTCGGTCCGCGCGGCGATGTCGCCTGGCTGTGCTTCCCCGGCTGGGCGGACGACGGCATCTTCGCGCCGCTGCTCGGCGCCGACGGGGGCTATGTCGTGCAGCCGCAGGGCCGGTTCGTGTGGGGCGGCTTCTACGAGCCCGGCACGGGGGGGGGGGGGGGGCCGCGGAGGGGGGGGGGGGGGAGGGGGGGGGGGGGGGAGGGAGGGGACCCAAGAGGGGGGGCGCGTGGGGGGGGTGCCGGAGGTAGTCGGAGGGGGGGGGGGGGGATTCCGGCCCCGCGCGAGAGGGGGGGACGTGCGCGCGGTCTCGAGATCTCGACGACGCTCTGTACCGCTACCGCCCGGACGAGCGTCCGCTCGGCCAGGCCGAGGGCGCGTTCCTGCTGTGCGGCTTCGTCGTCAGCCTCGCACTGCACGCCCGCGGCGAGCACGTGGCCGCGGCGCATGTGTTCGACCGCAACCGCTCGGCGAGCGGGCCGCCGGGGCTGCTGTCCGAGGAGTTCGACGTCCAGCAGCGCCAGCTGCGCGGGAACCTGCCGCAGGCGTTCGTCCACGCCCTGCTGCTCGACTGCGCGCTGACGCTCGGCCGCGACTACCCACGGGATTGAACCTCGCGGCGCTGCGGGACGAGCGCATCGGCGGTGAGGCGCTCCATCACCGTCTGCAGCATGCGCGACACGTGCATCTGCGAGCAGCCGAGCCGGTCTCCGATCTCGCGCTGCGTGAGGTCCTCCTGGAACCGGAGGCGCAAGAGCTCGCGCTCGCGCCGGTCGAGGTTCGCGGCGAGCTGAGAGAGCAGCACGCGGGCGTCGCTTTCGCCGTAGTCCGCGCGCTCGTCCACAAGCCAGTCCTGTGCCGAGGCGCCGCCGTCGTGGCCGACGGCGACAGGGGCGTCGAGCGAGTCAGGCTTGTAGCCGTCCCTGGCCATGATCGCCTCGAGCACGTCCTCGACGGGCAGATCGAGATGCTCGGCGATGTCCCTGGCCGAGGGTTCGCGTCTCAACTCCTGGCTCAGGGTCTCGCGTACGCCCTGCAGGGCCAACCCGAGCTCCTGGACCTCCCGCGGCGGCCTCACCGCCCAGGTGCTGTCCCGGAAATGCCGGCGCAGCTCGCCCAGGATGGTGGGCACCGCGAAGGTGCTGAACGCGGACCCGCGATCGGGATCCCATCGCTTGGCCGCCTTGATGAGACCGAGCCGTGCGACCTGGATCAGGTCGTCCAGCGGCTCGGACGTGTGCCGATACCGCAACGCGAGCTTGTCGGCGAGTGGCAGATGCCGCTCGGCGAGTTGTTCGGGCCTCATGGGGCACCCCTCGGCTATCGGGCCCGTCACTGCCGGGCCCTTGCGAAGGCCCAAGCCGTTCCGGTCTATGCGACGAGCCCTCGCCTCGCGTACGGGCGCCGTGAGAGCCGACGCTCAGTCTACCGCCGGCCGCCCGGCCGCCTGCGGTCGCGCCCCGCCGTGGTGTGAGTCGCGCCGCGCGGCGCACGCGGGTGTGACGCGAGCGTGGCGCGGACGCGGTCGAGCAGCGAGATCGGAAGGGGTCGGACGGGGACGGGCTTGGGTCGCGGATCCGGCATCGCAGGCCTCCATTGGGACAAACGCCAAATCCGGACATCCGCCGCCGGCCGCTCTCGCACCGACGCCGTCCGCCCGGGCCTACGAAACCGCCGCGCCGCCGAAGCTCGCGGTCGGCCCACTGGCTCTACCCAGCGGGCGGGAGGTCGACCGGCGCGTGAGCAGGAATATGACCGCGTGCGGCTGCCACACTGATGGGTCCATGGATCACGAGCTCGACACACCGGTCGACGAGCGCGCCACTTCCGTCCGCCTCGCCCTGGCCAACTCGATGATGGCCATCATGAAGCAGTTCTACGGCAAGGGCCCGACCGGAGCGAAGGCGTGGGTGCTCGACGACTACGTCTTCGTGGCCATGGAAGGCGGCCTGACGCGCAACGAGGAGACGCTGATCGAGGACGGGAAGGAAGACACCGTCCGTACGTATCGCCTGGCCTTTCAGGAGACGGTGAAGGACACGATGATGGGCACGGTGGCGGAGATCACCGGGCGCCGCGTGCTGACCTACCACAGCCAGATCGTCTTCCACCCGACGCGCGCGTTCGAGATCTTCCTCCTCGAGCCGCGCGCCCCTACTTGAAGCCGGCGTCGGCGCGCAGCTTCTTCGCGATCTCCGCGATCTCGTCGGGCTCGTAGTCCGGCGCGAACACGTCGGGCTGCGGCGGCGCCTCGGGCCACGGGAAGCCCTCGGGCGCCCGGTCCTCGACGCGCAGCTCCTCGCCGGTCTCGGGATGCGGGCCCTTGAAGACGGCCACGACCTCCTCGCAGTCCTCGGGGGAGAAGCGGTAGAGCGTCAGGTGCAGCCCGTTCTCGAGATGCGGCCGGCACTCCGGGATCTTCTCCGTCGGGATCCGCGGTGCCGGGAATCCCTTGCTGATGTCGACGCCGGTGAGCAGCTCGAGCGCGCGCGCGTAGGCGACCTGATGGACGCCGCCGCGTACGAGCAGGTAGCCGGTCAGCGCGCGGGCCGTGGGGTGATCGACCAGCTCGTAGACCTTGAGCTTGCCGTTGCGGGCACCCGTCTCGAGGAAGTAGTTGTGCGTCAGGTCCTCGACGAGGTCGCCGGACGAGAACACGTAGTCGCCGGTCCATGGCGCGCCGGTCGAGTCGACGGGGAGCACGCCCTTGCCGCCCTTCAGCACGTGATGCGGGTTGCCCTGGGCGACGACGTCGCGCCCGTCCGCGTCGGTGAGCATCGCGTTGATCGCGGCACCGACGACCTCGATGTGGCCGTACTCCTCGGCCGCGATGTTGGCGATCAGGTCGTAGAACGGCCGCAGCTCGGCGCGGCCCCGGAAGTTGAACGACTGGAACGTGTAGTTCATGAGCGTGGACATCTCGCCGAAGCGGCCGCCCATGAGCTCCTGGACGGCCATGGCGCCGGTGGGGTCGGGATCGGCGATCGGGAGCTCGATCCCGAGTCGGTCGTAGCGAAGGATCACGGTGGGGCTCCTCGGGCTTGGGTATCCAAGCGCTTCCCAGGCGCCGAACTTCGATCAGGCCGCGGTCGTATTCCCGACCAAGGCGGGACGGCGGCGGGCTGCCTGGGTAGCTCGCAGGCGTGAAGATCGGATGCTTTCTCTCCAGCGAGGAGTTCGGCCCTCGCGATCTCGTGGAGCAGGCCCGTCGCGCCGAGGCGGCCGGCTTCCACGCGCTGTGGATCTCGGACCACTACCACCCCTGGAACGACGAGCAGGGCCACAGTCCGTTCGTGTGGTCGACCATCGGCGCGCTCACGCAGGCGACGAGCCTGCCGGTCACGACCGGGGTCACCTGTCCGACGGTGCGCGTCCATCCGGCGGTGATCGCGCAGGCCGCGGCGACGAGCGGCGTGCTGCACGACGGTCGCTTCCAGCTCGGCGTCGGCAGCGGCGAGGCCCTGAACGAGCACATCCTCGGCGACCGCTGGCCCGAGGCGGACGTGCGCCTCGAGATGCTCGAGGAAGCCGTCGAGGTGATCCGGCTGCTCTGGCAGGGCGGCGACCGCAGCCATCATGGCCGCCACTACACCGTCGAGAACGCGCGCATCTACGACCTGCCCGACCGGCTCCCGCCGATCCTCGTCTCAGGCTTCGGCCCGAAGGCGATCAAGCTCGCCGCGCGGATCGGCGACGGCTTCTGCACGACGACGCCCGACAAGGACGCGATCGACCTCTACCGCTCCGAGGGCGGGACCGGCCCGGTCCACGCGGGCACGAAGGTGTGCTTCATGGACAGCGAGGAGCAGGCCCGCGAGACGGTGCTGCGGCTGTGGCCGAACGAAGGGCTGCCCGGTGAGCTCGCGCAGGTCCTGCCGACGCCGGCGCACTTCGAGCAGGCCTGCGAGCTCGTCACCGCCGAGCAGCTCGCCTCGCCGATGGGTCCCGACCTCGAGCAGCATGTCGCCTCACTGCAGCAGTACGCCGACGCGGGCGTCGACGAGCTGTTCGTCCAGCAGATCGGGCCCGACCAGGAGGCGTTCTTCACCACCTGGGCGGAAGCGGTGCTCCCGCGGTTTAGCTAGCTACGGCTGGAGCAGGATCTTGAACGCTCCGTCCTGCTTCTTCTGGAAGATCTCGTAGGCGCGCGGCGCCTCGTCGATCGGCAGGCGGTGGGTGGCGTACGTCGTCGACGCCCAGCGGGTCGTCGTCGCCCGACGACCAGCGGCACGATGTCGTCGATCCAGCGCTTGACGTTCGCCTGACCCATCCGCAGGTTGATCTGCTTGTCGAACATCTGGATCAGCGGCATCGGGCTGATCGCGCCGCCGTAGACGCCCGACAGCGAGATCGTGCCGCCGCGCTGGACCAGCTCGATCGCCATGTGCAGCGCGGCCAGCCGGTCGATCGCCGCCTTCTGGATCACCGGCTGGGCCACGGCGTCGGGCAGGAAGCCGGCGAGCCGGTGGGCGAGCTTGCCGATCGGCGACCCGTGCGCCTCCATGCCGACGGCGTCGATCACCGAGATCGGCCCGCGGCCGTCGGTGAGCCCGCGCACCGCCTCCGGCAGGTCGTCGACGTCGTCGAGGTTGAGCGTCGCGACGCCGTGCGCGCCGGCGCGCGCGAGCCGCTCGGGCACGAGATCGACGCCGATCACCTGGCCCGCGCCGCGATGCTGCGCGACCCGCGTGCACATCTCGCCGATCGGGCCGAGGCCGAGCACCAGAAGCGTCTCGCCCTCCGGGAGGTCGGCGTACTCGACCGCCTGCCACGCGGTCGGCAGGACGTCGGAGAGGTAGACGAAGCGATCGTCGGGCGGCCCTTCGGGCACCTTGATCGGGCCGTAGTGGGCCTGCGGGACGCGCAGGAACTCGGCCTGCCCGCCCGGGACCTGGCCGTAGAGCTTGGTGTACCCGAGCAGTGCGGCGCCGGTGCCGTAGTCGCGCACCTGCGTGGTCTCGCACTGGGACTGCAGGCCCTTCTCGCACGTGTAGCAGTGCCCGCAGGAGATGTTGAACGGGATCACGACCCGGTCGCCCGGCTTGATGTGCTCGACCTCGCGGCCGACCTCCTCGACGACGCCCATCGGCTCGTGGCCGAGGATGTCGCCGGGGTCGATGAACGCGCCGAGGACCTCGTACAGGTGCAGGTCCGAGCCGCAGATGCCGGTCGAGGTGATCCGGACGATCGCGTCCGTCGGCTGCTCGATCTTCGGGTCGTCGACGGTATCGACGCGTACGTCGTGCGTGCCGTGCCAGGCGACTGCCTTCATGCTCAGGTTCTCCTTCCGACGCCGGTGAGGAATTCGCGGATCCGCAGCGCTCCGCCGGCGCGGGGGCGCAGCGGCGGCGTGTCGCGACCGGCCGGCTCCTGCATCCCGGCCAGCAGCTCCGCGAGCGCGGATGTCGCGCTGAAGCGGGGGTTCCAGCCGAGCTCCTCGCGCGCGCGGCGGGTGTCCATCAGCGGGACCCCGAGCCCCATGTCGAGCCAGCCGGGCGGGGTCGGCTGCAGGCGGGCGCGCCAGGTGGCGTCGGCGAGGACGCGCAGCGGGGCGGCGGGCACGCGGACCGCCCGTGCGCGGAACTGCCGCGCGAGCGTGACCGGATCGAGGACCGGATCGGCCGCGATGTTGTAGGCGCCGCCGGCGGCGGGGGAGAGGGCGGCGAGCCGGTACGCCTCGCCGACGTCGTCGCCGTGCACGGCCTGCAGCACGAGCCGCGACGGCAGCGGAAGCACCGGGATCAGGCCGGGACGCAGGAGCCGGGCGGGGACGAGCGGGCCGCCGAACAGCCGGCGCACCTCCGGTCCGGCCTCGCGCTTGAAGATCAGCCCCGGGCGCAGGCGGACGACGCGCATGTCCGGCGTGGCGGCCTCGACCGCGTCGAGCGCCCGCTCGGCCGCGGCCTTGTGGCGGGAGTAGAACGAGCTCTGCACGCCCTCGCGCGGCCACGACTCGTCGACGGCGCGGTCCTTCGGCCCGGGCGAGTAGACCCCGACCGATGACGCATGGACGAGCCGGCCGACGCCGGCCGCCGCCGCGGCCTCGAACACGCGCCGGGAGCCCTGGACGTTGACGCGCTCGAGCGCCGCCCCGTCACGGCTCGGCTGGATCAGCCAGGCGAGATGGATGACCACGTCGGCGCCCGCGAACAGGCGGCCGAGATCATCCTTCGTGACGTCGGCGCTCACCCACTGCGTGCGCAGCGGCGTCCACGACGGCAGGCGGCGCGCCACGCCCACGATCTGCTTGACCCGGGCGTCGCGGCCGAGCGCCTCGAGCACGCTCGTCCCGACGTTGCCCGTGGCTCCGGTGACGACGATCCTCATCACAAAGCCCTTCCCGGCGCGGGCGACCGCGAAAACGCGCGGCTACGCGCCAGGCCGCCGTCGATCTCTGACATCTGGCCGGCCGCGCCGCCAACGGTCAGAGCGGTGACCGGTCCGGTGTCGTCGCGGGGGAAGGCTGGAACACCAGCGCCGTGTGCGTCGTCGACCGCAGCCTCCAGCGCCGGCATCTCGACGGAGATCGCTCGGCGCGTGACGAGCTCGTCGAGCGGCACCTGCCGCTCGCGCGGGCGCTCGCGCTGCGCTACCAGGACAGGGGCGAGCCGCTGGCCGACCTGACGCAGGTCGCCTGCATCGGACTCCTGAAGGCGATCGATCGTTGGGACCCCGACCGTGGCACCGCGTTCTCGAGCTTCGCGGTGCCCACGATCCTGGGCGAGCTGCGCCGGCACTTCCGCGACAAGACGTGGATGGTCAAGACGCCGCGGGAGATGCAGGAGCTGTGGCTGAAGGTCGCCCGGGCCCGCGACGAGCTCGGTCAGCTCGGACGCACGCCGACCGCGAACGACATCGCGCGCCACCTCGAGGTCAGCGTGGAGGACGTCAATGACGCGCTGATGGCCGGCGCGGGCCGCGCCGCCGACTCGCTCGACGAGCCCTTGTCGGCCGACCGGGACGCCGGCGCGACGCGACTGGACGGGATCGTCGACGGCCGCGACGAGTTCGCCGCCGCCGACGCCGCGGTGACCTTCGACCAGCTCACCGAAGTGCTCGATCCCCGCGCTCGCGAGGTCATCCGCCTGCGCTATCGCGAAGACCTGCTCCAGTGGCAGATCGGCGAGCGGGTCGGCTGCTCGCAGATGCACGTTTCACGGATCCTGACCGACGCGATCGCGACGCTGAGCCAGTACGCCGAGGGTTTGCCCGAGCTGGCCCAGGCCGAGGCGGCCAGGCCGGGCGCCGACGCGATCGGGCTGGACGAGCCCGCGGTCGCCGGCCGCTGCGCTTGATCTCGGGCGGCGGCCGCCCTTCAGCGCTCGCGCTGCACACGTCGCGCTGCGGCGCGACCGTGTGGCGCGGGTTGCGCGCCGATGCGAAGCCGGCCTTGTAGACGCTCCAGCGGGCGAGCAGCGCCCCGCCGTTGAGCAGCAGGCCGCCGGCCACCGCGGCGACACGCGAGCGCCGGCCGCCGAGCGCGATGGTCGCCGCGCCGGCCGCGATCGCCGCTCGCGCGCTGGAGCTGAAGCCGCGCTCGTAGGCGTCGGACAGATCGCCCAGCCCGTGCTCCATCGTCTCCGTGGCCGCGATCTCGGCCACCGCTCCCGCGATGGCCAGTCGGCGGGCGGCGCCGGCGGCGCTCGCCGGCGTCAGTGCGGTGAGCGCGCCGCCCGCGCTGGCCGCCGCGCCGCTGACGAACACGAACGGGAGGATGCGGCGCGACTCGTGCCACGCGGGCACGGCCGTGTTGGCGACGAGCGCGGCCGTGTACGAGGCGAGCGGCAGGCCGAGGACCGCCGCGGCGGTCCGCGCGAGCCGGCCCCCGGGAAGTCGCACGACATGGTCGGCGGCGCCCGCGCTCGCCGCAGCGCCGAACCCCGCGAGGACCCACGACCCGACGCTCATCGGTGAGGTGACCTTGAACATCCGCAGCATGTGCAGGAACCGCTCGGGCCGTCCGAGGTCGGAGATCAGCAGCACCGGGCTGGCGAACGCGCCCGCCGCGGCGACCGCCGACGCCCGCCGCGCGAGCACCGGGTTGCCGCTCGCCTCCGCGAGCCGCGACAGTGCCGCCGACGTCCCGGCCAGGCCGCCGACGTAGAAGTACGCCGGGATCTCCCAGGTCCACACCGGCGGCTTGATGATCGGCCGGTCGCTCACCGGCGCCCGCCGAACACCGCGGCCACGAGGCCGATTCCGAGCGCGAGCGCCGCCGCGCCGGTTGCCGCCCACGTCTCGCCGAGATCGCGGGTGGTCGTCTTGGGGTCTGGCGGCAGGCTGTAGACCTCGGGCTCGTCGAGCAGCAGGAAGAACGCGCCGAAGCCGCCGACGCCGTCGCCGGGATCCTCGCCGTACAGTCGCGCCGACTCGGCGCCGGCCCGGTGCAGGACCTCGAGACGCGCGCCGGCACGCTCGCGCAGGTCGTCGAGCTCGCCGAACTGGATCGAGTCGGTCGGGCAGGCTTTCGCACAGGCCGGCTCCATGTCGTCCTTGAGGCGGTCGTAGCAGAGCGTGCACTTCCAGACGCGGCCGTCCTCCTCGCGCCGGTCGAGCACACCGAACGGGCACGCCGGCACGCAGTAGCCGCAGCCGTTGCAGATGTCCTCCTGGACGACCACGGTGCCGAACTCGGTGCGGAACAGCGCGCCGGTCGGGCACACGTCCAGGCACGCCGCCTCGGTGCAGTGCTTGCAGACGTCCGAGGCCATGAGCCAGCGCATGCCGTCGCCGTCCTGGTAGGTCTGCAGGCCCCATTCGGCGGCCGCCTGCTGCCGGATCGCGCTGGCGACCAGCGACTCCCCGGGGTCGACCGGCTTGCGCTGCTCGATGAACGCGACGTGCCGCCACGTGTCGGCGCCCAGGTCGACCGTGTTGTCGTACGAGTCGCCGGTGAACTTGGGTGGGCCCGGCTGGTTTCCCGGCGGGACGTGGTTCCACTCCTTGCACGCCACCTCGCAGGCCTTGCAGCCGATGCAGACCGACGTGTCGGTGAAGAAGCCCTTTCTCATCCGCCCGTGTGCCGACTCGCGTGGACGACGCCCGAGCGCCGGCGGTACTCCTCGACGAACGCGGTGAGCGCCTGGCCGCGTGGACGGCGGCCCGGGATGACGTCGCAGGTGAGCACCTTGTACTCGCTGATGTGGACGTTGTTGTCGAGCACCACCGACAGGAGCTCGTTGGCCGAATCGCCGCTGACGAGGCCGCCGCGGCCCCAGTGGTAGGGGAGACCCACCTGGTGCACCACCCGTCCGCGGACCGTGAGCGGCCGGATCCGGTCGGTCACCATCACGCGCGCCTCGATCGCCGTGCGCGTCGTGACCACCGTCGCCCAGCCGGCGTGCTCGAGCCCGCGCTCGGCGGCCAGCTCCGGGCTGACCTCGACGAACGGCTCCGGCTGCAGCTCGGCGAGGTACGGCACGCTCCGCGACATGCCGCCCGCCGTGTGGTGCTCGGTCAGCCGGTAGGTGGTCAGCACGAACGGATACACGTCGGAGCCGGGCGGGTTGTAGGGGTTCTCCGGCCGGTCGAACTCCTGGCGCGTCGGGTTGGCCCGCAGCGAGTACAGCGCGTTGTCGACCGGCGACTCGTGCGGCTCGTAGTGCGTGGGCAGCGGACCGTCGACGAGCCCGCTGGGAGCCCAGATCCAGCCGAGCCCGTCCGGGTGCGCGATGAAGGGGGTCGACCCGCGCAGCGCGTCCATCGCTCTCGCGTCTTCCGGCGGGTCGTAATCGGGCGGCCGGTCGGGCACGAAGTCCGGGTGGTCGCCGAGCCCGTCCCACTCGCGCTCCTCGTCGTCCCACCACACGTAGCGCTTGCGCTCCGACCACGGTCGTCCGTCCGGATCGGCGGAGGCGCGGTTGTAGAGGATGCGCGTGTTCGCCGGCCATGACCAGGCCCACTCGGACGCGATCCAGTTCTGCTCGGAGCCCGGCTTGCGCCGCGCGGTCTGGTTGACGCCGTCGGCGTAGATCCCGGCGTGCAGCCACGACCCGCACGAGGTGGACCCGTCGTCCTTGAGCTCCTGGTACTTGGAGATGAAGTGGCCGTCGGCGTCGCGCCCGTTGATCTCCTGGAGGACGACCTCGGCGTCGGGCTCGCGGTGCGGGCCGATCAGCGGGTAGTCCCAGGTCAGGTGCTGCAGCGGCCGGTCACGCGGATCCTCGGACGCGGCGAGCTTCTCGCGGACGCGGCGGCCGAGCTCGTAGGCGAACCACAGCTCCGAGCGGCAGTCCTCCGGCGGCTCGACGGCCTTGTGGTGCCACTGCAGGAGCCGCTGCGTGTTGGTGAAGGTGCCGTCCTTCTCCGTGTGCGCGGCGGCGGGCAGGAAGAAGACCTCGGTGCCGATCTCGTCGGTCTGGAGCTCGCCGGTCTCGATCTGCGTCGAGTCGCGCCAGAACGACGCGGACTCGATCTCGACCATGTCGCGCACGACGAGCCAGTCGAGGCTCGCGAGCGCCTTCACCTGCAGACCCGAGTTGGCGTTGCCGACGACGGGGTTCTGGCCGACGATGAAGTAGCCCTTCGTCTTGCCCTCGAGCATCGAGACCATCATCGGATAGACGGAGTGGTCGCCGTCGATCGTCGGCAGGTAGCCGAGGCAGTAGTCGTTGTCGGCGGTGGCGTGCTCGCCCCACCACGCCTTCAGCAGCGACGTCATGTACGAGCGCAGCTCGCCCCACACGCCGGTCGTCGGCCCGGTCTTCTCGACGAACTCGTCGAGCGAGTTCCCGGTCACGGGATGCGGCATCGGGATGTAGCTCGGCAGGATGTCGTAGAGCGTCGGGATGTCGGTCGAGCCCTGGATGTTCGCGTGGCCGCGCAGCGCGAGGATCCCGCCGCCCGGGCGCCCGATGTTCCCGAGCAGCAGCTGGATGATCGACGCGGCGCGGATGTTCTGCACGCCGTGGCTGTGCTGCGTCCAGCCGACGGCGTAACAGATCGCCGACGTCCGCTCGCGGCCGGAGTTCTCGCACAGCGCCTCGGCCACCGCGAGGAACCGCTCCGGCGGGACCCCGCAGATCTCGGCGACCATCTCTGGCGTGTAGCGCGCGTACTGGTGGCGCAGCATCTGGTACACGCAGCGCGGGTGCTGAAGCGTCAGGTCCTGCTCGGGCGGCTGACCGTGCTCGAGATCCATCCCGTGCGCGCCGTGCGCCTGGTCGCCGGCCACGTCTCCGGACTGGTGGCGCTTGCCCGCGGTCAGCTCGCCGTCGACGCCCTTGTAGTTCCAGCTGTCGACCTCGTACAGCTCCTCGTCGGGGTCGAAGCCCGAGAACAGCCCGTCGAGCTCCTCCGGCGTCTCGAGCTCGTCCTTGAGGATCACCGAGCCGTTCGTGAAATGTGCGACGTAGTCACGGAACGCGCGGTCGTTCTCGACGATGTAGCGGATGATCCCGCCGAGGAAGGCGATGTCGGTTCCCGCCCGGATCGGCACGTGCAGGTCGGCCATCGCGCTCGTGCGCGTGAACCGGGGGTCGACGTGGATGACCTTGGCGCCGCGCTCCTTGGCCTCGATCACCCACTGGAAGCCGACCGGGTGCTGCTCGGCCATGTTCGAGCCCATGATCAGGATGCAGTCGGAGTTCTGCAGGTCCTGCTGGAACGTGGTGGCGCCGCCGCGCCCGAACGATGTCCCCAGACCGGGGACGGTCGAGGAGTGTCATATGCGGGCCTGGTTCTCCACCGACACCGCGCCGGCGGCGGTGAAGAACTTCTTGAGCAGGTAGTTCTCCTCGGTGTCGAGCGTGGCGCCGCCGAGGAAGCCGAGCCCGAGCGTGCGCCGGTACGGCGCGCCGTCCTCCTGGCGCGCGTCCTGCCACGTCTCGCGGCGGGTGGCGACCATGCGGTCGGCGATCATGTCCATCGCCGTGTCGAGGTCCAGCGACTCCCACTCGCGCCCGTACGGGCGCCGGTACTTCACGCGGTGCTCGCGGTGCGAGCTGTTGACGAGCTGCTCGGACGCGGAGCCCTTGGGGCACAGTCGGCCGCGTGAGATCGGCGAGTCCGGGTCGCCCTCGATCTGGATGACCTTCTCGTCCTTGACGTAGACGTTCTGGCCGCAGCCGACGGCGCAGTACGGGCAGACCGACTTGACGACCCGGTCGGCGGTCGCGGTGCGCGGCCTCAGCGACTCCGAGCGCGCGGTGCGCGCTGCCGGGCCGAGGCCGAGCGGGTCGCCGCGGAGTTGGCGCACGAGCGGAAAGCGCACGTATGCATCGTTAGCCGCCGCGCCCGGTACGAAAACCGGTACGTCACCGGGGTGACCGTACGGTCAGCGCGGGGCGAGCCCAGCGCGGGCGGCGACGCCGTCGAACAGCGAGCCGGCCAGGTCGGCGAGGCGGTTGAGCAGGCGGCGCACCGGGGCGGCGTAGAGCGCCAGCGCGCAGATCGCGCCGAGCGCGGCGCCGGCGAGCACGTCGCTCGGGTAGTGCACGCCGATCGCCACGCGCCCGACCGCCAGCACGCAGGCGAACGCGAGCGCGACGGCGCCCCAGCGCCGGTCGCGCAGCAGGATGGCCACCGCGATCGCGAACGCCGCGGTGGCGTGGTCGCTCGGGAAGCCGGGGTCGGCCGCGTGGTGGCCGAACACGTGCACACCGGCCGGGTCGGCGACGAACGGGCGCGGCCGGTTGACCGCGTGCGCGATGAACTGCGCGAGGAACAGCGCGAGCCCGGCGCTCAGGCCGGCCGCCACCACCGCACGACGGGCGCCGCGGCGGGCCGGGCCGCGCACGAGCGAGAACGCGACGAGCAGGGCGCCGAGGAACAGGACCTCGGCGGCGTTGACGTAGGCGAGCACGCTGTCCTCAACGGCATCGTGATGAAAGAAGAACCCGTTGAGTGCGTGCAGGATCGAGTTGTCCACATTCACAGGATGGCAACACGACGCGCTTCGCGCCCCCACCGATCGCCTAGGTGAGACCCGCGCGGGAAACGCGGGCGGCGAGATCGATCAGCCGCCTTCGCGATGCATCCGGACGAGCGCGCGCGGGCTGTCCGCGAGCAGCCCGCGTTCGCGCAGCCGGCGCAGGCCCTGGTCGGTGGCCGAGAATCGCACCAGCGTGCCGCGGTCCGGCGCGAGCGCCAGCCGGAACGAGTGCGACTCGAGCGAGTGCCGCTGCCCGTCGAGCTCGATGTCGAAGCCCGCGTGGCTCGGCTGGACCTCGATCGTCAGCACCGAGTCGGCCGGGACCACCAGCGGCGCCGCGCTGCCGCCGTGCATGGCGATCGGCGTGCACACGAAGGCCGGCGTGCGGAGCGTGAGCAGCGGGCCGCCGGCCGCCATCGTGTAGCCGCTCGAGCCGAGCGCGGTGGCCACGATCACGCCGTCCCCGGCCAGCCGGATGAACCGCTCGCCGTCGAGCGCCACCTCGGCCACGAGCTGCCCGGACCCACGCCGGACGAGGACGACGTCATTGAGCGCGATCGCCCGTTCGCCCTCCGGCGTGCTGACCGTGAGGGCCGGCACCGCACACCTGGCCCAGTCGCCGGCCCGGATCCGGTCGAGCGCGTCGTTGAGCTCCGCGGCGGTGACGGCGCTGAGCGCCCCGACGCTCCCGCACGCGACGGCGAGCACCGGCGCGCCGACCGGCTCGGCGGCGCGCAGCGCGGTGAGCGCCGTGCCGTCGCCGCCGAGCGCGACGACGAGATCGCTCGCCTCCGCCTCGGCGAGCGGGAAGATACGCCGCTCGGAAGCCACGATCTGGACCAGCTCGACATGGTGGCGGCTCGACCAGGCGCCGAGCGTCTCGATCGCCCCGTCGAGCGGGCGGCTGGGGTGGACGGCGACCGCGATGCGGCTCGGGAACACGGCGGGACGATAGGCGACTCAGCGCTGGAAGCGCCCGGTGGCGACGCGGAGCGCGTCGGGCGAGCGCACGAGCAGCATCAGCGCGGCCCCGGCGGCGAGCGAGCCGGCCAGCAGCAGGAACGACGCGCTCGTGCCGCCGGTGAGGTCGTCGAGCCAGCCGACGAAGTAACTGCCGGCGAACGCGCCGAGCGCGCCGAACGAGTTGATCAGCGCGATCGCCGGCGCCGCGACGTCGCGCGCGAGGAACTCGGAGATCGACGCGAAGTACGGGCCGTACGGCGCGTACATGGCGCCGCCGGCGATGAACAGCAGCACGTACGACGCCCAGAAGCGGTCGGGGCCGAGCAGGTAGGAGCCGTAGAAAGCGATCGCGCCGAGCGCGAGCCACGGCCACACGAAGATGACGCGCCGGCCCGAGCGGTCGGAAGCGCGGCTGTTGAGGTACATGAGGATCGCGGCGAGCGCGTACGGCGCCGAGTAGTTCGTGCGGTCGAGGTAGGCGAGGCTGTACGTGACGAACACGATCGGCAGCACTCGTCGCCACCGCTGCCGTCCGAGCTCGGCTTCGGCAACGCGCAGCTGTGACGGGGCGGTCGGTGTGACGGACACGATCTCCTCCCAACGGATCGCGTACCGCTGGGCTACCCGGCGCGGCGGTGCCGTGTACCGTCGGTGTGTCAGCCGGCGGTGCTGGTGGCCTGGGTCGGCTGCGTCCCCAGCGTCACGGTGAGATGCTCGGTGCCGGACCCGCGCCGGACCGTGAGCTGGACCTGATCGCCCGGCTGGTGCGCGGCGATGGCGGCGACGAGGTCGGTCGAGTCGGCGACGGCAGTGCCGTCGAACGTGGTGACGATGTCGCCGGAGCGCAGTCCGGCAGCGTCCGCGGGGCCGCCGTTGGCGACGCTGGAGACCGTGGCGCCGGCGGTGCCCGTCGAGCTGTCGGCGGTGGCGACGCCGAGGTAGGCGTGCTTGACCTGGCCGCCGGCCTCGAGCGTCTTCAGCGACGACTTGACGAGGTCGATCGGCACGGCGAAGCCGACGCCGGAGCTCTGCTTGGCGTTGCCGTTCGGTGGCGATCTGGTCGACGATCCCGACGACGTTGCCGCTCGCATCGAGCACGGGCCCGCCGGAGTTCCCGGGGTTCACCGCCGCGTCGGTCTGGATCGCGTGGGCGACCGTGAAGCCGTTCGGCGCCTCGATCGTCCGGTCGACGCCGGAGACGATGCCGGTGCTGATGCTGCGTTCGTAGCCGAACGGGTCGCCGACGGCCGCGACCTGGTCGCCGACGTCGATCGACGCGGAGCTGCCGAGCGTCAGCGGATGCAGCGTGAGGCCGGACGCGTCGACCTTGAGGACGGCGATGTCCGTCGCGTCGTCCTTGCCGAGCACGGTGGCCGTGCGCGTGGTGCCGTCCTGGAACTTGACCGAGATCGAGCTCGCCCCGTCGACGACGTGGGCGGCGGTGACGATGTGACCGCTCGCGTCGACGACGAAGCCCGTTCCGGTGGCGGTCGTCTCCGACTGCTGCGGAGTGCCGCCGAACGGTGTCGGGGCCGACGCCGTGGACATCGCCTTGACGGTGATGTCGACGACGCCGGGTGCGGCGCTCGCGTACAGCGCGCTCGCGTCCAGGCCGCCGCCGGCCGACGCCGTGCTCCTGATGGTGGTGGTGGTCGTCGTGCCGTTGCCGGTCGCCCCGGTCGCGACCAGGATGCCGGCGGTCGTGCCGCCGCCGAGCAGCGCGCTGGTGACGAGCAGGACCGCGAGCGAGGGGCTGAGCCGCCGCCGCGCCCGCGGCGGCGGCCCGTCGTCGTTCGGAGTGGCCGGCCGGTCGTCCGTGGCCGGCCACCGGTCGGAGGGAGGCGTCAGGAGCGAGGAGGACATGACTCCATGATCCGCCCCGAGCGTCGGCGTTTGCTGGGGGGAAGCTAGGAGCTTCCTGGGTGTGCTCAGGCGCCCGTCGCGGCCCCCGCGTTGTGCTCGAGATCCTTGTTCTCGGGCACGAACTTGCTGGCCGTGAAGGTGGCGCCCTGCGGGTCGCTGATCACGGTCATCCGCACCCACGGCGCGTCGAACGGCGGGACGATGACCCAGCCGCCGAGCTTGTCGGCGCGCTTGGCGATCTCGTCGGCGTCGTCGACGCCGAACGTCACGCCCCAGTGCGGCGGCTGGTCCTCGTCGGCGGCGACGCTCGCCACGACCTCCTCGAAGCGCTCCGGGGCGCCCATCGCGCGCATGTTCTCGCGCATCCCCGGCGTGCGCTGCTCGAGGAAGTCGCCGTACGGGGGGAGCGCCCAGGCGAGGTTGCCGTCGCCGATGTCGATCGCCTCCCAGCCGAACACCGCGCCGTAGAACGCCCGCGCGGCGTCGAGGTCGTGCGTGTACAGGTTGTTGAAGTTCAGCGAGCCGGGCTCGTTGACGATCCCGGCACCGCGGTGCTCCTTCGCCTGCCAGACGTGGAACGTGGTGCCCTCCGCGTCGGCGAACACGGCCGTCCGCCCCGAGTCGCCGATGTCGCCGGGCTCCATGATCACGCGTGCCGCCCGCGGCGCGGACCTTGTCCGCCGTCTCGTCCGCGTCGGTCACCCACACGTAGGTGTTCCAGGCGGAGGCCGGCGACGCGCCCTCGGGCAGCCCGCTGATCCCGCCGACGTCGAGCCCGCGCAGGCGGGCGATGTAGTAGACCGGCGCTCCGGCCGGCGACACGTTCTCGAGCTCCCACCCGAACAGCTCGCCGTAGAACGCGGCGGCGGAATCGGGGTCGGGCTGCGTGGCGGAGATCCAGCAGGGCACTCCGGGGATGTAGCGATCGCTCATGGATGGCACCGTACGGATCATTTAGGTCAAGATCTGACCTCGATCATCAAGACGATCGGACCCGCATGGGCGACACCTCGAGCCGGCTCCTCAACCTCCTCTCGTTGCTGCAGGCGCGCCGCGACTGGCCGGGCGCGACGCTCGCCGAGCGCCTGGAGGTCTCGCCGCGCACGATCCGGCGCGACATCGGCCGGCTGCGCGCGCTCGGCTACCCGGTGCAGTCGCTGACCGGGCCGGCGGGCGGCTACGAGCTGAGCGCCGGCACCGCGATGCCGCCGCTCCTGCTCGACGAGGACGAGGCGATCGCGATCGCCGTCGGCCTGCGCACTGCCGCGCGGGCGTCGGTGACCGGGATCGAGGAGACGTCGGTGCGCGCGCTGGTCAAGCTCGAGCAGGTGCTGCCGGCGCATCTGCGGCGGCGCGTCGAGGCGCTCGGGTCGGCGACGATCGTCGCGGGCGCCGGCGGGCCGACCGTCGAGCCGGAGCATCTGACGACGCTGGCCGCGGCGTGCCGCGACCTCGAGTGCGTGCGCTTCGACTACCGCAGCCGCGACGGGACGCCGACGCGCCGCGACGTCGAGCCGCACTCGCTCGTGAACCTCGGGCGGCGCTGGTACCTCGTCGGCTGGGACCGCGGCCGCGAGGGCTGGCGGACGTTCCGGGTCGACCGGCTCCGCCGCCCGGCCGCGACCGGCGCCCGCTTCACGGCGCGGCGGCTCCCGACCGACGATGCGGCCGCGTACGTGCAGCGGAGCATCGCCGGCGCGTGGAGCCGCTACGAGGCTCACGTCACCGTGCACGCCCCGGCCGACGTGGTGAAGCGGCGCCTGCCGTTCGACGCGTCCGGGATCGAGCCGCTCGACGACGCTCGCTGCACGTACCGCGCCTCCGACGAGAACCTCGAGTGGCTGGCGATCCGGATCGCGATGCTCGGCGCCGACGTCGAGGTGCACGAGCCGCCGGAGCTCGTCGCGCAGCTCGGCCAGCTCGGCGAGCGCCTGCTGCGGGCGGCTCAGACCGGCGGCGTGCCGTAGGTGTGGAAGCTCTCCACGGTCTGGACGCCCCACGCCTGGCCCTTGGCGCGCTCGGCCTCGGTCCACACGACGCACGGCTCGTCGGGCGCGTAGACGAAGCGCCCGCCGGTGGTGACCTCGATCCGGTTGCCGCCCGGCTCGATCCCGTACAGGAAGAAGCCCTGCGCGATCGCGTGCTTGGACGGGGCGGCCTCGATCTCGATCCCGGCGTCGAGCCAGATGTCGGCGGCGCGCAGGCACTCCTCGCGGGTGTCGACCCAGAACGCGAGATGGTGCAGCCGGCCGCGGGCGCCGTGCGCGTCGCGCGTGTAGATGAGCTCGTGGGCGGCGATCGACGCGCTCATCCAGGCGCCGGCCTCGCTGCCGTCGTCGAGCTCGATCCGCTCGTACAGGCGGTAGCCGAGCGTGTCGACGCAGAAGTCGCGGTTGGCGCGGACGTCGGCGGCGAGCACGTTGACGTGGTCGAGCCGCTTGACCGCGCAGCCGCGGCCCGTGTAGCGGCCGGGGACGTTCTTGAGCGACGGCGCCAGGTGCGGCGGCGGCTCGTAGCGCGCGCACTCGTAGTAGAGCGCGAAGCGGTGGCCGTCCGGGTCGCGGAAGCGGTACGCCGGCCCGTGTCCGCGGTCGCCGTCGACCCAGCCCTCGCCGAGCCCGGTCGCCTCGACCGCGGCGACGCGACGCTGCAGGGCCTCCGGGCTCCAGGCGCGGAGGCCGAGGACGCCCATCCCCGACGTGTCCGACTCGATCAGCTTCAGCGACCACGGCTGGTAGTCGCCCCAGCCGCGCAGATACGTCGCGGCGCCCTCCTGGTGCTCGACCTCCATGCCCATGATCTCGACGAAGAAGCGCAGGCTCTCCTCGCCGGTGGGCGTGAACAGCTCGACGGGCCCGAGGTGGGCGATGTCGCTCACTGGCCCTCGACGGTCGCCCGTAGTCCGTCCAGCTCGTACGACAGCTCGCCGGCTTGCAGCTTCGCGCGCTTGACCGTCTCCTTCTCCTCGCGCGCGCGTGATGCCTCGAGCACCTCTTCGGCGCGCTCCGCGGCGACGACGGTCACGCCGTCGGCGTCGAGCACCACGAGGTCGCCCGGCCGGATCTGCTGGCCGCCGACCGTGACCGGCACGTCGAGCTCGCCGACCACGTCCTTGGTCGCGCCGCGCGAGCGGATCCAGCGCGCCCAGACCGGCAGGCCCATCTCCGCCAGATCCTCGCTGTCGCGGATCGCGGCGTCGACGAGCACGGCGACCGCGCCGTGGACCTGGGCCTGAGTGGCGAGCAGGTCGCCGAACAGCGCGACCGGAGCCGGCTCGGGCATCGTGAGCACGAGTACCTCGCCGGGCTGCAGGGCGGCCATCGCGGCGTGCACCATCAGGTTGTCGTCCTGCCCGCAGCGGACGGTGCGCGCCGGGCCGCAGGCGCGTGAGCCGGGGACGATCTGGTGCAGGTCGGCGTCGACGAGCCCGTGCCGCCCGGACGCCTCGTAGACCGTCGCGGCGCCGAGCCGCGCGAGCTCAGCCGCGACGCTCACAGTTGGTCGACCACCTGCGGGATCACGCGCTGGAACGACTCGCCGTAGCGGACCTCCTGGTCGCCCGACGTGCGGCGCGCGTGGGCGCCGCGCTGCTCGCCGCGCTGGGCGTAGTAGGTCTGCAGGTACTGCTGCGCGCGCATCTCGGCCATCGCGGCGACCTTCTTCTCCCACACGGCGGTGATGTCGACGTGGACGGTCGGCGTGAAGTTGCACAGCTCGGGTTGGTGGGGCTCGAACAGGAACAGCTGCGGCGGCCTGATCGTGGGGAAGGCGCTCGATACGCCGGCCCCGGCGGCGAGGCCGCGCGCGCGGTCGACGGCGGCGTGGGCGACCGGGTGGTCGGGGTTGAACGGGTCGGTGTCCGTATGCGTGATCAGGACGTCGGGCGCGAAGGCACGGATCGCGTCGGCGATCGCCAGCAGCGCTTCGCCGTCGACCTGCAGCGGGTAGTCGCCGAGGTCGAGGCAGCGGAACGAGGCGCCGAGGTGCGCGGCGGCGGCCTCGGCCTCGGCGTGGCGGACCTGCTTGACGTTCTCGATCGTCTGCCCCTCCTGCTTCCACAGCTCGCCGGACTCGCCGCGCTCGCCGTACGAGAGGGCGATGACCTCGGCGGCGCCGCCGGCGGCGGTGGCCTTGGCGACCGCGCCGCCCGCGCGCCACACGAAGTCGGCCGAGTGGGCGCCGATCACCTGCACTCGCCTAGACACCGGCCACCCTGCGCGTGTTGTCGACGGCCATGATCCGGATCTCCTCCTCGCTGAAGCCGGCCTCGAGGAACCGGTCGGCCATCAGGGCCAGCCCGTCCTCGACCGGCGGGTTGAAGCGCTGCCCGAGGTCGCTGCCCCAGACCGTCCGGCGCGCGCCGACCGCGCGCGTCGCCGTGAAGAAGTCGTCCCAGCCGCACTTGCCCGTGTACGCGGTGGTGAACGCGCGTTCCATCAGCGCGCCGCGCTCGGCCAGCGCCCGCTGGTCCTCGGGGCTGACGCGCTGCGACGGGAACTCGGGGTGGGTGACGACGATCGTGTTGACGCCGGCTGCGACGGCCGCGTCGACGACGGTGAAGATCTCGTCGCGCGACAGGTGGCCGGTCGCCAGCACGAGGTCGTGGCGGGCGATCACCGCGAGCACCTCGAGCAGCTCCGGCAGGGGCGCGCCGTCGGCGTCGCGCACCGGCACGGCCTGGGGGTGGACTCCGGCCTCGCGCAGCTCGAGCTCGAACCGCACCCACACCGGGACGTTGCCGTCGGGATCGGCCTCCTCGACCTCGCCGATCTCGTTCTCCGAGCTGACGGTGGGCAGCCAGACGATGCGCGCGCCGCCGCGGGCGGCGACCTCGACGGCGGTGGCGTTCAGGCCGCCGACGGAGTGATTGAGCGTGATCGTCCCGAGCGCGGTGACGCCCGGGACGGCGGCGGTCACGACCGCGGCCCGCTCGACGGTCGGCGCGTAGTGCGACTTGAGCCCGAAGCCGGCCAGGCCGAGGTCGAGGCAGCGGCGGGCGAGCTCGAGGTCGGTGATCCGGCGCGGCGCGAAGTCGGGCGCGACGTGGATGTGGGGGTCGAACGCGCCGCGGACCAGCTCACGCGCGCGGTCGGACGGGACGGGGTGGTCAGCGCTCACCGCGGCCGAACCGTAACAGGATCGTCAACAATCTTGTTTGGTACCGTCCGCCGCGTGAGCGAGCCCGATGCCTACGCCGCGCTGCACGCGGCGATCGTCACCGGCGAGCTCTCACCGGGGGAGCGGCTGATCGAGGAGGAGCTGGCCGAGCGGCTCGCGCTCAGCCGCGGCGCGGTGCGGGGGGCGATCCTGCGGCTCGGCCACGAGGGACTCGTCGTCCGCGAGCGCAACCGCGGCGCGCGCGTGCGCCGTTTCACGCCGGCCGAGGCGGTCGAGATCCTCGAGGCGCGGGCGGCGCTCGAGTCGCTCGCCGCCGGCTACGCGGCGCTGCGCCGCAGCGACGACGACGTCCGCGACCTGCGGGGACTTCTCGCCGACATGGCGCGGCTGCTCGACGACGGCGAGCTGCTGTCGATGTCCGAGCGCAACGCGGTCCTGCACCGGCGCATCCTCGAGATCTCCGACCACGCGGTGGCGCGCGACATCTGCTCGCGGCTGCACTCGCAGATGGTCCGCTACCAGTTCCGCACCGTGCTCGCTCCGGGCCGCCCGCGGCGGTCGCTCTCCGAGCACGACCGGATCGTCACCGCGATCGCGGCCGGAGACCGCGGCGGCGCCGAGCGGGCGATGCACGACCACCTGTCCAACGTGGCGCTGGCGTTGGGCGACGTTGCCGCGGCGCGGGTCGCGATCTAGCTCGGAATCAACTGCGGCTGGGTGGGGGAGCGAGGGATCAGGCCTCGGCGGCGGTCCCTGGCGCCTTTTGCTCGTATGGGCAGTAAAAGGCGCCAGGGGACCGCCAGGCCCGGCCCGGCCCCCTCGCTCCCCCACCCAGCCGGGGTTGACGTTCGTGGGGCAACTAGTCTCCGGCCGATGAACGTCGACGACCGCGTCGCCCGCCTGCGCGAGGAGGCAGCTCGGGCGGGGCTCGACGCCGTGCTCGTCACCAGCCCGCCGTCGATCTTCTACCTGACCGGGCTGGACGCCGAGCCGTTCGAGCGACTGTACGCGGTGGCGGTGACCGCGAACGGAGGCGCGCTGATCGTGCCCGCGCTCGACCGCGAGGGCGGCGAGAAGGCGCCGACCACCCTCGACGTCGTCGACTACCAGGCCTCGTCGGACGGCTTCCCGGAGTTGGACCGGGTGCTCGGCGATGCCCGCGCGATCGGCGTCGAGGAGCACCACCTGCAGTTCGCGCGGGCCCGCCGGCTGCAGGACCGCGGAGCCGAGCTGCGCGACGCGGGCGCGCTCGTCATGGGCCTGCGCGAGCGCAAGGACGCCGAGGAGCTCGACGCGATCCGGCACGCCTGCACCGCCGTGGCCGACGCGATGGAGCGGATGTTCGCCGGCCTGCGCGTCGGCGACGTCGAGCGCGAGGTGAACGCGCGGATGGCGTTCGAGCTGGCGAGCGCCGGCGCCGGCGAGGTCCATCCGCTGATCCTGTTCGGGCCCAACGCGTCGTTGCCGCACGGCTCGCCGGGCGCCCGCGAGCTCGCTCCCGGCGACGTCGTGTGCGCCGACGTGTCGGCGCGGATCGACGGCTACTGGGCCGACCTCACGCGTTGCGCGACCGTCGGCCCGGCTTCCGACTGGGCGCAGCGCACGTGGGCCGTGGTGCGCGACGCCCAGGCGGCCGCCACCGCCGCGTCGCGGGTCGGCGCCACCGCGCACGACGTCGACGCCGCGCAGCGCGCGATCGTCGAGGCCGCGCCCGATCTCGGGGCGTGCCTGCACGGCGCCGGGCACGCGATGGGGGTCGAGATCCACGAGCCGCCGTTCCTGATCCCCGGCCGCGACCAGCCGCTGGCCGCCGGGAACGTGCTGACGATCGAGCCGGGCCTCTACGCCGAGGGGGTGGGGGGAATCCGGCTCGAGGACGACGTCGCGGTCACCGACGACGGCCCGGTCCTGCTGTCGGACATGCCGCTGCAACTGCGCGAGGTCTCCGGCGCATGAGGGCGAATACAGCTCTCATGCTCTGCGCGCTGACCGGCAAGGACCACCGCCTCTTCTGGATGCGGTCGGCGTGGTGGTGCGGGGACTGCCGCCAGAAGATCGAGTCGTGCTGCGAGGGCGGCGGCTGCCCGTCCGTCGCCGACGTCGTCAGCTGACCGGGCCGTAGCGCTCCACGTAGGCGTCGCGCGCCGCGACGAAGCACTCGAGCGGCGCCTTGAGGATCCCGGCGCCGATCTGCCCGACGCCGTTGCGGCCGGCGAGGCCGCCGTCGATCACCGGCAGGATGCCGGTCTCGACGACCTTGAAGACGTCGATCCCCACCGGCGTCCCGCGGTAGCCGAAGAACGGCACGAGGTAGTCGGGGTGCTCGGCGACCGTGATGTCGTACATCGTCTCGTTGACCCGGGCCATCTCCTGCGGCGAGCCGCCCTGGTAGGCCTGCAGCGCGAACGCGGCCGCCTGCGCGAAGCCGCCGAGGCCAACGGTCTCGGTGATGCAGCTCTCGCCGCCGATCCACTCGATGTCGGCGGGCGTGTACGGCTCGAACAGCTTCGCCTCGACGATCGCGTGCGGGCCGCGGAACCACATCTCGGGGAGGCCGGAGACGCGGATCGAGAACTCGCGGCAGTTGATCGTCATCGCGGTCATGACGCTCGAGTGCTCGACGCCGTGGGCGGCGTCGGCGGTCGCCTTCGCCGCCGCCATCGACAACCTGAGGAACGAGTAGTCGGACTCCGACAGGAACGCCACCGTGCGCCGCAGCGCGTCACCGTCGAACTCGCCGTCGGCGGCAAGGTCGACGAACTGCGGCACGAGCTCCTTGATCAGCAGCGTCGTCGCCGCGGTGTTGCGCGCAGTGCAGCTCGTCGCCCATCCGCACCGCCCGCGCCATCAGGGGCTTCAAAGGCACGCCGCCGGCGCGCCGCACCGCGGCGCCCAGGATCGGCGCGACCGTCCGCTCGAGGAAGCGCAGCCCGCCGGCCACCTCGTCGTCGTAGACGCCGTAGTTGAGCCGCCGGCGCGACTCGCCCTCGTAGAGGTTGCAGAACCCGGTGTTGCCGTGCCGCTGGTTCTCGACGACGAACACGGGCATCGAGGCGGTGTAGATCCCGGCGACGGACCCGATGCAGCCGTGCTCGTGGCAGGTCGAGACCTCGATCTCGCCGGCGTCGAGCTCCGTCGGATCGCTTCGGCCTCGTCGGCGGCGAGGCCTTCGTAGATCACGCCGGCGATGAGTGCCCGGCGCTGGCCGCCGTCGTACTCCCCCCACGCGCAGCGGCGCGCCCGACGTGAGGATCGTGTCTCGCGGTCATGCCCGGCACGACCTCGCCGGCCGGCCGCAGGTCGACGAGGACGGGCTCGGCCTCGCACATGCGCCGGGCGGCCTCGGCGTTGGCCTGCTCGCGCGCGGTGAGGGTCGGCTCGGATGTCGGGATGCTCATGTTCGTCGTCCTCGTTTCACCACAGGTGCAGGTACTGCTCGCGCTCCCACTCGGAGATCACGGTGATGTACGTCTCCCATTCGCCCCGCTTGAGCTCGCGCGTAACGAGGCGTGGAACTCGGGGCCGAACGTCTCGCGCGCGAGGTCGTCGGCCTCGAACGCGTCGACCGCCTCGCCGAGCGTGCGGGGCAGCCGGTGGACGCCGCGGCGCGCGAGCTCGGCGTCCGGCACCGTGTACGTGTCGACGTTCACGGGCTCGCCGGGATCGAGCTCCTCGCGGATGCCCTCCAGGCCGGCCGCCAGCGCGAGGCGCCATGACGAGGTAGAAGTTCGACGCCGAGTCGGCGATGCGCAGTTCGGTGCAGCGCCGGTTCATCGGCAGGCGGCACATCAGCGTGCGGTTGTTGTGGCCGTAGGCCTGGTAGACGGGCGCCCACGTGATGTAGTCCATGAGCCCGACCGGGCAGCAGCCGCTTGTAGGAGTTGACGGTCGGGCACGCGACCGCGGTGATCGCGCGCGCGTGGCGGAGCACCCCGGCGGTGAACTGGTAGGCCAGCTGCGAGTAGCCGCGGTGGCCGTTGACCGCCGGGTCCCCCGCGGCCTCGAAGCGGTTCTCGCCGGTCTCGAGGTCGGCGAGGCTCATGTTCACGTGCGCGCCCGAGCCGAAGTTGTGGTCGAACGGCTTCGGCATGAACGTCGCGATGCAGCCGAGCGAGCGGGCGACGTGCTTGGCCATCAGCCGGAACACGAGCATCCGGTCGGCCATCTCGAGCGCGTCCGTGTAGCGTGAACTCGAACTCGTACTGGCCGTCGCCGCCCTCGTGGTCGAACGAGTAGACCTCCCAGCCGAGCTCGGCCATGTGGTCGACCATCGGCTCCAGGAACGCGTCCGCCAGCATCGTGGTCTCGACGTCGTAGCCGCGGGTCGGCGCGTTGTAGGTGTCCTCGGGGACCCACGGCTCCCAGCGCCCGTCGGAGTTGCGCAGGACGTAGACCTCGGGCTCGATCCCGACGTTGAACGTGTAGCCCAGCTCGGCCGCGGCGGCGAGCTGGCGCTTGAGCACCGCGCGCGAGTCGTGCGTGTACGGCTCGCCGGCGAACTCCAGGTCGGCCGGCGCGATCGCGTACCGGCGGTCCCACGGCAGCACCGTCACCCGCGCGAGGTCGGGGTGCCCGGCGCACTCGTCCTCGTTGGGGCCGAGCTCGCCCATGCCCTCGAGCGCGCCGACCGTGTAGAGCTCGGAGCCGGCGGCCGCCTCGGGCAGGAACTCGATCGGCACGCACTTGGACTTCGGGACGCCGTGCGCGTCGACGTACGCGCCGAAGAGGTAGCGGACGCCCTGCTCGCGCAGGCGCTCGCGCACCGCCTCCGGCGCCTCCGTCGTGTCGAGATGGGGGTTCATGGGGGACTCCTTGTTCATCCGCTCGTCGCCTGGACCCGCTTGAGCTCGCCGCCGCCGACGGTGAGCAGGACGCCGCGCAGCACGCCCTCGCCGTACTCCGAGCCGGCGTTGATCGCCACCGTGCGGCCGATCCGCACCGAGCCGCCGGCTTCGTGGATGTGGCCGTGCAGGCTCGCCAGCGGCTGGTAGGCCTCGATCACCTCGCGCACGGCGACCGAGCCCGCCGGAGCGGTGAGCTGGTTGCCCATCGAGGTGCGGACCGCGAGGTCCTCATCCAGCTGCGGCGCCGTGTCGAGCGTCGAGTCGTACGGCGGCACGTGGATGTTGAAGATCGCGCTCGCGGGGTCGGCGAGCTGCTCCGCCATCGCCTCGATGTGCGCGCGCAGGGCGTCCTCGTCGAACTCGCGGTGGGTGTCCCACGGCGTGCGGTTGGACCAGCCGGTGCTGAGCATCTCGTGCCCGGGCGCGATCTCGGTCAGCTCGCCCTCGACCAGCAGCATGCGCTCGCCGCCGCGGCGGCGGATCACGTCGTCCACCGCGTACGGGTCGTCGTTGCCGGGGGCGGTGAGGATCCGCACCGGCGTGTCGCCGAGTCGTTCGTGCGCGAGGTCGATCCAGTGCTCCAGGCGCTCGGTCATCAGCTCGAGGAAGAGGGCGTCGACACGCTCCGGGTGCTGCTGGTAGGCGGCGTGCTCGTCCGCGGTCATGCGCCGCGTGTAGACCCCTTCGTCGGCCATCTGGGCCTCGAACGCGTCGAGCTCGGAGTCCTTGAGCGCGACGCGCCGGCCGTGCACCTCCGACCACCAGCCCTCGCCGCCGGAGACGATCGGCGTCACGAACTTGCCGGTCAGATCGCCCCCGAGCACGAGCAGGTCGGCGCCGTAGAAGGCCGCGGCGGCGACGAACTTGCGGAAGCACACCTCCGAGCCGTGCAGGTCGGTGGCGAAGAACACCGTCGTGTCGTTGCCGCTGCCGTTGCGGCCCTTGCCGAACAGCCGCATCAGTAGGTGTCCTCGCGCTCGCTGACGTCCTCCCACCACTGCATCCGCTCGCCGACGCGGGCGCGCATCCGCCAGCTGCGCGACTTCTGCGTGTCGTCGATCGCCTCGCGCAGCTTGGCGGCGCCGGCCTGCACCCGCTGGGCGCGGTCGCCCGCCAGCGCGCCCGCGGCGTCGCGAATGCGCTCGAGGTTCGCCATGGCGTCGCGATGGAACCCCCAGTCGCGGGCGAGCAGCCCGGCGACGTAGCCGCAGTCGATCACCTCGTGATGGCCTTCGTCCGGGGCGACGTCGTGGGTGGCGAGCACGATCGCCGCGTCGAGGACGTCCGAGTCCGTGATGTCGTGGACCTGCAGCTTCTGCAGCAGCAGGTCCTCGATCGGGATCGTCGTCGGGTGGTGGTCCCAGCGGCCGTCGAGCCGGATCGTGTGGCAGAACTCGAGCCGTTCGACGAACACGTCGAGGTCGAGCCCCGCGTCGGGGTGGTGGAAGGCGAAGCGCGTGCCCTCCATCGCCACCAGCAGATCGCGGTCGACGACCCAGCCGCGCTGCTCGAGCCACTCGCGCAGCGCGCCGCGGTGGCTGTGCCGGACCACGACGTCGATGTCCTTCGCGGGCCGCTCGACGGCGTCCATCGTCGCCGAGGCGTCTTCGCAGTGCAGGCGGATGCCGGTCGAGCCGACGATCCGCACGGTCATGCCGGCAGCGTTGCTGCCGGCGACCAGTGCCATCGCCTCCTCTTGGATGAGAGCCCAGGAGGGCACTACTCGATCGGGATCTGCCTGAATGCCAGCTCGATGTCGACGCCCTGGCTGCGGCGGTACAGCTTGTTGCCGACGTACCACGCGAGACCGGCCACCAGCGTCCCGACGATGATCCACAGCTCGCGTCCGGTGCGCCTTGTCGAACAGCGCGCCGGCGGCGTTGTCGTCGGTCCACAGCAGCACGAACGCGATGCCGAAGAACACCGTCGTGATCGCGCCGGTGACCGCCATCAGCGGCAGTCCGGCGAACCGGTAGGCCTGCGCCGGCGAGGCGTTGAAGAACCGCTTGCCCGTCCACGGGAACACGATCGCCACGGCCATCGCCGTGCCCCAGATCACGAGCAGCGCCTCGATCAGCGTGAGCAGCGCGATGCCGTGGAAGGCGATCAGCCACATGAACACGATCGAGCCGGCGGTGCCGATCGCGATCGCGACCACGGGGGTGTGGAAGCGCCGCGACACGTAGCCGATCTGGCTCGGCACGAGGCGGTCGAACGACCACGCGATCATCGACGCGCGTCGTGTAGGCGATCTCCGCCGGCACCCAGAACCAGAACCAGGCGACGAACGCGGCCATGATCACGACCGACAGGAAGACGTTGTTGGCGAGGATCCCGGCGAGCGTCGTGAAGTAGGGCGCCGCGCCGATCGAGCCCTCGGTGCTCCCGTCGGCGATCGCCGGACAGCGAGTTGAAGGCGACCGCGCCCTGGAACGACTGGCCGAACGCCTTGTTGGAGAGCACGGCGAACAGCGCGATCAGCAGGCCGGTGCCGATCACGGCGCCGAGCATGCCGACGAGCTGCGCCGTGCGGACCTTCTTGATCTCCCCGCCGATGCCGATCGACTGGATCGCGCCGAGCAGCGGCAGCAGCGGCCAGACGAGGAACTTGAACGTCTCGCCCCAGTCGATGCCCGACGAGGTGGCGAAGCCGTTGTCCTTTGCCGTGCTGATCACGCTGTCGTACTTGAGCCCGGTCAGCTCGGTCAGGTTCGACTGGAACGACGAGCGGCTGCCGAACAGCATCACGAGCAGGGTCACGAAGGTGGCGATGACCGCCACGACGAACACCACGCGCTGCACGCTGAAGTAGCGCCGCGTGCCGGTGGCGAGCAGCAGGCCCGCGAGCAGCAGGACGCCGGTGCCGATCCAGAACGTGCCGCGGGCGCCGGTGACGTCACCGGCCCAGCCGACGAGCGTGTCGTTGCCGCCGATCGAGCCGACCGTGGCGAAGAACGAGCCGAGGCCGACCTGCACGAGCAGCGACGCGGCGAGTGCCCCGTAGTAGAGGAGGATCACCGTCTCGAGCAGCGAGAACAGGAACGCCAGCGACGAGTGGGTGGTCCGCGACAGGATCACGTAGACGCCGCCCGAGCGCGGGAAGATGGTCGACCAGAAGTAGAACGTCGCGGCGGCGAAGCACATGCCGAGCGCCGCGAGCAGGGTCGAGATGGCGGGTTCCGCGCCTGGGTACAGACTCGGCCCGTAGTACTGGTTGAACGCGATCGCGATCCCGACCGAGACGAGCCCGACGTTGAAGATGAACACGTCCCACGATCCGGCGACCCGGATCAGACCCGAAGCCGAGCGCGAGAACACGCCGCCGGCTGGCGGGGAGTCGGCCCGCGGTGCAGTACTCGTCGACATGACCCTCCTCTGCTGCTCCCTCGATGATGCCCGGCACCAGTGAACCGAAGGAGAGTTCGAATGTCAAGCACTGAAGGGGATGGTGGATCGGATATCGTTCCTGAACGGATGAATGAAGCGGAAATCCGATCCGAGACCCGCGGGCGCGTCGATCAGATCGACCGCGAGATCATCCGGCTGCTGCAGCGTGACGGGCGCACCAGCAACACCGAGATCGGCCGCGCGCTGGGGCTGACCGAGACGACGATCCGCAAGCGCATCGGCCGGCTCGTGGGGGAGGGGCTGGTGAGCATCGTCGCCGTCCCGACCCCGGACGCCGTCGGGATGACGACGTCCGCGATCATCGGCATCTCGGTGCAGCTGGACAGCCTGCACCGGGTGTCCGACCGCCTGGTGGGCTGCCGCGAGGTGCGCTACGTCGGCCTGTCCACGGGGCGCTACGACGTGATCGTCGAGGCGTTCTTCGACGACCACGAGCATCTGCTCGAGTTCATCTCCACGACGCTGGGCGGCATGGAGGGCGTGACGAGCGTCGAGACCTCGCTGATCCTCAAGGTCGCGAAGTTCTCGTACGAGTGGGAGATCCCGTGAGCCGTCAGACGCTGAACGCTCCCACGAGCCGGTCGAGCTCCGCCGCGTAGCTCGCCAGCTCGCCGCTGGTGGCGGCGACCTGCTGGGTCGAGGCGCTGGACTCCTGCGCGGCCGCGGAGACCTCCTCGGTCGCCGCGCTCGTGTTGCTGGCGACGTTGGAGACCTCGTCGGTCGCCTCGGCGACGCGCGAGATGCACTCGCTGACGTCCTCGATGCTGGTCGCGAGCCCGTCGAACGCCGCGCGCGTCTGCTCGACGGTCTTGGACGCGGACTCGGCCAGCTTGCGGACCTCGTCGGCGACGACGGCGAAGCCGCGGCCCTGCTCGCCGGCACGGGCGGCCTCGATCGCGGCGTTGAGGGCCAGCAGGTTCGTCTGGTCGGCGATCGACGCGATCTCGGCGGTGAGGGCGACGCCCTGCTGGGCGACCCCGCGGGCCTTGGCGGCGCGGTCGACGGCCTCGGTCGCGGCGCCGCGCGTGGAGTCGACGAGCCTGACCTGGCGCTCGGCGCCGGCCGCGACGCTGCTCACGGCCTCGGCGATCTCGCCGATCGAGACACCGGTCTGCTGCGCGGTCGCGGACAGCTCCTGCGACGAGCCGGCGACCTTGCCGGCCAGCGAGCCGATCTCCTCGACCATGCCGCCGACGCGGATCTGGAGGCGCTCGCGCATCGCGTTGTAGCCGGCGATGCCGGCCTGGGCCCTGCCGAGCATCTCGTTGAAGATCTCGCCGAGCTCGCCGATCGACTGGCCGGGGGCGGCGACGAGCGGCGTCGTGACCGGGTGGGCGTCGACGGTCAGGTCGCCCTCGGCGGCGGCCGCGAGGCCCTCGCCGAGGCCGGTCAGGCAGTTGTCGGACATGCTCACGAGGCGCTCCTGCAGCTCCTCGAGCACCGAGTGGTCGCCGAGGGCGCGACGCTGCGTCTCGCGCACGTCGTTGTAGCCCTCGAGCGCGGTCTGCGCCTTGGCGAGCATCGCGTTGAACAGGTCGACGAGCTGCTGCACCGCCGGGTCGTCGGTCGCGGTCTCGATCGGCGTCGTCTTCGGGTCGATCGCGACGGTCAGGTCGCCGGCGCGCATGGCGTCCAGGCCCGCGACGAGGTTCGTCAGGCAGTGGTCGTGCAGGCTCGTGAGCCGGCTGGTCAGCTCGACGATCACGGGGTCGTCGGCGATGCTCGTCTTCGCTCGGCCATGGCGGCCACCAAACAGTCCAAAGGCCATTCCGGCCGCCTTTCGGAAGTCGCGGTGCAAACGCGTACTTCGTCGGCTGCTTGACAGCCCCCGGAGATCGGCCAAATGTCCAGTCCCCGGTGTTGGCGCGAAAGTTGCTGCCACGTGGCTGAAGGCGCGAAATCGCTCACCGGCGGCGCGCTTCGGTGTCGACTTTTCGTCGAATAGCGACGAGAACACGACACCACTGGCCGGCGCGCCGGCGCTGACGGCTACCGTCCGGCTATGCAGGATGCGCTGGTGGCGGGGTGCGTGGGTTCCGTGCTCGCGGGCGTCCCGTCGACGACCTGGGCGTTGGTCCGCGGCGACGACGTGCTCGAGGGCGCGCGCGCCGCGGGCGCCATCGTGCTGCGCGACGAGCCGCGCACGCCGGTGCTGCTCGCGGCGGCGGTGCCGGTCCACCTCGCCCTGTCGTTCGGGTGGGCTGCGCTGCTGGCAGCGACCCTGCCGCGCGGCCGCGAGCCGTTCGCGGGCGCGTTCGCCGGGCTCGCCATCGCCGCGCTCGACCTCGGCCTGATCGGCCGGCGCATCCCCGCGATCCGGGCGCTCTCCCAACCGCCGCAGTGGGCCGACCATGTCGCTTTCGGCCTCGCCGTCGGGGTCACGCTGAGGCTCCGCAGGTCAACTGCGGCGGGGTAGGGGCGGCGGCGTTTCAGCGGCCGGCGGCGACACCTCACCCGCCCGCGGCGCCCCGCGCTGGCGCTTTAAGCACCGTATGGGTGCTTAAGGCGCCAACGCCCCGCCGCGGACGGCACCCCCTGTCTCCCCACGCAGCCGCAGTTGACGTTGCGCGGCGGGCAGAGGAAGCGCGTCGCCCGAGGCCGCGGGGCGGTGTCAGCTATCAACGTGTCAACACGCCCACGCGCGCCCGCGCCCTACGGTGGCCGGCATGCCGGGAGCCGCCGTTCTCGTCGTCGCCCTGTTGCTCCTGCTGCCGTCGGCGGCGGAGGCGCACCGCGGCCTCCCGCTCGGCCCGCCCGGCCTGAAGGAGACGAGGACGACGGACCGGCTCGCCCCCGGCGTGACGTACACGAAGATCGTGCGCGGGGAAATGTCGGCGCGGGACGGGTGGACGGTCGACGTCGCGATCACCGCCGACCGCGCGTCCGCCGACGACCTCGCTTCTCCGAGGCGGTCGACGGGCGCACCGACCTGCTGCTCCACGGCGACCGGCCCGCGATCACCTCGATCCGCGACGCCCAGTGGGCGATCGCCGCCGACGGTGCCAAGCGCGTCGTCGACGGCGACAACCGCAAGCCGGGCCTGATCCGCGCGTGCGGCGGCGTCGGCGGCGACCTGCCGACCGAGCTTCCGCTGCACGACATCAGCTGTACCGACCCGAGCGAGCTGATCCGCTCGACGCCCGTCTTCGGCGCCGCGACCGAAGCGGGCGAGGGAGTCGAGGCGGTGGTCGACGCCCGCGGCACGGTGCGCGCGGTCCGCGAAGGGCGCGGCGGCCCGATCCCGGCCGGCGGCAGCGTCCTCACGAGCACCGGCGACGCCGCCGACTGGCTGCGCGCGCACGCTCGCCGCGGCCGGCGCATCGACGTCGTCACGAGAGTCGACACCGAGCACGGCAGGCTCGCCCTGACGCTCACGCTCGGCGTGGTGAACGGCGGTCCGCGCCTGCTCCGCGCCGGCCGCGCGGCGATCACCGCCACGGCCGAGGACTTCGAGCATCCCGGCGACCCCGGCTTCTACTACGCGTTCGCGCTGCCCCGCAACCCGCGCACGATCGCCGGCGTCACGAGCGCAGGGCGCCTCCTGCTCGTCGCCGTCGACGGACGCGCGCCCGGCTACTCGGCCGGACTGGACTTCGACGAGGAGGCCGCGGTCATGCGCGCGCTCGGCGCCCGCGACGCGGTCAACCTCGACGGCGGCGGCTCGACGACGATGACTATCCGCGGCAACGTCGTGACCAGGCCGTCCGACGCCACCGGCGAACGCCCGATCGGCGACGCCCTGCTCCTCAGCGCTCCAGGAACCGGCATACATAACTGAACGCGCGGGTACATTGGAGCGCCATGCGGGGGAAGTGGCGCGGGGGCGCCGCACCGATTCTTGTCATCGCGTTCGTGATGTCGCTGCCCGTGCTCAATGCGAGCGGCGCGCTCGCGCCGCTCAACGACCTGCTGGCGCTCGGGCAGGCGGGCGGCCAGACACCGGAGAAGGCGCCGATCCAGCAGCCCGCCGAGCCGCCGCAGGACGCCACGCCGCGCGCGGTGTGCGGACCGGGATCGAAGCCCGAGCCGGGGATCCAGGGCCGCGTCCCAGCCGGCTCCGCCACCGCCGGGCTGCACTGCAACGTCGACCTCGTCGCCCACCAGGGCACCTCCGGCGGCTTCAAGGTGTGGCGCTACGTCGACACGCACGGCCGCGAGTGCGCCTTCTACGACACCGCGCTCCTGTACCCGGTGAACGCGCTCAAGCTCGACGGCACGTCACAGGGCGTCGCCGTGCTCGACATGTCCGACCCCGCGCATCCGAAGCAGACGGCGACGCTCACCGAGCTGCCGATGCTGTCGCCGCACGAGTCGCTGAACCTCAACGCCAAGCGCGGGCTGCTGGCGGCCGTGCTCGGCAACCCGTCGACCAACGCCGGGCTCGTCTCGATCTACGACGTCCACGAGGACTGCCGGCACCCGGTGCTGCAGTCGACCCGCCCCGTCGCCCGGCTCGGCCACGAGAGCGGCTTCTCGCCCGACGGCAAGACGTTCTGGGCGACCGGCACCGCGCTGCAGTCGATCACCGCGGTCGACGTCACGAACCCGAAGGAGCCGCACGCGATCTGGCAGGGCAACGTCACCTCGCACGGCATGTCGATCAGCCGCGACGGCAACCGCGCCTACATCGCCGACCCGGGCGGCAACATGGCGATCCTCGACGTCAGCGAGATCCAGTCGCGCACGCCCGATCCGCAGGTGCGCGAGGTGAGCCGCCTGACCTGGAAGTCGGCGTCGATCCCGCAGAACGCGATCCCGTTCAGCGACCACGGCAAGCCGTACGTGCTCGAGTTCGACGAGTACACGCAGGGCACGACCAGCGTCGGCAGCCGCGACGTCGGTCGGCGCCGGGCGGATCATCGACATCGGCGACGAGGCACACCCGCGCGTGATCTCCAACCTGCGCCTGCAGGTCAACCAGCCCGCCGACCACGCGGCCGCGAGCGGCGACCCCGGCGCGCTCAGCCCCGTCCAGGGCTACGCGGCCCACTACTGCAGCCTCGACCGCGAGACCGACCCGACGCTCGTCGGCCTGCTCGTTCATCACCTCCGGCCTGCGCGTGTTCGACATCGCCGACCTCGAGCATCCGAAGGAGATCGCCTACTACGTCGCGCCGACCCAGCCGCGCGCCGAGAACGGCCTGATGGCGAGCGACTTCGCGATGTCCAAGCCCGCGATCGTGCCCGCGCCGGCGCGAGGTCTGGTACTCGGACGGCGCGACCGGCTTCTACGTCCTGCGCGTCGCCAAGGCCGTCTGGCCGGCGCCCTAGCGCGCCGGCGTGGCGGCGAGTGCCGCGGCCAGCTCCGCCCGCGACGTGATCCCGAGCTTGCGGTAGCCGGCGGCGAGGTGCGTCTCGACGGTCTTGACGCTGAGGAACAGGGCGCGGGCGATCTCGCGGTTGGCGCGGCCGGCGGCGGCGAGCGAGCAGATCTGGCGCTGCCGGGGCGTCAACGACGCGGCGCCCTCGATCGCGGCGCGGCGCGGGCGCATCCCGGTGGCGACGAGCTCGCGCCGGGCGCGCTTGGCGAGCGGCACGGCACCGACGGCGTCGGCGTCGGCGAGCGCCGGTCGCAGCGCCTCGCGCGCGCGCACGCGGGAACCCGTGCGGAGCAGCGTGCTGCCGAGCTCCAGCCGGATGCGCACCGAGTCGAGCACGGCACGCAGGGCGCCGAGCGAGCGCAGCGCCCGCAGGCAGAGCACGATCCGCGCTTCGTCGTCGGTCTCGGCCACCGCGCGGGCGTGGAGGGCGGCGGCGAGCGGCACCGGCGCGCCGAAGCGCGCGGCGCGAGCGATCTCGGTGTCGGCCAGCGCGGCGGCCTCTCCGCGCCGCCCGAGATGGGCGAGCGCGAGCGCGGCCGTCGATCGCCAGGCCATGAACGTCGGGTTCAGGCGCCCGCGCAGCTCGGCGGCGGCGCCGGCCGCGGATGCCTCGGCGTGGGCGAGCTCGAACTCGGACATCGCGAGGTGCAGGCGCGCGCGGGCGTGGCTCGGGCCGTCGAGCCCGTGCAGCTTCATGACCGCGTCGGCCTCCTCGAACGCGCCGCGCTCGGCCAGCGCGCGGATCAGCACCTCGAGCGCGCCGCGCGTCACCGGCTGGATGTCGTCGCTGCCGAGGTCGAGCGCCTCGCGCGCCGCGCGCTCGGCGTCGTCGACGTCGCCCATCCGCAGTGCGAGCTCGCCGGCGTGCCAGGCGGCGATCGCGCGCAGCGGCAGCGAGCCGCGCGCCTCCGCCGTCGCGCGCAGCGCGTCGATCGCGTCGCGTGCGTCGCGGTGGTGGTCGGTCAGGATCAGCGCACGCAGCGCGAGCAGGTAGCCGGCCCGCCGCGGCGCCTCCTCGAGCAGCACGCCGTCGGCGAGCGCCTCGCGGGCGAGGCCGGCGATCCGCGTCGCGTGCAGATCCCCGCGCTCGACCGCCAGCCACGCCTGGTGAGCGAGCACGGACCGCTCGAGCGCCGGGTCGCCGAGCTCGGCACCGACGAGGGCGTCGAGCCGCGCGCGCCGCTCCGGCTGCCGCCCGGGCAGCGTGACGAGCGCGTCGAGCGCGGCGACCTCGATCGCCGGCCCGTCGTGCTCGGCCAGCAGCTCGGCGACGCCGGCCGGTGCCGCCGGCGAGCGCCTCGAGCCCGGCCAGACGCGTCAGCGCGTCGAGCCGCGTCGCCTCGTCCTGACGCTCGCGCAGCGAGTCGCGCAGGCGCCGCGCGGCGTCGGGCAGCCCGGCATCGAACGTGACGGCGCCGAGGTCGGCGAGCAACCGTCCGCGGTCGTCGCCCGGCGCGCGCTCCTGCAGCCCGCGCTCGAGATACCCGGCCGCGAGCGCGGTGTGCCGGCCCGCCGCGCGTCGGCCGCGGCCCGCACGAGCTGGTCGGTGACCTCGGGGTCGCCGTGCGGCCCGCACTCGAGCAGATGGGCGGCGACGGCGTCCGGGCTCGCGTCGGTCTCGGCCAGCATGCGCGCCGCCTCACGGTGCAGGCGCTCGCGCTCGGTGTGCGAGAGGTCCTCGACCAGCGCGGCGGCGACCAGGCCGTGGACGAAGCGCAGCCCGTCGGGCGCGAGCAGGCCGGCGGCCTGCAGCGCGTCGCGGATCGGGGCGAGCTCGCCGACCGCGACGCCGGCCAGCGCCGCGACGACGTGCGCCGGCGCGCCGTTGCCGAGGATCGCGATCGCGCCGGCGACCGAGCGGTCGCGCGGCGGCAGAGCGGCCAGCCGCCGGCGCACGATGTCCGCGCGCGTCGGTGGTGACCGGCGGCACGGCGCCGCCGGGCGCAGGCCCGAAGCGGGCGATCTGGCGACCCAGCTCGTCCAGCAGCCACGGGCTGCCGTCGACGGCGCGATGGCAGTCCAGGCACGAGCGCAGCGAGGCGTCGGGAGCGTGCCGGCGGATCAGCGCGACGGCGCCCCACGCGGTCAGCGGCTGCGGGCGCAGGGTGACCGCGCGCCCGCGTGCCGGCGAGCAGGCTGAGCAGGTCCGACGCGGCATCGCGGATCGTCGCCGCGCGCGCCGACCGCGATCAGCACCTGCAGCTCGTCGATCCGCCGCGCGATGTAGCAGAGCGCCTCGAGCGACTGGCGGTCGGCCCACTGCGCGTCGTCGACGATCAGCGCGAGCGGCCGCATCGCGGCGAGCGCCGAGCAGAGCCAGAACAGGCTGTGACCGAGCTGGGCGCCGGCGTCGCGCGCCGGGCGGGCCGCCGCCGTGCAGCAGCCGCACGGCGTCGCCGGCCGGCCCTTCCTCCAGGCGGACGCGCTCGTGCGCGGTGATGTCGCGCAGCGGCGCCTCGAGCAGCGCGCGGATCACGCCGTAGGGGAAGTGGCGCTCGAGCGGCCCGGGGGCCGCGCGGCGCAGCTCGAAGTCGGCGTCCTCGGCGAGGTCGCCGGCGTGGTCGAGCAGCACGGTCTTGCCGAGCCCGGCCGGCGCCTCGAGCACGACGATCGCGCCGCGCCCGCCGGCCACGCCGGTGACGGCGTCGGCGATGGCCTCGAGCTCGGTCGTGCGCTCGAACAGCGGGCCGCCGCTGGCGGGGTCCGGGGCCGGCGCGGGTGCGTGACCGGCGGTCCTCATGACGCCGACTCGATCGCGGCGGCGACGTGCTCGAACGGCACCGCCGCCCGCCGGGCCACCTCGCGCACGGCCTCGGCGGATGGGGCTTCGAAGATCAGGAAGCACGTCTCGTCGTCGGGGACGAAGATCGAGCGCAGGTAGCGCACCGGCGTGCCCTCGCGCGAGTACTCCTCGGCGGCCCGGCGGACGCGGGCGGCACCTTGATCGACGGCGACCGCGTCGGCTCGCGCGACATAGAGCTCCAGGAGGTACTCGGGCATGCGACGACGCTACGGGGGGCCGCCCCGCAGCGAAATCACGGAAACCTCACGGATTGATCGGCTCGAGCTCGGACAACCGAGCCGCGAGCTGCGCGCGCGAGCGCACGCCGAGTCGCGCGTACGCGCGCGAGAGATGGACCTCGACGGTGTGGACGGCGAGGTCGAGCGTGCGGGCGATCTCCTTGTTCGCCAGCCCTTCGGCGGCGAGCTCGACGATCTGGCGCTCGGTCGGCGTCAGCTCGCCGCTCGACCGCGGCCGCCGCCCGCCGACGCGCTCGAGATCCGCCCGCGCGCGGTCGGCCCAGCCGTCGGACTCGAGCTCGGCGAACGCGGTCACGGCGGCCTGGAGCGTCTCGCGCGCGGCGCCCCATTGCTTGAGCCGGCGCTGCGCGCGGCCGAGGCCGAGCAGCGTACGCGCGCGGTCGAACCCGAGGCCGAGCGCGCCGTACGCGGCGGCGGCGCCGGCCAGGGCGTCGGCCGCCTCCGCGTCGTAGCTCGGCGCGGCGAGCGCGACCATCGCGTCGGCGCGCTGCGCGCTCGCGAGCGCCCACGGGTGCTCGTGGCGTTCGGCGATCGCGCGCAGCCGCTCGCTCACCTTCCCGGCGTCGTCGAGCGCGCCGGCCTCGGTCAGTGCCTCGACGAGGTCCGGCGCGACCGGGAACACGCCCGGCTCGTCGACGCGCTCGCGCAGCGTGTGCTCCCACACCGCCGACAGGCTCTCGATCGCGCGCTCGGGCTCGCGCACGAGCAGCGCGGCGGTGCCGCGGGCGCGCATCGCCTCCAGCCAGTCCCACCGGGAGCCGGTGGCGCGGGCGCGCGTGATCGCGTCCTCGGCCCAGCGCTCGGCGTCCCCGGCGTCGCCGACGCCGACCGCCAGCAGCGCGCGGCAGCGCCAGTACATCGGGCGGATCAGCAGCTCGCCCTCGCTCGACTCGGCCCATTCGTCGAGCCGGCGCCGCGCCGCCGCCCACGCGCCCGCGCGCAGCTCGAGCTCGGTGAGATGGAGCCGGCAGAGGGCGTACGACGCCGGCTCGCCGCGCTCGTCGGCGAGCGCCAGCAGCGGCGCCAGGACCGCCCGCGCCGCGTCCAGCTCGCCGCGCCACACGTGCCGCTGCCCGGCGATCCGCTCGGGCGAGGCGGCGATGTAGGAACCGGCGTCGGCGGCCACGCCCGAGCGCGCGCAGAGGTCGTCGATCGGCCGCCCGGAGAGCGCGCGCGCCCATCCGAGCGCGTACAGCGAGTACCGCTCGACGTCGCGGTTGCCGCCCGCGTTCGCCACCGCCTCGAGCGCCCACGCCTCGGCATCGTGGATGCGCGCGATGTGGCTCGCCGCGGTCAGCGAGGCCTTCTTGGCGAGCGCGTAGGCGCGCCGGTCGGGATCGATGTCGTTCTCGGCCAGCACGCGGTCGAAGTGCCGTTCGAGCTCCTCGACGGTCTTCGGGCCGGCGCCCTCGGCGAGCAGCAGCCAGGCGCGGGCGCGCAGCGCGCCGGTCGGCAGGTCCTCGACGGCCGGCTCGAGCAGGTCGGTCAGCCGCTGGAGCAGGCCCGCGCGTTCGAGATAGAGCCCGAGGGCGAGCAGCCGCTCGGGCCGGGCGGGCGAATCCGCCGGGGTCAGCCGCAGCGCGTGCTCGCCGAGCAGCACGGCGTCCTGCCGGCAGCCGCAGGCGGCCGACTCGGCCGCCGCGTCGGCGACCGCGGCGGCGACGTCCTCGTCGGGCCGGTCCGTCGCGCGTGCGAGGTGGAGCGCACGCAGCTCCTCGTCGGCCACCACGCCGGCCAGCGCGCGGTGCAGCTCGCGGCGCTCCTGACGGGTGGCGCGCTTGCGCGCGGCGGCGGCGAGCAGCGGGTGCGCCGCGCGTACGCGGTCGCCGTCGAGCCGCACGAGGCCGCGGTCGAGCGCGTCCTCGAGCGCCTCGCCGTCCTCGATCGCGCTCACCTCGTCGACCGGCAGCTCGCCGCTCAGCGCGACCGCGAGCAGCACCCGGCGCGCCGAGCCGCCGAGCTGGTCGACCCGCATGCTCAGCAGATCCTCGACCGCGTCCGGCACGCCGATCTCCTCGCCCGAGGCGGGGAGCCCCTGCTCGGCGAGCATGCGCCCGACCTCGAGCGCGAACAGCGGGTTGCCCAGTGTCGTGTCGACGATGTGGCGGAGCAGCGGCCGCGGCAGGCTCAGCTCGAGCCGCTCGGCCAGCAGGCGGCGCGTGGCGCCGAGGCTGAGCGGCCCGACCTGGAGCCGCATCGGCTCGAGCGCGCGCTCGAGCATCGAGCCGCGGCCCGGGCGGCGCGCGAGCAGGAACGCGATCGGCTCACCGGCCAGCCGCCGCGCGGCGAACGCGAGCGCCTCGGCCGACTGGACGTCGAGCCACGGCACGTCGTCGATCGCGATGACGAGCGGGCCGTCGGCGGCGAGCGCCCGCAGCAGGTTCAGCAGCCCGAGCGCGATCGCGCGCGGCTCCGGCGGCTCGGCCGCCCGCTCGGCGCGCAGCAGAGCGATCTGCAGCGCGGCGCGCTGCGGCGCCGGCAGCGCGGCCAGCGCCTCATCGCCGACGTCGCCGCACAGGTCGCTGAGCGCGGCGAATGTCAGCCACGCCTCGGCGCCGCTCGGTCGCGCCATGAGCACGCGCAGCCCGCGCTCGCGCGCGAGCTCGACGCCGGCCTCCCAGAGCGTGGTCTTGCCGATGCCCGGGCCGCCGGCGAGCACCAGTGCGCGCGGAGCGGCGTCCGACTCGACGAACCCGCGGACCGCCTCGAGCTCGGTGTCGCGGCCGACGATCTGGGTTTTCGCGTCAGGCACATGACCACTTTCTCAGACACGGCAAAGCGGATGGCATCCGAACGCTCAGGATTCCCGAGCGTCGGACGACTACGAAGCACATGACCTGGACGATCGGCCGTAAGCTGGGCGCCGCCTTCGGCGCCGTGTGTGTGCTCTTCGCGCTTACACTGACTGCGACGCTCGTGTACGCCGGCAAGGCGAACACGCGCTGGTCGCAGGCGGTCGCGGTCGGCGAGGCGAACCAGAGCGCCGGGGCGCAGCGCGAGGGCACGCGCGCGCAGATGACCGCGCAGGCGCGGCTCGTCGCGACGATGGACACGCGCTACGAGCGCGACTTCGAGGCCGGCGTGGCCGCCGCCGACGCGGGCAGCAAGGGCGTCGCCGCCCTCGACGACGTGCAGATCACCGCGATCTCCGATTCGGCCAACGACGCCGACCATCAGCACGACAAGACGATCAACGACCGAGCTGTTCCCGGCCGTCGAGCGCGGCGACCGCAAGGCCGCGCTCGCGGCGATGAAGAAGGCCGACGCCGCCGTGGCGATCGTCCTCAGCAAGGCCGAGACGATCGGCGAGCACGTGGCGCGCCGGCATGCGGCGGCGATCGCGTCGGCCCGCTCGGCGACCGCGACCGCGCGCCGCCTCGGCGTCGTCGCCGGTCTCCTCGCCCTGCTGCTGGCCGCCGGCGCCGCGTTCCTCGTCGTGCGCGGCATCCGCCGTGGCGTGACCACGATCCTCGATCGCCTCGGCAGCCTGAGCAGCGACTCCGACGCGCTCGCCCGCGCGCTCGACGCCGCCGCTACCGGCGACCTGACCTTGCGCGCGATGGCCGAGACCGCCCCGATCGAACACTGCTCGAGCGACGAGATCGGCCAGGTGGCCGGCGCCGTCAACACGATCCGTGACCGTACAGAGGCTTCGTCGGACGCCTACAACCGCATGATCGGCGGCCTGCGCGACCTGATCAGCGACGTCTCGAGCGCCGCCGGCACGGTGTCCGCGTCCTCGCGGCAGATGGCCGGCACCGCCGACGAGGCCGGCCGCGCCGTCGGCGAGATCGCCCACGCGATCGGCGACGTCGCACACGGCGCCGAGGCGCAGGTGCGCAGCGTCGCGGCGTCGCGCCTGCTCAGCGACGAGCTGGGCGAAGCCAGCCAGAGCTCGGCCGCCTCGGCCGAGGCGACGGCGGCGGCGGTCGCCCGGGCGCGCGAGCTCGCCACCCAGGGCGCCACGGCGGCGCAGGACGCGTCCGAGGCGATGGCCTCCGTCCGCGCGGCCTCCGACGACGCGACCACCACGATCCGCGATCTCGGCCGCCGGTCGGAGGAGATCACCGGGATCGTCTCGACCATCACCGGCATCGCCGAGCAGACCAACCTGCTCGCTTTGAACGCCGCGATCGAGGCCGCCCGTGCGGGCGAGCAGGGCCGCGGCTTCGCCGTCGTCGCCGAGGAGGTCCGCAAGCTGGCCGAGGAGTCGCAGCACGCGGCCGCGACGATCGCGCGGCTGATCGAGGAGATCCAGCGCGAGACCGCAGCGCGCGGTGGCAGTCGTCGAGACCGGCGCCAGCCGCACCGAGCAGGGCGTCGAGACCGTCCAGCAGGCGGGCGCGACGTTCCTCGAGCTCGGCGCGTCGGTCGAGGAGACCGGCCACCGGATGGAGGAGATCGCCGGCGCGATCGCGTCGATCGCCGACGCGTCCGCGCGAATGCGCGCGCAGATGGAGGAGGTCGCCGAGGTCGCGGAGCGCTCGTCGGCGTCGACCGAGCAGGTATCGGCCTCCACGCAGCAGACGTCAGCGTCGGCTCAGCAGATCGCCGCCTCGGCGCACGACCTGGCGCAGACCGCGGCTTCGCTCGAGCAGCTCGTCGGCCGCTTCACGCTGACCGCTTAGCGGTCAGTCCACCGGCCCGATCAGGCGGCTGAGCAGCGCCACGAGCCCGGCGGCGAAGCCGATCACGACGGCGAGCGCGACGATCACCGCGATGGTGCTCGGGGAGGCGACGACGACGCAGATCGCGACCGTGGCGACGACGGTCGCCACCGCGAAGATCGGGAGCAGCCCGATGCCCCTGGAGGGATCCGGATGTTCGGTATGTGCGGCCATGCGTAGAGCATCGACCGCCGAGGCCTTCGCGACCTCCGCAGGGAGCCACACGATCGCCTGCGGGATTTCTACGGAGTGGATGGTTGATTCCGCGACCCACGCACCCGCCTGGGCACGCAGGCCACAGAATCAACCATCCGCCGAGGCGTGGCGCGGGCGCAACAGCGACACGACCGCGCCGACCATCGAGGTCGCGGCGAGCACCCACAGCGCCGTGTGCATGTTGTGGATGAACGGCGTCGAGCGCCGCATCCGACAGCCCGGTCGTGACGCCCGAGAAGATCGACAGCAGCACCTGGGTCGGCACCGACGACGTCACGATCGCGAGCACGAACGCGATCGAGATGACCGCGCCGGTGTTCTGCAGCATCGTCCGCGCGCCGGCGGCGATGCCGCGCCGGTGCGGCGGGACCGTGCCCATCATCGCGGCCGTGTTCGGGCTGTTGAACATGCCCGACGCGACGCCGACGATGAACAGCCACATCGCGCTCTGCCAGCCCGGGCTGTCGACGTCGAGCGTCGTCATCCCCGCGAGCGCGAGCCCGCCGACGACCATGCCCGAACGCGGCCAGCGCCCGCGAGCCGTGGCGGTCGGCCCAGATGCCGGCGATGCGGGAGGCGATCAGCATCCCGATCGCCATCGGCGCGAGCTTGATGCCGGCCGTGATCGGGTCGTCGCCCTTGACGCCCTGGAAGTAGAAGACGAACACGAACAGCAGCGCGAAGCGCGACAGGCCGTTGATGAACGCCGCCGCGGTGGCCGCCGCGAACATGCGGTTCTGGAAGATCGTCAGGTCGAGCATCGGCGCGCGCTGGCTGCGCCTCGATCAGCACGAACAGCGGCAGCAGCATCACGCCGACGAGGATCGCCGCCGATCGTCAGCGGGTCGTCCCAGCCCGAGATCCCGCCGCGCGAGAGCGCCGTAGACGAGCCCGGTGAGCCCGAGCACGAACGTGGCGGTCCCGAGCACGTCGTAGCCGCGCACCTGGTCGGGCGGCCAGCTCGCGCAGGATCAGCGCACGCCCAGATCGACGCCGATCAGCGCGAACGGCACGTTGAACCAGAACACCCAGTGCCAGGAGATGTCGACCGAGCGCGCCGCCGAGCACCGGGCCGATCACGAGCCCGACGGCGGCGACCATCGTGTTGGTGCCCATCGCCAGGCCGAGCTGCTCGCGCGGGAACGCGTCGGTCACGACCGCGCCGGCGTTGGCGAACAGGAACGCGCCGCCGATGCCCTGCACGATGCGCCACAGGATCAGGACGGTGCCGTCGGTGGCGAAGCCGGCGCCGAGCGAGGCGACTCCGAACAGCACGAAGCCGCCGACGTAGGCGCGCTTGCGGCCGAACATGTCCGACAACCGCCCGGCGGTGAGCACGAGCACCGTCGAGGCGATCATGTAGGCGAGGATCACCCAGACGAGCGCGAGGATGCCGGTGCCGAGCGCCCGCTCGAGGTCGGGCAGCGCGATGATCAGCGTGCCCGAGTTGATCGTGGCGAGCAGCATGCCCAGGCTCGTGCAGGACAGCGCCCACCACTTGTAGTGCTCATGGTCGGCGTGGACGCCGAGCGTCCGTACTCTTCGGGTTGAAACTGTTTTTGACGTAAACGTAAGATAGCTGAGATGGAGGTCGAGCAGCATTACCGGATCGGCGAGGTCGCCGAGCTCGTCGGCACGACGCCGCGCACGATCCGCTACTACGAGGAATTCGGGCTCCTGGAGGCTCCACCGACCCACGAGAAGGGCCGTCACCGCACCTACGATGAGGCCGACGTCCGCCGCCTGCAGGAGCTGATCCGTCTGCGCGACCTGCTCGGCGTGTCGCTCGAGGAGCTCAAGAGCCTGGTCGAAGCCGAGGAGGCCCGCGCGGTGCTGCGCGAGCGCTGGCACCACACGGCCGGCGACGCCGACCGCCTCACGATCCTCGAGCAGCTGCGCGAACACGTGACCGCGCAGCTCGCGCTCGTCCGCTCGCGGCGCGAGGCGCTGGACGGGCTCGAAAGCGAGCTGGCGACCAAGCTCGACCGCATCACGACGCTGCTCAGCGAGCTCGAGGAGGGCAAGCCATGAAGATCCGCTGGTTCGGCCAGTCGGCGTTCCTGCTCACGGGCGAGACCCGGGTGGCCATCGATCCGTTCGGCGACGTCGGGGCGCTGGCGTCCCACCGCCGGTGGGACTACCCGCCGGTGTCCGGCGACGCGGATCTGTTGCTGATCACGCACGAGCACGTCGATCACAACGCCGCCGACGCGATCGGCGGCGACCCGGTCCTGATCCGCTCGACGGCCGGCACGTTCGACTCCCCGGTGGGCGAGGTGCGCGCGATCGCGTCCGAGCACGACGACGCCGCCGGCACCCGGCGCGGGCCGAACGCGATCATGGCGTTCACGCTCGACGGCCTGCGGCTGTGTCACTTCGGCGACTTCGGGCAGGCGGCGCTGCGCCCGAGCAGCGCGCCGCGATCGGCGCCGTCGACGTGCTGATGCTGCCGGTCGGCGGCGGCGCGACGATCGGCGGGGAGGCGGCGGCCGCGATCGCCCGCGAGCTGGCGCCGCGGACCGTGATTCCCATGCACTACCGCACCGAGGCGCTCGACTTCCTCGAGCCCCCGGACGAGTTCCTCGCCGCCTGTGACGGCGCCGACATCCGCACGCTCGACGCCCCCGAGGCCGAGCTCGAGGACCTCCTCGGCACGGCCGAGCGGCCGGTCATCGCGCGCTTGACGCCTCCCGCGTAGGGGCGTATCTCTCCTTCCTCAACGCGAGGAGGGGAGGAGCCAATGAAGCGTTTGGTCCTGCTGGCGGTGGCCACCATGCTGGTGGCGGCATCGCCTGCTGCTGCGCACGGTCGCGACCCGCTGCGCAAGATCGACCACTTCGTCGTCGTCTACCAGGAGAACCACTCGTTCGACAACCTGTACGGCGGCTGGGAGAAGGTCGACGGTCTGCGCGACGCGGACGCAGCGCACACGCGCCAGGTCGATCAGTCCGGCGCGCCATATGCGTGCCTGCTGCAGGTCGATGTGAACCTGGCGCCGCTCGGCTGCTCGGCGTTCCCGAACGCCCCGTTCCGGATCGAGGACTACATCGCCCCGGACGACACGACGTGCCCGAAGCCCGGCATGTCGGCCCCGGACGGCGTGCTGAAGGGCAGCGGCCTGCCCGGCGGCTGCACGCGCGACCTCGTCCACCGCTTCTACCAAGAGCAGTACCAGCTCAACGGCGGGCGCCAGAACCGCTACGTGACCGGCTCCGATGCGGTCGGCCTGACGATGGGCCACTACGACACGCGCAAGCTGCCCGTCTACAAGTACCTGCACCGCAAGCGGGCACCGAGCTATGTGATCTCCGACCGCTTCTTCCAGGCGGCGTTCGGCGGCTCGTTCCTCAACCACCAGTGGCTGGTCGCCGCGGCCACGCCCGTCTTCACGGACGCGCTCAACGACGGCTCGGCCGACGACCTGCACTCGCAGGTCGACGGCAACGGGATGCCGACCAGCTACCCGCTGTACACGGCGACCGGCGCGGTCAAGGACCAGGCGCTGACGGTGAAGTGCTCGTCGGCGCATCCGGCCGGCCTTGCCTGCGGCGACTACGCCGTCAACACCGATCCAGCCGCCCTACCAGCCGTACGCGCCCGGCACCGCCGCGGCCCGGCGGCTGCCGCCGCAGACGGCGCCGACGATCGGCAGCCGGCTGAGCGACAAGGGCGTCGACTGGGCGTGGTACAGCGGCGGCTGGTCGAACGCGAACGGCGACGTCGGCGGCCCGGGCTGGACGAACGGCACGGCAGGCACCTGCGCCGACCCCGAGACCGCGAGTGGCGCGGTCTACCCGAACTGCCCGAACGCGCTGTTCCAGTACCACCACCAGCCGCTCAACTACTTCGCCGCGTACGCGCCGGGCACGGCGGCCCGCCGCGCGCACCTGCGCGACGAGGCCGAGTTCCAGGCGCTGGCCGCCGGCTCGCAGGCGGCACTGCCGGCTGAAGCCCGTGAGCCTGGTCAAGCCGATCGGCGCCGAGAACGAGCACCCCGGCTACGCGAGCGAGCACACCGGCTCCGACCACCTCGTCGACCTGATCAAGGCCGTCGAAGGGTCCCGGTGCGCGAAGGACACGATGTTCATCGTCACCTACGACGAGTTCGGCGGGCAGTGGGACCACGTCTCACCGCCGGGCCAGGGTCACCGCACGCCGGGCCCGCACGATCAGATGGGCCCGAGCACGCGGATCCCGGCCCTGACGATCGCGCCCGGGATGAAGCGCTCGTTCGGGGTCGATCACGCGTCCCACGACACGACGTCGATCATGGCCACGATCGAGCATCGCTTCGGGCTGCGGCCGGTGTCGAGCCGCGACCGCAGCGTCCAGGACATGTCGACCGTGTTCGGCCGCTGAGCTAAGACGCGCCGTTGGGCGGCAGCAGCGCGAGAGCCTCGAGCTCGAAGCGCAGCTGCCGCACCAGCGCGTCGTCCGGGCGGCGCTGCTCGAGCAGCTCGAGGCTCGCCCAGTAGTGGTCGAGCGTGTCCCGGTCGGCCGCGTGGTGCGTGGTCGCGATCCTGATCCGCAGCTCGCGCAGCTTGGCGACCTTGTCGGCCGCGTAGATCGCCACCGCGTCCGGCTCGGCGCTGGCGACCGCGTCGCGCAGCGCAGCCTTGCGCTCGCGGTAGCCGCCCTCCGTCGACGGCTCCGTGACCGCGCTCACGAGCGCGGCGACGCGCTGGCCGAAGCGCGCCTCCAGCTCGGCGTGGCCGACGCCGGCGTCCTCGATCACGTCGTGCAGCACGCCGGCAGCGACGACTTCGTCCGGGTACTCGCGACCCCGCAGGAGCTGCGCGACTTCCAGCGGATGCAGGATGAACGGCGCCTGGTCGGCCGCCCGGCGCTGCCCCGTGTGCCGCGCCGCCGCGAACTCGAGCGCGCGGCGCGTGATCGGCAGGTCGCTGAAGAAGGTCGGGAAGTCCACGGGCGGTGAAACGCTACCCGTGTCACCGCTTCAACGCTTGAACGACGCGGGCGCGCAGGCCCGGCGGGATGGCCTTGCGATAGCGCACCGGAACCCGGCGGATGACCCAGAGTGCGGGGCCGGGGAGCCGGCCCGCACGCCCCTTGACGCCCGCGCGCGCAGCGGCGACCGACGAGTGCGCGATCGCCTCCGCCGTCCCGTACAGCTCGGCGTAGCCGGCGCGCAGCTCGTCCAGCCGCGTGCGGATCGCGCGGTCGTCCTCCGGCGCGTCGCCCGCCAGCCGGCAGATCAGGTGCCACAGCTCGTCGGCCTGGGCGCGCAGCGGGTCCGGGACCGACAGCCGGTCCCAGTCGCCGGGTGAGCGCTGCAGCCCGCGGTCGACGAAGTCGTGGACGCTGCGCAGCGCCGGTGCCGACGCGCCGCGCACCACGTCGAGGTCGAGCGTCACGCCCGCGCGGTCGATCTGCGGTGTCCAGTCCTCGAGCAGGTCGTCGTAGCGGATGAACACGCGCGCGGCCTCGCGCGTCGCGCGCTCTGTGAACAGCGTCTGGTTGAGCCAGCCGGCGGTGCGCGAGATGTCGCCCTGGCGGCCGCCGTACCAGCGTTGCTTGGACGCGATGACGGCGGCCGGGTGCCGCAGCATCGTCACGAACCGGGGCGCCGCTCCGAGCTCCTCGGCGCAGCGCCGCCACAGCGGCAGGAACCACGAGATCCGCGGGTCCTTGACGATCAGGTGGTCCGCCGCCGCGAGCTGGCCGGCGAGCCAGGCGCGCAGCTCCTCGGTCGCCACCGGCTGCAGGCCGACGCGCGCGGTCAGCGCCCACGCGGCGGGACGCGCGTCCGCGACCTGCACGCCCGCCTGGCGCAACAGCCGCGTGTGGAAGTCGACCACCCAGGCCGACTCCGCGAAGCCGCGCGGGTTCGTGTCGTCCGCGGGGACCTCGGGGCCGGGAACCGTGTAGCCGAGGCGCTGGAAGATCCCGGACACCAGGCTCGTGCCGCTGCGCCCGGAGCCCGCGACGAGCAGGAGCGAACGCGCGCGCTGCGCGCTCGGCAACCGGGAGACCACGGCCTGCGTCTCATGCATGCGGCGCAGTGTGGCCACCGGAAGATCACGAGAAGTTCCCAGGATGTTGCGGCCGCTCGCGTACCTTCGCGCTCGTGTCCTCCGTTGCCGGTGAGGCGCCGTTCGCGGCGCACGTGCAGTCACACACCGTCGTGCTCCCGCAGCAGCGGGTGCTCTTCCTCCCGATGCCGAAGGCGGCCTGCACCAGCGTGCTGTGGGCGCTGGCCGAGCTCGCCGGCATGAGCCCGGACGCTTTCGACGGCTCGACGCTCCCGGAGCCGTCGGCGGCGCTGACCGTCCATGACATGAACGCGTGGGCGCCGGAGCACCGATTCGGCGAGCTGGACGCGGACCGCCGCCGGCGGATGCTCCTCGACGACGGCTGGCTCCGCTTCACCGTCGTGCGCGACCCGTGGCACCGCCTGTGGTCCGGCCTGGCTGTCCAAGCTGCTCCTGCGCGAGCCGCGCTTCGTCACGCTCTACGGCGACCAGCCGTGGTTCCCGCGCGTTCCCGAGCGCGCGTCCGACCTCGTCGAGGACTTCCGGCGCTTCGCCGGCGCCGTCGGCGCGGGCGAGGCGGAGGACGTCCACTGGGCCGTGCAGCACGACCTCGCCGGCCAGCTCCCGCTCACCCACATCGGGCGCGCCGAGCACTTGGGCGACACGTTCAAGCGGCTGTACGAGCACACCGGCACGCCCGCGCCGCAGACGGTCGCGCGCCGCAACGAGACCTCGCTCGACCTCGCTCCCCACGCCTACGACGAGCGGACCGCAGCGACCGTGCGGAGGCACTACTGGGAGGACTTCGACGCGTTCGGCTACGACGACACGCCGCCGGACGCCGGCCCGGCGGCCGAGTGGGAGGCCCGGGCCGAGGCGGCGTTGCCGCTGCTGCACGCGACGATCGACGAGCACGTGCGCGTCGGGCAGCTGCACCGCCTGGCGCAGCGCCGCGCCGAGCGCATGCAGGTCGCCGAGGCGAAGGCGCAGGCCGAGAGCGCGCGCCGCGTCGGCGCCGCGCGCTCGCCGCTGACCTGCAACCTCGAGGGCGAGGCGGACTTCAACGTCCGCTGGGGCTGGGCGGAGGGGCCGCCCGAGCCGGGGATTCACCGCGGTCGTGCGCGTCAAGAACGAGGCGCGCGCGCTGCCGTGGACGCTGCCGCCGCTGCTGCGCGCGGTCGACCGCGTGTGCTCGTCGACAACGGCTCGACCGACGGCACGGCCGCGACGTGGCGCGCGCGAGACCGCCGCGGCCATGGGGGCGGCCGCCGCTCGAGGTCGCCGGCTACCCGTTCGCCGTCGCCCGCTGCGGCGACGAGCACCGCCGACGCCGGAGGCGTCGGTGCACAGCCTCGCCTACTTCTACAACTGGTCGTTCGCCCACGTGCGCACGAGCTACGCGCTCAAATGGGACGGCGACATGGCCCTCGCCGAGCCGGCCGTGCCGCGCTGCGCGACCTGGCCTGGCAGCTGGAGGGCGCCGAGGCGATCGTCCGCGTCCCGCGGATCGCGCTCTACGTCGCCGACGACCGGCTCGGCTATCGTCGACCTCGGGCTGCGCAACTGCGAGGCGTGGGGCTGGCCCAACCGGCCCGGCTACAGCTTCGTGAAGGCGATGGAGTGGGAGCTGCCGATGTGGGGCCCGAGGCGCGCAGCGTGTCGCTGCCGAGCTGGTGCGTGGAGCTCAAGTTCCTCGACGGCGACGAGTTCGCGCACTGGTCGCCGACGAACTTCGACGCCTCGCCGCGCACCGCACGCAAGCGCCGCGAGCAGGAGGTGTTCCGTGCGCTGGCGGCGGGCGCGCGCCCCCGCTCGGCGTCGTCGCCGTGCGCGCGCCGCGCGGCACGCACGTGATCGAGCACGTGCGCACGGTCTGGCTCACCGGTCAGGGGCGGAGCGAGCTCAACGGCAGGCGGCGCCGGCGCACCCCGCGAGCCGGGCGAGCCGCTGCCTGAGCGACGCGCGCAGGCGGGCCGTCGACGGCACGCGGGCGAGGTTGCGGGTCTCGTCCGGATCGGTGCGCAGGTCGTAAAGCTCGCGCGCGCCCGTGAGGTACTCGACCCACTTGTAGCGGGGGGTGCGCAGGCCGATGAACCGCGGCATCCCGTTGGTCCGGTTGGCCGGCGGCCCTTCGAGCAGGATGTCGCGGCCGGGCCGCGGCCGACGCAGCAGCGAGCGCCCGTCGAGCGGGAAGGCGGCGCGCGCGCCGGCGGCGTCGAGGATCGTCGGCGCGAGGTCGCCGTTCCACACGAGGTCGCGACGCCGCGCGCCGCGCGGGACGCCCGGGCCGCGCATCAGCAGCGGCACCCGGATCGACGGCTCGTACGGGAGGACCTTGCCGGTCAGCACGCGGTGCTCGCCGAGCAGGAAGCCGTTGTCGGACGTGAAGATGAGCAGCGTGTCGTCGAGCTCGCCGGCGGCGCGCAGCGCGCCGACGATCCGCGCGACGCCCTCGTCGACGGCGACCAGCGAGGCGAGCCGCTGGCGGTGCGTCTGCTCCAGCGCCCAGATCTGCCCTGGCCGCAGCCGCGGCTTATTGCGGATCCCGAGCGGCTTGTCGGACACATCGGCCTCGTCGAACGACGGCGGGCGGAGGAGCGGGGTGCCGAGGAACGCCTCGCTGTCGCGGGCGGCCGGGACCGTCGAGTTGAGGCGGAGCGGATCGTCGAAGTCGTGCGGGCGGCCGATGTGGGGAGCGACGTAGGTCGCCCACACGAAGAACGGCCGCGACTGGGTGTCGATGAAGCGCAGCGCGCGGCGCGTGATCAGGTCGGTCTGGTACTCGCGCCACCCGTAGCCGTGGTGCTCGATGTGGCCGTTCACGTTCATCCGGTAGTCATAGAAGCGGTACGTGAACCGGCTCAGCAGGCCCTCGAAGTCGGTCCAGCCGGGCGGGACGCGGGGGCCGCGGTAGCCGTTGAGGTACTTGCCGATCAGCGCCGTCGAGTAGCCCGCGCGCTGCAGCCACACCGGCAGCGTCTCGGAGCCGTGCAGCCGCCCGAAGCCGCCGAGCGGCGGCGCGATCGACAGCACGCCGTGGTTGTGCGCGTACTGTCCGGTCAGGAACGTCGCGCGCGAGGGGCAGCACTCCGACAGCGAGACGAACGAGTTCGCGAACGTGGTGCCCTCGGCGCCGATCAGCGCGCGCGTGCGCGGCATCGCGGCCATGTCGCCGACGGTCTGGTCGTCGGTCTCGATCACCACCACGTTCGGGGCGGCTGAGGCGGTGGCGGGCACCATCGCCACGGACAGCAGGACCAGGATGAGAGCTCGGCGCATCGCGCACGTGAGGATGGGCGCCCGGCGCCGCCGCGATATGACCGAAGTGTTATCGGCGCTCGCCGCCTGCCTGATCGCCGCCGTCGTCGCGAACTGGCGGCTGCTGCATCCGGGCATCGTGTCGGCCGACGCGCTGGTCCACCAGTACTGGATGTGGCACTGGAAGGACGCGGCGCTGTTCAACGACCCGCTGACCGCCGAGCTGCGCCACTCGGCGCGCTATCCCGACGGCTATCAGGCGCTGTTCTGGGTCGCGAGCCACCTCTTCGATCCGATCGGTTTCGGCGAGGTCGTCGGCGTCGCCTTGATGGCGCTGTCGGGCTTCCTCGTGTTCCTGATCGTGCGCGAGCACACGCCGTGGCGGCCGGCGGCGTGGATCGGCGCGGCGTTGTTCCTGGTGCCGTTCGAGATCCACCGCTTCTACGGCGGCTTCCCGCGCGCGTTCGTGCACCCGGTGGTGCTGCTCACCGTGCTGCTGGCGCTGCGCCGCCGCCATCTCGCCGCGTCGCTCGTCGCGGCCTCGGGGGCGCTGTTCTACCCGCCCGCGGCGGTCCTTGCGGTCGGCACGCTGATCGTGTCGGCGCGGCTCGACCGCCGCCGGCTCGCCTACGCGGGGCTGGCGTTCGTGCTGATGCTCGTCTTCGTGCTCGCGCCCGGTGCCGGCCCGCGCGTCATGACCGCCAACGAGGCGCGCGCGTTCCCGGAGTTCGGCGAGCACGGGCCGCTGCACTTCTTCGTGCCGTCGCTGATCGAGTACCTGCGCGACAACCGCAGCGGCTTCGACCTGCGCACGGCCGGGAGCATCCTCGCCGTCGCGACGGTCGCCGCGCTGCTCGCCCGCCGCAGCAACTGGCGGCTCCTACGGGCCGAGGTGTGGGCGATGGCGATCACCGCGCTCGGCGCCTTCGCGGTCTCGCAGCTCGTGCTGTTCCGGCTCTATCTGCCGCACCGCTACACGTATCCGCTGCTCGCCTTCTGTGCGATCGCGATCGCGGTCACGCTGCGGCCGACGTGGGCGGCGCTGGCCGCCCGGCGGCCGCGGCTCGGCGCCTTCGCGCTGCTGGTCGCGCCGGCCGCCGTCTGCGCGCTCGCCGTCTTCGTGTTCCCGCTCGCGCCGCCGGAGCGGCGCGCGACGGTGCTCGCGGTCGCGCTGGTCGCGATCCCCGCGGTGCTGGCGGTATGGCCGCGCAACCCGCCGCTCGGCGCGGCGGTCACCGGCGTCACGCTGATTGTCGCGGTGCTCGTGCTCCCCGGCCCGCTCGTCCGCACGGGAGCGGCGTGCCCGCAGCGGCCGTTCACGCGCTATCTCTCGACGCTGCCGAAGGACGCCGTGATCGCCGGCGACCCGGCGGAGCTCATGTGCATCCCGGCGACGACGCACCGCGGCGTGGTCATCTCGACGCAGCTCGCCCCGGCCTACGAGGCCGACTACTTCCGCCACGGCCGCGCGCGCATGTTCAACGACCTCAAGGCCTACTACGGGCCGTCGGTCGCCGCGATCGCCGACCTGCGCCGCTACCGCGCGACGCACCTGCTGGTCCGCCGCGACGCGGTTGCCAGGGAGATCGCCGGCCGGGGTCGCTGGCAGGCCGGCAAGCTGCCGTACGGCCGCTACGTCCGGCAGCTCCTGAAGGCCGGCCCGCCGGCCGTTCTCGGGCTCCCGGCGGCGTGCCGCACGTGGCAGCGCGGCCCCGTCGAGGTCTACGACATCAGCTGCGTCGCGCGGGAATCGGCGGGTCGCCGCGCTTGAGGCCGACGCCCTCGAGCACGTTGGCGACCGCCTTGCACGCGTCGACCGCCGACTCGAGCGTCTCGAGGATGTCCTTCCAGCGGATCACCATCATCGGGTCGATCCCGGTCGCGAACAGCGACCCGACCGACTCGCGCACGAGCCGATCGGCCTGCTGCTCGAGCCCGTCGATCGCCAGCAGCGCGGGCACGACGCTCTCGCCGCTGGGGAACGCGTGCAGCGCGGAGGCCACCTGCTCGGAGGCCGCGACGAGGATGTCGGCGAGCTCCACCGCGGCCTGCAGCGGGGCTTCGACGCCGTAGCGGCCGAGCTGGTCGGCCGCCTCCTCGGCGTAGTCGACGACGTCGTCGACCGCCACGGCGAGTGCGTGGACGTCGGCCGCGTCGACGTTCGTGCGCCGGCCGCGTTGCGCGAGCCGCTGGAGGATCTCGTGGGCGATGCGGTCGCCCTCGTGCTCGCGGTCGCGGACCTGCTGACCGAGCCCGCCGTCGTCGGGAAAGCGGTCGAGCAGCTCACGCAGCAGGCGGCACGTCGCGTGCGCGTTGTCGCCGGCCTGCTCGAACAGACCGGACGTCACGGAGTCGGGGTCGCGACCAAACGGCACGTGTGGACACTAGTCCCTTGAGCAGGCGTGCCCTGCGGACGGTCTGCAAAGTGCGGGTAGTGTTCCGGGGCGATGCGTCTCGGGATCATCGACTCCGACAGCGGGCTGCTCCGCGTGCTCAGCAAGCGCGTCGAGGCGCTGGGCTGGCAGCACTCGGTGTTCGCCTCGCCGGTGCCGGCCGAGACGCTGGTCGCCATGCGGCTCGACGCACTGGTGATCGACCTCGCGGTGCTCGGCCCGCCGGGCTGGCCCTACCTCGAGGAGCTGTGCGGCGACATCCCGCACCTCGGCGTCGTCGTCTGCAGCGGGCCGTCGTCGGTCGCCCAGCGCGTGCGGGCGCTCCGGATGGGGGCCGACGACTGGCTGGCCAAGCCGTGCCATCCGGAGGAGCTGGTCGCCCGCGTCGAGGCGGTCGTGCGGCGCCGTCGCCGGATCGCCGCCGCGACCGGCGTCGAGGCCGTCGCGGTCGGTGAGATCGAGCTCCTCCCGGGCCAGTTCCAGGTCTCCGTCGCCGGCACGCCGCTCGAGCTCACGCGCCGCGAGTTCGAGCTGCTCGAGCTCCTGGTCGGAGCCGAGGGGCGCGTGCTCGAGCGCGAGGATATCTACGAGCGCGTGTGGGGCTACGCGATGGTCCACGGCGACCGCTCGATCGACGTCTACGTCCGCAAGCTGCGGCAGAAGCTCGAGCGCGCGTCGCCGGGTTGGCGGTACATCCACACGCATTTCGGCATCGGCTACCGGTTCGCGCCGGAGACCGACGCGGAGCCGCTCGTCCTCGAGGACGATCTGAACCCCGTGATGGTCGGCAGCTGAGCGTCCAGCACGCGTATCACGAAGATCCGGACTACTACGAGGGCCGCGCGTTCGGCTTGCTCGCCTCGGCGCAGGACGGCGCCGACAAGGCGGTCGCGGCGTTCACCCGCCACGCTGCGCCGCTGACGCTCGACGGCGCGCGCGACGTCGTCGCGCGCGAGCACGGCTGCGCGGACTGGCCGGCGCTGCTCGCGCACGTTGCGGGCCTGCGCGCTTCGGGTGCGCCGTTCGCGGCGGCGTACCGGGCGATCGAGGCGCACGACGTCGACGCGCTGCGCGCTCAGCTCGACGCCCACCCGGAGCTCGTGACCGCGCGCGGGACGAACGGCAACGACCTGCTCGGGATGGCCGGCGCGACCTGCGACGAGCGGCTGGTGGCCGTTCTGCTCGAGCTCGGCGCCGACGTCCGGAGCGCGAACGCCCACGGCTGGACGCCGCTGCACCAGGCCGCCTACAGCAACCTCCCGCGGCTCGCCGGGATGCTGCTCGACGCCGGCGCCCCGGTCGACGTGTCCGCCCGCGGCGACGGCGGGACGCCGCTCGTCGTCGCACTGTTCTGGGGCCACCGCGAGACCGCCGAGCTGCTGGCGGAGCGGAGCCTGGCGCCGGGCAACCTGCGCGTCGCCGCCGGACTCGGGCGCGTCGCGCTGATCGCCGAGCTGGCCGGGACGCCGGCGGCGGGCGCCCACCGCGGCTTCTACCGTCCGCACAGCGGGTTCCCGGCCTGGAAGCCGTCCGACGACCCGCAGGAGATCCTCGACGAGGCGCTCGCCTGGGCGGCGCGCAGCGACCGCGTCGAGGCGCTCGACGCGCTGGTGGCGAGCGGCGCCGCGCCCGACGGCGAGGCCTATCGCGGGACCGCGCTGGCGTGGGCGGCCGCGAGCGGCCGCGTCGCGGCGATCCGCCGGCTCGTCGCGCTCGGCGCCGACCCCAGCCACCGCACCACGTTCGGCGGCCCCGAGCACGGGGAGGGCGTCACCGCGCTGCACCTCGCGGCGCAGAACGGCGCGCTCGACACGATCCGTGCGCTGCTCGAGCTCGGCGCCGACCCGACGATCGAGGACGGCCTGTACCACGGCACTCCGGCGGGGTGGGCGGAGCACGGCGGGCACGCGGCCGCGCGCGACCTCCTCCGCGCCGCCTGACCGCCTCGCCGACCCGAGCCGCAGCCTCAGCCGCTTTGCGAACGGCCTGCGTTCTCCAGCCGCAACTTCAACTGCCATGGCCGCGCGCCCGGCCCGGCCTCGACGGCGACGCGGTGACACTGCCGCGCTGAGCGCTTGACGCGCCGTGCGGCGGTTGGCGTCCCGGGACACGTAAACGATTACGTGAGTGGGGGGAGGGGATGTCGTCGGGGAGCAGCCCACACGTTCCAGAAGGACGGCGGCCGTGACGACCGGCCGTCGATGGTCATCGGCGAGTAGCGATCAGCGGTCGAGGTCGGCCTCGATCTGGCCCGCCTTGACGGCGGCGGCGAGCGCGGCGTGGTCGCGCTCGTTCTGGTCGGCGTACGTCTCGGCGAAGTCGGCGAGCGCGCGGTCGAAGCGATCGCTCGTGCCGAGGTAGGCGGCGATCGCCTCGCGGTCGCCGGTGCGGGCGTGCGCGCGGGCGAGCGTCCAGCCGCACACCTCGCCGTAGAGGCGCAGTGCTTCGGCGCTCATCTCCTCGATCGTGGCCGACGCCTTCGCGTCCCACAGCTGGCGCACGTAGTAGTCGCGGCGCAGGCCGTTGGCCTCGTCGACGTGCAGCCAGCCCAGCAGCACGTCGCCGGCCGCCTGCATCAGCCGCTGGCCGTCGACGACGCGACGGCCCTGGTTGGCCTGCCGGCTGCGGGCGGTGTACGGCTCCAGCACCGACCGCTGCGCCTCCTTGACCTGGAGCACGAGCGGGTCGGACGCGTCGCGGCCGAGCAGCAGGACGATCCAGGCGCGGGTGCCCACGCTCCCGACGCCGACGACCTTGTGGGCGATGTCGACCGGGCGGAACGCGCCGAACCGGTGGCGCCTGTCGGCCTCCAGGCTGCGTGTGTACGCGCGCAGCATCCCGACGATCTGGTCGTGGGCGATGACGGCCTCGTCCGCCGTGACCAGCTCCTCGAGCGGGATGATCAGCCCGCGCTCTGCGCTGGTCACCGGCGCGATCGTACCGCCGCGCGCTCAGCTCACCCAGTCGCGCGTGATGTAGAGCCAGAACGCGAGGCCGGCGAAGTCCTTGTAGCGGCGGAAGCGCCGTTCGATCGTCGAGTCCTTGACCTTCTTGTACTGCGCGATCCGCGCGTACGTCGGCCGCGTCCAGGAGTCGAGGATCAGCCGCCCGTAGCGCCCGAGCAGCATCATCGCGTGCGCCGCCGCGTAGGGCCCGACGCCCGGGAGCGCGAGCAGCCGCTGCGCGACCTCCTCGTCGGGCAGGTCGCTGCGGCCGTCGAGGATCTCGAGGTCGAGCGTGCCGCCGGCGACGCCCCGGGCGATCGCCTGCAGGTAGGCGCCGCGGTAGCCGGTGCGCGCGACGTCGCGGTAGAAGTCGTCGGACGCCTCGGCCATGACCGCGGGCGACGGGAACGTGCGGCCGTCGATCCCGAGGTGCTCGACGAGCGCGGTGACCATCCGCACGGTGGCCGCCCACGTGCAGTTGGTGGTGCAGATCGTCTTCACGAGGTCCTCGAACACGGTCGGGCTGCGCAGCATCCGGCCGGCGCCCTGCGTGACCCACGCGAGCTCGGCATCGTCGGCGACCAGCGCGTAGAAGCGCGACAGGTCCTCGTCGAGCCGCAGCATGTGGCGCACGACCGGGAGCGTGGGCTTCGCGCCCTCGACGAGCACGTAGCCGGGCCGCGACTCGCTGATGCGGACGCGCTCGGCGCGGCCGTTCATCGGGAGGGCGGTCTCGAGCGTCCAGTGCTCGTCGTCGAGCCGGTTCGGCAGCAGGTCCGCGACCCCGTGCGAGGACATCGTGCGGCGCCAGTCGACCGGCTCGCCTCCCGCGCCCACCAGCTGGATCTCCGGCACGTCATTCAGGATGTCAGGCCGTGCGGGTGGATCGACGCGAGATCGCTGCCGTCTTTGCGGGCGGGTTCGTGGGCGCCTTGGCGCGCGCCGGCGTCGTCGAGGCACTGCCGCATGCCGCCGGCGAGTGGCCGTGGTCGACGTTCCTGGTCAACGTCGCCGGGACGGTCCTGCTCGGCTACTTCACGACGCGCCTGCAGGAGCGGCTGCCGCTGTCGGCGTACCGGCGCCCGTTCCTCGGCACCGGCATCTGCGGCGCGCTGACGACGTTCTCGGCGATGCAGCTCGAGGTGCTCGACATGCTCGAGGCGGACGAGGTCGGCCTCGCCGCCGCCTATGTCGCCGCCAGCCTGGCCGTCGGGTTCGCGGCGATCTTCGTGACGACCAACCTGGTGCGCCGCGCGAGGCTGACCGGATGAGCGTCGTCATCGCACTCGGGGTCGGCGTGCTCGGCGGCGCGGGCGCGATCGCGCGCTTCCTGCTCGACGGCGCGGTGTCCGAGCGGGTGGGCGGCCACTTCCCGTGGGGCACGTTCGCCGTCAACGCGAGTGGCGCGTTCGTGCTCGGCGTCGTCGCCGGTGCGCTCGACGGCGACGCCTACACGCTCGTCGGCACCGGCCTGCTCGGTGCCTACACGACGTTCAGCACCTGGATGCTCGAGAGCCACCGGCTGGGGGAGGACGGCCGGGTGCCGCTCGGCCTGTTCAACTTCGCCCTGTCGCTCGTGGTCGGCGTCGCGGCGGTGTGGCTGGGAGGGCGACTGTGAACGAGGACTGCCTCAAGCTGACCGCCTACTTCGGCGAGCGCGACCGTACCCGAGACGGCTGGCTCGCCGACGCGTTCATCGACATCTACGCCCGTCACGAGCTCCAGACGAGCCTGGTCATGCGCGGGATCGAGGGCTTCGGCGCCAAGCACCACCGGCACACCGACCGGCTGCTCACGCTGTCGGAGGACCTGCCGCTCGTGAGCGTCGCCGTCGACACCCGCGAGCGGATCGAGGCCGCGCTCCCCGCGGTCCACGCGCTCGCGTTCGACGGGCTGGTCACGCTCGAGCGCGCCCGCCTGCTGAGCGGCCGCGTCGAGCCGGTCGCGCTCGACGGCCCGACGAAGCTGACCGTCTACGTCGGGCGTCACGAGGGTGTCCATGAGGCCGTGGTCGACCTGCTGCAGCGGCACGGCGTGGCGGGCGCGACCGTCCTGCTCGGCGTGGACGGGACCGCTCACGGCGAACGCCGCCGCGCCCGCTTCCTGGGCGCCAACGCACAGGTTCCGCTGATGATCATCTCGGTCGGTGACGGCGCGCGGATCGCGGCCGCGCTGCCCGAGCTCGGCGCGCTGCTCGAGCGTCCGCTGGTCACGCTCGAGGGCGTCCAGATCTACAAGCGCGACGGCGAGCGGCTCGGCGTGCCCGAGGGCCGCAACAAGCTGATGGTCTACGGCAGCGCGGCGCTCGCGGACACGCTCGTACGCCGGTTGCGGCGCGCCGGGGCGGCGGGCGCCACCTGCCTGCGCGGCGTCTGGGGCTACCACGGCGATCACGCTCCTCACGGCGATTCGTTCTGGCAGCTGCGGCGCCGCGCCGGCGTCGTCACGGTGATCGTCGACACGCCCGAACGCATGTCGGAGTGGTTCGCGATCGCCGACGAGCTGACCGCCGAAACGGGGCTGGTCACCGGCGAGATCGTCCGGTCGGGCCGCTGACAGCCCCGCAACTCGCCACGGCCGGCCCGGTTGTGACTCGCATGTCTGACACACGCCTCTCACGCGTTCGCAAGCGGCTGAGCTTCGCGAACGTGGTTTCGATGATCGCCCTCTTCATCGCCCTCGGCGGGACGAGCTACGCGGCCACCTCGCTGGCGCGCAACAGCGTCGGCAAGGGCCAGATCCGCGCCAACGCGGTCGGCAAGTCCGAGGCCGCGCCGAACTCGGTCGGCAAGAGCGAGATCGGCACCAGCGCGGTCGGGCGCAGCGAGATCGCGACCGACGGCGTCGCCGCGTCGGAGATCAAGAAGGACGCGATCGACAGCGACGAGATCGCCGACGGCGGCCTGCAGGCGGCCGACCTCTCCGCCGCGGCCCAGTCCGCCATCAACGGCGTCAAGGTGCACTCGACCGTGACGTCCGCCGGCGCGCAGTCGACGGGCAACGCGAAGGCCGTCACCAAGCCGGCCGGCACCGGCGTCTACACCGTCGACCTCGGCTTCGACGGGAGCGCGTGCCAGGCCTCGGTCACGGTCACCGGCGCGGACGTCGGCTTCGCCAACGTCACCCCCGACGCCACCAACAAGAACATCCTCACGGTGAACACGTTCGACGGCAGCGGCACCGCCGCCGACCGTGCGTTCAACCTGCTGGTGGCCTGCTAGCGGTAGCCCTGCTGACGCCCGGTACGCCCCGCACCAGGATCGGGCGGACCGGACGCGTCACGCCGGCGAGCGACGCTCGATCGTCGGTTGGCTGACGAGCGAGTGCAACTTCCCGTTCCTGCCGTGGGTTGCGGGTCGGAGAAACCCACCAGAGGAGGCACAAAGTGAAGAATCGACTCTCGCGTATTCGAGCGCGTCTCAGCTTCGCCAACGTGACATCCGCGCTGGCGCTGTTCATAGCCCTTGGCGGTACCAGCTACGCCGCCGTGAGCCTGCCGCACGACAGCGTCGGCTCATGGCAGATCCGCAGCCACGCGATCAACAAGCCCGAGATCAACCGCGGCGCGGTCGGCCGCTGGGAGATCCTGCCCGGCGGCGTCGACCGCAGCGAGATCCGCAAGGACGCGGTCGGTCCCTCGGAGGTCCGCAAGGACGCCATCAGCAGCGACGAGGTCCAGGACGGCACGCTGCAGACGGCCGATCTCGCGGCCGCGGCGAAGTCCGAGCTGATCGGCACGAACGCCGTCACGTTCCGCGCGGCTTCCAACGGCGCCGCGACGACCACGGCCGGCAACGCCAAGGCGATCACGAAGACCGGCGCCGGCACCTACACCGTCGACCTCGGCGCCGACATCAGCAAGTGCCAGTCCGTCGTCGGCGTGTCGGGTGCCGGGGTGACTGCAGGCTTCGCCACGGCGGAGCCGGGCGCGGCCGCCAACCTGCTGACGGTCAAGACCTATGACGCGTCGGCGCCGACGACGGCCGCCGACGAGCCGTTCACGCTGTTCGTGTCCTGCTGATCTAGCGGTACTCGGGGTTCACGAAGTCGAAGCGGCAACCGGCGTCCCACTCGGAACGCTGGTTGCCGTGGGCAGGGATGCCCCCGGCGTCCTTGAGCATCCGGGCGAGGTGCATGAGGTTCCACGTCATGAACGTCGTGTTGCGGTTGGTGAAGTCGTTGTCCGGCCCACCGGAGCCGGGGTCGAGGTAGCTCGGCCCCGGCCCGGCCTCGCCGATCCAGCCGGCGTCGGCCTGCGGCGGGATGACGTAGCCGAGGTGCTGCAGCGAGTAGAGGATGTTCATCGCGCAGTGCTTGACGCCGTCCTCGTTGCCGGTGATCAGACAACCGGCGACGCGCCCGTAGTAGGCGTACTGGCCGTTCTCGTTGAGCAGGTGGCTGTTGCCGTACAGGCGCTCGATGATCTGGGTGCAGACCGAGGACTTCTCGCCGAGCCAGATCGGCGACAGCAGCACGAGGATGTCCGCCGCCATCACGCGCTCGGAGATCTCCGGCCACTCGTCGCGCTCCCACCCGTGCTCGGTCATGTCCGGCCACACGCCGGTGGCGATGTCGTGGTCGATCGCGCGGATCGCGTCGACCTGCACGCCGTTGGCCCGCATGATGTCCATCGAGATGCGCGCGAGGCCGTCGGTGTTCGACGTCTCCGGGGAGCGCTTCAGCGTGCAGTTGATGAAGAAGGCGCTGAGATCTGAGAAGTCCATGCGCGCACTGTCTGCCGTGCGCGCCGGGCGTTACATGCGCCTGAAGTCCCGGAACATGTCGAGCAGCTCGGCCACCTCGGGGCGGCCGTCGAGCTCGTTCGTCTCTTTGACCAGCCGCATCGTGGTGCGCATCTGCTCGAGGTAGTACTCGCAGCCGGGGCAGACCTTGAGGTGCGCCTCGAAGCGGTCGCGCTCGGCGGGGGGCATCGCGCCCTCGAAGTAATCGGTGACGAGCTCGACCAGCTGCTGGCAGGTCATGGGTTCCTGCGTGGCGCCCATATCGATGCAGTCTTACCGAACCCGGATTTGTTACTCGCCGCCAAGGTGCTCCTCCAGCTTCGCGCGCACGCGTGAGCGCGCGCGATGCAGGAGCACGCGCTGGTTGCCGTCGGAGATCTCCAGCACCGAGCAGACGTCCTCGGGCCCGCAGCCCTGGATGTCGCGCATCGCGATCACGCTGCGCTGCAGCGGCGGGAGCTCCTCGATCGCGTCGGTCACGACCCTGAGCGTCTCGCGCTGGAGCAGTGCCTGCTCGGGCAGCCTGGTCCAGTCGTCCGGGAACGCCCACCAGCCGCCCGGATACTGGTCGTTCGTGCCGCGGAACCGCTCGGGCTCCACCGACGTCTCGTCGTCCGGGCCGGCGAGCGCGGCGTAGGGGACGCTGCGCGCCTCGCGCACGCCGCGGGTCTTGGCGATGTTGACGAGGATCCGCAGGATCCATGTGGAGAGCGACGACCGGCCTTCGAAGCGGTCGAGGCCCTTGATGACGCCGAGCCACGCCTCCTGTACGACCTCCTCGGCGACCGCGCGCGTGCTCACGTACTGGCGCGCGACCGCGAGCATGGTCCGGTGGTGGCGCATCACGAGCGTCTCGAACGCCCGCTCGTCACCGGCGCGCAGGCGCGCCAGCAGATCGGCTTCCACGGTCGCCTCGGTCACCCGCGCCGAACCTACCGTAACGCCGGCCGGCTGGGGAAGACTGGATCGGCATGCCCTCGTTCGACAACCTGCTGATCGTCTGCACCATCGCCTTCGCCGCCCCGTTCGTCCTCGGCCTGTTCCCCGGCGTCCGGCTGCCGTCGGTGGTGCTGGAGATCGTCGCCGGCATCGTGGTCGGGCCGTCGCTGCTCGGCTGGGTCGAGGTCGACGACACGGTCGCGGTGATCGCGCTCGTCGGTCTGGCCTTCGTGCTGTTCCTGGCCGGGCTGGAGATCGAGCTCGACAAGCTCCGCGGACCGCTGCTGCGGCTGACCGCGCTCGCCTTCGGGCTGTCGTTCGCGATCGCGCTCGTGGTCGCGGTGGCGCTGAAGGCCGGCGGGCTCGTGGAGACGCCGCTGCTGGTGGCGATCATCCTCAGCGCGACGTCGCTGGGGGTGCTCGTGCCGGTGTTGAAGGATGCCGGCGAGATCGCGACGCCGTTCGGGCAGATGATCATCGCGGCCGCCTCGATCGCCGACTTCGGGGCGATCATCCTGCTGTCGATCTTCTTCTCCGGCGAGGGCGGGACCGGGTCGACGCTGCTGCTGCTCGGCGGTCTGGTGGTGCTGTGCCTGGTCGTCTACATGGTCGTGCGCGGCGCCGAGCGCTCGATGCGGGTCCGCGACGACCTGCTGCGCCTGCAGGACACCACGGCCCAGGTCCGCGTGCGCGCGGCGTTCGTGCTGTTCGTCGGGTTCGCCGCGGTGGCCGAGACGCTGGGCCTGGAGGCGATCCTCGGCGCGTTCATGGCGGGCGCGATCCTGTCGCTGGTCGACCAGGATCGCGCGATGACGCACCCGGCGTTCCGCCGCAAGCTCGAGTCGATCGGCTTCGGCTTCTTCATCCCGGTCTTCTTCGTCACCAGCGGCGTCCGCTTCGACCTCGACGCGCTGACCGCCTCGGCCTCGAACCTCCTGATGGTCCCGATCTTCCTCGCCGCGCTCGTGGCGGCGCGCGGGCTGCCGGCATTCCTCTACCGCCGCACGCTGGGCACGCGCCGTGCCGCGATCGCCGGGCTCATGCAGGCGACGTCGCTGCCGTTCATCGTCGCCGCCACCGCGATCGGGGCCGACCTGGGGCTCATCGACGCCGCAGAGAGCGCCGCGCTGGTCGGCGCCGGGCTGCTGTCGGTGCTCCTCTTCCCGCTGAGCGGGCTGCTGCTGCTGAGGCAGAGCATCCAGCCGCCCGCCTCGGCGATACTCGGGCGATGGGGGACACCAGACAGCACGTCGTGACGACGCCGGACGGTCGCAGCCTCGCCGTCCGGGACGCGGGTGTCCCGGACGGCCCGGCGCTCGTCACCCACCACGGCACGCCCGGGTGCGGGCGGTTCTTCGGGCCGCAGGTCGCGAGCGCGCGGGAGCGCGGGGCGCGGCTGATCGCCTACGGCCGGCCCGGCTACGGCGGCTCGACGCCGGACCGCGGCCGCACGGTCGCCGACGCGGCGGCTGACGTCGCCGCGATCCTCGACGCCCTCGGCGTCGACCGCTTCGCCACATACGGCTGGTCCGGCGGCGGCCCGCACGCGCTCGCGTGCGCGGCGCTGCAGGGCGACCGCTGCGCGGCGGCCGGCACGATCGCCGGCGTCGCCCCGTTCGACGCCGCCGGCCTGGACTGGATGGCGGGCATGGGGGAGGGCAACGTCGCCGAGTTCGGCACCGCGCTCGAAGGGCGCGAGCCGCTCACCGCGTTCTGCAGCGCCGACGCCGAAGGCATCCTCGCGAGCTCTGCGGAGGAGCTCGCCGATGCGATCCGCCCACATCTCAGCGACGTCGATCGCGCCGCGCTGACCGGCGAGTTCGCCCGCTACCTGGCGGAGCTGTTCGACGGCGCGCTCTCGGGCGGCGTGGAGGGCTGGGTCGACGACGACCTCGTGTTCACGCGCGCGTGGGGCTTCGATCCCGCGGCGATCACGGTGCCGCTGCTCGTTCTGCAAGGCGAGCACGACCTCATGGTCCCGCCCGACCACGGCCGCTGGCTGCTCGCGCACCTGCCTGCTGACGGCGACATACGCGGCGACGAGGGCCACCTCACCCTGTTCGCGAACCGCATCGACGAGATCCACGCCTGGCTGCTCAGCGCGCTCTGACATTGACATGCAGGTATTTACCTGCATAATGTCGCGCGGTGGACGCGGTGTTCAAGGCGCTGGCTGACCCGACGCGGCGCGAGTTGCTCGACCGGCTGCGCGAGCGCAACGGGCAGACGCTCGGCGAGCTGTGCGAGGGCATGGCGATGGCGCGGCAGTCGACGACGCAGCACTTGGACGTGCTCGCGGCGTCCGACCTGGTGAGCACGGTTCGCCGAGGGCGCCAGAAGCTGCATTACCTCAACCCGGTGCCGCTCCACGAGATCTCCGAACGCTGGATCGACAACTTCGAGACGCCGCGCCTGCGGGCGCTGAGCGCCGTCCGACGACGAGCAGAGGAAGCCATGACCGACAAGCCCGACTTCGTGTACGTCACCTACATCGAGAGCACGCCCGAGCGGGTGTGGGACGCGCTCACCGACCCTGATCTCACCGCCCGGTACTGGGGCCATAGCAACGTCTCGAGCGACTGGCAGCCCGGCTCGCGCTGGGACCACGTGCGGACCGATGGCTCCGGCGAGTCCGACGGCGGTGGCGAGGTCGTGCTGAGCGACCGGCCACGCGCGCTCGTGCTGACGTGGGAGGGCTCGACGGTCGCGTTCGAGATCGAACCGTTTGGCGACATCGTCCGCCTCACCGTCAAGCACACCGACCTCGCCGACGAGGCCGAACGCGCCGGCGCCGCGAGCGGCTGGGCCGCCGTGCTGTCGAACCTCAAGTCACTGCTGGAGACGGGAAGCCCACTGCCGCAGGCCCCGTGGGAGATGACGCGGTCCCGCTGAGCATCGCCCCGGCGACCACCGCGTAGGACAGCAGACGGGCGCCGAACTCGTCGGCGCCCGTCGCCTGTCTCTCTCAGGCGCCGGCGGCGCCGGTGATCCCCGCGAGCGCGGGAGCGCTGGTGATCGGCGTGAGGGCGCCGCCGGAGGCGACGCGGTAGCCGGTCACCTGGGCAGGCGCGGTCGCGCTGCCCGGGCTGACGGCGTACAGGAAGCGGCCGTCGCGCGTGAAGTCGAGGTCACGCGGCGAGGGCACGAGCGAGGCGGTCAGGCCGTCGGCGCTGAGCGCGGTCAGCGAGCCGTTGCGGGCGACGGCGAAGCCGCTGATCGAGCCGGACGCGTTGCCCGTGTAGGCGAGCCGCCCGTCGGGCGAGACCGCGACCCAGCATGCCGCTCCCTGCCCGACCGCGAGCGAAGCGGTGATCGTGTCGAGGCCGTTGCCGACGCGGTACGACGAGACCGTGCTGGCGCCCGCCTCCGAGACGACGATCTGGTCGTTGCGGCCGAACGCGAAGCCGAACGGCACGGTGCCGCTCGAGGCGGTGATCACCGGCGCGCCGAGGCGGCCCCAGCGGTCGACCGCGATCGTCTCGAGCCGGTTCGACAGCCGCTCGCTGACCACGAGGTGGCGGCCGTCGGGGGAGACGGAGACCTGCGCGGCGCCGAGCGCGCCGGGGAGGTCGCGCGAGCCGACGCGGTACAGCGCGCCGTGGCGGCCGGCGACGAACGCGGTCACGTTCGGCGTGCCGCCGGAGTTGAGCACGTACAGCCGGCCGTCCTGCTCGTCGACGCTCGTCGGGGCGACGCCGCCCGACGGCACGATCGCGCGGCGCTCGAGCCCTCCGCGCTTGACGCGGAACGCGGTGACGGTGTCGGATCCGGCGTTGACGGCGTAGACCGTCCGCTCGCTGTCGCTGAGCTCGACCGCGCCCTGGCGGCCGCCGAGCGTGCTGAGGCCGGCGCCGCCGGTGCTGTACGCGCCGGCCGGCGTCAGCTTGCCGTCGACCGCACGATCGAAGCGCTGCACGACGTTGCCGCCCGGGTCGTTCGTCTGCGTGTAGAGCGCGCCGCCGCCGTGGGCCATCGCGGCGGCCGGCCCGGCCAGCACTGCGAGCAGCGTGACGGCGGGCGCGACCAGCTTGGAGCGACTGAACATCGGTACCTCCTGGGTCGGGACTTGGACGAAGTGGACCGTTCAGTCCACGTTCCCGATCAGGCGTTACAGGCCCCGGACGTTCCGCGGCGCGTTGGTTCGTAGATGTTCATATGCGGCGTCCGAGCGCGGTCTTCAGCCGCCGCGGGTCGCGCGTGGCCTGCGTGAGGAGCAGCCCACCCTGCAGCGAGGCGAGGGTGGCCGTCGCGAGTGCGTCGACGTCCGCGGTCGCCGCGAGCTTGCCGCGCGCCTGCATCGCACGCAGGCCGGCCCGTAGGTGTGCCTCCCAGCGTGTGAACGCGTCGGCGAGCCGCAGCCGCGCCGGCTCGTCCGCTTCGGCGAACTGCCCGACCAGAACGCCGATCGGACAGCCGCCGCAGGCGCCACAGGCCTCCTGCAGCTCGACCAGCGAAGCGAACCACGAGCGGATCGCCCGCCACCCATCGACCGGCGGGAGGCCGCCGAGCACGAGGTCGGCGTTGTGGTCCACGACCGCGCGCAGCAGGGCGTCGCGATCTTCGAAGTAGTGGTAGAGCTGGCTCTTGCTGGCTCCGGCGCGGGCCAGCACGTCGTCGAGGCTCGTCGCCGCGCCGCCGCGCTCGCGGATCAGATCGGCGGCCGCGCCGACGATCCGCTCACGCGTCGCGCGGCCCCGTGCCGTGCTCGGTCCCGAACTCATTGAGCTGGACTGTATAGTCCAATTCATGCGCGGACAAGTCCGAACCGAGCCCGGCACCAAGCGGGTGCGGGCGTACCTGGGTGGCGAGCTGGTCGCCGACACCACGCGGCCGCTGTACGTGTGGGAGAAGCCCTACTACCCGGCGTACTACATCCCGGTCGATGACGTCCGCGCCGACCTGCTCGAGCCCGACGGCGGCATCGAGCACTCACCGAGCCGCGGCGACGGCCGGACGTTCAGCGTCAAGAGCGTCGGGCGCGCGGCGGTCCGCTTCGAGGACTCCCCGATCGCTGAGCTGCGCGACACGATCCGGCTCGACTGGAGCGCGATGGACGCCTGGTTCGAGGAGGACGAGGAGGTGTTCACGCACCCGCGCGATCCCTACACGCGCGTCGACGTGCTCGCCAGCTCACGCCACGTCCGCATCGAGGTCGACGGCGTCACCGTCGCCGAGAGCGTGAAGCCCACACTGCTGTTCGAGACCGGCCTGCCGGCCCGCTACTACCTGCCGAAGACCGACGTCCGGATGGACCTGCTCGAGCACACCGACTCGATCAGCCATTGCCCGTACAAGGGGCAGGCCGAGTGGTGGTCGGTGCGCATCGGCGACCAGGTCCACCCAGACCTCGCGTGGTCGTACCGGACGCCCTTCGAGGAGAGCCTGAAAGTCGCCGGCCTGATCGCGTTCTACGACGAGAAGGTCGACGTGTACGTGGACGGCGTGCTCCAGGAGCGGCCGTCGACCAAGTTCGCCTGACGCAGCGCGATCCCGGTCAGGATCTCGCGCACCGTCCGCGGGATGATCGAGCACGAGCGGGCGCGCGAGTTGGCGTAACGCGCTGCCAGTGCGCGAGACTCTCTGACATGACCCCGATCACCCGAGGCTTCCGGCGCCGCCACGCCGAGACGCCCGCCGGCGTCGCGCTCCCGCCGGGTCAGTATCTGACCGACGGGTTCCCGGTGCTCTCCGCCGGCCCCACCCCGGACGTCCCGCTCGAGGAGTGGGAGTTCGCGATCACCGGCTCGGTCGGCGATCCCCGCCGCTGGACCTGGGAGGAGTTCCAGGCGCTGCCCAAGGAGTCGATCACCGTCGACATCCACTGCGTGACGTCGTGGTCCAAGCTCGGCACCGGCTGGGAGGGCGTGTCGGTCGACACGCTGCTCGAGGAGGTGGAGGTCCTCGGCGCTTACTCGATGATCCACTCCTACGGCGGCTACACGACCAACCTGGCGATCGAGGACATCACCGATGGCAAGGCCTGGGTCGTGTACGCCTACGACGGCGCGCCGCTCGAGCCCGAGCACGGCGGTCCGGCGCGGCTGCTCGTGCCGCACCTGTACTTCTGGAAGAGCGCGAAGTGGGTGCGCGGGATCGAGGTCATGGACTACGACGAGCCCGGCTTCTGGGAGTCGCTCGGCTATCACGACCGCGGGGACCCCTGGCGTGAGCAGCGCTACCAGGGGGACTAAGCCCGCATCTCCCGACCCCGGCGGCGTGTCGGCACCGGGATGCGTTCGCCAGAGCCGATCGGCCGCGATCCCAAGTGGCCCACCACGATGAATGCGCGGCCGACCGACTCTGGCTCGACCCCCGGCACCGACGCATCCACCGGTCGTCGGGAGATCCGGCCTGACCGCATCGTCAGCTGGCGCCCTGCGGAGATCCGAGAGGCGATCCGCGAGACGCCGTCGGCGTCGACGCTGGTGCTCGGCGTCGAGGGCTGGCCCGGCCACCGTGCCGGCCAGCACGTCGACATCCGGCTGACCGCCGAGGACGGCTACCACGCGCAGCGCAGCTACTCGCTCGCGTCCGCGCCGGAGGACGGCGTGCCCGTCATCACCGTCGAGCGGCTCGACGACGGCGAGGTGTCCCCGTACCTGGTCGACGACGCGCAGGCCGGCGACGTGGTCGAGATCCGCGGCCCGGTCGGCGGCTGGTTCGTCTGGGACGCGAGCCAGGGCGGCCCGCTGTGGCTGATCGGCGGCGGCTCCGGCGTCGTGCCGCTGCGGTCGATGCTGCGCCACCACGAGCGCGCGGGCAGCGACGCCTCGGCGCGCCTGCTGCTGTCGGCGCGGAGCCACAGCGACGTGATCTATCGCTCCGAGCTGCAGTCATGGGACGTCACGTACACCTACACGCGCGAGGCGCCGCCGGGCTGGACCGGCTATGCCCGCCGCGTCGACCGCGACATGCTCGCCGAGTCGGGCTTCGCGCCCGGGGAGCGCCCGCGGATCTTCGTCTGCGGGCCGACGGGCTTCGTCGAGGGCGTCGCGGCCGATCTGACGCGGCTCGGGCACGACCCGGCGCGCGTCCGGACTGAGCGCTTCGGCGCCACGGGAGGATGAGCATGCATCTGGATGGCAACGCGGCGGCGGGCGTGCTCGCCGAGGTCTTCGCCCTCGAGACGACGACCGCGATCGTCACATGCGCCGGCTGCGGCGGCTCCGGGCCGCTCGGCGCGGCCGTCGTGTACGCGACAGAGATGGGCACGGTCGTGCGCTGTGCGAACTGCGACCAGCCGCTGATCCGCGCCGCCGAGATCCGCGACCGCGTCATGGTCGACATGCGCGGGACCGCATCCATGGCGCTGGCCGTCGGCGGGTAGCACCGCTGCATGACCGCGAACTCGCTCTCCGAACAACTCACCAAGTACCTCACCGACCTGCACTCGATCGAGGAGCAGGCGCTCGCACAGATGAACCTGGCCCCGCGCGTCGCGGGCGACACCGAACTGCAGCGGATCTTCGTCGAGCATCGCAACGAGACCGAGGAGCACGAGCGGCTCGTCCGCGCGCAGCTCGAGCGGCGTGACGCGAAGCCGTCGACGATCAAGGACGTCGCGGGCCGTGTCGGCGGCTGGGGCATGATCCTGTTCGCGAGGGTGAACCCGGACACGCCGGGCAAGCTCGCGATGCACGCCTATGCGTACGAGCACATGGAGCTCGCGGCCTACGAGCTGCTGCGCCGTATCGCCGAGCGCGCCGGCGACGAGCCCGTCCGCGCGATGGCCGGCGAGATCGGCGCTCAGGAGCGCGGGATGGCGGATCGCATCGCCGCGATGTGGGACCGGGCGGTCGACGCCTCGCTGAGCGAGAAGGGCGCCGAAGACATCGGCAAGGACCTCGTCAAGTACCTTCGCGACGCCCACGCGCTCGAGGCGCAGGCGATGCAGCTGCTCGAGACCGGCCCGCAGATCGCCGGGTTCGACGCCCTGGCCGAGGTGTTCAGCGAGCATCTCGAGCAGACCAAGGAGCATCAGCAGCTCGTCGACGAGCGGCTGGCCGCCCACGACTCGGGACCGAGCCGCTTCCAGGCCGGCGCGATGCGTGCGGGGGCGCTCAACCTCGGCACGTTCTTCAAGGCCCAGCCGGACACGCCGGTCAAGCTCGCCGGCTTCGCGTACGCGTTCGAGGCGCTGGAGGTCGGGGCGTATGAGCTGCTCGCGCGCGTCGCCCAGCGCGCGGGAGATGAGCAGACCGCGGGCGTCGCCCAGCGCATCCTCGCGGACGAGCGCTTCGCCGCCGAGCGGGTCGCCGGTACGTGGGACGCCGCCGTCGAGGCCGGCCTGGCGGAGACGGTATGGCGAAGCTGATCTACGCCGCGATCGCCTCGCTGGACGGCTACACCAACGACGCCGACGGCCGGTTCGACTGGTTGGCGCCCGACGAGGAGGTGCACGCGTTCGTCAACGACTGCGAACGGCCGATCGGCACCTACCTGTACGGCCGCCGGATGTATGACGTGATGGTCGCCTGGGAGACGATGGACGTCAGCGGCGAGCCGCGGCCGATGCACGACTACCAGCAGATCTGGCAGGCGGCCGAGAAGGTCGTGTACTCGCGCACCCTCGAGAGCGTCGCCAGCGCCCGCACACGGATCGAGCGCGACTTCGACCCGGAGGCGGTGCGCGCGCTCAAGGCGTCGGCGAACCGCGACATCAGCGTCGGCGGCCCCGTGCTGGCCGGGCAGGCGATCGCGGCCGGGCTGGTCGACGAGATCAGCCTGTTCCTGAGCCCGATCGTGATCGGCGGGGGCACCCCGGCGCTGCCCGGCGGCGTGCACATGCCGCTCGAGCTGGTCGACGAGCGCCGGTTCGGCAACGGCGTGGTCTACGTGAGCTACGCCGCGAGCGGCAGCGGCTCGTCGTAGCCGGCGGCGACGACGCGGTTCCGGCCGGCGCGCTTGGCCTGGTAGAGCGCGTCGTCGGCGGCGGCGAACAGCGGCTCGAAGACCGCTGTGCCACCGTCGCTGCCGGCGACGCCGAACGAAGCGGTGACCTCGAGCCCGGCCGGCCGCGCCTCCTCGATCCCCGCGCGGACGCGCTCGGCGATCGCCCGGCCCTCGTCGACCGCGACGCCCGGGAGCACGATGAGGAACTCCTCGCCGCCGAGGCGGTAGACGAGCTCGAACGAGCGCAGCTGCTTGCGCATCACGTACGCGGCGTCCTTGAGCACGGCGTCACCGCGCGCGTGGCCGTAGTCGTCGTTGACGCGCTTGAAGTGATCGAGGTCGCAGGCGATCAGGCAGATCGGGGCGCCGGTCAGCGACGCCTGCTGCGCGATCTCGGCGAACCGCCCGGCGAGCGCCTTGCGGTTGAGCAGCCCGGTCAGCGGGTCGAGCACCGCGTCCGAGCGCTGTTTGATCTCCGCGTGCATCAGCGTCGCGGAGAAGGCCGCGAGGCCGCCGCAGCAGGCGAGGCCGATCAGCGTGTACGTGGGGTCGTCGGCGAAGCCGCTCGGATCGACGCCGAGGGTCGAGGCGAACAGCACGACGATCGTGAGCGCCAGTCCCGCGTACACGCCGCGCGGAGAGAACCGTGCGGGCAGCGTCACGATCGGCAGCAGCAGCATCGGGATCGTCGGGCTCTGCGGCCCGCCGCTGAGCGCGATGCCGATCCCGATCAGCACCTGCGCGTTGACGACGGTGGTGGCGACGACGTACTCAGGCCGCTCGCTGGTGGCGATCCGCGGTCGCAGCAGGGCGTACGTGATGACCGACAGACCCAGCGGGATCAGCGTCCACGCGCCGACCCAGGGGATGGCGATCAGGAACGCGATCGCCAGCGACCCGTACATGATCGCGCGCGGGCGTGTGAGGTCCGCCTCCATCTCGAGCAGGCGCTCGCGATGAAGCTGGGTCGGGCACAACCACGTTCCGCTGGAAGCCATCGTGGTCAGATATCGGCAAATTGGCGCGAAACGCACAGCTTTTCGCCGCCGGGTCGTACGACACACTTGCGCCATGACGCTGACGCTGCAGGCCGAGGCCGCCGAGCCGTACGTCTATCTGGACAATCGGGCGCTCGTGCTCTCGAACGGCCCGCACGGCGTGATCTTCCATCGTGCACAGGGCCGCTGGCTGGCCGAGACGCTGACGATCATCGCCGACGAGCAGCGCGCCACCCGCATCATGCAGCACCGCCTGTTCGGCGGCTTCGTGGAGGCGGACGGCTCGGTCGTCCTGTTCGCGGGCACGCACGACAACACCGTGTCGATCCGCCTCTCGGCCTCGACGTTCGCGGCGCTGCGCGCCGAGCTCGGCAGCGGCTGATCACTGCGCGAGCGCGGCGGCGAGCCCGTCGGCGTTGACGATCTGCGGCTTGCCGTTGCCGCGCTGGACGACGAACGTCGGCGTGCCGGTGACCCCGAGCTTCTGCGCCTCGGCGTTGGCCCGGGTGAGCGGCGTCTGCGACGTGCTGCCGCCGGCGTAGGCGAGCGCCTTGGCCGCGTCGACCCCCGAAGCGCTGGCGACCGACCGGATGAAGTCGTCGGTCACGTAGCCGGAGTTCTCGGGGCCCTGCTTGGCATAGAACGTCTCCAGGAACGGCCACAGGCGACCCTGGCGCTCGGCGCCGGCGGCCACGCGCGCGGCGCGCACGGAGTCCGGGCCGAGGAAGCTCAGCGTGCGGGCCTGGAGCTTCACTTCGCCGGGCCGGACGTAGTCGCGGATGACCGGCGGCAGGACGGTCTGCGACGCCTGCGCGCAGACCGGGCACTGCAGATCGACGAACTCGGTGACGGTGACCGGCGCCTTCGGATCGCCGAGTACGCCGTTGTGCTCGGGGATGCCGGCCAGCAGCCCCGGTGACGGCGCGGCCGGCTTGTCGCCGCCGGAGGACGAGATGACGATCGCGGCGACCAGCACGGCCGCGGCGAGGGACATGACCGCGGCGAGCTGGAGCAGCCGGCGGCGGCGCGATGTGCGGGCCTGCGCGGCCGCTTCGGCGGCCTGACGCTCGGCACGGCGCTGCTCGCGCAGCTCCCGCTTTGTGAGGGCATGAGACATGAGCACTCCTTGGAAATCGATCTGAAACCGGGGTAAGGGGGTCTGACCCCCCTTGAAACGAACCGCGGTAAGGGGGTCTGACCCCCCTTGGGGTGTGGCGTGCTTCAGATCGGCTGCGGAGGGGCGCGGCCGCGTGGGCGGTGCGCCGGGGTGCCGCCGGGGGCGGCGAAGAGCGGCGAGGGGGAGAGCCAGAGCGCGCGCGTGACGCCGATCGGCCGCGGGGCGGCGGCGTGGAGGGCGTCGCGGAGCGCCGGGGCGACCCGCAGCGCGAGCGCCAGCAGCGCGCCGGCCACGACGCACAGCCCGAGCATGCCGAGCCAGCCGCCGCCGAGCGCGTGACCGCTGAGGCCGGCCGCCAGCAGTGCCTGGCCGCTGCAGGTCGCGAGCACGCCGGCGGTACCCACCGCCCACAGCCGCGGGAAGCTCGGTCGCGGCGCCGCCGGCCGGCGCGCCGCGCGCGCCACGAGCAGGGCGAGCGCCAGCGCGTACACCGCGATCAGCGCCACGCCCCACGATCCGATCCAGCCGCGGCCGGCGGCCTCGAGGCAGCTCTGTGCGTGCGAGCCGCACAGGACGACGGCGCGCGTCTGGTCGACGCCCACCGCGAGCAGCGGGACGAGGAACAGCGCACGCAGCGTCGGCGTCAGTCGGAGCACCTCCATTTAGGCTAGTGCCCCGATCACGGCACCCGTGCCCGGTATTGGCGGCCGAGCTCGTACAGGTACTGCGCCTCCGGCCCGCGCAGCGCGTGCAGCGGGCGGCGGATCGGGATCCCGTCGTCGGGCGGCTCGAGCGGTGCGGGCGCCACGCCATGCTCGGCGAGCCAGCGCGGCAGGTACTCGCCCGCGAGCTTGCCGTGCGGCCACCACAGCGGCGCGCCGTCGCCGTTGCCGCGCAGACGGCGCGTGCGGTGCCCGACGAGCATCCGGCCGTGCAGCACGGGCTCGCCCGGATCGCCGACGTCGTCGGCGCCGGCCAGGCCGGCGATCGCCGCGATGGCGAGGCGCGCCTGGTGGGTGGCGAGACCGCCGAACTTGACGGGGGAGGCGATCCCGTCGCCGGCCGCCCAGGTCCGCTCGCAGCCTTCGACGAGCCCGTCCTCGCCGACGAGCACGAAGCCCTCCTCGTCCGCCGCGAGACCGTCGATCGCCGGGCCGACGAGCCGCGGGACCGCGAACACGCGCTCGGCGTCGAGCTCGTCGGCACGCTGGACGACGGTGCCGGTGCGAAGCTCGATCCCCGCCCACCTCAGCTCCTCCGCCACGGCGTTGCTGGCCTGCTCGCCGAACAGCGACAGCGGCGCGTGCTCCGGCGTCACCACCGTCACCCGGATCTCCTGGCCCATCGCGCGCGCCTCGCCCACGGTCATCAGCGCCAGCTCGTAGGCGGGCAGCGGCCAGACGGCGCCGGGCGGGACGACGATCGCGATCTCGTTCGTGTAGCCCTGCTCGATGTCCTGCAGCAGGCCACCGTAGGTGTCGGGGTCGCCGCTCGGCGACCACGTCGTCGCGCCCTCGACGCCCTCGATCGCGCGGCCGCCGGGGGCGACCACGAGCGCGTCGAACGAGCGATGGGCGCCCGAGCCGAGGGTCACCGAGCGGGCGGCGTCGTCGACGGCGACGAGCCCGTCGATGACCACCTCGGCGTTCGCGTCGGCGGCGAAGCGGGAGAGCGGCACGCGGTGGGCGCGGCCGTGCCCGAACGGCTCGCCGACGGCCAGCGGCCGGTAGCGGAAGTCGGGGTCGGGCGCGATCAGCGTGAGGCGGACGCGGTCGCCCGCGAGCGCGTGCAGGCCGAGCAGGGCCTCTATGCCGGCGACGCCGCCGCCCGCGATGACGACATCCATGGGAGCTCCTTCGTAGTCGGGAGTAGGGCGGCTACGGCCGGGACCGTCATACGTCGACCGTAGGCGGCGGCCGGGGGTTCGCCCTCCGTAGTTCGCCGCGGTCGTCGGCGGGTTTTCCGCTCAGCCGGGGCCTTCGATGAGGCCGTGGTCGAGCGCGTAGCGGACGAGCTCGGCGCGCGACGATTGCCGCGTCTTCTGCTGGATGTGCGCGCGGTGCGACTCGACGGTGCGGACGCTGAGGTAGAGCCGGCCCGCGATCTCGGCGTTCGTGTGCCCGAGCGCGATCAGCTTGAGCACCTCGAGCTCGCGTTCCGACAGGTCGTCGGGCGGCCCGGCGGGCTGGGCCGGCTGCGCGGCGAGCCGCGCGCCGAGGCGCGGGTTGAGGTACGTCTCGCCCTCCGCGGCGAGCCGGATCGCGCCGAGCAGCTCGTCGTCGGCCGCCTCCTTGAGCACGAACCCGAGCGCGCCCGACTGCAGCGCCTGGCGCGCGAACGAAGGATCGTTCTGCATCGTCAGCACGACGATCGCCGTCATCGGCGCCTCCTCGCGCATCGTCGGGATCATCTCCAGGCTCGACCCGCCCGGCATGTTGAGGTCGAGCACGATCACGTCGGGTCGGTGCGCCCGCGCCATCCGCAGCGCGTCGGGCACCGTCCCGGCCTCGGCGACGACGTGCAGTCCCGGCTCCGCCTCCACCAGCATTCGCAGGCCCTTGCGGACCACGGCGTGATCGTCTGCGATGACCACGGTGACTTCGCTCATGGGCGCAAGCTTGACATCCAACCGCTCGCCGGCGCGTTCTTCTCCACCGCGCGGCGACTAGCGGCGCAGCCGCGCGAGCACGCGCTCGACCGACCGCTCGACGGTCTCGTCGGCTCCATGCAGCTGCACGTCAGGGTGCTCCGGCGGCTCGTACGGCGCGTCGACGCCGGTGAACCCGGGAAGCCGGCCCGCCCGGGCGCGCGCGTACAGGCCGTGCGGGTCGCGCCGCTCGCATTCCTCCAGCGGCGTGTCGACCCACGCCTCGACGAAGTCCAGCCCGGCCTCCTCGTGCAGCTCGCGAGCGAACTCGCGGTCGGCGGCGGCGGGGGAGACCAGCGCGACGATCGTGACCATCCCGGCGTCGGCGAACATGCGCGCGACGCTGGCGACGCGGCGGGCGTGCTCGGACCGGTCGGCGGGGGAGAAGCCGAGGTCGCCGCTCAGCCCGTGGCGGACGTTCTCGCCGTCGAGCAGGTAGGCGGGGCGGCCCAGGCCGACCAGCGCGCGCTCGAGCTCCTCGGCGATCGTCGACTTGCCGGATGCCGGCAGGCCGGTCAGCCACACGGTCGCGCCGCGCAGGCCGAGCACGCTCCAGCGCTCGCGCCGCGGCAGCGCGGGCTCGTGCCAGATCACGCCCGGGCTGTGCGGGCCGGTCGGTGGGCCGGGGTCCTCGTGCGCGCGCAGCACCATGCCGGCGGCGACGGTGTCGCGCGTGGTCTCGTCGATGAGGATGAACGCGCCGGTGGAGCGGTTGCGCGCGTACGGCTCGGCCATCACGGGCGCGGCGAGGTCGAGGTGCACGCGCGCGATGTCGTTGAGGTCGAGCTCGCTCGCGGGGCCGCCGTCGCGCAGCGTCTCCAGGTCCAGCCGCGCGTCGATCGACTCGACCCGCGCGCGCACGCGACGGGTCGTGTGCTTGAGCTGGTAGCGGCCGCCGGCCCGCAGCGGCGTGTCGGCCATCCAGCAGAGCCGCGCGTCGAGCCGGCGGGCGACCGGCGGCGGGTCGTCGACGCCGCAGATGACACTGCCGCGGCCCGCGTCGAGATCGCCGGCGAGGTGCACGACGACCGACATCGGCGGGAACGCGACCTCGACCGGCCCGTCGAGCGTCTCGATCCGCTCGACCGTCGTGCGCTCGCCGCTGGGCAGCACGACGACCTCGTCCCCCGGCCGCAGCAGCCCGCTCGCAACCTGGCCGGCGTAGCCGCGGTAGTCGGTCGTGCGCACGACCCACTGCACGGGGAAGCGCACGTCGTCGAGGTTGCGGTCGCGCGCCACTTCGATCTGCTCGAGGTGACGGAGCAGCGGCGGCCCGTCGTACCAGGGCGCGAGCTCTGACTTCTCGACCACGTTGTCGCCGTGCAGCGCCGAGACCGGGATCGCCAGCGCGTCGTTGACGCCGAGCTCCTCCAGCACGGCGGCGAACTCGGCCTCGATCTTGCGGAAGCGCTCCTCGTCCCAGTCGACGAGGTCCATCTTGTTCACGCACGCGACCATGTGCTTGATCCCGAGCTTGGCCGACAGGTAGGCGTGGCGGCGGGACTGCTCGATCACGCCGTTGCGGGCGTCGACCAGCACCACGGCCAGATCGGCGGTCGAAGCGCCGGTGACCATGTTGCGCGTGTAGCGGACGTGGCCCGGCGTGTCGGCGATGATGAACGAGCGCTCCGGAGTGGCGAAGAAGCGGTACGCGACGTCGATCGTGATCCCCTGCTCGCGCTCGGCGCGCAGGCCGTCGGTGAGGCGGGCGAGGTCGACCTCGGCGTCGGCCACCTGGTCGGCCATCAGCGACTTCGAGTCGTAGAGCAGGCGGCCGATCAGCGTCGACTTGCCGTCGTCGACCGAGCCGGCGGTGGCGAGCCGCAGCAGCGAGCTCATCAGAAGTAGCCCTCGCGCTTGCGGTCCTCCATCGCGGCCTCCGACGTGCGGTCGTCGGCCCGCGTCGCGCCACGCTCGGTCAGCCGCGTCGCAGCGGTCTCCGCGATCACGGCCTCGACGTCCGTCGCGTCCGAGCGCACCGCGCCGGTGATCGTCATGTCACCGACGGTGCGGTAGCGGACGACGCTCGGTGAACGCGCGCTCGCCGTCGCCCGGCTGCAGCCACTCAGAGACCGCGTACAGCATCCCGTCGCGCTCGAACACCTCGCGCTCGTGCGCGAAGTAGATCGACGGCAGCTCGAGGTCCTCGGCGCCGATGTAGCGCCAGATGTCGAGCTCGGTCCAGTTCGAGAGCGGGAACACGCGCACGCTCTCGCCCGGCCCGATGGCGCCGTTGTAGAGGTTCCACAGCTCGGGCCGCTGGGCCCGCGGATCCCACTGCCCGTGGGCGTCGCGGAACGAGAAGATCCGCTCCTTCGCCCGGGCGCGCTCCTCGTCCCGGCGGGCGCCGCCGAACGCGGCGTCGAACCGGTGCTCGGCGATCGCGTCGAGCAGCGTCACCGTCTGCAGCCGGTTGCGCGACAGGCCCTCCTCGACCGCGCGGCCCTTGTCGATCGACTCCTGGACCGAGGCGACGATCAGCTGCTCGCCGAGCTCCTCGACCCGCCGGTCGCGGAACTCGAGCACCTCGGGGAAGTTGTGCCCGGTGTCCACGTGCATGACCGGGAACGGGAACGGCGCCGGCCGGAACGCCTTCTCCGCGAGCCGCAGCAGCACGATCGAGTCCTTGCCGCCGGAGAACAGCAGCACCGGGCGCTCGAGCTCGGCGGCCACCTCGCGCATCACGTGCACGGACTCGGCCTCGAGCTCGCGCAGCTGGGACAGGGTTGGCGTGAAGATCTCCATGCGAGCGGCCGTGCACGATAGCCTCGGCGCGTTCGGACCGATGATCTTCCGCCAGATCACCCACGACGACCTCGGCTGCGCCTCCTACCTGGTCGGCGACGAGAACGCCGGCGTCGCCGCCGTCGTCGACCCGCGCTTCGAGGTCGACGAGTACCTCGAGCTGGCGCGCTACATGGGCGTGCGGATCGAGCACGTCTTCGAGACGCACAACCACGCCGACCACGTGTCCGGGCACGGCCGGCTGGCCGCGGCGACCGGCGCCACGATCCACATCCACCGCGACGCCGCGCCCGCGTACGACCACGAGCCGTTCGACGACGGCGACGAATGGGAGCTCGGCGTGCTGCGCATCCGCGCGTTGCACACTCCCGGCCACCGGCCCGAGCACACGGCGTTCGCCCTGATCGACACGCATCGCGGCGAGGAGCCGTGGGCGGTGCTGACCGGCGACACGCTGTTCGTCAACGACGTCGCCCGTCCCGACCTGGCGATCGAGAAGTCCGAGGGCGCGCGCGGGATCTTCCGCTCGCTACACGGGCAGCTGCTCGGCCTGCCCGGCCACGTGGAGGTCTGGCCCGGGCACCTCGGCGGCTCGATGTGCGGCGGGCCCGGGATGGACATGAAGATCTCCTCCACGATCGGCTTCGAGCGCGCCCACAACCCGACGCTGTCGATCGACGACGAGGATCGCTTCGTGGAGGAGGCGCTCGCCAAGCTCGGCCCGCAGCCGCCGAACTTCACGGCGATCGTCGATCTCAACCGCGGGCCGCTGCTGACCGACGGCGTCGAGCTGCTGCCGCTGGCCCCGCGCCAGGTCGAGCAACATCGGGCCGACGGGGCGATGGTCGTCGACGTCCGCACCGACCAGCAGTTCGACGACGCGCACATCCCCGGCTCCGTGGCGATCCCGATGCTCTACGCCGGCTTCGGCTCCCGGCTCGCGTGGCTGGCCGACCGCGAGCGGGACGTCGTGTTCGTCGGCCGCGACGACGAGGACGGGCGCGCCGCGGGCCAGCTCGCCGTCGCCGTCGGCATCCGCAAGCTGGCCGGTTTCCTGCACGGTGGGATGACGAGCTGGCGCCAGGAGAAGCGGCCGGTCGCGCGGATCGAGCGCCTACCGGTCGGCGAGGCCGATCCGGGCTCGGTGCAGGTGCTCGACGTGCGCGAGCGCAGCGAGTGGGACGCCGGCCACATCGACGGCTCGGTGCACGTGCCGTGGCATGACATCGACGGGCTGCCCGACGGCCTCGACGGCACGCGCCCGATCGCGGTGATCTGCGCGTCCGGCCAGCGCGCCGCGGTCGCCGCCAGCCTGATCGCCCGCGCCGGCGCCGAGCACGTGATCCACGTGGTCGACGGCGGCGTGCAGCGCTGGCGCGAGCTCGGCCGCGCGGCGTAGGTCTGCGGATTTCCCGCTCCTCGATCCCCGCCCGATCAACGGATGCCGTGCGGCCGGCCGTGCGCGATCGTTGGGGCAGCTGAACGAAAGGGGATCCCATGTCGCAGGCCTATCCCGTGCGGGTGGAGGGTCACCTCGATCCCGGCCTCAGCCGCTGGCTGTGGCTCGTGAAGTGGCTGCTCGTGATCCCGCACTACGTCGTGTTGTGCTTCCTGTGGATCGCGTTCGCCGTGCTGAGCGTCGTGGCGTTCTTCGCGATCCTGTTCACCGGCCGCTACCCACGCGGGATGTTCGACTTCAACGTCGGCGTCCTGCGCTGGACGTGGCGCGTCGGGTTCTACGCGTTCGCGGCGAACGGGACCGACCGCTACCCGCCGTTCAAGCTCGCCGCTGACGACTATCCGGCCACGCTCGCGATCGAGTACCCGGCGCCGGCTGTCGCGCGGCCTCGTGCTCGTCAAGTGGTGGCTGCTGGCCATCCCGCAGTACATCGTCGTCGCGATCTTCGTCGGCGGCGGTACCTGGCTGGCCTGGCAGGGCGACGACCGCGCCTACCGGTACGGCGGCGGCCTGGTCGGCATCCTCGTCCTGATCGCGGTGATCGCGCTGCTGTTCACCGGTCGCTACCCGCGCGGGATCTTCGATCTCGTGCTCGGCATGAACCGCTGGGCGGTGCGCGTGGCGGCGTACGCCGGTCTGATGACCGATCGCTACCCGCCGTTCCGCCTCGATCTCGGCGGCGACGAGCCGGGGACGGTGGCCGTGCCCGACGCCGAGGCGCCGGCACCCGCGGGGTGGACCGGAGGTCGCATCGCGCTCGTGATCTCGGGCAGCCTGGCCGCGCTGATCGCGGCCGCGCTGCTCGCGGCAGGTGTCGCCGCCGTCGCCGGCGATCAGTTCGCCCGCGACGGTGACGGGCTACCTGATGAGCCCGGCACGGACGTTCTCGACGTCCACGTACGCGCTCGTGTCCGAGAAGAGCAACACCGGGCCGCCTGGCCCGACAGCCTGCTCGGCACGGTGCAGATCCGCGGCACCAGCGCCCGCCCGCTGTTCATCGGGGTCGGCCCCGCCGCGGAGGTGGACCGCTACCTCGCGTCCGTGGCGCACAAGGAGATCACCGACCTCCGGTCGCGCGACAGCGTCGTGATCGGCGGCAACCAGCGGCCGGCCGCGCCGGAGGCCCAGGGGTTCTGGGTCGCCACCGGCCGGTCCACGTTGCGCTGGCAGCCGCAGAGCGGCGACTGGCGCGCGGTCGTGATGAACGCCGACACCCGGAGCGGCGTCGTCGCGGACATGAGCATCGGCGCGGAGCTTCCCGGCCTGATCTGGGTGGGGATCGGCCTGCTGGCCGGCGGCACCGCGTTGCTCGCCGTGGCAGGCCTGCTCCTGGTCGGCGGCGCGCGGCGGCGCGTGGACCGGCCCGGTCCGGAGCCGTTGCCGTGACCGGCGCGTGACCCGTGACGGTCGTCCGCCCACACGGGCGGGCGGCCGTCGCTCAGCGCTGCAGCGGCGGCAGCAGGAACGGGCTGATGTAGCGGCCGACGATCTTGCCGGCCGCCGGCCACAACGGCTCGAAGGACACGGTCGCCCCGGCCCCGATCTCGGCCTCGATGTAGAGCGGATCGGCACCGGTCAGCAGCAGCCCGTGGAGCACCGGCCGGAACGGCTCCGGCGTGGCGATCGCGCCGACGCGCGCAGCGATCGCCTCGGCTGCCGCGTCGGCCTGTTGCGTGGCGAGGCTGCCGTGCTTGACGGCGAACGCGGTCGCGTCTCCGGCGGCGAAGACCTCCTCGCTGCCTTCGACGCGGCAGTGCTCGTCGATCGGGATGAACCCGTCGCCGTCGTCGGGCAGCCCCGGGATCCGCGGGCCGACGAGCGTCGGCAGTGCGATCACGGCGTCGGCGCCGATCAGGCCGCCCCCGCGCGTCTGCAGCGCTCCGTCGACCGCCAGCGTCGGGGCGGCGCCGGTCACGAGGTCGATGCCCGCGCTCGCGAGCGTGGCGCGCAGCACGTCGCCGGCCCCGGCGCCGAGCGCGGCGAGGGGGCTGGCTTCCGCGGTGACCACGGTGATGTCGGGCTCGGACACGCCGCGCTCGCGCAGCGACGCGGCGCTGAGGAGGGCGAGCTCGTAGATCGGCAGCGGCCAGGTGAGGCCGGCCGGGGCGGCGAACACGAGCCGCAGCCGCGGGTCGGCGGCGGCGCGCGCGAGCACGCCCTCGACGGCTCCCGTGCTGAGCGGGCCCCGGAACGTGATCGCGCCGTGCACGGCATCGCGCGACGGCGCGCCGGTGGCGACGACGAGGAAGTCGTAGTCGCGGCGATCGGCGCCGCGGGTGACGACCTGGCGGTCGGCCATCGCGACGGCGGCGAGCGAGTCGCGGCGGAGCTGCACGTCGAGCCGCTGGGCGAGCGCCGAGAGGTCGATCCGTGCGGCGGCATCCGCCCCGAACGGGGTCTGTACCGACGAGGGGCGGTGCACGAGCTCGGCCGCCGGCGCGAGCAGCTCGATCTCGAGCTGCGGTCCGGCGAGCTCGCGCAGCGCGAGCACGCACTCGACGGCGGCGATGCCGGCACCGGCCACGATCACTCGGGTCATGGGGCAAGCCTCCCTATGAGCGCGCGTCCGGTCAACCGTTCCCTGCCGCACGGCGTTACGGGTGACTACTGGTCGGCGCGAATCCGTAACTCTCCGCAGCGAAGGCGCGGAAAGCGGCCGATGGATCGCGCGCCGCGATCGAGAACGCTACCCGGAGTGAGTGGAGTCGCCTTCCCCATCGTCTGGGCGATCGGGGTGCTCGTGTTCGCGGTGATCATCGCCGGACGGGTGCGCCTGTTGCTGCAGGCCCGGCCCGCGTCGCGGTTCGACCACTTCGGCGCACGGCTCCGGCGCGCGCTCGTCGACGGCGTCGGCCAGCGCAAGTTCCTCTCCGGCGAGCAACCGGCGGGCGTGATGCACGCGCTGATCTTCTGGGGCTTCCTCGTGCTGATGCTCCAGGTCGTCAGGCTCTACGTGCGGGCCTTCGACGCGAACTGGGACCTCCCGGCGCAGGACGTCTTCGCCGTCTCGCGCGACGTCGTCGAGGTGATCGTGGCCGTCGGCGTGCTGTACATGCTGTACCGGCGCCTGATCGCGCACACGCCGCGCCTGTTCGGATTGCGCGGCGCGCCGAGCAGCGCTACCGCGACCCGCCGCACTGGGAGGGCGTCGCTGATCCTCGTCTTCATCCTGCTGATCGATCGGCGGCGGCCTCCTCTACGACACACCGGCGTCGACGGCCGCGCTGGTGGCTGCACAACATGACGTGCTCGTGTTCCTGTGCCTGCTGCCGCTCACCAAGCACTTCCACATCATCACGGCGATCCCGAACCTGTTCGTCGCCAAGCTGCCGCCGACGCACGCCGACGGCCGCTCGCGCGTCGACCAGCGCCGCCCGCGCCGGTCGCGGCGCTCAAGAAGCCGCCGGACGGACGGCCGGCGTCGCCTCGCTCGCCGACCTCAACTGGAAGCAGGTGCTCGACGCGTTCAGCTGCACCGAGTGCGGCCGCTGCACCGCCGTCTGCCCGGCCACCGCCGCCGGCACGCCGCTCGCGCCGCGCCAGCTGATCCTCGACCTGCGCGACGGGCTCTACCACGGCCACGGCGACGGGCCGCTGATCCCCGACGAGGTCCTGTGGTCGTGCACGACGTGCATGGCCTGCGTCGAGGCGTGCCCGGTCGGGATCGAGCACGTGCCGACGATCGTCGACATGCGGCGCAGCCTCGTCGACCAGGGCGAGATGGACCCGCTGCTCCAGCAGACGCTCCAGAACTTCGCGGCCAGGGCAACTCGCTACGGCAAGTCCGCGCGCATGCGCGCGCGTTGGACGCAGGGCGCTGGACTTCAAGATCCCCGACGCCCGCAAGGAGCCGGTCGAGTACGTGTGGTTCGTCGGCGACTTCGCGTCCTTCGACGAGCGCGCGCAGCTCACCTCGCAGGCCGTCGCGCGGATCCTGCACGACGCGGGCGTCTCGTTCGGGCTGCTCTACGAGGGCGAGCGCAACTCCGGCAACGACGTGCGCCGGGTCGGTGAGGAGGGGCTGTTCGAGATGCTCGTCGAGCAGAACCTCGCGGCGTTCGCGCGACGCCGACTTCCAGGCGATCTTCACGACCGACCCGCACTCGCTCAACACGCTGCGCAACGAGTATCCCGAGTTCGGCCTCGACAAGCCGGTCTACCACTACACCGAGCTGTTCGCCGACCTCGTCGCGCGCGGCGTGCTGTCGCTCACCACGCCGCTCTCCGGCCTGCGCGTGACCTACCACGACCCGTGCTACCTCGCGCGCTACAACCGCATCACCGAAGCCCCGCGGCGCCTGATCGAGGCGACCGGCGCCGAGCTCGCCGAGATGCCGCGCCATGGCGTCGACACGTTCTGCTGCGGCGCCGGCGGCGGCCGCATGTGGATGATGGAAGGGCCGGAGACCGAGGAGCGCCCGAGCGAGCAGCGGATCCGCGAGGCGCAGACGCTCGGCCGGCTCGACTACTTCCTCGTGAGTGCCCGAAGGATCTCGCGATGTACACCGCCGCGGTCGAGGTCGTCGGTGCCGACTTCGAGGTCGCCGAGCTCACGACGCTGATCGAGCGCGCGCTGGTGTCGGCGTCAGCGCGGCCGGCCGGCGAGCGGCGCGACGCCGCCCCGCAGGCCGGCTGAGCCCAGCTCGACGGTCGGTGCGCCTCGTGGTTTCTACGCAGCGGAGTTGGTAAAACCCGCGGATGCCGGGTCAGTGGGACGGCGCATAGCGTGAGCGGGCCATGACGTCGCTGGACCTCTCGCGCTGGCAGTTCGGCATCACGACCGTCTACCACTTCCTGTTCGTCCCGGTGACGATCGGGCTCGGGGTCGTCGTCGCCACGTTCCAGACCCGCTGGCACCGCACCGGCGAAGAGCGCTGGCTGCGGGCGACCAAGTTCTGGGGCAAGCTGCTGCTCATCTCGTTCGCGCTCGGCGTGGTCACCGGGCTCGTCCAGGAGTTCCAGTTCGGCATGAACTGGTCGAACTACTCGCGGTTCGTCGGCGACATCTTCGGCGCGCCGCTGGCGATGGAGGGCCTGGCCGCCTTCTTCGTCGAGTCCACGTTCCTCGGGCTCTGGATCTTCGGCTGGGGGCGGCTCCCGAAGCGCGTGCACCTCGCGTGCATCTGGCTCGTCTCAGGGTCGACCGCGCTGTCGGCCTACTTCATCCTCGCGGCGAACTCGTGGATGCAGCACCCGGTCGGCTACAAGATGGTCGACGGGCGCGCCGCAGCTCACGAACATCGCCTGCGGTCCTGTTCAACAACACCGCGCTGTACGCGCTCGCGCACACGCTGCTCGGCGGCGCTGATCACCGCCTCGATGATCGTGATCGCGGTCTCGGCCTGGCACCTGCGCCGCGACAACGAGGTCGAGGTGTTCGGCGCGTCGCTGCGGGGCGCGCTGCCGGTCCTCACGGTCGCCGCGCTGGTGACCGTGATCATCGGGCACTTCAACGGCGTGCTGATGTCGCACCAGCAGCCGATGAAGATGGCGGCCGCCGACGCCGTGTTCGAGACGAAGGACGGCGCCGGGCTGTCGCTGTTCGCCACCGGCGACTTCAAGCAGAACCCGGAGGGGCTCAACCGCAACGTCGAGATCCCCAACCTCCTGTCGTGGATCAGCACCGGCTACCCGCGCGGCGAGATCCAGGGGATCAACGACATCAACGCCCAGTACCGCGCCAAGTACGGGCCCGGCGAGTACGCGCCGGTCGTGGCGATCGCCTACTGGTCGTGGCGCGTCATGCTCGGCGTCGGCTTCCTCGCCTTCGTGCTCGGCGCGGTGGGGTGGTGGCTGGCCCGCCGCGGGCGGCTGGAGACGTCGCGCCGCTACCTCGGGCTGATGGTGCCCGCGGTCGTGCTGCCGTTCCTCGCCAACAGCGCCGGCTGGGTGTTCACCGAGATGGGCCGCCAGCCCTGGGTCGTGTTCGGGATGCTCAAGACCGAGGACGCCGGCTCGCCGAGCGTCAGCACCGCCGAGGTGCTCATCACGCTGATCGGCTTCACGGCGCTGTACGGCGTGCTGGCGCTGATCGCCGGGCGCATCTTCCTCGACAAGGCCCGGCACGGCCCGGATCCCGAGGACACCGAGCGGGAGGAGGGCGAGCCCGACCTGGCGCTCGCGTACTGAACATGGACGACGTCAGCTTCCTCCAGGGCCTGTGGTTCGTGCTGATCGCGATCCTCTGGCTCGGCTACTTCGTGCTCGAGGGATTCGACTTCGGCGTCGGCATGCTCATCCGTGCCGTCGGGCGCACCGACGCCGAGCGCCGCGCGGTGATCCACTCGATCGGACCGGTGTGGGACGGCAACGAGGTCTGGCTGATCGTCGCCGGCGGCGCCACCTTCGCCGCGTTCCCCCAGTGGTACGCGACGCTGTTCTCGGGCTTCTATCTGGCGCTGTTCCTGATCCTCGTGGGGCTGATCGTGCGCGGCGTCGCGTTCGAGTTCTGGGGCAAGCGCGAGGATGCGCGCTGGCGCTCGCGCTGGGAGTGGACGCTGGTGGTCGGCAGCTTTGTCCCCGCGCTGCTGTGGGGCGTCGGCTGGGCGAACATCGTCGCCGGCGTGCCGATCGACCGCTCGGGCGAGTTCACGGGCACGCTGTTCGACCTGCTCGGCCCGTACGCGCTGCTCGGCGGGCTCACGACGCTGTCGCTGTTCCTCGCCCACGGCGCGAACTTCCTGGCGCTCAAGACCACCGGCACGATCGAGGCGCGGGCGCGCACGCTCGCCGCGCAGCTCTCGCCCGTGGCCGCGGTCATCGGGATCGCCTTCCTCGTCTGGACGCTCGTCGATCAGAGCGACCGGGGCGGCGTCGAGGCCGTGTCGGCGGTGCTCGCCGTGCTCGCCGCTGCCGCGCTGGTGGCGGCCGCCGTGGCGGCCCGGCGGGCCGCGGGCCGCGCGTTCGCCGCGACGACCGGCGCGATCCTGCTGCTGTTCTGCGCCCTGTTCGCGGACCTGTTCCCCAACGCCATGGTGTCGAGCACGAGCTCGGCGTTCGACCTCAGCCTCAAGGCCGCGTCGTCGTCGCACTACACGCTGACGGTGATGACGGTCGTGGCGGTGCTGCTCGTGCCGGTCGTGCTCGTCTACCAGGCCTGGACGTACTGGGTGTTCCGGCGGCGGATCGGCCCCGAGGACTTCGGGGACGTGCGCACGCCGCTGGACCTCCTCGAGCACCGCGGCCCGTGAACCGTGCCGCCGTCGCGGCGACCCGGCGGCGACTGACCCGGTCGAGCCGGGCGGCGCGCGCGCATCTGGCCGCCACGATCGCCCTCGGGGTGGCCGAGACCGCCCTCGTCATCGCGCAGGCGACGCTGCTCGCCTCCGTGATCGCGGACGCCTTCCTCGGCGGCGCTTCGCTCGCCGACGTCCGGTCGCGGCTCGTCTGGCTCGTGGCCGTCGCAGGGGCGCGCGGCCTGGTCGCCGCCGGCTTCGAGTCGGCGGGCCGGGTCGGCGCGGCGCGGGTGATGGCCGAGCTGCGCGAGCGGCTCGTGCACCACCTGCTGCATGCGCGCCCGGGCGCGCTGGCCGGCGAGCGGCGCGGCGAGCTCGCCGCCGCGGCCGTGCAGGGCGTCGACGCGCTGGAGGCGTACTTCGCCGCCTACCTGCCGCAGGTCGCGCTCGCCGCTCTGGTGCCGCCGGCGATCCTCGCCTGGACGCTCCCGCGCGACCCTGCCGCCGACGCTGATCCTGGCGATCACGTTCCCGCTCATCCCGGTGTTCATGGTGCTGATCGGGCGGCAGGCGGAGCGGCGTACCCAGGCCCGCTGGCGGACGCTGGCCCGCTTGTCGGCGCATTTCCTCGACGTCGTGCGCGGGCTCGCCACGCTGCGCGTGCACGGCCGTGCGGCGGCGCAGGTGGACACGATCGCGCGGGCCGGCGATCGCCTGCGCCGCGAGACGCTGGCCACGCTGCGCGTCGGGTTCCTGTCGGCGCTGGTGCTCGAGCTGCTGGCCATGCTCGGCACGGCGCTCGTGGCGGCCACGATCGGCGTCCAGCTCGTCAACGGCGAGCTCGGCCTGCAGGCGGGGCTGACCGTGCTGCTGCTCGCGCCCGAGCTCTACCTGCCGCTGCGCAAGGCCGGCGCGCAGTTCCACGCCTCGGCGGACGGCATGGCCGCGGCGGAGCGCATCCACGAGATCCTCGACCTGCCGCCGGCGGTCACCGTGCCGGCGCATCCGCGCCGCTGTCCGGACCCGGGGAGCGACGCGATCGTCTTCCGCGAGGTCGGCTTCCGCCACCCCGGTCGTCCGGAGTCGGCGCTCCGCGACGTCAGCCTGCGGATCGAGCCGGGCGAGACGATCGCGCTGGTCGGCGCTTCCGGCGCCGGCAAGACCACGCTCGCTTCGCTGCTGCTGCGGCTCGCCGACCCGGACGAGGGCGGGATCCTCTGCGGGGGCGTCGACCTGCGCGAGGTCGACCCGCGCGAGTGGAGACGCCGGATCGCCTGGGTCCCGCAGCGCCCGACGATCTTCTCCGGAACGGTCGCCGACAACGTGCGGCTGGCGGATCCCGGGGCGACCGAGGAGCGGGTGACGGCCGCGCTCGCCGCCGCCGATGCGCTCGCGCTGACCGAGGCGCTGCCGGACGGGCTCGCGACCGTGATCGGTGACGGCGGCCGCGCGCTGTCGGCCGGTCAGGCGCAGCGGATCGCGCTCGCCCGCGCGTTCCTGCCCGACTGCCCGCTGGTCGTGCTCGACGAGCCGACGGCGAACCTGGACGCCGAGTCCGAGCGTGCGGTGGCGGCCGCCACCGCCCGGCTGGTCGCCGGGCGCACGGCGCTCGTGATCGCGCACCGGCCGGAGCTCGTGCGCGCGGCGGATCGCCTGCTCGAGCTGCGCGGCGGCACCGTGGTCGACCCGTGGACGGGGGTGCGGGCGTGAAGGCCGGCGCGCTGTGGCGGGCCGTCGCCGCGACCCGGCCGCGCTGGAGGCTCGTCGCCCTGTCCGTGCTGACCGGCACGGGCGCGGTCGCCGCGGCCGTCGCGCTGCTCGCGCTGTCGGGCTACCTCGTGAGCCGCGCGGCGCAGCGGCCCGACATCCTGCTGCTGACGACGGCGATCGTCGGCGTGCGCTTCTTCGGCATCGCCCGCGCCGTGCTGCGCTACGTCGAGCGGCTCGTCTCCCACGACCTCGCGTTCCGCACGCTCACCGACCTGCGCGTCGAGTTCTTCCGCCGGCTCGTGCCGCTCGTGCCCGGCGGCCTCGGTGCGGTCCGGGGCGCCGACCTGCTGTCGCGGTTCGTCGCCGACGCCGACCGGATCCAGGACCTGTACCTGCGCGCGCTCGGACCGCCGCTGGTCGCGCTCGCGGCCGGCGCGCTGGCCGTGGCGGCCGCGGCGATCATGCTCCCGGCGGCCGGGCTCGTCGTCGCCGCCGTGCTGCTGCTCGCCGGCGTCGCGGCGCCGTACCTGGTCCGGCGCGTCGCGCGCCGCAGCGGCCGCCGGCAGGCGCCCGCGCGGGCGGCGCTGACGGCCGACATGGTCGCGATCGCCGGCGGCGCACCGGAGATCGTGGTCGCCGGGCGCGAGGAGGACTGGGAGCGCCGCGCGGCGGCATCGAGCGCCCGGCTGGGCCGCGTGCTCCGCGGCAACGCCGCGGCGGCCGGGCTGGCGGCCGGAACGGCTGTGGCCGTCGGCGCCGCCGGCGCCGCCGCGATGGCCGCCGTCGCCATCCCCGCCGTCCGGGACGGCACGCTCGCGGGCGTCCTGCTCGCCGCGCTCGTCCTGCTCGCGCTCGCGTCGCTGGAGGCGGTGGCGCCGCTGGGGGCGGCGGCGGCGAGCCTCGACGCGGTGTCCTCGGCGGCCGCGCGGCTGGAGGCCGTGACCGCGCGCCCGGTCCAGGTCGCCGCGCCGCCGGCGCCGCGGCCGCTACCGGACGACGGCCCGCTCGCGGTCCACGGCGTGTCGTTCCGCTACGACTCCGGCGCGCCCGTGCTCGACGGCGTCGACCTGGTGCTCGAGCCCGGGCGGGCCGTGGGGCTCGTCGGGCCGAGCGGCGCGGGCAAGAGCACGCTGGCCGAGTTGCTCGTCCGCTTCCGCGACCCGACCGCCGGCACGGTGACGATCGGCGGAGTGGACGCCCGCGAGGTCGACCCGGACGCGCTGCGCGGTGCCGTCCGGCTCGCGCCCCAGGACGCGTACCTGTTCGGCACGACGATCCGCGACAACGTCGCGCTCGCCCGGCCCGGCGCGGACGATGCCGCGATCGAGCGCGCACTCGAGCGCGTGGGGCTCGGCGACTGGCTGGCCTCGCTGCCCGCGGGCCTCGGCACCGAGGTAGGGGAGGCCGGCGCACAGGTCTCGGGCGGCCAGCGCCAGCGCATCGCCGCGGCGCGGCTGCTGCTCTCCGACGCCCGCTTCCTGATCTTCGACGAGCCGACCGCGCACCTGGACGAGGCCGGCACCGCCGCGCTGCTGGCCGAGCTGGTCGCGCTCGCGCACGGCGAGCGCCGCGCCGTGCTCGTCATCACGCACGAACGCGCCGGTCTCGGCGCGTTCGATGCGATCTGCGAGCTCGGCTGAGCGGCGCCGTCCGCGCGTTCAGCCGAGGATCTGCGTCAGCTCCTCGGCCACGTCGAACAGATCGGCGACCGCGCCGTAGTGGGCGACGTTGAAGATCGCCGCCCCGGGGTCGGAGTTCACCGCGATGATGAGCTCCGCTCCCTGCATGCCCTCGACGTGCTCGGGCGCACCGGAGACGCCGAGCCCGAGGTACAGCTTGGGCGTGACGTGCGCGCCGGACTTGCCGATCTGGCGTGCCTTGGGCACCCAGCCGGAGTCGATGACCGGGCGTGACGCGGCGAGCTCGGCCCCCAGCGCCTGAGCCAGGTCTTCGGCGATCTCGACGTTATCGGCGCCGCCGATGCCGCGGCCGACGCAGACGATGAGGTCGGCGGTCGTCAGATCGACGTCGCCGGGCTCGTCGGCCACCTCCTCGAGGAACGCCGTGCGCAGGGAATCGAGGGCGGGCGGCGGCGGGAACGTCACCCGCTCGCCACGCCCGCGCGAGGACGGCTCCTCGTGCAACGCGGTCGAGTTGATCGCGAACACGGCCGGAAGGGCCGTCCTCGCGGTCGCCAGCAGCTGGCCGCCGTAGATCCCACTCGACGACTCCACTTCGTGGCCGGAGAGCGACAGACCGAGGCAGTAGCCGACGAACGGCAGGTCCGCGGCGGCCGCCGCGGAGGCGGCCACGTCGTAGCCGGCCGTCGTGTTCTCCACGAGCACCATGTCGGGCGAGCGCTCCGCGATGACCGCGGAGAGCACCGCCTGCTGCGCCTCGGGGAGGTAGGGCGAGAGCGCGGGATGCGACACCTCGACCACGACGTCGGCCGCGGACAGGGCGTCGGCCGGGGCCGGCTCCGCGCCCGCCACGACGGCGACGAGCGAGTCACCGAGCGCGTCGGCCAGCGGCCGCGCGAACGCGAGCAGCCGGGAGTTGATCGTCGGATCCATGTACACCAGGACGTCGCCCATCAGCTCACCAGAGCTCCCTGTTCACGCAGGACGGCGGCGATCTTCGCGGCGATCTCCTCGGCATCGCCGGCGAGCATCGTCGCCCCGGCCTTCGGCTCGTGCCGTGCCAGCGACACGAGCGCGGCGCTCGCGCGCGGTGGCTCGACGCTGACGGCGAGCGGCTCCGGACTCGCCTCGGTCATCGCCTGGCGCAGGCGGCCCATCGACACATAGCGCGGCGGCGAGCTGGCGGACTGCACGCCGACGACGGCGGGGAGCGAGAGCCCCAGCACCGCCATCCGGCCGCCCGCGTACTCCTGCTTCACGCGTGCGGTGCCGCCGTCGACGGTGACGCCGACGACGACGCTGGCCTGCGGCCAACCCAGCGAGACCGCGAGCACCGGCGCCGTCTGCCCGAACAGGTCGTACGGGGTCTGCACCCCGACCAGGACGAGGTCCGGCGCCAGCTGGCGGAACGCGTCCGCGAAGGCGAGCGCGGCCCGCCGCGAGTCGTACGGGTCGATGTCGCCCGCGTCCACCACAACCACTCGGTCGGCCCCGCGCGCGTAGGCGACGCGGAGCGCCTCTTCGATGCCGTCCGCCTTCAGACCCACCGCGGTGACGGTCGCGCCGGTGGCCTCCTTGATGAGGACGGCCTCCTCCAGCGCCTGATCGTCGAAGTCGGTGATCGTCATGTCGACGAACTCGCGATCGATGTCGGTGCCGCTCGGGTCGAGCTCGAGCTCGTCACCCGCTTTCGGCATCAGTCGTACTGCGACAGCGATGTTCATGGCGCCGACGTTACGCGCGTCGTCGCCGTCCCGAATCCGTAGTTCCTCACCGTTTGGCGCGGGACAACGGCGGATGGCGGGGAGCGTCAGATGCCGCAGGCTGCATGAAAGAGAAGAGGAGGGATGGATTGTGGCCAACGAGCTGAACGCGGACATGCTGAAGGTCGCGCTGACGTCGATCGACGATTTCGCCAAGCGCGAGCTTCCCGACTCACTGCTGATCGACCTTGACGAAAAGGACGAGTTCCCGGAGGAGCTCGTCCGCCGCATGTCGGCGGGCGACGGCCTGGGGATCCAGCTCCTGTTCGTGCCCTACGAGTACGGCGGCATGGGCGGCGGCGCGCTCGACGTGTACCGCATCTGCGAGCGGATGGCGGCGATCGACCTCGGGCTCGCGACATCCGAGCTCGCCACGTTCCTGGGCAGCGACCCGATCCGCGTCGGCGGCACCGAGGAGCAGAAGAGCGAGTTCATGGGCCGCATCGCGCGCGACGGGATCCTGTTCGCGTATGGCGCCACCGAGGCGGAGGCCGGCAGCGATCTCGGCGCCCTGAAGACCATCGCCGAGCCGGTGGCCGACAACGGCTCGGTCACGGGCTACCGGATCAACGGCGCCAAGCAGTGGATCAGCAACGGCGGCGTCGCCGACATGTACACGATCCTTGCGCTCACGCCCGGCGGCCCGAGCTGGTTCGTCGTCGACCGCGACGCCGAAGGCTTCACCCACGGCGAGCCCGAGGACAAGCACGGCATCCGGCTCAGCAACACGGCGGCGCTGTTCCTCAGCGACGTCTACGTGGACGCCGACCGGCTGATCGGCGGCGTCGAGGGCCAGGGCCTCGTCCAGGCCCAGCAGGTGTTCGGCTACACGCGCCTGATGGTCGCGGCGTTCGGCCTCGGCGCCGGCTGGGCGGCACTCGACCGCGCGATCGCCTACTCGCGCAAGCGCATCCAGGCGGGCGGTCCGCTCGCTGAGAAGCAGGGCTACACCCACAAGCTGATCGTCCCGCACGCGGTCGCGCTCGAGGCGGCACGGGCCGCGATCGAGGAGACGGCCGAGCGGATCGACGCGGGCGAGGGCTCCCTGAACGTGGAGGGCGCGATCGCCAAGTACCTCGCCACCGAGGCGGGCGACGCTGCGGCCGACGCGGCCATCCAGGCGCACGGCGGCTACGGCTACACCCACGACTACATGGTCGAGAAGATCAAGCGCGACGTCCGCATCACACGCATCTACGAAGGCACCTCCGAGATCATGGAGATGACCGTCGCGCGCGGCCGCTGGCAGGAGCACCTCAAGAGCGCCGGCGACTACTACCACGCGCGGGCACGCGAGCTCGAGGCGCTGCACGGCGAGAACGCCGAGATCGGTGCCGACACCGCCGCGCTCGCGTCCCACGCGCTCGCCGAGTTGCTGGAGACCTGCCGCGTCGGCAAGCTCACCCGCCACCAGCACATCCTGCTGCGCCTCGGGGCGCTGATCGCGGAGGTCGAGGGCGCCGCCGCGCTCGCGCGCCGCGCGCAGCGGGCCGCGACGAAGCAGCTTGACGCCAAGGCCGCGCGCAGCCTCCGCGCACCGGCGCTGGCCGCCGCCGGCCGCGTGTACGCACGCGGTGCGGCGATGACCGTCGCCACCGAGGCGATCCGCCTCGTGACCGGCGCCAACGGCGCCGACGCCGGCGATCTCGCGCAGCGCCTCGGCCTTACGGCGATCCACCGCGCGCAGGCCGGCCTGCTGGCCGACACGCAGGCCGTCGCCGACGCCATCTACGCCCGCAAGCGCCCGTGATGGAAGGACTCAAACCGTGACCTCACCAGCCGACAGCGCCGTCGCCATCATCGGCGTCGGCGCGATCCTCCCCGACGCCCCTGACGCCGACTCGTTCTGGCGGAACATCCGGGACAGCCGCTACTCGATCAGCGAGGTCGACCCGGCCCGCTGGGACCCCGCGCTCTACTACGACGCCGACCTGCAGGCGCCCGAGAGGACCTACTCGAAGATCGGCGGCTGGGTCCGCGACTGGGAGTGGAACCCGCTGACCTGGAAGCTGCCGATCCCGCCGCGCGTGGGCGACGCGATGGACGACTGCCAGAAGTGGGCCGTGGCCTGCACCAGGATGGCGCTGGCCGACGCCGGCTGGCCCGAGCGCCCACTCGATCTCGACCGCACCGGCGTCATGCTGGGCAACGCGCTGTCGGGCGAGCAGCACTACCGGACGGCACTGCGCATCACGTATCCGGAGCTCGCCCGCGAGCTGGACAAGACCCACAGCTTCGCGCTGCTGCCGGCCGACGCGCGCGACGCGATCAAGCGCGAGCTCCTGGCCGACTTCGCCGACTGGCTTCCCGAAGTGACCGAGGACACGATGCCGGGCGAGCTGAGCAACTGCGTCGCCGGGCGTGTCGCCAACCTGTTCAACCTGCACGGCCCCAACTTCACCGTCGACGCCGCCTGCGCGTCGGCGCTGGCGGCGATGAACGTCGCGATCGAAGGCCTCCTCGCCGGTGAGTACGACGTGGCCGTGACCGGCGGCGTGGACCGCAACATGGGGGCGTCCACGTTCATCAAGTTCTGCGCGATCGGCGCCCTCTCGGGCACCGGCACGCGCCCGTACGCGGACGGCGCCGACGGCTTCGTCATGGGCGAGGGCGGCGCGGTGCTCATCCTCAAGCGCCTGGCCGACGCCGAGCGCGACGGCGACCGCATCTACGCGGTCGTGCGCGGCATCGGCGGCGCCAGCGACGGCAAGGGCAAGGGCATCACCGCGCCCAACCCGGTCGGCCAGAAGCTCGCGGTCGAGCGCGCCTGGCGCAACGCCGGCCTGTCGCCGGCCTCCTGCACGCTGATCGAGGGCCACGGCACGTCGACGCGCGTCGGCGACGCCGTCGAGCTCAACAGCCTCGCGGCGGCGTTCGCCCCGGCCGGCCTGGCACGCGGCTCGGTGGCGCTCGGCTCGGTCAAGTCCAACATCGGCCACCTCAAGGCCGCTGCGGGCGCGGCGGGACTCGTCAAGACCGCGTTTGCGCTGCGCGACAAGGTGCTGCCACCGAGCCTGAACTTCGAGCGCCCGAGCCCGAACCTCGACTGGTCGGCCTCGCCGTTCGCCGTCAACACCGAGACGCGCGACTGGGACGTCGCGGACGGTACCACCCGGATCGCCGGCGTCAGTGCGTTCGGCTTCGGCGGAACCAACTTCCACGTTGTGATGGAGGAGTACGTGCCCGGACATCTGACCACCAACGGGCACCGCCGATCCGTGGCCGTGCCGGTCGACATCGCGGAGTCTCCGTCCGGCCCGAAGGCGCCGTTGCGCGGCGCGCTCGTCCTCGGCGCGAGCGACGAGGCAGGCCTCGCCAACGACCTGCGCACGGCGCTCGCCGAGGCGCGTCAGGGCCGGCACCTGGATCCGGCGCCGCCGAGCGCCGCGGTGCTGAGCGCGCCCGAGCGGCTCGCAATCGACTACGCGGACGGCGACGACCTGATCGCGAAGGCGGAGACGGCGCTGAAGGCGATGCAGTCCGGCAACGCCGCGATCTGGCCCGCGCTGCGCGCGCGCGGGATCCATCGCGGCAGCGGCGCGCCCGGCAAGCTGGCCTTCCTCTACACCGGCCAGGGATCGCAGTACGCCGGCATGCTGCGCGAGCTGCGCGCCCGCGAGCGGGTGGTGGCCGACACGTTCGACGAGGCCGACGCGATCATGGCGCCGCTGCTCGAGGGGCGCCGGCTGTCGGACATCATCTTCGAGGACGCCGACGCCGAGGAACAGCTCCGGCGCACCGAGATCACGCAGCCGGCGGTGCTCACCGTCGACATCGCGCTCACGCGCCTGCTCGCCGAGTACGGCATCGCCCCCGACATGGTCATGGGCCACTCGCTGGGCGAGTACGGCGCGCTCGTCGCTGCCGGATCGCTCACGTTCCAGGCCGCGCTCGAGGCGGTCAGCGCCCGCGGGCGCGAGATGGCCGACCTCGAGCCCGAGGACCCCGGCGCGATGGCCGCGGTGATGGCACCGCTGAGCGAGGTCGAGGAGGTCGTGGCATCGGTCGACGGCTACGTCGTCCTCGCCAACGTCAACTCCACGCACCAGGTCGTGCTGGGCGGGGCGACCGACGCGGTCGCGCGCGCGGTCGAGCTGCTCAAGGAGCGCGGTCACGACGCGTTCCCGCTGCCGGTCAGCCATGCCTTCCACACCGAGATCGTGGCCGGCGCCAGTGCGCCGCTGCGCGCGACGCTGCAGCGCCTCGGCGTCCACCCGCCCCAGCTGCCGATCGTGGCGAACGTCGACGGCGAGTTCTACCCGACCGACGGCGATCTGCAGGAGAAGATGCTCGAGATCCTCGCGCGTCAGGTGGCGTCGCCCGTGCAGTTCGTCAAGGGCCTGCGGACCCTGTACGACGCCGGCGCGCGGATCTTCGTCGAGTGCGGGCCCAAGCGGGCCCTCCAGGGGTTCACTTCCGACGTGCTCGGCGACGACAAGGTGCTGAGCCTGGCGGCCAACCATCCGAAGACCGGTGACATCGCGACGTTCAACGGCGCGCTGTGTGGGCTGTGGGCCGCGGGCCTCGGCGCCGGCGTCGAGCCGGCGACCGCCGAGAGCGCCGCGCTCAAGCCGGGCGCGACGGCGCAGGCCGTGCCGCCGGCCCCGGCGCCGGCCGCTCCCGCCGGACCGCCCGCCGCGGACGCCGCGAGCGAGCTCAGCCGGCTGTTCGCCGAGTTCGTCGAGCGCGGCCGCGCGCTCATGGGCGCCGCCGGGCCGGCGGACGAGCGGGCCACCGAACCGGTGGTGATCACCGGCGCCGGACTCGGCCTGCCGGGCGCGGACCAGCTGTTCGACGACGCCAACGTCGGGCGCCTGCTCGACGGGAAGCAGGGGATCGACGTGATCCCCGCGCGCCTGCGCCGCGCCATGGTCGACAAGCACATCACGCGCCTGGTCAAGAGCGACGAGGGAGGTGCCCGGTTCGAGACGATCGACAACGTCGAGGACGTGATCAAGCTCGCCGCGCGCGCCGGGCAGTTCGACTTCGCCGAGGAGTTCGGCGTGGACCGCGACCGGGTCGCGGCGCTCGGCCGCGACACGCAGCTGGCGATGGCGGCCGGGATCGACGCGCTGCGCGATGCCGGGATCCCGCTGATCCAGCACTACCGCACCACCAGCAAGGGCACACAGCTGCCCGATCGCTGGTCGCTGCCGGACGCGTTGCGCGACGAGACCGGAGTCATCTTCGCCTCCGCGTTCCCCGGGCTGGAGGAGATGGCCGACGAGGCCACGCGCCAGACCGAGGACCGGATGCGGCGCGAGCGGCTGGCCGCGCTCGAGTCGCTGCGCGCGCGGATGCTCGACCACGGCGACACCGACAAGATCGTGCTCGAGGAGGTCGAGCGGCGCATCTACGACGTGCAGCGCCAGCTCGAGGACTCCAGGTACGAGTTCGACCGCCGCTTCCTGTTCCGGGTCCTGTCGATGGGGCACTCGCAGCTCGCCGAGCACATCGGGGCGCGCGGGCCGAACACGCAGATCAACTCGGCGTGCGCGAGCACCACGCAGGCGGTCGCGATCGCCGAGGACTGGATCCGCGCGGGTCGCTGCCGGCGCGTCGTGATCGTCGCGGCCGACGACGCCACCTCCGACACGATGATGGGCTGGCTCGGCGCGGGCTTCCTGGCGACCGGCGCGGCCGCCACCGACGAGGTCGTCGAGGAAGCGGCGCTGCCGTTCGACCAGCGGCGTCACGGGATGATCATCGGCATGGGCGCCGCGTCGCTCGTCGTCGAGAGCGCCGAGGCGGCACGCGAGCGCGGCATCACGCCGATCTGCGAGGTGCTCGGCACGGTCACCGCCAACTCCGCGTTCCATGGCACCCGCCTGGACGTCGAGCACATCGGCGGCGTCATGGAGAACGTCGTCGCGCAGGCCGAGCGCCGCGGTGTGTCGCGCAACGAGCTCGCACCGCACATGGTGTTCGTCTCGCACGAGACCTACACGCCCGCGCGCGGCGGCAGCGCGGCGGCCGAGATCCACGCGCTGCGCCAGGTGTTCGGCCCCGACGCCGACGCGATCGTGATCGCCAACACCAAGGGCATGACCGGCCATCCGATGGGTGTCGGCCTCGAGGACGTCATGGCGGTCAAGTCGCTGGAGACCGGCGTCGTCCCGCCGGTGCCGAACTTCCGCGACGTCGACCCGGACCTCGGCACGCTCAACCTGTCGAACGGCGGCGCCTATCCGGTGCACTACGCGCTCCGGCTCGCGGCCGGCTTCGGGTCGCAGATCAGCATGCTGTTGCTGCGCTGGACCCCGGTCGCCGACGGCCGCCGCCGGCACGTCGACGAGCTCGGCTACCAGTACCGCGTCGCCGACCGCGACGCCTGGTCGGGGTGGCTGCGCCGCATGAGCGGCCAGGCCGAGCCCCGGCTCGAGGTCGTCCACCGGACCCTGCGCGTGGCCGACGGCGTCCTCGCGCCCGAGCCCGAGCGGGCCCCGGTCGTGTCCGCGCCCGAGCCGGTCGCGGTCGTGTCCGCGCCTGCCCCGGCGCCGGTCGTGTCCGCGCCTGCCCCGGCGCCGGTCGTGTCCGCGCCTGCCCCGGCGCCGGTCGTGTCCGCGCCTGCCCCGGCGCCGGTTGTCGCCGCGCCTGCCCGACCCCGGTCGTGTCCGCGCCCGCCCCGGCCCCGGTCGTCTCCGCCGCCGTCGGCGATGGCGTCGAGGCACGGGTGTTGGCGATCGTCGCCGAGCAGACCGGCTACCCCGAGGATCTGCTGGACATGGATCTGGATCTGGAGGCGGATCTGGGGATCGACACGGTCAAGCAGGCGGAGGTGTTCGCGACGATCCGCGAGGCGTACGGGATCGAGCGCGATGACTCGTTGAGCTTGCGCGACTACCCGACGCTGAGCGCGGTGGTGGGGTTCGTGTACGAGCGCGCGCCGCGGCGGCGCCGGTCGCAGCCGGCGTCGGTCGCAGAGCCCGCGCCGGTCGCAGAACCTGCGCCGGCCGAGGCGCCGGCGCCGGCGAGCGATGGCGTCGAAGCGCGGGTGCTGGAGATCGTGGCGGCGCAGACGGGCTATCCGCCGGAGTTGCTGGACATGGATCTGGATCTGGAGGCGGATCTGGGGATCGACACGGTCAAGCAGGCGGAGGTGTTCGCGACGATCCGGGAGGCGTATGGGATCGAGCGCGATGACTCGTTGAGCTTGCGTGACTATCCGACGCTGAGCGCGGTGGTGGGGTTCGTGTATGAGCGCGCGCCGGAGACGGCGGCGCCGGTCGCGGAGCCCGCGCCGGTCGCGGAGCCCGCGCCGGTCGCAGAACCCGCGCCGGTCGAGGCGCCGGCGCGCGGCGGGCGATGGGGTCGAGGCGCGGGTGTTGGAGATCGTGGCGGCGCAGACGGGCTATCCGCCGGAGTTGCTGGACATGGATCTGGATCTGGAGGCGGATCTGGGGATCGACACGGTCAAGCAGGCGGAGGTGTTCGCGACGATCCGGGAGGCGTATGGGATCGAGCGCGATGACTCGCTGAGCTTGCGTGACTATCCGACGCTGAGCGCGGTGGTGGGGTTCGTGTATGAGCGCGCGCCGGAGACGGCGGCGCCGGTCGCAGAGCCCGCGCCGGTCGCAGAACCCGCGCCGGTCGACGCGCCGCGGCGCCGCGGGCGATGGGGTCGAGGCTCGGGTGTTGGAGATCGTGGCGGCGCAGACGGGCTATCCGCCGGAGTTGCTGGACATGGATCTGGATCTGGAGGCGGATCTGGGGATCGACACGGTCAAGCAGGCGGAGGTGTTCGCGACGATCCGGGAGGCGTATGGGATCGAGCGCGATGACTCGCTGAGCTTGCGTGACTATCCGACGCTGAGCGCGGTGGTGGGGTTCGTGTACGAGCGCGCGCCGCAGACGGCGCCGGACGCCGAGCCGGCGGCGGAGCAAGCGGCCGCGGAGACCGCGCCCGAGGCCGGCGCGGACGCGGACTTCCCGCGCCGCGTGCCGGTGCCGGTGCTGCGCCCGCCGCTCGACCGCTGCACCACGACCGGCGTCACGCTCGCCTCCGGCACGAAAGTGCTCGTGATGCCCGACGACACCGGCGTCGCCGCCGCGCTGACGAAGCGGCTCGCGAAGCTGGGCGTCGAGGTCGTCGAGGACGGCCCCGTCGACGGCGTGTACTGGCTCGCCGCACTCGACCCGGACCCCGACCCGGCCGACTGGGGCGACGCGCTCGCCGCCCGCGTCAAGCGCCTCGCGGAGACGATGCGCGACCAGCCCGCGACCACGTTCCTGGTGTCCGCCACCCGGCTCGGCGGCCGCCACGGCTACGACGCCGCGGGCGCCGCATCGGTGCTCGGTGGCGCGGTCACCGGCTTCACGAAGGCATTCGCCCGCGAGCGGCCCGAAGCCGTCGTCAAGGCCGTCGACTTCCCCGTCGACCGCCGCACCGCGGCGCTGGCGGACATCCTCGTCGAGGAGACGCTGCAGCGACCCGGGCGCCGTCGAGATCGGCCACGCCGACGGGCTGCGCTGGACGGTGGCGCTCGAGGAGACCGCCGCCGGCCACGACCCCGATCAGGAGCTCGGATCCGACGACGTGTTCCTCGTCACCGGCGCGGCCGGCAGCATCGTGTCGGCGATCGCCGCCGACCTGGCGAACGCGTCGCACGGCACGTTCCATCTGCTCGACCTCGTGCCGGCGCCCGACCCCGCCGACGCGGACCTGGCGCGGTTCGCCAGCGATCGCGACGGCCTCAAGCGCGACCTCGCCGACCGCATCCGCGAGCAGGGCACCAAGCCGACGCCGAAGCTCGTAGAGCAGGAGCTGGCGCGGATCGAGCGCGGCCGCGCGGCGCTCGACGCGATCCAGGCGATCGAGGCCGCGGGCGGGAAGGCGCACTGGCACCAGGTCGACCTCACCGACGGCGCCAAGGTCACCGCCGCCGTCGAGGCGGCGCTCGCCGCCGACGGTCGGATCGACGTCGTGATCCATGCCGGCGGGCTGGAGATCAGCCACTTCCTGCCGGACAAGCCGCAACGCGAGTTCGACCTCGTGTTCGACGTCAAGGCCGACGGCTGGCGCCACGTCATGCAGGCGCTCGGCGACGCGCGCCCACGCGCCGCGGTCGTCTTCTCGTCGATCGCCGGCCGCTTCGGCAACGCCGGCCAGACCGACTACTCGGCGGCCAACGACCTGCTGTGCAAGGCGATCTCCAATCTGCGCGGCCAGGGCGTCAAGACCATCGCGATCGACTGGACGGCGTGGTCGGGCATCGGGATGGCGAGCCGCGGCTCGATCCCGACGGTGATGAAGGCCGCCGGCATCGACATGCTGCCGCCCGAGCACGGCATCCCGGTCGTCCGCCGCGAGCTGACCGCGCTGGGCCGCGGCGCCGAGATCGTCGTCGCCGGAGCGCTCGGCGTCCTCACCGAGGAGCGCCACGCGACCGGCGGCCTCGACCCCGACCGCGCCATGGGCGACGCGCCGTGCGGTCCGATGACCGGCCGTGCGACCGCCGTCAGCGCCGACGGCGAGCTCACGGTCCTCACCGAGCTGGACCCGGCGGCGCAGCCGTTCCTCTACGACCATCGCATCGACGGCACGCCGGTGCTGCCGGGCGTGATGGGCATCGAGGGCTTCGCCGAGGCGGCGCACGTGCTCGCCCCCGGCTGGCACGTGGCCGCCGTCGAGGACGTCGAGCTGCTGGCGCCGTTCAAGTTCTACCGCGACGAGCCGCGCACGCTCGAGCTCAAGGCACGGGTCCGCGACGGCGGCGACGGCACGCTCGTCGCCGACTGCGAGCTCGTCGGGCGCCGCACGGTCAAGGGCGCCGGGGAGCAGGCGACGCGGCACTTCACCGGCCGCGCGCGGCTGACCCGCGAGGCGCCGGAGGCGCCCACGGCACCGCCGCCCGGCCAGGCCGGCGACGGCGTCGGCCGCGACGACGTCTACCGCGTCTACTTCCACGGGCCGGCGTACCAGGTGCTCCAGAGCGCCTGGCGCGACAACGGCCACGTCGTGGGCGCCTTCGCCGACGACCTGCCGGCCGGCCACGCGCCCGGGGATCGCGCGACCGAGTTCGTCCCGCGCCTGATCGAGCTGTGCTTCCAGACCGCCGGGGTGTTCGAGCTCGGCACGGAAGGACGGATGGCGCTGCCGACCCACGTCGACCGTGTGACGCGCTACGCCGGCGCCGACGACCCCGGGCACCTGTTCGCGGTGGTCAATCACCGCCCTGAGGGGGTCGACGCAGAGGTCGTGGACGAGCACGGCCGCGTGCGGATCCGCCTCGAGGGCTACCGGACGATCGAGCTGCCGGGCGGCGTCGACGAAGCCGCGCTGGCCCCGATCCGCGCGGCGATGGAGAAGCCGTGATGCAACGCCCGTTCTCGCGGCTGGCGATCGTCAATCGCGGCGAGCCCGCGATGCGGGTGATCCATGCCGTCCGCGAGCTGAACGCCGCCCGCGAGGACCCGATCCGCGTGATCGCGCTGTACACGCCGTCAGAGCGCCAGGCGATGTTCGTGCGGAACGCCGACGAGGCCGTGGAGCTCGACGGCGGGGCGCGCATCGGCTACCTGGACCACGACGCGCTCGAGCGGGCGCTGACCGCCACCCGGGCCGACGCCGTCTGGGTCGGCTGGGGCTTCGTGGCCGAGGATCCGCGCTTCGTCGAGCTCTGCGAGCGGCTGGGGATCGTGTTCGTCGGCCCCAGCTCGGAGGTGATGCGGGCGCTCGGCGACAAGATCGCCGCCAAGCGGCTCGCCGAGGCGAGCGGCGTGCCGGTCGCCCCCTGGAGCGGCGGCCCGGTCGCCACGCCTGAGGAGGCCGCCCGGCAGGCCGCGACGATCGGCTTCCCGCTGATGATCAAGGCCGCCGCCGGCGGCGGCGGCCGCGGCATCCGCCGCGTCGACGAGCCGAACGGCATCGCCGCCGCGTTCACCAGCGCCGCTGCCGAGGCGAAGCAGGCGTTCGGCGACGGCACGCTGCTGATGGAGCGGCTCATCGCTCCCGCCCGCCACGTCGAGGTCCAGGTGATCGCCGACGGCCAGGGCGCCGCGTGGGCGCTCGGGCTGCGCGACTGCTCCTACCAGCGCCGCAACCAGAAGGTGATCGAGGAGTCTTCGAGCCCAGCGCTGACCGCCGAGCAGGAAGCGGACATCATGGAGGCGGCACGGCGGCTCGTCCTGCGCGCGGGCTACCGCAACGCCGCGACGGTCGAGTTCCTCTACGAGCCGGCGACGGGTCGGTTCTCGTTCATGGAGGTCAACGCCCGCCTGCAGGTCGAGCACCCGGTGACCGAGATGGTCACCGGCGTCGATCTCGTGAAGCTGCAGCTCCACGTCGCCGCCGGCGGCCGCCTGGAGGGCGAGCCGCCGCCGCCCGTCGGACACGCGGTCGAGGCGCGGTTGAACGCCGAGGACCCGTCGCTCGGATTCGTCCCGGCACCGGGACGGATCGCGCTGCTGCGGTTGCCGACCGGCCCCGGGGTGCGCGTCGACACCGGCGTCGCCGAGGGCGACGTGATCCCCGCCGAGTTCGACTCGATGATCGCCAAGATCATCGCGTGGGGCCGCGATCGCTCCGAGGCGCTGGCCCGCCTGCGGCGCGCGCTCGCCGATGCCATGGTCGTCATCGAGGGCGGCACCACCAACCAGGGGTTCCTGCTCGCGCTGCTCGACCGTGACGAGGTCCGCAACGGCGAGGTCGACACCGGCTGGCTCGACCGGCTCCAGGTGCGCGGCGAGATCGTCCCCGCCCGGCATGCCGACATCGCGCTGCTGCAGGCCGCGGTCGAGCTCAGCGAGGCCGAGACCGACGCCGACCGTGCGCGCTTCTACGCCTACGCGCGGCGCGGGCGTCCGCAGGCCTCGCCCGGCATGCGGCGCGTGATCGACCTGCGCCGCCGCGGCCATGCCTACCGGCTCGCCGTCTCGAAGATCGGCCCGGACCGGCACCGCGTCAGCGTCGACGGCTTCGACATCGATGTCGTCGCCCACCGGCAGGGGCCGCACGAACGGCGGCTGGAGCTGGCAGGCGAGCGGTACCGGACGCTCACGTCGATCCAGGGCGCGGACGTGATGGTCGAGGTCGACGGCGTGCCTCATCGCATCGCGCGCGACGACGGCGGGCTGGTGCGCAACCTGTCGCCGGCCGTGGTCGTGTCGATCCCGGTCGAGCCGGGCGATGAGGTCGAGGCCGGCGACGTCGTCGCCGTGGTCGAGAGCATGAAGATGGAGACTTCGCTCACCGCACCGTTCCACGGACGGGTGCGGCGCGTGCTCGTCGGCGCCAACGTCCAGGTCCCGGCGCAGGCCCCGCTGCTGCAGATCGACGCGCTCGACGGGGGCCCGCCCGTGGTGACGGGGATCGGCGAGCGGGTCGACTTCGCCGCGCTCGCCGACGGGGAGCGAGCCGACGCGCTCGAGTGGTCGATCCTGGGCTATGACGTCGCGGCGGTCGATCCCAGCGCGCCGCGGGACGACCCCCACCTGCTGTCGCTGTACGCGGACATGCGCGCGCTGACCACGCCGCCCGAGCCCCTGCACGCGTACCTGCGCTCGCTCGACGCGGAGGCCGAAGGCCTGCCGGCCCCGTTCGTCACGCGGCTGCAGCGCGTGCTCGCCGGCTACGGCGTCACGGAGCTGGACCGCACACCTGCGCTCGAGGAGGCGTGCTATCGGATCTTCGTGGCCGCACAGCGCTCGACCGTCGCCCGCCCGGCGGTCCTCGCCGCGCTCGACCGCCAGCTGGCCGAGCCGGATGCGCCCGACGACGAGCTGCGCGGCGCGCTCGATCGGCTCATCACCGCGACGGCGGCGACGGACCCGGTGTTGTGCGACCTCACCCGCGAGGTCCGCTTCCAACGCTTCGACACGCCGCTGATCGATGCCGCGCGCGAACGCACCTACGACGAGATGGAGCCGCACATCGCGGCGCTCGCCGCCGTGCCGGACGGGCCCGACCGCGACGATCACGTCGCCGCGCTGGTGGCGTGCGCGCGGCCGCTGGCACCGATGCTCCTGCGCCGGATGGGATCCGCCGGCCCGGCCCTGCGCCGCGCGCTGCTCGAGGTCGTCGCGCGCCGCTTCTACCGGATCCGCACGCTCGAGGCCTTCGCCGAGCGCGAGGTCGGCGGGCGCGTGCTGCTGTGCGCGAGCTACCGCCACGACGGGCCGCGACGCCACCTCGCGACGGCATTCGCCGGCGTCGACGAGCTGCCCGCGACGGTGGCGGCGTTCGCGGCCTGGGCCGCCGAGCTGCCGGCCGGCGACCTGGCCGTGGCCGACTTCTACGTGCCGGACCTGCCCGATGCCGGGCCGCCGTCGGACGAGATCTCGGCCTCCCTGCGGACGATCCTCGACACCGTGGCGTTCCCGGAGGCGGCCCATCGGATCGTCGTCGGCGTCCCGTCACCGCAGGCCGGGCGCGAGATGTCCGCGCTGACCGCCTACACGTTCCGGCCCACAGCGGACGGTGTCGTCGAGGACGCGGTGCTGCGCGGGCTGCACCCGATGATGTGGCACCGGCTGCACCTCGCCCGGCTGTCGGAGTTCGAGCTCGAGCGGCTGCCCGCGGTCGAGGACGTGTACCTGTTCCACGGCACCGCGCGCTCGAACCCGAAGGACGAGCGGCTGTTCGCGCTCGCCGAGGTGCGCGACCTGACGCCCGTGCGCGACGAGCACGGGTGCGTCACCGCGCTGCCGGAGTTCGAGCTGATGATGACCGAGGCGCTGGCGGGCATCCGCAGCTACCAGGCGCGGCGCAAGCCGAGCCGCCGGCTGCTGTGGAACCGCATCCTGCTGCATGTCTGGCCGGTCATCGAGCTGCACGCCGAGGAGATCCGCACGCTGGTCGAGCGCCTCGCGCCGTCCGCAACCGGCCTCGGCGTGGAGATGACGCTCGTCCGCGGCGGACTGCGGGAGCCCGGCGGCGTGCGCGATCGCGTGCTGCGCTTCTTCACCCCGGCCGGTGGGGACGTGGTCGTGGAGGTGCGACGACCCGCCGACGCGGCCCCTGCGCCCGCTCGACGAGAGCGCCCAGCGGGTGATCGCGGCCCGCCGCCGCGGCCTGCTGCACCCGGCGGAGATCGTCAAGATGCTCGCGCCGGCCCGCGGTGAGGTCACGGCTGCCGGCCAGCCGGAGGGCGTCTTCGTCGAGCACGACCTCGACGCCGAGGGCCGGCTCGTCCCCGTCGACCGGCCGCCCGCCACCAACCCGACGGGCATCGTCGTCGGCCTGATCCGCAACTTCACCGACCGCCATCCGGAGGGGATGCTGCGCGTCGCCATGTTCGGCGACCCGACGCGCGCGCTCGGGTCGCTCGCCGAGCCGGAGTGCACGCGCATCATCGCCGCGCTCGACCTGGCCGAGGAGCTGGGCGTGCCGGTCGAGTGGTTCGCCGTGTCGGCGGGCGCCAAGATCGCGATGGACAGCGGCACCGAGAACATGGACTGGATCGCCGCGGTGCTGCGCCGCATCATCGAGTTCACCCAGGCGGGCGGCGAGATCAACGTCATCGTCACCGGCATCAACGTCGGCGCCCAGCCGTACTGGAACGCCGAGGCGACGATGCTGATGCACACGCGCGGCATCCTCGTGATGACCCCGGCGAGCGCGATGGTGCTCACCGGCAAGCAGGCGCTCGACTACTCGGGAGCGGTGTCGGCCGAGGACAACTTCGGGATCGGCGGCTTCGACCGGATCATGGGCCCCAACGGCCAGGCGCAGTACTGGGCGCCCGACCTGGCGAGCGCCTGCCGGCTGCTGCTCGACTACTACGAGCACACGTACGTGGCTCCCGGCGAGCGGTTCCCGCGCCGCGCCGTGACGACCGACCCGGTCGACCGTGACGTGCAGGACGCACCGCACCTGGCGCCCGGCTCGGAGCTCACGCACGTGGGCGACATCTTCTCCGACGCCACCAACGCCGGCCGCAAGCAGCCGTTCGACATCCGCTCGGTCATGCGCGCGGCGGTCGACCGCGATCGCGCGCCGCTCGAGCGCTGGCCGGCGATGCGGCAGGCGGAGGCGGCGGTCATCTGGGACGCGCACCTCGGCGGCCGCCCGGCGACCGTGATCGGGATCGAGTCGCGGCCGCTGCCGCGGCACGGGCTGATCCCGGCCGACGGGCCCGAGCAGTGGACGTCGGGGACGCTGTTCCCGCGCTCGGCCAAGAAGATCGCCCGCGCGATCAACGCCGCGAGCGCCCGCCGCCCGGTGGTCGTGCTCGCCAACCTCGCCGGCTTCGACGGCTCGCCCGAGTCGATGCGCGAGTGGCAGCTCGAGTTCGGCGCCGAGATCGGCCGCGCGGTCGTCAACTTCGACGGCCCGATCGTGTTCTGCGTCGTCTCCCGCTACCACGGCGGCGCGTTCGTGGTGTTCTCGCAGCGCCTCAACGAGCTGCTCGAGACCGTCGCGGTCGCGCGGCTCGCACGCCTCGGTGATCGGCGGGGCGCCGGCCGCCGCCGTCGTGTTCGCGCGCGATGTCGACCAGGCGGCGGCGCGCGACGCGCGCATCACCGCACTGGACGAGCGGATCACCGCCGCCGACGCGGCCGGACCGACCGGCGCTGCGCGCGGAGCGCGCGGCGCTCTGGGAGTCCGTGCTGTCGGAGAAGCGCGGTGCGCTGGCCGCCGAGTTCGACGCCGTACACAGCGTCGAGCGCGCGGTTCGCGTGGGATCCGTGCGTGAGATCATCGAACCGGCGGCCCTGCGGCCGTACCTGATCGAGGCGGTCGAGCGCGGCATCCAGCGGACGCTCGCCCGCGACGAGGCCCTCCATGACACCTCCCGGCTGGCTCACGAGCTCACTCGCTGACGTACCCGGCGACGACGCGTGGCTGAGCCCGCGCGAGCGCGCCGTGCTGGCCGGCCTGCGGATCGACAAGCGCCGCGCCGACTGGCGCCTGGGCCGCTGGACGGCCAAGGCCGCCGTCGCCGCCTGGCTGGACGTCGAGCCCGTGCGGATCGAGGTCCTCGCGGCGGCCGACGGCGCGCCGGAGGCATGGCTGGACGCCCGGCTCGCGCCCGTGTCGGTGTCGCTGAGCCATCGCGCCGGCGTCGCACTCGCGGCCGTGACCGACGTCCCCGCCGTCATCGGCTGCGACCTCGAGCTGCTCGAGCCCCGCAGCGACGCGTTCGTGCGCGAGTGGCTCACCCCGGCCGAGCAGAAGGCGCTCGCGCCGCTGGCCGGCACGGCGCGCGACCGCACCGCCAACCTGATGTGGACGGCGAAGGAGGCGGCCGCGAAGGTGCGCCGCGAAGGGCTGCGGCTCGACGTGCGCAGGGCCGCGGTCGTTCTCGACGGCGAGGGCATCGGCTGGCATCCTCTGGCCGTACAGTGGGGCGAAGGAATGCGTACGGGCGGATGGTGGCGTGACGCCGCCGGTTGGCTGATGACGATCGCGGGCGCGCCGGCGCCCGCGCGGCCCAGGCGCCTCGCCGCCGGGACCTGAGGAGCGTTGCCGTGGAGCTCGAAGAAGTCGCCGTCACCTCGCTACCGCCGGAACGGTTCTACGACGTGCTCTCACCGGAGGGCCTCGAGCGCTTCAAGCACACGCTCGAGCACGGGCACGAGCTGCTGGAGAACCGCACGCTGTGGACCGTGAACTCGACCGCGCACGGCGGCGGCGTCGCCGAGATGCTGCGGTCGCTCGTCGGCTACGTCCGCGGTGCGGGGCTCGACATGCGCTGGCTCGTCGCGCCCGGTGACGCGGACTTCTTCCGCATCACCAAGCGCCTGCACAACCGCCTCCACGGCGCCGACGACGGCGGGCCCCTCGGCGACGCCGAGCGGCAGGTGTACGAGGAGCGCTGCCTCGACAACGCCGAGCAGCTCGCCCAGCGCGTCGGCTCTCGCGACGTCGTGCTCCTGCACGACCCGCAGACGGCCGGGATGGTCCCGCGGCTGATGGAGCTCGGCGTGCCGGTCATCTGGCGTGCGCACATCGGCCTCGACCTCCCGAACGACGTGGCTCGCGCGGCCTGGCGGTTCCTGACGCCCTACGTCGAGCCGGCCACCGCCTACGTCTTCTCCCGGCCGGCCTACGCGTGGGAGGGGCTCGACGAGGCGCGGCTCACCGTGATCCCGCCGTCGATCGACGCGTTCTCGCCCAAGAACCAGATGATGTCGTTCACCGGCATCACCGCGGTGCTGCGCGCCGCGGGCCTGGCCGCCGACCACCACCATCCCTCGCGTGCGGTGTTCGAGCGCCTCGACAGCAGCGTGGGACGCGTGGAGCACACGGCGCGGATGATCGAGGAGCATCAGCTGCGGCTCGACGCGCCGGCCGTGCTGCAGGTGTCGCGCTGGGACCGCCTCAAGGACCCGCTCGGCGTGCTCGCCGGGTTCGCCGAGCACGTGCACGCGGGGGAGGACCCGCACCTCGTGCTCGCGGGCCCGGATGTCGCCGCGGTCGCGGACGACCCGGAGGGCGCCGAGGTGCTCGGCGAGGTCGAGCAGGCCTGGCTCGAGCTTCCGCGATCGGTGCGCCGTCGCGTGCACCTGGCGTTGCTGCCGATGGACGATCCCGACGAGAACGCGATCATCGTCAACGCCCTCCAGCGCCGCGCGGACGTCGTCGTCCAGAAGAGCATCGCCGAGGGCTTCGGGCTCACGGTCGCCGAAGCGATGTGGAAGGGCCGGCCGGTCGTCGCCTCCGACGTCGGCGGGATCCAGGACCAGATCGAGGACGGCAGCACGGGCCGCCTCGTGGATCCGCGCGATCTCGCCGCCTTCGGCGCGGCGGTCAGCGACCTGCTCGCCGACCCGCACGATGCCGAGCGGATCGGCGAGGCGGCGCAGCTGCGGGTGCGTGACCTGTTCCTCGGTGCGCGGCACCTCGGCCAGTACGTGGACCTGCTCGACCGGGTGCTCGAAGGCGACCTATCCGGCAGCACCCGCAAAACTGGCGTGGCGGACTACTGAGCAGCTCCCGTGGATCCGGCGGATGGCCGGAAGCCCTCCAAACGGTGCAATGCATCTCGACATTGACCACCTGGAGGAAAGGCTCACCATGAGCAAGCTCGTCACATATGCAGGGATCGCCGCCAGCGTAATCCTCATCGCCTTCGGCATCGGCTCGATCGTGATGGGGTTCAGCGGTCGAGACCGCGTCCACAGCGATCTCGCCCGAGAGCAGATCGTCGGCACGCCCGACTCGACCATCCCAAACCAGCTCGTCGACACCGGCTCCGAGGCTCAGGCCTTCGCCAAGGTGATGCGCAAGCACACGCTCGAGGCCACCGGCGGCCAGACCTACGCCCAGATGGGCCGCTACCTCGACTCCAACGGCAAGCCGACCAACGATGAGAACAAGGCCGCCAAGGACGCGAAGACCGGCCAGCCGGTCGAGAACGGGCTCCGCAACCTGTGGGTCACCGAGACCGCCCTCACCACCGCGCTGAACACCTCGTACTTCGCCGAGAGCGTCGCGACGTTCGCGATCGTCATGGGTGCCGCGCTGCTGCTCGTCGGCATCGGCTTCCTGGTGGTCGTCGTCCGCCTCCTGGTGCCGGTCACCCGCCGCCGCGAGGTCCCGGCCGGCGCGCCCGCCGTCGCCGCTTCCTGACCACCCCCGACACACTCCGTCCCCGATCTGCCGGGCCGCTCTGAGAGCGGCCCGGCGGTCGTTCTGGGGGCCCTCGCGGTACTTTGTCTCGCGGCAGGAACATCTCCGCGGGAGGGAGACTCAGATGCGCAAGTTCGTCGCGCCCGTTGCCCTGGGCGCGCTCGTCGTCGCGGTGGCCATCCCGGCTGCCGCTCACCCGCGGCACCACCACGGTCGCCACCACCACGCCCGCTGCGGCGAGACCCGCAACGGCTACGAGGTGATCTTCGACGGCAGTCGGCGCTGCCTCGAACGCTGGCGCTACGCCGGCGGGGCGTCGATGACGCTCCAGCGGGCCCGCTGAAGTCCGGCCCCGGCGGCCCCGGTCTCGGCGTCCTCTGGTCCGCCGCCCGGCCGTACGGCGACTTCATCCTCAGGCTGCAGTTCCGCGATGACGCGCCGGCCGATCGGGCCAACAGCGGCGTACAGGTGCGGTTCCCGGCGCCGCATCCCCCGGTGCCCGGCTGCCCGACCACGTTCAACGGCGAAGAGCAGAACAACGCCGCCTGGATCGCCGTCAACTGCGGCCACGAGGTGCAGATCAACGACTCACCCGACGGGCCGCCGTTCGACCCGCGCAAGACCGGCTCGATCTACGGCTTCGCCGACCTCGACAGCGCCCACTCGCACCCGACCGACAAGGGCACCTGGAACGACCTCGAGATCAAGGTCGTCGGCCAGCACTACACGGTCACCCGCAACGGCGTCGTGATCAACGAGTTCGAGAACGTGCCCGGGCTGCCGTTCCCCGGTCGCCCGAACGACCCGGGTTCGGACTCGCGCGGCCTGGTCGGCTACGTCGGCCTGCAGTCACACGGCGGGCCGAACGACGTCGTGTCGTTCCGCAACGTCCGGATCAAGGACCTGTCGGACCGCGACTGAGACGGATCAGCGGCGGGGCGCCGGCACTCGGCGCTCCGCCGCGGCGCAGTTGACGCACAGGGTGCTCTCGGGCATCGCCGCGAGCCGCTTCTCCGGGATCGCGGCGCCGCAGCCGTCGCACGTCCCGTACGTGCCGTCGTCGAGCTTGGCGAGCGCCCGCTCGATGCGTTCGAGCCCGGTCTCGAGCGAGCGGCCGACACCGATGTCGGTGAGCCGGCTGATCGCCTCGGTGGTCCCGTCCCCGATGCGCTTGCCGAAACCCTGCGCGGCGCCCAGCTCGGGGCGCTCGGCGAGCGTCTCGACGCGGCCGCGCGTGTGGTTGCGGCGCGCCTCGAGCTCGCGGCGGACGGCTTCGAGATCCACTAGGAGAGCGTAGTCCGAAGCCAATCGACCGCCGGCGGCACGTGCGCGGGATCGATGTGGTGCCCGGCGTCGGACTCGTGGTAGGAGACCGGCAGGCCGCCGGCCTCGACCAGCTCGTGAGCGGCGCGGGCGAACGACACGTCCATGATCGGGTCCTGCCGCCCGTGGGCGATGAACACGCGCGTGGACTCGCGGTCGGCCAACGTCGGCTGCCACCCGTCGACCGTCGGGATGAAGCCCGAGAACGCGAGGATGCCGGCGGGCGCCGGGCGGTCCGCCCCGAGGCCGAGCGAGTAGCTCATCACCGAGCCCATCGAGAAGCCTCCGAACACCGTGCGCTCGGGCGCGATCCCCGTCTGCTCCCACAACTCGTCGTGGAGCTCGGTGAGGAGCCCGTAGGCCGCGTGGAAGGTGTCGTGGTCGGGGTAGCCGACGCGCGGCACGACGTACCAGTGAAAGCCCGGCCAGCCGGGGATCTGGAGCGGCGCGCGCGGGGTCACGAAGTGCAGCCGGCGCTCGGGGTCGAGCACGTCGGCGAGGCCGAGCAGGTCGCTCTCGTCGGCGCCGCGGCCGTGGTGGAGGACCACGAGCCCGGCGGCCTCCCCAGCCGCCGGGCGCTCGCGGTACACGAGCCGGCTCAAGCGGTCACCGAGCGCGCTGCACGCGGGTTGCTCACGGGCCGCAGCGTACGCTCGAGCTGCGGCCGCAGGTGCTCGTGCTGCTTGGGGAGGCGCAGCTGCTCGCCAAGGTGGTCGGGATCCTCGTCGACGGCGAAGCCGGGGCTCAGCGTGGCGATCTCGAACAGCACGCCGCGCGGCTCCTGGAAGTAGATCGACTGGAAGTAGTCGCGGTCCTTGACGTCGGTGACGTAGCCGCCGGCCGTGGCGATCCGCTCCTGCCAGGCGAGCTGCTCGTCGTCACGCGTGCCCCACGCGATGTGGTGCACGCTGCCCGCGCCCTGCGCGCCGCGGAACGCCGGCGCCTCGTCATAGGCCCAGCGGAAGCGGCGCTCGGAGCCGTCGAGCACGTACTCGCCGTCGAAGGTGAATCCGAGGACGTCGGTGAGGAAGCGCTCCTCGACGCCGTGGAACGCGCTGTAGGCGCGGGCGCCCTCGAGCCCGACGATCGCATGCTCGGCCGGGATCTCCGGGTGCTGCGCGGTCAGCGGCGCGTTGCCCAGGCTCTCGACGACGAGCTCGAGCTGCAGCCCGTCGGGATCCTGGAAATGGATGTGGTCGCCGTGGCGGCCGGCGCCCAGGCGCGCGGCCCAGAAGTCGAGCGCGGCCTCGCTCGCCACGGCGAGCTGAAGGGTGTGGATCTGGCCGATCCCGGGGCGCCCTTGCGCCGCACCGGAGAACTCGAACCAGGTCAGGATCGTCCCGGGGGTGCCCTTCTCGTCCCCGAAGTACAGGTGGTACGCCTCCGGCGCGTCGAAGTTGACGGTCTTCTTGACGAAGCGCAGGCCCAGGGTGTCGGCGTAGAAGTCGACATTGCGCTGGGCGTCGCCGGTGATCATCGTGATGTGGTGCAGTCCCGTGAGCCTCATGTCCCGAAATCCTAGCAGGTGATTGCACATGCAACTACTTCAGGGCAGCATCGTTCCAGCGAGCCCCGCACCGCGCCCGATCGACCCGGGCACGCGGATCGGGCACGTGCACCTGCGGACCGCCGACATCGACCGGATCCGCGACTTCTACGTCGGCGTCCTCGGCTTCGACGTCGTGTTCGAGGCGCGTGACGTGCCGGGCTGGGGGACGACGGGCGACATCCTGTTCGTGTCCGCCGGCGGCTACCACCATCACCTCGGCTTCAACACGTGGAAGTCGGCGGGCGGGCCGCCGCAGCCGGACGGCGTCGCCGGCCTGCACCACGTGGCGATCAACTACCCGACCAAGGCGGCGCTCGCCGACGCCGTCGTGCGCCTGAAGGAGGTCGACTGGCCGCTGCGCCAGAAGACCGACCACGGGACGCACCTCGCCGTCTACATCACCGATCCCGACGGCAACGACCTCGAGCTGGCCTGGGATCGCCCGGTCGAGGAGTGGCCGCGGGACGCCGAGGGGCACGCCGCGATGGCGATGGACACCGAGCTCGACGTCGACGCGCTCGTCGCCGAGTTCAGTTCCCCGTGACGGTCGCCGCGTCCGGCGACAGGATCACGTCGGCCCCGGGGTCGGGCGGCGCCGCCGGGAGTGCGGTCGGCGTCGCTGTCGGCGTGGCCGTCGCCGTGGGCGTGGGGGTCGGCGTGGGCGTGCCCTCCGAAGAGGGGTCGCCCGGCGGGTCGGAGATCCGTGGCGCGCTCGAGCAGCCCGGCGACGGCCGGCGGCCACCGAAGTCGACCTCCACGGCCTGGCCCCTGGCGCCGTTGAGCATCCCTTCGCCCGCCTGATCGCTCGACAGCAGCGCGCGCAGGCGCACCGGCTGGGCGACGTCGTCGAGGCAGCGGCGCTCGGCGTCGCTGATCGGGATCGCCACCGTCACCCAGCCGTTTCGCGGCACCTGGTAGACGGTGCGGCCGAGGCGCAGCGGCGCGGCGCGCGACTGGTTGTCGACGGCGAAATTCGCCGCCGTCGTGAGCGTGAAGAAGCCGCTGCAGCCCGAGTGCGCGGCGTCCGGGCACTCGACGTCGACGCGAACGGCGTGCCGTGAGAACTCGGCGGTGCGCACGTCGACCGCCGGCTGCGTCTGGCACAGATCGCCGACGCGGCCCCAGGCGTAGCGCTCGCCGCCGCACCAGAACTCGAGCGGGGTGGCGGCCCAGGCCTCGTCGCCGAGCAGCTTGCTGAGCAGCGAGGCCGGGGGAGAGCGGCGGTCGAGCGCCGGCCCGATGTCGACGACCTGGATGTTGTCGCGCGGGTAGCTCTGCAGCGTCTCCTTCGCCGGGAAGCCGAGCACGACCTCGTCCGCGCTCGCGGTCACGAGCACGCCGGTGACCGGCGCGTGGTCCTTGGTGAAGGTCAGCGTGGCGCTCGGCAGCCGCACCGGATGGTCGAGCTGCCGGGCGATCGACACCAGCGCGGCCGCCACCATCGCGGCGACGGCGGCGCGCCAGACCAGCGGCCAACCGTTGTGGGTCGGTAGTACGAACGCCCACACGAGCGCCAGCCCGACCGCCGCGGCCGGCCAGGCGTATGAGCCGAACGACAGCGGCACGACGAGCACGAGGACCAGCCCCGGGATCGCGAGCAGCCCGAACGTCAGGCGCCGCGGCCGGCCGTTGGCGCGCTTCGCCAGCAGCAGGAACAGGCCGCCGGCGGCGAGCGCAGGGAGGATCAGCACGCGCATGCCGACGACCAGCAGGTCGGTCCGCGGGACCAGCGCGAGCGCCTGGTCGGCGGGCACGTCGGAGCGCCAGAAGCGCAGCCACATGACGGCTCCGCCAACGACGTACACGAAGCCGAAGGTCCCGGCCACGGCACCGGCGAGCGTCCCGATGCGCATGATGACCTGCTCGAGCGGTGAGGACGGTGAAGCGTTCATAGCTCGCTCACCGTCCTCCCACCCGGTTTCAGCCGCCTTTCAGACGGCTTTGAGACGTCTTACGGCGTCGCGAAGGGGGTCTGCGCGCTCTGCAGGGTCGCGGCGGGGACCGTCACCTGCTCCGCCAGGTACGAGTCGAGCTGCGTGCCCGGGTCGCCGGCGATCGTGTCCTCGTGCGGCGCGGCCAGGAACGGCAGGGTGATCGATCCGTCGCTCACCGTGACCGTCTGCTTGGTCGGCGCGTGCAGCCACCAGTCGGTGTTGGCGTCCGTCACGCGCACTCCGATGCGGTGGCCGGCCTTCAGCTTCCAGTCGGCCGACCAGAGGTCGAGTGCGATCGGCCCGCTGGAGCGGATCAGGTGCCCCTGGCGGGTGATGAGCGGCCCACTGCCGTTGGCGTCGAGGTCGTAGACGTCGACGACGAGGTTCGCGTTGGGCAGCGTCGTCGCGACCTTGACGGTCGCCGTGCCGGAGCCCGACAGGTGGACGTCGTGCGCCAGCGGCGGCGAGATCGTCCAGATGCCGTTGGCGTCGGTCTTCGTTGCGGTGCCGTCGTCGCTGTAGCTGCCGGCGCGCAGCGGCGTCGTGTAGCCGGACGCGTCGGCCGGCGGCCACTGCGGCTCGGCGCGCCAGACGCCGTCGTTGGTCTGCACCGCCACCGGCGGGTCGTCGACGGTCGGCGTGGTGCCCTTGAGGAAGCGGTCGTAGAAGCGCATGACCTCGTCGAACCAGCCCGCCCGGCCCATCTTCAGCCGCCCGGTCTCGTCGGTCTCGTTTCCGCGGACGTGCTCCCACGGGCCCAGCCACGCCCGCTCATACCCGGTGTGGTTCTGCAGGTACTGCGCGGTGCCGTCGGCGACCGTGTTGTTCTCGGTCAGGCCCTGGGTGAGGAACAGCGGCACGTCTGAGCCCTGGGCGCCGGGGATCAGGTTGCGAGCCTTCCAGTACGCCGAGTCATGGTCGTCGTTGCCGGCCTGGTCGGCCCAGTTGAGGACCTTGCAGCCGGGCCGCATGGTGTCGTCGGCGCCGGTGACGTTGTAGCTCGGGTCGTCGGCGAGCGGGCCGGGCGTCGCGTCGATCAGGTCGTACAGCGCCGGGGTGAGCAGCGAGTTCTCGCGCCGGATCCCGTCGCCGTACAGGTACCGGTAGAGGTCGTACACCGGCTCCTGCGAGACGACCGCCTTCAGGCCCTGCGGCCGCTGGTCCACGCCGATCAGCCCGGTGACGCCGTCGTAGGACTTGCCGTACATGCCGACCGCGCCGGTCGACCACGGCCGGCTCGCCGCCCACTCGACGGCCTTGACGACGTCGGACTGCTCGCCCGGCCCGCCCCAGTCCAGGCAGCCGGTCGAGCCGCCGAAGCCGCGCAGGTCCACCATCACGAACGTGTAGCCGCGATCCATCAGGTGCGCGCCGTTGACGAAGTCGAGGAACCGGTCCGACGGGCCGGTGCTCGGCCCGATCGGGTCGTACGACGTCCCCTCCACCGGCCCGGCGGGCCCGGTCTGCCCGGCGTGGTTGAAGTACGGGCCGATCGACACGATCACCGGCGTCTTGTCGGTGGGGGCGAGGTTCTTCGGGCGCAGGATGTCCGCATGCAGGCTGACCCCGTCGGTCGACGGGATCGACGCCTGCGACCACGCGGCGCCGGGCGGCACGTCGGCGGCGGAGGCGGTCGCGGGCAGGGCGGCGGCGAGGACGGCGAATGTGGTGGCGAGCGCGGCTCTCATGTGGATGTGAACGCGCGTTGTCCCCGAAGCTTGCGGCGGACGAACGTTCAACTGCGGCTGGGTAGCCGGCCGCGCCGCCCAGCCCGGCCGATTTCCCGCCCCGGGCGGAAAACCCGCGATATGCGCGGTCTATCCGCCCCGGCGTCTCGCGAGGCGGCCGATCCCGCCGCCGCGGTCAGCGGAGACGGACGTGCCGCGTGACAGTCGCCCGGATGCGGCCCGCCTGCAGCAGCCGCACCGTGACCCTGTAGCGGCCCTTGGGCAGGCCCGCCAGCGACCCGAGGCGCAGATGGATCATCCTGCCCGGAAGGATCGGCTTGGCGCTGATCACGCCGCCGGCGGCGCGCGGGCCGATGAGGCTGTAGCTGCCGGAGACCGGGTCGACGGTGTTGCCGCGGTTGCGGACCTTCAGCGACAGCACGCGCTGCTTCACCACGGTCGATCCCGCCCCGAGCCGCAGCTTCCGCGCCGACGCCCTCGGGTTGAAGCGCAGGCTCGAGATCAGGCGGTAGGCGACGTTGATCCCGGCGTGCTTCTTGGCGGGCTTGCCGACGATCTCCAGCGCCCGTACAACGACTTGCGCGCCGGCACGCGCAGGAGCTTGACCGCGATCGTGCGCGACGCGCCCGCCTTCAACGAGAACTTGGAGCCGGCCACGCGCACGCCGCTCAGCCCCCGCGACCGATTCGCGGTCACCGCGCCCGACCGCGCCTGCCGCCACGGGCGCGCCCGCACGGTGACGCGCAGCTTGCGCGTGCTCGTGTTGCTCACCGTGACGCCCCCGGAAGCGCCCGTCCGCGCGGTCGCCTGCATGATCGAGGGGGTGACGCCGAGGCCGCCGGCCGCCGACGCGCGCTCCGGCGAGCGGGCAGGCGAAGCAGACGGTCAGGACGGCGATGCTGCGGTACATGATCGCGACAGTCTTGCTGGAACTTGACTTGGAGCGCACTCTAAGTCGTACCGTGGAGGCATGGCCACCGCCGAAGCCCTCACGATCTCCGACGCCGCCGAGGCCGTCGGCGTCAGCGCCCACACCCTGCGCTACTACGAGCGCGCCGGGCTGATGCTCGACCCCGTCGGGCGGACCGCGGCGACGCACCGGCGCTACACCGACGAGGACCTGAGCTGGATCGTCCTGCTCACCCGCCTGCGCGGGACCGGCATGCCGATCCGGCGCATGCGCGAATACGCCGACCTCGTGCGCGCCGGCGAGGGCACCGAGCACGAGCGCCTCGCGCTCCTCGAGGCCCACCGCGCGGCCGTGCTCGACCAGCTCGAGCAGGTGCAGCGCAGCCTCGCGGCCATCGAGACCAAGATCGACTTCTACCGGGAGCAGATTTCATGATCCAGATCGTTCCGCTCGGCTCGCAGGGCCTGCAGGTGTCGCGGCAGGGCCTGGGCTGCATGGGGATGTCCGAGTTCTACGGCGACGCCGACGAGGCCGAGTCGATCGCCACGATCCACCGCGCGCTCGACCTCGGGGTCACGCTGCTGGACACCTCCGACATGTACGGCCCGTTCACCAACGAGCGGCTCGTCGGCCGCGCCATCGCCGACCGCCGCGGCGATGTGATGCTGGCCACCAAGTTCGGCATCGTGCGTGAGGAGGGCGGCGCGCGCCGCGGCATCGACGGCAGCCCCGACTACATCCGCAAGGCCTGCGACGCGTCGCTGCAGCGCCTCGGGATCGACCACATCGACCTCTACTACCAGCACCGCGTCGACCCGAAGACGCCGATCGAGGAGACCGTCGGGGCGCTCGCCGAGCTGGTCGAGGCCGGCAAGGTGCGCTACCTCGGCCTGTCGGAGGCCGCCGCCGACACGATCCGCCGCGCGCACGCCGTCCACCCGATCAGCGCCCTGCAGACCGAGTACTCGCTGTGGTCGCGCGACCCCGAGGCCGAGATCCTGCCGACGGTGCGCGAGCTCGGCATCGGCTTCGTGCCCTACAGCCCGCTCGGCCGCGGCTTCCTCACGGGCCGCTATCGCTCGCCGGAGACGATCGGCGAGGGCGACTTCCGCCGCTCCGACCCGCGCTTCTCGCAGGACAACTTCGACCGCAACCTGCAGATCGTCGAGGCGGTCGAGGCGCTCGCCGAGGAGAACGGCGTCAGCGCCGCGCAGATCGCGCTCGCCTGGGTCCATCACCAGGGCGAGGACATCGTGCCGATCCCCGGGACGACGACGCGGCGGCATCTCGAGAGCAACGTCGCGGCGCTCGACGTGGAGCTGTCCGCCGACGCGCTCGAGCGGCTCGCGGCGGCCGGCACGGCGACCGGCGACCGCTACGGCGACATGACGCCGATCAATCGCTGACGACGTGCCGTAGTCTCCCGCCGTCATGGCGACCCTGATCGGCGTCGACGTCGGGACCAGCGGCACGCGCGCGCTCGCCGTGACCGACGCGGGTGAGCTGGTCGCCGAGGCCAACCGGCCGCACGACCTGCTCAGCCCGCGGCCCGGATGGACCGAGCAGGATCCGGCGCAGTGGTTCGAGGCGGCGAAGGCCGCGCTGGCGGAGGTGGCCGCGAAAGCCGACGACGTCGCGGGCATCGGGCTCACCGGCCAGATGCATGGGTCGGTGTTCCTCGACGCGGCCGGCGAGGTGATACGCCCGGCGCTGCTGTGGAACGACCAGCGCACGGCCGCCGAGTGCGACGAGATCACCGAGCGCGTCGGGTCGGCGCGGCTGCTGGAGATCGCCGGCAACCCGGCGCTGACCGGCTTCCAGGCGCCGAAGATCCGCTGGCTCGCCCACGCGGAGCCCGACAACTACGCCCGCGTCGCCAGCGTGCTGCTGCCGAAGGACTACGTGCGCCTGATGCTCACCGGTGAGCACGCGACCGACGCCTCGGACGCGTCCGGCACGCTGCTGCTCGACGTCCGGGCCCGCGACTGGGCGCCCGAGATCCTCGACGCGCTCGAGATCCCGCGCGAGTGGCTGCCGAAGGTCTACGAGGGCCCGGAGGTGACCGGCACGCTGCGCGCCGGGCTCGGGCTCCCGGAGGGGCTTCCGGTCGCCGCCGGCGGCGGGGACAACGCGGCGGCGGCGGTCGGCGTCGGTGTCACCAGGGAGGGCGCCGTGTCGACGTCGATCGGCACCAGCGGCGTGCTGTTCGCCCATCGCGACGCGTTCTCGCCCGACCCGTCCGGCCGCGTCCACGCGTTCTGCCACGCCGTCCCGGACGCCTGGCACCTGATGGCGGTCGCCCTGTCGTCGGGCGGATCGCTGAGCTGGTGGCGCGACCGGGTCGGCGCCGACTTCGACACGCTGGTGGCCGAGGCCGAGGCCGTGCCCCCCGGGTCCGACGGGCTGATCTTCCTCCCGTACCTGTCCGGCGAGCGCACGCCGCACCTGGACCCGCACGCGCGCGGCGCGTTCGTCGGCCTCACGCTCCACCATGGCCGCGGTCACATGACGCGCGCGGTGATGGAGGGCGTCGCGTTCTCGATGCGCGACGGGCTGGAGATCATGCGCGGCCTCGGCACGCCCGACGACGACCTGCGCGCGGTCGGCGGCGGCGCCCGCTCGCCGCTGTGGATGCACCTGCAGGCCGATGTCTACGGTCGCGCGATCCGGCGCACGGTGATCGACGAGGGGCCCGCGTACGGCGCGGCGCTGCTCGGCGGCGTGGCGGCCGGCGTGTTCGCCGACGTGCAGGAGGCGAGTACCCGCGTGCGCCTGCGCGAGGAGATCACCGAGCCCGACGGCGAGCGCGCGCGCCGTTACGACGAGCTCTACCGGATCTACACCGGGCTGTATCCGTCGCTGCGCGACGCGATGCACGAGCTCGCCCGGTGAGGCGCGCGCTCGTCGTCGCGCTCCTGGTCGCGGCGGCGCTGCCCGCGCGCGCGGCGGCGATCCCGGCCACGTCGGAGCCGAGCCTCATCCGGCTCGGCGGCGTGCACGACGCCCGCGCGTACGCGCGCGGGCGCGCGGGGACGGTCGCGTTCGCGGTCGCCCGCCCCGGCGGCAAGATCCGCGGGCTCAACCTCGACCACGAGTTCTTCTCGGCCAGCGTCGTCAAGGCGATGCTGGCGCTCGCGGTCGTCCGCGAGGCGAGCCATCGCGACCTGACCGCCACCGAGCGGGCGCTGCTGCATCCGATGATCACCGTGTCCGACAACAACGCGGCCAGCGCCGTCTACCGGCGCGTCGGCGGGGCCGGGCTGTACCGCGTCGCCCACGCCGCGCACATGACCCACTTCCGCGACGTCGGCCACTGGGCCGACGCGCACATCACCGCCGCCGACCAGGTCCGCCTGTTCCTGCGGATCGACAAGCTCGCCCCGAAGCGCCACCGCGCGTACCTCCGCCACCTGCTCGCCTCGATCTCCCCAGCGCAGCGCTGGGGGATCGCCCCGGTCGCCGAGGTGCGTGACTTCACGATCATGTTCAAGGGCGGCTGGCGGAAGAACATCTCCCACCAGGTCGCGCTGCTCGAGCGCGACGGGCAGCGGATCGCGCTCGCCGTGCTCACCAGCGGCGCGCCGGATCCCTACGGACGCGTCACCGAGACCGGTGTCGCCGAGCGGGTGCTGGCGAAGCGCCCGCGCCGTCCGTAGGGCACAATACCCTAAACGTTTGACACTTATCGAGGCCCTCCGTTACCGTCGAGGACGACGGACCGAGGAGGAGAGGGAAGAGCTTGGTGAGCGAGGCAGCCGGGAAACCGCGCGATACCGAACCGCGTAGCGCACAGATGCGCGATCTCGGTCGGCGCGTGCTCGAAGTCGAGTCCAACAGCGTGCTCGTCGCGACGATCGCGCTGATCGTCTTCATCGGGATCCTGCACCCCGACTTCCTCGCCTGGGGCCAGCTCAAGGAGGTCGTCCAGAACTCCGCCTACGTCGGGATCATCGCCGCGGGGATGGCGTTCCTGATCTCGATGCGGGAGATCGACCTGTCGGTCGGGTCGATGTTCGGCCTCGCGCTCGTGATCTCGGCGCTGCTCATGCAGCACGGGATGAACCCGTGGCTGGCCGCGCTGATCGGCGTCCTCCTCGGCTGCGCGATGGGCCTCTTCAACGCGATCCTCGTGCAGTTCGTCGCCATCCCGGCGATCGTCGCGACGCTCGCCACGCTCTCGATGTACCGCGGCCTGTCGCAGGCGCTCAGCGACGGCGAGCAGGTCACCGGCCTGCCGGCCGAGCACGGGTTCTTCACCTTCTTCGGCGGCGACTTCGCCGGCCTTCCGGTCAGCGTCTGGGTGCTGATCCTGGTCGCGATCGTCCTCACCGTCGTGCTGCGGTTCACGCCGTACGGCTATCGCGTGCGATCGATCGGCTCCAACCCCGAGGCGGCGACGTTCTCGGGCATCTCGATCCCGCGCGTCCGGGTGCAGACACTGGTGCTCGTCGGCGGCCTGGCCGGCCTCTCCGGCATGCTCGGCCTCGCCTTCTTCATCTCCGGCGACCCGAACATCGGATCGGGGTTCGAGCTGCAGGCGATCGCGGCCGTGGTGATCGGCGGCACGCCGCTGCGCGGCGGCAGCGCGACCGTGGTCGGCGCCGTGCTGGGCGCGATCCTGCTGAGCGCCGTCAACAGCGGGCTCGCCTACTTCGACGTGCCGGTGAACTGGAGCAACTTCGCGACCGGCTCCGTGATCCTCGCGGCCGTCGCCCTCGACAGCCTCATCCGCGGCCGACGCCGCCATCGCCGTACAGGGCTCGACCTGTGACCCGTTCATCCGTTCAGAGGAGAGGTGGCATCACCGTGCTGGGAGTGAGAACCCTTGCGATCGCCATCGCGCTGCTCGCGCTCGCCGTTGCGGGCTGCGGGGGCGACGACAACGACAGCGGCGGAGGCGGCGGTGCCTCCTCTGGCGGCGACAAGACCGCCAAGGTCGCGTTCGTCTACCCGACCACCACGACGAACTTCGCGCAGGAGATGGCGCTCGGCGCGAAGGCGGCGGCCGCCGACACCCCGGGCGTGGACCTGACCGAGTCGGCGCCGGCGGAGGTCGACGGGCCCAAGCAGGTGCAGCTCTTCCAGGCTGCCGCGCGCACGTCCAAGGACGGCGTGGCGATGATGACGCTGACGCCCGAGCTGTTCATCCGGCCGCTCCAGCAGGCGGGTGGCCAGGACGTCCCGCTGGTCGCCGTCGACGTCCCGCCGCCGGCGGGCACCGAGCAGTTCGTCAAGCTGCTGATCGGCAACTCGAACGAAGAGATCGGCAACGACCTCGCCAAGGCGCTCTTGGACGACATCCCGAAGAACGCCACGGGCGACGTGATGATCGGCACCGACACTCCCGGCCTGCCGGTCCTCGAGCAGCGCAACAAGGGCTTCATGGACGTCATGAAGAAGGAGCGGCCGGGCCTGAAGTTCATCGTCTTCGACGCCAAGCAGAGCCCGACCGACAACTACAACACGTGGAGCGCGCAGGTGAAGGCGCACCCGGATGCGGTCGCCTACGTCGGCCCGGGCAGCCAGGCCGCCGTCTCGCTCACGCGGATCCAGCGGAAGTCCGGCCAGAAGCTGCTCGTCGGCGCCTGCGACCTCGACCAGGTCGCGATGCAGGGCGTCAAGGACGGGTACGTCAAGGCGCTGATCTCGCCCGAGCACTGGCTCAAGGGCTACCTGGCGATCAAGCTGCTGGCCGACGCGAAGCTCGAGGGCAAGGACCTCCCGGAGGGCGTCTGGAACTCCGGGGCCCTGACCGTCAACAAGGACAACATCGACGACATCCTCACGCGCCAGAAGGACGCCCAGAGCCGCCAGGACTACTTCAAGGACGAAGTCGCCAAGCAGCTCTCCAACCCCGACCAGTACCTGGGCGCGCCGGGGAGCTAGTTGCTCGAGGCACGCGCTCTTCGCAAGACCTACGGCGGCGTCGTGGCGCTGGCCGGCGCGGACTTCACGGTCCGCGCCGGCTCGGTGCACGCGCTGCTGGGGGAGAACGGGGCCGGGAAGTCGACGCTGGTCAAGATCGTGGCCGGCGCCGTCGTGCCCGACTCCGGCGAGCTGCGGCTCGACGGCAAGCCCGTCCAGTTCGCCAACACCGCGGAGGCCGCGCGCAACGGCGTCGCGGTCGTCTCGCAGGAGCTGAACCTGTTCGGGGACCTCGACGTCCTCGCCAACCTGTTCACGCTCCGGGAGATCAAGCACGGGCCGTTCATCTCGCGTGCCGAGATGGCACGCAAGGCGCGGCCCGTGCTCGCGGAGCTCGGCCTCGACGTGTCGCTGCGCACCCACGTCGATCACCTCACGCTCGCCCAGCGCCAGCTGATCGAGATCGCCAAGGCGCTGCTCGCCGACCCGCGCGTGTTGATCCTCGACGAGCCGACCTCAGCGCTCGGCGCGCAGAGCACCGAGATGCTGCTCGAGGCGCTGCGCGTGCTGCGCGACCGGCAGGTCGGGGTCGTGTTCGTGTCGCACATCCTCGAGGACGTGATGGCGCTGTGCGACGAGGTCACCGTGCTGCGCGACGGCCACGTCGAGATGAGCGCGCAGCCGCGCGAAGGGCTGACCGTGCCGGCGATCGTCGACGCGATGCTGGGCCACCGCGAGCCGGCGGTCGCGCGGCCCGACGAGGAGCTGCAGGAGGCCGTCGCCGAGTCCGTCGGCGAGGAGGTGGGAGGCGGCCGGCTCGAGCTGCGCGACGCGGCCGTGGACGGCGCGCTCGAGCCGCTCACGCTCGAGGTGCGCCCGGGCGAGATCGTCGGTCTCGCCGGCGTCGCCGGCGCGGGCCACATGTCGGTCCTCGAGCTCGTCAGCGGCCTGCGGCGGCCCGACTCCGGGACCGTCGTGCTGCCGGACGGCAAGCCGGTGCCGAGCGGGCTGCGGCGCGCCGTGCGCGCGGGCGTGGCGCTGGTGACCGGCGACCGCCGGCGGCTCGGTCTGATGCTCGACAAGCCGATCTGGGAGAACATGGGCCAGATCCGCTCGGTCGGCCTCGCGGCGGACGGCATCGTCGTGCGCAAGGGCGCGCTGCGGGCGCGGGCGCGCGAGCACGCCGCCGCGCTGCGGATCCGCAGCCGCTCGGTCGATCAGGCGGCCGGGTCGCTGTCGGGCGGCAACCAGCAGAAGGTCGTGTTCGCCAAGTGGCTCGACGCCCAGCCGTCGGTGTTCCTGCTCGACGACCCGACCCGTGGCGTCGATGTCGGCGCCAAGGACGAGATGCACGCGCTGATCCGCTCGACCGCCGCGGCCGGGGCGCCGGTGCTGATCTGCTCGACCGACATCGACGAGCTCGCGTCGCTGTGCGACCGCGTCGTCGTGTTCCACCAGGGTCGCGTGTCCGCCGAGCTCGCCGGCGAGGCGCTGAGGACCCACGCGGTCCTCGAGGCCATGAACACCGGCGACTAAGCCGGCCCGCCGCGCCGATCTCGGCGCCTGATCAGGGGTCGAACGTCTCGTCGGGCGCGACGACGACCTCGAGCAGCAGCGGTGTGTCGCGGTCGGCGAGCGTCGCGAGCTCGGCGTCGAGCCGGGTGAGCAGCTCGTCGTGCGACTCGATGCGCACGGCGTCGCAGCCGAAGCCCCGCGCGATCGCGCCGACGTCGACGCCGTCGATCTGCGGCCACGGGCCGGGGCCGCCGTTGCGCTCGGCCAGGCGGTCCATGATCGCGTAGCCGCCGTTGGCGAGCACGATGAAGAGCACGCCGGCGCCGTAGCGGGCCGCGCTCCACAGCGACTGGATCTGGTACAGCGACGAGCCGTCGCCGACCACGGTGAGCACCGGCCGGTCGGGCTGCGCCATGCGCAGGCCGATGGCGGCGGGCAGCGCGAAGCCGAGCATGCCCATCGCGCTGACGAAGCCGACCGGCGACGTGGCGGCGATGCGGGCGTGCAGCTCGGGGCGGCTCGACGGCGTCTCCTCGACGAGCACCGCGTCGCGCGGGAGCCGCTCGGCGAGCGCGGCGAGCACGTGGCCGGCGCGCAGCGGCTCGCCGCCGGCGGGCGGGGCCGGCGGCTCGGGGCGCTGCCACGGCGCCCCGTCCGGTTCACCTCGCGCATCGACCGCCTCCGCCAGCGCGGCGCAGATCGCCGCCGGGTCGCCCAGCACGGCGAGCTCGACCGGGCTGCGATGCGCCTCGTCCGGATCCTGCGTGACGACCGCCATGCGCGTCCCCTCGTGCACCAGCGGGCCGCTGTCGAACGGGTACTGGCGCAGCGCGCCGGTGCCGACGATCAGCAGCACGTCGTACGGAGCGAGCATGTCGCGGAGCCGGGCGCGGCGGGCGGGGAGGTGGCCGGCGAATCGCGGATGGTCCTGCGGGAAGCCGGCCTGGCCGCCGAACGGCTCCTGGAAGACCGGGCAGGCGAGCCGGTCGGCGAGCGCGCGCAGGGCGCTCCAGCCGGCGTCGCCGTCGGCGCCCGCGCCGGCGACGATGGCGGGCGCCTCGGCTCCCGCGAGCAGGTCGGCGAGCGCGTCGACCGCGGCCGGATCGGCAGCGGCGGAGCGCAGCAGCCGCTCCGGCCCGATCGTCTCGTGCGCCTCCGGGGCGGGCGCCAGCCAGTCGTCCATCGGCACGATGACGATCGCCGGGCCGCGACCGGTCGCGGCCTCGTGGTAGGCGCGCACGATCGCGCCCGGCACGTCCTGCGGGCGCGCCGGCTGGTCGCTCCACACCGGGTACTCGCCGGCCAGGCCGTTCAGGCGGCCGGCCAGGAACGGGTCGAGCGCGAGGTGGCGGCGATCCTGCTGGCCGACGATCACGACCACGGGCGCGCGGTTCGAGCGCGCGGTCGCCAGCGCGGCGACCGCGTTGCCCAGCCCCGGCGTCGAATGCAGCAGCGCGAGCGAGGGAGCCCCGCGCCCGATCGCGTGCCCGGCCGCCATCGCGACGACCGATCCCTCGTGCAGGCCGAGCACGAACGTGAGATCGTCAGGCAGTCCAGCCAGGAACGGGACCTCCGTCGAGCCCGGGTTCGAGAAGATCGTCGTCAGCTCGAGGCGGCGGAGAACGTCGAACGTCGCGTCACGCACGGTGGAGGATGACACCCGCCAACCCTACTGCAAAACGTTTGGACTTTTACCGCGAACGCCTCCATATTCCGTACCATGGCGCCTATGGCGACGTCACCTGAGCGGCCACGAGCGGAGTACCGGCGCTCAGCGACCAGCGCCAGCGAGGAGATCGCCGGCCAGATCCGCCGCTGGCTGGAGGAGCAGCGGCTGGAGCCGGGGCAGCGGATCGGCACCGAGCAGGAGATGGCCGACGAGTTCGGCGTCAGCCGTCCGACGTTGCGCGAGGCGCTGCGGCTGCTGTCGGCCTCGCACCTGATCCGCGTCGGCCGCGGCCGCGCGGGCGGTGTGTTCGTCGCCAGCACGCCGAGCGAGGGCATGAGCCGCAACGTCAGCGAGTCGATCGCGCTGATGCTGGCCGCCGAGAGCATCTCGATGGAGGAGCTGCTCGACGCGCGGCTGTCGCTCGAGGTGCCGATCGCCGGTCGCGCGGCCGTCAACGCCGACGACGAGGTCTGCGAGCGCCTGGAGGCGGCGATCGAAGCCGCGGTCGGCCACCAGCCGGGCACCCCGCCGTTCAACGCCGCCGACGGAAGCTTTCACCAGATCCTCGCCGACGCGGCCGGCAACCAGCTGCTGCGGGCACTGACCGCCTGGATCCTCGAGGTGCTGCAGCCGTCGCTCGTCGCGCACATCTCGGTGCGCGTCGAGGCCGAGCAGATCCTCGCCCAGCACCGCGCGATCCTGCGCGCGGTGCGGCGCAACCAGCGCACGGCGGCCGAGCGCGCCATGCAGGCGCACATCGAGTACCTCGCCGGCGTCCTACGCGAGCTCGACGGCCGCTAGCGCCGCGCGGACGACCTCGGCCCCGGCGCACAGGCCCGCCGCCTGCTCGTCGGTCAGCTCCCACTCGTGGATGCGCTCGACCCCGCCGTGGCCGAGCGTCACCGGCACGGTCAGTGCGACGCCGGCGATGTCGTACTCGCCCTCGAGCACGACCGAGGCCGGCCACGGCTGCGGCGTGGGCGGGCCGACCAGCTCGGCGATCATGCGCGCGATCACGTGGCCGGAGGTCCAGGTCGAGGAGCGCCCCGAGTCGAGCGCGACGTGGCGGATGTACCAGTTGCGCAGGAAGTCCTCGGCGACGGCGCGCTGCGCCGCGGTGAGCTGCACCGGCTCGCCGTTCACGCGGACGCGGTCGTACAGCGGAACGCAGGCATCGCCGTGCTCGCCGAGCACCCACGCGTCGACAGAGTTGGCGGCGACGCCGAGCTCGTCGCCGACCGCGGTCCGCAGTCGCAGGCTGTCGTTGGCGGTGTAGCCGAGCACGCGCCGGCGGTCGAGCCCGAGCTCGCGCTGCAGCCATGTGCACAGCGGGTCGACCGGATTGGTGACGACCACCAGCGTGCCCGGCCAGTCCGGGGTGATCGCCGCCGTCACCGCGCGCATGATCGGCGCGTTCTCGCGCAGGTAGACCATCCGCGAGCGGTTGACCGTCAGCGGCGCCGCCGCGGTGATCACCACGACGTCGGCGTCCACCACGTCGGCGTGCCCGATTACGCTGATCGAGCCGGTGGCGCCTGCCGCCACCACCTGCTGCAGATCCATCTCGTGCGAGCGCGCCATCCCGGACTGGCCGTCGACGAGGCCGACCGCGAACGGCTCCGGCCGTACGAGCAGGTTGAACGCCAACGACGAGCCGACGCCGCCGCCTCCGCCGACGATCGCGATCCTCGTGGCCATCGCTCAGGAATCTCCCAGGAATCTCACAGGCAGCTACAACAGAAGGAGCCGACACTAACTGCCATGACGAGCGAATCGCCTGCCCACCGTGTCCTGGTCGTCGACGACGAGCCGAACATCGTCGACGTCGTGACCATGGCGCTGCGCTTCCAGGGGTTCGCGGTCGAGTCCGCCGGCACCGGCGGCGAGGCGATCGCCGCCGTGTCGAGCTTCCGCCCAGACCTGATCGTGCTCGACGTCATGCTCCCCGACATGGAGGGCTTCGACGTCGCGCAGCGGCTCGGCGCCCAGAACAGCCGGGTCCCGATCATCTACCTGACCGCCCGTGACGCGACCGAGGACAAGATCCGCGGCCTCACGCTCGGCGGTGACGACTACGTGACCAAGCCGTTCAGCCTCGAGGAGCTCGTGGCCCGCATTCGCTCGATCCTGCGCCGCGCGGGCCTCGCGGAGCCGGAGTCGAGCCGGCTGACGTTCGACGACATCGAGCTCGACGAGGACACGCACGAGGTCACCCGCTCCGGCTCGGTCGTCGACCTGACGGCGACCGAGTACCGGCTCCTGCGCTATCTGTTGCTCAATCCGCGTCGCGTCCTCACCCGGGCCCAGCTGCTCGAGCACGTCTGGGACTACGACTTCGGGGGCGACGCGCGCGTGCTGGAGACCTACGTGAGCTACCTGCGCAAGAAGCTCGACGTGCACGGCCCGTCGCTGATCCAGACGGTCCGGGGCGTCGGCTACGCGCTGCGGCCGCCGCGCACGTGATGGCCTCCCTGCGCGCCCGGCTGCTCGCTGCGCTGCTCGCGCTGACGGCGATCGGGCTGCTCCTGCTCGGCGGCATCACCTACGTCGAGCAGCGGTCGTTCGAGCTTACGCGGCTCGACGACCAGGTGCGCGGCGCGCTGCCGCTCGTGGAGGGCGTGGTGAGCGAGCAGGGCGTGGGCACGCAGCAGGGGCGCTCACCCGACGGCGACGGCCCGCCGCCCGACGGGCGTCCGGAGCCCGTCCTCCCGGCCGGTACGTACGGCGAGCTGCGCGACGCGTCCGGCACGGCGATGGCGTCGCACGTGTTCTCCTATGGCCAGGACATCACCGCCGACCCCAAGCTCCCGCGCGACATGCCGCTGGGCCGCGTCTTCACCGTCAAGGGCGAAAACGGCGACGAGAACAGCTACCGGGTGTACGCCAACCACGCGCGCGGCGGCGACGTCGCGGTGGTGGCCGCGCCGCTCGGCGAGATCGACTCGCGGCTGAACCGGCTGCTGGCCGTCGAGTCGCTGGTCATCGTCGCGGTGCTGCTCGTGCTCGGCAGCATCGCCTGGGCGGTCGTGCGCGTCGGACTGCTCCCGCTCGACCGCATGGGTCACACGGCCGGCGCGATCGCCGGCGGCGACCTCTCCCAGCGCGTCGAGTCCACCGACCCGCGCACCGAAGTGGGGCGGCTGGGGATCGCGCTGAACGCGATGCTCGACCGGCTCGAGCGCGCGTTCACCCGGCAGCGGCAGTCCGAGGACCGACTGCGCCGGTTCCTGGCCGACGCCTCGCACGAGCTGCGCACGCCGCTGGCGTCGATCCGCGGCTACGCCGAGCTGTTCCGGATGGGCGCGGCGCGCGAGCCGGAGGAGATCGATAAGGCGATGCGGCGGATCGAGGACGAGGCGGCGCGCATGGGCGTGCTCGTCGAGGACCTGCTGACGCTGGCGCGGCTCGACGAGATCGCCGAGGCGCCGCACAGCGCCGTCGACCTCGCGACGCTCGCCGAGGACGCGGTGTCCGACGCGCGGGCGACCGCGCCCGACCGCGAGATCGCGCTCACCGCCAACGGCGGGGCCACCGTCCTCGGCGACGCCCACCAGCTCCGCCAGGTGCTCGGCAACCTGCTGCGCAACGCGCTCGTGCACACGCCGGCGGGCACGGGCATCGAGGTGTCGGTCGCCAACGGCGACGGGCGCGTGCGGCTGCGGGTCCGCGACCACGGGCGCGGCCTGCCCACCGATCAGGCCGACGAGCTGTTCGAGCGGTTCTGGCGGGCGGAGGGCGGGCGCGAGCGCGGCCGCGCCGGCGCCGGGCTGGGGCTGGCGATCGTCGCCGCCATCGTCGACGCGCACGGCGGCCAGGTCGGCGCCGCGAACGCCCCCGGTGGCGGCGCGATCTTCTCGGTCGACCTGCCTCAGGCGTAGAGGCTCGCGAGCCAGCGCGTCCACGCTTCGCCGGCCGCGTCGGCGTCGACGCCGTCGGCGAAGTGGTGGATGCTCATCCCGACCGGCCCGCCGAACGCGTTGCGGCCGAAGAAGCGGTACAGCGCCTCATCGCTGCGGATGCCGAGGAAGTTGGGCGTGAAGTAGTCGACCACGCCGTCGACGTCGTCGACCGGGACGCGCACGCGGTCGCCCGCGGCGGACGCGCCGAGCGCCTGCTTGAGCTGCTCGAACGCGTCCGGCGTCATCGAGGCCTCGGGGCCCATCAGGCCACCGGGGCCGCCGCCGACGTACGTCGCCGTCCTCGGGCTGAAGTGCTCGAGGTACTGGCCCAGCGTGTGCAGGTAGAAGTCGGTGTGGGCGTCGACGGCGTCGTACTGGTCGTCCCAGTTCTCCTCGGCGATCACGCCGCTGTGGACGTATCGCAGCAGCGTGGTGCCGCCGTCGCGACCCTCGATCACGAACTCGATCGCGTTGAACCCGCCGGGACCCTCGGTGCGGACCGCGAACCGGTTCGGGCGATCGGACTCGACCTTGGCGTCCGGTCCCGGGTCCTCGGGGAACAGCCACGAGGCCGTCCCAGGCCCGGTCGCGACGGCCTCCCAGACCGCCTCGGGGGTTGCCGGAAGCACCACCTCGCGGCGGATCTCGAACTCCTTGCCCATCTCGTCACTCCTTGTCGTCGGTGATGCTCGGGTGGAGGGCCATGACCAGTCGGTGCCTGCGCCCGCCCGGCGCGCCGGCGTCGTGGTACTTGGCGACGAGGCCGGCGACGGCGTCGCCGAGCTCCTCGGCGAAGGCCGCCCGGTCGGCCGCCGACGCGAAGCGGATCTCGCTGTCGACGGCGAACGTGGCGAGCGGCTGCTTCGCCCTGGTCGCGCCCTCGATCAGCTCGCCGACCTCGCTCACGAGGCGCCCCGCGAGCGCCAGCATCCAGCGCGCCGACGCCTGATCGGGCGAGCGGTCGGGATCCGGCGCGACCGCGGACAGCGCGGCGGGGGAGATCACGTACGAGGCGGCCGTGGCCCGCAGCACGCGCTCGGTGCAGTTGCCCTTGCGGCGCTCCTCCACGAGCTCGACCAGCCCATGACGCTCGAGCGCCCGCAGGTGGTAGTTGGCCTTCTGGCGCGTGAGCCCGGCGCGCGCCGCCAGCGAGCTCGCCGACGCCGGCTCGGCGAGCGCGGCCAGCAGCCGCGCCCGCACCGGGTCCAGAGACACCTCGGCGGCGCCGGGATCATCGATGACAGCCACGTCGAGCACGCCGTGCAGGTTGCCACCGACGGTTCTCGTTTGTCAAGACAAGAAAAGTTGTCGGCAAGCGAGCGAAGTGGATCGGCCGCGACACGAGGCTTGGCGGATAACCCACCCATACGGTGGTTTTTCCGCCACGGCCGCCTGAACCTCGCCGCGCGGGTCGGTGCTCTCGCGGCCCTACCCAGCCGCAGTTCGCCGGCGTCAGCGAAGACGCCGGCGCAGCCGTCACGACTGCGTCGTCGTCGCGCCCTGCGGAGAGGCCTGGCCGTCCGGAGCGGCTTGGCCGTCCGGAGCGGTCTGGCCTGCGCCCGGCGGCGCCGACTGGCCACCGGCCCCGCCCGGGCCGCCCTGCGGCATGACCGACGCAAACGCCGCACGGACCTTGTCCACCGAGACTCCGAGCGCATCGGCCACGGCCGCGAACATCGCGTCGGGCCCGGCCGCGGCGGACGGGTCGGTCGGGCGCGCGTTCCGCATCGCCCGCTGCAGCTCGGCCTCGGAGACGCCGAGCTTGTCGGCCACCGTGCTGAGGTCGAAGCGGCCGCCCGGGCCGCCCTGCTGCTGGATGGCGCCGCCGGAGCGGTCGGTGGCGTCGCCCTGGGTGGCGGCGACGCCGACCCCGGCGCCGGCCGCGAGGGCGGCGGCGCCGACGAACACGGCGACGCGTCGGAAGCGGGCGGTCATGCAGGACTCCTGTCTGTCGTGACGAGCTGGGGTGCCGGGTGGCGGCGGCGATGGGCGAAGACCCACGTGCGCAGCGCGACGTACCGGGTGACGGTGGCGACGAGGCTGGCGGCGACGAGCACGGCGAGCTCCACACCGCGCGCGGGCGTCGCGTCGAGCCCGTGCAGCACCACCAGCGCGCCGTTGGTGAGGGCGAGCGTGAGGAAGAAGACGACCGCGCCGCGGACGTGATGGCGCAGCAGATCGCGCCGCCCGCGGACCCCGAACGTGAGGCGGCGGTTGGCGGCGGTGTTGCCGATCGCGGTGAGCAGGAGCGCGAGCGCGTTGGCCGCCGCCGGGCCGAGCGGGCCGGTCAGCACCAGGAACAGCAGCGCGTAGGCGAGCGTGCTCGCGACGCCGACGCCGAGGAAGCGCGCCACCGGCGAGGCGGCCATCAGCCGCGCGACGCCGCGCAGGTCGTCGATCGCCGTGGGGACGATCTTCACGCGCGAGTCGGGGTCGTCGATCCAGTCGACGGGAACCTCGTGGATCCGCAGCCCGCGACGCTGCGCGACGACCAGCAGCTCGGTGTCGAAGAACCAGCCGTCGTCGCGGACGGCCTCGAGCAGGGGCCTGGCGGCTTCGCGGCGGACGGCCTTGAAGCCGCACTGCGCGTCGGAGAACCGCGCGCGCAGCGCCGTGTGCAGCAGCCGGTTGTAGGCGCGCGAGATCAGCTCGCGCTTCGGTCCGCGGACGACGCGCGCGCCGTGCGCCAGCCGCGTGCCGATCGCCACGTCGCTGTGGCCGGACAGCAGCGGCGCGACCAGCGGCAGCAGCGCACGCAGGTCGGTCGAGAGGTCGACGTCCATGTAGACAGACCACCTCGGCATCGCTGGCCGACCAGGCGGTGCGCAGCGCGCGGCCGCGGCCCTTCCCCTCGAGCCGCAGCGAGCGGACGGACACGAGCTCGCGGGCGAGGGCGGCGGCGACCGCCGGCGTGTCGTCGGTGCTCGCGTTGTCGGCGATCACGATCCGCCAGCTGAACGGGAACTCCGCGCACAGGAAGCGGTGCAGGCGCCGGACGCTGGCCGCCAGCGTGCGCTCCTCGTTGTACACGGGCACGACGATCTCGACATCCGGCTCGGAGAGCGCGGGCGCGAGCGGACGGTGCCAGAGCGCCGTCGCCGACATCAGATGCTCCCCGTGCGCTGGGGCACGTAGGAGGTGGTCTCGATCTGTCGCTGCACGTACGCCATCCGGTCCGGAGGCGTGGACGCGTGCGGCGGGTGATGCGGGTGAGCGCCGGCCCTCGCCGGCGCCGTCAGCGCCGGGATGCCGGCGGCGATCAGGACGCCGGTCACCGCGAGGGGAGCGAGGCGGCGGCGGAGGAGGGTCGGTGTCATGCCACCAGCGTCGGCGGGCGCCGTGGGAGATCCGTGGGAGGACCCTGAGAGCGCGCTGAGAGTGGGTGCTCGCTCAGGGAACTCCCAGGTCCGTCACAGCCGGCTCTTGCACGCCGGACCGAAGCTGGCGGCATGTCGACCCAATCGATCACCCTGCCGCGGCCGCGCAGCCGCTCGCGTTCATTCGCCTTCCCCGTTCCTGCGCCCGAGCTCGCCGGCCTGATGGTCCTGGCGGGCGTCCTCTACCTGTGGGCGCTCAACCGCAACGGCTTCGCGAACGAGTACTACAGCGCCGCCGTGCGCTCGATGAGCTCGAACTGGCATGCGTTCCTGTATGGATCGTTCGACCAGTCGGGTGTGATGACCGTCGACAAACCGCCGCTCGCGCTCTGGGTCCAGGCGCTGTCGGCGCGGGTGTTCGGCTTCAGCTCGTGGAGCATGCTCGTGCCGCAGGCGCTGATGGGCGTGGCGAGCGTCGCGCTCACCTATGACCTCACGCGGCGCCAGTTCGGGCGGATCGCCGGCTTCACCGCCGGGCTCGCCCTCGTGCTGACGCCGATCACGGTCGCGATCTCGCGCCACAACAACCCCGACGCGCTGCTCGTGCTGTGCGGCGTCGCCGCGCTGTGGTTCGTCGTGCGCGCGTTCCAGGACGGCCGCACGCGCTGGATCGTGCTGGCCGGAGTCGCCGTCGGCCTCGGCTTCGAGGCGAAGATGGCGGCCGCGCTGCTCGTCGTGCCTGCGATCGTGGCGGCGTGGCTGTGGATCGCGCCGCGCGGCCGCGGCGTTGCCGTGAGGCAGCTGCTGGCCGGCGGTGCCGCGATGACGGTCGTCGGCCTCGCCTGGCCGATGCTCATGTGGCTCACGCCCGCTGCCGACCGGCCGTGGGTCTCCGGCACGAGCGACAACAGCATCTGGTCGCTGATCCTCGGCTACAACGGCCTCGGCCGTCTGTTCGGGCAAAGCGGTGGTCCGGGTGGCGCCGGAGGTGGCCCGGGGGGTGGCGGCGGCGGGCCGGGAGGCGGCCTCTTCGGCGGCGATCCCGGCCCGCTCCGCCTGCTCAACGAGGCGCTCGGCGGGCAGGCCGGATGGCTGCTCGGCGTCGCGCTCGTCGGCGGGATCGGCCTGCTCGCCGCGACGCGGCTGCGGCGCAGCGATCCCCGCACCGGCTGGCTGCTGCTCGTCGGCGGCTCGTTCCTGACGATCGCCGTCGCGTTCAGTCGCGCCGAGGGCATCTTCCACCCGTACTACGTCTCGCAGCTGGCGCCGTTCATCGCCGCGCTCGTCGGGGCGACGACCGCGCTCGTGCTCGAGCGCGACCTGATCGCCCGGATCGTCGGGCCGGCCGCGGTGCTCGCCGGCGTCGTGTGCGAGATCGCGATCCTGCGCGACAACCCGACGTCGCTGTCGTGGTGGCCCGGGCTGCTCGCCGCGGGCGGCGTGCTCGCCGCCGTCGGCCTCGCCGCGGTGCTCGCGCCGCGGATGCGCGCGTGGGTCGTGGCGGGCGCGATCGCCCTGCTGCTGCTCGCGCCGGGCGCGTGGGCGGCGCAGACGCTCGGCCACGCCACCAGCGGCACGTTCCCCGCGGGCGGGCCTGCGACGAGCGGGTTCGCCGGGGGCCCGGGCGGCGGCGGCGCGCCCGGAGGCTTCGGCGGCGGCGCCCCCGGCAAGCACCGCCGGAGGGTCTGCCGGCGCGGGCGGCGGGATGTTCGGCGGCGACACCGCCACGCTCACCGAGGCGATCGCCTACGCGAAGCAGAACGGCGGCGGCGCGATCGCGGTCGCCAGCCAATCCGGCGCGGCCGGCTCGCTGATCAGCTCCGGCGCCAACGTCGTGGCGATCGGCGGCTTCTCCGGCCGCGAGAGCCAGGTCACGACCGGGTGGCTCGCGGATGCGGTCGAGTCCGGCCAGATCCGCTACGTGCTCACGAGCGGCGGCGGCGGACTGCCCAACGACGGGCGGACCGGCGCCGACGACGTGATGGCCGCGGTCGAGGCGGTCGGCAAGCAGGTCAGCTCGGTCGACGGCCTGTACGACCTGCAGGGCCTCGCCGACGCGCTCAGGTCACAGTGAAGCCGCCGTCGACGCGGATCTCGGCGCCGGTGACCCAGCCGGCGCCGGGGGAGACCAGCCAGCGGATCGCGCCGGCGACGTCCTCTGGCTCGCCGAGCCGGCCGAGCGGATAGCCCGCGGCCATCTCATCCTCGATCGCGTCGAAGTCGGGACGGTCGGTGCGGGCCAGTGCGGTCCGCACCGACGCCGGCAGAACCACGTTGCAGCGGATGCCGTCGTTCGCGTAGTCGCGGGCGACGGCCTTCGTCATCGCGATCAGCCCGCCCTTCGCCGTCGCGTACGCGGAGATCCCGGGCGCGGGCTTGACGGCCAGCGTCGAGCTCACGTTGACGATGCAGCGGTCGCCGTCGGCGCGCAGCAGCTCGGGCAGCGCGAAGTGCAGGACGAGGTAGGGGCCGCGGAGATTGGCGGCGATCTGCTCGTCCCACAGCGCGATGCCGACCTCGTGCAGCGGGAGGTTGCGCCGGATCGCGCCCGCGTTGTTGACGACGACGTGCAGGCCGCCGAACGCCTCGACCGCCGTGCGCACCACGCGCTCCGCGTCCTCCGCCTGCGACAGATCTCCGGTCACCGCCAGCGCGCCGGCGTCGGCCACCACTTCCTGCAACGGCTCGAGCCGCCGCCCCGCCACGACGACCCTGAACCCGTCCTCGGCAAGCGCCAGCGCGGTCGCCCGGCCGATGCCGGTTCCACCGCCGGTGACGAGCGCGACGCGGTCCATGAAGGCCGGGAGGCTATTCCTCGGGCGCGCGCATCACACCGCGACGAGGAGCCCGGTCGCGAACATCAGGCCCAGCCCGGCGAGCAGACCGGCGACCGCCGGCGGGTGCAGCGTGCGGCCGGACTCGTTGCGCAGCGACGGCGCGAGCTGGACGATCACCTGCACGATCGCGCCGGCGCCGAACCCGAACAGGAACGCGGCCAGGCTGGCGTTGAACGCCGCGGCGCCGATCCACGCGCCGAGGACCGCCGGCGCGCCGGCGATCAACCCGAGCAGGGCGAGCCGCCCGGGCGTCGGCCGCAGGTGCGCGATCGGGGCGACGATCGCCAGCCCCTCGGTCGTGTTGTGCAGCGCGAAGCCGACGACGAGGAACGCGCCCAGCGCCAGCGCGCCGACCGTGTACGCCGATCCGATCGCCACGCCCTCGCCGAGGTTGTGCAACCCGATCCCGACCGCCACCAGCAGCGACAGCGATGCGCCCGACGCCCCCCTGCGCCGCTCGCGCAGCCACTCCGACACGCCGGTCAGCGCCAGGTACGCGACGACCCCGCCGAGCAGCACCAGGGCGGCGCCGCCGAACGCCTGCGAGCCCTCGCCGGCCAGCTCGAGCCCCTCGAGCGTCGCGTCGATCGCCAGGAAGGAGAGCAGCCCGACCGTCAGCGCCATCACGACACGCAGCCAGCGCCGGCGGGATCCGCCGGATCCACGGCAGCCACAGCATCCCGAGCGCGATCGGGATCACCCCGACGTAGACGCCGAGCAGCGCCATCAGGCCGAAGAACGAGAGGTCGTTGGCCGGCGTCTCGACGGCCACGGGGATCGCGTGGGTGATCGTCCCGCCGGTCGAGGTGAGCAGCGCGATCTCGTACGCCTCGCCCTCGATCCACGGTTGCTCGATCCGCAGCACCGCGGTCTTCAGCCGGCCGATCTCGTCCTCGGCGCCCGAGAACTGGGTGAACGCGTCGTTGACCACGGCCTGGGCGATCCGCGACCGCGTCCGGCCCGTCGTTGCGCACGGTCAGCTCGATCACGCCCGGCTCGAGCTTCGTCCGCTCGACCGCGAGCTCCTCGACGGGCACGCCCCGCCGCTCGCCGAGTCCGGGCCCGTCGAGCGAGCACGAACGCGGCGAGCGCCCCCGCGATCAGCGCCAGCGGCACGAGTCCGAGCAGCCACAGCGGCGCGCGCCAGGCCATCAGCCGACCTCGAAGAAGCCCTGCCAGCCGAGCTCGGTGAACTCGGACTGGTGCGCGTGGAACATGAACCTGCCCGGGTGCGCGAAGCGCCACTCGAGGATCCCGCGCTGGCCCTGGCACAGCATCACCGTGTCGGTGAGCTCCGACGGGGTCTTCGACGTCCCGGTCGGGTAGTAGTGGAACAGGTTCCCGTGCAGGTGGAACGAGTTGACGAGGTCGTACTCGAGGACGTTGACCAGGTAGATCCGCACGAGGTCCTGCAGCCGGATCGCGATCGGCTGGTGCATGTAGGCGAACGCGATCGTGTTCGCCGCGTACAGCTCGTTGGCGCGGTCGAAGTTCGTGTCGAACCCGTTCATCACCATCACCAGCTCGTCGGCGTCGTCGCGCCCGTCGGCCGGGTCGACGATGAACGCGCCGTACAGGCCCTTGGCGATGTGCTCGGCGAGCGGGCGGACGTGGCAGTGGTAGAGGTGCAGCCCGGCCGGCAGCGCGTCGAACTCGTAGACGGTGCCGGCGCCCGGCGCGATCTCACCGGCGCCGAGGCCCGCCACGCCGTCCATCTCGGCCGGGTGGATCCCGTGGAAGTGGATCGTGTGCGGGTGCCGGGAGCCGTTGGCGAACGTGATCCGCAGCCGCTCGCCCTCGCGGCAGCGCAGCGTCGGCCCGGGCACGCGCCCGTTGTAGGTCCAGGCGGCGAACGTCACGCCCGGCGCGATCTCGATCTCCATCTCGACCGCGGTCAGCTCCCACTCGCGCACGACCCGTCCGCTCGCGAGCCGGCGCGTCGTGCCCCAGTCGAAGTCGCGGACGATCGCGTGCGGGTCGAAGCCGTTGGCCGCGTGGTCGACCGTGCGGCCGTCGCGGAAGCTCGCGTGGCCGCCGTCGGCGTGGTGCTCGTGCGTCGCGGCGGCCGCCTCGTGCTCCCACGGATGCGCGTGCGGGATCGTCGCGTGGAGGAGCCCTGCGCCCGCGAGCGCGCCCGATCCGGCGAGGAGCCTCCGTCGGGTCAGGTCATTCACAACAAATGATTATGGCGCGCCTAAATCAATTTGTCGAGGCGCCGAGAAAAGCAGCCAGCGCGCGTGGGCGATCAGGCGCTCCGGCGGGTAGCGCTCCGGGCTCGAGAGCATCAGTCGCGCCGCCTCGTCGGCGACCGCCGACAGCGCGTGACCGGTCAGCTCGGGATCGGGCGAGCCGGCCCGCGGGCCGACCGCCGCAGCCAGCTGGGCGACCACCGCGGCACGGCCGGCGGCGATCCGCTCGCGCAGCAGCGGCGGCGCGCCGTCGGGGGTGACGAGCACGAGCCGCCAGGTCACGGGATCGCTGCGCACCGCCTCCAGGTAGCCCTCGAACGCGGCCAGCAGGTCGTCGACGCCGGCGGGGAGGACGGCGCGCAGCTGCATCAGCGCGCGCAGCGTCTCGCGCTCGATCAGCGCGTCGAGCAGCGCGCCCAGGTCGTCGAAGTGGCGGTACACGATCGGGCGGGACACGCTCGCGCCGCGCGCCACCGCCTCGATCGAGACGCCGTGGAAGCCGTGCTCGGCGACCACGGCCTTGGCCGCGTCGAGCAACTGCTCGCGGCGGGCCTCGGGGCGCATTCGAGGGGTACTGGCGCGGCTCATCCCGACGGCATGTTACATTGCCGTAACTTATGAGCCACGATCACGACATCGTCATCGTCGGCAGCGGGTTCTCAGGGCTGGGGATGGCCATCCGCCTCAAGCAGGCGGGGATGCACGACTTCGCGGTCCTGGAGCGCGCCGACGAGGTCGGCGGCACCTGGCAGGCCAACACGTATCCGGGCTGCGCCTGCGACGTGCCGTCGCACCTGTACTCCTTCTCGTTCGCCCCCAACCCGGAGTGGACCCAGACCTACTCGCCGCAGCCGGAGATCTGGGACTACCTGCGCCGCTGCGCCGACGACTTCGGCCTGCGCCCGCACATCCGGCTCAACACCGCGGTCGAGTCGGCGACCTGGCTCGACGAGGAACGCCGCTGGGAGGTCGTGACCACCCAGGGCACCTACCGCGCGCGCGTCCTGATCGCGGGCATGGGGCCGCTGACCGAGCCGAAGATCCCCGAGCCTGCCCGGGCCTCGAGAGCTTCGCAGGGCGAGACGTTCCACTCCGCCCGCTGGAACCACGACTTCGACCTGACCGGCAAGCGCGTGGCCTCGATCGGCACCGGCGCGTCGGCGATCCAGTACGTGCCGGCGATCCAGAAGCAGGTCGCGCAGCTGCACGTCTTCCAGCGGACGGCGCCGTGGGTGATGCCGCACTCGAACCGCCCGATCACCGATCGCGAGCGGCGCGTCTACCGCGCCTTCCCGGCGCTGCAGAAGCTGGTGCGCGCCGGCATCTACACCGGCCGCGAGGCGCTCGTGCTCGGCTTCGTCAAGCGGCCGCGGCTGATGAAGTTCATCGAGCGGATCGCGCGCCGGCACATGCGCAGCGAGATCTCCGACCCGGCGCTGCTCGAGCAGGTCACGCCCGACTACACGATCGGCTGCAAGCGCATCCTGCCGTCCAACCGCTGGTACCGCGCGCTCGGCAAGCCCAATGTCGAGCTCGTGACAGCGGGCGTGCGCGAGGTGCGGGCGCACTCGATCGTCGGCGAGGACGGCGTCGAGCGCCCGGTCGACGCGATCGTCTTCGGCACCGGCTTCCACGTGACCGACATCCCGGCCGCGCAGCCGCGTGCGCGGGCGCGGCGGCGCGCTGCTCGACGACGTCTGGCACGGCAGCCCGCGCGCCTACCTGGGCTCGACGATCGCCGGCTTCCCGAACCTGTTCTTCCTGCTCGGCCCGAACACGGGGCTCGGGCACAGCTCGATGGTCTACATGATCGAGTCGCAGATCGCCCACGTGATGGCGGCGCTGAGCCACATGCGCGCCTCCGGCGCCGAGACGATCGAGATCCGGCCCGAGGCACAGGAGCGCTACAACGCCGAGATCGACGGCAAGCTCGAAGGCACGGTCTGGAACACCGGCTGCGCGAGCTGGTACATCGACCACACGGGCCGCAACTCGACGATCTGGCCGGACTGGACGTGGCGGTTCCGCCGCCGCGCCCGCGAGCTGCGGCCGGGCGACTACGCGCTCTCCGTGGCACCCGACCGAGAGTCGGTGCCGGCATGAAGGTCGTGATCACGGGTGCCAGTGGCGGCATCGGCAGCGCCGCGGCGGCCGAGCTGCGCTCGCGCGGCGCCACGGTGGTCGGGCTCGACCTCGTGGCGGGCGACGACGTCATCGCCTGCGACGTGCGCGACCAGGCATCGGTCGACGCCGCGGTCGCCGAGGCGATCGAGCGGCTCGGCGGCCTCGACGTGCTCGTCAACAACGCCGGCATCGGCACGCCGCAGAGCGCCGGCACGGCGCCCGACGAGCGTGCGCTCGCCGTCATCGACGTGAACCTCATCGGCCCGTGGCGGGTGACCAGCGCGGCGCTGCCGGCGCTGCGATCCAGCCGCGGCCGGGTGATCAACGTCGCCTCGGGCCTCGCGCACCTGGCGCTCCCGTACGGCACCGCTTACGGCATGAGCAAGCGCGGCCTCACCGCGTACTCGGACTCGCTGCGTCTCGAGCACGGCGACGCGATCACGGTCACGACCGTGTACCCGGGCTACATGCGCACGCCGATCCACGACGAGTCGAACGCGCTCGGGCTCGGCCTCGAGGGCAAGGTGCCGGCCGAGCGGGTGCAGGACGCGGCGCGGACGATCGCCCGCGCCGCCTACGGACCGCCGGCGCGCGATCTCGCGACGACGCGCAACGGCACCGTGGCGTACGCCGTGATGCGGCACATCCCGCGCCGCTGGCTGGACGCCGTGCTGCGCCGGCGCCTGCAGCGCCTCGGCGTCACGCTCCCGGCTTCGCGACCATGAAGAACACGGCGAGCAGCACGAGCAGGCCGGCGAACGCGCCCGCCATGCCCATCTGCCTCGCCTTGCGCTGGTAGTCCGCGGACAGCTCGCCGCCCGCGGCGAGCTCGCCCTCGACCTGCGCCAGCAGCTTCTTCTCGCCGGGGATGAAGTAGGCCCCGTTCATGCCGCCGAGGATCAGCGCGATCAGGAACGTGGCGCTGATCCAGAAGTCGCTGAACTCCCAGCTCTTCGCCGTCTGGTAGATGCCGGTGATGATGATCACCAGCAGCGCCGGGGAGGCGAGCCGCTGGTTGATGGCGATACCGAGCCGGTGCACGTACGGCAGGTGCTGCTTGCCGTACTTGAGGGCCAGCGGGAACGTGAGCGACTCGGCGAACGTGGCGCCGAAACCGACGACCACGGCGGACACGTGGACGAACACGGAGATGTCGTAGAACGTGATGGCGAAGCTGTTCATGGCGTGAAGACGATCTTGCCAAAGACGTCGCCCGCGGCCAGCGCCGCGAAGCCGTCGGCGGCCTCGCTGAGCGGCAGCTCGCGGTCGATCTCCGGCCGGATCCCGGTCGTCTCGAGCAGCCGGGCGAGCTGGCCGAGCTCGGTCTTCGTGCCCATCGTCGAGCCGACGACGCTGAGCTGCAGGAAGAACACGCGCTGCAGGTCGGCGGGCGGGTTCGGGCCGCTGGTCGAGCCGGACACGACGATCGTGCCACCCGGCCGCAGCGCCCGCAGCGAGTGCTTCCAGGTCGCCTCGCCGACGGTCTCGAGGACGGCGTCGACGCGTTCGGGCAGCCGCGCGCCGCTCTCGAACGCCTCGTGCGCGCCGAGCTCCTTCGCCTTCTCGCCGCGGGCGGCGTCGCGGCTGGTGACCCACACGCGCAGGCCGGCCTGGCGGGCGAGCACGATCGCCGCGCTGGCGACGCCGCCGCCCGCTCCCTGGATCAGCACCGTGTCGCCCGGCCGCACGCCGGCCTTCACGAACAGCATCCGGTAGGCGGTCAGCCACGCCGTCGGCAGGCAGGCGGCCTCCGCGAACGACAGCGCCTCCGGCTTGGGGACGAGGTTGCGCTTCGGCACCGCGACGCGCTCGGCCAGCGCGCCCTGGTGCAGCTCGGACAGCAGCGTGCGCTTGGGGTCCAGCGTGTCGTCGCCGCTCCAGCCGTCGCTGGTGATCACCGAGTGGACGATCACCTCGTTGCCGTCGGGATCGACGCCGGCGGCGTCGCAGCCGAGGATCATCGGCAGCCGGTCCTCCGGCAGGCCGACGCCGCGCAGCGACCACAGGTCGTGGTGGTTGAGCGAGGCGGCGCGGACCTCCACGGTCGTCCATCCGTCGCGGGGCTCGGGGTCGGGCCGCTCGCCCACCTCGAGGGCGCTCAGCGGGTCGTCGGCGTCGGTCCTGCTGGCAAAGACGGCAAGCATCGCCCGCACGCTATCGACCGACTCGATCGCACGCGGAGCGCTCTACAGCGGCCGCTCGGCGATGTGATCGGGCACCCACTCGAGGTCGTTGACGAACCCGGGCGTCGCCTCGACGCGGTCGAGCCAGGCGGCGACGTGGGCGTGCTCGCGCGGGTCCGCGCCCGCGTCGGCGCCGCAGTGGCCGTAGCCGTAGAGGGCGATGTCGGCGACCGTGTACGCGTCGCCGGCCAGGAACGGGCGGCCGTCGGCGAGCCCGCGATCGAGCGCGGCGAGCGCGTCGCGCGCGCGCTCGATCCGGTACGCGAACACCTCCGGCATCGTGCGGTCGCGACCGGCCTGCTTCATGAACCGCGCCGTCGCGAGGTCGGCCTCGATCCGGTTCTGCTCGAAGAACATCCACTGGTGCACGCGCGTGCGCTCGGGGCCCGGTGCGGGGAGCAGCGGCGTGCGCTCGGCGACGTGGAGCAGGATCGCGCCGGACTCGGCGATCATCAGGCCGTCGTCGGTCTCCAGCACCGGCACGCGGCCGTCGGGGTTGCGGGCGAAGTGCTCGTCCGTGCGCGTCTCGCCGCGGAACAGGTCGACGGTCACGGACTCGTACGGCAGCTCGAGCTGCCGGAGCGCGATGCGGCATTTGAGGCAGTTGCCGGAGGCCAGGTGCTCGTAGAGCTTCATCGGCGCTCAGACTGCCATACCGAGCCGGCGCAGCCCCGTGGCGCCGCGGCGGCTGAGCTCGATCGTGCGGCCGTCGCGGACGACCCAGCCGCGCTCGATCAGCGCGCCGGCGAGCGCGTCCCCCAGGGCGCCGGCCAGGTGCGGCGCGCGCTCGGTCGCGTCCAGGCACTCGAACGCGAACCGCTGGCGCCCGGGCTCGACCGCCGCGATCTGGACGCCGAGCTTGCGGAACGTCTCTGGCGCCGCCGGCCCGAGGTCGACGAGCCCGTCGGGACGTTCCCGCACCGCGTCGCGCTCGCGCAGGCCGCGGTAGAGCGCGACGCCGATGCGCCCGGCGAGGTGGTCGTAGCACGTGCGCGAGGGAAGGTCGGCGGCGTCGGGCTCCGGCTCGGCGACCCGGCCCGTGATCCGGTCCAGCAGCGGCAGCAACGCCTCCAGGCCCGGGTCGGCGAGCGAGTAGACGGCCTGCCGGCCGTCGCGCTCGACCGTGACCAGGCGCGCCTCGCGCAGCCGGCGCAGGTGGTTGGAGAGCTGGGGGAGCGGCACGTCGAGCTCCCCGGCGAGGCGGCTCACCGTCGCCGGCCCACCGTGGCCGAGGCGGTCGACGACGCGCAGCCGCAGCGGATCGGCGAGCTCCTTGAGGAGCGCCACGCGCGGGTCGCTGCGCTTCGCCGCCGGCGCGCCCGGCGCGGCGTTCGAGCGCTGACGTTTCTGTTCATCGTGAAGTGTCATTGCTCAGTTCAGGGTACGGTGAAGCGTCATGGTATCCCCACTCCGCCGGATCGGTGCCGGCACCTTCCTCTCGGCGATCGGCAACGGCGCCTGGTACACGAGCTGGGCGCTGTTCCTCACGCGCTCGGTGGGGCTCTCGCCGGCGCAGGTGGGCGTCGGCATGACGGTCGCCGGCTGCGTCGGCCTCCTCTGCGCGACGCCGCTCGGCTGGCTGGCCGACCGCGTCGGCGCGCGCGAGGTGTACGCGGTCCTGCTCGCCGTGCAGGGCGTCGCGGCGCTGGGCTATCTGGCGGTGGGCGGCCCGCTGTCGTTCGTGCTCGTCGCCTGCGTCGCGGAGGCGGCTCGCGCCGGCGGCGGGGTGCGCAACGCGCTGGTGCTCGGGCTGGCCGAGGACCGGCTCGCGGCGCTCGGCGCCCTGCGGTCGATCAGCCACGTCGGCTGGGCGATCGGTGCCGTGGCCGGCGCGGTGATCATCGGCGTCGACTCGCGCCCCGCGTACGTCGCACTCCTGCTGCTCAACGCCGTCAGCTACCTCGCGTACGTGGTGCTGGTGCTGAGCGTGCCGAGGGTGGCGACCGCCCCGGAGCGCCGCGGGCTGCGCGTCGTGCGCGACCGCCCCTACGTCACGCTCGCGGGCCTGATGGGCGTGCTGGCGCTGTGCTGGGCGATGATGTCGAGCGGCCTGCCGCTGTGGGTCGCGCTGCACACCGACGCGCCGCGCTCGATCTCCGCCGTGATCGTCGTCCTCAACTCGCTGGCGATCGCGCTGCTGCAGGTGCCGCGTGAGCCGGGCGATGGTGGCGCCCGCGGTCGCCGCGCGCGGCGCGCTGCTCTCCGGCACCCTCCTCGCCGCGTCCTGCGTGCTGTTCGCGCTGACGGCGGGCGGCGCCGGCCCGGGCGTGATCGCCGTGCTCGTGTTCGCCGGCGCGGTGCACACGGCGGGCGAGCTCGTGTTCGTCGCGGCGTCGTGGGGCCTGTCGGTCCCGCTGATGCCGGACGGCGCGCCACGGCGAGTACCAGGGCGTGTTCGCCACCGGCGAGGCGACCGCGCTGATGTTCGCCCCGGCACTGATGACCACCCTCGTCGCCGGCTGGGGCCAACCGGGCTGGCTCGTGCTCGCCGCGGTGTTCGCGCTGCCCGCCGCGATGGTCATCCCGGCGACCCGCTGGGCCCTAAGGGGGTCAGACCCCCTTACCCCGGCGGCGAGCTAAGGGGGTCAGACCCCCTTAGTTCGAAGTGCATCGGGTCGGGCCGGGTCGGCCAGCGCCCGCCCCAGGTGAAGCCGTGCTTCTCCATCACGCGCACGAGCCGGGGATCCTGGTGCGATGCGCCGCGGAACGGGTTGCGGGAGGCGTTGAGGTCGACCGCCAGGCCCCAGGCGTGGAGCGAGAGCTGGCCGCGCGGCTGGATCCGCCGTGGCGCGAAGCACCCGGCGAAGTCGCCCGGGTCGACGAGGCCGGAGAGGCCGCGGCGGGAGAGCTCGGCGAGGGCCGCGCGCAGGTGGGGCACCATCGCGCGGTGGCAGCTGACCGTGCCGAGGATCGGGACCCGGCGGCTGACGATGTAGCGGTGGACGAAGGTGGGGGACAGGCGGATCCAGTCGCTGCCGTACGGGAGGCCGACCGCCGGCTCGCCGAACTGGACCTTCAGCCCGGCCGGGCGCGCCGGGCCGATGTCACCCGGCCCGGGCAGCAGCCGGGTCGCCGCGCCCCGCTCGGTCCAGCGCGCGAGCTGACCGCGCGTGACCGGTGAGCGCAGGGCGGCGATGACCGTGGTCCGCAGCGGCGGCATGCGCGGGTCGCCGGCCGGGATCGCGACCTCGGCCCAGCGCAGCAGCGCGTCGTCCACGACGGCGGCGACCCGTACGGAGCGGCCGCCGGCGAGGTCGAGCACCGCGCCCACGCCGGCGTGGCGCAGGCCGGCCTCGGTGCGCGAGATGATCGCTCGGCCCGGCCGCAGGGCGGCGAACGGCGCGCGGCCGCCCGCGGGCAGCGTGCGCGCATAGCGGCGCGGCTTGACCGCGATGGTGTCCAGCGGGATCGCCCACCCGCGTGGGCGCCGCAGCAGGATCACGCCGCGCCCGAGCACGCTCGCCGTCGCGACCTGCGGGTGGCGCCGCAGCTTGCGCGCCGCCGCGTCGGCGTCGCGCAGGCCCCAGACGAGCGCCGCGGACGGCGGGGCGGGCGCGCTCAGCGGCCGGGCGGAGGCCGCCGGCGGGGCGGCCAGCGCGAGCGCCGCCGCGGCCGCGACCAGCCATCGGCGATGATCCCGGGCGTGATCCGGTCCGGCATCGAAGCGGCGCTCGACCTCGTCGAGTCCTGGGAGTCCCGCTGGGGCGACCGACCCGCGACGCCCACCGTCGACCCCGACCGCTGGGCCGCCGCGTGGGACGAGTTCGCGACCCGGATGGGCGGCAACTTCCCGTTCTTCCACCCGCGCTACGCCGGCCAGATGCTCAAGCCGCCGCACCCCGCGGCGGCGGCCGCCTACGTCGCCGCGATGCTCGTCAACCCGAACAACCACGCGCTCGACGGCGGCCCGGTGACGAGCGAGATGGAGAAGGAGGCGGTCGCGGAGCTGGCGGCGATGCTCGGCCTGGCCGAGCCCAACCTCGGGCACCTGACGGCCAGCGGGACGATCGCGAACCTCGAGGCGCTGTGGGTGGCGCGTGAGCTGCATCCGGACAAGGGTGTCGCGTACGGGGCGAATGCTCATTACACGCACGGGCGCATGTGTCAGGTCCTCCGCATGCCCGCTCGCGCAGTATCGGCAACCCCGACCGGCCGGATCGATCTCGACGCGCTCGACGCCGCGTGCGCCACCGGTGAGATCGGCACGGTCGTGCTGACCGGCGGCACGACCGGGGTCGGCGCCGTCGACCCGATCGACGAGGCGCTGGCGCTGCGCGAGCGCCACGGGGTGCGCATCCACGTCGACGCCGCGTACGGCGGCTTCTTCACGCTGCTCGACGACGCGCCCGCCGGCGCTGCGCGCGATCGGCGCCGCCGACTCGATCGTCATCGATCCGCACAAGCACGGCCTGCAACCGTACGGGTGCGGGGCCGTGCTGTTCGCCGATCCCGGCGTCGGGCGCCTGTACGCGCACGACTCGCCCTACACCTACTTCACGTCCGACGCGCTGCACCTGGGGGAGATCAGCCTCGAGTGCTCGCGTGCGGGAGCGGCCGCCGCCGCGCTGTGGATGACGCTCCGGGCCGTGCCGATCAAGCCGGTGGTCACGGCCGCCCGCCGCGCCGCGCTGGCCCTCGCGGAGCGCCTGCGCACGTCCGAGACGCTGCGCCTGCACCTCGAGCCCGAGCTCGACATCGTCACGTACCTGCCGCGCGAGCGGACGCTCGCGGAGGTCGACGCGTCCGCCGCCGCGATGCTGCGCGCCGGCATGGACGACCCCGACGACCCGGTCTTCCTCAGCACGCTGCGGATCGACGCCGCCGACTTCGCGGCGCTGCACCCCGACCTCGAGGTCGATGCCGAGGGCGCGCGGGTGCTCCGCAGCGTCCTGATGAAGCCGGAGCACGAGGCCGCCGTGCCGTGGCTGGCTAACCGGCTCGAGGCGCTCGCGCGAGCCACTCGCGCAGGTGCTCGTACACCGCCGGGTGGTTGAGCAGCGCGAGGTGGTGCGTCCCTCCGACGTGCACGCCGTTCTCCTCCTCGAAGCCGATCACGCGCGTCCGGCTGCGGCCTGAGGCGCTCGGCTGCAGCACCAGCCAGTCGCCGACCACGCGCCCGACGGGATGCTCGGCGCTCGCCGTGATGGTGGCGGCGACGAAGTGGTGCGTCGCGCCCTCCAGCAGCGGCACCTCCTGGCAGGCCGCGGCCCGCAGCGCCTCCGGGTCACGCTCGCGCCAGTCCTCGTCGACGAGCGAGCCGGAGCGCAGGTCCCGGATGCCGGCGCTGCGGCGGCGCAGGAACCCTGCGAAGGGACGCGTCTCGCCGACCGCGCCGAGCGCCGCCGCCGCGTAGTGCACGGCGGACTCCAGCGGCGCGCCGGTGTGCGGCGTGCCGAGCGAGACCGTGTGGCGCACGAGCGACGCCCAGTCGCCGCCGTGGTGGCACGCGCTGCGGGCCACCAGCCCGCCCATCGAATGGCCGACCAGCGCGATCTGCTCGACCTCGGTGGGCCAGCCGGCGACGAGCTCGTCGAGCAGCGCGGCGAGCGACCGGCCGTTCTCGGAGATGTGGCGGCCGGTGTTGAAACGGACGAAGACCGGGGTGGCGCCGAGATCGCGTCGCAACCGCGCGCCGTATGAGTTGCGGCCCCACGCATGCTCGGTCTCGAACAGGCCGTGCAGGAACACGACCACGCGCGAGCCGGCATCCGGCACGTCGGCGGGCGCGCACGGCCGGCCGTCGACGCGGACGCACATCGGCTCCGCCAGTTCGCTCTCCTCGGCCTCGAGCGCGTCGCCGCGCAGGCCGTTGAGGACCGCGAGCACCGCCGCCCCGCGCGGCGTCACCGACAGCGATCGGCCGCGGCCGGAGAGCGCCAGCCCGGCCGTGCGCCCGGCCAGTCCGGCCGCGCCGCGCAGGCCTGCGTAGACGCCGCCGGAGATCGCGTCGTGCAGCGTGCGCGACAGGCTCGACCCCTCCTGCCCGAAGGCGCGGTCGGCGATCGCGCGGTGGATGTCGCCGATGCCGCCGGTGGCGTGCCCGAGCTCCTCGAACGTCAGGCGTGTGAGCGCGCTCAGCTCGTCGGCCATGACCCCATGGTTACCCACCACGCGGACGTTACAGAACGCGGATGTGTTTCACGGCCGCTCGACCAGCGTCGACAGAGCGACCATCGTGCGGGTGCGCATGACCTTGGGGTCGCGCCGCAGCTGCTCGATCGTGCGCTCGAGCGCCTCGATCCCCTCGACGCGCACGCGCACGACGGCGTCGGCGTCGCCGGCGACCGTATGCGCGGCGACCACGGCGTCGAGGTCGGCCACCGACGAGAGCAGGTCGCCGGGCGCCACGCTGTCGGCGCAGTACAGCTCGACGAACGCCTCGAGCCGGTCACCGACGGCCGCCGGGTCGACGATCGCGGCGTAGCCGACGATCACGCCGCTCTGCTCGAGCCGGTCCACGCGCCGTTTGACTGCCGACGAGGACAGCCCCACGCCGGCCCCGACGTCGGCCAGCGTTGCTCTGCCGTCGCGTTCGAGGTGATCAAGGATCTTGCGATCCACGTCGTCCAGACGCACGGGTCTTTGCACGATGGACTCACTTTATGCCATCTCGATTGCGTGGACGACGCGCGTGCGATAGGTGGTGGTTCTCATGTTCGAGGAAGCCCAGCTGTACTCACCGGTCACCGAGAACGAGGACGGGTCCGTCACCGTCGAGCTCGCCGGCGACCATCCCGGCGCCTGTGACCCCGTCTACCGCGAGCGGCGCAACCACATCGCCGCCCGGGCCGTCGCCTGGCGCCCCGGCGAGCCGACCCCGCGGATCGAGTACACCGAGGCCGAGCACGAGGTCTGGCGGATCGTGTCGCGCGAGCTCGCGCCCAAGCACGAGCGCTACGCCTGCCGCGACTTCCGCGAGGCCGCCGCCGCGCTCGCCCTCCCGACCGACCGGATCCCGCAGCTCGACGAGGTCACCGCCGGCCTGCGGCCGCTGACCGGCTGGAGCTACCACTGCGCCGCCGGGCTGGTGCCGCTGCGCGACTTCCTCGGCGCCCTCGGCGACCGGGTCTTCCACTCGACGCAGTACATCCGCCACGGCGCGATGCCGCTGTACACGCCCGAGCCGGACCTGATCCACGAGGTCATCGGCCACGGCAACCTGCTCGCCAGCCCGCGCTTCGCCGCGATCAAGCGCGAGGCGGGCCTTGCCGCCCAGCGCGTCGAGACCGACGAGGCGCTGCAGTTCCTCGCCGACGTGTTCTGGTTCACGATCGAGTTCGGCGTGCTGCGCGAGGATGGCGAGGTGCGCGCCTACGGCGCCGGCATCCTCTCGTCCTACGGCGAGATCGAGGAGTTCCGCGGCGCCGACCTGCGGCCGCTCGACCTGCTCGAGATGGGCACGCTCGAGTACGACATCACCAAGTACCAGCCGGTGCTGTTCTGCGCCGACGGGGTGGGCGAGCTGGAGGACGTCGTGGGCACGTTCTTCGCGACGTTCGACGATGATGCGCCCGCGCGCCTGAGAAACATGGCGCGCGTCGCCTGAGTCGTGGAGAATAGGAAGCCGCGACTTCGGGTATCGACTCGGCGCCCATGGACTACCAGATAGATCACGACCCCATTGACCGCGGCCACCTGATCGTGGCCTCCGGCGAGCTGGACATCTCGGCCACGCCACGGCTCTCCACCGTGCTGGCGATGGCCGCCACAAGCCCGGGCGGGCGGCTCGTGCTCGACCTCGACGACGTCACGTTCATCGACTCGACGGCGCTCGGGACGATCCTCAAGGCCGCGTCGCAGCTCGACGAGTCCGGCACGCTGCTCGCCGTCGTGGCCCCGGACGGCCCCGTGCGCCGGCTGCTGGAGATGACGAACCTCACGCAGCGCTTCCGGCTGTTCGCCACGCGCGCCGCCGCGCTGGCGGCCGACGTCGCCCCCGCCTGAACCGCGTCAGCCGAGCCGGCGCGCGACGTCGCCGTCGCGGGCGGACGCACGCCGCTTCACCGTCGGCCGCCACGCTGACCGCGAAGCCCTCCTGCCGGAGCAGAGCGGCGTCTCACCGGCGCCCAGGGGCGGGCGCCGGCGGGTTCCGCGGCCGGCTACGGCGTGAGGGTGAAGCGCCCGACGAGCTCCTGGAGCTGCTCGGCGGTGCGGGCCAGCTCCTGGGCGGACGCGGCGATCTCCTGGGTGGAGGCGCTGGTCTGCTGGGTGCTGGCGGAGACCTGCTCGGCCGAGGCCGAGGACTGCTCGGCGACGGCGGCGACCTCGCCGATGCTGGTCTGCATCTGGGCGGTCTCGGCGGAGATCTGCTGCGCGGCGGCGGCGATCTCGGTGATCCGGGACGTCATGTCCTCGACGGCATGCCCGATGCGCTCGAACGCCTCGCGGGTCTGCTCGACCGTGGCGACGCCGTCCTCGGTGCGCTGGGCGCCGTCGGCGACCACGCCGACGACCTTCTGCGTGTCGGTCTGGATCTCGCCGATCAGGCCGGCGATCTGGCCGGCGGCGTCCTGGGACTCCTCGGCCAGCTTGCGGACCTCCTCGGCGACGACGGCGAAGCCGCGGCCCTGCTCGCCGGCGCGGGCGGCCTCGATCGCGGCGTTCAGAGCGAGCAGGTTGGTCTGCTCGGCGATGCCGGTGATCGTGTCGACGATCCCGCCGATCCGCTCGCTGCGGGCGGCGAGGTCCTGGATCGCGCTGCCGACCTCGGCCGAGGAATCGGCGACCTGGCGGATCGCGCCGGTCGCCTGCTCGGCGGCGGTGACGCCCTCGCGGGCGACCTCGCGGGCCTGCTGGGCGGCGGCCGCGGTCTCCTGGGCGCGCTCGGCGCTGGTGGCGGCGGCGGACGACGCCTGCTCGGCGGCCTCGCGGGCGGCCTCGACCATGCGGACCTGGCGCTCGGCGCCGGACGCGACGTCGCCGACGGCGTTGGCGATCTCGCCGACCGCGCGGCCGGCCTCGTCGGAGGTGGAGGCCATCTGCTGCGAGGACGCCGACAGCGTGGCGGCCGAGCCGTCGACGGCGCCGATCAGCTCGCGCAGGTTCCCGGTCATCCGGTGCAGCGCGGTACCGAGCGCGTCGCGCTCGGAGCGCGGAGTGACATCCAGGGTCAGGTCACCGGCGGCGACACGATCCGCAGCACCCGCCATCTCCTTCAGGTAGTCGATCATGCGACGGAACGCGCCGGCGGTGCGGCCGAGCTCGTCGCGCGTCGCGATCGTGACCTCCTGGTCGACGTCGCCGTCGGCGATGCCCTCGGCGGCGCGCAGCATCTGGCCGACGCCGCCGGTGATCTGGCGCGAGAGGAAGACCGCGATGCCGGCCGCGAAGAGCAGCGAGAGCAGCGCGACGATCAGCAGCTGCGTGCGGGCGCCGGTGAACGCGTCGTGGGCGTCGTCGACGTCGCCGGCGACGAGCTGCCGGTTGTACTTGCTGTACGAGACGAGCGTCGCGCGGGCGTGCTGGTACTCCCTATTCTGGCCGTTGAGGATCGCCAGCGCCTCGTCGTTCTTCTCCTCCTGGCTGAGCACGAGGAAGCCCTTGGTGGCATCGAGGTAGGCGTTGGTCTCCTTCTTGGCCGCGTCGAAGCGACGGCGGTCCTCGGGATTGGCGATCGTCGGCTCGTACTGGTCGAAGCCGTGCTCGATGCCCGCCTCGGCCTCGGTGAGCACCTTCTCGAGGCCGCGCTCGTCCTGCGGGGTCTCGGCCTCGACGTGGCCAATCTGGGCAGCGCGCACGGCGTTCAGCGAGGCATGGATCTCGCCGAGAGCCTCGATGGCGACGGCGTCGGACTTGCCGAGAGTCTCGGCCTCGTTGTTGACGCGGCCGAGGGCAGACAGGGACAGGACGGTGGCGATCACGAGCAGGCCCAGCACGATGCCGAACCCGCCGAGAAGCTTCTGGCGGATGGAGAGACTCATGCCCCCGTCATCGGCCTCGATCCGGACGGTTGTCAATCGGGCTTGGGGCGCCGCGCGAGGCGCGCGGCCAGCTCCACCCAGTCGGCGACGCCGGCCGCCAGATGGCCGAGCGGACCGGTGTAGAGCCAGGCGAGCATGAGTGCTTTGTATCGTGGTGGCCCGCCGATGGCCGCCGACGTCTCCACCACCGTCACCGAACTCCCCGAATCACGCGTGCGCGTGCAGGCCGAGGTGCCTGCTGCGGAGGTCGAGCGGCGGGTCGCCCAGGCGGCCAAGCGGCTCGGCCGCAACATCCGCGTTCCCGGCTTCCGCGCCGGCAAGGCGCCGCCGCCGGTGATCGTCCAGCGCATGGGCCGCGACGCCGTGCTCGACGAGGCGGTGCGCGACTCGATCGGCGCCTGGTACACGGCGGCGATCGAGGGGGCGCGGATCGCGCCCGTCGGCGAGCCCGACCTCGACCTCGGCGACCTGCCCGCGCAGGGCGAGCCGCTGCGCTTCTCGATCGAGATCGGCGTTCGCCCGAAGGCCGAGCTCGGCGACTACAAGGGCGTCGAGGTCGGCAAGCGCGACGCCAGCGTCGACGACGAGGCGATCGGTGCCGAGATCGACCGCCTGCGCGAGCGCTCGGCGCGCCTCGACACGGTCGAGCGCCCCGCCGCGAAGGGCGACTTCGTCGTCATGGACTACGTCGGCACGCTCGCGGGCGAGCCGTTCGCGGGCGGCGAGGGGCGCGACCAGATGGTCGAGCTCGGCTCCGGCCGCCTCGTGCCCGGGTTCGAGGACCAGCTCGAGGGCGCTTCGGCCGGCGACGAGCGGACCGTGACGATCACCTTTCCCGAGGACTACGGCGCCGAGGAGCTCGCCGGCAACGGGGCCGAGTTCGCGGTGACCGTCAAGGAGGTCAAGGCCAAGGAGCTGCCCGAGGTCGACGACGACCTCGCGGCCGAGGCCGGCTTCGACACGCTCGACGAGCTGCGCGAGGACATCCGCGCGCGGATCTCCGAGGCCGAGACGGCACGGATCGAGGCCGAGTTCCGCGAGGCGGCGCTCGACTCGGTCGTCAAGAACGCCAAGCTAGACATGCCGGACGCGCTCGTCGAGGCCCGGGCCCGCGAGCAGTGGGACCAGATGCTGCACTCGCTCGCGCACCAGGGCATCTCGCGTGACGCGTACATGCGGATCGCCGGCCAGGACGAGGACGAGATCGTCGAGAAGGCGAAGCCCGACGCCGAGCAGGCGTTGCGGCGCGAGGCCGTGCTCGCCGCGGTCATCGAGGCCGAGGGCATCGAGCCGACCGACGACGAGGTGATCGAGGCGGTCGAGCAGGCCGCGGGCGACGGGACCGGCGGTACGTCCCCGAAGAAGCTGCTGGAGCGGTTGAAGTCGAGCGGGCGGATCGAGAGCCTCAAGGAGGACCTCGCGCAGCGCAAGGCGCTCGACCTGATCGCCGACTCCGCGAAGCCGATCACGATCGAGCAGGCGCAGGCGCGCGACAAGCTGTGGACCCCGGGCCGTGAGGAGACCGGCGGCTCCGGCCAGCTCTGGACGCCGTCTTAACGACGCAGAGCCTCCCCGGCCGCTGCCGGCGACGACCTTCTGCGTCCCGGTCCGGATCTCGCCGATCGGGGCCCGAGATCTGGCCGGCGGCGTCCTGGGACTCCTCGGCCAGCTTGCGCACTTCTTCGGCGACGACGGCGAAGCCGCGGCCCTGCTCGCCTGCGCGGCGGCGTCGACGCCCTCGCGGGCGACGCCGCGGACTGCTCGGCGGCGTCGGCGATCTCCTGGTCGCGCTCGGCGCTGCGTCGTGGCGGCGGTCGCGGCCTGCTGGGCGGCCCCGCGCACTTCCTCGACCATGCGGCGCCTGGCGCTCGGCGCTCGGCGCCGGACGTGCGACGTCGCCGACGGCGTTGGCGATCTCGCCGACCGCGCGGCCGGCCTCGTCGGACGTCGACGCCATCTGCTGCGAGGCGGCGGACACCGTGCCGGCGTTCTCCGAGATCGCGCCGATCATCTCGGCGATCTGGTCGCGCATCGCGTTGTAGGCCTCGACCGAGGCGACCGTGTTGGCGCGGATCGCCGCGACGGCCTCGGCGACGTCGCCGACCTCGTCGTTCGAGGTGCGCTCGAGCTCCGGGGTCACCGGCGTGACCGTCCTGGTCAGGTCGCCGTGGGCGACGGCGTCGAGCGCCGTGCGCAGCTCGGTGGTGCAGTGCTCGCGCAACATGCCGAGCCGGTCGACGATGACGGCGACGGCCCGCTGGATGCGGGAGGAGATCCACCAGGCCAGCGCCAGGCCGGCGGAGAGCGCGACGATCAGGATCACGATCGTGCGGGTGCGGCTCGAGGAGCTGACCGAGTCGACGTGCTTCTGCTGGGCGCCCGCCAGCGCCACCTTGATGTCGAACAGCTTGCCGAAGCCCTCGACCGCCTGGCTGACGGCGGGCACGGCCTTCTGCTGATACAGCGCGTAGGCCTCGCCGTCACGGCCCGCGGCCGACAGCCGGAGCACGTCCTGGCGGACGGCCTGGAACGCCTGGACGCCGGACTGGACCTGCGCGAACGGCGGCCTTGCCCTCGGGGAGCTTCAGAGAGCGGCTGACCGCGAGGAGTTTCTCGGCGACCGTCTTGTCGTCCTCCTTGAGCGCCGCGACCAGCGCGTCCTGCTTGGCGCTGTCCGTCTCGAGCAGGTGGTTCGCCCGCTCCTGGCTGAACTTGGCGCGGGCGATCCCGACGTCGGCGAGGGGCACGACGTTCTCGGTGTACATGCGATCGGACTGCCCGCTGATCGTCGACGACGCGCGGATGCCCAGCACGCCGATCAGCGCGGTGAAGGCGAGCAGCACGAGCGACGTGCCGAGCAGCTTGCCCTTGATGCCGAGCCGGCGGCCGGCGGGCTTCGTGGTGATGGAGGACTCGTGGGACATTGGCTTTCCTGGAATCGGGGGGTTGGTCCTGGTTCCAGGTGTCGGCCCGCTTCCTCCGACCACGCTCCGCGCCGCCTCAAGAGATGCTCAAGAAACGGCGCGCCGGGGACTGGCCATGCGAACAGGAGCCGCGTTTTGCGGCCCTCGGCGATTGCTAGGCTGTCGCCGGGCTCCCAGCCCACGAACCTGAGCAGGACTCGAGCGCTCGAAGCGAAACGAAGCGAGGACCGTGAGCCCACTGGTACCGATGGTCGTCGAACAGACCTCCCGCGGGGAGCGTGCGTTCGACATCTACTCCCGACTCCTCAACGAGCGGATCGTCTTCCTCGGCACCCCGGTGGACGACCAGATCGCGAATCTGATCGTCGCCCAGCTCCTCCATCTCGAGGCCGAGGACCCCGACAAGGACATCTCGCTCTACATCAACTCACCTGGCGGTTCGGTCTACGCCGGGCTCGCGATCTACGACACGATGCAGTTCATCAAGCCCGACGTGTCGACGATCTGCGTCGGCATCGCGATGTCGATGGGAGCGCTCCTGCTGGGCGGTGGAGCCAAGGGCAAGCGGATGGCGCTGCCCAACGCGAAGATCCTGATCCACCAGGTGTCGTCCGGCTTCCAGGGCCAGGCGACCGATATCGAGATCCACGCGCGCGAGGTCATCGACCTGCGCCGGCGCCTGGATGAGATCATCGCCGAGCATTCCGGGCAAGACATAGAGAAGGTACGTTCGGATACCGAGCGTGACTACTTCATGAGCTCGGAGGAAGCACAGAAGTACGGCATCATCGACAGGGTGATCTCAGAGCACTAGGTGACGTAGATGGCTCGGCCCACGGACTCCAACGAGCAGCTCCTCTGCTCCTTCTGCGGCAAGTCGCAGCGGCAGGTCAAGAAGCTGATCGCCGGACCCGGCGTGTACATCTGCGACGAGTGCATCGATCTCTGTAACGAGATCATCGACGAGGAGCTCACCGCTCCGCCGTCGTTCGACATCGACAACCTGCCGAAGCCGAAGGAGATCTACGGCGTGCTCAACGAGTACGTCGTCGGGCAGGAGCAGGCCAAGCGCACGCTCTCGGTGGCGGTCTACAACCACTACAAGCGCGTGCAGATGATGCAGGCCGACGACTCGGACATCGAGCTGCAGAAGTCGAACATCCTGCTGCTCGGGCCGACCGGCTGCGGCAAGACGCTGCTCGCGCAGACGCTCGCGCGGATCCTGAACGTGCCGTTCGCGATCGCCGACGCCACCGCGCTGACCGAGGCCGGCTACGTCGGCGAGGACGTCGAGAACATCCTCTTGAAGCTGATCCAGGCCGCCGACTACGACGTCAAGAAGGCCGAGAGCGGGATCATCTACATCGACGAGGTCGACAAGATCGCCCGCAAGGCCGACAACCCGTCGATCACGCGCGACGTGTCGGGCGAGGGCGTCCAGCAGGCGCTGCTGAAGATCCTCGAGGGCACCACTGCGTCGGTGCCGCCGCAGGGCGGGCGCAAGCACCCGCACCAGGAGTTCCTCACGATCGACACGACGAACATCCTGTTCATCTGCGGCGGGGCGTTCGCCAACCTCGACAAGGTGATCGAGCGGCGGATCGGCCACAAGGGCGTCGGCTTCGGCGCGCAGATCGAGTCCAAGACCCAGCGGGACACCGGCGCGCTGTTCGAGAAGGTCCTGCCCGAGGACCTCATGCAGTACGGCCTGATCCCGGAGTTCATCGGCCGCCTGCCGGTGTCCTCGGCCGTGCACCAGCTCTCGCGCGACGATCTGATCACGATCCTGACCGAGCCGCGCAACGCGATCGTCAAGCAGTTCCAGCGCTTCTTCTCGTTCGACGGGATCGAGCTGGTCTTCTCCGCCGACGCGCAGAAGGCCGTCGCCGACAAGGCGCTCGAGCGCGAGACCGGCGCCCGCGGCCTGCGCTCGATCATCGAGGACATCCTCCTCGACGTGCAGTTCGAGCTGCCGTCACGGCGCGACGTCAAGAAGTGCGTCGTGACGAAGGAGACGGTCGAGCGCGGCGTCAAGCCGACGCTCGTGACCGAGGCGCCGGACGACGCCGACTCGCCCGAAGCGAAGTCGGCGTAGCCGCTAGCTCTTGTTGCCGAGCTTGACGCTCGGCGGGTCGTCGCTGTCGTCGATGCCCGACCAGTAGCTGTGGATGACGGTGCCGGCGCGCACGTCGAACTCGTGTGGCTTCACCCGCAGGCGCCAGCGAGCCACGTTGTGCTTGCAGGTGCCCTCGACGCGCTCGCGGGCGACCCGCTTGCGCTTGTCGGTGCGGATGACGACACGGCGCGACGGGAGGTCGACCGGGCACGCGTTCATACGCACGACGAGCACGGCGGTGGCTCGCGTTAGGCGCACGTTGTCCGTGTGCAGGACCTTGCGGTGGCCCGCGTTCAGGCAGCTGTGCCAGGTGAGCCCAGAGGGCGTGGAACAACCTGGGGCGGCGGAAGCGGACGGAGCGGCGATGGCGCCGACGGCGGCGATCGCGATGAGAACGACGAACGGGCGGCGCATCCGCCGATCCTCTACGACCTGGAGTTTCCCTGCAACCCCCCGGTCGTTCAGACCCGGAGGTTGGCGCGCAGTGTCCGCAGATTGTGGACGGTGACAACACCACGCCACTCGTGGGTGGCGGCCGGATTCCACTCGTCCCAGCCGAACATCCAGCCGCCGTCCGGCTGTTGCGCCCCCTCGAGGGCGTCGAGATTGCGTTCGACGTCCTGCGGGTCGAACAGGCGGCGGCTCCGCGAGTCCGGCCTGGGAGCGAGGTCGAGCGGGGTCTGGACGTCGCCGCCCGGCTCGGGGGCCACGAAGCGGTCGAGGTCGGGTGCGAGCGCGTCGAGGGCGGCCTCGGCGCGGGCGGCGTCGGGGTGGGCGTTGAGGAAGGTGACCGCGAAGCGGACCACGTAGCCGGTGCCGGGGTTGGCGTCCGCGTTGGCGAGGTCGAGCTCGTCGATCTGCTGCCACATGTACGCGTCGGCGCCGTCGAGCCACGGGTGCCTGACCCCGAGCTCGTGCAGGGCCGCGGCGTTGGCTGCGGTCTGGATCGGCGACGAGGCGTCGGCGGGCTGCCAGATCGGGTTCCGCGGGTAGTCGAGCGCGCTCGGCAGGCAGAACGGGATCCCGCCGTCGGCGCGCGTGATCGTCGGCAGCCAGTCGGCGGCGCCGCCGATCATCTCGTCGTCGTGCGCGCCGACCTCGTGGAGGATCTCCAGCGCGGTGTGGATCCCGACCGGCTGGCTGTCCGGCGCGCGCATGTCGGGCTCGATCGCGTTCCCGAACCCGCCGTCGGGGTTGCGGTAGGCGCGCAGGGCCTGCACGACCGGCTCGGCGCCGGCCTGCTCGAGCAGGTACGCGAGGCGATGGCGCTCGAGCAGCCGGGCGTTGGCGTAGATGAAGGTCTGGGCGGCCTGGAGGTCGACGGTCATGCCGCCAGCGTGGCGGCCACCGGCCCGCTGGTCTTGAACGAAACGGACCTCTCGCCGGCCGGCCCGGCGCCGGACGCCAGCAGGGCGGCGGGCGGGATCCCGGCCAGGCGCCGGGTCTCGCGCGTGAGGTGCGCCTGGTCGGCATAGCCGGCGTCGAGCGCCAGGCGCGCGAGGTCGGGCGCGGCCTCGCGCTCCGCCAGGGCGAGGAAGCGCTGGAAGCGGAGGATCCGCTGCAGCGTCTTCGGGCCGTAGCCGACCGCGTCCGCGAACCGCCGCCGCAGCTGCCGGTCGCCGATGCCGGGCTGGGCGCCGGTGGCCGCGGCGCGCACGAGCCCGTCGGGCGGTTGCCGGCGCGCGAGGCGGGCGCCCACGGCTCGCGCGAGGGTGCTGAGCGTCGGCGTCGCCGCCACCGTCTCGGCGATCTCGGGCCCCCAGATCTCCTCCAGCGCGGCGACTGATCGAGCAGCTCCGACGCGGGGAGCCCGAGCGCCGCCCCGGCGGCCCCGACCCGGAACCTGATGCCGAGCGCCGGCCCGGGCGCGGTCGCCATCGCGGCCTGCGTCGCCGGTCCGGCGACGATCAGCCTCGCGCCGGTCCAGACGATGTCGACGCACGCGTCCGGCAGGATCCGCCGCGGGGTGGGCGCCCCGTCGGTGGTCCAGAGGCAGGCCACGTAGGGGTTCGTGGTCTGGAGCTCGTGGTACATCTCGTCCGCGAGGTTACCCCGGCGTCGTGAACTGCGGCTGGGTAGGGGTGCGGAGAGTTTGGCCGCGGCGGCCGATCCCTGGCGCCTTTTACTCCCTACACAGGTGCATAAAGGCGCCAGCGTGCGACCGCGCCGGCCCCTCGCCGCCCTACCCAGCCGCAGTAAGCGCCAGACCCGCCGCAGCGTGTGCGGATACCGCCTCCCGCCACGCCGGCACCAATCCCGCCCGCGTCCGCCGGTCCACCAGATCGCCGACCGTCAGCGCGAGCTCGTGCCGCACCGCCCACAGCAGCTCGGCGGCGCAGTACGGCGGTCCGAGCGGCTCGAGCAGCTCGGGCCGGCCGTCGGCGAGCGCCACCACCGCGGGCGCCTCGGTCCCGTACCGGCGGACGAGCGGCTCGGGCGCCGCCACCGATCGCAGCGACGAGACCGACGCCGCGCCGACCAGCGGCAGCCGCGCGGTCCGGCACGGGCGCTCGGTGACGCGGTCGACGACGTCCTGCGCCATCCGCCGGTAGGTCGTGAGCTTGCCGCCGATGATCGCCAGCGCGCCGCTGTCGGGGTCCTCGACGATCACGTGGCGGCGGGAGAGGTCGGAGGTCGCGCCCTCTCCGGCGGCCAGCGGCCGCAGCCCGGCGTAGCGGCCGGCGACGTCAGCCGGCCCGAGCGGGACGTCCAGCGCCGCCGACGCGCGGTCGAGCAGCTCGGACTCCTCGGCGGCGTCGGGCACCGGCTCGTCGGCCGGCGTCTCCCGGGGCCGGCACGTCGGTGAGACCGATCGCGACGAGGCCGTCGGTGCGCGGGATCGCGAACACCCAGCGGCTGCGCTCCCCGGGCACGCGGACGTTGATGCGCGGCGCGCGGGTCGCCGAGCCGGCCGGCGTGCACGAGCAGGTGCGAGCCGCGGCTCGGCCGCAGCGACACCGCCTCGGTCAGCGCGCCGGACCACACGCCCGCGGCGACGATCGTGTGCCGGGCCCGCACGCTGAACGCCGCGCCGGTCCGCGCTGTCCACCGCGTCGACGCCGTCCTCGCGCAGCCCGACGACCTCCGCGTACGTCAGGACGCGCGCGCCGTGCGCGGCCGCGGTCCGGGCGATCGCCACGACCAGGCGCGCGTCGTCCTCGAGCTGGCAGTCCCAGCCCAGGAGCGCGCCGCGCAGACCGGCCGGGCGCAGCGCGGGAGCCAGGCGCCGCGCCTCGAGCGCGCTCACGCGGCGCGGGGAGGGAGCACGCGCCGGCTCGTGCGGGCCGCCGCCCGCAGCGAGTCGCCGATGCGCAGGCCGACGGCCGTCTTCGTCGCCGTCCGGCGATCGACCGCCGCGTCGAGCGGGATCAGATGGGGGATGGGGCGGACCAGATGAGGGGCCACTGTGCGCAGCAACGTCGCCCGCTCGACGGCCGACTCCCACGCGAGACCGACGTCGCCCTGCTCCAGGTAGCGCAGCCCGCCGTGGACGAGCTTCGAGCTCCAGCGGCTCGTGCCGTGGGCGAGGTCGCGCCGCTCGAGCAGCGCGACCGACAGGCCGCGCGACGCCGCGTCGAGCGCCACGCCCGCGCCCGTGACGCCGCCGCCGACCACGACCACGTCGACCATCTCGCCACCGGCCAGCGCGTCGAGCTCAACCTCGCGGCGGGCGGCGTTCAGCGAAGCGCTCATGGCCGCAGGTACCCATCGATCGCGCGGGCGAGCTCCGCCCACGGGTCGAGCCCGAGGGCGCCGTGCGAGGCCAGGACGAACCCGCGCGCGATCAGCTCCATGCCCTCGGCGAGCACCTCGGGCGGGACGTCGCTCCGCACCGAGTCGTCCGCGCCGGCCAGGATGTCCGCGCTCGCCTGGACGGCCAGCTTCTGCATGCCGCCGAGCCGCTGCGTCACGTACGGCAGCAGCAGCTCGGGATCGACGTCGAGCAGGCGCTCGAACAGCGGGTCCTCGGCCAGCGCCTGTGAGCCGTGCACGACCATCTCCACGACTCGCTCGCGCGTGTTCGCCCCCTCGGCCCGCGCGGCCGCCTCGGCCACCAGCCGCCCGAACTCGCGCGTCATCAGCGCCGACAGCACACCCTCGAGATCGGGGAACCGCCGGTACAGCGTCATCCGGCTCACCCCGGCGCGCCGCGCGACGTCAGTCAGCGTGGTCCGGCGCACGCCCACCGCCAGCACGCACGCGCGAGCGGCGTCGAGCACCGGATCGCTCTCGTTACGCTGTGACATCCAGCGTCAAAGTGTAACTCAGGGCGCAAGCCGCGAGCGATCTAGACTCCGCGGCCCTGATGAACGAAGAGCTCGAGCGCCGCACCCGATACGACCCCGCCGAGGCGGAGGCCGGCGTGCGCGAGCGCTGGCTCGAGTCAGGCCTGTTCAGCCCCGAGGCGGCCGGCACGGCCGCCGAGAACTACTCGATCGCGATCCCGCTCCCGAACGTCACGGGGGCGCTCCACATGGGGCACGCGCTCAACGGCTCGGTGCAGGACTCGCTGATCCGGCTCGCCCGCATGCGCGGGCAGCGCGCGAAGTGGATCTTCGGCACCGACCATGCGGGCATCGCCACCCAGACCCAGGTCGAGCGCCTGCTGATCTCCGAGGGCACCAGCCGCGAGGCGCTGGGCCGCGAGAAGTTCATCGAGCGCGTCTGGCGCTGGCGCGACCAGTACGGCTCCACGATCGTCGAGCAGTTCAAGCGGCTCGGCGCGTCGTGCGACTACGAGGACGAGCGGTTCACGCTCGACCCGCCGTACGCGCGCGCGGTCCAGAAGGTCTTCGTCGACCTCTACGACAAGGGCCTCATCTACCGCGACAACCGGATGGTCAACTGGGACCCCGGCTCGCGGTCGGCGATCTCCGACCTCGAGGTCGAGGACCGCGAGGTCACCGACACCCTCTACTACGTCGACTACCCGCTTGCGAGCGGCGGCGGGTCGGTCACCGTCGCGACCGTCCGGCCGGAGACGATGCTCGCCGACACCGCGATCGCCGTCCATCCGGACGACGACCGCTACACGCGCCTGATCGGCGAGACGGCGATCCTGCCGCTCGTCGGCCGGCGGCTGAAGATCATCGCCGACGAGTACGTCAAGCCCGAGTTCGGCACCGGCGCGCTGAAGATCACGCCCGGCCACGACCCGAACGACTTCGAGATCGGCCGCGCGCACGGGCTCGAGGAGATCACCGTCATCGGCGAGGACGGGCTGATGACCGAGGACGCCGGTGAGCGCTTCGCCGGCCTCGCGGTGCTCGACGCGCGCGAGGCGGTCGTCGAGGCGCTGCGCGCCGAGGGCCGCATCGCCCGGACCGAGCCGTACCTCCACAGCGTCCCGTACTCGCAGCGCTCCGGCGAGCGGATCGAGCCGCTGATCTCGCTGCAGTGGTTCATGGCGATGGACGAGCTCGCCAAGCCGGCGATCGAGGTCGTCCGCAGCGGCCGTGTCCTCATCCACCCCGAGGGCCAGGAGCGCCGCTACTTCGAGTGGATGGAGAACATCCGGCCGTGGTGCATCTCGCGCCAGCTGTGGTGGGGGCATCAGATCCCCGTCTGGTACCGCGGCGAGGACGAGCGCTACGTCGGCACGGAGCCGCCGGAGGGCGACGGCTGGGAGCGCGACCCCGACGTCCTCGACACCTGGTTCTCCAGCGGCATCTGGCCGTTCGTGACGCTCGGCTGGCCCGAGGAGACGGCGGCGCTGAAGGCCTTCTATCCCACCGACGTGCTCTCGACGGCGCGCGACATCCTGTTCCTCTGGGTCGCGCGGATGATCATGATGGGCCTCGAGTTCGTCGGCGACGTCCCGTTCGATCGCGTCTACGTGCACTCGATCATCCAGGCGCCGGACGGCCGCCGGATGTCGAAGTCGCTCGGCACCGGGATCGACCCGCTCGACCTGATCGAAGGCGGCCCGCGGCCACCGGTGTTCGAGCAAGGCGGCGACTTCCCCGCCTACGGCGCCGACGCCGTCCGCTTCGGCCTGCTCGCGATGTCCTCGACGCAGGACGTGCGCTTCAACGAGGAGAAGATCGCCCAGGGCCGCCAGCTCGCCAACAAGCTGTGGAACGCGTCCCGGCTCGTCCTCCTGCGCGTGCCCGAGGGCTGACCGTGCCGGAGACCGCGCCGGCGCCGCAGACGATCGAGGACGCCTGGATCCTCTCCCGGCTGCAGGGCGCCAAGGCCGACGTCGCGCGCTCGATCGACGACTTCGAGTTCCACCACGCCTCGCTCGGCCTCTACGACTTCGTCTACGGCGAGCTGTGCGACTGGTACCTGGAGATGATCAAGCCGCGCCTGTACGAGGACGACAACCGCGCGGTCGCGACGCTCGCGTTGCACGTGCTCGCCGAGACGCTGGCGCTCGCCCACCCGGTGATCCCGTTCGTCACCGAGGAGATCTGGTCGCACATGCCCGGCGCGGACGGCCTGCTGATGGTGCGCCGCTAGCCGGAGGCCGACGACGCCCTGCGCGACGAGGAGGCCGAGGGCGAGATCGCGCGCGCGATCGCCGCGACGCAGGAGCTGCGCGGCTGGCGCGACCGCGTCGGCGCCGCCGCCGGCAAGCCCGTCCCCGCCCGGCTCGAGGCGACCGGCTACGACCGCACGGCGGCGCACGTCGCGCGGCTCGCGCGCGTCGAGTGGTCGGCCGACGGCGGCGAGCCGATCGCCACCGTCGGCATCCCTGGCGGCAACATCGCCGTGCTCGAGTCCGAGGCGGTCGACGCCGGCGCCGCGGCCGAACGCGCGAGCGCCCGGAAGGCCGAAGCTCGAGCAGGAGATCGCCCGCGCCGAGGGAAAGCTCGCCAACCAGGGCTTCGTCGCGAAGGCGCCGGCGGCCGTCGTCGAGGCCGAGCGCGACAAGCTCGAGCGACTCAAACGGGAGCTGGAGGAACTCTAGGGTGACCGCGCAGTGGCGCCTCGCAGACGCCGAGGCCCACCTCCTCTCGCTCGAGCTGTTCGGCATGCGGTTCGGGCTCGATCGCATGCGCCGGCTGCTGACCGCGCTCGGCAGCCCGCAGGAGCGGTTCGCAGCGATCCACGTGGTCGGGACCAACGGCAAGTCCTCGACCGTGCGGATGTGCGCGGCGCTGCTGGAGGCGCACGGCGTCCGCACCGGCTCGTTCCTGTCGCCGCACCTGACCACGTTCGCCGAGCGGATCCGGATCGGCGACGCCGACCTCGATCCCGACGCCTTCGGCGCCGCCGTGCAGCGGACCGCGGTGGCGGCCGCGAAGGTCGACCGCACGCTCGAGGCGGGTGACCGCGTGACCCAGTTCGAGCTCGTCACCGCCGCCGCGTTCGACGAGCTGGCGCGCCGCGGTGTCGAGGTCGCGGTCGTCGAGGCGGGCCTCGGCGGGCGCCACGACGCCACCAACGTGCTCGCCGCGCCCGTGTGCGTGCTCACCAACGTCGGGCTCGAGCACACGCGCTGGCTCGGCCCGACCGTGGTCGACATCGCGCGCGAGAAGCTCGCCGTCGTGCCCGCCGGCGCCACGCTGGTGACCGGCCTGCTCGACCCGGAGGTGGCCGAGCTCGCGCACGCGACCGGGGCACGGGTCGTCGCGGCCGAGCCGCTCGAGTCCGCCCTGTTCGGCTATCAGGCCACGAACTTCGCGGTGGCCGCGGCCGCCGCCCGCGCGCACCTCGGCGAGCTCGACCCGCGGATCGTCGCCGAGGTCGCGGGCCGCATCCGGGTGCCGGGGCGGATGCAGGTGGTCGCCGACGCGCCGCTGACGATCTACGACGGCGCGCACAACCCGTCCGGCGTGGCGGCGCTCGCCGACGCGCTTCCCGACCTGGTTGGCGCGCGGCCGCTCGTCGCGGTGATCTCGGTGCTCGACGACAAGGACGCGGCGGGCATGTTGCGGGCGCTGCTCGGGAAGACCTCGGGCGCCGTGTTCACGAGCTCCCGCAACCCGCGCGCGCTGCCGCCGGCGACGCTCGCGTCGCTGGCCGACCAGGTCGGCGGGCCGCCGTCCGAGATCGTGCGCGATCCGCGCGCTGCCGTGGCTCGCGCGCAAGCGCTGGCGGGGCCCGACGGGGCGGTCCTGGCGACCGGATCGATCTACCTCGTGGCCGACCTGCTGGGCGATCCGGAGCGCCGGAGGGCATCGGCGCTGTGAACGATGGCGGCCCGAGCGTGCTGGCCATGGTCGCCCTCGTGGCGGTGGTCGTCGCGCTGGTGATCCTCGTGTTCTTCGCGGTCGGCTACGCCTTCGGCCGAGCTTTCCTGTAACCCCTACGTCTACGATTCGAGTCGCACATGCTCCGCTTCGCGATCTTCGGCATCAAGAACGACAGCGTCAACACAGCCGTCAACGTGCTGCTGCTGGTGCTGATCGTTGTCTGGTTTGCCCTGATCTTCTGGACTTTCGCCGACGCACGGCGCCGGATCGACGATCCGATGCTCGTCGCCTGCGCCACCGCGGCGTCGCTGTTCCCGTTCGTGGGCACGATCGTCTATCTGATCGTCCGCCCGCCCGAGTTCCTCGACGACGTGCGGCTGCGCGAGCTGGAGATGACCGCCGCGGAGGCGCGTCTCGCCCAGCTCGACTACCAGCTGTGCCCGCACTGCGACTACGAGATCAAGGCCGACTACCTGCGCTGCCCGAGCTGCATGCGCAAGCTCAAGGAGCGGTGCTACTCGTGCGGCAAGCCGATCGACCCGGCGTGGAAGGTGTGCCCGTTCTGCGAGGCGGAGATGCAGGTCGAGCCGCCGCCGCAGGCCACGCGGCGCCGGCGCGGCCGTTCGTCTACAACTGACCAGCCGACGGTGTCGGCCGAGATCACGCACGACGAGCCTGAGCCGCAGCGCGAGCGCGGCCGCAGATAAGACGTCGCCCCGCCGGGGCCAGACGAGAGGAATCAATGGAACGGACCCTCATCCTGGTCAAGCCCGACGCGTTCGCGCGCGGCCTGACCGGCGAGATCATCGCCCGCTTCGAGCGCAAGGGCCTGAAGATCGTGGCCGCTCAAGCACATGACGGTGACGAGGAGCTGGCCAAGCAGCACTACGCCGAGCACGAGGGCAAGCCGTTCTTCGGCGAGCTGGTCGACTTCATCACCTCCGGCCCGCTCGTGGCGATGGTGCTCGAGGGCGAGAGCGCGATCACGGCGGCGCGCCAGGTGATCGGCGCGACGAACCCGCTCGAGGCCACCACGGGCTCGATCCGCGGCGACTTCGCGATCGCGGTCGGCCAGAACATGGTCCACGGCTCCGACGCGGTCGAGTCCGGCCAGCGCGAGGCCGCGCTGTTCTTCCCGGAACTCGAGGCCTGATCAGCCCCGGCGCGTCCACGACGGCCGGAGCATCGCCGCACGCGGGTGGGCCTGATCCTGGTCGGCGTCGCCGCAGCGGCGGGCGATCCTCGGCAGGTCGGGATCGCGTTCGATCGGCCGCCCGCGACGTCGAGGAGCTCGCCGCGCGGCGACCCGCGCGTCGTCGCCCTCGAGAACGCGCGCGCCCAAGGCGCTCGGCGACGCCTCGGCCCGCGGGCGATCTCGTGCTCGGCGCCGACACCGACGTCGCGCTCGACGGCGACATCCTCGGCAAGCCGCGCGACGCCGCGCACGCGCGCGAGCTCCTGGGCCGGCTCGCCGGCCGCACGCACGTGGTCGTCGGCGGCATCGCGCTGGCGAGCGACGGCGCGGTCCTGGCCACCGCGGTCGAGGTCACGCGCGTCACGTTCCGCTCCTCCGACGACGGGGCGCTCGACTGGTACGTGGCCACCGGGGAGTGGCAGGGCCGCGCCGGCGGCTACGCGATCCAGGGTGAGGGCGCCGCGCTGGTGGACCGGATCGAGGGCGACTACCTCAACGTCGTCGGGCTGCCGCTGCACCGCCTCCAGACGCTCCTCGCCGCACTCTGACCGCGGGCGGGCGCCGTGGGCGCGGCCGGCGCCTGAAGGCGCGGCTTGCGCGCCATTTCGGCGCCCGGACCCTTCGATACACTCAGCCCCCGCGGCGGCTCGGCCGCCCGCCCTGCGCGCGCGCTCCCTCCTCATGGGCTTCTTCTCGTATCTCACCGGCTTCGGTGGCCGTGACATGGCCGTCGACCTCGGTACGGCCAACACCCTCGTCTACGTACGCGGGCGCGGCATCGTGCTCTCCGAGCCGTCGGTGGTCGCGATCGACTCGCGCACCGGCGAGGTCCACGCCGTCGGCATCGAGGCCAAGCGGATGCTCGGCCGCACGCCCGGCACGATCTCCGCGATCCGCCCGCTCAAGGACGGCGTGATCGCCGACTTCGACGTCACCGAGGAGATGCTGCGCCACTTCATCCAGAAGGTGCACCAGAACCGCTGGGCGCACCCGCGCGTCGTCGTCTGCGTCCCGTCCGGCGTGACCGGGGTGGAGAAGCGCGCCGTCGAGGAGGCCTGCCTGTCCGCCGGCGCCCGCCAGGCCTACCTGATCGAGGAGCCGATGGCGGCCGCGATCGGCGCCGGGCTGCCCGGTCGGCGAGCCGACGGGGAACATGATCGTCGACATCGGCGGCGGCACCTCCGAGGTCGCGGTGATCTCGCTCGGCGGCATCGTCGTCTCGCAGTCGATCCGCGTCGGCGGCGACGAGCTCGACGAGGCGATCATCAACTACGTCAAGAAGGAGTACAAGCTCCTGATCGGCCAGCAGACGGCCGAGGAGGTCAAGCTCGAGATCGGCAGCGCCTACCCTCTCGACGAGGAGGTGCAGGCCGAGATCCGCGGCCGCGACCTGGTCTCCGGACTTCCCAAGACCGTCGTGCTCACCTCCGAGGAGGTGCGCGCCGCCCTCGAAGAGCCGCTCGTGCAGATCATCGACGCGATCAAGGAGACGCTCGACCGCACGCCGCCCGAGCTGGCGTCGGACATCATGGATCGCGGGATCATGCTCGCGGGCGGCGGGTCGCTGCTGCAGGGGCTCGACGAGCGTCTGCGCGAAGAGACGCAGATGCCGGCGCACCGCGCCGAGTCGCCGCTCACGTGCGTCGCCGTCGGCTCCGGCCGCTCGCTCGAGGAGTTCGAGGCGATCCACCGCAGCAACCGCAACCGCAACAGCAACCGCCGCCCGCCAAGAAGATGATGAATGCGGCTTACTCACACTCGCAAGCTCGTGTGAGCGCCTTCAGCATGAGCGACAAAGTCAGTGCGCCGGCGCCGCGCGGTCCTCGCCGTGCTCGTGCTCCTCTCGCTGTTCCTGCTGACCGCCTACTTCGGCGAGGGATCGAACGGGAGCCTGCACGGCGTGCAGCGCGGGGCGATGGAGGTGCTCGCCCCGATCCAGGAGGGCGCCAACCGCGCGCTCAAGCCGTTCCGCGACCTGTTCGGCTGGTTCGGCGACACGCTCGACGCCAAGAAGCAGAACAAGCGCCTCAAGTCCGAGCGCGACCAGCTGCGCAACGAGGTCGCTCAGCTCACCGACGAGAACCGCGACCTCCAGCAGTACAAGGGCCTGAAGGAGCAGAACGACCAGGGCGGCCTGGGCAACTACAACCCGGTGACGGCGCGCGTCATCGCCCGCTCCCCGAGCTCCTGGTACCAGACCTTCCAGATCAACAAGGGCTCGAGCGACGGCGTCCGCGTCGACCAGCCGGTCGTCAACAGCGCCGGGCTGGTCGGCAAGGTCAAGTCGGTGTCCGACGGCAACGCGTCGGTGATGCTGCTCACCGACCCCGAGTTCGGCGTCTCCGCTCAGGCGCTCGAGAGCGGCGAGCCCGGCAGCGTCGGCCCGGCGGTCGGCGCCCCTGGCGACCTGCGCTTCGAGCTCGTGCCGAACGCCAAGGAAGTCCACAAGGGCGAGCACATCATCACCGCGGGCACGAGCACCTCCAGCCGCGTCAGCGACCTGCGATCGCTGTACCCGCGCGGCATCCTGATCGGGACGGTCAAGCGCGTCGAGACCGGCGAGGGCGAGCTCGACCGCGTGATCCACGTGCAGCCGGTCGCCGACCTGCGCAACCTCGACATCGTCGAGGTGCTCACCCAGCCGCAGAACGACGTCCGGGCGCAGGTGCCGTGACCATCACACCGCCCGCTGCCGGCCGCCTCTTCCTGCTCGGCCTTCTCGGCGGGATCATCGAGCTCACGACGGTCTCGCAGATCTCCATCTTCGGCGTGCCCGCGGACCTGTCGCCGCTGCTCGTGGCGTCCGTCGGGTTCCTCTGCGGCTCGGTGCCGGGCGCCGTCTTCGGCTTCGCGCTCGGCCTGTTCGTCGACACCGCGCTGCTGCAGACGCTCGGCGTGAACTCGCTCGTCTACACGGCCGTCGGCTACGGCGCCGGCCGCATCCGCGAGCTGCGCGACCCCGCCCACGCGCTCGCGCCCGTGGCGATCGGCGCGGCGGCGACCGCGGTCGCGACGATCGGCTTCTCGCTGCTGCAGTTCCTGCTCGGCGTCGAGGCGCCGGTGTCGCTGCTGCTGGTCCGCCAGATCCTGATGACGATCGTCCTCAACACGCTGCTGGCGCTGCCGGTGTACGCGATCTGCCGCCGCGTGATGGCGCCGTTCCTGCCCGACGACCCGCGCCGCCGCCGCCGCCGCGCGTACACGACCGGCGGGCTCTCCCCGCTCTCCAAGGCATGACGGCCGATCCCACGAACCGCCCGGCCGTCACGCGGCCCGCGAGATCGACCGTCTGATGCCGACGCCCGTCGAGGAGCGCCGCCCGCCGATCACGCCGCAGCTCGCGGTGCGCGTCGCCGTGCTCGGCGGCTTCGCGTTCGTGCTGTTCGCGATCGTCTTCTTCCGCCTGTGGTTCCTGCAGGTGCTGTCGGGCGAGGACTACGTCGCCAAGGCGCGCGAGAACCGCGTCCGCAAGGTCCGGATCGAGGCGCCGCGCGGCGACATCGTCGACCGCAACGGCCGCGTGCTGGTCAAGACGCGGATCGCGCCGGTCGTGCAGATCGTCCCCGGCGCGCTCCCGGACGCGGTGATCACCGAGGCGGATGCGTACCGCAAGGAGCGCGGTGAGGCCGAGAAGGCCGGCTGGCCGCCGCCGACCAGCTGCACGCGCTCGAACGCGACATCCGCGAGCGCCGGCACGGCCCGACCAAGGCCAGCGCCGCGAGCGCCGCCGGCTGCCCGCGCGGCCCGCCAGGCCAGGGCGGTGCCGATCCCGCCGCTGCCCGCCGACGAGGTCAAGCTGCGCCGCCTGTACCGGCGCCTCGGGCACGTCATCCGCGTCAAGCCCAACCGGATCCACGAGCGCGTGATCGAAGGCGTCGCCGAGCTGCCGTACTCGAACGTGACGATCAAGACCGCGTCAACCGCGCGGCCTTCAACTACATCCGCGAGCGCAAGGAGCAGTTCCCGGGCGTCGAGGTCGAGAAGCAGTACCTGCGCGACTACCCGCACAAGGAGCTCGCCGCGCAGCTGTTCGGGACGACGCGCGAGATCTCGCCGAGGGAGCTCAAGGAGAAGCGCTACAAGGGCGTCGCCGCCGGCACGCGGATCGGCGCCGACGGCCTCGAGGAGAGCTACGACAAGTACCTGCGCGGCAAGGACGGCTACACGCGGATCGTCATCAACGCGCTCGGCAACCGCGACGACCGCCGGCGGATGAAGCGCGTCGAGCCGCGCCAGGGCCAACGGCTGCGGCTCACGCTCGACCTCGACCTGCAGCGGGCCGCGATGGACGCGATCCAGCGCGGCGTGCAGGCGGCGGCCGGGAACGGGGCCAAGGCGGGCGCCTTCGTCGCGATGGACCCGCGCAACGGCGAGGTCCTCGCGCTCGGGCTCCTACCCGAGCTTCGACGCCAACGTGTTCGCCAAGCCGATCTCCCAGAAGCGCTACGACGCGCTGACCTCGGAGGAGAACGGCGCGCCGCTGTTCAACCGCGCGATCGCCGCGACCTATCCGACGGGCTCGACGTTCAAGCCGATCACCGCGATGGCGGCGCTGGAGGAGGGCGTGATCACGCCCAGCAGCACGCTCATCGACACCGGCGAGTTCAAGCTCGGCGACCAGGTCCGCAAGAACGCCAAGGGCGCCTCGTACGGGGCGCTGCAGCTCCCGCGCGCGCTGACCGTGTCCTCGGACGTGTTCTTCTACCAGCTCGGCGAGGCGCTCAACGGCAAGGGCCCGGTGCTCCAGGAGTGGGCGCACCGGCTCGGGCTCGGGCGCAAGACGGGCATCGACATCCCGGGCGAGTTCGCCGGCCTGGTCCCCGACCGCGCGTGGCGCGACAAGGGCTACGAGGAGTACCTGAAGTGCGCGAAGAAGGCGCACGTGACGCCGGGCACGACGCAGGCGCTGTACGCCTGCGGCGGCATCGAGCGGCGCTGGACGACGGGCGACAACGTCAACCTCGCGGTCGGCCAGGGCGACCTGCAGGCGACGCCGCTGCAGCTCGCCGACGCGCTACTCGACGATCGTCAACGGCGGCAAGGTCGTCCGCCCGCACCTCGGCCTGCAGGTCGAGGACGGCAACGGCGTGCTCGTCGAGCAGATCCGCACGCCGATCCGGCGGCGGGTGCACTTCGGCGCCGGCTACCAGGAGGCGATCATGGCCGGCCTGCACGGCGCCGCCACCGAGCAGGGCGGCACGTCGGCCGACGTGTTCGCGGGCTCGCCGTACCGCAACCTGCTGTACGGCAAGACCGGTACCGCCGAGCGCCAGCCGAACCCCGATCAGTCCTGGTACGCCTGCTATGTCGCTGATCCCACGCGGCCGATCGTGGTCGTCACGACGATCGAGCGCGGCGGATTCGGCGCGGAGACTGCGGCACCCGCGGCGCGCCTCATCCTCAACGAGTGGTTCCATGTCCACGACGACCAGTTCCACTCCGGATCCGACCAGTCGAATTGAGCTCGCACCCGATCCAGCCAGCCTCTGAGCCGCCGCCCCCGCTCGTCCCGCGCGAGTGGCAGCTGCGGCTGGACCCGCTGCTGCTCGTCGCCAGCATCGGGCTCGTCGCCTGCTCGCTGGTCGCGCTCAACGGCTCGACGCAGAACGACGTCCCCGGCCATCCGGACTACTACGTCATCCGCCAGGCGATCTACGCCGCCGTCGGGCTGGTGCTGATGTACGCCGCCTCACGGCTCGACTACTCGCGGCTGCGCGAGCTGCGCTACCCGATCTACGGGCTCATGCTCGCGCTGATCGCCGCCGTGCTCGTGATCGCCACCGCCACGCGCGGCGCGAAATCGTGGATCGCGCTGCCGTTCTTCAACTTCCAGCCCTCCGAGCTCGGCAAGGTGCTGCTGATCGTCGCGCTCGGCGGCTTCCTGGTCGACCGCATGCGCCGCATGGGCCGTGACACCACGGCGCGGATCATGCTGCTCGGCCTGATACCGACGATGTTCGTGATGGCCGAGCCCGACCTCGGTTCGGCGATGGTCTACGTCGCGGGCACGCTCGCCCTGCTGTTCGTCGCCGGCGCGCCATGGCGGCACTTCGCCGCGCTCGGGGCGCTGATCGCGGTGTCGGTCTCGCTGGTGCTCGTCGTGGCGCCGATGGCGGGCGTCGACGTGCTCAAGCCGTACCAGGTGGACCGCCTGACCTCGTTCCTGCATCCGTCGGCCGATCCCGGCGACGAGGGCTACCAGCAGCAGCAGGCCCTGATCGCGATGGGGTCCGGCGAGAAGACCGGTCGCGGCGTTGCGAACGCGACCCAGACGTCCCTGAACTTCCTGCCCGAGCACCACACCGATTTCATCTTCGCGGTCATCGGCGAGACATTCGGTTTCGCCGGGTGTGCACTCGTGCTGTCGCTATACGCGCTACTTATATGGCGGGGTTTGCACATCCTGACGGTCGCGAAGAACCTGTACGGAGCGCTGATCGCGGGCGGCATCACCGTGATGCTGCTCTTCCAGCTGTTCGTGAACATCGGGATGAATGTGGGGATCATGCCCATCACGGGCGTCACCGCCCCGCTATTGAGCTTCGGCGGCTCGTCGATGCTCGCCACATTCTTGGCCCTCGGCCTACTTCATTCGGTCCACGCGCAGGCGCGCGAGACGTCGGATATGAAGGGGAGGGCGACAGTCTTCCAATGAGGATTTTTTTCAGTGAGAAAGCAAGTGCTGGTCACGGTCGATCGGGGAGAGACCCGGGTCGCCATGTTGGAAGCCTCGGGCGAGCCCGAGGCACCGTCGAAGTCGCGGGCGAAGAGCCGCCGCGGTAAGAAGAAGTCCGAGGTCCCCGCGGGCTACCGCGTCGCCGAGATCTACTTCGAGCGTCGCGGCGGGCCGCTCGATCGTCGGCAACATCTACAAGGGCAAGGTCGACAACGTCCTGCCCGGGCTCGAGGCCGCCTTCGTCGACATCGGCCTCGACAAGAACGGGTTCCTGCACGTCGACGAGATCGTCCTCCCGGGCGTCGAGCAGGTGCGGCGCGGCCGCGGCGCGGCCAGCGGGCCGCGCATCACCGACCTGCTCAAGCCGGGGCAGGAGATCGTCGTCCAGGTCGTCAAGGACCCGCTGAAGACCAAGGGCGCCCGCCTGTCGATGGAGCTCACCATCGCCGGGCGCTACATGGTCTACGCGCCGACCGGCGAGGGCGTCGGCGTCTCGCGCCGGCTCGAGGACAAGGAGCGCGACCGCCTGCGCAAGGAGGCCAAGCAGCTCGACCTCGACGGCGGCGGCGCGATCATCCGCACCGCCGCGCACGGCGCCCAGCGCGTGGACTTCGAGCGCGAGCTGCAGTACCTGTTCAAGCTCAACGAGGTGCTCGAGAAGCGCGTCAAGGAGGCCGAGGCGCCCGCGCTCGTCTTCCAGGAGGCCGACCTGTCGGTCCGCGTCGTCCGCGACATCTTCTCCGAGCACTTCGAGCGCGCGGTCGTCGACGATCCGAAGGCCCATCACCGGCTCGTCTCCTTCTTCGCCCGCACGGCGCCCGAGCTGGTCGACCGCGTCGAGCTGTGGGAGGACACGGACCCGCTGTTCGAGGCCTACGGCGTCGAGCCGGTGATCGAGGGGATGCTCAACCGCCGCGTCGACCTGCCCAGCGGCGGCTACCTGATGATCGACTACGCCGAGGCGCTGACCGTCATCGACGTCAACACGGGGTCGTTCACCGGCAAGGGCAAGAGCGCACGGCTCGAGGACACGATCACCAAGACGAACCTCGAGGCGGCCGAGGGGGTCGTCAACCAGCTGCGGCTGCGCGACATCGGCGGCATCATCGTCATCGACTTCATCGACATGGCGCGGGCGCGCAACCGCGACGCGGTCCTGAAGGTCCTGCGCAAGGCGCTCGACGAGGACCGCACGAAGACGTTCGTGGTCGAGATCTCGCCGCTCGGGCTCGTCGAGATGACGCGCCAGAACGTCACCGACGGCGTCCGCGAGATCATGTCCAAGACCTGCCCGGTCTGCCACGGCGAGGGCGTCGTCAAGTCCGAGGAGACGATCGCCATCGGGATCGCCCGGCACCTGCGCCACATGGTCGACGAGGCCGGCGGCAACGGGGCGGAGGCGTATCTGCTGCGCATCAACCCGCGCGTCAGCGCCTGGTTCACCGCCGACGGCGCGCGCGAGCTGCATGCGCTCGAGGCGCAGACCGGCAAGTTCTTCCACTTCGAGGGCTCCGAAGGGCTGCCTCTGGATCACTTCGCGGTGACGATGGAGGGCTCGCGCGACGAGATCGAGCAGCACGCCGTGCCGTTCCGCGCCGGCGAGGAGGTCCACGTCCACATCGTCGAGCCGCACATGTACAACCCGGACGACGGCGTCGCGAAGGTCGACGGCTACCTCATCTCGGTCACCAACGGGATCGCGTTCGTGGGCGAGAAGAAGCTCGTGCGGATCGAGGAGGCGGGTCGCACCGCCGCCGTCGCCGTGCTCACCGGGTCCGACGCCGAGGCGGCCGCGACCGCGGCCGAGGAGCGCGCCAAGGAGCGCGTGAAGGCCGAGGAGCGCGCCAAGCGGTCCGCCGCCGCCAAGCGCGGGGCCGCGGGACGCAAGGCGCGCGAGGAGGCGGCGACACCCCAGCCGGCGGCGAAACCGCAGGCGGCGGCGAAGTCGGACAAGCCGGCGAAGAAGGCCCCCGCCCGGGCGAAGGCCTCCGCCGACGAGAAGGACGACCCCGCCAAGCCACGCGGGCGCCGGCGCAAGCGGGCCGGCAAGCCCGCCGAGGACGGGGCGTCCGTCGAGGCGGATGCCGTGCAGGCGCTCACCGACTCCGATTCGGCCGAAGCCGGCACCGCGCCCGCCGCCGCGGAAGAGGCGGAGAACGGGTCGGGCGACGGCGACGACGCGCTATCCTCTCGCCCTCGGCGCCGCGGCCGGAGAGGCGGACGGCGCCGTTCGCGCGCCAAGGCCCCGGCCGACGAGTGAGTCTCTGAAATGTCCTACGCAGTGATCAAGACAGGCGGCAAGCAGTACCGCGTCGAGGAGGGTCAGACCCTGCTCGTCGAGCGGCTGCCCGACGAGCCCGGCGCGACGGTGGACCTCGTTCCGCTGCTGCTGGCCGGCGACGGCGACCCCGTGCTCGACGCCGCGAAGCTCGCCAAGTCGCCGGTGCAGGCCGAGATCGTCGGCCACGAGCGCGGCCCCAAGCTCCGGGTCTTCAAGTTCAAGCCCAAGCGCGGCTACAAGCGGCGCACGGGCCACCGCCAGGAGCTCACCCGCCTGCGAATCACGAAGATCGGGAAGTAGCGACGCAATGGCACACAAGAAGGGTCTCGGTTCCAGCCGCAACGGGCGCGACTCGAACGCCAAGCGCCTCGGCGTGAAGGTGTTCGCGGGTCAGACCGTGACCGGCGGCGAGATCATCGTTCGCCAGCGCGGCACGAAGTTCAAGCCCGGCGACGGCACGGGCATCGGCAAGGACGACACGATCTACGCGAAGGCCGCGGGGACGGTGCAGTTCCGCACCGGCCGGCGCGGGCGCGTGATCTCGGTCGATCCGGTCGAGCCGGCCGCTTAGCCCCGCACGCCTCCGCCGGCGGCCTCTCGCCGCCGGCTGTTCGTCTCCGCCGGCGGCCTCTCGCCGCCGGCGCTGGTCTCCGCCGGCGGCCTCTCGCCGCCGGCGAACGTCAACGGCGGCTGGGTGGGGAGGCGGGGGCTCCAATGCACCGGTTTCGCGTGGGGCGATCCATGCACGCATATGGTGCATGCGCCGACCCACTGGTTTTCGGTGGGGTCCAGGCCGCCTCCCTCAATGCCGCAGTTGGAGCGGCCGGCGCTCAGCCGAACGTGAACGCGTAGCCGGTCACGCCGGGGTCGAACCGCAGCTCGATCTGATGCTGCCCCGCGCGCGGGCGCTGCATCAGCGTGTACAGGCGCTGCCCGCGCACCCGCACCGTGCGCTCGTGGCGCCCGTCGACGATCACGTCGACCTTCGCGCCCGGCGTCTTCGACCCCATCACGAGGTAGACCGACTTGCCGCGCACGGAGGCCTGGATCGCGGCGCTGCTCACCGCCTCGGCGGACTCGTCGTCGATCTTCCACGTGCCGCGGTAGGCGAAGCGGTCGATGGGCGGCGTCTTCACCCCGGGGTAGTCGCGCGTGCCGTTGACGGGGCTCGGCAGCCAGCCCTGCGCCCGCGCCGTGCCGAGGTAGGTCTCCGGCGTCGCGTCGCCCGGCACCTCGCCGGACTGATGACCGGCGCGCGCACCGAGGCTCTTGTCGCCGGCCTCGGCCAGCAGCCGGCGGATCGCGCCCTCGGTGGTCGCGTAGTCGCCCTCGCCGAAGTGCGTGTAGCGGACCTCGCCGGTGGCGTCGATCAGGTACTTGGCGGGCCAGTACTGGTTGCCCCAGGCGTTCCAGGTGCCGTAGTCGTTGTCCTGCGCGACCGGGTACTGCAGGTGGTTGCGGGCGATCGCGTCGCGGACGTTGCCCGTCTCCTTCTCGAAGCCGAACTCGGGGGTGTGGACACCGACGACCACGAGGCCCTTGTCGCGGTACTTCTCGTCCCAGGCGCGCACGTACGGCAGCGTGCGCAGGCAGTTGATGCAGGTGTAGGTCCAGAAGTCGATCAGCACGACCTTGCCGCGCAGCTGCTCCATCGTCAGCGGCTTGGAGTTCAGCCAGTGCGTGATGCCGGCGAAGTCGGGCGCGGCGCCCAGCTTCGGCAGGCCCTCGCTGCTCGCGGCGGCGAACTTGGACGCGCCGCGCAGGTCGTCGAGCCGCCGCGCGACCGTGTTGGAGCGCTCGAGGTGGCCGGTCGGGTTGACGACGTAGGCGGGCAGGTCGTCGGCGATCAGGTTCTGGAAGGCGACGTCGCGGTCGGTCGCCACCGCCAGCGCCGTGAGGATCATCACGATGCCGAGCACGCGCTGGAGCCACGGCCCGCGGAAGCGGTTGAGCAGCGCGCGGCCGCCGAGCGAGAGGATGAACAGCGCAGCCGCCGAGCCGGCGGCGTAGGCGATGGCGACCGCGACCGTCCGGCCGGACGCGGCGCTGACCGAGATCACGGCAGCGAGGATCGGGCCCGCGCACGGCGCGTACACGAACCCGAGCGCGGCGCCCACGCCGAGCCCGCTCACGAACCCGTCGCCGCCCGACTTCGGCCCGAGCCGGATCAGCGGCGACAGCCATGCCTCCAGCCGGTCCGACAGCCGCGGCACGAGCAACGTGACGCCGAACACCAGCAGCACGATCACCGCGATCGAGCGCAGCGACCCGTCACCCAGTCCCACGCCGTCGACCACCTCGGCGAGCCCGACGATCGTGATCGTGAACGTGACCGCGAGGCCGATCACGATCCCCAGCGGCCGCCGCCGCCCGCCGGTCGCGCCCGCAGACAGCAGCGCGGGCAGGATCGGAAGCACGCACGGCGAGACCGCCGTGCCGGCTCCGGCGATCAGCGCGAACAGCAGCAGGAGCGCCACACCGTCAAGGTACGGCGCGGCGGATTACGCCGCGATTACGTCGGCTGCGCGGTCGGCCGGATGAGGATCTCGTTGATGTCCACGTGCGGCGGCTGCGACACCACGAACATCACGGTGCGGGCGACGTCGTCGGCGTCGAGCGCGCGGATCTTCAGCGGGCTGTCGAAGAAGGGCGTGTCGACGGCGCCGGGCTCGATCAGCGTGACCCGCACGCCGCTGTCGTTGTACTCCTGCCGCGCCGCTTCGCCCATCGCCGTGACCGCATGCTTGGAGGCCGAGTAGAGCGAGCCCGGGAGCGCGCGCCGGCCGGCGACCGAGCTCGTCAGCAGCAGGTGGCCCTTGGACTCCTTCAGCGCCGGCATCGTCGCCCGGATCGTCAGCGCGCAGCCGTAGACGTTGGTGAGGACCATGCTCTTCCAGAACTCGGGGTCCTCCTCGAGGAACCCGCGCTTGGCGCCGAACCCGGCGTTGGCGAACACGACGTCGATCTGCCCGAGCTCGTCGAGCGTGCGCTTGACGAGCGCCTCCTGGTCGCTCCACTCGGTGACGTCGCAGCGGATCGCGAGGCCGCCGGTCTCGCTCGCCAGCGCCTGCAGCTTGTCCTCGGAGCGGGCGGCGAGGACGACCTTGTAGCCGGCCTGCGCAGCCTGGCGGGCGGTGGCGGCGCCGATGCCTGTCGATGCGCCGGTGATGAGGAAGACCTTCGGCATCGGATAAGGTATCTCGCCTGGCAGGCGAGCGCTACTACGTCGCGACTCGCCTGGCGGCGAAACCATATTTCATGCTCACGGACCGCGCCCACCTCGAAGTCCGCGCCGGCGCCGGCGGCAACGGCTCGCTGTCGTTCCGGCGCGAGGCGCACGTGCCCAAGGGCGGCCCGGACGGCGGCGACGGCGGCCGCGGCGGCGACGTCATCCTGCGCTGTGACGACTCGCTGCGCGACCTGCAGTCGTTCCGCCGCCGCGTGCACTTCCGCGCCGAGCGCGGTGGGCACGGGCTGGGCAAGCAGATGCACGGCGCCGACGGCGATCCGCTGATCGTCGCCGTGCCGCCCGGCACGCAGGTGCAGCGCTGGGACGGCACGCGCTACGACCTCGTCCGGCCCGGCCAGCAGGTCACGATCGCCCGCGGCGGCGCCGGCGGCCGCGGCAACACGCGCTTCAAGGGCCCGACGCGGCAGACGCCGCGGCTTGCCGAGAAGGGGCTGCCCGGGGAGGAGGGGCGTGTCGAGCTGCACCTCAAGCTGCTCGCCGACGTCGGCCTCGTCGGCCTGCCGAACGCCGGCAAGTCGTCACTGCTGTCGCGCCTCACTCGTGCGCAGCCGAAGGTCGCCGCCTACCCGTTCACGACGTTGGAGCCCGTGCTCGGCACGCTCGACGCCGAGGACCGCCAGCTCGTGATCGCCGACATCCCGGGCCTGATCGAGGGCGCGAGCGCCGGCGCCGGGCTCGGCCACGACTTCCTGGCCCACGTCGAGCGCACCCGCCTGCTCGTGCACGTGCTCGACCTGGCGCCGCTCGACGGCTCGGACCCGCGGCAGAACCACGCCGTGATCGAGGCCGAGCTGCGCGAGCACGACACCCGGCTCGCCGAGCTGCCGCGGATCCTCGCGCTCTCCAAGGCCGACCTCGTGCCGCCCGAGGCCGCCGACACCGCCGCCGCGGAGTGGGGCGAGCGCCTCGGTGTCCCGGTGATCGTCACGTCGTCGGCGACCGGCCAGGGGCTCGACGACCTGCGCCGCGAGCTGCTCCGCCGCGTGCCGGTGGCCGAGCCGGTGCCCGAGGACGCCGGCCAGGACGACGTCGCCGAGTTCCAGGTCTTCCGCCCGGCCGCGGGCCGCGCGTTCGCGGTCGAGAAGACGGGCGCACACGAGTTCCGCGTCACCGGCGACGCCGTCGACCGGCTGATCGCGCGTCACGATCTCGAGAACGACGAGGCGCTTGCACACGTCGAGCACCGCCTGCGGCGGATGGGCGTGATCGCCGCGCTCGAGGCAAAGGGGTTCGAACCGGGAGACGACGTCGAGCTCGGCGGCGTGGTGTTCGAGCTCGACCCCTCCTGAGCCTGGCTCGAGACTCGGCGGTCCGGCCGGGGCCGTCCAGCCGTGGATGCCTGGCGTCGCACGCGAGCGCAGCAATAGCGGGGCTATTGCGAGACTCGCGGGTGCCGCCAGGCGCCGCGGATGTACGGCATCCGGGCGCGCTGACGGTCTCGAGCCAGGCTCTAAGGTTCTCCCGGCCATGCCCGTTGCCGTCGTCAAGCTGGGCTCGTCGATCGTCGCCGAGGAGTCGGGCGAGCTGCGCCTGTCCGTGATCGCGCGGATCGTCGAGGAGGTCGCCGCCCTGCACCGCGAGCGAGTCGACGTCGTCGTCGTCACCAGCGGCGCGATCGCGCGCGGGATGCACCTGCTCGGCATGGGCGCGCGCCCGGCCGTGGTGGAGGACCTGCAGGCGGCGAGCGCGGTCGGCCAGGGACGGCTGTACCGGACGTACGACGAGCTGCTGCGCGAGCGCGGCATCCAGACCGCCCAGGTCCTGCTCACGTTCTTCGACATGAGCGCACGCACCCACTACCTGAACGCCCGCCGCACGCTCCAGAAGCTGCTCGAGTGGCGGATCGTGCCGGTGATCAACGAGAACGACACGACCACCACCGACGAGATCTCGTTCGGCGACAACGACTTCCTCGCCGCCCAGGTCGCCGTGCTCGTGGCCGCCGACCTGCTCGTCCTGCTCACCGACACCGAGGGCGTCTACACGGCCGATCCGCGCACCGCCGCGAGCGCGCAGCTCGTCGAGGAGGTCGCCGACCCCGAGGAGCTGAGCGACCTGCAGATCGGGCACGCGCCGTCACCGCTCGGGTCGGGCGGGATGCGCTCGAAGGTGGTCGCCGCCGAGATGGCCTCGGCCGCCGGGATCGGCACCGTGATCGGGAGCGGGCTCGTGCCCGGCGTGCTCGCGCGAGCGTGGGCCGGGGAGCCGGCCGGCACGCACTTCGCTCCCCAGGCGGTCCGCCAGTCGAGCTTCAAGCTGTGGCTCAAGTACGCCAAGCCGAGCCACGGGACGGTGACCGTCGATGCGGGCGCCGCCCGCGCCTTGCGCGAGGGCGGGACGAGCCTGCTCCCGGTGGGCATCGTCGAGGTCCGCGGCGCGTTCGACGCGGGTGACGCGGTCGACGTCCGCGACGGCAGCTCGGCGATCGGCAAGGGCATCTGCAACTACTCGGCCGCCGAGCTGCGCCAGGTGATGGGCATGCAGTCGACGCAGGTGCGCGAGGTGCTCCCGCGGGCGACCGAGGAGGCCGTCCACCGGGACTACTTCGTGCTCGCCTAGACTTTCGCCATGGCCGTCGCCGCCCAGTCCGTCACTGAGATCTCCCTCGGCGCGAAGCGCGCCGCGCGTGCGCTCGCTCGTGTGGACAGCGCAACCAAGAACCGCGCGCTGCTGGCGATGGCCGATGCCCTGGAGGCGCGCGTCGGGGAGATCCTCGACGCGAACGCGCGTGACCTCGAGGTGGGCCGCGAGTCGGGTCTGTCGAGCGCGCTGATGGACCGGCTGGCGCTCGACGAGGCGCGGGTCCGTGCGATGGCTCTCGGTGTCCGCGACATCGTCGCGCTCCCCGATCCGGTCGGCGAGGTGCTCGACGGCTTCCGGCTCCCGAACGGGCTCGACGTCCGCAAGGTGCGCGTGCCGCTCGGCGTCGTCGCCGTCGTCTACGAGGCGCGGCCGAACGTCACGATCGACGCGGCCGCGCTCGCGCTGAAGTCCGGCAACGCGATCGTGCTGCGCGGGTCTTCCTCCGCTGCCCACTCGAACGCCGTGCTCGCTGCGGTGGCCTCGGAGGCGGTCGAGGCGGAGGGCCTGCCCGCCGGGTCGCTGTCGCTCGTCGCCGGCGGCGGCCGCGAGGAGCTGGCCGAGCTCGCCACGCAGGAGGGCGTGATCGACCTGATCATCCCGCGCGGAGGCGAGGGCCTGAAGGCCGCGCTGAGCGCCGTCGCGAAGGTCCCGGTCATCTACGCGGCGTCGGGCAACTGCCACGTCTACGTCGACGACGACCGCCGACCTCGACCGCGCGCGGGAGATCATCGTGAACGCCAAGGTGCAGCGGCCGGGCGTGTGCAACGCCGCCGAGACCCTGCTCGTGCACCGGTCGGTCGCGGAAGCCTTCCTGCCCGGTGCCCTCGCGGCCCTGCGCGATCGCGGCGTCGAGCTCCGCGGCGACGACCGCGTGCGCGCCCTCGACGCCGGCGTGGCTGCCGCCTCCGACGAGGATTGGGCGACCGAGTTCCTGGCGCTGATCCTCGCCGTCAAGGTGGTCGACTCGGTCGACGAGGCGATCGATCACATCGGCCAGTACGGCTCCGGCCACTCGGAGGCGATCGTCACCGGCTCGGTCGACGCGGCGCGGGCGTTCCAGCTCGGCGTCGACGCCGCCTGCGTGTACGTCAACGCCTCGACCCGCTTCACCGACGGCGGCCAGTTCGGGATGGGGGCCGAGATCGGCAACTCGACGCAGAAGCTGCACGCCCGCGGCCCGATCGGCGTACGCGAGCTGTGCACGTTCAAGTACCTGGTCGAGGGCGAGGGCCAGGTCCGCGCGTAGTGCATGTGGTCGTAAGGAGCGCGCATAGCTCGGCGAATGCACCGGTCGGCGCTGCCCGCGGCGGCCGCCACTCGCATACCGGTGGTACGTGTGGGGCGGCCGCCGCCCGGCAGCGGCGGGCGGGCCCGCCGGGATGCGTGCTCCTTACGACCGCGTGCACTAGTGGCGCGGATCGGGCTGCTCGGCGGGACGTTCAACCCGCCGCACATCGGCCATCTGGTGTGCGCGACGCACGCCATTTCCGGGCTCGGCCTCGATCAGGTGCTGTTCGTGCCGGTCCACGAGCCGCCGCACAAGGCGATCGAGGCCGATCCGGGTGTCGAGCACCGGGTCGCGATGTGCCGCATCGCGGTCGCGGACGACGAGCACCTCGACGTGTCGACCGTCGACGCCGAGGTCCCCGGCCCGTCGTTCACGGTCGATACCCTCTCCAGGCTGCATGACCGCCTTTCGGGAGACCAGCTGACGTTCATCGTGGGAGGTGACATGGCGCTCTCGCTGCCCTCGTGGCGCGAGCCTGCCGCCATCCTCTCGCTCGCATCGCTCGGTGTGGCCGAGCGTGAGGGCGTCCGCCGCGCGGACATCACCGAGCACCTCTCCGACCTGGGTACCGACAACGTGCGCTTCTTCGACATGCCGCGGATCGACGTCTCGTCCTCGCTGATCCGGCGCCTGGTCGCGGCCGGGCGGCCGATCCGCTATCTCGTGCCCGACGGCGTGGCGGACTACATCGCGCGCGAAGGGCTGTACCGATGACCCTCGCGCCCGGACCGCCTCGCCGCCTTGATCGCCGGCTACGCGGGCGACGCGAAGGCGATCGACCCGGTTGAGCTCGACCTCCGCGACGTCCTCGGCTACACCGACTACTTCGTCATCTGCACGGGCAACACCGACCGCCAGACCAAGGCGATCCACGACCGCATCCACGAGGGGATGAAGAAGGAGCACGGGCTGCTCCCGCGGCGCGTCGAGGGCCTCGGGGAGTCGCGCTGGATCCTGATGGACTACCTCGACGTGGTCGTCCACGTCTTCACGCCCGACGCGCGCGAGTTCTACCGGCTCGAGCAGCTGTGGGGCGAGGCGCCCAAGCGCGCCGTCGGGGTCTGACGCTCTCGAACGACTGAGGCCGCTCATCTGAGCGGCCTCACATTCGAGGTGGAGCTAGCCGGGCTCGAACCGGCGACCTCGTGGCTGCCAGTCACGCGCTCTCCCAGCTGAGCTATAGCCCCGAATTGGTACTGGTCGGCGAAGTTTATCGCGGTCTGCTGGTGGTTTGCGGCCGGTCGCCACCCGCAGATGGATGCTGGATCGGCCTGCCACGGATTCAATCGGCAGGTAGTAGCAACGGTCGAGGTCGTGGCAATACACCGCGACGCCATCAACGTCGGCAGACGTGTACTTCGTCCGCACGTAGCCGTCACGCGGTGTGTAGCGGCACGTCGCGAGGTCACCACGATCACGGCACCTTGCAGTCGTCCCCATTTGCACTGGACTCGGAGCAGCCGCGACCCGTTGTCGATCACCAGGTCGTAGCGGCGACCCTCGGGGAACGGACGAAGACGACGAGCCCAAGCTCAACGGCGGCGGCGGTGATGGCCGCTTCGGCGATGGCACCCTTGTCGTGCTCTCTGACACAATGCGAACACTAGTTCGCATCTCGGACGGAATCGCCCGCCCACGGGCCACAGAGCGCCCTGCCGCTAACCTCCGCCCGCAATGGCATCCGAGCACCGCTACGACCCGAGCGTCATCGAGCCCAAGTGGCAGCAGGTCTGGGAACGCGAGCGCACGTGGGAGGTCTCCAACGACGAGGTCGATGGAGTCGACAGCACGTACGTGCTCGAGATGCTGCCGTACCCCTCGGGCGAGCCCCACATGGGCCACCTGAAGAACTACTCGGTCGGCGACGCGGTCGCGCATTTCCACCGCCGCGCCGGACGCCGCGTGCTCCATCCCATGGGCTACGACGCGTTCGGCCTGCCGGCCGAGAACCACGCGATCAAGACCGGCGAGCACCCGCGCGAGTCGACCCGCAAGTCGATCGAGGCGTTCCAGGAAGCGCATGCGCTCGTGGGGCATCTCGATCGACTGGTCGCGCGAGTTCGCGACCCACGAGCCGCGCTACTACCGGTGGACCCAGTGGATCTTCCTGCAGCTGTTCGAGCGCGGGCTGGCCTACCGCAAGGAGGCCGCGGTCAACTGGTGTCCCAAGGACGCGACCGTGCTCGCCAACGAGCAGGTCATCGACGGCCGTTGCGAGCGCTGCGGCACGCCGGTCGAGGCGCGCCAGCTCGAGCAGTGGTTCTTCCGCATCACCGACTACGCCGACCGCCTGCTCGACGACCTCGACACGATCCAGTGGCCGCCGCACGTCAAGACGATGCAGCGCAACTGGATCGGTCGCTCCGAGGGCGCCGAGGTGACGTTCTCGTGTCCGGAGATCGGCGTCGACTACCCGGTCTTCACGACCCGCCCGGACACGCTGTTCGGCGCCACCTTCTTCGTCATGGCGCCGGAGCATCCCGACGTCACGCGCCTCGCCGCCGGCACCGAGTACGAGGCGAAGGTCCGCGAGTACGTCAATCGCGCGCTGGCCGAGAGCGTCGAGGAGCGGTCAGAGGCGGACCGCACGAAGACGGGCGTCCCGCTCGGCCGCAGCGTCGTCAACCCGGTCAACGGCGAGCGGATCCCGATGTTCGTCGCCGACTACGTGCTGATGGAGTACGGCACCGGCGCGATCATGGCCGTGCCCGCCCACGACCAGCGCGACTTCGACTTCGCCGCAGGCGTTCGACCTGCCGATCCGGCCCGTCGTCGAGCCCGCCGGCGGCGCTCCGGAAGACGGGCAGCCGTTCGTCTCCCACAGCGACAACGAGGTGCTGGTCAACTCCGGCCGCGTTCGACGGGCGATGAGCGCCGTCGAGGGCAAGGACGCGATCATCGATTGGCTCGACTCCGAGGGCCGCGGCCACCGCTCGATCAACTACCGGCTGCGCGACTGGCTGCTCTCACGCCAGCGCTACTGGGGCTGCCCGATCCCGATCGTCTACTGCGACAAGTGCGGGATGGTGCCGGTGCCGGTCGAGGACCTGCCGGTCGAGCTCCCCGACGTCGAGGACTACGCGCCGCAGGGTCGCTCCCCGCTCGCCGCCGCGGAGGACTGGGTCCGCACAACGTGCCCGCGCTGCGGCGGTCCCGGCGCGCCGCGAGACGGACACGATGGACACGTTCGTCGATTCGTCCTGGTACTTCCTGCGCTACTGCGACGCCGACAACGAGGACGCCGCCTGGAATCCCGCGATCACCGACCGCTGGATGCCGGTCTACCAGTACATCGGCGGCATCGAGCACGCGATCCTGCACCTGATGTACGCGCGCTTCTTCGTCAAGGCGTTCGCCGACATGGGCCTGCTGCAGACGCAGGAGCCGTTCCAGCGCCTCTTCACGCAGGGCATGATCACGCGCGACGGGGCGAAGATGTCCAAGTCGAAGGGCAACGTGATCAGCCCGCAGCCGATCGTCGAGCGCTACGGGGCCGACACCGCCCGCTGCCTACATCCTCTTCATCGGGCCGCCGGACCAGGACGCCGACTGGACCGACGAGGGCGTCGAGGGCGTGCACCGGTTCCTCGGGCGCCTGTGGCGCCTGGGAGCCGACGTCGCCGAACTCGGTGCGCAGCGCGCTCCCGACCCCTCCGCCGGGTCGCGCGAGGGCGACGATCTCGAGCTGCTCCGCAAGGCGCACTGGGCCATCGACAAGGTCACGAACGACCTCGCGGGCCGCTTCGCGTTCAACACCGCGATCGCGGCGGTGATGGAACTGGTCAACGAGGCCTCCCGGCGACGCGAGACCGCGTCAGCCGATGCCATGCACTTCGCAACCGCGACGGCCGCTTCGCTGATCTTCCCGTTCGCTCCCCACGTGGCCACCGACGTCTACGAGCTGCTCACCGGCGACCGCCTGTGGGAGCAGCCCTGGCCGGACGCCGATCCCGAGATGCTGGAGCGCGACACCGTGGTCGTCGCTGTGCAGGTCAACGGCAAGCTGCGCGATCGCGTCGAGGCGCCGGCGGACGTATCCCGCGACGAGCTGGAGTCGCTCGCCCGCGAGCGGCCGAACGTGGCGCGCCACCTGGACGGACACGACGTCGCGAAGGTCGTCGTGGTGCCCGGGCGGCTCGTCAACTTCGTCGTGCGCTGAGCGATGCCGTGACGTGGCGCGCAGGCGGTCAACCGCGCCTGCCGCCGCTCCCGCATAACCGGCATGTTCACGAAACGGAGGATCCTCGCGGTGGTGGCAACGGCCGGAGCGCTCGGCCTCACCGCACCAGCGCATGCCGCGACCGTCGAGCTCGGCTCGGGGTCGACGAAGCTCAAGCTCGATCGCGGCACCGCTCGAGCCCTTGACGCGCTTGGCGTGTCGGTCTCGCCCGTATCGCCGGCGCGCGCGGCGGGCGGCAGCATCCGGTTCCCGATCTCCGGGGGCGCGATCAACCCGGCGACCGGCGCCGGCGTGATCGAGCACAGCGGCGCGCTGCAGCTTCGCGCCGGCACCACGAGGGTGCGGCTCGTCGACCCGCGGATCGCCGTGGGCAAGCGCGCACGCCTATCCGTGCGCGTCGGCGGCAAGCGGCTGCACGCGTTTCTGCTGTCGCTGCGCCACGCCAAGGTGACCCGTCGTGGTCTGGACACCCGGATCTCGCGCGTCGGCGTGGTCCTCTCCGCCAAGGGTGCCGCGGCGCTCAATCAGGCATTCGGCGTCCACGCGTTCGCCCGTGGCCTGCGGATCGGCACCGCGACGGTCAACGCCAAGCCGGCGCAGCTCGCGTTCCGTGGTGGCAGCACCGCTCTCGCGCTGGACCCGGGGACGGCCGCGGCGCTGACCTCCCTCGGTGTGACGGCCGCGCCCGCCGCTCCCGCGACCGCGAGAGCGGACGGGAGCCTCGTGTTCCCGATCACCGGCGGCAAGGTCGACATCAAGACCCTCGCCGGTGCCATCCGGCACAGCGGCGGGATCACGCTCAGCAAGGGCAGCACGCAGGTGACGGTCGAGCGCTTCGTGATCGAAACGGCACCGTCGCCGAAGCTGACTGCGGCCGTCGGCAACGCGCGGATCGACCTCGCCACGCTGGAGCTGTCGGCCGCTCAGACGTCGGTCAACGGACGGCGCGTCAGGGTCAGTGGAGTCGTCGCCAAGCTCACTCAGGGCGCGGCGGATGCGCTCAATCAGGCGTTCCAGACGAACGCGTTCGCGGCGGGCCTGACCATCGGCACCGCGACGGTCTCCGGACGCGCGGCGTAGGACGTGTCGCGGGCGTCCGGCGGCACGCGCCGGGCGCCCGCTGCGGGCTGCTGATTGACGCAACCGCAGCCTGCCGCCGCTGCGTATTCAAGTCATGTCCGCCGCGCTCGGGTCACCCGAGTCCGCCACCATTGGGCAGCACATGTGGTCCGGTGCTGCCCGATCCCCGTCGAGCGAGCGCAAGCTCGCGAAGCGTCTGAGGCGGCGCGACCCCCGCGCGTTCGAGGCCGTATACGAGCGCTTTGCGCCCGCGACGCTCGGCCTGCTGTCGCGGATCCTCCCTGATCGCGCCACGGCCGAAGACGTCCTCCAGAAGGTCTTCATCGAGGTCTGGCAGCGCGCCGGTCAGTACGACCCGGATCGCGCCGGACTGCTCACCTGGATCTTGACCATCGCCCGGAGCCGCGCCATCGACGAGCTCCGGCGCCGAATCCCGGAGCCCCAGGATCCCGAAGCGTCGATCGCGCTCGTCGAGTCATCCGAGGACGCCGTCGCCGGACGGCTGGACGAGCTTCTGGAGACGTGGCGCATGGCGCATTTCCTGTCGCGCCTGCCCGCGAGCGAGGCCGATCTGCTGCGACGCCGGTTCTACGAGGACCAGACCCAGGTGCAGATCGCCGAGGCGACCGGGATCCCGCTCGGGACCGTCAAGGCCCGCATGATCAGCGGGTTGCGATCGCTTCGGGCGATGATGGAGGACGAGCAGCGATGACCCGGCAGCCAGACCAAGAGATCGTCGCCTACCTCCAGGGCGACCTGAGTGAGGCCGAGGTCGCGGCGCTCGAGCAGAAGCTCGCCGCCGACCCGCAGCTGCGCGACCAGATCGAGAAGATGCGCCCGGTCGTCGCCACACTCGAGGCGCTCCCGGCCGACGCCTGGCGGCTGCCCGACTCGCCCCCGCTCGTCGCGCCCGCCCCCGATCGCCGCGCCCGCGTCCTGACGGTTCGCCCACTCGCTGCGGCGGCCGCCGCGGCGGTGCTGCTCGTCCTCGGCGGGATCGCCGGCGGCCTGATCGCTCGCGACGACGGTGCGTCCGTCGCGCCGCCTCCTGCGGCGCAGGCCATCCGCCTCGCACCTGTCGGGAATGCGCCGGGGAGCGCTCGGGGAAGCGTTCGCGTCAGTCGTGCCGACGGCGAGCGTGCCCGACTCACCGTCACGGGCCTCAAACCGCTCGGGAACGGAGGCTTCTACGAGCTCTGGCTTCTCGGCGAAGACGGCGAGCTCGTCGGTCTCGGCTCATTTCGCGTCGACCGGTCCGGCGCGGCCAACGTCACGGTGCCCATGCCCGTCGACCCTGATCGCTTCCGCTACTTCGACGTCTCGCTCGAGCCGGCCGACGGAGATCCGGGCCACTCCGGAGACTCCGTCCTGCGAGCCCCGACGGCGTCATAGACCGCCGTGGACTTGTCGACCCGCCGTCGTTCATGACCGAGCCGGTGCGCTGGTGGACTGTACGCGCAGCGCAGAACCGCAAGCCGTCCACGTACCGCTGCCCGTTCTGCAACCAGCTGCTGCCGTCGTTGTCCGAGCACGTGCTCGTCATGCCCGAAGGCGACCCGCGCCGCCGCCGTCACGCCCACACCGCATGCGCGCTCGCCGAGCGCAAAGCCGGCCGCCTGCCCGCGCGTGACGAGTGGTTGCGAACCCAACCAGTACAGCCCGGACCGCTCAAGCGCCTTCTCGCGCGGATTCGGCACACACTTTTCGCACTCTTGTAACGGTCGCGTGCTGATCCGTTGCACGACCTTCCGTACGGTCGTGCCATGCCCGAGATCCCCACCCGTCAGCTCGTCCTGTACGGCCTCGCCGCGCTGGTCGTCCTGGTGCTCGGCGGGTGGTACCTGTCGCGGGGGAGCGCGGGTGAGGCGACGGCGGCGCCGCCCCCGATCAAGGTCGCGGACGGCGGGGGCGGGGGCGGCTCGGTCGTCGTCCATGTCGCCGGCGCGGTCCGCAATGCCGGCGTGTACCGGCTGCGCGCGGGCGCCCGGGTCAACGACGCGCTGGCGCGCGCGGGCGGCGCCACCCCGCGGGCCGACCTCAGCCAGGTCAACCTCGCGGCCAAGGTCGAGGACGGGCGCCAGGTGCTGGTGCCGCGCCGGGTCGCGTCGCCGCCGGCCGCGTCCGCCTCGCCGACCGCCGCGGCCGCTCCCGGCCAGCCCGCCGTGCCGGTCAACCTCAACACGGCGACGCTCGAGCAGCTCGACGCGCTGCCGGGCGTCGGTCCGGCGACCGCGCAGAAGATCCTCGACTATCGCGAGCAGCACGGAGGCTTCGGCTCGGTCGACGAGCTCGGGGAGGTGCCGGGCATCGGCGATGTCCGTCTGGCCGCGCTGCGCGATCTGGTGCGCGTGTGAGATGGCGGGTACCGGTGCTGGACGCCGTCTACGACCACCCGCGGCATGCGGTGCTGTTCGCGCTCACCGCCGGGCTGCTGGTCGGCCCGCTGTCGCGGGTGGCGACCGTCGGGCTGGCGGTGGTGATCCTCGCGGCCGCGCTGCTCGGCCCGCGCGGCCTCGCATTGACGGCGGCGGGTGCGTTGCTGCTCGGTGCCGTGGTGGCCGACGCTCGCCTCGCTGCGCTCACCGGCGGGCCGCTGCCTGGCCTGCACGGCCAGACGCTCTCGTCGCGGGTCGTGGTGCTCGAGCCGCTGCGCGAGCGTCCCGGTCGCCTCGCCGTGGGTCGTGCCCGGCTGCTCGACGGCCCTGCCGCGGGTGCCGGCGCCGTGCTGCGGATCCACGCGTCGGACCGTCCGGGCGTGGGGGAGATCGTGGCCGTCACCGGCAGGGTCGAGCCGCTCGGGCTGTACGACGCCTATCAGCGCCGCCGCGGAGCGCTCGCCGCGTTGGACGTCACGCGGTTGCGGGTGACCGGCGCGCGTCGAGGCGGACTGGCGGGGATCGTCGATTCGGCGCGGCGGCGCGCCGAGGATGGCCTGGGCCGCGGGCTCGCCGAGCCGGAGGCGGCGCTGTTGCGCGGCATGGTCCTCGGTCAGGACGAGCAGCTCTCGGACGAGGTGCGGACGGACTTCAAGCGCTCTGGCCTCGCGCACGTGCTGGCCGTCAGCGGCCAGAACGTCATGCTGCTCGCGACGCTCGTCCTGGGCGCAGGCGCGGTCGCCGGGATCGGCTTGCGCGCGCGCCTGCTGCTCGCGCTCGCGCTGATCGGGCTGTACGTGCCGCTGACCGGCGCCGGGCCGTCGATCCAGCGCGCAGGGGTCATGGGCGCGGCCGGGCTCGTCGCTGCGCTGGCGGGCCGGCCGGCGCACCGCTGGTACGCGCTCGGCCTGGCGGCGGCGGTCACGCTCGCGCTGAACCCGCTGGCGGCCGGGGAACCCGGATGGCAGCTGTCGTTCGCCGCGGTCGCGGCGCTGCTGGCGGTGGCGCCGCCCCTGCGCGAAGCGTTCGCGCGGCGCCTGCCCGGGCCGGTGGCCGACGTCGCGGCGATGACCGTGGCGGCGACGCTCGGCACCGCACCGCTGATGGCGATGCATTTCGGCACCGTCTCGCTGGCGGCGCTGCCGGCGAACCTGCTCGCGGCCGCGGCGATCGCGCCGGTGATGTGGCTCGGCATGTTGGCGGCGGCGGCGGCGCAGGTCGCGCCCGCGCTGGCGGAGCCGTTCAACGCGCTCGACGAGCCGCTGCTGCGGTTCGTCGAGTGGGTCGCGCACACGATGGCGGGAGCGCCCGCGGCGGTGATGCCGCTGCGCATCGCCTCGCCGTCCGCGCTGACCGCGGCGTACGCGGTGCTGGGTGCCGGCACGCTCGGGCTGCGCACGCTGCTGCGGCGCCTGCCAGAGCCGATCCCGACGTTGCGTCGCCCGCGCCTCGGCCTGCCGGTCGCCCTCGCCGGCGCCGGTGCGGTCGTCGTGCTGCTGGCCGGTGCGTCATCGGCGCACGAGGCGCCTCCGGTCCTGGACGGCGACGTCGTGGTCTCGTTCCTGAACATCGGGCAGGGCGACGCGACGCTGATCCAGAGCGGGCGCGCGAGCGTGCTCGTGGACACCGGGCCGCCCGGCGGGCCGATCCTGCAGCGCCTACGCCAGGCCGGCGTCCGGCAGCTCGACGGGCTCGTGCTGACGCATGCGCAGACGGATCACGAAGGGATGGCGCTCGAGGTGATGCGCGCGTTCCCGACGCGCCTCGTCGTCGACGGCGGCGCCGGCTGGTCGTCGTACACGCAGCGCGGGCTGCCGGGCGCGGTCCGCGTCGACCACGCGCGGCTGCTGCCCGCTCACGCGGGCCAGGTGCTGACGTTCGGGGCGATCACGATGCGGCTGCTGTGGCCTCCACCGCCCGGCCCCGGGTTCCGTGCGGAGGGCGACCCGAACGACCGGGCGATCGTCGCGCTCGTCCGGGTCGGGGCGTTCGACCTGTTCCTGTCGGCCGACGCCGAGTCGAACGTCACGGGAACGCTGCCGCTGCCGCACGTCGAGGCGATGAAGGTCGCCCACCACGGCAGCGCCGACCCGGGCCTGCCGGCTCTGCTCGAGCGCCTGCAGCCGCAGGTGGCGGCGATCGAGGTCGGCCGCGGCAACACGTACGGGCACCCGACGCCCTCGACGCTCGCGGCGCTGCGCGGAGTCCCGCACGTCTACCGGACCGACCGCGACGGCACCGTGCGGCTGCGCGTGCACGGTGGCGCGATGACGGTGGAGCGTGCGCCGTGAGGCGCTCTAGACTCGCCGGTCCGTGCCCAGCTTCCGGTCCGCGTATCTCATCTACGGTGACGACCACGGCCGCATCGCCGAGCGGCGCGCACGCCTGCGCGCGGTGGCGGAGGCCGAGAGCGGGTCCAGCGGCGTCGAGCTGTTCGAGCAGGAGGCGTGCACCGCCGAGAACGTCGCCGTGGCGCTGTCGGCGATGACGTTCGCGCTCGGGCGGCGGTTCGTGATCGCCGACGGGGTCGAGCGCTGGAAGGAGGGCGAGGTCGAGCCGGTGGCCGCCGCGATGGCGGGCATGGATCCCGACACGCTCACCGTCGCCTTCTTCGCGCGCGAGGAGGGCCGCGCCAAGGCGCCGGACGCGCTGCACAAGGCGGTCGAGGCGGCCGGCGGGCAGATCGCGGCAGAGATGGCGCTCAAGGCCCGCGCGCTGCCGAAGTGGCTGGCCGGGCAGGCGGCGGAGCTCGGCGTCGAGCTCGACGACCAGGGCGCGCGTGCCCTCGTCGCGCAGGTGGGCGAGCGGCGTCAGCGGCTGGTGCGTGAGCTCGAGAAGCTCGCGCTCGAGCACGGCCCGGGGGCCCACCTCGGGGTCGAGGAGGTCGTCGAATCGTGCGCGACCTCGTCCGAGCGCCGCGCCTGGACGCTCGCCGACGCCCTCGTGGCGGGTGACGAGAAGGGCGCCACGCGGCTGCTGATCGAGCTGCGCCAGCAGGGCGAGCGGCTGCCGAGCCTGCTGTACCAGATGGTTCGCCGGGTGCGCGAGGCGCTGGCGATCTCCGAGGCGCTGGCCGCGGGGCAGCCGCCTTCGCAGATCAAACGCGGCCTGCGCATGCCGTCCTTTGCGGCCGACCGGCTGATCTCCGACGTCGGGTCGCGTGAGCCCGAGTCGTTCCGGCGGGCGCTCGAGCTGCTGGCCGACCTCGAGGTCGAGAGCCGGGGTGGCGGGCCGGGCGGTGGGGCGTTGAGCGAGGACACGGCCGCGGTGCGGACCGTGATCGCTGCAGCCCGCTGAGGCGTACAGGGTCCAGGACTGCGGCATTGAGGGAGTGGGCCCGGCCCGGTCTGCGGCTTTGCTGGCGCCTTTTGCTCCGTGTAGGAGCAAAAGGCGCCACGCAACCTTCGCGGTTGCGTATGATCGGCGCTATGGAGACGCTGATCAGAGGCCTCTACGCCTCGTTCAATGCCAAGGACATCGAGGCGGTCCTGGCCCACCTCGATCCGGACGTCGACTGGCCCAACGCCTGGGAGGGCGGGCGCCTGCACGGGCACGACGCCATCCGCGACTACTGGACGCGCCAGTTCCAGGCGATCGACGGCCGCGTCGAGCCGCAAGCGATCATCGAGGACGGCGACCGCACGGTCGTGACGGTGCACCAGACTGTCCGCACCCCCGCCGGCGAGCTCGTCGACGACCGGGTGGTGACGCACACGTACACGATCCGCGACGGGCGGATCACCCGGATGGATGTGGCGGACTAGCACCAGCGTTTGCAAGTACGCACGGTTCCGGCGACCGCCGATCACCGCCTGACGGCACGCGGTGACCGGTCAAGTGCCCCGGCACACTTCCGGGTCACCGCGCGGCGTCAGCCGGCGCCGGCGGCCGCCGGGCGGCCGCGCGTACTTCCAAGCACTGGCACTAGGCCTGCGGGGTCTTGCGCAGCCGCGCGGCGCGGGACTTCTTGCGCGCGCCGTTGTTGCGGTGCAGCGCGCCGCGCTTGACGGCCTTGTCGATCAGCTGGATCAGGCGGCGGTGCTCGGCCTCGGCCTTCTCGTCGTCGCCCTCGGCGACGGCGGCCTGCAGGCGGCGGAAGTAGGTCTTGACCGCCGAGGTGTACTGGCGGTTCTCGGCCCGCTCCCGGAGCGACCGGTTGTTGCGCTTGATCTGTGAGGCGATGTTGGCCATGACGCGTGAAAACCGCGGTCTGTCCGCGGCGGCGGCGTACTATAGCGCGCTGCTTGTCCGCGCCAGCCCGTCAATCCCGGCGCGTGGCCGTGAACACCGCGATCTTCTCGGTGGCCACGGGACTGTCGCGCATCGCCGGCCTCGTGCGCGAGGTCGTGGCTGCGCGTTACTTCGGCACCACGGGTCCGATGTCGGCGTTCACGCTGGCCTTCCAGGTTCCGAACCTCGTCCGCTCGCTGTTCGCCGACTCCGCGCTGTCCGCGGCGTTCGTGCCGGTGTTCACGGAGCTGCTCGAGCACGACAAGCGCAAGGACGCGCTGCACCTGGCGAGCGCGCTGTTCGGCCTGATCCTCGTCGTGCTCGGCCTGATCACGGTGATCTTCATCGCGCTGGCCGGCGTGATCATGCCGATCTTCACGGGCCCGGAGTTCTCGCCGGCGCTCGACGCGCTGACCGTCGGCCTGAGCCGCGTGCTGTTCCCGATCGTGATCCTGCTCGGTCTCAACGGCCTGCTCGTCGGAGTGCTGAACGCGAACGACCACTTCACGGTCCCGGCGATCTCACCGCTGGTCTGGAACGTCGTGATCATCGTCGCGATGGTCGTCCTCACGCCGCTGTTCGAGGGCCCGGACCAGCTGTACGCGTACGCGATCGGCGTGCTCGCCGGCACGGCGTGCCAGTTCGCGATGGCGTTCCCGGTGCTGCACCACCTGCACATCCGGATCGGGATCAGCTTCAACTGGCGCGACGAGCGGATCACGCGGATCCTGCTGCTGATGCTGCCCGTGACCATCGGGCTCGGGCTCATCAACTTCAACCTGCTGATCAACTCGATCCTCGGCTCGCGCGTGTCCGAGGAGGCGCCGGCGGCGATCGACAAGGCGTTCCGGATCTACATGCTCCCGCAGGGGATGTTCAGCGTCGCGGTGGCGACCGTGCTGTTCCCGACGCTCAGCCGCTTCGTGGCGCGCCAGGACTTCGACGGCCTGCGGCGCACACAGGCCAACGGCATCCGCCAGATCGCGCTGCTGCTGATCCCCTGCGCCGCGATCACGGCCGTGCTGGCGACGCCGATCACGCGGCTGGTCTACCAGCGCGGCGAGTTCGACGCCGAGTCCACGAAGCAGGTCTCCGAGGCGCTGTTCTGGTTCAGCTTCAGCCTCCCGTTCTCCGGCTTCAACCTGCTGCTGACGCGCACGTTCTTCAGCCTGCAGCGCCCGTGGACGCCGACGGGCCTCGCCGGGGTGACGCTGCTGATCAACGCGGTCGTGTCGACGGCCCTGTACGGCCCGTTCGGGATCGCGGGCGTCGTCCTCGGGACGGTGGTCTCGACGATGGCGATGACCGTCGGCCAGGCGGCCTTCCTGCGTCACCAGACCGGCGGGCTCGAGCTTCCCCGGACGATCGACACGACGGCCAAGGTCATCATCGCGAGCGCCATCCTCGGCGCGGTCGCCTACGGCACCTGGTACGCGCTCGACCAGGCGCTCGGCCGGTCGCTGCTCGCGCAGCTCATCTCGGTGGGCGGCGCGATCACGCTCGGCAGTGTCGTGTACGCCGCCGCCGTGCTCGCCATGCGCGTTCCCGAGGCACGCCAGATCGTCGACCTCTTCGCACGGCGATTCCGCGGCGCCTAGAGGCTGGCGCGCCACCTCCTAAAGTTCAGCGCGTGGCCGACCAGGCGCACATCCGCAACTTCTCGATCATCGCCCACATCGACCACGGAAAGTCGACGCTGGCCGATCGCATCCTCGAGCTCACGCACACCGTCGACCCGCGGTCGATGCGCGCCCAGCTGCTCGACAGCATGGACCTCGAGCGCGAGCGCGGGATCACGATCAAGGCCCAGGCGGTGCGCGTCTTCTACACCGCCCGGGACGGCGAGCACTACCAGTTCCACCTGATCGACACGCCCGGCCACGTCGACTTCACGTACGAGGTCTCGCGCAGCCTCGCCGCCTGCGAGGGCGCGCTGCTGGTCGTGGATGCGAGCCAGGGCGTCGAGGCCCAGACCGTCGCCAACACCTACCTGGCGATCGACTCCGGGCTGGAGCTGATCCCGGCGATGAACAAGGTGGACCTGCCGGGGGCGGAGCCGGAGCGGGTCGGTGAGGAGATCGCCGAGCTGATCGGCGAGCCGGCAGAGGACGTCCGGCGCATCTCCGCGAAGACGGGCGAGGGCGTCGAGGACCTGCTGGAGGAGCTGGTGAAGCGCGTCCCGCCGCCGCACGGCGACCCGGACGCGCCCCCGCGGGCGCTGATCTTCGACTCGGAGTTCGACCAGTACCGGGGCGTGATCGCCTACATCCGCGTCGTCGACGGGACGTTCAAGAAGGGCGAGGCGATCCGCGCGATGGCCGCCGGCACGGAGGCGGAGATCGACGACATCGGGTTCTTCACGCCGCTGCAGACGCCCGCGGACGAGCTGCATGCCGGCGAGGTCGGCTACCTGATCACGGGGATCAAGGACGTCAGCAGCCTGCGCGTCGGCGACACGCTGACCACCAAGGGCAGCCGGGCGACCGAGGCGCTGCCCGGCTACCGCGACGTCAAGCCGATGGTGTTCTGCGGCCTGTTCCCGATGAACAACGACGACTACCCGGAGCTGCGCGACGCGCTCGAGAAGCTCACGCTCAACGACGCGGCGCTGAGCTGGGAGCCGGAGACCTCCGACGCGCTCGGGTTCGGCTTCCGCTGCGGCTTCCTCGGCCTGCTGCACATGGACATCGTGCGCGAGCGGCTCGAGCGCGAGTACGACCTCGAGCTGATGGCCACGATGCCGTCGGTCGAGTTCGAGGTCACGCTCACCGACGGCTCCACGATCCCGGTGCACAACCCGACCGACATGCCCGACCCGGTCCGGATCGCCGAGGTGCGCGAGCCCTACATCCGCGCCAGCATCCTGTCGCCGAAGGAGTACATCGGGCAGATCATGGAGCTGTGCCAGGAGCGGCGCGGGGCGCACCAGGGCATGCACTACCTGAGCTCCGAGCGCGTGCAGATCACCTACGACCTGCCGCTCGCGGAGATCGTCCTCGACTTCTTCGACCAGCTGAAGACGCGGACGCGCGGCTACGCGTCGCTCGACTACGAGCCGATCGGCCTGCGGCCGTCGAACCTGGTGAAGCTCGACGTCCTGCTCGGCGGCGACCCGGTCGACGCGCTGAGCATGGTCGTCCACCGCGACAAGGCCTACGACCAGGGCAAGGTGCTCACCGAGCGGCTGCGCAAGAAGATCCCGCGCCAGCAGTACGACGTGCCGATCCAGGCCGCCGTGGGCGCGAAGATCATCGCCCGCGAGACGGTCAAGGCGTTCCGCAAGGACGTCACCGCCAAGTGTTACGGCGGCGACATCAGCCGCAAGCGCAAGCTGCTGGAGAAGCAGAAGGAGGGCAAGCGCCGGATGAAGCAGGTCGGGAGGATCGAGGTGCCGCAGGAGGCGTTCCTGGCCGTGCTCGAGCTCGGGGACGACGGATGAAGTCGGCGACCTACGCGGTCGGCCGCGAGAAGGTGCGCGAGTACGCGTACGCGGTGGGGGAGACTGACGAGCGCTACCTGGACCCCGAGAAAGCGCGGGAGGCGGGTTTCAAAGACGTCGTGGCGCCGCCGATGTTCGCCGCCGTGTATGCCGGGCCGGCCGTGTTCCCGGCGATCATGGAGTCCGGGCTCGACTTCTCGCGAATGGTCCACGGCGCCCAGGAGTTCACCTGGCACGAGCCTGTGGTGGCCGGCGACGAGATCACCACGGAGGCCGAGCTCGAGGAGCAGTCCGAGCGCGGCGGCCTGCAGTTCTACGTGTTCAAGTCAACGTCGAAGAACCAGCGCGGCGAGCTGGTCTGTGAGGGGCGATGGACGAACATCGTGAGATGAAGGTGACGCCCGACCGGTACCTCACGTACCGGTACGCAGGAGCGAGCGGGGACTTCAACCCGATCCACCTCGACGACGAGTTCGCGCGCTCCGTCGGCCTGCCCGGCCGCATCCTCCACGGCCTGTGGACGATGGCCCAGTGCGCCCGTGCCCAGGGCGACGGGCTGAAGCTGCAGTCGCTCAGCGTCCAGTTCCGGGGCATGGGCGTGCCGGAGCAGGAGATCACGATCACCACGACGGCCGACGGGACCGTCGAGGCCACGCAGGGCGACAACCGGCTCGTCCGGCGCGGCAAGGCCGTCATCCGCGGATGACGTGGTGGCGACGCGGCGCGATCTACCAGATCTACCCGCGCTCGTTCCAGGACTCCGACGGCGACGGAATCGGCGACCTGCGCGGCATCACCGCGCGGCTGCCGTATGTCCGGCAGCTCGGCGTCGACGCGATCTGGCTGACGCCCATCTTCGCGTCGCCCCAGGCCGACTTCGGCTACGACATCTCCGACCATGAGGCGATCGACCCGCAGTACGGGACGCTCGAGGACTTCGACGCGCTGGTGAGCGCCGCCCACGGGCTCGGCCTGAAGGTGATCCTCGACTACGTCCCCAACCACACGTCCGACCAGCACCCGTGGTTCGCGGAGCATCCCGACTTCTACTACTGGCGTGACGAGCCGAACAACTGGCGCGCCGTGTTCGGCGGCTCGGCGTGGGAGCGGGTCGGCGAGCGCTACTACCTGCACACCTACCTGCGCGAGCAGCCCGACCTGAACTGGCGCAACCCCGAGGTTCGCACGGCGATGCTCGACGTCCTGCGGTTCTGGATCGACCGCGGGGTGGACGGCTTCCGCGTCGACGCGATGCGCCAGCTGCTGAAGGACCCGGACTGGCGCGACAACCCGCCGAACCCGGACTGGGACGGCGTCAACGAGTACGACTCGCTGCTGCCGGTCCACTCCGCCGACATCGACGAGGTGCAGGAGGTCGTCGCCGAGATCCGGCAGGCGATCGGCGACCGGTTGATGGTCGCCGAGGTGTACGCGCCGATCGAGCGCCTCGTCCGCTACTACGGCGAGAACGGGCGCGGCGCGCAGCTGCCGTTCAACTTCCACCTGATCAGCACCCCGTGGGAGGCCGAGGCGATCGCCGCGCTGGTCGAGCGCTACGAGGCGGCGCTCCCGGAAGGCGGGTGGCCGAACTGGGTGCTCGGCAACCACGACCGGTCGCGCGTCGCGACACGCGTCGGGCCGGCGCAGGCGGGCGTGGCGGCGATGCTCCTGCTGACGCTGCGCGGCACGCCGACGATCTACTACGGCGACGAGATCGGCATGACGGATGTGCCGATCAACACCGCCGACCCGGCCGGCCGCGACCCCGAGCGCACGCCGATGCAGTGGGACCGCGGCGGCGCCTTCACCGACGGCGAGCCGTGGCTGCCGTACGGCGATCTCACCATCAACGTCGCCGACGCGCCGCCGCTCCTCACCCTCCACCGCCGGCTGCTCGCCCTGCGGCGCGAGTTCGCGGAGGCGCCGTACCGGACGCTCCACGCAGGCGACGGCGTGCTCGCCTACGCGCGCGGAGACGCCTTCGCCATCGCGCTCAACCTGACCGGCGAGCCGCGCCCGCTGCCGGTCCGCGGCGAGCCGCTCCTGAGCACGCGCCTCGACGGCGGCGCGGACGAGCTCCGGCCCGACGAGGGCGTCGTTCTTAGACTCTGACGGGTGCTCTCGCCCCGCCAGGAGCTCCTGCTCGGAAAGGTCATCGAGGAATTCAACGCCACGGGCCAGCCCGTGGGGTCCAAGGCCCTTGCCGCCGACCCGGAGGTGACGGCCGGTCCGTCGACCGTCCGCAACGAGCTCTCGGTGCTCGAGGAGCAGGGCCTGCTCGCCCACCCGCACACGTCGGCCGGCCGCGTGCCGACCGACGCGGGCTACCGCTACTTCGTCGACCGCCTGCTGCCGGCCAAGCGCGAGACCAAGGCCGAGCTGCAGCTGTCGCTCGTCCGCCGCGAGGTCGACGAGGCGATGCGCGTGACGACCGAGACGCTGTCGCAGGTCACCAACCTGCTGGCCATCGTGTCGGCGCCGCCGATCGCGACGACGACGATCCGCCACGTCGAGGTCCTGCCCCTGCAGCCGCAGGTGCTGATGGTCGTGGTGATCACCTCGACCGGCGGCGTCTCCAAGCGCGTCTTCACGTTCGCCCGCGCGGTCGACCCGGGGCTCGCCGACTGGGCCGCTTCGTACCTCAACGAGCAGCTCGTCGGGATGGGCGTCGGCGCGCGCATGATCGGCGCGCGGCTCAACGACCCCGGGCTGCACCCGAACGAGCGCGCGTTCATCCGCGAGCTCGCGCCCGCGTTCACCGAGCTGGCGGAGACCGCGGAGAACACGCTCTACGTCGACGGCGCGGCGCGGCTGCTCTCCGAGCACCGCTTCCAGGACGTGTCGCAGCTGAACGAACTGCTGGAGGCACTCGAGCGGCGCGTGTCGCTGCTCGGGCTGCTCACCCGCGCGCTCGACGAGCGCGACATCTACGTCCGCATCGGCGGCGAGAACGAGATCCCGGCGCTGCAGTCGCTGTCGCTCGTGGCCGGCAACTACGGCCTGCCCCAGCGCAACCTCGGCACCGTGTCGGTGATCGGGCCGACACGGATGGACTACGCCCGCGCGATCATGACCGTGCGCGAGGCGGCGCTGCAGCTGAGCCGCTTCGTCGAAGACATCTACGAGGCCCCGTGATCGGCTGATGCCCAGGGATTACTACGAGGTTCTCGGCGTCTCCCGCGGCGCCGACGAAGCGGAGGTCAAGAAGGCGTTCCGGCGGCTCGCCCGCGAGCTGCACCCGGACGTCAACGCGCACGACCCCGAGGCCGAGGAGAAGTTCAAAGAGGTTGCCGAGGCGTACGAGGTCCTCACCGACCCCGAGCGCCGGCAGGTCTATGACGCCTACGGTCACGAGGGCCTCAAGAGCGGCGGGTACGCGCCCAACTTCGGCGACTTCGGCTCGATCTCGGACCTGTTCTCGGCCTTCTTCGGCGCCGGCGGGTTCGACGCGGCGTTCGGCGGCTCACGGGCGCGCGGCGGCGCGGTGCAGGGCGGCGACGTGGCGGTCGCGGTGGCGATCGACCTCGTCGAGGCCGCGCACGGCCGCCAGGTCGAGGTGACCTACGACGCGCGGGCGCGCTGCGGCACCTGCAACGGCAACGGCGCCAAGCCGGGCACGCCGATCGAGACGTGCCCGCGCTGCCAGGGCACCGGCCAGCTGCAGGCCGTCTCCCGCACGCCGTTCGGCCAGATGATGCGCAGCGTGGTCTGCGACGTCTGCGGCGGCGACGGCCGCCGTCCCCGCGACCCGTGCGAGACCTGCCGCGGCGAGGGCATGGTCGTCGAGCAGCGACGCGTGCAGGTCGACATCCCCGCCGGCATCGACGACAGCCAGCGGATCCGGGTGTCCGGCCGCGGCCACGCCGGCGAGCGCGGCGGCCCGAACGGCGACCTGTACGTGGTCGTCCGCGTCCGCGAGGACGAGCGTTTCCTGCGCGACGGCAGCGACCTCGTGACCGTCGTCGACGTCGCGGCGCCACTGGCTGCGCTCGGGACGACGATCGAGGTGCCGACGCTCGACGGTCCCGTCCCGGTCGAGGTCAAGGCGGGCACGCAGCCCGGCGAGGAGATCCGCCTCGGCGGGCGCGGCATGCCGCCGCTGCAGCGCGGGCGCACCGGCGACCTGCGCGTGATCGTCAACGTCACGATCCCGCGGCGGCTGAGCCGCGAGCAGCGCGAGATGCTGGAGCGGTTCGCCGGGACGCTGAGCGACGACAACCTGCGCGCCGACGAGGGCATGATCGCCAAGCTCAGGCGCGTTCTCGCGGGTTGAAGTCACCGCTCGTCCGCCTCGGGATCCGGGTCCGCGCGGACCGCGCCGAGGTGGCGCTGGCGCAGCTGCTGCCGCTGCTCGCGGCCGGCGCCGAAGAGCGTGTCGTCGGTGACGCGGTCGAGTACTCGCTGTACGCGCCGGCCGGCGAGCTGCCGCGCCGCGGCGAGATCGCGGCGCTGGTGGGCGACGCGCTGCTCGACGTGGTGACCGAGCCCGTGCCGGCCGGCTGGGAGCGGCGCTGGCACGACTTCCTGAGACCGGTCCGGGTGGGGGAGATCGTGGTGCGGCCGCCGTGGATCGGCGGCGCCGACGACGACCTCGTCATCGACCCCGGCGTGTACTTCGGCGCCGGCACGCACCCGACGACGCAGCTGTGCCTGGAGCTGCTGCAAGAGGTCGAGCCGCGCGGCGCCCTGTGCGACTGGGGCGCGGGCACCGGCGTGCTGGCCATCGCTGCGGCGCGGCTCGGCTGGGAGCCGGTGACCGCGGTCGAGATCGACGCGGGAGCGCTGGAGACGATCTCGCTCAATGCTGCGGTGAACCGTGTCGCGGTCACCACGCGCTGGGCCGACCTGACGGCGACGCCGGCGCCGTGGACGCCGGTCGCGGTCGCCAACCTGCCGCGCACCGTGCTCGTGCAGGTGCTGATCGAGCGACCGCCGGAGCTGCTGATCGCGTCGGGCGTGCTCGAGCGCGAGGCCGGTGAGGTGGCGCGGGCGTTCGGCATGCGCGAGCGCCGGCGGCGCACGCACGGGGAGTGGGCGGCGGTGGTGCTCGCGTGATCCGGCTGGCGGTGCGCGTGCCGCGCGAGCGGGCCGAGCTGGTGCTCGCCGAGCTGGCGGTGCTCGCGCCCGCCGGCTTCGAGGAGCGCGACGTCGGCGACCTCGTGGAGTACGCGATCTACGGCGCCCGGGGCGAGCTGCCCGACCTCGGCGAGGTGCGTGCCCTGGTCGGCGACGCGCTGGTGGACGTGATCACCACCGAGGTTCCCGACGACTGGGAGGAGCGCTGGCGGCAGTGGCACCGGCCGCTCGACGTCGGCGCGCTGCGCGTCCGGCCGCCGTGGGAGCCGGCGCGCGACGGAGCGCTGGACGTGGTGATCGATCCCGGGCAGGCGTTCGGGACCGGCGCGCATCCCTCCACGCGGCTGACGCTCCAGCTGCTGCTCGAGATCCCCGCCGCGGGGGCGCTCGCCGACTGGGGCTGCGGGTCGGGCGTGCTGGCGATCGCGGCGGCGCGGCTCGGCTTCGCGCCGGTGCTCGCCTGCGACCACGAGGAGGCGGCGGTGGCCGCCACCGTCGCGGCGGCGGCGGACAACGGCGTGAGCGTCGAGGTCTCGCGCTGTGACCTGCGGCGCGCCGGCGGTCCGTGGGCGCCGACCGTGACCGCCAACCTCGTGCGGCCGCTGCTGCTCGAGGTCGCCGCGCGGATGGAGCGGCCGCCGGAGCGGCTGATCGCCTCCGGGCTGGAGACGTTCGAGGTCGACGAGGTGGCGGCGGCGTTCGGCCGGCGCGGACTGCGGGTGCAGGCGCGCCGCGACGGCGACGGCTGGTCCGCCATCCTGCTGGTCCGATGATCTCGCTCGACGACGTCCGGGCCGCCGCGCAGCGGATCGACGGCGTGGCGCACCGCACGCCGGCGCTGACGTCGCGCGCGCTTGACGAGGCGGTCGGCGCGACCGTGTTCCTGAAGGCCGAGAACCTCCAGCGCGATCGGCGCGTTCAAGTTCCGCGGCGCCTACAACGCGGTCGCGTCGCTGAGCGACGAGGAGCGCTCGCGCGGCGTCGCGACCGTGTCGTCGGGCAACCACGCGCAGGCGCTCGCGCTCGCCGCGCGGCTGGCCGGCGCGCGGGCGGTGATCCTGATGCCCGACGACGCGCCGGCCGGGAAGCTGGCCGCCACCGAGGGCCACGGGGCGGAGGTGATCCGCTTCGACCGCTACGGCCAGGACCGCGAGGCGCTCCTCGCCGACCTGGTCGCCGAGCGCGGGCTCGTGCCGATCCACCCGTACGACGACGAGCGCGTGATGGCCGGGCAGGGGACGGTGGCGCTCGAGCTGATCGAGGACGTCGGGCCGCTCGACCTGCTGCTCGTGTGCGTCGGCGGCGGCGGGCTGATCGGCGGCTGCGCGACCGCGGCGAAGGGGCTGCTCGACAGCGTGCGGGTCGTCGGCGTCGAGCCCGAGGCGGGCGACGACGTCCGGCAGTCGCTCGCGGCCGGCGAGCGCGTCCGGATCCCGGTGCCGCAGACGATCGCCGACGGCCAGCAGCTCCCCACGCCGGGCGCGCTGACGTTCCCGGTGATCCGCGAGCGCGTCGACGCGGTGGAGCTGGCCTCGGACGAGGAGATCGTGCGGACGATGCGGTTCCTGTTCGAGCGGCTGAAGACCGTGGCCGAGCCGTCCGGCGCGTGCGCCCTGGCTGCGCTGCTCGCCGGCCGAGTGGGGGACGTGCGCGGCCTGCGCGTCGGCGTGACGATCTCCGGCGGCAACGTCACGGCAGACCGTTTCGCGGCCCTGATGGGCGAGACCTCGCGCGACGCGGGCCCCGGGTAGTCTCGGCGCATGGCCTGGAACGTCGTGATACTCGGCGGCGGTTTCGGCGGCCTGTACGCCGCGCGCAAGCTGGAGCGCTCGCTGCCGCCGCACGCCGCGAAGGTGACGATCGTCACCGACGTCAACTTCATGCTCTACACCCCGCTGCTCCCCGGCGCCGCCGCCGGGACGCTCGAGCCGCGGCACGTCGTGGTGCCGCTGCGCGAGCACCTCAATCGCACCGACCTGCTGCTCGGCCACGTCACCGGCGCCGACCCCGACGCCAAGCGCGTCTTCGTCGCCACCGCCGAGGGGCACCGGCGCGAAGTGCCGTACGACCAGCTGATCGTCGCGCTCGGCTCCATCTCGCGCGTGATGCCGGTGCCGGGACTGCGCGACTACGGCGTCGGCCTGAAGACGCTCAGCGACGCGATCGCGCTGCGCAACCAGATCATCAACACGCTCGAGCGCGCCGAGTCGGTCGAGGACCCCGCGGCGCGCCGCGCGCTCCTCACCTACGTCTTCGTGGGCGCCGGGTACGCCGGCCTCGAGGGGCTCGCCGAGCTGCAGGACTTCGCCGCCGACATCGTCGACCTCTACCCGCGGGCGCGGGTCGACGGCCTGCGCTTCATCCTCGTCGAGGCGCGCGACCGCGTGATGCCGGAGATCTCGGCCGACCTCGCCGAGTTCGCGACCGCCGAGCTGCGGCGCCGCGGCATCGAGGTCCGAACGAGCACGACCGTCGAGCGGATCTCGGCCGAGTCGGTCGAGCTGTCCGACGGCGAGGTCGTCCCGTGCCGGACCGTGGCCTGGACCGCCGGCGTGCGCCCGGCGCCGGTGGTCGCCGAGCTCGGCCTGCCGCTCGACCAGGGCGGCCGCATCGTGGTCGACCGCTACTGCAAGGTCGAGGGCCGCGACGACGTGTGGGCGATCGGCGACTCCGCCGCCGTGCCCGATCCCGACCGTCCCGGCCACCCGACCCCGCCGACCTGCCAGCACGCGCTGCGCCAGGGCCGGACCGTGGCGGGCAACGTGGCCGCCGCGCTCGGCGCCGGCCGGCCGAAGCCGTTCACGTACAAGACGCTCGGCGTGTTCGTCGACATGGGCCACCAGAAGGCGGTGGCGGAGACCGTCGGCATCAAGTGGCGCGGGTTCCCGGCCTGGTTCCTGGCCCGCACCTACCACCTGCTCATGATGCCGGGGATCAAGCGCCAGCTGCGCCTGGTCGTCGACTGGACGGTGGACCTCGCGTTCGGGCGCGACACGTCCGAGCTCGGGCAGCTCGGCCACCCGCCGGTGCTGGAGACGCAGACCGCCGGGGAGTCGAGTGCCGACGCTCCGCCGGCGGTGCGCCGCTGACCACCGCGGCCGTCGTACTCGTCCTGGGCTCGGCGGCGCTGCACGCGTTCTGGAACTGGCTGGTCGCCGGCGCCCGTGACAGCCACGCGATCGCCGCGGTGGCGATGCTCACCGGCGCGATCGCGTTCGCCCCGGCGGCGATCCTCACCTGGGACGTCGCCGGCGCCGCGTGGCCGTTCATCGCCGCGTCCGCGGCTTTCGAGCTCGTCTACTTCGCGCTGCTGGCCACCGCGTACGAGCGCGCGGACCTGACGTTCGTGTATCCGATCGCACGCGGCGCGGCGCCGGTGATCGTGCTCGTGGTCTCGGTGGCCGCGCTCGGCGCGGACGTCTCCGGCGGCGAGGCGGCCGGAGTCCTCGCGGTCACCGGCGGCGTGCTGCTCGTGCGCGGCATCGGACGCGGGACAGCGACCAGCGGCCTGGCGCTCGCCCTCGGGGTCGCGGCCTGCATCGCGGGCTACACGCTGGTCGACGACAAGGGCGTCCAGCACGCGGCCGCGCTCGGCTACTTCGAGGCCGTGTTCGCGATCACGGCACCGATCTACGCCGTCGCGGTGCTGGCGACGCGCGGGAGCGGCGCGCTGCGCGCGGCCGCCACGCCGCGGGCGGCGGTGGCCGGGCTGGCGATGTTCGGTGCGTACGCCATCGCGCTCGCCGCGCTGGAGATCGCCGAGGCCGCGCCGGTCGCGGCCCTGCGCGAGACCAGCGTCGTGATGGCGACCGCCGCGGCCGCCCTGTTCGCCCACCAGCGCGTGCCTGCCTCACGCGTCGCCGGCGCGGTGGTGGTCGTGGCCGGGATCGCCGCGATCGCGCTGACGTAGCCGGGATCTCGACCACCGACCTCGCCCCGCGACAGGCCCGCACGCGCCACGGCGGCACCCCGCGATCGATCCGCACGACCGCGCCGGCGCCGTCCAGCCACACGAGATCGAGCGCGAAGCGCATCCCGAACGTGTGCACCGAGCGGCAGCGCGGGATCTCCAACGCGAACGCGGCGTCACTGCGCCCGATCAGCCCGACGAGGCGGCCCAGCCCGTGTGCGGTGCGGATCTCCACACACGTCAGAGGCGGGCGGCAGATAAGTTCGCCCCCGTGACCATCCTCGATCAGGAGATCGCCGAGCAGCCCGCCGTGATCGCGCGGCTGCTCGACTCCGCGCACGACACGATCGCGCGCATCGCCCGCGACGCGAAACCGCGGTTCGTGGTGATCGCCGCCCGCGGATCGTCGGACAACGCCGCCCGCTACGCCCAGCACGTCCTCGGCCGCCTGTGCGGCCTGCCGGTCGCGCTCGCCACACCTTCGCTGTACACCCTCTACGGCACCCCGCCGCGACTCGACGACGCGCTCGTGATCGGCGTCTCGCAGTCCGGCGCCTCGCCCGACGTCACCGCCGTGGTGGCCGACGGCGCCGCCCAGGGCCAGGCGACGCTGGCGATCACCAACGACCCGGGCTCGCCGATGGCCCAGGCCGCCGAGCACGTCATCGAGCTCGGCACCGGCGAGGAGCGCTCGATCGCGGCGACCAAGACCTACACGGCCTCGCTCGCCGCCGTCGCCGCGCTCGCCGCCGCGATCAACGGCGACCCCGGCCTTCGGCGCGAGCTGCGCGGCGTGCCGGACGCGGTGGCCGAGCAGCTGGAGCGGCGCGCCGATCCCGACATCGGCTGGGAGCGCTGCGCGGTGATCGGCCGCGGCGCGAACTACGCGACCGCGTTCGAGGCCGCGCTGAAGGTCAAGGAGCTGACCGGCATCGCCGCCGAGCCGTACTCGCCGCCCGACCTCATGCACGGCCCGATCGCGGTGCTCGGGCCCGACCACGGCGTGCTCGCGTTCGCGCCGTCCGGGCCTGCCGCGGCCGGCGTCCACGAGGCCGTCGCGGAGGCCCGTCGCCGTGGTGCGCCCACGCTCGTCGCGGCCCCGGGCGCCGACCTCGATCTGGTCCCGATGCCCGAGTGGCTGAGCCCGCTCGGCGCGGTGATCCCGGCCCAGCGGCTGGCCGCGACGCTCGCCCTGCGACGCGGCGTCGAGGTCGACCATCCGTTCGGACTTTCGAAGATCACCAGAACGACCTGAGGCGCGCGTACACTAGATAGTGCTTGCAGATCGCCGAACGCATCAAGTCCGATGTCGCCTCCGCCATGAAAGCGGGGGAGCGGGACCGTGTCACGGCGCTCCGGCTCGTCCTCTCCGAGCTGCAGAAGGCGGAGAAGGACGGCGACACCGACGAACTGGCGGTCCTGCGGCGCGAGCGCAAGCGGCGCCGTGAGGCGGCCGACGCCTACCGCGACGGCGGCGCGCGAGGACCTGGCGGAGGGCGAGGAGCGCGAGGCCGAGATCATCGAGGCCTACCTCCCCGCCGAGCTGTCGGACGCGGAGCTGGACGGCCTGGTGCAGGCCGCGGTCAGCGAGACCGGTGCCGAGTCCCAGCGCGACATGGGCAAGGTGATCAAGCATGTGATGGCCGCCGCCGGCGGGCGGGCCGACGGGCGGCGCGTATCGACCAAGGTGAAGGAAGTACTGACCTAGAAGCGATTGGCAAGACGGCAGATGGAGCTCTCGAACGAGGTCGCTGCGGAGCTTGCGGGCTCCCAGGACCACATCCTGCGCACACTGGAGGAGCACCTCGAGTGCGATGTCTTCCTGCGCGGGAACATGATCACGCTGGACGGTGAAGCCGACGCTGTGCAGACCGGCGCGACCGTCGTGCGTGAGCTGAGCTCCATGGTCGAACGCGGGCACGACATCGGCCCGGCGACGATCGAGTCGGTCGCGCGCGTGCTCGACCAGCGCGAGTCTCCGGCCAACGTGCTCGAGGACGTCGTGTGGCGGCACCGCAACCTGCGCGTCACGCCGAAGTCGGTCAACCAGAAGCGCTACGTCGACGCGATCCGCCGCTCGACGGTCACGTTCGGCGTCGGCCCGGCCGGCACCGGCAAGACGTTCCTGGCGATCGCGATGGCGACCGCCGCGCTGGCCGCGCCGCGAGGTCAACCGCATCATCCTCACCCGCCCGGCCGTCGAGGCCGGCGAGCGGCTCGGCTTCCTGCCGGGCGACCTGATGGCGAAGGTCGACCCGTACCTGCGCCCGCTGTTCGACGCGCTGCACGACATGATGGAGGCCGAGAAGGTCGCCGCGCACCTGGAGAAGGGCGTGATCGAGGTCGCGCCGCTCGCGTTCATGCGCGGCCGCACGCTGAACGACTCGTTCGTGATCCTCGACGAGGCGCAGAACACGACGCCCGAGCAGATGAAGATGTTCCTGACGCGACTCGGGTTCGGCTCCAAGATGGTCGTGACCGGCGACATCACGCAGGTCGATCTCCCGCGCGACCAGAAGTCGGGCCTGATCGTCGTCAACGACATCCTCGGCGGCGTCGACGGGCTGGAGTTCGTGAACTTCGGTGGCGAGGACGTCGTGCGCCACAAGCTCGTCCAGCGCATCGTGGCCGCCTACGACGAGCATGCCAAGCGCTCCGCCTCGGAGCTTCGCCCTGCTCGCCGCACTGCGTAGTTGCTCGACGTCGACGTGATCGGCGAGGCGCTGCCGGCGACGGTGGTGACCGAGGCCTGCGTGCTCGCGGCGGCGTCCGCGGGGATCGAGGACGGCCACGTGGCGGTCGAGTTCGTCGACGCCGGGCGCATCACCGAGCTCAACGCCGCCCACCGCGGCAAGGATTCGCCGACCGACGTGCTGTCGTTCCCGGTCGACGAGGACGGGGCGCCGGCTGGGCCTCGCGAGCTGGGAGACGTGGTGATCTGCCCGGAGCACACGACCGATCTGCTGGAGGCGGTGGTCCACGGCGTCCTGCACCTCACGGGCATGGACCACGAGACCGACGAGGGGGAGATGCTCGCCCTGCAGGCCGAGATCATGGGGTGGATCCGATGAGCACCCGCTCCGGTTTCGTCGCGCTCGCCGGCCGGCCGAACGTCGGCAAGTCGACGCTGGTGAACTCGATGGTGGGGCAGAAGATCGCGATCGTCTCCGACAAGCCGCAGACGACCCGGCGGGCGATCCGCGGCGTGGTCACGGCGCCGGACCGCTTCCAGCTCGTCCTCACCGACCTGCCGGGCGTGCAGCGGCCGCGCGACGCGCTGACCGAGCGGATGCAGCACCGCGTCGAGTCCGAGCTCAAGGAGGCCGACGCGGCGCTGTTCGTGATCAACGGCGAGCAGGGCGTCGGGCCGGGTGATCGCTTCATCGCGGAGGCGCTGGCGGGCTCGCCGGTGCCGGTCGTGATCGCGGTCAACAAGGTCGACCGGCTCGACCGGCCACGCACCGTGCTCGCCCTGAGCGCGGCGAGCGAGCTCGGGCTCGAGGACTCGGAGGTGTTCCCGGTGTCGGCGCGGACCGGTGGCGGCGTCCCGGCCCTGATCGACCACCTCGCCGGGCTGCTGCCCGAAGGGCCGTTCTACTTCCCGCCCGACGAGGTGTCCGACCAGCCCGAGCACGTCATGCTCGCCGAGCTCGTGCGCGAGCAGGTGCTGCACCGGACGCGCCAGGAGGTCCCGCACTCGGTCGAGGTGCAGGTCGACGAGATCCACGAGCAGCACGACCTCGTGATCGTGCGCGCGTTCCTGTGGGTCGAGACCGAGTCCCAGAAGGGGATCCTGATCGGCGCCCGCGGCCGCATGATCAAGTCGATCGGCATGGCCGCGCGGCGCGAGCTCGAGCGTCAGCTCGGCAGCCGCGTGCACCTGGATCTGTCGGTGCGGGTGCGGCGGTCGTGGCGCGGCGACGAGACACTGCTCGACCGCCTCGGAATCACGTAGCTCGCCGACCCCGGGCCGGGTTCATCGACCACGCACGTCGACAACTGCGTCGAGGGCCTCGTCCTGGTCGCGACACGCGGCACTCCCGGCTCCGCCCACTTCGTCACGACGGCGCCGGTCGTGTTCCGTGAGTCCGTCATGGCGCTGCTCGCCACCCGCGGGGTGGTGCCGCCGAACGGGAGGATCCCGACGCGCGTCGCGCCCGGCGGCCGAGGCCGCCCGGCGCGTGCTCCCGCTGCCCGGCGAGCCGCCCCTGACCCGGTTCGGCGTCTAGTTCGCCTCGACCGAGTGACTCCCGCGCTCCGGCGGATCTCGGGTACGCGCCGATCACCTCGCGTCCTGAGGGGGGCGAGGTTCGGACGCTGGCGCCTTTTCCTGAATATGGCAGGAAAAGGAGCCAAGGACCTGCAGATCGCGGCGTTGGCGGATGCCCAGCACGGCGTCGTCTCCCGCGTGCAGCTACTTAGTGCGGGGTTGACGCGCAACGAGATCGATCATCGGATCGCGGTGCAGAGATTGCGGGGCGTGCATCAGGGCGTGTACGCGGTCGGGCACCGCTCGCTGCGCATTGAGGGGCATTGGATGGCGGCGGTGCTGGCGTGCGGTGAGGGCGCGGTGCTCAGCCACGTGACGGCGGCGGCGGTCTGGGACCTGCGGCAGGTGGGGAGTGGAGCAGTGCACGTGACCGTGCCGGGAGATCCCGGGCGACGCAAACGAGCCGGGATCCGGATCCACCGCAGCGTCACGTTGACGGGAGCGGAGACGGCCACGGTGCGCGGATTGCCGGTGACGACCGTGGCGCGGACGATCATCGACCTGGCGGGGACGGTCAGCGAAGCCGAGCTGGAGAGGATCGTCGACGAGGCAGATCGCCGGCACCTTGTGGATTTCCGAGACCTGCGGGCAGCCAGATCCGCCTCCCTAAAAGCGGTGTTGCGCGCCTACGCCCCGGCACCAACGAGAAGCGAGCTGGAGCGCAGGTTCCTCAGATTGTGCAAGAAGCACGGGATCGCGAGGCCGGAGGTGAACGCGCTGATCGACGGCTACCTGGTCGACTTCGTCTGGCGCGACCGGCGACTGATCGTGGAGGTCGACGGCTACGAGTACCACCGCTCGCCGCGGAAGTTCGAGTCCGACCGCGAGCAGGATGTGGTGCTCAGCACGAGGGGGTGGCGGACGCTGCGGTTCACGTGGCCGCAGGTCGAGACGCGCGAGGCGTGGGTCGCAGCCGCGGTCAGGGCGTGAGCTGAGCGAACGCGTCTCGCGCGAGCGCGGCGTCGAGATGGTGCACGCGGGCCGTGGTGCGCTTGCCGAACGCGACTTCGAGATCGGCCAGGCCGGCGTGCCGCTGGAGGACGTTCTGAGCGAGCGTGTGCGACTCGCCGTCGGCGGCGCGGGCGAGCACGGTGGTGCGCGCGAACCCGAGGCGCCGGACGGCGAGATGGCCCGCGTCCAGGCGCCAGCCGGCCGCGCGGAACCCCAGCACGCCCCACGCGAGCGCCGGGAGCACCGCGAGCAGCCCCCACGGGCCGATCAGCGGCCACGCGGCGGCGCCGGCCACGAGCCCGGCCACCGACGGCGGCAGCGCGTAGCGCCGCAGCGCGCGGCGCGGCAACGGGTCCAGCCCGTCCAGATCGTCGGCCAGCTCGGGCAGCAGGGCGTCGAGGAACGGGCGCACCTCGGCGCGCCGCAGGAGCGGGAAGAGCGCCTGGGCGGCGGCCTGCTCCTTGGCGTGGCCGATCACCTCCATGCGTAGCGCGGCCAGCCGGAACGGGCGCCGTAGCGGCCCCTCGACGACCACGACCGCCCGCACCCGGGCGACCGGGATCGTCGTCTCACGCTGCTCGAGCAGGCCGCGGCGGATGCGCAGCCGGTCGCCGTCGCGCACGATCCGGAAGCCGGCGAACGCGACCAGCGCGCCGAGCACCGACAGCAGCCACGCCGCGGCGACGAGCACGGCCGCGGCGAGCAGCCAGCCCCCGGTGCTGTGCGGGATCAGCTGGACCGCGTCGCGCTCCGCGTCGTCCCCGGCCACGTTCTGCGCGAGCTGGGCGGCGCCGGCGAGCAGCGGCAGGATCACGCCGACCTGCCCCGCCGTCAGCGCGGCGAGCAGCAGTCGGCCGGGCGTCAGCCGCCGCTCGGGACGCGCCTCGCGCTCCGCCGGTGCGCTCGGGGTCGCGACCAGCGAGCGCAGCCACTCGAGCTCGTCCGCCCAGATCGCCTCCAGCACGATCTCGCCGTGCGCGCCGCCGCCACCGGTCTGCACGTGCACCGAATGCACGTCGAACCAGCGCTGGATCGGCCCCTGCTCGAGGTCGAGCGCCTGGACGCGCGCGAACGGGACGTCGGTCTGCTTGGTGCTGATGAGCCCGCTCCGGCGGTGGATCCCCTCGGTCGTGACCCACCAGCGCGTGGTGTCCCACCGCCACCAGCCGGTCACCGCCGCGATGGCGACGCCGATCGCGCCGTAGACCGCGCCGCGAACCAGCCCCTGCGCATCGAAGCCGCCGCCGAACGCGCTGACGAAGACGATGATCACGAGCGGAAGCGCCGCGTCGCGCACGGACTTGAACACGTACACCGCGATCGCGGCGCGATGCAGCCGGCGCTCGCTACCCAGCTCCATCGGTGCGCGCGAGGTCGGCGATGCGGGTCCGGAGGTCGTGCGCCTGGTGATCGGTGAGCAGCGGGATCTTGTGGCTTCCCGCGGCCGTGTGGACCTCGACCGTCGCGAGGTCGAACGCCTGCTCGAGCAGATGGCTCGTGGTGTCGACGTGCTGCACGCGCACCATCGGCACGACCGTCTGGCGCACCGTGAAGACGCCGTGCCGGATGACGAGCGCGTCGGGGTCGCACGTCCCAGCGCCAGCGGCGCCGGCGCACGCGCGGCACGACCGTGACGCCGAGCACGAGGCCTACGACCGGCAGCCAGCGCAGCACCCGCACGAGCGACGAATCGACCCCGCTCGTGACCAGCAGCACGACGATGATCGCCACGATCCAGAACGCGCCCTGCTGCAGCGCCCACACCCCGTACGCGCTCGGCGCGAGCTCCCGGGTCGGCTCCGCGATCACAGCTTGCGGGCCAGCGTCGCGGCCAGCTTCTCGTACTCGGGCAGCCCGACCTCGGCTTCGAACAGGTACGGGAGCGTGACGACCTTGGCCTCGGTCGCCCGCCGCAGCCGCCGCAGGTGGCTGCGCTGCCCGCGGGCGCGCTCGTACGAGGTCAGGGCGGCGCGCACCACCGGGCGCCCGTCGGCGGAGGCGCGCAGGGCGTCGGCGTCGGCGGCGCTGAAGCGCTCCGGCCACATGCCGTTGACGACGATCGCCTCCAGCTTCGAGCCGACCGCGTCGGGCAGCCGCTGCTCGAGCTCGAGCGTCTCGTTGACGGGCATCTCCTCGGCGACGGCCACGGCGACGTAGCCGGTGCGCTCGGGGTCCGCGAGCTGGTCGCGGATCTTGAACGCCTGGCGCCGGATCGGGCCGACGCGGGCGATCTCGCCGAACGTCCGCGGCGTGGTGAGCATCGCCAGGCCGTGGCCGGACGACGGCGCGTCGACCACCACGAGGTCGTAGGTGCGATTGGCACGGTCCCAGCGCTCGCGCTGCGCCAGCTCCCAGACCTTGGCGATCGTGATCAGCTCCTTGGCGCCGGGAGCGGCCGCGACGAAGTACTGGAACGCCGACGAGCGGGCCAGCACGCGCAGTCCGGGGCCGCCGATCTGCTTGCCGAGCCACTCCTCGAGCGCCCGCTGCGGGTCGATCGTGATCGCCCACAGGTTGTCGGCGAGCTGCACCTCGGTCTCGGGAACGACCCCCTCGCGCCGGAACGCGCGCGACACGCGATCCTGCTCGGCGACCTCGCAGACGATGGTCCGCCGGCCCGCCTGCGCGGCCGCGACACCGAGCGCCGCGGCGACCGTCGTCTTGCCGACGCCGCCCTTTCCGGTCACGTACAGGAGCCGCCTGTCGCGCAGAAGTGCTTCCATCGTGTGGGGCAAGGATGACAACGGATCCCGCCATAACTGCGGCATATGAGGCCTGCCGGCGCCTGCAGCGGCGCCATGACCCCACGTATTACTGGGCCACGCGCCGCCTTCCCGCCGAAGTTCGCCCCGCCACGCACGCCCTGTACGGCTACGTCCGCACGGCCGACGAGATCGTCGACGGCCCGCGCCGCCCGGCGACCGCGGAGGCCCGCCGCGCGGCGCTCGACGCCTGGGAGCACGAGCTGCAGCGGGGTCCCGAGGCCCACCCGATCGTCAGCGCCCTCCTCGATGCTGCGGAGCGCCACGACCTGCCGCTGGAGGAGCTCGGCATCTACATGGGCTCGATGCGGGTGGACTGCGACCGGGTGCGGATCGGCAGCGACGAGGAGCTCGACGTCTACATGGACGGCTCGGCCGGCTCGGTGGGGCGCATCATGGCGCCGCTGCTCGGCGTGCCGGAGCGGTTCCACGCCGACTTCGGGCGGCTCGGGCAGGCGTTCCAGCTGACGAACTTCATCCGGGATGTCGATGACGACTGGGCGCTCGACCGGATCTATCTCCCGGGCGTCGACGATCTGCGCACTCCCGCGTTGCGCGACGTCGTGGTGCGCGAGATCCAGCGCGCGCGGTCGCTGTTCGCCGCCGCCGAGCCGGCGGTCGCCGCGGCGCCCCGGTCGGTGCGGGCGGGCATCCGGCTGGCGTCCGCGGCCTACCTGCGGATCCTCGATCGCGCGGAGGCGGCCGGCGGCGACGTGCTCGGCCGCCGCGTCGGCGTGCGCGTGCGCGACTGGCCCGCGATCGCCGCGGCGGGCCGGCGATGACCCGCCGCGCCACGCTGCGCGGCGACGAGCGCACGCCGCTCGACGAGCGCGCCGACGTGCTGATCTGCGGCGCCAGCTTCGCCGGCCTGGCGGTCGCGCGCGAGCTCGCGGGCACGGGCGCCGACGTGCTCGTGGTCGACCGCTACGAGATCGGCGAGCGCGCGACGTCCGCGTGCGCCGCGCCGACGCCGTGGTTGCACAAGATGGGCGTCGAGCGCTCGATCCGCCAGGAGCTGGCGTGCATGACGTTCCACACCCCGCACGGGTCGACGCGCTTCCGGCTGCCGTGGAGCTGGTCGAGCTTCGACTACCGCGAGCTGTGCAGCGCGCTGTGGGAGCAGACGGATGCGCGCTTCGAGATCGCGAAGGTAACGTCGCGCAGAGCGGCGCCGGAGGCGCACGCGGACGGCGGCGGCACGGCTGCCCACGTGGCGCCGGAGGCGTTGCGGAGCGCGAAACACGACATCACGATCGAGACCGATCGCGGGCCCCTGAGCGCGCCGCTGATCGTCGACGCGCTCGGCTGGCGGCGCGTGCTGGGCGCGGGCGAGAACGTACAGCCGCCCGCGGCGCGGATCTCCCGTGGTCTGGAAGTGCATCCGGATGACCACCGGGGAGATGATCTGGAGGTGTGGGTGGATCGCTCGCTGGTCCGCTACGGCTACGCCTGGTCGGTGCCCGCGGCGGGCGAGCGGCGCGTCGGCGTCGGCTCCTACGAGCCGCGCCACCACGTCAAGGAGCCGACGATCCAGATCGCGCGCCGGCTGGAGACCGAAGCCGTCCGCTACCAGGGCAACTGGTTCCCGCACGAGCTGCGCCCGGCGGCCGAGGACGGCGTCTTCTTCGTCGGCGACAGCGCCGGGCACTGCATCCCGCTGTCCGGCGAGGGGATTCGAACCGCGTTCCACTTCGGGATCGCCGCCGGCCGGGAGATCCGCGCGGTCGTCGAGGGTGGGAAGCGGCGCGACGAGGCGCTGGCCGCGTACGGCGACTTCTCCGCCGCCCACGCCCCGTTCTTCCGCCGCGCGCTGCGGCTCCAGCGCCTGATCCCGGCGCTCCCGCCGCGCGCGCTGACGGCGCTGCTGGCCGTCATGGGCCGCGAGCGGCCCTGCACGCGGGCCTTCACCTGGTATCTCGATCAGGCGCGGCCCTAAACTCTGCCAGCCCGATGGAAGTTGACTTTGACGAGCGTGGCCTCGCGCCCTGCGTGATCCAGGACTGGGCGTCGGGTGAGGTGCTGACGCTCGCCTACATGAACGCCGAGGCGCTCGCCCGGACGCGCGAGACCGGCGAGCTGCACCTGTGGAGCCGGTCGCGCGACGAGCTGTGGCGCAAGGGCGCGACATCGGGCAACACGCAGGCCGTGAAGGCGCTGCGCTTCGACTGCGACCTCGATGCGGTGCTGGCGCTCGTCGAGCCCGCCGGGCCCGCCTGCCACACCGGTGAGCGCACCTGCTTCCACAATGGCGACATGTCGCCGATGCCGCACGAGGTCCTGCCCGGTCTCGAGCGGACCATCGCCGAGCGGGCCACACAGCAGCCCGAGGGGTCGTACACCGCGGAGCTGCTCGCCGCGCCCGAGCGGGTGGGCGAGAAGGTCCAGGAGGAGGCCGAGGAGGTCGCCCGTGCCGCCCGCGAGGAGAGCGACGAGCGCGTGGCCGAGGAGGCCGCCGACGTCCTCTACCACCTCGCCGTGCTGCTGCGCTCGCGCGGCCTCAGCCTTGCCGACGCCGAGGAGGTCCTCCTTGCCCGGCGTCGCTGAGAGCACCCACAACCTCGTCCCGGTCTGCGAGACGTTCATCGAGGACTGCGAGACGCCGGTCTCGGCGTTCCTGAAGCTGCGCGGGTCCGGCCCGGCGTTCCTGCTCGAGTCGGCCGAGCAGGGCCAGCGCGTCGGCCGCTGGTCGTTCATCGGCTACAAGCCGCGCAGCGTGATCCGCTGGAACCTGCAGGACGGCGGCGACCCGTACGCGCTCGCCGCCGCCGAGATCGCGCGGTTCCGCCAGGCGCCGGTGGACGAGCCGATCCCGTTCACCGGCGGCGCCGTCGGCTTCTTCGGCTACGACTGCGTGCGCGCGGTCGAGCGCCTGCCGGACGTCAACCCCGACCCGGTCGGCCTGCCGGACATGGCGCTGATGCTGTCCGACGTGATCGTCGCCTTCGACCACCTCAAGCACACGGTCACGATCCTCGCCAACGCCTACGTCGACGAGGACGAGGCCGCCCACGAGCGGGCGCTCCAGGCGATCCGCGAGGTGCGGGAGCGGCTCGCCGGCCCGCTGCCGCGCCAGCACGCCGAGGCGCGCCCCGAGCCGCGGTTCGAGTCCAACATGCCGCGCGAGACGTTCGAGGCGATGGTCGCGCGGATCGTCGAGTACGTGCACGCCGGCGACGCCTTCCAGGTCGTGCCGAGCCAGCGCTGGTCGGCCGAGGCGGGCGTCGAGCCGTTCTCGATCTACCGCGGCCTGCGCGCGGTCAACCCGTCGCCGTACATGTACTTCCTCGACTTCGAGGACTTCCAGCTCGTCGGCGCGAGCCCGGAGCCGCTGCTCACCGTCTCGGGGCGGAACGTCTCCACCCGCCCGATCGCCGGCACCCGCCCGCGCGGCGCCACCGTCGACGAGGACAAGGCGATCGCCGAGGAGCTGCTGGCCGACGAGAAGGAGCGCGCCGAGCACGTGATGCTCGTCGACCTCGGCCGCAACGACCTCGGCCGCGTCTGCGAGTTCGGCACCGTCCACGTCGAGTCGTTCATGGGCGTGGAGACCTACTCGCACGTGATCCACATCGTCTCCAGCGTCGCCGGCACGCTGCGGGAGGAGGTCGGCGCCGTCGACGCGCTGCGCTCGGTGCTCCCGGCCGGCACGCTGTGCGGCGCTCCGAAGGTGCGGGCGATGGAGATCATCGACGAGCTCGAGCCGGTCAAGCGCGGCGCCTACGGCGGCGCGGTCGGCTGGCTGTCCTACACGGGCGAGCTCGACACCTGCATCTGCATCCGCACGGTCGTGGTCAAGGACGGCGTCGCGCACGTGCAGGCGGGCGGCGGCACCGTCGCCGACGCCAAGCCCGACTACGAGTACGAGGAGTCGCGCGCGAAGGCCCGCGGCGTCGTGCGGGCGATCGAGCTCGCGGCCGGCCAGGAGGGTTGGCCGTGAAAGTGGAATCCGCTGGCGCGGATTCCATTGGAACTCGCGGTGAGGTGGTCACATGAGGATTCTGATCGTCGACAACTACGACTCGTTCACCTACAACCTCGTGCAGTACCTCGGCGAGCTCGGCGCCGACCCGGTGACGATCCGCAACGACGCGGCGCCGGTCGACGAGCTGCTGGCCGGGGAGTGGGACCGCGTGGTCGTCTCGCCCGGCCCGTGCACGCCGAACGAGGCCGGCATCTCGGTCGAGGTCATGCGCCGCTTCCCGGAGGCGGGCATCCCGACGCTGGGCGTCTGCCTCGGCCACCAGTCGCTCGCGCAGGCGTTCGGCGGCAAGGTCGTCCGCCACGTCCCGGTGCACGGCAAGTCGACCGAGATCGAGCACGACGGCGAGGGCATCTTCGCGGGGCTGCCGAGCCCGCTGACCGTCGGCCGCTATCACTCCCTGGTCGTCGACCCGGAGCTGCCGGACAGCCTGATCGTCACCGCTCGCGGCGGCGGCGTCGTGATGGCGATGCGCCACCGCGACCTGCCGGCGCTCGGCGTGCAGTTCCATCCCGAGTCCGTCCTGACCCCTGACGGCAAGCGTCTGCTGGAGAACTTCCTTGGGCAACGAGATCCTGACTGAGGCGATCGAGGCGCTGGCCTCGCGGCGGGACCTGAGCGCCGAGCAGACGGCCGCGGTGCTGGCCGAGATCATGGAGGGCAACGCCTCCGAGGTGCAGACCGCGGCGGTGCTGATCGCGCTGCGCACGAAGGGCGAGACCGTCGACGAGCTGGTCGGCCTCGCCACCACGATGCGCCGGCTCGCCAAGCCGGTCCAGACGCGCCGCGAGGACCTGATCGACACCGCCGGCACGGGCGGCGGGCGGCCGACGTTCAACGTCTCCACGACCGCCGCGCTGATCGCCGCCGGCGCGGGCTGCGCGGTCGCCAAGCACGGCAACCGCTCCGCCACCGGCCTGTCGGGCTCCGCCGATCTGCTCGAGGCGCTCGGGATCCGGATCGACCTCGAGCCCGAGGCGGTCGCCCGCTGCATCGAGCGGGTCGGCTTCGGCTTCATGTTCGCGCCCGCGCACCACGGCGCCACGCGCTTCGTCGTGCCGGTGCGCAAGGAGCTCGCCGTGCGCACGATCTTCAACTTCCTCGGCCCGCTCACCAACCCCGCCGGCGCCGCCCGGCAGGTGATCGGTGTCTCCGACGCGGCGTTCCTGGACACGATCGCGGGAGCGCTGGCGCGGCTGGGTGCCGTGAAGGCATTGGTAGTGTCCAGCGCCGACGGTCTGGACGAGATGAGCACCTCGGGTACAACGCGCGTCGTGGAGGTCGACGGGCCGGACGTTCACTCCTTCGAGGTGGCCCCAGAGGACGTCGGGCTCGCCCGTGCCCGGCCGGAGGAGCTGGCAGGAGGCACGCCCGACCGCAACGCCGAGACCACGCGACGGATCTTCGAAGGCGAAGGCGGCCCGCAGCGCGATCTGGCGGTCCTCAACGCGGGAGCGGCGATCTACGTCGCGGGCCGCGCCGATTCGCTCGAGGAGGGCGTGCGCGCGGCCGAGGCGGCGGTCGACGACGGTCGCGCCGCCTCCACGCTCGACAGACTGGTGGAGATGACACAGGAGCTGGCGCCCGCACCGGGCGACGCACGCGGCCTCCGCCGCTCGGCGACCGCGGACGGCGAGCGGAGGCCCGCGTGAGCGTGCTGGACCGGATCGTCGAAGACACCCGCGACGAGGTCGTGCGGCGGCGCGAGCACGTGCCGCTGTCGCGGTTGGAGGCCGCGATCGCCGAGCGTCCCGAGGGACGGCCGTTCTCGGAGGCGCTGCTGCGCCCGGGCATCTCGCTGATCGCCGAGCACAAGCGCCGCTCGCCGTCGGCCGGCGCGATCCGCGAGGACGCGACCGTCGACCAGATCGTCCTCGCCTACCAGCGCGGCGGCGCCGCCGCGCTGTCGATCCTCACCGAGCCGTTCCACTTCGGCGGCTCGCTCGACGACCTGCTCGCCGCCAAGGCGGTGTCCGAGCTGCCGGTGCTGCGCAAGGACTTCATCGTCGACCCCTACCAGCTCTACGAGTCGGCGGCCGCGGGCGCCGACGCGATCCTGCTGATCGTCGCCGCGCTGGAGCCGGACGCGCTCTACGAGCTGCTGCAGGAGGCGCGCGGGCTCGACCTCGACGCGCTGGTGGAGATCCACGACGAGCGCGAGCTCGAGATCGCGCTCGACGTCGAGGCCGACGTCCTGGGCATCAACAACCGCGACCTCGGCGACTTCTCGGTCGACATCGAGCGCACGTTCGACCTGCTCGCCGACGTCCCGGCCGGCAAGACGGTGGTGTCGGAGTCGGGCTTCACGACCCGCGACCAGCTCGACGAGCTCGATCGGGTCGGCGTCGACGCCGTGCTGATCGGCGAGACGCTCATGCGCGCGCCCGACGTCGAGGACGCGACGCGCCGGTTGAGCGGCGGCGCGGACGCTGTTTAGCCGCGACTAACCGTGCACGGGCACGCTTGTTGGGTCAATGACGACCCGGCAAGTCGCAGTACCCATCGTCGCTGCCGTGATCGGCGGCGCGATCACCGCCGGCGCGATGCTCGCCGGCGGCAGCTCCTCGTCCGGCGTGACGCGCCAGGGGCTGCTCGCCGCATCGCGCCCGGATGAGGTCCTGAGCACCGGCGAGATCTTCGACCGCGCGGCCCCCGGCGTCGTCTACATCCGGGCACGCACCGTCCAGCCCGGCGGGGACGCGTTCCAGGCCACGACGGGGAACGACCTGGCGCTGTCGACCGGGTCGGGCTTCGTGCTCGACGACGACGGGCGGCTGCTGACCAACGCGCACACGATCAACGGCGTCACCGCCGTGCAGGTCACGTTCTCCGACGGCCGGACCGTGCCCGCGCACGTGGTCGGCAAGGACGAGCAGACCGACCTCGCGGTGCTCGCGGTCGACCCCGACGGGCTCAACCTGCACCCGCTCGAGCTCGGCGACTCCAACAGCGTGCGCCCGGGCGACCCCGTCGTCGTGGTCGGCAACCCGAACGGCATCGAGCCGGGAGCGGGGACCGGCCGCATCGCCGCGGCCGACCAGCAGATCGAGGCGCCCGGCGGCTACATGATCGCGGGGGTGTTCGCCACCGACGCGGTGATCCAGCCGGCGTCGTCGGGCGGCCCGCTGATCGGCGCCGACGGCCGCGTGGTCGGCGTCACGTCGCACATGGACGGGACGAGCGCGTTCGCCGTGCCCGCCAACACCGCGCGCTCGGTGGTCGGCCAGATCGAGCGGACCGGCCGCGTGATCCGCGCCTATATCGGGCTGCGGGGGACCACTGGGGCGGGCGGCGTCGAGGTCACCGCGGTGCACCCGGATGGGCCCGCCGACCGCGCCGGCATCCAGGTCGGCGACGTGATCGAGAGCATCGACGGAGCGCCCGCGAAGTCGTTCGCCGAGCTGTTGCTCGACGTCGATCGCCACTCGCCGGGCGACACGCTGCAGCTCTCCGTGCTGCGCAGCGAGGCACGCGGCGACGTCACGGTGACGCTCGACCAGCGCCCCGCCACGATGCCGGCGGGCTAGTACCGGTACCGCCGCCCTAGGATGGGTGAGCCTATGGCCCACGTGAAGATCTGCGGCATCACCCGGCACGAGGACGCCGAGCACGCGGCGTCACTTGGCGCGTGGGCGATCGGCTTCAACTTCTGGCCCGGCTCCAAGCGGCGCTGCGACGAAGCGGTCGCGGCGGGCATCGCCCGCGCGCTGCGGCGCCAGGTCGAGCCGGTCGGCGTGTTCGTGAACCCGACGCTCGACGAGGTCGAGCGGATCGCCGAGGGGGTCGGCCTGACGTACGTGCAGCTGCACGGGGACGAGGGCCCGTCGTTCTGCGCCGCCGTCTTCCAGCGCACCGGCGCCCGCGTGATCAAGGCGCTGCGCATCGGCTCCGGCGCCGACATCCGGGACGCCGAGCGCTTCCACACCGACTTCCACCTGCTCGACGGGGCGGCCGGCGCGGCGTACGGCGGCAGCGGCCGCACATGGGACTGGGCGCTGGCCGCGCAGCGGCACTCACGCGTCCCGGTGATCCTGTCCGGCGGCCTGACGCCCGGGAACGTCGCCGACGGCATCGCCGCCGTGCAACCGTGGGGCGTCGACGTCGCCTCCGGCGTGGAGTCGGCGCCCGGGATCAAGGACCCGGAGAAGGTCGAGGCGTTCATCGGCGCCGCGGCAAGCTCGCCTGACGGCTCGCCTCCGTTGCGAGTTCGCTGCGCGAACATCGCGGTGGGGCTCCATCGTGAGCGTGATCGAGCACCGCTTCGGCCCATACGGCGGCCAGTACGTCCCCGAGACGCTGATGCCGGCGCTGGCCGAGCTCGAGGCGGCCTGGATCGAGGCGCGCGAGGACGACGGCTTCCGCACCGAGCTGGACGGGCTGCTGCGCGACTTCGCGGGTCGCCCGACGCCGCTGTACTACGCCGCGCGGCTGTCGGAGGCCGCCGGGCACGACGTGTACCTCAAGCGCGAGGACCTGCTCCACACGGGCGCCCACAAGATCAACAACGCGCTCGGCCAGTGCCTGCTGGCCAAGCGCATGGGCAAGACGCGCATCATCGCCGAGACGGGCGCGGGCCAGCACGGCGTCGCGACGGCGACCGCCTGCGCGCTGCTCGGGCTCGAGTGCATCGTCTACATGGGCACCGAGGACATGCGTCGCCAGCGTCCCAACGTGCTGCGGATGCAGCTGCTGGGCGCGACGATGGCTCCGGTCGACGCCGGGACGGCCACGCTCAAGGAGGCGATCTCGGCGGCGATCCGCGACTGGGTGACGAACGTGGTCGGCACGCACTACGTGCTCGGCACGTGCGCCGGCCCGGCTCCGTACCCGGCGCTGGTGCGCGACCTGCAGCGCGTGATCGGCGACGAGGCGCGCGCGCAGATGCTCGAGCGCACCGGGCGGCTGCCCGACCGCGTGATCGCCTGCGTCGGCGGCGGCTCGAACGCGATCGGCATCTTCACCGCCTTCCGTGAGGACGCCGGCGTCGCGCTCGTCGGCGTCGAGCCGGCCGGGCACGGCCTCGAGACCGGCCGGCACGGCGCGCCGCTGACGATCGGCGGCCGCGGCGGCGTCCTGCACGGCGCCTACTCGGCGATCATGCAGGACGAGGACGGCCAGATCCTCGAGGCGCACTCGATCTCGGCCGGGCTCGACTACCCCGGCGTCGGCCCGGAGCACGCGTACCTGCGCGACAGCGGCCGCGCCGTCTACGAGGCGGTGACCGACGACGACGCGCTGGCCGCGCTCCAGCGCGTGGCGGAGCTCGAGGGGATCATCCCGGCGCTCGAGTCCTCGCACGCCGTGGCGTGGATGCTGGCGTCCGGCGCCGCGCGCGGCACGCTCGATCTGATCTGCCTCTCCGGCCGCGGGGACAAGGACCTCGCGGAGGTGCTTCCCAAGCTTGGCATCGGACAGTGAACCGAGCCCGGACGGCGACGTCCCCATCAGACTGTGGTCCGGATGACCACAGGGGGTGACCAGATCGCCGCCGCTTTTGCGGCGGCGAGCGGCCGCGCGGCGCTGATGCCGTACCTGATGGGCGGCTTCCCGAGCCTCGACGCGTCGGCGGCGATCGGCGAGGCGTACGCCGAGGCCGGGGGCGACCTGGTGGAGCTCGGCGTGCCGTTCTCGGACCCGCTGGCGGACGGCCCGGTGATCCACGCGGCGGCCACCCGCGCGCTGGCCGCCGGCGCCACGCTGCACGGCGTGCTCGGCGTCGCCAAGCGCGTCTCAGAGCGGCTGCCGGTGGTGCTGATGTGTTACGTGAACCCGATCCTGGCGCGCGGCCTGGAGCGCTTCACGGACGAGGCGGTCGCCGCCGGCGTGAGCGGGCTGATCGTGCCCGACCTCTCGCACGAGGAGAGCGGCCCGATCCGGGAGGCCTGCGACGCCGCCGGGATCGCGCTCGTGCCGCTGATCGCCCCGACCACGCCGGATGAGCGGATGGCCGCCATCGTCGGCCAGGCGCGTGGATTTGTCTACACGGTCTCCGTCACCGGCACGACCGGCGAGCGTGCCGGCGTCGACGGGTCGCTCGCGTCCGTGATCGCGACCGCGAAGGCCCACAGCCCGGTGCCGGTCGCGGTCGGGTTCGGCATCTCCGATCCCGAGCAGGCGGCGGCCGCCGCGGCCGCCGGAGCCGACGGCGTGATCGTCGGCTCGCGCCTCGTGCGTGCCGCCGGCGAGGCCGCCGACGGCGGCGGAGATCCCGCCGCAGCCGTGGCCGGCGTGGTCACGGCGCTTGCCGACGCCCTCCACCGCTAGGCTTCCGCCGGTCAATGGGCGTGCTGCTGACCCTCATCGCCGGGCTCGTCGTCTGGATCGTCCTCTGGGCGATCGGCGCCAAGTCGCTCGACGCGTTCCTGATCACGCTGCTGATGCTGGTCGTCGCCGCCGCGGTGCGTCTCGTGGTCCCGTATCTCCCGGGTAACCGCCGAGAATCCTGACCACCGCCGCGCACCCGCCGGTTCGCCGAGATCACGCAATCTGCCGTGCTTCGTGGCACTCTGTTGCTCGGCCGGAACGGGCGTGCGTAGAATCGCCGCCCAAATCAAACCCTTTATGAGGAGGGGTTCCTTGAATTCACGCTGGTTGGCAGCGACAGGCTGCCTCATCGGCGCGCTTGCCCTGGGCGTCACGGCCTGCGGCGGCGACGACAACGGCAGCTCTGGCGGCAGCAGTGGCGGTGGCGGCGGCAAGACCATCGACGTCTATTCGTCCCTACCGCTCCAGGGCGCCTCGCGCCCGCAGACCACGGCCCTGGTCAACGGCATGAAGCTTGCGCTCGAGCAGGCCGGCGGCAAGGCCGGCGACTTCACCGTCAAGTACACGTCGCTCGACGACTCGACTGCACAGGCCGGCTCGTGGACGCCTGAGGCGACTCAGGCGAACGCCCGCAAGGCGGCGCAGGACGACAACGTCGGCGTGTACCTCGGCGAGTTCAACTCGGGCGCGTCTGCGGTCTCGATCCCGATCCTCAACGAGGCCGGCGTCCCGCAGATCAGCCCGGCGAACACCGCGGTTGGTCTGACTTCGGACGAACCGGGCTCCAACCCGGGCGAGCCGGAGAAGTACTACCCCGCCGGGACGCGCACCTACGCGCGCATCGTCCCGAAGGACACGATCCAGGGCGCCGCGCTCGCGACGCTCATGAAGCAGGACGGCTGCACGAAGATCTTCATGACGAACGACAAGGAGGTCTACGGCGCCGGCCTCGCCAAGAACATCGAGCTCGCGGCGAAGCCGCAGGGTCTGAACATCGTGGCGAACGAGGCGATCGACAAGAACGCTCCGAACTATCGCTCGCTGGCCTCCAAGGCCAAGAGCGCCGGGGCCGACTGCTTCGTCTACTCGGGCATCACCGCGAACAACGCGGTCCAGCTCTACAAGGACTTCTCGGCCGCTTTGCCGGACGCGAAGCTCTACGGGCCGGACGGCGTCGCCGAGTCCGGCTTCTCCGATCCGAAGAACGGCGGCATCCCCGCCGACGTCGCCGCGAAGGTCAAGGTGACGGTCGCGACCCTGTCGCCGGATGAGTACCCGCCGGAGGGCCAGGACTTCTTCAAGCAGTACACGGAGAAGTACGGCGAGAAGAACCCTGACCCGTACGCGATCTACGGCTACGAGGCCATGCGCCTCGGCCTCGACGCGATCCAGCGCTCAGGGACCGGCAGCAAGGAAGACATCATCAAGGCGCTGTTCGACACGAAGGATCGCTCCTCCGTGCTCGGCACGTACTCGATCGATGAGAACGGTGACACCACGCTGACCGACTACGGCGTGTACTCGATCAGCGATGGCACGCTGAAGTTCGATTCGACGATCAAGGCCCAGCCGGCCAGCTGATCGTCGTCTGACGGATAGGCCCCGGGGGTGGGAAGAACTTCCCGCCCCCGGCAGGCCGTTTCTGGAAGAGTCCACACAACATGGAAGCCGCAAGCGTTCCCGCAACGCGCTCAACCGCTCCGGGTCAGGCGGTTCGGGATTTCATCTCGAAGTACGGGTTGATCGTCGTCCTGCTGGCGATGCCGGTCTACTACGCGATCGCCGACCTCACGAGCGATACCGACAACCTCTCGCGCCTCGGCAACAACCTCGTCGACGGCATCTCCAACGGCGCCATCTGGGCGCTGGTGGCGATCGGCTACACCCTCGTCTACGGCATCGTCGAGCTGATCAACTTCGCCCACGGCGAGGTGTTCATGATCGGCTCGTTCGTCGCGGCGGGCTTCATGGCCACGATCGGACTCACGAAGGACACCGGGACGGCGCTGATCGTCGTCGGCCTGCTCGTGACGCTCCCGATCGCGATGCTCGGCTCCGGGATGCTGAACACGATGATCGAGCGCGTCGCGTACCGACCGCTCAGGTCAGCGCCCAAGCTCGCGCCGCTGATCACGGCGGTCGGCTTCTCCTTCATCCTGCAGAACGTCGGCCTGCTGTGGCGCGGCGGCTCGCAGCAGGGCATCCCGGACCTGATCCGGTCGCAGCACCAGCTCTTCTCCATCGGCGGCGTGAACATCACCAACGGCGACGTGCTCGCGGTCGGCATCACGATCCCGCTGCTGATCGTGATGACGACGTTCATCGGCCAGAGCCGGCTCGGCAAGGCGATGCGCGCCACCGCGCAGGACCCCGAGGCCGCCAGGCTGATGGGCATCAACGTCGACACCACGATCTCGCTGACGTTCCTGATCGGCGGGATGCTGGCCGGCGCCGCCGGCCTCATCTACGCGCTGTACCAGACGACGATCTGGTACTTCCAGGGCTTCACGGCCGGCCTCGTCGCGTTCACCGCGGCCGTCATGGGCGGCATCGGCAACATCCGCGGCGCGGTGCTCGGCGGCTTCATCATCGGCTTCATCCAGCAGATGTCGGACAACCGCATCGGCGCCGAATGGACCCCCGCGATCGTGTTCGTGTACCTGATCCTGATCATGGTCTTCAAGCCGTCCGGCCTGCTGGGCGAGGAGACGAGGGAGGCGGGATGAGCACCACCGCCACCACCGAGCCCGAGAAGGGCGCGGTCCCGCCAAGCGAGAAGCGCGGCTTCACCGTGCCGGCGGGGGCCGAGAAGGCCTTCATCCCGATCTTCATCATCATCGTCGCCGCGCTGCCGCTGATCCTCGACTCCGGCGGAACGCTGATGGGCAACGCGACGCTGGCACTCGCCTACGTCGTGATGGCGCTCGGGCTGAACATCATCGTCGGCTTCGCCGGCCTGCTCGACCTCGGGTACGTGGCCTTCTTCGCGATCGGCGCGTACACGATGGGCTGGCTGGGCTCCGGCTTCTTCGACCAGGTCAACGGCGAGGAGGGCGTCCACATCGGCGTCACCGGGTTTGCCGCGAGCCTGCCGGGCATCCACCTGAGCTTCTTCCTGGTGCTCGTCTTCGCGGTGATCTTCACGACGATCGCCGGCATGATCATCGGCTTGCCGACGCTGCGCCTGCGCGGCGACTACATCGCGATCGTGACGCTCGCGTTCGGCGAGATCATCGGCCGCATCGCGGTCAACGGCGACGAGATCAAGCTCGCGAAGGTGCCGCTGCTCGGCGGCCTGTTCGAGAACGCATTTGGCCCTGACCAGACGTTCACCGCGGGAAGGCAGGGCATCACGCCGGTGGACAAGATAGACGTGCCATTCATCGACCCGTTCACGTCGCTGAACCTCAGACCGTGGTACTACGTCGCGCTGTTCCTGGTCCTGGTCGTGCTGTTCGTGAACTTCCGCCTGCGCGACTCGCGGCTCGGCCGCGCCTGGATCGCGCTGCGCGAGGACGAGGTCGCGGCCGTCTCGATGGGCGTGCCGTCGGTGAAGACGAAGCTGCTCGCGTACGGCACCGGCGCCGCGTTCGGCGGCATGTCGGGCGCCTACCTCGGGTCGTATCTGAACACCGTCAACGCGGACCAGTTCCAGTTCTACTTCTCGATCCTGGTCCTCGGCATGGTCATCCTCGGCGGTCTCGGCTCGATCTGGGGCGTCGTCCTGGGCGCGATCGTGCTGTCGTTCATCAACAACTACTTCATCCCGGACGTCTTCAACGACCTGCCGGCGAAGGTGGGTCTTGACTTCGACATGACGCAGATCACGTTCGCGATCTACGGCTTCCTGCTGGTGATCATGATGATCCTGCGGCCACAGGGCCTATTGCCAGAACGAAGGCGCGCCGAGGAGATGACCCACGGCGACGAGGTCTCCGACGACTCGCTCTACACGGCACGCGCATGAGCGAGACCAACGGCAACCTCATCCTCGACGCCCAGGGCATCACGAAGCAGTTCGGCGGCCTGACGGCCGTGAGCGACGTGACGTTCCACGTGCCCGAGCGCTCGATCGTCTCGATCATCGGCCCCAACGGGGCGGGGAAGACGACGTTCTTCAACATGCTGACCGGCTTCTACAAGCCGACGCTCGGGCGGATCGTGTTCGACAGCCGCAACGTCACCGGCCGCCGGCCCGACGTGATCATGAAGCTGGGCATGGCGCGGACGTTCCAGAACATCCGCCTGTTCGCGACCATGACCGCGGTCGAGAACGTGCATGGTCGGCCAGAACTCCCGTATGAAGGCCGGGCTGTTCGGCTCGATCTTCCACACGCCGGGCGTGCGGAAGGAGGAGGCGCGCGTTGACGCCAAGGCGCGCGAAGAGCTCTCCTATGTGGGCGTGGCCAAGCGCCACCACGATTGGCTCGCGATCAACCTCTCGTACGGCGACCAGCGGCGGGTGGAGATCGCCCGCGCGCTGGCCTCGGATCCGAAGGTGCTCCTGCTCGATGAGCCGACGGCCGGCATGAACCCGCAGGAGTCGGAGGAGCTCACGAAGTTCATGCACAAGGTGCGCGACGAGCGCGGCGTCACGATCGTGCTGATCGAGCACGACATGAAGGTCGTCATGGGCGTCTCCGAGCACATCACCGTGCTCGACCACGGCGAGAAGATCGCCGAAGGCAAGCCCGCCGAGGTGCGCACCAACCCGCGCGTGATCGAGGCCTACCTGGGCAAGGCCGCGTCCGAGGCTGGGGAGGGCTAGCGATGGCGTTCCTGGAAATCGACGACATCAAGACCTACTACGGGAACATCCAGGCGCTGAAGGGCATCTCGCTGAAGGTCGAGGAAGGCGAGTGCGTCACGCTGATCGGCTCCAACGGCGCCGGCAAGTCGACGACGCTGCGCTCGATCTCCGGCCTGACGCCGCCCCGCACCGGCTCGATCAAGCTCGCCGGCGAGGAGATCTCGCTGCTGCCGGCGCAGGAGATCGTCCGCCTGGGGATCTGCCAGTCGCCCGAGGGGCGCCGCTGCTTCCAGCGCATGACTGTGCGCGAGAACCTCGAGCTCGGCGCGTTCCTGCGACGTGACACCGCCATCCGCGAGGACCTCGATCGCGTGTTCGACCTGTTCCCGCGCCTCAAGGAGCGCGAGGCGCAGAAGGCGGGCACGATGTCCGGCGGCGAGCAGCAGATGCTCGCCATCGGGCGCGCGCTGATGGGCCAGCCCAAGCTCCTGCTGCTCGACGAGCCGTCGATGGGGATCGCCCCGATCCTCGTCGAGCGCATCTACGAGACGATCGCCGAGATCAACCAGCAGGGCATGACGATCCTGCTGGTGGAGCAGAACGCGAACTTCGCGCTCGACGTCTCCAAGCGCGGCTATGTGCTCGAGACCGGCAAGGTCGTGATGAGCGACGAGTCGGCTTCGTTGCGCACCAACCCCGAAGTCCAGAAGGCCTACCTCGGAACATGACTACGTTCGCTCTCATGGGCGCCGCGGCGCTGTGGCTCCTCTACCTGTGGCTGCTGTCCGCGATCGTGGCCTCGTACCTGTCCGAACGGAAGGGCTACGGCGAGAAGCTCGGCCTGGCGTTCGGCCTGCTGTTCTCGCTGATCGGCACGATCATCTGGCTCTTCTGGCCGGCCAGGCCCGACTCGAAGTGGAAGAGGATCGGTCCGATCGGTCGCGGCAAGGACGACGCGGCCGCGGTTCACCGCCAGACGTAGGGGCGGTGCGAGACCGCCGCGTGCGCCGCGGCGCAGCGCGGCAGCATGTAGCCCGCCCCACGGGCGTGCTCGCACCCGCTCGGGATCGTCGCTGACGCGAGCTCCGTCCCGGTGATCACACGCACGCCGCGCCCCATCTGCGCCGGGGTCAGCGCTGCGAACGCGATGGCGCCGATCACGCCGGCGAGCGCGATGCGCAGGCGCCGCTCGGTGCGCGCACGGCGCGCGGCGAGCGTGCTCGTGGCGGCGCGGGCGAGCTCGTCGCCGAGCCGGTCCAGGTCAGGCGGAAGGGACGCCATGGCGTCCATACATGCCTTCAGGCGCGGCGGCGTGTCAGGAACCGCCGCCGCAGGCGCGCGGCACGGGTGCCTTGACCGTGCGGTCGAAGGCGAGTTCTCCAGGCCTGCCGCTGAATTTGCAGAACGTGTACTTCCCTGAGGGAAAGTCCACGAGCGCGCGGTAGGGATAGCCGATGCTGCTCGGGTTGCTGAGCTTGGTGCGCGGGGCGTCGACGGTGATCGCCAGGCACGAGTAGCGGCCGGTCGGGCTCGACAGGTCGGTCGCCGGATCCTCGCCGTGGGCGCCGCGCGGGTAGCGCTCGCACTCGACGCGGTTGACGGAGTGGGTGAACTCGCCGCTGCGCACGCGCGCGTCGGCGTCCGTCTGGACGGCCGCCGCCAGCTCGCCCCCGAGGGCCTGGCGAGCGGTGATCTGCGCTTCGCCCTCAAGGCCGCGCGACGGCGTGCCACGGCCCTCGACGAGGCGCTGCTCGGCCTTCAGCTGGGCGACCAGCTGCGCCTCGCGCTGCGCGACGGCGCGCCGCTCGGCGGCCGCGCGCTCGGCCTTGGTCTCCGTGATCGCCGGGATGATGAAGTACAGCCCGACCGCCACCGCGACCAGCAGCAGCGCGCCGACGATGGCGGCGGTGCGACGCCCGCGCGGCGACAGCTTGCGCAGGAGGTACCCCGGGAGCTCGGTCAGCCCGGGGAGTGGCTCGTAGCGGTCGCTGCGTGCGTTCTCCGGCACCGACCGGACGTTACCACCGCTCCCGGGGCGGTGGTCAAGTGTCGTGCAGTGCCGAGCGCAACGCCTCGTCGAGGTCCGGGTGCTGGAACGCGTACCCGAGCTCGAGCGTCCGGCGCGGGACGGCACGCTGGCCGTCGATCACGAGCTTGGCCATGCCGCCGTACAGCGCCTTGATCGCGAACCCCGGGACGGGCGCGATCGCCGGGCGGTGCAGCACGCGGCCGAGCGCCTTGGAGAACTGCTGGTTCGTGACCGGGGTCGGAGCCGTGGCGTTGACCGCTCCGGTCCACGTGTCGTCGTCGAGCGCCTTGAGGTAGATCCCGACGACGTCGTCGACGTGGATCCACGGCAGCGGCTGCTTCCCGCCCGCCACCGGGCCGCCGACGCCGAGCCGGAACGGCACCAGCATCTTCTCGAGCGCGCCGCCGTGGCGGTCGAGCACGACCCCGGTGCGCACCTTCACGACACGCATGCCGAGCTCCTCGGCCCGCTCCGCCTCGCGCTCCCAGGCGATGCAGACCTGGGCGAGTACGTCGTCGCCCGGCTTGGCGTCCTCGTCGACCTCGTCGTGCCGGTTGCCGTAGTAGCCGACCGCGGAGGCGCTGATCAGCGCCTTGGGCCTGACGTCGGCGGCGCGCAGGCCCTCGACGAGGTTGCGGGTGCCGACCTCGCGCGACTCGCGGATGCGCCGCAGCGTGTCGGCGGTCCAGCGCTGGGCGATGTCCTCGGCGGCGAGGTGGATCACGGCGTCGCGGCCGTTCAGCGCCTCGGTCGGCGCCGGGCCGTGCATCGGATCCCACTGCACGCCCTTGTCGGCGCTGCGGCTGAGGATCGTGACCTCGTCGCCGCGCGTGCGGAGCGCGTCGCTGATCATCGTGCCGAGGCGCCCGGTGGCGCCGGTCATCGTCACTCTCATGGTCTGGGTACGGCGCGGGCGGGGCCGGGGGTCACGGCCGGAGCGCCCCGAAGTCCTGCGTGTCGCCGGGCGCGTAGCCGCGCGAGCCGGGGTCGGCGCCGGCCGATGCCCTCGCGCTTGGCCTGTTCGGCCACGGCGTCGGCGACGGCCTTCGGCACGTCGCGGTTGAACGGCGACGGGATGATGTGGTCCTCGCGCAGCTCGTCGTCGCGGACGACCGCGGCGATGCCGCGCGCGGCGGCCATCTTCATGTCCTCGGTGATCTCGCGGGCGCGGACGTCGAGCGCGCCGCGGAAGATGCCCGGGAAGCAGAGGACGTTGTTGATCTGGTTCGGGTAGTCCGAGCGGCCGGTGGCGATGATGCGCGCGTACGGCTCGGCCTCCTCGGGCGTGACCTCCGGCGTCGGGTTCGCCATCGCGAACACCATCGCGTCGTCGGCCATCTTCTGCAGGGCCTCGGCGGGCATGACGCGGGCGCCGGACAGGCCGATGAAGAGGTCGGCGCCCTCGATGACGTCGGCGGGGCCGCCGCTGCGGCGCTCCTTGTTGGTCGTCTCGGAGAACCAGCGCTTGATCGCGCTCATCGAGCCGTCCTGGTAGTCGGGCCGATCGGTGGAGAGCGCGCCCTTCGAGTCGCAGCCGATGACGTGTCCGACCCCGGCGGCGAGCAGGATCTTCGCGACCGCGATCCCCGCCGCGCCGAGCCCGACGATCAGCACGTCGAGGTCCTCCATGCGCTTGCCGGTGATCTTGAGCGCGTTGAGGAGCGCGGCGAGCACGACGACAGCGGTGCCGTGCTGGTCGTCGTGGAAGACGGGGATGTCGAGGCTGGCCTTCAGGCGCTCCTCGATCTCGAAGCAGCGTGGCGCGCTGATGTCCTCGAGGTTGATGCCGCCGAACGTCGGGGCGATCGCCTCGACGGTCGCGACGATCGCGTCGGGGTCCTTCGTGTTCAGGCAGAGAGGGAAGGCGTCGACCCCGCCGAACTCCTTGAACAGCATTGCCTTCCCCTCCATGACCGGCATCGCCGCCTCGGGCCCGATGTCCCCCAGCCCGAGGACGGCGCTGCCGTCAGAGACGACGGCGACGGTGTTGCGCTTGATCGTGTACTGGAAGGCCTTGTCGCGGTCTTCGGCGATCGCCTCGCAGACGCGGGCGACGCCGGGCGTGTAGGCCATGCTGAGGTCGTCGCGGGTGCGCAGCGGGTGCTTGTTGTGCTGCTCGATCTTGCCGCCGACGTGCATCATGAACGTGCGGTCGGTGGCGTCGAGCACCTCGGCGCCCTCGACGGCGTTGACCGCCGTCGACGATCTGGTTCGCGTGATCGGTCCCGGACGCGTCGACGGTCATGTCGCGGAGCGTGTGCTTGTCGTCGACCGCGACCAGGTCGATGGACCCGATCGTGCCGCCGGTCTGGCCGATCGCGGTCGCGACGCGGCCGAGCATCCCCGGCCGGTGGTCGATCCGCACTCGCAGGACGAACGAGAACTGGGCTGACGTGGGGAGCGGCACTGGCGCGGCGGATGCTAGGCCACTGCGGCGGTCGGCGCGGTAGCGGTGCGGACGAACTGCGGCTGGGTAGGGCGGCTGGCTTTCGGTCGCGTCGCGTCCGTGGGCGGAAAGTGCACCGTATAGGTCGAAGATCCGCCCAGGGCGGCAAACCCGCGATATGCGCGGCTTATCCGCCACGACCTCGCGCCGCGACCGATCCCGGCTCCCTCAGTGCCCGCAGTTCGGGCCGGCGCGGCGGCTAGTAGCCGTGCTTGGCGAGGCGCTCGGCCTCGGCCTGGCGCTTGGCCTCGCGCTCCGCGTGACGCTCGTCCTCGCGGTCGCGTCGCTGGCCGTCGCTGTCGACGTGCACGATGCGCACGGATGAGCGGAACGAGCCGTCGCGGCCGTGGGTCTCGAGCTCCTCGCGCTTGGCGGGCCGGCCGCGGTCGCGGTCGTAGCCGCCTCCGCCACCGCCGCGGTAGCCGCCGCCACCGCCACCGCCGCCACCATCCGAGCGCCGGCCGCGACCGCGGCCACGCCCACGACGGTCGTCGTCGCGGTTACGGGGGTTGACGATGGCCTTGACGTCGCGCACCGGCGTGGCCGCGAGCCGCACCCACGCCGTGAAGATCGGATCGCCGGGCTTGACGCCGGCGGCCTGCTCGGCGCAGACCGACGACCACTTCATGGTCTCGCCGTCGTCGCGCCGCTTGGGCTGGAGCGCCTCGCGGACCGCCTCGGCGCCGCCGACGCGCTCGATGGCGGCGACGAGTCGCGCCTGCGCGCGGGCCGAGCGGGAGGGGGACGTCGCGGGCGCCGCGGGCTGCTGAGGCTGCGGCGCCTCGGCAACGGGCTGCTCTGCGGCGGCCTCGCCGTCCGCCGACGCTTCGACGACCGGCTCAGCGTCCTCGGGCTCGGGCTCGTTGGCCTCGACCGCGGCCTGCTCCTGCTTGCGCAGCTCGCTGAGCTTGGCGAAGAACGTGCGCCGGTGCCGCTCTGCGGCGGTGAGCCGGCGCCGCCGCCGCGGGCGCTGCTGCTGGCCACCGCGCTGCTGCTGTTGCTGACCCTCGCCCCGGGGCGAGGCCTCGCCCGCGGGCGCAGGCGCGGCGGGCGCCTGTGCAGCGGGCGCAGGCGCGGCGGGTGCCTCTGCGGCGGGCGCGGACGCCTGGTCTGCGGCCGGCGCCGTCTCGGCCGGTGCGTTCGCGGCGGGCGCAGAGTCGGGCGCGGGTGCGGGCGGGGCGGGCGCCTCTGTGGTGGGCGCGGACGGCTGGTCTGCGGCCGGCGCCGTCTCGGCCGGCGCGTTCGCGGCGGGCGCAGAGTCGGGCGCGGGTGCGGGCGGGGCGGGCGCCTCTGTGGCGGCGGCGGGCGCCTCTGCGGCGGCCGGCTCTGCAACCGGCGCGGATTCGGGAGCGGGTGCCGGCTCAGCCGGTGCCTCCGCGGAAGGCGCAGACGGCTGGTCTGTGGCCGGGGCCGTCTCGGCGGGTGCGTCTGCGGTGGGCGCAGACGGCTGGTCTGTGGCCGGGGCCGTCTCGGCGGGTGCGTCTGCGGTGGGCGCAGACTCGGGCGTGGGTGCGGGCTCGGCGGGTGCGTCTGCGGCGGGCGCAGACTCGGGCGCGGGTGCAGGCTCGGCGGCCGCCTCCTCGGTGGGCGCAGTTTCGGGCGCGGGTGCGGGCTCGGCCACCGGCTCTGGGGCGGGCGCTGATTCGGGGGCGGGCGCTGATTCGGGCGCGGGCGGAGCGTCGGCCTTGGGCGTTGAGTCGGCCTCGGGCGCGGGCGCGGCGACGGTCGCGGCCTCCGGCGGCGTCTCGGCGCTCGGCTGGGACTCCTCGGGTGCCGGCGTCGGCTCGCTGTTCTCGGGGGCTGGCGTGTCGGTCATGCGGCGTGCACGTCGTGCGGCTCCGGCAAATGGCTACCGAAGCCGCATCGACTCGCCAGCATAGCGGTGCACGGCGTCCGGGACCGCGCCCCCAACGTCCGGGAAACATGGATCGCGGCCCGACTCGCGTCATCTAGCCTTCGAGGCGATGCCGCAGAGCAACGGAGACTCGCCTCGTGAGCTGTTCCTGATCGACGGGAACTCGCTCGCCTACCGGGCATTCTTCGCGCTGCCGGAGTCGATCGCCACCTCCGACGGGCGGCCGACGAACGCGATCTTCGGCTTCGCGTCGATGCTCGTGAAGATCCTCACCGACTACGGCGAGGTGCCGACCGTCGTGGTCTGGGACGCGGGGATGTCCGGCCGCAAGGAGCTCTCTGCCGACTACAAGGCGCAGCGGAGCTCCCGCCCCGACCTGCTCAAGCTGCAGTGGCCGCACCTGCGCCCGCTGGTGGAGGCGTTCGGCTACCGGAACATCTCGGTCGAGGGCTTCGAGGCCGACGACGTGATCGCCGCGCTCGTCACCCAGGCGCGCGACCGCAACATCCCCGTGATGGTCGTGACCGGCGACCGCGACGCCTACCAGCTGGTCGGCGACGGGGTGCGGATCATGACGACCTCGCGCGGCATCACCGACACCAAGGTCTACGACCGCGACGGCGTCGTCGAGCGCTACGGCATCCCGCCCGAGCTGATCCCCGACTTCATCGGGCTCAAAGGCGACACGAGCGACAACATCCCCGGCGTCCCGGGCATCGGCGACAAGACCGCCGCCGAGCTGCTCCAGCGGTTCGGCGACCTCGAGGGCGTCCTCAGCCACGTCGACGACATCTCCGGCGCCAAGCGCAAGCAGAACCTGACCGAGCACGCCGACGCCGCGCGGCTCTCCAAGCAGCTGGCGACGATGGTGCGCGACGTGCCGATCGACCTCGACATCGAGGCCGAGTTCACGAAGGTCCCCGACCGCGCGAACCTGCGAACGGTGTTCCGCGAGTGGGAGCTGCGCGACCCGCTGCGACGGCTCGAGGAGGCGCTGTTCGCCGCCGAGGCGCAGGAGATCCCGCGCCCCGAGGCAGCCGAGGCGAAGACGATCCCGGTCCGGACCGGGCCGGTCTCCGGCATCGCGAAGCTCACCGGCGACGAGCTCTACCTGGTCGCCGTGCCGCCGGAGGCGCCCGAGGGCGAGCTGATCCCCGTCAGCACCAAGTGGCGGTTCGGCGCCTACGCGGGCGGCGAGTACGCGCTGGCGGGCGAGGTCGACGACCCGGCCGAGCTCGCGGCCGTGGCCGGCGACCGCCCGGTCGTCGCGCACGACGCCAAGGCGCTCGGCGACGTCCCCGCGAACCTCGTCTTCGACACCGAGCTCGCCGCCTACCTGCTCGACCCCGCGCGCCGCGGCTTCCCGCTGGACGAGCTGTGCGAGGAGCGCGGGCTGGCGGTCACGTCCGAGGACGAGCAGGCCACGCGCGCCGTGCTCATCCACGAGCTCGCCGCCCTCCAGCGCCCGACGCTCCACGAGCGCGGCCTGACCGACCTGATGACCGACATCGAGCTCCCGCTCGTGTACGTGCTGCGGGAGACCGAGAAGGTCGGGATCAAGCTCGACGTCAAGCGGCTCGAGGAGGCGGCGAGCCGCATCCGCGTCGACGCCGAGCAGCTCGAGCGCGAGATCTGGGACCTGGCCGGCGAGGAGTTCATGATCGGCTCGCCGCAGCAGCTCGCCGAGGTGCTGTTCGTCAAGCTCGGCCTGAGCCGCAAGCGCCGCGGCAAGACCGGCTTCAGCACCGACGCGCGGGTCCTGCAGGCGATCCGCGACGAGCACGAGATCATCCCCAAGATCGAGCGCTGGCGGGAGCTGACGAAGCTCGTCCAGACCTATCTGGAGCCGCTGCCCGCCTGGATCGGCGACGACGGGCGCCTCCACACGACGTTCCTGCAGGTCAACGCCGCGACCGGGCGCCTCGCGAGCATCAACCCGAACCTCCAGAACATCCCGATCCGCACCGAGACCGGCCGCGTGATCCGCTCCTGCTTCGTCGCCGAGCCGGGCAACGTGCTGATCTCGGTCGACTACGAGCAGGTCGAGCTGCGCGTGCTCGCGCACATCGCCAACGAGCAGGTCCTGCGCGACATCTTCCTGCGCGGCGAGGACGTGCACACCGAGACGGCGTCGAAGGTGTTCGAGCTGCCGCCAGAGAAGCTCGACGTCGGCATGCGCTCGAAGGCCAAGATGGTCAACTACGGGATCGTCTACGGCCTGTCGGCGTACGGCCTGGCCGACCGCCTGCAGATCCCGCAGGAGGAGGCGCAGGAGTTCATCGACCGCTACCTGGAGCGCTTCCCGGCGGTCGCCCAGTTCATGAAGGACGCCGTCGAGCAGGCCGAGCAGCACGGCTACGTGAGCACGCTGTTCGGGCGCCGGCGCCAGATCCCCGAGATCCGCGCGCGCAACTGGCAGACCCGCAAGCTCGGCGAGCGCCTGGCGGTCAACTCGGTCATCCAGGGCACGGCCGCGGACATCATCAAGGTCGCGATGGTGCGCGCGCACCACGCGCTGGCCGGCGAAGGGCTGAAGACCCGACTGATCCTCCAGATCCACGACGAGCTCCTGGCCGAGGGGCCGGCGGAGGAGGCCGAGCAGGCGGCGCAGGTGATCGCGCGCGAGATGGTCGCGGCCGCCGACCTGGACCCGCCGCTGGCGGTCGAGCCGGGCATCGGGCCGAACTGGCTCGAGGCCAAGTAAGCCGCTCAGCCCGCGGTGATCGAGACGGCGTAGCGGTCGATCACGCCTTCGTCGCCGAGCCACGGGCGCGCCTGACGCAGCCTGATCTCGCCGCCGCCGCCCGGAGCGATGACGAACACGTGCTGAGCCGTGGCGCCGATGCCGGGCCCACTGTGCTCGTAGCGCTCGTCGACGAGCTCGGCGCCGCGCGGCAGCGCCTCGACCTGCCAGGTGTAGCCGGTGCCGCCGATCTCCGGGAGCGCGACGACGACGTGGTCGCCGGCCGCCACCGCGACGGTGCGCCCCGCCTGCGCGGCGCCGATGCGGATCTCGCTCACAAGGGCGATGATGACGGCCCATGAGGGTCGCTGTGGTCGGCGCGGGGACGGCGGGCTGCGCTGCGGCGCTCTTCCTGGCTCGCGACGGGCACGAGGTCGTGCTGTTCGAGCAGGCCGCCGAGCCGGGGCCGGTCGGCGCCGGGATCCTGCTCCAGCCGACCGGCATGGCTGTGCTCGAGCGGCTCGGCGTCACCGTTGCGGGCGCGCAGGTGCGGCGGCTGCGCTGCACGAACGCGGCCGGCCGGACGCTGCTCGACCTCAGCTATGACGTCATCGGCGCGCACGGCCTCGGCGTGCATCGCGGCGCGCTGTTCCACGCGCTGAGCCCGCAGCTCGGCCAGGGGGCCAACCTGGCAGCTGCTCGACGCGGCGGCGCTGGCCGACTGCCTGCGCAGCGGAGCCGGCCTCGCCGCCTACACCGCCGCGCGCCGCCGTCACATCCGCTTCTACGCGTTCGCCAGCCGCTGGATGACCCCGTTCTTCCAGTCCGGCCGCGACCGCCTTGCGCCGCCGCGCGACGCACTGCTCGGCCCGGCCTCCCGTGTGCCATGGGTGGGGCGCCAGATGGTGCGCACGATGGCCGGGCTCATGGCGCGCTGACGCGGAGGGAGTCGAACCAGTTCAGCCGCGGCTCAGTGGGGGCGCGGCGCCCGCGCCGACCTCCTGGAAGTCCGGCAGCGTCTTCAGCACGTCCTCGGCGCCCGCCGGCGCGTAGATCGCGAGGATCACCATCGGCTCGTAGCTCGTGTTGATCGTCGAGTGGAACGCGCCTTTGGGGATGAACACCGTCTCTCCGGGGCGGACGCGCCGTGGCTCGCCGTCGTCGACCATCTGGTCGCCCTCGCCGGCGAGGATGTAGAGGATCTCGTCGGAGTCCGGGTGGTTGTGGCGGTCGTGGCCCTTACCCGGGAGCAGGATCACGTGCATCATGCTCACCGCCGTGCCCTCGGTGTTCTCGCCGGCGACGAGCGGCTTGATGACGCCCCAGTCGAAGCTCCACGTCGGGAGCGAGGCGGTGTCGACGAACTTGGACATCAGATCGCTAGCTCCTTGAATCGCTTCATGTTCTCGGTCATGGCCACCTCGGTGGGCAGCCGCTCCATGCTCGACGCGCCGAAGAAGCCGACGATGCCCTCGGTGCGGTCGAGCACGTATTGCGCGTCCTCGGGCTCGGCCAGCGGCCCGCCATGGCAGAGGACGATCACGTCGGGGTTGACGCGCACGGCCGCGTCGCGCATCGCCTGGATCTCCGTCACGCAGTCGTCGAGCGTCTTGGCGGTGTGCGCGCCGATCGTGCCCTTGGTCGTCAGCCCCATGTGCGGGACCAGCACGTCGGCGCCCGCCTCGGTCATCGCGACCGCGTCGTCGGGGTCGAAGACGTAGGGCGAGCACAGGAGTCCGAGCTGCTTGGCGGCCTCGGATCATGTCGACCTCGAGCCCGTAAGACATCCCGGTCTCCTCGAGGTTGGCGCGGAACGTGCCGTCGATCAGCCCGACGGTGGGGAAGTTCTGCACGCCCGCGAAGCCGGCGTCGAGCACCTGGCGCAGGAAGACGTCCATCAGCCGGAACGGATCGGTGCCGCAGACGCCGGCGAGCACCGGCGTGTCGCGCACGATCGGCAGCACCTCGTGCCCCATCTCGAGCACGATCGCGTTGGCGTCGCCGTACGGCATCAGGCCGGCCAGCGACCCGCGGCCGGCCATCCGGTAGCGGCCCGAGTTGTAGATGATGATCAGGTCCGTCGCCGCCTGCCTCGGCGCACTTGGCCGACAGGCCCGTGCCGGCGCCGGCGCCGATGATCACACCGCCCGAGCTCGCAGCGTCGCGCGCAGCTTCGCGCGTGCCTCGTCGCCGGTCATGACCGCATGTACTCGTCGAGCTTGTCGGCCATCGCGTCGGCGAACTCCGGGTCGTTGACGTTGTGGTCCATCTCGACCACCTCGACGTTGCCGGCGATCTCGTCGCGCAGGACCTGGAACAGCGCAGCGTCGGCCTCGGCGTCGTGGAACGGCTGGCCCTCGGCGTCGATCATCGACACGCCCTTGAGCGGGATGAACAGCGCGGTCTTGCCGTGCGCCGCCGACAGCTTGCGGGCGATCTGGCGGCCGAGCTCGACCATCTCGTCCTTCGTCGTGCGCATCAGCGTCACCGACGGGTTGTGCACGTACAGGTTGCGGCTCTCGAACTGCGGCGGGACCGTCGCGCGCGCGCCGAAGTTGACCATGTCGAGCGCCCCCAAGGACACGACCTGGGGGAGGCCCAGCGCCCTGCCGCCTCGAGCCGGTCGGGCCCCGCGGACAGCACGCCGCCGACGAGCTCGTCGCACAGCTCGGTCGTCGTGATGTCGAGCACGCCCTGCAGGAAGCCGGCGTCCATCAGGCCCTCCATCGCCTTACCGCCCGCGCCGGTGGCGTGGAACGTGAGCACCTCGTAGCCGCGCGCCTCCAGCCGCTCGCGCGCGCGGTCACGCTCGGCGTCGTCACGCCGAACATCGACGCGCCGATCAGTGGCTCGGCGTCGCCGAGGTCGACCTCCGACGCCTGGATCATGCCCGCCATCGCCGCCGGCCGCGTTGGCGAGGATCCGTGCCGAGATCGAGTTCACGCCCGCGACGTCGGTGACCGACGCCATCATCGTCACGTCGCTGGCGCCGACGTAGTCGGCCGTGTTCCCGGCCGCCATGGTCGACACCATGAGCTTCGGCGCGCCGACGGGCAGCGCCTGCATCGCGCGCGTGGCGATCGCGGTGTTGCCGGAGCCGCCGGCCCCGAGCACGCCGCCGATCTTGCCCTCGGAGTACAGGCGCCGGGCCAGCGCCTCAGCGGCCTCGGCCATCGCGGTGACGGCGGCACCGCGGTCACCCGCCTCGGCGAGCGCGCGCGGGTCCGCGCCGGTCTCGCTCGCGACGTGCAGGTCCGGCTCGGCGCCGGCGGGCTCGTTGACGCCCGCGTCGGCCAGGATCGTGTCGACCCCGTGTGCGCGCAGCCGGTCGCGCAGGTAGGTGTACTCGGCGCCCTTGGTGTCGAGCGTGCCGACCAGCAGGACAGTCTTCGACCCCTCCACCGCGCTCCTCTCCTCGTCGAGTCGCGGCCGACCCTACCGGAGCCGAGCCTGGCTCCGCCAATCCCACGGCGTGGCGCGACGGGCCGTTGGCGGAGCCAGGCTACGCGGCGGCGGAAAGCGTTCTCCGCGTGGTCGCCTGCCACAGCGCGGCCCGCAGCGGCTTGGCGAGCCCGCGGTGCTCGCGTGCGAGCAGGAGCCACAGCGTGCAGGCGACCGTTTGCGCGAGCGGGCCGTGGGCGACCGGGCGCAGACCGTCACCGCCGGCCGCCAGCAGCGCGTAGCCGAGCCCGTTGCGCACCGCAACCTGGACGCCGGTCAGGTGCGGGCTCTCCGCGGTCAGCGTCGGCTCGATGCCGAGCTCGCGAAGGCGGGCGAAGGCCAGGTCGCGCAACCCGCACGGCGGGTCGTAGGCGACGAGCGGGAACGGGTCGGGCAGGGCCGGTGCGGCCGCCAGCGCCGGCGTCGCCCACCAGCGCAGCGTGAGCGAGCCGATCTCGAGCGCGTCCGGTGTGTCGCCGGGGTCGATCACGACGGCGGCGTCGACCTCACCGCGCCGGAGTCGCTCGACCAGCTCGAGCGAGCGGTCGACCCGCAGCTGCACGGGGCGGCCGGCGAGCTGCTCGCGGGCCACGCCGAGCAGGTCCGGCAGGACCGGGTCGACGAGGTTCTCGATCATCCCCAGCACGAACGGGCCGGCGTCGCCGTGGCCGCGCTGCAGCCGGGTCACCGCACGGTCATGGGTGCCGACCACGTCGGCGAGCTCGGCGGCAGCCCGCTCGCCGAACGGCGTCAGCTGCACCCCGCGGCCACGGCGTGCGAACAGCGGCTCGCCGAGCTGCTCCTCCAGCCGCCGGATGTGCCGGCTGACGGCGGGCTGCGTGAGGTGCAGGGCGTCGGCGGCGCGGTGGTAGCCGCCGAACTGGACGATCGCCAGGAAGGAGCGCAGGTGTGCCGGGTCGAGGTCCACGTCCGGCATCGTCGCGCGCTCGTGCGGCGGGCGCAAGCAATTGATCACGGATCCGTATCGATTGCACATAGGTGCGATTGATCGTGCGCCGCGCGACGGGCACCGTGCTCGACATGGCCGACCGCCTCTTCCTGCCGATCTTCATCCTCCTCTGGAGCTCCGGCTACGTCGTCGGCGCGCTGGCGATCGAGGCGGCGGACCCGCTGCCCCTGCTGGCCGTGCGCTTCACGCTCGCGTCGCTGGTGCTCGTCCCGCTGGCGCTGCGGCACGGGCGCTGGCGCGGCGCCCCGCTCGGGAAGCTCGCGGTCGTCGGCCTGCTGCTGCAGGTCGTGCAGTTCGGCGGCATCTACGGCGGCCTCGCGCTGGGCGTGCCGGCGGGGCTGTCCGCGCTCGTGATGCTCGGGCTGTCGCCGCTGGTGACGACCGGCCTGGCGATCTCCAGCGGGCAGGAGCACGGCGACGCCAAGCTGTGGGCCGGCCTCGCCATCGGCGTCGTCGGCGTGGCGCTCAGCCTCGCCCCGGAGCTCGGTGACGCGCGCGTCGGCGCCGGCGTGCTGGTGACCCTGTTCGGCACGCTCGGGCTGGCCGGCGGCACGGTGCTGCAGAAGCGCTGGGTCGGCGCCGCCGACATGCGCGTGTCGGCCGCCGCCCAGAACGTCACGGGCGGGATCGTCCTCGTGCCGCTCGCGGCGACGTTCGGCGGTCACGTAGAGATCGGCGTGCAGCTCGTGCTCTCGGTCGCCTGGATCGCGTGGGGGATGGGCATCGTCAGCCTGCTCGCACTCGTCTCGGTGCTGCGCCACCACGCCGCCAGCGCCGTCGCCGCCCTGCTGCTGGTCGTGCCGGCCGTGACCGCCATCGCGTCGTCGCTCACGCTCGGCGACCCGCTGCATCCGGCCACGCTCGCCGGCATGCTCGTCGCGACCGTGGGCGTCGGCGCGGTGCTACGCCGGGAGGCGGTCGTACCGCAGCTCGACCATCCCGCTGGCCCGCGGCACGACGCCCGCCAGCCGCAGCGGCGGCCCGGGGAGCCGGCGCTCGAACAGGGGCTTGCCCGCGCCTAGCACCACCGGGACGACCGTCACGCGGACCTGGTCGAGCAGGCCGGCCTCGGCAAACTGGGAGGCGACCCCGCCGCCGCCGACGACCCACAGCTTGCCGTCACCGGCCGAGGCGATCATCTCCTCGAACGTGCCGCCGAAGCGGATGTCCTCGCCCTCGATCCCGGGCAGCTCGCGCGAGCTCATGACCCAGAAGGGCTTGCCGGGATACGGCCAGGAGTCCGCGTTCGCGAGCACCCACTCGTACGTCACCGACCCGCTGACGAGCGCGCCGACGTCGGCGTAGAACGCGTCGTAGCCGTCCATCGGGTCGGCATCGGGCTCCCCGCTGTCGTACTGGGTGAGCCAATCGATGGTGTCGTCGCTCTCGGCGATGTAGCCGTCGAGCGAGGCGGCGGCGTAGTACACGACTCCAGGCATGTCATCGATTATCTATGATGTGGCCGAGTCGAGGCGAGGAGGAGGAGATGGCCGTGGCCGAGGAGGTCCTGGGAGCGTTCCATGGGTCGGACGAGTTCCCGATCGAATGGCAGGAGGGCGAGAAGGAGCTCTTCTGGATCTACGACGACCTCCACATCCCGAACCCGGTGTCGCCGATGTTCTTCGACATCGGCGGGTGGTGGCTGACCTGCGATCACATGTTCCGCCGCTTCGGCACGCCGTTCGCGTGCGACTGGATCGCCAAGCAGATCAACGGCTACGTCTACACGGCCGCTGTGCCGGCCGACGCGGAGATCCGCAGCGAGGCGACCGAGTACCAGGCCCGCTACGTCCCGCGCGTGCCGCGCGATCCCGATCACGCGGGCAAGATCGGCGCCTACCTCGGCTGGGTGCTCCCCGAGTACGCCGGCAACTTCCTCGCCTGGTGGCGTGAGCGCCTGCGGCCGGAGATCGAGCGCAACTTCGAGTACCTGGACGGCATCGACTACGACGCCGCGAACATGCGCGAGATGGCGGTCTACCTCGAGGACGCGATCGACGTCCACGACCGCCACTGGAAGATCCACTGGATGCTCAACTTCGCCCAGTTCGCCTCGACGACGAACCTCAACGCCGTGATCGCCGAGGTCCGCGGCGGCGAGGACCCCGGTCTGATGGGCCGCCTGCAGTCGAGCCTCGAGGACCGCAACTGGGACTCGATCGAGGACCTCTGGAAGCTCAAGAACGAGATCAAGGGCGACCAGGAGCTCTCGGCGGCGTTCGAGGGCGAGACGGCGGCCGACGTGATGCGCCGCGCTCGACGGCTCCGATCGCGGCCGGCGGTTCGTCGAGGAGCGGATCGTCGAGCACCAGAAGGCGTTCGGCTACAAGTCGATCTGGTCGCACGAGTTCGCGTTCCAGACCTGGCGCGAGGACCCGGCCCCGATCGTCGAGGCGATCCGCGGCTACATCGCCACCGACTACGACTACCCGGCGAACATCGAGGCGGTGCGCAAGGACCTCGAGGCCGCCAAGGTCGAGGTGATGGAGGGCGTCGACGGCGACGACCGGGCCAAGCTGCAGGAGGCGCTCGACCTCTCGCTGGGCATGAACCCGCTCACGCCCGACCACCACTTCTACATCGATCAGGGCACCAACGCGCGGCTGCGGATCGCGCTGATCGCGATCGGGGGCAAGCTCGCCGACGCCGGCGTGCTCGACCACGCCGAGGACGTGATGTACCTCCGCTACAACGAGCTGCGCCTGCTGATGGCCGACCAGTCGGCGTTCGACGCGCAGGAGATCGTCTCCGACCGCCGCGACTACCGCGAGGACGCCGCCGAGCGGCGCCCGCCTTCGTGGGTCGGCACCGCCACGCAAGACCGCGCTCGACTTCCCCTACAACGCGCTCTGGGGCTTCCCGGAGAAGTTCTACGCGGGCGAGCCGTCGACGACCGGCGAGGTCAAGGGCCTGGCCGCGTCACCCGGCGTGGTCGAGGGCCCGGCGCGCTTCGTCGCGTCGCTCGACGAGTTCGACCAGGTCAAGGACGGCGAGATCCTCGTCTGCCGGATGACGAACCCCGCATGGGTCGTGCTGTTCACGAAGATCAGCGGCCTGGTCACCGAGGCCGGCGGCGCGGTCAGCCACCCGGCGGTCGTGGCGCGCGAGTTCGGGATCCCCGCCGTCGTCGGCACCACCAACGCCGGCGAGCGGATCAAGACCGGCGACCGCATCCGCGTCAACGGCAGTACCGGAGTCGTCGAGATCCTGGCGTGACGGAACCGGAATGGATGGCACCCGACTCCCTCGAGGAGGCCCTCGCGGTACGCGCCGAGCGCGGTGACGAGGCGACGGTGCTCGCGGGCGGGACGTTCCTGGGCATCCTCATGAACCAGGGGTTCCTGGCGCCGTCCGCGCTGCTGTCGCTCGGCCGCGTCGACGAGCTCAAGCGGATCGACGTCGTCGACGGCGAGCTGCGCCTGGGCGCGATGGTCTCGCACCGTCGCGTCGAGCGCGAGGTCGGCGGCGACTGGCCGGTGCTGGCGCGCGCGTTCGGGCTGGTCGCGAGCCCGCGCGTGCGCAACCAGGCGACGGTCGGCGGCGTGCTCGCCGATGCCGACTACGCGTCGGACCCGCCGGCGATGCTCGCCGCGCTCGACGCCCGCGCGATCCTGCGCTCCCCGCGGGGCGACCGCGCGGTGGCGATCGGGGAGCTGATCCTCGGCTACTACGAGACCTGCATCGAGCCCGACGAGCTGCTCGTCGAGGTGCGGGTGCCGGCGCAGCCGGAGCGCGCGACGTACCGCAAGTTCCGCTCGCGATCGGCCGAGGACCGGCCGTGCGCGGCGGTCGCGGCGGTGAACGGCGACCGCCTGCGCGTGGTCGTCGGCGCGGTCGCCGAGACGCCGCAGGAGTTCCCGGACCTGTGCGACGGCGGGCCGGAGGAGGTGGCCGCCGGGTACGCGGAGCGGATCGAGCCGCTCAGCGACTCGCGCGGGTCGGCGAAGTACCGGCGGCGCGTGATCGCCGCCGAGGTCAGACGCGCGGTGGAGGACGTATGGACCCGCGGGTGACCGCGACGCTGCGCTACTCGGTCGAGGCCGAGCGGCCCGGCATGCTGCACGCCGCGTTCGTGCGCTCCCCGCACCCGCACGCGCGCGTGCTCGCGATCGACGCGCCGGACGACGTCGTGGTGCTCACGCCCGACGACGTCGCCGACCTCGGGCTGTACGGCTGCCAGGTCAAGGACCAGCGCGTGCTCGCCGACCGCGCCCGCCACGCCGGCGACGTCGTCGCCGCCGTGGCGGCCGACACGCCGGCGGCCGCGCGCGCGGCGGCGCAGCGTGTCGAGGTGCAGTACGAGGAGCTGCCGGCGGTGTTCGACCCGATCGCGGCGGTCCGGCGCGACGCGCCGCTGATCCACGAGCAGGCGGCCGCGTCGGCCAAGGACGCGGTCTCGATCGACGTCCGGCCGATCCCCGACAGCAACGTCTGCCACCGCTTCCGCATCCGCCACGGCGATGTCGCCGCCGGCTTCGCGCAGGCCGACGTGATCGTCGAGGAGACCTACCGGACGGCCGGCGCCGCGCACGCGCCGATGGAGCCGCACGCCGCGCTCGCCGAGTGGGAGGACGGGCGCCTGACCATCCTCAGCGGCACGCAGACGCCGTTCAACACGCGCGCCGACCTCGCCGGTGTGTTCGGCATCGATGAGGAGCGCATCCGGGTGATCGCGCCGCCGATGGGCGGCTCGTTCGGGGCGAAGACGTTCGTGCGGATCGAGGCGCTCGTCGCCGCGCTGGCGCGCAAGGCCGGACGTCCGGTCAAGGCGGTGCTCGACCGCGGCGAGGAGTTCGTCACGCTCAACCGCCACCCGGCGGTGGTGCGTGTGAAGATCGGCGCGCGGCGCGACGGCACGCTGGTCGCCAAGGAGGTCGACTGCTGGTGCGACACCGGCGCGTACGCCGACTGCGGCCCGGGCGTGGCGACGAAGATGGGCTACGCCGGCGTCGGCCCGTACCGGATCCCCAACGTGCGGGTCGACTCGCTGGCGATCTACACCAACCTCCCGCCCAACGGCGCCTACCGCGGCTACGGCGCGATGCAGTCGGTGTGGGCGTCCGAGCGCACGATGGACGTGCTGGCGGCGAAGCTCGGGATCAGCCCGCTGGAGCTGCGGCGCATGAACCTGCTGCGCGACGGCGACGCGTTCGCGACCGGCGAGGTCATGCACGACGTGCACTTCGAGGACTGCCTGCAGGCCGCCGCCGACGCCGTCGACTACGAGGCCGACCCGCGCGGCAAGGGCCTGTGCGTGCTGCTCAAGGGCATGCAGACGCCCAGTCGCGCGGCGATCTCGGTCGAGCGCACGCCGGTCGGCTACATCGTGCGCAGCGCGTCGTGCGAGATGGGGCAGGACGTGCGCCAGTCGATCAAGCTGATGGGGGCCGAGATGCTCGGCTGCGAGCCCGGCCAGGTCGAGGTGCCCGACCCCGACACCGACACGTCGCCGTTCGACACGCGCACCACCTCGAGCCGCTCCACGTACATGATGGGCCGCGCGCTGCGCGAGGCCGTCGAGGACCTGCGCAGCAACGGCGGCGAGCGCGGCTTCGGCGAGGTCCGCAACGAGGGCGGGCTGGATCCCGACACCGGGCAGGGCATCGCCTCCACGCACTGGCATCAGGGCGCCGCCGCCGCCAGCGTGAGCGTCGACGGCGAGACCGGGCGGCTGACCGTCGAGCACATCCACGCCGCCGTCTACGCGGGCCGCGTCGTCAACCGCCCGGGGGCCGAGCTGCAGAACGAGGGCTCGATGCTGATGGGCCTCGGGACGACGCTGTTCGAGGCCGTCGAGTTCGCCGACGGCCAGGTCACCAACGCGAACTTCTCCGATTACAACGTGCCCGCGTTCGGCGACCTGCCGAGGCTCACGCACGAGCTGATCGAGCGCGAGGGCGCCGAGGTGCACGGGCTGGGGGAGACCGCGCTGCCGCCGATCCCGCCCGCGATCGGGAACGCGCTCGCCACGCTCGGCGCGCACGTGACCGAGCTGCCGATCACCGCCGAGCGGGTGCTGGAGGCGCTGGAGCGATGAAGGTCGACGTGATCCTCAACGGCCGCGCCGCGACGCTCGACGCCCGCAGCGACGAGATGCTGCTGCCGGCGCTGCGCCGCCACGGCCTGCTGTCGGTCCGCGAGACGTGCGGGATCGGCGTCTGCGGCGCGTGCACGGTGCTGCTCGACGGCGAGCCGGTCTCCGCCTGTCTGCTGCTCGCCGCCCAGGCCGCGGGTCGCGAGATATCTACTGTCGAGGGACTCAAGGGGTCTGACCCCGTCCTGCGCGCGTTCAACGAGACCCACGCGTTCCAGTGCGGCTGGTGCACGCCCGGGTTCGTGATGACGGTGAAGGCGATGCAGCCGGGCGACGACGTCCGCGAGGCACTCGGCGGCAACCTGTGCCGCTGCGGCTGCTACGTGAAGATCGAAGAGGCGGTGCGCGCGTGCGGCTCGTGACCTACGACGCCGGTGGCGGCCCGCGCGTGGGCGCGCTCGACGGAGACGCGGTCGTCGACCTCGGCTTCGACGGCGACATGGTCGCGTTCATCGCGGCCGGCGCGCCGGCCGCGGAGACGTCCCGCGTCGACGGCGCCCGCCTGCTGGCGCCGCTGCGCCCGCGCTCGCTGCGCGACTTCCTGGCGTTCGAGGGCCACATGAAGAACGCGCTGTCGCGCCTCGGCCGCCCGATCCCGGACGAGTGGTACGACGTTCCCGCCTACTACAAGGGGATGCCCGACACGGTGATCGGGCCGGACGCCGAGATCCCGTGGCCGGCGTACGCCGAGAAGCTCGACCACGAGCTCGAGCTCGCCGCCGTGATCGGCCGCCAGGTGCGCGACGTCGCGGCGGAGGACGCCGCCGGCTGCATCTTCGGCTACACGATCTGGAACGACATGTCGGCGCGCGACGTGCAGGCGCGTGAGCTGCCGGTCGGCATGGGGCCGGCGAAGGCGAAGGACTGGGACGGATCGAACGTGCTCGGCCCCTGCATCGTCACCGCCGACGAGCTCGACGCCTCGGACCTCACGATGCGCGTGCGCGTGAACGGCGAGCAGTGGGGCGAGGACACCTCGGCCCACATGCACCACACGTTCGGGGCGATGATCGCCTACGCCTCGCGCTCGCAGACGCTGTACCCGGGCGAAGTGCTCGGGTCCGGCACCGCGGCCGGCGGATCCGGCCTCGAGCTCGACCGCTGGCTCGCCGCCGGCGATCTCGTGGAACTGGAGATCGAAGGGATCGGCGTGCTGCGCAACCGCATCGGACAGAAGGGAGCTGCCTGACATGGCCTACGTCGTCTGCGCCAAGTGGACCGCCAAGGAAGGGGAGGAGGGCCGCCTCGCGGAGATCATCGAGGAGATGACCGGGCCGTCGCGCGAGGAGCCCGGGAACCTCTACTACCAAGCGCATCGCTCGCCCGACAACCCGCGCCTGTTCTTCCTCTACGAGCAGTACGCCGACGAGGCGGGCTACGAGGCGCACATGGCCTCCGAGCACTTCACGCGGCTCGTCAAGGAGGAAGCGATCCCGAACATCCTCGAGGCGCGCGAGCGGGAGTTCTACGAGACCGTATGAAGCTGGAGAACGAGTTCACGGTCCCGGCGCCGGTCGAGCAGGCCTGGCAGGTGCTGCTCGACGTCGAGCGGGTCGCGCCGTGCCTGCCGGGAGCCGCGATCGAGGGCGCCGAGGGCGACGCGCACAAGGGCACGATGACGATCAAGATCGGCCCGATCACGACCCGCTACGGCGGGACGGTGAAGATCGAGGAGGCGGACGAGACGGCGCGCCGGGCGGTGATGCGCGCGCAGGCCCGCGACAGCCGCGGGCAGGGCACGGCCGCCGCCACGATCACGTCGACGATGGAGGAGGTCGAGGGCGGCACGCGCGTGCACGTGGAGACCGACCTGCGCGTGACCGGCCCGGCCGCCCAGTTCGGCCGCGGCGTGATGCAGGACGTCAGCGCCAAGCTGATGGGCCGCTTCGCCGACTGCCTGGCCGAGGAGATGGCCGGCGCCTCGGCGACCGGCGTGGCGTCCGGCGGCGCGGAGACCGAGCGGCCCGAGCCGCCTCCGGGCCCGGCAGGCGAGAGCGCCGAGGCGGAGGCCGCAGCGCGCGTCGCGCCGCGCCGCGGCGAAGACGTGCTCGACCTCGGCGAGGCGAGCCGGGCAGCGGTGCTCAAGCGCGTCGCGCCGGTCGTCGCGGTGATGGCACTGCTGATCGTGGTGCTCGGCATCCGGAGGAGGCGAGGATGAGCGACGAGCTCGAGCGGTTCCGGCTCGACGGCCGCGTGGCGGTCGTCTCCGGCGGGTCTGGCGGCATCGGGGTACGGCTGTGCGAGGCGCTCGCCGGCGTCGGCGCGCGGCTGGTCGTCATCGGCCGCGACGCCTCGCGCGCCGGCGCGGCGCTCGACCAGGCCGGCGGCAACGGCATCGCGGTCGCGGCCGACGTCACCAAGAAGGACGAGGCCGACCACGCGATCGGGCTCGCGCAGCAGGCGTTCGGCCGCGTCGACGTGATCATCAACGCGGTCGGCGGCGGCGCCGGCAGCGCGCTGTACCCGGCCGAGGAGTACCCGGAGTCCGAGTGGGACCGGATGCTCGACCTCAACCTGCGCTCGGCGCTGCTGCCGACCCAGGCCGCGGTGCGGGCGATGATCGTCCGCCGGCCGGCAACGGCGGCCGCGTGCTGCACATCTCCTCGGTCCGCGGCCAGCTCGGCATCGACAACGGCTTCTCGGCCTACGTCGCGGCCAAGGGCGCGCTCGACGCGCTGACCCGCCAGCAGGCGACCGAGTGGGCCAAGCACAACATCACCGTCAACGCGATCTCGCCGACGTTCGTCAAGACGCCCCAGGTCGAGGACCTGCTGGCCGACGACGCGTTCCGCGAGGGCCTGTTCAAGCGCATCCCGCTCGGCCGGATCGCCGAGACGGACGACGTGGTCGGAGCGGTGCTGCTGCTGTGCAGCGACGCCTCGGCGTTCATCACGGGCCAGGTGCTCACGCTCGACGGGGGCCTCACGGCGTGCCAGTGAGCGACGCGCCGTTCATCCGCTCCAACCTGCGCGAGCAGATAAAGGACGTGATCCTGCAGCGGATCCTCGACGGCGACTACAAGCCGGGGGCGCGGCTGGTGGAGACGCGGATCGCGCAGGAGCTCGGCGTCTCCCAGGCGCCGGTGCGCGAGGCGCTGCGCGACCTCGAGCAGCTCGGCTGCATCGTTCACGAGCCGTTCCGCGGCTGCTCGGTGCGCGCGTTCTCGGCCGAGGAGCTGATCGAGGCGTTCCCGGTGCGGGCGGCGCTCGAGGCGCTCGCCGCGCGGCTGGCCGCCGACCGGATCACCGAGGCCGAGCTGCTGCAGCTGGCCGAGCTGCTCGACACGATGCACGCGGCCGCGGCGCGCGGCGACGCGCACGGCCAGTCGCAGGCCAACGCGGCGTTCCACGCGACGATCGTGCGCGCGGCCGGCAACGCCACGCTCGAGCGCCAGTGGTCGTTCCTGGAGCCGTTCTCGCGGACCTACATCTCGGTCTCGCAGCCGGGCCTCGACCTGCGGGCGCTGTCCGAGCGGCACGTCCCGATCCTCGACGCGCTGCGCGCGCGCAACGCCGACGCGGCCGCCGAGGCGATGCACGAACACCTGATGGAGGCCGCCGAGCTGCTGCGGCCGCTCGAAATTTCGGGAGGGCGAAGCCCAGACGAAACGGAGACAGCGTGAGACGCCTGGTTGACCTGTCCATGCCCGTGCACGCCGACATGCTCACGTTCCCGCGCGTGCCGCCGCCGGCGCTGTGCGTGTACGAGAGCCACACCGACTTCGCCGAACGGATCGGTGCGGCCGAGTACGGCGTCGACTCGCTCACCGCGAGCTACCTCGTCGTGCAGAACGACCACGTCGGCACCCATTGCGATGCGCGCAAGCACATCGTCCCGACCGCGGGCGGGCCGGAGACGATCCCACTCGAGTACTGCTACTCCGACGGCGTGCTGCTCGACTTCACGCACCGCGCGCCCGGCGACATCATCAGCGCCGCCGACATCGAGGAGGCGCTGCGGAAGATCTCCTACGAGGTCAAGGAGCGCGACATCGTCCTCATCCACACCGGCGCCGGCGCCTACAACACCGAGGAGCGCTATCGCACCGACCATCCCGGCATGAGCGCCGAGGCGACGCGCTGGCTGATCGAGCGCGGCGTCCGGATGATGGGCTGCGACGCGATCACGTTCGACCCGCCGGTGTGGGCGATGTTCGAGAAGAAGAAGTTCTGGGAGGCGCACCGGGTGATGTGGGACGAGGAGTACTGGCACCTCGAGAACCTGATGAACCTCGACCAGATCGGCCGCCCGCACGGCTTCACGCTGAGCGTCCTGCCGATCAAGTGGGTGGGGACGACGGCCGCGCCGGTGCGCGCGGTGGCGATCGTGGAGGACTGATGCTGCAGTTCGCCGATCCCCAGTGCCGGGAGGTCGCGCAGGCGGGCGGCAAGGGCGCATCGCTCGCGCGCATGACCGAGCTCGGCCTGCCCGTCCCGGAAGGGTTCGTCATCCCGGCCGACGTGCTGGCGACCGTGGTCGACGCCGACGCGCTGCGCGCCGCCCTGCCCGACCACGACAAGGCGCAGGCGATCGTGGCGGCCGCCGAGGTGCCCGACGCGATCGCCGAGGCGTACGCGGCGCTCGGCGACGATCCGCCGGTGGCGGTGCGGTCGAGCGCCTGCGCCGAGGACTCCGAGACGGCCTCGTACGCCGGCCAGCAGGAGACCTACCTGTACGTGCGCGGCGCCGACGCGGTCCGCCACCGCGTGCGCGACTGCTGGGCCTCGTTCTTCTCCGAGCGGGCGATCTTCTACCGCCAGAAGAAGGGCTCGCTCGACGACCTCGGCATGGCGGTCGTCGTGCAGCGGATGGTGCGCGCGGACGTCGCCGGCGTGCTGTTCACCTGCGATCCCGTTCGCGGGCGGCGCGACCGGATGGTCGTCGAGGCGGTGCTCGGGCTCGGCGAAGCGGCGGTGTCCGGCCACGTCACGCCCGACCACTACATCCTCAAGCGCGACGGGACGGTGCGCAAGGTGCAGGTCGCCGAGCAGCCGTTCGCGATCGTGCCGGTCGAGGCCGGCGGGGTCGAGGAGCGCGCGCTCGGCGCCGAGGGCTCCGAGCAGAAGCTCGCCGACGAGCAGCTGCGCGAGCTGGCGAAGCTCGGCGACGACCTCGAGCAACGCCTTGGTGGGCCGCAGGACATCGAATGGGCGCTCGAGGACGGCGCCATCTACGTGCTGCAGGCGAGGCCGGTGACCGCACGATGAGCTGCTCGAGCGTGCGCAGGCGTGGATGGCGAGGTGCACCCGCACGCCCGCCACCTGAGCGCACGCTCGACTGGCTGCTCGTGCTCGAGCCCGGCGCGTCCTACGCAGCTCGCATTGCCGCGGCAACGCACGACATCGAGCGCGCGTTTTCCGATTCCGACACGCCGTGGGACTCCGCCCGCGACTGGGACTCGGTCGAGTACAACCGCTGGCACCAGGACCGCTGCGCCGACATGATCGGCCCCGGCCTGCGCGACCGCGGCGCCGACGCGGCGCTCGCCGAGGCGGTGACGAAGCTCGTGCGCGTGCACGAGGACGGCGGCTGGCCCGAGGCCGACCTCGTGCAGGCGGCCGACTCGCTGTCGTTCCTGGAGACGATGGCCCCGCTGGTCGTCGGCTGGGTGGAGAGCGGCCGGGCGTCGCGCGAGCGCGCCGAGGGCAAGCTGCGTCACTCGGTCGACCGCATCAGCGAAGACTTGCCGAACGCGCGCGAGATCGGTGAGGCGCTGCTGGCGCCCGCGCTGTCGCGCCTGCGCGCGGCCAACGACCCCAACCAGGTCCGCGAGCTCACCGGCCTGATGAAGACCGGCCGCATGTACCGGCTCGCCCGCGAGCGCTTCCCGAAGATGCCGCTCTTCCCCGGGCATCCGACGTTCGAGGTCGTCGCCTACCGCACGCCGCAGGGGATCCGCGCGGCCGGCGACCAGCCGTGGGGGCCGCCGAACGACGCGTGCCTGGGCTACATGAGCGAGCTCGTGATGGGCACCACGCACACCGGCGCCCACATCGACGCGCACGCGCACATGACGATCGGCGACGACGACCGCTGGCACGGCGGCTCCGCCCGCACCGACCTGGGCGACTTCGGGCCGCTCAAGGGCGACGCGACCGAGATCCCGCCGATCTGGCGGCGCGGCGTGCTGTACGACGTGCCCGGCCACCGCGGCGTCGAGTCGCTGCCGGCGGGCGAGCCGGTCGGCGCCGACGAGCTGCGCGCGATCGAAGCGCGTACGGGCGTCGCCGCGGGCGCCGGAGACGTCGCGTTGGTGCGCAGCGGCTATCTCGCCCACTGGCCCGATCCCGAGGCACTGGCCGAGCACCGTGGCGCCGGCCCCGACCTGTCGGCCGCCGAGCTGCTGGCGGAGCGGGGCGTGCTCGCCACCGGCTCGGATACCGAGACCTACGAGGTCCAGCCCGCGCCCGACCGCGGCACGCCCGCCAACCCGCAGCCGGTGCACACGCTGCTGCTGATCGAGCGCGGCATCTACATCCTCGAGAGCCTCGACCTCGAGGAGATCGCCCGCGCCGGTCTCACCGAGTTCCTGTTCGTGGCGCTGCCCCTGAGCATCCGCGGCGCGACCGGCTCGATGCTCGACCCGGTGGCGATCGTATGAGGGCGCTGGTCGTCTCGGCGCCGAACGAGTTCGCCGTCCAGGACGTCGAGCGCCCGGCCCCGGGCGAGCACGAGGTGCTGTGCAAGGTGCGCGCGATCGCGATCTGCGGCACCGACCCGCACATCATCCAGGGCCACTATCCGGGCTTCTGGCCGCAGGACTGGCCGCTGATCCCCGGGCACGAGTGGTGCGGCGACGTCGTGGAGCTCGGGCCGGGCGCGGCGGAGTTCGGCTGGGAGGTCGGCACGCGCGTGGCGGGCACTTCGCACGCCGCCTGCGGGTTCTGCCGCAAGTGCGTCGAGGGCCGCTACAACGTCTGCGAGCGCTTCGGCGACCTGCGCGTCCACCAGCAGTACGGCCACAACGTCAATGGCGCGTACGCCGACTACGTCGTGCACTCGATCAAGAGCGTGTTCGCGGTGCCCGACGCGCTGTCGGACGAGGAGGCGGCGATGCTCGACCCGGCGGCCATCGCCCTGCACACCGTCAAGCGCGGCGGCCACGAGCCGGGCGACACCGTCGTGGTGGTCGGGCCGGGCGTGATGGGGCTGTTGGTGGCCGAGTTCGCCCAGGCGACCGGCGCCGGCCGGGTGATCGTGGTGGGCCGCGGCGCGCGGCTGGAGAAGGCGGCGGCGCTCGGGCACGAGACGCTCGACTTCACCGCCGAGGACACGGTCGACGGCATCCGCGAGCGCACCGGCGGCTTCGGCGCCGAAGTCGCGCTCGAGTGCTCGGGTGATCCGGCGGCGCTCGGCCAGTGCGCGTCGTTCGTGCGCAAGGGCGGCCGCGTGGCGGTGATCGGGATCCCCATGGAGGGCGCGGCGATCCCGCTCCAGCGCGTCGTGCTCGACGAGATCGACATCGTCGGCGTGCGCGCGGCGGCGGGGGAGATGCCGGAGGCGATCGCGCTGGTCGCCGCCGGCCGGATCCGGCTCGGCGAGCTGATCACGCACCGCTTCGCGCTCGAGGACTTCGCCGACGCCTATGCGACGTTCACCGAGCGCCGCGACGGCGCGCTGAAGGTGATCGTACGGCCGTAGCGGCTCAGCGCCGCGGCGCGATCCTGCTGGCCGCGCTGTTCGTCGCCGCGCTCGCGCTGCGCCCGCAGCTGGTGGGCGCCGGGCCGCTGCTGCCCGAGATCCAGGACGACCTGAGCGTCTCGCACGCCGTGGCCGGGCTGCTCGGCACGATCCCGGTGCTGTGCATGGGCGCCTTCGCGCCGGTCGCGGCGCCGCTGGCGAGCCGTGCCGGGCTGCGGAGCGTGGTCGGCGCGTCGGTCGGCGCCGTCGCGCTGTTCGGGCTCGCCCGCGCGGCGGTCCCGGGAGCGCCGCTCCTGCTCCTGCTCACGCTGCCGGTCGGCGTCGGCATGGCGATCGCCGGCGCGCTGCTGCCGGTCGCGGTGAAGGAGAGCTTCCCCGACCGGCCGGCGTTCGCCAACGGCGTCTGCACGTCGGGCCTCAACGGCGGCGCGGCGGTCGCGTCGCTCGTGGCGGTGCCCACGGCGGACGCGTTCGGCGGCTGGCGCGCGGCACTGACGCTGTTCTCCCTCGCCGCCGTGGTGCAGTGCATCGGGTGGATGGCGCTCAGCCGGGGAGCGTGGACGGACCGCAGCGAGGAGAGCGCGCGACTGCCGGTGCGGCGCCCCGTGGTGTGGATGATCACGACCGTCTTCGCGCTCCAGTCGGTCGTCTTCTACGGGATCACCACGTGGATCGCGGCCGCGTTCCAGGAGTACGGCTGGAGCGCGGGCACGGCCGGCGCGCTGGTCGCCGTGTTCGGCTTCTCGACCGTGCCCGGCGGGCTGCTGATCCCGTGGCTGGCCGACCGGCTCGGCTCGCGCCGGCGCTGGCTCGTCGGCCTCACGTCCTCGGTCGTCGTCGCCACGTTCGGCCTGGCCGCCGTGCCTGACGCCGGCCTCCTGTGGACGGTGATGGCCGGCCTCGCGATCGGCGCGGTGTTCCCGCTCTGCCTGGCCATGTGCCTCGACGTCGCGCACGAGCCGATCGCCGCCGGCGCCGCGGCGGCGCTGATGCTGCTCGGCGGCTACCTGGTCGCCGGGACGGCGCCGTTCGGCCTCGGCGCGATCCGCGACCTCACCGGCTCCTTCAGCGCCAGCCTGTGGGCGCTGTTCGGCACCGCGCTGCTGCTCGTGTGCGCCTGCCTGCCCCTTACCACGACCCGACTGAGGCCCGCATGACCGACGTCGTTCTGCTCCTGCGCCATCACCGGCGGTATGAGCGTGCCGGGCCAGAGCGCCGCGATCCCGGTCACGCCGGAGGAGATCATCCAGTCCGCCGTCGATGCGCACGCCGCCGGCGCGGCGATCGTCCACGTCCACGTGCGCGACCCTGCGACGGGTCACCCGTCCGCCGACCTCGGGCTGTTCCGCGAGGTGATCACGGAGATCCGCGAGCGCTGCGACGCGATCGTGCAACCCACGACGGGCGGCGGCGTCGGCATGACGATCGACGAGCGCGCCCGCGTGGTCACCGAGCTGCGGCCGGAGATGGCGACCTTCAACTGCGGCTCGTTCAACTTCGGCATCTTCAAGGTGCGTGCCCGGCCCGAGATGGAGCCGTGGGAGGTCGACTACCTCGAGGGCACGCGCGACTACGTGTTCCGCAACACGTTCGCCGACATCCACCGGCTGTCCGAGCTGTTCCGCGAGGCCGGCACCAAGCCCGAGTACGAGGTCTACGACGTCGGCCACCTCTACAACCTGCGCCACCTCGCCGACGAGGGGCTGGTCGACTTCCCGCTGCACCTCCAGTTCGTGCTCGGGGTGCTCGGCGCCAACGCCGCCGACCTCGACCAGCTCGTGCACATGCACCGCACGGCGACGACCCTGTTCGGGCCCGACTTCACGTGGTCGACGGCGGGCGTGGGCTACCCGGCGGAGTTCCACCTCGCCGCCGCCGCCCTGATCATGGGCGGCCACGTGCGCGTGGGCCTCGAGGACAACCTGCGGGTCACGATGGACCGCCGCGCGGCGTCCAACGCCGAGCTCGTCGAGAAGGCGCTGACGCTCGCGCCGCTGCTCGATCGCGAGCCCGTCGGAGCCGCCGGCGCGCGCGCGATCCTCGGCCTCCGCGGCCCCTCTGGCCGCGGCGGCGATTGATACGATCCGCACGTGGAACGGCGCCGGTCTCGCACGCTCGCGACGCTCTCCGAGACGTTCTGGATCCTCGTGCTGGCGGTGGTCGTCCTGTTCGCCTTCTTCGCCGTTCTCGGCGCCTTCTCGCCCGGCCAGGTGGCCGGCCTGACCGTGGCGATGGCCGTCCTCGCCGCGCTCTGGATCGCGCATGCGGTGTGGGCCTCACGGCACCGTGACCCGCACGACCGGGCGGCGATCCGCGCCCGGGAACGTCGCGGGTTCTGAGCTTGCCGCTCCATCCCGAGATCCAGGAGATCCTGGATGCGATGAACGGGCTGGAAGGCCCGCCGGCGCATGAGGTGCCGGTCGCCGAGGCGCGTGCCGGGCACGTCGCCGAGGCCGAGCAGCTGTCGGGGGAGGGCGAGCCGGTCGCCGAGGTGCGCGACGTCACCGTGCCATCGCCCGGCGGCGACGTCCTCGTACGCCTGCTCACGCCGGACGATGCCCACGGCGTCGTCGCCTACATCCACGGCGGCGGCTGGATGATGGGCTCGATCGACACGTTCGACGCGCCGCTGCGGCGGCTCGCCAACGCGTCCGGCGCGACGGTCGCGGCGATCGAGTATCGCCTGTCGCCCGAGCACACGTTCCCGGCCGCGCTGAACGACTGCCTGGCGGCGATCCGCTGGCTCGCCGGCCAGGGCGGGCCGCTCGCCGTCGCCGGCGACAGTGCCGGCGGCAACCTCGCGACGGTCTGCGCCCGGCTGCTGCGCGGCGAGGTCGATCTCCGCCTGCAGGCCTTGATCTACCCCGTGACCGACGCCGGGGTCAACCGCCCGTCCTACCGCGAGTTCGGCGACGCGTACGGGCTGAGCGCCGCACAGGTGCGTCGCATCTGGGCCTTGTATCTCGGCGGCGCCGACGGCGGTGTGCCGGACGCGTCGCCGCTGCGCGCCGCAGATCTCGCCGGCGTCGCGCCCGCGTTCGTCATCACGGCCGAGGCCGACGTCCTGCGCGACGAGGGCGAGGCGTACGTGGACGCACTGCGCGAGGCGGGCGTCGCGGTCGAGCACGTGCGCTGGCCGGGCACGATCCACGGGTTCTTCCGCTGGATCGCGGCGACGTCGGTGGCGCGGGAGGCGGTCGACGCCGTCGGCGCCCGGCTGGGCCGCGCGCTGGGCGTCAAAGACACGCCCCTGGGGTAACGCTCGTCCGCATGGGACGACTTCTCGCGCTGGCGGCGGCGCTGGCGCTGCTGGCCGGCTGCGGCGGCGACGACGGCGACCAGAGCACCGCGAGCACCCCGGCGCCGACCGGCACCGCGACGCCGGCGGCCACCGCCACGACGGTCGAGGCCGCGGCCACGGCCCCGGTGGCGCAGGGCGAGGGCAGCGCCGACCGCGGCCGCTTCATCTTCACGATCACCGAGCTCAAGCGCAGCGGCCCGACCGTCGTCCTCAACGCGACCGTCACGCTCGCCGGCGGCAGCGAGAACGACTCGATCCAGATCTCCGACACCTTCAGCGACGGGATCTTCCAGGACCTCGAGGACACCGGCGCCAGCGAGGAGGGGGACGTGTTCGACGGCGTCGCCCTGATCGACCCGAACGGCCGCAAGAAGTACCTGGTGGCGCGCGAGTCGACCGGGCGCTGCGTGTGCAGCAACAACCTCAGCGCCGCGTTCGTCGAGGAGGACGCGCCGGTCAACCTGCAGGCGACGCTGGCCGCGCCGCCCCGACACGGTCACGACCGTCGACGTCGTCGTCCCCAACGTCAAGACGTTCACCGGTGTCCCCATCGCTGGCTAGCTTCGCGGTCGTGCTCGCGGTCGCCTCCGGCGTCGTCGACATCGAGCTGCCGGTGGTCGACCTCGACTACGAGACGGCATCGCTCGACGACAGCGTCCGCACCGCCGAGTCGAGCAAGCAGGTGGAGGTGACGCTCGCCGCCGACGTGCTGTTCCGGTTCGACAAGGCGGTGTTGAGCGGCGGCGCGCGGCGGCGGCGGCTCGCCGAGGTGTCCGACCGGATCAGCCAGGCCGACCCGGCGCAGGTGAAGATCGACGGCTACACCGACTCCAAGGGGTCGGGCTCATACAACCTCGGGCTCTCGCGGCGGCGCGCGGCCGCCGTCGCGGTGGCGCTGCACCGCCGGCTGGGCGGGGCCGGCCCGCGGCTGATCACGCGCGGCCACGGCGAGGCCGACCCCGTCGCCGCGAACACGCGCAAGGACGGTGGCGACAATCCGAAGGGCCGCGCGCGCAACCGGCGCGTCACGATCACGTTCCCGCGCTGACCGTCTGTCCGCACTGGCGCGCCGGGGAGCCGGGTGTTGGACGCCTGCGCGGCCGGGTAGGTCGATACCGTCACCTGCCATGGCTGTGAGCATTAAGACCACCCGCTTCTGGCATCCGTTCGCCGACATGGGCTCGGTGAGCCAGAGCGAGTTCGTGATCGAGCGGGGCGAAGGCGTGTGGGTGTTCGACACCGAGGACAACCGCTACCTCGACGGCACCGCGAGCCTCTGGTACGCGAACCTCGGGCACGGGCGCGAGGACATCGCGGACGCGGTCGCCGCGCAGATGCGCAAGCTCGCGGCGTACTCGACGTTCGGCGACTTCGGCAACCGACCGGCCAACGAGCTGTGCGAGCGGCTCGCGGCGGTCGCGCCGATGGACGACGCGCGCGTGTTCCTCGCCTCCGGCGGCGGCGACGCGATCGACACCGCGGCGAAGATCGCCCGCCGCTACTGGGTCGAGAGCGGGCATCCCGAGCGCACGCACCTGATCTCGCGCACGCAGGGCTACCACGGCACGCACGGCTTCGGCACCAGCATCGGCGGGATCGAGGCCAACACGAGCAACTGGGGTCCTCTGGTCGGCGGGACGTCGACCGTGCAGTTCGACTCGCTCGAGGCGCTGGAGGCCGAGATCCTGCGCGTCGGGCCCGACCGCGTGGCCGCGTTCTTCTGCGAGCCGGTGCTCGGCGCCGGCGGCGTCCACCCGCCGCCGGAGGGCTACATCGAGGGCGTGGCCGACCTGTGCGCCGAGCACGGCGTGCTGCTGATCATCGACAGCGTCATCTGCGGCTTCGGCCGCCTCGGCACGTGGTTCGGGATCGAGCGCTGGGAAGAGGTCCAGCCGGACCTGATCACGTTCGCCAAGGGCGTGACCTGCGGCTACCTGCCGCTCGGCGGCGTGGTCGTCTCCGGCGCGGTCGCCGCCCCGTTCTTCGAGGCTCCCGGCGGCCCGATGCTGCGCCATGGCGCGACCTACGCCGGCCATCCGTCGTGCTGCGCCGCGGCCAACGTGGTCATGGAGGTCTACGAGCGCGAGGGGCTGCTGACGCGGGGCCAGGACCTGGAGCTGCCGCTCGCCGAAGCGCTCGGCACGCTGGCGGATCATCCGGCGGTCGCGGAGGTGCGCGCGGGCATGGGGTTGCTCGGCGCCATCCAGCTTGCCCCCGAGGCGCTCGAGCAGGACACTGGCGCCGTGGCGAAGGTCGCACAGGGAGCGCGCGACGCAGGGGTGCTGGTCCGACCGCTGCTGGGGTCGGTGGCTGTGTCGCCTCCTCTGACTGTCGAGGTGGAGCACCTGCAGCAGATCGCGGACGCGATCCGCGCGGGGCTCGACGGGCTCGACGGCAACGCTCCGAAGCCGGATCCCAGCTCGGGTGTCTGAGCCCGAGGGCTTCGGCGCACCGTCCGCCGCCGCCGCGAACGCGGCGGCGGCGGGCTGGCATACGGATGCCTACCCGGAATTGCGCGACGGGCCACCGTGGGTGACCGACGAGATGGTGGCGGCGCAGCCGGCGGTGGTGCGCTCGCTGCTCGAGTCGCCGCCGGAGGGTGCGTCCGCGCTGGCGGGGGCGCTGCGCGAGGCGCTCGACGCCGGCCTGCCGGTGACGGTCGTCGGCTGCGGGACGTCCGAGCACGGGGCGATGGCGATCGCCGAGCAGCTCTCGGCGGCGCTCGACGGCGGCTGGCCGCCGGCCGTGGTCGCCCGCCAGTCGCTCGACGCGGCCGAGCATCCGCAGCGCGGGGGCGTGTGCGTGGCGGTGTCGCACGACGGCGGCACGCGGGCGACGACCCTGGCCCTCGAGGCGGCGCGGGCGGCGGGCGCCCGCACGGCGCTCGTCACCGCGGCGCCGGGCGGGACCGCTTCGGCGCCTGCCGAGTCTGGTGCTGGTCACGCCCACCCACGACGACTCGTGGTGCCACACGGTCGCCTACACGTCGGCGATCGCGGTGGGGGCGGCGCTGGCGCGCGAGCTCGGTCTCGCGACCCTCTCGCCGGTGGACGCCGAAGCGCTTCTCCAGGACGCCATGTCGCGCGCGCCCGAGGCGGCGGTGCTCGCCGGCTCCGAGCGGGTGCTGTGCGCCGGCATCGGCATCGACCTGATCACCGCCCGCGAGCTGGCGCTCAAGCTTGCCGAGGGCGCGCGACTCCAGACCGCCGGGCTGCACCTGGAGACGCTGCTGCACGGCCACCTGGCGGGCGAGGACGCCGGCACCGCCGTCGTGCTCATCGACTCCGACCAGGAATCCGTGCGCATCGCGCGCCGCGCCGAGATCGCCGAGGCCGCGCTCGCCGCCATCGGCATGCCCGTCCTGCGCCTCGCCGTCCCTGCCTTCACGGACGCGCTCTCGCGACTGCTCGCCGCCGCCGGGGCCCTCCAGGCCTTGACGCTCGAGCTCGTGCGCGCCCGCGGGCTGAACCCCGACCTGATCCGCCGCGAGGAAGAGCCCTACCGCCGCGCCGGCGAGGCCGGCGACGCGGACTGGTGACCCGGGCGCGGCGTGTGCGACTTAAGCCCCGCCTAGGGGATCAACTGCACACGAACGCCGAGACCGCCGCCCCACCCAGCCGCAGTAAGCGCCTAGGCAGCGGCCGCGACCGCGGCAGACGCAACGGGCGGAGCCGGGAGCGCGGCGACCGGCGGAGCGATGTCGAGGTAATGCCGGAACGCCCAGTGCGCGACCCGGCGCCGGCCGAACAACCCCACCAAGGCGTTCATCGGCCGCCCGTGCAAGCGGCGGACAGACTGCTGCGCCGCGTACATGCACTCGAACTGGAACCGGTGCGACGCGGAGAAGTCGGCGTAGCGGCGGAGCGCCAACTCGACCGACGAGCGCCCGTCCAGCACCGCGGCGAGCTCGCGGCCGCAGGCGATGCCGAAGTACAGCGCGGTGCGGATCCCCTCGGCCGTCAGCGGCAGGCAGTGGCCGGCCGAGTCGCCGACGAAGAACACGCCGTCCTCGACCGCCGGACGCAGGCGGTGCGGGATCCAGTTGCCCTGGAAGCGGACCGCGCTCGGCGGAGACATCGGAAGCCAGCTGCAGGGTCGGTTGCTTGACGTGCAAGAGCGGATCGAACGACCCGACGCCGATCCGCAGCTCGTCGCGCGCGGGGAACGACCAGCCGTAGCCGGGGGAGATGTAACGCGTGTCGAGCCAGAGCTCGAGGTCGGAGCCGCGGCCGGCCGGGTGCACCTCCAGCCCCCGCGACAGCGCGGCCTCGGGCGGCTGCACGTTCGCGCCCGAACCCAGCACGCGGCGCCATCCCAGGCCATCCACGATCAACCCCGCCGAGACGTCGCCCCGGTCGGTGTGGACGACGGAGCCGGTCCGCCCGTTCACCTTCGCGGTCTCGAACACGGCCGCCCCCGACTGCTCCCACAGCAGGCCGCACAACGTCCGGTAGTCGAACGTCGAGAACGTCCACGGGAGTGACCAGCGCGCGGTCCGATCCGGCGTGTGGACGAGTAGCGAGCCAAAGGTCTGCCGGATGGACCTTTCGAGCCCGAGATTGGCCAGCCATTCGGTCGGCGCGGCGCACGCGGAGGTCTGCCGCTCACCGATCTCATAGCGGTCCAGGACCAGGACGCGGGCGCCGCTGGCACGCAGCTCGCGCGCCACCGCCAGCCCCGCGAACGAGGCACCGCAGATCAGGACGTCAAATGAGGCTCCCGGAGCGAACCGCGTTCGCTCGGCGCCGCGCTTCGTTGCACGTACCGGCATAGGGCAGGCTCGCTACAGTATCTGGCCGCTAATGGAAGCCACAATGACCCCTCCCACCACCGACACCGACGCCAAGATCGTCGAGGGCTCCGACGGGATGCTGCTCGAGATCGACGGCCAGATCGTTCCCAACTATGACGCCACGATCGTCCCCTTCGAAGAGGGCGACGTCGTCACGGGCCGGGTGGTGCGGATCGACAAGGACGAGGTCCTCGTCGACATCGGTTACAAGAGCGAGGGCGTCATCCCCTCCGGAGAGCTGTCGATCCGCAAGTCGGTCGACACGTCGGAGGAGGTCGAGCTCGGCGAAGAGGTCGACGCGCTGGTCCTCACCAAGGAGGACCAGGACGGCCGGCTGATCCTGTCCAAGAAGCGTGCCCGCTTCGAGCGCGCTTGGCGCCGCATCGAGGCCGCGGCCGAGTCCGGCGAGCCGGTCATCGGCGCCGTGATCGAGGTCGTCAAGGGCGGCCTGATCATCGACCTCGGCGTCCGCGGGTTCCTGCCCGCATCGCTGGTGGACATCCGCCGCGTGCCGAACCTCGACGAGTACCTCGGCCAGAACATCCAGTGCAAGGTCATAGAGCTCAATCGCTCGCGCAACAACGTGGTGCTCAGCCGCCGCGCGGTGCTCGAGGAGGAGCGCAAGGAGCAGCGCCAGGCGATCCTGGAGCGGCTCCAGCCGGGCCTGATCATCGAGGGCCAGATCTCGAACATCGTCGACTTCGGCGCGTTCGTCGACCTCGACGGCATCGACGGCCTGATCCACATCTCCGAGCTTTCGTGGTCGCACGTCAACCACCCGAGCGAGATCCTCTCGATCGGCGACACCGTGCAGGTCAAGGTGCTCGACATCGACCGCGACCGCCAGCGCATCTCCCTGGGCCTCAAGCAGACCCAGGAGGATCCGTGGCAGCGCGTCGTCGACACCTACAACGTGGGTGACGAGCTCGAGGGCACGGTCACCAAGGTCGTCGCGTTCGGTGCGTTCGTGGAGATCCTGGAGGGTGTCGAGGGCCTCGTGCACATCTCCGAGCTTGCGCAGCAGCACGTCGAGAACCCGCGCGAGATCGTCCAGCCCGGCGACGAGGTGAAGGTCAAGATCCTCGAGATCGACTCCGAGCGCCGCCGGCTGTCGCTGTCGATCAAGCGCGTCGAGGGCCAGGTGCTCCCGCGCCGCTCGGCCGCCGATGCGGGCGACCTCGAGAACGTGCCCGAGCTGGGCCTGTCCGAGGACGTCTTCGCTCCGCCCGCCGAGGGCGAAGAGTTCTTCGCGGAGCCGGAGGCGGCCGCGGAGGTCGTCGAGGCCGAGCCGGAGGCCGCCGAGGTTGTCGAGGCTGAGCCGGAGGCCGCCGAGGTCGCCGAGGCCGCTGAGGTCGCCGAGGTCGAGCCCGAGGCTGCCGAGGCCGAGCCAGAGCCCGAGGAGCAGACGCCCGCGGCCGAGGCCGAGCAGCCCGAGCCCGAGGGCGACGAAGAGAACTGAGCGCGCCGCCGTTCGTCGGGTTGACCGGCGGCATCGGCGCCGGGAAGTCGGAGGCGCTCGCCGCACTGGCGCGTCTCGGTGCCGCCACGCTGTCCGCCGACGCGGTGGTCCACGAGCTGTACCGAGACCCGGAGGTCCACGCGGCGATCGTCGCCCACTGGGGGCCCGAGATGGCGCCCGAGGGCGTCGTCGACCGCGCCGCCGTCGCCCGCCGCGCGTTCGCCACGCCGGAGGACCGCGAGTGGCTGGAGGGCTTCCTCTGGCCCCGCGTCGGCCAGCGGATCGCCGAGTGGCGGGCGCTAGAGTCCACACGCGACCCCGCTCCGCCGGCGCTCGTCGTCGAGGTGCCGCTGCTGTTCGAGTCCGGCATGGACGCCGCGTTCGACGCGACGATCGCCGTCGTCGCCGAAGACGACGTCCGGGCCGAGCGAGCGGCGGCCCGCGGCCACGAGATGGTCGACGAGCGGACAGCCCGGCAACTCGGGCAGCAGGAGAAAGCGCAAAGAGCGACGTATGCGGTCCAGAACTCCGGCACGCTCGACGCGTTGGAGCAGACACTGTCTTCCGTCCTTGAGAAGCTGAGCTCGTGAGCGCCCACGCACACACCCGCACCGCCGCCCGCCGCCGCCCGCGGCGGCGCCGTTCGCGCGTGCAGCGGCGCCGCCTCGGGCTGCTGGCGCTGGTGATCGGGCTGGCCGCGGTCGCGCTGCTGTCGCTCAAGCCGTGGGCCGACAAGGCCGTGCAGGAGCTCAAGCTCCCGCTCCGGCACGAGGACATGATCCGCCAGCAGGCGGCCGAGAAGGACCTCGACCCGTCGCTGATCGCCGGCATCATCTACGTCGAGTCGCGGTTCCGCGACCAGACGTCGCACGCCGGCGCCAAGGGCCTGATGCAGCTGATGCCGGCGACCGCCGACTACATCGCCCACAAGTCGGGCGGCACCCGGTTCGTGCAGGGCGACCTGGCCGACCCGCAGATCAACATCGCCTACGGCTCCTGGTACCTGCGCTACCTGCTCCAGCACTACAACGGCAACGTCGCGCTCGCGCTCGCCGCCTACAACGCGGGGGAGGGCAAGGTCGACCAGTGGTGGCGGGAGGCGGCCGACCGCGGCGAGAGGTTCGTCGTCGCCAAGCACATCCCGTTCCCCGAGACGCGCGCGTACGTCACCAAGGTCCTCCACGCCCGCAACTCGTACCGCCGCGAATACGCGCACGAGCTCGGGCTGTGAACCGCCGGCCGCTGGGCAGGACCGGCATCGAGGTGTCGGAGATCGGCTACGGCGCCTGGGGAATCGGCCAGAGCATGTGGCTGGGCGCCCAGGACGACGAGTCAGTGCGCGCGCTCAACCGCGCCGCCGACCTCGGCGTGACGCTGTTCGACACCGCGCTCGCGTACGGCGACGGGCACAGCGAGCAGCTCGTCGGCGCCCTGGCCCGCGAGCGCGACATCGTCGTCGCCACCAAGATCCCGCCCAAGAACAAGCGCTGGCCGGCGCCCGACGGCATCGACCCCGACGACGCGTTCCCGGCCGACTACGTGGTCGAGTGCACCGAGCGCAGCCTGCGCAACCTCGGGCTCGACAGCGTCGACGTCCAGCAGTTCCACGTGTGGTCGGACGAGTGGGTCGACCGCGGCAGCTGGCGCGACGGAATCGAGCAGCTCAAGGCCGCCGGGAAGATCCGCGCGTTCGGCGTGTCGATCAACGACCACCAGCCGGCCAACGCGATCAAGCTGATCGAGAGCGGCGCGGTCGACACCGTGCAGGTGATCTACAACGTGTTCGACCAGTCGCCCGAGGACGCGCTGCTCGACGCGTGCGCCGAGCACGGCGTCGGCGTCCTCGCCCGCGTGCCGTTCGACGAGGGCGCGCTGACCGGCGCGATCGGGCCCGACACCGAGTTCCCGGACGGCGACTTCCGCAACCACTACTTCCGCGACGACCGCAAGCAGCAGGTCGCCGACCACGTGCAGGCGGTCCTGGACGACCTCGGCATCGAGCGCGAGCAGCTGCCGGAGGTGGCGCTGCGCTACGTCCTCTCGCACCCGGCCGTGTCGTCGGTGATCCCGGGCATGCGGTCGGTCCGCAACGTCGAGCGCAACGCGGCGCTCGGCGACGGCCAGGGCCTGCCCGCGGACCAGGCGGACAAGCTCAAGCACCACCGCTGGGTGCGGAACTTCTACGCCTAAGGGCGGCGGGGCGGCATCCGCCGCCGCCGCTCGCGTGCGATCCGGCCGTTCTCGTGCGAGTGGTCCGGCGGCTCGGGCTCCGGAGGCGGCTTGCGGGCGGCCTCCTCGGCCGCCCGCTCCCGGTCCTCGGCGCGCCCGACGAGGTAGAACGCCCAGGCGACACCCACGACGGCCGCCACGCCCACGAGGGCGAGGACGACCGCCGTGAGTTCAGTCGACATCAGCCCTTGACGGCTCCTGCCGTCAGGCCGGCCACGATCCGCTTCTGGAAGAACAGGACCAGGCAGATCAGCGGGATCGAGATGATCACGGACGCGGCGCTGATCGTCCCCAGCGGCTCTTCGAACTCAGTCGAGCCGGTGAAGAACGCGATCGCCGCCGGCACCGTGCGGGCCTTCGGCGTCGACGTCAGCGTGACCGCGAACAGGAACTCGTTCCACGCGGCGATGAACGTCAGGATGCCCGCCGTGGCGAGCCCGGGGGCCGCGAGCGGGATCACGACCTTGCGGAACGCGGTGAAGCGCGTCGCCCCGTCGACCAGGGCCGCCTCCTCGAGGTCCTTGGGGATCTCTTTGAAGAACGACACCAGGATGTAGATCGCCAACGGCAGGGCGAACGTCAGGTACGGGATGATCAGGCCGTACAGCGTGTTGAAGAACCCGATATCGGTCCACAGCTTGAAGATCGGCGTCGCGATGGCGATCGGAGGGAACGTCGTGATCGACAGCACGAGGCCGAGCAGCAGGAACTTGGCCGGGAACTTCAGTCGTGCGAGCGCGTAGGCGCAGAACGAGCCCACGACGAGCGCGAGGAACGTCGTCGTGAGGCTCACGATCGCGCTGTTGCCGAGCGCGTGCACGAAGTCGTCGTTCTGGAAGACCGACTTGTAGTTGTTGAGCGTCGGATTCGGCGGGAAGACGTCCGACCCCGAGAGGTCGGGCCCCGTCTTCAGCGACACGTTGACCAGCCAGTAGAACGGCGCGAGGCAGAAGATCACGATCGCGGCGACGGCGAACCACAGCCACCACGGTGGCTTCTCGGTCGTGCCGACGCCCTTGTGCTTGCGGCGCTTGGGCCTTGGCGGAGCGGTGGTGACGGCTTCCGTCGTCTCGGTGGTCGCCATGTCAGTCCTCCGCCAGCCCGCGGATGTTGCCGCCGACGAACCGGATGTAGACGAACGACACGGCCATCACGATCAGGAACGTGAGCACCGCGAGCGCTGCCCCCTCACCGATGATGTTGTTCGCCGTGAACGTCTGGTACGCCTCGAGCGACAGGGTGTTCGTCCCGTGCGCGCCCTTGGTGAGCACGAACGGGAGGTCGAAGATCCGCAACGCGTCGAGCGTGCGGAAGATCAGTGCGACCAGCAGCGCCGGCATCAGCAGCGGCAAGGTGATCTTGCGGAACCGTTGCCATGTCGTGGCGCCGTCGACCTTGGCGGCCTCGTAGATCTCCCCGGGTATCACCTGCAACCCGGCGAGCAACAGGAGTGCCATGAACGGTGCGGTCTTCCAGACGTCGGCGACGATCATCACGATCATCGCCTGCGGCGACTGGCCGAGCCACACCGTGTCGGTGCCCAGCAGCGCGTTGACGATGCCCAGCGTCGGATCGAAGATCGTCCGCCACATCATCGCGGTGACGACGGTCAGGACGGCCCACGGCACCAGCACCACCGTGCGCAGCAGCCCCTGACCCCGGAATGCGCTGTGCATCGCCAAGGCCATGCACATGCCGAGGATCGTCTCCAGGGTCACCGAGCACGCGGTGAAGATGAACGTGTTCTTGACTGCGTCCCAGAACTCGGCGTCCTGGAGGATGTTCGAGTAGTTGCGCAGACCAAACGTTCCGGCCCAGCGTGAGAGGCCTGCGACCCGGACGCTGTACTCGTGGAGCGACAGCCAGATCGCGTAGCCGATGGGGTACGCCGCCACCAGCGCGATGAGTACGAGGGACGGCGAGACCATGTACGCCGCGAGGCGGCGCTCCGAGATACCTCGAGAGCGCCGCCCGGTGGGCGTGCCGGCCTGTACGGACGCGGCTTCCATCTTTGATTCCTAGAAGGTCGCCAACGCGTTGTTGATGTCGTCGTCAGCCTTCTTCAGCGCGTCCTCCGGTGAGGTGGAGCCGGACAGAGCCGCGTTGACGTTCTTGAAGATCGCCTCCGAGATCTGCGGATACACCGGCGACACGGGCCGCGACTTGGCGTTCTCGACGCCCTGACGCAGCGCGTCGGCGAACGGCATGGCCTTCTTCACGGCCGGGTCGTCGTACGAGGCGCCGATCGTCGGCGTCTTGGAGTACTTGACCGCGTTCTTGGTGATCCGGTCCGTGCTCGTCGCGTAATCGATGAACTTCAGAGCGCCGCCCGGGTTCTTCGAGTACACCGAGATCACCATGTTGTGGCCGCCGAGGACCGCGGCCTTGCCGCCGCCCTCGAACTCCGGATACGGCGCCACGGCGAACTTGCCCTTGACCTTGGGCGCCTGCTGCGACAGCGCGTAGCAGTACGACCAGTTGCGCATGAAGGTGGCCTTGCCGGCCTCCCAGGCGCGACGGGCCGGCTCCTCGGTCATCGTCGTCACGGCCTTCGGAACGTCGCCGTTCTTGATGCCGTCGACCATCAGCTGGAGCGCCTTGACGTTCTCCGGCGAGTTGATCGTCGACTTCTTGCCGTCGTCGGAGATCACGCTGCCGCCCGCGGCGAAGGCGTACTCGAGGAAGTCGACGGTCAGGCCCTCGTACGCCGAGCCCTGGTAGACGAGGCCGTTGTCATCACCGGCCATCTTGTAGAGCTCCTGCCAGGTCTTCGGGAACTCCTTCACCTGGTCGGTGCGGTAGTACATCATCCCGGCGTCCGAGACGCGCGGGGCGCCGAAGACCTTGCCGTCGTACGTCACGGTCTCGAGCGTGGACGGGATGAAGTCGTCCTTGCGCGTCTCGATGTACTTCGACATGTCCATCAGCCACTTCTGGGACGCGAACTCCGCGGTCCAGACGACGTCTTCCTCGAACGCGTCGCAGTCGCCCGACTTGGCCTTCTGGCGCTGGACGAACTGGTCGTGCTGCTGCTGCGCGTCCTCGGGGAACTCGACGAGCTTGACCTGGAGGTCCGGGTTCGCCTTGTTGAACTCGGCGATCGTCTCCTTCAGGTCACCAGAGGTGTCCTTGCCGGAGCAGTAGGTCACGCTGCCCTTGGCGCCGTCCATCGACGCGGGGTCGACGGCCTTCACGCCCTCGGTCGCACCCGTCGGCTCGGTCCCGGCGGTACTACCGCCGCCACCGCTGTCATCGCCGCCGCAGGCGGCGACAAGAACCCCGCACGCAAGTGCGGTGCAAATCAAGAAGAGAAGCTTCTTGGACACGATCTCCCCCTCGGTCCGATTGTGTGGGCTGGAACGTACCCTATGCCGCGCTTTCTGCGCGGGATTGGCACTCAAACACCGAACCGGCACGTTCGTCAAACCGTCGCGGTGCCGCTGGTGCGTACCCTCTCCCGCCATGTCTTGGTGGCAGCACGGCGTCCTCTACCAGATCTATCCGCGCTCGTTCGCCGACTCCGACGGTGACGGAGTCGGCGATCTGCGCGGCGTCATCTCGCGACTCGACTACCTGGAGTGGCTCGGCGTCGACGGCATCTGGCTGAACCCGACGATGCCCTCGCCGAACGAGGACTGGGGCTACGACGTGGCCGATTACCGCGCCGTGCACCCGGAGCTCGGCACGCTCGAGGACCTCGACGCACTGATCGAGGAGGCGGGCCGGCGCGGGATCCGCGTGCTGCTCGACCTGGTGCCCAACCACACGAGCGACCGCCACCCGTGGTTCGCGGACGCGCTCGCCGGGCGGGACGCGCGCTATCGCGACTTCTACGTGTGGGCCGACCCCGAGCCCGACGGGACGCCGCCCAACAACTGGCAGTCGTCATTCGACGGGCCGGCGTGGACGCTCGACGAGGCCTCCGGCCAGTACTACCTGCACAACTTCCTGCCGAGCCAGCCGGACCTCAACTGGTGGAACGGCGAGGTTCGCGAGGAGTTCGACGAGATCCTGCGCTTCTGGTTCGCGCGCGGGATCGCCGGCTTCCGGATCGACGTCTGCCACGCGATCGTCAACGACCGCCACCTGCGCGACGACCCGCCCTCCGGCCCGCACGATCATCCGCTGATCCAGGAGAAGGGCTTCCGGGCCGAGTACTCGATGAACCGCCCCGAGGTGCACGAAGTCTTGCGGCGCTGGCGCTCGGTCGCCGACCCCGACCGGATCCTCGTGGGGGAGACGTACGTGCTCGAGCTCGAGCAGCTGTTCCCGTTCTACGGCGGCGGCGACGACCAGCTGCACATGGCGTTCAACTTCCTGTTCGTGCACGCCGACCTGGACGCCGGCGAGCTGCGCGCGGTCGTCGAGGGCGTCGAGGCGGGCCTGCCGGCCGCCTCGTGGCCGGTCTACACCGGCTCCAACCACGACGCCGGGCGGCTCGCGACACGCTGGTGCGGCGACGACGAGGCGAAGGCGCGTTGCGCGCTCCTGATGCTGCTCACGCTGCGTGGCACTCCGTTCCTCTACTACGGCGACGAGATCGCGCTCACGGAGCCGGAGATCGCCCCCGAGGCCCGTCGTGACCCGGTGCCCGAGAACCGCGACGGCTGTCGCACGCCGATGCCGTGGACCGGCGAGCCGTGGCCGAATGCCTGGCTGCCGATGGGGGACACCGCCCGCAACATCGCCGCGCAGCGCGAAGATCCCGGCTCGACGCTGCACTTCGTTCGGGACCTGATCGCCCTCCGGCGCGAGCGCGAGGACCTCCGCAGCGGCCGTTACGAGACGCTGCCGGCGCCCACCGGGGCGTGGGTCTGGCGCCGCGGGGAGCGCACGATCGTGGCGCTGAACCTCTCGGACGAACCGGTGTCGATCGATGCCCGCGGCGAGGTCTTGAGCGGGACCGCCGGCCGGTCCTTCGACGGCGAGCTGGCACCGTGGAGCGGGGTCGTGCTCGATGGCTGAGATCGACGAGCTGCTGTCCGACGAGGGCTGGCCCTACGCGTCGACGCCGCCGGTGGAGAAGGGCGACCCGGGCCGCTTCCACGCGCTGTTCGGCCGCGACGCACTGATCACCGCGCTGCAGCTGCTCCCGGAGCGGCCTGACATCGCCCGCGCGACGCTCCAGGGCCTCGCCGCCCGCCAGGGCAAGCGCGAGCACCCCGGCACGCTCGAGGAGCCGGGCAAGATCGGGCACGAGTTCCGCGATCGCGCGCCCGACGGGTTCCTCGAGCTCGGCTGGCCCGACGACGGGCCGTTCGACTACTACGGCACCGCCGACGCGACCTCGTGGTACCTGATCGTCGCGGCGCGCGTCGGGGTCGAGGCGCCGGAGGCGGCCGCGTGGCTCGAAGGGGCGCTGGAGCGCGGCGGCGGGCTGATCCGCAGCGGCCCGGGCGAGTGGCCGGCGCTCTCCCAGCAGGGCTGGCGCGACACCGCCGACCCGACGGCCTCGTACGGCGGCGGCATCCTGCGCCCGGACGGCAGCGTTCCGCAGCCGCCGCTGGCCGACATCGACTCGCAGGCGGTCGCGTACGCGGCGCTGCGGGCGATCGGCAGCCACGAGCACGCCGACGCGCTGCGGGCCAGGCTCTCGGACCTCGGCGCCGACGTCATGGCCGTCGAGCCCGACGGCTCAGTGGTGAGCGGGGCCGGCTCCCAGATCGGGTGGCTGCTGTGGGCCGACGCGCTCGAGCCCGGCGCCCGCGACGCGGCGGCCGAGCGGCTGTGCGCGCCGGACGTGCTCACCGACTTCGGGCTGCGGACGCTGTCGAGCGACTCGCCGGTGTTCGAGCCGGACGCCTATCACCGCGGCGCGGTGTGGCCGTTCGACTCGTGGCTGGGCTGGGGCGGCCTGCGCCGCGCCGGCCGGACCGGCGAGGCCGAGCGCGTCCGCACCGGGGTGCTGGATGCGCTCGACCGGCTCGGCCGCGCTCCCGAGCTGTACTCGGTCTCCCGCGACGGCGCGGTCGAGCCGGTGGCGCTCTCCAACCGCGTGCAGGCCTGGACGGTCGGCGCGCGGTGGGCCCTCCAGAACTCCTGGGACGGCCTCAGCCTCAGCCGGCCTTGATCACCACCTCGTGCCGGCCGGGGCGCGTGGTCACGGTGACCTCGAGCCCGCGGTTGGTCGTGCGGGCGTGCCAGCCGTGGCGCCTGCCGTCCAGCGTCACCGACCTCACGCTCGCACCGCGCGGCAGCGTCTGGCCGATCACCAGGCGCTTGGCGGGCACGTGCGAGGCCTTCACCGACGTGCCGTAGCGGCGGCCGTCACGCCACACCTTGACCTGATCGAGGCGGCCGCTGCCGAGCTTGATGTCCGAGCCGGCGATCGGCGCCGACGACGGGAGCTGCGGCACGACGGTCAGCCGGCCGCGGCCGAGGTCGGGCCGCACGCCGAGCTGCTGGTGCACGACCGGCCACATGGTCCCGTACTGGTTCCACGCCTGCATGACCATCGAGCGGCAGCGCGTGCAGCGCTCGACGTTGGAGTCGCGCGGCCCGCCGTCGAAGTCGGGTGACGGGAAGATCTCCGGCGAGGCGCCGGGCTGCTCGTCGGGAGTGCCCGGCGTGTGGTGCACCACGTCGCCGCCGCTGTAGGGCTCGCCGAACATCGGCTCGACCTCGGCGGAGGTGTAGCGCTTCTGCTGGGCCAGGCGGCCGTAGTTGCCCTCGCCGACGGCCTGGATCGCGGTGTTCTGACCGAAGATGGTGCGCTCGCCCTTGCCGTCCGCGCCGCCGCCGCAGCCGGTGTGGAACAGGCCGAGGTTGTACGGACGCGAGCCGGAGTAGCAGTCGCTCTCGCGGCCGATCAGCGCGCTCGATGCCGTGCGCCCGCGAGGCCAGGCCGGGCACGGCCTTGCCGCCGCGCGTGAGCTCGGCCTCCATCGGCGTGACGCCGATCCAGTGCTTCTGGAACGTCTTCACGTTGCCGGGGTCGTCGAGCGAGTCCGCGTACTGGCTGTCGGCGCCGCCGAACCACCAGGCGCTCTCGAACCGGCTGGCCAGGTCGCGCGCGTGCTGACGCGCCCACTTGGCGGTGGCGGTGTCGTGCTTGGCCTTCGCCATGTCGGCGAGGTCGAACAGACCGCGGATCGTGTAGACGGTGTTGTCGAGCTTCTCCTCGCCCATCCCGGTGCGCTCCACGTTGCCGAGGCCCTCGGGCCAGCCGTCGCCGTCCGCGTCGAGCTGCTCGATGACGTAGTGCATGTTGCGGACGGTGAAGGGATACAGGTCGTCGCGGAACGCGTTGTCGCCGGTCCAGCGCCACACGAGCGCGACGAGGCTCGGGAACTTGACGGTCTCGTCCGTGTTGCCGGCGCTGGCGAGCCCGCCGTAGTAGACGGAGCCGTCACCGACGATCTCGTGCGCGACCTTGCCGGAGTTGCCGTTGATGATCTCCGACACGTCGCGCAGCACCCGCGCGTGGTCCTTGATCGCGGCGAACTGGCCGACGGTCACGGCCGCGAAGCCGGTGTACTCGGCGTCAGTGGCGAAGATCCACGGGTAGTCGGGATAGCCCGCGCCGATCCAATGGGCGTGCGCCACGCGTGCCGGCCGGCGCCGGGAACTCCTTGCCCTCGTTGGTGAAGCGCACCTGCAGGTTGTCCGCTCGCTGGGTCAGGTCGGCGAGGTTCTGCTTGCCCCACTCGATGCCCTTCTCGAGCCGCGGGTCACCCGGCAGCGACAGCTTGGTGTTGTCGGCCAGCCTCTGCCGCGACGCGATCTTGTCGGCGAGCGCGCGGGCCGGTGACTTGAGCGTGCCGTTGAGCTCGGAGCGCGCGCCGGCCAGGCCCTTGTCGGAGCCGGCGACGGCGACCCACAGCGTCTTCTCGGAGTGCGCCGGGATCTTGATCGAGTAGCGCAGCTGCCCGCCGGTGCCCTTGCCGTCCGGACCCTCGTCGCAGGAGAAGTCGGCGTCGGCGCACACGGCGCCGGACTGCGCGCCCCAGTGGCCCGCGCCGGTCTCGCCGCCCTGCGGCTTGAGGTTGGAGCCGACGGCGGCCGCCCAGTCGTGCGGGCCGGACGTCGCCGTACCGGTGTCGCGGAACTCCAGCGAGCGGCCCGTGAACGCCCCGGTGTCGGCGGCGTTGTAGTCGATCGCCTTCGGCTTCGTGCCGGTCCACGGGTACTGCGACATCAGCTCCGAGTGCGCGTCGACCGCGACCGCGACGGTCTTGGCCGCGCCGGGGTTGCGCAGCCGCAGCCCGAACAGGGCGGAGCGCTTGCCGTCGGGCGCGAAGTCGGTGCGGCTGATCTGCAGGCCGGACGCGCGGGGGAAGTCCATCCGGGTGTAGCCCCAGCCGGACGTGAACCTCGTGGCCGGGTCGAGCCACTTGCCGTCGACGGAGAACCAGACGCCGTCGACGAGCTTGAGCGGCTGCGACCACACGCCGCCCATCTCGCCGGTGATGTGCCAGCCCTGTGCGTAGAACCGGCCGTCCTCGAACCCCATCACGTAGGCGCGGTCGCCGGCGGCGACGTAGCGACGGGTGTTCAACTGATCCTTGGTTGACAGCTCCGGCGCGGCCCACGCCGTGCCCGTCGTCAACGTCGCCGCCAGGACTGCCCCCGCGACGATCGCTCGCATGCTTCGCATCAGCGATCTCCTTCCAAACTGGCTAAAGCGCTTAAGTCCCCTTATGAGACGATCTCCCCGCTGATGAGCTCCGAGAAACCACGAAGGCCGACGATCGATGACGTCGCGGCGCGTGCGGGTGTGTCGTCGGCCGCGGTGTCGTTCGCGGTCAACGGACGGCCCGGCGTGGGGGAGGACACGCGGCGCCGGATCCTCGCCGCGGCCGAGGAGCTGGGCTGGCGGCCGAGCGCGTCGGCCCGCGCGCTGACCGAGGCGCGGGCGCGCGCGGTCGGCCTGCTGCTCGCCCGCGGTGTCGACCAGCTCGAGGTCGACCCGTTCTTCGTGCGCTTCCTCGCCGGCATCGAGCGGACGCTGTCGCGCAGCGACCACGACCTCGTGCTGCGCGTGGCGTCGGAGATCGACGCCGATGCGTACGCGCAGCTCGCCGCGGCCGGCCGCGTCGACGGGTTCCTGCTGTGCGACGTCGAGGTCGACGACCGCCGCTTCGACGTGCTCGCCGAGGCGGGTGTCCCGGCGGTCGTGGCCGGCCATCCGGTGTCGCCGTGCCCGTTCCCGTGGGTGGAGACCCAGCATGCCGAGGGCATGCGGCTCGTGGCCGAGCACCTGGTCGACCTCGGGCACCGCGCGATCGGCTTCGTCGGCGGCCCGGCCGACTACGAGCACGTCCAGGCACGGCTCGGCGTCTGGCGGGAGACGCTGCTGGACGCGGGCGTCGAGCCCGGCCCGGTCGCGCACGCGATCGGAGAGCTGTTCGACGGGGACGTGACCGCGATCGTGCACACCAGCGACGGGCTCGCGGCGGCGGCGCTGGCCGCCGCCCGAGACCGCGGGATCGCCGTTCCCGGCGAGCTGTCGATCACCGGCTTCGACGACTCGCCGCTCGCGGCGCTGTCGGCGCCGCCGGTCACCAGCGTGCGCGTCGACTACGCCGGGTTCGGGGAGGGCGCCGCGGCGGCGCTGCTGGCGTCGATCGAAGGCGAGCCGCTGCCCGAGTTCCAGGCCGCCCCGCCGGAGCTGATCGTCCGCGAGTCGACGGCGCCGCCGCGATGAGCCGCGTCGCCGTCATCGGCGCCACCGGGCACGTCGGCACGTACCTCGTGCCGCGGCTCGTGCGCGCGGGCCACGACGTGGTCGCGCTCAGCCGCGGCGAGCGCGAGCCCTACTCGCCGGCGCCCGAGTGGCGCGCCGTCGAGCGGCTGACCGCCGATCGCGACGCCGAGGACGCGGCCGGCACGTTCGGCGCCCGGATCGCCGCGCTCCGCGCCGACGCGGTGATCGACATGATCTGCTTCACGCCCGCGTCGGCCCAGCAGCTCGTCGACGCGCTGCGCCCGACCCGCCCGCTGCTCGTGCACTGCGGCACCATCTGGGTCCACGGCCCCGCCGCACGCGTCCCGATCACCGAGGACGAGCCGCGCACCGCGTACGGCGAGTACGGCACCGGCAAGGCGGCGATCGAGGCGCTGCTGGCACGCGAGACGATCGCCGGCGGCGTGCCCAGCGTCGTGCTCCATCCCGGCCACATCTCCGGCCCCGGCTGGCCGGTCATCACGCCCGGCCGGCAACCTCGATCCCGACGTCTGGCGGCGGCTGGCGACCGGCGCGCCGCTCCCGCTGCCCGACCTCGGCCTCGGCGTGCTGCACCACGTCCACGCCGACGACGTCGCGCAGGCCTTCGAGCGCGCGCTGACGCGCCCGGCCGCGATCGGGTCCAGCTTCCACGTCGTCGCCGAGCAGGCGATGACCCTGCGCGGACTCGCCGCCGGCGTCGCCGGCTGGTTCGGCCGCGAGGCGGTGCTCGAGTACGTCGACTGGCCCGAGTTCGAGCGCCGCGCCGGGACCGAGCACGCGGGCGTCACGCGCGAGCACGTCGGCCGCAGCATCGCCGCGAGCATCGACCGGGCCCGCGCGGTGCTCGGGTACGCGCCGCGCTATAGCGCGCTGCAGGCGCTGCACGAGGCGGTCCGCTGGCTCGCCGCCAACGGCCGCGTCGATGTCAGAGGCCAGAGCTTTTGAACCGCTCGGTCGGGTCCTCGTCGGTGGTGGCGAGCGCCGCGCACATCACGGTCCAGGCCATCAGCGCCCAGATGTACTCGCGCGGCGACAGCACGTGGTGGAGCCGGCCGAGCTGGAACGTCGCGAGCAGCAGGAGCACCCGGATGCCCGCGGTGAAGTGGCCGCGCCCGCCCAGGAAGACGCGCGTGCCGGCGAGGTAGATCCCGATCCCGACGCAGGCGAGCCAGTAGGCGCCGGTCGGCGGGTCGCCCTCCAGCAGCAGCCCCAGCCCGGCGGCGATGAGGATCAGCGAGAACGCGGGCAGCATGTGGCCGGCGGCGAAGATCGCGCGCGCCATCGTCGGCGAGCCGCCCGACAGCTCGAGCACCTTGAGGTTGATCGCGGCGGCGGCGTCGAAGTACAGCCACCACAGCGCGGCGGCGAGCACCATCGCGGCCGCCAGCACCCCCCAGCTCGCGGCGTCACCGACCTCGGCTGAGGCGGTGGAGATCACGACCTCGCCGAGCAGGATGATCAGGAACAGGCCGAAGCGCTCGGCGAAGTGGTGCGGGTCGAGCCGCTCGTTCGGGTCGACCGGCCCGAGCGCGCTGAAGTCGCGGTCGCGCCGCATCTGGCGCTTCGCCTCGCGGTCGTCGCGCAGCACGGCGCCGGACTCGCCGCCGATGGCGATCGCCCACAGCAGGTAGCGCCATGGCTCCGGTACCCAGATCGAGATCACGAACAACAGTGCCGAGGCGCCGTAGGCGCGCACGATCTGGCGGTCGGCGTCATTCGCCACCGCCAGCACGACGCGGGTGACGGCCATCGCGGTCGCGAACGCCGCGCTGTGGCCCTCCGACGCCGGCTCGATCGCGATCGCGGCGATCCCGGCCGGCACGCTCCCGGCGAGGAACAGCAGCCGGTCCGGCCGCGTGTCGGCGCCGCGGCGGTTGTAGAGGACGGCGAAGCCGATCCACGTCCACCACAGCGTCACGAAGAGGCCGAGCGCGATCCAGACGTCGTGCATCTCGGGCTCCGCCTCGATGATGTGCGCGAGCCCGCCGACCGCGAGCACGAAGATCAGGTCGAGGTACAGCTCGACCCAGCTGACGCGCTTGCCGTCCTCGTTCACCTCCAGCGCACCCGCAGCTCGGGCGGTTTGCGGAACACGAGGCCGCGCGGCCGGGCCGGCTGCGCGAGCCGCAGCCCCGGCAGCGCGATCACGCGCGCGACGGCCGTGTGGGCCTCGAGCCGCGCGAGGTGCATCCCGATGCAGACGTGCGGACCGTGGGCGAACGCGAGGTGGCGCTGGGCGTTGTCGCGGCGCACGTCGAAGCGGTCCGGATCCGGGAACGTGGCCGGGTCGCGGTTGGCGGCGGCGATCGACACGCGCACCAGGTCGCCGCGCTTGATCGGGGAGCCGGCGAGCTCGGCGTCGGCGGTCGCGTAGCGGTCGATCACCGCGGCGGCCGGCTCGAGCCGCAGCGACTCCTCGATCGCGCGGGGCAGCAGGGCCGGGTCGTCGCGCACGAGCGCGAGCTGGTCGGGGTGGTCGAGCAGGTGCAGCACGGCGTTGGCGATCATGCCCTCCGTCGTCTCGATGCCGCCGAACAGCATCACCGCCGCGTTGGAGACCACCCGCTCGCGCTCGAGGCCGCCCGCCGCGACGCGCGAGCAGCGAGTCGCCCTCCAGCGCCGGCCCGATCGCTGCCGCGAGCTCCGCGTAGGCGTCGCGCCCGTCCGCGCTGAGCGGTCCGCCGGCGGTGATCTCGTCGACCGCCGCCACGATCCGGTCGTACCAGCCGAGGACGGCCCCGATGTCGGCGTGCTCGAGCCCGAGCGCGTAGGTGACGATCGCGGCGGCGAGCGGCCCGGCCACGGTGCGCCGCAGCTCGGCGTGCCCGTCCGGCTCGATCGCCGCGACCAGCCGCTCGGTCTCGTCGCTCACGAGCGCCGCGAACCGCTCGCGCACGGGTTGCAGCCGGAACGGGCCGGCGAACGGGTCGCGGTGCCGCTTGTGCTCGGCTCCGTCGAGCGTGAGCATGCTCGGCCCGACGACCTGCCCCGTCGAGAAGCGCGGGTCGTCGACGGTGAACGTCGCGGCGTCGCGCATCATGAGCATCGCCTCGTCGCGGCGCGTGACGAGCCAGCCGTCGAGCACCGGCACCCACGCCACGGGCTCGGTCTCGCGCAGGCGCGCGAGCAACGGGTGGGGGTCCGTCTCCAGCGCCTCCAGCGTGATCACGCGGCGGACCTTAGAGCGGTACCGTCTGGGCATGAGGCTCGAAGAGGCTGTCGGCCTGACCGTCGCCGACGTCACCCACTCCCGCTTCAGCGTGCTCCCGGGGCGCGCGACCGTCGCCGACGTCCTCGCCTGGTTCACGGGCAGCAGCAGCCATCGCATGGCGCTGCTCGCCGACGACGGGCGCTACGTCGCGTCGCTCGTCCCTGCGGACCTCGAAGGCGCCGACCCGGATCGCCCGGCGGCGGAGCTCGCCCGGGAGTGGCCGACGGTGGCTCCCGACGAGCCGGCCAAGCGCGGCGAGGAGCTCGCGCTCAGCACCGACGTGCGGCGCGTGCCGGTCGTCGACCACGACGGACGCCTGCTCGGCGTCGTCGCGATCACGACCGACCTGCAGGGTTTCTGCGGAACCGACGGATAACGTTTACCATCCCGCTGGGTCCTGCAACCCGGGGGAGAGGAGACAGCGGTGGGGGTGGTCGTCAACTCCGACGAGCTGCGCGAGCTCGTCGATGCCGGCGGCGCGGTCGAGTCGATCGGCAGCGGGTTCATGTTCACCGAGGGGCCGATCTGGCACGCCGACGGCGAGTTCCTGCTCTTCAGCGACATGCCCGGCGACGTCCGCCGCCGCTGGAGCGAGGCCGACGGCGTGAGCGAGGTCATGCGCCCGGCCAACAAGTGCAACGGGATGGTCTACGACGGCGACGGCAACCTGCTCGTCTGCGAGCACTCGACGTCGTCGCTCGTGCGCGAGCGGCCGGACGGCGAGCGCGAGACGATCGCCAGCCACTTCCGCGGCAAGGAGCTCAACAGCCCGAACGACGTCATCACGCGCTCGGACGGCACGATCTACTTCAGCGACCCGACGTACGGGCGGGTGCCGGTGTTCGGTGTCGAGCGCGACGCGGAGCTCGGCTTCCAGGGCGTCTACAAGCTGCCGGCGGCTGGCGGCGAGCCGGAGCTCGTGGTCGGCGAGGACGAGTTCGAGATGCCGAACGGGCTGTGCTTCTCGCCCGACGAGTCGCTGCTCTACATCAACGACACGCCGAACGCGCGGATCCGCGTGTATGACGTCGGCGCGGGCGGCGCGCTGGCGAACGGCCGCGTCTTCGCCGACGGCATCGGCGACGGCGTGATCGAGAACGGCGTCGTCGACGGGATGAAGTGCGACGAGCGCGGCAACATCTGGGTCTCCGGACCTGGCGGCGTATGGGTGTTCAACCCGGCCGGCGAGCACCTCGGCGTGATCGAGACGCCCGAGAACATCGGCAACCTCGGCTGGGGCGGCGCCGGCTGGCGCACGCTGTTCATCGCGGCCTCCACGTCCGTGTACCGCATCGAGACGAAGGTGGCCTCGGCCCGCCTTCCCTACCACTGAGGAGAGCCGGTGAGCCTCGACCCCGCGCGCACTGCGCTCATCATCCAGGACCTGCAGAATGACGTCATCTCCGAGGGCGGCGCGTTCGCCGACTCGGGCGCCCCGGCGCACGCGGCGAGCCAGAACGTCGTCGAGAACGTCAAGGGGGTGGCGGCGGCCGCTCGCGCGGCCGGCGTCCCCGTCATCCACGTCCACTACATCGTCGAGGCAGGCGCGCCGGGGCTCAAGCAGAACGCGCCGCTGTTCCAGGGCGTCAAGGAGGCCAACGCGCTCGTCCGCGGCTCCTGGGGCGCGGCGCCCGTCGACGGCCTCGAGCCCCAGGAAGGTGACCTCGTCGTCGAGAAGACGCGGATGAACGGCTTCTACAACACGATCCTCGACAACCTCCTGCGCGGGTTCGGCACCGAACGTTGGTGATCACCGGTGCGTGGACGAACATGTCGATCGAGCACACGGCGCGCCACGCCGCCGACGCCGGCTACGAGGTCGTCGTGGTCAGCGACGGCACCTCCACCGTCAGCGACGAGTGGCAGAACGCGGGGCTCAACTACGCGCTCACGAACGTCGGTCGAACCGCGACGGCTCAGGAGGTGACGCAGGACCTGCGGGGTTGAGCCGCAGCCGCGAGTGCGTGCGGCCGTAGACGAAGTAGACGACGAGGCCGAGCGCCATCCAGACGACGAACCGCAGCCAGGTGTCGACCGGCAGCTTGATCATCAGGTAGATGCACAGCAGGATCCCGATGATCGGGAACACCGGCACGAACGGGACGCGGAAGCCGCGCTCCATGTCCGGCCGGGTCCGCCGCAGGACGATCACGCCGATGTTCACGAGCACGAACGCGAACAGCGTGCCGATGTTCACCAGCTCGGCGATCGTCGTCAGCGGCACGAACGCCGCCAGCACGGAGATCAGCCCGGCGAAGAGGATCGTCACGCCGACCGGCGTGCCGGTGCGCTCGTTCACGTTCGACAGCCAGCGCGGCATCAGCCCGTCGCGCGACATCGCGAACGTGATGCGCGTCTGGCCGTAGAGGATCGTCAGCACCACCGAGGTGATCGCGATCAGCGCGCCGACCGAGATCACGGTCGCGCCCCACGGCATCCCGGCGCCGTCCTCGAGGACGGTGGCCAGCGGCGCCTCGGCGCCCGACAGCTGGTCGAACGGCAGCGCGCCGGTGGCCGCGACGGCCACGAGGCAGTACAGGACGGTCGCGATCGCGAGCGAGCCGATGATCGCGACCGGCAGGTCCTTCTGCGGGTTCTTGGTCTCCTCGCCCGACGTCGAGATCGCGTCGAAGCCGATGTAGGCGAAGAAGATCAGCGAGGCGGCGCTCACGACGCCGTCGAAGCCGCCGCGCATGAACGGCGACAGGTTGTCCGAGTTGAACGCCGTGAAGGCCAGCGCGATGAACAGCAGCAGGATGCCGGTCTTGATGAACACCATGATCGTGTTCGTGCGCGTGCTCTTGCGCACGCCCGAGATCAGCAGTGCGGCGACGGCGCACACGATGAACACGGCCGGCACGTTCACGGTCCCGCCCTCGCCCGGCGGGCTGGCGATCGCGTCGGGCAGGGTGAAGCCCAACGCGGAGTCGAGCAGCTCGTTGAAGTACTGGCCCCAGCCGACGGCGATCGCTGCGACGGAGACCCCGTACTCGAGGATCAGGTCCCAGCCGATGATCCACGCGACGAGCTCGCCGAGCGTCGCGTACGCGTACGTGTACGCGCTGCCGGAGACCGGGATCGACGACGCCAGCTCGGCATAGGACAGCGCCGAGAACGCGCACGTGACCCCCGCGAGCACGAACGACAGCAGGATCGACGGCCCGGTGGCCGTGATCGCCTCGCCGATGATCACGAAGATGCCGGTGCCGATGATGGCGCCGAGCCCGAGTGCCGACAGGTCGAGCAGGCCGACCACGCGCCGTAGCTGGTGGCCCCGCTCCTCCGCCTCGGCGACGAGCGCCTTGGTCGGCTTGGTGGTGAACAGCCCCCCGCGTTCTGCTACTGCCATGGCACCGTGATCTCCATTGGCTGCGGGCGTGAAACCCGGCGGAACGGGCCACTTTCCGGCGTGCCGAGTCACCCGCCAAGCGTCTCGGCGGTCGGGGCGGCGCCGGCTCGCCGGCGGTTCCGTCCGACGGCATCTCTATCGTCTGTGGGTCCATGCCACCGTTCAAGCTGGACGCCGTCTACTCGCCCACTGCTGATCAGCCAAAGGCCATCGACGGGATCGTCGAGGGCGTCGAGGCCGGCGCGCGCGGGGTCACGCTGCTGGGCGCGACGGGCACGGGCAAGACGATGACGATGGCGGCGACGATCGAGCGGCTGCAGCGGCCGGCTCTCGTCCTCGCCCACAACAAGACGCTGGCGGCCCAGCTCTGCAACGAGTTCCGCACGTACTTCCCGCAGAACGCCGTCGAGTACTTCGTCTCCTACTACGACTACTACCAGCCCGAGGCCTACGTCCCCTCGAAGGACCTCTACATCGAGAAGGACTCGGCGATCAACCAGGAGATCGACCGGTTGCGCCACGCCGCCACCGCGGCGCTGTTCGCGCGCCGCGACGTGGTGATCGTGGCGAGCGTGTCGGCGATCTTCGGCCTCGGCTCGCCGGAGACGTACAACGACAACTGCCAGATCCTGCTCAAGGGCGGGGACGTCGATCGCGACGAGCTGCTGCGCAAGCTCGTGCACCTCCAGTACAACCGCAACGACACCGCGCTCGGTCGCGGCACGTTCCGGGTGCGCGGCGACACGCTGGAGGTCTTCCCCGCCTATGCCGAGACCGCGTTCCGCGCGCTGCTGTTCGGCGACGAGGTCGAGCGCCTGCAGCACTTCGATCCACTGACGGGCGAGCTGATCGTGGACGACCTGGAGCACGTCGCGATCTGGCCGGCCACGCACTACAACGTCAAGGAAGGCACGATGGAGCGCGCGGTCGAGGAGATCGGCCGTGAGCTCAACGCCCGCACCGCCGAGCTCGAGGCCGAGGGCAAGCTGCTCGAGGCCCACCGCCTGCGCCAGCGCACCCAGTACGACATGGAGATGCTGCGCGAGGTCGGCTTCTGCTCGGGGATCGAGAACTACTCGCGGATCCTCGACGGGCGGCCGCCGGGCGCCCGCCCGTACTGCCTGATCGACTACTTCCCGAACGACTTCGTCTGCTTCATCGACGAGTCGCACCAGACCGTGCCGCAGATCGGCGGCATGTACGAGGGCGACCGCTCGCGCAAGACGACGCTCGTCGACTACGGGTTCCGGCTCCCGAGCGCGCTCGACAACCGGCCGCAGACGTTCGAGGAGTTCCTCTCGATCTCGCCGCAGCTCGTGTTCGTGTCGGCGACGCCCGGCCCGTACGAGCGCGAGCACTCGGCCATGATCGTCGAGCAGATCGTGCGGCCGACCGGGATCGTCGACCCCGAGGTCGAGGTGCGCGAGACCCGCAACCAGATCGACGACCTGATGCGCGAGATCCGCACGCGCGCCGAGCGCAACGAGCGCGTGCTCGTCACCACGCTCACCAAGAAGATGAGCGAGGACCTGACGGACTACCTGCTCGAGATGGGCTTCAAGGTCCGCTACCTGCACTCGGAGATCGACACGCTGGAGCGGATCCAGATCATCCGCGAGCTGCGGCTCGGCGAGTACGACGTGCTGGTCGGCGTCAACCTGCTGCGCGAGGGGCTCGACCTGCCGGAGGTCTCGCTGGTCGCGATCCTCGATGCCGACAAGGAGGGCTTCCTCCGCGGCGAGACGTCGCTGATCCAGACGATCGGGCGCGCGGCGCGCAACATCGACGGCAAGGTGCTCATGTACGCCGACAAGCAGACCGAGGCGATGCGCAAGGCGATCGACGAGACCGACCGCCGGCGCGCGATCCAGGTCAAGTACAACGCAGACCACGGCATCACGGAGGAGTCGATCGTCAAGGGGATCTCCGACATCTCGGAGTTCCTGATGGGCGACAGCAAGGTGCCCAAGTCGCGCCGCCGCCGGCGCGAGAAGCGCGTCGACATGGAGCCGCACGAGATCGAGTCGACGATCGTCGAGCTCGAGGAGGAGATGCTCGCGGCGGCCGAGGAGCTGCGCTTCGAGTACGCGGCCAAGCTGCGCGACGAGATCCGCGAGCTGCGCCGCGAGCTCGACGAGGCGACGGCGCCCGCCGAGTGACCGTCACGCTCCGCCCCGTCACCGAGGCGGACCTCGAGGCGTTCTACGAGCAGCAGGCCGATCCGGAGTCGGTGCGGCTGGCGGCGGTGCCGGCGCGCAGCCGCGGCGAGCACTTCCCGCACTGGCGGGCCGCGCTGGCGAACGCGGCCACGCTGGTGCGGACGATCGACGTCGACGGGGAGAACGCCGGGCACATCGTCAGCTTCCGGCGCGACGGGGTGGGGGACCGCGAGGTCGGCTACTGGCTCGCGCGCTCGCAGTGGGGTCGCGGCGTGGCGACCGAGGCGGTGACGCAGTTCCTCGAGCTGGAGACGCGACGGCCGCTGATCGCCCACGTCGCGACTCACAATCCCGCCTCGCGCCGCGTTCTCGAGAAGTGCGGGTTCAGCGTCGTGCGCGAGGTCAAGAACGCGAAGGGCGACGGCGTCGACGAGGTGCACCTGCGCCTGGAGTAGTCCCGTTTCTCGCCGCGCGTGCGGTCCCGGGCCTCGAGGAGGTCGTCGACGGGCTCTACCGGCGCGTCGTGTCGCCGCCCCCGCGCGTCGTCGGTCTCGAGGACGCCGCGGCGCGGCCGATGCTGGGCTCGCCCGAGACGAGCGCCGCGGCCGACGCCCAGCTCGCGCGCGACCCGATCCTCGGCCCGCTCGTGGCCGCACGGCCCGGACTCCGCGTCCCGGGGACGGTCGACGGCGGCGAGCTGGCGATCCGGGCCGTGCTCGGACAGCAGGTGTCGCTGGCGGCCGCCCGGACGCTCGCGGCGCGGCTGGTGGCGGCGGCCGGCGAGCCGTTGCCCGAGCCCGACGGCACGCTCACGCACGCCTGGCCGGTGCCGCAGGCGATCGTCGAGATCGCGCCGTCGCTGCCGATGCCGCGCGCCCGTCAGCGCGCGGTCGCCGCGATGGCGGGCGCGCTCGCCGATGGGCTCGTGCTGCGGCCGGGCGTCGACCTCGCCGAGACCCGCGCGCGGCTGCTCGACCTGCCGGGCATCGGCCCGTGGACGGCGGAGTACGTCGCGATGCGCGCCCTCGGCGACCCGGACGCCTGGATGCCGACCGACCTCGGCGTCCGCCACGGCCTGGAGCGGCTCGGCGCCGGCGTCGAGGCCGCCGAGGCCTGGCGTCCGTACCGCGCCCACGCGATCATGCACCTGTGGGCGTCCTCCGCCGGTCGCTAGGCGATCTCGGCGAACTGCGGCTGGAGGCGGAGGCGAGGGTTTCGGCCACGCGGCGGGGCCTGGCGCTTTTTGCACCCATACGGTGCTTAAAGCGCCACGTGGCGCGTTTGCGTCGCATATCGACGCAAACGCGCCAGGCTCCCCGCCCGCGCCCGCTCCGTCGCCGCCCCACCCAGCCGCAGTTCCGAGCTACGGTCTCGCCAATGGACACCGACGGCGCTCCTCGACTGGTACGCGCGCGTGCGCCGGCCGCTGCCGTGGCGGGCGACGCGCGACCCGTTCGCGCTGCTGGTCAGCGAGGTGATGCTGCAGCAGACGCAGGCGGCGCGCGTGGTGCCGTACTACGAGGCGTTCCTCGCGCGCTTCCCGACCGTCGAGCGCCTTGCGGCCGCGCCGCCGCGCGACGTGCTGGCCGCGTGGAGCGGCCTCGGCTACAACCGCCGCGCACTGGCGCTGCAGGCGGCGGCGCGACACGTCGCCGAGCACGGCTGGCCGGAGGACCTGACCGCGCTGCCGGGCGTCGGCCCGTACACGGCCGCGGCGGTCGCGTCGTTCGCGTGGGACCGCCAGGAGCCGGCGATCGACACCAACGTGCGGCGCGTGCTCGAGCGCTTCGACGCCACGCCGCGGCGCCCGCGCGAGCTCGCCGAGCGGGTCCGCGGCCTGCTCCCGGCCGGCGAGGCCGCGGCGTTCAACCAGGCGATGATGGAGCTCGGCGCCACCGTCTGCCGGCCGCGCGCGCCGCGCTGCTCGGAGTGCCCGGTCCGCCGCGGCTGCGCCGGCGGCACGCGCCACGCCCCGCCGTCGCGGCGCCGAGCGCTTCGAGGCCAGCGACCGCTTCGCGCGCGGCCGCGTCGTCGCCGCCTTGGTGAACGGCGAGCCGCCGCCCGCGGTCGAGGACCGCATTCTCGCCGGCCTCGAGCGCGACGGGCTGATCGTGCGCGACGCGGATGGGCCGCGCCTGCCATGAGGCGGCTCGCCTTGACCGTGCGCGCCGACGCGGTCGAGGACGTGCTCGACGCGCTGCTGCCGCTGCTCCCGCAGGGCGTGCATCCGTCCGAGGCGGGGGAGGGGGTCGAGCTCGCGATCTACGGGGGCGATCTCCCGCGCGATCGCCTCGAGGCGCTGGCGGGCGACGCGCTGCTGGCGAGCGACGAGCAGGACGCGCCCGACGACCCGCGCGAGCGTCGTCGCCGCTTCGCGCGCACGTGGGAGGTGGGCGGTCGCTTCGTCGTCCGCCCGCCCGGCGCGGCGGAGATCCCCGGCAGCCTGCCCGAGCTCGTGATCGACTCGCCCGCCGGCGCGTTCGGCACCGGCGCGCATCCGACGACGCGGATGTGCCTCGAGCTGCTGCTCGACCTCGAGCCGGCCGGCGGCTTCGCCGACCTCGGCTGCGGCGCCGGCCTGCTGGCGATCGCCGCCGCCGCGCTCGGCTACCGGCCCGTGTTCGCCGTCGACCACGAGTCGCGCAGCGTCGAGGCCACCCGCGGCAACGCGCAGCGCAACGGGGTGGCGGTCGAGGCGCTCCAGCTCGACCTGCTCGAGGTGCCGCCCCCGCCCGCGCCGACGCTCGCCGCCAACGTGCCGCCGGCCGTCCACCGCGCCATCGCCAGACGGCTCGCACCGGCCGTCATCCACGTCATCGCCTCCGGGATCAGCAGCCGCGACGTCGAGGAGGTGCTCGCCGCCTACGGCGCCGCCGGCTTCGACCCGATCGACGAGCGCGGCGGCGCCTGGCGGGCCGCGTTGCTGGAGCGCCGCCGGTGACGCTTCTGGACCCCGCCGCCGCGACCGCCGCGCCGCACGGCCAGATCGCCAGTGCGCTGCCGGAGGGCGGGCTGGCCGTCTCCTGCCACAAGCTCGTCGAGGACGGCGCGCGCACGCAGATCCTGCGGGTGCCGGGCCTGTTCCGGCTCGACGTGCGCCCGGTCGAGGACACGCTCCAGGTCAGCACGCGCTCGCTGCACAGCGCGCCGACCCGCTGGAGCACGGCGGAAGCGCCGTTCACCGACTACGGAAAGGCGGCGCGAGCCGGCGGTCGTCGGCTTCTCGTTCGTCGTCGAGGCCGAGCCGCTTCCGCTCGCCGGCCGGATCTCGCTGGCTTCCACGATCGACCGGGAAAGCGGTGTCACGCACTTCGTGGCGCACGCAGTCGTCCGAGAAGTCACCTCCGCGTGACTATCCTCACCGCCGTGGATCGAGAGGACATCGAGCGGCACGACTTCCCGGTCGGCCGCCGCGGTTACGACCCGGCCGCCGTGGACGAGCACCTGCGCCGGGTCGCCGACGAGATCGACGCGCTGCGCGCGAACCCCGGCTCCCGCCCGGCGCCGACGCCGCTGTCGGCCGGCACGTCCGAGCAGGTGCGCGCGATCCTCGAGGCCGCCGAGACGGGCGCCGCCGAGCTGCGCGCCGAGGCGGGCCGCGAGGCCGGCCAGCACGTCGCGCGCGTGGAGGAGGCCGCGGGTGGGATGCTCGCAAAGCTCGACGAGCTCGAGAGCCAGCTCACGACGCTGCTGGAGGCGCTCCGCCGCAGCGGTGAGCAGCTCAATGACGGCCTTGCCCGGCTGCAGGAGCAGGTGAGCGACTTCGCCGGCGAGGAGGCCGAGCCGGAGCCGGCCGGCGAGCCCGAGCCGGCGAGCCCGAGCCCGAGCCGGTTGCCGCGGCCGAGCCGCCCTCGCGCAACGGCGACGAGGCGGGCGCCCGCCTGATCGCGCTCAACATGGCCCTGAGCGGGACGCCCCGCGCGGAGACCGCCGCCTACCTCGCCGAGCACTACGACCTGGCCGACGCCGAGGCGCTGCTCGACGACGTGTACTCGCAGGTCGGCCAGTGAACGCCGAGCTGACCGCGCTCCGCCGGCACCTCGCGGAGATCAGCGATCTGCACTCGATCGCCGGCCTGCTGTTCTGGGACCAGCAGACCGTGATGCCGCCGGCCGGCGCCGCAGAGCCGCGGGGACTCGCTCGGCACGCTCGCGCGCGTCATTCATGCGCGCGAGACCGACTCGGAGCTCGCCCGTCTGCTCGACCACCTCGAGCCGTGGGCCGCCCAGCAGGACCCGGACTCCGATGACGCGCGGCTCATCCACTGGATCCGCCGCGACTTCGAGAAGGCCGTGCGCGTCCCCGCCGATCTGGCGGCCGAGATGACGAAGGCGAAGGCGCTCGGCCAGCATGCCTGGCTCGAGGCCCGCGCGGCCAACGACTTCAAGCCGTTCCGCGAGGCGCTCGCGCATCATGTCGAGCTGCGCCACCGCTACGTCGCCTGCTTCACCGGCTTCGAGCATCCCTACGACGCGCTGCTCGACGACTTCGAGCCCGGCCTGACGACGGCCGAGCTGCGGCCGCTGTTCGCCGAGCTGAGCGAGGCGCTGGTCCCGCTCGTCGCCGCGGCCGGCGATCCGGGGCAGGAGCGCAACGACGGCGCCTTCCACGGCGAGTTCGACGCGGAGTCGCAGCGCGTCGCCGTCCTCGACGTGCTCGAGGCGCTCGGCTTCGACGCCGACTCGTGGCGGCTCGACCCGACGCTGCACCCGTTCGCGTCCGGCCTTTCGGCCGAAGACGTCCGGCTGACCACCCGCTACGACGAGCAGGACTTCGCCGTCGCGCTGTACTCGGCGCTGCACGAGTTCGGGCACGGGCTGTACGAGGCCAGCTTCGGCCCCGAGCTGCGGCGCACGACGCTCGACGACGCGGTGTCGCTCGGCGTCCACGAGTCGCAGAGCCGGATGTGGGAGAACATGGTCGGCCGCTCGCGGCCGTTCTGCGCGTGGCTGCTGACGCGCCTGAACGCGACGCTGCCGGGCTCGGTCGCCGGGCTCGACACCACCGCGCTCTACCGCGCCGTCAACACCGTCCAGCCGTCGCTGATCCGCACCGAGGCCGACGAGACGACCTACAACCTCCACATCATCCTGCGGTTCGAGCTCGAGCTCGCGCTGATCGAGGGCTCGCTCGCGGTCGACGACGCCCCGGCCGCCTGGGACGAGGCGACCGAGCGACTGCTCGGTCTGCAGGTCCCGACGGCGGTCGACGGCATCCTGCAGGACGTCCACTGGAGCAACGGGCTGATGGGCTACTTCCCGACCTACACGCTCGGGAACCTGATCGGCGCGCAGCTGTGGGAGCGCCTGCGCGAGGACCTCGGCGACGTCGACGGGCAGCTCGAACGGGGCGAGTTCGCGCCCCTGCGCGAGTGGCTGCGGACCAACGTCCACCGGCACGGCCGCAAGTTCCCGCCGCGCGAGCTCCTGCGCCGGGCGACCGGCGACGACCTGCGCGTGGAGCCCTTCCTGCGCTACTTGCGGGAAAAGCTGGCCGACGCCGGCGTTCTCGCCACCGCCGCCTGACCGAACGTCCGTTCGCTCGCCTAGAATCAAGGCGGTCTTATGTCACGTTCCTCGGCACTCGTCGTCAGCGGCGCTCGCGAACACAATCTGAAGGACGTCAGCGTCACGCTGCCGCGTGACTCGCTGGTCGTCATCACCGGCCTTTCCGGCTCGGGCAAGTCGTCGCTTGGCCTTCGACACGATCTACGCCGAGGGTCAGCGGCGCTACGTCGAGTCGCTGTCCGCCTATGCCCGGCAGTTCCTCGGGCAGATGGACAAGCCGGACGTCGACTCGATCGAGGGCCTGTCGCCGGCCATCTCGATCGACCAGAAGACGACGTCGCGCAACCCGCGGTCGACGGTCGGCACCGTCACCGAGATCTACGACTACCTGCGCCTGCTGTGGGCGCGGATCGGCAAGCCGCACTGCTTCAACTGCGGGCGCCCGATCGCCGCGCAGTCGGCCGAGCAGATCATCGACCAGATCATGGGCATGGAGGACGGCGAGCGGTTCATGGTGCTGGCGCCGATCGTCCGCGGGCGCAAGGGCGAGTACGGCAAGCAGCTGGCCGAGCTGCGCAGCGAGGGCTTCACGCGCGTGAAGATCGACGGCGAGCTGCGCATGCTCGAGGACGACATCGCGCTCGACAAGAAGTACAAGCACGACATCTCGGTGGTGGTCGACCGGCTGGTGATGCGGCGCGACCTGCGCAAGCGCCTGGCGGACTCGGTGGAGACCGCGGTCGCGCTGGCCGACGGCATGGTCGAGATCGAGACGGTGCCGCGCGACGGCGGGCCGATCGAGTCGACGACGTACTCGGAGAAGTTCGCCTGCCTGCACTGCGGGATCTCGATGCCCGAGCTCGAGCCGCGGTCGTTCTCGTTCAACTCGCCGCACGGGGCGTGCCCGCGCTGCACCGGGCTGGGCTCGCAGATGGAGATCGATCCCGAGCTCGTGGTGCCGGACCCGTCGCTGTCGCTCAACGAGGGCGCGATCCTGCCGTGGGCGAGCGGGGCGACGTCGTACTACGAGCAGATGACGACGGCGATCGCCGAGCGCTACGAGATCGACCTCGACGCCCCGTGGGAAGAGCTCGACGAGGAGCAGCAGGACCTGTTCCTGTACGGCACGAACGGCGACCGGCTGTACGTCTCCTATCGCAACCGGATGGGCCGCAAGCGGTCGTACATGACGACGTTCGAGGGCATCGTCACCAACCTCGAGCGCCGCTACAAGGAGACGGACTCGGACTGGTCGCGCGAGAAGATCGAGGAGTACATGTCGGTGCGGCCGTGCCCGGAGTGCAAGGGCGCGCGGCTGCGGCCGGAGTCGCGGGCGGTGAAGGTCGGCGACCTGCCGATCCACGAGTTCGCGGCGTTGAGCGCGCACCGCGCGCTGAAGTGGCTGCAGGCGCTCGACCTGTCGGATCAGGACCGCGCGATCGCGCGGCTGATCCTGCGGGAGATCGACGAGCGGCTGGCGTTCCTCGACAACGTCGGCGTCGGCTACCTGTCGATGGACCGCGCGGCGGCGACGCTGTCGGGCGGGGAGGCGCAGCGGATCCGGCTGGCGACGCAGATCGGCTCGTCGCTGGTCGGCGTGCTCTACATCCTGGACGAGCCGTCGATCGGCCTGCACCAGCGCGACAACGCGCGCCTGATCGCGACGCTGGAGCGCCTGCGCGACCTCGGCAACACCGTGCTCGTGGTCGAGCACGACGAGGGCACGATGCGCGCCGCGGACCATCTGGTCGACATGGGCCCGGGCGCCGGCGAGCACGGCGGATACGTCGTCGCCGAGGGCACGGCGGAACAGGTGATGAAGGTCCCGGGCTCGCTGACCGGCCAGTTCCTCTCCGGGACGCGGCGGATCGAGGTGCCCGAGCAGCGGCGCAAGCCGTCGGGCTACGTCGAGATCGAGGGCGCGACGCAGCACAACCTCAAGGACGTCGGGGTGAAGGTGCCGCTCGGCGTGTTCACGGCGGTCACCGGCGTGTCGGGGTCGGGCAAGTCGACGCTCGTCAACGAGGTGCTCTACAAGGCGGTCTCCAACCGCCTGCACCGGTCGCGGATGCGGCCGGGCTCGCACAAGCGCATCAAGGGCCTCGAGCAGCTCGACAAGATCATCAGCGTCGACCAGTCGCCGATCGGCCGCACGCCACGGTCCAACCCGGCGACCTACATCGGGCTGTTCGACCAGATCCGCGACCTGTTCTCCAAGACGCAGGAGGCGCGGGCGCGCGGCTACAAGCCGGGCCGCTTCTCGTTCAACGTCAAGGGCGGGCGCTGCGAGGTCTGCCGCGGCGACGGGCAGATCAAGATCGAGATGCACTTCCTGCCGGACGTCTATGTCCCGTGCGAGCAGTGCCACGGCAAGCGCTACAACCGCGAGACGCTCGACATCCGCTTCAAGGGCAAGAACATCGCCGACGTGCTCGAGATGCCGATCGAGGAGGCGGTCGAGTTCTTCGCCCACATCCCGAAGATCCGCCGCCGGCTGGAGACGCTGAACGACGTCGGGCTCGGCTACATGCGGCTCGGCCAGCCGGCGACGACGCTGTCCGGCGGCGAGGCGCAGCGCGTCAAGCTCGCCGCCGAGCTGTGCAAGGTGGCCACGGGGCGCACGCTGTACATCCTCGACGAGCCGACCACGGGCCTGCACTTCGCCGACATCCAGAAGCTGCTCGAGGTCCTGCAGCGCCTGGTCGACGCCGGCAACTCGGTCGTCGTCATCGAGCACAACCTCGACGTCATCAAGGTCGCCGACCGCCTGATCGACATGGGCCCCGAGGGCGGCGAGGAGGGCGGCCAGGTCATGGCGACGGGCACGCCGGAGGACGTCGCGGCGGTCGAGAAGTCCCACACCGGTGAGTACCTGGTGAGTCTTGTCGAGCCGGCGGCGGCGAAGAAGAAGCCGAGCGCCCGCCGGCGCAAGGTCGCCGCGGCGGCCTGAGCTCACAACCCCTCAGGGATCGACGCCTCGGCGGGCGGGTCCTGTCAGGAAATGGTCCCGCCGGCGACTTTGCGGCCAGGGCGCGTGGCCGCCCCGACGCATTGCGGAATGAGCAAAGCTCGCCGGCCCGCAACGCCCTTTCCTGCCACCCGCAAGATCTCTACTGCCGGACGTTTGCTATGTCGCTGTCTGCGCGCCCCACTACCTGAACGCCTCGTCGAGCCGGCGGCGGCGAAGAGAAGCCGAGCGCCCGGCGCCGCAAGGTCGCCGCGGCGGCCTAGCGGCGAGTCGACGGATACGCTGCGGCGCATGCCGGACGATCACGAAGAGCAGGCGCGCGTGGCCCTGGCGGCCGCGCGCGAAGCGCTCCCGACGAAGCGCGGGACGATGTCCGCAGAGCTCGCGCAAGCCCACGCGACGATCGCCGTGGCCGAGGCGCTGCTGAGCATCGAAGCGCGGCTCCAGCAGATCGCCGGCTCAAACCGCGGCTAGCCGGCTCGTCGTCACGCCTCGCGGGGCGCACGAGCCCGGCGGGCGATCGCACCGGCGGCGCGGCGCACAATGCGGGGATGAGAGTCGCGCTCGTCACCGGCAGCTCGCGCGGCCTGGGCGCCGCGATGGCGCGCCGTCTGGCCGCCGACGGCCTCGCCGTCGCCGTCAACAGTCGTGGTGGCGGCGGCGAGGCAGTGGCGGCGGCGATCCGCGAGGCCGGCGGCACGGCCGCCGCCTTTCCCGCCGACGTCACCGACCCCGTCGCCGTCGGTGGGCTCGTCGCCGCGGTCGCCGACACCCTCGGGCCGATCGACGTCCTGGTGCTCAACGCGACCGGACCCCAGCCCGGAATCCCGCTGGCTGAGCTCGACTGGGACCAGCACCTCGACATGCTCGCGTTCTTCGCGCGCAGTCCGCTGCTGCTCGGCCAGGCGGTCCTCGCCGGCATGCGGGAGCGCGGGGGAGGCCGGATCATCCACGTCGACTCCGAGGTCGTGGACAAGCCGCCGCTCGGCGGCGCGGCCTACGTCACCGCCAAGGGGGCGCAGATCGGCATGATGCGCAGCTGGGCGCGCGAGCTGGCGCCCGAGGGCATCACCGTCAACGCGGTCGCGCCCGGCTTCATTCCCGTCGAGCGCCACGAGGACGTCCGCGACGCACACCGGCAGCGGTACCTCGCGACCGTGCCCGCCGGGCGCTTCGGCACGCCCGACGACGTGGCCGCAGCGGTGAGCTTCTTCGCCCGCGAGGACACCCGCTTCATCACCGGTCAGCGGATCGTCGTAGACGGCGGGCGCGGGCTCACGTGAGCGAGTAGGCGGCGCGGTCGAGCTGCGCCGTCCGGCGGCGGTACGACGAGAACGGATACGGCCACTGGTTCGGGTCGTTCCCGTTCTCGTCGACGTACCAGTTCCGGCAGCCCGAATGCCAGACCGTGCGCGGCAGCGCGGCCTCGATCTCGCGCTCGAACGCGGCGGCGGCCTCGGGGCGGACCTCGATCCGCCGCGACCCCGTCTCGTCGAGCGCCGCCAGCGCGTTCAGCACGTGCCGCATGCCGCATTCGATCGTGAAGATCACCGAGCCGGTGCCGCCGTTCGTGTGCGGCCCGTAGACCAGGAACAGGTTCGGGAAGCCCGGCACCGTCAGCCCGAGGTAGGCGCTCGGCGCGCCCGCCCACGCGTCCTCGAGCGTGCGGCCGCCCTCGCCGGCGACCTCCATCGGCGCGGTGAAGCCGTGGCTCTTGAAGCCGGTGGCGAAGATGAGCACGTCGGCGGGACGCTCGCGACCGCCGGCCACGACTCCCGACTCGGTCACGGCCTCGACGCGGTCGGTGACGAGGTCGACGTTCGGCTTGGTGAGGGCCGGATACCAGTCGTCGGTGAGCATGATCCGCTTGCAGCCGATCTTGTCGGTCGGCGTCACCTTGCGGCGGAGCTCCGGGTCGCTGATCGCGCGGTTGATCTGCATGCGCGAGACCGCCTGCACGGGCTTCATCAGCCAGTGGTGGCGGGTCAGCCCCAGTGCACCGTACTCGTGGAAGGTGAAGTTCGCCCGCCGGTCGAGGCGCTGCAGCCACGGGTAGCGCGCGAACAGCCGCTTCGTGCGCTCCCGGTAGGCGAAGTCCAGCTTCGGGATCGTCCAGCCGGGCGAGCGCTGGTAGACGTCGACGTGCGCGACGTGCGGCTGGATCGCGGGCACGACCTGGATCGCGCTGCAGCCCGTCCCGACCACCGCGACGCGCCGGCCGGCGAGGTCGACGTCATGGCGCCAGCGCGCCGTGTGGAAGCTCGGGCCGGCGAAGCGGTCACGCCCCGGGATGTCCGGGGTGCTCGGCGTCGAGAGCTGCCCGCACGCGGTCAGCAGCACGTCCGCCTCGTGGCGGCCGCGGCTCGTCTCGACGACCCAGCGCCCGTCGGCCCAGCTCGCGCGCGTGACCTCGGTGCTCGTGTGGATCCGGTCGGCGACGCCGAAGCGCCGCGCCACGTCCTCCATGTACGTCTGGATCTCGTCCTGCGCCGCGTAGCGGTGCGACCAGTACGGGTTCGGCGCGAAGGAGAACTCGTACAGGTGCGAGGGGACGTCGCAGCGCGCGCCCGGATACGTGTTGTCGTTCCAGACGCCGCCGACGCGCTCGCCGCGCTCGAACACGGTCACGTCCTGATAGCCGGCCTGTCGCAGCATCACGGCGGCGCCGACGCCGCCGAAGCCACCGCCGACCACCGCAATCGATCGCTGTGAGGGCACGACGTAGAGCCTAAAGCGCCGCGATCGCCTGCACGCGCAACTGCCGGCCGTGCATTGACATGATCTGCGCATGCCGCTGAGGCCGGCCGAATGGCAGCGCTACGAGCCGACCGACGACGGCGCCGCGGTGACCGTCGTCGCGAACATGGGCGCGCTCGAGCTGCGCCGCGTCGACGTCGAAGACGGGCCGGACGCCGTGACGGTCACGCTCTACGAGGACCTTCCGGACGGCGTGCAGGCCATCCCCGCGATCGGCATCGGAGCGACGCTCGTCGTGCCGTTGCCCACGCCGCTGGCCGGCCGGCCGGTCATCGACGGTGCTTCCGGCGAGCGGCGTCGCGATCGGATCGAGCCGTGGAAGACGGGCGGGGTACGAGTCCCGGTCGGCGAGGACTTCAGCTGGCAGCAGCTCACCGGCAAGCCCTGGTGGGGTCAAAGGTCCTAAGACCAATTGCCCGTGGAAACCGCGGCGGCGGTGCGCCACCGTGGTGGGCATGACGCAGCTCATCGAATCCGAGGCCGTGATCCCGCACCTCTACGCGTCGGCGCCGGCGCCGCTCCCGTTCGGGCGCGACCTCGTCATCCGCACGTTCCGGCTCGAGCGCGCGGGCGGCGACCTGCTCGTGTACGGCGCCCCGACCGCGCAAGGCGATGCCTGGCGCCAGTACCTCAACCACCGCCACGAGGCGGAGTTCCTCTCGCCGGATGTCAGGGCGCCGCTGTTCGTGCACGCCGCGGATCGCGCCGCCGTCGAGCAGACTCACCACGTGCGGGCGTCGTTCTCGCGCCGGCACATGCTCGACGACGACTTCGAGGTGATCCCGACGCCGGGTCACACGCCGGGCGCGACCGCCTACCTGTGGGACAGCGGCGAGCACCGCGTCCTCTTCACCGGCGACACGATCTTCCTGCGCGACGGCGAATGGGCGACTGCGGTGCTCGCCTCCAGCGATCCCGAGGCCTACCGGGAGAGCCTGAAGCTGATCCGCGAGCTCGACTTCGACCTGCTCGTCCCGTGGGGGGCGACCGCGGGGCGTCCTTTCCACGCGGCCACCGACCACGAAGACATCGAGCGCCGGATCGACGCCCTGATCGAGAGCATCGGCTAGGGCGCGCTGCTCCAGCCGTAGATGTCGGTGTTGCCGAACGTCGGCAAGCAGGCCTGCTGCACAGCCGGCGCGACGGGCTCGTCCTCACCCTGGTCGCGGCCGCGATCGCGCGCTTCAGCGCCGCGCGGCTCCTCCGGCTCGGCCGTCGGCTGACCAGTCGCGAGCGCCTCCTCGTGCAGTTCCTGGCGGAATTCGTCGATCGCCGGGCAATCCGCGCCGTTGCGGACGTCGTTCCACACGCTCATGCTGTATGTGTTCGTCGCCGCGGCGTAGACGTAGTCGCCGAGGAACTCGGCGGCGAGGTTGTTCTGCGACGAGGCACGTGCGTCGCCGGGCAGCCCGCGGTGCGCCGGTGAGAAGCCGCCGACCGCGCCGCCGGCGACCGTGGCGTGCAGGACCTGGCCGATCAGCGGCCGGTCGTTCTCGGGGCCTTCGGCGCTCGGCTTGAACTCCTCGGTGAACGCGTTGTACACGAGCCACACGTCGGCGCCGTTGGGCGAGATCGCGGGCGCGGAGTAGTACCCACGGTCGCCCGGGACTTCGACGCTCGCCGGGGCGCTCCAGGTTCCGCCGCCGTTCGTCGAGGAGCTGAACATGACGTGCTCGTGGTTCAGCCCGTCACGCCCGTCGACCCAGGTGAGCACTATCCGGTTGCTGGCGGTCGGTCCGCCGGTCGGCGCGTTGTTGGCGATGTCCACCGACGGCGCGGGCGACAGGTCGCTGCGCGCACCACTGACGCCGTCCTCGACGCACCGCGCGATCGATGCCTCGAAGTAGTTGCAGGTGTCGAACGCGGTGAACACGGGCTGCGGACGGTCGAAGGTCCGGCCGCCGTCGAATGAGCGAATCATCTGGATCTGCCCGGCTGCGGCCGTTGTCGCGCTGAACCCGAACTGGAACGTGAACACGTACACGACGCCACGGGAGTCGGTTCGCACCGTGCATCCCGAGCGGCCGAAGCCGTTCCGGCTGGAGATGTTGTTGGTCGCCGGCGTCACCTGATGCTGCGTCCAGTTGCTGCCGCCGTCGCGCGACGTGAGGACCATCAGCGGCTGGTTGGTGAAGCCGTTGCCGTTGCCGCGGAAGTCGGCGTAGCAGACGTAGACGTTGCCGAAGAACCGGCTCGACTCGGCGTTGTCGGCCCAGATCTGCTCCTTGTCGGAGAACTGCGCGCTGCTCTGCCGGCTGGCGATCACCGGCGCGCTCCAGGCATCGTTGGCGCCGGTTGCGGCGCGCGCGACGTCGTCGGTGTGCGAGACCGCGATCGCCTCCGCGCCCTTGAACGGGGCACGGCCGGGGAACGCGGACGTGAGGTTCGCGTAGTACAGCCGCGAGCCGCCGGCGTACGAGAAGCCGCCGCGGCCCGTCGGCTGCGGCCCGAACGCGAGCGCGGGGTCGCCGTCCGACACGAGACCGGCCTCGTAGTAGTTGGGCAGCGTGCCGATCCGGCCGACCACCGGCTGGCAGCCGGGATCGGGGCCGGGCGCCCCGAGGCAGCCGCGAGCAGTGAACCCGCGGTAGTCCGGCTGCGTCCAGGTGTGGCCGGAGTCGAGCGAGAATGAGATCCCGGACACGCCGACGCCCGCGGTGAACGGGCAGTCGTTGTCAGGCCCGGCGTTGCACGCCTCCATGTCGATGTTGTCGTTAGCGCCGGCGGCGAGCACCGCCGGATGGCGCTGGTCGACTGCCACCGCCGGCTCGTTCTGCTTGTTCTGCGAGAACGGGGCCGGCGGGCTGCCGCTGGTCACGAGCACGTCGTCGGCCGACTGGGCGGCCGCGGAAGCGGTGAGCGCGAGGAACAGCGCGGCCGTCACTGCCGCGAGACGTCTGGGCATGGAACCCCCATGGGATCGGGGGGCCGGCGGTGCGTCCCGGAGGATCCCCCTCCCAACGGCAGCCCCGATAATTGGGCCGCACGATGACACTCGTGCGACCCAATCGCAAGGCCCTCGGGCGGGTCAGCCGCCGAAGCGAGAGCGCAGCGCCTGGACGTTGGCGACGTACTGCTTCGTGTCGTCGAACATCCCGCGGTCGCGGACCGACGACAGGCCCTGGTAGTAGCCGGCGATCGCGGCGCTCTCGTCGCCGCCCGACTCGTCGAGCAGGCGCTTGAGATACATCACGCCCGCGTGCACGTTGTCGGTCGCCGAGTCCGGGTTGAGCTGTTGGCCGCCGGCGAGGTTCTGCTGGACGTAGTTCCACGTGCCGGGCATCACCTGCATGACGCCGCGCGCGTTGGCGCCCGACACCATGCCGTTGTTGAACCCGCTCTCCTGCCAGGCGATCGCGGCGGCGAGCGAGGGGGAGACCCCGTGCGCGGCGGCGATGCTCTGGACGTCGGCGGCGGTCAGGCGCTGCGCGGTCGGCTCGGGCGCCGCGTTCGGCACCACCGTCTGGGCCGGCGCGGGCGTGCTCGCCCCCGCCGGTGCCGGAGCGCCCGTCGGCAGCTTGAGCACGGTGCCGGCGGGCAGGACCCCATTCGGGTCGAGGCCGTTCATCGCCGCCATCGCGCTGACCGACACGCCGGTCTGGCGCGCGAGGCTGCCGAGCGTGTCGCCCTGGCGCACCTTGTAGGCGCCCTGCGGGGCCGGCCCGCCCGTCGGCGCGCTGCTCGCGGCCGGGGCCGCGCCGCCGCCGGCGAGCCGGAGCGTCGAGCCCGCGATCAGCAGACCCGCGGGGTCAAGGCCGTTGGCGGCGGCGAGGGACTGCACCGAGACACCGGCGCGTCCGGCGATGGCCGTCAGCGTGTCGCCCGCCTGGACGGTGTACGACCCGCCGCTGGCGGTCGGGGCCGGCGACACCGCCGCGCTCGCCGTGGGCGTGGCCGGCACCGCGCCGGTCCGCTGCAGCGCCGCGTAGCCCTCCACCGTCGTCGGGACCATCACCGTCGAGCCGAGCACGACCTGCGCGTCCTCGGACAGGCCGTTGAAGGCGGCGACGGTCCGCGTCGTCAGGTTGTTCGCCGCGGCGATCGACCACAGCGTCTCGCCGGGCTGCACCGTATGTGGAGCAGCAGCCGACGCGGGCGCGGCGGGGATCAGCATCGCGATGAGGCACAGCAGGATTCGGCTCGGGCGCACGTTCGTAGACCTCCGTGGTCCGGATTCGATTACCGATAGTCACCCTGCCGACAGCCCGCGGGAACCAGCGCGAGCGGGATTACGACACCCTGCAAGCCGCCCTTCATGGCATCCTCAGCGCCTTGGATCCGGCCGCGATCAAGCTCTGGGCGCAGAAATGGCGCTGGTACGAGCGCAATTCCCTGCCCTGGAACCGGGCGCGCATCCACTACGAGTTCGCGCGCCGCCGGGCGTTCTGCCGCTGGCCCGTCTACGGCAACGTCCTGGAGATGTTCGAGGAGGGGCGGCTGGAGCTCGGCGAGCACGTCCTGCTCGAGCCCGGCGTGTGGCTGACGGCGCAGGCGCCGGCACGGATCCGCATCGGCGGCGGCACGTTCCTCAACCTCGGCGTGCAGGTCGCGGCGGCCGACCTCGTCGAGATCGGCGAGCACTGCATGTTCGCCAACGGCTGCTTCGTGACCGACGCCAACCACCGCTTCGACGACCCTGACAAGCCGGTGCCGTGGCAGGGCTTCACCTCGAAGGGCCCGACGCGGGTGGGCGACAACGTCTGGTGCGGCGCCAACGTCGTCATCACGAGCGGCGTCACCATCGGCGACCGCTGCGTGATCGGCGCGAACTCGGTCGTCACGACCGACATCCCCGCCTACTCGATCGCCGCCGGCGCCCCCGCGAAAGTACTCCGCAAGGTCGAATACCCGGCCCCCTAGGGCCGGTGTTCGCCGTGAAGCAGCCCCGCGGGTTTCGCCCCCTGGGCGAATACCCGCAAGTGAACCCGGCCCCCTGGGCCGGTGTTCGCCGTGAAGCACCCGCGGGTTTCGCCCCCGGGCGAATACCCGCAAGTGAACCCGGCCCCCTGGGCCGGTGTTCGCCGTGAAGCACCCCGCGGGTTTCGCCCCCGGGGCGAATACCCGCAAGTGAACCCGGCCCCCGGGCCGCGTTCACCCTAGCCCTTCGAGAGCATGATGTGGACGCCGAACACCACGGTGGCGGCGAACGCGACGAACGCGATTACGGCCATGGCGCCCCACAGGACCGACGCACTCCCTTGGCCGTTGCGCCGCGCGACGGCCGAGCGTGCCGTGCCGAGCACGACGCACGAGTAGGAGATGCTCACGACCACGCCCGCGATCAGCGAGACCCAGATGACCTCGAGGATGTCCGTGGCCTCCACCGCGGCGAACACGCTCACGCCTCCGCCGTCAGCGTCCGGCCGCCCGAGACCCGCCGGGCCAGCGCCCACAGCAGCGCGAGCAGCAGCGCGATCGACACCACCATCGGACCGACCGAGCCGGTGCCGAACAGCCGCGTGACGCCGTAGGTGAGCGCGCCGACCGTGGCCGACGCCGGGAGCGTGAGCACCCACGCGGTCACGATGTTGCCCGCCACGCCCCAGCGCACAGCCGAGAACCGCTTGGCCGCGCCGGCGCCCATGATCGCGCCCGAGATCACGTGCGTCGTCGACAGCGGGAAGCCGACGTGCGAAGCCGACAGGATCACCGCGGCGCCGACCCCCTGGGCGGCGAAGCCCTGCGCGGGATCCATCTTGATGATCCGGGTGCCCATCGTGCGGATGATGCGCCAGCCGCCGACATAGGTGCCGAGCGCAATCGCCGACGCCGCCGACACGATGACCCAGGTCGGGATGTCGGCGTCGGCCGGCAGGTTGCCGTTGGCGACGAGCGCCAGGAAGATGATCCCCATCGTCTTCTGCGCGTCGTTGGTGCCGTGCGACAGGGACAGCAGGCCGCCCGAGATGATCTGCCCGAGCCGGAAGCCGCGCGCGACCGTGCCCGGATGCTGGCGGCCGACGATCCGGTAGACGATGAGGATCGCGAGGCCGGCGACGACGAGCGCGAGCACGGGCGCGACCAGCGCCGGGATCACGACCTTCTCGAGCAGGCCGTCGAACTGCACGCCGCTCGTCCCGACGGCCGCGATGGTCGAGCCGACGACGCCGCCGATCAGCGCATGCGAGCTCGACGACGGCAGGCCGAAGTACCAGGTCGCCAGGTTCCAGGCGATCGCGCCGATCAGGCCGGCGAACACGATCTGCGGCGTGATGACGTCGGCGTCGACGATCCCGGAGGCGATCGTGGCCGCGACGGCCAGCGACAGGAACGCGCCGACGAAGTTCAGTGCGGAGGCCATCGTCACCGCCGCGCGCGGGCCCATCGCCCGCGTCGAGATCGACGTGGCGACGGCGTTCGCGGTGTCGTGGAAGCCGTTGGTGAAGTCGAACGCGAGGGCGGTGCCCACCACGATCCAGAGGACGAGGTCGGAATCCATGGTCGCCCTACTGGTTCTTGATCACGATGCCCTCGAGGATGTTCGCGACGGTCTCAGTGGCGTCGATCGCGTCCTCGAGCCGCTCGAAGATGTCCTTCCAGCGGATCACCAGCATCGGGTCGATGCCTCGCTCGAACAGCGACGCGAGCGCCTCGCGCAGCACGCGGTCGCCGTCGTTCTCGAGCCGGTTCACCTCGACGGTGAAGTGGCGGATGTCCTTGAACGTGCGCAGCCGCGGGATCGCGCCGGCGACCGCGCGGGCGGACTCGTGCAGGATCCGCGCCAGCTCGCTCGCCTTGTCCATCGACGCCTCGATCCGGTACAGGCCGAGGAAGTCGGACGTCTCCTCGATGAAGTCGACGATGTCGTCGAGTGCCGAGGCGAGCGCGTAGATGTCCTCGCGGTCGATCGGCGTCACGAACGTCGAGTTCAGGCGCTGGATGATGTCGTGCGTGATCCGGTCGCCCTCCTGCTCGCAGACGACCACGTCACGGGCAAGCTCGCCCCCGTCCGGCCAGTGCTCGAGCATCCGCTCGAGCAGCTCGGCGGCACGGACGATGTTCGCTCCGGCCTCCTCGAAGAGGTCGAAGAACTCACGCTCCTTGGGCGCGAACAGCTGAGACAGGCGCGGCATCGTCGGCCACTCTAGAGATAGGCCGACGACGCTTGTAAACGACTTGTGAACGAGTTGTGATCAGACGACGGTGCGGTGTGGCGGCAGCTGCGCCTGCAGCCGGTCGAGCTCCTCGGGAGCGATCCCGTACGTGTGCTCGGCGGTCGGGAAGGCGCGCGTGCGCACGTCCTCGGTGTACTCGCGCACGCCGCGGACCATCTCCGACTTCACGTCGGCGTAGCGCTTGACGAACTTCGGCTGGAAGCCGTCGTGCATGCCCAGCAGGTCGTGCAGGACGAGGACCTGCCCGTCGGTGCTCGGCCCGGCGCCGATCCCGATGATCGGGACCTCCATATGGGCCATGATCACGTCGGTCACCTGGGCGGGGATCGCCTCGAAGACGATCGCGAAGCAGCCGGCATCCTGCAGCGCCAGCGCATCCTCGAGCACTTGGCGCGCCCGCGCTGCGGTGCGGCCCTGCGCGCGGTAGCCGCCGAGTGCCGTCGCGGTCTGCGGCGTCAGGCCGACGTGGCCCATCACCGGCACCCCGGCGCGCACGATGGCGCGCGCGCGCTCGGCCATCGCGCCGCCGCCCTCGAGCTTGACGGCGTCGCAGCCGGCCTCCTTGACGAACCGGTGCGCCGCGCCGATCGCCTGGGCGTCGGACGCCTCGTAGGAGCCGAACGGCAGGTCGCCGACCAGCAGCGGCGTCTTGAGGCCGCGGCGGACGGCCGCCGCCAGCATCAGCAGCTCCTCGATCGTGACGGGGACGGTGTCGGCGTAGCCGAGCACGTTGTTGGCGGCCGAGTCGCCGACGAGCACGACGTCGACGCCGGCCTCCTCTACCACCACGGCGCTCGGGTGGTCGTAGGCGGTGACCATCACGATCGGCTCGCCGAGCGCGCGCATCTCGTGCAGCTTGGTGAGCGTCACCGGCTTGCGATCGTGGCGGGGAGCGGACGACATCTCTGGTTCCTCCTACCTGGTCGGCGCCCCGTCCGGGGTCGCCGCCGTGTGGATGATGGTGTTGTCGATCAGGCGGGTGTCGCCGATGCGCGCCGCCACGGCCACCAGTACCCGGCCGTTGACGGTGTGCACCAGCTCGAAGCTGTCGGGGTCGACGAGCGCGAGGTACTCGGGCTCGACGTCGTGCATCGCCGCGCGGGCGGCGTGGGCGATCGCGGCGGCATCGCGCTCACCGCCCGTGACGGCCGTCTCGGCGGCGCGCAGGCCGCGCGACAGCGCGACGGCGCGTGCGCGTTCGGCGGCGTCGAGGTGCGCGTTGCGGCTGGAGAGCGCGAGCCCGTCCGGCTCGCGCACGGTCGGCATCACGACGAGCTCGACCGGCATGTTGAGATCGCGCACCATGCGGCGCAGGACGGCGACCTGCTGCGCGTCCTTCTGACCGAAGAACGCGAGGTCCGGCGTGACCATGTTCAGCATCTTGGTCACGACGGTGCAGACGCCTGTGAAATGGCTCACACCGCGGACGGCGCCCTCGAGGACGTCGGACAGCCCCGCGACGTGCACGGTGGTGGCGAACCCGGGCGGGTAGACCTCGTCGACGTCCGGCGCGAACAGGACGTCGACGCCGAGCTCGGCGGCCGCGGCGGCGTCGCGCGTCTCGTCGCGCGGGTAGGCGGCGAGGTCGCGGGACTCCTCGAACTGGGTGGGGTTGACGAACAGCCAGACGACGACCTCGTCGCAGCGCTCGCGGGCCGCCCGCATCAGCGAGTGGTGACCGGCGTGGAAGGCTCCCATCGTCGGGACGAGCCCGACGCTCCGCCCGTCGCTGCGGGCCGCGGCGGTGTGCGCGCGCATCTCCGCCACGGTGCGAAGCGTCTTCATACGAGTGCCCTCGTGGCCTCGACCAGCGCGTCGAACAACGGCAGCAGGTCGGGCGTGCGCTCTTCGACCGCCGCGCGCTGGCGCGCCACGGTGTCGTCGTCGCCGCGGGCGATCGGCCCGGTGAGCGCGCGCTCGGCGCCGTCCGCCGCCCAGTTCTCGACCGCCGCCCGCACGAGCGGCACGAGCAGCTCGCGGTCGACCCCGGCGGTCGCCGCCAGGCGCTCGGCGGCGCCCTCGAGCGTCACGAGGAAGTTCGAGGCGATCGACGCCGCCGCGTGGTAGGCGACGCGGTCCTCGTCGGCCACGTGGGTCGCCCGCATGCCGAGCGCCGCGGCCAGCGCCTCGGCGGCCCGCAATGCGCGCGGCGTCGTGCCCTCGATCGCACAGCCGGCGCCGGCGAACACCGTCGGCGGCGCCCCCGCGGGCACGGTCATCAGCGGGTGCAGGGAGAAGGCCTCGCGCGGCGCCAGCGCGTCGAGCCCGGTGGCGCCGGAGCAGTGGCCGACGAGCGGCCCGGAGGGGATCGCGGCCGCCGCGGCGGCGATCTCGCCGTCGGGCACGCACAGCAGCACGACGGTGGCGTCCGCGGGATCGGCGCCGCGGCCGAGCGGCCCGCGTACGGAGCATCCTGCCGCGCTGAGGGCGGCGGTTAGGGCGGTACCGAGTCGGCCCGCACCGACGATGGCGATCAAGTCCAGTTCCCTCACGGAGATACCGGCTTCTAGTTCCAGTTCGAAGTCTAGTCCGCCGTCGGCTTGATTAAAGTCAAAACCGATGGGAACCGCTGCTGAGCGCCGCGAGGAGCTCAAGGCCGTCTGGCGGCAGGCGCAGACGTGCACGAAGTGCCCGCAGCTCGCCGCCGCGCGCCAGACCGTCGTCTTCGGCTCCGGCAACGCGGACGCCGACCTGATGTTCGTCGGCGAGGCCCCCGGCGCCAACGAGGACAAGCAGGGCCTGCCGTTCGTCGGCCAGGCCGGCCGCCTGCTCGACACGCTGCTCGAGGAGATCGGGCTGGAGCGCGGAGACGTCTTTATCGCGAACGTCCTCAAATGCCGGCCTCCCGGCAACCGGGACCCGATGCCGCAGGAGATCGACGCCTGCCAGGACTACCTGTTCCGCCAGCTCGAGCTGATCGAGCCGCGGGTGGTGTGCACGCTCGGCAACTTCTCCACCAAGCTGCTGCGGGGAGACCCGACCGGGATCACCCGCCTGCACGGACGCGAGGAGGTGCGGTGCATCGGGCCGCGGCGCGTGCGGCTGTACCCGATCTACCACCCGGCGGCGGCGTTGTACACGCCGAAGATGCTCGAGGTGCTGCGCGAGGACTTCGCGCGGCTGCCGCAGCTGCTGGCGCTCGACCCGCCCGAGCAGCCCGAGCCCGAGCCCGAGCTGGTGATTCCCGAGCCGGAGATCGTCGAAGCGGCCGAGCGCGAGGCCGCTCAGCTCGGGCTCTTCTGAGCCGCTCGCTCGTCGACCGTGATCGCGTAGCGCTCGTGGTCGCGCCACTGGCCGCCGATCAGCAGGTAGCGCGGGGAGAAGCCCTCGAGCCGGAAGCCGGCGCCGCGGGCGAGCGCGATCGACGGCTGGTTGCCGGGCTGGATGTTCGCCTCCAGCCGGTGCAGCGCGAGCGGGCCGAACGAATGGTCGAGCACCTGCTGCATCGCCTCGCGCATCAGGCCCTGACCGGAGTGGCGGGCATGCGCGTAGTAGCCGAGATAGGCGGACTGGAACGCGCCGCGCACGATCTGCGAGACCGTGAAGACGCCGGCGATCTCGTTCGTCTCGCTGACGCAGGCGAGGAGGCACACGAAGTCGTCGCGTCGCGATCGGGCGAACAGGTCGTCGAACTGGTCGGCGCGCTCGGGCGGATACGTCCAGGGCCGGTGCAGCTCGCGGCTGTCGCGGGCGAGCGCGAGGAACTCGTCGCGATCGGCACGGGCGAGGACGCGCAGGTGCACGCGGGCGTCCGCGGGCGGGGCGTGCGGCTCCACCTCGGCCGGGCGCACGCTGAGGCCGACCGCGGCGAGCGGGCGGCGACGGAGCATCGGGCGTCTCACACGGGAAATCAAAGCGCACCGGCATCATGACGAACCAGCGGCAAAACGTCTCCACCCCGCCCGGCGACGCGCCGGACCCGGGGCGCGCGATCAGGCACGGGGTCGTCGGCATCGACGCGCGCGCGGCGGCGCGGCCTGAGCTCGGCGGCGTCGAGCGGTGGGCGCGTGAGCTCGCGATGCGGCTGCCGGAGCTGCGGCCCGGCGGCTACGCCGTCTTGCGCCCGCCGCCGCGCCTCGTCCACCGCGCCGGGCACGCCTGGGAGCAGATCGTGCTGCCGGTCCGCGCCGCCGGCCTGCAGGCGCTGCTGTGCCCGGCGAACCTGGCCCCGGTGGCGAGCCGCAACGCCGTGGTGGTGATCCACGACGCCGCGGCGCTGCGTCATCCGGAGTGGTACAGCCGCACCTACGCGACCTGGCAGCGCGCCGTCCTGCCGCTGATCGCCCGCCGCGCCCGGCGCGTGATCACCGTGTCCGCGTTCGCTCGCGCCGAGCTCGCCGAGCTGCTGCACGTCGAGGCGGACGTCGTGCCCGGGGGCGTCGGCGATCGCTTCACGCCGGCCGCCGATCCCGAGCCCGCCCGCCGCGCGCTCGGACTCCGGCGGCCGTATGTCCTCACGGTGGGAAGCCTGACCGGGCGGAAGAACCTCGCCGCGCTCGCACCCGCCGCCGAGGCGCTCGCCGCCGACGGGATCGAGGTCGTCGTGGCCGGCGGCCATCGACCCCAGTTCGCCCAGGAGCAGGATCTCGGCCGGGTGCGGCTGCTCGGGCGCGTGGACGACGCGCTGCTCCCCGGGCTGTACGCCGGCGCCGAGGCGTTCGCGCTGCCGTCCCTCTACGAAGGCTTCGGCCTCCCGGCCCTGGAGGCGATGGCGAGCGGGACGCCGGTCGTCGCCGCGGCGACCGCGGCGCTGCCCGAGACGTGCGGCGACGCGGCCGTGCTGGTGCCGCCGACCGGCGACGCGTTCCGCGACGCCCTCACGCAACTGCTGTCAGGCGACCCGGGCCCACGTACGGCCGCGGGGCTCGAACGGGCGCGCCGGTTCACCTGGGACCGCACCGCACGCCAGGTCGACCGCCTGGTCTACGCGCAGCCGCTGGCCTGACCGAACGGCTTCCGGCAGCCCTCGAGCCGCGCGGCGACGCTCTGGAAGGCGGGCAGCGCCGGCGAGGAGACGATCCGGCCGTCGCGCAGGCGCCGCAGGCCCGACCAGCTGAACGAGCTCGTGCGGTTCTCGGTGGTCAGCCACGCGTACCAGAACACGCGCTGGACGTTGAGCTTGCGGCGCTGCTTGGCGAGGCTGCGCAGGCTCGCCTTGAGCCGCTTGACCTGGCCCGACTGCGTCGTCTCGAACCCGAACGGATGGTCGACCTTGCCCTTGGCGGCCGGGAACGACAGCTCGGTGATCCACACCGGTCGCTTGCCGTCGCCGTAGGCGCGCATCACGTCGCGCGCCAGCTTGACCAGCTTGATCACGTTCGCGGGCTTGGCCGTGTACGGGTGCAGCGCGATCGCGTCGAACGTGCCGCGCCCGCCGTACTGGTAGACGCGCTTGAGGCCCGTCCAGGACTCGTTCGCCATGCCCGCGAGGACCACGTTGGCGTGCTTGTCGGTGCGGTGGACGGTCTTGTACGACGCGCGCATGAGCGGCACGAACGTCTTGGCGAAGGGCCGCTGGGCCCAGAACTCGCGGAAGTTCGGCTCGTTCCAGATCTGCCAGTCGCGGATCGGCAGCTTGCCGACCTCGGGATGCTCCGCCCAGACCGTCCCGTTCGACCCGTACCGCCGGAGGAGTCGCCGCAGGAACGAGGTGAAGTACGTGTTCTTGCGCGGCGGGGAGCCGCCGTGCTTGTTCTTGTAGCGGGCCGCCCAGTCGGGCGTCCCCTGCACCACGGGCACGACACGGAGGCCGCGCTTGGCGGCGCCGAGCACCAGCGTGTCGGTGGTCGTGAGGTCGGGCGCCTCGCCCTTCTTCGGCTGCATGGCGCGCCAGCGGAAGGCGATCCGCACCGATTCGGCACCGCTGCCCGCGAGCTGGTCCCACTCGCCGTCCTGCGGCCCGTACGCGCCCTCCATCACCGGGCCGTCGGCGACGACGCCGAGCCAGCCGCGCGGCACCTGGCGCTTGGCGGCGTGCGCGGGCATCGCGACCACTAGGGCCGCGAGCATCACGGCCACGGGTAGGACACGACGCATCACCGCGGAAGCATAGGAGCCCCACTGGCGGGAGCGGCGAGCAACGCACCGACAAGTGGGTGGAGCACCCCGCGTTCGGACGTGCCGACCTGCGGCTGGAACAGCGTCGCCAGGTAGAACGCGTGACCGGGCAGCTCGAACGCCTCGACGCCGGCGTCGTCGGCGTGGGCGCCGACCCTGAGCCCGAGCCGCTCGGCCATCCCCGGCGCGAGCCCGTAGCCGCAGTAGTGGAGGCCGGCGAACGGCTCCTCGCCGCAGATCGCCGCCAGCCGCGTGCCCGCCACCGGCCGCACGATCCGCTCCTGGCCGACGAGGCTGCAGGCCAGCGGCTCGACGACGATCGTCTCGCCGTCCGGCTCGCTCTCGGCGTGCGCCGCGCCGGCGATCCCGGCCGCGTTGCGCGCGTACTCGAGCGCCATGTGCTGGAAGCCGCCGCAGGTGCCGAGGATGGGCATGCTTCGTTCGCGCGCGAAGCGGATCGCCGCCAGCGCCGCCGCCTCGTCGCGGTACGGCGTGCCTGGCAGCACCCACACCCCGTCGTATCCGGAGATGTCGGCGCCGTCGGTGCCCACCCAGCGGATCTCCGGCGCGAGCGCGACCGTCGCGTCGATCTCGCGGTGCGTGAGGTACGCGGGATTACGGTCCCCGAGCGCCGCGATGGCCACGGTCATCACGGGATGATTACAGTTCGCGAAGGATGCCCAGGGTCGCGCTCGTCCACGACTTCCTCCTGGACCTGCGCGGAGCCGAGCGGGTGTTCTCGGCGATCTGCGACGCCTGGCCCGACGCCGACGTCTTCACCGCCGTCTACGACGAGCAGGGGACCGAGGGGCGCTTCGCGGCGCGCGCGCCCCGGACGTCGTTCCTGCAGAACCTGCGCCCGACCGCACGCACGTTCCGGGTGCTGCTGCCCGTCTATCCGCACGCGATCGAGTCGCTCGACCTGCGCGAGTACGACATCGTCGTCTCGTCCTCGAGCGCCTGGGCGCACGGCGTGCTCGTCGACCCGGGCACCGTGCACGTCTGCTACTGCCACAACCCGTTCCGCTACGCCTGGACCGAGCGCGAGGCGACCGTGGCCGCGCGCCCGGCGCCGCTGCGGCTGCCGCTGCGCGTGCTGCTCTCCCGCTGGCGCCAGTGGGACTGGATGGCCGCCCAGCGGGTCGACCGCTACGTCGCCAACTCGGTGCTCACCGCGCAGCGGATCCAGCGCTACTTCGGGCGCGACTCCGAGGTGCTGCACCCGCCGGTCGAGCTCCAGCGCTTCCGCCCCGGCCCGGTCGGCGGCTACTACCTGATCGTCGCCGAGCTGATGGCGCACAAGCAGATCGACGTCGCCGTGCACGCGTTCAACCGCCTGCGGGTGCCGCTCGTGGTGGTCGGCGACGGGCCTGAGCTGCGGCGGCTGAGCAAGCTCGCCGGGCCGACCGTGCGCTTCACCGGCCGGCTGTCCGACGCGCGGGTCGCCGAGCTGATGCGCTCCGCCCGCGCGATGGTGGTGACGGCCGCGGAGGAGTTCGGGATCGCGGCGGTCGAGTCGCTCGCTTCCGGCCGGCCCGTGATCGCGCTCGGCGCGGGCGGGGTGCTCGAGAGCGTGGTGGAGGGGGAGACGGGCGTCTACTACCGGCGCAACGACCCCGCGGCGCTCGCCGAGGCGGTGTCGCGGTTCGATCCCGAGGCGTTCGATCCGGCCGTGTGCGTGGCCGCGGCGCAGCGGTTCGACGTCGCCAGGTTCCAGGGCACGCTGCGCGCTATCGTGGACGACGCGGTAGCGGCCGATCGGGCCGCGCGCCCCGAGACGCGGCGCGCGACGGTCAGCGGTCTGCTTCCCCGCCGAGCCGCCCGTCGCGCTGCGGCCGGGTGGTGAATGCAACGAAGTGTGCAGTTCGTCACACGAGAGCGTGACCGCGCCGCATTTCGGCGCCATTTCCGCTTGACTTCATGAGCGGTGCCTAAAACCTGCCCTCCGCGGGCAGGAAACCGCGTAACTTGCGGCGGCCCGCAGGGTTGTCTGTAGTGCCCGGTGCTCGTCGCGAGCGCCGGATCTGAACCGAAGCACGGGTCCTCAGCGTAGTTCCGGTTCAGGGAACCGCCTCAACGGGCGGCCGTCCGACCTCCCCCGGGCGGGCCGACCCAGACAAGTCGCCGCAGGATGCGGCGACGGGACTGTCTGGCGACGCCGGTGGATGGTTGCGTCGGCAACTGAATTCGACTATAATTCCTACTGGAAGAGTTGGTTTTTCCGTGGCTTCCACAACACCGAAAGGAAAGAAAACGAGCACGTTCACCGATATCCCGCGTCCCCGGACCGAGCCCGAGCACGAGCCGGATCCGACTCTGGACTCTCTCCAGCTGCTTCTGCGTGAGGCGGGTCGCTACCCGCTGCTCAAGCCGAGCGAGGAGATCGAGCTGGCCCAGCGCATCGAGAAGGGCGATCTCGCTGCCAAGGACCGCATGATCAACTCCAACCTGCGTCTGGTCGTCGCCAACGCGCGCCGCTACCAGGGCCAGGGCCTCGCACTCGGTGACCTCATTCAGGAGGGCATGCTCGGCCTCATCCGGGCCGTGGAGAAGTTCGATTGGCGCAAGGGGTTCCGGTTCTCGACTTACGCGACGCTCTGGATCCGTCAGGCCATCCAGCGCGGGCTTGAGAACACGAGCCGCACCATTCGGCTCCCCGTTCACGTGGCCCAGCGCTCCCGCAAGGTCGGGCGCATCGAGCGTGAGCTCACGACCAAGCTCGGTCACGAGCCGACTGACGAGGAGATCGCCGACGCGGCTGACCTCCCGCTCGAGGACGTGATCGAGATCCGCAAGGCGGACCGTGCGGTGGTCAGTCTCGACAAGCCGGTTGGCGACGACGGTGACACGTCGTTCGGCGACCTGCTGGCGATCGAGACGGCCCCGGTCGACGAGGAGGTCGGCGAGAAGCTGCGCTCTGAGACGCTTCTGAGCGCGATCGCCGAGCTCCCGGAGCAGGAGCGCAACGTCATCGAGATGCGCTTCGGCGCCGGTGACCAGGAGCCGCAGACGCTCAGCCAGGCCGGGCGCAAGCTCGGCGTGTCGACGGAGCGCGCGCGACAGATCGAGGAGCGGGCGCTCAAGCGCCTCAGCCAGCGCACCGACGTGATGGCGCTGCGCGAGGCCGCCTAGGCACCCCCCAGAACACCTCGCCCGCGGCCCGGTCTCCAGACCGGGCCGGGGACCGCGACCCGGGCCATGTGCCCGGGTCGCGGTCGTTAACGGCACTTTCTCGCCGGCGGCGATGGATTTCGCGCCCGCCCGGGATCTCAACTGCCAAACGATCCCGAAGCGAGGCAGACATGAGCGGCACACGGTGGGTAGTGGTGTTGACGGCGATCGGGTCGCTGATGGCGGCACTGGACACGCTCGTCGTGTCGACGGCGCTCAGCACGATCCGGCTCGATCTCGGCGCCAGCGTCGAGCAGCTGGAGTGGGTGGTGAACGCCTACAACCTCAGCTTCGCGGTGCTGCTGATCACCGCCGCGGCGCTCGGCGACCGCTTCGGGCGGCGGCGGCTGTACGCCGTGGGCCTCGGGCTGTTCGCCGCCTCCTCGGCCGCGGCCGCTCTGGCACCCGGCGCCGGCGCGCTGATCGCGGCGCGCGCGGTGCAGGGCGCCGGCGCGGCCCTGATCATGCCGCTCGGCCTCGCGCTGCTCAGCGCGGCGTTCCCGCCCGCCAAGCGCGGCGCGGCGATCGGCATCTTCAGCGCGATCACCGGGCTCGCCGTCGCCAGCGGCCCGTTCATCGGCGGCGCCGTCGTCGAGGGCATCAGCTGGGAGTGGATCTTCTGGCTCAACGTGCCGATCGGCTTCGCGGCGATCCCGCTCGTCCTCAGCCGCATGCGCGAGAGCCACGGACCGGACACGGGCCTCGACATCCCGGGCCTCGCGCTCGTCACCGGCGCGGCCCTCGGGCTGGTCTGGGGGCTCGTGCGCGGCAACCAGGCGGGCTGGGGCAGCGTCGAGGTGCTCGGCGCGCTGGCCGCCGGAGTCGTGCTCGCGATCGCGTTCGTGGCGTGGGAGCTGCGTGCCCGCGAGCCGATGATCCCGCTCGGCTTCTTCCGCTCGCGCGCGTTCTCGGCCGGGAACGCCGCGATCTTCTTCACCTTCGCGGCGCTGTTCAGTGCGGTGTTCTTCTACGCCCAGCTGCTCCAGACGGTGCTCGGCTACGGCCCGCTGGATGCCGGCCTGCGGCTGCTGCCGTGGACGGCGACGTTCATGACGGTCGCGCCGGTCGCCGGGGCGCTGGCGGACCGGATCGGCGAGCGGCCGCTGATGGTCGCCGGCCTCACGCTGCAGTCGGCGGGCATGGCCTGGCTGGCGCTGATCGCCGAGCCCGGAATGACCTACTCGCAGATGCTCGCGCCGTTCATCGTGGCGGGCGTCGGCGTCTCGATGGCGATCCCGGCCGCCCAGAACTCGGTGGTCGGCTCGGTCGCTTCGGAGGCGCTCGGCAAGGCGGCCGGCACCAACAGCATGATGCGCGAGCTGGGCGGCGTGTTCGGGATCGCGGTCGCGGTCGCCGTGTTCGCCGGCGCCGGCAGCTACCTCTCGCCGCAGGCCTTCACGGACGGCTTCACGCCGGCGATCCTCGTGGCCGCCGGCCTCTCCGTCGCCGGCGCGGTCGCCGGGCTCGCGCTGCCGAGCCGGCTCCGGTCGGCGGTCCCGTCCATCCCGGCGCACACTGTGCAGGAGACGATCTGATGGCCCACGTCATGGTCCGCTACAAGGTCAAGCCCGAATGCGCCGCCGAGAACGAGGCGCTCGTCGGCGCGGTGTACGACGAGCTGCACCGCGCCACGCCTGCCGGCCTCCAGTACGCGACGTTCGTGGCCGAGGACGGCGTCAGCTTCGTCCACCTGGCGACGCACGATGCCGACCACAACCCGCTGTCCGAGGTCGCGGCGTTCGGGCGCTTCCAGGAGCACGTGCGCGACCGCTGCGAAGCGCCGCCGGTCGTGACCCGGATGCGCGAGGTCGGGTCGTTCCGGCCATGACGGCGAGTCCGGTCATCCACCTGGAGCTGCACACCGGCGACCTCGAGCGCGCGAGCGCGTTCTACGCGGCCTGCTGCGGCTGGACCCCGCAGCCGATCGAGACCGCGCACGGCGCCTACCACTCCATGGGGATCGGCCGGGGCATCGTCCGCTGCGGGGCCCGGCGCCCGGTCTGGCTGCCCTACGTCGAGGTCGAGGACGTCGCGGCCGCCGCCGGCCGGGCCCGGGCGCTCGGGGCGTCGGTCCTGCTCGAGCCCCGCGAGGGCCCGGCGGGCTGGCGCAGCGTCGTGGCCGCCGGCGCGGGCGGCGAGATCGCGTTCTGGCAGCCGCGGGAGTGCGCATGAGCTACGACGAGCGCGTCGAGCCGTACCGGGCCGAGCTGCGCGCGCACTGCTACCGGATGCTCGGCTCGGCCCAGGACGCCGAGGACGCGCTGCAGGAGGCCCTGCTGCGGGCCTGGCGCTCGCTCGAGCGGTTCGAGGGCCGCAGCTCGCTGCGCACGTGGCTGTACACGATCGCCACCAACGTCTGCCTGAAGGCGATCGAGCGCCGGCCCAGGCTGGTGCTGCCCGTCGACTACGGGCCGCCCGCCGACCCCCATGACGGGCCCGGTGTCGCGCTCCTGGAGTCGGTGTGGATCGAGCCCTACCCCGACGCCGAGCTGGCGCTCGACGATGCGCTCGCCGGACCCGACGCCCGCTACGAGCAGCGCGAGGGCATCGAGCTCGCGTTCATCGCCGCGTTGCAGCACCTGCCGGCTCGCCAGCGCGCGGTGCTGATCCTGCGTGACGTGCTCGGGTTCTCGGCGCGCGAGGCCGGCGACGTGCTGGAGATGTCGCCGCCGGCGATCGACAGCGCCCTCCAGCGGGCGCACAAGACCGTCGACGAACGGCTCCCCGACCGCAGCCAGCAGGCCACGCTGCGCGCGCTCGGGGACGAGCGGCAGCGCGCGCTCGTCGACGGCTTCGTGGCGGCCTGGGAGCGCGGCGACGTCGACGCGGTCGTGGCGCTGCTCGCCGACGACGTGGCGCTGACGATGCCGCCGCGCCCGGTCTGGTTCCGTGGCCGCGAGGCGGTGGCGGCGTTCCTGCGCGGCTACCCGCTGTCGTCGCGCATCGAGACCCGGATCCGCCAGACGCGCGCCAACGGCCAGCCGGCCCTGGCCCACTACACCCGCGACGCCGGCCGCGGACCGTACGTCTTCCACGCCCTCGACGTGCTGACGCTGCGCGGGACCGAGATCGTCGAGATCACGGCGTTCCTGACGACAGAGGGCTACGACCGGTACGGGCTGCCTAGTCGGCTGGCCTGATGTCGCCGGCGCCCTTCGACCGTCTGGTGGATCGAGGGATTGCCCCGGTAGCGGATGTCGCCGGCGCCCTGGACGGTGACGTCGAGCTTGTCGGTGACGTTGAGGTCGGCGTCGCCGGCGCCCTGCACGCTGACGGTCGCCGTCTTCGCCTCGAGGTCGAACAGGTGCGCGTCGCCGGCGCCCTCGATCGTCGCGATCAGGTTGCCGACGGTGCCGCTCGCCTCGATGTCGCCGGAACCGGTGACCTCGATCGACAGCTCGTCGCGGTCGATGTTGCCGAGCTGGAGGTCGCTGGAGCCGTCGACGCGGATGCCGTCGAGCGCATCGGCCGAGATCTGCACGCGAATGTCGTCGAACGGGTCGGGGCCGATCACGATGCCGCGGTCGCGGATCTTGATGCGGAGCACGCCGTCGCTCGCCGTGGTGACGACGTGGTCGATCACCTTCTCGCCGCCGGTGACCTTGACCTCGTCGCTGTCGCCGGGCACCACGTCGACGTCGATGTCGCTGCTGACGTCGAGCCGGTGGAACGATCCGACGCTGCGGGTCTCGGTCGTCTCCGGCCCGCCGCCGCAGCCGGCGAGCAGAGCCAGCGCGAGCAGCGCGAGGACGAGCAGCCTCATCGGTGGCCTCCCAGCGGGATCTCGGCGATCAAGGTCGTGCCGAGGCCGGGCGGCGAGTCGATGTGGAACTCGCCGTCGAGCGCCTCGACGCGGTCGCGCAGACCGCGCAGCCCGCTGCCGCCGCCGGCGTCGGCGCCGCCCGCGCCGTCGTCGCGGACGACCAGCCGGATCCGGCCGTGCTCGGGCGTCAGCGACACGCTCGCCGACATCGCACCCGCGTACTTGGCGACGTTGGTCAGCGCCTCGGCGGTGACGAAGTAGACGGCGGACTCGACCGGCGCCGGCAGCCGCTGCGCGGGCACGCCGTCGACGGTCGTCGGCACCGGCGCGCGGGCGGCGAGCGACTCCAGCGCCGGGCCGAGGCCGCGCTCGGTCAGCAGCGCGGGGTGGATGCCGCTGGCGAGCGTGCGCAGCTCCTTCACCGCCAGCGCCGCCTCCTCGCGCGCCTGGGCGATCAGCGGCGCGACGGCCGAGGGATCGCTCTTCAGGCGCGTCTCGGCCATCCCCAGCGTCAGCGACAGCGCCACGAGATGCTGCTGCGCGCCGTCGTGGAGGTCGCGCTCGATGCGGCGGCGCTCGGCGTCGCCGGCGGCGATGATGCGGGCGCGGGCGTCGCGCAGGTCGTCGACCCGCTCGTGCAGCTGGACGGTGCTCGGGCCGAGCATGACGCGTGCGAACAGCGCCCACAGCCAGCCGAGCCCGTTGCTGAGGTGCAGCACGAGCAGCACGGCCGGGACGCCGAGCACGAACAGCGGCAGCGCCTGCACCGGCGAGGTGACGATCCAGCCGAAGATCGTCACCGTCGTGGCGAGCACGATCAGCGGCGAGAGCACCAGGACGAGCGAGAACCAGCCGAGCGCGACGACCGCGCCGAACGACACGACGCCGAGCGGGAACTTGAGCGCGACGAAGACGAGGCTCTTCCAGGTCACCGGGTCGCGCAGCCAGCGCTGCACGCGCTCGATGAACGGGAGGTCGCGCCGGTCGGCGGCGGGCGGGATCGGCACGCCGAGCATGCCGCGGGCGAGGCCGCGCTCGAGCGCCGCCATCCCGCGCCAGGTGGCGAGCGTCGCCAGCAGGATGCCGAGGCCGATGATCACGATGGCCAGGCCGACGCCGAGCGAGATGCCGACCACGAGCACGATGAAGTACGCGAGTCCGGTCGGGAAGGCGAGGACGTTGTAGCCGAGGTTCAGCCAGGTCTGGCCGCGGGTCACGACGCCGGCGAACCGTGACGGCCAGTGGCTCACCTGTTGGACCCTAGAGAGGGAGCGCCGACGCGCCGCTACGGCGTGCCGGAATCCGGTGGTGGGGCTGCCCTCACCGCCCGCCGCAACGCCCGCAGCTGCGCGAACGGCCGCTTGGCGTCGCCGCGGCCGACCGCATGGCCGATGGTGCGGCCGGCGAACGTGAGCCCTTGCGCGACATCGTCGACGGCGACCGCGCGGTCGCCGAGGGTATGCGCGATCGCCTCGCGGCGGCGGCGCGCGATGGCGTCGAACTCCTCGCCGTCGCGCAGCGTCGCGTGCCCGCCGGCGTGGCGCACGCGCAGCCGCGGGTGCAGGACGGTGGGGAACCCGGCGGCCCGCGCGCGCAGGCACAGCTCCATGTCCTCGGCGTACAGGTGCACCGCCGGGTCGAACGGCCCGAGCCGGCGCAGTGTCGCCGTCGCGGCGGCCAGGCAGGCGGCGATCGCCCAGCCGACGGTGCGCGAGTCCAGCGCGAGGTAGGGCTCGGCGCGCAGACGCACGGCCCACGGCATCAGCGCCGCCGGCACCAGCGCCGGGACCAGCGCGCCCGCCCGGCCCGGCAGCGGGTGCGCTGAGCGCTGCACGGTCCCGTCGGGGTTCAGCAGCCGCGGGGCGTGCAGGCCCCCGGGTAGGCGCGCGCGATGTCGGCGAGCAACGCGAGGGCGGGGTCGAGCAGCTCGCAGTCCGGGTTGAGCAGCACGGTGACGTCGTGCTGCGCCCGCTCGAGGCCGGCGTTGCAGGCGGCGCCGAAGCCGGGGTTGCCGGGCAGCTCGATCACCTCGGCGCCGTGCACGGTGGCGAGTGCGACGCCGCCGTCACGCGAGCCGGTGTCGACCACGATGAGCTGCGGGCGCTCGGGGAGGTGGACCGTGACCGAGCGCAGGAGCAGCTCGAGCTCGGGCTCGGAGTCGTGCAGCACGATGACGACGCTGAAGCTCACGCGGCCCCCTCCAGGACGGCCTTCAGGCTACGCCCGCCGGCCTCCCAGGTGCGGCCGCGCAGGGCCTCCCGCCCGCCGGCGGCCAGGCGAGCGCGGAGCGCGTCGTCGGTCGCGAGCGCGCGCATCGCGGCCGCGAGCGCGGTGACGTCGCCGGGCGGCACGTACAGCGCGCCGGCGCCGGCGGTCTCGCGCAGCGCGGGGATGTCGGACACGATCGCGGGCGTCCCGTGCGCGAACCCTTCCAGCGGCGGGTAGCCGTAGCCCTCGCCCCACGACGGCAGCACGACCGCCAGCGCGCCCGCGTACAGCGCGGCCTTCTCGGCCGGGTCCACGCGCCCGACCATGTGCACACCGGGGCCGCGGAGATCGGCGGCGAGCCGCCCCTCGCCCGCCAGCACGAGCGTGCGCCCTTCGCGCGCGGCGACGAGACGGTCGAGCGCCTTGCGTGGCTCGAGCGCGCCGACGTAGAGGAAGTACGAGCCGAAGCGCGCGCGCATCGTCTCCGGATCGGCGGGCGGGCCGGGATCGCCGGGGCCGCCGGGCACGACGTGGACGTTGACGCCGAAGTGCGCGGCGGCGCGCCGCGCGGTGTCGCCGGTGAGCGCCACGACGGCCGCCGCGCCCCGCACCAGCGCATCGATTCGCGCCAGCCGGTGCCACAGCCGCTCGTAGCGGGTGAAGTCCTCGCGCCGCTCCAGGAAGCTGAGGTCGTGCACGGTCAGCACGTACGGCGTGCCGCTCCCGATCGCCACGGGTGCAGGGGCGGGCAGCCACAGCACGTCGACGGGCGCCAGCTTGCGGTCGAGCCGCGGCCGGCCCTGCCGCCGCCGCGGCACCAGCACCTTCACGTCGACGTCGAGCGCGCGCAGCGCGTCCAGCATGCCGGCCGTGTAGTGGCCGACCCCGCGCCGGTCGCCGGCGAGGCTGCGTCCGTCGACGCCGACCCTCATGGGGCGAGGAACGCCGTCACGCGGTCGAGCAGCGCAGCGTCGAACGCCTCGTCCCAGGTGCGGCTCCAGCGCACGGCGCCTTCGCGCACGTCACCGGCCCGTTCGGCCGCGACGCGCAGCGCGCCCGCCAACCCCTCCACGGTCGGCTCGCCGGCGACCAGGTTCGGCGAGATGGCCGTCAGCGCGCTCGCGGTCTTGCTCTCGAACGTGTTGGTGACGGCGAGCATCCCCGCCGCCGCCATCGCGAGAGGGACGGTGCCCGGCTGCGGGGCGTGCAGCAGCGCGAGGCCGACGTCGTAGCGCCCGTAGTCGGCGTCGCCGACCAGCTCCAGCCAGTCGCCGCCGCCGAGGTCGACCCGGCGCGGGGAGCGCGTGACGCCGACCCCGTGCAGGTCCCAGTCGCGCGCGAACGCCCCGAGCTCGAGCGCACGGCTCAGCGCGAGGATGCCGAGCTCGAACATCGAGCCGGCGTCGAACAGCAGCGCCCGCCGCCCGGCGCGATCTCCGCGCGGCGCCGACATCGGCACCGGCGGCTCGAACACCGCGGCGTCGCCGGCCGCGATCCGGTGCGCGCGGAAGTAGTCGTGCAGCATCTCCGATGCGTACAGCGCCGCGTGCGGGAACCGGTAGGACTCGATCGCCAGGGCGGCCAGGCTGCCGGGCGCCATCGCCAGCGGCGCGTAGTCCTCGATCAGGTACAGGAAGCGATCGGACTCGACCTCGCGCAGCGCGGCGCGGGCGATGTGCGCGGTCCACCACGTGGTCGCGACGAACGTGTCGGTTCGGCTGATCTCGACGCCGAGCGACTCGCGGCCGTACTCGAGCTCGACCGGCGCGAGCGCGCGGGCCTGGGCGCGCGGCACCGGCCCGGACGGGTCGACGGTTATGACGCGCGGTCGCAGCCCGCGCCCGGCGAGCCGGTGGGCGAGCTCGAGCGCGGCGGTGCTCTCCAGCGTCGGCACGAGCACGTTGACCCGCTGCGGCGCGCTGTCGCGGACCGCGAGCCGCAGCGGCTCGATCTGCTGTGCGACGGCGCGCAGGTCGGGGTCGCCGGGGAGCCGCGCCCGCGGCCGCGGCGCCAGCGCCGGGGGCAGCGCGTCGATCCGCAGGCTCTCCTGCGGGCGGTCGCGCGCGGTCGCGGCCACCAGCCGTCGCCAGCTGAACGCGTAGGCGAGCATCCACTCGGCCCCGAGCGTCTCCGGCCGCCGCCGCGCCAGCTCGCGCGCGCCGCGGGCGAACAGGCCCGGCACCGGGAGCGCGGACCGCTCGGCGCGCAGGAACCGCCCGATCGCGCGGCGCTTGGGCGCGCTCATGCGATCGCCACAGCGCATCTGCAGCACGGTCGCGAACTGCATCAGCCGGCAGGCGTCGATGAAGTAGTGCATGCGCCATAGCCGCACGCGCTCGCGCGGCCCGCGCTGCAGCGAGGAGAACCGGTCGCGCAGCCGGGTCATCCGCGTCGCCGTCGCGTGGCCGAGCGTCGCGTGCGCGTGCTGCACGTAGCTGTACAGCGGCCGGTCGACGTACCCGATGTCACCGAGCGCCAGCGCCGTCACGGCGAGCCAGTGGTCGTGGTAGTGGGTGAACTGGGCCGGGGGGAGGGGCAGCGCCGCGTCGAGCAGCGCGCGCGGGAACAGCGAGGCGGCGCCGGTCACGCAGTTCGCCACCAGCAGCGACAGCATGTCCGCGTGGTTGTTGGCGCGCGCCTCCCAGTACGTGCCGGCGATCGGCGAGCCGTCCTCCGCCACGATCCGCTGGTCGCTGTAGATCAGCTGCGCGTCGCCGATCTCGCGCATCAGCGTCTCCAGCTTGTCGGGGTCCCAGGCGTCGTCCTGATCGGCGAGCGCCACATATCGGGCAGCGCGCGGGACCAGCTCCAGCGCGCGCTCGAAGTTGTGGTAGAAGCCGCGCCGTCGCTCGGATCGCGAGAGCACGAACCGCGGGTCGCGGGCGAGCACGCGCCGCATCTCCTCGTAGCGGGTGGGGTCCGAGCAGTCGTCGCTGACGATGCAGATCCAGTCGGTCACGGTCTGCGCCCGGATCGACTCCACCTGGCGCTCGAACAGCTCGAGCGGGGCCTCGAACGCGGCCATGCAGATCGCGACCTGCGGCGCGCCCGGCAGCGGCGCCATCGGCTCGGCGACCGCGATCCGCGCCAGCTCCGCGTCGAGCGGGCCGTCGGCGCGCAGGCCGAGCACGATCGTCGCGCCGGGCGGCCGCGGCCCGATGCGCGCGAAGCCCCAGAACCCCGCGCGGTACGCCGCTGGATCGCCCTCGGCCTGCAGCAGATCCAGCCGCGGCATCCCGTGCGCGAGCAGCGGCTGCTCCTCGCCGTCGACGAGCAGGGTCAGTGCCGAGACGCGGCCGCCGGGCGCGAAGCAGGTCCCGCACACGAACAGCGCCGTGCCCGCGCCGACCGCCAGCGTCTCGGGCAGCGGGGCGTCCAGCCGCACGTCGAGTCCGGCTGCCGGACTCGCGGCGCTGCGATGCGCGGTCTCGGCGGCCACGGCGCCCAGACTATCCCGCGTCCCGGGTAAGGTCGCGGCCGTGTCCGACGAGTTCTGGCGCGCGCTGCGCTCCCGCCACCCCGGCCTGCGCGAGGCGCTGGTCGCCGACGCGCGGCTGACCGCCGGCTACCGCGGCGAGCGCTCGGAGTTCCGCTCCCGGCTCGATGTGGCGGTTCAGCTGCTCCGGCTGGCGTGGGTGAGCGACGCGTTCGCGGCGCAGGCGCTCTACCGGCTCAAGGCGGCGCTGCAGGCGCGCCGCGTGCCGCTGCTGCCACGGCTCGCGCACCGGCTGGCGATGGTGCTCGCGCAGGTGTCGATCGGCGACCCCGTGATCGTGCAGCCGGGCATCTACATCGTCCACGGACAGGTCGTGATCGACGGCCAGGTCGAGATCCAGTCGGGCGTGACGATCGCGCCGTGGGTGACGATCGGGCTGCGCGCGGGCGACTACCGCGGCGCGACGATCGAGCGCGACGTCAGCATCGGGACGGGCGCAAAAGTGATCGGCCCGGTGCGCGTCGGCGAAGGGCGCGACGATCGGCGCGAACGCGGTCGTCGTGGACGATGTCCCGGCCGGCGTGACCGTGGTCGGCGCACCGGCGCGGGCGGTCGCTCGGGTACCGTGAGCGGCCATGTGGCGATTCAGGCGCAAGGACGAGAACGGTGGCTGCGGTCCGCCGCTGGCCGAGTTCGAGGCGACGACCTACTATGGGACGAGATCGAGCGGCTGTCCGCATCGAGCCGCGAGCGAGCGCGACGGCAACGAGCGGCAGCCTGCTGCGGCTGCGGCACCTGGCCGGCATGCGCGCGACTCGAGGAGGCGGGCACGGCCCGAGCTTCGCCGCGCCCGACGCCGGCGCGCTGCCCGACCGCCGACGGACTGCCCGAGTTCACCCGCGCCGACGTGACGCCCGGGCTGCTGCGCGGCGGCCATCCTGCGCGACGGGTGCGTGCTCGTCCGCGGTCTCGTCGACCGCGACGGCGCGCTGGCCTTCGCGGACCAGATCGACCGCGCGTTCGGCGAGCGCGAGCGCATCCAGGCCGGCGACGCCGCGCCGCGGCGCCTACTACGAGGAGTTCGAGCCGACCCTCCGGACTCCATGCCGATTCGGACGCGAGTGGATCCAGGAGGGCGGCGGCGTGCTGGCCGCCGACTCCCCGATGCTCGCGTTCGAGATGTTCGAGCTGTTCCGCGCCGGCGACCTCGGCCCCGCTGGTGGACGGCTACCTGGGCGAGCCGGGCTGATCTCCGCCCACAAGACGACGCTGCGCAAGGCCGCGCCGTCGGTCCCGGGCGCGTGGCACCAGGACGGCGACGTTCATGGGCCCGGTCCGCTCGCTCAACCTGTGGCTGTCGCTGTCGCGCTGCGGCGACGTGGCGCCGGGCCTCGACCTCGTGCCGCGCCGCCTCGACCACCTGGTGGCCGCCAGACCGACGAGGCGATGCTCGACTATCCAGATCTCGCAGGCCAAGGCCGAGGAGGCGGCGGGCGACACGCCGATCATCCGGCCGATCTTCGAGCCGGGCGACGCGCTCTTCTTCGACGAGCTGTTCCTGCATCAGACGGCGTCCGACCCGTCGATGCCCAACCCCCGTTACGCGATCGAGAGCTGGTTCTTCGGGGCCTCGGCGTTCCCCGAGGACTACGCGCCCATCGCGGCCCTGGTGACGGATCGACCCGTACTCGCACGACCCCGCGCGCTGGGGTGCCTCGCTGGCGCACGTCGGCCGAGCTCCTGCTGCCGCTGTCTGGACGCGGTCGGGCGCGCGCTCGGTGGTCGAGGTCGGCGCCTACGCCGGCGACCTCACCGCGCGTGCTCGTCGCCTGGGCGGCCGAGCACGGCGCGCGCGTCACCGCGGTCGACCCCGCGCCGCAGCCCGACCTGGAGGCGCTGCGAGGACGATCGAGCTCGTGCGCGCGCACGAGCCTCGACGCGCTGCCGCGCGATCCCGCTGCCCGACGCGGTGATCGTCGACGGCGACCACAACTACTTCACGGTCCGCGAGGAGCTGCGCCTGATCGGCGAGCGGGCGCCGGGAGCGCACGCTCCCGCTGCTGCTCTTCCACGACGTCTGCTGGCCGCACGGGCGGCGCGACGACTACCACGACGCCGACGCGATCCCCGCCGAGTGCCGGCCCCCGGTCGCGGACGGCAAGGGCGGCCTGTTCCCCGGCGATGCCGGCCTGCGCCCGGGCGGCGCTGCCGTACCCGCGGTCGGCGGCGCAGGAGGGCGGCTCGCGCAACGGCGTGCTCACCGCGGTCGAGGACTTCGTCGCCGAGCGCGAGCGGCTGCGGCTGGTGGTCGTGCCCGTGTTCTTCGGCTTCGGCGTCGTCTGGCACCTCGACGCGCCGTGGTCGGACGCGCTGAGCGCGCGGCTCGACCCGTGCGACCGCAACCCGGTGCTCGAGCGGCTCGAGGCCAACCGCGTCCTCCACATCGCGCCAGGAGTTCGTGCTCGCCCAGCGCGCCGCGCGCCAGGAGGCGGTACTGCGGCGGATGCTCGAGTCGAAGGCGTTCGCGGTCGCCGAGCGGCTGTCGAAGCTGCGCGCGCGGGCCGGGGTCGCGCCGGCCCAGTCGGTCATCTCGCGGGACGAGATCCGGCGCGCTCGCGATAGCGTCGCCGCGACGAGCGCGCGTTGAGCTGCCGCAGCGGCGCGGTCAGCCGCCAGCAGGCCGTCGGGTGATCGCGGTCAGCTCGCGCTCGAGCGGGACGAGCTGCGCCTCGCGGCGCGAGAACACCGAGTAGGCCTGGGCCCGCGCCGCCTCGCGCTCGGCCTCGGCCAGCCGGGCGCGCTGCTTCCAGTCCTCCGGCCGCGGCGGCGCGCCGGGCAGCCGTGCCGTCCCACTTCTCGGCGAGCGCGATGTGCCCCTCCGACCCAGACGTCGAGATCGCCGACCAGATCGATGTCGCGGTGGTCGATCACGTGCAGGTCGGCGGCCACGACCTTGCGCCCGGCCTGGCGCACGCGCAGCGCGAAGTCGACCTCGAAGCCGACACCCAGGTGCAGCGCCTCGTCGAAGCGCAGCTCGCGGGCGGCCCAGGGCGACAGCACGAGCAGCCGCCCGTCCACCGTTCGACCTCGGCCGGCGGCGCTGGCCGCGCGCCCAGCCGTACGCGTCGCAGCTCGCCGCCGCCGTACTCGTGGTAGCGGTGGATGACGTCGGCCGCCGCACACGCTGCGCCTCCCACCACGCGACGCTCTGCACGCCGCTGGCGCCGGCGCAGCCGACCAGCGCCGACGTCAGGATCGGCGAGCGCGCGCCGGACCTTCGCGCAGAAGTCGCGATCGGCGATCTCGGTGTCCTCGGTCGACGAGCACGAGCGGCCTCGAGGTCCGCGCTGACCGGCCGCTGGTCGAGGATCAGGTTGTAGCTGCGGCAGACCGAGCCGAGCGCGGCGAACGCGAACACCGGCGGACCCGGGCTCGCGCCACGCGCTCGATGCCCGGTTGCGCGCGCTCGGCGTAGGCGTCGGGCTCGCGGATGGGCGTCGCAGGCGATCGCCGGCGCGCGGCCTGCGTCGTCGGCGTGCGATCCGCCCCAGCCGCAGCCGGTCGCCGGCCGTGGACGCCGGAACAGCCGCAGCGGCGCCGTGATGCCGCCACGAGATGCTGGTGCGCGTCTCGGCGAGCGCGTGCTCGCAGCATCGCCGTCGCGCGCCTCGATCTCGAGCGCGGTGGAGTGCGCGAGCGCGCGCGCCGCGTCGCGCTCGGCCTCGGCGCGCAGCGCCCGCTCGCGCCACGTCCCGGGCGCATGCGCCGACGCCGGGCATCCGGCCGTCCCACTTCTCGGCCACGCCGGATGTGCGCGTCGATCCATTCGCTCGGGATCGGGAGCATCTCGCAGCGGCCGGTGGTGGATCGCGCGGAAGTCGGCGGTCACGACCTTGCGGGCCGGCCTCCCGGACCTGCAGGCACAAGTCGAGGTCGTAGCCGTGGAACGCGCCGAGCGACTCGTCGAAGCGGATGTTCCGCACCGCCCACGGCGAGAAGACGAGCACGAAGCCGTCGAGCGTCTCCACCTCGCCGACGCTGCGCGTACGCGGGCGCGTCGTCCCAGTCCCAGGAGAACGAATGCGAGGTCGCCGCCGCCGTGCTCGTCGTAGCGGTTGACGAACGAGGCGAGCGTCACCGACGCCCTCCCACCAGGCGATGCTGCGCACGCCGACCGCGCCGACGCAGCCGATCACGCCCCACTCGGGGTCGGCCAGCGTGGCGCGGATCGTCGCGCACAGGTCGGGGCTCATCGATCTCGGCGTCCTGGTGCACGAGCACGAGCGCCTCGAGGTCGTCGAGGGCGGCCGCGCGGTCCAGCAGCGCGTTGTAGCTCTCGGAGATCGAGCCGATCGCGGAAAGGTCGAACACCGCCGAGTCCGCCTCGGCGGCGCGCCGGATGCCGGGCTCGGCGCAGCGCGCGGTAGACATCCGGTCGCGTGATCGCGCAGCCGAAGGCGATCATCGGCCGCGGCCCACCCAGGCGGCGACCACGATCGCGCGCGCAGGCGCTCGCGCAGCTGGACGACCTCGTACTCGAGGTCGCGCTCGCGGCCGGTCGGGACCTGCGGGGCGTGCGACGCGCGGGCGCGCCTGCGCGCGGGACGCCGGCGGCGGCGGCGCGGCCGGGACCTCGATCGGCGCGGCGCTCTCGCGGCGCCAGCGCACGCAGGTCCAGTCGACCTCCTCGAACGGCTCGGCGATGCCGTGCTGCGCACGGAACTCCTCGACGGCGCGGCGGCACTCGTGCCGCTCCATCACGCCGAAGTCGTCGACGATCAGGTAGCCGCCGACGGCGAGCTGCGGGTACAGGGCGTCGAGCGCCGCGCGGGTCGCCGCGTAGGTGTCGCCGTCGAGCCGCGCGATCGGCCCACCGCCGGTGGCCGAGCGCGGGCAGCGTCTGTTCGAAGAACCCCTCGACGAGCTTCGACGCCCTGCGTCGAGGCCGAAGCGCGCGAAGCTGCTCGCGCACCTCGTCGGCCGGGACGGCGAGGAAGTCGGTCGGCGTTGAGGTCGCCGGTCTCGTCGGCGATCGGGAAGCCCTGGAACGAGTCCGCGACGTACACCGTGCGACTCGGTCTCGCCGAGCGAGTCGAGCGTCGCGCGCATGAGGATCGACGCGCCGCCGCGCCACGTGCCCGCCTCGATCAGGTCGCCCTGAACGCCGTCGCGGCAGACCGCCTCCACGCACGCCTGGAGGTCGTCGAGCCGGTTGAGGCCGATCATCGTCAACCCGTGCAGCGGCCAGTCCATCCCGCCGGCCGCGCGGTCGGCGGTCCTCGCCGCGCAGCTCGCGCGAGGCGACGACGCCGTCGATCCATGCGGCTCACCGACCCGGTCGCCGTCCCGGCCAGATCGCACAGCGCGAGCTTGAGCAGCGTCGAGGTAGGCGGCCCGCAGACCTTCTGCGTCGGAGCGCCGGCCCGACGGCGCGCGGCGGCCTCGCGCCGCCTTCCAGCCCGCGAAGTCCTTCAGGGCCGTCAGGTCCGGAAACGCCATCGCGCGGGCATGATATTGCTGCTCGCTGATGGCGATCGACGCCCGCACCGGGACGGAGTCGCACGATCGGCTACCGGTCGCCGACCGACCGGCCCGGTCGTCATCGAGGTCCGCGGGCTCGACAAGACGTTCCGGATCCCGACCCACCGGGTCGACTCGTTCAAGGAGCGCGCGACCCATCCGTTCCGCCGCATCGAGTACCGCGAGGTGCGCGTGCTGCGGGACGTCTCGTTCGACGTCCACCAGGGCGAGTTCTTCGGGATCGTCGGGCCGCAACGGCTCGGGCAAGAGCACGCTGCTGAAGATCATGTCGAGCATCTACAAGGCCGATGCGGGGCGGATCCGCGTGGCCGGGCGGCTGGCGCCGTTCATCGAGCTCGGCGTCGGCTTCAACCCCGAGCTGACGTCGCGCGAGAACGTCGTCCTCAACGGCGTGATGATGGGCCTCGGGCGGCGCGAGGCGGCCGCGGCGGCTCGACGCGATCCTCGACTTCGCCGAGCTGCGCGAGTTCGCCGACCTCAAGCTCAAGAACTACTCGTCGGGGATGATGGTGCGGCTCGCGTTCGCCGTGATGGTCGAGGCCGACGCCGACATCATGCTCGTCGACGAGGTGCTGGCGGTCGGCGACGCCGCGTTCGGCCAGCGCTGCATGGACGTCTTCCACGCGCGCCGGCGTGCCGGCAAGACGCTCGTGCTCGTCACCCACGACATGTCGACCGTCGAGAGCCTGTGCGACCGGGCGATGCTGATCGACGACGGCGAGATCCGCTACCTCGGGCGACCCCGGCGAGGCGGCGCATGCGCTACTACCGCGTCAACTTCGCCGGCGAGCACGGCGCCGGCGCGCCGCCGAGCCGAGCGGCGTGTGGGACGTCAACGTGCAGGCTCGCTCGACGCCTGGCTCGAGGGTCCGGCGGGCGAGCGGGTCGACGGCTGTCGAGGAGCGCGACCCGATCCGGCTCCAGATCGTGCTCGAGGCCCGCCGCGAGCTCGAGGCGCCGGTGTTCGCCATCCACGTCTTCAACGAGCAGGGCATGCCGGTGTTCGGCTTCAACCGCACATCTCACGCTGGGCCGACGGCGAGGCCGACGCGTGCGCCGCGGGCGGGCGCGTCCGGCTCGCGGGCGAGATCGAGAACCGCCTCACTGCCGGGCGCGCTACTTCGTCCACTGCTACGCCGCCCGCAGCCGCGAGCAGGGCGACATCGCGCTGCACCAGCTGCGCCTGTTCGACTTCGTCGTCTACGGCCCGCAGCGCTGGAAGGGCAGCGTGACCGTCGACGCCGACGTGGAGGCCACGCTCGAGCCATGACCGACGCCTCGCTCGAGCTGCGCGAGGTCCGCGGCCCGTCGGCGCTCGGCGGCGGCTGGCGGCGGGTCGTTCGACCTGCTGTGGCTGATCGGCGCTCACCGAGTTCCGCCGCACCTATCTCGGCACCGCGCTCGGCTACGTGTGGTCGCTGGCCCGGCCGCTGCTGCTGTTCGGCGTCCTGCTGGTCGTGTTCACGCAGGCGTTCGACCTCGGCGAGCGGGTGCACGAGTACCCCGTGCTGCTCCTGTTCAACATCGTGCTGTTCGGCTTCTTCCAGGAGTCCACGGTGCTGGCGGTCGGCTCGATCGTGGCCCAGGAGTCGGTGGTGCGCAAGACGCAGTTCCCGCGGCTGGTGATCCCGCTCGCGGTCGTGCTCACGGCGCCTGTTCAACCTCGGCGCCAACCTCGTCGTCGTGTTCGTCTTCCTGCTCGCCTCGGGCATCGATCCGATGTGGACGTGGCTGCTGCTGCCGGTCGTGATCGCGCTGCTCACGGTGTTCACCACCGCCGTGTCGATGATCGTCTCGGCGCTCAACCCGCGCTTCCGCGACATCGGGATCATCTGGAGCGTCGCCGTGACCGCGCTGTTCTACGCGACGCCGGTGCTCTACCCGCTGGAGATCGTGTCCGGCAAGCTCGGCCAGCTGCTGGCGCTCAACCCGCTCGCGCCGATCTTCGAGCTCGCCCGCAAGTGGGTGATCGACCCGACCGCGCCCGGCCCGGCCGAGCTCGCGGGCGGGGCGATCTGGCTGCTCGTGCCCGCCGCGCTGTTCGTGCGCGATCTGCCTGCTCGCCGTGTGGGTCTTCAACCGCGAGGCCCCGCGGATCGCCGAGGAGCTGTGAGCGCGCGAGTCGTGGTCGCCCTGATCGCGGTGGCGGCGATCGCCTGGCTGGGCGTGATGGAACGCGACACGCGGTTGCTGGCGCGTGCGAGCGACGCGACGTCGGCCCGCGACTACGCGGCCGCCGATCGCGATCTGCGCCGCGCGGACGCGCTTCAGCGCGGACCCGACGGCGGATCTGCGGCGGGCGTTCCTCTATCAGGCGACGCGCCGGGGCGGCGAGGCTCGCGCGCTGCTCGCGGACGTCGTGCGCCGCGAGCCCGACAACCTCACGGCGTGGGGTCTGCTGCTGACGTTCTCGCGTGAGGCGGATCCGGCTGCGGCGGCGCGGGCGCGCGCGCAGGTGCGGCGGCTGGATCCGCTGCGGGCACGCTGACGTCGTCGAGCGCGATCAGCGCCCCGGCGAGCGCGATCGCCGGCAGCGAGACGGCGGGCAGCTGCCAGTCCCAGTCGATCGACGCGTGCAGGAACCAGACGACCAGCGCCGCGACCGGGCCGGCGGCCGGCGCGGGCCGCGTGCGCAGGCCGCGCAGCGCAGCGGCGCCGACGCCGCCGACGAGCAGCGCGAGCGCCAGCAGCCCGACCAGCCCCAGCTCGGCGGCCATCTCCATCTCCAGCGAGTGCACGTCGCGCACCGCCTCGGGGATCGTGCGCTCCCGCAGCCAGACGACGCGGAAGCCGCCGGACCCGACGCCGCGCAGCGGCTCGTCGCCGAACGCGTGCAGCCCGACCCGCCAGTACTCGTAGCGGTTCGAGCTCGCGGTGGTCAGGCGGCCGGCGCTGGCGCCCGCCCCGAGCTCGGCCTGCGTCGGCTTCTCACCGAGCCCGGCGACCACGAGGCCGACGATCGCGAGCCCCGAGCGCCGCGGCGGCGGCCGGACGCAGCCATGGCATCGCCGGCAGCGGGTCGTCGCGGTCGCCGGGGCGCAGCGTGGCGAACGCGGCCGCGCCGGCGATCAGCGCGAGCAGGACGAGCACGATCGCGCCGTCGCGGTCGGCATGGGCGCCCGACAGCGACGCGACGCCGGGGAACGGCGCGGCGGCGACCGCGGCGGCGACGCCGGTGCCCAGCGCGATCAGCGCCGCCCGCAGCTGCGCGCGCGACGGCGCGCCCGCCACGAGCACGACGAGCCCGAGCACGACGGCGGCGATCGCCCCGCGCGAGAACGACACGTAGAGGCCGGCGCCGAGCGGCGCGACGGCCGCGGCCGCGGCGGCCCGCACCGCCGGGGGGCGGGTGCGGTCGCCGGCCAGCCGCGCGCACAGGACGAGGCCGACGGCCGCCAGCGCACCCTCGGCGTTCCAGTAGGTGATCGGCTGCTCGAGCCGGCCGCCGGCGCTGCGCGAGCGGTCGAGGTGGATCAGGCCGGGCAGCAGACGGCCGGCGAGGCCGTAGCCGATCACCAGCGTGGCGCCGGCGGCGAGCGCGGGCTCCACGAGCCGCTGCATGGCGGGAGCGCGCAGGGCGCCGATCGCCAGCAGCAGGGCACCGGTGTAGAGCACCAGCCGTTCGACGTTGTCGGTGGCGGGTCCGCCCAGCGGCGCCCAGCTGATCGACAGCGCGCTCCAGACCGTCATCAACACGAGTCCGGCGAGCGCCAGGCGGCCGGGGAGGCGGCGCGGCAGCGGGGCCGGGCCGGTGAGCGCGAGCGCCAGCACGAGCACCCAGACGACCAGCGCGGCGATCAGCCGCGGCTCGCCGAAGTACCCGCCGGAGAAGAAGGCCAGGGCCGTCGGGGCGATCAGCAAACAGGCCGCGGCGGCGGCGGGCACGGCACGGCGCATGGGTCCGTCAGGCTAACCTCCAGCCCGGTGCCCCGCCGTCGCCTCGCCGTACTGATCGCCGCGCTGATGCTCGCGGCACCGGGGACCGCGTTCGCTCAGAGCGCGGGCGACGAGCAGTACCAGGACCCGTTCGCGGGCGACGACCAGAGCCAATCCGGCGACTCGCAGGGCGGCGGCTCGGAGAGCGCGCAGGCGACGCCCACGCCGGTACCGGCGACGCCGTCACAGGCGCCCGCGCCGGCGGCGACCGCGGTCCCGGCCGTCTCGGCCTCGCAGCAGCTCCCGCGCACCGGCAACGACCCGATCACGCCCGCCGTCGCGGGCTTCTGGCTCCTGCTCGGCGGGGTCGCGCTGCGGGCGAAGGTGCGAGTTCGCTAGCGGCCCAGCCCGCGGGCGAGCGCGCGGTAGGCCGGGCGCTTGTGCCCGTTGGCGTCGAGGAACGCCGAGTCCCAGCGGTTCTTCGTCTCGTGGCGCCACTCGTAGAAGTAGACGCGCTGGATCCGCCGGTACGTGCGGGCGAGCTTGAAGACACGCGTCACGGCGGAGGCCTGGTGGGCCTTGGTCTCCTTGCGGCCGTTGCCGTGGCTGCCCGGGTGCGGCTTGAGGCGCAGGATGCCGCCGGTCTCGGTGAGCCACACCTTGCCCGGGACGGCGCGCAGGAACCTGCGCGTCGTGTTGTGTGGTCGTTGGCGTCCTTGTAGTTGTGCAGGCCCCACAGGCGGGCCTTCGGCGCATAGCGGCGGAAGCGCTTGATCCAGTCGAGCGAGTCCGGGCTGTCGAGCACGTCGGCGGCGATCACCGTGCACTTCCGGCACGCCTTGCGCATCGCGTTGTAGAAGCGGGCGGCGGCCTTCGGCTTGTTGGCCGTCGGCTGCGCGGTGTGATTGGCCTCGTTCCAGGCGGAGAAGTCGTGCGCCTGCGGGTAGCGGGCGCGCAGCAGCTTGAAGCTCTTGCGGTAGTCGGCCAGGGACGGGAGCTTGAACTGGCCGCTCGGGCGCCAGTCGCGGCCGAACGCGATCAGCGGGGCGACCCCGTTGTCCTTCGCCGCGCTCATCCACCAGTCGATCGCCGCGATCTTGCGCTTGCTGCGGTACCAGTCCCACTCGAGCACGTAGCGCGAGTGCGCGATCCCGAGCGACCGGAACGCTGGGTCGGAGAACATTTCGGGATGCTGGTCGCCGAGCCCGACGACGGGCGCCCTGGCGGCGGCGGTCGCGGGGGCGGCGAGCAGGAAGACGGCGAGCAGCGCGAAGCAGAGGCGACGGATCATCACCCTGGATATCGGCGATGGGCACGCAAAGTTCAGTGACGGCAGGGCCAGAGGCGACCGAGCGCGCCGGCGCCGAGCTGGCCGCGCGCCTGCAGCCCGGCGACATCGTGCTCGTCTCCGGCGAGCTCGGCGCCGGCAAGACCACGTTCGTCCGCGGTGCGCTGCACGCGCTCGGGGTGCGCGGCCCGATCACGAGCCCGACGTTCGTGGTCGGGCACGCCTACGACGGTGCCGGCGGTCCGGTGTCGCACCTCGACCTGTACCGGCTCAGCGGCATGGGCGACGAGGACCCGGGCCTGCTCGATCCGTTCTTCCCGCCCGAAGCGATCGTCTTCATCGAGTGGCCGGAGCAGGGGCCGGGAGCGTGGCCGCCGGAGCGCGTCGCCGCGCGCGTGGCGCTCGCGCACGCGGGCGGCGACCAGCGAACGATCGAGGTCACGTGATCCTCGGGATCGACACCGCGACGGCCGACACCGCCGTCGCCCTGTGGGCGCCCGGAGGGCCGGAGATCGAGCGCCGCGACGAGCCGCCGCTCGGCGCCCGTCCCGCACACGCCGCCCGGCTCCTCCCGCTGGTCGAGGAGGTGCTCGCCGCCGCCGGCGCCGGCTGGCACCAGGTGGACCGGATCGCCGTCGGCGTCGGCCCCGGCGTCGTTCACCGGCCTGCGGCTCGGGATCGCCACCGCCCGCGGCCTCGCGCAGGCGCAGAACCTGCCGCTGGTCGGGGTCTCCAGCCTCGCCGCGCTGGCAAGGGGGGTCAGACCCCCTTACCCCGGCGGGGTCAGACCCCCTTACGTGGTGGCGGTGATCGACGCGCGGCGGGGCGAGGTGTTCGCGGCCGCCGACGGGGCGTTCGGGCCGGCCGCGTTCGCGCCCCGACGGATCTGGCCGCGAGAATCGCGCCGGGGCGGTTGGCCGTGGGCGACGGGGCGGTACGCTTTCGGGAGCCGCTCGAGCGGGCCGGGGCGGTGATCCCGGCGGACGATTCGCCCCTCCACCGAGTCAGTGCCCTCGGCGTTTGCCGGCTCGGCGCAGCGGCGGAACCGGCCGACCGTGACTCGCTGCTCCCCGACTACCGTCGAGAGCCAGACGCACAACCCCATCAACCGTGAGCGCACCCCCCGCCGCCGCCGTCGAGATTCGTCGCCTGATCTACGCCGACCTCCCGCAGGTCGTCGCGATCGAGCGCCGCGCGTTCACGACCCCGTGGTCGCTCGCGATGTTCGTGCTCGAGCTGTCCAAGCCGTCGGGCATCTGCCTCGCCGCCGAAGTCGAGAGCGAGCTCGTCGGCTACCTGATCTGCTCGCGCTACGACACGGTCTGGCACGTGATGAACGTCGCCGTCGACCCCGACCGCCGCCGCCGCGGGATCGCCACCGCGCTGATCTCGCGCGCTGCTCGAGCGGGTCGGCGACGACGCGCAGCTCACGCTCGAGGTGCGCGAGTCGAACACCGGTGCCATCGCGCTGTACGAGCGCTTCGGCTTCCGCTCGGCCGGCGTGCGTCGCCGCTACTACCCGACAACGGCGAGGACGCGGTGATCATGTGGCGCACCCGACACGCTGCGCGGCACGCTCGACGACGTCGCCCGGAGCCGTGATCCTCGCGATCGAGACGTCGCTGCGACGACACCTGCGCCGCGGTCGTCACGCACGACGGCGAGCTGCTCGCCAACGTCGTCTCCTCGCAGGGCGTGCACGCGCGCTTCGGCGGCGTCGTGCCGGAGATCGCCTCGCGCCACCACCTCGAGCTCGTCAACGCCGTCGTCGACGACGCGCTCGACCGCGCACAACTCGACGCTCGACGGCGTCGACCTGATCGCGGTCACGCAGGGCCCCGGTCTCGTCGGCGCGCTGCTCGTCGGCGTCGCGACCGCGAAGGCGCTCGCCGCCGCGCGCCGGCTCCCGCTCGTGCCGGTCGACCACCTGCAGGGTCACGTCGCCGCCAACTACCTGCAGCCCGATCCGATCGAGCCGCCGTTCGTCTGCCTGATCGCGTCCGGCGGCCACACGCTGCTCGCCAACGTCACCGACCACGACCGGGTACGAGCTGCTCGGCCAGACGCTCGACGACGCGGCCGGCGAGGCGTTCGACAAGGGCGCGCGGCTGCTCGGCCTCGGCTATCCCGGCGGCCCCGCGCTGTCGAAGCTCGCGGCGCAGGGAGACCGCGAGGCGTTCGACTTCCCGACCGCCGCGCGCGTCAAGGGCCTGGACTTCTCGTTCGCCGGGCTCAAGACCGCGCTGCTGTACAAGGTGCGCGACCTGGGGGAGGAGGAGACGGCCCGTCGCGCCGCCGACCTCGCGGCGAGCTACGAGCACGCGATCGTCGAGGCGCTGATCGTGCGCGTCGAGCGCGCGCTGGCGAACGACGACGACCCGCGGCTGGCGATCGGCGGCGGCGTCGCCGCCAACCGGCTGCTGCGCGAGCGCGCCGCCGCGCTCGGCGTGCCGGTCCACATCCCGCCGCCTGAGCTGTGCACCGACAACGCGGCGATGATCGCGTCCGCCGCCCGCTACGCCGAGCCGGTCGCGTTCCCGGGCTACCTGGATGTCGACGCCTACGCTCACGCTGTATAGCCGCCCCGGCTGCCATCTGTGCGACGACGCGCGCGCGGCGCTCGAGCGCGTACGCGCCAGAGTCCCGTTCACGCTGCACGAGGTGAACATCGAGACCGACGATTCCCTGCACGAGCGCTACCTCGAGCGCATCCCGGTCGTCGCGCTCGGCGACGAGGAGCTGTTCGACTTCTTCGTCGACGAGGCGGCGCTGGAAGCCAAGCTCTATCGTCTGCCGGGATGAGCTTCGGCGACGTCGCGACTCGTGGGGAGGATCAAGCGCTGTCCGACCGCCTGTCGCTGGGCGTGGCCGCGCGGCTGTCGCGATACCTGCAGGTCCTGACGCAGGCGAGGAAGATGGGCAAGGAGACGATCTCCTCGCAGGAGCTGTCCGAGTACACGCACGTGAACTCGACGCAGATCCGCCGCGACCTGTCGGGCTTCGGGAAGTTCGGCAAGCGCGGCGTCGGCTACAACGTCGACTCGCTGGTGTCGCAGATCCGCAAGATCCTGCGGACGAGCGGTCAGCACAACATCGCGCTGTTCGGGGCGGGGCACCTCGGGCGGGCGATCGCCTCGTCGGACATCTTCGCCGACCACGGTTTCCGCGTCGTGGCGATGTTCGACACCGACCGCAGCAAGGTCGGCGAGGAGATCAACGGCGTCAAGGTGCGTCACACCGAGGACGTCAAGAGCGTGGTCGTCGACGAGGACATCGTGGTCGGCGTGCTGGCGGTGCCGACCGCGGCGGCGCAGGAGCTCGCCGACAGCCTCGTCGAGGCAGGGGTGAAGATCATCTTCAACTACTCGGAGGCGCTGCTGCAGGTGCCACCGGAGGTCACCGTCCACACCTCGAGCCCCGCAGTAGATCTGCTCTACGCGCTCTACTTCTATCTGACTTGATCGACCTCGCAGCTGCGCGCGAGACCTTCGAGCGATCCCAGGACCTCACCGTCGGGATCGAGGAGGAGTACGCGCTCGTCCATCCCGAAACGCTGGAACTGGTGCCTCGCTTCGAGGACCTGCGCGACGCCGGCGCCGGCGACCCGGTGCTCGCCGACGCGATCGCCGGCGAGCTGATCTCGTCCGAGATCGAGATCCGCTCCGGCCGTGGCGAGGACATCGCACGACGCCCGCGGCAAGCAGCGCGAGGCGCGCCGCCGGCTGTTCGCGCTCGCCGAGGAGCACGGCGTGCGGCTCGGCACGACCGGCACGCACCCGCTGTCGGACTACCGCGAGCAGCACATCATCGACACCGAGCACTACCACCGGGTCGAGGACGGGCTGAAGTACGTCGCCTGGCGCAACAACACGTTCGCGCTGCAGGTCCACGTCGGCGTCCAGGGCGCCGACCGGGCGGTCCTGGTGTGCGACCGCCTGCGGCCGGTGCTGCCGCTGCTGCTGGCGATCTCCGCCAACTCGCCCTACGTCGACAAGATCGACTCCGGTCTGCACTCGGCGCGCTCGCAGACGTTCACCAAGTCGTTCCCCCGCTGCGGCGTGCCGGACGCGTTCGGCGGCTGGCAGGCGTGGCACGAGTACGTCGACCTGCTCGTGCGCACCGGCTCGATCGTCGAGTTCACGCAGCTCTGGTGGTCCGTCCGCCCGCATCACTCGTTCGGCACCGTCGAGGTGCGGATCTGCGACGCCCAGACGACGGCCGCGGAGGCCGACGGCCTGGCCGAGCTGCTGGTCGCCTGCGTCGCTCAGGCGCTCAGGGAGATCGACGCCGGCGTGACGCCCCCCGACCTCCCGCCGCGGCTGATCGAGGAGAACATGTGGCGCGCGATCCGCTACGGGCAGGACGGGCGCCTGCTCGACCTCGAGGCCGAGCGGATCGAGGAGTTCCCGGCGGCCGAGGCGCTCGATCGCCTGCGGGCCTGGACCGGCGCCGACATCGTCCTACCAGAACTCAATGGCGCGCAGCGACAGCGCCGCATGATCGACGCCGGCGCGAGCCCTTTCGAGGTGTACGCGAAGTGCGTCGAGGAAACGAGAGCGACGTATGAGACAGCCGTCTGAGGAAGAGATCCAGGCACTCGAGGCCGAGCTCGAGAAGCTCACGGTCGACGATGTGCTCCTGCAGACCGTCGTCACCTTGCTGAACCTGGGTGCCCGCAAGGCGGGGCTCGCCGAGGGCTCGACGGCCGACCTCCCGCAGGTCAAGGAGGCGATCGACGCGGCGCGCGCGCTGCTGCCGATTCTCGAGCCCCGGCATGCCGAGCAGCTCGGCCCGGTGCGCGACGCGCTTTCGCGCCTGCAGATGGTCTACGTGCAGAAGACCGGTGGGCAGGAAGCGGCGCCTGAGCCGCCCGCGGAACCCGAGCCGGGAGGCCCCGGTCCGGCGCAGAGCTCGGGCCGCCTATGGGTCCCGGGGCAATAGCGCCGCCGCAGACGATAAACTGGCGCGCTTCAGCGGCGGCCCGGCCGGGCTGCCGCTTTCGTCGTGATCCAAAGCTTGCGCGGGCCCGGCTGCCTGCTTCCTGATCTAGAGGGGTTCTCTTGACCGATTTCCTGTCCGACTACGGGGTCGTCGTCGCCCTGGTGTGCGCCGCGCTCGCGGTGGCCTACGGGTTGCTGACCACGCGTTCGCTCCTTGCCCTGTCGCCGGGCAACGAGACGATGCGCAGCCTGTCGGCTGCCGTTCAGGAGGGTGCTTCTGCATACCTCCGTCGCCAGTACACGACGATCGCGATCGTCGGCGTCGTGCTGTTCGTGGCGCTGATCTTCCTGCAGGACGGCTACGTGGCCGTCGGCTTCGCGATCGGCGGCCTCGCCTCGGCGTCGGCCGGCTTCATCGGCATGAACGTGTCGGTGCGCGCCAACGCCCGTGTCGCCGAGGCGGCGCGCGGCGGCATCTCGCCGGCGCTGTCCGTGGCCTTCCGCGGCGGCGCCGTCACCGGCATGCTCGTCGTCGGCCTCGCGCTGATCGGCGTCGCCGGCTACTACGGGATCCTGCACGGGATCCTCGACCGCACGGAGAAGCAGTCGGTCGACGCGCTGATCGGCCTCGGCTTCGGCGGCTCGCTGATCTCGGTCTTCGCCCGTCTGGGCGGCGGCATCTTCACCAAGGGCGCCGACGTCGGTGCCGACATCGTCGGCAAGATCGAGGCCGGCATCCCCGAGGATGACCCCCGCAACCCGGCCGTGATCGCCGACAACGTCGGCGACAACGTGGGCGACTGCGCCGGCATGGCGGCCGACCTGTTCGAGACCTACGCGGTCACCGCCGTGGCGGTCATGCTGCTCGGCGTCCTCACCTTCTCGGGTGACAACTCGACGCAGGTCGTGCTGTTCCCGCTCGTGCTCGGCGGCGTCTCGATCGTCGCCTCGATCATCGGCACGTTCGCCGTGCGCACCACCACCGGCAACGTCGAGCGGGCGCTCTACCAGGGCATGATCACGGCGGGCGTGATCGCCGCGCTGCTGTTCATCCCGGTGACGCAGTGGATGATGGACGACCTCACGCTGGCCGGCGGCCGCGACGCGCCGGGCGTGTGGGACATCTACATCTGCGCCCTGGTCGGCCTCGCCGTCACCGCGGCGCTGTTCGTCATCACCGACTACTACACGTCGACCCGCTTCGGCCCGGTCAAGAAGACCGCCCGCGCGTCGGAGACCGGCCACGCCACGAACATCATCCAGGGCCTGGCGCAGGGGCTGCAGGCGACGGCGCTGCCCGCGCTGGTGATCGTCGGCGGCATCCTGCTCTCGCACGACCTGGCCGGCATCTACGGCATCGGCGTCGCGGTCATGGCCCAGCTGTCGCTGACCGGCCTGATCGTCGCGCTCGACGCGTTCGGCCCGATCACCGACAACGCCGGCGGCATCGCCGAGATGGCCGACATGCCGCACGAGGTGCGTGACATCACCGACCCGCTCGACGCGGTCGGCAACACGACCAAGGCCGTCACCAAGGGATACGCGATCGGCTCGGCCGCGCTCGCCGCGCTCGTGCTGTTCGCCGCCTTCAAGATCGAGCTGCAGGACGAGCTCGGCCACGCCGTCGTGTTCAGCGTCGACAACCCGGACGTGCTCGTCGGCCTCCTGATCGGCGGCATGATGGTCTACCTGTTCTCCGCGCTCTCGATGGAGGCCGTCGGCCGCGCCGGCGGTGCCGTCGTCGAGGAGGTCCGCCGCCAGTTCCGCGAGCACCCGGGGATCATGGAGGGCACCGAGAAGCCCGAGTACGGCCAGTGCGTCGACATCGTCACCCGCTCGGCGCAGCGGCAGATGATCGTCCCGTCGCTGATCCCGATCGTCGTCACGCTGGTCGTCGGCGTGCTCAGCTACCAGGCGCTCGGCGGCCTGCTGATCGGCGTCATCGTCGTCGGCCTGTTCATGGCGATCTTCATGACGGCGGGCGGCGGCGCGTGGGACAACGCCAAGAAGCTGATCGAGGACGGCGCGTTCGGCGGCAAGGGCTCCGAGGCCCATGCCGCGTCGGTCACCGGCGACACCGTCGGCGATCCGTTCAAGGACACCGCCGGCCCGGCCATCAACCCGATGATCAAGGTCGCGAACATCGTCGCCCTGCTGATCATCCCGTTGATCGCCTAGACGTAACTAAGGCGCTCCCGAGCTGCGAGGGGGAGTAAGCCGCACCAGGTTTACAAGCTCGGCGTCGTCGATCAATCCCGCGAGGCGGCCGGCAGCGGCCGCCTCGCCGCGCGTCGAGGCGCCGAGCTTCGCCAGGATCCGTGAGACGTGCACGCCCGTGGTACGCGGGCTGATGAACAGCGCGTCGGCGATCTCGCGGTTCGTGCGCCCCGCGGCCAGGTAGGGCAGGATCTCGAGCTCGCGCGGCGTCAGGCCGTGGGCGCCGGGCTCCGCGCGCTCCGCGCCCTGCGCCGGAGCGAGATCGATCCGCGCCCGAGCGGCAAGCCGCTCGATCTCGCGCAGCAGCCCGTTCGCCCCGAGGTCTCGGGCGCTGGCCGCGGCGGCACGCAGCGGGTCGGCGGCGGCGGTGCGGCCGCCACCGGTCTCCAAAAGCGCCTCGGCCTCGCGCCAGCGGCAGTAGACCGTCTGGAAGGGCGCCGACCGCTCCGTCCACGACGCGGCGGCCGCACGCCACAGGGCGGGCACGGGGGTCTGCAGGCGGGAGAGCTCCGCGCGAGCCGTCGCGGTCTCCGCCGCCGCCAGGCTCACGAGCCGCGTGTCGTCGAGGCCGTCGAGGAGCTGCATGAGCTCGCTCGCGCGGCGCCGCGCCTCCGCGTCCGGATGCGGGCGCGCGGCCTCGGCGGCGACGCCGGTCGCGACCAGCTGCGCGAGATAGCGGAAGTCCTCGCTCTCGCGCTCGAAGCCGGCCAGCACGGCTTCGCGGGCGTCGTCGGGACGTCCGCGGGCGATCGCCAGCTCGGCGGCGACCTCCGCGGTCTGGCTGGACATCTCCACGCCGTGGCCCGAAGTGCCCGTCTGCAGGACGGACGCGAGCGTCGCCTCGCAGCCGTCGAGGTCGCCGCGGTAGAGCGCCAGCCGTGCGCCCTCGAGAGTGAGGTGCACGTACGCGGTGCGCGCGAGATCGTCCATCGGAACCGCGGACAGGAGTGCCTCGGCCTCGTCCCAGCGGCCCAGCCAGATCAGCGCCTCGACGGCGTTCCCGGTCAGGAACGCGCCCCAGTAGAGCCCGAGACCGAGGCGGCGGCACGCCTGCTCGCCTTCGAGCGCGACCGCGGCCGACTCCTCGAGCCGACCGGCCGCGTCGAGCATCGCGCTGAGGTTCACGTAGGCGCGGCCGAGCTCCTCGGGCAAGTGCTCGGCCTGGGCGATCTCGACCGCCGTCTGGAGGGAGGCGATCGACTCGTCGAGCTCGCCGAGCGACCCGAGCGCGCTCCCGAGCACGGTGCGCGCGAGGCTCTCGACCCGGCGGTCCCCGGCGCGGCAGGCGAGCTCGATCGCCTCCCGTGCGCTGGCGGTCGCGGCGCGGTGCCGGCCGTTGAGCATCTGGGTGAACGCGAGATCGGTGACCGCAGCGGCGCGCTCGGGTGTGGGCTCGGCCGGGATCAGCCGCAGCGCCGCCTCGTGGTGGGCGTCGGTCTCCGGTCCGGCCGCGCCGGCGGCCCACGACGTCCAGGCGCGCCGCGAGTGAAGCACGCCGGTGCGCACGGGGTCGGCGACCGGGTCGGCAAGCGCGAGCGCCTGGTCGAGGCGGTCGATCGCGCGCGTGGCCGAGCCGCTCTGCAGCAGCGTCGCGCCTGCGCGCTCGAGCACCTCCAGGCGCGGGATCCCGGCCACGTCCTCGGGGTCCGCGACGCGCTCCCAGAGGTCGAGCACGCGTTCGTACTGCGCAGCGGCCTCGGCGAATGCGTGGACGCCCTCGGCGGCGACCGCCGCGCGGGTGCCGGCGGCGAGGGCGCTGCGCTCGTCGCCGGCGGCATGCCAATGGCCGGCGACGGCGGCGGCCGTGGCGGCGAGCGCGTCGCCGCCGAGTGCCGGTCGCGCGGTCAGCACGCGCGCGCACGCCGCGTGCAGCCGCCGCCGCTCGCCCGGGAGCAGCTCGGCGTACGCGGCCTCGCGGGCCAGCTCGTGGCGGAAGCTCAGGCGCCCGTCGCGCGGGTCGGGAACCAGCACGTGGTGGGCGACGGCCTCGCGCAGGGCGTCCGGGAGGTCCGGGCCCGGCACCAGCGCGGCGAGCAGCTCGTCGTCGACGAGCGCGCCGGCGACGGCGGCCGCGCGCACGGCGTCCTGGGCCGCCGGCGTGAGTGCGGCGATGCGGGCCTGCAGCACGTCACGCACGGAGACCGGCAGCCCGCCCGCGTCGCCTTCGGCCGCGGCGGCCAGCAGCTCCTCGGCGAGGAACGCGTTGCCGCCGGAGCGGCGGGTGATCTCGGCGATCGTCGCCGGCGCTGCGGCGGCGCCGAGGATCGCCGCGCACAGGTCCGCGACCTCGTCGGGCGTGAACGGCTCGAGCTCGATGCGCCGGACGGCGGCGACGCGCGCGAGCTCGGCCAGCCAGCCTCGCAACGGGGGCCGGCGCGGCACCTCGTCGACGCGGTAGGTGCCCACGAGCACCACGCCCGCGTCGGCGAGCGTCCGGGCCAGGAACCCCGTGAGGTCCAGCGTCGACCGGTCCGCCCAGTGCACGTCCTCGACGACGAGGACGAGCGGGGCCGTGGTCGCCGCCTCCAGCAGCAGCTCGTGCACCTGCCCGAACAGGCGCGCGCGGGAGGCGTTGTCGGCTCGCACGTCGTCGCGGCCCCGGGCGCCGGGCATCAGCGCGTCGAGCTCCGGCCCGGCGCCGGCGCGGAGGCGCTCCCAGGCGCGCTCGGGCAGCGCACGCGCGAGGTCGCGCAGCAGCTCGGTGATCGCGAGGTAGGGCGCGGTGCCGGCCGTCAGCTCGACGCACGCTCCCGTGACGACCGTGGCACGCTGCGCGCGGGCGCGCTCGCTCAGCTGGGCGACCAGCCGTGTCTTGCCCACACCAGCCTCGCCGCCGATCAGGACGACGGACGCGTGGCCGCCACCGGCCGCGGCGAGCGCTTCCTCCAGCACCGCCAGCTCCGCGGCGCGGCCGACGAAGGACCGGCTCTCGAGATGGCGCATCCGGGGGCGATCATCTCAGGGCTTCGCAGGGCTGAGCAATACGTCGCTCGGGCCGGTGCGGATACGTCATGTGGCGGATGGCGGCGCGCCGCGGCGGCCGTAGCTTCGACGGCGACCCCATGCCCGCCCCAGGAGGCCCGCAATGAAGTCCCTGCTCACGCTCGCCGCCGTCGTAGCGGCCCTGGCGTTCGCCGCACCGGCCGGCGCGATGCCGATCATCGATCCCCCCACGGTCCCGCACCACGAGGTCGCGTCGCCGCCGCCCCCGGCGGACACGCACGACGGGACTTCCCTGCTCGTCGTCGTGATCGTCGGCGGCGTCGCGTTCCTCGGCGGCGCCGCGGCCGCGCGGCTCGCGCCCGCTCCCCGTCGGCGCGCGACCGCGAGCTAGCGGGCCGTACCGACGAGCTCGCTCGTGCTCACGATCGTGGCGAACTCCTCGTGGAGGCTCGTCGCCGTAGCGCGGGCGAGCTCGTCGGCCGTCATGACGGTCCCGTCGGGGCCGGTGCGGTCGAACGTGTGCGTCGCGTCGAGCGCGAACAGGACGTCGTAGCCGAGGTTCGCGCCCATCCGCGCGGTGGTCTCGACGCAGTGGTCGGTGCTGATGCCGCAGAGCGCGATCGCGCCGAGTCCGCGCTCGCGCAGCCAGCCGTCGAGGTCGGGCGTGCCGTAGAAGGCCGAGTTGGTCTCCTTGGTCACCAGCACGTCGGGCTCGCCGCTGACGACGTCCTTGAACGCCCAGCCGTGGGTCTCGAACTCGTGCTGGACAAAGACGATCGGGCGTCCGGCCTCCCGCCACGCGGCGATCAGCGCGGCGACGTTGGCCTCGCAGTCGGGGTTGTTGCGACGGCCCCAGTAATCCGCGTCGTCGAACGCCTGCTGCACGTCGACCACCACGAGCGCGGTGTTGGTGAGATCTGTCACGGCCCGGCATGTTAGGTTGCCGAGGAGGTGCCCACGAGCCAGGCCAGCGCCCTGTTCGACATCGTCGGCGCGGGAGCGCCGGTGGGCCTCGCTCTGGTCGACACCGACCTGCGCTTCGTCCGCGTCAACGACGCCCTGGCCGCGATCAACGGGCGGCCGGTCGAGGAGCACGTCGGGCGGCGGATCGACGAGGTGCTGCCGGAGCTCGCCGACGCGCTCATGCCCGTCTATCAGCAGGTGCTCGATACCGGTGAGCCGATCCTCGAGCGCGAGATCACGCGCGAGACGGCGAGCAGTCACGTCCGCCACGTGCTCGCGAGCTGGTTCCCCGTGCGGGTCGACGGCCGGATCGTCGGCGTCGGCGCCGTCGTCATCGACATCACCGACCGCAAGGAGGCCGAGCTCCGCCTGCAGGGTGTCGTCCAGCAGCTGCCGGTCGGCGTCCTGATCGTGGCCGCCGACGGGCGCGTCCTGCTCGGCAACGAGCAGCTCGCGGACATGGGCCTCCGGCCGTGGACCGGCGCGGGTGCCGCGCTGGGCGAGTCCGACTTCGTCGGCTGGCGCGCCGACGGGCGGCCGTACGCGGTCGAGGACTACCCGCTGTTCCGCACGCTGCGGTCGGGTGCCGTGATCCGCGGCGAGGAGATCACCTACGTGCGCGCCGACGGTGCGCGCCGGACCATCGAGGCGAGCTCGGCGCCGATCGTCGATGGCGGCGAGGTCGTCGCGGGAGTCGCGGTGATCCAGGACGTCACGGAACGCCGGCAGGCGAGCGAGCGCCAGAGCATGATCGTCCGCGCCGGCGAGGTGCTCGACTCCGCCATCGGCGTCGACGACCGGCTCGAGCGCTTCGCGCGCCTGCTCGTGCCGCAGCTCGCGGATTACGTGAAGATCGAGTTGCTGGAGGGCAGTGGCGGGCGGCGGCCGGTGGCGATCGCCCATCAGGACCCTGAGCGCGAGGCGCTGATGCGCCAGTGGCGCGAGCGCGGCACGCTCAGCGAGGACGAGCGCGTCGGCATGGGGAGCACGTTCGCGACCGGCGAGGCGAAGCTGATGGAGGACATCGCGCCCGCCGCGGTCGTCGAGTCGGCACGCGCGCGGACGGGCGAGGAGGGCGCGCAGCTGATGGAGGCGATCGGCCCGCGGTCGCAGATCGTGGTGCCGCTGCGCGCACGCGGCCGCGTGCTCGGCGCGCTGTCGCTGACGATGGCCGAGTCGGGCCGCCGCTACACCGAGGCCGACCTCGACCTGGCGCGCGACCTCGGGCTGCGGGCCGGCGTGGCGGTCGACAACGCGCGGCTGTACGAGGAGGCGCACGAGGCGGCCGTCGCGGAGCAGCAACGCGCGACGCAGCTCGACGCGCTGGCCGCCGCGTCGCTGTCGATCCACCGCACCCGGTCGGCCGAGAAGCGGCTCGAGCTGATCGCGCAGACGGCGTGCGACCTGCTCGGGGCGAACCGCGGTGCGGTGATCATCCGGGGCCGCCACGCCGACGAGGCGCACGCGGTCGCCGGGCCGGCCGAGATCGACCCCGGCGAGCCCGCGATCTCGAAGCCGATGATGGCGCGCGACGGCAGCGACTTCGGCCGCATCGAGGTGTCCGGCAAGGCCGGCGGGTTCAACGCCGCTGACGAGCTGGCGCTCGAGGACCTCGCGCGGCACGCGGCGCTCGCGCTCGAGAACGTCCGCCTCGAGGAGCGCGAGCGGCACATCGCCCGCACGCTGCAGGCCAGCCTGCTCCCGCCGCGACTCCCGACGATCGAAGGCCTGGAGGCGGCGGCGCGCCACCTTGCCGGCGGTGAGGGCACGCTCGTCGGCGGCGACGTGTACGACCTGTTCCCAGTGCTCGACGAGTGGACCTTCTTCGTCGGCGACGTGTGCGGCAAGGGAGCGGAGGCCGCGGCGCTGACCGCGATGGTCCGCTACACGCTGCGCGCCGAGGCGATCCACCGCGCACGGCCGCGTGACGTGCTCGGGCGCGTCAACGAGGCGATCCTGCGCCAGTTCGACGACGGGCGCTTCTGCACCGTGCTGCACGGCCGCGTGCGGATCGAGGCCGGCGAGGCGCGGCTGCGCCTGGCGTCGGCGGGGCATCCGCCGCCGCTCATCCTGCGTGCCGAGGGGACGATCGAATCGGTCGAGGTGGGGGGGCCGCTGCTCGGCGTCGTGCCCGAGGTCACGCACCGCGACGTGCACGTGACGCTCGCCCCGGGGGACGCGCTGGTGTGCTTCACCGACGGCGTGACCGAGGGCCGCGGCCCGCAGGGCATGTTCGGCGATCGGGCTCTGGTCCCGACGCTGGAGGCGTGTGCCGGGCTCGACGCCGAGACGATCGCCGAGCGGGTGACGCGCGCGGCGCTCGACTTCCAGGGTGGCCAGACGCAGGACGATCTGGCGCTGCTCGTGCTGAGAGTGCCACCGACTTAAGGCCTGATCGGGCCTAGAATCGCGAGCGCATGGCACGACGGCGATTGGAGGGCCTCGAGCGCGTCCTGGGCGTCAACGCGCTGTTCGCGACCGCGTACGGGAACGTCGGTTCATCGATCTACTACGCGCTCGGTCTCGTCGCGTCGTTCGCGCTCGGTCTGACGCCGGTCGTCTTCGTGATCACCGGCGTGTTCTTCTTCTGGACGGCGGCGACGTACGCCGAGGCCACCGCGATGTACCCGGAGGCGGGAGGGTCGTCGAGCTTCGCCCGCCGCGCGTTCAACGAGTTCGTGTCGTTCTTCGCGGCCTGGGCGCAGATGCTCAACTACATCATCACGGTCGCCATCTCGGCGTTCTTCGTGCCGCACTACATCGGCGGCCTGTTCTGGGAGCCGCTGCGGTCAGCGCCCGGCGACATCATCTTCGGGGCCTTCGTGATCCTGTCCCTCGTGGCGGTGAACATCGTCGGCGTCAAGGAGTCGGCCGGCGTGAACATCCTGCTCGCGGTCATCGACTTCGTGACCCAGTTGCTGCTCGTGCTGATCGGGCTGTTCCTGGTCTTCTCGCCCGAGACGCTGGTCAACAACGTTTCGCTTGGCGTGGCGCCGACGTGGAAGAACTTCGTGCTGGCCATCCCGATCGGCATGATCGCCTACACCGGGATCGAGACGATCTCCAACATGGCCGAGGAGGCCAAGGACGAGCGGCGGACGATCCCGGAGGCGATCAACCGCGTACGCATCGCCGTGTATCGCGATCTACTTCACGCTCCCGGCCGTCGCGCTGTCCGCCCTTCCGGTGACGCAGAACGCGGACGGCGAGTACCAGACGCTGCTCGGCCTGCCCGAGGACGAGGGCGGCTACGCCGGCGACCCGATCCTGGGCGTCGTCAAGCAGATCGACCTCGGGCCGTTCCAGCAGGCGGGCCAGACGTACGTCGGCCTGCTCGCGGCCACGATCCTGTTCATCGCCACCAACGCGGCGCTCATCGGCGTCTCGCGGCTCGTCTACTCGATGGGCATCCACCGCCAGCTGCCTGATGCGCTGCGCCGGCTGCACCCGCGGTTCCGCACGCCGTGGATCGGGATCCTCGTCTTCGGCGGCGCGGCGATCGTGACCCTGCTGCCCGGCAAGGCGGAGTTCCTCGGCAACATGTACGCGTTCGGCGCGATGCTGTCGTTCACGATCGCGCACGTCTCGGTGATCCGGCTGCGCCGGACGCAGCCGGACTTGCACCGCCCGTACCGCGGGCCGTGGAACGTGCACGTGCGCGGCCTCGACCTCCCGATGTTCGCCGTGCTCGGCGGGCTCGGGACGTCGATCGCGTTCGTCGTCACCGTCGCGCTGCATCCGACGGTGGCCGCCGCGGGCTTCGGCTGGCTGGTGTTCGGGGTGCTGGTCTACATCGCGTTCCGCCGCCGCCACGGGCTCGACCTGGTCTCGACGCATCAAGGTCGCGATCCCGCAGCCGGTGGTCGACCACGAGGCGGAGTACGACTCGGTGCTCGTCCCGATCGTGGACGGCAACTACGACGAGCGCGTGATGGCGACGGCGAGCCGGCTGGCCGCGCGGCGCCGGCGCGGGATCCACGTGCTCGCGCTCGTCACCGTGCCCAACGCGCTGCCGATCGACGCGACGATGACCGAGGCCGAGGCCGGCGGCCGACTCGGTGATCGAGCAGGCCAAGATCCACGGCGGCCGGCGCGTCTCCGGCCACGTCGAGAAGATCCGCGCCGGCCAGGCCGGGCGGCGGATCGTCGAGGAGGCGACCGACATGCGCGCGGCCGCGATCGTCATGCCGCTGCCGCGCCGCGTCGACGGCGCGTCGCTGTTCGGCAAGACGCTCGAGACCGTGCTCAGCGAGCGCCCGTGCCGCGTGATCATCGAGTCGGCGCCCGATGCGGCGCGCGCCCGCCGCCGCGCCACGATCGACAAGGCGAGCGTGGCATGAGGGTCGCGACCAGGGTTCTGTCAGTCCTCATGCTCGTGATCGGCGTCGCGATCCTCGTGCGCACGTTCGCGGCGGGCGGCGGCGCGCTCGCGTTCGGCGTGCTCGTCGGGGTGCTGTTCGTCGCCGCCGGCGCGGGCCGGATGTACGCGGAGCGGCGAGCGATGAGGCCGCTCGCCAAGAGCGCTCGGGCAGCCCGCCCTGTTCGGCATCGTGCAGGGCTTCATCGCCGCGTCGATCTACTTCGTCGTCGGCCTCGTCGCCGCAGCGCGCGCTCGGGCTTCACGTGGCTCGTGTTCCTCGCTCGGCGGCCTGATGTTCGCGCTCGTGGTGCCGTGCTACGTCGAGGGCGCCTCGCTGCACCAGGAGCGCGGCGGCGCGACGGTGATCGCGCGCTTCGCCTTCAACGAGCTGGTCAGCTTCATCGCGGGCTGGGCGATCTGCCTCGACTACCTGATCCTGATCTCGATCTGCGCGTTCGCGACCACCGACTACGCGGCGGTGTTCTGGGACCCTCTGAGCTCGGGTGTGCCGGGGTTCCTGCTCGCGGCCGGCGTCGTCGCCGCCGTCACGTGGCGCAACCTGCGCCGCTCGGGCGCGCCCCGCTACGACCGGGCGGTCTTCCTCGTGCTCGGCGACCTGGTGCTGCAGCTGCTGATCGTCGCGTTCGGGCTGATCTACATCTTCGACCCGGACGTGCTCAGCTCGCCGTCCTCGATCGGCGGCACGCCGTCGATGAAGGACCTGGTGTTCGCGTTCCCGCTCGTGCTCGTGGCGTTCAGCGGCCTCGATGCTTCGTCGGGCCTGGCCGGCCAGGTGGCGATCGGGCGGCAGGGACTGCGGCGGCTGATCGGCGTCCGGCTGCTGGCCGCGCTGGTGCCCTACGTCGGCATCGCGATGGTCGCGTCGACGGCGCTGCCCGACGAGCCGAGCCAGTCGTGGGTCGAGGCGCCGATGCTCGGCGTGGTCGACGACTTCACGCAGTCGTGGCTGCATGACCCCTTGCGCTACCTGGTCGGCGATCTCGGCCTGCGCGATCCTGTTCGCCGCCTGCAGCGCCTCGATGCTCGGCGTGTCGCGGCTCGGCTACTCGCTCGCCATCAACCGCCAGCTCCCGTCGCGCGTCGGCTTCCTGCACCCGGAGTGGGCGACGCCGGTCGTGATCATCGGCATCGGCGCGGTGGCGGCGATCCTGCTGCTGCTGACCGCCGACCTCGAGTTCCTGCTCGGCATCTCGGCGTTCGGCGCCACGGCTGCGTTCACGCTCGTCTGCCTGTCGGTCTGCCGGCTGCGCTACCGCGAGCCGGACCGCGACCGCCCGTACCGGATGCCGTTCAACGTGCGCATCGGCGGCGGTGACCTGCCGATCCCGGCGGCGCTCGGCACGCTGCTGTCGGGTGCCGCGTTCGTGGCCGTGCTCGCCGTCCACGGCGGCGCCCGGTGGGTCGGCATCGGCTGGATGGCGTTCGGCATCCTCGTCTACGTCTACTACCGGGTGTCCGAGGACAAGCCGCTGCTGAAGCGGATCAGCGTGCCCGAGGCGGTGCTCACGCCGCAAGCGCCAGGAGGCCGAGTACGGGTCGATCCTCGTGCCGATCTCCGGCCTGCCGCTCGACGACGACATCATGCAGACGGCAGGGCGCCTGGCGGCCGAGGAGAACGACGACGCCGGCGAGGGTGGGGCGGTGATCGAGGCGCTGTGGGTGTTCGAGGTGCCGATGGCGCTGCCGCTCGACGCGCCGGTGCCCGACGCCGAGCTCAAGCGCGCCCGGAAGGCGTTGGCCCGCGCCAAGGCGGTGGGCGAGGAGTACGAGGGCGTCGAGGTCGCGACGGCGGTCGTCCGCGCCCGCCGCACCGGCGAGGCGATCGTGCGCGAGGCCAGGCGCCGCGGCGTCGAGGCGATCGTGCTGGCGGCCGAGGAGCCGACGCGCCTGCGCGGCGGCGTGCTGTACGGGGGCAAGCAGGGGCTGCGCGACACGTTCGTGGGGGAGACCACCCGCTACGTCGTCAACAAGGCCCAGTGCCGCGTGCTGCTGACCGCGCCGCCCGGCGAGGGCCAGGACCCGACGCGCGTCGCCGACGAGGCCGCCGAGGTGCCCCAGGGTCACCTCCCGGTCCCGTCAAGCTAGGCGCACGCGTCGCCAGGCCGACCCGCCGACCTTCGGGACACGTGCACTAGAGTCTCGCCCGATGTTCGTCCTCGTCGTCGGAGCGGGCCGGGTCGGCTCGTCGGTGGCCACCTCGGCGCTGCGCGCCGGGCACACGGTGTCCGTGCTCGATGAGGATCCGCTCTCGCACGAGCGGCTCGACGTCGAGCTCGGCCAATCGTGGGAGGAGGCCGGCGGGCGCTTCACGATCGGCACGGCGCTCGAGATGGATGCGCTGATCGAGGCCGGGATCGACGAGGCGGACGTGTTCATCGCCTCCACGAACGGCGATAACACGAACCTCGTGGTCTCGCAGATCGCCCAGCGCCGGTTCAGCGTCCCGCGCGTGGTCGCCCGCGTGCTCGATCCGCGGCGCGCCGCGTGGTACGCGGAGCAGGGGCTGCAGACGATCTGTCCGACGCAGATCGCGATCGAACAGCTCGAGCAGGCGGCCCTGGCCGAAGCTTGATGGCGGGTCTATACGTGATCATCGCCGGCGCCGGCAAGGTCGGCTGGAACCTGGCGCGGGAGCTGATCGAGAAGGGCCACGAGGTCACCGTGCTCGAGCAGGACCGCCGCCGTTACCTGACCGTCGAGCAGGAGCTCGAGCACGCGGTCCAGTACGGCGACGCCACCGAGCTGTGGGTGCTCGAGCGCGCCGGCATCCAGCGCGCCGACCTCGTCGTGGCGGTCACCGGCGACGACGAGGACAACCTGCTGATCTGCCAGGTCGCCAAGGAGAAGTACCTCTGCGAGCGGATCATCGCCCGCGTCAACAACCCGCGGAACCTCGATCACTTCAAGCTGATGGGGATCCAGCCCGCGGTGTCGGCGACCGACCTGATCCTGCGCCTGATCGAGCACGAGGTCCCGCGCTACGGCCTCGTCCACCTGCTCGACCTGCCCGAGGAGCGGCTGGAGATCATCGAGCTGGTCGTGGCCGAGGACGCGCCGGCGGCGGGTCGGCGCGTGTCCGACATGGCGCTGCCCGACGGCGCGCTGGTGATCTCGGTGCTGCGCAACGGCAGCGGCTTCGTGCCGAAGGCCGACACCGTCGTCGAGGCGGGCGACGAGGTCCTCGTCGTGCTCGATCCGGGGCTCGAGCAGGACATCACACGCGAGTTCGTGGGGAATGGGAGCGATGGCTGACGTCGACGTCCTGATCGTGGGTGCCGGCGCGGCCGGCTCGGCGTGCGCCGAAGGGCTGCGCGGCGGAGGCTTCAGCGGATCGGTGCTGCTCGCCGGCCGCGACGTCGACCCGCCGTACGAGCGTCCGTACTGCTCCAAGGACTACCTGCGGGGCAAGGTGTCGCGCGAGGAGACCTACCTCGAGCTCCCGGGCGACCTCGACCTGCGCATCCGCACGAGCGTGATGAAGCTCGACCCGGCGGCGAAGACGGCCAAGCTCTCCAGCGGCGACGAGCTGAGCTTCGGCCACGCGGTGCTCGCCACCGGCGCGAACGTCAAGCGCGTCCGGGTCGACGGCTGCGACCTCGACGGCATCCACTACCTGCGCACGCTCGGCAACTCCGACGCCATCCGCGCCGACGCCTCCAGCGCCGAGCGCGTGGTGCTCGTCGGCGGCTCGTACATCGCCTGCGAGGTGGCCGCCTCGCTGACCGCCGAGGGCAAGAGCTGCACGCTGGTCATGCAGGAGGACGGCCCGCTGTCGCTGGGCTTCGGCAAGCAGGCGGGCGAGTTCTTCGCCGGCGTGCTGCGCGACCACGGCATCGACTGGGTGCCGAACGACGCGCTCGGCCGCTTCGAGGGCGACGGCCGCGTCTCCAAGGTCGTGACCGAGGGCGGGCGCGAGCTCCCCGCCGACATGGTCGTCCTGGGCATCGGCGTGGCGCCCGACATCATGCTCGCCCGCTCGGCCGGCCTCGACCTCACCGACGGCGGCGCGATCGCCTGCTCGCAGACGCTGGAGACGTCGGCGACGGGCGTGTACGCGGCGGGTGACGCCTGCGACTACGACTCGGTCGTCCACGGCCGCCGCGTGCGCGTCGAGCACTGGGAGCACGCCCGCGCCCAGGGCTCCTACGTCGGCGCGCTGATCGCCGGCGAGTCCAAGCCCTTCGACGAGATTCCCTACTTCTGGTCCGACCTCGCCGACTGGGCGACGCTCGAGTACGTCGGCCCGGCGCAGTCCTGGGACCAGGAGGTCGTCCGCGGCTCGATCGACGACGGCGAGTTCACGATCTTCTACCTCGACGGCGGCCGCATGCAGGGCGCGCTGACCGTCGGCCGCTCGGACGATCTGGACAAGGCTCGCGAGGCGATGACCTCGGGCGAGCCGGTCGACGCAGACAGTCTCTAGTTCGCTTGCGCTCGCAGGCCGAGCGGCTGGCCGGCCTCGAGGATGCGCGGCTCGGGCGGCTGCCCGTGCAGGATCCAGCCGCCGTCGGGGCGGCGCTCGATGTCGCCGCGCGCGATCAGCTGCCCGAGCGCGGTGGTGACCGACGGGCGGCGGGCGCCGACCATCCCGGCCAGCGTCCGGTGGGGGAGGCGCAGATTGACGAGCACGCCGCCGGGCACGACGCGGCCCCAGCGCTCGGCCAGGCACCACAGCAGCGCCAGCAGGCGGTCGTCGACGCGGGTGAGGTGGCCGATCGCCTGCATGACCACGAGGCGCTCGGCACGGCGGGCCGCGCGCTCGACGAGCTGGGCGAAGATCTCGGGCCACTGCGCGGCGCGGACGGCCAGCGCGTGGTCGATGATCGCCACGCGGGCGCTGGTGAGCGCGCTCCAGCGCAGAGTGCGCGGGAGCAGCACCTCGGCGTCGCGGTCCTCCCAGGCGCGCAGGAGGTCGCCCGGGCCGAGCAGCTCGGCCGACGGGTGATCGCCGACCGTCGCCTCGCGGACCAGCAGCCCGTCCAGCACGAGCAGGCCGATCGGGTTCGAGCCGCCCATCAGTGTGCGGCCGGGATTCCAGGGCCCGCGCGGGATCTCGACGGCACGGGCGAGCAGGCGAGGTGACATCTCCCGCACCCGCCGCGGGTCGAGGCCGCGACCCAGCTCGGGGTCAGCCTCGAGAAGTTGTATGGATCCGTTCCCGCCGTCTCGCATGCGCTCGTCCCCTGCGCCGCCACCGGGCACCGCGGTGAGCACCAAGGTAGCGCGGGTTGCGGCAGATGGAAGGAAGCCCTCCTATACTTCGCGCCCTCCCATTGCGGGGTGGTGTAATTGGCAGCACGCCAGATTCTGGCTCTGGTAGTTGGGGTTCGAGTCCCTGCCCCGCAGCCTCGTCTGTGCGTCCGAAGGTGCTCCCCATCGTGCTCGCCCTGCTGCTCGGGGCCGGCATCGCCGCGTGCGGCGGTGACGACTCGTCGTCCGGCGAGACGGCCGCCACGGCCACCCCGACGGAGACCCCGACACCGGCCAACATCGACGAGATCGCGGCCGGGATCACCAAGAACACCAAGCAGGAGCCCAAGATCGTCACGCCCAAGGGCGACCCGCCCACCAAGCTGGTGATCCGGGACATCGTCAAGGGCAAGGGCCTGAAGGCGAAGGCGGGCGAGACGCTGACGATGGACTACACGGGCTACTCGTGGTCCAACGGCGAGAAGTTCGACGCCTCGTGGGACCGCAAGCAGCATTTCCCGTTCCAGCTCGGCGCGGGCATGGTCATCCCCGGCTGGGACCAGGGCATGGCCGGGATGAAGGAAGGCGGCCGCCGGCTGCTGATCATCCCGCCCGACCTCGGCTACGGCCCGCAGGGCTCGGGCCCGATCGGCCCCAACGAGACGCTCGTCTTCGCGGTCGATCTGCGCAAGATCGGCTAGCGCTACGCTGACGGCGGTGCAGGATCCGACCGCCGGAGCGACCAGCGCGCGGGAGCGCGTCCTCGATGTGGTGCCCGGGCTCGACGAGCTGATCGAGCGCGGCGCGCCGGGTGACCAGGTGCAGAGCCAGCCGCTCGCCGCCGGGGCGTCCGAGCAGGCCTGGCTGCTGTGGTTCGTCCGCCATCGCCACGGGCTCGTGATCCTCACGCCCCTCGCCGGCATTCGGGCGGACGCCATCGCCGACGCGCTGGCCCGCTGCAACGAGCACAACGTGGCGATGGAATGGTCGACGCTGTCGGTGGCGCCGTGGGAGCACGGCCAGGTCGCGTCGCTGTCCGTCCGCCTGCCGCTGCCGTCGCGGCCGGACGACGTCTGGGACATGATCGGCGGTTCGATGCAGCACGTGCTCGAGGCGGCCGGGCCGGCCCGCGAGAGGCTGAGCGACCTGATCGAGGACTGACGGATGGCGGGGGACGAGTTCCAGGGGATGGCAGTGCCCGCCGGCGATCCCGACGGGGTCGCACAGGCCGCCCGCGGCTTCTCGGCCGTGGCGGCCGGGACCGCGGTGGCCGCGACGCGCCTCGAAGCGATGCCGAACATGGTCGGCTCGTGGATCGGCGGCGCGAGCGTCGGCCACGCGTCGATGTGCCTGAGCAACGCCGGCGCGGCGCGCCAGGCCGGGGAGGCGGCCACGATCATCGTGCGCGCCTCCGACCGCTACTCGGAGGAGCTGCGCGACGCCCGCCGCGACGCCCGGCACGCGATCCGCGACGCGCGCGACGCCCAGCATCGCATCGACAGGGCCAAGGACGACATCGCCGATGCGCAGGGGCGCCTGGCCGACGCGAACCGCCGCATCGACTCCGCCTCGCACATCCTCGCGATCTCCAGTATGGGCGGGACCCCGTCGCCGGCCGCCGAGGCCGACCTTGCCGCCGCGTCCGACGACGCCGAGCGAGCGGCCGACGACGAGCGCCGGGCACGCCGCGAACTCAAGCGCGCCGAGGACGACCTCGACGACGCCAAGCGGCGCTGGCACACCGCCGACCAAGCGGCCAAGGACGCCGCGCGCACCGCCGCCGCCGCGTTCTCGCAGGCCGCCGCGATGCTGCCCGGCTGGGTCACGCCGCCGCCGGCGGCCAAGCCGGAGCCGAAGGACGACCGCCACTGGTGGCAGAAGGCGGCCGACTACGCGTGGGACCAGACGAAGGGTCTCGGCACCGGCGCCTGGGAAGGCGTCAAGGGCCTCGGCGCCGCCGCCGCGATGGGCTACCGCGCGAGCCCGTTCAACGCGGTCGTGGACCCGGACAGCTTCGCCAAGCAGTGGAGCCAGCTCGGCCAGGGCGCGATGTACGCCTACCACCATCCGGGCGACTTCGCGAAGATGGCCGTCAACTATGACGACCTCTCGCACGGCCGCATCGGCGAGTGGCTCGGCAACCTCGCGCCGGACGCCGCGCTCGCGTTCGGCACTGCCGGCGTGGGCACCGTCGCGAGCCGCAGCGCACGCGTCGCCAAGGTCATCGAGAAGGGCGCCGAGATCCCCAGCACGGTGCGCAAGATCGGCGGCCGCAACCCGATCAACGCCCGCTACGCCGGCAAGAAGTTCCCGCTCTCGCCGGAGCTGAGCGCCCAGTACCCGAAGGGCGTGACGTTCCGCGAGACCGGCTTCCCCGCCTTCACGCCGTACCGCGAGGCGCACGCCGAGATCACCGGCCTGACCGGGGACGTGCGCATCGACGGCCGGCTCGCGAACCAGGCCAACAGCCTGCCGCGCACGCCCGAGGGCTGGACGTGGCATCACGTCGAGGACGGCCGCACGATGGAGCTGGTCCCGCGCGACCTGCACGAATATGTGCGCCACACCGGCGGCGCGGCCGCGATCCGCCACGGTCAGGTCGGCGAGATCCCGATCGTGAAGGTGCCGCGACAGTGGTCGTGGGGAACCGGGGCGGCGGCCGGCGCCGGGAGCGATCTGTTCGGGCAGGCGCCCGCGATGGCCGGGGCGGGTCCGTGATGGCCGGTCTCGACCTCATCCACAAGGACGGCGGCCCGGCCGCGGACGGCGCCCTGGAGCAGGCCGAGGAAGCGCTCGGTACCGCGCTGCCCGGCGACTACCGCGCGTTCCTCGCCGAGCACGACGGCGTGCGGCTCGACGACAACCGGCTCGAGGGAGCGAAGGCGCCGTCCGGCGGCGCCGACGGCCTGTTCGCAGCCCGCGAGCTGCGCCGCGGCCCGGACGTTCCCAACGGGATGGTGGCGATCGGCGACGCCGGCGGCGGGGACAAGATCGCGCTCGCGCTCGACAGCGGCAAGGTGTTCCAGTGGGAGCACGAGACCGGCGACGTCGCCGAGCTGGCGCCGTCCTTCCGCGCGTGGTTCGACGCGCTCGTCCCGCTCACCGACGACGACCTGCCCGACGTCGTCGTGCACTCGGCGGGCGTCAAGCGCGGCTTCCTCAAGCGGATGCGCCGCCAGGGCCGCATCTAAGTCAGCGCGACCAGCAGCCGGAACACCCGCGTCGGCGTCACCGGCAGCAGCTCGACCTCGCCGCCGTCGGGCACGAGCAGCCAGATCCCTTCGGCCGTGTCGATCGCCTCGAGCACGCGCTGCTCGCCGGGGCGGCGCGTCTCGACGCGCCAGCGCCGCCGCAGCGTGCGCACGACCGGCGCGAGCGGGCCGGTGGCGGCGGCCGGGGCGGCGAGGGCGCGGGCGAGTTCGCCCGCGCTCACGCGCAGCGGCGCCGCGCCCTCGGCGTGCGGGCGGGGGCCGAGGTCGACGAGCTCGGCCAGCGTGCCCGCGAGCAGGTCGGCGGGCAGCAGCGCGAGCCGGTCGCCGCCGTCCGCAGCCGCCGTGCGCAACACGAGGCGGCCGTCGCCGAGCCACGCCTCGCCCGTGCCGTCGCCGAGCTCGATCCGGAGCGCCCAGTCCGGGTCCTCGAGCGGGGCGAGCGCGGCGGCGCGCTCGTCGTCGAGGGAGCCGGCTCGCAGTGCGGCGCGCAGCTCGGCGAGCTCCCCGGGCGCGAGGTCGACGGTCGTGTTCACGCCTGGAGTCGCAGCGAGGCGGCGGCTGCGGCGTGCGCGTCCGCCAGCGCGTCGTAGGCCGGCGCCGTGCACTGCGCCGCGAGCGTCACGAGCAGCCCGGCGGTCACCACGCGCCACTCCTCCAGGCAGGTTGCGCCCGCGTCGCCGACGTGGTGGAGCAGCACGCGCGTGCCGGCGCCGATGGCGAGCGGCGCGTCGGCAACGTCGATCACGCGCGCCGCCGGCAGCCGCGCGAGGTGGGCGGCCACCGCGCGAGCCGTGCTCACCGGTGCGTCGGCGAACGCGGGCTGCGCGTCCAGGTCGAGCCGCGCGCCCGGCATCGCGGCCGTCACGGTCGCGCCGTCGGCTTCGAGCGCCATGCCCTCCGGCAGCTCGATGGTCAGCGTGAGCCCGGGCCGCTCGAGCCGGGCGCTCGTCATCGACTAGCCGCGCGTGCGCGGCATGACGTTCTCGTCGACCTGCGCGTACGCCGCGGCGGCCGCTTCGAGGTTCGTGCCGAGTCGCGACACCGCGTCGGCGAGCCCGGCGAGCGAAGCCGCCCAGGCGTCGCCGGCGTCGGCCAGGATGCCGGCGGCATGCGGGTCGCCGATCGCCGCGCTCGCCGCGCCGGCATGGTCGCCGGCCTGGATCCCCAGCCCGGAGACGTCGCCCGCCAATGCGGCGTGGCCCGCGCCGGCGCCCGTGAGCTGCGAGGTCTCGACTTCGAAACGGCTCATGCCGTCAGCGTAGCCTGCTCGGCCCAGTCGCGGTACAGGGCCCAGTACGCGCCCTCGGCCGCGAGCAGCTCGTCGTGCGTGCCCTGCTCGGTGATGCGGCCGTGGCCGAGCACGACGATGCGGCCGGCGGTCTGGATCGTCGACAGGCGGTGGGCGATGACGATCGCGGTGCGGCCGGCGAGCAGGCGGCGCAGGCCGGCCTCGATCCGGCCCTCGGTGTGGATGTCGACGTTGGCGGTCGCCTCGTCGAGCACGAGGATGCGCGGGTCGGCGATCAGCGCGCGGGCGAACGCGACGAGCTGGCGCTGACCCGCCGACAGCTGGATCCCGCGCTCGCCGATCTCCGTGTCGTAGCCGTCGTCGAGCTCGGAGATGAAGTCGTGGGCGTGGACGGCACGTGCGGCGGCCTCGATGTCCGCCCGCTCGGCGCCCGGACGCCCGAACGCGATGTTGTCGCCGATCGTGCCGCTGAACAGGAACGCCTCCTGCGGCACGATCCCCATCTGGGAGCGCAGCGAGCGCATCGTGACGCCGCGCAGGTCGTGCCCATCGACCAGCACGCGCCCGCCGGACGGGTCGTAGAAGCGCGCGACGAGCTTCGCGAACGTCGACTTGCCGGCGCCGGTGGCGCCGACGAGCGCCACCGTCTGGCCCGGCGGGACGTGCAGGTCGACGTCCTCCAAAGCCACTCCCGACCCGTACGAGAAGGTCACGTGCTCGAAGTCGATCTCACCGCGGATGCGGCCGAGCTCGACCGCGTCCGGCGCGTCCGCCAGGTCAGGCTCCTCGTCGAGCAGCTCGAAGATCTTGTCGAGCGCGGCCATGCCCGCCTGGTAGGTCGTGTACAGCTGGGAGAGCGACTGGATCGGGTCGAAGAAGTTGTTCAGCGCGGCGATGAACGCCACCAGCACGCCGATCGTCACGTCGCCCTGGATCGCCTGGTAGCCGCCGTAGATGAGGATCCCCGCGGTCGCGACCGCGGACAGCATCTCGACGCCCGGGAAGTACGCCGCGTTCAGGCGCACGGTCGTCATGTTCGCGTCGTAGTTGTCCTCGTTGAGCTCGTTGAAGCGATCGAGGTGCCGGCGCTCCTGCGCGAACGTGCGCACGACGCGCACGCCCGACAGGGTCTCCTGCAGATACGCGGTGATCAGCGCCACCTTCTCGCGCGTGAGCCGGTACGCGTTGGCGGACACGACGCGGAAGCCGAGCGAGCCGAGTGCGAGCAGCGGGAACACCAGGAACGTCAGCAGCGCCAGCTTGACGTCGAGCACCAGCAGGATGACTGCGGTGCCGACGAGCGTCAGGGTCGAGCCGAACAGCGTCACCACGCCGTCGGAGACCAGCTGGTCGAGCGCCTGCACGTCGTTGGTGAGGCGCGAGATGATCACGCCCGCCTGGCGGCGCGAGTAGAAGCCCACCGACAGCGTCTGCAGGTGCGCGAACAGCTGGATCCGCAGGTCCTGCAACACCCGCTGGCCGACCCAGCCGACGAGATAGGTCTGCACCCACGTCGCGCCCCAGTACACGAGCGCGCTCACGAGGAATGCGACCACGACCAGCGTGAGCGTCTCCTTGTCGCCGGGCGTGATGCCGTCGTCGATCGCCAGCTTGGCGAGCGGGGGTGGCGCCAGCGCGGCGGCGGTGCCGAGGATCAACGACGCGAACATCAGCACCGTCCGCGCGCGGTACGGGCGCAGCAGCACGAGCAGCCCGCGCAGCTTGCGGCCGCGTCCGCTCGTCGCCCGCCAGCGACGGACGATCTCGTCCCGGCGCGAAGTCACAGCCCCGGCGCCGCCTCGCGTGGCTTGCGCGTGAGGAAGACCTGGTCCGGCAGGCCCTTGGCCGCGATCTCCGCGTACAGCTCGCTGCGGTCGAGCAGCTGCCCGTGCGTGCCGCGCGCCACGACCGTGCCGCCCTCGAGCACGACGATGTCGTCGGCGAGCGCGATCGTCGACAGGCGGTGCGCGATCACGAACGTGGTCCGGCCGGCCATCACCTCGCGCAGCGCGGTCTTGATCGCCTGCTCGGTGGAGGCGTCGACGGAGCTGGTGGCGTCGTCGAGCACGAGGATGCGCGGGTCGGCCAGCAGCGCCCGCGCGATCGCCACCCGCTGGCGCTGGCCTCCGCTCAGCGTGAGGCCGCGCTCACCGACGCGCGTGTCGTAGCCGTCCGGCAGCTCGGCGATGAAGCCGGCCGCCTGCGCGCGCTCGGCCGCCCGCTCGATCTCGGCGTCGGTCGCGTCCGGCCGCCCGTAGGCGATGTTCTCGCGCACGCTGGCCGAGAACAGGAACGGGTCGTCGTCGACGACGGCGATCGAGCGCCGCAGCGAGGTGAGGTCGACCTCGCGCACGTCGGCCCCATCGATCAGCACTGAGCCCTCGGTGACGTCGTAGAGCCGTCCGAGCAGCCGCACGAGCGTCGACTTGCCCGACCCGGTCCCGCCGACCAGCGCGACCGTCGTGCCCGCCTCGACCACGAGATCGATGTCGCGCAGCGCCGGGGAGGAGGCGCCCTCGTAAGCGAACCGCACGCCGCGCAGCTCCACCCGGCCTCGGCCCTCCGGAAGCGGCGGCGCGCCCGGTGGCGTCACGATCCGCGGCTCGCGGTCGAGCAGCTCGAACACGCGCGCGCCCGAAGCCGTCGCCCGCTGCGCCAGGCCGAGCACGACGCCGAGCTGGCGCATCGGCGCGATCAGCATCAGCAGGTAGGCGTAGAACGCGGTGAAGTCGCCGAGCGACAGCGTGCCGCTGATCACCTGGCGTCCGCCGACGAGCAGGATGACCGCCAGCCCGATGTTCGGCAGGAAGCCGATGAAGGGGTTGTAGAACGCCCGCAGCCGCGTCGCGAGCATCGACTGGTCGAACACGCGCAGCACGCTGCCCCGGAAGCGATCGAGCTGGCGCTCCTCGGCGGCGAACGCCTTCACGACGCGCACGCCGGACACGTTCTCCTCGACGTCGGCCGTCAGCTCGGCGATCCGCTGCTGCACCTCCTGCAGCGCGGGCCGCGACCGCCGCCCGTAGCGGGCGGAGATCACGATCACGAACGGGACCGGGATCAGCGCCAGCGCGGCCAGGCCGGGCTGCACCAGGAACATCGCCGCCGCGCCGAGCAGGATCGTCAGCGCGCTCTGGACGATGAACACGAGCCCATAGCCGAGGAAGAAGCGCACGGCCTGCAGGTCGACGGTGGCGCGCGACATCAGCTGGCCGGTCTGCTGGCGCGCGAAGAAGCCGAGCTCGAGCCCCTGCAGGTGCGCGTACATGAGGTTGCGCAGGTCGAGCTCGATGCCGAGCGACACGCGTCCGGCCACCAGCCGCCGCGAGACCGACAGCGCCAGGCGCACGAGGGCGGCGAGCAGGATCAGTCCCGCGTACAGCTTCAGGTCATCACGGTTACCGTGCTGCACGGCGTTGACCCCGCGGCCGGTCAGGTACGGGATCAGCACGGTGATGACCATCGCGAAGGCGGCGAGGACGATCGACCAGATCGCGCCGGCGCGATATGGCCGCAGGAACCCGAGGAGTCGGTTGAAGGTGCTCACTCGGCTGACACGATACGGGGGGCAGTGTGCGACACTCGCGCACCGGATGTCCGACGCGATCTCCCTCCGCAACCGGTTCGCGATGGTCAAGGGCGCCTGGGACGAGAACCTGCGCGGCGTCCCGTTCCCGGCGCTGGGCGAGGGCACGGCCGAGCAGAAGATCGAGCGGCTGGAGCTCGCGCTGGTCGACGAGATGCGTGCGCGGGCGACGCCCGAGACCGCCGAGCAGGTCGCCGACGCGATGTGGGGACTGGTGCACAGTGCGCGAGGACGGCGACCCCGTCAAGCTGCGCGTGACCCAGCACCACGAGGACCTCGCGCGCCTCGGGCACCGCGGGATCCGTTGAACGCCGGGCTCTGCGACACCTGCGCGCACCAGAAGCTGATCCACAACACGCGCGGCTCGACCTTCTCGATGTGCCTGCGCCACCGGACCGAGCCGGAGCGGTTCGCCGAAGTACCCGCCGCTACCGGTGCGCGAGTGCTCGGGCTACGAGCGTCAGTCGATGACCTCGGGCGGCGCCAGCACGAGGTAGCTGAGGTTGCTGTCGAGCGGCTGGATCGACGCCAGGAACAGGTTGCGCAGCGCCAGCGAGTCGATCTTCGCGGCCTCCTCCGGGGTCACCTGCTTCGGCCGCGGCGGCGTCGCGGCCAGCGTCCGCGACAGCGGCACCTCGAGCCGGTCGAGCAGGTCGCCGGGCCGGAAGAAGATCGTTCGCGACTGCTGCGCGCCGTCGGTCGACGCCTCGGCGGGGCCGCTGCGCGGCGGCAGCATGACCGCGACCATCGTGATGTCCTCGAGGTAGCGGAACGAGTACAGCGCGAGCTCGACCGCCTCGCGGCATCATCAGCCGCTCGTTCGTCCGGCCCGCCTTCCCGGTGGTGACGGCGGCGTCGGTGCTGAGGCCGCTCACCAGATACAGGAGCCCCGGCCCGCGCAGCACCTCGAGTTCGCCGCCCTTCGGCCGCACCGCGACCCCGATCGGGGTGCCGCTGATCTCGAAGGCGCCGCTGCGGATCGCCGCCAGCTGGTCGCCCGTGTCGAGCTTGTACTCGCGCGCGACGTGCTCGGCGATCTCCTCGCCGCCCGGCAGCATCCGCGACGTCGAGGGCTTCCAGTCCGACCAGTGCTTGGCGAGCGGCGGCCCGTTGCCGCCCGACCCGGCGACGAGGATCGCGCCGAGGGCGATCGCGCACACGCCGATGCCGGCGAGCGCGCCCCAGACGAAGCCGAAGCGGCCGCGGTACGGCGACGGCCCGGCGGTCGGCCGGCTCGGCATCGTCGGCCAGGTGCGTCGCGTCCTCGAGGTACACGGTGGCGCGCACGTCCGCCATCGAGTCCGGCGGCGGGCGCCCGGCGGGGAGGGAGGCGGGATCAGATCGCCGGCCATGTCGCCTCGTCCAGCACGTCGATCTCGGGCTTGCGCAGCCGCACGCCGTCGAGCAGCGACGTCACGTCGTCGCCGTACAGCTCGCCCTTCGCCACCAGCTCGTCGGCGATTCGCTCGGTCGCCTCGCGGTTCTGCACGACGGTCTGGTAGGCGACGACGAACGCCTGCCCGATCAGCTCCGCGACCAGCGGGCGCTTGGCGCGGTCGATCAGCGTGGCGGCGAACTGGTTGCTGTCGAGCCCGCCCGGCGCGCGGTGCATGATCTTGTAGCCGATCTCCTCGAAGCGCTCGCGGATGCGCTGTCTCCTCGCGGCCGCGCTCGTCGCGGTCCTCGATCGCGGTCGGCCGAGGTCGATCCGGCGCCGGGCCCATCGCGCGGAAGCCGACCATCAGCGCCGCGCGCGAGGTGACGCACGCGCACGTCGCCGCCGACGCCGGTGGTGTTCTGGCCGTAGAAGACGTGCTCGGCCGCCATCGCGCCGAGGCCCCAGATCAGGTCGCCGACCTCCTCCGAGCGCCAGTGGCCGAAGCGGTCCTCGACCTCCATCGCCTGGTGGTGGCCGCCGGAGGAGCCGCGCTTGCGGATCGACAGGCGCGTCGACAGCCGGTTCTCCATGTACAGGTGGCCGCAGACCGCGTGGCCGGCCTCGTGGATCGCGGTCGCGCGCTCCTCGTGCTTGGGGTAGGGCTGGCCGATGGCGACGCCGGACTCGACGGTCGTCATCGCCTCGAGGATGTCCATCGCGCGAGAACCGCTCGCGGCCCTCGGAGTGCGCGTAGGTCAGCGCCAGCGAGCAGACCTGGTCGATCATCGCCGGCGAGTAGCCGTTGGTGATCCGCGCCAGCTCGTCGCGCTTGCCCGGGCCTGTCGAGGTCGTCGGTCGTGGTCGACCTTGCCCAGATAGAGGTCGAAGATGTCGCGCCGGTCCTCCCACGTGGGCGTGCGGAAGTAGATGTGGCGGCCCATGCGGCCCGGGCGCGTGAGCGCCGGGTCGAGCGCCTCGAGCGGCGACGTTGCAGGCCCCGATGAAGTAGATCTGCTCCTTGCGCGGCCGCGGCGGCTTGCGCCGCAGCGGCAGCTTCCAGATCCGCTGCGGGACGATGTACAGCGCGTCCAGGAACGTGTTGCAGCTTGCGCGTCATCCGCTTGCGCATCGCGGGCGGCTCGTCGATGCCGTCCATCACCACGAGCAGCTGGTTGAGCGCGAGCCCGCCGCCCTGGCCACCGCCGCCCATGAAGCCGGGGATGACGTTGCGGATCGCGCTCGTGACGAAGGCCGGGTAGATCTGCCGCGGCGGGTCGGCGCGGCGCGCGAACATGCGGTCGCGCCACTCCGCGGTCTCCAGCACGAGGTCGCCCTCCATCGTGAGCGCGCCCATCGGGCCGAAGAACAGCTCGTCGTGCAGGCTCGGGCTCGAGCTTGGCGCCGCCGAGCGCCTGCCGCCGCATGCCGACGGCGTCGATCTCGTCGATGAAGACGATGCACTGGCCGCCCCACTTCTGCGACAGGCTGCTTGCGCCTTCCAGGCCAGCCAGCGCACGAGCACCGCGTCCATGCCGATGAACGTCTGCGCGAAGCCGGAGCCCGGGATCGTCACGAACGGGCAGTTGAACGACGTCGCGATCGCCTTCGAGAGCATCGTCTTGCCGGTGCCGGGCGCGCCGAGGAACAGGACGCCGCGCTCGCGCTTGCCGCCGGCCTTCACGAACTCCTCGCCGGACTGCCACAGCGAGACGACGCGGGTGATCTCCTCCTTGGCCTCGGCCTGCCCGCGGACGTCGGCGAGCTTGACGCCCCAGTCCGCGTCGCCCGGCTCGTACGCCTTGATCTGCTGGAGCCCGAGCGCCAGCATCGGCCCGAACAGGATCAGGAAGTTGATGAAGAACAGGAACGGGAGGACCAGCAGGTAGCCGGACATGCTGGGCAGCGTCACGGCGAGGAAGTTGCCGACCGCGTCCAGCGCGCCCCACACCGACGTGTCGCCTCCGGTGATCGAGTTGATGGCGATCGAGATCGCCACCGAGATCGCCAGGATCACCAGGATCCAGCGCACGAGCCGGTACTTGCGCCGCCAGTACTACAGGCGCCGGCGCGAGATCACGTCCTCGGCCTGCAGCTCCTTCTCGGCGCCGTACAGCGACGGCGCCGGGATCAGCCGGTGCGCGAGGACGTCGATCAGCCCGCGGAATGCCGCGATGCCCAGGATCGTGCCGACGACGGCCCAGAACAGCGGCCACTCGAAGCGGTCGTAGAGGGCGACGAACAGCGCCGGCGACGTGATGACGGCGACAAGCGTCGCGGCGCGACCGAGCCTCCGCCACTCGCGCGCCAGGGCGAGACTCTGCTCGTTGACCCGGCGGCCCACGGGCCGATTTTACGAGAGCGTCAACCTCGCCATTTCACGGAGCAGCCGCGGGGCGGCGTCTCGGCGCGATCGACCTCGCGGCCGTCCAGCACGGCGTCCAGCGCCGCGCGCAGCCACGCGGCGTTCTCGGACGGGTCCTCGTGGCTGGAATCGGGCGCTCCGTGATAGACGAGCCGGTGCTCGCCGTCGAGCACGAACACCTCCGGCGTGCGCGCGGAGCCGAGCGCGCGCGCGACGTCCTGCGACTCGTCGAACGCGTACGGGATCGGCCAGTCCTGGTCGCGCACGAACTGCGCCATCCGCTCCGGCGAGTCGGCCGGATGGGTCTGCGGGTTGTTCGAGTTGATCGCCAGGAAGCGCACGCCGCGCGGCCCGTACTCGTCGGCGACGGCTCGCAGCCGAGGGTTCCAGGCGATCACGTACGGGCAGTGGTTGCACGTCTGGATCAGCACGGTCGCGGGCGGGGCCTGTTCAGCGGGTACCTCGTGCCGGGCGCCCTCGGTGTCGGTCAGCGTGAACGCCGGGACGGTGTCGCCGATCCCGAACGCGGTTGCGGTGTCAGCCATGCAGAGATGATTGCGCGGCGAGCACGCGGGCCGCGGACGCGCGCACCTTCGCGCGGAACCGCGCGTCGGACCTGGCGCGTTCGAGCAGGGCGCGGTAGACGTGGATGTAGGACCCGCGGCCGGTGGTGAGGATCATGTCCACGCCCGCGTCGATCGAGGCGATCGCCGCCTGCTCGATGTCCCCGGTCGCCTGCACGGCGGCGGCCTCCAGCGAGTCGGTCATCACGACGCCGTCGTAGCCGAGGTCGCCGCGCAGCAGCCCGTCGATGATCGCCGGCGACTGCGAGGCGATGTGCAGGCCGTCGAGCGCCGGGTAGGTCGCGTGGCTTGCCATGACGAACTCGGTGCCGGCCGCGATCGCCGCCCGGAACGGCGCGAGGTCGGCCTGCAGCTCCTCGCGCGTGCGGCGGATCGTGCTCGCCCCGTCGTCGGTGTTGACGGTCGCGCCGCCGAGGCCCGGGAAGTGCTTGACGGTGGTGGCGACGCCGGCCGCGTGCCAGCCGCCGATCGCGTCGACCACCGCGTCGGAGGCGGCGGCCGGGTCGCGCGAGAACGCCCGGCCGGCGAGTGCGGCCCCGTCGACGCTCGGCACGTCCGCGACCGGGGCCAGCGTGACGGTGACGCCGGCCGCGCGCAGGTCGCGGCCCGCCTTCTGCGCCTCTTCGCGCACGGTCCCGGCCGCCGCCTGGTCGGGCGCCGCGGCGTCGGGGCCGGTCCACGGCAGCACCCGCACGTCGCCGCCTTCCTGGTCGACGCAGATCACGGGCGACCCGCCGTACGCCTTGCCCATGGCGGCGGTCATGGCCTTCAGCCGGCCCGGGGAGACGAGGTTGTCGCGGAACAGGATCACACCGCCGGTGTGGCCTTCGCGGAGCGCGCGCAGCACGTAGCCGGGCGCCTCCGTGCCGGCGAACCGCAGGATCACCAGATGGCCGACCTGCTGGTCGAGCGGCATCTTCCGCGTCTGCGTCTGAGCCTGTTCCACCGGTTTCGGGTCGGGCTTCCCCGGCGGCGCCGTGTCCTCGCCGCGGGCGCCGATGACCGCGCCGAGCACGAAGGCCAGGATGGCGGGAACGACCAGCCGCAGCCGGCGCCGGCGCATGTCAGGACGCACACTCGCGATGATGCCGCACGTGGCCGATGACACCGCTTGATGCCTTCGACCGGATACGACCTCGAGCCCGTTCTCCGGACCGTGGCGCGTACCACGGCCGCCTGTCTCGGGTTCGGTACCGCGGTGATCAACCTGTACCGCCCCGCCTGGGACGACTTCCACACGGTCGTGGTGGAGGGCAGCGAGGAGGCGAGCCGGCTGCTGCTCGGGCAGAGCGCGACCGCCGGGGACTGGGCGCTCCTGCTCGACGAGCGCTACGAGCGCCGCGGCGCGTACGTGCTCCAGGACTTCGACTGGACACAGGACCGGATGGCGACGTACGTGCCGCCGATCGCCGCGTCGGCGGACCCTGACGCCTGGCATCCCGACGACGCGCTGTTCGTGCCGCTGCGCTCGGCCGCCGGTGAGCTGCTCGGCATCCTCTCCGTCGACGAGCCGGTCAGTGGCCGCCGCCCGAGCGACGAGGAGCTGGACCTGCTGGTCGGCGTCGCACAGCACGCCTCGCTCGCGCTCGAGCACGCTCAACAGGCCGCCGCCGCCGAGCGCCAGCGCGTCGCCGTCGACCATCTGCTCGGCCTCACCGCCAGCCTCGCCGAGCGCCGCACGATCGACGAGATGCTCGATGCGGTGTGCGCCGGTGTCCATGACGCGCTCGGCTTCCAGAAGGTGGTCGTGTCGCTCGAGAGCGAGTCGGGCCATCTCGAGATGCGTGCGTACACCGGCATCTCCGACGCCGAGCGCAGCCGGCTGGACCGGGTGCCGATGGCGTCGCTCGCGCCGCTGCTCGATCCGACGCTCGAGCACGACGGCGTGATCCTGCGCGAACGCGAGGACGCGCACGCGCGCGTGGACCCCGCGCTGCACGGCGCCTCGTACAGCAGCCGCAACGGCCGCGGCGACCGGGCCTGGGACAACCACGTGCTGCTGGTGCCGCTGCGCGACCGCAACGGCCGGCTCGAAGGTGCCCTGTGGGCCGACGATCCCGTCGATCGGCTGCTCCCGACCGCCGAGATGCTGCGCGCGCTGCGGGCGTTCGCCAACCACGCGATGACGGCTGTGGAGTCGGCGCGGCAGCTCGAGCAGATGCGGCATCTGGCCGAGCACGACCCGCTGACCGGCCTGCGCAACCGCCGCGGCCTGCAGGAGCACATCGACGCCGAGATCGCCCGTGCCGGGTCGGTCGCCGTGATCGTCTGCGACCTCGACAACTTCAAGCGCGTCAACGACGCGCTCGGCTACGTGCAGGGCGACGAGGCGCTGCGCCGCTTCGCTCGCGTGCTCGGAGAGGCCGGCGGTCTCGCCGCCCGGCTCGGCGGCGAGGAGTTCGCGCTCGTGTTCCCCGGCCGCGCCGAGGACGAGGCGATGGCGATCGCCGAGCGCCTGCGCGCCGCCGTCCCCGCCGCGTTCGCCGACTTCCCGTGGCCGGTCACGACGTCGCTCGGCGTCGCGGTCAGCGGTCCCGGCGCCGAGACCGCCTCGCTGGTCCTGCGCGCGGCCACGCGCGCGGTGTTCGGGGCCAAGCGGCTCGGGCGCGACCGCTGCGTCGCCTACCACGCCGAGGCGCTCGACGCCCTGCTCGGCTCGCTCGAGGACGAAGGCGACGCGAGCGGCGAACAGCTCGCCGCCGCGATGCTGCTGGCCGAGACCCTCGACCTGCGCGACGTCAGCACCGCTCGTCACTCCCAGACGGTCGGCCGCTACGCCGAGGGCATCGCCCGCGCCCTCGGGCTGCCGGAGGACCGCGTGCAGCGCATCCGCGCGGCGGGCGTCCTGCACGACATCGGCAAGCTCGGCGTCGCCGACGCGGTGTTGAAGAAGCCGGGCGCGCTGACCGACGAGGAGTGGGCCGAGATGCGCCGCCACCCGGAGCTCGGCGCGCGGATCCTCGACCACGCGAACCTGCGCGACATCAGCGGCTGGGTGCTCGCTCACCACGAGCGCATCGACGGCCGCGGCTACCCGCACGGCCTCGCCGGCGAGGCGATCCCGCTCGAGGCCCGGATCCTCGCGGTTGCCGACGCCTACGAGGCGATGACGGCCGACCGCCCGTACCGCGTCTCGCTCGGCCACGACGCAGCGCGCGAGGAGCTCCTGGACGGCTCCGGCGCCCAGTTCGACCCGGTCGTGGTCGAGGCGTTCCTGCGCGCACTGTCCCCTTCGGCCCGTTCGCGGCGGGCAGACGTGCCAAATCGGCTGGTGTGAGCGCCCGCCGAGCGGGTACCGTTGGGCGCGACGACCGATTGGGGGAGGGACGATGCGAGGCTTCGGGCTGACCATCGAGCCACTTGCGGGCGGTGCGGTGCGCGTGGCGCTCCGTGGTGAGCTGGATCTCGAACACGCGTACACGTTCGACGAGGAGCTGCGCCGCGTCGAAGGGGAGCGGCCCCCGTGCCTGGTGCTCGACCTACGGGGCCTCTCGTTCCTCGACTCGTCGGGCCTCGCGCGCCTGCTGGCCGCCAACCGGCGGGCGAAGCGCGACCGCCGCAAGCTGCTGCTCGTGCGGGGTGGCGTCGCCGTGCAGCGCCTGATGGCGATCACGGCGGTCGGCCAGCACTTCGTGACCGTGAACGAGGTGCCGGAAGAGCTACGCGCTCCGGCCGGCGTCGCGAGCGAGCGCTAGCAGCCGCCGTACGGGCGCCGGCACGTCCGGCTCGAAGAACGTCGTGCTGCGGTCGTCGACCTGGACGTCGTAGCGCATCAGGTCGGCGCCCCGGCCCGGTTCGTTGCCCGCCGGGAGCGACTTCGCGATCCGCTCGATCTCCCCGGCCGCCTGCGCGTCCAGGTCCGCCGTGTCGAGGACGAGCGGCGGCGGCCGGAGCCCCGCGAAGCCGCCCTGCTGACGGATCTCGATCCTCATCCCCAGTCGATTCCGACCTCGCCCCACGCCTCGCGCACCGCCTTGGCCTCCTTTGACCCGGTGCCGAACCGCTGGCGCGCGGTGCGGTGGGTGATGCGCGCGAAGGCGGTGAAGTTGGCCGTGGGAGTGAGCTGCGGGTGGCGCAGCGCGTCGTACCAGATGCGTCCGGGCGTCTGCCACGAGCGGCCGCCGAGGTTGGTGGCGAACAGGTAGAAGGCGTGGTTGGGGATGCCCGAGTTGATGTGGACGCCGCCGTTGTCGTCCACGGTGTTCACGTAGTCCTTGAAGTGGGCGGGCTGCGGGTCCTTGCCGAGCTTGGGGTCGTCGTAGGCGGTGCCGGGCGCCTTCATCGAGCGCAGCGCGTCGCCGTGGAAGTCGCTGCCGCGGATGTCGGCGCCGATCAGCCAGTCCGCCTGGCCGGCGGTCTGCTTGAGCTTGCGCTGCTTGACCATGATCCCGGCGACGTCGGCGATGTGCTCGTTGAGCGCGCCGGACTGGCCGTGGTACTCGAGCGCCGCCTCGTCCTCGATCACGCCGTGCCCGAGCTCGTGGCCGATCACGTCGAGCGACTTGGTGAAGCGGGTGAAGATCTCGCCGTCACCGTCGCCGAACACCATCCGGCGCCCGTCCCAGAACGCGTTCGGATACTCGTCGCCGTAGTGGACCACGCCGCGCATCGGCATGTTCTCGTCGTCGATCGAGTCGCGGCTGAACGCGCGCTGCCAGAAGTCCCAGGTCTCGCCGAGGCCGTCGAACGCCTCGTTCACCGCCTTGTCCTTCACCGACGGCTCGTCCTCGTCACGGACGCGTTTGAGGCCCGTGACCTCGTACGAGTGTCGTGCGTCCCAGATGATGCGGTTGCGCTTGGCCGGCGCGGCGGCGGCCAGCGCGTCGTAGCCCTCGCGCGGGCCTTTGCGGCCGCGCGCCTTGGTGTTGATCGCGCGGGCGTGGCGGATCGTCGTGTCGGCCGAGAGCGTCTTCAGCGCCCACTTCCGTTGGCGCTCGCTGCCGCGCGCGGCGACCTCGTGGAGCACGTAGGGCGGGACGGCGCAGAAGAGCGGGTTGCGGCACATGTGGGGGTTCTACTACCGCGCGGCGACGGTGAGGCCGCCGGCGACCAGCGCCGCACCGCCGATCGCCGCGATCGTGATCGTCTCGTCGTACAGGAGCGCGCCGAACACGAGCGCGCCGAACGGGAGCAGGAGCGTGATGTACGACATCGTCACGGCCGGCAGCTCCCGCAGCAGCTTCGTGAGCGTCACGAACGTGAGCGCGCTGCCGATCGCGGCGAGGTAGACGATCGTGCCGATCGCCGTGGGCGTCCACGTCGCGGCGCCCCAGTCCTCGGTCGGGAGCGACGTGAGCAGCAGCAGCGTGCCGCCGCCGAGCATCGCCCAGCCGTTCAGGACGATCGGGTCGAGCCGCTGTCCGCGGCGCTTGATCGACACGTTCCCGATCGCGCTCGCCAGCGGCGCCAGCGCACACGCGGTCGCGGCGAGCGCCGCCCACTCCGCGTCACCGAGGTTCAGGCTCTCCTTGAACGCGAGCGCCAGCCCGCAGATCGCGATCACGATCCCGGCGACGAGGCGCTTGCTGAGAGGCTCGTCCTGCAGTGCGAACGACGCGATCGCGGCGCTGTACAGCGGCATCATCCCGAACAGCACCGCGGCGAGCCCGGACGGCACGTACTGCTCGCCCCAGTAGATGAGCCCGTACGCGGTCGCGAACGGCAGCACCCCGAGGACGGCCGCCAGCGTCGCGTCGGTCTTGCAGCGGCCGCCTCAACGCGCGCGCGAGCAGCAGCAGGCCGACGCCGGCCGCCCCGAACCGGATCCCCGCCGACAGCAGCGGCGGCATGTCATCGAGCCCGATCTTGATCGCGACCCACGTGGACGACCAGATCAGCACCAGGGTCGCGTAGAGCGTCCAGACGAGGGGGCGGGGCACGCTACGAGAGGCTAGGGGAGGGCCTTGCGGGCCGGCGGGGGCGGTGTCACGCTGGGCGGCGCATGGATGCCGACGACCGGTTGCTGCGCTCGGGTGCCTTCGTGGAGTGTGTGTTCCACTGTGTGGAGTGCGGGCTCGGCGGCACGAGCCTGATCCGTCCCGCGGCGATCCGCGACAAGATCTGCCTGGACTGCGGCGGCGACGTGGTCGTGACGGTGTTCGAGCGGTTCAGGCCGTCGGGATCACGTACATCGGATTCGGAAGCTTGAACGTCCGCAGCGCGCGGCCTCCGTCGAGGTCGCTGCGCTGGTCGCCGACGTTCGCGACGATCCGGTAGCCGCGCGCGACGAGCTCGGCGCGGGTCCGGGCCTTCCAGCCGTCGTGGGTGCCCGGCGGCTCGTGGTCCGGGCGCAGCCGCACGTGGAGTCGGCCGTGGTAGCCGGCGCGGTGCAGGTTGGCGATCGTCGTCTCGCGGATCGACTCGTGCCGGCCGGTGATGAAGAACACCGTGACGTGGTGGCGGCGCGCGTAGCGGTACAGGCTGCGGGTCTGCCGGATCGCCGGCATCTTGCCGGGGCCCGCGCAGTCGGACTTCGAGCGCTTGAAGTGGACCTTCTTCATGCAGCGGTAGCTCGAGAGCGACGTGTCGTCGATGTCGAGGACGATCGCGGGGCGGTGGCCACCGAGATGCGCCTTGACCTGGCGGCGCGCGCGGTTGATGACGCGGCTGGTGTCACGCGACCACTCGCCGGAGTCGTGATAGGCCACGATCTCCTGCGGAGGTGCGGGCGCGGGGGGCGGCGCGGCGACTGCGCTGCCGCCGCCCAGCAGCAGGAACGCGAGGGTGAGCCGCCTCACGGGGCGCTCGCGCCGAGGGCGGCCTCGGTCGTGCCGCTGGGAAGCTTGGTGATGGCGGAGCGGGCCTTGGTGAAGACGCCGGCCTTGGTGCCGGGAAGCATGAACACCTCCCCTTGACCCGCGGCGGAGGCGATCAGATCGGTGTGGCCGTCATCGTCGACGTCGAGGAGCTGCAGCGCCGCGCCGAAGCGCGCCCCGGTGTTGACCGGGATGTCGACCCCCGTGGCGTCCTTGTTGCGTCCATAACCGGGGACGTTGCGTTTCGCCGAGCCGTCGGCTGGGCCGCGCACGATCGTGACCCGCCCGATGCCGACGTCCTCGCCCGGCGACCCCACGACGAGGTCGGCGTTCCCGTCGCCGTCGAGGTCCGCGGCCGCGACGGCTGCCCCGAACTCGTCGCCCGGCTCGTCGCTGCCCGCGACGCCCCGCGTGTTCTGCGTAACGTCGAGCGAATCGCCGCCGGGGCCGTCGGCGCTCCCGTGCTCGATCCGGACCAGTCCCGGCGGGCCCGCGCTGCCGTCGGATTGCTGGACGTCGTCGCCGCCCTCGGGGAAGCCCTCGACGATGTCGCCGAACTTGTCGCCGTCGACGTCGCCGATCGCGAGCGCCGACGGGCCGCCGTCGCGGGTCTCGAACCGCAGTGCAGGCGGTCGGGCCGCCGTCGCCGCCGGCGCAGAACGACGCGTGGCCGCCGTCCCCGGGCGCGGCCTCGGCGAGGTCCAGCGCCCCGTCGCCGTTGACGTCGCCGATGGCGAGCACCGAGCCGAAGGCTCCCTTGAGCTCGGCGGACGGCTCGATCGTCTTGAGGTGCTCGTCGCTGAGCCCCTTGCTGCTGCCGAACAGGAGGCGGATCGCGCCGTCGCCGTCGGGGGCGCCGACCGCAAGGTCCGCGAAGCCGTCGCCGTCGAGGTCGCCGGCGACGAGCGCGGCACCGGAGCCGCCGTCGCCCGGCAGCTCCGTCGTGCGCCCCTCGCGGACACCGGCGTCGCCGCCGTAGACGACGGTGACCTCGCTGGAGTCGGGCGCGCCGACGGCGAGGTCGGCCTTGCCGTCCTTGTTGAAGTCGCCGCTGGCCACGGTGGAGCCGAAGCTGTCACCGCTGCCGTCGACGGTGTGGTTGTCGACCTTCACCGCCTGCGCCGCCGGCAGCCCGATCGCGATCGACGCCATGCCGTCGCCGTCGAAGTCGAACTGGGCTGCCGCCTTGGTTGTCGACGGGCCGCCGTCCGGGGGATTGCCGCTGTCGTCGCTCGCCGCCACCGCCGCCACCGCCGCTGAGCGCGATCACCGCGCCGACGATCGCCACCGCGACCGCCACGGCTGCGCCGATCGCCAGCCCGCGCCGCGAGCGGGACGCCGGGGAAGGCTCCGGCGCGGGGGGCTTGCTCGGCGTCGGCGGGATCGTGGTCCGCTCGGCCGCCGACGGCTCGAGCTCCGGTGCCGGCTCGGGCTCACGCGGACGTGTGGGCTCCGGCCGCGCCGCGGGCTCTGGCGCCGGTGCGGGCTCGGGCTCCGGTTCGACCTGCGGCTGCGGTTCTGGCGGGGGAGGCGGCGGCGGCTCAGGAGGCGCGGGGGCCACGTCTCCGCCCGCGACGGTGACGTACTCGTCGCCGGCCGTCGGAGAGGGGTCGGGGGTCGGCTCAGGCGTCGGGGTCGGGGTCGGCTCAGGCGTCGGGGTCGGGGTCGGCTCAGGCGTCGGGGTCGGGGTCGGCTCAGGCGTCGGGGTCGGCTCAGGCGCGGGGGTCGGCTCAGGCGCCGGCGGGCGCTCGGGCTCCGGGGTGGCGAGGCCGATCTGGCGGTCATGGACCATCGTCACGTACTCGTCGCGCGGCACCTCGCCGAGCGTCGCGACGTTGCGCCAGAACGGGCCGAGGAGGTCGACGATCGTCGGCTCCAGCTCGCGCCACGCCTCCTTCGCGTCCGGAGGCCGGGCCGCAGGCTCCTTCTCGAGTAGGCGCGCGACCCACGCGGCGATCCGCGGATCCTGGCCCGTCAACGGCGGCGGCGGCTCGCTGACGTGCTTGTACAGCAGCGCCATCGGCGTCCCACCGCTCACGAACGGCGGCCCGCCGCTGAGCATCTCGTACGTGATGATCCCGACCGCGTAGAGGTCGGTGTACGGGCCGACCGGCTGGGCCATGGCCTGCTCGGGCGCCATGTAGGTAGGCGTTCCGAGCGCGGCGCCCGTGGCCGAGAGATGCGCCGTCGTGGAGTGGTAGGCCTTGGCGATCCCGAAGTCGGCGATCTTGATCTCGCCGGTGCGCGTGATCAGCAGGTTCTCGGGCTTGAGGTCGCGGTGCGCGACGCCGTGCTCCTCGGCGTGCGCCAGCCCGGCGAGCACCCACTGCAGCACGCCGAACACCTGGGCCTGGGTGAGCTTCCCGACCAGCGGCCGCAGCGACCCGCGCGGCAGGTACTCCATCGCGATGTACGGCACGCCCTCGTGCTCGAAGAAGTCGAAGACGGTGACGATGTTCGGGTGGTTGAACGACGCCGACAGGCGCGACTCGTGGATGAACCGCTGGACGTGGTTCGGGTCGCTGCTGCGCAGGTCGAGCTGCTTGAGCGCGACCGATCGCTGCAGCGTCGACTGGAAGGCCTCATAGACCGTCGCCATCCCGCCGCGAGCGATGAAACGCACCACCTCGTACGCACCGATGCGATCTCCGGGTTCCGCCACGGTCTGCGGCCACCCTACGCGGGTCGCGCGGCCTCGTCCAGCAGCCGCCGGATGCGCTTGCTCGACACGCCGCCCTTGACGCCGAGCGCCTGGGCGAAGTGGCTGACGCGCAGCTCCTCGAGCATCCACGGCACCTCGCGCAGCGCCCCGGTCGCGCGGCGGTCGTCGAGCCGCTCGCGATACAGCCGCTCGAGCTCGTGGACGGCGTTCATGCGGTCGCGATCGACCGCGACGGCGTCGGGCAGCCGCTCGAGCCGCCGCACCGCGGCGCGCAGGTAGCGCTCGACGTCCGCCAAGCGCGCGGCGCCCGTCGCGGTCACGAAGCCCGGTTGGGTGAGCCGGCGCAGCTGCTCGCGGACGTCGGCGCGCGCCGGCTGCAGGGGCACCGCGGTCAACGGCTCCAGCCGTTGCTCGACCTCGCGGCGCGGCGTCGAGGATCCGCGACGACCTGGTCGACGATCGCCAGCGTTCGCTCGGCCAGCGAGCCGGCCACGTACCCGCGCAGCCGCGCGAAGGCCGCCTCGTCCCACGCCGGCCCGCCGGCCTCGGCGATCAGCGCGTCGACGGCCGCGGCGATCGCGTCGTCCAGCACCGGCTGCGTGATCACGAGCCGCGCCGCGTTGTCGAGGCGGCCGATCACGTAGCGGGCGGGGGAGGGGCACGTGAGCAGCAGCAGCCGGCGCGTCCCGGCCGCCATCGCGACGCGCTGCGCGCCCGGAGTCTCGAACGTGCGCACGCCGACGGCGTCGCCCTCGTCGACCAGCGCCGGGTACGCCGTCACCGCGGCCCCGGTGCCCGGCAGCGTCACCTCGCGCGGCAGCGTGCCCATCGTCCAGGTCTTCTCGCCGTGCCGCTCCAGCGGTGCCCGCCGCGGCCGTCAGCTCCGCGCGCAGGCGCGGGCGCACGGCCTCGCGCACGCGTGCGAGATCCTTGCCGTCCGCCAGCACCCCGCGCTCGGCGTCCTCGACCTGGAACGTCATCGCGCAGGTGCGCGGGCAGCCGGCCGAGGTCCCATGCCGTCGCCGGCACGCGCACGCCGCGCAGCCGCTCGATCTGGTCGGCCATGTCGTCGAGCAGCGGTCGCCGGCGCGGCCGCAGCGCCTCCAGCACCGCCGCGGCGGTCTCCGGCACCGGCACGAGCGGGCGGCGAAGCTCCTTGGGCAGCGAGCGCAGCAAGGTGGTCACGAGCTCCTCGCGCAGGCCGGGCACCAGCCATTCGAAGCGGTCCGGCCGCAGCTGCCCGAGCCGCTCCAGCGGCACGTGCACGGTCACCCCGTCGTCCTCGGCGCCCGGCTCGAAGCGGTAGCTGAGCTCGAGCTCCAACTCACCCTGCTTCCAGGTCTGGGGCCAGTCGCGCGGGTCGTCCGGCGTGCCGCGCAGCAGGAGCTCGCGCGGGAAGGTCAGCAGGCCGGGCTCGTCGCGGCGGGCGTCGCGCCACCAGCGGTCGAAGTGCGCGGCCGACACGACCTCGTCGGGGATCCGCGCCGCGTAGAACTCGTACAGCGCCTCGTCGTCGACGAGGATGTCGCGCCGCCGCGCGCGGTCCTCCAGCGCCTCGACCTCCTCCACGAGCCGGCGGTTCTCGGCCAGGAACTCGTGTCGCGTCTCCCAGTCGCCCTCGACGAGCGCGCGGCGGATGAACAGCTCGCGCGACAGCGCCGGGTCGATCCGTCCGTACTGGACCGTGCGGTCCGGCGACGATCGGCAGCCCGTACAGCGTGACCCGCTCGGTCGCCACCACCGAGCCGCGCGAGGCCGACCAGCGTGGCTCCGAGTGGGTGCGCCGCACGAGAGGCCCGGCCAGCGGCTCGATCCACTTCGGGTCGATGCGCGCGACGGTCCGCCCCCACAGCCGCGAGGTCTCGACCAGCTCGCCGACCATCACCCAATCGGGGTTCTTCCGCGCCAGCGACGAGCCGGGGAAGATCGCGAACCGGGCGCCGCGCGCCCCCTGGTACTCGCGCGCCGTCGCGCAGCCCGACGTGCGACAGCAGCCCGGCCAGCAGCGCGACGTGGATGTCGCGCGGCTCGGCCGGCGTGCGGTTGAACGTCACGCCGATGCCCTTCGCCGCCTGGCGCAGCTGCTCGACGAGGTCCTGCCACTCGCGGATGCGCAGGTAGTGCAGGTACTCGGCCTGGCAGCGCTTGCGGAACTGGTTGGACGAGAGCTCGCGCTGGAGCTCGCGCAGGTAGCTCCACAGGTTCAGGTAGGCGATGAAGTCCGAGCTCTCGTCGGCGAAGCGCGCGTGCGACTGGTCGGCCTGGGCCTGCTTGTCGGCGGGTCGCTCGCGCGAGTCCTGGATCGACAGCGCGGCGGCGATCACGATCACCTCGCTCGCGCAGCCGAGCTTGTCGGCCTCGAGCACCATGCGCCCCATGCGCGGGTCGACGGGCAGCTCGGCGAGCCGGCGCCCGAGCTGGTGAGCTTGCCCGCGCGCAGCGCGCCGAGCTCCTGCAGCAGCGCGATCGCCGTCGCGCACCTGGCGGCGGTCGGGCGGATCCAGGAACGGGAAGTCCTCGACGTCGCCGAGGTCCGACGCCGCCATCTGCAGGATCACCGACGCGAGGCTCGTGCGCAGGATCTCGGGGTCGGTGAAGCGCGGACGCTCGGCGAAGTCCTCCTCGCTGTAGAGGCGGATGCAGATGCCGTCGGCGGTACGCCCGCAGCGGCCCTTGCGCTGGTCGGCCGACGCCTGCGAGATCGGCTCGATCGGCAGCCGCTGGACCTTCAGCCGCGCGCTGTAGCGGCTGATCCGCGCCGTCCCGGGATCGACGACGTAGCGGATGCCGGGGACGGTCAGCGACGTCTCGGCGACGTTGGTCGCGAGCACGACGCGCCGGCGCGAGTGCCGCTGGAAGACGCGCTGCTGCTCGGCGGCCGACAGTCGCGCGTACAGCGGCAGGACCTCGATGTCGGAGCGCAGGCGGCCGCGCAGCACGTCGGCCGTGTCGCGGATCTCGCGCTCGCCGGACAGGAACACGAGCACGTCGCCGGGACCGTCGCGCTGCAGCTCCTCGACCGCGTCGGCGATCGCGTCCTCCTGGTCGCGGTCGCTGTCCTCGACCGGCCGGTAGCGGACCTCGACCGGGTAGGTGCGGCCGGACACCTCGATCACCGGCGCGCCGCCGAAGTGGTCGGCGAACCGCTGCGGGTCGATCGTCGCCGACGTGATGATCAGCTTCAGGTCCGGCCGCCGCGGCAGCAGCCGGTGGACGTAGCCGAGCAGGAAGTCGATGTTGAGGCTGCGCTCGTGCGCCTCGTCGACGATGATCGTGTCGTAGCGGCGCAGCAGCCGGTCGTGCCCGATCTCGGCGAGCAGCAGGCCGTCGGTCATCAGCCGGATCAGCGTGTCCGCGCGCGAGCGGTCCTGGAACCGCACCGCGTAGCCGACGTCCGTCCCGAGCGGCACCCGCAGCTCCTCGGCGATCCGCTCGGCGACCGTGCGCGCCGCCAGCCGCCGCGGCTGCGTGTGCGCGATCTTCTCCCGCCCGAGCTCCAGGCACAGCTTCGGGAGCTGGGTCGTCTTGCCGGAGCCGGTCTCGCCGGCCACCACGACGACCTGGTGGTCGCGGATCGCCTCGAGCAGCTCGTCCCGCCGGGCGCTGATCGGCAGCTCCGGCGGATACGAGATCGCGGCCGTCACCGCCAGGTGGAGACTCCTTCGCCGCCGACCGGATCCTGGTCGGGCACCGGCAGCGTGCGGATCCGCTCGCGCGCCGCGTCGTCGGCGCGGCGCAGCAGGTCGTAGTCCTCCTGGCCGGCGGGGTAGGCGCCGACCACCGTGAAGCCGCCGCGCGCCGTGGCGCGACGGTGCCCGGTCCCGGCCGGGAGCACGATCACGTCGCCGGCCTGCACGTCGAACGACTCGCCCTGCGGGCCCCCGAGCTCGATCGTCGCCTGGCCGGCGACCACGCCGAGCACCTCGTGCGAGGTCGAGTGGAAGTGGTGGAAGTCGAACACGCCGTTCTGCCACGAGCCGCCCCAGCCGTGGGCGGCGAACAGCCCGCGCACGTCGTCCGCGTTGACGCCGCGGTACAGCAGCACCGGGAACGACGGGTGGTTGGGGATCTCCTCACCCGGCGGCGCGTGCCAGGTCTCGAGCTTCATGCCGCCGCCGGCTCGCCGGCGCGTGCGGCGTTCTCCTCGATCGCGTCGAGCATCGTCGGCCACGCGTCGCGCGGCAGGTCGTGGCCGAGGCCGTCGATCAGCACGAGCCGCGCGCCCGGGATCGCCTTCGCGGTGGCGCGGCCACCGGACACGGGCACCAGCTTGTCCTTCGTCCCGTGGATCACCACGGTGGGGACGGTGATCGTGCGCAGGAGCGGCGTGCGGTCGCCCGACGCGATGATCGCCGCGAGCTGGCGCAGGCTCCCGGCCGGGTTGAGCCCGCGGTCGTAGCTGCGGGCGGCGATCTCGCGCAGCTGGTCGTCGTCGCGCGGGAAGCCGGACGAGCCGATCTTGTGGAACAGCTCGACGCCGTGGTTGATGTAGCCGTCACGATCGCGGGGCGGCGGCTTGAGCATCGCCGGGTACAGGCGCGGCGACGGCTGCCCGCTCCAGAGCGCGCCGGTGTTGGACAGCATCGAGGCGAGCGAGAGCACCCGCTCAGGCCGCCGGGCGGCCATCAGCTGGCCGATCATCCCGCCCATCGAGACACCGACGATGTGCGCACGCTCGATCCCGAGGTGGTCGAGCAGCGCGAACCCGTCGTCGGCCATGTCGTCGAGCGTGTAGCTCGCCGCCTTCTTGACGCGGCCCACGAGCTGGCGGATCTTCGGCACGGGGCCGTGCATCTTCTGGGAGCGGCCGATGTCGCGGTTGTCGAAGCGGATCACGTGGAAGCCGCGGCTCGCGAGCGCCTCGCAGAACGCGTCGGGCCAGCCGACCATCTGGGTCGCAAGACCCATGACGAGGAGGGCGGCGGGATCGCCCGGGTCGCCGAACGTCTCGTAACAGAGCTCGACGTCGTTGACGGTGCACAGCTGCTCGGCCACGACAGAGACGCTAGCGGCTAGAGCCTGAATGGCTCAAAGCGCCTTCTCCATCCAGTAGTCCTGGTGACCGTCTTCGACGTGGCTGGAGACGATCGTGTAGCCGGTCTTGCGATAGAGCGCGATCGCCTCGGGCAGCAGCTCGGTCGTGAGCAGGCGGATACGGGTCTGGCCGGCTTCGCGCGCGATGCGCTCGAGCTCGCTCAGCATCCGGCCGGCGAGGCCCCGGCGGCGCGCCGCGCGGGTCACGAACATGCGCTTGATCTCACTGGTTCCGGCATCGAGCGGGCGCAGCCCGCCGCAGGCGACCGGCGTGTCGCCGTCGTAGAACACCAGCCACGCGGCGCCCGGGCCGCTGAACACGTCCGGCGTGGCGAAGATGTGCTCGACCGGCTGGAAGTGGCTCCCGGCCCGCTCCCGTACGAGCTCCATGTACTCGCCGAACAGGGCCTGCGCCGCCGGGGCGTCCGGCGGCTCGTGGCGGACCTCGATCACCGCTGCCGCCGCAGCGCGAGGATCACCATGTCGTCGTCGAGCGAAGGCGCCCAGGCCTCGACCTCGCGCTGCAGGAGGTGCACGAGCCCCTCGGGCTCGAGCGTGCGGCCGTGCTCGGCGAGCAGCGTGTCGAGCCGCTCGTCGCCGAACTGGCGGCCGTCGCGGCGCGCCTCGGTCAGCCCGTCGGTGCAGGCGAACACGACGTCGCCGGCCTTGAGCGCCGTCTGTGCGCTCGTGTACGCCGCGTCCTCGTCGACGCCGAGCGGGAGGCCGGTGCCGCGCAGGTCGACGCGGCTGCCGTCCGCGGCCAGCAGCACCGGCGGGGTGTGGCCGGCGTTGCACCAGCGGATCGTGTCGGCGTCCAGCACCGCCATGACGACCGGCACGAACGTCGTGCCCGGCAGCCGGCGGCGCAGCAGCGCGTTCGTCTGCCCGATCACCGCCGCCGGGTCGGCCGTGTCCCACGTGCGCGCCTCGATGAAGAAGCGGACCATCGCGCTGATCGCCGCGACCTCGATGCCCTTGCCGCTGACGTCGCCGACCAGCAGCGCGATCGAGCCGCTCGGCAGCCGCCACAGCCCGAACAGGTCGCCGCCGCCGGCAGCCTGCCCGGACGGCGCGTAGACGAGGCCGGCGTCGAAGCCCTCGAGCTCGGGCAGCGGGCCGGGGATGAAGCCCCGCGTCAGCGCGAGCGCGACGCGCCGCTCGCGCTGGAAGTCGAGCGCGTTGGCGATCATCCCGGCCGCGGACCGGCCGAACGCGACCATCCGCGCCAGCATCGCGTCATCGCAGACGCGGTGCTCGTCGCCGACGGTGAGCACGCCGAACAGGCGCGGCCCGATCGACAGCGGGATGTGCGCGAACGAGCGGAAGCCCTCTTCCTCGACCGCCCACGTGAGGAACCGGCCGCGGTCGGCGTCGCGGCTCGCGTACGGCTCGCCGGTCGCGGCGACGCGGCCGATCATGCCCTCGCCGACGGCGAACCGCTCGCGCCGCATCCGGTCCGAGATGCCCTGCGCGTGCACCACCTGCAGGTCGCGGCTGGCCGGCTCCTGGCGGGTGAGCATCACCTTCGACATGCCGCTCACCGTCGCGGCTTGCGCGACGATCGCCCGATACACGTCGTCGAGCTCGAGCGAGCGGCCGATCTCCTGGATGGCCTGGTTGAGGACGAGCTCGTCGTGGCTGCGCAGCTCCTCGCGGTGCAGCAGCGCGGAGCGGTCGAGCGCGATCCCGGCGAGGTTGGCGAACACCTCGGCGCCGCGCAGGTCGTCGTCGGTGAACGCGGTCGAGGACATCGCGAGCACGCCGAGGATGCGGCCGTCGGGCGCGTACACCGGCACGGACAGCAGGGAGGAGGTCACGTACCACTCCCACGTGTGGCGGGCCTGCTCGGGCGGCAGCTCCTCGTCGAGGCGGCGGCGCAGCCGCGGAGCGCCCGGCCACTCCTCGATCCCGGACACGAGCAGCGGCGCGCGCCGCTCGATCGCCGCCTCGGTGATGCCCGGCCGCTCGGGGTCGTACGGACGGCTGAGCACCGCGCCGAACGCGTCGCCGACCGCCGGAGTCGAGAACCAGGCGGCCGCCGGGCGGATGTAGCGCTCCTCCCAGTCGACCATCAGGAACGCGCAGCCGGTCAGGTCGAACGCCCGGCGGAGCTGGGCCACGATCTCCTCCAGGGTCTGGCTCAGCCAGGGGCCCTGCGTGGGTATGTCAGCCGGCGCCTGGATCGTCGTCGTCGGAGATCTGCTCGAGCAGCTCCAGCGCCGCGGCCTGGGCGGGCGTCGCCCCGACCTCGCCGCCTCCGAGATCCTGGAGCTGCGGGAAGAACGTCGCGTGGATGGCGATCTCCTCGGGGCCGGAGTCCTCGAGGACGATCACCGCACGGCCCGGCACGCCACCGTCCGCGACCGCGGACTCGTCACCCACGGCGGCACCCGCCGCTGTCAGCACCGCGACCGCGAGCTCGCGCCAGTGCTTGAGCGCGTCCTGACGCTCGGCAGGGTTCATCTGCGCCAGGTGGTGGTGGTTGCGCTCCGCCAGGGCGGCGACCGCCGCTTCCAGCGGCGCCTCGGCGAGCAGGTCGTCAGGTGTGGGCACGTCGCCAGTATTGCGCGGCGCTACGCGTCGAGCACCTCACGCACGTACGACATGCGTACCGCATGCGGCTGCTTGAGCATCCAGGCGCGCTCCGGCGGCGCGTCGCGATCGTGGGCCAGGACGTGCTTGACGTAGCTCAGGCGGACGGCGTCCGTCTGCAGGATCATCCAGCGCTCCTGGGCGTTGGGATCGTCGGGACAGTCGACCACGTCTTCGACGTACGACCGGCGGACGTCGCGCGGCTGCGCGAGCATCCAGCGCTCCTCGCGCGTGGAGGCGCCGAGCGCGGCCGCTTTGGCCACGGGTCCGGGGGCGAGCAGGATCGGCCGCATGGGTCTCTACTCCAGCAGGGATCGCGCGACCGTGCTGCACACTGTCCCGTATGAGCTCTCTGACCGTCTCCACCACGATCGATCGCTCCCCCGAGGATGTCTACGAGCTGCTCGACGACCTCGCCAATCACGAGCAGTTCACTGACCACTTCCTCGTCGACTGGCACATGACGCGCGAGGACACGCGCGGCGTGGGCGCCGGCGTGCGCCTGAAGGCCACCGTTGGCTCGCACCGCGACGCCGAGATCACCGTCATCGAGTCGAGCCCGGGCCGGATCGTCGAGACCGGGCGCGGCGGCAAGGGCATGCGCTCGCGCACCCGCGGCACTTACACGCTCGCGCCGTCTGGCGACGGGACGCTGGTCACGTTCACGTTGGAGATGGAGCCGGCCTCGCTCGCCGAGAAGCTGCAGGCCCCGGTTGCCCGGGCGTACATGCGCAAGCAGAACGCGAAGGCGATGGAGCGGCTGAAGGCGCTGATGGAGGCCAAGACCCCGGCCGCGTAGAACGGCGGCTGGGTGGGCAGCCGCCCTACCCAGCCGCAGTTTGCAGCCCGGCGAGCGCCTCGCGGAGACCATCGGGGATGTCGACCGGCCGGCGCGAGGCGCGGTCCACGAACACGTGCACGAACCACCCGCTCGCGGCATGGCCGCCGTCCTCGCCGAACAGCCCGATCTCGTACCGCACGGACGACCGCCCCAGATGCCCCACGCGCAGGCCGGCGGAGACCGTCTCGGGGAACGCCAGCGGCGCGCTGAACGTGCAGTGGGACTCCACGCACAGGCCGATCACGGGCCCGCCGTGGATGTCCAGCCCGCCCGAGCGGATCAGGAACTCGTTGATGACGGTGTCGAAGAACGCGTAGTACTCCACGTTGTTGACGTGGCCATAGATGTCGTTGTCGGCCCAGCGCGTCGGGATCGACGCGACGTGCGGGTAGTCGTCGAGCGTCACGCGGCGACGGTGCGGGCCGCGACGACGCGCGCGAAGCCGCCGAACAGCGCCTCGGACAGCGCGCGCTGGCCGGGGAGATACCGGGCGTCGGCGGCGCGGGCGTCGGCCTCGCGCACCCCCGCCTCGGCGAGCTCGCGGCCGCCGCTGTCGGCGTACCAGCTGTCGAGGCCGGGCTCGTCGACCTCGGGGTGGAACTGGATGCCCCACGCGGAGTCGCCGAACCGGAACAGCTCGCCGCCCGCGCTCACGCGCGCGAGGAGCTCGACCCCTTCCCCGGGCGGCTGGAAGCCGTCCTCGTTCCAGTGCAGGGCCCGCGCGCCGGCGGGCAGCGCGCCCGCCACCGGGTCGCCCGCCGCCGCGGGCAACACCTCGATCGGCGTCCACTCGACCATCCGCCGCGGCAGCCGCGTCACCGATCCGCCCAGCGCGTGGGCCAGCAGCTGCGCGCCCAGGCACACGCCGACGACCGGCACGCCCTGCTCCACGGCATCGCGCAGGAACCCCGCCGACGCCAGCAGCAGCGGGTCGCTCTCGATCCGCGTCACCGACTGGTCGCCGCCGAACGCGACGATGCCGTCGATCTCCTCGAAGCCCGGCAGCGGGTCGCCGGCGAGCAGGTGGCGGTTGTCCAGCGTGATGCCCGCGTCGACGAGGACGGCTCCGGCATGGCCGGTGAACACGTCGTTGAGGTAGTGCAGACAGGCGACGACCGGAGGCATCGGGTCGTCGGAGAGTAGAGAAACGTGAGGTACACCGCCGCGGCTGGGGGACCGCGGCGGTGACCTTTGGTCACGTTGCTTCCGACCTTGCGACCGCCGGGGAGGAGAGAGGGAGCAAGCCGGGGTCGGAGCTGAAGGCGGTGTAGCCCTTCCTTGGGCCTCGCCTCTATGTGTGGGGGGAACGAGGGGAATACTCCCAATCGGGGAGGGCCCCCTCGATACGGTCCGCCTGCCAATCGAGGTGCGGGAAACCGAACCCCGAGATTTCAGGCCGCGGCCACTGCGGAAATCGGAGTCTCGCGCCGATAGGCCTCGACGGCGTCGCGCAGGCAGTCGAGCATCACGGCGAGCGGGCCCACCGCTTCGCCGCTGTAGACGGCGCCGATCCGCCGGTACGGGGGCCGGCCGCGCAGCGGGCGGACCGCGACGTCCTCGCGCTGGCTTGCCAGCGCCAGGCCCGGGACCAGGGCCACGCCCATGCCGCTCGCCACCAGCCCTTGGATCGCGAAGTAGTCGTCCGACGTGTACGCGACACGCGGCTCGAAGCCCGCCTGCGCGCACGCGCGCAGCACGATGTTCGAGCCCTGGCAGGTCCCCTGCAGCCCGACGAGCATCCAGTCCTCGTGGATCAGGTCGGTCAACGCGATCGCGCGCCGGGTCGCCAGCGGGTGGTCGACCGGGAGCGCCGCGTACAGGACGTCGTCCATCAGCCGCTCGACGCCGAGCCCGGTGAGATCGGGGTCGTCCTCGAAGCCGCCCTCTTCGGTGATCACGATGTCGAAGTCGCCGCGCCGCAGCGCGGGCACCGACAGCGGCGGGTCCAGCAGCTCGATGTCGACCCGCACGTTCGGGCGCTCGTGGCGGAACGCGGAGACCGCCAGCGGGACGATCGTCCCGGCGGCGGTCGCGAACGAGGCGATCCGCAGGCGCCCGCGCGCGGAGGACGCGATCTCGGTCAGCTCGGCCTGCGCCGCCGCGAGCTGCGCGAGGATCCGCTCGGTGTGGCGGACCAGCGCCTCGCCCGCGGGCGTGAGCTTGATGCCCTTGGGCTGCCGGTCGAGCAGCTTGACGCCGGCCTGCGCCTCCAGCCGCGCGATCTGCTGCGAGACGGCCGGCTGCGAGTACGACAGCGCCTCGGCCGCGGCGGAGAACGATCCGCGCAGCGCGACCTCGCGCAAGACCTTCAGCAGCCGGAGATCATCCATAAGACGACTTTATCACCCGGATCAGTAACGATCATTTGTGTTTATGGGAGCCCCTCGCAACACTTGCCTCAACCCGACCGAAGGAGCCCCGAAATGACCGCCCTCGTCCTCCGCCCCGCCACTTCAGCCGACACCGCCGAGCTCGAGCGCCTCGCGGCGCTCGACAGTGCGAGGCCCCTGGAAGGCGACGTCCTGCTGGCCTTCGCCGGCGGTGAGGTGCGCGCGGCGCTCGACATCGAGAGCGGCCGCGCCGTCGCCGATCCGTTCTGGCCGAGCGCCGAGCTGGTCGACCTCCTGCGCGCCGCCGCGGGCGACCGTCCGCGCGCCCGCTCGCTGCGACGCCTGGTGCGCCCCGCACTCGCGTAGCCACCCGCGCGGCGGCTACGGTAGTCGCCGATGGTCATCACGGAGGATGCCCCGGCGACCCCACGCCGCTCATCTGTCCGCCTGCCGGGCACCGCCCGGAGGGCCTCGCCATGGTGGTGGCTGGTCGCCGGCTCGGCACTCCTCCTCATCGTCGTCGCCCTCGTCCTGCTCGGATGGTGGGCGGCGACGCGTGAGACGCGCAACGTCCGCTTTCGCGTCCTCGGGACGCTGACCGCGGTCGAGCTCAACCTCGGCGACGCCCCCGTGGCGATCACCGGCGGCGCCGGCGGCGCCGTCGAGGTCCGGCGCACCGAGCAGATCTCGTTCGACCACCCGCCGAAGATCACGCGCAGCGTCAGCGGCGGCGTGTTGCGGATCACGTCGAGCTGCCCCCAGACCGTGCTCGGCAGCTGCCAGGCGAGCTTCCGCGTCGCGGTGCCCGACAACGTCTTGGTCAACGTGCGGACCTCGAGGGGCCGGATCGCGATCAGCGGCCTGAACGGCTCCGCGCGGGTGTCGAGCGGGTCCGGCGCGATCGCGATCACCGGCTTCTGCGGGTTCACGCTCGTGGCGACGTCGGCCTCCGGCGACGTGAGCGCCGCCGCCGACTGCTCGCCCGACCGGATGGAGCTCCGCTCCGGCAGCGGCGACGTGCGCGCCGTGGTGCCGAACGGCCGCTACCGCGTCGACGCCAACAGCGACGCCGGGACCGAGCGCGTGCGCGGCCTCACGCTCGCCGACGACGCCCCCTACACCGTCCAGGCCCTCAGCGGCAGCGGCGACGTGACCGTGGAGAGCGCGCCGTGACCGCCGTTCGCTCCACGCCGGACTTCGAGCTCCCGTGGCACCTGCGGGCGTCCGGGCGCACGCTCGTCTACCTGCTGCTCGGCATCCCGTACGGGCTGGCCTACCTCGTCGTGATCCTCGGCGGCGCGATCGTCGGCGCCGTCCTCAGCCTCGTCTGGATCGGGCTGCCGATCCTGGCGGCGGTCGCGCGGCTCACCTGGCGGCTCGCGGAGGGCGAGCGCCGGACCGCCAACCGCCTGCTCGACGCCCATCTGCCGCCCGTCCGGCGTCCGCGCGGCACACGCGGGGACTGGCGCCGTGCGCTCGAGCACACGACACGCACCACGTTCTGGCGCGCGCTGGGGATGCTGCTGCTGCGGCTGCCGATCGGCGTCGCCGCGCTCGTGCTCGGCGCGCTGCCGGTCGCGCTCGCGCTCGGGCTGCTCGCGCTCGGTGTCGAGGGGCTGGGTGGGGAGAGCGACCGCTTCGTCGGCCCGTGGACGCTGGGCATCCCGATCGGTATCGCGCTGTTCCTGCTCGCCGTACCGGCGGCGGTCGTCGCGATCGCCCTCCACGAGGGCATCGGCCGCCTGCTCCGGCGGCTCGCCCAGGTGCTGCTGCGGTCCGAGACGGCGGGGGAGGGGCCGGTGCGGGAGATCCTGGCCGAGCGGCTGGGCGACCGCTCGCTCAACATCGCCTACTGGCTGCCCGACCGGGAGATCTTCGTCGACGATCGCGGCCGCCGGGTCACGCTCCCGGGCGCCGGCTCCGGCCGCGCGTGGACGGCGGTCGAGCGGGAGGGCATCCGCGTCGCGGCGATCGTGCACGACGCCGAGCTCGACGCGACGCCGGAGCTCGTCCACGCCGCCGCGTCGGCCGCGGCGCTGGCGCTCGACAACGAGCGGCTGAAGGCCGACCTGCGCGCGCGCCTGGAAGAGCTGCGCCACTCGCGGCGCCGCATCGTCGAGGCCGGCGACGACGCCCGCCGCCGGATCGAGCGCGACCTGCACGACGGCGCGCAGCAGCAGCTCGTCTCACTCGCGCTCGACCTGCGGCTGCTGCGCGCGCGGCTCAAGGACAACCCGGAGGCTGCAGAGACCGTCGGCGAGCTGACCGACAAGCTCAACGTCGCGCTCGCCGAGCTGCGCGAGCTCGCGCGCGGCATCCACCCCGCCGTGCTGTCCGACCACGGCCTCGGGCCGGCGATCCACGTGCTGGTCGAGCGCTCGTCGATCCCGGTCGAGTGCGACCTCGACTTCGAGGACCGGCTCCCGTCCGCGACCGAGGCGGCCGCCTACTTCGTGGTCGCCGAAGGCCTGACGAACGTCATCAAGTACGCCAACGCCAAGCAGGCCCGCGTCAGCCTGCGGCGGCGCGGCGACATGCTCGAGGTGGAGGTCGCCGACGACGGCATCGGCGGCGCCCAGCTGGACGCCGGCTCGGGCCTGCGGGGCCTCAGCGACCGGCTCGCCGCCCTCGAGGGAGAGCTGACGCTCGACAGCCCGCTCGGCGAGGGCACGCGGCTCGGCGCACGGATCCCGGCGCGCGGGGAGGCGTAGATGCGCCGCGCGCTGCTGCTCTTCATCGCGCTCGCCACGCTGGCGGGCTGCGGCAGCACGACCTCGGTCTCGGAGCCCGACCTCGTCGCGCCCGGCGCGGGCGTGACCGCCCGGCAGACGCCCGCCGGCACGCCGGAGCGCGGCCGCGGGCTGCGGATCGCCTCGACGCGGATCGCGGTCGTCACCCACGGCCAGGCGTCGGACCCGTTCTGGGCGATCGTCAAGAAGGGCGTCGACGACGCGGCGCGCAAGACCGGCGTCGCCACCTCCTACCGGGCGCCCGACACCTACGACATCCAGCGGATGAGCACGATGATCGACGAGGCGATCAGCGCCCGGCTCGACGGGCTCGTCGTCTCGCTGCCCGACGTGACCGCGCTGGAACCGGCGATCAAGCGCGCCGAGCACGCCGGCATCCCGGTCGTGACGATCAACTCCGGCAGCGACCAGTTCCGCAAGCTCGGCGTGCTCGCCCACGTCGGCCAGCCCGAGCTCAAGGCCGGCGTCGGCGCCGGCGAGCGGCTCGCGCGCGCGGGCGTGCGGCACGTGCTGTGCGTCAACCAGGAGCTCGGGAACGCCGGCCTGGAGGAGCGCTGCCGCGGCATCGAGACGGCGATGCGGCGCGTCGGCGGCACGATGCGCGAGCTCGGGGTCGACGTCCAGGACGCGACCGGGGCGCGGCGCAAGATCGCCGCCGCCCTCGCCGGCGGGAGCATCGACGGCGTGATGACGCTCGGGCCCGGCGGCGCCGAGCCCGCGCTCACCGCGCTGAGCGCGAGCGGCCTCACCCGGCGCGTCAAGGTCGCCACGTTCGACCTCTCACCCGACGTCCTGGCGGCGGTGCGCGACAAGAAGATGCTGTTCGCGGTCGACCAGCAGCCCTACCTGCAGGGCTACCTGCCGATCGTGCTGCTCGCCGAGCGCTCCAGCCACCTGCTGTTCCCGGCCAAGGGCGAGCTGATCCCGACCGGCCCGCAGTTCGTGACGCCGGCGAACGCCACGCGCGTGATCGACCTCAGCCGTCGCGGCTTCCGGTAAGCCCGAGCGTGACACGGGTGGGGGCACTCAAGGCGGTTCGCTTCACGGCGCCCCGCGCCCAGATCGGGAAGAAATGGTCCCGCCTCAAACGCCATGCGCGCCCGAGGCAGGACGACCGCGGTGTCAGGCGCTCGTCGCCGGCGCGTACCGCTTGCGCGCTACCCCGGTCGCGTCGGCGGCCGCAGCGACCGCGGCGGCGACGGCGGGAGCGACCGCCCGATTGAACACGCTCGGCACGATGTAGTCGGCAACCACCTCGGCGTCGGAGATCGTCGCCGCGATCGCGTGTGCGGCGGCGACCTCCATCTCGTGGTTGATCTCGCGCGCGCGGACGTCGAGCGCGCCGCGGAAGACACCGGGGAACGCGAGCACGTTGTTGATCTGGTTGGGGTAGTCCGAGCGGCCGGTCGCGACCACCTCGACCATCCCCTCGATCAGATCGGGGGCCACCTCCGGTGTCGGGTTGGCCATCGCGAACACGATCGCGCGGTCGGCCATCCCTTCGACGCCCTCGACGGAGATCGCTCCGGGCTGGGAGAGGCCGATGAAGACGTCGGCGCCGGCCAGCGCCTCGTCCGCCGTCCCACGCACATCGCGCGAGTTGGTGAGCGCGGCGTACTCGCTCTTGACGTCGCTCAGGCCTGGACGGTCGCTGTAGACCGTTCCGAGGCGATCGCAGCCGACGATGTCGCGCACGCCGGCGGCCAGGAGGGTCTTGGTCACCGCGACGCCCGCCGCGCCCACGCCGGTGATGACCACCTTGATCTCGTCCAGGCGCTTGTCGACCACCTTGAGCGCGTTCAGCAACGCCGCCAGCGTGACGATCGCCGTGCCGTGCTGGTCGTCATGGAACACCGGGATGTCCAGCATCTCCCGTAGCCGTCGCTCGATCTCGAAGCAGCGCGGCCCCGAGATGTCCTCCAGATTGATCCCGCCGAACACGGGCGCGATCGCCTTGACGATCAGGACGATCTCGTCGGTGTCCTTGGTGTCCAGGCAGATCGGAAACGCGTCGACTCCGGCGAACTCCTTGAACAGGACCGCCTTGCCCTCCATCACCGGCAGCGCCCCACCGGGACCGATGTCGCCCAGCCCGAGCACAGCCGTCCCGTCCGACACCACGGCGACGGTGTTGCGCTTGATCGTCAGGTTCCAGATCGAGTCCGGATCGCGCGCGATCGCCATCGAGACCCGCGCCACTCCCGGCGTGTACGCCATCGAGAGGTCATCACGGGTCTTCAGCGGCAATCGCGAGCGGATCTCAAGCTTGCCGCCCAGATGGCTCAGAAACGTGCGATCAGAGACGGCCTGAACCTCAACGCCGGCGACCGCCTTCACCGCGGCCGTGACGCGCTCGATGTGCGCCTCGTCCTCGGCGAGGATGGTGATGTCGCGCACCTTGTGCGCCTTCTCGACGCGCACGAGATCGATCGCATCCAGGGACGCACCCTGCTCGCCGATCGCCGTCGCGACCCGGCCAAAGCTTCCGGCCTCGTCGGGCAGCCGAACCCGCAAGATCGCGCTAAACGACGCCGACAGGTGCGCCACCCCAACAGCCTACGCCCGCCACCACCGCCGCCGCTACCGAGCATCACCCTCCGCGACGCCGTAGTCCGGAGTAATCGACGTGATTCGAGCCAGTGCACGCCTTGTCTCCGTCGAGTAGATTGCCTGCCATGGGCCCGCCGAGGGGCGCACGTGCAGGGCGTCTGTGCTGCGGTCTGCTGGTCGCACTGGCGGTCGTCGGCCTCGGCGTCGCGCCCGCGTCGGCGCAGGTTCCCTCCGGGGACGGCTCGCTTCCCGGCAGCACGTTCCAGGGCGGCGACGGCAACCAGGACAACGCCGCCCCGCTCGTCGACTGGCAGGGCCTTCAGCTGGCGGGCCGCGTTCGGCACAGCCCGGATCCGAACGAGCAGGACTCCAGCTTCGCGGGCGGCACGAAGGAGCTGCTGCCGGGCGATTGGCAACTGACCGCCGAGCGCGACGGCGTCAATCCCGGCAAGGACAACATCCGTGACGCATGGTCGGCCGTCGATCAGCCGGGGGCCAACACGTTCCTCTACCTCGCGTTCACGCGAGAGGCCGGCAACGGGACGACCTTCGTCACCTTCGAGCTCAATCGCGACGGCCGGCTCTGGGACAACCACCGCAAGACGCGGATCCCCTGCCGGCGCACGGGCGACGTCCTGATCTCCTACGACTTCCATGGCAGCGACGATGTGCGGATCGTCGTCCGGCAGTGGACGACGACGGCGACCGACAGCGCAACCGGTTGCGCCACGGCGGGAACGCTCAGGACCGTCAATGTGACCGCTGGCGCCCAGGGCGCGGTCAACGCGTCGGCGATCCCGAACCATCTGCCCGGCTTCTACCACGGGACCGTGCCGGGGGACCGTTTCGGGGAGACGGCGCTGAACCTCGCCGCGATCCTGGACGACGCGTTCGGCGACGAGTGTCTCGCGTTCGGATCGATCTGGATGCATTCGCGCTCCTCGGACTCGGTGACGTCGCAGATGCAGGACTACGTCGCTCCGCGCGCACTGTCGGTCCGGACGTGCGCCGCGTCGGGCACGAAGTTCTTCGACCTGGACGCCGACGGAGAGCGCGATCCTGGCGAGCCAGGCATTCCGCGCTTTCAGATCTGGGCCGACTACGACGACGACGGCGTCCTCGACTCCGGTGAGCCGTTCGCGGTCTCGGACAACCAGGGGCAGTACGTGATCTTCGATATCCGGCCGCCGGATGGCACGCTACACCCTCCGCGAGCAGCTCCTGACACGGAGGAGCCGGACTCGCCGGGTGGCATCGGATTGGAACTGCTCCCGGCCCAACGCCAGTACGCCCGGAGGGACGCCTGATGCCCCGGGCGGCCGCTTCGGCTGCGGGTGGGGACCGATAGACAGCCAGGCGCAGCCGAACGCGACCGGCCGCGACTTCGGCAACTGGTTTCCCGCGCAGCTCACGCTCAAGAAAGTGCTGAGACCAACCAACGATCCAGGCCGCTTCAACCTACTCGTCAACGGCGAGGTCAAAGTCCCGGCGGCTGGGGACGGGGCAGGGACCACGCTCAGCGTCCCGCCCGGGACCTACAACGTCTCCGAGGAGGCTGTGACGGGGACGAACCCGGACGACTACGACTCGCGCGTGTGGTGCCGGCGCGTTGCCTCTGGCCGTGGGGGCCAACGGTCCGGCCCGGTCTTCGGAAGCGTCTCCCTCAGGGCCGGTCAACACGCGTCGTGCACCTTCTACAACGTCCGACCCGGAGCACCGGCGATCGCGATCCGCAAGCTCGGTCCTAACACGGCGATGGCCGGCGACCGGCTGAATTACACGCTCGAGGTGACCAACATCGGCGACGTGTCGTTCCGCGCGCGCGGAGTCGTGGTCACCGACAAGAATTGCGACCAGCGGCCGGCCCTCGATTCAAAGGGAAACGACGCCACGCCGTCCTCACTCGATCCGGGTGACACTTGGACGTACACCTGCTCGCACAAGACGACCGACGGCAAGAACTGCGACCCCACCAGGGTCAACAACACGGGCGAGGTCAGCGGCACTGCGGGCGGCAGCACCGTCACTGACGAGGACTCCGTCTCGACGATCCTCCTGTGCCCGGACCAGCCCACGCCGCCGATCCCCGTACCTGGACCACCGGACGGATCCGGTGCCGTCGTGCCACCGGGTCCGCGACCGCCTAACGCCGGTGATGGCGGTGTCGCCGGCCTGCAGTTCAAGAACGCGGCGCAGGGCTGCATCGGCGCGCGAGTCCCGCGCGTCACGTTCCGTGGCACTCGAGTCCGCCGGGTACGCGTTTTCGTGAACGGGCGCGAGGACCGCAGGCTCACCGTTCGCACGCTTCAGCGTCTCGTCTTCCGCCCGCGCGTGCAGCGTCCCCCCGGGACCTACCGTCTGAGGGTGCGCGTCGTCTTCCAGCGCGGCTCCGGCACGCCGCCCCTGACGTTGAGGGGGCGCATCAGGATCTGCGGTCACGCGGCCGCCCCGCGGTTCACGGGCTAGTGCGGCGGCTTCCGATTCCGGCCACCGCAGCGCTGCTGCTCGCGGTCGCCGCGACACCCGCGGCGGCGTCGGGATCCGTGCGGCCGCCCAGCGCGCGCACGCCGCTGGGCAACGAGCGGCTCTCGAACGAGCGCACCGTGACCCGCTGGACACATCCGTTCCAGGTGGCGGCGATCTGGCGCGCTCCGACCAGGCACAGCCGGCGCGTCGGCCGGCTGCGGCTGCTCACGGAGGACGGCTTTCCCGAGGTCTACTTGACGCTGAGCAGCCGCCGCGACACCAGGGATCGGCTCTGGCTCAAGGTGCGCATTCCCGGCCGCCCGAATGGGCGGAAGGGATGGGTGCGCAGCACGGTCCTCGGCCCGTTGCACCTCGTCAGGACCGCAATGCTCATCGACACCCGGCATTCGCGCGCCGTGCTCCGCCGCGACGGCCGGCGCATCTGGCACGCGCGAATCGGCCACGGCGCGCCGGGCATGCCGACGCCGAGGGGGCGGTTCTGGATCCGCGAGAGGATGCGCAACCTGGGCGGCAGCCCGATCTACGGGCCGTGGGCGTTCGGGACGAGCGCCTACTCGGCGCTCTCGGATTGGCCCGGTGGCGGCGTCGTCGGGATCCACGGCACCAACCAGCCGTGGCTGATCCCAGGGCGACCGTCGCACGGCTGCATCCGGATCCGGAATCCCGCGATCCGGCGTTTGGCGCGGCTGATGCCGATCGGAACGCCGGTCCGGATCCGGTAGCGAGCGCCTACCCCACACGTAATAACGAGTCCACCGATCCCGCGGCGCCGAGTCATCCACGGCTCATCGGTGGATCCGGGCTGAGCTCCGCAGCGCCGGCGAGCGCGCCCATCCGCTCCAGTCGCGCGACCGTGTCGGCCGCCGCGTCGGGGTCGGCATCCGCACGAGCGCGTCGACCGGGAGCCGGGCGGCCGTGTAGTGCTCGCCGTAGGCGTCGAGCGCGGCGGTGGCGTCGAACGCGCGCTGCAGCCGGTGAGCACGTACGGCCTCGGCCCGGTCGGCGATCCAGGTCAGCGCGGGTGAGCACGCCTCCCGCGCGAGGGCGCGAGCCCGCGCGCTGATCTCCTCGATCGGCTCGTCATCCTCGAGCGCGGCGAGCTGCAGCGCGGCGCGCAGGTGCTGCACGAGCTGCTCGGCCGCGACGAGGTCAAGAACTACGACGGCTCGTGGACCGAGTGGGGCAACCTCGTCAACGCGCCGATCGAGAAGGGCTGAAGCGCGGCCTCGACCGTCGGCATGTCCGGCCCGGTCGCCCGCCGCAGGGCGCCCGGGCCGGCCAGCGGCGGATCGCCCGGCTCGCCCAGCAGGCACGCGGTGCCGATGACGCGGTGGCCGGGTGGGAGCGCAACGTAGGCGTCTGCCGCGGCGGGCTCGATCCGCAGCGCGTCGTGCAGCAGCGGCGCGCCGTCGAGCGTGGCGCGCAGCTCGCTGTCGAGCCGGCCCGGGCCCTCGCCGGCGCGGCCGAGCACGACGATGTCCGTCACCGTCGCGATGCCGGCGTTCGTCAGCTCGATGCGCGTGCGGCGCGTCACGTCGGCGCCCTCGGCGACGATCAGCGGCGGCTCGTCGAGCTGCAGCGCGCCCTCGACGGTCGCGTGCAGGTCCAGGCGCGAGCGGCCCGGGAGCGCCAGTGTCGCGGCGATCGGTACGAGCACGAGCGTGCAGCCGGCGCCGACGTGCAGCCGGATCCGGTCGTGGTCGCCGTTCAGCGGGCCGGCCTGGACGGGAACGAGCGCGACCCGCGTGACCGGCCCGCGGCTCAGCACGCGGGGGGCGAGGCGCGGGCCGGGGCGCAGCTCCGCGACGCGGCCGTCCTCGACGACGACGACCGCCTCGCGAGTCGCCCCGGAGCGCTCAGTGCACGTGGTCGTGGTGGTGATCGGGAGCTCCCTCAGCGCTCGAGTGCAGATGCCCGTGCTCGCGGAACGCGGCGAGCTTGCCGCGCACCCAGGCCGCGACCTCGCGCGCGCCGTCCGGCCCGCGCAGCGACGTCGCCGCCACCGGCAGCGACTCCCGCCGGTCGCGCGACTCGGCCAGCATCTGCTCCACGTCCGAGCCGACCAGCTCGGCCAGGTCGGTCTTGTTGATCACCAGCAGGTCGGCGCGCGTGATCCCGGGGCCGCCCTTGCGCGGGATGTCGTCGCCGCCCGCGACGTCGATCACGAACGCCTGCACGTCGGCGAGCGCGGGAGAGAAGATCGCGGTCAGGTTGTCGCCGCCGCTCTCCACGAACACGAGGTCGAGCGGGCCGGTCGCCTCCTCGAGCTCGGCGACCGCCTCCAGGTTGGCCGCGATGTCGTCGCGGATCGCGGTGTGCGGGCAGCCGCCGGTCTGCACGGCGCTGATGCGCTCGTCGGGGAGGACTCCCGTGCTGCGCAGGAAGCGCGCGTCCTCGGTCGTGTAGATGTCGTTGGTGACCACGCCGAGACGCAGGTCGCCCAGCTCGCGGCACAGCGCGGCGATCAGGCTGCTCTTGCCCGACCCCACCGGCCCGCCGATTCCGACTCGCAGGGCTCTAGGAGGCAAAGAGGCGTTCCCTTCGTTGCTGGTGGACGGGCGCGGCGAGCTCGAGCGCCACTGCCGCGGGCGCGGGCTGCTCGGCGAGCGGCCGCCGGTCGGCGGCGACCGCTCGCGCGGCGAGCGCCATCGCGGGCGCCAACTCGGCGAGCCAGCGCGTGGTGACCGCAGGGTCGAGCGGGAGCAGCTTCAACGCCGCCGACGTGACGGTGGCGGCGTCGTCGTAGAGGGAGAGCAGCGCGGTCGCCTCGTCGTCGAGGCCCGCGCTGCGCGCCACCTCGCCGAGCGCGACCGGTCGCGGGATGCGGCGCGGCGTCAGCTCCGGCCAGATCACGGCGGCGGAGCGCAGCAGCTGCGAGCCGAGGCGGTACGAGACGTCGCGCAGGACCGGGCTCGGGCAGCGCGCGCACCACTCGTCCTCGACGCCGTCCTCGCCGCGCCGGGCGGCCACGGCGGCGCGGGCGTCGCCCTCGGCGACGAGCCGCTGGCGAGCGGCCGCGAACGCGGGTACTTCGTCGGCGCGCAGCCCGTCGTTGACCGCCTCCTCGAGCCCGAGCGAGTGCGCGTAGCCGCCCGCCGGGAAGCGCGAGTCGGCGAGCAGCAGCGTCAGCGCGTCCATCAGAACAGTGAGTAGCGCTGGGCGAGCGGCAGCTCCGCCACGGGTGCCGGCTCGATCTCGTCGCCGTCCACCCAGACGCGGAACGTGTCGGGCTCGACCCGGATCTCGGGCAGCGCGTCGTTGAGCGGCATGTCGGTCTTGCGCAGGTCGCGCGTGTCCTGGATCGCGACCGCCGTGGCCTCCAGGCCGAGGTGCGCGACGTCGGCGCCCGGCGCGGCGAAGACGAGCGAGCGGCGCGCGGCGAGCCGGCCGCCGCCGGCGAACATCGGCCGCATCAGCACCGGCTCGGGCGTCGGGATCGAGGCGTTGGCGTCGCCCATCGGCGCGTACGCGATCGCGCCGCCCTTGATGACCAGGCGCGGGCGGATCGCGAAGAACGCCGGGTCCCACAGCACGAGGTCGGCGAGCTTGCCGACCTCGACCGACCCGACCTGGTGGTCGATCCCGTGCGCGATCGCGGGGCAGATCGTGTACTTGGCGACGTAGCGGCGCAGGCGCTCGTTGCCGGCGTTGCCAAGCCGTGCCTGCATCGCGTGCGCGGTCTGCCAGGTGCGCACGATCGTCTCTCCGACGCGGCCCATCGCCTGCGAGTCCGACCCGATCATCGAGATCGCCCCGAGGTCGTGCAGGACGTCCTCGGCGGCGATCGTCGTGCCGCGGATGCGGCTCTCGGCGAACGCGAGGTCCTCCGGGATCCGCGGGTTGAGGTGGTGGCAGACCATCAGCATGTCGAGGTGCTCGTCGACCGTGTTGACGGTGTGCGGGCGCGTCGGGTTCGTCGAGGAGGGGAGGACGTTCGGCTGCCCGGCGACCTCGATGATGTCCGGCGCATGGCCGCCGCCCGCGCCCTCGGTGTGGTACGCGTGGATCGTGCGGCCGCCGATCGCGTTCAGCGTCGACTGCACGTAGCCGGCCTCGTTGAGCGTGTCGGTGTGGATCGCGACCTGGACGCCGCTGGCGTCGGCGACCCTGAGGCAGGCGTCGATCGCGGCGGGCGTCGAGCCCCAGTCCTCGTGCAGCTTCAGGCCGCCGCAGCCCGCCTGGAGCTGCTCCTCCAGACCCTTGGTCGAGACCGTGTTGCCCTTGCCCAGCAGCAGCACGTTGACCGGCATCGCGTCCATCGCCAGGAGCATCTCGCCGATCGCTCTCGGGCTCGGGGTGCACGTCGTCGCACGGGTGCCCTCGGCCGGTCCGGTGCCGCCGCCGATCAGCGTCGTCATCCCGGCCGCGACGGCCTCGTCGACGATCTGCGGGCAGATGAAGTGGACGTGGCAGTCGATGCCGCCGGCGGTGAGGATTCGCCCCTCGCCGGCGACGATCTCGGTCGTCGGCCCGATCTCGAGGTTGGGATCGATGCCGTCGGCGATGTCGGGGTTGCCGGCCTTGCCGAGCGCGGCGATGCGCCCGTCCTTGATGCCGACGTCGCACTTGACGACGCCCCAGTGGTCGAGCACGACGACGTTGGTGATCACGAGGTCGGGCGCGCCCTCCGCCGCGGTGCGCGTGCCCTGCAGCATCGACTCGCGGATCGTCTTGCCGCCGCCGAACACGGCCTCGTCGCCGCCGATGCAGCGGTCCTCCTCGACCTCGAGGAAGAGGTCGGTGTCGGCGAGGCGGAGCTTGTCGCCGGTGGTCGGGCCGTACAGGGCGCCGTAGCGGTCGCGACCGATCCTCATCTCAGCCCCGGAACCTTCTTGGCGCCGCCGAGGGCCACCAGCGGCACGTCTCGCTCGGCGCCCGGCTCGAACCGCGTGCTCGTGCCGGCGGGGATGTCGAGCCGGAAGCCCGTGGCCTGTTCGCGGTCGAACTCGAGCGCGTCGTTGACGTCGGCGAAGTGGAAGTGCGAGCCCACCTGGATCGGCCGGTCGCCGGTGTTGGCGACCCTGAGCGTCTTCGTCTCGCGGCCCTGGTTGAGCTCGACCTCACCCGGCTGCGTGACGAGCTCACCGGGGATCATGCGATCGGCTCGTGGAGCGTGACGAGCTTGCGGCCGTCCGGGAACGTCGCCTCGACCTGGACCTCGTCGACGAGCTCCGGCACGCCCTCCATCACGTCGTCGCGCGTGAGGACGCGCCGCCCGGCCTCCATCAGATCGGCGACCGAGCGACCGTCCCGGGCTGCCTCGATCACCCAGCAGGAGAGGAGCGCGACCGCCTCGGGGTGGTTGAGCTTGACGCCGCGCGCCCGCCGGTCACGCGCCAGCATGCCCGCGACCGCGAGCAGCAGCTTGTCCTGATCGGACGGGCTGAGGCGCATGCGCGCCGAACGCTACTGCAGCGGCTCCGGCTCCGGCATGGCGCGCAGCACCGCGTGATGCACCGGCGGCCGCGTCGTGTACCAGAGCGTGAAGCGCGAGACGATCGTCCGGTCGCCGAGCGCCGCGAGTGCGGTCTCGACACGGTCGGCGAGCGACCGCTCGTCGCTGTCCACGATGCGCATGATCTCCTGCATATCCGCATGATCGGCAGGTTGCGCGCGGACTTGTACCGACCGTTTGTCGAGAGTTCTGTGGACCGGGCGGCTGCCTGCCGATCGGGCAGGCGTTGGCTTTGCCGGTCCGCGTCATGCCCTCCCTCCGCACACTCGCTAGCGCTCGCGTCGAGCGCTCCGGGAGGCCATGCCGCGACCCGTCTCCAACACGCTCGGTTGCCCGGCCGCCGCTCCTTTGTGGTTCTCGTAAGGGCGGCATAGCATCGGCCTGCCTCACTACGGGCTACCGAGAGCGGCGCGAATCGGAATACCGAGCCCGGGTCAGCGTCCCGCGGCCGTCCGCCGGCGTGGTCGTTCCGGGCTCTGATTCAACAATTCGCTGCTACGCCCGCCGGGCTCACCACCACGCACGAGCCAACCCGCGGCTCACTTCCGACCGAGAGCGCCCAACCCACCTTGTCCGCATCGGGCGGCCGCTTCGGCGTTGGAGGCGCTATCACCCTGTCGCCAGCGAGCGGGTGAGGGCCTGCAGGTGTCCAACCGCGCTGTCGGGTCCAGGCATGGCGGCGATCTCGGCGGCTACCCGCTGTGCGCCGGCGCGCAGTGTCGCGTCGCCGAGCAGCGTGTCGACGACGCGCGCGATCGTGGCACGCGTGGCCTGCGCCGGTGCGACGCTCAGTCCAGCGCCGGCAGCGACGACGCGCTCTGCGTTGTAGTGCTGGTCGGCTCCCTGGGGCAGCAGGAGCAGCGGGAGGCCGTGAGCGAGAGCTCCGAGCATCGTGCCGGCGCCGCCATGGGAGATCACGGCGTCGCAGCGCGGAAGCAGATCGGCCTGCGCGATGAAGCGGTGAACTTGGACGTTGTCGGGCTGAGCGCCGAGTGCCGCGGGATCGCCGTCGACACCGAGCGTGACGACGACCTCGACCGGGTGTGCGGCGAGGGCCGCGAGGACGACACGGAACACGTCAAGGTCACGGTTCCACACCGTGCCGAAAGTGACATAGACCGTCGCGGGATGCGCGCTGACCGAGCGCGCCGCGGGCAGCGGCGTCACGCGCACCGGGACCGCCGGCAAATCGTGGATCGCGGCCAGCTGCAGCGCAGGCGGGCAGGGGTCGAAGTAGAGATGCTCGTAGAGCCCCGCGCGCGGATGCGGCGCGAGGCCCGCCCCACGCCAGTGCGGCGCGGCCGCTTGACCGACCTGCGCCGCGATCGCGGGCGAGAGCAACGGCCCGAAGCCGCTGGTCACATACGGCAGCCCGGCCGCCGTAGCCGCTATCGGTGCGGCCGGCTCGGCGACTTCATGGACGATCACGTCCGGGGTCCAACGCTCGATGATCGCGCTGAGGTCACGAAGGCGCGGCGCCAGTTCGACCCCGACGAACAGCTGGGTGAAGAACAACGCGCGATGCTCCTCCGGTGCGAGCGCCCGGAGATCCGGAAGGTTCCCCACGAACGCTTCGCGCGCCTCCCGGCCCGAGCCAGCCGAAAACGCCGCGAAGCCATGACCCCCCGCATCCGACAGAGCGGGTTCGGCCGTCGCGAAGGCAACCTCATGACCAGCCGCCGCCGCAGCCCCGGCAATCGGTACCAGCGGATACAGGTGACCGGTCAGCGGTCGGCACGAAAACAGGACACGCACACGATCGATCATCCCCGAACCGGTCGAGGCCCACCAGCATCACGCCGCCGCATGAGCATTCCGCCGGCTACCGCTCATCGCGCGCAAAGCGATAGCGCAGACTGACCGGAAGTCGCGTAGATGGGACCGCAGCAGTGGGATTAGCGTTGGTACATGAAACGCTTCTTGTTGCTCACTGGACTCGCGATTCTCGTGCTGCCGTGCTCGGCGTCCGCGGCGAAGTACGTGGAGGCGAGCGCTCGAATCACCGACGGCGGCGATCTCGGCGTCCACGTCGAACAGCGGGGCGTCGGGAAGCGTGCGGTGACGTACACCCTTACCGCTGGCGGGGACCTCTGGTGGGCCTGTGACGGCGCGCCGTGGGCTCGAGTGTCATGGGGAGGCCCCGGATGGAGCGAGCCCGTGAGCGTTACTGGCTCATATGGCCGCACCGTCGCGGACCTGTTCTTCCGCCGGGCTGACGGAGCGTACACGGCATGCGCGGGAGCCCTGACCAGGCCCTGGACGAGATACGACGGCATCCGCGTGCAGGACTCCCAGGGCGGTTCCGTGGCATTGGGTGCGGTAGAGCTCGGTGTGCCGTTCTGAATCCTGCGCGACCGGCGCCTTGGAGCTGCTTGTCGCGCATTGCGATAGCGCGACTCACCGTCGGCGGTGCCCTAACCCCACTCCTCGGTTTCGTCCGACCCAGCAGCGCGCGGCCGGTCGAACCGGTGCGCCGAGACAGCTCCATTGCCGAGAAGCAGGAGTCCTACCCTGCGCTCCTCCTCGTCGTCCAAGACGGCGACTGCGACTGCCGACGATTCGCTTGCGCTATCGATCCGATTCGAAGCGTTGGGCGGCGGGCGGGGTTGTCAGTCGAGCGTGATGACGACCTTGCCGTTGGCGCGGCCCTGCTCGACGTACGCCAGCGCCTCGAGGGTCTGGTCGAACGGGAACGTCTTGTCGATGACCGGGCGGAGGTGGCCGGCGTCGTAGAGGGCGGCCAGCTCGCGCAGCTGGGCGCCGTTGGCCTGCATGAAGAGAAACGAGTAGCTCACGCCGAGCTTCCGCGCCTGCTTGCGGACCTTGCGGCTCAGCAGCCCCATCACGACGCCCATGAGCTTCGGCGCCCCGAGCTGCTTCGCGAACCCGGGGTCCGGCGGGCCGGTCGACGCCGATCGCCTGTCCGCCCGGCTTGAGGACCGTGAGCGACTTCTCGAGGTTCTCGCCGCCGAGCGAGTCCAGCACGACGTCGTAGCCGGAGAGGACCTCGGCGAAGTCCTCCTTGGTGTAGTCGACGACGACGTCGGCGCCGAGGCTGCGCACCAGCTCCGCGTTCTCGCCGCTGGCGGTCGTCGCCACCGTGGCGCCGAGGTGCTTGGCGAGCTGGATGACGGTCGACCCCAGGCCGCCGGAGCCGGCGTGGACGAGGACCTTCTGCCCGGGCTTGACGTGGGCCCGCTCGACCAGGGCCTGCCAGGCGGCCAGTGACACCAACGGCACCGCGGCCGCCTCGTGCAGGGTGAGCGAGGCCGGCTTGGGCGCGACGTCGTCCTGGTCGATCGCGATGTACTCGCGCGAAGGTCCCGATCCGCAGGTCGCGGGGGCGAGCGTAGACCTCGTCGCCGACCTGGAAGTCGCGCACCCCGGAGCCGACCCTGGTCACCACGCCGGCGACGTCGTGGCCGAGCACGAACGGGGTCTGGTACTTCAGGAGCCGCTTGAACTCGCCGTTGCGGACCATCTTGTCCAGCGGGTTGATGCGGCGGCGCTCACCTTGACCAGCACGTCACCGTCGCCGACCTCGGGCTCGGGTACTTCGGCGGCGCGGAGTCCGTCCTTGCCGTAGTGCTCGACGACGAATGCCTTCATGACCGTTCTCCCGGCGAGCGCTCATAGGAACTCGACGCCCGCTTGACGAAGTCCTCGTGGAGCTGGAACACGCCGCCGTGCCCGGCGTCGGGATAGATGACGAGCTCGCTGTTGGGGAGTCGTCGGTCGAGGTCGACGGTGTTCTTGGTGGGCACCATCCTGTCGCTCTCGCCGTTCATGACGAGCACCGGCTGGTGGATCCTCGCGAGGTCGGCGGGCTGCTGCTGACCCCAGCGGTGGATGGCCTTGAGCTGGGCGCGGAACGAGCGCACGGAGATGGTCTTGTCGCGGTCGCTGGTACGTTCTTCGAGCCGTGCCAGGAACTCCTTCCGGCTCGGCCGCCGTTCGGGGTCATGGTGAAGAAGAGAAACTGCTTGGGATCCTGGCGGGTGAGCAGTCCGCGCGCGATATCGAGGTAGGTGATGCGGGTCACCTTGTCGATGCCATCGCCCCCCGCGGGGCCGGTTCCGGCGAGGATCATCTTGCGCACGAGCCGCGGCTGCTGCTGCGCGATCAGCTGGGCGATCATGCCGCCCAGCGAGAACCCGAACAGGTCGACCTGATCGAAGCCGAGGGCATGGATGAAGGTGACGGCGTTCCTCGCCATCTCCTCGATGGTCGTCGGCGTGGACCCGCTGGAGGCACCGACATGAAGCCAGCAGTCCCGCGTCGCATCCGTCACTCGAGTGGGTTGAACACGAGCCCGGCGTGCGTAGCAGCGAATTGTTGAATCAGAGCCCGGAACGACCACGCCGGCGGACGACAGCGCAACGCTGACCCGGGCTCGGTATTCCGATTCGCGCCTCTCTCGGTAGCCCGTGGTGAGGCAGGCCGATGCTATGCCGCCCTCCAGGCCACCGGCCACAGAGCGTGCGGCCGGACAACACGGTCGTGTGGGAGGCGGGCCGCGGCATGGCCTCCCGGAGCGGTCAACGGCGAGCTTGCGAGCTGTGCTCCGGGAGGGCATGACGCGGACCGGCAAGGACCGCGCCGGGCGCGAGGTCAGCTCAAGATCCGCTGTCGGCTAAGTCGCGCGCCACGACGCCGATCAACGCTCAGGACGATCGCATTTGTCCGACCCGGATCCGGTGGACCGGGCGTCGTCGTGAGCAGCGTGCCCGGAAACAGGGCTCACGCGGATGGCGGGCTCGGCAAGGGCGGTACCCGGCTCAAGATCGCCATGACGAAGCAGTGAGAGACTGGCGAGCATGGGACTGATCCAAGAGCTCGACTTCATCGGCATCCCGTTGCGGGACGCCGACCGCGCACGCAACTTCTACCGCGACGTCCTCGGCATGCGCCCCGACGAGCACGCGGCGCGCGCGGAGCGGGAATCCAGGGGCGCGGCGTCGTAGCGGGCGGTGAGCGTATTCACCGACGCCGAGCTGCGGTACCTGGCCGGAGGGCGGCAGCTCGGGCGGCTGGCTACGGTCGGGGCCGACGGCACGCCGCACGTGGTCCCGGTCGCCTGGATCTACAACGCCGTGCGCGACACGATCGACATCGGCGGCGCTGAGCTCGAGCGACGAAGAAGTTCCGCGACGTCGCCCGGACCGGGCGTGCCGCGATCGTGATCGACGACCTGGAGAGCATCGAGCCCTGGCGCCCGCGCGCGGTCGAGGTCCGCGGACGGGCCGAGGCGATCGCGATGCCGACGCCGATGATCCGCATCCATCCCGAGCGGATCGTCAGCTGGGGGCTCGACAGCGCGCAGCGCACCTCGCGCACGGTGGCCTAGCGATCACCAGAGGCCGGCATCGCGCCGTCGAGGGCGGCGATGGCGGCCTTGATCGTCGGGTACGTCGTCGTTCAGGTCGCGATCGTCGCTCACGCACCCGAGCACGTCCCGCACCTGCCCGACGGCGCGGGCGAGCACCAGGCGCACGCCGCGCCGTTGCAGCTCCTCGTGCGCGGTGACGAGCATGCGGGCCGCGGTGACGTCGACGAACGGGGTCGTCTCGGCATCGACGATCACGCCACGCACGCCGTCGGCGCCGCCGGCCTCGACGATGCGCGAGCGGATGGTCTCGGCATTCGCGAAGTACAGGCCGCTTTCGACCCTCAGGACGACGATGCCGTCGGGCGGTTGCGCGTCGTCGTGGATCGAGATGTCGCGGTAGGCCGCCTCGGGGCCGGACGTGAGGCCGAGCAGCGCGACGTATGGCCGCGAGGCCCTGTAGACGAGCAGCAGCAGCGAGACGCCGATGCCGATGAACAGCCCGGGCAGGGTCCCGAAGACGGTCACACCGAGCACAGCGGCCAGCGCGGCGATGAAGTCGGGGCGCGCGACCCACCCGAACTGGCGACCGAGGCGCCGGGTGTACATGTCGTGGAGCTCCACGAGCGCAGGCACGTCGACGAGCTCGATGACGGCGGCGATGACGACCGCCGCCAGCGTCGCGGCCGGGAGATCCTCGAACAGCCCGGTGAGGAAGAGCAGCGCAACGATGGCCAGACCCGCCGCCAGCAGCCCTGAGACCTGGCTGCGCGCGCCGGCCGACGCATTGACGGCGGTCTTCGACAGGCTGCCGCTCACCACCATGCCACTCGATACGCCGGCGGCGAGGTTCGCACCGCCGAGCGCCACCAGCTCGCGGCTGGCGTCGATCCCCCGATCGTCGCGAGCCGCGTAGGCCTTCGCCGCCCCCAGCCCTTCGGCGAACGCGATCAGCATCACGCCGATCCCGCCGCCGGCGAGACGGCCATAGTCCGCGAGCGCGATGTCGGGCAGGCCCAGCGACGGCAGGCCGCTCGCGATCGACCCGACCGTCGGGACGTCGAGGGCGAAGGCCTTGACCGCGGCGACGGCGCCGACGACGGCCACGAGCGGACCCGGGACGCCGGGCGCAAGACGGCGCAGGCCGAGGATCACCGCCAGCGAACACGTGCCGACGAGCAGCGTCGGGCCCTGGGTGTCGCCGAGATGGGTGAGGAGGTGCCAGGCCTGCTCGAAGAAGTCGCCCGTCCCCGCGCTGATCCCGAACAGCTTCGGCAGCTGGCCGATGATGATCGTGAGCGCGAGGCCGATGATCAGGCCCTTGAGCACGGGAGGGCTGATGAACTCGGCCAGGAAGCCGAGGCGCAGGAGACCCGCGATCAGGGCGGCGAAGCCCGCCGTGATCGCCAGGCCGGCGGTGAGCGCCGCGAAGCGCTCGTCCCCGAGCGGGGCGAGATCGGCGACCGTGGCCGCCGACAGCGCCGCCGCGGCCGCCATCGGTCCCATGACAAGCACCCGCGAGCTGCCAAGCGCTGCGTACAGCAGCAGTGCGCCGGGTGCCGCGTAGAGGCCCACGACCGGCGACACGCCCGCGATGCTCGCGTACGCGAGCGCCTGAGGAACCAGGATCGCCCAGACCGTCAGGCCCGCGATCAGATCGCCGCGAAGCCACTGGCGCTGATAGCGGTGTAGCGAGGCGAACGGCCGCATCCGCTGGAGGTCACGTGGGGTGGGGGAAGCGCTCGACGAGCAGGCCGTGGCGCAGGCCGCGGTCGCTGACCGTGAGGCTGTCGCGGCCGAGCTTGACGAGGATGCTGCGGACGATGCAGGCGCCCGCGAGGATGACCGGCGCTCGGTTGGCCTGCAGCCCGACGATCTCCCGGCGCTGGTCGGCGTCGCGCGTGCGGTAGAGCTCGATCTGCCGATCGATCTCTGCGCGGTCCAGGACGGTGCCGTGCACGACGTCCGGGTCGTAGACCGCGAGGCCGTGCTTGACGGCGGTGAGGTTCGTGACCGCGCCGCCCATGCCGACGACGCGCTCGACCGCGAGCCAATCGTCCAGCCGCGCGAGATCGCTCGCGATCGCGTCGAGCGCTTCCGTCAGCGTGGCTTCGCCGACGAGCCCGTCAAGCCCGAACCGCTCCATGTAGCGCACCGCACCGACGTTGAGGCTGAACCGCTCCTCGACGTGCGTCCCGCGCCCGATCGTGAACTGGGAGCTGCCGCCGCCGGTGTCGAAGACGACGATCATGCCGTCTCCGACGTCCAGCTCCGACGCCGTCGCGAGATAGGCCAAGCGGGCCTCCTCGTCCCCGGGGATCACCTCGACCTCGACGCCGTGGATGCGCCGGACCGCGTCGATCAGCTCGTCGCGGTTGGGCGCGAGCCGCAGTCCGGCGGTGCCGACCGCGACGATCGACTCGACGTCATGGCGCTCCGCTTCCTCGGCCATGCCGGCGATCGCCTGCGTCGTGCGGTGGATCGCGTCGGCGCCGAGGCTGGCCCGTGCGCTCCAGGTCCTGGCCGAGCCGAGTGACATCCGCGCGATCGACGATCGCCCGCCACGCGCCGTCCGCGGCGCGCTCGCCGATGTGGAACTTGACCGAGTTGGTCCCGACGTCGATCACCGCGTAGCGTCGCGCGGCGAACCCTGCGAGCGCCTTGAGCTTGCGGGGAACGCTCACGTTGTGGGGGGCGACCAGGCCGAGCTCCCGCACCGCCGCGATCACGCGATCCGGATCCTCGGACTCGACGGCCACCGTCCGCGCCTGCCCATGCCCGGTTCGCAGCTCGGAGAGCTCGGCCATGCAGCCTCCGACCGTGAAGCGCACGCGTTCCTTGTGCACGTCGAGCACCAGGACGTCCGCGCGCGGCCGCAGGACCTCACCGACAAGCTGATCGACCGTGTACTCCGCACGGCCCAGGTCGGCCGGCGCCCCGCCGAGCGCCTCGATCACCGTCACGACGTCGGACTGCGCGAGCGGGAACGCCGCCTTCAGCACCGGCCTCCACTGCTCGAGCCCGTGGTTGTCGACGCGCTCCAGGCGCTTGACGTCCATCAGCCCTTCGCGAACCTTGACCGACGCCTCGCTCGCGAGCCCGAGCACGTACTGCTCGTCGCTCACCTCCGGTGGCGCGGTGGCGAGCGAAGCCAACCGGCGTTCGGCGGCGCCGAACCGCTCGGCGAACATGCGCCATTCCCAACGCGGGATGATCGTCCCGGTCACTGGCGGTAGACGCTACGCGCCAACCGGTGCTGCGCGCCACCCCAGCACGGCAATCACCAGATCCCCGGGAGCAGCCGGGCGGTGGTCGCTTCGTAGCTGCGATAGGCGTCGCCGAGCACGCGGCTGAGCTCGGCCTCCTCCACGTGGATGCGCCAGACGAGCGCCGGCAGCGGCAGCACCAGGCACGCCGCCAGCGACAGCCAGCCGCGGGACAGGCCGAACCCGGCCACGATCAACAGCAGACCCGTGTAGGACGGGTGCCGGACCCACCGGTACGGCCCGGTCGTCACGACGGCCTGGCCCGGATCCACCTCGACCGTCGTCCGGAACGACGCGCCGAGCGCCAGGACCGCCCAGATACGCGTCGCGAGGCCCACCCACATCACGATGACGCCGACGGCCGGCAGCCCTTGCGAACTCGCCGCCGCGCCGGCCGCGATCGCGACCCCGATCGAGATCGCCACCAGCACTCGCGTGCCGCGATCGCGGCCGCGGCGACCCTTGCCGCGCGTGGCCTCGAGCACCCGCAGGCTGACCTCGAGCAGCGCCCAGCAGGCGAGTGTGACGTCACTCAGGACCACCGCTACGACGCTGCGGCTCGCGGCGGCGGACGGTCTCGACGCGGCACGGCGCCCGCTCGTCGCACGGTGGCCGCCATGACGACGCAGGCGACGCCGGCAAGGGCGAACGCCAGCCACTCCTGCTGCATGTAGATCGGGAGCCAGAGGACCGGGCCGGCGGCGTTGCCGGCGAACTTCCACGAGCCGATGAACGACACGGCGCCGCCGCGGTTGGCGGGCGCGGCCTCGACGGTGAGGGTGTTGAGGCCGGTCCACAGCACGGCTGAGCCGACGCCGGCGATGGCCCACACGAGAGCGAGCAGCCCGGCCGTCTGCACCAGGCCGAGCAGCGGCACGATGACCGCGCACGCGAGCGAGCCGGCCACCGTCACCGGCACCTGGCCCAGCCGGTCGATGTAGCCGCCGGCGACCGGCCCGACGACGATCCCGGTGAGGCCGAAGCCGGCGAGGATCAGGCCGCGCTCGGTGGCGCCGACGCCGAACCGGTCCGCCGCCTGCAGCGCGACGAGGAAGCCGAGGCCGGTGACCGCGAGGTAGGCGAGGAAGGCCGTCGCGGCGAGCCAGGCGACGCGGCGGTTGAGCGCGGTCCGCAGCCGGGGCGGCGCTTCGCCTACGACTCGCGCCGCCGGCTTGGGCAACGGGACGGCGGCGAGCGCGAGCGCGGCGAGCGCCGGGCCGATGAACACGAGCCGCAGGTCGGCCTCGCCGGCGATGCCGCCGACCAGCGGCGCGACCACGATCGCCGCCGTCTGCACCGACGCGAACGTGCCCATCGTGCGGCCGAGCTTCTCCGGCCGCGTGTCGGCGGCCAGCGCGGAGAGCAGCAGCGGCGTCGTGAACGCGTTCGCCACGCCCTGCAGCGCGCGCATGACGAGCAGCACCCCGAAGCCGCCGGCCAGCGCCGCGACCAGCGATACCGCGGCGTAGACGACATACGCGACGCGGGTGGTGCGCGCCGCGCCGAGCCGCTCCCCGATCGTGCCCGATACGAGCTGCACCGCCGCGAACGGGACGATGTAGGCGGGGATCACGAGGCTGGCGACCGCGGTCGAGACCCCGAACTCGGTCCGGAGGTCCGGAATCAGGACGGTCAGCACACCGCCGCCGAACGGGCCGAGGAACCCACCGGCGTACAGCGCGCCGCGCTGCACGCGCGCGCTCACCGGCCGACACGGTACTGTCGCGCCGTGAGGAGTCGCACCCTGCTGTGCGCGGTGATCGTCGCCGCCACGCTCATCCCTGCCGTCCCCGCGTCCGCCGCGACCAAGTGGCTGTGCGGACCAGGCGTCGCGCACGACCCGTGCCGGCTGCGCCTGAGCACGACGCTGTACCGCGGCTGGGACAAGCGCACGGGGGAGACGACGCCGAAGCGAGGCGCGCGACCGCGGCGTCGCCTGCTTCTACGTCTACCCGACGGTGTCCAACCAGCAGACGCCGCTGGCGAACAGGCACGTCGACCCTGGAGCTGCGCTCGATCGCGCGCTTCCAGGCCGCCCGCTTCTCGCAGGTGTGTCGCGTCTACGCGCCCGTGTATCGCCAGGCGACCGTCCCGGCCCTGCAGACCGGGAAGACCACGAAGGCCGACTACCTGAAGGCCTACGGCGACGTCGAGCAGGCGTTCGACGCGTTCCTGCGCCGCATCGGCTCCCGCCGCGGCTTCGTGCTGATCGGCCACTCGCAGGGCGCCTTCCATCTGCAGCGGCTGATCCGCCGGCGCATCGACGACCATCCCGCGCTGCGCCGCCGGATGGTGTCGGCGGTGCTGCTCGGCGCGGATGTCACGGTGCGCAAGGGAGTCGGACCGCGGGGGCGTGTTCCGCCACGTGCCGACGTGCGCGCGTGAGACGCAGGTCTCCTGCGTGCTCGCGTTCAGCACCTTCAACGAGACGCCGCCGGACCCGTCGGTGTTCGGTCGCGGCGCGAGCCGCCTCGCCGCCTTCCTCGGCTTCCCGAGCGGCCCGCAGCTCGAGACCGCGTGCACCAACCCCGCCGACCTCGCTCGCAACCGCAGGGTGAAGCTGACGTCGGTCATCCCGTCGCGGCCGTTCGCGCCCAAGACGCTGATCGCCGCCGGGATCTCCGTGCTCGGGCTGCAGCGGCCGGTCGTGTCGACGACGTTCATCCAGAGCTACGGCGCGTTCACCGGCCGCTGCTCGCACGCGGGCGGTGCCCACGTGCTGCGGGTCGCGTCGGCGCCGGGGACGCCGGTCCCGAAGCCCTCACCGACGCCGGCGTGGGGCCTGCACCTCGTCGACGCCAACATCGCCCAGGGCGACCTCGTGCGCGTCCTGCGCACGCAGATTCGCGAGTACCAGCGCTAGTCGTCCAGTTCCGGTGCCGGCTAGTGCGTCGGCTGGTCGAGCGAGAAGCTCATGCTCACGAGCGTGCCGCCGCCGACCTCGGCGGTGATGTCGACGCGCTTGGCGATCCGGCCGACGAGCGGCAGGCCGAGCCCGAGGCCCGGGCTGTCGTGGCGCGGCCCCATGCCGAGCCCGCGGTCGGCGACCGACAGCACCAGCCGGTCGTCGGAGTGCTCGGCGGCGACGCGGACCTCGCCCGCCTCGCCGCGGTAGCCGTGCACGACCGCGTTCGTCACGACCTCGGACAGCGCCAGCATGACGTCGCCGAGCGCGCGCGGATCGGCGCCGTGGGAGTGCAGGAACTCACGGATGGCACGTCGCGCGACCGCGGGTGCGCTAGGCCCTGCCGGGAACGAGGTCTCGAACGAGGCGGCCACTTCACTCAAACGCCATGAGCGTAGCGCTCAACTGTCGGACAGAAGTGCATCAAGCCCCCTCGTGAGCCCGGTCCGGCCGCGCACGGCGCGGGTGGCCAGCAGCGTGCCGGCGACGTAGGGCGCGGCGGACGAGCCGGCGTCGTGGCGGATGGACAGCCGTTCGTCGGGCAGGCCGAACACGATCTCGGTCGAGACCGTGAAGCTCGGCAGCCTGAGCGAGTGGACCTGCGTGCCGGCGATGCCGGCGCCGCGCGCCTCGACCGCGCCGTACGTGTTCTCCACCGACCGCTCACGCGCAGCCGGGCCGAGGGCCTCGGCGAGCTCGCGCGCGGTTCCGCTCGGGGCGTCGGCCTTGCCGGCGCTGGCGTAGTCGATGATCTCCCAGCTCGGCAGGTGCTTCGCGGCGAGCTGCGCCGCCGCCTTGGCCATCGCGGCGGTCAACGAGAAGTTGCCGGCCGAGACGACGCCGACCCCGTGTTCGCGCGCCGCCGCGTCGATCTCGGCGAAGTCGTCCGCGGTCAGCCCCGACGTGCCGATCACGACGGACACGCCGCGGGCGACCGCGGTGAGCGCGTGTGTCTTCGCGACGTCGTGCGAGGTGAAGTCGATGATCACGTCGACGCCGTCGAGCGCGTCGTCGACCGAGGCGTACACCGGCGCGCCATGGATCTCGCCGCCTGCCGCCGAGCGGCTGATCGCGGAGTGCAGGTCGAGGTCAGCGGCCGCGGCAACCGCGTCGGCGATCGCCGCTCCGGTCCATCCGGTCGCTCCGGCCACGCAGATGCTGAGATTGGTCACGGCGCGGATGATGCCTCACGTCACGGTGCGCGGACGCCGGCGCTGCGGCAACGTCAGGCCGCCGACAGTGAGCACGGTCGCCGCGGCGATCGCCGCGACCTCCCAGTCGACGCCGCCGCCGCCATTCTCGGGCGCCGGGGTGGCGGTCGGCTGGTAGTGGACGCCGGCGTGGCCACCGGCCAGGTGCGAGTGCGGCTGGTCGCCGAACGCCTTTGTCCCGGGGAGGGCGAGCAGGCCGGCGACGACGGCGATCGCGGCGCGCCGCGCGCGCCGCCGGGAAGCGCGCGACTCGGTGAGGCTGGGCATGAGGGCGAAGGGGTGCATGGCCGCACTGTCCGCGCCGGCGGTTGCAGCCGGACTACACGCCGGTAACAGCCACGCGGTTCGACCGCGGGGCGAAGAGGGCGGGCCGAACGCGGTACATCACGGCGTTGCGTGGGTACGGACCGAGGTGTGAGGATGCCTGCGTGCTGACAGTCCGCGAGGGCTTCTATGACGAGGTGCTGGACGCGGACGGGACGCCGCGCCCGCACGCGCAGACCCTCGTGCACGCCCTCGAGCAGCTCGGCCCCGGCGCGCTGGCCGCCGCCGGGCGCCGGCGCGACGCGATCTTCATGCAGCAGGGCATCACGTTCGACGCGGCCGGTCCGGACGCCGACGGACCGGTGCGCGACCGCCCGTTCCCGCTCGACCTCGTCCCGCGGATCATCCCCGCGAGCGAGTGGACGACGATCAAGCGCGGGCTGGCGCAGCGGATCCGCGCGCTGAACCACTTCATCGACGACGTCTACCACGGGCGCGAGATCGTCCACGACGGCAAGGTCCCGTGGGACCTGATCGTCTCGCGTTCCGGGTTCGCGCGCGCCGCGCACGGGATCCGGCCGCCGGGCGGCGTCTACTGCCACGTCTCAGGGTGCGACCTCGTGCGCGACGGCGACGGCTCGTGGAAGGTGCTCGAGGACAACGTCCGCACGCCGAGCGGCATCTCGTACGTGCTCGAGAACCGCGTGGCGATGACGCGGCTGCTGCCCGGGCTGTTCGCCCACTACCGCGTGCGACCGGTCGACCACTACCCGGCGCTGCTGCGCACCGCGCTCGAGGAGGTCGCGCCGACGGGCGGCGAGGAGGAGGCGACGGTCGTCGTGTGGACGCCGGGCCCGTTCAACTCCGCCTACTTCGAGCACGCGTTCCTGGCGCGGCAGATGGGCGTCGAGCTCGTCGAGGCCTCCGACCTCGTCGTCCGCGACGCGGTCTGCCACATCCGCACCACCCGTGGGCTGCAGCGCGTCCACGCGATCTACCGCCGGATCGACGACGACTTCATGGATCCGCTCGAGTTCCGGCCCGACTCGCTGCTCGGCGTGCCCGGGCTGATGCGCGCGTACCGGGCGGGCAGCGTGGCGATCGTCAACGCGGTGGGGACCGGCGTCGCCGACGACAAGGCGATCTACCACTACGTGCCGGAGATGATCCGCTACTACCTCAGCGAGGAGCCGATCCTCGACAACGTCCCGACCTACCTGATGGCGGACGCCGATCAGCGCTCGTGGGTGCTCGAGCGGCTGGGGGAGATGGTGGTCAAGCCGACCAGCGAATCCGGCGGCAAGGGCGTGTTCATCGGGCCGTCGGCGAGCGACGAGGAGATCGCCCGCCAGGCCGACAAGATCATGCGCGAGCCCGAGCGGTGGATCGCGCAGGACCTCGTGCGGCTGTCGACCGTCCCGACCGCGACGGCCGACGGCTCGCTGGCCGCCCGCCACGTCGACCTGCGCCCGTTCGCCGTGTTCGGCGACGACATCCGGATCGTCCCGGGCGGGCTGACACGCGTGGCGCTGCGCGAGGGGTCGATGATCGTCAACTCCTCCCAGGGCGGCGGCTCGAAGGACACGTGGGTCCTCGACGAGGGGGAGGTCCCGGTCGACGACGGCGTCGGGACGCCGCGCTGGTCGCTCCCGCGGATGCCGGGCCTCAGCCAGGGTGAGTGGTCGGGCCAGCAGCAGCAACAGCAACAGTAGGCCGTGCTCGCCCGGATCGCTCACGAGCTGTACTGGATCGGCCGCCAGCTGGCGCGGGCCGAGCACACCGCGCGCATGCTCGACGGCGTCTTTCACGCCGACGTGCAGGCGCGGCCCAACGACCCGGCCGGCGTGCTGCTGTCGTGGGATCACCTGCTGACCATCGTCAGCGGCGAGCCGCCGGAGACGCCCGCCTCGCGTGACGCGGTGCTGCGCGCGCTGACGCTCGACCCCGACGTGCCGGTGTCGGTGCTCAACTGCGTCACGCGTGCGCGCGAGGGCGCGCGCACGGTCCGGGACGTGTTCTCGGCCGAGATGTGGGAGGCGATCAACACCTTCCACCTCGGGCTGCTGCGGCAGGACATGTCGGCGGCGCTGCGCACCGGCCCGTACTCCGTCTACGCCTACGTGCGCGACCGCTGTGGGCTGTTCTGGGGCGTCACCAGCCGCACGATGCTGCGCGACGAGGCGCACGCGTTCCTGCAGGCGGGCGCGGCGATCGAGTCCGCCGACATGGTCCTGCGGATGCTGCGTGTCACGCTCCCGCCCGAGGGCGAGGAGCACGCCCGCGACGGCCAGGCGCTCGCCCTGCTGCAGGCGGTCGGCGGCTTCCAGGCCTACCGCCGCGCCGTGCCCGCGGCGCCGAACGCCGACCCGGTCGCGCGCTTCCTGCTGTTCGAGCGCGACTACCCGGACTCGGTGGCGTTCTCGGTCGAGGCGCTGCACGCCGCCCTGACCGCCGCCGACACCAGCTATCGTGGCTCGCCGGCCGTCCTGCGCGTCGGCCGCCTGATGGCCGATCTGGACTTCCGCGCGCGCACCGCCGAGGCCGACCAGGCACTGGCGGAGACGCTCGGCGCCGTCCAGCGCGAGCTGGCGCAGGTCGATGCCGACATCGCGCAACGGTACTTTGGTGGCCCGGCCACACCCGCGGCCCGGCTGGCCACCGCCTGATGCACTTCGCGATCCGCTACCTCACCGAGTACCGCTACGGCGCGCCCGTGTCGGACAACCTCAACGCGCTGCGCGTCAAGCCCGCGACCACGCGCACGCAGCGGGTGGACGACTTCGGCGTGCGCGTCGACCCCGAGTCGCGCCTGCACCAGTACGTCGACTACTTCGGGACGACGGTGATCGAGTTCGGGATCTCGCGGCCGCACGACCACCTGTCGATCGATGTCCGCGCGCGCGTGAAGACGGCGCCGCCCGACGATCCGCCGGACGAGCCGTGGGCGGAGCTGGACACGCCTGCGTACCGCGCGGAGGCGGGCGAGTTCGTGCTGCCCGACGGCACCGAGCCCGACGATCTGGCGCTCGACGAGCTCGTCGGCCTGTCGCGTGCCGAGACGCCGCTGGCGACGGTGCGGCGAATGGTCGAGGTGATCCCGGACCGCTTCGAGTACCGGCCCGGCGTGACGTTCGTGGGCTCGACCGTGGCCGACCTGCTCGAGACGGGCGCGGGGGTGTGCCAGGACTTCGCCCATCTCGCGCTGCTGCTCCTGCGCCGCCACGGGATCGCCGCCCGCTACGTGTCCGGCTACCTGTGGGCGCCGCCGAACGGCGACGAGAGCGTCGATTCGGCGGAGGTCGAGACGCACGCCTGGCTCGAGGCGCTCGTGCCGGGGGAGGGCGAGCCCGTCTGGGTGCCGGCCGACCCGACGAACCGCACGCTCGGCGGCGAGACGCACGTGAAGATCGGCCACGGCCGCAACTACACCGACGTGCCGCCGATCAAGGGCGTCTTCCGCGGCGGTGCGGCGGCCGACCTGACCGCTTCGGTGAAGATGACCAGGAGCGACCCGTCGCCGGCCCGCGCCTAGATCACGTGCAGGTGGCGGCGCCGCCGGGATGCGAGGCCGCGGCGCGCGAGTTCTACGCCGGGTTGCTGGGGCTGGTCGAGGTCGAGAAGCCGGAGCCGCTGCGGGAGCGCGGGGGCGTCTGGTTCGAGCAGCTGCACGTCGGCGTCGAGCACGACTTCGCGCCCGCGCGCAAGGCGCATCCGGCGCTGCGGGTCGAGGATCTCGACGCGGTGGCCGACCGTCTGGCGGCGGCCGGGCGGAGCGTCGACTGGGACGAGGCGCTGCCGGGCGTCCGCCGTTTCTACACGGCGGATCCCTGGGGCAACCGCGTCGAGCTGCTGGCGGCTAGCGGCGCAGCGCCTCGACCAGCATCCGCCCACCGCGCTGGCGCATGGCCACGGGCTCACCGGCGGCGCGGGCGAACGCCACCGCGCCGCCGATCGCCGCGACAAGGGCGGCCGCCGCGCCGAGGGCCAGCCCGGCGCGGGGGCCTGCGACCTCGGCCAGCCAACCGACGATCGGGGCGCCGATCGGCGTCGAGCCGAGGAAGACCACGGAGTAGAGCGCCATCACGCGGCCGCGCATCGAGGGCTCGACCGCGAGCTGCAGCAGCGAGTTGACGCCGGCGGCGAACGTCACGCTGACCGCGCCGAGCGGGATCAGCGCGAGCATCTGCAGCGGCACCTCGGGCGCGATCGCCACCAGCACCTCGGCCGCCGCGAACATGAACGCGACGGTCACCAGCAGCCGCGGGCCGACGCGGGCGCGCGCTCCCGCCGCCAGCGCGCCGATGACCGAGAAAGGCGTCGTGTCACCCACGCTGGGCCGGCAAGGTGGCCTCCACCAAGTTTTGCGCTGGCTGGAACGGTTGCCAGAAGCAGTGCGCCGGGAGCAGCCGCAGCTCAGCCTCTGGTACGCCCTGGCGCTGTTTCTCGCCGGCCGCACAGAGGAATTCAAGCAACCCCTGGATACAACTGAGGCAACCTGGCGCGCAAGGGGTGACGAGGCACGTCTGGGGAATATCGCGGCCGTGCGTGCCTACATCACGTCCCGGCAGGGAGATTATCCACGCACAATCGCGCTAGCAGAAGAGGCGCTCGCCCAGATGCCCGAGGATGAGCTATTTCTGCGCAGCATGGCCTCCTACGCGCTGGGTATCGCCCGGCGGGCCACCGGCGACCTGGCGGAGGCAGTGGCAGCCATGCAGACCGCACGCCTGGCAAGCGAGCAGGCCGGCAATGCGATGATTGGCTGGCTTGGCTCAGCGGCCCTGGGCGACACCGAGATCATGCAGGGGCGCTTGCGCCAGGCTGCCGAGACGTACAGGGAGGTTCTGGCCCAGCAGGATGGCAAACCCTTCTACCCAGGATTGAGGCCTCGTCCACCTGGGCGATCTGCACCGGGAATGGAATGACTTCGCCGAAGCCGAGAGGCTCCTGCATCAGGGCCTGGCGTTGGTAGCACGCGTCCACTGGGAACCTTTCATGGCGCAGCGCTATAGCTTCCTGGCGCACCTGGCGCTCGCCCGCATGCAGCCAGGCGATGACGCGGTGCCACAGTTCCTGGCACGGCTTGATCGCCCTGACCCCCTTGACGGGGAAGTAGGCCACATGGCGTTCTATCGGCAGGCGCACGCACTCTATGCCCGGTTGAAGCTCTTGACTGGAGATATCGCCACCGCCACGCGTTCGGCGGCCGAAAGCGGTTTTGCGCTCGATGATGACATGCCCTTCGAGCGCGAGTTGGAATACCTCGTCTGGGCACGCACGCTCACCGCGCAGGGACGGGCCGAAGATGCCGTTCGCCTGCTGAACCGGTTGATTGCGTCCGCCGAAGCGGCAGGACGCCTGGGACACACCATTGAGATGCTCGCCTTGCAGGCGCTGGCTGCCTGGGCCGCTGGACATGAAGACCAGGCGCTGGCAAGCCTGGTGCGCGCCCTGCTCCGAGCCGAGCCGGAGGGATACGTGCGCGCCTTCGTGGATGAGGGCCGGCCGATGGCCGGGCTGCTGCACAAGGCGGCTGCTCGGGGCATCACCCCGGATTACACCCGCCACTTGCTGGCAGCCTTGGCAGCCGGGGACAACCCGCCGCGTCACGCCTGCCGGAAACAGTCGCACTGATCGAGCCGCTCAGCGAGCGCGAGCTGGAAGTGCTGCGCCTGGTTGCATCCGGCGCCTCGAACCAGGACATCGCCGCCCAGTTCTCCATTGCCCTGACGACGGCCAAAAAACACGTCAGTAACATCCTGCGCAAACTGGGAGCCGCCAACCGCACCGAAGTCGTGGCACGCGGGCGGGACCTGGGACTGCTCTCCTGAAAGGACCGCTGAGGGTGGGTTGCTGCCGCCCTTCTTGCCTGGCCCCAGACGTTCCCCATTAGGCACAGAATCCTCCTCACAATGAATACAGCCCGAGGCAGCGTGGATTAGTTGATCAACCCCGCAAAAGATACTCCTCAGAATACTTCCTTCGACTATTCCCAGCCACAACCCTGCGACTAGACTGATCGAGCTTTGCCGACGCGATCACTGCCGCAGCCGATCGAGCGACTTCCGGGGTCAGCGGTCAAGACCAGTTCATTATAAGCACGATCAAGCAGGAAGGCAGACGATGGTACCCCCCGAATATGCGGTGTTCTTCACCACGATGGCGGCAACTGGCGCGCACTGTTCGGCCTGTCTTTCTGACGATCTGGATCGCGCCCGAGCGCATCGTCGCAGCAAGGCCCCTTTAGAGCGACAGGTCAAAGCTGCCACAGCCTACAGCGCCTTGCTCAATCCGCTCATCCTCTCACTGTTTGCGCTGGTGCCTCATCAGCAGATGGGCACAGTAGACCCGCTTGGGGATCAGCGGGCTGATCAGCACCTTCCCCATGGCCGCGGTTCTGCTTCCTAAGCGGGTGCATTTTCTCCACCCCGATGTGAACCCGGTAAGCCGCACGATCAGCGAATATGGCCTTGGCCGCTATGGACTGCTCTTGACCTCGGCCTTTGTGGCCTGTGGCCTGGGTTCACTGGCGCTGGCCGTGGGTTGCGCAGGGGCGCAGCTCGTTCCGGACGGTCTACGGCCGGCCTGATCCTGCTCGTCGTTACTGGATAAGCGCCGCGATCGCCGGGATTTACCCCCATCTATGAACTGGACTGGAAAAACCAGACACGAAAACGGAGTGGTGTAAAGAGTGAAGAACATGCGAACAAGGCAATCCAAGTAAAAGGCGGTGCCGCATCATGGGCACAACAAGCGGACCACTAGTGCAGGGACATGCCGAGGAAGGCTGGGGGAAGGTCGCCGTGCTTCCGTGCGAACTTCGCAGGGAACCCCGGCGAGGTCGGCGCGGCCTGCTGCGTCTACCAGGTGGTCGCCCCGTTGTCCATCTGTGGGGCGGGCTTGCCGATCCTAAGGCGAACCCTCCGTGGGACAAGGCGCTACCGCGACGCGCCTATCTGCTGGTGCAGGCCGGTGAGCTCGATCTGGGCCGCGCCGGTGGTCAAGTACTGGCCGGAGTTCGGCGCGGCCGGCAAGGAAAATATCCGGTGCGGTGGCTGCTTTCGCACCAGGCCGGCCTGCCGATCGTCAACGGACCGCTGACCTTCGAGGAGGCCTGCGCCTGGCATCCGGTGATCCGGGCACTCAAGGCGCAGGAGCCGGAGTGGGAGCCGGGCACCGAGCATGTCTTCACTACGCCGCTCCGCCCACCCTGGAGGAGATGACCGCCGGAATGATCGAACCACCGGCCTCGATCAGGCCACGGTCGTCGCCTGGATGAACGCCGTCTGGGGCCCGGACTCCGTGCAAGCCCGCGCCGCCGTGCT
>CAWIEW010000011.1:0-48716 GCA_963835285.1 uncultured Solirubrobacteraceae bacterium | reverse complement strand
CGACCGCCAGCGCCGGTGCCAGCAGCACGAGGGACGGCAGCGTGTAGCGCGGCATGAGCTGCTGCGCGAGGGCCGGCCCGAGGTAGAGCGCGAGGCCCAGGGACGCGAACAGCAGCGCCGCCGGCCGCAGGGCCGACTGCCGCGCACGACCGATGCCGGCGGCGGCTGCCAGTCCCAGCAGCAGCCCCGCGGCGAGCAGCGGACCGGGAGTGAAGGCGATGCGCTGGTAGCCGCGCAGGAACGCGACGAGCTGCGGCTGGACGGACCCGCCCGTGCCGCCGTACGAGCGGATGACGGGGTCCGCCTGCTCGCGCCGCGGGAACGTCGGCTGGAACGTCCAGACGTCCTCGAAGGAAACGCGGCGTCGCGGCACCGTTCGCTTGAAGGCGAAGCCGTGCACCACGTCGCCGAGCACGGTACGCGCGTAGGCCAGCGGCTGCTCGCGGATCGCGCGCCTGGCGAAGTCGCCCGCGAGCACCTCCCGTTCTCGCTCGGGGAGGCGGTACAGCGGCGAGGTGGCAGACCAGGCGAAGTCCTGTGAGGAGGGACGCTCGCCCACCGGCTCGTCCGGGCAGAGCGGGCGCTCGGCCGGCGGGACCGACACCACGCGGCAGTCGACGAAGGCCGCCACACGCGCGTAGAGGAACCGGCCGGTCGGGCCGACCAGCGAGTACTCGCCGTGCTGGGCGTGGTACCAGAGCGTGTAGCCGCCGAGCGGGACGGCGAACGCCGCGATCAGCACGGCGACCGCTGCCCAGCGCGACGGCCGTCCTCCTGCGACGGCGACGGTGACGACGGCCGGCACGATCACGAGCACTGCGACTACGCGCGTGAGCCCCGCGAGGGCGAGCAACACGCCGGCGAGCGCAACGAAGAAGAGCGGGATCGGCCGCCGCCACAGGAGGAGCGTGCACGCTCCGACGATGAGCAGGTCGAACAGCGTCTCGGTCATCACGAACTGCTCGATCAGCAGCTGGAACGCGTCCAGCAGCAGCGGCGCGGTGGCGAGCGCCGCGAGCCATGGCCGCAGCCCCAGCCGCAGCAGCAGGACGTAGAGCGCGGCCGCCAGCAGCAGGGCGAGCAGATGCTGGACGAGGGGGACGACCTCGAGCCCCTGCGAGAGCGGCAGGACACGCAGGAACAGCGGGTAGACGATCGGCCAGCGGCCGAACGGGACGAGCTGCGCCGCGTTGTCCAGGTAGCCCTGCGAGTCCTGGTAGAGCAACGCCGGCCGGTAGGCGAGGAACGTCACGATGCGCAACGCCGCCCCCGCCGCGAGCAGCGTCAGGAACACACGGTGATCGCGCGCAATCGCCAGCACCCGGCGGTCCGCCGCGCCCGCGACGCGCCGCTCACCAGGACGCCTGAGCGGGCCGACGGCAAGCGGCGGGTTGTCGGTCTCGGGGATCGTGATCGCGTCGGATGCGTTCCGGATTGGCTGGCCGTACATTAGGCCCCTCCCTGGCCGTCGGCACGGGTTCGCCATTTCATTGACGATGTGGCAACGTGACCGTCGTGAGGCTCGACCTCGGCTGCCCGGTCCGTTGCACGGACGACGCGTTCGGCGAGTTGACCGACGTGGTGATCGACCCGACGACCCGGCGCGTCACCCATCTCGTCGTCCAGCCCCACCGCTCGGGCGAGCCCACACGGCTCGTCCCCGTCGAGAGGGCGCGAAGCGACGAAGCAGCAGACGGGACGATCATGCTCGACGGAACCGTCGAGGAGATCGGCCGGTTGGAACCGGTGCGCGAGGCCGCCTACCTGCGGCTGGGCGAATTCCCGGTCGCGGATCCGGACTGGGAGGTGGGCGTCCGGGAGATGCTCGCGCAGCCCTATTACGAGAGCATCGACACCGTCACCACGGCGCCGATCGCGTACGACGATCACGTGATGTGGACGTACGACCGCATCCCCAAGGGCGACATCGAGATCCGCCGCGCGAGCCCGGTCACATCGTCGGACGGACATCACGTCGGACACGTCGACGGCTTCATCGTCGACAGCGAGGACCATATCGGACACATCGTGCTCGAGCACGGGCACCTGTGGGGCAAGCGTGAGGTCGTGATCCCGATCGGCGCGGTCGCGCGCGTGGAGACCGACGCGGTCGTCCTGACGCTCTCCAAGGACGAGGTCGGAGCGCTCGAGTCGCACCGCGTCCATCGCTGGCACAGCTAGGGCCGCGGCCGGACCCCATCCGTCGGGGTGCAGAAACTGCAGCCCCACCGCGTGCACGACAGGCGAATCGCGTGCTCGCGTTGTTCGCCGTCGGCAGGTCCCGCTGACCGGTTCACGGCGACAGACGCCCGAAGAGGCGGCGCAGCCCGCCGGGTTGCGGCGGTTGCGTTCGCAGCCACTCGTCGCGCGCCGGGAGACGGCCGGCCTGACGCTCGGCGATGGCGCAGGCGGTGTGGACGTGGCGGCGCCGGCGCGCGTCGCCCTCGGGCATCACGAGCACGTGCTCGCTGAGCGCCGGCAGCAGCTTGTCGCAGAACGGGCAGCGATAGGTGGCCGGCTTGAGGTTCTGCGCGCGGCGGATCGTCCACCAGCGTGGCGGCTCGGTCATTGCGCTGGCGCCGCCATCGTGCCACCGGACGCTACCGTCCGGCCAATAGCTGTCCCTACCGACGCCGGAGCCCAAGGCGAGCACTTCCGCCAGTCCCGCGTGCCGGAGGAGATGCGCTCGCAGGGTACAGATCCAGCACGGCGTGCGAGGGGAGGCGATCACGATCGTGGAGCGGCGGCCGCCGTGGCGCGAGGACTTCGGTCCGGCGCGCGCGGCGAGCGCCGCTGACCGTTGGCCAGATCCGGCGCTCTCGCATCCGAGCGCGGCTGCCGCCGGGGTCGGACGTGATCCGTGAACGCGGCGGATCCGCGAGACGCCCGTCGCGCCCCGGCGGGCGGGATCGGCCGCTCGGGCAACCAGCGCGCAGACGGGCGCGCCGAGCACGCACGCGGTTCAGACCGGCCGCACGGCGACGCGCATCGCGCCCGCGCGGATCACGCCACGTCCAGTCGCTCGAAGCACTGCCGCGCAGCGACCGCGGCGGCGATCGCGACGCCCCCGAGCACCGCGAACGACGCGAGCCCGGCGCCCGTCGCGAGCTGGTCGTCCCCGACCGCCCAGTAGAACGGCGAGGCGAAACGCAGCGGCTTGATCCAGTCCACGGCCGGGGCGAGCGAGCTGACGAGGTAGGAGACGGCCGCGACGGTGCTCGCGATCCCGATCGCCGTGCCGCGGCTGCCGGTCGCCCCGCCGACGGCGAGCGCGACCAGGCCAAAGTCGACGCCGAGCAGGAGCACCGCCAGCGTCGCGGTCGCGACGTGCCACGCGTCGAGGTCAACGTCGAAGCCGCGCCCGACGAACACGCAGGCCGCGACGGCGACCGTGAGGGCCAGCGCCTGTACGACCATCGCCGCGATCTTCTCCGCCAGGATCGTGCGGCGCGCCACGGGCAGCGCCACCAGCAGGCCGAGCGTCCCGTCCTCGCTCTGGCCGGCGATCGCGGCGGCGCCGTAGCCGATCGTGAGCAGCAGCATGATCAGCGGCAGGAAGTTCGCGTAGGCGTTCACGTTGACCCAGCCGGCCGGCGAGGTCAGCGTGCCGGTCGCGCCGAACAGCGCCGCCAGCGTCGAGTCGCCGCCGGTCAGGTCGTTGAGCTCGGTCGAGTGCTCGAACGACGGGTAGAGCACGACGATCACGAGCATGTAGAGCGCCATCCCGACCGTGTAGGCGATCGTCGAGCGGCGGCGGTTGTGGAGATCAAGACGCGCGATCGGCATCGGCGGTCGCGTCGTCGCGGTAGTAGGTCAGGAACAGCTCGTCGAGGTCGGCGCGGCGCACGACGACGTCGACCGGCTCGTGGTCGGCGATCACCCGCAGCAGCGGCGCCAGCTCACCGGTGGCCTGCAGCGCGACGCGATCGCCGTCGACGGTCACGTTCTGCACGCCGGCGACGGACTCAAACGCGGAGGCCGCGACCGGCGCCTTGAAGCGCAGCTCGAGCGACTGCGGCGCCCGCCGGCGCAGCCGCTCGACGGTGTCGCTGACCACGAGCCGCCCAGCGCGGATGATCGCCACGCGGTCGGCGACCCGCTGGACGTCGTCGAGCTCGTGCGAGGAGAGGAAGACCGTCCGGCCGCCGGCCACGGTCTCGCGTAACAAGCGGTGGAACTCGTCCTGGACGAGAGGGTCCAGCCCCGACGTCGGCTCGTCGAGCACGAGCAGCTCCGGCTCGTGCATGAACGCCAGCACGAGCCCGAGCTTCTGGCGGTTGCCCTTGGAGAGCTCGTGCACGCGCCGGTCCAGCGTCACGCCGAGGCGTTCGACGAGCTCGTCGCGCCGTGCCGCGCCGCCGTCGCCGCGCGCGCTCGCGAACCAGTCGATCACCTGCGCGCCGGTCATCCGCGGGAACAGCTCGAACTCGCCTGGCAGGTACCCGCAGCGCGCGTGGATCGCGACGCTGTCGCGCGCGCTGTCGAGCCCCAGCACCCGGGCGCGGCCCGCGCTCGCGTGGTGCAGGCCGAGCAGCAGCCGGATCGTCGTCGTCTTACCGGCGCCGTTGGGCCCGAGGAAGCCGAACACCTGGCCGGGCTCGACGGCGAGCTCGAGGCGGTCGACCGCCACCGTCGCGCCGAACGACTTCGTCAATTCGCTGGTCTCGATCGCTGCGTTCACGCTCAGGCCCCGCACATCTGCGCCACGACGCGAACGCTAGTCGACGCGCGCGCGACCGATCCACGGCGTCCGAAAGCGCGACCTCGACGCGCTCCACGCCGTCGGGCGTGTGCGGTCGGATGGCCTCGGCGGGGGTGTGCCTCGTCCGGCGACGACGACGTCCGCCGCGTCCGAGCTGACGTGCTCCAGGTCGCCGCCGCGCGTGACGGCAGAACTACTCGGCAAGAGACGCAACCAAGGAGCCGGCGCCCACCCTGCCTCCGTCCGACAGCAGAACCGCGAGCGCCCCGGTCCGGGGATCGGGCAGCGGCACGTCTGCCGCTCAGCGGAGATTCACGCGGCCGAAGGCTGGCCCCAAGGTCGCGTCAAGGCTTCGACAACCACGCGAGCGCAAGGCTGCGCTTCATGAACCTCACCCTGACCCGCCCCGGCTCGTTTCGCCGCGTCACGACTGGCGCGGCGGTCGTGCTCGCCGGCCTGATCGCCACGACGAGCCCGGCGCTCGCGACGCCGATCGCTGACGGCACCTCCAACACGATCCAGTTCGCCGCCAGCTCGGCCGCGCTCGATCAAGTCCACCACCGCGTCGTCCTCACGGCCCCGGTGCCGGGCGGGCTGGCGCCGGGGAAGCGCCTCGCCACCGCCGAGCTCGCCACTCCCCGGTCGACGGTCATCCTCACGGACGTACTGGTGGAGAGCGTGGCCGGTAGCTCAGACTCGTTGGCGCTGAACTTCACGTCGATCAACATCGGCGGCGCCGACGCAGCGGCCACCACCCCGGCCGGGACGGCATCTGCGCGTTCCCGGACGTGTGCGCGCGCGGCGCCGACCCGTCTGGCGATGCGGCGTTGATCCTGTACAACGGCCACGCCGGCCTTGGGACCGTGAGATTCAACGTCCCCGATGTGACGGTCATCCCGCCCTTGTAGCGAGCCCTCTGCCGGACTCGAACCGGCGACCCCTTCCTTGCAGTTGAGGTTCCAGTGACGGCGATTCTGCCGATTTCCAGGTCGTTCCTATCGCGTCGCGCTGGCAGGGATTTGCGGACTTTGCGGTGCATCAGCGTCGCGATGTTCCCCGCATGTTCCCCGCTGTCACCGCTCGCGCCGCCAGTCGCCGGCTTGGATCCCGCGCCAAGGCCACGACTGCGAAGGAGAGACTCTCAGCCCGCCTGACCCGGCGTCGCTGCACTCAGTGCACCCGCGCAGCCTCGGGTCGCGCTCGCCTCTGGCTCCGGGAATCTGCGGCCGTCTACTGACCGCGCATGCGCCAATCCGCGGACGCCATGCGAGCGGGCGGCATCTAGCGTGTCGCCATGGCAACCGTCGTCGGCTACGAGCGTCCCGACGCACTCGAGGCTGCGCTCGAGCTCCTCTCGACACCCGGCACCGTCGCCCTCGCCGGCGGCACGACGCTCAACGCAACGCAGACGCCCGAGCCCGTCGTCGTCGTCGTGGACCTACAGGCGGTCGGCCTCGACCAGGTCACGCAGATCGAGGACCGGAGGCTCTCCATCGGCGCCACGACGACGCTGCAGCGACTGGTCGAGGAGCCCACGGTTCCGGCGACCGTCCGCGAGGCCGCGCGGCGCGAGCTGCCGAGCACGCTCCGCTCTGCGGCGACGGTCGGCGGCTGCGTCGCGACGGCGCCGCCCGACAGCGAGTTGCTCGCGACCCTGCTCGTCCACGAGGCGCGCGTCGAGCTCGCGACGACCGCCTCGCGCTCGGTCGAGAGCCTCGAGGAGCTGCTCGCACGCGGCGGTCCCGACGCCGGGCAGCTGATCACGCGCGTGGAGATCGAGACCTCCGGTACGGGTGCTGTGGCGCGGACGGCACGCACCCGTGCCGACCGGCCGATCGTCGCGGCGGCGGCCCGCCGTCCGCCGGCCGGCGCGCCGCTGCTCGCGCTCGCGGGCGTCGCGGAGCGGCCGCTGCTCGTGTCCTCCGTCGATGGGCTCGAGCTCGAGGGCGACTTTCGAGGCTCGACCGAGTACCGCCGGTCGCTCGCAGCCGTCCTGGCCGAGCGCGCGTTGGGGGCGGTCTGATGGAGATCCGGCTGACGCTGAACGGCGAGCAGCGCCTGCTCGCGTGCGCGCCCGGAGAGTCCCTGCTTCGAGTGCTCCGACGCGAGGGTCTCGCGAGCGTCCGCTTCGGCTCGGCGAGCGGAGAGACGGGTGCGGCCGCCGTGCTGCTCGACGGCCGTCTGGTCGCCGCGGACGTGCTGCTCGCTGCCCAAGCCGACGGACACGAGGTCAGGACCGTCGAGGACCTCGACCCCGGCGCCGGCGAGCTGCACCCGATCCAGGCCGCGTTCCTCGACACCGGGGCGATCCAGTCGGGCTATTCGGCGGGTGCGATGGTCCTCGCTACGAAGGCCCTTCTCGACCGGGACCCCGACCCGAGCGAGGCCGAGATCCGCGACGCGCTGTCGGGCGTCCTTGACCGCGAGTCCGGCTATGTGAAGGTGGTCGAGGCCGTCCGGCGCGCGGCCGCAACGCTCCGCGGAAGAGCAACTCGCCCCGTTCGAGCCCGTCGCACCCGGCGTAGGCGGCATCGACCGGTCGACCCCCCGCGTCGTGCGAGGTCCGGGCGCCCCCTCCGCCGTTGAAGGAGTCGTCAGGCACCGGCGCGCGCCAAGGTCGACGCGATCCGGCTCGTGAAGGGCCGACCCGGCCTTCGCCGACGATTTCGCGCCGCACGGATTGCTGCACGCCAAGGTCCTGCGCAGCCCACATGCGCACGCACGGATCGTCGCGATCGACGACTCCGGGGCGCGCGCATTGCCCGGGCGTGAACGCCGTCGTCCACTATTGGCAACACCCCGCGCGTGAAGTACTCCTCCGCCGGCCAGAGCTGGCCGAACCCCTACCCCTGGGACCAGGTGAGCTTCGACGACAAGGTCCGGCACGTCGGCGACCGGGTCGCAGCGGTCGCGGCCGAGACGCCGGAGCTCGCCGAAGAGGCATGCCGCCGGATCAAGGTCACCTACGAGGTCCTCCCTGCAGTGTTCGACCCGGCCGAGGCGATGGAGGACGGCGCCCCGGTGATCCATGACGAGCCCGACTCGATCGGCATCCCGGTGCCCTGCACAACCTCGCGGCGCACGTCGAAGGCCGCACCGCCGACGTCGACGCAGCGCTCGCGCAGGCCGAGCAGGTCTTGGAGCAGACCTTCGAGCTGCAACGCGTCCAGCACTGCGCGATCGAGCCGCACGTGACACACGGGTGGCTCGACGAGGACGAGCGGCTCGTGATTCGCACATCGACGCAGGTTCCGTTCCACGTCCGGCGCATGCTGGCACCGCTCCTCGGCATCCCGGTGAGACGCATCCGCGTGATCAAGCCGCGCGTCGGCGGAGGCTTCGGCGGCAAGCAGGAGATGCTGATCGAGGACATCGTCGGCCACCTCGTGCTCGCCACCGGGCGGCCCGTCCGACTCGAGCTGACCCGCGAGGAGGAGTTCGCGTCGGCGCGCGTCCGACACCCGCAGACGATCGCGTTCCGCACGGGCGTCGACGCCGACGGCCGCCTCGTCGCGCAGGACATGCGCGTGGTCGTCGAACGCAGGCCCCGTACGGCGCCCACGGCGTTCACCGTTCCGTCGACAGACCGGCCTGCGCGGGCTGTCGTCCTACAACTGCCCCGCAAAGCGCTACCGCTGCGACGTCGTCTACACGAACGGCCCGATCTCGGGTGCGATGCGCGGCTACGGGGGCGCCACAGGCGCTGTTCGCCCTGGAGTGCCACATGGACGACATCGCGCTGGCGCTCGCGCTCGACCCGATCGAGTTCCGCCGGCGCAACTGGGTGCGGGTAGGCGATCGCCTCGACATCGCGCCGCGCCTGGGAGAGCGCGGCGGCGTCGACGAGATCGCGCTCGACGACCTCCCGCCCGTGACGAGCAGCGGCACGAGCGAATGCGTGGCGCACGCGCTGCGCGCGATCGGCTGGAAGCGACGTGACGACCCGTCGTGGCGCCAACCGCCCGACCGGCCGACGATCCGACGAGGGCATCGGCTTCGCGCTGTCCATGCAGGGCTCCGGAATCCCGTTCGTCGACATGGGCTCCGCATCGATCAAGATCAACGACGACGGCTCGTTCAACCTCCTCGTCGGCGCCGTCGACATCGGGACGGGCGCCGACACCGCCCAGGCGCAGATCGCGGCCGAGGTGCTCGGCGTCTCCACCGAGGACATCCTCGTCTACTCCGCCGATACCGACCTGACGCCGTTCGACGTCGGTGCCTATGCGTCCGGAACGACCTACATCTCCGGCATGGCGGTGAAGAAGACGGCCGAGGCAGGTCCGCGACCGGATCGCCGACGCGCGGCCGCAGCCATGCTCGGCCTCGACGGCCCAGACTCCGATCGAGCTGCGCGACCGCAGCGCCTTCGGCACCCGACGGGCGATACGTCACGCTCCAGGAGGTGGCGCTGAACGCGCTCCACGTGACCGACCAGGAGCAGATCATGGGCACGTGGCGTCGCACCGCGCGGTCGATACGCCGTCCCCGTTCGCGGCGCAGGCCCGTCGTGGTCGAGGTCGACGTCGAAACCGGCGAGGTGACCGTCGACAAGCTCGTCACAGCGGTCGACTGCGGCGTCGCGATCAACCCGATCACCGCCGAGCGGCCAGGTCGAGGGCGCGATGGTGATGGCGCTCGGGTACGCCCTCTGCGAGGAGGTCGTCCTCGACGGCGACGGGACGAGTGGCGAACGGCAGGCTCGGCCCGTACTGGATCCACCGAGCCGACGACACGCCTCCCACGGAGGTGTTCCTCGTCGCAGACGATGGAGCCGTCGGGGCCGTTCGGCGCGAAGGCGGTCGGCGAGATCCCGACCGACGGCGTCGCGCCTGCCGTTCGCAACGCGGTCCTCGACGCGACCGGAGTCGCGATCAACGAGATCCCGCTGACGCCCGAGCGAGTCTGGCTGGCGCTGCGCGACTCTCCCCGGACCAGCCTGAGCGAGGAGGTGACGGGATCTCCATCCTGATCGAGGGCGGCAGGATCATCACCGCCGGCGACGACTACGTCGCCGACGTCTACATCGAGGACGAGACCGTCACGACGATCGGCGAGTCGCTGGATGCCGACGCCGACCGCGTGATCGACGCACGCGGCCGCTACGTGCTGCCGGGGTGCATCGACCCACACACCCATTTCGACATGCCGTTCGGCGACACGGTCACCGCCGATGACTTCCAGTCCGGCCAGACTGTCGTGCGCGTTCGGCGGGACGACCTGCCACATCGACTTCGCCACCCAGTCGCGGGGCGGACGTTCACCGAGGCGATCGAGGAGTGGCACGGCAAGTGCGAACGGCAAGCGCCGTGCATCGACTACGGCTTCCACGTCATCGTCACCGACCTCGAGGAGGGCGGCACGCTCGAGGAACTCGCGACGCTCCCGGACCTGGGCGTCACCTCCTACAAGATGCTGATGGCTTATAAGGGCGTCCTGCTCGTCGACGACCAGACGCTCTACAAGGTGATGCGGCTCGCGAGCGAGACCGGCGCGCTCGCGATGATCCACGGCGAGAACGGCGAGGTGATCGACCTGCTCGTGAAGGAGGCCGTCGCGGCGGGCCACCTCGACCCGAGCTGGCACGCGAAGACGCGCCCCGCCGCGCTCGAGGGGGAGGCGACGAACCGGGCGATCGAGATCGCGCATCTCGCCGGCTGCCCGGTGTACATCGTCCACGTCACCTGCGAGGAGGCCGTCGACCCGATCGCACGCGCCCGCGCCAAAGGCTGGGACGTCTGGGGCGAGACCTGCACGCAGTACCTCCTGCATCGACGACACCTACCTGGACCGTCCGGACTTCGAGGGCGCGAAGGCGGTCTTCTCGCCGCCCGTGCGCGACCGGCGCAACCAGCCGATCCTCTGGGACGCCGTCCGCACCGACAAGCTCTCGGCGATCTCGACCGATCACTGCTCGTTCCGGATGAGCGACCAGAAGACGCTCGGCTGGGAGAACTTCGCGCTGATCCCGAACGGCGCGCCGGGGGTCGAGGACCGGCTGCTGATGATCCACCACTTCGGCGTCAACGAGGGGCGGATCACGCTGAACCGAATGGTCGAGCTCCTGTCGACGAACGCGGCCAGGCTGTTCGGTCTCTACCCGCGCAAGGGGACGATCGCCCCCGGCTCCGACGCCGACATCGTGATCTTCGACCCCGAGACGGAGCACACGATCTCGGCGAGCACGCACCACTCGAAGGCCGACTACAACCTCTACGAGGGGACGACGGTCGTGGGCGCGCCGGAGATCGTCCTGCTGCGCGGCAACGTGCTCGTCGAGAACGGCGAGCTCGTCGCGGATCCCGGCATCGGCCGCTTCGTCGAGCGCGCGCGCTTCGGGCAGCAGCTGGAGCCGGCTCACCCCCGTCCGTAGCCGCCCATCGTCAGCGCCATCAGCGCCTTGCCGGTGTGCATGCGGTTCTCGGCCTCGTCGTAGACGACCGAGTGCGGGCCGTCGATCACCTCGTCGGTGACCTCGGTGCCGCGGTCGGCGGGCAGGCAGTGCATGTAGAGCGCGTCGGCGGCGGCGAGCGACATCGCCGCGCGTCGCAGATCCAGCCCCCGTACGCGCCGAGTCGGCGAGCGCCTCGGCCTCGTGCGAGAACGCGTCGATCCGGCCCCACGACTTCGGGTAGACGACGTCGGCGCCCTCGAAGGCCTCGTCCATTCGTTCGTGTACGTGATCGTCGCGCCGGCCGCCTCGCCGCGGCCTCGCGCCTTGACGACCACCTCCGGCATCAGCTCGAAGCCGGGCGGGTGCGCGACCACGACGTCGATGCCGAAGCGCGGCAGCAGCGTCGCGAGCCCCTGCGGCACCGACAGCGGCTTCGCGTACGAGGGCGCGTACGCCCACGAGACGGCGACCTTCAGCCCGCGCAGGTTCTGGCCGCGCTGCTCGCGCAGCGTCATCAGGTCGGCGAGCGTCTGCGTCGGGTGGTCGACGTCGCACTGGAGGTTGATCAGCGGGATGTCGGCCCACTTCGCGATCTCGCGCATCCACGCGTTGCCCTCGTACGGGGCGAGGTCGTGCCGGATCGCGAGCCCGTGGCCGTAGCGCGAGAGGATGATCCCCATGTCCTTCGGGGACTCGCCGTGCGCGACCTGGGTCTTCTCGGAGTCGAGGAAGATCGCGTGGCCGCCGAGCTGGGTCATGCCCGACTCGAACGCGTTGCGGGTGCGCGTCGACTTGTCGAGGAAGAGCATGAACAGCGTCTTGTCCGCGAGCAGCCGGTGCTTCCTGCCCGCCTTGAACGCGTCCTTCAGCTCGCCGGCGACGGCGAGCGCGTGTCGATCTCCTCGACCGTCCAGTCGAGCGTCTCGATGTAGTCGCGGCCGGTCAGCGTCGCGCGGTCGACCATGACCTCTCATCAGCTTCGTCCTTTCATGAGTTCTTGCTGGCCGAGTCCCAGGCCGTGGTACTCGGGTACGGGTTGCTGGCCGGGGACCTCCGGGATCGGAGCGGGCCCGCGGTCGCGGCCGGGGCCGGATCCCGACGAGGTCGTCGGGGGCGACCGGGACGCGGTTCAGCGTCGCGCCGGTGGCGGCGCGGAGCGCGGCGACGACGGCGGGGAGCACGGCGACGACCGGCAGCTCGCCGATGCCCTTGACGCCGTACGGCGCGCCCGGCTCCGGCTCCTCGACGAACGCCGCCACGATCGGCGGCACGTCGAGCGCCGTCGGCACCAGGTAGTCGGTGAACGACGGGTTGCGGACGACGCCGTCCTCGACGCGGACGGCCTCCATCAGCGCGAGCCCGAGCCCCTGCGCGGCGCCGCCCTCGACCTGGCCCTCGGCGCCCTGCGGGTTGAGCACCTGGCCGGTGTCCTGGGCGACCGCGAGCTGCACGACGCGGCACGTGCCGAGCTCCTCGTCGACCTCGACGACGGCGCGGGCGGCGACGAACGCGAAGCTCGCGTGGATGTCGCCCTGCCCGTCGGGGTCGAAGCCGGTCGTCGGGCGGTGGTGGTACTCGTAGGTGCGCGAGACCGGCCCGCCAGAGGCCGCCGCGCCTCGAGCTGCTCGCGGACGGCCGGCACGCGCCGAGCACGGCGCCGCCGCTCATCGTCGTCTGACGCGAGGCCGAGGTCGAGCCGGCGGAGCCGCCGTCCCCGTCGCCGGCAGGACGACGACCTCGTCGACGCCGAGCTCGGTGCGCACGATCTGCGTCAGCACCGTGTAGAGGCCCTGGCCGTAGTCGACGGCGGCGGTGCGGACGCCGCGACCGGGCCGTCGGGGCCGTCCGCGAGCGTCACCGTCGCCTCGGCGGCGTCGTCGAAGCCCTCGCTGTAGGCGACGTTCTTGAAGCCGAGGGCGAAGCCGACGCCGCGCCGCAGCCCTCGCCGCGCGACGTTGCCCGCGCCGCCGGGGTACTCGAGCGCTCGCGGCCGCGGCGGCTCGTCGGCAGGGCAGCGCAGCGCTCGATCACCTCGCGCACCGGCGCGTGCTCTCGAGCACCTGCCCGGTCGGCAGCACCGAGCCGGTGCGGAGCGCGTTCCGCAGCCGCAGCTCGACCGGGTCGAGCCCGAGCTTCGCCGCGAGCGCGTCCATCGCCGACTCGTAGGCGAAGCGACCTGCGGCGCGCCGAAGCCGCGCATCGCGCCGCACGGCGGGTTGTTCGTGTAGACGACCGTCGCCTCGATCCGCACGTTCGGCACCTCGTAGGGCCCGGCGGCGAACGTGGCCGCGTTGCCGAGCACCGCGGGCGAGCGAGGACGCGTAGGCGCCGCCGTCGAGCAGCAGGCGCACGTCGGCGGAGACGAGCATCCCGTCGGCGGTCGCGCCGTAGCGGATCCACGTCCGCGACGGGTGCCGGTGGACGTGGCCGTGGAACGACTCCTCGCGGCCGTAGGCCATCTTCACCGGCCGGCCGGTGCGCAGCGCGAGCAGCGAGGCGTGGATCTGGATCGAGATGTCCTCGCGCGAGCCGAACGCGCCGCCGACGCCGGCGAGCGTCAGCCGCACCTTCTCCTCGGGGAGGCCGAGGCACGGCGCGATCTGCTGCCGGTCGACGTGCAGCCACTGGGTCGCGACGTAGAGGTCGACGCCGCCGTCGTCGGCCGGCACGGCGAGGCCGCCCTCGGGGCCGAGCGCGGCCTGGTCCTGCATCGCGGTCTCGTAGTAGCCCTCGACCAGCACCTCGGCCTCGGCGCTCGGGGTCGCCGTGGACGATGTGGACGTGGCGGAGCACGTTGCCGAACGGCTGCACCTGCGGCGCGTCCGGCGAGCGCCGCCTCCATGTCGGAGACGACGGGCAGCGGCTCGTAGGCGACCTCGACGAGCGCGGCGGCGGCGCGCGCCTGCTCGAGCGTCTCGGCGGCGACGAGCGCGACCGGCTCGCCCTCGAAGCGGACGACGTCCCAGGCGAGCACCGGCTGGTCGCAGAACTCGAGCCCGTAGGTGAGGCGGCCGGGCACGTCGGCGGCGGTCAGCACCGCGGCGACGCCGGGCGCGCGCAGCGCCGCCGAGACGTCGATCTCGCGGATCCGCGCCGAGGCGTGCGGGCTGCGGACGGTGACGCCGACGAGCATGTCCGCGGCGGGCAGGTCGGTGCCGTACGCGTACGCGCCGGTCACCTTCGGGACGCCGTCGACCCGCCGCAGGCTCTCGCCGACCCGCCGCGCGCCGTGCGTCGTCACGTCCGGCGCTCCGCCGCGAGCCGCACCGCGTCGACGATCTTCCGGTAGCCCGTGCAGCGGCAGAGGTTGCCCGCGAGCGCCTCGCGGATCGTCTCGCTCGCTCGGGTCGGGGTCGCGCTCGAGCAGGTCGGCGGCGACGACGACCATCCCCGGCGTGCAGTAGCCGCACTGGACGGCGCCGGCGGCGAGGAACGCCGTCCTGCACCGGGTGCAGCGCCGCCGTTCGCGAGCGACTCGACCGTGCGCACCTCGCGCGCCCTCCGCCTGGACGGCGGGGACGAGGCAGGCGTACGACGACCTCGCCGTCGAGCCAGACCGAGCAGGAGCCGCACTCGCCCTGCTCGCAGCCGTTCTTCGAGGCGACGAGCCCGAGCCCGTCGCGCAGCAGCGTCAGCAGGCTCGCCGCCGGCTCGACCTCGGCCTCGCGCTCGACGCCGTCGACGACGGCGCGATCCTCATGCCGCCCGCCGGTCCTCGAGCGCCCACGCAGCTCCGCCGCGCGAGCACCTTGACGGCGTGGCGGCGGTAGGCGGCCGAGCCGCGCACGTCGTCGATCGGGCGCGCAGCCGCGGCGGCGAGGTGGCCGAACTCCTGCACGGCGCCGGGCCGCAGCGCCGCGCGACGGGCTCTCCCAGTCGATCGCCTGCGCGGCGAAGGCCTCGGCCGCGGGCGCGCGCACACCGTCGGCCCGACCGAGCCGAGCGCGAGCCGGACGCCGCGCGCGCGCCGCAGTCGAGCTGGAGGCAGACGCCGGCGACCGCGATCATCATCGCGTTCCGCGGCCCGACCTTCACGAACGCCCCGGGCCCGTCGACGCGCGCCACTCGACGCCGACGATCAGCTCGTCGGCCGCGAGCGCCGTCCGCTTCGGGCCGAGGAAGAACTCGTGCCACGGGATCCAGCGCGTCGCTCACCGCGCCGGCGCGACGACGACGTCGGCGCCGTAGGCGGCGAGCACCGGCAGGCGTCGCCGGCGGGCGAGGCGGTCGCGAGGTTGCCGCCGATCGTCGCGCGGTTGCGGATCTGCGGCGACCCGACCGAGCGCGCGGCCTCGGCGAGCGGCCGGAACCCGGCGAGCTCGCGCGCGATCCGCGCGAAGGTCATGCCGGCGCCGACGTGGACGACGCCGTTCTCGCGCCGCCACGTCGCGAGCTCCTCGACGCGCGAGAGGTCGAGCAGCGCGGCCGGCCGCGCCCGGCCGAAGTTGACCTCGACCATCAGGTCGGTGCCGCCCGCGACCGGCACGGCCTCGGGGTGCGCGGCCCGCGGCCCAGCGCCTCCGTCGAGCGACGCGGCGAGAAGACGCGTCGCTCTGCCACCGCTCGACGGCCGCGAACGCCTCGATCATCGCCGCGACGTCGTCGCCGAGCGGGTAGAGCACCGGGCACGTGCAGCCGGAATCGACGTACTCGCGCACCTTCGCGCGGCACTCGTCGGGCGTTCCCGAGGCGGTGATCAGCTGGACGACCTCGTCGGGGACGAGCGCCATCGCCTTCTCGATCTGCTCCGTGCGTCGCCGGCCAGGTCAGCACCGCGCCGATCTCCTCGAGCAGCTCCGGCGTCGACGCCGCTCGCCTTCATGATGTGCGGCTGCTGGCCCAGGTACTGCGTCACGAGCTCGCGGGCGCGGTCGAGCGCGAGCGAGCGGTCGTCGTCGAGCGAGCAGACGACGAGCTGCGGCCGGTCGAGGTCGTCGACGGTGCGGCCGGCGCGCGCGGCGCCGATCGCGAGGTGCTCCATCGCCTCGTCGTTGTAGCCGGGGCCGACGAGGTAGTTGAGGACGACGCCGTCGGCGATCTCGCCGGCGAGCTCCATCATCTTCATCGCGGTCGCGCCGATGTAGATCGGCACGTGCTTCGGCGAGCGGTCGCCGTGGACGATGTCGATCTCGACGTCGTCGAGGTGGACGAACTCGCCGTGTAGGTGACGCGCTCCATCGCCAGCAGGCGCCGCACCGCCTCGACCGTCTCGCGCATCGCCTTCAGCGGCTTGCGCGCGGTCGGATGCCGACCTTCGACGCGAGCGGGTCCCACCACGCGCCGATGCCGAGCCTGACCCGGCCGGGCGCGAGGTCGTCGAGGGTCGAGAAGGTCGCCGCGAGCAGGCCGACGTTGCGCGTCCAGTTGTTGACGACGCCGCAGCCGACGCGCGATCCGCTCGGTCACGGCGGCGAAGGCCGCCATCGGCACGGTCGCCTCGCGCACGAGGCGGCTCTCGGCCTGCCAGACCGCCTCGAAGCCGCGCGCCTCCGCGAGCTGGGCGTACCGCATCCCGTCGCGGATCGGGTGCTTGTCCTGGAGGTACAGCGCGACGCGGTCCATCGTGATCGCTCCTTGCGGCTCGAAGGGGTGCGCCGGATCTCGTCGAGCCGCTCCCAGAGGCGTGCGGCGGCCTGCCGCGCCTCGGCGGCGAGCGCGTCCTGGTCGACGCGGGCGAGGCGCCGGTCGCGGACGACCCAGCTCGCCGGCGACCATCACGTCGCGGACGGAGCGCGACGAGAGCCCGAAGATCCAGTGACCGGCGAAGCTCGTCCCGTCGAGCGGCGTCGGGCGGGACGTAGTCGAGGACGACGAGGTCGGCGGGTGCGCCCGGCTGCAGCGTGCCCGAGCAGCGACTCGGCGAAGATCCGGCCCGCAAGGCGGGCGCCCTCCGCGAGCGGTCGCGAGCGGCCAGTCGGGCCGGCGCCGGCAGGTCGTCCTCGTGGAGGCGGAAGAACGCGGCTGCGGGACTCCTCGAACATGTCCGAGCCGATCCCGTCCGTGCCGAGCGCGACGTGCGGACCGAGGTCGAGCGACGCGTGCGCGGCCGACTGCGTTGTTCATGTTCGAGCGGGCGTTGTGCGCGAGCGTCGCGCCGCTCGCCCGGACGGCCGGCGAGCTCCTCGTCGTCGATGTGGACGCCGTGGGCGAGCAGCGTCCTCGTCGAGCGCCCCGAGTCGCGGCGAGGCGCGTCGACCGCGCCGCGATCGACGCCGCCCTCGGCGGCGTGAATGTGCAGCGGCCCCGTCTCGGCGCACGCGAGCAGCGTCGCGTCGGAGAGCGTGAACGACGCATGCGCGCCGACGAGCCCGCGCGCGAGCCGGCGTACGCGTTGCGAGGAAGCGCCGGTTCTCGTCGACGCCGGCGCGGGCGCGCTGGGACCGTCGCGGTCGCTCGTCTCGTAGCAGAGGACGGAACGGACGCCGAGCGACTCGAGCGCGTCGGCGATCACGTCCAGCGACCCGTCGATCGCGTTCGGCGAGGCATGGTGGTCGATCAGGGTCGTCGTCCCCGAGAGGAGCGCCTCCATGCCGCCGACGAGCGCCGACGCGCGGATCGACTCCTCGTCCAGCGCGCGGTCGAGGCGCCACCAGACGCGCTGGAGGATCTGGAGGAAGTCGCGCGGCGGCTCGAGCGCGTACGGCATCCCGCGCGCCAGCGCCGAGTACAGGTGCGTGTGGGCGCAGACGTTGCCGGGCAGCACGAGCCCGGCGCCCGCGTCGACACGGACACCGCGGCCGGGTTCGGCGATGCGGGTGCCGGCGACCCAGACGTCGCCGTCGTCGACCTGCAGCGGCTCGAGGGAGCGGACGATCATGTGCGTGCCTTCGCGAGACGCGGGACGGCGCTGCGCGCCGCGGGCGAGTCCTTCATCGGGAGCTCGGTCCGGTGCACGCCGTCGAACGCCGTGAGCGCGCCGCGGACGGCTGCCGCGGTCGGGACGAGCGCCGCCTCCCCGATGCCCTTCGCGCCGTACGGCCCCTCGGGCTGCGGCTCCTCGACGAGCACGCACTCGATCTCGGGGAGGCCCGTCGGCGGGATCAGGTGCAGCGACTTGAGCGTGGTCGTGACGGGCACGCCGTGCTCGACGACGAACTCCTCCGAGAGTGCTTGACCGAGGCCCATGTGGATTGCGCCCTCGATCTGTCCCTCGACGAGCGTCGGGTTGATCGCGCGGCCGACGTCGTGCGCGGCGACGATCTTCGCGAGGGCGCCGTCGTCGTCGAGGATCGCGACCTGCGTGCCCCAGGCGTAGGCGAGGTGCGTGACGGGCTCGTCCACGTCGTTCGCCGTGGTCCAGTCGACGCCGTACTCGCCGGGGAACTCCTGCCCGGCAAGCGCCTCGAGCCGACGCCCGTTCAGCGCGTCCTTCAGCCTCCGGGCAGCCGCGATCACCGCGTTCCCGCCGAGCACGGTCGCGCGCGAGGCCGTCGTCTGTCCGGTGTCGAGCTCGCGCACGGTGTCGACGACGACGCGCACGCGGTCGGGCGCCACGCCGAGCTCCTCGCACGCGATCTGGCGCAGGATCGTGTGGACGCCCTGCCCCATCTCCGTCCACGAGTGGAACAGGCTGACGGTGCCGTCGTGCTCGACTCGGAGCACCACGCGTCCGCCCTCGGGGACGCCGTTGCCGATCCCGGTGTTCTTCGCGCAGCAGGCGATGCCGGCGTGGCGCGCGTCACGGTACGCGTCGCGGACGGCGAGCAACGTCTTCTTGAGCCCGACTCCGGGCCCGAGCTTCTGGCCGGTGCCGAAGCGGTCGCCCACCTCTAGGGCGTTGCGCCAGCGGATCTCCCAGCCGTCGATCCCGACCTCGTCGGCGAGCAGGTCGAGCATCCCCTCGATCGCGAAGCTCGCCTGGTTGACGCCGAAGCCGCGCATCGCGCCGCACGGCGGGTTGTTCGTGTGGACGGCGCGCGCCTCGACGTCCACCGCCGGGACGCGATACGGGCCGCAGGCGTGGCCGGCCGCACGCTCGAGCACCTTCGCGCCGACGCTCGCGTAGGCGCCCGTGTCGCCGGTGATCCGCGCACGCACCGCGGTGAGACGGCCCTGGTCGTCGCAGCCGGCCGTGTAGTCGAGCCACATCGCGTGGCGCTTGGCGTGGAAGCGCATGCTCTCCGCACGCGAGAGGGTGAGCCGGACGGGGCGCCCGGTGCCGTGCGCGAGGAGAGCGGCGTGCGCCTGGACGTTGAGGTCCTCCTTGGCGCCGAAGGCACCGCCTGCGGTCACCTGTGTCACGCGCACGGCGCTCTCCGGCAGACCGAGGAAGCTCGCGATCTGGCGGCGGTCCTCCCACACGCCCTGACCCTGCGAGTAGACGTGCATCCCTCGCTGCACCGGCACAGCGAGCGCCGACTCCGGCTCGAGAAAGGCGTGCTCGATGAACTGCGTGCGATAGCTGCGTCGGACGACGTGAGCGGATGCCGCAAGCGCCGCGTCTGCCTCCCCGCGCTCGACGACCGTTGTCGAGAGAACGCGCGCGCCGCGGGCGAACGGCGAGGTGATCGGCTCGAGCGGCTCGTATTCGACGTCGACGAGCGCGGCCGCCTCGCGCGCTGCGTGGCGGGTCTCCGCCGCCACGGCCGCGAGCACGTCGCCGACGTACGCCGTCTCCTCGCCGACGGCAACGAGCTGCCGCCAGTCGCGCGTCAGCACGCCCTGCGTCCGCTCGCCGGGGACGTCGGCCGCCGTGACGACCGCAGTGACTCCGGGATGGGCCAGCGCGCGCGCGGTGTCGATTCGCAGGACGCGGGCCTGCGGGTGGTCGGAGAACCGGAGCGCGCCGTGCAGCAGCCCCGGCGCCGTGATGTCGCCGACGAACGCCTCCTCGCCGAGCGCGAGCTCCTCGCCGGCGTACCGCGGCGCTCGCGTTCCCACGCGTCCGCTGCGGTCCGCCTCTGGGAGCGGCCGGCCGCGCCGGGCGGCCGCCGCGAGCAGGATCGCGTCGACGATCTTCACGTAGCCCGTGCAGCGGCAGAAGTTGCCGAGGAGGACGTGCGCCACCTGTTCGCGGGTCGGGTCGGGATGGCGGGCGAGGAATGCCTCGGCCTTCATCACGATCCCCGGTGAGCAGAAGCCGCACTGCGACGCGCCGGCGGCGACGAAGCAGTCGGCCCAGAGCCGCCGCGACTCGGCGGGCAGGCCCTCCTGCGTCACGACCGCCTTGCCCGCGAACCGGCAGGCAGGCTGCGCGCAGGAGACGACGGCGCGGCCCTCGACGATCACCGTACACGCGCCGCAGGCGCCCTCCGGCGCACAGCCGTCCTTCACCGACCAGAGGCCGAACCGGTCGCGGAGCAGCTCGAGCAGGCTCTCGTCCTCGCGCGGCTCGGCCGAGGCCGGGTTCCCGTTGAGGGTGAAGTCCATCGTTACTCGGTCGCCCCCAGCACGAGCGCGAGCAGGGCCATCCGCAGGACGACGCCGTTGAACGCCTCCTGCCAGTAGCGGGCGTGCCGCGTCTCGTCGACGTCCGACGGGAGCTCGTCCATCCGCGGCAGGCTGTGGAGGATGATCGAGCTCGGCTTCGCCTTCGCGCGCAGCAGCTCGCGCGTCACCTGGTACGTGCGCGGGGTCGTCGCGACTCCGCCCTCGCGCTCGACGCGCGAGCTCTGTAGTCGGCCTGGACGACCGGCTCCATGTAGATGACGTCGCAGTCGGCGATGACGTCCTCGGTCGACGCCGCCTCCTCGTAGTTCACGTTGCGGTGGTCGAGCTCGAGCTTGAACTCGGGCCGGAGCGCCATCTCCGGCGGGCCGACGACGTACGCCTTCGCGTCGAACTGGGAGAGCGCGTAGAGGATCGAGTGCATCGTCCGCATGCGCATGTCGCCGACAAGCAGGTACGTGAGGCCGTCGAGCGTCCCGAGCTCGTTGCGGATCGTGTAGAGGTCGGTGAGCACCTGGGTCGGGTGCTCACCCCAGCCGTCGCCGCAATTGATGACGGCAACGGACGCCCAGTGCGCCGCCTCCGCGGGCGCGCCCTGCTCGAAATGGCGCATCGCGATGACGTCGCCGTAGTACTCGAGCATGTGGACGGTGTCCTTCATCGACTCCTGGTAGAAGTCGCCGGCCCGCGTGTTCTTGACGTCGGCGAAGCCGAGCACGTGGCCGCCCAGACGGTGCATCGCCGCCTCGGTGGCCAATCGCGTGCGCGTGGACGGCTGGTAGAAGGCCGTCAGGAGCGTCTTGTGCGCGAGCAGGTCGCTGTTGCGGCGATTGCGCGCCAGCGGCGCGAGCTCGTCGCAGACCTCGAAGACGCGCTCGAAGTCAGACCGCTCGAACTCCTTCAGCGAGAGGATGTCCCGGCCGAGAAAGCTCCGCATCGCTTGCTCCTTGCTGTTCGGATGTGTTCCGGTCGACGCCGGTGAAGAGGACGGCGACGCGCTCGTCGTCGCCGACGCGGCCCGACTCGCCGCTGCGCGAGCAGTCCGGCCAGTCCCGCCGTTCCGGTCGCGTCCGCGGCGATTCCCGTCGTTTCGCGGCCGAGCTCGCAGGCCTGACGGAGCGTGCGCTCGCCCACGACCAGCGGCTCGCCGCCGGTCGCGAGCATGCCGTCGACGACGGCGACCCAGTCGTAGGTCTCGTCGTCGAGGATCCCGTGGGCGACGCTGTGCGGCTCCTGCTCCCACGGCCGCATGAACTCGTGCCGGTGACGGATCGCATATGCGAGCGCGGCGGAACCGCCGCGGGCGAGCAGCGCGTCGTATGCCCGCCGCAGCGGCCACGCGCCCTCGGTCTGGACGGTGTCGAGCCGCGGCATCTTCGGCAGTGCTCGCAGGGCATGCGCCTCTCGCAGGCCGGCGACGCAGGCGCTGGCGAGGGCGCCGCCGCCGACCTGCACGACGAGGCGGTCGAGCTCCACGCCAGCGGCGGCGATCTCCCAGCCGAGCGTATGGCCGCCCTCGACCGCGAGTCCGTTCAGGTGCCCCTGGCAGGTGAACGGCAACGCCCCCTCGTCGAGCGAGCGCATCAACGCTTCCACCGTGGGGTCGCCCGGGCGCCGGCCTGCCGCTTGCAGACACCGATATCGGCGCCGAGCTTCCCGAGGCGTTCCAGCACCGGCGGCTCCGCGTCGACCGGTACGAACACGTGTAGCCGCCGCCCGCCGGCGGCGGCGACGACCGCCGCCGCGAGCGCTGCGTTGCCGCAGCTCGCGATCGCCAGGTCGCGCCGTTCGCCGCGGGTCAGGCCGAGCCGTTCGGCCGTCTCGAGCCAGACGAGGACGCCGAACAGATGGCGCGCCTTGTGCGACCCGGAGACGTTGCCCGTCTCGTCCTTGACCCAGACGCCGCCCGCGGACGAGAAGCCGAGCTCGTCGCTCAGCTCCTTCGTCGCGCGCGAAGGGGGTGACGCGGAAGCCGTGGCCGTCCACGCAGGCGACCGCATCGTCGAGCCGCCGCACCAGCGCGACGAACTCCTCGTCCTCGAGGCCGGCGTGCCAGGCGTGCAGGAGCGTCCGGAAGCGCAGGAAGGGGTTCTCCTCCCCGCTGTCGGCGGGGAGCGAGAGCGCCGAGAGGTCGAGCTCTCGGCGGAGCACGTGGTCGAGGTCGTCGCCGCGACCGGCGTTCGGGCAGCGGAACGGATACGGCTCGCGCGGAGCGGACTCGGCGCCGCAGGCAGTGCACACCAGGCGGCTGACCGTCACAGCCGCTCCCGCACGCCGCTGCGGGCGTTGAACTCGTCGATCGCCTCGTCCCACTCCGCGGCCCGCGCGCGAACGCCCGCCCAGAACTCCGGGCGGCGCCGGGCGACGAACTCCTCGATCGGCACGCCCTGCTGCTCGACCCAGGTGAAGTAGCCGAGGTTGAAGATCCGGACGCGCTCCTCGTGCGTCAGCTCGCGCACGTGATCGGTCGCGGCACCGAGCAGGTGCTCGCCGAAGACCTCCGCGGCCGCGACCTCGTCGAAGCCGTCGGGGAAGTAGCGCGCGAGCGCCAGCTCGCGCTCGCTGTCGTACATGGCGGCGCCATCCGTGGCGACCGTGGCCACGACGTCGTCGGGGCCGAGATCCAGCGCCTTCGCCGTCTTGATCGCCGCGAGGATGTTGCAGATCGAGGAAGAGCCGAACGACGGCAGCTGCCCGATCACGTCGTCGGCGACACCGCGACGGCCGGCGAGGTGAGCCCGGCCCGCGTCCGTCCCGAAGAGAACGCCGAGCCGGTCGGTCGCGCGATCGGAGACCGCGACGACGACGTCCGTGTTCATCACGTTGTGGATCAGCGGCACGTGCTTGTCGCCGATCCCCTGGATGTTGTGCTCGCCGAAGCCGTTGCTCAGCAGCGTCGGGCACTCGAGCGCCTCGGCCGCGACGATCAGCGTGCCGTGCAGCTCCTTCAGCCGGTCTCCGGCAGCGATCGTCCCGGCGGAGCCGGTGGCAGAGACGACGGCGCGGAGCCGCCAAGAAGCGTGCTTCGCCTGGAGGGACTCGAAGACGCGGTCGAGCGCGGCGCCGGTCGCGAGGTAGTGGACGACGTAGTTCCCGAACTCCGAGAACTGGTTGAAGATCACGTTGCGAGGGTCGAGCGCCAGCTCGTGACAGCGGTCGTAGATCTCCTTGACGTTGCTCTCGGTTCCGGGCGTGCGGACGATGTCGTCGGGCTCGCTCACCCAGCGCTCGAGCCACTCGAAGCGCTCGCGGCTCATCCCCTCGGGGAGCACGGCGACGCCGTGGCAGCCCATCAACCGGGAGATCGCGACGCCGCCGCGACAGTAGTTGCCGGTCGAGGGCCAGATCGCGCGGTCCTGCGTCGGGTCGAAGCCGCCTGCGACGACTCGCGGCGCCAGGCAGCCGTAGGCGGCGAGCACCTTGTGCGCGCCGATCAGCGGGAACCGGTCGCCGAGCGCGACGACGATCGGCGACTCGACGCCGGTCAGCTGGCGTGGCAGGACGACGTGCTCCGGGACGGACGCGGTCCCGGTACGCGCCGAGTCGTTGAACCAGTTGACGCGAAAGAGGTTGAGCGGATCGGCGTCGTCCGGGCCGACCGCCGCGAGCCGTGCGCGAATCCGCTCCGGGACGAGCCCCGGGTCGGCAACCTCGGCAAAGCGGGGCAGCGCGATGCCCGCCTCACGAAAGCGCTCGATCGCCGACTCGAGCGCCCCGGCTTCCTGGGTGAGCACGACCAAGCCTCCTGTCAGGTGGACTGAGGCCACCGTACGAAGGCGCGCGGGAGATTTCGTCGGGGCTTGCACGGAGTCGCGATGCGGGTATTCCGCACCCCGCCGATCGCGAGCGGGACAAGCTCGAAGCGGTCCGCCGAACCGCTGCGAGCGCGCGCGAGCGCAGTAGTGGCTACGGTCGCCGCGCGCCCGCCGAAGGGGTAGCGTCGATCGCAGGCGATCGAGATGGTCTTGCAGGACCACCAACCCGTGAGGCCGGACGTTCCAGCGGCCGTGACCGGTGGCACCGTCGCGCTCCAGCGCGTCGCCTCCATGGCCGGGACGCTGATCGGCGAAACGGTCGGCTCGACGCTGACCGCCAAGCTCGCCGCCGGCGTGCTCGGGGCGCTCATCGGAGCCTTCCTCACCGCCCCCGGGAGGCATCGCCGTCGCCGGATCGTCGCCGTCGCGCTTCTGCTCGCGCTGCTCCGCAGCCTCCGGCGAGCCGGCGACGCGCTGGCGGCCGAGCGCGGGGCATGGGTGCCGGCCAGCTGGGCCGCGGTGACGCCACCGCCGTGGTGGGGTTCGCGGGCGGCAGCGCCGTGACCACCGTGCGCGATGGGTGGACAAACGAGACGATCGTCGTCGTGCCCCAGGTGCGCGGGGAGTCGCGCACCGTGGCGCTGGCCCTCCTCGCAGACGCCGGTCTCGACGCCGGCACGGCGCGGGAGCCGTCCGTATCGGTCCCGAAGCGCTCGGCGACACGGACGGGATCTGCCGGCCGGCACGCGCACCAACGAGGGCACGAACGTCACGCTGTACCTCTCGTCGGGGCCTCCGGGAGCGACGGTCATGATTCCGGACGTCACCGGCCTGGACGGCGGCGCGGCGCGCGCCTTGCTCGCGGACGTCGGTCTCCGGCCGGTGGTGCGCACCGAGCCGTCCCAATCGATCGCGGACGGTCACGCCACCCGGACCTATCCGCCCGCCGGGACGCGCGTGGACCGTGGCGCGCTCGTCAGGCTGCTCGTGTCGTCCGGGCCGGCCGCCGTGCCGGTGACGACCCCGACGTACCGGGACGGCCCCGCGGGGAGGCGCTGGCAGAGCTCCGCGGCGCGGGGTTGCGCCCGCGCACGAGCCGCGAAGTGTCCGACACCGTAGCCGAAGGGTCCGCGACACGCACCGACCCGGCGGCGGGCACGGAGGTGGACCGCGGCGCCGCCGTCACGGTGTTCGTCTCGAGCGGCCCGGCCGTCGGTCGCGTCGAGATCCCGGATGTGGCCGGCGACTCGCGCGAGGATGCGGCCGTCGTCCTGCGGAGCGCCGGGCTGCGACCGCAAGTCACCGAGGAGCCGTTGGACGTGGTCCGGCGGGCACCGTCCTGCGCACCGACCCGGTCGCGGGCACGTCCGTCGACGAGGGCTCGCCGGTCACCGTCGTCGTCTCGTCGGGGCCGGTCACGCTCGTCGTGCCCGACGTCACCGACCGGCCGTCGGGGACTGCGGCGGCGCAGCTGGAGGCACTCGGCCTGGTGCCGGCGAGTTCGTTCGTGCCGTCCGGCGAGCCCTACGACACGGTGGTCCGTACCGACCCGCGGGCCGGTGCGAAGGTTGAGAAGGGCGACACCGTGAATCTGTTCGTCAGCTGCGCGGCCAGCGCTTGCGTCGACTGACGCCTGACCCGCGGCCTCCCTTGTGCTCGCCTTGGCAATCGTAAAGCGGCGAGGCTCGCACCCGGGTCACCGGGACGTCCGCCGGTCGGGGCGGAAGGAGCACCGCCAGCGGTTCTGGGCGGCGATCGCTCGTGGGCTGTCTCCAGTGGACGCCCTCGAAGCCGTGAGCCACATGCTCGCGGCCAGGCTGGCCAACTCCGCGTGACGCGGATGTCAGTCGCGCGCTCCCAGAGCGACCGCCACCTTGCGCCGTTGCTCGGTGGTGTCGCGACCCTTCTCGCGCGGGAGCAACGTGATCGCCTGCGTGATGGCGGTGTCGAGCTCCGCTCCCCAGAGCGGGCGCTCGAGCTTGGCGGCCAGCGTGCCCAGCGATCGCCCTAAGCCGCGCCAGGTCAGGCCGAGACTGGCGAGGATGGTTCCCACGCCGGCCACGACCGCGGCGTCGGTGTTCGTGGCGACGATCAGCGCCACGCCGCCGCCAAACAGCGCGACGATCAGGACGACAAGGAGCCAGAACCGCCTGAGCACGGTCCCGGCGAGCTTGCGCATCCGGCGCGACATACGCTCCGCCGCGTCCAGGTAATCGGGGATCTCCAGCATGTCGAGCCCGGACTTCTCCCCGGACAGCAGGGCGCGCCAGAGCTCGCCTTGGCGGGCGAGCAGAAGCCACGTCTCGTCCTTCTCCGGCGCGACCGCGCTGCGCGTCTCGATCGAGGCGCGCCATTCGAGGATCGACGCACGGACGCTGTGGCCGGCGTGAGGCGCGAGCGCCGAGCCTAGATCATCGATCGCTGCGACTACCGGTGCGACGGCCGGGCCGGCGAGATGGCTCCTGAGCGTCGCCTCCGCGTCCGGTGGCGAGCTGAGCGTCAGCAGCGCCCGCCCCACGGCATACGCCTTGCCGAGACGTATGTCGGTCGCGCTCAGCACGGCGTAACTCTTGCTGGCGAGGTCGGCGGCGGCCGCGCGGCGCTCATCCGCGTCCGGTGCCGCGAGACACTCCTCCAAAGACTCCACGGGCAGTGACAGGGTCGCCTTGGCCACCAGGTCAGCGAGCTTCGTGAACGCGACCTTCGCGTGGCTGGCGCAGAGATCGACCACCTGCCCGTCGGTGATCGCCGGCCCGAGGTCACCACGTGCCGCAGCCGCCGTGAGGCGCGGCTGGCCCGGAAAGGCGAGTGCACCCACGTACCACCCGAGCGTGACGGCGGCCGCCACGTGTCCCTCCGCTGCAGCGGACTCTTGTGATCGCACGGCAGAGACCAGCGCGTCGGTGAAGGCGGACGCGAGGTCCGACGGCTTCCCGTTGCCGGGCTGAGAGGCAGGCTGCGTGACCTGCTGGACGGTGGCCATGGCTGCTCCACTTCTCGCGTGGTGCGGCGAGCCGACCACAGATGCCGCTGCGCGTCAAGTGGGGCCTTGGACCACCGCTTCCCCGCGCCCCGATGGACGGGCCCGGCTCACCCCTGGTTTCGCCAGCGATGGACGCGATGGGACTCGAGCGCTCCGACCTCGTCCTTGGAGAGCGCCAGGACGATCGCGTCGGTCTCCACGCGCGCGACCGCGCCGATCGGGATGACGACCTCACGCTTGCCCCATAGGTGCCCGTGCTCGAGCACGAGGTGCCCGATGTGGTCATCGCTGTCGATCATGAAACCGTCGACATGTCCGAGGTGATGACCGTCCGAGGACGTGACCGGGCTCGCGCGGCGGATCTCGACGTCACCCTTCGGGATGCGGTCGTAGCTCCACATCACGTGGTCGTCGTACGCGATCGGCTCTGAGCCGACGGTGTCGAGACCGTGGTAGTAGGGCAGTGCGAGCATCTCTTCGACGCCCACCTCCCAGTCTGGATCCTCGACGGGGAATTCGCCCAGCCGCAGGTAGGCGGCCTCGCGCACCGGTTCCAGCTGCCCGATCTCCGCGACGCTCCCGTCCAGGAGGATCGTCCCGTCTGCCTCGTCGCCGCCGCGCGCTCGCTCGACGGGCACGAGCCGCGTGGGCTCGCTCGGGCGGCGGGGCTGCACGACGAGATGGGTGACCCGCCGGGTCGTCGGGTCGATCACTACGTCGGCCAGCTCGCCGAATACGTCGTCCGTACAACGGACCGGGCTGCCAAGGTCGAGTCTCACCACGGTGACGTTGCCACATCGTCAGTGAAATGTCGCCCTCGTGCCGGCAGCGCCGGGAGTCCTGCGCCGGGCGGAGGTCTCCTCGGGAGCGATGCTCAGGATCGGGCACGCGAGACCGAACTGCGCCACCGGCGAGGTCGCGCTGAGGCGGGGCGGGGCGAGATTCCCGCATCCTCGCCTCTAAGGAGGCATGGAAGCCCGCCGCAGACCGATGGATCCACACGAGGCCGGCCGGCGCTTCGCCGAACGGCTGGAGGAGGCGGGCCTGCCGCGCTTCGCCTCGGCGGTTCACGACCCCGAGCTCGACCTGCTCGAGATCTCCTGGGATCACGGGGTCACGTTCTACATGGACCTCACCCGTGCGGACGTGCTGGGCCCGATCGACGACGAGGAGCGGGCGATGATCCTCGGTCTGGGGCCGGGATTCGAGGACCGCGAGCCGATCGACGTGTACATCCCAGGGTCAGCAAAGGACCCGCGCACCGACATCCCGATCCCCGGGGTCGTGGTCCGGCGAGGCCCACAGCTCCACCCCGACGACGTCACCGCGGTCGACGGCGTCCCGGTCACGTCTCCGTCTCGCACGCTGATCGACCTGGCCGAGGTCATGACCGCCAACGAGCTCAGATCCACCTTCGCCCGTGCTCGCGAGATCGGCCTGCTCGACCCGGACGCGCTTCGCGCTGCACGCGCGCGGGTCGAATGGCGGCCGTCGCTGGCAATGCTCGACGAGGTGATCGACGAGTTCTGCAGCTGAGGGTTGGTGCTCCACGCCAGCCTCTTAGCCGCGCGGCATCAACGCTCTAGGGAACATCTGCCCGGGCAGCCTCCTGGATCAGCCGGATGCCGTCCGGCACAGTCAGGAACCGGTCGGCCACGAGCCCGGCGGTGTCGCGCACGACCTTGCGCACGTAGTCGCCGTGGTTGCGGTAGAGCGCGGCCAGCTGCGCCTCGCCGAACGGCACCTCGTGCCCGGCGATGCCGCAGAACGAGGGGCCGGTCGAGCTCCCGAACCACGTGCTCGTCGGCACGTCGAGGTACGGCGAGCGCAGGCCGCCCTGCACGTTGCCGAACGCGTCGAGTACGGGTGCGGGCGGGCTCCCGGAGACGAGGATCGGATCGGCGTGAGGTGGGGCGATGCCGAGGCGCACCCACCAGTCGAGGTTGCGCAGTGCCGCGTCGAAGAAGATGCTGCTCGGGAAACGGCTGCGCGGGCCCTCGTTGCACGCTCCCGGCGGGACGGCGCGGCCGGCCTTGACGATGTCTGTGGCCGCGGCCGAGTAGAACAGCTCGTCGGGCGTCGCGTGCGCGGCGCCGGCCATCTCGTAGTGGCGGTAGCGATCCTGGCGCGCGTCGCTGTCGGGCCGCCGCGCGTCGATCCCCGTCAGGTAGTCCGACTGGGACATCATGTGGATGATCGGCGTGCCGGCGTCCTTGAACTGCCTGCGTGGGTCGCCGTTCGGCGGCGCCGGCTCGCACTGGTTGATCGGGGCCGCGCCGATGAACCTCCCGCCCGCGACGGCGACGATGTAGCCGTCGAACATCGGCCGGCCGTCGGACTGCTTCACGAGCGGCTGGATCGCGTTGATGTAGTCGTACTCGAAGCTGCCGGTCTGCGAGTAACCGAAGTCGTAGACGCGATCCACCGGCGAGCCGTGACGCTTGCCATAGGTCAGCGGGTTCGAGCGATCGCGGCTGCGCACCCACGCGCCGATCTGGCTGGTGATGTCGTAGACCAGCCCGTCCTCGGTAGTGCGCGAGGCCGGTGTGATGAACGAGACCGGCGGGTCGCAGTTGCGCGGATCGTCGAGCGGGAGCGGGTTCGCCATCGATAGCGAGCCGTAACGGACGGGGTCGAAGTTCTTGAGCGCGTCGATCGAGATCGGCTTGCCGGTCACCCCGACCCACGCGTCGCCGTGCGCCACGATCTGCCGCTGGGCGAGCGCCCAGCCGATGTTGAGGTCGAACGCATTGGACGGGTTGAGGATCTCGACGATCACGTTGCCGCTGAAGCGCGACGCCTTCGCCGGTCGGCGCACGAGCACGCGCGTGGTGTACGGCGCGTCCGGCGTTCGCACGACGGCGGGGCCCGGCGCCGGCCAGCTATAGACGTTGGCCTTGCCGCTGGCCAGGTACTCGTCCTCGACGTAACCGATCTTGTGCAGGTCCTGGGGGACCTGTTGGTGGTCGGCGGCACCGAACGGATACGAGGTGGCACTGACCGGTAGCGGCCCACTCACCTTCGGGACCGGCGTCGCGCCGGCCGCGGCCGGCAGGGAGAGCGCCAAAGCGCACGCGAGCGTCGCGCTCGCACAGAAACGGTTCACGATCCCCTCCTCGTGTCGCTGACCCCATCGCGCACGCTCCTGCGAGCGCCCGATTCCTCCAGCAGCGGGCCGCAACGGACCTTAGGACGAGCGTTCGACATTGTCAAACGGAGTTCGACGAGCACTGCGGCGATGCGGCTGCGCGTTGACGACGAGTGCGTGGCTCACGGGGCCGCGGTGTGCCATGGGGACGACCTGCACGTGGTTGCGGCCGTCGGCGAGCAGCGCGGACCAGTCGCGTCGCACCGCAGCGTGCTCGGCGGCCGCCGATGGTCGTCGGCGGCACAGTCGACGGGCGGACCGGCCGCGATCAGCCGCGCATCGGTCCGCTTCGGGACGTGGCCGCAGAACGTGTCCATCACCCCGCGCGGGTTCTTCGAGCCGATCTCACCAAGCGGACGGTGCTTCGCCGCCTGCGGGTTTGGTACGCGGCACGACGCGGCCGTCCGGCGTGCTTGGGAGCGTCTGGTGCCGAGGCCCGACCCCGCGACACCTTCGTGTTCACAGGCCAGTGGGCCGTCCCGAGCGGGCGGCCGGCGCAACGAGGTCGCCTGATCGCGCCTTCGGTACATGCCACGCCCACGCATGTTCGGGGTCCTGGCCCCAGTGCTGGTCGCGCCAGCTGCGCTCGATCCCTGCCTTGCCGTGGGCCTCGTCGGCCACAAGAACGGACATCTCACGCTCGAGACCGTGCTCCTCGACGATCATGGCGCGCAACTGCCGGCGGATGGCGAACCGCTCGCCGTTGGTGGCGTCATGCCGCCAGGCCCTGGCGAGCGCCTCGTCGGCGGCTGATCGTGTCCTGTCCTGCTGCATGTCTCCATGATCGGTCGGCGCCCGTCGTATGTGCATCGGACGGACGGATGATCGTCCGGATGAGCTGCGGCCGTTCGATCAGCGGATACGACGCGGCGGGGCCGGGTCAGTGAACACCGGGCAGTAGCAGCCGGGACGCGGATTCGGCCGTCGCGCAACCGCTCCGGAAGTGACAGCCCGTCGAGCCCGGGCATGCGGACGACAGGGACCGCCGCGCGCTGCCCGGACGGCCCCGCCCAAGCCGTAACGCAAGCGAGCCAGATCGCGCCACGGGGCGCCGGTTCCACCGTTCTCAGATGCCACGGAGGGTGCCCTTGACCGAGGCCGGCCGGACCCTGCGCGAAGACACCTCCAGGCTGGCCTCACGCAGGCAACGCCGAGCCGACACCCAGGCAACCGCGTGTGGGTCGTGTCCCGCCAGGGATCGTCAGGCGACACGACGCCGTCGGTTCGCGCGCGGCTCGCCAAGTGACACGGTCGGCTCTAGGCCAGGATGTTGCGGGCGATGGCGATACCGACTGCCTCGGCAAGGTCGTCAGCACCGAGCTTGGCGAGCAGGCTGTCGAGCCGCCGCCGGACGGTGATCTCGTCGGCGCCGCTGAGCAGCGCGAGCTCGGATCTGCCTGCTCCGTTGCGGCTGAGCTGGAGCAACTGGTGCTCGTGTGCCGTCAGCCGCGGCGTCCAGTTCGGCATGCGGTGACGCTGAAGATCGGGGCGGCCGTGGATGGCGCTCGGCGAGCGCGCTGCGCGGCCATGAGCGGCCGCGGCGACGTCGAGGCACATCGCTTCGTGGTCAGCGGACTTGCTGATGTACGCGGCGGCGCCTGCCTCGAGGCCGGCGGCCACGAGCTGGTGATCGTCGAAGGCCGACAACAGCACGACCGGAACCGGCGGTCCGTGACGGGCGAGGGCGGCGATGACGTCGATGCCGTCCATGCCAGGCATGCGTACATCGAGAACGGCGACATCGGGCTGGTGGTGTCGGATCAGCGCAAGGGCGGTGGCGCCATCGGACGCCTGGTCGATCACGTCGAAGGCTCCGGAGCTCTCGAGCGCGCGGACGACGCCGTTGCGGTAGAGGGGATGGTCGTCGGCGATGACGACGCGCAGTCGGGTCTCGGTCCCGGGCTGCGGGCCTGCGGCGGCGTCGACCGTCGGTGTGTCATGGATTGCGAGCATCGCTGCCGGCTCCTGAGGGTGGCGGGTTCGTGTACGTCCACGATTGCGCTCCGGCCGCCGCGCCGCGATGGGGTGATCGTCGCTGGATCGGGCGCACGCGAGATCCGTCGATCGACGGTGCACGTGCTCGCCGGCGGTGATAGAAGCAGTGAGGTGAGCGAGCGCCGCGTCACGGTCCTGGTCGCCGACGACCATCCGCTGTTCCGAGAGGGCATCGCGCGCGCGGTCCGCGAGCGCCCGGAGTTCGAGCTCGTCGCCGAGGTCCGCGACGGCCGTGCGGCGCTGGAGGGCATTCGCGAGCGCTCTCCGGCGGTCGCAGTGGTCGACCTGCGCCTGCCCGAGCTCGACGGCGTGGCGATCGCGAACGCCGTGGTGCGGGATCGGTTACCGACCCGTGTGCTGGTGCTGTCGGCGTTCACCGAGCCGCGGCTGGTGTATGAGGCCATGGCCGCGGGCGCGGCGGGGTACTTCTCCAAGGACGCCGACCGTGACGAGGTGCTCGACGCGATCGCAGCCGTTGCCCGCGGCGAGTCGCGCGTGGAGCCCGGCCTGCAGAGCGGCCTGTTCGATGAGCTGCACGCCCGCGCCCTCGACGGTGACCGCCCGCTGCTGACGCCACGCGAGCTGGAGATCGTGCGGCTCATGGGCGCTGGCTTGTCGGCGCCCGCGATCGGCAAGCGCCTCTATCTGGCCGCCGCGACGGTGAAGTCACATCAGGCGCGCGTCTACGAGAAGCTCGGGGTGTCCGATCGCGCCGCCGCGGTCGCCGAGGCGATGCGGCGCGGCCTGCTCGAGTGAGTCCGCCTGATGTCGAAGGGGCCGCCCATCGCGCACCCAACGTGCGCGCGGAGCTCGGCATGGCCTTGCTGCGTGTGGCGCTGGTCCCGCTGATTGCGTTCGCCGCCAGCACCGTCGAGCACCCCACCCCCAACTCGGATCTGTTCGCGCCGCTGCTCGTCGCGGTGGGCGTGTGGGCCGCGGCGCTGCTGGTCGCGCACGCCCTGCAGGCGACCGGGCGTCTTCCTGGGCTGCGGCGAGTCGCGCGGATCGAGCCGGTCGTCGATGTGGCCATGATCGCCGCGCTGACATACACGTCCGGCGGCCCGTATTCGGAGGCGCGGCTGGTGTTCTTCGCGTTGCCTGTCGTCGCCGCGTTCCGCCTGCGCCCGCTGCTCACCGCCGCGTGGACGGCCGCGGCGATCGCGGCCTACGTCCTCGTCTCGCTGCCGCACCCGGCCACGCGGTCCGCCACGGACGTCGACGCCATCGTCGCGAACGCGCTCTTCGTGCTCTGGGCCGGCGCCGGGGCCGTAGTGCTGTCGGCGCTGCTGGGCGCGCACGAGCGCCGCATCCGCGCCGACGCCGACGCGCGGGGCCGGCTCGTCGCGCAAGCGCTCACCGCCGAGGATCGCGAACGCCGGCGCCTCGCCGAGCTGCTTCACGACGACGCGATCCAGAACCTGCTCGTCGCCCGCCAGGAGCTGCGCGACCACCACCGCCGGCACGACGAGGACTCCTACCGCCGCGCCGACACCGCGCTCGCGACCACGGTCGATCAGCTCCGCGGTGAGATCTTCGAGTTGCACCCGTACGTGCTCGACCACGCCGGCCTGCGCGCGGCGCTCACCGCCCACGCCGAGAGCGCCGCCCGGCGTGCGGGCGCCCGCGCCGTCGTCGAGGTCGACGACGCCTCGCTCACGCTGCCCACCGACCAGCAACAGCTCCTCCTGTCCCTCGCGCGGGAGCTGCTCTCGAACGCCGCGCGCCACTCCCGGGCGCGGACGATCTCCGCGCGGCTGGCGTCGGACGACGACGCCGTCGTCCTGCGCGTAGCCGACGACGGCCGGGGCTTCCCCCCGGAGCGGCGCTCGCAGGCGCTGGCCGAGGGCCACATCGGCATCGCCACCAGCGCCGAACGCGCGATCGCGGCCGGCGGGACGTTCGACGCGGCGTCCGCTCCCGGGGCGGGCACGACGATCACCGTCCGCCTGCCCCGCCGGCCCGGCCCGGTCGTGTAGCGCGATCGGACCAGGGCGAGCGATCCGCGACGATCGTCGGCCGGGCCATGGCGGATGGATCGTGCCTGCGTCACGGTGAACGTGTCCCCCACCAACACACCCGAATCGAGGCCGCAATGACCCCCGTGGCCACCGCACCGAACTTCACCATCTCCACCGACGAGCCGCTCAACCGGATGCCGACCCTCACCGAGCAAGAGCGCTGGCTACTGCGGCTCGCGCGCGCCGGCATCATCGACACGTCCGACCTCGCCCACCACACGGGCCTCTCGGCGGCGCAAGTCCAAGGCGCGCTGTCCAGCGCCATCCACAAGCTCGGCGCGGACACCCTGATGGAGGCAGTCGACGCCACCGAGGCGCTCGCGTCCAACGCGCAACGCAGCAGACCTTGACGAGCACGAGTCGACCTCGGGCCCGTGCGGCCACGTCTGCGTCGCCCGTGGCCGCCGCTCGCCGGCCGCCCCGGCGATCGGCGAAGGTCGTGCCGTCGCCACGGTCGCCGGTGCCTGATTTCAGCGGGCGGAGACGCGGCGGAGTGTTCGCGCTGAGATCAGCCGATCGATCCGGATCGCCGCGGGATCTCGCCCAGCTCGGGGATCCAGGGCAGGAGGATGAACAGCAGCGAGAGGCGGTCCGCGCCGGCACCGAACGCAGCGCCTGGCCGGGTCGCCACATGCACGCAACCAGCGCGACACGTCGTTCACCGGCGCCGAAGCGCTCGACCCACAGCCGGGCCGATGTAGTGCGATCGGACCACGCCGAGCGATCCGCGACGAGGGCCGGCCGGGCGATGGTGGGGTCGCGGTCTCCGCGTCACGGTGAACGCATCCCGCCACTTCAGCCCGAACCGAGGCCGCCATGTCCGCCACCGCAACCGAGACCCTGCACTCGGAGCGCGCCGTTTCGCGCACCCGTCTTCTGCGCATCGTCATCGCCGACGACCATCCGGTCTACCGCGACGGCATCGTGCGCGCCGTGCTGGACACCGGGCGCTACGCGCTGGCCGGACAGGCCGGCGACGGCGAGACGGCACTGCGCCTGATCGTGCAGCGCCAGCCCGATGTCGCGCTGCTGGACCTGCGCATGCCCGCCCGCGACGCCCTCGGCGTCTTGCGACAGCTTGACCGCGAAGGCATCCGCGTGCCGATCGTGGTCCTGTCCGCGTTCGGTCAGCCGCACATCGTCGACCAGGTCCTTCAGGCGGGCGCGGCCGGTTACCTGTCCAAGGACGCCACGCGTGACGAGATCGTCTTCGCGCTCGACGTCGCCGCTCTCGGCGGTCACATCGCTCAGCGCCCGGCGGCCCACGCTCACGGGCAGCCTCAGCTGCTGCCCGCGCAGCGGGCGATCCTGCACCTGCTCAACGACGGTTGGACCCCTGACGAGCTGCCGGGGATCACCGGCCTCGACGCCGACACCGTGCACCGCCACCTCGCCGAAGCCTCGGCCAAGCTCGGCACGACGAGCCCCGACGAAACGCTCGCCCGAGCGCTCGCGCGCGGGCTGCTGAGCTGAGGTGAACCCGCCATGTTCCTGCTGTTCTTTGGCTACGGCTCCAAGGTCAAGCTGCTCGGCGCCGCCGCCGAGCGGACCTGCCCGCGCTGTCACAACACGGCCCGCTGGCGCCACCTTGAGCGCTACCGGTACCTGTCGCTGTTCTTCGTACGCATCGCCCGCTGGCACCGCGAAGAGCTCGACGCCTGTCCGGTGTGCGGCCATGCCGAGGCACACGTCAGCACGCACATGCCGTCTCGGACGCGACTCCGCCGCCCCGTCTCGGCGTGAGCGCCCTGATCTCCGCCCAGCTCGCCTACCCCGCGCTCGGGCTGTTGGTCGCGGGCGAGTCGATGGGTCTGCTGGTGCCCGGCGAGACGGCGCTGCTCGTCGCCGCGGTCCTCGCGCATCAGGGGCGGCTCCAGATCGGCACCGTGATCGGGACGGCCGCCGTGGCCGCCATTCTCGGCGACAACGCCGGCTACCTGCTCGGGCGCGTGGGACTACGCAACCTGCTCGCCGGCCGAAAGCGGCGTCAGTCGCTCCGCGGCCGGGCGCTCGAGCGAGGCGAGGTGTTGTTCACAGCCCACGGCGCGAAGGCCGTGTTCCTCGCGCGCTGGGTCGTCGGGGCGCGCGTAGCGGCCGCCTGGCTTGCCGGGACGAGCCGCATGCCGTGGCGCAGCTTCCTGCTCTGGAACGCACTCGGCGGCATCGCCTGGAGCGTGAGCATCGGCCTCGCCGGCTACGCGCTCGGCGCCGCCGGCGGCAAGCTGCTCTCCGCCGGCGCCGCGGTCACGATCGTCGCGCTCGCGGCCGGCGCCGGCCTGCTCGGCCTCCTGCGGAACCGGCGAGGCCGACCGCGCGCCCATCCTCCGATCGCATGATCTCGGGCGCGCCGACGGTCCAGCCGACCGGACCATCGACGACGCCCCGCGCCCGGGCGACGCTTATCCCATGACCCTCCTAATCGACATCCGTAACCGCGTCACCCGCCGGCCTGCCACAGACGAGCACAGCGGCGCGGCCCGGCACGAGTCACCGCACATCGACCCTGACGGCTTCGAGCGCACCGTCGCCGACACGCTCGATGAGCTCCCCGACGAGTTCCTGCGCACGCTCGACCACGTCGCAGTGCTGATCAGCGACGACGGTGCCGCGCGCGGCGCCTACGGCCTGTACGAGGGCGCCGGCATCAGGGGCATCGGTGAACCTGCGCGCATCGTCGTGTTCCGCGACACGCTCTGCCGCGACTTCGGTGCCGACCCGGACCGCCTCGCCGCCGAGATCCGCCGTACCGTGCTGCACGAGGTCGCCCACCATCTCGGCCACCGCGAGCAAAGCGTCGCAAGGCTCGGGCTCTGACGCGAGTGCCCACGTTTCTCGGCGCCGGCCGCGGCGCGGCCGCGCGGGACGCGGTAACCGCCGTGTGCAGGTCGACGGGCACCTCCACGGCCGTCTATATGCTCCGTCAGCCAGGCGGTGGGCGCGCGGTCTGACGGTGCGCCGCGTTCTCAGTCGTAATACGCCGAGCGCTGAGGGGCGACGTCCACCCTCAGCGTGTGGCGCATCTGCGGGGATGTCGGGGCGAGTGTCCAGCACGGGTACGCCCTGACGGGTCACGCGGCGCAGGGCCTGACGGTCGACCGGTCGTTCGTGCTCGCCACCGAGGAGACGAGTCGTGAGTGGCTGTACATGGCGCTGAGTCGCGGCCGGCTGGACAACCGGCTGTACGGCTCGGCTGCCGGCGTGCGAGAGCGGGACGAGATCGCCCCCGCCGAACCGCCACGAGATGCCCGTGATGTCGTCGAGCTGGCGGTCCAACGCTTGAGTGCGCAGCGTATGGCGATCGACTCAACTCATCGCAGAACGGACAGCGAGAGGTGGCCGGCTCGAGGTTCTGCGCGCGGCGGACGGTCCACCAGCGTGCTGGCTCGGTCATTACGCTCGCGCCGCCATCGTGCCACGGACGCTACCGTCCGGCCATGGCCCTTCCCCCCGAGGCGTAGCCCAGGTCGAGCGCTACTGCCAGTCTCGCGTGCCGGAGGAGATGCGGTCGCAGGTGCGGATCGAGCACGCCGTGCGCGGGAAGGCGATCACGATCGTCGAGCGACGGCCGCCGTGGCGCGAGGACCTCGGCGCCGAGTGGTCGTCGACGAAGGTCGCGCAGCTTCGGTACGACGGCGGCATGTGGACGCTGCATTGCTCGGACAGCAGCGGACGATGGTGGTTGTACGACGAAACGGATCCCGCGCCTGATGTCGGACCGCTGTTGGCCGCGATCGACGACGATGTGACCGGGATCTTCTGGGGTTGACGAACGTGATTTGCGTGGCCTGCGGCGCTCCGGCACAGTTGCGCCGTGCCCACGGCCGATCCTGATCTTCCGATGCGTCAGGCGGCAGTCACACGGGCACGCGAGCTGACCGAGGCGTATGACGACCTCGTGCCGCTCCCCCGGCTGCGCGAAGGCTTCGTCTTCGATGGCCAGCGAGTCAGCTTCGGGTCGTTCCAGCGCGGGATCCATCGTGGCCGCGATCAGCGCGGACCAGCGGCGCTGACGCTGACTACGTCGTTCAACGACCCGTACGCCGACACGTTCGACGCGGCCGGCGCATCGTTCACCTACGCCTATCGCGCCGGTTCGATCGACCAGCCGGACAACCGCGCGCTCCGCGCCGCATACGAGCTACAAACGCCGCTCGTGTACTTCCGCGCGCTGGCGCCGAGCCAGTACCTGGTCATCGCACCGATGTTCGTGACCGCCGACGATCCGGCCGCGAAGGTCGTCGTGCTCGAGCCCGGCCTCCCGGTCCAGGACATGCAGCCGGGCGGCCTGGTGTCCGCGCCCGACGTCCGCGCCTACGCCACGCGCGACGCGCGCATCCGGCTCCACCAACAGCGCTTCAAGCTCGACGTGATGCGCGCCTACCGCGGCCGTTGCGCGATCTGCTCACTGCGGGAGCGCGCGCTCGTGCAAGCTGCCCACATCGTTCCCGACGTCGACCCCGAGGGCATCGCCGCCGTCGTCAACGGCCTGGCGCTGTGCGCGATCCACCATCTCGCGTTCGATCGCAACCTGCTCGGCATCGATCCAGGTGGCGTCGTGCACATCGCCGACCGGCTGCTGCGCGAGATCGACGGACCGATGCTGCGCACTGGACTGCAGGGCTTCCACGGCGAGGCGATCGCCGTGCCGCGGCGAGCTGCGGATCGGCCGGATCCGCTTCGGCTGGAGTCGCGATTCGAACGGTTCCTGCGCGCCGCCGCCTGAGTGCCTCGCCTACGGGCCGCCGGCAGATTTCCGCGGCTCGCACCACCACGCCTCCCCCGGCTGGAGCACGTTCACGATGCGGCGGCCGCGTGGCGAAACGACGCCAGGTCTTCCCACTCGTCGGGTTCGTCGAGCGGATGCTCGTCGTGGGCGGCGTAGCTCGCGTCCACCTCCGCGGCGCTGTGGCGCGCGAGGAGCGCGCTCAGGGCCTCGTCGATCAGGGCGGCGTCGCTGACTCCCGACCGCACGCGCCGAGCGGCATCAAGCAGGTCCGCGTTCACCGCCGTACTGAGGCGTGTACGGGCCATGCCACGATCATGCCACGAGTAAAAGGCGCCGCCGGGGCGAGCGGTCCCACTCGGTCAGCGCCTCCGGTTACGGCGGCGCGCCGCACGTTCGGCTTTGCGTCGCCTCTTGGCATCGACCGCGTGCGCGGCTCGGGCCGCGGGTGGAGCCGGTCCGCGCGGCCTCGCCCGCTCCCACGATTCCGGCAGGGCGGCGAGCGCCGCGCGATGTGCTTCGACGTCGTACTCGCGCTGGTCGTGCAGCGCGCCCCACAGCTGCGGCGTCATGGCTGCGCCGAGCATGTGCAGTACCTCGTGCCGCCCGTAGCCGAGCTTGCGCAGGCGCTGCGCCGTCGCCCAGACCTCGGGCGGGTCGTCATCGACGATCTGAGACGCGATGACCTCGTGGATGGCCAGATGCAGCCTCGGGTCCATCTCGCGGCCCTCGACCGGCGCGGTCTCGGCGTCCGTGTCGAGCTCCGGGTGCGCGGCGGCGATCAGCAGCGCGCGGTCGTCCGCGTCGGTCGGGTCGAGCCCCCAGGTCTGCTCGCCCGGATCGGCGATCGGCGGGATCGCGAACGCCAGTCGCCGGTCACGGTCTGCCTGCGTCCCGCTCACGAGGTCAGTCGTCGAGCGCCGCGTACTGCGGCGGCGGCGTACCGCGACGCTCGAGCACTCGGGGATGGTCGCCCGGCTCGGCAGTGATCCGCTCGCGCACGGTCAGTCGGACGCGCCAGTCGTCGCCGAAGTCGAACACGTAGCCGATTCGCTGGCCGAGGTGAAGGTCGAGCTCAGCGAGCGGGACGTCGGCCGTGGCGACGCCCTCGTCGGGTGCGTCAGGAGTGGTCAACTCGACCTCCTCCGAGCCGAAGAAGCTGCCGTCGAGCCAGAAGGAGTACAGGTGGTCGTCGTACCAGCCGAGCGCCTGCTGGATCGCGTCGTGCACGGCGGTGAGCGGCTGGCGCTCGAGCACCGCCAGGCGCGCGCGGACGCCGCGCACGTTGAGCAGCTCAGCGTCGAAGACCAGGGCGGACTCGCCCGCCGCCGCCGTGATCGTGGCTGGAGCGGGAGGCTGGGCCGCCGCCACGCCCTTCCCAGCGGCCGTGAGCTCGAACGTGAGCGGCTCCCGGTGCCGGCGGACGAGCCCGTACCCCTCGGCCCGGCACAGCACTGGCTGCAGCGCACCGAACAGCGCCCACCCCTCGAGTCGGCCACCGTCGGCATCCCGCCAGCCCTCGACAGCGAGCAGCCGGCCGACGATCTCCGTCAATCGATCGCTCTCGACCGGCCCGTGCTGATGCAGCACCTCCTCGATGAGCAGCCACGCATCGCCGTCGAACCCGTCGACGCCGAGGTCCTCGTGGAGCCGCTTCACGAGCGCCTCCGGATCGGCGAGCAGCTGGCGCCCACGCGCAGTGGTCAGCAGCGTCTCACGCCGCCGGCGCATCAGCCGCAAGCGCCGCAACCCGGCGTGCACCGCCGCCAGCACCGGCAGATCGCTCTCGCGATGCGGCAGGCCGAACAGCTCGCGCCTCCACCAGTCCGGCCAGCGTTCCGCCGCCTCCCGGACGACCGCTCGCCGGAGCGCGTGCATCTTGGTCAGCCCGAGCCCGTCCAGGCCGGCCTCCAACAGCCAGCGCACCACGGCGGTCCCCTCGTCGATCTCGGCACGTGCGTCAGGCATGTCGCGAGAACCAAGGATCTCGGATGAACGCGAGCACGGCGGTCGCAGAAGCCGCTCGTTGCGCGAGGATGTCGCCGGCGGATCGCGCCTGACCATCGGGACGCGCGCACAGCCGCGTGAGCGCCCGCAGTCTCGAGGAGAGCTACTTGCAAACTACTTGCAAGCCGACGCAGCCAAGTGCGTGGCGTGCTAGTCACGACGAGAGCAGGGATTTCCCGCTGTCCAGCGGCACGCTGGTTGCATGACTTGAAGCACTCCTTGCGAGTAGCTATCTCGTCTTGAGCTGCCAGTAGGCACGCGGATCGCGCTTCGACTTCCCGACCCACTCGATCACCGCCTTCGACGCGAAGTGTGATCAGCTCACGCTGCACCGTAGGGCGCGAGAGACCGAGCACCTCGACGACCTCGCCGGTGCTCAGGCGTCCGGCTTGACGCAGCGCCGTGGTAATCGAGCGCGCATGCTCGGGCAAGCGGGCCTCGAGCTCGCTGCTCTTCTCGGTGAGCACGTACTCGCGGCGCTCCGGGCGCGTCCAGCGCTAGCGCTAGCGCACGAACTCGATCTCCGGGAAGACCGCGGAGGGCCCGTCGAGTAGGTGGTTGTCGCGACCGCGCAGGTGCAGATCGAAGAACGACGCAATGTAGGCGCGCTGCGCGCGGATCGAGCGGTCCGGATCGATCGTCCCGATCTCGGGCTCGAGGGTCGCCGGCGGGAGGCCGAGCTTACGGACGATCTGCGCGTAGGCGACCTGGGAGTCCGAGAAGCTCCCATGCGCGCTGCCGCGCAGCGTCACGTCGCGCTTCCAGCCGCGCTGGTTGGCCCAGAACTCCCGCCAGCTGGGGTCGCCGGTGCGGAACCCGCCGCTGGCGAGGTGGTTGTGCCGCGTGCTCCCGAACAGCAGGAACGGGCGGTCCAGTCCACGCCTGACGACCGCGCCGGGCGCGTACGGCCAGTCCTCGCTGAGGCCGAAGCCGTGCGCCATCGCGCCGTCGAGGTTGATCCCCGCGTCGATCCGCCGGTCGTAGAGCATCGCCTCGCCGGTCGTGTAGCCACCGTAGGAGTAGCCGAGCATGCCGACGCGTGAGAGGTCCAGCGCGCCGCGCAGGCCGGCGGGCAGCGCGCGCCGCGACCCGCCGGGGCGGCGACCTCGATCGAGTGCCGCGAGGCGATCGAGCACGAACCGCGTGTCGGCCACGCGGGCGTCGATCGCCCGCTTGAAGACGACCCTCATCACCTTCGGATCCTCGCCCTTGGACCCGGGTGTCGATAGGCCGGGGGAGACTTGGCGCGCCACGCGTCCGCCGGGGAACTCGACCAGCGGCGCCTCGTAGGTGTGATCGATCGACACGACCACGTAGCCGCGGCTGGCCAGGTCCTCGATCTGCGCCGTGTTGAGCTCGCGCAACGAGCCGCCGCCGGGCGAGAACAGCACCACCGGCCAGCCGCGGGCGCGCGAGCCCGACGGCTGCGCGACAGGCGCGTCCACGCGCGCGTGCGCGACCGCGCCGACCAGATCGACTGAGCCCGGCACGAGAGGCATCGGAGGCGCCGACAGACTCGCCTCCAGTTCCTGGGCGACCGCCCGCCCGAGCCACGGGGCGCGCGGGTATCGCTCGGCGTGCGTGGCCGGGTACGTGACGGTGGCCATCAGCTCGCGCGGCCGGAGCGGCTTGAAGGGATCCCGGCGCTTGACGTCGACCAGGTGGAGCGTCGTGCGACCGACGGCGTACTGGCCCTCCGGCGCCGGCAGCGTCGGAACGACCGGCGCCGCCGCTGCGGGCACGGCGTCGCTCAGGAGCGTGCGGTCGAAGAAGCCGACGACCCTGCGTTCGTATTCGTCCGGAGCGGTGGAGATGCCGCCGGTGTGGCCGGCGCGCGGGATCTCCCAGAGCGTCGTCGTGGAACCGCCGGCGTCGCGATAGGCGCGGTTGAGCGCCTCGTCGCCGTTGCCGCGCAGGCCACGGATGAGCAGCACGCGCCGCGGCGCGATCCTCGGCATCAAGTCGGCGAGGTCGGTCGGCGGCACGTGGTCGGAGAGGACGACGCCGGCGGCCGTTTCCATCGTGATCGGCGCAATCCAGCGCAGCGGCTCGGGCGGCGTGTCGGGCATGTGCTTCTGCTCGGCGACGGAGCCGAGGCCCGCGCCCTCGCTGACCACGGCCCGGAGGCCGGAGTTGCGAGCGGCCGTCCGCAGCAGCAGCTCACCCCCAACCGACAGCCCAAGGCCGCCAATGCGGCCACCGCGCACGTCGGGCCGCCTTTGCAGGTAGGCGATGGCGGCATGGAGATCGGGCTCGCCGCCCCAGCCACGGGCGTTGTAGTCGCCCTGGCTGGCGCCCTCGCCGCGGCGGTCGAGCAGCAGCACGCCGTAGCCGTGACGGACGAGCATCCGCGCGTGGCGCACCGGGCCCTTGCGTCCGGGGAAGGCGATCACCGCCGCCCCGTTGCGCGACGGTACGTACCAGCCGGCGAGCCGCAAACCGTCGCTCGTCCTCAGCGACACGTCGACGTACGGCCCCTCCGAGGTCCGCCCGCGCGACCGGCGCGCGCGCCTTGTGATTGACGACGATCGCGAACGCGACCGGCATCACGACGAAGACCCCGGCGAGCGCCGCAGCGGCGGTGACGAGCGTGCGCCGCAGGTAGCGCCTGAGCGGTCGCTCGTCGCGCCGCCGCGAGCGCCACAGCTCCAAGGCGCCGAGGCCGACGAGCACGACGCCCATGATCGCGGCAAGGATGGCGGTGACGTCATCGCCGGCCACGCGGTCGATGGCGACGTGGCGCACGCCGTCGACGACGCCGGCGACGATCATCAGCGGACCGGCGGTGAGCGCCGCGGCCGCCCGGGCGCCCGCGCGCACGTGCGGGTACGCCGCGGCGAGCAGCGCGGCGAGCGCGACCGGCACGAGCCCGCTCGCCAAGTGATCGCCCACGGCCGTGCCGGGCTCGCGGTGCCAGAAGGCGTCGTCGAGCACCCACAGTGCCGCGGCGGCCATTGCGAGGCGGAACACGAGCGTCTCCACGCGCCCGGCCGGCTGTTGCGGGTCCTCCCGGCGGGTCGGCGCGGACGCGTGGACGGTGCACGGCGGGCGGCTCTGGTTGGGCCGCGCGCCTTGAGGTAGAGGATGTCAGGCATAGCGCAGCGCCTCCCCGGGCTTGAAGCGGACCGCTCGCCGGACGGGCGCGAGCAGCACGAGCAGCGCGAGGATCACCGTGCCCGCCAGCGTGACCGCGACGTTGACCGGCGGGAACGCGAAGCGCAGGTCGATCGTGGCCACCGAGGATGTCAGCGCGATGATCCCGCGGGCCATGAGGTAGCCGGCGGGCAGGCCGAGCAGCCACCCGATGAGCGCGACCACCAGCCCCTCGGTCGCGAAGATCCGGCGGATGTCGCGCGCCCGCGCGCCGATGGAGCGCAGCGTCCCGATCTCGCGCGTGCGCTCGAGGACGCCCATGGTGATCGCGTTGACGAGCCCGACCATGCTGATGGCCACGATGACCAGGCCGAGGACCGTGATCGACTGGGTGAGCTTGGCGTTGAAGGCGACGGCGTCGCGGCGCCCGACGTAGGTGACCATCGTCGTGATCTGGGTGCCGTGGGCGCCCAGCGTGTCCTCGAGCCTGGTGTTGAGGCGGTCGATGAACGCGTGGTCCTTGTGTGCGGCGACGACCCAGTAGCTGTTGACCTCTCCCGGGGTGTGCAGCACCCGCTGCAGCGCGGTCAGCGGCAGGTAGGCGGCCAGGCCCTCGTTGTTCTGGCTGTCGGTGAGGCCGACGACGCGCACGCGCACCGGCCCGGCGGCGGTCCGCAGGGTCGTCGTGCCGCCGACGCGGACGCCGAGATGGTCGGCGAGCTTGGCGCCGAGCACCGCGACGGGCACGCGCGTGCCCGCCTCGGCGGGCCGTGTACCAGCGCCCGTCGCTGATGCGGAAGCGCATCAGCGGCCCGTCTGCGGTCCCCCACAGCACGATGTCCTTGCCGCCGGCCTTGGCGCTCTTGCTCAGCAGCGGCTGGATCCGCGCCACGCCGGGCGTGGAGGCCAACGCTCGCGTCGACTCCGGGTTGAACGGCCGCGTGGCGTAGCTGGTGGCCCAGATGTCGAAGTGCATGTCGTCGTAGTAGGCGCGCGTGATGTTGCCGACCGAGGTGCCGAGCGCCAGCATCGCCAGCAGCGTGCCGACCGATAGCGCGACCTGGACGGCTGTTGCGAAGCTCCGGCGCTTGCGGCGCGCGACGCCGCGCAGGCCGATCTGGACGCTGCGCGGCAGGAACCGGACGTGGCGCAACAGCGCATCGAGGCGGCCCTGGCCGCCGACCGCCGAGCCGGTGGCCTGCAGCGCTTCGCGGACGGGCAGCCGGGCGGCGCGCCGGATCGCGGGCAGGGCCGCCAGCGGCGGTCCGATCAGCCCGACGACGACGCTCGCCACGAGCACTGGCATCTGGACGTGGAAGCCGGCGTCGACGCCGAAGAACAGGCTGCGCGAAGTAGCCGGTGAGCAGGTTGGCCAGCACGACGCCGAGCACGACGCCGACCAGGCCGCCCAGGGCGCCGAGCATCAGCGCGGTGCGGCGGTAGATCCGGCGATCTGCCGGCGGCTGCCGCCGATCGCCTTCATCGCGGCGATCTCACCGGTCTGCTCGCCGATCAGCGTGCTCATGGTGTTCGAGAGCAGCACCAGCGCCGGACAGCAGCGCCAGGAAGCGTGACGACGATCATGATGCTGGGCGATCTGCTCGAAGTCCGCCTTGCCGGGATAGTCGCCCGGCTCGCGGATCGCGGGCATCTCGGCGAAGCCGCTGAAGCCCTTGCACGGTGGCGCAGCTGCGTCGCGCGACGGCGGCGATCGTGCGGTCGGCGGCGGGCTTGGCCGTGTCGCGCAGGCGCAGCCCATAGAGCGTGTAGCCGCGGCGTGCCGCTGAGCGCGGCGACCGTCTGCGAGGTCGCGTAGAAGGTCGCGTAGCCGTCGGCGACGCTGCGCGCCGCCGATCAGGTTGCGCGCCTCGCCGGTGACGGGCAGCGAGCGCACGCGCCCGTCGGCCGCGACGACGCGAACGGTCCGCGCCGTCGAACTTGCCCTTGGTCGGCGTTCTGGCGCTGTCGGTCAGCACGCCACCGCGTGCCGGAGCCGACCGCCGGAGTGGTGGCGATGACGTCGGCGCTCTGGCGAGCGAAGTCGCGGGATGCCGACGATCAGCGCCTTCTCGCGCCGCGCGCCGACATAGATGCGCGTGGAGAACAGGCTCGTCGCCGCGACGCCGCGTGACGTTCGGCAGCCGCTCAAGGCGCCCGCACCTGCGCCTGGGCTGAGCACCAGCGGCTTGGTCTGCAGGGTCACGTCGGCCAGCCGGTTGGCGGCGATCTCGCGATCCATCGACTGCTGCATCAGGCCGGGGACCGCGAAGAGCCCGACGCTGGCCACCGCCAGCGCGAGCGTCAGGACGGTGAAGAAGGCGCGCGCCTTGCGCCGCGTCAGGTCCGTGACGGACTTGCGCAGGATGGCGGACGACATGACCGCCTCCTCATGACTCGTCCACCACGACGCCGTCGCGGATCGTGATCGTGCGGTCCGCGCGCGCGGCCAGCTCGAGGTCGTGCGTGACGTACAGCACCGTCGCGCCCTCGCTCGCACACGCGCCGCAGCAGCTCGAACATCTCCGCCGCGGTCTGCGTGTCGAGGTTGCCGGTCGGCTCGTCGCCGATCACCAGCGTCGGATACGACGCCAGCGCGCGAGCGATCGCCACCCGCTGCTGCTGGCCGCCGGACATCTCCGACGGCAGCCGGTCGCCCATGTCGGCCAGACCGACGAGCTCGAGGTTGTGCAGCGCGCGCTCGCGCCGCTCGCGCTTGGAGCCCCGGCGCGCGAAGTCCATCGGCAGCATCGCGTTCTCCAGCGCCGTCAGCGTCGGCAGCAGCTGGAAGAACTGAAACACCACGCCGACGTGCCGGCCGCGCCAGACGGCGAGCTCCTCCTCGCTCATCTCGTCGATCCGCTCGCCGCGACCGTGACCGTCCCGGCCGTCGGCCGGTCGATGCCGGTGATCATGTTCATGATCGTCGACTTGCCGCTGCCCGACGGACCGACGATCGCGACCATCTCGCCGTCGGCGATCGCCAAGTCGACGCCGCGCAGCGCCGGGAACTCGACCTTGCCGGTGCGGTAGACCTTCTCGACGCCCGCCAGCTCGATCAACGGTGGCCCGACGGCTTCTGAGCCGGGCTCTCGCCCAACAAGAACTTCAGACATTCCCCTCACCACTCTCTGATCGCGCACCGGGGGATGCGATCAGCCTCCCGCGAGCCGGCGATGAGCACATCCGTGCAGGACGCGTAGACGCCATCCGGGTTCCTACGCACAGGTCAGAAATCGCACTCGGCTGCAGCACCCCGGCGCGAGCCGGGCCGCCCAGGGCTCACCACCGCGGCGTATCTCGGCGATGTCTGGGAAGGACAATTCTCGGACGTGACCGGCGCCCCACCGCGGTGAGCAAACCGCGCTGCGAGGACAAGGTTCGGCCGGGTCATGTACCGCGTGGGTACCTTCGATTCAACGACGCGACCCTCCCACGAGGCGCAAAGAGCACGGCAGCAGCGCCGTGTCTGCGGCCATGGTTGACCCCTTCTCGCTGGAAGTGCTCGGAAGGGGTCAGCCGGGCCGCTCCGGAAAGAGACAAACCGCGCTGTAGCGCGGTTTCTGAGAGCCCTCTGCCGGACTCGAACCGGCGACCCCTTCCTTACCATGGCAGTTTGCCCGCTCCGCGGCAGACCGCGACAGCCGCCAAAGTGCCTGCAAGGCGCCGAACGACGGCTCGGCAGACGACCGCAGCGGGCGGCACCACTTCGGCACGCTCCGTTGCCCACTGGTTACCCGGCCGAGGACGGCGTTCGGCGCACGGCCGACCCCTTCGGGCACCCATCGTGGTCTCCTGCTCATGCGCTCGACCGCGCGCCACGCCAGAGCCGCCGCGCCCGCGAGTAGCCTCGCGGGCCGGCGCGCCCGCGATGCCCTTCCCACGATCGGACAGCCGATGCCCCGCGCCGCCGAGGCCTACGCCACGCCGGACAAGTGGCACGGCTGGATCTTGGCCGGGGCGGCCACGGCGAGGAGTGGGTGCGCGTATTCCACGCCGGACCGCAGGACAGGAGGGATCTGGCGACGCTGCCGCCGTTCTCATGCCCCGGTCTCAGTCGTCCGCGACCGAGGCCACACGGCGTGTCTGCGGAGTCTACGTCACGCTCACCATCAACGACCGCACCGCGGCCGTTCGACCGCCTGGCACTACTCCGACGCGGACGCGGCGCCGCGGCTCGTGACCGCCTACCCAAGCGCCTGACATGAGCCCATGGCCGTGACGCGCGAGATCACCGCCTTCGACCGCGTCGAGCTGCTCGAGCCGACCGACGCCGCGCCCGCCGGCGCGCGCGGCGGCGTCCTTGAGCTCCGCGATCGCGAACACCGCGATGGTCGAGGTCACCACACCCGAGCTCGACCCCGCCGCCCGCATCGTCTTCGCACCGCTCACCAAGCTTCGCCGCGTCGCCTGACCCACGCTCTTGAGACCGCCCGGCATCCGGCTCCAACGGGCAAGGTAGCCCGGCCCGCTTGCATGGTCAGCGCAAGCGAGCGCGCGGGCGCCTGCGGCTC
>CAWIEW010000010.1:0-114131 GCA_963835285.1 uncultured Solirubrobacteraceae bacterium | reverse complement strand
AGCAGCCGGACTCGCGGTAGCGGTCGTCAGCTGCCCCTGCTGATCGCATCACGATGGGTTCGACCCCCGCCGCGACTCCTTCTCCGAGTCCGACGCGGAGTTCGGGACGCCGCAACTAGCGCCGGTCCCTACCCCGCCACAGGCACGACCGGCGACGGTACGGCGTCGCTCTGGCGTGGCTCAAAGGCCAAGGCGACCGCGTGCCCTGGTCAGCCAAGCCCGCCGTGTTCCATCCTAGGGCGTTGCGAGCCCGTGCGCGCGTTGTCTGACGCACGCCAGCGAGGTACGCTTGGCGCACCCGATCTTGCAATCCCATGACTCAGCAGTACATCGTCGGGGAGTTCTCCTTGTTGCTGGCCGAACTGCAGCCGGCCCCGGCCGGGCGGGTGGCGGCGGTTCACGATCTGCGGCGAGAGGTCGAGTCCTCTCCACTGCCCGTGCTTTCCCAGCTCGCACACGAGGCATTGGACCTGACCGACGTGATCTGTTTGGTCGCCCTCGAGGAGGGCGACGTGAGCGGCTTTCGGCGTTACGCGAGGATCGCGGTCGCGCTCGGTGAGTTCACGGCCAACGCCGGTCTTCTGCCCGAGACGCCCCGTGTCTAGGGCTGGTCGAGCCGCCCGGTCCCGAGGCTCGAGAGCCGAGCGACTCGACCGACGCGGACTACTCGGCGTGGCCGAACGCCGCGATCTCCTTTTGCTCCTGCTCTGAGAGCTCGCGCGGGCTCTCCCCGTGGGCGAGCTTCTCGCTCTGCACGTGATGCCGGATGTCCTCGACGATTTCGGGGTTCGCGAGCGTCGTTGTGTCGCCGACGTCGGCGAAGTTGGAGACGGCGGCGATCACCCGGCGCATGATCTTGCCTGAGCGGGTCTTCGGCATGTCCGAGACGATCCACACGTTCTTCGGGCGCGCGATCTTCCCGATTTCCTTGTCGATCGCGTCGCTCACCTTCTGCTCGATTTCCTTGCTCGGGGTGAACCCCGGCTTGAGCGCGACGTACACCTCCACGATCTTGCCGCGGAGCTCGTCAATCACCGGTACCGCTGCCGCCTCGGCGATCTCCTCGACGGTGATGCTCGCCGACTCGATCTCTTTCGTGCCCAGCCGGTGCCCGGCGACATTGATCACGTCGTCGACCCGGCCGAGGATCCGGAAGTAGCCGTCGGCCGCTTGAACGGCGCCGTCGCCCGCGAAGTACGGCCAATCGTGCCAGTCCTTGCTGTCCTTGTTCCGGTTGTACTTCGCGTAATAAGTGTCGACGTATCGCTCGGGCTGGCCCCAGATCGTCTGGAAGCTGCCTGGCCACGGGTTGCGGATGCAGATGTTGCCCGCCTTGCCGCTACCCGCCGCGACGACCTCACCGAGCTCGTCGTAGATGACCGGGTAGATGCCAAGCACGCCCGGCCCGCAGCTGCCCGGCTTCATCGGCTGCAGCCCCGGCAGGGTGCTCCCGAGGAAGCCACCGTTCTCGGTCTGCCACCACGTATCGGTGATCGCGGCTTCGCCCTTGCCGACGACTTTGTGATACCAGCGCCACACGTCCGGCTCGATCGGCTCCCCGACCGTCGTCATCGTCTTGAAGTGGTAGTTGTACTTGGGCGGCTCATCGGGCCCGAGCTTGCGCAGCATCCGGATCGTCGTCGGCGCGGTGTGGAAGATCTTCACCCCGAGTTGCTCGGCGATCCGCCACGGCCGGCCGGCGTCCGGATACGTCGGGACACCCTCGTACATGACGCTCGTCGTCCCGAGCGCCAGCGGCCCGTAGACGATGTAAGAGTGGCCGGTGATCCAGCCGATGTCGGCAAAACACCAATAGGTGTCGTCGGGGTGGATGTCCTGGTAGTACTTCGACGTGCCGGCGACATACGACAAATAGCCGCCGGTCGAGTGCTCGCACCCCTTCGGCCCGCCGGTGGTGCCGCTCGTGTACATCAGGAACAGCGGCGCCTCCGCAGGCATCGAGACAGGCTCGACCTGCTTGCCGCGGTAGTCCTCCAACAGCTCGTCGACGAAGAAGTCGCGCCCTTCGACCATCGGGCTCTTCGATGCGTACTGGCCCTGGTGTCGGCGCCAGACGAGCACCTTGTCGACCTCGGCTCCCTCCCCGCGTGCGGCCGCAATCGCCTCGTCGGCCTTCGCCTTGTGGTCGATCAGCTCACCGTTGCGGTAGTAGCCGTCCATCGTCACCAGGATCCGGCTCTGCGAGTCGGCGATCCGGTGGCCGCACGCGGTGCCGCTGAAACCGCCGAACACCTCCGAATGGATCACCCCGAGCCGCGCGCAGGCGAGCATCGCGACCGGCAGCTCAGGCACCATCGGCAGGTGGAAAGTGACCCGATCCCCGGTGTTCACACCACCGAACTCCTTGAGCAGCGCCGCAAACTCGTTCACCTGGCGGTGCAGCTCCCCGTAGGTGATCTCCTGCGTCTCCTCGTCCTCGGGCTCTGGCACCCAGATGAATGCGTTCTTGTCACCACGAGAGTCGAGGTGGCGGTCGACGCAGTTGACGGACGCGTTGAGCCGCCCGCCGACCCACCACTTCCAGAACGGCGGATTGCTTGTGTCGAGGATCGTGTCCCACTTGCGATCCCACGTCAGCAGGTCCGCGTACTCCGTGAAGCACTCCGGAAAATGCTCCTCTTTGAACCGCTCAAGAATCGACGGGTCATTCGCGTTCGCCTGCGCCAAGAACGCCTCCGGCGGTGGGTAGAACTCCTCCTCGCGCCAGTGAACGGCGATCTCCGCCTCGGAGACCGAGGTCTCCTGTTTTGCTGCCTCGCGGCCGCCGTCACCCGTTCCCGTCGGGGTGCCCTCTGCAGTCATCTCCAGCTCCTTTCTTCACCAACGGTGCGGCTCAGTTCCGGTTCGCTTCTCCCTCGTTTGCGCTCGACACCGCGTACTTAGCCGAGGACTGGGGCGTGGTCGCGGCTCCGTGATTCATCCTTGGTCAAACTCGATCTCCCTCCGGATTCCGCGTTCGAGGCGGCTCGGGTCACCGCTTCAACGGCATCACCGGGAGGACCGTCCTCCCGAACGTCGAGTTGATGACCGCGGCGAACGAGGCGTACCAGGCGGCGACCGCAGTCGCGAGGCCCACATATCCACCCCACTTGACGACGTTCTCGTGGCCGCCCGAGTTGCCGGCTCCCAGCAGGATGAACGTGATCGACAGCAGGATGAACACCAGAGCAACCGCGCCCGTCGTCCGAAGCGAGGCCACGAACATGTAGGTCGTGAACATCGCCCACGCCCACAGGTAGAGGCCGACGGCGTGACCCGCGTCAGCCGCGGGGATCTTCGGCACGTAGAAGGTAACCAGCGCCCAGAACGAGATCCAGAACGCGCCATAGGACGAGAACGCGACCGCGCCGAACGTGTTTCCCGTGCGGAACTCCCACATGCCGGCCAGGAGCTGAGCGATGCCACCGTAGGCCAGCGCCAGGCCCAGGACCACCGGTTCACCACCCGAGCTGACCAGCTTCGCGTTGAACATGCTCAGCACGAAGGTCGTCATCGCGAATCCCGCCAGTCCCAGCGGACCCGGGTCGGCAGGAGTCCAGCCCTCTGTGGGCGCGCGCTGCGTGGCCTGGGGCTGCGAAGCAGTGCGAGCTTCCATCAGCTCCCCTCTCCTCAGCCTGCGCAAACAGGCATTGTGGCCGTAGCGGCCATCCCTCGATTGTATTCCTCCCGCTGGCGCGCGGTGCGAAACGTCGTTCACGGCCGCTCGGCTGCCGAGCGGCGGTTTGAGCCCGCAGCACTCCTCCGTCGGTTCAGCGTGGCGGCTGCCTGGGCGCGCGCCACCGCTCGGGCGCGTGGTGCCCGACCTCGACGTCACCGGCCAGACCAACTCGTCGGCGTGCTGCCCGAGGCGGTGTGACCCGGGCTGTGCGGGGAGGTACTGACCGCCGTCGCCGTCGGCGTCGCCGCCGGGGCGCTTCGCAGGTCATCGGCTACAGACGCCACGACAGGTAATCGTGGTCGCTTCGGTTTGGGTCGCACCGAGCGCTCACCGCAATCGCCGTGTGCATGGGGCCATTCGCGACGTTATTCCGCCTGGCGCTTGTGGCCGATCCAGGTCCTCGGTGAAGACCGGCCAACCGGCATGACCGCGGACCTGGCGGCGCTGATCGCCGACTGGACCGGCGTCACCCTGGGCGGCAACCGGGCCAACTCGACCGCTCGACGGTGCTCGTCGGCCTCCTCGCGCTCGCGACTGCGGGTGCCAGAAGCCGCGACTGCGGCGACCGCGCGCGCGACGAGGCTAGGCCTGAAGAGCGCTCGTGTCGTCCGCTCCGGGGCGTATCTGGTGTCGGCCCGCAAGGCGAGCCTCGAACGCGTCGATCAGCGGCAAGGACGACCGCACGAGGGCCGCACGCGGCCCACCGGTAGACGGCGCCGCGCTTCCGCTTCCGCACGTGATTGCGAGCGTTTCCACGACATAATCCGAGACGACCGCTCGGGACGACGAGGAGGAGCGCAGGGTAGGACTCCTGCTTCTCGGCAATGGAGCTGTCTCGGCGCACCGGTTCGACCGGCCGCGCGCTGCTGGGTTGGACGAATACGAGCAGCGGTGGCAATGCGTGGGTGGAGCAAAGACCGAGCTCCATGTCGATCCGGGCGAGCAGCGCACCGGACGTCTCGGGGTCCTGGTCGCCGTCCGCGAACGCCTGCTCGAGCGTGTCGATCATCTGGAGCGCTCGGGCAGGGTTCGACAGGATCATCAGCATCTTGACGGGCTCCTCGCCGGCGACCGACATCGTGTGCGCGACCCCCGCAGGAATGCCGATGAACGTGCCGGGGACGGCGATCCGGTGGTCGTCGCCGACCTGGAGGTCGAGGCGGCCCGAGAGCACGTAGAGCACCTCGGCCATCTCGCGGTGGAGATGCAGCGGCGGTGCGAACCCGCCCGGCTGCAGCGTGGTCTCGGCGACGACGAACGCGTCACCGGTCGTCGCGCCATCGGCCTTCGCGATCGTGATGCTGCCGGCGATGTCGATCGTGCGGATGCCCTCGCCGGGCTCATGGATCTGGGTGCTCATCGCGGTTGCTCCAGTGGTCGTGATGGGCCGGCCGGCGGCTACGAGCGGTGTGGCCGGGCGGCGATAGGAGTTGTGCCTACGTCTTCGGGTGGCAGGAGCGGACCGTCGGACGCCCAGGCGTGTGCCACCGCTCGCGAGCGGTTCCTCGTAGATCTGCCAGCCGGCCACGTTGCCATGGTCAACGGTCGAGGATCGCGGGTACGTCCCCGCGCCCGAAGGCGGTGTAGAGCTCCTGGACGAGCTGGACGTTCTCCGGCTCGGTCATCGACTCCTCCGATCGACTAGGCCGCGGCCGGCGCCGGGATCGCGCCGAGCTGCTGCATCATCCCGAGCGCATCGAGCACGCCCCAGTGCTCGAGGGCGAGCCCGTCGTCGCCGAAGCGGATGATGTCGATCAGCTGCACGTCGACCCGCCTGCCGGTCGCGGGCATGCCCATGAATTCGCCCTGGTGCGTTCCTGTCGCACGGGCGCGCGCCACGACCTTGTCACCGCTCACGAGCACATCCTCGGCCTCCATGCGCAGATCGGGGAACGCCGTTCGGTACATCCGGAACATCTGCTTGACGCCCTCCTTGCTCGGCTCGAGGCCGGGGAGCTCCTCGTGCTCGACGAACCCGTCCGCGACGTGCTCGCCGAACCCGTCGATATCACCCGCACTGATCAGCTCGTACAGGCGCCTCATCGTGACCTCGTGCTCCATCGGGTGCTCCTCTCAGGTGTGCGCCGGCGCGAGCAGCGGGCCGAGCTGCTGCGTGAGCTCGGGCGTCGTGATCGGATCGTCCTCCACGATCTTCCCGTCGTCGAGCCGGTAGTAGGTCAGGCCTCGAACGGAGATCGTCGTCCCGCCCGGGTCGCGCATCTCGAGCGTGAACCGAGCGACGACGGCGTCGGCTTCCGCGATCAACTCCTCGACGTCGAACCGGCGCTCAGGCAGCGCGGCCGCCAGCCCGGCCAGCATCTCCTTGAACGCCTGCAGGTCGACGTCGAAGGCCCGGTTCACGTAGTCAGGCGCGAGCAACTCGTCGATCCGATCGAGCCGACCGCCGCTCAATACCTCCGTGATGAACCTCCGAACGACGGCCTTGTTCTGATCGGCTGCCATCGGGCTACCTCCGCGAAGAAGAGGACGAGTGCGAGATTGTCCTCGCGCGCGGCAGCGGAGACATCACTCGATCGCGTGATGTACGACGGCGGCGAGCGCGACCCGGTTCGCCACGCCCAGCTTCGCGAACACGTGCCGGAGATGGGTGTTCACGGTGTGCGGCGAGATGTACAGCCGCCTGGCCACGGCACCGTTCGTCAGGCCCTCGGCCACCAGCAGCGACACCTCCCGCTCGGTCGCGGTGAGGCTCTCCCAGCCGTTCGCCGGCCGGTGCCTCGAACCGCGCGCGCCGGGACGGACGCCGAAGGCCCGCAGCTGCGCCCGGACCCGGCGTCCCCAGGAGTCGGCTCCGGCCTGCTCGTAGCGTTCCAGCGCCTCGGCCAGCAGCGCCGCCGACTCCTCCCGCCGCCCGCCTCTGGCCAGCGACCACGCCGCGTCTTCGCACGCGCCGGCGTGCTCGATCAACAGCGGCGCCCGGCGGGCGAGCGCGACCGCCTCGATCAGCGGCTCGACCTCATCGTCGACCAGTCCCCGGCAGCGCAGCGCCAGGCTGCGCACCGTCGGCACCTCCGGCGCCAAGGCAACTCCTGCCGCGACGGTGTCGGCCACCTCGACAGCGACGTCACGATGACCCAGCGCCAGCGCCAGGCGCACGAGATCGGGGGCGAGCCAGCGGTGATAGAAGCGGTTGTCCCTCGCGGCGTCGACGCGCCAGCATCGCAGCAACAGCTCATAGGCGCCCTGCCGGTCGCCCTCGGCCGCCTTCAGCCCTGCCACCGCGAACGCGAGGATTCCCGCGTTGTAACTCAGCTCGTCTCCCTCCGGCGAGAGGGGGATCGCGGCGGCCAGCTCGCCCGCGGCCCGGAGCTCTCCCTTCCCGGTCGCGATGATGCCCCGGTAGGCGAGCGATTGCGACACCAGAAGCAGGTTGCCCTTCTCCTGCGCGGCCTGGCCACCGGCCATCAGACCGGGAACCGCGTCCTCCCACTCCCCGATGACGAACGACGCCTGCGCGTCGGCCATCAGCGTCTCGGAGTACCACCATCCCGAGCCGAACTCGTCGTCGAGCGCCTCCCGGTACGCGGCCCGAGCTTCGTCGATGAGGTCGCAATCAGCCAGCGCCAGGCCGAGGAAGAACTTCGGCTGGAGCGGCAGCGACCTCGTGTCGGGCGAGTCGGCAGCCAGGGCAGCGGCCCGTCGGGCGTGCGCCAGCGCCTCGTCGAAGCGGCCTTGGCGCCCCACCGCCACCAGCAACGCCGTGAGGGCCCACACCGTCATCGCCACATCGCCCGCCTGCTCGGCGATCGCGAGCCCGCGGCCGGCCGCCGATTCGCCCTCCCCGGGGTCGCCCGTATACGTCAGAGCCCAGCTCTGCTGGGCCAGCATCAGCACCTGCTCGGAGGGCCGAAGCCCCGAGCCGGCGAGGCTGGCCTGCGCGAGCGCGATCAGCTCGGCGGCGCGATTCTGCAGAGCCAGCGCGCCAACGAGCGCAAGGCGCAAGGGGGTGCCCAGCTCGGCGGCGTGCTGTCTGGCGAGCATCGCCTCCGCACGGCCGGACGCCTCGGCGACGTTCCCGGCACGCAGCAGCGCCTGGACGACCTCCGACGCCACCAGGTCCACGTCCCGGTGACCGTCCGGCAGCAGCGCCTCGGCGCGAAGCAGCAGCTCGACGGTGACCGCCGGCGCCTGCCCCGATGCCTCCCGGGCCGCGTCGCGCAACCAGGCGACCGCCTGCTCGTCGCCCCGCTCCGCTCCGAGCATCAGATGACCCGCCACGTCCAGCCGGTCCGCGCCTGCGGCCACCAGCGCGACCGCGGTCTCACGGTGCAGGAGGCGGCGGACCGGCGGCGGCACGTGCCGATAGATCGCGTCGTGCACGAGCTGGTGCCGGAACACGATCCGGTCGTCGGCCTTGTCGAGAAGCTGGGCGTCGAACGCGGCTTGGAGCTGCACGACCACCTCGGCCGGCGGACGGCCGGAGACGGCGGCGACATCGCGAAGCGACACGGCATCGCCGAGCACCGCCGTCACCTGCAACAGCTCCAGCGTCGCCGCGGGCAGGTAGCGCAGGCGGCGAACCACCAGGTCGCTCAGCGACGACGGCAACTCGAAGGTCGTCGGCTCGACGCTGTCGCCGGCGCGGCGCAGCATGCCTCCATCGGCCAGCGCTCGCGCGATGGCCACCGCCCACAGCGGATTCCCGCCGGCCTTGGCCAGCATGGCGGTCAGCGCATCGCCCGGAGCGGCCCCGAGCATCCGGCGCGCGAGCAGTGAGACGTCGTCGGGCTCCAGCGGCTGGAGTTGCAGCGTGCGCGCGCCTGCAGACGCGAGATCATCGAGCAGCCTCACCACTTCGGACGGCAGCGGCGACGGCCGCGCCGTCACCACGACGAGCAACGCCGCAAGCGGCAGTTGCCGTACAACGGACGAGATCGCCAACACGCTTGCGCTGTCCGCCCAGTGGACGTCCTCCGCCACCAGCAGCACCGGGCGCTCGGCGCACGACGTCTCCACCATGTCCACGATCTCCTCGACGACCCGGTACTGGATGTCGCCGGCGCCCTCGCCGACGAGCAGCCCGCCGATCGCAGCCCTGCGCGGGTCCGGTGACCGCCGGCTCAGACCCAGCGCCGCGGCGACCACACCGAACGGACGTGTGCGCTCGAAGGGATGAGCCTGGCCGCAGAACACGGCCACGTCACGAGAACGCGCATCATCGATGATGCTCTGCACCAAGCGGGTCTTGCCGATGCCGGCTTCCCCCTCGATCACCAGCGCCGACGCCCGCCCACCGCTGAGCTCGCGGACCGCAGCCGCAGCCACGGCGAGCTCGGCCTCCCGCCCCACGAGACCCTCCACCGAGGACGCGCCGACAGTCTTCGTCACGCCGAGAGCTTCTGCCACTCCGGCGCTCGAGTCCAGCCCAAGGCCCGCCAAGAAGGCCAGCGCGTCCGGACGCGCGCCGGTCTGGAACAGGAAGTGTGGTGTAGTGCCGGTGGCGCCCACGGCGAGACGCGAGAGCGACCTCGCCCAGCGAGCAGCAGCGTTCGCCGCATGCGCTCCGCGGCGCACGTATGGCTCAGTTTGAGGACGGGCTGACCCGCTCGAGCGGGAGCCCCACCTGCGCGGTCGACCATGCCTGACGCCGTGCACGCGGGAGAGCACGAGCCGGTGGCGCCCGCCACGCAAAGTAGGCGAGGGCGCCGAGGTAGACGATCAGGACGCCGTAGACGCCAACTGAGCTAAGAGGGCGGGATGCGGCCCTCAGCGCGGCGCCAGGCCGCCCCACGGGTAGCCTCACGGAAATGGACGACGGCGTGCTGCTCCAGAGACTGTGGCAGGGCTTTGGCGAGCTGCAGGCGTTGCTGGGTGGGCATGCCGGGCCGGGGAGCGTGATCGAACGAGAGGGCATGATCGCGTCCGTCGTGCCGAGCGCCCCCGATTCGCCGACCCTCAACGCCGCGGTGGCGATCGAGCCGGACGAGGCGACACAGCATCTGGAGGAGCTGAGCCGGCGATACCACGAGGCCAAGGTGCGGCGGTGGGGTGTGTGGCTGGATGGGCGGGCGAGCCTGGCGGCGCAGCAGCTGGCGCAGGCGGGGATGGTGATCACGGCCGCGAGCCCGGGGATGGGTGCCGAGATCCAGACGCTTCAGGCAGACGGAGAACGCGCACAGACCGCAGACCTGACCACCGTCGGCCAGGTGAATGACCTTGCGTACGGGAACTACGACGGGCGGCTCGAGAGAACCCTCAAGCCGCTGCCGAACGGCGTCCTGCACGGCTACCGGGTCGACCACAACGGCAAGCCGGCCGCGGTGGCGCTGGCGCTGCACCACAACCACGACGCCGGGATCAGCTTTGTCGCGACCGTGCCCAAAGCAAGACGAAAGGGCCTGGCGACGACGGTGATGCGGCAGGCCCTCAACGAGGCGGCTAAGCAGGGCTGCACGACGACGACGCTCCAGGCGACCGACTTGGGCGAGAAGCTGTACACGAACCTGGGCTACCGGCATCTGTGCGTGATGCAGCTCTGGGAGCGCCGCCGGTAAGCAGGCGCACTACCCTCGGTAGGGCGGGCCATGGCACCAGCGGGCGTACGGCAGCGACGGCGCACACCCGCGCTCAGTAGAGAACGGGTGCGCAGCGCCACGAGGATCGCGCGGCACGTCGCCGCGGTCGTATTCGTGGTGGCCGCGACGTGCTTCGGCGCGTTCATGGCGCTGAAGACGTACACGCAGACGCAGAACCTGTCGGTCGGGCAGGTGCAGATCAGCGTCGAGCCCGGGCACAGGGGCGCGCTGGATCTCTACGTGCCGTTGGTGGACTGGGGCGTCCGGTTCGAGGATGCGATCCGGCTGCCCGTCCGGCTCCACGTGGACCTGCGGACGGTGGATCGCGGCGCGGTGGCGAGAGTCGCCAACGGTGGCTCGCTCGATCTGCAGGATGTGCGGGGAGAGGCGCGGGATGCGATCGCCACCTACCTGCTGAACCTGATCGGGATCACCCTCCTCAGCGCGCTCGCCCTGGGCGTGCTCGTGGCGCTGGCGATCCGGCATCGCAGTGGCCCCCGGCTGAGATGGAAGATCGGGGCCGCGGTCATCACGACCGCGGTGATCGGGGCGGCGCTGATCACCCTGCTGCCGCCGCGCGGCAAGATCAGCGACCCGCAGTACTACGCGTTCGGACCCGACATCCCGCGGGCGCTGCAGGCGGTCGAGGCCGCGCAGGCGTCCACGAAGCAGCTCGACCAGGAGCTCGACGCGCAGCTCGTCGGCATCGCGCGCCTGGTGACGCGGCCTTCCGAACGGACGCCGATCACGAACCAGCCGACGATCACGGTCGCGTCGGACCTGCACAACAACTTCATCGCGCTGCCGATCCTGGAACGGGCGACGAACGGGGGCCCGCTGTTCTTCGCCGGCGACCTGACCGACCGCGGGAGCCCGCTGGAAGCGCGGCTGGTCAGCCGAGTGGTGGGACTGGGCAAGCCGTTCGTGTTCGTGTCCGGCAACCACGACAGCGACAGCCTCGAGCACGACCTCGCGCGACTCGGCGCGATCGTGCTGACCGAGAAAGGCCGGCTGAACGCCAACGGGACGCTACGGCGACGTGATCCAGAAAGTCGCCGGCCTCCGAGTCGCCGGCTACAGCGACCCGTTCGAGCGTCGCGCGGGCGAGCACTTCAAAGACCGCTTCCAGGCCGAGCCGACGCCGACGCAGGAGGACGCGTTCACGTCGTGGCTGCGACCGCTGATCGGGAAGGTCGACGTCGTGATGGTCCATGAGCCCGCCCTGTTCGCGCAGGCGCTGGAGATCCTCAAGGATCAGCCGCCGTCGCGCCCGCTCGTCTTCATCACCGGGCACACGCACAAGGCGTCGATCGATCGCTATGCCGGCGTGACCGTGGTGAACGGCGGGAGCGTCGGCGCCGGCGGCACGGGCAACCTGACCGAGACGACGAAGATGGGCATCGCCCGGCTGATCTTCACGACCGACCCGTCGTTCCAGCCGCTGGCTGCGGACCAGGTGGAGATCGATCCGGGCACGGGGTCGGCGACGGCGAAGCGGGAACGGCTCGACGCCGCACCGCAATGAACGACGCCACCGCCAGCGCGTACAGCGTCACGAACACCCCCGAGGCGAACGTGACGAACGGCAGCACGAGCCCGGGCCAGACGGCGGCGACACAGGTCGCGCAGGCGCCGGGGACGGTGAGCGACAACACAGCCCGGCGCGGCACGCCGCGCGGCGACAGCGCGGCGAAGCACCGCGGCATGCGGCCGTCGCGCGCGGCCGAGTAGAGCAGACGGGAGATGCCCCAGACCCAGCTGCTCGCGCCCGCCTGGACGAGCAGGACCGCGAGCACCGAGATGACGAACCCGCCGGGCGCGTAGTCGGCGAGCTGGGCGACGCCGGAGAGCTGGTCGACGGACGCCCGCGGGATCGTCGCGGCGATGTTCGCCGTCAACGCCATCGCCAGCACGCAGTAGCCGCCGAGCGCGACACCGACCGCGATCAGGTAGTCGCGCCGCGGGTTGCGGAGCTCGCCGGCGACGAACGTCATGTTCTCGAACCCGGCGAAGCCCCAGAAGGCGACCAGCACGCCCTGCGCGATCGCGCCGAAATCGGAGAGCGATGGGCTGATCGCGGAGTAGTCGCCGCCGCCGGTGAGTGCGACGAGCGCGACGGCGGCCGCGAGGGTGGTCCAGACCACTACGGTCTGGAGACGTGCCGCGCCACGAGAGCCCGTCGAGCGCGGCGAGAGTCGTCACGGCGATGATCGCCAGCGCGACGGCGAGCCGGATCAGCGGGTCGGAGCTGACGTAGCCGCCGGCGACGAGCATTGCTGCCGCCATCGCCGGATAGAAGACGATCAGCAGCAACGCCGGCACCAATGCGGCCACGCGCCGCCCGAGGCCGAGCGCGACGAAGCCCTCGAGGCCCGCGCCATCCGGAACGGCCCGCACCAAAGACGCGAACACCGCCAGCAGCGGGACGCAGAGCGCGGCCGAGACCAGCCAGACGACCAGCGAGTCCGAGCCCGCGATGACGTAGATCGTGGAGGGCAGGAAGAGGATGCCCGAGCCGGCGATCGACCCTACCGCCAGGACGATCCCGCCTCCGAGGCCCAGTGTGCGCGGCAGCATGCCGGCGGACGCTAGAGGCCAATTAGGTCAGTTATCGTCCTGTATGTGACCCCTGCGGCGAGATTGCTGGAGTTCTTGGAGATCTTGCAGGACCGACCGTTCGTGACCGGCGCCGCGATCGCGGAGAGATTGGGCGTGGACGCGAGGACGGTCAGGAGATATGCGCAGGCGGTGCAGGAGCTCGGCTTCCCCGTCGAGGGTGAGCGCGGGCCGGCGGGCGGCTACCGGCTCAAGCCCGGCTACAAGCTCCCGCCACTGATGTTCACCGAGGACGAGGCGGCCGCGGTGGTGCTCGGGCTGATGTCGGCGCGCCGCCTCGGCGTGCCGACGTCCGACGAGGCGCTGGCGAAGATCAACCGCGTGCTGCCGGCCAGACTCAGAGCGCGGATGGAGAGCCTCGAGCACGTGGCGTTCACGAGCGCGGCCGGAACCGCGCCCGCCGGCGAGACGGTGCTGGTGCTGGCCGACGCGGCGCGCAGGAAGAGACGGGTGACGGCGCGGTACACCTCGCACGGCGGTGCGGAGACGAGCCGGGAGATGACGCCCTACGGGGTCGTCGTGCACGGCGGCCGGTGGTATCTCGCCGCGTATGACCATGGCCGCGATGACCTGCGGACGTTCCGCCTGGACCGGCTGCGAGACGTGGAGATCGGCGGGCCGGGTCGAGAGATGGAGCCGGGGTTCGATGCGACGGAGCACGTGCTGCGCAGCTTCGCCCAGGTCCCCTGGACCCACGAGGTCGTGGTGGAGCTGGACGAGCCGCGAGACGTGCCGCTCGCGCAGATCGAGGGCACCCGGCTGACGATGCGCGTCGAGTCGCTCGACTACATGGCCCGCGTGCTGGCGAGCCTCGACACCGACTTCACCGTCATCAAGCCGCCCGAGCTCAATACATCCTTGAACCGGCTCGCGGAGCGTCTTTCACGTCCCGCAGCAGCGTCGACACCACCATGTTGACGAACCAGACGACGATCGTCGCGCCGACGCACGGTCCAGAACGACGCCGGTCTCGAACTCGTTGCACGATCGCGCCCGTCAGCACCAGCATCAGCATGTTGATGACGAAGTAGGCGATCCCGAACGTGACGATGATGAACGGGATCGACAGGATCGCCAGGATCGGCTTGATGAAGAAGTTCACGATCGTGAACACGACCGCCGCCAGGACCAGCACGCCGATCGAGTCGCCGTAGGTCATGTCGTCGAAGATCGCGCACGCGACCCACAGCGCGGCGAAGTTGCCGACGAGGCGGAAGAGGAGGTCGCGGATCATCGCTCGAAGCGCCGCACGAGGCCCCAGGCGCCCGGCAGCATGACCGCGCCGATCGCCGCCTTCACGAGGCCGCCGACGATGAAGATCGTGAAGCCGTTGTGGATCGTCCAGCCCCACGACTCGTCGACCGCGATCTTCAGCCCGACCAGCCCGAACGCGAAGATCAGCAGCTGCCCGCCCACGAAGGCGAGGAAGGCGAGGACGATGCTGCGATCGGCGCCGTGCTCCGCCATCCAGCCGACGAAGCCCGCGGCGAAGATGAAGCCGACGATGTAGCCGCCGCTGGCGCCCCAGATCACGTGCCAACCGGAATCTCCGTCGGCGTAGAACGGCAGGAACAACCCCAGGACCGCGTACAAGGACAGCGACGCGAGCGCCGCGGCGCATCCCCAGCGTCGCGCCGACCAGGCCGACGGCGAGCGTCTGGCCGGTGATCGGCACCGGCGACCCGGGGACCTTGATCGAGATCTGCGCGAACAGGGCGGTGAGCAGCGCGCCGCTGACGACGAGCACGACGTCGCGGACGCGCGAGCCAGGGATGACGTCGGCGAGGACCGCGCGCCTCGGGAGCGCGCCGGCAGCGTGAGTGGCGGACATGGTGCTGGAACCTACAACGAGCCGTCCAGGTAACGCTGCAACGTCGGCGCCACCAGCGGCACGACCTCGTCCGCGGGCAGGCTCGCGAGCGGCTCGATCCGCGCCACGTAGCGGGCCGCGATCAGGCCCATGATCTGCGAGGCGACCAGCGTGGCGCGCAGCGGATCGGAGACGGCGGCGACCCGGCCGACGATCTCGCGACCGATGAACTCGCGCAGCGCGGCGGCGGCGCCCGCGTGCCCGGCCGCCCCCGACACCAGGGCGAGGAGCGCGGCCTGGTTCGACGGCTGATCCCACACCGCCAACAGCGTGCGGAGCATCCGCTCGCCGAGGCCGTCGACACCGGCATCCACCAGCGGACCGATCACCTCGGCGGGCCGGACCGGCAACTGCATCGCCGCCGCGAACAGCCCGTCCTTGGTCGCGAAGTAATAGTGGACGAGCGCGGCGTCGACGCCGGCGTCGGCCGCCACGTCACGCATCCGCGTCCGGTCGTAGCCGTGCGAGGCGAAGCGCGCGCGAGCAGCGTCGAGGATCCGCTCGCGCGAGTCGCTGCCGCCGGGGCGGCGCCCGCGAGGACGAGAAATCATTCGCGAGTGAAATATAGGGAGGCGGGTAACGCGACGTGGGTGATCGCCGAGACGGCACTTGCGCTCGCGCTGTACGCGGCCCCCAGCCCCGCGACCCACCAGGCGCGCGTGTACGAGAAGCAGGGCCGCACGCGCGACGCACGACTGATGCGCAAGCTCGCCAAGGTCCCGCAGGGCGTCTGGATCACCGGCCCGAAGCCGCGCGCCACGGTCGCGCGGGTGATGAAGCGGGCCGGCGGCAAGGTGCCGGTGCTCGTCGCCTACGACCTGCCGCGGCGCGACTGCCACGCGAAGGGCTACGGCAAGTGGATCGACGGCTTCGCCAGAGGCATCGGCGCGCAACGCGCGATCGTGATCGTGGAGCCCGATGCGTTGCCGAGCGGATGCGGCGCCCGCGCGCTGAGACCGGCGGTGAAGCGGCTCAAGCGCGCGAAGCGGGCCGCCGTGTACGTCGACGCCGGACACTCGAAATGGCTGCCCGCAGAGACCGCCGCGGCGCGTCTCGCGAAGGTCGGCGCCACGGCGTTCTCGTTGAATGTGTCGAACTTCCGAAGCACTCCCGAACTCGCACGCTATGGGACCGAGATCTCGCGACGGCTCGGGAGTGCCCACTTCGTCATCGACACGAGCCGCAATGGACGCGGACCCAAGGGAGTCGAATGGTGCAACCCACCGGGCCGCGCCCTCGGCACCCGCCCCACGACGGCGACCGGCAGCCCGCTGATCGACGCCTACCTGTGGATCAAGGTCCCGGGCGAGTCCGACGGCACCTGCCGGAACGGCCCACCGGCGGGCCGCTGGTGGCCGCGGTACGCGCTCGGTCTCGCACGCCGTAGTCAAGCGCTTGACTAGAGGGTTTGCGCGGCGTACAGTCGCCGCGGGTTGAAGCTCTTCTTCGTCTCGGACATCCACGGCTCGGAGACCTGTTTCCGCAAGCTGGTCAACGCCGGCAAGTTCTACGGCGTCGACGTCCTGATCATGGGCGGCGACCTCGCGGGCAAGGAGCTGGTGCCGATCATCGACGGCAAGGCGCGCTTCCGCGGCAGCGACTTCGCCTTCAAGAACGACGGCGAGCTCCAGGACTTCGAGCGCCGCGTCGCTGCCGTCGGCGGCTACACGCTGCGCACCGACGAAGCCTTCGTCGCGCGCCTGAGAGAGGATCCGGACCTCGCCGAGCAGACACTGCGGGACCTCATCGTGCAGCGGACGCAGGCATGGGTGGAGCTCGCCCACGAGCGGCTCGACGGCACCGGCATCCGCCTGCTGCTCGGCCTCGGCAACGACGACTTCGAGGAGCTCGTCCCCCACCTCGACCACGGCCCGGTCGCCTACGCCAAGGACGGCACCACCGACCTGGGTGACTTCGACCTCGTCTCGCTCGGCTGGAGCAACCCGACGCCGTGGCACACCAACCGCGAGTGCTCGGAGGAGGAGCTCGCGGGCAAGCTCGCACAGGCGATCAACGGCGCCGACCCGGCGCGGACGATCTTCAACATCCACGTCCCGCCGTACGACTGCGGGCTCGATCTCGTCCCCCGGCTGGACGAGTCGCTGCAGATCCAGCTCGTCGGCGGACAGCCGGACATGGTCCCCATCGGATCGACCGCGGTCGCCGCGGCGATCACCACCCACCAGCCCGTGCTCAGCCTGCACGGGCATGTCCACCAGGGGCGCGGATCGACGCGCATCGGGCGGACCGTCGTCGTCAACCCTGGCAGCGAGTACGACGACGCCTCGCTGCTCGGCGCCCTCATCGAGGTCAAGCCGAACAAGGTCAAGCGGTGTCAGCTCGTCGCGGGATAGGAGACCACATGCACACCATGCCCAAGCCGCTCGGCAGCGGCACCAAGCCCGACCAGGAGCAGCTGTTCGCCCGGAGATCGTCCGGCCTCGTGCGAGCGGCGTCGACCACCGACGCGTCGCTGGTGAACCTGTACGTCGCGACGTTCCCGATCATGGTCTCGTTCCTGCTCGGGATCGCCCTGCCGTTCTACCTGGGCGCGAACCTGTACGTCACGGTCCTGATCGGCTTCGCCCTGGCGCTGCCGATCCTGGTCACGTATGCGGTCGCCAGCTCGGTGATGCGCCGCAGCGGTGGTGACTACATCTTCATCGGCCGGCTGCTGCATCCGGCGCTCGGCTTCGCGGCCAACTTCGCCTTCGTCGTCTTCAACACGCTCTTCCTCACCTCGGCCGGCTACTTCTTCTGCCTGTGGTGCCTGTCCCCGCTGTCGCGGCTGCTCGGCGTCGCGTTCGACAGCGCCTCGCTGCTGACGTTCGCCGACACGCTGCTCAAGCCGTTCTCCGTCCTCGTGGTGAGCGAGATCTTCGTGCTCGGCTTCGGCCTGCTGTTCATGCTCAACACCACGCGGTCGGTCCTGAAGGTCTTCCGCTACACGATCCCGGTGAGCCTGATCGGGCTGCTCGCGTTCGCCATCGCGATGTTGATCCACTCGGGCGACACGCTGCACGCGAACTTCGACAACTACATCTCGGACGCGACCGGTGTGCAGAACGCCACCGCCGCCGCCGAGAAGTCGTCGGGCTTCCAGCTCGCGCCCTTCTCGCTCGGCGCGACCCTGCTGGCGATCACCTGGCCTTCGTTCTCGCTCCCCTATTACCTCGGCTCGGCCTACTTCGCCGGCGAGGTGCGCAACGCCCGCCGCGCGCAGCTGCTCGCCGGCCCGGTCACCGCGACCGTCGCGGTGGTGGGGTCGCTGTTGTTGATCTGGCTCAGCCTCGGCAAGCTCGGCGGCGGCTTCCTCGGCTCGCTCGCGAGCACCGACCCGGCGGCGATCGGCCTCGGCGGCAACCCGACCTACATGGAGGTCGCGGCCGGCAGCTCGGGCAGCACGATCCTCGGCATCCTGATCCTCGTCGGCTTCGGCTCGTGGCTCGTCCCGACCGTCCCGATGTCGCTGCTGATCATGACCCGCTGCATGTTCGGCTGGTCGATGGACCGGATCGCGCCCGACGCGCTGGCGAGGGTGTCGCCGCGCACCGGCTCGCCGTACGTCGCGGTCGCCGCCGTGACGGCGATCTCCGCGGTGATCTCGTACTTCTGGGCCTACACCGACTTCTTCACCGTCGTCGTCGGCGCGTTCGCCCAGATCATCACGCTCGGCATCGGCTGCCTGGCCGCGTCGCTGCTGCCGTTCAAGCGCAAGGACCTCTACGAGACCGCCCCGATCCGCGGCCACTTCGGCCCGATCCCGAAGCTCACGCTGATCGGTGTGCTCGGCGCGATCGCCGCGACGCTGATCGTCGTCAACTTCGCGCGCGACTCGTCGTCGGGCGTGAACCCGAGCGCCGCGCCGACCATGTTCTGGGTCAGCCTGGGCATGTTCCCGTTCGGCTTCCTCCTGTACTACATCTCCGCGGCCATCCGTCGCCGGCAGGGAGTGGACGTGGGGCTCGCGTTCAAGGAGATTCCGCCCGAGTGATGGACACGCGCGCGGTCATCGACAACCTGTTCGCCGAGGCGGCCAAAGGCGACCTCGACGGCGTCATGCGCTGGTGGGCGCCCGACGGCATCCTCGAGGACGTCACGCTCGCGCGCGCGTTCCACGGGCACGATGAGATCCGCGAGTACCTCGACTGGTACTACCGGGCGCTCCCCGACGTGAAGTACGAGCCGATCCGCCTCATGGTCGACGGCCCGAACGCGGTGGTGGAGTGGGCACAGCCCGCCCGCATCGTGGCGCCGTTCGACGGCACGGGCGTCGGCCGCGAGGTGTTCCTGCACGCGCTCGACGTGTTCCACGTCGCCGACGGGCTCGTGCAGCACGAGTGCGGGTGGTACGGCGACATGTGGCTGCGGCACCGGCTCGACGGGACCGCCGATCCGCCGCCCGAGCTGCCGGTGACCCCGCCCGGGAGGAGGTTCTAGATGTCGCGGATCGACTGGGTGCGGAGCAACTGCCGGCTGCTCGCGGCGATCGCCACCGAGTTCCGGGAGACGACGCCGTTCGCAGGACTGACGATCGGCACCGGCATCCACCTCGAGCCGAAGACCGTCGCGCTCCTGCTGGCGCTGCGCGACGGCGGCGCGCAGGTCGTCGCGACCGGGAACCTGAACAGCACCCAGGCGGACGCGGTCGCCTACCTGCGCGCCGACGGCGTCGAGGTCGTCGGCGCGACGACCACCGACGAGGCCGAGCACGACGAGCACCTGCGCGCGGTCGTCAACGCCCGGCCGGACCTGCTGCTCGACAATGGCGGCGACCTGTTCGTCCGCTACCTCGAGTCCCCGTACGGCGCGCTGCGCGGCGGGACCGAGGAGACGACGTCCGGCCGCGCCCGGCTCAAGCCACTCGCGCGCGAGCTCGGCGTGCCGGTGCTGGTGATCAACGACAGCCCGATCAAGCAGTTCGCCGAGAACGAGCACGCCGTCGGCCAGAGCGTGCTCGAGTCGTTCATCCGGATCACCAACCAGATGACGAACGGCCGCACCGCCGCGGTGTTCGGCTACGGCGCGTGCGGGAAGGGCGTCGCCGCCAACTTCCGTGCCGCGCATGCGACCGTCGCTGTCGTCGAGACCGATCCGGTCGCGCGGCTGCGGGCGTCGCTCGACGGGTTCGCGGTGCCGGCGCGCGCGGACGCGCTGCGCGCCGCCGACATCGTCGTCACGGTCACCGGCGCCGAGGCCGTGATCACCGAGGCCGACCTGGACCTGCTCAAGGACGGCGCCGTCCTGTGCAACGCCGGCCACTTCCCGCGCGAGATCGCGGTCGCCGAGATCGCACGCTCGCCGCGCGTGACCGGCACCGTCGCGGCCGGCGAGGGGATCACCACGTTCCGGCTCGACGACGGCCGCCGCTTCCACCTGCTGACCGACGGCCACATGGTCAACCTCGCCGGCCCGCGGCCGCTCGGCAACTCGATCGAGTCGATGGACCTCGGCTTCGCGCTGCAGGCCCGCTGCCTGGAGGCCGTGGCGAGCGGAGCGGTCGGCGCCGAGCACGCGGTCGTCCCCGTCCCGCGCGCGATCGACGAGGCGGTCGCGAACGCGTTCCTCGAGCTCTACCGGGGCGTCACGCCCGAGCCACGCGAGCTCGCGGCGCCACCGCAGTTGATTCGCGAATGACGAGCGACGTCTCGAGCTGCCGGCTGCGCGGCGGCTTGCCGGTCCGCATGTAGCGCTGGAGCAGTCGCGCGGCCTCGGCGCCGAGCTTGGTGGCGAACAGGTTCACGCTCGTCAGCGGCGGCGCCGCCAGCTCCGAGTACGGGAGGTCGTTGAAGCCGACGAGCGAGAGGTCGCCGGGGATCGCCACCCCCAGCATCCGGCAGGCGCGCATCACGCCGTAGGCGTACAGGTCGTCGCCGCACACGACCGCGGTGACGCCGGCGGCCGACCATTCCGGCCAGGCGTCGAGGAAGCCACGTTCGGCGTGCTCGATCGTGAGCTCGTCGACTTCGAGGTCGGCCACGAGCGCGCTGCCCTCACGCTCCAGGCCGGCGCGCAGCTCGTCGCGCCGGTGCTGCAGCGACGCCTTGTCGCGCGAGACGCCGACATAGGCGACCGAGCCGTGCCCCAGCGACGCCAGGTACTCGGAGAGCGTGCGGGCGGCGGACCGCACATCCAGGTCGATGCTCGGGACCGCGCCCGCCGACCCGCCCGCGTCGAGGATCACGGTCGGCGACGTGGGCACGAAGCTCTCCAGCAGCCGCGTGCCGGGACTGGCCAGGATCAGGCCGGCGAGGTTGCCCTCGAGCGCGCGCCGCACGGTCGCGAGGTCGTAGTCCTCGCCGCGGTCCGGGACCAGCACCGTCAACGAGAGGTCGTTGTCGAGGCTGCGCGCCAGGCCCTCGAGCACCATCGAGAAGAACGGGTTCGTGGGATCGGGGCTGACGAAGCCGATCGAGTCGCGCTGCCCCTTCGCCAGCGCGCTCGCCGTGGCGTTCGGCCGGTAGCCGAGCTCAGCCGCCACCGCGAGCACGCGCGCGCGAGTCTCGGGCCGCACCCGGCCCTCGTCCTTGCCGTTGATGACGAGCGAGACGGTGGAGAGCGAGCAGCCGACCCGCTCGGCGACGTCCCGTGCGGTGGCGCGCATGGCCCTACTCTCGCAGAGAGAGCTATCGCAGCGCCAAGCCTGTCTCGGGGTCGAACACGTGCAGGCGCGACGCGTCGACGCCCAGCCGCAGCCGGTCTCCCACGCGCGCGACGACATCCGGTGCCAGCCGCGCGGTGACCCGCGTCTCCAGCACCTCCTCGCCGTCGAACGCGTCGGTCACCGTCACGCTCGGCGCGTCGGTGTGCAGGTGCACGAGCAGATCCGAGCCGAGCGCCTCGACCAGCGCGACCTCGAGCTCCAGAGGACCCAGCGCGTCGAGATGCAGGCACTCCGGCCGGATACCGACCACGACCTCGTCGTCGACCCAGCCCGCGAGGACCGGCCGGGCGGCCAGCACCTCGTCGGGGAGGACGAGACGCTGGCCGCCGAGCACGACCTGCACGCGGCCCTCGACCAGCTCGAGGTGCCCGCGGAGGAGGTTCATCGAAGGGGAGCCGATGAACGCGGCGACGAACAGGTTCGCGGGCCGGTCGTACAAGACCTGAGGGGCATCGACCTGCTCCAGGCGCCCGTCGCGCATGACCGCGACGCGATCGCCCATCGTCATCGCCTCGGTCTGGTCGTGCGTGACGTACAGGGTCGTGGTGCCGAGCTGGAGGTGCAGCCGCGCGATGTAGGCGCGCATCTCCACGCGCAGCTTCGCGTCGAGGTTCGACAGCGGCTCGTCCATCAGGAACGCGGCCGGCTCGCGCACGATCGCGCGCCCCAACGCGACCCGCTGTCGCTGGCCGCCGCTCAGCTGCCGGGGCCGCCGCGCGAGATGGTCCTTGATGCCGAGGCGGCCGGCGACCGACCGCACGCGCTCGGCGCGCGACGGGCTGTGCTGCATCTTCAGCGCGAACCCGAGGTTGTCCTCGACGCTCATGTGCGGATACAGCGCGTAGGACTGGAACACCATCGCGATGTCGCGGTCCTTGGGTGCGATGTCGTTGACGATGCGGTCGGCGATCCGGATCTCGCCGGACGACGCCTCCTCGAGCCCCGCGACCATCCGCAGCGCCGTCGACTTGCCCGAGCCCGACGGGCCGACCAGCACGGTGAAGCCGCCGTCAGGAACGTCCAGGTCGAGCCCGTCGACGGCCTTCGTCCCGTCGGGGAACACCTTCGAGACGGCGCTGAACGCGATGCTAGCCACGGGCGCTCGCGATGAAGTCGCGGTACCAGAGTGCGCTGCGCTTGGGCACGCGCCGCTGCGTCGCGTAGTCGACGTAGACGAGCCCGAAGCGCTTCGAGTAGCCGTGCTCCCACTCGAAGTTGTCGAGCATCGACCAGGCGAAGTAGCGCCGCACGTCGACCCCGTCGGCGACCGCCCGCGCCAGCGCACCGAGGTGCGATTGCAGGTAGTCGACCCGCCGCGGGTCCTCCAGCGTCCCGTTCACGACCGGCCCGTCCTCGAACGCGGCGCCGTTCTCGGTGATGTAGATCGGCACGTCGCCGTAGTCGCGCCGCACGCGCACGAGCAGCTCGTGCAGGCCCTCGGGGTCGACCTCCCAGCCCATCGCCGTCGTCGGCGGCGGCGGGAGTACCGACGCGAACTCGAGCGGCTGGCGCGACGGATCAGGGCGCACCCGCTGCGGCATGTAGTAGTTGACGCCGAGGAAGTCGAGCTTCTGCGAGATCGCGTCGAGGTCGCCTTCGCGGACGACGTCGAACGGCCCGTAGCGGCGCTCGTAGTGCTCGACCATGTCCTCCGGGTAGCGGCCGCGGAACACCGGGTCGAGGAACCAGCGGTTGAGGTAGCCGTCCATCCGCAGCGCCGCGGGCGCGTCGTCGGACCGGACGGGCGCGAGGTTCAGCGTGATCCCGACCGGCTTCCCGCGCAGCGCCTCCAGCGCCCATCCGTGCGACAGCAGCAGATGGTGCGAGACCCGCAGCGCCGTGGGCCAGTCGCGGATACCCGGCGCCTTGGTCCCCTCGGCGTGGCCGAGGAACGCGACGACCCACGGCTCGTTGTGGGTGATCCACGCGTCGACCACGTCGCCGAGCTGCTCGGACATCAGCCCGGCGTACTCGGCGAACCGCTCGGCGGTGTCGCGCGCCGCCCAGCCGCCGACCGCCTGCCGCGCCTGCGGCAGATCCCAGTGGTAGAGCGTCGCCACCGGCTCGATCCCCCGCTCGCGCAGCCCCTCGCACAGGCGCCGGTAGAAGTCCACGCCGGGCTGGTTCAGCGCGCCGCGGCCGTCCGGCTGCACGCGCGGCCAGGAGATCGAGAAGCGATAGGACTCGACGCCGAGCGCGGCCATCAGGTCCAGGTCCTCGCGCCAGCGGTGGTAGTGGTCGCAGGCGACGTCGCCGGTGTCGCCGCCGGCCACCGCGCCCGGGCGCCGGCAGAACGCGTCCCAGATCGACTCGCCGCGCCCGTCCTCGCCGACCGCCCCTTCGATCTGGTACGACGCCATCGCGACGCCGAAGCGGAACTCCAGCGGGAACGAACCGGCCGTGACCGCGCCTTCCAGCGGCGTGGTGCTCATCCCTTCACCGCCCCGGCGGTGAGCCCCTTGACCAGCCAGCGCTGCGTGGCGAAGAAGGCGACGAGGACGGGGAGCGTGGACACGACGCCTGCGGCCATGAGCTGAGCGGTCCTTTGGTTGTAGTTGCCGATGAAGGTGCGGATGCCGATCGGGATCGTCTCGGCGGTGTGCTGCGTGAGGTTGCTGACGAACAGCAGCTCGTCCCACGCGAACAGGAACGCGTACACGAAGGTCGCCACCAGCCCCGGGGCGGCGATCGGCAGGACGACCTTCACGAAGGCCTTGAACGGCGTGCAGCCGTCGACCATCGCCGCCTCCTCGAGATCGCGCGGGATCGCGAGGAAGAACGACCGCATGAAGAAGATCGCCACCGGCGTGAAGAACGCGGTGTACACGGTGATCATCCCGATGTGGGTGTCGTACAGCGGGATGCCCGCGTTCTGCTTGAGCCAGATGAAGCCGATGAACAGCGGCAGCAGGAACATCGACCCCGGGATCAGCTGCGTGCCGATCACGGTCAGCGACAGCGAGCGCGAGCCGCGAAAGCGAAACCGCGCGAGCGCGTAGCCGGCGGAGCTCGCGAAGGCCGTCGCCAGCAGCGACGCCGAGGTGCAGATGATCAGGCTGTTGAGGAAGTAGCGCTCGAAGTCGATCGTCTTCCACATGTCCTTGAAGGCGGTCAGCGTCGGGTGCAGCAGGTCGTAGCGGCCGGTCGACAGCTCGAGGTCGTCCTGCACCGAGGTGATCACGAGCCAGATGACCGGCGCGAGCATCACCAATAGGACGACGTACGTGAGCACGTCGAGGCTCGCGTTGACCATGCGCTTGCGCGCCCGCGGGGTGAGCGTCAGGGCGGTCATGCCACCTCCAGGTCGCGCTTGAACGCCCGGTACCAGATCAGGACCCAGACGAACATGGCGAGCATCAGCAGCGTCGAGACCGGCGCTGCCGAAGCCGAACAGGTTGTTCGAGAACGACTGCCTGACGATCAGGGTCATCATCAGGTCCGCGTCCGGCCCCGGGTTGGACCCGAACATCACGTACGGGATCGAGAACTGGTAGGCGGAGTAGATGACGCCGAACAGCAACTGGATGGCGATCAAGGGGCGCAGCAGCGGCAGCGTGATGTAGCGGAAGCGCTTGAACGCGCCGGCGCCGTCGATCGCCGCGGCCTCGTGCAGCTCACCCGGCATCGCCTGCAGGCCCGCGAGGAAGATCAGCATCGCGAACGGCAGCCCGCGCCAGATGCTCGGGATGATGATCGCCCACAGCGAGTGGTCCCCGATCAACCACACCGGCCGGTGGCCGAGGATGTGCGTGTAGTCGACGAGGACCTTGTTGATGATCCCGATGTCGCTCTGCCACATGAACTGCCACAGCACGGCGACGACGAAGCTGGGGACGATCCACGGCGTGAGCATCAGCGTGCGGATCACCTTGATCCCGCGCATCGGCCGGTTCATCAGCAGCGCCACCCCGAGCCCACCGACGAGCGTGCCGCTGACGGTCCAGAACGTGTAGACGAGCGTGTTCTTGACGGCGCCCGTGAACCCGCTGCGCAGCGGGTTGTCGGCGTCGAAGAGGATCGCCCGGTAGTTGTCCAGCCCGGCCCAGGGAGCGTTGAACAGCCGGGAGAACGTGAAGACGTTGAGGTTCTTGAACGAGAGGTAGAAGCCGCCGAGCATCGGCAGCAGGTGCACGAACACCATCAACACCACGGCCGGCGCGAGGAGGCCGATGATCAGCCTGCGCCGTGATCGCTGCAGTGAGCTGCCGCGCCGGCGCTCGGGCTCGGCGATGACTTTCACGTCAGCGGGCTCTGTGGGGGTGATCGTGCTCATGGAAGGAAAGGACGGGCGGGGCGGCGGCACGCCCCGCCCGTCCTGAGGAGGGTCCTGCTAGCCCGTGCTCTGGGCGAGCAGGCCGTCGGCCTCCTTGGCCGCGTCGTCGAGCTGCTTCTGGATCTCGGCGTCGCTGGCCTTGCCACTGGCCGCTTCGTCGAGGATGTTGCCGAAGCGGCCCTTGTAGGCGTTCTCGACCTCGGCCCACTGCGGGATCGGCGCGTACGTGCGGCCCTGCTGGATCGCGTCGTACACCGCCGAGTAGTTCGCGCCGCTCGACTCGCCGACGGCCTTCTGGGCCTCGACGCGCGCGGGGAACATGCCCATCAGCTTCGCGTAGTCGGTCTGGACCTGATCGCCCGACAGGTACTTGATGAGCGCCCAGGCCTCGTTCGGGTGCTTGGTGGCCTTGAACATCATCAGGTCCGAGCCGCCGACGAACGTGTAGTCGCCCTGCGGGCCGGCCGGCATCGGCGACAGCGCGACGTTCTTGCGCGCCGCGGGCACCCACGCCTTGTCGTCCGCGCGATCAGCGGTGGGAAGCACCCAGGGGCCGCCGATCCAGACCGCGATCTTGCCGCCCTTGAACTGGTCGGCCACCTGATTGCCGTCACGCTCGAGCTGGCTCGGGTCGGCCAGGCCGTCCTTGAACAGGTCCGCGAAGAACGTCACGCCCTCGACGGCCTGGGGCGAGTTGATGGTCGACTTGCTGTTGTCGTCCGACAGCTCGGCGCCGCCGGCGTCCCACACGAACGGCATCACGTGATGGACGAGGTCGAACGCCTTCTTGCCGGGCGTGCCGAACGGCTGGATGCCCGGGACCTTGTCCTTGATCGCCTGCAGCGTGTTGCGGAAGTCGTCCCACGTCTTGAAGGCGGTCGCCGGGTCGACGCCGGCCTTCTTCAGGACGTCCTTGCGGTAGTAGATCGACCGTGCCTCGGTGAACCACGGCACGGCCCACGTGCCGTCCTGGCCGACGACCTGCGTCGTCTTCCACACACCGTCGGCGTAGGCGCCGGAGCCACCGACGTCGTCGACGCGGTTCGACATGTCCTCGAACCCGCCGAGCGCCGCGAAGAACGGCACCTGGGTGGTGCCCGCCTGCGTGACGTCCGGGCCCTCGCCCGACACGGCGGCGTTGCGGATCCGGTCCAGCTGCACGCCCCAGTCGACGACCTCGACGTCGACCTTGACGCCGGTGTCCTTCGTGAACGCCGCGAGCGCCTTGTCCATGTCCTCCTTGGGCGCCGGGCTGTTCGGCATGACCCAGAGCTTCAGCGTCGTGCCCGGCGTGACGTCGGACTTCGCCGCGTTGGTCTGTGTGCTGCCGGTGTTGCTTCCCTCGTCGTCCCCGCCACAGCCCGAATACACCAGGGCCCCGACGAGAACCGCTGCGATCGCCAGCAGGATCGCGTACCTACTGCGCACGATTCTCTCCTCCTTCTCCAAAAACGGTTTCGGTACTACGCCTCGCACTGCGTCGGGAAACCTCTCGCTGCGGTCACCCCCTAAGTCGCTGCCCGCGGTCGCGTCGAGCCGCGCCGGACCAGCTCCACCGGCAGGACCGTGGACTCGGTGACGACGTCCGGCGAGCCATCGATCAGGCGCACGAGCGCCGTGCCCGCGGCGACACCGAGGCCGGCCTTGTCCTGGCGCACGGTGGTCAGTGGCGGGTTCATGTGATCGGCGAGCTGGATGTCGTCGAAGCCGATGACCGACACGTCGGCGGGAACGTTCAGGCCGGCGTCGCCGACCGCGCGAATCGCTCCCAGGGCCATCATGTCCGAGGCGGCGAACACCGCTGTGGGCGGCTCGTCGAGGGACAGCAGGTCCGCCATCGCGCGGCGGCCGCTCTCCACGTAGAAGTCTCCGTACGCGACGTACTCGTCGCGGTAGGCGAGTCCGCAGGCCTGCAGCGCCTGGCGGTAGCCGCGCAGGCGGTCGGCGCCCGGGCGCTTGTCGAGCAGGCCGGTGATCGTCGCGATGCGACGGTGCCCGATGCTGTGGAAGTACCGCACAGCGCGGGCTGCGCCGTCGGTGTTGTCCGAGATCACGTAGGTCGTCGCCGGGCCTTCGAGCTCGACGTCGACCCCGACCGTCGCCAGATCCGAGCGCACCAGCCGGCGCACCTCGGCGTCCTCGGGGTCGGTGCCCATGAGCACGACGCCCTCGACGTTGTGGTGCCGGCAGCGCTGCAGGTAGGCCTGCGTGCCCCAGCCGTTGCCGGGATGCTCGGACGCGAACAGCAGCAGGTCGTAGCCCCCGCGGCCGATCGTGTGCTTGAGCCCGACGAGCACCTCGTGGAAGAACGGGTGCTGCAGGTCGGGGTGACCTTCGCCGGTCTCGAGGAAGACGCCGATGACGTGGCTGCGCTGCGTCTTGAGGCTGCGGGCCGCGGCGGCCGGCGTGTAGTCGAGCTCGTGAGCGAGCCGCTGGACGCGCTCGCGGGTCTCCGGGCTCACGTCCGCGTACCCGTTGAGGGCCCGCGAGACCGTGCCGATGGAGACGCCGCTGAGCCTCGCCAGCTGGCGGATGGTTACCCGTTCCTCACTCATCGCTTTCCGTTCCGAAAACGGTTTCGGTACCGTTTCGCGGAATCTACTCACAGGTGGGGTCGTTTTGTCAAGCCGCGCCACGAACTCGGGCGTTTGTCTTGACCGGACGAACGCGATTTGCAGGGAGATCTCGCCCCCGTTCGATGGCGGTCGCACCGCGCCGTCCGGGGTGACACCGGCCTGGCGTAACCGGTTCCGGTCATTGCCCGCAAGGACCGGGCCGCTGCACGGCGAACCCCCCGCTCGTGGATCTCCAGGAGCGTCGCCGCATCGTGCGCTTTCTCCGCGACATCACGCTCACGCGTGCGATCGGCGGGATCATGTCGATCGCGACCGCGTTCACGCTCCTTGCGGCCCTGCTCATGCGGATCGTCGAGCCGCACACCTACAAGACCTACGGCGAAGCGTGCTGGTGGGCGGTGCAGACGGTGTCGACGGTGGGCTACGGCGACAACGTGCCGACCACCGGCGGCGGCCGTCTGGTCGCCACCGCGGTGATGATCTTCGGCATCGCCCTGATCCCGGCGATCACGTCGCTGATCGTCGCCGTGTTCATGAACCAGCAGATCCGTCGCGTGGAGCTGCCCGCGCGACAAGCCGCCGGCCGACGACGCGTAGGCTGCAGCGCGGTGCGCCCGGTCATCGACGGTCACAACGACGTGCTCAGCCACCTCGCCGAGGAGAACGCGGCCGACGGCGCGATCCTCGACGAGGACGCCGCGGCGATCACGGTGCCGAGAGCGCGCGCGGGCGGGCTTGCCGCCGGCATGTTCGCGGTGCTCCCGCCGACCGGCGAGTGGGACGTCAAGCGCACGTCCGGCGGCTACGAGATCCCGTACAACGACCCGGTTGGCTGGGAGGAGTCGGCCCGCACGGTCGGCGCGCTCGGCGCCCGGCTGTTCCGGCTGCTCGAAGCGGCCGGCGGGCAGGTCCGCCTGATCCGCGACGCCGCCGACCTCGACACCTGCCTCGCCGGCGATGCCCTCGGCGTCGTCTTCCACTTCGAGGGCGCCGAGCCGATCGACGCCGGCCTCGACGCGCTCGAGATCTGGTACGCGGCCGGCCTGCGCTCGCTCGGGATCGTCTGGAGCCGCGCCAACGCGTTCGCGAGCGGCGTGCCGTTCAAGTTCCCGTCGACGCCCGACACCGGCCCGGGCCTGACCGAGGCGGGCGAGCGGCTCGTGCGCCGCTGCGCCGAGCTGGGCATCGCCGTCGACCTCAGCCACCTCAACGCGGCCGGGTTCTGGGACGTGGCGAGAGTTGGACGTGGCGCCGCTGATCGCCAGCCACTCCGGCGTCTACGAGCTGTGCACGTACAGCCGCAACCTGATGGACGACCAGCTCGACGCGATCGCGTCGAGCGGCGGGCTCGTCGGGATCAACTTCGACGTCGGCTCACTGCGCGCCGACGGCGGCGACGACGCCGACACGCCGCTGTCGCGGATCGCCGAGCACGCCCGTTACGTGGCCGACCGCTGCGGCGTCGAGCACGTCGCGCTCGGGTCAGACTTCGACGGCGCGACGATGCCCGCCGACGTCCCGCACGCCGGCGCCTACCAGGGCGTCCTGGCCGCCCTCGAGGCCGCAGGGTTCGCGAGCCACGAGGTCGACCAGATCGCCTCGCGAAACTGGCGGCGAGTGCTCGCCGCCAGCCTGGGGCTAGGTCTCCGCGCGCGCGTCCCCCGGGTCGACCGCGAGGCGAACTTTGTGCAGTTAGGTGCCCTGGAGGGCCATAAGTGCACAACCTTGGCAAGTTACGCACCCTTACGGGGCATAACTTGCCGAGGTTCGCCGTCGAGACCGCTCCTTCATCTAGGTCTCGGCTCGGGCCAGCACGCGATCGCGGGCGGGCGCGAGGAACGCCGTCGCGGCGACCACGACGCCGATCGCGCCGAGCACGATCGAGACGCCGATCGCGGACTGGAAGCCGTCGAGCGTCGGCACGGCGCCCGAGCTGCTGACGACCGCGCTCACCGCGGCGAGCCCGACGGCGCCGCCGACCTGGAACGAGGTGTTCAGCAGGCCGGAGGCCAGGCCCTGCTCGTGGTCGGCCACGCCCGCCGTCGCCTGGATGTTCAGGGACGGGAACATGAGCGCGAAGCCGGCGCCGAGCAGCAGCATCGTCGGCAGCATCAGCCCGACGTAGGACGGGCTGTCGCCGAGCCGCAGGAACAGCACGTAGCCGGACACCAGCGACACGACGCCGGCGGCGATCAGCCGCGCGGTGCCGAAGCGGTCGACCAGCGGCCCGAGCCGCGGGGCGCCGAACGCCACGAGCAGGCCGGCGGGCAGGAACGCCAGCGCGGTCTCGATCGCCGACCAGCCGTTCATCGCCTGCAGGTACAGCGTCGCGACGAACTGGAAGCCGAAGTAGCTGCCGGCCAGGATCGCCGCGCCGAGGTTGGCCCGCAGCGAGCGGCGCCGAGCGCAGGATGCCGAGCCGCACGAGCGGCGCGGTGCTGCGCGTCTCGATCGCCACGAACGTCGCCAGCAGCGCGGCCGCCAGGGCGAACGAGCCGACCGTGATCGCCGAGCCCCAGCCCTTGTCCGGAGCCTCGACGACCGTGCGCACCAGCAGCAGCATCGCCGCGGTGACGGTCACCGCTCCGGCGATGTCGTAGCGGCGACGGCCCTCGAGCGCCGGGCGGTCACGCGGGATCACCCGCGGGGCGACGGCCAGGATCGCGAGCGCGAACGGGACGGGGAGCAGGAACGTCCAGCGCCAGCCGAGCTCGGTCAGCAGGCCGCCGAGCACGAGGCCGAGCGAGAACCCGCTCGCGCCGGTCGCCGTGTAGATCGCCAGCGCGCGGTTGCGGTTCGGGCCTTCGGTGAACGTGGTGGTGATGATCGACAGGCCGGCCGGCGCGGTGAACGCGGCGCGCTCATGCCCTTGACGATGCGCGTGAGCACCAGCAGGGTGCCGTCGTTGACCAGGCCGCCGATGGCAGCGAGGCGACGACGAACACGCTGAGCCCGGCAAGCAGCACGCTTGCGGCGCCCGAGCAGGTCGGCGGCGCGCCCGCCGAGCAGCAGCAGACCGCCGTAGCCGAGCACGTAGCCCGATACGACCCACTGCAGCTGCGAGGTCGTCAGGCCGAGGTCGGCCCGGATCGACGGGAGCGCGACGCCGACCATCGAGACGTCGAGCCCGTCGAGGAAGAGGACGCCGCACAACACCACCAGGAGGGCCCAGGTCCGGCGCCTCCCAGCGCGGCGCGACGGCAGGGGTTGGGGAGGAAGCCATCCCGATAGACTACATGCAATTGCAAACATTTCTATTGCATGAGATGTGAGTGCAAATTTTGCTCGCGATCGGTATAATGCGGCGGCGAGATGACCCGTGGAGAACACCGAGACTCGTCGACGTCTGGCGCGACCTGCTGGACCGCTACGCGCGATCGGTGTCCGCGCTCGAGCGGGCGCTCGAGCACGAGCACGGGCTCGGCGTCAGCGAGTACGAGGTGCTCGAGCGCCTGGCGTCGAGCGAACGGTCGGACCTGCGCATGCAGGAGCTCGCCGAGGCCGTGCACCTGAGCCAGAGCGCGCTGTCGCGCGTGGTCGGGCGCCTGGAGGCCGACGGCCTGGTCGGTCGCGCAAGATGTGCGCCCAGGACCGGCGCGGCATCTTCGCCTGCCTCACCGACGAGGGGCGCGCGCGCTACGAGCAGGCACGGCCGACGCACCGCGAGGTGCTGGCCCAGACGCTGGGCTAGGTCCGACCTTCCCGGATGAACTCGGCGAGCGTCACCGGCTCGTGGCCGGTGAGCCGCTTGACGGTGTCGGTGACCACATCGAGCTCGCCCCAAGCGACGGCGAGGTAGGTGCTGACCCAGGCCTCGACCTGCCAGTCCGGAGCGCCGTAGCCGGACCGCGAGGCGTACGCCTCCTCGAGCGTCTCGTCCTTGTACATGGCGCCGACGGTGTCGGCGATCTCCGCAAACGAGAGCGACTCCCGGCCGGTGACGTCGTACGTCTTGCCCTCGTGGCCTTCGCCGGTCAGGAGCTCGACCGCCACGGCGGCGACGTCGCGGCGGACCACGATCCCGGCGCGCCCGTCTCCCGCCGGCCCGGCGATCACGCCGTCCTCGGAGACCATGTTCGGGATGAAGTCCAGGTACAGGTTCATCCGCGGGAACGTGAACGCCACCCCGCTCGCGCGGATGTGCTCCTCGGTCGCCCAGTGGTGGCGGACCAGGGTGAACGTCGCGTCGGGCGCCGCGTTGATGAACGACAGGTAGACGATCCGGCCCACGCCGGCCGCCACCGCGGCGTCGACGGCGGTCTTGTGCTGCTCGAGCCGGTCGGCCGACTCCTCGGCGGGCACGAGGAACACGGTGTCGGCGCCCGCGAACGCCGCGCGCATCTCGTCGCCGGCGCCGTAGCGCGACGCGACGCGGACCTCGGCGCCGAGGCCGGGCGCCCGCGCCGGATCGCGCACGACGAGTCGCTGCTCGACGCCGCGCTCGGCCAGCCGCCGCGCCACCTCGCCGCCGACGAAGCCGGTCGCGCCGGTGACCGCGATCACGCGCGGCCCCCGTCGGCGCGCAGCCGGTAGCCCGCGCCGCGGACGGTCTCGATCGACGCGACGCCGAACGGGCGGTCGATCTTCTCGCGCAGATAGCGGATGTAGACGTCGATCACGTTCGAGCGGTTCTCGTACTCGCCGTCCCAGGCGTGGTCGAGCAGCTGCAGGCGGTCGAGCACCCGGCCAGGATGGCGCATGAACGTCTCCAGCAGCGCGAACTCGCGCGCCGACAGGCGGATCTCGGCGCCGGCGCGCCGAACCTGGCGCGTCGCCGGGTCGAGCGACAGGTCGCCGGCCACGAGCACCGGCGCGCGCTCGACCGGCCCGCGCCGGACCAGCGCGCGCAGCCGCGCGCACAGCTCGGCGAACGAGAACGGCTTGACCAGGTAGTCGTCGGCCCCGGTGTCGAGCCCGCGCACGCGGTCGTCGACGGCGTCGCGCGCGGTGAGCATCAGGACCGGCGAGCGGACGTCCTCGGCACGCAGCCGCCGGCAGACCTCGAAGCCGTCGATGCCGGGGAGCATCACGTCGAGCACGATCGCGTCGTACTCGGTCGAGCCGGCCATCCACAGGGCGTCCTCGCCCCACCTCGGCGACGTCGGCGGCCATGCCGTCCTCGCGCAGCCCGCGTTGCAGCAGCGCGGCCATCTTGATCTCGTCTTCGACGATCAGGACGCGCATGGCAGGGAGATCCAGACGTCGGCGCCGCCGGCGGGGCGGTTGCGCGCGCCCGCGCTGCCGCCGTGGGCGCGCGCGATCACGGCGACGATCGCCAGCCCGAGGCCGGCGCCGCCGCGCCCACGCGCCGGGTCGGCGCGGGTGAAGCGCTCGAACGCGGCGTCGAGGAAGGCGGGCGGGAAGCCGGGGCCGTCGTCGCGCACGTGCAGCTCGACGCTGCCGTTCACCGTCTCGGCCGCCAGCTCGACGTGGCCGCCGCCGTAGCGGCGCGCGTTGTCGACGAGGTTGCCGAGCGCCTGCTGCAGCCGCTCGGGGTCGCGCGTGCACGGTCAGGCCCGCCGGCGCGGCCGGCGACTGGGCCGAAGCGCGCGAGCGCGCCGGCGGCGTCGGCAGCGGCTGCGGCCGCACCGGCAGCCGCCCCTGGTCCACGCGCGCGAGCACGAGCAGGTCCTCGGCGAGCGCCACGAGCCGGTCGGTCTCCTCGGCGGCCGAGCGCAGCGCCGCCTCCAGCTCCTCGACGCTGCGCCCCTCGCGCAGTGCCAGCTCGAGCTCGGCCTTGAGGATCGCGAGCGGCGTGCGCAGCTCGTGGCTGGCGTCGGCCGACGAACGCGCGCTCGCGCGCGTACGCCGTCTCGATGCGAGCGAGCATCGCGTTGAGCGTCGTGCCGAGCCGGCCGATCTCGTCGTCGGCCGGGCCGGCAGGGAGGCGCGCGCTGGGGTCGGTCGCCGCCGCGGCCTGGCGCCGCATCCGCTCGACGGGGCGCAGCGCCGCGGCCGCGGCGCCGTAGCCGGCCGCGGAGGCGAGCACGAGCATCGACCGGCCCGCCGATCAGCAGCAGCAGCGCGAGCGAGCGCATGGCGTCGTTGCGGTCATCGATCGCCTGCCCGACGGCCAGCACCCGATCCGAGTCGAGCCGCGTCCGGACGACCCGCACCGGCTCGCCGAAGTCGGGCAGCGCGGCTCCGGGCGCGAGCACGCGCGCGAAGCCCTCCTCGTTGCCGGCCGGGATCGGCTCGCCCCGGCGTGCGGCCGGCAGCAGCTCGGCCGTGCGCGAGCGCAGGCTCTGGTCGATCGTGGCGTCGAGCTCGGCGCCGAGGCCCGCGTAGAGCGCCAGTCCGGCGGCGCCGAGCAGGATCGCCATCACGCCCGCGAACGCGAGCGTCACGCGCAGGCGAACCGGCAGCTTTGCCATGGCGCTGCCGACGCTACCGCGCATCGGCCCAGGTGACCAGCCGCCCATGAGAAGGGGATGAGCCGCTCCGCCCGAGGGGGTGAGCCCCACCGCCGGCCCTGGTGGTGGCGCATCGGCAGACGCCAGTTACCCCGGCCGCGATCGCACCGCCGCGCCGAGAGCATGCTCCTCGCCCCCATGATGACCCCAAGGAGCTACGACATGCAGAAGACTCCCGGCGGTATCGCCGCCCGGGCAGGACGCTGGAGCGCCCGTCATAAGAAGACCGCCATCGCCGGATGGCTCGTCTTCGTCGTGGTCGCGCTCATGGCCGGCAACCTGACCGGCACCAAGGAGCCGACCGACGCCGACCGCTATGACGGCGAGTCCCGCGCCGCCCAGCAGATCATCACCGACGCCGGCTTCAGCGACGCCGCCGGCGAGATGGTGCTTGTCCAGAGCTCCACGCTGACCACGAAGGACGCGGCTTTCCGCGCCGCCGTCAAGGACGTGCAGCGCGCGGTGGCCGCCCAGCCGGTCGTCACCAACGTCCAGTCGCCGCTCGAGAAGGGCGGCACGGTCTCCAAGGACGGCCACACGGCGCTCGTACAGTTCGACATCAAGGGTGACCCCGACACCGCGACCGACAGGATCGCTCCGGTCGTCGCCGCGGTGAACAAGGTCGCGGACGCTCATAACGACGTCAAGATCGGCGAGTTCGGCTCGGCGAGCGTCGAGAAGGAGCTCACCGACACGCAGTCCGCGGAGCAGAGCCGCTCGCAGATGCTCTCGCTGGGCGCCACGCTCCTGATCCTGCTGCTGACGTTCGGCGCGCTGCTCGCCGCCGCCGTGCCGCTCGTGCTCGCGCTGACCGCCGTGATGGGCACGATGGGCCTCGTCGGCATCGCCAGCCAGCTGGTCCCGGCTGATGCCGTCACCGTCCAGGTGGTCCTGCTCGTCGGCCTCGCCGTCGGCGTCGACTACTCCTTGTTCTACATCCGCCGGGAACGCGAGGAACGCGCGGCCGGGCGCAACAAGCTCGATGCGCTCGAGATGGCCGCCGCCACTTCCGGCCGTGCAGTGCTGATCTCCGGCCTGACGGTGATGATCGCCATGGCCGGCATGTTCCTGACCGGCAACTCCGACGTTCATCGGCATGGGCCTCGGCACGATCCTCGTGGTCGCCGTCGCCGTGCTCGGCTCCCTCACCGTGCTCCCGGCGATCCTCGCCGCGTTCGGCGATCGCATCAACAAGGGCCGCATCCCGCTGCTGCGCCGTCGCAGCGAGGCGCGTGACTCACGCGCCTGGGGCTGGCTGGTCGAGCGCGTGATGCGCCGCCCGGTCGTGGCCGTCGTCGTCGCCGGCGGCCTGCTCGTCGCGCTCTCGATCCCGGCGATCGGCATGCAGACCAAGCTGTCGGGCACCGAGGACCTGCCGAAGGACCTCGCGACGATCCAGACGTACCACAAGGTGCAGAAGGCCTTCCCGTCCGAGGCCGCTCCCGCGACCGTCGTGGTCAAGGCCGACGACATCGACGCGCCGAAGGTGCAGCAGGCGATCGCCGAGCTTCGAGCGGGCGTGCGGAATGACCCGCACCTCCCCGGCACGGTCGACACCGAGGTCAATGACGCGCACACCGTGGCGCAGCTCAACGTCGGCCTCCCCGGCTCCGGCTCGGGCGAGGAGGGCACCAGCGCCGTCAAGCACATCCGTGAGGACGTGCTGCCGGCGACGCTCGACCGCGCGGGCATCACCGCCGAGGTCACGGGCCAGGCTGCGGCCGAGGCCGACTTCAACAGCCTGATGAAGACCAAGACCCCGATCGTGTTCGCGTTCGTCCTCGGGCTGGCGTTCCTGCTCCTGCTCGTGACGTTCCGGTCGATCGTGATCCCGATCAAGGCGATCGTGCTGAACCTGCTGTCGGTCGGCGCCGCCTACGGCCTGCTGACCCTGCTGTTCCAGGACGGGCACGCCGAGAAGGTGCTCGGCTTCGAGTCCAACGGCGCGATCGCGTCCTGGCTGCCGCTGTTCCTGTTCGTGATCCTGTTCGGCCTCTCGATGGACTACCACGTGTTCATCCTGAGCCGGGTCCGCGAGGCGTGGCAGCGCGGTATGAGCACCGAGAAGGCCGTCGCGCACGGCATCAAGACCACCGCCGGCACGGTCACCGCCGCCGCCGTCGTCATGGTCATCGTGTTCGCGATGTTCGCCACCGAGAGCGGGCTCGAGATGAAGGAGCTCGGCGTCGGCCTCGCCGCCGCGATCCTGATCGACGCCACGCTGATCCGCGGCGTCCTGCTCCCGGCGACGATGAAGCTGCTGGGCAAGTGGAACTGGTACCTGCCCCGCTGGCTGCAGTGGCTGCCGGAGCTGGACCACGAGGGCACCGGCCACATCGGCCGCACGCCCGTCCCGGCGCCCGCCGCCGCCTAGTCCAAGAACCGATCGTCCGCCCCGCCACCGCTGGTGGTGGGGCGGACCGCGTTCAGGGGAACTGCACCTCCGCGATCTGCAGGAAGCTCGTGGCCTCCATGTCGAGCTTCACGCTCCGCGTCCGCACCGCATCGAACGTGATCGTGGTCGGCTGGTTGGACCCGGCCGCCCACTCGATGTGCTGGCCGCCGACCGGCACGTAGCGCGCGCCGTTCCAGTAGCGCACGGTCAGCCCGGTCGGCAGCCGGTGCATGGCGTCGACCGTGAAGTACGCGGTGAGCGTGGTCAGCTTCCGCGCGCGCGGCCAGGCGAACGACACCCACTCGCGCGGATGGGGAACGCTGATCGAGGGCAGCAGCGCGGTGGCCGGCGTCGAGTAGAGGTTCGACCAGCCCGAGCTCATGTCGCCGTCGACCATCGCCGCCGGCACCGTGTCCTGGGCGCCGGAGTAGCTGGCGTCGACGGCCGGCTTCGCAAGGCGCGGCACCCGCTGCGGCGGCGCTCCGTGGGCGGCTCCGGGGCCGCGGGCCAGCAGGGTCGCCGAGGCCGGGCGCAGCCCCGGGGCGCTCGCCGTCACGCGCATCTGCCGGGCGCCCGGACGGGGCTGAACGATCGCCAGCCCGAGACCGTTGAACGCCGTGTGGGCGTGGCCCTTGAAGCCCTCCGGATCCTCCTCGCGGCCGTTGTCCAGCCCGGCGATCCGGCCCCCGGCGACGCGGTAGGCGACCCGGTCGTCCGCGTAGGGGACGACCGTGCCGTGGCGGTCGACGACCTCCGCCGTCACGTACGCCAGGTCGTGGACCACGTGGCGATCCGGCCGCAGGCGCAGGGCGTACGGGCGTCCCGCCGTGGTCACGGCGTCGCGCGCGACGACACGGTCGCCGCTTCGTCCCACCGCCACCAGCCGGCCTGGCTCGAACGGGACGTCCCAGGTCAGGTGCAGCTTGCCCGCGCTTGCCGTTCGGGCTCTGGTAGCTGCCCGGGCACGGGCCGGCGTGAACGTCTTGTCGTCACCGGTGCCTCGGTGGTCTCCAGGTACTGCGCCCGTCCGTCGTGCGCTTGTGGTCGAACGTGCGGACGCCGAGCGACTGGCCGTTGAGGAACAGCTCGACGGTGTCGACGTTGGCGTAGGCCCACACCTGGACGTCCGGCGCCGGCTCGATAGTCGGTCCAGTTCATCGGCAGCAGGTGGACCATCGGCTCCCTGGTCCACTGGCTCTTGAACAGGTAGTACATGTCCTTCGGGAAGCCGGCGGTGTCGACGGCGCCGAAGAACGAGGACTTGACCGGGAAGACGTCGTACGGCGTCGGCTCGCCGATGTAGTCGATGCCCGACCAGATGAACTGGCCGAGCGAAGTACTTGCGGTCGCGGTCCTTCTTGTGGCCGTACTCGCCGCTCATCGTCCACGACGCGAGGTTGTTGTCGTAGGAGGACATGCCGCGCTTGCCCGGCGTGTAGTTCTCGCCCGTGTTGAGCCAGTCCGGGTCCTGATAGACGCCGCGCGTCGAGGTCTCGGACGAGGACTCGGACTCGAAGAGGAACTTGTCGGGTACGGGCGTGCAGGGCGTCGACCGACTGGGCGGTGTTGTAGTTGAGCCCGAGCCCGTCGAGCATGCCCGAGGATCTGGCCGCTGGTCGACGTCGGCGCGGGCACCGAGCGGTACTGGTCGGAGCCCATGACGACCGGCGGGTCGTGTCGACCGACGTGATGTCGTCGATCAGCCGTGCATTGTGATCGCCGGCGTGCGACGCCGAGCCGGATCTCGTTGCCGATCGACCACATGATCACGGCCGGGTTGTTGCGGGCCGCAGCGACCATCTCCTTGATGTCGGCGTCGCTGTTGGCGTCGAAGAAGCGCGCCGTAGTCGTACGGCACCTTGTCTGGCGCCAGACGTCGAACGCCTCGACCATCATCACGATGCCGAGCTCCTCGCAGACCTCGAGCATCTCCGGCGACGGCGGGTTGTGGGACGTCCGGAACGCGTTGACGCCCATCGACTTCATGATCCGCATCTGCCGCAGCAGCGCGTCCTTGTTGATCGCCGAGCCGATCGCGCCCATGTCGTGGTGCAGGTCGACGCCCTTGACCTTCATCCGCTGGCCGTTGAGGTAGAGGCCCTGTCCGGGTCGATGCGGAACCAGCGCGCGCCGAACCTGGTGGTGCCGAGTCGACGCGTCGCCGCCGACGCGCAGTCTCGGTCGTCAGCGTGTAGAGGTACGGGATCGGTCGGTCGACCACAGGTGCGGGCTGTCTGATCCGCAGGTCCTGGCGGCCGGTCTCGCGACGCCGCACGACGACGGTGACCCGGCCACGCGTCCTTGAGGGTCGCGTCTCGGCTGATGACCGACGTCCTGCTTGGCCGGGTTCGCGATGGTCGTCGGCCACGTGGACGGTCTGCGACGGCCCCTGCGCGTACGTCGCCTCGAGGCTCGGCGTCGTCACGAACACGCCGTGGCGGGCGACGTGGACCGGGTCCTGTGACGACCAGGTGCACGTGCCGGTAGATGCCGCTGCCCGAGTACCAGCGGCTGCTCGGCAGCTTGTTGCGGACCTTCGACGGCGAGCACGTTCGGCGCGCCGTCGGTCTTCGCGAGCGTCGGTGAGGTCGACCTCGAAGCCGGTGTAGCCGTACGGGTGCGACGCCGACCTGGAGCGCCGTTGAAGTAGACGCCGAGTCCATGTAGACGCCGTCGAACTCGACGGCGATCGCGCTTGCCGGCGCGCCGCGGGCAGCGTGAACGTCTTGCGGTACCAGCCGAGGCCGCCCTGGTAGAAGCCGGTGCCCGCTGGTCGTGCCGGTGCCGGTGCCGGCTCATCGGGTGGAGCTCGATGCTCCAGTCGTGCGGGACGTCGACCGACGCGCCACGCCGAGTCGTCGTAGGACGGACCGGCCGCGTTCGCGTACGCCCCGGTCGGGTCGGTGATGTCCGTGCGGTTGACCAGCGCGAACCGCCAGCCCGTGTCGAAGCTGCTGCGAGTCCGCGGCGGGGCGCCGGCACCGTTCGCGCCGACCGTCATCTCCGCCGTGATGACGACGCACACCGCAATCACTCTCCACGCCCGCACCTTCTCCCCCCGCTCGACTTCTCAGGCGGGCGTTATACAACCGAAAGGCCTGATTTTCAAATTCGAAAGTCAGGAGCAGGTCACTCGTTGCGATCCGCACGTCGCACCCGCGGTCCCGGAGCGCTTGGACCGCCACCGGGTCGGCCGATTCCCCGGTGAGCACGAGATCGACGTCCTCCACGTCGCACAGGCGCGCGAGCTCGACGCGGCCCGATCTTGCTGCCGTCGGCGAGCACGACGACGCCGGCCGGCGGCCGTGAGCATCCGCTTCTTGACCTCCGCCTCGGGCAGATTGATGTTGGTCACGCCGCCCGTCGGGGTCGACGCCGTTGCAGCCGAGGATCAGCGTCTGCGCCGTTGATCCGCTCGAGGATCGAGCGTGGCGATCGGCTCCACGAGCGAGTGCTGCAGCGGACGCAGCGTGCCGCCCAGCAGCACGACGGTGATGCGCGGGATCGGCCGCCTCCAGCTCCAGCGCCGTCTTGAGCCCGTTGGTGAACACGATGACGTTCCGCAGCTCGGTCCGGGCGACCAGCGCGCGGGCCGCGGCGGCGGTCGTGGTGCCGACGTCCACGAGCAGCGCCTCTCCGTCGCGCACCAGCTCGGCCGCGGCGCGGCCGATCGCCACTTCTCGTCCGCGAAGCTCGTCTCGCACTCCTCGAACGGCGCTCTGCTCGTGCGGGCCGCGGGATCGCGCCGCCGCGAATCCTGTGCACCTCGCCTCGCGCGGCGAGCTCGTCGAGGTCGTTGCGCACCGTCACCTCGGAGATCCCGAAGCGCTCGCTGAGCTCGCCGACGTGGACGAAATGGCGCTCGCGGATGGCGGCAAGCATGCGCTCGCGACGGAGTGCCGCACCGGCCGGGCGATGGGTCGCCATCCCGCCGCACTCTAACCCGCTTGCGATTTCGAAGGTCGAGAGCCGCCGGTAGACTCGACGGGACTGATGCCATCCCCGTGCCAGCAGCCTCGCCGACGGCGACGCGCTGCAAGAGATCGTCCTGCACGGCCACCGCCTCTTGTACCGGTCGGCCGGCAGCGGGCCGGTGGTCGTGCTCGTGCACGGCATCACGTCGACCTCCGCCACGTGGGCCAGGGTGCTCCCCTACCTCGCCGAGCGCTTCACCGTCATCGCGCCCGACCTGCTCGGCCACGGCGACTCGGCCAAGCCGCGCGGCGACTACTCGCTCGGCGCCTACGCGAGCGGAATCCGCGATCTGCTGGCGGCGCTCGGGCACGACCGCGCCACGTTCGTCGGACATTCGCTGGGCGGCGGCGTCGCCATGCAGCTGGCCTACCAGTTCCCCGAGCACTGCGAGCGGCTCGTCCTCGTCGACAGCGGCGGCCTGGGCCGCGAGATCACCCCGCTCCTGCGCGCCGCGAGCCTGCCCGGGTCCGAGTTCGTGCTGCCGTTCCTGGTCAACGGGCACCTGCTCGGCGTCGGCCGGGGCGTCGGGCGCATGCTCGGCCGCCTGGGGCTGCGGGTCCACACCGACGTGGGCGAGGTGCTCGCGCGGGCACGCTTCGCTGTCGGACGGCGAGGCGCGGGCGGCGTTCCTGCACACGCTGCGGACGCTCGTGGACCACGGCGGCCAGCGGATCGACGCCAGCGATCGCCTGTACCTCGCGCACGCGATCCCATTCCTGGTCGTGTGGGGCGACCGGGACCCGATCATCCCCGTGTCGCACGGCTACGCGGTCCACGAGCTGGTCCCCGAGAGCCGTCTCGAGATCTTCCCCGGCGCCGGTCACTTCCCCCACCTCGACGACCCGCTGCGCTTCGTCCGGCTGCTGATCGACTTCATCGAGACGACGGAGCCGGCCCGGGTCGATGCCGGCCAGCTCGGCGAGCTCCTCCGCAACGGCGCGGCCTGAGATGTCGGCCCGCGCGAGCGCGCTGGTCGAGGACCTCGGTGCGCAGCTCGGGCATCTCAAGGGTGCCGGGCCGAAGGTCATCGACCTGCTCGCGATGGTGCAGCTCGACCGGTCGACCGAGGGCGGGCCGCCGCAGGCGGAGTCGTTCGGGCGCGTGAAGAAGGTGATCGAGAAGGACATCGACGCGCGGATCCGGGACCTGTTCGACGACATCGACGAGGAGCCGTTCGCGCTCACGCTCGCTCGGCCAGGTCCATCGCGCGCGCACCAGCGAGGGCGACGACGTCGCGGTCAAGGTCCAGCGCCCCGGCGCGGGCGAGGCGGTCGAAGGCGGCCTGCGCAACCTCGGCCTGGTCGGCCCGATCGTCAAGCAGCTCGCGCCCGGCCTCGACGCCGGCGCGGTGCTCGCCGAGATCCGCGAGCGGATCGCGGACGAGCTCGACTACGAGGTCGAGGCCCAGCACCAGCGCCGGATCGAGCGGCGGTTCCGCGGCCATCCGCACGTGCAGTGCCGCGCGTGCACACCGAGTTGTCGACGCAGCGGCGTGCTCGTCACCGACTACGCCGAGGGCCGGCCGGCCGACGCGGAGCTGAGCGAGGCGGAGCGCGACCGCGCGGCGAGATCGCGTTCCGCTTCTTCTTCGGCCTCGCCTGGCGTGACGGCGTCGTCGCCGGCGACCCGCATCCGGGCAACTGCCTCGTCCAGTCCGGACGGCCGGCTGTGCGTGCTCGACTTCGGGCTCCTGCGCGACCTCGACGCCGCGGTCCTGGCGGGCGAGCGCGACGTCATGCGGGCGCTCGCCGAGGGCGACGCCGGCGCGTCGCTCGAGGCGTTGGCGCGGCCTCGGCTACGCTGCCCGATCCCGACGCGTACGACGGCGCGGTGTTCGAGCATCTGCAGACCGCCGGCGAGTGGCTGATCACCGACGGCGTCCGCCGCGTCGATCCGGCCTACGTCGACCGCATCCGCGAGGCCGGCTACCCGCCGCGGTCGCCGCTACTTCGACACGATGCGCCGGCTCGGCCTGCCCGCGGAGTCGCTGCTCATGCGACGCCTGGAGTTCCGGCTGCTGACGCTGCTCGGCGCACTGCAGGCCGAAGCGGACTGGGGAGCGATCGCGGCCGAGCACCACTCCGGGCGGCCGGCCGCGACCGGAATCGGCACCGAGGACCGCGCCTTCTTCGGCTAGCGGGACGTTGAGACGCGGTGCGCGATCGCGGCCGCTTCGAGCCGGTTGGGAGCGTCGAGCTTGCGGAGGATGTGCGAGACGTGCACGCTGGCGGTCTTGACGCTGATCACCAGCTCGTCGGCGATCTCGCGGTTGGTGAGGCCGCGCGCGACGAGCGTCGAGCACCTCGCGTCTCGCGCGGCGTCAGGCCGAGCTGCTCGGTGAGGCCGTCGACGGGACGGGTCGGTGGGCGGTGGCGCGAGGTCCAGCCGCGCCCGCTCGGCGAGCAGCTCGAGCTCCCGCAGGAGCGGCTCGCGCGCCGAGCCGCTCCGCGGCGGCGTGTGCGTCGCGCAGCGGCTCGGACGCCGTCGGCGCGCGAGGCGCCCGCCGCGACGAGCGCCTCGGCCTGCGCGCCAGCGGCAGTAGGCGGCGAGCGGTGCGCGCTCGAGCCGCTCCCAGCGTGTCCGCGGCCGCGGCCCATAGACCGGGCCTCTGCGACGCCGCGGGCGCGCTCGTGCTCGGCCTCGGCGACCGCGTGCCAGCCGCCGGCGTTCGGCGTGACCGGCGAGCCGTCCTCGGCGGCGCGGCGAGCGAGCGTCCGTAGCGCCCGCGCGCGGTCGAGCCGTCGCGGAGCGTGCCGTCGTCCCGGCGGGCGCGGGCCAGCGCCGGCCAGCTCGGCCTGCGGCGCGCAGGCCCTTGGCGCACAGCTAGACGCGGAGTTGGGCCGTCTCGCGCGGTCCGCGCGCGTGCGAGCCGCGCGTCGTCGACGGCGGCGGCGGCGTCCGTCCAGCGGCGCTCCCACAGGGCGAGCTCCGCCACGTAGGCGGCGTAGAGCGCCGAGTACGTGGTCCTCGGGCATCGCTGGCGCGTCGCGGCCTCGAGGTGGGCGCGTGCGGCGTCGAACTTGCCGCGACCGGCCTCGACGCTCGGCGCGGATGACCAGCAGCTAGTGCGCGGAAGTTCGCCGTCATCGGCGCGCAGCGCCGCCGCGCTGAGCCGGTCCGCTTCGTCCCACTCGCCGATCGCGAGCAGGGCCTCGATCCGGTTGCCGACGAGCAGGGCGTCCGTCGATCCCGTAGCGCCGCAGGCGCCTCGAGCGCCGCCGCCGCGAGTCCGCGCCGACTCCGCGTGCGGCCAAGCATCGTCAGCACGTCGCGTGAGGTTCGCGTACGCCGCTGACCAGGCCGAGGTGATCGCCGCTCTCCTCGGCGAGCTCGCACGGCGTCGCGGAAGCTGCGCGAAGCCCTCTTCGGCGCGGCCGAGGTAGGCGAGGTCGCTGCCGACCACGGTGAGCGCGCGGAACTCGGCCGTAGCCGCGCCGGTCGCGCGCGGGCGAGCGCGAGCGCCCGCTCGGCGAGCGCGAGCGACTCCTCGAGGCGCCACGGCGATCATCAAGCCCCCGGCGAGCGTCCCGAGGGCGTACGCGCGCTCCGGCGACGGCGGCTCCGCCGGCACCAGCTGCGACCGCCCGCTCGAGCGCCGCGATTGCGGCGTCGCTCTCGGCCGCTCGCGTGCAGGTAGTCGGCCCAGGCCGTCGTACAGCACCACGGCGCGCGGGGGATCGCCGTCGCCGACGAGATCGATCGCTCGCTCGCGCGAGCTCGACCGCGCGCGGCGCCGCGCCCGTCGTGCCCGGCGAGCTCGGCGGCCCGGTGGCAGAGCGCGGCCAGGTCGAGCCTCGCGCAGCGCGGCGGCGTCCGCGACCGCGGGCCAGAGCGCGAGCGCGCGCTCGAGATGGGCCAGCGCCTCGGCGAGGCCGTAGACGGCCTCCGCCTCGCCGGCCGCCGCGACCGATGCCGCCAGCGCCTCTCTGCGCGGCCCGCCGCCGCCCAGTGCGGGGCGAGCTCGCCGCGGCCGCGACTCCGCTTCCGCCAGCTCCTCGGCGAGCCGCGCGTGCAGCTCCTCGCGCTCGCCGGGCAGGATCGTCGCGTACACCGCCTCGGCCAGCAGCGCGTGGCGGAAGCGGAACGTGCCGGCGTCCTGGTTGGCGACGAGCACCCTCTGGTCGATCGCCGCGCGCAGCGCCTCGCGCAGCGCTCCTCGGCGGTGCTGTCGCGGCGCGCAGCAGTGGGTCGCCGACGTCGCGCCGCCGCCGCGGCGATCAGCCGCAACAGCTCCTGTGTCTCGTCGTCGAGCACCGCGACGCGCTGGAGCAGCGCGTCGCGCAGGCTTTCCGGCAGCTCGGCCTGCTCCGGCCGCCGCCAGCTCCTGGGCGAAGAACGGGTTGCCCGCGGAGCGGGTGGCGATCTCGCTCGCGCCGCGGGGCGCGTCGCGCCGGAGCAGCGCGGCAAGCTCGTCGGGCGCCGAGCGGACCGAGCTCGAGCGTGACGGCCGACCCCGAGCGACGCACGCCCTCGCCACCGGCGCAAGCGCCCGCAGTGCCGCTCGCCGCGGTACGTGCCGAGCAGGAGGACCCGCTGGTCGGCGAGGTTGTGGGCGAGGAAGACGGCGAGGTCGAGCGTCGACGTGTCCGCCCAATGCAGGTCCTCGAGCACCAGCAGCACCGGGTCGTGGTGATCGGCGAGACGCGCCAGCGCCGTCTCGAACACGCGCAACTGGGAGCCGGCCTCGCGCTGGGCAGCGCCCCCGAGCGCCTCGACGAACGGCTGGTACGGCAGCTCGGTGCCGACCAGGTCGATCGCAGCGGCCGAGCCGCACCTCGAAGCCGCGTCGCGGGCGCGCGCTGCCAGCTCGAAGGCGAGGCGCGTCTTGCCGATGCCCGCCTCACCCGCGATCAGCGCCGTCACGCCGTTCCCGGCACGCGCGTGGTCGAGCGCCTGCTCGAGCTCTCCCAGCTCGCGTGCGCGCCCGACGAACATGCGGCCGAGTATCCCTCGCCTGAGAGCCACCGCGGGCGAGAAGATACGGCGCGCCGGCGGCGAAGATAAGGCGCTCTGCCCGATGCGCCGCGGGCGCCGGTCCGGCAACGATTCCCGCGACCCGACGATCGGAGGCGAGCGATGGCCGCCTTGACGCAGACCGGCTCGACGCAGACCCACACCGTCAGGGCGGAGGCGGCCTGCGCCTGCACGTGCGCGAATGGGGCCCGGCGGACGGGCCGCCGATCCTGTTCATCCACGGCTGGTCGCAGAACCACCTGTGCTGGGCGAAGCAGTACGAGAGCGCGCTCGCCGACGAGTTCCGGCTCGTGGCCTACGACCTGCGCGGCCACGGCATGTCCGAGGCGCCGCTGGAGCCCGAGCACTACACCGACGCGCGGCTCTGGGCCGACGACGTGGCGGCCATCCTCGACCAGCTCGCGCTCGAGCGTCCGTGCTCGTCGGCTGGTCCTACGGCGCGTTCGTGATCTGCGACTACGTGCGCGCGTACGGCCAGGACCGGATCGCCGCGATCGAGTTCGTCGAGGGCGCGGTCAAGCTCGGCGAGCCGCGCCTTCGGGACGCTGATCGGCCCCGGCTTCCTCGACCACTTCGCGCTCGCGACCGCCGACGACCTGCCGACGAACATCTGGGCGATGCGCAGCTTCGTCCACACGTGCGTGGCACAGCCGCTCCCGCCGGATGAGTTCGAGACCGCGGTCGCGTGGAACATGGCCGTGCCGGCGCGCGTCCGCGCCGCGCTGGCCGCGCGCGAGATCGACGACGACGACGTGCTGCGCGCGCTGCGAGTGCCGCTACTGGTCACGCACGGCCGGGCCGACACGGTCGTGCTCCCCGCGATGGCCGAGCACGTGCTCGCCGTCTGCCCGACCGCCCAGGCCTCGTGGTACGAGGGCGTCGCGCACATGCCGCACCTCGAGGCTCCAGAGCGCTTCAACCGCGAGCTCGCGCGGCTCACCACTCCTGGTTCGTAGGCCGGACCATCACCTCGTTGATGGCGACGCGCTTGGGCCGCGTGACCATGAACTCGATGATCTCGGCGATGTCCTCGGACTCGAGGCGCTCGATGGCCTTGAAGCGCTCGCGTGACGCCTCCTGCACCTCGGGTCGCATGTGCGTGGTGAGCTCGGTGGCAACCGCGCCCGGTTCGACCAGCGACACGCGCAGATGGCGGTCGGCGTACTCCTGGCGCATCGACTCGCTGACCGCGCCGACGCCGTGCTTGGTGAGGTTGTAGACGCCCGAGCCGCGGCGGGCGACGCGCCCGGCGATCGAGCTGACGTTGACCATGTCGGACACGCCGCGCGGGCCGTCCGCCGCCGCCTTCAGGAGCGGCTGGATCGCGGCGTGCGCGACGTACAGGAGCCCCTGCACGTTGATCGCCACCATCTGCTCCCACTCCTCGAGCGGGGCGTCCTCGGTCGGGCCGAGGAGCATGACGCCGGCGTTGTTGATCGACGGTGTCGAGCCGGCCGAGCTCCTCCACCGTCTGCGTGACCGCGCCGGTCGCCTGGTCGCGATCGGTGATGTCGGCCTCGATCACCAGCACGTCGCCGAGTTCCTGCGCCAGCGCCTCCAGGCGGTCGCGACGGCGTGCCGCAACCGCGATCTTCGCGCCCCGGCGGGCCAGGGCGCGGGCGGTTGCCTCTCCGATCCCACTGCTCGCGCCGGTGACCAGCGCGACCGTTCCGTCGAGTTCTCCCATGCGATGCATGGTGCCTGATGGGCGGCTCGGGAAACCTCCTCAGCGGTCTGTGACGCGCCGCTTGTCACGACGCGACGACGGCTTCGAGCAGCGTGCACGTGCGCTCGACGTAGAGCCCGCCGGGGTCCTTCTCAGGGTTCACGCAGCCGACGCTGAGTCCGGCCAGCGACGGCACCGCGCACAGTGGCGCCATCAACGCCGTCAGGTCGTCCCAGTGCAGGCCGCCGGGCATGAGGTAGTCGGTCGCCGGCATCTCGCGCTCGTCGAGCACGTCGACGTCGAGGTGGATCCAGAACGGCCCGCGCGCGAGCCGCTCGGGCGCGAAGTCGTGCAGCTCGCCGGGGCCGAGCACCGTGAGCGCGGCGAGGCGATCGGCCAGCAGGCCGGCGATGTCGTCCGCCTCCTCGGGGTCGCGTGCGCCGAGCACGATCACGTCCGCGGGTGCCGTGGTGGCGCCGCCCGCGGCAGCGACCCAGCGATCGGGGCCGAGGCCGAAGGCGACTCCCATCGGCATGTCGGCCGCCTCGCCGGTCGGCGAGGTCTGGCCGTCATAGACGTCGACGTGCCCGTCCACATATGCGACGCCGTGCGCGCCGACCACGTCACGCAGGCCGGCGAGGGCACCGGGCACGAGTGTGCAGCAGCCGCCGAGCAGCAGTGGCCGATCCCCGCCCGCCACCACCTCGCGCACCGCCTCGCGGACGGCGACCGTCGTCGCGACGACGCCGTCGATCCCGATGACGCCGCTCTCCCTGTCCCGCTCGTCGCCGCGGATCCTCACATCGAGATCGCCGCGGTCGCCGGCTCCCAACCGCGCGACGAGGCCGTGCTCACGGAGCGCCGCGGGCGCCAGCTCGGTGCCGCCCGAGCGCCCGACGGAGTCGATCGGCACTCCGATGACGATCCACGACACAGGCGGATCATTCCAAGGGGCGCGAACGCGGTGGTCCCGATGGCGTCGCGCAAGAACACCCGGTCGTCACGGGCAGCGAGCAGCGGTCCGGGCGCCGCACCAGCGGCCGCCGCGCGACGGCGAGCCAAAGCGCAGCGGCGTCGTGGGCACCGTCAAGCAAGTGGCGGGAAGGCGGCAGGGCCGGCCATCGCCGTCGGCGTGGCCGCGGCAGGCATCGCCGGGGTCAGCGCAGCTGCAGCTGCCTGCGCAGTTGTGCGCGGCGGCGGCGCAGAACGGGCGACATCCGCTCCTCGGTCCACACCGCATCACCGGCCAGCTCGACCTCGATCGCCTGGCACCAGTCGAGCGCGCCGATGCGGCGCTCGGCCTCATCGGCGAACAGCCCGGCGAACAGACAGCCGGCGAACGTCGGGAGCAGGCGGACGGTGACGGACCCGCCCTCGATGGCGACCGCGTCGACGATCCCCATCGCGGCCAGCCCGGCCGGCACGCCCGCCGCGGCACTGCACGGGTCGACGATCTCGTCCAGCGCGGCAATCACCTGATCGCGGCGGTTCATCGCACCGCGCCACGCAGCACGCTCCACGGCTCGTGCAGCCCGCGCTCGCGCTCGAGCGCCACCGCGTCGCCGTCGAGTCGTTCCGCGAGCGCGCGCGGGTCGATGCCGTGCACGCGCATGTAGTTGCCACCGAGGATGTCGGCCTTGACCTCCGGCGTGAGCCGCGGGTACGCCCAGCCGCTCACGAGATCCTCGGGCATCTCGAACGCCTCGAACGCCTCGATGAGCACCCGCGGGTGGAACACCGTGGCGCCGGTGCCCCAGAAGATGCGCTCGTGGCCCGAGTACATCATCAGGTGCCCCATGATCCGCGCGAACGCGGCGGGCTGCTTGGTCAGCAGCGACGCCACACCCTCGAGGTTCACGTAGATGTTCGGGAACCGCATCAGCTGCAGCACGGTCTCCTCGAGGAAGGCGAAACCACCGTGCACGACCTCGAAATTGAGATCCGGAAAGTCGCTCGCGGCCGACTCGACGTCGCCCGACGAGAAGTACTCGGCGGGCGCCTGATCGAGCGGAATCGCTTTGTGGATCGCGACGGTCCGAATCCCCAGCTCCTGGCACCGTTCGAGCACGGGGTAGGCGCGCTTGCGATCGTCCAGCCGGAACGGGAGCAGCTGCCCGTCGATGATGTCCATCGGATAGAGCTTGAGCCCGATCACGTCCCATTCCGCCGCCTGACGCTCGAGCTCGTCGAGCGCGCGAGCGCCCTCGAGTGGGCTGATCGCGGCGTACAGCCGCACGCGATCGGGGTGGCGGCGCCGGGCCTCGATCCCGACGTCGATCGGCGACAGATCGCCGAACACACCCCACGCCGGGATCGTGTGGAAGACGGCGACGTCGGTGGTGCTCTCCAGGAAGATCGCGGACACGAACGTGTCGACGTCGATCGCCGTGTAGTACAGCTCGCGCTCGAGCCGGTAGGGATCGGGCAGGAAGTCCCATTGGAACGCGAAGAAGCTGTCCAGCGCCCGCTGGGCGAATGCGCCGGCCTTGGCGTTCGACGAACGCGAGTCGAACGCATGCGTGACGGCGTCGACGATGAGGGTCATGCGGTGGGCTCCCCCACAGCCGGCGGCTGGGCCGCCATCGTCTCCTCGAGCCAGCCGGCGATCCGCGCGCTCAGGCGCTCGAACACCGCGGCCCCCAGTTCGGGCGTGGCGAGCGCCGGGGTCCCGAGCACGCCGGTGGCGCTGACCGAGCGCACGCCGTCGACCATCACGCGCTCGACGATGTCGGGCGAGCCGTCGCTCAGCCCTTCGACCTCGGCCCATCCCGGACGAATGAGCCCGGGGAACAGGTGCTGTCCCAGGCCGGTCTCGATCGCTCCCGCATGGACGTCGGAGGCCGGCGGCTCGATGCCGAGCTCGGTCGCGGCCGCAAACATCTCCACGAGGTAGGCGCTGAAGTCGGAGAACGCGCTGACCGTCAGCTCCTCGGTGCTGTACAGCTCGGCGAACCGCCCCATGTAGGCGAAGTTGCCGCCGTGGGCGGTGATCAGCGCGCAGCGGCGCAGGCCCATCCGGCGGAATGACTCCAGGAACGCGATCAGCACCGACTCCAACGAGCCGGACGTCAGGCTCACCGTGCCAGCGAACCCGGTGTGGTGGTCGGACAGGCCGGCCGGGATCACGGGCGTGACCAGCACCGGCCGATCGACCCGCTCGGCAACCGATCGGGCGAGTGCCTCGACGATCAGCGAGTCGGTGGCAAGCGGCATGTGCGGGCCGTGCTGCTCGAGGGCGCCGAGCGGGATCAGCGCGGTGCAGCGCGCATCGGCTCCGAAGGCTTCCGCCTCGGGCCAGGTGAGCTCGCTCCATGCCACATACGCCATCGAATCGACTCCTGAGTGGTGGACAGCGCCACGATCACCCTGAGTGACTCCGAGCCGCACGCCAAGGCTGATTCCGAGTGCCGGAACGCGCGTCGCCGCAGCGTTCCGGCGGCCGGAATCGCGGCTGACGGCTGCCGCGCGGCGATTTACGGTCGCGATCCATCCGACCGTGACGGCCTCGACTGGAGGGGAAGTCCCAGCATGAAGCGATGGATGACAGTCATCCTCATCTTCGTCCTCTCGGGCGCGATTGCGGCCGGGTGCGGCGGGGACGACAACGCCGATCAGGCCGCCTCGTCGAGTGGCGACAACGCGCAGGCGTCGAAGGGCGGCACGATCCCGGACGGCCCGATCAAGATCGGCATGCCGATCGCGCAGACCGGGGTCATCAGCCTGTTCGACGGCGACATGCTCGTCGGAGCGAAGGTGGCCGTCGACGAGATCAACGCCAAGGGCGGCGTCGACGGGCACCAGCTGGAGATCATCACCGCGGACACCAAGTCCGACGTCGCCAACGGCTCCAACGCCGCGCTCGAGGTCATCGACAAGGGCGCGCAGTTCATCATCCCGACGCTCGACTACAACTTCGGCGGCGCCGCCGCGCGCGTGGCGATCTCCAAGGGCCTCGTGGCGATGTCGAGCGCCGGCGACACCCGCTTCGGCCTGAAGATCGGGCCGTCGATGTTCAACCTCTACCCGGGCTCTCCCACCGAGGGCGCCTCGATGGCCGAGTTCCTCTACAGCGAGAAGGGCTGGAAGACCGCGTACATGCTCGTCGACCAGGCGATCGCCCATGAGACCGAGACGTGCGCGGCGTTCAAGGCGAGCTTCGAGCAGCTCGGTGGCAAGGTCGCGTACGAGGACAAGTTCGCCAGCGGCGACGCGTCGATCAGCACGCAGGCGTCGCGGATGCGCGCGGCCGAGGACAAGGTCGACGGCGTCGTGCTGTGCTCGTTCCCCCCGGGTGCCGTCGCGGCGCTCAAGCAACTGCGCTCCGCCGGCATCACCAAGACGATCATGCTCGACCAGGCCATGGACGGGAACAACTGGCAGGAGGGCCTGTCCGACACGAGCAACCTGTTCGCGGTCAGCGTCGGCGCGCTGACGCCCGGCGAGACGCCGAACAAGCAGGCGGCCAACGTGTACGCAGCCGCGACCAAGATGACGGGCAAGCCGAACCAGTTCGCCCTCGGCCTGCTGTCGGGGTACAGCTCGGTGCAGGCGCTGGCCGACGCGGCCACCGAGCTCAAGACGCTCGACACCAAGGCGCTGACCAAGTACTTCGAGACCTATAAGGACAAGGAGCTCGCCGTCGGGAAGACAACGTGGACGTCGGACTGCCACACGGCGGTCGGCCGCCCGTACGAGGTCATCGACTTCCCGGACGGCAAGTCGCACTACGTGACGTCGGTCACCGCGACCGCCATCCCGGAGCCTTCCTGCTGATTCAGCCGTAGACGTCCATCGCGAGGGCGGCCGAGAGATCGGCCGCCCCCGTGCGCAGCACGTCCACGACGCGCAGCAGCCGCGGGACGTCGGCGCGCACCGCCGGGGCGGCGACGCCGAGCGCGTGGCGGGCCGGCCGGTCGCCGATCCGCACCGGGACGCAGATGCAGCGCTGGCCCTCGGAGCACTCCTCGTCGTCGAGCGCGAAGCCCTGCTGCCGCACGACCTCGAGGTGCTCGATCAGGCGATCCACGTGCGTGATCGTGTGCTCCGTGTAGCGGGTCAGCAGCTTGCGATGGCCGAACCGGCGACGCAGCTCGTCGTCGCTCATCGCTGCAAGCAGCACCTTGCCGCCGGCCGACGCGTGCACCGGGAAGATGCCGCCGATCTCGAAGTTGAAGCGCAGCGGCTCGCGCGACAGCGAGCGCGCCACGGTCACCGAGTGATCGCCCGACAGCACGGCCAGCCCGACCGATTCGCCGGTGCGAGACCGCACCGCATGGAGCACGGCCTGCACCATCTCGTCGGGCCGCCGCAGGCGCGCGGCGGCGCTGCCGACGACGGCGGCCTGTAGTCCGAGCCGGTAGACGCCGACCGTCACGCCCCGCTCGACGAAGCCGACCGAGATCATCGTCTCCAGCAGGCGGTGCGTCGTGCTCTTCGCCAGCCCGCTGAGCCGGCTCAGGTCATCCAGGGCCCAGGCCTCGCGCTCCGAGCGCGCCATCACCTGCAGCAGGAGCAGTGCGCGGCCTACGGAACGGACGCCGTCTACGGTGCGTTCGGGTGGCGGCTTGGGGGCGGTGAGGAATTGGGCCATGGCACCATCTACCAACGCGCGGCGGCCGCGGCAATAGGCATCGGCGCCACGTTCCGTGCACCGGAATCGCTCTTGCCAAGCACCGGCCGGGTCGAGAGCGTGTCCACCTCAAGCTGCCGCAATCCCGCGGTGCGGAAGGAGTCGCCTTGATCGACGGAATGTTCGTCTTCGACAACGCGATCCATGTCTACGACATGTCGGATGCGAACCTGCGCGCCTCGCGCGACGACGCGCACTTCTCCCGCGACCAGCTCGCCGGCCTCGGCGCCGGGCTCGGCTGGCCGGGAGTGACCAAGTCCGGCGCCGACCTCGCGGTCCGGTGGTCCATCGAGGACGTCTACGAGATGGTCTTCGTCGACTCGCCGACCGACATGGCGATGGCCCAGGTCGTACCGATCTTCGACTGGTACGAGGGCATGTTCGCGCCGGTCGAGACGCAGCACGCGATGGCCGAGCGGTACCCGGACCGTGTGCTCTTCTGCGGCGGCGTCGATCCCCTGTACCCGTCGGTCGAGGGCGCGCTGGAGGAGCTCGACCGCCAGGTACTCGAGCTCGGCGCGGTCTCGATCAAGTTCTACAACGGCCACGTCGACGGCGGCTGGCGCTGCGACGACGAGGAGCTGGCGTATCCGCTCTATCAGCGATGCCTCGACCTCGGCATTCGCGTCCTGCAATTCCACAAGGGCTTCCCGTTCGGGCTCATGAACGTCGAGCAGCTGAGCCCGGTAGACCTGCAGAAGGCGGCGCGCGACTTCCCGGACCTGACGTTCCTCGTCCATCACCTCGCGCTGCCGTACCTCGACGAGATGATCTCGATCGCCTCCCGCTTCCCCAACGTGCACCTGTCGCTGGCGAGCAACCTCAGCGCGACGATCCTGCAGCCGCGCGTAGCGCAGATGCAGATCGGGCGGCTGCTGATGGAGGTCGGCGTGGACAAGCTCGTCTGGGGCTCGGACGCCGCGCTGCTCGGCCCGCCGCGCCCGTATCTCGAAGCGTTCGTGGCGATGGAGATCCCCGAAGACCTGCGCGACGGCTACGGCTACCCGCAGATCACGCGCGAGGACAAGGCGAAGGTCCTCAGCCTCAACTTCGCGCGGATGATGGGCGTCGACGTCGAGAGCAAGATCCAGGAGCTCGTGTGAGCGCCGGCGTCTCCGCGCGCGTGGCAGAGATCGACCGGCTGCTGGCCGCGCACGCCGGCGGACTCGAGCTGCGCGCGGTGCACGACGGCGAGGTACATGTCGCCTACACCGGGATGTGCACGGGCTGCCCGTTGCGGCCGCTCACCACCTTCGCCACCGTGCGCCCGGCGCTCACCGCCCTTCCCGAGGTCACGGCGGTCCACGTCGCCGGCGGCCGCGTCTCCGAGGAGGCGGAGCGCCGGATGGCCGCGGCGCTGGCGCCGGCCGCCGCCCGCTGGGCCGCGCCGTGCCTGCCCGAGGACGTATGACGTGACCGCGCTGCACGCCGACGCCCTGCGCGTGCACTTCGCGGGCGTGCACGCGGTCGACGACGTGGACTTCTCGCTCGAGCCTGGCGAGATCGTCGGGCTGATCGGGCCGAACGGCGCCGGCAAGACGACGCTGGTCAACGCCCTCTCGGGCTTTCAGCGCCCGACCGCCGGGACCGTCACGCTCGGCGACCGCGACGTCACGCGCTGGCCCGCGCACCGGCGCGCACGAGCCGGCCTGGTCCGCAGCTTCCAATCGGTGCGGCTGTTCGCGAGGCTGAGCGTGTTCGAGAACCTCGAGTGCGCGGCACTCGGCTGCGGGCTCGGCCGGCGTGCGGCCCGCAACCGAACCGAGTCGCTGCTGCGGACCTTCGACCTCTGGCACTGGGCCGATCGCCGCGCGATGAATCTCCCGCTCGGCGACGAGCGGCGCGTGAGCCTGCTGCGCGTGCTGGCCACCGAGCCGGAGCTGGTGCTGCTCGACGAGCCCGCCGCGGGCGTCAACGAGAGCGAGAGCGACGAGCTGGGCGCGCTGTTGGCCGAGATCCGCGCGGCGCGCGGCGTCGGCCTGTGCGTGATCGAGCACGACCTCCGGCTGATCATGAGCACGTGCGAGCGCATACACGTGCTCGCCTTCGGCAAGACGCTCGCGATGGGGACGCCGGCCGAGATCCGCGCCGACCAGGGCGTCGTCAGCGCCTACCTGGGCGAGTCGTGATGCTCGCAGTCTCGGGTCTTGCCGTGTCGTACGGACGCAGCCCTGCGCTGCACGACCTCGACCTCGTCGTCGAAGAGGGAGAGATCGTCACCGTCGTCGGGCCGAACGGAGCCGGCAAGAGCACGCTGCTGAAAGCGGTGTTCGGGCTGGTCAAGCCGGAGCGCGGCACGATCGAGTTCGAGGGCGCCTCGCTGGTGGGCTCGGTGCCGGAGGAGATCGCACGCCGCGGCCTCGCCCTCGTGCCCGAGGGCCGGCACATCTTCCAGAGCCTCACCGTGGCCGAGAACCTCCAGCTGGGCGGCGTCGCGCGCGGTGGGGCCGACCGCGCACTGGTCGACGAGGCACTCGACCGGTTCCCGGTGCTGCGCCGCTACTACCGCTCGCCCTCGGCGCTGCTCTCCGGCGGCGAGCAGCAGCAGCTGGCGATCGCGCGGGCGCTGATCGCCCGCCCGCGACTGCTGATGCTCGACGAGCCTTCGCTCGGCCTGGCGCCGCTGATCACGCGCGAGGTGTTCGCCGCGCTCGGCGAGCTGCGCGACCAGGGGATCACGGTGCTCCTCGTCGAGCAGAACGCGCGCCAGGCGCTCGCGCTCGCGGACCGGGCGTACGTGCTGCGCGCCGGGCAGCTGGTCATGACCGGCCGGGCGGCGGAGATCGCCGAACGCACCGACGTGGCCGATGCGTACCTGGGCGGCGCGGTATGACCGAGGTGCTGCAGCACGTCGTCGACGCGCTGTCGCTCGGCGGGCTGTACGCGATGCTGGGCCTGGGCATCGCCCTGATCTTCGGGATCATGCGCCTGGTCAACTTCGCCCACGGCGAGTTGGTCATGGTCGGCGCCTACGCGGGGGTCGTCGTGGCCGACGCGCCGTGGTTCGCCAAGCTCGCGGTGGTCGTGTTCGTGCCCGCGATCGTGGCCGTGGTGATGGAGCGGGTCGCGTTCCGACCGGTGCGGGGCGCCCACGAGACGACGCTGCTCGTCACTTCGTTCGCGCTCAGCTACCTGCTGCAGAACGTGGCGCTGCTCATCTGGGGCGCCACGCCGCGCGGCATCAACCTGTCCTCGACGCTCAGCGGCTCGCTGACGGTCGGCGAGCTCGTGATCCCGCGCGTGAGCGTGGCCGCGGTGGTGACCACGTTGGTGCTGCTCGGCGGCCTGTCGTTCCTGCTGCTGCGCACGAGCTTCGGGGTGCAGATGCGCGCGGCGGCCGAGGACTACTCGATGGCGCGGGTGCTCGGCGTTCGCACGGACCGGTTGATCGCCTCCGCGTTCGCGATCAGCGGCATCCTCGCGGGTGCGTCCACCTATCTGATCGTGGTCCAGAACGGCTCGGTGTACCCGACGATGGGCATCAACGCCCTGCTGGTCGCGTTCGTCGCCACGGTGCTCGGCGGACTGGGCAGCCTGAGCGGTGCGGTGGTCGGAGGGCTCGTGCTCGGCTGTCTGACGGTGGCGCTCGACGCCTACCTGCCGCTCGACCTGCGCGCGTATCGCGACGCCTTCGCCTACACGATTGTGATCGTGCTGCTGCTGTGGCGCCCGCAGGGCCTGATCGTCCCGCGGACCGCGCGGAGCCGCGTGTGACCAGCCGCCGCCGCCCGATCGGCACGGTGCTGCTGCTGAGCCTGCTCGTCGTGGTGATCGCGCTGCTCGGCGCGTCCGGGTCGGCGAGCCTCGAGCGCACCACGATCGAGAGCCTGATCCTGATCACGGCGGTGGTCGGCTTCTGGCTGTTCGTCGGCAACTCCGGAGTCCTCTCGTTCGGACACGTCTGCTTCATGGCGATCGGCGGCTACGCGGCGGCGCTGACGACGATCGACCCGTTCGTGAAGGAGAGCGTCCTGCCCGACCTGCCGAGCTTCCTGCTCGACGTGAACCTCTCGCCGGCCGCCGGCTGCCTGCTCGGCGGCGCGGTCGCAGGCGTGTTCGCGCTGGCGCTGTCCGGGCCACTGATGCGGCTCTCGGGCATCGCCGCCGCGCTCACGTCGCTCGCCGTGCTGCAGATCGTCGTCGTCGTCGCGAGCCAGTGGCGGAGTCTGACCAACGGCACGTCGGGGATCGACGGCATCCCGCTCGCGACGGACCTCGTCGGCGCGCTGGCGACCGCGTTGTGCGCAATCGTCGTCGGCATGGCGTTCCAGGTCTCGCGCTGGGGCGCCCGGTTGCGGGCCTCGCGCGAGGACGAGATCGCCGCGCGCGCGGTGGGCATCGGCGTGCACTCGGAGCGGCGGATCGCGTTCGTGCTGTCAGCCGTCATCGTCGGTGTCGCGGGCGGCCTGTACGTCGAGTTCCTCGGCTCGCTGACGCCGACGACGATGTACCTCGACACGACGTTCCTACTGGTGGTCATGTTGGTCGTCGGCGGCCAGACGAGCCTGTCGGGCGCGGTGGTCGGCGCGCTGTTCGTGCTGATCGTGCGTGAGGCGCTCCGGCAGGTCGAGGCCGGTGTCAACGTCGGGCCCGTCCACCTCGACGGCCCCCTCGGCCTCGCCGAGGTCGGTCTCGCCCTGATCCTGCTCGCCACGCTGATCTCCCGCCCGCAAGGGCTGACCGGCGGCCGCGAACTGAATTTCCCACGGCTGCGCCGGGCGGCGCGCGAGCCGATCGACGTCGAACCGGAGGTTGCCGCATGAGCCAGCAGCTCGAGGGCAAGGTGGCGCTCGTGACGGGCGCGGCCACGGGGTTGGGCTTCTCGCAGGCCCGCACGCTCGCCGCCGCGGGCGCGCGGGTTGCGCTCGTCGACCTCGGCCAGCGGACCGAGGCGGTCGAGCCCGGCTACCCGCTGGCGGGCGACGACCAGCTGCGCGCGGCGGCGGAGACGATCGCGGGTGAGGGCGGCGATGTCCTGTGGTTCGCGGCGAACGTCCACGAGCAGGCACAACTCGATGCTGCCGTGCAGGGCACGGTCGACGGCTTCGGCCGGCTCGACATCATGGTGGCGACGGCCGGCGTCGCCGTCGTCGGCCCCGCCATCGAAACCAGCCGTGCCGAGTGGGACCTCGTGCTCACGACGAACCTCACGGGCGCGTGGCAGGCCTGCAAGGCTGCGGTGCCGGTGATGATCCGCCAGCGCTCGGGCGGGCGGGTCGTGCTCATCTCCTCGGCCGCCGGATTCAAGCCGATGGCCAACCTGGCGGCGTACTCCGCGAGCAAGGCGGGCGTGATCGCGCTGGCCAAGGTGCTTGCGCTCGAGCTCGCCGATCACCGCATCACGGTGAACGCCGTCTGCCCGAGCACGGTGCCGAGCGGCACGAATCGCGGGCTCGCGGCGCGGCTCGGGATCGAGTGGGAGTCGTTGGTCGACGGCTGGCTCGACGCGCAGGCGATCCGCGAGCTGGCCACACCCGAGGACATCTCCGCCGCGGTGGCGTTCCTGGCCTCCGACGACGCGCGGATGATCACCGGCGTCGCGCTGCCGGTCGACGCGGGCACGTCGGTGAAGTGATGATGGCGTGGGTCGAGGAGTTCGAGCACGAGCAGGTCGAGCTGTTCGAGGATCGCCGCACGGGCCTGCGCGGTGTCGTCGCCATTCCACGGTGCTCGGGCCGGCGATGGGCGGCCTGCGCGTGTCGCGCTACGCCGGGCTCGACGCTGCGATCGTCGACGCGCTGCGCCTGTCGCGGGCGATGACGCTCAAGAACGCCGCGGCGGAGCTCGATCTCGGCGGCGGCAAGGCGGTCCTGCTGGACGACGGACGCTGGGCCGATCGTGCCGATCGCATGCGGGCCTTCGGCGCGGTGGTCGACCGACTGGGCGGCCGCTACGTGACCGCCGAGGACGTCGGGACAACACCCTCGGACATGGACGAGATCGCGGCGGTCACGCGCTGGGCCGTCGGCCGGCCGCCCGCGAGCGGCGGCCGCGGCGACCCGTCCGGAGCCACGGCGCGCACCGTGTTCGCGGCGATCGCCGCGGCCCTCGACGGCAGCGTGGCCGAAGCGCGCGTCGGCGTCCTGGGCGTGAGCAGCGTCGGCTCCAAGCTCGCCGCTCAGCTGTGCGCGGCGGGAGCGGCGGTCACGGTCGCCGACGGCGACGCCGCGCGCACCGCTGCGATCGCGGCCGAGCACGGCTGCCGCGTGGTCGCCCCTCGCGAGCTCGCAGCCCTTGAGCTCGACGTCCTCTCCCCGTGCGCGCTCGGCGAGCTGATCGGTACCGACGACGTGCCGCGGCTGCGCTGCCGCGTCGTCGCCGGTGCCGCGAACAACCCGCTTCGCGACGGCGGCGCCGCCCGGGCGCTGCACGATGCCGGGATCCTCTACGTGCCCGACTTCCTCGCCAACTGCGGTGGGATCATCCAGGTCGCCGCGGAGTACGCGCGCGAGGATGACGCGGTTGTAGAGCGGCGGATCGGGGCCGCCTGCCGGCGCGTGGCCGCGGTGCTGCGCGAGGCGCGCGAGCGCGGCTGTCCTCCGCTCGAGATCGCGCTGGCCGCCGCGCGCGAGCGTCTCGTCGCGGCGGGCTGAGCGGGGCGCGAGACGCAGTTCCCAGCGGCGTATGACGCCGGCGGCCGATGGCTTCGCCGCGGTGACACTCCGGGTGCTGGTCCGTCACCCGATCGGTCGGCAAGGCGAGCAAGCGGTACGCCAGCGCTCGGAGTTCGCCTCCAAGGACCTCAACCGCGCCGGCGATCAGGCCGAGCGCATCGGCAAGATCCTCGACTGGATCGAACCTGATGGTGGGGGCAGGATTCGAACCTGCGAAGGCTGAGCCGCGAGATTTACAGTCTCGTCCCTTTGACCGCTCGGGAACCCCACCGGGAGTGCCTGAGCTTAGCGTTTGCGGTGCCGCATGGCCCGGAAACGGCCGTCCAGGATCGACTTCGAATCGGGCGTACTTCGGACCGCCGAGCCGGATGCCGGTTCCGCCCCCGATCTCCTGCGCTGGGATGAACCAGCGCCGGCCATCAGCGACGTGAACGAACAGGAAGTCCGCGCGCCCGCGAGCTGAAGTGCTTCACGACGCCGCTCCAACTGCGGTTGCCGCCGCGTCGCCAGCGTGACGTCCCAGCGCCCGAGGCGGAACAGGCGCAAGGTCTTCCCCTGCACGCGCACGAGGACAGGAAGAGGTCTAGCGCGGCGCGGCGGGCGCAGAGCCCGCCGCACCGGCACAAGACTCAGGCGGAATCGCGGAGGCGCTGGGCCTCGGGAAGCGATTCCAGCTTCTTGAGGGTGTGGTTCTCGATCTGCCGGATCCGCTCGCGCGTCACGTTGAACGCGCGGCCGACCTCCTCGAGCGTGTACGGACGCGCGCCCGTCAGCCCGAACCGCATCTCGATGACCTCACGCTCACGCTGCGGCAGGGCGTCGAGCGCCCGCCGGACGTTCTCCTTGCGGAGGTTCTCCGAAGCCATCTCGAACGGGGAGATCGCGGTGTCGTCCTCGACGAAATCGCCGAGCTCGGACTCCTCCTCCTCGCCGATCGGCTTCTCCAGCGATACCGGCTGCTGCGCCATGCGCAGGATGTCGCGCACCTCGCGTGCCGAGCACTCGAGCTCGGCGGCGATCTCCTCCGGCAGCGGCTCACGGCCGAGCTGCTGGACGAGCTGGCGCTCCACGTGCACGACCTTGTTGAGCTTCTCCACCATGTGAACGGGGATGCGGATCGTGCGGCCCTTGTCCGCAATCGCCCGCGTTACCGCCTGACGGATCCACCAGGTCGCGTATGTCGAGAACTTGTAGCCACGGCGGTAGTCGAACTTCTCCACCGCCCGGATCAGGCCCAGCGAGCCCTCCTGGATGAGATCCAGGAACGACAGGCCTCGCCCGAGATAGCCCTTGGCGATCGACACGACGAGGCGCAGATTGGCCTCGACCATCTCCTGCTTGGCTACCAGGTCACCGCGCTCTATCCGCTGGGCGAGCGCAACCTCACGCTCGGCGGTCAGCAGCTGTACGCGGCCGATCGACCGCAGGTAGAGCCGCAGCGAATCCAGACTGGGCTCGACCGTCAGGTCGATCTCCGGCTTACGCGGAGCGTCGGGCGTCTTGCCCTGCGCCGCGGCGGGCTCGAAACGGCCACCTTCTGCAACCGCGGGACGCCCGTCTTCGGCGTTCACCACGTCGATCCCCTGGTCTTCCAGGTACGAGTGCAGCTCGGCGACCTGCTCCTTCGTGACCTCCACCTCTTCAAGACAAGAGGCGATCTGCTCGAAGGTCAGGAACCCCCGCTCCTGGCCTTCAAGAATCAGCGGGCGAAGCTCGTCGATCTCGACAATCGACACGTCGCTCGCGAGCAGTGCTTCGGTCTTAGTGCCCAAACCCTTCTCGATCCTTCGGGACGACAACACGAGCGAATTCCCCTCCCGAAGAACCGCTCCTTCCTCCTATGTCCTTGTGCAGCCTTGCTGCAGAAGCCGCGACGCTGGTCGCGATTTGGGCCGGGGCTCAAGGGCTCTCCGTTGCCTCTCTGTCCGGCTTTGTAGCACGCGTTACGGATTCTGTCCTGCCCAAATGGGTGTTCTTTCGCGAACTGACGCCACTAACGGATGGACGCGGCGTACTAGCCTTGGGGGTTCAGATGTCCGAAATCGCACTCGAAGATGTCCAGGCGCAGGCCCCGAGCCTGCCCATCTCGCTGTCGCGCGTAGGCGTCACGAACGTCGAGAAGGTCATCCGGATCCAGGCCAACGGATCCGAGCAGCTGTACTCCGCGCACCTGGACTGCTTCGTCGACCTCGGCCCGGACCAGAAGGGCGCGCACATGTCGCGCTTCGAGGAGGTCGTCAACGACGCGATCGGCGAGGTCGTGCTCGGCGAGTCGGCGCTGCGGGCGGAGACCCTGGCGCAGCACATCGCCGAGAAGGTCCGCGACCGGCAGGGCGCACGGCGCGCCGAGGTGCACATCGAGGCCCGCTATCCCGAGCACAAGCCGGCGCCGCAGTCCGGGATCCTCACGCAGGAGATCTACTCGCTGCTCGGCGTCGCCGTGGCGAGCGAGATCGGCACGCGGCGGCTCGTCGGCGTCCGCGCCCAGGGCATGACCGCCTGCCCGTGCGCGCAGACGCTCGTTCAGGCGCGCGCGCGCGAGCGACTGGTCGCCGAGCACTTCTCCGAGGCCGAGATCGCGAAGATCTTCGACGCCGTCCCCGTCGCCACGCACAACCAGCGCGGCCTCGGCACGCTGCACATCGGCTGCCCGGAGGACTGCGACACCGACATCGACGCGGCCACGCTGCTCGCCGTCGTCGAGGACTCGATGTCGTCGGAGATCTACGAGCTGATGAAGCGCTCCGACGAGGGCGCCGTGGTCGAGAAGGCGCACCGGCGCCCGCGGTTCGTCGAGGACTGCGTGCGCGAGATGGTGCGCGGCGTCGTGGAGAACTTCCCGATGCTCACCGACCGCCACTTCATCTCGGCCCGCCAGGAGAACCTGGAGACCATCCACCAGCACAACGTGACCGCTGAGCGGTTCGGGCTGCTGGGTGAGATGCGGGCCGAGCTCGGGTCAGGCGACCAGTCCGTGCATCACGTCTCGATGCGCGAGTGGCTCGACGGGCGCGCCTGAGCCGCGGCGTCCTCGAGGACCGCCATCGCCGCGTTGCGGCCGTTGAGCGCGATCACGCTTCCCGCGGGGTGCGTCGCCGCGCCGCAGAAGTAGAAGCCGTTGATCGGCGTGCGTGAGCTCAGCCGGTGCTCCCACATCTGGTCGGGCATCGTCTCGCCCTGGAAGATGTTGCCGTTGGTGAGCCCGATGCGCTCCTCGATGTCGGGCGGGCCGAGCACCTCGTAGTGCTCGAGCGTGTCGGGGAAGTCGGGCGCGAACTTGGTGATGAGGTCGAAGAACTGCTTGGCGACCTCCTCCTTGCGGTTGGCCCAGTCGAAGTCGTACGGCGCGTACTGGCCGAACACGCTCATCAGGTGCTTGCCCTCGGGCGCCGGGGACGGGTCGTAGCCGGTCTGGATGTAGATCTCGCCGAAGTCGACGGCGGCCTCGCCGCGGGTGCAGCGCTCGAACGCGCGCTGCGCCTCGTCCATCGTGCCGGTGCAGTCGATCGTCGCGAACGCCGGGAACCGCTCGCCGGGCGCGGCGGTCCACTCGGGCAGGCGGTTCAGCGCGGTGTTGAGCTTCACGACGGGGCTGCGGATCTTCCACTCCTCCAGCCGGCTGCGGAAGTCGGCGGGGACGTCGGTGAGCATCTGCAGCGCGCGCTTGGGGTCGGCGTTGCAGACGATGTTGCGCGCGCGGATCAGCGTGCCGTCCTCGAGCCGGACGCCCTCCTCGGGCAGGATCTCTGAGACCGCCACCCCGGCCGCGAGCGTGGCGCCCGCCTCCTGGGCCGCTTCGGCGATCGCGAACGAGACCATCCCCATCCCGCCGCGCACGTAGCCCCACAGCGGCCCCTGGCCCTCGAGGTCGCCCTGGAAGTGCATGAGCTTGATCGAGGCGGTGCCCTTGTCGCGCGGGCCGGCCCACGCGCCGATGATCCCCTGGCCGAACAGCGCGGTCTTGATCCGCTCGTCGCCGATGTGGTCGTCGAGCACCTCGGCGATCGAGGCGTCGAAGACGACGTCGATCATCGTCTGCTCGCCCTGCAGGAGCTCTTCGATCTCCGCGCGCGTGGGGGACTCGCCCAGCCACGTGTCGCGCTCGCCCTTGCGCAGGCGCTTGCGGATCTCGTCGAACAGGTGCTCGTAGGCCCAGTAGCCGTCGATGTCCTTGGCGGACACGCCGAGCCTGAGGAGGTCCTGGTGAGTGCGGTCGTCGTCGAGCCACTGGCCGAAGCTCGTGCCGTCCTCGAACGGGACCCACAGGTTCGGGTCGGCGACGTCGAAGTGCAGGCCGCGCTGCTTGAGCTGCAGCTCGTCGATCACCAGGTCGTCGAGCAGGCCGACGACGTAGGCGCACGGGCTGATGATGTAGCCGGGGAACGGCTCCTCGAGCGTGGCGGCACCGCCGAGCCGCTCGCGGCGCTCGAGCACGAGGACGGATTGGCCGGCCTTCGCGAGGTAGGCGGCGGCGGTGAGGCCGTTGTGGCCGCCGCCGACGACGACGACGTCCCAGTCCTTGGCGGCGAGCTCGGCGATGGGAGCCGGGAGCCCGACCTGCCCGAGCCGGCTGGCGATGGCGTTCACTTGACGACCTCCTTGGCGATGGCGTCGACGACGACGGCGCCGTCGCTGTGGATGAGTACCGGATTGCATTCGAGGAGTGCCAGCCCCTCGGCGGCCTGGTGCGATCTGCGCGGCGATCTCGGCGGCGTGCGCCGGCGCGCCGACCGTCTCCAGAGCGCGGCCGATGCGCCCGGTGTCGGCCGGCAGCGGCACGATCGCCACGCGGTCCAGGGCCTCGACGTTGACCCCGCCGAGGCCGAGCACGAGGACCGGGACGACGGCGTCGCGGCGGACGGCGATGAGGAGCTCGACCCCGGGCGCCGCCATGCGTTCGACGAGAACTGCGGCATTGAGGGGGTGGGCGCCGTTGGTGGGGTTTTCTGTGCACGGTATGCGTGCACTAACCGCCCCAAGCCGCCGGAACGCCTCGCGTACGCCGGTTTCGTCGCGCACGTCGAGGGCCAGGGCGCCGGCCTGAGTCTTGTGGCGCATCTCGGGCGCGGAGACCTTGAGCGCCACCGGACCGCCGAGCGACCGCCAGATCTCGACCGCTTCGTCCTCCCTCGATGCCAGTCGGCCGTCCACGACCGGGACTCCGCGCGAGCGCAGCAGCGCCTTCGCCTCGTGCTCGGCGAGCCAGCGGCCGCCGGAGACCGGCGTGGCCTGAGCGCCGATCGCGCGCAGCCGCGCGGCGTCGGCGGGCGGGGCGGCCAGAGCCGCGGCCACCGCGATGCCGGTGCGCAGGCCGGCTACGGCGGGCACGCCGGCCTCGCAGAACTGCCAGGCGGAGTCGTCGTCGAGCAACTCCGGCAGCGTGGCCGCGACCATGACCGGCACAGGGGAGACCGACGCGCCCGCGAGGATGCCCTCCTCGACCGCCTCCCAGCTCGCCAGCGACGCGCCGGAGATCCCCGGCGGGCGGTCGTAGAACACGAGCACGTGGCCGATCGCGGGGTCCTCGCCGACGGTGCGGATGAGGTCGCGCAGGGTGTCGACCTCGCCCCAGATCATCGCCGTGTAGTCGAGCGGGTTGGCGACGGTGGCCGCCGACGGCAGCAGCTCGCGCAGGGCGGAGACGCTGGAGGGCGCGAGCGGCGGCAGCGGCAGCCCGACGCGGGCGGCCTCGTCGGCCCCGAGGCCGGAGTCGCCGCCCGAGCAGGTGAGGATCGCGGTGCCGGGCCGAGACGGTCGCCCGCCGCGGACCGCGAGCGCCTTCGCCAGCTCCAGCAGGTCGTGGACGTCGGCCGCCCAGGCCGCGCCCGCCTCCTCCACCAGCGCGCGGAAGACGCGATGGTCGCCCGCCACCGCGCCGGTGTGCGCGGCCGCCGCCCGCGCGCCCGCCGCGGACGCGCCGACCTTCAGGACCGCCACGCCGACGCCCTCGTCCGCGCAGACCGCGAGCGCCTCGCACAGCCGCGCGCCGTCGCCGTCGGCCTCGATCAGCAGCGCGATCGACCGCACCCCCTCCTCGCGCGCGAGCACCTCGACCCAGTCGGGCGTCGCGACCACCGCCTCGTTCCCCGACGAGATCGCGGTGTGCAGCCGCAGCCCGCGCCGGGTGGCGAGCGCGTTGACCACGAGGTTGCCGCTCTGGGAGACGAGCGCGACGGGGCCCGGCTGCGGCGACGCCAGCGCATCGCCCCACAGCGCCGCGCGCGAATGCAGGGAGATCAGCCCGTCGCAGTTCGGCCCGCAGACGGGCAGCGAGTGACGCCGGGCCGCCTCGCGGAGCTCCAGCTCGAGGGCGGCGCCGTCGGCCGTCTCGCCGAACCCCGCGCCGTACACGACGGCGCCGCCGCAGCCCAGCGACCCGGCCTCCTCGATCACCTCGGGCACGCCGGCGGCGGGGATCGCCACCACCACCGCGTCCGGCACGCCCGGGAGATCGGTCAGCGACGGAAAGCACGGCACGCCGTGCGCCGACGACCGGCGCGGATTGACCCCCCACACGTCGCCGGTGAAGCCGAGCCGCTGCAGGTTGAGCAACGTCTCCGACGCATACGTCTCCGCGCGGTCGGACGCGCCGACGACGGCGACCGACGAGGGATGCAACAGCCGGTGCACTAGTGCAGTGTCCGCTCGACGCCGCGCCGCTCCAAGGCGCGCGCCACGATCAGGCGCTGGATCTCGCTCGTGCCCTCCCAGATGCGGTCGACGCGCAGCTCGCGCAGGAACCGCTCGGCGACGTTGGTGCGCATGTAGCCGCGCCCGCCGAACACCTGCACCGCGCGGTCGGCGCAGCGGTAGGCGGCCTCGGACACGAACAGCTTCGCCATCGACGCCTTGGCGTGCACGACCTTCGGATCCGCTCCGGAGTCGGCGAGCCGCGCGACCTCCAGGGTCAGCGCCCGGCCGGCCGCCGCGTCCGCCGCCGAGTCGGCGAGCGGGAACGAGACGCCCTGGTAGTCGTAGATCCGCGAGCCGCCCTGCTGCCGCGCCGTCGCCCAGCCCACGGCCTCGTCGAGCAGCCGCCACATCGAGCCGACGCCGCGCGCCGCGATCCCGATCCGCTCCTCGGTGAACCACGCGCGCTGCAGCTCGTCGCCCTCGCCGACGCCGCCGACCACATCGGCGTCCCCCACGCGCACCTCCGTGAACCGGATGGTCGGATGCCCGTGCGGATACGTGTGCGTGAACGGTGGGTTGTCGACCACCTCGATGCCGTCCAGCGACCGGTCGACCAGGAACAGCGTCGGACCCGAGTCCGTCTGCGCGACGACGATGTAGACCGCCGCCACGTCGCCGTAGGTGACGAACCACTTCTCGCCGCTGATCACCCAGCCGCCGTCGCGCCGCTCGGCTCGCGTCGTGATGCCGGAGGGGTCTGACCCGGCGCCCTCCTCGGTCACGGCGTAGGCGTCGTGCAGCTCGCCGCGCAGCGCCGGCCGCAGCCAGCGGTCGATCTGCTCCGGCGAGCCGGACCCGAGCACGTTGTACGCGCTCGGGATGTGCCACGACAGGGCGTTGGTCGAGCGCCCGAACTGCTCCTCGACCAGCACCCACTCGGTCTTCGTCCAGCCCTGGCCGCCGTGCTCGGCTGCGTGCAGACCTCCGGCGAGCCCGGCGGCCAGGGCCTCGGACTTGATGCGGGCGACGTCCTCGGCCGGCAGGCGGCCGCCCGCCCGCTCGGCCTTCTCCTCCAGTGGGATGAGGACGTCGTCGACGAACGCCCGCGCTCGCTCGGCGGGCGTCAAACCGGCAGCGCCTCCCGCACCCGGCGGCGGGCGCGCTTGAAGCGCTGGTCGTGCAGGATCCGGTTGGCCGCGTTGTGGCCGCCGAGGGCCATCACGCCGCCGCCCGGGTGCGTGCCCGCGCCGCACAGGTACAGGCCGTCGACCGGGGTCGCGTACTGCGCCAGCGCCGGCGTCGGCCGCATGAAGGCCATCTGGTCGAGGCCCTGCTCGCCCTGGAAGATCGAGCCGCCGAGCAGCCCGAAGATCCGCTCGAGGTCCGGGGGCGCGAGCACCTCGCGGTGGATCACCGCGTCCTTCACGTTCGGCGCGCGCTCGGCGAGGATCTCCAGGCAGCGGTCGGCGTACGCCTCGCGCGAGCCCTCCGGCCAGCCGGACTCGTCGTACGGCCCGTACTGGGTGAACATCGTGACGATCGTCGTGCCGTCGTCGGTCAGCGTCGGGTCGATCGTCGACGGCGTCTCGACCTCGAGGTACGGGGTCGCGGCCGGCACGCCGCGGCAGGCGTCCTGCCAGGCGCGCTCGAGCATGTCGATCGACGGGCAGAACGCCACGCCCGATCGCACGAGGCGGTTCTGGTCCTCCGCGGAGACGCCCTCGTAGCGCGGCGGCTCCGACAGCACCCAGTTGACCTTCACCGACCCGCCGCGCGTGCGGTACTTGCGCATGTCGTCGGCGACGTCGTCCGGGAAGTGCTCGGCGCCGACCATGTCGAGCACGGTCGTCTTCGGGTGCGCGCCGGACACGACGACCGGCGCGAAGATCTCCTCACCGGTCTCGAGCGTGACGCCGACGGTGCGGCCGCCGGACACGTCGATCGACTTCACCGACGCGCCGGTGCGGATCGTCGCGCCCGAAGCCTCGGCGCTGCGCGCGATCGCCATCGAGATCGCGCCCATGCCGCCCTTGACGTGACCCCACAGGCCGGAGACGCCGTCGATCTCCCCGAGCTCGTGGTGCAGCAGGTTGTAGGCCGTGCCGGGCGTGCGCGGGCCGGCCCACACGCCGACCACGCCGCTCGACGCCATCGCGCCCTTGAACGCGTCGCACTCGAACCAGTCGTCGAGCAGGTCGCCCACCGACATGGTCATGATCCGGTAGAAGTCGATGATGTCGCGCTTGGAGAGCCCGGCGGCGCGGCCGGCCTCGCGCAGCAGCGAGAACAGGTCGCCGGGGTGGCGCGAGCCGAGTGCCGGAGGCGGCCGCAGCATCATCGGGCGCAGGAAGTCGGCCATCCGCTCCAGCAGCGCGTTGAACGCCGGATAGGCCTCCGCGTCCTTGCGCGAGTGCGGGCGGATCGAGTCCATCGCCTGCTGCTCGTCGTTGAAGAAGAACAGCGGCGGGCCGTCGGGCGGGAGCGTCGAGTACGCCGGGTCGAGCGGGTGGACCTCGTAGCCGTACTTCTTCAGCTCGAGGTCGTCGACGACCTTCGGGTGCAGCAGCGAGACGACGTAGGAGGCGCGTGAGACGCGGTGGCCGGGCCATACCTCCTCGGTGACGCAGGCGCCGCCGAGGATGTCGCGGCGCTCGAGCACGCAGACGCGCAAGCCTGCCTGGGCGAGGTACGCGGCTGCGGCAAGGCCGTTGTGACCGCCTCCGACGACGATCGCGTCGTAGGTCGGATGATGTCCGTTGGTGCTCATATCGGCGGCACCCTACACCCGTCCTGACCTTGTAGTCAATTGCACGAAGTTGGTGTTATTCTGGCGCCCCATGACCGTCGCGATCGATTCGCCCTTCACCGCCGAGGAGCTCGAGCCGACGCTCCGCCCGCTGCTCGAGGCCTCCCTCCTGCCGTCCCGCGCGTACACCGACGAGGACGTCGCGAAGTGGGAGCGTCAGTACCTGTTCCTGGGCGGCTGGGTGTGCGTCGGCCACGTGAGCGCGCTGGCCGACCGCGGCGCGTACCTGACGTTCGAGCTCGGCGACGAGAGCCTGCTGTTCATCGGCGACGGCGAGGGCAACGCGCGCGGCTTCTTCAACGTCTGCCGCCACCGCGCGGCGCGGCTGCTGACCGAGGCCGAGGGCACGACGCGGCGGCTCCAGTGCCCCTACCACGCGTGGAGCTACGGCTTCGACGGGTCGCTGAAGAACGCGCCCCACACCGACGAGCTGATCGACTTCGACCCGGCCTGCAACGGCCTGCGCGCGGTCCGCACGGAGGCCGCCGGCGGGCTCGTGTTCGCCGACGTCTCGGGCGTCGCGCCGCCGCTGGCCGATCACGTCGGCTCGCTGGTCGAGCACCTCGACGCGTACCGCAACGGCGAGCTGCGCCGCGGCAAGCGGATCGATTACGACGTCGCCGCCAACTGGAAGGCGATCGTCGAGAACTACTCCGAGTGCCTCCACTGCCCGGGCGTGCATCCGGAGCTGAACCGCCTCAGCCACTACCTGTCCGGCGACGACTTCGAGGGCCCCGGCGCCTGGTGCGGCGGCTCGATGACGCTCACCAAGGAGGACGCCGACACGATGGCGCTCAACGACGGCCACGGCGGCCGCCCGCCGATCGCCGGCGTCGACCCGCGCGCCGTCCTGTACTTCGCGATCTTCCCGAACTGCCTCGTCTCGCTGCACCCGGACTACGTGATGCTGCACACGCTGTGGCCGGAGGGGCCGGGCCGCACGAAGGTCGTCTGCGAATGGTTCTTCGAGCCCGAGACGATGGACAAGCCGGGCTTCGACGGCTCCGACGCGGTCGACTTCTGGGACCTCGTGAACCGCCAGGACTGGGAGGTGTGCGAGCTGGCGCAGCTCGGCATCGGCTCGGCCGGCTACACCCCGGGCCGCTACACCGAGGTCGAGGGCACGGTCCACGACTTCGACCAGATGGTGGCGGAGGCCTATCTAAGGTGATCCTGGGTCATCCGATGACCCGTGGATGGCTCGGCGCCGTGGGTCGAGTCAGAGTCGATCGGCCGCGGCTCCTCGTGGCGGGTCACTTGGTCCGCGGTCGATCGGCTCTGGCGAAGGGCCACGGTGGCGAGACGCCACGGGGATCGGGTGATCCAGGATGAGCCGGGAACGGATCCTCGACGCGGCGATCGGACGGATCGCGCGCGACGGGATCGACGGCGTCCGCATCGCTCGCATCGCGATGGATGCGGGCGTCTCGACCGCGCTCGTGCACTACCACTTCGCGACCCGCGAGGCCCTGCTGGCCGAGGCGCTCGAGCACTCGTTCGAGCGCGCCGGCGACACGCGCACAGCGGAGACCGGCGAGCCGGAGAGCGTCGAGCGGCTGCGGGACATGGTCGAGCAGTGCCTGCCCCTGCCGGGCGAGCAGGAGCAGGACTGGGTGCTGTGGGTGGAGCTGTGGCTGCGTGCCGTGCGCCACCCGGAGCTGCGGCCGACCGCCGCCCGGCTCTACGAGCGCATGCACGCGTGGTTCGCCGAGGCGATCGAGGCCGGCGGCTTCGACTGCGACGCGGACCGTGTCGCCGACCACGTCGTCGCGCTGCTCGACGGGTTCGGGCTGCGCGCGCTGCTCGGCGACCCGGCGATGCCCGTGGAGCGGGCGCGCGAAGAGGTGTGGGAGGCGCTGACGCGCGAGCTACGCCTCGACGCGGCGGCACCGACCGGGTAGCGGGGTTGGGCGAACACCGGCGGGGTGGGGCGGCTGTGCGCCTGGCCCGAAGCCTCGCTGCCCCACCCAGCCGCAGTTGGCCGGCGCCGCCCGCGAGCCTGCGAGTGCGCCGCCCCCCTTGTCATTCCCGGCGCGTTGGCAGTAGGTTTCCTGAATCGCCGTTCGGAGAACTGCATGAGCCCGCGGCCGTCCACCGCGCACCTGCGCAGACCGGCCATCCTCACCGCCGCCGCGGAGGTCATTTCCGAGCGCGGCGTGCAGAACACGCGGATCAGCGACGTCGCCGAGCGTGCGGGCACCAGCGCTCCCGGCGTCCTGTACTGGTTCCCCACCAAGGACCAGCTGCTCGTGGAGGCGTTGCAGTTCTCCGACGACCGCTTCTACGCGAACCTGACGGGAGAGCTCGGCGGCCTCGCAACCGCCGCCGAGAAGCTGGCGCGGATGGTCGAGCTCTGGCCCGCGGAGGGCGACGGCGAGACCGTGCTGTGGATGGAGCTGTGGGTGCGCTCGCTGCGCGACCCGCGGCTGGCCGCGACGCGCGAGGGGCTGGATCGCCGCTGGCGCGACGCGATCGCGGACATCATCCGCGAGGGCCAGGCGACCGGCGCGTTCCGCCCCGCCGACGCCGACGATGTGGCGCTCCTGCTGGGAGCGGTGATGGATGGGTTCGCGATCCAGCTGGCGCTCGGGGATCCCGCCGTGACGGCCGACACCGTCAGGCGGCACTGCCTCGATCTGGCGGAGGCGCGGCTGCGATGAGGGGAATCACCGACGGGGCGTAGCCCACCGATCGGAGAAGGAGGGTCGAACGTGCATCCCAAGGAATCGGGCATCAACCGGCGTCAGCTGCTGCGCCGGTCGGCCGTCGCCGCGGGTGGTCTGACCATCGCCGGGGCCCTCGCGGGCTGTGAGAACACGACGACGCCGATCGGCGCCGCCGATGCCGCGGGCGCGGTCTCCAAAGCCGCGGCGGAGCTCGTCGTGGCCAAGCCGCTCGGCCCCGACGGCCTCCCGCTCCCACGTCCCGACAACTCGGTGACGTGGGCGATCACCGACGACAACAAGCCGATCGCGGACGGCGTCAAGCCGGAGGCCGGCCCGCTGAAGATCTACAACTACGCCGACTACCTCGACCCGGCGACGGTCAAGAAGTTCCAGAAGCAGTTCGACGCGAAGGTCCAGGTCGCGACCTACAACTCGGCCGACGAGGCGATTGCGAAGCTCGCGTCCGGGCGGTGTCACTTCGACCTCGTCATCGGCCTGACCGGCTCGAACATCGTCGACCTGATCGCCCGGCAGCTGCTCAAGCCGCTCAACCACTCCTACCTGCCCAACCTCGAGAAGAACGTCTGGTCCGAGCTGGTCGACCCCTTCTACGACCGCGGCGCGCGACTACACGGTCCCGTACGTCGTCTGGATGGACGGGATCGGCTGGCGCAACGACAAGGTCAACGAGGACATCGCGGGCATGGACGTCCCGTGGGACATCTTCTGGCACGCGCAGGCCTATCGCGGCCAGGTAGGGATCCTCGACGACCGGCGCGACGCACTGAGCATGCCGATGCAGCGCGACGCGATGCGACGGGAGGTGCGGGCCGACCTCAACACCGAGGACGAGGCGGTGGTCAACAAGGCGCAGGCCGACCTCTCGCAGCTCGGCGCGATCTGCAACCCGAAGGTCACGATCACCGACTACCAGACGCTGCCGGAAGGCAAGACGGTGCTGCACCACTCGTGGTCGGGCGACCTGCTCGGCGGGGCGTTCTACTACATGCCCAAGGGCGTGCCACCGTCCGTGCTCTCGTTCTGGGGGCCCGACCAGAACGGCGTGGTGCAGAACGACTTCTTCTGCGTCGGCAAGACCGCGAAGAACCCGGTGCTCGCGCACGAGTTCATCAACTTCTTCCTCGACGAGAAGAACGCGTACGACAACTTCGTCAACTTCAACGGCTACACCCCGCCGCAGAAGAACATCGACGCGGACGACGCTCCTGAAGCGCGGGCTGATCCCGCGAGTCGCTCGACGCAGGCGGTCGTCCGCCCGGACCAGTTCGCGGCCAGCCAGGAGCTCCTGCAGCTGAGCGTCCAGGGGCAGCGCTTCTGGGACAACGCCTGGTCGAAGTTCAAGGTCGGCTGATGAGCGGCTCGCGCTGGACGTGGCGACTGCTCGCGCTGCCGGGCGTCGCGTGGCTGTCGATCTTCTTCCTCGTCGCCCTCTACGCGGTCGTGGCCGTCGCCTTCGGCAACCAGGACACGCTCTCCAATCCCGTCCCGTTCTGGAATCCGCTGGACTGGAATGTCGGCTACGTGCTCGAGGTGCTGAAGAACCTCTGGCACGGCGACCAGTTCCTCACCGTCTCGCTGCGGACGATCGAGTTCGTGGCCATCGCGGTCATGCTCTCGCTGCTCGTCGGCTACCCCGTGGCGTACTTCACCGCACGGCACGCCGGGCGCTGGAAGGGCCTCGTCCTGCTCGCGCTGATCCTCCCGCTGTGGATCAACTACCTGATGCGGATGCTCGCGTGGATCAACCTGCTCGCGCCCGACGGCCTCGGCACGCGCCTGCTGCACACCTTCGGCATCGAGAAGCTCTTCCTCACGCATCGGCCTGCTCGCCGAGCCGGGCGGCTGGCTCAACGGGCAGCCGACGACGGTCATCCTCGCGCTCGTCTACGGCTACCTGCCGTACTTCATCCTGCCGCTGTTCGTGGCCATCGACCGCATCGACGGCCGCCAGATCGAGGCCGCGCGCGACCTCGGGGCGAGCCCGCTCAGCGGGTTCCTGCGCGTGACGCTCCCGCTCTCGGTCCCAGGCATCCTCGCCGGCATCGGTGCTGATCGCGCTGCCGATGTTCGGCGACTACTACACCGCCGACCTCGTCTCCGCCTCGACCCAGACGAACATGATCGGCAACCAGATCGACGAGTTCATGCGCCAGGGATCCGAGAAGGTCACCGGCGCGGTGCTGACGCTGCTGCTGTCGATCTTCCTGCTCGTGCTGATGTTCTACTACCTGCGCACCACGCGCCGGGCGGGGACGACCGCCGAGACGACATGAGCTGGATCCGCAATCCCTGGGGCCGGCCGCGCTGGCTCGCGCTGATCACGGCCATGTACGTGCTCTGGTCGGTGGTGCCCGTCCTGCTGGCGATCGCCTTCGCCTTCAACGCCGGCCGCTCGCGGACGACATGGCAGGGATTCTCGCTGCGCTGGTTCACGGGCCCCACCGGCAGCGTCCTGCACGACTCCGCGCTGCGCGACGCCCTCGGGCACACACTGCTGCTCGCGGTGGCCTGCGTCGCCATCGCCACGCCGCTGGGCATCGCGCTCGCCCTCGGGCTGCAGCGGTGGCGCGGCCGTGGCTCGGGCAGCGTCAACGGGCTCATGCTGCTCCCGCTCGTGACGCCGGAGATCGTGATGGGCGTCGCGCTGCTGCTGCTCTTCCTGCAGATCTTCCCGGGGATCGGGCTGGGCACCGAGGCCCAGATCATCGGGCAGGTCACGTTCACCCTGTCCTACGTGGTCGTGATCGTGCGCGGCCGGCTCGTCTCGATCGGGCCGGAGTTCGAGGAGGCGGCGGCCGACCTCGGCGCGCCGCCGCGCGACCGGCTGTTCCGCGTTCTGCTGCCGCTGCTGGCGCCGGCGATCGTGGCCAGCGCCGCGGTCGCGTTCGCGATCTCGATCGACGACTTCGTCGTCACCCAGTATCTGTCGAGCGACGCGAGCACGACGACCGTGTCGATGTTGCTCTACTCCAACGCGCGCGGCGCGCCGACGCCCGCGCTGAACGCCATCGCCACCGTCGGGCTGGCGATCACGCTCCTCACCCTGTTGGCCGCCTTCCTGGTGTACCGGCGCTTCGCCGGGGGCGAGGAAGCCACGTCGCTCGCCACCATGGAGGTCTGAATGTCCGGTGAGATCCAGCTCGAAGAACTCACGAAGGCCTTCGGCGAGCACGTCGCGGTCGCCGGCATCAGCGTCGACATGCCCGCGGGCGAGTTCTTCACCCTGCTCGGGCCGTCCGGCTGCGGCAAGACGACGACGCTGCGGATGATCGCCGGCTTCGAGCAGCCGACGAGCGGGCGGATCATGCTCGACGGCAGCGACGTCGCGCGCGTCCCGCCGCACCGGCGCAACGTCAACACCGTGTTCCAGAGCTACGCGCTGTTCCCGCACCTCGACGTGTCGAAGAACGTCGCGTTCGGGCTCAAGTACAAGAACGTCGACAAGAGCGAGCGGGCCAAGCGCGTGGCCGAGGCGCTCGAGCTCGTCAACCTGACCGAGTTCGCGCACCGCAAGGCCGACCAGCTCTCCGGCGGCCAGCAGCAGCGGGTGGCGCTGGCGCGCGCGCTGGTGCTCCAGCCGCGCGTGTTGCTGCTCGACGAGCCGCTCGGCGCGCTCGACGCGAAGCTCCGCAAGAACCTCCAGGTCGAGCTCAAGGCGCTGCAGGCGGAGCTCGGGATCACGTTCGTGTTCGTCACCCACGATCAGGAGGAGGCGCTCACGATGAGCGACCGGATCGCGGTGATGAACAAGGGCCTGGTCGAGCAGGCGGCGTCGCCGCGGTCGATCTACGAGGAGCCGACGACGGTGTTCGTGGCCGAGTTCCTCGGCGTCTCGAACCTGCTCGAGGCGGAAGCCGTCGGGCGCGACGGCGCATCGTGCGCGGTCCGGATCGGCGACCGCGTGTTCCGCTGCGGCCAGGGCGAGCTCGACACCCGGGGCGCCGTCAAGGTGATGATCCGGCCCGAGCGGATCGCGATCGAGCCGCACGCCCAGGGCGGCGACGAGCGGCTGCCGGGGATCGTCGAGCGCTCGGTCTTCCTCGGCGGCTCGCACGAGGTCCACGTCCGCGTGCTGGGCGGCGAGCTGATGAAGGCGATGGTGGCCAACGACGGGTCGCCGCCGCCGTGTGTCGCTCGAGCCCGGGGCCGCGGTCAGCCTCCGCCTGCCGCCCGCGGCGCTGCGTGTGCTGCGGCCGAGCGAGGCGGGGCCCGAGGAGGCCCCGGCCGAGGACGAGACGCTGCTCGTCCGCGACGGCGACGAGCAGCTGCCGGCGACCCTCCCGCCGGGCGCGACGACCTAGCCGTTCGCCGTCGTCGCCGCCGCCGGCACTGCGGTCGCGCCGGCGCTCGCCACCACCACCAGCGCGATCGCCGCCCACTCGCGGGCGCCGAGCTCCTGGCCGAGGACGACGAGCCCGGCCAGCGCGGCGACCGCCGGCTCGAGCGACATCAGCACGCCGAACACGTTGGCGGGCAGCCGCCGCAGCGCCTCGAGGTCGAGCGAGTACGGGATCACCGACGAGGCCAGTGCGACCGCCGCGCCGGCGGCCAGCAGCTCGGGCTTGAGGAGCTCGCTTCCCGCCTGACCGATGCCGAACGGCGCGACCGCCAGCGCGCCGGCGACCATCGCGATCGCCAGCCCGGAGCCGCCCGGGAACACGCGCCCGGTGCGCTCGGCCAGCAGGATGTAGAACGCCCAGAACGTCGCCGCCAGCAACGCGAACGCGACACCCGCCGAGTCGAGCGAGCCGCCGCCCGGATCGGCGAGCAGCAGGATCCCGGTCACCGCCAGCGCGACCCACAGCAGATCGAGCGGGCGGCGCGAGCCGAGCACGGCGACCGCCATCGGCCCGGCGAACTCGATCGTCACCGCCACGCCGAGCGGGATCCGGTCCATCGCCGAGTAGATCGACAGGTTCATCGCGCCGAGCACGACGCCGAAGGTGACCGCGAGGCGGAGGTCGGCGAACCGGTGCTCGCGCAGCCGCGGGCGCCAGATCGCGACCAGCACGATCGCGGCGAAGCACAGCCGCAGGAACGCCGCACCGCCCGCGCCGAGCTCGTCGAACAGCGTGACCGCGAAGCCCGCGCCGAACTGCGCCGTGCCGACCCCGGCGACGACGAGCGCGACGCCGCGCCCTCGCTCCCCCGTGACGAGGACTCTCCCCGGCATGCCCGAACCATAAGAACTTCGTGTGTCTTAGAGGTCCTTTACGCCAATTTCAGACCGCGCTGGGAGAGTTCCGCCTGTGACGCGGCTCGCGATCGTCGATTCCCAGCCGGCTGTCAGGGCGGGCCTCACGATGCTCCTGCGGACCGAGCCGGGCCTGATCCCGGTCGGGGTCGCGTCCGGCGCCGACGACGGCTTCGAGATCGTCGGCCGCCTCCGGCCCGATGTCGTGCTGCTCGAGCACCACCTGGTCGTCGGCGACGGGCTTTCGCTGTGCCGGCGCCTGAAGGCGCTCCCCTCCGCCCCGAAGGTGATCCTCTACACCGCCGAGCCGGACGGCGACCTGGTGCTGCTCGCGCGCATCGCCTGCGCCGACGGCATCGTCGACAAGGCGGCCGAGCCGCAGGAGCTGTTCGAGGCGATCCGCGTCGTCGCCCGCGGCGGCGCCGCGCTGCCGGCGCTCGGGCCCGAGCACCTCGAGGCCGCCGCCCACCGGATCGACCCCGAGGACCTGGCGCTGCTGGCGATGCTGATCGACGGCACGCCGGCCGACGCGGCGGCCGACACCCTGCGGCTCGATCGCCGCAAGGTGGGCCACCGCATCGAGCGGCTGCTGGGCCGGCTGCGGACCACCGTCGCCGCAGCCTGACCCGCTACCAGAGCGCCTTGCGGCAGAACTTCGCCGCGACCTTGGCCTGAACCTTGACCTTGCCCATCTTCAGCAGGGCGTCCGGGCCGTTCTTGATGTCGAGCTTCTGCTTGTAGCCGAACTTGACCTTGCCGTCCTTGATCTTGGCGAAGGCCGACTCGCCGAGCCTGACCTCCGGATCGCTGATCGACAGGCAGCCGGTGTTGTCGAACTCGGCGCCGACCTTGACGCCGATCGGACCGGCGCTCGCGCCCGCCTCGGCGATGATCGACTCCGTGTCCTCGGCCAGCCCGCCGGTGTCGGCCGACAGGTCGCTGCCGACGCCGAACCCGGCCTCCGCGCACAGCGAGAAGCCGTCGTCGTTGATGCAGAACTGGCCGCCGCCGCCGAAGCCGGCGTAGACCGAGCCGCCGACGCAGAACAGGCCGGTCGGGTCGCGCTGCGCGACCGGGTCGCTGCCGACGTACTCATACAGGTTCGCCTGCCCGCCGCCGAACAGCGCGGGGTCGCGGGCCGTCCAGCGGCCCGACGCCGGCTCGTAGTCGCGCAGGCCGAACCGCACCAGCCCGGTGACCGAGTCCGACAGGCCGCCCGCAAAGCCGAACGGCAGCTCGAAGGCCGGCGCACTGTCGGACGTCGGGTTGCCGAACGTGTCGTACGTGATCGTCTTCGAGACGGTCCCGTTGGTCGCGGTCACGACGCGCGGCGTACCGACCTGGTCGGTGGCGATGTAGAAGCGGGTCGTCCTCCGCCGCATCGCGAACAGGTGGCCGGCCTCGTCGTAGTAGTAGACGGTGAGCACGCCCGCGGCGTCCCGCACGGCCGTCACCTGGAACGGGTCGCTCGGGTTGCCGTACAGGTACTGCGTCGTGCTCGTGCCGACGGTGCGCGACACGCGACGGCCGAGGCCGTCGTAGGTGTAGGTCACCTTCGTCCCGCCGACCGTGGCCTCGAGCAGCTCACCGCGGGCGCTGTAGACGAACGTGTCGGCGCCGCGTGAGCTGAGGAACCCGTCGGCGTCGAACGCGTAGTTGACGCCGCCGCGCGAGGCGATCCGCTCCTCGCCGTCGTAGCCGAGGTTCTCGACCGCGCCGCCGTTGAGCCGCCGCGTCGTGCGGTTGCCGTTGGCGTCGTAGCCGTACTCCTCGACCACGGTGCCGTCGCGCTTGACGGTGGTCAGGCGCGCGTCGTCGTCGTACGTGTACAGGTACTCCGTCGTCGTCGCGCCGACCGTCTCGACCTTGCGCTCGATCTGGCCGCGCGCGTTGCGGGTCAGGTCGACCTTGTACGGCGTCTGGGCGCCCACCTTGAAGGTGCGGGCCGCCAGCCGGCGCTGGCCGTCGAACGCCATGTCCTCGGCGAACGTGCTCTCGGCGATGCGCAGGTTCGCGTCGTTGTTCGTGCGCGTGAACGTGAACGTGCCGAGGCCCGTGACCAGGCCGTCGCCGTCACGCGTGATCGGGGTGTCGAGCGTCGTGCTCCCGCTGACGAGCTTGATGCTGTTCATCAGCAGGCCGGCGCCGTAGCCGTACTCGTAGCGGCCGGGGGCGGAGCCCGTCGCGGTCACCGACTTCGGCATGTCGCCGTCGTACTCGTAGGCCAGGCCCTCGTCCGGGCCGGCCGCGACCGGGTCGCTGACGATCGAGGTGACGCGCTCGGTGGCGTCCTTGAAGCCGTACGCGACCGCCGCCTCGGCGTAGCCCTGGCCGGTGACGCGACCGGTCGCCGCCTCGCGGCCGTCCATGATCGTGCGGCCGCCCGCCAGCTTGGTGGACTTGAGGTCGTGGTCCTTGTCGTACGCGCGGGTCTGGGCCTGTGTGGCGCCCGCCGGCAGGAACCGCTCGAGCTGGCCGATGCCGTTGTGGCCGACCTCGTGGACGTCGCCGTCGGGCATCGTGACGCTCTTCTGGTTGCCGGCCTTGTCGTAGGCGAAGCCGTACACGTGCCCGCTCGGCTTCTTGAGCGACGTCAGGCGGTCGGCGTCGTCGTAGCCGTACTCGGTGCGCTTGCCGGCGGCGTCGGTACGCGCCTTCACCCGCCCGCGCGCGTCGTACTCGTACGTCCAGCTCTGGGCGCCCTGCTTGACGGTCTTCAGCCGGCCCTGGGCGTCGCGCTCCACGGCGATCGTGTCCTGGCCCGCCGCGGCCATGCCGGCCATGCGCGCCTGGTCGTCGAGCGTGGTCGTGCTCACGCGCCCCTTCGGGCTCGTGCTCGTGAGCGTGTGCGCCGCGGCGTCGTAGACGGTCTTGGTCGTCTTGGTGCCCGACTTCACGGTCTCCGTCATGGCCGTGACGCTGAGCGGGTCGTCGTTGCTCGCGAGCGTGACGCTGCGCGTCATCGTCGACTCGTCGACCTTGCCGTCCGGCGTCGTCACCTTGTACGAGCTGATCATCGGTGCGCTGAAGCCCCACTGGGGGTCGGGCTCGCGGCCCAGGTCCACCTTCGTGCCGTCGGGATAGGTGATGTGCTGGGAGCCGTCGTTGTCGGTGACCACGACGGTCTTGGCGCCGGTCGGCGTCGTCTGCTCCATCCGCGTGCCGCCCTCGTTCGTCCGCTGGACCGCGTAGGTGCGGGTGCGGCCGAGCGCGCTGGTGCGCGTGACGCGGTAGCCGTTGTCGATCGCCGTCATGTCCAGCGTCTGCACGCCGGTGTCGGGATCCTTGTCGGTGATCAGGCGCCCGTTGCCGGTGTAGCCGAACTCGTGCACCTCGTCGCTCGTGTCGGTGAGCTTCGCCATCAGGCCGAGGCCGTCGGGCTTGTACTGGAACCGGGTCGTCTCGCCGGCCGGGCTTACGACCTTGTCGAGCCAGCCGTCGTCGTTGACCTCGAGCTGCGTGCGCTGCCCGCCGGGGGCGACGATCGCGGTCGGCTTGCCGTCGGGCGCGCGCTCGATGGTGGTCGCGTTCCCGTCGCCGTCGGTCACCTTCGCCACGCGACCGGCGGCGTCGTAGGCGAACGAGAGCAGCGTCGCGCCGGTGAGGCCGTCGAGCGTCTTCAGATGGCGCCCGCGGTCGTCGAACTCGTACGCCTCGCTGCCGTCGGTGGCGGGGACGACGCCGCGGCCGCCGTCGGTGCTTCGTGAGCGGCCGCGCGACCTTGCGGATGCGGCCGCTGTGGCCCTCGTCGCCGCCGGTGGTGATGTAGAAGCTGCCGTCGGGCGCGGCCGCGACGCCGCCGGGCCCGCCGGGGAGCACGGCCTGAGGGGCGGGGCCCTTGTCGCCGATGTCGCACTTGACCGACGGGCCGCAGCTGCCGCCGCCGGCGAGCGTGGTGATCGTGCCGTCGAGCGCGACGCGCCGCACGCGGCCGTTGTCGGTGAACAGCACGCCACCGTCGGAAGCGACGTCGACCGCGAAGGACCCCGCGATCGTGGCGTCGGTGGCCGGGCCGCCGTCGCCGTCGCCGTGCTCCGGGGCGCCGCCGCCGGCGATCGTGGTGATCGTGCCGCCGGCGTCGACACGGCGGATGCGGTGCGTCTCGGCGATCAGCAGCTCGCCGCTCTGGCCGAGCGCGATGCCGGCGCCGCTCTCGAGCCGCGCCTGCGTGGCGAGGCCGCCATCGCCGACGCCGTCGTCGGGCGAGCCGCCGCCCGCCACGGTCGTCATCAGGCCGTCGGGGCCGACCTCGCGGACGATGCCGTGGTCGATCGTGCCGATGCCGCCGAGCACGTTCTCGGCGATGTAGACGCGGCCGTCCGACGAGACGGCGACGTCGCTCGGGTAGTTGAGCATCGCGCTCGCCGCCGGGATGCCCTCACCGGTCGCGGTCCCGCCGCCCGCGAACGGGTGCACGACGCCGTCCGGCGTGATCCGCTGCACGCGCCGCTGCGTGCTCTCGGCGACATACACGGTGCCGTCGTCGGCGACGCCGAGGCCGATCGTGCCGCCGAGGCCGGTCGCCAGCGTGCGCACGTGCCCGTCGGGATCGATCTTGCGCACGGCGCCGACGAGGCTGCCGCTGTTCGTCTGCGTCACCTCGGTGAAGTAGACGGTGCCGTCGGGCCCGACCTCGGCCTCGTACGGCTCGCCGAGCGGCGCGTTCGGGCCGTCCTGGCCGTCGCCCTGGCGCGGGAACGACGGGGCGTTGCCGTTGCCGGCCGCCGTCGTGATGATCGGGTCGGCGTTGATGTGGCCGCCGCTTCCCAGGTGGACGGTGTGCGTGCGCGCGTCGTAGAGGTGGTTGACGTCGAGCGTCCAGCCGCCGAGACCCTGGGCGCGGGCGTCGAAGCCGCCGAGCACGGTCTCGACGTCGTCGCGGTGCTCGCTCCAGACGATCAGGTCCATGCGGTTGCGCACGCCCTCGATCTGATTCCCGGAGGCGCTGAGCCGCCCGAACGTGTTGACGACGCCCTTGGGCTCGGAGTACGGCACGAGGCCGTACTGGTAGCCGACCTTCACCGTCGCCGGCGCGGTGCCGACGACGTTGCGGCCGTAGGCGTCCTTGCCGTCCCAGACGAACTCGCTCTCGAGGCCGGGGCTCGGGTCGTAGGTCTTCTCGAAGTGCCGTCCGGCGACGTCGACGGTGAGGAACACCTTCTGCAGCCCGCTCGGCACCTTGGCCGGGATCAGCGGCGTGTTGAGCGCGTTCTGATCCTTGTAGCCGGGCGTGCGGTCGCTCCAGTAGCGCAGGTTGTACGGCGTGCCGGTGAGCGCGACGCTCTGGCCGAGCCGCTGGCCCTGGCAGCCGATGATCGAGCCGAGGCCGATGCACTCCTTCTTCGGCTTGAGCTTGTTCGGCTGGTCCTGGTTGGGGACCGGGATCGGCGGCGGGACGGAGTCCGCCGGCGGCGCGAACGGCCAGTTGCAGTCCCACGGCGTGAAGTGCGTGACCGCGACGCGCCACAGGCTCTTGCCCGGGTCGTAGAGGTCGGCCAGGCGCGCGCGCTCGTCGTCGGTGATGCCCAGCGCCGCGCCGTCGTCGGCGGTGCCGTCGCCGTCGATGTCGACGTCGGCACGGCCGTTGGTCTCGCCGACGATCTTCACGACGCGGCCGTTCTCGGACGCCTCCCAGCGGCCGTGCTCGCGATCGTAGTAGCCGATCGGGACGACGCCGCCGACCGGGAAGTCGAGGAAGTTGTCGACGTAGGTGACGACCGGCTTGTCGAAGCGCACGTCGGTGGCGCCGGCCTCGACCGCCTGGTCGACGCTGAGCTCGACCGCGTAGGTGTAGCCGGAGGCGGGCGGCAGGGCGCCCGGCATGGCGGCGCGGCCGGTGTCGCCGACCGTGTACTCGGTCGCGCGCACGTCGAGCTGGTCGAGTCGCCTGCTTGGAGCCGTCCTTGAGCGTCATCTCGGCGTGCGTCCCGGCGGAGAACATCACCGTCGCGCGGCGCGTGCCGTCGGCGTCGGTGGTGGCGCTCGAGCGGTGGACCTGGATGCCCTCGCCGGAGTCCAGGTCGATCGTGGTGACCGCGTCGTCGTACGGGATCATCACGACGTCCTCGACGCTGGCGTAGTCCTGCCACGGCGCCTCGACCGTGCGCTGGGCCGGGACCCAGCCGGCGCGCTCGTAGCGCAGCGTCACCGTGCCGCCGCCGTTGACGGCGATGTCGAAGCCGCCGTCGGCGCGCGTGGACGTGCGCCCGAGCTCGGGATGGTCGAGCACGGTGATGCGGACGCCGCCGACGCCGCCGCCCATGCGGTTCAGTACGCGGCCGCGGAGGACCGCGACGCGCTGCTCGGCGATCGCGCCGGCGTCGACGCCCTTCTGGATCGGGTCGGCGCCGGTGTAGAGGAAGCTCGTGGCGTCGGCCATCGTCGTCGTGCCGGTGGACGGGAGCGTCGGCGCCTCGGTGGCCGGGTTGTCGGCCGGGGGATCGGTCGGGCCGCCGCCGGGGCCGTCGCCGCCGGACACGCTCCACTCGTGCGTGGCGGGCGTGGCGTCGACGTTGCCGGCGCGGTCGATCGCGCGGACGGCGAACTCGTGGCCGCCGGGCCCGGCGGTGACGGTGTGCGGCGAGGTGCAGGCGGCGAAGGCGCCGCCGTCGAGCCGGCACTGGAACGTCGAGCCGGTCTCGGTGGCGTGGAACGCGAAGGCGGGCGGGCCGGCGGTGATGACCGTGTCGGGCGCGGTGTGATCACCGGTCGGGGCCGGCGTGGGCGGCGAGGGGATCGGCGCCCCCGGCACGACGATCGTCGCCGTGCGGCAGTTGTTGCGCTCGTTGCGCTCGCGGATCCTCTTGCGCGGGTCGGCGCAGACGGTGAGCTTGTGCGCTCCCGGGCGGGTCCCCGGCGGGAGCCTGAACCGGACGGTCTGGCTCTTCTTGCCGCGCGCCAGCTTCTTCTGGCCGAGCGTGACCTTGTCGAGCTTGTACGCGATCGCGAAGGGCTTGACCTTGCCCTTGAGCTTGACCTTCGTGGTCACGCGGACCGCACCGCCGTCGAGCCGCGCGGTCACCTTCGGGACCCTGATGTCGCTCGTCGGCTTCGCGACGGCGGGGCTGGCGAGAGAGAGGAGAAGGGCCGCTGCGAGGAGGGCCAGGATTCCGTTCCGGTTCATGGCCGCGAGGATCTGCCACGGCCGGCGAAGTCACATCAGGGGGTTCCCTAGTCGTGGTGTCTAGACTCAGCCGCCATGCCTCTTGTCCCGATGGTCATCGAGCGCACAGCGCGCGGCGAGCGTGAGTTCGACATCTACTCGCGCCTCCTCAACGAGCGCATCGTCTTTCTCGGCAGCCCGGTCGACGACCAGGTGGCCAACCTGATCGTCGCGCAGCTGCTGCATCTCGAGTCGCAGGATCCCGACAAGGACATCTCGATCTACATCAACTCGCCGGGCGGCTCGATCTACGCCGGGCTGGCGATCTACGACACGATGCAGTTCATCAAGCCCGATGTGGCGACGATGTGCGTCGGGATCGCGATGTCGATGGGCTCGCTGCTGCTGGCGGGCGGCGCCAAGGGCAAGCGCATGTCGCTCCCCAACTCGCGGATCCTCATCCACCAGCCGTCGGCGGGCTTCGAGGGCCAGTCGACCGACATCGAGATCCACGCCGCGGAGATCCTCAAGACGCGCAAGCGCGTCGACGAGATCTACGCCAAGCACACCGGCCAGTCGGAGGAGCAGGTCCACCGCGACATGGAGCGCGACCGGTTCTTCAAGGCGTCAGAGGCCGCCGAGTACGGCCTCATCGACCGGGTCATCCACGAGCACTGACCACGTGCTCGATCGAGCCGAGGCGCTCGATCTCCACGCGCACGACGTCGCCGTCGCTCAGGTAGCGCGGCGGGTCGAAGCCCATGCCGACGCCCGACGGGGTGCCGGTCAGGATGACGTCGCCCGGCTCGAGCGTGCAGGTCTCGGCGAGGAAGTCGACGAGCTGCTGCGGGTTGAAGATGAGCTGGTCGGTGTTCGCGTCCTGCCGCTGCTCGCCGTTGACCCATGACTGGATCCGCAGGTCGCCGGCGTCGGGTAGCTCGTCGACCGTGGTGATCCACGGGCCCCACGGGCACGACGTGTCGAAGCCCTTCGCGCGCGTCCACTGCTCCTCGGCACGCTGGAGGTTGCGGGCGGACACGTCGTCGGCCACGGCCCAGCCGGCGATCTTCCCGCCGGCCCCGATGACGACGGCGAGCTCGGCCTCGTAGTCGAGCTCGGTCACCACCGGCGGGCGGATGACCGGCCCGGACGGCGGGACGCTCGAGGTCGGCAGCTTCATGAAGACGATCGGTGCGTCGGGCAGGACGTTGCCGAGCTCGGCGGCGTGGGCGGCGTAGTTGCGACCGATGCCGAAGATCGCGCGCGGGCGCGGGACCGGCTCGAGCAGAATGACCTCGGCGAGCGGATAGGCGCGACCGTCGGCCGGGGTCAGGTCGCCCGAAGCGAGACGGTCGACGACGGTGCCGGTCGCGAACGCGACGACCTCGTCGCCGCGAACCTCGCCGGCGCGGGGCTCGCCGCCGTCGGGCTCGATGAACGTGGCTAGACGCATGCAGTGGGGGAGTATGCCTGCGACGGCATCCGGCCGTCGCTCTGACCGGACGATCGCCATCCGGGCGATCGGAACGGACGGATTGGCAATTGAAGGAGCGCCTGGACCGTCGACAATCTCTTACGTGGACGCAAGCGCGATCAAGGCAGCGGCCGCCGCCACGGCGACGACGTATCGCTCGTTCGCCGACGCGACGCGCTCGGTGCTCGACCTGCTCGAGCGCCACATGCCCGACGCCGTGCTCTACCTCGCGCACCTCGACCGCGGGCAGTTCATCCACCGGATCGTCGACTCGCGCAACGGCGGCGGCATCGGCCTGCGGTCGAACCTCGCGATCCCGCTCGGCGACGCGTTCTGCTCGCACATGGCCGAGGACCGCGCCCCGCGCCTGTGCAACGACGTCGCGCACCACCCGGTCTACCGGTCGCTGCCGATGCAGCAGGCCGTGGGCGCGCGCGCCTATCTCGGCGTGCCGCTCGAGCTGTCCGACGGCACCCGCGTCGGATCCCTCGCCGCGCTGCGCCATTCGCTCGAGCCGTTCGACGACGCCGACGAGCAGCTGTTCACGATGCTCGCGCGCGTGCTCTCTTCCGAGCTCGAGCGGGAGAGCAACGAGCGTGACCTGCGCCGCTTCAACGACATGCTGCGCGACCAGGCGCGCGGGATGGGCGCGATCGCCCGCGTGGCGCGTGCGCTGGCGGGCACCGACGACGCACGCAGCGCGGTCTGCGAGGCGGCCTGCGAGGTCGCCGGCGCACCGGTGGCGTTCCTGCTCGAGCCGGCCGGCCGCGACTTCGTCTCGACCGCGATGGCCGGCGTCGAGATCGCGCCGGTGACGATCCAGCCACGGGCCGACGCCGCGCCCGCGCACGGCCGCGCGTTCACCTCCAAGGACACCTACTTCGTCGCCGATGCCCGCACGCACCCGGCGCTCGCGACGCCGCTGGTCGAGGCCACCAGCGCCCGCTCGGCCGTGTTCGAGCCGGTGCTGCGCGACGGCCAGGTCGCCGGCGTGCTGATCGTGATCTGGCAGGTGCCTTTGGAGGCGCTGCCGGACGCTCCCGCCGGCGTGCTGCGGCTGCTCGCCGCGCAGGCGGCGGTGGCGATCGAGCACGCGGGGCTGCGCACGCGCATGAACGCGCTGCAGCTGTCCGACACCCTGACCGGCCTGGCGACCCGCCGCGTGTGGGACGAGGAGCTCCCGCGCGAGCTCGCGCGCGCACGCCGCAGCGACAGCCCGCTCGTGCTCGCCGTCGTCGACATCGATCACATGAGCGCGTTCAACATGGTGCGCGGCGAGCGCGAGGGCGACCGCCTGATCAAGGAGACCGCGTCGCGCTGGCGCGGCGAGCTGCGCGAGGTCGACACGCTCGCGCGGCTCGAGGGCACCGAGTTCGGGATCCTGCTGCCGGGCTGCGCGCTCGGCGAGGCGGTCGACGTGCTCGACCGCGTCCGCGCCGCCACCCCGCGCGGCCAGACCGCTTCCGCGGGCGTGGCCCGCTGGGACGGCGAGGAGCCGGCCGAGCTGCTGCTCGTCCGCGCCCAGGACGCGCTCGCGGCCGCCAAGGAGACCGGCCGCAACATCACCATCGCGGCCGACTAGGCAACTGCCCGCCTCACCGCTCGGCCTGAAGCAGTCGCAGATACTCGGTGTACACGTACACCCGCCCGCGACGACGGCCGGTGACCTCGTGCAATATTCCTGCCGCTTCGAGGCGCGTGAATGCACCGTTCACGGTCGGCGCGCTCAGACCCAATTGGGCTGACGTACTGCTGGCGGTGAGCACGACGCGCCGCCCGGCGAGCTCGTGGACGCGCAACGCGGACGCGGCGCCGCGGCCGAAACCGTGGATCGCCCCGCGGTCACGCTCCACCAGCTGCCGGATCCCCCGCGCCGTCGTGGTCGCCGACCGGGCGACGGTGACGACGCCCTCGAGGAAGAACTCCAGCCAATCTTCCCAAGCGCCCTCAGTGCGAACGCGCTGCAGGTGGTCGTAGTACGCGTCGCGATGCCGCTTGAAATACAGGCTCAGGTAGAGCAGCGGCTGCTGGAGCACCCCCGCCGAGCACAACAACATCGTGATGAGCAGGCGGCCGACACGGCCGTTGCCGTCGAGGAACGGATGGATCGTCTCGAACTGGACGTGGGCGAGCGCCGCCTTGACGAGGATCGGTGTCGGCTCGGGATCATCGTGCAGGAACTTCTCGAGTTCGCTCATCGCCTGAACGACGTACGGGGCAGGCGGCGGCACGAACCGTGCGTTGCCGGGCCGGGTTCCGCCGAGCCAGTTCTGACTGCGGCGGAACTCGCCAGGTGCCTTGTCGCCACCGCGAACGCCTGACATGAGCAGCTCGTGCACCTCCCGCAGCAGGCGGGTGCTCAGCGGTAGCTCACCGGACTCGATCCGTCGCAAGCCATGGGTCATCGCGCGGATGTAGTTGGAGGTCTCCTCCACGTCGTCGAGCGGGACGCCCGGGGCCGCCTCGTTCTCGAACAGCAGCAGATCCGATAGCGACGATTGCGTGCCTTCGATCTGCGAAGAGAGCACGGCCTCCTTGCGGACGTATGAGTAGAGGAACTGCCCAGGGTCCGGGAGCAGCAGCGTCACGCCGTCGAGCCGGCCGAGCGCCTGATTCGCTTCGTCGAGAAGGCCCTGCAGTCGCGCCTCAACGTGCAGGGGCGGGTCGGGCGGAAGCGGCGACGGAATGAACGCCGCGTAGCCGTCCGGGCCCGCCTGCACTTCGACGAGTCGGCCGGCGCGTCTGCTTGTCGGCGGGATCACGCTTGGATCCTTTACGTAGGCCAGAGCCTAGTAAAGGATACGGCCGAATCTTTATTAGCGCGGCGACTAATTCAAGCTAGCGATCACCGGCGGTACCGGCGCCTACGCCGGCGCGCGCGGCGAGCTGACGGTCGACGAGGCCGGCGACGGCCCCGCGCACCTGAAGTTCGCGCTGCTGCGACTAGGTCAGGGCCAGCTGGACGGCGACGCCGTCGGCCCAGTCGATCGCCTCGCGATAGGCGCCGGCGAGCGCGGGCAGGCCGACGCCGAAGCGCGGCACGTCGTTGAAGTCGCCGCGCTCGTACGCGAGCACGGCGGCCAGGAGGCGGCCCTCCGGGCCGTCGTGGTCGAGCAGCGCGTGCGTGATCCGGCTGTCGAACGGCAGCTCGTCGAGCAGCGCCTGCATCGGCTTGCCGAGTAGCGCGTCGACGACCGAGAACAGACCGACCGTGAACGCTCGATCGGGGGCGGCCACAGGGTGCGCGTCCGCCAGTCGCTCGCACAGGTGAGCGCGCACCAGGCCGACCGTCAGCAGGTGCTGCGGGCGGTCGGTCAGGCCCGACAACGCCAGCAGCATGGCCCAGCGGCGGACGGCCACGGTGCCGAGCAGGATCAGCGCCTGCCGGACGCTCGCGACCTGCGTGCGGGTGCCGACGAAGGCCGAGCTGGCGAGGCGCACGAGCTTGTGGGCCAGGCCGGCGTCCTGCGAGATCACGCGCTCGATCTCCTCGAAGCTCGCCTGGCGGTCGGGCGCGATCAGCTGCGTCAGCGCGCCCAGGCGGTGGGTCGGCGCGGTCGGCCCGGATACGACGGCCGGCTCGGCGAAGAAGTAGCCCTGGAAGCCGTCGAAGCCCATCGCGCGGCAGGCCTCGTACTCCTCGCGCGTCTCGACCTTGAGCGCGATCAGCGTCAGCCCGCGGCCGCGCAGCTCGTTGACCTGCTTGACGAGCGTCGCGCCGGACAGCGCGCGGATGTCGAGCTTGACGACGGTGGCGAGCTCGAGCAGCGGCTCCAGCCCCGGGGACAGGCGAAACCCGTCGAGCGCGATCTTGAAGCCCGCGTCGCGGGCGTCGCACAGCGCGCCGAGCAGCTCGGGGTCGGCGCGGTGGGAGCCGACGAGCTCGAGCACGACACGCTCCGGCGGCATCGGCAGCGGGCGGACCTTGAGCAGGAAGTCGGCGGTGACGTTGATGAACGCGCGCGAGTCGCCGACCAGGCGCTCGAGCCCGATGTCGGCCAGGCTCTGGACGATCACCGTCGAGGTGGCGCCCTCGGCGTCGGTGAACGGGCCGGTCAGCGAGCGGTAGAGGATCTCGAAGCCGGTGATCGCCTCGGCTCGATTGAAGATCGGCTGCCGGGCCACCGCGACACTGGTCGTCTCCTCCGCGATCGCAGACATCTCTCCACGCACATCGGCGCATGGACGCTCGCGGTTGAGCGGTCAGCGCAGCAGCGGCAGGTTGCCTGTCAGACGCCCGACGGCTCGGCGCGCGCCGTACACCACGAGACCCAGGTACTCGAGGTCGGCGGCGGGGGTCCGCGCGACCGCGGCGCGGAACTCGTCGTAGTCGTTCGTCTGCTGGCCGAAGCTCGGCAGGTCGATCAGCCCGACGCCGTTCCCGGCCGCCTTCTCGCGTACCTCGGCAAGGGTCGCACGCGGGGCCTTCAGCACCGGCAGGCCGCGCGGGAACAGCCCCGGATGGACGCCGTCGTCGCCATCGACGAGGTCGGCGCCGACGAGCGCGGGCTCGCGCGCGCCGAGCGTCAGCGCAAGCACGGCGGCGGCGTTGGCCGCCAGGCCGGGAGGCAGGGACTCATCGATGACGATCACGCAGTGTTCGGACATAGATGCGGCAAGGTAGCTGAGCTGCGACGATATGACCGTAAGTCCGTACGACATACGGAGGATTGACGCCTTGGTCGAACTTGATGCACTGGATCTTGCGCTCCTGGAGGCGCTGCAGGACGATGCACGGCAGACCAACCGCGACCTCGCGGCCGCCGTGCACGTCTCCCCCTCGACGTCGTCGGAGCGCGTGCGCGGCCTGCGCGCGACCGGCGTGATCCGCGGCTACCACGCCGATGTGGCGCTAGAGGCGCTCGGCCGCCGCGTGCAGGCGCTGATCGCGGTGACGATCCGGCCGCCCTCGCGGGACCACATCGAGGCGTTCCGGGACTGGGCGGGCGATCTCCCGGAGATCGTCGGCGTGTTCGTCGTCTCGGGCGGCGACGACTTCCTGCTCCACGTCGCGGTCCCGGACACCGACAGCCTGTACGCGTTCGTGATCGACCGGCTGACCGAGCGGGCGGAGGTCGCCGACGTCCGCACGTCGGTCGTCTACGAGCACATCCGCCGGCCGGTGCTCGAGCCGCTCGATCAGGCGAGCTGACGCAGCGCGGCGCGCACCTCGGCGTCGCGCCGCTCGGCGTCGTCGTCGGTCCAGCGCCACCGGACGCCGGCCTCGATGACGAACGTGGGCTGGTCGTGATCGTCGACGGCCTCGACGTCGAGCCGCACGGCCACGGTGCCCGCCGCCTCGCCGGCCTCGGTCGCGCGGCCGCGCAGGGTGATCGCCAGACCCTCGGCCAGGATCGCCAGGGCGCAGCGCGGATCCTCACGCAGCCGGGCGAGCGAGCCGCGGCCCGGGCCGAGCGCGAAGACCACGGTGCGCGGGCCGGTGCGCAGAGGGGTCGAGACCGGGATCGCGTACGGGCCGTCCGCCCCGACGGTCGTCAGGACGGTGGGGGTGCCGGGAGCCCAGTCGGGGATCACGCGCGGGAAGCTAGCCGCTCGAGCAGCTGGTTCGCCCGCTCGAGCTGCTCGACCGTGCACGCGGCGACGGAGGCGACGCCGACCTCGCGGTTCACGCGCGCGTTGATCGCGGCGTGCGGCTCGCCGGTGCGGCGGGCGATCGCGGCGACCAGCGCGCGGCGCTCGTCACGCAGCCGCTCGCGCCGCTCGTGCGCGGTCTCCGGCTCGGTCGTGGTGAACGCCTGCAGCGCCGGCGAGGGCGCGGGTGTCGCGTCGGCGAACAGCTGCAGCGCATCGCCGGGCTGGGTGGTCTGCAGCACGTCGTCGTCGCGGCGGGCGCTCGACCACAGCGCGCGGAAGCCCTCCTCGGACTCGGTGCGCTCGCCGCGCTCGACGGCCTCGCCCTCGGCGAGCTGGACCAGCGCGTGGTTGCGCTCCTCCTCGATCTGCGTCGCGAGCTGCTTGAGCGCCGGGTCGGACGGCAGGAACAGATGGCTCATCTGCTCCTTCGGTGTGGGCGTGCGGCGGATGAAGCGCCCGACGACCTGGCGGAAGAACAGCTCGGTGCGCGCGCTGGTGGCGTAGACGCCGACGCGCAGCCGCGGGATGTCGACGCCCTCGGAGACCATCAGCACCGACACCAGCCAGCTCCCCGACCCGGCCGCGAAGCGCTGGATGCGCTGCGAGGCGTCGGCCGCGTCGGAGGTGACGATCTCCGGTCGCTCGCCGGACACGCGCGCGAGCCGGGCGGCGAGCTTGTCGGCGTGCTCCTTGTCGATCGCGACGACCAGGCCGCCGGCGTCCGGGTGCGGGCCGGCGCGCAGCGCGGACAGCTCGGCGTGGGCGTCGCGCAGGACGTGCTCGACCCAGTCGCCGTCGGGGTCGAGCGCAGTGCGCAGCCGGCGGGCGGACTCGGCGGCGGGAAGCGCGACGCTGAAGTCGGCCCGGCGGCGCCGGCCGTCGCTCATCCACTCCATGTCGCCGTCGTAGGTGTGGAAGGTCACGGGGCGGCAGACGCCGTCGATCAGCGCGTCGGTGTAGCCGTACGAGTAGTCGGCGCACGAGACGCCGTCGCCGTCGTAGTCGACCCACGGGATCGGCGTGTTGTCCGACCGGAACGGGGTGCCGGAGAGCAGCAGCCGGAAGCGGGCGCGCTCGAACGCCGACAGCGTGCTGCGACCCCACGCGGCGAGCTCGCCCATGTGGTGGGGCTCGTCGGCGAGCAGGAGCGTCGGCGCCTGCGCGCGCGCGGCGGCGGTGGAGGGCCGGCTCGGCGGCGAGCGTCGCGTACGTGACCGCGATGCCGTGGCGGTCACGCGGCTCGGGGCCGGCGGCGTTCGGCCGGTTGGGCTCGAGGTCGATGCCGTAACGGGCGGCGTCGAGCGCCCACTGCCGGCAGATGTGCGTGGTCGGGGCGATGACCGCGACGCGGGCGACGCGACCCTCGCAGAGCATCCGGTGGGCGATGTGGAGGCCGAACGTGGTCTTCCCCGCCGCGGGCGTGGCGGAGGCGAGGAAGGCGTGGCCGTCGTGATCGAGCACGGCGTCGGCGGCGGCCTGCTGCCAGGCGCGCAGCGGACGGCCGGCCGGCCATGCGGGCAGGACTCGGCGGCGCCGGGTGGCGGGTTTGTCGACCGCGAACGACAAGGGCGCCGGAGGCTAGGGATCGGGGCTGACGGAACGACCCGCGTCGCCTCTCGCGACGCCCCGGCCGAGACCTCGGGGTGCCTATGATTCGTTGACCATGCAATTGACTCACTTCTCCGATCCGGGCTGCCCGTGGGCCTGGTCGGCCGGTCCGGCGCTCGCCACCCTGAGCTGGCGCTACGGCGACCAGCTCCAGTGGCGATTCGTGATGATCGGGCTGTCCGAAACCGCCGAGCAGTACCAGCGCCGTGGCTACACGGGAGAGCGCCAGGCACGCGGCTACCGCTCGTTCCGCCGGCGCGGCATGCCGTTCGCGACCGCCCCCCGCGAGCGCCCGCACGCCACGTGGCCGATGTGCCGCGCGGTGGTGGCGACCCGCCGCCTGTTCCCCGATCGCGAGTGGGCGGTGTTCCGCGCACTGCAGTTCGCCCAGTTCACGAGCACGCTGACGCTCGACGAGCCCGACGCGATCGAGGAGGCGCTCGCGTGGCTGCCGGGGATCGACGCCGGCAGGATCGTCGCCGCCTCGCTGGAGCCCGAGACCGAGGCGCTGTTCGCGGAGGACCGCCGGCTCGCCCGCTCGGCCGCCGGGGGCCCGACCGAGTTCCAGGGCCGGTCGGCGACCACGCCCGACGGCGAGGTCCGCTTCACCGCGCCGAGCGTGATCTTCACGGCCGCTGACGGCTCGTCGCTCGAGGTCGGCGGCTTCCAGCCGGTCGAGGCCTACGACGTCGCGATCGCCAACCTCGACCGCAGCCTCACCCGGCGCGAGCCGGGCGAGGACGTCGCGGAGGTGCTCGCCGCGTTCCCGGACGGCCTGACGACCTACGAGGTCGCAGCGGTGATGGCGAAGCACCTGCAGCCGCCGGACCGCGACGCGGCCGAGGACGCGCTGATCACGCTCGCGGGCGAGGGCGGCGCCGAGCGCCGCGCGTTCGGCAACGACGCGCTGTGGACGCTCGCGAAGCGGGAGACGGCGGCGCTGGCGGCCTAGCTGCCTTCGATCGGGCGGCCGACCACCATCACCTCACGCAGACCGGGGTCGAGCTCGGCGTACGCGCTGTCCGGGTGCGCGCCGAGCCCGTCCACGACCTTGGTGAAGAAGCAGCGCGCCGCGGCGGTCGCCACGACGTCGAAGATCTCGGGGTCGGACAGGCCGAGCCCGCGCAGCCGGTCGATGTCGGCCTGCGTGACCGAGCCGGCGTCGGCGGCGATCTTCTCCGCGAGGTCCATCACGGCGACGTCAGCCTCGTCGAGCCCCGCGGCTCGGTGGTCGGTGACGATCGCCTGGAACTCCTCAGCGCCCATGAACTGGTCCATGAGCACGGACCCGTGGGCGAGCACGCAGTACGACGACCGCACCTGCTTGGCGGCCGCCACGGTCGCGAGCTCGTAGCGGCGGTCGTCCATGTCGGCGCGGATCGCGGCGAGCAGCCCGCGCCAGGCCGCCCACACCTCCGGGCGCTGCGAGAACAGCTGGACGAAGTTCGGCACGTAGCCGTAGACCTCGCGCGCGGGGTCTTCGAGCCGCGGCTCGGGGACTGTCTCGATGAAGGTCATGGGACAGATCGTCTCAGGCGATCCTCAGAACCCGCCGAGGATCGCGATGACGGCGTACGGCTGGGGCGAGGGCGTCGAGCTCGTCGTCTGGGCCCGCGAGCGCCGCGCCCCGCGCCGCCGCCGCTTCGCCTTGCTCCGGCTCCGCTTCGCCTAGCGCAAGCGCACGGCAAGCCCGCGCCAAGCGCTCCCGGCGATGCTGGCCGGGTGAACGTGATCCTCAACCTCGCCTCCAACGCGGACCGGCGCCTGGCCGCGATCGCGACGACGAACGGTGCGGCGCTCTTCTACGGCTTCGGCAACTTCTGCGCGCTCGCCGCGATGCCCGACCTCGCATCGATGCAGCGCATCAACGCCCTCAAGGGCCGGCCGGCCGGCCAGGCCGGGAGCGTGACCACCGATCCCTGGCGTGCGCATCGCGTGTTCGACTGGGAGCGGGTGGACGACCGCGCGGCGATCGAGGCCGTGATCGACGACTTCCTCGCGCTCGGCCCGATCGGCTTCCGCGGCCCCGCCTCGCGGATCGTGCCCGACCATCTCACCGTCGACGGCACCGCGCAGCTGATCTCGCCGGGCCACGCGTGCCCGTCGAACCAGCTCGTCGGCGAGGTCCTCAACCGCTCGCGCGAGGACCTGCTGTTCATCACCTCGGCGAACACGTCGAGCACCGTGACGCAGCAGGTCGAGGCCGCGCACTGCGAGATGCGCGCGATCCGCGACGAGTTCGGCCATCACCCCGAGGCCGTGCTGATCGGCCACCCGGACGAGCACGCGGCGCGGGCCCGCTACCGCTACCACGCGCCGTGCTCGACGACGATCATCGCCTTTGACCGCGGCGGGCTGGTGCTCGAGCGCCACGGCTCGCTCGGGATCGAGCACGCGAAGGTGATCGCCGCGCGGCACGGGTTCGCGCTGACGGTCGCGCCCGGCGCGCACGAGCGCGTGCCGGTGCGCTGGCCCGAGGTGCGAACCTACGCCGCCTGAGGTCCGCGCTGCTCAAGCTCCACCGCCGGATCGACGTGCACGGCCACGTGCACGTCGAGCGCGGCGTGCGCGTGTCCGTGGCGCGCGGCGCCCGAGTGGTGTTAGAGGACGGCTGCCGGCTCGGCGAGCGCTGCCGGATCGAAGCTGACGGCGGGACCGTGCGGATCGGACCGGGCGCGCGGATCGGCGAGCGCGCGGTGCTCGTGGCCGTCGCCGGGATCGAGGTCGGCTCGGGCTGCGACGTCGGCAGCTGGGCGGTGATCGCCGATGCCGATCCGGCGTTCGCCGACGCCCCGGCGGTCACCCGCGTGGGTGACGGGGCGCGGATCGGGATGCACGCCGCGGTGCTGGCGGGCGCCTCGGTCGCGCCCGGTGACGTCGTCGCGCCCTACGAGACGCGCGCGCCGCGCAGGTCGGCGTAGACCTCGGCGGTCTGGCGCGCGACGTCGGTCCAGTCGAAGCGCAGCACCCACTCCCCCGCCTCCGCCACCAGCCGGTCGCGCAGCGCGTCGTCGCTCAGCAGCTGCTCGGCCATCCGCGCGAGCGAGCGCGCGTCGCGGGCACGGAAGCGCAGCCCGACGCGGCGGCCGCCCGGCACGACCTCGCGCAGCCCGCCGGTGTCGGCCACGATGCACGGGCAGCCCGAAGCCATCGCCTCCAGCGCGACGAGGCCGAACGGCTCGTACAGCGACGGCACCAGGCACAGGTCGGCGATCCGGTACAGCGAGTGCAGCACGTCGTCGCCGGTCCAGCCGACGAACGATCCGTGCTCCATCAACTTCAGGCGCTCGGCCTGCTCCTTGAGCTCGGCCTCCGCGGTCCCCGACCCGGCGACGAGGAAGCGCACGCCGCCGAGCCGCTCGATCAGCCGCGGCATCGCGTCGAGCGCGAGGTGGAAGCCCTTCTCGTACACGAGCCGGCCGACCAGCAGCACGAGCTTCTCGTCGGGCTCGGCGAACTGCGCGCGCAGGCGCGGGAGGTCCTCGATCGGCTGCAGGTCGGTCGGGTCGATGCCGTTGGGGATCGCGCTCACCCGCTCGTGCGGGACGCCGAACACGTCGGCGACGTGCTCACGCATGTAGTGCGAGCACGTGATCACGCGGTCGGCGCCGCGCACCATGCGCTGCTCGACCGCGTGGATGTGCGATTGCGGGTGCTTGTCCACCCAGCCCTGATGGCGGCCGTACTCGGTCGCGTGCACGGTCACCAGCCACGGGACGCCGAAGCGCCGCGAGAGCTTGCGCGCCGCGTCCGCCACGAGCCAGTCGTGCGAGTGGACGAGGTCGAACGGGCCGTCGAGCTCCAGCGCGGTCTGCAGCATGTCCGCGTTCATGTGATCGACCCACGCGATGAAGGCGTCGAGGTCGTCCTTGGGGAAGTCGGGCTCCCGCACGCGGTGCACGACGACGCCATGGCGGTCCTCGGTCTCCGACAGTCGCCCGCCGCCGCGCGTGACGACGTGAACGTCGACGCCCTGCGCCACCAACGCCTCCGCCAGCTTGCGCACGTGCCGCGCCAGCCCGCCCTCCACGATCGGCGGGTACTCCCAGGAGAGGATCAGCACGCGCACGGCCGCCGGAGGCTACCGGTCAAGCCGCGCGGTGGCGCCATCGAACGGCGGCATTTAGGGAGGCAGGATCGGCGGTCCCGCGGGGTTGGTGTCGTCTTTGGGTCGCATAGCGACCATTTCCCGCCACCAAGGCGCGTAGACGCTCGCGGCCGACCGCGCCGCCGGCGCTCTCGCCGCCCTACCCGGCCGCAGTTCGCTCGAGCAACGCGACGCCCTCATCCCCGAGTAACTCGGCGAGCGGCACGCGGCCGCCGAAACCGCGGTCGTGGAGCACGTCGCGCCAGGTGCCGACCGGGAGGTCGACGGAGACCTCCGGCACTTGCGCCCGGAGCGCGGCGGCGGCGAGCACGGTGCCGCCGCGCACGAACGCGCAGGCGTCCGGGCCGACGTCCAGCGGCTCGTACGAGCCGGCGAACGCCTCCGGGCTCGCGGCCCGCAGCGCGAGCGCGCGGGTGATCAGCCACAGCTTGCGCGTCTCGGCGGTCGGGGCCGCCCCGCCCGCGACCTCGGCGAGCAGCGCGCGGCGGCGCATCCAGTCGACCGGCCGGCGGTTGTCGGGATCGACGAGCGACAGCGCCTGCAGCTCGTCGCCCTGGTAGATGTCGGGGACTCCCGGGACGGTCAGCTTGAGCAGCAGCTGGCCGAGCGCGGCCCGCTCGCCGGCGCGGGCGACCACCGCGGCGAACGGCTCGAAGTCGGTGAGGAACGGGCGGTGCTCGTACAGCGTGCGGCAGAACGCCTTGACGCGATCCTCGTAGGCCGTGTCGGGCTCGATCCAGTTCGTGTTGCGCTTGGCCTCGCGCAGCGCCTTCTCCATGTACGCCTCGAGCCGGCCGAGCTCGATCGGCCAGGCGCCGATCAGCGTCTGGAAGATGAAGTAGCGCTCGGCGGCGTCCGGCCCGCGCAGCGGGGAACACGCCTCGAACCAGCGGCGGACGTGGCCGGCCCACTCCTCGGCCATGCCGGCCAGCGCGCCGAGCCGCGCGCGCACGTCACCCGAGCGCTTGGTGTCGTGGGTCTGCGTGATCAGGAGGTTGGCCGGCGGCCGCGCGAGGTTCGCGGCGTGGAACGCGTCGACCGGCAGCGAGAAGCGGCTCGGGTCCCCGCCGACGTCATTGAGCGCGAGCAGGCGCCCGTAGCGGTAGAACGCGGTGTCCTCGACGCCCTTGGCCATGATCGCCGGCGTCGTCTGCTGGAAGCGCTGCACGAACGCGTCCCAGCCGCCCTCCTGCAGCGTCAGCACGCGCTGCAGCGGCTCCGGGAGCCCGGCGGCGGCGAGCGCCTCGCGGTCGGCGTCCTCGACGCGCCCCGACCACGGCTCGACGTAGGTCCGGTAGACGGGCAGCGAGGCGAGCGCGCGCTCGAGGCCGCCGACCTCGTCCGGCGCCTCGCGTCGCAGGCGGTCGGCCTCGAACGAGAACGGCCCTTGCACCTGCTCGAGCTTGGCCTCGAAGGCGACCTCGCCGAACGGCCGGTCGTCACCCGACAGCTCGACCCACAGGTCGGTGAGCGAAGGCTCGCCGGCCGGGTCGACGAACAGCGCCGCGACGTCGTTGAGGAACTCGTAGCCGACCGTGCCCTGCACGGGCCAGTCGCGCAGCGGCTCGGGTGGGTGGGAATTGGTAAGGATCTTCTCCACCCACACGTGCTCCGCGCCGCCGTCGCGCAACCGCGCGAGGTAGCCGGCCGGGTCGGCGAGCCCGTCCGGATGGTCGACCCGCAGCCCGTCGACCACGCCCTCGCGCGCCAGTCGCAGCGCGAGCTTGTGCGTCTCCTCGAACACCTCCGGGTCCTCCTGCCGGACCGCGGCGAGATGGTCGATGTCGAAGAAGCGCCGATGGCGCCCGGTCTCCTCGTCGAGGTCGAAGTACCGCGCGCGCAGCTCCGGGTCGGCCCAGTAGCGATTGGCCTCGTCGGTCGCCATGTGGTTCGGGACGATGTCGAGGATCAGCCCCAATCCCAGCTGCCGGGCCGCGGCGGCCAGCGCCTCGAACTCGCGCTCGCCGCCGAGCTCCTCCGAGAAACGCGTCGGATCGACGACGTCGTAGCCGTGCGTCGACCCCGCCCGCGCCTGGAACGACGGTGGCAGGTACAGGTGGCTGACGCCGAGGTCGCGCAGGTAGGGCAGCAGCTCGCGCGCCTGCGCGAAGCCGACGCCGCCGCCGAGCTGCAGCCGGTATGTGGCGCGCAACGGGGCCACTAGTGGTTCGCTCCGGCGCCCACGCGGCGATCAGGTGGTCGCTGGCGTCGCGTGGCGAGGACGCAGGGCGGGTGCCAGGGCGGAGCCCTTGCCCCGCCCGAGGACAACGCCACGCGGCGATCAGCGGCCGCCTGGCGGTGTGTGGGTGTCCGGAGGGGGCCAGTTCGCTCCGGGCGCCCACGCGGCGATCAGGTGGTCGCTGGCGTCGCGTGGCGAGGACGCAGGGCGGGTGCCAGGGCAGCCCTTGCCCCGCCCGAGGACAACGCCACGCGGCGATCAGCGGCCGCATGGCGTGTGTGGGTGTCCGGAGGGGACCACTAGTTCTCGCGTCGGAGCACGATCAGCGACAGCGCGGGGCTGGTGATCAGCTCACCGGCGCTGACGTGCACGCTCCCGCCGTTGCTATCCGCGTCGTCGGTGCGCAGCTCGCACACCCAGCGGCGCCCGAAGCGTCCGGGGGGCAGCTTGAACTCGACGTCGTCGTGGCTGCCGTTGAACAGCAGCAGGAACGAGTCGTCGACCACGCGCTCGCCGTGCTCGTCGGGTGCGGCGATCTCCTCGCCGTTGAGGAACATCCCGACCACGTGCGAGCTCTCCCAGTCGCGCTTGGTCATCCGCCGCCCGTCGGTCCGGAACCACCAGGCGTCGGGGAGCCCGGAGCCCTCCTCCTCGGTCCCGTGCAGGAACTGGCGGCGCCGGAACACCGGATGCTCGCGGCGCAGCGCGATCAGGCGCCGCGTGAACTCGTGCAGCTCCTGCCCCGCCTCGGGGACGTCCCAGTCGAACCAGGAGATCTCGTTGTCCTGGCACCAGGCGTTGTTGTTGCCGCCCTGAGTGCGGCCCATCTCGTCGCCGCCGAGGATCATCGGCGTCCCCTGGGAGAGGAACAGCGTGGCGAGGAAGTTGCGCTTCTGGCGCTCGCGCAGCGCGACGATCTCCGGGTCGTCGGTCGGCCCCTCGGCGCCCATGTTCCACGAGCGGTTGTCGTCGGTCCCGTCGCGGTTGTCCTCGAGGTTCGCCTCGTTGTGCTTCTCGTTGAAGGAGACGAGGTCGTTGAGCGTGAAGCCGTCGTGCGCGGTGATGAAGTTGACCGACGCGAAGGGCTGGCGGCCGTCCGACTCGTACAGGTCGCTGGAGCCGGTGAAGCGCGACGCGAACGCGTTCACGCCGGTGGCGCCGCGCCAGAAGTCGCGCATCACGTCGCGGTAGATCCCGTTCCACTCCGACCACAGGACCGGGAAGTTGCCGACCTGGTAGCCGCCCGGACCGACGTCCCAGGGCTCGGCGATCAGCTTGACCTGGGACAGGATCGGGTCCTGATGGATGACGTCGAAGAAGCTCGCGAGGCGGTCGACGTCATAGAACTCGCGCGCGAGGGCGCTCGCGAGATCGAAGCGGAAGCCGTCGACATGGCACTCGGCGACCCAGTAGCGGAGCGAGTCCATGATCAGCCGCAGCACGCTCGGGTGGACGGGGTTGAGCGAGTTCCCGGTGCCCGTGAAGTCCATGTAGAAGTGCGGATCGTCGGGGACCAGCCGGTAGTAGGACCGGTTGTCGACGCCCTTGAAGGACAGCATCGGCCCGAGGTGGTTGCCCTCAGCGGTGTGGTTGTAGACCACGTCGAGGATCACCTCGATGCCCGCGGTGTGCAGGGCCTTGACCATGCCCTTGAACTCGCGCACCTCCTGGCCGCGGATGCCGGTCGCCGCGTACAGCGAGTGCGGGGCGAGGTAGCCGATCGTCGAGTAACCCCAGTAGTTGGTCAGCCCGCGTTCGTTGAGGAACGACTCGTCGGCGATGTGATGGATCGGGAGGAGCTCGACCGCGGTGACGCCGAGCCCGGTCAGGTACTCGATCGCGGCCTCCGAGGCCAACCCGGCGTAGGTGCCGCGCAGGTCCTCGCGCACGCCCGGGTGCCGCATCGTGAAGCCCTTCACGTGCGTCTCGTAGATCACCGTCCGGTCGAACGGCGTGTTCGGCCGCCGGTCGCCCTGCCAGTCGAAGCGGTCGTCGATCACGACGCTCTTGGGGATCGCCACCGCCGAGTCCTCGTCGTCGCGCACGAAGTCGGCGTCGTCGCCGGCGTCGGCGTCGGGCACGTACGGGAGCACGTTGGCGCGGTTCCAGCGCACCTTGCCCTCGATCGACTTCGCGTACGGGTCGATCAGCAGCTTGGCGGGGTTGAAGCGGTGGCCGGAGCGCGGGTCGTACGGCCCGTCGACGCGGTAGCCGTAGCGCTGGCCGGGTCCGACGCCCGGGAGGTAGACGTGCCAGTTGAACGCGGTGCGCTCGGTCACCTCGACGCGCTCCTCGTTGTCCGCGTCGTCGAACAGGCACAGCTCGACCCGCTCGGCGTGCTCCGAGAACAGCGAGAAATTGGTCCCGTTCCCGTCCCAGCTCGCGCCCAGAGGGAACGGCCTCCCCGGCCAGACGTCTCTCACGGCGCTCACCCTAGCCGGAGCAGCGCGCCCGACAATGGGCTGAGCGCCACGAAGCCGGGTTCGAGGGTGAAGTGCGCGGTGGCGACGACCGGCTCGACCGTCGCGTCGACCGGTACGTGCAGGTCGCGGCGCGAGAAGTTCGCCACCAGCGCGTACGCGCCGCGCTGCACGCGCAGCCAGCCGGCGTGCTCGTCGAACTCGACCGCGTCGGCATCCCCCGGCGGCAGGTCGCGACGCACGCGCAGCACCGTCTCGTACAGCTCGCGGATCCCCTCCGGCGAGCCCTCGCGCGTGAGCTTGGACGCCTCGAACGTGGCCGGGTCCTGCGGGTCCGGCACCTCGCGGCCGCGGAACTCGGCGAACGCGGCGAACTCGCGCCGGCGGCCCTCCCGCGTCGCCGTCGCGATCTCCTCGTCGATGTGGTCGGAGAAGAACATGAACGGCGCGTCCTCGCCGTACTCCTCGCCCTGGAAGAGCATCGGCGTGAACGGAGAGAGCAGCGTGCACAGCGCGGCGAGCGGGCGCACCTCGACCGGCAGGCGGTCACCGAACGCGCGGTTGCCGACCTGGTCGTGGTTGGAGGAGAACACCACGAAGCGCTCGGGCGGCACGTCGTCGGCCTTGGCGCCGAAGCGGCGGTGGCGGAACGTCGAGTACTGGCCGTCGTGCACGTGCGGGCGGCGGAACGCCTTCGCGAGGTCGGCGAGGGCGCCGAACTCCCGGTAGTAGCCCTCGCGGTCGCCGGTCAGCAGCACGCGGAGCGCGTGGTGGAAGTCATCGGCCCAGGCGGCGTCGCAACCCCACCCGCCGCGCATCACGTCGCGCATCACCTTCGGGTCGTTCAGGCCGGACTCCGCGATCACGAACGCCGGCTCGGTGCGGCGGGCGATCGCGGCGACCAGGTGCTCCGGGTTGCCGTCCATGATCGCGTGCACGGCGTCGAGCCGCAGGCCGTCGAAGTGGAAGTCGCGCACCCAGTGCTCGGCGCTCTGGATCGCCCACTCACGGACCGCGTCCGAATGCTCGGCGTCGTAGTTGATCGCCTCGCCCCACGGGGTCTCGTAATGCGACGTGAAGTACGGGCCGAACGCGCGGAGCGCCTGCGTGCCGGAGGCACCGACGTGGTTGTAGACGACGTCGAGCAACACGGCGAGGCCTTCGCGGTGAGCGGCGTCGACGAGCTTCTGCAACCCGAGCGGGCCGCCGTACGACGACTGGGCAGCCGACCAGTAGACGCCGTCATAGCCCCAGCCGTGGCGACCGGGGAACTCGTTCACCGGCATCAGCTCGATCGCCGTGACGCCGAGCTCGCGCAGCCCGCGCAGCTGCGGGATCGCCGCCTCGAACGTCCCCTCGGACGTGAACGTGCCGACGTGCAGCTCGTACAGCACGAGCTCGCCGACCGCGGGCGGCGACCAGTCGGCGTCGCTCCACTCGAATGCGGTCGTGTCGAGCAGCCGCGACGGGCCGCGGATCCCCTCCGGCTGCCAGCGCGAGTACGGATCGGGCAGCGGGTGGCCGTCGAGCAGGTACTCGTAGTCGGTCCCGGGCGCCGCTTCGACCACGGCCTCGTAGACGCCGTACCCGACCGGCTCGAGCCCGTGCTCGACGCCGCCGGCGCGCAGCACGACCCGCTCGGGCAGCGGCGCCCACACGCGGAAGCCGGCGTGGCCGTCGCCGAGCGGGAACGCACCGAGACGGCGCTCGAAGGGCAGGGGTTCGTCGGGCATCGAGGCGCGAGCATGCCCGATCGGGCCGCGCGGTGAAACGTCGGCGGCGTTTCGGCACCGCCCGCACCGCATCACCGACCGGCCTTGAGTGTTCAATCGAGGCGATGCTTGCGCACCTCGCCACGCTCGTCGCGCTGGCCGCCCCGGTGACCGATCCGGCGACCAACGTCACGGCAACGACGGCCACGCTGAACGGTCGCGATGACACCAACCCCACGACCGTCTTCCACTACGGGACAACGACCGCCAAGATACTGACCACCGATCCGGTGGTGGTCACGGGAGGGGTGGCGCACGCGGATGTCGAGGGTCTCTCGGCCAACACGACGTACCACTTCGCCATCGACGGCGGCCAGGACCTGACTTTCAAGACCGCGCCGAACCCGACGCCGCCGCTCGTCAGCGACCAGCACGCCACGGCGGTGACGACCGCCAGCGCGCACCTCTCCGGCAAGATCAACCCGAAGGGCGCGGACACGACGTACTACTTCCAGTACGGGCGCAGCGCGAGCTACGGCAACCGCACCGCGTCGACGACGGTGCCGGCCGGCGCCGCAGTGAGCGTCGCGGCCGACGTGAGCGCCCTGCGGCCGTACACGCTCTACCACTGGCGGCTGTTCGCCCGCAACGCCGCGGGCAACACCCCGGGGCGCGATCACACGTTCCGGACCGGCCGGCTCGCCACGGCGGTGACGTTCTACAGCGCGCGGGCGAAGGTCCAGTACGGGAACGGCGTCACGCTCGGCGGCCGCGTGAGCGGCGCGGGCATCAATCAGATGACGCTCGCGCTGCAGCAGGAGCGGTTCCCGTTCGGCACCGGCTTCCAGGACGTGCGGACCACGCACGCCGGCGAGGACGGCGGCTTCCTGTTCGACGTCGACCACGTGTGGGGCCTCACGCGCTTCCGCGTCGTCACGCAGACGCAGACGCCGCTCACGAGCACCGTCGCTCCGGTGCGCGTCACCCCGCGCACCACGATCGGCGTCCGCAACCTCGGCCGCAAGCGCGCCCGCATCTCCGGCACGCTGCGCCCGGCGACCATCGGCGAGCTGTCGCTGCAGCGCCGGCTGGCGACCGGCAAGTGGACGCAGGTCAGGCATCGGGCGATCACGGGCGCGAAGACGTTCTCGTTCAAGGTCTTCCGCGCGCGCAAGGTGACCCGCGCGTACCGCGTGATCGTCCTCCCCGCGCGCGGCGCCTACGTGAAGGCGACGACGCGGAAGGTGTTCGTCAGCCGGCGTCCGGCACGAGCCAGAGGGCACCGAGCGGCGGCAGGCTGATCTCGGCCGAGAACGGCTGGCTCTGCCACGCGATCGGGCCGGCCTCGACGCCGCCGAGGTTGCCGACGTCGGACCCGCCGTAGAAGCCTGAATCGGTGTTGACGAGCTCGCGCCAGCGACCCGAGCGCGGCAGCCCGAGCCGGTAGCCGACCCGCGGGACCGGCGACAGGTTCGCGACGAACACGACGACGCCCTCGGAGTCCTTCGTGCGGCGGGCGAACGCGAACACGTTGTTGTCGGCGTCGTTGGCCTCGATCCACCAGAACGCCGTCCCGTCGAAGTCGGTCTCCCACAGCGCGGGCTCGCCCTTGTAGGCGTGGTTGAGGTCGCGCACCAGCGACTGGATGCCGGCGTGCTGCGGGTCCTCGAGCAGGTGCCAGTCGAGCGAGCGCTCGTGGCTCCACTCGCTCTCCTGCGCCAGCTCGCAGCCCATGAACAGCAGCTTCTTGCCGGGATGCGCCCACATGAAGGCGTACAGGGAGCGCAGGTTCGCCAGCTTCTGCCACTTGTCGCCGGGCATCTTGTTCAGCAGCGAGCCCTTGCCGTGCACGACCTCGTCGTGCGACAGCGGCAGGATGAAGTTCTCGGTGAACGCGTACGCGAGGCTGAACGTCAGCTCGTGGTGGTGCCAGCGCCGGTACACGGGGTCCTGCTGGAAGTACGACAGCGTGTCGTGCATCCAGCCCATGTTCCACTTGAAGCCGAAGCCGAGGCCGCCCAGGTAGGTCGGGCGGGAGACGCCCGGCCACGCGGTCGACTCCTCGGCGGCCGAGATCGTGCCCGGCTCGCGGCCGTGGACGACCTCGTTGAACTCCTTCAGGAAGCCCACGGCGTCGAGGTCCTCGTTGCCGCCGTACTCGTTCGGCACCCACTGGCCCTCTTCGCGCGAATAGTCGAGATAGAGCATCGACGCGACGGCGTCGACCCGGATGCCGTCGGCGTGGTACTCGCGCAGCCAGTACAGGGCGTTGGCGACGAGGAAGTTGCGGACCTCGTTGCGGCCGTAGTTGAAGACCAGCGTGCCCCAGTCAGGATGGGCGCCGCGGCGCGGGTCCTCGTGCTCGTACAGGGCCGTGCCGTCGAACCGCGCGAGCGCGAAGTCGTCGCGCGGGAAGTGGGCCGGCACCCAGTCGAGGATCACGCCCAGGCCCTTGCTGTGCAGGCGGTCGACGAACGCGCGGAAGTCGTCCGGCGAGCCGAAGCGCGGCGTCGGGGCGAAGTAGCCGCTGACCTGGTAGCCCCACGAGCCGGTGAACGGGTGCGCCATCACCGGCAGCAGCTCGATGTGCGTGAAGCCCATGTCGAGCGCGTAGGCGGACAGCTCGTCGGCCAGCTCGAGGAAGGTCAGCGAGCGGTTGCCCTCCATCGGGTTCAGCCGCCACGACCCGAGGTGGACCTCGTAGATCGACATCGGGCCGTCGAGCGGCCGCGACTGGCGGCGCTCCTCGAGCCACTTCTCGTCCGCCCACGCGTAGGTCGACTCGTGCACGACGGAGGCCGTCTTCGGCGGCACCTCGGTGGCGAACGCGAGCGGGTCGGCCTTCAGGCGGATCTCGCCGTCCGGGGCGAGGATCTCGTACTTGTAGCGGGTGCCCGACTCGACGCCGGGCAGGAACAGCTCCCAGACGCCGGAGGCGCCCATCGCCCGCATCGGGTGGATGCGGCCGTCCCAGAAGTTGAAGTCGCCGACGATGGAGACGGCGCGGGCCGCCGGCGCCCAGACGCTGAACGCGGTGCCGCGGACGCCGTCGATCTCGCGCACGTGCGCGCCGAGACGGGTCCACAGCTCCTCGTGGCGGCCCTCGCCGACGAGATGGAGGTCCAGCTCGCCGACGGTCGGCAGGAAGCGGTACGGATCCTCGATCGTGACGGTGCCGGACTCGCCGTAGTCGACCTCGAGCGTGTAGGTCAGCGGCAGCTCGGCGCCGTCGACGACGCCCTCGAACACGCCGCCGGGGTGGATCTGCGCGAGATCGACCGCGTCACCGGTCGCCGGGACTGCGCGAACGGCCGCGGCGGAGGGGCGGAAAGCGCGGACCACGACACCGCCGTCGGCGGGGTGAGCGCCGAGGATGTCGTGCGGGCTGGCGTGCTCGCGGCGGACGAGCCGCTCGAGATCGGTAGCGGCAGCTAAGGCCATGGCAGGGAGTCTGCCTACCCATAACTGTTCCTGCGTTCACACCTGACCAAGGCGGCGCCCACGGACTACGAGCGGCCGACCGGCACCCAGACGCGCATCGTGGCCAGGCCACGGTTGCCCCAGGCGTGGTACGGGATGAACGTCAGGCCGTCAGTCGTCAGCAGCGGGGCGCCGCCGAGCGCGCGCGCGATCCCGTCCTCCGCGATGGCGGCGCCCGGGTCGGCGCGCACCTCGGACAGGTCAGTGTCCTGGTCGGTCGACTCCAGGCAGTAGACGAGCGGCCCGCGCTCGACCGCGACGCAGCCCCGGACGGCGTCCACGTGCGGATCGGGCTCCGTCCAGCGCGGGCGCACCGTCAGCTCGAGCCGCACCTCGTCGCCGACCGCCCACTCGGCATCGACGGTCGCGTAGCCGGCCCGGACGGGGCGCCGGTGCCCGCGGTCGGCGAGCACCGCCTCGCCCGCCCACGCGGGCACACGCAGGCTGAGCCGCTGCCGCGCGCCGTCGGTCGCGGTGACGCGGACCGTCACGTCGCCCGTCCACGGGTAGTTCGTCGCGACGTCGAGCGTCAGTGGCCCGGCCTGGATCGTGCCGGGCGCGTACTGGTGGATCTGGACGCCGTCGGCGTCGGTCGTCGCGACGTACGCCGCGAGGCTCGCGAACGTGCGGCCGACGTTGGTCGGGCAGCACGAGACGTGGAACCACGGCGCCCGCAGGCTCGACGCGGCGCGCATGTTCTCGGCGTCCGGGTCGGGTGGCTCGCCCGGGACGCGCTGGTGCAGCGGGTTGGCGTAGAAGAAGCCGCTGCCGTCGAGCGCCGGCGAGGTCGCGACCACGTTGAACAGCGTGCGCTCGACGATGTCGGCATAGCGGACGTCGCCGGTGGCGAGCAGGAGCCGCCACGCGAGCTGGACCGACGCGACGCCGGCGCATGTCTCCGAGTACGCGCGGTCGGGCGGCAGCTCGTAGTCCTCGCCGAACGACTCGTCGCTGTGACGCGAGCCCATCCCGCCAGTCAGATACGTGCGCCGCTCGATCGTGCGCTGCCACTGGCGCTCGATCGCCGTCAGCAGCTCGCGGTCACCGGTCTCGACGGCGAGGTCGACGGCCGCGCTCGCCAGGTACAGCGCGCGCACCGCGTGCCCGCGGAACGCCGGCGCCGCGCGGATCGGCATGTCGTCCTGGAAGTAGGCGCGGCCGCCGGGGATGGCGGCGAGCGCGGGGCGGCCGCGGCGCTCCACGAACAGCCGCGCCTGCTCGAGGTAGCGCGCCTCGCCGGTCGCGCGGTAGAGCTCGACGAGCGCCATCTCGATCTCCGGGTGCCCGCACAGGCCCTGGTTGCCGGTCGCGCCGAACGTGTCGCAGACGTGGTCGGCGGCGCGGCGCGCGACCTCGGTCAGCCGGTCTTCCCCACGCGTGCGCAGGCGCGCGACGGCGGCCTGGATGAGGTGGCCGTAGCAGTAGAGCTCGTGGCCCCACTCGAGGTCGGTGTAGCGGTGCTCGCGCCCGCGGTGGCCGAAGCGGGTGTTGAGGTAGCCGTCGGGCTCCTGCGCGCTGCCGGCGGCCTCAGCGATCTCGCCGATCAGGCGCTCGAGCCGCACGTCGCCGCTGCGGCCGACCTCCCACGCCATCCCCTCGACCAGCTTGTAGACGTCGGAGTCGGCGAACTCGCGCCCCCGCTCGGCCTGCGGGTCACTGAAGTTGTCGATCCAGCCGAGCCGGCGCTCCCAGCGGTAGCAGTGCGGCAGCAGCGTGGTCGCGTTGAGCTGCTGGCGCTCGCCCCAGAAGCCACCGCGCAGCGCCACGTCGCCGATCCCCAGCGGGCGCAGCACGCCGCGGCTCGGGGCGACGGGGAGACCGGATTGGCGCAAGCAGGCGATGTTAGCGCTCACGGAGCGCGCGGTAGAGGCATCATGGGTGGCGACGACGCGGATCCTGTGAGCGCTACCATCAGCGGCGCCGCGCCGGGCTCGGTGCCCTCTCCGACGTTGCTGCGACGATGTCGCCCGACCGATGAGCTCACTCGCGAACAAGGGCCGTCGCCCCCGAGCGGTGGTCATGGCCGACGTGGCCAAGCTCGCCGGGGTGTCGCTCCAGACGGTCTCGCGGGTGATCAATGACAGCCCGCACGTGCGCGCCGACACGCGGGAGCGGGTGCAGGACGCGATGCGCAAGCTCGAGTACCGGCCCAACCCGGTCGCCCGCGCGCTGGTCACGGGCCGCTCGCGCACGCTCGGCGTCGTCAGCTTCGACACGACGCTGTACGGCCCGGCGTCGACGCTGTTCGGGATCGAGCGCGCCGCCCACGAGGCGGACTACTTCGTCAGCATCGTCAGCCTCCGCTCGCTCGCCAGCTCGTCGGTCGTCAGCGCGGTCGAGCGCCTGCGCGACCAGGGCGTCGACGGCATTCTCGTGATCGCGCCGCAGGACTCGGCCAGGTCGGCGCTGCTGCACCTGCCCGAGGACGTGCCGATCGTGGCCGCCGAGGCGGGGCCCGACAACTCGGTGCCGGTCGTCGCGGTCGACCAGGTCGCGGGCGCGCGGCTGGCGACGCAGCACCTGCTCGAGCTCGGCCACCGCACGGTCTGGCACATCTCCGGCCCGGTCGACTGGCTCGAGGCGCAGGACCGCATGAGCGGCTGGCGCAGCACGCTCGAGGCGGCCGGCGCGCCGGCGCCGCCGGTACTCCACGGCGACTGGAGCGCGCGCGCCGGGCACGAGCTCGGCCGCGAGCTCGCCGCCACCCCGGACGTCACCGCGGTGTTCGTCGCCAACGACCAGATGGCGCTCGGCCTGCTGCGGGCGCTGCACGAGGCCGGCCGGCGGATCCCCGGCGAGATCAGCGTCGTCGGCTTCGACGACATCCCCGAGGCGGAGTACTTCACGCCCCCGCTGACCACCGTGCGCCAGAACTTCAACGAGATGGGCCGGCGCAGCCTGCTGCTGCTGCTGGAGCAGATCGAGAGCGGCGTGCGCGAGCCGCGGCGCGAGACGGTGCCGCCCGAGCTGATCGTCCGCGCGAGCTCGCGGGCGCCTACGCGAGGAAGTCCAGCACCCGCCGCGTGAGCTGTGTCGCGGCGGTCTCGTCGTAGTCGGGGAGCGAGCGGTCGGCGAACAGGTGCCGGTCGCCGGGATACAGGAACAGCTCGGCGCCCTCCATCGCCCGAGCCGCCTCGAGATCGCCGTTCGGCGGCAGCACCTCGGGGTCGCGTTCCATCATGTGGATCTGCGCCGGCACGCCTTCCGGCCAGTCCCCGAACTCGGACGGTGGGACGAACGAGTAGACGAACACGCCGCCCTTCGCGCCCGGCTTCGTCTGCGTGAGCAGCTGCGCCGGCAGCACGCCGAGCGAGAAGCCGATGTACACCACCTCGCGCGGAAGCGCTTCGGTGGCGGCGCGGCCGCGCTCGATGATCGTTTCGAACCCGACCTCCCGGACGTAGCCCATGGCTTCCGGGAGCGTGACGAACGTCCGGCCCTCGTGGAGATCGGGGGTGTGCACGGTGTGACCGGCGGCGCGCAGCTCGTCGGCGAAGGCCTTGACGCCGTCGGTCAGGCCCTGGGCGTGGTGGAACACGATCACGTCAGTCATCAGCGGGCGAACCTATCGATCGCCGCAGCGACGCGCGCGCTGATCGGCGAGCCTCCGTGCCCGGCCTCCGGGATCAGCTCCAGCTCACCCCACGCGCGGGAGATCTCCCACGCGATGTCGGGTGGCGAGCTGAGGTCGTGCAGGCCGTGAATGAGCACGCCCGGGATGTCGTGCAGACGATGGAGATCGCGTACCAGCCGGCCTTCCTCGAGGAAGCAGCCGTGGCTCCAGTAGTGGGTGACGAGGCGGGCGAAGTCGAGGCGGAAGACCGGGTCGTCGAAGCGCGGGTCGTGGCCGCCGCCGACGTGCGCGTCCTCCCACGCGCACCATTCGCGCGCGGCCGGCTCGTGAACGGCTGGGTCGGGGTCGGTGAGCAGGCCGTAGTAGGCGTCCACGAGGCGGCCTTCGTGGTCCCCGGCGCCGGTGCGGAAGCGCGCCCACTCGGCCGGGTACAGGCGGCCGACGTCGTGCGTGATCCATTCGATCTCGCGCCGCGTGCCGGTCGTCACGGCGAACAGGACGAGCTCGCTGACGCGTTCGGGGTGCGCCTGCGCGTACGCGAGCCCCAGCGTCGAGCCCCACGAGCCGCCGAGCACGAGCCAGCGCTCGACGCCGGCGAGCTCGCGCAGCCGCTCGATGTCGCCGATCAGCGTGCTGGGTGGTGTTGTGCTCGAGCGTGTGGGGGCGGCTGCGGCCACACCCGCGCTGGTCGAACATGACGATGCGGTAGCGGTCGAGATCGAAGTGCTCGGCCCACCACGGCGCGCAGCCGGACCCGGGCCCGCCGTGCAGCACCACCGCCGGCCTGCCCGCCGGATTCCCCTGCACCTCCCAGTAGATCTCGTGACCGTCCGCCGTTGCCATCATGGAGCCCATGACGCTACGCGGTGAGGCGGTGACCCTGCGGCCATGGAGTGAGGACGACATCCCGGCGATCCTCGCCGAGATCGAGGATCCGGACATCCTGCACTGGATCCCGGTGATCCCGCGGCCCTACACGCGCGAGGACGCGCGGGCGTTCGTCAATGGCGAGATCGGCCTCGGCCCGCACCACTTCGCGATCGTCTTCGAAGAGCGCGCCGTCGGCTCGATCGGCATGCAGGTCAGCCACAACGACACCGCTCACGTCGGCTACTGGTGCGCGCGCTCCGTGCGCGGGCGCGGCATCGTGCCGGACGCGCTGCGCACTATCTCCCGCTACGGCTTCGACGAGCTCGACCTCGGCCGGATGGAGCTGATCACCGACCCCGACAACCACTCGTCCCAGCGCGTCGCGGAGAAGGTCGGCTATCAGCGCGAGGGCGTGCTGCGCTCCCACCTCCTGCATCCCGACGGCCGCCGCCGCGACTCCGTGATGTTCTCGCTGCTGCCCGGCGAGCTGCGCTAGCGCGGAGCGCCCGGCAGCGTGCCGGGAGCGGCGAGCTCGCGCAGCTCCTCGGGAAGGAACGGGAGGTCGAGCAGGCTGAGCTTGACCTGGTTGCGGCGTTGGTGGCGATCGCTGTCGAGCCGCACCACCTGCCCGCAGCCGATCGCGAGCCGCACGTCGAGCGTCTCGCCCGGCTCGGTGCGGCGCAGCATCGTGCCGTCGACCTCGATCGCGGGGACATCCGCCGCTCTCCTGCAGCGTGAGCTGGATCGGCTCGCCGGCCGCGGTGACCATCGGCCGGCTGATGCCCGTCATCGGGGCGAGCGCGGCGACGACCACGGCATCGAGCGCCGGCGAGACGACCGGGCCACCGGCCGAGTACGCGTAGGCGGTCGAGCCGATCGCCGTCGAGATCACCAGCCCGTCGCAGCGGTAGCGGCCCATGCGCTGCCCGCCGACGGCGAGCGTCGCCTCGACGACGCCGTCGCCGGGCACGCGCACGAGTGCGAGGTCGTTGAACGCGACCGCCTCGTCGTCCGCGCCGAGCCACAGCGCACTGTGCGCCTCGATCGTGAACTCCTCCCGCTCCAGCCGGTCGAGGGCGTCGTGCAGCTCTGCGGGCTCGATCTCGACGAGGAACCCGAGGTTGCCGAGGTTGACGCCGAGGACCGGCACCGGCCGGCGCGCGACGAGCCGCAGCGCCCGAGCATCGTGCCGTCGCCGCCGAGGCTGACGACCGCGTCGGCCCGCGCGGCCAGCTCCGCGTCGGGGACGACCGTCACGTCGCCGTGCCAGCGCCCGGCGTCGTCGGCGCGCATCAGCAGCCGGCTGCCGTGTGACGTCGCCCAGTCGCCGATCGCGTCGAGCACCCCGCCGGGGTCCCGGCGCGGGTGCAGGACGAGCGCGATATTGGGACCGCCGCCCACCCCGGCAGGCTACCGGCGGTCTGCCCAGACCGGGTTCGTCGGAAGTCGTAGCCCGCCGACCGGTAGGCCGCGATCACCTGCTCGGGCGAGGCGACGCCGTCGGAGCGATCGGTATGCGTGTGCAGGTTGCCCCGGAACCACTGACCGGGAGACGCGAAGCCGACAGGACGCACGTCGTGCCGACTACCCCGATCGGTCGAGGACCTCGCGCAGCTTGCGCGCGAACGCCTCGGGCTGGCCGGCGTAGCCGTACTCGCCGCCCATGAAGCCGCCGTGATGGCTCGGGAACACGGTCGCCTGCTGACCGAGCAGATCGGCGGTCGCCACCGCGGTGCGCGCGGTGAACGTCTTCCCGGACTCCTCGCCCACGGCGACGACGATGCGCGTGGGCGCCGCGGCCAGGGCATCAGCGTCGGGGAGATAGTCGCTGACCGCCCACGACACGTCGGACAGGAGCGGATCGCCGCGCGTACCGTCGTCCTCGCCCGACATCCCGAAGGCGGCGGCCGCCGGCACGGGCTGGGCGAAGTACTCGTCGGTGAACTCGCCCTGCCACGAGCTCATCGCGATGAAGGCCGCCATGCCGGCGCCCGACCCCTTCGCCTCGTACACATCGCGGAAGCCGGCGCGGGCGCGCGCGGCCGCCGCCGCGTCCGGGAGCACGGGGATGATCGGCGGCTCGTGCGCCACCAGCGTGGCGATGTCGTCGGGATGGGCCGTCACGAGCGCGAGCGCGGTCACCGCTCCCCCGCTGCTCGCGAACATGTCCACCGGGCCGCGGCCGATCGCCTCGATCACGGCGTGCACGTCCTCCGCCTGGACGATGGGCGAATGGTCGACCCGCCCGTCCTTGCGGGTGCTGCGACCGAGGCCGCGGGGGTCATAGGTGACCACGGTGCGGTCGGGGAACAGCGCCGCCAGCGTGGCGAAGCCGCCGGCGTCCATGGGCTGGCCGACCATGAGCAGCGGGGGACGGCCGTCGGCCGTGGGGAGCGGGCCGTGGACGTCGTACACGAGGTCGACGTCGGGGGTCTCGAGCACGTGCGTCGTCATACAGCCGATGACCGCCGCCGGCGCGAGAACTCATCGGCGCCCGACGCGGCGGCCCACCCGCCGAGGCCGAGATACCGCACGCCGGTCGCGCGGTGCTGGCGCAGGCGGAGCCACGGGCGCCGGAGCAGCAACGCGCGTAGGCGGCCGGACCCGAACGCGTACAGGCCGTCGGACACGAACGCCCCGGTAGCGCACGCCGCCGCGCCCGCCACCGCGGCCCGCGACCCGCTCTGCAACCCACGCGTGAGCACGTAGAGGTTGCTCGGGCCGGGGACGGCGACGAACGCCGCCGCGACGAGCGCGAAGACGAAGGGCGTGTGAGCCGCAGGCACTAGTTGGTTTCCAGCAACCGGAG
>CAWIEW010000009.1:0-82864 GCA_963835285.1 uncultured Solirubrobacteraceae bacterium | reverse complement strand
GTTGCTCGGAGGCTATCGCCGCCATCGGCTCGCATCGCTGGCCGGTGGTTGGCAACGCGTCCCCGGGCCGATTCGCAGCGCCGCGGCGGCCGCGTCACGGGTCGGCCCGTCGCGCATCGCCGCGCTGACGGCCTCCCTCGAGACGGCCGACCCGGTCGCGCGGATGATCGGCTCGATCGGCCTCTTGCATCCCGCTCTGCGCTCCCAGCTGTTCTCCGGTGCGCTGGCCGAGTATGCGGACGCCGCCGAGCGCAGCGGTCGCATGCACTTGAACGGCGCGGCCAACGCCGTGCCGCTGGAGGCCGCGCTCTATCTCGAGGCGCAGATGGGGTTGGCCGACGACCGTTTGCACTACTTCGACCGCGCCTCGATGGCCTGGTCACTCGAGGTGCGCGTCCCATTCCTCGACCACCATGTCGTCGAGGCGTACGCGGCCCTGCCACCGACGACGAAGGTCCGAGCGCATGAGGGCAAACGGGCGCTTCGCCAGGCCGCGCCCGAGCATCGTTCCCGACTTCGTGCTCGACAAACCCAAGCTCGGGTTCTTTAGTGCGTCGGTCGGCTTGTGGCTCGACGCCGAGGGCGGCGCGCTGGTCGACCGGCTCCTGGTGGACGATCAGCCGCGACTCGGCGAGGTCGTCGACCCGACGTTGTCCGCGCCATCGTCACCCTGGCGCGCCGGCGAGAGCCGCCACGGGCGCGCCGTGCTCGCGCTGCTCATGCTCGAGCTGTGGCTGACGCGAGTTCGTGCCGCGGGCGTTCGCGACGCCTGTGGCGGCCGGGGAGGCGTGATGACGCACTCACGTACGCGCTGGTGACGCCGGCGCGGAACGAGCGCGAGAATCTCGAGCGACTCGCGCCGTCGGTCGTCGCACAGGACCTGACCCCGGTCGCCTGGGTCATCGTCGACGACGGGTCCGACGACGGCACCGGGCGCTCGCGCCGCGATAGCCGCCGAGCACCCGTGGATCCGCGTGGTCGACACCGGCCGGAGCGGTCGGCACGCTCGCCGCGGGCCGGCGCCAGGGGCGCGCCCTGGACTAGTTCCGCCGCGGCGTGAGGCCCTCCCGGGCCCCGCGAGATCGTGGTCAAGGTCGACGCCGATACCTCCTTCGATCCCGGCTACTTCCGCGCATCGTCGCGCGGTTCCAGGCCGAAACCGACCTTGGGATCGCCGGTGGCGCCTGCTACGAGCTCGAGCACCGCGAATGGACGCGACAGAAGGTGCTGGCGACCCATCCACGCGGCGCCTCGCGGGCTATCGCTGCCGCCTGCCTGCCCGACGTGATGACGCTCGAGTCCCGCATGGGCTGGGACGGCCTCGACGAGGTCAAGGCCCGCATGCGCGGCTATCGCTCGGCCACCATCCCTGAGCTCGCCTTCTATCACCATCGCGGCACGGCGGCCGCGAACAGATCGCATGCGCCACCAGCCGCGCAGGGCGCGGCCGCATGGTACATGGGCTACCGGCCGACGTACCTCGTGGCCCGCTCGCTGTATCGCATGCTCCGGGATCCCGCCGCGGTCGGCATGTCTGGGGCTACGCGGCCGCGGCAGCACGCGCGCGGCGCGCTGTCCGGAGCCCGAGGTGATCCACGCCCTGCGCGAGGAGCAGCGCATGCGGCGGCTGCTTCGCCGCGGGGCACCGGCGTGATCCGGCGCGGCGCTCTCGCAGCCGCCGCGCTCGGCCCGCAGATCTCGCGCCGGCGCCAGGAACGCGCGCTGCGCCTGCGTCTGCTCGCAGCGCGGCGCCCTCGCGCTGACGTACGACGACGGCCCCGGCCCGCGCCTTACGCCGCGTCTTCTCGATCTGCTCGGCGAGCGCGGCGCGCGCGCGACGTTCTACGCACTCAGGCGACCGTGCCGCCGCGGCGCCCGAGGTGCTCGACCGCGCGGTGAGCGAGGGACATGAAGTCGGCTGCCACGGCTACGCGCACGTCAACGCCGCCCGCTCGACGGGCGCCTGCGCGACATCGAGCGCGGCGATCGCCGCCCTCGCGCCGTGGGTCCCGCCGGCGGGAATCTTCCGGCCGCCGTACGGCAAGCGCTCGGCCGCCAGCGCCCTGGCGCTACGCCGCCGTGGTGCGCCGCTCGGCTGGTGGACGGTCGACTCCGGGAACGGGCTGCTCCAGCCACCCGATCTCGGCGCCGTGCTTGCGCGGGTCGACCACTCCGGCGGCGGCGTCGTGCTGCTCCACGACTTCGACCGCGGGCCCGGGCAGCGCGATCGTGAGGACTATGTGCTCCGTGCGACGGCCGCGCTGCTCGATCTGGCCGAGCGCCGGGGTTGGCGCGCCGTGCCTCAGGGCACTCTGCTCTGATGCCGGCCGCCCTTCTGCTCGCCTGGCACCCGTTGGAGCTGGGCGCCGAGGCACGCGCAGGGTTCGGGCGTGTCGCCGCCGCGTTCCCGCGGCGCGTGCGCGCGATGACCGCCCACGATGTCGACGAGCGCGACGTACAACTGCGTACGTGGACCCATGGCGCGGCGATCGGCGGTCCTCCGGCGACCGACGCGGCCACTGGCTCGTGGTGCACCGCGACCGGTAACCCGACACGCCGCGGCGGGCGCCGCGTCGACTCGCTCGCTGTGCTGCTCGATGACTGCGAGCGATCCATCACCGACGCCGTGCGCTCGTTGTCACCGCCGTTCGCGCTCATCTACCGCGACGCGCGCGAGCGCACGGTCCACGTGGCCGTCGACCGCTGCGGCCTCCAGCACTTGTATCTGCGATCGGCAACCGACGGCACCGTCTGGATCGCGTCATCGTTGCTCGCCCTCGCCCAGCTCGGCGCCACGGTTGACCAGGACGCGGCCGCGGAGTGGCTCACCGCCGGCCACTTCGTCTCGGAGCGCACGATCGCGCGCGAGGTGCGCAAGATCGGAGCCGGCGAGCGGCTAAGACTCGACGCCGGTGGTTGCACGACGGTCGAGCGGTGGTATCCGGAGCCGGCCGACGAGGTCGGCGACGACGCCTACCGTGCGGCGTTCCTCGAAGCCCTGCGCGCGTCCGACGACGGCCCGGGAACTGCATCGGAGCTCACCGGCGGCCTCGACTCCCGCCTCGTCCTCTCGGGGCGGATCGCCGCCGGTCTGCCCACGCTGTCATGGACCGTCGGTGACCCGCGGTCGGGGGAGCTGCGCACCGTGCGCCGCCTGCAGCGCCGAGCCGGGTTCGAGCACATCGGCGTGCCGATCCCGGCAGGATGGGCCGGCGACCTGCATGAGCTCGTGCAGGACATGCACGAGCTCGCCGACGGCGAGGTGAATGCGCTCGAGTACGCGCCGCTGCTCGTGGCGTTTGACGTGCTCGCTGATCGCCGCCGCGTCTCCGTGTCGGGCTCCGGCGGGGAGATCGCTCGGGCGTACTACTACGCAGCGCTCGACGGCGCCGGCGCGATCGACGCCGGCAAGCTGACGCACAAGCTGGCGTCCGCGACCGGCCCTGTCGTCGCCGCACTCGCGCGCGAGCGCTTCCCCGATCCGCTCGGCCCGCTGCGAGGCGCCGTCGACGGGGTGCTCGCGCAGCTCGCGGGCCGGCACGGCCGAGCGTGAGCTCGAAGACTTCTACATCCGCGCGCGCATGCAGCGGTTCGGCGGCCGCAACGTGACGACGACCGGGCACTTCTGCCGCCAGGCACTGCCCTTCTTCGACAACGACGTCGTCGCAGCGTCGCTCGCCCTTCCGCCGGGGCGCAAGCGGGACGGACGGGTGGTGCGCTCCGCGATCGCCGCGTGGACCCCCGCGCTCGCGCGCGTCCCGCTCGACTCGGGCATGTCGGTGGCGGCGCGTAGCTGGCGCCGGCCGGATACCCAAGCGCGGTGGGCGGTGGCGATGGGTCGCAAGGCGCTCGTCAAGTTCGGGGGCGGCCCGGCCGTGCGCTTGCGCTCGCGCCTCCCGATCCCGTGCCGTGGGAAGCGCTGCGCGCCGCGCCCGCGTTCCGCGAGCTCGTGCGTGACTTGCTGCCGCCGTCCGGCGGGCGGAGCGCCGAGTTGCTCGATCCCGGCGCCACGGCCGCGCTGGCCGAGCGCGCGTTGGCCGGTGGGCCGCTTTACCCGCTGGGTCTCGTGCTCACACTCGAGCTGACGCTGCGCCGGCTGTCTCGCTGAGCGGCGGCAGGATTCGCCGCGCGGCGGCGGACAGGCCGAGGATGATGAACAGCAGGAACGTCACCTGGATGAACGAGAACGCGTCGTACGTGAGCATCCCGACGCCGTAGGCCGTGATGGCCGTCGCGAGCGCGGTCGCCAGCCAGCCGTCGGGCGAATCGTCCGCTTTGGCGCGGTCTTTGAGCAACCGCACTGCGCGCACGAGCAGCCACACGAGGCCGAAAACGCCGAGCATGCCGAGCTCGAGCAGGCTGCTCAGCCACTGGTCGTCGAGTATCCGCGCGTTGACCAGGCCGTCGGCGTCCGTGGTCAGTCGCGTGCCGAAGCCCTTGCCGAACAGCGGTTTCTGGCCCCACTCCTGAAGGCTCGGGCCGACGTCGGCGAGCCGGCCTGTCCCAGACCCCTCCCCCTGGTACTCCTCCGCAACGAGGCCGTCGTTCGGGAACAGCGTCGCGCGGAACGTCCCGAGCGTGCCGGGCATGGCAACCTGGCAGACGATCATCAGCGGGAGCAGGTACGGCAGTAGCCGGATCGTCGCCTGGCGCTTGAGCCACAGGAAGACGACGAGGCTGACGGCGAGCATGACCACCGCAGTGCGCGGACCGGTGGCCAGCGACCCCATGACGAGGATGCCGGCGCACGCCATCCAGATGATCCGCGACGTGCGTCGGAACAGGTAGACGGCGAGCGGCAGCAGAAGCACCAGCGCTGCGCCGAACGCGATCGCGTGCTGCGCCGAGGCATACACGCGCGGCTTGCCTCCCCGCAGTGGTGTCGGCGGCAACGCCCCCGGGTTGAAGTCGAGGATCGGGATCACCCGCTCGAGACTGTTGAAGGCGTTCGCGCCGGTGTACCACTCGACGAGTCCGAGGATGGCGACGAGGGTGCCTCCGAGCACCAGCAGCTTGATCATCCCGTCGAGCACCGAGCGGCGGTCCACCACGCTTGCCACCAGGTACATCACGGCGATGAAGCTCGCGAAGAACGTGACCTGCTTGGCGACCGGAGACGAGAGGGCGGCCACGCGCCCGAGGTTCGTCACCAGTGACGCGACGATCGCGACGCCCACCACCAGGATCGGCCATTCGAGGTTGGTTGCGCGCAGCCGCGTCGCCGGATCGACGAGTGCGGCCGCCAACCAGCAGGAGATGACGATGGCGATCAGCACTCGGTACGGCTCGAGCGCGAACGGCAGGCCACCTCCCAACGTGTAGCGCCGGATCGGGATGAACAGGATCACCACGATGACCGAGCCGAGAAGCACCGGCCATGACAGCAGAACGCGACGGGCCGCCGTCAGGACGAGCGCGAACGTGACGAGGCCGAGCGTGGCCGTCGCCTGCTCGCGGGTGGCCGCGGTCGCGAGAACCGCGACCACGGCGAGCGCGACGAAGACCCACAACGCAACGACGGTCTTCGCCGACACCGGCTGCGGAGCCGGCAGGGTGTGATCGCCCGAGAGAGGCGCCATGCCGCCTGCTTATGCCGAGTCGTCGTGATGTGCTGCCGCGGAGACTTCGCGTGACCCGTTGCGCCCATGCGCGGCCATGGGGCTGACGAAGTCCGTGCGAAGCTCGCTGTCATCCCAGCCGGCGACCTGGCGGGCGTTCTGAGTACGGCTCAGCGCGACGGCCTCGAGGATGTGCGCGAGCGCGACTGCCGCGATTGAGCACAGGAGGAAGGCCAGGATGGACGACGTCCACGACCGAGGCTGGACTAACGTCGCGGCTTGCGGCTTGTTGAGCAGGTTCAGCAGCACCCGCTCGTCGGTGGGGATGTTGTTCGCCTTCTGCTCGCTGATCAGCAGGTCACGCAGTCCCTCATACGTGTGCTGATTCAGCGACAGGGCTCCGGCGGCCGAGTCCGCCGTCGTCGTGAGGCTGACGATCGGCTGGAAGGAGTTGCCGCTGTTCGTCGGGTCGAGCGGGAGCGCCTGGATCTGGTCCGCCTTCGGCTTCTCGGGGAGCCGGGCGCGGACCCGGTCGCTGTAGGAGATGACCGAGTAGAGGACGGCGAGGTTTGCGAATCGCGTCGGGTCGGCGAACTGGATGCGGTCGTCCCGCGAAGTCTCCTGGCCAGTCGGGGCGAGCTGGTTCGGCAGCGTCGTCACGGGGAGCGTCGCGCGCCCCCACGGGAACCCCTCCTGCGTGACGAGGATCAGCGACGTGGCGCTCCACTTCTCCGATCCACGCCGCTCTACGCCCGACCCGCCGACCTGGTAGGCCGCCAGGAAGGCGAGCACCACGCCGAGCAGGATTCCGGCGCCCACGATGAGTCGGTTGCGCCAGATGACGCGCAGGTGGCGTTCGAGGTTCATGAGTGCAAGGCTAGATCGGGCATGGCCATTTCGACTTGTACGACGGTTTAGGAAATCGGCGCGGACGCGCCGGATACCTGGTCGAAGGTCGAGGTCCTTGCGGCGCGGCGGCGCGCGAGCGCGGTGTCGAAGATGCCCCGCAGGTCGGCCCAGCCCTCGGGTACCCGCCAAGGGTAGAGCGCGAGATACACGGCGCCCCCCACCAGCACGCACACGGCGAACCTCGGCAGCGTCGGTACGCCGGACTCGATCATCGCCAGGCGAGCAAGCAGCACGCAGCCGGCCATGGCGATTGCCGCTTCGAAGATGCCGCGTAGCGCGCGGACGAGACGCCACGGGGACATCTCAATCGAGCGCGCGGTGAGCACCGTGTAGATCGGTTCGACGAGCGTCGTCGTGATGGCGTAGGCGGCTGCAACGCCGACCACGCCGAACTGGACGCCGATGATGAAGCCGACGAAATGGGTGCCAGTGAACAGGAGCGAGAAGCGGAACACGGTCCTCGTCCGCCCGCGCGCCTGCAGGATGTCGGTGCTGATGCTCTGAAGTGACTGGACGAGGCCGACCCACGCGAGTACCTGGATGATCGGGATCGCGCTGAGCCACTTGTCACCGAGCACGACGCGGACGAAGTCGGGCGCGACGACGATCAGACCCAGCAGCGCCGGGACGGAGATCGTTCCCACGATGCGCACGACGCGGATCCAGCCCTCGGCGATCCGCTCTGGCGCGTCCTGCAGGCGGGCGAAGGCTGGCGCCACGACCTTTTGGATCGGGCCGGCGATCCGCGCGAACGGGAACAGCATGATGTTGTAGGCGAGCGTGTAGGCGCCCAGCGATGCAGCGCCGAGGAAGCGGCCGATGAGGATGTTGTCGGCGTTGCGGTGGAAGTAGTAGAGGAGCCGGTGGCCGACGAGATAGCCGCTGAAGGAGGCCAGCTCGCGCAGACTTTGGCGCGAAAAGCGCCAGCTCGGCCGCCAGGGCGAGAACAACCACAACAGCGCGCTGGACGCGACTGCTTCAGCCACCTGCTGGGCGATGATCGCCCACGCGTCCTGGGTCTTGACCGCCACCACGATGCCGGTCACGGCGCCCACGAGCGTGGCGATCATGAGCCTACGCTCGAGCTTGCCGAACTCCATGGCGCGCACGAGCAGTGCCTCGTGGGTGGTGGCGAGCGACGTCACGAGGAAGGTGAGCGACAGGACCATGCAGAGCGGCGCCACCTCGGGCTCGCCGTAGAAGTGGGCGATCGCCCCAGAGCCGAGCACGCCAAGAACCGTGAACACGATGCCCGCGCCGATCGCCATCCAGAACGCAGTGGAGCGGTCGTCCTCGCTCAGGTTCTTGCGCTGGACCACGGCCGCCCCCAACGCGAGATCGGAGAACACCAGGACGAGGCCGGAGAACACGATCGCCAGCGCCGCCAGGCCGTAGTCCTCCGGCGCGAGGATCCGCGCAAGCGCGATCGCCACACCCATGCGGACGATCTGCATCACGACCTGAGAACCGCCGGCCCAGGCCGCGCCCTTCAGGACGAGGCCTCGCATTCCGCCGGGGGCCGCGGGCGCCGGCTCGCTCATGCGTGCTCGGACGCGACGGCGGGCGAAGGACCGCCTCCGCCCAGCGCCTGGGAGAACAGCTCGGCGGCCCGGGCGCCCATCGCGTCCCAGCTCACCGGAGTGACCAGTCGGCGTCCGGCGGCGCCGCGCTCGGCGGCGCTCTTCGGGTCGGCGGCCGCCGCCTCGTAGGCCGCCGTGACGGATACACGGTTCTCGGGCGTGAACAGCCAGCCCGCAGCGTCACCGCCCGTGACCCCCGTGTACGTCGGGTGATCGGCGGCGATGACGGGGAGGCCCATCGTCATGCCGAGGACGAGGGCGCCGGAAGTGCCGCCATCCTGACGTGGGCAGACGGCGGCGTCCGACGCGCCGAACAGCTCGCTGACACGGTCGTCGGCGATGAACTCGAGGATCGGTTTGATGCGCGTGTCGGCGGCGGCGGCCGCGCGCACCGCGGCGGCGGACGGCTCATCCTGGACGAGGCCGGCGACCACGAAGACCGCGTTTGGCAGCTCCGCAGCGCGGAACGCCTCGACAAACCAGTCGACGCGCTTGTAACCGGTGACGTGTCCGAACAGCAGGAAGGCGAACGCGTCATCCGCGATTCCGAGCTCGGCACGGACCGTGCCGCGGTCGCGGCCCGGTGCGTAGGCGCCGTCGTAGGAGCTGTGCGGAATGATCTGGATCTTGTCGGCCGCGCGCCCCAGCTCGGCCCGGGCGAGCGCGCACGTCGGCTCGTCGTTGGCCATGATCACGTCGCTGAAGCAGGCGAGCACCCGGCTGCCGATCTCGTCCACACGGCGGCTGGCGGTCTTGAGGGGGTACACCTCGTGCACGGTCCAGGCGATGCGGTAGCCGAGCAGCTTGGCGGCGGCCAGGCGGACGACGAACAAGGCGAGCTTGACCCAGGTCAGCGGACCCTTGGGCTGCGGCGCGTGGCGGTAGTAGTTCTGCGGCCAATGGAAGTGCAGCAGCCGCGTGTCACGGCGATGGCGGATGAGCCAACGCAGCTTGAGGTCGCCGTCGTGCACGCTGTAGCCGTACGGTGCGAGCGCGTCATAGAACATTCGCTGGAACGGGTTCTGCGGGATCACAGGCGGGAATGAAACGACGCCGGTGGTGGGAGGAGCCATGCGCGCAGCCCTCGTCAGCCGGCGTAGCTCACGACACGGAGGTGTCGACCCGGCATCTCGTTGCGCAGGCGCCGCGGTACCACATGCTCGAGCACGTCCACCAGCTCGGCGGGGCCGGGGTCTGAGGGGCGTTCGGGCACGCACGCGAGGTGCTTGAGGCCGAGCTCCGGCAGCGTGGCGAGCAGGGCCGTCATCTCCTCGGTGGTCCGCACGGTGAACGCGTGCGCCGAGCCCAGGGTCGATCGCAGCGTTCCGGCGCCCGACGCCTCGCCGTCGAAGCTCTCGACGTCGGCGGCAAGTTCCTTGATGTCCGGGACGTCGCCGATCCACGGGACGTTCCAACGGGCCGACAACTCCGACGCGACGAACGCGTTCTCCGGGCGCGTGAGCACGGCGAGCAGTGCCACTGATCCTGAGGCCACGCTGTCGACGGCGTCGATGGCAGCGCGGCTCCAGTTCCCATTGCCGTCGATGTGACGCACGATCGTATCCCCGAGCTCAGCGTCGTTGGACATGATCGGGCCGGCGGCCACGAGCGGCCGGTAGTCGCAGCTCGCGAGCGACTGCAGGAGCCGCAGCGTGCGGTGGCCACCGCTCTCGGCGGCAGGGAAGTGGTAGTCGATGAAGAGAATGGTCGGCATACGTTGAATCGCCTCGTCGGGGTGGCGTGGCACGGCGCGAGCATGGCAACGCTGATCAGCCCGCGTACTAGCCGAAGGGCGAGGCGTCACGGGAAGCCGGCGCAGGCCTCCCCGAACGGCCAGGAAGGACCTCGCCGAATGGGCGAGGTCATCCGCACAAGCACGATCCATGATCGGCGACATGGATCCCCGCTGCGACCAACGCCCACTCCTCCTGGTCTGCTCTTCGGGCGGTCATCTCCTCCAGCTCTGCGAACTTCGCGATGCCTGGTACGGCTTCCCGCGTACGTGGGTCACTTTCGACAAATCGGACGCGCGCTCACTGCTCGCCGACGAGCGAGTGATCCATGCGCACGGGCCGACCAATCGCAACATCCCCAACCTGCTGCGCAACGTCCGGCTGGCCTGGAAGGTGATCCGACGTGAACGCCCGTCGACGATCCTCACGACAGGTGCCGGCGTCGCCGTGCCGTTCGCGTGGATCGGCAGGCTGCACGGCGTGCCGACCGTCTACGTTGAGAGCTTCACGCGCATCGACGGCCTGTCGTTGTCCGGCAGGATGATCCGGCCGATCGCGCGGCGCCTGTACATGCAATGGCCGGAGGCGGCGTTGCGAGAGCCGCGGGCCGAGTTCGCCGGGAATCTCTTCGCGGGCCGATGATCCTCGTCACCACCGGAACCAATGAGCAACCGTTCGACCGTCTGGTCGCGGCTGCCCGCGACCTCGTCACGGACGAGGCGCGGATCATCCAGTACGGATCCTCGCGGTTGCCGCATGGCGCGGGTAGCTGGCTCGAGTTCGTGCCGTTCGAAGAGCTTGCCCAGCTCATGCGCGAAGCGAGAGTGGTGGTCTGCCACGCGGGCGTCGGTTCCGTCATGCTGGCGCGTCGCAGTGGCAAGACTCCGATCGTGCTGCCGCGCCGCGTGCACCTCGGCGAGGCAGTGGACGACCACCAGCTCGAGCTCGCGCGGCGGCTGCGCGACGCTGGGATCGTCCACCTCGTCGAGAACGAGGCCGACCTGGCGGCGGCCATCGCTGGTCCCAGCCAGGCGCTTACAACGTCCCCGACCGACATGCCCGGCGCCGACGCGCTCGCATCGGCCATCCGCTCGACTCTCGAGCAGCTCACCGGCTTCGTGCCGGCGCTGCCTGGACCTCTGGTGCCCGCGACCTCGACTTTCGACGGGCCTTCGCCCTCCTGACCCCGACTACGTTCACCACACTATGCCCAGCGTCTCCTCAGCAATGCGCGGCCTGGCCAACGGCCACGACCCGTCCTCGTTCTCCAACCGCATGCGCGAGCGCCGGTTCCGCCTCTTCGAGGACTTGGCGGCGTCGCTCGACAAGCCCGTGCGCATCATCGACATCGGCGGCACGACCGAGTTCTGGGAAAAGCGCGGCTGGGCCGGGCGCGACGACGTGCAGATCACGCTCGTGAACCTGTTCCAGGAGGAACGGCGGTTCGACAACATCCACCCGACCGTGGGCGACGCGACCGACCTCGCCGACTACGCCGACAAGTCGTTCGACATCGCATTCTCGAACTCCGTGATCGAGCACCTGTTCACGGCCGACGCGCAGGCCGCAATGGCACGTGAGGTGCAGCGCGTTGCGCGCGCGTTCTGGGTACAGACGCCGAACTTCTGGTTCCTGATGGAGCCGCATTTCCTCGTGCCGGCCTGGCACTGGCTGCCCGAGCGTACGCGCGTGGCGATCATCCGGCGGCGCGCGTGCGGCTGGCGCGGACCGTGCCCGGACGTCGAGGAGGCGCGTCGCACCGTACGCGAGATCCGCCTGCTCAAGCGCGGGGAGCTGCACCGCATCTTCCCGGGCGCGACGATCGTCGACGAGCAGTTCCACGGTCTCACGAAGTCGTTTGTAGTGCACTCCGGGTTCACTGGGGCTGCGTCCTGATGCAGATCACCCACGCGCGCAGCGCGGAGGAGATCGACCCGCTGCGCCCTGCCTGGGCAGCGCTCGCTTTCCGCAGTATCGACGCCGACCTCGACGTGGTGCTCGCTGTGTCGCGCACGCGCGACGAGGTGAAGCGCCCGCACGTCATGCTGGCCGAGCGCGACGGCGAGCCGGCGGGCATGCTCATCGCCCGCCTCGAAGAGCGCCCGTTCCCCGCCCGTTTCGGCTACGCCGCCGTCTTCAAGCCCGTGCTGCGCTGCCTGACCGTCGTCTACGGTGGCATCGCAGGAGACCCCGAGGCCCAGACCGCGCTGGTTAAGGAGTTGCGTCGGCTGCTCGCGGCGCGCGAGGCCGACGCCGTGCTCTTCCACCAAGCGAGGCTTGATTCCGAGCTGTACGGAGAGATCGAGAGCAGCTGGTCCGGTCCCGCTCGTCAGCGCTTCGTCACGCCGGCCACGCACCGGGCGCGTGCGCTTCCGGAGAGCGTGGACGCGCTGATGACCCAGCTGCCCAAGAGCCTGCGCGACAACCTCAAGCGCTACGACCGCAAGTTCGCACGGGACATCGGCGCCCGCGCCGAGGTGCGCAAGTACCACCGCAGCGAGCAGGCGGGCGCAGCGGCTGCCGATCTCGAGCTCGTCGCTTCGCGCAGCTATCAGCGCGGCCTCGGCGGCGGCTTTCGCATGGCTGAGGACGGGCCTCTGATGGAACTCGGGCTCGCCGACGAGTGGTTCCGAGCCTGGGTATTGGCGATCGAGGGCAAGGCCGTCGCGTACGAGATGGGTACCGTGCGAGGCGGCTCCTATGTACTCGGCGCGAAGGGCTACGACCCCGACTACGGCCGGATGCACGTCGGCAAGGTGCTCCAGGTCGCGGTGCTCCGGGATCTGTGCGACGACCCGGAAGTGGATGTGCTCGACTTCGGCTTCGGGGACGCCGACTACAAGGAGCGCATGGCCGACCGCGGCTGGGACGAGGCCGACATCCTCATCTACGGCCGCACGCGCCGTGCGCTGGCAGCGAACGCCGGCCGCACCGTGGTCATCGCCGCCGACGCGCTTGCCCGCAGGCTCGCCGGCGAGGATCGTGTCGCCAACATCAAGCGCCGCTGGCGAACGCTGAGGACGCCTCGCACCTCGACCACCGACCAGGTGCTGAACCCCCCGCAGGGACAGGCTGCCGGCGTCGCTGCCGACGCATGATGCAGTCATGACGAACAGCCTCCCGGGCACACGGCCGGTCTCGGTCGCCACGGTTGGCCTCGGCTACTGGGGGCCGAACCTCGCCCGCGCCTTCAACAGCATCGGGGACACGACGCTGAGTTGGCTCTGCGACCTTGACGAGACGCTGCTCGAGCGTGTTGGCCGCTCCCTGCCCGAGGCGAAGCCGACCACGAACCTCGACGACGTCCTCGCGGACGAGAGCGTCGACGCCGTCGCGATCGCGACCTCGGTGCCTACGCACCGCGCTCTCGCCGAGCGTGCGCTCGAAGCGGGTAAGCACGTCTTTGTGGAGAAGCCGCTGGCGCTCAACGTTGAGGATGCTCGCTTGCTCGCCGACCTCGCCGCGGAGCGCGAGCGCGTGCTGTTCGTCGGACACCTGCTCGTTCACCACCCAGGTGTGCGCAAGCTCAAGGACCTGTGCGTGTCCGGCCTCCTCGGCGAGACGCGGTACATCTACACGAACCGCGTCAATCTCGGAAAGGTCCGGGCCGACGAGAACGCGCTGTGGTCGCTCGGCGTCCACGATGTCGCGGTGCTCATGCACCTGCTCGACGCTGCGCCGGAGTCGGTGTCCGCGCAGGGTCAGTGCTTCATCCGCCCTGGGGTGGAGGACGTGGTTTTCTGCCTGCTGCGGTTCCCGGGCGGCGTGATCGCCCACATGCAGCTGTCATGGCTGGACCCGCACAAGATGCGGCGGGCGACGATCGTTGGCTCCGAGAAGATGGCGGTCTTCGACGATATGCGGCTCGAGCAGAAAGTCACGGTCTACGACAAGGGCGCCACGGTGGCCGGTCGTCCCGGCGAGCCGGCGTCGTTCGGCGAGTACGTCCAGCTACGGTCGGGCGACACGTTCAGTCCGCAGCTGTCGCCCGAGGAGCCGCTGCGGATCGAGGCGCGGCAGTTCGCGCGCAGCGTCCAAGGTCGCGAGCGACCGCTCACAGATGGCTGGCAGGGGGTGGCCGTCGTCGAGGTGCTTCAGGCGCTGCAGCAGTCACTCGACCAGGCTGGAGCGGTGATCGCCCTGAACGGGCGGCCGCTGTTCGCCGCGGCCTAGGAGAGCCCTGAAGAAGTCCGTTTGCGGCTGGACGGGTGAGCGGTCGTCGCGCGCCGCGTTCGGCGCGCGGACTGGTGGTGTGGGCTGCGGTCACGCCGTCTGTGGAGTTCCCCCGCTTCGCCGGACACGGTTGGGCTTTCGGGCGACTTCTACTTGTTTTCCTGACTGGGGGATGCGAGCCGCGAAGCGGCGAGGCTAGCACCGTCGTTGCGATGAGAGTTCTGTTCTCGAAGCTCGGCGGGCGAGAGGATAGCCGAGCGTCGAGTGCCGGCGGCGGCGGTTGTAGAAGGCCTCGATGTACTCGAAGACCTCGGACGTGCAGCTCGCGGCGGGTCGGCCACGAGCGGCGGTGGACGAGCTCCTTCTTGAGCGTGGCGAAGAAGCTCTCGGCGACGGCGTTGTCGTAGCAGTCGCCCTTGGAGCCCATCGAGACGGGCGATGCCGGCGTCGCGGGCGGCCTGGCCGAAGGCCAGCGACACGTATTGCAGCCCTGGTCGCTGTGGTGAATCAGCCCGGGCGCCGGGCGCCGGCGGCCAGACGGCCATCTGCAGCGCGTCGACGACGAGCTCGGCGCGCATGTGGTCGGCCATCGCCCAGCCGACGATCCGCCGGCGAGTAGGCGTCCTGGACGGCGGCGAGATAGAGCCAGCCCTCCCAGGTCCGGAGGTAGGTGATGTCGGCGACCCAGAGCACGTTCGGCGCGCCCGGGCCGGAACTGCGCTCGACGAGGTCGTCGGCGACGCGGACGCCCGGCACGCGGATCGTCGTGCGGCCGCGCTTGCGGCGCGACCAGCCCCGAGATCCCGGCCGCGCGCATCAGCCGCTCCACCCGCTTGCGCGAGACCCGGACGCCGTGAGCCGAGCCGCAGCTCGGCGTGGATCGCGCGGCGCCCCGTAGACGCCGCGGTGCGCCTTGTGGATCCGGCGGATGCGCTCGATCAGCCAGGCGTCGGTCAGCGCCCTGTCCGACGGCGAGCGCCCGGCCCATGCGTAGTAGCCCGAGCGGCTGACGCCCGAGCCAACGGCAGGCCACGGAGACCGGGGTGCGGGCCTTCTCCGCCGAGATGAACCGGTAGCACGCTCACCGGGTCTCGGTCTCCTGCTGCGAAGAAGGCCGCGGCTCGCTTGAGCAGATCGCGCTCCTGCGTCAGGCGGGCGTTCTCGCGCCGCAGCCGGCGCAGCTCCTCGCGCTCATCGCTGCTCAGGCCGTCGTCGCGCTCGTGGCGATCGAGCTGATCCTGGCGGCGCCAGTTGCGCAGCGTCTGCTGCGAGACGCCCAGGCTCTCAGCCAGCTCGCGCGGCGTGCGGCCGGCGCGCAGCAGCTCGATCGCCTCGCGACGGAACTCCTCCGGATACGCGGGTCGGGTCTTGGGCACAGACACCATCCTTTCGCGCCACAACGGCGCAAGTGATCAGGTGTCCGGAAAACCGGGGGAACTCCACTGGCTTGCGAGCTGGCGCCCGATCGGGTTGAGGTTGACCAGGGCGGCGGCTCCAGGCGGCTTGCAGACCGGGCCTTGCGGGTGGCGATGTAGCGGCTCTTGCGGGCTCTGTAGCGGTGGGCGAGCAGGCCGAGCAGCCGCTCGACGCGGGGCCGGGTGCGCCGCAGGTGCTCGGCTGTGGCTGGATCTTCGAGCGCCTGGCGAGCGGCGATCAGCAGTTCTTCGTCGGACGCCAGCAGGACGGCTTTGAAGCCGCCGGCGGGTTGGACGCATCGGTCACGCAGCTGGCAGCGATCGCAGGCGGCTTTCGCGCAGCGGGCGCGGCGAGTGCCTTTGGGCTCGGTGTGGATCGGCGCCAACTCGCCGGCCGGGCAGGTCACCGTGCCGGCCTGGAGGTCGATCTGGAAGTCGCGCTTGCCAAACCGCCCTGGCTTGGTCATCCCGGGCGCGAGCGGCGCCAGCACGTCGACCCCGCGCTCGGCCAGCTCGGCGCGAACCGGCCCGATCCCATAGGCCGTGTCGCCGAGCACGCGCGGCGGGCGCCGTTCGGGCGGTTGGGCGTCGATGAGGTGCTTGGCCCGCGGTCCGTCCTGCTACCGAGGCCGGCGCGACGTCGACGGCCGTGATCAGCGGCACCTGGCTGTTCGTGACCGCCGCCGAGAGCTTATAGCCGTCAAAGCGCTGATGCTGGCTCTTGCGGCCGTGACGCATCTCCGGGTCGACGGTCGAGATGATCCGATCGGCGCGCGTTCCGCGATGCAGCCGCGGGACGCCGTCATCATCGATGTCGAAGTCCTGGCCGATCAGCTCGCGCAACAGCCGATGCGCGTCAGCGACAGCCTCCTCGCCGAGCAGCCCATCGGCCTGCTCGACCGCCTGCAGCGCCCGCTCGGCGTCCTCGCGCCACGCGTGTGAGCATCCGCTCGCGCTCGGCCTTCTCGCGCCACCGACAATCGGGCTTGTCGTCGGGCCGCTGCATAGTCGAACTCCAAGCCGCGGTCCAGCTGGCCCGGCCGCGTCCTGATCGACCGCCGCGACCGCGTCCAGCAGCTTGCTGACGCCGTGACGCACGAGCCGAACGGTGTCCTGGGTCGCCGCCGCGCCGAGCATCGGCGTCGAGTCGATGATCTGCTCGACCGGCCCGTCCAGCATCCCCAACTCCTCGGCAAGCGCCAGCGTGCGCTCCAACGCCACCCGCTCGAGCTCGTGCAACAACAGCCGCGCGCGGAACTTCGTCAACGACGTCGGATGCCAGCCCTGATGATCGACCGCCAGCCCGAGCGCGATCTTCCAGCGCAGATCCCACGCCACGCACTCCATCGCCTGCTCATCCGACGCCCCGGTCCGGTACTGCAACAACAACACCTTCGCCAGCTGCGACGGCGGGATCGACGGGCGGCCCACCCGCTCCGAGTAACACGCCGCGAAGTCCTCATCGCGCACGATCCGCCGCCCATGCTCCGCCAGCAACGCAAAGAACGACCCCTCCGGCAACGGCCCAGCAAGCTCGGCCGCATCAAAGAACCCGACCTGACCAGACCTCGTCGCGAACATGCCCGGAAGGGTCATAAACCCGCCCGACGGACCAGGCGACTATTTCAGCGGCCTTCTAGGGCTAGAGCACAGCGCGGTTCATATCGGCGGCGATCTCGGCCGTCGGCAGCGTTCTCCGGTAGACGCGGACTTCGTCGATCTGACCGGTGAAGTACTCTCCCCATACGCCGTTGCCGCCGATGCGCAACGCGCCGGAGGACGTCACGATCGGGCCGGACGTCGTGCGCGTCGCGACCTGCGTTCCGTTCACGTAGAGCCGGATGGTCGCACCGTCGTACGTGGCGGCAAGGTGCGTCCAGGTGTTGGCGGCCAGTGCGCTGGTCGCTCGTGCATCGAGGTCGGTCGTCGTGTACGCGTGACCGGCCGGCCGGTTCGCGGTGCTGGTCGCGTACAGCGCGTAGACGAGGTTGCCGCTCTGCTCCTTGAGCAGCGCGGTGCGCCACCCGCCCAGCGAGGTGGGTCGCACCCAGGCCTCGAGCGTCATCGCGGTCGTAAGGTCCAGGGACGTCGCGTCCGGGACTGTGGCCATATCGTCGATCCCGTCGAACGAGAGGGCGCGACCGAAGCGCCCGGCCGTCGTGCGCGCCGCGCCGCCGACGAGAGTGCCGTTGTTCGCGCCTGTCGAGCTGTCCGTGATCGTGTTCCCGCTGGTCTCCTCGAATCCGTAGGCCGCGACCAGGCCGCTGGTGTCCTGGGCCGTCACAGCCGCCTGCGCCTGCGGCGACGCGGGGCTGACGTTCCCGGCGGCGTCTTCGGCGGTGACGCGGTAGTAGTACGTCCCGGCCGTCAGCCCGGCGTCGGTGTAGGACGTGCCGGTCGGCGTCGCAACCTCGTTGCCCGCGGACGGAGTGAAGCCGGACGTGGTCGAGCGGTGCACGTGATACCGGACCACGCCGACGTTGTCGCTTGCGGCCGTCCACGACAGCTGGGCGACATTCGCGCCACCGCCGGCCGTGAGGGTCGCCGGCGCCGCGGGCGGCGTTGTGTCGGCCTGCGCGGTGCCCGATACCTGCGGCGACGGGGTGCTGACGTTGCCTGCGGCGTCTTCCGCCGCGACGCGGTAGTAGTAGGTGCCGGCCGCCAGTCCCGTGTCGGCGTAGGAGGTGCCGGTCGGGGTCGCGATCTGATTGCCGGAGCCCGGTGTGAACCCCGATGTCGTCGACCGATACACGCGGTACCGGACGACGCCGACGTTGTCGATCGCGGCCGGCCACGAGAGTCGGTTCTCTCCGATCCCGCTCGTCACCGTGGGTGAGCTCGGAGCGGACGGAGGCTCGCTGTCCGGCGGCGCCGGCGAGCCGACCGCCGTCGCCATGTCAGCCTGAATCTGCGCCGCGGCGAGCGCGGTGGAATAGATCCGCACGTCGTCGATCTGGCCGGCGAAGAACTCACCCCAGACGCTGTTGCCACCGAGCCGCAGCTCGCCGGTGCTGACATTGATCGAGCCGGCGCGGTTGACGGCCGCGATCTGGGTGCCGTTTCGGTACAGGCGGATCACACTGCCGTCGTAGGTCGCCGCTACGTGCGTCCACACATTCACCGGAGGTGCTGAGCCGGCCGGGCCGACCGCCTCGCCGTAGCCGCTGGTGCCGGAGGTCGTGATCGCGCCGTTCGGGACCGTCGGCCCGCCGCTGTAGAGCGCGTACGACATATCGCCCGGACGCTCCTTGATGATGGCGGTGCGCCAATCGTTGTTGGCGGTCGGGTTCACCCACGCCTCGAGCGTCATGCCTGTCGTCAGGTCCAGCGCGGCCTCATCGGCAATCGTCACCCAGTCGTTGACGCCGTCGAACGCCAGCGCTCGGCCGTTGCGACCCGTGGTCGTCCGGGTCGCGCCGCTGATGGTGCCAGTGTGCCCTCGGCCCGTGACGTCCTCCACGAGTGTGCCACTGAGCTCCTCAAAACCGTAGGCCGCCACCAGGCCCGAAGGATCCGACGCCTGGTTGAGGACCGTGACGGTCACCACCGTCGACGTGGTGCGGTTTCCCGACGCGTCGCGCGCCACGGCTGCGAGGCGGTGCGTGCCGTTGGACACCGCGGCGGTGTCCCACGCAATGGAGTACGGCGCAGACGCAGTTTCGGCGCCGAGGTTTGCGTCGTCGACCTGGAACTGAACCCCGGCCACCCCGCCGGCGTCGGCGGCGTCTGCGGTGACCGAGACGGTGCCCTGCACAGTCGTCCCTGAGGTCGGCGCCGTGATCGACACGGTCGGCCCGGTCGTGTCAGCCGTCGCCGTGCCGGACGCCTGCGCGGAGGCGGGGCTGACGTTCCCGGCGGCGTCTTCGGCGGTGACGCGGTAGTAGTACGTCCCGGCCGTCAGCCCGGCGTCGGTGTAGGACGTGCCGGTCGGCGTCGCAACCTCGTTGCCCGCGGACGGAGTGAAGCCGGACGTGGTCGAGCGGTGCACGTGATACCGGACCACGCCGACGTTGTCGGACGCTGCCGTCCAGCTGAGCCGGTTCTCGCCCAGACCTCCCGTTGCGACAAGCCCGCCCGGCGCCGTCGGCGGCTGGGTGTCGGCGACCTCGGGCTGCACGGCGCGCGCCATATCGGCCTGGATCTCCGCGGCGGACTCGGCCCGCCGGTATACCCGCACCTCGTCGATGATGCCGGAGAACGGCTCGTTCCAGATGGTGTTGTTACCGATGCGCAGGGCGCCGGTTGACGTGATCATCGAGCCGCCGATGGCCTGTGACGTCGTCTGCGTGCCGTTCACGAACAACGTCAGGTTCGTTCCGTTGTAGGTGACCGCCAGATGCGTCCAGGCGTTTGCAGCCAGCCCACCGCTGCCTTGGACGGAGCGGTCAGCCGTCGTGAACGCGTGGCCGCTCGGGCGCCCCGCGTCGTTGTTTGCGTAGAGCGCGTACACGAGGTTGCCCGGCTGCTCCTTGAGCATCACCGTGCGCCAGACGGTGCCAAGGGCGGTGGGGCGGACCCAGGCGGAGAGCGTCATGCCGTTCGTGAGGTCGAGCGATGCGGAGTCGGCGATATTGATCACATCGTCGATTCCGTCGTACGAGATCGCCCGGCCGAAACGGCCCGACGCGGTCCGCGTCGCGCCGCCGCTGATGGTGCCGCCGTTGCCCTTGCCGGAGCTGTCGGTGACCGCCGTGCCCGAGGTCTCCTCGAAGCCGTATGCGCCGACGAGCCCGGTTGAGTCGACCGTGACGCCGACCGCGGACGATGTCGCGGTATTGCCTGAGCTGTCGCGCGCCACCGCAGTCAGCGTGTGCCTGCCGTTGGGAGCGGTTGCGGTGTTCCAGTCGACGGCGTAGGGCGACGACGCGATCTCGCCACCGAGATCCGCTCCGTCGACCTTGAACTGGACGCTCGACACCTCGGCGTCGTCGCTGGCGTTGGCGGTGACCGTCACCGTGCCCGAGAGGTCGGCGCCGGCGACCGGCGCCGTGATCGCGACGCTGGGCGGCGTGGTGTCGGGCGGCCGCGTGGTGAACGACCAGCTCTGAGCGGGGATCGCGATCCCGTTGGCGGCCTTGATCCCGCTGCTCAGGCGCGCCGCGTACGTCGTGCTGGACGCCAGCGGCGAACTCGGCGTGAGCGTCGCGGTCAACGTCGCCGCGTCGTACGACACCGACGACAGGACGGTGGAGTTGTCAGGCCGCTGGAGTGTGAAGGTCGAGTTGGTCAGCGTCGAGGCGTCCATGGCGCGCGAGAACGTGACCCGGACCTTGGTCGCGGTGCCGACGCCGGTCTCGTTGCTGCCCGGTGTGCGCGAGATGATCGACGGCGGGGCCGTCGGGTCGTCGAGGATCAGCCCCGCGGCCGGGGTCTCGGGCAGCGTGCCCATGTCGGCGAGGATGTTGACCGTGGCCTGCTGTATCCGCACGTTCGGCTCGCCGAGGTCGTCCGCCTGGCGAGCCAGACCCCAGTTCCAGTGGTTGGTGCCGGTCGCCACGACGAGCGCTCCGCTTGCCGCTGTGTACTTGACCATCGTTGAGAGCGCCGAACCGGGCACGTAGGTGCGGCCGGCGTCGGCCAGCAACTGGCCGGTCGCAGGCGATGACGCCAGGGTCTTCACGCCGGTCGGCTCACGCCCGTTGTCGACGCGCGAGTCCCACTCCCAGCCTACGATCGAGGTCCCTACGTTCATCGCCGTGCCCGGCGCCTGGGTATCCAGGCCGGTGTATCGCCAGATGCGATCCGCGCCCTCGGCCGCGCTCACGCGAAGCGGGAAGTACGTGAAGTCTTTGTCGCCCACGTACATGTGGCCGGAAAGCGCGTTTTCGGGCTGGTTGGCGCCCACGGGATCGCGCCATGTGCCCGTCGGGATCCCGCTCGGATCCGTTCCGCCACTCTGAGTCGACTTGTAGCAAACGAGCACACGATCGGTGCGGGCGGATACCGGGCTCGGCTCGAAGCGCACTTTCCAGTAGACCTCGTTGGATCCGGTGAAGAAAAGGTCGGTGCCCGCCTCGCGTGCCTGCTCCATGGCGGTGCGCATGGCGGACGACACGTACTCGTCGTGAGCGCCCGACAGGTAGAGCACGTGGTCGCGTAGTCGCGCGCCGTTGCGCTCGAGATCCGAGACGGATGCGTAGGCGACGTCGTAGCCCGAGCGTTCGAGCCAGCTGACCGTCGCGTAGTCGGTGCGCGTGTACCAATCGCGGCGACCTGTGTCGGTCGTGCCCTTGAATGGGCGGTCGAACGACACCTTCGCGGCGCGCGTGCGCCCGGTGACCGTGTTCGCCCCCGTGGAGTCGGTGTCGTAGAGCGACTTGCCTCCCCAGTCGTTGTACGCCTGGTACGTGGTGAACGGGAGTCCGTACAGGATGTCCGACTGGCGCGCGTCGTCGCGGACGACGAACATGACGAGGTTCTGGCCGCCGTCGGCGCGCACCAGGCGCAGCAGATAAACACCGGACGGCCAGGACGCGGACGTGGTGATGGTCTCGCTGACGGCCCAGTTCGCGCAGTCGAGCAGGCCTGTCGTCGCGTCGCTCACACAGCCGGGCTGCGTTGCCGCGGGAACGCCCAAGATCGTCGAGAACAGGCGGCCGCCGGTGGCTCCGTAGTAGCCGCTGCGGTAGATCTCGATGTCGAACGCGGCCGTGGACCGTACCTTGATGCCCACCGATCCGCCATGGTCGATGCTCTGCTCGGTCGCGAAGCCCTCGACAGACGTGTCGCCGCGGATGTCCCATGTCGAGGAGCCGGGGTAGCAGTTCTCTCGCGTCACCGGATTGCCGGCGCTGCACGTCCGGGCGACCGGCCGAACCCGGACGACGCGCGAGTTGGCGGACTCGACGCCGCCGATGATCGCCCTGACCGCGTAGTAGTACGTCGTGCCGTTGACCACCCCGATGTCGGCTGAGCTAGTGGCCGGTTCGACGCCGGGTGGCAGCGCGTCTGTGATCGATACGCGCGTGGTGAGCGACGTCGCGCTCGTGCCTCGATAGACCGCGTAGTCGGCCGCCCCGACGGCCGGCTGCCAGGCGAGCTCGACGCGCCCGTCGAGTGCGATGCCGGTGACACCGGCCGGCGGCGCCGCCTGTGCCAGCGTCGGCGCCGCTGTCGACAGCGCGAGTGCTGCGAGGATGGCGAGGGCGAACTTCAAGGATCCAACACTCGCCCAACGGTTGAACTGTTTGCTACTAGCCGATTGGCTAGTCTTTCGCCGGAACAGTCGAGGCCCGGCTACGCGCGAACGGCCGCAGCCTCCGGTGCGCGGCTGCGCACGCGGCGGCTGCGCGAGGGCGCGAGCACGAGCAACGCCAGGAGCAGCGCGCCCACTACCGCCGCGATCGCGAATGCGACGCTGACGCGGTGCAGCGGTGAGCCACCCAGCACGAGCTCGAGGCCCACGAAGGTGGCAGCGCAGGTCGCCCAGATGACCGCCGCACGCCCCGCCACCGCGCGCGCGAGCGCGGCCTGTGAGAGCGTGGCCGCGGCCAGGTAGCACCCGACCCCGGCGGCCAGCAGGGTGAGATCGAGCCGATCGACCGCGAAGCCCGAGCCGTACATGAGGTGCATCGCCTGCGGGCCGACGGCGAGCGTCACGCCGGCCAGCGCACCGCCAAACACGAGCAGTGCGGCCAGGCCGACGGTGATGAGTCGCCGGAACCCTGCCTCATCGCCGACCGTCTGCAGCCGGGTAAGGCGCGGTAGCAGCGCGGCCGCGAAGCCCTGGAATAGGAACACCGGAGCGCGCACGAGCATCGTCGCTGCGAATACCGTGCCCGCGGCGGCCGCTGCGCCCGGTCCACCGGCGACGGCGACCAGCAGCGCTCCGCCGCTGACGAGAATCTGGTCGGCGGCGGCGATCACGGCGATCGGGGCCGCGAAGCCGAGCGCGTGCCCGAGATCGAACGCCGGCGCATCGCCTCCGCGCAGCTCCGCCTGGACCTCGCCGGCGAGGTGGCGCCGACCGGTCACCGCCGGCGCGACGGCGCCGCCGATCGCGGCGGCCGCCACGGCGGCGGCCGCGACGGTCGTCGAACCGACGAAGACGAGTGGCAGGGCGAGCGCCAGCCGCACACCGCCGTCGGCGAGCAGAAGGATGCCGTAGCTGTCGAAGCGTTCGAGCCCCCCGGAGATACCGCGGACCAGGAACGACAGCGCGTAGCCGCCGATCCCGACGATGAGCGCGGCCACGATCTCGTCGTGGCCCGCGAACATCCGCTCGCTCAGCGGCTTCCACGCGGCGATGAACGTGATCATCGCGACCACCGTGACGAGTGCGGTCAGACGCGCGACGGCTCGGAGCACCGGCTGGGCGTCGAGCCCGGCCGCCTTGCGCTCCGAGATGCCGCGCGAGAGCGTCTGCTCGATCGGCCGGAACAGCACAACCGAGATCAGGAACAGCGCGGCCCAGAGGACGGCGATCGGCCCGTAGTCGTGCGGGCCGAGCGTGCGCGCCGCGAACACGTTGAACGCGTACGCGAGCAGGCCCGAAGCCACGGTGCCGATCGTCAGCATCGCCGTACCCCGGCTCGGACGCCCTCCGGGCACTTGCGGTGCGCTCATCGGACCACCGGATCGACGAAGTAGTTGCTCGACCGCCAGCTGCCGGTCGGGAACGTCCCCGCGGAGTCGGCGAACACGCCGTTGCTACCGACGACGAGCGACAGCGGGCCGCTCGTGATCGGATCGGCCAAACCCTGCGTCGTCGAGACGAAGAAGGCGTTGAAGCCGATCGAGATCGTGTATGTCTCGCCGGGCTGCAGCGGATACGGGGCGCTCAGCGCCTGCTCCTGCCACCCCGAGCTCGTCTCACCTGTCACGGCGGCGCTCGCGAGTAGGGCTCCGCTCGAGTCCCACAGACGAGCAACGTGCGCCCCGGCCTCGCCCGTGTCCTTCCAGAACCGCACGGCAGCGAGCTCGGCGGGCGAGGTGACGGTGAACTTGACGCCGAGCTCGTACGTGAACGGTCCGGCGCCGGATCGCCCGTCGCGGGTGTCCAGACCCGTGGCGGCCGGGGCCAGCGACGATGCGAACAGCCGGCACGGACACCCATTGGTGGTGAACGACCACGTCTGCGCGGCGTCCATGGGCACGCCGGCCGTGCTGCGCACGCCCGTCGTCACCTGCGCGGTGTACGTCGTGGACGGGTTGAGCGGCGCACTCGGCGTCAGCGAGGCCGTGTTCGTGGCTGCGGCGTAGGTCACCGTTGCCGGTACGGCGCTCCCGCTCGGATTCTTGAGCGTGAAGGTGCTCGTCGTCACCGTCGCCGGGTCGACCGCGATACCGAACGTCGCTGTCACGGGCGCCCCGAGGCTGATTCCTGTCGCGCCGGCCGTCGGCGACGTCGACGCGACGTTGGGCGCCGCGGTTGACGATGTCGAGAACGACCAGCTGTACGCCGACGCCATCGGCGTCTCGTCGTCCGACCGGATTCCGGTCGTCAAGCGCGCCGTGTAGGTCGTACTGACGGCCAGCGGCGACAGCGGGCGCAACGTGGCCGTCGCCGTGTCGTCGTTGTAGGTCACCGTCGCCGGTACCGACTGGCCTGCCGCCGACGTGAGCGTGAACGTGCTGGTGCTCACCGACGAGCTGCTCAGCGGAACGTTGAACATGGCGGTCACGCGCGTGCTGGTGGAGACGCCGCTCGCGCCGCTCAGCGGTGAGACCGACGTCACCGAGGGCGTCCGTGCCGGCTTGCCCGGCAGGTTGATAACGCCGTCGACGAAGTAGTTGCTCGAGTGGTAGCTGCTCGTCGGGAAGTTGCCTGCGGCCGACGCAAAGACGCCGTTCTCGCCGTCCGACACGGTCCGCAGCGGCCCGCTCGACAGCTGCGACTGCAGCCCGAATTGAGTCACCACGTAGCGGGTGTTCAGCCCGATCGAGACCACGTAGGTCTGACCGGCCTGCAGCTGCACCGGGGTCGTCAGGCCCTGTCGCTGCCAGCCGGACGTGGTCTCGTTCTGGAACGTGACCTGAGCCAGCTGCGTGCCGGTGGACGACCACAGCCGGCCGACGTGCGTGCCCGTCTCGCCCGGATCCTTCCAGTACTTGAGGGCGATCAGGTTGGCGGTCGAGTCGACTGCGATCTTGGTGCCGAGCTCATACGTGTACGGGCCTGGACCCGTCCGCCCGTCGGTGACGGGCAGGTCGGTCGTTTCCGGCGTCAGCGAAGACATCAGTGAGCACGGGCAGTCCGCGGTCGTGAACGTCCAGGTCACCGTCGACGCCAGCGGCGTGCCGACGCTCGAGCGGATGCCGGTCGTCAGCCGCGCCGTGTAGCTGGTGGCGATTGCCAGCGACGACGACGGCCGCAACGTGATCGTTCGGGTGGCGTCGTCGTATGTGACCGCCGCCGCCACCGTCGTGCTTCCAGGCCCGGTCAGCGTCACCGTCGTGGCGCTGATCGTCGACGGGTCGAGCGCACGATCGAACGTCGCGCGGACGGTCGCGCCGACGGGCACGCCGGTTGCCGCGGACGCCGGGCTCAAGCTGGTCACTGCCGGCGCGGGCGGCGCCGACGTGGCAGTCGTGAACGACCAGCTCGTCGCCGCATCGAGCGGGGCGCCGTCCGCTGCACGCACCGTGCCGGCTACGCGAGCCGTGTAGGCGGTGCTCAGCGACAGCGACGCCGACGGGGTGAGCACCGCGCTGTTGGTCGCGGCGTCATAGGTCACCGCGGCCGTGACGGCCGATCCGTCGGGACGCTCGAGCCGGAAGCTCGACGTCGTGATGGTTGCCGGGTCGGCCGCACGCGAGAAGGTCGCCCTCACCGCGGTGGCGGGCGAGATCCCTGTGGACCCGGCGGCCGGCGTCCGCCCGGTCACGGCGACATCGGTGCCTGTGGAGAAGCTCCACGTGTACGGCGAGCTCATCGCGGTGCCGTCCGACGCGAGGATCCCGGTGGTCAGCCGCGCCGTGTACGTCGCCGACTGCGACAGCCGTGACGAAGGCGTGATCGTGACCGTGCGCGAGGCGTCGTCGTACGCGGCGGTCGCCGGAACGACTGAGCCCGAGGATGTCGTCAGCGACGCGGTCGACGTCGTAACGCTCGACGGTGTGAGCCGGCGATCGAACGTCGCACTGAGCCGGACGTCGGACGCGACGCCCGTGGCGCCGCCGGCCGGAGTGGTGGAGGTGACCGTGGGCGGAGTACCGGCGCCGGTCGTGAACGTCCACGTGTACGCCGACGCGAGCGCGCCGCCGGCCCAGGTCTTCAGGCCGGTCTCGAGTCGTGCGGTGTAGGTCGTGAACGGCTCCAGCGACTCGGTCGGGTCGAGCGTCGCCGTCTTGGTGTCGTTGTCCATCGACACGGTTGCGGGAACGGCCGTGCCGCCCGGCGCGAGCACCCGGAACGTGGACGGCGTCACGGTCGCGGGATCGAGCTCGCGATCGAAGACCGCCTTGATCGAGGACGTCGGCACAATCGCGGTCGCGCCGGCGCCCGGGTTGGTTGTCGTCACGGCTGGTGCACCGGTGGGATCGACGACCATGCCCGCCGCCGGTGTCGTCGGGCGAGCGCCCGCGTCCTGGAGGAGATTGACCATCGCCTGCTGGATGCGGGAGTCGGGCTCGCCCACGTTGTCCGCGTTGCGACCGAGACCGCGGCTCCAGTGGTTGGTGCCGGACCCGAACACCCACGCGCCGCTCGACGCCCGGTAGAGGACGCTCTCCTGCACAGCGCTGCTGCCCGGGACGTAGGAGGCACCGTTGCCCTGGACGAGTTGGCCGGTGACGGGCGAGGACGCAAGTACCTGCACACCGGCCGGCTGCAACCCGTTCTCGACGCGAGCATCCCACTCCCAGCCGACGAGCGTGCTGCCGATCGACGCCGTCGTGCCCGTGGGCAGTGCGGCGAGCGACGTGTGCCGCCAGAAGCGGTTCTTACCCTCTGCCGAGTCGACCTGCAGCGGGAAGTACGTCTGATCGTTGTCGCCGATGTACATCCCACCGATCAGGCTGTTCTCCGGTCGGTTGGGGCCGGCCGGGTCGCGCCACGTCGACGTCCGCTCGACGGGGTCGGCGGGGAGGCTCTGTACGACCTTGTAACAAACCTGAACGCGGTTCGCTCCACCCGCACCGTTTTCGAAACGGATCTTCCAGTAGACGGCGTTGGCACCCATGAACGCGAGCGATGTGCCCGCATCGCGAGCGGCGACGGCGGCGTTGAACATGGCCGTCGACCAGTACTCGCTGTGGCTGCCGGAGATGAGGATCTTGTGGTTCGCGGCCTGCGCGCCGGCGCGATTCAGGTCGTACGACCCGAGGTACGTCGTGTCATAGCCGTTCTGCTCGAGCCAGCCCACGGTCTCGACATCGGTCCGTGTGTAGTAGTCGTAGCGGTCCGCGCCGACAAAGTTCGGCTGCGAGTAGGGGCGGTCGAACGAGACCTTGCGGGCCCGGTTGCCGCCGCTCGTGGTGTCGTACAGCGACTTGCCGCCGTAATTGTTGTAGGCCTGATAAGTGGTGTCCGGCACCTCGTAGAGCACGTTCGAGGTGCTGCCGTCCTTGCGGATGGTCAGGAGAATGTCGTTCTTGGCGCCGTTGTCGTCGCGCACGAGCCGCAGTAGGTAGACGCCCGAGACCCAGTCGGTCGTCGTCGTCAGCGTCTGCGACACCTCCCAGTCCGAGCAGTCGATCAGCCCGGTTGTGTCGTCCTCGTCGCATCCCGGCTGCCAGACGGTCCGCAGGCCATCCATGCGAGAGATGAGTCGGCCCTGCGTGCCGCCGTACCACCCGGTCCGGTAGATCTCGATGTGGTAGGGGATGTTCTCGGCGTTGGCGTTGATCTTGAGGTTGACGCTCGAGCCGGAGTTGATGCTCGTGTCAGTGGCGAACCCCTCGATCCCGTCGTCGTACGCACGGGTTCCCTGCGCGAGCTTCCACGCAGTCGTGCCCGGGAAGCAGTTCTCGACCACGATCGCGTTGCCGGTCGAGCAGGAGCGCGCCGTCGGCGTGGCGCGAGCGGGCGGGCTGTTGGCGGAATCGCCGGATACCAGCGACTTGGCGCGGACGGCGTAGTAGTACGTCGCGCCGTTGGTCACCGAGGTGTCCGTGAAGGTTGTCGCGCCGATGCTCGAGGAGGAGACGAGCTGCGTGATCGACGTCGCCGACGTGCCGCGGTAGACGGCGTAGCCGGAGGCGCCAGAGGAAGGCTGCCAGGCGAGTGCGACCCGGGCGTCGAGCGAGATCGCCGTGACGCCGGTAGGGGCGGCGGGTGCTGCCGAGGCGAGCGCCGGCACGCAGCAGAGCGACGCCGTCGCCACGAGCGTGGCGACGGCGAGCTTCAGCGTTCCGAGGATGCGGGGAGCGGACGCGGTCATCGGGCTACGCGGCTTCGCGAACTTCCGGCACCACGAGGTCCTCGCGGCGGAGCCGGTGCCACATGGCGGTCCGCCGGAGGCCCTCCTTGAGGGGGACCGTGGCGCGGAACCCCAGGATCCGGGCGGCCTTGCTCCCATCCGGGATGCGGCAGCGGACATCCTGGTAGCGACCGCCGATGGCCTCATACGGGACGAACTTGGCGCGCAGCGGGCCGGTCATCTGGAGCGCCTCCTGGACCTCCGCGGCCAGGCGGGCGATCGTCGTCGGCTCGTCGCCGCCGAGGTTGATGACCTCGCCCTCGGCTTCCGGCGTGTCGATGACGCGCACGAACCCGTCGACCGTGTCGCTGACGTAAGTGAACGTCCGGACCTGCCGGCCGTCGCCGTGGATCTCCATGATCTGGCCGTCGAGCAGCTTCTCGAGGAACGCCGCCTGCGGGCCGCCCCACCAGCTCGGATGGTTGCGCGGACCGTAGGACCCGAACAGACGCACGACGGTCACGCGGAGCTGGCGCTCCTCGCGGAGGGCCAGCGCCATGTGCTCGTCGTAGAGCTTGGAGACTGCGTAGGCCCAGCGGCGCGTCGTCGGCGGGCCGAGTGTCAGCGCGTCGTCCTCCGCGAACGGCGGCTGCGCGTTCCCGTAGACGTCTGACGTCGACGAGATGATGACGTGCGCGTTGACCGACAGCGCCACCTCATAGGCCGCCTCGGCGCCCTGGACGTTCGACTGCAGCGTCTTGAGGGCCCCCCCGTATCGCGGGATCTTCTCCGCGGCGAGGTGGACGATCGTGTCCACATTCGCGAACGCCTTGCGGAGCGCGCGATAGTCGCGGCAGTCCTGTTCGTTGAACGTGAACCGGGGGTTGCCGAGGATGCCCGCGAGGTTCTCGCGGGACCCGTGAGAGAGATCATCGACGCCGATCACGGTGCGCCCCTCTTCGATGAGGCGGTCGCACAGGTGTGAGCCGATAAAGCCGGCGGCGCCAGTGACGCCGATGGTCTGCGGGGTCTTCATGGGGAAGTCCTTCTCCACACGTCGAGGGTTCGCGGGGCAGCGCCTTCGCCGTGTGGGCTGGCGACGCGAACGAAGTCGCTTCGCAGCCAACCGGAAAGGACGCGGTCAAACGTGGTCCCGAAGGAACCGTGGTCGTACAGGGTCAGTGGTGTGCGGTCGGCGACTACCAGCCGCACGTTGCCCATCCGGGCGATCGCGGCGCGTTCGTCGGCGGCCGTCTCGAGGGCGCCCGGGAGCAGCGAGAGCTGCCGGAGTGGATCGGGCCTGTCTGCCATCACGTACAGGGACGTGAGCTGGGGGACGAGCAGCACTGGCTCGCCCGTGCGCGTCTCGTGCCGGATGGCATCGAGGGCTCCCTGCAAAGCGGCTGCGTCCGCGGGGCGGGCGGTCATGCTGCCACCCGGGCCCGAGACGGTCATCGTCTCCTGGCGGGCGTCGTGGATCACGAGCCCCGCACTCGCGACAATCAGCAGCGCGATCCACGTCATCCCGAGTGCCGCGACGTTGCGCCGGCCTCGCGGCAGCACCACTACGTGCAGCCAGACGAGGAACAGCGCGGCGAACGGCATCGCGTACGCAACCGCGGATGGATGCTCGGCGTTCGGGAACGGTCGGAAGTTCGCGTAGGTGAGCGCGGCGACGCCGGCAGTGGTGAGGGTCAACAGCAGGTCGAGGCCGGCGGGCCGCGCGTGGCGTTTCAGTGCGCGGAGGCCCAGCACCGCCGCTGCCAGCACGGCGCCGGCGGGGATCCAGGCGTATGCGAAGGTGAGGTAGTAGCGCACCGTGTCCGGGCGCACGACGAGCACGGCGACCAGCGCAAGTGCGGCGCCTGCCAGGGCGAACAGGGCGAGCCGACGAGCGCGCCCGCCCGCGGCCACCATCGCTGCGCCGGCGACCAGCGCCACAACCCCGAACGCGTAGAGCACGAGGTAGGCCACGAGCTCGACTCCGGAGCCGGCCGTCAGCGGCGCGTTGTTGCGGAGCACGACATTGCCGGCCGCGCGCAGCTGGTCAACCGGGTAGAGGTTGTCGAACAGCAGCTCCCGTACCGGCATCGCCGTTGCGAATGCGCCGTAGACGACGAACGTGATGCCGACTGCGGGGGCGAGCACGACGATCGCGTCCTTCAGCGCTGCGCGCCGGCTGTCGTGACGCGCGTGGAGCACCCGCACCGCTAGCCACGCGGTCACCGCGAGGCCGACCACGAGCGTGTAGTCCACGCGCGTGAGCGCGAGCAGACCGAGGAGGATGCCGGCGGTGACGAGGCGGATCACGCCGCCGTCGGACGCGAAGCGGCTCAGCATGATCAGCACCCCGAGCGTGAGCACGGTGGCCAGTGGCCCAGATGTGCTGTGCGGCAGGACGTAGCTGTTATTGGCGCTCGAGAGCGCCGCCGTCGCCACGAGAGCGGCGGCCAGGCCTGCCGCCGGCGGCGCGGTGAACAGCCGTGCGAGCCGGTAGGTCAAGCCCACGGCTAGGGCCGCGAGCACCAGCCCGAGACCGGCGGCCGGGGCGATCCCCGTGCCGGTGAGGACGTAGACGCCGCCGAGCAATAGCGGCGCCAGCGGGCCGTAGTAGTAGACGTAGTCGACGTACGGCAGCTCGCCGTGGCTCGTTCGCGTGGCGGCGAGCAAGTCGTAGCCCGTGTCCATGCTCGGATCGCCCCAGGTGCCCCAGGTCAGAACCGCAAGGACGGCGAACCAGATGCACACGGCGCCGATGACCACGGCTTCGCTCGACAGCGTGAGCGCAGCCGGCCTTGCCGCGGTGCGCGTGGGCGTGGCGACGGCGCTCACGCCGCGTGCTCCCTCATGGTCGGCTGCGGCAGGCGGACGCGCAGCTGCTCCACGAGCCGCTCGGCAACGCCGAGGATCGCCTGGCCGTTGACGAGCTCCGGGTAGACGTGGGCGCTGGAGGCTACCGCCAGCCCGGGGCTCGGGAAGAAGTCCTGTTCGCGCGGCCGCCCGAGAACGTGGATCGGCTCGGCGATCCGGGCACGTGCCACCTGCGAGGCGATCACATCCGCCGGATCGAACGCCGGGAAGATCGTTCGCACGTGCTCCAGGTAGCGTCGACGGATGTCGGCACTCGTCGCCTCCAGCTCGGGGCTGTCCGGATTGACGTACTTCGGGATGTACAGAAGCGATCCGCCCACCAGCTCGGGGTCGACGACGTGTGTCGACTCCACCACCGTCGTGAGCGGCACCCGGCGGTCGGTGATGTTCAGCGAGTAGTACGGGCTGACGCTCTCGCGCACCCGGCCACGAGACAGACCACGCCGAGGTAGCGGACCGGGTCGGCGGCGAGGGTCGCGTGCAGGTCGCCGGCCAGCAGGCGCCCGTGAGCGCGGGCTGCAGCTGGGTTGTCACGACGTAGTCGTGGGGGCGGAAGCCGCTGTCGAGCACGACACCGAGCGCCCGCCCGTGCGAGGACGGCACGAATCGCACGGGCGTGCTGGTGTGCACCTCGCCACCGCGCTCGCGGATCGCCGCCCCGAGCCGGTCGACGAGCACCTGATACCCGCCGTTGATCGTGCCCATCACCTCGCGTGAGCTGCTGTCGCGCGTCTTCGACATGCGCCGTGTGCGGGCCCACAGATAGGTGGCCGGCAGATCGTCGAACCTGCCGTCGAACTTGGAGTCGAGAAGCGGCCTCCAGAGCCGTTCCCACAGCCGCGCGCCGCACGTGCGGCGGAGCCACTCCTCGAGCGGCATGCTCTCCAGCTCTGCGTAGTCGGCGCGGAGCTGGCAGCGGACGACGAACGTCCCCAGTCGCAACTTGTCGGCGGCGTTGATCCCGGGGAAGGTGAGCAGCTCGCTCGCCGACGACATCGACGCGAGACGCCCCGCCTGGAAGAAGCCGACGCCGGTGTGGCGGAAGCGAAACGCGTCGTCGCCAAGCCCCATCTCGGCGGCCAGCGAGCGCACGCGGTCATCGGTCGGCAGGACGACGTGGTAGTAGCGGTCCACGCGATGCCCGCCGATCTCAGTCGAGCCGGCGAGGCCACCCAGCTGCGCGTCGCTCTCGTAGACGGCGACGCGGACGCCGTCGCAGGCAAGCCGGTAGCCGACGGTCAGGCCGAGCAGGCCGCCACCGACGATCCCGACGCTTGGGGCCACAGCCTGGCTACGCTCGAGCAGCCTCATGCCGGAGCCTTCATCCGCGTGGTGACCTGGCGCATCATCAGGCGCCCGTAGCCGGCAGCCGTCGGGAGCACCCGGAGTTTGCTCGCGCCGATCCGGCGCGAGGCGTCCAGGTCGACCGGCACCTCGGCGACGATCGCGCCCAGTCGCGAGAGCTTCATGAGGATCTCCGCCTTGCAGGCGAAGCCGCGCTCGCGAACGAACTGATCGCCGTAGCACTCGTAGGCGTTCGCCACCGTCCCCGCGCGGTACACGCGGAAGAACGACGAAACCGTGCGGGCGTCCAGGCCCGCGCTGCGGCGGATGGCGTAGGAGGCCGCGTGCGAGAGGAACCGCCGCCTGCGCCCGACGTTGACCATGTCTCCGCCCGCGTGCACTGAAGCCAGCACCACGTCGGCGCCGAGGTCGATCGCGTCGAGCATGCGCGCGATGGCGTCGAGATCGCTGGTCGTGTCGGACTCCAGCGTGATGATCACGTCGTCGGGGGTTGCCAGCTCGAGCGCGCGGCGAAGCCGGCATCGAACGCTCGCCCTGGTCCCTGGTTACGGCCCATGCGCAGGACCTCGACCGGCAGCACGCCGGCCTCGGCCTCCGCGACCTCGGCCGTCGCGTCCGAGGACCCGTCGTCGACGAGGATGATCCGCCCGTCGACCCAGAGCTCGGGGCGTGCCGCGAGGTCGCGGTACAGCCTGGGGATGTTCGCCTCCTCGTTGTAGGCGGGGATCACGAACGTGTGCATCAGTAGGCCCCCCGCTTGGCGAGCACGACCGGGATGGTCTGGAACAGGATCTTCAGGTCCCACCACAGGGACCAGTTGGTGACGTAGACGTAGTCGAGCTTCACCATCTCGTCGAACGGCATGTCGTTGCGGCCGGAGATCTGCCACAGGCCGGTGATGCCGGGCGTGATGTCCAGGCGGCGCTGCGCCCAACCGGTGATCTGGTTGGCCTCGTGGATCACGAACGGCCGCGGGCCGACCAGGCTCATGTCGCCGCGCAGGACATTCCACAGCTGCGGCAACTCGTCGAGGCTGTAGCGCCGCAGAAAGCCGCCGATGCGGGTGATGCGCGGGTCGGACTTGATCTTGAAAAGGGGCCCGCCGGAGTCGAGCTCGTTGTGATCCGCCAAGTCGAAGCGCTCGGCCTCGGCGCCGTCGCGCATGGTCCGGAACTTTGCGATCCGGAACGTGGTGCCGGCGCGCCCGCGCCGCTGCTGACGGAAGATCACGGCACCCGGACTGTCGATGCGGATGGCAACCGCGATGACCGCGAGCGCCGGCGCGAGCACGAGCAGCCCCAGTCCGGCGCCCAGGATGTCGACGCCGCGCTTGAGGACCTGCACGCTCCGTGACAGGCGCATCGAGGGGAGGCTCACGATCGGCATGCCCTCGATGTCCTCGAGCGTGGCGTTGGACGCGAACAGCTCGCCGTAGTTCGGCACGATCGACATGTGCACGTCCGGCCGGCGCACCGCGCGGATCGCCGTCAGCATCTCCTCATGCGGCGCGGCAGCCGACGCGAGGATCACCCAGTCGACGTCGAGCGAGTCGACGATCCTGGTGAGCTCCTCCGGGCGCCCGACGATGTCCTGGCCGCGGAGTCCGGAGTCGACGAACCCGACGAGCTCGAGACCGTACTCGGGGTGGGACTCGAGCTTGCGCTGGACACGCCGGCCTTCGCGCCCGGCGCCGACGATCAGCGTCCGGCGCGCGCGCATCAGCGCTGGCGTCAGCCACGTGCGTACGGCACCGCGTGAGAGCGGAACGAGGACGAGCGCGAACGCGAGGAAGAGCACCGCCTCCACCGCGGTGTAGACGTGGGTGTCGGTGAGCCGCGCGACCGCCTGCGAGAGCAGCAGGTAGGCGAGGTTGCCGGCGAGGAGAGCGTGGAACAGCTGGCCGACCTCGTCGAACGACGCCTTGCGGATGGCGGTGTTCTCGCCCTCGTACAGCTTGTACGCGAGCAGGATCCCGATCCACCCGAGCCAGCCGGCGGCGATCAGCGGGGCCGCGACGGCGGCCGAGCCCTTGATCGCCGGCGGGGCCAGCAGCGACGCGGTCAGGTACGTGAGCGCCGTGGCGACCGCGAGGGCGAGCAGATCTGCGGTCACGAGAAGGCGGACCCGGCCGCGTGGCAGGGGGCGGCGCGCCGCGTCGCTGGCGATCGGCGTCGCCGCCGCCGCGACGGGCTCGAGGTACGTCGTCGAGCTCATGGGTGCGACCTGCTTCACGAAGCGAGCTGCGCCGGGATCGAGCCCAGCAGGTTGTGCCTGTGCGCCACGAACGCCGCCTCGGTGCGGTTGGCGACGCCGAGCTTGCGATACATGTTCGACAGGTGGAACTTGACCGTCTGCTCGGTCACCCACAGCTGCCGGGCGATCTGCGCGTTCGACGCTCCGCCCGCAACGAAGCCGAGGATCTCCAGCTCGCGTGCGGTCAGGTTCATCGACGAGCGCGCGGCCGCGTTGACGGGCGTCGCGCGGCTGTAGCGGTGGTAGACGCTGCCGGCCGCGATCTCGCGCACGAGCGTGCCCAGGCTCACGGGATGGACGGCCTTGGACACGATCGCGTGCGCGCCCGCATCCATCGCGTCGTCTAGCCACTCGGCGTCCATCTGCATCGTGAGCAGGATCACCGTGGCGTCAGGCGCGGCCGCGGTGATCTCGCCGATCCGCTCGACTGCCACCTCAGGGCGGCCCATGTCATCGACAAGGACGACATGCGGCTCCTGGCCGGCGATGATCGCGCTGCAGGAGCTGCGCCCGTTGATGTAGCCGGCCACCTCGAACCCCGGCGTCTGACGCAAGGTGAGGCGAATGGCCTCGACCACGAACGAGTGGTCCGCAACGATGATGAGCCGCTTCATGCCGCCACCTCCAGAAGGGGCACGGAGTCCTGTCGCAGCGGCACCGGCAGATCCTTTGCCGGGGGTCGCGCCGCGGCACGGGTTGTCCGCGTGACGCCGCGGAAGTCCACAGTCGGAACCGTCGCGGCGAGATTGTCGTGATCGATGCCCGGGTGGGCCGTGACGATGAGCGCCACGTCGGCGCCCGCCAGGGCCTCCTCGAGCGGGGTGTTCCGGAGACCGCAGGACTGCAGCTCCGGGACGTAGGGGTCGTGGTAGGCGATCGTCGCGCCGAGCGCCTGCAGCCGGTCGATGATCTTGAGCGCCGGAGACTCGCGGATGTCGCCGACGCCCGGCTTGTAGGCGACGCCGAGGACGGCGATCTTTGACCCGTTGACGGCCTTCCCAAGCGTGTTGAGCAGACGCTCCGCGCGCTCGACGCAGAAGTAGGGCTGCGACTGATTGACCTTGCCGGCGAGCTCGATGAACTCGGTAGCGAAGTCGACCTCGCGCGCCTTCCATGACAGGTAGAACGGATCGACCGGGAGGCAGTGACCGCCCATGCCAGGGCCTGGGTCGAAGCGCATGAAGCCGAACGGCTTGGTCGCCGCGGCGTCGATGACCTCGTAGATGTCGATCGCCATCCGGTCGGCTAGGCGCGCCAGCTCGTTGACGAGCGCGATGTTGACCGAGCGGAAGATGTTCTCGAGCAGCTTCGCCATCTCGGCGATCTCGGGCGTGGAGACCGGAACGATCTGCTCGCAAACGAGTCCGTAGACCGCTTCGGCCTTGTCGCGGCAGGCCGGCGTCAGGCCGCCGAGAATCTTCGGCGTGTTGTGCAGGGAATGCGTCTCGTTGCCCGGGTCGACGCGCTCCGGGGAGAACGCCAGATGGAAGTCGCGACCGGCGACGAGGCCTGTCTCCTCGAGGATCGGGAGGACACGCTCGCGCGTGGTGCCGGGGTAGGTCGTCGACTCCAGCACGACGAGTTGGCCCGCCTGGAGGACGTCGGAGACAACTTGCGCGGCGCCAATGAGGGGGCCGAGGTCGGGCTCGCGGTTGGCCGTGAGTGGCGTCGGGACACAGATGATGATCGCGTCGCACAGCCCCAGCCGGGCGGTACGCGTGGTGGCCTCGAGCCGCGAGGACACCGCGCGCAGGCGTTCGCCGGGGATGTCCTCGATGTACGACTCGCCCGCGCGCAACTGGTCGACGCGGGTCTGATTGGTGTCGATGCCGACGACGCGCTGGCCGGCCTCGGCGAACTCGACCGCCAGGGGCAGGCCAACGTAGCCGAGCCCGACGATGCCGATGGTCATGCAAGCTCCTTTTGCGTTTCGAACTCTCCGAGCCTCGTCCGAAGGCCCGCGAGCAGGTCGGCGATCTGGTGCTGCTCTACACGACGCAAATCGCTGAACAGTCGCTCGATCTCGGCGTGACCCTCCTGCGCGGCTTCGAACTCGAACACCCGGTATCGCGCCCGCAGCTCGAGATTGAGCGAGAGCGCGGTCAGGAGGTTCTCAAGGGTCTGGTCCCCGTCCTGGCCGTTGCGGAGGTCACTGATGCTGATTCCCACGGATGCCAGCTTGGTGCCTGGCCGGAAGGTGGGGAAGGTGAGATGCGCGCGTGGCCGAGAGCGTGTTCGTGCCCGCCGGAATGACCGGATCACCCTCAGCGGGCAGGCGAATCCCCGACGACCCGAAGGTCCCTCACCGGATCTGGACGCATGTCTGACCCACTCCGGTTACGAAAATCACCCACGCGTGTCTACAGTTGCCGTACAGTGCAACTCCGGCAGGACGGACCCTCGGAGAGGAACCGATGGAAGACTTCATGGATGACGTACCACCCCTGCGGACGATCGTGGCGGACGATGACCCGCTCGTCCGCCGCCTGATCCGCGACACGCTCCAGCGCGAAGACGTGACCGTCATCGCCGAGGCGTCAACGGGCCGCGAGGCTGTCGAGCTCGCGCTGTTCTATCGCCCTGACGTCGTGGTGATGGACTACATGATGCCCGAGCTGGATGGCATCGAGGCGACGCGGCGGATCTACGACCAGGACCCGAACATCCGCGTGATCCTCCTCACGGGCGCGGGCGACGAGTCACTCGGGCTGCGCGGGCTGCGCGCCGGAGCTGCCGGCTATCTGTCGAAGGACATGGAACTCGAGTCCCTGCCGCGCGCGCTGCGCGGCTCGCTCGACGGGGAGGCGGCGATCTCGCGCCGGCTGGCGATGCACCTGGTGCAGCACTACCGCACCGCACCGACCGGCGGCATGGGTCTGCGCCCTGTGCGTTCGTCGCTGACCGATCGTGAGTGGGAGGTCCTGGACTTGCTGTCGGGCGGCGCAACCACCGACGACATCGCGCGGCTGCTCGTGCTCTCGACCGAGACAGTGCGGTCGCACCTGAAGAACCTGTACCGCAAGCTTGACGTCCGATCGCGCGAGGAGGCCGTGGAGGCCGCAGTGCGAATGCGCGAGCTCGGCGGCGTGCCCGCCTGATCGCGTCACCTCCGTGTGGCGGGCCGCCGGCGTATCGCCGGCGGCCCCCGCGCGACACTAGCGGCTCCCGAGCAGCGAGCTGAACCGGTTCCAGATGTCAGTGATCGGGAGCGCCTGGTTCCACACCATGACCTCGTCGAGGTCACCGGTGATCATCAGGTCGCAGCTGCCGCGGTAGGCGCCGATGTACGGATCGGAACCTGGAAGGGCGTAACCGATCTGCATTGTGGTGGGCGTGCCGTCGCCGATCTGCTTGCCGTCGACGTACACCCGCACTGTGCTTCCGTCGAACGTGCCGGCCACGAAGTGCCACTTGCCGTCCCAGACCTCGGGGTCGGCCTCGGGCGATACCGTCCAGGTCTTCCCGTCGTTTGAGATGTAGAAGGCCAGGCCGCCGCCGAGCCCGGTGTATAGGCCGTAGGACCCAGCGTCACAGCCGTTGGAGCCCTTGGACAGGATGTACTTCCACTGCCCCGGCGAGCTCGAGCCGCGGACCCACGCCGCGACTGTCACCTTGCTCGGCTCGAGATCGGTCGACTCGGGGATACGGACGAAGTCGTTGCCATCGAAGCGCAGACCTCCGAGGAACCAGCCCGGGATCCGAGTTGGATCGTTGGCGTCGACGCCCCGCGTGGAGCCGAGCTGCCCGTGGTTGCCATGCCCGGACCAGTCCCAGGCCACCTGGCTCCCGCGGAACTCGTTGAATGACCACCAGCCCTCCAAGCGGGGGGCGGCGCTTGCCGCCGGCGCTAACGCCAGCAGCGCGAACGCGATCGTCGCGAGAATTGCTTTCTTCATGATCGATAACGTCCGACACGCCGGTGCACCTGGCGCCGTCCGTTAGTCGAGTGGCCAGACCTCGCTGGACGCATGTTCGACTGCGGCCGGGGCCGGTAGAGTCGCCCCTCGTGGGCGTAGGCATCGACCTCCTCGAGATCGACCGCCTGGAGCGCGCTCTCGCGCGTCGCCCGCGACTCGCCGAGCGGTTGTTCACCGACGGCGAGCGCGCGTACGCGGCGACGCGCGCGCGGCCGGCGATGCATCTCGCGGCGCGCTTCTGCGCCAAGGAGGCGGTCGCGAAGGCGCTGCAGCTGCGCGATGGGACCTGGCTCGAGGTCGAGGTCGTCGGCGGGGGTGACGAGCCGCCGTCGGTGGTCCTGAGCGGCGCCGCCGAGCGCCGCGCCCGCGAGCTCGGCGTGGCGATCTCCGTCTCGCTCACCCACACCCACGGCATGGCCGCGGCGGTGGCGGTGACCGAATGAGCCTCCCGCGCTGGATGGAGCCGCTGCTGACGGCCGAGGAGATGCGCGCGGTCGACAAGTGGGCGATCGAGACGAAGGGCATCCCGTCGCTGGACCTGATGGAGCGCGCGGGGGAGGGGCTGGCCGCTCTCGTGGCGCAGCGGGCGCCGGCGGGCCGGATCGCGATCGTCTGCGGCAAGGGCAACAACGGCGGCGACGGTCTGGTCGCCGCGCGGCTGCTGCGCGCCGCGGGCCGCGAGGTGGACGTGCTCGCCGTGTGGCCGCCGGACACGCTGTCCGGCGATGCGGCCGAGCAGCTGCGCCGCCTGCCCGGCGATGCCCCTGCGGCGTTCGACGCCGCGCGGCTCGACCGCGCGCACGCGATCGTCGACGCGCTGCTCGGCACCGGCACGACCGGCGCCCCGCGCGAGCCCGCCGCGTCGGTGATCGCGGCGATCAACGCCGTCGGCAAGCCCTGCGTGGCGGCCGACATCCCCTCCGGCGTCGACGCCACGACCGGCGAGGTCGCCGGGGAGGCGGTCAATGCGGTCGCCACGGCGACGTTCCACCTGGCCAAGCCGGGGCTGTGGATCAGGCCGGGCAAGGCGCACGCGGGCGAGGTCCGGGTGATCGACATCGGCACCCCGAGTGGATCGCCGGCGGCCCCCGAGATCGGCCTGATCCGGGACGAGGTGCTCGCCGGCGTCCCGCGTCGCGGTGCCGACTCGACCAAGTTCACCTCCGGCAACGTGTTCGTGATCGGCGGCTCCGACGGGCTGACCGGCGCGCCGACGATGTCCGCCTGGGCGGCGATGCGAACCGGGGCGGGCTACGTCACCGTCGGCGCGCCGGCCCACCTGGAGTCGACGTTCTCGGCCCGGCTGCTGGAGGCGATGATGATCGGCCTGCCTTCCGACGCCGGCTCGCTCACGCCCGAGGCGGTCGAGCCGGCGCTGAAGGCGATCCGCCGTGCCGACGCGGTCGTGCTCGGCCCCGGCCTCGGGCGCACCGACGGCGCGCGGGCGTTCGCCCGCGAGATGTTCGAGCGCGTCGACGTGCCGCTGGTGATCGACGCCGACGGGCTCAACGCGCTCGCGGGGGTGTTCCCGGAAGACCTCCCGCAGCGGCGCTGGCCGACCGTCCTCACGCCGCACGCGGGCGAGCTGGGGCGGCTCTTGGAGGTCGAGTCGAGCGAGGTCGAGGCGCGGCGTCTGTATCACGCGCGCGCGGCGGCCTCGCAAGCGCGCGCGATCGTCGTGCTCAAGGGCGACGACACGCTGGTCTGTTCGCCGGAGGGTCGCGTGGCGATCTCACGCGGCGGCGCGCCGGCGCTCGCCACGGCCGGCACGGGCGACGTGCTGTCGGGCGTCACCGGCGCGCTGCTCGCCAAGCAGCTCCCGCCCGCCCATGCCGCCTGCGCCGCGGTCCATGCGCACGTGCGCGCGGGGCAGCTCGCCGCTGAGCCGTACGGGCCGGACGGCGTCATCGCGTCCGACGTGATCCAACGGCTTCCCGGCGCGTTTGCAGGCTAATCTCCGCGCCGTGCCCCTGACGGTCCGCGACATCATGGATCCCGACCCGGTGAGCGTGACCGTCGCGGACTCGGTCGAGATGGTCCTGCGCGCCATGACCGAGCACGACCTCAGCGGCGTCCCGGTGGTCAACGAGGGGGGCCGCTGCGTCGGGATCATCACCGAGGCCGACCTCGTGTTGTCCGACGAGGGTGAGGACTTCCACCTGCCGCACCACTTCCAGCTGATGGGCGGGATCGTCTTCCTCGAGCGCTGGTCGCACTTCGAGGAGCGCGCGAAGAAGGCGTTCGCGTCCAGCGCCGAGGACATGATGACCCCGGACCCGGTGACGATCGAACCGGACGCGTCGGTGCGCGAAGCCGCCCATGTGATCGCGGAGAAGAAGCACAACCGGCTCCCGGTTATCGAGCACGGCCGCCTGGTCGGGGTCGTGACACGGGCCGACGTCCTGGCCGCCGAGGAGTAGATGGTCCGGGCGCTGGCCCGCGTCGACGTCGGCGCCATCGAGCGCAACTGCGCGCGCCTGGCGGCGGCGGTGGCGCCGGCGCGGCTGTGCGCGGTGGTGAAGGCCGACGGCTACGGGCACGGGGCCGTGCCTGCCGCGCGGGCGGCGCTCGCCGGCGGGGCCACGTCTCTGGCGGTGGCGACGGCGCGGGAAGCCGAGTCGCTGCGGGCGGCGGGTGTCGACGCGCCGCTGCTCGTGATGGGCGCGCTGGCGCCCGCCGAGCTGCGGATCGCGATCGCCGCCCGCGCCGAGGTCGTGGCGTGGCGCGAGGCCTTCGTCGCGGCGCTCCCTCCTGATCTGCGTGTACACGTGAAGCTCGACACCGGCATGGGGCGGCTCGGCACGCGCGACCCCGACGAGGCCTCGCGGGTGGTGGAGGCTGCCGGATCGCGCCTCGCCGGCCTGATGACCCACTTCGCGACGGCCGACGACGACCAGGCGTTCGTCGACGAGCAGCTGCGCGCGTTCGGGGCGTGGACCGCTCGGCACCCCGGCATCGCGCGCCACGCGGCCAACTCCGCCGCGGCGCTCGGCCGGCCCGACGCGCGGTACGACATGGTCCGGTGTGGGATCGCCGTCTACGGCATGGACCCGTTCCACCGCGACCCGGCCGACCACGGGCTCGAGCCGGCACTCGAGCTCCTCAGCTACGTCGCCGAGGTCAAGCGGATCGCGCCGGGCCAGAGCGCGGGGTACGGGCGGCGGTTCATCGCCGAGCGCGAGACCTGGCTGGGGACGATCCCGATCGGCTACGGCGACGGCGTGCGGCGGGCGCTGACCAACAACGCCTCCGTGCTGGTCGACGGGCGGCGGGTGCCGCTCGTCGGCACGGTGTCGATGGACAACATCACCGTCGACCTGGGCCCCGAGCCGGTCGCGTACGGCGCCGAGGCCGTGCTGATCGGCGCGCGTGGCTCCGAGCGCATCCTCGCCGAGGACCTCGCGCGCGCGCTCGGCACGATCAACTACGAGATCACGTGCGGGATCAGCCAGCGGGTGCCGCGCGACCACGGCAGGGGTCAGACCCCTTGAGCCACGGAGACTCAAGGGGTCTGACCCCTCTCGCCGCGGCGCGGGAGGCGCTGGCCGGGTAGGAGGCGTGGCTGGTCGGCGGTGCGGTGCGCGATCGCCTGCTCGGGCGGCCGACCGATGACCTCGACATCTCGGTGCGGGGGGAGCCGCGCCGGGCGGCGAAGGCGATCGCCCGCGCGACGGGCGGGACCGCTTTCCAGCTCTCCGGCGCGTTCGGCGCCTGGCGGGTCGTCGGCCCCGGTCACGGCTGGCACGTCGACCTCGTCGAGCTGCGCGACGCCGACATCGCCGCCGACCTCGCGGCGCGCGACTTCACGATCAACGCGATGGCCGAGCCGCTCGCCGGCGGTGAGCTGCTCGACCCGCACGGGGGCGAGGCCGACCTCGCCGCCCGCGTGGTGCGGATGGTCTCGGCGGACGCGCTCGCCGAGGACCCGCTGCGCACGCTGCGGGCCGTGCGGCTCGTGTGCGAGCTCGATCTGTCGCTGGACCCCGCCACGGGCGCCGCCGTCGCGGTGCACGCGCCGTCGATCGACCAGGTCGCGCCGGAGCGGGTGTTCGGCGAGCTCAAGCGCATCATCACCGCCGATCGCGCGCGGTTCGGGCTCGAGCTGATGGACGAGTACGGCCTGCTCCCGGCCGTGCTCCCCGAGCTGTTTGCGCTGAAGGGGGTGGAGCAGAACGTGTTCCACCACCTCGACGTCTACGAGCACACGCTCGAGGTGCTCGACGCGGTCGCGGTGCTCGAGCGGGGCGAGCACGGCGCCGATGTCGCCGCCAAGCTCGCGGAGCCGCTCGGGGACGAGCTGACGAAGGGCGGCGCGATGCGGTTCGCGGCGCTGCTGCACGACGCGGCCAAGCCCGCGACCCGCGGCGAGCTCCCGGACGGTCGGGTCACGTTCGTCGGCCACGACGCGGCCGGTGCCGATCTGGCCCGCACCGTCCTGCGCCGCCTGCGCGCCTCCCAGCGGTTGTCGGACTACGTCGCGGCACTGACGCTCCACCACCTGCGCCTCGGCTTCCTCGTCCACGAGCGCCCGCTCGACCGCCGCTCGGTCTGGCGCTACCTCCGGGCCACCAGTCCGTATAGCTCCGAGGTCACGATCTTCACCATGGCCGACCGCCTCGCCACGCGCGGCCGCAACGCCGACGAGGCGATCGCCGTGCACCTGTCACTCGCGCACGAGATGCTCGGGCACGCCGCAGCCGACGCGCCCCGCACGCCGCTGGTGCGGGGAGACGAGCTCGCGCGCGAGCTTGGCATCGAGCCTGGTCCGCGCCTCGGCGAGCTGCTCGCCCGGCTCGAGGAGGATCGCTTCGCGGGCGAGATCGCCACGCGCGAGGACGCGGTCCGCCGCGCGCGCGAGCTCCTCAGCTCAGATGGGTGAGGACGGCCGCGCCAGCCCCTCCGCCAGGTCGCCGAAGCCGGGGGCGACGACCGCGCCGGGCTGCGCGATCAGCTCCTCCGCCACCAGGGCCTCCGCGGTCAACAGCAGCGCCGCCACCGACGCCGCGTGCGCGAGGCTGGCCTTCACCACCCGCACCGGGTCGACGACGCCGCGCTCGAACAGGTCGCCGAACTCGCCGCTGAGCGCGTCGAGGCCATGGCCGTCGGGCATCGCCCGCACCTGGTCGACGCTTGCGTGGCCGTCAAAGCCGGCGTTGGAGGCGATCCAGTACAGCGGCTCGTCGAGCACGCTGCGGACGACCTCGACGCCGCGCGCGTAGTCGCCCTCGAGGTCGATCGCGTCGAGCGCCGGCGCTGCGCGCAGGAGCGCCGTGCCGCCGCCGGAGACGATCCACCCAGCCGTTCTCCACGACCATCCCCTCGGCGTAGTCGACCGCGAGCCCGGGCGTGTCGGACTCCTCGATCGTCACCACGCCCTCGCTCGCCGACGCGCTCGAGCGCCTCGGCCACCGCCCGGCCGATCACCGGGTCCTCCTTGGCGGCGATCGTCGCCACCTGCAGCAGCCCGTCACAGCCCTCCACGGGCCGGGCGACGCGGCCGAGCTCGGCCGCGAGGCAATCCGTCGCCTCCTCGATGCCGCGGCGCAGGAGCATCGGGTTCGCCCCCTCATCGATCGCTCGCATGCCCTCACGCACGATCGCCTGCGCGAGCAGCGTGGCTGTCGTCGTGCCGTCGCCGGTGAGGTCCGAGGTCTTGTTCGCGACCTCGCGGACGAGCTGCGCGCCCATGTTGCGGTACTGGTCGGAGAGCTCGATCTCGCGCGCGATCGACACGCCGTCGTTGGTGATCGTCGGCGGCCCGGCGAGCCGCTCGAGCACCACGTTGCGCCCCTTCGGGCCAAGCGTCACCTTGACCGTGTTGGCGAGTGCGTCGACGCCGTCCTGCAGCAGCCGGCGTGCCTCGTGGTTGAAGTACAGACGCTTGCCCATGTTCCGCCCTCCTAGGCCGGGAACCAGAATTCCGCGGCCCTGGAGCCGCCCTTGGTCGAGGTCCGCCATCGCGTCGTTGATCGCGTCGAGCGGATAGGTGCTCGTGTGCAGCGTGACCTTGCCCTGCGCGGTCAGCGTCATCAGGTCCTGGAGGTCGACGTAGGTCCCGACGAGGTTGCCGATGAACGAGATCTCGCGCGAGATGATGTCGATCGTCGGGATGTTGATGTTCTCGCCGTAGCCGATCACGTAGTAGAAGCCGCCGTCCTGGACCATGTCGATCGCCGTCCTCGATGGCGCCCTTCTCGCCGACGAAGTCGATGATCGCCTCGGCGCCCATCCCGTCCGTCAGCTCCTTGACCTTGTCCCGCTGCGAGCCGTCGACCTGGATGGTGTGGTCGGCGCCCGAGCTCGCCCGCCAGCGCGAGCGCCTTCTCATTGGGGTCGACGACGATGATCTCGGTCGGGGTGTAGGCGCTTCAGGCACTGGATGCCGATGTGGCCGAGCCCGCCGGCCCCGATCACGACGGCCTTGGTGCCGGCCCCGAGCACCGGGATCGCCTTCTTGACCGCGTGGATCGCGGTCAGCCCCGCGTCGGCGAGCGCGGCGATCTGGGTCGGGTGCAGCGACGGGTCGAGCTTGACCACCGAGCGCGCGCTCGTGAGCAGGAACTCGGCGAAGCCGCCGTCGCGGTTGATACCGGGGAACGAGCCGTTGACGCAGTGCATGTCGTCACCGCGCCGGCACGGCGTGCACAGCCCGCACGAGATGAACGGGTGCACGATCACGGTGTCGCCGACCTCGACGTTGGACACGTCGGAGCCGATCTCGTGCACCCAGCCGGCGTTCTCGTGGCCCGGCGTGTACGGGAGGGCGACGCTGGACTTCTCCGCCCACTGCCCCTCCTGGATGTGCAGGTCGGTGCGGCACAGCCCGGCCGCCCCGATCTTGACGATGACGTCGTGCGGACCGACGGCCTTCGGCTCGTCGATCTCCTCGAGCTTGAGCGACTCGTGGTACGCGTGCAGTCGCGCCGCCTTCATGCCGCCACCTCCTCTTCGTAGCGGTTCTTGAGCAGATCGCGGCAGATGCCGCCGCCGACGTGCTCGACGATGAAGTTCAGGTCGCCGTTGTAGTCGGTCGCCACGTGGTCGACGTCGGACACGTCGAACGCGTCCTTGTCGAGCGGCCAGATGGTGGTCGGGCCCTTGTGAACGTGGATGTTCTTGATGCCGAGCTCGGCGCACTTGTCCAGGAACGGACGTGCCTCGGGGTCAGTCAGCTTCCAGCCGCGCGAGCCGTTGTACCACTCGGCCGTGTAGAGCTCCACGCCCTTGATGCCGTACTGGGCGTGGTCGGCCTCGAGCTGGCGCAGGCCGGCCTCGCCCTCACGCGGGTCCCAACGGCCGTCGACCATGAGCTTGCCGGGGAAGCGGTCGAGCAGTGCGGCGTTGTGCTCGATGTCGTTGAAGCCCTCCGTCGGCTGGCGGGTGAGGAGGCGACGCGTTCGCCGTAGCGGAGCCTGAGCCGCGCGTCGATCTCCTGCTGTTCCATCCGCAGCGCCGTCTCGACCGCCTGCGCGGTTGCCGTGGCCACCGCGAGGCTGTGCGGGTAGACGGTGCTGAAGTCGCCGGTGAGGTCGATCACGCCGAGCAGCGCGCCGGTGTCCGGGTCGTGGATCGGCGCGGCCGAGCAGGTCCAGCGCTGCACGGGCTCATCGAAGTGCTCGGGCCCGAAGACCTGGACCGCGTGGTTGGCGGCGATCGCGGTGCCGATCGCGTTCGTGCCGGCCCCGGTCTCGCTCCACAGCACGCCCTCGGCGAAGTTCATCATCTCCGCGGCGCGCCGCCGCACCGCGCCGGAGCCCTCGATGCTCAGCAGCACGCCCTCGGCGTCGCTGATCACGATCAGGTAGCCGGCCTCCTCGGCCATCTCCGACAGACACGCGTGGACCAGCGAGGCGTGCCGGCTGAGCGGGTGGTCGGTGTAGCGCTCGCTGACCTCGCGCTCGTCGGCCACGACGGGCGCCAGGTGCGCGCCGGTCGGGTCGACCCCGGCCGCGACGCTGCGGCGCCACGAGTCGGCGATCGGCTCGCGGACCTGCGGCTCGCCCTCGTCGTCGTCGCCCAGGAACAGCTCCCAGGCGAACCGCAGCTCCTGGGCGCGGAGCGTCGGCGCCGTCGAGGCATCGACCGCCACCCACGCTTGGAGGCACTGTCACCCACCGTCCGCTCTCTCCTCTCTGAGCGTTCAGGCTGTCGCGCGTGCGGATTGGCACACGAACTTCACATTTGGGTGGTGATCCGGCACACGATCGTTGGCACGATCCGGGGGTGGACGACAAACCCTTAGCAGGAGTAAGGAAACGTCAGCCACCCCGGGTCGACGCGATGATCGCGGCGGTCTCGGGGCGACAATTCGGGCTGATCACGACCGCGCAGCTCGCGCTGGCCGGGCTGACGAGCGGGGCGATCGCGCAGCGCGTGCGGAGCGGCCGGCTCCACCCCCTTTACCGCGGGGTCTACGCCGTGGGCCACAACCGCCTCTCACAGGAAGCGAAGTACATGGCCGCCGTGCTCGCGGCCGGAGAAGGCGCCGCGCTGGGCCACGAAGCCGGAGCCCACCACTGGGCCATCTGGCGCCGAAAGCCGAGCCAGATCGACGTGATCACGCCAGGCCAGAGAAGGCCGCGGGCCGGCATCAGGATTCACCGGTGCCGAGCCCTCGACCCGCGCGACGTGACGCGCTACCGAGGCATCCCCATCACGACGGTCGCGAGAACGCTCGTCGACCTCGCCGCCACGCTGACCGCGGCGCAGCTCGCCAACGTCATCCACGAGGCGGCGTTTCGCAACCGCTTCGACGAGACCGCGACGAGAGCGGCGATGCGAAGAGCGGGCGGCCGAGACCTGCGCAACCTCCACGCCGCCCTCCAAGCCCATGCCTCAGGCAGCGCCGGAACCCGCTCCGATCTCGAGGACCGGTTCCTGGCGAGCGTGAGCGCGGAGACCGCGCCGCGGGTGAACACGCGCGTGGAGGGGATGGAGGTCGACTTCTACTGGCCCGATCAGAACCTCGTGGTCGAGATCGACGGCCCCGGCCATGAGCGACCGCGCACCCGGGCCGAAGACGCAAGTCGGGACCGGGTGCTGGAGGCGGCGGGTCTGAAGGTGGTCCGGCTACCCTCCCGCCATGGCTGACCCGGATTGCCTGTTCTGCAAGATCGCCGCGGGGGAGATCCCGTCCACGCGCGTGGACGAGGACGAGCGGACCATCGCGTTCATGGACATCAACCCCGCCACCAGAGGGCATCTGCTCGTGATCCCGCGCGAGCACAGCACGGATCTGCTCGAGGTCCCGGCCGAGGATCTCGAGGCGTGCGGGCGGATGGCCCAGAAGCTCGCAAAGCGCGTGACGGAGCGGCTCGACGCGGACGGCGTGAACCTCCTGAACTCGTGTGGGAGGGCGGCCTGGCAGACCGTCTTCCACTTCCACCTCCACGTGATCCCGCGCTACGACACCGACCCGCTGAGGCTCCCGTGGGTGCCGGGGCCGGGGAACCGCGACGAGATCGCCGCGGTGGCCCAGCAACTGACCGGTTAAGTCGCTCTTGCGCGCCACCTCGTAACCCGGATACGTTCTCCATCGTCAGGGCCGGCAGCAGCCGGCCATCGTCCAGTGCGGCGCGAGGCTCGGGCCCGCGGCGTGGCAGCAAGTGGGGTCTATCTGTGGGTACCGGGACGGTCAAGTGGTTCTCTGACGACAAGGGTTTCGGCTTCATCACGCCCGACGAGGGCGGCCGCGACCTGTTCGTCCATTTCACGGGCATCCTCGGCGACGGCTATCGGTCGCTGGCTGAGGGAGCGAAGGTGACGTTCGAGGAGGAGCAGGGCGACAAGGGGCCGAAGGCCATAAACGTTCAGAAGCTCTAAGCCTCGACGGCGGACACCACAACCCCGGCCGGTCCGTCGTGTTCAATGCCGGGATGCTCCTTCGCATGAGAACCATTACCGCCGGCGCCGTGCTGGCCGTGCTCGTCTGCGCCGCGCCGGCTTCGGCGCGGATCATCGAGATCGGTGGGACGGCCTCGCAGGCCACGCCGACGTGCCCGACCACGCCGTGCCAGGCGGTGTCGCGCACCACCGGCTATCAGGCCAAGGTCCTCAAGAGCCGCGCCACGTACATCGTCCCGGCCGACGGCCGGATCGTCGCGTGGACGATCAACCTCGGCGCGCCCGACAAGCGCCAGACCGATTTCTTCGAAGGCAACTTCGGCGAGGCGTCGGCGGGCCTCACGATCCTGCGCCGCGCGAAGCACCTGTACCACCGCGTGATCGGCCAGACGCCGATCGAGAAGCTCACGCCCTACTTCGGGACGCGGGTCCAGTTCCCGCTCGCGGCGTCGATCGCGGTCAAGAAGGGCCAGGTCGTCGCGTTGACCGTGCCGACGTGGGCGCCGGCGCTGACGCAGCTGCTCAACGACGGGTCGTCCTGGCGGGCAAGCCGCCCCAAGGGCAAGTGCGACAAGACCACGGTGCAGACCGCGCAGACCAAGATGGGCCAGCGCGTGCAGTACCGGTGCCTGTACCGGGCGCGCCTGACCTACAGCGCGACGCTGATCACGACCCCGAAGCCGCCGAAGAAGCCGAAGACGTAGGCGGGCGCGGCGCCGAGAGGCGCCGCGGACTAGCGGCGGCCGCGGCGCGGCGTGCGGGGCGGCGGGGCCGCCGGCATCCGCACGCCCTTCGAGCGGTCCGGCACGTCGGGCCGGTCGTGGCCGAGGAGGTCCAGCAGCGCGTCCACGACATCCGGGTCGAACTGCCGGCCCGCGCACGCACGCAGCTCGGCGGCGGCCTCGGCCTCCGTCAGGGCGGCGCGGTACGGGCGGTCGGTCAGCATCGCGTGGTAGGCATCGCAGACGAGGATGATCCGCGACCCGATCGGGATCTTGCGCTCGCGCAGGCGGTCCGGGTAGCCGGAGCCGTCCCAGTGCTCGTGCTCGTGCCGCACGACGGGGGCGATCGGGGTGAGATCGGGGATCCGCAGCAGGATCCGCTCGCCGGCCACCGGGTGCTCGGCCATGACCGCCCACTCCTCGGGCGTCAGCGGCCCGCGCTTGTGCAGGATCTCGTCCGGCACCGCGAGCTTGCCGACATCGTGCAGCAGCGCCGCGTGGGCGATCCGCTCGACCTGCTCGGCCGCCAGACCGAGGATCATCGCGACGCCGCGCGCCATGTGCACGACCTCTTCGGAGTGCTCGTTGGTGTAGTTGTCGCGCTCTTCGATCGCCGCGGCGAGCGCCTGCACGGCGGCGGGCGACCCGTGCTGGGCCTGCATCATCGCCAGCTCCCGCTCCACGTCCGCGTTCGCGACGGCCACGCGACCCTTGCCGGTCCGCTTGGCGAGCAAGAGCGCGCGGTCGGCGTGCTCGAGCAGGCCGTCGGCGTTGAGCGGCTCGTGCCACTCGGCCACGCCCAGGGAGCAGGCGCCGACCTGCTCGCGCTCGACGGCGTCGCGCACGCGCTCGGCGACCATCCGGGCGTCGTTCTCGTCGCTGCCCGGCAGCAGGAGGACGAACTCGTCCCCGCCGTAGCGGGCGACCACGTCGTACGGGCGCAGCTCGCCGTGCAGGACTGCGGCGACCTGGCGCAGCACCTCGTCGCCCGCCTGGTGCCCGCTCACGTCGTTGACGCGCTTGAAGTCGTCGAGGTCGATGATCACGAAGCTCAGCGGGGTGCCGTCGCGCCGCGCGCGGGCGATCTCCTCGCGGACGCGGACCTGCATCGCGCCGTGGTTCAGGAGGCCGGTCAGCGCGTCGGTGCGCGCCGCCTGCTGGACCTGGTGGTAGCTCTCGGCGTTGTGGCAGGCGACGGTCGCGAGGTCGGCGATCGCCTCGAGCGTCCGCCGGTCCTCCTCCTCGATCCACCGCATCGACGTCCAGCCGACCGACAGCGCGCCCTTGAGCTCCTCGTTCCAGGCCATGGGCACCGCGATCGCCGTCCGGAAGGCGTCCATCACCGCGTGCCCCGGCCGCGTCACGTCGCGCTGATAGTCGTTCGTGGCGTAGCTGGAGCCGCTGAGCAGGACCTGGCCGGCCGCTCCCTCGCCGGGAGCGACGTGCAGGCCATGCCATTCGTCAGGCACCTTGTAGCCGGCGGTCGCGACCCCGCCGTCGCGCCCGTTGCCGAGATAGACGCCGGTCATGTCGGCGCCGACGGCGGCGGCCGCCTCGTGCGCCAGGGTCTGCAGGACCTCCTGCAGCTCGAGCGACATGTTGAGCGCCCGGGCGGCGCGGACCAGCGCGCGGTCCTGGGCCGCGCGGGCGGTGCGGCGGCGCTCGGCGTCGAGCCGCGCGAAGCCGGTGGCGGCGATGTCGGCGAGCGCCTGCGCATCGGCGACCTCCGCCGGCGCGAAATCACGCGGGGTCTCGGAGATCAGGATCGCCACACGACGGACCTCGCCGTCGTTGGCGAGCGGGAGGAACAGCGCCGACGCGACGTTGAAGCGCTCGACGAGGCCGGGGCGGATCGTGCCGGTGCTCGCATCGGGCACGTGCAGCGGCGCGCCGCTGGCGACCACCAGGGCGACCCCGGACGGCCCGTCGCCCAGCACCATCTCGTAGTCGGTCCCGTGGCCGGTGACCACGGCCTCGCCGCCCGTGCGGTCCTGCGCGACCTCGAACAGGTGCACCTGGTCGACGGCGAGCGCATCACGCAGCGCTCCGGTGACCTCGTCGGCCAGCGCCTCAGCCGAATGCGCGCCGCTCACGGCACGCGCGATGCGGTGCAGCGGTTCGGGCACGGTGCTTCCGTGCGGGCGTGCGGTGGAATCGAGTACGGCTCAGCCTTCCCTGGATCAAGGGATGTATCGGCCCGTCCCAGGGCGCGCTTGATCGCGCGTGAGGCTTAAAGCAGCAAACTGGACGAATGAATCAGCAGGCGCCCGGGTTCTGGGCGCAGAAGTCCTCGAACTGCTGCGCGTCCGACCCGGCGGGCGGTGCGGTGTCGTTCGTCTGGCTGTCGGCGGTGCCGGTGTCGGGCGCCGCGGAGCCTCCGCTGCCACTGTCGCCCGTCGCGGTCCCGGTATCGGTGCCGGTGCTGCCGGTCGTGCCGCTGTCCGTGCTCGACGAGCTGTCCGAGGACGAGCTGTCCGACGACGAGCTGCTGTCGCTGCTGCTCGAGTCCGTCTTGTCCTTCGACGACGCCGCGGACTCCGGCGCCTGGGAGGACTCGGGAATGGCCACCTCGGCCGGCGGGCCGGGGACCTGCGGGGCCTCCGCATCGCTGCCGCCGCAACCAGCGACGACGAGGGCGAGAAGACCGGCGGCCAGGATTGCTACGAGGCGCGGAGCGCCCATATCGCTCACTCCTCCGTGACGCGAGGAAGCGCTGACATGCGCCGCCCGCACGTCGGGCAGTCGTTGAGATCCTTCTGGGCCGGCTGGTCGCACCAGTTGCAGAACCGCAGGGTCTCCACGGCCCACGGAAGGCGCGACTGCGACGGCGGGAGTGGGAGCACCTTGCCCACCACTTCCAGCTCCTCGCCGGTCTCACGGTCGCGGTACACGCGGCCTGGTTCGGCCTCGATGATCAGCTCGCGGCCCGAGGAGGGCGCGCGCAGACGGTAGGTCTGAGAAGCCATCGCGGCGTGACCTTAGCAGCGGGTCGGGACGCATCGCCGCGTAGAGTCCGCCGCCGTGCGCGTGCTGATCTTCCACGGCTACCTGCTCGCCGGGACCGGTTCCAACGTCTACAACACCGAGCTGGCGGCGGCGCTCGTGCGCGCCGGCCACGAGGTCCACATGCTGTGCCAGGACCGCGATCCGCTGGCCCAGGAGTGGGTCGACGCGGCGGGCGACTGGGACTCCGGTGCGCTCACCCTGACCACGCGCCGGGAGCCGGCCCGGGGGACCGTCTACCGGCCGGATATCGGCGGCATCCTGCCGCTGTACGTCGCCGATCGCTACGAGGGAGTGGACGCGCGTCCGTTCCCGGACCTGTCGGACGCCGAGCTCGACCGCTACCTGGAAGCCAACGTCGCCGCCGTGCGCGAGGTGGCCGAGCTCGTTGCGCCGGACGTCGCGCTCGCCAACCACCTCGTCATGGGGCCGGTGATCCTCGCCCGGGCGCTCGGAGACTTCCCGTATGCGGTGAAGATCCACGGCAGCGCGCTGGAGTACACGGTCAAGCCCTACCCGCGCTTCAAGCCGTACGCGGCCGAGGGGCTCGCCCGCGCGCGCGGGATCCTCGTCGGCTCGCGGCACACCGCCGAGAGCCTGTGGGCGGAGATGGACGACCCCACGGTCACCGAGCGGACGCGGCTCGGCCCGCCGGGCGTGGACGTGGCGCGGTTCGCGCCGCGCGAGCCGGCCGAGGCGCGCGCGGGACTGGAGCGGCTGCGCCGCGCGCTGGAGGCCGCGGGGCCGCGCGGGGCCGGCGACGCCGAGAGCGGCGCGCCGGCAGGCGACTCGTTCGCGCGCTCGCCCGGCGAGGCGGCCGCCGCGCTGGCCACGATCGAGCCCGGAGACCGGCTCGTCGTGTTCGTCGGCAAGCTGATCGCCTCCAAGGGCGTCGAGCTGCTGCTGGCGGCGTGGCCGCTGGTCCTGGCCGCCGAACCGCGGGCACGGCTCCTGATCGTCGGGTTCGGAGCGTTCCGGGCCGGGTTGGAGGGTCTCGCGGGCGATCTCGAGCGCGGCGAGCTCGACGTCGCGCGCGCACTGCGGTCCGAGCACGGCGCCGAGCTGCCGCACCTCGCCGCCTTCCTCGACGACGTCGGCGCCGAGGCCTACCGCGAAGCGGCGCGAGGCATGACCGACCGCATCGCCTGGGCCGGCCGCCTCGACCACGCCGAGCTGGTCGACATCCTGCCCGCCGCCGACGCGATGGTGATGCCGAGCACGTTCCCCGAGGCGTTCGGCATGGTGGCGGCCGAAGCCGCGGCCTGCGGCGCGTTGCCGGTGGTCGCGAACCACTCCGGCATGGCCGAGGTCGCCCGCACGCTGGGCGCCGTCGCGCCCGACCGGGCGGTCCCCTGGCTGACCTTCACGGTCGGGCCCGCGGCGGTCACCGAGCTCGCCGACGACCTGATCGCCTGGCTGGCGGCACCGCCGGACCTGCGCGCCGCCACCCGCGAGGCGATCGTGGCCGCCACGCGCGAGCAGTACTCATGGGACGGCGTGGCGCGATCCGTGATCGCCGCCGCGCGCGGCGAGCTGGGCGGCTTACCCCGCCCGGCGCCCGACATCGGGGCCAACGGTTAGGATTCCGCGCTCCATGAGGAGAGGTGGGGTGCGCATACCGATCGCGTTCGTCGCACTGCTCGCCGGCACGGCGGCACTGACCGGCTGCTCGCTGAGCAGCTCGCAGGCGAACCTGGTCAACGGCAAGGAGCAGTTCGTCGCCAAGTGCGGCTCCTGCCACACCCTCGCGCGCGCGAACACGACCGGCGTCACGGGCCCGAACCTCGACGAGGCGTTCCAGCGCGCCCGCGAGGACGGCTTCAAGGACTCCACGTTCGAGGGCGTCGTGCACCGCCAGATCGGCCAGCCCGCCATCCGGCCGCAGCACGACCCGGAGACGGGCAAGGAGCTCCCGCTGATGCCGGCCAAGCTCGTCACCGGCGACGACGCCCGCGACGTGGCCGCCTATGTGGCCTCCGCGGCCGCCGAGCGCGGCAAGGACACCGGCGCGCTCGCCCAGATCGGCGGCGCCCAGGCCAAGGGCACGGCCACCGAGAAGAACGGCGAGCTCGACATCCCGGCCGACCCGTCCGGCTCGCTCGCCTACCAGTTCGCCAACGCCACGGCACAGGCCGGCCAGGTGACGATCAAGTCCCAGAACAAGGCGTCGATCGACCACGACATCGCGATCGAGGGCAACGGCGTCAGCGAGCAGGGCGAGATCGTCAAGAACGGCGGCACCTCGGAGATCCAGGTCGACCTCAAGCCCGGCGAGTACACGTTCTTCTGCACCGTCCCCGGCCACCGCGAGGGCGGCATGGAGGGCAAGCTCACCGTCAAGTGAGGCCCAGGCGCTAGAACAGCGCCTGGACCAGCAGCGCCAGCACGATCAGCACAGCGACCACTCCGAGCACATACACGAGGAAGCGGAACGCCTCGCGCTCGGACCGGATCGGGTTGATCACAGGATGTAGACGGTGAAGTAGACGACCAGCCACATCGCGTCGACGAAGTGCCAGTAGATCCCCGGCACTTCGACGCCGTGGTGCTCGGCCGACGAGAAGTGGCCGCGGAACGCGCGGATCGTGACCATCAGCAGCAGCGTCAGGCCGATGAAGACGTGCGCGCCGTGGAGGCCCGTCAGGCCGTAGAAGATCGTGCCCTGGGCGTGGTCCTGCGGCGCGAAGCCGACGTGGACGTACTCGTTGATCTGCACGAACAGGAACGTCGCGCCGAGCCCGAACGTCGACACCATCGCGGCCTTGAGGCCGAGCCGGTTGTCGGACTTGATGCTCTCGAGCGCCCAGTGCATCGTGAACGAGGACGACACCAGGACCGCCGTGTTGACGCCGGCGATCAGCTTCGGGAGCTCGGTCCCGTCAGCCGGCCACGGAGCCTCGCCCACGACCCGGATGAAGAAGTAGGCCGTGAAGAAGGCCCCGAAGACCATGACCTCGGAGATGATGAAAAGCAGCATCCCGAGGGTCCGGTGGTCGACCCGCGAGGAGCGGTGGGCCTCGGGCGGCCCGTGGTGCTCGTGATGCCCGTGCTCGAGGGCAGCGGCCTCCATCAGGCCGGGACCCCCGTGGACTCGATGTGCTCGACCGGCTTGTTCGACGCGCTCGCGACGCGGTCGACGAGCTTGTCGGCCACCCACTTCGAGCTCGCCTCGGGCAGCGTCGAGATCACGATCTCGGAGATGTAGAAGTAGTCGACGGCGTTCATGATCGCCGTGTACGGGTCGGGGTCGCCGATCATGCCCGCGGCCACGATGCCTTCGGAGCGCAGCGACTCCAGCAGCTGCTTGAGCCGCTCGCGCGCGTCGGCGACCGCATGCCCCTCGGCGTGATCCTGCGGGATGACGACGATGAAGCGGTGCGGGCTCTCCGCGGCCAGCTCCTTGAGGCGGCCGTGGAGCTCGTCCGACGCGACCGTGACGTTCGCCGCCACCAGCGTGACGTCGAACGGCAGGCCCTCGCCGACGACGTCCGAGACCACGTGCTCGACCGGCAGGCGGGTCTCCTCGCGCAGGCGCTCGGGCAGGTCGCGCTTGAGCCAGCCCGACGTCTCGGCGGGCAGCGTGGAGACGATGATCTCGTCGATCCCCTCGGTGGCCACCGCGTCGGTCGCCGCGAGGAACGGATCGGGATCGCCGACCTCGCCGTTGCCCTTGATGCCGTTGTCGCGCATGAAGGCCTTCATCAGGTCGACCCGGACCTGGGCCATGTCGCGGACGGCCTCGTCATAGACCACGTTGCCGCGGCGCGGCCGGGCGCGCGGCACGACGACGAAGAACTCGACGTCGGGGCCCTGACGCTCCTGGACCTTCTCGATGAGGCTGCGACCACCGATCGTCTCGTTGGCCAGCACCAGGATCTTCGTCACGTCTCGTTCTCCCTCTCTTCAGCCGGCGCTCCGGCTGGCTGTTTCTGCGCAACCGCGGGCGGCTGGAAGATGCCGTGGACGGCGCCCGGGACCCCGTACTCGTACGGGCCGCCGACGACCGTCGGCACGCGGTCGAAGTTGAAGACCGGCGGCGGCGAGGACACCTGCCACTCGAGCGTCAGGCCGCGCCACGGGTTGGCCGGCGCGCGCGCCCCGCCGCGCCACGAGGCGACCATGTTGTAGACGAACACGAGCGTCGAGAGCCCGAGCACGAACGAGCTCAGCGAGATGAACAGGTTCCAGCCCGCGAACTGCTCCGGGTAGTCGGCGACGCGGCGCGGCATCCCCTGGACGCCGATCAGGTGCATCGGCGCGAACGTCGCGTTGAAGGCGACGAACGTCAGCCAGAAGTGCAGCTTGCCCATGCCCTCGTCGTACATCCGGCCCGTCATCTTCGGGAACCAGTAGTAGACGCCCGCGTAGATCGTGAACAGCGAGCCGCCGAACAGCACGTAGTGGATGTGGGCGACGATGAAGTAGGTGTCGCTCACGTGGATCGTCAGCGGCACCATCGCGAGCATCACGCCCGAGATCCCGCCGAGCGTGAACATCGTCAGGAAGCCGAGCGCGAAGAGCATCGGCGTGTCCAGATGGATCACGCCGCGCCACAGCGTCGCCAGCCACGAGAAGATCTTGATCCCGGTCGGCACGGCGATGATCGCCGTGGTGACCATCATCGGGATCCGGATCCAGCTCTGCATGCCGGAGACGAACATGTGGTGCGCCCACACGGTGAAGCCGAGCAGCACGATGGCGAGCAGCGAGAACGCCATCATCCGGTAGCCGAAGATCGGCTTGCGCGCCTTGACCGAGATGACCTCGGAGATGATCCCGAAGCCCGGCAGCATCATGATGTAGACGGCCGGGTGGGAGTAGAACCAGAAGACGTGCTGGTACATCAGCACGTCGCCGAACTTCGACGCGTTGAAGAAGTTGAAGTGCAGCGCGTAGTCGAAGAGGACGAAGAACTGCGACGCCGCGATGAACGGCGTGGCGATCACGACCAGCAGCGACGTCGAGAAGTTCGCCCACACGAGCAGCGGCATGCGCCAGAACGACATGCCGGGCGCACGCATCGTGACGATCGTCACGAGGAAGTTCAGCGCCGTGGCGATCGATGACGCGCCCGCGAACTGCACGCCGATCGTGAAGAACATCTGGCCTATCGGTACGTCCGTGGACAGCGGCGAGTACGCGGTCCAGCCGGTCGCGAACGAGCCGCCCGGGGCCAGGAACGACGCCGTCATCATGATGCCGGCGATCGGCAGCATCCAGTACGACAGGGCGTTCAGCCGCGGGAACGCCATGTCCGGCGCGCCGATCATCAGCGGCAGCACGAAGTTCGCCAGCCCGGCGAACACCGGGATGATGAACAGGAAGATCATCAGCGACGCGTGGACGCTGAACAGGCCGTTGTAGGCGTCCGAGTCCACGAACTGCTTGCCCGGCGCGGCCAGCTCGGCGCGCACCAGCATCGCCAGCAGGCCGCCGATCAACATGAAGAAGAACGACGTGACGACGTACTGGATCCCGATCACCTTGTGATCGGTGTTGACGCGGAAGTAGTCGCGCCACGAGTACGCGCCGTGACCCGAATGGTCCTCCGGCCGGGTCGGCCGGCCGGAGAAGTAGTACGCCCAGTAGTCGAAGGCGCCGATCCCGGCCAGGAAGAACAGCGGGCCGGAGAACAGCGACGCAAGCAGGATCCCGTTCTGCGCCTTCGTCGTCATGCCGCCGTCGAAGCTCGGGTAGCCGTACAGGCCCCGGACGCCCAGCACGAGGGCGGCTGCGAACAGCACCCCGATCACGAAGAACACGCCGCCGCGGATCAGACCCGGTGCTCGCACCCTGCTCACTTGCCTGCGACCTCCTTCAGATACTTCACCAGCGCGTTCACTTGCGCGTCGGACAGAGTGTCACCGTAGCGCGGCATGATCCCCGCTTGGAAGCCCTCGGTCACCTTGGCGTCAGGGTCCTGGATCGACTGCTTGATGAACGCATCGTCGAGCTTGGGGATCGCCTCGTCGAGGTTGGGCCCCGTGGTGCCGGTCGACCCCGCGTCCTTGAGTGTGTGGCACGACGCGCAGGCCGGCTGGGCGGCCTCCGTGAACAGCGTCTTGCCGTCGGTCTCCTCGCCGCCACCGCCGCCGCCGGCCGGCTTGCCGCCCGCCTGCTGCAGGTCTTGGAGCTTCTTGTCGAAGTCGGGCTTCGCCATCACGTAGGCGGTCTGGCGCATCGTCGAGTGCCCGAGGCCGCACAGCTCGGCGCACACCACCGGGTACGCCCCGCGCCTGTTGTTCGTGGTGACCCGCAGGTGCGTGTCGATCCCTGGCACCGCGTCGATCTTCATGCGGAAGGCGGGGACCCAGAAGTCGTGGATCACGTCCTTGGACTGGACCGTGAAGTAGACGGCCTGGTTCTCCGGCAGGTACAGCCGCCGCGAGGCGATCTCCTTGCCGTCCTCGCCCTTGTAGAAGAAGGTCCAGGTGAACTGCTCACCGACGACGCGGACGTTCATCGCCTCGGCCGCGGGGGCCTTCTCGATGTCGGTCAGGACGATGTAGGCGTAGGTGCAGAGCCCGACGAGCAGGATCGCCGGGATCGCCGTCCAGACGATCTCCAGCTTCGTGTTGCCGTGGATCGGCGGGCCGTCCTTGAGCTCCTCGCCCGGCCGCATCCGGAACTTGATCGCGCAGTAGAGGACCACGGTCTCCACGAGCACGAAGACCGGGACCGACGCGATCAGCAGGACGTCCCACAGCGTGTCGATCTTGGCGCCCTGCTCTGACGCCCGGATCGGGAACCAGTCGATCCACAACGCCAGCGCGATGCCGACGGCAGAGGCGATCACGCCGATCAGGATCAGCTGCCTGATCTGCACCCGCCCCTCCCGAGCAGAGGGCTCTTCAGCGCTCATGGCTCTCCTCGCCCATGGACGCGGCATCCTACGGGAGAGGAGCGACAGAGGTGCCGGAGACCGTCAGGCGGCTGCCCGGGTGTCCAGTGCCATATGGGTGATCGTGTTGGGTCCGGCCGTCGCGCGGAAGTCCGAGGGCGCTACGCCGCGGTGGCGGCGGAACGCCTTGGCGAACTGTGCGGGTTGGCGGTAGCCCACGCGGTGCGCGACCTCACGCACCGTCAGGCTCTGGAGGGCCAGCATCTCAGCCGCGCGGTCCATGCGGATGCGCGTGAGGTGATCGCGGAACGTGGTTCCGCCGATCTCGGCGTAGGCGCGCTGCAGTTGGCGTCGCGAGGAGGCCACACGGCGCGCGATGTCGTCCAGCGAGAGCTCCGAGGCGTACTCATGCGCGACGATCGCGTTCGCTTCCTCGAGGAGGCTGGCGCGCAGACGGACGGTGCTGGGTCGTTGAGTCGGCACATACTTTCTACGAGGCGCGCGGTGCCGATGGATCACGCGTGACGCGAAAGATCTTCCCGGGAGGTTAGACTGCGCCGCCATGGATCGCCGCCTTGCGCGCCGGAACATCCGCCTTGCGCTGATCGTCGCGTCGATCTGCCTGCTGATGTTCGCCCTGACCTTCGTCGCCGCCCTCGCCTACGTCGGATGAGCGAGCCCGAGGAATACGGCGGCGTCCCGCCGGCCGGCGAGGAAGTGCACATGCCGGCGCCGAGCGCGCTGCCGCTGATCAACGCCGCCGCGCTGGCGTTGACGATCGTCTCGCTCACGCTGTCGTGGTGGCTGGTCGGCTTCGGCGCGATCATCTTCCTCGCGACGACGATCCGGTGGATTCGGGACGTCCGGCGCGACATCGACGCACTTCCGCTGGAACACTCACACCATTAGCGCTGCAGCACGTAGGCTTTCGGCCGTGTCGGAGGGTGGCTCGAACGGGGCGCCGGATCTAGCGGCGTTGTACGCGAGTGCGTTCGCGGCGTATCTGACGGAGGGCAGCGAACGCGGGCTGGGCGCCGCGTACGACCTCGGCCGCCAGGCCGTCGCGGACCACATGAGCGTGCTCGACCTCGCCGAGGCGCACCACGCGGCGGTGCGCGCGGCGCTCGGCACCGGGAGCCCGCCGGAGGCCACGCTGCAGGCCGCCGCCAACTTCCTGCGCGAGAGCCTGTCGATCTTCGAGAGCGTGCACCGCGGCTACAGCGAGGTGCGCGAGGTCGCGCGGATCGAGCACGAGCACGTCGAGCAGCTCCGGGCGCTGGCCGACGTCTCGGTCGCGCTCAACTCGTCGCTGACGGTCGAGGAGATCCTCCAGCACACCGCCGACGCCGCCCGCACGCTGCTCGGCGGCGACCGCGCGACGGTGGCGATCCACGCCCCGGACCCGCGCCTGCGGCCGCTGACCGCGACGTCGCCGCCGCGGCTGTCCGACGGCCAGGCGCAGCCGGCGCGGCTGTCGGTCCGCCTGACGGCCCGCGGGACCGAGCTCGGCATGCTCGAGATCGTCGATCGCCGCGACCGCGAGTTCACGCCCCGCGACGACACGATCCTCACCCAGCTCGCGCAGCTCGCCTCGGTCGCCATCTCCAACGCCCAGCTGTACGAGCGCGAGCGGACGATCGCCCAGACGCTCCAGCGCTCGCTGCGTCCGGGCGCGCTGCCGACGGTGCCGGGGCTGTCGGCGGCCGTGCGGTTCCGGCCGGCCGGCGAGGGCGTCGAGCTCGGCGGCGACTTCTACGACCTCTACCAGGCCGGCGGCGGCGCCTACGCGGCGCTGATCGGCGACGTCCAGGGCAAGGGGCCCGACGCCGCGGCGGTCACCGCGCTCGCCCGCCACACGCTGCGCGCGGGCGCGGCGTATGAGGCGAAGCCGAGCGGCGTGCTCGCGCTCCTGCACAAGGCGCTGCGCGAGCGGGCCGACGGCCGCTTCTGCACGGTCGCCCACGCCCACCTGCGCCTGGGCGGCGGCAAGATGCGCGTCGACCTCGCCTGCGGCGGCCATCCGCTGCCCCTGGTGGTCCACCCGGACGGGCTCGTCGAGCCGGTCGGCCGCCTCGGCACGCTGCTCGGCACCGACATCGAGCCGCATCTGTACGACGTCAGCGTCGAGCTGGCCGCCGGCGACGTGCTCGTGCTCTACACGGACGGCGTCACCGAGGTCCGGCGCCGCCGCCGCGAGGTGTTCGGCCACGCCGAGCTGACCGCGCTGCTGTCGGCCGCCGGCGGGCTGCCTCCGGACGTCGTCGCCGAGCGCGTCGAGGCCGCCGTGCTCGCGGCCTCTGAGGGCCGCCTGCGCGACGACATGGCGATCCTCGCCCTCGGGCCCACCCCGGTCGACGACACCCATATGCTTTCGCGCGCCCCAGCAACGGAGGAGTTAGATGGCTGACCCGACGGATACGGCCGCCGACGGACACGCGACGTCCAACGCCGACCTGCTGACCGAGCTCGTCGCCCACCTGCGCGACAACCGGACGCAGCTGCGGCAGGAGTGGGCGCGGCGCATCGGCGAGGCGCGGCTGCTGACCGCGCTGACGCAGGAGGAGATCTTCTCCGAGGCCACCTCCGTCTACGACAACTACGTCGAGGTGCTGGAGACCGGCTCCGTCGAGGCACTGCAGGACTACGCCCGCAACCTGTCCGAGCGCATCATCCCGCGTGGCGTCGAGACCGACGAGGTGCTCGGCATCGTGCTCCTGCTGCGCGACGTGCTGGCCCGCTCGCTGTTCCAGAAGTACCAGACCGACTTCGACTACCTGAACAAGGTGCTCGACGCCTACGAGCCGGCCGCGAACCGGATCGCCAACACCGTGGGCGTCAACTTCGTCCAGGAGCGCGAGCGCATCATCCGCCAGCAGCAGGAGGCGATCCGCGAGCTCTCCACGCCGGTCCTCCAGGTCCGCGAGCGCCTGCTCATCCTCCCGATCATCGGCGTGCTCGACGGCCAGCGCGCGCGCCAGCTCACCGAGCAGCTGCTGCGCGGCATCCGCGCCAACCGCGCCCGCGTCGTCGTCATCGACATCACCGGCGTCCCGACGATCGACTCGACGGTGGCGAACCACCTCGTGCAGACCGTCGACGCGTCGCGGCTGATGGGCGCGAGCGTGATCATCACCGGCCTGTCACCGGAGATCGCCCAGACGCTCGTCACCCTCGGCGTCGACCTGTCGAAGGTCAACGCGGTCGGCGACCTGCAGGGTGGTATCGAGGAGGCCGAGCGCCTGCTCGGCTACTCGGTCTCGATGGAGACGCCGGCGCTCGACGCCACGCCGTCGTAGTGGCTGTCCCGATCCTCAAGCAGGGGCCGTTCCTGATCGCCACGATCCAGGCGGCGCTGACCGACACGGACGTCCTGCAGCTGCAGGACGACGTGATGGCTCAGGTGACGCGGCACCGCTCGCGCGGGATCATCGTCGACGTCACGGCGCTCGACGTCATGGACTCGTTCGTGTCGCGGTCGCTGCAGGGGATCTCGCGGATGACGCGCCTGCGCGGCGCCGAGACGATCATCGTCGGCATCCAGCCCGAGGTCGCGTTCGCGATGGTGCAGTTGGGCATGACCTTCGAGGACGTGCTCACGGCGCTGGACCTTGAAGAAGGGCTCGCGCTGCTGCAGAAGCCCCGCAAGGAGGGGCCAGACGGTGGCGGATGATCCGCAGTCGGTGATCCCGATCGAGTCGGACGCCGACGTAGTCACCGCCCGCCAGCGCGCGCGCGAGATGGCGGGTGCGCTGGAGCTCACGAGCACCGACCAGACGCTGCTCGCCACCGCGATCTCCGAGGTGGCGCGCAACATCACCACGTACGCCGTCCGCGGTGAGGTGCTGCTCAGCGTGGTGCGCGACGACAAGGGGCGCGAGGGGATCCAGGTGATCGCGCGCGACCAGGGGCCGGGCATCGCGAACATCGACCTCGCGATGCAGGACGGCTACACCAGCGGCGGCGGCCTCGGTCTCGGGCTGCCCGGCGCGCGGCGGCTGGTGGACGACTTCCACATCGACACCGCACCGGGACAGGGGACGACGGTCACGCTCGTGATGTGGGCGCGACCGAACGCACGCGCGGCATGAACGAGACCTGGCCGCTGGTACTCGAGCGCGGCGTGGCGGGGCTGGCGCATGAGGGAGAGGGACGCTCCGGCGACCTCGCGGTGTTCGCACCGAGCGCCGGGGGCGGCCTCGTCGCGGTGATCGACGGCCTCGGCCACGGCGACGCCGCCGCCGACGCCGCCGAGGCGGCCGCCGCGGTGCTGCATGCGCGGGTCGAGTTCCCGCCCCAGCAGCTGCTCGAGTCCGTGCACCAGGAGCTGCGCAACACGCGCGGCGCGGTCATGACGCTGGCGTGGTTCGACCTCGAGGCGCGAGCGCTGCGCTGGACCGGGGTGGGGAACGTCGAGGCGCGGTTCGTGCGGGCCGGCGACGGCGCCAACGCCCGCTTCGACTCGCCGGTCGTCCTCGGGGGCGTGGTCGGCTACAACCTCCCGCAGGTCCGCGTGGGGACGATCCCGCTCGAGCCGGGCGACGCGGTCGTCCTCGCGACCGACGGCGTGGCCGCCGACTACTCGACCTCGATCGAGTCCGGCGTGCCGGCCCAGACGCTCGCCGAGCGGATCCTGGAGAAGCACGGCAAGGGCACCGACGACGCTTTGGCTGTGGTCGTCCGGTACCTCGGGCCGCCGGCCGTGCCGTAGACGAACCCCGGCTGGGTAGGGAGGTAAGGGAGCCACCCGCGCGGCGAACGCTGGCCCGTTTCGCCGCTCAGGGCGCATAACTTGCCACAGTTCGGCTACGCGGTCGACAACCCGGCCTCCCCACCCAGCCGCAGTTGGCCGGGGCCGCCGAGGCGCTAGGAGATCAGGCGCGCGTCGGCGACCATCGCGGCGAACAGCACCGCGAGGTAGGCGAGCGAGAAGAGGTACGTGCGCAGGGCGCTGGCGCGGTCGGCGCGGCGCTGCAGACGCAGCGCGAGCACGAGGAAGGCGCCGCCGAACCCGAGGGCGACCACGCCGTAGAGCCAGCCGAAGAAGCCGAAGACGACCGGCAGCAGCGTCAGGACGCCCAGCAGGATCGTGTAGAGCACGATCTGGCGCCGGGTCTCCCGCTCGCCGTGGACCACCGGCATCATCGGCACGCCGACGCGCTCGTACTCGTTCTTCATCAGCAGCGACAGCGCCCAGAAGTGCGGCGGCGTCCAGTAGAAGACGATCGCGAACAGGTACAGGGCGGCCGGATCCAGCCCTCCGGTGACGGCCGCCCACCCCACCAGCGGCGGCACGGCCCCCGCCGCGCCGCCGATGACGATGTTCTGCGGCGAGCGGCGCTTGAGCCAGATCGTGTAGATGAAGACGTAGCCGAGGAACCCGGACAACGCCAGACACGCCGACAGCGTGTTGACCGTCGTCGCGAGCAGCACGAACGACAGCACCTGCAGCACCAGCCCGTACAGCAGCGCGGCCCGCGGGGAGACGCGGCCGGACGGGACCGGGCGCGAGGCGGTGCGGGCCATCTGGGCGTCGATGTCGCGGTCCCAGTAGTGATTGACCGCGGCGGCGCCGCCGGCCGACAGCGACCCGCCCACGAGGGTGAGCAGCACGAGCGACACCGACGGGTCGCCGGCGACGTACATCGTCGTGACCGTCGTCAGGAGCAGCAGCAGCTGCACCTTCGGCTTGGTCAGGGTGACGTAGTCGGCCAGGACCTGGCGGACGCCCCCGAGCGCAAACGCGGTGGCGGTCGTCGTTGTCGCGCGCGAGGCTTCCATCTAGGCGTTGACCATCGGCTTGCCGGCCTCGAACTTCTGAGGCACGCCGGTCTGGCGCTCGATCTGGCGGCGGATGTCCTTCATCGGCTCGACGGACCGCACGCGCGGGACCACGTCGAAGTTGTTCTCCGGCGGCGGCGACGGCGTGAACCACTCGAGCGTGTTGGCCTTCCACGGGTCCGGCCCGGCGATGGCGCCGTGCTTCAGCGACCGGACGACGTTGATGATCGTCAGCAGGATGCTGGTGGCGAGGATGAACGCCCCGATCGTCGAGAACAGGTTCATGAAGTTCCAGCCGGCGTCGGACGAGTACTCGTAGATGCGTCGTGGCATGCCGTCGAGGCCGGCGGAATGCTGGATCAGGAACGTCCAGTGGAAGCCGATCAGGAAGAGCCAGAACGAGACCTTGCCCATGCCCTCCGACAACATCCGGCCCGTCATCTTCGGGAACCAGTAGTAGAGCGCCGACATCATCGCGAAGGCGGCGGCGCCGAACGCGGTGTAGTGGAAGTGCGCGACCACGAAGTAGGTGTCGGTCAGCTGCCAGTCGACCGGGAAGACGGCGAGGAAGATGCCGGTGATCCCGCCCATCAGGAACGTGCCGACGCCGCCGACCGCGAACAGCAGCGGCACCCTGAACTCGATCGTGCCGCGCCACAAGGTCGCGATCCAGTTGAAGATCTTCACGCCCGTCGGGACGGCGATCAGGAAGCTCGAGAGCATGAAGAACGCCAGCACGACGGTGCTCATCGGCGTCGCGAACATGTGGTGCGCCCACACGAGCATGCCCAGGAAGGCGATCCCCGCGGTCGCCGCCGCGATCGCCTTGTAGCCGAAGATCGGCTTACGGGCGAACACGGGAATGACCTCCGACCAGACCCCGAACGCCGGCAGCACGAGGATGTACACCTCGGGATGCCCGAAGAACCAGAACAGGTGCTGCCACAGCAGCGCCGAGCCGCCGTCGTTGGGGTTGAAGAAGCTCGTGCCGAAGTTGCGGTCCAGCAGCAGCATCGTGACCGTGGCGGCCAGCGACGTCAGCGCCAGGACGATCAGGTACGAGTAGATCAGGATCGTCCACACGAACAACGGCATGCGGCCCCAGCCCATGCCCGGTGCGCGCATGTTGTGGATCGTGGCGATGAAGTTGATCGCACCCATGATCGACGCCAGGCCCGTGAGGTGGACCATGTAGATCCACGCCTCCTGGCCGTTGGAGGGCGTGAACTCCTTCAGCGACAGCGGGACGTACGAGAACCAGCCGGCCTCGGGCGGCGTGAAGAACAGCGACGCGTACAGGGCCAGGCCGCCGAACAGGAACATCCAGTACGACCACGCGTTCAGCCGCGGGAACGCGACGTCGCGGGCGCCGATCATCAGCGGCAGGAAGTAGTTGGCGAAGCCCGCCCAGACCGGGACGATGACCAGGAAGATCATCGTCGTCCCGTGCATGGTGAGGATCTCGTTGTACTTCTCGGGCGTCAGGAACGTGTTCTCCGGCACGCCGAGCTGGATCCGCATCAGCAGCGCCTCGACGCCCCCGAGCACGAAGAACACGAGGACCGTGCAGAGGTAGAGGATCCCGATCTTCTTGTGGTCGGTGGTCGTCAGCCACGTCGTCCAGCCGCGGCGCGGCTTCTCGACCTCGTGGGCGATGATCTGCGGGCGTGCGGGGATGGCCGCCATTACTGGCCCTCCTCCGCGTTGAGCGCCTTGCGCTCCGCCGCCGCGTCGTCCTCAGCCTTCTGCAGCGCTGCCGCCTTTCCGTCGTACCAGGCCTTCCAATCGTCATACCGCAGGCCGATCACGCGGGCGACCATGTCGGCGTGGTTGCGCCCGCACAGCTCGGCGCACTGTCCCCTGTAGATCACGCGGTCCTGACCGTCGGGGATCGCGTCGAGCGGGATCCGGAACCAGGTCTTGTTGGTGTAGCCCGGGATCGCGTCCATCTTGCCGCCCATCGCGGGGATCCACCACGAGTGCGCGACGTCGACCGACTGGATGTCGAGCGTCACGGTCATGCCGAGCGGGACGTAGAGGTCGTTGTACGCGTAGACCCGCTTGTCCTCGAGCCGCGGGTACTGAAAGTTCCACGAGTACTGCTGGCCGATGATCTTGATGTTCATCGACGCGCCGGGTGGGGCGGGCTGGTCGGTCGCGGCGAACAGCGCGCCCGCGTTGGCGACCGGCTGGCCCTGGGCGTTGATCAGCGACGGCGCCGGGTTCTTGATGTTGTCGAGCAGGGCGAACGTGAAGACGGTCAGGAAGATCAGCACGACTGCGGCGCCGACGGTCCAACCGATCTCCAGCTGCGTGTTGCCGTGGATCTGGGCCGCGACCATGCCCTTGCGCGCCCGGTACTTGACGAGCGAGTAGATCAGCAGCCCTTCGACCGCGATGAAGATGACCAGCGCGACGAGTGCGATCAGGATGTAGAGCGTCCTGATGCCGTCGGCGTTCGGCGAGCCGCCGGACTCCGGGAGGAACCAGCCGGCCGACGCGACGGGCGAGAGCACAAGCCCTGCGACCAGTGCGGCCGGCAGCGCAACTGCCAGCACGCGGAGGCGACGCCGGGTCTTGTACGGGTCACGAGCCACGGCGTCGGCAGTATATGGACGGGAGGGCGGGAAGCGGCCGGTCATCGCCCCTTGAAGTCCGCGGGCCGCTTCTCGAGGAAGGCCTGGACGCCCTCCATGAAGTCGCCGGATGCCGCCGCCTGCTGCTGGATCGACGCCTCCAGGTCGAGCTGCGCGTCCATCCGCGTGAACAGCCATTCGTTGAGCTGGCGCTTGGAACCGGCGAACGAGGCGGTAGGCCCGTTGGCGAGCCGCGCGGCGAGCTCGTCCACCGCGCCGTCGAACTCGTCGTCGGCCGCCACGCGGTTGATCAGGCCCCACTCGAGCGCCTGCTTGGCGCCGATCCGCTCGCCGAGCATCGCCATCTCGGTCGCCCGGGTCAGCCCGACCCGCTCCGGCACCAGCAGCGACGAGCCGCCGTCAGGTACCAGACCGATGTTGACGAACGCGAGCAGGAAGTAGGCCGACTCGCGGGCGAGGATCAGATCGCAGGCCAGCGCCAGCGAGCAGCCGATCCCGACCGCCGGGCCGTTGACGGCCGCGAGCACCGGCTTCGGCATCCGCCGGATGCCCATGATGATCGGGTGGTAGCGCTCGTGCAGCACCGTCGCGACGTCCGGATGGCCCTCCGGCGTCGGGTCGAAGCCGGCGCGCAGGTCGGCGCCCGACGAGAACGCCCGCCCGGCGCCCGTGATGACCACGGCGCGCACCTCGTGGTCGCTCGCCGCCTGCTCGACCGCCGCGAGCAGGTCGAAGCCGAACTGCTTGTCCCAGGCGTTCATCACGTCGGGCCGGTTGAGCGTGATCCGCAGCTCGGGGCCCCGGCGGTCCAGGTTCACGGTCTCCATGGCCTCACGTCCTATCACCCAGCGTGGCCGCCATGCCGCGCTCGAGGGTGAACCGCGGCTCCCATCGCAGTTCCTCCCGGGCGCGCGCGTTCGGGAATGTGGCGCGGCGGGACATGAACGTGACGGCCGCCGGGCCGGCGCCGATCGCTCGCGCGGCGAGCCGCAGCAGCGGCGCCGGGAGGACCCGGACCTCGCCCTGCCCGAGCGATCGGGCGTGGTAGCCGAAGAACTCGCGCGCCGTGACCGGCGTGCCGTCCCACACCGTGTACGCGCGGCCGGCCGCGCGCGGCTCGCGCAGCGCCCGCACGATCGCGTCGACGAGGTCGTCGACGTAGACCGGCGTGATCAGGCCGTCACCGGGCGACGGCAGCACGAAGCGGCCGCGCCGCATCATCTCCAGCGGCCGCACGACCCACGGCTGGGACCCGCGCCCGTACACGTCGCCGGGCCGGATCACGGTCGCGCCCCGCCGCAGCGCCAGCACCTCGGTCGCGCCCTTGGTGTCGATGTAGGGGATCCCGCACGGGCGCGGGAGCGCGTCCTCGCCGAGCTCGCGCGTGAACTCGTAGCCCCACCCGGCGACCGAGGCGAGCACGACCGCCGGCCGCGAGCCCGCGGCGTCGAGCACGTTGCGCGTGCCGCGGACGTTGATCCGCACGAAGTCCTCCATCCGCCCGCGCTCGGAGACGAGCGCGGCGGCGTGGATCACCGCGTCGGCGCCGCCGAGCGCGGCGACGGTGGCGGCGGCGTCGGAGACGTCGGCCCGGCGGTCGGCGCCCGCGAGATCGACTCCGATCGGCTCGTCGCCGTCGGCCGCCAGCCGGCGGCAGATCGCCCCGCCGATGAAGCCCGCCGCTCCTGTGACCGCGACTCTCATCGGGGCCCGCGAGATCTCCGGCGGCGCGAAGTCATGGCGGGTTTATACGGGCAGCCGTATGCCGACCGTCCCGCCCGCGCACTAGGCTGCGGCGCCGTGCGCCGCTCGACCGCCGTCCGCGCGGCCGCCTTGACGGTGCTGGTCGCCGGCGTGGCGGCTCCGCTCGTCCGCCGCCGCCTCCGGCTCAGGCCGCCGGTCGTGATGGCCGCTGCCGCGGCGGCCCCCGTGGCGCTGTGCGTGCTCGTGCCGCGCTCGCGCGCGCGTGATGTCGCTACGTGCGCGTTGCAGATGTACGCCTACGTGACGGCCTACAAGATGCCCTATGACGATCCCGACGCGCTGGTGCGCCGGGTCAAGGTCGCCTACCCGGTCAAGTTCGACCGCCTGCTCGGCGGCGGCATGACGCCGACGCTGCGCCTGCAGCGCGCGCTCGGCACTCCCGGCCGCTTCCGCGCCTGGGAGAAGCTGCTGATCTGGTCGCACTGGGTCTGGTTCGCGTTCCCGCACGGGACCGTGCTGTATCTGATCCTGCGCCACCCGGAGCGGCTCAACCGGGGCGCGACGCGGATCTACGCGACGTTCGACATCGGCCTGATCGGCTACTGGGCGATCCCGACCGCGCCGCCGTGGTACGCCGCCGCCGAGGGCTATATGGAGGACGGCCGCACGCCCGAGCTGCGGCGCATGATGGTCGAGTACGGCGAGCAGTTCTGGCGGTCCGGCTGGGCCCCTCTGTACGGTGTCCTGGGAGGGAATCCGCTCGCTGCCATGCCTTCCTTGCACTTCGCCACGTCCGTAACGGCCGCGCATGTGCTGGCCGAGACGGGCGGCGTCGCGGGCACGCTCGGCTGGGCCTATACGACGCTCCTCGGAACCGCGCTCGTCTACCTCGGCGAGCACTACGTGGTCGACCTCATGGCGGGGCTGGCACTGGCGGAGGGCATCAGGGCGGGAGCGCCCGCGGCCGCACCGCTCGCACGGCGGGTGTCGGACGTGGTGCAGGCGATCGAGGCACGGGCGCGCGCATGAGGGACGCGTCTTCGGCTCCGGTCCGGTCGGCGAACCCCGAGCCGCCGGAGGACGACGAGGACGAAGCCGCCCCGGCGCGGCTGCAGGTCACCGGCCGCAACCTCCTCGTGATCTGCGGCTTCTTCGCCGCCTCGCTGGCCGCGCTGTACTACCTGCTCCCGCAGCTCGCGGGCCTGCAGGACACCTGGCACCGGATCGAGGACGGCAGCCCGTGGTGGATGCTGCTGGCGCTGGGCTTCACGGTCGGCATGTTCGCGGGCTACGTGCTGATGTTCCGCGGAGTGTTCGGTCGCGCCGAGACGCGCGAGCCGATCGGCCTGCGCGAGAGCTACCAGATCACGATGGCGGGGCTGGCGGCGTCGCGGATCTTCGCCGCCGGCGGCGCCGGCGGGCTCGTGCTGATGGCGTGGGCGCTGCGCCGCGCGGGGATGCGCCGGCGCGAGGTGGCCGACAAGACGCTGTCGTTCCTGATCCTCACCTACTTCCCCTACGTGCTCGCGCTGATCGTCTGCGGGCTCGGGCTGCGGCTCGGGATCTTCCCCGGCCCGGACCCGTTCGGCCTGACCGTGGTGCCGGCGATCCTCGGCGTGATCGCGCTCGGGATCGGGCTGTCGATCGCGCTCGTGCCGACCGACCTGCAGCGCCGCGTCGGCAAGGTGGTCGAGGGCGGCGGCCGGCTGGGGCGGCTCGCCGAGAAGCTTGCGCACCTGCCGGCCTCGGCGTCGGCGGGCATGCGCGACGCGATCGTCCACGTCAGCAGCCGCGACCCCGCGCTGCTCGGCGCGTTCGTGTTCTGGGCATTCCAGATCCTGGTGCTGTGGGCGGCCTTCAAGGCGTTCGGCGACGCGCCGTCGTGGGCCGTGCTGATCCAGGCGTTCTTCTGCGGGATGCTCGGCAACCTGCTGCCGATGCCGGGGGGCGTCGGCGGCGTCGAGGGCGGGATGATCGGCGCCCTCGTAGCCTTCAATGTGGACGGCGGCCTGGCGGTCGTCGCGGTGCTGGTCTACCGGGCCTTCACGTTCTGGCTGCCGCTGATCCCAGGCGTCATCGCCTACTTCCAGCTGCGGGGGACGACGGAGCGATGGGCGCTACACTATACAAAGTGAAGTGAGGCCCGAGGGGGTATCAGGAGAGACAATGACTAACCACGACGTCGAGAACGTGATCATCATCGGGAGCGGCCCGGCCGGCTACACGGCGGCGCTCTACACGGCCCGCGCCAACCTCAACCCGCTCGTCATCGAGGGGTGGATGTGGGGCGGTCTGCTGCAGCAGACGACCGACGTCGAGAACTTCCCCGGCTACCCGCAGGGCGTGATGGGCCCGCAGATGATGCAGGACCTGCGCGACCAGGCCGAGCGCTTCGGCGCGCGCTTCATCACCGAGAACGTCACCAAGGTCGAGCCGGCCGCCGCCGAGGGCGAGCCGCACACCATCTGGGTCGACGAGGACGAGTACAAGGCCGAGTCGGTGATCCTCGCGATGGGCGCCGAGCACAAGAAGCTCGGCGTGGCCGGCGAGGAGGAGCTCGGCGGCCGCGGCGTGTCCTACTGCGCCACCTGTGACGCCGCGTTCTTCAAGGACCGCGAGACCATCATCGTCGGCGGCGGCGACTCGGCGATGGAGGAGGCCATCTTCCTCGCCAAGTTCGCCTGCAACGTCACGATCGTGAACCGCCGCGACGAGTTCCGCGCCTCCAAGATCATGCTCGAGCGGGCGCGGGCGACCGAGAACATCAAGTTCCTCACGCCGTACGTGGTCGACGAGTTCCTGGAGGGCGACGACGGCGCGCTCGACCGGGCGCGCGTCCGCAACGTCGAGACCGGCGAGACCCAGGAGATCCCGATGAACGGCGCGTTCATCGCGATCGGCCACGAGCCGCAGTCCGAGATCGTCCAGGGCATCGTCGAGACCGACGAGAACGGCTACGTGATCACCGAGGGCAAGTCGACCCGCACCACCGTGCCGGGCTTCTTCGCCGCCGGCGACCTGGTCGACCACACCTACCGCCAGGCGGTCACCGCGGCCGGCACCGGGTGCATGGCCGCCCTCGACGCCGAGTGGTACCTGCGTGACAACCCCAAGGTGCCGACGCCGGCCGCTCTGGAGGGGACCGCCGACCTCGCCGAGGAGCAGTGGGCGCCGGCGATGCCTCAGCCCACGCGCAGCGCGTAGCCCGCGTCGAGATCGCGCGCACCCGGCTGGACCCGGATCGCCACGTAGAACGTCTTCTCCCGCTTGCCGGCGTTGCGGAGCGTGATGTGCTCCGTCTTGCCGCGCTTCTTGTGCGATGCCTTCTTGTACGGCTTCTGGCTCAGCCGCTTCGCCTTGCGGCGGTAGACGTACAGCGCGACGTCGTCCTTGTCGGTCGGGTTCGCCGTGATCCTGCGGTGCGAGTGGCCGCGGATGCGGATGCGGTAGACGTCGGCGGGATCCTCGAACTCGTCGAGCAGGCCGTGCAGGCGGCTGTGGCCCTTGCCCTTGTAGAAGAGGTGGTCCGGCTTCCCGAACGCGCGACCGTCGACCCAGACGATGTCGTCGTTGGGCTCGCCCGGATCGGCCGGCGGCGGCTTGATCGACAGCGCGCGGGCGACCGACAGGCGGCCGAAGCCGGTGTTCGGGTCCCAGCCCGCCGGGGCGAGGTCGACCGCCGACAGCCGGATCGCCTGGGCGACCTGGTCGGGCGTGAGGTCCGGGCGCGCGGCGCGCACCCAGGCGGTGGCGCCCGCGACCATCGGCGCCGCGAAGCTGGTGCCGCTCTGGACGAGGTAGCCGTCGCCGTTGCCGTCCTCGTCGAGCGCCGGCGGCACCGCGGTCTGGATGTCCTCGCCCGGGGCGGACAGGTCGATCGCCGCGCTCGCGTTCGAGAAGTCGGACGCCTTGCTGTCCGGAGTGAGCGAGGCGATCGTCAGCACGTGCGGCAGCGACGCCGGGAACTCGAGCGGGTTGCCCTCGTTGAACTCGTTGCCGGCGGCCGCAACCGGGATGATCCCGCGGGCGACCGCGAACTGGAGGGCCACGTACTCCGGGTAGCAGAGCCCCTCTGAGCCGTAGCTCATGTTGATGACGGCGGCGCCGTGCTCGATCGCCGTCGCGATCTGGTCGGCCGACGCGTCGCAGCGTGATGTCTCCCGGGAGCGGGACGTTGAGCGCGCGGGCTCCCGGCCAGACGCCGGCGATGCCGACGCCGTTGGTCGGCGCCGCGGCCACCGAAGCGGTGGCGGTGCCGTGGGCGATCGTCACCGGGTACTTCGGCAGCGTCGTCGTGTTGCCGCCGACGAACTCCGGGTGCGTCGCGTCGAGCTGGGCGTCGACGAGCGCGATCAGCGGGCTGGTCGGCGTCACGGGCGGGATCGGCAGCGCCGGGTCGGCGACCGCCGAGCGCCAATCCCACGGTGTGGCGGACAGCGGATCGTTCGGCGCCGCCAGCGGCGCGCCGAGCGTGTTCGGCTGCGCGTAGACGAGCAGGTGGCGGTGCTTGAGCGCGGAGGCGAAGGCGCGCGCCCTGCCGCGGGCGAGCGCGTAGCCGCCGGTGCCGCGCGGGCCGATGTGGCGCGCCCCGAAGTGCGCGGCCAGCGCCTGCGCGGCCTGGCCCGGCCGGGCCCCGACGATCCACGTCGAGTGCTCGGCGGACACCGACGCCACGGTGGCGTCGCCGGGCAGGGACATCGGGGGATCGACGGCCGCAGCGGCCGTCGCCGGCGCCGCAAGCAGGGCCGCGGTCGCCGCGGCGAGGAGAGGCGCCTTCATCAAGCCCAGGGTAGACGCAGTCCTGAGGGGCGCCTAAGGAAGCTCAGCGCTGAGAATTGGCCCGCAGCGCGGCACCGTCGCGCACGGCGCGCAGCAGCCGGGGAGCCGGGCGGTAGCGCTCCTCGCGGTAGTCGGCGTGCAGGCGCTCGAGCGCGGCGAGCACCCGGTCCGGGCCGATCGCGTCGCCCCATTCGAGCGGGCCGCGCGGGTGGTTGAGGCCGAGCACCATGCCCGCGTCGATGTCGTCGGCCGAGCCGACGCCCTCGCCGAGCGCGAAGCAGGCCTCGTTGACGAGCTGGACGACGATCCGCTCCAGCAGCGCGTCCTCGGCGGGCTCCGGGGCCGGCGGCCGCGGGCCGAGTCCGCGGCCAGCTTCTTCACGCTCACGGCGGGAGGGCCTTGCGGGTACTCGTACCAGCCGCGGCCGGACTTGCGGCCCAGCCGGCCCGCCGCCACGAGCCGCGCGACGAGCGGCGACGGCCGCCAGCGCGGCTCGCCGAACGACTGCTCGTAGAACGACTTGGAGACCGCCAGGCTGACATCGAGCCCCACCAGGTCCATCAGCTCGAACGGGCCCATGCGGAAGCCGCCGGCGCGGCAGCTGGCGTCGACCTCCGCGGGCGTCGCCAGGCGCTCCTGCACGATCCGCAGCGCCTCGAGCCCGAACGGGCGGTTGCAGCGGTTGACGATGAAGCCGGGGCCGTCGGCGGCCACGATGACGTGCTTGCCCATCGCCTCGCCCGCCTGGCGTGCGGTCGCGAGCGCCGCCGGGCTGCTGTCGTCGCCGGCCACGACCTCGAGCAGCCGCATCTTGGCCGGCGGGTTGAAGAAGTGCATGCCGACGACGCGCTGGGCCCCGGGCACGCCGGCGGCCAGCGCGGTGACGCTCAGCGACGAGGTGTTGGTCGCCAGCACGCACTCCGCGCCGACGATCCCGGCGAGCTGCCCGAACAGCGCCTGCTTGATCTCGAGGTCCTCCGGTGCCGCCTCGATCACCAGCTCGCAGGCGGCGAGGTCGGCGAGCGCGGTGACCGGGCGCGGGCCCTCCGGCGCGCGGCCCAGCGCCGCCCGGGTCCGGGTCGTAGAGCAGGTCTCCAATCCCGCGCCGGCCGCGAGCGCGGCGATCCCGGCGCCCATCGTGCCGGCGCCCGCGACGCCGAGCCTCAAGGCACCCGAGCGGCCACCCGCTCGCTGACCGACGACTCCCGGCGCCCCCGCTCGGCCACCTGCTCGGCGAACAGCCGCTCGATGTCGGGCGCCGCCGCGATCAGATCGCGCTGGAACACTCGCGTCGTCAGTGCCGCGCGCATGAGGTGCGCGACGCGGACGAACCCCGGCGTGCAGATCCGGCTCGCGCGGCGGTCGAACCCGTCCGCGATGTCGCGCGCTGCTCGATCGACCGGGTAGGTCCGGTTCATCGGCGGCTTGAGCGCCGCGCGCAGGCGCTGGAACGCACGCAGCTCGGCGTCGCCCTCGCGGACCATCGGCGTGTCGATCCAGGTCGGATGGATCGTGCCGACGGCCACGCCGTGCGGCGCGAGCTCGATCCGCAGCGAGTTGCACATCGCCTCCACGCCCGCCTTCGAGGCCGCGTACGCGGACATGCCCGGCGGGTGGCCGAACGAGGCGACCGACGCGCTGACGGCGACGTAGCCGCGGGCGGCGATCACCGCCGGGAGCGCGGCGCGGATCGTCTTGAACGCGCCGAGGAGGTTGACCTCGAGCGTGCGCTCCCAGGCGGCGGGATCGGTCAGCGCCAGCGGCCCGAAGGAGGCGATGCCGGCGTTCGCCCACACCGCGTCCAGCCGCCCGTGACGCTCGAGCACCTCGGCGACGACCCGCTCGCAGGCCTCGCGGTCGGTGACGTCGAGGATGTGGTCGCCGCCGTCGAGGTCGGCGAGCACCGGCGTCCAGCCGCGCCGCTCGAGCTCGCGCGCCGTGGCGGCGCCGATGCCGCGCGCGCCGCCGGTGATCAGCACGACCTTCATGCGAGCGCGTTGATGCCCGTCTCGGCCCGGCCGATGATCAGCTTCTGGATCTGCGACGTGCCCTCGTACAGCGTGGTGACGCGGACGTCGCGGAAGTAGCGCTCGACGGGGTGGTCGTCGACGTAGCCGGAGCCCCCGTGGACCTGGATCGCCAGGTGCGAGCAGTTCTGCGCCGCCTCGGTCGCGTACAGCTTGGCGATCGACGTCTCGGTCGTGCTCGGGCGGCCCTGGTCCTTGAGGAAGCCGGCGCGGAACACGAGCAGCCGTGCGGCGTCGGTCTGCACGCGCATGTCGGCGATCATCGCCTGCACGAGCTGGAACGACGCGATCGGGCGCCCGAACTGCTCGCGCTCCTTCGAGTAGGCGACCGAGTGGTCGAGCGAGCCCTGGCAGACGCCGACACAGCCGGCGGCGACCGAGTAGCGGCCGGAGTCGAGCGCGCTCATCGCGATCTTGAAGCCGTCGCCGACCTCGCCCATCATCGCGTCGTCCGGGATCTCGACGTCGTCGAGCGCGAGCGACGCGGTGTCGGACCCGTGCAGGCCCATCTTCCCGTGGATCTCCTGGCTGCTGAAGCCGGGCGTGTCCGTGGGGACCAGGAAGCAGGCGAGCCCGCGGTGCTTCTTCTCCGGGTCCGTCTGGGCGAAGATCAGGGCGACCTTGGCGTGGTTGCCGAGCGAGATCCACATCTTGCCGCCGTTCAGGACCCAGCCTGAGTCGGTCTTGCGCGCGCGCGTCTTCTGGTTGGCGGCGTCCGAGCCGGTGTCGGGCTCGGTCAGCCCGAAGCAGCCGAGCCACTCGCCCGAGCACAGCTTCGGCAGGTACTGCTGCTTCTGCTCCTCGCTGCCCCAGCGCAGGATCGACGAGCAGACGAGCGACGTCTGGACGGAGATCGACCGTCCGCATCGCCGAGTCGTGCCGGCCCGATCTCCTCGACCACGATCGCGTACGTCAGGTAGTCCAGGCCGGCGCCGCCGTACTGCTGCGGCACGATCGCTCCCAGATAGCCCTGGTCGGCGATCTTGGAGACGAGCTCGAGGTCGAAGTGGTGGTTGCGGTCGTTGTCACGAGCGCGCTCGGCCAGCTCGCGGTCGGCGAACGTCCGCGCCGTCTCGCGGATGAGCTGCTGCTCGTCGGTCAGGTCGAAGTCCATGCCCGTGACACTATCCCCAGGCATGGGCGACGCGTTCACCGTCGTGTTCGGAGGCACCCTGGTGTTCTTCATCCTCCTCGTGCTGGCGCTCGGGATGTTCTCCAAGCGCTCGGCCCTCGACATCCTCGACTGCAGGCCGACCCGCTCGCCGGAGGCCGAGGCGCAGAACGAGCTCGACGACATCGCGCAGATGGTCGAGGCGCAGAACGAGCTCAAGCGGCGGCGGGGCGCGCCCGAGATCAGCGAGGAGGAGATCGAGGCGCGCGTGCGCGAGGACCGCGAGCAGCTGCGGCGGTGGCGCGAGTCCTGATCGTCGGCTGCGGCTGCCGCGGCCAGGCGCTGGCGCGGGAGCTCGTCGCGGCCGGCCATGCCGTCCGCGGCACGACGCGCGACCCGGCGCGGGCCGGCGCGATCGCCGCGGCCGGCGCCGAGCCCTATATCGGCGATCCGGACCGGATCGGCACGCTGATGGACGCGCTGCACGCGGTCACGGTCCTGATCTGGCTGTTCGGGGACGTGCCCGATCCCGATCTGCACGGCGGACGGCTGCGGATGCTCTTCGAGAAGCTCGTCGACACGCCGGTGCGGGGCGTGGTCTACGAGGCGGCGCTGCCGGGCGGCGAGGAGATCGCGCGCGACGCCGCCGAGCGCTGGCAGATGCCGGTCGAGATCGTGCCCGTCGGCGGTGCGCGCGCGGCCGTCGACCGCTTGCTCGGGCCTAGCGAGAGGTCCTAGCCAGCAGGTCTCCGAGGATCCGGGCGGTCGCGCCCCAGATGACGTGGCCGCCCGTCTCGTACGTCGGCGTGCGGAACGGGATCCCGCGCCGCACCAGCCGCCGCTCGCCGTAGCCGGCCCGGAGATCCTCCAGCGGCAGCTCGAGGATCTCGGCAACCTCGGTCTGCTGCAGCACCCACGCGAAGCCGGGCTCGATCACGCCCGACGAACGGATAGATCGCGTAGTTGGTGACGAACGTCGGCGTCGGCGGCAGCGCGCCGACGACGGTCACCGCGGTGGCCGGCAGGCCGACCTCCTCGTGCGCCTCGCGCAGTGCCGTGTCGACCAGCGGCTCGCCGGCATCGCGGCGCCCGCCGGGAAACGAGATCTCGCCGGCGTGGCGGCGCAGGTCATGGCGGCGGCGGGTGAACACCGCGTGCAGCCCGCCGTCGTCGAACAGCGGGACCAGGACGGCCGCCTCCTTGCCGCCGTGAACGTCCATCGCCAGCGCCTCGTCCGGCGCCAGCAGGACCTCGGCCAGCTCGCGCGGCGAGGCGTCAGCCGAGCTCGACCCGCTCGTTGAACATGACCTCGCCCTCGAGCGTGCGGTGGACGGGGCACTTGGCCGCGATCACCTGCAGGCGCTCGATCTGCTCCTCGTCGAGGTGGGGCGGCATCTTGAGCACGAGCTCGAACTGGGTCACGCAGCCGCGATCGGCCGGCGTGTAGCGGCAATCGACCGCAAGGCCGGACGTGTCCCAGCCCTTGCGCTGCGCGTACATCTCCATCGTCACCGCCGTACACGCGGCGAGCGCGGCGGCGAGCAGCTCCTGCGGGCTCGGCCCGAGGTCGTCGCCGCCCTGCTCCTCGGGCTCGTCGACCGTGATCGTGTGGTGACCGACCTTGACGTCGTGCGTGTACTTCTCGCGTTGGCGGGCGACCGCGCGCATCGAGCTCGTGTCGCTGCCTGATCTATTCAATAGGGCCATCAGTCGTCCAGAGGATTGAACACCATGCCGGTGAGGACTTTGGGAAAGAAGTATGTGCTCTTCGGGGGCATGCTCTCTCCTGTCGCCGCGACGTCGCGGACCTGGGCGACCGGCGTGGCGCGCATGAAGAACGCCGCCTGAGCCGCTCCCGACTCCACCCGCTCACGTGCCTGGTCGTAGTCGCGCGCGTAGTCGAGTCCGTTGAGATGTGAGATGTCGTCCTCGCTCATACCCAGGGCACCATGAAGCACAACGGCTTCGAGCACCGCGGTGTCGAGCGCGCGGTACGGCTCGGGCTTGTCGGGCAGCGCGGCGGCGGCGATCGCCGGGTCGCGCAGCGTGAGCATCAGCGGGCGCTTGTGGTGGGCGTCGAGGTAGCCGAGCCGCACCGGTCCGTCGCCGGTCGGCTCGAGCGCGTCGATCCCGACGGGCTCGACCTCGAAGTCGGCCTGGATCGTGTCGCGCAGCACCTCGCGGTGGGCATCGTCGAGGCTGGTCAGCAGCCGATGGGTGGGGAAGACGGTGAGGCCCGGGTCCTGCAGCGCGACCAGGCACATCAGCACGTGGCCGGCGCCGCCCTCCTGCTGGTACACGCGCGCGGTCTCGTAGCGGTGGTGACCGTCGGCGATCAGCAGCTCCGCGGGCGCGAGCGCGGCGGCGACCGCCTCGTGCGCGGCGGGGTCGGTGACGCGCCACAGCCGGTGGACCGTGCCGTCCGCGTCGGTGACCTCGCTCCACGGCTGGTTCTTGCCGGTGCGGCGCGAGCGCGCCCCACGCCGCTCCGGCGGGGTCGTCATAGAGGCTGAAGATCGGCGACAGGTTGGCGCGCGTCGCGCGCGTGAGCCGCAGCCGGTCCTCCTTCGGGCCGGGGTGGGTGCGCTCGTGCGGGCGGATCCGGCCGGGGCCGTAGTCCTCGACCTTCACGCGCGCGAAGAACCCGTGGCGGGTGCGAGGCCGGCCGTCCGGCCCCGTGTACTCCTGCTCGAGCGCCCACAGCGCCGGCTCGTCGTCGCGGACGAGGACGCCGTCGCGCTGCCAGCCTTCGAACACCTCGGCCGCGTGGGCGTACGGGTCGCCTTCGGACTGCGGCAGGTCGATCTCGACGACGTTGTGCGGCGAGCGGGCGAGTAGGTCGGCGCGCTGGGCGGCGTCGATGACGTCGTAGGGCGGCGCGACGACGGACTGCAGGCCGCCGACGCGGTCGAGGTCGTAGTGGAGCGCGCGGAGCGGTCGAACTTCGGCCATGTGCACCGCAGGCTAGCGGCGCACCCCGAAGTCCAAGGTGTAGGTGGCGCCGGTGCCGTCGGTGCCGGGGACGCCGAGAACGACGCCGATGCCGACGTCGCGGTAGGCGCGCCGCAGGATGTTCTCGCGATGGCCGTCGGAGTTCATCCAGGCCTCGACGGCGCCGCGCGGCGTCGCGTACGAGCCGGTGCCCCACGCGAGGTTCTCGCCCAGCGACCAGCCCTGGTCGTTGCGGACGTAGTGCGCGCGCAGGATGCGGTCCACCATCGTCACGCCCTTGGGCGTGGTGTGCTCGAAGTAGCCGTTGCTGACCATGTCGCGCGAGTGCCGGACCGCGGCCTTGCGGAGGCGCTTGTTCGAGCGCAGGGTCGGCAGGTGGCGCTGCGCGCGGATGTCGTTGTGCAGGCAGAGGATCGCCTTGCGGATGCGGCCGAGGTTCGACGGGTCCGGCGCGAGGTCCGCGTCCGGGCACCCGGCCGCGGCCTTGGCGACCATCGAGTCGCTCCTGGCCTCGGCGGGCGAGGCGGCCGGCGCGAGCAGTGCGGCGGCGATGAGAGCGGTGATGAGTGTGCGGAGTCTGGTGGACATTCCCTCGGCAACCCGGCTGGCTCGATGAGCTCCGTGGCTTTGCGTCCCGCCCTCGCGAGCGGTTTGCCTTTATCGGGGAGGCGTTCTCCCTATATCCGTGTAATCGGCTTCGAACCGGCACCCCTTGAGGCGTACGCCCGTCCGGCTGCCATACTCGGCGCGCATCGGGGCGTAGCTCAGCCTGGCGGAGCGCCGCGTTTGGGTCGCGGAGGTCGCCGGTTCAAATCCGGCCGCCCCGACTGGGTGCCGCTCGCACGCGGGGGATGTCTCGAGGCCTCTGGAGGCAGCCTCGCGTGGCGTCGCTCGACGTATCGGAAGCCGGCCTTCAGCTCGCCCGGCGGTAGCGGATGTGCGTGGCCAGCGGCGAATGCAGCACCTCGACGGGCTCCAACCCGAACGATCCGACGCCGTCGAAGATCCGCTCGCCGGACCCGAGCAGGACCGGGGCGATGTCGAGCGTGAGCTCGTCGACGACCCCGGCGACGAGCGCCTGCCGAACAGTGGAGGCGCCGCCCGCGATGTCCACGCCGTCGTCGCCGGCCGTCTCACGCGCCTGTGCGTAGGCGGCGTCGAAGCCGTCCGTGACGAAGTGGAAGGTCGTCCCGCCCTCCATCTCGATCGGCTCGCGGGCGTGATGCGTGAGCACGAACACAGGTGCGTGGTACGGCGGCTCGGGCCCCCACCAGCCGCGCCAGTCCTCTTCCCACTCACCGCGGATCGGCCCGAACATGTTGCGGCCCATGACGTAGGCGCCGCGCGGGCGCATGAGCCAACCGACCGCGGTCTCGTCGGCCTCGTTGGCGCGCTCGTCGCCGAGGTGCCAGCCGTGGAGCTCCCTTCCGCGCTTCCCGAGCGGGTGCTCGCGACTCTGGTCCGGCCCGGCGACGAAACCGTCGAGCGAGATCGACATGTGGCAGGTGGTGTCCGGCATCGCGACTCCTCCGAACGCGTTGACGATAGGCAAGTAGTGGCCCGCGATCTAGCGGTGCTGGTGGAGCGCGAGGCTCACGCGGCGACCTGTGCACCGAGGAAGGCGGCGAGCCCGTCGAGCAGCAGGCCGGTGCCGTGCTCGCGCTCCGCCGGATCCTCGAGGTCGTCGAAGAACGCGCCGTGCTCGGTGAAGACGAGCCGCGTGCCGTCGCCGTCGGGCCGCACCTCGACGGTCGTCAGCGACACGGAGATGAGCCGCCCGTCGAGCAGGAGGTCGTAGGCGAAGACGATCCGCTCACCGTCGACGATGTCGTGGTACCGGCTGCGGAACTCGTGCAGCGTCCCGCGCGGATCGCGTCCCACGCTCACCTCGCTGCCGCCGACACGGAAGTCGAGCTCCCAATTGCCGTCGGTCCAGCCCTCGGGCACGCCGAACCAGCGCTGCTTGAGCTCCGGGTCCGCGAACGCGCGGAACGCCTGCGCCGGGGTCTGGCGGAACCGTCGCTCGATCGTGAAGTCGTGCTGGCGGATGCTCATCGGCGGTCTCCTTCGTCGGGGGGAAAGGCGTCGTCGAGGACGTCGGAGAGGCGGTCGAAGTGCCTCTCCCAGATCGCGCGGTGCTCGGCGATCCACTGCTCGAGCGTGCGCATCGGGCCGGGCTCGAGCCGGCACCTCCGGACGCGGCCGACCTTCTCCGAGCGCACGAGGCCGCTGCGCTGCAGCACGTCGAGGTGCTGCATCACGGACGGCAGCGACATGTCCAGCGGTGCGGCGAGCTCGCTCACGGACGCCGCGCCGCGCGACAGGCGGACGACCATCGCGCGGCGGCTCTCGTCGGCGAGCGCGTGGAACGCCCGGTCGAGCTGTGCGGCGTCGGCGGTCGGCATGGACCGCATCGTAGCGCACACTTAGGTAGCTGCCTAAGTGTTTGCTGCCTTCCGCCCGCCGAGTTCGGCCGTGAGGCTCAGCGCGTG
>CAWIEW010000008.1:0-143306 GCA_963835285.1 uncultured Solirubrobacteraceae bacterium | reverse complement strand
CGGCGCGGCTCACCGGAGCGGCAGACGCGCTCGAGCTGCTCGAACAGGCGATCGAGCTGACCGCGGATTACGTGGAGCGCGCGCGGCTGCTCATCATCATGGGTCAGGCGCTGCTCGACCTCGGGCGCATGATCGACGCGGCGGAGGCGTTCGAACGCGGCCTCGCCGAGCTTGCGGCGACGGCCGCGCAGGCTCCCGGCTACAGGCCACCCTGCGGGCCGGAGTGGAGATCTGCGGCCGCTACGGAGCGCCCAACGCGGCGTCGGTCGACGACCTCGACCGCTCGCTCCTCGAGCGCGAGCCCAGCTACTCCGGTGAGCGGTCGCTGCTGGCCTTCGTCGCCTTCCAGCGCGGCATGGCGCTCGAGGCGACACGCGACGAGGTACGCGCGCTCGCGCTCCGCGCGCTTGGTGACGGACAGGCCTTCGTCGACGGAGACGGCACACGGGCGGCCGTGTTCATGGAGCTCGCGCTGGGGATGTGCGAGGAATACGAGCCGGTGATCCGCGTGTCCGAGGCGGCGCTCGAGGTGGCGCGCCGGAAGGGATCGGTCCTCGCGCACGCGGACGCCTCGCATGCCCTTGCCACGGCTCGGTACCGCGCAGGCCGGCTGTCGGAGGCGGTGGCCGACGCCACCGCGGCTTGCGACGCGGCCCGCTTCGGCTGGGAGCTCTACCAGCCGTCCGCTCGCGCGGTCCTGGCCGAGGCCCTGCTCGATCGGGGCGAGGTCGACGCCGCCGCGCAGGCGCTCGACGTGCCCGACGCCGACGAGCGCTGGGGAGCCAGCAGCACCTACTTCTACTTCCTCGCGGGCCGGGCGCGGCTCGCGTTCGTGACCGGTCGCGCCCAGGACGCCCTCGACGGTTTCCGCGCCTGCGACGAGATCGCGCGCGCGTGGGGAGCGCGCAACCCGCGATCTACCCGTGGCGTTCCGGTGCGGCGCTCGCGGCGCTGCGGCTCGGGCAGCGCGACGAGGCCCGTCGCTTCGCCGTCGCCGAGGTGGATGACGCGCGCGCGTGGGGCGCACCGCGGCCGATCGGGCTCGCCCTGCGCACCCAGGGCCTGATCGAGGGGGGAGACGCCGGCGTCGAGCTACTGCGGCAGGCCGTGGCCGAGCTCGAGCGATCCCCCTCCCCGGTCGAGCAGGCGCGTGCCCTGATCGACCTCGGTGCGGCGCTCCGTCGCGGCGGCCGGCGCCAGGACGCGCGCGGGCCGCTGCGGCGCGGGCTCGACCAGGCCCGGCGCTGCCAGGCGCACTCGCTCACGAGCCACGCCCGGGAGGAGCTCCGTGCCACGGGCGCGCGGCCGCGCCGGCTCGACCTGACCGGCGTCGAGGCGCTCACGCCGATGGAGCGCCGCACGGTCGGCCTGGTGGCGGAGGGACTGACCAACCGCGAGGTCGCCCAGCACCTGTTCCTGACCGTGCGCACGATCGAGATGCACCTCACGCATGCCTACCGGAAGCTCGGTGTCAGCTCGCGCCGGGATCTTGGGCGAGCGCTCGCGGGCCGAACGTAAACCTGCGGTCGGTCCACGTAGCGAAGCGCAGCTGGCCGGCCGTAGCGTGCTCGCATGACCCGGCTCCCGTCACTCCTGGGCGCCGACGTCGAGGTCGCGTGCGTCGACGGACGGTCGCAGCGCTACGTGAACCTCGACTATGCGGCGAGCACGCCCGTGATGGCGGACGTGTGGGCCGCCATCGAGGCGTTCGTTCCCTGGTACAGCAGCGTCCACCGCGGCAGCGGCGCGAAGTCCCAGCTGTCCACCGCCGCATTCGAGGAGGCGCGCCCCGCAGTCGCCACCTACGTCGGCGCCCGCGCAGACGACCAGGTCGTCTTCGTCCGCAATACGACCGAGGCCATCAACGTGATGGCCGCCACGATGCCGGCGGGCACGCGTGTCCTGAGCAGCCCGGTCGAGCACCACGCCAACATGCTGCCCTGGCGCCGCCACGACGTGCGGTTGCTGCCCTTCACCAGCTCGGCGGACGAGCTGGTCGACGCCTGCGAGCGGGCACTGCGCAGGGAGCGATTCGACCTGTTGGCCGTGACCGGTGCCTCGAACGTCACCGGCGAGATCTGGCCGGTGGCGGAGTTGTCGGAGGTGGCGCACCGGCACGGCGCCGAACTGTTCGTCGACGCCGCGCAGCTCGCGCCGCACCGCCCGATTGACATGGCCGCCACCGGCATCGACCACCTTGCGCTTTCGGGCCACAAGCTCTATGCGCCGTTCGGCGCGGGCGCGCTGGTCGCCGCCTCGCGGCGGCTCGGCACCGGGCCCCCGCTGCTGCGCGGGGGCGGCGCGGTCAGCTCGTCACGCTCGACGACGTGGTCTGGGAGGACGCGCCCGAGCGCCACGAGGCCGGGTCGCCCGACGTCGTGGGCGTCGTAGCCCTGGCGGCGGCATGCCGGCGGCTGCACGAGCTCGGCATGGAGACCGTCGCCGAGCACGAGCGCGCGCTGGCTGCGCGCCTGTGGCGTGGGCTCGAGGACATCCCGGGCCTGACCGCCCTGCGGCTGTGGCCGACGGCCGAGCGCGTCGGCGTCGCGACCTTCACGCTCGCCGGCTACCCCCATCCGCTGCTCGCCGCGATCCTGAGCGCCGAGCACGCGATCGGCGTCCGTCACGGATGCTTCTGCGCGCACCCGCTGATCACGCGGCTGCTCGGCGTCTCCGACGTGGCGCTCGCCCGCCTACGCGCGGACCTCGACGCCGGCCGGCGGCCGGAGCTCCCGGGAGCCGTGCGCGCCAGCGTCGGGCTCGGCACGACGCCGGGCGACATCGATCGCCTGACGCGTGCCCTGCGAGAGATCGCCGGCTCCGGGGCGAGCTGGCGCTACCGGCACGTGACCGAGCACGACGAGTACGAGCCCGTCGAACGCCTCGCCGCGTGATCAGTGGGTCACGAGCGCCGATCGGACGCCCGACAGGACGGCGCGCCGGTGCACGATGAGGAGCGCGAGAGCGCCGTTGACGAGGCAGTAGTAGACGGGATAGACCAGGAGCCGCGGCTCGACCGCGGCGACCGAGCCCGCCGCGAGCGCGCCGCCGAGGCTCGCCAGCGCGAACGTGGTGGCAGTCTCGGAGCCGGGGTCACGGTGGGCCTTGGGGACCATCATCGCCGCCGCGATCAGATCGGCGGCGACGACGCAGGTCGTCGCGACGATCGGTTCGTCGGCGATCAGCCATCCGGCCACACCCGCCGCGGCGAGGGTGATCAGGATCCGGTCGCCGGCGCTGAGACCGCCGGTGCCGAGCCGGACCGCAAGGGCGAGGATCGCCGCGTTGAGGACCGCGTGCGTGCCGGCCACGAGCAGGCTCCACGAGGCCCCGTCGGCGCGCTGCGAGAGACAGACGACGATCGCGAGCACGCACCAGATCAGCCACGTCCCCTGGTGGGGCCGGGTGGACCGGCGGAGCGTGTCACGGATGTACGGGACATTGCCGGCGATTCCGACCAGCGCCCCCAAGATCCCCATCATCGGGGCGATCTGCGTCATCGCTGTGCTGCTCATGACGAGCGACGCTACGGCCGGCTCGCCGTCGTTCGCTACGTGGAGCCACCGCAGGATTTCGCTACTGGGCGGCTCACTGTGGAAAACCTTCGGTGGGTCCACGTAGCGAAGCACCGCCGGTCGACCGTAGCGTCGCCAGGCATGCGACAGCGTCCCCTCCAGCTCCTCCCACTCGCCTCGGCCTGAGGGGAGACGACGATGGCACCCACACCACTATTCGTCGTGCTGGCGTCGCGGGCACTGCGCGCCTCCCGCGCCGGCGAACGCCCGGATCGACCCGCTTCCCGGCTGCCTGCGCCGGGGCCACGGCCGGCCCACCGACCAGACCCGGAGCCGTCGGCGCTGCAAGCGCCCGTGACGACCGTGCCCGACGCACCGCACCGCAGCTCCCACGCGACAGCCCCGTGACAGGACTCTCCATAACCGCCCGCACACTCGCGCCCGACGCTCCGCGGGCCGAGCGGCCGCTGCGGATCCTGTTTCTCGCCTCTGCTCACAACAGCCTCAGCCAGCGCGTCTTGGTGGCCCTCACCGAAGTCGGTCACGACGTCACGGTCGAGGTCGTGGAGTCGGGCGAGGCGATCGAGGCGGCGGTCGCGCGCCACGCGCCCGAGCTGATCGTCTGCCCGATGCTCAAGACGATCATCCCGGACTCCATCTGGACCAACCATCGTTGCCTGGTGGTGCATCCCGGGCCGAAGGGCGATCGCGGACCGTCCTCGCTCGACTGGGCGATCGAGCTCGAAATGGCCGAATGGGGCGTGACGGTCCTCGAGGCGACCGATGACGTCGACGGCGGCGACGTCTGGGCCTCGCGGACGTTCCGTACGCGCGAAACGGGCAAGAGCAGCCTCTACCGGCATGAGGTCCGGCGCGCAGCGGTGGAGGCGGTCGTCGATGCCGTGACTGCCGTCGCCGGTGGGGGCCGGGCGTCCGAGCCGGTCGACCACGGCGATCCGCGCGTGACCGGCCGCTCGCGGCCGGTCATCCGGCAGCCCGACCGTGCGATCGACTGGACCGCGGACTCCACGGCCACCGTGATCCGCCGCGTCCGCGCCGCGGAGGGCCACCCGGGGGTGCTCGACGCCCTGGCGGGTGTCGGGTTCCACCTGTTTGGCGTCCACCGCGAGGATGCGCTACGCGGGGTGTCCGGCGAGCTCCTGGCGCAGCGGCACGGCGCGGTGTGCCGCGCGACGGTCGATGGAGCCGTGTGGATCAGCCATCTGAAGCGCCCTGGCCACTTCAAGCTTCCTGCGGTGCGCGCGCTCGCCGTGGCCGGTTGCCGGCTCGACGTGCCAGAGCTGCCCGCGCCGCTGCATGCCCCGCCATTCTCCCCGCGGACATTCCGCGAGATCGCCTACGAGGAGCGCCGCGGTGTGGGCTACCTGCACTTCGCGTTCTACAACGGCGCGATGAGCACCGACCAGTGCCGGCGGCTACTCGACGCCTATCGCTACGCGTGCGGCCGCGGGACGAGCGTCATCGTGCTCATGGGCGGCCTTGACTTCTTCTCGAACGGCATCCACCTGAACGTGATCGAGGCAGCCGAGGACCCAGCGGCGGAGTCCTGGTCGAATCTCCAAGCGATCGACGACGTCGTGCGAGAGGTGATCGAGACGGATTCACAGCTCGTGGTCTCGGCGCTGACCGGCGACGCGGCTGCGGGCGGCGTGCCGTTCGCGCTGGCGGCCGACCACGTCGTCGCACGGGAGGACACCGTCCTCAACCCCTACTACGGGCACATGGGCGGCCTCTACGGCTCCGAGTACTGGACCTACCTCCTGCCGCGACGTGTCGGCGCACGGATGACCGCCCAGCTCACGTCCGCGCCGTTCGAGCCCCTCGGAGCGCGCCGCGCGGTCGAGATCGGGCTGCTCGACGACGCCTTCGGCGAGACCGCCGAGCAGTTCCGAGCCGGCGTCCGGCGGTATGCCGAGCACCTGGCGTCCAACGCCGGCAGGCCCGCTCAGCTGGCCGACAAGCGTCGCTCACGCGCTCGCGACGAGCAACGCCGACCGATCGCCGCCTACCGCGCCGACGAGCTCGCGCGCTCGCATGAGTGCTTCTTCGGCGCGGACCGCAGCTACCACGAGGCCCGACGCCGGTTCGTCTACAAGCTCGGGAGCCCGTGCGCGGTGACAGGCTGATCCCTTCGAACAGCAGCTCCGCGAGCTGAGCGCCCCGGGCGGGCTCTCGAGGACCCGGCCATGATGTGATGCTCTTGGCGAGCGACGCTACGGCTGACGTGCCGCGCTTCGCTCCGTGGACCCATCGCAGGCTTGTGCAGATGACCCGCCTACTGGAGCGTGAGGCCGAGCTCGAGCAGATCGGCGTCGCACTCGGGCGCGCCGTGGCCGGTTCGGGAGGCCTCGTGGTGATTGAAGGGGCGGCCGGCATCGGCAAGAGCACGCTGTTGGCAGAGGCCGCGCGGCGAGCGGGCGGGATGGCCGTGCTCCGTGCGCGGGGCGCTGCGCTGGAGCGCGAGTTCGCCCTCGGCGTGGTGCTTCAGCTCCTGGCGTCGCGCATCGAGCCGCTCACGGATCGTGAGCGTGACCGGGCCTTCGCAGGCGCGGCAGGATTGGCGCGCCCGCTGTTCGAGGACGTGCCCGACCGGGCGACCGGCGAGGACCGCCTGTTCGCGAGATTCCACGGACTGCACTGGCTGTGCGCGAGGCTGGCGGAGGAGCGCCCGCTCGCTCTCCTGGTTGACGATGCGCATTGGGCGGACGCGCATTCGCTCCGCTTCCTCGCCTACCTCGCAGCGAGGATCGACGAGATCCCGGCGTGCGCGATCCTCGCCGTCCGCACAGGCGAGGCCGCAGCGGCGCCCGACGCCCTGGCCGAGCTGATCGATCATGAGCCGCGGGTGGTGGTCCGGCCGCCGCCGCTCAGCCCGGCCGCGATCGCCGATCTGGTGCGCGGCCGCCTGGGCGAGGACACCGCGGACGCCGTGTGCCTCGAGTGCGCACGGGCGACCGGCGGGAACCCGCTCCTCACGCGGGAGATCATCGCCGCGCTCGAGGGCCGCGTGAGCGTCGACGCCGCCTCGGTCGCGGCTCTGGGGCCCCCGTCGGTGGCCCGCTTCGTGAGCGGCCGGCTGCAGGACCGCCCCCCGGCGGTCGCCGCCGTCGCCCGAGCGCTGGCGATCCTGGGCGCCGGCGCGTCCCTGAGCGACACCGCGGAGGTCGCGGGGGTCGATCGCCGCAGCGCTGCGGACGCGGTCGACACCCTGATCGCGGCCGAGCTCCTGCATCCCGGACTTCCGCCGAGCTTCGTCCATCCGATCATCCACCAGGCGCTCCACGACTCGATCCCGCCGGCCCGCCGCGCGCAGCTGCATCTGGCCGCCGCCCGCGCACTCGCGCGCGATCCCGCCCGGTACGAGCGCGCGGCCGCCCATCTGCTGGCCGTCGACGGGCCCGTCGGTGGGCGCTGGGCGTTCGATGCCCTGGCCGCCGCGGCGCGACGGGCCGACGGCCGCGGCTCGGCCGAGCAGGCGGTGCGGTTCCTGCGCCGGGCGCTCGAGGAGGACGCGCCGGCCTCGCTTCGGCGGTCGGCGCTGCTCGACCTCGGCGCCGCCGAGTCAGCGGCCCAAATGCCGGAGGCGGCGGGGCGGATGGAGGAGGCGCAGCGCCTGTCGAGCGATCCGGGTCAGCACGCGCAGGCGGCGTTGGGCCTGTCGATGGTCCGCTTCCTCGCCGCCGACCTACCGGGGGCGGTCGCCGCCTGCGAGGACGTGCTCGCCGAAGCTGATCGGCTCGAGCGCGAGCTGCGCCTGGGGCTCGAGTTCCAGGCGGCCTCGACCCGCCTCGTCGGAGGGATGCCCAGTCCCGAGACGTTCGTGCGGCTACTGGAGCTCGAGCCGCAGGTGAGCCGCGGCGAGACGGCGGCCGAGCGCAGCCTGCTTGCGATGATGGCGGTCGTGTTCGCCGCCACCACGGCGCGCACTGCGGACGAGGTCGCCGCACTGGCCGAGACGGCCTGGGGCGATGGGCAGCTCCTGGTCGAAGTCCGCTCCGAGCACCCCGCCCTCGCGGCGCCCGCGAGCGCGATAGCGCTGACGGCCGCCACGGTCGCCATCGCCCTCACCGGCCGCTTGAGCCGCGCGGTCGAGGTGTCGACCGCCGGCGTCGAGGAGGCACGAGCGCGCAGCTCGATGCTGCTGTACTCCAACGCGCTGGGACTGCGCGCATCGGCCCGCGAGTGGAGCGGCGATCTCGGCGGCGCCGAGGCCGACGCCGTCGCGGCACTGGCGCTGCTCCCCGCCGACGATCCGATCGTCCTGCCGACTGTGCTGTCCGCTCTCACTGACGTCTACATCGAGCGCGGCGCGCCCGACGCTGCGACGGCGCTGCTGCGCGATTCCTGGCCGCCGGGCGAGCTGCCGCAGACCCTCAGCGTCAGCCAGGCGCTGGCCTCCCGCGGCCGGCTCGCGCTGCGGATGGGCGATGCCCGCGCCGCGCTCGCCGACCTCCAGGAAGCCGGCCGGCGCGCGCTGGCCATCGCCTACGTCAACCCGATGGCCCTGATGTGGCGCAGCTACGCGGCACTCGCCGCGGCGCGCCTCGGGGAGCGCGACCAGGCGCACGAGCTGATCGCGGAAGAGCTCGAGATCGCGCGCCGTTTCGGCGCTCCCGAGCCGATCGGCGAGGCCCTCCGCGTGCGGGCGCTGCTCGCGCCGAGCGCGGACATGGCCGACCTCGCCCGAGAGGCGGCGGACGTCCTCGCCGGCTCCGAGCTGCGCGTGGCCCACGCCCGCGCGCTGATCGACCTCGGTGCCGCGCTCCGGCGCCGCGGCCACCGCCGCGACGCCCGCGCGCCGCTGCGCGAAGGCCTCGACCTCGCGAACCGCTGCGGATCGGTGCTCGAGACCGACCGGGCGCTGGACGAGCTGCGGGCCGCCGGAGCCCGTCCGCGCCGCCCCGCGCTCCGCGGTGTCGACGCGCTGTCCACCCAGGAACGCCGGGTTACCGCGCTCGCGACCGAAGGGCTCAGCAACCGCGAGATCGCCGAAGCGCTCTTCCTCAGCCGCCGGACGATCGAGATGCACCTCACCAGCGCCTACCGCAAGCTCGACGTCGCGGGCCGACAGCAGCTACCGGCGGCCCTGGCGCGCTCGCGCCGCACGACGGGACTCACGTGAACCCGCTCTCTCACGCCGATGCGAGTCCCCGAGCGTCCGCCGGGAGCCCGTCGAGGTTGCGAACCAACTCGCGGCGGCGAAATCGACGGTACGCCTACATCGAGAAGGTCGCGACCCGCCTCGCCGCCTCCTCGGAGCGCACGACCAGGCCCGCCGCGCCGAGGGCTCCGCCGATCTCCTGCAGCTCGGCCGCGCGCACCGTCATCACCTCGGCCGCGGCCGGCAGCGCGTGGCGCCGGATCGACTCCTGGACGCCGTCGATCAGCGGCGAACCGGGTGGCGCCAGCTCGCCGCCGATGATCGCCGCCTCCGGGTTGAGCGCGTTGCACACCGGCGCCAGCGCCTCGCCGATCACCAGGCCTGCATCCACGAGCACGCGGCGGGCGCCGGTGTCGCCGTCACCGGCCAGACACACGATGTCCCCGAGCTCGAGGTGCGAACCGTGTACCGCCTCCAGCCCCTCGAGCAGGCGATGACCGGAGGCCAGCGAATTGACGCAGCCGCGCCGCCCGCAGCCGCACACCGGTCCGTCGTCGCGCAGCGGCGTGTGCACGAACTCGCCGGCGTAGCCGGTTGCGCCGCGGCGCAACCAGCCACCGGCGATGATCCCGGCGCCGATCCCCCACGACGCCTTGACGTAGACGTAGTGCCGGAGCCCGCGGCCGGCGCCCATGGTCAGCTCGGCCAGCGCCTCGAGATTGGCGTCGTTCTCCACGGCGGCCGGCGCGCCCAGGCGTTGCGCGAACATCTCACGGACCGGGCGGTTGGCCCAGCTCGGCAGCACGATCGGATCGACCGTGCCCGTGGCGCTGTCAATCGGGCTCGACAGGCCGACGCCCACGCCGACGAGGTCGTGCCGCGACGCCTCCGCCTCGGCCAGGACGGCATTCGTGAGCTCTTCCGCGACATCGACGAGCCGTTCGGCGGGCGTGCCGAGCTCGAAGCTCGCGTGCCGCCGGGCGAGGACGGTGAGCGAGAGATCGGTCAGGACGACGCGCATGTCGTCGCGACAGACGAATACGCCGAGCGCGACCCCGGCCGCCGAGTGCCGGCGCACGAGCGTGGCCGGCCGGCCGCGGCCGCGCAGCTCGCCCTCGGCCTGCGACTCGACGATCAGCCCGCGGCGATCGAGCTCGCCGACGATCGAGACGACCGTCGAGCGCGACAGCCCGGTGGCGCGGGCGAGGTCGCTCCGGGAGGCGCGACCGTGGAGGCGCAGCGCGTCGACAAGCACCTCGACGTTGCGCGTCCGGAGGTCCTCCGGCGTGCTCATCGTCTTGCGACGGCCGCCGCATGGACGTCGCCCTCGTGCAGCGCGACGACGGCGGCCTCCCGCTGCCATGTCCGGTCGGCCAGCACGACCGCGATCGCTCCCAGCACCTCCGCGCGGGCGCCGAGCACGGCGGGCTTCACCGGCACATGGCCCGCGCGCGGGAGCGCGACCCGCCGCAGCTCCGCGCCGATCGCATTGATGAGCGTGGTCGAGCCGGCGCCCAGCTCGCCGCCGACGACGATGGCCGCGGGGTTGACCGCGTTGCACAACGCGGCGACGACGCGGCCGATCTCGCGGCCGGCGTCTTCGCCGACGATCGCACCCAGAGCGGCGTCACGGTCGAGTCGCAGGCCACGCTCACGGACAGCGCAGTGATCCTGCCCAAGCTCTTCCGCCGGTTGGCCGAGTACCTGCAGCTGGGCGACGGCGACCCGTCGCTGGCGGGCTTCAACGACTTCCTGGCTCAACAGGCCGACCTCGTCTGGATCGTCCCGACCGGTCAGAAGACCGGGTTCGACACAGTCGTCGCCGTTGACGGCCAGACGGTGAAGCTGACGCGGCCGCCCGAGGAACTCGTGTTCGAGGAGAAATGAACGCGGGCCTATCGTCTCCCGCGGCCGTCCAGCGGGAGCCGGCGCTCGAAGACCAACTCCAGGCCGTCGACCTCGTCGATCTGCTCACCGACGTGGCGGAACCCCAACGAGCGGACCAGCGCCAGCGAAGGCGCATTGTCGGGCCGGATCGAAGCAACGCAGACGCGTGGCGAAGGCCCATGCCATCAGCGTGGGGAACGCGTTGACCGTTCAGCGGCACAGAGCACTTGACTCACCTCTGCGGAGGTGCGAGGGTCGTCCTGGCCCCGGCTTAGCGGTGCCGGACCGCGTCGAAGCCGTCGTTGGCGCACGACCTCTCGGTCGTGTGTTGCCGTCTGCTGAGCATCGGCGTCGCTCGGGCGAGTGCCCAAGACCCCTGGCGTGCTCATGAAAGGGGCGCTCGATGGTGACGCAGGAGATTTCTCGCCGCACGCTGTTGAAGGGTGGCGGCGCAGCCGTTGCGGGGCTGACGGCGCTGCAGGTCGCCGGGCCGGCGCGTGCGTTCCCGGGACACGGGGCCGATGCGGTGCTTCCCTGGCTGGACCAGCCGGCTACGAACCCGGTCCCGCAGATTGCGCAGAACCTCCTGGTCTGGGAGGAGTTCGATTCGTGGATGACGCCCGCTGACGACTTCTTCGTCATCAGCCACTACGGCAATCCGGCGCTCGACGGGGCCAGCCACAGGCTGGCCATCGGAGGGCTGGTCGCACGGCCGCGGACGCTGACGCTCGCCGATCTCAAGGCCCGCCCGCGTCGCGAGGTGACCTTCACGATGGAGTGCTCGGGCAACACGGGCCTGCCGTTCCTGATCGGCGCCGTCGGCAATGCTCGCTGGTCGGGTACGCCGCTGGCCCCGCTCCTCGCACGCGCGGGGATCCTCAAGGACGGCAGCGAGGTGGTGTTCTGGGGGTTCGATTCCGGACAGGTGACCATTCGCGACAACGGCGGGGTGCTCGGTCCGGGCGAGACCGGCACCGTCGTCCCCGACGACAGCGGCGGACTGGACCTGACCATCACCGAGCACTTTGCCCGCAGCATGTCGGTGGACGAGGCGCTGAGCCCCGAGAACCTGCTCTGCTACGAGATGAACGGCGAGCCGCTGCCGCGTGAGCACGGTTTCCCGCTGCGGCTGATCGCCCCCGGCTTCTATGGCGTGGCGAACGTGAAGTGGTTGACGCGCATCGAGGTCATCGACCAGCGCTACGCCGGTCGCTTCATGGCACGCGACTACGTGACCATCCGCGAGCAGCAGCGCGGCGGCGAGACCGTCTGGACGTTCACGAATGTCAAGCACGACCGGCTCAAGTCGGCGCCGGCCAAGGTGACGCGCCGACACAACCGGTACGCGATCATGGGCGCCGCCTGGGGCGCGCCGATCGCCGAGGTCGAAGTGCGGATCGACGACGGTCCCTGGATGACCGCCTCGCTCGACGACGAGCACGGAGCGCGCCACCGGTCCCGCGGCGGCAAGTTCGCCTGGAGGTTCTGGACGCTGAACTGGGGCAAGCCGGCGCCCGGCGAGCACACCATCACCTCGCGCGCGTACGACACCGCCGGCAACGTCCAGCCGGCGCAGGACGACCCGTACCTCGCGAGCAAGGTCACCTACTGGGAGAGCAACGGCCAGATCACCCGACACGTGAACATCCCGGCGTAGCGCCCGACTCGAGCCGCGCCTGCGCGGCGATCGCTACGAGTGCTTGGCGATCTGCACCGCGGTGCCGTCCGAGTCGAACAGCCCCTCGACGGAGAAGTACCGCTCGCCGGTGTCGTAGCAGAACGTCAGCACGGTGCTGCCGTCCGGGATGTCCGGCAGCTTCTGAGCGACCGCGGCGAGTGCGGCGCCCGACGACGGGCCGACGAAGATCCCCTCTTCGCTGGCGCTGCGCACCGCGTAGGCGTAGGCGTCCTCCTCGCTCACCTGGATCACGCCGTCGAGCGTGTCGGTGTGCAGGTTGGCGGGGACGAAGCCCGCGCCGATGCCCTGGAGCCGGTGGGGGCTGGGCTCGCCGCCGCTGATGACCGCCGACTTCGCGGGCTCGACGGCGAACGTCTGCAGGCTCGGGAAGCGCTCCTTGAGCGCCTCGCTGACGCCGGTGATGTGGCCGCCGGTGCCGACGCCGGTGATGAGGAAGTCCACCCCGTCGGGGAAGTCGCGCAGGATCTCCTGGGCGGTCGCGTCGCGGTGGATCGCCGGGTTGGCCGGGTTCTCGAACTGCTGCGGCATCCAGGCGCCGTCGATCTCCGCGACGAGCTCGTCGGCGCGGGCGATCGCGGCCTTCATCCCGCCCTCGCGCGGCGTCAGCTCGAGCTGGGCGCCGTAGGCGGCCATCAGGCGCCGGCGCTCCATCGTCATCGACTCCGGCATGACGAGGATCAGCCGGTAGCCGCGGACCGCGGCGACCATCGCCAGCCCGATGCCGGTGTTGCCCGACGTCGGCTCGACGATCGTGCTGCCCGGCCCGAGCACGCCGCGGCGCTCGGCGTCCTCGATCATCGAGAGACCGATGCGGTCCTTGATCGAGCCGCCGGGATTCGCCCGCTCGGCCTTCATCCACACCTCCACCTGCGGGCGGTCCGCGAACAGGCGGTTGATGCGGATGTGGGGGGTGTCCCCGATGGTGTCGAGGATGCTCGCGGCCTTCACGCTGCCTCCGTCTCTTAGATGTTGAAGTCGAGCGGCTCGGTGTCGCGGATCGCGGGCTCGACGCGCGCGGTGGGCGTCACGACCGAGTGGGCCGGGACGCTGCGGGTCAGCCACACGTTGCCGCCGATGCGGCTGCCGTCGCCGATCACGGTCTCGCCGCCCAGGATCGTGGCGTTGGCGTAGATCACGACGTCGTCGCCGATCGTCGGGTGGCGCTTGGTCCGCGCCATGTCCTTCTCCACGCTGAGCGCCCCGAGCGTGACGCCCTGGTAGAGCTTGACGCGCGCGCCCAGCACGGCGGTCTCGCCGATGACGATGCCCGTGCCGTGATCGATGGCGAACGACGGACCGATGCGCGCGGCCGGATGGATGTCGATGCCGGTGTCGCGGTGCGCGATCTCGGTCAGCACGCGCGGCACGAGCGGCACTTCGCAGCCCTGCAGCTGGTGCGCGAGCCGGTAGACCGCGGTCGCGAAGAAGCCGGGATAGGCGAGGATCACCTCGTCGACGGAGTGCGCGGCGGGGTCGCCGTCGCAGATCGCCTGGGCGTCGAGCAGCAGAGCCGCGCGGATGTCCGGTAGGGCGGTGAAGAAGCGCTCGACGACATCGTCGGGGTCCGCGCAGTGCGCCTCGGGCAGCCGCAGCGCGTCGGACAGCAGCGTACGCAGCGCGCTCAGCTCGTCGGCGACGTCGCCGGCGCGGCCGCCCACTTCGGCGGCGAAGTGCGGGAACAGCAGCTCCAGGGACCGGTGGATGAAGCGCTCGGCAAGCTCGCGCAGCCGCGGCGGCAGCGCGTACTCCTCGCGCTCGCGCGCGAGCCGCTGGAGGAAGGACGCCACGCCGACACGCTCGGAGGCAACGGCCATGCCCTTCACACAGTACTCAGCCGCGGCTCCGAGCTACGTGAACAGCTCGTCCACCGACACGGCGATGCGGCGCGGTGGCCCCGCCGGCGCCGCGAACGGTCCTCGAGGCGCGTCGTCCGGGAGATGCGTGACGTCGCACAGAGACTGAACCGCGGGCGTCAGGAACCGCGACGCCTTCCCGTAGCCGTGGCCGTCGTCACGAGGACGTCGGTAGTAGCGGCGCGGGACGAAGATCGAGAGCGACCGCCGCGCGCGCGTGAGCGCGACGTACATCAGCCGCCGCTCCTCGGCGATCGACTCGCTCGTCCCCGCCGCCAGGTCGGCCGGGAAGTTGCCGTCGTACGCCGCGAGCAGGTGCACCGACTGCCACTCCAGCCCCTTCGCGGAATGCACCGTCGAGAGCACCAGCCAGTCGTCGTCGAGCTGCGGCGGCCCGGCCAGGTCCTGTGAGGACGCCGGCGGGTCGAGGACGAGCTCCGCGACGAACGTGCGCAGGTCGCGCGCGTCGCCGGCCAGCGCGGCGAGCGTGTCGAGGTCCTGCAGGCGTACCGGGCCGTCGGCGTAGTGGCCGCGCACGAGCGGGGCGAGCGCGTCGCGCAGGCGCTCGACCGCCGGGCCGGGCGCGCCGGCTCCCGCAGCGTCGATCGCGGCGACCAGGGGGTCGGCGAGCTCGAGCGCCGACGCCGGCAGCTCGCCGCGTGCGGCCGCCCACCCGGCGCGGTCGGCCACCAGCCGGTCGACCGCCCGGCGGGCCCGGCCCGGGCCGACGCCCTCGAGGAGCTGCAGCACGCGGAACCACGCCATCTCGTCCGCCGGGCGGTCCGCGAGGCGGAGCACCGCGAGGAAGTCCTTGACGTGCGCGGCCTCGAGATAGCGCAGCCCGCCGTACTTCACGAACGGGATCCGCCGGCGGGACAGCTCGAGCTCGAGCGCGTCGGAGTCATGGCCGGTGCGCGCGAGCACCGCCTGCTCGCGCAACAGCATCCCCTCCTCGCGCGCGGACAGCACGCGGTCGCACACCTCGACCGCCTCGTGCAGCTGGTCGCGGCAGAACACCAGCGCCGGCCGCGTCCCACCCTCGCGCTCCGCGCGCAGGACCTTCGGGAAGCCCTCGGCGTCCTGCGCCGCGACGGCGTTCGCGACGTCGAGCAGCGGCTGCGTCGCACGGTAGTTGCGCTCGAGCGTCACCGTCGTGGCGGACGCAAAACGGTCCGGGAACTCCAGGATGTGGCGCGCCGACGCCGAGCGGAACGCGTAGATCGCCTGGAAGTCGTCACCGACCGCGGTCACCTGGCAGTCCCTCCGCGCGAAGCCGTCGACGATCGCCACCTGCAGCCCGTTGACGTCCTGGTACTCGTCGACGAGCACGTGGTCGAACGACGACGCGATGTGCGCGCCCGCGCGCTCGTCGCTCATCAGGGCTCGCCAGAGGACGAGCAGGTCGTCGAGATCGACCGCGCCGAGGGCGCGCTTGCGCGCCGTGAACGCCTGGAACAGCGGACCCAGGACGTCGAGGTGCTCCTCGCACCACGGGAAGCTCTCGGCCACGACCTCGCGCACGGACCGCTGCGCGTTCACGGTGCGCGAGTAGATGTCGGCGAGCGTGTGCTTGCGCGGAAAGCGCCTCCCGGTCTCGCCATGACCCTGCTCCTGGCGCACGAGGTCGAGCAGGTCGGCGGCGTCACCCGCGTCGAGCACCGCGAAGTCCGACCCGAGGCCGAGCGCCGCGGCGTGCCCGCGCACGAAGCGGTGCCCCACGGAATGGAACGTGCCGCCGAGGACGCGCCGAGCCGAGCCCCCGGCCATCGCCTGCGCGCGCGTGAGCATGTCCCGCGCCGCACGGCGCGTGAACGTCAGCAGCAGGATCCGCTCCGCGGGCACGCCGCCGGCGACGAGTGACGCGACACGCGCGCAGAGCGTCGTCGTCTTGCCCGTCCCGGCGCCGGCCAGCACGAGCAGGTGGCCTTCCCGGTGCAGCGCAGCCGCCCGCTGTTCCGGGTTCAGCTCCTCCAGCCAGTCGGCTGTGTTGGCGGCCTCCGCGACGAACATCCGTTCGCCGAACGCTACGGTCGCTCCCGGACGGTCCGCCGCCTCCGAGGACGGCTGCCGCTGTGAGACGGTCAGCCGGACGAGCTGACGGCGAACGTCGCGAGCACGCGGGCGATCGTGTCGACGTCGTCGATCGAGCCGGCCGCGACGCTGACGACGAGCTCGTAAGCCGCGTCGTCGTCGGGGTCGAGGATCGTGTCGTCCTTCGCGAGGAAGACCCACGTCGCGAGCCACGCGAGCCGCTTGTTGCCATCGACCAGCGCGTGATTGCGAGCGAGCGAATGGAGCAACGCGCCGGCCTTGGTGAACAGCTCGGGGTAGGCGTCCTGGCCGAGCACACTGGCTCGCGGGCGGTGCGTGGCGGACTCGAGCAGGCCGACGTCGCGCACATCGCTCGGCCCGCCCACGGCGGCTCGGGCGATGCGCAGTGCCTGCTCGACGGTCAGATACCGCGTCACTCGCCGAGGCGGCGCAGCAGCTCGGTGAAGCGCTGAGCGCCCTGCTCGGTGAGCCGGTCCGTCAGTTCGTCGTCCTGCGTGCGCAGCACGTAGTCGTCGATCGCCGAGAGGGCCACCTGCTGCATGCTGCGTCCCTCTTTGTTCGCACGAGCCCGGAGCGCCTCGGTCTGAGCGTCCGTGAGTCGCAGGGTCATGGCCATGGGGCTATGGTATCGCTTTGATACCAAGAGGCGTGCTCCGGCGCTGAAGGCCGAAAGGCGGATGGCGCCCTCGGCCACCATCCGTCGGCCGAAATCGAGTGCCGCTAGTCGCCTTCGTGGACGACGCTGAACCAGGCCGAGCGCAGGCCGAGGAGCGAGCGTGCGGTAGTACCCGGCAGGTCCCGCGTGCCGAGCGTCCCGGTGACACGCACGGCCGCGGCGCGGCCGCTCGCGGTCCTTGCCGTGACGGTGACGTCAACGAGGTCGCCGAGCACCACCGCGCCGAGTCGATGCGCGACCTCCTCGTCGCTGAGCGTGACCGTCCAGTCGTGGTGGGGCGAGAGCCGGTCGTAGGGATCCGGCACCGAGACAAGGTACGGAACGGGAGGACCGCCGAAGACCTCTTCGACCGCGGCGGTGCGGCCGCCCGAGGAGGAATGGAAGAACGTGCGCGCGATGCTCGTCCCGAACATCAGGACGGTTCCGCTCGTGGCCCGCACGGCGTCCGTGGTGCGGGCCGTCTCGCCCGCGACCCCGCGGTAGGCCTGCGAGCGCGTGTCGGCGTACACGTCGAACGGCTCGGTCGGTCGGCGACTGGTGAGCGCGTACGACCGCGCGACCACGGCCTGCGATCGCAGCGCCTCGACCGGCCACGCCGACGGCATCTCCGCCGGGACGACACCGTAGAGGTAGCGCTCGAGGCCGATGTCGTTGACGACGAGCACGTCGTCACCCGCACGGTGGAGCACGAGCGCATCGCGGTAGCGGCCGCCCGTCACGCCCGTCTCGGCCGGTCCGAGCAGGCGCAGCATCGAGCCGCCGGTGAGCCGCACAGGGGCGTGCAGATGGGCTCGCACATGACCGTTCGCGGCCTCGATCATCGCCAGGCCATCGGTGCTCCAGGCCTCGAAGCGGTACTCGCTCGTGGCGTGGATCGCCGCCCGTCGCCCGCGCGCATCGACCGCGATCGTCGCCATCGACACGCGCGCGTTCGCCGCCTGCTTCAAGCGGACGCGCATGCGTGCGCTGCGGCCGGTCGCCCGGCTAGTACTGGCGCAGGATCCAGCGGTAGGTATGGCCCGTCTCGCGGGCGTATCCCATCGCGCCGTACTGGGCGAGGCCGACGCCGTGGCCGAAGCCGTGGCCGGTGATCCGGTACTCGCCGCGAGCCGGCGCGACCCCGGCGGCGAGCAACGCGCACGCGAGCGTGAACACGGGGATCGCCGCACGATGCACGGTCATGGCCACACTTCAGCGCGTCGGCGCGCGACCGTCATCCGCGCCGTACCGCGCGATTGCTCAGTACAAGACCCTGAGGCGTTCTGCCGGGCGCGCTGCAGTGGGGAGTAGGTTTTCGCGGGACGTGGCGACGGAGACCGCACCAAGACGGGCATTCGACACGGCGCGGCGCGACCGCTGGTGGGTGCCGCCGCTCGCCACAGGACTCGGGCTGGCCGCGTTCGGCGTCTACGCGTTCGTGGTCGCGCTGCTCGGCGACAACTACCGCTACACGGCGGACGGCGCGGACTACCTGTCGCCGTTCTACTCGCCCGACCTCTCCGGGCTCGACGTCCCGTTCTCGTCGGCGTTCCTGGTGATCTGGGTGCCGCTGGCGTTCCGGGCCACTTGTTACTACTACCGGAAGGCCTACTACCGGGCGTACTTCATGGCCCCGCCGGCGTGCGCGGTCAGATCGCCGCGCAAGAACCGCTACCGGGGCGAGGCGGCGTTGCCGTTCATCCTCATGAACGCGCACCGGTACTTCCTGTTCCTCGCCACGGTCGTGCTCGGGTTCCTGTGGTACGACGCGATCCGGGCGTTCTTCTTCGACGGCGCGTTCGGGGTCGGGCTCGGGTCGCTCATCCTCCTCGCCAACGCGACGCTGCTGTCGCTGTTCACGTTCGGCTGCAACTCGGTCCGGCACCTGGTGGGCGGGAAGATGGACTGCTTCAGCTGCTCGGCCCGCGCGAGAGCCCGGCACCGCCTCTGGAAACGCGTAGGCGTGCTGAACGCCAGGCACATGGAATGGGCGTGGATAAGCCTTGTGTGGGTCGCCCTTGCGGACCTCTACATCCGCCTCGCCGCGGGCGGCGTCTTCGACGACCCGCGGATCATCTAGGCGATGGAGCGGCACGACTACGACGTCGTGGTGATCGGCGCCGGCGGCGCGGGGCTGAGGGCGGCGATCGCGGCCGCTGAAGCCGGCGCCCGCACCGCGCTCGTGTGCAAGTCGCTGCTCGGCAAGGCGCACACGGTGATGGCGGAGGGCGGGGTCGCGGCGTCGTTCGGCAACGTCGCGCCCGAGGACAACTGGCAGGTGCACTTCCAGGACACGATGTTCGGCGGCAAGTACCTCAACAACTGGCACATGGCCGAGCTGCATGCGCGTGAGGCGCCGGACCGGGTGCGCGAGCTCGAGCAGTGGGGCGGCGTGTTCGACCGCACGCCCGACCGCAAGATGTCGCAGCGGGCGTTCGGCGGGCACACGTACAAGCGCCTCGTCCATATCGGCGACCGCACCGGCCTCGAGCTCATCCGCACGCTGCAGGACAAGGCCGTGCACTCGGGCATCGACGTCTTCATGGAGTGCACGATCACCCGGCTGCTCAAGGACGGTGAGCGCGTCTGCGGCGCCGCCGGGTACTGGCGCACGACCGGCGAGTTCGTGACCTTCGCGGCCAAGGCCCTGGTGCTCGCCACCGGCGGCGCCGGGCGGTGCTGGCGGATCACGTCGAACTCGTGGGAGTGCACCGGCGACGGGCACGGGCTCGCCTACGAGGCCGGCGCCGAGCTGATCGACATGGAGTTCGTCCAGTTCCACCCGACCGGGATGGTGTGGCCGCCCGGGGTCGTCGGCCTGCTCGTCACCGAGGCCGTGCGCGGCGAGGGCGGCATCCTGCGCAACGCGACCGGCGAGCGGTTCATGGAGCGCTACGACCCCAAGCGGCTGGAGCTCTCCACGCGCGACGTCGTCTCGCGCGCGATCTTCACCGAGGTCAAGCAGCGGCGCGGCACGCCGCACGGCGGCGTCTTCCTCGATGTCTCGCACCTCGGCGGAGACAAGGTGCGCACCAAGCTGCCGAGCATGTACGACCAGTTCATCGAGCTCGCGGGAGTCGACATCACGCGTGAGGCGATGGAGGTCGGACCCACCTGCCACTACGTCATGGGCGGCATCCGCGTGGAGGCCGACACCGGCAAGAGCACGGTCGAGGGGCTGTTCGCGGCCGGGGAGTGCTCGGGCGGGATGAACGGCGCCAACCGGCTCGGAGGGAACTCGCTCTCGGACCTGCTCGTGTTCGGCAAGCGCACGGGCGAGAGCGCGGCCGCCTACGCCGCCACGACCGCCGGCCCGCGCATCGACGAAGACCAGATCACCGAGGCCACCGCCGAGATGACCCGCTACCTGAGCGGCGGCCCCGGCGGCGAGGACCCCTACCTTCTCCACGAGGAGCTCAAGACCGTGATGCAGGAGGACGTCGGGATCTATCGCGACGAGGCGGGCCTCGATGCGGCCGTCGCCCGGATCGCGGACCTCAAGGAGCGTGCCGACCACGCCCGCGCGCCGTCCGGCACCGCCGCGTACAACCCGGGCTGGAACCTCTGCCGCGACCTGCGCAACATGCTGATCGTGTCCGAGGCCGTGACCCGCGCCGCGCTGCTGCGCCACGAGAGTCGCGGCGCCCACAGCCGGCTCGACTTCCCCGAGTACGACGACTACTGGAGCGAGCACAACATCGTGGTGCACCGGACGGGAGATCGCATGTCGGTGGAGCCGCGCCCCGTCGCCAAGACCACCGAGCTCGCCCCACTGGTGGACGCGCGCAAGGAGGCCGAGCGAGCGTGAGCACCCGGACGCTCGAGCTGTGGCGCGGCGACGCCTCCGGCGGCGAGCTCGTCGACTACGACGTCGAGGCCGAGTCCGGCATGGTCGTGCTCGACGCCGTGCTCGAGATCCAGCGCAGCCAGGCGCCGGACCTCGCCGTGCGCTGGAACTGCAAGGCCGCGAAGTGCGGGTCGTGCAGCGCCGAGGTCAACGGCCGCCCGAGCCTGATGTGCAAGACGCGTCTCGACCACCTGCCGGACGACGCGCCGATCCGCGTCGAGCCGCTGCACGCGTTCCCGGTCATCCGTGACCTGGTGACGGACGTGAGCTGGAACTACGAGGTCAACAAGCGGATCCCGCCGTTCACGCCCGACCCGGACGCCGAGTGGCTGATCGGGCAGGAGGACGTCGACCGCATGAGCGAGTTCCGCAAGTGCATCGAGTGCTTCCTGTGCCAGGACGTCTGCCACGTCCTGCGCGACCAGGGCATGCACGCCAACTACGCCGGCCCGCGCTTCCTGGTCCGGATCGCGAGCCTCGAGATGCATCCACTCGACACGCTCGACCGGCTCGACATGACCGTCGACGAGGCCGGCCTGGGGCTGTGCAACATCACCAAGTGCTGCACGGACGTGTGCCCCGAGGGCATCCACATCACCGACAACGCGATCATCCCGCTCAAGGAGCGCGTCGTCGACCGGCGCTACGACCCGCTGGTGCGCCTGTTGCGCCGTTTTCGGTAGTTGGCACCGATGCGCGCGGCATCACGCGGTGTCAGCGTCCAGCACATGAACAGGACAGAGTTGGCTCGGGCGCTGGTGACCGAGGGGGCCGTCGAGAACCAGGCGGACGCCGAGGTCGTGCTCGACGTCCTCGCCTCGGCGATCTGGCACTCACTCGAGCACTACGAGGCGCTCGACTGGGCGGGGGTCGGCCAGTTCGGCGTCGCACCCGCACCGCGCCGCCGCCGGACCGTGACGTTCCTCCCGGCGAGCGAGCTCGAGGTCGCCGTCAACCGGCACCACACCGAAGTCTAGTGTCGCGACACTAAGTCGCCCAGGCGAGCGACGGCCGCACGCGCGACTCGGCGACGAGCTGCCGGACGGTCGCGGTCGCGCGCTGGTCGAAGCGCACGAGGGTGTCCTCGCGGCGGGCGTACCAGCGCTCGGCGCGGTCGATCGCCTCGTGCAGCCGCGCGGCGCACAGCAGCGACTCGAGGTGGCGGCGGTACAGGGTCGCCCGGGCGTCGGCGGGCGACTCGTCAAGCCGGTCGAGCTCGTGCTGGATCTTGGCGGTGGACACACCCTCAGGATCGGCCGTCGGCCGGAGATCTGAATCCGTGATTTCCCGCAGGAATCGTCGTGATCGACCCCAATTCGGCGCGGGTGTGCCCGCCTATCGTCCTGCCGAGATGACCGCCACCGCGACGCAGTCCTTCGCACCCGGCCGCTGGCAGGACGAGATCGACGTCCGTGACTTCGTCCAGCGCAACTACGAGCCCTACGAGGGCGACGCGGCATTCCTCGCCGGGCCGACCACCGGACGCAGGCCGTCTGGGACCAGCTCGCCGCCCTGATGGAGATCGAGCGAACCCGCGACGGCGTGCTCGACGTCGACGTGTCGACGCCGGCGTCGATCACCGCCCACGGGCCCGGCTACATCGATCGCGAGCGCGAGCTGATCGTCGGGCTCCAGACCGACGCCCCGCTGAAGCGCGCGATCATGCCGTACGGCGGCTGGCGGATGGTGGAGGGCGGCCTCAAGGCGTACGGATACGAGCCCGACGCGGCGGTCGCCGAGATCTTCACCAAATACCGCAAGACCCACAATGACGGCGTCTTCGACGCGTACACGCCGGCCATCCGCGCCGCCCGCCGCGCCGGCCTCATCACCGGGCTGCCCGACGCCTACGGGCGCGGACGCATCATCGGCGACTACCGGCGCGTCCCGCTGTACGGCGTCGACCGGCTGATCGAGGCCAAGCACGCAGAGCGCGCCGAGCTCGACGCGACGTTCGGCACCGAGGACGTGATCCGGCTGCGCGAGGAGCTGTCCGAGCAGATCCGCGCGCTCGGCGAGCTCGTCGAGATGGCGGCCACCTACGGGTACGACGTCCGGCGCCCGGCGGCCGATGGGCGCGAGGCCGTCCAGTGGCTCTACTTCGGCTACCTCGCCGCGGTCAAGGAGCAGAACGGCGCGGCGATGTCGCTCGGCCGCACCGCCACCTTCCTGGACTGCTACTTCGCCCGCGACCTCGCCGCCGGCGTGCTGAGCGAGGAGGACGTCCAGGAGCTGATCGACGACTTCGTGATGAAGCTGCGTGCGGTCCGCTTCCTGCGCACGCCGGAGTACGACGAGCTGTTCAGCGGCGACCCGACCTGGGTCACCGAGACGCTCGGCGGCGTCGGCGAGGACGGCCGCCCGCTCGTGACGCGCACGAGCTTCCGGTACCTGCAGACGCTGTACAACCTCGGCCCGGCGCCGGAGCCGAACCTCACGGTCCTGTGGTCGCCGGCACTGCCCGCGGGCTTCAAGCGCTTCTGCGCCCAGATCTCGATCGACACCTCCGCGATCCAGTACGAGTCCGACGACTGCATCCGCCCGCGGTTCGGCGACGACACGGCGATCGCGTGCTGCGTGTCGGCGATGCGCGTCGGCAAGCAGATGCAGTTCTTCGGCGCGCGCGTGAACCTCGCGAAGGCGCTGCTGTACGCGCTCAACGGCGGGCGCGACGAGATCAGCGGCGATCAGGTCGGCGCCGCCGACCGCGCCGTACGCCGACGAGGTGCTCGACTTCGACGCGGTCTGGGCGCGGCTGGACGGGATGCTCGACTGGCTCGCCGAGACCTACGTGCACGCGCTCAACGTCATCCACTACATGCACGACAAGTACGCGTACGAGCGGCTCGAGATGGCGCTGCACGATCGCGACGTCCTGCGCACGATGGCCTGCGGCAGTCGCCGGCCTCTCGGTCGCGGCCGACTCGCTGTCGGCGATCCGCCACGCGCAGGTGCACCCGGTCCGCGACGCGAAGGGGCTGATCGTCGACTACCGCGTCGAGGGCGACTACCCGGCGTACGGCAACGACGACGACCGCGTCGACGATCTCGCCACGCGGCTGGTGGAGACGTTCATGGCGAAGGTGCGCCGCCACCCGACCTACCGCGACGCCGTGCACACGCAGTCGGTGCTGACGATCACCTCGAACGTCGTGTACGGCCGGCACACGGGCGCCACGCCGGACGGTCGCGCGGCGGGCGAGCCGTTCGCGCCCGGGGCGAACCCGATGAACGGCCGTGACCGCCACGGCGTCGTCGCGGCCGCGCTGTCGGTCGCCAAGCTGCCGTACGAGGACGCCGAGGACGGCATCTCGCTGACCACCTCGATCACCCCGACCGGCCTGGGACTCCGTCGTGAGGACCGCGTGCCGAACCTGGTCGGGCTGCTCGACGGCTATGTGGCGTCCGGCGGCTTCCACATGAACGTCAACGTGCTCGACCGCGCGACCCTGCACGACGCGATGGAGCACCCGGAGCGCTATCCGCAGCTCACGATCCGCGTGTCCGGCTACGCCGTCAACTTCGTCCGGCTGACGCGCGAGCAGCAGCTCGACGTGATCGCGCGGACGTTCCACACGGAGCTCTGACATGCAGGGCTGGGTCCACTCGTGGGACCTGTCCACCGGTGTCGACGGCCCCGGCACGCGGCTCGTCGTGTTCCTGAGCGGCTGCCCGATGCGGTGCCTGTACTGCCAGAACCCGGACACGTGGCACAAGCGCGACGGCAAGGTCACCGAGCTGGGTGAGCTCGAGCATCTGATGCGCCGCTACCACCCGTTCATCGCGTGCGCGGGCGGCGGGTTCACCGTCTCCGGCGGCGAGCCCCTTCAGCAGCCGGCCTTCACCCGCGAGCTGCTGAAGTCGGCGCAGCACGCCGGCCTGCACACGGCGCTGGACACGTCCGGGTTCCTCGGCCGCCACGCCGACGACGAGCTGCTAGACGCCGCCGACCTCGTACTGCTCGACATCAAGGCCGGCACCGACGCGACCCACCGTCGCCTGACCGGACGGCCGATCGGCCCGACGCTCGAGTTCGCCGAGCGGCTCGCCGCACGGGGGACCGCGGTGTGGGTCCGCTACGTGCTCGTGCCGGGGTTCACCGACGACCCGCGCGAGATCCAGGAGGTGGCGACGTTCGTCGCCGGCCTGGGCAACGTCGAGCGAGTGGACGTCCTCCCCTTCCACAAGCTCGGGGCAGCCAAGTACGACCAGCTCGGCATCCCGTTCGCGCTCGCGGACACGCCGACGCCCTCGCCCCAGCTCACCGCGACCGTGCGGGAGAACTTCGGCACACGGTGAAATACGAGGAGCTGCCCTGTGTTCTGCCCGGATGCGGGACCGACCCTGCCGGAGCACGCTTCTGGCATGGAGTTCAACCCATCCGATCTGCGCGACGACTCCGAGCGCTCACCGGCACAGGGATTCCAGTCCGAGGGCGCTGAGCATGCGCCCGACGTGATGAAGACGCCGCCCGCCGAAGGGCCCGCGGCCGCCTATCAGCACGAGGACGACGAGTTCATCTGGCCGACCGACTGAGTGGCGGGGCCGTTTGAGCGCCGTCGACCTGTACTGGTTGCCCCTTGGTGCGGGCGGCCATGTCGTCAGGCGTTGCGGCCGCCTGTACGAGGCGCTGGCTGCGCGGCTGGAACGGCGTCCCAGGTACGACCTCTACCACTCCGCGCTCAAGATCCAGACGGACGGCGAACAGTTCGTGATCGAGCAGACGCCGGTCCCGGATCGGCGCGGTGCGGAGCGAGGGGTGGTCGCCGAAGGCGCCGTGGGCAGCCGCCGGGCGGCGCGGCTGCGGATCTTCCGCTACGAGATCCGTCGCTGGCGTGACGGACAGATCCCCGACATCGGGGAGGCCGTGGAAAGCCCGCGGCATCTGAGCGACGACGAGGCGTGTGCGCGGCGCGTGCTCGAGGCCGTCACGGAGGTCCCGACCCTCGTCTGGGGTCGCGACGACTGTGGCGCCGGGGAGATGTGGAACTCGAACTCGATCATCGCCTGGGTGCTCGAGCGCAGCGGCATCGACGCCGGGTCGGTCCGGCCGCCCGTCGGGGGCCGCGCGCCCGGCTGGCACGCGGGCGTGGGTGCCGCGCGCAGGCGAAGCGGTCGCGAAAACACCCCGAGCGGGCCGGAGCCCGCTCGAGGAGCGACATGATCACCCTTCGTCGGAAGGAGTCTCAGGCTGGGTATGGAGCCTGGCTTGCTGCTCACACTGCCGCGTTCCTTCGGGCTTGCGCTGTCAGTGGCGGCTGGGCGATCTATCTGGGGCAGAGCCTATGCCGGGCGACCCCCGGGAGCGACCGCTGTTTCGGCTGAATCGGGCCGCGTGGTTTCCCCTGATCGGGGCGGCGGCGCAAGCGCGCCACTAGCGTTCCGCAACCGGACGGCAAGGGGGACCGGGGAGGCTGCGCAGCGTTCCCCCTTCCCCCCGCAAGGAGCGCCCGCCATGCATCCCAACCACAGCCTCGTGACCGTCATCCAGGCCGACCGCATCCGCCAGGCCGAGAAGGCCCGCGCGCACCGGCAGGATCAGCCGGCGCTGACCGTGCCGCTGAAGCCGCGGCGAGGGATCCGGGCGCTGGTCGCTCGCGTCGCTTACGCGCGCTAGTCCGAACGAGCGGCGCCCGGCGAGCGCGGGGCTCGCCGGGCGCCGGACACCTAGGACGCGGGCTGCGGCTGCGGCTCGCGGAAGACCTGCGGCTCGTCCGGCCGCTCGATGTTCAGGTGCGGGAGGCGCTTGTCGAGCCAGGACGGCATCCACCACATCGCCGGGCCGGCGATGTGCATCACCGCAGGCAGCAGCAGCAGGCGGATGATGAAGGCGTCGATGAAGATCGCGGCGCCGAAGCCGACGCCCATCATCGCCAGCGCCCGCTCGTTGCCGATCGCGAAGGCGCCGAAGACGGCGATCATGATGATCGCGGCCGCGGTGACGACGCGGCCGGTCATGGCCAGGCCGTGGCGGACCGCGTAGCGCGCGTCGCGCGTGTGCACCCATTCCTCGTGCATGCGCGACACCAGGAACACCTCGTAGTCCATCGACAGGCCGAACACGACCGCGAAGACCATGATCGGCAGGAACGACTCGATCGGGCCGGTCGCGTCGCCGAACAGCGAGGCGAGGTGGCCGTCCTGGAAGATCAGCGTCACGACGCCGAACGCGCCCAGGATCGACAGCAGGTTGAACACGCCCGCCTTGATCGGCACCAGCACCGAGCGGAAGACGACGCCGAGCAGCAGCAGCGAAAGCCCGACGACCACGCCGATGAACAGCGGGAGCTTGTCCCGGATCGTCTGCGAGAAGTCGAGGTTGGTCGCCGTCGCGCCGCCGATCGACACGCGCGCGCCCGTCGACGACTCGATCGGCGGCAACGTCTTGTCGCGCGCCGTCCGGACCGTGTCGTCGGTCGTCTCGTCCTGCGGTGTCGTCGTCGGGTAGGCGATCATCGTCGCCGTGTCGCCGGCCTGGTTGACCTGGGCCGGAAGGACGCCGGCGATGCCGGGCTGCTTGGACAGGGCGTCGCCGATCTGCGTGAGCGCGGCATCGTCGCCCGACTTGGGGAGCTCGACGGCCAGCAGGAGCGGGGCGTTGAAGCCCGCGCCGAAGCCCTGCTTGAGCAGGTCGTAGGCGACTCGCGACGTGTCGTCCTTCTTGTACGTGCTCGCGTCGCTCGTCGACAGCCGCATGTGCAGGGCGGGAGCGGCGAGCGCGACCAGGATCGCCAGCGCGACGACCGCCACGGGCCACGGCCGGTCGGCCACGAAGCGGCTCCAGCGCGCGGCGAAGCCGGTCTCGACGTCGGCGCCCTTGCCGGACGGCTTGATCCGCCCGCCGATCTTGCTGAGGATCGCCGGCATCAGCGTCAGCGATGCCGCCATCGTCGCGAGCACCGCGAGCGCGGCGCCGATCGCCGGGCCATAGAGGAACGAGATGCCGAGCAGCATCATGCCGAGCATCGCGATCACGACCACGATGCCGGCGAACAGGACCGCCCGCCCGGAGGTGTCGAGCGCGACCAGGGTCGCTTCTCGCACTTCACGGCCGGCACCTCGCTCGAGCCGGAAGCGGTTGAGGATCAGCAGCGCGTAGTCGATGCCGACGCCGATGCCGATCATGGCCGCGAGCTGCGGCGTCCAGTCGGTGACGTCGAGGATCCTGGTCCCCAGCACGGCCATCAGCCCGAGCGAGACGACCATCGCGAACAGGGCGTTCAAGAGCGGGAGCCCCATCGCCACCACGCCGAGCGTCAGGAACAGCACGACCGCGGCGATGAGGATGCCGAAGATCTCCCCGGCGCCGCCCTGCTGGGCAGTCGACCAGTGGATGATGTCGCCGCCGAGCGCGACCTGGACGCCGTCCTTGCCGTCCAGCTTGAGCGTGTTCTCGGCCATGACCTTGACCTTCGTCGGGTCAACGTCACCGCCGCCCTTGCGGAACTGGATCGTCGAGAAGGTGATCTTGCCGTCCTGGGAGACGGGCGCGCCCTTGGCGAACGGGTCGCCGACCGCCAACACCTCGGGGGACTTCTTGATCTCGGCGATCGCGGCGTCGATCGTGCCGCGGTTGGCCTGATCGAGGACCTTGCCGTCCTTGACCGCGAAGACGACGCTGGCGGTATCACCGGACTGCGCCGGGAAACGCTCCTTCAGCAGGTCGTAGGCGCGCTGCGACTCTGTGCCCGGCAGCTGGAAGTTGTTGACGAACTCGCCGGAGGCAGCGCCCCACAGCACGGCCAGCACGACGAACGCGGCGACCCAGATCCCGATGACGGTACGGCGCCGGTCGTGGCACCAGGCGGCAAGATTGCGCATGGACCGCACGCTAAAGCCGGTCCGGCGAGCCCTCGCGGCGGCTACCCGTACTCCTAGGGGTCGGCTGCCCGCAGTGTCGCGGGTGATACCGCTAGAGGAGCTCGGCGATGAGCCTGGCGGCGCGCTCGGCGCCGTCGGTCTCGACCGGGCGGTAGTCGACCGTCCGCCCGATCTCCTCGGCGATCGCCGCGGCGATCTCGGCCGGCCCGTCGGTCTCGAAGTCCATGCAGCGCCCAGCGCCGTAGCGGTCCAGCCGGTGGCGGACGTGGAAGTTCTGCTCGAAGTGATGGCGCAGCGGGAAGTAGAGGAACGGCCGGCGGTTGGCGGTCAGCTCCATCGACGTGGTGAGGCCGCCCTGGACGATCGCGAGGTCGCACACCGCCAGGTGCTTGTAGAGGTCGTGGACGTAGGCGCGGATCTCCAGCCCCGGGTGTGACGGGAGCGAGGCCGGGTCGATGCGCGGGCCGGCCACGACGACCATCCGCAGCTCGGGGACGCGCTGCTTGGCCTCCGGGAACGCCTCGATGACGCGGCGCAGCAGATGCCCGCCGACGCCCGAGCCGCCGACCGTCACGATGCACACCTTCTCGGCATCCGCGTAGCCCAGCGCCGCCCGGTCGCCGACGTCGGAGTGCGTGAAGCCGGTGATGTAGCCGGCGAACGAGTAGTGGTCGGTGGTCCAGTCGCGGATCAGCGGCAGGTCCGGGCCGAACGCGTCGGGGACGATGTCGTCACGGTCGCCGACGAACACCGCCCGGTCGCGCACGCGCGGGTAACGATCGATGTGCTCGATCATCTCGGCGTTGTAGTCGGCGGTGAGGAAGGCCTCGCGACCGTCCTCCATCGGGAGCCACCCGACGAAGTCGGTGAGCCAGGCATAGGCGGCGCGCTTGAGCTCCGGGTTCTCGTGCAGGTAGTAGTCGAGCTCCCACGCCTCGTCGCCGATCCAGAGGTCGTACTGCTCCTCGCGCACGAGGTCGTCGAACACCATGAAGTTCGCGAGCAGGATCTCGTCCATCCGGCGGATCGCGTGGAAGCAGTGCAGGTCGTGCTCGGCCGACTCGCTCTCGATGTGGCCCGACTCGTTGGCGAGCAACGCCGAAGCAGGGTGGATCCGCTCGCCCCGCGCCTCCAGCACGCGCGTCACCGGGTGCTGGGCGAGCCAGTCGATCTCCAGCCCCGGCACCTGCTGGCGGAGCGCTTCCGCGATCGCCGCGTCGCGCGCCGCGTGGCCGAGCCCGATGGGGGAGGAGATGAACAGCGCGCGCTTGCCGCGCGAGCGGCCGCGGATCCAACTCGGCGCCCGCCGCGCCGGCGCGATGAAGTCGCGCAGCAGGTGGTTGACCTTGACGGGATCGCGGACGTGCGGCCCATGGCCGGACCCCTCCATCAGCACCAGCTCGCCACCGGTCTCCTCGGCCAGCGCGATCCCGCGGCCCGGGCCGGTGATCCGGTCGTCGGTGCCCTGGATGACGAGCACGGGGCAGTCGACGCGGCGGGCCAGCGTGCGCGTCTGCTCGGTCGTGAGCTCCTTGTCGAGGTAGGTGGCGACGAGCGTCTCGCCGGTGGTCTCGAGCCCCCAGCCGACGGCGTCGTCGAACGGCTTGGTCGAGTGCGGCTCGGAGAACATCTCGCCGAAGAAGAACTCGAGGAAGCCCCGGTAGTTCGACAGCCAGTAGTGGCGGTTGTACTTCTGCCAGCCGTCGTAGGACTCGCGCGGCGACTCCCAGTCCAGCGCCGCCCGCGCCTCGACGATCCCTCCGAACGGCACCGACGGGCAGATGAACACCGCCGCCTCGATCCGCGAAGGATGCTCGGCGGCCATGATCAGCGACCGCTGCGCGCCCACCGACAGCGACACGAGCACGGCGCGCTCGGTCGCCGTCGCGTCCATCACCGCCAGCGCGTCGGCGGCGAACTCGGCCTCGCCGTAGCCGGAGGCGGGGCGGTCCGAGCGCCCGTTCCCGCGACCGTCCATGACCAGCACCCGGCAGTGCCGCGCCAGGTACGGGATCTGCATCTTCCAGTGACGCGAGTGGATGATCGACCACGTCGGCATCAGGAAGACGGTCGGCTCGCCGGAGCCGTAGACCTCCCAGTACAGGCGCACGCCGTCGCGCTCGACGTAGCCGGACTCGTCGGGGTACATCGCCCGCGTCTGCTCGCGGGGAACGGCTAGCGAGAGATCCATTGATCGATCCAGTCCAGGAGCTCGCGGTGCCCGGTCTCGATGCCGCCCAGGCGCTCCACGATGATCCCGATGTTGAAGGTGATCACCAACGACACCAGCGCGTCCAGCGGCATGGCGATGCCGAGCGCGCGGTGCGGCTCGGCGAACGCGTCGCGCAGGACTCCCCGCCACTCGGCGTTCACGCGCGCGAGGCGCTCCCGCAGCCCCTCGTCGTTCCACGACAGCGCGGACAGCTCCATCCAGATCTTCTGGTAGCGGACGTCCTCGCTGACCAGGTAGCGCATCGCCGTCCGCCACTTCTCGACGAACGGGACGTCGGCCGCGTACAGGTCGCGCTGGCGCTCGATCATCCGCTCGGTGAACCGCTCGAACGCCTGCACGAGCAGGTTCTCGTTGGACGCGAAGTAGTAGTGGACGAGGCCGTGGTTGACGCCGGCCTCCTCGGCGAGCCGGCGCGTCGTGATGCCGGCGTGGCCGACCTCCACGAGCAGGTGCTCGGCGGCGTCGAGGAGCGCCTCCGAAGCGGCGGCGCGGGCTGGCGTCAACGTCTTAGTCATTCGACTAAGCCATTTGACCAGACCGGAAGGCTCAGGTCAAGGCGGCCACCAGACGGTGGTGGCGCAGCTCCTCCGGTGGATCGCCGTGCAGCACCCACTCGCCGCTGTCGCGCCGCGAGAGCACGCCGTCCCGCTTGAGCTCACCCAGGGCCGTCGTCACCGATTGCCGCGAGGCGCCGACGAGATCGGCCAGCCGCTGGTGACCGAGCGGCAGCGGGACCACGATCCCGTCCCGGTGCACGCGCCCCCAGCGCTCGGCGAGATGCCACAACGTCAGGACCAGCCGGTCGTCGACCCGCTGGTGGTGGGCGATGGCCAGCGCCACCGCCAGGTGGTGCGCCCGCCGCGTCCCGCGGTTGAACAGCTCCAGGCCGAGCTGCGGCCACGGCACGATCCGCAGCACGAACGCGTGGTCCAGGACCGCGAGCTGTGTCTCTTCCAAGACCTGCCAGCCGATCTCCGCGCGCACGTGCGAGCCGTCCTCGTCCCACCGCCACGGGCGCATCACGTCGCCGTGGCCGACGAGCTCGACGCAGCGCTTGCCGAGCACCTCGACCGTCCGGCTGAGCAGCCCGTCGACGATCAGGAACCCGCGATGGTGCTCGGCCGGTTCCTGTGCGGCGGCGGCGTCCCACGCTCCGGGGGACAGCCGCGAGACCCGGGTCAGCGCCTCCCGCCGCGCCCGCGAGAGGTCGCCGGGCGAGAGGAGGTCCCCGAGGTCGGGGTCGGCGTCGACGATGCTGATCATGGGAGTGCTCTACCCGGATGTCGGACCTAGGACGTCGGCGCGCCGACCAGATCGCCCAAACCCCTAACTCACCGACCTACGGTCTCCGGCCACGTCGTAGTAGTCGAAACCGGACTAGGGGGAATCTGTGCTGTGGCTCATCTTGGGAATCGTGCTGCTGATCATCGCCATCGCGGGCGGCGTGATCGTGCATCCGCTCCTGTTCGCGCTGGCGATCGTGGCCCTGATCGTCTTCTTCGTGGGGCGGTGAAGCCGTTCGAGATGGGCGACGCGGCGCTCGGGGGCGTCCCCGGGATCGCCGTCCGCGGTGAGATCGACATCAACGCGGTCGACGCGCTGGACCTGGCGCTCGACACGGAGATCCGCATCACCAGCGGCGCGTTCGTCGTCGACCTGATCGAGGCCACGTTCCTCGACTCGAGCGGCCTCGCGACCCTGCTGCGGGCGCGCGGCCTGCTCGGCACCGAGGATCGCGACCTGGTGATCCTGTGCCGGCCCGGGCCCGTCCGGCGGACGTTCGAGCTGACCGGCACCGCCGAGCTGTTCGTCATCTACAGCTCGCGCGAGGAGGCGATCGCGGCGCTCGTGCCGGCCGATTGAGGTTTCGACGCGGCGAGGCCGTCAATACGAGGGTTGGGCAAGGGAGGAGAACAGATGTCCAAGCACTTCGTGGCTGCCGCCGCCATCACGGCGGCCCTCGTCGTCGCCGCGCCGGCAACCGCGGCGACCAAGCCGTACGAGAACCCGCGGCTTCCCGTGAAGCAGCGGGTCGCCGACCTGCTCAGCCGGATGACGCTGGAGGAGAAGGTCGGCCAGATGACCCAGGCCGAGCGCGACACCGTGTTCGACGACGCGACGCCGATCACGACGCTCGGCCTCGGCTCGATCCTGTCCGGCGGCGGCTCGGTGCCGACGCCGAACACGCCGGAGGCGTGGGCCGACATGGTCGACCGCTTCCAGCGCGCCGCGCTCGCCACGCGCCTGCACATCCCGCTGCTGTACGGCGTCGACACCGTGCATGGGCACGGCAACCTGCTCGGGGCGACCGTGTTCCCGCACAACATCGGCCTGGGCGCGAGCCGCGACCCGGAGCTCGTGCAGCAGATCGAGCACGTGGCCGCGGAGGAGACCCGCGCGAGCGGGCCGCAGTGGGCGTTCGCCCCGTGCATCTGCGCCGCCCGCGACGACCGCTGGGGCCGGACGTACGAGAGCTTCTCGGAGAACCCGAAGCTGGTCGAGAGGATGGAGACCGCGATCGACGGCTTCCAGGGCCGTGACATCAGCGCGTCCGATCGCGTGCTCGCGACCGCCAAGCACTACGCGGGCGACGGCGACACGCGGTACGACGCGAGCAAGGCCGGCACCGGCGCAGTACCCGATCGACCAGGGCGTCGCCGTGACGACCAAGCGCGACTTCTGGCGCCACGCGCTGCGCCAGTACGTCCCCGCCGTCCGGCAGCACCACGTCGGCAGCGTGATGCCGTCGTTCTCGAGCGTCGACTGGATCGAGGACGGGGTCGGCAATCCGATCAAGATGCACGCCAATCGCGACCTGATCACCGGCGTGCTCAAGGGCGGGCTCGGCTTCAAGGGCCTCGTCATCAGCGACTGGGAGGGCATCCACCAGCTGCCGGGCGACTACGCCGCCCAGGTCAAGGCCGGAGTCAACGCCGGCATCGACATGATGATGGAGCCGCACACCGCCCCGCAGTTCATCGACACGCTGCTGGCGGAGGTCCGCAAGGGCGACGTGACGCAAGCGCGGATCGACGACGCGGTGCGCCGCATCCTCACCAAGAAGTTCGAGCTCGGGCTGTTCGAGCACCCGTCCACGCCGCGCCGGGACATCGACGAGATCGGGTCCCGGCAGCACCATCGGCTGGCCCGGAGGGCGGCCGCGGAGTCGCAGGTCCTGCTCGTCAACCGCAAGCACACGCTCCCCCTCGGCAAGCGCGGGAAGCTGTACGTCGCGGGCAGCAACGCCGACAACATCGGCAACCAGGCGGGCGGATGGACGCTGACGTGGCAGGGCGGCTCGACGAACGTGATCCCGGGGACCACGATCCTCGACGGGATCCGCGAGCACGCGCGAAACGTCACGTACAGCGAGGACGCGTCGGCGCCGGTGCCGCGCAATGCGACCGGCATCGTCGTGGTCGGCGAGACGCCGTACGCCGAGGGGTTCGGTGACGTCGGAGGCCCGCAGTGGGGCTTCGACCCCGGCGACAACGGCGTGCTCCGCCCGGCGCAGACGATGATGCTGTCGGACGCGGACAAGGCCGCGGTCGACACGGTCTGCGCAGCGGCCCGGCGGTGCGTGATGGTGGTCGTCTCCGGCCGCCCGCTGATCATCGACCCGGCGCAGCGCAACGAGATCGACGGGCTCGTGGCGGCCTGGCTGCCGGGCAGTGAGGGCGCGGGCGTGGCGGACACGCTGTTCGGCGCCCGCCCGTTCACGGGCCGGCTGCCGATGACCTGGCCGCGCACGCTCGCCCAGGAGCCGATCAACGTCGGCGACCGCCACTACGACCCGCTGTTCCCCTACGGCTACGGCCTGAGGACGGGCTGACGGCGAGGGGCGAGCCAGAGGATCGGCGCGGCCACGATCGCGGTCGCGCCGATCGCCAGGGCGGCGACGCCGATCGAGTCGAGCGCGTAGCCGCCGAGCAGCGCCAGTGACGCGCCGAGCAGCGCCGACAGCAGGTCGTTGAAGCCGAGCATCTTGCCGCGCTCGCTCGGCGCCGTCGCATCGACGAGCTGCGCGGTGGCGGCCACGAACGACAGGTTCCAGCCGACGCCCAGCCCGAACAGCAGCACCGCGGTCGCCACGACGCCCTCGAACCACAGCAGCGCGATCGTGGACACCGCCATCACGAGCAGCCCGCCGGCGAGCGCCGGTCCGCGGCCGATCCGGTCGATCAGCGACCCCACCACGAGCACGAGCGCGTACATCCCCATCACGTGCGCCCCGATGATCGGGAACACGTCACTCTGCGCATGATGGTGGTGCTCTACGACGACGTAGCCGCTGAGGTTCATCACCGACACCATCACGCCGAAGCTCGCAAGCGCCGCGAGCATCGCCGGGCGCACGCCGGGGCGGACGATGATCTCGCGCAGCGGAGCCGCCGGGGCGTGCTCGTCCGCGTGCGCGCCGATCCGCTCGGCGATCTCCTTCGGGTCCGGCCGCACGAGCAGCACGAGCAGGCACGCCACGAGGGCGATCCCGCCGGCGGCCAGCCACGGGACCGTCAGCGCGGCGGCGTCGAGATCGCGGCCGGCGAACAGCGGGCCGAACACGGCCGGGCCGAGGATCGCCCCGAACACCGAGCCGAACAGCACGTACGAGATGCCGAGCGCACGCCGCTCCGGCGGGTACATGTCACCGGCTGCCGCGCGGATCAGCAGCGCGACCCCGCTGGCCGCGCCGGTGAGCAGGAAGCCGAGGATCAGCACCGGCGCCGAGCCGATGTTCGTCGCCAGCGCGGTGAGACAGCAGCCCGCGGTGGCCGACAGGTAGCCGCTGGCGATCACGGGCCGGCGGCCGACGCGGTCCATCATGCGGCCCGCCGGCAGCGCGGCCAGCGCCGACGCGACCAGGAAGATCGCCGGGCCGAGCCCGAGCAGGCCGCGGACGCCGGTGACGAGCACGAACGTGATCGAGGACACCGCCGCGACGAGCTGCAGCACGGCCGAGTAGACGGCCATCGTGGTGGCCAGGAGCACCGTGTTGCGGGCGACGTTCACGCGCCGAAGTACTCGGCGGCGCGGCGCACCATCTCGTCGTGCGAGAGCTCCTCGGTCCGTTGCGAGAGCATCCACTGGTGCCCGTACGGGTCGCGCAACCGGCCGCCGCGCTCGCCGTAGAACTGGTCGGCGAGCGGGTAGATCACCTCGGCGCCGGCGTCGATCGCGCGCTGCCAGGCGGCGTCGACGTCCGGCCAGTAGGTCGCGAGGATCGAGCCGCCGCCCTCGCCTTCCTGCGTGATCATCACCACCGAGTCGCCGATCCGCAGCTCGGTGTGGATCACCCTGCCGTCGGGGTCCGTGAAGCGGTCGTAGATCTCCTCGGCACCGAACGCACGCGCGTAGAACTCGATCGCGGCGGCGCCGTCGCTCACCACGAGCCGGGGCGTGACCGTGTGGAGGTGCTCGGGGACGGGTTCGACCATCGCCGGATCATCGCACCGGCGCCACCGTTACCCGTCCCCGCGCCGGGAGGATCGCGGTGAACTCGCCGCCAAGCGCGCGCGTGGTCGCCACGACGCGGCCGTCGACGGCGACGGCGAGGTCGGTGTTGTCTCCCGCCGCGACGTCGCCCCAGACATACGGGCCGCCGGACACCGGCCGCGCGCCGCGCGGGGCGGCGCGGCCGATCAGGTCCGGCCGCGGCCCGATCGCGTACACCCCGTCACGCAGCAGCCGCGCCTCGACCCGCTCGTGCGCCGCGCGCTTGGCCTCGACCGACTGCAGCGGCTCGGTGAGCACGTGCACGCCCATGTGCGAGACGTCGATCGGCGCCGACGGGTCCACCGGGCGCTCGTCGGCGGGCATCCCGTCGGCCTTCCACGGCAGCCGCACGCCGGCCGCCTTGGCGATCGTCGGCAGCACGTCGATCGTGCGCACCGCGTGGTCCGAGACCGCGCCCCGCTGCTGGCCGGGGAGCTTGACGAAGAACGGCACCGGCGCGATCGCGCCGACGTTGGCATCGTTCACCGGGCGGCGCGGCTGGCCGGTGGTGAACGAGGCGCCGTGGTCGGCGGCGACGACGATCACCGCCCGCTCGAACCTGCCGCTGGACTGCAGCGCGTCGAGCAGCCGCCCGAGCAGCCGGTCGGCGTACTGGGCCTGCAGCACGTGGCGGGCGAACGACTGGTCGACCTGCCACTGCGGCCCGGTCCAGCGGTCCGTGCCGAGACCGGGATAGCCGTGATGGTCGAGCTCATACGTGCTCCCGTCGGGCAGGTAGCGCCAGGGCCCGTGCGGGAGCGTCGAGTGCACGAACAGCAGCGGCGGCTTCGCGCCGGGCTGGTCGAGCGCGGCGATCGCGCGCTCGAAGCCCGCCGTCGGGTCGTCGCGGGCGAGCCGGGCGAGCACGTCGCGACGCAGGTTCGCGCCGCTCTGGAGCTCGTCGCTGTCCTCCTCGAAGCCCTCCCAGACCCGATCGACGGCCGGCAGGTTCTTGCGCAGGTCGTCCGGCAACAGCAGGTGCTTGACGACGAGGCCGAGGTCGGACTCGAGCGCCTCCAGGCGGTCGGCCATCCCGAGCTCGGCGCGGCGGCACAGCCGCTCCGGGCACAGCGCGGTGATCGGCTCGACGACGGTCAGCCGGTGGCTGCGCTCGAACAGGGTGAACAGGTTGCGCGGGTGGTCGCGCGCGGCCGGGAGCTCGTTCGGCTTCGGCTGCTCGCCGGTCAGCTGGGCCGGGACCGCGGCGGCCGTGAGGTCGTTGACCGTCGTGGCGTTGCGGTACCACGTCGACGCGCGCGCGAGCCGCGCGAAGTTGGGGAACCGCTTCGCGTCGATGGCGCCGTCGGCGCCGACGAGGGTGCTCAGCGGCAGCTCGTCGAACACCACGTGCACGATCGGCACGGTCGACTGGCGCGGGCCGGCGACGGCCGCCGCCTCGCTGGGGAACACGAGGCCGCGCACCGGCGACACGACGAGGAACAGCAGCAGCACGACCAGGGGCGCGACCGCGAGCACTCCTGCGAACGAGCGCACGCCCGCGACCCGCGCGTACAGCGCCGCACCGCCCGCGCCCACCAACAGCGACACCGGGATCGCCAGCGCCGACCCGCCGAGCAGGTCGCCGGCCGGCGGCAGCACGAACGCCGCCACCAGCAGCGCGACGAACACGAGCATCGCCCAGAACCCGTAGCCGCGCAGCGCAAACACGATCAGCGCGCCGACCAGCGGCGGCACGAGCGTGTAGCCGAGCGCGAGCACCAGGATGTCGCCGCCCGTGTTCCCGCGCGCGACGAAGAACTCGGCGTTGTCCTCCAGCAGGTCGAGCAGCGGCTGCGCGAACGCGAGCGCCCACAGGCCGCCCAGGTGCAGGGCGGCCAGCGGGAAGCCGATCAGGGGCGTGCTTCGAAGATCGTCCGGGTCTCGGATATGCTGCTCTTCGGTCGACGGTGAACCGCTCCTCCAGCGCGCGCTCGAACGCGGCCGCCTCGTAGTCGGGATTGCTCCCGTCGCGCTTGCCGCTGAGCAGGCGCTGCACCATCGGGTCGCTGCGGTCGGGGAACTCGATCACCAGCGCGGTGTCGAGCGCGCGCAGCCAGTCGAGGAACTCGCGCACCGGGACGTTGCCGGTGATGCAGACGTGATGCACGACGGCGAGGCAGAGCGCCAGCTCGGGCGTGCCCGCGGCGCTCCAGCGAGGCGCGCTCGCGCCCGCGCCAGCCGAGGTCGGGCGACGGGTCGGTGACGCTCATCACCAGCGGCAGGATGTCCTCGCGGCCCGTCGCAGCGAGCGATAGAGGGCGTCGACGGTGGCGTGGTCGGCGTCGAACGCCACGACGAGGTCGGCGGATTCGGCCGCGAGGCGGGAGTAGCGGCCGTCGTTGCAGCCGACGTCCCAGACGAGGCCCGAGTGCCTGCGCGCCGCCGCCTCGCGCACGAAGGCGGCCTTCGCGGCGGCCGCGTCGTCGTCGTACGTGTTGGCCTCGCCGTAGCCGGTCCAGGCCGTCTCGCCGGCCTTCCACTCCAGCCGCCGGACGAGCTTTTCGAGCTTGGCGAAGTTGGCCGCCAGGAGCTCCTCGTTGAAGCCGGCGCGCTTCATGTCCTGCTTGACCTGGCGGCCCGCCTCGTCGGCGTGGCGCTCCTCGAGCCGCGCGTGCAGGAGCACGTTGGACATCACGCCCTTGCGGAACCGCTCGCCGGCAAGGACGGCGCGCGCGTCGTGCGGCGAGATCCCGTCGAGCGACCCGCGCAGCGCCGCGTGGAACGGCAGGTCCTTGTAGGCCTGCAGCATAAGCGGATACAGGAACTGCATGCAGAACTGCCGGTAGCCGACCCACGGCTCGCCGGGCCGCAGGCGCTCGAACGAGCCGATGTCGATGAACACCGGCCGGGTGCCGCGCCACTGGATGTTGTACGGCGTCGCGTCCTTCAGGGCGAGCCCGGCTTTCAGGGCCCGCTGGTTGAGCTCGAGCTGCAGCGACGCCGCGTCGCGCAGCATCGAGAACGGCCACTCGTAGGCGTACGAGACGAACGGGACGCGCTCGTGGCGCAGCGCGCCGGCCGCCTCCCCGGCCAGGAGGTCGGGCAGGCCGTCGAGCTCCGCCGGCTCGGTGGCGACGACCAGGCCCTCGCTCTGCAGCTGCGGCCAGAGCTTCGAGCCGTGCAGTGCCTCCCAGTCCTCGAGCCCGGTCGCGCTCAGCACGCGGAACACGCCCTCCGGCGTGATGAAGACGCGACTGGTGTGGTCGCGGAACGAGCCGGGGTCGGCGGTCAGCGTTCCTGTTCCGGCTCGGGCTCGGGTTTGCGGATCCGCAGGAACACCAACAGCCGGCGCCAGTAGAACTTGGCCGTGACCGCGACCGCGGCGAGTCCCCCCACCACGAGCTGGACCAGCATGCTCCCCGTACCAGGATCCAGATAGCGAACACGGCGCGGTGAGCGTACACAACTCGATAACGACTTAGTCACACGGCACGTTGACGTAGCCGGACCGGAACGGCTCGGCCTCGTGCGTGTGCTCGTCGTACGCGTGGCGCCACACGCAGCCGGTGTCGTTGGTCAGCAGGTGGATCGAGACCGACTGCCGGTCCGAGGTGGTGCGGACGCGGTGGATGTCGTCGCGCGGCGGGAGCAGCGCGTAGAAGTCGCCCGGGACGAGCGCGCGCTGCTCCTTGACTTCGACCCGGTCGTCGTAGATCTCCTCGTCCTGCGTGCCGCGGTAGAGACCGACGAGGCCCCACGCGAGGTGGTCGTGGATCGGTGTCGCGGAACCGGGCGGGACGATCAGCGCGAACAGCGTCAGCGAGCGGTCCTCGGCGCGGAACAGCAGCCACTGGCCGATGCCGCCGCCCATCCCGCTCTCCGGGTTGGGCTGCTGGAAGCGCTCCGGGAGCCAGTCGTCGTCGGCGAGCAGGGCCGCGAAGCGCGGGCGGATCGCCTCGCACGCCGCCGCCGGCGACGACGCGCGATCGATCGCCACCCGCACGTCGCGGATGAAGTCGCGCACGACCGGTGTGTCGAGCAGGTACTCGTCCGCCATCGCGAGCACACGCTATCGAGGGTATGGTCAGGCAGTGTCGAGGCACGACCCGCGCCTGGCGGAGGTCGTCGCCGCGCTCTCGCTGGCGACCGACCTCGGGATGGGCCAGCCGCTGCAGCACGCGCTGCGCACCTGCGTGATCGCGACGCGCCTTGCCGACGCGGCGGGTCTCGCCCCGGCCGACCTGCCCGTCGTCTACTACGTCGGGCTCCTGCGCTACCTCGGCTGTACCGCCGACGCCCGGCTGATGAGCGCGTTCGCAGGCGACGAGATCGCGGCTCGCGAGGCCTTCGCCACGGTCGACCCGGGGAGCGTCCGCGAGCAGCTCGGCTGGATGGTCCGTCATGCCGGGGCGGGGGAGCGCCTGCCGCGGCGCGCCGTGATGCTGGCACGCGGGCTGGCGCAGGCGCCGCGCGAGATCTATGCCACCAGCTGCGAGGTCGCGCGCCGGCTGGCCGAGCGCCTCGGGCTGTCGGGCGACGTTCAGCGCGCGCTCGTCCAGGCGTTCGAGCGCTGGGACGGCAAGGGCTTCCCGGCCGGCCTCGCCGGCGAGCAGATCAGCCCTGCGTCGCGGGTTGTCGCGATCGCGCGCGATGCCCAAGTCTTCCTCCGGCTCGGAGGCCTGGAGGCGGCGGTCGGGGTCGTCCGCCGACGCGCCGGCGCGGCCTACGATCCGACGCTCGCCGCGGTCTTCTGCCGCGCGGCCGGGGAGCTGACGGCCGAGCCGGAGTCGGCATGGGACGCCGCGCTCGCCGCAGAGCCACCGCCCAGCCGGCATCTCGCGGACGGCGAGCTGGACGCGACCTGCCGGGCGATCGCCGACTTCGCCGACGTCAAGTCGCCGTGGACGCTCGGGCATTCGACCGGGGTCGCCGAGCTTGCCGAGGCGGCCGCGTGGCGGCTCGGGCTCGACGCGGTGGTGGTGCGGCGGGCCGCGCTCGTCCACGACCTCGGCCGCGTTGGCGTGCCGAACGCCATCTGGGACCGCCCCGGCCCGCTCACGGCCGACGAGCGCGAGCGCGTGCGGATGCATCCGTACCTCACCGAGCGCGTACTGGCCCACGCCCCGGCGCTCGAGCCGCTCGCCGCGATCGCCGGGCTCCATCACGAGCGGCTCGACGGCTCTGGCTACCACCGCGGCTGCGGCGCGACATCGCTGCCGGCCGAGGCACGTGTGCTGGCGGCGGCCGACGTCTACCACGCCATGACGGAGGCGCGGCCGCACCGGCCGCCACGCGCCGACGCGGCCGACACGATCAAGGACGAGGTGCGCGCCGGAAGACTGGACGCCGACGCCGTCGAAGCCGTGCTCGCCGCCGCAGGGCGGCGGGAGCGCGTCGAGCGGCCGCGGCCGGCCGGTCTGACCGATCGGGAGACCGAGGTCCTGCGGCTGCTCGCGCGCGGGCACACAAACCGGGCGATCGCGCGCGAGCTGTCGATCTCGGTGAAGACCGCCGGCCACCACGTCGAGCACATCTACGAGAAGGCCGGCTGCACGACGCGGGCCGCCGCGTCGCTGTTCGCCGCCGAGCATGACCTCCTGTGATGGGGAAGCTGCCCCATTCTCACCCGCCCGCCGGCCACCTAGCGTCGGTGGCATGCGCCACACGAAGATCCACATCGAGGAATCCGGCTACGGCGAGCCGGTCGTGTTCGTACACGGCTCCTGGAGTGATCACCACGCCTGGGACGCGCTCGTCCGCGAGCTGCCCGCCGACCTGCGTCTCGTGCGCTATGACCGCCGCGGCCACGGGGCCAGTGAGTGCCCGCCCGGGCCGGGCAGCGTCGCCGACGACGTCGACGATCTCGCCGCGGTCGTCGAGGCCGTGGGGCCCGCGCACCTCGTCGGGAACTCGCTCGGATCCCAGATCGCGCTTCGCATGGCCATCGCCCGTCCCGACCTTGTGCGCTCGCTCGCGCTCCATGAGCCGGGGTTCTGGGACCTCGCGCGCGATGACGCTGCCGTCACTGCGCTCGTGGCGGCCACGCGGCCGGTGGTCGAACGGCTTGCCGCGGGCGCGTGGGAAGACGGCGCTCAGCTGTTCGCCGAGCAGGTCTTCGGCCCGGGCGCGTGGGAGGCCGTGGTGCCCGCGGAGCTGAAGCGGACGATGATCGCCAACGCGCCGACGTTCCTGGACGAGGAGCGTGACCCCGGCATCGCGAGCCTCGACGTCCCCGGCCTCGCGAACGTCACCGCACCCGCGCTGCTCTCGACCGGAGACAAGAGCGATCCGGCGTTCCGCGCGGTCGTGAAGCGGCTCGCCCCGCTGCTCCCACACGCCGAGCTCACCATGGTCGCCGGGGCCGGGCACATCCCGCACAGAACGCATCCGGCCGAGTACGCGGCGCTGTTGAACGAGTTCTGGGGCGGTGCTCGCGCTCAGGCGCTGCCCGCCCGCGAGTCGATCAGCTCCTGAGCGCGCCGCATCTCCTCGCCGCCGGGCGTCGCGCCGTTGGTGAGGCCGAGTCCCTCGGCGACGCGGCGGCCGATCTGCTCGTCTACGCGCGACCAGTAGGCGACGACCCGCAGCTGCATCTGCGTCGTGACGTCGTCGGACGCGTGGCCGACGATGTTCGACACCAGCGCCGCGCGCTCGGCATCGCCCATCACCTCGCGGATCAGCGTGCCCGGCTGGCCGAAGTCGTCGTCGGCCGAGTGCTTCTCGTACGCCGTCCGGCCGATCTCCGCCGCGTCGACGTCCCAGCCGATCTCGCGGCCGTGAGCCGGGTCCGCCGCCGGGCCGCCGTACGAGTTCGGCGCGTACACCGGCTGGTCGCCCGCGTGGTGGTAGGTCATGGCCCCGTCCTTGTTGTAGGAGTGGACGGGGCACTGCGGGCGGTTGACCGGGAGCTGCTCGTAGTTCGGGCCGATCCGGTGCAGGTGCGTGTCGTGGTAGCTGAACACGCGCGCCATCAGCATCCGGTCGGGCGACAGGCCGGTGCCGGGCACGAGGTTGGACGGGTTGAAGCTCGGCCTGCTCGACCTCGGCGAAGAAGTTGGCCGGGTTGCGGTCGAGCACCATGCGCCCGACCTCGATCAGCGGGTAGTCGCCCTGCGGCCAGACCTTGGTCAGGTCGAACGGGTTGAAGCGGTAGTCGGCGGCGTCCGCGAACGGCATCACCTGCACGCAGAAGCGCCACTCCGGTGCGTTGCCCGCGGCGATCGCGCGGTGCAGGTCGCGCCGGTGGTGGTCGCCGTCCTCGCCGGCCAGCCGCGCGGCCTCGTCCTCGGTCAGCGTCTCGATCCCCTGGACCGTCTTGACGTGGTACTTGACCCAGAACCGCTCGCCCGCGGCGTTCATCCACGAGTACGTGTGGCTGGAGAAGCCGTGCATGTGCCGCCAGCTCGAGGGGATCCCGCGATCGGACATCAGGATCGTCACCTGGTGGGCGCTCTCGGGCGAGAGCGTCCAGAAGTCCCACTGCATGTCGTTGGAGCGCAGGCCCGTGTCCGGCAGGCGCTTCTGCGAGTGGATGAAGTCCTGGAACTTCGACGGGTCGCGGACGAAGAAGACCGGCGTGTTGTTGCCGACCATGTCGAAGTTGCCGTCCTCGGTGTAGAACTTCAGCGCGAAGCCGCGCGGGTCGCGGACGGTGTCGGGGAAGCCCTGCTCGCCGGCGACGGTCGAGAACCGGGCGAACATATCGGTGCGCTTGCCGACCTGCGACAGGAACGCGGCCTTCGTGAACTGCGAGACGTCGTTGGTCACCTCGAAGAAGCCGTGCGCACCGCCGCCCTTGGCGTGGACGACGCGCTCGGGCACGCGCTCGCGGTTGAAGTGCTGCATCTTCTGCACGACGTAGTGGTCGTGCAGCGCGATCGGACCGGCGGGGCCGACGGTCAGCGAGTGCTCGTCACTCGGCGCGGGGACGCCGGAGTCGGTGGTCGTCTTCGGGCGATCGGGAGTGCTCATCGGGCCTCCTAGGGCGGGGAGCCGTACCTGAAGTCCCTACCCGATCGCGACCGGATACGTCAGACCTGTCGACGGGCGGTCAGACAGGCGACATCGCGGTCATGCGGCGCCCTCGCCGGCGCGCACCAGGCCCGACTCGTACGCGAAGACGACCGCTTGGATGCGGTCGCGGAGTCCGAGCTTGGAGAGCACATGCCCGACGTGGGTCTTGGCCGTGTGCTCGCTGACGACGAGCGTGGCGGCGATCTCGGCGTTCGACAGCCCGCCGGCCACCAGCCGCAGGACCTCCAGCTCTCGTGTCGTCAGCTCGCCGAGCGCGGCCGCGAGCTCCGCGCGCGGGCGCGGGAGCGCCGCGAAGTGCTCGATCACGCGGCGGGCGACGGACGGGGCGAGCAACGCCTCGCCGGCGGCCACGACGCGGACCGCCTCGATCAGCTTCTCAGCCGGGTCGTCCTTGAGCAGGAAGCCGCTGGCGCCTGCGCGCAGCGCCTCGTAGACGTACTCGTTGAGGTCGAACGTCGTGAGGATCAGGATCCGTGTCGGGGTGTCGTCGCCGACGAGCCTGCGCGTCGCGTCGAGGCCGTCGACCACCGGCATGCGGATGTCCATGAGCGCGACGTCCGGCCGGTGGCGCCGGATCGCGGCGACCGCCTGCTCGCCGTCGCCGGCCTCAGCGACCACCTCCATGTCGTCCTCGCCGTCGATCAGCAGCCGGAAGCCGCGCCGCACCATCGCCTGGTCATCGGCGACGGCGACGCGGATCACCGCGTCTCCTCGAGCGGCAGTGAGGCGTGGACCGCGAAGCCGGCGCCGCCGTCGCGGCCCTGCCGCCAGCTCGCCGCCGTACAGCGCGGCGCGCTCGCGCATCCCGACGAGACCGTGCCCGTGACCGTTGCTCGGCGGCACCGTCGCGGTGCCGCCGTCGTCCTCGACCCCGAGTTCGAGGCGGCGGGCGCCGAACCGCACGACGACCCGCGTCGGTGCCCCGGCTGCGTGCTTGAGCGTGTTGGTGAGCGCCTCCTGCACGATTCGGTACGCGGCAAGATCGAGTCCGGGCTGCAGCGCGCGCGGCGCGCCGTCGACGGTCAGCTCGACCGGCTGGCCCGCCTCGCGAAGGCGCTCGATGAGCTCGGGCAGGCCGTCCATGCCCGGCTGCGGCGCGAGCGCGAGCCCGTCGTCGTCGGTGCGCAGGAGGCCGAGCAGCCGGCGCATCTCCCCGAGCGCGCCGCGCCCGAGCTCCTCGACCTCCTGCAGCAGCTGGGCGTCGTCCGGGCGCTCGGCGACGATGCGGCGGCGCACGACGCCGTTCTGGACGACCATCACGCTGACCGAGTGGGCGACCACGTCGTGCAGCTCGCGCGCGATCCGCGCCCGCTCCTCGAGCACGGCCTCGCGCGCCAGGCGCTCGCGATCGCGCTCGAGCCACGTCGCGTGGTCCTCCAGACGCGCGGTCCGCACCACGCGGTCGCGCAGCGCCGCGCCGAGGCCCCACGCGCCGCCGAACAGCACGGCCACGAACAGGTAGTCGCCGGCGCCGTGGGGATCGGGTGCGGTCGCCAGCCCGAGCGCGGTCGCAGCGATCGCGATCGCGAGGCCGATCAGGCCCGTGCGGCGCTCGGCGTTGGCCCCGACCGAGTAGGTGACGACGAGCGTCACGAGGATCACCGACAGGTCGCCGCCCGCCTGCGGGCTCACGAGCGCCAGCGCGGCCACGGCGGCCAGCACGATGACCAGGACCGCCAGCGGGCGCCGGCGCCGCCAGGCCAGCGGCACGGTCATCGCCAGCGCGATCGGGACGAGCGCCGCCCGCGGGTGCTCGAGCGGGTCGCTGAAGATCGTCGCGACGGCCAGCGTCGCGAGAGCGGCGGCGATCAGCGCGTCGAGCAGATCCTGGCGCTGGAGGCGATGCAGGGCGGGCATCTCGTCGCCAACGTACCCGGGGTCCCGCATCCTGCGCATCGCCCGCGCAGGCGATCCGTCTGCCGGAAGACATCACCCGCGCGGGGGATCCCGATCGCGACGTGCAGGCGATGAGACGCGACGCCGCCGGCCGTACGGTCGCCGTGTCATCGAACCTGGAGGACGCATCATGACCACGAAGGTCGACCGCTTCCGTCGCCGGCTCGCCGGCATCTGTCTGATCGCCGGTCCTGTCGCGCTTGCGATCTCGCTCGCCACCAAGACCGTCTCGCAGGCCGACGAGCGCGCGATGCTCGATTCGGTCGCCGCGCACGGCACGCGCAACGACATCTCCTCGATCACCCAGCTGATGGCAGTGATCCTGCTGATCCCCGGCACCGTCGCGATCGTGCACCTGCTGCGCGACCGTGGGTCGCGGCTCGGGCACGTCGCCGGGGCGCTGCTGCTCCTGAATCTCGTCGGCAATGCCGCCGACGTCGCCCACAGCGCGACGCTTGCCGGCCTGGCGCAGGGCGGCGTGACGGACGGCGACGTGACGATCCTGACCGCGATCCACGACAACGCCGCCTACAGCCTGGCGGAGCTGTGCGTCCTGTTCGGCCTGCTCGGGTTCCCGGTCCTGGCGGCGGCGCTGTGGCGTTGCGGCGGCGTCCCGCGCGCGATTCCGGTCGTGCTGATCGCGAGCGTGATCTCGTTCTTCTTCCCGATCTCCGAGGGCATCGGCGGCACGTTGATGGCGGTGGCGTTCGCGTGGATCGGTGCCGACCTGCTGCGCATGCCGGATGCCGTCTGGCGGGCCGGCTGGCGCGCCGGCGAAGGCGGCGGGACGCGGGTCGCGGCGCCGCAGCCCGCCTGACGCGTCAAAGGGCGTGCTCGACCTGCGACGCGCGCTGGGCCTCGACGAACACGATCACCCGGTCGCCGGCTCGTAGGACGTCGGTCCCGTGGGGGAAGATCACGCTTCCGTTACGGATCAACGCGCCAATCGTCGAGCCGGTGGCCGGAAGCTCGTCGAACGGCTTGCCGGCAAGCGCCGACTCGCGGCGGACCGTCAGGTCGAGGATCTCGAAGCGGTCGCCCTCGAGCATCGCGATCTGCCGGATCCGCGGGTCGTGCGCGAAGCGGACCATCTCCTCGGCGGTGACCTGGCGCGGGTTGATCGCGATGTCGACGCCGCCGCGCTCGTACACGTCGACCGAGATCTCGTCGTGGACGAGGGCGAACGTCAGGCGCACGCCGTGCGCCTTGGCGAGAATCGCCCCGTAGAGGTTGCGGGCGTCGTCGTTGAGGCAGAACACAGCGGCGGTGGCGCGGCCGATCCGCTCGCGATCGAGAAACTCGGTATCGAACGCGTGCGCGTGAAAGCAGCGGGCGGCCGGCAGCAGCTCGGCGACCTCGCGGGCGCGCTCGCGCTGGGCGTCGACGAGCCGGACGCGGATCGAGTGCTCGATCAGCACGCGCGCGATCGTCGTGCCCATCTGGCCGGCGCCGAAGATCACCACGTCGTCGACGCGTTCGTCGCGGCCCGCGATCACGCGGCTCCACGCGCGAGCTCCGCCGGGCGAGGCGATCACCACGACGCGATCGCCGGGGAGCACCTTCTCGCCGCCGCGCGGCGCCACCATCCGCCGGCCGCGGATCAGCGCGGCGACGCGCGACTCGGCGGGAATGTCGGCGTCGCGCAGCGCGTGGCCGATGATCCCGCCCCGGCGTGCGTCGTGCGGGACGTCGAACTCGACGATCTGGACCTTGCCGTCCGCGAAGACATCGGTGTGGCGCGCCGCCGGGATGCCGAGGATCCCCGCGATCGCGTTCGCCGTCTCCAGCTCGGGCGAGACCATGAAGTCGACGTCGAGCTGGCGCTCACGCCACGCCTCCAGATATGCCGCGCTGGTCGTACGGATGATCGTCTGGGCGCCGGCCATGCGCTTGACGAGCATGGCGCAGATCAGGTTGGCCTCCTCGCGCGGGCTGCAGCCGACGAACAGGTCGCAGCCGCCCCGCGTGGCCCGGCTCACCACGCGTTTGGACGTGCCGTCGCCCTCGACGGTCGCGACGTCGAAGCGATCGGCGAGCGCGGCGAGCTGACGCGCGTCGGCGTCGATCACGGTGACGTCGTGCTCCTCGTGGAGGGCGCCGATCAGCGCGTGGCCGACGTGGCCCGCGCCAAGCACCACGATCCTCATGTCGCGAGCGTACGCGATCGCCGATGATGCCGGAATGCGTGCCGCCAGGGCATTCGCGCGCGTGGTCGGCGTCGACGTGGGCGGTGCGCTCAACCTGGTCGGAGCGCTGATCAAGTGGCTCAGCCTCGCGTTCCTGTTCCCGGTCGCGGTCGGCCTCATCTATGGCGACCCGATCTGGCCGTTCCTGGTCGCCGGCGCGGCGACCGCGGTGTTCGGCGAAGGGCTGCAGCGCGCCACCGACGGCAAGGAGCGCGTCGGCGCGCGCGAGGGCTACCTCGTCGTCTCGCTGCTGTGGGTGTTGGTCGCCGTGTTCGGAGCGCTGCCCTACGTGCTCGCGGTGCCGCAGCTGTCGCGGCCGGTCGACGCGCTGTTCGAGTCGATGTCCGGCTTCTCCACCACGGGCTCGAGCGTCCTCATCGACATCCCGGCGCTCACGCACGCAATGCTGATGTGGCGTCAGTTCACCACCTGGATCGGCGGCGTCGGGATCATCGTCCTGTTCCTCGCCGTGCTGCCACGGCTGCGGATCGGTGGCCGCCAGGCGCTCTTCAAGACCGAGATGCCAGGACCGGAGCTGCCGCTCGCGACGACGATCCGCGCGGCCGGTCGGCGGTTCATCGTGCTCTACGTCGCGATCACCGCGCTCGAGGCCGCGATCCTCGTCGTGTTCGGATGGACCGGCATCGACCCACGCATGAACCCGTTCAACGCGGTCGCGCACGCGTTCGCGACGATCGCGACCGCCGGCTTCTCGCCCGAGGCGCGCTCGGTCGAGGCGTTCACTCCCGCCAGCCAGTGGGTGATCGTCATCTTCATGCTCGTCGCCGGCACCAACTTCGCCCTGCTCTACGCGGGGATCGTGGCGCGCCGCGCCGGCGTGTTCGCGCGCGACGAAGAGTTCCGGATCGGCCTGCTCGTCGTCGCGGCGGCCGCCCTCATCGTCGTGGTCGAGCTGCTGAGCTCCGGCACCCTGCACGGCGCGACGGCGGTGCGCGCCGGCGTCTTCAACACGGTCTCGATGCTGACGACCACCGGCTTCGCGACCGCCGACTTCAACCATTGGACGCCGCTCACCGCGCTCGTGCTGTTCGGCGTCGCGCTGCTCGGCGCGTCCGCCGGCTCGACGAGCGGCTCGATCAAGCTCATCCGCCATGTCGTGATCGCCAAGATGCTGCGGCGCGAGATCGACCAGAGCGTGCATCCCCACGTGATCGCTCCGCTGCGCGTGAACGGCGAGCCGATCGACGAGCGGGCGCTGCGGGCGATCATCGTGTTCGTCTTCCTGTACCTGGGCGTCTGCGCGACGGGCGCGCTGGCGGTGCTCGCCGACTCGGCGCTGCGGGGCGTCGACGTCACCGCGTTCCAGTCGCTCGCGGCGTCGATCACGACCATCGGAGGTGTCGGCCCGGGGCTCGGGTTCGCGGGACCCATGGGATCGTTCGCCCCGTTCACCGACTTCGCGACGCTCGTGCTGACGATGCTCATGTATCTCGGGCGGCTGGAGATCGTCCCGGTGCTGGTGCTCTTCACGGCGAGCCATTGGCGCGCGTGAGCCCGACCGCTACGGCCGGCAGCACGAGCAGCGAGACCATCCCGGCGCCGACGAGCGCCACCGCCTCCGCGTCGCCCAGCCGCCCGGTCTCGGTCGCGACCTCGGTGATGGCGACGATGAGCGGGAGCGCCGAAGCGGACATCAGCGCGAGCGCGGCCGGCTCGCGGCCCTGCAGATCGCCGCGATACAGCAGCCACACCGGCGCCCCGCGCGCGACCATGAACAGGAGCGCGAACACCGGCACGAGCGCGAGCGCGGTCGCGCTGCCGAGCAGCGCGTCGAGGTCGAACTCGATCCCGGTGGCGATGAAGAAGATCGGCATGAAGAACCCGTAGCCGATGCCTTCGAGCTTGACGTGGAAGGCATGCGCCTCCTCGCCACGCGCGACGAGTCCGGTGATCAGGCCGGCGGAGAACGCGCCGAGCACGACGTCGAGCCCGAGCGAGCCGGCGAGCAGGAACAGCGTGCCGAGCAGCAGGACGGCGAGCCGGACCGCGAGCTGCCCGCTCGAGTGCATCGTCGCCTCGACGAGCCGCACCATCCGCGGCGGCCGCGCGCGCATCGCCAGAGCGCCGGCCGCAACGGCCACCGCGGCGAACACGAGGAGCAGCAGCGTACGCCACGGGTCGCCGGACAACACGGCCAGGATGATCGACAGCCAGACGATCGGGCCGAGCTCGCCCGCCGCGCCGGCCGCCAGCGCGTAGCGACCGAACGGCTGGTCGACGAGGCCCGCAGTCCTTGATGATCGGGACGATCGCGCCGAGCGCGGTCGTGGTCAGCGCGAGCCCGACGAGCACCGGCGTGCCGATGAGACCGACCGCGTACAGCACCCCGCCCGCGGCGAGACCGATGACGAGCGATAGCGCCCAGCCGCTTGCCGCCAGCCGGGCCGGCGACCCGCGCACGCGCTCGAAGTCGATCTCCATCCCGGCCAGGAAGAACAGAAACGCGAGCCCGAGCTGCTTGAAGACGTTGAGCATGGGCCTGGCTCGGCCAGCCCGAGCACGTCCGGCCCGACGACGATCCCGAGCACGAGCTCGGCGACGACGATCGGCATCGCGCACCCGCGTCGGCAGGTCCGCCAGACGACCGGCGCCAGCGCCGCGACGGCGAGCACGACCAGCAGGGTCTCGCGATCGACCTCCACTCGCGCATCGTCGCTCATGTCAGAGTTCCGCGGATGAGGAGAGCACCTGTCGTCGCCCTGGTGGCCGCGATCACACTTGTCCCGGCGGCCTCTGCGGAGGCCGCGTTCAACGCCCGAGGCAGCGTCAAGCAGGTGCAGGTCACCGGCGCGAAGAAGGGCGCGAAGCTGATCCTGACGCGCAAAGGCCATCGCGTCGCCGTCAAGCGCGCGGGCAGGCTCGGCGGGGCGGTGTTCCGCAACCTGAGGCCCGGCAGGGGCTACCGGCTCCGCTCGAAGCGGCTGACGGTGCTCCCGAATCGCTCCAAGCCGCCGAGCGCGAAGCTCTACAAGCAGAAGATCCCGGCCAGCGGCTACGGCTACCTGCGCACGCGCGACGGGACCAAGCTGGCGATCGACGTGCGCGTGCCGAGCCGGATCCGGCCCGTTCCCGACGGTGATCGAGTACGCCGGCTACGGCTACGCGAACCCGGCGGGCGCGCAGTCCGGGATCAGCCCGATCCTCAACCTGCTCGGCTACGCGGTCGTCGACGTCAACATGCGCGGCACCGGCTGCTCGGGCGGCGCGTTCGACTACTTCGAGCCGCTCCAGGGCCTCGACGGCTACGACGTCATCGAGACCGTCGCGCGCCAGCCGTGGGTGCTGCACCACAAGGTCGGCATGGCCGGCGTCTCGTACGGCGGCATCAGCCAGCTGTTCGTCGCCCAGACGCGGCCGCCGAGCCTCGCCGCGATCACTCCGCTCTCGGTGATCGACAACACGCAGACGACGCTCTACCCGGGTGGCATCCTCAACACCGGCTTCGCGCTGTCGTGGGCGAAGGACCGCGTGCGACGACGCCCGGCCGGCCTCCGCCACCGGCGGCCAGCGGTGGGCGTACGACCGGATCAAGGGCGGCGACAAGACGTGCAAGGCCAACCAGGCGCTGCACGCCGAGGCGCTCGACCTGCTCGCCAAGGTGCGGGCCAACAGCTACTACCGTCCGAAGCGCGTCGCCGACCCGCTGGCGCCGGTCACGTTCGTGCACAAGATCAAGGCGCCGACCTACCTCGCCTGCCAGTGGACCGACGAGCAGACCGGCGGCCACTGCCCGACGCTCGCGCGGCGCTTCACCGGCACCAAGCGCAAGTGGTTCACGTTCACCAACGGCGTGCACACCGACTCGCTCGACCCGGAGACGTTCAACCGCTGGTACGACTTCCTGGAGCTCTACGTCGCGCAGCGGGCTCCGAAGCATGCCGGACTCGGTGAAGGCGCTGGCGCCGGCGGTGTTCGCGGGCGTGATGGGCGTCAACGGCGTGACGCTGCCGCCCGATCCGATCCAGGGCAAGCCGAGCCTCGCCGCCGCCCGCACCGCGTTCGAGGCATTGCCGTCGGTGCGGATCCTGTTCGACAACGGCGCCGGTCGCGCGCCCGGCCAGCCGTATCCGGGCTTCGAGCAGTCGTTCGCGCGCTTCCCGCTGCCCGGCACGACGGCGCGCTTCCTGGTACCTGGAGAGCGGGGGAGCGCTGGCTCCGGCCAAGCCGGTGTCGTCGGGCACGGACACGTTCACCTGGAACACGGACGCGCGCCCGGCGACCGACTTCACCGGCGACACGGGCTCCGGCGGCCTCTGGACCGCCACCCCGAACTACAACTGGACCCAGAACCCGGCGGGCACGGCGCTGTCGTACGTGAGCGCGCCGCTCACCGCCAACACGGTCGTCGTCGGCGGTGGCGCGGTGGAGGCGTGGGTCCGCTCGACGGCCCGTGACGTCGACCTGCAGGCCACGGTCACCGAGGTCCGGCCGGACGGGAAGGAGACGTTCGTGCAGGGCGGCTGGCTGCGCGCGAGCCTGCGCAAGCTCGACAAGAAGAAGAGCACGCAGCTCGAGCCGGTCCTGAGCCTGCGCCGGTCGGACGCCGCTCGGCTGCCCAAGGGCAAGTTCGCCAAGCTGACGATCCCGCTCTACTACCAGGGCCACGCCTACCGGGCGGGCTCGCGGATCCGGGTGATCATCTCCGCGGTCGACGGCGACCAGCCGGTGTGGGCGTTCGCCGAGTCGCGGCCGGCGCACGGGCATCCGAAGGTGACGATCGCGCGGTCGTCCTCGCGCCCGTCGCGGCTGCTGCTCCCGGTCGCCGGTGGCGTGGCCGTGCCGACCGGCGCTGCCGCCGTGCCCGGGCCTGCGCGGCGAGCCCTGCCGTACCTACACGGGCGGGTGAGCCACCGGCGGTGGTGTGGTTTCCCACCGCCGATTGGCGGGTTTGCCCAGACGAACAGGCGGGGTCTCACGATGGCTCGTGAGACCCCGTGACGGGATGCTTCAGCCATGACGATGCAGCCCAACATGAAGCAGCGCGATCTGGTTCGCCTCGCCGTCCTCATGTGCGGCGACCGTCCCGGCGCGAAGTACGCGCGGCCCTCCAAGGGCACGCACAACGCGAGCAATCTCGACCCCTCGCGCGGCTACTTCCGCTAGCGAGCCGCGACCGGCGGCGGCTCGGCCGCGGAGACCTGGTCGGGCGAGTTCGTCCACGCGCGCGGCGGGATCGTCCAGGCCCTCGAGGTAGTCGTCCGGCCGGGGCGGCCGGCCGGTCGCCGGCACCGCCTCGAAGTACTCCTCGGGACGGCCCGCGACGCCCGTCGCCTTCAGGGCCTCACAGAGGAGCGTGCTTCGGCTGCGAGGTGGGCACGCGAGCTCTCCTACCTGCGGCTTCTCGAGGCTGAAGCGATCTTCGTGATGCGGGAGGTCGCGGCCGAGTTCGAGCGCCCCGCCCTGCTGTTCAGCGGCGGCAAGGACTCGATCGTCCTCCTGCGCCTGGCCGAGAAGGCGTTCCGGCCGGCGCGGTTCCCGTTCCCGGTCATGCACGTGGACACCGGCCACAACTTCCCGGAAGTCCTCGAATTCAGGGACCGCCGCGTCGCCGAGCTGGGCGAGCGCCTGATCGTGGCGTCCGTGCAAGGCCTCGCCGGGGCCGGCCAACTTCGGCATTGAGGGAGGCGGGATCGGCCGCCGCGCGAGATCGGTGTCGGATTACCCGCGCATAGCGAGGGTTTCCCGACACCAACGCTCTCGGCAGGCCACCGCGGCCGGCTCCCTCACCGCCCCACCCAGCCGCAGTTTGCGCGGTCTAGCTGCGGACCACGACGATCCCACAGGCCAGCAACGTCAGCGCGAGCGTGGCGGCCGCGGTGAGGGTGATCAGGCGCCGCGCGCCCTCGGCCGTGCCTCCGGTGCGGCGGTGATGGTGGACCGCGCCGAGCGTCACGAGGACGCCGAGCCCGAGGAACCAGGGCTCGTAGAAGAGCAGGTCCCAGAGGAACTGGCCCGTCTGGTTGCGCGTCGCCCAGCCGTCGAACCGCAACTCGACCAACCCGAGGGCGTCCAGCGGTTTCGTGATGTACGCCGTCAGCGCGTGGGCCATCGCGTAGGCCGACCCCACGAGGGCGGGGACGATCACCAGCCGGGGCGGGAGCCGCAGGCCCCACGGCCGGACGAACGCCAGCGCCCCGAGCCCGACGAGGAAGATGCCGCCGCCGGCGATCAGGCTGGCTTGTCGCATGCCGGCGGGATCGGCGAACGTGCCCGCGAGCCCGACGGTGCCGCCCAGGCCCTGATAGCCGCGGACGCCGATCGCGTAGGTGATCGCCCACAGCGAGGCGGCGTATCCCGTCCAGGCCATCGATCGAGTGGTACGCGTCATACCTCGAGGGTCGCGCGGCGCCGGCGAAAACAGAGTGCGGTCAGTAGGCGTTCAGCGGTGCGGAGAGCCGTAGCTCAGGCGCGCGCCGAGCCGTGAGTGCCGGCGTGAGGTGTCGGGCGTCGCGGCCGCGCGGGCGACGACCGAGCGCTGGCCGACGATGAGCGTGGCGTGGCGGGCGCGGGTCATCGCCGTGTAGAGCATCTCGCGGCGCAGGAAGAACGCGCCGGCGGCCTGGTGGGCGATGACGATCGCGACCGGGAGCTCGATCCCCTGACCCTTGTGGATCGAGCAGGCGTAGGCGAGCTGGAGGCGCGGCGCCTCGTCCTCCGGGAGCGCGAACACCGCGCCCTCGGCCTCGACCATGAGGATCTCGGCCTCCTCGCGGTAGTCGAGCAGGCGCAGGATCGTGCCGTTCATCAGCCCGAGGTCGTGCAGATTGCGGCCGGAGAGCATCAGCTTGTCGCCGATCCGCAGGCGGCCGCCGAGCACCGGCTTCCCGGCCGGGTTCAGGGCCTCGCGCAGCCGCGTGTTGAGCGCGTCGATCCCCAGCGCGCCGCGGTAGACCGGCGCGAACACCTGGATGTCGGCGACCGGGTCGACGCCGTAGTGGGAGGGGAGCCGCTCGGACACCAGCGAGACGACCTCGTCGAGCGCCGAGGACGGGTCCGCCCGCTCGATCAGGAACAGGTCGCGCGTGAGGTCCTCGCCGGCGTCGAACGAGGGCGGCTCGCCGTGCCTCACGGCGTGGGCGCCGCGCACGATCATGCTTCCCGCCGCCTGGCGGAAGATGTGCGTGAGCTCGGCGACCGGGAACGGGCGCGCCTCGACCAGCTCGGCAAACGGCTTGCCGGCGCCGACCGGCGCGAGCTGATCGGCATCCCCCACCAGCACGACGTGCGTCCGCGGGCCGACCGCGGCGAGCAGCGTCACCAGCAGCTCGAGGTTGGCCATCGACGTCTCGTCGACGATCAGCAGGTCGACCTCGAGCTCGTCGACGGTCGGGCCGAGGTCGGGCACCCAGCCGAGCGCGGAGTGGATCGTCGACGCGTCGCGGCCCGTCGCCTCCGCCATCCGCCGCGCGGCCCGGCCGGTCGGGGCGACCAGCCCGACCGAGGCGTCCTGCTCCGCGGCCGCCGCACAGATCATCCGGATCGTCGCGGTCTTGCCGGTGCCCGGGCCGCCGGTGACGATCGACATCCGCGACGAGAACGCCGCGCGCACCGCCGCGGCCTGCTCGGGCGCCGGCACGAGGTCGCCGAACTCCGACGGCGCGGAGAGGACGGGCGCGGCGTCGGCGAGCGAGCGGATGCGCTCGGCGAGCGTGGCCTCGAGCGCGGCGGTCTGCGGCCGGTACGCCCAGACGGCCGACCCGTCGACCTCGAGCACCAGCTGATCGGCGTCCTGCATGGCGGCGAGCATCTCGGCCGTGGGTGCGGCGCCGAGGAGCTCGCCCGCCGCGGCCGCGAGCGCCGGGACGGGCAGGCACGTCGAGCCGTCCTTCTCCGCCTCGCTCAGCGCGTGGATCACGCCCGCGCGCGTGCGCGCGGGGGAGTCCGGGCTCACGCCGCCGGCGCGCGCGATCCTGTCGGCGATCTGGAAGCCGACGCCGAACACGCTCGTCAGCTCGTACGGCCGCTGCTGCACGACCTGGGCCGCCCGGTCGCCGTACTCCTTCACGAGCCGCGGCACCAGCCACGCCAGCCCGTGCGGCGCCAGCAGCAGGTGCAGCGCCCGCGTCGAACGCAGCGCGTGCCACGACTTCACCGCCTCGTTGACCCGCCGCGGGTTCAGCCCCAGCGCGCGGAACGCGGCCGCGGGGTCGCCGTCGATCACGTCGAGCACGCTGTCGCCGTGGCGGGCGGTCAGCCGCGCCGCCCGCGCCGCGCCGACGTGCTTGACGCGCCGCAGGTACGCGGTCAGCGCCGCGCCGGACGGCGCCACCGGCTCGGCGACCGAGACGTGCACCTGCAGCCCGTAGCGCGCGGTCCTCCTTCCAGACGCCGCGGACCACGGCGCGCTCGCGCGGCTCGAGATGCCCGATCGTCCCGACCAGCACGATCTCGTCGCCTTCCCAGTCGGCGTCGAGCACGCCGAAGCCGGTGTCCTCGCTGGCGAACCGCCGCCGGCGGATCAGGACCTCGCTGTCGAATGCGGTGCCGGGGACCATGGTGAGCCCACCTATGCTGCCAGCGTGTCCGGCGGGTATCAGGCGCTTCCCGACGAGGTCGCGCCCGCGCGACTCGGCCGCCGCGCGCTGCAGGTCTTCGCGCTCGTCGTCGTCCTGGTCCTGATCGCGGTCCTCACGCCGGGGCTCAGCGACGTCCGCGACCTCCTGACGCGCGCGGCGCCCGGCTGGATGGCGATCGCGGTCGTGTTCGAGCTCCTGAGCTGCGCTTCGTACGTGCTGATGTTCCGCCCGATCTTCTGCCGCGCCATGGGCTGGCGGACGAGCTGGGAGATCGCCGGGTCCGAGCTCGCGGTCGGGTCGATCGTCCCGGCCAGCGGGGCCGCGGGCGTCGCGCTCGGCGCCTGGGTGCTGAGCCGCGGCGGGATGCCGGCCGACAAGATCGCCCGCCGCTCGGTCGCGTTCCTGCTCATCAAGTCCTCGGTCAACTTCGTGGCGGTGGCGGTGCTCGGCGCGGTGATGATCTTCACGGCCGACCAGCCGCTGTGGCTGACCGCGCTCCCCGCCGCCCTGGCCGCGGCGGCGCTCGCCTGGTGCTCGCCGTGCCGCGGCTCGGGCCCGGGCGAGCGGCCCGCGCGCGGACGCGGCCAGGTTCCGCGAGGCGGTCGCGCGCGTACAGCGGCGCTCATCGACGGCACGGCAGAAGCGATCGAGATCATCAAAGAACACGACGCGCTCGTCCTGGTCGGCGCGATCGGCTACTGGGCGTGGGACAACGCCGTCCTGTGGGCGACGTTCCACGCGGTTGGGCGCGACGGTGCCGCTCACGGTCCTCCTGATGGGCTACCTGATCGGCCAGATCGGCGGGCTGCTGCCGATCCCGGGCGGCGTCGGCGGGATCGACGGCGGCCTGATCGGCACGCTGATCGTGTACGGCGCCCCCGCGGCGGCGACCGCTGCCGCCGTGCTGCTGTACCGAGTGATCCTGTTCTGGATTCCGCTGCTCACCGGCGCGGTGGCGTTCGCGTCGCTGCGCAAGGCGCTCGCCGACGATCAGCGGCTGGACCTCTGCCACCCGCCGACCATCTCGTGACGACCGCTACAAGTTCCGCCGGAGCGGCCGATATCTCATTGCAATGGATCTCGAAGCGCTCCGCGCCGAGCTCAAGGCCCTGCTGGCCTCGTGGGAGTACGCATACGCGATGGGCCATGGGTGCAGCGTCGGCGACCACCCGCAGCACCGGGCGATCCGCCAAAAGGTTGCAGACCTGAAGGCTCTGATCGCCGAGCACGCCGCGTAGGATCGGTGACATGACCGAGCAGCTCCGCGAGCAGCTCGAGGCGGCGACACGGCAGTTGAAGACGCACATGGCGAGCTGGGAGTACGCGTTCGCCCACGGCGCGCGATCCAACGATCACCCGCAGCACGCGGCGACCCGAGCCCGCACGCAAGAGCTCCGGAATCGGGTCAAAGACCTCGAGGCTCGGCTCGCCGAACACGAGCTGTAAAGAACCTGACGACCGCGCTCTCCTCACAGGAACCTCCCAGCGTCGGGGAGTAGCTTCAGTCTCCGAACGCCACTAGGCGGAAGGGGGTCAGCACATGGCTGACAACAGAGGTGTCGCATACATGGGCACCGGCAAGGTCGAGGTTCAGAACATCGACTACCCGACCTTCGAGCTCCAGGACGGCCCGGGCGTCAACCCGGCCAACGTGGGTAGACCGCTCCCTCATGCGGCGATCCTCAAAGTCGTATCCACCAACATCTGCGGCTCCGACCAGCACATGGTCCGCGGCCGCACCACCGCGCCCCAGGGGCTGATCCTCGGCCACGAGATCACCGGCGAGGTGATCGAGGTCGGCCCCGGCGTCGAGTTCATCAAGAAGGGCGACCTGTGCTCGGTCCCCTTCAACATCGCCTGTGGCCGCTGCCGCAACTGCAAGGAAGGCCACACCGGCGTGTGCGAGCACGTCAATCCGGACCGGCCGGGCTCGGCGTACGGGTACGTCGACATGGGCGGCTGGGTCGGCGGCCAGGCCGAGTACGCGCTCGTGCCGTACGCGGACTGGAACCTGCTCAAGTTCCCCGACAAGGAACAGGCGATGGAGAAGATCCTCGACCTGACGATGCTGTCGGACATCTTCCCGACCGGCTTCCACGGCGCCTACACGGCGGGCGTGAAGTCAGGGTCGACGGTCTACATCGCCGGCGGCGGCCCGGTCGGCCTGGCGGCGGCGCACTCGGCGCAGCTGCTCGGCGCGTCGGTCGTCTTCGTCGGCGACCTGATCCCGGAGCGCCTCGAGCAGGCGAAGAGCTTCGGCTGTGAGCCGATCGACGTCTCCAAGGGCGATCCCAAGGACCAGATCGAGCAGATCCTCGGCGTGCCCGAGGTCGACGCGTCGGTCGACGCGGTCGGCTTCGAGGCCCGCGGCCACGGGTCGGACTCCGACCACGAGGCGCCCGCGACGGTCCTGAACTCGATCATGGACATCACGCGCGCGGCCGGCTCGCTCGGCATCCCGGGTCTGTACGTGACCGGCGACCCCGGCGCGGCCGACGACGCCGCGAAGGAGGGCTCGCTGTCGATCCGCATCGGGCTCGGCTGGTCCAAGTCGCACTCGTTCACGACCGGCCAGTGCCCGGTGATGAAGTACCACCGTGGCCTGATGCAGATGATCCTGCACGGCAAGGCGGAGATCGCCAAGGCGGTCAACGCCACGGTGATCACCCTCGACGACGCGCCGCAGGGCTACAAGGACTTCGACTCCGGAGTGGCCAAGAAGTTCGTGCTCAACCCGCACGGGCTCGTCAAGGCGTAAGCGGCCGAGCGGGCGGCCGGGGCGTCCGGCCGCCCGCTCTGGTTTCACCGGGGAGAGAGGTCCATCGTGACCTGGGTGAGCCGGAACGAGTTGCCCGACGGGTCGCGGAAACCGCAGTCGATCCCGTACGGGCGCTCCTCGGGCGCCTCGGTGAACTCGACGCCGCGGCCCTTGAGGTCCTCGTAGTCGCCGCGCACGTTCTCGGTGGTGAGGAACACCGTGCCGGCGAAGCCCTTGCCCATCAGGTCGCGGACCTGCTCGGCAGTGGACCCGTCCATCACGGGGGCGCCCGGGATGGCCATCAAGACGACGGAGAAGTCCTCCTGGCCGGCGGGGCCGACGGCCAGCCAGCGGAAGTTGCCCATCTCGGGCATCGTGACGTCCGACCGGACCTCCCAACCGAGCTTGTCGGTGTAGAAGGCGAGGGCCTCGTCCTGGTCGTGGACCCAGAGCTGTGAATTGGCGATGCGAACCATGCGCCCACGGTACGGGCGCGTCGCCGCGCTGTCTTCTTCAAACGTGCTGTCGTTGCGGGCGCCCGTAGAAGCGCAGCACGCAGGCCGGGATCCGCGCCTGGTGGGAGGCGGGCGGGAACTCCGCGCGGTACACGGTCGGCGACTTCCCGTACGTGCGCGTGAAGCTCGTCGTGAACGAGCCGACGCTCTGCAGCCCGACCGAGAAGCAGATGTCGGCCACCGAGCGATCGGTGTTGCGGAGCAGCGCGGCGGCCCGCTCCAGCCGGCGCGTGAGCAGGTACTGGTGCGGGGAGTCGCCGAACGTGCGGCGGAACTCGCGGCTGAAGTGCGCGCGGCTCAATCCCGCGGCGCGCGCGAGGTCGTCGACGTCGAGCGGCTCGAAGTAGCGGGCGTCCGCCAGGTCCTTCGCGCGGAGCAGATGACGGGCGGGCGGGACGAACGCCATGCGGTGAGTAATACCGTGTCGCGCCTCGATGAAGGTCATCTACACGTACACGGACGAGGCGCCCGCGCTCGCGACGCACTCGCTGCTTCCCATCATCCGCGCGTTCGCCGGCCAGGCGGGCGTCGAAGTCGAGCTGCGCGACATCTCGCTCGCCGGCCGCATCCTCGCGCAGTTCGGGCACGGGCCCGACGCGCTCGCCGAGCTCGGCGAGCTCGCCAAGACGCCCGAGGCGAACATCATCAAGCTGCCGAACATCAGCGCCTCGATCCCGCAGCTGAAGGCGGCGATCAAGGAGCTGCAGGACGACGGCTACGACATCCCGGATTACGACGACGACCCGGAGCCGTACGACCGCGTCAAGGGCAGCGCCGTCAACCCGGTGCTGCGCGAGGGCAACTCGGACCGCCGCGCGCCCGCGTCGGTGAAGGCGTTCGCGCGCAAGCACCCGCACTCGATGGGCGCGTGGTCGAAGGACTCCAGGACGCACGTCTCGACGATGAGCGACGGCGACTTCCGCTCCACCGAGAAGTCCGTCACGCTCGACCGCGACGACGAGCTGCGGATCGAGCTCGACGGCGAGGTGCTGCGCGAGGGGCTGAAGGTGCTCGAGGGCGAGATCGTCGACGCCGCGGTGATGCGCCGCCGCGCGCTCGACGCGTTCCTGGCCGAGCAGGTCGCCGACGCCAAGGCGCAGGGCGTCCTGTTCTCCCTGCACGTGAAGGCGACGATGATGAAGGTCTCCGACCCGATCATCTTCGGCCACGCCGTGCGGGCCTACTTCGCCGACGTGTTCGACCGGTTCGGCGAGCAGCTGCCCAACCCCAACAACGGTCTCGGCGCGGTGCTGAGCGCCGCCTCGCCCGAGGTGCGGGAGGCCGTTGAGAAGGCGTTGGCGGAGGGGCCGCCGGTGGCGATGGTCGACTCCGACCGCGGCATCACCAACCTGCACGTGCCGAGCGACGTGATCATCGACGCCTCGATGCCCGCGATGATCCGCACGTCCGGCCAGATGTGGAACGCGGCCGGCGAGCCGCAGGACGCCAAGGCCGTGATCCCCGACTCGTCGTACGCGGCGCTGTACGCGGAGACGATCGACTTCTGCCGCGAGCACGGCGCCTTCGACCCCGCGACGATGGGCACGACGCCCAACGTCGGGCTGATGGCGCAGAAGGCCGAGGAGTACGGCAGCCACGACAAGACGTTCGAGATCGCGAAGGCGGGCACGGTGCGGGTCGTGAACTCCGCCGGAGAGACGCTGCTCGAGCACGACGTCGAGGCCGGCGACATCTGGCGCGCCTGCCAGACCAAGGACGCGGCGATCCGCGACTGGGTCCAACTGGCCGTCGAGCGCGCCCGTGCGACCGGCGCGCCCGCCGTGTTCTGGCTCGACGAGACCCGCGCGCACGACGCCGAGGTGCTCAAGAAGGTCCGCGCGTACCTCCCGGACACCGAGGGCCTCCAGATCGAGATCCTGCCGGTCGCCGAGGCGACCCGGTTCACGCTGGAGCGCGCGGCCCGCGGGGAGGACACGATCGCGGTCACCGGCAACGTGCTGCGCGACTACCTGACCGACCTGTTCCCGATCCTCGAGCTCGGCACCAGCGCGAAGATGCTCTCGATCGTGCCGCTGATGAACGGCGGCGGGTTGTTCGAGACCGGCGCCGGCGGCTCGGCGCCCAAGCACGTCCAGCAGCTGCTCAAGGAGAACCACCTGCGCTGGGACTCGCTCGGCGAGTTCCTCGCGCTGGCCGTCTCGCTGGAGAAGGCGGGCGCGACCGAGCTGGCGAAGGCGCTCGACAGCGGTACGGGCCGTCTGCTCGAGAACGGCAAGTCGCCGTCCCGCAAGGTCGGCGAGCTCGACAACCGCGGCAGCCACTTCTACCTCGCGCTCTACTGGGCGCAGGCGCTGGGCGCGGATCTCGCCGCCACGCTGACCGAGCACGAGGAGCAGATCCTGTCCGAGCTCAACGGCGTCCAGGGCGAATCCGTCGACCTCGGGGGCTACTACTTCGTGGACCGCGACAAGGCCGACGAGGTCATGCGGCCCAGCCAGACGTTCAACGAGGCCATTGATTCGCTGTAGCGCTCCACGTCCACCGATCCGAACGCGCTGACGCGCTCGTCGAAGCGCTGGGCGCGCTGCTCGCCGATCCGCTCCCGGATCCGTTCGCGCGCGAGGTGGTGGCCGTGCCCACGCGCGGGATGGAGCGCTGGCTCACGCAGCGCATGTCGGCCGCCCTGGGCACGACGCCGGGGCGGCGCGACGGCGTGTGCGCGAACGTCGACTTCCCGCCCCCTGGGCGCCTGATCGCCGACGCGGTCGCCACGGCTTCGGGCATCGATCCGGACACCGACCCATGGCGGCCCGAGCGGGCGGTGTGGCCGCTGCTGGAGATCGTCGATGCCTCGCTGCGCGAGCCGTGGCTGAAGCGGCTCGCCGACCACCTCGGCACCGGCGAGGACCGGCGGGCGCGCCGGTTCTCCAGCGTCCGCCACGTCGCCGAGCTGTTCGACCGCTACGCGCTGTACCGCCCCGAGATGCTCGAGCGCTGGGCGGCCGGCGAGGGCGATCACTGGCAGGCGCACCTGTGGCGCGAGCTGCGCGACCGGCTCACGGTCCCCGGGCCGGCCGAGCGCCGCGACGCCGCCTGCCGCACGCTGCGCGAGCACCCCGAGCGCGCCGACCTGCCGGATCGCCTGTCGCTGTTCGGGCTGACGCGGCTCCCGGCGGGCCACCTGCAGGTGCTGAAGGCGCTGGCCGCCCAGCGCGACGTGCACCTGTTCCTGCTCCACCCGAGCCCCGCCCAGTGGGAGCGGCTCACGGGCCATCCGCCGGTCGAGCGACGCGATGACGTGCAGGAACGGGCGAGCAATCCGCTGCTCGCCTCCTGGGGCCACGACTCGCGCGAGTTGCAGCTCGTGCTCGGGGCCGACCACGTCGACCACCTGCACCCGATCGAGCACCGCACCGGCACGCTGCTCGCGCGCGTACAGGACGACGTCCGCAACGACCGCCGGGCCGACCATCCGGGCGACCGCAGCATCCAGGTCCACTCGTGCCACGGCCGTGCCCGCCAGGTCGAGGTGCTGCGCGACGCGATCCTCCACCTGCTCGCCGACGACCCGACGCTCGAGCCGCGGGACGTGATCGTCATGTGCCCGGACATCGAGACGTTCGCCCCGCAGATCCAGGCGACGTTCGGCGCCGGCGACGACGAGGTCGAGCCGGTCGAGGGCGCGCCGCCCGACCTGCGCGTACGGCTCGCCGACCGCTCGTTGCGCCAGACCAACCCGGTGCTCGGCGTCGTCGCCCGGCTGATCGAGCTCGCCGGCGAGCGGCTGACCGCCTCGCAGGTGCTCGACCTCGCCGACCGCGAGCCCGTCCGCCGCCGCTTCCGCCTCGACGACGACGACCTCGCGCGGATGGAGGAGTGGGTCCGGGCGAGCGGGATCCGCTGGGGGCTCGACGCCGCCCACCGCGCCCCGTTCAAGCTCGAGCAGCTGCCGAGCGGCACCTGGCGCGCGGGGCTCGACCGGCTGCTGCTCGGCGTGACGATGTCCGAGGACGACCAGCGGCTGTTCGCGCGCGTGCTGCCGCTCGACGACGTCGAGAGCGGGGCGATCGACCTCGTCGGGCGCTTCGCCGAGCTGATCGACCGCCTGCGGGCAAGCGTCGACGCGCTCACCGCGCCGAAGCCCATCGACGAGTGGGCGGCGGCGCTCGCCGCGGCGGCCGACCTGCTCACGACCACGCCGCCGCGCGACGCCTGGCAGCGCGCCGAGCTGCAGCGCCTGCTCGACGACGTGGTGAGCGAGGCCGCCGGCCACACCGCCGAGCTGGCGCTGCCGGAGCTGCGGACGCTGCTCGCCGACCGGCTGCAGGGCCGCCCGACGCGCGCGAACTTCCGCACCGGCCACCTGACGATCTGCACGCTCGTGCCGATGCGGTCGGTGCCGCATCGCGTCGTCTGCCTGCTCGGGCTCGACGACGGCGTGTTCCCGCGCAAGACCCCGCGCGACGGCGACGACCTGCTGCTCGACGACCCCCACGTCGGCGAGCGCGACGCCCGCACCGAGGATCGCCAGCTGCTGCTCGACGCGCTGATGGCCGCGACCGACCGCCTGATCGTCACCTACACCGGCAACGACGAGCGCACGAACCTGGCGAAGCCGCCCGCCGTCCCGGTCGGCGAGCTGCTCGACCTCGTGGGCCACGACATCGTCGTCCGCCATCCGCTGCAGCCGTTCGACCAGCGCAACTTCGAGCGCGGCGCGCTGGTGCCGGAGACGACCTGGAGCTTCGACCGCGTGACGCTGCGCGGCGCCCAGGCCCTGAGCGGCGAGCGGGCACCCCGCGCGCGCTTCCTCACCGACCCGCTGCCGCCGCTCGAAGGAGAGCTGGTCGAGCTCGACGACCTCGTGCGCTTCGTCGAGCGGCCGGTCCGCACGTTCCTGCGCAAGCGGCTGGGGATCAGCGTCGCCGACTACTCGGACGAGGTCGAGGACGCGCTGCCGGTCGAGCTCGACGCGCTGGAGGAGTGGGGCGTCGGCCAGCGGCTGTTGAACGCGCGGCTGCAGGGCGCCGAGCGGCGCGGCGCGATCCTCGCCGAGATCGCGCGCGGCAAGCTCCCGCCGGGCGTGCTCGGGGAGCCCGTGATCAGGCGGATCGACCCGGTGGTCGACGCGATCGTCGAGCACGTGCCGGAGGGCGAGGCGACATCGCTCGACGTGCGCGTGGCGCTGCCCGACGGGCGCACGCTGAGCGGCACGGTGGCGAACCTCGTCGGCGACGTGCTGCGCACCGTGACGTACTCGAAGGTCAACCCGCGGCACCGGATCGGCGCCTGGGTGCGGCTGCTCGCGGTGCAGGCCGCCTACCCGGGCCGCGACTTCGAGGCGGTCACCGTCGGCCGTGGCCCGGACGGCGTGACGGTGGCGCGGGCCGGCGGGCTGGACGGTCCGCTCGCGCTCGACTACCTGGTCGAGCTGCTCGACCTCTACGACCGCGGGATGCGCGAGCCGCCGCCGCTGTACTGCCTGACCTCGGCCGCGTACGCGAGCGGGGCCGAGCCGCGCGGCGTCTGGGAGTCCGGGAAGTTCCCCGGCGAGCAGGCCGAGCCGGAGCATCAGCTCGTCCTGGGGCCGGTCGGCTTCGATGTCCTGGTCGTCGAGGGGGCGCGCACCGACGAGGCGTGGGACATGGACGAGACGCGCCGCTTCGGCCGCTGGGCGCGCCGGCTGTGGGATCCCGTCCTCAGGCACGAGCGGCGATGACGCGCGCATTCGACGTCAACGGGCCGCTGCCGACCGGCGTCACCGTGCTCGAGGCGAGCGCGGGGACCGGCAAGACGTGGACGATCGCGGCGCTCGCGTCGCGCTACGTCGCCGAGGGCACGCCGCTGGAGCGGCTCCTGCTCGTCACGTTCACGCGGATGGCGACCGGCGAGCTGCGCGAGCGCGTCCGCGAGCGGCTGCTGCGCGACCTGGCGGCCGAGCAGGACGAGACGCGGTGCGAGCGGTTGGCGCGTGCGGTGTCCGACTTCGACGCCGCCACGATCGCCACGACGCACGGCTTCTGCCAGGAGGTGCTGAGCGGGCTCGGGGTCGCGGGCGACGTCGAGCGCGACGCCGTGTTCGTCGAGGACGTCACCGACATGGCCGACGAGGTCGTCGACGACCTGTACGTCCGCCGCTTCCACCGCGCCGAGGGCGAGCCGGCGTTCAGTCGCGAGCAAGCGGGGAAGATCGCGTCGATCGCGGTCGCCAACCCGCTCGCCCCGATCGAGCCCGCGCACGCCGACGAGGGCAGCGTGCCGGCGATGCGCGCGCGGCTGGCGGGCGCCGTGCGGGGCGAGCTCGACCGCCGCAAGCAGCGCGCCGGCGTCATGACCTACGACGACCTGCTCACGCGCCTGAACGCGACGCTCGAAGGGCCGGGTGGCGAGCTCGTCGCGGAGCGGCTGCGCACCCGCTACACGGTCGTGCTCGTCGACGAGTTCCAGGACACCGACCCGGTGCAGTGGAACATCATGCGGCGCGCGTTCGGCGGCGGCACGCTCGTCCTGATCGGCGACCCGAAGCAGGCGATCTACGCGTTCCGCGGCGCCGACGTCTACGCCTACCTCGACGCCGCCCGCGAGGCGGCCACGCAGGCGACGCTCGAGGTCAACTACCGCAGCGACCAAGGGCTGATCGACGCCTACGACGCGCTGTTCGGCGGCGCCTCCCTCGGCCATCCGGGGATCGTGTACCGCCGCGTCCGCGCCACTGAGGAGAACCAGCAGCCGCGGCTGACCGGCGCACCGGTCGACGCCCCGCTGCGGATCCGGGTGGTCCACCGCGACGAGCCGTCGATCTCCACCACGCAGGGCGGCTACGCGCGCAACGCCTCGGCGCGCGAGCACATCGCCACCGACGTGGCGCTGGACCTGGTCCGGCTGCTCGACTCCGGCGCGCAGGTGGAGGGCAAGCCGATCGAGCCCGGCCACGTCGCCGTGCTCGTGCAGACCAACCGCGCCGCCGCGCAGGTCCGCGACGCGCTCGGCGAGGCGGGCATCCCGGCGGTGATCAACGGCGCCGGCAGCGTGTTCGGGACGCCGCAGGCGCGCGAGTGGCTGCGGCTGCTGGAGGCGCTCGAGCGGCCGACCTCCGAGCCGCGTGCGCACGCTGCGGCGCTGACCGCGTTCCTCGGCTGGAGCGCCGAGCGGATCGCGGGCGCGGCGGACGAGGAGTGGGAGGCCGTCCACCGCCGCCTGCACGAGTGGGCGCGCGTGCTGCGCGCCAGCGGCGTCGCTTCCCTGATCGAGACGGTCACGCTCGCCGAAGGCCTGCCCGAGCGCGTGCTCTCGGCCGCCGACGGCGAGCGCCGGCTGACCGATCTGCGCCACGTCGGTCAGCTCCTGCACGCCGCCGCCACCACCGAGCAGCTCGGCACGACGGCGCTGGTCGCGTGGCTGCGGCGACGGATCGCCGAGGCCGACCAGGACACCAGCGACGAGGACCGCAGCCGGCGGCTGGAGTCCGACGCGCAGGCGGTCCAGGTGCTCACCGTGCACCGCAGCAAGGGGCTCGAGTTCCCGATCGTCTACTACCCGTACCTGTGGGAGCCCGGGTACATCCCACCCGGCCTGCCGGTCGCCTACCACGACCCCGATGCCGGCGACCGGCGCACGATCGACGTCGGCCTCGAGGGGGAGGACTTCGACCGCCACAAGGAGCAGCACCTGATCGAGGAGCGCGGGGAGGACCTGCGGCTCGCCTACGTCGCGCTGACGCGCGCCAAGCACCAGGCCGTCGTGTGGTGGGCGCCGTCCTGGAACAGCCGCGACTCGGCGCTCGGCCGGCTGCTGTTCGCGCGCACCGACGACGGGACGGTGCCGGCGATCGGGCGCTACACGCCGAGCGACAAGGTCGCCGTCGAGCGCTTCGAGAAGCTCGCCGGGGAGGCGGTCGGGTGCATCAGCGTCGAGCGCTCGCGGCTGGCGCAGCCGATCGCGTACAGCGGGCCGCTGCGCGCGCCCGCCGAGCTGCTCGCGGCGCGGTTCGACCGTGCGCTCGACCGGCGTTGGCGGCGCACCTCGTTCAGCGACATCACGAGCGGCGCGCACGAGCCGCGGGTGGCGAGCGAGCCGGAGGAGCTCGTGCTGTCCGACGAGCCCGAGACGCCGGTGCGCCCGGCGGCCGCGGAGACGCTCGCGGCGGCCGCGCTCCACGCCACCCCGTCGCTGCTCGCGGCGATGCCGGCCGGCACGAGCGTCGGCACGTTCGTGCACCGCGTGCTGGAGGCGACCGACTTCGCGGCGGCGGACCTCGACGCCGAGCTGAGCACGCGCGTCGCCGAGGTGCAGGCGCGGCGGGCGGTCGAGATCGGGGACAGGGCCGCGGTGATCACCGGGCTGCGCGCGGCGATCGAGACGCCGCTCGCCGGCGGGCTGCGCCTGCGCGACCTCACGCGCGCCGACCGCCTCGACGAGCTCGACTTCGAGTTCCCGCTGGTCGGCGGCGACGAGCCGACCGGGCGCGTCGCGCTCGACGCGATCGCCGCCGTCCTGCGCGAGCACCTCCCCGCCGGCGACCCGCTCGCCGGCTACGCCGACCGCCTCGCCGACCCGGCGCTGCGCAGCACCGTCCGCGGCTACGTGACGGGCAGCATCGACCTCGTGGCGCGCGCCGGCGAGCGGTTCACCGTCGTCGACTACAAGACGAACTGGCTCGCCGCGCCGGGCGAGGAGCTGACCGAGTGGCACCACCGCCCGGCCGCGCTCGCCGCCGAGATGGAGCGCGGCCACTACGGCCTGCAGGCGCTGCTCTACACGGTCGCGCTGCACCGCTACCTGCGCTGGCGGCTGCCGTCGTATGACCCGGGGCAGCACCTCGGCGGCGTGCTCTACCTGTTCGTGCGCGGGATGGTCGGGCCGGACACGCCGGTCGTCGACGGCACGCCGTGCGGCGTGTTCGCCTGGCGGCCGCCCGCGGCGCTGGTGACCGCGTTGAGCGACGCACTGGACCGCGCACCGGACGACTCACGCGGCCTCCGCCGTTCGGCGAGCCCGGATGGCGAGCGGAGGCTCGCGTGAGCGAGGCGCGGATCGCCGTCCAGGCCACCGGACTGCTGCGCGAGTTCAACGACGCCGGCGTGCTCGCGCCCGCCGACGTGCACGTCGCCACGCGGCTGGCGGCGCTGGCGGGCGAGCGCGACGAGACGGTCGCGCTGGCCGCGGCCCTCGCGGTCCGCGCGCCGCGGCTCGGGCACGTGTACGTCGACCTGGCGACGATCCGCGACACCGCCACCGTGGACACCGACGAGCCGGTCGACCTGCAAGCACTTCCGTGGCCTGACGCCGGCGACTGGATCGCGCGTACGGAAGGAAGTGCCCTGGTGGGCGGTCCGCTGCAGCTCGAGGGCAGCGCGCTGTACCTCGACCGCTACTGGCGCGAGGAGCGGATGCTGGCCGCCGACCTGCGCGCGCTGATCACCGCTCCTTCGTCGCCCCTCGACGCGGCCGGTCTCGAACGCTTCGACGACGTCAAGCAGCGGCTCGCCGCCGAGACCGCGCTGCGGCGCCGGTTCGCGGTGATCGCCGGCGGCCCCGGCACCGGCAAGACGACGACGGTCGCGCGGATCGTCGCGCTGCTGCTCGAGCACGACCCGGCGACGCTGATCGCCCTCGCTGCGCCCACCGCCGTCGCCGCCGCGCGGCTGACCGACGCGATGCGCGACGCCGGCATCGCGAGGCGTCGAGGCACGTACGCTGCACCGGCTGCTCGGCTGGCGGCCCGACACGCACAGCCGGTTCCGCCACGACCGCGGCAACAAGCTGCCGTACGACGTCGTCATCGTCGACGAGACGTCGATGGTCTCCCTGTGGCAGATGGCGCGGCTCGTCGAGGCCGTCCGGCCGGGCGCGCGGCTGATCCTCGTCGGCGACCCGGGCCAGCTCACCTCGATCGAGGCGGGCGCGGTGCTCGGCGACATCGCCGCGGCCGGCGGCGACGCGATCGTCACGCTCGACGAGGTCTACCGCTACGACGCGAGCATCGGCCGCGTCGCCGAGGCGATCCGCCGCGGCGACGCCGACGCCACCGTCGCGGCGCTCGCCGGCGTCACCTGGGTCGAGGACGACGCGCGCGTCCGCGAGCGCGCGGTCACCACCGCCCGCGCGGTCACCGCCGCCGCCGAGGCCGGCGACGGCGCGCGGGCGATCGCGGCGCTCGGCTCGTTCCGGCTGCTGTGCGCGCACCGCCGCGGCCCGTACGGCGTCAGCACGTGGACCGCGCGGATCGAGGACTGGACCGGGGCCGGCGGCGCCGAGTGGTACGCGGGCCGCCCGCTGCTGGTGACCGCCAACGACTACGGGCTGCAGCTGTTCAACGGCGACACGGGCGTCGTCATCGCCGCCGAGCCGGGCCTGATGGCCGCCTTCGAACGGGTCGAGCTGAGCCCCACGCGCCTCGCCAACGTCGAGACCGTGTACGCGATGACCGTCCACAAGGCCCAGGGCTCGCAGTTCGACACCGCCGCCGTCGTGCTCCCCGAGCCGACGCTCCCCGATCCTCACCCGCGAGCTGCTCTACACCGCGGTCACGCGCGCACGCAGGGAGCTGATCGTCGTCGGCACCGAGGAGTCGGTCCGCGCCGCCGTCGGCCGCCCGGTCGCCCGCGCCTCCGGCCTGCGCGCGCTCCTCACGGACGGAACCACAGGTCCATGAAGCTCTTGAGCATCGACGAGACGGCACCGCGGTCGGGGATCGTGGCCGCCATCCCGTAGATCGGGGCCATCCCGCCCTCGGCCGCCGGCTCGGCGAGCACCGCGGCGGTGCTCGCCGCGAGATCTTCGACGAAGCGCTCGGCCACGCCGGGCTGGGTGTGGCGGAGCGTCGTGCAGATGTGCACGGCCGGCGGGCGGTGCAGGCCGTTGAGGCTCCAGCCGCGGGCGCTCATCGCGTCGAGCACGCGGTAGATGGCCAGCTCGTCCGGCTCGCTGGCGAACGCGATGCAGAACAGCGGGTCGCCGAGCACGCGCAGGCCGTCGATGGCGGCGATGCCGTCGCGGATGCGGGCCGCCGCCTCGAGGATCCGCCGCGCCGCGTCGAGGTAGCCGGAGGCGCCGATCGACGTCATCGCCGCCCAGCACGCGGCGCTCAGCGCGCCCGGGCGGCTGCCCGCGAACGTCGGCGTCATGTACAGCCCGCCGGGCCAGTCGCTGAACGCGAAGTACTGCGCAGTGGCGCAGCTCCTCGCCGCGGTAGAGCACGACCGACGTGCCCTTGGCCGCGTAGCCGTACTTGTGGGTGTCGGCGGACATCGAGCTCACGCCGGGCAGCCGGAAGTCGAACGGCGGGACGTCGTAGCCGAGCCGTTCGGCGAACGGGAGCAGGAAGCCGCCGAGGCAGGCGTCGGTGTGGAAGCCGATCCCCGCGCGCGGGCCAGCTCGGACAGCTCCTCGATCGGGTCGATGACGCCGTGCGGGAACGACGGCGCCGACCCGACCACCAGCGCGGTCCGGTCGGTGAGCGCAGCCTCGGTCGCCGCGACGTCGGCGCGCATGTCCGGCCCGACCGGCACCTTGACCGGCTCGACGCCGAAGCAGTGCGCGGCCTTGTCGAACGCGGCGTGGGCGGTCTCCGGCAGCACCATCTGCGGCCGCTCGACTCCGGCGCGGTCGCGATGGGCCTTGACCGCCAGCATGATCGACTCGGTGCCGCCCGAGGACACCACGCCGGTCGACATCCTCGCCGCCGCCGAGCATGTCGGCCGTCATGGCGACGATCTCGGCCTCGAACTTGGTCGCGCTCGGCCACAGGTCGACGTGCAGGGGGTTGCTCTGGGAGTGCAGCGCGTAGGCGGTGGCGAGAAACGCGACGTGCTCGGGATCGCCGTGGTAGACGGCGCCGGACGCCCGCCCGTCGCTCCAGCCCGGGCGCTCGCGCGCGGCCATCGTCTCGAGGTCGGCGAGCACGTCAGTGCGCTCGCGGCCCTGCTCGGGCAGCCGCTCGAACGTCGGCACGACGTCGCGGTAGGGCCGCAGCGAGGCGACGACGTCGGCCAGGGGGTCGGTGCTCATGGGCTCGCCTCCTCGCGAACGGCGGCCAGCTTGCGCCGCGTGCGGCGGCTGGCGCGATAGGTGCCGCGGAACGCGGCGTACAGCTCGTCGTACGTGGCGCGGTGCGCCGGGTTGGGCGCGTGCGTCTGCTCGATCGGCGCGCGCCCGTGCAGGTCGGCGGCGCTCGAGCTCACCCAGCCCGAGCAGCGCGAGCAGGGCGGCCCCGCGCAGATTGGCGCTGCCCGGATCCGCCACCCGATGCACCGTGCGGCCGAGCACGTCGGCCATGATCTGCGCCCACAGCGCCGAGCGCGCGCCGCCGCCGACGAACGCGATCGGATCCAGCGACCGCCGGCAGAACTTCTCCACCGCCTCCTGCATCCAGCGCGTGTTCAGCGCCACGCCCTCCAGCACGGCGCGCGCGACGTCCTCGCGCCGCGTCGCCAGCGTGAGGTTGTGCAGGCCGCCGCGCACGACGTGGTCGTCGACCGGGGTGCGCTCCCCGTTCAGCCACGGCGTGAACAGCACGCCGCCCGGCACCGGGAGGCGCGGCGCCGGCCAGCTCGTCGAGCTCGGCGTACCCGCCGGCGGGAGCCAGCAGGTCGCGCGCCAGCGTGACGCTCGCGCCCGCCGTCTCCTGCTCGCAGGAGACCAGCCAGCGGCCCGGCAGCGCCGACGGCAGCGAGGCGACCGAGCGCAGCGGGTCGGTCCGCTTGTACGGCACGTGGCAGGACAGCCACGACGACGTGCCGACGTACAGGTGCGCCGCGTGGTCGGCCGTCGCGCCCGAGCCGACGGCGGCCGACATCGTGTCCGGCGTGCCCGCGACCACCGGCACCGCAGCGCGCAGGCCCAGCTCCGCTCGCGCGGTTTCCGACACCGTACCGAGCACGGCGTTCGCGCCGAGCAGCTCCGGCAGCTGGTCGCGTCGCAGCCCCGCCACGGCCAGCAGGTCGTCGTCATACGTGACGCGCGAGGCGTCGCGCGTGTCGGTGACCCAGTGCAGCGTCGCGGTCGGGCCGGTCGTGGCGATCCGGCCGGAGAGCTTGAAGCCGAGCCAGTCGACGGGCTCGAGGAAGCACGCGGCCGCCCCGTAGATCGCCGGCCGCTCGGCGCGCAGCCAGAGGATGTGGCCGAGCGAGTCGCGCCCCGAGAGCGACGGCGCGCCGCCCGTGCGCCGCACCCAGCGGGCCAGCTTGCGCGGGTCGTAGCCCGCGACGCGCACGCGGGCGCCCGCCAGCGCCTTGCCGCCGCGGCGCCGCGCGTGTCCATCCAGATCACGGCCGGCGCCAGCGGCTCGCCCGCCGCGTCGACGGCCACCGTGCCCGCCCACTGGGCGGTGATGCCGATCGCGCGGACGTCGCTCGAGCGGCAGGCGCCGCGCCGCCGCCACGACCGCCGCCCACCAGTCCTCCGGCCGCTGCTCGGCCCCGCCGCCGGGCTGCAGCAGCAGCGGCACCGGCTCGAACGCGGAGATCCCACGCGCCCGTCCTCGGCGCACGAGGCCGACCTTCGGGCCGCTCGTCCCGAGGTCGATGGCGAGGACGCTCATTCCGAGGGGATCACGATCCACAGACCCAGGTACAGCAGGATCTGCGGACCCGGCAGCACGCACGAGATCACGAACAGCGCGCGCACGACGAGCGGTGAGACGTCGAAGCGCCGCGCCAGCGCGGCGCACACGCCACCGAGGACGCGGCCGCTGCGGGGTCGGGACAGGCTGGACATGCGAGACACGCTACGGGTTCACGGCGAGGAAGACGAACGCGGCGAACAGGACCAGGTGGACGCCGCCCTCCTGCACCGTGGCGCGCCCCGGCAGCACGGTCAAGGCGCCGACGATCGTCGTGATCACGAGCAGCACGATCTGCGTCGAGTCGAGCCCGAGCACGAGCGGGCCGTCGAGCCAGATCGACGCCACCGCGATCGCCGGGATGGTCAGGCCGATACTCGCCATCGCCGAGCCGAGCGCGAGGTTGAGGCTCGTCTGCACGCGCCCGCGGCGCGCGTTGCGCACCGCCGCCAGGGTCTCCGGGCCGAGCACGAGCAGCGCGATGACCACGCCGACGGCCGACTTCGGCGCGCCGAGCCCGGTCACGACGTCCTCGATCGCCTTCGACTCGACCTTCGCCAGCCCCACGACGGCGACCAGCGCCACCACCAGCAGCACGAGTGAGATCACCGCCTCGCGGTCGCTCGGCGGCGCCGCGTGCTCCTCGTCGTCGACCGACGAAGTAGGCGCGGTGGCGAACGGTCTGGACGAACACGAACAGGCCGTAGAGCGCGACCGACGCCACGCCCGCGAACGCGAGCTGGGCGGACGTGAACTCGGGACCTGGGTGGCTCGTCGTGAACGCGGGCAGCACGAGGCAGAGCACGGCGAGCGTCGACACGGTGGCGAGCGCTGTCGCCGTGCCCTCGGCGTTGAACGTCGCCACGTGCTGGCGCACCGCCCCGATCATCACCGACAGCCCGAGGATGCCGTTGGTCGTGATCATCGCCGCCGCGAACACCGTGTCGCGCGCGAGCGTCTCGTTGCCTTTGCTGTCGCCGACCATCAGCGTCACGATCAGCCCGACCTCGATCACCGTCACCGCGACGGCCAGCACGAGGGAGCCGAACGGCTCGCCGACCCGGTGCGCCACGACCTCCGCGAAGTGGACCGCGGACAGCACCGAGGTGGCGAGGAAGACGCCGACGATGATCAGGACGAGCGTCGGCGGCTTCGATCCCCACGTGAGGGCGAGCACGATGAGCGCCGCCACTGTCGTCGCGTTCCGGAAGTTCATTCCCTAAGGCGTAGCATCGCCGGTATGGCTGAACGTACGAGCTATCTCGCGGGGACCTTCTCGTGGGCGGAGCTGGCGACCAGCGACGCCGACGCCGCGAAGGCCTTCTACGGCGACATCTTCGGCTGGGATTTCGTGGACAACCCGGTCGGCGAGGGGCAGGTGTACACGATGGCCTCGCGCGACGGCGGGACGGCCGCCGCGCTCTTCCAGACCGACCAGCCGCCGCATTGGAACAGCTACGTGACGGTCACGTCGGCCGGCGAGTCCGCCGCCAGGGCGGACGAGCTTGGCGCGGACGTGCTGGAGGACGCGTTCGACGTCATGGACGTCGGCCGCATGGCGATCATCGTCGATCCACAGGGCGCCGGGCTCTGCCTCTGGGAGCCGCGCACGAGCATCGGCGCGACGATCGTCAACGCCCCCGGCGCGCTCACGTGGAACGACCTCGTCACGCCCGACCTCGACGGGTCGGCCTCGTTCTACGCCGCCCTGTTCGGCTGGGCGATCGAGGCGATTCCGGGCGTCGACGGCTACCGCATCGCCAGGAACGGTGCGCGCGTCAACGGCGGCATGGCGCTGTCGCTCGACGGGCCGTCCGCGTGGATGCCCTACTTCGGGCACGAGGACGTCGACAGCCTGTTCGAGAAGATCCCGGCGCAGGGTGGCGCGGTCCTCCACGACGTGATGGAGATGCCCGCCGGCCGGATCGGCGCGTTCGCGGACCCGCACGGCGCGGCGTTCGGCGCCTGGACCGGCCAGTACGAGGACTAGCCGGCGCCGCGCTCGGCGATCTTCACGATTCGAGCGGAGCGCTGGCGGCGAGGACCACGATCGTGGCGTCGTCGGCGAGCGGATCCACCGAGACGCCGGCGACGGCGTCCTCGATTGCTCGCACCGTGGCGGCGGCGCTGGTGCCGCTACGCGCCACGGCGGCGCGCACCCCGGCCATGCCGAACGGCCGGTCGTGCCGGGCGCGGCGCTCGAGCACGCCGTCGGACAGCAGCAGCAGCCGTTCGCCGGGCGCGAGCCGGCGCTCTCTGATCGTGACACCCGGCTTCTCACCGATGCCCAGCGCCGGCTGGGCGGGGCCGTCGAGCTCGCGCAACTCGCCCTGGGGGCTGATGAGCAGCGGCGAGTTGTGGGCACAGTTGATCCACTGGAAGACCGAGGACGGGCCATGCCAGCGGGCGAGGATGACGTTGACGAACGCGTCCGCCACGTCGACCTCGCGCATCGTGCGGTCGATCGCCAGGGCGATCTCCGGGAGCGTGCCACCGGCCCGGCGCTTGGCGCGGAACGCGCCCAGCGACACAGCGCCGAGCGCTGCGGCGGTCGTGCCCGAGCCCTTGCTGTCGGCGACCCCGATCCACGCGCCGTCGGGGTTCTCGGTGTAGTCGAACCAGTCGCCGCCGATCTCGTAGCCGGGAAGGACGTTGCCGGCGAGCACTCCGCCGGCGATCCGCACGATCCTGGGCGGCAGGAGGTTCTGCTGGACCTCGGCGGCGGCGCTGGTCTCCTTGCGACGGCGGGTGGTGGCGAACACGTCGCTGTAGCGGTTCGCCAGGTCGAGCGCCGCGGCCGCGTGACGCGCGAGCTCGAGTAGCGGTGCCTCCGGAGCGTTCGCGGCGAGCAGCACCCCGATGGCGCGCCCGCGCAGCAACAGCGGGGCGACGACGCTCCCCGGCAGGTCGTCGGCGACGAGCGCCCGCAGCGCGGGCAGCCCTTCGAGCGGGAGCTCCGGTCCGATGGCGAGCGGCACGGGAAGCTCTGCAGGGAACTCCTCGGACCCCGCCAGTCGCAGCAGCAGCGTGCCATCGATGTCGACGAGGTAGAGCGCGATCGAGCTTCCCCCTGCCAACCGCTGCGCCTCGGCGACGATCTGCTCCCCCAGGAGGTGCGGTGGCACCTTGTTGAGGACGCTGGTGACGTCCAGGGGCGTCGGACCGCCGGCGAGCTCGCCCGCCGGCCGCAGCGCGTCGTGGACGTTGGCGTCCGCCAGCGCACCGGACTGCTCGCGCACCAGCTTGACGAGATCGTCGCGGTTCCTGAAGTGCCGGTAGACCGTCGCCCGTGACACGCCGGCGGCCTCGGCGACGTCTTCGATGCTCGCGTCCGGATCGGCTCGCAGCAGCTCGCCGGCCGCACGAGTGATCCGCTCGGCGTTGCGGGCGGCGTCTGCTCGGCGGCGGCGTCGCGCGAGCTCCGGGACCGGGTCGGAGGGCGTGTTCATGGCGCCGCGATCCTAGCAACTAAATGAGACAGTCTGTCTCGCATGTGAGGCACTGTCGCACTCTGTCACACTAGATGAGTCTTGTGTTCCGGATTGCGTCTCGCTTAAGTCGCGTCCGAGCACCACTCGCGGCCTCACGTGTCGCCGGAGGAGGAGTTGGCGATGGCCCGCGCAACCACATCGAGCACCCGTGAATCAGCGGCGTTGTTCCGGCGCTTTCGAGCGACTCGCGATCCCGCGCTCCGCGATCAGATCGTCACCCGCCATCTGCCGCTGGCGCGGAGCCTCGCGCGGAGCTTCGACAGCTCACGCGTGCCGCACGACGACCTCTTCCAGATCGCGTCGATCGGGCTCATCAAGGCGGTCGACCGGTACGACGCTGCCTTCGGCACCACGTTCTCGACGTTCGCGGTGCCGACGATCCGCGGCGAGATCCTGCGCTACTTCCGCGACTTCACCTGGGGAGTGCGGCCCCCGCGGAACCTCCAGGAACGCGCGCTCGCGCTCGTGCGAGCCACTGACGAGATGCGCGGCCAACTCGGCCGGGCGCCGTCGGCCGCCGAGCTGGCCGAACGCGTCGGTGTGAGCGTCGAAGACGTCCTCGAGGGCCTCTACGCCGCCGAGGCCCGCGATGGCGATCCGATCGAGCGATCCGCTGACGACGCCGAGGAGCCCTCGCCGCGGCGCGACACCTTCGGTGCGGACGACGCCGAGTACGACCGCGTCGACGACGCGGTGAGTGCGGAGCTGCTGATGACGCAGCTGACCGCCCTCGAACGCCACGTCCTGCGGCTCCGGTTCCACGAGGACCTGACGCAGGAAGAGGTCGCCCAGGACGTCGGCTGCAGCCAGATGCAGATCTCCCGGATCCAGCGTGGTGCGATGGCCAAGCTCACCCGGATCGCGCAGGACGGAGGCGACGGCCGCGCGTTCGACGCCGAGCGCGGGCGCCACGGGATGCTGCGACGCGACGACCTTCAGGCCGCGTGACGCTCACCGGCGGCGCCGAGCGCCGCCGCGCGCGAGGCGTGGATCTCGAGGTCGAGCCGCCGCGCGGCGCGTGTGCGTGAGGGCACACAGCGTTTGGCGGCGGGTCGCTGACGGCTAGACCCTGAGAGACCCCCATGGATTGGACGCAGGATGAACGCATCGAAGAAGAAGGTCGTGCAGTACCTCGGTGAGGCCGAGGCGAGCGAGCAGGCGTTGACACGCGTCCTGCAGTCGCAGATCGCGATGACACCGCGCGGCGCCTACCGGACCGCCCTCGAGCAGCATCTCCGCCAGACGCAGGACCACGCGGAGCGCGTGGCCGCCCGCGGCCGCGAGCTCGGCCGCGGCGGCAGCCCGCTGACCGCCGCGGTCGGCGTCGTCGAGACCGTTGTCGGGCAGGCGCTGGCGCTCGGCAAGACTCCGTTCGACCTCCTGCGCGGCTCCGGAGGTGAGGAGAAGGTCCTCAAGAACGCCAAGGACACGTGCGCGTCCGAGGCGCTGGAGATCGCGACGTACACGGCGATCGGGCGCCTGGCCGAGGCGGTCGGCGACGATGAGACGGCGCGGCTGGCCGCGTCGATCCGCGGCGACGAGGAAGCCATGCTCGCGCGCGTCCTGCGGGAGATCCCCAAGCTCACGGACGCGGTCGTCCGCGCCGACGTGAAGGGCAACCCCTCGTTCGACGTCACGACAACCGGCGCCGCCGACACCGTCCGCGATGCCGGCAAGGCCGCGCGCGCCACCGCCACCCGCGCCAAGCGCACCGCGCGCCAGGCGCGCAAGGTGCCCGGCGTCGCGCGCGCCGAGGGCACGGCCAAGGGCATCGTCGCCTCCGAGGGCGACCTGGCGATCGCGCGCTACGACACGCTCACGGCGGATCAGATCATCGACCGGCTCGCGGATCTCTCGCAGATCGACCTGGCCAAGATCGATGCCTACGAGCGCAAGCACGAGGACCGCAGCACCGTTCTGAGCCGCATCGACACCCTGACCGGCAACGAGCCGTGGCCCGGGTACGACGAGCTGAACGTCGCCGAGGTGCGGGCCGCGCTCGCGGACGCCGAGGACGAGCGCGTGCGCGAGGTCCAGGCCTACGAGCGCAGCCACAAGAACCGCGCGGGGGTGCTGCAGGCCGCCGACCGGGAGCGCGTCGCCGTCTAGCCGGAGCTGCTCGGCCCCGGTGAGGGCTGAGACAGGCGCCGGCGCTCGAGCGCCCACCACAGCTCGACGAGGTGCCGGGGATCGCGCAGCGTGGTCCCCGTCGCCTCCTCGAACCGCCGCAGCCGGTGGCGCAGCGTGTTCGCGTGCACGTGCAGCGCGCGCGCCGTGTCGTCGACGCGCATCCCCTGGTCGAACCACGTCCGCAGCGTCTCCTCGAGCTCGGCGCCGAGCCGGCCGAGGCCCGCGAGCGGCTCGAGGTAGCGGGCGGCGAACGCGTCGCCGAGCACCTCGTCGGAGACGATCGCCGGGCGGATCGACAGGTCGGCGAGCGAGAACGCGCCCTCCTCGCCGAACGCGACCGCGGTCTGCAGGGCGCGGCTCGCCATCGCGAACGCCGCGGGCAACGTCTCCAGCCGCGCCGGCGGGCCGATGCCGGTGACGATCCCGGGCAGCGCCTCCGGCGGGCGGGTCGCGATCCCGGCGAGGTCGCGGTCGAGTGACATCACGAGCCCGTCGTCGCCGCTCAGCGCGACCGCGACGCGGTGCGACAGGGGAGTCGCCCCGCAGGTGCGGGCGCGGAACGGGGTGAACTGGCGGTCGGCGTCGAGCCCGAACGTCGCGCTGTCGCGCCGCAGCTCGGTCGCGTCGAGCGTGCCCGTGAGCAGGGCGAGCAGGAACGCGTCGCGCCGCTGCTGCTCCTCGCGCGCCTGCTCGAGCTCGACCTCGCGGTGCGCGGCGGCGACGATGTCCATCACCGCGTCGGCCCATACCCACAGCGTCTCGGAGAACGCGAGCACGCTGGTCACGTCGGCGCCGCGCTCGCGCGCGAGCTCGCCGAAGCGCGACCACACCGCGGTGACGGAGATGCGGTAGGCGTGCAGGACGGCGTCGACCGTCAGGCCCTGCTCGGCGCGCTCGCGCCCCACCGCCGCGGCCAGCTCGAGCTCGGCCTCGGTCGGCGGGCGCAGGTCCCGCAGCGCCTCCAGCGCGCGGCCGACGTTGCCGCGGATGGCCTGCCCGAGCGTCTCGGCGGGCAGCCGCCGGAAGTCGGGGATCTCCTCGCGGATGCGCTCGCCGATCTGCGGGACCAGCGCATCGACCTCGCCCTCGATCTCGGCGACGAGATTCCCGACGACGACGTCCGCGGCCGCCATATGGCGACCCTACAGGGTGGCCGCGGCTAGGCGGTCGCTGTCTGAGCCTGGCCGGTGGGCGTCACGAGTGCGGCGACGGCGACGAGCGCGAAGGCGGTGATCTGGACGAACAGCAGGAGCCCGGCGGCGAGCGCGTCGCCGAACACGAGGATGCCGCCGACGATGCAGGTGAGGTTCGCGGCCGTGGAGGTGCACGCGATCACCGGGACGGCTTCGCCCTCCTGGAAGCCGCGGGCGGAGGCGAAGAAGGCGAGGACGCCGGCGCTGACCGCGATGAACAGCCACGGTGAAAGCAGCGCCGAGCCGGTGAGCGCCTTGATCGCCACGTCGGAGACGCCGAACATGACGCCGGCGGAGGCGCCGAGCAGCGCGCCGTGATGGTGGACGGGCGCGCCGAGGCGGGGCGAGACGATCAGCAGCGTCCCGAGCGCCAGCGTGGCCGCCTCGAAGGCGATCAGGCCGGGCACGGCGAACGCGGCGCCGGTGCCGTCAGGCGACGGGAGCGTGAGGACGAGCAAGCCGAGACCGGTCGCCGTCATGCCCACGCCGACCCATTGGCGGCTGCCGACCTTGTGGCCGAACAGGCGGTCCCCCAGGACCGCGAGCATGACGACGCCGGTCGAGAGAACGGCTTGGACTGTTGAGAGTGGGGCGAGTGCCAGCGCGGCAACGTGGAGGGCAAACGCGCCGGCGCCGATTCCCAGGCCGATCGCGAACCACTTGGACCCGAGCAGCGCCTTGGCGCTGCGAAGTGGCCGCTGCCACTCGACGCGCTGCGCCTGCGAGGCGCCGCGATGCTTGCAGAGAAAACCCAGCTGCGTAGCCGCGGCGCACGCGAGCGCCAGCGCGATTCCCACTCCCAACAGTCCTGACTCCCCGGTCGTTGTTCCCTTCGTCGAGAAGACTCCCAGGGGCGGCCGCGCCGGTCATCGGGCGGGATGACAACGATGTCAGCCGGTCGTTGGAGGTTTCCACAACGCGGCCGCGAGACCCGTACGCGCCGCGAGACGCGGGCGCGCCGTGAGACGCGGGCGCGGCCGCGAGCTCCGCGCGGCCGCGCGGCGCCGCGACCGGCTCGGTTACGGAACGAGCACGAGCTTGCCGCGCACGTGGCCGTCCTGGCTGGCGCGGTGGGCCGCGGCCGCCTCGGCGAGCGGGAACGCCTGGGCGACCGGGAGGCTGAACCGGCCCTCCGCGGCCAGCGCGGCCGCATCGGCCAGCGCGTACTTGCCCGAGCGGCTGCCGCCGCTGACCCGCACCCCGAGCTCGCCGGCGTTGTAGTCGGCGATCGTCACGACCTTGTCCGGGCTGCCGGTGATCTCGATCAGGGCCGGGACGGCACCGAAGCCGGCGACGTCGAACGCCAGATCGGCGCCTCCGAGCTCGCGCACGCGCTCGGCGAGCCCCTCGCCGTACAGCGTCGGCTCGGCCCCGAGCGCGCGCAGCGCGTCGTGGTTGGCCTCGCTCGCCGTGCCGATCACGCGCAACCCGCGCGCCCGCGCGAGCTGCACGGCGGCGGTGCCCACGCCGCCCGCGGCGCCGTTGATCACCACGGTCTCGCCGTCGCCGAGCAGGTCGAGCACGCGCGCCGACGGTCTCGACCGCGACCGGATAGCCGGCCGCCTCCTCGAACGACACCTGCGCGGGCTTGCGCGCCAAGTCGTCGAGCAGGCGTACTCGGCGTACCCGCCGCCACCGCCGGCGGTGAAGCCGAACACCTCGTCGCCGGCCGCCACCCCCTCGACGCCTTCGCCGACCTCGTCGACGACGCCGGCGGCGTCGTGGCCGAGAACGTGTGGCAGGTCCAGCGCCATCATCCCCGCCCGGCGCCTTCCAGTCGATCGGGTTGATGCTGGCCGCACGCACGGCGATCCGGATCTGGCCCGGGGCCCGGCGTGCGGCTCCTCAACCTCGGCGACCCGGAGGACGTCCGGGTCGCCGAACTCGGCAAATTGCACAGCCTTCATGACGGCGATGCTAACTGATCGTAAGCGGTAGCTAGCCGAACACCTCGAACTCGGCGGCGTGCAGGACGGTGCCCTGGTCGGATGCCGTGTCGCAGTCGGTCGCGTTGAGCGGGTCGTTGTCGAGCTCGCCCTGGTACGCCGGCGCGCCGGTGCACTGGTTGTCGAGCGCGGTGAACCGGATCTGCGTCGCGGTCGTGTCCGGAACGTCGAACGTCCGCAGCGTCAGGTCCGGCGCCAGCGGCCGCGGGGCGATGCTCGGGAACGCGTGGGCCCGGGAGGTGTAGAGCGCCCGCCAGCTCGTCGGCAGCGAGCAGTTCGCCGTGCGGCCGTCGCACGTCTCGACCTTGAACGAGCGCAGCGCGCTGAACCGGCCCTCGTCGGCGTCCGGGTCGTCCGGATCGAGCAGGGCGCTGACCGCGATCGTGCGCACCGGCTTGGCGCCGGCGAACGAGATCGTCACCGACGGCCTGGTCACGTTGACCGCGGTGCCCGTGAAGTCCCACGTCGTCGACTCGGTGTCGTCGATCAGGTCGTCGAGGTTGGTCCCGGCGCCGGAAGCGCTGGCGCCCGCGGCCTTCGACGCCACGTTCTGCTTCAGCGTGAACGTCTTGGTCACGGTCTGGCCGGCGCCGACGGTCAGCTTGAAGCGATGCAGGCCGTAGCCCGGCGCGCGCACGAGCACGTCGTAGGTGCCGGGCACGAACTTCGCCGTGGTCGCGCCCGGTGTCGCGCGTGCCTCGTACTGGCCGACGTAGAACGTCGCGTTCGGAGCGTTGGTCGCGAACGTCACCGTCGCGTTGTTCGCCAGCGGCGAATCGAAGCCCGGCGTCGGCTGGTTGTCCTCGGTCGTGTCGGTCGCCGCCGAGGCACCCATGCCGCGCTTGGCGAACGCCGCCCACAGCTCGGCCTGGTTGGCGCCGCCGAAGCGCATCCGGTCGGCGGCCAGGTAGGCGTCACGCGCGGTCAGCATGCTCGTGTCGCCCTGCTGGAGCAGGAACGCGTCGAACATGATCTGGATCCAGCGCCGGTTGCCCGGGCACTGCTCGGCCGGCAGCGGGGCGGCCGGAGCGTTGCCGCCGGTCACGCCGTCGGCGCAGCGGAGCTGGAGCGCGGCGTCGCCCGACGGGAACTTCGCGTCGTACTTCTTCACCAGCGCCTGGCGCAGGTCGTAGTTGACGGCGTTCCAGATCTCGCCGTCGGCGTGCACCTCGGGACCGGTGAGGTCGAAGCCGACGTCGGAGTAGTTGAGCGGGCTGTTGTCGAGCGCGTAGTCGCGGATGCCGGTCTTGTCGTTGCCGGTCACGTACGCGCCCTCGATCCAGTTCGACTGCAGCCCGTGGGCGTGAGGTACTCGAGCGCGACGAGGTCCGACCAGCTCTCGCCCATCGCCCCGCCCTGGAAGCCCGTGAGCCCGTCGTCGGGACCGCCGACCATGCGGTTGGAGATCGCGTGCGTGTACTCGTGGCCGAACACCGACGTGTCGAGGTCGCCGTCGACGCACGGGCCGTAGAAGCCGGCCGCGATCGGCTGGAAGAGGTACTGGTTGGTGATGCCGGGGATGCCGTCGTTGAGCGTGATCTGGTTGGCGTTGTCGCGGCCGAGGTAGCTCGGCGCGCCGCCCGTCACGGCACCGGCCTGGACGTTGCCGAGCTCCGGGTCGCCGTCACGGGCGACGCCGAAGTTCGACTGCTGCATGTTGTAGTTGAGCTCGGTGAAGCCGAGGTGGTACGCGTAGTCGTGGAAGCGGTTGTGGCCTGAGAACAGGTTCGTCACCGCGGCCGAGACGTCGGCGCCGGAGCCCGGTACGAGCAGCGTCGTCGGGTCGCACTTCGACGTCGCCCACTCGTTGTTGAACGGGAACTTGTACTCACGCGTGAGCGAGGTCGGCATGAAGCCGAACGGGCCGGGAGCGAGTGGGTTGGTGCGCGCCTCGGCGGTGCGGGCGTTGTTGCCCTGCGTGGTGAAGGACGGCGTCCCGGTGGCGGCGATCGAGTCCCACGGCCCGCGCGACGCGGCGTTGTTGATCCCGACGTCGCAGTCGGTCGCGGCCAGGAAGCAGCCGACGATGCGGTTGTCGCCCGCGGGGGCGTTGGCGAAGTACTGCCAGGACGGGTTGGCGGCCGTGCTCGGCGCGCCGGCCACGGTGTTGATCGCCCAGCCGCCGGTGTAGTCGAAGGCTGGCGCCGCTGGCCGGGACGGTCGGGTCGTTGAAGGCACAGACGACGATGGTGTACGTGCCGTCGGCGACCTTGCCGCCGTTACCGGTGTAGTTGACGGCCTCGGGGCTCGTGGCGGTGTCGGAGGAGGCGACGGCGCTGCCGCCCGGGCCGATCAGCTTGAGCACGATGTCGTCGCTCGGGAGGTTCGCGCTGGCGACCACGGAGACCGAGAACGCGCCGGCGACGTCGATCGGCTGCGGGTCGCCGCAGCCGGAGCCGGTGTTGCCGGTGAACGTGCCGCCGCTCGGCTGGTCGTCGGCCAGCTCCTTGACCTCGTTGCTGCGGTAGAGGACCTCGCCGGTGCGGGCGTCGACGAACGAGCGGTAGGCGCGCGAGCGGCCGCCCTGGACATCCAGGACGACCGTCTCGAACGCGGCACGTACCCCTTGCGTGTAAGTCGGGAAGGCGACCAGGCGCGCGCGCTGGCCGATCGCCTGCTTGCCGGCCAGCGGCGTGGCGAGCCCGGACACGCCGAACGTCGTCCAGCCGTCACGGGTCGTCGGCGTCTTCAGCGCGGCGCGCGAGACGTTGAAGCCGGCGTTGGCGGCGGCCTTCAGCCACGCGTCGGTGGCCGACAGCGTCGCCGCGGCGGGCGCCGCCTGGCTGCCCGCGGCCGACGAGGAGACGTAGGCGACGCGCCCGCCGGTCACGCCCACCGTGATCATCCCGTCGTGGCCGGCCGTCAGGCCGCCGAAGCGCTGGCGGAACAGGACGGCGTGGCCGTCGCTGGCGGCGAGCTTGGCGTCGTTGACCAGCTCGAGGTCGTCGACGTCGGCGGCCGACAGCCGGAACAGGTCCGCGTGCGAGCGGATGAACGAGCGCGCGATCTCCGGAGCGCTACCGCTGGATACGCCCGTGAGGAAGCCGTCGTCGGCGATCAGCGATGCAGGCGTCCCGTAGCGATTCCACTGCGCACGCGCGCCGAGCGCGCTCACCGCCTGCTTCTGGGCGGCCGTGACCGTGACGTCGCCCGGTGCGGGCGTCGAGGTCCTTCAGCCCGGCCTGGGCGGGCAGGATGCGGGCAGCGGCGTTCGCCGACGCGGGGACCGCGAGGGCAAGTGCCGCGCCGAGGATGGCGGCGGATCGCGACAGGTGCATATCCGCACGAACGTGCGCTGCGGCCGGAACTTGCGGTGCCTCAGCGACGCGCGGTCGCCGGCTTCAGTCGCAACAGCCGCGCGAGCGGCGCCGGCAGCCACCAGTTGGCGCTGCCGAACAGGGTGACGAGGGCCGGGACGATCAGTGCGCGGACGACCGTCGCGTCGAGGATGATGCCGGCGGCGAGCCCGGTGGCGAAGATCTTGAGCTCCGTGCCGGGAGCGGCCCCGAGCGCGACGAAGGCGAGGAAGAGGATCAGCGCCGCGCTGGTCACCAGCCGCCCGGTCGCGCCGAGGCCGTCGACGACCGCTCGGTCCGTGTCCCCGTGCTCGTCGTAGGACTCGCGCATCCGGCTGAGGATGAAGACCTCGTAGTCCATCGACAGGCCGAAGAGGAAGGCGAACATCGCCAGCGGCACCCAGTTGGTGATCGCGCCGGTCGCGACGATGCCGAACAGCTCGGAGCCGTGTCCGTCCTGCCAGACGATGACGATGATCCCGAAGGCGGCGCCCACGCTGAGCACGTTGAGCGCCAGTGCCTTGAGCGGCAGGACGACCGAGCGGAAGGCGCGGGCGAGCAGCACGAACGTGATGACCGCGATGAGCGCGAACATGGGGATGAACGACCCGTAGATCGCCTCCGTCAGGTCGGCGGTCTGCGCGACCGGGCCACCGGCCCGTTCGCCCAGGCGCTCGGCCTCCGCGCGAACGTCGTCCAGCGTCGCCGAGCCGCCGGCCGTCGCGGCGTCCTCGGCCGGAAGGACCGTGAGCAGTGACCGGCCGTCGCGTTCCCAGCTGGTTCCCGCCGGACGCAGCACGCCGCGAACGCCCGCGATGCCTGCGAACTCGCGCACCGCGCCGGCGGCCTGTTCGGTGTCGAACGCGACCTCCACGGGCGTCAGCAGGCCGGCGCCGAGGCCGGACCGTTCGAGCTGCTCCAGGGCCGCCTTCGGCGCGCCGCCACTGGATAGGGCGTCAACCCTCGGGCTCCCCGGGTTCAGCGTCGTGGCGAAGCCCACGAGGACGGCGAGCAGCGCGATGCCCGTGATCGCCGCCGGCCACCGCCGGCGGACCACGAAGCGCGACCAGTCCCGCCAGCGGCGGCTCTGCGACGGCGCGCGGCGCGCCGCGGGCCAGTCGAGCCGGCGTCCTGCCGATCGCAGCAGCACGGGCAGGAGCGTCGCCGTGGCGGCGACCGTCACGAGCGGGATCAGCAGGCCGCCGTAGCCGATCGAGCGGATCGCGGGGACCGGGACGACGACGAGCGCGAGCAGGCCGACGGCGACCGTCGTGCCGCTGAACAGCACGGCGCGGCCCGCGGTCGCCATGGCGGTCGTGATGGCGTCGTCGTCGTCCGCGCCGCGCTCGCGCTCTTCGCGCCAGCGCACGACGACCAGCAGCGAGTAGTCGATGGCGACGCCGAGCCCGATCAGCGCGACGATGAACTGCACGACGAAGGAGACCTCGGTGATCGCCGCCAGCGCCCGCAGGGCGAGGAACGAGCCGAGGATCGAGACCGCGGCGATCAGGATCGGCACCGCGGCGGCGAGGCTCGCGAACACCGCGATCAGCACGATCAGCGCGCCGGCGCCGCCGGCGACCGTCTCGACCAGGACCCCGGCTCCACCGCCGCCCACGTCTTCGTTGAGCGCGTCGACGCCCGTGACCTGCACCTCGGTGCCGGCCGCGGCCCGCGTCAGGGCCGCCACCGCCTGGGGATTCGTGTCGGGGGCGGGCGTGCCCGGTGGCGGGAAGACGAGCGCGGCGGCGGTCCGGCCGTCCGCGGAGACGAGGGCGCCGGCTCCGCGATCGCCGGGGAGGGCGAGCCTGGCCCCTTCCACCGCTCGGGCGACCCGCTCGAACCGGCTGCGCGCCTCGGCAGGGTCGCCGGCCTCCGTGACCATGACCAGCGGCGGCACGACGCCTCCCGTGCCGAACGTGCGGACGATCTCCTCGTTCGCCTCGAACGCCGGACGACCCGGGGCCGTGAACGACTGCGACAGCGAGTCGGAGATCGTCGCCGCCGCCCACATCCCGCCGGCCGTGACGGCGATCCAGAACAGCGCGACGAGACGGCCGTGCCCGAGCACCCAGCGAGTGAACACACTGTTTAGATATCACACACAAGGTGTATGCTCGCCGCATGGCATCCGGGCTGTCGATCGGTCAGCTGGCCGGAGCGACCGGCGTGGCGGCCGCGACGCTGCGCATGTGGGAAGCCCGGCACGGGTTCCCGGCGCCGACGCGCGGAGCCGGCCGCCACCGCCGCTACGACCCCGACGCGGTCGCGCGGATCCGCCTCGTGTTGTCCGAGCGCGACCGTGGGCTGTCGCTGGCCGCGGCGATCGCCCGGGCGCGCGACTGGTCGCCCGCGCCGCCCGGGTCGATCTTCGCGGCGCTACGGGAAGCGCAGCCCGGTCTGCAACCGGCCCGGACACCGTTGTGGGCGATGCTCGCGCTGAGCCGGGCGATCGAGGACGAGTGCCTCGCCCGCGCCGGCCGACCCGTGATCGCCGCCAGCTTTCAGACCGAACGGGCGTATCGCCTCGCCGAGCCGCGCTGGCGCGAGCTCAGCCGCACGGCCGCGCTGGCCTTCGTGCTGGCCGGCTTCGCGCGCTCGCGCAGCCCGCGCGGCGGCCCGCTCGAGGTCCGCATCGGAGCGGATGAGCCGGTCCGGCGCGAATGGGCGGTGATCTGCCTGGACCGCCACTACCTGGCGTGCCTCGCGGCCTGGGAGCTGCCGCAACAGCCCGACGGGCGGAGCTTCGAGATGATCTGGAGCACGCGACCGGAGGCGGTGGCCGTCGCGCTGCGCGCCGCCGTCGCGCTCGCCGGCCCGCGGCTCGCCGGGCGGGGCGCGGGCGTGCTCGCCGACCATGCGGGACCGGCTCCCGAGACCGGGCCCGCGCTGGCGACCCGGATGATCGGATACCTCGTCGCCGGCGGGGCGGCGTGAGCCATGGCCGGGTACTTCGGAGACGACTCGGTGCTGCGACGTGTGATCGGCGAGAACGTCGTGGCGCTGAGCGGGCCGCGCGCGTTGCTGATGATGGCCGCGCACCCGGTGGCGTTCGAAGGATTCTTCGCCCACACGGGCGCCCTCGCCGATCCGTATGCCCGGCTGCGGCGCACCGGAGCGGTGCTCGACCTGATCGCGTGGGGAGACGAGCGCGAGGCGGCCGATCGGGCCACCGCCCGGGTGCGGGCGATGCACAAGCGGGTCCGCGGCCGGACCGCCGAGGCGGTGGGGCGCTTCCCGGCGGGGACGCCTTATCGGGGCGACGATCCCGCGCTGCTGCTGTGGATCCTCGCGTCGATGGCGGATTCGGCCGCCCTCGTGTACTCCAAGTACGTCGCCGATCTCGACGGCGCCGAGCTCGACGCGCTGTGGGCCGACTATCGCGTGGTCGGCCGCCTGTTCGGGCTCCGCGATCGCGACATGCCGGCCGACTGGCGCGCGTTCCGCGGCTACATCTCCGCGATGCGGGCATCCGGTGACCTGGTGGTCACCGAGCGGGCGCGGCGGCTGGCCATCGACATCGTGCTGAATCCACCGGCACCGCTCGTGGCCCGCCCGCTGGTCGCGCTCGTCAACCAGATCACCGTCGGCCTGTTGCCGCGGGACCTACGCCGGCAGTACGGCCTGCACTGGGATCCGATCCGCCACGTCGCCCTCGAGGGCGGCGCCGTCTATGCGAAGCGGCTGCTGCTTCCGTTCACGCCGGGACGGCTGCGCTTGATCGGACAGGCTCGCGCCACCGCGTAGGCGGCGCGATGTTGTGGCCGAGCGCGAACACGTTGTCCGGGTCGTACGCCGCCTTGATCTCGCGCAGGCGCGCGTAGTGCGCCGGCGTGTACGCGCTGTGCGTGCGCGTCGTGTCGTGCAGGAAGTTCAGGAACGAGCCGCCGGTGGCCTGTGCGGCGAGCGCCTCGTCCGCGCCGTCGACGGTGACCGAGAACGGCGCATCGCGGTGGCCGACGGGCGCGTCGCCGTCCGCCATCGCGCCGCCCCAGTAGCGGACCTCGATCTCGTTCGCGGTCGTGCCGGTGATCTCGGGCAGCTCGCGGAACAGGTGGAAGCCGACCGGGGCGGTTCCGCCGACGGTCTCCTCGAAGCCCAGGCGCGGGCCGGCGACGTCGAACAGCGGGCGGAGCGCGCGCGCCGCCGCCTCGCCGTGAGCGTGGGCGCGGATTGCGAGCGTCTCGCCGCCGAGCACGATCGAGGTGGTGAGCGCGAGCGGCTGGGTCGGCGCCCAGTCGCGGTAGAAGGCGAGCGTGTCAGCGGCGTGGTCGGCGTCGAAGTAGGCGGTTGCCGAGAACGTCGCCTCGACCGGGTGCAGGCGGATCTCCAGCGCGGTCACGACGCCGAAGTTGCCACCGCCGCCGCGCAGCGCCCAGAACAGGTCGGCGTGGCGGTCGGCCGTCGCGGTCAGCCGCTCGCCGTCGGCGGTGACGACGTCGGCGCGCAGGAGATTGTCGGCCGCGAAGCCGTAGCGGCGGGCGAGCGGGCCGTAGCCGCCGCCGAGCGTGAAGCCGGCCACGCCGACCGACGCGTGCGAGCCGGCGATCGGCGACAGGCCGAACGGGGCGGCCGCGGCGACCACGTCGCCGACTCTGGCCCCAGGCCCGACACGGGCGATCCGCCGGCCTGGATCGACCAGCACCTCGGCCATCAGCGACGTCTTCAGGAGCAGGCCGCCGTCGCACGCCGTGCGCGTGCCGTGGCCGGTCGCCTGGACCGCGAACGGCAGGCCGTGCGTGCGAGCGGCGACGACCGCCGCCTGCACGTCGCGGGCGCCGAGCGCCTCGGCGACCAGCGCGGGCCGCTGGTCGAGCGCGCCGTTCCAGGTCGCGCGCGCGGTCCTGTAGGCGTGGTCGCCCGGGAGGTACACGGGGCCACGGAACGTCCGGTGCATGTCGCGCTCGATGGTCATGCCGCTAAGACGGGGGCCGGCCGGCAAACTCATCGCCGTAGACTCGTGGCCATGGAGCGCCGTCTCGACGGGTCCTACGAAGAGCGCCGGTCGATCCGCGAGCGGCCGGTGGCGACCGGCACGCTGGCCTGCCCGCAGTGCGATGCGCCGGTCGTCCTCAGCCAGCCCGTCGCGCCCGCCGACTGGATCGGCTGCCCGTTCTGCCTGCACACCGGGCCGACCCGCGACTTCCTCTCGCTGACCCCTCCGACCCGCCCCGCGCGGGTCGTCGTGCGGGTGCGGTTGCCGGGCTGAGAACGATTCCTTGAAGGTCACGGATGCCCGGCGTACCCTGGGACGTGGTGTCTGCTTCAACGATCCATGTCGAGCCGCGCCGAGGGAGTTGGGTTGTTCGCGAGGAGTCCGGCCGCGAGCCGGTATCCGAGTTCGGTGACGCAACGGCCGCGACGCACGCTGCACGCGAGCGCGCCCGCCGCTTCACCGAGGTGACCGTGCTGCTGCACGATCGCTACGGGCGCGTCCGCCGGGTCACCGGTTCCGCGCGTCCGAAGGCCTCTTAGGCCGACGTCATGCCCCGGCGACGTGAGTTCCCCACCGATCACGGGTTGACGGTGCGGATGATCGCTGCCGCGATCGTCACGCCGCTCGTGGTCTTCGCCGCGCTGGCCGCCGTGGTCTGGATCGCGCCGGTGAAGCTGCTGATCGGGCTGGGGATCGCCGCCGTCGTCGGCATCGTCATGGCGGTGCGCGAGCGAGCCGAGGCCGCCGAGGGGCGCGAGGTCTCACCCGCGGAAGCGCCCGAGCTGCACGCGGTCGTCGAGCGGCTGTGCGTCGTCGCCGACCTGCCGAAGCCGCGCATCGTGATCGAGGACGAGACGCAGCCCAACAGCTGGGTCGTCAGCCTCGGCCGCGGGCACGCCCGCCTGCACGTCACGACCGCGCTGCTCGACCGGCTGGAGCCGAGCGAGCTGGAGGCGGTCATCGGGCACGAGCTCGCGCACGTCGCGCACCGGGACGCCATGGTGATGACCGTGGTCGGCGGCCCCGGCGCGGTGCTGATCGGCGGCGGGTCGCGGATGGGCCGTCGGTTCGGTTGGTGGCCGATGCAGATCGGGGGGCTGATCGCGCTGGCGATCGGCCACGTGTCGAGCTTCGGGACGCTCGCGCTCTCCCGCTACCGCGAGTTCGCGGCCGACGCCGGAGCGGTGGCGCTCACCGGCAATGCGGCGGCGCTCGCATCGGCGCTGATGAAGGTCTCCGAGGGCGTGGTGGCGGTGCCGACGCGCGACCTGCGCGCGGTCGCCGCGCGCGACCCGTTCCACCTGCTCCCGGTCGGGCGCGTCAGGCACGCGCTGCTGGCGACGCACCCGTCGCTGCAGGCGCGGATCGCCCGGCTCGAGCGGCTCGAGTCGCGCGTGCAGACGTTCAGGCCGTGAGCCGCTCGGACAGCTCGTGCAAGCGGCGCCGCGCGTCGGCGTCGTACGCCTGCGCGTCGGCGCGCGACTCGCGCAGGCCGTTGAAGTAGCGCCCGCCCACCTCGTCGGGCGGGCCGGTCATCAGCTGCCAGGTCGCGTCGACGCCGTCCTGGATCGTGCTGATCGGCGACGGGACGATCTTCGTCGGCATGTACGTCGCCGGGTGCAGACAGGTGGCGATCACGCCGCTGCCCGCGAGCTCGTCGGTGAGGTCGAACGTGAACAGGATCTGCGCGAGCTTGCTCTGGCAATACGCCTGCACGCCGTCGTACGAGCGCTCGAGCATCACGTCGTCGAAGTCGATCGGTGCCTGCCCGGCCGAGGACACGTTGACGATCCGCGACGGCGCGGAGCGCTGCAACACCTCGAGCAGCCGGCGGGTGAGCGCGTAGCCGGCGAGGTAGTTGACGGCGAACCGCAGCTCGTGGCCCTCCGCGCTCTCCTGCCGCTTCCCGCCGCCGGGGACCGACGCGCCGATGCCGGCGTTGTTGACGAGGATGTCGAGGCGGTCCTCGGCCGCGAGCACCTCGTCCGCGAGCCGCCTGACCTCGGCCAGCGAGGAGAGATCGGCCCGGTAGGAGCGCGCGCGGTCGCTCAGCTCGCCGAGCGTGTCGGCGATCCGCTCCTCGCTGCGCCCGTGCACGAGCACGGTCGCGCCCGCCTCGTCGGCGGCGCGCGCGAGCGCTCGCCCGAGGCCGTCCGTGGCCCCGGTGATGAGCACGACTTTGTCGTTCAGGAGCTGAACAGGTCCACCATCAGGTTGACGGCGTTGATGACGCCGTAGGCGAGCGCGGCCGCCACCAGCATCCACAACATGATCGCGCGTATCGCGAATCCGTCCATGGCCTAGCTCCTCTCCGCGGCTTCGACGGGGACGGGCGTCTCGCGCTCGAAGCGCGTCTGCCGCTCGGTTCGGCTGGTGGAACCGCTCGTCGACCGGCCGGATCAGCAGGTTGGCGACGAAGCCGACCACGAGCACGCCGACCATGATGTACAGGGACAGCGTGTAGAGGTCGGCGCCCGACTTGCCGGCCGCGGTCTGCTGGTCGGCGATCGCGTTGATGATCAGCGGACCGGCGACGCCGGCGACCGACCACGCGGTCAGCAGCCGCCCGTGGATCGCGCCCACCTCGATCGTCCCGAACAGGTCCTTCAGGTAGGCCGGCACGGTCGCGAACCCGCCGCCGTAGAACGACAGGATCACGCCGGTGAGCAGCGCGAACCACGCCACCGAGGCGGTGCCGGTCGCCGCCAGCAGGAAGTACAGGACGGCGCCGAGCCCGAGGTAGCACATGTACATCGCCCTGCGGCCGATCAGGTCCGACGTCGACGACCACACGAAGCGCCCGCTCATGTTGCAGAGCGAGAGGAAGGCGACGAAGCCGGCGGCCGCGGCCGCGCTGACGGTGTCGAAGTGGTCCTGGATCATCGGCGAGGCCTGCTCGAGGATGCCGATGCCCGCCGTCACGTTGCAGCACAGCACGACCCACAGCAGCCAGAACTGCGGCGTCTTGATCGCGTTGGCGGCGGTGACGTTCGCGGTCGTGATCATGCGCCGCTCGGCCTGTGCCTCCGGGGCCCAGCCCGCCGGCTTCCACTCCGGGTCGGGGACCCGGACGGTGAACGCGCCCAGCGTCATGACGACGAAGTAGATGATGCCGAGCGTGACGAACGCCGGCGCGATCGCGTCGGCCGGTTGGTCGGCGAACGTGTCGAGCAGCTTGTTGGACAGCGGCGCGGCGATCAGCGCGCCGCCGCCGAAGCCCATGATCGCCAGGCCGGTGGCCATGCCCGGCCGGTCCGGGAACCACTTGATCAGCGTCGAGACCGGCGAGATGTAGCCGATGCCGAGGCCGATGCCGCCGAGCACGCCGTAGCCGAGGTAGACCACCCACAGCTGGTCGGTGGCGACGCCGAGCGCGGCGACCATGAAGCCCGCGCCCCAGCAGCACGCGGCGACGAACATCGCCTTGCGCGGCCCGTTGCGCTCCACCCACGTCCCCCCGAACGCGGCCGACAGGCCCAGCATGAGGATCGCGATGCTGAAGATCCAGCCGATCGGCGTCAGCGTCGTGTCGAAGTGTGCGACGAGCGGCTTCTTGAAGACGCTGAACGCATAGACCTGCCCGATCGACAGGTGCACGGCAAGCGCCGCCGGCGGGATCAGCCAGCGTGCGTACCCCATCGGCGCGACGGTTCGGTCGCGATCGAGTAACCCAACTCCCACGGTGCCTCCCTCTGTGGCCGCTTGGTCGGCCGGTTACCCGCGCGCGCGAGGGAGTACGCACCGTCCATGTGGAAGGCTTGCGTCCGGTGCCCTCGGATGTCACAGAGCTGCTGCATACGGAACACGCGGTCGCCCGCGTGCTGGCGGCGGCGCCCGGCGAGGCCGAGGCGTACCCCGAGCTGCTCGCCTCCATGGGGGAGGCGCTGGCGTGGGACTTCGGCGCGGTCTGGATGCCGGTCGAGGACCACACGCTGCAGTGCGTCGCGACCTGGCCGCCGGGGGCGCAGTTCGCGGCCGAGAGCGAGGCCCTGACGCTCGCGGCCGGCGAGGGGCTGCCCGGGCGCGTGTGGGCGGCGGGAGCGCCCGCCTGGCTCACCGACGTGCCGCCCGACGCGGAGCTGCCGCGCGCGCAGGCGGCGGCCCGGGCCGGGCTGCTGACCGCGTTCGGCTTCCCGGTGCGCGGCGCCACCGGCCTCCTCGGCGTGATCGAGTTCTTCACCGCCGCGCGGCGCGCTCCCGACGAGGCGCTGCTGGCGACGATGGCCAGCCTCGGCATGCGGATCGGCCAGTTCGTCGAACGCTGCCGCGCGCAGGAGGCGGTCCGCGACGCCGACGCCCGCAAGAGCGCGATCCTCAACGCCGCGTTCGACTGCGTCGTGACGATGGATCACCGCGGCAACATCGTCGAGGTCAACGAGGCGACCGTGAAGACGTTCGGCTACTCCGCCGCCGAGCTGATCGGCCGGGAGCTGGCCGCGCTGATGATCCCGCCCGACCTGCGCGAGGCGCACCGCAGGGCGCTGATCCGCTACATCGACACCGGCCAGTCGCGGATGATCAACCATCCGGTCGAGCTGCGGGGGATGCGCAAGGACGGCTCCGAGTTCCCGGTCGAGCTGGCGGTGACCCGGCCCGACCTCCCGGGCCGGCCGCTGTTCTGCGGCTACATGCGCGACGTCACCGAGCGCCGCAAGGCCGAGGAGGCGCTGCGCCGGCTCGCCGCCGAGCAGGCCGCGCTGCGGCGGGTGGCGACCGCCGTCGCCGCCGAGATGGACCCCGCGGAGCTGTTCGGGCTGGTGACCGAGGAGGCCGGCCGGCTGCTCGGCGCGCAGACCGCGAACATGGTGCGCTACGACGGCGAGGGCGCGGCGGCGGTCGTCGGCGGGTGGAGCGCGCAGGGGGTGAGGAGCGTCCCGGTCGGCGACCACGTCAAGCTCGACGGCGACACCGTCGCGGCGCGGGTGTGGCGGACGGGCGCGCCCGCGCGCGTGGACAGCTACGACGACATGGCGGGCGCGCTGGCCGCGATGCTGCGCAGCCTCGGCTTCCGCTCGGCCGTCGCCGCACCGGTCAAGCTCAGCGGCCGGATGTGGGGCGCGATGATCGTCTCCAGCATCAAGCCGGAGCCGTTCCCGGTCGGTGCCGAGCAGCGTGTGAGCGACTTCGCCGAGCTCGCCGCCCAGGCGCTCGCCAACGCCGAGGCCCGCACCGAGCTGGCGGCCTCACGCGCCCGGATCGTCGAGGCGGGCGATGCCGAGCGCCGCCGGCTGGAGCGCAACCTGCACGACGGCGCGCAGCAGCGGCTCGTCTCGCTCGCCCTCAACCTGCGGCTCGCCGCGCGCGCCTGCGATCCCGACGACGAGACGTCGCGTTCCGCGTTCGAGCGCGCCGGGGACGAGCTCGCTCAGGCGCTCGAGGAGCTGCGCGAGCTGGCGCGCGGCATCCACCCGGCCGTGCTCAGCGACCGCGGCCTGGAGCCGGCGATCGACGCGCTGGTGGCGCGCACGCCGGTGCCGGTACGCGTGGCGGTGGAGCTCGAGGAGCCGTTGCCCGAGCCGGTCGAGGCCGCGGCCTACTACGTCGTGGCCGAGGCGCTCACCAACGCCGCCAAGCATGCGCGCGCGTCCGAGGTGTCGGTGCGGGTGGCGCGCGCGAACGGCTTCGCGCTCATCGAGGTGGCCGACGACGGGGTCGGCGGCGCCGCCACGACCGGCGGATCGGGCCTGCGCGGGCTCGCCGATCGCGTCGAGGCGCTCGGCGGGAGACTGCGCCTCGACAGCCCAATTGGCAGCGGGACGACAGTTCACGCCGAAATCCCGTCTGTCTGACTTCCTGGGCGCTAGGGTGGCGCGCCATGCGACGTTTCATCATCCTTCTCGTGACCGCCGCCGCGGTGGTCGCGCCAGCTTCCGCGTCCGCCCAGCTTGCGCCGGCGTCGGACCCGATCCTCACCAAGCTCGACCGCACGCCGATGGTCGAGCTGTGGGACGGCGGCGGCGGGCTGCCGTATCTCGGCTCCTCGTCCGCGTACAACGCCGGGGACTGGGAGAACACCCTGCGGGCGTACCACAGCACCGGCGTGTACAACGCCCAGCTCGCCAAGGTCGACGCCGTGGCCGCGCAGTGGCTGCGCCGCGCGGGCAAGCTGAAGAACAAGTTCCACTTCAAGGCCAAGCAGTTCGGCCACAGCGCCCGGCGCGCGATGTTCGCGATCAAGCACCACGGCAAGCATCACGGCAGGCATCACGGCAAGAAGGCGGCGATCGTCTTCGACGTCGACGAGACCCTGCTGTCGAACTACACGGCGATCGACGCCGACAACTTCACGTTCGGGCCGCAGTCGCAGGCCGAGGCGACGAACGAGATCGGCGAGGCGATCGACCCGTCACTCGCGCTCTTCAACCTCGCGAAGAGCAAGGGCATCACGGTCTTCCTGATCACCGGGCGGCGCGAGAACAGCCGCGCGCACACGACGTCGAACCTCACGCGTGAGGGCTTCACGGGCTACAAGCAGCTCATCCTGAAGCCGGACGCGTCGACCGACAGCACGGTGGCCTACAAGTCCGGCGCGCGGAAGGGCATCGAGGATCAGGGGTACCGGATCGTCGCCAACGTCGGCGATCAGTACAGCGATCTGGCCGGAGGCCACTCGGGAGTCGCGTTCAAGCTTCCGAACCCCTTCTACTTCCTTCCGTAATCCACCTCAGGGGTCGGGACCCGGCCGCCCGATCCCGCAAAGCGCCCGTCGGCTCGCTGCCCCGCAGCCGGCGGGCGCACTGCTTCGGCGATCAGCTCCGCGAGCCGGTCGGGCTGGTCCCAGCTGATGAACGTGCGCGCGTCGGGGATCTCGACGACGCGCGCGTCCGGGAACACGGCCTCGAGGCGGCGGGCGTCGGCGATCGGGAAGAACCGGTCCTCGGGCGCCCACGCGATCAGCACCGGGCGATCGAACGTGCCCAGGTGCAGGGCGTTGTCGAGCAGCAGCGCCGGGTCGATCGCCGCCAGCGCGCGGCGGGCGTCGCGGCGTACGCCGCGGTCGGTCAGGAACGGCCGCACCCAGCTCTCGAGCACGTCGCCGGGCAGTGGCCGCTTGCTCAGCCAGCCGTAGGCGAGCGGCAGCCGACGGGCGGCGCGGACGCGGACCGGCTGGAACCCGGCGGTCAGCAGGTGCGCGCGGGCGGCGATCACGAGGCCCCGGAACGCCTTCGGCGGGAAGCGCTCGAATGCGTCGCAGTTCGTCAGCACGACCCGGCCGATCCGCTCCGGGTGGCGGACCGCGACGAACTGGCACAACGCTCCGCCGGTGTCGTTGCCGACCAGCGTCACGTCGTGCAGGTCGAGCGCGGCGATCAGGTCGGCGATCAGCTGCGCCTGCCCGTGCGGGGTCAGGTCGGCGTCAGGCCGCATCGGCAGGCTGTGCGAGCCGAGCGGCAGGTCCGGCACGATGCAGCGCACCGGTCCCGCCAGCCGCTCGACGACCGGCTCCCACAGCCGGCCGTTGACGAGGAGGCCGTGGATGAACACGACCGCGGGTCCCTCGCCTTCGTCGCGGTAGAAGATCGTTCCCTGTGGCAGCGTGATCTTGGGCATCCGATGAGTTTTGCGCGCGACCGCCGTCCTTATTCGTAATGGGGGTGACCAACATGCTGCTGGAAGGCAAGAACGCCGTCATCTACGGCGGCGGTGGGGCGATCGGCGGCGCCGTCGCGCGCGCGTTCGCGCACGAGGGCGCGCGGGTGTACCTGGCCGGCCGTACGGCGGCTCCGCTCGACGCGGTCGCGGAGCAGATCCGCGCGGCGGGCGGCCGGGCCGAGACCGCGATCGTCGACGCGCTCGACGAGCAGGCGGTCGACGCGCACGCCGACGCGGTGGCGGCGGAGGCCGGCCGCATCGACATCTCGTTCAACCTGATCTCGCACCGCGTCGTCCAGGGGACGCCGGTGGCCGACATGTCCGTCGACGACTACACGCAGCCGGTGCTGATCGGTGTGCGCACGACGTTCCTGACCTGGCGGGCCGCCGCACGCCACATGAAGCGTCAGGGCGGCGGCGTGATCCTCGCCTTCGGCGGCTCCGGCCCGCCGTTCCGCGACCACCACCTCGGTGCGCTGCAGACCGGCTTCACGGCGATCGAGGCGATGCGGCGTCAGTTCGCGTCCGAGCTCGGCCGCGACGGCATCCGCGTCGTGACGCTGCGTACGGGCGGCATCCCGGAGTCGATCCCCGGCGGCTTCCCCGGCGTCGAGCAGATCACCCGCGAGATCGACGAGGCGACGATGCTCGGCCGCGCGGCGACGCTCGAGGACGTGGGCGACGTCGCGGCGTTCGTGGCCTCGGATCGCGCGCGCTCGATGACCGCCGCCACCGCGAACATCAGCGCGGGCACGCTCATCGACGACTAGTGTCCCGAGTCGGAAGTTCGCGGGCAGCTACCGGGCGCCTCGCCGCGCCTGGCGCCCGCCGATGACCTCGCAGGTACGCCCGGTACGAGCCAGGTCATCGGCGAACGCCAGCCGCGACGACGCATCCCGCTATCTGCGCCCGAACTTACGACTCGCGACACTAGTCCCGCGTCCGTGTCGCGCGCGAGCGGTCATGCGACGGGCAGCGTGAGCACGAAGGCGACACCGCCGATCAGGAGGGTGAGCCCCATGCCGAGCACCGCCATCCGGAGCGGCCGCCAGTCCAGCCGCAGCGAGATGCCCGCGAAGAACAGCACAGCGGCGAAGAACACCGTCGACAGGATGTACTTGTCGTCGTTGCTCTTGCCCGCGGTCCCCTTCTCATAGAGCTTGTCGGCGGCGGCGTCGAGCGTCACGCTGCGCGCCAGGTCGGCGGATCGGTACTCCGGCACGTAGAGCGGTCCCGGAGTCGCCCCTGGGTTGGTGAAGGGCCGCTGCGCGAGCCACGCGCGAAATGCCGGCACGAACTCCGGGCGAAACCGCGCGCGGTAGATCGCCGCCAGCCGCGCGTTGCCGGCCTGACGGGCGTTGAGCCAGCCGTTGAAGTACAGGAGGTCGTCGATCCGGAGCTGCCCGGCGCGCGTGGCCGCCTGCTGGGACTTGATGCGCGTGGCCGAGGCGCGCGCGTAGAGCTGTGATTGCTCGCCGGACCAGCGCGCAGCCTGATAGCCGCACCACGCGGTGGCCAGCGTCGTGAGCGCGAGCAACAGGACCGCGCCGAGCTCGAGCCGGCGCTCGATGCGGCCGGGCGGTGCGTGCGGTGGAGTTTCGGTCAGCTCGTGCGGCGCGTGCGCGTGGACGTGACCCACGCGCCGAGTCTCCCCGACCGGGGTGGCGTCCGGCGTCACCCCAAGCGGGTGAGTCCGCTCGATCACCCGATGTGTGTGAGGACGTCAGAGCGGTCTTCCACCACCCTCCCGACATGGCGAGCCGACGGGGAACCCTCTGATGAACGTCTTCGTGGCGCTCGTCATCATCATCGTGGCGGCCGCTCTTGCGATCAGCGCCATTCTGCTCGTGCGCCGGCACGCCCCCGAGGGCAGCTATTTCAACGACGGCGATCGCGCGGCCGGCGTCTTCGGCGTGCTCGCGACCGGCTTCGCCGTCCTACTCGGGCTCGTCGTCGTGCTCGCGTTTACGAGCTACGACGACGCCCGCACCGGCGCGGCGACCGAGGCGCAGACCGTCGCCCAGCAGTACGAGGTGGCGCACCTGCTGCCACCCGCACAAGGACGCCGGCTGGCCCGGGAGCTCATCTGCTACGGCCGCTCGGTCGTTCACCAGGAGTGGCCGCGGATGCAGGACGGCACTCAGACCGGCGCGATGAACTCGTGGGGCGTCGCGCTGTTTCGCAGCCTGCGGGCCGTCGAGCCACATACCGCTTCCGAGCAGGCGGCCTACTCGAAATGGCTCGACCAGCGGCTCGACCGCGAGGCCGCCCGCGGCGCGCGGATCCACGGTGCGTCCAACGTCATCCCCACGCCGCTCTGGCTCGTGCTCTACGTGACCGCCGTCTTGATCGTCGGGTTCATGCTCTTCTTCGCCGACAGCGGGGAGCGGGCGGTCGTCCAGGCGGTGCTGATCGGGACCGTCGTCGCGGTCATGGCCGCGACGATCCTGCTGATCCGCTTTCTCGACAACCCCTACCGGCCCGGTACCGGAAGTCTCAGACCGGTCGCCATGCAACAGACGCTGCGGTTGCTCGACCAGGAGCGGCGCATCGTCGGCGACACGACGCCGATCCCATGCGACGCGCGCGGCCACGCGACGGCCTGAGCCGGTGACTACGGCGCGCGGCGGGTGAACAGCTCGGCGCGGTCGCGCCCGGCGGCCTTGGCCTGGTAGACGGCCGCGTCGGCGTCGCCGAGCAGCGCGTCGGGGTCGGTTCGCCCGAGCGCGATGCCGATGCTGGCCGTCAGCCTGTGCACGACGTCCGCGACCTTGACGGGCTCGCGGATCGCCGCCAGCAGGCGGTCGCCGAGGTGGAGCACCGCGTCGGCGTCGACCTCCTCGCACACCACCACGAACTCGTCGCCGCCGAGCCGTGCGACGGTGTCGGCGGGCCGTACCGCGGTCTTCAGGCGGCGGCCGAGCTCGACCAGCACGGCGTCGCCCGCCGCGTGCCCGAACGCGTCGTTGACCTGCTTGAAGTTGTCGAGGTCGACGAACAGCACGCCGGTCGCCTTGTCCTCCTCGCGCTGCGAGCGGGCGAGCGCATGCTCGAGCCGGTCGCGCAGCAGCGTGCGGTTCGCGAGCCCGGTGAGCGGGTCGTGCACCGCCTCGTGGCGCATCTGCTGCTCGGTGCGCAGCCGCGCCAGCGCGGTCCCGAGCGTGTTCGCCACCGCGCGCGCGAAGCTCAGCTCCTCCTCGCCCAGCTCCGCCTCGCGGGCGATCACGAGCTCGTCGCCGTTGCCGATCGCCAGCCGCTCGTCGATGCGGTCGCCGGTCCCGTCCTCGGCCAGGACGTCGCCGTCGGCGAGCACGAACGCGGCGCGCTCGATCGGGAGCGTCAGCCGCAGCAGCTCGACCGCCTCGGTCGCCAGGTCGGCCGGGTCGGCGCCGGCCAGCGCGCGCTCGCCCATCGCGGCGACCGCGCGCAGGCGCATCTCCGCGGCGCGCCGCTCGGACACGTCGCGCCCGATCGCGAGCAGCAGCTTGCCGGCGGCCGTCTCGACGATGCCCCAGCTCATCTCGCCCATGAACTCCGAGCCGTCGCGGCGCAGCCCCCACACCTCGGTCGAGAAACGGAGCGGGTGCTCGAGGGCGAAGTAGAGCTGCATGTTGCCCGTGTAGCGCTCGCGCACCCGTTCCGGCCACAGCACGTGGACCGGGCGGCCGACCAGCTCGTGGCGCGGGTAGCCGAACAGCTCCTCGGCCAGGTGGTTCACATAGACGATCGTGCCCTCGGCAGAGGCAGCCACGACCGCGTCGGGCAGGCCTTCGAGGACGCCGGCGGGAGCGAGCAGCAGCTCGTCGAGCGCGTCGTCGCCGTCGCGCCCATGAATCCCTCCCTCCTCGTCCATCGGGTCCATCCTCGGGGGCCTTCGGCCCAATGTAGCTGCGATTTACAGCTACGTCAGCGTCATCGACAGCCGGACGACGCTTCCTGACGCGCTCGAACGCATCTGGACGAGATCACAGAGGTGATTGACGATCCACAGGCCGTGACCGCCGCCGCGCAGATCGGCCGGGCGCTCGCGGCCGGCGAGCGGGTCGTCGATGTGGCCACGGTCGCGCACCTCGCAGAAGAACGTGCCGTCGTCGAACCACGTGCGCAGCATGCCGCTGCCGCCCGCGTGGCGCATCGAGTTGGTCGGCCAGCTCATTGGCGGCGAGCACGAGATCCTCGAGCCGCTCGCCGTCGAAGCCGGCGAGGCGGGCATGCCGCTCGACGAAGTCGCGCACGAGCGAGAGATCGTCGCGACCGAACAGCAGCTCGGCCGGCGACGCGGCCGGGGCCGGGAGCGCGGCGTCGCGGGCCAGCGCCGCGCCCGGGCCCGCGTAGCTCGTGCTGCGCTCGCTGTCGACGTGCGGGTGATTGCGGCGCGCGTCCTCCAGCACCTCCGGTGCGAGCTGCGCCGTGTCGTACGGGCACAGCAGACGCCACGGCCGGCCGCCGTCGAACGCCAGGTTGAGCAGCGACTCATGACGGCTGCACTCGACCAGCTCGGCTTCGCTGCGCCCGGGCCACACCGGCTCGCCGATCCCGACGATCGGACCCGGCCCGGCTTCGCGCAGGAAGTCCCGCCACGCGGGGATGATGCAGGCCGGGTTACGGCCCAGCTCGTGCATGTCGGCGAACGTGACGGCGTCCGCGTCGGCGCCGAGCGCCTCCTGCAGCCAAGCGCGCTGGTCGTCGGCGACCGCGACGAGCACCGCGCCGTCGGCCGCGAGCGCCTTGTGGATCTCGGGCAGCGTGGCCGCGAGGTACTGCTCGCGATCCGCGTAGAAGACCGCCTCGTGATGGAACGCGCTCATGCCTCGAGGCCCCGCAGATCCAGCACGCGCCGCATCATGTTCGGGATACCACGAAGCGACGCCGGACTATCGAGAAGTGCGACCGCGCCGTTGTGGTCGACGAAGCGGAGCCGGTCGAGGTCGAGCACGTCGCCCTCGCGCGCCGCCGTGGCGAGCGTCCGCCGGGCGAGCTCGGCCGAGAAGAAGTCCAGCTCGCCGTCGACCACCACGGCGTCCTCGTCGTGATAGACGCGGAATGGCACGGCGTGGCCGTCGCCGGCGCGCACGGCGGGATGCATCGCGCACAGATCACGGATGAACTCGGCCGGGACGATGCGCCGGTCGTAGCAGCACAGGGCGGCCAGCGGCCGCTGCGCCATATAGCGGTCGGCCAGCGCCTCCCAGGCGAGCTGGCCCTCCCAGGCGCGCGGGTCGCGCATGATCGTGCTCACCTCGCCGACGACGCGCAGCCCCGTGTAGCCGTCGGCGAGCGCCGCGTCGGTCGCGGCGCTGAAATGCGCGAGCAGGCTCTCGGGATCCGATCCGTACACGTCGTCGAGCGCGACGACGTCGACGGCGTGGCCGTGCAGCGGCTCAGGCAGCCAGGGGCCGACGTAGATCAGCCGCTGGCCGAGCCGCTCACCGGCAACGAGGAACTCGGACGCTCCGCGGATCAGCTCCTCGTCGTCCTCGTAGGTCCAGCAGGCGTGACCGTTCAGTCCGAGGTCTGCTGCGGACTCGACGAGCCCGTGGTCGCGCATCTGTCTGATGATAGTTGCGCGCTCGTAATCTTCGAGGCCGCGATGGCGCCGAGATTCTTCGCCACACCAGCCGCTTTCCGCGCCTGGCTGGACCGCCACCACGCCGACGAGGACGAGCTGCTGGTCGGCTTCTACAAGAAGAGCTCCGGCCGCCCGAGCATCACCTGGCCTGAAGCGGTCGACGAGGCGCTGTGCTTCGGCTGGATCGACGGTGTCCGCCGCGGGATCGACGCGGAGAGCTACTCGATCCGCTTCACGCCGCGCCGCAAGCGCAGCATCTGGAGCGCGGTCAACATCAAGCGCGCGGGCGAGCTGATCGAGCTCGGCCGCATGATGCCCGCCGGCCTGGCGGCGTTCGCGGCGCGTACCGACGACCGCTCGGCGATCTACTCACACGAGCAGCGGCGGGCGGCGAAGCTCGATCCCGAGCACGAGCAGCGCTTTCGGGCGCAGACCGCCGCCTGGGAGTGGTTCCAGGCCCAGGCGCCGTCCTACCGGCGCGCCGCGCTGCACTGGGTGACGAGCGCGAAACGGCCCGAGACGCGCGAGCGCCGGCTGGCGGCGCTGATCGAGGACTCGGCCTCCGGCCGCACCGTGAAGCCGTTGACGCGCCCCGGGTGATCCGAGATGGCCGCTCCTACGCAGATGGGCGACATGATCACCACCGCAGCCGTTCTCCAGATGCCCGGACTCGGCGTACACGTCGAGTTGCGCCGGACTGCCGCCGACACCGACGGTCAGTACATCGAGTTCGACGTCGTCGGCCGCGCGCGCGGATTCCTGGCGGTCGAGCACGTGCACGCGAACCAGACGGAGCACTACGAGGTGATCGAGGGCGCCATGCGCCTGAAGCTCGGAGGCAAGGAGCACCTGCTCGGCCCCGGCGACGAGATGACCACGCCGCCCGGCGCGCCGCACGCCCAGCTCGCGGGCGGCGAGGGGGAGGGCCGCGTCCGGGTCACGCTCCGGCCCGCCGGCCGCACGCAGGAGTTCCTCGAGCGGCTCGCCGCGATCAAGGTCAACCGCTTCGGCTGGCCCGGGCCGGTCGACGCCGCCGGGATCTTCCGCGACTTCGGCGCCGAGGGCTCGGCGACGCGCCCGTCGGTCGGCGTGCAGCGCGCCCTCTCGCGCGCCGTGCTCGCGGTCGCCTCCCGCGAGTACCTGTTCGTCGACGAGTGGGACGTCGCCGCGCCGCGCGAGCGCGTCTTCGCCGCGATCTCCGACGCCCGCACCTACCCGGTGTGGTGGAAGCCGGTCTACATCGACGTCGAGTCCGACGGCGAAGCCGAGGTCGGCAAGGTGTCGCGCCAGCACTTCAAGGGCCGCCTGCCCTACCACCTGCACACGACCTCCACGATCACCCGGCTCGAGGCCCCGCACATCATCGAGGCCGACGTCGACGGCGACCTGCGCGGCCACGGCAAGTGGACGCTGACCGAGCACGCCGGCGGCGGCACGCACGTGCGCTTCGACTGGCAGGTGTTCGCGGACAAGCCGCTGCTGCGCGTGCTCACGCCGATCCTGCGGCCCGCGTTGCGCTGGAATCACGCGTGGGCGATCGCGCGGGCGACGCGAAGGCCTGGAGCCGTTCGCGCGATAATCGCTGGGTGAAGGCGCGCATCGAGCCGTGGGGGCCGGGGAACCTCGAGCTGCTCCAGCAGCTGATGGGCGACCCGGCGATGACCGAGCACCTCGGCGGGCCCGAGTCGCCCGAGAAGATCGCCGACCGCCAGGCCCGCTACGAGGCCACCCCGGGCATGTTCAAGATCATCGACGTCGAGACCGGCGCGGCCGCCGGCTCGGTCGGCTTCTGGGACCGCGAATGGCGCGACGAGACCGTGCATGAGGTCGGCTGGATGGTCGTGCCCGCGTTCCAGGGCCGCGGCCTGGCGAGCGCCGCGACCGCGCTGCTGCTGGACGAGGTCCGCGCCGCCCACACTCACCGCTACGTGCACGCGTTTCCGTCGACGGAGAACCCGCCGTCGAACGGGATCTGCCGCAAGCTCGGCTTCGAGCTGCTCGAGGTGTGCCGGTTCGAGTACCCGCCGGCGTCCGGAAACTGGATGCTCTGCAACGACTGGCGTCTTGACCTGTCTCTACCATCGCCGCGCGATGGAGAAGCCAGTCGAAGCCCGTAACGGCGAGGTCCTCGTCTGGACCGACGGCGCCTGCAGCGGCAACCCCGGCCCCGGCGGCTGGGCGGCGATCGTCGTGTCCGGGGAGGACACGGTCGAGCTGTCCGGCGGCGAGGAGCACACGACCAACAACCGGATGGAGTACATGGCCGCGCTCGAAGGCCTGCGCTCGCTGCCGCCGAACAGCCACGCCTGCATCGTCACCGACTCGCGGCTGATGCTCGACTCGATGACCAAGTGGATCAAGGGCTGGAAGCGCCGCGGCTGGAAGACCGCCGGCGGCGACCCGGTCAAGAACCAGGACCTCGTGCGCGCCCTGGAGGCCGAGATCGGCCGCCACGCCCACGTGCGCTGGCACTGGGTGCGCGGGCACGAGACCGGCGAGAAGCACGCGCACAAGGCGCTCAACGACCGCGCCGACCAGCTCGCGGTCGCCGCCGCGAGAGCCGCGGCCGCCTGAGCCGAACATCGCGGTTGCCTAGCATGGGAGCGGTGGCGCCGCTCACCGTCGAGATCTGGTCGGACGTGGTCTGTCCGTGGTGTTACATCGGCAAGCGCCGGTTCGAAGCCGCTGCCGAGCAGTTCGGCGGCGAGGTCGAGGTCGTCTGGCGCAGCTTCGAGCTCGACCCGGGCGCGCCCGCGGTCCGCGAGCACACCGCCACCGAGCATCTCGCCGCCAAGTACGGCATGAGCGTCGAGCAGGCGGAGGCCAGCCACGCGCAGATGACCGAGCTGGCGGCGCAGGAGGGGCTCGAGTACCACTTCGAGCGCGCGCGCGGCGGCAACAGCTTCGACGCGCACCGGCTGATCCACCTGGCCGCCGCGCACGGCAAGCAGGGCGAGGCGCAGGAGCGCGTGATGCGCGCCTACTTCAACGAGGGCGTGGCGATCGGCGACCGCGAGGCCCTGGTCGAGCTCGGCGCCGAGCTGGGGCTGGACGCTCGCGCCGCGCTGGAGTCGGACGAGTATGCCGACGCCGTGCGCGAGGACGAGATGCTCGCCCAGCGGATCGGCATCCAGGGCGTGCCGTTCTTCGTGCTGGGCCGCCGCTACGGCGTGTCGGGAGCGCAGCCCGCCGACGTGCTCGTGCAGGCGCTGGAGAAGGCATGCGCCTGAGCGTGCTCGACCAGTCGCCGGTGCCGGAGGGCTCGACCGGTCCCGAAGCGCTGCGCAACACGATCGACCTCGCGCGGCTCACCGACCGGCTCGGCTACCACCGCTACTGGCTCGCCGAGCATCACGGGCTGTCGCTCGCCGGGCCCAGCCCGGAGGTGCTGATCGGCCCGGTCGCGGCCGCCACCGAGCGGATCCGCGTCGGCAGCGGCGGCGTGATGCTGCCGCACTACTCGCCGTACAAGGTCGCCGAGAGCTTCAGCCTGCTCGCCGGCCTGTATCCGGGCCGGATCGATCTCGGGATCGGCCGCGCTTCCGGCACCGATCCGCTGACCACCTACGCGCTGCAGCGCGATCGCCGCCAGGTCTCGCCCGACGACTTCCCGCAGCAGCTCGCCGAGCTGCTCGCCCACTTCGACCGCAGCCTGCCCGCTGACCACCCGTTCGCGCGGCTCGGCCACTCGCTTCCCGGGGGCGACTCCAAGCCGGAGGTGTGGCTGCTCGGCTCGTCCGCCCAGAGCGCGATCTGGGCCGGCCAGCTGGATCTCCCGTACGCGTTCGCCGACTTCATCAACCCGAACGGCGCGCACATCGCCGCCGACTACCGCCAGCGCGCGGAGCACCCGCGCACCGCGGTCGGCGTGTGGGCGATCTGCGCCGAGACCGACGAGGAGGCCGAGCGCCTGGCCTCGTCGATCGCGATGTCGATGGCGATGCTGCGCCAGAACCGCCCGATCCCGGTCCCGCCGCCGGAGAAGGCGCTGCGCTACCTGGAGCAGCACCCGGCGCCGTCCGGCCGCCGCCGCATCGTCGGCTCGCCCGAGACCGTGCGCACCGGGATCGAGGAGGTCGTGTCCGAGTACGGCGCCGACGAGGCGATCATCGTCACGATCACGCACGACCACGGCGCCCGCCGGCGCTCCTACGAGCTGATCGCGGAGGCGTTCGGACTTGCCGACCATCTGGACGATCGGGTACGAACGTCTGCTGCCGGCTGAGCTCGTCGCCGAGCTGCAGGCTGCGGGCGTCGAGCGGCTGATCGACGTGCGCTACCGGCCCCAGTCGCGCCGGCCGGGAATGTCGAAGACGCGGCTCGGCGAGCTGCTCTCAGACCATGGGATCGCCTACGAGAGCCGCAAGGCGCTCGGCACGCCGCCCGACATCCGCTTCCACTACAAGTCCGGCAAGCCGGCCGAGGGCGCGCCGCTGTTCCGCGCGCACGTCGAGCAGCACGCCGCTCACGAGCTCGACGATCTCGCCGACGAGCTCGACCACGGGCCGCGCACGGCGCTGATGTGCCTCGAGGCCGATCCGGCCGTCTGCCACCGCCGCGTGCTCACCGAGTTGCTGCGCGCCCGCCGCCCCGGGCTCGAGGTGGTCGATCTCTAGAGTCCGGCCGATGGAGGAGGGGCGGCAGCACTACGGGATCACGCTGGGGCTGCTCACGATCGCCGGCGTGTCGTTCGCGATCATGCAGACGCTCGTCGTGCCGGCACTGCCGTTCTTCCAGCGCGAGTTCCACACGTCGGCGAGCTGGGTCACCTGGATCGCCACCGGCTTCCTGCTCAGCTCGTCGGTGCTGACGCCGATCCTCGGCAAGCTCGGCGACAGCCACGGCAAGAAGAAGATGCTCGTGATCTCGCTGGGGATCTTCGGGCTCGCCTCGCTCGCCGCCGCGGCGGCCTGGAGCCTCGCCTCGCTGGTCGTGTTCCGCGTCATCCAGGGCGCCGGCGCGGCGGTCTTCCCCCTGTCGTTCGGGATCATCCGCGACGAGTTCCCGCCCGAGAAGGTCGGCGTCGGCATCGGCACCGTCAGCTCGGTGTTCGGGGCCGGCGGCGGCATCGGGCTGGTGCTGAGCGGCGTGATCATCGAGCACCTGAGCTGGCACTGGCTGTTCCTGATCGGCGCCGTGCCGGTGCTCGCCGCCACCGCGCTGCTCGCGCTCTTCGTCCCCGAGTCGCCGGTCAAGACGCCGACGAAGCCCGACTACCTCGGCGGCGCCGCGCTGTCGGTCGCGCTCGGCTCCCTGCTGATCGCGATCAGCGAGGGGAGCCACTGGGGCTGGACCTCGGCCGGCGTGCTCGGCCTGCTCGCGCTCTCGGCGGCGATGTTCTTCGTCTGGGTGCGGATCGAGCAGCGCGTGCCCGAGCCGCTCGTCGATCTGGCGACGTTCGCCCGCCGCGAGATGGCGGCGACGAACCTGACGACGCTGATCATGGGCTTCTCGATGTTCTCGACCTTCATCCTGCTGCCGAACTTCGTGCAGATCCCGGCCGGCCTGCCGGAGGAGATCGCCGGCGATCTCGACTACGGGTTCGGCGCCAGCCCGGTCGAGGTCGGCCTGTTCTTCCTGCCGTCGTCGATCGCGATGATCATCGCCGGACCGGTCGCCGGCGTGCTCGGGCAGCGCGTCGGCCGGATCATCCCGCTGCGGATCGGCCTGGCCTCGCTCGTGCTGTCGATGGTGCTGCTCGCCACGTTCCACGACGACCCGTGGACGATCTACGCCTGGATGGTCTTCATGGGCGTCGGCCTGGCGTTCTGCTTCGCCACGCTCGGCACGCTGGTGATCGACTACTCGGCGCCGGGTGAGACCGGCGTGGCCAGCGGCATGAACACGATCATGCGCACGATCGGCGCGTCGCTCGGCTCGCAGGTCGCCGCCGCGATCATCACCGCGAACACGCTCGCCGGCACCGACATCCCGCTCGAGCGCGGGTTCACGATCGCGTTCACGCTGAGCGCGATCGGCGGCATCGCCGCGTTCGCCCCCACCTTCCTGCTCACCCGCCGCCCGGCTGGGCGGCCCGTACCGGAGCCTGCACGATGAACCACCGCACACTCGGCCGCACCGGCATGAAAGTCACTCCGCTCTGCCTCGGGGCGATGATGTTCGGGGAGTGGGGGAACCCCGACCACGACGAGTCGGTGCGGATCATCCACCGCGCTCTCGACGCGGGCATCAACTTCATCGACACCGCCGACGTCTACTCGCGCGGCGAGTCGGAGGAGATCGTCGCCAAGGCGCTGGCCGGCGGCAAGCGCGACAACGTCGTGCTCGCGACCAAGATCCACGGCACGATGGGCGACGACCCGAACGAGTTCGGCAACTCGCGCCGCTGGATCGTGCGCGAGGTCGAGAACAGCCTGCGGCGGCTGAAGACCGACTGGATCGACCTCTACCAGATCCACCGCCCCGAGGCGGACACCGACATCGACGAGACGCTCGGCGCGCTCAGCGACCTCATCCACGCCGGCAAGGTGCGAGCGATCGGCAGCTCGACGTTCCCGGCCTCGCAGATCGTCGAGGCGCAGTGGGTGGCGGAGAAGCGCGGCCGCGAGCGGTTCGTGTGCGAGCAGCCGCCGTACTCGATGCTGGTCCGCGGGATCGAGGCCGACGTGCTGCCGACCTGCGGGCGCTACGGGATGGGCGTGATCCCCTGGAGCCCGCTCGGCGGCGGCTGGCTGTCGGGCAAGTGGCGCAAGGGCGTCGAGCCGCCGCAGAGCTCGCGCGCCGAGCGGCTGCCGCAGCGCTTCGACCTCTCGATCCCCGGCAACCAGGCCAAGCTGGAGGCGACCGAGAAGCTCGCCCAGCTCGCCGACGAGGCGGGCATGACGCTGATCGAGATGGCGATCGCGTTCGTGATCAACCACCCGGTCGTCACCGCGGCGATCATCGGCCCGCGCACGATGGAGCAGCTCGAGTCGCAGCTCACCGCGGCCGACGTCACGCTGTCCGCCGACGTGCTGGACAAGATCGACGAGATCGTCCCGCCCGGCACGAACGTCAATCAGTCCGACACCGGCTGGATGAACCCGGCTTTGGAGCCCGCCGCGCGGCGCCGCTAGATGGGCAAGCTGAGCGCCGGCATCCTGCTGTATCGGAACCCGCCCGCCCGCGAGGTCCTGCTCGTCCACCCGGGCGGCCCGTTCTGGGCCAAGAAGGACGCCGGCGCCTGGTCGATCCCCAAGGGCGAGTACGAGGAGGGCGACGACGCCCGTGCGTGCGCGCTGCGCGAGTTCGAGGAGGAGCTCGGCAGCCCGCTTCCAGCCGGCACCGAGCTGGTCGAGCTCGGCACGGTGCGGCTGAAGAGTGGCAAGCGCATCACGGCGTTCGCCGCCGAGGGCGATCTCGACGCGGAGACCATCACCAGCAACACGTTCGAGATGGAGTGGCCGCCGCGCAGCGGCCGTGTGCAGGCGTTTCCCGAGGTCGACCGCGCAGGCTGGTTCTCGATCGAGGAGGCGCGCGAGAGGCTCAATCCGGCCCAGGCCGAGTTCCTGGTACGGCTCTCCCCACCTTGAGCTTGCGGGCCAGCCACCTGCGCTTCGCGGGATTCCCCCCATGGTCCGAACCGCGCTGCGCTGGGACCGTACACATCATCATGAACGACGAAATCCTCCGCGAACTCGACCACCGTACGAGCGATCGGATCGACGTCTGGCTGCTGTGGCGCGAGCGCGACAACCAGGTGCTGGTGTCCGTCGCGGACGACAAGACCGGCGACCAGTTCACGATCGAGGTCCGTGACGGCGAGCGAGCGCTCGACGTCTTCAATCATCCGTACGCCTACGCCGCCTGGCACGGCATCGACATCACCGCCGAGCCGCGCCGCCGCCTCGCCGTCCGCGGCGGCGTCGCCTAGAGCCTCAACCGTCGAGCACCTCGCGGACCTTGCGCGCGAGCGTGCGGTCGGTGAACGGCTTCTCGATGAACGCGGCGTTCGGGCTGATCTCGCCGTGCCGGTAGACGGCCTCGTCCGAGTAGCCCGACATGAACAGGATGCGCATCGACGGTGACATCGCCGCGAGCCGCTCGGCGAGCGCGCGGCCGTTCACCTCGGGCATGACGACGTCGGTCAGCAACAGGTCGACGCCGCCGCTGCGCGCCGCGCACATGCGCTCGGCCTCGTCCGCCCCGGCGGCGGCGAGCACCTCGTAGCCCTTCGTCTCGAGCATCGTCCGCACGAGGTTGCGGACGCTCTCGTCGTCCTCGACGAGCATCACGGTCTCGCTGCCGAGCTCGGCGGCCGGGTCGGGCGCCGCGCCGGGCTCGACGGTGCCGGTCGCCGCGGGCAGGTAGATCTTGAACGTCGTGCCGCGGCCTTCCTCGCTGTAGACGTAGATGCTGCCGCCGCTCTGCTTGACGATGCCGAACACGGTCGCGAGCCCGAGGCCGGTGCCGGCGCCCGGGCCCTTGGTCGTGAAGAACGGCTCGAAGAGGTGGCGCTGGACGTCCTCGCTCATGCCCACGCCGGTGTCGCTGACCGCGAGCAGCACGTTCGGGCCCGGCGTGCCCTCCCCGCGTGAGGCCACGTAGTCCTCGTCGAGCTCGACGGAGGCGGTCTCGATCGTCAGCCGCCCGCCCTGCGGCATCGCGTCGCGCGCGTTGACCGCGAGGTTGAGGATCACGCGCTCGAGCTGCGCGCGGTCGGCCTCGACCGCCGGCAGGCCGGGAGCGAGCCGCACGCCGACGTTGACGTCCTCGCCGATGATCCGGCCGAGCATCGGCTCCATCCCGGCGACGATCTCGTTGAGGTCGAGCACGATCGGATGCAGCACCTGGCGGCGGCTGAACGCGAGCAGCTGCCGCGTCAGCGCGGCCGCCTGCTCGGCCGCGTGGGCGATCTCGCCGAGCTGCTCGCGACCCGTGGTCTCCGGGCGGTTGAGCAGGATCTCCGTGTAGCCGGAGATCACGGTGAGCAGGTTGTTGAAGTCGTGCGCGACGCCGCCCGCCAGCCGGCCGACCGCCTCCATCTTCTCGGCCTGGGACAGGCGCTCCTCCAGTCGCAGCCGGTCGGTCACGTCATGTGCCAGGACGAGCGCCGCGCGGCGACCCTCGAAGGTGATGCGGCCGGCCGTGATCTCGACGTCGATGACGCTGCCGTCGCGCTTGCGGTGGCGCCAGGTGCCGGGCATCGGCGAGCCCGGCCCGCCGCTGCGGCGCAGGCTGGCGAGTACGGCCTCGACGTCCTCCACCGGCCGGATGTCCTTGATCGTCATGCCGAGGAACTCCTGCCGCGTGTAGCCGTAGTGGCGGATCGCCGCGTCGTTGACGGCGAGGAACTGCAGCGTCTCGGCGTCGTACACCCACATCGGCAGCGGGCTGGCCTCGAACAGCATCCGGTAGCGCTCCTCGGAGCGCTCGAGCGAGCGGACGAGCCGCACGGCCTCCATCGCGGCGGCGGTGCGGCGCGCCAGCTCCGAGGCGGTGGCGAGGTCGTCGACGTCGAACGCGCGCCGCTCGCAGCTGAGCGTGATCGCCCCCCACGGCCGGTCGCGCGCCAGCAGCGGCACGCACATGTACGAGCCGACGAGCTCCGGCTCGCCGGTCCGCATGACGATCGCGGCGCCGTGGGGCGCGTCGGCCGGCAGCGCCGCGCGGCCGTCCGGCGCGCTGGCGGCGCGGGTGATCTGCCCGGCCTCGTCGAGCACGTCGATCGCGCACGCGCTCGCGAACCCGGTCACGAGCAGCGCAGCGAGACGCTCCAGCATCCGCTCGCCCGAGCCGGGCGAGGAGAGCAGTTCGCCCGCGCGCGCAAGGAGACTGAGCCGATTCGCCCCGCTGTTTTCGGGTTTGGTCACCGCCACCTGCCCGCGGCTGAATGTACACCTGATGGCGCGTAGACGCGCCAGGGGCGGGTACCTTCGCTGGCGTGCAGGACCCGTTGTCGCTGCCGCCGGAGGAGATGCGCAGGCTTGGCTACCGGGTCGTGGACCGGATCGTCGCCCATCTGGGCGAGCTGGAGGAGCTGCCACCGATCCGTGTCGGCGACGCGGCCGAGCTGCGTGCGGCCCTGGGTGGACCGCCGCCGGAGGCGCCCGGCGACGCGGACGCCGCCCTCGACGCCCTGTTCGAGCAGGTCCTGCCGTTCGTGCAGCTCCCCGATCATCGGCGGTTCTTCGCCCGTATCGGCAGCCCCAGCAATTACGTGAGCGTGCTCGGCGACCTCGCGGCGTCGGGCTACAACGTCTTCACGGGCTCCTGGACGGGCGGGTCCGGCCCGGCGACGGTCGAGCTCGTCGTGCTCGACTGGCTGCGCTCGCTGTGCGGGATGCCGGACGGCACCGAGGGCGTGCTGGTGACCGGCGGGTCGGTCGCGAGCCTGGTCGGCCTGGCCGCGGCGCGCACGGCGCAGGGCCCGGGGGTCGTGTACGTCTCGCCGGACGGCCACGCGTCGGTCGCCCGTGCCGCCCGTCTGCTGGCGCTGGAGGTCCGCGTCCTGCCCGAGCTGACCGCGGACGCGCTGCGCGATGCCCGTGCGCCCGGGATCGTGGCGGCCACCGCCGGCACGACGAGCACCGGCGCAGTCGATCCGCTGCCCGAGCTCGCCGACCTCTGCGCGGAGCGCGGGCTGTGGCTGCACGTCGACGGCGCCTACGGCGCGGCGGCGATGCTGACCGAGCAGGGTCGCGCCCTGCTGGCCGGCCTCGAGCGCGCCGACTCGCTGGTGCTCGATCCCCACAAGTGGCTGTTCCAGCCCTATGAGATCGGCTGCGTGCTGGTGCGCGACGGCGAGCTCCTCGAGCGTACGTTCGCGCTGTCGGGCGTCTACCTGCGCGACACGATGGGCGGCGAGGTCAACTTCCGCGACCGCACGGTCCAGCTCACGCGCGGCGGCCGGGCGTTGAAGCTGTGGCTGTCGATCCGCGTGTTCGGGCTGGCGGCGTTCCGCGACGCGGTCGCCCGCGGCCTCGCGCTCGCCGAGCACGCCGAGGCGCGGCTGCGCGCGCGGCCCGGCTGGGAGGTCGTCAGCCCTGCGCAGCTGGCGATCGTCTGCTTCCGTCGCGACGGCGACGGCGGCGATGCCTTGCAGACACAGATCGCCGAGGCGATGGTCGCGGACGCCTTCGCCGTGCCGAGCACGACCGAGATCGACGGTCGCGTCGCGCTGCGCTTGTGCACGATCAACCCGCGCACGACGTTCGCCGACATCGACGCCACCATCGAGCGCATGGAAGCGGTATGAATCCCCACGATGAGGGTGGTCCGGCGCTTTGTGGTGGTGCTCGTGGCGATGGCGTTCGGACCGGTGGCGAGCGCGTCGGCCGACCCGCTCGCGCCGCCGTGGTGCGGCACGCCGGAGCCTGACGCGGCCGCGGCGCTGAACCCGGCGCCGCCCTCGTTCGCGCACATCCCGTACTACGCGATCAGGTGCACGCTGGAGGACATCCAGTCGCGCAGCCACGGCCGCATGAAGCTGCAGGTGATCGGCAGGTCGGCGACCGGGCGGGACATGTTCGGCGTCGTCATCAACCGCCTGCGCACGCGGCAGGAGAGGCGCGACTACCGCGGCTGGCTCGGCGTCCGCTCGCTGATGCTGCGCGAGCCGATCGCCGCGCAGAGGCGGCTCGGCCGGCTCGGCAGCCACGTCAAGGTCCCGGTCTTCATCCAGGGCGGCATCCACGGCAACGAGTACGAGGGCGTCGACTCCGCGCTGGAGACGATCGCGAAGTACGCGACGACGCCGTACGGCACCGACCCGGTGATCGACTCGGTGCTCAGCCACACGATCCTCGTCTTCAACCCGATCCAGAACCCGGACGGCCGGGTCGCGGGCACGCGCGCCAACGGCAACGGGTTCGACCTCAATCGCGACTACCTGACGCAGTCCCAGTCGGAGACGCTCGCGTCGGTCGGCTGGATGAAGAAGTGGCTGGCGCCAGAGATGCTCGACATGCACGGCTATGTCTCGCCGACGCTGATCGAGGCCACGACCAAGCCGCACAACCCGAGCATCGAGTACGACAACTGGCTGAAGTGGAACCAGGCGCGGATCGACTTCAACGAGGCCGCGATGAACGCGGTCGGCCAGGACATCACGCGGCCGATCAACGACTGGTGCCCCGAGGGCGACATGCCGACGCGGGCGGACGGGCTGTGCAACGCCGGCGAGACGCCGGGACCCGACGTCGCCGAGGGGTGGGACGACTGGGGCCCGTTCTACGGCCCGATGTACCACCAGCACATCGGCCTGGACGCGTCGACCGTCGAGATGTGCGACGACGCCGACCCCGACCCCGTCGGGCATCGCCCGTGCGGTGGCCGCAACGGCGCGCGGATCAGCCAGAACACGGTCACGCAGTCGACGCTCGAGTTCGTCGTCGCCCACCGCGCCGCGATGTTCCACGACGAGCTCGTCAACTACATCCGCGGCGACGTCGACGCGCCGCGGCCGGAGTGCTGCCCGGACCCGTTCAAGCCCGAGTTCCACAACTGGATGCTCGACTACCCGCAGGCGTACGTGATCCCGTTCGGGGCAGGCCAGCGCAGCGACGCGGAGGCGAACCGGCTCGTCGAGTGGGCGCTGTTCAACGACATCGAGGTCGACCGCATCGCGCGCGACTACCGCTACAGCGGCACGACCTTCGAGGCGGGCTCGTACGTCATCTGGATGGCGCAGCCGCGGCGCGGGCTCGCCGACACCGCGCTGAGCATCGGCGTCGACATCTCGCCGCGCATCCAGCGCCTGTACGCGCCGCCGGCGGCGTGGAGCCACGGCTACCTGTGGGGCGCCGACACGGTGACGATCCCGGACGGCGCGCGCTTCGCGCCGCGCACCGACGCGGTGCTCCGGCCCAACCGCCTGCACGGCGGCGTCGAGCCGGGCCACGGCACCGCCAAGGGCTACGCGCTCGACCTCGACTCGCCGACCGCGGTGCGCACGTTGAACGCGGTGCTGGCCGCCGGCGTCCCGGCTTCGCTGACGCCGGGCACGGCGACGTTCGCCCCCGCCGCGCGCCGCGCGCTCGACGACGCCGGCCGTGACAGCGGGCTGACGTTCCGGCGGCTGAGGACCGCGCCGCCGGAGGGCGATCCGATCGACCGCGCGCCGCGGATCGCCGTGCTCACCGGCGCCGTCAACCAGGACGTGTGGTCGCTGCGCCGGCTCGGCTTCGCCGCCGACCCCGTCTCGCCCACCGCGGCCGCCGATCCGCTGCCGGGCTACGACGTGATCTTCAATACCGCCAACTACCCGGGCAACGCGACCGCACGGACTCGGTTGCAGGCGTTCTTCGCGCGGGGCGGCGGCTACATCGGCGCGAGCACGAACGGGGCGAGGTTCCTCACCGACGGCGGCCTGGTGACCGGCCTGGTGGCCTCCGACGCGCGCGGCAACGGCCGCAGCGGCATCGTCTACTGGGACAACACCGGCGGGCCGGCGAGCATCATCACCGCCGCCTACCCGGCCCGCGACACCGCGATCGTCGACCCGCCGACGTGGCTGGCGAGCGTGCCGAGCTCGTTCACCGTCGACGCCCGGCTCCCGGCCGCGAACTTCTTCGCCGCCGGGCTATGGCCGAACGCCGGCGCGAGCGGTGCGGCGGGCTCCGCGCTGATCGCCCACGGCGCCACCGACACGAACCGCGTCGTCGTGTTCGCCAACAACCCGCTCTACCGCGCGGACCCCGAACGCGAGTGGCCGATGCTCGGCAGCGCGATCTACTGGGCTACAGCGCGATCACGCTGACGCCGCGCTGCGCGAAGTCGCCCATCGCGGCGAGCTCGGCGCCGGCGTCCTCGAGCGCGATCGTGCGGCCGATCAGCTTCGCCGGCTCGACGGCGCCGGAGGTGACCAGGCGCAGCAGCGCGTCGTAATGGCCGACGGCCATGCCGTGCACGCCGCGCAGCGCGAGCTCGTAGGCGATCACGCGGTCCATCGGCACCGGAGCCGAGCGGTCGTCGTCGAGCATCAGCCCCACCTGCACGTGGCGCCCGCGCTTGCGCAGGCAGCGGACCGAGTTCGCGCACGTGGCGGCGCTGCCGAGCGCGTCGAACGAGACGTGCGCGCCGCCGGTGCGGCCGACGATCGCGTCGACGGGGTCGCGCGCGTTGAGCGTGTCCGCGGCGCCGAGCGCGCGGGCCAGCTCGAGCTTCGCGTCGTCTATGTCGACCGCGATCACCCGGGCGCCGACCGCGCGCGCGATCATCAGCACCGACAGGCCGACGCCTCCGCAGCCATGCACGGCGACCCAGTCGCCGGCGCCGACGCGTCCGTGCTCGGTGACCGCCGCGAACGCGGTCATGAAGCGGCAGCCGAGGCTCGCCGCCTCGACGTAGCCGAGTGACTCCGGCAGCCGCACGAGGTTGAGGTCGGCGCGCGGGATCGCGACCAGCTCGGCGAACGAGCCCCAGGCGGTGAAGCCGGGCTGGAAGTCGCGGTCGCAGAGCTGCGTGTGGCCGTGCCGGCACGGCTCGCAGACGCCGCACCCGCAGCAGAACGGGACGGTGACGCGATCGCCGACGGCGAAGCCGCGCACCGCGGGCCCGACGGCCGCCACCTCACCGGCGAGTTCGTGCCCCGGCACGTGCGGAAGGACGATCGCCGGGTCGTGGCCCATCCAGGCATGCCAGTCGCTGCGACAGACGCCGGTGGCCCGGACCGCAATCACGACGCCATCGGCGGGCGGCTCGGGGTCGGGCACGTCCTCCACCTGTAGCGGTTCTGAGAACGCGCGCATTAGTGCGGCCTTCATCGCGTCAGAGTGACATGGCTCACAGTCACCTTGTGAAACCGCGACCCGCCTGCCGAATATCAATGACGAGATGATCCGTCCGTCCCGAACCTTCGATCGCCTGCGCGGCGTCACCGTCGCCGCTCGCACCCGCCTGCGCGGACGCCTGCTGGCGGTCGTGCAGACGGCGGCCGCCGCCGTGGTCGCCTGGGAGCTCGCGGTCCTGCTGTTGCCGGACCCGCGCCCCGCGTTCGCGGCGATCGCCGCCGTGATCGCCGTCGGCGCCACCAACGGCGAGCGCGTCGGCCGCGCGTTCCAGCTCGTCACCGGCGTCGTGATCGGGATCACCGTCGCGACGTTGATGCTCTCCGTGATCGGCACCGGCGCCTGGCAGATGGGCGTGCTGGTGATCCTCGCGATGAGCGCCGGGATCGCGCTCGGGCTGCCCGAGATGGTCGTCGTCGAGGCGGGCGTGTCGGCGATCCTGCTCGTCGCGCTCGACCCGGGCGCCGCCGCCGGCTTCTCGCCGAACCGCATCTTCGAGGGCCTCATCGGCGGCGCGACCGCGCTCGCCATCAGCGCCACCTTCTTCCCGCCCGATCCGGCGCTCGGCCCCGGCCGCGCGGCGCAGGCGATGTTCGTCGAGCTCGGGCGTGCGCTGGAGCGCATCGCCGGCGCGCTGGAGTCGCATGACGCCGGCGCCGCCGAGCGCGCGCTGGTGGACGCCCGTGGCATCGACCCGCTGATCCGCTCCGTCGAGGCCGAGCTCGTCACCGGCCGCGAGACCGCGCGCTACGCGCCCGGCCCGCGCTCGTCGCGCGCGCTGCTCGACCGCTACGAGCGCAGCATCCCCCAGATCGACTACGCCGTCCGCAACACGCGCGTGCTCGCGCGCAACGTCGTCGCGCTCGTGCGTGACGGCGAGGACGTGCCCGAGAGCCTGCACACCGCCGTGCGCGACCTGTCGAACGCGGTCTGGGAGCTCGCCGCCTCCTATGACGCACCGTCACACGCCGAGCCCGGCCGCCGGCTGGCCGTCCGCGCCGCCAACGAGGCCGCCGCGGTCTCGACCGAGCGGCCCGACGTCGTGCTCGTCGGCGGACAGGTCCGCTCCGTCGCGGTCGACCTCGTGCGCGCGGCCGACCTCGTCGCCGAGAACGCCGACGAGCCCGGCGAGCGTCCCACCGAAGAGCTGCTGGTCGCCTCCGCGAACGCGTAAGGGGGTCTGACCCCCCTGGGGTTGTCGCGTAAGGGGGTCTGACCCCCCTCGGGGTTGTCAGCGACCCCGGTTGCGGGCAGACTCCGCCCCGTGGGGGACGAGGTTGCGGCCAGGGTCTTCACCGGAGAGGACCGCAAGCGATATCGCGAGAAGGTCAAGCGCTGCCTTGACGTGTTCGCGCGGATGCTCGGCGAGGCGCGCTTCGACGCCGACCGGCGTTCGATCGGCCTGGAGATCGAGCTCAACCTGACCGAGGAGACCGGCGACCCGGCGCTTGCCAACGCGCACGTGCTGGAGATGATCGCCGACCCCGCCTGGCAGACCGAGCTCGCCCAGTTCAACATCGAGATCAACATCCCGCCGCGGACGCTCGAGGGCGGCGTGCTGGCCGAGCTCGAGTCCGAGGTCCGCGCCAGCCTCAACCACGCCGAGGAGGGCGCGCAGAAGGCGCACGCGCGGCTGCTGATGGTCGGGATCCTGCCGACGCTCGACGAGGGCACGCTCGACGGCTCGGTGCTCAGCGCCAACCCGCGCTACAAGCTGCTCAACGAGCAGATCTTCGCCGCCCGCGGGGAGGACCTGCACCTCGCGATCGACGGCGTCGAGCGGCTGTCGGTGTACGCCGACACGATCGCTCCCGAGGCCGCGTGCACGAGCATCCAGCTGCACCAGCTCGTCGACCCGGGCGCGTTCGCCCGGCACTGGAACGCGGCGCAGTGCATCGCCGGCATCCAGCTCGCGGTCGGCGCCAACTCGCCGTTCTTCTTCGGCCGCGAGCTGTGGCGCGAGACGCGCATCGCGCTGTTCGAGCAGGCGACCGACACCCGCCCGGAGGAGCTCAAGGCCCAGGGCGTGCGCCCGCGCGTCTGGTTCGGCGAGCGCTGGATCACGTCGATCTTCGACCTGTTCGAGGAGAACGTCCGCTACTTCCCGTCGCTGCTGCCGGTGGTCGAGGACGAGGATCCGGTCGAGGTGCTCGAGCGCGGCGACGCGCCGCGGCTGCAGGAGCTGCGCCTGCACAACGGGACGATCTACCGCTGGAACCGGCCGATCTACGACGTCGTGCGCGGGCGGCCGCATCTGCGCGTGGAGAACCGCGTGCTGCCCGCCGGCCCGACCGTGGTCGACACGCTCGCCAACGCCGCCTTCTACTACGGGCTGGTCCGCGTGCTCGCCGACGAGGACCGGCCGCTGTGGACGCAGATGTCGTTCTCGGCCGCGGAGGAGAACTTCCACGCCTGTGCGCGCGACGGGATCGCGGCGCGCGTGTACTGGCCCGGTGTCGGCGAGGTGCCGGCCGCCGAGCTCGTGCTGCGCAGGCTGCTCCCGATGGCCCACGAGGGGCTCGACCGCTGGGACGTGGCGCCCGCCGACCGCGACCGGCTGCTCGGCATCATCGAGCGCCGCTGCGTCGAGGGCCGCAACGGAGCGTCGTGGCAGGCCGACACGTTCCACCGCTTCTACGAGAACCTCGATCGCGCCGATGCGCTGAGAGCGATGACGTGTGGGTATCGGGAGCACATGCACTCCAACGAGCCCGTCCACACATGGCCCATCGGCTGAGCATCGCCGTCGCGTTCGCGCTGCTGCTGCTCGCCCCCGCCGCGGCCGGTGCGTCGAAGCGGTTCACGGCCTGCGTCGCCGAGAGCAGCGGCTGCCACCACCACTTCGTCAGCGGCGACTTGCCGGTGCTGCAGATCAAGGACCGCAAGCACTCGTACACGCACTACAAGGTCTGCGTGAGGGACCCGGTCCACCGCGCGTGCGCGAACCGGACGACCGGGAAGAAGCGGCACTGGCACCGCGGCGCCACGTGGAACATCGGCGCGGTCGGCAAGCATGTCGCGCGGTGGTACGTCAACGGCAAGCAGGTCGCGCGCTGGATCTTCTACGTCAAGGTCGAGCCGGAGTAGTCGTACTGCTCGCCGTGCTGGCGGGCTGTGGCGGCGGTGAGCCGCCGAGCGGCGGCCGTCTGCAGGTCGAGACCGTCGCCACGGGCCTCGAGGTCCCGTGGGAGATCGCGTTCCTGCCCGACGGCCGGGCGCTCGTCACCGAGCGGCCCGGCCGCGTCCGCCTGCTCGGAGCCGACGGCCGGCTCCGCGCCGAGCCGGTCGCCGAGGTCGACGTCTCCGAGCAGGGCGAGGCTGGTCTGCTGGGCCTCGCGCTCGACCCCGAGTTCGCGGACAACCAGCTCGTCTACCTGTACTTCACGACGCCGGCCGCGATGAAGCTCGAGCGCTGGCGCTTCCACGACGACACGCTCACGCGCGAGGGCGACCTGATCGACGGCACGATCCAGGCCGGGACGATCCACGACTCGGGCCGGATCGCGTTCGGGCCCGACGACGACCTCTACGTCGCCACCGGCGAGGCCGGTCAGCCGGAGCTGGCGCAGGACCCGAGCTCGCTCAACGGCAAGTACCTGCGCCTGACGCCGGGCCAGTATCACGGCGGCCCGAGCCGGCCGGAGATCGTCTCGCTCGGTCACCGCAACCCGCAGGGGTTCGACTGGCAGCCGGGCACCGGACACCTCATCTCGACCGAGCACGGCCCCTCGGGCGGCGACGGGCCCGAGGGGTACGACGAGATCAACGACGTCCGCCAGGGCCACAACTACGGCTGGCCGGAGGTCTACGGCACCGACCACGGCCGGTTCACCGCGCCGCTGAAGGTCTACGAGGACGCCGTCGCCCCGTCGGGCGCCACGTTCGTCGGCGACGACTTCTGGTTCGCCACGCTGCGCGGCGAGGCGCTGCACCGGCTGCGCATGGACGGGGACCGCATCGTCGACGACACGACCTTCCTGGACGGCGAGTACGGTCGCCTGCGCACCGTCGTGCAGGGTCCGGACAAGAAGCTGTACGTGCTGACCAGCAATCGCGACGGCCGCGGCGACCCCGCGGACAGCGACGACCGCATTCTGCGACTGACTCCCCCCGGCTAACCCCGCGGGCCGTGTGGGGTACGCCATCATGTGCCTCGGTTCATGTCCCGCGACCTGACCAGCGAACCCGCCGTCGGCATCGACGCGCTGGAGACTTTCGTCGACCTCCTCGCGCAGGTGGAGTCCGACGGCTCGAGCGATGACTTCTACAGCCGCCTGTGCGAGGCGACGTGCCGCGTCGCCTCGATGGACCGGGCGGTCATCTTCCGCTACGACGATGCCCGCCGCCGTGTCCGCGCGGCCGGCGCCTACGGGATCGAGCTCGACCTGTTCGAGAACGCGCATCTCACCGTCGAGTCGGCGCCGATCGCCCGCCAGGCGCTCGTGGAGGACCGTGTCATCGAGGTCCGCGACGACGACACGCCCGAGGTGCCCGACGAGTACCGCGACCTGCTGCGCGAGGCGACGCTGGTGTGCACGCCGCTGTCCGCGGCCGGACGCTGGCTCGGCGTGATCCTGTCCGACCGCGGGCCCGGCCACGCGCCGCTGCGCGAGAACGAGCGCCAGGCGCTGTGGGCGTTCGGCAAGACCGCCGCGCTCGCCACGCTCGCCCGCCTCGCCACCAACAACCAGGCGCGGGCCCGCCAGCTGCAGGAGCGCATCGATCTCGCGCGCGACGTCCACGAGGGCGTGATCCAGCGGCTGTTCGGCGTCCAGCTCGTCTTCTCCAGCCAGGCCGAGCTGTCGCCCGAGGCGCGCGAGCGGATCGCCGCCGAGCTGCAGGCCGCGCTGTTCGACCTCCGGCGAGCGCTGCAGCGCCCGCTCGGGCGGGTCGCGCCGGCCACCCGTACGACCGTGCTGGAGGAGGTCGACCGCCTGCGGCGCGAGCACCGCGACCTCGCGATCCGCCTCACGCCGGGCTCCGAGCGCGTCGAGGTGCCGCGCCAGCTCGAGCCGCTCGCGCAGTCGGTGCTCGCCGAAGCCGTGCGCAACGCGCACAAGCACGCGCGCCCGTCGCGCGTCGAGGTCACGCTCGGCATGACCGACGGGACGCTCATGCTCGACATCACCAACGACGGCGTGTCGGGCCGCCCGAAGCAGACCGGGATGGGCCTGCGCCTGGCGGCGCTCGAGGCGCTGCAGGTCGGCGGGATCGTCGAGTTCGGCGAGCGTGAGCCGGGCACCTGGCGCGTCCGAATGGCGGTGCCCGTTGACCGCCCCTGACGTCAATCCGGGCCGCCTGGCGACGGGCGGCGGCTCGACCGATCGCAAGCTGCGCGTCCTGATCGTCGACGACCACGAGGTCGTCCATTGGGGCTTCCGTCTGATGCTCGGCGAGCAGCCGTGGGTCGAGCGCTGCGTGAGCGCGCGCAACGCCGCCGAGGCGATCACGCTGACGCAGCGCTACGAGCCGCACGTCGCTCTGGTGGACCTGTTCGTCGGTCAGGAGTCGGGCGCCGAGATCTGCGAGCGGCTGCGCGCGATCTCGCCGCAGACCAACGTGCTGATGATCTCCGGCGCGGGCCGGATCTCACCGAACGCCGCGCGCGCCGCCGGCGCCGCCGGGTTCATCTCCAAGGACTGGCCGGCGGCCGACATCGCCGGCGCCGTGCGGATGGTCGGGCTCGGCATGACGGTGTTCCGGCCGCACGAGGCGCCCGCGGGCCCGCCGCTGTCCGAGCGCGAGCGCGAAGTGCTCGAGGCGATCGCCTCCGGCGCCACCAACCGCGAGATCGCCGGGTCGCTCTTCCTCTCACCGCACACGGTCAAGGAGCACACCAGCACGCTGTACCGCAAGCTCGGGGTCCGCAACCGGGCCGAGGCCGTGCAGAAGGCCCAGCGGCTCGGCCTCATCTCGTAGCGCGGGCGAACGTCAACTGCGGCTGGGTGGGGCGGCGAGGTTTCGACCGCGCCGCCAACTTTGTCCGTTTGTGCACCGCCAGGGCATCCAAACGGACAAAGTTCGCTCGGCACCGCCGTCCTGCCTCCCTCAATGCCGCCGTTGAGTTCCGAGTTCGTGGCGGTCGACACAACCCGCTGGTATCGGCGGCGAACGTGGGGAAGCGCACCCCCCGGCTGGGGGGTTTGTCGCGCGAGCGCTGTGACCCCCAGTACCCGGTGGACAAGGTGTGGGTGTGACCTTGATCACCGACCCCGCCGCCCCGGTCGCGCTCTTTCCCGGCCAGGGCAGCCAGACACCCGAGATGCGGGACCTGGTCGCGGAACGCGCCCCCGACCTGCTCGAGCGCTGCATCGCGCTCGTGGGTGAGGACCCCTTCCCGCGCGCCAGCGAATCCACCCGCTTCGCCCAGCCCGCCATCTTCTGCGCCAGCCTCGCCGGCTGGGACGCGCTCGACCTGGACGCCGTCGCCGGCGCCGGCCACTCGCTCGGCGAGCTGGCCGCGCTCGCCGCTGCCGGCGTGATCGAGCGCGACGACGCCCTGCGCCTGGTCGTGCTGCGCGGCGAGCTGATGGCCGACGCCGACAAGGTCGGCACGATGCTCGCGCTGATCGGCGCGACCGACGAGGAGACCCGCGCGATCGCCGAGACCGCCGAGGTCACCGTCGCCAACGACAACGCCCCCGGCCAGGTGATCCTCTCCGGCCCGCGCGACAAGCTCGCCGAGGCCGAGGAGGCCGCCCGCGAGTACGGTCGCCGCGTGCTGCCGCTCGACGTCGCCGGCGCGTTCCACTCGCCGAGCATGGAGCCTGCGGTGAAGCCGTTCCGCGCCGCGCTCGACGAGACCGAGCTGCACGACCCGCAGTTCACCGTCTTCTCCTCGGCCACCGCCGCGCCGTTCACCGACGTCCGCGCCGAGCTGACCGACGTCCTGACCCGCCCCGTGCGCTGGCGCGAGACCGTGCTGGCCATGCACGAGGCCGGCGGCCGCCGCTTCGTCGAGGTCGGGCCGGGCAAGGTGCTCGCCCGCCTGGGCAAGCGCATCCTGCCCGACTGCAAGGTGGAGACCCCGGCCGGATCGGCGAAGGCGAAGCCGCCGCCGGTCGCGAACGAGTGCGCCCATGCGTAGCGCGTCGCTCCCGCCCGACCTCGCCACGATCGCGCGCGAGGCGACCCGCAACGGCAGCATGCGCGCCCCCGCGCGCACGGCCCGCATCCTCGGGCTCGGCCACCACGTGCCGCCGGAGGTCGTGCCGAACGGGCCGATCGCCGAGCGCATCGGCGTCGACGACGCCTGGATCGTCAAGCGCACCGGCATCAAGTCGCGCCGCCGCGCGCTGCCCGACGAGCGCCTGACCGACTACGCGACGTTCGCCGCCCGCCGCGCGCTGAGCGACGCGGGCATGGATGCGTACGACATCGACCTCGTGCTCGTCGCGACGATGACGCCCGACGAGATCACCCCGAACGCCGCGCCCGTCGTGGCGGCCGCGCTCGGCGCCGAGCACGCCGGGGCGATCGACATCGGCGCCGCCTGCACGGGCTGGCTCGCCGCGCTGCGCCTGGCCGCCGGCCAGGTCGAGACCGGCCGCGCCGACCGCGTGCTCGTCATCGGCGCCGAGCTGCTGACGCGCATCACCGACTTCGACGACCCGAAGACCGCGATGCTGTTCGGCGACGGCGCGGGCGCCGTGATCGTGCGGCACCGACGGCGACGGCGACATCGGGCCGATCGTCATGCGCGCCGACGGGTCGCTGGCCGACCGCATCACCGCCTCGCACGACAAGCGCGTGCTGCAGATGGACGGCCACTCGACCTACCAGGTCGCCGTCAAGCGCCTCAGCGAGGCCACGGTGGCCGCGGTCGCGCGCGCCCAGCTCGAGCTCGACGACATCGACCTGTTCGTCTACCACCAGGCCAACGGCCGCATCATCAAGGCGGTCGGCGACCGGCTCGACCTCGAGCCCGCGCGGGTCGCCGACTACGTCGCGCACATGGCGAACACGTCCGCCGCGTCGATCCCGCTCACCCTCTCGCTGCTGCGCGAGGACGGGCGTCTGCGGATCGGCCAGAAGGTGCTGCTCGCCGCGATCGGCGCGGGCTTCACCTGGGGCGCCGGCGTCATGGAGTGGGGGATTGCCTAGTGGCACGCCCCGAGAACGCCACGGCACTGGTGACCGGCGCCTCGAAGGGCATCGGCGCCGCGATCGCCAAGGCGCTCGCCGCCGACGGCTGGTACGTCGCCGTCAACTACCGCTCCGACGAGGACGGTGCCAACGCGACCGTGAAGGCGATCGAGGAGGCCGGCGGCAAGGCCGTCGCGCTCCACGCCGACGTCACCAACGGCGCGCCCGACGAGCTGTTCAAGCAGGCCGAGGAGAAGCTCGGCCCGGTGCTCGCGCTCGTCAACAACGCCGGCGTCACCGCCGACGGGCTCGCGATCCAGATCGACGACGAAGAGTGGGATCGCGTCATCGGCACCAACCTCACCGCCGCCTTCCGCCTCACCCGCCGCGCGATGCGACCGATGATCAAGGCCCGTTACGGGCGGATCGTCAACATCGCCTCGGTCGTCGGGCCGCGCGCGAACGCCGGCCAGTCCAACTACGCGGCCGCCAAGGCCGGGCTGATCGGCATGACCAAGACCGTCGCCGCCGAAGTCGCGCGGCGCGGTGTGACCGTCAACGCGGTCGCACCTGGATTCATCGAGACGGACATGACCGAGGACATTCCCGACGCTGTCATCGACGCGATCCCGGCCCGGCGGCTCGGCACGCCGGAGGACGTGGCCGCCGCCGTGCGGTTCCTCGCCTCCGACGACGCCGCCTACGTCACCGGCACGACGCTGTTCGTCGACGGCGGCATGTCCGCATAAAAGGAGAAACCAAGAACCATGGCTACCACCATCACTCCCGAGGCCGTTGAGAAGACCGTCGTCGAGGCGCTGCCGCAGTTCGGCGCCGACGAGTCGCAGATCACGCGCGACGCCACGTTCGAGGAGCTCGACGTCGACTCGCTCGACCTCGCCGAGCTCTCGCAGATCATCGAGGACGAGTACGGCGTCCAGCTCAAGGGCGACGACGTCGGCAAGATCAAGACCGTCGGCGACGCGATCGACCTGGTGGTGAGCCGCGCAGGATGAATCGCGAGATCGTCGTCACCGGCGTCGGCGCCGTCACCCCGCTCGGGGTCGGCGCCCGCACGCTGCTACGAGCGCTGGCGCGCCGGCGTCTCCGGCATCCAGGACGGCGAGGGCGCCGCGACCGAGTTCGACCCGACCGAGTACCTGACCGTCAAGGAGGCGCGCCGCGCGGACCGCTTCACGCAGTTCGCGATCGTCGCCTCCGACGAGGCGCTCGCCGAGGCCGGCTGGGCGGACGAGCTGCCGTACGACGCCGACCGTGTCGCCTCGCTCATCGGCACCGGCATCGGCGGCATCGGCACGCTCGAGGCCAACCACAAGAAGCTGCTCGAGATCGGCCCCAAGGCCGTCTCGCCGCTGTCGGTCCCGCTGATGATGGGCAACGCCGCGTCCGGCCGCGGTGTCGATGCGCCACGGGCTGCGCGGCCAGTCCTTCGCCACGCTGTCCGCCTGCGCGGCGGGCGCGCACGCGATCGGCACCGCCGCCCGGATGATCCAGATGGGCGACGCCGACGCGGTCGTCACCGGCGGCTCCGAGGCCGCGCTCACGCCGCTGTCGACGGCCGCCTTCGGCGCGCTCGACGCGCTCAGCGACATCGGCATCTCGCGCCCGTTCGACGCCGCAGCGCGACGGCTTCGTGATGGGCGAGGGCGCCGCGGTCCTCGTGCTCGAGGACGGCGACCGCGCCCGCGAGCGCGGCGCGACCATCCTCGGCCGGCTCGCCGGCTACGGCGCGTCCTCCGACGCGTACCACCTGACCGCTCCGGACAAGGAGGGCCTGGGTGCCGCGGCCGCGATGAAGCACGCGCTCGAGGATGCGGGCTACGGCCCGCAGGACGTCGTCTACGTCAACGCGCACGGCACGTCGACGCCGCTGAACGACCGCGCCGAGACGATCGCGATCAAGGCGGCGCTGGGGCACGGACGTCCCGGTCTCCTCCCTGAAGTCGGCCATCGGCCACCTGCTCGGCGCCGCCGGCGCCGTCGAGGCCGTCGCCACGATCCTGGCGCTGCGCGACCGGATCGCGCCGCCGACGCTCGACTACGAGACCCCGAGGAAGGTCTCGACCTCGACTACGTCCCGAACGAGGCCCGCACCCTGGACATCAACGGCAAGCCTGCCGTCGCCCTGTCCAACGCGTTCGGCTTCGGCGGGCACAACGCCGTGCTGTGCCTGGAGGTTGCATGACCGTCGAGATGATCCAGCAGGAATCCGAGCAGCGGCTCTCCCCCGTCGAGCGCCTCGAGGCGCTCTGCGACCGCGGCTCGCTCACGCTGCTGCGCTCGGACGTCCGCTCGCGTCGCATGGGCGAGAAGGCCCGCGCCGGCGACGGCGTGATCGCCGGCGCCGGCCGCGTCGACGGCCGGCCGGTGTTCTGCTACGCGCAGGACCCGTCGTACCTCGGCGGCTCGCTGGGCGAGCAGCACGCCGACTCGATCGTGCGCGTCCTGCGGCTCGCCGGCCGCGCCGGCGCCCCGGTCGTCGGCTTCATCGAGTCCGGCGGCGCGCGCATGCAGGAGGGCACGGCCGCGCTGGCCGGCTACGCGCGGATCTTCCGTGAGCACGTCGCGCTGTGCGGCAAGATCCCGCAGATCTCGGTGATCTGCGGCGCCTCGGCCGGCGGCGGCTCGTACTCGCCCGCGCTGACCGACTTCGTGGTCATGACCGAGCGGGCGAACATGTTCCTCACCGGCCCCGCGGTCGTCCGCGAGGTCATGGGCGAGGACGTGAGCGCCGCCGAGCTCGGCGGCCACAAGGTGCACGAGCGCAACGGCGTCGCGCACTTCGTCGCCGGCGGTGACGCCGACGCCGCGCTGCTCGCGCGCGACCTGCTCGACCACCTGCCCGCGAACGCGAAGGAGCGTGCGCCGCAGTGGCGTGCGGTCGGCCCGGTCGGCTACGACGCCGGCGAGCCGGTGCCGGAGGACGAGCGGCGCGTCTACGACGTGCGCGACGTCATCCGCGGCGTCGTCGACGGCGGCCGCCTGCTCGAGTGGAGCCCGAAGTGGGCGCAGAACATCGTCTGCGGCTTCGCGCGGATCGACGGCCGGCCGGTCGGCGTGATCGCCAACCAGCCGCAGTACCTCGGCGGCGTGCTCGACGCCGAGTCCGCCTCCAAGGGCGCGCGGTTCGTGCGCACCTGCAACGCGTTCGGGCTGCCGCTCGTCGTGCTCGTCGACACCCCGGGCTTCATGCCGGGCACGCGGCAGGAGCAGTCGGGCGTCATCCGCCACGGCGCCAAGCTCGTGCACGCGTTCGCCGAGGCCACGGTCCCGAAGGTCACGGTCGTGCTGCGCAAGGCGTTCGGCGGCGCGTTCATCGCGATGAACGCCCGCGACCTCGGCGCCGACTACACGTTCGCGTGGCCGCAGGCCCAGCTCGGCGTCATGGGCGCCAAGCAGGCCGTGACGATCGTCAACCGCCGCGACATCGCGGCCGCCGACGATCCGGTCGCCGCGCGCGACGAGTTCGCGGCCGAGTACGCCGACGAGCACCTCAGCGCCGGCACCGCCGCCGCCGAGGGCTACATCGACGAGGTCATCCTCCCCGGCGACACCCGCCGGCGGCTGACCGAGGCGCTGTCGACGCTCGACGCGATCGCGCACCCCGCCGAAGGCGTGAGGAACATCCCGCTGTGATGATCACCGACACGATCAGCTGGTGGGCGCCGTTCGAGGCGCTCGAGGTCGGCCAGGAGTTCACGACGCGCGGGCGCACCGTCACGGAGGCCGACGTGGTCGGCTTCGCCCAGCTCACCGGCGACTGGCACCCGCAGCACGCGGACGCCCAGTGGGCCGAGACGTCGCCGTTCGGCGAGCGGATCGCCCACGGCATGCTCGTCGTCTCGCTCGCGACCGGGCTCGTCCCGTTCGATCCCGGCCGTGTGGTGGCGCTGCGCTCGGTGTCCCAGGCCACGTTCAAGCGCCCGGTGCGGTTCGGCGACACGCTCCACGTGCAGGGTCGGATCGCCGATCTCGCTCCCGCATCAGCGGACGCCGGGCTGGTGACGTTCGGCTGGAGCGTCGTCAACCAGGAAGAGCGCTGTGTCTGCCGCGCGCGCGTGGATGTGCTGTGGCGGCGCGATGGGATCGCCGAGCTCGAGGCCGAGACCGCCGGCAACGGTGAATTCGTCCCGATTCCTCTATGAACCGCCAACCCCACCGTGAGGTGGTCTGATGGGCATACTCGAAGACAAGAAGCTTCTGATCACGGGCGTCGTCAACCGCGAGTCGATCGCGTACGAGGTCGCGCGCCAGGCCCAGGAGGCCGGCGCCGAGGTGGTGCTCACCTGGTTCGGCCGCGTCAAGCGGATGACCGAGCGGTCGGCGACCAAGCTCGAGCCGCAGCCCGACGTCCTCGAGCTCGACGTCAACAACGCCGAGGACATCGAGGCCGTCGCGGCCGACCTGCGCGAGCGCTGGGGCCGCCTCGACGGCATCCTGCACGCGATCGCGTTCGCGCCCGAGGACGCGCTCGGCGGCAACTTCCTCAACACGCCGCCGGAGAGCGCCGAGACGGCGTTCCGCACCAGCGCGTACTCGCTCAAGGCGCTCGCCGCCGGGCTCGCCGACCTGTACCCCGAGGAGGGGGCGAGCGTCGTCGGGCTCGACTTCGACGCGTCGGTCGCGTGGCCCGTGTACGACTGGATGGGCGTGGCGAAGGCCGCGCTCGAGGCGACGTCGCGCTACCTGGCCCGTGACCTCGGGCCGCGCGGCGTGCGCGTCAATCTCGTGTCCGCCGGCCCGCTGGGGACGCTGGCGGCGCGCGGCATCCCCGGCTTCGGCGATCTCGCCACGGCTTGGAAGAGCCAGGCGCCGCTGGGCTGGGACACCGACGATCCGGCGCCGGTCGCGGGAGCGATCCTGTTCCTGCTCAGCGACCTCGCGCGCGGCGATCACCGGGGAGATCCTCCACGTTGACGGTGGTTTCCACGCGATGGGGACCGCCCTGGCGCCGGTGGCCGAGGAGGCCGTGGCATGAAGCCGCCCGTGTTCCTGACCGGCGCGACCGGGTTCCTGGGGATGGAGGTCCTCGCCCGCCTGCTCGAGGCCGGTGACCGCGAGGTCATCGCGCTCGTGCGCGCGCGTGACAACACGGCCGCCGAGGAGCGCCTCGACGACGTGCTCGCCAAGCTGTGGCGCGATCCGTCGCGACACCGAGATCGCGTGCGCGCAGTCGCTGGAGATGTCACCCGCGATGGTCTCGGCATCGCCAATGGCGAGCGCACGAGCCTGGCCGAGGACGTCGGCGCGATCCTGCACTGCGCGGCGTCGATCTCGTTCGACCTGCCGTTGGACGAGGCTCGGGAGATCAACGTCGAGGGCACGCGCGAGGTGATCGGCTTCGCGCGCGAGTGCAAGTCGCTCGGGCGCCTGGACCGCTTCGTCCACGTCTCGACCGCGTACGTGTCGGGCAAGTTCGAGGGCACCTTCCGCGAGCGCCAGCTCGACGCCGGCCAGGAGTTCCGCAACACGTACGAGCAGACGAAGTGGGAGGCCGAGCACATCGTCGGCGCGGCCACCGACCTGCAGCCGGCGATCGCCCGCCCGAGCATCGTGATGGGCGAGTCGGACTCCGGCTGGACCCCGGTGTTCAACGTCTTGTACTGGCCGCTGCGGGCGTTCTCGCGCGGGCTGTTCGACGAGATCCCGGCGCTGCCGTCGGCGCACGTCGACATCGTGCCCGTCGACTACGTCGCCGACGGGCTCGTGTGCCTGCTCGACGTGTCCGACCAGGGCGTCTTCAACCTCGTCGCCGGCCGCGATGCGCCGTTCGCCAACGAGCTCGTCGAGCTCGCGGCGCACCGCTTCGACCGGCCCCGGCCCGAGGTCGTGCCGGAGGGCGGGCCGGACGACGACGAGCACGGCGCGGTCTACCTGCCCTACTTCGACATGGAGGTCGTGTTCGACGACTCCCGCACGCGCGCCGCGCTGCCGGGCCTGCAGCGCGCGCCCCGGGTGAGCGAGTTCTTCGGGACGCTGATGGACTACGCCGAGGAGACCCGCTGGGGCAAGCGGTCGATGACGCGTGAGGAGGCGCGCGAGCGGTTCGCGCGCGAGGTCGCGGCCGCCTGAACGTCAACTGCGGCTGGGTAGGGCGGCGAGGCTGCCGGCCGCGTCGGCGGTCCCTGGCGCCTTTTGCACCCACACTGGTGCAAAAGGCGCCAGCATCGTCTCGCCGCGGCCGAACCCGGCTCCCTCAATGCCGCAGTTGAACGTCGACCTCCAGCGCGGAGTGATCGCTGAGGCCGCGGTCGCGCCAGTCGTGGTGGTACCGCGCGGCGAGGGCCCGCAGCTCGGCGGAGAGGAAGACGTGGTCCAGACGCCAGCCGCCGCCGTGGCGGAAGACCCAGGTGCGCTCGCGCTGCCCGGCGAACGCGTCGGCGAAGCCGAGGTCGCGTAGGCCGGGGACGACGCCGAGCTCCGCTTCGTCCCAGCGCTCGCCGCGCTCCTCGCGCAGGCGCTCCTTCGTGTCGCGCGCGAACGAGATGACCGTGCCGTCCGGCTTCTCGCGCCGTGGCGTGTTGAGGTCGCCGCACAGGATCCGTGCGCCCGTGGTCGCGGCCAGGCCGGCGCGCAGCGCGGCCAGCGTGTCGGGCTTGACCCAGCCGTTGGCGGCGTTGGGCACATGGGCGGTGTGAACCGTCACGCCGCCCGTCTGCACCGCCAGGGTCGTCTCCGGCCACGGCAGGTCCAGTGCGGGGGCGGCGTCGTGCGGCTCGCGGGTGGCGATCAGGACGACCGTGCGGCGCGGCCGCGGCGGCCACGAGCAGATGGCGTGCGGCAGGCCGATCGTGGCGAGCGCGGCCCGCCACAGCTCCCACGAGCGGGCGGTGATCTCCTGCAGGGCCACGAGATCGGGCTCGCGCGCGGCGAGCGCGGCGGCCTGCTCGGCCAGCAGCGCCACCCGGCGGTTGACGTTCCAGCTAATCAGCCTCACGGATCCGCGTGGCGACCAGCTCGGGCGCCTCCTCGGGGAGGAAGTGCCCGGCGCCGTCGACGAGCTCGACTTCGCCCGGAAAGCGCGTCGCCAGGTAGTGGCCGAGCGGCTCGCGGCGCCCGAGCACCAGTCGTGCCGGAACGGCCAGCCGGCCGTGGTGGCCCGTGAGCTCGCGGGTGAGGAACTGCCCGTACAGCCGCCGCGTGGCGCGGGCGGAGACGGTCGGCAGATAGGTGTCGAGCTCCTCGTCGGTCCAGCCGACGCCGTCGCGGCGCGCGCCGTTGAGGATCGCGCGCGGCAGCGGCCCGGGGTAGATGCTGAGCGGCACCATGTAGGCGAGCCGGTGGGCGTTGCGGGCGGCCAGTCGGCGCGGGATCCACGGGTGTCCGATGCCCAGCGCGAGCAGGCTGGAGAAGCGCTCCGGTGCCGTGAGCGCCGCGAGGATCGCCGCCCAGCCGCCCCAGTCGTGGCCGACGAGCTGGGCGCGCTGCAAACCGAGCGCGTCGAGTAGCGCGAGGGCGTCGTCGGCGACGCGCTGCTTGCGGAAGTCGCCGTCGGCCGGCCAGCCCGACCAGCCGAAGCCGCGCATGTCCGGGCACAGCACGCGATACTCGCCGCCGAGCGCCGCGATCACCGCGCGCCAGCACCACCAGTGCTGCGGCCAGCCGTGCAGGGCGAGCAGCGGCGGCGCGTCGGCCGGCCCGGCGGCCGCGAGGTGCACCCGGACGCCGGTCGGAAGGTCGTGGAAGCTGTGCTCGACACCCGCGAGCTGGGGCATGGGCGGTGGCATCGGAGCGGCGCAGCGTACTGCGCTATCCTCAGATGCCGACCTCGCGCCGGAGCGGGGTTTTTCCTTGCCCGGCGCCAGCAGATCACGACCTTCGGAGCGCGCCGCACCATGGCCCGTGGAGACGTCCGGATCGCCGTCACCCTCGCATGCGAGGAGTGCAAGCGCCGGAACTACCAGACCAATAAGTCCAAGCGGAACAACCCCGACCGCATCACACTGCGCAAGTACTGCAAGTGGTGTCGGCGTCACACGGGGCACCGCGAGACTCGCTGAGGAAGCCGCTTTGGCCCGCGACCGACAGCGCGCAAAGCAGCGCCGGCGTCGCCAGACAGGTGGCACCGGGCCGACCGGGCCTGCCCGGACGCGTCCGCGCGAGGCTCAGCCGGAGGATGCGGCGGATACAGTCTTCCCGAAGCGTGGCGATGTGGGACCGGTCGAGGGCGACGTCGACGAGACGATCGACTTCGACGAGGCGGCGGTCGAAGCTGCTCCTGACCAGCTCGACCCGGCCGTCACCGAGGAACGCGATGCGGACCGGCACCCGCGCCGATCGCGGGGTCGGATCATCACGTTCCTGGGCCACGTCATCGACGAACTCCGTCGCGTGCAGTGGCCGGACCGCCGGCACGTCGCGCAGGGCACGGCCGTCGTCCTCGGCTTCGTCGTGATCGCAGGCTCGTTCCTGGGCCTGATGGACGCACTTTGGAAACCACTCGTAGAAGCGATCCTGTAACTGAATGTTCCGCTGGTACGTAATCAACACCTATTCCGGGCACGAGAACAAGGTCAAGCAGAACCTTGAGCACCGCGTGTCCTCGCTGAATCAGCAGCGCTCGGTGCGCCGCGTCGTCGTCCCGACCGAGACCGTCCAGGAGATGAAGGACAACCAGAAGGTCACGGTCGAGAAGCGCACCATGCCCGGCTACGTGCTCGTGAACATGGACCTCAATGAGGATTCGTGGGCCGTCGTCAAGGGCACGCCGGGCGTGACGGGGTTCGTCGGCGCGTCGAACGAGCCGATCCCGCTGACTCAGACCGAGGTCGACCGGCTCATGCACCGCGAGTCGCCGGTCCGGGCGCCCAGCCGCGCCCAGTTCTCGATCGGCGAGTCCGTCAAGGTCATCTCGGGCCCGCTGTCGGACTTCTCCGGCGAGATCTCCGAGATCAACGAGGACGCGAGCAAGCTGAAGGTCCTGGTATCCATCTTCGGGCGCGAGACGCCCGTGGAGGTTGGGTACGACCAGGTGAAGAAGATATGAGCAACGTCGCCGAAGGCGAGTCCGACGAAGGAGGCACTCGCCTGGCAGGCGAAAGCGATTTCTATGGCTAAGAAGATTCTCACCACGATCAAGCTGCAGGCCCCAGGCGGCCAGGCTTCGCCGGCGCCGCCGGTGGGCCCGGCGCTCGGCCAGCACGGCATCAACATCATGGAGTTCGTCAAGGCGTTCAACGCGCAGACGGCGAACGACATGGGCACCACGATCCCCGTGGAGATCACGGTCTTCGAGGACCGCTCCTTCACGTTCATCACCAAGACGCCCCCGGCCGCGGTTCTGATCCGCCAGGCCATCGGCATCGAGAAGGGATCGGGCGAGCCCAACCGCAACAAGGTCGGCACGATCTCCAAGGACCAGGTCCGGCAGATCGCCGAGAAGAAGCTGCCCGACCTCAACGCGCACGACGTCGATCAGGCGGCCAAGATCATCGAGGGCACCGCGCGCTCGATGGGTGTGGAGGTGGTGGCGTAATGGCCAAGCATGGTCGCACGTTCGTCGAGTCGCGCGCCAAGGTCGATCGCGAGCGCGAGTACTCCCCGCACGACGCCGTCCGGCTCGTCAAGGAGACCAAGCGAGCGAAGTTCGACGAGACGGTCGAGGTGCACATCCGCACCGGCCTCAACGTGCGTCACGCCGACGAGCAGCTGCGCGGCACGATCGCGCTCCCGCACGGCCTCGGCAAGGACGTCAAGATCGCCGTCTTCGCCAAGGGCGACAAGGCGCGCGAGGCCGAGGAGGCGGGCGCCGACTTCGTGGGCGCCGAGGACCTCGCCGAGCGCATCCAGAACGAGGGCTTCACCGACTTCGACGTCGCGATCGCGACGCCCGACATGATGCCGGTGGTCGGCCGCCTCGGCCGCATCCTCGGCCCGCAGGGCAAGATGCCGAACCCCAAGGTCGGCACCGTGACGATGGACGTCCGCAAGGCCGTGGAGGAGTCCAAGGCCGGCAAGGTCGAGTACCGCACCGACCGCACCGCGATCGTCCACATGACCGTCGGCAAGACGTCGTTCCCGGACGACCATCTGCTGGCCAACTACCAGGCGATCATCGAGGAGCTCATCCGCGCCAAGCCGTCCGCGGCGAAGGGCCGGTACCTGCGCTCGATCGTGATGGCCTCGACGATGGGACCCGGTGTGAAGATCGACCCGTCGCGCACTCGTGACCTAGTTGAAGCGGAGGCTGTGCCCGCCTAGCGCGCGCTCAGCTCCGTTTCTCCCGAGACCCCCGGCGATGAGTAAGTCCGGGACAGGAGGAACCGCTTGAACCGAGACCAGAAAGCCGCGGTCATCGATGAGGTGGCCGCACAGATCTCCGAGTCGGAGGCCGTCTTCGCGGTCGACTACCGCGGCATCTCCGTGCCGCAGGCCGCCGAGTTGCGCACCAAGCTGCGCGACGCCGACGCCTCATTCCGGGTCGTCAAGAACACCCTGACCGAGCGGGCCGCCGACAAGGCCGGCGCCGACGGGCTCAAGGAGCTGCTCGAGGGCCCGACGGCGATGACGTTCGTCCGCGGCGATGCCGCGGCGGCCGCCAAGGCGCTGTCGGACTTCCGGCGCGCGAGCGGCGGGACGCTGCTCGAGTTCAAGGGCGGCTGGATGAACGGTGCGCCGCTCGGCGCCCCGGAGATCGAAGCCATCGCCAAGCTGCCGTCGCGCGAGGTCCTCTACGGGCGCCTCGTCGGCATGGTCGCCTCGCCGCTCACCGGCCTGGTGACGAGCCTGGGCGGGCTCATCGGCGGCCTCGCCCGCCAGCTGCAGCAGATCGCCGACGAGGGCCTGGTCGGCGGCGCTGCTCCGGCCGCCGAGGCCGCTGCCGAGCCCGAGGCCCCGGCCGCGGAGCCCGAGGCCGTCCCCGAGGAGTCTGCGCCCGCCGCAGAGGCCGAGCCCGAAGCCGCACCGGAGGCCGAGCCCGAGCCGGCCGCCGACACTGACACTGAGACCACCCAGGAGGACTAGACACCAATGGCAACCAGCACCCAAGAGTGGATCGACGAGCTCAAGTCGATCTCCGTGCTCGAGCTCTCCGAGCGCATCAAGGCGCTCGAGGAGGAGTTCGGCGTGTCCGCGACCGCGGTCGCCGCTGCGGCCCCGGCCGGCGCTGCCGGCGGTGGCGCCGATGACGGCGCCGCCGAGGAGGAGCAGACCGCGTTCGACGTCATCCTGACCGGCGCCGGCGACAAGAAGATCCAGGTCATCAAGGTCGTCCGCGCGGCCACCGGCCTCGGCCTCAAGGAGGCCAAGGCGCTGGTCGACGAGGCGCCGGGGCCCGTCAAGGAGGGCCTGGAGCGCGAGGAGGCCGACAAGCTCAAGGGCGAGCTCGAGGAGGCCGGCGCCTCCGTCGAGGTCAAGTAACGTCGCCGAAGGCACCCGCCCGAACCGCGCGGCAGAAAGTGACCGCGCGGTTCCAACGGGGCGGGTGCCTGGCAGGCGAAACCGTTCTCTGCCGTGCTCAGACGCCCGCGTGCTCCACGCGGGCGTCGATCGTCAAGGCCCCGCGCGCTCTCGCGACCGACACCCGGTGGTGCCCGTCACGCAGCGCGTAGCTGTCGCCGACGGCCACGACCGAGATCGGTGGCAGCGGGGTGCCCTGGTGCTCGGCGAGCCAGACGCGCTGCCACCGGGTGCGCGCGATCGCGGCCGGCCGGAAGTCGCCGTCGAACTGCGCGGCGCGGCTCGGCTCCAGCGTGCCGTTGATGGCGACGACGGGGATCTCCACGACCTCGCGGCCCGGGGGATGACGGCGCGTTCGCAGGCAGCGCTCGTCGACGACGTCGAGACGGCGCAGCCGCCGGGTGAGCGCGGCGCGTCGACGGCCGCGGGCGGCGCGATTGAACGCGCGCTCGGCATCGATCTGGGGGGAGCCGGTCAGCAGCATGCCTGCATGTTGCTCCGGATCCGGCCCCCTTACATCGGGCACTCAGGCACACCTCGCCGACCCCACCCCTTACGACCGGGAGGCGACCCCTTACAGTTGGAGGGGCGTGAGCGATTCGCCGGTGCAGCGCTTCCTGACGGAGAAGATGGAGGACCCGCGTAGCCAGGGCCGCCCGATCTCCGAGCGCGCACGCCAGTCCCAGCGCTCGCTCGAGGCGTACCTGCGCGCCGGCATCCGGCCGCGCTGGATGGAGCGGCTGATCGAGATCGAGCGCGGCACGAAGCGCGAATGGCGGCGGCTGCAGACCGCCTACGAGGCACTACGTGAGGAATGCCACGACGATGCGGCCATGTTCGCGCGTCGCTGGCACGCGACCGCGCGCGCGTGGAACTTCGATGAGCTCAACGCGCTCATCCGCACGCACAACGAGTGGTATCCGGTCGAGCGCGACCTCCCGATGGACCTGCGCACGCGCGACTACGTGCTCATCAACGGCCGCTCCTACCGCCGCCGCGAGCTGGGGCCTGACTGGGTCCTCGAGCAGTTCCCCGCCCGTTAGGAGCTGTTGACGCGCGTTAGCGCGCGGCCGCCGCGGCGTCAGACCGGTGGGAGCGTGGACGCGTGCCCGTCGCCGGCGCGCTCCTGCTCGCCTACCGACCCGTCCGTCATGGACTGGCGCGAGGCGCTCCAGCGGCTGCAGACCGGGCCGACGCCGCGACCCGACCTCCGGCCGGGTCGGCGCATCGTGCTGATCACACCGGTCGGCGTCCGCTCCCGCGCCCCCTGGGGCCGCGCCGTTCGCAGACGCACGCGGGAATGGCGCGCGGCCCTCGGCAGAAGCCTGTGCCACGCCGCCGCCACCTCACGCCCGGACCCGAACCGCTACCGCAGCACGGTCCGCGCCGAGATCTTCACGGTCTGCACACCACCTCGAGCTTGAAGCCGTCCTACCGCACGGTCAGCCGGGAACGCGACGTGGTGCAGCCCGGGCGCGGCGGCGTCGTGGGTGCCGAGCATCGTCCGTAGAGTCTCCCCGCATGCGTGGACGGGTAGCCCTGGTGACCGGCGGGAGCGGCGGGATCGGCGCCGCGCTCACCGCGCGCCTCGTCGCCGCGGGAGCGACGGTCGCCGTCCAGTACGGCGAGAACCGCGCGGGCGCCGAGCAGACGGGCGCGCCGATCTTCCAGGCCGACCTGCGCGACCCGGCGGCGCCCGATGCGCTCGTCGACGCGGTCGAAGCCCAGCTCGGGCCGATCGACATCCTGGCCGCCAACGCCGGCCTCAGCACCCCTGCCGCCTACCAGGACGTCGACGCCGCCGCGTTCGACGAGACGCTCGCCGTCAACCTGCGCGCGCCGTTCCTGCTCGCCCGTCGCGTGCTGCCCGGCATGCGCGAGCGCGGCTTCGGGCGCGTGCTCTTCACGTCCTCGGTGGCCGGCCTGACGGGAGGGATCATCGGCCCGCACTACGCCGCGTCGAAGGCCGGGCTGCACGGCCTCACGCATCATCTCGCCAGCCGCGTGGCGGCCGACGGCGTCACCGTCAACGCGATCGCCCCCGCGCTGATCGAGGACACGGGCATGCTCCCCGGCGACCCGGGCGAGCTCGCCGCCCGCGTGCCGGTCCGGCGGCTCGGCACGCCCGCCGAGGTCGCCGACCTCATGCTCGCGATCCTGAGCAACGGCTACGTGACGAACCAGGTGATCTCGATCGACGGCGGGATGCACCCGGGATGAAGAAAAACGAGGGGCGGCCGGTAGACCGGCCGCCCCTCGTTCGTTCCCTCCGTTGACCCGTGAGCGTCAGTCAGGTGCCGGTGCTGCACCGGCGAGACGAGCCGGGAGGCGGTTCGGGCGTACGGACCGTGCTCCGGCGTGGCTTGCGTCAACGCCTCTCTCCTCGGGCGGACCGCACGGTAACGATCCTTGAGCGGTCTCACCATCCCCCGGAAGTGGTAACTGCGATGGACCGATATCTGGACAGTTGTTCGACTTCCGGAATGGGGTCCCGACACTAGTTTGAACCTGTCGAAACCTGTGCCCCGGGGGACGGAGATGAGGGACGAGCTGGACCGGTCACGGACGACCGCCGGCACAGGCCAGAGACGGAGGGGACACATGGATGGCGTGACCGCCCGCCGGCACGAAGCCGGCGGGCGCATCGCAGGTCAGACGGTCGGCCGCGGAGGTTCTCTGGTGGTGCCGGGCTGCTCGACGAGCCACGGCGGCCGCGCCCCGTCGGACGGGGCGGCCACGATCGGCGGCAGCGTCCCGAAGTGCACGCCCGCCCGCTTCGCGTCGCCGCCGTAGCGGCGCTTGAGCTCGCGCAGCTCACCGTTCGCGCTCGGCGAGAGCAGCGCTCCGGCGCGAGCCGCCACCGTCGGCGTCGCCGACATCCGTGCGGTGCCGGCGCGACTCCAGCGGATCCACAGGTCCCACGGCGCCAGCACGTCGAGCCATTCGTCGAAGCCGCCGGCGCGCGCCCACAGCTCGCGCGAGGCGATGACGCTCGACGGCGTGCCGATCGCGTTGTGGCCGAGGATGTCGTCGATGTCGGCCTCGAGCAGGATGTTCGTGATCCACCACTCGGGCGCGAAGTGCAGCACCCGCATCCCGGGCTCGATCGCGGTGCGCAGGCGCGGCGCGATCGCGCGGTGGCGTTCGCGCGCACCGCAGCCGGGACAGGCGACGCCGGGCCGCCCCGCCGACGGGAGGAACCCGTCGAACCGGCCGCCGCAACACGGACACGTCACCGCGTCGCCCCGGTGGCGCAGCCGACGCAGCCGGCTGCGCATCCGTCCCGCCATCACAACCACGGTTCGACGGTAGCGCACCGGCCGGGCCGCGGTCTCCGCGGGCGTACCGATCTATACGTTGGTGTCGCGAAATCGTCGCTATCACGAACTGACACGCGCGGCGGTCGATCCGGCCTCCCTGAATGCCGCAGTGGCCCGGTTCTAGACTCGGCGCCATGGCGGGGCTGAAGACACGGGCGAGGCGGGCGGTCCATGCGGCGCGCGTGGGCCCGATGGCCCGCGCCGTCAAGCGCGACAACCTCACGTACCTGTCCTGGGCCAAGCTGCGCTCGCTCGAGCGCGCGCTCGCCGACGTGCTCGAACGGCCGGTGCCCGGCGACCTGATCGAGGCCGGCGTCGCCCGTGGCGGCTCGGCGATCCTGCTCGCCTCGCAGCTCGACGGTGACCGCCGGTTCGCCGGCTACGACGTGTTCGGGATGATCCCCGAGCCGAGCGAGCGCGACAGCGACGACGCCCACAGCCGCTACGAGACGATCCGCTCCGGCGGCTCGCGCGGGCTCGGCGGCGATCAGTACTACGGGTACGCGGACGACCTGCTCGGCGACGTCCGGCAGGCGTTCGGCCGCCACGGGGTGCAGCTGGGGGACCGGGTCGAGCTGCGGCCCGGCCTGTTCGAGGACACCCTCCGGCCGGAGCGCGCGATCGCGCTCGCCCACATCGACTGCGACTGGCACGACCCGGTCCTGCTGTGCCTCGAGCGCATCTATCCGTGGCTCAGCCCCGGCGGCTACCTGATCGCCGACGACTACCACGACTACGACGGCTGCGCGCGGGCCTGCCACGAGTTCCTGGCACGGTCGAGGACCTGCGCGTCGTCCGCTCCGGACCGCATCTCGTCATGCGGCGCTTGCGTTCGACGCTAAACTGACGCAACTCGGCCAATAGTCGTAGCCGTCCATCGCGCCCCTCCCGCCACATACGGGACACCGGGCCGGACGGGGTCCGTGAGCGCCGAGCGCCCCTCACAGGGGTCCGGTACCCCCTGTGCTATCTTGGAACGTCGCGCCTCGTGCAGCTTGTCGGGCTCCGAGCGCGCGCTCTCTCGTCCGTCCTCCGAGCCACCCCTGAGGAGTCGCCGTCTTGGCTTCTGTTGACGCTCCCCGCACCCGCCGCAGCTTTGCGCGGCTGGACAAGGTCCTTGACGTCCCCAACCTGATCGATATCCAGAAGAAGGCGTTCGCCTGGCTGGTCGATCCCGAGGGGGGAGGGCTGCGCGAGACGATCGACGACATCTCTCCAATCGAGGACTACACCGGCAACCTGGCCGTGCAGTTCGGCGAGTTCCACTTCGACCCGCCGGTCGCCTCGCTGGAGGAATGCCGCGAGAAGGACCTCACGTACGCGCGCCCGCTGACCGTCACGGTCGGCTTCATCAACCGCGAGACGGGTGAGATCCGCGAGCAGTCCGTCTTCATGGGCGACTTCCCGTGGATGACCGACCGCGGCACGTTCGTCATCAACGGCACCGAGCGCGTGGTCGTCACGCAGCTGGTCCGTTCCCCGGGCGCCTACCTGATGGAGCCCAAGGACATCGAGAAGCAGGTCTTCGTCGGCAACCTGATGCCGGCCCGTGGCTCCTGGCTCGAGCTGGAGATCGACAAGAAGGGCCGCGTCTACGTCCGGATCGACCGCAAGCGCAAGCTCCCGGTCACCGTCCTGCTGCGCGCGATGGGCTACGCGTCGGACGAGGAGATCCTCAAGCTGTTCGACGACTCGGTCTACATCCGCAACACGATCGAGGCGGACACCGACGTCACGAAGAGCGAAGAGGGCGCGCTCATCGAGCTGTTCAAGAAGCAGCGCCCGGGTGAGCCGCCGAGCGTCGACTCAGCTCGCTCGCTGCTGCACCAGCTGTTCTTCGACCCGAAGCGCTACGACCTCACGCGCGTCGGCCGTTACAAGCTCAACTCGCGCCTGAGCCTCGACATCGATCTCGACACGCGCGTCCTGACCCACGACGACATCATCGCCCTGGTCAAGGAGCTCGTGACGCTCCCGCGCGCGCTCGGCATGAGCGAGGACGACGCGGCCTACACCGACTACGCGGCCGAGGCCC
>CAWIEW010000007.1:0-489820 GCA_963835285.1 uncultured Solirubrobacteraceae bacterium | reverse complement strand
ACGTCGCTCGAGGTCGATGCGGGTCCGTTACGACCCGGAACCGCCCGGACGTGACGTGTTCGACCCCACGGTTCCGATCTCGGCGGTGAGCCGATCGATGGACTCACGGTCGCGACGGTTGGCAGCCTGGGCTCGGGCCTGCTCAGCGACGGTCGCGGCGACGACTTGGATCGCGGCCAACCGCTCAGCCGCGCCGCATCGTTCGGCCGCGAGGGCACACGCGCGCAGCGCCTGCAGCATCTCACTCGCCACCCACGCGTCACCAGCGACATAGCGATTGATCTGCAGCATCGCGTCGAGGTACTCCTCGAACGCGCGCTGCGGGACGAGCACGGTGAGCTCGTGCTCCGGGAAGCGACGGACCGACGGCGGCTGCGCGCGCTCGGTGATACGCACGAGGATCGAGCGCAGGTAGCCGATGCAGGTGATCGCCGTCATCGGGTCGTTGACTCCCGGCGAGATGGCCTTCAGCGCGATGTCGGCGAGCTGGCGCACGCCGAAGTCCACGTCCTGGTCGAGATCACGCTCAGCGGCGATCGAGACGGCGTCTCGTATGGCGTCTTCACGCTCGCGCGCGCACTCTGCCGGCCAGACTTCGGCGATCGGCATCTCGATGCTGACGAAGTCGCCGGGTCGCACGAGGAAGGCAAGCCGGCCGACCCGTCCGGCGAGTGCGCCGACCAAGTCGTCGATCCCGACCCGCTGCACGTAGCCGGGCCGCGAGGGTGCGACGTGGCCGGACGGCTCGGCTCGCCACGACTCCAGCGACTCGCCCACCGCCCCGTCTACGACCGGCTCGCCGTAGTTCTCCGGATAGAGCACGTCGGTCCGGGCGAGCGTGTCATGCGCGATGCCGGCCGTCACGTGCGAGACCTGGATCATCCGCGAAACGTGATTGAGGAACACGATCAGCAGTACGACGGCCGCGATGCCCAGCAGGGATGCGACCGTCACGCTCAGCCGGGGCACGAAGTCCGCGTCGCCGAACGAGCCGACGGTGCGCAGGACGAGGATGGCGTACACGAACGTGCCGATGAACGTCCCGATCGTGATCTGCGTCACACGATCGCCGAAGAACGTCCGCAGCACCCTGGGGCTGAACTGGCTGGACGCCAGTTGGAGCACCACCATCGTGATCGAGAACGTGAGCCCTGCGACCGTGATGAGCGACCCGGCGATGACCGACAGCACGGTCCGGGCCGCCGGGCCGTCGCCCTTGAACACCACCTGCACGCCGGTGAGGTCGATCTGGCCGTCGATCTCTACGAGCACGATTCCCAGGACTGCGAACGCGGCCACGATGACCCCAGGGACGAACCCAAGGCTGTGCGCGGTGTTCAGCCAAAGGCTCTTCGCGCGGTTGAGCATCGGAGCATCATGGCGCCCGCGATTGAGAACGTCACTCGCCTGACGCTCTTCAGGGCCGAGCCCGCCGAGCGGGGCAGCCTCCCGTGTATCCCGCGAGAGTCGAGACCCCCATGAAGCCGTTCGTGATCATCGCCCTGCTCGCCTGCTCGCTCGCCGCCTGCGGCGAGGACCAGACCGTCTCGCCGGCCGACGCGGATCAGATCGCGAGCCACCTGGCGCAGAAGACGCAGTCGCTGTCCGAGCAGGTGGCCGACGCGCGCCAGGCGCTCGCCGACGACCCCGACCGCGCGGACGAGGCCCGCGACCGGTTGCGGGACCTGCAAGGCCAGGCGAAGGATCTGGCCAACCAGGCGAAGGACCTCCCGGAGTCGGCTGACGCCCGGGCGCAGTTGCAGAAGGCCAACGAACAGATCGCCGACGCGGCCGGCAAGCTTGCGGATGCGGATCCGGGATCCCGTGACGAGGCGCTCGACCAGATCGAAGAGGCCAAGGACCAGATCGGCGAGGCCGCTGATCGCCTGGCGGACAAGCTGCCGCCGGATGAGCGCAAGGACCTCGATGACCTGCGGGAGAAGCTGTCGTCCGCGACACCGTAGACACGACTATCGTCAGGGGTGGTGTTCCGCCAGGGGGCGGTCCTCGTGCACGGAGTGCTCGACTATCTCGTCGGGCTGCTGTTGATCGCCGGCCCGTTTCTGCTCGGGTTCACGGATGACACCGCAACCGCCACGGCGGTCGGCTTGGGAGTGCTGCTACTGGTCATCGCGGGAGCGAGCGACCTCCCGACCGGTTTCGTACGGTCGATCCCCAGGGCGCTTCACGCGATTCTGGAGACGATCGCCACCCGCTATCTCAGGCCGAAGGATCAGCACGAGCCTCGCGCCGCGGAGTAGGCCGCGGGCCGGTCGCGGCGGAGCGGGCGAGGCGGGGTTCCGAACGTGACGTCGCTCGCGGGGCGGCGACCCCGTCGTGCTTGGATGCCGGCTTCGCATCGCGGGCGCGAGTTGGTCTGGGCCGGAACGGTCGGGCTCGTGCTCGCGGACTCCTCGGTAGTGACGCTTGCGCTGCCGGAGATCCTGCGCCGGTTCGAGTCGACCGTGTTCGGCGTCTCCTGGGTGCTGACCGCGTTCAATTTGGTGCTCGCGGTCGCCGTGCTGCCGGCCGCACGGCTGGCCGCCGGCCGGGGAGCGCGCGGCGCGGCGGCGGTGTGGGGCGCCGGGGTGGTCGTCTTCGCGTTCGCGTCTCTGCTGTGCGCGATCGCACCCACGATCGCCGTACTGATCGCAGGGAGGTGCGTGCAGGCGGTGGCCGGCGCGTGTGTGATCGCCGGAGCGATCGAGCTGCTCGCGCGCAGCCGCGGCTCGCATGCAAAGGGCGCCGTAGCCTGGGGCGCCGCCGGCCTGATCGGGATCGCCGTCGGCCCGGCCGCGGGCGGCCTGCTGACTCAGCTGATGAGCTGGCAGGCGATCTTCGCGTTCCAGGTTCCGGTCATCGTCGTGGTCGGCGCTGCGGTGAGCCCTCCCACGACAGAGGCGGAACGCGGACGCGCAGGTCGGCTGCGGCTCGGGCCAGAGCTGGGGCTCGGACTGCTCTCGGCGGGCCTGGCCGGCGCGCTGTTCCTGCTGGTGATCATGCTCACCGAGGGCTGGGGCTACTCGCCGCTCGCCGCGGCGCTGATCGTCTCGGCGATGCCGGTCGCGACGATCGCCGCGCGGCGGCTCACGCGCGGGCTCGCGCAGAGCACGGCGGTGATGGCCGCGGGCGCGATCGTACTCGCCGGCGGCCTGGCTGCGCTGGGTCTGGTCCCGGGCGCAACGCCGGCGTGGACCATCGTGCCGCAGGTCTTCATCGGCGTCGGGATCGCGCTCGCGCTGCCCGGGCTCACCGGGCGCGCGCTCGCGGGCGCCGATCCGTCGGGGCACCGGGCGGCGGGCACGATCGCCGCGCGCCACCTCGGGATCGTGCTTGGGCTGCTGGTCCTCACGCCGCTGTTCACGTCGCAGCTGGTCGATCAGCAGCACGCTGCGGAACGCTCCGGCACGGCGCTGATCCTCGACGCCTCGCTGTCACCTCAGACCAAGATCGCGCTGGGCGCAGCCGTCAGCGAGCAGATCGACCGAGCCGGCGGCCGGCTCCCCGATCTCGCGCCGGCGTTCGATGCCGTCACGCCGCCGGCGGAGGCCCGTGCGGACTACGCCCAGCTCGAGCAGCGACTCGCCGCGGAGGTCGACAAGGCCGCCACTCACGCCTTCAGCGCGGCCTTCCTGATCGCCGCCGCGCTCGCGCTGCTCGCTGTCGCGCCGATCGCCATGAGCGGCGGGGCGTCCGGCCGCCGGAGCGGCTGGGCGGTCGCGGGCGCCGCCGGTGCATCCGCCGCCCTGGCCGCCGCCTATCTCGCGCTCGGCGGCGCGCACTACGAACCGCTCGAGGTGGCCGATCCCTGCGCGCCCAGACCGATCTCGCAGCTGCGGCAGCAGAGTGGCGGGGTGCTGGAGCGGATCGCGCTCTCGACCCTCGACGGCGCCGCCTGCCGCCTGCGCGTTCCCCGCGAGGAGCTGGCCCTCGCCCTGACCAGCGACGAGGCGCGAGCCCAGTTCGCGGCCGGGCACCGGATCTCCGACGAGGCGATCGACGACGCGGTGCGCAGCGGGCTGCGACGCGCCGTCGACGACGCCGTCCGCCTCGACATGCTCTCGTCGCTGGAGGCCTCGCTCCTGCGCCAGGGCGTGGACCGGCTGCCCGTGCCCGTCCTGATGGACGCCCTGCGCAGCAGCGCCGGCAAGAGCGTGATCGGCTTCCTCACGGACCTTCTCAGCTAGGGCTGACGGTCAGCGGGTCGGCTCGGGCAGGCGCGTGCGGGCCGGCGCGGCAAGCCGGTCACTCGGCCAGCTCGACCGCTCGCCGACCAGGGCGATCACCGCCGGGGTCAGCACCGAGCGCACGAGGAACGCGTCGATCAGCAGGCCGGCGGAGAGCACGAACGCGAGCTGGTGGAACGCGGCGAGCGGCACGAGCGCAAGCGCGGCGAACGACGCGGCGAGCACGAGCCCGGCGGCGGATATCGCGTGCGAGGCGCCGCTTCCGGCCGCCACGATCGCCTCTCGCAGCGGCATCCGGCCCGCCTCGCTCCAGATCCGCCCGACGAGGAAGATGTTGTAGTCCGAGCCGAGCGCGATCAGCAGCACGCCGGCCGCCAGCGGAACGAAGTAGGTCAGCTCCGGCTCGCCCAGCACCCCCTGGAAGAGCACAACCGCCAAGCCGAGCGCGGCCAGCGGGGCGAGCGCCGCCAGGAGGACGAGATACACCGGCGCGACCAGCGCGCGCAGGTAGATCGCGAGGATCAGCACCAATGCCAACAGGACGAGCGGCACCACGCGGAACAGATCGCCTCCCGCGGTGTCGATCAGCTCCCCGGTGATCGCGGTGTCGCCTGCGAACAATGCCCGCGTGTGCGGCAGGCCGACCGCGTCGAGCAGGTCGGCGATGCGCGCGTCGAGATTTTTCAGCAGGCGGACCGCGTCGGCGCTCAACGGATCGTGCTCCGGAATCATCACGAAGCGGACCGCGTCCCCGCTCGGCGACACGACGACGCCGAACGGCTGGCGGCTCGGCTTCGTCGCCGGGCCGAGCACCCCGGCTACGCCCGGCTGACCGCCGAGAACCGCCTGCAGCGCCGACAGCTTGCGACGGTGGCGCGCGACGCCGTGGCCGGTCACCACCAGCGTCGTCGGCGCGATCACACCCGGGGCGAACCCCTTCCCGACCTGCTCGTACGCGACCCGAGGCCCGCTGTCGCGCGGCAGGCCGCGGATCAGCGGGTTGCCGACCTTCAGCCACGCCAGGCCCGAAGCCATCGCGGCGAGCATCAGCAGACAGATCACGGTCGTGCGTCCCGGCGCCCGCACCGCCGTCACGATCAGGCGGTCCAGCCACCCCGTCGCCGCGCCGGCTCGCCTCGGTGCGTGCCGCGGGCCCGGCCACAGCAACGCGGGTCCGACCGTCGCGAGCACAGCCGGAATGAACGTGATCGTCACGACCAAGCCGACCAGCACCGCGACCGCCATCCCCGGCCCGAACGCACGCAGAAACCCGAGATCGGCGAGCACGAGCGCCGCCGACCCGACGGCAACCGACACGCCGCACACGAGGATCAGCGGCGTGAGCTCCGCGGCCGTCTCGCGAGCGGCGTCCCGCGCCACTTGACCTTCCCGCAGCCGCCGCCGGAACCGCGACATGTAGAACAGGCCGTAGTCGGTGACGACCCCGAACAGCAACGCGACCATGATCGGCTCCACCTCCGGAGGAACCGACAGCCCGACGCTCTCCCCCACCCCCGCCACGAAGCGCACCGACACCACATACGCGACCGCGACCGTCGCCAGCGTGACCACCGGCGCCAGCACCGACCGCATGTAGAGCGCCACGATCACCGCGATCAATGCCACCGTCACAAGCTCGATCAGCGGCAGCCCGTCCTCGATCAACGCCGCCTGCTCCGCGCGCGCTGGTATCGCACCGGTGATCCCCACGAAGCTCCCGGCCGGCGCCCGCAGCGCCGCCGCGTACCGCCGCGCGGAATCCACGCGTCCGTTCTGGTTGAAATCGAGCTCGAACAGCAGCGAGCTCACCGCCGTCGTCCCCCGCTCACGCGCGAATGCCAAGCCGGGCAGCGAGTTCGCGACGCCGTACGCACCGGCCGCGTGAACGCCCGGCACCCGGTGCTTGTTCACGTCGTTGATCAGCGCGACCGTCGCCGGCACGCGCTCGGCGCCCAGACCGCCGGCGTCGCGCTCGACCACGACCGTACGGCTCGCGAGCGGAAACCGGAAGCTGGTCGCCGACAGCTTCTCCGCCTCCAGTGCACGCGAGTCCGCCGGCACCAGCTGGCCCAACGCCCCGGTCTGCGCCTCCCGCAGCGTAGGAAGCGCGTGCGTCATCACCACGGCGGCCGCGATCCATCCACCGATGATCGGGAACCGTGCCGCAACGACGACCCTGGCAAACAGCTCTACCAACCTGGCCTCCTACCGGGGTGGGTGATCCTATGCGTTGCTCACGCGCGTCGTCGGCGGAGCGGCGAGCGGTGCGGAGTCTCGACGCTCACCGATGACGGCGGGCTCGCCACCGTGTCAGGTAAGCCCAGGCGGCGAGAACGCTCGCGCACGCGGAGAAGACGAGGTTGATGGCGACGCCGACCCTCGGGTCGATACCGAGCGCGTCGAGCTTCTCGACCTGCGTGCTCGAGATGTCGTGCGTCAGCTCCCAGGCGGTCGCGGCGACGGCGAACGGCTGGAGCGCGCAGATGGCGAGACCGATCGTGGTGACGAGCCCGTTACGGCGTGCCGTGAAGAATGCCAGCAGCGCCAAGGCCACGGCCGCGCCCGCGTACCCTCCGGCGCCGGACGCAGCGCGCCGCGCGGCCAGGACAGACGTCACCGCGGCCATCAGCGCGCCCGAGGCCCACAGCACGGTCAGCGCGATCCGCAGCGGCCGATGGACGGCGACCCTCACGTATTTCCAGGGCTTTCGCTTAAGTCGGGGAGACAGGATTTGAACCTGCGACCGCCCGGCCCCCAGCCGGAGCATTCCAGGCGTTTCCGACTGCGATTCGGCGGCCTAGAGCGATCTGAGCTGCTCTGACTTGCTCTCGGTTGCGCTCCCTTTGCTCCCCGGATTGCACCCCGCCGGACGACTGCGCGTCCGCGTTGCTCCTAGACCCGCACGACGTCGACGCCGACCATGTCCTCGAAGTCGGCGTCCTGGGTGTACACCGGCATCGCGCGGGAGCGAGCAGTGGCGGCGATCAGCGCGTCGAGGATCTTCGGTCGCTTCCCCCGTCTGCGAGCGTCCGCCACGATCTCTGCGAACGCCCGCGCCGCGGCGTCATCGACCGGCAGCGGCTCGAGCGCCTCGACCTCGCTCAGGGTGGCCAGGCGCTGCGCCCGGATCGATGCCGCCTCGGCCACCAACACCCCGATCCGCAGCTCAGCGACGGTGATCACCGAGACGCGGCCCTCGTCTGGTAGCGAGGCAAGGGGACGACCGCTCTCGCGAGCCACGAACACCGACGTGTCGAGCAGTCCGCTCACAGCTCGTCGATCGTCGCTCCGGCCACCACGTCCAGATCACCGGCAAACCCGGGATCCAACGGCGCCTGCGCGACGATGCGCGCAACCTCCTCAGGCGAAAGGCCGCGCTTGCGTTCGGCGATCGGAACCAGATCGGCCACCGGCCTGCCCCTCACCGTCACGCGCAGGCTCTCGCCCGCCTGGACGTCGCGCAACACCGACGCCACGTTGTTTCGCAGCTCACGCTGTGGAATCTCACGCATCTGCTACGAGCGTAGCATCGCCGGCGCGAAAACGAACCTATAACCCTCGGCGCGCAAATCACGCGTTGCGTGTGCCGACGTTCATCCTGCAGCTGTTGCGCGCGCCGGCGATGATGAAGACCTTGCCATAACAGTACCGAGGCCGTACTATCTAGTACGTGGATCGTACTATTTCTCGCGCGCCGGCCAACACGACGACGAACATCGGGTTTCTATTGGCGAAGGCATCGCAGCGCTTCAACGAGCTGCTCGTGGAGCGGTTCGCCGATCGCGGATTTCCTGACGTCCGGGCCTCCTACGGGTCCGTTCTGGTGCCGCTCTTCGAGCGGGACCGCCTGCGCCTCGGCGAGCTGGCCGCCGTGTCGCGGTTGTCCAAGCAGGCGATGACGGGGCTGGTCAAGCTCTGCGAGCAGGACGGGTTGGTCGTGCGCGAGCGCGACGTCGACGACGGGCGCGCCTTCCGGGTGTCCCTTAGCGCCCGTGGCCGTCGCTTCCACGCGGTGGCCGACGACGTCCTACGCGAGCTCGACGAGGAACTGGTGCGGTCGCTCGGGACACGCAAACACGATGCGCTCGTCGAAGCGCTCAAAGGAGTGATCGACCTATGAGAAACGCGACCGTCACGGCCGTGCTCGACGCACCCGAGCGGCAGGTGTTCGACTACATGGCCGACATCCAGAACCTCCCGGAGTGGGCCACCGAGTTCGCGCGCGAGCTTCGCCGCGAGGGCGAGGACTACAAAATCCTCAACGGACTCGGCGAGTTCTACTTCGAGATCCACGCAGACCCATCCAGTGGCGTCATCGACATGTACGCCGGGCCGTCGAAGGAGGCCATGGCGGTATTTCCCACGCGGACGGTCTCGCTCCCGGACGGCCGCACCGCCTTCAGCTTCACGATGTTCCAGGCCCCGGACATGCCCGACGAGCTGTTCGAGTCCCAACACGAGTCGCTCAAGCGCGAGTTCGCCAACATCGAACGGCGCTTCAAGCACTGATGACACCGCCGCCCGACGAACTCGTCGGCGCATCTCACCCGGCGCACCGACCACAATCGTCCCGAACCTCGCCGCCGACGCATTCGCGTGCTTCCGCTTTCGCCTTGCCTCCACTGCTCAATCGACGCCGGACGCTACTCGCGCGCGTCCCCGATGGTCCCAACCGACTGTCCGGACCGCACGACGCACGCTCCGGAAGAGCTCGTCGCTTCCGATCGCCTCGAGAAACCGATCGTCGGCCCGGTAGCGTCTGACGGGTGGAAGGCGAACCGGATCGCGCGCACGTTCGCCTGGCGGAGCTGGTCGCGGCACTCTCGCTCGGGGTCGACCTCGGCTTCGGGCAACCGATGGAACACGTGCTGCGCCAGTGCCTGATCGCGCTGCGGCTCGCCGAGCGCGTCGGCCTGGATGAGCAGGAGCGGGCGGTCGTGTACTACACGGCGCTGCTGGTCAACGTCGGTTGTCACACCGACGCGCACGAGCAGGCCAAGTGGTTCGGCGACGACATCGCGTTGAAGGCGGGTAAGTACGACCACGAGCTCGGCAGCCTGCGTGCAGCCGCGGCCGGCATGCGCCAGATCGGCGCCGGCCGACCGCCGCTGCACCGCGTGCGCGTTGGATTCGAGTTCGCGTTCTCCGGCCGACGCGAGGTCGACCACATGATCGCCCAGCACGCGCGCATCGCCCGCTCGCTCGGCGAGCAGCTCGGACTCTCGGACGACGTCTTGGCCGCGCTCGCCGCCGCGTACGAGGTGTGGGACGGCCGCGGCTGGCCCGGCAAGCTCGAGGGCGATGCCATCCCGATCGCGGCGCGGGTCGCCCAACTGGCGGAGTTCGCCGAGGTGGCGCACCGCACCGGCGGGATCGAGGCTGCGACGACCTTGGCGCGGCAACGAAGCGGCCGTCAATTCGACCCCGAGCTCGCCGCTCGCCTATGCGCGGAGGCCGGCGCGATCTTCGACAGGCTCGACGCGCTCCAAACCTGGGACGCGGTGATCGGCGCAGAGCCGGCGCTCGCGGTCGTACTCTCGGGCCAGCGCTTCGATGCCGCGCTGCTGGCGATCGCCAGCTTCGTCGACCTCAAGTCCCCATACACGCTCGGGCATGCGCGCGCCGTCGCCGACCTCGCCGCGGAGGCCGCGTCGCAGCTGGGTCTCGGCGAGGGCGAGATCACCATTGCGCGCCGCGCCGGCCTAGTGCACGATTTCGGCCGCCTCGGCGTCTCGAATGCGATCTGGGACAAGCCAGGCCCGCTCGGCGCCGGCGAGTGGGAGCGCGTGCGCATGCATCCCTACTTGACCGAGCGCATGCTCCACCAGTCCGAGGCCCTCGCCCCGCTCGGCCGCGTCGCCGTCCAGCACCGCGAGCGGCTCGACGGCTCCGGCTACCCGCGCGGCCTCGTAGGCCACGCGATCTCACGGGCCGCGCGGATCATCGCCGCCGCCGACGCCTACCAGGCGATGCGCGAGCCGCGCCCCCATCGCCCCGCGCTCAGCGCCGACGAGGCGGCCGCCCAGCTGCGCGCCGATGTGCGCGTGGGCCGCCTCGACGCCGAGGTCTCGGAGGCAGTGCTGAGCGCGGCCGGGCATCGCGTACGGGGCCGCCGCGAAGGTCCGGCCGGGCTCACCGCCCGCGAGATCGACGTCCTTCGGCTGCTCGCGCGCGGGCTGTCCAACAAGGCTATCGCTCACCATCTCGTGATCTCGCCCAAGACAGCCGGCAAGCACGTCGAGCACATCTACTCGAAGATCGACGCGTCCAGCCGCGCGGCCGCCGCGCTGTTCGCGATGCAGCACGGGCTTCTTCCCGAGGAGGAACTCGTGAGCACCGCGGAGCCCGTCAGAGCTTGAAGCGCTTCTCGACCTGATCGTCGGCGAGGAAGTCGAGGATCATCCGGTTGACGAGCGCGGGCTTTTCCATCGGCACGGCGTGCGACGCGCCGGGCACGACCGCGAGCTGGGAGTCGGGCAGCGCGCGCCGCATGGCGGCCGCGTGCTCGATCGACAGAAAGACATCGTCGTCAGCCGCGAGCACGAGCGTGGGGGCCGCGACGCGCTCTAGGTCCTCGAGCGGGAACGCCGGATCGGTGTTCCAGAGCCGCAGGACCTTGTCGAGGACGGCGTCGAGGTGCTCCGGCCCGTCGGGCGAGAGGGTCTCGTAGGCCTGCTTGAGCTGGGATGGCACCATCTCCTTTGTCGTGCGCCCCACGAATGCCGCGAGCTCGGGGCGTACGCCGCCCCAGTTCATGCTCTGCGCGATCAGCACGAGTTTGCCGATGAGCTCCGGCCGCCACAGCGCCACGAGCAGGCCGACGAGGGCGCCGTCGCTCCATCCGACGAGGTGCGCGCGCTCAATGCCCACCGTCTCGATGAAGGCGATCGTGTCCTGGGCCATGATCTCGTAGGTGATCGGGCCGGGTACGTCAGCCGTGCGACCGTGCGCCCGCCGCTCGGGCAGGTACACCCGGAAGTGCTCGGCGAGCACCGGGGCCTGCCCGTCGAACGTCTCTGCCGTACACATCCCGCCGTGCAGCAGGATCAGCGGATCGCCGCTGCCGTTGACCTCGTAGTAGGTGTGGACGCGACCGCTGTCAACATAGTCGCCGTTCCGTGTTGCGCGCGCTTCGCTGGTCGCCATGACTGCCTCCGTCGCACCGATTGGGTACGGCCAAGCTACGGCGCGCCACGACATCGCGCATGGGGCATCCACCGTATCTTCGGATCGGCGAGAGGCCCGCGACCATGCATTGCCATGGGTCCGCACTCGCGCGCCGCGCCAGGCCTCACCGCATGCGACGTGTGCGAATGCGACAAGCGACTCGCCGCCACCCCAACCGTCGCCGGAGTCCAAAAGGACCGGGTGGTCGCGGGTTCGCGAAAAGCACGCTCTGCGGCGATATCCCGGTTCTCGTAGCGCGCAGAACTTGGACCCTGACACGCACCCCGCTCATTGCACCATGCCGCGGTCATATGCGATTTGCAGGCCTTCTGAGTCGGGGAGACAGGATTTGAACCTGCGACCGCCCGGCCCCCAGCCGGAACGATCCGGTTGCCTCGAGCGGGATCTCGCGGCGTAGAGCGGCTTCGAGGTGGTCGCAGTTGGCCCCAGTTGCGCTCACTTTGCACCCCGGATTGCACCCCGTCGGACAGGAGCGCGATTAGCACCCGCGCGCGCAGCCGTGCCGCACGGCTGCTTTCGCGCATTGCGAAAGCGAGCAGGCCACGACGTTGCCGCTCGCATCTCGTCCGATGCAGGAGCGATCTGGGCGCCAGTCGAGACGCCCGCATCTCACGATGCAGTCGTAGGGATTCGGGCGCTCGTGCCTTGGGATCCCATAGCTGGCTGCGGGCTTCGTTTGGCTTCGAGATTCGGCTCAGGCGGGACTCGTGGTAGGGCTCTCAGACTCCACGGCTTACAACTTCGCGCGGGTCCACAGGACGCTCAAGACGACCCGGCGATGGCGGCTGGCGTGGCGGATCATAAGTGGACGCTGCACGAGATCGCGGCCCTGCTGGACTGAGCAACGAGCGGGCCCCGTCGACGCTCGTGGCGGATATGCTCAAGGCACGTCTTGGCAGAAGGAGAGGCAGCATGAGCATCGCCTTTGTCGTGCTCGCGGTTGGCACCGGTGTCGTCGTGATCGCGATCGTGATCGCGGTCGTGCTTGTGGTGCTGCTCGTGACGCTGTCGATGCGGGATCGCGAAAAGCGCAACGCAGAGGAGCGCGGCGAGGTCCGCCGTGAGGTAGCTCACGCCGAAGACCGCGCGGACCGGGAAGAGCGCGACCGCAACGTTGCGGCGGAGCGGACGGAACGGACAGACAAGACGGAGCCCGACCGCTAGTGGCCCTTCTCGAAACGTTTGACCGGAAACTGCATCACGCGGCGATCTGGTGACGGGCTTCGAGGAGGCGGATGCGTTTGTCGCGGTGCGGTCCGTTGCGATGGCAGACGTGGCGGGCGAGCGCCCAGGCGAACGCGTCCCAGTCGACGTAGTCGGCGTTGTTGACCACGAACTCGCTGATCGGGAAGAAGTGGCACTCGACCGGGTTGAGATAGCTGGCGTAGGTCGGGGTCGGGACCAGCTCGATCCGGTGGCCATCGGCGAACGCGCGGATATCGGGCGTCCAGTTGGCCGACAGGTTGTCCTGGATCCAGTAGATGCGCCGGCGGGCGGGAATCGCGGCGCGGATCTGGGCCATGAAGGCGAGGTTGTCGCTGCCACGGCGACGTGGTCTGAGCCGGACCCTGAGGCGGTCGTTGTGGACGTCGTAGGCACCGAAGACGTAGCGGGTGCCGTGGCGGCGGTGATAGGTCGCGCGTTGACGCTCGGGCCGCTTGCGCGGCGCCCAGCCGGCGCCGGCGATTGGCCGCAGGCTGAGCGGGCCCATCTGATCAAACGCGATCACGTGACCGCCGTCCGCGGGCGGCGCCGCGCGCAACTCGAGCACGCGCGCGGCCTTGGCTTGGTAGTCGGGGTCAGGACTGGCCTTCCACGTGCGCGTGCGTTGAAACGACAGCCCCGCCTCGGCCAGCACCCGCCCCAGATGCGCCGCGCTGATTTCCAACAGCCCGATCTCGGCGAGGTGGTCGGCCAGCCTGGGCAGCGACCAGCGCGTGAGCGCGACCCCCTGACTGTCGGGACGGGCACCGGCCACCGCGACCGCCTGACGGCGCTGCTCGCTGGTGATCCGGCGGGGACGCCCGCCCCGATAGTCAGGGTCCAGCGACGCCATCCCGCGCTCGTTGAACTCATGAATCACGCGACGCACATGCGACTCGTCGGTCATCCACATCGCCGCGATCTGCGGCACCGGTGTCCCGACATTCGAGGCCAGCAAGATCGCCGCGCGCTCGCGCGTGGCGAAGTGCCTGGCCGCCTTGGCTCGCCGCTTGAGCGCGACCGCCTCCCCATGCACCAACGGCCTGACGAACACCTCCGGGGCACGCACCACCACCTCCCTGATCGCGATACGTCCCCATTCGCCGCTGAAACCGAGTTTCCGGTCAAACCTTCAGAGAAGGGCCACTAGGAGGCGCCTGCGCCCTACAGGTGGATGTGGAAGTGGTCGGTGACGACCTCAACGTTCAGGAGCCCAAGGACGAGCAACGCAAGAGCGGCCACGCCGATGAGTGCGAGCACGACCAGGACGAAGCGCGCGAATCGGTAGGGCGCGAAGTGTCGCGGGCGACGTGGCTGGCGCCCGTGCTTTGAGGGCGGTTCGATGGCCATCCAACCAAGGATATGCGCCCCGCGCACGCAGCGCGCAGCGGCTCGTTGGTCGGCGACGCCCGCCGCCACCGCAGGACACGGCCGGCTTCTCAGTGGCGCCGCTGACGCGGTTGTGAATGCGCCCGTAGACGGTCAGCCCGCCCCCGTGCTGATCTGCTGAGCCACGATGTGCAGCACCAGTTCGGCGAACGGGTCGCCTCCGACCGCGTCGTCGAGCTCCCGCATCGAACGGGTTCAGAGTCCCGTGACGGGCGATCAGTCCGGCGAGGGCTTCGTCGCGCCGGCCGAGGACTCGTACGCGCCTTCTTGGGGCCATGGTGGCGGCGGCGCCGGGTCGGCCGCATGACGCCGACGTGCGGTGCGCTTAGCGTAGTCGCGAGAGCGGCGATCTCCGCCAGCGGGGCGCAGACGACCGGAATGGACGAGATGCGAGCGTCTGGACCGAAGGCGGACCGGCGCTCGCTTCGTCAGAGCGGAGCGGAAGCGCCGCGTGACGCTCCCGCTGCCCTGGCCCGTTCAGAGCCGGAGTCCGGCGCTGGCGGACATCATCGGCGCGCGGCGCGTGCGCACGGCCGTGATGATCTCCTCGGGATCGATCCCTTGGAGATAGATCGAGGTTGTGCCGAGATTGGCGTGCCCGAGCTGGCGCTGGATGATGTTCAGCGGCACGCCCTCGCGGGCGAGCTCGATCGCGTGCGCGTGGCGCAGCTGGTGCGGCGCGAACCTGCGCCTGACGCCCGCCTCGGCCACGAGGCGCCGGAACTCGCCGCGGACAGCAGCGCCTGACCACGGCCGCCCGCGCGTCGGGCCGTCGATGATGCAGAACAGCGGCCCGACCGGCAGCTGGGCCCGTGCGCTCAGCCACGGCCGGAGCTGTTCCCAGCCCCACTCGTCCATGCCGACCTCGCGACGGCGCCCGCCCTTGCCGTTGCGCACCAGCAGCGATCCGCGCCGGTGGTCGAGGTCGTGCTCGGCCAGCGCGAGCGCTTCCTGGACGCGCAGGCCGGCGCGCCACAGGACCACGATCATCGCTCGCACGCGCCAGCCGTGACGGTCATCGGGCACGCGACGCATGACGGCCACGATCTCGTCCACCGTCGGCGGATCGGCCGGATGGCGCATCCCCTTGTTGCGCGGCGGGCGGCCGGCGTGATAGCCGGGCAGCGTCGCCGGCGAGCGACGGCGCCCCGCCGCGTCGAGCACTGACAAGACGGTCATAAGACCTCCTTGGATCGGGCAGCAGATGCGGGGCTGCCTTACACCGCCTGCGGAGGCCGAGCTACCGCTCGCGCTGCGAAACCGAGCGTCTGCCCGAGCCCAACTCACGGGTCGAGACGACCGGTGCTCGTCCCATCCAGGAGCCACCCGCCGTCGCAATTCCGCGCCCGCTCTGGTCAGTGAGCGAGCGTGATGTGAGCACCCGCCAACCCGGGTCGGGCTTACACCGGCTCAGGCCGAGCCCGGTGGGTGAGCGCGGCAGAAGTTGCGTATCGCCTCGTTGACCTGTTCGGGTCGCTCGAGCTGGCTGACGTGTCCCGCGCCGGGAATCACGACGAGCTCGGTCTCCGGGATCGTGTCCTGGAACTGGCGCGCGACGGTGAGCGGCGAGCGGGCGTCGAGCTCGCCCCAGATCAGCAGGGTCGGCACCGCGATCCGGGGCAGCAGGTCGCGTTGATCGGCCTCGGCCATCAACGAGAGCTGCGTCTTGAGGCTCTCGGGACGAACGTCGGCCGCGATCTCCTCGAGCAGGGGGACGAACTCGGCGGGCGGGTCGCCAGCGAATAGTCCCGGCAGGGTGGGGTCGAACTCCTCGGAGGGTGTCGCGAGCATCTGGCGCACGCTCTCGACCCGTGCAGCCACCTCGTCTGCGGGCAACGAGCCCGTCCAGCCCGCGTAGGCGCCGATCAGGATCAGCGTCGCGACGAGCCCGGGATGGTGGCGATAGAGCTCCTGGATCACGGTGCTTCCCCAGGAGAGGCCCGCGACGTGCGCCGGCCCGAGACCGACCGCCTCGATCACCGCCGCGAGGCAACTCGCGTAGTCGGCAAGACCAAAGTCGGCGGGCACATCGGAGGAGCGGCCCGCCCCCGGCTCGTCCCAGGCCACGACCGTGAACTCGTCAGCCAGGGCGACCAGCTGCGGACGCCACACCCTGCCGTCCTCGGCGGCGCCGTGAACAAATACCAGCGGCGGACCTTGACCGACGCGTTCATAGGCGATCTCAAGCCCACCGGTCTGGATGACTTCCACGGCCCGCAACCTACCGGCCGTCGGGCCGGATCACCGCCACCGAGCGCCGCCGCGCCACCTCCGATGCAGGCGTCTCAACTCGGTGGTCGAGAGCTCTCGCATGGGATGACGAGCGAGCGTCTCCGCTCGGGTTCTCGAGACGCCTGCTTGAGGCGACGAGCGAGCGAGCGTCCCGCCGACGCACGGCTCGCATCGCAATGCACGAAAGCGAAACGCGCGGCAGTGACAACGGCCACCGGCGGGGTGCAATTGGTCGCCGGGGTGCAAATGACCGGGTGGTCGCAGGTCCGCTGAAACGGCGCCGCCCCATGATCGACCACTTTCGTGGCATCCAGTGGATTGCACCCCGCAACGCACCCCGCGCAATACACCGACATCAAGTTAAGCTAGATTTGCAGGCAATTCTAGTCGGGGAGACAGGATTTGAACCTGCGACCGCCCGGCCCCCAGCCGGGTGCGCTACCAGACTGCGCCACTCCCCGATATGTCGTCCAGAGCGGGCGACGGGAATCGAACCCGCCCTAGAAGCTTGGAAGGCTTCTGTGCAACCACAACACTTCGCCCGCAAGGGCCGGCCCGATGATAGCCGCGCGGAGGGTCGCTGTCAGGCCTGCGGACACCCCTGCTCAGGCCCGCGGGCGGCGCTCTTCGGTGGGTAAGACGCCCTCCTCGTCGAGCAGTGACGGTGGCGGCCAGGGGCCGAACCAGTTGTCGCGCGCGCCGTCGAGCGTGACCACCGACCCCGACAGCGCGCGGCCGAGCGGCGACGCCGCCAACGCGACCAGCCAGCGCATGCTCGGCCTCGGTGCCGAGGCGTTGCAGCGGCACCGTGCGGGCCGCGGCGCGCCAGACCGCCTCGGGGTACTTGCGGATCGACGCGGTGTCGAAGTGCCCGGCCGCCAGGGCGATCACGGCGATGCCGTCGGCCGCCCACTCGCGCGCGAGCGCGCGCGTGTAGCCCTCGACGGCGGCGCGGGCCGCGCTCGAGTGCGTCATCCCCGCCAGGCCGTGGTGCGGGGAAAGCGTGACGTTGATGATCGTGCCGTCGCCGGCCGGGCGCATCGCGAGCTCGACCGCCGTCCGCGCCATCCGCTCGGTGCCGCCGATGTTCAGCCCCGTGACGGCCTGCCAGCCCTTCTCGGTGATCGCCTCGGCCGGCACGAAGTACTGCCCGCCGGCGTTGTTGACGAGCACGTCGAGCCGACCGTGCCGGTCGAGGCAGGTGCGCACGATGCGTTCTGCGTCGGCGTCCGAGCGTACATCGCCGACGACGTACGAGGCGGCCGGGCCGATCTCGGCGACCGCCGCGGCAAGCACCTCCTCGCGGCGGCCGGCGATCACGACAGGCGCACCACACGCCGCCAGTTCGCGCGCCGCGGCCAGGCCCAGGCCCGTGCCGCCGCCCGTGACCAGGGTCACACGTTCGTCCAAAACAGATCCCGCAAACACGTCGGATCTCATCGCGCGCACCCTGGATGCCGATGATACGTCCACCGAAAAAACGGGAACACCAGGCACATCATGCAGATCCCAGGCGTCCACATCGAGACCCTGCACAACCCGGTCCGCTACACGTACGCGCAGATCGAGAAGGCCTGCGCCATCGCGCAGATGCTGAACCGGGGGAAGCTGGTGCTCGTCGAGCCGCCTCGGCGCTGATGCATCGCCGCGCAAGCCGGTAGGGGGCGGAGCGCGCGATCGGGTCAGGGTCGGGAGGCGAACAACACGTTTCGCGCGCGCCCGCGCCGCCATGACGTCCCGCTGGGGCGGATCGTCATGGCGGCGCGGTGAGTCGCGCCGGCGCTAGACTCGCTCGCGGCCCTGGGGGATTAGCTCAGTTGGTGGTAGCGCCGGTCTCCAAAACCGGAGGTCCCAGGTTCGAGTCCTGGATCCCCCGTTTCCGTCCGCCGGCAATGCGAACATGTGTTCGTGCCGTCGTGGAGCCCGCCGGATCCTTGGTCCTACAGCTATCTGCTCGGCATGTACTTGGGCGACGGCTGCGTTTCCGCGACCGGCCGTAGCTACCAGCTCGTCATTGTCTGCGACGCGGCGTACCCCGAGATCATCGACGACTGCTCGGCGGCGATGATGCTGACGTTGCTCCCGCCGCGGGTCGGGACGAACCCACATCGCGTGGATCGGTGCGTCCGCGTGGTCGGCTCGAGCAGGCGGTGGCCGGAGGCGTTCCCACAGCACGGCCCGGGTCGCAAGCACGAGCGGAGGATCGAGCTCGCGGGCTGGCAGCGCGCGATCGTGGACGCGTTCCCGCGGGAGTTCCTGCGCGGGCTGCTGCACTCGGACGGGTGCCGGACCGTCAATCGCTTCAAGACCAAGCTGCCGAGCGGGCGGGTGGCCGAGTATGCGTATCCGCGGTGGTTCTTCTCCAACCGGTCGACGGACATCCGAGCACTGTTCTGCGAGTACTGCGACCAGCTCGGGATCCGTTGGACGCAGTCGAACCCGCGGAACATCTCCGTGTCGCACCGCGACAGCGTCGCGCGGCTCGACTCGTTCGTGCCGGCGAAGTCGTAGGGGTCGGCGCGCGAGATCTGCGGGCTCGACCCCGGATTGCTCCCGGGACGGCGACCGTGTTCCCTAGGTGCATGGTTTGCCTCATCGTCGGACTCGACCGTCGCACCCTGAGCCCCTGGCACACCAACGTGGCTGCCGAAGACGTGACGCGGGCGAAGACCGTCGCCCGCTCACGGGCACGGCGGATCGGCATCGATCTCGTGGTCGCTGCCGTGATCGGGCCGTGCTCGAACGTCCTCCTCGACCCGGCGGATCAGCTCGCCGCGCACGCTGCCTGACCGGCATTAACGTTATGCTGGTCAGAGGTGGAGGAGCGCGACAAGCGACGGGTCGGCGAGCAGATCGAGCCCGGAGGGCGGCCGAAGGCGCCCGGGCGACTCGAGCTGCTCCAGCGCTTCATCAACACCCATAACCACGACCTCCCGGGCGACTGGGATCGCATCGGCACGGCTGCGAAGGCGTCGGCGTGGCTGCGCGAGAAGCGGCTGCTGCGCGGGCGACTCGCATCTCAGAGGCCGATGCCGCGCGCCTGCGCGAGCTGCGCGAAGCGATCCGGGCGCTCGCGGTCGCCAACCACGGCGGCGCGCCGGACCGCGGCGGCGACCGACCTCATCCGGCGCGCCGCCGCCCAGCTCACGGTCGCGATCGACGACGCCGGCCGGACGTCGCTAACGCCCACGTGCCGGCGGCGCCGACGGCGCGATGGCGACGCTTCTCGGCATCCTCCACGAGGCGCAGCTGAGCGGCGACTGGTCACGCATGAAGGCCTGCCGCCAGTGCGAGTACGCGTTCTTCGACCGCTCGAAGAACCGCTCGGCCGCGTGGTGCGCGATGTCGATCTGCGGCAACCGCACCAAGAACCGCGCGTACTACCGGCGCCGCGACGTCATGAGCCAGCTCGCGGCCGCGCGTCTCCGCAGCGCGGAGCTGCGTGCTCCGCGAGGGACGGCGATCTTCCTGCTCGCCGCCGTCCTGCCGCTGTTCGTGGGCGACGGCAGCGTCGCGCTGGAGAACATGGTCCTCGCGGCGGCCTATGTGGTGATGGCGCTCGGCCTCAACGTCGTCGTGGGATTCGCCGGGCTGCTCGACCTCGGCTACGTCGCCTTCTTCGCGATCGGCGCGCACGTCGCCGCCTACTTCGGCTCGGCGTTCTGGGCCAACGCCAACTTCTCGCTGCTCGTCGACGACAGCGCGGCCTCCCCGGCATCCACGTCAACTTCCTCTTGATCCTCGTGCTCGCGGCGCTCGCGGCCACGGTCGCCGGCGTCCTGATCGGCGTGCCGACGCTGCGCCTGCGCGGCGACTACGTCGGCATCGTCACGCTGGCGTTCGGCGAGATCATCGGGCAGCTCGTCGCCAACGGCCGGGACATCCACTTCCTCGGCGGCACGCTCACGGGCGGGCCGACCGGCATCATCCGCGATCGACCGGATCGACCTCCCGTTCGTGGGCCGCTTCGGCGCGCTCGACCTCCGGCCCTGGTACTGGTTCGCGCTCGCTCTGGTCGCCCTGACGCTGGTCGTCAACTTCCGGCTGCGCGACTCGCGGCATGGGCCGTGCGTGGGTCGCGCTGCGCGACGACGAGGCCGACGGCGGCGAGCATGGGCGTGCCGATCGTGCGCACGAAGCTGCGCGCCTACGGGGTCGGCGCGGCGCTGGGCGGGTTCGCGGGGCCTTCCTCGCGTCCTACCTGAGCACCGCGAACCCGCACCAGTTCACGTTCTCGTTCTCGATCTTCATCCTCGCCATGGTCGTGGTCGGCGGGATGGGCTCGATCTGGGGCGTCGTGACCGGCGCGATCGTCCTGTCGCTGATCAACAGCTACCTGCTGCCCGAGTCCTCTACGCGTCCCGAGCACGTTGGGCGTGCAGTTCGACCTGTCCGAGATCTCGCCGGGCGTCTACGGCTTCCTGCTGGTGATCGTCATGCTGCTGCGCCCTGAGGGCCTCATTCCGGATCGCGGCGGCGGAAGATGAGCTTCAGGTCGTCCACCCAGTCGCCCGGCGTCTGGGCGAGCTGCGCCAGGCCCTCGAAGGTGTCCGGAGCGAGCTTGGCGGTGAAGCGCTGATCGAACCCGGCCTCCTCGCGCTCCATCCGCCACACGCCGTCCTCGACGGTGGTCGTGCTCGTCCGCCGGATGCCACGCGAGTCGAACCACTCGGCGACCAGGCCGTCGCCGTCCGCGGGCGGGCCGATGATCGTCACCGCGTCAGGGAACCGCTCGTCGTCGACGTGCGAGCGCTGGATCAGGAAGTGGCCGCCCGGCAGCCACTCGAACGTGGTCGTCCCGTGGACGACCTCGTCGACCAGTCGGTGCTTGCCTTCCGTGTCCCACGTGCCGATCAGGATGTCGAAGGCGTCGAGTGCGGGGTGGCGATCAGGCATGAAGTTGAGACCGGCGCACGGCGCGGAACTCATCGTCCAGGTGCGGGCGGAGGGACTCGAACCCCCACGGCTTGTGGCCACGAGGACCTAAACCTCGCGCGTCTACCAATTCCGCCACGCCCGCAATGTCCGTGCGAGTCGGCACAATCGCCGCACGCACGGCAGCGAGATTGTAAGGTCGCGTCGGCATGGAGGAGCCCGGGGTGATCATCGAGCACCCGAACCGCGACAAGGCGTCATCGAAGGTCATGCGCGCGCTGGTCGTCGTGCTGCTGCTCGTCTCGGCCGGTCTGGTCACGATCATCTCGGTCGGCGGGTGGGACGCGATCGAGGGCGCCAAGCCGCTCCAGGTTGCGTACATCGTGCTCTACCTCGTGCTCGCGTTCTTCGTGCTGCGGTGGAGCCGCGGCGTCCTGCCCGTGGCCGCCGCCCTGGCGATCGTGCTGCTGATCTTCGCCGCGGTGTCGGCGCCTGCCTGGTTCGACCGCGACAAGCCCGGGTTCACCGATCCGGCGCTGGACGCGGACATCCTCGGCCTTCTTTCCGCGTTGCTCGTCCCGGTCCAGCTGCTGCTGATCGCCTGCGCGATGAGCGCGTTCCGCCAGAAGTGGAACGTCGAGGTCGAGCGGCACCAGGACCCGCCGCCGGAGCGCGCCGAGGAGCGCGGCCCGGCTCCCGCCGCTGCGTGAAGTTTCGGCCTTGCGCCTAGGATGTGCGAGCGCCCGCCCGGGTGGAGGAACGGCAGACTCGGGGCTCTCAAAAAGCCCTGCCTTATGGGCGTGCGGGTTCGAATCCCGCCCCGGGCATTGACGATCCGCCGCGCCACTCCCGAGGACGCCCGCGCTCTTGCGGAGGTTCACGTGGCCTCGTGGCGTGCCGGCTACGACGGCATCGTGGCGGACGAGCATCTCGCCACCCAGTCGGTCGACAAACGCCAGGCGATCTGGGACGCGATCCTCAGCGACGAGCGCAACGCCGTCCTGGTCGCGGGCGAGATCGACGGGTTCATCGCGTTCGAGCCCGAGACGAACCTGATCCGGGCGCTGTATGTCGCGCCCGACCGCTTCCGCCAGGGAGTCGGCTCGGCGCTGATCGAGGCGGCCCACGAGCAACTCGACGGCGACACCGCCCTGTGGGTCTTCGAGGGCAACGACCGCGCCCTCGCCTTCTACGCCCGCCACGGCTACACCCGCGACGGCGCCACGCACGTGCACGAGGGGACCGGGGTCACCGAGGTGCGCATGACCCGCCAGACCCGGGAGTAACCTCCCGCCCCGCATGGGCTACGACGTCGACGAGAGCGCGGTCCGCTTCTCGAACTACTTCCACGTCCTGCGCGAGCTCGTCCACCTGACGTCCGGGCACCTCGCGCTCGAGCCGCGGTTCGAGGTCAAGGCGCTGCTCGGCGACCATCTGTACGACGACGCGCGGGCGATCACCAAGATCCGTCGCCGCCTGTACGAGCTGCGCACGCCGAGCGACGACCCCGGGGCGCCCTCGCCCGAGCTCGCCGCCCTCCTCGACAAGGCGAACACCGAGGACACGGATGCCTACCTGCGGACCGCCTACGGAGAGCTCAAGCCGACGCTGATCGCGGCGCTGCGCATCCACCTGACCCGGCTCGACCCGATCGTCGACGAGCCCAGCCTGCGGCTGGTCACGCAGGTCCTCCACCGGCAGGAGCGCCACGCGGCCGAGCTGCCGATCGAAGGCGCGCGCACCGCCTGCGAAGACCTCGGCGCGCTCCCGCTGAGCCCGCTCCAGACACGGGCGCTGGCGGTCCTGCCGGCGCTCGATCAGCCGGCCCGCGACGCGTTCATCGAGGTCGCCGAGCTGGGCGACGCCGAGCCCGAGGACCAGAAGCACCTCGTCCACGGCCTGATGCACGCCGAGCTGTGCGCCGCCGAGCTGACGGCGCGCAACTCCCACGAGCACCCCGAGATGCCGTGGGACTTCCACGTCGACATGGCGCGCCAGACGTGGGACGAGATCCGGCACGCCGAGATCCTCGACCGCCTGCTGGCGACCGAGCTCGGCGGCCACTGGGGCGACCATCCGGTCGGCTTCGACGCCTTCCGGTCGATCTACGCGCTCGACCTGGTCGGCCGCCTCGCGCTCGTCGACGGCGAGCAGGAGACAGTGCAGCGCCGGACGGTGCTGATCGAGCACGGCCAGGTGCGCGACTACCTGCTGGCCGACGCGGTCCCGCACGTGCACACCGCCGCGCGCTGGGGCATGCATCTGCTCGGCGGCGACGAGCGGGCCTACCGCGAGAAGGTCCGCGAAGTGCTCGGCCGCACGGGGATGCCCGTGCGGCCGACCTGACTACAGCGGCATCTTGTCGCGGCCGCGCCGGCCGGCGCTGCCGCTCTTCGAGACGGCCTTCTGGGACTTCTGGAACGGCTTGCTGAACCAGCGGCCGAGCTTGCCGGGCGCCTTGCTCGCCCCGCGCGAGCCGAACCCGAGGACCTTCTGGCCGCCACGCTCGGGGTGACGCGACAGGCGCGGCGCGAGGAAGGCGAGGATCAGGATGAGAACGCAGAATGCGATGACGGCTCCGATGACCATGTCCTGCTCCTACCCAGCAACGATAGATTCGAGCGCATCGATCAGCGCAGCTGGCGCAACCAGCACCCCGGCGGCGGCCGGCGGGGTCGGCGGCAGCTCGCGGATCGCCAGGCCGGCACGCCGGCACAGCAGGGCGCCCGCGGCGAGATCCCAGGCGTTGAGGCCGCGCTCGTAGAACGCGTCGTAGCGGCCGGCGGCGGTCCAGGCGAGGTCGAGCGCCGCCGAGCCGAGCCGCCGGATGTCGCGCACCTGCGGCAGCAGCCGGCCGACGACCTCGGCCTGCAGCCGCCGCACCTCGGCGTCGTAGCCGAAGCCGGTGGCGACCATCGCGGTCGCGAGGTCGGTGCGGTCGGAGGCGTGGATCTCGCGGCCGTCGAGCACCGCCGGCCCGTCGCGCTCGGCGGTCCACAGCTCGTCGCGCATCGGGTCGTAGACGACGCCGACGATCGTGCCGTCGGCGTCCTCGCAGGCGATGCTGACGGCCCACTGCGGGATCCCGAACAGGAAGTTGATCGTGCCGTCGAGCGGGTCGACGACCCAGCGCAGCCCGCTGGTCCCCTCGGCATCGCCGCCTTCCTCGCCGAGGATCCCGTCGTCCGGCCGCGCGGCGGCCAGGCGCTCGCGGATCAGGCGCTCGGCGGCGTGGTCGGCCTCGGAGACGAGATCGGTCGGGCTCGACTTGGCGGTCACGTTCAGGCGCGGGCCGGCGAACGCCTCGCGCAGCTGGCGGCCGGCCTCGCGGGCGACCGACTCGGCGATCTCGCGCAGCGGGGTCACAGCGCCGGCGTCGCCTGTGCCCATCCGCTCACCTCCTCGAGCTGCGCCGCGACCGCCAGCAGCGTCGCCTCGCCCTCGCGCGGCGCCACGAGCTGCACCGCGAGCGGGAACCCGTCGGGCGTGAAGCCCGCCGGGATCGAGGCCGCCGGCTGCCCGGTGTGGTTGTAGGCGCCGCAGTACGGGACGAAGCGGATCGAGCCGTTGAGGACGAACGCCGTCGGGCGGTTCTCGTACTTGCCAACCGGCGGCGGGCGGCGCGTGAACATCGGCGTGAGCACGAGGTCGACGTCCGCGGGCCACAGCTTCTCGCCGTCAGCGGCCGCGGCGACCTTCGCGCGCTCGACGACCGACTTCGGGATGGCGCCGCCGATCCGCAGGTAGCCGCGCGTGCGGCGCGACAGCCGCTCGGGGTGCGGGAGCTCGCGGGCCGAGTCGGCGATCCCGCGCAGGTAGCGCGCGAGCACGTTGGTGATCAGCGCCGGCGCGTACTCGAGCTCCTGGTCGATCACCTCGTGCCCGAGGTCGCGCAGCTGCGCGGCGACGGCGCGCACCGCGCCGAGCTGCTCCTCGTCGGGCTGGATCCCGGTCGCCGGCGGCGTGCGCACGGACACCGCGACCCGCAGCCGGCCGGGAGCGCGGGTCGCCGCCTCCGCGAACGACGGCCCGCCGTCCTTGATCGCGTCGTAGAACAGCGCGCTGTCGGCGACGCGACGGCTCAGCGGCCCCCACATCGACATGCCGTGCCACGGTTCCACGTACGGATGCGTCGGCACGCGCCCGTTCTGCGCCTTGAGCCCGAACAGCCCGCAGCAGCCGGCGGGAATGCGGATCGAGCCGGCGCCGTCGGAGCCGAGCGCGGCGCCCGCGAGCCCGGCGGCCACTGCGGCCGCGGAGCCGCCGGACGAGCCGCCCGGAGTCCGGAGGCGATCCCACGGGTTGCGGGTGACGCCGAACGTCGGCGACTCCGTCCACGGCGTGATCGTCAGCTCGGGCACGCTGGTCTTGCCGAGGATCACCGCGCCGGCGCTGCGCAGGCGGCGGACCACCTCGCCGTCGGTGGCGACCGGGCCGCCGCCGGCGTCGCCGCCCCAGGCGGTCCGCTCGCCGGCGACGTCCATGTCGTCCTTGATCGCGATCGGGACCCCGAGCAGCGGCCGCCGGTCGCCGGCCTTGGCGCGGCCGTCGGCCTGGTCGGCCTCGGCGAGCGCACGCTCGTCGAACGTGACGCGGTAGGCGTTGAGGTCGCCGTCGTAACGGTCGATCCGCTGGAGGTAGAGCTCGGCCAGCTCGCGCGCCGAGACCTCGCGGCTGCGGACGAGCTCGACCTGCCGGGCGGCGCCGGCGAAGGCGAGGTCGGTGGCGTCCATCGGACCAGCATGCTAAGGCGCTCGCGCGAGCTTGCGAGTGCGAGTAAGCCGCATACTGGGTCGATGAGGTCGCTGGTCGACGGGCTGTGCTCGTTCGAGAGCCGTGGAGCCTGCACCGATGCGGAGCGTCGCGCGGCGCTGTGGCTGCACGACGAGGTCCGCGCCCGCATGCAGCAGGCGTGGGTGGAGACGGTGTGGGTGCGGCCGCAGCGGGCGCTGGCACTGGCCCTCGCGGCGCTGCTCGCCGTGGTCGGCAGCCTGCTCGCCACCGCCGCGCCGGTACCGGGCCTGATCGTGAGCGCCGTCGGCGCGCTGTGGATGCTGGTGCCGCTGCCGGTCCTGCCGCGGCGGGCGACGCAGCACGTGCTGACCGCCGTGCCCGCCGACGGCGTCGTGCTGGCGATCACCGCCGCCTACGACGCGCCGAAGCGCGGCCTTGTGCTCAACGACCGCTGGCGCCGGTTCCTCGGGCCTCGCTGGCTGCCCGCCGCCGCGGCGGTCCTGGTCACGGCGGCCGCGGCGTCTCGCGTGGCCGGCTACGAGCCCGGCTGGCTCGGCCCGGTCCAGCTCGTGCCGACCGTGGCGCTGCTGATCACCCTGGCCGCCGCCGCCGACGTCGCGCTGTCGGACTGGGCGCCGGGCGCCAACGACAACGCGAGCGGCGTCGCCGTGGCGCTGCAGCTGTTCGACGAGCTCAAGCGCGACCCGCCGGCGATCCTCGAGCCGGTGCTCATCCTCACCGGCGCCGGCCGCGCCCTCCCCCGCGCGGCCGGGCGCTACCTCGGGCTGCCCGCGGAGCGCGTGATGCTGCTGGAGGTCGGGCCGTGCGGCGCGGGCACGCCGGCATGGAACGCCCGGCACCCACAGGTGCGCGCCGCCGCCGAAGAGGCGTCGGCCGCCCTGGCGATCGCCGCGGCGCGCCGCCCGCGCCGGCCCGCCACGCGCCTGCCCGCGATCCGGATCGCCGCGCTGGACGACCGGGGTCTCACGCCGCGCGCGCACCAGCCCGACGACACCGAGGTCGAGGTGACGACGCTGGACGCCGCCCTCGACCTCGCGCTCGGGGTCGTCGACGCGCTCGATCGCGCGATATCACCCCGCTGACATTGGGCCTGCGTGAGGGCGCCGTTTGGCCGGCTTGGCGGCCCGCGCCGGCGCTGATTGAGTCGAGCCGTGATCGCACTCGTCACCGGAGGCGCCGGCTTCATCGGCTCGCATGTCGTCGATGCGCTCGTCACCGCGGGTGCCCGAGTGCACGCGGTCGACGACCTCTCGACCGGGAGACGCACGAACCTCGCAGGACCGATCGATCGCGGTGTCGAGCTGCACCACTCGGACGTCACCGACCAGATCACGATATCCGCGCTGATGGCACGGCTTCAGCCCGAGGTCGTGCTCCATCTCGCCGCACACATCGATGCCCGCCGCTCGGTCGACGAGCCCGCGTTCGATGCGCGCGTGAACGTCGCGGGCACGGCCGCGGTGATGGAGGCCGCCCGCCGCTCCGGCACCCGCCGCGTCGTGCTCGCGTCGACGGCGGCGGTCTATGGCAAGCCGAACCGGCTCCCGACGCCCGAGCCCGCTCCGCTGCGGCCCTTGACGCCGTACGGGGCGAGCAAGGGCGCGGCGGAGACGTACCTCGAGCTCTACAGCCGCCTCTACGGCCTCTCGACCTTGTCGCTCCGGATGGCGAACGTCTACGGGCCGCGCCAGAACCCGCACGGTGAGTCGGGCGTCGTCGCGATCTTCAGCGGCGCAGCCGCCGACCAGCGTCCGGTGACCGTCTACGGCGACGGCCGGCAGACGCGCGACTACGTTCACGTCGACGACGTGGCGGCCGCGTTCGTGGCGGCGGCCGCCTCGCGGGTGACCGGCGTGCTGAACGTCGCGACCGGCGTCGAGACCTCGGTGCTCGCGCTCGCCCGCGCGCTCGGCGTCGAGGTGCTCCACGGGCCAGGACGGGGCGGCGAGGTCGCGCGCTCGTGCCTCGATCCCAGCGCGGCGGCACGAGCGTTGGGCTGGCACGCACGGATCCCGCTGAGCGCCGGCCTCGGCCGCGTGCGGACGCCGCTCGCGGTCTAGTGTCGCGATTCGGAAGTTCGGTGGCAGGTCAGGCGGATGTCGGGTCGTGGCTACCGTCGCACGGCATCCGCGAGCATGCTGGTGGCACGTGACCGGATGCCGCGTGCCGGCAGGCGCGGGCCGGCGCCGACGAGTGCCATCGAAATTCTGAATCGGGACACTAGACGGCAGACACCAGGAGGACGACGGCGATCACCGCCAGGATCGCCGCGACCGCGACGTTCGCCGCAAGCGCGACCGCGAGGAACCGATGCAGCCTCCCGGTGTCGGGCGCCGTCCGCTCCGCCGGCGCGGTCGCCGGCGGCTGCTGTCGCAGTGCCCCGGCGAGCAGGTAGTTGATGTAGGCGTTGAGGCTGACTTGATCGCGCTCGGCGGCCTGGGTGAGCTCGCGGTGCAGCGAGCGCGACATGCGCAGGAGCAGCCGACCGCTGTAGTCGCGCGCCTCGCGCGGCTCGGGGATGTCGCGCCCGTCGGCCCGCGCCGTCGCCACCCATTCCGCCAGCGCGGCCGGGATCCGCGCGGTCGCGTCTGCGGGAGTCGATCCGCGCACCTCGCATCCGGGTAGTTCCTCGATCGCGGCCCGCCATGGACTCTCGTCGCCGGCCTCGTCGCGCACCACGGCGATCCGGTACGGGAGCGTCAGATACCGCCTGACCTCGTCCTCCGCCATGGCGCTCATCGGTGCCGACTCTATCGCCGTTCCGGTGTCACGGCAATTGGCCGGAAATAGACACGACGCTGCCCTGTTTTCTGCACTTTCGCGCCGTATGAATATGTGTGAACGGGTGTCACTTCGGTGGAATAAGTGATACTACGCCGTAACTGGACACTCTCAGATCTACACCGCGACTGTCCAGAAATTCGCCTGGACACATTCAAATTCAGTCAGCGAGTGTCCAGAAGGGGAATGTCGAGGCGCTGGGTGCGCAGCCTCGAATCCTGGTGGCGGTAGGCGCGAGCGGCAACGGACGTGAGCTCGAAGTCCGGCTGTTCGCCGAACGCGCGGTGCAGCCTCGCGCGGAGCGCGTGGTAGTGCCGGAGCGCCTCGGTGCGGCGGCCTCGCCGCAGGCAGACCTCGATCAGCATCTGATGCACGTGGGAGTCGAACGGCTCGAGTTCGGCGAGCCGCTGCAGGTACTCGGCCGCCGCAACCAGTCGTCCGTTCCCGAGCGCGATCTGCGCCAGTGCGGCGAGCGCCTTGCCGGCGAGCGACCGCAGGTACTCGCGCTCGCTGAACGCCCAGTCGGCGTACGGGTCGTCGGCTAGGAACTCGCCGCCGTACAGAACGATCGCGTTGCCGAGCAGAGATTCGGCCTCGGTCGATTCGCCGCGTCGCTGCGCGGCGATACCAGCCGAGTACTTCGCCTGAAAGGCGTCGACGTCGAGTGCCAGCCGCCGGACGTCGATCCGGTATCCGGCCGCCTCGCGCACCACGAGCGAGTCCGATGGAGCACCCGCCTCAGCCAGGTGCTCGCGCAGCTTGAAGATGCAGTACCGCACGTTGGCGACCGCGGACGGGCCGCGTTCGGGCCACAGCGCGCTGGCGATCGCCTCCGACCGCTGCGCCGCGGAACGCGACGCGACCAGGTACCGGAAGACCTGACCGGGACGCTGCTGAAGCCAGTCACCGTCGCGCGAGGAACCGCCGACGCTGACCGACAGGCGTCCGAGAGCGGACACGCGGACATCGCGCGCAGCGCCCTCGCCGCTGGTCCGCGGTGTAAGAAATCGCACCTCCAATGCGGTCAGGCCGTCGGGCCCCGACCGGATGGAGCGCCGCCGGATCGCCATCTCGAGCGTCGCGTCGCCGTCGTCGGACCGCCAGAGCTCTGGCTCGTCCCAGTCGGCCTCGCCGGGCCGCGTGTTGCATCCGAGCGCCTCGCCGCTCGGCATTCCCGGCATCCAGCGGCGCCCGACGCGCTGGAGTGCGACCTCTACGCCCGCGCTCCACCACAGTACGGCGCCGCGCGCATCCACGAGCACCACGCCGTCAGCCATCGAAGTGGCCCGTCCACGCCTACGCTCTTCCTCGCGACTCACTTCGATCATCCTGTCCAGCACGCTTCACTCCGTCGAGCGCCGCCATCAAAATGTTCGTCTTATTGACACATGTATACGCGCCGACCGACCAGCGCAAGGGTGAAATGTGTAACCCTCGCGGCGGACCAACAGCGATCTAACGCCGCGCGCCTAGCGTGCTGGACGCGAACGGCTCGGCGCGCACGTCGTTGAGACCGCCGCGTAGGTCCGATGGCAGAACTGTCCTCGATACGCAACGGCTCCTCGCCCGCCCCACCCCGCAGCGAGCCGCCGCCTGACGCGCCGATCGACGTGGGCTGGATCGCCGGCGCCGTCCGTCGCGACGCCCGGCTGATCATCGTCATCGTCCTATTGATCAGCGGCGTCGTCCTGGTGGTATCAAGCCTTTCCCCGGTGCGATACCGGGCCGACGCGCGGGTCGCCGACGACCCGGTGAGCACCGATTCCCTGGACACGGCTGCCTCCGACCGGCGACTGGCCACCTACCGCGAGCTCGCCGTCGCGCCGGCCGTGCTGCGCGCCGCGGCGACCCGCCTCGACGGCGAGACCGAGTCGTCGCTCGCCACGAAGGTGTCGGCGAGCGTCGACCCGGCCGCGGGGATCCTCGACATCGCCGTCACGGACCCGGACGCCGGCCACGCCGCGCTCGCCGCGAACACGGTCGCCGCGGCGTTCATCGCCGAGAGCGAACGAGCTCAGCGGGCCAAGCTGACCGATGCCCAGCAGCGCCTGGCGAACGAGATCGTCGTGCAACGGAGCCGCGGCGCGACGGCAGCGACGATCGATGCGCTGCGGTCGCAGTTCGGCGGTATCGCGGCCGCCGGGGTGATGGCGGGCTCGGGCCTGACGCTGGTGCAGCCCGCGACGGCGCCCTCGTCGCCGTATACGCCCCACCCCATCCGCAGCACGCTGTTCGCCGCGATCGCCGCCCTGCTCGTGGCCGTGCTCGTCGCGCTGGCCCGCGAACGGCTCCGGCGTCACCGGCCGGACGCCGCGGAGCTGAGCGCGGCGCTCGCGGCGCCGCTGCTCGCCGCACTGCCCGTCGCGGACAGCGGCCGCCGGGTGCGCGACCCGGAGTCCATCGACGGCGCGATGGTCGAGGAGGCGGCGCTGCAAACGGCGGTCCGAGCAGCGCTCCCACCGCGTACACAGCGCGTCGTGCTCGTCCACGGCGTCGGACGCGGCTCGCAGGCGCCAGTGGTCGCCGCAGCCCTCGCCCGCTCGTTTTCGTGGGCCGGGCACGCCACCACGCTCGTGCGGCTCGACGCGCCGGGGGAGCTGTCGGCGCAGGCCGAGCGGTGGGCGCCTGACATCCCCGTCGTGGTTGCGGGCGATCTCGAAGAGTCGCTGCACGAGCTGAGAGGCTCCTCGTATCGCTATGTGGTCGTGCAGAGCCCCGCTTCCGCGGGTGGCGCACAGCTGCGACGGATCGCGGCCGACGTCTCGGGAGTGATCCTCGTCGCCCAGCTCGGCGTCGCATCCGAGGACGATGCCATCGCTGCGCGGCGACTCGTGGACGCGCTCGGCATGGTGCCGCTCGGCCTCGTGCTCGTCTGCTCGCCGGCCGACCGGCCGCTCGTGACGCGCGGAGGGTTCGCAACCGCGCCGGCACGACCGAATGCGACGACAAACCGGCGTCCAACGCGCGAGGCGACCGTCCACGAATGACCCGCCCGTACGGTCGTGGCGTGGCCGTACTGGCGAAGCGGAGTCCCGAGGAGCAGGCCGAGTCGGCGATCTTCGGGCACGACGGTCTCGCCTGGCCGGCCGACCATTCCACGCAGCGGTTGCTCCACTGGATCGAGCTCCAGCGCGACGTCGTCGTGGCCCCGCTCGGCGGTGCGATCGTCGCGGCCCTGCTGGCCGCGCCGGGAGAGTGGGTCCGAGCCATGTTGCTCGCCTGGTCGGCGCTCGTCATCGGCGCCTGCCTCGCCCGCCGGGTGACTGCCCAGGCCGCGCTGCTCCCGCTCATGCGCCACGTGTTCCCGTTGCTCGGGCCGTTGCTCGGCGCGGTCTTCGCGCAGCTCGTCGGCCTCGTCTCCGATGCCCCCGACGTGTCGCCGCTCGAGCTCCTCGCCGTCGTGGCCGCGGCGGCGTTCCTCGCCCAGCCGTGGCCCGGCCTGTTCGGCGCGCGACCGCCGGGCACCAGGCGGGCGGCCTTCATCGGGCCACCGGCGGCGGCGGGTCGCTTCGCCAACGCGCTCGCCGCGGGAGGGTCGCACCAGCTCAGGCTCGTCGGCCGCGTGAGCTACCCCGGTGACGGAGGCGGCCTCGAGCCGACCTGTGCGGTGTCCGCCCTGGGGCCACTCAGCCGGCTCGCCCCGATCGTCATCGAGAACGACATCGACTTGCTCGTGATGGGCACCGAGGCGCCGCGACTCGACGTCTTCTCCGAGGTGACGGACTCGTGCCTGGGCCTCCCGGTGCGGCTGGTGGAGCTCTCGTCGCTGTTCGAGGAGGTGTTCGGGCACGTTCCCGTCGGCGAGATCAACGCCGCCTGGTTCCAGTGCCTCGCCGATCCGCACGCCCGCGCCGCCGCGACCCCGCTGAAGCGCCTGCTCGACATCGCGGGCGCCTGCGTCGCGCTCATCCTGGCGGCGCCGCTGCTGCCCGTGCTCGTCTTCCTGATCCGGCGCGACGGAGGACCGGCGATCTTCACGCAGGTGCGGATCGGGGCGGGCGGACACCGGTTCCGGCTGCACAAGCTGCGCACGATGCACATGGGCGCCGACTCGTCCGCGCAATGGGCCGCCCCCGAGGATCCACGGATCACCCGTGTCGGCGGCTTCCTGCGGCGCACGCATCTCGACGAGCTGCCGCAGCTCGTGAACGTGCTGCGCGGAGACATGAGCCTCGTCGGCCCGCGACCCGAACAGCCGGAGTTCGTCGACCGGCTCGAGCGCGCGCTGCCGTTCTACCAGCGACGTCATCTCATCCGGCCGGGCATCACGGGATGGGCGCAGATCCGCTGCGGCTACGCGGGGTCGGACATCGGCTCGGCCTGGAAGCTCTGCCACGACCTCTACTACGCGAAGCACCGTTCGACCGGCGTCGATCTGCTGATCCTGGGCGAGACGCTGGCGACGCTGTTGTTCGATCGCGAGCCGGTGCTGCAACCCGAGAACGTCGCCCTCTTGCTGAGCGATGAGCGCTGACCACGGATCCGTCGCCGTCGTCATCCCGTGCCACGACGACGGCGCGACGCTCGAGGAGGCGGTCGCATCGGTGCTGGAGCAGGACGTCGCGGCCGAGGTCATCGTCGTCGACGACGGATCGACCGACCCCTCCACGCACGAGGCACTCGACCGCGTGGCGGCGGGGGGCGCGCGTGTACTGCGCCAGGACAACCGCGGCCCGGGCCCGGCGCGGATGGCGGGCCTGCGCGCCACGCACGCCGAGTACGCGCTGCCGCTCGACGCCGACGACCGCCTGATGCCCGGCGCGCTGCGCACGCTGCGCACCGAGCTCGAGCGAAACCCGCGCGCCGTCGCCGCGTGGGGGAGCGCCCGTCACTTCGGGAGCCTCGACTTCGTGCAACGCAGCCTCCCCACGCTCGATCCGTGGCAGCTCAGCTATCAGAACCACCTGCCCCTGAGCGCGCTCTACCGGCGCGACGCCGTGCTCCGCGCCGGCGGCTGGCAGCTCGAGGGCGGCTACGAGGACTGGGACCTGTGGCTGACGCTGGCCGAGGCGGGCTTCGAAGGCGTCGGCATCCCGGCGGTCACCGGCGCCTACCGGGTCGAGCCGGGGCGGCGCATCGCGCGGTCGTCGAGCCGGCACGGTGAGCGCTGTCAGCGACTCCGCGAGCGGCACGCGCGCCTGTATGCCGATCGCCGCCGCTACCGCCGCGCGTCGCCCGCCCCCCGGGTGCTCAAGCTGGCGCTGCCGGTCATCGACGTGCTGCCGCTCGGGCCGCAGCACAAGCGGCTGCTCTCCGGCGCGGCCTTCTATCTGGCCCAGGGCGCCGGCTGGCCCACGATCGCGGCGCGCATGCGCGCCCACCGGATCCGCCGTGCGCGCTGAGCCGTCAGCGCCGGACGCGCCGCGCGGCCACCCAGATGAGGGCGGCGACGAACCACAGGTGCCGCCAGTGCAGCGTGTCGACGAACGCGCTGTTCGCGAGCAGCCCGCACCACGCACCCAGCAGCACCGCGGCCCCGACGCCGTAGGCATCGCGTCCGGAGACCGCGTTGGCGCAGGCGAGCAGGAGCGTGCTGCCGAGGAGCATCACGAGCACCGCGAGGCCGAGCGGCCCCTGCTCCGCGAGTGCGCGGACGTAGATGCTGTGGGCGGACACCGGCGACGCGTTCTCGAACTGACCGGGCCCGATCCCCAGCGTGTGCTCCTCGGCGAGCTCGACGCCGGTCCGCTGGGCCGAGAAGCGCTGCGTGTCGTAGCTCTGGAGCTGCGCGCGCTCCTGCAGGAACCCGGCCGAGCCGGTGAGGACGACCGTGGCGCCGCCGACGGCGGCGACCGCGGCGATCAGCGCGAGCGCGCCGGCGGCGGAGCGGCCGGCGTCGGCGCGCAGCGCCATCACGGCGAGCATCACACAGACGGCCACGACGAGGTTGAGCCAGGCGGCGCGCGAGTACGCGAACACGACGCCCAGCACGAGTACGGCGAGCAGCGCCACGCTCACGACCCGGCGCAGGCCGAGCAGTCGCGGCCGAAGCGATTCCTCCAGCAGGATCAATGCCGCGGGGATCAGGAACGGCCCGAACACGTTGGGATCCTTGAACAGCCCCTGCGCGCGGGACGCGCTCTCCCCGGTCAGCAGGTCGTGTCCGGGGTAGGGGAGGAACAGCGCGAGCACCGCGAGCAGCGCGAACGCCGAAGCGCCGACCGACGTAGGCGCCGACGACGCGGCGCATCCGCTCCTTCGTGTTCAGGTAGCTCGTGAGCCACACGGCGAGCACGACCATGTAGAGCGTGATCGCGAAGAACCGCACCGCATCCCCGAGCTCGGCGGCGGCGGTCATCGACACCAGGTTCAGCGCCAGCAGCAGGACGAGCAGCCCGAGGATCGCGCCGGGCATGCGGCGCAGGTCGAAGCGCCCGGCGACGACCGCGACGGCGGCCGCGGCCGCGAGCAGCGCGTCCGAGGGCGCGGGCTCGACACGCACCACGCCGAGCAGGACGAAACCGGCGGCGATCGTCAGGTCATAGCGCGCGGCCGCCAGCGCCACGATGCCGGCCGCCGCCACCAGCGCCGCGGCGAGCGTCTCCGGGGGCGGATGCGTCGCGAGCACGAAGATGAGCACCGCGGTGAGCGCAGCCCCGGCCGCGAGCCCGGCGATCGGGCTCAGGCGTGCCGCGCGGGTGACCGGCGCCGTACTCACCTTCGTCGCGACGGTACCGGTGGCACGACCGTCCGACCAGACCCGGCAAACGCCGGAGGAACGTCGTGACCCGGCGTGCCGTCGTCCTGGCCGGCGGCCGCGGCTCCCGGCTCGCGCCTTACACGACCGTGCTGCCGAAGCCGCTGATGCCCGTGGGCGATCGCGCGATCCTCGAGATCGTCCTGCGCCAGCTGAGCGACGCGGGGTTCGACGACGTCACCCTTGCGGTCGGGCACCTCGGCCACCTGATCCGCGCCGTGCTCGGCGACGGTCGCTCGAATGGCACGTCGATCCGGTATCACGATGAGCAGGAGCCGCTCGGCACCGCGGGCCCGCTGGCGACGATCCCCGACCTCGGCGAGCGGTTCCTGATGCTCAACGGCGACGTGCTGACGACGCTGGACTTCGGCGCGCTCGTCGCCGCCCACGAAGAGGCCGGGAACGTGCTGACGATCGCCACGCACCGGCGCGTGGTGCGCGCCGACTACGGCGTGCTGCGAACCGACGGCGCCCGCGGGCTCACCGACCGGGTGCTGGAGTACGAGGAGAAGCCCGAGCTCACCTACACGGTGAGCATGGGCGTCTATGTCGTCGAGCACGCGGCGATCGAACACGTCCCGCCGCGGCAGTACTTCGACCTACCTGACCTCGTGCTCGCCCTTCTGGCCGCCGGCGCGCCGGTCGGCTCATTCGCCTACGACGGCTACTGGCTCGACATCGGGCGCGAGGACGACTACCGGCGCGCGCAGGCCGATGCACCGGCTCTGCTTCCCGATCTGCTGCGAGGCGCTCGGTGACGTCTCGGCTGCTGATGCTCGGTCCGGTGAATCACCCGCACACGGAGCATCTCGCGCTGGCGATGGCCGAGCGGGGCTTCGCCGTCACCGTCGCCGGTCACATCGAGCCCACCCTCCCGCCGTCGGGGCTGCCGGCCGTCGGCATCCCGACCATCCCGGCCCCGGCGGCGCTGCGCCGCGACCCGCGCGGCGCGCTGGCCCATGTCCGCTGGATCCGGCGTCTGCGTCACGACGTCCGTCCTGCTGTCGTGCACGCGCACTGGTTGTGCGGATACGCGGCGTTCGCGGCAATCGCACGGGCCACCCCGCTCGTCGCGATGGCGTGGGGATCGGACGTGTACGGGGCCGACGGCGTGCGGACGCTCGCCAACCGCGTCGCGCTGCATGGAGCGGACGTCGCGATGGCCGACTCGCAGGCGCTCCTCGACCGGCTCATCGCGCTCGGCGCCGCACGTGATCGCACCGTGCTCGTGAACTGGGGTGTCGACCTCACGACGTTCGCACCGGTCAACGGCGCGCGGCCCGCGGTGCGCGCCGAGCTCGGCCTCGGGCCGGGGCCGGTGATCCTGAGCCCGCGTTCCCTGACTCCCGTCTACAACCCCGAGACGATCCTCGCCGCGTTCGCCCTCGTGACCCGGGCGCGGCCGGATGCACAGCTCGTGCTCAAGCACATGGGTATCGACGACCCGGGCCTGCCCAGCGTCGCCGACGCGTCCGTGCACGTCGTCGGCCACGTCCCGCATGAGCGGATGGCCGGCTACTACCAAGCGGCCGACGTGTGCGTATCGATCCCGTCCTCGGACAGCTCTCCGCGGTCGGTCTGGGAGGCGATGGCCTGCGGCTGCCCGGTGATCGTGTCCGACCTGCCGTGGGTGCACGAGCTGATCGGCGCCGAGCAGGACGCGCTGGTGGTCCCGATCGACGCCGAGGCGGTCGCGGGCGCGATCTCCCGCGTGCTCGCCGACGCAGGGCTCGCGCACCGGCTCGCCGGCCGCGGGCGTGCCCTCGCCGAGGCCCATCGCGACCGCGCGACCGAGATGGACCGGCTCGCGGCGGTCTACCGCTCGCTGGCGCGATGCCGGCGCTGACGACGATCAGCGACAGCGACGCGTTCGCGGCGCTGGCTGACGAGTGGGACAGCCTCGTGCTCGCGATGCCGCGGCCGAGCCCGTTCCTCCTCCACGGCTGGCTTCGCGAATGGTGGCGCCACCACAGCCGGGGCCGCCGGCTGTGCGTGCAGGTCGCGCGCGAGCACGGGCGCCTCACCGGCGCGCTCCCGCTGTTCGTCGAGCGCCGCTTCGGCGTGCGGGTGGCGCGCGTGCTCGGCGAGGACGCCGCAGCGCTGACCGACGTCCTCGTCGCGGTCGGCGCGGATCCCCAAACCGCAACGCTGCTGATCGACCGGGCCGCGCAGTGCGGAGCCGATCTCGCCGACGTGTTCGGGCTCGCGGCGGACAGCCGGCTCGGCCGGCGCTTGACGCTCGTGCCGCGCGCCGAGGCGCCGGTGCTGGAGCTCGCCGGCGGCTGGGACACGGCCTATCAGGCTCGGACGTCGGCCAAGCGCCGCAGCCTGCACCGGCGGCGGCGCCGGCAGCTCGCAGAGCTCGGCGCGGTGGAGTTCACGGTCGCGCGCGCTCCCACCGAGCTGGCCGGGGCACTCGAGGAGGCGTTCCGCCTGCACGCCGCCCGCTGGCGCGACCGGCCCGAGGCGTCCGGCTTCGCGACACCCACCGGCAGGAGCTTCCACCGCGCCGCGCTGCAGGCACTCGCGCCGTCCGGTGCCGCTCGGATCGCGCTGCTGCGCGTCGGCGGCCAGGCCGTCGCGTGCAACTACTTCTTCGTGCTCGGCGACCGCATGTACTTCCACGAGTTGGCGTTCGACCCCGCCTTCGCCCGCTGGTCACCGGGACAGATCACGACGCTCGACACGCTCGCGGCCGCCGCGGCCGAGGGCGTCGAGCGGGTGGAGTTCCTGGGCGGCGCGGAGCGCTACAAGCTCGAGCTCGCCGATCGCTTCGAGCCGCTCTACCAGGGGCTCGGGCTCGCCTCCGGCGCGCGCGGCCGCGCCGCCGTCGCGACGCGGATCGCGTATATCCGCGCACGTGCCCGGCTCAAGGAGAGCCCGGCGCGGCGGCTGTACTACGAGGGTCTCGCTCCGGTTCGCCGGATCGCGCGCGCGGCCAGCAGCGCCACGTCGTCGCGGCGCGGTATCAGCGCCGCCGGGCGCAGCCCCGCGCGAACGCCGTAGGCCACCGCGGCCGCGGTGCCGCCGCACACCAGCGCGACGCTCGCGGCGATCGCCGCGCCCGTGGCCCCGTGCGACGGGATCAACACGAGATCCAGTGGCACACCGACGGCCAACGACGTGACCGGCCCGAGCGACGATCGCGCCGGCGCGCCCGACGCGAGCAGCGCATTCGAGAACACCGCGCTCGCGGCGAAGCCGAGCGCACTCGGCAACAGCCAGAGGAACGGCTCCACCGAGCCGGCGTAGGCCTGGCCGAACACCACCGGAATCAGGAACGGCCCGAGCACCGCCGCCGCGGCCACCGCGGGCACCGTGATCAGCATCACCGCGCGGAACACGCGCAGCGTCTGCTCCACGCCCGCGCTCGCGCCGCTGCGGGCGATGACGGGCAGCAGCGCGGTGGCCACCGCCGACGGCACGTAGAACAGCACTTCAGACGCATTGACGGCGACGGCGTAAGTCCCGAGTGCCGCCTGCGTCGCCATCAGGCCGAGCAGCAGCTGGTCGACGCGAGCGTTGAGCAGATGCGCGAGCCCACCGAACCACGCGCGTACCCCGAAGCGCAGCGACTCGCGCAGCAGCGGAGGGTCGGGGCGGCCGAAGCCGTGGCCGGCCGCCGCGGCGCCACACAGCACCACGGCCGCGACGCCCTGCGCGATCACCCAGGCGACCACCGCGTGGTCGACCGTGATACCGCCGGTGGCGATCCACGTCGCGGCGAGCAGCACGGCGTACGCCCAGGGACCGGCGGCCAGTACGCGCGCATACGCGGTGAACCGGTTACACCCCTGCAGGAACGCGACCGCCGCGAGGCCGATCGCGCCGACGAGCGCGCCGGCGATGATCGCGACGAGCTCGAGCGTGCCGACGCCCGCGGGCCGGACGCCGCCGGCCGCGAGCAGCGCGGCGCAGGCCAGTGCGCCGCCGGCGAGCGCGCCGCAGCTGCTGACGAGCAGGACGTTCGCGAGCAGGTTCGCTCGCGCGGCGGGGCGCCGGGCGACGAACACCTTCGTGGCCTCCGCGGCGCCGAAGCTCGCGAGGCTCGAGATGACGAGGGCGCTCACGGTCACGAACGCCACAGCGCCGCGCTGGCTCGGCCCGAGCCCACGAGCCAGCAGCAGCACCGAGGCGAAGTAGCCCGCGTTCCCAGCGATCTGCGCGGTCAGCATGCGGGCCGAGTTGCCGGCCACCGTTCCCGAGTCCGCCGGGGTCACCGTGCTGGGCATTCCGGCCGGCTCCCGGTGGTGATGACGCGGTTGCGCAGCGGGTGAGCGGGCTGGCCGTTGTCGTAGTGGGCGCTCTGCTGCACGACGACGTGCTCGCCCCCGCGCGCGCACGCTGCGGTGCCGAGGACCAGGTTGTCGGAGGCGCCCTGCAGCACGACGGCAGGGCCGTCGCCTCCGATCACCAGGTTGTCGGCCAGGCGATTCCGGTCGCCTGCCACATCGACGAAGATGCCCGCATCGGTCGGCCGCGTGATCGCGTTTCGCGCGAACGTGTTGCTGTTCGAGCCCGCGCCCTCGTAGCGCCATTCGACGTTGATCCCCGTCGCGACGTCGGCGATCCGGTTATCGGCGAACAACGACTCGTTGGTCTCGTGCTCGAGGTAGATGCCCACGCGGGTGCGCGCGACGTCGTTGTCGACGACCGTGATGCCGCGCGACGAGCCGACAGTCTGGATCCCGTCCCAGCCGGTGTCGCGGATGCGGTTCCCGATGATCGCCGCGCCCACGCCGCCCGACCAGATGCCGCCCTCGTGTGTGCCGTCGGCGGCGGCCGGGTCGTCGATCTGGCTGATCCGGTTGTCGAGCGCCAGCGCGTGCACGGCGGCCGCGGGTCGATCGTAGGCGCGCTGAATGAACGTGATCCCGTACCCCCGGAAGCCGCTGATATCAGTGCGGATGACGCTGGTGTCGCGAGAGTCGTCGGAGCCGAAGTCCGCCACACCGGCGCCCGTGGCGTGCTCGCCGGTGATCACCGAGTCCTGAAGCGAGACGTCCGAGTGGGCGCCCCAGATCTCGACTCCGGTCTCGCGGATCCTGCGGACTCGGAGCCGCTGCAGCCGTACGTCGTGCGACCCGGCGGCGACGCCGACCCCGCGATCCGCCAGGCCGGCACCGTCGATCGTCAGATCGGCGATCCGCACGCCCCGGCCGCGCGCGGTGACGAGCGACCACCCGGCGCTCGTGGCGCTGAGCACCGTCGCCCGGCCCGCGCCGATCAGCCGCGCACCGTTGCCGAGCTCGACGTGCGGCACCTGATATCGCCCCGGGCCGAGCCGGACGGTGACGTGCCCGCGCGCCAGCGCCTCGAGGGCAGCGTCCATCTCGCCGGGAGTGGCAACCACGGCCTGCCCGGGCTCACTCCGCACCGGCACGGGCCGGCTCCACGCGCGGCGGCCGAGCCGGTCGACCGCCTCGGCCCGGAGGCGGTGGGCACCGCGCGGCAGCTGACTCGCGTCGACGTCGAGCGCGAACGGACGCGTCGTGTCGGTGCCGACCGGCCGTCCGTCGATCAGGAACGTCACGGCGACGATGCGCTGTCCCGAGGGGCGAACGTGGGCGCCCAGCGTCACGTTCCCGCGCGGCCGCCGCGGGGCGGCGACCGTGACCTCCGCGGGAGCGACGCCCTCGGGAAACGCGATCGCAGCGCCGGCCCGCGGGGCGGGTCGCCCGGCCGGCGCCGAGCGCTGAGCGTCGACGGCCGACAGCACGACGGCGACGATGCACACCGTCAGGACGGCGATCGTCCCGAGGCCGCGGCGCCGCGTACGGGCGATCATGGCGCGGCGGCAGCGCGGGCCACGGAAGCGATGCGCTCGAGATCCCCGTGCCGCAGCTCCTGATGGACCGGGAGCCCGGCCAGGGAGGCGCGCAGCGCCGCCGCACGCGGGAAGTGCTCGCTCGGGAGCGAGGGATGCGCGACCGACCACAGGTCGAGCGCGCGGACGCCGGCGGCGCGAGCGGTGGACAGGAATCGCGGCTTGTCCGCGACGCGCACGGGCAACACGAACGGGCAGGCTCCGGGAACCAGCTCGTCGAACGGTGGTGGGACCAGATCGCCGAGGCGATCGAGCAGCACTTCGTAGTTCGCGCGGCGGCACGCGGCAGCCGTGGGATCGGCCACGCGGCGGAGCGCGAGCAGCGTGGCCCGTGACGGCGGCCGCGGCGTGCCGAGCGCGAAGTCCGCGGCGGGGTCATAGCGGCGCGACCGGCGGCGGGCCGCGAGGCCGCCGACAACCGCGGAGCGACCCGCGAGCCAGGCAACATGCTCGAGGGCCAGGCGGAGCCCCGCGACGTCGCCGCCGCGGCCCGCCGACCGTGCCGCGCCCGCCGGACAGTGCAACGCACCGCCGTCGGGCAGCCCGAACGTCTTGTAGAGCGAGAAGATCGCCAGATCACCGAACGCGCCGGCCGGCCGGCCGTCTGCCTGCGCCAGCCAGGCCTGGGCGGCGTCCTCGATCAGCGCCAGCCCGCGGGCATCGCACCAGGCCCGCCAGCGCGCGGCGTCCTGCGGGAAACCGAGATGGTGGATGAGGTGCAGCGCCCGGGTCGCATCGCCACGCAGCGCGTCGAGCCCGTCCGGGTCGGGCTCGAGGCACGCGTTCGGCTCGTAGAACACGCAGCGTGCGCCCGTCCGCTGCAGCGCCTCGATCTCCGAGCCGTGGTGGTAGGCGGGAGCCAGGATCTCGTCCCCGGCGCCGATGCCCAGCGCCCGCGCGCCCGCGGCGAGCGCATGCCGCCCGCGCGCGTACAGCGTGCAACCGGGCTCTTGGAGCGGGAACGGCAAGCCGGCGCGCGGTCGCCCGAGCCACGTCCGCGGGGGCAGCGGGGCCAGCGCCATTAGCACGGTCCCGGTCATCGCACGCGCGCGAGCGCGCGCCGGGCCAGCGGCTTGCCGAAACGCAGATATGCGGTCTCGGCCGCACGCTCGGCGTCGCCGAGCACGGTCGGCGCGTAGGTCCGCACCAGCAGACGCTCGTGGCAGTCGCGCGTCCACGCGAGCTTCCACGGCTCGTCGGTGCCCAGGAACTCGAACCGCGACACACCCTCGGCCGCCGACTGCGCAAGCAGGTGGCGGAACAGCAGCTTGGCCGGAGCCACGGTCCGGTACGCCGGGTCATAGCCGCCCTTGAGGAGATAGAACGCCGACTGGTCGCGCAAGCCGAGTGCGAACGCGATCGCGCGACCGTCGACCCGCAGGAAGCCGAGCCGCAGCATCTGCGCGTCGCGCGCCCACCACGCCACCGCCGCGTAGAACTCGCGCGTCGCGGCGCTCGAGAGGATCGCCGTCCCGCGCCGCTCCTTCCAGCCGGACGACTCGAGCCGGAATCCCTCCTGCAGCAGTGGGCCCAGCGCCTCCGGTGCGTCGACGACCTGGAAGTCGACGCGGCCGAGCTCGGCGAGGCGACGCCGGTTGCGGCGCAGATTGCGCGCGGCCTTGCCCGTGAGCCGATGGTCGACGTCCTCTCCGGGGACGAGCGTCGCGTACGGCGATCGCTGGACCGTCACCCGCAGCACGCGGTGCCGGGCGGCTGCGGCCGCGCGGTCGAGCTCGCGCACCGCCGGGTCGCCGGCGTCGAGGTAGTCGAACCGCACGCGCCGCACACGCTGAGCGAACACCCACGCGGCCAGCTCACGGGCCACCGAGGCGTCCTCGGCGGTGATCGTGAACGCGGGGGTGTGCGCGTTGGCGGCGGACGCCAGCTCGCCGGCCCGCCGGCGCAGTGGCAGGATCCCCGCCAGCCGGCCGCCCCGCCGCACAGCGACCACGACCGGGTCTCCGGTTCCGAACGCGTGCCACCAGGCATGAAACCAACCCGACCAGGCGAACGGGGGTGCTCCCGTGCGTTCCGCGAGTGCGTCCCACTCCGCCGCCAGCGGCGCGATCGCGTCGTGGACGTCGACCGTCACGGCACGAGTGTTGCGTCGAGCCGTTTGATTAGGGTTGGCCGGCGATGCAGGAGCGCCTGACGCTCGGACCACGGTGGGTCCAGGCCGTCAAACCGGCCGTGACGCGTGCGCGGACGACCGCTTGGGCGGCGCGCGGCCGTCCACCCCGCCCCGGGCTGCGGATCCTCTTCTACCACCGGGTCGCCGACGCCCGCGACCCGCTCGCGATCGCCCCGCGACGCTTCGCCGCTCAGATGGACCTGCTCAGTGCTCAGGGATATCGCGTGATCGACGTGGTCGACGCGGCCGGTCGCCTGGAGCGCGGCGAACGAGACGACGGGGTCATCGCACTCAGCTTCGACGACGGCTACCAGGACGTGGCCGAGAGTGCGCTCCCCGTGCTCGAACGCCACGGCTTCCGCGCGACGGTGTTCGTCGCGACCGGCGTGATCGACGGCACCACGACGTTCAGCTGGTACCACAGCCAGCCGCCGGTGCTCAGCTGGGCGGAGATCGCCGCGCTCGACCGCGAATCGGCATTGTCATTCGAAGCCCACACCGTCAACCACCCCGACCTGCGGGCGGTGGACGACGGCCGCGCCGAGCGCGAGATCGCCGGGTCCAAGGCCGCGCTGGAAGAGCGCCTCGGCCGAGCGGTGACCGCGTTCTGCTATCCCGCGGGGCTGTACGGCGAGCGCGAGCGGCGACTCGTGCAGGCCGCGGGCTACCGCGCCGCCACGACGTGCGAGCCGGGCGCGAACGCACCGCGCTGCGATCCGCTCACCCTGCGCCGGATCGCCGTCGACGGCAGCGACCGCCTGAGCGACTTCCACGCCAAGGTCCTCGGCGCGCACGACCGCGGCTCGCTCCTGCGTGCCGCGTATCGCCGCGTCCGCTACTGAGCCAGCGCCGCGCGGTACACGTCGAGGTGCGCCTGCCGGAATGCCTCGACGCTGAAGTCACGCTCCACGCGCCGGCGAGCGGCGGCGCCCAGTCGCTCGCGCAGCGCGGGGTCGGCGACGAGCGGCGCGAGCGCGCGCGCCAGCGCCACCGGATCGCGCGGCGGCACGAGCGCGCCGGTCGTCGCGTCGACGGCCTCCGGGACACCGCCGACCGCCGAGGCCACGACCGGCAGCCCGGCGGCCATCGCCTCCAGCACGGACATGGGCAAGCCCTCCGAAGTACTCGAGAGCACGAACACGTCGGCCGCCCGCAGCAGGGCGTCGACGTCGTCGCGGGGGCCGAGCAGCGCGACCGCGTCGTCGAGTGCCAGTCGCCGCACCTCCGCCGCGACCGCCTTCCGGTCCGGCCCGTCGCCCGCGATCCAGAGGCGGAACGAGCCCGGCTCGAGCCGCGCCACCGCTTGCACGAGCGTCAGGAAGTCCTTCGGCGCGCGCAGACGGCCGACGCTCAGCAACGTCACCGGGTGGGCGGCGGCGTGGGCGCGCGGGCGCGCAGCGAGCGCGACGCCGTTGCGAATCACCACGGCGCGCTCGCGCCGGCAGGTCCGCGCCTGCACGCCCGCCCGCAACTCGGATTCGGCGACGCAGATCGTGGTCGTCGTGAGCGGTGTCATCAACCGGTCGGCCCACAAGTAGGCGTGAGCGGCGAACCCGGTGTCGGCCTTGAACGCCCAGCCATGGGCGGTGAACAACCGCGCCGGCACGCCGGACGCCACGGCCGCCAGGCGGCCGAGGATGCCAGCCTTCGAGCTGTTCGCGTGGACGAGCGCCGGGCGCAGCCGGCGGAACAGCCGGATGAGCTCGACCAGGCCGGCCATGTCACGCACCGGATGGAGCGCTCGCTGTACATGCTGCAGCGGCACGTATCGCGCCCCCGCCGCCCGTGCCGCATCGGCGAGGAAGCCCTCGCCGTGCGCAGCCACCGTGACGTCGTACGCGGCGGTCAACGCGGGAAGCAGAGCCGCAACGTACGTCTGTGCGCCGCCGGTCTCGGCCAGCGTGATGAGGACGAGGACGCGCGGGCGCTCCATCGAGCGCCGAACATACCCTGAGCAGTCAAGACGCTGACGTATTTCGCCGGTGACCTTGACACCGGTGACTCGGCGGCGGTTAGCTCCGCGCGAGCGATCCAGAGGAGAAGCGACCATGGGATGGTCGCGGGACGGCATCCGAGCGCGTGTGGTCAAGGTGGTGCTCCTCGCTGCGCTTGCGTCTGTTCCGGCACCCGCCGCCGCGCTCGCTCAGGCGCCCCGACCCCGCTCCGCCCAACCCGGGCTCGCCCGATCCGGCACCGGAGGCGCAGCCGCCACCGGTGACGCACCCGCCACCGGCGCCCGTCAGGCAACCGGCGCCGGTCGCGACCGCGGCGCCGGTCGCGACGGCGGCGCCGGCGCCGGCCGCCGTCGCCACGGCGGCCCCGACGCCTGTGCGAACCGCACCTCCGGCTCCACGCGCACAGGCCCGCCGGCATCCGGCGCGCGAGAAGCACGTCGCGCCTGCGCGGCCGCGCGCGTCGCGCGATGCGGTGTCGCCTCCATTGGCGAACGATCTGTTCGAGCCGGTGCCGAGCCCCCCGCCACCGCGGCGCCCTGTCCACGCCGCCGCGCGCGACGACCGGCTGGTCGTCGGCGGCGCCCTCGCGATGCTCGCCGTGGCCGCCTCGACCCTCCTGCTGCTCGCGCAGGCCGACCGTGTCCGGCGTGAGCTGCTGACCGGATGAGCCGATGCGACCGCGGCACGCCATCGTCCTCGTCGCCACGGTCGTCACGCTCATGCTCGCCCCCGGCACCGCCTCGGCGCAGGTCATCAAGTACAGCTGCTCGCCCGGCGCGCCCGACTGCAGCGGCTGGCACGCGAGCGACGTCGTGCTCAGCTGGTACCCCAGCCCAGCCGTCATGGACAGCGACAACTGCCCGATCGCCAAGCTGCTCACCGCGGAGGGCGTGACCAACTGGCTCTGCGGCGTGCTCGTCTCCGGGCAGTGGTCGTGGTACACGGCGACGGTGCGGATCGACAAGAGCGCGCCGCAGGCGACGGTCGCCACGCCGAGCCGGCCTCCGGACGCCAACGGCTGGTACCACGCCCCGGTCGGCTTCGTGTTCGGCGGCACCGACGCGGTGTCGGGGATCGGCGCCTGCACGACCGCCACGTACGCGCGGCCGGACAGCCGCAAGGCGTCGGTCACGGGCACGTGCACGGACCTCGCCGGCAACCGGAGCGCGCCGCTCGCGTTCCCGCTCCGCTACGACGCGACCGGGCCGCGCGTCACCCGCGGGCGGGCGGGCCGCAAGCCCGACTACCGGCGCTGGTACAACCACCCGGTGACGTGGCGATTCGGCGGACGCGACCGGCTGTCCGGGCTCGCCGACTGCCCGTCCGTGCTCTTCCGCGGCCCAGGCGGCCGCGCGGCCCACGTGATCGGCGCATGTCGCGATGTCGCCGGGAACGTGACAACACGCGCGTTCGCCCTGCGCTACGACGCGACGCCGCCCCCACCGCCGGCGGTCGACGCGACCGGCCTCGACCGCGCCGTGCACCTCGGGATCCGCACGCGCAGCAGCGTCCGCCGCATCGCGGTCGTGCGCGCGCCCGGCATCGGCGGCGCGCGCGACAGCACGATCTACCACGGCGACCCGCGGAGCCTGACCGACCACCGCGCCCGGAACGGGAAGCACTACCGCTACACCGTCGTCGCCCGCGACCGCGCCGCCAACCGCTCGCGGACGACCGTGCACGCGATCGCGGGCCCGCGCCTGCTCGCACCGCCGGCCGGCGCCGTCGTCACGGCACCGCCGCTGCTGAGCTGGACGCGGGTACGTGGCGCCTCGTACTACAACGTCCAGCTCCGCCGCGACGGGCGCAAGGTGCTCTCGGCCTGGCCCACCGACCCGCGCCTGCGGCTGCACACGCAGTGGCGGTTCGGCGGCGCGACTCAGCAGTTCGTGCCTGGCGCTTACAGCTGGGACGTGTGGCCGGGCTTCGGCGCCCGCGGCGACGCGCGGTACGGCCGCCGGCTCGGGCACCGGACGTTCGTCATGCCGGGAGCAGCCCCAGCGCAGTGAGGTCCTCGACCGGCTCGTCGAACGAGCACGAGCCGTAGGCGACGAACAGGTCGCGGCGCGCCTCGGCGATCGCGTCCGCGCCCGCGGAGAGGTCGCGCGCGCGGAATTCGTGCGCGTCGACGCTGAACGCCGACGGGTCCTCCTCGGCGAGCAGCCGCTCGAGCTCCTCGGAGGTCAACCCCTCGGTGAACGCGAAGACTGCGGCCGCGAGCAGGTTGAGGAAGCCGTGCGCTTCGCCGGCGCGGACCGCGTGGTGCAGGCCGGCGGTCGCCTTGAACGGCACGCCGGCGTCGCGGCACGCCGCCACGAACGCGGCGACCGCCTCGATCGGCGGCACCGTCGCGCCGCCGCAGCGGATCTTCGCGCCGCCCCCCGCCTCGCGGACCGCGGCGACCTCGCCGGCCACCGCGCGGCTCGGCGGAAGCTCCCAGAACGCGCGCACGCCCACCCCCAGCGTCGCCTCCACGAGCCGCTGCGTGTCGGGGATCCACTCCGGCGCGACCCGCGCCTCGACGAGCTCGACGACCCGGCCGGCGAGCCGAGCCTCGTGGATCGCCTCGAGGTCCCCCTCTCCCCTGTCGAGCACCACGCTCAGCCGCGGCGCCTCGCGCGGCAGCTCGCCGAGCTTGGAGGCCGGGCAGATGAAGCGGTCGAGGATCCACGCGTGCTCGGTCGCGCGTGCCTGGCGGTCGGCCTCGATCGCCTCCGGCATCGGCATCGAAGCGGGAGGGAACAGCGCCGCGTGGTCGATCAGACCGCCCAGCAGGACGCGGCGAGCGTCGTGGCTCACGCCGGCGGCACGGCGTTGCGCTTGGCCGGCCACTCGCGCACCTTGCCCGCATACCGGGCATATCGGTGCACGAGCTCGGCGCGCAGGTCCTGGGGCTGGACGATCGCGTCGATCACCATCTCGGACGCGAGCTTGAGCAGGTCGACGCCCTCGGCGTACTCCTCCATCAGCTCGGCCCGCTTCGCCGCGCGCTCGTCCTCGTCCTCGATCGCCTGCAGCTGGTTGTAGAAGACGGCGTTGACGGCGGCGCTCGGCCCCATCACCGCGATCTTGGCCGTGGGGAGCGCGAGCGTGCAGTCGGGGTCGAACGCCGGGCCGGACATCGCGTACAGGCCGGCGCCGTACGCCTTGCGCACGATCACCGAGATCTTCGGCACGGTCGCCTCCGACACGGCCGAGATCATCTTCGCGCCGTGGCGGATGATCCCCTGGCGCTCGACCGCGGTGCCGATCATGAAGCCCGGCACGTCGGCGAGGAACAGCAGCGGGATGCCGAACGCGTTGCAGGTCCAGATGAAGCGGGCGGCCTTGTCGGCGGAGTCGACGAACAGCACGCCGCCCTTGAACTTGGGCTGGTTGGCGATGATCCCGACGACGCGGCCCTCGAGCCGCGCGTAGCCGACGATCACCTCCTTGGCCCAGCGCTTGTGGACCTCGAGGAACGAGCCCTCGTCGACCAGCGCGTCGATCAGCTCGTGCATGTTCCACGGCTTGTTCTCGTCGGTCGGGATCGCGGGCAGGTCCGCGGCGGGCGCGCTCGGCGGCGCCATCGGCGCCTCCTCGGCGAACGAGCCCGGGAAGTACGAGAGGTACTGCTTGGCGACGTCGATGCCCTCCTCGTCGCTCTTGACGAGGAAGTGCCCGCAGCCGGACACGCCGGTGTGCATCTTGGCGCCGCCCATCTCCTCGAGCGAGACGTGCTCGCCGATCACCATCTCGGCCATCCGCGGCGAGCCGAGGTACATCGAGGCGTTGCCGTCGCGCATGATCACGACATCGCAGAACGCCGGGATGTAGGCGCCGCCGGCCGCGCTCGGGCCGAACAGGACGCACACCTGCGGCACGGCGCCCGACAGGCGGACCTCGTTGAAGAAGATGCGGCCGGCGTGGCGGCGCCCGGGGAACATCTGGACCTGGTCGGTGATGCGGGCGCCGGCGCTGTCGACGAGGTACACCATCGGCACGCGGTGCGTGAGCGCCGCCTCCTGGATGCGCAGGATCTTCTCGACGGTCTTGGGGCCCCAGGAGCCGGCCTTCACCGTCGGGTCGTTGGCCATCAGCGCGACCGTGCGCCCGCCGATCGTGCCCAGGCCGGTGACGACGCCGTCGGCGCCGAGCCCTTCGGCCTCCCAGTTGGCGAGCAGCGCGTCCTCGGAGAACGAGCCCTCGTCGAGCAGCCGCTCGACGCGCTCGCGCACCGGCAGCTTGCCCTGCTGAGCGGACTTCTCCCGGTGCCGCTCAGGACCTCCGGCGTAGGCGCGGTCGAAGGCGTCGGAGACGTGCTGTGCGTCGGTCATCGCTCAGAGACGCTAGTAGGAGCAGAGTCGTCACGCACTCGGTAGACCGGTTCGTCGTCGATGCTGGTCGACGCGAGCGGCGCGTCGCCGCGACGGTAGGCCTGCGGCTCGGGAGGGAGCGGCTGGCGCGGGCGCAGCCCGGCCGCCATCCCCACGACGCCGAGCAGGATCAGCGCCAGCGGCCACCAGTACAGGGTCTGGCCGCTCTGCAGGCCGGCGACGACCACGAACGCGACGAGGTTCGCGACGCCGACCCAGGCCGGTCCCGGCGCGCGCTCCAGCGCGCCGTAGGCGACGGCGCCGCAGCCCGCGGTGAGCAGGACGAGCTCCCAGAACCCCGGCAGGATCGGCCCCGTCGGCGCGCCGAACAAGTCGAGCGACTGCAGGAAATAGCTGCCGATCGCCTGCAGGCCGATCGCCAGGATCGCCAGGCCGGCACCGTCGACGAGCAGCTCGTGCTCGCGCGGCCATCCGGCCCGCAGCACGAGCGAGACGAGCGCGAGCGTGACCGAGCACGCGAGCAGCAGCCATCGCGATGCGGTGAAGGTCTCGTTGCCGAAGATCCACTGCCAGCCGCTGAGCAGCGCGACCGCTCCCGCGATCGCCGCGATGAGCAGGCAGATCGCCGACCGCCGGCGCAACCCCGCGTACAGCGCCACCGCCCCCTCGGCCAGCGACACCCACGTCAGCTCGCCGGCGGGGAAGCCGTCCGTGAGGTCGGCCCCCGCGACGTCGGCGAGCCGCAGCAGCGCCGGGTACAGGAGCAGCAGCCCGGTGACGAGCAGCACCGACTGGTAGGCGGGCGGGCGGCCACCCTCGTTCGGCGCCTGCAGCCCGAGCGCGAACACGACGGCCGCCGCCACCCCGAGCGCGAGGAAGTGCCAGACCGGCGCGAGCTGGTCGGCGTCGATCCGCAGCTCGGCGAGCGCCAGGCCGGTGGCGAGGACCACCGCCCCGGCGGCGATCAGCGGTCCCCGGTGGGGCGGCGGGCGCAGCAGCTCGGCGAGCACCGGGTGAAAATTACCGGGGGCGGACTTCGATGCGCCCCGCGCGGACGCGCGCGTCCCAGGCCGGCTGTGGCCACGCGGCGGGGCCGTGGATCAGCGCACCGTCACGCAGGTCGAACACGCTGTCGTGCGCCGGGCAGGTGATCCGGCAGTCCTCGATCGTCCCGTCGTGCAGCGACTCGCCGAGGTGCGAGCACCGATCCGACAGCGCGTACAGCTCGCCGGCGTGCCGCACGACCATGACCGCGGTGCCGTCGGCGTCGACGACGTGCGGCTCCTCGTCACGCAGCGCGCCGGCCGCGAGGACGTCGATCCACATCTAGTACGCGTCGATGAAGACCGTCGGCTTCTGCCGTGTGCCGCCGGTCGAGTTCGGCCCGACGTGCCGGACGTCGACGTGCCGGACCAGACCGGTCTGCTGGAAGTAGCCGATCCCGGAGAACACGCCGAGCTTGGCGACCTCGGTGTAGTGCGGGAGCGTCGCGGACGGGTCGATCGCGTTGCCGAACTTGTGCTGGCTCATCGACGCGCCGAGGTCGAAGTCGCGGAACCCGGACAGCACGCCGATCGGCTGGCCGAGCATCTCGCGGAGCTTCTCCAGCCCGATCACGAGGTCGCGGTGCGTGCGGATCCAGCCGGACTTGGAGGACGCGAACTCCTTGAACTGGAAGTGCGCCGAGCACTTGCCGTCGTTCGCCGCACTCCACTTCAACGCCGCCTCGGTCTTGGGACCGACGAGCCCGTCGCCGAGCAGCGCCGGGCCCACCGGGTCGCCCACGAAGCCGCGCTGGAAGTCCTTGATCGCCTGTGCAGTCGTCGGGCCGCGCTTGCCGTCGGCCTTGATCGGCCAGCCGATCGTCTTGAGCAGCTGCTGGAGCTGCTTCGTCGTCAGCGTCGGCTCGGGCGACGGCTTGCCGCCTCCGCCGGGTGCCCCCGCCTCACCGCGGATCCACGCGCGCAGGCTCTTGGCGTCGCCGAGCCAGACGTCGAGGTCCACGGCCACGCCGATCCCGGGGAACGTGCCGTGCTCGGTGAACTGGTGCGCGCGCACGCGCCCGGGCGCGAAGCCCGGCGGCGTGGGCGGCTTGCCGCGCGTGGCCGAGAACGCGGCCACCCAGACGTCCTCCCCGTGCGCGGGCGGCTGGTTGCCGAGCTCGGCCATGAAGCCGGGCGACAGGTACGTCATGACGTCGCGGCCGGTCTTCTCGAACACCGTGCCGGCGAACTCCTCGGCGTAGTGACGCAGCTGGTCGCCGGTCATCTTCGCCAGGAACGCCTCGTTCCCCAGCGTCTCGACGTCCATCACCATCGGGGCGTCCTTGCCGCGCTTGAAGCGCGGGCCGTGCGGCTTCCAGCCGGCGTCCTCCGCCACGGCGACGGCGAACTCGGCCTCCGCGCTCCCACTGCGGTCCGTGCGCGGGCGCAGGTAGTGGTAGGGCATCAGCGGCAGGCCGGCCTTGTGGATCGCCTGCACACGCGCCGCGCTGAACGTCTTCGCGCGGAACGTCTCGCCCTCGGTCGCCTTGCAGGCGGCGAGCACCGCTTTGCCCTGCTGGCGGACGCGATCCCAGTCCACCGATCCTTGTGAGTCACCGACGTCGATGAACGGGAGCCTGGCCATAGGCCGAACCTATCCCGATGCGCACCGCGCTGGCAACCCACTGCGGAGATGATCGATTCCGTGGCCGGCGGGTGCGTGGGTCGCGGAATCGGTCATCTAGGGTGGCCCCCATGACTCTCGTCCTCACCGAAGACCACGGGCCGGTCCGGCACGTGATCCTGAACCGGCCCGAGAAGCGCAACGCGTTCAACGCCGAGCTGATCGCCGCCACCGGCGAGGCGCTGCGCGACGCCGGCGCCGACAGCGCCGTCCGCTGCGTGGTGGTGCGCGGCGCCGGCCCGATGTTCTCGTCCGGGATGGACCTCGCCGCCCTGGCCGGGCTGGCCGAGGCACCGGAGAACCTGCGCGCGTTCCGCCGCGAGATCCTCGACGCCTGGAACCGCGCCGAGGAGATGCCCAAGCCGTCGATCTGCGTCATCCACGGCGCCTGCATCGGCGGGGCGATGGAGCTCGCGCTCGCCTGCGACCTGCGCGTGATCGCCGCCGACGCCGTCGTCGGGCTGCCGGAGACGCGGATCGGCCTGATCCCCGACGTCGGCGGCTCGTCGCGCCTGCCGGCCGGTGGTCGGCCTCGGCCGCGCAAAGGAGCTGATCATGACCGGCAAGCTGATCGGCGGCGAGGAGGCCGAGCGGATCGGGCTGGCCAACCGCGTCGCCCCGCCGGACGAGCTCGAAGCGGCGACGCAGACGCTCCTCGACGAGCTGCTGGCCTGCGCGCCGGTCGCGGTCGGGCTCGCCAAGCGAGTGATGGACGCCTCGGCACGCCCGGCGCTGAGCACCACGCTCGAGCTCGAGGTGGCAATGCAGGAGCGCTGCGCGGCGACGGCCGACTTCGCGGAGGGCGCCACGGCATTCCGTGAGAAGCGGCAACCCGCGTTCAGCGGTCGCTGAAGGCAAACGCGGGGCCAACGCGCGCTGCCACCCGCGACGAACGAGGGCGCATTAGCGTCGCCGCGTGGGCATCAAGACGCTGCTGATCGACAACTACGACTCGTTCACGTTCAACCTCTTCCAGCTGCTCGCGGAGGTGAACGGCGAGGAGCCGATCGTCGTCCGGCAACGACGGCGCGGGCTGGGACGAGCTGGCCGGCCTGCGGACTTCGACAACATCGTCGTCTCGCCCGGCCCCGGGCGACCCGACCGCCCGGCCGACTTCGGCGTCTGCGCTGACGCGATCCGAGGCCGCCGACGTGCCGGTGCTCGGCGTCTGCCTCGGCCACCAGGGCCTCGGCTACTTCGCCGGAGCGCGCGGTGGTCCACGCGCCGGAGGTCATGCACGGCCGCCTCAGCCGCGTGTCCACCACGACGGCACGCCGCTGTTCGCGGGCATCCCCCAGGGGTTCGAGGCCGTCCGCTACCACTCGCTCTGCGTCGCGCGACCGCTGCCCGCGTGGCTCGACCCGGTCGCCTGGACGCGCGACGGCGTGGTCATGGCGCATCGCCCACCGGCAGCGGCCGCAGTGGGGCGTCCAGTTCCACCCCGAGTCGATCTGCACCGAGCACGGGCGGCGCCTGCTCGCCAACTTCCGCGATCTCACGCTCGCGCGGGCCGGACGGCCGCGGCAGCCGGGCGCCGCGGGCCTGCGTCGTTCCGCGACCGCGAGCGGCACGCGCGTCGCCGGCCGGCCGGACGCTCCGGGCTCGCGCTCACCGTCGAGCGCCTCGACCGGCTCTACGACGCCGAGCAGGTCTTCGTGCACCTCTACGGCGACGACCCGCCACGCCTTCTGGCTCGACAGCAGCAAGGCCGGCGACCCGCGCGTCGCGCTTCTCGTTCATGGGCGGCAGCTCCGGCCCGCTAGCGCCGCTCTACTACGACGTCGCCACGACGGACGGTGACGGTCGACCGCGGCGACGTCGACGCGAGCGTCCACCAGGAGACGATCTTCGACTACCTGCGCCGCGAGCTGCGGCGGCTCTCGGCGCCTCGGACGACGCTGCCGTTCGACTTCAACTGCGGCTTCGTCGGCTACTTCGGCTACGAGCTGAAGGCCGACTGCGGCGGCGACGCGGCGCATCGCTCGCCGCTCCCCGACGCGGCGTTCGTCTTCGCCGACCGGCTGATCGTGTTCGACCACCGTCGAGCGGCGCACCTACGTGCTCGTGCCTGACGCGACGCTGCGACGCGAGGGGCGAGCGCTGGGTCGGCGAGACTGCGTCGGCGGCTCGAGTGCCCTCGCCGCCGCTCGCCGACGACCGGTAGCTGCCGGGGCTCCGCGACGGCGCCGTCGAGTTCCGCCTCAGCCGCTCGTACGAGACCTATCTAGCCGACATCCAGCGCATGCAAGCAGCCACCTGCGCGACGGCGAGACCTACGAGGTCTGCCTGACCAACAAGCTCAGCACGGACGTCGCCGCCGGATCCGCTCGCCGCTGTATCGCGACGCTGCGCCGGATCAACCCGGCGCCGTTCTCCGCCTTCCTGCGCTTCGGCGACGACGCGGTGCTCAGCTCGTCGCCGGAGCGATTCCTCCGCGTCGGACCGCGACCGCTGGGTCGAGGCGAAGCCGATCAAGGGGACATGTCGCCGCGGCGCATGACGCCGCAGGAAGACCGCGCGCTCAGCGAGGAGCTGCGGACGAGCGAGAAGAACCGCGCCGAGAACCTCATGATCACCGACCTGCTGCGCAACGACCTCGGGCATCGTCTGCGAGATCGGCAGCGGTCCACGTGCCCGCACCTGATGGCAGATCGAGACCTACGAGACCGTGCACCAGCTGGTCTCGACGATCACGCGGCCGCCTGCGCGAGGACCTGGCGCGCGCCCGACTGCATCCGGCGTGCTTCCCGGGCGGCTCGATGACCGGCGCGCCGAAGAAGCGCACGATGGAGATCATCGACGAGCTCGAGCACGAGGCGCGAGGCGTCTACTCGGGCGCGATCGGCTACCTCGGCCTGCGGCGGCGCCTCGACCTGAACATCGTGATCCGCACGATCGTGATCGACGGCGAGGACGACCTCGATCGGCGTCGGCGGCGCGATCGTCATGCAGTCCGATCCCGAGGACGAGTACCAGGAGATGCTCCTCAAGGCCGAGGCGCTGATGCGGGCGATCGCGCGCAACGCCGGCGCCGAGGTCGCTCCGGTCCTCGACCCGGTCGAGCCCGCGACGGAGCGGCCGCGTGTCGTCGTCCACGCTTAGGCCCGCGCCGCCGGCCGGCGGCTCTGCGCTCGTATACGGCGCCGAGCGCATCGACCGCGACCAGCTCGGGAGCGCGTGGAGCGGCTCGCCCACGCGCTGGCCGCCCGGGGCATCGGGCAGGGCGACCCGGTCGCCCTGCTCCTGCCCAACGTCGCCCGACTTCGCGGTCGCCTTCCTGGCGATCACGCAGCTGCGCGCGGTCGCCGTGCCGCTCAACGCGCAGTTCAAGAAGGCCGAGCTCGCGTTCTGCCTGCGCGACTGCGGTGTGCGCGCCGTGCTCAGCCGATGCGGTCGGCGAGCGCGCCTGCCGGGCGATCGCGCCGCGCGTGTCGCCCTACGGCGACTCCGCCGAGGTGATCGGCGACCTCGCGCCGCTGATCGCCGCGCACGCCGCGCTGCCGCCGCACCGTCGCTCGCCGGACGAGACCGTCGTGGTCCAGTACTCGTCGGGGTCCACCGGACGGCCGAAGCGCGTGCCGCGCACGCAGCGCCAGCTGCGCGCCGAGGTCGAGGCTACGTCGCCGCGACGGGGATGAGCGCCGATGACGTCGTCTTCTGCACGATCCCGCTGTTCCACACCTACGGCCTCGGATGCTGCCTGCTCGCCGCCCTACGCAGCGGAGCGACGCTGGTCCTTCTCGACGGGCGCGACCCGTTCGCGCTCGCCCGCGAGCGAGCGCTCGCCCTGCTCGAGCGCGAGCGCGTCACGGTGCTTCCCGGCGGTCCCGCTCATCTTCCGGCTGCTCGCCGAGTCGCCGTCGGACGCCGATCTGTCGGCCGTGCGGCTGTGCCTGTCGGCCGGCAACGCGTTGCCGCGGTCCACGTTCGACGCCTTCCAGCGCGCCTTCGGTGTCCCGATCCGTCAGCTGTACGGCCTGACTGAGACCGGCGCCGTGTCCGCTGACCTCGGAGACGAACCGGTCCCCGCGTCGGTCGGGCACCCGATCCCCGGCGTCGAGCTCGCGACACTCGGCCCGGAGGGAGAGCAGCTCGGGCCAGACGACATCGGCGAGATCGCGGTGCGCAGGCCGGGGGTGACCGGCGGCTATGCCGGCGTCCGCCGACGTCGTCAACCGCCAGGCCTTCTCCGACGGCTGGTTCCGCACCGGGGACCGCGGGCGGCTCGACGCCGACGGCCGCCTGTTCATCACAGGCCGCAGCAAGCTGTTGATCGACGTGATGGGCGACAAGGTCGACCCGATCGAGGTCGAGGACGTCCTGGCCGTCCATCCCAAGGTACGCGAGGTCGTCGTCGTCGGGGTGGCCGGTCCCGTCGAGGGCGAGCAGTTGCTCAAGGCGGTCGTGGTCGCAGACGAGCGTTGCGCGGAGCGCGAGCTCATCCGCTATTGCCAGGAGCGCCTCGCCAACTACAAGGTCCCCCGGCTGGTCGAGTTCCGGGACGAGATCCCGCGCAGCGCGCTCGGGAAGGTGTTGCGCAACCACCTCGGATGAGGAGGGAGACGCGTGGAGCTGACAGCGGAGTTGGAAGCATTCATCGTCGACGAGGTCGCGCTCGGTCGCGGCATCAAGACGATCGGCCGCGACGAAGATCTGCTTGCCGGCGGGATCATCGACTCGCTCGGGGTCACCGAGCTCGTGGCGTTCCTCGAGGAGCGCTTCCAGATCCAGGTGACCGACGAGGAGCTGACGCCGGCCAACTTCCGCACGCTTGCAGCGATCGAGGAGTTCATCGGCTGCAAGCAGCCATGCTGACCCGCTATCTCTACGCGAACGCGGGCTACGAGCCTGACCGCGACGCGCTGGTGTACGGGGACCGACGGATCACCCACGCCGAGCTGCTGGAACGCGTGGAGCGTATGGCGGAGGCTTTGCGGGAGCGCGGGATCCGGGCCGGCGACGCGGTCGGCCTCGTGCTCCCCAACGGCCCCGCGCTCGTGACCGCGTTCCTCGCGCTCACCGGCATCGGAGCGATCGCCGTGCCGCTCAACCCGCAGTTCAAGGTCGACGAGCTCGCGTTCTGCCTGAACGCCTGCGGCACGCGCGAGGTGCTCGCCGATGAGGGCGAGATCGAGCGCATGATCGTGAGCCACGCGCGCCGACCGATCGACCCGCGGCTGCCCGAGGAGACGTTCGCGTACCAGTTCTCGTCCGGCTCGACCGGACGGCCGAAGCGGCTCGCGCGCACGCACGGCCAGCTGTGGGCGGAGGCGGAGTCGTACACCTGGATCACGGCCGACGACCGGCTGTTCTGCGCGCTCCCGCTGTTTCACACGTACGGCATGGGTTGCTGCCTCGTCGCCGCGGTCCGCAACGCCGCGACGCTGGTGTTCCTCGACTCGTCCCACCCGTTCCTGCTGTCGCGCTCGCGCGCGCTGCAGTTGCTCGAGCGCGAGCGCGTGACCGTGTTCCCCGGCGTGCCGTTCCACTACCGCCATCTCGCCGACGTGTCGACGCACGCCAACCTGTCGACGCTGCGGCTGTGCTTCTCGGCCGGCACGGCACTGCCGCGCGACACGTTCGACGCGTTCGCCCGCCGCTTCGGGATCGCCGTGCGCCAGCTCTACGGCTGCACGGAAGCCGGGACCCTGACCGTCAACCTCGATCCGGACCCTGTGGCGACGTTTGCCTCGGTCGGAAAGCCGACCGGAGCGGTGCGCGTGCGCGTCGAGGACGACGAGATCGTCGTCTCGAGTCCCGCGATGACGCGCGGATACTCCGACGACCCCGAGCTCAACCGCCGCGCCTTCCGCGACGGCTGGTTCTACACGGGCGACACCGGCCGGTTCGACCAGCTCGGCCGCCTCTACGTCACAGGGCGCCGGAAGCTGCTCATCGAGGTCGCCGGGCACAAGGTGGATCCGATCGAGGTCGAGGACGTCCTGGCCGTGCATCCCAAGGTCCGCGAAGCAGTCGTGGTCGGCGTCCCGGACGGCAAGGACGGCGAGGAGACCGTCAAGGCGGTGATCGTGCCCGCGAACCATCCCCAGGAGCGCGAGCTGATCGAGTTCTGCAGCCAACGGCTGGCCAACTTCAAGGTGCCCCGCGTCGTCGAGTTCCGGGACGAGATCCCGCGCAGCTCGCTCGGGAAGGTGCTGAGGAAATACCTGATCTGACTATGGAGCCCGGACGTGCAGGCGCTTGACGACCTCGTATCCCCGCGCGCTGTACAGCCAGCGCGCCGGCCGATTGTCGCCGCGCACGTAGCCCAACAGGCAGCGGTAGCCGCGGTCGCGCAAGGCCGTCTCGATCGCGTACAGGAACTCGACCGCCCGACCGTTCCCGCGATGCTCCTCGGCCAGGAAGAAGTCGAAGCCATAGACGTCGCCGTCGGCGAGCGTCAACCCGAGGCGGCGCAGATGCGGGTGGTCATGATCGATCCACCAGTAGTAGCCGGCGAGCTGCCCGGCGTCGTACGCGACGAAGCCGCGTGCGCCGCGCGCGAGGTCGCCGGCAAACCGCTCGTCGGCCCGTGTGTCGCAGCGTTGACGGTTGAGATCCGCGAGCGCGGGAAGGGAGGCCGGACCGATCTCGGAGATCTGCAGGCGCGGCGCGAACGCAATGCCCTGGACGGCGTCGAGGGGCTTGGCGATGACGAGCAGCTCGGCGCGCCTGGTCCCGGTGGCGACCTTCCCAAGCGTGGTCCGCAGGCCATCCCGCCGGACGAGGCAGGCGACGTCCCTCGCGAGCGCTCGGAGCGGCATGGGTACGCACCGTAGCCGCCCCGATCAAAGGCGGGGAGTATTCGAGACGTTTCTCGTAAGCGACGGTCGGCCGGTGGAGCTCGCGGCGCACCTGGCGCGGCTCGGCCGCAGCCTGCGCGCGCTGTACGGCACGGGAGTCCCGGCCGGCACCGAGGACGCGGTGCACGACTCGGCACGCGGGGTCGCGCTCGGTCGCCTGCGCCTGGACGTCGTGCCCACCAACGGCACGCTCGCGACGAGCGTGCGCGTCGCGGCCGTCGAGCCGGAGATCGTGTTCCCCGAGGCCGGCGTGCGCGTCACGCCGCTGACCATCGCTGGCGGCTGGGGCGCGCACAAGTGGATCGACCGCTGGGTGCTCGAGGCCGCGGGCAACGGCTCGCTGCCCCTGGTCGTCGACCACGACCACACGACGGTGCTCGAGGCGTCCCGCGCCAACGTGTTCATCGTCGAGGGCGACCGGCTCGTCACGCCGCCCGCCGACGGCCGGATCCTGCCCGGCGTGACCCGCGCGCGGTTGGTGGCGGTCTTCGGCGTGCGCGAGGAGGTCGTCTCGCTCGACCGTCTGGCCGCTGCCGACGAGGTCTTCCTGAGTGGCTCCGTGCGCGGCGTTGAAGCCGTGTCCGTCTGCCGCGGCCGGCGCGTCTGGGTGCCCGGGCCGGTGACCCGCGCCGTCGCCGCTCAACTCAAACGACACTGGGAGGGAGAACAGTGATCGAGACCAGCAACGGCCACGAGCTGCAGTTCGTGATCGTGATGGACGGCGCCGCCGCCGACGACGAGGTCGAGCATGTGCTCGACCGTCTCGCCGGGGCCGGCGCGCACGGCCGCGTCGCGCCGGGCCGGGACGCGACGGTGATCGGTGCCATCGGCGCGCACGGCCTCCTCGGCCATCTCTCATTGGACGGGATCGAGAGCATCGAGCGCGTCCTGGAGGTCTCCAAGCCGTACAAGCTGGTGGCGCTCGAGACCTCTCCCGAGCCGACCGTCATCCAGGTGCGCGGCCGGCGCGTCGGCGGCGATCACTTCGCGTTGATCGCGGGGCCGTGCACGGTCGAGTCGCGCGAGCAGACGCTCGCCACCGCACGTGCGGTCCACGCCGCCGGCGCGAGCATGCTGCGCGGCGGCGCGTTCAAGCCCCGGACGTCCCCGTACAGCTTCCGCGGGCTCGGCACGGATGCGCTGGCGATCCTCAGCGAGGCACGTGAGGAGACCGGGCTGCCGGTCGTCACCGAGCTCCTGGATCCACGGCACGTCGACGTCGTCGTCGCCACCGCCGACGTGATCCAGATCGGCGCGCGGAACATGCAGAACTTCCTGCTGCTCACGGAGGTCGGCCGGACCGACAAACCGGTGCTGCTCAAACGCGGCCCGTCGGCCTCGATCAAAGAGCTCTTGATGGCCGCCGAGTACATCGTGAGCGAGGGGAACTCGCGCGTGATCCTGTGCGAGCGCGGCATCCGCACGTTCGAGTCCGCCACCCGCTTCACGCTCGACATCGGCGCCATCCCGGTGCTCAAGGAGCAGACGCATCTGCCCGTCATCGTCGACCCCTCGCACGCGGCTGGGCGTCGCGAGCTGGTCCCGGCGCTTGCCCGCGCGGCGGTCGCCGCGGGTGCCGACGGCATCATCGTGGAGACCCATCCCTGCCCGGAGGAGGCGCTATGCGACGCGCCCCAGCTCATTCGCGCGGCGCAGTTCGGATCGTTCGCCGACGAGATCCGCAGCCTGGTCACTCTCATGGGAAAGGTCATCGGATAGGCATCGCGCAGGCACTCGCGCACGACCGGCGTCACGCCGCGACGGCACCGGATTGCGGAGCGCCAGTCAGCCCTTGATCGCGCCGGTGAGGCCGCCGACGATCCGGCGCTCGGCGAACACGAAGAAGGCCAGCGACGGCACCATCGACAGCGCGGTGAAGGCGAGTATTCGCGCGGTGTCCTGCGTGTACTGGGACTGGAACGCCGCCACGCCGAGCGGCAGCGTGAAGTGCGACATGTCGTTGAAGACGACGAGCGGCAGCAGGTAGAAGTTCCAGCTCGTCACGAACGCGAGGATCGCGACCGTGCTGAGCGCCGGCTTGGACAGCGGCAGCAGGATCCGCCAGAAGAACACGAGCCGGGTGGCGCCGTCGACGACCGCCGCGTCCTCCAGCTCGCCGGGAATCGCGCGCATGAACGGCCGCAGGATCACGATCGTGATCGGGAGCGAGAACGCCGCCTCCGGGATCGCGACGCCGAGCGGGTTCTCGAGCAGCCCGATGTTGCGCAGCACCAGGTACAGCGGCAACGCCGCCACGCCGAGCGGGAACAGCAGGCCGAGGGTGAAGAGGACGTAGAACGCCTCGCGCCCGCGGAACGTGTACCGCGACAGCGCGAACGCGGCCATCGCGCCCAAGCCCACGGCCAGCGCCGTCGCGATCACGGCGATCACCAGGCTGTTGCGCAGGAAGCGCCAGAAGTCGGGCGACGTGATGACGAAGCGGTAGTTCTCCCACACGAACGGGTGCGGCAGCGCGGCCGGCGCCTCGTTGATCTGCGCGGTCGTCCGGAACCCGCCGAGCACGACGAAGATCAGCGGCACGACCGTCACGCCGACGATCAGGATCGCCGCCAGGTAGGTCGCCGCCCGCCGGCTCATGCCCCCACCATCCGCGTGATCGCGCCCTCGGTGTCGCGTCGCAGCGCGAACCGCTGCCAGGCGAGTGCGAACGCGAAGCAGATCATGAACAGGATCACCGCGACGGCGCTCCCGTAGCCGAACTCGTAGCGCCGGAACCCGCGGTCGAACAGGTACGTCGCCATCGTCCCCGAGGCGCCGGCCGGGCCGCCCGCGGTCATGATCCACACGATGTCGAACAGCTGCAGGGAGCCGATGATCGACAGGAAGATCCAGATCCGGATCGTCGGCGCGAGGAGCGGCAACACGACGCGCCGCGTCGTCTGCCAGGACGTCGCGCCGTCGAGCGCGGCCGCCTCGCGCAGCTCGTTCGGGATCGCCTGGAGTCCGGCGAGCAGGAGGATGATCCCGAAGCCGATGTACTTCCAGGTGATCACGACGAACAACGAGTAGAGGACGACGTTCTCGTCGGCCAGCCACTGCTGGACGAGCGAGCCGAGACCGATCGACCGCAGCACGCTGTCGACGAAGCCGTCGGGCTGGAGGAGCTGCAGCCAGATCACGGCCGTGATCGCCTCCGACAGCACGTACGGGGCGAACACGACGAGCCGCAGGAACGCCCGGCCGCGCAGCCGCCGGTTGAGCAGCAGCGCGAGCGCGATGCTGAGCGGGAGCTGGACCAGCAGCGACAGCGCCGCGATCGTCAGGTTGTGCAGGATGGCGTGCTGGAAGACGTCGTCGGACAGCGCGCGCGTGTAGTTGTCCAGGCCGACGTAGTCGGTGACCGGACCGAAGCCGTTCCACTTGTGCAGGCTGTAGTACGCGGCGACGCCGATCGGCACCAGCACGAAGCCGACGAACAGCAGCAGCGCCGGGCCCAAGCAGCAGCGCCAGCTCGAGCCGCTGGCGCCGCCGGGGCCGATGCCTTACTCGTTCACTGACTTGACGATCGCCTCCCCGTCGCCCTTGCCCGCGAAGAAGTTCGCCACCGCGTCGTCGAGCGCCTGACCCGCGCTCGTCGGCAGGGCGATGTCGAAGTACGTCTGGATGTAGGACGCGTTCGCCGCGAAGTCCTGCACCGTCTTGACCGTCGGGTCCTTGATCGCCGACGCCGCCGCCGAGTTCACCGGCAGCGCCGCCGCGCCCGAGGACACCAGCTGCTTCTGGACGTCCGTCCCCGTCACGTACTTGAGGAACTCGACGCATGCGTTCGTTGCCTCCGTGGTGCATGAGAAACCGTCACCGCCGCCGAGCGCCACGTCAGGGTCGCCCTGGCCGCCCTCGACCGCCGGGAACGGGAACCAGCCGAGCTTGCTGTTGAGCTTCTTGTCGGACGTCAGCGCAGCCATGGTGCCCGGCTCCCAGGTGCCCTGCAGCTCCATCGCCGCCTTGCCGTTGGCGACCATGCCGGCCGAGCTGCCCGCGCCCTGCTGCGCCGGCGTCCCCAGGAAGCCGGTCTGGAACGGCTTCGTGTCGAGGAAGGCCTGCATGTTCTCGCTCGCCTTGGTGAAGCAGGGGTCGCTGAGGTCCTGGTCCTTCATCGCGGTCTTCAGCGTGTCTGTCGAGCACTGGCGCAGGGCGAAGTACTCCCACCAGAACGCGTCCGGCCAGCGGTCCTTGCCGCCGATGGCGACCGGGACGATGCCCGCGGACTTGAGCTTGGCGATGTCGGCATTGAGGTCGTCGATCGTCTTCGGCGGCTCGCTGATGCCGGCCTTGTCGAACAGGTCCTTGCGGTACCAGAAGCCGACCACGTGGAGCGAGAACGGCACGCCGTACTGCTTGCCGTCGACCTGCCAGCCGCCCGCGGCCGCGCCGACCTGGTCGATCCAGCTCGACGCCGCGCTGGTGATGTCCATCACCTTGCCGGACGGGATCTGCGACGCCATCTGGCCGCCGCCCCACTGCTGGTAGATGCTCGGCGGGTTGCTCGACTGCAACGCGAGCGGCACCTTGGTCGTGAACTGCTCGTTCTGGATCGGCTCGACCTTCATGGTCACGTCGGGATTCGCCGCGTGGAAACCGTCGGCGGCCTTCTGCCAGACGCCCTTGAGCGGATCGGAGGTCCCGTTGTGCCACCACGTCAGCGTCACGGGCCCCGAGGCCTTCTTGGTGGCTGAACCGCTACTGCTGTCGTCGCCGCCACACGCGACGACTCCCCCAGCGAGCGCCGCGCAGGCCAGCAAGGCCAATGCGCCGCGAGCTCGGATGCTGCGCATGTCGATCCACTCCTCCTCTGGATGACGGACGGCGTGAGTGTTACGCGACTCTCACAACTATGTCAATCGTTATCGATAACGTTTTAGGTGCTGTATCTTTCCCCGGCGATGGAGTCCAGGGCTCGGGTGACCATCCGTGACGTCGCATCGCGCGCGAGCGTGTCGGTTGCCACCGTCTCGAAGGTGCTCAACGGTCGTCACGGCGTCGCCGCCGATACGCACGCGCGGGTGCATGCCGTCATCGACGAGCTCGGTTATGAGGCCAGCCTGGTCGCCCAGAGCCTGCGCAACCACCGCACCAACGTCATCGGGATCCTGGTCGCCGATCTCGAGCCGTTCAGCACCGAGCTGCTCAAGGGCGCGGCCGACGCGATCCGCGAGTCCGGCTTCGAGCTCGTCATCTACTCGGCGGGCGGCCGGGCGGCGCGATCACGCGGGCTGGGAGCGGCGCTACCTGAGCCGGCTGAGCGGCACGCTGATCGACGGCGCGGTCATCGTCACCCCCACCGTGATCGATGCCCACTACGGCGCGCCGATCGTCGCCGTCGACCCGCACACGGGCCGATTCGAGCCTGCCGACGATCGAGTCCGACAACCTGCACGGCGCCCAGCTCGCCACCGAGCATCTGCTCGCGCTCGGCCATCGCCGGATCGCGATGCTGACCGGCCGTCCGCGACCTGCAGTCGGCGCGGCTGCGCGAGCAGGGCTACCGCGAAGGCGATGGCCGCCGCCGGCGTGGCGCCCGACGAGCGCCTGGTGCGGCGCGGGCGCCTACGACGCGCCGGTGTCGCAGCGAGCACGCGCGCGAGCTGCTCACCGGCACGACCCGCCGACCGCGGTGTTCGCCGCCAACGACCTGTCGGCGATCGCGACGATCGAGGTCGCCCGCGAGCTCGGCGTGGACGTGCCCGGCGACCTGTCCGTCGTCGGCTTCGACAACATCCCCGAGTCGGCGCTGTGCGATCCGCCGCTGACCACGTCCAGCAGCCGATCCGCGCGATGGGCCAGCACGCGTCGAGACTGCTGATCCGCCTGATCCGCGGCAGCGACCGCCCCGACCACGTCACGCTCGACGCGGTCGCACGCGAGCTCGTCGTGCCGCCACGGACGACCCGGGCACCGTGACGATCGAGAGCACCAGAGACCTGGCGCGACCCGGCGCGCGCCCCGGCCGAGCGCGTCGCCGACCTGATCGGCGCGCATGACGCTGCGGGAGAAGATCGCCCAGCTCAACGGCGTGTGGGTCGGGATCGACGAGCCGGGGGCGGATGTCGCGCCGCACCAGCACGAGTTCGCCACCGCGCCCGTCGACTGGGAGCGAGCTGATCCGCGACGGGATCGGGCCAGCTGACCCGCGCCGTTCGGCACCGCGCCGGTCGACCCGGCTGGTCGGCGCGCGCAGGCGCTGGCGCAGCGCCAGCGCCGAGATCATGGCGGCGAGCCGCTTCGGCATCCCCGCCGTCGTCCACGAGGAGTGCCTGACCGGCCTGGCCGCGTGGCAGGCGACCGTCTACCCGGCGCCGCTGTGCTGGGGCGCGAGCTTCGACCCGGAGCTCGTGCGAGCGGATGGGCGCGCCGCATCGGCGAGCGCGATGCGCCGCGCTCGGCGTCCACCAGGGGCTGGCGCCGGTGCTCGACGTCGTGCGCGACCTGCGCTGGGGCCGCGTCGAGGAGACGATCGGCGAGGACCCGCACCTGGTCGGCACGATCGGCAGCGCCTACGTGCGCGGGCTCGAGTCGGCCGGCGTGATCGCGACGCTCAAGCACTTCGTCGGCTACTCGGCCTCCCGGGCCGGGCGCAACCTCGCGCCGGTCTCGACCGGCCCGCGCGAGCTCGCCGACGTGCTGCTGCCGCCGTTCGAGATGGCGCCTGCGGGCGGGCGCCGGTTCGGTGATGAACTCCTACACCGACATCGACGGCGTGCCGGTCGCCGCCGACCCGGCGCTGCTGACCGACGCTGCTGCGCGACGACGTACGGGTTCACCGGCACGGTCGTCGCCGACTACTTCTCGGTCGCCTTCCTGCAGACGCTGCACGGCGTCGCCGGCTCGCGCCGGGCGAGGCGGCGGCGCTGGCGCTGACGGCGGGCATCGACGTCGAGCTGCCGACGGTCGACTGCTACGGCGAGCCGCTGGCTCGAGGCCGTCGAGGCGGCGCAGGTCGACGTGGCGCTGGTCGACCGGGCGCTCGAGCGCGTGCTGCGGCAGAAGTGCGAGCTCGGCCTGCTCGACGCCGAGCTGGTCGCCGGAGCCGGCGGCGCTGGGCGGCGCGCGTCGACCTCGACGACGCGGCAGTCGCGCGCGCTGGCGGGCGAGCTCGCGCGGCGCTCGATCGTGCTGCTCGCCAACGACGGCACGCTGCCGCTGCGGCGCGCGGCCGGCGGGTCGCGGTCGTCGGGCCCGCGCGCCGACGACCCGCACGCGATGCTGGGCTGCTACTCGTTCCCGCTGCATGTCGGCGTGCACCACCCGGACGTGCCGCTGGGCGTCGACGGTCGCCGACCGTGCTCGACGCGCTGCGGCGACCCGGCGGGCTACCAGCGTCACGCTCGCGCGAGGGCTGCCCGGTGCTCGGCGGCGACGACGACGGGATCGCGGCGGCGGCGGCGCGCCGCGGCCGAGGCCGACGTCTGCGTGGTGGTGCTCGGCGACCGGGCCGGGCTGTTCGGCCGCGGCACGTCCGGTGAGGGCTGCGACGCCGCCGACCTGCGGCTGCCCGGGCCGCCAGGAGGAGCTGCTCGAGGCGCTGCTCGCCACCGGCACCCCGGTCGTCCTGGTCCTGCTGGTCGGCCGCCCGTACGAGCATCTCCCGGCAGGCCGACCGGCTCGCCGCGGTGGTGTGCGGCTTCTACCCGGGCGAGGAGGGCGGCCCCGCGCTCGCCGACGTGCTGGCGGGCCGCGTGAACCCGTCCGGGCGGCTGCCGGTCAGCTTCCCGGCCGCGGCGGCAGCAGCCAGCCGGCCACCTACCTCGCCGCGCGCGCTGGCGGCAGCGCAGCGAGGTCAGCAGCGTCGACCCGACGCCGCTGTTCCCGTTCGGCCACGGGCTCTCCTACGCGCCGGCCACCTGGCTCGACGTCGCGCGGCTCTCGGCCGAGCGACTGGCCGACCGACGACGAGGTGCGAGCTCGCCGTCACGCTGCGCAACGACAGCGACAGTCGCGACGTCCGAGGTGGTCCAGGTCTACCTGCACGACCCGGTCGCCGAGGTGGCGCGGCCGGTGCAGCAGCTGATCGGCGTTCGCCCGGGTCGACCTCGCGCCCGGCGGCGACGCGCACCGTCCGCTTCGAGCTGCACGCCGACCTGACGTCCTACACCGGGCGCGGTCGGGCGCGCGGATCGTCGACGCGGGCGAGGTCGAGCTGCGGGTGGGCGCGTCGAGCACGGACGTCCGGGCCGTGCTGCGGTTCGTGCTCGCCGGCCCGCGGCGCGAGGTGGGCTTCGACCGGGCGCTCGCGGCTGAAGTCGCATAGCCTCCGCGCGTGTTCGTCGACCTGCCGCTCGACCAGCTGCGCGAGTACCGGCCCGAAGTCGCCGAGCCGGCCGACTTCGCGGCGTTCTGGCAAGGCGAGGTTGCGGCGGCGCGCTCGCTCGGCGGCGCGCCTTCGTTCGCTGCCGTCGACACGCCGATCCGCCACGCGGAGGTGTTCGACGTCACGTTCCCCGGCCACGGCGGCACGCCGGTCAAGGCGTGGCTGCTCGCGCCGCGCGACCCCGGCCCGGGAGCCGCGTTCGTGGTCGAGTACGTCGGTTACGGCGGCGGGCGCGGCGACCCGCTCGACTGGCTCGAGCTGTCGAGCGCCGGGCACCCGCACCTGATCATGGACCTGCGCGGGCAGGGCGGCGGCTGGCGCGGCGCCGACACGCCGGATGTGGGCGACGGCGGCGCTCCGGCGACGCCGGGCTTCCTCACCCGCGGGATCGCCGACCCGCACGACCACTACTACACGCGCCTGTTCGTCGATGCGGTGCGCGCGGTCGACGCGGCGCGAGCGCATCCGTCGGCGGAGGGGCGCCCGCTGGTGGTGACCGGCGGAAGCCAGGGCGGCGGCCTGTCGATCGCCGCCGCGCACCTGGCCGACGTCGCCGCCACGATGCCCGACGTCCCGTTCCTGGCGCACTTCCGGCGCGCGGCGGAGATCACCGACGCGCGCCCGTACCGCGAGCTGATCGAGTTCTGCTCGGTGCACAGCGATCGCGTCGACGAGGTGTTCGCGACGCTGTCGTACATCGACGTGGTCAACCACGGCCGTCATGCCTCCGTGCCCGCCCTGTTCTCGGTCGGGCTGGTCGACGAGATCACGCCGGCGTCGACCGTGTTCGCCGCGTACAACCACTACGCCGGGCCGAAGCAGATCGCGGTCTACCCGTTCAACGGCCACGAGGGTGGGCGCACGACGCACCTCAAGGCGAAGCTCGCCTTCCTCGCCGAGCTGTGATCAGACGGCCACGCGGCGGCGCCGCGCCATGCCCGCGGCGCCGACCACGACGCCGGCCCCGGCGAGCCCGATGCCGATCAGCAGCGAGCCGCCCGTATCGGAGCCGGGCGGCTCATCGACACGGCGCGCCTTCGCGGGCGGGGCCACGGTCGGGATCGACCGGACCGTGAACGCGTCGTGCTTGCGGTAGAAGAGGTCGCGCGAGAAGGCGTGCGGCGAGTCCGGCTGCGGCGAGGGCACGGCAGCCCCGCCGGTCAGCGGCTTGGCCGGTGTCGGCGCGGTGGCGAGGAGGGCGGTCGCCATGGCGGTGACCGCGGTGTATGTGAGGCGTCGGTGCATGCGCCGACGATCCGCGCAGGCGGTTTCGCCGCGGTTGCGCCGCGGCTACCAGCGGTGGCCGACGAGCACCGGCTCGGGGTGCAGCGCGATGCCGAAGCGGGCCTGCACCCCGTCGGCGATCTCGCGGGCGAGCGCCATCAGCTCGTGCGTGGTCGCGCCGCCGCGGTTGACGAGCGCGAGCGTGTGCTTGGTGGAGATCCCGGCGCGCCCGTTGCCGTAGCCCTTGTGGAAGCCGGCCTGCTCGATCAGCCAGGCGGCCGAGGTCTTGACGCGGCCGTCGGGCTCCGGCCACGCGGGCGCGCGCCTGCAGCGCGCGCGCTCGTCGAGGATCGGGTTGGTGAAGAACGAGCCGGCGCTGACCGAGTCGGGGTCGTGCGGGTCGATCACCATGCCCTTGCCGCGCCGCAGCCCGAGCACGGCCTCGCGGACATCCTCGAGCGGCGCCGTGTCCCCGATCTCGCGGTCGAGCGCCGCGCGCGAGCTCGGCGTAGCGCAGCGGGCCGGATTGCGCGCTCTCGGCGAGCGCGGAACGTCACGCTCGAGGATGACGCGGCGGTCGTGGCACTTGAAGATGCTGCCGCGGTAGACGAAGCCGCACTCGCCGGCGCTCATCTCCGCGATCTCCCCGGTCTGCGCGGTCGAACACCTTCACGGACTCGACGGTCTCCGCGACCTCCTGCCCGTAGGCGCCGACGTTCTGGATCGGCGTCGCGCCGACCGAGCCCGGGATGCCGGACAGGCACTCGAAGCCCTGCAGGCCCTCCTCGACGCAGCGCTCGACCAGGGCGTCCCAGTCCTCCCCCGCCGCGACTCTCAGCCGGCTGCCGTCGCGTTCGACGCCGTGGGTCGCGATGCGGACGACGTTGCCTTCGACGCCCTCGTCGGCGATCACCACGTTCGAGCCGCCCGCCATCACGAGCGCGGCGTCGGCGGCCTGCTCCACGCAGCTCGGCTTCCTCGTACACCTCCACGAACGAGGACGCCGGGCCGCCGAGCTTCAGCGTCGTCAGCTGGGCGAGTTCCACACCACTGGCCCGGCGGTGAGCACGTGCGACCCGAGCGGACGCCCGAGCACCTCCTGCGCCGCCGCCGCGGCCTCCACGAGCTTCTCCAGCGAGATGCCGGTCTCCACGCCCATCTCGTGCAGCATCGAGACCAGGTCCTCCGTGGCGATGTTGCCGGTCGCCCCGCGCGGCACCGGGCAGCCCCCGAGCTCGCCGAAGCTCGACTCGAAGCTCCTGACTCCCGCGTCCAGCGCCGCGAGCACGTTCGCCAGCCCCTGCCCGCGCGTGTTGTGGAAGTGCGCCGTCAGCTCGACCTCTTCGCCCAGCGCCTCACGCGCCGCGGGGAAGAACTCGCGGACCTGCGCCGGGTTCGCCATGCCGGTCGTGTCACCGAACCCGATCTCCTGGGCGCCGGCGTCGATCAGCCGCTTCGCGATCGCGAACACCCGCTCCGGCGGGACATGCCCCTCATAGGGACAGCCGAAGCTGACGCTGATCACGCCCTCGCAGCGCAACCCCTCTGCGCGCGCGCGGTGCAGCACCCGCTCCAGCCCGGTCAGCGACTCCTCGATCGAGCGATTCACGTTCTTGCGGTTGTGCGTCTCGCTCGCCGACAGGAACACGTTGATCTCGTGGAACCGGTCGCGGAACGGCAGCGCGTTCTCGAGACCCTTCTCGTTCGGGATCAGCACGGAGAGGCTCACGTCGCCGGGCACCTCGATCCGCTGCAGCACCTCCGGCGCGTCGGCGAGCTGCGGGATCACGTCCGCCCGCACGAAGCTCGTGACCTCGAGCCGCTTGAGCCCAGACGCCACCAGCAGCTCGATCAGCCGCACCTTCTCATCGGTCGGCACCACCTCGGGCTCGTTCTGGAACCCGTCCCGCGGGCCGACTTCCCTGATCTCGACGTGCACGGCGTTTGATCTTAGGTGGCGGTCGCGCGGGCGAACTGCGGCTGGGTGGGGCGGCGAGGGCGGACGTGTGCAGTTAAGCCCCGCGGAGGGGGTCAACTGCACACGGAGACGGTCCCGGCCGGCCCCGGCTAGGCCATCGACAGGCCACCGGAGACGTTGATCGTCTGGCCGGTCACGAACGAGGCGTCGTCGGAGGCGAGGAAGGCGATCGCGGCGGCGACCTCCTCCGGCCGGCCGATCCGGCGCATGGAGGTGGCCGCGATCATCCCTGCCTTCAGGCGCTCGCCGATCTCGCCGAGCTCGACCGGCGCGGCGTTCAGCAGTGGCGTGTCGATCGGGCCCGGGGCGACGGCGTTGACGCGGACGCCGAAGCGGGAGGACTCGCGGGCGACGGCGCGGGTGAAGCCGATGACCCCCGCCTTCGCGGCCGAGTAGACGACCGAGCCCTGGGAGCCGACACGGCCCGCCTCGGAGGCGACGTTGACGATCGCGCCGCGGCCGCGCTTCTGCATGCCGTCCAGCACCGCGTGGGTGACCGCGATCGTGCCACGGAGGTTGACGCCGAGGACGAAGTCCCACAGCGCCTCGTCGGTGTTGACGAAGAAGGCGAAGCGGTCGGTACCGGCGTTGTTGACCAGCACGTCGATGTCGTCGAGCGTCGAGACCGCGGCGGCGACGGACGACACGTCGGAGACGTCCATCTCGACGGCGAGGCCGTCGATCTCCCCGGCGACCGGCCGCGCACCGTCGAGATCGATGTCGGCGACGGCCACGCGGGCGCCCTCGGCCGCCAGCCGGCGGGCCGTGGCCGCTCCGATTCCCGACGCGCCGCCGGTGACGAGCGCTGATCCGACCCTCCAGCCGCATGGCCGCGCAGCGTATAGCCTGCGCCGCCATGCCGGACCAGGTCACGGTCATCGGCGGGTCAGGGGCGCTCGGCCAAGGGCTCGCGCTGCGACTCGCCGCCGCGGGTGTGCCGGTCGTGATCGGATCGCGCGACGAGGGGCGCGCGCAGGAGGCGGCCGAGAGGGTCAAGGCGCAGGTCGCCGACGCCGACGTGCGCGGCCTCGCGAACGGCCCCGCGGCCGAGGCGAGCGAGATCGTGTTCCTCACCGTGCCGTTCCGCAATCAGTCCGAGACGCTGACGAACCTCAAGAACCACCTCCGAGAGGGCCAGCTGCTCGTCGACGCCACGGTCCCCCTCGCCGCCGCCGTCTCCGGCAAGGCGACCCGCACGCTCGGCGTCTGGCAGGGCTCGGCCGCGCAGCAGGCGGCGGAGATGGTCCCGCCCGGCGTCCGCGTCGTCGCCGCCCTGCACACCGTCAACGCCCCCGGCCTCAAGGACCTGAACGCGACCCTGGACGAGGACGTGCTGATCTGCGGTGACAAGAAGGCCGACAAGCAGCGCGTCGCCGAGCTGATCGACCTCATCCCCGGGCTCAGAGCCGTCAACGGCGGCCCGCTCGAGGCCGCGCGCACCGCCGAGATGCTCACCGCGCTGCTGATCGGCGTCAACGCCCGCTACAAGACCCACGCGGGCATCCGCCTCACCGGACTGCCCGACGAGCTGTGGTAGTCCTGCTCGCGGGCGGGACCGGCGGCGCGAAGCTCGCCCGCGGCATGCTCGACGTGCTCGGCGACGAGCTGACGGTCATCGCCAACACCGGCGACGACATCGAGATCTACGGCGGCTACGTCGCCCCCGACCCGGACCTCGTCACGTTCTGGCTCGCCGACCGGATCGACGAGCGCGGCTGGGGGATCAACGGACGACACGTTCCACGTGATGGACGGCCTGCGCGAGCTGGGCGAGGACATCTGGTTCAACCTCGGCGACCGCGACCTGGCCGTCTGCCTGCGCCGCGCCCGGCGCCTGCGCGAGGGGGCGCGGCTGACCGAGACGATCGACGAGCAGCGCCACGCGCTGCACGTCGCCGCGCAGGTGCTGCCGATGTGCGACGAGCCCGTACGCACCTTCGTGCAGAACCGCGGACGGCTGGCACGCCTTCCAGGAGTTCATGATCCGCGAGCGGGCGAAGGGCCCGGTGACGGGGGTCGAGTTCCGGGGCGCGGAGACCGCGAGCCTCACGCCGGAGGTCCGCGAGGCGCTGCAGACCGCCGAGCTGATCGTCATCGGGCCGTCCAACCCGGTGATCTCGATCGGGCCGATCCTGGCGGTCGGCGAGATGCGGGCCGAGATGGGGAACGCGCGCCGTCGTCGCGGTGTCGCCGCTCGTCCGCGGCCAGGTGCTCAAGGGCCCGACCGACGCGTTCATGGAGTGGGCCGGCCACCCGCTCAGCAGCGACGGCATCGCCGCCCACTACGCCGGACTGATCGACGGCCTCGTCGCCGACGAGCAGGCCACGGAGATCCCCACGCTCGTCACGGACGTCGAGATGGGCGACCCCGCCGCGCGCCGGCGCGTCGCGGAAGCGGTGCTCGGCTTCGCTTAGGATCGGCGCGTGCGCACCACCGCGGTCCTGCCGGTCAAGTCGTTCGCCCGAGCCAAGCAACGGCTGAGCGACGCGGTGCCGGGGGCCGATCGCGAGCAGCTCGCGGCCGCGATGGTCAGCGACGTGCTGGCCGCGCTGACGTCCGTCGCCGCGCTCGACGATGTCGTCGTGGTGACCGCCGAGCCGCTCGCCGCGCGGGCGGCCGAGCAGGCCGGCGCCGCGGTCGTGAACGACCCCGACGAGGTCGGCCAGTCGGCCGCCGTGAGCCGCGGGATCGACGCGGCCCTGGAGCGCGGCGCCGAGCGCGCGCTGCTCGTCCCCGGGGATTGCCCGGCGGTCGACCCCGACGAGCTCGCCCAGCTGCTGGCCCGCACGCCCGGCGACCCGTCGGTCGTGATCGTCCCCGACCGCCACGGCAGCGGCACCAACGCGCTGCTGCTCACTCCGCCCGGCGCCGTCCCCGTCTCGTTCGGCGCCGGCTCGTTCGCCCGCCACGCCGCGCTCGCCCGCGCCGCGGGCGCCACCGTCAAGGTCTGCGACCTGCCGTCGCTGGGGCTCGACGTCGACACGCCCGACGACCTCGGCGCCCTCCGCGAGGCGCTCGACGCCCACACCGGCGGCGCGGTGCGCACCCGCGCGGTGCTCGAGCGCCTGGTCCCCGCGTGATCACACTCGCCGCGCTCCCGGACATTCCGGAGATCCGCCCCGGCGACGACCTCGCCGCCATCCTCGGCGCGGCCGCCGCCAAGCTCGATGGCGGCCTCCGGCCCGACGACGTGCTCGCCGTCGCCCACAAGGTCGTCTCCAAGGCCGAGGGCCGCGTCGTCCGGCTCGCCGAGGTCTTCCCCGGCTGGGAGGCGCATCGAGCTCGCCGCCGAGCACGGCAAGGACCCGCACCTGATGCAGGTGATCCTCGACGAGTCGCACGACCTCGTCCGCGCCGACCGCGGGCGGCTGATCTGCCGGACGCGCCACGGCTTCGTGTGCGCCAACGCCGGCGTCGATCAGTCCAACGCCGGCCGCGACGGCACGGTGATCCTCCTGCCGCTCGACCCGGACGCCTCGGCCCGCGCGCTCCGGCACGAGCTCGGCTGCGCGGTCGTGATCACCGACTCGTTCGGGCGGGCCGTGGCGCAACGGCCAGTGCGAGGTCGCGATCGGCTGCGCCGGCCTGGCGCCCAGCGACGACTGGCGCGGCCGCGAGGACTCCGACGGGCGGGAGCTGGCGGCGACCGTCATCGCGATCGCCGACGAAGCGGCGGCCGCGGCCGATCTGGGCCGCGGCAAGGACTCACGTGAGCCCGCGGTGCGGATCCGCGGGCTCGGGCGTCACGTCACGGTCGAGGACGGCGCGGGGGCAGCCGCGCTGGTCCGGGCCCTCGAAGACGACTTGTTCCGCTGACCGCCCGGCGACGCGCCGGGCGGTTGAGACCCGCCCGGCTTCAGGCCGCCCGCTTGGCGGCCGCCCTCGCGTCGAACCGGTCGCGCGCCTCTTCGACCCGCCTGCCATGGGCAAGCGACCACGACCCGAGCGCCTTCAGCGGCGGGGCCATCGTGGCGCCCAGCGGCGTCAGCGCGTACTCGACCCGCGGCGGGACCTCGGCGTGCACGCGACGCGCGACGAGCCCGTCGCGCTCCATCCCGCGCAGCGTCTGCGTGAGCACCTTCTCCGAGATCGGCTGCAGATCCTCGAGCAGCTCGTGGTACCGGCGGGTGCCGTCCCCGAGCGCCAGCAGGATGTCAACCGACCACTTCGAGCTCAGCAGTGAGATCGAGTCGCGGATCAACCGCGCGGAACGTGTCCGCTCCGCCACACGGCGCTCGTGAGCGCCGGGGATTGGGGTGACCTGGTGCGCTGCCATCAGCCTCCTTCCGTCGCGCTCAGGGTCTGAGCGCTCCTCATCTGTGTCGTCAACGCCCGGAGAGCCCGCGAGACACGAAGCCGCGCGGCGTTCTGACTGCACCCGAGTCGACCGGCGACCGCCTCATACGGAAGCCCGTGGACGACTCGCAGCTCGAGCGCCCGGCGCTGATCCGCCGGAAGCGCCCGCACGGCATGACGGAGCAGCGGTGTGAGTGCACCGACCTCGCTGCGCTCGTCAACCCGCTCGTAGTCCTCGCATTCGGCGGCGGCGACCGGAAGTCCGATCCGTGCGCGCGCCGCGGACTCGATGCGGTTGTGCTTGTGGTACTGCCGCAGCAGGTTGCGGGCGATGCCGAACAGCCACGGCGCACCGGAGCCGTCGGCCTCGTCCCGAAACCGCCGCGACGCGTGCCAAGCCTGCGCGAATGTCTCCGCGGTCAGGTCCAAGGCGGCGGTCTCCGACCCGGTATGCCTCACGAACCACGAGCGCATCCAGACCGCATAGCGGTCATAGAACTCGCGAAAGGCCTGCGGATCGTCGCCGGCCGCTTTGAGGAGCTCGGCGTCAGTTCTGGTCAAACGGTGCGTCGCCTCTCCAGACGGTGCGTTGAAACCATCATGCACTGAGGCTCAGGTGCGCGTCTTAAGCGCGTGCGAAGAAGAAATTACGGCTTGCGTTCAGGCAAGTTCGTGTTCGTCCGCAATTTCGAGGGTCGGATGCTCGTGCCCCCGATCGGACACCACGGCACGCTCCAGCCGGGCCAGCGCGCCCTGCTCGCTGAGTTCAAGCGTGCCAACTTGGTTGTCAAATCGCGGGTCGCCGTCTTGGAACCGCCAACGCACCGGTGGCGCCGGAACGCCCGCGGACCGCGCCAGGACGCGGCCGATCCTCTCCCCCGCGCGCGAGAAGCCCACCATCACGCCGCGGCGCTCGTTCGTGCTGAGCGGATTCCGGAACGGCGAGCACGTCGCCTGCCAGACCCGTGAGCGCACGTCGCTGCCGCTCGGAAACGCGACCTCCGCGAGGTACGCATGATGAACATCACCTGAAAGCACAACAATCGAGCGCGGCGGCTCGCCGCTCCGGCCGGCGCCGACCGCCTCCAACAGGCCGCACATGAGGTTGAACGACTTGCGGAACGCGGGCCAGTGCTCGAGGTCGGCGCCCTGCCGCAGCTTCTCGCCCAGCCTCGCGGCGAGGCCGCCCCAGGCGCCGTCGCACACCGCCTCGTTCCACGCCTCGAGATAGTGCAGCCCGGGGGCCAGGAACAGCGGCAGCGACGTGCCGATCAGTAGATGGTCGAAGCCGCCGATGGCGTGCTCGGTGATCCAGTCCCACTCGCCGTCGTCGACCATGCTGCGCTCGCCGGGCGTGAGCACGCGGCCGGCGCGTGAGTCGATCATCACGACCCGGGTGCAGCCGATGTCGCGGCAATAGCTCCAGCGCGCGCCCTCGACCTCGCGGTCGCACTTGTACGCGTAGTCGCGCAGCAGCTTGCCGCCGTCGCCGGCATCCCGCACGCGCTGGTAGATCTCCTCCTCCTCGAGCGCGTCCGGCGACAGGTTGCCCCAGTGCTGGTAGAGCACGTAGGTCATGAAGCCGCCGACGACGCGCTCGTCCCACCAGTCGGTGGCGCGCATCTCCTCGACCCACTCGAGCGACGTGTTCCAGTCGTCGATCACGTCGTGGTCGTCGAAGATCATCGCCGAGGGCACGGTGGAGAGCAGCCAGCGGATCGGCGGGTCGCGCCAGGACTCGTAGTACAGCTGCGTGTACTCCTCGAAGTTGGCGATCCCCTCGTGCGGGGGCTTGGTGGTGTCGCGGTGGCTGCGGATGTAGGCGAGCGTGTGCGGCGACACCTCGTCGGCGTAGACCTGGTCGCCGAGCAGCAGGATCGAGTGCGGCCACTCGTGCGGATCGGTCTCCGCCATCCGCAGCGCGATCGCTCGCAGCGAATCGACCTCGCGGCCGACGTCGGACTCGTCCGCGGTGAGGCTGTACGGCGGATGGTGCGGGTAGGCGGTCCGGCACGAGCCGAACACGATCCGGGCCTTGCCGCGCTTGGAGTGCGTCCGCAGCGTGCTGGACGGGAACGGGCTGTCGGGCTCCGGCCACACGGGCTCGCCGTTCAGCGTCACCCGGTAGGGCGTCGCCCGATCCTCGGGCAGGCCGCTGACGCGCACGATCGCGTAGTGGTGACCCTCGACCGCGAACGTGGTCGCACGGCCGACCTCGCCCGTCTCCGGGGTCACCTCGACCTCGCAGCGCTCGTCGGTCTCGACCCAGACGGTCGCCTCCGACGTGCCGGCCCAGCGGGCCATCGGACCGAGGATCAGGGCCGGCATCAGGCGGCGGCGGCGAGCGTCGTGGCGGCGCCGGATGCCGTACAACGTCGTCCGCTCGGCCGCCGGGCGGCCGGCGCGGTGGGCGGCCGTGATCAGGTCGCCGGGATCGAGCTTCACGCCGTGGTAGGAGCCCGCCATCCGGGAGATCGACTCCTCCATCAGCGTGCCGCCGAGGTCGTTGACGCCCCAGCGCAGCGACTCGGTGGCGGCGTCGAGCCCCATCTTGACCCAGCTCGCCTGCAGGTTGGTGATCGTGCGCCCGAGCGCCAGCCGGAACACCGCGGTGTGCTTGAGGTTCTCCTCGCGGCTGATCTCGACGATCCCGTGCTGGCGGCCGAGCTGCGTGTGGAACGGGATGAACGACAGCGGCACGAACTCCGTGAAGCCGCCGGTGCGCTCCTGCAGCGAGCGCACGACGCGCATGTGCTCGGCCAGCTCGGCCGGCGTCTCGATGTGCCCGAACATCACGGTCACGGTCGAGCGCAGGCCTACCCGGTGCGCGGCTTCGATGATCTCGACCCAGCGCGCGACCGGCAGCTTGTTCGGGCTGATGCGCTGGCGGACGCCGTCGTCGAGCACCTCTGCGGCCGTCCCGGGAACGGAGTCGAGCCCGGCGTCGCGCAGCTCCGTGAGCACCGCCGCGGGCGCCAGGCCGGAGACGTCGCACATGTGCGCGATCTCCATCGGGCTGTACGCGTGCAGGTGCAGCTGCGGCGCGACCTCCTTGGCCAGCCGGAGCCAGCCGAGGTAGTCCTCGAGGTCCCAGTCGGGGTGGATCCCGGACTGCATGCAGATCTCGGTCGCCCCGAACGCGATCGCGTCGTGCACGCGGCGCACGAACTCCTCGCGGTCGTGCTCGTAGGCATCCGGCGAGCGGCGCCCGACGCCGAAGCCGCAGAACGCGCAGCCGACGATGCAGACGTTGGAGACGTTGATGTTGCGGTTGACGACGAACGTGACGGTGTCGCCGGCCAGCTCCGCGCGCAGCTCGTCGGCCGCCTCGCGCATGTCCTCGATCACCTCGGGCCGGCTCTCGGCGAACAGCGCCTCCAGCTCGTCGGGCGTGAGCGCCTGGCCGTCGCGGGCGCGCGCGATCGTGCCGGGCGCGGTCGCCGCCGTGCCGCGGCGCGGGATGAACGCGCGATAGCGGTCGCGGATCACGTCGAGCACGCGCGGGGCGATCCACTCCTCGTCGATGAACTGGGGGTACACGCACAGCCGCTCGGCCAGCGCGACGCCGTCGTCGGCGAGCCGCCTGCGCACCTGGTGCGGCGACGGGAACGGGTGCTCGGGCGAGATGTGGTCGCCGTTGGCGGACAGGCCGCCGAGGTCGGTCGCGCCCGCCGCGACGAGCTCGGGCCACCAGTCGGCGAGGTTCGGCGGCACCTGGATGCCGATGTCGGGCATCAGACGCCGTGTCTCGGCGATCAGCCGCTTCATGTCCTCGACGGAGACCGCGCTGGCCCACTTCGGGGCGCCGAGCACCGGGCCCTCGTGGAGCCCCGTCTTCCAGAACCCCTCGGCGGCGTCCGTCGCGATGTCGGCCGGCTCCTCGCCGTAGTAGCGCCGGTGCGGCACGAAGTTCTGCAGGATCACCTCCTGCAGGTGATCGAAGCCCGCCAGGGCTTCAAGCGACGCCATCCGGTCTTCCTCGGACTCGCCGATCCCGACCAGGATCCCGCTCGTGAACGGGATCCGCAGCTCGCCCGCGGCCCTGATCGTCGCGAGGCGGTGCGTGGGGTGCTTGGTCGGCGACCCCTGGTGCGCGACCAGGTCGGGGTTGACGGACTCGAGCATCAACCCCTGAGACGCGGTGACCTCGCGCAGGTTGGCGAGATCGGCGCGGTCGAGCACGCCGAGGTTCGTGTGCGGGAGCAGCCCGCGCTCGAGCGCCCGCTCGCACGCCCACACCACATACGCCGTGAAGCTGTCGAAGCCGAGCTCGGCGAGCTTGGCCTTCACGCCGGCGTGGTGGTCGGGCGCCTCGCCGGTGAGCACGAGCAGCTCCTTGACCCGGCGCTTGACCGCGCCGTCGAGCAACCGCTCGACCTCGTCGGGCTCGTGGAGGTGCGTCTGATGGGTCGCGAACGCGCAGTACTTGCAGTGACAGCGGCACGTGCGCGAGAGCGACAGCGTCAGGTTGCGCGAGAACGTGACCCTGCGGCGCATGCAGCGCTTGACAATACCCGGGGTCGCCATCATGTCGGCCCGTGATGCGCCTCGCGGTCATCTTGTGCCTGGCCGTGCTGGCCTCCGGATGCGGCGGCGAGGGCAGCGACCGGCCGAACGCGGACGCGTCGCTGCTGCTCGACTTCACCCCGAATGCCGTGCACGCCGGGATCTACCTCGCGACCGAGCGCGACTACGACGGCGCCGAGGGCGTGAACCTGACGGTACGCGCCCCGGGAGCTTCGACCGACGCGCTGAAGCTGCTCGAGGCCGGCCGGGTCGACATGGCGATCCTCGACATCCACGACCTTGCCCTGGCGCGCGAGAACGGCGCCGACATCGTCGGCGTGATGGCGCTCGTCCAGCAGCCGTTGGCCTCGCTGCTCGCCCAGCCCGGGATCCGCCGGCCGCGCGACCTCGAGGGCAAACGGGCCGGCGTGAGCGGGCTGCCGTCCGACGTCGCGGTGCTGCGCTCGATCGTGCAGGGCGACGGCGGCGACCCCGACAAGGTGAAGACGACGACGATCGGCTTCCAGGCGGTCAAGGCGCTGCTCGCCAAGCGCGTCGACGCCGCGACCGCGTTCTGGAACGTCGAGGGCGTCGCCCTGCGGGCCGAGCGGCCGGCGACGAAGGAGTTCCGCGTCGACCGGTTCGGCGCGCCGGCCTATCCCGAGCTCGTGCTGTGCGTGACGCGCCGGACGCTCGACGAGCAGCGGCCGGTGCTGCAAGCGACGATCCGCGCGCTGCAGCGCGGCTACAACGAGACGCAGGTCGACCCGGAGAGCGCGGTCAGCGCGCTCACCAAGGCGAACCCGGACCTCGACCGCGACGCGGCGGCCGCCCAGCTCGACGCGGTCTCCCCCGCCTTCACCGCCGGCGCCGACGTCTACGGCCAGCTACGCCAGGACGTCCTGCAGAAGTGGGCGGCGTGGGACCTCGAGTTCGGCATCGTGAAGAAGCCCATCGACGTCGGGTCGAGCTTCGACCGCGGCCTCGCCCAGCCGTAACGGCGGCCGCGCAGGGTCATCCACAGCAGGAGCCAGGCGATCCACCACGCGGCCATCACGACCGCCACGGTGATCACCGCGGCAATCACGACCAGCGCGACCACGACGCGCACCGACAGCTTGAGCGCGGTCAGCGCGAGGCTGCCGTTCGAGCGGCGCGCAGGCGTGCCCGGCAGGTCGGTCACGAGCCGCCGCAGCTCGCCGTAGGTCCGCGCCCGCAGCGCCTTGTGCAGGCGCTCCTCGAGCTCCTCCGGCTCGAGCCGGCCCTCGACCGCCGCCCGGTGCAGCCGGTCGGCCACCGCTTCACGGTCGGCGTCTGAAGCTCGCAGGCTGGCGGACCGTGACATGGCTCAAAGGTACCGAGTTCACTTGGCGCGATCCACCATCAGCTCGATCCCGTCGAGCACGACCTGCAGCCCGCGCTCGAAGCGCCCGGGATCGGTGGCCAGCTCGCCCACGCGCTCGAAGCCGCCGCGGATGTCGTCGCCGGCGACCGCCTGCAGGCGCGGGAACTCGCCGGTCTCGAGCAGCCGCTCCATGTACGAGATCACGGCGTCGAACCGCTCCTTGGGGGCCTGCTGGGCGCGACCGATGCCGCGCGTGCGCATCGCGTGGCCGAACGCGAAGTCGTCGATCAGCGCGGTGACCTCGAACTGCCCTTTCAGGTCGAGCCCGGTCTGCTCGGCCACCGCGAGCGACTGCTCGACGTGGCGGAGCGCATTCGGGCCGCCCACGCCGGGGTCGTCCTCCCCGCCGATGAACTCGAACGTCCACGGGTGGCGCAGGAACGACTCGTACGTGCGCCGCGCGATCTGCGCCAGCCCGTCGCGCCAGCCGTCGGCGAGCTCATCCGCGGGCACCACCAGCTCGCCCATCACCGCGTCGTCCATCAGCGCGGCGAGCTCGCGCTTGTTGCGGACGTAGTGGTACAGGGTCATCGTCCCGGCGCCGAGCTCGGCGGCGACGCGCCGCATCGTCACCGCCTCGAAGCCCTCCGCGTCGGCGATCTTGAGCGCCGCCTCGACGATCTGCTCGCGCGAGTGGGCGGGCTTGCGCTCACCTGGCGCCGGCCGCGCCCAGATCGGCGCCGGACCCCCGGGGGTTGACATTCGTACATCGTACTACTAGCCTAGTCGTATGACGTACGAAGCTCCCATACAGCGTACGGCAAGTGGTAAGGGCATCCGGGCCGAGGGCCTCGGCAAGCGGTTCGGCGACCTCTGGGCGCTCCGCGACCTGGACCTCGACGTCCCCGCCGGATCGGTCCTCGGGCTGCTCGGCCACAACGGCGCCGGCAAGACCACCGCGATCCGCATCCTCACCACCCTCGCCGTACCCACCACCGGCAGCGCGCAGGTCGCCGGCCACGACGTCGTCGCCGACGCCGACGCCGTCCGCGCGCAGCATCGGCCTCGCCGCCCAGGCCGCCACGGTCGACGGGCTGCTGACGGCCCGCCGCAACCTCGAGATGGTCGGCCGCCTGTACCACCTGCCCCGCGCCGTCGCCCGCCGCCGCGCCGACGAGCTGCTCGAGCGGCTCGACCTCGCCGACGCGGCCGACCGGCTCGTGAAGACGTTCTCGGGCGGCATGCGCCGCCGGCTCGACCTCGCCGCCAGCCTCGTGGCCGCGCCCCCGGTGCTGTTCCTCGACGAGCCGACCACCGGGCTGGACCCGCACAGCCGCAACGACCTGTGGGACCTGCTGCGCGAGCTCGTGCGCGACGGCACCACGATCCTCCTCACCACCCAGTACCTCGAGGAGGCCGACCGCCTCGCCGACGACATCGTCGTGCTCGACCACGGCCGCGCCATCGCCACCGGCTCGCCGGACGCGCTGAAGGCGCGCATCGGCGGCGAGCGGATCGACGTCAAGGTCGCCGCGCTCGAGCGACCTCGCCGCGGGCGAGGCCGCGCTCGACCCGGTTCGCCGACGGCCCCTCGGCGATCGATGCCGAATCCCTGATCGTGACCGTTCCCGTCGTCGCCGGCACGTCGCTGCTGGAGGTCGCCCGCGCGCTCGACGCCGCGGGCGTCGACGGCGACCGACGTGCATCGCCGCGAGGCGACGCTCGACGACGTCTTCCTCTCCCTGACCGCCGACGAAGGTGGCCGCCTGATGCATCGGCCACTCTCGCGCGTCCGCACCCGCTGGCTCGTATGGCCGACAGCCTCGCGCTGGCCGGCCGCAACCTCGAGCACGTCCGCCAGATCCCCGAGAAGCTGCTCGACGTCACGTTGCAGCCGATCATGTTCGTGCTGCTGTTCGCCTACGTCTTCGGCGGCGCGATCGACGTCCCGGGCGGCGACTACAAGGCGTACCTGATCGGCGGCATCCTCGTGCAGACGCTCGCCTTCGGGATGATGGGTCCCGGCGTGTCGATCGCCACCGACCTCGGCGAGGGGATGGTCGACCGCGTGCGGTCGCTGCCCACGTCGCGCTCGGCGTACCTGATCGGCCACTTCCTGGCCGAGCTGGCCGCCTCGATGCGTCGGCATCGTCGTGCTCGTCGCGACCGGCTTCGCGGTCGGCTGGAGCATCGACTCGAGCGTGCTCGAGGCGATCGGCGGCTTCGCGCTGCTGATCCTGTTCGCCGGCGGCGATGATCTGGCTCGGCACGCTGGTCGGCGTGATCGCGCGCTCGCCGGACGCGGTCCAGGGCTTCGCGTTCATGACCGTGTTCCCGCTGACGTTCCTGTCGAACGCGTTCGTCCCGGTCGAGGGGCTGCCCGACGGGCTGCGGCAGATCGCCGAGTGGAACCCGATCAGCTCGGTGGTCGCCGGCGTGCGCACGCTGTTCGGCAACCCGACCGCGATCCCGTCCGACGCGGCGTGGCCGCTCCAGCACCCGGTGATCTCCGCCGTGTTCTGGTCGGTCGCGTTCCTGGCGGTCGCCGCTCCGCTGACGATCTGGTTCTTCAAGAAGCGGACGACCGAGTAGCTCTTAGCGTTTCCCTAGTCGAACCGGGCATGCTGGTGGCGTGTGGCGCTGGCTGCTCGGGGGACTCGCGGTGGTGGTCGTGGCCGTCGTCGTGCTCGTCGCCTCCGGCGGCGCCGGCGACAGCGCCGGCCACCACTCCGGCGACTCGGTCGAGGCCGACTTGGCCGCCCTGCAGCGTTTCGCCGACTCCGGCGGCGGGACGCGGGCTTCCGGGACGCCGCGGCGACCGCGCCACCGGCGCGTACCTCGCCGAGCGGTTGAAGCAGGCCGGCTACCGCGTCACGGTCGACCCGTTCACGGTCCCCTTCTACGAGGAGCGCCGGCCGCCGCGGGTGGAGATCGACGGCAAGCCGGTGCGGGCGATCCGCACCCTGCAGTTCTCGCCCTCCGGCCACGCGACCGGGCGCATCCGCGCCGCCGGCCTCGGCTGCTCGGCCAGCGATTTCGCCGGGTTCGAGGCCGGCGAGATCGCCCTGATCCGCCGCGGTGACTGCTTCTTCTTCCAGAAGGCGGCGCTCGCGCGGCGCGCCGGTGCCGTGGCCGCCCTGATGGTCAACGACGGCCCGAAGCCGACGCCCGGCTCGCTGTTCCGGCTCGGCCGCGGGATCCCCGTCGTCGGGCTCGGCCGCAACGACGGCAAGGGGCTCGCCGGCCACCGCGCGCTGGTCGACGTCAGCGCGTCCGCGGAGCGCCGCCGCACGAGCAACGTGATCGGCGAGATCGGCCCGGAGGATGCGACGCGGGTGGTCATGGCCGGCGGCCATCGCGACTCCGTCCCGGCCGGGCCGGGCATGAACGACGACGGCAGCGGCGTCGTCGCCCTGCTGGCGATGGCCGACCGCTTCCCGGCGCGGCGCCTACCGCCGCGCACGGCGCTGCGGATCGCGTTCTGGGGCGGCGAGGAGCTCGGCCTGCTCGGCTCGCGCCGCTACGTCAACCGCTTGTCGGCGGCCGAGCGCCAGCGGATCGCCGCCTACCTCAACCTCGACATGGTCGCCAGCCCGGGCGCCAAGGTCGCGGTCTACGACAGCCAGAACCGGATCGAGGCCACCTACCGGCAGCATCTGCCGCCGCAGGCCCCGCAGGTGCGCCTGGCCGGCGACTCCGACCACGCCTCCTTCGAGGCCCGCAGCATTCCCGCCGGCGGCATCTTCACCGGCCTCGACGACTGCTACCACCAACCCTGCGACACGATCGAGAACGTCGACCGCAAGGTGCTCGCGACCTCGATCAGCGCGACCGAGGGCACGCTCGTGGACCTCCTCGCCCGCTAGGCGTCCGCCACCCGCCCGAGCAGCTCCAGGGCGGAGCGCAAGCGCTCGCGCTCGTCCGCGTCGGGCTCGCGATCGAGCGCCTCCGCCAGCCAGTCCTCGCGACGGGCGCGCGCGCTGTGCACGGTCTCGATGCCGAGCGGCGTGAGCTCGATCAGGATGCGCCGCCCATCCTCCGGGTCGGGCCGGCGGGCGACGAGGCCCGCTTCCTCGAGGTCGCGCACGATCGGCGCCATCGACTGCGGGCGCATCCGCTCCGCGGCGGCGAGGTCGCTCACACCAGCGGGACCGCCGCGGGCGAGCCGGCCGAGCACGGCGCCCTGCGCGACCGGCGGCCCGGGCTCGGCGCGCATGCGCCTGACGACGCGACTCAAGGTCTCGCGCAAGGATCGCGCTGTCGAACGCCACCCCCGCCGTCCTGGTCGCCACGCTCGACGGCTCGATCACGATCATCGCGATGCCCGACATCTTCCGCGGCATCCACCTCGATCCCCTGGTGCCGGCGAACTCGTTCTACCTGCTGTGGATGATCCTCGGCTACCTGGTCGTCACGAGCGTGCTGATCGTCAGCCTCGGCCGGCTCGGCGACATGGTCGGCCGCGTGCGGATCTACAACCTCGGCTTCGTCATCTACACCGTCGCGTCGCTGCTCCTGGCGCTCGACTGGATGGAGGGCCGGAGCGGGGCGACGTACCTGATCGTCTTCCGCGTCGTCCAGGGCATCGGCGGCGCGTGCCTGCTCGCCAACGCGGCGGCGATCATCGCGGACGCGTTCCCCGCCAACCAGCGCGGCATGGCGCTCGGGATCAACAACGTCGTCGGCGTGAGTGGCACGTTCATCGGGCTCGTGCTCGGCGGCCTGCTGGCGCCGATCGACTGGCGCCTGGTGTTCCTGATCTCGGTCCCGGTCGGGCTCTTCGGCACGGCGTGGGCGTATCTGCGCCTGCGTGAGCTGAACACTCCGAACCCGGCGCCGATGGACTGGCCGGGCAACCTGACGTTCGCGATCGGCCTCGTGCTGGTGATGACGGCGGTCACGTACGGCATCCGTCCCGCCGCGGGCCATCCGACCGGCTGGGGCAGCACGCGGGTGATCGTGCTGCTGCTCTCGTCGCTCGCCTGCCTGGTCGCGTTCGTGCTGATCGAGCGCCGGTCGGGGCATCCGATGTTCCGGCTGCCGCTGTTCCGCGTTCGCGCGTTCACCTTCGGCACGCTGTCGACGTTCCTGTCGGCGGTCTCGCGCGGCGGCCTGATGGTCATCCTCATCATCTGGTTGCAGGGGATCTGGCTCCCGCGGCACGGCTACAGCTTCACCGAGACCCCCGTATGGGCCGCGATCTACATGCTGCCGCTCACGGTCGGGATCCTCTTCGCCGGGCCGCTGTCCGGCGTGCTGTCCGACCGCTTCGGCGCCCGCCCGTTCGCGACGGCGGGGATGGTCCTGGCCGCCGTCGGCTTCCTGCTGCTCGACCGGCTGCCGACCGACTTCGCCTATCCGGAGTTCGCCGCGATCGTGCTGCTGATCGGGATCGCGATGGGGTTGTTCGCCTCACCGAACCGCGCCGCGGTGATGAACAGCCTGCCGGCGCAGGACCGCGGCGCCGGCGGCGCCATGAACCAGACGTTCCAGAACTCCGCCCAGGTGCTGTCGATCGGGATCTTCTTCACGCTGATGGTCCTCGGGCTGGCGTCGACGATGAGCGCCGGTCTCGAGGCGCACGGCGTCGCGCCGGCGACGGCGCACCAGGTCGCGACGCTGCCGCCGGTGTCGATCCTGTTCGCCGCGTTCCTGGGCTACAACCCGATCGAGCACCTCGTCGGGCCCCACGTGCTCGCGGGCCTCTCCGCGCACAACCAGGCGGCGCTGACCGGAGGCTCGTTCTTCCCCATGCTCGTGTCGGAGCCGTTCCGCCAGGGTCTGCACGCCGCCTTCCTGTTCGCGATCCTGGCGTGCCTGGTCGCCGCCGCCGCTTCGCTCATGCGCGGCGGGCATCCGGTGCCGGAAGGCGCCGTAGAAGCGTCGCCGGCGTAGTTACGCGACGGTCCAGGTGTCGCTGCCGTACAGCAGCTCGTTCAGGGCGCCCGGGGCAAGGCGAGAGCGAGCCTCAGCGAGCTTGCGCCCGACCTCGGTGATGCCGACCGGGCGGTCGACGGCGCGGAAGACGCCGATCGGGGTCGGGTCGTTCGGGGACTCGGCGAGGCGGGACAGGGCGAACGCCAGCGTCGGGTCGTCGCGGTGGGCGTCGTGGACGACGAGGTCTTCGCGATCCCCGGCGACGATCTCGAGCGTGCCGTCGGCGGCGCGGGCGACGCCGTGCTCCCCGTCCGGGCCGAAGCGGATCGGCTCGCCGTGCACCAGCGGGATGCGATTGAAGGGCGCGCGGTCCTTCTCCGTCAGGGCGAAGAACGCGCCGTCGTTGAACACCGGGCAGTTCTGGTAGATCTCGACGAAGGCGCTGCCCTCGTGCTCGGCCGCGGCGCGCAGCACGTCGGTCATGTGGTGGCGGTCGCGATCGACCGTGCGGGCCGCGAACGTCGCCCCCGCGCCGAGCACCAGCGACAGCGGGTTGAACGGCGGGTCCTCGGCGCCGAACGGCGTCGACTTGGTGACCATCCCGCGCGCGGAGGTCGGCGACGCCTGGCCCTTCGTGAGCCCGTAGACCTGGTTGTTGAACATCAGGATCTTGATCGGCACGTTGCGGCGCAGCGCGTGGATCAGGTGGTTGCCGCCGATCGACAGCGCGTCGCCGTCACCGGTCACGACCCAGATCGAGAGGTCCTCGCGCGCGGCCGCGAGGCCGGTGGCGAGCGCCGGCGCGCGGCCGTGGATGCCGTGCATCCCGTACGTGTCCATGTAGTAGGAGAAGCGGCCGGCGCAGCCGATCCCGGACACGAACACGACCTTGTGCGGGGGAACCCCGAGCTCGGGCATCAGCTGCTGGACCGACGCGAGCACCGCGTAGTCGCCGCAGCCCGGGCACCAGCGCGTCTCCTGATCGGACGTGAAGTCCTCCTTCGTCAGCGCCCTCACAGCAGCGCCTCGATCTCGCGCTCGAGCTCGGCCGCGAACAGCGGCTTGCCCTCGAGCTTGGTGTAGCTCTCGACACCGACGAGGAACTCGGCCCGGAGCAGCTGCGCGAGCTGGCCGCTGTTCATCTCCGGCACCAGCACGCGCTCGTAGCGGTGCAGGACCTCGCCGAGGTTGGTCGGGAGCGGGTGCAGGTGGCGCAGGTGGGCGGTCGCGACCGCGTGCCCCTTCAACCGGACGCGCCGCGCCGCCGCGCGGATCGCGCCGAGGCTCGAGCCCCAGCCGAGCACGAGCACCTCGGCGCCATCGTCGGAGTCGACATCCAGCGGCGCCAGATCGCAGGCGATGCCACGGACCTTGTCGGCGCGGATGCGCGTCATGTGCGCGTGGTTCACGCCGTCGTAGGAGATGTTGCCGGTGACGTCCTGCTTCTCGAGCCCGCCGATGCGGTGCGCGAGACCGGGCGTGCCCGGGATCGCCCACGGCCGCGCGCGCTTTCTCGTCACGCGCGTAGGGCTGGAACGGCCCTCCATCGGCTCGGCGAAGTTCGGCTCGATCGGCGGCAGCGTCGTTGGCGTCCGGGATCCGCCACGGCTCGCTCGAGTTGGCGAGGAACAGGTCCGACAGCAGGATCACCGGCGTGCGGTAGTGGACGGCGATCCGCGCCGCCTCGATAGGCGGCCTCGAAGCACTGGCCGGGCGTCGCGGCGGCGACGACCGGGATCGGCGACTCGCCGTGCCGCCCGTGGATCGCCATCAGCAGATCCGACTGCTCGGTCTTCGTCGGCATCCCGGTCGACGGCCCGGCGCGCTGGACGTCGATGACCACCATCGGCAGCTCGAGCATCGCGGCCAGGCCGATCGTCTCGGCCTTGAGGTCCATGCCCGGGCCGCTCGTCGCCGTGACGCCGAGCGCGCCGCCGAACGCCGCGCCGAGCGCCATTCCGGCGGCGGCGATCTCGTCCTCGGCCTGGATCGTCCGGACGCCCATCTCCTGATGGCGCGCGAGCTCGTGCAGCAGCTCGGAGGCCGGGGTGATCGGATAGCTGGCGAGCACGAGCGGCAGGCCGGAGCGGACGCTGGCGGCGACCAGGCCGAGCGCGGTCGCGGCGGTGCCGTTGACGTTGCGGTAGGTGCCGGCCGGGACGTCGGTCGCCGGATCGACCTTGTACTGCACGTCGATCAGCTCGGACGTCTCGCCGAAGTTCCAGCCGGCGCGGAACGCGGCCAGGTTGGCCTCCAGCGGCCCGGGCTTGTTGACGAACTTGCGACGCAGCCAGTCCTCGGTCGGCTCGGTCGGGCGGTCGTACAGCCACGACAGGACGCCGAGGGCGAACAGGTTCTTGGCGCGGCCGGCGTCCCGCGTCGAGACGTCCTCCATCGCCTCCACCGCGCTCGCGGTCAGCGAGGTCATCGGGATCCGGATCAGGTGGTAGCCGTCGAGCGAGGAATCCTCGAGCGGGTTCGTCTCGTAGCCCGCCTTCTGCAGGTTGCGTTTGGTGAACGCGTCCTCGTTGGCGATCACCGTTCCCGCGCGGGCGAGCGCCGGCAGCTCGCTGCGCAGCGCCGCCGGGTTCATCGCCACCAGCACGTCGGGCTCGTCGCCGGGCGTGAGGATGTCGCGCGACGCGAAGTGGATCTGGAACGCCGACACCCCGGCCAGCGTCCCCGCGGGGGCGCGGATCTCCGCCGGGAAGCTCGGCAGCGTCGCGAAGTCGTTCCCGTGCTCGGCCGTCGCCTCGGTGAAGCGACTGCCCGCCAGCTGCATCCCGTCACCCGAGTCGCCCGCGAAGCGGACGACCACCCGCCGTCTCTCCTTGACGAGACCTCTAGGCGCTGACATTTCCTCTTTCGGAGTCTGACAGGACGAATGGACGGCTATGAGGCGAGGCGCTCGACGAGCTGCACTCCCTCGCGCGCCATGCGCGAACGCGGGACGACAAGATCGAACCCGCCGGCGTCCGCACGGTTACGCGTATCGACGTCGACGTGCGAATACACGCCCAAAGTGCGGGTTCCCTCGAGCTGGCCGGCGGCCTTGAGGGCCTCCACGATCGCGATGCCGTCGAACGTGCCCGCGGCGAGGTCGACGATCAGCACGTCGGCCCCCGCGGGCTGCACGTCGCCGCCGCCGCTGAGCGTCGCCTCGTGACCGGCGGCGCGCAGCATGCCGAGCACGTTGGAGCCGAGCAGCAGGTCGTCGAAGACGGCGACGACGCGAGCCACTACTGCGCGCGCAGCTTCCGGAACTCGCGCCGGAACGACTCCGGCCGGCCCCAGTCCTGGATCGTCTCGACGCGGCCCTCGCGCACCTCGCGCAGCACGAGCTCGCCGGCGATGCCCGCGTCGTCGAGCAGCTTCAGCGTGCCGTGGGTGGTCGGCGCCGACGCCGCGTGGCCGAACCGGTGCGCGACGAGCAGGCGGAAGTGCCAGTCGTGCATCGAGTAGGGCTGCGCGTTGCAGGTCACGAGCAGCGTCGCCGCGTCGATGTACCGGTCCTCGTCGATGCGGAGATCGAGCTCGAGGTCGGTCCAGTCGGACGGCAGCGCAGTCGACGATCTCCTGGAAGGTCTCGGCAAGCGGCATGATTCGCGGGACAGGCTACATGGCGTCCTACTCCATCGATCCCGAGGACCCGCTCGCGCTCGCGCGCGGCCAGAGCCTCGACGGCCTGCTGCGGCTGCTCGAGCAGCTCGACGGTGCCGAGGAGGCGGAGGTCGTGCGCTCGGCGCTCGCGGCGGGCGTGTCGCGCGACCGCGTGCTCGACGAGCTCCAGCGCGAGGTCGAGCGCCGGCTCATGCGCGTGCGCGCGCCAGACGACTGAACGGGCTAGGTACTCTCGGCTGGAGATGTCCGCGACCACCGACACGCTCGCCGACGCCTATCGCGCCTTCACCAAGGGCTGCGGTCTCGTCGACCGTTCCGAGCGCGGGAAGCTCGCGCTGACGGGCCCGGACGCGAAGGTGTTCCTGCAGGGCCAGGTGACCAACGACATCGAGCGCCTGGAGCCCGGCCACGGCTGCTACGCCGCCTTCCTCACGCACAAGGGCAAGATGCTCGGCGACATGCGCGTGCTCGACCTCGGGCACGAGCTGCTGCTCGACACCGAGCGCGTCGCGCTGCAGGACCTGTTCAACATGATCCGGCGCTTCAAGCTCGGCAGCGACGTCGAGCTGCACAAGCGCACGCTCGAGCTGGGGCTGCTGTCGCTGATCGGGCCGGATGCGCGCCGGATCGCCGGGCCGGTCGGCGGCGCCGAGCACGACAACGCGAGCGCGCAGATCGGCGGGCGCACGGTCACGCTCGTGCGCACCGACGTCGGCGTCGACGTCTTCTGCGCCGCCGACGACACGGCCGCCGTGCGCGCCGCGCTCGAGGCCGCGGGCGCGGTGTCCGCGAGCGAGGAGGCGGCCGAGGTGATCCGTGTCGAGCACGGCCGGCCGCGCTACGGGATCGAGATCGACGACGGCGTGATCCCGCAGGAGGCCGGCCTGAACGAGCGCGCCGTGTCGTTCACGAAGGGCTGCTACGTCGGCCAGGAGACGGTCGCGCGGCTGTTCTACCGCGGCAAGCCGAACCGCCGGCTGCGCGGACTGCGCCTGTCCGCCCCGGCGGCGACCGGCGACGCGCTGCGGCGTGGCGAGAAGGAGGTCGGGCGCGTCGGCACGGCGGTCGTCTCGCCGGTCCACGGGCCGATCGCGCTGGCGATCGTGCGCCGCGAGGCCGAGCCCGGGGAGACGGTCTCGGTGGGCGAAGGCGACACCACCGCCGAGGTCGTCGAGCTGCCGTTCCGCCACGCTGCGCTGACCGCCTGACATCTCGGCGCACGGTTCGCCTGCGCGAGCGCTAGCATCGATCGCGATGGCCGCGAACGTCCTCGTCGTAGCCAGCCAGACGGCCGGCTCGCAGCACCTGTTGGACGCGCTGGTGCACCGCGCGGAGCGGTCGCCGATCAAGGTCACGCTGGTGATGCCCGCCCAGGGCCCGGGGCGGGCGGGGCGCGAGGCGCTGCGCGAGCCGCTCGATCAGGCGCTCGCCGCGATGCGCGAGGCCGGGCTCGAGGCCGCCGGCTCGATCGGCGACAACAACCCGATGGACGCGGTCGCCGAGTTCTTCGACCCGGCTCGCCACGACGAGGTCGTCGTCTGCACGCTGCCCGGGCGCAGCTCGAAGTGGCTGCAGCACGACTTCCCGCACCGCGTCGCCCGCTTCACGGGCCTGCCGGTCACGCACGTCGTCGCCGACGATCTGCGGCCGGCTCCGGTCACGAGCCCGGCACCGGCACACGAGCGCGAGCCGATGGGGCCGCTCTCCGTGCTGGCCTGGGGCGGTCGGCAGTCCGGCTCGCGGTGAACGCCGCCAGCGCCTCCTGATCCGGCCGCGGCTCGAGCTCGAGCACGCGGACGTCCTCGTGGCCCGCGAGCCACGAGCCGATGATGCGCAGCTCGTCGAGCTCGTCGGCGGGCAGCCAGCCGCCGAGGCCGCCCGCCGGCGCGGCGGCGAGCGCGACGTCGGTGCGCCCGACGACCTCCTCGGCGTCGGCCGGGAGCGGGCCCCAGTCGGCGACGCGGCCGGCGACGATCCAGAACGCGTCGGCCCGGGCGGGCTCGGCCGGGTGCGGGACGACGACGAGCCGCGCCCCGGCATGGGCGGCGCGCAGCACACCGCCGAGCCGGCGCAGCAGCGATTCGAGGCGGCGAGCCCGGCGCCGCAGCCAGGCGGCGCGCTCGTAGCGCTGGGCGGCGGATGCCGCGCGCATCTGGGCGTCGACGTGCGCGAGCAGCGCGGACGCGCCGTCGACCTCGAACAGCCGCAGCGCCTCGTCGAGCCGCTGGCGGTAGAGGTTGGGATCCAGGTCCCCGAGGCAGGGCGACAGGCAGCGCCCCATCTGCCCGTACGCCGACGGGTGCGGCCGCGTGTTCAGCGCGCGGCCGCAGTGGCGCAGCCCGAACAGGCTGTTGAGCTGCTCGACGAGCTCGGCGGCGGCGCCGCGGCCGCGCACCGGGCCGATGCAGACCGCGTGTCCGGCGGCGGGCTCGCGCGCGACCTCGAGGATCGGGAACGGGATGTCGAGCCGGCAGCGCAGGTAGACGTAGCCGTCGGCGTCCTTCTTGAGCAGCGTGTTGCCCGGTGGCTTGAGCGTCTTGATCAGCCGGTTCTCGAGCACGAGCGCGCCGAGCTCGGACTCGGTCGGCTGGTAGTCGACGTGCTCGGCCTGGCCGGTCCAGGTCGCCGGCGTCGTGAAGTGCGCTCGCGCGCGCGTGCGCAGGCAGACCGACTTGCCGACGTACAGCGGGTGCCCGTCGGCGTCGCGGAAGATGTAGACGCCGGGGTCCTTCGGGAGCGAGGAGAGGTCCGGGCGCTCGTCGCGCGACCGCTTCGCGCCTACGGGCTTGTAGCGCGGCGGCTTGCGCGGGCGGACGACCTGGAGTGCCTCGCCGATCGTCCGCGCGTTCGCGCACAGCCGCGGCAGCAGCGCGCACAACACGCGCGCGCACGTCTCGGCGTCGGGCAGCGCGCGGTGCGTCTGGCTGACCTCGATCCCGAGCGCGTCGGCGAGCGAGGCGAGCCCGCGGCGGCGCTGCAGCGGCGCCAGCCGGCGCGCGAGCGCGACGGTGCACAGCACCGGCGGGTCCGGCCAGTCGAGCTCGGCGCGCTCGAACGCCTGCCGCAGGACGCCGACGTCGAACCGCGCGTTGTGCGCCACCAGCAGCCGCCCGTGCAACTGCTCGGCGAGCGCCGGCAGCACCTCGGCCGGCGGCGGCGCGTCGTCGACCATCGCCTGCGTGATCCCGGTGAAGCGCTGGATGCCGCGGCCGAGCGGCTCCGACACGCCGACCAGCGAGCTCCAGCGGTCATGCAGCTCACCGCCGCCGACGAGCACGGCGCCGACCTCGGTCAGCTCGCAGCGCTCCTTCGGCTGGCCGTTGGTCTCCGTGTCGACGGCGAGGAACTCGGCCTCGGCGATCGGGGACTCGAGGAGCGCGGCGTCAGGCATGGGCCGCGTGTCATACGCCTGGAACCGGACGTCATGCACGCGCGTTTGCAGTAGATTCGCCCGCGTGCGCCGGGTGGAGGGAGTCGTCGCGATCGCGGTCATCGCCGCTGCCGTGGCGGGCTGCGGCGCCGAACCCGATTACGCGAACAAGCCGCGGCCGCCGGCGCCGATCAGCGTCACCGCCGCGATCGACACCTCGCGGGTCCGCGTCTCACCGCCCTCGTTCGGCGGCGGGCCGGTCGTCTTCATCATCTCCAACCAGTCCGGCGCGGCCCAGAAGGTGACCTTCGCGAGCGACGAGCTCGGCGCGTCCAAGGGTGGGATCAAGCGGTCGACCGGCACGATCCAGCCGCGCTCGACGGCGCAGCTGAAGGTCGACGCCGCCGAGGGCAGCTACACGATGAGCGCGAGCGGCGGCGACATCGCCCCCGCCACCGTCGAGGTCAGTGCGCAGCGGCGGTCGTCGCAGAACGACCTGCTGCTGCCGTGACTACTTCAGCTTGACGAGGCGGGTCCAGGTCGCGCCGCCGTCGGTGGAGCGCTTGACCTCGCCGCCGGGGATCGACGCGTAGAGCGCGCCGCCGGCATCCACTGCGAGCTCGTTGACCGAGGGGGCGCCGACGTTGCCGGCCTCGTCCCACGTCTGGCCGCCGTCGCTGCTGCGCTTGACGCTGCCGCCGGGGTCGGCGCGGTAGAGGGCGTCGGGCGCGCCCCAGGCGAGTTGCTGCGTCTGCGTCGGATCTCGGGCGCGCCAGCTCCCGCCCTCGTCGGCCGACGTGAAGACGCCCTGCTTGGTGGCGACGACCATGCGCTTCGGGTCGCCGGCGTCGAACACCACGTCGACGGGCGTGTCCGGCGGCGTCTTGGCGGCGAACGTCCTGCCGCCGTCGGTGCTGATCCGCACCTCCTTGGCGTCGGCGTTGACCGCGACGACGCGGTCCTGCGCGACCTGGAGGATGTGGAAGTCGGCCTTGCCGAGCTGCGAGACCGGCGCCCAGGTGGCACCGTGATCGGTCGAGCGCATCAGCCCGAGGTTCTCGGGCAGGCTGCCGCCGTCGGGGTGGCCGGAGCCGAGCAGGTCCTTCGGGCCGGCGTAGCGGACCACGAGGTTGCTGGAGATCTGTCCCGAGCCGCTCCCGGCCTGCATCTCACCGGTGACGCGCTCGGCGTCCTTCGCGCCCTTGTCGAGCCGGAACAGCCCGAGGCCGGTGCCGAGCATGACGGTGCCGTCCGCGGGATCGACGGCGATCGATCCGATGAAGGCGTTTGCGGCGCTGCCCTGCGCGGGCGGCGCGGACGTCTGCGCGCCGGGCGTCGCGCTGCTGGCCGGCACCGGCGTTTGCGTGGTCTCCGCCGGGGGATCGTCAGTCCCGCCGCAGCCCGCCAGCACGAGCACGACCAGGATCACGAGTCTCGCCGCGGTCACGGGCGCGGAGCATAGGGCGCGAACGAACTGCGGCTGGGTGGGGCGGCGAGCTCGGGCGTTGGTGTCGGGAAACCCTCGGTATGCGCGGGTAATCCGACACCGATCTCGCGCGGCGGCCGATCCCGCCTCCCTCAATGCCGCAGTTAAGCGGCGTCGAGCTCGCGCGGGATCAGAGCGACGGTGCGGCTGGTGCCCGCGCGGACGACCTCGAGCGCGCACTCGACCCCGATGCGCTCGCCGGTCATCAGGCGCTGGAGGTCGTCGACCCCGCGGACCGGCAGGCCGTCGACGCCCACGATCAGGTCCTCGGCGCGGAGGCCGGCGCGGGCGGCGGGTGAGCCGTCGATGACCTCGACGACCTCGATCGCGCGGTCGCGGCCGACCGACGCCGCCACGCGCGGCGGCAGCGGGCGCGCGCCGCCGGCGATGCCGATCCAGGCTCGCCGGACGCGGCCGTCGCGCATCAGCGCCGAGACGATGCCGCGCGTCGTCGCGTTGACCGGCACCGCCAGGCCGAGCCCGACGCCCGCGACCGCGGTGTTGATCCCGACGACGCGCCCGCGTCCGTCGACCAGGGCGCCGCCGGAGTTGCCGGGGTTCAGGGCGGCGTCGGTCTGGATGACGTCGTCGATGATCCGGGTCGCGCCGCCAGCGCGGGCCGGGAGCGAGCGGCCGAGCGCGGAGACGACGCCGGCGGTGACCGAGCCGGCGTAGCCGTGCGGGTTGCCGATCGCGACCACGAGCTGGCCGACGCGCAGCGCGGCGGCGTCGCCGAGCTGGGCGGCCGGGGCCACGGGGTCGTCGGCGCGCAGCACCGCCAGGTCCGACAGCGGGTCGGCGCCGATCACGGTGACCTGGACGTCGCTGCCGTCGGTGAACGAGGCCCGCACCCGGGCGCCCGCGCCCATCACAACGTGTGCGCTCGTGAGCATGAACCCGTCAGGCGTGATCATCACGCCCGAGCCGCTGCCGGACGCGCGGCGGCGGCTGAACACGCGCAGGTTGGCCACCGACGGGCCGAGCTTGGCGGCCACGCTCGTGACGACGCTCGAGTAGGCGTCCAGAGCCTCGGTGTCCGTAGTCACTTGCAGAATGCTAGCGACTCGCGAGAAGGGCACCGAGACGCCGCGCGGGAGGCACAGGAGGGAAATCCGATCGGATTTAGTACCTTTTCAGGTGATGGCTGCCGCAACCGTTGCGCCCGACCTCGAGCATCTCGACGCCACCGGGGTCCTCGAGTTCATGGTGGAGCGCTTCCACCCGCGCCTGGCGGTCGCCTGCTCGTTCCAGAAGGAGGCGTCGGTCGTCCTCGACCTGATCCTGCGGATCGCGCCCGACGCCCGCATCTTCACGCTCGACACGCACGTGCTCTTCCCCGAGACCTACGAGACGTGGCGCAACGTCGAGGAGCGCTACGGCATCACCGTCGAGGTCCACCAGGGGCCGAGCCTCGGCCGCCAGGCGGCCACGCACGGCGACCGGCTGTGGGAGCGCAACCCGGACGCCTGCTGCGACCTGCGCAAGGTCCAGCCGCTCCAGCGCGCGCTCGCCGACGTCGACGCGTGGATCTCCGGCGTCCGCCGCGAGCAGGGTCCGTCGCGCGCCGGCATCCCCAAGCTCGCGTGGGACGCCAAGCACGAACGCTGGAAGGCCAACCCGCTGGCCGACTGGACCGAGCGCGACGTCTGGCGCTACATCGCGGACCACGACCTCCCGTACAACGAGCTGCACGATCGCGGATACGCCTCGATCGGCTGCACGCACTGCACCCGCCCGGGCACCAACCGGGACGGGCGCTGGGCGGGTACGGGCAAGGTCGAGTGCGGCCTGCACGCCTAAGCTCCACGACATGGACGTGCTCACCGCGGTCGACGACGGCCGCATCGCGTCTGACCTTCAGGCCGGGCACCAGTTCTGGATCGACCTCGTCGACCCGACAGATGACGAGGTCAACCGCCTCGGCGAGATGCTCAGCCTGCATCCGGTCGCGATCGAGGACACGCGCGAGTTCGGCCAGCGGCCGAAGGTCGACGTGTACGAGGACCACGTCCTGCTCGTCTTCTTCACCGCGCGACTCGACGACGACGGCACGGTCCGGCCGATCGAGGTCCACGTCTATGTCGCGCGCCGCTTCCTGATCACGGTCCGCCGCGGCGCGTGCGAGATCCTCGACGAGCTGCGCGACGACGTCGAGCAGCTGCAGGAGCACCCCGTCTACAAGATCCTCGACACGCTGACCGACGCCTTCTACCCCGTGATCGAGGGCCTCGAGGAACGCGTAGACGGGCTCGAGGCCGAGGTCCTCACCCGGCCGCGCAAGCAGCACCTGGCGATGATCTACCGGCTGCGCCAGGACGTGCGCGAGATCGGCCGCATCGCATCGATCCAGCGCGACCAGTTCCAATCCGCGTCGGACGAGCTCCAGCGCCTGGTGCAGTTCGGCGACACCGCCGAGTACCTGCGCGACATCGGCGACCACCTGGCCCAGGTCGCCGGCGAGCTCTACCGGCAGTCCGAGGACCTCGCGGCGCTGACCTCGACGTACTTCAACGCCAACGCCGACCGCCTCAACGCCGTCGCCACCCGGATCACCATCCTCGGCACGCTGTTCGTGCTGTGGACGCTCGTCACGGGCTTCTTCGGCCAGAACTTCCAGTGGCTGACCGACCACGTCGAGTCCAAGTCGGACTTCCTGATCCTGGGGGTCGGAAGCCTGCTGCTGCCGACTGTGATCCTGCTCACGCTCTTCTGGGTCAAGCGCGACGAGTGGTTCTGACCCCTATGTAGGATCGCCCGCCATATGCCACAGACCATGGATGCCTGGGTGATCCGCAAGGAACGCGAGGGCGAACCGACCGACGCCTTCCAGATCGAGGAGATGGAGGTACCCGAGCCGGGCGCCATGGAGGTCATCGTCCGCGTGATGGCGGCGGGCGTGAACTACAACAACGTGTGGGCGGCGCTGGGCCAGCCGGTGTCGGTGTTCCGCTATCACGCCGAGGACCACCACATCGGCGGCTCGGACGCGTCCGGCATCGTCGGCAGGTCGGCCCCGGCGTGACGGCGCTGGAAGCCCGGCGACGAGGTCGTGATCCACTGCAACCAGGCCTCCTACGAGGATCCCGAGGTCCACGGGCTGGACCCGATGGCCGCGCCGTCGCAGCGGATCTGGGGCTACGAGACGACCTGGGGCTCGTTCGCCGAGTACTGCAAGGTCCAGGCCCAGCAGCTGCTGCCCAAGCCGGCGGCGCTGACCTGGGAGGAGGCCGCGTCGTACGGGCTGACCTACTTCACCGCGTACCGCATGCTGATGCGACCAGGCCCAGCTGCAGGAGGGCCACCGCGTGCTGATCTGGGGCGCGGCCGGCGGCCTCGGCGTGTTCGCGCTCCAGCTGTGCCGGCTGTCCGGCGCCGACGCGGTCGGCGTCGTCTCGTCCGAGGAGAAGGCCGACCTGTGCCGCGAGCTCGGCGCCTGCGACTACATCGACCGCAACGAGTTCACCGGCATGATGCGCGCGCGGCGACGAGACGCCCGACGAGGAGAAGGCGCGCTTCAAGGAGTCGCGCCGCTTCTGCAAGGCTGTCGAGGAGAAGCTCGGCGGCCAGCCCGACATCGTCTTCGAGCACGTCGGCCAGGCGACGTTCCCGACCTCGGTGCTCGTCGTCAAGCCGTTCGGCAAGGTCGTGATCTGCGGCGGCACGACCGGCCACAAGCTCGATTTCGACGTCCGCTACCTGTGGATGAAGCCAGAAGCGGATCATCGGCTCGCACTTCGCGAACGCGTGGGAGTGCCACAGGGCGAACGAGCTGATCGAGGCCGGAAGCCATCCGTCCCGTACTCTGGAGGACGCTGGGCTTCGACCAGGTCGCCGAAGCCCACCAGCTCATGTACGAGACAACGGCACCTCGGCAAGATCGCGATCCTCGTGGGCGCGGAGTCCGAGGGACTCGGCAAGACAGCGGACGGCCCGGGCGCGATCCGGGCGGAGGTTGGAGCCTGATGGCAGCCGGCAGTGCGTGCACATCCCCTGGTACGCCACCGTGTTCCGCGGCGACAAGTTCGAGGAGGCGCTGCGGGAGATCGCCCCGATCGCGCTGCGCTACGGCGCCACCGACTTCGAGGTGCTGCGGTCCGCGACGACCGCTACCGGTTCTGGCAGTTCGCCCACTTCGAGGCGAAGACCGACTTCGAGCGCTACTGGTACGGCCAGGAGTTCATCGACTGGCGCGCCGACTACACGAGCTGGTACCAGGTGCCGGTCATCTACAGCTGGTTCGACCGCGTCGTCGAGGGCGCGCTCGAAGGCAACCACGTCAGCCCGTGATCACGCGGCGCAGCCGCCAGGTCGCCACCCCCAGCGCCACCGCCGCGAAGGCCAGCAGGACGCCGACCTGAGGCAGCACGGCTCCGAGGCCGTCGCCGTTCACCGAGCAGATCCGAGAACGCGTCGTTGGCCCAGGCGTGCGGCGTCACGTGGGCGATCGCGCGAGCGGTGTCCGGGAACACCTCGAGCGGCGCCATCGAGCCGCCGAGTGCGGCCAGCCCGAGCCCCAGCAGCAGCGCGACCGGCCCGGCCTGCTGCTCTGACGAGAACAGGCTGCCGAGCAGCACGGCGCCCCCGGTCCCGACGAGCGCGAACGAGATCACGACCGCGGCGGTGCCCGCGGGATCGCCCCAGCCGACGCCGAAGAACAGCGCCGAGCCGACGATGATGATCAGTGCCTGCAGCAGCGCGACCGCGAGCCGGCCCAGCACCTGGCCGCCGAGGATCGTGGCGGTAGAGGTCGGGCGTCGAGAGCATGCGGCGGGCGATCCCGAGCCGGCGCGTCTCGATCAGCCACACCGCGCCGTTGAGCGAGGTGAGGAACACGAACAGCAGCAGCTGCGTCGCGGCCCCGCTCTCGAAGCGGCTGGAGGTCGCGACGTACGGCCCGCCGCCGGGCTCGGTGACGGCGACGCGCACCGGCGGCGTCCGTGCGGCCACGGCGTCGCGCCCGCGCCAGCGCCGCTGCGAAGGCGGTGCGCCGCTCGCGCACGAGCACCTGCGCCGCGATCAGCGCGCGGCTCTGCTCGGCGGCGACCGACTGGATCGTCGCCCGTACCTGCAGCGCGGTCTCGTCGGGCCGGCTGAAGTAGCCGACCCGCACGGTCTGGCCGCGCCCGCAGGCGCGCGTCGTAGTCGGCCGGCACCACCAGGCCGACGTCCATGTCGCCACGCGACACGGCCCGCTCGAGGCCGGCGCGGTCGTCGAAGCGCCGCAGCTCGGTGCCCGGCCGCGCGTCGACCGCGCGTACGAAGGCCCGGGCGAGCGCGCCGCGCTCGGCGCCGACGAGGCCGATCCGCACCTGGCCGCCGCCGCCGAAGGTGGCGCCGAGCAGCAGGATGATGACCATCGGGAGGATGAAGAGGAAGAAGACGTTCGCCCGCCAGCGCATCAGCCGCCGCAGGTCGGTCGCGGCGATCGCGAACGCCTTCATCGCGCCGTCAGCCTCCCCACGCGCGGTAGCGCCAGCAGCGTCATCACGGCCGCGAACGCGAGCATCGCCAGCACCGGGCCGGCCACGGCGCCGGCGCCCTGCCCGCCGCCGAGGTCCTGCACGCCGCGCAGGAACCAGGCCTGCGGCGTCGCCAGGCTCACCGAAGCGATCACCCCGCCCGCCTGGGCCACGGGGAAGAACGTGCCGCCGAGCATGCCCAGCACGAGCGCGGCCATCGTCTGCCACGACTGTGCCTGGTCGGCGGTGCGCGCGTACGTGGCGATCAACGCCATCACCGACGTCGCGGCGATCACGCCGGCCACGATCAGCAGCAGCACGCCGAGCGGGTCGCCCCACTGCGCGTCGAGCAGGAAGTGCGTGGCGAGCGCCAGCACGCTCATGCTCACGACGCCGAGCACGACGCTCGTCAGCAGCTTGCCGACGAGCACGGACCCGCGCCGGATCGGCGCCGCCAGCATGCGCGCCAGCGTGCCCTCGCGCCGCTCGTCGAGGATGCTCGACACGCCGAACTGCACGGTGAAGAACAGGAAGAACACGGCCATCCCGGCGGCGTAGAACGTCCCGATGTCGAGCTGGCGGCTCGCCGTCGACACGTTCGCCAGCACGAGCGGATCGGGACCGAGCTCCGGCGGCGTGCGTGATCCCAGCGCGGCGGTGGCGACGCGGAGCGTCTCGATCCGGCTCGCGTACGACGTCGCGATCGCCTCGCCGACCTGCGTCGTGATCGACGCGTCGACGTCGCCGATCACGCGCACCTGGGCCGGCCGCCCGGAGTGGATCGCGGCCGTGAGACCCGGCGGGCAGCACGAACGCGGCCCCGGCCTTGCCGGCCTCGATGTCGTCGCGCGCGGCCGCCTGGCTCGCCGCCGGGCGAACGGTGATGACGTGGCGGCGCTCGAGCGGTGCCAGCGCCTGCGTGCGGAACGCCGCCGACGCGTCACCGTGGTCCTCGTCGACGAGCACGAACTCGCACGAGCAGGCGTTGCCGGTGCTGACGTCGTGGAAGATCAGCCCGAAGATCGACGCGAGCACGAGCGGGACCACGATCGCGACGAGCAGCGCGGAGCGGTCGCGCAGCCGCTGGCGGATGTCCTTGCCGGCGATGAGCAGCGCGGCGCGCACTAGTCATCTAGTCCCGGAGGGCCCGGCCAGTGAGCTGCAGGAACACGGCCTCGAGGTCCGGCTCGTCGACCTGCACCGAATGAACGACCGCGCCGGCGCCGGTCACGGTGGCGATCAGGCCCGGCAGCGCACCGCGGGCGCCGTCCACGATCAGGTCGAGCCCGCCGTCGCGGACGCTCGCCGCCAGCACGGCTCTCCAGCGCCTCGCAGGCGGCGCCGGCGGCGTCGAGCGAGCCCGAGCCCTCGAGCCGCACGCGGTCGTGCTCGCCGACCAGCGCCACGAGCTCGCGGCGCGTGCCCTCCGCCTTGAGCTCGCCCTGGTCGACGATGCCGATGCGGTCGCACAGGCGCTCGGCCTCTTCCATGTAGTGCGTGGTGTAGAGGACGGCCATGCCGGCCTCGGCGAGCTGCTCGACGCTCTCGAGGATCGCGTTCCGGCTCTGCGGGTCGACCCCGACGGTCGGCTCGTCGAGGATCAACAGCCGCGGGCGGTGCAGGAGCCCGATGCCGATGTTCAGCCGCCGCTGCATGCCGCCCGAGAAGTTCTTGGTCTGCTCGCGGGCGCGATCGGCGAGGCCGATGACGTCGAGCACCTCGGCGACGCGCCGGTCGGCGTCAGCGCCCGACAGGCCGTACAGCCGCGCGAAGAAGCGCAGGTTCTCGCGCGCGTTGAGGTCCGGGTAGATGGCCAGCTCCTGCGGCACGTAGCCGATCGCGGCCTTGGGCTCGACGCTGCGGGTCGTCAACGCCTGGCCGGCCACGACGACGTCGCCCGCGTCGGGCTCGAGCAGGCCGCAGACCATCGAGATCGTGGTCGTCTTCCCGGCGCCGTTGGGGCCGAGCAGCCCGTAGGTCTCGCCCTCGGCGATCGTGAAGCTGATCCCGCGTACGGCCTCGAGGTCGCCGAAGCGCTTGCGCAGGCCATGGCACTCGAGGACGGCCACCGGGCGGACACGCTACCGGCGCACAGCGGCCACGTGCCAAACCGCGGTGCACGCCGCGACTACGGCGATCGCCAGGCCCGCCGCGCGCACCGCCGCCGCCAGCGACGCCGCATCACTGAGCAGGCCGACCGAGATCGCCGTCACCGACACGAACACGTACTGGCACGTGATGAAGGCCGCCGTCACCTCGCCGCGCCGCTCGGGCGGCGCGATCCGGTTGACCTCCGTCTGCGCGCCGAAATAGGCGAGCCCGAGACCGGCGCCGGCGACCACCGCGCCGGTGAGCACGAGCGCCAGCGAGTGGGTCGGGAAGGCGCTGACGAGCGCCGCGATGCCGGCGACGAGCAGCGTGAGACCCGCCGGCTGGGCGCGTCCGGGCGCCAGCCCGCTGCGCTGCGCCGCGGCCTGGAAGAGGCACGCGACGCCGAGCATGCCGGCGCTGATCGCGCCGAGCAGCGCGAGGTCGCCGGTGTCCAGCAGCGCCGCGGCGTACGACGGGACGACCGACAGGAACAGCGCGCCGACGCCCCAGCCGGCGGCGCTGCTGAGGCTCACACGCGCGAACCGGGCGCGGATCGCACGCGGCACGGACGGGCGCTGGAGCCGCCACTCGGAGGTGGGACGGCTCGGCTCCGGGATCCGCCAGACGCCGATCGCGATCACCGCCGTGGCCGCGATCGCCAGGCCGTAGGAGAGCTGGCGCGGCGCGGGCGCCCACTCGGCCAGCGAGCCGGCGATCAGCGGGCCGGCGGCGCTGCCGCCGCTCTGGCCGAGCACGGCCGCGAGCGCGGCGCGGCGGTGGTCGCCGCCCGGCTCGGTCTCCACGAGGGCAGCCGCCGCCGTCCCGACGACCGCGCCGAGCGCGACGCCCTGGACCGCGCGAGCGACGAACAGCCAGGCGGTGCTGTCGGCCAGCGCGAGCAGCACCAGCCCGACGATGGCGCCCGCCAGGCCGCCGGCCAACACCCGGCGGCGACCGACGCGGTCCGAAAGCTGCCCGAAGACCAACAGCGACGGGATCAGCACCATCGTGTAGGTGGCGAAGATCAGGGTGAGCTCGGTGCCCGAGAAGCCGAACCGCTCGCGGTAGACGGCATACAGCGGCGTCGGCAGGTTGCCGTCGAGCAGGAGCACGAACAGCGCGGCGAAGACGATGAGGAACGCGCGCCTCATGTCCTTTCCTGCCCGTCTAGCGCGGGACGAACACGACATACGGGCGGATGTCCTCGACCAGGTTCCCGTCGAGATTCAGCACGCCGCCCATGTCCTCGAGCGACTTGAAGCCGTCGATCTCCTCGCGGGCCCGGACGATCTCGGCGGCGAGGTGGTTGTCGATCCCCGGCAGCGTCGCGAGCACCTGCACGGGGACCTGATTGACGTCGATCACGCCCATCGTCCGCGCGCCCTCGACGTCCGGGCGGCCGATGCCCAGCTCGCGCGCCACGTCGGGCTCCTCGCGCACGAGCCGCTGCGCCTCCCTGCGCGCCTCGACGGCGCTGCGGGCCGCCTCCAGCGGGTTCTGTGCGCCGGCGAGCCGGCGCTGGTAGTCGCCGCGGATCACGAACGCGTGGGCGGAGGCCGCCACCCACTCGATCAGGAAGGCCGCCGCGCCGAGGTCCGAGGCCACGCTGTCGGTCGGCGTGGCGGCGACGACGGCGATACCGCCCCAGCTCATCACGCCGTAGAGCGCTGCCGCGTACAGCCAAGTCCGCTGACGCACCTGGCTGCCGGCGATCGCGAACAGGACCGGGGCGACGATCCCGAACGACAGGACGATCCCGATCGGGAAGAGCCAGGTCACGCAGGTTCGAGCGGCGCCATCGTCAGCCCCGCCTGCTGGAGCTGCTCCCAGTAGAGCTCAGCCGTCTCCTTCACGCCGGACCAGACGATCGCGCGACCCGTGTTGTGGATCACGTCGGCGATCGCGTAGCCCTTGGCGACGCTGACGCCGGGGATCGTCCGCGCCAGCGTGTGAGCCACGTGGTCGAACGTGTTGTGATTGTCGTTGAGGACGATCACGCGCCAGTTGCCGCCCAGGTCCGCCCCGGGATCGCCGGTACGTGGAAGCTCGACGGTCTCGCTCATCGCTATCTAAGGCGCTCACGCGAGCTTGCGAGTGTGAGTAAGCCGCACACGGATTATCCCCGCTTGCGGTGCCAGCGATCAAGACCGAGGAAGAGATGGTCGAGCGGCGCGGCCAGCTCGAACTCGTCGACGTCCTCGGGCGCGGCGCGGCTGATGCGCTCGTGCAGCGCGGCCATGAAGCCCTCCTGGTCCTGCTCGGCGGCGAGATCGGCCTGCCAGCGCAGCGACTCGCGGACGGCGGCGAGCTGCGCCGCCACGTCGTCGGCCGTGCCGAAGTGCGTCAGCGCCAGCCCCGCCGGCTCCCAGGCGGCGATCGTGTCCAGCGACTGCTCCCACGCCTCGACGTCGATGTCGGGCGGCGGGGTCGGGGCGAGCGTCAGGTCCCACGGCGGGATGCGCACGCCCGCCATGTCGCCGACGAAGGCCCAGCCGGAGGCCTCGTGCAGGTAACAGACGTGGTGTGACGCGTGCCCGGGGGTGTAGGCGACCTTGAAGCCGAGCACGGTCTCGCCGCCCTCGAGCACGTGGAGGTTCTCCTCCGGGACCGGGACGACCTCGCCCCACGTCTCGCGCAGCCCCTCCTCTCCCCCGTACAGCCGCGCCGCGCTGGCGACGAGCCGCTCGGGGTTGGCCATGTGCGGCGCTCCGCGCTCGTGGACATAGACCGGCAGGTCCGGCCAGCGGCGCACCAGCGCGCCCGCCGCGCCGGCGTGGTCGAAGTGGATGTGGGTGAGCAGGAGCGCCTCCGGGCGCGCGCCGGCCAGGCCCGCGAGCAGGGCCTCCTCGCAGGATTGGGGTCCGGGATCGACGAGGATGCCGTCGACCTCGAAGCAGGCGATGACCTTCTCGCGCCCGCGGTGCAGGACGTCGATCTGCCGCATCGACCGGGCAGGGTACGGCAGAATCGGTTGCAATGAGCCACCGCCTCCCGGAGCCCGACAAGCCCTGGCTGATGCGCACGTACGCGGGCCATTCCAACGCCCGCGCATCGAACGAGCTGTACCGGCGCAACCTCGCGAAGGGCCAGACCGGCCTGTCCGTGGCCTTCGATCTGCCGACGCAGACGGGCTACGACGCCGATCACGAGCTGGCGCGCGGCGAGGTCGGGAAGGTCGGCGTCCCGGTGGCCCACAAGGGCGACATGCACGCCCTGATGGACGGGATCCCACTCGACAAGATGAACACGTCGATGACGATCAACGCCACCGCCGCGTGGCTGCTGGCGCTCTACATGGTCGTCGCGGAGGAGAACGGGATCGACGTGTCCGAGCTCCAGGGCACGACCCAGAACGACATCATCAAGGAGTACCTCTCGCGCGGGACCTACGCGTTCCCGCCCGGCCCGTCGATGCGTCTGATCGCGGACAGCGTCGCCTACACGGTCGAGCACGTGCCGCGCTGGAACCCGGTGAACATCTGCTCCTACCACCTGCAGGAGGCGGGCGCGACGCCGGTGCAGGAGATCGCCTACTCGATGGCGACCGCGATCGCCGTGCTCGACGCCGTGCGCGAGCGCGTGCCGGTGGACCGCATGGGCACCGTCTTCGGGCGGATCTCGTTCTTCGTCAACGCCGGCGTGCGGTTCGTCGAGGAGCACGCGAAGCTGCGCGCGATGGCGATCCTGTGGGAGGCCCTGGGGCGCGAGCGCTACGGCGTGCAGGACGAGCGCCACCTGCGCTTCCGCTACGGCGTGCAGGTCAACTCGCTGGGCCTGACCGAGTCCCAGCCGGAGAACAACGTGCAGCGGATCGTGCTCGAGGCGCTGGCCGTCACGCTCGGCCGCAACGCGCGCGCGCGGGCCGTCCAGCTCCCCGCCTGGAACGAGGCGCTCGGCCTCCCCCGCCCGTGGGACCAGCAGTGGTCGCTGCGAATCCAGCAGGTGCTGGCGTTCGAGACCGACCTGCTCGAGTACCCGGACATCTTCGAGGGCTCGAAGGTCATGGACGGGCTCGTCGACGAGCTGCTGGAGGGCGCGCGCGAGGAGATGGCGCGCGTCGACGAGCAGGGCGGCGCGGTCGAGGCGGTGCCGTACATGAAGGCGGCGCTGGTCGAGTCGCACCGCGAGCGGATCCGCCGGATCGAGTGCGGCGAGCAGGTGATGGTCGGCGTCAACCGCTTCGAGGAGACCGAGCCGTCGCCGCTGACCGCCGACGCCGAGGGCGGCATCCTCGTGGTCGACCCGGCCGTCGAGGCCCAGGCCCGCGAAGGTCTCGAGCAGTGGCGCGCGGAGCGGGGCGACGTGAGCGAGGCGCTGGACGAGCTGCGCCGGGTCGCGATGACCGACGAGAACATCATGCCCGCGACGATCGCGGCCGCCCGCGCGGGCGTGACGACCGGCGAGTGGTCCGGTGCCCTGCGCGAGGCGTTCGGCTCCTACCGCGCGCCGACCGGCGTCGGCGAGGCGGCGGCTCCGGCCAGCGGCGAGGAGCTCGCCGAGCTGCGCGACGAGGTCGCCCGCGTGTCCGAGGCGCTCGGCCGCACGGTGAAGATCCTCGTCGGCAAGCCGGGCCTCGACGGGCACTCCAACGGCGCCGAGCAGATCGCCGTCCGCGCCCGCGACGCCGGCATGGACGTCGTCTACGAGGGCATCCGGCTGACGCCGGCGCAGATCGCCCGCTCGGCGGTCGACGAGGGCGTGCACGTGATCGGGCTGTCGATCCTCTCGGGCTCGCACCGCGAGCTGATCCCCGACGTCCTCGCCGCGCTGCGCGAGGCCGGCGGTGCCGACATCCCGGTCGTGGCGGGCGGGATCATCCCCGACGCCGACGCCGAGACCCTGCGCGAGGCCGGTGTGGCGGCCGTCTTCACGCCGAAGGACTTCGAGCTCACCCGCATCCTGCGCGCGATCGTGGGCATCGTGGCCGATCGCCACGGAGTACGCTCGGCCGCGTGACCGGCGCCGAGCTCGGGACGCGGCTGCGCGAGCGTGATCTGGGGGCGGCGCCGGCGGCGCTGAACCTGCTCGAGAACCGCTCGCCCGGCGCGCGCGGTGAGATCGCCGCGCTGCTCGCCGAAGTCGCGCCCGCCCGCCTCGGCGGCGAGGCGGACGCGCACATCGTCGGCGTGACCGGCCCGCCGGGCGCCGGCAAGTCGACGCTGCTGTCGGCGCTGACGCGCGCGTGGCGGGCGCGCGACCGCACGGTCGCCGTGCTCGCCGTCGACCCGACGTCCAAGCGCTCCGGCGGCGCGCTGCTCGGCGACCGCGCGCGGATCGACGCCGACCCCGCCGACCGCGGCCTGTTCATCCGCTCGACCGCCGCCGGCGAGCGGCTCGGCGGGCTCGCCCCCGCCACGCGCGCCGCCGCCCAGGCCCTCGCCGCCGCGTTCGACGTCGTCGTCATCGAGACCGTCGGCGTCGGCCAGTCCGAGACCGAGGTCGCCGAGGCGGCCGACACCGTCGCCGTCGTCGTGCAGCCCGGCTCCGGCGACGTCCTGCAGTTCCTCAAGGCGGGGATCATGGAGGTGCCGGACGTGCTCGTCGTCACCAAGGCCGACCTCGGCGTCGTGGCCCAGCGCGCGCGGCGCGACCTCGTCGCGGCGCTGCGGTCGCTCGGGGAGCGCACGGTGCCGGTCGTCGCCGTGTCGTCGATCCCGCCGGCCGCCGGGTTCGACGAGCTCGTCGACGCGCTCGACGCGCACCGCGCCGGGCTCGACCTCGGCGCCGCGCGCGTGCGCGCCCGCCGGCTCGGGGCGCTTGCCGACTTCGTCGTCCGAGCACGGCGAGCGTGGTTTGCGCGCGCTCGGTGGCCGCCGCGCCGCGGTGGCGTTTCTCGGAGATCTCGACGCCGGGCTGGACGAGCCGGCGTTGATGGCCAGTCTGGAGCGCCGCGCCGATCTCGGCGAACCCCGGCATTGAGGGAGGGTTGATCGGCCGCGCCGGTCGGTCCTGGGGCGGTTCGTGCACGCATAGCGTGCACAGACAACCCCGGGGCTGATTCCGGTCCGAGGGGACCGCCAACCGCCCCGCGCGCTGACGCGCGGCCGATCCCGCCTCCCTCAATGCCGCAGTTGGCCGAAATCACGACAGACCGTCGTGCTCACGGCGCCGTTTCGCGACGAACCGGGGCTGTTCCGTAAGGCGCGGCGTGCCACGATGGTGCCCATGAGCACGACCGCGCGCGAGACGACCCTTCTCAACCACTGGATTGCCGGACAGCGTGACGAAGCCCCGGCGGAACGCCACGGCGAGGTGACCGATCCGGCCACCGGCGAGGTCGTGGCGCGCGTCCCGTTCGCGACGGCGGCCGACGTCGATCGCGCGGTCCAGGCGGCCGCGAAGGCGGGGAAGGCGTGGGGCGCGGCGTCGCTCACCAAGCGTGCTCAGGTGATGTTCGCGTTCCGCGAGCTCGTCAACGCCCACAAAGACGAGCTCGCCGCGCTGATCACGCGCGAGCACGGCAAGGTGCTGGCCGACGCGCGCGGCGAGGTCACCCGCGGGCTCGAGGTGATCGAGTTCGCCTGCGGGCTCGGCCACCTGCTCAAGGGCGAGAACACGCCGCAGGTCTCCGGCGGCGTCGACTCGCACTCGCTGCGCCAGCCGCTCGGCGTCGTCGCCGGAATCACCCCGTTCAACTTCCCCGTGATGGTGCCCCTGTGGATGGCGCCGGTCGCGCTCGCCTGCGGCAACGCGTTCATCCTCAAGCCCTCCGAGCAGGACCCGTCGCCGAGCCTGCGGCTCGCCGAGCTGCTGGCCGAGGCCGGCCTGCCGGACGGCGTCTTCAGCGTCATCCACGGCGACAAGGAGGCCGTCGACGCGATCCTCGAGCACCCCGGCATCGCGGGCGTCTCGTTCGTCGGCTCGACCCCGGTCGCCAAGTACATCTACGAGACCGGCACCGAGCGCGGCAAGCGCGTCCAGGCGCTCGGCGGCGCCAAGAACCACGCCGTCGTGCTCCCCGACGCCGACCTCGACATGACGGCCGACGGGCTCGTCTCCGCCGCCTACGGCTCGGCCGGGCAGCGCTGCATGGCCGTGTCGGTCGCGGTCACGGTCGGCGACGTCGCCGAGCCGCTGATCGACAAGGTCCGCGAGCGCATCGGCAAGCTCACGATCGGCCCGGGCACCGACCCGTCGTCCGACATGGGCCCGCTCGTCTCCGAGCGCCACCACGAGAAGGTCGCCGGGCTGGTCGACGCGGGCGTCGAGGAAGGCGCCGAGCTGGTGGTCGACGGCCGCGGCCTCGTCGTCGAGGGCCACGAGGGCGGCTACTTCCTCGGCCCGTGCGTGTTCGACCACGTCAAGCCCGGCATGCGGGTCTACGACGAGGAGATCTTCGGCCCGGTGCTGGTGGTCGTGCGCGCCGACAGCTACCCGGAGGCGCTCGCGCTCGTCAACGACAACCCGTACGGCAACGGCGCCGCGATCTTCACCTGCGACGGCGGCGCGGCGCGCGCTGTTCGAGCAGCAGGCGACGGCCGGCATGATCGGCGTCAACGTGCCGATCCCGGTGCCGATGGCCTACCACTCGTTCGGCGGCTGGAAGTCATCGCTGTTCGGCGACCTGCACGTGCACGGGCCCGACGGCGTGCGCTTCTACACGCGCGGCAAGGTCGTGACGACGCGCTGGCCCGACCCGGCGACGCACCAGGGCGTGAACCTCGGGCTTCCCGACGCAGACCTGAGCTCCGCCGACCGTCTCGTCGCGCGGGCGAACTGCGGCTGGGTAGGGGAGCGAGGGAGCCGGCGCGGCCGCGGAGCCTGGCGCCTTTTGCTCCCCATACGAGCAAAAGGCGCCAGGGACCGCCGGCGCGGGCGGTTCCCTCGCCTCCCCACCCAGCCGCAGTTAGAGCCCTCAGCCACGCCGCACAGCCGGCGCGACCTCGGCGGCCAACCGCCCGATCTGCTCGATCATGTCGCCGTCGCTCCACAGCAGGAAGGCATCGAACCCGTGGTCGGCGTGCAGCGCGCCGAGCTCGGCGATCCAGTGCTCCGCGGGGCCGCGCAGCCAGCCCTCGACCGGCCCGTCCTTGATCACGCCGTTGAGGTTGCCGATGCGGCGGATCGAGCGCGGGTCGCGGCCGGCCCGCTCGGCCGCCTCCTCGATCATGCGGATCCGGCCGGGCAGCTCGGTGAGCGGCAGCCGCGGCAGCGAGGGGAACCAGCCGTCGGCGAGCCGCCCCGTCACCCGCATCATCCGCGGGCCGTAGGCGCCCAGCCAGATCCCGATGTCGTGCGCCGCCGGCGGGCCGAACTTCGCCCCGCGCATGCGGTAGTGCTCGCCCTCGAACGACACCGACCGCTCGCCCGACCAGCAGGCCCGCAGGATCGTGATCGCCTCCTCGAGCGCGTCGACCGACGCCTTGCCGGTCATGCGCGAGCCCCCGAACGCCTCGATGGCCTCCCAGAACGCGCCCGCGCCGAGCCCGAGCTCGAACCGGCCGTCGCTCAGCACGTCGATCGACGCCGACGCCTTCGCGAGCAGCGCCGGATGGCGCAGCGGCAGGTTCGCGACCGCCGGGAACAGGCGCACGCGCTCGGTCCGCGCGGCGAGGAACGCGATCAGCGAGAACGTGTCGAAGAAGCGGCGCTGGTACGGGTGATCCTGGATCCCGACGAGGTCGAGGCCGGACCGCTCGACGGCCAGGACCTGCGCGAGCACGGCGTCGAGCTCGGTGGCATCCGGGACGACGAATGCGCCGAGCTCGACGGTCACAGCTCGTCGGGGCCCGGATCCTCGCCGACCGAGCGGCGCGCGCGGCGCTGGCGCAATAGCGCCCAGTAGCGGTCGAGCTCCACGCGGATCGCCGCCAGCCGCTCATGGCCGGCCGGGTCGAGCCCGCGCTCGGTGCCCCCGCGGTCGAGCAGCTCGTGCTCCTCCTTCACGAGCGCTTCGATGTGCTCTGAGATCCGCTCATCCGCCATCGGTCATGTCCCCAGTGAGGAAATCTTCCACGTTCCGTTGACCTTGACCAGCTTCAGCGTGTCCTTCGACGGCTCCTCCCCCGACGCCGACGTCCGGATCTCGGCGGTGGCGTTGTCGCCGTCGATCCGCACGCTGCCGATCGTCAGCCGCGGCTCCTTGACGTTCCCGAGGCCGCGCTTGAGCGCCGCCTCGCACGACAGGCCGACCGACGTCACGTCCTCGACGAGCTTCGGCGCGAGGATGCGATCGCACAGGGTCTTGTAGTCCTTGTCGGCCGTGGCGCGACCGAAGTCGCTCACCGTCGTCCGCACCTGCTGCTCGGGGGTCGGCCCCCGGTCGCCGCAGCCCGCGAGTATCGCCAGCACGAGCGCCGGAGCCAGGAAGCGCACAGGCCGGAGCATAGAATGGGCTGGTATGGAGGGTTCTGAAGGAGCGCCGATCGGGGCCTGGCTGCGCTGTTATCGCTGCTGGTCCCAGGAGCTCGAAGTACAGGTTCATTACGAGGGCATCCACCGCATCGACCCCGTGAGCGGGGAGCGGGCGGAGGTGGTCGACGAGTTGCAGGAGGCCGTGGTCCAGTGCCTCGACTGCATGCACGACCAGCCGCATCTCGCGTTCCACAACGGGCGGATCGAGCCGATCGAGGACCGCTGGGAGCGGATGGTCGCGGGCACGCCGTGGGTGGCGTCCTGCACCGTGACCGTCGACGCCGACGCGGTCGAGACGTGCTCGGGCCCCGAGGCGGCCGACTCGCTGGCGTACGCCGCGTTCGGCGATCACGGCACGCGCGAGTTCTTCACGCACGTCCGCTTCCACAAGCACGACGAGGACCAGATCGTGGTCCACCTGCTCGTCGAGCTGTACGCGCGGTCGTCCGAAGAGGCGACGGGAGTGCTCGAAGACGCCGCACGTGGCAATCTGACGATCACCTCGCTCGCCGAGGAGTCTCGCCCGCCGGCCGCCACCGGCGAGCACCCCCACTGACCCCTCCCCAGGAGACCCCATGTCGGAGACCATCGTTCTCGTCCACGGGCTGTGGATGACACCGTTGAGCTGGGAGCACTGGGTCGACCGCTTCTCCGAACGCGGCCATGAGGTGCTCGCCCCCGCCTGGCCCGGCATGGACCGCAGTGTCGAGTCGCTGCGCGCCGACACCGCGTCCTACGCGCATCTCGGCGTGACCGAGATCGCCGACCACTACGAGAAGCTCATCCGCGGACTCGACCGCCCGCCGATCATCATGGGCCACTCGTTCGGCGGCCTGGTGACGCAGATCCTGCTCGACCGCGGGCTCGGAGCGGCGGGCGTCGCCATCGACCCGGCGCCGCCCAAGGGCGTCCTCGTGATCCCGCCGGCGTCGCTGCGGGTCGCCTCGGTGTCACTGCGCAACCCGGCGAACCGCCACCGCGCGCAGATGCTCACCGCGAAGCAGTTCCGCTTCGCGTTCGGCAACACGCTCAGCGAGGCCGACTCGCAGGCCGTCTACGAGCGCCACGCCGTCCCCGGCCCCGGGCGGACGCTGTTCCAGGCCGGCCTGGCGAACTTCAATCCGAAGGCCGCGACCAAGATCAACTTCCACAACGACGATCGCGCGCCGCTGCTGATCCTCGGCGGCGGCAAGGACCACACGGTCCCGGCGGCGTCGACGCGGGCGAACTTCAAGCTGCAGCAGAAGTCCGCCGCGGTCACCGAGTACAAGGAGTACGCCGAGCGGTCGCACTACACGTGCGGCGAACCCGGGTGGGAGGCCGTGGCCGACCACGCCCTCGAGTGGGCGGTCACCCAGGCCGCCAGCAAGGCGATCCCGCACTGAGCGCGACCGGCTCGGCGCTGCGCGGGACCACCGCGTGGGCGCGCAACCTCGCAGCCCCGCTTCGCGACTTCCTGAGCACCGAGACCGGCGGCGCGGTCGCGCTGCTGGTCGCGGCGGTCGCGGCGCTGGTGTGGGCGAACTCGCCGTGGTCTGACTCGTACGAGTCGCTGTGGGCGACCGACCTGTCGGTCGCTGTCGGCGACCACGTGCTCACGCTCGACCTGCGCGGCTGGATCAACGAGGGCCTGATGACGTTCTTCTTCCTCGTCGTCGGGCTCGAGGCCAAGCGCGAGCTCGACGTCGGCTCGCTGCGGGAGCGCCGGCTGCTCGTGGTCCCGCTCGCGGCGGCGCTGACCGGGATGGCGCTGGGGGCCCTGACCTTCGTCCTGATCAGCGGGAGCGGCACCGGCTGGGGGGCGGCGATCTCCACCGACACCGCGTTCGCGCTCGGCGTCCTCGCGCTGATGGCGCCGAGCGGCACGCGGCTGCGCGTGCGGCTGCTCACGCTCGCCGTCGTCGACGACGTGGCGGCGCTGCTGGTGATCGCGATCGTCTACACCGATCACATCGACACGGCGGCGCTGTTTGTCGCCCTCGCCCTGTTCGCGGGGCTGTTCGCGGTCCGTCTCGTGCCACCGACGTGGCGGCGGCCGGTCGCGGTGCTGCTCGGCGTCGGCGCGTGGGTCGCGATGCACGAGTCCGGCATCGACCCGCTGATCACCGGGCTCGCCGTCGGCCTGATCACGAGCGCGTACCAGCCGGCGCGCGCCGACCTCGAGCAGGTCACCGAGCTCGCCCGCGCGTTCCGCGAGCAGCCGACCCCGGAGCTCGCCCGTACCGCGCAGCTCGGGATGTCGTCCGCGATCTCGCCCAACGAGCGGCTGCAGTACCGGCTGCATCCGTGGACGAGCTTCGTGATCGTGCCGCTGTTCGCGCTCGCCAACACGGGCATCCACATCGACGGTGCGCTGCTCGGCGACGCGATCACCTCGCCGATCACGCTCGGGATCGTGGGCGGCTACGTGATCGGCAAGCCGGTCGGCATCCTCCTCGCGGGCTGGCTCGTGAACGTGCTGTGGCGCAGCGGCCCGCCGCCCGTCCTGAGCTGGCCCGTGCGGGTCGGTGCCGCGGCCGTGTCCGGCGTCGGCTTCACCGTGTCGCTGCTGATCTCCAGCCTCGCGTTCGAGGGCCAGGACCTCGAGGAGGCCAAGCTCGGCACGCTCACCGCGGCCGTCCTCGCATCGCTGCTCAGCTTCGCGGTCTTCCGGGCGATCCGGTACCTGCCGGCCCAGGTGCGAGCGCGCCAGCTCGCGCGCACCGCCGACGACATCATCGACCTCTCCGACGAGGTCGACCCCGCGCGCGACCACATCCGCGGCGCCGCGGACGCGCCGGTGACGCTGATCGAGTACGGCGACTACCAGTGCCCCTACTGCGGCCAGGCGGAGGAGGTGATCCGCGAGCTGCTGGCCGAGTTCGGCGACGACGTGCGCTACGTGTGGCGCCACCTTCCGCTCAACGACGTGCATCCGAACGCGCAGCTCGCCGCCGAGGCGGCCGAGGCGGCCGCCGCCCAGGGCAAGTTCTGGCCGATGCACGATCTGCTGCTCGCTCACCAGGACGCGCTGCGGCCGATGCACCTGCGCCAGTACGCGGAGGACATCGGTCTGGACCTCGATCGCTTCCGGGAGGACCTGCGCACCCGCGAGCACGTCGTCCAGGTCGACGAGGACGTCGCGAGCGCCGACGCGAGCGGCGTCGCGGGCACGCCGTCCTTCTTCATCAACGGGCGCCGCCACAGCGGCGCGTATGACGTCGACACGCTGAGCCGGGAGGTCCGTGCCGCCCGGTCGCGTAACCGCAGCCTGCAGGCGGTGTCTGGAAATTGACAGTCCTACTGCGTGGCCGCCTGCGATTCGGCCGCGCCTTGGCCGATTACCTCTCTAGTGGCTCGCTTCCTCACGTTCGTCACCGGCGTCCTGATCCTCGCCGGCATCACCGCACCGGCCGCCTCGGCCGCTGGTCGCATCGTCCTCAAGCACCGCTCCGGCCTCAGCACCGCCGAGCGCACCGACCTGCGTGACGACGCCGATGTGAAGCTCACCGAGACGCTGCCACTCAACGGCGTCGAGGTCGTCAAGCCCGAGGACGGCAACGCCACCCGCGCGCTGTCCGACCTGCGCGAGGACCCCGACGTCCTGTGGGCCGAAGCCGACCAGCGCCGTCAGCTCGCCACCGACCCGCTCGCCCCCCTCGAGTGGGGCCTGGACAACGTCGGCCAGACCGTGTGGGGAACCGCCTTCGGCACGGCCGACGCCGACATCGACGCGCCCGAGGCGTGGACCGTCACGGAGGGCGCCGGCGCCACCGTCGCCGTCGTCGACACGGGCGTCGACACCGGCCACCCCGATCTTTCCGACAACCTCCTCCCCGGCTGGGACTTCGTCGACGACGACAACGACCCGGCCGACGGCAACGGCCACGGCACGCACGTCACCGGGACGATCGCGGCCGCCGCGAACGGCGTCGGCACCGTCGGCGTCGCGCCGGAGGCGCACGTGATCCCGCTGCGGGTGCTCGACAACGCCGGCAGCGGCTGGGGCTCGGACGTCGCGGCCGCGTTCGCCTGGGCCGGCGACCACGGCGTGCGCATCGTCAACGCCTCGCTCGGCTCCGGCAGCGTCACGCGCGCCGAGCAGCAGGCGATCCACGACCATCCGAGCACGCTGTACGTCGTCGCCGCCGGCAACTCGAGCCGCAACGTCGAGAGCTCGCCGCAGTACCCCTGCGCCTACACCGAGTCGAACGTCCTGTGCGTCGGCGCGACCGACTTCAACGATCACCTCGCCGACTTCTCGAACTACGGCGCCACCAGCGTCGACCTGTTCGCGCCGGGTGCGCTGATCGCCTCGACCCTGCCGCTCGGCAGGGCCAGCAACCTGCACGTCGACGGGTACGGCGTGATGCAGGGGACGTCAATGGCGACCCCGCACGCCGCCGGCGCCGCCGCGCTCGTCGCCTCCGCCCACCCGGGCTTCGCGGCGTGGCAGATCAAGGCGGCGCTGATGGGCAGCGTCGACAAGATCCCCGCGCTCGCCGGCGAGGCGGTGAGCGGTGGGCGCCTCAACGCCGCCGCCGCGCTCGACGTCGAGGCGCCGGTCCCGGCTTCCGCTCCGGCACCCGCACCCACCCCCACCCCCACGCCCACGCCCAAGCCGGTCGCTCCCGCGCCGAAGGCGACACCCGCTCCCAAGCCGGCGCCGGTGGCCGCGAAGCCCGTGGTCGTCGCTCGCCTCAGCGGTGCCCGCGTGTCGGGCCGCGCACCCCGCGCCACGCTCGTCTTCACGTCCTCGGCCGCCACCCGGGTCAGCGTCAAGCTGCGCCGGCTCTCCGGCCACAAGTGGCGCTCCGCCGGCTCGACGACGGCCTACGCCCGGGCGGGCGCGTCGCGCTGGCACGTCGGCCGTTCGCTCGCGGGCCTGCGGCTGCGCAAGGGCCGCTACAAGCTCACGCTGTCCTCACCGGCCGGTGCGGTCAGCGTGAAGTTCCGCTCGCGCTAGACGCAGGGGCGGCAGTGATCGCATCGCGCTGAGGTTCGACGACGGCCCGACACGGGCGCGCAGGAGGCCACGAGATCGGCGTGTGGGACGTCGACCCGCGCGACTGGGAGGACCCGGGCGCCGCCGTGCGCGAGCGCTACTGACGCCAGCCGGCGTCGAGCAGCCGCAGCGCATTGCCCGAGCAGATCAGGTCGCCGTCCTCGTTGCCGTAGCGCTTGCGCAGCGCGGCCTCGACGTTGCGCATCGCGCGCATGTCTTGGATGCCCGGCAGCGTCGGCTTGATGAAGCCGTCGAAGTCGGACCCGATCGCGACGTGGCGGTGCGAGCCGGTGACCTTGTGGATCGCGTCGATGTGCGAACAGAGCTCTTCGATCGACGCCTGGAAGCGGGCGCGCGGCGACAGCTTCTTGCCGCGCTTGGGCAGGCCGTCGTCGAGCTGGTGGGTGGCGAAGATGAGGCCGACGACGCCGTCGCGCTCCTTGATCTTGGCGATCGCGTCCGGCGGCATCATGTACTCCTGGCTGCCGAACCGGTAGCCGGCGTGGCTGGCGAAGACGGGCACCGCCTTCTCCGGGTCGAGCTTGTCGAGCAGCGCGAACGTCTCGTTGCGCGCGCGGTCGCTCATGTGCGCGACATCGACGAGCACGCCGTGCTTGACCATCGCACGGACGGCGGCGAGGCCGATGTCGGTCAGCCCGGTGGCGGGCTGCGGGAACCACTGGGCGTACTCGTCGTCGCTGAGGAACGGCAGCGCGGGCGCGTCGGTCGCCACGTCGCGGTAGATCAGGTGCGCGAGCGTGATGTAGGCGACGCCCAGCTTCGCCAGGCGCTCGACGATCTCGTCCATCGCGCCCGGGTCGGGACCGAGGTGGAAGCCGCCCTCGATGCAGTGGATCAGCGCGAGCCGGTGCGCGCCGCGGGCGGTGGCGAGCTCGTGATGGTCGTGGGCGACCACGGCCTCCTGCGCGTGCTTTGTGCGGACGTGCGTCTCGACCGTGTCGAGTTGGGCCTCGAGCGTGTGCAGGTACCCGCGGCGCGGGATCGGGCCGTGCGCGACGTCGACCTCGTCCCAGAACGAGTACAGGACCGACAGCGCGACCTGGACCTCGCCCTCGCGCATGTACTCGACCCGGACCCGTGGGCCGGAGAAGAAGCTCCGCCAGTTCGCGAACCGGCTCGCGAGGTTGATCAGCCACGCGCGGATGCGGTCGCGCAGGTCGAGGTCGTCGGCGACGCGCGCGATGCGGCCGACGCTCGGCCGCTTGCCGGGCACGATGTGCATCGGATAGTGCGCATGCAGGTCGACGATCACAGGCCTGCTGCCGACCCTATCCCGCTGGCCGCATCCCGTCCACGAGCGCGACCGGGATCGGGTCCACTCCCGGCCCGGAAGAATGGCGGCATGCGGTACGCCAACGACGCCCTGCGCTTCTTCCTCGAGCTGGCCGCGCTGGCGGCGCTCGCCTACTGGGGCGCGACGCGCGACGTCTGGGCGTGGCCGCTGCTGGCGGTCGCGGCGCCGCTCGCGCTCGCCGTCTTCTGGGGCCTGTTCATGTCACCGAAGGCGCGCTACCGCCTGCACGACCCGCTGCGGCTGCTGGCCGAGATCGCGGTCTGGGGCGTCGCCGCCGCGGCGCTCGCCGCCGCCGGCCATGACGCGCTCGCGATCGCGCTGGCTGCGGCCGCCGCCCTCCACCTCCTGCTCACGTTCGCGCTGCGCCAGCGCTAGTGTCCCGATTCAGAATTTCGGTGGCACTCGTCGGCGCCGGCCCGCGCCTGCCGGCACCCGGTCACGTGCCACCAGCATGCTCGCGGATGCCGTGCGACGGCAGGCACGACCCGGCATCCGCCTGACCTGCCACCGAACTCCCGAATCGCGACACTAGGCGACGGCCGCCACCCACTCGTCCTGGGCCACGAGGGCGCCGTCGACCCAGGTCCACTCGATCTTCTGGTAGACGAACGTGACGTCCTCGTAGGTCTCGAGCTTGGTGAGGTCCGCGTGGGTGTTGTTCGGCATCGTCATGTCGATCGCCGCGATCGCGGCGTTGGTGAGCCGGATCGTGAAGTACTGGGTCTCCTGGCCGGCCGCCGTGACCCGGAAGAACTGCAGCTCCCATTCCTTGGCGACCTCGTTGCCGATCAGCATCGTCCGCAGGCCCGTCGAGGCGCGATCCATCTCCTTGGTGACCGTGATCGGCTTGTGCTGGCGCTTGCCGGTCGCCATGCCGGACACGGCGTCGCGCGGCGAGACGATCTCGTGCGACATCGCGATCACCGCGATCTTGCCCTCGCGCCCTTTCTGCGTGACCGACCCCTTGATCTCCCCCTGCCTGGAACCGACCACTCGCAGGTATGCGGTGAGCGCCACAGCGACTCCGATCCTCGGGTTCTCGGCCAACCCTACGTGATCGTCACCCCACCCGGGTGAGGCGCGATCACCCGGCACGTCGGCATCCTGGGGAGATGGTCGAACACTTGAACGACATGCCCGAGGGGACGCTCGGCTTCCGCATCACGGGCGACGTTGAGCGCAAGGACTACGACGAGGTGCTCGTGCCCGAGTTGCGCCGCGCGATCGATGCCGGCACCGGGCTGCGCACGCTCTACCTGATCCAGGATCTCGATGAGATCGAGCCCGGCGCGCTGTGGGCGGACTCCAAGCTCGGGTTCGACATGGGCGTCCGCCACCACGACGCCTGGGTGCGGTCGGCGATCGTCACGGACGTCGCGTGGATGGCGCGGGCGACGAAGGTGTTCCTGTGGATGGTCCCGGGCGAGGCGCGCGTGTACCCGGTCGCCGAGCTTGCCGAGGCCAAGGACTGGGTCGCGGGCTAGTCGCCCCCAGAGGCGGCGCACGCTCGCGCGGCGATGCAGAGAATCCCGCGCGATGAATGAACCAGACGTCCTCATCGTCGGCGCCGGGCTGGCCGGTCTCGTGGCCGCCCACGAGCTGGTCAAGGCCGGACGCCGCGTCCTGATCGTGGAGCAGGAGAACCGCAACAACCTCGGCGCGCAGGCGTTCTGGTCGCTCGCCGGCCTGTTCTTCGTCGACAGCCCCGAGCAGCGGCGGATGGGCATCAAGGACTCGTACGAGCTCGCGATGCAGGACTGGATGGGCTCGGCGGCGTTCGATCGCGAGCGGGAGGACTTCTGGCCGCGCCGGTGGGCGGAGGCGTACGTGCGGTTCGCGGCGAGCGAGAAGCGCCGCTACTTGTTCGACCTCGGGCTGCGGGTGACCCCGATCGTCGGCTGGGCCGAGCGCGGGGACGGCAGCGCGCACGGACACGGCAACTCGGTACCGCGGTTCCACCTCACGTGGGGCACCGGGCCCGAGCTGGTGCGCATCTTCGCCGAGCCGGTGCTCGACGGCGAGCGGCGCGGCCTCGTGTCGTTCGCGTTCCGCCACCGGGTCGACGAGCTGATCGTCGAGGACGGTGCCGTCGTCGGAGTGCGGGGAAGCGTGCTCGAGCCATGCGACGCGCTCGAGCGCGGGCGCGCGTCGTCACGCGCCGCGGTCGGCGAGTTCTCGCTGCGCGCTCGCGCGGTGGTCGTGTGCTCGGGCGGAATCGGGCACGACCTCGATTCGGTGCGCAGGAACTGGCCGGCACGGCTCGGCGGCCCGCCCGAGACGATCATCGCCGGCGTGCCGGCGCACGTCGACGGCCGGATGCTGGCGATCACCGAGCAGGCCGGCGGCAACATCGTCAACCGCGACCGCATGTGGCACTACGTCGAGGGCGTCAACAACTGGGACCCGATCTGGCCCAACCACGCGATCCGGATCCTCCCCGGCCCGTCGTCGCTGTGGTTCGACGCCAACGGCGACCGGCTCGAGGCGCCGTTCTTCCCCGGCAACGACACGCTGGGGACGCTGCGGCGCATCCTCTCCACCGGCCACGACTACTCGTGGTTCATCCTCACGCAGTCGATCATCGAGACGGAGTTCGCGCTGTCGGGCTCCGAGCAGAACCCGGACGTCACCGGCAAGGACGTCAAGCTGCTGTTGAAGAGCCGGGTCGCGTCGCGCGCGCCGGGGCCGGTGGAGGCGTTCAAGCAGCACGGTGTCGACTTCGTCGTCCGCGACGACCTGCGCTCGCTCGTCGCCGGCATGAACGAGCTCGCCCGCGGCCCGCAGCTCGACTACGACCACATCGAGCGCCAGGTGCAGGCCCGCGACCGCGAGATCGCGAACCGGTACACCAAGGACGCGCAGGTCATGCAGATCCACAACATGCAGCGCTACCGCGGCGGGCGCTTCTTCACCGCCAAGCCGCACCGGCTCCTCGATCCCGACCACGGGCCGCTGATCGCGGTGCGGCTGAACATCCTCAGCCGCAAGACGTTGGGCGGCCTCGAGACCAACCTCGACTCGCAGGTCATGCGCGCCGACGGGTCACCGTTCCCGGGCCTCTACGCGGCCGGCGAGGTCGCGGGGTTCGGCGGCGGCGGCGTCCACGGCTACAACGCGCTCGAGGGCACGTTCGTCGGCGGCTGCATCTTCTCCGGCCGAGCCGCGGGCCTGGCCCTCGCGCGCACGCTAGCTGAGCGCTAGCCCGTCACCGAGCAGCTTGGCCCCGAGCAGGAGCAGGACGAGCATCATGATCACCGCGTTGTTGTCGGACATGAACTGCTTGACCGTGGCGAGCGGACGCGCGGCCCGCTCACCGGCGACGAGGTAGAAGAGCACCGAGCCGGCGACCGTCGCGGAGCCCAGCGCGACGAACACGGCGACCGCGATCGCGGTGTCCGTGCCGTCCAGTCCGGCCTCGGCGATCGACGCCGCGGCGGTCAGCGTCAGCGCGAGGTTCTTCGGGTTGGCGCCCGAGAGCGCCAGGCCGAGCACGGCCGCGCGAGCGGGCGTCGCGCGGTCGATGGTGGCCATCCAGCCCGGCTCCTCCGGCGCCTGTCCCTCCTTCGGCCGCTTCCTCCAGTAGTTGGCGGCCATTCCCAGGAACACGACCCCGATGGCGATCTTGAGCCAGTCGAGGCCGGGGTCGTCGCTGTCAGCGTCGCTGCCGCTGCCGACGAGCAGCACGACGACGACGCTCACCGCGGCGAGGCCGGCGATCCAGCCGAGCGCGAACGCCGGCCCGGACGTGCGGGCGTGCGAGGCCCCGAGGACGACGACGATGGCGACGATGGGGATCGGACTGAGTGCGACCGCCACCGCCGACGGGAGCAGGTCGCCGATGGCGCCGTTCAACACGTCCGCGCATTCTTGCGGCTCCGGGCTTCACCCGGGGGTACGAGGCCCTCGCCTTCCAGACTCAGGTGACGAGCGTGCCCAGCTGGCGGACCGCCAGCGCCAGACCGGCCAGGTCCGGCTCGCCCTCGCGCGCCAGCGCGCGCAGGAACGTGTCGAGCCGTCGTGCGCCCGCCGCGGCGTCGTGCAGGAAGCGTTCGCAGGCGACGACCGGGTCGGCGCCCTCGCTCCGCGCCAGCGCGGCCGCGGCCAGGTCGCGGCGTGCCTTGAACGAGTCCTCGCGCACCGCCTGCAGCGCCCACCGCTGCATCCGGGTCGCCGACCGGACGCGGGCGAGCTCGCGCTCCATCCAGTCGAGCCGCAGCTCCGCGCCGAGCGCGAAGAACACGCGGGCGACGTCCTCGATCGTGCGCCCGGTCGAGGTGGCGACGGCGACCATGTCGGGCGCGTGGACGAGCTCGGCGCGCAACGCGTGGGCGGAGGCGACCTCCCGCGGCGCACCGTCGCCCACCAGGCGCTCGATGGTCGCCTCGCGGGCCGCGCGCCGCTCGTCCGTCCCCAGCTTCGGCAGCACCGCGGCCAACCGCTCGAAGCCGTCGCGGCCCGCCGCGATCGTCGTCTCGAAGTCGGCCCCCGGCGCCCACGTGAGGTACCAGCGGGCGGTCGACTCGACGAGCGCGTCGATCCCGCCGAGCAGCTCCATCTGCGCCGCCCGGCCGACGCCGGTCAGCCCCTCGATCGTCTCCCACAGCGCGTTCGCGCCGGTCACCTCGACGGCGATCCGGAACGCCCGCACGACCTCCCCCACATCGGCGCCCCGCTCGCTGACCAACGAAGACACGAACGTCGGGCCGAGCCCGTTCACGACCGCGTTCGCGTTGATCATGCAGATCAGCTGGGTGCGCAGCTGGTGCTCGCCGAGCAGGTGTCCGCAGCGCTCGACGACGGCGTCCGGGAAGTAGGAGCGCATGTCGCGCTCGAACCACGGGTCCGCCGCGTAGCCGGTGCGCTCGAGCTCGCGCGCGACGATCCGCTTGGAGTACGCGAGCAGGATCGCCAGCTCCGGCCGTTCGAGCCCACGGCCGGACCGCCGCCGCTCGGTCAGCTCGTCGTTGCTCGGCAGGTTCTCGCTCGCGCGATCGAGGATCCCGCGCTCCTCGAGCATCGCCAGCAGGTCTTCGTAGGCGAACAGCCGCCCGGCCGAGCGGTCGACCTCCTGGGCGAGGATCTGCGCCTGCAGGAACGAGTCGTACAGGACGTGCTCGACGACGGGCTGCGTGACCGCCTCGAGCAGCTCGTCGCGCTCCGGCCGGGTCATCTCCCCGTGCCGCTCGGCCAGCCCGAGCAGGATCTTCAGGTTGACCTCGTGGTCCGAGCAGTCGACGCCGGCCGAGTTGTCGATGAAGTCGGCGTAGATGCGGCCGCCGCCGGCGGAGTACTCGACCCGAGCGCGGCGCGTGAAGCCGAGGTTGCCGCCCTCCCCCACGACACGGCAGCGCAGATCGCGGGCATCGACGCGAATCGCGTCGCTCGCGCGGTCCGCGGCATCGGCGTCGCTCTCGTGCGACGCCTTGACGACCGTGCCGATGCCGCCGTTCCACAACAGGTCGACCGGGGCGCGCAGGATCGCCCGGATCACCTCGTTCGGCGCCAGCCGCTCGTCGTCCAGCTCGAGCAGCTCGCGCGCCCGGTCGGACAGCTCCATCCACTTCGCGTCGCGCCGGTACACGCCGCCGCCCTCGGACAGCACCTCGCGCGAGTAGTCGTCCCACGAGGAGCCGGGCAATTCGAACAGCCGGCGCCGCTCGGCGAACGACGCCGCCGGGTCGGGGTCCGGGTCGATGAACACGTGCCGGTGGTCGTACGCGGCCAGCAGCTTCATCGACGACGACAGCAACATGCCGTTGCCGAACACGTCGCCCGACATGTCGCCGATCCCGACGGCGGTGAACTCGTCGCTCGAGACGTCGACGCCGAGCTCGCGGAAGTGACGCTTGACCGACTCCCACGCGCCGCGCGCCGTGATGCCGAGCTTCTTGTGGTCGTAGCCGACCGAGCCGCCGGAGGCGAACGCGTCGTCGAGCCAGAAGCCGTACTCGGCCGAGACCCGGTTCGCGGTGTCGGAGAACGTCGCGGTGCCCTTGTCCGCCGCGACGACGAGGTACGTGTCGTCGTCGTCGCGCACGCGCACGCCCTTGGGGTGCACGACCTCGCCGTCGACGAGGTTGTCGGTCACGTCGAGCAGCGACCGGATGTAGGTGACGTAGCACGCCTCGATGTCGGCCTTCGCGATCGGGGAGCGCTTGACGATGAAGCCGCCCTTGGCGCCGGCCGGCACGATGATCGCGTTCTTGGTCAGCTGCGCCCGCATCAGGCCGTAGACCTCGGTGCGGTAGTCCATGCGATCCGAGAAGCGGATGCCGCCGCGGGCGATCGCGCCGCCGCGCAGATGGATCCCCTCCATGTCGGCGGCGTAGACGTAGATCTCGAACGCGGGCGCCGGCTGCGGGATCGCCGGCACGTCGGCGGAGCGGAGCTTGAACGCGGTCGCGCCGCGGCCGTCGCTTGATAGGCGTTCGTGCGCAGCGTCGCGTCGATCAGCGCCGAGCTGGTTGCGCAGGATGCGGTCGTGGTCGATCGACGTGACGTCCTCGAGGTCGGCGAGGATCTCGTCGCGCAGCGCGCGCTCGGCCTCCAGGTCGGTCTCGACCGCGGGGTCGAACCGCAGCTCGAAGTAGCGCACGAGCTTGGCGGTGATCGCCGAGTTCGCCGCCAGCACGTCGTTCTGGTAGCTCTCGGTGAACCGCGAGCCGATCCGCTGGCGGTACTTGCGGTAGGCGCGCAGGATCGCGACCTGCGAGCGGTTGAGCCCGGCCGTGATGACGAGCCGGTTCAGCGGATCCGACTCCGAGTCGCCCTGGTACACCGCGGCGATCGCCTCGGCCACCCGATCGCCGACGTCGTCGAGCTCGAGCGGCTGCTCGTCCGGCCCGAGCACGCGGAACTCCTGCACCCAGATCCCGTCGTCGACGAGGAGGCGCGTCGAGATCTCCTCGATCACGCGCAGCCCGAGGTCCTCGAGCATCGGCATCGCGCGTGAGAGCTCGATCTTCTCGTCGCGCTTGTAGAGCGCGATCCGCGTCGGCCGGCCGTCGCCGAGCCCGTGCAGGCTGACGACGAACGACTCGCCCGCGTCGAGCCGCGCGAAGCAGCGCGATGTCGATCGCCGCGAGCTGCGGGGTCGTGTAGCCCTTGTAGTGGTCCGGGAAGAACGCGGCCCAGGTGTGCGAGCAGCGAGGGCTGGTCGGCCAGCTCCTCCGCCAGCTCGTCGTCCCACGTGCGCGCCAGCGCCTGCGCCTCGGCCTCGAGCTCGCGCCCGGACACCTCGTTGAGCCCCGTGGCGGCGTGGACGAAGAAGTGCACGCGCACGCGGGCGCCCTCGTCCATGCACGTGGTGGGCCTCGACGCCGTCGGTGCCGAACCGCTTGCGCAGCAGCTTGGTCATCTTCGCCACCAGCGGGGCGCTGTAGCGCGAGCGCGGGAGCGAGAGGATCAGCGACACGCTGCGGCCGTCGGGCGCGTGGCGGCCGAGCAGCCGCACCCGCTCGGTGCCCTCGAGCCCGGTCAGGGCGACCACGGCGCGGCGCAGGTCGTCGACCGGCGCCGAGAACAGCTCCTCCTTGGGGAACGAGTCGAACAGCGTGACCGCGGCCTTGTAGTCGTGCGAGCCCTCGATCAGGTCCTCGGCCTCGAGCGCCTGGCGCAGCTTGCGGTGCAGGAGCGGAGTCTCGGACGCCCGCTCGGCGACCGCCTTCGACGTGAACAGGCCGAGCAGCCGCAGCTCGCCGACGATGTCGCCGGTCCGCGAGACGCGCCGGACGCCGATGTAGTCCATCCGCTCGTGCCGGTGCACGGGCGAGATCGCGTTCGTCTTGGCGACGAGCAGCAGGTCGCCGCTCGTGGCCCGCTCGGCGACGCCGGGCGGCAGCTCGGACAGCGGCACCGGGTCGCAGAAGGCGGAGCGATCCTCGTCGTGCAGGATGCCCAGCCCCGAGCCGCGGACGACCCGGATGGCGCCGTCCGAGACGTCGTACTCGCGCGCGCCGAGCAGCACGAAGTTGCCCCGCAGCAGCCACTCGAGGAAGTCGGCGACCTCGTGCACCTCGTCGCGCGGGTAGCGCGCGGTGCCGCCGCGCGCGACGGTGATCATGTCGTCGACCCGCTCGGTCATCGCCGTGAAGTCCTTGACGACCTGGCGGACGGCGAGGATGTCGTCGCGCACCGCGGTCGCGATCTCCGCCAGCTCGTCGTCCTCGAGCCGGCGCGCGAGGTCGAAGTGCATGACCGACTCGCGGTGCGGCGCGTCGCGCGCCATGCCGACCCCGGTGATCCGGTTCTGCTCGTCACGCTGAACGCCGATGATCGGGTGCAGCAGGCGCACGACGGCGAGGCCGCGCTCCTCGAGCTCGCCGGACGCCGAGTCGACGAGGAACGGATAGTCGTCGCTGTTGGTCTCGACGACCGAGCCGAGCGGCTCGTAGCCGTGCTCGGCGCGGGTCGGGTTGAACGCCCGCACGATCACGGGCTCGTCGCCGCGCGAAGACGCGAAGTCGAACAGGCTGACGACCTCGCCGAGCAGATCCTCGGGCGAGACGCCCTGCGACGCATCGGCGGCGAGCCGCCGCAGGTAGGCCTGCGCGAACGCGCGGATCGGTGCCGCGCGCTCGGCGGGCATGCGCTCGTCGATGAGCTCCAGCAGCCTGCTTGCCGGCGCTGAGCCGGCCTCGGTCTCCTCCGCGAGGCTCACTGCGCCCCCAAGCCTATGCCAGCCTCGCCTCCAGCGCCTCGAATTGGGTGCGGATCTCGGCCGGCAGCCGCTCACCGAACTTCGCGAGGTGCTCGCGCACCTGCTCGAGCTCCTCGCGCAGCAGATCGATGTCGACGGACAGCAGCGTCTCGAGCTTCTCCGGGGCGAGGTCGAGTCCGGCCGTGTTGAGATCCTCCGGGCGCGGGACCCAGCCGGTCGGCGTCTCGTGCGCCTCGGCCTCGCCGTCCAGCCGGCGGAAGATCCACTCGAGCACGCGCGAGTTGTCGCCGAACCCGGGCCACAGGAACTTGCCGTCCTCGTCCTTGCGGAACCAGTTGACGTAGAAGATGCCGGGCATCTTCGCCCCCTCCTGGCCTCCGAGCTTGAGCCAGTGCCCGAAGTAGTCGGCCATGTTGTAGCCGCAGAACGGCAGCATCGCCATCGGGTCGAACCGCAGCTCGCCGACGTTGCCGGCCGCCGCGGCCGTCGTCTCGGCGCTCATCGTCGCGCCGAGGAAGACGCCGTGCTCCCAGTCGAACGCCTCGCGCACGAGCGGCACGACCGTCGCGCGGCGGCCGCCGAACAGGAACGCGTCGATCGGCACGCCGGCCGGGTCCTCCCACTCGGGCGCGATCGACGGGCACTGGGCGGCAGGCGTCGTGAAGCGCGAGTTCGGGTGGGCGGCCAGCGCGTCCTGCGCCGGGTACCAGTCGTTGCCCTTCCAGTCGATCGCGTGCGGCGGCTCGTCGGGCGTCGCGCCCTCCCACCAGATGTCGCCGTCGTCGGTGCGCGCGCAGTTGGTGAAGATCGTGTTGGCGCGGACCGTGTGGATCGCGTTCGGGTTCGTCTTGTAGCTCGTGTTCGGGGCGACGCCGAAGAACCCGGCCTCGGGATTGACCGCGTACAGGCGGCCGTCCTCGCCGAACTTCATCCACGCGATGTCGTCGCCGATCGTCTCGACCCGCCAGCCCTCGAGGCTGGGGACCATCATCGCCAGGTTGGTCTTGCCGGAGGCGCTCGGGAACGCGCCGCCGAAGTACTTGGCGTGCCCCTCCGGCGAGGTGACCTTGATGATCAGCATGTGCTCGGCGAGCCAGCCCTCGTCGCGCGCCATCACGGACGCGATACGGAGCGCGAGGCACTTCTTGCCCAGCAGCGCGTTGCCGCCGTAGCCGGAGCCGTAGGAGACGATCTCCCGGGTCTCGGGGAAGTGGACGATGTACTTCTCCTCGTTGCACGGCCACGCCGACGTGCTGTTCGGCGCGCCGACGGAGTGCAGGCACGGCACGAACTCGCCGTCGTCGCCGAGGCAGTCGAGCGCCTTCTTGCCCATGCGGGTCATGATCCGCATCGAGACCGCGACGTAGGGCGAGTCGGTGATCTGGACGCCGATCTCGGCGATCGGCGAGCCGAGCGGGCCCATGCTGAACGGCACCACGTACATCGTGTGGCCGCGCATGCTGCCCCGGAACTTCTCGGTGAGCAGCTCGCGCATCTCGGCGGGGTCGCGCCAGTGGTTGGTGGGCCCCGCGTCCTCCTCGCGCTCGGAGCAGATGAACGTCCGGTCCTCGACCCGCGCGACGTCGCCCGGGTCCGAGAGCGCCAGGTACGAGTTCGGACGCTTGAAGTCGTTCAGCCGCTCGAACGTGCCCGCTTCGACCATCCTCTGCGCGATCCGGTCGTACTCCTCGGCCGATCCGTCGCACCAGTGCACCGCGTCCGGCTGGGTGAGCTCCGCCACCTCCTCAACCCACTTCAGAAGCTTCTGATTGGACGTCAGCACGTCGGTCTCGATCGTCACGGGCTTGTTCAACCTCTCAATGTTCGCGAGGGAATCAGGGTCACTTTGCCACAGCTGGACGTATCAGGATTCAGCCGGATCCCCAACAAAAGCGCCCGGACTGGATGAACGTCTAGGCGCGCTCCATCATCTCTGAGACACCATCAGTCCCCTGCGAACACACCTGTCTTTCCTGGTATTTGCGATGACGGTGGTCGCGTTGATGGCGGCCGGCGCTCACTCGTTGTCGCTCACGACCCCTGCGCTGGCGGAGCAGGGCCGCCAGAAGGCGGCCTCCGCCGAGCACGCCGTCGTGCCCCACGCGCCGACCGCGGCCAGCGACGGAGTGCCGGTCCCGATCCTGGTCGGAGGTGTAGTCCTGGCGTTCGCGGTCGGCCTGTCGGGCGGCGTCGTGCACCGGCGCCGGCGCATGGCGCGCCGCGCGAGCCTCCCGGTGGCCGCAGCGGCGGCGCCGCCCCCGCCCGTCCGTGAGGTGAGCGAGCGGCGGCAGCCGGCTCCACCGCCGCCGGAGCCCGAGACCCCGGCCCCACAGGTCGTCGCGCCGCGCCGGCTCCACCCCGCCGGAGCCCGAGACCCCGGCCCCACAGGTCGTCGCGCCGCCCGCAGCCCGGCTCCACCGCCGCCGGAGCCCGAGACGCCCGGCCCCACGGGTCGTGGCGCCGCCGCCCGCCCCGACCCCGCCCCCGCCCGAGCCGCCGGGCGTCCAGGCGCCCGCGCGCCCGGCCGGGCCTTCGAAGCCGCTGCGCCTGGTCTCCCGCGCGGACGTGCCGCGCCCGGCCCCGGCCGCCGACGCACCGCTCACCGAGGCGCCCGAGCGCCCGCGCCCGCAGCCGGAAGCCGGCCTCGAGCCGGTCACGCCGCCTTTGACGGAAGCGCCGGAGGCGCTGCGCGTCCCGCCGTCAGCCGAGGCGCCCGAGCCGCAGCTCCCGGCGGCCGGGCCGGCACGGCGGTTCGCCCGCGTCGCGCACTGGCCGGACGAGGCCGCCGAGCTCTGGACCTGCGAGCTGGACTGGAAGGCCGGCTACCGGAAGGCGCACTTCCGCGCGATGGTCGCCGGGCCTGGCGAGGACAAGCGGCGCCCGCTCGGTGAGTCCGCGGCGGTGCGCTGGGCGCTGATGGGCGAGCCCGAGCCGCCGACGCCGGAGCTCGCCGTCCGCGTTCGCGCGCTGGTCGAGACGCTCGAGGCGGCCGGGTGGGAGCACATCGGCCGCGGCCGCCGCTGGTACGAGCAGCGGTTCCTGTGGCGCGGCGACGGCGAGCCCCAGCCGATCTCGGTGCCGGCGGGCATCGAGTCGACTGAACGCTGACCCCAAGGTCGCGCCAAGGATTCGACAACGCACGGTCGTAAGGCTGCGGAGCATGTTCACGCGCAGCGTCATCCCCGCCACGTTCGCCGCCGTTCTCATCCTTTCCGCGCCCGCCTCCGCCGCGACCGGCGCGACCCCCAGCGCCACCCCGCTGATCCTCGAGGTCGGCCTCGCCATCGTCGTCAGCATCGCGCTGGCGCTCCGCACCCCCGCCGGCCGCCTGGTCGCCGCGACGCGGCGCCGGCTCACGCCCTCGGCTAGGCGTCAGGCCGCTTCGGCACGAGCACGAGGCGTTTGAACTCGGCGACCAGGACGCCGTCCTGGTTGAGCACCCGGGTGTGCACCTTCACGGTCCCGCGATCGGGCTTCGACCGTGACTCCCGGACCTCGAGGATCTCGGTCTCGGCGAACAGCGTGTCGCCGTGGAAGACCGGCGCGGGGTGGCTCAGCTCCTCGGTCGCGAGGTTCGCGATCGCCTTGCCGGAGATGTCGGACACGCTCATGCCGAGCGCCAGCGAGTAGACGTAGGGACCGACGACGACGTTCCTGCCCTGCTGTGAGCCGGCCGCATAGACATCGTTGATGTGCAGCGGGTGGTGGTTCATGGTGATCAGGCAGAACAGATGGTCGTCCGCCTCGGTCACCGTCTTCGCCGGCCAGTGCTTGTAGACGGCGCCGACCTCGAACTCCTCGAAGTAGCGGCCGTACGGATGCGCCCCGGTGGCTTCGCGGGAGCGCTGATCGGTGTCAACTGAGGTGCTCATAGGTCCGGGGACTCTACGATCCGGCGCTCATGCGTAGCCCCCGTTCCTTCTTCGCGCCGCTCGCTCTCGGCGCTCCCGAGCCGCTCCGCGAGATCCCCGTCAAGCCCTCGCGGATGATCCACTTCCTGGACTTCTCGAACGAGAAGATGGTCGCCAAGGCGCCCGACATCGCGACCAAGACCGACATCCTGCTCGGCAACCTCGAGGACGCGATCCCGGCCGACCGCAAGGAGGCCGCCCGGGACGGCCTGATCCGCGTCGGCCGCGAGATGGACCTCGGCCAGACGGCGCTGTGGACGCGCGTGAACTCCTTGGAATCGCCGTGGGTGCTCGACGACCTGACCCAGATCGTCGGCGAGATCGGCGACAAGATCGAGGTCGTGATGGTCCCGAAGGTCGAGGGGCCGTGGGACATCCACTACGTCGATCGCCTGCTCGCCCAGCTCGAGGCCCGCGCGGGGCTCGACCGGCCGATCCTGCTACACGCGATCCTCGAGACCGCGCAGGGCGTCGCCAACGTCGAGGAGATCGCGCTGGCGTCGCCGCGGATGCAGGGGATGAGCCTCGGGCCGGCCGACCTGGCGGCTTCGCGGCGGATGAAGACGACCCGCGTCGGCGGCGGGCATCCGGGCTACCGGGTGCTTTCCGATCCAGACGGGGATGCGCCGCGCGAGAGCGCCCAGCAGGACCTCTGGCACTACACGATCGGCCGCATGGTCGACGCCTGCGTGAGCGCCGGGATCCTCCCGTTCTACGGGCCGTTCGGCGACATCCGCGACGTCGAGGGCTGCGAGGCCCAGTTCCGGGCCGCCTATCTGATGGGCTGCGTCGGCACGTGGTCGCTGCACCCCGTGCAGATCGACATCGCGCGCAAGGTCTTCTCGCCCGACCCGGACGAGGTCGCGTTCGCCAAGAAGGTCATCGAGGCGATCCCCGACGGCCGCGGCGTGCACATGATCGACGGCAAGATGCAGGACGACGCGACCTGGAAGCAGTGCCGCGTGATGGTGGACCTGGCCGAGATGCTCGCGGCCAAGGATCCGGAGCTCGCTGAGGCGTACGGGCTCTAGCACGGTTCTCGGGCCCGGCGAACTGCGGCTGGGTGGGGAGGCTGAGCGGTCGACCGCGAGCGTTTGCGCGACTTGGTGTCGGCTAACCCTCGCTATGCGAGGCAAACTCGACACCAAACCGCGGCGCGGCCCATCCCGCGCCCCTCAATGCCGAAGTTGGCCGGGACTCAGAAGCGGAACCGGGACGGGCACCCCGCGCGCGGGTTGCCCATACCGCTGCCGCCCGTGTAGCGGAAGCAGCTCGCGTAGCGGAAGCGCCCGTGCCAGGACTTCGGCAGGCGGACGACCGCGCTCGACGTGTAGCGGCCGGCGCGGACCCGCTCGAGCTTGCCGCTCGCCACGCGCGGCGCGGTCTTGCGGCCGCGCTTGCCGACGTAGAACAGCGTCGGCTGCTTGAGCTTGACGCCCTTCGGCACCCGGTAGCGCTGGGTCAGCTTGATCACGCGCGAGCTGCGGGCGCGGAACGTGAGCGTGGTGGCCGGGAACACGTACACGCGCACCCGCTTCGACGTCACGCCCGCGGCCGTGACGGTGACCCGGAACTGCCAGTTGCGGTCGACCGTGCGCTTGAACGAGAAGCTGCCGTCGGCGGCGCTGGTGGTGTGGGCGAGCGGCGCGAACGCGCTCTCGAACGGATAGCGGCGCCCCTCGAGCTCGACCGTCTGGCCGGCCGCCGGCACGCCGTCGGTCGACACCATGCCGCGCAGCGTGGTGCTCTCGCCGAACGTCGTCTCCGAAGAGGGGCCCTCGAGGGCGACCGTGGTCGCGGCCTGAGCCGCCGGTGCCGCCACGAGCAGCGTCAATGTGGCCAACAACACACTCCGCACTGGACCGGTGAGGGTAGCGGCGGCAGTGTGCGCGTGGCCGCGGGATCGGCGCATCGCCGGCCCGCCGGAATGCGGCGAGGCCGCGGCCACGTGCACTAGTCTGCGGCGCCGGATGCTCCGTCCCCGCCGCAGCTGCCACGCCGTGCCGGGCTCCAGCGAGCGGTTTCTCGCGAAGGCCCCCGGGCTCGACGCCGACGAGGTGTTCCTCGACCTCGAGGATGCCGTCGCCGAGAGCGAGAAGGGCCGCGCGCGCGAGCTCGTGATCGCCGCGCTGAAGGAGCACGAGTTCGGCGGCAAGACCGTCGTCGTCCGCGTGAACGGGACCGACACGCCGCACTACTACCGCGACCTGATCGACGTGGTCGAGCAGGCCGGCGACACGATCGACGCGGTGATGCTCCCGAAGGTCCGGACGCCCGGCGACGTCGAGATGACCGCCAAGCTGCTCACGCAGATCGAGCTGGCCCGCGAGCTGCCGCTCGGCCGGATCGGGATCGAGGCGCAGATCGAGGACGCGACCGGGCTGATCGCCTGCGAGGCGATCGCCGCCGCCTCACCGCGGATGGAGACGCTGATCTTCGGCCCCGGCGACTACAGCGCCAACGTCGGCATCCCGATCACGACGATCGGCGGCGCACCCGAGGGCTACCCCGGCGACCACCTCAACTACGTGTTCTCCAGGCTCGTCGTCGCCGCCCGCGCCGCGGGCATCCAGGCGATCGACGGCCCGTACGCCGCGTTCGACGACGAGGACGGGCTGCGCGAGCGGGCGCGGCTCGCCCGCGCGCTGGGGATGGACGGCAAGTGGACGATCCACCCGCGCCAGATCGCCACGGTCAACGAGGTCTTCACGCCCACGCGCGAGGAGTGGGAGCGCGCCGAGGCGCTGCTCGCCGCCTACCGCAGCGCCAGCGAGGAGGGCCGCGGCGCCGCGATGTTCGACGGCGAGATGATCGACGAGGCCAACCGCAAGATGGCCGAGCGGCTGGCCCAGTCGGGACGCGCGGCCGGCTACACGCAGACCTGACGGCGCAGCCGGGCCGGCGCGGAAGGCCGAGCCTCCCTCCGCGCCGGATGCGGCTGCCCGCCATGCCGCCAGACGGCCTGGCGGCCCTCGGGACCGAGCGCATCGACCCCCGTCACGCGCCCGTCCTCGCCGTAGACCACCTCTTTGATGACGGTGGCCAGCCCTCCCCCCTCGTCGCAGGAGTCCTCCTCCACGCGCGCGAGCCGGCCGCCCTCGTGCCGGTAGCGCTCGCGCGAGCAGGATCCCGTCGGTGGCATGTAGCGCTCGCTCTCGACCGGCTTGCCGCCGGCGAGCCGCATCCGCAGCACGGACTGCAGCTCAGCGGGGAGCTCGTGGCCGGCGTACTCGAGCGGCGCCCGGAAGCACACGACCTCGACCTCGTCGCGACCCCAGGAGGCGAACCGCTCCAGCCACACCTCGCCGGTGGCGTCGTACTGGCGTACGCACACCACGCGACCCAGAGCGTCGAACCCGATCGCCTCGTGCTCCTGCCACGGCGGCGGCGGGCGGTGCAGCCAGCGCCCCGGCGCGCAGCCCATGCGCTCGAGTCGCAACGGCTCCACGTCGCCATGGCCCGACGTCGGCGTAGCCCACCGCCAGCGGACGGCGGACGTCTCGGCCTCCGCCGCCAGTTCCTCATAGCAATGCGCGAGCTCGTCAGCTCGCGCGCGCAGCGGCCCTCCATCGTTCGCAGCGGCCGACTCCTCCACGGCCACCCGCGGCAGCCCTCTCTCCATGGCCGCGGACCGTATCTCTACTTTTGCCGATGGTCAAGCAAAAGCTGCAAACTCCGGAGGCGGATTCCCGCATCTAACATCGAAATCGTACGGAAAGACCCTGCATGTGCGATGCTAATGCGCGATGGGGGAACTGGTCGGTAACGGATCGTCCTCGGGGACGGGAGCCGGAGCGATGCTGCGGCTCATTCGCGATGGTCGCGCGAGCACGCGCGCGGACCTCGTCGCCCTGACCGGTCTCGCCCGCTCCACCGTCGCGCCAGCGGATGGACGCGCTGCTCGCGCACGGCTCGTGATCCGCGGCCGGCGCCGAGCGCATCCACCGGCGGCCGGCCCCCGAAGACGTTCGCCTTCAACCGCAACGCCGGGGCCGTGCTGGCAGCCGACCTCGGCGCCACCCACTCGCGCGTGGCGGTCACCGACCTCGCGGGCGACGTCATCGTGCAGACCCGCACCGACATCGCCGATCGCCGACGGCCCGGACGTCGTCCTCGGCTGGCTCGAGGAGACGTTCGACGCGCTGCTCAAGGAGTCGCGCCGCACGGTCGACGACGTCGCGCGGCGTCGGCGTCGGCGTGCCGGGGCCGGTCGAGTTCGCGACCGGCACGCCGGTGGCCCCGCCGATCATGCCCGGCTGGGACGGCTACGGCGATCGCCGGCACGGTTGCGCGACCGCTATCGAGGCGCCGGTCCTGGTCGACAACGACGTCAACATCATGGCCCTGGGCGAGTACTGGTCACGCTGGCGCGACACCGAGCACCTGCTGTTCGTCAAAGTCGGCACCGGCATCGGCTGCGGCATCATCACCGACGGCCGCATCCACCGCGGCGCCCAAGGCGCCGCCGGCGACATCGGCCACATCCACGTCCCCGACCACGACGACGTCATCTGCCGCTGCGGCAACCTCGGCTGCCTAGAAGCCATCGCCGGCGGCGGCGCCATGGCCACCAGCCCTCACCAGCCTCGGCGTCGAAGCCCACAACAGCCGCGACGTCGTCCGCCACGTCCGCGACGGCCGCCCCGAAGCCATGCGCCTCGTCCGCCAAGCCGGCCGCGAACTCGGCGGCGTCCTCGCCTCCGCCGTCAACTTCTTCAACCCCGGCGTCATCGTCATCGGCGGCGACATCGCCCACGCCGACGAACACCTCCTCGCCGGCGTCCGCGAAGTCGTCTACCGCCGCAGCACCGCCCTCGCCACCCGCAGCATCCGCATCGCCCGCTCCACCCTCGACGACCGCGCCGGCGTGATCGGCGCCGCCGTGATGGTGATCGAGGCCGTGCTCGCGCCCGACGCGGTCGACCAGGCGATCGCCGCCGCCTGAGGTCTCGGCGGCGCGGCGAACGTCAACGGCGGCTGGTGGCGGCTGAGCGGCCGGCCGGTCCGGTCGTCCGTTGTGCGCTTTGTCGGGTATACGCCGACAAACTGCACACGCGGCGTCGACTGTGCAGTTGGTAACGCTATGCGTTACCAACTCGACATCCTCGCCGCGCGGCCGGCCCTCTCGCTCCCCTACCCAGCCGCAGTTGACGTCTTCCGGAGCCCTCCGCGCGCCCCGGCCCGTAGGCTGCCGCGCATGCCGGAGCTCCCCGAAGCCGAGCGGGCGCGCCAGACGCTCGAGTCGGTGCTCGGTCGCCGTGTCGCCGCGGTCGACGACACCGACACGTACGTGTGCCGCCCGCACCAGCCGGGCGAGATCGCGGCGGCCCTGGCCGGCCACGAGTTCGTGAGCGCGCACCGGCGCGGGAAGTTCCTCTGGATGGAGACCGAGGACGGGCCGGCGCTCGGCCTCCATCTCGGGATGGCCGGCTCGATCGCCCTGGAGGCGCCGGACGAGAAGCCGCTGTGGGACCGCTTCACGGTCGAGTTCGACGACGGGACCCGCTTCGCGCTCAGGGATCGCCGTCGCCTCGGCCGCGCGATCCTCAACCCCGACTTCAGCCACGTCGGGCCCGACGCGGCGGAGGTCGACCGCGACACGTTCCGCGCCCGCTTCGGCCGCAGCGCCGCGCCGGTCAAGGCGCGGCTGCTCGACCAGGGCGTGATCTCGGGCGTCGGCAACCTGCTCGCCGACGAGATCCTGTGGCAGGCGCGCATGAGCCCGCGGCGGCCGGCCAACGACCTCTCGGAGGCCGACCTCGACGCGCTGCGGCGGGCGATCCGGCGGTCGATGCGCGACGCGATCCGCAAGGGCGGCGCGCACACCGGCCGCCTGATCGCCCACCGCGTGCGCGGTGGGCGCTGCCCGCGCGACGGCGCCGAGCTCGAGCGGGCGACGATCGGCGGCCGGACGACGTTCTGGTGCCCGGTCTGCCAGCTGTGAGCTGGTGTCCGGACACTAGACCTCCGCCGCCTCGTGGGCGACGCGGGTGACCTCCTCGGCCGCCTCGTCGGACCCCATGCCGGTGCCGGCGAGCAGGTCGGTCGCCGTCGAGCGCACCTGCCCGACGATCACGCTGACCGACAGGTTGCCGGTCGTCTCGAGCACCTGGGTCGCGGTCGCGGCGGCGCGCAGAGCGGGCTCGCGGACCTCCTCGACGCGCTCGGGATCCTCCAGCGCGGCGGCGAACGCCCGCACGGCGGCGGCGAGGTCGCGGACCGATTCGGCGACCGGCGGCGGGACGTTCTCGTCGAGCCGGATCGCCCGGATCGTCCCGCGCGCGAGCACGCGGACGTTGCGGACCGCCAGGTCGATCCGGACCGCCGCCTGCGCGTAGTCCTCCACGCGGCCGCGGAAGCGCCGTCGTGGCGGCGCGTACAGGGTGGTCTCGCGGCCGGTGATCACGGCGTCGGCGAGATGCTCGGTCAGCTCGTCGATCTCGCGCGCGCGCACGAGCGCGGCGTCGGCGAGCTTGCGCTCGCGGGCGACGATCGCGGCGGCGATGTCCTCGAGGGTCGCGGCCAGCTCGTCGAGCACCGGCCGGGCGGCGGCGCGGATCGTCGCGACGGGATCGGCCGGCAGGACGAGCGCGTTGACGAGCAGCGCGATCGTGCCGCCGGCCAGCGCGTCGAGGAAGCGGGCGAACGTGACGCCCTGGGTCGGCGGCTGGATCGTCGCCACCAGCGCCGCCGACACGGCCGCCTGGTTGGCCATCATCTGGCCGCTGCCGAGGAAGATGGCGATCGCGATCGCCAGCATCACCACGAGCGCGAGCTGCGCGGCCCCGACGCCGATCCCGAGCACCAGCAGGTCGCCGACCGCGATCCCGACCGCTACGCCGATCGCCAGCTCGACGGCGCGGCGGCCGCGCTGGGAGATCGTCAGCCCGAGCGTGATGATCGCCGCCACCGGCGCGAAGAACGGCTGCTTGTGCCCGAACACGTCGGTGGCGACCACCCACGCGAGCCCGGCGGCGACGCCGGCCTGGAGGATGGACCGCCAGGCGAGCCGGAGCCGGTCGAGACGGGTCCGCATCGAGACCCGCGAGCGCTCGGCGGCCTCCTCGATGATCGGGCCGGCCCGATCACCGAACGGTCGTGACTCGCGGTCGCGCAGACGCGGCATCAGCGACCGGGATCCTGGCAGGCCCGGCGGATTTCGGCTGATCTAACGCTCAAGTCGACGGTTAGATATGACAAGTGGGGCCGCGACCCCAGGCCCCAAGCTCAAGACGGACCCCTCCGGTGCCGACGATTTGAGGGTCGGGCACCCCTGCTCCTCTGCTTGTGACGCGTCTCCCCTTCATCTTCCCGCGCGTGAGCGCGCGCCGCATCCTCGCCGTCGGCGTGGCTGTGGCCGCCATGTTCGCGGCCATCCTCGGGGTGGCCGCGCCCGCGCAGGCGCCGACGCCCGAGCCCACGGTCGCAGCTGACCAGACGCCGGCGCCGATCACGTCGCCCGCGCCCACGGCCTCGGCCGATCCCACGCAGACGGCCACCCAGACGCCCACGGCCACGCCGGCCGACACGGCGACCCCCACGCCCACGAGCACGACGATCGCCACGCCCACGGCCACTGCCACTCGCCACGGCGACCGCCGATCCGACCGCGACGGCCACTCCGACGGCGACCGCGACCCCGGACGCGAAGAAGAAGCGTCGCAAGGGCAACTCGAACTCGGGCACCGGCAAGATCGTCAAGTGCGGCGATCGCGTCGTCTCAGGCTCACTCTCAACTTCAGCTAGAGAGTGCGAGGCCGCTCGTGAGGAAGCGCACAATCCGACCCCGGTCGTCCACGCTCCGGTCCTGACCCACTCCGACGGGTCGCCGGCGCCGACCAACCCGAACTTCTCGCTGGCCACCGTCGGCGCGGCTCGGGTCGGAGTGCCGAACTTCTTCATCGACAAGTTCCGGATCCCGCCCTTCCTGCTCCCGATCTACCAGGCCGCCGGCATGCAGTACGGGATCCGCTGGGAGATCCTGGCCGCGATCAACGAGATCGAGACCGACTACGGGCGCAACCTGAACATCTCCTCCGCCGGCGCCGTGGGCTGGATGCAGTTCATGCCCGCCACCTGGGACATGTACGGCGTCGACGCCAACGGCGACGGCGTCAAGGACCCCTTCAACCCGGTCGACGCCATCTTCGCGGCCGCGCGCTACCTGCGCGCCGCCGGCGGCGACCAGGACATCCGCCGCGCCGTCTTCGCCTACAACCACGCCGATTGGTACGTCGATTCCGTGCTGATGCGGGCGCAGGTGATCGGCGGCCTCCCGAGCGACCTCGTCGGCTCCCTCACCGGCCTCACGCAGGGCCGCTTCCCGGTCCACGCCAAGGCCACCTACGCGGGGCAGCTGGACAAGAAGGGCCACAAGGTCAAGACCGGCAACGCGGCCATGGTCGTCGAGTCCGACGAGGCCCGGCGCGGCATCGAGATCTTCTCCAAGGCCGGCGCGCCGATCATCTCGGCCAACGACGGCAAGGTCGTCAAGGTCGGCCACAGCAAGCGGCTCGGCCACTTCGTGGTGCTGCAGGACGTCTACGGCAACACGTACACCTACGGCCACCTCGGCGACGTCGCCAAGACCTACCCGGCGCCGAAGGACCGCACCCGCCGCAAGGGCACCCGCGGCCACGAGAGCGAGTCCGAGAAGCCCGGCGCCCGCAAGCCCGCGGCCCAGACCACCGCCGACACCCCCGCCGCCACCCCGGCAGCCCGCCGTCGCCACGACCAAGGAGCGCCTGTTCGCCCACCCGGAGCGGCCCGCCGCGCGCGCCGCCGGCGGCGCCGTGCAGCTCGCCGATCCGGTCGTCGACGACGAGCTCACGCAGGCCGCCCCGCTCGGCTTCAAGCCCCGCGACTTCGTCCAGAAGCCGCTGAAGAAGGGCGCCCGCGTCATCGGCGGCACGATCCTCGGCCACCTCGGCAAGCGCACGGAGACCGAGGCGCCGCACCTGACCTTCGAGATCCGCCCCGCCGGCGCCGGCGCCCCGCGGATCGACCCGAAGCCGATCCTCGACGGCTGGAAGCTGCTCGAGTCGACGGCGATCTACCGCGCCAAGGGCAAGAACCCCTTCTTCGGCGAGGACGCCGAGAACCCGTCGGTCGGCCAGCTCCTGCTGCTCAGCAAGGAGCAGCTGATCCAGCGCGTCCTGCACGACCCGCGGATCCAGATCTACGGCTGCGGTATCGCCGACATCCGCTCCGGCCAGATCGACCGGCGCGTGCTGGCGACGATGCTCTACCTCGCCACCTCCGGCCTGAAGCCGACGATCACCGCCCTCAAGTGCGGCCACAGCTACCTGACGACCTCCGGCAACGTCTCCGAGCACTCGACCGGCACCGCGATGGACATCGGCGCGATCAACGGGATCCTCATCCGCCCCGCCACCCAGGGCCCGGACTCGATCACCGACGTGACGATCCAGGCGCTGCTCAAGCTCCAGGGCACGATGAAGCCGCACCAGATCATCTCCCTGATGACCTTCCAGGGCGCCGACAACACGCTCGCGCTGAGCGACCACGACGATCACATCCACGTCGGCTGGCGCCCGCTCTACGGTCAGAACCGCGAGGCCGCGCGCCAGATCAACGCCGTGCTCAAGCCCGAGCAGTGGATCAAGCTGATCGACCGCCTCGGCAGCATCGACAACCCGACCGTGCGCGAGCAGCCCTCGCGGTTCGCCGTCAAGGTCCGGAAGCGGGCGTCGACGGCTCATCGGGGCGAGTAGCCCGCCGCGCGATCCACTCCGACCCGGGCGTGTCGGTGAGCCCGTGGACGAGGATCGAGCAGAACACGGTCAGCGCCGCGAGGTTGAAGATCCGCTCGCCGTCCTGGATGCCGAGGCTGAGCACGAGCAGCGAGAACGTCATCGTCGCCACGCCCTTGGGGCCGAACCAGGCCATGAACGCCTTCGTCGGCGTGTCGACGCGCTCGCCGATCAGTGAGACCCAGATCGCGATCGGCCGCGCCAGCAGCAGGGTGAAGGCCACGATGCCGACGGCCGCCCAGCCGTCGCCGAACAGCCCGTGGAACGTCAGCAGCGAGCCGAACACGACGAAGATCCCGAGCTTGACCACCTCGACGATGTCCTGCGCCCGCTGCCCGAACGTATGGGCCAGGTCCGACCGCCGGATGCCGAGCGTGATCGCGCATACGAACACGGCGATGAACCCGTTGCCGCTCGGCTCGGCGACCGTGATGCCGTAGGTCGCGAACGCGACGCCGAGGACGTAGAGGGCCTTGTGGTGGTCGGGGATGCCCCCCAGCGCGCCACGGCCGCGGGGCATGGCCCACGCCGCCGCGAACCCGAGTACGACGCCGAAGACGAGCCCGAGGCCGACGTCCTGGAACACGAACTTGTACCAGACGAAGTCGCTGCTCTGGCGGGACACCAGCGCGGCACTGAACGCGAGCACGGCGGGCAGCGCGAGCCCGTCGTTCATCCCTGACTCCAGGTTCAGCGAGTGCCGGATGATCCGCGGGACGCGCGGGTTGGTGACGACGCTGGAGGAGAGCACCGGGTCGGTCGGCGACAGCAGCGCTCCGAGCAGGAACGACTCCGTCCACGACAGGTCGGTGAGCGTGTGCGTCGCGACGGCGATGAGCGCGCCGGTGATCGGCATCCCGAGCGCGAGCTTGCGCACCGGCAGCCGCCACGCCGTCTGCAGCATCTCGTACTCGACCTCGAGCCCGTCGCGGAACAGGATCACGATCAGCGCGACGGTCGCGAGGTCCTCGACGAACGCGGACTCGGCGTGGAACTCGAGCACGCCGAAGCCGCCGTCCCCGAGCAGGAAGCCCGCGACGACGAACACGGCGGTCATCGACAGGAAGCTGCGGTGCGCCAGCCCGGAGCCCAGCGCGCCGACGATCAGTAGCCCGCCGAAGACGAGCGTCGCGGTCTCGAAATCGGACACGGCCCGGGCAGCGTACGCTGCACGGCCGATGCGAGACGCTCCCCTGCCGTTCTGGCTCGACCGCCCGCGGCCGGAGGAGGCTCCGCCGCTGGACGGCGACGCCGAGGCCGACCTGGCGATCGTCGGCGGCGGCTTCACCGGCCTGTGGGCGGCCGTGCTGGCCAAGCGCGAGCGCCCGGACCGCGAGATCGTGCTCCTCGAGGCCGAGACGGCCGGCTGGGGCGCCAGCGGCCGCAACGGCGGCTTCGTGGACTCCTCGCTCACGCACGGCCTGCCGAACGGCGCCGGCCACTTCCCGCGCGAGCTCGACGCGCTGGAGGAGCTCGGGCGCGCCAACCTCGCCGAGATGAAGGCCGACCTGGGCGCGTTCGGCATCGACGCCGCGTGGGAGGAGAACGGCCTGCTGTCGGTCGCCACGAGGCCGCACGAGCTCGCCGGCCTCGACGAGGAGGCTTCGCTGCTGCGGCGCTACGGCCACGACGCGGCGGTGCTCGACCGCGAGGCGATCCGTGCCGAGGTGGCTTCGCCGACCTACCTCGGCGGCGTGCTGCAGCGCACGGGCGTCGGCCTCATCGACCCGGGAGCGCTCGCCCTCGGCCTGCGCGGCGCCGCTGCGCGGCTTGGGGTCCGCATCTACGAGCGCACGCCGGTCGTGAGCGCCACGGAGGCGCAGCTGACGACGCCTGGCGGGATCGTCCGGGCGCCGCGGATCCTGCTCGCCACCGGCGCCTACAAGCCGCTCGCGCGCTCCATCCGCCGGCTCGTGGCGCCGGTCTACGACTACGTGCTGGTGACCGAGCCGCTGAGCGCGGAGCAGCGCCGCGCGGTGGGCTGGGCGCACCGTCAGGGGATCGCCGACCGCGGCAACCAGTTCCACTACTACCGGCTGACGCCGGACGGCCGCATCCTGTTCGGTGGCTACGACGCGATCTACCACTTCGGCAACCGCGTCGGCCCGCAGCTCGAACGGCGGGCGGCGAGCTTCGCGCTGCTCCACGACCACCTGCTGGCGACGTTCCCGGCGCTGGAGGGCATCGGCATCACCCATGCCTGGGGCGGCCCCATCGACACCTGCAGCCGGTTCTGCGTCGCGTTCGGCCGCGCGCTCGGCGGCAGCGCCGTCTACGCGGTCGGGTACACCGGTCTCGGCGTGGGGGCGACGCGCTTCGGCGCCCGCACGGCGCTCGACCTGCTCGACGGTGCCGACACCGAGCGCACGCGGCTCAAGCTCGTGCGCAAGCGGCCGCTGCCGTTCCCGCCCGAGCCGCTGCGCTGGGCGGTGATCCAGGCGACGCGGATCGCGCTCGCCCGCGCCGACGAGCGCGGCGGCCGGCGCGGCTCCTGGCTACGCCTGCTTGACCGGCTGGGGCTTGGCTTCGACACGTGAGGACTGCGGCTCGGCGATGCTGAGCTGCCAGTCCGGCGCGTTGCGCGAGACCACCGTGACGAGCGCGTCGACGACGTCCGGGGCGAACTGCGTGCCGGCGTTGGCGTGCAGCTCGGCGATCGCGACCTCGAGCGAGAGCGCCTTGCGGTACGAGCGGTCGGTCGTCATCGCGTTGAAGGCGTCACAGGCGGAGATGATGCGGGCCGCGACCGGGATCGCCTCGCCGACCAGCCCGTCCGGGTAACCGCCGCCGTCCCAGCGCTCGTGCGAGGCGCGGACGACGATGCCGACGCTGGAGAGCAGGCCGCCGACCTGTTGCAGCATCCGCTCGCCCTCGACGGTGTGGGTCTTCATGATCGCCCACTCCGCGTCGTCCAGCGGGCCCGGCTTGTTGATGATCTCGTCGGGCACGGCGATCTTGCCGATGTCGTGCAGCAGCGCGCCCATCTCGGCCTCGCGCTGCGTGTCCTCGTCGACGCCCATCTCCTGCGCCACGGCCGCCGTGAGCTCGACGACGTCCTCGGTGTGGTGGCCGGTGTACTCGTCGTCCTCCTCGAGCAGGTCGCGCAGCAGCAGCGCGGTGCCGCGGTAGGCGCGCCCGAGCTCGAGGCTGTGCGCGATGCGGGCCTCGCGCTCGCGCTCGAAGCCGCGCAGCAGCGGGATCAGCGCGAGCACGAGCAGCGCCGCGATCGGCTCGTCGGCCGCCGCGACGGCGGCCACCAGGCCGATCGGCGCCAGAAGGACGTCGACGCGCAGGGCGAACCGCGCCTCGCGCAGGAGGTCCAAGACCGGCGAGTCGATCTCGCCGACGCTCGCCCGCGCGGCGAACACCGCGGCGTTGAGCGCGACCTGCGCGGCGAGCGCGGCCACGTACGCGGGCCAGTGGCTCAGCTCGGGCAGCTGGGCGTCGAGCGCCACCAGCACGACGGCGGGCGCCAGCGAGAACCAGGCGTCGGCGAGCGCCAAGAACGCGCGGCCGGGAGCGTCGCCGCCGCGCAGCGTGTCGGTCAGCGATGCCAGCACCATCGCCGCGGCGATCAGCAGCGGAGCCAGCGGCGTCGGGACGAGCAACAGCATCGGGACGAACACGAGCTGCGTCGGCACCGCGTAGCCGGCTCCGCTCGAGAACTGGATCCCGTCGGCGACGGCGAACGCCGCGACGAAGGCCACGACGACCGGGAGCGAGAACTCGCGCGCGGGCGCGGCAAACACGGCCAGCGCGAGCGCGGCGGCCAGGAACCCGACCACGAACGGCAGCGCCAACAGGATCTCGCGCCGCTGCAGCGGGCGCTGGCGGCGTTCCTGGGACTCCTCGATGCGCCGCTCCGTGGCGGCGTCAAATGCTTGTGCGGTTCCGGACATCCGATCGGAGGCGGGGAAACTCAACGCCTGTTTGATCGTGTCGGCTCCGCGACGCGCCGACTTTAGGAGTAGGCAAGCCAATGGAGGGCACCTTCTCGATGAACGGACTCATGCGTCGCGCCGTGGTCGCGGCGATCTCGGCGATGGCGATGACAGGCGCCATCGCCGCGCCCGCAAACGCGGGCATCCTGACTGCGTCGGCGAAGGACTGCGGCGACGAGTCGCTGTCCCAGCCGTTCGCGCAGTTCGGGGACGGCTCGCAGTACAAGCTGGTCCAGGGCGGCTCCTTCGAGGGCTCGCTCGCGGACTACACGCTGATCGGCGGCGCGAAGGTCGTGTCGGGCAACGAGCCGTGGAAGGTCGGCGGCTCGGGGCACGGCAAGTCGCTCGTGCTGCCGGCGGGTAGCAGTGTGATCACCCCGCCGGCCTGCGTGGGCCTCGCGGAGCCGACGCTGCGGTTCTTCGCCAAGAAGAACAGCGGCCTGCTCTCGACGCTCGCGGTGTCGGTGTACGTCAAGACGTCGCTCGGCCTGGTTGTGCCGGTGCCGGTCGGCGTCCTGCTCGGCAACGGTCAGTGGAAGGCTTCACCCAAGATGCTGATCGTCGCCAACCTGCTGCCGCTGCTCCCGGGCGACCGGACGCCGGTGGCGTTCCAGTTCACCCCGCTGCTCGGCAGCTGGCAGATCGACGACGTCTACGTCGATCCTTTCCGCTACAAGTAGTAATCAAGGCGCTCACCCGAGCTTGCGAGGGTGAGTAAACCGCATACGGGTATCAGCGGGCGCGGAGCTTCCGGCTTCGCGTCCGCTCTTCCTGCTTCTCGACGACGCTGCCGATCAGCCGCAGGATCTCGGGCGGCCCCGTCGCCTTGACGGTGCCCGACTCGAACGCCTCGCGCCAGTGCCGGATCGACCCCTCGCGGGCGAGCTCGTTGAAGTGCGAGCGCGGCACCGAGAGGCGGACCTTCGCGTCGGATGCGATGTCCTTGGTGATCTTCGGCCCGGGGACCTCGACGCGGAAGAGCTGGATGTCGCCGCGGCCGCGCAGCTCGAGCTCCATGACGAGCTTGAGCTTCTGGAGCGCGGGCACCTCCTTCTGGAAATGCGCGATGCCCTCCTCGATCAGCGCCTTGGTGTCCGCGGTGGACATGTGACAGCATGTTACAAGGCATGCAGGTCCCCTCTCCTGCGGTAGCGGCGGTTTTCGAGCCGGTTCAGACCGCGACGACGCTCGAGGAAACAGTCGAGCGCCTCGGCACCGCCATCCGGCTTGGGCTCCTCGGCCCGGGCGACCGGCTGCCGCCTGAGCGCGAGCTCGCCGACCAGCTCGGCATCGCCCGCTCGACGCTTCGCCAGGCGCTGATGTCGCTGACCGAGAGCGGACACCTGACCGCGCAGCGCGGCCGCGGTGGTGGGACGTTCGTCTCCAGCGCGCCGCCACTCGCGGAGAGCAGCCGCGTCGAGCTCAGCGATGGTCACTGGCGCGAGCTTCTCGACTACCGCATCGCCGTCGAGGTGGGGGCCGCGGTGCTCGCGGCCGAGCGCGCCCGGCTCGAGGACCTCGAACCGCTACGCGCCCAGGTCGACGCGATGCGCGGCGAGACCGACTTCTCGGCCTATCGCCGGTCGGACGTGTTCTTCCATCTCGGCATCGCCGAGGCGTCGGGGTCGGCGCGGTTGGTGGCAGCGATGACCGAGGTCCAGGGCAAGATGAGCGAGCTGATCGCCCACATCGCGCATCCGCTGCCGGTCCTGGCTCGGTCGAACGAACAGCACGCGGCCCTCGTGGCAGCGCTCGAGCGGCGCGACGGCTGGGCGGCCGCCCGCGTCGTGCGCGAGCATCTCAAGGGGACGGAGCAGGTCCTCGCCGGCCTGATGCCGTAGGCTTACCAAAAGGTTTGCCCAAGAGACCTTTGATCGGCATCTGCGCCGCCGTCGAGCGGTCGCGCTTCGGGGCCTGGGACGCCGATGCGTTCGTCCTGCACCACACGTACATCGACTCCGTGCAGCGGGCCGGCGGCGCGGCCGTGATGCTCCCGCCCGACCGCGACGTCGACCCCGACCAGCTGCTCGACATCGTCAACGGGCTGATACTCGCCGGCGGCCGCGACATCGACCCGGCCACCTACGGCGCCGAGCGCGTCGACGGCACCGACGACCCGCGGACCGAGCGCGACGTCTTCGAGATCGCGCTCGCGCGGCGCGCGATGGACCGCGACATCCCGCTGCTCGGGATCTGCCGCGGGATGCAGCTGATGAATGTCGCCCGCGGCGGGACGCTCGTCCAGGACCTGCCCGTGCACCTGCACCGGCGCAGCGTCGGGACGTTCGACGGCAACGACCACTCGGTGCGCCTCGAGGAGGCGTCGCTTGCCGCGCGCGCGGCCGGCGAGCTGACCCACAGCACGCTGTCGCACCACCACCAGGGCATCGCCCGCGTCGGGGACGGCCTTCGCATCACCGCCTGGGCGGATGAAGACGAGCTGCCGGAGGCCATTGAGGACCCTGAGCTGCGGTTCGCGCTCGGCGTCCAGTGGCATCCGGAGGCGGACCCTGAATCACGCGTGATCGCCGCGCTCGTCGAAGCGGCGCGGAAGGGCTGACTTGGCGGTCGCCCTGACGGGCGGATACGTTCCCCGGCCATGCAGCTGGACGACCTCAAGAAGCAGGTGAAGGACGGCACCATCGACACCGTGCTGCTCGGCTTCACAGACATGCAGGGCCGACTGCAGGGCAAGCGCCTGACCGCCGAGTTCTTCCTGGACTCGGTCGTCGACCACGGCGCGGAGGGATGCAACTACCTGCTGGCCGTCGACGTCGACATGAACACGGTCAGCGGCTACGCCATGTCGTCGTGGGAGCTCGGCTACGGCGACTTCGACATGAAGCCGGACATGGACACGCTGCGCGAGGTGCCGTGGCACCCGGGCACCGCGCTCGTGCTCGCCGACCTCGCGTGGAGCGACGGGCGCCCCGTCGTCGCATCGCCGCGACAGATCCTGCGGCGCCAGATGGACCGCCTGGCCGAGCGCGGGCTGAAGGCCTACGCCGGCACCGAGCTCGAGTTCATGGTGTTCCACAACACCTACGAGGAGGCCTGGAACAAGGCCTACCGGCACCTCGAGCCCGCCAACTACTACAACGTCGACTACTCGATGATCGGGACGGCCCGCGTCGAGCCGCTCGTGCGCCGGATCCGCAACTCGATGGCGGCGGCCGGCATGAAGGTCGAGAACGCCAAGGGCGAGTGCAACTTCGGCCAGCACGAGATCAACTTCCTCTACGGGCCGGTGCTCGAGACCGCGGACAACCACTCGATCTACAAGACGGGCGCGAAGGAGATCGCGTGGCAGGAGAAGTGCGCGATCACCTACATGGCCAAGTTCGACGAGCGCGAGGGCAACTCGTGCCACATCCACCTATCGATCCGCGACAGCGACGACAACCCGGTGTGGGACGACGCGTTCCTCGCGGGACAGCTCGAATGCCTGCGCGACCTGACGCTGTTCTTCGCGCCGAACGTGAACTCGTACAAGCGGTTCGTCGAGGGGTCGTTCGCCCCGACAGCGGTCGCCTGGGGCCACGACAACCGCACGTGCGCGCTGCGGGTGGTCGGGCACAGCCCGGCGTCGAAGCGGCTCGAGCTGCGGCTGCCTGGCGCGGACGTCAACCCGTACCTCGCGCTCAGTGCGCTGATCGCCGCCGGCCTGCACGGCCTGGACCGGCAGCTGGCCCTCGAGCCGCCGTACGAGGGCAACGCGTACGCGTCCGACAAGCCGCGCGTGCCCGAGACGCTGGGCGAGGCGCGCGACCTGTTCGGGAACAGCGAGGTCGTCCGTGAGGCGTTTGGCGCGGAGGTCGTGGACCACTACCTCAACTACGCCGCGATCGAACTGGCTGCCTACAACAGTGCGGTGACCGACTGGGAGCGCTTCCGGGGCTTCGAGCGGCTGTGAGCTTGACTTCCGTCCGGGCGTGCGCGTACGCTCCCGCCGCCTGAAGGTTGGGGATTCAGACCTTTTCCAAGGGGTGGGTGTTGGGATGAGCGCATCGGTGCTCCACGACGACGACGAGAAACGTCTCGCCGAGCTCGGCTACAAGCAGGATCTCAAGCGGGGGTGGAGCTCGTTCTCCAACTTCGCGATCTCGTTCACGATCATCTCGGTCCTCGCCGGCTGCTTCACGACGTACGGGCAGGCGTGGAACAACGGCGGGCCGATCGCGATCTCGTGGGGCTGGCCGATCATCTGCGGCCTGATCCTGCTCGTCGCGTTCTCGATGTCCGAGCTCGCGTCGAAGTTCCCGACCGCGGGCGGCATCTACTGCTGGGCGTCCTCGCTCGGCGGCCCGCGCTGGGGCTGGTTCACCGGCTGGTTCAACCTCGTCGGGCTGGTCGGCGTCGTCGCGTCGGTCGACTACGCCGCGGCGACGTTCCTGAACGCGACGCTGAACCTGTACGGGGTCAACTTCCTCCTCGACTTCTCCGACGGAACGAACGGGATCCTCGGCGAGACGTTCGTCCTGTTCGTGCTCATCCTCACCGCCCACGCGCTGATCAACATCTTCTCGTCGCCGCTGGTCGCGCTGTTCAACAACATCTCGGTCGGCTGGCACGTGTTCGGCGTCGCGGTCATCGTCGCGATCCTCATCTTCGTGCCCGACAAGCACCAGAGCGTCGACTTCGTCTTCACGGACACGATCAACAACTCGGGCTTCAGCCAGTCGATGTTCTGGTTCTACGTCCTGCCGCTCGGCTTCCTGCTGACGATGTACACGCAGACCGGCTACGACGCCTCGGCTCACCTTTCCGAGGAGACGCGCGGTGCCGCTCTCGGTGCAGCCCGGGGCGTCTGGAGGGCCGTGTTCTGGTCCGGCGTCGGCGGTTGGATCGTGCTGCTGGCGATCACGTTCGCCGCGACGGACGTCGACGCCGTCAACGCGGGGCTCGGCTCCTCGCTCGCCGTGTTCAGCAGCTCGCTCACCCCCGCGGCGAACAAGGCCGTGGTGCTGATCGCGACGATCGGGCAGTTGTTCTGCGGCATGGCGTGTGTGACCAGCTGCTCGCGCATGATGTACGCGTTCTCGCGCGATCGCGCGGTCCCCGGCCACCGGGTGTGGACACGGCTCAACCACCATCAGGTGCCCGCCTATGCCGTGCTCGGCTCGTGCGCGGCCGCGCTGATCATCACGCTGCCTGCGCTCAAGGGCGACGAGAACGCGTTCCCGTACGCGTTCTTCGCGGTCGTCTCGATCACCGTCATCGGCCTGTACATCGCGTACGTGATGCCGACGTTCCTGCGCTGGCGCATGGGCGACGCGTTCGAGCCCGGCCCGTGGACGCTCGGGCGCAAGTACAAGTGGGTCAACCCGGCGGCGATCATCTGGGTCGCCATCTGCGTCGTCATCTTCATCCTGCCGTTCAACCCGGCGGGCGTGCCGTGGCGCGACGAGTTCGACTGGAAGTACGTCAACTACGCGCCGATCACGGTGGGCGGCGTCTTGCTGATCGTCGGCGTCTGGTGGCTCGTGAGCGCGCGCCACACGTTCACCGGGCCGGTGCGCAACATCGCGTTCGACGACGCGATGGGCATCGTCGAGGACGAGCCGGCGGGTCCGGAGCCGGCTCCGGCTGAGTTGACCCTCACCGTCCTCGAGCCGGCGACCGAGGAGGTCCTGGCCGAGTTGCCCCGCGCCGGCGTCGAGGACGCCGACGCGGCGGTCGCTCGCGCCAAGGCCGCATACCCGGCATGGCGCGCGGTCGCGCCGGCCGACCGCGCGCGGCTGCTGCACCGGCTCGCCGACGCGCTGACCGCCAAGCAGGAGGAGCTGGCGGTGCTCGAGGCGCGCAACGCGGGCAAGCCGATCGGCGACGCGCGCGGCGAGATGGGCATGGTCGCCGACGTGTTCCGCTACTACGCGGCGGCGCCGGAGCGCAACCTCGGGGCCACGATCCCGGTCTCCGGCGGCGTGGCGATGACGTTCCGCGAGCCGCTCGGCGTCGTCGCCCTGATCACGCCGTGGAACTTCCCGCTGAACATCGCGTCGTGGAAGCTCGCACCGGCGTTGGCCGCGGGCAACACGGTCGTGCACAAGCCGGCGGAGCTGACACCGCTGACCGCGCTCGAGCTCGAGAAGATCGCGCTCGACGTCGGCATCCCCGAGGGCGTCGTGAACGTGGTCGCCGGCCCCGGGTCGACCGCCGGCGCCCGGCTCGTCGAGCACCCCGACGTCGCCAAGGTCGGCTTCACGGGGTCGACCGCGGTCGGCGCGCGGATCGCTGCGACCGCGGCGGCGACGATCAAGCGCGTCACGCTCGAGCTCGGCGGCAAGTCCGCCAACATCGTGTTCGCCGACGCCGACATCGAGGCCGCCGCCGCGGCCGCGCCCGGCGCCGTGTTCGGGAACGCCGGCCAGGACTGCTGCGCGCGCTCGCGCATCCTCGTCGAGCGCTCGGTGCTCGACACGTTCATGGAGGCGCTCACCGACGCGGTCGAGGCGATCGTCGTCGGCGACCCGCTCGACGAGCGGACGCAGATGGGCCCGCTGATCTCCGCCGACCAGCGCGCGACCGTCGCCTCGTTCGTGCCGGCCGACGCGCCGGTGGCGATCCAGGGGTCGGCGCCCGACGGCCCCGGGTTCTGGTTCCCGCCGACCGTGCTGTGCCCGGTCGCGCCCGACGACCGCGCGGTGCGCGAGGAGATCTTCGGCCCGGTGGCGGTCGTGGTGCCGTTCCGCGACGAGGCCGAGGCGATCGCGCTCGCCAACGACACGATCTACGGGCTGTCCGGCTCGATCTGGACGCGCGACGGCGCGAAGGCGCTGCGCGTCGCCCGCGCGGTCGAGACCGGCGTGCTGTCGATCAACTCCAACAACTCGGTGCGGGTCTCGACGCCGTTCGGCGGCTTCAAGCAGTCCGGCTACGGGCGCGAGCTCGGGCCGCACGCGCTCGACCACTACACCGAGGTCAAGACGGTGTACTACGCCACCTCATGAACCGGCTCGAGGGCAAGGTGTGCGTGATCACCGGTGCCGCCGGCGGCATCGGCGCCGAGACGGCGGGCCTGTTCCGGTCCGAGGGAGCGACCGTCGTCGGCGTCGACCTGCGTGACGACTTCGCCGGCGTCGACGTCGCGCTGGCGTGCGATGTCGCGGACGAGGATTCCGTCCGCGACATGTACGCGCGCGCACGCGAGGCGTGCGGGCGGCTCGACGTGCTGTTCAACAACGCGGGCATCTCCCCCAACGACGACGCCTCGGTGCTCGACACGTCGCTGGAGGCGTGGCAGCGCGTGCAGGACGTGAACCTCAAGTCGGTCTTCCTGTGCTGCAAGTACGGGATCCCGCACCTGCTCGAGAGAGGCGGCGGCTCGGTGATCAACACCGCGTCGTTCGTCGCGGTGATGGGCGCGGCGACCTCGCAGATCTCCTACACGGCGTCGAAGGGCGGCGTGCTGGCGCTGTCGCGCGAGCTCGGCGTCGAGTTCGGCCGCCGCGGTGTGCGCGTCAACGCGCTGTGCCCCGGCCCGGTCGACACGCCGCTGCTGCAGGAGCTGTTCGCCAAGGACCCCGCGAAGGCGGCGCGCCGGCTCGTGCACCTGCCGATGGGCCGCTTCGCGGAAGCGCGCGAGATCGCCAACGCGGCGCTGTTCCTGGCGTCCGACGAGTCGAGCTACGTCACCGCCTCGACGTTCCTGGTCGACGGCGGCCTGTCAGGCGCCTACGTCACGCCGGAGTAGCCGGCGTACGGGCAGATCGGGCGGCTCCGCGGCGGGCACGCTCGCGAGGTACTCGGCGCTGACCACCGCCGTGCCGGCCGCGCGCCCGGCGGCGCAGCGCGCGCGGCCCGCCGCGCTGCCGACGTAGGCCCAGACGCGCGGGGGCACGTGTCCGCGCGGAGACGGCGAGGTGAGGTCGGCCATCTCGGAGACGTCGCGGCGGTCGTAGTTGCGCTCGCGCCGGTCGAGCGCGGCGAGCGTCCCGTCGTCGACGGCGAACACCTCGCCGCTGACCACCGCGCCCGGCTCGAACCGGATGGCCAGGAACGTCACGTGGATCGCGGGCCGCTCGCCGGTCTCGGCGTCGACGTAGTACTTGTAGCCGGGGATCGTGTCGCGGTTGTCCATCGCGACATCCCAGCCGCGCGCGTGGTCGCGGAGCCGGCACGGCCCGGCCCGCTCGAGCCCGACCAGCGAGCCGTAGGCGAACACGAGCGCCGTCATTGCGCCAAGGCTTTCCTCCCGGTCACCGCAGCGGATACGCTAGCCCGCCATGGGGGTCGTCGAGGTTGAGTCCTCGGCCTCGGGACGTCCCGGAGTCGTCGACAAGGGTCTGAAGAAGGATGCGCTCGGCTTCGTGTCGAGCTGCGTGATCGGGGTCGCGTCCACCGCGCCCGGATACTCGCTCGCGGCGTCGCTCGGCTTTGTCGTAGCGGTCGCGGGCGTCGGGCTGCAGGCACCGGCGGTGATGCTGATCGCCTTCGTGCCGATGCTGCTGATCGCCTCGGCCTACTACTACATGAACCGCGCCGACCCGGACTGCGGGACGACGTTCTCGTGGGCGACGCGCGCCCTCGGCCCGTCGACCGGCTGGATCGGCGGCTGGGCGATCGTCGTCGCCGACGTGATCGTGATGGCGAACCTGGCCCAGATCGCGGGCCTGTACTCGTTCCTGCTCGTCGGCTGGCAGAGCGCCGCCGACTCGACGTTCGCCGTGACGCTCGTCGGCGTGGTGTGGATCGCGATCATGACCACGATCTGCGTGATCGGCATCGAGCTGTCGGCGCGCACCCAGGTCGGCCTGCTCGGCGCCGAGATCATCACGCTGGTGGTGTTCTCCGTGGTCGCGCTGGTCAAGGTCGCGGCCGGCGACGCCGGCCCCGACGCCGTCGATCCCAGCCTGTCGTGGCTGAACCCGTTCGAGATCGAGTCGACGAGCGCGATGATCAGCGGTGTGCTGATCGCGGTGTTCATCTACTGGGGCTGGGACAGCACGGTGACCGTCAACGAGGAATCCAAAGACGCCACCGAAGGGCCCGGCAAGGCGGCGTTGCTCGCCACCGTCATCCTGCTGGCGATCTACGTGGTCGTGTCGTATGCGGCGCAGGCGTACGACGGGCCGCAGACGCTGATCGACAACGCCGACGACGTGCTGAGCGTGCTCGGCACGCAGGTCTTCGGCTCGCCGCTGGACAAGATCCTCATCATCGCGGTGCTCACCTCCGCCGCCGCGTCGACGCAGACGACGATCCTGCCGACCGCGCGCACGAGCCTGTCGATGGCCCGTGCCGGCGCGATGCCGGAGTCGCTCGGGCACATCCACCCGCGTTTCCTCACGCCGGACGTGTCGACGATCCTGATGGGCGTGCTGTCGATCCTCTGGTACGTCGGGCTGACGATCATCAGCGAGAACATCCTGTTCGACTCGATCGCCGCGCTCGGCCTGATGATCGCCTTCTACTACGGCATGACCGGGTTCGCGTGCACGATCTACTACCGCAAGCGGCTGACCGAATCGGTCAAGTCGTTCCTGCTGATCGGGGTCGGGCCGACGCTCGGTGGCCTGATGCTGGCCGGGATCTTCTTCAAGTCCTGTTACGACCTCTCCAAGCCTGAGAACTCCGAGTCCGGCGACTCCTGGTTCGGGCTCGGGCCGCCGCTCGTGATCGGGCTCGGGTTCCTGCTGCTCGGCGTCGTGCTGATGCTCTGGTGGCGGGTCAACCACAAGGCGTTCTTCCGCCGTAAGCGCGAGGTCATCGGCATGCCCCTCCAGGGTCCGACCACGGTCGAGTGATGTCAGCACCCATCGTTGTCGGATACGACGGAACCGAGGGCGCGCAGGCCGCCCTCGCGGAGGCGCTGCGCCTGGCCGGGGCGCTCGATGCCGAGCTGGTGGTGGCGTTCGCCTCGCATGTGAATCCGGGCGGCGGCGAGGTCTCCGACACGGCCGACGCGGTGCACGAGCGCGGCGAGCGCGTCCTCGAGGAGGCCGTCGCGCGTGCCCGCGCGGCGGGCGTGAGAGCCCGTGCCGAGATCGTGCACGGGCGCCCCTACGAGGCGCTGGCCGCGCTCGCCGAGGGCGAGGGCGCGCAGCTGATCGCGGTCGGCTCATACGGCGAGCGGCCGCTGCGCGCGCTGGTCGTCGGCGCGACGCCGCCTCGGCTGATGCACATCACGAGCGTGCCGGTCCTGGTGGTGCGAGAGCCAGAACCGTGATCGTGCCGGGCGGCACTTCGGTGAGCCCGGCGTCGACCACCTTGGCCGCGAGGTCGTCGCGCGCGCAGGCGGCGGCGAACCGGTCTCGCGGCGGCACGATCACCTGACCGGGACAGCCGGCGGCCGCCCAGTCCTCGAGCGTCTCGGCGGCCATCACCGCCGCGTGGGCGATCTGCGCGATCGTCTTCCCGGAGCTCATCGCGAGCGCCGGGTTCAGCAGATACGTCACGCCGTCCCCCGGCGCGGCGGTCTCCGGCGGCGGCTCGAGCTCGGTGCTCATCGCCTGCAGGCGCTCGAGCAACGGCCCGCGCTCCGACCGCCGCCGCGGCGGGAGCGCGACCGCTGCGTCACCGGCCAGGGTGTGCGGCAGCTCGCGCACCTGGCGCCACTGGCTCGCGGTCCGCGCGCGCAGGCACACCTTGCCGGGCCGCTCCCGCCACTCCTCCATCGCGTCGTCGCCGGCGAACTCACGTACGCAGGCGACCGCCGCGGCGCCCGCGAGGACGCCGGCGCGCGACAGCTCGGTGACCGCCCCGCGCAGCAGCACCAGGTACATGCGCAGGGGATCGTCCGTCACAGCGTCGCCGCGCTGGTCACCTGCGCGACGTGCGTGAACGCCTGCGGGAAGTTGCCGACCTGGCGGTCCAGCTTCGGGTCGTACTCCTCGGCGAACAGGCCGACGTCGTTGGCGAGCGCGGCCAGCCGGTCGTACAGCGCGCGCGCCTCGTCGCGGCGACCGGCGCCGGCGAGCGCGTCGACGAGCCAGAAGCTGCACGGCAGGAACGCCCCCTCGCCGGGCGGGAGCCCGTCGTCGCCCTCCTCGGTCGGGTACCGCAGCACGAAGCCATCCTGCATCAGCTCGCGCTGGATGGCGTCGATCGTGCCGATCACGCGCGGGTCGTCGCCCGGCAGGAAGCCCGTGCGGCCGATCAGCAGCAGCGCCGCGTCGAGCGTCTGCGAGCCGTAGGACTGCGTGAACGTGTGGCCGTCCTGCGTCCCAGCCGTGCTCGAGCACCTCCCGATGGATGGCCTCGCAGGCGCGCCGGTAGCGGGTCGCGTCGCCGGACATGCCGAATCTCTCGATCGTGGTCGCCGCGCGGTCGAACGCCACCCACGCCATCACCTTGGAGTGCACGAAGTGCCGGCGCGGGCCGCGGACCTCCCAGATGCCCTCGTCCGGCTGATCCCAGGCGCCCTCGAGGAAGTCGAGAATCGCCTGCTGCAGCGCCCAGGCGTGCTCGTCCGGGTGCAGGCCGTGCTCGCGCGCGTGCAGCATCGCGTCCATCAGCTCGCCGTAGACGTCGAGCTGGAACTGCTCGGAGGCGGCGTTGCCGATGCGCACCGGCCGCGAGTCCTCGTAGCCCGGGAGCCAGTCGAGCTCGAGCTCGGTGAGCCGCCGCTCGCCCGCGCAGCCGTACATGATCTGCATGTCCCGCGGGTCGCCCGCCACGGCGCGCAGCAGCCAGTCCCGCCACGCCCCGGCCTCCTTGACGAACCCGCCGACGACGAGCGCGTTGAGGGTCAGCGCCGCGTCGCGGACCCAGCAGTAGCGGTAGTCCCAGTTGCGCACACCGCCGATGCGCTCGGGGAGCGAGGTGGTCGCAGCGGCGACGATGCCTCCGGTCGGCGCGTAGGTGAGCGCCTTGAGCGTGAGCAGCGAGCGCCGGGTGAGCGGGTCGCTGCGGTCGCAGGCACCGATCCAGTCGCGCCACCAGGCGTCGGTATCGGCGACCGCGGTCGCCGCTTCGACGGGCGCCGGCTCGCGGACGTGCGACGGGTACCAGGTGAGCACGAACGGGACCTCGTCGCCCTTCTCGACCGCGAACGTCGCCCGCGTCGTGAGGTTCTCCCCGCGCGTGGGGATCGGCGTGTCGAGCCGCACGGCGTCGGGGCCGGCGACGACGAGCAGCGTCTTGTCGTGCCGGCGCACCCACGGGATCACGTGGCCGTAGTCGAAGCGCAGGATCAGCTCCATCTCGAGCTCGACGCGCCCCTCGAGCCCCTGCACCAGCCGCACGACGTCCGGCGCCTCGCCGCGCGGCGGCATGCAGTCGACGAGCCGGATCGCGCCGTCCTCGGTGTGGAAGTCGGTCTCGAGCACGACCGTGTCCTCGCGGTAGCGGCGCTCGACGCGCTTCACGCCGCCCGTGGGCGCGATCCGCCAGCGCCCGTTGCGCGCGTCGCCGAGCAGCGCCGCGAAGCACGCCGGGGAGTCGAACCGCGGCAGGCACAACCAGTCGATCGACCCGTCGCGGCCGACGAGCGCGGCGCTCTGCGTGTCGCCGATGACCGCGTAGTCCTCGATCCTGAGGGCCACGATCAGATGGTCGAGGGCGTGGCCCGCGTGCCCGCATGCCCGCGTACCGTGGATGCAGGACGCCGCCCGCGCGATCGGCACAGTGGCAGAGCCACGGGCCGATCAAGTGGGTGGCGATCCTGCGCCGCGGGACACGGCCAGGCGGGTGCGGGGGTCGCGTCCTCGGCCATCTAGATCTTGTGGCGGCGCAGCAACGTGCGGCCGATGACCATCCGCTGGATCTCGCTGGTGCCCTCGCCGATCAGCAGCAGCGGCGCGTCGCGGTACAGCCGCTCGATCTCGTACTCCTTGCTGTAGCCGTAGCCGCCGTGGATGCGGAAGCTGTCCTCCACGACCTCCTTGCCGGCCTCGGAGGCGAACAGCTTCGCCATGCCGGCCTCGAGATCGCTGCGCTCGCCGGCGTCCTTCATCCGCGCCGCCTTCAACGTGAGCAGCCGGGCCGCCTCGACCTTGGTGGCCATGTCGGCGAGCTTGAACTGGATCGCCTGATGCTGGGCGATCGGCTTGCCGAACGCCTTGCGCTCCTGCGAGTAGCGCAGCGCCAGCTCGAGCGCGCGCTGCGCGATGCCCACGCCGCGCGCCGCGACGTTCACGCGACCGACCTCCAGCGCATCCATCATCTGCGGGAAGCCCTTGTTCAGGCCCGCGTCCTCGCCGCCGAGGATCATGTCGGCCGGGCAGCGATAGCCGTCGAACACCAGCTCGGTCGACTCCACGCCCTTGTAGCCCAGCTTCTTGATCTGCGGCGGCACCGTCAGGCCCGGGTTCTCGCTCGCGCCCGGCTCCTTCTCGCAGACGAAGCAGGTCATGCCCGACTGCGGCTTGTCCGCGTCCTTGTCCGTGCGCACGAGCACGAACACCACCGCCGAGCGCAGGCCGTTGGTGACCCACATCTTCTGGCCGTTGATCTCCCAGTCCCCGTCATCCGTCTTTACGCCGGTGGTCTTGATCGCCGCCACGTCGGACCCCAGCTCGGGCTCGGACAGGCTGAACGCCGCCCGGATCTCGCCCGTCGCCATCTTCGGCAGCAGCCGCTGCTTCTGCTCCTCAGACCCGAACTTCATCAGCAGGTAGGAGCCGATGAAGTGCGTGTTCACCACGCCCGAGATCGAGATCCACCCGCGCGAGAGCTCCTCGACGATCATCGCGTAGGTCGTCAGATCCAGCCCCATCCCGCCGTACTCCTCCGGGATCGTGGTCCCGAACAGCCCGAGCTCCTTCATCTGCTCGACGATCGGCTCCGGGAACTCGTCCTCGTGGTCGTAATGCTCGGCCTGGGGGATGATCTGCTCGTCGACGAACTGACGGACCATCTCGGTGATCGCCTTCTGCTCGTCGGTCTTCTCATAGAACGGGGCGGCTATGGCCATGAGGGCGAGGATATCCCGACCCCGCGCGTCACCGCCGCAGCAACCCAGGCGGTGCGCTCCGTGATCTGGCGCCACGTGAACCGCAGCACCGTCCACCCCGCGATCTGCAGGCGCACATCGCGCTCGCGGTCGTCCTCGAATGTGCTCGGCGAGCGGTGGTAGGCGTAGCCGTCGACTTCCACGATCAGTCGCCGGTCGCGCCACACGAAGTCGACCTCGAAGCCCTCGACGTGGGCGTTCGTCTCGGGTCTCGCGATGCCGTGGTCGTCGCAGAGGGTGAGAAACCGCTCCTCGAGCTCTGATCGGGTCGCGGCCGGGGCGTAGCTGCGTAACACCGCTTGTAGGGAGGCGGGGGTGGCTGCCCTCAGCGCCGCGAAGTCGACGATGCCGCGCTGGTCGGCGCGGTCCACCAGCGCTTCCAGCTCGCGCCCCTTCAGCGTGCGCGATAGGTCGATGATCGTCCGGGCGACGCTCGTCACCGGCACGCCGCGAACCTCGGCGACGTCTCGCGACGTCAGCGTCGCGCTGCGATGCAGCCTGAGCCCGGCGCGGCGCTCGCGCCCCGCGCCAGACGGCACGGTCACGTGGATCAGTCCGCTCGCCGAGCGCCGGAGATCCCAGGCGGCCGCGGCGCTCGCGTGACTCAGCACCGCGCCCGGGCCGCCGGCCAGCACCGCGGCCATCCACCGCCCGTCGACGGTCAGCCGCCGGTGGCCGATCGCATAGACGCCGTAGTACAGCCGACACAGCCGCCTCGCCGCCACCCGCCGCTCGATCTGCCGGGCCGTCAACCCTCGCTCCAAGAGCTGCGCGCGGGCCACCACACCGTGCTGCGCATCCGCGAGCGTCGCGATCGCCAGGTCCGTGGCGGATAACCCACCCATACGGTGGTTTATCCGCCAGGAACAGAACTTCGCCCCCTCAATGCCGGTGTCCGCGCCCTAGGATGCGCCCGGTGAACTTCGCCACCGACGTGCTCGAGGCCGCGCCGGCGGGCGAGCGCGCCCTCGTGGAGATCTCACGCGAGGGCGCCCGGAAAGAGTGGCGGTTCGGCGAGGTCGCGCGCGACGTGAACCGCCTGGCCGCGCGGCTGCACGCCGAGGGCATGGGGCGCGGCGACGTCGTGCTCACACTCGTCGGCAACCGCTCCGAGTGGGTGCTGGCGATGGTCGCGTGCTTCCGGCTCGGGCTGGTCGCGCTCCCGTGCAACGAGCAGCTGCGCGCCAAGGACCTCGAGCTGCGCCTGCGGGTCGCGCAGCCGCGACTGGTCGTCTGCGACCAGCGCAACGCCGAGGTGCTCGAGCAGGCCGGCTGGGCCGGGCCGACGGTGTGGGTCCCGTGGGGCGAGCTGCCCGACGCGCCGAGCCCGCCCGCCGTCGACCTCGGTGCCGACGACCCGTGCCTGATCACGTTCACTTCCGGCACCGAGAGCGAGCCGAAAGCGGTGCTGCACGGGCAGCGGTATCTCGCCGGCCAGATGGTGCAGGCGCGCCACTGGCTCGACGCCCGGGCCGGCGACCTCGTCTGGTGCACCGCGGCGTCGGGCTGGTCGAAGTCGGCGCGCAACGTGTTCGTCGCCCCGTGGCTGCGCGGTGCTGCCGCGCTGCTTCACGACGCGCGCTTCGACCCCCAAGAGCGCCTCGAGCTGCTCGACCGCGAGCGCGTCGACCTCCTCTGCATGGCGCCGACCGAGTACCGCGCGATCGCCAAGCGGACGACGATCCCGGGACTGGTCGACCTGCGTGGCGCGGTCGCCGCCGGTGAGCCGCTCAACCCCGAGGTGCTCGGCGCCTGGCGTGAGGCGACCAACATCTGGATCCGCGACGGCTACGGCCAGACCGAGACCGGCCAGCTCACCGGCATGCCGCTCGGCATCCCGGCCAGGCCCGGCTCGATGGGCGTCCCGCTCCCGGGCATGCGGCTCGATGTCGAGGACGGCGAGCTCGTCGCGGACCCCCAGACGATCCCGACCTTCTTCCTGCGCTACCTCGGCGAGGACCACCCCGCGGACGGCCTGTGGCGGACGGGAGACCGCGTCACGCGCGATGACGAGGGCTTCCTGCACTTCGTCGGCCGCACCGACGACGTGATCATCTCGGCCGGCTACCGGATCGGGCCGTTCGAGGTCGAGTCGGCGCTCGTCGCCCACGACGCCGTCGCGGAGGCCGCGGTCGTGGCCGCCCCGGACGACGAGCGCGGCAGCGTCGTGCGCGCCGTCGTCGTCCTGCGTGACGGCTTCTCGCCGTCCGACGACCTCGCGCGCGACCTGCAGGACCACGTGAAAGCGGTGACCGCGCCGTACAAGTACCCGCGCGTCGTGGATTTCGCCGCCGAGCTGCCGAAGACCGCGAGCGGAAAGGTCCGCCGGGCAGCCCTGCGCAACGGTTGCTAAGCGTTCTTGAACGCCGCTAGGCTCGGGGCGGTGGCGCTCAAGCAGCACGTCGGGACGTACGAGATCGTGCGAGTACTGGCCCACGGCGGCATGGCCGTCGTGTATCTCGCACGGCAACCCACACTCGATCGTGAAGTGGCGCTCAAGCGCCTGCAGCTGGAGACGACCGACGCGACGCTGGCCCAACGCTTCGTGCGTGAGGCGAAGCTCGCCGCCGGGCTGGACCACCCCAACGTCGTCACGCTGTTCGACTTCTTCGAGGACGGCGGCGTGGCGTACATCGCGATGGAGTACCTGAGCGGCGGCTCGCTGCGGCGGCTGGTCGGCCGCCTCGAGCTCCCCCAGATCTTCGGTGTGCTCGAGGGCGTCCTCGCCGGGCTCGCGCACGCCGAGTCGCGCGGGATCGCGCATCGCGACCTCAAGCCCGAGAACGTGCTCATCACCCGCGAGGGCGGCGTGAAGATCGCCGACTTCGGGATCGCGCGCGCGTACAACGCACTGACGCCGGCGCTCACGCGCACGGACTCGGCGATCGGCACGCCGTCGTACATGGCGCCCGAGCAGGTGACCGGCGGCGCGCTCGGTCCCTACACGGACATCTACGCGCTCGGCGTCATCGCGTACGAGCTGCTGTCCGGTCACCCGCCGTTCAACACCGGCACGCCACCGGTCGCGGTCCTCTACCGCCACGTCCACACGCCGCCGCCGCCGCTCGCCGTGCTCGCCCCGGACGTCCCGAAGCCGGTCTGCGAGTGGGCCGAGTGGCTGCTCGAGAAGGAGCCGGCCGACCGACCGGCCTCGGCGGCCGTCGCCTGGCAGGCGCTCGAGGAGATCGTGGTCGGCGAGCTCGGCCCGTACTGGCGGCGGACCGCGGCGATCACGCCCGAGTCGGCACCGATCCTGGCGACCGAGGTCGCCTCGACGGCGCCGCACGAGACGGCCGCCACGCACGTCGCGCCGCGCCGGCGCCGCCGGGCGCTGCTGGCCGGTGCGCTGCTCGCCGCGGCGGGAGTGATCGCCGTGATCGTGTTCGCCGCGGAGAGCGGGCCGTCTCCCGACCGCGCCGCGGCGCTGCACCGCGCGGCCGCGCCCTACGACTTCGACGGCGATGGGCGCCGCGAGCTCGTGTTGGGCATGCCGGGATCCGGGTTGTCCGGCGCGGGGATCGTCGCCATCTGGGACGGCCGGCGCTCGACGGCGCTCATCACCCCCGAGGACGCGCACGTGCGCACGCCGTTCAGCGGCGACGAGGGCTTCGGCACCAGCCTGGCGAGCAGCGACTTCAACCGCGACGGCTACGCCGATCTCGCGGTCAGCGTCCCCGGGCGCGAGCTCGTGACCGTGCTCTACGGCTCGCGTTCGGGCCTGAAGGGCGGCCGCGTGCAGCCGATCCGCACCTCGGAGATGCGCCTGCCACCGGACACCGGCCGCTTCGGCAGCCGCCTCGTCGGCGCCGACTTCAATGAGGACGGCTACGGCGACCTGGTCGTCGGCGCGCCGGGCGCCGATCCCGACGGGAAGGCCTCCGGCTCCCTGCAGATCCTGTTCGGGGGCCGAGACGGCGTCAGCACCCGCGAGGCGCAGCTCCTGCCGCGGCCGGGCGAGCTGGTCCAGTTCGGCACCAAGCTGCGAGCCGGCGACGTCAACGGAGACGGCCACCTCGACCTGGTCGAAGGCGCGCCCGACGAGCCGACCGGGCACCTGACGTTCTGCCCCGGCTCGGCGACCGGACCGACGCGATGCCGGATCCTCGACGGTGCTCCGAGCATGGGCACGTCGGGCCTGGCGGTCAGCGACGTCACGGGTGACGGACGCGACGACATCGTCCAAGGCGATCACGTCGATGAGCGTGCGGCCACGATCGGCGCGCGCCCGTCCGGCGGCGAGGTGAGGATCTGGCGGGGCCGGGCCCGCGGTCCTGCGTCGAAGCCGATCACCCTCACCCAGGCGACGGCCAACATCCCCGGGTCCGAGAACTCCGGCGATGCGTTCGGCTTCACCGTCGACACCGGCGACCTCGACGGCGACGGGTTCGCCGACATCATCGTCGGTGTGCCGTCCGACAACGGTGGCGCGGGGTCGGTGGCGATCATCCACGGCGGGCGGCTCGGCTACGCGCGCGGGGGCAACACGCGGTTCCAGAAGGGCCTCGGCGTGCCGGGCGTGCCCCGGCCCGGTGACCGGCTCGGCTGGGCGGTCTCGGCACTCGACTTCACCGGCGACGATCGCATCGATGTGGCGGTGAGCGTGCCCGGTGCCGCGCGCCTGCGCGATGCCGTCTTCGTGCTCGAGCGCACCAGGGGCCTGTTCGCGCCGGACGACACCGATGTGGCGTGGCCCTTGAGCGGGGCGACCGGCCTACGCGCGCCGGAGATCCGCAGCATCCGGCTCGGCCGGGCGGACGGCGGATGAAGCCGCTGCCGCCTGCGCTGCGCTACGTCACACCGCGCGAGCTCGTCGAGCGGCGCGAAGCCGAGCGGCGCGGCACACCGTTCCTGCTCTACGTCGACGACGCGCAGCACCAGCACATCGTCGACCTCGCTCCCGCCGACGTCTTCAGCATCGGCCGCGAGCCGGCGAGCGACGTCAGCCTCGCCTGGGACAGCGAGGTCTCGCGCGCGCACGCGGTGCTCGAGCGCGTCGGCGGCGCCTGGACGCTCATCGACGACGGGCTGTCGCGCAACGGCTCGTTCGTCAACGGCCGGCGCGTGCACGGGCGCCGGCGGCTCGACGACGGCGACGCGATCACGGTCGGGCGGACGCTCCTCGTCTATATGGCGACGGAGGGCGAGGTGCGCACGACCGTGACCACGCCGTCGGCCGCGTCACCCAACCTCTCACCGGCTCAGCAACGCGTGCTCGACGCGCTGTGCCGCCCCGCGCTCGAGGGCCCGTTCGGGATGCCGGCGTCCAACCGCGAGATCGCCGCGGAGCTGTTCATCGGGGTCGAGACCGTCAAGACCCACATGCACGCGCTCTTCGTCCTGTTCGGCGTGCCGGACCTGCCGCAGAACCGCAAGCGCGCCGAGCTCGTCCGGCTCGCGTTCGAGCGCGGCGCGATCTCACCCTGAACGAACCGTCGCGGCGAGGCGTTGCACCGCCCGGAACGCCGGCTTCGGCCGCGCACTCGGCCAGCACACGATCCCCTCGCTGCAGAACGGGCTTGTGGCCGGGAACTCGGGGTTGTCGCGCAAGGTCACGAACACGGCACCGGCGCCGTGATCGACCTGCGCCCGCAGCGCGCTGCGCAGCCAGCGCGCCTGGGCACGCGGCCCGTCCTGATAACCGGGCTGCGTCTGGTGCTCGGGACGCGACGGGTAGCCGATCTCGGTCACCCAGAGCGGACCTTTGAAGCCGGCGCGGCGATAGATCGCCTGCGCGCGCTTGAGGCCCGAGCCCACGCCGCGCAGCGTGCCGCGCAGGTGGATGTTGGCGACGTCGACGCGGTCGATCAACGGCCGCTTGGCGTCGTGCAGCGCGGCCTTGATGTAGCTGCTGTCGACGCGCGCGAAGCCGCCGATGACGATCGTCGCGTGCGGCCGGGCGGCGCGGATGCCTTCGGCCGCCAGCCCTGCCCAGCACGCGTAGTCGGCGGGCGTACCGACGAAGCCGAAGCCGATGTCGGGCTCGTTGCCGAGCTCCCAGAAGCGCACATTCGAGGCGCGGCGCGCGAGCCGCGCGACCATGCGCCGCCACCGCACCCGGTGCTGCGGCGCCGGTGCGCAGCGGTCGAGGTGCTCGGTGGCGCCGCCGGGGCAGGCGGCGATGTACCACGGCGTGGTCGTGACGACGCCGAGCACCTCGACGCGGTAGGCGGCAGCGAGAGCGTTGACGCGGTCGACTGCGGAGAAGTCCACGCCGCCCTGCGGGTAGATCTGCCCGACTGCGAAGTCCATCCGCAGGTAGCGCAGACCAGCGGCAGCGGTGGTCGCGAATGCGGCCTTCTGCTCGGCCGGCGTCGAGTTCAGGTAGATCATCGAGTGGGCGCCGAGATGGGCGCCGTAGGTCCCGGGCGTCGCGGCGAGCACGTTCGGCGCCACGGCGAGCCACACGGCGAGCAGGATGAGGGCGGTACGGAGCACATCTCCGTTGTGCCGCAGATCGCTCCCCGTCCCCAGGCCCCATGGGGCTGAACGCGATCCCCGCACGGGTGGATCGCGTTCACCCCGTTGGTGGACCAGCGGCGCAGCTCGCCGGCGGGAGGCGTGCGGGCTCTGAGGCGTTGAACGCCGAAGGGCCCGCCTGGGGGAGGCGGGCCCTTCGTCAGGGGGTCGGCGGATTGCGGTGGGTCAGGCCGGTCCGCCGTGCCGTGGGCTGCCGTTAGGGCAAACCCAGCGGAGGGGGATGTGTTTCCGCGACTTCCTTATCGCTGAGACGCATGATGCGCCCCGGGCATTGGCGAAACCTTGGCGAAGCCTTGTCGTCCGGCGGGTTAACCCCCCAAATGGGTGCCGGGGGCGCCGATACCCTGCCGGTCATGACCGCGACTTCGCCCGCTGCGGCGTCCATCGACCGTGACCGCGTGGCGGCGCTGACCGAGCGCCAGCGCGCGACCTTCCGAGAGCGCACCGCCGCCTCCGGCCGCATGTTCGAGCGCGCAGCCGAGGTCATGCCCGGCGGCGTCCCGTCGCAGTTCCAGGCCGGCGACCCCTGGCCGGTGTACGTCGAGCGCGGTGAGGGCGCCCGCGTCTGGGACGTCGACGGCAACGAGTACCTGGACTTCCACAACGGCTTCGGCGTCATGTGCGTCGGGCACGCCAACCCGGTCATCGCCGCTGCCGTCAAGGCGCAGATGGACCGCGGCTCGCACTTCGCCGCCCCCACGGAGGGATCGATCACCGTCGCCGCCGAGCTCCGCCGCCGCTGGGGCCTCCCCCACTGGCGCTTCACGAACTCCGGCACCGAGTCGACGATGGACGCGATCCACCTGGCTCGCGCGGTCAGCGGCGAGGACGTGATCATCAAGATCGAGGGCAGCTATCACGGCCACCACGACGCCGTGATGGTCTCCGTCAAGCCGCCCGCCGAGCTGATGGGCGACGCGCGCACATCCCGCCTCGGTCGCGTACGGCCTCGGCTATCCGGAGGCGATGGTCGAGCTCACGCGCGTCGTCCCGTTCAACGACGCGGACGCGCTCGAGCGGCTGCTCGACGAGCTCGAGGGCAAGGTCGCCGGCGTGATCATGGAGCCGGCGATGATGAACGTGAACATCGTCCCGCCCGTGGCCGGCTACCTCGAGCGCGTGCGCGAGCTCACGCAGCAGCACGGCATCACGCTGATCTTCGACGAGGTCAAGACCGGCGCGGCGGTCGCCGCCGGCGGCGCGACCGAGCTGTACGGCGTCACTCCGGACGTCGTGTGCCTGGCGAAGGCGATCTGCGGCGGTCTTCCGGGCGGCGCGATCGGCGTCACCGACGAGCTCGCCGAGCTGATGACCGACGGCCGCGTCCGCCAGCAGGGCACGTTCAACGGCAACCCGCTGGTGATGGCCGCCGCCGAGGCGACGCTCACCGAGGTCCTGACCGACGCCGCGTACGCGCAGCTGCATCGCGCGAACAAGATGTTGATGGCCGGCTGCGAGCGCGTGATCGCCGAGTACGGGCTCCCCGCCCACACGGTCGGCATGGGCTCCAAGGGGTGCGTCGTGTTCAGCGCCGAGCCGGTGCGCGAGTACCGCGACTACCTCACCAAGATCCACCACGACCTGTCCGACCTCGCGTGGCTGTACCACATGAACGCCGGGATCTTCATGACCCCGGGCCGCGACGAGGAGTGGACGCTGTCGGTGCTCCACACCGACGCGGATCTGGCGCGCTACGTCGAGGTGTTCGAGGCCTTCGCGCGCGACGTGACCGCCGCGTCGTAAGCCGGCGGCACGTGGCTGATCGCGTGCTCGGCCATCGCGGTGATCGTGAGGCTCGGGTTGACGCCGATGTTGGCCGGCACCGCCGAGCCGTCGCAGACGAGCAGGTTCTCGTAGCCGAACACCCGCTGACGGGCGTCGATCACGCCGGTTGAGGCGTCGGCGCCGATCACGGCGCCGCCGAGCACGTGCGCGGTCGTGGCGATGTTGGCGACCGCCTCCATCAGCGCGGTCTGCGCGATGCCGCCGGTGCGCCTCGCCAGCCACGCCGCGAACTGGTTGGCGACCGGGATGAACGTCGGGATCGGGCGCTCGGTGTCGCGCTCGGTCTGCAGCCGCACGCCGCGGCGCGTCTTGTGCGCCTTGAACGCGATCGCGTTGTCGAGCGTCTGCATCACGAGCACGATGATCGTGCGCCGCGACCAGCCGCGCGGGTCGAGCAGCCTCAGGAACGTGACGGGATGGCGAGCGGCGGCGCCGGCGAGCTTCAACGGCCGCGTCACGCGCGTTCCGTCGCCGACCAGGACGGTGTAGAGCGAGCTCATCGAGTCCGCGGCGTCGCCGTAGACGACGGTCTCGATGTGCGTGTCCGGGTCCGGGTAGATCGAGCCGGTGATCGCGACGCGCTTCTGGATGTCGGGCGCGTCGGGCGGGAGCGTGACCGCGAGGATCGCCTCCGAGTTCGTCCGCACGAGCTTGCCGATGCGGTCGGAGACCCGCGGCAGCGAGCCGTGCAGCCTGCAGGAGGCGAGCAGCTTGTTGGTGCCGAGCGGGCCGGCCGCGAACACGACGCCGCGGGCCGTGAACGTGCGGCGCCGGCGGTTCAGCCACGCGCCCGGGTGCTCGGTGGTGATCTCGTAGCCCTCCGAGCCGTCGGGCGCGCCGAGCGGGCGCACGTCGACCACCTGGCGCTCGGGGAACACCTCCGCCCCGGCCTGCTCGGCGAGGTAGAGGTAGTTCTTGACCAGCGTGTTCTTCGCGCCGTGCGGGCAGCCGACCATGCAGCGCCCGCAGCGCAGGCAGGCCGTGCGCTCCGGTCCGGCGCCGCCGAAGAAGGGGTCCGGCACGCGCGCGCCGGGGGCGCCGTCAAGCAGCACGCCCACGCGCGTCTTCGCGTACGTGTCCTCGACGCCGATCTCGCGCGCGAACTCGCGCAGCAGGTCGTCGGCCGGATCGTCCTGGTCGTAGGCGACGACGCCGAGCATCCGCTCCGCCTCGTCGTAGTGCGGGGCGAGCACGCTCTCCCAGTCATTCAGCGAGGCCCACTGCGGATCCTCGTAGAAGCGTCGCCGCGCGCGGTAGAGCGTGTTCGCGTAGCCGAGCGACCCGCCGCCGACACCCGAGCCGCTGACGATCGCGACGTCCTTGAACGTCGACATCCGGAAGATCCCGCGCATCCCGACCCGGGGCGCCCAGAAGTACCGCCGCAGGTCCCAGGTCGACTTCGGGAAGTCGTCGTCGGAGAACCGTTTGCCGCACTCGAGCACGGCGACGCTGTAGCCCTTCTCCCGCAGCCGCAGCGCGGAGACGCTGCCGCCGAAGCCAGAGCCCACGACGACCCAGTCGTAGTCCATGCGGGAACTGTACCGGCAAAGGTGACGCAGGCGTCAAGTTTCGCGGTGTTAACACGCGCGTGCGCTGGGTACGAGGGGATCGCAGCAGACCTTTGGGAGGAGGCTCCTTGTCAGTCGAGCGCATGCACCGGTTCTCGGAACCGACCAAACGACGTGACGTGAACCGAGGCTGGTACTGGCTGCTGCTGGTGCCGCTGATCGGCGTGCTGGTCCCGACGATCTACAACGACGCGGACCCGCGCTTGATCGGCATCCCGTTCTTCTACTGGTACCAGATGCTGTGGATCCCGATCAGCGTCGTCTGCACGTGGGTCGTCTACAAGCAGACGCGGGGTGACCGCTGATGTTCGCCACCGTCAAAGGTGTCGAGCTCGGCATCTTCACCTTCTTCTTCGCGCTCGTCGCGATCCTCGGGTTCCTCGCCGCGCGCTGGCGCCGCGGCGACCTCAACCACCTCGAACGAGTGGGGTCTCGGCGGCCGCAGCTTCGGCGGCTGGGTCACCTGGTTCCTCATCGGCGGCGACCTCTACACCGCGTACACGTTCGTCGCCGTGCCCGCGCTCGTGTTCGGCGTCGGCGCGCTCGGCTTCTTCGCCGTCCCGTACACGATCGTCGTCTACCCGCTGGTCTTCCTGGCCGCCCCGCGCCTGTGGTCCGTGGCCCACCGCCACGGCTACGTGACGCCGGCCGACTTCGTGCGCGGCCGCCACGGCTCGGCCACGCTCGCCCTTGCCATCGCGGTCACCGGCATCGTCGCCACGATGCCCTACATCGCGCTGCAGCTCGTCGGCATCGAGGCGGTGCTGAAGACGATGGGCGTCAGCGGCGAGTGGCCGCTCATCATCGCGTTCGCCGTGCTCGCCGCCTACACGTACTCGTCCGGCCTGCGCGCCCCGGCGCTGATCGCGTTCGTCAAGGACACGCTGATCTACATCGTCGTGATCGCCGCGGTCATCTACATCCCGATCAAGCTCGGCGGCTTCGGCAGGATCTTCGCCGCGGCCGACAAGAAGTTCGCCGGCTCGCCCGCTCCGGCCGACGGGACACTGCTCGCCAACACACAGACGCTCGGGTATTCCACGCTGGCGTTCGGCTCGGCACTGGCGCTGTTCCTGTACCCGCACGCGGTCACCGGCGTCCTCGCCTCGCGCAGCCGCGACACCATCAAGCGCAACATGGCCGCGCTTCCGGCGTACTCGCTCGTGCTCGGGCTGATCGCGCTGCTCGGCTACATGGCGATCGCCGCCGGCGTGACGCCGATCACCACGGACGGCAAGCCCGACCCGAACACGGTCGTGCCGCTGCTGTTCGACAAGATGTTCCCGGACTGGTTCGCCGGCGTCGCGTTCGCGGCGATCGGCATCGGCGCGCTCGTGCCGGCGGCGATCATGTCGATCGCGGCGGCGAACCTGTGGACGCGCAACGTCTACAAGGAGTACCTCAAGAAGGACGCCACGCCGGCGGAAGAGGCGCGCATGAGCAAGCTCGCGTCGCTGGTCGTCAAGGCCGGCGCCGTGGTGGTGATCCTCGCGCTCGACCCGCAGTTCTCGATCGACCTGCAGCTGATCGGCGGCGTGATCATCCTGCAGACCCTGCCGCCGATCGTCATCGGCCTGTGGACCCGATGGGCACACGGCTGGGCGCTGCTGGCCGGCTGGGCCGTGGGCCTCGTGTTCGGCCTCTACATGGTCTACGACACGCCGAACCCGACCACGGGCAAGGCGCACTTCGGCGGCTCGTCGTACCTGCTGTCGAACTTCGGCTTGGACACGAAGGTGACGATCTACACGGGCTTCCTCGCGCTGGCCGCCAACCTGCTCGTGGTCGTCGTCGGCACGGTGCTGCTGCGCCGCTCGCCGTGGCAGCCGCCGGACGAGACCGCGGCGGCCGACTACGAGGTCGAGGCGGGGGATCCGGGCGTGGAGCCGATCGCCCCGACCGTCGCAGAGGAGGACGCGGTATCGGCTAGGGGTACTTGAGCTTGTCGCGGTCGTGGACCGCCTTGCGAGCGCTCTTGTGTGAGACCTTCTCGCAGTTCCTGCGCTTGACCTTCTTGTCCTGCGTCTTGCTCACATAGAGGATGTCGCGCTTGCCGGGTCCGCAGTCGACGAAGCCGTGGCCGAACCAGACGCGGATCGTGTCCTGGCCGCCGCCGCCGTGGATGTTGTTGTAACCGTGGCTGGCGTACACCCAGTCGTTGCCGGCGCCGGCGTAGACGGTGTCGTTCTGGTGCGTCGTGTTGCCGGTGGCCTTGTGGTCGCCCCAGATGACGTCGTGGCCGGCGCCACCGTACAGCCGGTCGTCGCCGTGGCCGCCGAGCAGCTCGTCGTTCTTGTCGCCGCCGCCGCCCGCCTGGTCACGGTCGCGGGTGTTGATGTAGAGGACGCCGTTGCGGTTGGGCCAGTCGTCCTTCGGGGTCGCGAACGCCACGGCCGCAGGGAGAGCTACGGCTGTGACGATCGCCACGAGAATTAATGTGGGCCGAATCATGGGCGCTGATCATCCCCGTCGTGACGAGAGCCGAAGCGGAGAATCGGGCCGAGGCGTTCAACCGTGAGCACCCCGAGCGGGCACGATACCGGTGGATGGCGCGCGGTTCCGACGGATCGTGGGACGTAGTGCGGCTGGGGATTCCTGGCGCACCGCAACTCGGTCCATTGAAGACGACCGTGGAGTCGCGGCCCCAGCCCGAGCCGCGCGAGGATCCCCGCCCGCTGTTCGACAAGAACGTCGGCGGACCGTGGGCTATCTGATAACGCGCGACTCGTAGCCGCCCGCGCGCAGCGCCGCGACGACGCTGTCGGCGTGCTCGTGCCCGCGCGTCTCGAGCACGAGCTCGATCGCGGTCTCGCGGACGTGCAGGTCCAGCCCTTCGCGGACGTGCGAGACGTCGACGATGTTGGCGCCGGTCGCCGCCACCTCGCCGAGCAGGCGGGCGAGGCCGCCGGGGCGGTCCGCGACGCGGGTGAGCAGCACGAGCCGGCGGCCCGACTCGCTCTCGTGCCGGCGCGCGACCGACGCGAGCAGCCCGGCGTCGACGTTCCCACCGGACAGCACGGCGATCGTGGTGCCGTGCTCGGCGGTGCTCACCTGGCCGCCCAGCAGCGCCGCGACGCCGACCGCGCCGGCACCCTCGACGACGAGCTTGCAGCGCTCCAGCAGCACCGCCATCGCCTCGGCGACGGCGTCCTCCTCGACGACGACGATGCCGTCGGCGTACTCGGCCAGGAGCGGCAGCGTGATCTCGCCGGGACGCTTGACCGCGATGCCGTCGGCGATCGTCAGCACCGACGTGGCCGCCACCGGCTCGCCGCGCCGCAGCGACTCCGGGTACGGCGCGCACGCCGAGACCTGGACGCCGACCACCTCGACGTCGGGGCGCGCGGACTTGACCGCGATCGCGATGCCCGAGCACAGCCCTCCCCCACCGACCGGCACGACGACCTTGGCGAGGTCGGGCACGTCCTCGAGCAGCTCGAGGCCGAGCGAGCCCTGGCCGGCGATGATGTCCGGGTCGTCGAACGGGTGCACGAACACGAGCCCGTCGTCGCGCGCCCGGGCGATCGCGACCTCGACGCACTCGTCGACCGACTCGCCGCCGATGTGGACCTTGGCGCCGGAGTCGCGCGTCGCCTCGACCTTGGCGAGCGGCGCATCCGCGGGCACGTAGACGTCGCACGGGACGCCGCGCGCCCGGGCGCCGGCGGCGAGCGCCTGCGCGTGGTTGCCCGCCGACGCGCCGACCACGCCGGCCGCGCAGCCGTCGCCGACCGCCGCCAGCTTGGCCGCGACGCCGCGGATCTTGAACGACCCGGTCCGCTGCAGGTTCTCGGCCTTGAGCGCGACGACGCCGCCCGCGCGCTCGGAGATCGTGCGCGAGGACAGCACCGGCGTCCGCCGCGCGATCGTCTCCACGGCCGGCCGCGCGGCGGCGACGTCGTCGGCCGTGACCGCTGCCCATCAGTCGGGCACGGCGAGGATCGCGTCGATCTCGACCTGCGCGCCTAGCGGCAGCGCGGCCACGCCGATCGTGCTGCGAGCGGGCGGGTCGCCCTCGAAGTACGTCCCGTACGCCTCGTTGACGTCCTTGAACGTCGAGATGTCGGTGACGTAGATGCCGCAGCGGACCGCGTCGGCGAGCTGCGCTCCGGCCGCCGCGGCGACGATGGCGAGATTGTCGAGGCAGCGGCGCGTCTGGTCGCCGATCGAGCCTTCGACGAGCGTGCCGCTGCTCGGGTCGACCGGCGTCTGGCCGGACAGGAAGATCAGGCCGTTCGAGATCACAGCGTGCGAGTAGGGGCCTGCCGCCGCCGGGGCGCCCTCCGCGTGGACCGTTTCGCGATGATGGGACATGGAAAGGCAACCTAGCGCGATGAATCGCCTCGGCAACGAGACCTCCCCATACCTCCTGCAGCACAAGGACAACCCCGTGGACTGGTACCCGTGGGGCGACGAGGCGCTCGGCCGCGCGCGCGAGGAGAACAAGCCGGTGCTCGTGTCGATCGGCTACAGCGCCTGCCACTGGTGCCACGTGATGGAGCGCGAGTCGTTCGAGGACGCGGCGACCGCGGCGGCGATGAACGAAGCGTTCGTGTGCATCAAGGTCGACCGTGAGGAGCGGCCCGGACGTCGACGCGATCTACATGGACGCCGTGCAGGCGATGACCGGCCACGGCGGCTGGCCGCTGAACGCGTTCCTCACGCCCGACGGCGTGCCGTTCTACGCCGGCACCTACTTCCCGCCCGAGCCGCGCCACGGGCTGCCGAGCTGGCGCAACGTCCTCGACGCGATCGCCAACGCCTGGCAGACCCAGCAGGACGAGATCATCAACAGCTCGCAGGGGATCGTCACGCGGCTGCAGGCGACCGCCGCGCTCGAGGCGCCCGACGCCGAGCTCGACCCGGCGCTGCTCGACGGCGCGGTCACGGCGTTGCGCCGCAGCTTCGACGACGAGCACGGCGGCTGGGGCCGCGCGCCGAAGTTCCCGTCCGCCTCGATCATCGAGTTCCTGCTGTGCCGCGGGGAGCGCGCGATGCCGCTCCAGACGCTGCGGCGGATGGCCGCCGGCGGCATCTACGACCAGGTCGGCGGCGGCTTCGCGCGCTACTCGGTCGACGCGCGCTGGGTCGTCCCGCACTTCGAGAAGATGCTCTACGACAACGCGCTGCTCGCCCGCGCGTACCTGCACGCGTTCCAGCTCACCGACGAGCCGCTGTTCGAGCGCGTGACCCGAGAGACGCTCGACTGGGCGCTGCGCGAGCTGCGCCAGGACGAGGGCGGCTTCGCGAGCGCGCTCGACGCCGACTCCGAGGGCGTCGAAGGCAAGTTCTACGTATGGCAGCTCGGCGAGGTGCGCGCCGCGCTCGAGCCCGAGCTCGCCGACATCGCGATCGAGCACTTCGGGATGACCGAGGCGGGCAACTTCGAGGGCACGAACATCCCGGTCCGCGCCACGCCGGATCCCGAGCGGCTCGACGAGATCAAGGCCGCGCTGCTCGCCGTCCGCGAGCAGCGCGTCCGCCCGGGGCTCGACGACAAGCGCCTGACCGCCTGGAACGCGCTGATGATCTCGGCGCTCGCCGACGCCGGCGCCGCGCTCGGCGAATCCCGCTATCGCGAGGCGGCCGTCGCCACCGCCGAGTTCGTGCTGCGCGACCTGCGCGCCGACGGCCGCCTCCTGCGCACCTACAACCAGGGCCGCGCGCACCTGAACGCCTACCTCGAGGACCACGCGTTCCTGCTCGAGGCGCTGCTGACGCTGTACGAGGCGACGTTCGACCCGCGCTGGTTCGACGAGGCGCGCGCGCTCGCCGACCAGATCCTCGACCGCTTCGCCGACGCCGAGCGCGGCGGCTTCTTCTCCACCGCGACCGACCACGAGGCGCTGATCGTCCGCCGCAAGGAGCTCGAGGACACGCCGATCCCGAGCGGCGGCTCGGCCGCCGCGTTCGGCCTCCTGCGGCTCGCCCGACTGACCGGCGAGGCGCGCTACGAGGACGCCGCGCTCGGCCACGTCCGGCTGCTGCACACGATCGCCGGCGAGCACCCTCAGGGCTTCGGGCACCTGCTGCAGGCGATCGACTTCGTGCTCGCCGACGTGCGCGAGGTCGCGATCGTCGGCGCCGACCGCGGCCCGCTCGAGCAGGTCGTGCGTGAGACGTTCCGCCCGCATGTCGTGCTCGCCGGCGGCGAGCCGGACGACGTGCCGTTGCTGGCCGGCCGCGAGGCGATCGACGGCCGCGCGGCGGCCTATGTGTGCCAGCACTTCGTCTGCCAACGCCCGGTGACCGAGCCGGACGAGCTGCGCGCGCTGCTCAACTACGACACGTAGTTGGAATGCGGGCGCCGGTGGGGCGTCTTTCGCTCTGACGTATCCCACTCTCCCCAGGAGGACCCATGCGACGCAGCATGCGGCGCGGTGCGACCCTTGGAGCGGTCGCGCTCACCACGCTTGGCCTGGCCGCCACGGCCGGAGCCTCGCTCCAACAGCTGCCCCCGGGCGGCCAGGTGAACGAGGACACGGCACACGACGCGGGGGCGTCAGACGTCGTCGGCGGCTCGCTTGCAGCCGGCGGCATCCGCGTCCCGTGGGCGGCATTCGAGCAGCAGACCAGCGGCGAGCAGCAGATCTTCGTGCGCGCGTTCAAGAACGGCGTGTGGAAGACGCAGGGCCAGTCGCTGAACATCGAGAAGGATCAAGAGGCCGAAGCGCCGTCGATCGATTTCGCCGGCACCGGACGCACTGTGCCGTGGACGGCGTGGTACGAGCCCAACTCCCATCTCGGCGACAAGACGAACATCTTCGCCAGCCGCTTCGTCGCGGCGCAGAACACGTGGATCCCGGAGGGCCAGGATCGCGCTCCCAACAACAAGGTCCCGTCGCTGAACATCCACACCAACCAGGAGGCCGAGAACCCCGCCCTCGCCGGCGGCGCGGCCACCGCCGGCGCCGATCCGGTGCCGTGGGTCGCCTGGCAGGAGAAGGACGGCGGTGACCCCGACCACGCGATCGATCAGATCTTCGTCTCGCGCGGGATCAAGCAGACCGACTGCTCGGCCAACCTGCCGGGCGGCGGCACCAGCGTCAGCGCGTTCTGCTGGCAGCAGGTCGGCAACGGCCGCCTGAAGGCGGACAGCCTGCAGCCGGGCCCGGACCCGACACTGAACGTCGACCCGACGCGCAACGGCATCGAGCCCGACATCGCGTTCACCGGCCCGAACGACACCGTGCCGTGGGTCACCTGGTACGAGCTCGACGACAGCAAGATCACCGGCCTGCACAACAACGACATGGTGTTCGCGGCCAAGGCCGTCAACGACGGCGGCGGCAAGTTCCACTGGGTCGTCGTCGGCAACCGCCTCTCGGCGACGCTGGACAACGCGGGCACCAACGACTTCGGCGCGGCCGCCGAGAGCTCGACGGGCGAGGGCGATGCGTCGCTCAACGCCGACCCCGACGCGGGCGCGGAGGATCCGCGCGTCGCCGCCGGCACGCTGATCCCGGGCAATGCCACGGTGCCGTGGATCGCCTGGGCCGAGGACATGCGCAACGGCCACAAGGGCATCTTCGTGTCGCGCCTGGTCGGCGGCACGCACTTCGAGCTCGCGAACGGCGGCAAGCCGGTCTCGAACCCGAACGTCGACGCCGAGGACCCGGACATCACGTTCTCCGGCAACACGCCGTACGTGACCTGGCACTCGAACGACAAGACCGTCGCCGGCCATTTCGCCAACCTGACGACCTTCAAGGTCGACAGCGTGACGGCAGAGAAGACTGAAGGCCGCTCGCCGATCTCGTCCTCGAACACGTCCGATCCGTTCACCGCCGATGGGCAGAACCCGCCCGCCGGCACGGTCGGGACGCCGTTCTTCCTTGACCTGACCAGCTCGTCGCCGAAGAAGCTGCTGGCGCACGCGTACCAGGTCGAGGATGTGCGGACGCAGTTCGCGAGCCACGTCAAGGCGACGACCGCCCGCCTCAACGGCACCCTCAATCGCGCCGGCGCGCCGGTGAAGGTGCACTTCGAGTTCGGCAAGACGATCGCCTACGGCAGCCGGACCGACGACGCGCAGCTCGCGCCGGGCAACGCCCCGATCGCGTTCTCGGCTCCGATCGCCGGCCTCGATCCCCGGACGACGTACCACTTCCGCTCCGTCGCGGTGACGGACTTCGGCGTCGTCTACGGCCAGGACCGGACGTTCCGGACCAAGGGCCACTACCCGCTCATCAAGCAGAAGCGCCTGTGGATGACCTCCTCCGGGAACGTCCTCGTGCGGCTCCGCTGCGCGAGCGGGCCGAAGTGCTCGGGCACCGTGAAGCTGTCGGCCAAGCACCGGACGCTCGGCAAGCGGCACTACTCGATCCGCGGCGGCCACGTGAAGCTGATCAAGGTTCACCTCAAGCCGCGGGCGCAGGAGCTCGTGCGCAACTCGCACAAGCTGCGCGTCAACGTGACGACGGGCGGGACGCACCGCACGCTCGTCATGCGCTGGACGAAGTAGCCATCCGGGGGAGGGCGGCTCCGGCCGCCCTCCCCGGTCCGGTTCCTGACCGTTTTTTGGCTTTACAGGGCCGGGCATGGGGTAACCGAAGGCGTATGCGCATGGAGGTGCAACCTGGCGCGTTGACCGACGCCGGCACACGCCAATCGGACATCGCGGGCCAGCTCACCGAGCTTTCGGGCCGCCTCACCACCGCCGCGGACGCCGCGTCCGCCGCCGGCGATCCCGCCGTCGAGGAAGCCATGACCGGCGCCGTGCAGAGCTGGCAGGCCTCGCTTGCGATGGTCTCCCACTCCGTCGGGACCATCGGCTCGAACCTCGGCAGCGCGTCGATCGCCTACCTCACCGTCGACGAATCCGCCATCCCCGCGGGCTGACCATGGCCGACTCGTTTGCCGGAATCACCGTCCCCGAGGGCGAGCCTGAGACCATCCGCCACGCGGCGCAGACGTTCCACGGCGTCGCCGGTGGCCTGCACGGCGCGAGCGGCGACCTGCGCAGCGTCCCCGGCCTCGTGGCCGACTGGAAGGGCCCGGCCTCCGCCGCCTACGGCGGCACCGTCATCACCAACGGCGGCTGCGTCGACGACGCGGCCGCGGCCATGGGCACCTGCGCCCAGACGGCCACCACGTACGCCGACGAGCTCGACCAGGCGCAGAAGGACGCGCGCCGGGCGATCGCCGACGCACGCGACGCGCAGGACCGGATCGACAAGGCCAAGGCCGACCTCGAGGCCGCCTACGGCGCCGAGACCGACGCCTCGAACCGCATGAGCTCCGCCGGCGCCCGGCTGTCATCCGGCGTGCCGGATCCGACCGCCTCGGCCGACTACGACAACGCCAGCGGCGACCTGACGGCCGCCCAGAACGCGTCGGCCGACGCGCGCCGCCGCCTCGAGCAGGCGCAGAACGACCTCGACGACGCCAAGCGCCGCGGGCACAAGGCCGAGCAGGACGCCAAGGACGCGGCCCGTGCCGCGGCCGCCGGGTTCGACGGCGTGGCGGGCCACTCCCCTGCCGCCGCCGTGTTCGGCGGGTCGCCGACCGCGATCGAGAACCAGGTGCTCGCGCGCGTCCGCGCCGGCGACTACTCCGTGCTGGACGAGGTGGCGTTCAACTACCTGCCCAAGGACACGCAGCGCGCCATCGCGGCCACGATCGCCAAGGAGTCCTACAAGGTCTCCTATGGCGAGGGCAGCCACTCGATGGAGGACATGGCCGGCGTCGTCCGCCACTTCCAGATGGACGACGAGTTCGCCACGGGCTTCTACAACCAGCTCGGCGGCGAGGGCGCCCGCGACCTCGCGAGCAACATCATCTTCTTCCACGGCACGGGCCACGGTCTCAAGGACCCGTCGCTGGTGGCGCTGATGGCGCCGTTCGCGACGCTGATGGGCACCGCGACGCGCAGCAAGGATCTGCGCGACGACTTCACCGACGATTTCATCGGCGGCGGCTCGATCCGCGACCGCATCCCGGGCCATGCGCAGATGGTCGCGTTCCTGATGTCCGGCCAGGCGGCCAACTACAGCTCCAAGTTCCTCGCCCGCACGGGCGAGGAGGTCCTGGTGGAGACGCAGGACGCCCAGGACGCGCCGCCGTTCATGGAGCTGTCCGACTACCAGGACTTCATGAAGTTCATCGCCGAGAACCCGGCCGCCGCCGGCGAGCTGCTCACCGGGCACCACGGCCCGGACAACTACCTGTCGAACGTCGGGCCGCTGCTGCGCTACGGCCCGCGCTACACCGACGACGGTTCGGCGCTCGGCGCGCTGATCCAGGCCGGCACGCACGACCTCCGCACCACGGACATGACGCTGGCGAACAACGCCGCGCACGCGGTCATCCAGGGCGTCCCGACCTACATGGACGGGCTCGGCGACGGGGCCAAGCCGGCGCTGACGACGATCCTCGACGACCACATCGCCGACTTCGAGCACGTCGCGATGGAACGCGCCGAGCCGGGCCCGCTCGCCGGCCCCGCGGACGGGATCCACGACCTGACGTACGAGCAGGGCCACGACTACCTGAAGGCGCTGGTGGGCGACGACGCGACGCGCGGCAACGCGACGCAGATCGTCGGCGACCGCGTCGGCTACGACATCTACCAGTCCGCCGCGCAGCACGACACGCTGTACGCCAACCGCGCGGGCGCGCTATCGGAGATGGGCGTCCTGGCGACGGCCGACGCCAACCTCGACGACGCCAAGATGTCCGACGCGATGAACGGCTTCGCCAAGTCGGCCGCGGGCAAGCTCGTCGGCCTGACGCCGCCCGGGAAGGTGCCGGGCTTCGACATCATCGCCGGCAAGGGCCTGGACGAGATCTTCTCGACCGACGCCGTCAAGCACGCGCTCGAGAACGAGGTGCCCGCGCAGATGGACGCGTTCGCCGGCGTCAAGCAGCTCTCGATCGCCTCGCAGGTCCAGCTCGGCATCCTGCCGCCCGAGGCGATGCACACGATCCATTCGGACGGCTCGCTGAACGTCAACTTCATCGACGGGCCGAACTACGACCACGACATCGTGCGGGTCGACACCGACGGCGACGGCAAGCTCGACTCGAACCTGCAGTGGGATCTCAACCACGACGGCAAGATCTCCGCCGAGGAGCGCGAGATCGACGAACGCGAGCTCTACGACGCCGGGCTGGGCAATGCCGAGGCCGCGGGCGACGGCATGACGTCGCTGTACGACGTCCAATACGAGGGCTCGCATCCGCCGGACATCGACGACCTCGAGGTCCCCGACGGGTATGACCAGAACAACCCGAGCACGTTCGAGAAGGTGTGGGACTGGCCGTTCGACGCTCCCGGCGAGGGCACGATCGACCACGGCGGGCACGTCGTCGCCCACCAGGAAGACCTCCACTGGAACCCGGCCGAGAAGACCTACGACCTGCGCGTCGACGACGGCGACACGCACGCCACGCTGCACTATGCGCGGATCGACGGAAAGTGGGTACTTGCAGAGAAGATCAACGGGGAATGGCAGAGCGTCCAGTGACCAGGATCAGCGTGCTCATCGTCGGCCTAGCGCTCGTCTTGACGGGCCTCGCAGGCTGCGGCGACGAGGACAACCCCGCGTTCTCCAAGGAAGTCAAGCAGCAGATGGACTCCGCGAGCAGCAGTCGGCGGGCGAAGCTCGAGCGCCTGGTGGACAGCGGCAAGCTGCCGCCGGTCGCACGGCGCGTGCTGCATTCCGACGGCACGCTGAACGTCAACTTCATCGACGGGCCGAGCTACGACCGCGACGTGGTGCACACCGGCCCGGACGGCATCTCCGGCAAGAAGCTGCGCTGGGACCTCGACGGAGACGGCAAGATCTCGCGCGACGAGCGCACGATCACCGAGCGCGACCTCTACGACGCCACGCTCGGAGCGAAGTAGCGGCTAGCGCTTCCGCGCGGCCTTGCCCTCGCGCGAGTCGAGGAAGGCGAGCACGTCGTCGTAGCGGCCGCCGTGGTTGGCGAACTCGACGTAGTTGCGGGCCGTCCGCGGCCAGTCGCCGGTGGTGGCGCGGGCGTCACGCAGCGCGGCGGCGAGGTGGGCGCGGCGGATCGGGACGTCGGCGCCCGAGTCGAGCGCCTCGTCGATCACCTTGTCGACCGCGTGCTCGACCAGCGCGCGCAGGTCGGCGCCGCTGAACAGCGCGGTGCGCTCGGCGAGGTCGTCGAGGTCGAGGCCGGCGGTCGGGCGGCCGTCGAGCGCGAGCTGGAGGATCGCCTTCCGAGCGGCGACGTCGGGCGGTGAGACGAACACGACGCGGTCGAAGCGGCCGGGGCGCTTGAGCGCGTCATCGACGTCCCACGGCGCGTTGGTCGCGGCCAGCACGAGCAGGCCCGCGTTCTCGGAGCCGATCGCGTCGAGCTCCTGATGGCCGCGCACCGATTCAGGGTCGCGCGCCAGCAGCTCCTCGCTGAGCCGGCGCGACTCGCGATCGTTGCCGCGCAGGTAGGCGAGCGCGATGCGCGACTCGAGCACGTCGAGCGAGTCCGGATCGCTCGCCGCCGCGGCGTCGATCACGCGCGCGGCCTTGTCGAGCGCGCGGCCGTGCATGAGCACGTCGGCGTACTGGGTGAGCAGCTGGACATCGTCGGAGTCCTGCTCGAGCGCGGCGAGGATCGCCGCCTCGGCCGCGCCGAGCCGGCCGCGCCGCTCCTCGGCGTGGCTGAGCAGGTACAGCGGCTCGATCGATCCCGGGTCGTCCTCGAGCCCGTTCCGCGCCGCTTCGGCGGCGCCGTCGAAGTCCTTCATCGCGAGCAGCGCGTAGCCGCGCAGCCGCCGCGCCTCGCTCCTCGTGGCCTGGTCGGAGTCGAGCGCCGCGAGCCACTCCAGCGCCTGCTGGGGGCGCCCGATCTCGATGTAGCGGCGCGCCGCCTCGATCGCGCCGGCGCTCACGTCGGCCACCAGATGGTCACGTCGATCGCGCGGGCGGCGATCACCGCGGCGGCGCCCGCGCCGAACAGGCTGGTGTACGGCGCTTCCTCGTCGGCGTGGTAGGCGAAGACGCGGTCGGCGCTGCGCTGGATCAGGAAGGCGACGCCGTACGCGGCGACGCCGGCCGCCGCGCTGATGATGCGGGCCGAGTCGGCGATGTCGGCGGACCGGGCCAGGACGATCACCACCGCCTCGGCGACGAGCGCGGCGGCGGCGATCGCGGCCTGCGCGCCGAGCGGCAGGCGCAGGCGGCGGGCATTGAGCGATCGCCAGGATCGCGAGCGGCCCTCCGAGCAGCGCGACATAGACCTGCGAGCTCAGCCGCCACGGGCGCCGACCCGTCTCGCCAGGCTGCCGGCGCTCCGCCAACACCGGCTGCAGAAGGTCGTCGCCACCATCCCGGGCCACGGCGAGACAAGTTCCCGGGGTCAGACCCCTTGAGTGATCCCGCCTGAAGGGGTCTGACCCCGTGCCGTTACAGGATCGCCAGGTAGCGGTCGAGCTCCCAGGGCGTGACCTGGACCCGGTAGTCCTCCCACTCCTGGCGCTTGATCTCGACGTAGCGGTTGAAGATGTGCTCGCCGAGCGTGCGCAGCACGAGCTCGGACTCGGCGGTGATCTCGATCGCCTCGCCGAGCGTCTCGGGCAGCTGCTCGATGCCGAGGCGGCGCCGCTCGTCCGGGCTGACAGGTGGTAGAGGTTCTTCTCCATCGGCTCGGGCAGCTCGTAGCCGCGCTCGACGCCCTCCAGCCCCGCCTTCAGCAGCGCCGCGAACGTGAGGTACGGGTTGCAGGCGGGATCGGGGCAGCGCAGCTCCATCCGCGTCGCCTGCTCCTTGCCGGGGTGGTAGAGCGGGACGCGCACCAGCGCCGAGCGGTTGCGCCGGCTCCAGGCGACGTAGACCGGCGCCTCGTAGCCGGGCACGAGCCGCTTGTAGGAGTTCACCCACTGGGCGAAGATCGAGCAGATCTCGCGCGCGTGGCGGAGCTGGCCGGCGATGAACGCCTTCCCGGTCTCGGACAGGAAGTACTTGTCGTCGGCGTCGTAGAACGCGTTGCGCCCGTCCTTGAACAGCGACTGGTGCGTGTGCATGCCCGGAGCCGTTCTCGCCGAACAGCGGCTTCGGCATGAACGTCGCGTGCCAGCCGTACTTCATGCGCGTATCTCCTTGACCGTGATGCGGTACGTCATGCAGTCGTCGGCCATCTTGATCGCGTCGGCGTAGCGCATGTCGATCTCGTGCTGGCTCGGGCCGACCTCGTGGTGGGAGTACTCGACGTCGATGCCGAGCTTCTCGAGCGCGAGGACCGTGTCGCGGCGGACGTCGGAGCCGGCGTCGAGCGTCGTGAGGTCGAAGTAGCCGCCCTGGTCGAGCACCTCGGTGCCGCGCGCGTCGCGGAACAGGAAGTACTCGAGCTCGGGGCCGACGAAGAAGTCGTCGAAGCCCATCTCGTTCGCCCGCTGCACCGCGCGGCGCAGCACGTGGCGCGGGTCGCCCTCGTACGGCTCGCGCTCGGGCGTCGAGCACGTCGGCGAACATGCGGGCGACGCCGCCCCCGTCCTCCTCCGGCCGCCACGGCAGCACGTGAAAGGTCGTCGGGTCGGGCATCGCGATCATGTCCGACTCCTCGATCGCGTTGAAGCCGGTGATCGAGGAGCCGTCGAAGCCCATGCCGCCCTCGAAGGCGTCGTCGAGCTCCGACGCGTTGATCGAGAACGACTTCAGCTGGCCCAGGATGTCGGTGAACCAGAGCCGGATGAACCGGATGCCGCGCTCCTCGACGAGCGCCTTGACGTCCTCGGCCGACTGCGGCCTGTCTCCCTCGGACGGCATCGGCGGGAGACTAGCCCACGTGCCGCGACGACGAGGTGGACCTGTGGTCCGGGTCTAGTCCAACCAGCGGTCGGCCCAGCCCTTGAGCTCGGCCAGCGCGGGCTCCAGCTCGCGCCCGCGGTCGGTCAGCGCGTACTCGACCCGCACCGGGCTCGTCGCGGCGACGTGCCGCTCGACGATGCCGCAGCGCTCGAGCTCCTTCATCCGCTCGGACAGCAGGCGGTCCGAGAGGTCGGGCACCGCATGGGCGATCTCGGAGAAGCGCAGTGGCCCGGGCGCCTGGATGAGCACGTAGAGGATCGCCCCGGTCCAGCGCTTGCCCACCAGCTCCACCGCCTCGTGGAGGTGGGGGCAGCACTCGGTCGGGCCTCCGGACGGTCGAGCGTCGCGACCGCAGCCTTGCGGGGGCTGCCCGGAGGGTCGGCCATGGGTTACGCGGCGCGGAGCACCCGCGTCTCCTCGACGGAGCCGTCCACGGGAATCTCGCCGGCGACGTTGACCATCGCCGTGAAGGACTCCAGGCCGAGCACCGCAATCGCCTCGAGCAGCTGCTCGTCGCTCCAGCCGGCCTCCCGCGCCTCCTCGTGCAGATGGTGCGGAACGCGCGCCACGCTGGGTCAGCAGTGCCTGCAGGTAGCGCAGCAGCGCGGCCTCGGCGGGTCGGTCGAGTCCCACTCGCGGGCGCGGGCGACCTCGTCGATCCCGAGGCCGGCCTGGCGCGCCGTGCGCGTATGGATCGTGAGTGCCGGGCACCGACCGGTAGTGCTCGGCGACCGCGAGCGCGATCCGCTCGAGCGTGGCGTGCCGGAGCGTCCCGTGGCGCAGCTCGCCGCGGAAGCGGGCGTAGCCGCGCAGCGCCGCCGGGCGATCCGGCGAGCACCCCGAGGAAGTTCGGGAGCTGACCGGCCGACGAGCTGGCGCCCTTGAGCACGGGCAGCGACCCCTCGGGCGCCGTCAGCTCGTCGTGGATTTGGAAGCGGCTCATCTGGGTCTTGGGCATTGCGACCTGCCGTTGGGGATCCGGGGAGGCGGAAGGCCAACCCGGCTCCGGAGTGACCCTCCTTACGCTATGTAAGTCTAGGCCTCTGAGCAGAGGCCTACAACCGCGTATACGCAGCGGGAGGCGATCCGGGTCTCTTTTCCGGTCCCGAAGGTTGCGCACGGTCCGAAGCGAGACGGACCGGGAGGTGCGCGGCGATCGCTCCCGCGGCCGCTCTGCGCCCAGCCGAGAGCCGGGTCGCGGACTCAACCGCTTACGCGTTCGCGGTGGCGATCGCGATCAGGATCAGCAGCAGGCCGAGCGCGAACGCCCATGCCGCGATCCGCTCCGGCCGCGGCCCGAGCCGCTCGTGCACGGTGCGCGGCGGGCGCTGGCGGGCACGCGCCGGCGGCCCGTAGAACTCGGCGGGCCGGCCGCCGATCTTGACCGTGCGCCGACCCTCCTGGGTGCCGCGCACGACGCGCTCGCGGTCCGTCTCCATCAGCGGGGCGTCGTCAGCCTCGGCTTCGTCGACCGGCGCCGGCACGAGGGACTCCGGCTCGCGCGGGGCGAACGGCTCGTCGCCTGCCCACAGCTCGTCGTCGACCTCGCGAGCGCGGAGCGCCTCGTCGCGGCTGGCGAACTCCTCCTCGGCAGGCTCGAGAGACTCGAGCGGGAGCTCGTCATCACCGGTCTCGATCACGATCGTGCGGCGACCGTCGGCCACGTCGCCACGCGGAATCTCCTCACGCGGGAGCTCACGGTGCGGGCGACGCTCGAAGCGGCGCCCCGGCATGCCGTCGAACAGCTCCTCCCCGACGCCCCAGTCGGCCACCTGACGCCGCCGCCGGCCGGATGGCCGCGGCTCTTCGTTGTCGTGGTCGTAGACGGCCCGCGCCCGGGCCTCGCGTTCAGGCATATCGTCCTCTTCGTGGCTTACGGGGTTAGCTGTCGGGCTCGCGCCGAAGAGCGGCGCTACGCCTTCCGGATCCCGGACGACGACTCGCCCCACCTGAGTGGGTCCCCCGCTTCCCGTCTGGACTCGGGAACTCAGCGGATACGGCTCCGACTGTAACACCCGCTCTGGTGACGGCAGCGAGCAGGCTTGCAGGCCCGTCGGACGGACCCTGCAATCTGCGAGGAACGGATGCGCGCCAGTTGCGCGCGAGCGTCAGGCGCTACTTGCCGCTCTGGCCGCCGGCCTGCCCGACGGCCTTCGCCACGTAGCTGGCGACGTCCTCGGCGTCCTGGTCGGTGTAGAGATTCGCCGCCATCTGGCCGTTGCCCCGGGCGCGGCCCTTGTTGATCGCGTCGAGCACGAGCGCCTTCGGCGGGCGCAGCTGGTCGAGGTTCGGGCCGACCTCGGCGATCGCGTTCGATGCCTTCAGCGTGTGGCAGTTCGCGCAGCGCAGGCCGAACAGCTCGCGGCCGTGCTGCTCGGAGGGTGTGAGATCGGTCACGTTCGCCTCCGGGACGCTGTCGTTGCTGGACACCGCCGCGATCACGGCCGCCGGCACGCCGGCGCCCAGCAGGATCAGGGCAAGCGCGAACATGACCGCCGCCGCCCGGCGGGCGCCGCGGCCCGTCGACATCAGCCGCTCGCCGGCGCCGCCCGCCCCGCCGCTCAGCGCGACGAACAGGAGCGCCCAGCCCCAGCAGCACCCAGGTGAGCACGAAGATCAGAGTCGTCATGCGGGGCGGGAATCTACCGGCTCGGGCGGCACGGGACGCCGCTGCTTCATCGCCGCCGCCCTGACGCGAAGCTCTGAACCGCCGGCGCGACCCCGCGGAAGTCGCTCGCGGCGGCGGCGGCGGCCCCGGCGCCCGCCGCCCGCCGCTCGGCCAGCGCGACGACATCCGCGGCGTCGTCCTCGGGCGCCACGAGCGGCTCCAGGTCGCGCACGTAGACGTTGATCGCGCCGCCCGCCTGCGGCAGCCGCTCCAGCCGGCCCTGGGCCATGATCAGCGGCTCGGTGCGCACGATCAGCCGGCGCCGCTCGTACACCGGCGGCGGGACGATCAGGTTGATCGTGCCGAACTCGTCCTCGAGCAGCATGAACACGATCCCCTTCGCGGTGCCCGGCCGCTGGCGCGCGACGACCAGGCCGCCGATGTGCACCGGCGTCCCGTGCGTGCAGCCGGCCGAGGTCCGCGCATCGAGCGGTCCCCGCGGCAGCGCGGGCCGCAGCAGCTTCAGCGGGTGCGGGCCGAGCGTGAGGCCGGTGGTCGCGTAGTCGGCCACCATCGCCTCCCAGCGATCGAGCGGCGCAGCGCCGGCGCGGCGGGCACCTCGAGCGGCAGCGCGAGCTGGGTGCCCTCGCGCACGCGCTCGCCGGGCGCGGCGACGCCGAGCTGCCACAGCGCCGCGTCGCGCGCGTCGACGCCGCCGCCAGCTCGTCGCACGCGCCCGCCCAGGCGAGCTTCTCCAGCGCCGGCCGGCCGGCCCCGGCGCGCGAGGCGAGATCGGCCAGCGACCGGAACGGCCCGGCTCGCCCCGGGCGGCGACGAGCGCCTCGACCTCCTCGCGCCGCACGCCGAGCACGTAGCCGAGACCGATCCGGACACCGAGAGGGGTCGACGGACTCGACGGTGCACCCGGCCGCGCTGGCGTTGACGTCGGGCGGCGGCATCTCGATGCCGCGGCGCTGGGCCTCGTGCACGAGCGTGTCGGGCGCGTAGAAGCCCATCGGCTGCTCGTTGAGCAGCGCGCACAGGAACTCGGGGCCGTAGTGCACGCGCAGCCAGGTGGACTGGTAGGCGAGCAGGCCGAAGGCGGCGCCGTGGGCCTTGGGGAAGCCGAAGCCCGAGAAGCCGACGATCATCGTGTAGACGCGCTCGGCGGTCTCGCGTCGACGCCGTGGGTGGCGGCCGCGCCCTCGAGGAAGCGCTCGTGGTAGGCCTCGATCGCCGCGGCCGAGCGCTTGCGGCTCATCGCCCGCCGCAGCCCCTCGGCCTCGCCGGGCGAGAAGCCGGCGAACGCCATCGCGACCTCGATCACCTGGTCCTGGAAGATGATCGTGCCGAGCGTGTCGCGCAGCACCGGCTCCAGCGACGGGTGCTCGTAGGGCACCACGTAGTCCGGGTCCGCGCGCAGCCGCTGGCGGCGCTCGATGTACGGGTTGACCGCGCCGCCGAGGATCGGCCCCGGGCGCACGATCGCGACCTGGATCGTGAGGTCGTCCAGCGTCTCCGGCCGCGTGCGGCGCAGCGACGCCATCTGCGCGCGCGACTCGATCTGGAAGACGCCCATCGTGTCGGCCTCCTGGATCGCCGTCGTAGGTCGTCCTTGTCGTCGAACGGGATCCGCGACAGGTCGATCCGCTCGCTGCGGCGTGCGCTCGATGTAGTCCACGCAGCGCTCGACCGCCGACAGCATCCCGAGGCCGAGCAGGTCGATCTTCAGGAAGCCCGCGTCGGCGCAGGAGTCCTTGTCCCACTGGCACAGCTGGCGGCCCTCCATCGCCGCGGGCACGACCGGGCAGCAGTCGATCAGCGGGCGGGTCGAGACGATCATCCCGCCCGAGTGCTGGGAGAGGTGGCGCGGCAGCCCGTAGGCCTCGTCGCACAGGCGCGCCAGCCAGCTCCAGCGGCCGGGCAGGCGCGCTGTAGCGCGTCTCGTCGGCGATCCGCTGCGCGACGTCCGCCGGGTCGCGCCCGTTGACCATCGCCAGCCACTCCTCGGTCGACATCGCGAACGGCGCGCGGGTGTCGGGATCGTTGAGCGCCGGCTGCGGGCCGCCGGCCTCCAGCCCGAGCGCGGTCTCGACGTCGCGCCGTCACGCCGCGCACCGCCCATGGCTCGGCCCCGCGCGCGACCCGCTCGAGCTCCCCCGGCGGCAGGCCGAGCGACCTTGCCGAGCTCGCGGATCGCGCCGCGCGAGCGGAACGTCGGGAACGCGGCGACGAGCGCCGAGTGCTCGCGCCCGTAGCGCTCGTGCACGCGCGGGATCAGGACCTCGCGGATGTCGCGCGGGAAGTCGAGGTCGATGTCCGGCAGCGCGGTCAGCTCCTCGTTGAGGAAGCGGCCGAGGAACAGCTCGTTCGTCACCGGGTCGATGTGCGAGAGGCCGGTGAGGTAGCAGACGATCGAGGACACCGACGAGCCGCGCCCGCGGCCGGGCGGCAGCAGCGCGCGCACCGACGACGGGCCCGCGCACCTCGCACCGCCACCTCGCGCGCGAGCTCGAGCAGGTCGCGGTGCAGCAGGAAGAAGCCGGCCAGCCCGAGCTGGTCGATCACCCGCAGCTCCTCCTCGAGCCGGGCGTGCGCCCCCGCGGCGTGCGGCGACCCGGCGGGGTAGCGCTCCCCCAGCCGCGCCCGCACAGCTCGGCGAGCTTGCGCGAGCGCCTCCTCGTCCTCCGCGCCCGGGTAGCGGTACCCGAGGTCCGACCGCAGGTCGAACTTCAGGCGCTCGGCGAGCCGCCCGGTCTCGGCCACCGCCTCGGGGTACTCGGGGAAGCGCGCGGCCATCGCCTCGGGTGAGGCGAGCACGTGCGAGAAGTTGCCGCGGCGCAGCGGCTCCGAGGCATCGAGCGTCGTGTGATTGCGCAGGGCGACGAACGCGTCCTGCAGCGGGCCGCGCTCGCGCGCGTGCGCGTGGACGTTGCCCGTCGCCACCGTCGCCACCTCCGAGCCGCGCCGCGAGATCGGCCAGCGCACGGTTGCGCGCGCGATCGTCCCGCTGGAACGGGCGCTGCAGCTCGACCCGTAATCGGTCCGGCCCGAAGATGGCGAGCAGCCGCCGCAGCCCCGGCTCGTCGTGGACCCCCCTGCTCGCGCACCCGCTCAGGCAGACGAGGCCGGCGGCGTGCTCGGCGACCGTGGCGAGCGAGAGCTGCGGTGGCACGTCGACCCGCCGCATGCGGGTGCCGACCAGCGACTGGTGGCGGCCGCGGCCCGCCTGCCGGGCCGCCCGGTCCTCCGCGCTCTCGTCGACCGTTCCGCGCGTGTGCGCGTGCGCGCGCGTGAGCATGTGGCAGAGGTTGCGCCAGCCCCGCCTCGTCTCCACCAGCAGCGTGATGTGCCGCCCGTCGGCGAGATCGAGCTCGGCCCCGTGGATCGCCCGCACCCCGAGCGCCGAGGCCGCCTGCGCGAACTCCATCGAGCCCGAGACGCCGTTGTGATCGGTCAGCGCCATCGCCGAGTAGCCGTAGCTCGGCGGCGGCGGCCGCCAGCTCATCGGGCAGCGAGGCACCGTCCAGGAACGAGAAGGCCGAGTGGGCGTGGAGCTCGACGTACATTGCGAACACATGTTCGCATGGGTGCCGGACGGAAGGAGCGGTCCGGCGACCGCGGCGGGAGGCGGGTCCTCACTACCCTCCCGCCGCGCAGGGCCGATTCAGCTTGGTGGGCCGCGCGCGGTCGCGATGGCCGGGCGACCGGCCGCGGCGGTGCCGGTGAGTTCCGCCGCGGCCGGGTGGTGGCCGCCCGGGACGGCACTCTCCACAGGGGATGTCCGGGTCGCAACGGGGAGGGTTGTTGCCTGCCGGACCGGGAGAACGCGGTCGGGAGCCTTCCCGACCGCGGCCGTCTGCAGTGCGGGCCCAGGGGTCTTGACCCACACGCGATTGACCGACGTGCGCGCCCGGGCTTGAGCGCCCGGGGTGATCCCAGCCAACATGATGGCCGCGGCGGGGATCACCAGAGGTCGCACGGTGGTCATGCCCAGAGTGTTAGGTGCCTTCCTGAGGAAAACCTGGGAAAGCGTCCAGAGTCGTGTGAAGACCGTGGCTAGCCCGTGAGCGCGGCGACCGCGTCGGTGAACGCCTCGGTGTGGCGGTCGACGTCCTCGTCCGTGGTCTCCGGACACATCAGCGCCATGTTGTGGAACGGCGTGATCAGGACCCCGCGGTTGGCGAGGTAGGTGTGCAGGTAGTCGTCGAGCTCGGTGTCCGCCGCCGCGGCCGACTCGGAGCCGGTGCGCGGCGGCGGATCGGCGAAGCGGTACTCGGCGCGCGCGCCCAGCTGGGAGACCGCCCACTTCAGCCCGGCCTGCTCGAGGGCGCCGTTGACGCCTTCCACGAAGCGGGTCGCGCGATCGATCATCCCCTCGAACGCGTCATCGGTGAGCACGCACTCGAGCGTCGCCCGCGCCGCGGCGAGCGAGAGCGCGTTACCCGCGAGCGTGCCGCCGACGCCGCCGACGTCCTCGATGTCGGCCTCCTTGTCGGCGTAGATCGCCTCGGCCAGCGCGTCGGAGATGCCGTACGCGCCGATCGGGATCCCGCCGGCGATCGACTTCCCGATCGTCACGATGTCGGGCTCGAGGCCCCAGGCGCGCGTCGCCCCGCCCGGCCCGGCCGAGAACGTGTGCGTCTCGTCGTCGATCAGCAGCGTCCCGTACTCGCGCGTGAGCCGCCGGACCTCCGCGAGGTAGCCGTCCTCCGGGAGCACGATGCCGATGTTGGTGAGCGCCGGCTCCATCAGCACGACCGCGACGTCCTCGTGCGCGAGCTCGCGCTCGAGCGCCTCGACGTCGTTGAACTCCACCACGCGGGTGGTCTCGGCGAGGTCCACGGGAGCGCCGACGTTCCCCGGCCGCGCCACCACGCGCCCGTCCGCGTCGAGCACGGCGAACGACTCGTCGACGCTGCCGTGGTAGCAGTAGGCGTTGACGAGGATCTTCGGGCGCTTGGTGACCTGACGGGCGAGGCGGATCGCCCAGCGGTTGGCGTCGGTCGCCGTGAGGGTGAACGACCACACCGGCGGCCCGAAGCGACGGGCCAGCTCGGCGCCGACCCAGGCCGCGTCGAACGTCGGCATCATCGCCGTGATCCCGCCGTCCTCCTGCACGCGCCGGACGATCGCCTCGACGGTGGGCTCCGGCGAATGGCCGGCCATCGCGCCGGTGTCGCCGAGCGCGAAGTCGACGTACTCGCGGTCGTCGATGTCGGTCACGCGCGCGCCGCGCGCGCTCTTGAGGTAGAGCGGGAACCCGCCGGCCGCCATGTTCATCCAGGTCATCGGGACGCCGCCGAGCAGGTGCGGGTGCGCGTCGGCGTAGGCGGTCGCGGAGCGCGGGTGCGCGGCGGCGTAGGCGGCGCGCTCGTCGGCAAGGAGGCGCTGCAGGCGGGAGCGGTCGATGGGGGTCACGTGGGAGACCCTACGTCCAGGAACGTCAGGACGGCATGAACGCGGCGGTTCTCGCTCGGCGAGCTGGGGAGGTCGAGCTTGCGGAAGATCGTCCGCACGTGCGTCTCGACGGTCTTCGGCGACAGCCACAGCGCCTCGGCGATGCCGCGGTCGGTCCGTCCTTCGGCGACCAGGCCGAGCACCTCGCGCTCGCGCGGCGTGAGGTCGGCGAGCGGGTCCTTCTGGCGCGGCGCGTCGAGCAGCTCGCTCACGAGCACGGGGTCGATGACGGTCTCCCCCGCGTGTACGCGCGCGAGCGCGTCGACCAGGGTCTTGACGTCCGCGATCCGGTCCTTGAGCAGGTAGCCGACGCGCTCGCTGCGCCCGTGCAGCAGGCGCATCGCGTACGCCGCGTCGACGAACTGGGAGAGCAGCAGCACGCCCACTCCGGGGTGCTTTGCCCGGATCGTCTGCGCGGCGTACAGGCCCTCGCTGGAGAAGCTCGGCGGCATCCGGATGTCGACGACGACGGCGTCCGGCGGGTCGGCATCGACGGCGGCGAGCAGCTCCTGCGCGTCGCCCACCTCGCCGATGATGGTGATCCCCTCGTCGGCGAGCAGGCGCGCGAGACCGTGGCGGATCACGGCAGCGTCGTCGGCGAGGATCACGCGCACGGGAGCTCGGCTCGCAGCGTCGTCCCCGTGGCCGGGCTGACGACTTCGAGGTGACCGTCGAGCGCCTCGACGCGATCTCGCAGCCCGCTGAGCCCGCTGCCGCGGCCGGTGTCGGCGCCGCCGACGCCGTCGTCGGCGACCTCGAGCCGGACCCAGCCGTCGGACCGGGTGACCGTGATCGTCACGTGCGACGCGTGCGCGTGCTTGGCGACGTTGGCCAGCGCCTCGGAGGCCACGAAGTACGCCGCCGCCTCGACCGGCGCGGCGAGCCGGCCCTCCGGCACCGCCTTGATCTCCACCGGCACCGTGGCGCGGCGCGCCAGCGACGCGAGCGCGGCCGCCAGGCCCTCATCGGTGAGCACGGCCGGATGGATCCCGCGCGCGAGGGCGCGCAGCTCGTCGAGCCCGGTCATCAGCTCCTGGTCGGCCTCCTGGAGCAGCTCGTCGACCTCGGCGTCGTCGTGCCCGACGCGCTGGCGGGCGAGCCGCAGCGCGAGCCGGATCCCGAGCAGCCGCTGCTGTGCGCCGTCGTGTAGGTCGCGCTCGAGGCGACGTCGTTCGGCGTCTCCGGCGGCCACGATCCGCGCCCGCGACGCGCGCACCTCGGCGAGCTGGGCGCGCAGCTGCGCCTGCAGGCGGGAGTTCTCGATCGCCATCCGCGCGGCCGCGCCGACCGCGTCCAGCAGCTCGCGGTCCTCGTACAGGAACGGGTCGTGCTCGAGCGCGGCGAACCGCTCTCCCCCGTATTCGAGCACGGTGACGGCGCCCGTCGGCGTGATGGCGTCGCCCTGGATGTCGACGTAGCGGTCGTCGACCCAGAAGAAGAGCTTGAGCGTGGGGTCGCCGAGCGCCTTGGCGAGCGCGTCGCGGACCTGATGTGGCGGCGGCAGCTCGGCGAGCTCGACCATCAGCGTCGTCATCCCGCCGTGTCGCAGGCGAGCGCCGAGCAGGCCGACAAGGAACGCGATCGGAATGAGTCCGAACGTCAGGTTCTGCAGCCAGAACATCCAGTCGGGCGCCGTTCCGAGGGCATCGGCCGTCATACGCGCGACCGTGGCGATCGCGCAGGCGAGGGCGGCGGAGAGGACCGGCCCGAGCACGGCACGGCCAACGGCGGAGGCGGCGCGCCACCGGCGGCCCAGCACGGCCACGACAGCGATACCGATCACGATCGCCAGCGACGTCTGAAGCGTGGACAGCACGTCCTCCGCCGACGGGGAGAAGCGGACAAGCAGCAGGTTCGCGCCACACTGGGCGCACCCCTCGCGGACGGGGTCGCCCACGAGCGTCGTCGCGAGGTTGCCGGCCAGCACGGTCGCGTAGGCCGCGGCGACCAGCCCGCGTTCGAACCGGCTCTGCAGGCGACCGGTCGGGTACGCGAGCATCGCGTGCGTTCCGACGGCGAGCGAGAGGTCCTGAAGCAGGTAGCCGACGGTCATCGGGAACGCACTGGTCCACCACGGATCCTTGAACTCCCAGGCGATCCCGACCGCCGCGATCAGCGGACCGATCCGCAGCTCGGGGCGGCGCGCCCAGGCCACGAGCCCCGCGCCGATCCAGGCCGCCGCGACCGCCACGTGCGTCACGGCCTCGACGGTCGCGATCGGATACGGCCAGAACGCCGAGACGAGCACGTCGGCGACCGTCAGGACGGCGCCGACGATCGCGACGGCGATCCAGCCGCGGCTCATCGCACGATCTCCACGACCGCTGCTGCCGACAGATCGTCCTTGGGGATGAACCCGCGCGCGCGTGAGCGCTCGAGCCGTGTGCGCAGATCGTCGAGCTCGTGGCTGGAGGTGAGGATCACGGGCGCGGTGATCCGCTCGGCGACCGTGAATCCGTCGCCGTCGGGGAGCTTGACGTCGAGCAGCACGACATCCGGCTGGAGGTCCGCGGCCGCCGCGATCGCCGTCTTCGCGTCGGCCGCCTCGCCGACGACGGTCAGGCCGCCGGCCTCCAGGAGCCGCTTCGCGAAGCGCCGGAAGCCTTCGTGGTCATCGACGATCAAGACCGTGTGGCTCACGTGTTGATCCTCCCACCACCGGCCTAAGGGTTTTCATCGATTTCGCTGGATCTCCGTGATTTCATCGATGTGCGCCGCGACGACCGTCCGTAGCTTCGGCGGCACTCCCCCGCCCCCTCAAAGGAGTGCCTCCCCATGCGTATCTCCCTCCTCCCCATCCTCGCCGCGATCGCGCTGGTGCTGGCCGCCCCGGTGGCGAGCGCGCGGCCGATCGACCGGTCGGTGGCGTCGTACCAGGACCTGCGCTCGCCTGACGCCCGCGACGCCAACGACGCCGTGCACGCGCAGACGCTGCAGGACCTCATCCGGCTGCACGCGACCACGCCGAGGTTCGCCAAGGCCGCCCTGGCGCAGGAGCAGTACTACTCGTCGTACGGCCCGGCGAAGCACCCGAAGCCGGCTCCGGCGGACGACAGCGCGCCGCTGCCCGCGATCGGTGTCGGCCTGGCGCTGATCCTGGTCATCGCCGGCTCGGTGGCCGTCGCCGTGCGGACGCGCCGGCGCACCGTTCGCGTCGCCATCTGAGGGTTCTTGGGCGGCCCTTCGGGGCCGCCCTATCGCTGCGTGAACCAGCGGCCGAGGACGAGGTCGCGGAACGCGACGAGGTTCCGTCCGTCGGCGGTCACCACCTCCCAGTAGCGGCGTCGCAGCGGCCGGTCGGTCCACCAGCGGTCCTCGATCAGCCACGACTCGCGGACCGCCTCGACGGCGCGGCCGTCGATCTGGAGCGGGCGGCCGTCCTCGGCGGTCTCGACTTTGACGGGCTTGGGCTCGGAAAGGCGCTTCACGGGTCCCAGGGAGTGAGCGCGAGACGGCGCTCGGGCACGCGCGAATCGGGATCGACCGGGAGGATGCGCAGCGCGGCGTCGGGCCCCGCGGCGGCGCGCGCCTGGCGGACCGCCTCTCTCAGTCGTGCCGGCCGGACGGCCGCGGCTTCCTCGATCAGCGAGCGTTGCTCGCCGGTCGGCGGGCCGAAGCCCTCGGCTCTGAGACGCAGGACGTCGGCGGGGGCCGGGAGCTCTTGGAGCTTCGGCACCAGGACGAGCCGCATGCGCCGCGGATCGGTGATCGCTTCGCGGAACGTGACGCGGGTCCGCCACGTCCCTCCCTCCACGAGCTTGGCCGCCAGGACCGCGGAGCGCATCGCCCGCCCGCGACGCTCGCGGCGGGCGAGCAGCCGGTCGATCAGCAGGCCGAGCGCGCGCTCGAGCTGCTCCCCGGACGCCGACTCCGGCAGCTCCAGCCGCTCCTCGAGCGTCTCGGAGGGACGGCGGGTCTTCAGTGGCGTGTCGTGCCCCTTGGCGAGCTCGCGCGCGAGCGCGCCGGCGGCGCCGAAGCGATCGGCCAGCGCGGGCGTGGGCAGCTTGGCGAGCTCGCCGAGCGTGCGGACGCCGAAGCGCTCCAGCGTCTCCGGCAGCGCGGCGGTCTGCGGCCTGGTTCTCAGCAGGTCGACGGACAGCGGCGCCAGGTAGGCGGCGAGCAGGCCCGGGCCGCCCGGCGCGATCTCGGCGCGGCGGGCCCGGGCTTGGGACGCCGCCGCGAGGGCGGCGAAGCGCGACGGCGCCGCTCCCAGGCGCGCCGAGGTCTTCGAGCGCTTGGCGCGCCGCGGCGATCACCCCCTCGACGGAGCCGCCGTAGAGGTTGCGCAGCCCGCGGGCGTCGAACCAGGCGAGCCCGGGACGGCCGGACTCGACCGCCGCGCCGATCCCCTCCAGCGCCGTCAGGATCCGCTCCCACGCGTCCGCTACCCCCGCGGGATCGGGCGCGACGAGCCTGAGGGTGGGGCAGCGCGCGAGCGCCTCGCCGAGCCGCAGGCCCGGCTCGAGCCCGTAGGCCTCGGCGGCGCGGAGACCTCGCCGATCAGCTGCTCGCGCCCGGGCTCGGGCGCGAGCGCGACCGGTCCCTCGGCCAGCGTCTCGCGGCCGCCGGCGGCGACGGCGAGCTCGAAGCGCGGGATGAGGACGCAGACGATCATAGGCGAACACATGTTCGCACCTGGGCCGGTCGGCCGCAACTTCCGCGCATAAGGGGGCGAGAGAGGGGTACGCGGCGCCTATGAACGTAGAAAAGGGCTCCGTTGGAGCCCTTTCCCGTAGCAGACCTGTAAGCCGGATTCTGTCGTGAGCAGCCATCCATCTGAGCGGCCGACCTGGGCCTCGGCGGGCAACCTGCAAGCGGCCCTGCTTGGCCTTGCACTCGGATGGGGTTTGCCTGGCCGCCGCGTCACCGCGGCGCCGGTGCGCTCTTACCGCACCTTTTCAACCTTGCCGGGCCGCCTGTGCGCGGCCTTGGGCGGTGTGTTTTCTGTGGCACTTTCCCGCGGGTTTCCCCGGGTCGGCGTTACCGACCACCTGCCCTGCGATGTCCGGACTTTCCTCGAAGGACGCACCTCCGCGGCTGCTCGGTCCGCGGACTGTCAACGTTATCGGGTTGCAAAGGTACGGTGAACGGACAAGCGGTTCGCGTCCGACGTGCCGAACACACTGAAGTACATGTACGACGTCGTCTACATCGACGCGCACGGCGCCGAGACGCCCGTGGCGCAGCAGCTCGATGATCGAGAGGACGCCGCCGACGTCGCGCGCAAGGCTGCTGCCGAGCGCGGTGTCGGTCGGATGGTCCTGCCGGGGTCGAGCAAGCTGCCCAACTGCGTCTGCGTGATCCCGCGTGCCGCGGAAGGCGGCGTAGCGCTCCGCGCCGCGCGCTGTCGCCGCCCTCGGCGTGGGCGGGCGGAGCCGCGATCGCGGCGTGTGCTAGCGTCCCGGCCCATGCGAGTGGGAGTCATCGGCGGGGGCCTCATGGGCTCGGGGATCGCGGAGGTCTGCGCGCGCTCGGGCGTGGACGTGACCGTGGTCGAGGTCGACGAGGCGCGCGCGGAGCGCACGCGGGCGTCGATCGAGCAGTCGCTGGATCGCGGCGTGCGCGGCGGGCAAGCTGACCGAGGCCGACCGCTATGCGGCGCTCGAGCACCTCGTCGTTCACGCCGACGTTCGACGACGTCGAGGGCGCCGACGCCGCGATCGAGGCGGTGATCGAGGACGAGGCGCTCAAGCGGGACGATGTTCCGGCGGCTCGACGAGCTGCTGCCCGACGCGCGCTTCCTCGCCTCGAACACGTCGTCGGTGCCGATCATGAAGCTCGGCGCGGAGACCAAGCAGCCGGGCGCGTGCTCGGGATGCACTTCTTCAACCCGGTGCCGGTGCTGCCGCTGGTCGAGCTCGTGCACCTCGATCATGACCGAGCCGGAGACCGTCGATGAGGTGCCCGCGAGTTCGCGGAGAGCACGCTCGGCAAGGAGTGCATCGACTCCCAGGACCGCGCCGGGTTCGTCGTCAACGCGCTGCTGATCCCGTACCTGCTGTCGTCGATCCGGATGTACGAGTCGGGCTTCGCGTCCAAGGAGGACATCGACCGCGGGATGGTCTTGGGTGCGCGCATCCGATGGGGCCCCTGCGGCTGTCCGACCTGATCGGGCTCGACACGCTGCTTGCGGTCTGCGAGTCGCTGTACGAGGAGTTCCGCGATCCCGCCTCGGTCGCGCCGGCGTTGCTGAACCGGATGGTCGAGGCGGGCCTGCTGGGTCGCAAGTCCGGGCGCGGGTTCTACGAGTACTCGCGCTCGTAGCGTTCGGTCCGGGCGCCGCACTCGCGCTCCGCGAACTGCCGCATCGAGGGGCGGCCCGGTCAGGGGTGGACGACGTTTGCTTCGCTCCTGCTTAGCAAACGTAACCCACCCCACCGGCGCGGCTGGGGTGGACGACAAACCTTTACGGAAACGTCACCCACCCTCTCCACGCCCGAAGTTCGGGCCGGGAGGCGCGCGCGGCTCAGGCCGGAGAGGCAGCTAGCTCAGGATCGACGAGTGGCGCGCGACGACCTGCCACCGGCCGTCGATGCGGCCCAGACGTCGGTGAGCCGGAACACGTTGGACAGGTTCGTGTGGCTGGTAGTTCGCGACCTGTGAGTAGCGCGAGTGGATGATCGCCGTGTCGCCGAAGATGTCGATGTCCATCGGCTCGTAGGCGAAGCTGACGATCGTGTAGCCCTCACGGGCCGCGCCCATCCACTGCTCGCGCGTCATCGGCTCCGGGTGAGGTGGATCGCGGTGAAGCGGAAGCCGTCGGCGCACGAGCTCCTCGAGCCGGTCCATGTCGCGGGCCTGCACGCCGGCCATCCAGTCGTGCTGCGAGCTCGGCGAGCGCTGGCGGTCGTCCTCGGCGCTCATGTGCCGCGGCAGGCTACCGGCCGCGGCAGGGCGCCGCGCCCTCAGGTCAGCATCGAGCCGCAGGACCCGCAGCGGCCGCCGGCACCGGACTCGCGCGGCAGCGAGCTCGCCGCCGCGCAGACCGGGCAGCCGGCCGGCAGCTCGGCGCCCAGGACCTCCCAGGCGTGGCAGACGACGTCCTCGAGCGTCGGCCCGGGGTCGGCGTCCTGGCCGGGGCGCCGCAGGCGCCAGGCCTCATCGCTGTGGCGGATGACGGGACTTCGCGTGACCAACGTGCTCATGATTACGCCACCTTCCGTAGTACGCCGACCACGCGCCCGAGGATCTGCACCTCGCGCGAGCGGATCGGCTCCATCGTGTCGTTCTCCGGCTGCAGGCGGATGTGGTCGGGCTCCTTGAAGAAGCGCTTGACCGTCGCGTCCTCGCCGACCAGCGCGACGACGATCTCGCCATCCTGGCCGTGTCCTGCGCTCGTACGACCACCCAGTCGCCGGCGAGGATGCCTGCGTTGGTCATCGAGTCACCGCGGACGGCCAGCACGTACTCGCCCTCGTCGCCGCCGACGCGTCGGATCGATCTGCACGTAGTCCTCGATGTTCTCCTCCGCCAGGATCGGCTGAGCCGGCGGCGACGTGGCCGACCAGCGGCAGCCCAGCCCGGCCGCCGACCACCGACTTCACGGCGTCGCGCGGCCGCGCGATCCAGCAGCTCGATCGCGCGCGGCTTCGATGGGTCCCGCCGCAGCAACCCGACCTTCTCCAGGTTGGCGAGATGCGCGTGCACCGTGGAGGGGAGCCGAGCCCCACCGCCTTGCCGATGTCACGCACCGTCGGCGGATAGCCGTATTTCGCCGAGTACTTCTTGATGAAGTCGAAGATCTCTTGCTGGCGCTTCGTCAGATCCTTCCCGATGTCCATTCCGGGCGCTGGCTCCTCGTGTCGTGGCTGGGAAGCGAACATCTGTTCGACACAGTAGCGGGGGGTCAGGACGGACGCAAACGGCAACGACCGGCAGGGCTATACTGCGGCCGCACCCGCGCCGATGGCGGAATTGGTAGACGCGCCAGGTTGAGGGCCTGGTCCGGGATAACCGGGTGGAGGTTCGAGTCCTCTTCGGCGCATCGAGCGAAGGCCCCGCATGTCGGGGCTTTTGTCGTTCTTGGGGGCCGATCGCCGGTCAGGGGCGAATTGCGCGTGACAACAGCTCTGACAACTGTGGCCCCCATTCGGTGGCCCCTTCGGTGAGGAGGCTGTCGTGAGCATCGCACTTCGACGAGACCAAGCAGCGCTGGCGTGTGCGGTGGCGCGAGGACGGCCGGCAGAAGAGCCGGCGGTTCGCGAGTCGCGAGGCAGCCGAGGCATTTGATGAGGCTCGCCGCGCCGACGTGGCTCCGCGGCCCGAGCCGGCGCGGGCGCGTTCTCGGGGGCGGCCGAGCGGCGACGGGATCTAGGCGTACGAGACGAACGCGGGAACGCGCTACCGGTTCGTGTTCTGGCAGTCGGACGGCTCGCAGTCGAACCGCCGCGGATTCACCAGCCGCCGGGCGGCAGCGACGGCTCGACGCCGACTCATCGAGTCGATCGAGCGCGGCGAGGTCAAGGTCGCGCGTGAGACGTTCGGGACGTTCTGGGCGCGGTTCCTGGACGAGCGGCGCGCCTACCTGACCAAGGGCTCGATCGCCGACCTGGAGTCGCACGGGCGGAAGCGGCTGCTCCCAGCCTTCGGCGCGATGCCGATCGCCCGAGTCGACGAGCCGGCGGTGCGGCGGTCGGTGGGCGAGATGGTCAAGTCCGTCGAAGCGGGTGACCGGCTTCGACGTGTGGGTCGGCGGCGCAGGCGAGTGAGTGCCCGCTAGGCGCGCTCCGTTCATTCGTGACCGGGCGGCTGTTGCAAGGGGTCAGAGGTCCGCGAGGATCTGCGCGCGCGTGTCGCGATGCTCGTCGCCGGTGGTGTTCTTGACACGCCCTCCCTTGAAGCAGTTGAGCGCGTAAGCGCGGACCGCGTGCGTCCCGACAGCTACGTCGTCGATGACCGACTTGAAGCCACGGCGCGGGCCGGCACCAGAGCGAGCGCGAGCGACGTCGTCCCGTCGGTCTGTCGCGTAGCCCAAGCTGACCCGGCGGGCGCCGTGCGCGCGCCGCGCTTGCATCGATCCAGATCTCCACACGCACCGGGTTCGCGGGTCGATCAGGGTCCGGCGCCCAGCCCTCACGCGGACCTGGTTGCCGGCGAAGACATCCACGGGTCCGGCATCGTGCGCTTCGACGTCAGCGCCGACGGACCTGTGTACCCGGTCGTCGACGCGACCGGCCAGACCTGGCACCGCCAGGACTGGATCACCGTCATGAGCGCCCACGCAGGCTTCCGCGGCGAAGGTGCCGAGAAGCCGCCCGGGTACGGGCACGCCGCCCAGCTCGCACGCTGACTCGGACCCGGCCACCTGGCGCAGGCCACTGGCGCCGCCAGCCGCCGACCGGTAGGTTCAAGCTCCGGCTCCCGGACAAGAGGACAGGCCATGAACGGACTCGCCACGGCCGCGGCACGCACGCTGCGCGCCGGGATGGTCGTCGGGCTGGCGGTGACGTTGTGCTGCGCTCCCGCGCACGCGGCCGCGCCCGGGCACCTGATCCTCAACGACGTCCAGTGCCCGTCCGCGCGTATGTGCATCACGGTCGGCAACGACGTCACCGACCCCGCGCGCAGCCGGGCGTTCGCGGAGACATGGAACGGCACCGCGTGGACGTCCACGCACGCGCGGGAGCCCGCGCACGCGACCAGCAGCTTCCTGCGAAACGTGTCCTGTCCGTCCGTCCGGATGTGCGCCGCCGTCGGCGAATACGACACCGACGCTGATCCCAGCGGCCGGCCGTACGCGCAAACATGGGACGGCCACGCGTGGACGATCACCACGGTGCCCAAACCCCGAGGCAGCATCAGCGGACTCAGCGCCGTGGCGTGCGCGACACGCCGCGCGTGCGTGGCGGCCGGGCAAGCGATCAACGGCCAGCACAACAACGCCTACAGTGCCGTCTGGAACGGCCGCCGCTGGCGGCTCATGCCGCTCGACCATCCGCATCCCACCACGTACAGCCGGATCGCCAGCATCTTCTGCACCGGCCCGCGGCACTGCACCGGCGCCGGCGAGTACAAGCTGCACGACTCCTCGAAGTCCCGGACATGGATCGAAACCTTCAACGGCAGCTCATGGACGCACCGGCCCACCCCGAATCCGCGGTCCGGTCCGAACGGCAGCACGCTGGATGGGATCTCGTGCGCGACCCGCCGCTCATGCGTCGCCGTCGGGCACCGCAACAAGCTGTCAAACGACGGGTCGTACACGATCGCGGAACGCTCCGACGGAAACCACTGGAAGCTGACCGCCAGCCGCGACCAGCCGGGCGCTGACAGCAGCGTCCTGGTCGACGTCGCGTGCCCGTCGCGGCGCCGCTGCGCGGCCGTCGGCATCTCGTTCATCACCACGCCGACGACGGCCGGCGCGATCACCGAAACGTTCAGTGCCGGCCACTGGCAGCTCTCCCCGACCCCGGTTCCGCCGGGCGCGCTCGACATCCAGCCGACAGCCGTCGCGTGCAGCCGCCCGGGCGTGTGCATGAGCGTCGGCAACTACTACGACAGCGACCCGTACCAGCGGGCCACGCCGCCGTCGATCCCGTACGCGGTCACCTCCAATGGGCCAGCGTGGACACTCGCCGCCGCGCCCTGACCGGCGCCCGCGCATATGAATCGGACACGCCGGGCCAGTCGTGGCAACGTCTCTGGCAGCAGGCGGCAAGAGCGCCGGCACCGCGTACACGAAGTCGCCCGGCCGCGCTGGATGCGAGCGCGGGGCCGCGGACCGCGGCCCCGCCTCGCGTCGATCAGGCCGAGAGCAGCCGGCGGAAGAACGACCGGTAGCGCTGGAGCACTACGCGCAGATCCTCGGTGGACACGTCCTCACCGCGGCTCCACTGGCCTTCGAGGCGCTCGCGCTCGCGCGCGAACCCGTCGGCCAGGCGCTGCATCAGCTCCGCCACCAGCGCGTCGGCGTTCTCGACGGCGTTGCGCGGGTCATCGACGAACGTCGTCTGGACCGACTCCCACCGTGCGTGGAACTCGGCGCCCTGATCGTGCGGTAGCAGGGCGGTGTCATCGTCGTCGCGCTCGTCGGTGCCCTCTCGCTGGCCGCGTTCGTCCGGCGTGTCTGCCGTGACGTCGCCGCGCTCGTCGGTGGCCTCTCGCTGGCGGTGTTCGGCCGCCGCGTCGGGCGCGACGTCGACGCGCTCCGCGGTCGCGCCGGGCTGATCTGCGGTGGCGACAGCGCCCTCTCGGGGCGCGGTACCGACCTCCTCGCGCTCATCGGTCGTGCCGGCGGCGTCTTGGGGCGCCGTCGACGCGAGGTCACGGGTCGACATCGGTTCTTCTCGATGGCTCATCGATGCATCTCCTTGGCTTCGGCCGTGTCGCGCGGTTTGTCGTCGGCGCCGAGCAGCTCCTCGAACAGCGAGCGGAAGTGGACGAGCGCCTGCCGGAGCTCCTCGGTGTCCGCCTTGTTGCCCGCGGCTCGAACGGAGATTCCGTGCGCGGCCCGATAGTTCTCGACCACCACCGGGTGGTCGACCGAGATGTCGGCCGCGCGGCGCTCGAAATCCTCGTCGACGGGATAGCCACGATCGTGCATGACCTCCGAAACGAGGCGATCGGCTTCCGCGACGGCGACGCTCGGCTGATCCACGAACGTGCGCTGCGCTGCTCGCCAGCGTTCGGCGTAGCGCTCGCGCGACTCGGGTTCGAGCTCGCGTATCTCCAGCTGCTGACGACGCTCGCGGCGCTCGCGCAGATCAGACTCTGCAGCTCGCCGATCCCCCTTCTCGGCCAGCGTACGGCCGTACTCGGGTCCGAATCCCTCCTGGAGCCGTTGCGATCGGCGCTGACGCGCGATCACCACGCCGGCGATCACGAGCGCGATCACCAGAACGGCGACAATCACCCACACCATTGGGCGCTCCTTTCCTCCGCTGTTCTTCCCCAGTGCGTCCCAATAGGGTTGGTTCGAAGGTGTACCCATTCCCGTTGTCCCGGACTCACCGTCCGGCTGTCAGGTCGGTTCCGAGCGCAGCGGTGTCTTGCTTACGAACCCGCCCCAACTGCTGGTCGAGCCTGCTGAACTGGCGGTGCGAGTGGTACCTGGTCGGCGCCCCATAGATCTGGACGCTCCGGCACGATCTCGACGGATCTGCGCTTCTACCGACGAGGTTGAGGGCCTGCTCCGGGATAACCGGGTGGAGGTTCGAGTCCTCTTCGGCGCATCACGCGAAGGCCCCGCATGTCGGGGCTTTTGTCGTTCTTGCGCCGCCGCGACCGAAGCGGCTCAGACGGGCGCGTGACGCTCGCGCAGGACGCGCGCCGCGCGCCGGCCCGCTCGTGTCTCGACGACGTGAGCCGTGCGCTCGCGCAGCAGCCGCCCGTCGTCGGGTGACGCCGCCTCCGGGGTTCGCCAGACGGCACCGCAGCTCCAGCACGTCGCCTCCTGGCGCGCCATCGGCGCCCCGCAGGTCTCGCAGAGGCGCGGTTCGTGACGCCGGAACACGATCAGCGCTCGGTGCCGGGCGGGGTGAGCGCCATGGCGACCGCGGTCAGGAAGTCGTTGTGGTCCGCCGGCGGCAGCCCGTCGAACCGTGAGCGCTGGAGCCCGACGAGCTCGGTGAGGCCGGCCGCCGGCTCGAGCGGCGCGTTGCAGCTGGGACACCGCTCGTCGCCAACGTCGCGCAGGCGGCGATCGTCGCTGTGGATCCAGATCCTGCAGGGTTCGCACTTCAAGTGGGGCATCAAGAACGCCTTCCGCCCCCTCTGGGGAGATCCGCAACGCGGGGGAAGAAGAGGTTGGTCCCGAGCGCTCCGTAACCAGACTACCGATCCCGCGCGCCGGGCCTGAGCCGCGCGGAGCAAAGCGGGGTCGATCCTACGGCCAGCGCTTCGCCAGGTCCGCGCGCTCGCGACGCTCCGCGGCGACGCGCCGGGCGAGCTCCTCCTCGTACTTGGCCTGCCGCAGGGCGCGGGCTCGCTTGCTGGCCGCCTCGTTGCGCCTGGCGATTGCATCTCGTTCCGCCCGCCACGCCGCTTCGCCGCGCTTGGGCGGCTCTGGCGACTTGCTCGCATCAGCCATCGTGTTGAGCTCCTTTGGTTTAGCGGCTTCAGCGGTCGGTCTCTGGGGCCCGCAGGGCCACTGCGAGACTGCCGTCGTCAACGCGGCTTGCCCACGTCTGCATGACCATGGCCTGCACGTGCGCGGGATTCTGCGGGACGGCCGTGACCGCTCGATAGCCGACGATATCGGTGAGCGCGGCGACGGGCTCGTAGTGCGAGCCGCACTCGCCGCATACGCCGGCGTGGTCACCCGCGCTGACGAGACGGGTCCTGCAGGTCACGCACTTGAAGTGGGACATCGAGCCCGCTTTCGCTCGCTGGCAGAGCGAACTATATCGGACTTCAATGTCTAGAAATCCCTATCCTCATTCGTTGAAGTGCCCCAGCCCGCGACTTGGTCATTCCTCACGAATCACGCCAGGGTGCTGATCTGCATCGCCCATGATCCGGGCATGCGGTTGCGAGAGATCGCCGACACCGTCGGGATCACCGAGCGAGCGGCCCATCGCATCGTCGGCGAGCTCGCCGACGCCGGCTACGTCACGCGCAGGCGCGTCGGGCGCCGGAACCAGTACACGATCCGTGCGGAGCTGCCCGTCCCGGACGCGCTCGCGTTCAACCGCCGCGTCGGCGACCTGCTCGCCATCCTGACCGCAAGCGACAGCCCACCGATCAAGGCAAGCGGCGCGTAGCGATAGGGTTAAGACGTTACGGCCGGATCAACCGCGATCCGGCGACGCAGTGCCCAGCGCCCGCAGTTGTCGCTTCACGGCTTCTCCAGCGTACGCGTGCACACGATGCCGTGGAGGTAAATAGACATGGCCACCGGAACCGTTAAGTGGTTCAGCGACGACAAGGGCTTCGGGTTCATCACGCCCGATGAGGGCAGCAAGGACCTCTTCGTCCACCACAGCGCCATCACCGGCGAAGGCTTCAAGAGCCTCGCGGAGGGCGCCAAGGTGTCCTACGACGCCGAGGCCGGGCCGAAGGGTCCGAGCGCGGCGAACGTCACCACGCTCTAGCGTCGTTCGCCAGATCGCAGGGCTGGGCCAACCCGGCCCTGCGACACGCCGGTGCGTTTCGCCTCCCACCCACCGCGTGTGGCTCATTCCCTCGAGCGGAGGCGAGCAAGGAGTGCCGGCATGGCACCAGCACAACGCCCGGTGCGCAAGGACCAGTCCAGGGCGAAGGCGTCGACCGAGCGTGCCGAGGAGGCCGCCGCCCACCAGCGCCGCCTGAAGGAGGAAGCCGCCGCGCGCCGCGAGGCGGCGGCGAAGCGGGAGCCGGCCGACGCGCCCAAGGGCGGGCCTCGCAGGCACCGGCCGACGCCGTAGCGCCCGCCGGCTCGCTTGCGTCTGGGCCGCCGAAGCGTAAGCTGACTCGAGGACCGCCTTCGCTCGCCGCCCCGGCTCGTACCGCAACGGTTGTTTGCGGGTCGCCGCCTCGTCCGACCGCGTAACCGTGACGAGATGAGCACCCACCGTGAGCACCGCGTTTGCGCACCTGGAATTGACTGAGCACCGAGAGCGTGCGCGATTGCGCGTGCGGCTCCGGGGTGAGCTCGACTACGCGACAGCGGACGTGGTCAGCGAGCGGCTGCACGAGCTGCACGAGCGCGGCGCCGCCGTCGTGCTGGACCTCGACGACCTCGCGTTCATCGACGCCGCCGGACTCCGCGTCGTGCTGACGGCGGCTGAGCAGTCCCGCAACGACGGCTGGGGGTTCACCGTCACGCGAGGCTCCGCTCCCGTGCGCCGGCTGTTCGCGCTGCTCGACATCGACGCCGTCCTGCCGTTCGAGGGGGAACCGGCATGACCGAGTTCACCGAGGCGCTCCCCCGCGCGACCGAGTCGGTCCACACCGCACGCCGGCTGGTCGCCGCCCACAGCGGGGAGCTCACGGTAACGCGCGCGGAGGACGCCGGCCTGATGGTCTCCGAGCTGGTGACCAACGCGCTGATGCACGGGAAGGGGCTCATGACCGTCCGGATCACCAGTGAGCCCGGCCAGGTCACGGTCGAGGTGGCCGACGAGGGTCACGGCGACGTCGTCGTCGCTCCCGTCCCGGGCGCGGCCGGCGGCTGGGGGCTGCGCATCGTCGCCGCGCTCGCCGATTCCTGGGGCACCGAGCAGGGGAGCACCCGCGTGTGGTTCAGCATCGCCCGCGGCGACCTTTGACCTCGCGCGCCCGCGCGTCATACTCGCTCGGCTCGCCACGGGCGGCGCGATCGCCCCGGTGGACGCCGTGTTGGACGGGACCGTCGACAACGCCGACGCGCTCCGCGCCGCCCGGCCACCACGCCACGCCTCAGGCCAGGGGCCGGGTTCTGCCTGCTCAACAACGTGGCGATTGCCGCGACACGTGCCGGGCGGGCGCGTATCCGGAGGCGATGCGCACGGTCGTCGTGCCGGCCGTGCGCGCCTTCGCACCGGACCTCATCATCGTCGCCTGCGGGTTCGACGCGTCGGCGCTCGACCCGCTCGGCCGGATGCAGCTGCGCGCCGCCGGCTTCGCGCGGCTGACGCGCGAGGTCCTCGCACTGGCGGGCGGCCGCGTCGTGTGCTGCCACGAAGGCGGCTACTCGGAGTACTACGTGCCGTTCTGCGTCGTCGCCGTCCTCGGGAGCGGTCGGGGTCACGGACCGAGGGCGGGGATCCCTACTTCCCGCCCGACCGCGAGCTCGCCTACGACGAGCTCCAGGATCACCAGCGCCGCGCGATCGAGGCGGCCCGGTAAGACGGCCGCCCGCCGAGCCCACCAACCTCGCGACAGATCGTCCACGATTGGAGTGCGCGATGGGACTCTCATGGCAGCAAGGGCCGCTCGGCCGCAATCCGAACGGGCAGTTCCTGGTCCCCGGCATGCCTGAGCGCGTGCTGTACGCCGAGCCGCTGCGGCGCCGTCTCCGGGCCGAGCTCGGTGGCCGCACCGTGGTTCAGAGCGACGACGCAGTGGTGCTGTTCGAGCCGGGGCGCTATCCGGTTGCCTACTTCCCGATCGAGGACTTCGCCGAAGGCGCGCTGCGGCTCACCGACCACCGCAGCGACCATCAGGACCTCGGCGAGACGGTCTGGTTCGCGGTCGCCGGAGACGCGCGCGAAGCGCCCCGGGGCGCCTGGCAGCACGTCTCGCTCCCCGAGCACGCGCGGATCCTCGACGGCAAGGTCGCGCTCGCGTGGCGGGCGATGGACGCGTTCTTTGAGGAGGACGATCGCATCCTCGGCCACGCCGCCGACCCCTACCACCGCATCGACGTCCGTCGCACGTCTCGCCACCTCGTCGTGCGCTCCGGCGGCCGGGTCGTCGCCGAGACGACCAACCCGCTGGTGCTGTACGAGTCGGGTTTCGCCCCGCGCTGGTACGTGCCCCGCGCCGACGTCATCGCCGACGCGCTGAGCGCCGGCGACACGCAGACGTTCTGCCCGTACAAGGGCATCGCTTCCTACTACGACGTCGACGGCGCCGGCCAGGCCGCCTGGTCGTACCGCGCGCCGTTCGACGACATGGCGGCGATCGGCGACCTCGTGTCGTTCGAGCCCGACCGCGTCCAGGTAACTTTGGACGGTGAGCGGCTGGAGATCGAACCTGGGCAGACCGTGGTCTCTCATGGCATCGATCGCAACCTCAGCATCGACGAGGCCGGCGCCCTGAGCGCCGTCGCTGGATGACCGCACGGCTGCTGTCGCTGAACGTCGGGCGGCCCCGCGAGGTGCAGTGGGAGGGCAAGACCGTCCGGTCGGCGATCTGGAAGGAGCCCGTCGACGGGCCGCGGATGGTGCGGCGGATCAACATCGACGGCGACGATCAGGGCGATCGGCTCGCGCACGGGGGCGAGCACCGCGCGGTCTACGTCTACCAGATGGATTCGTACCGCCACTGGGAGCGCGAGCTCGGCCGCGACGACTTCAGCTACGGCCAGTTCGGGGAGAACTTCACGGTCGAGGGTCTGGCCGACGACGAGGTCTGCATCGGCGACCGCTATCGCGTCGGCGGGGCGCTCGTCGAGGTGACCCAGCCGCGGGTGACGTGTTACCGCCTCGGCATCCGCATGGATGTGCCGACGATGCCCTCGCTGCTCGTCGCCCACCACCGGCCGGGCTTCTACCTGCGGGTGCTCGAGGAGGGCGAGGTGCAGGCCGGCGACGAGATCGTCAAGGTCGCCGACGGCCCGGAGCGGCTCACGATCGCGCAAGTCGACGCGCTGCTCTACCTGCCGAACAAGTCGCGCCCGCTGCTCGAGCGGGCGCTGCGCGTGCCGGCGCTGAGCGAGGGCTGGAAGGGCAGCTTCCGCGAGCTGCTCGCCAAGGCCGACGCCGACATCCCGCCGGCGTGGCCCGGCTTCCGCGCGTTGCGCGTCGCGGAGGTCAGTCGCGAGAGCTCGACGATCAGCTCGTTCCGGCTCGTGCCGGCCGACGGTCAGCCCGCCGCCGCCGCCCCCGGCCAGTACCTCACGCTGCGCCTGCAGCCAGACGCCGGCGCGCCGCCGCTGGTCCGCAGCTACTCGCTGTCAGACGTGCCCGGAGAGGAAGGCTTCCGGATCAGCGTCAAACGCGAGGGCGCAGGCAGCCGCTACCTGCACGACCACGTCAAGGTCGGCGACGTGATCGATGTCGCCGCGCCGCGCGGCGTGTTCGTCCTCCGCGACGGCGCGAGCCCTGTCGTCCTGCTCAGCGCCGGCGTCGGCGCGACGCCCGTCCTCGCGATGCTCCATGCGCTGGCCCAGAAGCGGAGCGCCGCGGCCGGTGTGGTGGGTCCACGGCGCCCGCAACCGCGACGAGCAGGCGTTCGCCGGAGAGGTCGACGAGCTGCTCGCGGCGTTGCCCGACGCGCACCGCCTCGTCGCCTTCAGCGCCCCCACGACGGACGCCGGCTACGACGTCGCGGGACGCCTCGACCTTGCCGTCCTCGACGGCGCCCGCGTCCCGAAGGACGCCGACTACTACGTCTGCGGACCCGACGCCTTCATGCAGGCGATCGGCGCCGCGCTCACGGCCCGCGGCGTGCCGCCCGACCGCGTCGCTACCGAGATCTTCGGCGCCGTCGCCGTGTACGCCTCCGGGATCGTCAAGGAGGGCGACCGCGCACCGCACCCGCCGGACGGCCCCGCCGGCACCGGCCCGACCGTCACGTTCGTCCGCAGCAACCTCGCTGTCGCGTGGGATGCGGACCGGTTCGGGAACCTGCTCGACTTCGCCGAGGCGTGCGACGTGCCCGTCGGGTTCGGCTGCCGCACGGGCGTCTGCCACAGCTGCGAGAGCGGCCTGCTCGCCGGGGCGGTGAACTATCAGCTCGAGCCGCTCGAGCCGCCGGCCGACGGGCGCATCCTCCCCTGCTGCACCGTGCCCACATCCGAGCTCACGCTCGACTTGTAGGGCAGGAATGCGTCGAGCAGAAGCTGCGTCAGCACCGCGCCGAGGAAGAGGGTCACGAAGACCACCGGCGGGATCCCGCCGCCCCACGCGGCGAGCGCGAACAGCAGCACCGCGAGCCGGATGCGGCCGAGGAACGGGCGATCCCGCAGCGAGGTCCACTCCGCGCCGATGTGCAGGAGCGACAGCGACAGCGCGAACGTCCCGATCCCTCCCGCCAGCGCCCAGCGTGCCGCCGCGCTCAGGCCCGGCTCGGCCGCCTCGGTGACCGCGAGGCGAGTGCCCTCGCCGAACACGGCGACGCCGGCCAGGAGTGGGAAGTGCCCGTAGACGAACACGAGGCCGAGCACCCCGCGGCCGACCACCGACGTGTCGGCGATGTCGAAGTAGACCCACCACAGGCAGAGCGCGGCCACGAAGCACGCGCCGGCGACAAGCCACGACTCCAGCGTGAACTCCAGCCCGGCGACGCCGGCGACCGCGGCAACGACCGCCTCGCCGAGCACGATGATGAAGAACGTGCCGAAGCGCTCGGTGAGGTGGGACACGACCACGGACGCGCCCTTCAAGACGTCCCACGCGCGGGTCGGGATGAGCAGGTCGATCACCATCGCCACGCCCCACAGCACCTCGCGGGCCGGGCTCGGCACGAACACAGAGACGAGCCACAGGCCGGTCGTGAACGAGTAGCCGGCGATGTAGACGGTGGACATCGCACGACCCGGCCCGCTCACGTGGTGGCGTGCGCGGACGTACAGCCCGATCAGGAACGACCGCAGCAGGACGTAGGCGATCGCGAAGGAAACCGTTCCGCCGTCACCCTCCATCACGCGGTGGATCGACACGGCGACCGCCGCGATCGCGAGCATCCCGCCCGACTTGGCGAGCCGGAAGATCAGATCGTCGGTGTCGAAGCGATTCGCGTACAGCGCGTACAGCACCCACGCCCACACGACCACGACGAACAGCGCCGCGAAGCGGGCGAACACCGCCGCCGTGGGATCGTGCTCCAGCGCGGCGCCGAGCTGGGCGATCGCCGCCACGAAGACGAGGTCGAAGTAGAGCTCGAACCACGTCGCGTGACGCGGCTGGCGCGGATCGGCGGTCGTGCGCAGGCGCGGCGGCTCGAGCCGGAACGTCCCTCCCGCGCCGAGAATGCGTGTCGTGTTTGGCGGCATGGCAACGGGGTGAGTGAGCACCGGCGCGCCGCTCTTACCGGCGTAGACTGCCGCCGCGTGGATCGCGAGTCCGCGCAGTGGCTCGAGCAGTTGCGGGCTGGACACCCGCGTACCGTGGCGACGCTTCACGACATGCTGCGCCGCGTGGCGTCGTACGAGCTGTCACGGCGGCGCGATCAGCTGGGCTCGATCCGCGGACCCGAGTTCGACGATCTCGCGCAGCAGGCCGCCGACGACGCCCTGATGAACGTGCTCGCCAAGCTCGACGACTTCCGCGGGCTGAGCCGCTTCACGACGTGGGCCTACAAGTTCGCCATCTTCGAGGTCTCGGGCAAGGTCGCCCGGCACGCCTGGCGCCGGCAGCCGCCGAGCCGCGAGGAGAGCGTGGTCGACCAGCTGCCGGACTCCCTGGCGCCGCGGCCGGGCGACCGCGTCGAGCAGCGCGAGCAGCTCGAGGCCCTGTCGGCGGCGATCCGTGAGCTGACCGAGCGCCAGCGCACGGTGTTCGTGGCGATCGCGCTCAACGACGTCCCGATCGACGTGCTGGCGCTCGACCTCGGCACCAACCGCAACGCGATCTACAAGAACCTGTTCGACGCGCGACGTAACCTGCGAGCCAAGATGGCCGCCGCCGGACATCCCGTGCCCGAGGAGCTGGCCGCCTGATGGCCGCTCTCGACGACCTGCTGCGCGCCCAGGACGGCGATGCCGGCTGCACGGCGGGCGAGGCGATCCTCGACGCGTACGTCGAGCTGGAGCTCGCCGGCGAGGACCCCGCGCGCGTGTACCCCGGCACGGCGATCCACCTCCAAAGCTGCCCCGGCTGCCGGGCCGACCACGACGGCCTCGTCGAAGCCGCGCGCCGGTTCGCGTGACCATGGGATTCGACGTCGCAGCGGAGGCGTACGACCGCTTCATGGGGCGGTATTCGGTCGGGCTCGCCGCGCAGATGGCGGATCTGGCCGGAGTCGTCGCCGGGCAGCGGACGCTCGATGTCGGCTGCGGGCCTGGTTCGCTGACGCGCGAGCTCGTGGCCCGCGTCGGGCCCGAGGCGGTGTTCGCCATCGACCCGTCCGAGTCGTTCGTGGCCGCGGCGCGGGAGCGCAACCCGAGCGTGGACGTGCGCCGCGCCGCCGCCGAGGAGCTGCCCTTCGGCGACGGCGAGTTCGACGCGGCGCTCGCCCAGCTCGTCGTGCACTTCATGGCGGATCCCGTCGCCGGCTTGCGGGAGATGGCGCGCGTCGCGCGGCCGGACGGTGCCGTCGTCGCGTGCGTGTGGGATCACGCCGGCGGGCAGGGTCCGCTCGGCGTGTTCTGGGATGCGGTGCGCTCGCTCGACCCCGACGCGCGCGACGAGTCCGATCTCGCGGGCGCGCGCGAGGGTCACCTGGCCGAGCTGTTCGCCGCCGCCGAGCTCCACGCGATCGAGCAGTCGGTGCTCGCCGTGCGGGTCGAGCACGAGAGCTTCGAGGAGTGGTGGGAGCCGTTCACGCTCGGCGTCGGGCCGGCGGGAGCGTATGTGTTGCGGCTCGGCGAGGGCGAACGCGATCAGTTGCGCGAGCGGTGCGGGCAGCGGCTCCCGGCCCCGCCGTTCACGGTGACGGCGCGGGCCTGGGCTGTGCGCGCCCGCGCCGGCTGAGATCCGCCTCCTCGAGCCGGCGGCGGGCGCGGTGTTCGCCATCGACCCGTCCGAGTCGTTCGTGGCCGCGGCGCGGGAGCGCTACCGGAGGAACCTCGGCTGCGGCACTCGCAGGAGCGGCACCATCGATCGGGCGGCCGGGAGCGGGATCAGCACCGCCTCGACGGCGAGTGCGGCGAGCCCGAGCGGATTGGCCCAGTCGCCGATGTCGTCGGTCGCGCCGGGGAGCCCGGTCGTGCGGCTGAGGATGTAGCCGATCATCGCCGCCGTCGCGATCCCGGACGCCGCGGCCAACGCCCAACGGTCGAGTCCGAACCGGAGCCGGACCGCGAGCGCCAGGCAGATGGCGGCGAGGCCCACGAACAGCCAGAAGATCCCGCGGGTGTCGCCCCACTCGTCGCCCGCGGCGGCGATATGGAGCGCCGCGATCGCGACGAGCCCGGTGGCCGCCACGGCGCGCGGGAGTGCCCGGGCGCCCGCGGGTGCGCGCAACGCCAGAGGCGCCAGCGCCGCGAACGCGACGAGCTCGGAGCCGATCGCGATCTTCACGGAGGGCCGCAGCACGGCCTCTTGCCAGCCGAACAGGCCGACGGTCGACGACAGCGCGAGCCCGGCCAGCGCGCCCGCACTGACGAGCGCGCCGCATATGGCCGCGATGCGCCAGCGCGACCCGAAGAGCGCCACGGCGATCAGCGTGGAGACGACGGCGTCGGCCGCGAACAGCGGCCCGATCCACGGCACGGCGTGGAAGATCGAGACGAGCTGGGCGACGTGGACGCCCGCCGCGACCAGCAGCGCGGCGGCGCCCGTGACACGCAAGGCCGTCATCTCAGCTCACCGTGAGCTTGCCGAGCATGCCGGCCTGACGGTGGCCGGGGACCGGGCAGTAGTAGGTGTACGTGCCCTTCTTGAGCGTCGCGGTGACGGTCGACGTGCTGCCCGGGCTCACGGTCGCGCCCTCGCTGTCCACGCCGTTGCCTTCGATCGCGATGCCGTGGTCCATGCCCGCCGTCGACGGGTTCTTCATGATCAGCGTGACCTTGCCGGCCTTCGCGGTGAGCGAGGAGCGGGTGAAGCGCAGCGCGCCGCCGGCGTCGGCGTCGACGTGGATGACCTGGCCCTTCCCGGCCGACGGCGTGCTCGTCGGCGCGGCGGCCTGGGTGGTGGTGTTGTTGCTGCTGCCGCAGCCGGCGAGGAGAGCCACGCCGACCACGGAGACACAGATGATGGGGAGGATTCGAGACATGCGCTGACGATGGCGGCGGCGCGGTATCGCCCACCAGTGGACATTGGTCGCGGTACTCCCGGCACGGCACACTCATCCGTGTGCGATCGCGCCACTCGATATCCGCGACGGTGGCCGCGTTCGCCGCGCTCGGGGTCGGAGCGATCCTCGTGGTCGCCGCCGTCGCGGCCCTGGCGATCCGCAACATCACCGACCACGAGGCCCTGCGCGAGGCCAAGCAGCTCACGCGGGTGAGCGCGCTCAGCGCGGTGACGCCCGACCTGACCGATCGAGTGCTGACCGGTGACGCGGCCGCGCTGGCCCGGCTGGACCGCACGGTGCGGACGCGGGTCCTGCGTTCTCCGGTCGTCCGGGTCAAGCTCTGGACCCTCGACGGCCGGATCGTGTACTCGGACGCGCGGCCGCTGATCGGCCGGCGCTTCACGCTCGACCCGGGCCAGCGCCGGGCGGTGCAGAGCGGCGCGGTGGCCTCCGACCTGAGCAACGCCGGCGAGCCGGAGAACGTGTTCGAGCGCGGCCTCGGCAAGCTGCTCGAGGTCTACCTGCGGGTGCGCACGCCGGCCGGGCACCCGCTCCTGTACGAGGAGTACTTCAGCTTCGGCGCGGTCGCCGCCAACAGCCGGCGGGAGTGGCTGGCGCTGCTCCCCGCGTTCGGCGGCGCGCTCGTCGTCCTCGCGCTGGCCCAGCTGCCGCTCGCGTGGTGGCTCGCGCGCCGGCTCCAACAGCGCGAGCAGGAGCGCGAGGCGCTGCTCATGCACGTCGTCGACTCGTCCGACCGCGAGCGCCGGCGACTGGCCCAGGCGGTGCACGAGGGGCCGGTGCAAGCGCTCGCGGGCGTGGCCTGGCGCCTCAGCGCGGCCGCGCGCGGCGCACCGCCGCCGCTCCGGGACGAGCTCGAGGAGACCGCCTCCGACGCGCGCCGGGCCCAGCGCGAGCTGCGCACGCTCCTGGTGTCCCTCCACCCGCCCAACCTCGCCCGCGTCGGCCTCCACGCCGCCCTGTCGGACGCCGCCGCTCCGCTGCGGGAAGCCGGCGTCGACGTGCGGCTCGACCTCCCCGCCGTCGACCTCCCGCCCGACGCCGAGGCGCTCGTGTTCCGCGTCGCCGAAGAGGGCCTGCGCAACGCCCGGCGGCACGCGGGAGCCACGCACGTCGACGTCCGCCTGCGCCACGAGGACGGCAAGGCGCACCTGCGGGTCCACGACGACGGCCGCGGCTTCACCGACGACGAGCTCGCCGGCCGGGAGGCGGACGGGCACCGCGGGCTCGCCCTTCTGCGCGACCTCGCCGCGGACGGTGGAGGAGACTTGACCGTGCACAGCTCGCCCGGGCACGGCACCACGATGGAGCTCGTCCTGTGATCCGCGTCCTCATCGCCGACGACCACCCGCTCGCGCGCGCGGGCCTCGAGCACCTGCTCGGCGCGCTCGACGACATCACCGTTGTCGGCGTCGCGAGCGGCGGCGCCGAGGCCGTCCGCCTGGCCGCCGAGCACGCACCGGACGTCGTGCTGATGGACCTCGAGATGCCCGGCATGGACGGGATCGAGACGACGCAGGCGGTCCGCGCCCGCCAGCCGCGAGCCGCCGTGGTCGTGCTGACGTCGTTCTCGGACCGCGAGCGGATCCTCGCCGCGCTCGACGCCGGCGCCGTCGGCTACTTGCTCAAGGACGCCGACCCGGACGAGCTGGCGCGCGCGATCCGCGCCGCCGCCCGCGGCGAGGCCCCGCTGCACCCGCTCGCCGCGCGCGAGCTCCTCGACCGCCACCGCGCCGGCCCGCAGCTGACCGACCGCGAGCACGAGATCCTCGCCCTCGTCGCCCAGGGTCTCCCCAACAAGCTCATCGCGCGGCGGCTGGCGATCAGCGAGCGCACCGTCAAGGGCCACCTCACGCGCGTGTTCGAGCGCATCGGCGTCACCGACCGCACGCAGGCGGCGCTCTGGGCGCGCGACCACCGGCTCGGCTGACCGACTGCCGGCTGCGTGCCAGGGGCGCGCACATCACCCGAGGGGTGAGGCGGACACCGTTGTGACCGCCCGGCGGCACGCCTACGGTCGGAGGCCACCTCATGCCGCAGCTGCAGGGACCGACGGATGCTCCGGACGTGCGCGTGCTCACCGTCGACGACCAGGAGCGCTTCCGCCAGGTCGCCGGGGAAGTGATCGACGCCACGCCCGGCTTCACGGCGGTCGGCGAGGCGGCGAGCGGCGAGGAGGCACTCGAGGCGATCGAGCGCCTGGCGCCGCAGTTGGTGCTATGCGACGTCCGCATGCCCGGGCTCGACGGCATCGAGGTCGCCGGTCGCCTGGCGAAGACGAATCCGGAGACCGTCGTCGTGTTGATCTCGATCGGCGAGCGCGCAGACCTCCCGGCGGCGCTCCAGCTCGGCGACGCGGTACCGCTCGTGCGCAAGCAGGACTTCGGCCCCGTGCTGCTGCGCCGGTTATGGCGCGAGCGCGGGCCGGGTCATTCGTGAGCGGCGAGGTCGCCGAGTGGGATCGACGCCGCGCACGCGGGTCCCGCCGCCCGGTCGCGACTCGATCGAGACGTCCCCGCCGACCGCGGCCACCCGGTCGCGCATGCTCGTGAGGCCCGCGCCGCCGACCACGGCCAGAGGATCGAAGCCCGGACCGTCGTCGCGGACCTCGAATCGCAAGTCGCCGTTGTCCGAGATCTCCACGACGACCGCCGCCGCGCCGTCGGCGTGCTTGGCCGCGTTCTGCATCGCCTCGAGGCAGCAGAAGTAGGCGGCCGTCTCGATGTCACGCGGGTAGCGGCGGACACCGGCGGCGAGCACCGTCGTCGGCCGGCCCGATCTCAGCGCCGCCGCGCGGAGCGCTTCGACGAGCCCGCGATCGGCGAGCGGTGCCGGATAGATCCCGCGCGCCAGGGCGCGAACCTCGTCGAGCGCGTCCTCCACCTCGGTGCCGAGCCCGCGCAGCACGTCGGGATCTCCGTGTCCCTCCTCCGCTCGCTCGGCCGCGAGCTCGAGCTTGATCCGCAGCGCCACGAGGCGCTGTTGCGCCCCGTCGTGGAGATCCTGCTCGATCCGACGCCGCTCGTCGTCAGCCGATGCCTGGATCCGCGCACGCGATTCGCGCACCTCGCGCACCAGCGACGCCGTCTGCACGGACAGCCGATGGTTGTCCAGCGCCATGAACGCGTACGTGACCGCCGCCTCGGTGAGCGCGCCGTCGCCCCGCAGCGTCGGGTCATGGAGGATCGCCGCGACGCGCCGGTCTCCGTCGCTCACCTCGGTCACCGCACGCCGCGGCGTGTCCACCGGGGCTGGGAGCTCGCGCCCGTCGGCGTCCGCCCAGCGATCCGCCGCGTCGTCGACGCAGTACGCGACGTCCAGTGACGGGTCGTCAAAGGCATCGGCGAGCGATGCCCGCAGCTCCTCCGGGCCGGGATGCGCCAGCAGCCGGGCGGCCAGCCGCTGGATCGCCGCCCCCATGAAGAGCCGCCACCTCCACACGGCGACCAGGAAGGCGATCGCGAGCAACGGCACGGTGAGCGCGAGCAGCCAGGTCGCGACATCGACGAGCCAGGAGTCCGGCGCGATGCGCCGCGCCACGAGCGTGAGGGCGAAGACGCCGAGGCGGAAGACCGCCACGAACAGCACCGGACCGAGCGCCCGCCGCGTCACCAGGCTCGCGCCGCGGATGCGCCACGCCACCCTCGCGCTCACCGCCGTGAACATCAGGACGGTGATGACCTCGCGCAGCGGTATGACGATGTCGCCGACGAACGCCGGCTCGTGCCCGACGACCATGAACGCATTGCCGGGACAGGCGTCGCTGCAGTCCGTCCACGGTGTCGGCACCGGATAGGACTCGACGAGCAGGGCCGTCGGCAGGTACAGGAAGAGCACCAGGAGCACGGTCGCCCCGACGAGGGCGCGGTCCACCCGCGCCGCCAGCCCCCCGGTCGGGAACGCGAGGATGACGAAGACGAGCGCGATCTCGACGAACCAGCCCGACACCCGGCCGAGGCTGTAGATCCACGGGTTGTTCGACTCGGAGAGCGTCGCCATGAACCAGCCGAAGCCGGCGACGATCAGCAGGCTGCCGAACCGCGCGGACGCGGCAAAGCGGCGCGCGTACAGGCCGACCGCGATCGGCGTGCCGACCATGAGTGCGCGGGCGATGGCCGACAGGGTGGCGTTCTCGGCGCCGCTCCCGGAGGCGCTCAGGATGGCGGCGACCGCGCAGGCCGCAAGCCCCGCGGCGCCAATCGCGAGTGTGGCGTGATCCGATCGCCTGGTCGCTGGATCGAGTATCGACACGCCCGGTGCCGATCCTAACCCGCACGCGCGTCACCCGCACGGGGTGATTCCGGCTGCCGACCTCCCCTCGCGGCGTAGCGCGTGCACCCTTGCCCCGCGGACGCGCCGTTGATGGTGTCTGCTCGAGAGCCACCGAGGAGGAACCGATGGAAGCGCACGACGAGCTGGGGCCGGTCGACATCGTGGTCATCGCCTATCCGGCCGACGCGCCGATGACCGGCGAGGCCATACCGATCATGGTCGACCTCGTGGACCGCGGGATCATCCGGGTGCTCGACGTCGAGTTCGTGGTCAAGAACGCGGACGGGACGTACTCCGGCTTCGAGGCCACGGGCCTCGACAGTGACCGGGTCGGCGACCTGGTCGTCTTCGAGGGCGCGACCTCGGGCCTGCTCGGCGACGAGGACCTCGCGGCGGCCGCCGACGGCATCGAGCCGGGCTCCGCGGCGGCCATCATCGTCTATGAGAATCGCTGGGCGGCGCCGTTCGCGGCCGCGGTCCGCCGCAACGGCGGGACGCTCGTCGGCTTCGAGCGGGTGTCCGTCGAGGATCTGCTCGCTTCGCTCGAGGCCGCCGAGGCGGCGGCGGTCTGACAAACCAAGGAGAACCTGATGCCACGAATGCTCCGCACGATGGCCCGCACCGCCGTGGTCGCCGGGACGGCCACCTCCGTGTCGAACCGCGTCAGCCGCCGCCAGGCCAACCGGTGGGCGGCGCAGGACCAGCCGCCGGCGCCTCAGCAGGCCGCCCCGCCCCCACCGCCGCCGCCTGCGGCCGGCAACGGCGGCTCGGACCCGATCGCGCAGCTCAAGGAGCTCGCGGCGCTGCGGGACCAGGGCATCCTCACCGACGAGGAGTTCGCGACGCAGAAGGCCCGCTTGCTCGGCTGATCGTCACCGCGCCGCGCCGCGCCCTAACGTGTCGAGGCGATGAGACCGCTTGCCCGCTGGTGCTTCCGCCACAAGTTCGTCGTCCTCGCCGTCTGGGTCGTGTCCCTGTTCGTCCTCGGTGGCCTCAGTGCCAGCGCGGGAACGGGCTACACCGACTCGTTCTCGCTTCCGGGCACGGAGTCGACGACGGCGCTGAACCTGCTGACCGACAACTTCAACACCGAGTCGACCGACACCAACCAGGTGGTGTTCGCGGCCAAGGACGTCAACGACCCGGCCACCAAGCAGCGGATCGAGCAGACGCTCGCCAAGATCGCGAAGGGGCCGCATGTCGAGCGCGTCGACAGCCCGTTCGCCGAGGGCGCGGCCGCGCAGCAGATCTCCAAGGACGGGACGGTCGCGTTCGCGAACGTCCACATGGACGGCGAGCAGCCGATCGCCGACGTGCCGAAGTCCGCGTACGACAAGCTGATCGATACCGCTGAGGCCGCCCGCGGCGACGGCCTGCAGGTGGAGCTCGGGGGCAGCGGCATCCAGCAGGCCAGCCAGGATCCGGGCGGCGGGCCGAGCGAGTTCATCGGCTTCATCGCCGCCGCGGTCGTGCTCGCGATCGCGTTCGGCTCGCTGTGGGCGACGCTGTTGCCGCTGATCAGCGCCGTGCTGGCGCTCGGCTGCGGCCTCAGCCTCACCGGGCTGCTCGCCCACGCGATCGACATCGCGACGTTCGCGCCCACGCTCGCCACGCTGATCGGCCTCGGCGTCGGGATCGACTACTCGCTGTTCGTGGTCACCCGCCATCGCAACGCGATCAAGGCGGGCCGCACCCCAGAGGCGGCGTGCATCCGGGCGTTGAACACGTCCGGGCGCGCGGTGCTGTTCGCCGGCGCGACCGTGATCGTGGCGTTGCTCGGCCTGTTCGTGCTCGGCATCAGCTTCCTCAACGGCGTGGCCGTGGCGTCCGCGATCGTGGTGCTCGTGACCATGACCGCGGCGGTGACGCTGATCCCGGCGCTCCTCGGGATCATCGGGATGCGCGCGTTGTCGAGGAAGGAGCGGCGCCGGCTCGAGGAAGAGGGGCCGCGCGACCCGAAGCTCGACGGCTTCTGGCCGCGCTGGGCGCGGACCGTCCAGGAGCATCGGATTCCGCTGGCCGCCGCCGCGCTGGTCGTGATGCTCGCGCTCGCGGTGCCGGCGCTGTCGCTGCGGCTCGGGTCCTCCGACGCCGGCCAGGACCCCGCGTCCTCGACGACCCGCAAGGCATACGACCTGCTCGCGAAGGGCTTCGGAGCGGGCTTCAACGGCACGTTCCAGATCGTCGTCAAGACGCCTGACGGCAAGGCGGACCTGCCGAAGGCGCAGGCGCTCGCCGACACGCTGAGCAAGACCGACGGCCTCGCCGCGGTCGGCCAACCGGTGCCGAGCCCGAACGGCAAGATCGCGCTGATCGAGGCGCGCCCGTCCACCGCACCGCAGGACGCCGCGACCAGCGACCTGATCACGCACCTGCGCGACGACGTCGTGCCCAAGGCGTCCGGCGGATTGCCGGTCTACGTCGGGGGCATCACGGCGATCTTCGACGACTTCGCGGGCGTGCTGACCGACAAGCTGCCGCAGTTCATCGCGGTGATCGTCCTGCTCGGCTGCCTGCTGTTGATGATCGCGTTCCGCAGCCTGCTGATCCCGCTGACCGCGGCGGTGATGAACCTCCTGGCGGCCGGCGCCGCGTTCGGCGTCGTCACCCTCGTGTTCCAGCAGGGGTTCCTCGCCGAGCCGTTGGGCGTTGGCACCGGCCCGATCGAGGCGTTCCTGCCGGTGATGATGCTGGCGATCCTGTTCGGGCTCTCGATGGACTACCAGGTGTTCCTGGTGAGCCGCATGCACGAGGAATGGGTGAACACCGGGGACAACGCCCACTCCGTCCGGATCGGCCAGGCCTCGACCGGTCGCGTGATCACGGCGGCCGCGACGATCATGATCTTCGTGTTCGGATCGTTCCTCCTCGCCGGCCAACGGGTGATCGCCGAGTTCGGCATCGGCCTCGCCAGCGCCGTGTTCCTCGACGCGTTCGTCCTGCGCACCGTGCTCGTCCCGGCGGTGATGCACATCATCGGCGAGCGCAACTGGTGGCTCCCGCGCGGCCTCGACCGCGCACTGCCCCGGGTGGCCGTGGAAGGGACCGAGTCCTAGGCGGACCAGGCGTTGCAGATCGCCGTGACGTGGCGGTGGTCGGTGCCGCAGCAGCCGCCCAGCACGTTGAGCTCGGGGAGCCGCGCCCGTAGCGCCGCGTAGCTCGCGCCGAGGTCTTCGGGATCGCCGACGTCGAGCGCGTCGGCCGCGTCGAGCTCGGCGTGGCTCTTGGTCGACGCGTTGGCGCGCAGGCCGCGGATCCGCCGCGCCCACGGCTCGCCGAGCACGGCCTCGAAGTGGGTCGGGTGCGCGCAGTTGATCATGTAGTAGGCGGGCGGCGTGTCGGAGTCGACCAGCTCGATCGCGTCGGCCAGGGATTGCCCGCTCGGCAGCCGCCCGTCGGTCTCGACCGTGAACGAGATCGCCGCCGGGATGCCCGCCTCGCGCGCGGCGCGCGAGACGCCGATCGCCTCGTCGGCGTAGGTCATCGTGATCGCGCTGACCATGTCGGCCGCGGTGCCGGCGAACGTCTCGATCTGGTCGGCGTGGTAGTCGCGCGCCGCGTCGGCGGACAGCGTCTCCCCCGGCTGGTAGCCGTCGTCGTGCGGCCCGATGCAGCCGCTGATCACGACCGGCGCATCGCCCGCGTAAGCGTCCCGGATCTCCTCCATCAGCGCGATCGCCTTGCGGTTCAGCCGGTCGAGCTCGGCGGCGTCGTAGCCGAGCTCCGCCGCCCAGCGCGGGCTCGCCCGCCACGTCGGGCTCTCGAGCACGAAGCCGAGGCGCCGGTCGCGCGCGAGCGACGCGTATGGGTCGTAGTAGCGCCGCAGCGCCTCCGTGCCGGCGTCGTCCTTGAGCAGGTCGAACGCGGCGAACGCGGGCAGGTCGAGGCCCTCGTGGAAGATCAACACCGTCTCGATGCCGCCGTCGGTCAGGAACAGACCGCCGTCGAGCTGGGGAAGGGAGTCGCGGTAGCTCACGGCCCGACCCTATGTGACTACCGAACCCACAACTGATCCAGCAGCGTGAACCACTGAAGATGCTGCTGGACGTTGCCGACACGCTTGGAGACGAGGACGACGGCGCGGTGGTTGGTCATCGGCACCGCGGGCGCCTGGTCGACGATCCGGTGGTCGACGGCGGCCCAGCGCGCCGCCGCGTCGGCGCCGCGCGCCGCGACTGCCGCGTCGACCAGCCGCGCGACTGCAGGGTCGCAGAAGTGGGAGGCGTTCTCGACCCGGCGGTCGGCCTCCGACGTGCAGTTGAAGAACACGTCGATGAAGTTCGAGCCGCTCATGAAATCGCTCGACCAGCCGAAGAAACCGATCTGCGCGCGGGTGCGAGGCGCCTGGACGACGTCGAAATAGGCACTGCCCGGAACGACCCGGACCGAGGCACGGAAGCCGAGCTCGTCCAGCAGCCCGGCGAAGTAGCGCCCGATCGACCGCTTGAAGTCGGGCACCCAGCACGATGACCGGCGAGCCAGTCGCGTCCGCCGCCTCCACCAGGCTGCGCGCCCGCTCGAGGTCGGGCGCGGTCCAAGCCGGCGGCGGGCCGTGCGCGTGTAGGGGCAGTACGGGCGGTAGCCGGGGAACCCGGTCGGCACGAGCTGGCACGTCGGGCTGCGCGCTCTCGCGACCGCCGGCGAGGTCAGTCGAGCCGTGTGCGGTCGACCGCGTAGTTCACCGCGCGGCGCACGCTGACGTCGTCGAACGGGGGCGGCGCACGTTGAGGAACATCCACTCCGAGGTCGCAGCCGGCACGCTGTGGACCTGGCCCGGCGCGCTGGTCGCGAGCGCGGCTGAGCCGGCGCGGGCTGATGTAGCTCTGCGAACGGATCGGCGAGAACCGCGACGTCGGCGGTCCCGCGCTGGACGTCGGCGATCTGCGGTTCGAGACGGGCATCCGGACCGTGACTGGACCTCGATGCGGTCGGCGATAGCCGGCGGGCGCGGTCAGCCGATGCGGGCCGGAAGTGCGGATTGCGCACGAGCACGCCCGCCGCGGCGGCTGTCCCAGGCGGCGACCCGGTAGGCCCGGTGCCGGGCGGGAGCCGGTCGCCGACCGGCCGCACCGGCGTGTCCGCGGGCACGACGTACGCGAACGGGATCGCGAGCTTGTGCAGGAACTCGCCGTCGGGCCGGGTCAGGTGGATGGTGATCGTGCGCGCGCGCTCGTCGGTCTCGATGCCGCGCGAGAGATCGCAGCGCGCGGCGTGCGCATGCAGCGCTCGGCCCGACGATCCCCGCGTAGTACGGCGGGAAGCTGCGTCGCGCGTGCCGCCGCAGGTAGCGCTCCATCGAGGCGCGGAAGTCCTCGGGGCGGACGGGCCTGCCGTCCGAGTAGCGCAGGCCGTGCCGGAGCGTGAAGACGTACGTCCGGCCGTCGGCGGCTCGGGCGCGGGCACGTCGGTGGCGAGCGCGCCGACGAGCGTCGCGCCGGCGGCGCCGCCGACCCGCCGGTAGGCGACGAGGCCGTCGTAGGCCAGCGAGGTCAGCTCGGTCGTGGACCAGAAGTAGCCGTTCGCGGTGCAGCCAGTCGAGCGGTCAGCGGCTCGGGCGCGCGACGGGAGGAGCACGCGCAGCGTCCCGCCGCGGTGCGGTTGCCGGCGCGGCGCGCCGCCGGCCGCCCACACGGCCCCGTCGGCCGCCGGCGATCGCCGTCGGGCGGCTTCCGGTCGTGATCCGTCCGCAGCGATCCGCGGCTCGCTCGGGATCGATCGCGCGCGACGCGTGCCGTCCTCGCCGCCGGCCACCCACACGCGCCGTCGCCCGCCGCCACCGCGGTCGGGTCGCGGCCGACGCGCGACGCGTCCACGACACGGCGTTCGTCGCCGGGTCGATCCGCGACAGGGTCCCGTCCTGCGCGGTTGACGACCCACACCGCGCCCTCGCCGACCGCCATCGCGCTCGGCCCGTTGCCGACCGCGATCGCGCGCACGACGGCGCCCGAGCGCGGCTCGATCCGGGTCACCGTCCCGGCCTCCTCGCTCGCCACCCAGAGCGCCCCGGCTCCGGCGGCGATCGCGGTCGGGTTCGCGCCGACGGCGATCGATCGGTCGTGGCGCGGCCGCGCGCGAGGTCGATGCGGTGGACCGCGCCGTCGACGCCCGACGCGACCCACAGCGCGCCGCCGGCGACGGCGAGCGCGCGCGGCGCGTTGCCCGACCTCGAATCGCTGCGCACGACCCGGTTCGCGCCGGGATCGATCTGCGCCACGCATGCGGCCGTCGCTGTCCGCGACCCACAGCGAGCCGGCCCCGAACGCGAGCGCCGCCGGGCTCCCGCCGACCGGGATCGTGACGATCTGGTCGCCGCTCGCGGTCGATCCGCGAGACGGTGCCGTCGAGCCGCGTTGGCGACCCACACCGAGCCGCCGCCGGCGACCATCGCGCCGGGCCGCGGCCGACCGAGTACTGCGCCGTGATGCGCGCCGTCGTCCGGGTCGATCAGCCCGACGGCGTTCTCGTCGATGCCCGGCGAGGCTCGTCCGGCTCGAGTCAACGCGCGATGACGCCGAACGCCGACGACGCCGGCGACCAGCAGCGCAGCGCGCGCCGCCGGCAGCCAGCGCGCCGCGCGCCGGCGGCGCGGCGCCGGAGGCTCGCGGGCGCGCGGTCGGCGGCCGCGGGCAGGTCGAGCGCCGGGTCCTGGGCGAGGATCGCCTCGTGCAGGCGCGCGCAGCTCGGCGCCGGGCTCGACGCCGATCTCCTCGACCAGCGTCGGCGCGCGCGTCGCGGTAGGCCTCCAGCGCCTCGGCCTGGCGGCCGGAGCGATACAGCGCGAGCATGCGCTGCGCGTGCAGCCGCTCGCGCAGCGGATGCTCGGCGACGAGCGCCTCGAGCTCGCCGATCACCTCGGCGTGGCGGCCGGCCGCCAGGTCGGCGTCGATCGCCAGCTCGATGGCGCGCAGGCGCAGCTCGCTCCAGCCGGCGGATCTCGGCCGCGGCGAACGGCTCGTCGGCGACGTCGGCGAGCGCCTCGCCGCGCCACAGCGCCAGCGCCTCGCGCGGCGCGACCGTGCTCGAGCAGGCGCTCGGCCAGCACGCGCGTCGACCGTCGCCGTCCGCGGCAGCTGCAGCTCATAGCCGCGCCCGCGGGTCACGATCTGCGCGCCGTTCGCCGTCGAGCAGCCGCCGCAGCTGCGAGACGTACAGCTGCACCATCTTGGCCGCGCTCGGCGGCGGCTCGCTCGCCCCACAGCCCCTCGACCAGCCGGTCGGCCGAGACCGTCCGACCGGCCTGCAGCGCGAGCATCGCCAGCACCGCCCGCTGCTTGGGAGCGCCGAGCGGCAGCGGAGCGGCCGTCGAGCTCGCGCCTCGACCGGCCCTAGCAGGCGTAGATCCATCGCGAGCGGCGGGATCGGAGCACGTTCCGACGACCCTACTCCCAGTCGACGAGGGCGTAAACCGGTGCTCGACCGTGTCTATACCGACGCGGCTCAGCGTTCAGCGGCGTTGATCCGAACCGCCCGAAAGGAGCCTCGCATGACCCTGCTCGAACCGCATTACCCGCTTGCTGGCCGCCGCCGCGGCCGTCTCCGCGCTCGCCGCGCCGGCGGCCTTCGCGCGACCGCTCGGACAGCGAGTACGCCACCGACCCGCACGAATGCCGTCGACGAACCGGCCGGTCGTCGTCCAGCCGGCCGACGACGGATTCGACTGGGACTCTGCCGCGATCGGCGCCGGCGGCGCCGGCGCGCTGGTGTTGCTCGTGTCGCTCGGCGGTTTCGGCTACGCCTCCCGTCATCGCGTGCACCCCACCGTCTAGCAAAATCTCTACGCTGTGTATAGAATTTCTCTACATGGTCTCGCTCGCCAATTCTCACGCCTTCGCGCTCGCCTACGCGGAGCACCGTGCCGCCGCGCTGGCCGCGGCGCAACGCGTCCTGCACGACCGGGCGGCCGCCGAGGACGTCGTGCAGGACGTGTTCGCCCACTTGTGGCGGCGGCCGCGGCTGTTCGACGAGCGGCGCGGCTCGTTACGCTCGTTCATCACGATGCTCGCGCGCAGCCGGGCCATCGATCGCTGGCGCAGCCAGGCGGTGCAGGACTCGCTTGTCGAGCGCCTCGGGCCCGACGCCACGCTGCACGAGCCGAGCGCGTCCGAGCGCGTGATCGAGCGTGAGCGCCGCGCCGCGGTCGTCGCGCTCGTCGACCGGCTGCCGGCCGGCCAGCGCGAGGCGATCGTGCTCGCGTTCGGCGCCGGGTTGACGTCCGGTGAGATCGCCGCCGCGGTCGGCGTGCCGCAGGGCACGGCCAAGAGCCGGGTGCGGCTCGGGCTCGAGAAGCTGCGCGTGGCGGCATGAGCGACCTGCGCATGCGCGACGTGGTCGAACGGACCGGCGTCGGCGAGGCGACGCTGCGCGCCTGGGAGGCCCGCTACGGCTTCCCCGAGCCGCGCCGGCTGGCGAGCGGCCACCGCCGCTACGAGGAGCGCGACGTCGAGGCCGTACGCCAGGCCGTCCGCCTGCGCGACGGCGGGGTGCCGGTCAAGGAGGCGATCGAGCGTGCCCGGCGGGGTGCCGACGAACCGCCAGGATCGATCTTCACGGCGCTGCGCCGGGAGCGGCCCGAGCTGCAGGTGAGCCGGCTGTCGAAGCGCAGCCTGGTCGCGATCAGCCACGCGATCGAGGACGAGAGCGCGTGCGGCGCGCGTGACCTGCTGCTGTTCGGCGCCTTCCAGCGCGAGCGCCACTACCGCGCGAGCGAGCCGCGCTGGCGCGAGCTCTCGTACGCCTGCGAGCTCGCCTGCGTGTTCGCCGACTTCAGGAGCGTCCGGCGCCCGCGCGAGGGTCCGGTGGAGATCCCGATCGGTGCGCGCGACCCGCTCGCACGCGAATGGGCGGTCGTGTGCGACAGCAGCGACCGGGCCGCCTGCATGGTCGGCTGGGAGCCACCCGGCCAGGAGGGCGTGCCCGGACGCGGACCGCCAGTTCGAGACGATCTGGACCGCCGATCGCGAGACCGCCCGATCCGCCGCCCGCATCTGCTGCGGCCTCGCCCCCGAGCACAGCGGCGCGATCGTCGAGCGGCTCGCCGAGCCGGTCGTCCCCTCGGGCGATGAGCTACGGCGCGCCGAGGCGCTGACCGCGCGGATGATCGCCTACCTGGCCGCCGCGTAGCGCGCGAGCGCGGCCCGGCGCGCCTCGGCGTGGTCGACGATCGGCTCCGGGTAGTCACGCCCGATCACGCAGCCGCACGCCCGCTGTTCGTCCTCGGGCATCGTCCATGGCTCGGCGAGATAGCGGTCGGGCACGTCGCGCAGCTCGGGCACGTAGCGGCGGACGTAGGCGCCGTCTGGATCGTGGCGCTCCATCTGGCGCGCGGGGTTGTAGATGCGCCGGAACGCGGGCTGTGGATCGGTGCCGACCGAGGCGATCCACTGCCAGTTGCCGTTGTTGTTCGCCTCGTCGCCGTCGATCAGCAGCCGCATGAAGTGGCGCTCGCCCCAGCGCCAGTCGATCCCCAGGTCCTTCGTCAGGAACGAGCCGACGACCAGGCGCGCGCGGTTGTGCATCCACCCCTCGCGCCGCAGCTGGCGCATCGCGGCGTCGACGAGCGGATAGCCGGTGCGGCCCTCGCACCACGCCTGGAAGCGCTTCTCGGCGCGGCTCCACCCCATCCCGCGGTAGCGCTCCTGGAACTCCGAGCGCGCGTTGCGCGGGAAGTGCCGGAGCACGTGGGCGTAGAAGTCCCGCCAGCAGAGCTGGCGGGCGAACGCGTCCGGGCCTTCGCCGCGCGGCAGCCGGGCCTCGATCTCGCGCGGCGACAGGCAGCCGAAGTGCAGGTAGGCAGAGAGCCGCGAGGTGCGGTCGCGTCCGAGCGCGTCGTGGTCGCCGGCGTAGCCGTCGACGCCGTCGCGCAGGAACCGCGCGAGCCGGTCGCGGCCGGCGCTCTCGCCGCCGGGCAGCGGGTCCGGCACCTCCGGCTCGAGACCGAGCGACGCCAGCGACGGGAGCCCGCCGCGGCGCACGCCGTGCGACCCGAACGCCCGCGGGCGCCCGATGACCTCGCGCCGCGGCGTGCCGAGCCACGCGCGGTGGAACGGCGAGAACACCGTGTACGGCTTCCCGGCCTGGGTGCGGATCGCGTCGAGGTCGTCGATCGCGTGCAGGCCGGGATGGGCGTGCACGTCGAGGTCTCGCAGGGCGCCCCGGACGCGCTCGATCCGGCGCCGCGCGAACGGGCCCGAGTCGGCGCTGAAGTGCAGCTCGCGCGCGCCCGCCTCGCGCGCCACCGCCGGCAGCTCGCGCTCCGGCGGCCCGTGGCGCACGACCAGCAGTCCGCCGAGCCGCTCGTCGAGATCGGCCAGGCACTCGAGCAGGAACTGCGTGCGCGGCCCGGAGGCGTGGCGGCCGCGCAGCAGGCGCTCGTCGAAGCAGAACACGGGCACGACGCCGCCGCCCGAGTCGAGCGCCGCGCGCAGCGCGGGATGGTCGTGGACGCGGAGATCGCGCGTGAGCCAGAGCAGGGCGGTCACAGTCGCCCCGCGATCTCCCGTGCCCGGTAGTCGAAGATGCGGTCGAGGTCGCGGCGGACGAACACGCGCGCGAGGTCGCCGAGCCGCCCGAGCGGGAGCGCGTAGCGAACGCGGTCGCCGATCACGACGCCGTCCTCCCCGGCCGGCGAGAACGTATGCGTGTGCTCCCACAGCGCGTACGGCCCGCGCAGCTGGGTGTCGACGAAGCGATGCGGCGGGTCCCAGGCGTCGATCCGCGTCCGCCAGCGCAGCGGCAGCCCGTGCAGCCGCAGCCGGTACTCGATCAGCGTGCCCGAGCGCATCGTGATCGGGTCTGGCGTGACGACGCGGAAGCGCAGCCACGGCGGGGTGATCGCCTCGAGGTTGCGCGCGTCGGCGAAGAAGGCGAACGCGCGGTCCGGCGGCACGTCGAGCCGCTGGCTGCGCTCGAGCACGTGGACGCTCACGCGTCGGCGCGCACCGTCAGCGCAGCTCCGATGACGGCGGCCGACCCCGCCAGCGCGACCGTGCCCCAGCGAGCGCGGGGCGGCAGCGCGTCACCGGCGGCGAGCGTCGCGGCGATGTCGGCGAGGTCGCAGGCCAGGCACGCGATCAGCCACGGGCGCTTGCGGCCGGACGCGATGACGCCGGCGGCGAGCGCGACGTCACGGGCGCCAAGCCCGCGCACGGCGACCTGCGTGCCGGGGCGCCCGGCGTCCCCGGGCAGCCAGCCGGACGCGACGCGGTCGGGCGCGGCGATCAGCCCGGCGCCGAAGGCGATCCGGCCGAGGGCAAAGGGAATCGTGGCGTGCATCTACCACTGGTACGAGCGAGCGCGGCTCAGCGATCAAAGACCAGCCGGCGGCAGTAGCCTCCGGGGCATGGGATTCGATCAGTACCACGAGCCGCCGGAGGAGCTGCCGGCCGAGACGCGGACGTTCGCCCGCCTGTGTGCGTCGCTGACCGAGGAGGCCGAGGCGATCGGCTGGTACGAGCAGCGCCTGGCGGTCGAGCCCAACCCGCTGGCCCGCGACGTCATGCGCAACGCGGTCGGCGAGGAGTACAAGCACTTCGCCATGGACCTCGAGTTCCTCCTGCGCCAGAAGCCGGAATGGCGGCAGATCGCGCAGGGAATCCTCTTCCAGCCGGGCGACATCGTCGAGCACGGCGAGGCGGCGGAGGCGGCGGCGGACGAGGACGACGCGACGCTCGACCCGGCGCCCGACCCTTCCACGTCACTCGGAATCGGCAGTCTCAGGGGGCGGTGACAGTGAGCGAGAACCATCTGCTGCGGGGCCACGCGCCGATCAGCGACGCGGCCTGGGCACTGATCGACGAGGAGGCCCGCGAGCGGCTCACGGTGGCCCTTGCGGCCCGCCGGCTCGTCGACTTCTCCGGGCCGCACGGCTGGGAGCACTCGGCCACCAATCTCGGCCGGACCGAGCCGATCGCCCAGGCACCGTGCCCCGGCGTCGTCGCGCTCCGCCGCCGCGTCCTCCCGCTCGCCGAGGTCCGCGCGTCGTTCACCGTCACCCACGACGAGCTGCAGGCGGGCGACCGCGGGGCCGCCGACGTCGACTTCGAGGCGCTCGACCAGGCGGCCCGCAACGTCGCCGTCGCCGAGAACAAGGCGGTCTTCCACGGCTGGTCCGAGGCCGGCATCACCGGCGTCACGGAGGCCTCGCCGCACCCGGAGGTGCCACGCGGCACCGACTTCAACGACTATCCGCGCCCGGTCGCCAAGGCGGTCGAGCTGCTGCTGCAGTCGGGCGTCGCCGGCCCGTACGGGCTGGCGCTCGGGACCGAGGACTACACCGGCGTCATCGAGACCGCCGAGCACGGCGGCTACCCGCTGTTCGACCACCTGCGCCAGATCCTCGAGGGGCCGATCGTCTGGTCCCCCGGCGTCCACGGCGCGGTCGTCCTCAGCCAGCGCGGCGGCGACTTCCTGTTCGACTGCGGGCAGGACATCGCGGTCGGCTACCACCACGCCGACGCCGACGCCGTCCACCTCTACCTCGAGGAGTCGTTCAGCTTCCGGGTGGCCACGCCGGAGGCCGCGGTCGCGATCGCCCCCGCCTGACCGCATGCGCGCGCTGCTGGTCGCGATGCTCGCGTTGCTGGCCTGCGCGCCGGCCGCGCACGCCGCCGGGCCCAACGTCGTGCTGATCATGACCGACGACCAGACGGTGCGGGACCTGTCGGTGATGCCGCACACGCGGGCGGCGATCGGGGCGCAGGGCGTGACGTTCAGCGACTACCGGGCGTCGTATCCGCTGTGCTGCCCGGCGCGCGCGACGATGCTCACGGGCCAGTACGCGCACAACCATCATGTGCTCGGCAACCACAAGCCGGACGGCAGCTACGCCCGGCTCGACAAGCGCCACACGCTGCCGGTCGCGCTGTCGCGGAACGACTACGCCACGGCCCACATCGGCAAGTACCTGAACGGCTACGAGAGCAAGCCGTTCCGCGACGTCCCGCCCGGCTGGTCGAACTGGCACGGGCTGCTGCGGACGTACCGGATGTACGGCTACGTGCTCAACGAGAACGGCACGGCGCACACGTACGGGCACCTGCGGAAGCCGGACAAGCGGCTCTACCAGACCAACGTCCTGCGGCGGATCGCGACCCGCTTCATCCGCGGCCGCGCGCACCAGGACCGGCCGTTCTACCTGTCGCTGGCCTTCCTCGCGCCGCACGCGGAGATCTTCGACGGCGTCAGCCACGCCGTGCGGCCGGATCCCGACGACGTGGGCCGCTTCGCCAGCAAGCCGCTGCCGCGCGGACCCGCGTTCGACGAGGCGGACATGAGCGACAAGCCGCCCTGGCTGCGCGACAGCCTCACGCATCATCTGACGGCGCCGCAGATCGCCGCGATCACGCGCCGCTTCCACGCGCGGCAGGAATCGCTGCTGGCGGTGGACCGCGCGGTCGAGACGATCGTCGACACGCTGCGCGACACCGGCCAGCTGCGCGGGACGTACGTGATCTTCACGTCCGACAACGGCTTCATGGAGGGCCAGCACCGGATCCAGACCGGCAAGCTCGTCGCCTACGAGCCGGCCACGGCCCTGCCGCTGCTGATGCGCGGTCCCGGCATCCCGGCCGGGCGCGTCTCGCGCGAGCCCGTGATCGACACCGACCTCGCACCGACCATCCTCGACATGACCGACTCGCCCCACAGCGGCTGGACGATCGACGGCCGCTCGATGCTGCCGTTCGCGCAAGCGCCGGGGCGCCCCCGCACCTCGCGCCCGCGGCTGATGGAGATCGGCCCGCAGGCGAGCCAGCGCGGCGACCTCGACCAGGACGGCGGCCGCGTCCGCCCGGGCGTGGCGCTGAAGGCCCCGCGCTACGGCGGCGTCGCGACCACCCGCTACCGGTACATGCGCTACGCCAACGGCCAGGAGGAGCTGTACGACCTGGCCCGGGACCCCGACCAGCTCGACAACCGCATCTCCGACCGCCGGTACCGCGCCACCCGCCGCTTCCTGCGCCGCCAGCTCACGCGCCTGAAGACATGCCGCGGCGCGGAGTGCCGCAGGCGCGGCGGGCACACCCCCGGCCCGACGGGCTAGAGGCCGTAGGTTGATCGCGGTGGCCGCGGCGAGCAGCTGCAGCTGGAGCATGCGGGTGCCGCGGCATCTGGCGCGGTCCAGCGCCGTGGCGTTTGAGCTCTGCGATCGCGCCCTCGGCGTGCGCCTGGCGATCGACGGCGGCGTCGCGGCCGGCCGGGGTGCGCATCCGCTCGCGCGCGCGCGACCGCGGCCGGGTGCTTGGCGCCGGGCTGGGCGGGATCAGCGCGGTCGTCTTGAGCCGGTCCAAGCGCGGCGTAGCTGTCCTGGCCGGCATAGCCGGCATCGGCCGCCGAGCTCGGCCGACGGCATGGCCGGCGAACCGCGCCCGCCTGACGAGCGTCGGTGAGGCAGTCGGCCTCGCTGCCGGTCGCCGGCTCGGCCTCGACGGCCATGATCACCCGGTGCCTTAGGGTCGACCGCGACCTGGCCGCGATGGACCAGATGCTTGCGATGCCCAGGCTTGCCACGCAGCTTGGCGTCCGGATCGGTCCGCGAGACCGCCGTCGCGTTGGACGCCGTGCGCTTCGGTGTCGGCCCTGACCGCGGCTCGGCCAGCGCGAGCGCCGGCCGCAGTTCCGCGGAACCGTCTGGCGCACGCTCCCGTCGCCGTCGCCGTCGCCGTCGCCGTCGCCGTCGATCGGTCAGCTCGGCGCGCAGGCTCTTTAAGGCGGCGTCGGCCTCGATATGCGTGCGCGTCCACGCAGCAGCCGCCGGCCGCCGACCAGCCCGGCTCGGTGCACTGCCGCAGCACCGCCGTGAACAGCTGCTCGAACACCGACGAGTCCGCAAAGCGCTTGGTCTGCGCGTGACTGAACGTCGAGTGATCCGGGCAGCCGCTCCGTCAGCCCGAACCCCGAGAAACCGCCGGATTGACATGTCGGTCGCCGCCGCCTTGAGCATCGCGCGCATCGACGGCAGACCCCCGCCACGCCAGCACCAACGCGAGCTTGACCAGCACCGCCGGATCGATACCCAGGCCGCCCCGCGCCGCCAGGCCGATAAAACGGGCGCGCCGTCTCGCGGACATGCCCCCAATCGACCAGCGCCTCGATCCGCCGCAACTCATCATCGGCCGGCACCAGATCGTCCAAACAGACCATCTGCACCTCCTCGACGATGTCGGCGACGATGATCCGCGCCGCCGCCTCGATCAGCGCGAGGTGGGAGAACGCCTGCGGGAAGTTGCCGAGGTGGCGGGCGGTGTCGGCGTCGAACTCCTCGGCGTAGAGACCGAGCGGCGAGCCCACCCGCAGGAGCTTCTCCATCAGGTCGCGGGCGCGCTGCGTCTCCCCCACGACGGCCAGCGCCGATACGAGCCAGAACGAGCAGATGAGGAACGTGCCCTCCTTGCCGGACAGCCCGTCGTCGGTCTCGTCGGTCTTGTAGCGCAGCACGAAGCCGTCGCTCGGTCAGCTCGGCCTCGATCGCGAGCACGGTCGCGCGCAGCCGGTCATCGTCCGGCGGCAGGAACCCGAACAGGGCGGCGAGCAGCGTGGAGGCGTCGAGCGCGTCGGTGTCGTAGTGCTGGCGCAGGACGCCGCGGGAGTCGACGCCGTGCTCGAGGATGTCGGCCCGGATCTCCTCGGCGATCGCGTCCCACTGGTCGCTGAGGTCGTCGTCGCCGCGGATGTCGGCGAGCTTGGCGGCGCGGTCGAGCGCGACCCAGCTCATCAGCTTCGACGACACATAGTGCTGCGGCGCGCCGCGCGCCTCCCAGATCCCCTGGTCGGGCTCGCGCCAGACGCGCGGTCGCGCACTCGGCCTGCGCCTCGACGATCGGCCACAACCGCCGCGGCAGCCGCTGGCTGCGCCGCGTGTGGAGCAGGATCGAGTCGAGCACCGCTCCGAAGACGTCGTTCTGGCGCTGGTCGAACGCGCCGTTGCCGATCCGCACCGGCCGCGCGCCGTCGTATCCGGACAGGTCGTCGCGCGTGGACTCGGTGAGGTCGCGCCGCCCGTCGATGCCGTACATGATCTGCAGCGCGCCGTCCTCGTTCGGCTCGACGTCGGCGACGAACTGGATGAACTCGTCGGCCTCCCAGTCGAGGTTGAGCCAGTGCAGCGCCTGCAGCGTGAACGTCGCGTCGCGCATCCACGTGTAGCGGTAGTCCCAGTTGCGCTCGCCGCGCGGGGTCTCGGGGAGGGAGGTCGTGAGCGCCGCGACGGTCGCACCGGTGGGCATGTAGGTGAGGCCCTTGATCGTCAGCGCCGACCGCTGGATCGGGTCGCGCCAGGCGTGGTCGGGCATCCGCGCACGGCCGAGCCACGTGCGCCAGAACCGCGTCGTCTCGCTCAGCCGCGCGAACGCGTCGTCGATGTCCTCCGGCGCGGCGAGGCCCTCGGCCCACGACAGCGAGCAGTACGCACGCTCGCCCTTCTCCATGACGTGCCGCGCACGCACGCGGTTGCCCTCGATGCCCAGCGCCATGCCGGTCCGCAGCCGGACGACGACGCCGCCGCCGCTCGCGTCGGCGGTGTGCAGGTCGTCGCCGGCGAGCGTCCACTCGGCCGGCACGCGCCCGTAGTCGAACACCGGCTCGCACACGAGCTCGAGCTCCACGCTGCCCTCCAGGCAGACCGACGGTGCGCACGAGCAGGTGCTCGGCGTCCTCGTCGGCGGGCGGGCGCGTGTGTGGCGTGACGGTGTCGACGCCGCGGCGCGGGCCCATCGTGAGCGCGTCGCGGATCTCGACCCAGCCGGTCGGGGTCTTCCAGGTGGTGATCAGCGTGTTGGTGCCGGGGAGGTAGGCGCGCGCCGCCGGGTGGTTGATCCCGTACGGGGCGAACCGGAACGTGCCGGCGCTCGCGGTCGAGCAGCGTGCCGAACACGCTCGGGGCGTCGAAGCGCGGGACGCACAGCCAGTCGACCGCGCCGTCGGGCGCGACCAGCGCGCCGGTGTGGCAGTCCGACAGGAAGCCGTAGTCGGCAATCGGCGGGAACGGAGACGGCTCGGCGGCGCTGGGCATGCCTGCAGTCAAGCCGACCGTGGGCGGTCCGCCATCACCCGCTCGGGGTGAACCTCGGCGGATGTTGGATCGACGGACATCCCGGCAAGCTCGACAATCGCGCGTCCTGTTCGCCAAGGAGGCGCGATGCGGCTGGGACTCATGCTGTCGGTCGTACTCACGCTCGGGCTGGCGGGGACCGCGACCGCCGCACCGCCGCTCGGCCCCGACGGCGAGACCGAGGCGATCTACGACTACACGGCGGCGATTCGCCAGCGCGTGCTCATCCCGCAGCCCGGGATCGACCAGGACGCGAACGGCGCACCGGACAAGATCACGATCGACATCATCCGGCCGAGTGGGGCGACCGAAGTCCCGGTGATCATCGACCCGAGCCCGTACTTCACGACGCTCTGCCGCGGGCAGCGAAGCGAGTGCATGGGAGACATGGACGGCGACGGCGTCAACGACCACTGGCCGCTGTTCTTCGACAACTACTTCGTGCCGCGCGGCTACGCGGTGATCCTGCGGGCAGATGAACGGCACCGGATACACCAGCGAGGGTTGCCCGATGCACCGGCGGCCCGGGTGACATCGCCGGCGAGAAGTCGATCATCGACTGGCTCAACGGCCGGCGCCACCGGCGTCGACAAGGACGGCAACGCCGTTGTCGCGGACTGGGACAACGGCAAGGCCGGCGATGATCGGCAAGTCCTACGACGGGACGCTGGCGAACGGCGTCGCGGCGACCGGCGTCGACCGGCCTGACGACGATCGTCCCGGAGCTCGGCGATCAGCGACTGGTACGACTACTCGCGGTCGAACGGCATCCGCACGTCGACCACGCACTACCCGACGTTCCTCAACCAGGCGGTCACGTTCGACTCGACCCCGTCACCCGGGGTCAGCCTGCCCAACCGCCTGTCGATCTGCAACGCGGCGGTCAACAACAGCTTCAACACCCGCGACGGCGACGCGAGCGGTGACCGCAACGAGTTCTGGGACGAGCGCAACTACCGCACGAGCGTCGGCAACGTGCACGCCGCCGTCTTCGCCGTGCACGGCTTCCAGGACGACAACGTCAAGCTGAGCCAGCTGTGGCCGTGGTGGAACGCCCTCAAGGCCGCGGGCGTGCCGCGCAAGCTGTGGCTGCTGCGCTCCGGGCACACCGACCCGTTCGACTCGCGCCGCGACGTGTGGGTCGACACCCTCCACCGCTGGTTCGACCACTGGCTGTACGGCGTCGACAACGGGATCATGAGCGAGCCGGCCGTCACGATCGAGGATGACAAGGACGTCTGGGGCGAGTACGCCGACTGGCCGATCCCGGGCACGAGCGACGTCGACGTGTTCCTGCAGGGCACGACGGCGGACGCGGCCGGCGTGCTGCGCGGCGCCAGCGGCGGGCCGCTGGACTCGGTGGGCTTCACCGGCACCGCCGGCATCCCGTCCGAGACGACGGTGATCAACACGCCCGAGGGCCAGCAGACCAGCCGCCGCGTGTTCCTGTCCCGCCCGCTGGCGCAGGATGTGCGGCTGTCGGGCCAGGCGGAGATCGACCTGCACGCGGCGCTGAGCACGACGCAGAGCAACCTCGGCGCGGTCCTCGTGGACTACAACGCGACGCCGTTCGCCGAGGTGACGCGCAGCGGCGAGGGCATCTCGGCGCCGAGCGGGACGCCGGAGTGCTGGGGCACCAGCAGCACCTACGACAGCGCCTGCTACGCGCCGGTCACCAAGCCGATCCAGAACGTCACCCAGTGGCGGGTCACGCGCGGGATCCTCGACTCGTCGAACCGCAACTCGCTCACGACGCCCGAGCTCGTCAACCCCGGCCAGCAGTACGCGTTCTCGATCCCGCTGGAACCGACCGAGCACACGTTCAGAGCCGGGCACCGGATCGGGGTCGTGATCGTCGGCAACCTACTCGGGACCGCGGGCACGCCCAGCGCGCAGATCACCGTCGACACGAAGCTGTCCAAGCTCGTGTTGCCGGTCGCCGGCGGTGACGTAGCGGCCCACAGGTCCGCCCTGACGGACGAGCTCGCGCCGACCACGACGGCGTCGGTCGAGCCGGGCGCCAACGCCGCCGGCTGGCACCGCGAGAAGCCGACGGTCACCCTCACGGCCGGTGACGGCGACGGCTCCGGCGCCGCGTCGATCACCGTCGCGATCGGTGCCGGCGCACCGGTGTCGACCGGCGCCGACGAGGTGAGAGTGGCGGTCTCCGACGAGGGCACGACCACCATCCACTACGCGGCCACCGACCGCGCCGGGAACGTCGAGTCCGGCCACGACGTGACGGTCAAGGTCGACACGCTCGACCCGGTGGTCACCTGCCCGTCCGACGCCGACGTGGCACGCCGACAACGTCACCGTCACCTGCACCGCGAGCGACACCGGGTCCGGCGTCACGGACGCGGCGTTCACCCTGCGGACCGCGGCGGCCGGCGGGGTCGAGGACGCCCACAGCGCGGTGACGCGGACCGTCTGCGACAACGCCGGCAACTGCGTCCCGGCCCGTATCACCCGCCGGATCGACCGTCGCGCCCCGAGCATCACGTTCACGCACCCGTCGAGCACCACGTTCGCCCGCGGCGAGGTCATCGCGCTCACGCACTCGTGCAGCGACGCCGGCTCGGGCATCGCAGCCTGCACCGGCCCGGCCACGCTCGACACGAGCAGGGCCGGCTCGTTCGCGGCCGCGGTGAAGGCGGCAGACAAGGTCGGCAACACGACGAGCCAGGCGTGGCGCTACACGGTGCTCGGCAAGCTGCCGAAGCTGGGCCTGAAGACCCGGCGCGGGCTGAAGGTCGCGCTCACGAGCCCCGTGGCGGCGACGGTGAAGATCAGCGGCGGCGTCCGCGCCGTGCGGGTGACGCTCCAGCCGGGCGTGACGCGCGTCGTCAGGCTGAAGCCGCGCCAGCGGCGCAGGACGGTGTCGCTCAAGCTCGTCACCGCGGCGGGCAGGCTCACGCGCACCGAGGTCAGGAGGGTGCGCCTGCGGCGCTGAGACCTGGTCTCGGGGCCACCCGCGAGGTTAGACTCGCATCGACGCCATGGACGCTCGGGTCGCAGCGCCGCGCAAGCGGGTGGCGATGTTCGTACTCGTCACCGGACTTGTCGCGGTCGCCTACTACCTCGCCGGGCGGCTGGGGCTCGAGCTCGCCTACCTCAACGGCGCGGTCGCCGCCTTGTGGCCACCCGCGGGCCTGGGCCTGGCGGTCCTGTTCCTGTGGGGCCCGCGGCTCGTGCCGGGCATCGTCATCGGCGACCTGTGGCTCGGCGACTACTCGACGCCGCTCGGCACCGTGCTCGCCCAGACGGTCGGCAACACGGTCGCCGTCGTGGTCGCCGCCATGCTGCTGCGCCGGCTGACGCAGGGAAGGGCGGGGCTCGAGCGCGTCTTCGACGTGCTCGCGCTCATCGCCGCCGCGCTCGTCGCGGCGCTCATCAGCGCCGCCTTCGGACCGCTGGCGCTGCGGTTCGGCGGCGTGATCCCGACCGACGAGCTCGGCAGCGTGTTCCGCACCTGGACGCTGGGCGACGCCGCCGGCGTGCTGGTCGTCGCGCCGGTGATCCTCACCTGGGCCGCCCGGGGCGTGAGGGGCATCGGCCGGCGCAATCTCGTCGAGGCCGGGATCGTCCTCGTCGTCCTGCTGGCGCTCGCCGAGATCCCGGCGCAGCGCGACGTCCCGTACGTCGTGTTCCCGGCGCTGTTGTGGGCGGCGCTGCGCTTCGGACCGCGCGGTGCGGCCACGGCGGTGCTGATCGTGTGCTCGATCGCCGTCTGGAAGACCGCGCACAACAGCGGGCCGTTCGTCCGCGACTCGCTCACCGACAGCCTGCTCGCGACGCAGCTGTTCATCGCCACCACGGCCGTCACCTCGCTGCTGCTGGCCGCCGTGACCGCCGAGCGCACGAAGACGGCGCACGCCCTGGCCGCCACCGAGGCCGCGCAACGCGCGCTCGCCGCCGAGCAGGCGGCGCTGCGCAGGGTCGCGACGCTCGTGGCCGGCGACGCCCGGCCGAGCCGGGTCTTCGAGCTGGTGACCGAGGAGGTCGGGCGGCTGCTCGGGATGCCGGGCGCCAACGTCATGCACTACGACGGCGTGCGTACCGCCACGGTGGTCGGCGCGTGGAGCGAGGAAGGGCCGCCGGGCTTCCCGGTCGGCGCCTCGCTCGACGTCGACGGCGACACCGTCGTCGCACGTGTCGTCCAGACCGGCACCGCGGCACGCGTGGACTACGAGAAAGCGAGCGGCACGCTGGCCGCGACGGTGCGGAAGGCCGGCTACCGGGCGGCCGTCGCGGCGCCGGTCAACGTCGGCGGTCGCGTCTGGGGTGTCCTCGCCGCGGCGAGCACCTCAGACGAGCCGATCCCGGAGGGCATGGAGCAGCGACTGGGCGACTTCGCCGATCTGGTGGCTCAGGCCCTCGCCAACGCCGATGCGTACGAGAAGCTCGCGGCGTCCCGCGCACGGCTCGTCGAGGTCGGCGACGCCGAGCGGCAGCGACTCGAGCGCAACCTGCACGACGGCGCGCAGCAGCGCCTCGTCTCGGTCGCGCTCCAGCTGACCATGGCCGGCGGGAAGCTCGACCGCGACCCCAAGGCCGCCCGTGTGCTGCTGGAGTCCGCGCAGGCCGACCTCGCCCACGGGCTCGACGAGCTGCGCGAGCTGGCGCGCGGCATCCATCCGGCGATGCTGACCGAGCGCGGACTCGGCGTGGCGCTCGATGCGCTCGCCGCCCGTGCGCCGCTGCCCGTCGAGGTCACGACGCCTCCGGGCGAGCGGTTCGCCGCGCCGGTCGAGGCCGCGGCCTACTACGTCGTCGCCGAAGCGATCACGAACGTCGCCAAGTACGCGCACGCGTCGAGCGCAACCGTCGCCGTCGGGCGCTCGAACGGGACCGCGACGGTGACGATCTCGGACGACGGCATCGGCGGTGCCGATCCAGCCGGTGGCTCGGGACTGCGGGGGCTCGCGGCCCGCGTCGAAGCGCTCAACGGCCGGCTCGACGTCGACAGCCCGCGCGGTGGTGGCACGCGCATCACGGCCGAGTTTCCGCTGGCCGTGGAATAAGTCCGCTCAGCAGGCGTCTCTCGTCTACAAGCGTAGACGCACTCAGTCTGCGCACGACCTCCAGAGGAGCAGAGACATGAGCACCGTCATGACGCCTGCCGAAGCCGCGCGCAGAGACCTCCCGACGTTCGCGGGACAGCTGATCGGGCCGGACGACGCCGCCTACGAGGAGGCCCGCAAGGTCTACAACGCGATGATCGACCGACGGCCGGCGCTGGTCGCGCGCTGCGCCGACGCGAACGACGTCGCGCTGGTCGTGGGCTTCGCGCAGACGCACGATCTGCCGCTCGCCGTACGCGGCGGCGGCCACAACGGCGCCGGCCTGGGCACCTGCGACGACGGGGTCGTGATCGACCTCTCGCTGCTGCGCGACATCGACGTCGATCCGGAGGCCCGCACGGTCCGCGTGGGCGGCGGCTGTACGTGGGGCGAGGTCGATACCGCGACCGGCGAGTACGGGCTCGCCACGCCGAGCGGGATCATCTCGACCACCGGCGTCGGCGGCCTGACGCTCGGCGGCGGCCTCGGCCACCTCACGCGCAAGTTCGGCCTGGCGATCGACAACCTGCTCGAGGCCGAGGTCGTGCTCGCGAGCGGCGAGCGCGTCCGCGCGAGCGCCGACGAGCACAGCGACCTGTACTGGGCGATCCGCGGCGGCGGTGGCAACTTCGGCGTCGTGACGTCGTTCCTGTTCCGCCTGCACGAGGTCGGGACCGTCGTCGCCGGCCCGACGCTGTGGGCGATCGAGCAGACCGCCGAGGTCCTGGAGGCCTACCGCGAGTTCCTGCCCAGCGCACCGCGCGAGCTCAACGGCTTCTTCGCCGTCATGAGCGTGCCGCCCGGACCGCCGTTCCCCGAGGAGCTTCACCTGCGCAAGGTCTGCGGCGTCGTCTGGTGCTACGCCGGCAACGAAGCGGACGCGGCCTCGGCGATGGCCCCGCTGCTCGACGCGCTCCCCGAGCCGCTCCTGCACGGCCCGGCGCCGATGCCGCACGCCGCGCTCCAGAGCGCCTTCGACGGCATCTACCCGCCCGGCCAGCAGTGGTACTGGCGCGCGGACTTCGTCAACGAGATCCCCGACGAGGCGGTCGCGGCGCACGCCCACTACGGCGCGGAACTGCCGACCTGGCAGTCGACCATGCACCTGTACCCGATCGACGGCGCCGCCCACGACGTCGCCTCCACCGACACCGCGTGGAGCTACCGCGACGCGACGTGGGCCACGGTCTACGCCGGCGTCGACGCCGATCCCGCGAACGTGGACGCCATCCGTGACTGGGCGGTCGACTACTCCAACACGCTGCACCCGTACTCGGCCGGTGGCGCCTACGTGAACATGATGATGGACGAGGGCCCCGAGCGGGTCCGCGCGAGCTACCGCGACAACTACGCCAGGCTCGCCGACATCAAGGCGACGTACGACCCCGGCAACCTGTTCCGGATCAACCAGAACATCAAGCCGGCCTGATCGCTCGCGCGTTCACGGCGGTCCAGATCACCTCGACCGGTCAGCGCTGCGCCCACTCCGGTGTGATCCAGTCATACCGAGTCGGCGCGGCGCCGTCGGGTCAGCCAGGTGGCGGCCCGCGCTTGGCACATGGCCGCGCACCACGGCTCCGGCGAACCGCGGCTGAGTAGGGCAGCGAGCATCGAACCGAAGTGCGAGGTCCGTGGCGTATAGGGGTCGCTATACGACCCGAATCCGACACCGAGGTCGCCAACACGCCGATTCGCGAGCCGCCCTACCCAGCCGCAGTTGGCCGAAGCCAGAGCGCGACACCTGGCCCGCATGGATCAACCTCAAGCCATCCTGTAAGACGTCACCCACCGGCCGCCAAGCGCTCGTAGCCCGGCCCGCGGTCGAAGAACTCCGGCTCGCCGCGGGCCGCGCGCATCGCCGCCCGCTCGCGCGCGGTCGCGGCCGCGTCGCCGACCACCACGCCGTACGCGTCGCGCGCCGCCCGCTCGGACACCTTGCCCTGCAGGACGTCGAGCGCGACGAGCTCCGGGTCGCGATCGAGCGGATCCCCCCATCCCCCACCGCCGGTCGTCTCGATGCGGACGATCTCGCCGGCCGCGATCGGCTCGTCGTCGCACAGCCCGGCGAGCACGCGCTCGTTCGGGCCGCCCGGATCGATCGTCACACGGAACGGCAGCCCGGCCAGGCCGCCGCGCACGCCCCAGCAGGCGAGGATCGAGCGATCGGCGACCGACATGAACGACGCGTCCTCGAGCACGCGGATGTCCTTGCGATAGCCGAGGCCGCCGCGGAACTCGCCCGCGCCGCCGGAGTCGACGCGCAGCCCGAGGTGCTCGACGCGCACCGGGTAGCGCGACTCGACGAACTCGACCGGCAGGTTCTTGGAGTCCGGGACGATGTGGATCGTGTCCGAGCCGTCGGCGTAGTAGCGCCCGCCGGACCCGCCGCCGAGGATCTCGCGGTACAGGTACCACTCGCCGCCGGAGTCCCGCCCGGTGATGCCCGTGTAGCGGATCGTCTCCTGGTCGGCGGGCATGCGGCCGTCGACCGCCTGCGCCAGCGCTCCGGCGAACACGCCGAGCAGCCGCAGGATCACGAACGTGCGCGCGTTGGTCGGCGCCGGGAACACCGGCGTGAGCAGCGTGCCCGGCGGCGGGAAGCGCATCTCGATCAGGTCGACGACGCCCTCGTTGACGTCGAGCTCGGCCATCCGCTCGGGCGTGTCGGCGAGGTTGCGCAGGATCGGCGCGAGCCACTTCTTGAGGAAGTTGCCGTCGGCGTAGTCGCCCGCGTGGTTGATCGGGCCCTTCGCCTGCGGGTCGGTGCCGGCGAAGTCGATGATGAGCTGGTCGCCCTCCTTGGTGAGCGTCATCCGCTGGGCGTGCAGCCGCGGCGGGTCGACGCCGTCGTGCTCGGCGTAGTCCTCCCAGCGGTAGACGCCGTCGGGGATCTTGGCGAGCACCTCGCGCCGGAACGTCTCGGTCGTCGCGGAGATGATCGCGTCGAAGCACTCCTCCACCGCTGCGCGCCCGTAACGCTCGAACAGCTCCTCGACGCGGCGCGCGCCCATCCGGGAGGCGGCGGTCTCGGCGTCGATGTCCCCGGCCAGCGACTCCGGCATCCGCGAGTTGCGGGCGACGATCTTCAGCACCGCCTCGTTCGGCACGCCGGCGTCGAACAGCTTCACCGGCGGGACCATCAGCCCTTCCTGGTAGGCCGACAGCGCGCCTGAGGGCATCGAGCCCGGGACCATCCCGCCGATGTCGTCGTGGTGGCCGAACGCCTGCACGAACGCCACGACCGCGCCGTCGCAGAACACCGGCACGGTCACGCACAGGTCGGGCAGGTGGCCGATCCCGCCCTCGGACAGATAGACGTCGTTGTGGAAGTAGACGTCGCCGGGGCGCATCGTCTCGAGCGGGAAGTCGCGCACGACGGGATGCACGAGCGCCGAGTACGAGCGGCCGGTGAGCTTGCGCAGCCGGCGGTCGTGGATCCCGGCGCGGAAGTCGTGCTGGTCGCGGATCATCGGCGAGCGCGCGGTGCGGCCGATCGCCTCCTCGACCTCGGCCTCGATCGAGGCCAGCGTGCCCTGGACGATCTCGACGAGGATCGGGTCGATCACCGCGCCACCACGACGTTGCCGAGGTCGTCGACGCGGGCCGTGAAGCCCGGATGGACCGGCAGTGTCGACCCGAACTCCTGGATCACCGCCGGGCCCTCGATCTCGCCGCCCAGCCGCTCGCGGGCATAGACCGGCGCGTCGTGCCAGCGGTCGCCGAAGTAGACCCGCCGGTGGCCGATCAGCGGGTCGCCCGCGGGCGCGATCGGCTGCAGCGTCGGCCGCGCCATCGCCCCGACGCCGGTCACGCGCAGGTTCACCCACTCGACGGCCTGGCTCGCCTCGCCACGGTACGCGTACCCGTACGCGCGCTCGTGCGCGTCGTGGAACCGCGCCTCCACGGCGTCGACGAACGCCGCGTCGATCGGCCCGTCGGGCGCCGGCACGTGGATCTCGAACGCCTGCCCGAAGTAGCGCAGGTCGGCGGAGCGCACGCACGTGCGGCCGCCGGTGTGGCCCTGGCGGTCGAGCGCCTCGATCGCGTCGGTCTCGAGCCGCGCGAACTCGCGCGCGAGCTCGTCGTGCGCCACCTGATCGTGGCGGCGGACGAGCGTCTGCACGTGATCGGTGCGCAGGTCGGTCGACAGCAGGCCGAACGCGCTCAGGTTGCCGGGGTCGCGCGGGACGAACGCCGTCCGCAGCGAGAGGATGTCGATCAGCCGGCACGCGGTCAGCGGCCCCGAGCCGCCGAACGCGCAGACGTCGAAGTCGCGCACGTCGAGCCCGCGCTTGACCGTGACCTGGCGGATCGCGTTGGCCTGGTTCCAGGCGGCGATCTCCAGGACGCCGGCCGCGCACGCCTCGACGCCCAGGCCCACGGCCGCCGCCAGCCGCGCGTACGCGGCCTCGGAGGCCGAGCGGTCGAGCGGGATCTCGCCGCCGATCAGATGCTCGGGGATGTGGCCGAGCAGCAGGAACGCGTCGGTCGTCGTCGGCTCGCTGCCGCCGTCCGGATAGCACGCGGGCCCGGGGCTGGCCCCCGCCGAGCGCGGCCCGACCTTGAGCGTCCCCTCCGGCGACGCCCAGGCGATCGACCCGCCGCCGGTGCCGACCGTGACGATGTCGACCATCGGGACCTTCACCGCGAAGCGCCCGACCGAGCCCTCGGTGGTCAGGCTCGGCTCCCCGTCGCTGATCACCGCGACGTCGGTCGACGTGCCGCCGGCGTCGAGCGTGATCACGCGCGAGAAGCCCGCCTGCCCCGCGACCAGCGCGGCGCCGAGCGTGCCCGCCGCCGGCCCGGACAGGATCGTGGTGATCGGCTGCCGGTGGACCTCGGCCTCCGCGATCATCCCGCCGTTGCTCTTCATGATGTAGAAGGGCCGGTCGAGCCTGGCCTGGATGGAGGCGGCGTACTCGGCCACGCGCGGCTTGACGAACGCGTCGACGAGCGTGGTGACCGAGCGCTCGTACTCGCGGTACTCGCTCAGCACGTCCGAGCTCAGCGACACCGTGCAGTCCGGATGCTCGGAGGCGAGCACGTCGCGCATGCGCCGCTCGTGGTCCGGGTTCATGTACGAGTGCAGGAAGCAGACGCCGACGCAGGCGATCCCCTGCTCGCGGAACCAGCGCGCCACCGCGCGGGCGCCGGCCTCGTCGAACTCGCGGACCACCGCGCCGGTGCGGTCGAGCCGCTCCTCGACCTCCTGCACGAGGTGCAGCGGCACGATGCGGTCGGGCTTGACCCAGAAGTACGAGTTGCCATAGCTGTCGGGCACGCTCTGGCGCCCGATCTCGAGGAGCCCCCGGAAGCCTGCGGTGGTGATGAAGCCGAGGCCGCTGAAGTCGTCCTCGAGCAGCGCGTTGGTGGCGACGGTCGTGCCGTGGACCACCTCGGCGATCTCGCCCGTACGCGCCTTCTCGATCGCGCGCAGGAAGGCGACCGACGGGTCGCTCGGCGTCGACGGCACCTTGGTCGTGAACACGCGACCTTCGGGGTCGGTCGCCACGACGTCGGTGAACGTCCCACCGGTGTCGATGCCGATCCGGATCACGTGTGCAGGAGCTCGAACAGGTCTGAAGGGGTGATCGGCATCGTGTCGATCGGCCGGCCGATCGCGTCCGAGATGGCGTTGGCGATCGCGGCGGCGACCGGGATCGTGCCCGCCTCGCCGACGCCCTTGATCCCGAGCACGTTGTTGGGCGACGGCGTCTCCGTGTGCACCAGCTCGGGCGCCGGCACCTCGGTCGCGTACGGCATCAGGAAGTCCATGAAGCTCGCGTTCAGCAGCTGACCCTGGTCGTCGTAGGCCATCCGCTCGTACAGCGCGCCGCCGATCCCCTGCGCGATGCCGCCGTACATCTGCCCTTCCACGATCGTCGGGTTGATGATGCGCCCGCAGTCGTGCTGGACGACGTAGCGCAGGATCCGCACGTCGCAGGTCGCATCGTCGATCTCGATCTCGGCCGCGTGCATCCCGGAGCCGAACACGCCGGAGGCGGGGCTGTAGTACTCGGTCGCGTTGAGGCCCGGCGTCGTGCCGTCCGGGAGCGGGACCTCCTGCGACGCGTACATGCGGCGGGTGAGCAGCGCCGCCTCGGCCGACTCCTCCCCGAACGCGTAGCGCAGCGGGTTGGCCATGGCAGCGAGCTGCCCGAGCTGGATGCCGCGCCCGGGCGAGCCGACGACCTCGATCGCGCCGTCGACGAACTCCAGGTCCTCCGGATCGACCTCGAGGATCCGCGCCGTCAGGTCGGCGGCCTGCTTGCGCACCGCGGCCGCCGCCTTCTGCACGGCGTTGCCGGAGACCACCGCGGTGCGGCTCGCGAACGTGCCGACGCCCCACCCCAGCCGGCGCGTGTCGCCGGTGGTGACCTGGATCCGCTCGATCGGCACGCCGAGCTCGTCGGCGGCGATCTGGGCGAGGATCGTCTGGTGGCCCTGGCCCTGGCTCGACAGGCCGGTCGCGACCGTCACCGTGCCGTCGACCTGGACGTCGATCGCGGCGCCCTCGTACGGGCCGATCCCCGTGCCTTCGACGTAGCAGGCGATCCCCAGGCCGAGCGTCCGCCCCTCGGCGCGCGCCGCGGCGCGCCGCGCCTCGAAGCCGTCGTAGTCGATCGCCTCCAGCAGCACGTCGAGGCCGGCGGGGTAGTCGCCGGAGTCGTAGACCGTCGGGCCGCCGTCCTGGAACGTGATGCCGACGTCGTAGGGGAACTCGTCCGGCTGGATGAAATTGCGGCGGCGGATCTCGGCGCGGTCGATCCCGAGCTCGACCGCGAGGCGGTCCATGACCCGCTCCATCACGAACGCCCCGTGCGGGCGGCCGGCGCCGCGGTATGGCGAGGTGGCGACGCGGTTGGTGAACAGCGCCGTGAAGTCGTAGCGGTAGTTGTCGAGCCGGTACGGGCCGGGCAGCTGGGCGGCCGAGATGATCGGGATGATCAGGCCGTAGGGGCAGTAGGCGCCGCTGTCGTGCAGGAAGCTCGTCTCGAGCGCGAGGATCTTGCCGTCCTCGCCGGCGCCGACGCGGACGTGGTGCACCTGCTTGCGCTCGTGCGTGGAGCCGATGAAGTGCTCCCGCCGGTCCTCGGTCCACTTGACCGCCATCCCGAGGCGCTGGGCCGCGAGCGGCACCATCACCTCCTCGGGATAGAACTGGATGACCTTCACGCCGAAGCCGCCGCCGACGTCGGGCGCGACGACGTGCACCCGGTTGATGTCGAGGTCGAACAGGCGGCTGAGGCCGGCGCGGATGCCGGTCGGCGCCTGCGTCGAGTCGTACACCAGCAGGCCGCCCTCCTCGTCGAACCGCGCGACCACCCCGCGGCCCTCCAGCGGCGTGGCGGCGCTGCGCTCGATCTCCAGCCGCCACTCGAAGATGTGCGCGGAGGCGGCGAAGCCGGCGTCGACGTCGCCGTGCTCCTCGGCGACCTTCGCGACGACGTTGTCGGCGCGGTCGCCGTGGACGAGCGGAGCGTCCGGCGCGTTGGCGGCCTCGATGTCGGCGACCACCGGCAGCGGGTCGTACGTGACGACGATCGCGCCCGCGGCGTCCTCGGCGATGTAGCGATCACGGGCGACGACCATCGCGATCGTCTCGCCGACGTAGCGCACCTCGTCGCGCGCCAGCGCGTACTGCGTGCGGCCGTCGCTGATCGCCTCGTGCGGGATGATCAGCGGCAGCGGCGCGGCGAACTTGCCGTCCAGGTCCTCGTACGTGTACACGGCGTAGACGCCGTCGACGTCGAGCGCGCCGGACACGTCGATGTCGACGATCCGCGCGTGCGCGTAGTCGGACCGCACGAACGCCGCGTGCGCGGCGTCGGACTCGAAGTCGTCCGTGTACTGCCCCTTGCCGACGAGCAGCCGCTGATCCTCCCGCCGCTCCACCCGCTCGCCGAACAGTCGCGTCGTCACGCGAGCGGACACTAACCGAAGGGACGGTTACCGCCGGCCCGCAACCTGAGTAACTCGCATAGGACGGAACGCCACGACCCATGGAGGTCTCTGTACGGATGCGTACCACTCGGGTGGTTCAGGCAGTGATGCTCGGAGCTCTGGTCGCGGCGGTGGCCTCCGCTCCGAGCTCGGCGAGCTCAGCGAAGGCCCACGCGGCGGCAGCGTGCACGAAGGCGACCAACATCGAGGCGATCATCGACGACTCCGGCTCGATGTACAGCACCGACTCGAACCGGCTGCGGGTCCAGGCGATGGACCTGCTGATCAACGCGCTCGACTCGTCGACCACGCCTCGGCGCCGTCGAGTTCGGCTACAGCCTCGACCCGTCGGTCCCGTCGGCGGACGTGGTGTTCCCGGCCGGCAAGGTCGGGTCGCAGGCGGCGGCGATGAAGAGCGCGCTCGACACGGCGATCAACGCGGACAACGGCGGCACCGACTACAACGCGGCGTTCAACACGGGCCGGTCGGCCAACCCGGCCGCGCAGGCGCGGATCTTCCTCACCGACGGCATGCACAACGCGGACCCGTACACGGACGCGCACCTGAACCCGGCACCGGCGGCCCAGACGCCGACCTACGTGATCGGCTTCAGCCCGGGCGTCGCGGCGCAGGCGGACCAGGACCGGCTCAAGAAGATCGCCTCCGACACCGGCGGCAAGTACTTCCCGCTCGCCGACGCCAGCGGCCTGCAGGCGATCATGAACGAGATCGAGACGAACCTGACCTGCCAGTCGCCGCCGAAGACGTTCACGGACGCGCTCGCGCAGGGCAAGGCCAAGACGCACAAGGTGAACCTCCCCAAGTCGGCGCGGTCGGCCCAGATCGCGCTCTCGTGGCCGAGCCCGCTCGACAAGTTCAAGATCTCCGGCATCCGGATCATCCGCGGCGGCCACGTGGTCGCGCGCACGGCGAAGGTCCGCAAGCTCAAGATCAGCGTCAAGAAGGGCACGACGTTCACGGTCGTGAAGGTCAAGCGCCTCGTGAAGGGCAAGCTGCGCTTCACGGTCAAGGCGACGAAGGTCGGCTCCGGGGTGCCGAAGGTGTCGCTCACCACGCAGGTGAGCCAGACCCGCAAGCGCTAGCGCGAGCCTGTCGCGGCCGGCCCCGACGCGGGCCGGTCGCGGCAGGTCGGCGACAGCGCGCACGCGCGCGCCGCCCAGTGGTCGACGTCGAGGTCGAACACGACCGGCGGGCCGTCCGCACTGAGGGCGAGCTTCTGCCCGTCCGGAGCGAAGGCGAGGACGCCGACGAGGCTCGCGTTGCGCTCGAGCAGCGGCACGCGCCCCAGGCGGCGCCGGCTCGCGACGTCCCACAGCTCGAGCGACCCCCGCACCGAATCGCCGGCCCCGTCGACCTCGCTGAGCATTGCCAGCGTCCGCCCGTCAGGGCTGAACGCCACCGGGTCGACGATCGTGCCGGGATCGCCGATCGAGCCCTGCTTGCGACCGGTACGGCGATCGTAGAGCGCAATCGGGCCGATGCCGGTCGCCACGAGCCGGCCGCGTTGGGCTGAACGCCGCAACGGGCTCGGGCAGCGTCGCGGTCTTGCGCCGATGGTCGAGATCCCACACGTCGGCGCCATCGTCCGTCTGCACGCTCGCCCAGCGGCCGTCCGGGCTGAGCGTGGCCTCGAGCTCGGTATGGAAGACGAGCGGGCGACCGGCCCCGGAGATCGTCGTGGTGTGGTCGCGGTAGTTCGCCGTCAAGGTGACGATCCGTCCGTCCGACGTCACAGCCATGTGGCTGAGCTCGCCCCGCGGCACCGGCACGGCCCCGCCCGGGCCGCTGCCGTCCGCGGCCCAGATCCGGACGCCCGTGCCGCAACACGTCGCCACGCGGCCATCCCGCAGGAAGCCGACCTCGTCCGACGCGACCTTGTGGGCGACGGCGGGGCCCAGCGGTCGTCCGCCGGATGCGTCCCAGATCCGCAGGCTCGAGTCGCGATCGACGCTCGCGACCCGCCGGCCCGGCGGGTCGAATGCGACTGGGGGCAGGTCGCTGGAGGCGCCCTGCAGCGTGGGCGCGAACTGCGTCTCAGCCGGCGCGGGGGAGCGAACGAGGACGTCGCCGGTCGCCCCGATCGTCGCGGTGCGTCCGCGCTCGTCGACCGGGACGGCGCCGTACCCGGCGCCTGCGGCGCCGAACGTGCCGAGGGTCTTGCCGGAGCGATCGAGCAGCGTCACCGCGCGGCCGTTGACCACCGCGATCACCCGGCCGCCAGGGCTGAACGCGAGCGAGTCGATCCGGCCTGCGCGCAGCGTCCGCGTGGCGATCCGCCGCCCGGACGCGGCATCCCACAGCACGACCCGCCCGTCCTGCGGTTCTCCCACTGCGAGCACCGGACGCCGGCCGGCGCCGAGCGCGATCACGCCTCGGTCCCCGAGATACAGCGCGCCGGACCGTGGCGCGGCTCCCGGCAACGCCCGCGGCGGGCCCGGGCGATCCACACGCCACACCAGCACGTGGGTGCTGATGTCGCCCGTAGCGGCGAGGAACCGTCCGTCGCCGCTCAGCGCGACGCGCCACGCGGAATCCCCGGAGTACTCCGGCGCCACGAGCCGCCGCGCGCGCTGTCCGTCCCACACGAACAGCGTGCGGGAGCGGCCTCCCCAGGCGAGCCGCCGCCCGTCGGCCGAGAACGCCGGATACGCGCCCACGTCGCGCGTGGCGACCTGGGGCTGTGCCCCCGCCCCGACGTCCGGCTCGCGGGTGAGCGTCGCCACGGTGCGGCGCGCCAGGTCCCACAGGTCGAGCTTCCCGTCGGAGTAGCCGACGGCGAGCCGCTGTCCGCGCGCATCGAGGGCGACGCCGGACACGCTGTCCGGATGCGGCACTGCGAGCGGCTCGCCGACCGGCTTCCCGCTCGTGAGGTCGAACACGCGCACGCCGTCCTCGGCGCCGAGGACCGCCACCTTGCCTCGGTCGCCGCTGACCGCGGCGCTCACGGGCCGGGGGCCGTGCGCGGCCGCCTCCACCCCACCGGCGCCTTTGAGCGCGGCGAGCACGGCATCGCGGGCCTCGGTCGTGTGCGAGGTCCTCCACGCACGGGCCGCCTGGTCGAGCGCGCTGTCGAGTTCGCTGTCCTGCAGCGCCACGGTCGACTGCGCGGCGAGCTGGCGCGACGTCGCCAACGCCGCCTCGCGCTCGGCGCGGTCGCGCTCGCGGTTGGCGCGGTCGGCGGAGCGGACGGCGAGGACCGCCGCGATCGACGCCGCGACGGTCAGCAGCGCGAGGGCGATGCCGGCGCTGCGGGCGATCCGCATCGTGCGCCTGTGCTGGCGGACCTCCTCGCCGATCAGGTCGTCCTTGGCGATCCCGTGCAGCGGCGCCGCGACGTCGGCCACCGCCGCGCGGAAGCGCGGGTCGCGCACGGACAGCTGGTCGGTGTGCGAGGCGAAGCGCAGGTCGGTGTACCGCGGCTCCTCGGTGTACGCGCCGGAGATCGCCCGCGGGAGCGCGGTGGTGCGCTCCCAGTCGAAGTCCCCGGTCTGCTCGTCCCACACGATCTCGCCGCCGGTGAGCACGATCAGCAGGCGCTCGCGCTCACGGTGCTCGAGCCAGTACTCGACTTCGCGGCCGACCCAGACGGACGCCGCGGCCCCGGGCGACGCGAGCAGGATGAAGTAGCCGACGCCGTCGAGCGCGCCGGTCAGCGAGCTCCACAGGCCAGGGTTCGTCGACAGGCTCGCGTCGTCGCGGAAGACGCGGAAGGCACGCAACCGGTACCACGGGGTGGCGAATCGCTCCAGCGCGTTTTCGAGGCGCGGAGCCAGTCGTCCGTCGGCGTCGCGGCTGTAGGAGATGAACGCTGCGTACGCCGGGCCGATGGCGCTCGCCCCCGACGCCTCCGCCAGGCGCGTCGCGGTCATGGGCCACGTTCCCACACTGCCGGAGCCGGCCTCATTGCGCAAGCTGCTCGGCGAGCCGCTCCATGCTGCGCGCGAGCGGGCGCCGCATAACCGCACGCACGACGGGGGCGAGCATCCGCTCCGCCAGCGGCGCGCTGGACCAGGCGTAGATGAACGACACGCGTGTGCGGCCGCCGGGCAGCGCTTCGAGCGTGTACGTGCCGCTCGCGCGGCGGCGCCCGCCGGCGCCGACGTTGTGCTCGACGATCTCGGTCGGCGGCGCGCTCGAGACGGTCTCGATCACGATCGAATCGGTCTTGCCGGCCATTTTCGTCTGGACGTGCGCGACCGAGCCGACGCCACGGTCAGGGCCCGAGTACTGCCACCCGGTGAGCATGTGATCGGTGAACGCTTCGTGGTTGCGCATCACGTCCAGGAAGGCGAAGACGCGGTCGCGGGGCTGGTCGACGTCGACGGTCACGGTGATCGGCTTCATGCGCACGACGATGCCGCGCGCAGCCACGGATCGCACCGGCGATATCGCCGGTCCACCAGCGACCCGGTCGCCAGCCCGGCGGCGGTGACGGCCACGCCCGCCGCGACGTCGAACAGGTAGTGGTTGCCGGTGGCGACGACGGTCAGCGCGACGAGCGGGCCCACAGCGCGACGAGGACCTTCGCCCACGGCCGCCGGCACGCGAACGCGAGCGCGAGGCCGACCGCCACCGCGAAGCCGACGTGCAGGCTCGGCACGGCGGCGAGCTGGTTGTAGAGCACCGTCGAGCGCCCGGTCAGCGACACCGCCGCCTGGTGGCTGACCGTGTCGGCGATCCCGATCCCGGCCAGCCGCGGCGGCGCGACCGGGAACACGATGTAGACGGGCACGGCGAGCGCCCACGTGGCGATGACGGTGTTGCGCAGCCGCCGGTAGATCGCGGGCGCGCGACCGTACAGCCAGATCAGGGCGCCCGGTAGGACGACGAACTGCGCCGCCAGGTAAACGTAGCTCAGCGCGGACCGCGAGCCACGGCGCGGACAGCGCGTGCTGCACCCCGCGTTCGAGGCCCGCGCCGTGCTCGAGCCCGATGATCCATCGCGCGTTGGCGAGGGCGCTCGCGTCGCCGCCGATGGCGAGCCCGCGGGCGAGATTGTAGATGGCGTAGGCGGCGAGGAAGAGGGAGAGCTCGGTGCGGCGTGAGGCCGTCATACGACGACCGTGACGCCTGGCCTCCTACGCTCGCACCGGCGAAGTGGCCTGCGTGTGCGAATCGAGCGCGAAGTCAAGCCGCGCGAGCTCGATCCGCGAGCTGATCCCGAGCTTGCGGAACACGTTGCGCAGGTGGAAGTCGATCGTACGCGGGCTGAGGAACAGCTGGGCCGCGACGTCGCGGTTGCTCAGGCCTTCCGCGACGTAGTGCGCGATCTGCATCTCCTGAGCGGTCAGCTCGTCGAGCGTGCTGGCGTCGCGCTTGCGCGCGGTCTGCCCGCTCGCCCGCAGCTCGGTGCGCACGCGCTCGGCCCACGCCGCCGCGCCCAGGGCGTCGAAGCCGTCGAGTGCGGCCCGCAGGTGCTCGCGGGCCTCGAGCCGGCGGCGGGCCCGGCGCAGGTGCTCGCCGAACGCCAGCTCGGTGCGCGCTCGGTCGAACGGCCGCCGGGCCTCGGCGTGCAGCTCGAGCGCGGCGGTGAAGTGCGCCTCGGCGTCGGCCTCCTCGCCCAGCAGCGCGCGGCCGTGCTCGGCGGCGGCCAGCGCCCACGGCGCGCCGGTGGTCTCGGCCCACGCCGCGAACGTGTCGAGCCAAGGGCGGGCGCTGTCGGCGTCGCCGGCGCGCACGGCCGCGTCGATCCGGTCCAGCGTCGCGCGCAGCGCGAGCGGCTGGCTGGTCAGCTCGCGTGCGTGGATCACCGCGGCCTCGGGCTGCCCGCGGCTCAGCTCGAGCAGCAGGAGCGCCCAGCGCGCGGTGTGACCGACATGCAGCAGCCGGCGGGCGAGCGCCTGCTCGGTGCTCTCGGCGGCGAGCGCGCGACACGTCTCGTCGTCGCCGCGCAGGGCCGCGAGCAGAGCCTGATCGGATTGCATCTGCGCGAGGACCTGGTGCTGGCCCGACTGGCGCGCGAGCTTGATGCCGTCCTCCAGCCCGGCGTTGGCGGACGACCACTGGCCGTTGGCGATCTGCGTGAACGCGAGCCGCGGCAGCGCCTGCGTGAGCATGGTCATCGCGCCCGTGTCGCGCGAGAAGTCCACCAGCCGCCGGTTGACCCGGTGCGCGGCGGCGTCGTCGCCGACCGCGACGGCGGCGATGCTCGCCAGCAGCAGGATCCCGGGCAGCCGCGCCGCGCCCGCGACATCGCGCCGCATCGGCCAGCTCGACCGCGGCCCGCAACGGCGCGTCGGCGGCGACGAAATCCCCGGCGAAGAACGCTCCAGTGCCGCGCAGGAAGTGCGCGAGGAACCGCGCGACCGGCGTGTCGGCCGCGGGCATCTCGGTGGCACGCTCGGCCACGCGCCGCGACCATCGCCGCGTCGCCCGCGCAGCCGGCGGCGAAGGTCGCCACGCACAGCATGTACAGGCCGCGCTCGACGTCGACCCGCGCCATGTCCGGCGCGCTGCGCATCAGGAGCTCGACCGCCTCGGCCGGGACGCCGACGTTGACCTCGATCAGCGCGCGCCAGAAGTCGATGCCCGCTCGCTCGGCGGGGTCTGCAACGCTCGGCAGCGCACGCTCGAGCAGCATCTCCGCCCGGTCCTGGCCGGCCGCCGAACACCGCGGTCTCCGCCCGCCGCGGTCAGCAGCTGCACGCGCCTCCGCTCGTCGGTTGCCAGCGCCGCCGCCCGCTCATAGGCCAGCGACGCGGGAATGAAGCCGCTGCGCTGCCGCGCCCGCCGCGCGGCGCGTTCGAGCTCCTCGACGACCTCGGCGTCCGGGCGCCAGGCTCGCGGCGGCGCGATGCCAGGCGCGGCGGTCGTCATCGCCGTCGAGCGCGCCGGCGAGCGCGCGGTGGGCGGCCTGGCGCTGCGACAGCGGCGCGCCGTGGTAGACGGCCGAGCGGATCAGCGGGTGGCGGAACTCGAGCCGCGCGCCGTCGACGCGCAGCAGGCCGGCCTCCTCGGCGGCGTCGAACGCCTCGATCCCGGCGCCGAGCTGGGCCGCCGCCCGCAGCACCGTGGAGGCTCCGCCGACCTCGTCGGCGGCGGCGACGAGCAGCAGCGTCTGCGTCGGCTCGGGCAGCGTGCGCACGCGCTGCAGGAACGCGTCCTCGACCCGCGCGCTGACCGGCAGCGGCTCGACGGTTCCGGCGAGCTGATCCTCGGTGAGCGTCGCGGACAGCTCGAGCAGCGCGAGCGGGTTGCCGCCGGTGCCGGCGATCAAGCCGGTCGCGCGCCTCCGGCGAGAGCGCAACGCTCGGAGCGCTGCTCGAGCAGCGCGCCCGCCGCGCCGGCGTCGAGCCCGGAGATCCACAGCTCGTCGAGGTCGGGCGCCTCGAACGTGCGGACGTCACCCTCGCGGGCGGCGAACAGCAGCACGACGCGCTCGGCTCCGAGCCGCCGGCCGGCGAACACGAGCGAGGCCGCCGAACCGGCGTCGAGCCAGTGCGCGTCGTCGACCAGACACAGCAGGGGGCGCCGCTCCGGCGCCTCCGCCAGCAGCGTGAGGACGGCGAGCGACACGAGGAACCACTCGTCGCTCGAGCCTTCCTCGAGGCCGAGCGCGCCGCGCAGCGCCGCGGGCCTGAGGCAGCGGCAGGCCGTCGATGTCGCCGAGGACCGGCCGCAGCAGCTGATGCAGGCCGGCGTACGGCAGATGCGCCTCGGACTCGATGCCGCGGGCACGGAGCACGCGCATGTCGGAGGCCTGCTCGCGCGCGTTCTCCAGCAGCGCCGACTTGCCGACCCCCGCCTCGCCTCGGATGACCAGGACGGCGCTGCGGGATTCGCGGGCGCCGTCGAGGACCTCAGCTGATACGGGAGACCTCCGCTTCCCTCCCGTACAGCATCGTCCCGATCGTAGCGCCGGTGTGCCAACTCCGCACGGTCAGCGCGGCTGCCAGCTCGGCCGGGAAGCCGTCGCGCCAGCTCCGCAGCCGCAGCGCCAATCAGAGCTCGCGCTTGGCCTTGTCGTTGTCGGCGCCGCGGATCTCGGTGAACATCGGACGGCGGCCTCCCCGCGGCGAGGCGCCGCCCGGCGGGCACGCGGCGCGGTGGCTTGGCGCCCAGCCGCCTCGGCGAGCACGGCAGCCAGGTCCGCGCGCTGGCGGGCTCGTCGTCGGCGACGTTGTAGACGCCGGGGTCGCCGTGCTCGATCGCCGCCAGCGTGGCCGCCGCGGCGTCGTCGACGTGCACGAACGACCACACGCCGCCGCCGCCGCCGACGATCGGCAGCCGCCGCTTGCGCACCTGGGCGACGTCGCCGTCGGCGCGAAGCCCGTGTGCGGGCCGTAGAGGTTCGCGTACCGCAGCGCGATGCCCTCGAACGCGGCGTTGCGCGTCACCACGGTCTCGAGGTGGCGGATCGCCTCCAGCGTCTGGCGCATCGTCGGCGGCGGATCAGGGTCGAGCGGGTCGGCCTCGGTCTTCACCGGGCCGCCGCGCCGCTCGTAGTTCCAGTTGCCGAAGCTCTGGGCGACGACACGCCGGGCGCCGGTCGCGCGCGCGCCCTCGACCAGATGGTCGGTCCCCTCCGTGCGCAGCCGGTTGGTGACGGCGAACGCCTCGTCCCAGTTCCGATAGTCCGTGACGTCCGCGAGCGCCGTCATCTGGTGGACGACGACCTCCGGCTCGGCGGCGATGACCGCGCTGACCAGCGAGTCGCGGTCGAGCCCGTCGGCGATCACCGGCGTCGCGCCGAGGTCGCCGAGCAGCCGCGCGTTGTTCATCTGGCGGGTCGACGCCACGACCTCGTGGCCGTTCGCGACGAGCAGCGGGATCAGCCGCCGGCCGATCGCGCCGGCCGCGCCTGCAACGAACACCTTCATGCGACCTGTCCTTTCGTGTGTGGCCCGAACCGCTCGCCGAGCAGGCCGAACAGCAGCCCGCCGGCGGCCCAGGCGGCGAGGACGAGCACGGGCAGGAGCGTGGCCGCCGAGTCGAAGTACTCGACGTTGCGCGTCGCGGTGAGCGCCGCGCCGGGCGGGAGCAGCTGCGACACCGCGCCGTAGAACCCCGGCTCGAACTGGTAGGTGACGGCGCCGCCGGCCGAGCTGACGCCGAGCAGCAGCACCATCAGGATCGCCGCGACGATCCCGGGCGGACCGGCGAGGTGCACGAGGCCGTGCGCGGCGGCCGCGACCGCGAACGCGAGCAGCGCGCTGAGCGCCGCGATCACGAGGAAGTGGCCGTTCAGCGCGCCGACCAGCACGTCGACGTTGAACGCCACGACGAGCCCGGCCCCGATCGCGTAGACGAGCACCGCCGCCCAGCGCCCACGAGCCGGCAGGCGGCGGCCGAGCATCGACAGCAGGGCACCGAACACGAGGCTCGGGACCACCGTGCCGATCACCGCGAACAGGGACGAGAGCCCGCGACCGTCGCCTCCCGGCAACGGCCGCACGTCCTCGACCACCGCGCCCGCGGTGACGCCTTGGAGGGCGCGCGTCACCGCGTCGGTCGGCGCCACGCCCAGTGCCTGCGCGACAAGGATGCGCCCGCCGGTCACGACGGCGTGCACATCGGTGTCGAGCAGCGCCGTCCGGGCCTCCGGCTCGCTTTCATACCGGTGGACGTCGAACCCACCGCGATCCTCGCGGTCGAGCGCGGACTGGAGCTGCATCGCGGCCGCCGGCGTGCCCACGACGCCAACGTCGAACCCCTTCGGGCGGGGCGCATGGAACGCCGCCACGTAGATCGCCGTGAACGCGAACAGCGTCACGAGGCCGCCGGCGACGATGCGGGCAACGGCCTTCATGCCCAATGCTCGACATAGTCGGCGGCGAGCACGAACCCGTCGGCCGGCAGCCGCGCGACGACTTCCTGGAGGAAGCGCCCGATGCGCTCGCTCGACGGCCGCCGCCCGGTCGCATCACGCAGCAGACCCGCCGCCAGCTGGCGGCTGCCGGCGTCATCGCTGCCCCAGTCGAACGGGCCGTCCAAGCGGTGGACGCCATCACCGACGACGAAGACCGCGGGACGGGAGCGCTCCATCCGGCCGACGTAGAACCGGCGACGCTCAACGGGCAGACGTTTGAAGGACAACATGCCCACCACGGTCCCGCCACCGCCGGTCCATCGCACCGGCGATCTCGCCAGTCACGCGCGACTTACCGGCGTAGTCCGTGCCGGGCCGCGGCATGCCCTCCCGGAGCACAGCTCGCAAGCTCGCCGTTGAGCGCTCCGGGAGGCCACGCCACGGCCCGCCTCCCACACGCACCCGTCCCCCAACCGCACGCTCTGTGGCTGGTGGCCTGGAGGGCGGCATAGCATCGGCTGGCTGAGCTACGGGCTACCGAGAGCGTCGCGAATCGGAGTACCGAGCCCGGGCCGGCATCCATCGGCATCCGCCAACGTGGTCATTCCGGGCTCTGACTCAACAATTCGCTGCTCCGCCCGCCGGGCTCACCTCCCCGCACGCACTGACGCCGGGATCCGGCCCGGGTTCGTGCCACGCCTTCGACAGCAGTAGTCGCATCATGCGAGGGGATACCGGTAGCCGCGCATCACTGCTCCGATCACGCGCGATAGGAGCAGCGTGCGATCGACCGCGCCACTCGACGACGAGACTGTCGAGCTGCGTGGAATGTCATGAAGGAGGGCGCGCCGAAGGCGGGCCTCCCCGCAGACTGAGCTGGTCTGCAGTCTCAACCCGCGAAGGGGAGGCCCTGTCGTGGAGTATCTCGGGATCGATTGGTCCTATCGCCGAGCGGCGTGGTGTTCGCTCAGCGACGCCGGCGTGATCGTCGGCGAGGGTGCGGTGCCGGCCGACGCTGACGGCCTGGCCAGGTTGGTGATCGAGCGCGGCACGGATGTGTGCGCGGTGGTGGAGATGATGAGCGGCGCGATCTGGGTGCGCGACGAGCTCGCCGCGGCGGGCTGGCGGGAGCAGATCGCGCACGCGCGCAAGGTCCGTGACGTCGCGCCGCTGGCCTGCAAGACCGACAAGGTCAACGCGCGCGTGCTGACCGAGCTGGCCCGTCGCGACCTCGTGCCCGAGCTGTGGGTGCCGCCGCTGGAGGACCGCGCGCTGCGCGAACGGCTGCGCCGGCGGACGCATCTGGTCCGAATGCGCGCCTCGGCGATGAACCGCATCTTCGGCCTGCAGACGCAATGGGGTCTGCGCCTGTCGCTGCGGCGACTGCGCGCCCCGGACGCGATGACTATTGCTCGAACGCCAGGGCATGCCCGCCGTCTGGCGGCGCTCGATCGCCGAAGCGCTCGCCGTGATCGACTTGCTCGACGCCCGCATCACCCCGATCGATCACGAGCTGCGTCCGCTCGCGCGCGCCGACGCGCGCGTGATCCTGCCCGACACGATCCCCGGCATCGGCGACCTGCTCGGGCTCACCCTCGCATCAGAGATCGGCGACGTCGCGCGCTTCGGCTCGCCGCGCAAGCTAATCGGCTACGCCGGCCTAGCGCCGAAGATCAGCCAGTCCGGTGACCGCTCGCGCACCGGCGCGCTCTCCAAGGCCGGCTCGCGGACCCTGCGCTGGGCCGCCCTCGAAGCCGCCCAACACGCCTGGCGACCGACCAACCCGTGGCACCCGCTCGATACCGATCTCGCCGCGCGCGCCGGCAAGAACCCCGCCAAGGCCGCCGTCGCGCACAAGATCCTGATCGCCGCCTGGCACGTCCTCTCGCGCCAACAGCCGTTCAAGCCCGCCGCCCCGCGCCGGCCCGATCCTGCCTCGGCAAGCTCCCGCCGCTTTCTGGCCGCCTGACGGCCCCGCATGGAATTGAGAAGCCGAGACAACTCCCACGAACACTCTGCGCCGACCCGAGCGCCAAAACAGAAATGAGCCCACCTCAAACCCCGACGACTCCCCACCCCGGAGGCGCTTGACCAAACGCCCACGATCAAAGAGAAACCAGCAGTCGCCCCACGGCGGCTTGCTGCTGCTGAAGGCGAAGACGGAGGCCGGCTGCGCGCCCGGGCGACCGCTCCGAATGGATAACGACCCGGATAGGCGTTCGGAGCACGCGTCCGAGCAAGGCTCGAGGGATCGACTGCCTTGACTTGCGGTCGTGAACGGACGAGTGTTCCTGACGTCGGCGGCTTCGGAGGTCCCGTCACAGAAGAGCTCGACGAGATGAGGGCGCGCACCGCTCCGCGATTGCGCTTGCGGTGGCTCTCGCGCTCGTGATTGACGCGACGTCGACTCCCTCATCGGCGACCGCGCACGCGCCGCCAGCGTCCGGATGAGGGTCCACGACAGCCCCAAGCCTCGTCGGCCAGGGAGGGCACCGACCACGGTCAACCCCAACCCAAGGAGGTCGAGTCATGTCGAGTCTGCAGGCCAGAGGCCGTCTGCGCTGGGGAAGGAAGGCGATGTTCGTCGTCGCTGTCGGCGCCCTGGTGACGGCAGCGCTGGCTGTCCTCATGGGCCAGGGCGTCGCCGCTTCCGCACACCCGGGCAACAACGCTCCGTGGCTCGATCCCCACAAGCCGATTCAGGCCCGAGTGAACGCCCTGCTGGGTGCGATGACCTTGCCCGAGAAGGTCGGCCAGATGGACCAGCAGCTCGTCGACAACGTGACCGGTCCGTCCAACGCATGCGGCAGCCAGGGGTGGGCCCAGCTGAACCAGAGCTGCCTGAAGACGTGGCTGGTCGACAACCACACGGGCTCTCTGCTCGCAGGCGGTACCGACAACCCGCCGGATACCACCGGGCAGGGCGGCACCGGTAACACCGGCTACGACTGGGCCAACGAGTACAACATGATCCAGCAGTACGCGATCCAGAATTCGCGGCTGCACATTCCGTTGATCTTCGGGGTCGACGCAGTGCACGGCTTCGGCCATCCCTGGCAGGCGCCGCTCTACCCCCAGTCGATCGGCATGGGCGCCACCTGGCATCCATCGGCGGCTCGCGCGGGCGGAGCCGCGACCGCTGACGCGGTCCGCGCGACCGGCTGGAACTGGGTCTTCGCCCCAGTCCAGGATCTGGCCCGTGACAACAGGTGGGGACGTACATACGAGACCTGGGCCGAACAGCCGGTGCTGGCGGCGGCCATGGGCGGCGCGAACATCCGAGGCATGCAGGCGCCCGGTCCGGCCGGTTCGCTGGGCGTGGCGGCAACGGTCAAGCACTTCGCCGGCTACTCGCAGTCGATCAACGGCCACGACCGCAACGAGGCACTGCTGCCCCTGAACTACCTGCAGAGCGTGATCCTTCCGTCCTACACCGGCGGCATCGACGCCGGAGCTGAGACGGTCATGGCGGACTCCGGCTCGATCAACGGCGTTCCGGCCACCGGGTCGCACTACCTACTGACCCACATCCTGCGCCACCAGATGCACTTCCGGGGCGTCGTGATCAGCGACTACCAGGACGTGCAGGCATTGCAGACTGCCTACCACGTCGCGGCCAACCCGGCCGAGGCGATCGCCAAGGCCGTGAACGCCGGTGTCGACATGGCCATGTACGTGGTCAGCCCGGATCAATGGCAGACCGCGACCCTTGAGGCCGTGAACTCACATCTGATCTCGAAGGCACGGATCGATGAGGCGGTGCGCCGGATCCTCACGCTGAAGTTCGAGCTCGGTCTGTTCGACCAGGCCTGCGTCCGCGACCCGAGCAAGCCGTGCGTCGACGCCAGCGCCGCCAACGCAGCGGTCACCGCTGGGCGGAACGGGACACTCAAGGCGGCGCAGGACTCGATCACCCTGCTGCGCAACCAGAACAACGCGCTGCCGCTCTCGACGTCGGCCCAGGTCGTCGTCACCGGCCCGAGCGCCGACTCGATGACGAACCAGCTCGGCGGGTGGAGCGTCAGCTGGCAGGGTGTCTTCGGTGCCGGTCACGTCTGCTGCATGGGCCCGCCTGACCAGATCCCGCCCGGCTCCACGGTGCAGAAGGGGATTCTCAACAACGACAGCAACGCCGTGTTCGTGCCGGACGGCAACACCGCCGCGCACACCCCCGCCGACGCCTACGTCGTGGCGGTCGGTGAGAAGGCGTACGCCGAAGGGCTGGGCGACAACCCGGCGCCGCAGTTGCCGCCTGACCAGAAGGCGTTGATCACGGCGCTCAAGGCCACCGGCAAGCCGGTGATCGTCGTCGTCATCGCCGGACGTCCGGTCGGCCTGGGGGCGGATGCCGAGAACGCGAACGCGATTCTGATGGCCTACCAAGGCAGCACGGAGGCCGGGCAGGCAGTCGCCGACGCGATCTTCGGCAAGATCAACCCGAGCGGCAAGCTGCCGATCAGCTGGCCGTCCGACGCCGCCGCGCCGGGCGGGGACTTCGACGGCTCCGCATTCTCACCGCTGGGTGACCAGCCGAAGTTCTTCGACCAGCTGCCGGGCACGGGATCCGGGCAGGGGCACGCCTACAACCCGCTCTACCCGTTCGGGTTCGGCTTGTCCTACACCACGTTCACGACGAGCGGCCTCTCGGTGACACCGAGTGTCTCTCGCCACGGCACGGCCAGGGCGACGTTTACGGTTACCAACACCGGAACACGTAGCGGGACCGACATCGTTCCCGTCTACGTGGCCCAGCCGGTCAGCAGCGTGATCGTGCCTCCGCAGCGGTTGGTCGGATTCGCGCGGGTCACGCTCGACGCCGGCCAGGCCAAGGTCGTTCACGTCGAATTCCCGGTCTCAACGCTGGCCGAGACGCAGGGAGACATCGACGCGTCCGGACCACCGACTGTCGAGCCGGGTAGCTACACCGTCCAATTGAACAACAACGTCACGACGCCGTACAACGTCGCCGCGTCAGCGGCGTTCACCATCCACTGATCCACGAACGCGGAATCGCCGCGCCAACTCCGGCGCGGCGATCCCGCCGCCAAGCTCACGGGGGTCCTGTCGGCCAACGGTCTCAGCGTCACGATGATCACGCCGGGTCCTGTGGCCGCTCGGGAGGCAAACGCCGCGGCGATACGAGCGGCTTGCCGCTAGCGCTATGGACGAAACTGAGCAGTGGGGTTCGGGCACCGCCGAGGGCGAGCCGCGCTATCGCAATGCGCGATCAGCAGCGCCGCCCGGGTAGATCAGAGCCGCAGCGAGGCGCTGACGGGCAGCATCGGTGCTCGTCGTGCGTGCACGGTCTCGATGATCTCGCCGCTGTCGATGCCCTGCAGGTACACGGAGGTGATGCCGAGGTTGCTGTGGCCGAGCTGGCGTTGTATGACGATCAGCGGGACTCCTTCCCGCGCCATCTCGACCGCGTGAGCGTGCCGGAGCTGGTGCGGCGCGAAGCGGCGCCGCACGCCCGACGCCGCGGCGGTGCGCCGCAACTCGGCGCGAGCCGCGGCCGGCGACCAATGACGGCCGCGCGTCGCGCCGTTGATGACGCACAGCAGCGGACCGACCGGGAGCTCGCGGCGCAGCTCGAGCCATGGCAGGAGCTGTTCCCAACCCCAGGCGTCCATGCCGACCTCGCGACGTCGCCCGCCCTTGCCGCCCCGAACCAGCAACGAGCCGCGTCGGTGATCGAGGTCGCCCTCGGTGAGCGCGAGTGCTTCCTGGATGCGCAAGCCCGCGCGCCACATGATCACGATCAGCCCGCGCAGGCGCCGGCCGTGAGCTCCTTCGCCGGCGGTACGCATGACCGCGACGATCTCTTCCACCTTCGGCGGATCGGCCGGGTAGCGCAGACCCTTGTTGCCCGGCGCGTGGCCAGCGTGGAATCCCGGCAACGTGGCCGGCGATCGACGTCGACCGGCACGATCGAGCAGTTCCTCGGACATGATCCCTCCTCGGGCTCGCTGTACGAACCCGACTATCGGCTCAGACGAAGCGCGTCGACCCGGTCCTCGCCGGACTATCGCTTGCGAGACCGAGCAGCGGGCAAGGTCGATGCGCTACGGGTATCGCGTGTGCCTCAACGCGACAGCGGACGCCGTACGGCTTGCTGCTCAGGCGGCGCTGTCGAGATTCGTCCAACTCGTCAGTCGGCGTTCGCCGGAGTCGAGCGAGCACCCTTTCTCTCGTTAGGCGGCGGTTGCGGGTTTCCGCATAGAGAAGAGGTACTTACACCCGATGCGTCACGACGCGCAGACGGAGGATCGTAGGAACCTCTCCGTATGGCCGGGGACTATCGAGTAGGTGCCAGGCATCGTCACGGCGCGCCATGGGCGTGCTCGACGGTGAGGCGTTGTGGGAGCGCTCGGCGCGATGCATGTCACAAGACGGTGCGTTGAAGTTCTTGACGCACACAGAGGAGGGATTGCATCATGGCAACCATCTCTGCACCGCCGGGTCCGACCGTTGCACGCAACGGCTCGCCCCCACGCGTAGCGACTCCCGAGGTCGAGAGCCCGCCGACCGGCAGCTTGGTCGGTTGGGGCAACTCGGCGCCGCTGGCGCTCCTGGCGTTCGGCGTCCCGACGTTCATGCTGAGCATGATCAACGCGCAAGCGGTCGCCGTGGGCGTGACGCCCGTGGTGTCCGGCGTCGCGTTGATGTGCGGCGGCATTACGGCGCTGATCGCCGGGGTCATTCAGCTGCGCACCGGCAACACCTTCTCGGGTGTGCTGTTCGCCGGCTTCGCCGCCTTCTGGCTGTCGCTATTCGCGATTGCCCAGTGGTTCCTGAAGGAAGTTCCGCCGCTGCACGCGGGGCAGGCAATCGGCTTGTTCCTCTACGCCTTCGGCATCTTCCTCGTCGTGATGCTGGCCGCGTCATTCCGCACGAACGTTGTCGTCGTCGCGACGCTAACGCTCATCACGGTGGCGGTCTTCCTCCTCGCCGATGGGCACTACGGGGCACACACCACGCTTATCCACTGGGGCGGCTATGTCGGCCTGGCCGCGACGGCGTGCATCTTCTACATGGCGCTGGCGGAGCTCTGCGAGATCTCCTACAGCCGAGTGGTCTTCCCAGTCTGGTCTCTGGCAAAGAAGTAACACCCCCGCCCCCGGCGCGCCGGCGACCGCCGGCGCCCCGGGGCACGCGGGGCCACGAAGAACTGCTGCGTCCCGCCCACTGCTCCTTGGCAGCCGCGATCGTGAGGGTGTTGCGGCCCCGGGGCCAGCCGTCAACAACCCACCCGGACCCACGCCAGCAGCAGCGCCACGGGGCTCCCCTTCAGCCACGTCACACTGCTCCTTTCGCGTGAGGCTGTCGCGCAAAGTGCCTGCTGTCCGGCGGGTTTAAGACGATTCCGGGCATGGCGCAGAACTTCATCGCGTGTGATCGTGAGCAGCCGTTCTTGTTGCCGCCGGACGTCCGGGAGTGGCTGCCGGAGGACCATCTGGCGTGGTTTGTGATCGATGCTGTCGGCGTGATGGATCTGGGCGCGTTCTACGCGGCCTATCGGCGAGGACGGTCACGGTCGGGCGGCCTACGAGCCGGCGGTGATGGTCGCGCTGTTGCTGTATTGCTGGGCGCGCGGGACTCGGTCGGCGCGGGCGATCGAGCGGGCGTGCGTGGAGGACGTCGCGTGCCGCGTGATCGCTGCCCAGCAGCGGCCCGATCACGCGACGATCGCTCGCTTCGTCGAGCGTCACGAACGCGCGCTGGGCGAGCTGTTCGGCGAGGTGCTCGTCTTGTGCGCCGACGCCGGGTTGGCGAGTGTCGGGGTGATCGCCATCGACGGCACCAAGGTCGCGGCCAACGCCAACCGCGACCGGACGATGGACTACGAGCAGCTCGCCAAGACGATCGTCGCAAGAGGCAGATCAGCACCGACGCCGCCGAGGACGAGCTCTACGGCCAGGGGCGCGGCGAGGAGCTCCCGCCCGAGCTGGCCCAGTCGAAGGGTCGCCAGGTGTGGCTGCGCGAGGCCAAGCGCCGGCTCGACGAGCGACGCGCCGAGGAGGCCAAACCGATTCCACGCTCGCGTCCCGAGCGCCTCAAGGACGCCAAGCGACGCCTGGATGAGGAGCTGTGGACTGAGCAGCGCGCCAACGAGGCCTACGAGGCCTATCGCGCGCGGGGTGTCGGGCGCACCGGTCGCCGGTTCAGTCCGCCGCGACGCCCAAGCCCTACGCGGCGCCCGCGACCCCGCCGGGCAAGGTCAACATCACCGATCTCGACTCGAGGCTGGTCAAGGGCATGCGCGGCTGGGTCCAGGGCTACAACGCGCAGGCGGTCTGCAACGAGCAGCACCTGATCATCGCCGCCGAAGTCATGACCGCCTCACCGGACTTCGGGCACCTCGGGCCGATGCTGACGGCCGCCCGCCGCGAGCTGGCCAACGCCGGCGTCACCAAGCCACCCGACGTGGTCGTTGCCGACGCCGGCTACTGGCACCTCGAGCAGATGAACGAGATCACCGGCGACGGCATCCCGGTCCTGATCCCACCCGACTCCAGTCGCCGCGCCAGCAAGCCCAAACGCCCCGGCTGGACCGGCGGCGCTTACGACTTCATGCGCGCCGTGCTCTCGACCGAGGTCGGCAGCGAGCTCTACAGGCACCGCGCGCAGCGCATCGAGCCGATCTTCGGCAACACCAAGCACAACCGCGGCTTCACCCGATTCCACCGACGCGGCCGATCCGCAGCGCGGACCGAGTGGCGGCTGATGGCCACCACGCACAACCTCTGCAAGCTCCACCAGCACTTCACCGCCCAGGAAGACTGACCTCCGCGGCGGGCGATCGGCGCCGCGCCGGCGCCCAACCCCACCTTCAGCGGGACATTTGCGCGACAGCCTCGCCTGCAGGGAGCAGTGGCGTCGCCGCCCGGGCAAGGCCGCATTGCCGCGCGTGACTATCTGTCGTATCTAAGGCACACCGCTGCCGGTGCCGACACACGGGTTCACCACGCCGCGACTCCCGATCGCGCGCAGGTCTTCGGTACGGGGCGGGGCGCCGAGCTGCCGATGGGCTTACGAGCCGGAGGCGCCCTCGCGGCGGCTGGCGCTCTGCGCGCGCTTCGGTGGTCAGCGATCCGGTAGCCGGTCGCTCCGCTCGGCAACGCTTCCTCGCGCACCTCGTCCCGGGCGAGCATCCGCCGCAGATTCTGAGCGACGCCGGCGCTCGAGAGCCCCGCCGCATCCTTGAGCTCGGCTTTCGTGATCCCCGGTCGCTCATGCACGAGCGCTAGCACCTTCTGCCGGTTGGCCTCGCGCTCGGCCGGCACGCTCGAGCGCCGGCGCGAACGCACCCGGCGGGCACCGTCCTGCCGCGCCTCGGACCGACGGTGCTCGCGCTGGCCGGCGTATCTCGCGGTCGGAGATCCGTCGGCGAGGGCCGCTTCGGCCTCGTAAAGGCGTTCGTAGTCGCGGACCAGCGGGCGCAGCCCATTCAGCCGTGTCCGCAGCTGCGCGCGGATGGAGTCAAGTAGATCTGCCAAGCCTCTAGCCTCCAGTGGTCGCGGACCGCGAGCGTATCCAGCCAACCGTGACCGTGCGCGCGCAGCGGCGCGTCATGAGGCCGTTGCCCGTGCCCGCCGCCGCGGGCCGGCGCGTGACCATGCACGCCGCCACTGCTCCTGGTGCCTCGGAGCGGCAGTGACTACTCCACCCGGCTGCCACCGGTCGGGGCGCGCCGGTCACCGGGACGCAGCAACTTCGCCGGCACGCAGACGGTGTGAAGGCCGCCACCTTGGGTGGCTATCGGGAAGGCCTGTGACGGCCGAGCATCGCCGTCATGAACTCACAGATCCACACGCTCCTCGTCGCCCACCACATCGAGAGCCGCATCCAGGATGCAGGCAACGAGCGCCTGGCGCGTGAGCTGCGCCGCCAGCGGCGCGACGCGCGGCGCTCCGTGCCCAAGCTGCGCCGCCGCCACAGCCGCGTGACGGCGCGTGCGTGAGGGAGCGATCCCGACCGAGAGGAGGCCGCATGCCTGGTCGAGAGCTCCAGCCGTGGGGCGGCGACGTCAAGCTGCCGCGTCTTCTCCGGCGGCTGCTGAGACGGCCGGAGGATCCGGGCGATACGCCTGAGCGTGTGCATGAGGCGCGACAGTCCGAGTATCCCGACGTGTCGGTCGCCGAGAATGCCGATCGGGCGATCTTTGGTGCTTGGTCCGAGGGCCATCCGGGCAATTGGCGAGATCGTCGTCGCTGAGCACGGAACGCCTGCTGCATCCGCCTGAACGAAGCGGCCGCAATTCACCGCCCGGCCGTAGCCGCTTCCCGGCGTCACGTCGGCGCTCGGAACGCGAACGGTCTGCCCTGCGCGAGGTCTACCGCCGCGACTTGAGCCACAGGACGAGCGCCGTGGCTATGCCGAGAAGGATCGCGCCGATCGCAGCGACAGGGTCCATCCTCTTTGAGCTGTCCGGCCGCCTGGGGCCGGACTCAGGCTTCCTTGCCTGGAAGAGTTGTACACGATGGTCAGGATGCCCGAGTAACCAGACTCTTTGCCTAGACGCTTGACCAGTCATGCACCCGATGAGTCGGTTTGAGTCTCCGACGCGCGACGCCGGGCACATCGCGCCGACTCGAGGGCAATTTCGACGGTGCGATGCGTGATAAGCGTGCTGGTTTCGCTTACCAAGGGCGGTCATCGTGTGCGTCGGGTCGCTGCTGCTATGCGCGACGAACAGCGCCGCGCTCGCGGTGGATTAGAGCCGCAGTGAGACGCTGACGGGAATCATCGGCGAGCAGTTCGGCGCCGAGGGCGTACGCGCGATCACCATCGCTCCCGGTCCCGTCGCGACCCGCGTGCACAAAGAGCAGTGCCCTCTCGTGGCAGCGTCGCGCCTTCCTTCAGTCGAGACGAGTAGCCGAAACTCGCTCGCGGCGGTCCGGTTGAGAGTAGGGTGGAGTTTGAGGCTGGCCCTGCGGCCAACAATCTCGGCCCAAGAGCGGTTCTACGCCGACACGCGCTCCGCGCGGCGAGGCAACGCACCCCTTGAGGCAGACGGGATCGACTGCGGGGCCGGTCCTGTATCTGCGGTTCGTCCGCCACGCACCACGTTTCGATGAGCGACAGGAGGGCGGATGTTTACTGCGCTCGAACGACGAGCGCGACGCCCGAGAGGTCAACGGCAACCGCGTTGTCCGTGAGGATCTCGGCGAGTGTCCCGGCGGCCAGTCCCGCGGATCGGATGGCGTCGGCATCAGTCGCTGCGCGGAGCGTGAAGGTGACGGTGAGCTTGTCGGTTCCGACGGAGCTCGTGCTGTGCCGGTCGTACCGGCCGCCGAGGTCGCGGTGCAGCCGGTCGTCGATCACCGAGCGAAGCTCCTGCAGCGCGTGAAGCACTTGCCCGGGCGCGTGACCGTGCTCGCAGCTCAGCGCGACCCGTGCGCTGTACCGAGGCCCTGATGGCTGCGGCGGGGACGTGTTCGGATGCTCAGACACGGCAGGCACGGGCCGGCTCGGCGGTCTTCAAGGCGGCGGACATTCACCAGCGTACGGATTTCAGCGAGCGTACCGCCCGACGATGTCCCGTGGACGACTCCGACGACCTGGTGCCGCCACCCGTCACGCACTGACCAGCCGGGGGCAGCGGCGATCGCCAGTCCCCATGCTGCTGCATCGAGGCCTCGAGGCAGCACTCGCGCGGACGTGCAGCGCGCACCTTACGGGCGCTCTGCTCGTCGCGTAACGTTACGGCTCACTCAGGAAGGGAGGACGTCTTGGCCGACAAGCAGGCGGCAAAGCTCCGCCGACGCGACAATCGGGAACAGCGCGAACGCGAGAAGGCGACGCGCACCGGTGATTCCCCGGCCCAGAAAGCGGAACAAACGCGCAGGCGCAACGAGGCGTCCGCGGACCGAAACCTGAAGAACCGCGCCGAGAGCGGCGACGCCGCTTGAAGTCCGTTTCGCGGGGGCGGCTGTGGACGGCGCGCCGTGCTGTCCAACGTAGCATCGCGCAACCCGCGCCTACGTGAGTCGATGCGCCGGAATTGCGAGGCCCCTTCTGACGTCCCAACTACACGAACGGAGGAGCGGTCCCGAGCCCGGTTTGCATACCCACCCTAGGAATCCTGTCGAACGCGGCCATACGAGCCGCCGGCGCGCTCTCGCGTTTGCCTCGTAGCGCGAGCCCGTGCCCTGCGTCCGGCTTGTGGGCACGCGAGCCCGTGCGCTGCGTCGGACAAGGGCGGCGGCGCCGCGGTGCTACGGCCTGATCGCGGTGAGTTCTCGTAGCAGACGCCGGAGAGCCTGTGCGAACTCAATCGGATGGTCGTGATATGCCACGTGCGTACCCGGCGTGATCTCGACATCCCTGCCGAGCCGCTGCCCGAGTTGGCGGGCGGCCTCGGTATAAGGGGGAAGGCCGTCAGCGCTGACAAGCAGCCTCACGCGCGGCGCGACGGCTGCCAGCGTCTCATCGTCGGGCAGGTATAGCTCGTAGGTTCCGAGCTCGATACCGAACAACGTCTCGGAACTGGCTCTCATGCGCTCACGCAGGTCCGGTGCGAGCTTGTTCCAGGCTTCCTCGCCGCCCACGTAGCGCCACCAGGGCTCAGTCGCGGCCTGCGGCCCGCCAGTTTCCATCGCCGACCCGATCCGCGTCCTCAACGGGGCTCGCACCGCGTCGAGGTCGTCCAGGAACGCGAACAGCGCCGGCTCGTGCAGAATCGCCCCGCGCACCGCTGCGGGATGACGTGCCAGCAGACACAACGCGAAAGCTGCGCCGCTGCTGGTGCCGCAGACCACCGCCGGACTGCGCACGAGCGCAGCCAAGAGTCCAGCGGCGTCATCGGCCTGTTCCTCCGGCGAGGTCGTCGTCCAGCCGGCCGAGGCGGGACTGCGTCCATTGCCTCGACGGTCATAGGTGACGACCATGAACTCATCGGAGAGCAGATCGGCGATCGCGTCAAAGTGGCCAGCGTCCCCGCTCGCTCCCATGACCAGCAGGACCGGCGGGCCCGTACCGCGGACCTCGTAATACAGCTCGGCTCCGTTCACGCGCACTGTCGTCATCCGCCACCCCCAGCACAAGCAGCCCACTGGACCTCCCCCGGTTCGGTGGACACGGGGTTGTTAGGCGGCTTGGGCCGTTGACGTTGACTTGTATTCCATCTTGTTGAGGGATGCGAGCCGCGAAGCGGCGAGACTGGCACCGGCGGTCCTGAGAGTTCCGTTCTCGAACTCCACGGGCGACAGCATCCCGAGCGTCGAATGACGGCGCCGGCGGTTGTAGAAGCTCTCGATGTAGCCGAAGACCGCGGTCCTGGCTTCGGCCTTGGTTGGCCATGAACGCCGGTGGATCAGGTCCTTCTTGAGGCTCGCGTGGAAGCTCTCGAGCACGGCGTTGTCGAAGCAGTCGCCGCGGCTTCCGATCGAGATGTCGATCCCGACGCTGCGGCAGCGGCGCGTGAAGATCAGCGACGTAAATTGCGAGCCCCTGTCGCTGTGATGAACCAGGCCGACGTCAGGACGGCGGCGGGTGACGGCCATCTCGAGCGCGTCGACGACGAGCTCTGCGCGCAGGTGGTCGGCGAGCGCCCAGCCGACGATCCGCCGGCTGTAGCAGTCCATGACCGACGCCAGGTACAGCCAGCCCTCCCACGTCCGGATGTACGTGTAGGGGTCGGACCGGGGCGCGGTTCCGGGCTTTCGCCCGGCCCGTTTCCCCGGCCCGCCCTCCGAACCGGACGTGCACGTTTCCGCGCATCCGGCTCTCCGCGGGATCACGCCGCCTCGGCCCATGGCGTGGGGATCTTGGTGCCCCGGTAGCGGTAGCGGCTGACCGCGACTGCTCGTGGCCGGAACATTTCGGTTGAGCCGTCGCGGATCTCCCATCCGGGGAGGTAGCGGCGGCTGATCGTGCCCCAGTTGAGGCCGAGGTGGCGCTTGCGCAACCAGGCGACGACCCGCCACCACGTGAAGTGGTCTAGGTAGCCGAAGGTGCGTTTTGACGCGCCGTGGCGGAAGTAGCTGCACCATCCCCGCGTGACGCGGTTGATCGCTTGCAGCAGCTCCGCCAGCGTTCGATGGCGTGCTCGGCGGGTGAGCGTCCGGACCTTGTCCATCACCGAGGCGAGTGCCTGTTTGGATGGGTAGGTGTAGACGGCTCGTTTGCCGTTTCGTCCCTTCCATCGGCGTCGCTGGATGCGGAAGCCGAGGAAGTCGAACCCCTCGTCGATGTGGCAGACCCTGCTCTTGTCGGCCGATAGGCACAGCCCGACCGTCGTGAGCACCGTGCTGGTCTCCTTCCAGAGCGCCTCGGCGTCCGCGCGGGTGCCTGCGACCATCACGACGAAGTCGTCCGCATAGCGGACGAGCCGGTAGGCCGGGACACCTTGGCGGCGCAGCTTCGCGCGCGTCCAGTCGGGGCCGAGCGCCTCCCACTTGCGCGTGAAGTGCTCGTCCAACACCGACAACGCGATGTTGGCCAGCAGCGGCGAGAGGATCCCGCCCTGTGGGGTGCCGGTGATCGTGGTTCGGTCCAGCCCGGCCTCGGACAGGATCCCGGAGGCCAGGAACGCCTTGACCAGACCCAGGACGCGCTTGTCGGAGATGCGGCCGCGGACCCTGTCCATCAGGGCGCTGTGGTCGATCTCGTCAAAGCACGCCGCGATGTCCGCCTCGAATACCCACTCGTAGTTGCGAGAGGGCGATCCGAGATAGTGAATCTCGGCGATCGCGTCCTGCGCCCGCCGTCGAGGACGGAAGCCGTAGCTGCACGGCTTGAAGTCCGCCTCAAAGACGGGCTCGAGCACCAGCTTCAGAGCGGCCTGCGCGACCCGATCGGCCGCGGTCGGGATGCCCAGTCGGCGCAGCTTTCCGCTGCGCTTGGGGATCATCCGCTCCCGCACCCGGTCGGGCCTGAAGCGGCGGTCCTTGAGCTCGCGCTGAAGGTCCGCCAGCCACGCGCCGACGTCAGCGATCGCGGCGGGAGCGATCCCGTCGACTCCTGCTGACCGTGCGCCCCGGTTGCCCCTGACCCTGGCCCACGCCACGACGAGAAACGCCGGGTCATAGACGAGGTTGTAGAGGTCATCGAACACGCGGCCGCAATCACCGGCCGCCCATCGGTGCAGCTTCGTCTGCATCACAAGTACCCGCCGCTCAGCCTCATAGAGGTCGGGCCACGGCGCGCCGATATTCACCGGCGACCTCCTCGCATCGCGTGGATGCTGCGATCCCGCTGGACCCCTTCGCCATGTGGCCGGCTTTCCCGGCCTCGGACTACTACGGGTCCTCCGCCCCGCCCCGGCGGCATCAGCCGACGACGGACCTTCCCGCCCACCGATCCGAAGACCGGCGGGGGAGGGACCGCCGGGACGGTTCCCACGTTCACCGCATGACCGCTCGTTGAGGGAGGCGTCCAGCTATGCCCCTGCCACTTCGCCACGACTACGCCGCAGGCATTCATCGTGGCCTCCCGACCGGCGACATCAACCGGCCCAGGAGTTCCCCGACCCGAATGGGTCGGGTGCGCATGGCTGCCCAGCCCACATCCGCCAGGTTAGAGCTGGTGGTTCTCGCTTGAGGAGCTTTCAGCCGCTGGTTTCTCACGTACGCCTTCTCATCTCGCTTGCCGGACCCAGGCCATCTGACGGTGCTGGCCCGTCCCGTCGTTGTCGGGGCTGCTGTCCACCCTCCCCGGCGTCCCCCGGATCAGGCTGCCCCCAGCTTCACCCGCCTGCTGCGACAGGCGGGCCGCGAAGGTCTCTCACCCCCGCACGGTCACACAGCGCCTCGTGGCGCTCGAAGTCCGCGACCCAGAGCCGGTCCGGGCGCGTCGGCGCTGAAGTCGCGCTCGACGAGATCGGGCGGCCGCGTGGCCTCGGGTTCGGGCGTGTCGTGCGCCACGGCTTGCCGCGCCGCTTGGCGCCCTGGATCCCGTTGCTGCGCATCAGCCGCTCGACGCGGTCGCGGCCGACCGGCTCGCCCGGCCGCAGCAGCGCCTTCCAGGTGCGCCGGTAGCCGTAGGCGTAGTAGTTGGCGGCATGAACCTCGCCGATCTCCGCGAGCAGCCGCTCGTCCTCGACGGCCCGGGCCGAGCGAGCACCGCTGGCGCGCTGGTAGTAGGCGGACGCCGACACGCCCAGGACCCTGCAGATCGGCTCGACGCCGAAGCGGCCGCGATGCGCATCGATGAAGCGGCTCACCTCGTTCGGTCCTCGTCGAGCTCGTTCGCGAAAAACACCGAGGCGGACTTCAGGATCTCGTTCGCCCGTCGGAGCTCGAAGTTCTCCGCGCGCAGCCGCCGGATCTCCTCACGCTCCTGGCTAGTCGGCAGATCCGGCCGCTTGCCCGAGTCGGCCTCGTGCTGGCGGACCTTCTTGCGCAGCGTCTCAGGGTGCATCCCGAGATCCGCGGCAATGTGCGCGATCGGCCGCTCGCTCTCTAACGCGAGCCGGATGCCGCGCTGGATCAGCTCGTCGGGGTACTTCTTCGGTCGAGGCATGAGAACGGGAGGATCTCCTTCCGCCAGGACATCATCCTGGCTTCAGAGCCTCCGTCGAACCCAGCCTGGCTCAGCTGGGATAGGTGGCGCGGTAACCGCGCCGTCTGGCGATCGGTGCCAGCGCGGCGAACACAACGCGTTGCACGCGCGGCGGCGGCTTGCGGAACACGACGACGTCGGAGAACTCCTGCGCGGTCAGCGCCAATTGCAGCGGGCTCGGCATCCCTTTGGCGTTGACGTGCCCCTCACGCGCGAGCCCGAACGTCGTCTCGATCAGGTGCACAAAGCTCTCGCCGGGAGTGACCTCGACGCGCACGATCGCGTCGTCCGCAGCTTCGTTCCACCAGTCGTGCCCCGTCCCGGGCGCGATATCGGGGCTCTGCCCGGCGTTCACGGTTGATCGCCGGCCGTCGCGCACGACCGTCAGCTCGCCCCGCATAACCATGAAACGCTCATGCAGCGACGGATGCAGATTTCGCCGAGCACGCGCGCGCCACGCAGCGCGGTCGGCTCGGCGACCGCCCGGCCCCGCGGGTTCTGCCATGGCAACTCCAGGGCGACGGCGCGCTCACGCGTCACCGGGTTCTCAAAGACCTCTCCGGGCTCGATCGGACGTCGGTCGCCATGTGGTCTCCAGGCTCCTCGACAGGAGCGCCGCGGTGCGGGTGCTGATGCGCGACCCGAGCGCGGCCGGTCTCCCCGCCGGCGTCGACGTGGTCCGCGGCGACCTGACGGAAGCAGGACGCGCTCGCCCCGCATCTGGACGGCGTCGAGGCCGTCTTCCTGGTCTGGCCGTTCTTCGGGGCGGACGGCGCGGATAAGGTCGTGGAGAGTCTCGCAAGGGGCGCGCGGCGCATCGTCTACCTCTTCGGCCGAGGCCGCCGGCAAGCGGCCCGACTCCTTCTGGGCGCGCGTGGAGCGGGCCATCGAGCGATCCGCGACGGAGTGGACGTTCCTGCGACCGACCGGCTTCGCCGCCAACACCCTGATGTGGGCGAACCAGATCCGTGAACGCGGCTTCGTGCGCTGGCCGTACGGCGCGCGGCCCGCTCGCTCATCCACGAGCGCGACATCGCCGACGTCGCCGTCCTCGCGCTCACCGAAGACGGTCATACCAGCGCCCGCTACGTCCTGACCGGCCCCGGGGCGGTGACCCAGATCGAGCAGGTCCAGCACATCGGCAGCGCGCTCGGCCGGCCCGTCCGCTGGAGGAGCTCTCGCGCGAGGAGGCCGGGAGCCGGCTCGGCGGGCATCTGCCGGCGACGGCGCTCGACACCTGGGAGAGCTTCGTCGCGACGCCTGAGGTCGTCACCTCCATCGTGGAGGACGTCACGGGCAGACCGGCGCGCGCGTTCAGCGAATGGGCGCGCGATCACGCCGACGACTTCCGGTGAGGCGCGGCACGGATCTTGCGGTGGCTCGGGGAGCACGAGAAGCTTGGCGATGCACCCGTGACCGGACTCCACGTCTCGCAGCAGCCGGCAATGGCGCCGCAGCAGGCGCTCCGTCCGTCGCCGGCGCTGGTGGCGGCGACGGCCCTGCTCGCGCTCCCGTCGCCGGAGCTGGAGCAGACCGTCGCGCGCGAGCTCGCCGACAACCCGGCGCTCGAACGCATCGACTGTCCGAGCTGCGCGGTATGCGGGCGTCCACTCGATGAAGGCCGCTGCGTGCACGGCCTGCGCCGCGGCGAGTCGCGCTCGCGAGGCGCCGATGACGGGATCCAGGCCGCCGCCGCCACGCAGGCGCCGGCCGAGACGCTCTTGCGCGACGTGGCGCTGCTGGTGCGGAGCGCCGACCGGCCGATCGCCGCTTACCTCGTCGGCAGCCTCGACGGGCACGGGTTCCTCGACACGACGGTGGAGGAGGTCGCCGCCCGGCTCGCGGTCTCGCCGCAGCGGGTCGGCCGCGTCCTGCGCGCGGTGCAGGAGGCGGCGCCGGCGGGCGTCGCTGCGCGCGACCTGCGGGAGTGCCTCCTGCTTCAGCTCGACCGGCTCCCCGATGACCCCCGACGGGCCCTCGCACAGCGGCTCGTCGACGCGCACCTCCCGCTGCTCGGGCGCGGTCTGTACGGGGAGCTCGCGCGCGTCCTTGCCGTCGACCGCGCCGAGATCCTCGGCGCGCAGGACTTCATCCGATCGCGCCTGCACCCGCATCCGTGGGCAGAGGCGGTCGTGTCCGCGCCGCCGCTCGTCCCCGACGTCGGCGTGCGCGAGGCGGGCGAGGGGCTCGTCGTCGAGCTGCTCGAGCCGGCGCGCTTCCGGCTCGTCGTCAGCCCTGCGTACGAACGCGCCACCGGCATGCCGCTGACGCTCGCCGAGCGCGCGGCGATCCGCCGACAGGTGCGCGCGGCCCGCGCGTTCGTCGACCGGCTCGAGCAGCGCTGGCGCACGATGCGCGCGGTGGCGCAGGAGGCGGTCGACCGCCAGCGCGAGTTCGTCCGCCGCGGCCCGCGCCATCTGGCGCCGCTGACGCGAGCCGACGTTGCGGCGTCGCTCGGCGTCCACGAGTCGACGGTGAGCCGCGCTGTCGCCGGCCGCAACATCGAGCTGCCCTCCGGACGCGTCGTCCAGCTCGCGCGCTTCTTCGAGGCGTCCGGCGCGCCGTGCGACGCGCTCGCCGAGCTGCTCGCCCACGAGCGGCGGCCGAAGTCCGACGCGGAGCTCGCCGAAGAGCTCGCGGGCCTGGGCTTCGTGCTCGCGCGCCGCACGGTCGCGAAGTATCGCGAGCGGCTCGGCGTCCTTCCGAGCGCGCTGCGCTAGCCGGCGAAGCGCGCTTCGCCGGTGAGCACCGCCGGCGAAGCGTCGTTCGCCTCGCGTCCGCCCAGGACCGCGCTCGTCGCGGTGGCACGGACCTTGCGAGAGAGAAGGGCAAGACCAGGCCCGCGGAGGTGGCGATGCACGACATCGATCGGACGCAGTTCGAAGCCGACGAGCTCACGAGCGGATACGGCGGCGAGCTCGAGCAGCAGCCGCAGTCGGAGCTGCCGCTGAACGAGACGGAGGAGCTCGAGCTGGCGTCCGGACTCCTCGAGGTGGCGGACGAGATGGAGCTCGAGGCATTCCTCGGCGACGTATTCCGCGCGGTCGGCCGGGCCGCGGGCCAGTTCGCGCGGTCGGACGCCGGCAAGGCGCTCGGCGGGATCCTCAAGAACACGATCGGCCAGGCGCTGCCCGGCATGGGCGGCGCGGCCCCGGGCGCCGGGCTCGCGCAGCAGGCGGGCTCGCTCCTCGGCCTCGAGCTCGAGGGCCTCAGCGCCGAGGACCAGGAGTTCGAGACCGCGCGGCAGCTCGTCCGCTTCGCGAGCAGCGCGTACCGGAACGCCGCCTGGGCGCCGCGGCACGTGTCCGCGCCGGCGATCGCGCGCGCCGCGTCGCTCGCGGCCGCGCGCCGCTACGCGCCGGGGCTGCTGCGGACGCGCGACCATCGGCGCGGCGGCTCCTGGCAGAGCCGCGGCTACAGCAGCGCCCCACGCTCCGGATACGGATACGGCTACGGCGCCCGGCGCTACCACCAGCCGACCGGCTACCAGCCGAGCGGCTACCAACCGACCGGCTACCAGCCGGCGCCCTACTGGGGCCGCCGCCGGCGGCCACGGCAGCCAACGTACGGCCAGCCCTGGTACCCGCGGGGCTATTGGGCGGCCGCACCGGAGCCGGAACCGGAGCCGGCGCCGCCGCTCGAGCCTCCGCCTCCGCCTCCCCCTCCGCCGCCTCTGGCCGAGCCGCCGGCGGCGATGGCCGAGCCGGCCCTGCCGCCCGGTGCCGCGGAGCCGCCCCCGGCGGCCGCCGCGCCGAGCTCCAGCGAGCTCGAAGCGATGGGCATGAACGGCAGCCGCCGCGGTGGGCGCTGGGTACGGCGCGACGGGGTCCTGATCGTCTACGGCGCTTGACGCGAGAGACAAGGAGCGACGATGAGCAGTCAATACGAGTGGGAGACCGGCGAGGAGCTCGAGTACGGAGAGCTCGAGTACGGATCCGGAGAATTCGAGTACGGACCCGGGGAGCTCGAGTACGGACCCGGGGAGCTCGAATACGGGGAGCTCGAGTACGGGGAGATGGCGCAGGGCGAGAGCCCGCTGCCGGAGATCCAGGAGCTCGAGTACGCGTCGGCGCTGCTCGAGGTGGCCGACGAGATGGAGCTCGAGGAGTTCCTGGGCGACCTCGTCAAGGGCGTCGCGAAGGCGGCGGGCGGCTTCATCCGCTCGCCGATCGGGAAGGCGCTGACCGGGGTGCTGAAGAAGGCCCTGCCGGCCGTCGGCGGCGCGCTCGGCTCGATCGTCGCTCCCGGCATCGGCACGGCGATCGGCTCGCGGCTGGGCTCGATGGCGAGCAACGTCTTCGAACTCGAGCTCGAAGGGTTGGACCACGAGCAGCAGGAGTTCGAGACCGCCCGCGGCGTCGTCCGGCTGGCTGCTGCCGCCGCCCAGAACGCCGCGCTCGCGCCGCCCGGGATGCCGCCGCACGCGGTCGCCAACGAGGCGGTGGCGGCAGCCGCGCAGCGCTTCGCGCCGGGGCTGCTCCCGGTGCTCGCGGCCGGCGGCCCGGCCCCCGGCGGCGGGCCGGCGCCCTACGGGCAGCAGAGCGGCCGCTGGGTCCGCCGCGGGCGCAAGATCATCCTGCTCGGCGTGTGAGCGGGCGGCTGTGAACGGGAACCGCATCGCACACTGGGCGCTCGAGCAGGAAGCGCGCGCCCTGCTCACGCGGCTCGGCCGTGTGCGGCCCTTCGCGCTGCAGGAGACGATGCTGCCCGCGGCCGCGCTCACGCCCGCCTCGCAGATCGCGATCGACCGGTTCCTGATCGGCAACCGGTACCGGCTGCGCCGGCAGGTGCTCGCCTACCTGCGCTGGCTGCGCGAGGACGGCGAGAACGCGTCCCCGGCGGAGATGCAGCGCCGCTTCACCGTCGTGCGGCTCCAGTTCAACGACGCGCTCACCCAGTTCGACATGTTCTCCGAGCTGATCACGCAGCGCAGCGAGCACGACACCGGCGTGTGGCTTGCAGGGCTCGACGTGCTCGCGGCGGACGCGCTCAGCCTGCCGGGCGCCTACTTCGAGCAGCCGCAGGTCGTCTGCTACCTGGCGCGAGGACCGGGCGCCGCCATCAGACGCGCGCGCACGCGGCTGCCCGGCGGCGGGCAGAACCCAGTGGCGATCGTCCGCGTCCCGCGCGAGCGCATGGTCGGGCACGGCATCGCGTCCTCGCTCGTCCACGAGGTGGGCCACCAGGCGGCGGCGCTGCTCGGGCTCGTCGAGTCGCTGCGCGCGTCGATCAACGCGCGCCGTCCGGGGCCCGCCGAGCAGCGGGCGTGGTCGCTGTGGGAGCGCTGGATCTCGGAGATCGTCGCCGACTTCTGGTCGATCGCGAAGATCGGCGTGGGGTCGACGATCGGCCTGATCGGCGTCGTGAGCCTGCCCGCCTGGTTCGTCTTCCGGATCAACGCCAACGATCCGCACCCGATGCCGTGGATGCGGGTTCGGCTGAGCTGCGCGATCGGGGATGCGCTCTACCCGCATCCGCAATGGGCCGGGCTCGCTTCGCTGTGGGAGTCGCTGTACCCGCGCGACCGGCTCGACGCGGCGCGCCGGCAGCTGCTCGCCGCGCTGGAGGCGACCGCGCCGGCACTGACCGCACTGCTCGTCGACCACAGGCCGCGCTCGCTGGGCGGCCGGTCGCTGCGCGACGTGATGCCGCTGAGCGAACGCGACCCGAGCCGGCTCGCGGCGCTCTGGGAGTCGTTCCGGCGGCACCGCGGGCAGATCCGGGACGTCTCCCCGTCGCTCGCCTTCGCCGTGCTCGGCCAGGCCCGCGCCATCGGCGAGCTGAGCCCTGAGACCGAGGGGCGCACCGTCGAGGGGCTCCTCACCTACTGGGCGCTGCGCAGCACGCTCGACGTCGCCGAGCTCGCCGCCTCTCTGAAGACCACACAACCCATCCAGCCGGTGCTGCCGCTCGTCGAGCTGCCGGCCACCACCGCCTGAACGAGGAGGGCCGAATGTCTACGCCCAAGATCGAGCTCGAACACACCACGATCAAGCAGGACGCCACCGTGAGGCTCGAGGCGGTGACCACCGCGACGACACGCGCCAAGTCGGCCGAGCATTACTTCGAGTGGGCGGTGCGGCGGGTCGGAAGCCACGGGCACGGCAGGCCGGGTCGCCTGATCGATGGCGACCAAGCGGTCGCCTTCTGGACCGCGGAGGACGTGCACCCCGGCGTGTTCCGCGTCACGCTGCGAGTCGATGACGACGCAGCCGAGCCGGCGGACCTCGTCGTCGATCCGCGCCCGCTCGGGGTGGACGACCAGCCGGTGAAGGTCTCCCTGCGCCGCTCGGACATCGTGGAGACCGAGGACCTGCCGCTGTGGGAGGTCATCCGCCAGAGCACGCAGGCGCTCTCGTTCAACCGCTACAAGGCGTTCATCGATCACGTTCTCTGCCGGGGCGACATCCCGGAGAACGTGCCGGGGGCGCAGCAGGCGAAGTGGACCGAGGCGCGCGACGAGCTGAACCCGGGCGGCGGCGGCGGCCGTCACCCGTGCTCGATCGCCCTGCCCTATCCGGACATCAAGGCGTACAAGCTGCTCAAGTGCGCCACCGAGTCGTTCATGCTCATGAACTGCTCGAGCGTGCCGCTCGCCGACATCAGGTTCGACCATCTCGACGACACGCAACGCGAGGAGCGTGGCCTCCCCGACGCTGAGCAGCTGCGCAGGCTGTTCCAGCGCTATCTCGTCGACATCCCCGCGGGCGACCGTCGCGTCGTCGGGCTGGTGGCGGCGCTCGAGAAGGACTCGAAGCTGAAGTCGCACGCAGGGCCGATCAAGGAGCTGATGGCGACGAACGGTTTCAACGTGGACACGTCGCGCGTCGCGACGCTGCCGTACCTCGCCGCCGTCCGCGAGAACTTCCCGGAGGTGCCGCTGACCCTGGCGGCGTCCGTCCGCAACGACGCCGACCTCTGCTACGCGGTGCTGCGGGAGAAGTTCACCAACCCCTGCCTGCTCGAGCTGATCTGGTCGTACTGGCACGAGGAGGGGATGCTCGTGCAGACGATGAACGCGATCAGCCTGCGCTTCCAGAACCGGCGCGGGCCGCACGACCCGGACCCGCTCACCATGCTGGCGATCAACCCCCTGCGGCCGCTGAGCAACCTGCTCTGGGGCTACATCCAGGACGAGCAGCACCGGCTCACGCTGGCCAGGCGGGTCTACGAGTACCGCAACGAGTACGGCGTGGGGCTGGTCGGACAGGCGGTCCCGCAGATCCACGCCGCGGAGACGCGCTCGCGGTTCCTGGAGACGTTCCACAACCTCCTGCACCGCGCGGCGATGTTTTACAAGGAGGACGACGACACGACGATCGTCGCGGACCCGTTCCCCGTGCTGAACGCGCTGCGGGACGTCCATCTCGTGCTGTCGGAGGGAGCGACGAACCAGTTCGACGACCTCCGCTGGACCGCCCGCCAGGAGATGCTCATGCAGCAGTGGCTCCTGGCCCGGGACGAGTTCCGCGACTTCCTGCCGACGCGGCCGATGACCGCCTACCCGGAGGCGTGGATGGGCCGCGTCGACGCGATGAAGTCGCTCCAGGGCTGGACCGACGTCTCCGTTCGCTACTTCCGCGACCTGGCGACGTTCGGCGAGCAGATCGTGCTCGCGGTCCGCTTCGGCAACTGGAGCAACGTGACCGACCGCGAGCAGGCCGGCAACTGGGCGCGCGCCTGGCGGCAGGAGGTGCAGTGGTACGTCCACGCCTACCAGGCCGTCACCGGCGTCGACCTGTCCGCGGAGATGACCGACGTCCGCCAGGCCGAGCAGGCGCGCGCGCGGGCGCTGCCCCCGCGCTGCACCTGCAGCGACGCCTCGTCGAGCAGCGCCGGGCGAGGAACGGCGGCGCGATGCGCCACACCGTCGAACCGCCGCACGGACAACGGATGTAGGCCGATGCCACGTGCCCGACTTCACGTCCGCCCTGTACCTCGGTCTCGAGCATCCGAGCGGATCGCTGGCGCCGTGGGAGCGGCTGACGACGGGAGCGCCCGCGGCGCTCGCGGACCCGCCCGGGGCGAGCACCGTCGCCGGCGCCCTGGCGAGGTTGCAGCGGTGCGCCGCGGCGACCGTCGCGACGTCGACCCTGCACCTGTTCTGGGACCTGTTCGGGATCCTCGGCGGTGACGAGCGCGTGGCGATCCATCTCGACTCCGAGACGTACCCGGTCGCCCGGTGGGGCGCCGAGCGGGCCGCCTGCCGCGGCGTGCGGGTGCACACGTTCGCGCACCACGACGCCGCCGCGCTGGAGCGGGCCGTCGCCCGCGGCACGCGGCCGCTCGTCGTGACGGACGGCTTCTGCCCCGGCTGCGGCCGGGGCGCGCCGCTGCGCGCGTACGCGGAGGTGGCCGGCCGGCTCGGGGGGCACGTGATCATCGACGACACGCAGGCGCTGGGCGTGCTCGGCGCCGGCGCGGGGCCAGGCGCGCCGTACGGCCGCGGCGGCGGCGGCTCGCCTCGCTGGCAGGACGTCGGCGGGCCGGAGATCGTCGTCGCGGCGTCGCTGGCCAAGGGCTTCGGCGTGCCGCTGGCCGCGCTCTCCGGGTCGGCGGCGATCGTCGCGCGCTTCGAGGCCCAGAGCGCGACGCGCGTGCACTCGAGCCCGCCGTCGGCGGCCGCGCTGCGCGCCGCACAGCGCGCGCTCGCGCTCAACGTTCGGCACGGCGACGCGCTCCGGCGCCGCCTCGCGCAGCTCGTACGCCACTTCCGTGCCCGCCTGCGGGCGCTCGGGCTGCATCCGCACGGCGGGCTGTTCCCGGTGCAGACGATCGCCTCCACCCCGGCGGTCGACCCCGCGGCGCTGCACGAGCACCTGCTCGAACGTGGCGTACGCGCCGCGCTGACGCGCCCCCGCTCCGGGGCCCGGCCGCGGCTCAGCTTCCTGATCACCGCCCGCCACACCATCGCCGACATCGATCGCGCGGCCGACGTCCTCGCCGGCGCGACGGCGGGGCGGGCACGACGAGTCGGAGGGTGGAGATGACGGTCATCGAGCCCGCAGCACAGAGCGTCCAGCCCGCGTTCCGCCCCGTCCCGGTCGAGTCGCCGGGCGGCGGCCGCGTCCGCGACAAGCACGATCCGGCGCCGAGCGACGTGACGACCGTTCCCGGCGTCGGCCGTCCGGTGCAGCTGCACCGGCTGGCCGCGCTGGCGTGGACGGCGATGGTCCGCTCAGCGCGCGCCGACGGGATCGCCGCCCCTTTGCTCCTCCCTGTCTCGGGCTATCGCAGCGGCGCCCGCCAACGCCGCCTGTGGGAGGGCGCGTTGAAGCGCTATGGATCGCCGCAGGAGGCGCGCAAGTGGGTCGCGCCGCCCGGCGGCAGCGCGCACCAGTCCGGGCGCGCGATCGACTTCCATCTCGGCGGGCACAACGACAGCGCCAACGTCGCGAACCTCCGCCGGACCGCCGCGTACCGGTGGCTCGTGGCCAACGCCAGGCGCTTCGGCTTCTACCCGTACGAGCGCGAGCCGTGGCACTGGGAGTACAACCCGCCTGCGGCGGGCACGGCGCCCGAGCTCGAGCTGGAGACGGCCGCGGGCGGGATCCCCGCGAGCCGCCTCGAGTGGCCGGGCGCGGGCGCGGAGCAGCTCGCGTTCATGCGCGCGGTCTACGAGCGGCACGTCGAGCGCTCGCGGAGCGCCGGAGGCACGTTCACCGGCGACCTGCCAACGTCGGCGCTCGCTCCGGTCGAGGGCGACCACGTCGCTCGCCGGGACGCGGCCGACGCGGCCCGGCGGCTGCTCGCCGCGGCCCGCGCCGCGCTCGCCGCCGAGGGGCTCAACCGGGTCCGCATCGGGATCGTGAGCGCCTACCGTCCCGCCGGCCTGCAGTTCCTGATCTGGCAGGGCAAGGGGCGCCAGGGAGGCTTTCCGTACTACTACCGGCAGCTACTCACGACGGGCCGCCTGCACGCCGGCGACTACGGGCCGCGGGCGGTCGACATCGCCGCGCGGGAGATGGCGCGCTGGGTGGCCGCTCCCGGCTACAGCAACCATCAGGACGGCCTCGCGATCGACTTCGGCATCGGCGAGGCCGGAAAGGGCCTCGGCAAGATCGGCCCGCGCTCGTGGCTCTTCCGCTGGCTGACCGCGAACGCGCGTCGCTTCGGGTTCCAGCCGTATGCCGCCGAGGCCTGGCACTGGACCTACCGGCCGGAGAAGCAGGCCGAGCTGTGGGCCGGCGAGGTCGGGACGGGCGGCGTGCGCGCCGGGCGGCACGAGGTGGCGAGCGCGCCGGTGCTCGCGGGCCACCGCGGCAAGGCGCCGGCCATCGTGCTGCGCTGGAACGACATGCCGGCGGCGGCGGCCGAGATCGACGTCGTGGTCAACCTGCACGGCTACTCGCGCCCGTGGCTGTCACTCGCTCGCGACATCGAGCCCACGAGCGGCCTCGACCTGGCGGGACGAGGAACGCGACCGACGCTCACGATCCTTCCCCGGGGCCACTACACGGGCGTCAAGCAGCGGAGCGGCAGCCTCTACCGCTACACCTTCCCCGCCCTCGACGGGACGGACGGCCGCCGCGACGGGCTGGGGCGGCTGGTCCGGTTCGCGCTCGAGCGCTTCGCGGCGGCTGCCGGCACCGCGGTGCCGCGCGTCGGGCGCCTGATCATGACCGCCCACTCGGGCGGCGGCGAGCCGCTCCTGCGGATGCTGCGCTTCGTCGACCCCCAGGAGGTGCACGTCTACGACGCGCTCTACTGGGAGCCCGGAGCCCTCGTCGAGTGGGCCCGGCGGCACATGGCCCACGACCGGGCGGCCCTCGACGCGGCCGGTACGGCTTCGCAGCGCGAGTACATGGTCACGCGCGGCGGTGCCATGCGCGTGTTCTACGGGGCCGGGACGCGGATGAATGGCCGCCGCGTGCGCGACGCCATCACCGGCCAGGCCGCCCCGCTCGATCGCTGGTACCGCGCCGAGTCGAGCCCGCTCGGGCACTGGGAGATCCCGCGCACGTACGGCCCGCGGATCCTCGCGGACGCCTCCGCCGACGTGCCGCGCGCGACCCGCGAGCCCGCCGCGCACCGCGAGCTCGAGTACGAGAACGTCGCCGCCGCGGCGGCCGCCGGCTTCACCCGGCGGACGCCGAGCCGGCACCGGATGGAGCAGCTCGTGCCGCTGCTGGACCACCATCGCGGGAACATCCCGCTCCCGTTCCTCCTCGGCTGGATCGCCGTCGAATCCGACGGCCGCATCGACGTCGTCACGTCGCTCAAGGAGCGCGGGTTCTTCCAGATCCACCCCGACGAGTCCAAGGACCGGCACTTCGACCACGACCGGCTGAGCACCGACCCGGAATACTCCGTGCAGGCCGGGATCGCCAACGTCCGCTACTACGCCGACCTCGCTCGAAAGCGATTCCCGTCGATCCCCGTCGGCTCGGAGCTCTTCTGGCGCGTGGTGAAGCTCCAGCACGCGCTGGGGAGTCCGCTGACGAAGCGGCTCCTGGACGGCATGCGCGCGGACGGCATCCCGCTGTCGTGGGAGGCGATCAAGCAGTACGAGGTGAGCCATGGGCCGCGCCTGCACCGGCTGCTGCGGGTCGAGCCGATCGGCCGCTTCGGCCGCAACGTCGACGGCGTGTTCACCCGCGGCCGCCAGATCGCGGCCGCTCTCGGGAGGTAGACGGAGATGGCGAAAGCGCGCGACCTCATCTTCTTCGGCTACTCGGGAGCGCCCGAGCCGACCGGGACCAAGGAGCGCGACAGGTCGTTCTTCCAGGTCGCACAGACGCTCAAGCTGCACCTGCAGCGGCGGTTCGCCGACGACGCGGTCGAGGTCGTCTGCGCGTGGAACAAGGACGTGATCGTCAACGCGCTGCGCGCCCCGGGGCCCGACCCGGCGCTGAAGATCCGCCAGATCCACTACTGCGGCCACGGCGCCGGCGGCGGCCTCTATCCGGGCTATCACAACGAGGTGGCGAAGGCGGCGCGCGGCGACCTCATCCGCTTGTTCTCGGCATGGCCCGCGTCGGCGCTTCCCGACGGTGTCAAGCGGTTCGTCGCGCTCCAGTCCGAGTCCGCGCTCATCTCCGGGTTCTTCAGCGACGCCCTCCCGGCGTCCAAGCTCGCGGACGTCAAGAAGCAGCTCGCGCCGGACGCGCTCATGCACGTGTGGGGCTGCTTCGCCGGCGCGCCGACCCACACGTTCGACCCTGACCCCTACTGGAACCTCTTCAACAACGGCGGACCGGCGATCGAGGGCGTGGCCCGCCACATCGCGCGGACGCTCGAGATCCGGGTGACCGCCTGCCGCGACCCGGGAGGCGTGCACGGGATGGACTTCTGCCACCGCGACGCGGCGGGAGCCATGAACTGCTCGGACAAGCGCCCCGACCGGCTCCCCCAGTGGCTCTGGCCGGAGTCGCCCAAGGTCCGCTGGATCACCTGGGACCCGGCCGGCGCGAGCAACGAGACGACGATCAACTTCCTCGGCTCGCAGATCGCCGCCACGGCCATACCGCCGGGCCGGCCGCCGAGCTGGCTCATCAAGGAGATCCCCGTCGCAGTCGCCAAGGCCAAGCCGGCGGCGCTGCCCGCGTGCTCGGCGGCGCACGTCGGCTTCTAGGCGGTCACGTGGTCATCGACTGCCATTGCCACGCCGGCACCGGCGACGGCCTCACCGGGCCGTGGGACACGGCCGCGCGGATCGGGCCGTACCTGCGCCGCGCCGCCCGGGCGGGCATCGACCGCACGGTGCTGTTCGCGGCGTTTCATTCCGACTACGCCGTCGCGAACCGCGAGGTCGCCCGCATCGTCGCCGCCCGGCGGGACCGCTTCTACGGCTTCGCGTTCGTGCACCCGGAGCGCGACCGGGGACGCATCGGCGCGCTCGTCGAGACCGCCGTCCGGGACTACGGGTTCTGCGGGATCAAGGTCCACCGGCACGATGCCCGGATCACGCGCGAGGTGTGCGAGGTCGCGAAGGCGTTCGACGTGCCCGTGCTGTACGACGTCATGGGCGAGGTCTCCGTCGTCGAGCTGCTGGCGCGCGAGTACCCGACCGTGTCGTGGGTGATCCCGCACCTGGGTTCGTTCGCCGACGACTGGCGCGCGCAGCTCGCGCTGATCGATCACCTCGAGCGTCACCCGAACGTGTACACGGACACGTCCGCGGTGCGCCGCTTCGATCTTCTCCAGCGTGCGCTGCGCCGGGCCGGGCCCGAGAAGATCCTGTTCGGCTCCGACGGACCCTGGCTGCACCCGGGCGTCGAGCTCGCGAAGGTGCGGCTCCTCGGCCTCCCGCCGCCCGCCGAGCGCCGGGTCCTCGGCGGGAACCTGCTGCGCCTGATCGCACGAGCCCGCGCGCGGCCGCAGAGCGCCCGGCTGCCTGACGTGCGCTCCGGCTCGCCGCCGGCGGCGGCCGACCCGTGGGCCGTGCCTCAGTTCCCGGTCGGCTGACCGTTGCCCTTGGCCGCGCGGCGCATCTGCAGCGCGCGGGCGGTGACGCCGAGGCGGTGAGACGCCCGCTGGAGATTGCCGTCCGCGTCCGCCACGGCGATCCGCACGGCGGCGTCCGCCGCGGCGTTGGCGATTTCCTTGAGCCCGGTGCCGCGCTCGAGCGCCGTGCGGATGCTGCGCTCGAAGCCGTCGTCGCGCCAGTCGCGGTCGGGGGCGGGCCGCTCGCGCTCGTCATCGGGGATGTCACCGAGCGTGATCGGCCCCGGCCCGACGTGGCGGTGACCCATCCTCGTGACCAGGTGCCGCAGATCGCGGATGTTGCCCGGGTACTCCGCGGCCGAGCAGGAAGTCGCGCACCGGCTCGTCGAACGCCGGCGGCTCGGCGCCGTCGCGGAGCCGGCTCAGGAAGTGCCGGGCGAGCGGAAGGATGTCGCTGCGGCGGTCGCGAAGGGGCGGGAGATCGACGCGCCACGCCGCGATCCGGAAGTAGAAGTCCCGCCGGAAGCGCTCCGCGGCGGCTTCGGCCGCCAGGTCCCTGTTCGTCGCACAGACCAGGCGAAACCGCGTGTCGCGCCAGCGGTTGCCCCCGACGCGCTTGTACGTCCCCTCCTGGACGACGCGCAGGAGCTCGGCCTGGAGCGTCAGGGAAGCTCTCCCACCTCGTCGAGGAACAGCGTGCCGCCGTCGGCGAGCGCGAAGGCGCCCGTCGCGCGGCGATCCGCGCCGGTGAACGCCCCGCGCTCGTGGCCGAAGAACTCGCTCCCGGACAGGGTCGGCACGATCGTCGTGCAGTCGAGCACCACGAGCGCGCCCTTGTCGGCGCGCGGGTCGAGCTCGTGGATCGCCCGCGCCACGAGCTCCTTGCCCGTGCCGCTCTCCCCGCTGACGAGCACGGGTGCGTCCGTGAAGCAGGCCATCTCCGCGACCCGACGCATCACCGACCGCCAGGCGGGTGACTCGCCGATTAGCTCGTCGCGGATCGCCGGCGACCGCATCAGCGCGTCGATGCGCCGCCGGCGGCGGAGCCGCGCGACCACGGCCCGGGGGCCGTTCTCGGCGTCCCAGGCGAAGGCGTCGCTCGCGCCGGCCTCGAGTACGCGCCAGATCGCGGCGCCGACCGGTGCACGCGACGCGGGCGCGATCGCGATCACGCACTCGAGCCCGTTGCCGCTGCGCTCGCGGATGAGCCCGCACAGCTCTTGCGAGACCTCGTCGAACGCGACGACCCCCACCCCATGCGCGCCCGACGTGTACCGCTCGGCGGCGAGTCCCTCCTCCCGCAGCGCGTCGACGACCTGATCACGGAATCCATCGGTCGACGGGCCCGCCGAGGCGACCCATGGCACGGCATCGGCTGGGGCTGGCAAGCGTGCCAAACAGTCCGATCGATCGGGTCTCGGGCCGACACTCTCACCTCGAGTCGGAGGCTGTCAAACACCGAAAGGCAAAGCGGTGCGGATGAGGTCGGCGGCGCGCTCGGCGACCGCGACCGTCGGCGGATTCGTGTTTGCCGCTCGGGAGATGCGGCATCACCGAGGCGTCGGCGACGCGCAGGGCCTCGATGCCGCGCACGCGCAGCTGTGGGTCGCAGACCGTGTCATCGGCGCCGCCCATCGCGCACGTCCCCGCGGGTGGAAGGCGGTCGCGACGTGGCTGCGGATCCAGGCGCGCAGCCCGTCGTCGTGGCGGACCTCCGGGCCTGGGGCCGCCTCGCCCTCGACGATGCCCGCGAGCGGCTCGCAGGCGGCGACCTCCCTCGCGATCCGAACGCCCGCGAGGAGGATGTCTGGAGATCGGGCGCCGCAAGGCCTCGCGCGTGCGCACGAACGCACACCCGTCGGCGCCCATGGTGGCCATTGGTCCGCTCCCGTCCCGCTCCCACTGCGCGAGGTTGTCGCGCGTCGCCTCCTCCCACAGGTTGGGCGTGTGCGGCGTGCTCCAATCCGGCGCGCAGAACGGATGGTCCTGCAGCCCGGCGCCGACGCGTGGCGCGCGCGGATGCGTCGATCCCGTGGTCGCGCAGGTGCTCGGCGGGCCCATGCCGGAGAGCATCAGCAGCTGCGGGCTCTTGATCGCGCCCGCGCACAGGACGACGTCGCCCCTGGCCTGCGCCTCGCGCTCGACGACGGGCGCGCCGTCGGCGGGCGCTGGCGGCCGCGGTTAACCGACTGCTGCTGCGCGGGTCAGCGCCGCCGGGCTCGGCGCGGCCGGCGGTCGCGCCGGGGTCTGGCCGGGAGGACGAGTCCGCCGAGCGAGCCGGTGGACGCAAGTCGCCATGACACGGTGAGCCGTCCGGGATCGGTAGCTGTCCGGCCGACGGAGCTGGTCGTCCTCTGCCGCTCCGCGGAACCTAACTATCTGTCGTATCTAAGGCACACCGCAGCCAAAGGTCGGCGACGCCTTGACGCCAGGAGCCCAATAGTGCACCGCTTGACGGCCGGTTGCGACCGGTGGCGTCGGGAGTCTCGAGCACGTCGTCGAGCTCGGGGAGGGTGCGAGGAGGTGCGCAGCGCGATGGAGTGGGCGCAGGCCAAGGCGCTGAACCATCCCGGGATAAGCGGAGGCCTATTCTGTGACCGCTGCGCCTTTCGCGCTGAGGGCTCGAACCCACGAGGGCGACAGCTGATCATCCCTGCGCCCCCGCCAGCTCCTTCGCCTCTCCGCCGCCGCCGCTGTTCGGAGAGAAGAGCGCGGCGGTCACGCCGGCCAACGCGCCGGTGGTCGATGCGGTGAAGCCGGCGACGAGCGTCGCCCAACCGTTGTCGCCGACGGTCCAGACGTCCTGGTTGTCCCAGTACGCATAGCCGGCCACGAGCCCGGCACCGATCGCGAGGACGCCGATGACGATGGCATGCAGTAGTGAGAACTTCATCGTGATCGAGTCGGCGAAATGGATCCCAATGGCCCAGAACAGGCCCGCCACCGCGCCGGCCAGGCCGAGTAGCAGCGGCCACAACCACCAGGCGGTCCGACTCGCGGAGATCGGCGTGAAGGAATCATGCAGGTATCGCGGCACGTGGATGCGGACGATGCCACTGTGGTTGCCGGGGTCGATGTCGTCTAGCTTCAAGCGGACTTTGGTCACCAGCGCCGTCGCGTCGGGCTTGGTGAAGCTGACCTCGACCATCGGCGCGCCCGGAAGGTCGGCGCCGTCCTTGGCCGGCAGGATCGACACCTGGTCCCGGGTGATCGACGCTTCAGAAGGCAACGTGCAGCCCGTCACCGAGTACAGGAGCGCGAGCTGTCGATCACCCTTGGCGGTTCCGTAGGTCTTGGTCGTTGAGCTGTTGTCGTCGAGCGCCAACGCGCCGAGAACCGTGTCACCGTTGCGATCTGTGCTTCCGCAGACAGGAGTGTTCGCCGCGCTCGCGCCCGAGGGGGCGATCCACGCGACGAGCAGGCACAAGGACAGGGCGCAAGCGAATAGGGCACGAGTCACTGCTTCCTCCTCGATCAGGCCCGCGCGGCCCGGGCCGGCGTGTTATCGCTCTGATCGTTTCGCCGGCGGCGGTCGTCGCGGCGAGCGTTCACGCGGGCGAGCCGGTCCCACATGCCGCCGACAATGGTCGCTGCATGCCTGGCCTGGCGTAGCAGGGCCTTGCGGCCAAAGAGCAGCGCGAGCACGACGCAGGCGATGATGGACCCGACCAGCACAGCGAATCCTGCCCAGCTGTCCCTCGCAGGCACCTTTACGTTGGCGCCGTAGATCGTCGCCACGAGCGTCGGCACGAGAATCACCGACGCGACGATCGCGGCGACGAACTCGAAGTGCTCGCGCTTGGCTCGCTCTGCGGTCGTTATCGCCTCCGAGGCCAGGCGGCCGTTGCCCTCCAGCGATCGCAGCTCGTCGAGGGCGAAGCGGTAGCGAACCGCGATGTCGGCCGAGCTGGCCTGCCCGACCACGTCGGAGGCTTTCAGCTCGACGCGGCGCAGAAGCCGTTCCAGCTGGCGATCGAGCTGGTAGAGGGTGTCGGTCATGTCGAGGACGCGGCTCGCGTTGTCGTGGTTTGCCTTCCGGTCCCGGCGGGCGCCGCTGCCGACCTCGAGTCGCGACGCGCGTTCGATGTCGGTGAGCCGGGTCCGAATGTCCTCCGACACCGCGCGCGCTGTGCTCGCCTGCTGCAGCCCGATGGCTTCGGCGACGTCGTCGGCGGTGAGATCGTCCGTGCCGGGGAAGAACCGCTGTGCGACGTCGAGCGGTCCTCCCGGGGTGTAGTCGAAGCGCTCGGTCTCGTCGTTCCACCAGAGGTCGGGCAGCCGGACCGTAACCACGACGTTGCGGATCACGCCGACAGTGGCGCGCACGGTCCAGAAGCGCGGAGGGTCCTCCGTTTTCGGGCGGAAGGCGACGGTCGGGAAGAAGCGCAGCTGCGCAGGCGCGTCCGAGCGGGATCCCCACACCTCCCGGGCGACGCGCGCGACGCCGCGCCCGTACAGGTGGGGCAGCCGCTCGAGCAGTCGCCGCTCGTAGGGGTCGCGCGCGGACGGTCCGATCCCCACGGCGTCGAGCACTCCGTGCACGTCTGTCCAGTCAAGCTCCGGCTCCTCAAGCTCCTGCCACGGATCGACGGACCCCTCGAACCAGGCCTGCTGGTCCTTTGACAACCGCGGCAGCACCAGCTGCACCCAGATCGGCTCTCCTGTGGCGGCCGCCCTGTCGATGCACTCGGACGGCAAGTCGGCTGCGGCGACCCGAGAGGGTTGTCCGTCGTTCCAGGCGATGATTCGGGCGCAGCGCAGCGTGACGCCGCTCGGCGCCGGATCCGTAAGCGATGTCGTAATGCTCATGACCGTTGGAGGCGCGAGGTCCGGCTGTGATACAGCGACTGTCCGTCCAGAGCGTTCGCGCGCGGTGTCATGAGAGGGGTCCCTCTGCGCCGCAAGCCGATAGCCGAAAATCGCGGAAAGCCCCGCGACGCGATACCGGGCGCTGTCCTGTTTCCCGTCGAACCGCGCTTGAACTCCCAGCCGGACCCGGTTCTTGCCGACCAGCCGGGTGCCCGCAGGTCGGTGACGGTGCGGCGGACCCTCCTCCAGCCAGTCGGCCTCGTCGCCCGCGAGCAGCTCGCCGGTCAGCGCGCTCAGTGCCGCGATCGAGGTCTCGAACGCGGCCGACCACCGCCGGACCTCGACCGCCAGGCGCCGTCGCGCAGCTGTCGCTCGCCCTCCTCGACGTCGACGCGCAGCGGCCCGCGCAGGCCCACACGGCGCCGGCGGGCAGACGCTCGAGCCGCTGATGGCCGAGCACGCGGCGCAGCCGCGACAACGTCTGCGACAGCGAGGCGCCGACGCGCTGCGGATCGGTCTCGGGAGACGGGCGCTCCATCAGCTCGGCGCGCGTGACGACGCGATGGTACGCGAGGGTCAAGCGCCCCTGCCCGTGCCGGCGGGCTCACAGGGAGGCCTCGCCGTCGCGCCTGACGCGAAGTCCGCCACACAACTGAAGATCGAGCCGGTCCACCGGTGACACGACTCCGCTCCACCGTCGTGTTGCGGCGACCCCTAGCCCCGCCGGGTTCGGAAAGGCAAGCGACGAATGGCGTATCAGCGGGCGCGCTCGCGACTCTAAACCTTCGATAGGCCGTCGCAGACAAAGGGGAAGAAGACGTGGATGCGACTGAATGGCCGCGATTCGGCATGGATGACGACGCGCTGGTCCGGCGTCTTGGCAGAACGCTCGCCGGCGTCGATCCGGCTCCTGAATGGCTGCGTGACACCGCCTGCGAGCTGCTCGCGTGGCGAACGATCGATGCGGACTTGACGCAGCTGTTGTGCCAAGCGGCCCGCGGTGGCGGAGCGAGCTGCAACATCGCTGCAGGGTCGCTGCAACCGCGCGCCCGAAGAGTGCGCGTCGATGCATGCCGACCTCACACAGTCGACCACCGAGATCGTCGCCGCGGCCGAGCGGGGCGATCAGCGAGCCTGGGATGAGCTCGTCGAGCGCTACTCCGGCCTGCTGTGGTCCGTCGCCCGCGCCTACCGGCTGGACGCGAACGACGCCGCCGACATCGCGCAGACGAGCTGGCTGCGGCTCGTCGAGCACCTGCCGAACATCCGCAATCCCGACGGCATCGGCGCGTGGTTGGTCACGACCGCGCGCCGGGAGGCGCTGCGGACCGTGCGTCGCGGCGCCCGCTGCGAGCCGTCCGCCGAGATCGTGGCCGTCGCGGAGCCGCACGACCTCGACGCCCGGCTGCTCCGCAACGAGCGCGACGCCGCCCTGGCGGCTGCCTTCGCGCGGCTGCCGGCCCGCGACCAGGTGCTGCTGCGGATGCTCGCGCTCGACCCGCCACCGAGCTACGAGGAGATCGGCGCCGCGCTGTCGATGCCGATCGGCTCCATCGGGCCGACCCGCGGCCGGGCGCTCGATCGCCTGCGGCGAGAGCTGCGCGCGTCCGGCGTACGCCTATAGGTTGGACGGTGACTGCCACGGCCGTCGCGCCGCGCGGGTTCCGTAGGCCGGGCTTCGAGATCGCCGACGGCGTCTATGTCGGCTCGTCGCGGCGCGGCCAATTCAACCGCGGCTATTCACGGACGTACGTGTTCGAGAACGGCCACGGCCTGACGCTCGTGGACGTAGCCATGTGGAACACGATCGCGGGGTCGACGTCGCCGCTGCGGGTCCCCATGGCTACCGGAAGTTCACGGCGCAGCAGAAGACCGAGTTGCGGGCTCGCCCCGCTGTGTGGGCCGAACACGATTACCGAGCTCTGTCGCGAGCACGACATCTTCGACAGCCTGTTGCGCAACTGGCGTAAGCAGTTCCTGCGGCCGCTCGAGAAGGTCGAGTTTAGGGTCACCGTCTGTCCGCCTTGCCGGTCGTCTGGCCGCTCGCCGCGCCTCCGGCAGCGAGGTGTTGGCGACTTACGGCGACGCGATCGCGCGCTATGAGAGGTTTGACGACGAGGCGGTCCTGATGCGGGTCGGCCGCGTGATCCTGGACAAGGCCTGGGTGCACCTGCCCGCGTTGCCTCCGCCGCCGTTGGAGGAGGTCGTGCGGCGATTCGGAGACAGCACTGACTCCGGGCTTCAGCTTCTGGTCGGCGAAGCCGTGCTCATTCTCGCCGCGTTGCACCCGACGAGCGGTCGGAAGCGGGGCGAGAGGCGGCTTGGCGGGAGTACGAGGAAATCGTTGATCGCTGCTGTGCGGGACCCACGCCCGCATCGCGCGTGCTGGCCATCAGCACCCTTAACGGGCAGGCGATGCTCCTTCGCCAGCAGGGGTGGGCGGGGGAGTTCGCCCAGACGGCATCGCGGGCGGTCGAGCTCGCGGCGGAGGGTACCCTCGGAGCGCGCGCCCGATTTCACGTGGCACACGCACTGGTCTTCCTCGGGGATTCCCACCAACTCCAGGCGCAGTGGCGCGCGGCGAGGCGCGCATACCGCGACGCGGCGGAGCGGTTTGGCGAGGATCCGGCCGTCGAGGTCCATCAGGTCGCCACCCAGGCCGCGCAGGTTGCCGACACCATGTCGCACCACCACTTCCTCGGCTTGTTGTTCGTCACCGATCCGTTCGTAGATCTGCCGCATTGGCTCGGCGGCGGCCGTCTATGGGGCTAGCAGTCGTTCAGCCCGATCGCGGTCCTTGCGCCCCTGGCGTGGTCAGTGATACGCGAGTTCCTCGAGGCCTACGCCGCGGCCGGCGACGCACGAGAAGCCGCTCTGGCCAGGGCGTCCATGTTCGCGTGGCTGATCGGAGCGACGGCACTGGCCTGCATTGCGCTTGTGAACCTCGGACGCACGCTCGCCCGCGGCGGCACGGTCTCATGGAGACCAGTGTGGCTCAACGCGGTCCTGTTCGCCGCCGCGATCGGCTTCGTGCTCGCGGGCGGGAGGATCACCGGTCTGTTCGGCTGACGAGCGGCACAATCGATTCCGGCGGCGACAGTCAACGCGGAGAGAATCGCCGGGTCGGTGCTCGACGACTACGCCGACGACCGACACGGCTCCTGCGCCTCGCCGTCAGTAACCCACACCGTCAGCGGCGAATACGTCACGGTCCCGCGGCCGCCGGCCAAGAGCGTTTACCGTATAGCGCCTGATCCACCCGATATTGATTGCCCACTACCCAGGAATGACTGCTCCGCGGTGCCCGGTCATACGCCGTACAGGTCCAGCGCAGCATCCGCTGCGCCCCGTCCGTGTACCAGAGCAGTAGTGAGAACATCTTCGGCGCCCGTCGCTTACCGAAACGCGCGTAAGCCCAGTTGAAGGAGCGCCTACCTGCAGTCCCTGGGCGGTATGCCGGCTTTCGTTGGTCAGGCTCGAAGTAGGCGAGTTGGTCCGTGCCGCCGCTCGGGACGACGTAGGTGCCCAGGCGTCCCACGCTACGCACCCCGAGTTCGTACGGCTCGTGCTCGCAATCGCTGACGATGAGAGGAAGCCCGACCGTTAGAGCGATGCCTGCGCCGCCGTTGCGTGTCGGGATGACGAGGTGGCCGTCTGCTCCCACAATCAGCCAGTCGGCTCTCTTGAGGGTCTGTCGATAGTCGCTGACGGCTGTGATCGTCCTACCACGCTCACTTGCGTGCGTGCTGGGAGCGAGGACTGGAGCGCTTTGCTCTTGCTCGAATGCCCTGCCGTTCTGTGGTGCGCTGCTGAGCCCGAGCGGCGTGGTCGGCCTTGTCGTAGGCGGTGACAGCAACGGCCACTGAGATGACGGTGGCCACCACGCCGACCACAGCGGCTACTGCCGACGCGCGCACGGTCCAGTGCGGGATCGTCGGATCAGGACGGCGCGCGGGCATGGGATCAGTCGACTAGTCCTCTGCCGGGCGCCGGGCGCCGGGCGCCGGGCACGGCTGTTGTCTCGCAGCGGGCTTCGCGCCTTGTACGAGGTGAAGCAGGCTCCACGTCATCGTGTCCTCGCTGAGGATGAACTGGATGAAGGCGTCGAAGACCCAGGCGTTGTCCGTCCTCTCCGGGAACAAGTGGTGGAGGTAGTTGTCGCGGATCGTCTCGATCTTCAGGCGCCAGGCGGCGGCGGTGGCGGGGTCGGGTGCGCCGACGATGCGGTGGTATGGCTCGATTTCGTGTCGGATCTCGACGAGCCCGGCGGCGGCGACGTGGGTGCTGAGCCGGCGGCCGACGTTCGGGTCGAAGCCCGCCGTGGCGAGATCCGCGAGTACTGACTCGATTCCGGCGCGCAGGTCCTCCGACATTCCGAAATGCCAGACGCAGTTGCCCTCGATGTCCATGAGCGTGACCTTGCCGCCTGGGCGCACCAGACGCATCAGCTCGTTGACGGTCGCGATCGGATCCGTCTGGTACTCCATAAAAAACCGCGTCCAGGCGTGATCGAACGTCGAGTCTGGGAACGGCGCCGATCCCGGGCCCGTGATGCATGCCGCCTCCAGGCGTACGTCGCCGAGGCCGAGTCGCTCACAGCGCGTCCGCGCGCGATCGAGCCGCTCGGCACTTGCGTCGACTCCCGCGACCAACGCGGGCGCGGTCATGCCGGCCGCCTCGATGAGGGCGTCTCCGACCCCGCAGCCGACGTCGACGAACGACTCGCCGGGGCGCAAGCCGGTCCAGTGAAGATGGCGGCGAGCGAGGACCGTTTCCGTCTTGGCGATAAGCCGGTCCCCTTCCGTTCGTGCTTCCATGATGTACGTCGTCATGCGTGCGCCTCGCTCTCGGCCATCGCACGCAGGAGCGCTTTGTAATAGGACACGAAGTGCTCGATGGAGCGGAGGAACCCCTTACCCTCTCGGCTGACAGTGAGCACGGCGTACTGCTTAGGCTCCGCGCCCACGAGGCCACATGCGGCGGCCAGGTCGCGGTCGCCCGGGTCGGTCGTCGTTACGACATAGCCGCGATGGCGGCACACATCCCGCACCGCCGCGCGCAGTAGAGCGGCCCAGACGCGGGCGCGTTGACGCGGCGGGAGGCCGGGGGCGACACGCAGGTGCTCGATTGCGTTCTCCAGGAACGAGAAGTTCATGCCCTCAGAGCTGTGATGAACGATGCATCCGCCCACGACGCGATCCGCCAGGGTGGCGACGTACAGGCGCCTGCGCCGGCTCAACCCGTGTCCGGCGTAAATGCGGCCGAGTTCAGCAAACTCGAGATCGTGCAGCCCCAAGGCCGCCAACTCGACCGCGGGCAGGATCTGTCCAAAGAAGCGATGCGCGTCGACCCGATCGGCGCGATGGACGTCCACGTCGGCGTCGCGATCCGCGGCCGTGAGGCCTGCGAGCGCACCCACCGGTGTCATCCCGTAGTCGACCACCGATAGGCTGGCGACATCGGCTGGCAGGATCTGCGCCACATCGCCGAAGAGGCGGTTCGTGCCGGGGTTATTGGGACGAAACGACAGCCGTGCGAACCGCACGCCAGAGTCGTGGAACCACTGCACGAGTCCTATAAGCACGGTCACCGTCCCGACGTACTCGTGCCGCTGTGCGCTCACGAGATGTTGGCCTTGCCAGGTTCCGAGGGCGTACTGGAAGGCGCAGATCGAGTTGTTTACGGTGAGCCCGCCGTCCTCCGGCGCACGCCGCGCCAGAACGCGAAACACCTCGCCACCAGCCGCGAGAAGCCGCTCCCACGTCGCCTCGATGGCGGGAAGGTGCTGTTCAAGCCCAACCGCCTTCCCGCGATAGAGGAAACCACTGCGCCGGTAGAACGCAAAGAGTTCGGCGAACGTCACGGGAGCCGCAAGGTCGTCCACCAGGTTGAGCATCGTTCGCTCCGCCTCCAGGGTTCGCCCGAGGAGGAACTCCACGGCGCGACCGGCCGTGAGCTCCGGGCTCCGCACTTGCGCTGGCGCATTCACGCTGTCCTCCTGTGATTGGCCGCGGGCGACCGACGACGATGGCGGGTAGGGTGATCGCGCACAAACAGGCACTTGTGCGTCTCGGCACCGACGAATCGACGACGCTGCACGACCGTGTCTCCTTGAGTGCGGACGGGATGTCTGCACGGTCCTAGACAAGGCGCCGACTCGGTAGCCCCCTTAGGTGGCATCCTTCACACCGTTGGCCGCCACGTCGCTAAGTGACGTGGTACGCATACAGTCGATCGGCGTAGTGATCAGTCGCGCGGAGCGCGGCCAGGCTGGATCACGTGGCGTCACGCAGCAGGAAGGCGACCGTCGCGCGGGCGACAGTGCCGTCTTCGCCGCGCGGCCTCCCAGTGCTTCACCCCTGTGCGCGAGATGGGTCGACATGCACAGATAGAGCCGCTTGAGCCCCGAGAAATACATCTGCGCGACGTGTCGCGAGTCCGTCCAACGCAGCTTGCGTTCCTGATGCGGGACCACGGCGGTTCGCCCCGCGGTGCGCGGTCATTGGCAGTCGGGCCGCGATCCGAACGGGTCTGAGACGGTGCGGTCTCGAGTCGAGCGGCAAATTCGGCAATGAGTCGCCTGGCGCGTTCGGACCCCACGCCCTTTACGCCGCCAGCGCGCCGGGATGGTCCAACGACTCCTGCGTGTCGTCCGTTGCGCGACCGTGAGCAGCCGAGGCTGCGATTGTGACGCCGCACACCGTGCCATCTCGACCCCTCCGGTTCCACCTCGCGTATCGCAGGAACGCCGCGTCGCGCCCTAGCTGATCTGCCTACGGACCTGCTGAACGGCTGAGACGGGACTGTCCGGCCTCCGTCGGAGGCTGTCGGTCGCCAAGACTGAAGGCTCCGAGGGAGGGCCGGACATGACAGACGGTAGATGCCGGTTCGGACCGCGGGCGAAGCGTGAGATGGTGGCGCGCGTGCTCGCCGGCGAGCACGCGCGGGCCGTCAACAGGTCGATGGGGTGCTCGCCGACGACGGTCACCACGGCGCGGGACCGGTGGCTGGCCGCGAGCGAGACCGAGCGGGCGGACGGAAGCTGGTGTGCGCCGCGGCGGCCTGTCCCCAGGTCGTGTCCGTGGGCGCTGACGGCCGAGCAAGAGCAAGCGATCCTGGACGCCCGAGCGAAGTCCAATTGGGGGCCGATGCGGCTGACGTGGCTGACCGGCCGGCATCGCTTGACGTACTGGAAGGTGCTCAAGCGTCACGGGGTCAGCCGACGAGCGCGCGGGGAACGCCGCACGCATCGTCGCTACGAGTGGGCCGACGCGGGCGCGTTGTTGCACATCGACGCGCTCAGGGTGCCCAAGTTCGATCGGCCCGGGCACTGGGCCACCGGCCAGCGCGCCGAGGAGCACAAGACACGCCAGGCCGGCAAGACCGTCGTGATCGGCGTCCTGGACGACCACAGCCGCCTGACCTACTGCGAGCTGCACAGCGACGAGAACGCCATCACCGTGACCGCGACGCTGCGCCGCGCTGCCGTCTGGTTTCGCGAGCAGGGCTGCGTGGAGTTCCCCCGCTTCGGTGGACACGGTTGGGTTAGCTACCGACGGCACGCCAACACCGTCGATTGCTCGGAACCCGCGGTGTTAGCGACGGAGTTGGAGCCGAATCTTCCACGAGTTGCTGGGCAGGTTGCGTCCGTCAATTCGCATGGTCCCGATAACGCCGTGTCCCCGAACGCTGAGCCGGCGTCCCGCCGGCGTGAGGCGGACGTCCGCCACGACCTCCGTCTCCCCGCGCGTACGCGGGAGGACGCCGGAGGCCAGCAGCCGGTGCGGACGAGCGGCTTCCCGAAGCGTCAGCAAGCCCGAGCACGACCGCGGACTCTCCTCATTGAGAGGACAGACGAGCGCGTAGGTCAATGAACCACGCTTGAGGACCGGGTAAGCGGAGACGAAGGCCTCATGGGAACTGCCGAAGACTCCGCGCAGTACTGGAGACTCGCAGCGCCGTCGGATGTACTGGCCGTCTGCGGGGCGATGGATCGTGTCCCTGCCGCTGCCGCAGGCGATGCGGTCACCGCCCGCTGCCCCGGCCGCCTCCACAGGCATGCCGAGCCAGAGCCGCCCAGACGGTGGGCTGCCGAACGTGTCGTTGCCTCCTCGTCCGATCAGCGTGTCGTGCCCGCGGCCGCCTGCCAGGAAGTTGGCCCGATTGGTCCCTGCAAGATGGTCTGCGCCGGCTCCTCCGTACACCGACTCGACGTTGCGCACGGTGTCACCCTCGCCGCGCTCTCCGGCCGCAACGTCGGTGGCGAGATCGACGCGGACCGCCGCGGTGCGCTCCTCGTAGCTGATGACATCGTTGGCCATGCCGAACCCCTGACCACTGACGCGACTGCCGCCGTCCAGGACATCGGGGCCGGGCGCTGCGCTGCCTTGTGCGTCGTCGCGATCGCCGTCGGTGAGGTAGTCACTGAAGGGGCCCCCATAGAGTCGATCGTGCCCACCTCCGCCATCGAGCGTCCCTTCGTAGCCCTGGGTGGCGGTCGAGCCGTTGCGGATGTCGAGCACATCGTCGCCCGGGCCACCATTCGCAACGATGGCGAAAATCGAGGACGGCTCAAGCGTCCGCAATCGGTCGTCTCCGTCACCCAGGTCAAACCACGCGACGACGCCGTGCAGCAGACAACGCACGGTGTGCGGATCCAACGAAGCACACCCCGGTCCGGCGTCGACAATCGACCCACTGTCGTGGATGGTTACGAACGTCTGGTCCGGGCCACCGAACTGATGAGTGACGGTCACGTCATTGGCTTCACCCGGTGCCGCCGTGAACATGGTTCCCCGTTCGGTGACGGCTTGCGATCGCGCGACGACCGCCACCGTCGCTGCCATCGCCTGGGTCGGAACCATCAGGGCGAACGGCGTCAGCAGCACCACGGTGCGAAGGGCCGATCGCGCGAACATGTCGCCATTGAAGACCCTCGTCCCGTTCTCGCCATCGGAAGTTCACCCCGCCCGAGACTCGGTGCAAACTACGCCCAGCGCGTGCGCCTGTTCAGCTCTGCCGGGAAACAAGAGACGCATGTAGGCGCGGCTGCGGTTGTGATGCCGCAGACCATGCGATCTCAATCCCTCCGGTTCCACCTCGCGCATCGCAGGAACGCCGCGTGTGCGCCCTAGCTCACCCTTCCCGTCACGTCAGCTCGGCGCCGACGGCTGACCGGCCGACCGCGGCGCATTCGGTTTCGTTCCGTCGGACCGGTCGCTTCGCCCGCAAAGCCGCAACCGACGTGGCACAGGCCGACCCAACAAGCCCGACTTCGCGACGCCTCGCTCGGCGTAACTATGTGACGTCAATAAGGCACACCTGCCGGCGTTCGCGGTCGCCGCGTTCGTTCTCGGGCTCGTCGCGCTCGGCGCCAACTCCCATCACCGCGGCTGCCATGACCGCCGCCCGCTGCTGCTCGTCGCGTCCTGCACAACCATGACTTCCCAGCGGCCGCTGCGGCCGGCAAAGCGGTCGCGTCGGCGCGCGAGGGTGGCGACGACAGGAGTGTAGAAACGACGGAATGTGCTCATGCCCGGACAGTGCGTCCCCCGTCCGGCAGCGCACGGTCAGTTCTCGCCGGCTCTTCAGCAACCTCTCATACACCCGTTGGCTGCCGTAGAGCTACGGGCACGAAACCGCCGGCATGTCCGCCTGTCCGGCCTGCCGCGGGTCCGGTGAGCGGCGGCCAGGTTCACGGCAGCGTGTTCAGCGGGAACGCCCATCCCTTGTACCCGTCCAACGCCGTGTAGTGATGCTCCTGCACGTACCCGGCGCCGTGGATGGACCCGCGCGCGGAGATCACCGCACCGTTCCCGACCGAGATGCCGATATGCCCGGCCCGTTGAGCCCACTTGAAGTCGGGCCACGGGTAGAACACCAGCGCCCCGCGTGGCGGGTACTTGGCGGTCACCGTGACCCACTGCCCTGTGTTGCGGTTGAACGTGCGCCGCGTGTACGTCTTGTAGATCAGCCCGTCGCGCTTGTAGCGCGCGTACATGCCGGTCGCCGTCGACGTATGGCCTTTGACGGTCGGGTCCGGCCAGTCGCCGAGCGTCGTGTTGACCGCGGTCGCGACGAACGTCAGGCACAGCCCCTTCCACCATTTCGTAGCCTCATCGTCGGTCGGTTTGTCGCCCTTGACCGCGTGTTTGGCGCCCGGCCCGGACAGGTGCGCTTCCGCCCACGCCGCCGCCCGGCTAGCCCGTTTGAACGTACACGCCCCGCGATTGCAGTCAGCCGCCGACAACTTGACGGTCTTGAGCTTCTTGTCCTCGTACGGCTGGGTGCGCGGCGTGTAGTTGTCCGACAGCCACCGGTCCGGCGTGCCGCCGCAGCCGACATGCAAGCTCATCCGGGTCGGGATCTTCGTTTTGACAGTCAGCGAATAGCGCGCGGTCGTGTCGTCGGCCGGGGACGGCTTCCAGCCGGCGAAGTTGCTGCCGCCGCCACTGGACTGCACCCACACGCCCTGCACCGACATCCGCGCCGGGGCGAACTCGCGCAGGTACTTCGGTGAGCACGTGACCGTCCCTGTCACCAGCACGCCCCGGGCCTGCGCGTCGCACGGGAGCGCCGTCACGATGACGGTGAGCGCTGCGACAGCGGCCATGCGCGACATCAGCAGGGTTCCTTTCCAGTGAACTCGCCCGCCGCGACGTCTGGGGACGCGACCCTACGAACCCCGGTCGGTCCGGTCAAGCCGGTCCCGGCCGCCGGGCGGTAACAGCGGGTTCCGGCCAGTGCAGGTCGCCGCGTCGAGCTAGCCGGGTATATCCCCGGTGTGACGGCCGTCAGGCCGGGCGGCAGCCGACGCCACGGCGACGTTGCCCTTGCTGCGTCGGTGCGCCGGCCTCACTGCCGCCCTCTCGCGGGTCGTGAATTAGCCCGGTCCGGACCTACGCCTGGGACGTTGTTGAACCTGACTATCTGCCGTATCTAAGGCACACTGAGTTGCCGATGCCGACACGTGGGTTCGCCGCCGCGCCTCGACGCCCGATCCCGCACTCCTTCGGCAGGGGTCAACCTGCCGGCTGGCTTACGAGCCGGAGTCGCCGCCGTCGCCGCTCAGGCTCGACGCGGCTTGGTCGTCCGTGATCCGGTAGCCGATCGCACCGCCCGGCAGCGCTTCCTCGCGCACCCGGCCGCGGTCGAGCATCCGCCGCAGATTCTGAGCGACGCCGGCGCTCGAGAGCCCCGCCGCGGCCTTGAGCTCGGCCTTCGTGATGCCCGGTCGCTCACGCACGAGCGCCAGCAGCTTCTCGCGGTTGGCCTCACGCTCGCCCGACACGCGCGAGCGCCGACGCGAACCCAGCCGGCGGGCACCGCCGGCACCGCCCCGTTGCGCCTGGGACGCACGGCGCTCGGACTGAGCGCGAGTCCCGGTCAAAGACCCATGTGCAAGAGCCGCTTCGGCCGCTTGAAGGCGCTCGTATTCCCCGACCAGCGGGCGCAGCTCATCCAGCCGTCTCCGCAGCTGCGCGCGGATGGAGTCAAGTAGATCTGCCAAGCCCTTAGCCCTCCGATGGGTCGCGGACCGCGAGCCTATCGATCCAACCGCGGCCCTTCGCGCGCAGCGGCGCGTCACGAGACGCTTATCCGTCGCTGCCAGGCGCAGGCCCTCGGGTGACCGTGGCCGGTCGCGCAGTGCTCCTATTGCCTCGAAGCGACAGCGATCTCCTCCGATCGCGAGTTCGCACGTGCTCAGACCGAGGGCGGGTCTGATCGGCCTCCACCGACGCGGATTTCAAAGGACGGGACGCAGGACGAGCAGCCCCCGGGTCGAGACGAGATGCGCCAAGTCGTCCTCCATGCGTTGGATCTGTTCGCTCCCCTGTTGCTCGAAGCGCTCCACTTCGACGATCTCGGCGATCAGCACGTAATCGGCTTGACCGATGGACTGTCCGGGCACGTCCGCCGGCCGCGTAAGCCGATAATCCGAGACCGTGTCCAGCGACCCGCGGACGATGTCGCGATCCTCCGTCATCAGACGCTCAAAGTCCTCGGCCAGCTCCGGCGAACGCAGCAGAAACCACATGAGAAGGGTCGCAGGAGGAATCATCCACGAAGCGTAAAGCGGCGACGCTGGCGGCATGCGCTCAGGACAGCAGGTAGCCGGCGACGAAGCCGAGCACGGTGGCGGTCGCAACGCGGCTGCTGACCTCCGCGAACGCGTACGGGACGATCGCGATCGAGACCACCGCGAGGACCGCTCCAGCCGCGACCGCCTCGGCCGTGCCGACGAGCCCCGGGCTCGCCTCCGCGAGGACCGTGCCGCCGACCACCGTCGCCGCCGCGAGAGCCAGGCCGATCCCGCCGAGCAGGCGCAGGACGAAGCCCGGCCGGTGACCGCCCGCGAGGATCGGCTGGGCGGCGCCGTAGGCCTCGACGACGTTGCCGAGCAGGATGCCGGCCAGCAGCGCCACGCCCAGCTCGCCCTGGGCGATCGTGAGGCCGAGCGCGATCGACTCGGGCACGCCGTCGACGAAGATCCCGGCGGCGATCGCCTCGCCGCGGGCGGTTTCGTCGTGCCGGGCGGGTGGCGTCATCGGCCGCCCGGCTGCGGCGGCGTGGCCGGACCGCCGCATCGCGTGCATCCCCGGCTCGCGGTTGAGCCAGGCGTCGGCGCCGACGTAGACGAGCGTGCCCGCGATCAGGCCGCCGGCGGTCAGCATGGTCCCCGCGCCCGCGTCAGCGTCCGGCACGAGCTCGAACGCGATCGCCGCCAGCAGGATGCCGCCGCCGAAGGCGGTGAGCGTCGCCGCTACGCGCTCGGGGAGCCGCAGCAGCACCGCGGCCAGCGCCCCCGCGAGCAGACTCCCGGCGATGGCAAGACCCCAGCCGACCGACGCTCCGAGGTTCGTCATGGGGTTGAGTCTCCCCGGCTGGCCGGCGGTAGGCGCCTTAGCTAAGGGCGACCGAACCGGGGCGCGAGACGGGTTCCCGGCTGAGGCGAACCGGAGCCCGGCAGCCGGACTGCTACTTCCCATACAGTGCAACGTCGGTAGGCCGCACCGACCGGAGCGCTGCTCCTTTCGCCTGGCAGGAGCACGCGGGTCGGCTCGGGCGCGAGTGTCGCAATGCGCGATGGAGAGCAGTCCTCGCGCTCGCGGCGTGCCTCAGCGCTTCAGAGCGATGCTTACCGTGCGCGTCCGCGCGCCGGACGAGCTGCGCCCAGTCGGGGATGTCGCTGACGGCGTGGCCGAGCGCGGTTGCGGGGACACTTCTCGCATGACGATGAGCACGATCGATCTGCAGCGTCGCCGTCCCGGGCCGCGCGCGGCGGAGTTGCTCGAGCGACTGCAAAGCTCGGTCGCCGAGGGCGAGCGCGTCGGTTGGGACGACTCCGGCCACGCTCGCATCTCTCTCGGGCGTGAGCGAGGATGCGCGTGAGGCGATCGCGGCTCGCCTTGTCGAACTCGGCGACGATTGGCGCGATCACTTCGCCATCCTGTAACCGCGTCGCCTGAGGTCGCGCGCGCGTCTGGGGCCTGCGGGCGCAGTTGGGTTCGCTGACCATCGCGGCGATGGCGTGCCTGCCGCGCCGGTCGGATCGTCGACGCGCGACTACGTGGGGCAACCGCAGGGCGTTCGCGGCGGCTTGCTAGTCGGGCAGCTTGTAGCCGCGTTCGGCCTTGACGACGTCGCCGGACTTGGCGAGCTTGCTCAGCGTCGTGCTCGCGCTCCCCCGCCCGATCCCGGTCGCCGCGGCGATCTCCCCGGCCGTCTTCGGGCCGTCCTTGAGCGCCTCGAGGATCTTCGCGCGCGTCTGACCGCGCGGCGCCGCCGCGCCCGCCCGCCTCGGCCTGCTCGCAGGTGCTGACTTCTTCGCGGCCGGGGGCTTCTTCGCGGCCGCCGTCGCCCTGCGGCGACGCGGCCTTGGCTCGCGCGCGCCTGCCGCGCACGCGCGCAGCCGACACCACGCTCGAGGCGACCCAGCGCGTCACGCAGGCGCTCGAGCTCATCGCTGAGATCCCGGTGCTGCCTGAGTTGCTCCTCGATCTGCGCGATCCGCGCCTTGATCTGCTCAACGATCGCGCCGAACACCCGGTACCTCGACCATCGCTCCCCCTCGCTGGTTGACTCGACGCCGAAGCCTACGGCAACCGCCACCGCAACTCGGGTGCCACCAGCCAACCACGACACCACCACCCTTCGCATCCCACGACAGCCGGCATTGATCACAAGCTCGGTCCCGTAGCACCCCGATCGCGGCGGCCCTTTCCGGACTATCGCTCTCGCGGTGGAGGGCGTGAGCCAGCGCCGTCGGAAGAGTCGTCGAAGTCGAGCCGACGCTCCGGGTCGCGTAGATCCCGAAAGTTCAGCAGGTGGCCGTCGCCGCAGCCTGGACGCGCAGACCGCTCACCGGCGTATGCGCGAGGTCGGCGGCCATCACGGCGGCCGCCCCGCGGAAGAACGTGAACCGCGACTGGCTCATCCGCTCGTGGCGGATCGGTACGAGCTCCGGAGCACGGTCCGCTTCCTGCTCGCGCACGATCACCACGGTCGCGGCGACCCGGCCATCGCTGCCACGAGGCATGGCTCGACCGCGGGACCTGCGAGCGCAGGGCCCGCGCCTTCTCTCGCCGGACCTCAGGTGCGGTCCAACCCAGGCTGACGACACGATCTCGTTCCCCGCGCCCACGCTCCTCCTCCAGTCATCGCCACGTCGTCAAGCGCGACGCCGCCCGAGGAGATTCATACTTCAGCCCGCAACGCATGCGCGACCAGCCACCCATCGGCCCTGCCCCGCACGACGAGCAGCGGGTGCGCAGCCAGCTCACGCTGGAGTTCGGGTCGCGCGACGAATTCGAAGATCCCCGGTTCGCCTACCGCAGACTGTTCGCAGAGCTGCTGGGGACGTTTCTGCTGGTGCTGGTCGCCGCAGGCGGAGGAGTGCTCCACGCCAAGGGGCAGATCAGTCTGTCCGCGGCGGTTGTGGCGCCCGGCCTGATGGTGATGGCGGTCGTCCTGTTCATGGGTGCGGTGTCCGGCGCGCACCTGAACCCGGTCGTGACGATCGCGTTCGCGATGCGGCGCGACTTCCCCTGGAACCGTGTCCCCCGTTACATCGTCGCGCAGCTCGTCGGCGCGGTCTTGGCCTGCCTGTTCCTGCTCGCCGTGTTCGGCAACGTCGAGCACCTCGGCGCCACCCTGCCGGGCCAGGGCTACGCCGCCTGGCAGGCACTCCTGTTCGAGATCGTGCTCACCGGCGGTCTGGTCAGCGTGATCCTCGGAACAGCCTCGGCCGCCCAGAACGTCGGCACCATCGGCGCGCTGGGCGTTGGCGGGTACATCGCGCTCGCCGGGCTGTGGTCGGCGCCCGTGAGCGGCACCTCGATGAACCCGGCGCGGTCGTTCGGGCCGGCCTTGGTGAGCGGTGATTGGACGGCGTACTGGGTCTATGTGGCCGGTCCGCTGGCCGGTGCGGTCATCGCCGTCGGATGCGCGCTGATCCTGCGCGGCCGCGGCGGGGATCAGGCCGCGCGACAGGCCGCCTCCGGCACACTTGGCAGCCGGCCGGCGGACAGCGCAAGCCGCGACAACGGCTGAACCCACCGGCACCATCGCCATCGGCCGCAGCCGCCGGGACGAACAGCAGAAACGCCACGCCCGCCCGACGGGATGAATGCGGTGCATAGGCCCGACGTGGGCAGGCGTGAGGACCATACGCGACGCCCCTCGCGCACCGTCGCTATCGCGTTGCGCGAATCGCGCTAGTCATGGAGAATCACGACGGCTCGACGAGTTGCACGCCGAGTTCCCCGACGGCCGCGATGAGCAACTCGACGGGTGGCGGTGGTGGTGGCGCGTCGCCGGTCGACCCGTGCTCGAGAAACAGCCGCTCGAACCCGCCGGGAGTGGCAACCGTCAGGATCCGGGCGACACGCGAATCGACCCGGTGCGCATGCGGCACGCCCCGCGGAAGAGCGACTGTGTCCCCGGCGCGTAACCGGTGCGCCTGCTCGCCGATCCAGACGCTGACCTCGCCATCGAGCACGACCATCTGCTCGTCCTCGTTGGCGTGTACGTGGAGCGGGAGAGCCGTCCCGCGAGGTTCCTCGGATTCCCACACGCCGACGCGACCACCACTGTCGGCGGCCGTGACGCGAACGACGACCCGTGTGCCAGCGAACCACAGAGTCGATCTCATCACTGAACGGTACGGCAGGGATCCACCGAGCGCCCGGGCAGAGCGGTGATTTGTCCCGCTGCGACCCGACCCCGGGTAGGCGACACGCAGCCACTTGTCGCACCGGCCGGCGGCTGGCGCTTCGCACGATGCAGCACGCACGCCCGAGGCGCGGCCGCTTATCGAGATGCCAGCACCTCAGTGCTCAGGCGGCCACCACTGCACGCCCTCGCCAGGGAGTTCTCGGCGGGCCAACTGGACTGCAGCTCGGTATCCGCCGCCTTACATGCCTCGTCTCGCCAACGCGACCGCCGGCCAAGGCGGTCGAAAATGGCCAGCGGAACCAAGCATAGGGCCAGCCCGACGAGTATCGCTGCGGCGTCCTGGGGGCCGAGGAGTACTCCTGCGCTTAGCCCTACGAGCGCCAGCAACGACAGCACGACTCCGAGAATCCGCCCCATCGACGGCATCCACCACGCAGGGCGTTCCGGCCTCCTTCTGCCCCCACCTTTCGCAGTGAGGTCCCACTGGCTCTCGGCGCTGAGCGGACCCGTGTCCGGCGTTTCGATGAGTCGGCGACGCTGGGCTGAGGCGAGCCACCGCCAGATGAGACGTTCGTCAAACGTTTTGAACGGCTAGTTCTCAGGAAATCTGAGTGGCGACCGTCAGGCGGATGACTCAAGCGATTTCACTGGTGCACGAGACACGAGCGCCGCGGCCACGAACGACTGCGGCCTTGCGCGAGAAGCACCAACCAGATGATGGTTCGGCAGTACTGCGTCCAACGTCGAAGCCGCGCCCCGGAGCGCGGGGTGGTGAGCCCGGCGGGCGTAGCAGCGAATTGTTGAGTCAGAGCCCGGAATGATCACGCCGGCGGATGCCGATGGAGGCTGACCCGGGCTCGGCACTCCGATTCGCGACGTTCTCGGTAGCCCGTAGCTCAGGCCGACCGCTGCTATGCCGCCCTTACCGAGAACCATCGAGGTGCGGCGGCCAGAGAACGGGGAAGTGTGGAAGACGGGCCGCGGCGTGGCCTCCCGGAGCGCTCAACGGCGAGCTTGCGAGCTGTGCTCCGGGAGGGCATGCCGCGGACCGGCAAGGACCACGCCGGCGAGGTCAGCTCGCGGCTCCGCCGTCGGCGAAGTCGAGCGCCGCGGCGCCACCAGCCGTCCGTCGGCGTGCAGTCGGTCGCGGACCGCGTAGGCGAGCTGGGTCTGGAGCCGGCGGATCTCCGCGCTGCGCTGTGCGAGCTCTCGTTCGCCCGCTCCGGCGCGGCGGCGCTGTTCGCGCAGCCGTACCTGGCGCTTGATGTGGGTGATCAGGCCGTCGATCCGGTCCATGGCGCCCGACGCTAGGCGTGGTCTGGGTGCCTCGCACCGGCGTGATTGCCGGTGCGAGGCCGCCGGACGCGCCGTAGCTTTCGGCGGCATGACGCGCATCTTCCTCGCAGGTTCGACCGGGGTGCTCGGGCGCCGGCTCGTGCCGCTGCTCCTCGACGGTGGCCACCGCGTCGTGGGCATGACCCGGAACGCCGCCAGCGCTTCGGGCCTGCATGCGATGGGTGCCGAGCCGGTGATCGCCGACGCGCTCGACCGCGAGCGGGTCGCCGAGGTGGTCGCGATGGCGCGGCCCGACGTCGTGATGCACCAGCTCACCGATCTCACGGCCGGGACGAGCGCGAGCAATGCCGCCCTGCGTGTGGAGGGCACTCGCAACCTGGTCGATGCCGCGCGGGCCGCCGGGGTGCGGCGGATCGTGGCGCAGAGCATCGCCTGGGCGTATGCGCCCGGGAACGAGCCCGCGGAGGAGTCGACCGGCCTCGATGTGTGCGCGCCGGAGCCGCGTGCGACGACGATCCGCGGGATCGATGCGCTCGAGTCGGCGGTCCGTGAGTCGCCCGAGTGGGTCGTGCTGCGGTATGGCCTGCTGTACGGCGCGGGCACCTGGTACGCGCCGGACGGGCTGCGCGCCGATCAGGCGCGTGCCGGGAAGCTGACCGCCGACGCCGACGTGTCCAGCTTCGTCCACGCCGACGACGCCGCGACGGCCGCGGTCGCCGCGCTGGACTGGCCCTCCGGCGCGGTCAACGTGTGTGACGACGACCCGGCGCCCGGGTGGGAGTGGGTGCCTGCGTTCTGTGCCGCGGTCGGTGCCGATCCGCCGCCGACCGCGACCGGCGAGCGTGCCGCGTGGGCGCGCGGTGCGTCGAACCGGCATGCGCGCGAGGAGCTCGGGTGGGCGCCGCGGCACCCGACGTGGCGGAGCGGGTTCGTGAGCTAGACGAGGTTCGGGTCGGTCATCACCTCGACCATCGCCGGGCCGTCGTAGGCGACCGCGTCGGCGAGCGCCTGGTCGAGCTGCGCGGGGTCGGTGACGCGGACGCCGAACGCGCCGCAGTTGCGGGCGAACGCCGAGAAGTCCGGGTTGTGGAGGGTCGTCTGCCAGACGTCCCACTCCCCCGCCCGCTGCTCCTTGCTGATCTTGCCGAGCTGGCCGTTGTTGAGCAGCACGTGCGTGATGTTCATCCCGTGCCTGACCGCGGTGGTGACCTCGGCCATGTACTGCGCGAAGCCGCCGTCGCCGGTGACGGCCACGGTCGGCCGGTCCGGCGCGGCGGCCCAGGCGCCCATCGCCGCCGGGTAGCCGAAGCCGATCGAGCCGAGGTAGCCGGACATCAGCACCGTGTGGTGCTTGCACTCGAAGTAGCGGCCGAACGAGTACGCGTGGTTGCCGACGTCGACGGCGATCACGGCGTCGTCGGGGATCTGCCGCTCCATCGCCGCGAACACCGACGCGGAGTTGATCCCGGCGCCGCGGTCGTCGGCCGCGCGGCTGGCCTTCTCGGCGCGCCAGATCGCCCAGCGCTCCGCGAGCTGGGTCGCCTGGTCGTCGGTGTCGAGGCGGTCCGGGAGCGCCGCGCGCAGCAGCTCGACGACGACGCCGATCTCGCCCCACACCGGGCAGTCGACCGCGTGGAACTTGCCGAGCTGCAGCTGGTCGAAGTCGACCTGGATGATCGGGTGGCCGGTGTAGATGCCGGTGTGGTTGGAGAACGACGCGCCGAGCACGAGCAGCAGGTCGGCCTCGTTCATGATCCAGCTCGCGACCGGGGTCCCGCTGCGGCCGAGCACGCCGGCGGCGAGCGGATGGTCGTCGCCGATCTGGCCCTTCGCCTTGAACGTCGTGATCACCGGCGCGCCGAGCTGCTCGGCGAGCGCGATGACGGCGGGCATGTGGAAGCGGGCGCCGTGGCCGACGATGATCGCCGGCCGCCGGGAGCCGCGCAGCATCGCCGTCGCCCGCTCGACCGACTCGGCGGGCGGCGAGATCCCCAGCGGCGTGATGCGGCCGTTCGGGCCGCCGGCCGCCGCGCCCTCGGGAGCCGGCAGCGTCTGCACCTCGTCGGGGAAGATCAGGTGCGCGACGTCGCGCCGCAGCAGCGCGTTCTTGCACGCGAGGTTCATCAGCTCGACCGGGTTGGAGTCGTGCAGCACCGGCTGGCTCCAGGCGGCGACGGTCCCGAACGCGCCGGACAGGTCGACCTCCTGGAACGCGCCCGGGCCGAGCACCTGGGTGTTGACCTGGCCGGTGAGCGCGAGCACCGGCGCGCGGTCGACCTTCGCGTCCCACAGGCCGGTCAGCAGGTTGGTGGCGCCGGGGCCGGCGATCGTCAAGCACGCCGCCGGCCTGCCGGTGAGCTTGCCGTAGGCCGACGCCGCGAACGCGGCCGCACCCTCGTGGCGGATGCCGATGTAGGTGAGCCGGCCCGCCTCCTCCTGGCGGCGCAGCGCGTCGGCGAGCCCGAGGTTGGAGTGCCCGACCATCCCGAACACGTGCTTGACGCCCCAGTTGACCATCGTCTCGGCCATCAGGTCGGTGACGGTCGCGACGTGCGGATCCTCCTCGACGCCGATGAACACCTCGCCGTCGCGGATCTCGAGCGGGTACGTCGTCGCCTCGTCGTCGAAGCCCGGGGAGCGGCCATCGAGCGGGCAGTAGTCGAAGCCGTGCCACGGGCAGCGCAGCAGCCCGTTCTCGATCGAGCCCTCGCCGAGCGGCCCGCCCTGGTGCGGGCAGCGGTTGTCGAGCGCGGAGAACTGGCCGTCGTAGTGGACGAGCGCGACGCTCTTGTGGCCGGCCGCGACGGTCGTGACGCGGCCCTCGGGCAGCTCCTCGGCGGCGAGAACGCGGTGCCAGTTCATGCCAGCGCCTCCTTGCGGGTCGTGAAGAAGTCGAGCGCGGCGGCGCGCGGGTCGGGCGCCGCCAGCAGGTCGGTGTAGGTCAGCTCCGCGCCGCGGAAGCCGTTCGCCTGCCACAGGGCACCGCTGACCTCGACGGCCCAGGGGCCGACGTAGGCGTACGGCTCGCCGTGGTGGTCGTCGCCGGGCGAGAACCCGTAGTTGGCGCGTTGCGCGCCCATCTCGATCGCGAGGTCGAAGTGCTCCGGCCACAGCCGGATCGGGGTCGGGTCGTCGCCCGGCCCGGCGGCCGCGACCAGGTCGCGCAGGACGGCGTCGCCGAACGCGTACCAGTCGGCGAGCCGGGCGGCCGCCTCCGGGTCGACACCGGCGAGCGGCTCGCGGCGTTCGTCGCCGTCGGACATCCACACCAGCTCGGCGCCCTCCACGCGGACCTGGCGTCGCGCGCCGTCCCACTGGAAGACCGGCGTGCCGAAGCCGCCGGGCGTCGCCTCCAGCGCGATCTCGTTGTCGGGCTTGCGGGCGGGCGAGACGGTCTCCTCCGCGACGCGGTGGAGCGCCGCCACGGTGGCCGGGAACGTCGGGGGCAGCGGCTCGAGGTTCATGGCCCTCTCGTCGCGCAAAGAGCCGATTCGTTACGCGTGCGATGATCGGGCGCTCACCGAGCAGAGGAGGCCTCATGTCGGGTCGGTTCGAGGGGACGGTGGTGATCGACCGTCCGATCGACGAGGTGTTCGCGTTCCTGGCCGAGGGAACCAACGATCCGAAGTTCAGCCCGCGGGTGCTCGAGATCCGCAAGACCACCGACGGCCCGCCGGGCGTCGGCACCCGGTTCCAGAGCACGGTCAAGGACGCCGGGATGAAGTCCAAGCGCGAGTTCGAGTACACCGAGTTCGAGGCGCCGACGCGGATCCGCTGGGCCGAGCGCTCCAAGAACCTCGTCACCGCGGCCGAGGGCGGCTACGACCTCGTTCGCGACGGCGAGAGCGCGACGCGCCTGACCATCTTCAACATCCTGGAGGGCCACGGCCTGGGCAAGCTGATCGCCGGGTTCGCAGTGAGCCAGGCACGTAAGGACGCCGATCCGTTCGCGGGCCGGATCAAGCAGGCGGTGGAGGCGTCGGCGACGCTGCATGACCCCATCATCGGGCGTGAGATGGCCGACCACGTCATCGCCGTCACGCTGATTCACGGCATCGCCGGGCGCCGCAGCGAGCTGCGGGCGCTGATGCGCGCCACCGAGCAACGGACCGTCGCGGAGCCCGGCTGCGTCGTGTACCGGTTCGCGGCTACGCTCGCGGACCCCGACGACTACGTCCACGTGCAGGAGTGGGCAAGCGAGGACGCGTGGCGCGCCCACCAGACCTCGCCCGCGTTCCGCGCCTACCAGCACGGCCTGTTCGACCTCCTCGCCCGCCCGTCGGAGATGAAGATCCACCGCCACGCGCAGACGACGGTCCCGGAACCCTCCGGACCGCCCGACCCGCGCACGGTGGATTGACTCACTCCGGCTGCCTGATCGGGGTCCCCGGGTCGCCGTCGACGGCGGCCGCGAACATGTCCTCGGACTCGTCGATCAGATAGGGCAGGCTGATCACGCTGGAGAAGCCGATCGCGCCCGCGAACTGGTCGGGCAGGTCGAGGTAGATGATCCGGTCCTGCCTGACGGCCTTCAGGCGCTTGAACACCGGGTTGGCGAGGACGTCCTTCCGGGACCCGTACATCACGACGACGTCCTGGTCGAGGAGCCGGAACTGCTCCTGGCTGAAGTCGACGTAGAACGACTTGCCCGCGAGCTCGTCGATCTTGGCCGGGATCTTGAAGCCGAGGTCGATGAGGAAGCGGCTGCGGGTGTCCTGAGAGGCGTACGCGCCGTAGCCGTCGCGGCCGCCCCAGGCCATGACCGCGGTCTTGCCCGCGAACTCCGGGTGGTCCTTGCGCACCTGGGCGAACTTGGTGGCCGATCGAGCAGCCCGGCGAGATCATCACGCTGCTGTTCGTCCCGCCCGACGAGCCGATCGTGCTCCCGCTCCAGGGCTGGGTCTTCCCGCCCGGCGCGCCGCCGCAGGAGTGGCGCAACTACACGGTCCGCCGCCATCGCCCCGCGCTCGGCGAGATCGACGTCGACGTGGTGCTGCACTACCCGCCCGGGCCGGCCAGCCGGTGGGCCTCCGAGGTCCCGCTCGGGTCGGTCGTCGGGTACGCGGGGCCGCGCGTCGACTACGCGCCGCGCGACGGCGTCGACTGGCTGCTCCTGTGCGGCGATGAGACCGCGCTGCCGGCGATCGCGGCGATTCTCGAGACCACCACGGTCTCGCCGGTCCTGGCGGTCGTCGAGGTCCACGACGCGGCCGAGCAGCTGCCCGTCGACCTGCCGGCCGGCCGCGAGCTGCGCTGGGTGCACCGCGACGGCGCGCCCGCGGGGACCACGTCGCACCTCGCCGACGCGCTGCGCGCCCTCCCCCTCCCGGGCGGCCACGGACAGGCGTGGGGCGCGGCCGAGTCGCGGATCGCGCGCGACCTGCGCACGGTCCTGCGCGACGAGCGCGGACTGCCGCGCCCGCACGCGCACGCGCGGGGGTACTGGCTGCGCAGCGGCGACTGGATCCTGGACGAGGACTGAATCGCATTCGCGGTGTGCGTTAGGGTGGCCTATCCCAGGTGCCTGTCATTCGCCGAGACCGCAGCGCTCGGAGCCCTGGCGGGCTTCACCATCTTCCTGAGCCTCCCGTTCGGCCGCCTGACGTCGCTCAGCGCCCGCGCACGCGTGGCGCTCGCGATGTTCGCGGTCGGCGTGCTCGCGTTCCTGTTCGTCGACGTCCTCGAGCATGCGTTCGGGATCGTCGAGGAGGGCGTCGAGCACTACCAGGAGGGCACCGGCTCGCTGGGCCACGCGATCTGGCTGACGCTGCTGCTCGGCGGGGGCTTCGCGCTCGGCAGCGCGGGGCTCGGCGTGTTCGAGCAGCGGGCGCAGCGGCGCCGTCCGCGGCCGCCGATGGCCGGCGGGGCGACGGACTTCGCCGAGACGCGCCCGGCCGTACCGAGCGCCCCCGACGCGCGCATGTGGGCGCTGCGCACCGGGATGACGATCGCCGCCGCGATCGGGCTGCACAACTTCGCCGAGGGCCTCGCGATCGGCGTGTCCGCCCAAGCGGGAGAGATCGGCCTCGCCACCGTGCTGATCGTCGGCTTCGCGCTGCACAACTCCACCGAGGGGTTCGGCATCGTCGGGCCGCTCGGCGACGTCCGCCCGTCCTGGGGCTGGCTGTTGCTCGCCGGCCTCGTCGGCGGTGGGCCCACCTTCGTCGGCGCGATGGTCGGCTACAACGTCACGTCGGAGCCGCTCGAGCTGCTCTTCTACGCCCTCGCGGGCGGCGCGATCCTCTACGTGATCGGCGAGGTCTGGTTCGCGATGCGCCGCCTCGGCCACCGCGAGCTCGGGCTGTGCCTGCTCGTCGCCGGCTTCATGGCCGGCGTGATCACCGACCTCGTGGTCGTGTACGGCGGCGCCTGAGGTCCGGCTTTCCTGGCGCTTTTTGCACCTCCATGTGCTGCAAAAGGCGCCAGGATCGCGAACGCGGCCGGCCTCCCTCGCCGCCCCACCCAGCCGCAGTTCGCCGGCGCCACCTACCGCGTCGACAGCAACAGGACCCCACACACCCCGGCGAGCAGGACGAACCCACCCGCGCTCTCCCACGCGTCGCCCATCAGCGGCCGCACCACGAGCGCGACGACCAGCACGACCGCCGCGATCCCCAAAGGCAGCGTCCACGTCTCCCCGAGGATGAGTTTCCGGAGCGTCCTCATGCGAGCCGGTGCGACCGGAGCTGGCTGACGGCGGCGAGCGTGGCGACGAGGTAGAGCACCGCGGCGTCGCCGCCCGGCCAGTCGACGTGCAGGCCCTCGGCGAGGAAGAACACGCCGAACGCGCTCAGCAGGACCCCGACGCCCCACTTGAGCTCGGTCTCCGGGACCCTCGCGAGCGGCTTGCGGACCCAGGCGCCGGCGCCGACCACGGCCACGCACGCGACGCCGGCCCCGAGCAGCGCGGGAGCCGGCCCGCTCGGCCGTGACGCCAGCGCCGCGACGATGATCACGATCTCGACGCCCTCCAAGAGCACGCCCTTGAACGCGACGAGCCGGCCCGGCCAGTCGGCGTGGCCGGGCGGCGGGAGCGGGACGTCCTCGAGCTCCTCCTGCGTCTCGGCGAACTCCGCCACCGACGACGAGCGGGCGCGGCGTCCGGCCAGCCGCAGCGTGCCCTTGCGCAGCCACTCGAGGCCGAACAGCAGCAGCAGGAAGCCGATGACCACGCGCAGCGTGTCGAGCGGGACCGACTCGAGCACGACCGGGCCGAGCACGGCCGCGAGCAGCGCGCAGACGATCACCGCGCCGGCGGCGCCGATCAGCGCGTCGCTCCAGCGCCGGCTGACCGCGACGGCCAGCACGATGGCGAGCGCCTCGACCAGCTCGACGGCCACCGCGACACCCGCTCCGAGCGCGACCAGGACGAAGGTCATGTCCGCAAGTTTTGCGGGTACCCGGCGTTCGACCTTCCAGGATGAGACCGCGCGCCGCCCTCCTCGCCACGCTGTGCCTGCTCGTCGCGGCCGCTCCGGCCGCCGCCGCCCCGCCGCCCGACGCGGTGATGTCGCCCAACGTCGAGTACCTCGGCTCGATCCACCAGGACGTCGGCCTCACCGCCGGAGCCAAGGTCGTCGGCGACCGGATGTTCGTCACCTCCGGCAAGAACATCTCGATCTACGACATCTCCGACCCGGCGGCGCCGAAGGCGATGGGCGTGATGAAGACCAACATCGCGTGGGAGAACGAGGAGGTGCCGACCAACGGCAAGGTGCTGGCCGTCGCGAGCGACTTCTACTCGGTCGGCGTGCCCGAGTGCGTGGCCGCGCTGGCGGCCGACGGCTGCGTGCAGCTGTTCGACGTCCGCGACCCGGCGAACATCAAGCAGGTCGCCACGATCCCGATCGCCAATCACACGGCCGAGTGCGTGCTCGACTGCCAGTACCTCTACGGCCGTGCGGGCACGATCATCGACGCCCGCGGCGTGCTCGACGGCACGCCGCCGAAGGTGGTCGGCAACTGGATCGACGAGCTGCGCGCGCAGGGCGTCGACGAGCAGAGCTGCCACCACATCCGCGAGATCCGGCCCGGGATCCTGTTGACCGCCTGCCAGCCGTTCGCGGCGATCTCGGTGAACGCCGAGGACGGCGGCTCGCCGGAGCACCCGAAGGTCCTCTACACCGGCGCGGCGGCCAAGTTCGTGCACTCGGCACGCTGGCCGCGCGAGGGCGCCGACAAGTTCGTCCTGATCGGCGGCGAGCAGAACTTCACCGGCCGCTGCGAGCGCAACAACAGCGAGTTCTCCGTCTACAGCGCCGACCAGGTGCTGGCCGGCCAGTCGGACCGGTTCCAGGGCCCGCTCGCCCAGGTCCCGCCGGCCGGCAACGGCGTCTACGCCGACGGCAAGCCGGTCGCCGGCGCGCTCGGCTGCTCGGTCCACTGGTTCCAGGAGCACCCGACGTTCCACGACGGCGGCCTGGTCGCGATCTCCGAGTACGAGGACGGCGTCCGCTTCCTGCAGATCACGCCCGACGGCGGGATCCAGGAGCAGGGCTACTTCCTGTCGCTCGGCAGCTCCTCGTCGTCGCCGAAGTGGGCGGGCAAGGACGACGTCCTGTACTCGATCGACTACCAGCGCGGGATCGACATCCTGCGCTGGAAGGGCGAGCACTACGTGCCGGGCGCGCCGGCCGAGACCGGCCGCGTCAAGGGCACCGACGGCGTCACGCCGCCGCCGGCGCCCAATGCCGCGCAGCTCGCGCAGCGCACGGCGCTGGCGAACGCGCTCAAGCAGTCCGGCTGGTCGCCCGGCCTCTGCTACCTGGCCGCGAGCAACTGACCCATCCGCTCGCGGATGCGGTCGGCCACCGACGGCGTCCGCCGGTAGGCGTGGATGCCGGCGGCCCGCGCGCGCATCCGCGCCAGCAGGTAGGGCGCACCGCGCACGGCGGTGAGCACGGCCCGGTTCTCGTCGACCGCGAGCGCCGCGGCGACGACGCCGTCGATCTCGCCGATGAGGATCTCGCCGGCCGGCCAGTCCTCCTCGGTGTCCCAGCCCAGGCGCACCAGCTCGGGCACGTCGTCGATCCGGATGCTGCGGATCGCGTAGCCGTTGGCGGGGAACATCACGCGACCGCCAGTCGGCGGGTGCGGCGGGGCAGGACGGTCGCCGCGCCGAGGAGCACGGTCACGCCCGCGAGCGTGCCGGCGATCACCGCCCACGACGAGCCCGAGTCGGTGGCCTTCACCGTGTCCGCGTGGCGCGGATGCGGGTATGGAAGCGGACCGCCGCCGGCGGATGCAGACGGCGCGAGCATCGCGGCAATCGCGAGTGCAGCGACCAGCGTGTGAATACGACGCATCAGAGGTCTCCTCGTGGATCGGGGTGGACGCGCGGCATGGCCGGCAGATTCGGCGGCGCCGCTTGCTGGCCACTTGCAGTGCGCTGACAGCACTGGCCGCGCAGCGCGCGCGCGGATACGGTCGTGACGCCGTGGAGTTCCGGATCCTGGGTCCGCTCGAGGTGCGCACCGACGACGGTGCGCTGGCGCTCGGCGGCCCGAAGCCGCGCGCGGTGCTCGCCGTGCTGCTGCTGCACGCGAACCGCGCGGTCAGCGGCGAGCAGCTGGCGCTCGCGCTGTGGGGCGAGGAGGCGCCCGCGGGGGCCGGGAAGACCGTCCAGGTGCACGTGTCGCGGCTGCGCAAGGCGCTCGGGGACAGCGACGCGCTGGTCACCACCGCGAGCGGCTACGAGCTGCGGGTGGCGCCCGGCGAGCTCGACGCCCAGCGGTTCGAGCAGCGCCTCGGCGAGGGCCGGGCCGAGCTCGCCGCCGGCCGCGCCGCCGAGGCGGCGGCGATCCTCGAGGACGCTCTCGAGCTGTGGCGCGGCCGCCCGCTCGACGACTTCTCGTACGAGCCGTTCGCGCAACGCGAGATCGCGCGCCTCGAAGACCTGCGCGTGGCCGCGTACGAGCAGCTCGTCGGGGCGAAGCTCGCGCTCGGCCGGCACGCCGAGGTGGTCGGGCAGCTCGAGACGCTGATCGGCGCCTATCCGTACCGCGAGGGACTGCGCGGACAGCTGATGCTCGCGCTCTACCGCTGCGACCGCCAGGCCGAGGCGCTGCAGGTCTACCAGGACGCCCGCCGGCAGCTCGTCGACGAGCTGGGGATCGAGCCCGGCGACCGGCTGCGCGAGCTCGAGCGCGCGATCCTCGCGCAGGACCCGGCGCTGGCGCTCGCCGCCGCCGCACCACCGGTGGAGGCGCCAGGGCGGAGGCGCCGCCGACGCGCCGGCTGGTGAGCGTCGTCGTCGCCGACATCGCGGGCGCGAGCGACCTGGCCGAGCGGCTCGACCCCGAGTCGATGCACCAGCTGCTCGACCGCTACGCCGACGCCTGCGGCGCCGTGATCGAGCGGCACGGCGGCACCGTCGAGGGGTTCGCGGGCGACGCCATCGTGGGCGTCTTCGGGCAGGCGCAGGTGCGCGAGGACGACGCGCTGCGTGCGGTCCGCGCCGCGGTCGAGATGCGCGCCGCGGGCGCGGAGCTCGACCTGGCGATGAAGCTCGGCGTCGAGTCCGGCGAGGTGTTCGTCGGCGCCGGCGCGCGCCGCTCACGGTTCGCGGCGGGAAGCACGTTCGCGGTCGCCGCGCGGCTCGAGGCCGCCGCTCCGGACGGCGAGATCCTGCTCGGCGACGCCGCCCACGGGCTCGTCGGCCATGCCGTGCAGGCCGAGCGGGTCGACGGCGCCTGGCGGCTGCTCGCGCTCAGCCCGGACAGCGGCCGCCCGCACACGACGCCGTTCGTCGACCGCACGCACCAGCTCGCCGAGCTGCGGGCCGCGTTCGTCGCCGTCCAGCGCGAGCGCGAGTGCCGCGCGGTGACCGTCGTCGGACCGGCCGGGATCGGCAAGTCGCGCATCGCGCAGGAGCTGATCGCCGCGGTCGGCGACGACGCGACGGTGCTGGTCGGCGCCTGCCCGTCGTACGGGGAGGGCGTGACCTACCGGCCGCTCGCCGAGATCGTCACCCAGCTCGGCGGCCGCGCGGCCGTGACGCGCCTGCTCGACGCCGACTTCGCGCGGATGGTGCTCGCCGCCGTCGGGCTGGACGACAGCGCGGCACAGACCGAGGAGACGTTCTGGGCCGTCCGGCGGCTGCTCGAGGCCGCCGCGGCCGATCGCCCGCTCGTGGTCGCGGTGGAGGACATCCACTGGGCGGAGCCGACGTTCCTGAACCTGCTCGAGTACCTGGTCGTGTTCTCGACGGGCCATCCGATCCTGCTCGTCTGCCTGACGCGGCCCGAGCTCGCGGAGACGCGGCCCGCATGGACGGCGCCGCAGCCGGGCCGGTCGGTGCTCGTGCTCGACGCGCTGTCCGACGACGACGCGCACGTACTCGTCGAGCACGCCGGCGCCGGCGCGCTGGCGGCGGGGATCGTCGAGACCGGCGAGGGCAACCCGTTGTTCCTCGAGCAGCTCGTCGCCGTCGAGGCCGAGACGACGACGCTCCCGACCTCGATCCAGGCGGTGCTCGCCGCGCGGATCGACCGGCTCGAACCGCCCGAGCGCGCGCTGCTCGCCCACGCGTCGGTGCAGGGGCGCACGTTCGACACCGCCGCGCTGACGGAGCTGTTCGGCGAGGACGGGATCGCCACGCGGCTGGTCGCCCTCGTGCACAAGCAGCTGATCCGCGTCGACCGCTCCGGCCCGCCGGACCGCGACGCGTTCCAGTTCGCGCACGCGCTGATCCGCGAGGCGGCGTACCGCAGCCTGCCCAAGCAGCAGCGCGCCGAGCTGCACGAGCGGCTCGCGCGCCGGCTCGAGTCACGCCCGGGCGGCGCCGACGAGACGGTCGGCTATCACCTCGCCGAGGCGCATCGCTACCGGGTCGAGCTCGGCGAGTCCGGCGAGCACGTGCAGGCGCTGGCGTGGGCGGCCGCGGAGCGATTGGCGGCCGCCGCCGACGGGACGCTGCTGCGCGGCGACCACGCCGCCGGCGCGCGGTTGCTCGAGCACGTGGCCGCGCTGCTGGAGGGTGACGACGCGGCGCGCGGCGAGCTGCTGCCGGTACTCGGCGCGGCGCTGTTCGATGCCGGCCGCATGGCCGACGCGACGCGCGTGCTCGACGCCGCGATCGCCGTCGCGCCCGAGCCGCGACTCCTCGCGCGCGCGCAGATCGAGCGGGAGCTGGTCCGCATCGAGACCGGCATCGAGGTGGCCGAGACCGCCCGCGTGGCCGCCGAGGCGCTCGCCGTGGTCGAGCGCGAGGGCGACGACTTCGGCCAGTGCCGCGCGGGGCTGCTGCGCGGGCAGCTCGCCTGGACGGCCGGCCGCGCGGCGGACGCCGACGCGGCATGGGCCGCCGCGGCCGACAGTGCGCGCCGCGCCGGGAGCGACCGCGAGCGGTTCGCCGTCGTCGGCTGGCGGGCGATGGCGATCGCGCTCGGCCCAGCGCCGGTCGACGCCGCGATCGAGGAATGCGAGGCGTTCCGCGCGCTGGTCGCCGCCAGCCCGGCGGCCGTGGCTTCGACGCTCAACCCGCTGGCGCTGCTGCGGGCGATGCGCGGGGAGCACGAGACCGCCGGAGCGCTGCTCGACGAGGCGAGCGCGATCCTGCACGAGCTCGGCGGGCTCAGCGCGGGCGTGTCGCACCTCGAGGCGTTCGCGCGCCTGCTCTCGGGCCGGCCCGAGCTCGCCGAGGCGCCGCTGCGCGCGGATCTCGAGACGCTCCAGGGGATGAGCGAGGGCGGCGTGCTCGCGACCACGACCGCACTGCTCGCCCAGGCCGTCTACGCCCAGGGGCGGGTCGCCGAGGCCGGCGAGCTGTGCCGCGCGATCGACGCCCGCGCGGTCGAGCACGACACGCTCACGCTCGCGATCTGGCACGGCGTGCACGCCAAGGTGCTCGCCCGCGAGGGCCGCGGCGACGAGGCAGAGACGCTCGCCCGCCAGGCGGTCGCGCTGCTCGAGCCGACCGATTTGCTCTCGCTGAAGGCCGATGCGATGCTCGACCTCGCCGAGGTGCTCAACACGGGCACGGACCAGCTCGTGGCCGACGCGGTGGCCCTGTACGAGCGCAAGGGCAACACCACCGCGGCCGCCCGCGCCCGCGACCGACGAGGAGGCAGCCCATGATCAGACCGAACATCACCAGCATCATCCGCGCCGGCGAAACGCTCAGAGTCAACGGAAACACGGACTCGCGCGACGTCGCCGACCTCGTCGAGATCCGCGTCGTGCTGACCCAGGACGACCTCGCCAGCTCCGGCATCGTTCCCAAGACGCCCGGGGACCCGTGGACCGCCGAGGTCCCCGACGTCGGGTTCAGCCCCGGACCGGTGGTCGCGGTCGGGGTCGAGATCCACAGCAAGAACGCGACCACGATCACGTGGTCGCAGGCGCTGGAGATTCCCCCGCAGGCGTGAGCCTCCCGCTGTGGGTCACGGTTCCCACCTGAACGCGCGCTGCGCGACGAGGAACCCGGCGACGGCCCACGCGACCGGGACGATCAGATCGTGCGCGCTGGGCGTGGCGCCCGCGAGCGCGCGTGCGGCGGCGTCGACGAGCGGCTGCGCGGGGAGATAGCTCACGAGCGCCTGCAGCCAGCCCGGCTCGGCGAGCGCGCCGAAGCCGCCGGACAGCGCGAGCACGGGCAGGTAGGTCACGCCGAGGACGGGCCACGCCGCGTCGGCGCCGGGGATGAACGCGCTGACCGCGGTGCCGACGCTCGCCCACGCCAGCGCGCCGACCACGAACGTGAGTGCCAGCGCGAGCGCCGCGCCGGGGTCGACCTGCGCGCCGAGGAAGGCGACGCCGGCCGCGACGGTGACGGCGCCGCCCGCCGTCGCGACCAGCACCGACGCCGCGATGCGCGCCGCCAGGTAGCCGGCCGGCGGCAGCGGGGTGGCGCGCCAGCGTTTGAGCACCCCGTTCTCGCGCGCCGCGACCAGCGCGGTCGCGTGCGTCATGTAGGCGCCCGACACCACGCCGAGCACGGCCAGCCCGGCGACGGCCTGGCGGGCGTGCGGATCGCCCGAGCGCAGCAGCAGGAGGATCACCGGCAGCAGCACGCCGCCGAACACCGCGCGCGGCGTCCGCAGCACGACCCGCACCTGGTAGACGGTCTGATGGAGCAGCAGCTCAGGCATGGCCGGTGAGCGCGAGGTACGCCTGCTCGAGGCTCGGCGGGCCGATCTCCAGCCCGGTGAGGTCGATGTCGTGCGCGCGCGCCCACTCCACCAGCGCGGCCAGCAGCGCCCGCGGCTCGCGGGTGCGCGCGACGAGCTCGCCGCCGGCGACGTGCTCGGCGAGCGCGTCGGGGAGGCCGTCCTGCCGGGGGAGCGGGTAGCGGACGAGCGTCCACGCCTGCGCGGCGCGCAGCGCGTGCGGCGTGGCGTCCGCGACGAGCCGCCCGCCGGCGAGCACGAGCAGCCGGTCGGCGAGCTGCTCGGCCTCCTCGAGCGAGTGCGTGCTCAGGAGGACGGTCGCACCGAGCTCCTCGACCACGTGCCAGATCGCGCGGCGGGCCGCCGGATCGAGCCCGGTCGTCGGCTCGTCGAGGAACAGCACGTCGGGGCCGCCGACGATCCCGATCGCGAGGTCGACGCGCCGCTGCTGGCCGCCCGACAGCGTGCCGACACGCGCGCCCGCCTGGGCCTCGAGGCCGACGAGCGCGAGCACCTCGCCGACGGGCCGGGCGTGCGGGTACAGCCGCGCGAACGCGCGGACCGCGTCGCGCACGGACAGCGCCGGCTCGAGGCTCGTCGACTGCAGCACGAGCCCGATCCGCGCGCGCCAGTCGCGGCCGGCCCGGCGCGGGTCGGCGCCGAGCACCGCCACGCGCCCGGCGCTCGGCGCGAGGTAGCCCTCGAGCATCTCGATCGTCGTCGTCTTGCCCGCGCCGTTGGGCCCGAGCAGCGCGACGATCTCGCCGCGCCCGACCGTGAAGGTGACGTCGTCGACGGCGACGAGGCCGCCGAAGCGCCGGGTCGCGGACTCGACGGCGATCGCGGTCACCGCTCGAACAGCGCCGCGGCGAGCCCGGCGATCCCCCAGGCGACGAAGACGCCGCCGATGATCATCAGCGGCACGCCGTGCCGGGCGAGCCCGACGATCAGGAGCAGCGCCCCGATCAGCGCGCGGGTCGCGGGATTCAGCTCAACGCCTGCGAGTTTGAACATCACGTCTCCTTCGCCCCTCCGCCCGCCGAGGCGGTGCGGAGATCAGGGCGGTCAGCAAAGAACTTTCCATTACAAAGTATCGCCAGAAAGCACTTTGCGCTAGAGAGTTAGCTATCTTTTACACACCGATGGATCCCGCCCACGCCGCCGCCCGCCTGCGCTACGTCTCCGGCATCCAGGAGCGCACCCGCCGCGCGACCGTCGCGCCGTCGTTCGCGCTGATCGCGCTCGGGCTGATCGTCATGGCGCACGGCGCGGTCGCGACCGCGTGGCCGCACGCCGCGCTGGCTTCGATCGTGTGGGTCGCGATCGCGATCGCCGTCCGTCCGGTCCTGCGCGTCCTGCGCCACCGTCTCGCCGAGCAGCGGGGCCTGCACGGCCTGACGCGCCTACGCCTCGCCACCGGCGCCGTCGGCCTCGCGACGGCGGGCCTGGCGATCGCGCTCGGAGCCGATCCGCTGATCTCGGCGATCGCGGTCGCCACCGCGCTCCCCGCCTACCTCGCCGGGATGCCGAGCATCGCCCTGGCCGCCGTGATCGTCGGCGCGATCGCCGACACGGTCGTCGCCGAGAACGCCGCCCCGGCGGTCGGGGAGCTGATCTTCGGCGCCGGGCTGCTGGCGGTCGGCCTCGTGTGCCGGGCGCAGGAGCGCGCGTGAGTCACCCCACCTCGCGACTGGATCCAGCGATCCACCAGCCGACCCGGCTCGGGATCCTCACCGCGGTGTGCGAGACCAAGCGGGTCGACTTCGTGTCCCTGCGAGACCTGCTCGACCTCACGGACGGCAACCTCTCGCGCCACCTGACGACGCTCGAGAGCGCCGGCTACGTCAAGCTCGACAAGACGTACGAGGGCCGCCGGCCGCGGACCTGGATCAGCGCGACGCGGGCCGGGCGCAAGGCGCTCGCCGCCGAGATCGCCACGCTGCGCGAGATCGTCGCCGCGGCCGGCCCGGAGCGCGCCCCCGCGCCCCGGCCCGCCACGAGTTAGAGCGCGGCGTCGAAGAACGCCGTCACCCGGCGCTCGTACTCCTCGGGGTGCTCGCGGATCGCATGCGTGTGCGTGGCGTCGGGGAGGTTCCAGTGCTCGACGCGCCCGCCCGCGGCCCGCTCGTAGAGATCGCTGAACTGGTACTCCTCGGCCGTCCCTGCCGAGATCAGCAGCGTCGGCGACGTGATCTTGCGCACCTGGTCGGCGAGCGGGCGGCTCGGCGGGTCGCCGGACAGCACGCGGATCGTCGAGAACATGACCCAGCCGGGCACCGTGCCGACCTCGGTACCACGCAGTCGCGCCCAGTCGGCGAACGAGCCGGCCGCGGTGCCGTCGGCCACGACCGCGGCGAGGTCGTGGCGCTCGCCGGCGACGTCGACGAGCACGTCGGCACCGGTCGAGAGCCCGAGCGCACCGATCCGGGCGGGATCGACGTCGTCGCGCGCCTTCAGGAACGCGAGCGCGCCCGCGACGTCCTTCGACCAGTCCCACCCGTAGTCGTTCGGGCTGCCTTCGCTCTCGCCGCGCCCGCGGGCGTCGTAGACGAGCACGCCGTAGCCGTGGCGGGCGAGCATCTGCGCGTGGCGCACCGCGCCCTCGCGGTCACCACCGCCGCCGTGTACCAGGAGCACCGCGGCGCCGTTGCGCGACGGGTGGTACCAGCCGGCGAGGTCGAGCCCATCGGAAGCTTTGAAGTGGACGTCCGCGTAGGCCGCCGGCGCCGGGCCGATCGGCTCGCGCCACTTGTGGGCGGAGAAGATCCCCATGCCGACCGGGCCGAGGACGAAGACGCCGCCGAGCAGCAGGCCCGCCACGGCCACGCCGCGCGAGCGCCACGTGCCGGTGCCGCGCTCGCGCCACGGGACCAGGACGGCGAGGCCGATCAGCACGGTGCCCGCGGCCAGGGCGAGCAGGCCGGTCACGCTCGGGTCGTTGACGTGCATCGCGCCGTTGACGACCGCCGGCACGCCGAACACGAACGCCAGCCCGGCGCGCGCTCCCGTCCGCAGCCGTGGATACGCGGCGATGCCCGCGGCGGCCGAAGCCACCGCGAGCATCCCCGCGAGCGCGTGCTGGCCGAGGCCGAGTCCCGGGCCGCGGTGCACGAACGCGTCGTCGAGCGCGTGCACCAGGGCCACGAGGACGGCGGCGGCGAACGCGCGGCGCATCACTCGTAGTGCAGGGCGTCGAGGACGTTGAGCCGCGAGGCCCGGCGCGCCGGCATGATCGCCGCGCCGATGCCGGCGAGGATCGCCACCAGCGTGAACGCCGCGAGCGTCGGCCACGGCAGCGACAGCGGCACGTCGTAGTCCCCCAGCGCCTGTGTCACCAGGGCGGCGAGGAACACGCCGAGGCCGAGGCCCATCGCCGCGCCGATCAGCGCGGTGATGACGCTCTCGTGCCGGATCATCCGGCGCGCCTGACGTCGCGTCATCCCGATCGCCCGCAGCATCCCGAGCTCACGCGTGCGCTCGAAGACCGAGAGCACGAGCGTGTTCACCATGCCGAACAGGCTCACGATCACGGAGAACCCGAGCAGCACGTAGAGCATGGCCAGGAGCGTCGCGGTGTCCTTCGTCGCGTGCTTGACGTACGCGTCGCCGGTGTGCAGCGCGGCGTCGCCCGAGTCCTCGACGGTCGCGGCGAGCGCCGCGCCGGCGCTCGGCTCGGCGTCGAGGAACGTGAACACGTTCTTGGGGCTGGGGAACGCCTTGTCGAACGCGGCCTGCGGGATGCTGACGGCGTACAGCAGCGCCTTCGCCTGCGGTGGGTCATAGACCCCGCGCACGACGAGCGACAGCTTGGTGCCCGACGGCGACTGCACCGCGAGGCGGTCACCGACCGCCAGGTGGTGATCGTCGGCGTAGTCCTTCGTGACGATGGCACCGTCGGTGCCGAGCCGGTCCAGCGTGGCGCCGGAGCCGTGCGTCCACGCGAAGCGGTAGAAGCGATCGATCGTCCCCGGGTCGATCCCGGTGACGTCGGCCTCCTCGCCCTGCACGAGCGCCTTGTCGTAACGGACATGCGAAGCCGCCTTGACGCCGTCGGTCTGCGCGAGCTCGACGCCCTCGCTCGCCGCGAACGGCGTGCCGTTGTCGCCGTCGACCACGTAGTCCGCATGCAGCTGGTCGGTCACCGCCGCCTTCGTCGCGCTGTTCATGCCGGAGCCCAGCACCGCCACGACCGTGACGAGCGTGATGCCGATCATCAGCGCGGCGGCGGTCGACGCCGTGCGACCCGGGTTGCGCTGCGCGTTGGCCTCGGCCAGCTCGCCGGCGATCCCGCCGGCGCGGCGCGCCGGCAGCCCGACGACGCGGGCCAGCGGCTTGACGAGCCGCGGAGCCAGCAGTGCGATCCCGAGGAACAGGCCGACGACGCCGAGGCCGAGCAGGAGGCCGACGGCCCCGCCGCTCAGCCCGGCGGCGAACACCCCGGCCGCGATCGCCGCGACGGAGACACCGGTCACGCCGAGGCCGGCCTTCAGAGAGTGCGTGGCCAGCTTCGACGGCGGCAGCTCGGAGCCCTCGCGGACCGCCGCGATCGGCGGCACGCGCGTGGCCCGGCGGGCCGGGATGATCGTCGCCAGCAACGTGACCCCGGTGCCGACGAGCAGCGACACGATGATCGTGCGCGGCGCGATGACGGTCCCGCCCTCCGGCAGGTCGAGGCCGAGCGCGCTGAACAGCACCAACATGCCCTTGGCGACGCCGAACCCGACGAGCAGGCCGACCGTCGACGCGAGCAGGCCGATGACCAGGCCCTCGAGCCGCACCGAGCGCAGCACCTGCTTGCGGGAGGCGCCGAGCGTCCGCAGCGTGGCGAGCTCACGCGTCCGCTGGGCGACCGTGATCGACAGGGTGTTGAAGATCACGAACGCGCCGACGAACAACGCGATGGCGCCGAAGCCGAGCAGGAAGTAGCGGATGTAGCTCATGCCCTTGTCGATGTCGGCCGAGGCCTCTTCGGCCGCTTTCGCGCTGTCCTTGACCTCCAGCGTGTCGGGAAGCAGCGGTCGCACCGCGCGGACGAGCTCCGCCGGGGAGGTGCCGTCCTTGGCGGCGATCGAGATCGAGTCGAAGCGACCGTCGCGATCGAGGACGCGATGCGCGGTGTCCGCGTCGAACGCGGCGATCGTGCCGAAGCCGAGCGTGTCGACGTCGCCGTACGAGACCGTGCCGCTGACGCGGTAGTCGGCCTTGCCGGTCGCCGTCACGATCTGCACCGTGTCGCCGACGTCGTAGCGGTGCTTCTTCGCGGTGCCGGCGTCGATCGCCACCTGGTGCGCTCCGGCGGGCCAGTCGCCCGCTTTGAGCTTGAGCGGGCTGAAGCGCGTGTTGTGCGGATCGATGCTGGTGCCGACGCTCTCCTGCCCGATGGCCTTGCCGTCGCGACCGATGATGTCGGCGGCGTTCACCTCGGCGGGGAAGACGGTCCCGCCCGCGCCCTCGACCTCGGGCAGCGCCCGGACCTGGGTGAGCAGCGAGTCGGGGATCGTCGCCGGCGCGCTCAGCGACGAATCGACGATCTTCTTGCCGCCGATCACGGCGTCGGTGTGCGCGTACGTGGAGTCGAACAGGCCGTCGAACGTCTTCTGCATCGTGTCGGTGAGCAGGAGGGTCCCGCTCACCATCGACACGCCGATGACGACGGCGAGCGCGGTGAGGAGGGCGCGAAGCTTGCGGGTCGCGAGCCCCTTGAGTGCGACGGCGATCATCGGGCACTCACCTGCTCGAGCGTCGCGAGGATCGCGTGCGCGTTCGACGGGCCGAGGTCGCGGACGATGTCGCCGTCGGCGAGGAACAGGACCCGGTCGGCGATCGCGGCGGCGTGCGCGTCGTGCGTGACCATGACGGTCGTCTGGCCGAGCGTGTCGACGGACTTGCGCAGCAGCGTGAGGATCTCGCCGCTGGTCGTGGAGTCGAGGTTGCCGGTCGGCTCGTCGGCGAACATCACGCTCGGCCGCGAGACGAGCGCCCGCGCGACGGCGACACGCTGCTGCTGCCCGCCCGAGAGCTCGGACGGGCGGTGCGTGAGCCGGTCACCGAGGCCGACCGTGTCGATGACCTCGCGCAGCCAGTCCTGGTCGGGCCTGCCGCCCGCGAGCTTGAGCGGCAGCGCGATGTTCTCGGCGGCCGTGAGCATCGGGAGCAGGTTGAAGAACTGGAAGATGAACCCGATGTGGTCGCGTCGCAGCCGCGTCAGCTCGGCGTCGCCGAGCGTGCCGATCTCGACGCCGGCGACCGTCACGTCGCCCGACGTCGGTTGGTCGAGCCCGGCCAGGATGTGCATGAGCGTGGACTTGCCGGAGCCGGACGGGCCCATCACGGCGGTCAGCTGGCCGCGGCCGATGTCGAGATCGACGCCGCGCAGGGCGTCGACCGCCGCATCGCCTTCGCCGTAACGGCGGACGACTTCGCGAGCGGTGACGACCGCGTCGGGCACATGCACGACCGGTCGCAGGAGGGGAGCATTTGACATGCGTCGAGCGTCCCGTGCCGGCGCCGCCGCAACCACCCGGGTCACGCGAGACCGCACGGGCGGAGTGCCGGGACGCCCGGGGGCCGGTCGGCCGGGATGCGGTGGTTCGGTTTGTCGCCCTATGCCTCGAGGAACCGCAGCACCGCGAGCACGCGCCGGTGCTCGGTGCCGGTGTCCGGCAGCCCGAGCTTGGTGAAGATGCTCGACACGTACTTCTCGGCGCTGCGCAGCGTGATCGTCAGCTCGTCGGCGATGCCCTGGTTGGAGCGCCCTTCGGCGATCAGCTGGAGCACCTCGCCCTCGCGCGCGGTGAGGTCCTTCAGCGGGCCGTCCCTGCCGGCGGCCAGCAGCCGCGACACGACCTGCGGGTCGAGCGCCGAGCCGCCGCGCGCCACGCGCCGCAGCGTGCCGACGAACTCGTCGATGTCGGTGACGCGCTGCTTGAGCAGGTAGCCGAGCCGCTCCGGGCTCTCGGCCAGCACTCGCATGGCCACCCCGGCCTCGACGTGCTCGGACAGGATCACGATGGCCATCTCCGGATGGCGGATGCGGACCTCGTGCGCCGCGAGCAGCCCCTCGTCGGAGTGGGTCGGCGGCATCCGGATGTCGATGATCGCCACGTCGGGCACGTGCTCGTCAACCGCCGCCAGCAGCTCGTCGGCGGTCGACCCCTCGGCGACCACCTCCACGCCGGCGTCGCGCAGCAGCGACGCGATCCCCGCGCGTACGAGCAGGTTGTCGTCGGCGATCACGGCTCGCATCACTTGCGTCTTCCGGTGAGCGACAACCGTTCCTCCGCGCCGGGCACGAGCACCGCGCGCGCGGCGACCAGCACGAGCAGCGTGATCGCGATCGCGAACACGCCGTCGCTGAACGCCTCGACGCGGGCGGTCTCCCAGCGCGTGCCGGACGCGCCCACCGCGGCTACCGCTCGTCGGGACGTCGGGATCGCGTGCCCGGCGCGGGGCGCCTGCGGACCTCGACGAGCTCGAGCCCGAGCGAGCGCACGAGCGCGATCGTCCCGTGCAGGGCGGCCTGGTCCGGCAGCGGGCCGTGCAGCACCGTCTCGACCGGCTCGACGTGCGACGTCATGCCCTCGAAGCGTGCGAGCAGCGCCGGCGTCACGCGCCCGCGGATGCGGATCTCGTACTCGCTCATTCGCCGCGTAACCATCGCGCACGGGAGGGTGAGGCGAGATCACCCGAGACGGGTGATGCAGGTTCACCCGGGACGCCAGACGATCATCCGAACCCGAAAGGAGCGGTTCGATGGCAAGTACCGAGTACGACCCAAGATCAGGTGGCGGGCAGGAGGTATCGGGCTGGGCCGTGGGCGGGATCGTCTTCGCGGCTTCGATGCTGATCCTGGTCGGCACCTTCCAGGTCGTCGCCGGCCTGGTGGCGGTGTTCAACGACGAGTTCTTCGTCGTGACCCGCAACTACACGTTCGACCTCGACGTCACCGCGTGGGGCTGGCTCCATCTGATCATCGGCGCCCTGATGGTCGTCGTCGGCATGGGCCTGTTCGGCCGCCGGACGTGGGCCGGCGTGACGGCGATCATGCTGGCGATGCTCAGCGCGCTGATGAACTTCTTCTTCATCCCGTATTACCCGCTCTGGTCGATCGTCGTGATCGCCCTCGACGTGTGGGTGATCTGGGCGCTGACGCGCCCCGGCGCGATCGAGACCTGATCGGCTACGTGTCGTAGTCACCGCCGTGCCCGCCAGGAAGTCCTGAAGGGCACGGCGGCGGTCGTCTACGTCAGGTGCTGCGCGAAGTAGCCCAGCGCCGTCGCCGTCTTCGTCGTCTGCTCCCCTCCGACGTCGATGCCCTTCTTCGTGAGGTAGGCGCGCACCTCGTTGGCGACCTGGAACATCTCGCCCGGCGCGCACTTGGTCGACAGCTCGAGGATGCGCGCGCCGTCCGGATACAGCCACATCTCGGCGACCATCTTGCGCTTGCGCAGCTCCTCGGGCGCGAACTTGAGCTTGAGCACGAAGATCGGCCCGAGCAGCTCGAGATCGTCGATCGCGAGCCCCTCGGGAGCGTGCTGGTCGTAGAACGCGCGCTGCTCCTTGGTGAACAGCTTGCGGCGTGCCCGCTCGCCGAGGTTCGCGCGGCGGACGTCGTCGGTGCCGAGGCGCGCCTTCATCGACGCCGAGCAGACGTAGCCACCGGGCATCGCGTCGAGCTCGACGACCATGTTCGGCGAGCGGCGCAGCGCCTCGGGAAGATCGTCCGGCTCGACCGGGCGCAGCTTGATCACGGAGTCGTCCTCACGACCCGCCACGCGGCGGGCGCGCACGACGAGCCCGGCCTTGTTGAGGGTCAGGTCGGGCGTGTCGAAGAAGCTGACCAAGCGGATCTGGGCGTCTATCGGGTCCATTCCCAGGTCGGCGATCGTGGACCGGTGGTGCTCGGCCGGGATGGTCAGCTTGAGCTCGACGCTGTCGGACCCTCCGGCCAGCTCGAGCACCCGGACCACGTCGTCGTCGGACAGGCGGGTGGCGGTTTTCATGATGCGATCCTCTGCCCTTCGCCGCCGGCGCGCATCATCCCGTGAGGGTGAACCTTCGCGGTCGTCGTCTACGACGACACCGGCTGCGCCCCATGGAGCGAGGGCGTCGAACTGCGCTTAGCGGCCGTCCGCCGCGCGGTCCAGGAGCTGATGCGCCGGTCAGGGGCTGCCGAGCGCGTCCGCATCGAGCTGACCATCGACGCGGCCGCCGCCGAACCGCCGCAGGTGCCAGCCGTAGGCGGCGAGGCCGACAGGCAGCGGCAGCCAGTAGGAGAACAGCCGGTAGGCGAAGGTGGCGAGCACGGCGTTCCCGGGACTCACGCCGGCGAGTGACAGCATCGCGGTGAGGCCGGCCTCGACGAAGCCGAGGCCGCCGGGGGTGATCGGGATCTGCGCGAGGACCTGGGCGCCGCAGAACGCCAGCAGCACCAGGCTGGGACGCGCGTGCGAGCCGACCGCGGCGAGCGCGGCCAGCAGCGTCGCGTAGTCGAACGCCCAGCGCCCGATCGTCATGGCCAGCGAGCGCTTCCAGCGCGGGCCGACGACGCCGACGATCCGGTCGCGCTCGTGCAGCAGACGGCGCGGGAGCTGGCGCAGCGGCTCGGCCTTGCGGCGGATCGCGTTGCGGCCGCGCTGGATCACCCGGCCGACCCAGGCCAGCGGTCCATCGGTGGCGATCAGCACGCGCGCCGGCCACCGCCAGGACCGCGAACACGACGAGCCCGACGACGGCGACCTCGAGCAGCCCGCGGTTGACGCCGCCGCGGATGAACGCCGGGATCGCGAGCACCGGCAGCGCGAGCACGACGGCGAACACGAGCAGGTTGACGGCGGTCAGCGCCGCGGCGATCCGCGGCCCCGGCACGCCGGTCTGCACGAGCATCTTGTACTGCAGCGCCGCGCCCATGGCGCCGCCGCCGGGCGCGACCTTCGACAGCGCGTTACCGGCCAGCTGCGACATGATGACCGGCGGCCACGGCGGGTAGTGCAGCGCCAGGCGCTGGAGCGCCCACACGCACGCCAGCGTCGCGGCCTGCAGCACCGCCATCACGGCGAACCAGCCGGGCGAAAGGGAGTCGAGGTCGTTCCACGAGCCGAACGTCTCGAGCAGGCTCGGCGCCACCAGATACAGCGACACGCCGGTGATCGTGAGCCAGAAGATCGTGCGCACGATCCGCCGCCGCGGGGCAGGCGCCGGCTCGCCGCGCTCCAGCTCCTGCTCGAGGTCCGTCCGCTCCTCGATCGCGCGCTCGAGGCGATCGCCGACCTGCGTCATCGGCGTGGAGCCTACGCAGCCGGCGGTGCGAGTTGATCACCCGCAACGGGTGACGGAAGATCACCCGGCGCGCGGGATAGTCAAGGCATGAGCCCGTCCTTCAACGGCCGCATCAGTCTCGACGTCCGCGACTCGACGCCGGACTGGGCCCCCTACACGCCGCCCACCGCTCCGGACGGGGCGCCGAACGTCCTCATCGTCCTCTACGACGACACCGGCCTCGCCGCCTGGGAGCCGTACGGCGGCCGCATCCGCATGCCGACGATGCAGCGCCTCGCCGACAACGGCCTCACCTACACGCAGTGGCACACGACGGCGCTGTGCTCGCCCACGCGCTCGTGCTTCCTCACCGGCCGCAACCACCACCAGACCGGCTTCGCCTGCATCGTGGAGGGCGCCACCGGCTACCCGGGCTCGAACGCCCACCTGCCGCGCGAGACGGCGACGATCGCGCAGGTCCTGCGCACCAACGGCTGGAACACGTACTGGATCGGCAAGGACCACAACGTCCCGGCCGAGGAGGCCAACCCCGGCGGCCCGAAGGCCAACTGGCCGCTGCAGCAGGGGTTCGACCGGTTCTACGGGTTCATCGGCGGTGAGACCAACCAGTGGTATCCGACGCTGGTGGAAGACAATCACCCGATCGAGCAGCCCTACCAGCCCGAGGAGGGCTACCACTTCTCCAAGGACATCGCCGACCAGGCGCTGCGGATCCTGCGCGACAGCAACTCCTCGGCGCCGTCCCGGCCGTGGTTCATGTGGCTGTGCCCCGGCGCCAACCACGCGCCGCACCACGTCGACCCATCGTGGGCCGACAAGTACAAGGGCCAGTTCGACGAAGGCTATGAGGCCTACCGCGAATGGGTGCTGGCGCGCATGAAGGACAAGGGCATCATGCCGCCGGACACGGAGCTGACGCCGCTCAACCCGATGCCCGAGGGCACGTTCAACCCGGCCGACACGGTGCCGCCGTGGGACTCCCTGTCGGACGACGAGAAGCGCCTGTTCGCGCGGATGGCCGAGGTCTTCGCCGGCTTCTCCGAGTACACCGACCACCAGGTCGGCCGCGTCATCGACTACCTCGAGGAATCGGGGCAGCTCGACAACACGCTGATCCTCTACTGCGCCGACAACGGCGCGTCGGGAGAGGGCAGCCCGAACGGGTCGGTCAACGAGAACAAGTTCTTCAACGGCTGGCCGGACGACATCGCCGACAACCTGTCGCATCTCGAGGATCTCGGCAGCCCGAACACGTACAACCACTACCCCACCGGCTGGGCGGCAGCGTTCTCGACGCCGTTCAAGATGTTCAAGCGCTACTCGTACGCCGGCGGGACGTGCGACCCGCTGGTGATCCACTGGCCGGCCGGCATCTAGGCGCGCGGCGAGGTCCGCCACCAGTACCACCACGTCACCGACATCGTCCCGACGATCCTCGACTGCTGCGGCGTCGAGTTCCCGGACGTCGTCGACGGGCACCAGCAGGTCCCGCTCGTCGGCACGTCGATGCGCTACTCGTTCGACGCCGGCGACGCGCCGACGCACCAAGGAGCGCCAGTACTACGCCATGCTCGGCACGCGCGGCATGTGGGAGAAGGGCTGGAAGGCCGTGGCCGTGCACGGCCCGACGTCGGGCATCGGCCACTTCGACCAGGACCAGTGGGAGCTCTACCACCTCGACGAGGACCGCTCCGAGGCACACGACCTCGCCGCCGAGCACCCGGACAAGCTCAAGGCCCTGATCGACATGTGGATCGAGGAGGCGGAGAAGTACGACGTCCTGCCGCTCGACGACCGCCTGCCGGTCGAGATCATCATGGACTCGCGACCGCAGGGCGAGCCGGTGCGCGACACCTACGTCTACTACCCGCACACCGCCGAGGTCCCCGAGGCGGCCGCGGTCAACATCCGCGGGCGGTCGTACCGGATCCTCGCCGAGGTCGAGATCACCAGCCTCGAGGCGGAGGGCGTGATCTTCGCCCACGGCTCGCGCTTCGGCGGCCACGCGCTCTTCCTCAAGGACCGGCGGCTGCACTACGTCTACAACTTCCTCGGCATCCCGCCCGAGCAGGACTTCGCATCCGAGCCGCTCGAGCCCGGGCGCTACCTGCTCGGCATGGAGTTCACGAAGGAGTCGCGCGGCGAGCACGGGGAGACGCACGGGACCACGAAGCTGTACGTCGACGACGACGTCGTGGCGGAGGGGCCGATGCGCGCGCAGCCGGCGTACTTCGCGCTGTGCGGCGACGGGCTCTGCGTCGGGCGCGACTCGAGCGACCCGGTGAGCAGCCAGTACCGGGCGCCGGGGACGTTCACGGGCGGCACGATCAAGCACGTCGAGGTCAACGTCGGCGACGACCAGTACCTCGACCTCGAACGGGAGGCGATGGCCGCGGTCGCGCGCGAGTGACCAACTGGCAGCACCTGCCGCGTCGCCCAGGTCAGCCCGGGCGCACGATGCAGCGGAAGCCGATGTGCGTGGTCGAGGTGTCGACGGCCTCGAACTGCCGCGCCGCCGGCCGGTAGCGCAGGCAGTAGTTGGGCGCGCACAGGTGCGAGCCGCCCTTGATGACGCGCCGCGGGATGTGGTCGCCACCGCGGTCCGGCGCGCAGCACGCGGGCGGAGCGGCCGGCGGGCCCGCCTCCGTGCACGTCCACTCCCACGTGTTGCCGGTCATGTCGTGCAGCCCGTAGCCGTTGGGCGCGAACGTCCCCACCGGCGACGTCCCCGCATACCCGTCGGTCAGCAGGTTCTGCCACGGGAACTCGCCCTGCCACGTGTTGGCCATCATCTGGCCGCCGGGGGCGAACTCGTCGCCCCACGCGAATGTCGCCCCGTCCAGCCCGCCGCGCGCCGCGAACTCCCACTCGGCCTCGGTCGGCAACGCCTTGCCCGCCCATTCCGCGTACGCCGCAGCGTCCTCGTAGGCGATCTGGGTCACGGGGTGGCGGCCGCGCGTGTACGTGTCGCTCGCCGGCCCCTCAGGCCGCTGCCACGTCGCGCCCGGCACGTACGCCCACCAGTTGCGGAAGTCGCGCAGGTCGACCGGGCCGCGCGCCGGCTGGAACACGAGTGCACCGGGCACCAGTGCGCTCGGGTCGGCGTCCGGGTAGTCGGCCGCGTCGGGCACGCGCTCGGCGACGGTGACGTACTCGGTCGCCTTCACGAAGCGGCGGAACTGCGCCACCGTCACCGGGTCACGGTCGATCCAGAAGCCCTCGACCCCGACGCGCCGGACCGGGCCCTCCTCGGGATAGAAGGCCTCCGAGCCCATCGCGAACGCGCCCGCCGGCACCCACGCCATCCCGTCCGGCGCGGTGGCCGGCATCACGCCGTGGCGGCAGTACCCGGCTCGCCGTGGCTGAGGCCACGGAGGCGGAACGCCGTGATGATCGCGAACACGCCGCGGGCGAGCAGCGAGATCGCGAACAGGATCGCGAGCGTGACGAGGCTCAGCTTCGGCAGCGAGAGGATCAGGATCCCGAGGATGATGTCGAGGATCGCGAGCAACATCAGCAGCGCGCGGTCCTCGAGCACCGAGAACGCGCCGATGAAGCGGACGACGCCCTCGATGATCAGCCAGAACCCGAGGACGATCACCAGCGCGAGCAGGCTCTCCCCCGGCCGCCGCAGGCACACGAGGCCGGCCAGCAGCGACAGCACGCCGACGATCGCGGTCAGCGCGCGCGAGTCCGGCGACCCGGCGATCGCCTCGACGATCTCCATCACCCCGATCATCAGCAGGCTGACGCCGGCGAAGATCCCCAGCGCGAGCAGCGTGATGTCCGGATAGACGATCGCCAGGATCCCCGCGACGACGGTCACGAGGCCGAGGATCAGGAACAGCCACCAGTTCTTGGCCACGCGGGCGACAGGATCGATCGACATGCCCGAAGGCTCACGCGCGCCCGGGTGAGCGAGCATCACCCGAGCCGGGTGAATCACCCGCGCCGGGTGATGACGAGTCGCCCGGTCGCCAAGGACGATGCTCCACGAGAATGACAAACGGGCCCGTCCAGATGCTGGTCATCGGCTTCGAAGGAGGCGAGTTCCGGGGCGAGATCGCCGAGGAGCTCGACCGGCTGGGGACGAGCGACACGGTCCGGGTGCTCGCGATCGCCCTCGTGATCAAGGACGCGGACGGCCGCGTGCGCATCGCCGAGACGCAGGACGAGAACGCGACCGACGCTGCGGCGCTGCAGGAGGTCGCCGACGCGCTCGCGCCGGGGACCGCGGCCGCGATCGCCGTGCTCGAGCACCGCTGGGCGATCCCGCTGCGCGAGGCGATCGCGCGGGCGGGCGGCCAGGCGATCTCCGACGTCTGGCTCACGCCCGAGGAGCTCGCGCGCCTCGGGATCGCCGCAGAGGCGATGGGGTCGGAGTAGCGGCATGCCCGAGGTCACCTACGAGATCCGCATCAAGGGCCGGATGAGCCGGGCGCTGCTCGACAGCTTCGCGGGGATGGACAGCGACCTCGAGCCGGTCGAGACCGTCCTGCACGGGCCGATCAAGGACCAGGCCGAGCTGCACGGCGTGATCGACCGCATCCAGGCGCTCGGGCTCGAGTTGATCGAGGTCCGGCGCGTCCCGGGCTAGGGCGCAAGCAGGTTCATCGTGCGCGCCCGGCGGACCGCCTCGCGCCGGTCCTGCACGTCGAGCTTGCGGTAGATCGACTTCAGGTGCGTCTTGACGGTGTTGACGGAGACGAACAGCTCGGCGGCGATCTCCTGGTTGGACATCATCGTCGGCAGGTAGCGGAGCACCGCCCGCTCGCGCGGGCTCAGCGGCTCGACCAGCAGCTCGCCATGCTGAGGCGAGTGGCCGTCCTGGCGGTCGAGCGTGTCGACGATCTCGTTCACGAGCGCGCCGTGGGCGGTGCCGCGCCGGAGCTGGCGGCGCAGCAGCGGCTGCAGCGACCGGCCGAAGCCCAGCAGCGCCCAGCGCAGGCCGCTCGGCTCCGCGCGGTCGAGCGCCTGTTCCAGCGAAGCCGCGGCGCCGTCGTGGTCGGCCATCGCGTCGAGCGCGAGGGCGTCGACGAGCCAGCCCTGCACCGCGGCCGGTGAGCGCTCGCGCTCGAGGTCCGGCCGCCACGGCGCCATCGTCTCGCGCGCCGCCGCGTAATCGCCCTCGCCGAGCTGCAGCTGCGCCATGATCACCGCGGCGGGCAACGACCGGGTCGCCGTGAGCAGCGAGACCGCCTGGGCGCGCTCGCCGAGCTCGGCCCGCAGCCGCGCCTCATGCGCGCCGAACTGCTCGCGGATCGTCGGGCGCACCGGCCAGTCCCCGAGCGCCTCAGACCCGGCCAGCACGACCGCGAGCGCCGCCTCGTGGTCGCCACGCGCGGTGAGGATGCCGCAGCGCATCAGCGCGAAGACGGCACGCATCGGCCGCTCGCGGGAGTCGGCGAGCGCGTCCTGCGCGCGGGCGAGCATGGTCTCGGCCTCGGCGAGCCGGTCGGACAGGAACGCGGCGGTGGTGAGCGCGAGGTAGGCGCCGCCGGCCGGCCACGTCCGTTCCCAGCCGTGCCGCTCGGCGAGCGCGATCGCCTCCCGCGCCTGGCGCGCGGCCCGCGAGAAGTCATCCTGCGCGCCCGCCACCATCGCCAGGTGGGCGAGCGCAATGAAGACGAGCCACTCGCGGCCGGCCTCGGCGGCCGCGCCGCGGCCGCGCTGCAGCTGGCGCTCGGCGTCGTCGAGGTCGCCCGACCACAGCTCCGCGATCCCGAGGTTGGTCAGTGCCAGGGCGCGCAGGTCGGTCTCGACGACGCCGGGCTCGAGCCGGCCGCGGCGGGCGAGCTCGCGCCCGGCCTCCAGAGCGGCGTCGAGATCTCCGCGCATCCGCGCGAGGTAGAGGCGTACGGCGGCCAGCGACACGTCGAACCGCGAGCGGCGCTCCTCGGGCACGCGGTCGCGCTCGCGGTCGGCGGCGAGCAGGCGCGCCTCGGCCGCCCGCTCGTCACCGCGCTCGAGCAGCGCGCTGGCCACGGCGAGCGCCAGCTCGGGGTCGGCCTCCACGCGATCGGCGGGAATGCGGTCGACGAGCGGGCGCAACGCCCCGATCTCGCCGAGGATCAGCAGGTCGATCCAGCGCTCGCCGGCCAGGCGAGCGGCGAGATCCCAGGCGCCGGCCTCGACCGCATGCAGGAGCCCGCGCTGGTCGTCGCCGTGCTCGGCGAGCCACAACGCGGCGCGCCGGTGCAGCTCGGGCAGCTCGTGCGGTGCCTCGCTGCGCAGCTCGGCGCGGAGCAGCTCGGCGAACAGCGCGTGATAGCGGTACCAGACGCCGCGCCGGTCAAGGGGCGCGAGCAACGCGCCCCCGCGGGCCAGGTCGGCGAGGCGCCGGTGACCGTCAACACCACCCGTGAGCACGTCGGCGAGGTCGCCGTTGAGCACGCCGACGACCGCGGTGCGCAGGAGGAACTCACGGTCCTCGGCCGACACGGTCGACATGACCTCCGACAGCAGGTAGTCGCTGATCGCGCGGTCGTCGCCCGCGAAGTCGGCGACGAACTGCGCGGGGTCGGGATGGTCGCGGAGCGACATCGCCGCCAGCCGGATCGCGCCGACCCAGCCTTCGGTGTGCGCCCACAGGCGGCGGACGTCGTCGTCGGCGATCTCGATGCCGAGCGCGGCGAGCATCTCGGTGGTCTCGTCGAGGGTGAACGCGAGGTCGGGGGAGCGGATCTCGGTGAGCTGGTCCTGCAGACGGAGGCGCCCGAGATGCAGCGGCGGGTCGGCCCGGCTGGCGACCACGAGCCGCAGCTCGGGCAGCGGATGTCGCAGGAGCAGCTCGAGGTCGGCGTGGATCGTGTCCGCCACCTCGTGGAAGTCGTCGAGCACGAGCACCATCGGCCCACCGTCGGCGGGCAGCGCCGCCGACAGTGCGGCGACCACGACCTCGACGCGGTCACCGGAGGGGGCGCGGACGCGGCCGACATCCCGCCCGTTGGCCCGGTGCAGCGCCTCGAGCACAGCCCGCCAGAACCGCCGGTGCTCCCGGTCGGCGGTGTCGAGCGACAGCCAGGCGACCGGCGCGTCGGGTCGCCGCGCCGCGATCCAGCTCGCCAGCAGCACGGTCTTGCCCGCCCCGGGCGGCGCCGCGAGGAGCGTCAGCGGCCGCTCGGCCCCGCGGTCGAGCTGGTCGAACAGGCGCTCACGCCGGACGAAGCCCTCCTGCGAAGGCGGCAGCGCGAACTTGGTGGCCAGGAGGGCACGAGCGTCGTCTGTTCGAGCCGAAATGTGGAGCCCGCCTCTCTCGCGGGGACAGTTGCCCGCCCATTCATGCGGGGCTTTGCGCACCCTTGGCATCACCCGCCGCGGGTGATGCCTCTCCCCGTCCCGGATCACCCTGTGCGGGTGAGGGAAGGTTGCTCAGCGAAGGTTAGCGTTTGCGCCCGATGTCACGCACGCCTCAACGCGTCGAGATCGTCGTGCCGGTCCGCACCCTCGTGACCATCTCGATCTTCGGCGGTCTGGTGCTGCTCGTGGTGCTGTCGATCGGCACGCTGCTGTCGATCTTCGTCGCCGGCGTGCTCGCGCTCGGGCTCGACCCGGTCGTCGGCGCGCTCGTGCGGCGCGGCTGGAAGCGCGGCCGCGCGGCGCTGTTCGTGTTCGCCGCGCTGTTCGCCGCGGTGTTCGCGATCGTGCTCGTGACCGCCGGTCCGCTGTGGGACCAGATCACCGAGTTCGTGCAGTCGCTCCCGGCGTACTGGGACGAGCTGCACGCAGACAGGACTGGTTCCAGACGTTCATCCAGACGGGCAACGCGGACGACAAGGTCCGTGACCTGCTCAAGGACCTCGCCGCCGGCCTGCCCGACGCGGCGACCGCCGTCCTCGGCATCGCCGGCGGCGTGTTCGGATCGGTCCTGTCGCTCGTGACGCTGACGTTCCTGGCGCTGTTCCTGCTGATGGAGCGCCCGGCGATCACCGACTGGCTGTTCGGCTTCGCCCCGCCGGAGGTCGACCGGCGCTGGCGGCCGGTGGTCGAGGACTCGATCTCCGGGATCTCGCTCGTCGCTCGTCGGCAACGTCGCGATCTCGCTCGTCGCCGCGACCGTCGCCGGCGTGTCCGCGTGGATCTTCGGCCTGCCGTTCCCGATCGTGCTCGCGGTGATCACCGGCTTCCTGGACCTGATCCCGCAGGTCGGCGCGACGATCGCCGCGGTGATCCTCGTCGCGGTCGCGCTGACCGTGAGCACGCCGGCGGCGATCGCGATGGCGATCATCCAGCTGATCTACCAGCAGATCGAGAACTACATCGTCTACCCGATCGTGTACCGCCGCGCGGTCGAGCTGACCGCGTTCACGACGATCGTCTCGGTGCTGATCGCCGGGTCGCTGCTCGGCGTCGTCGGCGCGATCCTCGCGGTGCCGTTCGCCGCCGTGGTCAAGATCATGCTGCGCGAGGCGGGCCGGCCGCGGCGCGAGCGGATGACGGCGATGCGTACGGGCGACGAGGCCGATCATCCGCCGCGGTCATCGCGCCCGCCCCGGTCCCCGACCCTGCCCCGGTCCGTGGCGGGAACGGTCCATCAACCTGATCTGACCCCGCCGCGCGAGGCGCGCCGGCCGGTCCTGCGGCGGACGTCGCTCGTGGTGCTGATGATCCTCGGCTGCCTGCTCGTCGCGCTGTCGCTCATCGCCGCGTACGTCCGCGTGACGGTGCTGAACACCGACCGGTTCGTCGACACGATGCAGCCGATCGCGGCCAGCCCCGCCGTCCAGCAGGCGGTCGCCGGCAAGCTCGACAGCGCGATCTCCAGCAAGGTCGACTACGACGCGCTGATGCAGGACGTGCTGCCGCCGCGGGTCGAGCCGTACGCGCCGGCGCTGGCCGACGCGCTGCACAACGCGATCCGCAACCAGCTGAACCGGTTCGTCGCGTCGGACGAGTTCCAGACGCTGTGGGAAGACGCCACGCGTCGCGCGCACGCGCGCGTGGTCGACCTGCTGAGCACCGGCGAGTCCAAGCGGTTGACGCTCGAGGGTGACACCGTCTACCTCGACTTCGGCGCCGCGGTCGACCGCGTCCGCCAGCGCCTCCAGGACGCCGGGCTCGATCGCCTGGCCGCGGCGATCCCGTCCGACGTGGACGGCCAGGTCCCGCTGCTCAGCTCGGACGCGTTCGTCAAGGCTCGCAAGGGCGTGCACCTCATCGAGCGCCTGGCCATCGTGCTGCCGATCCTCGCGCTGCTGTGCCTCGGCGGGCACGTCCTGCTGTCGCGGCCGCGGCGGCGCGGGCTGCTTCGCGTCGGGCTCGGGCTAGTGGTGACCGCGCTGCTGATGCTGGCGCTCGTCGGGCTCGGGCGCTCGGCCTACCTCGACGCGATCGACCGCGCGGTGCTCCCGCGGCAGGCGGCCGCCGACATCTTCGATGCGCTGATCGGCCTGCTGCGCACCGGAGTGCGCGTGGTCGCCGTCGTCGCGATCGTCATCGCGCTGCTCGCGCTCGTGCTCGGCCGCACGGACCGGGTGCGCGCCGTCTTCACCAGTCCGCGGCTGCGCTGGGTGTCCGACCACCGCCGCGCGCTGCAGGGCGTGCTCGTGGCGCTCGGCGGCATCGTGCTGTTCGCGTGGGACCCGCCGACCGCCGCCGTCGTGCTGATCGACCTGGCGCTCGTCGTGGTCGGGGTGATCCTGATCGCGGCCATCGCTCGGGCCGTGACAACATCCACCTCTCATGGACCTGCATCCGGGTGAGGAGGTCGTTTTCGAGGGCCATCCCTCGTGGCGCGCGCTGCTGTCCTTCTACATCGGCGGCATCGCCGGCGCGGTGGTGATCGCCGTGATCGTCGCGCTGCTCGCCAGCACGGGGATCGCGATCGTGGTGGGCATCGTGCTGATCGTGCTCGACATCGTTATCGGCTTCATCCGGCGGATGGCGACGACCTACCTCGTCACCAACCAGCGCCTCTACATCCGGCGCGGGATCCTCAGCAAGCGCGAGCAGCAGACCCGCATCGACCGCGTGCAGAACGTCAACACCGACCAGCGCTTCCGCGACCGGCTGCTGCGCGTCGGCACGGTCGACTTCGACACCGCGGGCACCGACGACAGCGAGTTCCGCTTCGTGGGCATCTCCAACCCGAGCCAAGTCGCCCGGGCCGTCGATCGCGCGCAGCGCGAGGCGTCACTGGGCACGTAGCAGCCAGCGCGTTCTGGTAGGAATGCCCTCACCTGCTGGGAGGGAGAGGAGAGAGCATGTCGGTGGCTCGTCGCGCTGTGCTCAGCGCAATCCTGATCGTCCTCGCGATCGCGCCGGTGGCCGCGCTCGCACATGGGCGTCATCATCACCACCATCACGGTCACGCCGCCCCGGCGGCGCACCACAGCCTGCGCCAGGCGGTCACCGACCAGGACTTCTACTTCGTGATGGCCGACCGCTTCCAGAACGGGAGCACGGCGAACGACAACGGCGGCCTGCCGCCGGGGATCCATGAGGGCCAGTCAGGCTTCGACCCGACCGGCAAGGGCTGGTACCACGGCGGCGACCTCAAGGGCCTGCAGAGCGAGCTGAGCTACATCAAGAGCCTCGGCACGACCGCGATCTGGCTGACGCCGAGCTTCAAGAACAAGGCCGTGCAGGACAACAACGGCTTCCCGTCAGGCGGCTACCACGGCTACTGGATCACCGATTTCACGCAGATCGACCCGCACCTGGGCACCAACGCCGACCTGAGCAACCTCGTGAAGGCCGCGCACAAGCTCGGCATCAAGGTCTACTTCGACATCATCGCCAACCACACGGCTGACGTGATCGAGTACCAGGAGGGCGCCGTCCAGCCGTACAAGTCGAAGGACCAGTACCCGTACCGGACGGCCTCGGGGAGCGTGTTCGACGACCGCGACTTCGCCGGCACGAGCTCGTTCCCGGCGCTGGCGCCGAGCGGTCAGCCGACCTGCCCGCCCTCAGGCCCGCTGCAGAGCTTCCCGTACCACCCGTGCGTGCCGGCGGCGGAGAAGAACGTCAAGGTGCCGGCGTGGCTCAACGACGTCAGCCTCTACCACAACCGCGGCGACACGACGTTCGTCGGCGAGAACTCCCAGTACGGCGACTTCTTCGGGCTCGACGACCTGTTCACCGAGAACCCCAAGGTCGTCAACGGGATGATCGACATCTACAAGACGTGGATCCGCGACTTCCGCATCGACGGCTTCCGGATGGACACGATGAAGCACGTCAACGACGAGTTCTGGCTGAAGTTCGCGCCCGCGATCGAGAGCTACGCGAAGGCGCAGGGAATCAAGGACTTCTACATGTTCGGCGAGGTCGCGGAGGACACCAGCCGCCCGATCACGTCGCACTACATGACGCACGACAAGGTCCAGGGCGTCCTGGACTTCCCGTTCCAGACCGCCGCGACGCGGTTCGCCGCGAACTCGGCACCGACGTCCGAGCTCGGCGCCTTCTTCCGCGACGACGACTGGTACACGGACGGCGACTCGAACGTCTACAACCTCCCGACCTTCCTCGGGAACCACGACAAGGGCCGCATCGGCATGTTCATCCGCAACGCCAACCCCGGCGCGGCGGAGAGCGAGCTGCTGCAGCGCGACGAGCTCGCGCACGCGCTGATGTACCTGTCACGCGGCAACCCGGTCATCTACTACGGCGATGAGCAGGGCTTCACCGGCACGGGCGGCGACCAGGCCGCGCGGCAGGACATGTTCCCGAGCCAGGACCTGGAGTACGACAACCAGGGCGACGACGCGGGCCAGAACGACAACATCGGCTCCGGCGAGACGCCGATGGACGACAACTTCGACGAGGGTCACCCGCTGTATGAGGAGATCGCGGACCTGGCGGCGCTGACCAAGCGCTACCCGGCGCTGCGCAACGGCACCCAGCAGGACCGCTTCTCGTCGACGGGCGCGGGCGTGTACGCGTTCTCGCGCATCAACCGCGCGCACCGGCGCGAGTTCGTCGTCGCGCTCAACAACGCGAAGACCTCGTCGTCGGCGTCGGTGCCGACCTACGTCGGCAAGAGCCGCTGGAAGAGGGTCTACGGCGACGGGCCGAGCGAGCTGCGCAGCGACCGCGACGGCACGCTCCACGTGACGGTCGCGGCGCTGTCGACCGCGGTCTACAAGGCCGTCGACCGGATCCCGCGCAGCCACTGGGCGCCGTCGGTGACGATGGACGTGCCGGCGAGCGGCAGCGACCGGCTCGAGGTCGGCGCACACCTCGGCCACGACCAGTTCGCCGAGGTGACGTTCCTCGCCAAGGTCGGCCACGGCGGCTGGCAGGACATCGGGACCGACGACAACGCGCCGTACCGGGTGTTCCACGACGTCGCCGACGTGGCGCCGGGGACGGGCATCCAGTACCGCGCGGTGGTGCTCGACAACGGCGGTCACACGCGCTCGAGCGCGATCGCGCAGTCGAAGGTCGCCCCGCCCTCGATCACGCTCGAGGCGCCGAACGACGGCCAGCGCGTCCGCGGCACCGTCGAGGTGCGCGCGAGCGCGGTGCCCGATCACGCGAGCTACAGCGTGACGTTCCAGCGGTCGGTCGACGGCGGTCCGTTTGCCGACGTCGGCACCGACTCGTCCTCGCCGGTCTACACCGTGTTCGACGACACGTCGAGCCTGCCGGACGGGGCGAAGGTGACCTACCGCGCCGTGCTCACGTACGCGCCGGGCAAGACGGTCACGAGCGCCGCGCGGACGGTGACGATCGTGCAGGCGAAGGTGGCCACGGCGACGATCCACTACAACCGGCCCGACGGCAACTACGCGGCCTGGGGCCTGCACCTGTTCGGTGACGGGCTGGCGCCGGGGCAGGGCACGGCCGAGTGGACCAACCCGACGCCGTTCGAGGGGACCGACGCCTACGGCGCGCTGCACCAGATCCAGATCGCCGACGACACCAAGCGGGTGGGCTTCATCGTCCATCAGCGCCCGCCGGGCAACCCCGACGTCAAGGACACCGATCCCGACCGGTTCTTCATCCCGCTGGCGACGCCGGAGATCTGGCTGCGCCAGGGTGACGGCCGGATCTTCAGCTGCGCGGCGGCGAATGACACCTGCGTGGTGCCTTCCGCGTAGCAACGGGTAGGGTCAGGACCGAGGCCGCCCGCCTCACAGGGGAAGCGGGCGGCCACGGGAAACAAGGGAGGTCCCAGTGAGCAGACCGTCGGCGGGACGGGCGCTCGGCGTTGCCGTCCTCTGCGCGTTCGCATTCGGTGCGAGCGCCGCATCCGCCTTGGCCGAGGACCCGATCCTCGGCTTCACCGACGCGCATTCGCAGCAGCAACGCGCGTACGAGAGCCGTTATCAGAACGGCGTGAACCCGAGGACCATTCAGAACACGAGTCGTGCGCTCAGCCGCAAGCCGCAGCTCGTCGGCACGGACGGCTCCCGGCAGTCGTTCGAGTACTCGGTCGAGCGGCTGCGCTCGTACGGGCTCGACGTCTCGACGCGCACGTACAGCGTGTACTCGTCGCGGCCGCTCGACGTGAGCGTGACGATGACCAAGCCCTACACGCGGCAGCTCGCCACGAAGGAGAACGGCTTCCCGTGGCAGCGCAACTTCGACGACGTCGTCGAGGGCTACAACGCGTTCTCGCCGTCCGGCGACGTGTCGGCCGACGTGGTGTACGCCAACTACGGGCTGCCCGAGGACTACGCGGAGCTCGACAAGCTCGGCATCAGCGTCGCGGGCAAGATCGTGCTAGTCCGCTACGGCGGCTCGTTCCGCGGCGTCAAGGCGCAGCAGGCCGAGCTCCGCGGCGCCAAGGGCGTGCTGATCTACTCCGACCCCGAGGACGACGGCTACAAGAAGGGCCCGGTCTACCCCGACGGCCCGTGGCGTCCGGCCGACGCGATCCAGCGCGGGTCGATCCAGTACATCTTCAACTACCCGGGTGACCCGCTCACGCCGGGCAAGCCGGCCGTGCCGGGCACCAAGCGGCTGGCGCCGGAGGACGCGAGCGACCTGCCGCGGATCCCGACGACGCCGATCTCCTACAGCGAGGCCCAGCCGCTGCTGGAGGGCCTGAGCGGCGCGGCCGCGCCCGAGTCCTTCCAGGGCGGCCTGCCGATCACCTACCACGTCGGGCCGGGCGGCACCCAGGTGCACCTCAAGCTCGACATCGCGTACGACCAGACGCCGGTGCGTGACGTGCTCGTGACGGTTCGCGGCACCACGAAGCCGGACGAGAAGGTCGTGCTCGGCGCGCACTACGACGCGTGGACGTACGGCACCGCCGACGACACCAGCGGCTGGACGACGATGATGGAGGTCGCCCACAACCTCGGCAAGATGCTCGATCGCGGCTGGCGGCCGGACCGCACGATCGTCATCGCCGGCTGGGACGGTGAGGAGTACGGGCTGTTCGGCTCGACCGAGTTCGCCGAGCAGGAGCGCGCGGACCTCGTGCGCAACGCTGTCGCCTACTCCAACCTCGACGGCGCCGGCGGCACGGAGTTCGGCGCGTCCGGCGTGCCGCAGCTCGACGACGCGATCGTGCAGACGGCGCAGTCGGTGGCCGACCCGCACACCGGCTCGCCCGTGTACGACACGTGGAAGGGCGACGCCGCCGCGCCGCGGATCGGGCGGCTCGGCAGCGGCTCGGACTACACGTCGTTCCTCGACCACCTCGGCGTGCCGTCGTTCGAGGCCGGCTTCGACGCTCCCGCGAGCGGCGGGACGTACCACTCGGCCTACGACGACACGTACAACACGGAGCACTTCCTCGACCCCGGCTACCTCGGTCATGCCGGGTCGGCGAAGTTCAACGGCGTGCAGGCGCTGCGGCTCGCCAACGCGGACGTGCTGCCGTTCCACTACTCCGACTACGCGGCGGCGGTCAAGTCGTACGTGGCCGACCTCGAGCAGGTGCAGGCGGAGACGCCGGGCGCCGCGCAGGTCGACCTCGGCCCGCTCACCGACGCGGCGGAGGATTGGGGTGCGGCGTCCGAGCAGCTGGAGAGCCACGCCGGCGCGCTGCTGGCGGCGGGCGACACCGACTCGCGGTCCGCGAGCCGTGCGATCGCGCGCATCAACACCGCCCTGATGAAGCAGGAGCGGGCGCTGGTGACCAAGCGCGGGCTCCCGGGCCGTCCGTGGTTCCGGCACCAGATCTATGCTCCCGGCCTCGTGACGGGATACGCGGTCCAGTACCTGCCGGGCATGCGCGACGCGGTCGAGCAGGGTGACGAGGAGACGGCGCGGACGTACCGCGACCTGCTGCTCGACTCCCTGCGCGAGGCGACGCGGCTCGCCGAGAGGGGCGCCTGACGCACCGCGTCCTCATCACCGGGGCGCTCGGCGCCATCGGGGTGTGGGCGACTCGCAGCCTGCTCGAGCGCGGCCACTCGGTGGTCGCGCTCGACGTAGGCGGCGACGGGCACCGGCTGCCGCTCGCGCTCGACGCCGAGCAGCGGGCGGCCGTCGCGCACGTGCGGGGCGACATCACCGATCTCGAAGCGCTCGAGCGCGTGCTCTCCGAGCACGAGATCACCAAGGTCATCCACCTGGCGGCGCTGCAGGTGCCGTTCGTGCGCGCCGACCCGGCGCTCGGCGCGCGCGTGAACGTGCTCGGGACCGTGAACGTGCTCGAGGCGGTGCGGCGGCGCGAGGGCATGGGCGCGGTCGTCTATGCGTCGTCGATCGCCGCCTACGGCGCGGGAGGGACGCTCGACGCCGGCGATCAGCCGGGCACGCTGTACGGCGTCCAGAAGCGCGACAACGAGGGCACGGCGCTGCGCTACTTCGAGGACTACGGCGTCTCCTCGATCGGGCTGCGCCCGCACACCGTGTACGGCCCGGGGCGCGACCAGGGCCTCACCTCGGCGCCGACCGTGGCGATGGTCGCCGCGGCCGCCGGCCGGTCGTACCGGATCCCGTTCGGTGGGAGCGCGCAGCTGCAGTACACGCCCGACATCGGCGAGGCGTTCGCGCGCGCGGCGGAGCTCGACTACGCGGGCGCGTCGGTGCACGACGTCGGCGGGCCTGTGGTGGCGATGGCGGATCTGGCCGCGATGATCGACGGCGGGCTGGTCAGCGCCGCCGAGGACCCGCTGCCGTTCCCGAGCGGCGTCGACGGGTCGTCGTTCGCCGCGCTGGCCGGCGATGACGTGTTCCGGCCGGTCGCCGACGGGGTCGCCGATGCCATGGAGCGGTTCCGGGCGCTGCTCGCCGAGGGTCTCGTCGATGCCCCGCAATGAGCGCCAGGTCCGGGCCTGGCTCGAGCAGCAGCCGTCGCTGACCGAGTTGCAGGAGGCCTACCCGCAGGAGTGGAGCGTCGTCCAGCGCGAGCTGGCGGAGATCGTCCCGCGCGGGAACGTCCACGAGCTCGCCGCCTACGTGCGGCAGATCTCCGCGGCGGGCCGCAAGCCGGTGCGCGGACTCGACCCGGCGCTCGGCGCCGACATCCGCCGGCAAATGGCCACCGCCGCGATCAAGCAGCTGTCGCTGTCGGCCGCGACCGGCGTTCACCAGGGCCGCGTGCGCTTCAACCTCGTCAACGGCTGGCTCGCGCAGAAGCTGCTGTTCGAGTCCGGCCTGCGCCGCAAGCCGGTGTCGCTCCCGGCGTTCCGGATGCTGTGGCCGCTGCTGTGGCAGCGCCGGTTCCTGATGCCGCTGGTCGGTCCGCAGGGGATCTACTGCTTCTACTCCAAGCCGCTGGTCCGCAAGCTCGCAGAGATGATCGACGGGCGCCCCGCGCTCGAGATCGCGGCCGGCGACGGAACGCTGTCGCGCTTCCTCGCCGACGCGGGCGCCGACATCACGCCGACCGACGACCACAGCTGGCGCGACGTGAAGTTCCCGGACGACGTCGTCCGCCAGGACGCGCGCGAGGCGGTCCGGACGCGCCGGCCCGCGGTGGTGATCTGCTCGTGGCCGCCGGCCGGCAACGACTTCGAGCACGAGGTGTTCCGGACCGGCAGCGTCGAGCTGTACGTGGTGGTGTCGAGCCGGCACCGGTTCGCCACCGGCAACTGGGAGGCGTACGAGGCGCAGACCGCGTTCGACTTCGCCGAGGACCCGGCGCTGAGCAGGCTCGTGCTGCCGCCGGAGCTCGACGCGGCGGTGTACGTGTTCCGCCGCCGCGCTACTTGACGGCGAGGTCCGTGATCAGCACGGACTCGACCGGAAGGCCGGTCGCGCGCAGCTCGTCGCGCAGCCGCGCCTCGAGCGCGCGGCGCCCGTCCGCGGAGACGAGCCGCTGTGCCGGGACGCGCTCGACCACGGGGCTGACCACCTTGTGGACACGCGCCTGCTCGACGCCGGTCAGCCACGAGCGCTCGCTCTCGGCCGTGAACACGACCGCCAGCGAGAGCAGCGCGACGCGCCCGGAGTCGAGCTCGACGACGAACCCGGTCGGCAGCGCGTACGGCGTGCCGCTGACCTGCATGCGCTGCTCGGCGGTCGAGGGTGCGACGACGAACGCCGCCGTGGTGGCGGCGAGGAACATCGCGGTGAGGATGGTGATCTTGCGGCGCATGGCTTCATCCCCGTGATCGGCGGAGGCCGTGCGCGTTTGAACGTGTCAGTGGCGGTGCGAGTGCAGCGTGGCGATCGCGGCGTCCAGCTGCGCGGGCTCGAGCGGGGCGAGCGGCAGCGGGCGGCCCGGGTTCCGTAGGCCGTCGAGCAGCAGCGCCAGGTAGCGCCGCCACAGGTCCGGTGCGACCGCGTGGCTGAAGTCGATCACCTGCCCGAGCATCAGCGAGACGATCGGCAGGTCGCGCGCACCGACGTCGGGCCGCAGCGCTCCTGCCTCCTGCGCGCGCGTGACCAGCTGCTCGGCGAGCGCCAGCACCTGCGCACGCACGCGCGCGCCGCTCTCGGAGGCGTGGCCGTGGCCGACGAGGAGCTCCTTCAGCCCGCGGTCGGCGGCCTGCATGGCCAGGCCCTGCTCGAAGAACTCGACGAGGCCGTGCCACGGGTCCGGGTCGGCGAGCGACGTCTCGGCAAGCGCCAGGTAGTCGTCCATCCGCTGCTCGAACAGCGCCTCGATGATCTGGGTGCGCTGCGGGAAGCGCCGGTACACGGTGGCGACGCCGACGCCCGCGTGGCGGGCGATCTCGTCCATCGTCACCTCGAGGCCGCGCTCCGCGAACAGCTCTCGCGCGGCATCGAGGATGCGCTCGCGGTTGCGCGAGGCGTCGCGGCGCAGCGGCCGGTCGAGTGCGCTCACGCCTTGAGGGTAGCGGAAAGTGGAGGGCCTTCCTCCACTTGCTACTCTGCGGTTCATGTCCTCCCCGGCCGCCTCCTCTTCCGACAAGCTCGATCGCGAGCTGCTCCTCGTCGCCTCCGTCGTCGTCCTCGGCGCGATCATGTCGATCCTCGACGTGACCGTCGTCAACGTCGCGATCAACACGCTCGCGAAGGAGTTCGAGACGACCCTGAGCACGATCCAGTGGGTCGTGACCGGCTACACGCTCGCGCTCGCGACCGTGATCCCGCTCACCGGCTGGGCGGCGGACCGCTTCGGCACCAAGCGCCTGTACATGATCTCGCTCGCCCTGTTCGCGCTCGGCTCGGCATTGTCCGGCCTCGCCTGGTCGGCGGAGTCGCTGATCTTCTTCCGCGTGCTGCAGGGCTTCGGCGGCGGCATGATCATGCCGGCGGGCATGACGATCCTCACGCGCGCCGCGGGCGCGGACCGCGTCGGCCGCGTGATGGCCGTGATCGGCATCCCGATGCTGCTCGGCCCGATCTTCGGCCCGATCCTCGGCGGCTGGCTCGTCGACGACTTCTCCTGGCACTGGATCTTCTTCATCAACATCCCGATCGCCGTCGCCGCGCTGATCGCGTCGCAGCGCATCCTGCCGCGCGACGTCCCCAAGCACGATGAGTCGCTCGACTGGCTCGGCCTCGTGCTCCTCTCCCCCGGCCTCGCCGCGATCATCTACGGCCTCGCGGAGTCCGGCTCGGCCGGCGGCTTCGGCGAGGCGAAGTCATCATCCCGATCGTCGCCGGCCTCGGGGTGCTGGCGATCTTCGTGTGGCACGAGCTGCGCGTGCACCAGCCGCTGATCGATCTGCGGCTGTACAAGAACCGCATCTTCACGGCCTCCTCGCTCACGCTGGCGCTCGTCGTGATCGCGGTGTTCGGCGGGATGCTGCTGCTGCCGCTGTACCTGCAGGTCGTGCGCGGCGAGAGCGCGATGGACACCGGCCTGCTGCTGGCGCCGCAGGGCTTCGGCGCGATGGTCGCGATGCCGATCGCCGGCCGGCTCACCGACAAGACCGGCATCGGGCGGATCGTGCCCGTCGGGCTGGCGATCGTCGCGCTCTCGTTCCTCGCGCTGACCCAGCTCGAAGCCGACACGTCCTACTGGGCTGTTCGGCGCGGTCCTGTTCGTGATGGGCCTCGGGATGGGCGTCGACGATGATGCCGACCGTTCTCGGGCGCGATGCAGACGCTGCGCCGGGCGGCCGTCGCGCGCGCCAGCACGTCGCTGAACATCACGCAGCAGGTCGGCGCCTCGATCGGCACGGCGGTGCATGTCGGTGCTGCTCGCCAACGAGATCTCGTCGCGGCTGGCGCTCGGCGCTCTGGCGGGCATCGGCGCCGCGGCCGCGGTCCCGCCGGCCAGCGCGAGGCGGTCGCGGGCAAGCTCGCCGACGCGTTCGGCGCCACGTACTGGTACGCGCTTGCGCTGGTCGTCGTCGCCTTCGCGATCGCGACGCCGCTGCTGCCCAAGCAGAAGCCCGCGCCGGTCGAGGACCCGACGGTGGACGGCGCCGCGCCGGCACCCGTACTCGTGCACTGAGGGCGCCCGAACGGGTAGACGTGGCTCATGCCGCGTTCGATCTGGAACGGGACGATCACCTTCGGCCTCGTGGCCGGTGCCCGATCAAGGTCTACTCCGCGACGGAGTCCAAGACCGTGCACTTCCACGAGGTCCACGCCAAGGACGGCAGCCGCGATCGAGCATCGCCGGATCTGCCCGAAGGACGACAAGGCGGTCGACTACAAGGACATCGTCAAGGGCTACGAGGTCAGCAAGGGCAAGTGGGTCGAGCTGACCGACGAGGAGATCGCCGCCGCCGCGGGGTCGCAGTCGAAGCGGCTCGAGATCGACCACTTCGTGCCCGCGCCCGAGATCGACCCCGACTTCTACGAGCGCACGTACTACCTGGGCGCGGGCGACAAGGGCAAGGACGCGTACGCGCTCCTGCACGCCGCGCTCGCGAAGGCCGAGCGCGCCGGCGTGGGCCGCTGGACGTTCCACAACCGCGAGCGGACGGTCGTGATCCGCACGCTCGAGGACGTGCTCGCCCTGCACACGATGCGGTTCGCCGACGAGCTCGTCGACCCGCGCGACTTCGACCTGCCGCGCGTGCGCAAGAAGCCGAGCGCGCAGGAGATCAAGATGGCGACCGCGCTCGTCGAGGGCCTCTCCGCCGAGTTCGACCCGACGGCATACGAGGACGAGTACCGCGAGGCGGTGCTCGCCGTGGTCAAGGCCAAGGCCGAGGGCAAGAACATCGAGCCGCCGGCCGACGAGGAGCCCGAGTCCGCCGACGACCTGCTCGCCTCGCTCGAGGCCAGCCTGGCGGCCGCCTGATGCCGCGCCCGCTCTGGTCCGGGTCGCTGAGCTTCGGGCTCGTCAACGTGCCCGTCGTGCTGTTCAGCGGCGTCACGGACACCGACCTGCACTTCCGCCAGCTCCACGCCAAGGACCACGCGCCGGTCGAGATCCACCGCTTCTGCGCCGACGAGGACGCCGAGGTCCCGTACGAGGAGATCGCCAGCGGCTACGAGACCGACGACGGGGAGCTCGTGGTGCTGACCGACGCCGAGCTCGCCACCGCCGCGCCGCGCAAGACGCGGACGATCGGCATCGAGGCGTTCGTGGACGTCGATGCCGTCGACCCGATCTACCTCGACCATCCGTACGTGCTCCTCCCCGCCGGCGACGCCGACGGCACCGTGCGCGCGTACCGGCTCCTGCTCGAGGTGATGTCCCGCACCGAGCGCGCCGCGCTCGGCCGCTTCGTCCTGCGCACCAAGGAGCACCTCGCGGTGATCCGCGCGCGCCGCGACCGGCTCGTGCTGACCACGCTGCGCTGGCACGACGAGGTGCGGCCGACCAAGGGCATCCCGACGCCGGCCAAGCGCGACAAGCCGGCGAAGAAGGAGGTCGACCGGGCGGTGTCGCTGATCGAGGCGCTGGCGAGCGACTGGGATCCGTCGCGCTACGAGGACAGCTACGAGAAGCGGCTGAAGAAGATCATCCGCGAGAAGGGCAAGGGCAAGACGATCGAGGCCCCCGAGCCGGAGAAGGCCCCCGAAGCGGTCCCTGATCTTATGGCCGCGCTCGAAGAAACACTGGCCGAGATCACGTCGCGCTGAGAGACTCGGCGGCGTGCGACGCCGCGAGCCCGCCACCCGGCCCGACGAAGCGCGCGAGTCGCGCGACGTGGCGAAGGTCCCGGCGGGCGCCGCCGCGACGGTGATGTCGCTGCAGCGGACGGCCGGGAACGCCGCCGTCGGGCGATTGCTCCAGCGCTGGCCGATGCCCGCGCCGCCGAAGGTCGCCGACCACACGGCCGACGACAAGCAGCTGCTCAGTTACCTGCAGGCCGAGGACTGGGCCGGCGTCGTCGGGACGCTGTGGCACTACGACGACGCCGCCGACCGCCGCCAACGCGCGATGTCGCTGAGCCTGTGGCAGGCGCTGAAGGTCACCGAGTACGTGCGGCCCGGCGGGCCGGGCGGCAAGCATCCCGACGTGATGCTCCCGCTGCTGGAGGACGTGCTGCGCCACAAGCTCGACAGCACCCTGCCGCAGGCGATCAAGGACCGCAGCTGGACCCAGATCGCCATCCTGCTCAACGCCTACAACGAGGCGGACGTGCTGGCGCGGGCGCGGCAGGTACAGCAGGTCCACGGCGCCGCCGGGCTGCAGAACGTGGCGATGTACGCGGCCCAGATGCTGCCGCCTGAGAGCGTGGTGATGCGGGCGCTCGCGTTCCTGCCGCTCGAGAGCAAGACCGGCGCCGCGGCGCGGCCGTTCAGCCAGCCGGCCATGAACGAGCGCGGCGCCGCCGGGCCGGCCGTGAGCATCGGCGCGGGCAAGGTCACGACGTACAAGGACGCCGGCGACATCCTGACGCCGTCGGGCTGGACCGCGCTGGTCTACGAGGGCGCCGACGCACAGGAGACCGGCTGGCTGCAGTTCGCGTGCCGCGAGGCCGTGATGTACGACGACAAGGACCAGCCGATCGGCTACGAGACCAGTCCGAGCGCGCCGATCGCGGGTCAGCCGGAGCGGCTCCGCTGGGGGACGCCGCAGGACCCGAAGTGGCACCTCGACGCGCGGTCGGCCGAGTTTCCCTTCTACGAGTCCCCCGGCGCGCAGGACTCGGGGGCACACGTGACGATCGCGAACACCACCGCGATATACGACCTCCCCGACGCCGGGACGATCGTTCAGCGCGCGGCGTTCTCGCGCGATCCGCGGCCGGCCAAGCTCGTCGAGCGGGTCAAGCTGCACTCGTACCTCGTGCGCGGGATGGAGGTGCTGTACGAGAACCTGGTCATCGTCGAGTTCACCTCGCACAGCGCACGCGAGACGCCCGCGCGCAACAACGTGGCGGGCGTGGGCGCCGAGACCGGGCGGATCCTCCCCGTGCACCACGAGGCGCTCGTCCGGCGCTTCCCCGCTTGGACGTTCTACGCCCGCCGCTAGCCGTTCTCCCGCACGACCAGCCGCACCCCGGCGCCGATCGGGACGAGCGCGGTCGTCACGCTCGGCTCGGCCTCGATCAGCGCCGTGACCTCCGCGACCTGCTCGGCGTGCGAGAGCACGTTGTCGATCGCCAGCAGCCCGCCGGGCGTGAGCGTGCGCAGCAGGTCCGGCCAGTAGCCGGCGTAGGCGGGCCGCTCGGCGTCGAGGAAGACGTAGCCCCACGTGCCGTCTTGGGACTCGCGCAGGACTGCACCGGCGTCGGCGACTCGCAGGTCGGCGTCGAGCCCGGCGCGGGCGAGCTGGGCGCGCGCCTGCGCGCTGCGCTGCGGGTCGATCTCGACGGTGGTCAGCGTGGCGCCGACCGCCGCGGCGGCGTCGGCCAGCCACAGCGTCGAGTAGCCGTTCGACGTGCCGAGCTCGAGGACCGTGTCCGGGTTCGTGGCACGGACGAGCACGGCCAGCATCTCGGCCGACTCGGGCTCGAGGTTGCGGTAGCGCGCAAGCCGGTCCTCCTGCTGGGCGTCGTGCGCGCGCGAAGCCGCGAGCAGCTCGGCGGCGATGGCCCGGCGCGCGGCGTCCACCGCGCTCAGTCGTCGCGCACGATCAGCAGGCTGGTGTTCGCGCTGTGCGCGAGCTTGCCCGCGACGCTTCCGAGCGCGAACCGCTTGATGCCCGAGGTGCCGTGCGTCCCGACCGCGATCAGGTCGGCGCTCTTCTCGCCGGCGATGTCGATCAGCGTCTGCGCCGGGTCGCCCTCGCGCGCATGCGCCTCGACGTTGAAGCCGGCCTCCTCGAAGCGGCGCTCGTCGCGCGCCAGCACGTCCATCGCCACGCCGCGCATGTCGATCGCGTCGGTCTTCGCGGTCAGCCCGAGGCGCTCGAGCGTGGAGCGCCCGGGGTAGGCGCAGACGAGGTGGATCGTGGCGCCGCTGCCGCCGGCGAGCTCGATCACCCGCCGCACGGCGGCTTCGGAGCCGGACGACCCGTCGGTCCCGACGACGATCGCATTCATGGCCGCGAGCCTACTCTCCGCGGCTCTGCACCGGCGTTTGTGTTTGCCGGGCCGCGTCATGCCCTCCCGGAGCACAGCTCGCAGGCTCGCCGTTGAGCGCTCGGGAGGCAACGCCGCGGCCCGTCTCCCACACGCACCCGTGCCCCGGCCGCCGCACCTCGGGTGGTGGTCTGGAGGGCGGCACAGCATCGGTGTGCGTGGGTACGGGCTACCGAGAACGGCGCGAATCGGAGTACCGAGCCCGGGTCGGCGTCCATCGTCTCCGCCGGCGTGTCCGTTCCGGGCTCTGACTCAACAATTCGCTGCTCCGCCCGCCGGGCTCACCCTCGATCCCGCCCAGCCGACGACGCGAAGCTCCGTCGGCTGCGGCGTTGCGCGACAGCAGCCGCCGCCTCGGCGCCAGGATCACTGTCGGATCTGCCTCGGAAGCGGTAGCGAGCGCCGGGGGCTTGTACTGACTCGCGCCGATCGTCGGGAATGGCCGCGCGGCGGGGCGACGAGATGCGGTGCCCCCCGAGTTGTTCGAGGGCAGCTCGTCTAGCCTCATTCGGTTGAGGCGGCCAGCGAAGAATCCAGGAGGGAAGCGTGGCATGAGGATCTGCATCGTCGGTGCGTCCGGGAAGCTTGGGACGTACCTGGTCCAGCACGCGCTGGACCGAGAGCACGAGGTGGTTGCCGTGTGCCGCGAGCAGAGCGTCGGCAAGCTCGCCCAGTTCGAGGGGCGGATCACGATCGTGCCCGGCGCAACCGACGACCGCGAGGTCATCGAGCGGGCGGTCGCGGGCTGCGACGGGGTGCTCGTCGTGCTCGTCCCGCGGGGAGTACACGGCTACGCGTCGGGAACGGCCCAGGCGGTCCTCGACCACGCGCAGCCCGGGGCACGGCTGGTGTTCTCGTGCGGTTGGCACATCACCCGCGATGGTCAGGACGTCTATTCGCGGAAGCTCAAGGCGATCGTGAAGGTCTTCGGACCACTCGCGCGCCTGGCTCGCTTCGCCGACCTCGACGATCAGGTGGAGGCGTGCCGGCGGGTGTTCGCGAGCGACACCCGCTGGACCGTCGTGCGCGGGAGCGACCTCGAGGAGGGCGAGAGCCAAGGCCTGCCGGTGTGGAGCCCGCACGTCGGCGACCCCGTCCTCGAGAGCAACATCACGCGCCGCGTGGACTTCGCCCTGTTCATGGTGGAGGCCCTCGAGAGCGACGATCTCGTTCACCAGGCCCCCGCGATCGTCAGCCGCCTGAGCCCGTCGGCGCTCGCGCACGCCGCCGCCTGAGCCCCTCTGCCTGTGATCTGATGACCCATCGGCAGGGCGTTCACGGCTGCGGCCTACCGACGCACACGCTGCCGAATCGCGAGGAGAACCGGCTGCTCCTTACGCCTGAACGCGGCGGCGCGCGACGAGCGGCAAGACTGCTCCTTGTGCCTGAGGCTGTCGGATAAATCAGGAGCGCGGCGGGGAGGCCCGTTTCGCGGCAACTGATTTGCCTCGGAGGCTCCTCGCAAGCCGTTAGAACGCCCTCCAGGGCTTCGCGTTTCCGCGCCAATGCGGTCGGGCGGGTTTACCCGACAGCCTCGCCTCAAGGCGTTAGCCAGAAACCGGCCCATTGCGGATAGCTGAACAGCGTGGAGTTCCAGTACAGACCCGGCGATACGCGGCCGAGCGCGCGGACTCTACGACTACGGTTCGCCTACACGAACACACTCATCGTCTTGAGCTGTGTGTGCGTATGGATCATCGACGGCGACGTGTTCGCGGGCGTGTTCATGGCGGGCGTCGCTGGAGCGGGCGTGGCTGGCGGCGTCCTATACCTGGACACTCACCGGTTCTTCGCCGCGTCTCGCGTTGCGCCGCGCCGACGGAAAGCAATCGTGCGGATGCTCATTGGCACCGGTCTTGCGTTCGCTGTCGCGCTTGCAGTGGCGGTTGCGTTTGCCTCGCCCGTCGGTCTCGCGGTTGCCGTGGCGCTCGGCGCGGTGACGGGCATCTACGCGACCCAGGCGCTGTGGGACGCCCTCTCCAGAGCATCATGAGTCACCGCATCACCACGTGGCGGCCGAGCTTTCCCGTTCGCCTGGGAGGAGTACCCCGCATACCGCACGCAGGGCTACTCCTTCTGCCTGAGCCTGTCGGGAAAACATTCGGCGGTGTGGATATCGCCAACGGCGACGAAGAGCTGGCCCCACTCGTCGCGCTCCGCCGTCACGCCGTGGGATAAGACGGCCGGCTCATTGGAGATTTCCACCGCCACAACGCGCCACGCGGGATTTACACGTGGTCCGTGTCTGGTCCGTAGCGTCGGAGGTCGCTCGGATCTCCCAGCGCCGCGCCCGCTGAGGGTTGCCGGTCAGCTGACGGGGAGGGGTGGGATCTTGGTCAGGCAGCTTGTGTCGCCGAGGTGTTGGTTGCGGATGAAGTTGGTCGTGATGGACAGGGCGCAGCCGGTCGGTTCGCGTTCCGGTCCGTGCCAGGCGTTGGGTACGTCTACGACGCGGGCGTGCGGGAACTGGCGGGCGGCCTGGCGGCCTTCCGCGGTGGGCACGTTGGTGTCGAGGTCGCCTGAGATGACCAGGACGGGCACGTCGGGGAACGGGCCGGTGGTGCGTTGTCTGGGCCCGTTGCGGTCGGGCCAGCGGATGCAGCCGTTGCCGCGATCGATGATCGCGCTGGTCCACGCGCGCACGCTGAACGGCCGGAACGCGGCTCGGGAAAGCCGGGCGCGGCGGGCGGCGAACTGCCGCTGGCGCACGCCGATCGGGGCGTGGCGGTTCCAGAGGGTCGGATAGTCATTGCACATCAGCGAAGCGGCCAGCGCCCGGTCGGGCGCTGCATCGCCGACTCCGGATCCGCTGAACAGCGGCGCCAGCATCTGGGCCGCCGAGATCAGCGGCCGGTTGTCGCCTCCGAGGGCGGCGCGGACGACCGCGGGGATCTGGCCGATGACGCCGTTGGCGCCGGCCTGGTAGGCGATGCCGGCCAGGGTGGTCTCGTCCAGACGTCGCCGCTGGCCGTTCAGCGGGTAAGGGATCGGGTGGGCCTGGAGGCGCCGGGCGAGCCGGCCGAGCTGGCGCAGGGTGCGCTCGCCGCTGCACTTGCCGGTAGTCGAGCGCGCGCAGACGCGCCGGATCGCCACGCGGAGGGCGCGCGCGTTGGCGCGTCCCCACATGTCAAAGCGCAGCGGGAAGGCGCTGGAGAGCACGATCGAGCGCACCGATCTCGGGTGGCGCTGGGCGAACACAGTCATCAGGTAGGTCCCGGTCGAAACGCCGTAGAGGTCGAGCTTCGGAATGCCGAGGTGCTTGCGCACCGCCTCCATGTCGTCGGCCGTGGCCGCGTTGGTGTACGCGCGCGCCTGCCGGCCGAGCCGTTTCCCGCAACCTTCGATCGCGCGCACGAAGCCTTTCCGGGTCGCGGGCAGCGCTGTTATGCCGCAGCGGATCGGATGCGAGCGTCCGCCGCCGCGCGAGTCGATCAGCAGCACGTCGTGGTCGCTGAGCAGGTCGCCGAAGACTTCGGCCCACATCGGGGCGCTGTCGATGATCGGGGCGTTCGAGTCGCCGACGTTGAGGACGACGGTGCCGCGCGGGGTGAGGAGCGCCGGGTCGCGGTGGCGGATGAGCGCGTAGGCGATGTCGATCTTCGGGCCCTTCGGCCGGAGCGGAACAGCGGCACCCGAACCGATCCGCACACGGCTCCGGGCACCGGCACGCATCCAGGCGCCTGCGCGATGACCCCGGCGCGTAGGCCGAGCGCGAGCGACGGCGCTCCGGCGGCGGCCGGCAGCGCTGCCAGGGCCAGCGCTGCGACCAGCGCGGTCCCTACCGTGCAAGACAGCGGGGCGAGACGCATCGCAGACCTCCCTCGCGCCGGCGCCGTCGCCAGCTGGGCGCGCACCGGTCTCGTCGAAGTGCAGCCCAACCTACGGGCCACTCCGGATGCCGGTCAACCCAGGCGGTCGGGTCTCCGACCCAGTCCCCCGAGAGCGCAACCGCTGCCGCTCCTCGCCACTGCTCTCGCGCAAGGCCGCGGCCCGCCGCTACCGACTTCCATCCAGACTCGGGCGGTCGCCGACTGCGCTGCTCCCATCGCCTGGACTCGATAGCGCCGCGCGGTCGCTCGCGGACGTCCCGCGGCCACATTGCTGACCGCGCCGTATCGCAAATGTCAAACCTCCCGACCGCTGAGGGGTTCTCTGCGTAGACGACGCGCGTCCCTGACCCCAGACGTCTGGCCCAAGGAAGGGCCGGCGCGCGTCGTCTGCATTCGTAAGTCACGCCCGTTGAGCCGCGCCAGCGCAGACGGTAGTTCCCGGTGGTCGCGCCCGTGTCGATCCAGATGGCGCAATCGATGTCGAGTGGCATGGTCTGTTTACCCGAGCGTCCGCATCGAATGTCGATCACGAAACCACCGTCACGGCCCGCGCGGGACGGCTTCGCGTCCTGCTGGGGTGGGCGCTGGCCGTGACGGTGTGCGTGTCCGTGCTCGCCGGTTGGTTGCTTGGCTCGGACGGCGCAAAGCCGACTGGCCGCCCCGAGTCCCAGGCCGCGCGTCCCGAGTTACAGCGGATCCTCGATGACCTGGTCGCAGGCCGCTACCGGCTGGCGCCGGGTGCCACCGCCTTCGTCTCAGGTCCGCGCGGGACGTGGGTCGGCTCGGCCGGCGTGGCCGACATCACGACCAAGGTGTCGATGCGGTCGGGCGCGCGGATGCGCCTCCAGAGCATCAGCAAGCTCTACACCGCGACGCTCATCCTCCAACTCGCCCACCAACGGCGACTCCACGTCGGCGACACCGTCGAGCGTTGGCTGCCCGGCGTGTTGCCCTACGGCGAACGGATCACGATCCGGCACTTGCTGATGATGCGCAGCGGGCTCATCGACGTCGCGGACATCATGCGCCACGGCTGGGCGCGCTATCTGGGCCGCGTCCACGCTCGCAAACTGCGAGCGCACCTCACGGCGATCGCGAGGCGCATCGACGCGAACCCTGCGTCGGAGGTGTCGCCGCTGTGGTTGATCAGGCTCGCGGCCTGGCAGCCGCTGCTGTTTACGCCGGGCACGCAGTACCACTACTCCGGCATCGGGTACGAACTGCTCGGCCTGATCGCCGCGCGCGCGGGCGGCAAGCCGCTGCCCGACCTCTACCGCCAGCGCATCTTCAAGCCGCTGGGCCTGCGGCAGACCGCCTACGACCCCCAGGGACCGATCAGCGGCCCGCACAGCCGCGGCTACCTGATCGGCGCCTGGCGGCACGACGACTGACGCGACCGACTGGCACTGGGGCGTTGGCGCCGCCGCGGGCATCGTCTCCAACGCACCGGAGACGGCGGCATTCCTCGTCGCGCTCATGCGCGGAAGCTCGTGGAAGGCCAGTGGCTACAGACCATGCGCCACGACATCTTGCACGGCGGCGGCAACAGCGGCTGTGCCGGCAGAGCGTACGGCTGGGGTGGTGCCGGCGACGCCTCCAAGACCGATGCCTTCGTCAACGCCGACGGCTCGCGGGTCGCCGTCCTTCTGCTCAATGGCCGCCGGTACGACGGTCGCGACGACATCACGGCCATGCGAACGATGATCGCCCTCTACTGCGCCGCATATGCGCCCCGGCTTCATGGCGAGTAGTGCTCACGCCTGGCAGAAGCGACCTGAGGGCGCGACGGCGCTGCTCCGTGTGCCTCAAGGCGACAGTAGGACGCCCGCATTCATGAGAGAGCGGGGCGCGGAATGCCGTAAGCGGATCCCTATCCGGACGGATCGTCTGCGGTGAAGAACAGGATCCGGCAGGGACGTCACGATCGCCTCGGAACACAGCGCCACGAGATCCTTGGGTGGCCCGAAGCCCGCGCTGATCCGACGTCGGGCACTCAGCGCCTGGTCTCGTACCTGGTCAGCACCACGCCGTCGGGAAACGTCCGGGTCTCCACCAGGCTCAGGTTCACCCAGTTGTCCAGGGCCGTGAAGAACGGCGTGCCGCCGCCCACCAGGACCGGATGGGTGACGATCGCGTACTCGTCGATCAGCCCGGCCCGCATGGCCGCCGCGGCGAGTGTGGCACCGCCGATGTCCATGGGGCCGCCGTCGTCGGCCTTGAGCCTGGTGATCTCGGTGACCGCGTCGCCGGTGACCAGACGGGTGTTCCAGTCGACCGTGCTGGTCGTCGAGGAGAACACCACCTTCGGCATGTCCCGCCAGCGGCGGGCGAACTCGATCTCCGCCGGTGTGGCGCCCGGCTGCTGGTCGGCGGTCGGCCAGTGGGAGCTCATCGTCTCCCACAGCTTGCGCCCGTACAGCGCCAGGCCTGTCGCCCCCACCCGGTCGGACCACCACTGGAACAGCTCGTCGCTCGGCACGCTCCAGCCGAGGTCGTCGCCGGGCGCGGCGATGTAGCCGTCCAGGCTCAGGTTCATGCCGAAGGTCAGTTTCCGCATGGCGTCAGCCTCCCGTGAGTCGGTATTCGGCGTACAGACCAGCACGGCGCGCAAAAATCATCGGTCAGGCCCACCGAGGGCCAGTTGACCACGACGCCAAGCAGATGCTCCGTACGGAAAGGAACCGGTGCCGCACACCGTCGCGTGAGCCCGTCCCGAGAGCAGGTGCCGCCCCTTATGCTGCGGGCACCCGCCCGGTCAAGCGCCGCTGCTCGTCGTCGTCCGGAGCGGCAGCCTTCGCCGGTCTCTAGGCCGGTGCGGCGGCGGGCGCTGCCCCTGGGCGGTCTTCGCGCGTGTCGGCCCGGAGGATCGGCGACGACGGCCTGAAGCCCTTGAAGGTGCAGTAGACGCCGAGGAAGAGCTCCCACAGGAACTCCGGGATGGTCGCGATGCCTTGCAGTGAACGCAGCGCGTCGCTCGGGTCGTTGCCGGTGAAGAGGATGGCGGTGCCGGTCGCAATGAGCAGCGGCCCGCCGATGAGTCCCAGCCAGCACGCCCCTCGCGGGACCAGCTGTGAGCGGTACATCAGGTAGCCGAGGATCAGCCCGTTCCCCCAACCGACGACCCAGCCGGGGCCGAGGAGGAACGTCCAGTCCTTGATCGCCGCGAGGGTGTAGGCGACCGTGCCCTCGGCCGCACCCGCGACCTGGTTCCGCAGCGTGATGATGCCGAGCACGGAGAGGATGCCGACGAGGATGAACGTGCATTCGATCACCCGCGCGGTGACGTAGCCGAGCGCCAGCTCCTCGTTCTTTCGCCGGATGATCGGGAAGATCACGACCGCGGTGCCGATGTTCGCGATGATCAGCAGCAGCTCCAGCAGGGCGGCGAACAAGATCTGCGTGTCATGCCCGGCGCCTGCGATGTAGCCGACGGGATCGTCGAGGACAGGCTGGTAAAGCGCCAGCGCGGGGATCGACGTGGCGAACGTGATGAGGTAGAGCACGCCAAAGACGCGCGCTCTCTTCTGGTCCAGACTCATGCGTGCTCGGACCCCGTTTCTCCGGCGATGGCACCAGGCCGATTCCCAGGCCACCCAGACCGGCTATGGCATCACCCTATGCGTTATCCGACGGTCGGAGCCGTCGATCCGCTGTCGAAACCCGAGCCTCACTCGCCGCGCTCGATTCACGGCCGCTCGGCGACCCCTCATTTCACGGTCCTGTACTTGAGGTGGGTGACGCCGGGCGCCTCGATGGCCCGGACCTGCTCGAGCTGCACGCCCGCATCCCGCAGGTTGTCGAAGACGCGAGCGCCGTCGCCGAGCAGCTGCGGCACGACGTGGAGCTCGAGCTCGTCCAGCAGTCCCGCGGCGAGGTACTGCTGCACGGCCTGGCCGCCGCCCCAGAGCATGACGTCCTTGCCGCCGGCCGCGTCCCGCGCTTGCTCGAGCGCGGACTCGATTCCGTCGGTGACGAAGTGGAACGTGGTCCCTCCCTCCATCACCACCGGATCGCGCGGGTAATGGGTGAGAACGAACACGGGGTAGTGGTAGGGAGGGTCGTCGCCCCACCAGCCGGTCCACTGCTCGTCGCCCCAGTCGCCACCGCCGATCGGGCCGAACATGTTGCGGCCCATCACGCCGGCACCGATGTTCTCGGCCGCTTCCTCGAGGACCCGCGAGCTCTCGTTCACCGCGCCGCCCTCCATGCCATGGCGTTCGCGCCACGCGGCCAGCGAGACGACCCAATCGTGGAGCCGCTCGCCGCCCTCGCCGAGCGGGTTCTCCTCGCTCTGGTTCGGGCCGGCGACGAAGCCGTCCAGCGAGATCGAGATATGACACCTGAGCTTGCTCATCGCGCCTCCTCAACAGGCGGTCGCAGATTGTTGCTCATTGCCTAGGGACGCGTCCGCGCCGCAGAACTCATCGCGGCGGCGACGAGAGGCGCGCGGGGACGACTCTCAGCGAACTCTCAGTTAGGGCGCCCTAACACGGCGTAGCGTTCGGCGCCGTCGTGAAACAGGGTCAGCGCATCAGCTTCTACGTCTGGGTCAGCGTCGTGCTCGCCGTGGCGGTCGTCGCGGTCGTGCTCGGGTGGCACGCTCACGGCGGCCCCGCCGACCCCAGCGACCGCAAGTGCGCAGCTGAGCCCCACGACCGCGGTGGTCGACAGCGCCGTGCTGGTGTTCCGCGAGGGGCTGGAGACGATCCTGGTGCTCGCCGCGGTCACCGCGAGCTTCCTCGGCGGCAACCGCGTCTACCGCCGGCCGGTCGCGATCGGCGGCGGGATCGCGCTGCTCGCCTCGGTCGGCACTGGTTCATCGCGGTCTGGTTCATCGGGCTGTTCGGCGACGGCGGGCTCGACGTCCAGGCGGCCACCGGCATCCCCGCGATCCTCGTGCTGCTGGTGGTGATGAACTGGTTCTTCCACAAGGTCTACTGGACCGGCTGGATCTCCCACCACCACCGGCGCCGGCGCAACCTGCTCGCCGAGGGCGACGAGATGGCGGATGCGGCGGATGCTGTTCGGGCTCGGCCTGCTCGGCTTCACCTCGGTCTATCGCGAGGGGTTCGAGATCGTCGTGTTCCTCCAGAACCTACGTGTCACGGCGGGCACCAGCGTCGTGCTCGAGGGCGTCGTGCTCGGGCTCCTCTTCACCGCCGCCGTCGGCGCGTTCACCTTCGTGCTCCACCAGCGCCTGCCGTACCGCCGGCTGCTGATCATCACGGGGGTGCTCCTGGTGTTCGTGCTCCTCGTGATGGTCGGCGAGGAGGTCAACGAGATGCAGCTCGCGGGCTGGATCGCCACGACCCCGATCGCGTGGCTGCACCTCCCGGCCTGGGTGGGCACCTGGTTCGCCGTCTTCCCGAACGTCCAGACGTTCGCCGCCCAGGGGCTCGCGCTGGTGGTCGTCCTCGGGTCCTACTGGGCGGCCGAGGTCAGCACCCGCCGGCGCATCTCTGGCGCCGCCGCCGTTCCGCAGTCCGGCTGAGGTCTTTGCTCGTTGCCCGGTCGTTGCCGGTCCGCGCTCATGGCCTCCCGGAGCACGGCTCGCAGGCTCGCCGTTGAGCGCTCCGGGAGGCCATGCCGCGGCCCGACTTCCACACGCACCCGTTCACCAACCGCACGCTCTGTGGTTGGTGGTCTGGAGGGCGGCACAGCATCGGTCGGCTGAGCTACGGGCTACCGAGAGAGTCGCGAATCGGAATGCCGAGCCCGGGTCAGCATCCATCGGCATCCGCCGGCGTGGTCATTCCGGGCTCTGATTCAACGATTCGCTGCTGCGCCCGCCGGGCTCAACTTCGCTGGTAGCTGATGACGCAGCTGCTGTCGCCCGTTGCTGCTGTCACGTCCTCATCTGGACCGCCGGTCGAGGGCGAACGTCATCCGTGGATGCGCTCGCCGCGGCGCAGCATGTCGAGGTACTTGGCGACTCGTCTGGCGCGGGTCTCGGGTCGCTTGGCGTCGTTGATCCGCCAGACGATCGAGTAGCGGTTCTGCGCGTCGAGTTCGGCAAACGCGGCGGCAGCCTTCGGGTCACGGTCGAGCTCGTGCGCGAGGTCATCTGGGATCGTGGCACCCCGTTGCCCCTCGTAGGCGGCAGCCCAGCGGCCGTCGGCGCGTGCGCGGTCGATCTCAGCGAGCCCGGCGGGACGCATCCGGCCGGCAGCGATGAGCTGCTCAGCCTTGTCGCGGTTGATCCTCGACCACCGGCTGCGGGTTGAGCGCGGCGTGAAGCGCTGCAGCCAGTGCTCGTCGTCGCCGCGCCGCTTCTGCCCGTCGATCCACCCAAAACAGAGCGCTATCTCGATCGCCTCGGCGTAGGTGACGGAGCGATCGCGCGAGCCCTTCTTGGCGATCTCGAGCCAGATGCCAGGGTGGTGGCCGTGGTTGGCGTCGAGCCACGCCTCGAAATTGGCTGCCGTAGCAAATCGGAGCACCGGCTCCGGGGCGCTGGGCGGCTTCGTCACGTAGTCCACCAGTCGGCGACCAACTCGCCGTCGCCGGGAGAGTGCGACCCGAAGGCGAGGACCTCGAGCCCGTTCGGGCCTGCCTCGAGCGTCATCGAAGTCATTGGCCGCACCCTAAGCGGGGCCGCCGGCCGCGTCTTGGAAAAATCCGCCCATGCCCAGGACCTCCCCAACCGGCAACCACGGTCTCGTGCGGCCATGGGAACAGGGTCACTCATTTCATCTCGAAAGTCTCCCCCCGTCGCCGCAGCTTGAGCGCGTCGTCGACCGACACTGGATCGTCCGCTGGGACCTCCGCGGCCGTGAGCCCTTCCAGCAGGAGGTCCTCCCACATCCCTCCGTGAACCTCGTCATCGAACCCCACGGCTCGTGGGTGTGGGGCGTCCCAACCACGCGCGACGTCCGCCTGCTACAGGGCGAGGGCTGGGCAGTAGGCACGAAGTTCAAGCCCGGCGCCTTCACCGCCTTGACGGGCATCGAGGCCTCCAAGATCACCGATGGCCGCGTCTCGCTCAAAGCCGCCTTCGGGCACGACCTGAACCACCGCGAATTCGACGCCGCCCCCGGCGCGCTGTACGCGGTTGTCGCCAAGATCGAAGCACGCCTAGCACCGCGCGCCCAGGTCGACGACCCGTACGCAGCGCTCGTCACCGAGGTCATCCAAAGCATGCGTCACGTCGGTCCCAACACTCGCGTCGAGCACCTCGCCGCCATGCACCACGTCGCGCCGCGCACCCTGCAGCGCCTCTTCCGGCGCTACGTGGGTGTCGGGCCCAAGTGGGTCCTCAAGCGCCTCCGGATCCACCAGGCAGCCGAACAGCTCACCGCAACGAGTCCCCCTCCATGGACCGAGCTCGCACTCGACCTCGGCTACTACGACCACGCCCACTTCATCCGCGACTTCCGGCTCGTCGTCGGACGCTCACCCGCCGAATACGCCGCCGAAGCGGCCCGGGCACGCGAGGACCAGCACCTCGGTTCCGGGTGAGGAAGCCATGCCGCGCGCTCGCTTCAGCACACGATGCGGGCGTGGGGCACCGCCCTCTGAACGTCTCTCGCACCGGACGAGTTGGCCCGCGCGGGCTCCTGCGTTGCCTCAGAAGCGGGCTGTGCCGGCTATCGGGGGATGTAGCGTTCGGGACGTGAGCACGTCCAGATCCCGCACACGAGTGCTTCGCCGCGTCGAGCCCGACGACATCGCGGCCTTCTTCGAGCAGCAGGCCGATCCGGCAGCAGCCGCGATGGCGGCGTTCCCGTCTCGTGACCGGGTGGCGCACAACGAGCACTGGGCCAGGATCCTCGCCGACAGCTCGTGCGTCGCCCGCGCGATCGTCCTCCCCGATGGCCAGATCGTCGGCAACATCGGCAGCTTCGACATCGAAGGCAAACGACACGTCGGCTACTGGATCGGCCGCGAGCACTGGGGTCAGGGTCACGCATCGCGGGCCTTGACCGAGTTCGTCGCCGAGTTCCCCGAGCGGCCACTCTATGCGCGTGTTGTCGAGCACAACGTCGCCAGCATGCGGGTGCTTGCCAAGTGCGGCTTCGTCGTCGTCGGTGAGGCACAGGAAGCAGGCGAGCCGGTCAAGGAGATCGTCTTGCGACTGAGCTGAACCTCGGCCAGCACGAGGAGTGCAGCGACGGGGACCTGCGCCCCGAAACGGTCGGCTTGGACCCCGCGCTGATCCCTGCCGTATCGTCGACGTAATGGAGCGCGGGTGAGGGTGCGAGAATGTCGCTGTGTCCGATGACGAGCCGGATGGCCGCAGCTTCGAGGAAGTAGCGCGAGCGCTCGCCGACGAAGTGAACCGCGCGGTCGAGCGGCTCTCGACGATCGACCTGGACGACATCGCTCGGGCGGCGAACGAGGAAGCCGAGCGCGCGCGCCGCTGGATCGAGGATCTGGCGCGGTCGCTGACGCAGACCGGCGACGCCCCCATGCCGTCAGAAGACGCGCCCGTGCACCACGCCGGACCGCATCCGCTCGCGATGCCCACCGCGGACCAAGGCGTCGCGCTGGCGGCGCTGGAGTCCGGGCGCTGGAGGATCGAGTCGGGCACGGTGACGGTTCACGACGGGCCGGGCCCGAGCGATCCCCTCGGGCTGCTCCGAGCGCTTCGCGTGTCCGACTGGGTCACGGCCGACGGCGAGCTCACGCTGACCGGTCGCAAGGCACTCGCGCGCTGGCTGGAGCAGGCGTAGCCGCGCACGTGAGCGCGGAGCGGTCCGCGCCGCGCCCGCGGCAGGAGCGATCAGCGTCGGCGACGTCGATCGCCTGTGCCCGTGAGGGTTCGGCTTGCGGGCGGGCCAGCTCGGCTCACGCCGCTCAGGCGGTTGCGGCGTGCGGCAGGACGACGAGCTTGCCTGTCGCCTCGTTCGCCGCCATCCGGCGGTGCGCTTCGATCGTCTGCTCGAGCGTGTAGACCGCGTCGATGTTCGGCGCCACCTCGCCGCGCTCGACCTGCTCGACGACGGCGCGCAGCAGCGGTCCCGCGACGTGCGCGTCGTGCACGTCGTTGGAGTGGAACGCCGTCAGCTTGCGCCCTGACGGGATCATCGCGATCGGCTCGAAGTCCGAGATCACCCAGGTGTCCGAGAGCGAGCCGGAGTTGCAGGCCGTCGCGCCCGGGCGCAGCAACCGCAGCGTCTCGAGCACCGCAGGGCCGCCGATGAGATCGACGGCGCCGTCGGCGCCGCCCTCGGGCAGCGCGTCGCGAGCGCGTTCGACGAAGCCGTCGCCCTCGAGCACGATGCCCGCGGCGCCGAGCTCGGTCAGCCGCCGGCCCTTCGCCTCGCTGCGCGTCGTCGCGATCACGCGCACGCCGGCGGCGCGGGCGAGCTCGAGGCAGGCCAGACCGACCGACGACGTCGCGCCGCGCAGCAGCAGTGTCTTCCCCTCGTCCAGCTCGAGGTGCTCGAGCGAGCCGGCGGCGGTCACGAACGTCTCGGGCAGCGCGCCGAGCACTTCCCACGGCAGCGTGGTGTCGAGCGCGATCAGCTGGTGCTCGGGGACGAGCGCGTACTCGGCGTAGCCGCCGTCGAACGCGCGGCCCATGTCCCCCATCAGCGCCGCGACGGTCTCCCCCGGCGACACGGCGGGCGCATTGCCATGGACCGCCTCCACCACGCCGACCAGCTCGATCCCGAGGATCCGCGGGAACGTCACGGCGTCGCCGGCGTAGCCCTTGAGCGTCTTGTACTCCGACCGGTTGAGTCCGAACGCCTCGACCCTGACCAGCGCCCAGCCCGGACGGGGCTCGGGGCGCGGCACCTCGAGTACGACAAGCCCGTCGGGCCCGTCCGGCCGCTCCGCGACCACTGCTCGCATCTGCGCCATGCGCTCAGACGCTACTCGTCCGCTCCCGGCATGCAGAGAACGCTCCCGAGGTGACCCAGGCTGAGCGTCACGGCGGTCCTTGCGCCGGCGGGTCCCAGTGGCTAGCGTCGCTCGCAGTCCTGCGTGCCGACGTTACGAGGCCGCCGATGCCGTCGATCTTCCTGAGCTATCGCCGAACCGACGCTCCTGGCCACGCCGGACGGCTCTACGACCGGCTCGTCGATCGGTTCGGCGAGGCCAGCGTGTTCAAGGATCTGGACAGCATGGAGCCCGGCGCCGACTTCGGCGAGGTGATCGAGGACGCTGTCGCTCGTTGCGACGCCCTCATCGCGGTGATCGGGCGCGACTGGCTCTCGGCGGACGCGGAGGGTCTGCGGCGACTGGATTCTCCGGACGACTGGGTAAGGCTCGAGATCGGCAACGCCCTCAAGCGAAAGGTCAGGGTCATTCCCGTCCTCGTGGAGGGTGCGCGGATGCCGTCCGCCGCGGATCTGCCTGCGGACCTTCAGGCGCTCGCGCGGCGGCACGCGGTCGAGCTGAGCGAGAGCGCGTGGAATCCGCAGGTCCGGCAGCTCATCGATGCTCTTGAGACGCTGGTCGCGGAGGCCTCGCCCCGCGAGCCGGGCGGCGCGCCCGTCGAGGTCACGCAGGCGGCCGAGGAGCCACGCGCGCGCCGCGTGACACCGTCTGAGCAGGGTCGAACGCGGCTCTTGCACGAACTGGAGACTCGCGGGTTCGAGAAGAGCGCGAGGACGGACCGACTCTTCTACCGCCCCGGGCTCGAAGGGGTTCGGGTGGCGTTGGGGACGCACGTCCTGCGCGTCGAGTACCAGCGCGACGACGGGACCTGGGGATTGAACGAGTCCTTCAGCTTGGTCAAAGACGGCGACCGGGCCGTGGCCGCATTACAAGCCCTCATCGCCGAGCGCGAGGATCCGGACCACGCCGGGGCGGCCGCGAACGCACTGCAAGAACTCGTGGCCGAAGCGGTGCACGAGATCTTCACGACAGACAGGCCCGGTGCCTTCCGGATCATCGAGTCCCGGGCGCAACCGGGCGACTACATCCAGTGGATCGGAAGTCCTGACGGGGGCTTCCGGGTCGAAGTCTCAGACCCGGGAAGGAACGAGACGCCACCCCGCCCGCTGACGCGCGACCAGCTGGCAGCCGTCGATCGCCTGGGCTTCCGCAAGGAGCCGGACGCCAACTTCGCGCGCATCTTCGAGTTCTCTGAAGAGTCGCTACCTCACATCGTGAGCGTGATCACCGGTGCGTTTGCGGAGGTCTTCGGGCTGACTGAGGCGCAAGAGGTGGAGGTATTCGGAGACGAGTCTTGACTATATGGGAGCGGTACCTGCGGCCACGATCAGCTCGCAGGGCCCCTCGAAGCCGGCCGGCGTCTCGTACCGTGAGAGCTCGCGCTGGATCTCGTCCCACGCCGCTTCCTGCTCGGCTTCGCTCAGCCCCGCAAGCATCTGGTGCAGGGCCCCGAAGGACTCGCGCGCGAAGCGGACGAACTCGGCGGTGGACGGCAGCCGTAGAGGAGCGGCGACTCGCCGCGCCTCGACGTCGGTGAAGCCCGCCGCTCAAACGCCGTCTCGATCACACCGGGGGCGCCGAGACTGAACGGACCCGGCTGGCCTTGCGCCGGCGCCGGCAGCTGCGCCCGGCGGCGGATGACCGACACCGGGATCGAGAAGAAGGCGTTGGCTTCCGGTGTCGAGTAGACGATCCCGGCCAAGCGGCCGCCCGGCCTGAGCGCGCGCCGCATACCGACGAACGCGGCGTGCTGGTCGGGGAAGTAGATGAAGCCGACGCGCGAGATGACCGCGTCGAACGTGCCCGGCGGCACGTCCAGCTCCTCGCCATCGAGCACTCGGGTCTCGACGTTGTCCAGCCCGGCTGCGCGTGCGCTGCGCTCGGCGAACGCGAGGATGTTGCTGGAGATGTCGGTGGCCAGCACGTGACCGTCGGGCCCGACGCGCCTCGCCGCCGCGAGCGTCTGGCCGCCGGCGCCGGCTGCGACGTCGAGCACCCGCGCCGTCAGGGCGACGCCGGCCATGTCGAGCATCGTCTCGGTCGCCCCTCCCAGCCAGGCTTCGAGTGTCGGGGCCCAGCGGTGCCAGGGCTCGGCTGCGATCTGCCACTGGTCGGTCGTCGTGCGCTTGTAAGCGGTCGGGTCGAATGGCGCGGAGCTCATGTCAACCTCCGAACTGGAGTGCGAATCGCGGCGCCAAGCATCGCACGGCGACTTCGCGCAGGTGAGTGACTGCTGTCCCAGTGATCGGGTGATCGCACGCGACGGGCGGCAACCGGCCGGATGTCGCCCGTCGTTCGCGCTACGCCGGCCCGGCGTACGAGACCCGCTCGAATGGCCATGCGTCAGCGAGCCAGCCCGAAACGAGCTCGCGAAGCGCGGCGTCGGAGTCGGCGTGAGTGGCACGCACCCACGAGGTGACGACCGCGTCGTGTGCGCCCTCGCGGTCGGGATAGATGTAGAGGCAGCCGATCACGTCGCGGTCGGCCGGGTCGAGGACCGTGTAGGTGAAGCCCGAACGTGCCGCGAAGTCGCGTGCGTGGCGCTCGAGGTCGGCGCGGTTCTCGTCCAGGGTCATCTCGCGCGGCCAGCGACCATCTCGGAATCCCGGCGTCGCCCGGATGTGCTCGATCGAGGACGACCACGCCTCGTGATCGGCCTCGTTGTGCTCCGAGCCGAGCGGTTCGAGCAGGAACCGATCCGTCTCGAGTCCGCGTGGCGGTTGGAAGTCGTCAGGGACGAAGGCCACCCGGACATCGTCGCACGGGACCGGAGAGGTTCGAACCCTTCCTGACAGAGACGTCACGAACCGCGGCGTTGCTCCCACTCGCGCTCGGCCTCGCGCTCCATGCGCTCGAGGCGCTCGTAGTAATCAGGGAACTCCTTCATGTGCGCCAGCGCGATCTTGCCCGTCACGATCGGATCATCGCCGGTCACATCGGTCTGGGCGTCGTGCGAGCCGTGCTCGTACTCCACATCCATGCCGGCGCGAAACTGCTCGAGGTCGAAGTGGTTCCAGTCCACCCCGATCTCGTCTCCAACCCGGCGCGCCTCTTCGATCGTGGTTCGCCTGCTCTCACCCATCTCACACCTCGTCGATTCGTGCTTCTGTCGGCGCCGACGATCAGCTGACGATGTAGCGGACCGGGACGTAGTTCTGGTCGCGCTGCGGGGGCCGCACGTAGGCGCGGTTCTGCCTCGGCGGGAGCTTGACCTTCTTGCGTGGGATCTCCTCGTACGGGATCAGGCTGAGGAGGTGGCTGATCAGGTTCAGCCGCATGGTCCGCTTGTCGTCGGCCTCGACGACGTACCACGGCGACTCGCGCGTGTCGGTGTAGGCGAACATCTCGTCCTTCGCCTCGGCGAAGTCGACCCAGCGCTTGCGGGCCTCGAGGTCCATGCCGCTCAGCTTCCACTGCTTGGCAGGGTCGTGGAGGCGGGCCTTGAAGCGGCGTTCCTGCTCTTGATCGCTGACCGAGAGCCAGTACTTGATGAGGATGATCCCGGACCGCAGGAGGTCGCGCTCGAACTGCGGGCACGTCCGCATGAACTCCTCGTACTCCTCCTGGGTGCAGAAGCCCATGACGTGCTCGACGCCGGCGCGGTTGTACCAGCTGCGGTCGAACAGGACCATCTCTCCGGCGGCGGGGAGATGGGCCACGTACCGCTGGAAGTACCACTGCGTGCGCTCGCGTTCGGTGGGGGTCGTGAGCGCGACCGTCCGCACGACGCGCGGGTTGGTCTTCTCCGCGATCCGCTTGATCGTCCCGCCCTTGCCGGCCGTGTCACGGCCCTCGAAGACCACCACGACCCTCAGGCCCTTGTGGATGATCCAGTCCTGCAGGCGAACGAGCTCCACCTGCAGGCGCGCGAGCTCCTTGTCGTAGCCGCGCTTGGTGAGCGCCCGTGCCTCGGTGTCGCGTCCGTCCTCGACGGGCGGCCGCTGCCACACGGGGTGGTCGATAGCCATCGCCTCGAAGCTAACGCAACCGCGAGGAGAACGCGAGGCGACCCGGGGGCACTTCGCGCCACGTGACGCCGGCGGGTAGGCTCGAGGGGATGCGGTCCTTTCACGAAGGCCAGCTCGTCACGCTCGTCGGGGAACCCGAGGCGTTGGAGGGCATCGTCGTCCACGCTCCGAGCCTGGTGAAGGTCGAGATCGCCGTGGCCGACGCCGACCACGGCGCGGTGTTCCGCACCGTGCACCCGAAGGTGCTGCGAGAGCGCAGCGAGCCCGGCGAGCAGGACGAGGCGTTGCGCCGCCTGATCCGCCGCACGGCGTCCGCGGGCCGTGGCGGCCCACGCGGCGGACCGGGGTCCGCGCGTCGCGGGCACTCGCACCCGTCAGGGCACCGCACCACCGGTAAGTAGCGCCGGGCCGAGGGCGCGGGAAAGTACCCGCGCGTTTGCGTACCGGCACCGGATGGCAGCGCCGCGACGGCCCCGTACGTTCCTGTGTGGACGAACAGAGGACGTCAAATGACAGCCGACCGGCATGACGGGCACATTCTCATCGTTGGCGGCGGTGGCACCGGGGGCGCGCTCGCCCACGACCTCTCCCTGCGCGGTCTGCGCGTCACGCTCGTGGAGCGCGGCGAGCTGACCTCCGGCACCACGGGCCGGCACCACGGGATGCTCCACAGCGGCGGCCGTTACGCGGTCGCCGACCGCGAGTCGGCGGTCGAGTGCATCGAGGAGAACATGATCCTCCGGCGGATCTGCCCCGGGAGCTTCGAGCTCAACGACGGCCTGTTCGTCGCGGTCGAAGACGAGGACATGGAGTACCTCACCCCGCTGCTCGACGGCTGCAAGGCATCGGGGATCCCCGCGCAGTTGCTGACGCCCGGCGAAGCCCTGGCGCTCGAGCCGAACCTCAACCCGGCGTTGAAGGCCGCCGTGCGGGTCCCGGACGGCTCGATGGATGCGATGCGGCTGGCGCTGCGCTTCTTCGCCACCGCGCGGCAGAACGGCGCCACGATCCGCCCGCACACCGAGGTGATGGGGCTGCTCCTGCACGATCACTGCGTGGACGGGGCGGTCGTGCGCGACCACGTCACCGGCAAGGAGACGGAGATCCGCGCCGACGTGGTAATCAACGCCGCCGGCCCGTGGTCGGAGAAGGTCGCCGCCATGGCCGGCGTGGATGTGCCGATCCGGCCCTCGCCCGGAGTGCTGCTCGCCCTGCGCGGCCGCCTGTGCAACATGGTGATCAACCGCATGCACAAGTCCGGCGACGGCGACATCGTCGTGCCGCAGCGCTCGCTCTCCGTCGTGGGCACGAGCTCGTGGGTCGTCGAAGATCCTGACGAGCTGAGCGTCCCCGCCGATCACGTCGAGCGCATGTACGCCGAGGGGGCGAAGCTCATTCCGGCCGTCCGGCACGCCGAGCAGCGAGCCGCCTGGTCGGCGGCCCGTCCGCTCGTCGGCTCGCGCGGCGAGGGAGACAGCGGACGTGAGCTGTCGCGCACCTTCAAGACGTTCGACCACAAGGAGACCGACGGCCTGGAGGGCTTCGTCACGATCACCGGCGGAAAGGCCACGACACTCCGCGGGATGGCGGAGCTGTGCGCCGACGTCGTGTGTCGCAAGCTCGATGTCGACGAGCCCTGCCGAACCCGCGAGACGGTGCTCCTCCCCCACTCCGCCTACTACGCCGCCGCTGCCTGAGGAGTCACGATCATGGCCCTGGACCTTGAACACGGGACTCGCCACCTCCGCGTCTACCGCGCCGGCGCCGAGGGCGACGGCGGGCACTTCGACGAGTTCGACGTCCCGGTCGAAGAATGCGCGACGCTGTTCGACGCGCTGCAGTGGATCCGGCTGAACCGCGATCCCTCCCTGTCGCTGCGCCATTCGTGCCTGCACGCATCGTGCGGCACCTGCGGTGTGCGGGTCGACGGGCGTGAGGAGCTGGCGTGCGTCTGCGATCTCGCCGAGCACGGCGATGACATCCGCGTCGAGCCGCTGGCGAACCTCCCGACGCTCACGGACGTCGTCGTCGACATGCGCCCGTTCTATGACCGCTTCCGCGACGAGCGCCCGATCATCCGGGTGAGCGAGGTGCCGGCCGCGGCGCAGCGGAACGGCGATCCGGCGTTCGTACGGCTCGAGGACTGCATCGAGTGCGCGCTGTGCGTGTCGGCCTGCCCGGTGATCGGGACCGGCTTCGTCGGTCCGGCTGCGGTGGCCGCGGCGGTGCGCTCACTCGAGGAGTCGCGCAACGGCGACCGCGAGGACGTCCTCGCCTGGATGAACGGCCCGGACGGCGTCTGGCAGTGCACGACGTGCATGGCCTGCGTCGACCGCTGCCCCGCGGGGATCGCGCCGATGGAGGCGGTCGTCGACATGCGTCGCGCGCTCGTCGAGCGGGGCGACGTGGACCCGATGTTGCAGCAGACGCTGCAGAACTTCGCCGTGCAGGGGAACTCGTACGGCAAGTCCGCGCGGATGCGCGCCCGCTGGACCCGGGGCCTGGACTTCACGATCCCGGACGCCCGCAAGGAGCCGGTGGAGTACCTCTGGTTCGTCGGCGACTTCGCCTCGTTCGACGAGCGTGTGCAGCGCGAGTCGCAGCGGCTCGCCACGATCCTGCACGACGCGGGCGTGTCGTTCGGGCTGCTGTTCGAAGCTGAGCGCAACTCGGGCAACGACGTCCGCCAGAGCGGCGAGCAGGGCCTGTTCGAGATGCTCGTCGAGCGCAACATGGCCGCCTTCGCCGAAGCGCAGTTCGAGGCGATCTTCACCACCGACCCGCATTCGCTCAACGCCCTGCGCAACGACTATCCGCTCGACAAGCCGGTCTACCACTACACCGAGCTGCTCGCCGACCTGGCGGCACAGGGCCGGCTCGCGCTCGGCCCGGCGCTCGCCGGTGCGCGCGTCACCTACCACGACCCGTGCTACCTGGCGCGTTACAACGGGGTGACCGACGCGCCGCGCAGGCTGATCGCCGCGACCGGCGCCGAGCTCGTCGAGATGCCGCGCCACGGCACCGACACGTTCTGCTGCGGCGCGGGCGGCGGCCGGATCTGGACCGCCGAGTCCGACGGCGGCGAACGCCCGAGCGAGCAGCGGATCCGCGAGGCGCAGTCCCTCGGCGCACTCGACTACTTCGTCGTCAGCTGCCCGAAGGACCTGACCATGTACACCGCGGCCGCGTTGACGGTCGGCGGAGTCGAGTTCGAGGTGGTCGAGCTGACGGCGCTGCTCGAACGCGCACTGAGAGACTGAGCGCATGGCACTCATCCAAGGGCTGGACTTCATCGGCGTCCCTTCCCAGGACCCTGACCGCGCACGCGCCTTCTACCGCGACGTCCTCGGGATGCGCCCGGACGAGCACGGGGAGTACGAGCAATGGGCGGGCACCGTCTGCTTCGGCGTCTGGCAACCCGAGCGGGTCGGCCTGGAGTTCATCGCGCAGACCGGCAACCCGCTGCCGCTGCGCGTCGAGGACGTCCACGCGGCGCGGGCTGAGCTGGAGTCCCAGGGCGTGACCTTCTACGGCGACACACTCGACACCGGCGTCTGTCACATGGCGATCTTCACCGACACCGAGGGCAACCAGCTCATGCTGCACCACCGCTACGCGCCGTACGCCACCGAGTAGGCCCACCGTGGCCTGTACCGCCGCATCGTGTTCCAAGACGATCGTCGAGCTCGAGTCGCCCTGAGCCTCTAGTGTCGTTGCCGAGCCTCGGCGGCCGCTGCGGCGAGGACCGCGACCCCGTCCTCGATCGCGCGTTCGTCGAGCGTCGCGTACCCGAAGATCAGCCCCGGGCGCCCGGCGTGCGAGATCCGGTACGGCGCCAGGCCGTACAGGGCCACGCCGCGCCGCGCGGCGGCATCCACGAGCGTCGCCTCGTCCAGGTCGCCGGGCAGGTAGGCGACCACGGGCGCGGGCTCTGGCCACGCCCGCTCGATCGCCTCGACCAACCACGCCCGGATCGCCGCGGGCATGTCGATCACGGCCGTGCCTCGAGCCAGCGCTCGACGGCGGCGCTCGCCTGGTCGACCGCGCCGTCGGGCGTATCGCCGTGCTCGCGCAGGGTTCGCCACACCTCGAGGTCGGTCAGGGCGCGGAGCGACGCGACCGACGAGCCGTCCGGACGCGCCGGACGCAACGCCTCGACGACGAGCGCGTTGAACGTGGTGTCGAGCTGCTCCAGCACCTCGTCGACGACGGCCACCGCCTTGCGCTCGCGGCGGCCGGCCGTGATGCCTTCGGCTCCACGCTCATAGGCGCCGAAGAACGTCTCCACGAGGCGATGGATCCGCTCGTGCTCCGTGGCGGCGCCGGCGAACGCCTCGGGCGCGCGATCGACCGGCGGCACCCGCAGGCTCTCCAGCAGGTGCTCCCCGCAGCGGCGGTACAGGTCGTCCTGCGTCGGGAACAAGGTCCGCACGGTCTCGATCGGCACGTCTGCCGCGCGCGCGATCTCCGGCAGCGTGGTGGCCTGGATCCCCTGACTGCCGTGGAGCGCGAGCGTGCACTCGACGATGTGCTCGCTCGTGGGGTCGACTTCGCGGGGCGCGCCGGGCTCGTCGCCGTACGCCTTCTCGAAGCCGCGCCGGATCGCCTCCTGCCAGAAGTCGGCGTTCGGTGATCGCGCGGCGGGTGCGTCGGCGAGCGCTCGCTCCCCGCGCGCCGTCAGCTGCCAGAACACCTCGCGACCGACCTTCCGCCGCGTCACGAGGCCGCTCTCCAGCAGCCGGCGGCCGGTGCGGCTCACCTGGGTCTCGTCGACCTCGAGCAGCCGCCGCAGGTCCGCGCTGCCCGACTGCGACGCGCCGTCGAGCACGCGCAGGAAGTCGTGCGCCTGCGTGCCCTGAGCCACCGCGGCGCCCGACGGGGCGCGCTCGAGGCCCCAGTACGCGAACGCGATCGCCGCGTCCAGCCAGCCGGCGAGATCGCCGTCGGCCCGCCCACGGGCGTCTCGGAGGGCGTCGATCGCCGCGGCCAGCGTCTCGCCGTCGCCGGCGAGCACGCCGTCGACCAGGCCCAGCGCCACGGCCTCGCGGCGGCCCTGGTCCGCGTCCAGCCGGGCGATCCGGCGCACTAGAGCACCGGCGCGCGAGTCGTTTACGGTGGCCCCAGTCATCGTCCGTATCGTATCACTTGCTTGTCAACTATCTGTCAAGTGTACGCCGACCTCTTCTGCGCGCTGTTCGATCGGCTCGACCCCGCCGAGTTCCACGCGGAGGGCGAGGCGTGGATGGCGGATGCCGGCGTGGCGGCCACCGCCGCCGCGGTCGAGCAGGCGGCGCTCGGAGGCCGGCCGATCGAGGAGCCCGCCGGCGGCCGGGACACCTTCGCGGTCCTGCTCGGCCTCGACGCCGCCCTCACCCACGCCAACCCGCTGCTCGGCGCGGCCGCCCCATCGGCGCTCAGCGAGTACGCGCTGCGCTACGCGGAGTCGGGGCGGTTCGACTCCGGCGAGATTCCCGGCGCGCTCCTCCCCCGGTTCGCGCGCCCGGGCCGCCGCGGCCAGCTTCCCGACGACGTGGCCGACGCGTTCGGCGCCGTCGCCCGGGTCAAGGCCGCGGACTGGGACGCCTGCGATCACATCGCGCTCCCGGCCCGCTGCCGCTTGACGCGGCCGGAACGCGAGCGGCTACGCGTCGCCACCGCCCCGCTCATCCGTGCACCTGACGAGCTCCACTGGGAGGTCGAGGAGCGTTCCGGGCTGCGCTTCTACCGCATCCATCCGGCCGACCGGGAGCCGACCCGGGCGCGGGTGGAACGGGTGATCGCGGCGTGGGACGAGCACGACGTCGCCATCGGCGTCGCCCCCGAGCTGTGCCTCTCCCCCGCTCTGCTCGAGCGCTGGCAGACCGCCCTGCGGGAGCGCTCTGGCCGCAGTCGGCTGCGCCTGGTGCTGGCCGGCAGCGGCAACGTGGACGGCGCCTCCCCGCCTGTGAACGAGGCGGTGCTGCTCGACGCTCACAGCGGCGACGTGCTCGTCCGCCAGCGCAAGGTCCACCCGTTCAACTTCACGCCGCAGGACCTGGAGCTGTGGGGGCTGACCGATCGCCTGACCGGCCCGATCGACGAGGACCTGACCCGCGGCCGTCGGGTCTGCGTCGTCGAGGCCGGCGGCGTCCGGCTGGCGATCCTGGTCTGCGAGGACCTCGCCCGGCTGCATGCGTTCGCCGGGGCCCTGCACGCCCATGGCGTGTCGCTGATCCTGGTGCCGGTGTTCGCGCGGCCGACGAAGGACCGGCGCTGGGAGCGCGCGCGAGCCGAGGTCTACAGCGACGCCGTCGGCTCGAACGTCGTGGTGGCCAACAGCCTCGTGATCGCCGAGATCCTGCGCAGCCCGTTGCCGGCCGGGACGGCGATCGCCGTCGCCCCGGGCCACGCCGCGGTCGGACACTGCCGCGAGCCGGACGACGTCGTCGTGTTCGCGCTCGACGGCGACGGCCCGCGCGTCGCCCACGAGCGGTCCTAGGAGGTCAGCGCGTGGAGCGGCGCACGGCCGCGCTTGCCCGCGGGCTCGACGAGCCCGATCGCCCGCAGGCAGTACAGCGTGCGCTGGGCCAGGACCGTGCCGCAGCCCAGGCAGGCCGCGAGCTCGCGCGTGCTGAACGGCGCCGCCGGGAGCTCCGGCAGTGCGGTGAGGACGTCGGCGGGCGTGGTGAAGGCGATCCGGTCGAGGACCCCGACGAGCCGCCGCTCCCCCGGGTCGCGCGTCCGCCGGCGTGTCGTCACCGGCTGCGGGCGGCGGATGTGATCCTCGCGCAGCAGCAGCACCTCGATCGTCAGGTGCGGGTGGGTGAGCAGCGACGGGAAGGCGACGAGCTTGTCGAACACCTCGACCGCCGTCGCGCGCTTGGGCGAACGCCGCATCCCCAGCACCTCGCCGTGCTCGTCCACGCGCACGATCCGGCGCTCGGCCGCCACCGGGTGCACGATCCGCACGCGGTGCCCGTCCAGCAGCGCGTCGAGCTTCTTGACCAGCCCGCCGAACCCGCCGGTCTGCACCTCGACCAGCTCACCGTCCGCGCGGACCAGGTCGATCACGAACCGCCCCACCGGCACCTCGAGACGGTCACCCGGCTCCGCCAGCAGCTCCTTCACGGCAGCGTGGAGCGGGCCCTCGCGCATCACCCCGATGTCGGGCACGGCGCCACAGGCTAGATGGCGCCCCGGACCGCGTCAGGCGGATTGGCCCCCGTCGATGTGGAGGATCGTGCCGGTGACGAACGGCGCCCGCTCGAGGTAGAGGATCCCGCCGGCGACGTCGCCGATCTCCCCCAGCCGGCCGAGCGGGTGCAGGGACTCCATCCCCGCGTAGGAGGCGGAGTCGTACGCGGGCGTCTTGATGACGCCGAGCGAGACCGCGTTGACGCGCACGCCGCGGCTCGCGAACTCGGCGGCCAGCGAGCGGGTGACGGCCTCGAGCCCGCCCTTGGTGAGGACGGGCAGTGCGGCGGGGCGGTCGGGGTCGGCGTGGTCGACGAGGCTGGTGCTGACGTTGACGACGTGCCCGCCGCCCTGGCTGACCATCTGCGCGATCGCGCGCTGGGTGATGTGGAAGAACCCGGCGAGGTTCACCGCGGTGATCTCGGCGAGGTCGTCGACCGTGTACTCGGTGAACGGCTTGCCGATGAAGATCCCGGCGTTGTTGATCACCGTGTCGATCCGCCCGAAGCGGTCGAGCGCGACGTCGACCACGCGCTGGGCGGTGTCGGCCGCGGCGATGTCACCCGGCACCGTGACGTAGTCGGACGCGTCGGACGCGTCGATCGAACGCGCGGTGCCGACGACGGCGTACCCCGCGCTGCGGAACCTCGCCACGAGGCCGGCGCCGATCCCCTGTGACGCGCCGGTGACGATCGCGACGCGGGCCGCGGGGTGCTCCATGCGGCAAGGATCCCACGCTACGCTCTCGCGCCGGAGGTGCCCTTGCGTCTGCTGCTCATCCTCACGACCCTGTGCCTGCTCGCACCGGCGACCGCGAGCGCCGCGGTCGAGGTGCCGCGCGAGGCGCGGGCGCTGAACACGTCGCACCCCGACCGCTGGGTCGGCAACGGCACCCCGCGGAGCTGCACCTCGCGCGCCGTGGTGCGCGCGGTCGCCAAGGGCGGGGTGATCCGGTTCCGCTGCGGGCCGCACCCGGTGCGGATCGAGATGAAGCGGACCGCGAAGGTGGTCAACACCAGCCGTCGCGTCGTCCTCGACGGCCGCGGGTTGGTCACGCTCAGCGGCGGCGGGAAGCGCCGCATCCTGTACCAGAACACCTGCGACAAGCGGCAGATCTGGACGACTCCGCACTGCAACGACCAGGCCTCGCCGCGCCTGGTGGCCCAGAACCTCACGTTCGCCGGCGGCGACTCCACCGGATCGACGATCGACGGCGGCGGAGGCGGCGCGATCTTCGTGCGCGGCGGCCGGCTCAAGATCGTCGGCTCGAAGTTCGTCGGCAACCGCTGCGACCCGACCGGCCCGGACCTCGGCGGCGGCGCCGTGCGGGCGCTGTCGCAGTACCACAACCAGCCGGTGTTCATCGTCCGCAGCACGTTCACGCGCGGGGTCTGCAGCAACGGGTCGGCGCTGAGCAGCATCGGCGTCTCGTGGTCGATCTACAACAGCGTCTTCACGCGCAACCGCGCGATCGGCCGCGGCGCCAACCCGGCGAGCCCCGGCACGCCCGGCGGCGGCTCGGGCGGCGCGATCTACGGCGACGGCAACGACTTCCGCATCTTGATCGCCGGCACGAAGATGACCCGCAACCACGCGCGCGAGGGCGGCGGCGCGATCTTCTTCGTGAGCAACGACCGCACCGGCGTCCTGGAGATCCGGTCCTCGAACCTGCGGCACAACCCGAGCGACCGGTTCGAGAACAGCCCCGGCATCTTCTTCCTCGGCCGCAGGCAGATCGTCGCCGGCTCCGTGATCAAGTGACCGTGCATCTGTTCGCGGGCCTGCGCGTGCGGGACTTCCAGGCCGCCCGCCCGTGGTACGAGCAGCTGTTCGGAGAGCCGTCGTTCTTCCCCCACGACACCGAGGCGGTGTGGACGCTCGGCGACGGCCAGGCGGTCTACATCGTCGAGCACCCTGAGGCGGGACACTCGGTCGTGACGATCATGGTCGACGACCTCGACGGGTGGGTCGCGCGGATCGGGCATGAGCCTGCCGAGCGCGAGACGTACGACAACGGCGTCCGCAAGCTCACCTACCGCGACCCCGACGGCAACGAGGTCGCGTTCGGGGCCGTGCCCGCCGAGAGCTCGCTCTCGGCAGATGCCTGACAATCCGGTTTCGACGCACCGGCGCGGTCGGGCTAACGTCGCGGCAATGACGGAGGAGGTCCCGGTCCTGATCGTGGGCGGCAGCCTCGTCGGGCTCACGACCGCGATGCTGCTCGGTCACCACGGCGTTCCGTCGCTGTCGGTCGAGCGCCACGCCGGGACCGCGATCCATCCGCGCGCCGGCCACTTCCAGCTGCGCACGATGGAGCTGATCCGCCAGCTCGGGCTCGAGCCGCGCGTGCGCGCGAAGTCGCTGGAGACGTACAGCGCGACGGGCGGGATCATCGCCGTCGAGTCGCTCGCCGGGCGCGAGCTCGCGACGTACGTCAAGGAGCTCAACGAGGGCGTCGAGGGCCTCAGCCCGACCGTGCGGGTCTTCATCAACCAGGACGCGCTGGAGCCGATCCTGCGCGAGCGCGCGCTGGAGCTGGGGGCGACGGTGCGCAACCGGACCGAGGCCGTCGGGCTCGACCAGGACGAGGACGGCGTGACCGTGACGCTGCGCGACCTCGGCTCCGGGGAGGAGCGCCAGGTCCGCGCGCGGTACGTCGTGGCGGCGGACGGCAACCGGAGCCCGATGCGCCGGCTGCTGGGACTCTCGATGCGCGGCTACGGAGAGCTGTCGCGCAGCATCACGATCTACTTCCGCGCCGACTGCGGCGACCTCTTGCGCGACCGCAACCAGGGCGTGCTGTACGTCCACAACCCCAAGCTGCGCGGCTTCTTCCGGCTCGACCGCACCGGCGGCACCGGCTTCCTCGTCATCAACACGGTCGGCGAGGACGTCACGCAGGACTCGGCGGTGGACGTGCAGGCCGGGTTGACCGACGAGCGCGCGCTGGAGTTCCTGCGCACGGCGATCGGGACCGACCTGCCGATGGAGCTCGTCGACATCGCCCCATGGCGGGCGGAGGCCAACGTCGCCGAGCGGTTGCAGGTGGGCCGGGTGTTCCTCGCGGGCGACGCCGCGCACGTCGTCCCGCCCAACGGCGGCTTCGGCGGCAACACCGGCGTGCAGGACGCGCACAACCTCGCGTGGAAGCTCGCGGCGGTCGTCAAGGGAGAGGCCGGGCCGGCGCTGCTCGAGACCTACGAGGCCGAGCGCCTGCCGCTGTGCGAGCTGATGGTCCGGCAGGCCTACACGCGCTACGCCACGCGCGTCGTCCCCGAGCGCGGAACCGACGACGCCGAGCCGCCGATCCCGGACATCGAGCTCGAGATCGGGCTCGTCGCCCGCTCGCCGGCGATCGTCAGCGAGAACGGCGACGACGGCGCCCTGCACGTCCCGCCGCCGGCCCTCGACGGTCGCCCGGGCACCCGCGCGCCCCACGTCTGGCTCGGCGAGGACCGTTCGACGCTCGACCTGTTCGGCTCCGGCTTCGTCGTCCTGCGCCCGGCCGGGGAGGGCGTCGACGACTGGGCGCCGCCCGGCGCGACCTCGCACGTCGTCGACGCGGAGGGGTTCGCCGACGCCTACGGGCTCGCCGACGGCGGGGCGATCCTCGTCCGGCCCGACGGCGTGGTGGCCTGGCGCTCGCGCGGTCCGGCCGGCCGCGACGAGATCGCGACCGCCCTCGCCACCGCGCTCGGCAAGGTTGTCCCCTAACGCGCGCTACGTTCGTCGTAGGGGCGAGAACGAGCTCCAGAGGAGGACGCGATGAAGTACTTGCTGCAGATCTACGACGACGGCGCGCTGGCCGAGCTCGGCCGCCGCTCTCCCGAAGAGCAGGACGCGCTCGTGACGCAGTTCGTGAAGGAGTTCGATGCGATCGGGCGCTCCCGCGGCGTCCTCGGCGGCGAGCAGCTGCAGCCGGCCGACACCTCCACGACCGTGCGCGTGCAGGGCGGGAAGACGCTGCTCAGCGACGGTCCCTACATCGACGCCAAGGAGCACGTCGGCGGCTTCTACCTGATCGAGGCGGACGAGCTCGACGAGGCGCTCGAGCTCGCCGCGCGCATCCCGGTCGCGCGGATGGGCGGCGCGGTCGAGGTGCGGCCCGTGCTGGAGAGGTAGCGCTGCTCGAGCAGGTCTTCCGCGACGAGTGGGGCCGCGTCCTCGCCAGCCTGGTCGGCTACGTCGGTGACTTCGACGTGGCCGAGGAAGCCGTGCAGGATGCCTTCGCGCTGGCCGCCCAGCGCTGGCCGCGCGACGGCACGCCGGCCAATCCCGGCGCCTGGCTGACGATCACCGCCCGCAACCGGGCGATCGACCGCCTGCGTCGCGATCGCACCCTCGCCGCGAAGACGCGCCTGCTCGACGTGCCCGTGGCCGTGGAGGACGACATGGACGAGACGACGTTCCCGGATGAGCGGCTGGAGCTGATCTTCACCTGCTGCCATCCCGCACTCGGGCCGGAGGCGCAGGTCGCCTTGACCTTGCGGTCACTCGGCGGGCTCACCACCGAGGAGATCGCCCGCGCGCTGCTCGTCTCCGAGGAGACGATGAAGCGACGGCTGACGCGGGCGAAGCGCAAGATCAGAGACGCCGGCATCGCGTTCAAGCTGCCGCCCGACCACCGGCTGCCGGAACGGCTGGCTGCGGTGCTGGCGGTCGTCTATCTCATCTTCAACGAGGGGTACGGCGGCCGCGTCGACCTCGCGGCGGAGGCCCTGCGGCTCGGCGAGTCACTCGCGGAGCTGATGCCGGACGAGCCCGAGGTGCACGCGCTGCGCGCGCTGATGCTGCTCAACGACGCGCGCCGCGCGGCCCGGTTCGAGGGCGAAGAGCTGGTGCTGCTCGCCGACCAGGATCGGTCGCGCTGGGATGCCGCGCAGGTCGAGCGCGGGCTGCAGGCGCTCGAGCGCGCGCTCGCGCTGCGGGGCCGCGGGCCGTATCTCCTCCAGGCGGCGATCGCGTCGCTGCACATGGAGGACCCGCCCGACTGGGCGCACATCGCGGCGCTCTACGCGGAGCTTGTCCGGCTGACCGGCTCGGCGGTCGCAGAGCTCAACCGCGCGATCGCCGTGGCCGAGCGGGACGGCGACGAGGCCGGGCTCGCGCTGGTCGACCGGCTCGACCTCGACAGCTACCAGTACTTCCACTCCACGCGCGCGGATCTGCTCCGCCGCATCGGCCGCTGCGACGAGGCACGGGCCGAGTACGCCCGCGCGCTCGAGCTCGCGCACACGGAGCCCGAGCGCCGCTTCCTACGGCGGCGGATCGCCGAAGTCGGCGCGTAGCTGTCCCCATGCGCGTCTCCCGTTCGTGGAGATGGCATGAGCGTCACACACGACACCCACCAGATCACCGGCACGCGCTGGCGGCTCGACGCGTCGGTCACGACCGCCGAGTTCCGCGTCCCCAACGTCTGGGGCCTCGCCTCCGTCGCCGGTCGCTTCCAGCCGCTCGACGGCTGGCTCGAGGTCGACGCCGACGACCGCTGGCACATGGCGCTGACCCTCGACGCCGCGAGCCTGGACACCGGTAACCGGCGGCGCGACAAGCACCTGCGCTCGGCGGACTTCTTCGGCGTCGCGGACCATCCCGAGCTGCGCTTCCGTTCGCACGGCGCCACCGACCTCGGCGGCGGCCGCCTCCGGGTCGAGGGCGAGCTCGAGGCGGCGGGAGAGCGCATCCCGCTGCAGCTCGACGTGGCCGTCGATCACGGCGACGACCGGCTCGAGCTCGACACCGCAGCCACCATCGACCAGCGGGACCTGGGGATGAGGTGGAGCCCGCTGCGGGTCATCGGGACGCCGACCGCCGTCCACGTCTGCGCGCGGCTCCGGCGGGAGCGATGACTTCTAGGGTCGTCGTCGGTCCTATCACCGACGACGACCAAGGAGACCGAGATGCCGGCGCGGATTGTGGTGACCGAGTTCGTTTCGCTCGACGGCGTGATGGAAGCGCCCGGCGGCGAGCCCGACTTCAAGTACCCCGGGTGGACGTTCGAGTTCGACCGGGGCGACGACGGAAACGAGTTCAAGCTCGACGAGACGCGGCAGTCCGACGGCCTGCTGATCGGACGCCGCACTTACGAGAGCTTCGCCGGCGCCTGGCCGAACCGCGAAGGCGAGTTCGCCGACCTGTTCAACGCGATGCCGAAGTTCGTCGTCTCGACGACGCTCGAGGACCCGGAGTGGAACAACACGACGGTCCTCGACAGCGGCGACGCGACGGCCGACGTGCGCAAGCTCAAGCAGGAGTTCGACGGCGTGCTGCAGATCCCGGGCAGCCACCGGCTCGTCCAGGAGCTGATCGCGGCCGACCTCGTCGATCAGGTCAACCTGATGGTCTTCCCGGTGATCCTCGGCACGGGCAAGAGGGCCTTCGAGGAGACGCCCGAGCGGCGCAACCTCCGGCTCATGGAGTCCAAGGTCGTCGGCGACGGCGTCCTCGTGCTCACCTACGCGCGCGCCTCCTGAGCGCCCACGCGGTCAGGCGAGGACCGTCGGCTCGAGCGGCGGCGCGTTCGCCTTCGCCGCCGCTCCGGGCTGGACCGTGGGGATGCCGCGGGTGAAGACGAGGGCGAGGAGGCTGATGAGCGCGAGCACGGCGAGGGCGGACCGCAGACCCGCGATCCGCGCGTCCGCGTTCTCGTCGACGACCGCGCTCGCGGCCTCCGCCGGCACGTTCGCGTCGTCGAGCGCCTTCTGCAGGTCCTTGTCGGACACGAACGGCACGCCGGTCGCGAGTTGCGTCTGCGCGTTGACGGCGAGGTCGTCCGGGATCGCCGGGTTGTTCTGGATCCCGCTGAAGAACGCGGTGGTCAGCGCGGAGATGAGGATCGCGCCGGCGAGCGCGGTGCCGAGCGAGGCGCCCAGCTGCGTCCCCGTGTTCTGCACGCCCCCGACCTCGCCGCTCTGCTCGTCCGGGACCGCCGAGACGGTCACGCTGCCCAGCTGCGAGGCCATCGCCCCGAGCCCCGAGCCGATGAGCAGCAGCGGCCCGGTGATGATCTCCGGCCCGGCGCCGACGTCGAGCAGGGCGACCAGCAGGACGAGGCCCGCGAACAGCAGCAGGAAGCCGGCGTTGACGACGCGCCGCGGGTTGGCGTCCGGCGCGAGCTTCGGCACTCCCGCGGCGAACAGCAGCAACGTCAGCGACAACGGCAGCAGCCGCACGCCGGTCTCCATCGCCGACAGCCCGAGCGCCACCGACAGGAACAGCGGCACCACGAAGAACGTGCCCGCCTGCACGAGGAACATGAACAGGAACGAGACCACTCCGGAGCGCATCTGCACGTTGCGCAGCAGCTGGGGGTTGAGCAGCGCACCCTCCCCGCGCCCGATCCGCAGGCCCTCCCAGCGCAGGAACAGCGCCAGCACGACGCCGCCGCCGAGCAGCAGCCAGATCACCGGCGACAGGCCGATCCACTGCGGGCGCCTCCGGCTTGGGCTGCACGACGCCCCAGGTGCCGGACTTCAGGATGCCGAACACGATCAGCCCCAGGCCGCAGCGCCGACAAGGCGGTGCCGAACAGGTCGAGCTTCACACCCTCCTCCGGCGGCGTGTCGTTCACGCGGCGGGCCAGCACGAGGATCACCGCGACGATCAGCACCTCGCCGGCGAACACCCACCGCCACGAGGCGTACGTCGTGAACGACGCCGCCGATCAACGGGCCGAGCGCGGCGGCGATCGCGCCGGCCGCCGCGACGAGCCCGTAGGCGCGGGGTCGGTCGGGCTTGCCGAAGTTCGACGCCACCAGCGCCACGATCGCGGGCATGATCAGCACCGCGCCCAAGCCCTCCAGGCCCGACCAGCCGATCATCAGCACCGTCAGGTTCGGCGAGAGCGCCGTCGTCAGCGACCCGCAGGCGTAGACCACGCAGCCGATCGCGAACGCCCGCTTGCGGCCGACGATCTCGCCGACCTTGCCGCCGGTGATCATCAACGACGCCATCACCAGCGTGTACATCGTGATCGCCGTCTGAATCCCGGTCACCGTCGTGTCGAGATCCTTGGCGACCGTCGCGATCGCCGTGTTCATCACCGTCGTGTCCAGGGCCATCACGAACTGGCCCGCAGCCAGCGTCATGCAGCACGACGCCCGTCGCGGTCGCAGCTCGTCCCGTCGACGTCATGGCGCAACACTTACCGATCGCGCTCGTGAGCGCGATCGTGGATGCACCACTATTGCCTGGCTGCGCTCAGCGCACGCACCACGAGGAACAGCGGCCCGGCGAGCACGGCCAGCGGCACCGCCAGCGCGAGCAGCATGACGGCCAGAGGGACGACGACGAGGACGATCCCGGGGATGGCGAACAAGAGCGCGGGCAGCAGCGCGACGCCGAAGCCGGTGCTGAGATCGATCACCTCCGCGAGCATCTCTCCGAAAGTGGGACGTGGGGGTTGGGGGAGCGTGTGAGTCATCACCCCCTAAGACGAGGCTCGGTCCGTGCCTGTGACAGGCGCTGTCACAGGCAGCGCCTCTCGCTCGTCTCATTGGTGAACGAGACGAGAGGAGCAGTCATGAAGGTCTTCGTAGCCGGCGCCACCGGCGCTCTCGGTAGAGCGCTCGTCCCGCAGCTGGTGGCGCGAGGCCACGAGGTGGTCGGGATGACCAGGCGCGGGTCGAAGCAGGACCTGGTGCGCCGCCTGGGAGCCCGCCCGGTCGTGGCCGACGCGCTCGACCCCGACGAGGTCGCCCAGGCGGTGGCGTCCGCCGAGCCCGACGTGATCGTGCACCAGCTCACGGCGTTGTCGGGCCCGATGAGCCTCCGCGACGCGCGGCGCCCCGATCGCTCCCCCGCAGTGACGATGACCAACCGGCTGCGCACCGAGGGGACGGACCATCTCCTGGCCGCCGGCCGCGCCGTCGGGGCGCGGCGCTTCGTGGCCCAGAGCGTCGCGGCGATCCGGTTCGCGCCGCCGACGGCGCAGGCGGCGCTCCTCCATCTCGAGCAGGCGGTGACGTCGATCGAGTGGGGCGAGGGGCTCGTGCTGCGCTACGGCAGCTTCTACGGGCCGGGGACCGCGATCAGCCTGGCCGCGGATGCCCAGCTGGCGGAGCCGATCCGCCGGCGCCGGTTCCCGCTGGTCGGGAACGGCGGCGGGGTCTGGTCGCACGTCCACATCGAAGACGCCGCGACGGCCACCGCCGTCGCGGTCGACCACGGCCGGGCGGGCATCTACGACGTCGTCGACGACGAGCCCGCGCCCGTGCGGGAGTGGCTGCCGGCGCTGGCGAGCGCGCTGGATGCCAAGCCGCCACGGCGCGTCCCCCGCTGGTTGGGGCGACTCGCGGCCGGTGAGGCGGCGACCGTCATGATGACCGAGGTGCGGGGCGCCTCGAACGAGAAGGCGAAGCGCGAGTTCGGCTGGAAGCCGCGCTATGCGAGCTGGCGGCAGGGCTTCGCGCAAGGGCTGGGCTGAGCCATGATCGAAGACGAGTTCGACGAGCTCCGGCGGTCGGCGTTCGCCATCGCCTACCGGATGCTCGGCAGCGTGAGCGAGGCCGAGGACGTGGTGCAGGAGGGCTTCCTGCGCCTGCACCGGGCGCAGGCGGGCGGTGAAGAGATCGCGTCGCCGCGCGCCTACCTGTCGACGATCGTCTCGCGGCTCTCGCTCGACCAGCTCCGCTCGGCGAGGGCCAAGCGCGAGGTCTACGTCGGCGAGTGGCTGCCGGAGCCGCTGGTGGCGGGCACCGAGGACGACCCGGCCCGCAAGGCCGAGATGGCGGACTCGCTGTCGCTCGCCTTCCTCGTCCTGCTCGAGAGCCTGTCACCGGAGCAGCGCGCCGCGTTCCTGCTCCGCGAGGTGTTCGACGAGCCCTATGACCGGATCGCGGAGGTCATCGGCACGAGCCAGCAGAACGCCCGCCAGCTCGCCACGCGCGCCCGCCGGCACGTGGACGAGCGGCGCCCGCGATTCGAGGTCTCGCGCGAGCAGCGCGAGGAGCTCGCGAACCGGTTCTTCGCGACCGCTGAGGACGGCGACCTCGAAGCGCTGGAGGAGCTGCTCGCCCATGACGTGGTGCTCCACGGCGACGGCGGCGGCAAGGCGCCGGCGGTCGCGCGGGCGATCCACGGCCGCACCAAGGTGGCCCGCACGCTGATCGCCGGGCTGCGCGCCGCCTTCACGCGCATCGACGGCCTGACCGTGCGTCGCGAGGAGGTCAACGGGCAACCGGGTGCGTTGTTCCTCGACCGCGAGGGCCGGTTGCTCGGCGTGATCAGCCTCGACGTCGCGGACGGCCAGATCCAGGGCGTGAGCTCGATCGTCAACCCGGACAAGCTGCGACACCTGGGCCCGGTGGCCGACCTGCGCGCGCTCCTGCGCAAGCGGAACTAGTGTCGCGATTCGTAAGTTCGGGCGCAGATAGCGGGATGCATCGTCGTGGCTGGCGTTCGCCGATGACCTGGCTCGTACCGGGCGTACCTGCGAGGTCATCGGCGGGCGCCAGGCGCGGCGAGGCGCCCGGTAGCTGCCCGCGAACTTCCGACTCGGGACACTAGCGATCGAGCCCGGTGTCCTCGAACGACCGCGGGTCCTCGACGGGCTCGACGTGCGTGAACACGGTCGTGCGAGGCAAGCGGTCACGCAGGGCGGCTTCGACCTCTTCTGCCAGATCGTGCCCGCGGCGGATCGTCCAGTCGCCGGGGACGAGCATGTGCATCGAGATGAACGCCCGCCGCCCGGCGCGCCGGGTCCGGATCGCGTGAAACTGCGCACCCCGCGCGCGGAACCCCGCCAGCACCTCGTCGATGTCGTCCTGCGCCGCATCCTCCAGCGCCTCGTCCATCAGCCCATTGGCCGAGCTGCGCAGCAGCCTCGCCCCCGTCACGAGGATGTTCGCGGCCACCGCGAAGGCCACGATCGGATCGAGCCGGTCCCAGCCCGTGACGGTGACGAGCGCGACGCCGGCGACGACACCGCCCGACGTCCAGACATCGGTGAGCAGGTGCCTGCCGTCGGCTTCCAGCGTGATCGACCGGTGCGTCCGGCCCGCCCGGAGCAACAGCAGTCCGACCGCGAGGTTGATGAGCGAAGCGGCGACGGCGACGGCCAACCCGATGCCGACGTCCGACAGCGGCTCCGGTTCGAGCAGGCGCCGGGTCGCGCTCACCGCGATCGTCACCGCGGCCAGCAGGATCAGCGCACCCTCGAACCCCGCCGACAGGTACTCGGCCTTCGCGTGCCCGTAGGCGTGCTGCTCGTCGGCCGGCTTCGTCGCCCAGTGCAGGGCTCCCAGCGCGGCGGCCGCCGCCACGAAGTTCACCACCGACTCGGCGGCGTCCGAGAGGAGCCCCACCGACCCGGTCAGCAGCCATGCGAGCGTCTTGAGGCCGATCGTCACCACGGCGGCCGCGATCGACAGCCAGAGCAGCCGGAACAGTCGCGGTGGAACCAGCGGGGCCTCGGACGTCACGTCGCACGGGACCGTAGCTCCCGCGACAGGGGTCAGCCGCGCGCGTCGGGCGGCTCGGCGAACGCGAGGGCGTTGCCGTCCGGGTCCGGGACCGTCACGTGGCGGACCCCGTTGGAGTAGGTCTCGACCGGCCCGTGCGTGATGCCCGCGGCGCTGAGGTGCTCGAGCAGCGCGTCGAGCCCGGTGACGGCGAGGGTGATCCGGCCGGTGCCGGCGTGCGCCGCGTTCGGCTCGATGAAGAGCACCGCGTGCGCTTCGATCTCCCACAGCATCTCGGTGCCGGCGCGATGGTCCGGGGGTCGCCCGAAGAACCGCGTGTACCAGGCGATACCGGCGTCGAGGTCGGACACCGGAACGCCGGCGTAGAGGTGCGTGATCGCGCCCATCTGACCCTGAGACCGGCGCGGCGCGGGAAACTCATCGGCGATGAGCGCGGTCGCATCGGCTGAGGCGCAGGTCGCGGGCGTGCGCGACGATCCCGCCGCGCGGCTTGCGTTGATGGCGCGGCTGTTCCGCGGGCCGACCGGCGATGCGCCGCGCCACGTCCCGTTCCGGCGCGCGGCGCTGTCGTTCATGCGCTGGCAGGCGCAGCGGGGCGTGCTCAACGCGCTCGACGCGCCGGCGCCCGGCAGCGTGTGGTGGCGCACGATGAACGAGCGCCTGCTGCGCGACGGCTGCGAGGCGGTCGCGCTGCTCGCTGGGCTGGCCGGCGATCCGTCGTCGCAGGCCGTGCGGCTGTGGCTGGAGTTCAGCGAGCGTCCGACGGGCCGCAACTGGTACCGGGCGCACAACGCGAGCATCGTCGGGGGGTACCTCGAGCACCGCGATCTCGCCGAAGCCGAAGGTGCCGCAGAGCGGTTCTTCATCAACGTCGCGCTGGCCCGCGTCCTGTACGCGCACGCGCTCGTCGAGGCGCCGCGGCTGGCGCTCGGCCGGCTGGCGCCGCTCGGCCGGGTCGGCGACCCGCGGTTGGGGACGGCCGGCGTCTTCCTCTCGCTCCGCCGCGTGCTGCCGGACCGCTACCCGCTCGACGGCGACGTGGACGCCTACATCGCCGACGAGCAACGCCTCGGCCGGCTGCTCGACTACGCGATCATCGCGCCGCGGCTCCAGCGCCTGTACGAGTGGTCCGCCGCCGACCTCGGCGAGCCGCGCCTGCTGGAGCTCGTGCGTGACGGCAGCCCGATCTACGCCTGGCCGTTCGAGCAACGACACGTCTGGCGGTCGATGCAGATGCCGCTCGCCGCGAGGGCCGTCGAGCGCATGACCCGCGCGCGCTGATCACGCGGCGTGCGCGCGCAGCGCCTCCAGCGTGGAGGCGGCCGCCGCGCCGGGCTCGGCGCGCCCGCGGCGATGGGCGACGTAGATGATCCGGGCGCCGGGATCGAGCGGGCCGGCGCTGACGCGGACGTTGGTGACCGGCAGGAAGTCGAGCACGAGGTCGGTGACGACGGCGGCGCCCAGCCCGGCGCCGACGAGCGCGAGCATCGACGTGAACTCGTCGCACAGGTGGCGGATGTCGAGCGTCTTGCCGGCCGCCGCGGCGACGGCATCCAGCGCGGCACGGGCGGGCGTGCCGGCGTGGCCGGCGATCCAGCGGCCGCCCAGCAGGGTCTCGGCGTCGTCGTGGACCGGCCAGCTCGCGGGGACGACGACGCGGTAGGCGTCGCGCAGGAGATCTTCGGCGACGACTCCGCGCGGCGGCGCGGCATCCGGCCGCCGCTCGAGGATGAGCAGGTCCAGCTCGCCGGCGCGGAGCTGCGCGAGCCCGTCCGCCTCGCCGACCTCGGTCACCGTCGGGACGATCGAGGGCTCGGCGATCGCCAGGTCGACCACCGCCGGGCCGACGAGCCGGCGCAGCACCGTCGCGAACCCGCCGATCCGCACCGGGCCGCTGCGCTCCCCGCGCAGCGCCATCGCGGCGCGCTCGGCCTCCGCGAGCACCTCGGCGACGCGCTCGCCCTGCTCAGCCAGCGCCTGGCCGGCGGCGGTCAGCGCGAGGGTGCGCCCGCCACCGCGCTGCGCACGGTCGACGAGGCTCAAGCCCGTCTCCGCTTCGAGCCGTGTCAGGTGCTGCGACACCGCCGACGGGGTCAGGTACAACGCGCGCGAGGCGGGAAGGACGCCGCCGGCACGCTGGACCGCGCGCAGCACGAGCAGGCGATGGGGATCGAGCCGCATTCAGTGAAACTGAATCACGACTGCTGTGAAAGTCAATCCAGTAAATCCGGCTCGAACCGATACAACCATGTACATGGTTACGACGCTCATCGGATTCGCGGGCGGTCTCGCCGTGCTCCTGAGCTTCGCGGGGGCGGCGACCGGCCGGCTCTCGACCCATAGTGCCGCCTATCACGCGATGAACCTGGGCGGTGCGCTCGCCATGGTCGCCTCCGGCCTGCCCGCCGACGCGTGGCCGTCAGTGGCGGTGAACGTCACCTGGGCGCTGATCAGCGGCGTCGGGCTCGCCCGGGCGCTGACGCCCGCGCCGACCGAGCCTCGCACCGAGGAGCACCCGGTCCCCGCGATCTAGGGAGCTCGCAGCAGGTACTCGGCCCAGATGCCGTCATCCGAGTACGCGGCGGCCTCGATCGCGAACCCGGCGCGGTGGATCATGGGTTCGAGCAGCCAGGTGAACGTCGAGTGCTCGTCGCGCACGTGCTCTTCCAGCTCGGCTCGCGTCCATCCCCCGGCGATGTCCTCGCCCGCGCTCGCGCACCATGCCTCGAGGCGGTCGAACGCCTCGTCGGGCCCGAAGCTGTAGACGACATCGACGAGCCGAAGGAGGCCGCCCGGCCGGAGCACGCCGCGCAGGCGGTCGAGCGCCACGGCCTTCCAGGCGTCGGGCAGATGATGCAGCGCGAGCCGCGAGTAGACGATGTCGGCCGGCTCGCCGCGATGCCGGTAGGTCAGGAACCCGGCCTGCACGACCTCGACGTTGCCGACCCCCGCGGCTTCGACCTTGCTCCGCAGCCGGTCGAGCATGACCGGGGACACATCGACCGCGACGACGCGGCCGCAGTGCGGCGCGACCGCCAGCGTGAACTGCCCGGTGCCCGCCCCCAGGTCGACGACCACGGAGTCCTCGTCCAGCCCGATGTCGCAGAGCCTCGCAACCTCCTCGGCGGCACCGCCGTCCTCCTTGCCGTCGTAGCGGCTGACGTGCTCGGGATCGAGGTTCTCGCGGCCCGCGCTCGCCACCTCGTCGAGCAGCCAGCCGGGCACCCGCTCCTCGTCAGGCACGGCGCTGAGCCTCGAACGCCCGCCAGATGACCTCATAGAGCGCGTGCGCCTCGAGGAAGCGCTCCAGGCCTTCGACGCCCGGCCAGCCGTAGCCGGCGAGCAGCGCTTCGATGAACGTCGCGCTGTGCCCGCGAGCCCTCGCGCTCGACACGAGCCCCGCGACGTCCCAGGCGACGGGGCCGGCGCAGACGTCCTCGAGATCGTTCCAGAGCAGCCTCCGGTCGGTACGGAGGACATTCCCCATCGAGACATCGCCATGAAGCGCCTGGGCGGGCAGCGCGCTCTCGAACACGGCAGGTGTCAGTGCCTCCATCCGGGAGCGCAGCGAATCGATGTGCTCCCCCGTCAGCAGCGGCGACGCACGCAGCTCGGCCAGCAGGCCCGCGAGCCAGTCCCGGATGCCGCTGAGCGGCGCCAGGTCACCCGGGAAACTCCGCCAGCGCCGCATGCAAGTCCGCGCAGCGAACGACCGAGCTCCGCCGGCTCCGGCGGCGGCGCCTGCGCGTCGTGCGGCACGAACGTCCACAGCGTCATCCACAGCCCGTCTCGCTCGTGCGGGCCGGGCGGCAGGATGTCGGTGGGCGGCACGACCAGGTCGGTCCGGGCGGCGAGGAAGACGCCGACGGCCACCTCGCGCGTCAGCCATTGCTCGGGGTCGTCGTGCAGGAGACCCGTCCCGGTCATCACCCGCGCCACGACCGGTGCCGGCTTCAGATGCACCAGCACGTTGCTGCCACCCGCGATCCGCACCGCCTCGTCGCAGGCCACGCCGTGCTCGCGGGCCACCGCCTGCGCGGCCGCGAGCGCCGCGGCATCACCGGTCGTCATCGCGACAGGAATACCAGCGCGGCGATCTCGCGTTACCGGCGCTTCGCGCGCGCGATGTAGCGCTTGCCGGCGCGCACGAGCACGGTCTTGCGCTTGGCGAAGTCGCGCACCTTGACCTTCCCGCGCGCCACGCGGGTGAGCGTCGACGTGCAGCGGTCCTCGACCAGCCACTTGGTGCCGACGACCGTCGCCGCGCTGTGCTTGCCCTTGGTGGTGAACCGGCCCTTGCCGTCACCCCAGAGGCGTCGCTTCTTCTTCTTCTTCTTGGCCGTCGACGCCTTGCCCTTCGCCTTGCAGCCCGTCAGCTTCTCGGTCAGCGCCAGCGTGACGATGCGCTTGCCGCCCTTGGTCTGCGTGAGCTTGAACAGGCCGTCGTAGAAGTCCGCCGACGCCTTCTTGCCCTTGCCCTGGGCGGCGATGATCCCGATCCGCCCGCTACGCGTGTCGATCACGCTGCCGACCGGGATATGGGCCGCCGCGGTCAGCTTCACGAAGTGCTTGCTGCCCCGGCGCTTGATCTTCACCGTGCCCGAGACCGGCTCGACGTTGACGCTCTTGCCCGCGACGGGCCCGTGCGGCAGCGGCCAGGCGCCGGGTTCAGCAGCACGCTGAACGTGTCGGGCGCGTTGGGCGACGACGATGCCGCGACGTCGGGCCGCGAGTCGCCGTCGAAGTCGGCCGCGACGACGTCGTTCACGGGACCGGCAGCGGTGATCGGTGCGTCGCGCGTGAACCCGCCGGCGGCGTTGCGGCGCAGGATCTCGACGGCGCCGGCGTTCGATGCCGCGGCGATGTCGGGCCGGCCGTCGCGGTCGAAGTCGGCGGCGTCGATGCCGACCGGCGAGGCGTTGACCTTGACCGCCGCCTGCGCGACGAAGCCGGTGTTGGAGGCGTTGCGCAAGAAGGTGGAGACGGTGCCGGGCGTGGCGTTGGTGACCGCGAGATCGGCGCGGCCGTTGCCGTCGAAGTCGGCGGCGACGATGCCGATGGGGTCGTCGCCGACCGAAAGCGTCGCCTCGGGGCTGAACGCGCCACCGGAACCCTGGATGAGGATCGTCGCGTTGTCGCTGTCCCGGTTGGTGATCGCCAGGTCGGCCCGCCCGTCGCCGTTGAAGTCGCCGACGGCGATCCCGGCCGGAGACGACCCGGTCGCGAACTGCTGCGTGGAGACGGTGAAGCCGGTGGTCGCGTTGCGCAGCAGGAGCAGGAGCTGGTTGTCGTTCCGCGCCGCCGCGAGGTCGAGTCGCCCGTCGCCGTTGAAGTCGCCCGCCGCGACCGCCCTGATGCTCGTACCGGGCAGGTTCGCCGCGCCGCCCTCGACCGCGAAGCCGCCGGCCGGCTGGCGCAGCAGCACCGAGATGCCGCCCCCGCCGAAGCTCGACACCGCAAGGTCCGCACGCCCGTCGCGGTTGTAGTCGCCGACCGCCGCGCCACTCGGCGCGGACCCGACCGCGACCGGCGAGCCCGCCTCCTGGGCGAAACCGCCCGCGGCCTGGCGCAGGAACACCGACACGTTGGAGCTCGTCCCGTTGATCGTCGCCACGTCCGGGCGCCCGTCGCCGTTGAAGTCGCCGGCGTTGAGCGACAGCGGGTCGTCGCCCACCGGGTACGGCGAGCCCTCGGTCACGAACGCACCCCTCGCGCTCGCAGCTCCCACCAGCAACAGGGCCGCGCCAAGCGCGGCAGCGGTCATCCGTGCCCTCACTGGACGCATCATCCCGATGCCGGCGCGAAATGCCAACCGCCGATCGTCCAGGAGCGCGCGCTCATGTCCGAGTCGCTGACGCACACGCGCCGCGGCCGTAGGGCCGGCCGGCGCTACTGGTCAGCCCACCAGTCGCGCCGCCCTTCGACGTCACCGCGACGATCGTCGCCGAGGCTGGGCGCGCCGATGACGAGGATCTCGAGGCCTTCCGGCCCGGCCTCGTAGCCGCGCCACGCACCGGGCGGGACACGCACCGCGTCCCATTCCCTGAGCTCGACGATCTCGTCGTCGACCTTCATCCGCCCACTCCCGCGCACGACGACATACACCTCCTCCTGCTCCTTGTGCGTGTGGCCGTAGGGAAAGCGATAGCCGGGCGGGACGCGCTGGTGGCTCAGGCCCGATCGCTCGAGTTCGAGCGCGTCGGTCGCCAGGTGGAACTCCAGGTCCGGCGCGCCGTCGAAGTTGGACCCGACATCCTCCAGGTCGTCCTTGAGGTTCTTGAGCGTGAACGGCACGACGCCATCGTATGGCCCCGATCGAGCGCGGCCTCGTCGATGAGCTGCGCATCTTCCGCAATCCGGTCGTCGTCGGTGGCGGCACGCCGTTCCTGCCGCCAGTCACCGCAACCATCCCGCTGAACCTGATCGAGACCAGGACGTTCGGCTCGCGCGTGATCTACGAGCGCGACGCGCTCGTAGGCGATCGCCCGGACTGACACGCGGAGTTCAGCGGTTGTGGTTGACGACCTCGACGTTGTGCCCGTCGGGGTCGAGCACGAAGGCGCCGTAGTAGCCGGGGTGGTAGATCGTGCGCTCGCCCGGGCCGCCGTGGTCCGTGTAGCCCGCGGCGAGCGCGGCGGCGTGGAACGCCCGAACGGTCGCGTCGTCGCCGGCCGGGAAGGCGAGGTGCACGTGCTCCGTGCGCGGGCGCTCGTCGTCGATCAGCGAGAAGCTGTAGCCCGGGCCGACGAACTGGACACGGCCCGGCTCGTCGTCGCCGGGCGCGATCCCGGCGTGCGGCGCGATCGTCGTGTAGAAGCGCCGGGAGGCGTCCAGGTCGCGCACACGGATCCAAAGGTGATCGATCCGCCCGTCCGGCACGGGATCGTCGCGGTCGCCGTGGACGGCCTCGACGCTGTTGCCGTCCGGGTCGAGCAGGAAGCCGCCGTAGTAGTCGGGGCCGTAGACCGTGCGCGGCCCGGGCGCGCCGTCGTCGCGGTAGCCGGCGTCCACACCGGCCTGCCAGAAGGCCTGGACGGCCGCACGCGACGGCGCACGGAAGCCGACGTGGAGCCCGCGAGTGACCGGGTGCTCGCCGTCGGTCGGCCCGATCGCCCAGTCGTCCCACTCGACCAGCCCGGCGTCGGCGTAGCTCGTCTCCAACCCCAGCACGGACAGCACGGTGCGGTAGAAGCGCTCCGATGCGGCGAGGTCCGAGACAGCGACACCGACGTGGTCGAACACCGCACCGAGGCTACCGTCCCGGGCACGCTCGCCATCGAGCCGCCGGCCGCTTCGCTGCTGAGTGCTGGTTGCGCGAAACGAGGCACAGTTGACGCCGGCGAAGACTGCTGCTGTTGCCTCTTTGCGACAGCGCGCCCGATGTCGGCCATGCTTTCGTGCACGGCGATTGGCATCGGACGTCGGGCGCAGAGCACGGTTCCAAGACGCACTCGAATCGGAGGCCGCGATGCGGTGTTCCTACATCTACTTCATGAAGGAGAACCCCGACCGCGTCGCGGCGGTCGCACCCGAGCACGCCGCGTACTGGCGGGGGCCTGAGCTGCGCGAGTACCTCGGAGGGCCGTTCGCCGATCGGTCCGGCGGACTGATCAGCTTCGAGACCGACTCGCACGACGACGCGGCGCAGCTCGTGGCCGATGACCCCTTCGTTCGCGAAGGACTGGTGGAGCGCAGCTGGCTGAAGCAATGGCAGGTCGAGTAAGCCGCCCGCGCCCGCCCGAGCCAACGGTGGCTCAAGGCGCGCGTTCGCCTGCGGCGGATGCCGACCCGCGCGCTCCGGCGTACTCGTCGAACCGGAGCGCCATCACGGCGACCATGGCCGGCAGCATCAGCGCCATCTCCAACGGCAGCACGGCATCGGCCGAGAGCGCGCCGAGCCAGAACGGCACGAGCAGCGCGAAGGCCAAGCCGAACATCGCGGCCGCCATCTCACCGCAGCGCTCCCACCCGTGGCCGCGGTAGCGCATCAACGCCACCATCGGCAGCGTCATGTTGAACGTCATCGCGAACACGGCGAGTTCCGTGTGCTCATGCCACGCAGCGTCAAAGCCGGTCCCGAACACCGCAAGATGGATCGCCCGGAACGTCATGCCGAGCACCGCCATGCCGAGCAGCATCGCGACGGTCATCTCGATCACGTGCCGCGAGAACCTCTTCAGCTGCGGCCCGCGGTCGCTTCCTGAGACCGCGGCTGGGTGGATGACGGCGCCGATGCGCATGACTCTCCTCCTCGTGAACAGCCAACCCTCCCACCGGCTCGCACGCTCGGCATCCGCAGTCCACCACAACCCCTGTGGGACAAAGCCGCATATCGATCTGAGCAAATGGATGCGCGAGGCAGACCACGAACGACCACTCGCCATCGAAGCCACAGATCGAAGCGGGCTGCGCCGGTTGGCCGAACGGCGCGCCACGACCGCAGGGCGCCTTCCGGCGGCTTGACGCCCCAGCGGTTCCTTCGCGGACTTGGGCATGCGGTATTCGCAGGGGCCGACGGACCGCTGCACTGTTCCTTCCGCCTGCACGCAGCACCGTCTTGGCACGCCGCAAGGGCGCGCCAGGACGGAGCAAAGCTGCGCGGGGCGGCTAGCGCTAGCGGACCTTGAAGTCCGCAGCCGCTCCGGTGCCCGTGACGAGGAGCCGGCCGGTGCGGCTCTTGCGGCCGCCGGCGTCGGACCGGTAGTTCCAGGTCACCCACGGCTGGCCGTCGCGGGCACGGTAGACGTCCATCGCCCCGGGGCCGCGCTTGTTGCCCGGCAGCCGGTACTTGCGCATCGAGCGCGGCAGCGCGTTCTTCTTCGCGCCGTAGGCGAACCACGCGCGGCGGCCGTTCGGCATCGGCTTGCACAGCCCGTCGTTGAGCGTGGGCCCGCAGTAGGCGATCCCGGTCGCGTAGAAGTTGGTGTTCCAGCTATTGCCCGAGTAGAACAGGTACCAGGACCCGTTGTTGAAGAACGCGCTCGGGTTCTCGATGACCGTCACGCCGGCGTCGTGGTAGTGCGCCCACGTGAGGTGGTTGCTGCGCATGATGACCTTGGGCTTGGAGGCGCCGTCGACGGTTCCGTTCTTGCGGAACTTGAGCCGCATCGCCGACAGCGCGGACTCCGGGCCCTTCGCCCGCTGGCCGTCGCGCCAGGTCATCCAGACCGCGCTCCCGGCGCCCGTGGTGACGTCGGCGTCGAGCGCCCAGCGGTTGCCCTTGGTCGGGCACACGAGCGGCTTGGGCTCGGTGACGTAGCCCGTGAACGGCTGCGTCGAGTGCGCCACGCCGACGCACTTGCGCCCGCCGGAGTTCCTCGCGGTCGCCGTGTAGAACAGGTAGTAGCGGCCGACGCCGTGCTTGACCTTGTAGAACGCGCCCGGCGTCCAGATGCCCGAGCCCGGCGCGGCCCAGGCGCCGCCGCCGTTCGGCAGCGCGTCGCCGCCCACGACCGAGGTGCTGCCAACCTCGTTGCCGGAGCCGTGCCTGGCCCACGGCACCTTGCGGCCGCCCGTGCTCGCACCGAACGTCCCGTACTGGTTCGAGCCGTCGTTGAGGGCGATCGTGTCGGCCCCCGGGAACGGAAAGTCGTTCGCCTCACTGTCCCGCAGCGGCGCAGCGCCTGCGGCGCCCGGCGCCACGGCGACGACGACGGCTGCGAGCGCGGCCGCGCACAACGGCCGGATCAATCGGTTCACTGCTGTTCCTCCCTGAAAACGACGACTGGCACGTACTCCCGGAACCTGGCAACACGCCGTCCCCGGGGGAGTTGCGCCCGGCGGGCGGAGCAGCGAATCGTTGAATCAGAGCCCGGAACGACCACGCCGGCGGATGCCGATGGATGCTGACCCGGGCTCGGCATTCCGATTCGCGCCTCTCTCGGTAGCCCGTAGCTCAGCCGACCGATGCTATGCCGCCCTTACGAGAACCATCGAGGTGCGGCGGCCGGACAACGGGTGCGTGCGGGAGGTGGGCCGCGGCGTGCCCTCCCGGAGCGCTCGACGCGAGCGCTAGCGAGTGTGCGGAGGGAGGGCATGCCGCGGACCGCCAAAGTCCACGCCCGAAGCGCCTTACGAAGCCCCGACCGGATCGCGAGGATCGGACCGGTGCCAGATCGTCTGCTGCGGGAACGGGATCTCGATCCCCTCCTCGTCGAACGCGCCCTTGATGCGCTCGCGCAACAGACGGCTGACGCGGTACTGCTCCGACGGCGTGGTCTTGACGACGAGCCGGATGACGATCCCGTGCGCGCCGAGCGCCTCGACGCCCCAGACCTCCGGCTCCTCGAGCACGTGCTTGTCCTCGTCCCAGACCGCGTGCGCGACCTCGGCGATGACCTCCTTGGCCCGCGACAGGTCCGTCGCGTAGGCGACCTCGACGTCGAGCAGCGCGCGCGACCAGTGCTGGCTCATGTTCCCCACGCGGCGGATCTCGCCGTTCGGGACATGCCAGACCGTGCCGTCGACCGACCGCAGCCGCGTCGTGCGCAGCGACACGGCCTCGACCACGCCGGAGGTCGTCCCGTCGAGGTTGACGATGTCGCCGATCCCGAACTGGTCCTCGACGAGGATGAAGATGCCGGACAGGAAGTCGCGCACCAGCGACTGCGAGCCGAAGCCGAGCGCGACGCCGAGGATGCCGGCGCCGGCGATCAGCGGCCCGAGCTCCACCCCGAGCTCGCCGAGGATCATGATCGAGGCGACGAGCAGGATCGTCGCGCTGATCATCGATCGCAGGACGCTCGACAGCGCCTCGATCCGCTGCTCCGCGCGCACGCTGATCTGCCCGGTCTCGAGCAAGGCGTCGGGCGTCGCGCGGCGGACGTTGCCCAGCCGCTCCTGCAGGCCGCCCGCCTGCAATCCCCGCAAAGTGCGCTTCACGGCACGCCGCGCGAGGCGGTTGACGAAGAGGGCGATGACGACGACGAGAACGATCGACAGCGCCCTTCCGAGGAGAAAATCCGCTGCTTCTGCTGGTGTCTTGTCTCCGATCAGGTCGGTCGCGGAGACGGCGATCTCATGGGAAAGCATCGCCCTTGACCGTAACGCGACCGCGTGTCGGAAGATCCGCCACGACCCGCGTTCCACCTCCAAGCGGGCTTTCGACGACCAGCCTGCCGCCGAGCGCGACAACCCGGTCCGACAGCCCCGCCAGGCCGCTTCCCGACGCCGGATCGGCGCCTCCGACGCCATCGTCGCTGATGCCGATGAGCACCCGTCCGTCGACGGGCTCGATCGTGACCTCGGCCTCCGACGCGGACGCGTACTTGGCGACGTTGGTCAAGGCCTCCATAACCACGAAGTAGGCGGCCGACTCGACGGCCGGCGGCAGCCGCTCGTCGAGCTCGCCGGAGATCGTCACCGGCATCGGGGCGCGCGCCGCGAGCGCCTCGAGCGCGGTATGCAGGCCGCGCTCGGTGAGCACGGCGGGATGGATGCCGCGGGCGAGGTCGCGCAGCTCGGACAGGCCCGCCGACAGCTCCGCCATCGCTCCCGTGAGCAGCGTCTCGGTGCGCGACCCGGGCTCGGCGTGCTTGCGTGCGAGGTTCAGGGTCACCGACAGCGAGACGAGCCGTTGCTGCGCGCCGTCGTGAAGGTCGCGCTCGATCTGGCGGCGCGCCGCGTCACTCGACGCGACCAGCCGCTCGCTCGCCGCGCGCAGGTCGTCGTAGCGCGCCTGCACCTCCGCCGCCAGCCGCTCGTTCTGCAACGCCAGCGCGGCCGCGGCGCCCGCCGTGCGCACGAGCTCGCGCGCGTCGAGCAGTGCCGGGTCGTGCACGATCGCGGCGACCGGCGCGCCCTCGCGCTCGATCACCGTCACCGCGCGGTCGTTGCCTTCAGACGGCAGCACGACCGTGGAACCGCGCGCGTCCACGTAGCGCCTCGAGTCCGGCAGCCAGTACGCCAGGGCCAGCGAGTCGTCGCCCAGGGCCTCCGCGAGCGCGTCGCGCGCGCTCACCCCACCGAGCCGCTCGAACAGCGCGCTCACCGCACCGGCGCGCGACAGGCTCGAGCGCAGCAGGCCGAGCAGGAAGGCGAACGGCAGCGTCGCGACGACCACCGTCAGCACCGCGGCGAGCGCGCCGCTGATCGTGTCGGCGCTGAATGCCGCCGCGATCACCGTCACGACGCCCAACACGGCGACGAGCGACCCGGTCCACAGGACCGGTGAGAGCGCCCGCCGCTGCACCGGGCCGAACGCCCTCCAGTGCCGGATCAGCACCACGACCAGCGAGACGAGCAGGCCGACCTCGATCACGGTCACGCACGCCGTGACGACGTCCTCCGCCGTGCCGTTGTCCCAGACGAGCAGCCGGTTCGCGGGGCAGTCCGTGCAGTCGGCGGGGTGTGCCGTCACGAGGCTGACCAGCAGCGGCCCGACAGTCGCGATCGCCCAGCCGAGGGTCACCACGCCGCGTTCGAGGCCCGGCTCGACCCGGCCCGTCGGGAAGGCGACGAGCATGTGCACGAGCGCGCCGACCCACAACGACGTCAGGAGCAGCCCGAGCGTGTAGACCCAGGCCGTGTCCGCGCTCGTCAGCGCGCCCAGGAACCAGAGGAACCCGACGAGCGTCATCAGCGCGCCGGTCCGGTTGTCCGGGCGTCGCCACCACGCGTAGATGCCGGCGAACGCGAAGCCCCACCCGAGCGTCGCCGCGAGCACGACCCACGCCGTCGGGTCGGCATCCTCCCGGTCCGCGGACGTGACGAGCGCCAGCGCGGCCAGCCCGAGCGCGACGCCCGCAACCGCCAGCCCGATCAGCGCCCGGCGAAGGCCGCTCATGGGAAGACGCTACAGATCGAGCAGTTCGATGGCGATCGGCGTCGGATCGTTGCCGTTGATCGCCACGATGTCCTGCGGGCAGGCCGAGACGACCACCAGGCAATCGATCTCCGCCCGCAGCGTCACCGAGTCGCCGGCCGCCGTCGGCGCCGGCTCCCAGCCGAGCTCGCCGTCCGCGAGGATCGGGATGTTCATGAACAGGTTGATCGGCTGCGGGACCTCGACGTCCGGGTGCCCGAGCTCGGCCATCGCGCGCCGCAGGTTCTCCTGGCAGGAGGCGTGCCAGCCCTCGACCCCGAGGCCGGCGTAGCGCTCGGGGTCGCAGGCCGCGCACAGCATGTCGTGGACGGCGGGCGTCCGGTCCTCCTCCAGGCGGAGGATCGGACGCCGGTGATTGGTCACGAAGTGCTCGCCGACGCGCGGGAACAGGCGGCTGACGTACGCGCGCGTATGCTCGGCCGAGTGGTATTCGGAGACGTCGTCGGCGCGGAACGCGAACGTGTCCGCGACCTGGCCGCCGTCCACGTCGATCACCCGGAACGACTGCCCGGCCGCGACGCGGACGCCGCGGCCTTCGCGGGCGGGCACCTCGATCATCGTCATGTGCGGGCGAACCGCTCCTCGGGCGCGGTCGGCGTCGTCGCCCGCACGCGGTTGCGGGCGAGCACGTAGTACAGGCCCCCGGCCACGACGATGCCCGCGGCCCACGAGAAGTCCGTGTTCCCGAGCCCCTTGGCCACCGGCCCCTGGAGCGCCGAGACGAGCCCGAACTGCCACGACCAGGCGGCCACCAGGCCGATCACGAGCGCGACGACCGCCGGCCAGTTGACGTCTCCGTACGGCGACGCCTTCGGCGGCTCGTACAGCGCCGGCACGTCGACCTTGCCGCGCCGCAGCACGAAGAACTCGACGAGCGTGATCCCGGCCCACGGGCTGATCCACACGATGATCGACGCGATCCAGTTGTCGAACGAGTGGGCGAAGCTGTCGGACTGGATGAAGGCGATCAGGACGGCCGAGCCGACGACGCCGGCCACCGCCGTGACCTTCCAGCGCGCCGCGCGCAGGCCGACGGACAGCGCGGCCAGCGAGCATGAGTAGAGGTTGAGGATGTTCGTGGCGATCGGCCCGTGCATGATCAGCAGGAGCACGGGGATCGTCATCACGCCGAACACGGAGGCCACGAGCTGCGACGGATCGCTCTCGGAGCCCGAGGAGGCGATCGTCGCCCCGAGCGTGGCCAGCCAGACCGTCGGCAGGAACATGCCGAGCGAACAGCCCCAGAACACCTGCCTGTCCGTGTACTTGCGGGCCACGAAACGCGTGTAGTCGGCCGAGTAGGTGAACCACGAGATGCCCCACCCGATGCCGATCGCCGTGAGCAGCTGCGAGATCGACGTGAGCTTGTCGGCGCCGCTCACGGTCGAGTGGCTCCACGTGACGTCGGACTTCGTCACGGCCAGCACGCTCATCACGACCATGATCAGCGCCGCGATCGGCACCGTGTACTTCTCGAACGTGCGGATCAGATAGAAGCCGTAGATCGCGATCACGACCTGGACGGCCATCAGGACGAACCCGATGACGTACTTGAGGCCGGCGCCGCCCGAGATGCCGATCTCGTCGAGCACGCCGAGCGTGAGGTCGAGCACGACCCAGGTGTTGACGCCGACCCAGCCCATCGTGAGCAGCAGCTGCGCGACGCCGGGGATGTAGGCGCCACGACGCCCGAACGCGCTGCGCGACAGGACCATCTGGTTGACGCCCGTGCGGTGACCCATCACGCAGAACAACCCGAACAGCGCGCACCCGGCGAGGTTGCCGAGCGTGACGACGATGATCGTCTCGACCAGGCTGAGCCCGAGGATGATGCCCAGGGCACCGAGCACCCAGTTGATCGGCGCGATGTTGGCGCCGGCCCAGATCCAGAACTGCTGGATCGGCGTCGAATCGCGATCCGCGTCGGGGATCGGCTCGATGCCGTGTGGATCGATCTGTACCGCCTCGGCCAGCTCCTGCCGCTCGTGCTCGGCTATCGACATCCGATCCTCCTCACAGGTCGGGATAGATGGCGGCGTCCACCTGGACGGGACGCAACGGCCTCGTCATCGCTTCCGGGTCCTCGCGCACGCGCGCCGCCACCTCGGCGCAGGTCGCGAACGCCACGTCGCCGCACTCGAGCGCGTGCTCGATCAGCCGGCGCAGCGTCTCCACCCGTCCCGGGCGCCCGGAGAGGAACGGGTGATTGGTCAGCACGAACAGGCAGCCGTGGCGACGCATCGCGTCGAGCTCGTTCGTCCACAGGTCGAGCACCTTCGCGGGTGACTCGATGTTGACCCCGATCGGGGGTCGCGGCAGGTACGCGTACTGCTCCCAGTCGTCGAGGCTCCAGTGCGGCGGGAGCTCGGCGATCGTGCCCTTCGGGGTCTCGAGCAGATACGGCTTGTCTTCGTCCATCAGCGTCGAGTCGTACTCGAGGCCGTACTCGGCCACCAGGGACGGCGTGTCCCAGCTCGCCTCCCACAGCGCCGACCGATGGCCCTTCGGCTTGACGCCGAGCCGGTCGAGCGCCTCCAGCGCGCGCTCGAAGTCCTTGCGCTCGCCCTCCGCGCCGAGGTCGACCGGGCTGAGATGGCTGTAGGAGTGATGGCCGACCTCGTGGCCGGCGGCGAGGATCTGCTCGACCGCCTGCGGATAGCGGTCCGCGGTCAGGCCCGGGGACGAAGAACGTGGCCCGCAGCGAGAAGTCCTCGAGCAGGGCGAGCAGGCGCGGGACGCCGACCTGCGGCCCGTACGCCTGGTGCGTCATCACCATCGCGTGGTCGGCGTAGCGGCGGCCGGCCGCGAGGATCGCCGACTCGGCGTCGACGTCGAACGACAGCACCGCAACCGCAGCGCTGTCCCCTCTCCAGCTCATCCGGCGACCCTCACTCCGATCGGAAGACAATCACCTCGAGCGGCGTTACGCCACAGTTTTTAAACCGGAGTCAAGTACAGCCGCACGATCACCGGGACCTCGCGGGCGGCGTCGGCGCGGATCTGCGCCAGCGTCCCGGTGATGTCGTCGCCGCTCAGGCCGGGCTCCATCTTCACGTCGGCGGCGACGAGCACCTGGCCGGGGCCGAGGTAGACCGCCTCGAGCCGGGCGATCTCGTGGACGCCGCAGACCGTCACGAGCCGCTCGCGCAACTGCTCGACGTAGCGGGCCGGGATCGCCTGGTTGGAGAGGAGCTCGCGGTTGCGGGTGGTCAGCTTCGAGGCGACGTAGATCAGCAGGAGCCCGATCACGATCGTGACCAGCGCGTCCGGGATCGCCGAGTCGGTGACGCGGTGCAGGACGAGCGCGACGAGCGCCAGCGCCGCGCCGAGCACGTCGATCGAGTCCTCGAGGTAGACGGTGACGACGGTCGGGTCCGGGCTCTCGCGCAGCAGCTCGCGGACGGTCACGCCGCGTTGGGCCGCCTGCCGGCGCAGCTGGCGGTGGGCGACGAAGCGGCTCACGGAGTCGAGCACCAGTGCGATCACCAGCACGATGACGCCCGCCCAGAACGCCTCCAGCGGGAGCGGGTCGAGCAGCGCGCGGACGCCCTCCCAGACCGACACGGCGCCGCCGATGACGAACATCCCGACCGCCGCGAGGAGCGCCCAGTAGTAGCGCTCTGGCCCGTAGCCGAACGGGTGCGTCTCGTCGGGCTCGCGGCGCGAGCGCCGCAACGCGATCCACAGCAGGATCTCGTTGCCGGCGTCGGCCACGGTGTGCAGCGTCTCGGCGAGCAGCGCCGGGGAGGCGGTCAGCGCCGCCGCCGTGCCCTTGGCGATCGCGATCGTCGTATTGGCCGCAAGCGCGGTGAGGACGCTGCCGGCGCTCTGGTCGCGCTCGGTGTCGGCTGGGACGGCGCTCACGTAGTGGTCAGCTGGTGCACGCGGGCGCGTACGCGCGCCCCGGCAGCGCATCGTTCCACTCCGCACGCGTGAGCGTCCGCCCGGCGATCGCGCAGGCACGCCGCGCCCACGCCGAAAGCCGGACGTCCCAGCGGTACGCCTGCCCGGTGCTGGTGATCGCGAACAGGTAGTTGCCGTCGGGCGTGAACTGCGGCGTGACGGGGCGGTTCGGCACCGCGGGGAGCGGCGCGCCGACCTGTTCCTGCGTGGCCAGGTCGTAGAGCCGGATCGTGCCGTCGGCGCTGCCGGTGGCGACCGTGCGCCCGTCCGGGCTCACCGACGCCGTGCCGACCTGACCAGTGTGACCTGCCAACACACGGCCGACCGGCTGCCACGTCTGCGTCGACCACACGCGGGTGCGACCCCTGGCGCTATCGCCGATCACGCGGTGGCCGTCGGGAGTGAACTGCACGACCAAGCTCTCGCCGCTCACACCGGACAGGAATGTCCGCCGCCGCAGGCTCGCGACGTCGACGACCTCGATGCCAACCGCGGACACCACCAGCGTCGTGCCGTCCGGGCTCAGCGCCATGGCGGCTGTACCCAGCGAGGGTCCATACCGGCGCGGAGCCCCGATCGCCCGCCCGGCCTGCAGCCGCCACACGAGCACGTCGCCGCCGAAGTCCGCGGTCGCCATCAGCCGTCCGTCGGAGCTGAAGCGGGGCGGCAGCGTGCTCCCCAGCCCTTCGCCTTCTGCCATCGACCCGTCGACGAACGACTTCTGTCCGTGCAGCCGCTGCACGGCGCGTCCGGTATCCGGATCGAAGATCGCGAGGAACCCACGGTCGCCCCCGACCACGAGCAGTCCGGTGTCCGGGATGTAGCCCATCCCCCGCACCGGACCGCTCGGCACGGCCGCGAACGTGGAGATCGTGCGCAGGGTCCGGACGTCGATCAGGGTCACAGTCCCGTTGTCGTGGCCGGCGGCGAGGATGCGCCCGTCGTTGCTCAGCGCGACGCTCGCGGTCGTGTACTCGAGGTCCGAGGACGGCCGGACCGGGTCGACGCTGAAGCGCCGGTCGATCCGCCGCTGGCCCGTGAGGTCCCAGGTCAGGACCTTGCCGTCGAGGCCGCCCGTGTACAGCGTCCGGCCGTCGGGGCTGATCGCGAGGCTCGTGGTCTGCCCGGCATGGCCCTCCAGCGTTTCGGCGACGGCTCTCCGATGGACGTCCCAGACGAGCACGCGGTTGTCCTCGCCGGCGGTGACTGCGGACCGCCCGCCGGGGCCGAACGTTGCCTGCACCACCGAACCGGCGTGGCGACCCGAGGCGCTCCGCACCTGGCCGGTACGGAGGTCGAGGAAGCGCACCGAGCCGTCGGGCCCGCCGAGCAGCAGCGTGCGGTCGTTGGGGCTGAGCGCAGCCACATCGGCGCCGGTCGGCCACCGCTGGAGCGTGCGCAACGTCCGCGCGTCACGGATCTCCGTGCGGCCCGCGAGCGAGGTCACCACGCGCGTCCCGTCGCGCGTGAGCATCGGCGTCACGAGCACGGCGCGCTGCGTGACCAGATGCGGTAGGCCGAGCGGCTGCATGCTCGCCGCGCTGTAGCGCTGAACGCTCTTCTCGAGCCCTGGGCCTGCCGTGCTGATGAGCAGCGTGCGCCCATCGCGGGCGAAGCGCACGCCGACGTACGCGCGGGCATCGGTGGTGTTGTTGCGCGTCACGACTTTGAGCGTCCGGGCATCGAGCACGGTGGGCTGCTGGCCCGCCACGGCCAGCCGCGTTCCGTCGGCGCTGAAAGCCAGCGAGTCGGGGCTGGTCGCCGATAGCGCGAAGCCGTCCATGGCCTCGCGCGCCTCGAGGCGCCGTGTGGCGGTGTCGAAGAGGCTCAACGTGCCATCGACCTCGATCGTCGCCAGCCGCCTGCCGTCGGGGCTGAGGGCGATGGTCACCAGGCGGTCACCCGCGCCGCGCAGCACGCCGGTGGCCGCCGGCGTGCGCAGCAGCGCGGCGAGCAGGTTGCTGCGCGTCTGCAGCGTGTCGTCGAGCGCCACGCCCTGGCGCGCCAGGAGCAGCGAGCGGTCGAGGTCGTCGTCAGCCAATGCCTGTGCGCCGAGCCGCTGCGCGGCTGCGGTGGTCGCCTCGGCGCGCGCGTTGGAGCGCTGGTCGAGCGCCACGACTCCGGCGATCACGGCCAGCACCAGCAGCGTCGCCACGCCGGCGAGCACCGCGCGCAGCCGGCGCTGAGCGCGACCGCTCGCACGGCGGCTGTCCTCGAGGAACGCGCGCTCGGTCGCGGTGAGCTCGGGATCGTGCTCCGCGGCCCAGTCGAGCGCCGACGCGAGCCGCTCACCTCGGTACAGCGAGCCGGCGTCGCGGCCGTCCGTGTCCCAGGCTCGTGCCGCGTCGCTCAGCCGGTGATGCAGACGGCGTCCCTGTACGTCCTCCTCCAGCCAGCCGCGCAGCCGCGGCCACTCGCGCAGGAGGGCTTCGTGCGCGACCTCGACGGCGCCGTCGGACACCGTCAGCAGCCGGCGCTCGCTGAGCGCCGCGACGACCGCCGAGAGCTCGGCGTCGAGGTCGCTGAGCACGAGCCGGCGGCGGACCACGGCGCCGTTCTCGCCTTCGTCGGTCAGACGCAGCATCAACCGCCGTGCCGCGGCCTGCTGCGGACCGTCGAGCGCGACGTAGGCGTCCTCGGCGAGCCGTGCCACCGCGCCGTGGACGCCGCCGCTGCGGGTGTAGGCGGCCAGGCGCAGCCGCTTCTGGTCGCGCTCGCGCCACAGCTCGAGCAGCGCGGTCGAGAGCAGCGGCAGCGCGCCCGGCTGCCCCTCCACGTCGCCGAGCAGCGCCTCGGCCAGGTCGGGCTCGACGGACAGGCCGACGCGCTCGGCCGGGCGCTCGATCGCCCGGCGCAGATCCTCGCGCGACATCGGGCCCACGAGTACGTGGTTGGCGCCGAGCAGCCGCGAGAGCTCGGGATAGGCGGCGCAGCGGCCATAGAAGTCGGCCCGGATCGCCAGCACCACGACGCCGCCGCCGTCCGCGAAGCGGAGCAGCGCGGCGACGAACTCGGCCCGGGACGCCTCGTCCTGGCAGAGCGTGAACAGCTCCTCGAACTGGTCCACGGCGAGCACCCGGTGCCACTCCCGCGCCAGCCGGCGGGTCGCACGCGCGAGCTCGCGCGAAGGATGGGCGCCGGGGCGGATCAACGCCTGCGTCCAGTTGTGGCTCCCGGGCAGCACGCCGCCGGCCAGTGCCGGCAGCAGGCCCGCGCGCAGCGCCGACGACTTGCCGCTCCCGGATGGGCCGACGATGGCCAGCAGCGGGGCGCCGACCAGGCGGGCGACGAGCTCGGCGACGAGGCGCTCGCGACCGAAGAAGTACTCGGCGTCGTCGGCGTCGAAGCTCGCCAGGCCCTTGTACGGGCACACCACCGGGCCGCCGGCGCGTTCACGGGTGACGACCCCCGCCCGCTCGCGCGTCGACTGCAGGTCCGCGACGCTGCCGGTCAGCTCGGCCTGGCTCGCGCGCGCCTCGGTGCGGCGGGCGGCTGCGCGGTCGGCCGCGACGTCGACGCGGCGGGTCGCCTCGCGACGCGCCCACTCGCCGGCGGCCTCGTGGATCCGGCGCGGGACGCCGCGGCTCGCGTCCAGGAGCGCGTCGACCGGCACCGGGCCGCCCGCGGGTGCGTAGAAGCCGGCGATCGCGCCGACGCTCCCCGCGTCGAGCGGTGCCAGCACGATCGACTCGGCCGGCTCCAGGCGTTCGAGCGCCGCGGCCTTCTGGCCGGTCGCGAGCGCCAGCGCCGGTCGGCGGTCCAGCCGCAGATCATGCAGTGCGACGCGCACAGGCTCGGGCGCGCGGTCGGCATCGTCGACGACCAGGAGGGCCGGCCGCGAGCTGTCGCGCAGGCGCGCGATCGCCGCGAGCACGGCTTCGGGAGGGCCGGAGCCCGCGGCGTAGAGGATCGCCGCGCCCGCGCGATGCGCCTCGCCCGCGAGCTCGGCGGCGACGCGCGTCTTGCCCATGCCGTACGCGCCGGCCAGCGTCACCAACGCGCCGCGGCCGGCGGCCGCGCGATCCCACAGGGCCCGGAGCCGGCGCAGCTCCTCCTCGCGCCCGAACAGCGGCGGCAGGCCCGCGGTGTCGAGCTCGTGCTGCAGCTCGGTCGCCGCGGGCTCCACGTCGAGTGCGGCGTCCTGGCGCAGGATCGCCTCGTGCAGCCCGCGCAGCTCGGGCGTCGGCTCCACGCCGATCGCGTCGACGAGCGTCTGCCGCGCGTGGCGGTAGGCCTCGAGCGCCTCGCCCTGGCGGCCACAGCGGTACAGCGCGAGCATCCGCTGCGCGTGCAGCCGCTCCCGGAGCGGGTTGTCGGCGAGCAGGCCGTCGATCTCGGCGATCACCTCGTGGTGGCGCCCGGCCGCGAGGTCGGCGTCGATCGCGAGCTCGGCCGCGCTCAGCCGCAGCTCCTCCAGCCGGCGGATCTCGGGGCTCGCGAACGGCTCGTCGGCGACGTCGGCGAGCGGCTCGCCGCGGAACAGCGCCAGCGCGGCCCGCGCCGCGCTGCCTGGCTCACCCGTGGCCGCCGCGCGCTCGGCCTCGGACACCAGCCGTTCGAGCCGGCACGCGTCGACCATGTCGGCGTCGATCCGCAACTCGTAGCCGCGCCCGCGCGTGACGATCTCGGCGGCGCCGTCGGTGGCGATCGCGCCGCGCAGCCGCCAGACGTAGTTCTGCACCATCTTCGGGGCGCTGAGCGGCGGCTCCTCTCCCCACAGGCCTTCGATCAGGCGATCCGCGCTGACCGTGCGGTTGGCCTCGAGCCCGAGCATCGCGAGCACGGCGCGCTGCTTGGCGCCGCCGAGTGCGACCGGCTGGTCGTCGACGCTTGCTTCCAGGGGTCCGAGGACACGGATCTGCACGCGCTGTGTCAACCCAATCACCTGGCGTACAGCGTGTCTACGGGCGGTCTATCCCCGGTCTAATGCGCTGCGTAGTCCCCGAGCAGAGCCGGCGTAGACCGCCGCGGCCGAACGTGCCGGCAGACCCCGTACCGGCCAGGAGGCCCACCGTGTTCCGCATCATCCTCTCCATGCTCGCCGTCATCGCCCTGCTGGGCACGACGAGCGCCACCGCCCTCGCGCAGCAGGACCTGCGCATGCCGGACACGCGCGACGCCGCGGTCGCCGCGACGCAGAAGCAGGACCTGCGCAGCCCGGATGCCCAGGACGCCGCCCGCGCCGACCAGATCGCCGCGCGGATGCGGACGTTCACGCCCGCGCCGCTCGTGGCGCCCCAGCCCGCTCCGGCAGCGGTGCCGTCCGACGACACGCCGTGGGCGGCCATCGCCGGCTCGATCGTGTTCGCGTTCGCGCTCGGCGCCGGCGCCGCCGGCGGCCTGATGTACCTGCGGCGACCGCGGCCGTCTACCCTCGCGAGGTCGTGACGGATCTCATCAAGACCACGCTGATCGGCAGCTATCCCCAGCCGGACTGGCTGATCGATCGCGACCGGCTCCGCCATTCGCTCCCGCCGCGCGTGCGCGCGCGGGAGCTGTGGCGCGTGCCGGAGCCCTATCTCGCCGCCGCCCAGGACGACGCGACCGCGCTGGCGATCGCCGACCAGGAACGCGCCGGCATCGACATCGTCACCGACGGCGAGATCCGCCGCGAGAGCTACTCCAACCGCTTCGCGACGGCGCTCGAAGGGCTCGACATCGACAAACCGGCGATGGTGCCGGGGCGCGCCGGCGGCACGAACGCCGTGCCGCGGATCGTCGGCCGCGTGCAGCGGGTGCGGCCGGTCGAGGTCGAGGACTGCGCGTTCTTGCGCGCACGCACCGACCGCACGATCAAGATCACCCTCCCCGGCCCGTTCACGATGAGCCAGCAGTCGTCCAACGAGTTCTACGACGACGAGGCCGAGCTGGCGATGGACTTCGCCGCCGCGGTCAACGACGAGGTGCGCGACCTGTTCGCAGCGGGCGCCGACATCGTGCAGATCGACGAGCCGTGGCTGCAGTCTCGCGCCGAGAAGGCGCGCGAGTTCGCGCTGCCGGCGATCGACCGCGCGCTCGCCGGCGTCGATGGCACGACCGCGCTGCACACCTGCTTCGGCTACGCCCACGTCGTGCACGACCGGCCGCCCGGCTACCCGTTCCTCGACGAGTTGGCCGGCTGCGCGGCCGACATCCTCGCGATCGAGGCGGCGCAGCCGAAGCTCGACCCGGCGGTGCTGGAGACGATCGCCGGCAAGACCGTCGTCGTCGGCGTGCTCGACCTGTCCGACGACGCGCCGGTCGAGACGCCCGCGGTCGTCGCCGCGCGGATCGCGGCCGCGTTGACCGTGATCCCGCCCGAGCGACTGCAGGTCGGGCCGGACTGTGGCATGAAGTACCTGCCGCGGGACGTGGCGTTCGCGAAGCTGTGTGCGCTCGTCGAGGGCGCGGCGTTGGCCCGCGAGCGCCTTTAGCGCGCGGGCGAACTGCGGCTGGGTGGGGAGGTGCAGGGATGGCCGCCACGGCGGTCCCCTGGCGCCTTTTACTGCCTATGGGAGCAAAAGGCGCCAGGGACCGCCGAAACCGGTCGTCCCCTCGCCGCCCTACCCAGCCGCAGTTAGACGATGAACTCGCGCAGCGGCCGAGCGCCGCGGGCCCGCCCGAGCACCTCACGCAGCACGGCAAAGCGTTCGTCGGTGCCGGTGAGGAACGGGTGGAAGATCAGCGTCGCGTACTCGGCGTCGAGACCCGCCAGCATCGCGTCCCGCAGCGCGGCCGCCGACGGCGGCCCCTCGAAGCCGTCGAGGTAGTACCAGGCGTCGACGTGCTCCCAGCGGAACGGCAACACCGCGATCCCGTCGCGCTCCGAGATGTCCGCGCCGGGCGGAGCGGTGTGGGCGGCGGGCGAGCAGTAGGTGAAGCCCAGCTCGCGCAGGAGCGGGGTCGTCGCGGCGGTCAGCTCGCCGCCGGGTGGCCGGAAGCCGAGCGGCCGCAGCCCGAGCGCTTCGAACGCGGCGACGCCGCGCTCGAACAGCTCGCGCTCGTGTGCCGGCTCCAGTCCACCCCACGGCTCGTGCCGCCAGCCGTGGAATGCGACCTCGTGGCCGGCGGCGTCGAGCTCGCGCAGCGCGTCGGGGTACAGCTCGGCGTTGAGCCCCTCGACGAAGAACGTCGCGCGCAACCCCAACTCGTCGAGCAGCCCGAGCAGGCGCGGCAGCGCCTCGGTCACCGACCAGTGCTCGCCGACCGGCGCGCCCGCGGGCCACTCGCCGCGGGCGAGTGCGGTGACCTCTCCCAGGTTGTCGAAGCTCAGGCCGGTGCCAGCGCGATGTCGAAGTCGCACGTGAGGTGGTCGTCTTCCTTCTCGACGGGCCGCACGAGCGCCGCCTTCACCGCACCGATCGTGTCGTCGTCCAGGTACGGGTCGTCCGGGAAGAACAACTGCGTCACGAGCGTGCGATGGCCGGGCGCCGTGACCTTGTAGTGGATGTGCGCGGGCCGCCACGGGTGCTGGCCGACCGCCTCCAGGTAGCGCCCCACCGGGCCGGCGGTCGGCACCGTGTACGGCTTCGGCAGCATCGTCTGGAACTCGTAGGCGCCGTCCTCCTCGGCCTTGATGCGGCCGCGGAAGTTGCCCTCCGGCTGGCGCTCGTCCCACACGTCGTAGCCGCCGGCCGGCCCGGTCTGCCAGACGTCGACCACCGCTCCGGGCAGTGGCTCACCGGTCGCCGATGTCACGCGCCCGCGCACGAACAGCACGTCGTCGTCGGGTGACATGCCCTCGTACTCCTCGTAGATCTTCTTCCGGAACGGCGGTTCGACGGTGTACATCGGGCCCATGACGTCGCTCGCCGTGGCGCCGCCGTCCTCGCCGTGCGACAGCGCGTCGATCAGCACGGAGGTGCGCGTCACGTCGGAGAGCAGGATGAACTCGTCCGCGCGCCCGATCTCGGTCAGGAACGCGAGCACGGCCATCCACTCCTCCTCGGTGACGTGGTGGCGCTCGAGCACCTCGTGGATCGCGTTCAGCACGTCTGGCACCACTTCGGCCAGCCGCTCGGACTGCAGCGAAACGCTCACGTCGTCTTCCCCCATTCCGTGTACTGGTACGGGTTCTTCAAGAGTTGTCGCTCGGGGATCTCCGGGTGCATGCCGGCGCTCCAGGCGTCCTCTCCGAGGGTACTCATCGCGTAGTCGACGGTCTCGTCGATCAGCTGACGGGCGCGGCCGAGGTCGATCCCGACGAGCTTGCCGTCGCGCTTGACGATCTTGCCGTCGACGATCACGGTGTGGACGTCGGAGCGCTGGGCCTGGAAGGCGACGTGGCCGTAGGTGTGCAGGACCGGGAACATGACCGGCGAGTCGTCGTTCTTGACGAGCACGATGTCGGCCTTCTTGCCCGGCTCGAGGCTGCCGATCATCGCGTCCATCCCGAGCGCCCGGCTGCCGCCGCGCGTCGCCCAGTCGACGACCTGCTCGGCGCGCAGGTGGTGGTTGGTGACGGTCTCGTTCTTCGCGTGCGCCTCCAGGTGCTCGCGCGAGCGGTCGGCGCCGAGCGTGGAGCGCATCGCGCAGAAGATGTCGCCGCTCCACCACACGCTCGTGTCCATCGACAGCGAGACCGGGATGTCGTGCTTGCGCAGCTGCCACGTGGGCGGGTAGCCCTGGCCGGCGCTCTGCTCGCTCTCCGTCGAGACCGACACCGAGCCGCCGGTCGCGGCGATGCGGTGGTAGGAGTCCTCGGTCAGCGTCGCCGCGTGGACGTAGATGTTGTTCGGGCCCATGAAGCCGTGCTCGTGCATCAGCCGGATGCCGTCGTCGTTGGTCGCGCCCCACACGCCGGCGTGCGTGGTGACCGGCACGTCGAGCTCGCGGGCGACCTTGAACGCCTCCTGCTCCGGGAACTTCGGGTCGCCGGTGACGTCGAACGCCATCTGGAAGCCGAGCATGTCGCTCTTGCTGCCGAAGCGGCGCTCGACGAAGCTGCGGAAGTCGGCGGACGTCGACCACTCCCACGGCCCCTGCTGGATGTTCCCGTAAGCCAGCACGAAGCGGCCGGGGACGGCCTCCAGCGCATCGACGGCGGCGTCGGCGTGGTCGACGGTCTGCAGGCCGTGCGACCAGTCGACGGTGGTGGTGACGCCCGCGTCGAGCGACTCGATCGCCGACAGCGTGTTGCCCGCGGCGATGTCCTGCGGGCGGAAGATCTTCCCGTACTCGAGGTAGAAGAAGACGAAGTACTGGGCGAGCGTCCAGTCCGCGCCATAGCCGCGCAGCGCGGTCTGCCACATGTGCCGGTGCGTGTCGATCATGCCCGGCATCACGATGCCGTCCGACGCGTCGATCTCGGTGGTGCCCTCGGGGACCTCGAGGTTCGGCCCGACCGCGGCGATCTTGTCGTCCTGGATCAGCACGTCCGCGCCGTGCAGCACCTCGTGTGCGTCGTTCATGGTCAGCACCGTGCCTCCGCGCAGCACGATCGACTCGCTCATGTCTCTCCTCTCGCCGGGCCCAACCCTGGCTTGCACCTTTCCAAGCTGACCGGTGCGCCGTCAAGGTTCACGGTTTGCTCACGCGATTGCGGGCCTGTGCAGCGAACCTCGATGGTGATGTCCCGAGTCGACCTTCATCTGCATCTGCTCCCCGGGGTGGACGACGGGCCGCCCGACGTGCGAGCGGCGCTGGCCCACGCCGAGCGGCTCGCCCGCGACGGCGTCCACGAGGCGACCGTCACGCCCCATGTCGGCCACCCGGACTTCCCCGTCGCCGTGGCGACGATCCCCGAGCGCACGCGCACGCTGCAGGCGGCGATCGACGCCGCCGGCATCGACCTGCGGCTGCACCCGGGCGGCGAGATCTTCCCCGACCACGCGACCGACCTCGGGCGCGACGAGCTCCAGGTGATCGCCCAGGGGCCGGCGGGCGCCCGCTGGGTGCTGCTCGAGGTCCCGTTCGACGGCATCGACGCGACGTTCTTCACCGCCTGGCGGCACGTGCGCCGGCACGGGTTCGGCGTGCTGATCGCGCACCCGGAGCGCGCCGCCGGGCTGCTCGACGAGGGGCTGCGACGGCTGCGGCCGCTGATCGAGGACGGCGCGCTGCTGCAGGTCAACGTGTCCTCGCTGCTCGGCCGCCACGGTGAGGAGGCGCATGATCGCCGGGCAGCGGCTGGTCCGCGACGGCCTCGCCTACGTGCTCGCCTCCGACGGCCATGGCGACGACCGCCCGGACACGCTCGGCGCGCGTGCGCAACGAGCGCCTCACCGCCGCCAACCCGCGCTTCCTGCTCCGCCACGGGATCCCGGCGGGGGACGTCCCCTCGCGCGCCTGGCGCTCGCCGTACGAGCGCCGCATGCAGGCCGCGATCCTGGCGTCGCGACAGCGCGCGCAGTGACGCCGCCGCCGGGTGCGCCGCGCCGCGAGGTTGTCGCGGCGCGGCGCCCGGGTGGCTACTGGCTCGCGGGGACCGGGAACGCGACGGGGCTGCGGTTGCCGTCGCGGTCGATCGCGCGCACGCCGACCTGGTTGTCGTCCTTGTTCAGGCCCTTGAGCGTGTAGTCGGTGACGTTGCCGACCTTGCGCGAGTGGGTCCACAGCGGATCCTTGGTGTCGCGCCAGACGACCTCGTAGCCGGCGACGTCGCTCTCCGGGTTGGCGTTCCAGCGCAGCTCGGTGTCGTAGGACAGGTTGGCCGCGATGATCCGCGCGTTGGTCGGCGCGCTGGGCGAGCGCTCCAGGGCGGCCAGCGACGACGCGATCACGCGCGTGACCCGTGCGAGGTAGTCGTAGTCGACGAACTGCGACAGGTCGCCGATCTGCTTGCCGTTCTCGACCCGCACGTCCTGGTGCTGGTGGTCGAAGTTCTCGTTCGGCTCGGTGAACCGGACGGCCGGCCAGCCGCGTTTGAGGAACGAGATCTGGTCGCCGCCGCGCAGGAAGCGATCGCGCCGCCAGATCAGCTTGACGTGCATGTCCGTGGCACGGTTGGAGCCGGTCTCGCCGATGTAGCGGGCGAGCTGGCGCGCCGCGCTGTCGTTCTCGCCGCCCAGCGAGATCAGCCGCGCGATGTCCGCATCGGTCGCCGCCGTCGGCACGCCCTCGGAGAACAGCCGGATCGTGTGCGGGTCCTTGACGCCGTTGCCGCCGTTCGGGCTCCCGATGATGTCCATGTTCAGGTTGCCCTGGATGTTCCAGCCCTCGTTCTTGGCGACCTGGGCGAGGTGGTCGGAGCCGTACAGCCCCTGCTCCTCCCCCGCCACCGCGGCGAACACGATCGTCGACGAGGTCGGATGCTTCGCCATCACGCGTGCGAGCTCGATCACCGCCGAGGTGCCGGACGCATCGTCATTGGCGCCGGGAGCGTCGCCCGTGGCATCGAGCACGTCGGTGCGGCGCGAGTCGTAGTGCCCGGTGACCACGTACACGCGCTTGGCCGACGAGGGATCGGTGCCGTGCAGCGTCGCCAGGACGTTGGTGATCTTCGTGGGCACCGGAACACGGTCGGACACCGGCTGGATGAAGCTCTGCAGCTCGGTGGTCATACGCCCGCCCGACGTCGCGGCGATCCTGTCGAACTCGCTCTTGATCCAGTCGCGCGCGGCGCCGATGCCGCGATTCGGGTCGGTCTGCGTCGACAGCGTGTGCCGCGTGCCGAACCCCTCGAGCGTCTTGTCGTAGCCCTCCAGCCGCTTGGCGCTGACGTCGCGCAGCATCGCGCGCACGTCGGCCGGCGGCTTCCACCAGCTCGGCGGGCCTTGGTGATGCCGGTCGCCCTGCGCCACCGGCTGGAGCGTCAGAAAGACGGCCGCAGCCATCATCAGCGCGCCCAGGACAACGGGCGCGAGCGTGCGTACTCGATACATCGGTGTTGCCTCCCTCCTGCCATGCGGCCCCGCCCCGCGCGGGCCGCGTCTTCCGGCCGCGCTGTTCCCTTACCCGCCTGCGCGGTGCCAAGAACTGCGGCCGCATCGCCCATCGACGAGCGATGCACGCCGACACCTACGCCGCGTCTGACTCCTCGAGCGCGTCCCACAGCGCGTGCATCGTCGGCGCCAGGTGGGCGAGCTCCGCCAGGTGCATCTCGCTCAGCGACTCGAGCTGGGCCGAGCCCTGCTCGGTGAGCCGGAGGCGCACGACGCTGCGGTTGTCGGCGTCCGGGACGCGGGTGATGAGCCCGGCGGCCTCGGCGCGGTCGACCAGCCCGACGGCGCTGTGGTGGCGGAGCAGGAGGTAGCCGGCGACGTCGCCGATCGTCGGCCCCCGGGCGTCCGTGTGTCCGCGGACCGCCAACAGCAGCTGGTGCTGGGCCGGCGTGACCCCCGCCGCCTCTGCCTGTTGCTCGCTCCAGCGCAGGAACCGGCGCAGGCCGGTCCGCAGCTCGAGCAGCCGCTGGTAGTCCTCGTCGGTCGGCCTCGGCGTCATGGCGGGGATTGTCGTGCACGACACGATATCGTGATACGATATCGTTGTACGATATCTCTGAAGGGAGTTGCGATGTCCGCTCTTCGCAATCATCCGAGCGGCCCCGCGACGCGCAGGTTCGCGCGCCTCGACGACCGTAGAGAGCGCCGGCCCGCCGCGCGCCACGACGTCCGCCGCGAGCCCGTGGGCGGCTTTGCCGGCAGCCTCGGGCCCGAGGCCCCGGTCGGGACGTACGGCAACGTCCGCCGGTTCCGCCGCCAGGGCGCCGGCACGTTTGCCGGCGATGCCGACCGGCAGCGTCAGGGCTCGTTCGCCGACGCCGACCCGGCGGCCGACTGACGATGGCCCGCTGGCGGCAGACCACCACCGGCGAGCTCCTCGGCGAGCTGATCGGCGCGTTCGTGCTGATCTGCTGCGGCGACGGCGTCGTCGCGATGGCCGTGGCCGGGCTCAACCGGTCCGGCCGCGGCAAGGAGATCTTCGCCGCCAGCGGCGATTGGCTGCTGATCGGCTGGGGCTGAGGCTTCGCGGTCGCCATGGGCGTGACGTGGCGGGCGGCATCAGCGGCGCGCACATCAACCCGGCGGTGACGCGCCGCCCGTCGCGACTTCCCGTGGCGCAAGGTGCGGCACCGCGTTCCTCGTCGCGTTCGTGTTCGCGATCTCGGACGAGCTCAACCAGCCCCCGCGCGCCAACCTCGCGCCGCTGATCGTCGGCTTCATCGTCGTCGCCATCGGCCTGTCGTTCGGCGCCAACGCCGGCTACGCGATCAACCCGGCGCGCGACTTCGGTTTGGCGGGGGAGACGCGTCCGCGAGGTCGAGGCGCACGGCCGCACGGTCGAGGAGCTCGGCTGACAGCAAAAGGCGCGGCGGGACCGAGTCGATAGCCTAAAAGTCGGGTTGTACCTCTCCATGCGCCGTACCTTGATCCTCCCCGCCGTGCTCCTGTGCGTCCTCATGGCCCCCGCGGTCGCGAGCGCCGCCCGCCCCCTCTACGGGATGGGCGACCAGAACCCGACCTCGTACCAGGACAGCCGGTTGCTGGGCCTGAAGAAGCTCAAGACCGCCCGCTACGCAGTTCCGTGGGACTGGTACAAGGACTCGACCCAGACGACGCTGCTCAACTGGTGGATGTCGACCGCCAAGGCCGCGCACAAGCGGCCGCTGATCTCGTTCAACCGCAACTGGCACGCGCGCGGCCGGAAGAAGATCCCGAGCCTCAAGCAGTACAAGCACGGGTTCCGGCTGTTCCGCCACAGGTTCCCGTACGTGAAGGACTTCTCGGCGTGGAACGAGCCGAACGCGCCCGAGCAGCCGTTCTACAAGAAGCCCGCGAAGGCGGCGAAGTTCTTCAACGCGCTGCGCTCGGCGTGCAAGAAGTGCTCCATCGTGGCCGCCGACATCAACGACAGCAAGAACATGGTCCCGTGGATGCGCACGTACAAGCGCCACGTCCGCAAGGCCAAGATCTGGGGCCTGCACAACTACAAGGACACGTCGAGCCGCAACACGCGCGGTACGACGAAGGTGTTCGCGCGCATGGTCCGCGGCCAGGTCTGGCTGACCGAGACCGGCGGCCTGATCAATCGCGGTGGCCTCAAGGGCCAGGCCAGGAGCGTCAAGCGCGTCTTCACGCTCACGCACCAGATCAAGAAGATCAAGCGGGTCTACTTCTACCAGTGGCGCGGCGTGCGCAAGAGCCACTGGGACTCCGCGTTCCTGTCGCCGACCGGCAAGAAGCGGCCGGCGTTCTACACGCTCAAGCGGAAGCTTCGTTAGCCAGCAGCTGCGCGGCGGCTCTGGCGCCGCTGCGCAGCGCGCCCTCCATCAGCGCGGCGAACGGGCCGGCGGTGTACTCGCCGGCGAACACCAGGCGCCCATACGCCGCCGCCAGCGCGGGGTCGTTGCCGCCCGGCGTGTGGACCGAGTAGGCGCCGCGCGCCCACGGGTCGTCGTCCCAGGTCGAAAGCAGCGCACCCGCGGGGTCGAGCGGGAGGTCCGGGCGCAGCCGCGCGACGGCCTCGAGCCACTGCTCCGGGCCGCGCTCGACGCCGAGCCGTGACAGCGCGGCCGGCGAGCCCGCGAACGCGTGCACGACCGGCTGGACGGCATCCCCCGCGCGGGCGGTCCACGTCCAGAACCGGTCCGGGACCGACAGGACGGCGCTGGTCGGCGGTGGCTCGGGCAGCGGCACGAACAGCTTGGCCGCGTGGCCGTAGCGCAGGCGGGAGAGCGCGACGCGCACTGCGTCGGGCAGGGCGGGCTCGAACGCGATCGCGGTGACGAGCGGGGCCGGAACGGCGACGATCACCGCGTCGGCGACGATCTCGTCGGTCGCGGTGCGCAGCAGCACGGCGCCGTCGCGCCGGATGATGCCCACGACCGGCGTCGCGAGGTGGACCGTCAACGGTGCCGCCAGCGCGTGCGCGAGCGACTGGTTGCCGCCCGCGACGCCCGCCGACGGCAGGTCGCTGAACGCGGCGAGGCCGGCGAGCTCGTCGGCGCCCACATCCGCGGCCGACGTCGCCGCCGACACCTCCACTCGGGCGCGGATCGCCTCGCGCACGGCTTCCGGCTGGTCGAGCCGGTCGAGCAGCGCCGCCGCCGAGCCGCGCTCGGCCTCCGGATCGCCGAGCGCCGCGGCGATCGCCGCGGCCGCGGCGCGCAGATCGGCCTCGCTGACGGGGCCGCCACCGCGCGGCTCGCGCCGCCCGTACGCCATGCCCTTCTCCCACAGGCCGAGCCCGAGCCGCCGCGCGGTCTCCTCGACGACGGTGTTGCCGGGCAGGATGAACTCGGCGCCCATCTCGACGACCGCGCCGTTGGCGAGCCGCTGCGACCACACACGCCCGCCGACGCGGTCGCGCGCCTCGAGCACGATCACGTCGGCGCCGGCGCGCTGCAGCGCGTCGGCCGCGGCCAACCCGGCGAGTCCGGCTCCGACGACGGCGATGCGACGCATCGGCGGCGATCGTACGCGGGTAGGAGCATCCTCGATGCCAACCCGCCACCAGAGCGACCGCAGCCTCGAACGCACGCGCGAGCGCGGCGGCAGCCGCACGACCGTGCTGATCGCGCTCGCCGCGAACGCGCTGATCATGGTCGCCAAGCTCGCCGCCGGCCTGATCAGCGGCTCGACGGCCATGCTCGCCGAGGCCGCGCACTCGCTCGCCGACACCACCAACCAGGGGTTCCTGCTCGCCTCGATCGGGCTTGCCGCCAAGCCACCGGACGAGAAGCAGCCGTTCGGCCACGGTCGCCAGCGGTTCCTGTGGACGTTCCTCGCCGCGGTCCTCATGTTCGTCGCCGGCGCGGTGTTCGCGATCGGCTACGGCATCTACGAGCTCGTGCACGGAGCCGAGGCGACGAGCAGCTACGGGCTCGCGTGGGCGACGCTGGCGATCGCGGTCCTCGCCGAAGGCTCGTCATGGCTGCGCGCGGTCCGGCAGACGCGCGCCGAGGCGGAGCACGCCGGTCGCCGCTGGCGTGACCACGTGCGGTCCAGCCGCGATCCCAGCGTGAAGATGGTCCTGTTCGAGGACAGCGCGGCGCTGATCGGCATCGCGGTCGCCGCGCTCGGCATCGGCCTCGGGCAGCTCACGGGCGAGACGTTCTGGGACCCCGCGGCGTCGGTGCTGATCGGCGTGCTCCTGATCGGCGTCGCAGTGACGATGGCACGCGACACCGGGCGACTGCTGGTCGGCGCCGCCGCCCTGCCCGAGGAGCGCGAGGCGATCGAGCAGATCCTCGAGCGCAACCCCGGCGTCGAGGACGTCAAGGAGCTGCTCACGATGGTGCTCGGGCCGCGCGCGCTGCTCGTCGCGGCGCGCATCGACCTGGCCGACGACGTCGGCGGCGCCGAGGTCGAGCAGATGGCGAGCGCGCTCGACCGCGAGATCCGTGACGCCGTACCGGACGTGACCGAGGTGTTTCTCGACGCGACGCCCGGCGACGGCGGTTAGGCGGCGTTTCCGGCATCGTGTGAGTGGTGCGCTTCGTGATCCAGAAGCACGCGGCGACGACCCTTCACTACGACTTCCGGCTCGAGGCGGGCGGCGTCCTCAAGTCGTGGGCCGTGCCGAAGGGCCCGTCGACCGACCCGCGCGAGAAGCGTCTCGCCGTGCAGGTCGATGACCACTCGCTCGACCACGGCGACTTCGAGAGCAGCCGGGTGATCATCTGGGACGAGGGCACGTACCGCCCGCTCACCGACGGCCCGGTCGAAGCGGCGCTCGAGAACGGGCACCTGTCGTTCTGGCTGGAGGGCGCGAAGCTGCGCGGCGGCTGGACGCTGCAGCGCACGAGCGGCGGCGCCAAGCCGCAGTGGCTGCTGATCAAGCGCCGCGACGAGGGCGCCGACGCGCGCCGCAACCCCGTGAGCTCGCAGCCCGAGTCGGTGCGCAGCGGCCGTACGATCGAGAACCTGTGAGCGCATTCGACGCCCTCTCCCCCGCCGAGCGCGCGCTGCTCAAGCCGGCCGAGCGGCCCGACAAGGTCACGCCGATGAAGGCGATGCTGACCGACGACCGCTTCTCCGATCCCGACTGGATCTACGAGCGCAAGCTCGACGGCATCCGCTGCATCGCCATCAAGGCCGAGCAGCGCGTGCGGCTGCTGTCGCGCAACGACCTCAGTCTCAACGCGCGCTTCGGCGAGGTCGTCGAGGCGCTGGAACGCGACGCCGTGACCGATGTCGTGCTCGACGGCGAGGTCGTCGCCTTCGCGGGCTCGCAGACGAGCTTCGAGCGGCTCCAGCAGCGCGGCGAGCACCCGGTGAGCGTCTTCTACTACGTGTTCGACATCCTGCATCTCGACGGCCACGACACGACCGCGCTGCCGTTGCGGGCGCGCAAGGGCGTGCTGCGCCGCGCCCTCGCCTTCCACGGCCCGGTGCGCTTCACGCAGCACCGCAACCGTGACGGCGAGGAGCTGTACGGCGAAGCGTGCCGCAAGGGCTGGGAGGGCGTGATCGCCAAGCGCGCCGAGTCGCCCTACACCCACGGCCGCGCGCGCGACTGGCTGAAGTTCAAGTGCAGTGCCGAGCAGGAGCTGGTGATCGGCGGCTTCACGGCGCCGAAGGGCAGCCGGACCGACCTCGGCGCCCTGCTGGTCGGCTACTACGACGGCGACAAGCTCCGCTACGCGGGCAAGGTCGGCACCGGCTTCACCCAGGCCACGCTGCGCGACCTCGCCGGCCGCCTCGCGCCTCTGATCCGCGACACGTCGCCGTTCGCCGACGAGGTCCGCGAGCGCCACGTCACGCTGGGTGCAGCCCGCGCTCGTCGGCCAGGTCGGATTCTCCGAGTGGACCCGCGACGGGCGCCTGCGGCATCCGCGGTTCCTCGGCCTGCGCGACGACAAGGCGGCGTCCGAGGTCGTACGCGAGTCACCGCGCTAGGCCCGGCAGGCGTTCGAGGGAACGGGCGAAGAGGCACGCGTCGGCGGCCGGTTGCGAGACCGGTGCTAGCGTCCGCGCGCGATGCCTACGATCGGTAAGCCGGGAGCGCGCGTCACCCACATCAGCCAGGCCTATCCCGACCGCGTCGAGGTCCGCGGCCGCGACCTCACGAGCGACCTGATGGGCCGGCTCAGCTTCACGGAGTACTTCCACCTTCTGCTCACCGGCGAGCGAGCCGACCGACGACCAGCGGTTCTTCCTCGACCTGCTGCTGGTCGCGATCGCCGAGCACGGGATGATGCCGACGAACGTCGCGGCGCGGATGACGCTGGCGGCCGACCCGAGCTCGCTGCAGGGCGCCGTCGCGGCCGGGATCCTCGGCTGCCGGCACCGTCGTCCTCGGCACGTCGGAGGCGTGCGCGCCGGCTGCTCGAGTCGACGCGCGCGAGCGGACGGGACGCGGAGGCCGTCGCGCGCGAGATCCGCGAGGCCGGCGGCAAGCTGCCCGGCTTCGGCCATCCCGTGCACAAGCCGCTCGACCCTCGCGCCGAGCGGATCCTCGAGCTCGCCGACGAGCGCGGCGTCAGCGGCGCGCACGTCGCGCTCGCGCGGCAGTTCCGCGAAGCCGCGGCGGCCGCCTGGGGCCGGCCGCTGACGATGAACGTCGCCGATGCCGATCGCCGCCGTGCATGCTCGATCTCGGGCTTCCCGCCTGCCACCGTCAAGGCGGTGCCGATCCTCGCGCGCACCGCCAGCCTGCTCGCCCACCTGGCCGAGGAGCAGGAGCACCCGATCGGGTTCCTGATGGCGGCGCGCCGCCGAGGAGGCGATCGAGTACACGACGCGACCTGGGACGAGCAGCTCGCGCTCGACGCCGCGAGCTTCGCCGAGCAGATCGCCTACCTGCTCGAGCACTCGCCGTTCTATCGCGCCAAGCTCCCGTTCAAGTACGCGCACGAGGCGGCGGGCTGGACGCGATCGCCGAGCTGCCGCTCACCGAGAAGCAGCGAGCTCCGCGCTTCGGTCACGCGCGAGAACCCGATCGGCACGCACCTGTGCGTCGGACATGCCGGAGGTCGTGCGCATCTACTCGACCAGCGGCACCACCGGGACGCCGAGCTACATCCCGCTGACCGCGCGCGACCTCGAGAACTGGGTCACCGGCTCGGCGCGCAGCTACGCGCGCCTCCGGGATCGCAGGCCGGCCAGCGGATCGTCACCACCTACAACGCCGGCCCGTTCGTGGCCGGCGCCGCGCTGGCGTCGTTCGACCGCCTCGGCCTGACCCACATCCCGGTCGGCACCGGCAACACCGAGCGGCTGATGCGCGCGATCGACCGCTTCGCGCCCGAGGCGGTCGCGCTCACGCCGTCCTACGCCGCCTACCTCGTCGAGTGGGCGCCGACCGCGGCTTCGACCTGCGCGGCTCGAGCGTCCAGCGCGTGCTGGTGGCCGGCGAGCCCGGCGGCGGCGAGCCGGCGTTCCGCGCCCAGCTGGAGGAGGGCTGGGGCGCGCAGGTGACCGAGGCGATGGGCATCGGCGACATCGGCGTCTCGCTGTGGGGCGAGTGCGAGCACCAGGACGGCATGCACCTCGGCGCCCGCGGCTTCGTGCATCCCGAGCTGATCGACCCGGCACAGCCGCGCGGCCGCTCGAATGCACGACGGCGCCGCGGCGAGCTCGTGCTCACCCACCTGCGCCACCGCGCCGCGCCGCTGCTGCGCTTCCGCACGCGCGACCACGTCGAGGTCCGGACGAGCCCGTGCCCGTGCGGGCGCACCGGCGCCGCGCATCCGCTGCATCGGCCGCACCGACGACATGCTGATCGTGCGCGGCGTCAACGTCTTCCCCTCCGCGGTCCGCGAGATCGTCAGCGCGTTCGCGCCCGCGGTCAGCGGCATCATCCTCGTCCGGCCGGCGGCGCCCGGCGTCAAGCAGGAGCCGCCGCTGCCGGTCAGCCGTCGAGCTCGCGCGCGGCGCCGAGCCCGATGCGGACCTTGCCGACGCGATCCGCGAGAGACTTCGGAACGCTGCTCGTCGTCCAGACGCGCGTCGAGCTGGTGCCGTGGGGCACCCTGCAGCGCAGCGAATACAAGTCGAAACTGGTCGAGCACTAGAAGACAACATGCGGAAGCTCCAGAGCCAGGGCGTCCACCACATCACGATCGTCGGGGCCGACCGGCAGACGTCGATCGACTTCTGGGAGGGCGTGCTCGGCATGCCCTTCGTCTTCGAGCAGCCCAACCTCGACCGCGAGGCGGAGAGCCACCTCTACTTCGATCCCGGCGACGGCCGGCTGATCACCGTCTTCACCAACGAGGAGCGCACGCCCGACCCGGCGCGCACGTCGACCGACCCGGGCGCGTGCACCACATCGCGTTCTCGGTCTCGCAGGCGACCTTCGCCCAGGCCGTGGAGCGGCTCGACGAGCGGGGCATCAGGCACAGCGGCGTCAAGGACCGCGGCTTCATGGACTCGATCTACTTCGAGGACCCGCTCGGCCTGCTGATCGAGCTCGCGTCCTACCGCTTCGACCCGCCGTTCGGCTATCAGCACGCGGACGTGCTGCTGGAGGCCCACAAGCTCCGCGTCGCGCGCGGGCGATCATCACATCGACCGCGCCCATCTCGCGGACGCGATCGAGTTGCTCGTCACTGCGCTCACGCGAGACGCTCTCGGACGACAGGTCGGCAAAGGACCCATACCGCTAGGAGGAATCCGTGGCAGCGCACACGCTGAACATCCTGACCCCGAGCGTCAACAACCTCACCGCCCGGATCTTCGTGCGGGCCGCCGGGCTCGACTTCGAGGAGGTCGACGTGTGGGGGAAGACGACCTCGCCCGAGTACCTGGAGAAGTACCCGGCGCACCTGACGCCGATGCTCGAGGCCGAGGGCCTCCCCCGCGGCTACCTCGGGGAGAGCTGCGCGATCATGGCCTACCTGTGCAACAAGCACGGGCTCGACCAGTTCTACCCCACCGATCCGGGCCGGCGGGCGATGGTCGACAACGCGATGTTCTACTTGATCGGGACGTTCTATCCGCTGCTGGCGCGGGCGACGTATCCGACGCTGGGCTTTCCGCAGTACGCGGGTGAGGTCGCCACCTCCGAAGCCGACGACGACATGAAGGCGCAGGCCGCGAGGGACGCCGAGGCGGCGCTCGCCGAGCCGCTCGAGGTCTTCCACACGTTCTTCATCGGCGACCAGTCGTTCATCGGCGGCGACTCGCCGTCGATCGCCGACATCCGGCTCGCGGCGACGCTCGAGTTCCTGCGCGCGATCGACTACGACTTCCCGGCCTGGACCGAGGAGTACATGAGCCGGATGGAGTCGACGCTCGGCGAGGCGTACTCGGAGCCGGCCGGCGACGTGCGCGGCTTCGTCGCCTCCGTCAAGGGCGGATAAGCCCGCTCCCAGGAGGCTCTCAGGATCCTCACAGGCGGCTCACACGCGGTGATCCGACGATCACTGCATGTCCGTCCCTCCGCCTGAAGACAAACGCGCCGCCGCGCGCCGGCTGCTGGCCGAGCGCGCGCGGCGTGTGACCATGATCCGCCGCCGCATCGTCGCGGGCGCGCTCGCGGCGTTCGTGATGGCGTGGAGCGTGATCGCGTGGACCGGGTCGATGGGCACGACCACGTCGGACTCGGCCGCCGCGACCACGACGCCGACGACCACCGACTCGTCCAGCTCGACCACCACGACGCAGGACGGCCCGACCGCGATGACGACCCAGCAGTCGTGACCGGCGAGCACGTCTTCTGGATCACGAGCCGCGCTGCCGGCGTCGTCGCGCTGCTGGCCGCGAGCGCCGCCGTCACCATCGGCCTGATGATGAGCGGCCGCTTCGGCGGCGCTCGCCGCGGCGATCTGCGGGTCGTGCACGAGTCGCTGTCCCTGGCGACGCTCGTCGCGCTCGCCGTGCACGCGTTCTCGCTGCTCGGCGACGGCTTCCTGCATCCGAGCCTCGCCGACCTCACGATCCCGTTCGCCAGCAGCTTCCACCGCATCTGGATGGCGGCCGGGATCACCGGCGGCTGGATGCTGGCGATCCTCGGGCTGTCCTACTACGCGCGGGCGCGCATCGGCGTGGCGCGCTGGCGCTCGCTGCACCGCTTCACGGCGCTCGCCTGGCTCCTCGGCATCGCGCACGCGCTCGGGCAGGGGACCGACGCCGGCGCGCCGTGGTTCCTGCTCGGCCTGGCCATGGTCGCGCTGCCCGGGCTGGCGCTGCTCGCCGCCCGGTTGATGCCCCGCGAGGCGGTCCGGGCGTGATCGGAACCGAGACCGGCGCGACGTTCGCCTGCTTCGGCGGCCAGTGCGCCGTATACGTGGCCGGCGACGAGGCCGCCACCGCCGTGGCGGCGGCCCGTCGCCGGCTGCTCGACTGGCACGCGCGCTTCACGCGCTTCGAGCCCGCCAGCGAGCTGTCGCGCTTCAACGCCGACCCGCGCGAGGCCGTGCCCGTCAGCGCCCTGCTCGCGCAGCTGGCGACCGTGTCGGTCAACGCCGCCGAGCTCACCGGCGGGCTGGTCGACGCGATGATGGTCGGCGAGCTCGAGCGCGCCGGCTACACCCGTGACCTCGGCGTCCCCCTCCCCCTCCCCATCGCGCTGCGGCTCGCGCCGGCCCGCCGGCCTGCCTCCGGCCGGGCCGCAGCGCCATGGCGGAAGCTGCACGTCGACGGGTTGACCATCCACCGGCCGCCCGGGCTCATGCTCGACAGCGGCGGGCTCGCCAAGGGCCTGTTCGCCGACCTCCTGGCGGGCGAGCTCGCCGACCACGACGCGTTCGCCATCGACTGCGCCGGCGACCTGCGCGTCGGGGGCGCGATGCGCACGATCCACGTCGCCAGCCCGTTCGGCGGCGAACGGCTGCACCGCTTCGAGATCGCCGACGGCGCCGTCGCCACGAGCGGCATCGGCCGCCGCAGCTGGATCGACGGCGACGGCCGCCCCGCCCACCACCTGCTCGACCCCGCTACTGGCACCCCCGCGTTCACCGGGGTCGTCCAGGCCACGGCGCTCGCCCCGACGGCGGTCGAGGCCGAGATCCGCGCCAAAGCCGCCGTGCTGAGCGGACCCGAGGGCGCAGAGCCGTGGCTGCGACACGGCGGCGTCCTCGTCTTCGACGACGGCAGCTCGCAGGTCGTCTAGCGTCTAGGGGCATGGAGCGGATCGCGCTCGTGCGGCGGCCCAGCCCGCGCCTCGCGGACGGGCTGGTCACCCACATCGATCGCTCGCCGGTCGACGCCGTGCTGGCGGCCGAGCAGCACGCCGGCTATGTGAGCACCCTCGCGGCCGCCGGCTGGGCGATCGTCGAGGTGCCGCCGGCCGACGAGCTCCCCGACTCGGCGTTCGTCGAGGACACGATGGTCGTCTGCGACGGCCTCGCCGTGCTGGCGCGGCCGGGAGCACAGCAGCGGCGCGCGGAGGTGCCCGCCGCCGAGGACGTCGTGCGCGACCTCGGGCTCGAGATCGCCCGGATCGAGGAGCCCGGCACGCTCGACGGCGGCGACGTGCTGCAGATCGGCGAGACCGTCTATGCCGGCCGCGGCGGGCGCACGAACGGCGAAGGGATCCGCCAGCTCCGCGCGCATCTCGCCTCGCGCGGCCGGACCGTCGTGCCCGTCCCGCTGCGCGCGGTGCTGCACCTCAAGTCGGCGGTCACCGCGCTGCCCGACGGCACGCTGATCGCCGCCGACCCGGACCTGCTCGACACGACGCCGTTCCCGACGCTGCGGCGCGTCCCCGAGGAGGGCGGCGCGCACGTCGTCGTGCTCGACGAAGGCACCGTCCTGATGGCCAGCTCGGCGCCGCGCTCGGCCGCGCTGTTCGACGATCTCGGGTTCGACGTCCTCGCCGTCGACGTCAGCGAGTTCGAGAAGATGGAGGGCTGTGTGACGTGCCTGTCGGTGCTCGTCAGAACGTGACGGTCCAGCCTTCGCGCTTGGCCTGATCGGCCGTATACGCGACGCCGGTCACCTTGAGCCCGGCCTTGTCGAGCAGCGTGATCGAGCCGCCCTTGTTGCCGAGCTGGACGTTCTTGGCCAACACCACGTTGACCGTGGCGCCGGCGTCGAGGCTCCCGGCCGGGACCGCGCACGTCTGCGCGTTGCGGTCCGCGAGCTGCCAGCCGGTGAGGTCGACCGCCTGCGGCGACGCGTTGAGCAGCATCACGGTCTCGCGCTCGGGCGAGCCGCCGTTCGGGTTGACCATCGCGGCGAGGATGTGCAGCGCGGGCTCCGCGGCCGGCGCCGGCCCGGGCTCGGGGCCGACGATCGTGTGGCCGGTCGTGTCGTCGGTGTGCCAGGCCTGGCTCTGAAAGGCGAGGAAGATGCCCACCCAGCGGTTCTCGGACGGGAAGTGGATCAGCATCCCGCCGTCCTGCCAGACGCCGTCGTCGCCGGCGAACCGGGCGCTGTTGCCCTGGTTCATGTGGATGTCGTGGACGCCGTTGCCGGGCTTGAAGCCGAAGATCTTGTCGCGCACCGTCTCCGGGCCCCAGCGCTCGCCGAACAGGTAGACCAGCGCGTCGGAGCGGCCGATCGCGCGCTGGACGTGAAGGTCGAGCAGGTCGCCGAGATCGTTGTCGGGGCCGGAGACGTCGGGCGCCAACGGGCGCATCTGGGTCCGCGTGACGATGTTCCCGCGCACGAAGTCCAGGCCGCCGCGGGCAGGAAGGTCGTGCCAGCCGGGCGCCAGGCCTCCGACGGCGTCGGTGATCGGGTGCTGAAGGTCGTCGACGACCGCGTACAGCAGCTCGGAGGGAGACTCCTGCGAGAGCACGTTGACCGCGGCGCGGTACTCGCTGCCCGAGGCCGAGAGACGGATCTGGAAGTGCGGGCTGTCGCTCCCGGCCTCGCGGCGGCGCTCGACCGGCCGTGCGACGAGGACGCCGTACTGGCTGAGCGGCATTACCAGCCCCCCTCCCACGGGCCCGCGACGGCGCGGCGCGGGATTTCGCGAACGTCCGGAAGGACGAATCCGCGCCGCGGCGTCGGGGCGGCATCCTGCCGATGGACTACGCCGACGACGACCGGCTTGGGGCGCGGCTGCGGGCGCAATCCCGGCGGGTGCTGAGGGGAGGCGTGCATGACCAGCGCAGCTTCCACCCCGCCCGTTACAGCCGGCTTACGAAACGCTTACCGTCGGCTGGGCGCCGCCGGCGGCGTTGACAAGCTCCTGCTCGATCTCGTCGGCCCAACCGAGCGTCTCGCCGTGCGCCGCGCGCGCTTCGCGGATGAGCCCGAGGTTGTTCGCCGTGCTTTCCGGCTCCCAGGGCTCGCGGACGAGCGCGAGCGCATCGCCGGTCGCCTCCAGTGCCGCCGCCTCGTCGCGCGCCAGCACCGACAGCTCGATCAGCGTCGCCTGGTCCCAGTAGTCGGGGCGCCCGCCGGCGATCCGGCGATCGACCGCGTACCGGACGACCGGGATCAGCCGCTGCTGCTCCTCGCCCCCGGGCTCGAGGATCTCCATCAGCGTCACGGCGTTGACGCCGGGATAGGCATCGCGCCAGTCGGCCTCGAAGCCTGAGCGGTAGGCGTCGATCGCCTGCCGCAGCAACCCGCGCGCGCGGATCGCGCTGCCTTCCTTCTCGGCGGCCCATCGGTCCTTGTAGACGCGGCCGAGCAGCCCGTAGGTCTCGCTGCTGGCGCCGCGCTGCTCGATCAGATCCTCCAGGATCGCCTCCGCCTGCTCGTCGCGGTGGTCGCGATTGAGCGCGAACGCGTACTGCTCGCGCACGAGCGCCGTCTGGGCGACCGGCCTGGGCATCGCCTCGACCAGGCGGATCATGTCCGCGTAGGCCCGCACGGCACGGTAGGAGAGCAGCAGGTCCACGAGCACGCCGGCCTCGACGTCGGGCAGCGGCCCGAGGTCTCGCTCCAGCGCGCGCAGCGCCTCGGGCCCCGCGCCGCGCGCGTCGCGCAGGCGCGCCTTGGCGCCCGCCGAGTACGCCGCCTGCTCGCGGAAGACGTCCGTCTTGAGGCGGTCGATCTGCGGCGTCGGCAGCTCGTCGAGCAGCTGGAACACCGGGCTGTCGGTCGCCGCGTCGCGAGCGGCTCGCAGGGCCTTCGTGATCGCCGACCGGTCCCTGTCGGGCTCGGCCGGGCGGCCGCCGGCATCGAGCGTGTAGGGCAGCACCCGGTCCGGCGCGAGGTCGAACGGCGTGGCCCGGACGTCCGCGCCGATCATGACCGTGGTGAAGGGCCGCACGGCGTGGCGCACGCCGATCTCGTAGAAGACGTTGGCGTTGGCGGTCGTGACGTCGGCGACCGCGTAGTCGGAGAGCACGAGCCGCTCGAACATCGGCTTGTGGATCAGCCCGCCGACCAGCTCCTGGTCGGCGCGCAGCGGCTGCAGGTCGGCGTCGCTGATCGCGGGCGCGATCAGCTGCTCGTACACCGCGTCGAAGTCGACCGTCCCGCCATGCCCGTCCGGCTTGGTGCCGAACGGCATGACCACGAAGCACAGCGGGCGCAGGGCATCGCTCACGACGGGACGATCATCGCACGGCGATACTTCGCCGATGGACACGCTGCCGCGCACGGCCGCGACCGTCGACGGGCGTCTGACGATCGGCGGCTGCGCGCTCGCCGACATCGCGGAGGAGTTCGGCACGCCGGCGTTGGTGGCCGACGAGCAGTCGCTGCGCGAGACCGCGCGCGAGTACCTGGCGGAGTTCGCAGCCCGCCACCCGCGCACCGACGTGCACTTCGCCTCCAAGGCGCTGCCGTGCGCGCCCGTGACGCGGATCCTCGCCGAGGAGGGGCTGGGCTGCGACGTCGCGTCGGCGGGCGAGCTCGCCATCGCGCTCGCCGCCGGCTTCGACCCCGCCCACATCCTGCTGCACGGCAACGCCAAGAGCGACCGCGACATCGGCGACGCGCTGGCGGCCGGCGTCGGCGTGATCGTGATCGACAACGGCGACGACGTCGACCGCCTGGAGCGACTGGCGACCGCTCCGCAAAAGGTGCTTCTGCGCGTGAACCCGGCCGTGCCCGGAGCGACGCACGCGGCGATGGACACCGGCAGCCCGGAGGCCAAGTTCGGCGTCTCCATCGACTCTGCGCAGACATTGATCCAGAGGATCAGGTCTGCGGGGCTCGACCTGCTCGGCCTGCACGTGCACATCGGCTCACAGCTGCTCGACCTCGACGGCTTCGGCCGGGCCGCCGAGGCGATCGCCGCACTCGGCGACTTCGACACCTACGACCTCGGCGGCGGGCTCGGCATCCGCTATCGCCCCGAGGACGAAGCGCCGTCGGTGGCCGACTACGCCGAGGCGACCGTCAACGCCCTGCACACGTACCTCGACCCCGCCGCGCAGCTGATCGTCGAGCCCGGCCGCTCGGTCGTCGGCCGCTCGCTGATCACGCTGTACTCGGTCGTGACCGTCAAGCGGGGCGTGCTCACGCACGTGGCCGTCGACGGCGGCATGGGCGACAACCTCGAGCCGATGCTCTACGGCCAGCGCTTCGCCCCGTTCGTGCTCGACGCCGACCGCGCGGCCGAGACGTGCGAGCTCGTCGGCCACCACTGCGAGAGCGGCGACGTGCTCGAGCACGGCGTCCCGCTGGCCTCCCCGCGGGTCGGCGACCGCGTCGTCGTGCCGGTCACCGGCGCCTACTGCTACTCCCTGTCCAACAACTACAACGGCGCGCGCCGCCCGCCCGTCGTCATCTGCCGCGACGGCGACGCCCGGCTCGCCGTCCGGCGCGAGACGATGGACGACCTGCTCGCCCGCTACGTGTCGTGACCAAAGCGGCGCACGCGCCTTTGTTCAACGAACGGTTGCGGCGAGGCGGGTGATGGCAGAGCATCGCTCCGTGCACCCGCTCGACCCTCTGAGCGCGGACGAGATCCGGCTGGCGGCCGGCGCGCTGCGGCGCGACCACGGCGTCGGCGAGCGCTGGCGCTTCGCGTCGATCGAGCTGCGCGAGCCGCCCAAGCGCGAGTCGATCCCGCGGCAGGCCGAGGTCATCTGCTGGAACCGCGACGACGGCAAGGTCTACAAGGCCCGCGTCGACCTCGAGGCGGACCGCGTCCTGTCGTGGGACCACCAGCCCGACGGCCAGCCGAACATGACCGTCGACGAGTTCTACGAATGCGACGAGGTGCTGCGAGGAGATCCGCGCGTGATCGAGGCGCTCGCCGCCCGCGGGATCACCGACATTGACAGCGTCCTGATCGACACGTGGGCGTACGGCGCCCATCTCGTCCCGGAGGCGCACCGCGGCGGCCGCGTCGGCTGGGCCGACGTCTGGTACCGCAGCCGGCCCGGGTCGAGCCCATACGCCAACCCGGTCACCGGCCTGCACTTCGTCGTCGACCTCAACCGCATGGAGCTGCTGGAGATCGAGGACACCCACCGCGTCGACGCGCCGGCCACGATGGGCGAGTACGTCCCGCACCTGGTGCCCGACCTGCGCCTGCGCGAGGACATCAAGCCGCTCGAGGTCACCCAGCCCGAGGGCGTCTCGTTCACGCTCGACGGCAACGGGCTGCGCTGGCAGAAGTGGTCGCTGCGGATCGGCTTCAACCACCGCGAGGGGCTGGTGCTGCACACGGTCGCCTACGACGGCCGCTCGGTCGCCCACCGGATGTCGTTCGCCGAGATGGTCGTCCCCTATCGCGACCCGACCACCGATCACTACCGCCGCACGGCGTTCGACATCGGCGAATGGGGCCTCGGCTTCATGACGACCTCGCTCGAGCTCGGCTGCGACTGCCTCGGCGAGATCGTCTACAAGGACGCCGTCCTGCACGACACGCGCGGCGAGCCGTACACGATCAAGAACGCCGTCTGCATCCACGAGGAGGACGACGCGATCCTGTGGAAGCACGTCGATGCGCAGACGGGCGCCGAGGTCCGCCGCTCGCGCCGGCTCGTGCTCTCCTTCCACGTCACGGTCGCCAACTACGAGTACCTGGTCTACTGGCGGCTGTACCAGGACGGCAACGTCGAGTGCGAGGTGCGGGCGACCGGGATCATGGTCACGACGAGCTTCCCCGAGGGCCGGCAGCCGCCGTACGGGACGCTCGTCGACGAGCGCACGTACGCGCCGTTCCACCAGCACTTCCTCGTCGCGCGGCTCGACCTCGACGTCGACGGAGAGGCCAACACGGTCCACATGACAGAGTCCGAGGCTCTGCCCGTCGGCCCCGACAACCCCCATGGCCTCGCGCTCGTGCAGCGCAGCACGCCGCTGCGCAGCGAGCAGGAGGGCATCCAGGACTACGACTGGTCGACCCAGCGTGCCTGGAAGGTCGTCAACGACGGCGTCAAGAACGGGCTCGGCACGCCGGTCGGCTACAAGCTCGTGCCGGGCGGCGCGTTCCCGAGCATGCTCGACCCGAGCTCGCCGGTGCTGCGCCGCGCGCAGGTCATCGACCACACGCTGTGGGTCACCCCGTATCACCCCGACGAGCGCTGGCCATGCGGCGAGTTCGTCGTGCAGTCGGAGCAGGACCGCGGTCTGCCGGTCTGGACCGCGCAGAACCGCGGCATCGAGAACACGGACGTGGTGCTCTGGTACGTCTTCGGCATCCACCACATCACGCGCCCTGAGGAGTGGCCCGTGATGGCGGTCGACGTCGTGTCGTTCTGGCTCAAGCCGGTCGGCTTCTTCGACCGCAATCCGTCGCTGGACGTGCCGCCCACGAACCACTGTCATACCGAGGAGGGCGAATGAGTCGCGAGATCACCAACTTCATCAACGGCCAGCACCTGTCGGCCGCCGGCGGCGAGACGACCGACCTGGTCGATCCGAGCACCGGCGAGGTCTTCGCGTCCGCCGCGCTGTCGCGCGACGCCGACATCGACGCCGCGTTCCAGTCCGCCGAGCGCGCGTTCGAGGGCTGGCGGGACACGACGCCGTCCGAGCGCCAGCAGGCGCTGCTGAAGATCGCCGACGCGATCGAGTCGCGCGCCGAGGAGCTCGTGAAGATCGAGTCCGAGAACACCGGCAAGCCGATCGAGCTGACCATGTCGGAGGAGATCCCGCCGATGGTCGACCAGATCCGCTTCTTCGCGGGTGCGGCGCGCGTGCTCGAGGGCAAGTCGGCGGGCGAGTACATGCGCGGCTTCACGTCGTTCATCCGCCGCGAGCCGGTCGGCGTGTGCGCCGCCGTGACGCCGTGGAACTACCCGGCCATGATGGGCGTCTGGAAGTGGGCGCCCGCGCTGGCCGCCGGCAACTGCATGGTCCTCAAGCCTTCCGACACGACGCCGGCCAGCAGCGTCTGGATGGCCGAGGTGCTGGCCGAGTTCCTCCCCGAAGGCGTGTTCAACGTCGTCTGCGGCGACCGCGAGACCGGCGCCGCGCTGGTCGCCCATCCGACTCCGCAGATGGTCTCGATCACCGGCAGCGTGCGGGCGGGCATGGCGGTCGCCAAGTCGGCGGCCGACGACGTCAAGCGTGTGCACCTCGAGCTCGGCGGCAAGGCTCCGGTCGTCGTGTTCGACGACGCCGACGTCGCCCAGGCGGCCGAGGACATCGCGGTCGCGGGCTACTTCAACGCCGGGCAGGACTGCACGGCGGCGACGCGCGTGCTCGCCGGCCCGAGGGTGCACGACGACTTCGTCTCGGCGCTCGAGGAGCAGGCCAAGGGCACGAAGACCGGCCCGCCGAACGACGGCGAGGTCCTGTACGGCCCGCTCAACAACGCCAACCAGCTCGCCCAGGTGAGCGGGTTCCTCGACCGCACGCCCGACCACGCGACCGTCGTCGCGGGCGGCCACCAGCAGGGCGACAAGGGCTACTTCTGGGAGCCGACCATCGTCGACGGCCTCAAGCAGGACGACGAGATGATCCAGAACGAGATCTTCGGCCCGGTCATCACCGTGCAGCAGTTCTCGGACGAGGACGAGGCCGCGAAGTGGGCCAACGGCGTCCAGTACGGCCTGGCGTCGAGCGTGTGGACGTCCGACCACGGGCGGGCGATGCGGATGTCGCGGCGGCTGAACTTCGGCTGCGTGTGGATCAACTGCCACATCCCGCTCGTCGCCGAGATGCCGCACGGCGGCTTCAAGCACTCCGGCTACGGCAAGGACCTCTCGATGTACGGCATGGAGGACTACACGCGCATCAAGCACGTGATGAGCGCGATCGGTGAGTGAGGACCTCCCCGACTGGGTGAGGTGGCTGCCTCGCGAGGCCGTTGAGGCGATCGACCGGTACTGGAAGCCGGTCTGGGACACGCTCAGACTCCTCCCCGCGCATCGCGAGCACGGGGAGGAGCTCGAGCTCGAGTCGGTGCAGGAGCTCGAACCAGGCGCCAAGTGGCAGGCCCGCTTCGAGGCGATGTGGCCCGGCTACCGGGCGTGGTACCTGCAGGAGGGCGACGCCGCCCGCCCGTCCTACGCCGCGTGCCGGGAGGCGTTCGAGCGGCACATGCCCGAGCTGCTGCCCACGTACGACCGGCTCGTCGAGCTCGCCGGCGGCGGCGATCTGGCGGCGCGGATGCTCAGCCTCTACCGCCCGCCGGGCTTCGTGGTCGGGTGCTCGCAGGGTGCCTGGACGCGCGGCGAGCCCGTGCTCGTGCGCAACTACGACTATCCCGCCGACCGGCTCGAGGGGATCGTCTACCTGACCGCTTGGACCGGGCGCCGGGTGCTCGGCATGAGCGACTGCCTGTGGGGGCTGCTCGACGGGGTCAACGACGCCGGACTGGCGATCTCGCTGACGTTCGGCGGGCGCCCCGACGTCGGCGACGGCTTCGCGATCCCGATCGTCGTGCGCTACGTGCTGGAGACGTGCGACACGGTCGCCGACGCCCGCGCCGCGCTCGAGCGGATCCCGGTCCATGCGCCGCAGAACCTCACCGTGCTCGACCGGTCGGGCGACTACCTCACCGCGTATGTCGGCCCCGGCCGGCCGCCCTCGTTCCACGCGGTCGCCGCGACGACCAACCACCAGGGAACGGTGGAGTGGCCCGAGTACGCGGCGGCGATCCGCTCCGAGGAGCGCGAGCAATGCGTGCTCGCACTGCTGGCCGACCCTGAGATGTCACGCGAGCGGTTCATGGCCGCGTTCCTGGAGCCGCCGCTGCGCAGCACGCAGTACGCGGCGGGGTTCGGGACGCTCTACACCGCCGCGTATCACCCGGCCGCGGGCAGAGCCGAGTTCTCCTGGCCCGGCTTCTCGTGGGAGCTGTCGCTCGACGGGTTCGCAGAAGGCAGCCGGACCGCGCGGATCCCGCTCTCGAACGCATCGACCGACTGACGCCAGCATGCGTCCGGCCAGCGGTACTCGACCGCGGCGGACACCGGCCGGTAGATCGCCGTGTAGAGCGTGCCGAAGCCGTCCGCGTAACCGGTGCTGTGCAGCGGCGGCTCGAGGAAGGCCGCCACGAAGTCCTCTTCGCTCGGACTGGTCTCGAGCAGCTCGAGGATGCACCGCTCGCGCTCCTCGGAGCGCACCGCCTCGGCGTGCTCGGGCCACTCGACCGTCCGCTGGTGGTTGGTCGCGACCACGGCGCGGCCGATCGTCGCCGCGCGGTCGGGCGCCACGTGCGCGGTGACCGCCTCCCCCTCGCGGTCGACGATCGTCACGTTGTAGGACGCCTGCACCGGCAGCCGCGCGAGGACCGCGACGGCGTGCTCGGTCGTCGCGCACAGCTCGAGCAGGTAGCGGACGATGAGCGGCATCGCGAAGCCGGCGCCGGTGGCGCGGCCGCCCGCCGAACGCGAGCGACATGGTCAGGCCGGCGTCGTTGATCCCGTCGAGCAGGCCCCACAGGCAGTCGCTCATCCCGATCACCGGACGGCCGGTCAGCTCCGTGCGGGTGATCACCGCCTCGAGCAGCTTGGGGTCGAAGTCGTAGTTGCGGATCAGCAGCGGCTCGTCGCGGTTCAGGACGGCCTGCGAGCAGCCGGTCACCAGCGGCGGCGGGTCCCACAGCGACAGCATCCGCGCGGCCATGTCTCCCCCGCCCGCCAGCGAGACGAGCCGCTCCCACGTCGGGACCAGCTCGGGCATGTGCAGCTCGAGCGCGTGGCGGCAGGCGAGGTACGACGGGCGCGCCGCGTCGCCGTCGCGCAGGTACCACCGTTGATAGGCCGGCCAGGTCGCCTCGAAGCGCTCCTGGAAGCGGCGGCCGGGGCGCGGTTCGTCGACCGCGTGGAACTCGAGCACGTTCGAGAGGCTACTCAGGCGGTCTTGAACGCCATCGCGCCCGCGGGCACCGACTCGAGCTGGTCGGGCAGCATCGCGCCGGAGAACTGCGCGTGGATCCCGTCGATCCACTGGTGCGCCCGGTTCGTGAGCTCGTTGTCCTCGGTCTGCATCCGCGAGCGCGCCACCAGCACGCCGAGATCGGCGCCCGGGTAGCGGTAGTCGCCCGGCGCCAGCACGCGGAGGAAGAACGCCTCGGACTCGTCGTGCAGGCTGTGCCAGTCGTGGCCCCAGCGCGCGAACTCGAGGCCGCCGCCGTCGTCCATCCGCCAGATGCCCGTCTTCGGCGCGCCGGTGAGCTGGTCGACCTCGTCGCCGACGTCCTTGAGGATGATCTGGCTCCAGACGTCGATGCTGGCGGCCTGCGCCCAGCGGCGGTTGATGTCGTCGACGTCGATCTCGTAGTCGACGTCGAGGAACTCGAGCAGGTGGAAGAGGAACAGCGGGGCGTCGGCGTAGGCGCCGGCCGTCACGTTGGTCATCGAGGTCACGCCGCTGATGCGCGGGTTGATCTCCCCCAGGTACAGCTCGCCCGTGTCGACGTCGGCGAGGTAGTCGATCTCCACGAAGCCCCGGTAGCCCTCTCCGGCGAGCCGGTCGCCGAGCTTCTGCGTGAGCACGCGGGCGCGGTCGCGATGCTCGGGTGACAGCGCCTCCGGGAAGATGTCGTTGCCGCACCAGCCGCCCTTGTGCGGGGTCAGCTCCGGGAAGCCCGTGAGGTCGGTCATCAGCGGCCCGACGATCGTGCCGTGGCGGGTGATCACGGCCTCGACGGCGGCGGCGCGGTTGTTGATCCGCCGCATGACCTTGAGCTCCTCGTCGACCATGTCCCCCGCGTAGCGGTCCCAGTCGCGCTCGCCGCGGATGAAGAACGTGGTCTTGCCGGAGTCGCCGTACGGCGTCTGCACCACGAGGTCGTCGCCGAGCCCGCCGGTTTCGGCGAGCTCCGTGAGCTCCGCGAAGCTGGTCGCGCGGCCGAGGATGTTCGGCGCGCTCGGCACGCCCGCCTCGTTGCCGAGCTGGGTGGTGACGATCTTGGAGTCGAGCCGGTGCCGGAGCTCGGCGCTCGGGTGCGCGACCTCCAGGCCGGCGGTCGCGGCGGCCTGCTCGGTCTCGTCGTCGAACATCACGAACACGCACTTCCCACTGCCGCCTGCGGCTCGCAATCCGGTCCAGCACCTCCTTGTGGCCGAGGAGGTAGTTGCAGATGTCCTCCATCGACTCGAACTCGCGATACGGCAGCTCCTTCGGCACGAACACGCGCGGGTGCGTGCCCTCGAACGAGTCGAAGTAGTTGATGTAGAAGAAGTTGCGCAGCCAGCGATCGATGCCGAGCAGGTTGAACGCGGTCGGCGAGATGAAGTAGATCGGCGTCTGGTTGGTGCGGAAGAACGCGCGGATCTCGGAGATGCCGCGCAGCGTCCCGGTCGTCTCGGGCATGGGGCGATCCTCTCGCGCCCGCGCGCGCGCGTCCAGTCGTTCGCAATCCAAAGCGCCCGCCGTCGGTTGGTGCGCGTGACGGTTGTGCTGTCTGCCGGATCGCGAGAGGGTGCACGCGGGGTTCGAAGAGAGGAGCAGTGCATGGCGGCTGTGCAACCAGGGACGCCGGCGGTGTCGTTGCGCGAGAAGCTGTTCCGGCGCAAGCCGGTGGGCGTGATGGCGGACGAGACGGGCGCCGACACCGGCGGCGGCGAGCTCAAGCGCACGATCGGGCCGTTCCAGCTGACGCTGTTCGGCGTCGGCGCGACGATCGGCACCGGCATCTTCGTCATCCTCACCGAGGCCGTCCCGACCGCCGGGCCGGCGGTGATCCTGTCGTTCGTGATGGCCGGCGCGGTGGCCGGCCTGACGGCGATCTGCTACGCCGAGCTGGCCGGCGCCGTGCCGGTGTCGGGCTCGTCCTACTCGTACGCGTACGCGACCTTGGGCGAGGCGGTCGCGATGGTCGTCGCCGCCTGCCTGCTGCTCGAGTACGGCGTGTCCGCGGCCGGCGTCGCCGTCGGCTGGTCGCAGTACCTGAACGAGCTGCTCGACAACCTGTTCGGCTTCACGATCCCCGACGCGATCTCGCAGGCGCCCGAGCAGGGCGGGGTGCTGAACATCCCCGCGGTCGTGCTGATCTGGCTGTGCGCGCTGCTGCTGCTGCGCGGCGCATCCGAGTCGGCGAGGATCAACGCGATCATGGTGATGATCAAGCTGGGCGTGCTCGCCCTGTTCGTCATCGTCGGCCTGCAGGGCTGGGACTCGAACCACCTGAGCAACTTCGCGCCCGACGGCTTCAACGGCATCAACGCGGCCGCCGGGATCATCTTCTTCTCCTACATCGGGCTCGACGCGGTGTCGACCGCCGGCGAGGAGGTGAAGAACCCGCGCCGGAATCTCCCGCTGGCGATCATCAGCGCGCTGATCATCGTCACCGCGATCTACGTCGCGGTCGCGGTGGTCGCGGTGGCGGCACAGCCGGTGTCCGCGTTCAACGGGCAGGAGGCCGGCCTGTCGGCGATCCTCGAGGACGTGACCGGCTCGACCTGGCCGGCGTCGGTGCTCGCCGCCGGCGCGATCGTGTCGATCTTCAGCGTCACGCTGGTCGTCATCTACGGCCAGACGCGCATCCTGTTCGCGATGAGCCGCGACGGGATGATCCCGCGCTGGTTCCACAAGCTGAACCCGCGGACGCTGACGCCGGTCCAGTCGACGCTCTTCGTCGCGGTCGTGATCTCGGTCCTCGCCGGCGTCGTCCCGATCAACTTCCTGTTCGAGATGACCTCGATCGGCACGCTGGTCGCGTTCCTCGTCGTGTCGATCGGCGTCATGGTGCTGCGGCAGACGCAGCCGGACCTGCCGCGCGGGTTCAAGGTGCCGCTGTATCCGATCGTGCCGCTCGCGTCGATCGGCGGCTGCATCTGGATCATCAAGGACCTGCGGGCGGTGACGATCTACGTCTTCCTGATCTGGACGGCCGTCGCGCTGGCCTGGTACTTCCTCTACGGGATGCGTCACTCGGCCTTGGGCAAGGCGGCGAAGCCATGACGATGGTGGTGGGGTTCGCGCCGGACGGGCGGGGCCACGCGGTCCTGCACCTGGCGGCGATGCTCGCCCGGTCGGGCCGCGAGGAGCTGGTCGTGTGCGCGATCGTGCCCGCGCCGTGGCCGCCCTCGCCCGCCAAGGTGGATGCCGAGTACCAGTCGTTCCTGCAGGGCGCAGCCGACAACGCGCTGAGCCGCGCGCGGGGCCGCCTGCCCGCCGACGTCCCGGCGTCGTTCGAGGTCGTGCACGCGCGGTCGGCGCCGGCCGGGCTGCTGGAGGTCGCCGAGCGCGTCGACGCATCGCTGATCGTGGTCGGCTCGGCGGCCGAGGGCGGCTCGGGGATGGTCGCCGTCGGCTCGACCTCGGCTCGGCTGCTGCACTCGTCCCACGTGCCGATCGCGCTGGCGCCACGCGGATTCCGGGTCCCGCCCGACGCGCGCGTCGCGCGCGTCACCGCGGCGTTCGGTGGCTCCGACGACGACCTCGTCGTCGCGGCGGCGGGGGTCGCCGCGCGGGTGGGCGCGGCGCTGCGGATCGCCTCCTTCGCCGTGCGCGCCCGCGCGCCGTACACGGTCGCCATCGGCACCGAGGCCGACGACTCGATGACCACGCAGTGGGTGGACGACATCTCCTCGCGCGCCCGCGCCGTGCTGGACGAGGTGTCCGACCTCCCCTTCTCCCCGCGCGACTGTGAGACGACGATCGGCTACGGCGAGGACTGGGGCGAGGCGCTGGAGGACATCGAGTGGCGGGACGGCGACGTGCTGGTGGTCGGCTCGAGCTCGATCGGCCCGCTCGCGCGGGTGTTCCTCGGCTCGCGCGCCACCAAGATCGTCCGCCACTCCCCGGTGCCGGTGGTCGTCGTGCCGCGCGGCCGGGCCATCGAGCTGGCGCAGGGCGCGCAAACGGCGGCCGGCGTAGGGCGCCCCGAGGTCGGCCGCGCGGGAGGTCCCTGGCGGATAAACCACCGTATTGGTGGGTTTTCCGCCAGAGGTGGCGGAAGCCGCGATTGCGCCTTATCGCCACGAACTCGCACGGCGGTCGAACCCGCCTCCCTCAATGCCGCCGTTCGCCGCGGTCCCGAGACGGCCTCGGGTCAACCGGAGCGGCGCAACGCGATGCCGGTCAGCGCCTCGCGGACGACGCGGTCGGCGACCAGCGCCGAGATGTCGGCGGAGCCGACGGCGGTGGGGATCACCTCGACGACGTCCGCGCCCACGAGGTCCAGCGCGCCGGCGACGAGCCGGACGCCGAGGAGCAGGTCCGTGGCGGACAGGCCTCCCGGCTCGGGGGTGCCGGTGCCGCCCGGGAGGTAGGCGGGGTCCAGGACGTCCACGTCGACGGTCAGGTACACGGGGCCGCCGCCGACCGAGGCGACGGCGCGGGTGACGACCTCGCGGATGCCGAGGTCGCGGACGTCGTGGGCGAAGAAGGAGGTGATGCCGCGCTCGGCCTGCCAGCCGAACTCGGTCTCCCCCGGCCAGTAGCCGCGCAGGCCGATCTGGGCGTAGCGGGAGCCGGCCACGTGGCCGTCGTCGATCAGCTCCTTCATGAAGGTGCCGTGGGAGCGGCGGACGCCGAAGACCTCCTCGCCGGTGTCGGTGTGGGTGTCGAAGTGCACGACGCCGACCGGGCCGTGGACGGCGGCGCACGCTTCCACGCACGGCTTCGTGATCGAGTGATCGCCGCCCAACGTCACCGGCAGAGCACCCGCGGCGAGCACCTGCGAGACGGTCGAGGCGATGGCCGTGTGCGAGACGGCCGGGTCGGCCGGGACGATCGGAGCGTCGCCGAAGTCGACCACGCGCAGGGCGCTGAACGCGTCGATCTTCGCCTCCAGGTGCGGGCCGGGCGGGCACGAGGCGGCCCGGATCGCGCGCGGCGCGAAGCGCGCGCCCGGGCGGTCGGAGACCAGCTCGTCCATCGGCGCGCCGACCACCGCGACGTCGAAGCCCTCGAGCTCGGCCGGGTCCTGCGTGTAGGGCGCGCCGGCGAACGTGAGCAGCCCCGCGTAGTCCGGCTTCTCCCCGTACTGGGCCCAGCGTTCGAGGGGGTCGATCATGGGTTCTCCCGGAGCACGTTGATGGTCTGGAACGCCGGGTCGCTCGCGCCGTGCAGGCGCGCGCCGCTCGCGGCCAGCTCGCGCAGGTACGACACCGTCTCGGCGGTGATCCGCTCGCCCGGCAGCAGCGCCGGGACGCCCGGCGGGTAGCTGGCGATCGACTCGCACGAGATGCGGCCGACCGCGTCATCGACGGCCACCTGCTCGGCGTCGCCGAGGAACGCCTCGCGCGGCGGCAGCGCGACCTCGTGCCGCAGCGATGCGGCGGGCGGCACGATCGGCGCCGTCGCGCCCGGCTCGCTCAGCCGCGCCACGACCTCGTCGACGTCGCCGGCCAGCCGCCGCAGCGTCGGCGCCGTCTCGCCGAGGCCGACGATGAACACGACGGTCGCCTGCATCGGCAGCTCCAGGTGCACGTCGTAGGAGCGGCGCAGCGCGTCGGCGATCTCGTAGCCGGTACGGCCCGTGCCGCGTACGTCGAGCACGATCCGCAGCGGGTCGTAGCCGGCGACGCCCATGCGCCCGACGAGCGCGCCGTCGACCATCGCGATGCCGGGGATCGTCTCGAGCTTCGCGCGCGCGACGTCGATCGCCTGCAGCGTCTCCCACAGGATCTGCTCCCCGTGCAGCGCGAGCTGGCGGCGCGCGGCATCCAGCGACGCCAGCAGCAGCGCCGACGGCGACGTCGACCGCAGGAGCCGCAACGCCCGCGCCACCGCGCCGATGTCCACGCGCCCGGTGTCGGACAGGTGCAGCATCGCGCTCTGGGTCAACGAGCCGGCGATCTTGTGCGTGCTCGTGAGCATCGCGTCCGCGCCCTGCGACAGCGCGGTCGGCGGCAGCTTGTCGTTGAAGCCGAAGTGCGGGCCCCATGACTGGTCGACGATCAGCGGCACGCCGGCGTCGTGCGCGACCGCGGCCATGCCCTCGATGTCCGCCGCCATCCCGTAGTAGGTCGGCGAGACGATGAACGCCGCGCGCGCGTCCGGCGCCTCGGCCAGCGCCTGCGCCAGCGCGGCCGGCGTGACGCAGTGCGTGATCCCCAGCTCGTCGTCGTACTCGGGCGCGACGAAGTGCGGGATCCCGCCGCTCAGCACCAGCCCGTCGACCACCGACGCATGCGAGTTGCGCTGCGCGACGATCTTCGCCCCGAGCGGCGCCAGCGCCAGGCACAGGCAGTGGTTGCCCTGCGTCGCGCCGTTGGTGAGGAAGAACGTCCGCGCCGCGCCATAGGCGTCGGCGGCGAGCAGCTCGGCCCGCTCGAACGGCGTCGGCGACGGCCCGAGGTCGATCCCGTGGATGTCCTGCGGGACGTCCATGGCGAGGGCGTCGACGCCGATCGCCTTGCGCAGGCCCGGGTCGGCGCCCAGACCGCCTTTGTGACCCGGGACGTGGTAGCGCCCCGGCCCCCGGAACGCGTACGCGACGACCGCGTCGAGGTACGGCGCGGTCGGCTGCTCGCTGGCCTCCATGGCCGCGATCCTACGGGGCGCGCGCTTCGTCGGCCACGAGCGCGATGTAGATCGCCGCGACGGTCGACGGCTGCTTGAGCGAGCGCCCCAGCACCTGCTCGGCGCGGGCCAGCCGGTAGCGCAGCGAGTTGCGGTGCATGTGCAGCGACGCGGCGGTCGTCGCGATGTCGAGGTCGTGCTCGAAGTAGGCCTTGAGCGCCTCGTGCAGGGGCGGGTTGGCGTGCAGGACGGAGAGGATCTCGTCGACCTTCGGCCCGAGCCGCTCGGGCGCGATCTCGCTGACCATGAACGTCCCGAGGTCGAAGTCCTCGAACCGCACGACATGCCGCTCCGGCCCCGCGTGCGTGACCGCCAGCTCGGCGTCGCGCAGCGAGTGATGCACCTCGTTGATGGCGGTGATCGTGCGGCCGAGGCCGATCCGCGCGTTCGGGAGCGCGGCCGCCCAGCCGTCGCGCCCGCCGTCCTGCACCAGCGCCACCAGCGAGCCTTCGCGCGGCTGGACGAGGTGCGGGATCCGCTCGGCCTCCAGGCGCGCGACGACCTCCTGCCCGCCGCTGATCACCGCCATCCGCGCGGGCGAGGAGAAGTCGATCCCGAACGCCGCCGCGCGCGCGGCCAGCGGCGGCAGGTCGCGCGGCGCGTGCGGCGCCAGCGCCTCTTCCAGAAGCGCCGCCTTGACCGCCTGCTCCTGGTCGCGCACCACGTCGCCGAGCCGTGCCATCGCCGCCAGCAACGGCGCGGTCGCCTCGGCGGCCGGCTTGGCGAGCTTGGAGATGAACCCGCGTCGCGGGCTCGCGAGCACGAGCCAGCGGCCGGCCTGGTCGGCTCGCGTAGCGACCGGGGTCGCGACCGCGTGCCAGCTCGCCACACGGCGCTCGAGCAGCCCGGGCGGCTCGGCGCACACCTCCTCCAGCAGCGCGTCGGGCGGCGGCTTGCCGGCGACGATCTCTGGCTTTCCCTCGGCGTCCAGCAGGACCACGCTGGCGTCGAGGAACGTCGCCAGCCGGTCGACCATCGCGCGCTCCGGCTGCGGCGTGCGCAGCGCGTCCACCAGGTAGCGCTGCAGCGCGGTCAGCCGCCGGAACACGTGCTCGTCGCCGCTCGTGAGCGTGCTGTCGACGAAGTGGATGATCTCCCGGAACGGCGTCTCGTACGGGACCGCGAAGACCGGGAAGTCGTGCTGCTCGGCGACCTCCACCAAGGCCGGCGGCACCCGCTTGAACCCGAGCCCGACGCCGAACCCGAGCGCCGTCACCCCGCCCTCCTCGAGCTGCGGCACGAGCGCCCGCTGCGCCTCGACGTTGCCGCGCAGGCGCACGCCGGTCGTGAGCATCACCCAGTCGGCGCCCAGCCAGCGCGCGGGCGCGTCGACCTCGACCGCGTGCGCTCCCCGGACGGGCCGCTCGCCATTTCCACTGAGCAGCTCGAGCCCGAACGAGTCCTCGGCGATGAGGTCAGCCAGCCGCATCTCTCCAACCGGCGCCGAGTCTACGTCTTGATTGGGCACCGGCCCAAACCGTGCCGCCGCCTTTGGAGGTTCGACGGTTGTCGGCACGAGGCACCTCACCTCACACTCGAAGGCATGAGCACCACCACAACTCGCAAGCCCAGCAAGTCCGCCGCCAACCGCACCGCGCTGTGCGAGGCCGTGGCCGCGCTCAACGAGGGTCGCCACGAGGACTACCTCGCGCTGTTCGACCCCGAGGCGCGCCTGCACGGCTTCCAGGCCGGCATCGAGGACGTCGAGGATCTCGTCCGCTTCCACGCCGCCACCGCCGACACGTACCCTGATGCGACCGTGACGCTCGAGGACGCCATCGCCGAGCGCGACCGTGTCGCCACCCGCTTCACCTGGCGCGCCACCCAGGCCCCCGGCACCAGCCTGATCGCCAACGGCGGCGCGATCATGCGCTTCGCCGACGGCCAGATCGTCGAGTGCTGGAACCTCCCGACGGAGCTGCACGCCGTAGCGGCGTAACGCCTTTGGCCGGGGACGGGGAGATCCTCGCGGCGGTCGCCGCGGAGGAGGACGCGATGGTGGACCTGCTCGCGGAGCTGGTCGCGGCACCGACGGTGCTCGGCCACGAGGAGAGCGGGCAGGCCGTCATGCGCAGGACGTTCGGGGAGCTGGGGCTGGACCCGGTGGATGTGCCGCTCGAGCCCGCCGCGCTCGAGCGGCACCCGGCCGGGGCGCCGTTCAGCTGGGACGTGAGCGCCAAGACGAACGTCGTCGCGACCTGGGCGCCCGACGCGCCCGGGCGGTCGCTGATCCTCAATGGCCACATCGACGTCGTCAGCCCCGAGCCGGCCGTGCTGTGGAGCGGCGAGCCGTTCACGCCGCGCCGCGACGGCGAGTGGGTCTACGGCCGCGGCGCCGGCGACATGAAGTCCGGCCTCGTCGCGATGGTCGGCGCCGTGCGCGGCCTGCAGCGGCTGAGCACGCGGCCCCGCGGCTTCGTCCAGCTGCAATCGGTCGTCGAGGAGGAGTGCACCGGCCACGGCGCGCTCGCCTGCGTGATCGCGGGCCACGTCGCCGACGCCGCGATCCTCACCGAGCCGACGAAGGGCGCGATCTGGAACGCCCAGGTCGGTGTCCTGTGGTTCCAGGTGCGCGTGCTCGGTGCCCCCGCCCACGCGGGCGAGGCCGCGGCCGGCGCCAACGCGATCGAGGCGTCCTACAAGGTGATCGCCGCCCTGCGCGCGCTCGAGGCCGAGCTCAACACGGTCAAGCCGCCGCTGTACGCCGCCTATCCGCATCCGATCAACCTCAACGTCGGGACGATCAACGGCGGCGACTGGCCGTCCACGGTCGCCGGCGAGTGCGTCACGAGCTTCCGGCTCGCGTGCTACCCGGGCGAGTCCGTCGCCGACCTGCGTGCGCGGGTCGAGGCCACGGTCGCCGAGGTCGGTACGACCATCCCGGGCCACAGCGTCGAGGTCCTCTACGACGGGTTCCAGTGCGAGGGGTACGAGCTGGCGCCCGACAGCCCGCTGATCACGGGCCTGGCCGGCGCCGCGGCCCGCGTAACTGGCCAACGGCCGCCCCTGTTTGCATCCACCGCGACCACTGACGCGCGCACATTCCATCTGTACGGTGGAACACCCGCCGTCTGCTTCGGCCCGAACGCAGAGAACGAACACGGAGTGGATGAGCGCGTCCACATTTCTTCCGTAACCGAGACCGCACAGGCGATCGCGCTCTTCATCGCCGACTGGTGCGGGCTGGAGGCCACCGCATGAGCACGTCGATCACGAGCGATGTCCACGAGGCGCGTGAGCGCTACGTCTCCCGCGCGGTCGCCACGCCGCCGATCGTCGTCGTCGGTGCCGAAGGCAGCCGCATCCACGCCGATGACGGCCGCACCTACATCGACTTCGCCGGCGGCATCGGCTGCCAGAACCTCGGCCACGGCCCCGCCGACGTCGTCGCGGCGATCCACGAGCAGGTCGACCGCTACCTGCACCAGTGCTTCATGGTCGGCATGTACGAGCCGTACGTCGCCGTCTGCAAGCGGCTTGCCGAGCTCTTCCCCGGCCCGGGGACGGACTACAAGAGCGTGCTGCTGAACTCGGGCGCCGAGGCCGTCGAGAACGCGGTGAAGGTCGCCCGCGCGGCGACCGGCCGCCCCGCCGTGATCGCGTTCGAACGTGCCTTCCACGGCCGCACGCTGCTCACGATGACGATGACCAGCAAGGTCGCGTACAAGCGCACGTTCGGCCCGTTCGCGCCCGAGGTCTACCGCGCGGTCGCGCCGTACGGGCCGGCCGGGGTGTCCAGCGACGACGCGATCGACGCACTGCGGCAGCTGTTCCAGGCCGAGGTCGACCCCGAGAGCGTCGCCTGCGTCGTGCTCGAGCCGGTGCAGGGCGAGGGCGGCTTCATCCCGATGCCGCCCGATTTCCCGGCCAAGCTCAAGGCGGTCTGCCAGGCGCACGGGATCCTCTACGTCGACGACGAGGTGCAGGCCGGCGTCGGCCGCACCGGGCCGGTGTGGGCGATCGAGCACTACGGCGTCGAGCCCGACCTGCTCGTATCGGGCAAGTCGCTCGGCGGCGGCCTGCCGCTGGCGGCCGTCACCGGCCGCACGGAGCTGATGGACGCCGTCCACCCCGGCGGCCTCGGCGGCACGTTCGGCGGCAACCCGGCGGCCTGCGCGGCGGCCGAAGTCGTGCTCGACACGGTGTCGGCGCCAGAGTTCCAGGCGCGCTCGAAGCAGCTCGGCGAGACGCTGCGCGGGCGGCTCGACGCGATCGCCGGCGAGCTCGACGGCGTCGTCGAGGTCCGCGGGCTCGGCCCGATGATCGCGATCGAGCTGACCGACGCGGCGCGCGCGGCCGGCACCGTGAGCGCGGCCCGCACGCGCGGGCTGCTGCTGCTCACCTGCGGCCTGTACGGGAACGTGATCCGGCTGCTGCCGCCGCTGACGCTCAGCGACGACGACGCCGCGGCAGCGATGGACATCCTCGAATCCACGCTCCGGGAATCGGCACAATAAGGGGCGCATGTATGCGCGTTACGTCGCCCTTGGCGACAGCACCACCGAGGGGATGGACGACCCGCGACCCGACGGGACCTACCGCGGCTGGGCCGACCGCCTCGCCGAGCGCCTGACGCAGGACAACCCCAACCTGCTGTACGCGAACCTGGCCATCCGCGGGCGGCGGACTTCCCAGGTGCGCGAGGAGCAGCTCGGGCCGGCGCTCGCGCTCGAGCCCGACATCGCGACCGTCGTCGCCGGGCTCAACGACCTGCTCCGCAAGCGCTACGACCCCGACGAGACGGCCGGGCACCTCGAGGCGATGCTCAGCGCGCTCCAGCGCCAGGGCGCGACCGTGATGACGTTCACGCTGCCCGACCTCGGGAGCGTCGTGCCGCTCGCGCGGATCGTCCGCCCGCGCCTGCAGGGCTACAACGCGGCGATCCGCGAGATCGGCGGCCGCACGGGCGCGATCGTCCTCGACCTCGCGGCCACGCCGGTCACCTCGGACCCGCGGCTGTGGAGCGTCGACCGCCTGCACGCGAACACGACCGGGCACACGCGGATCGCGGCCGGCTTCTGCCACGCCGCTCGGGCTCGACGGCACCGACATCTCGTGGGCGGACCCGTTCCCGACGGCCCCGCGCAAGCCGCCGCACGCGCTGATCGCGGCCGAGGTGGCGTGGATGAAGACCTACTTCACGCCCTGGATCGTGCGCCGCCTCCGCGGCCGCTCGTCGGGCGACGGGCGCGACCCGAAACGGCCCCAGCTCGGCCCGGTCGCGCTCGACGAGGGCTGACTCCCGGGGCGTGCTTCTCGGCGTGCGCTTGAATACTTCAGAGTGAGCTTCGGAACAAGGAGAGCGCGATGAGCGACAACACCGAGACCGCCGTCCTCGCGGGGGGCTGCTTCTGGGGCGTCCAGGAGCTGCTGCGCCACCGCGACGGAGTCATCTCCACGCGGGTCGGCTACACCGGTGGGGCGAACGACCACCCGACCTACCGGAACCATCCCGGTCACGCCGAGGCGGTCGAGATCGTCTTCGATCCCGAGCGCATCTCCTACCGGGACATCCTGGAGTTCTTCTTCCAGATCCACGACCCGACGACCAAGGACCGCCAGGGCAACGACATCGGCTCGTCGTACCGCTCGGAGATCTTCTACACGAGCGACGAGCAGCGGCAGGTCGCCGAGGACACGATCGCCGACGTCGAAGCGTCAGGCCTGTGGCCCGGCAAGGTCGTGACCGAGATCAGCGAGGCGGTCCCCTTCTGGGAGGCCGAGCCCGAGCACCAGGACTACCTCCAGCACTACCCGAACGGCTACACGTGCCACTTCCCTCGGCCGGGCTGGAAGCTGCCACACCGCGAGACCGCTGCCTGACGCGGCGCCGCGGACGCCGTGCTCAACGACGCCCGCGGCGAGCAGTCTCCGTGTCTACGCGTCGCCCGTGGCGGGCGGGATGACGTGGCCGCGGCTGAAGACGTTGTCCGGGTCGTAGACCGCCTTGATCTCCGCGAGCCGCGTGTAGTCGGCGTCGGTGTAGGCCGTCGCCGTCTCCGCGGCGTCGCCGAGGAAGTTCAGGAACGAACCACCCGTCGAGTGCGGCCGCAGCCGCCGCATGAGGTCGTCGGCCGCCGTGCGCGTCGCCGCGAGCTGCACCCGCTCGGGCACGAGGGCGTTGACCGCGACCGAGAACGGCACGTCGCGGTGACCGATCGGACCGGCGCCGTCGGGCGGGCTCGCCATGGCCCCGCCCCAGTGCCGCAACTCGACAGCCGTCATGGCCCGCACGGGATCGGCGACCTCGTCGAGCACCTCGTCGACGACGTCGTCGAACAGCGCGAACCGCACCTCGGCGACCGACGGCGGCGGAGCCGGGCCCAGCAGCGTCGCAGTGTCGGCGTACCGCATCTCCTGCATGCCGCCCAGCAACGGCGTGCCGGCCGCCTCGAGCAGCGGAGCCAGCGCCCGCGCCCCCGCGTCGGCGCCGCCCAGGTAGATCGCGCGGACCGCGAGCACGCGCTTGCCGCGTACCGGCTCGGGTACCTGGGGGATCGGCGGCATGTTCATGACGACGACCGCGCTGTTCGATTCGTCCGGCTCGGTCTGCGCCCACTCGCGGTAGCGCGCGAGCGTCGCGTGCGCGTTCTCGGCATCGAACATCATCATGCCGCCGTACAGCCGCTCGGCCGGATGCAGCTGGAACTCGAGCTCGGTCACGACGCCGAAGTTCCCGCCGCCGCCGCGTAGCGCCCAGAACAGGTCGGGGTTCTCTTCGGCGCTCGCCGTCACCAGCTCGCCCTCGGCGGTGATCACCTCGGCGCTCAGGAGGCTGTCGGCGGCGAAGCCGTACGCACGCGAGAGCCAGCCGGCTCCGCCGCCGATCGTGTACCCCCCGACAGCCACGGTGGCCGACGTGCCCGACAGCGGCGCGAGTCCGTCGGGCGTGGCCGCGATGACGTCGGCCCAGAGGGCTCCCGCCCCCACCCGCGCGGTCGCGGTCCGCGGGTCGACGGCCACCGAGTTCAGGGCGCCGGTCTTGAGCAGCAGCGCGTCGTCGGCGGCGACCACGGTGCCGTGCCCGGTCGCCTGCACGGCCAGGGGGAGGTCGGCGTCGCGCGCATACCGGATCGCCGCCTGAACGTCCTCGGGCCCGGCGGCCTCGACGATCAGGGCCGGGCGCGGGTCGAACCGGCGCTGCCAGGACAGCCGCTGCTCGTCGTAGTCGTCCTCGCCGGGCCGGATGACCCGACCCTCGATCGCGGTCTCGTTCATCGTCATGCCATTGAGAGTGCCAACGCGCCAGCAAGCGCGACACGGGGTCAATCCGGCCCTTACCGAGCGGGTCAACCTCACCGAGGGGGTTCGGCTACCCGCACCCGCCACCCCCAGCGATGAATCTGGTCCGGCGGTCCGGTCTAACGCACAGTGTTCAACCCGACGAGACGGGAACCGCGACCATGAAGCTGACCACCGTTATGCACATCACCGTCGACGGCGTGATCCAGGGGCTCGGCGGCCCGGACGAGGACCGCAGGGGCGGATTCGAGCGCGGCGGATGGCAGGGGCCGCTGTGGGACGACGAGGGCGGAGCGTTCCTGAACCAAGTCCTCCAGCGCGCCGACGCCTTCCTGTTCGGCCGGTGGACCTACGAGGTCTTCGCCGCCTACTGGGGAGCGATCACGGATCCGGGCAACGCCATCGCCGCGGCGTTCAACGCGCGGCCCAAGTACGTGGCGTCGACCACGCTCACCGACCCGCAGTGGGCGGACACGACCGTCCTCTCCGGAGACGTCGCGGCGGCCATCGCCGAGCTGAAAGCCAAGCCGGGAGGGGAGCTGCAGGTGCACGGCAGCGGCACCCTGGTCCGCTGGCTGCTCGCCAACCAGCTGGTCGACGAGATCGTCCTGTTGGTCTACCCGGTGATCGTCGGCCAGGGCATGCGGCTGTTCCCCGACAGCGGCCCGGACGCCGCGCTCGACCTCGTCGAATCGCGGTCCACCCCGAAGGGGGTCACGCTCCAGGTCTACCGGCCCGCCGGGCGCCCGCGGTACGCAAGGGCCGACGCCTGAACCAGGGGGTGGCGTGGCTCGTAGGATGGACGGTCGTGCCTGCCCACGCCTCCCCTTGCCGGACACCATGGGCGATCACCTGATCGTCCTTCACTCCGCGGTCCGTGGCTGCGCGGGTTACAACCGCCACGAAGCGCCATCGATCCTGATGGACGGCTCATCGATGGCGCGCGACACCGAGCACGGTCGCGCGGTCACCGCGCAGCTGACGCGCCGCCACGGAACGCTCGAGGAAGCGATCGAGGCGGGGAGCTTCGCTCTCGGCGCCGCGGGTCTGTCCAAGGGCATCCGCCGCCAGGCGCGCGCGGCGTGCGAGGACTACTTCTACAGCCGGCTCAGCCTGAAGCCGAGCGATGAGCTGGGCGGGCCGGAACCGTTCGTGGAAGGGCTCGAGCTCATGCCCGACCCGATGTACCGGACACTCGAGAACATCGTCGAGCTCGTCGTGGACGGCGACTACGACGAGCTCCGTGAGTTGTCGCGCGATCGGCTGGACATCGAGGACCTGCGTCGCCGCGTCGAGGACGACTGCCCCGAGGCGCTGGTGCTGCCACGGCGCGAGATCTACGGAGTCGAGGCGATCACCAAGTCCGACGACCCGGACATGCCTGGCTGGGCCTACTTCCTCGACCTGTGGACCGAGGCCGGCCCCGCGCGCCTCCACATCGAGGGCGAGCTCGAGGAGACCGACGGCCGCGTCACCGCGACGCTGAACGACATCCTGCCCTGAGTCGCGGCTCCTCTTAAACGCGGAAAGCCCACCCTTGGGTGGACTCTCGGCCATCAGAAGATCAGGCGGCGTATCGCGGGAAGGGGACGTTCAGTTGAAGGTCTCGCCCTCAGGTTGCCCTCGCTGTCTGACCCCGACAGGGTAGCGCGTCCGCCCAGCCCCCCTGGCGTCAACGCGCCTCCATCGGTACGGTCAGCTCAGGCTCGACGAGAGGAGCGTGTCGTGTTCGTACGCGTCGTCAGGTTCACAGACGTGACCGCAGACCGCATGGAAGGCCTCGTGTCCGAGATCAAAGAGGCCGAAGGACCGCCGGCCGGCATTCCCACCACGGGGTTGCAGGTCCTCTTCGACGAGGCGCTGGGCACGGCGGTGGTGCTGCAGCTCTTCGAGACGGCGGAGGACATGCGCGTCGGCGCCGAAGCCTTCGCGGCGATGGATCCCTCCGAGACCCCGGGTACGCGGGCCTCGGTCGACATGTGCGAGACCAAGGTCGACATCCGCGTGTCGGGCTAGCCGACGACGCGCCGCGCGTCGGTGCACAGAACGAGGGACCATGGCCCCGGCGGGCGGGTCCTGTCAGGAAATGGGACCCGCCGTCGACTCGGGAGGCAGCCGTACCCCGCCAGGCCCGGCGTGCCGGTACGGTTGCTCCCGTGTTCAACACGCTCCTTCAACTGGACGCCCGCTGAGTCGGGCCACCGGCCGCCAGGCGGCCGTGGCCCTTCCCGCGTCCCGTTGATTCTCTGAAGGAGCCTTCCGTTGTTCGATCATCCCCTCGCGCGCCTCGGCTGGCGCGCGGAGCTGCAGGACCAGATCCCAGACGACCTCGTCGCCGCCAGGGTGCTGGTCGTCGACCGCGGCAGCGTGGTCGTCGACTCCGGCGACCGGTCGTGGCGCGCGCCGCTGGCCGGTCGCCTGAAGACCATGCCCGCGACCGGCGACTTCGTCGGCGCGGTGCCGGACGGCCCGGTACGCGCCGTACTGACCCGGCGCGGCGTGATCGCGCGGCGCGGCGACGGCGGGCGGCCGGAGGTGCTGGCCGCCAACGTCGACCTCGCGCTGCTCGCCACCTCGCCGAACCGCGACCTCAACCCGCGCCGGCTCGCGCGCTTCCTGGCCATCACGACGCGCGGTGACGTCGAGGCAGTGGTGCTGCTCACCAAGTCCGACCTCGTCGACGATCCGGGGGCCGTCGCCGCGGACGTAGAGGCCGGCCTCGACCGCACGCCGGTGCTGCCGGTCAGCGCCGTCGACGGCAGCGGCCTCGACGAGCTGCGCGCCCTCCTCCGGCCCGGTCGCACCGCGGTCATGCTCGGCACCTCTGGGGTCGGCAAGTCGACGCTGCTCAACGTCCTGCTCGGCGAGGAGCGCCAGGCTACGAAGCCGATCCGCGCCGGCGACGACCGCGGCCGCCACACCACGGTGCGGCGCGAGCTGGTCCCGCTGCCCGGCGGCGCGCTGCTGATCGACACGCCCGGGCTGCGGCTCGTGGCGCCGCTCGAGGACGCCGACGCGGAGGTGCCGCTGCTCGACAAGGAGCAGCTCACGCGCGAGCGGCGCGCCCGCGCACGCGAGTTCCATCGCGGCATCTACAAGGAGATGCGCGCCCGCAAGCGTGACCGCGAGCGGCGGGAGGGGCGCTAGGCCGTCGCGACGATGATCAGCCCGTGATCTCCGCGGTGACGGTGAGGATCGCGCGGCCGAGGATGTGGCCGAGGAAGTTGAAGTTCAGGAACGCCGGGGTGGCGTCCTCGGGGACGCCGATCTTCTCGACGTCGAGAGCGTGGATCACGAAGAAGTAGCGATGCTCGCCGTGGCCGGCCGGCGGGGCTGCGCCGATGAAGCGCGTCGTGCCTGCGTCGGTGCGGAGCTGGAGCGTGCCTTCGGGCAGGCCGGAGCCGGTGTCGTCGCCCGCGCCCTCCGGCAGCTCCGTCACCGTGGCCGGGATGTCGGCGATCGCCCAGTGCCAGAAGCCCGACTGCGTCGGGGCGTCGGGGTCGTAGACCGTGACGGCGTAGCTCTTGGTGCCCTCCGGGGCGCCGCTCCATGAGAGCTGCGGTGAGATGTCCTCGCCGCCGGGGACGCCGAAGATGCCGGACATCTGCGCGGCCGGCGTGCCGCCGCCTTCGGTCAGCGTCGTGCTCGTGACGGTGAAGCTCGGGACCTCGGGCAGGCCTGAGAAGGGATCGTTGGCGCTCATCCGATGCTCCTATGGGTCGAGGTCTGTCTCGCAGCAATCACCGCGATGCCGGTCACGCGGCCGTGGCGCACGATGCTAGTGCGCAGCGAGGTCACGCCGGATATTGCGGCGCCCGGTGGGCCGGCAGACCTGGATCGTGCGTCGGGGAACAGCCGCGCGCCCTGGCCGAGGACGACGGGGACGACGATGAGCTGGAGCTCGTCGACGAGGTCTGCTCGAGCAGCGACCGGACCGGGGCACCGCTGCGACGGTCCCTTCGTCCGTGATCGCGATGAGATCTCCAGTACGGTGGCGCGATGATCGGTATGCAGGGCTCCAGGGTGGTTTCGCCGCGGCTGCGACGAGGTCTCGTGGAGGCCGCGTGAGCAGTCATGCTCACGCGGACGCGGCTGACGAGTCGCGTGTCTGGCGCTCCGCGGCGAGCGTCGACTCCTCAGGGGTTGTCGGCTCGGCCGGTGTGATCGAGTCTGCGGGCGTCGTCGGCTCGGCCGGTGTGGTCCGCGCGACCGGCGTGATCGGCTCTGCGGGCGTCGCCGACGCGTCAGGCGTGTTCGGCAGCGTTGGCGTCGGCCGCTCGTCTGCGGTCGTCGGCAGCGCGGCTGTCGCGCTGAGCGCCGGTGTCGTCGGCTCGGCGGGCATTCTCGCCGGGCTGGGAAACGTCGGCTGCGCGGGCTGCGTCGGGTGCATCGGCTGCGTGAACTGCAGAGGTTGCGTGGGATGCATCGGCTGCGTCGGGCTGACCGGCGCCGTCGGGCGCATCGGCGCGCACGCCTGACGATCGCGGGCCGCCGTTACCGTCGCTTCACGCGGCGCAGGACGTTGAACACGACCGTCATGGCCACGACGCCGATCAGGCTGCCCAGCAGCAGAGACGCGTCGTCCCCGCCGGCCAGGAGATAGCCGAGCATCACGCCCGCCAGGACGAACACGACCACCTTGACGTCGTCCGCGAGCGTCCGTTGCATCGGCGGCGGCGATCTCATCCAGCTCCAGTTCATGACGGATTGATAACCGCCTGACCTTGGCGCGACCTTGGAATCAGAGGTCGTACGAGATGCCGGAGCGGCCGCGCGCGCTCAAACGCGCCTCCAGCGACGCCAGGGTCCGGCTGGCGGGAGCCAGCGCCTCGGCCACCTGCATGGCCGAGTAGAGCGCCGACTCCTGCAGGTCCATGCCGGTCGTGTACTGGCCGCTGAAGTACAGGCCCTTTCGACCCTGGAGCGGACGCAGGGCGCGTGCAGCCTTGATGGTCGAGCGGGTGATCAACGGGTGCTTGAACCGCCGCTCCAAGAGGATGTGCGCCGGGTCGGCGCGCCGGCGCGTGGCCCAGGACTTGAACACGTGGACCCGCGCGCCCGAGCCGGACGGCTCCTGCAGCGCCCCGAGCCAGGCGCTGCCCTCGCACTGACGGCCGTCGACCCCGGCGTTGTAGGCCGCCCAGTTGCGGCGATCGCGGTGCATGTAGGCCGGGTCGGTGTGCACCAGAAGGCGCGAGTCGAAGTACCGGTACTCGTCCAGCAGCGCGGTGACGTCGGCGAAGGCGGGCAGCGGACGCAGCAGTTCGCGTCCAACCCGCGGCGGCGCGTTCAACACCACGAACCGGTACGGCCCCTTCCGGCCCGTCGGCGTCCGCAGGAACCAGCCACCGCGTTTGCGACTCAGCGCCTGCGCCGGCGCGCAGAGGTGCACCTGGACGGTCGGGCTCCGGTTCAGCATGCGCTGCAGGTTCCCCTGCAGGCCGATCCTCGAGTTGTAGGTGGTGGCGCCCTCGAGAAGGTTGGCCGGAAACGCCAGCGCGAACGTCTGCAGGATCGACCGCGCCGACGTGCGCCGCGCGTCCCCCCGCGCACATCCGATCGTCGCCGTGATCCACGGATACAGGACGTCCTGCTTGAACGCTCGCCGCAAGGGCAGGCTGCGGATCCAGGCGTCGACGGTGATCTCCCACGGCATATCCGAGAGGACCGCCTGGCGAGCGAGCTGGGTGAACCTCGCGAAGTCGGCCGCACGCTGCGGCGTCGAGGCCGGGTGCGACGACGAGAAGATCGGTGCGCCCCCGCCGGTCCGGAAGATGCACAGGCTCGCGGGCGCCTGCACTGTGGCGTCGTGGTCGGGGTGCTCAGGGTCGTAGAGGCCCAGCTCCTCCAGCAGCGTGACGTAGATCGGGTGCGTGTCGGGATGGAAGAACTGAGCGCCGAGATCGACGGTGATCCTCCGCCCCCGGTGCTTGATCACCCGCGAATCGCAGTGGCCGCCGATCCTGGATCGCGCCTCGAAGAGATCCACATCGAGAGCTCCCGGCGAGGAAGTAGGCGGCGGCCACGCCGCCCGCGCCGGCGCCGATGATCGCCACCCGCCCCGAACTCGATCGTTCGCTTCCGGCAGCGCCGGCCGGCAGGGCGCCGAGCGCCGCCAGGCCGACCGCGCCCTTGATGGCATCGCGGCGAGTCAACGACGTCTCGGACACAGGAACCACGACAGGCCTTTCCTTGGCGGGGAGCCAGGTCTACCAGACCCGAGTCAGGTGCGGCGACTCCTCCACCCCTGGGCGGAGAGGCGAATCCACCCGCACGCCGATGACGGATGACCATCGACTCGCGACCCTGTCGTGCATGACGAATGACGAGATCACGCAGACGCCGCGCTCGACGACGATCGCCCTGCTCGGCGGGATCCGGCTCGCCGGCCGGCTGCGCCTCCCGCGCCGGCTGGTCCACCTCACGCTGCTCGGAGGGATGGACCTCGACTTCTCCGACGCCGAGTTCACCGGCGCACGGGTGGACGTCGTCAAGGTCTCGCTGCTCGGCGGGGTGCACCTGGTCGTGCCCGCCGACGTCCGCGTCGAGACCGGCGGCTTCACGCTGCTCGGCGGCAAGGACATCGAGCGTCGCCCCGACTCCTCGGCCGCCACCCACGTCGTGCGCGTCCGCGCCTTCGGGCTCATCGGCGGCACCCGCGTGCGTGTCGCGGGCTGATCGCGCCACGCAGAAAGAACCAGCCGACTCAAGGACCGAGGGACCATGGCCTCGGCGGGCGGGTCCTGTCAGGAAATGGAACCCGCCGTCGACTTTGCAGGCGAGGGCGCGTCACCGCCCCGACGCATTGCGAAATGAGCAAAGGTCGCCGGCCCGCAGCGCCCTTTTCCTGCCACCCGCCCGAGATGCGCTTACACCCACACCGCGCGCGCAATTCGCGGCGTGCCGGCACCGTGGGAAACGGTCGACTTGCCATAGTGACCCACCACAGGCGCGAACCCAGGGAGGCGGCATGGATCTCAAGAGCCTGCAACGCAAGGCGAAGCAGCTGATCGACAAGCGCGGCGGCACCGAGAGCCTCAAGGCGGACGCCGAGGAGCTCAAGGACATCGCCAAGGGCCCCGGCAGCTTTGCCGACAAGGCCAAGCGCGCCGGTGACGCTCTGAAGGACCCGGGTGCCAAGGGCCCCGACACGCCCTCGAGCCCGCACCCGTCCGGCACCGACGAGCCGGTCTCATCAGAGCCCGCGGCTGAGACGAAGCCCAACGATCCGCCTCGCGCCTCGGGTGCGTGAACCCCATGTCCCCCCTTCAAGGTGAGTACGAGCCAAGCCCATACGACTGGGTGCGCGAGCAGGTCTCGGAATACGAGGCGTCCGGCGGCCAGCGGGCCAACACGTTGCGCGACACGGGCCTGCCGATCATCGTCGTGACGACGCGCGGCAACAAGTCCGGCAAGCTGCGCAAGACGCCGCTCATGCGCGTCGAGCACGACGGGGAGTACGCCCTCGTCGCGTCGCAGGGCGGTGCGCCACAGCATCCGGTCTGGTACCACAACCTCAAGGCCGATCCCGACGCCGTGACGATCCAGGACGGCGCGAGCCCCTTCGACGCCCGCGTCCGCGAGGTCACGGGAGACGAGCGCGCCGCATGGTGGGAACGGGCCGTCGCGGCCTACCCGCCGTACGCCGAGTACCAGGAACGCACGGACCGGCAGATCCCGGTCTTCGTGGCGACGCCCCGCTGACGGTCGTCGCCCAATACGACCGCGGCGGGTGCTGCCGCCCGCCGTTAGGGTCGTCCTGAGCGAGGCGATGGAAGCCATCGAGTCACGCGACGGACCACGGGCCATCGACACCATCGTGCTGGCGTTCGCCGCCGACCCGGTGGAGCGCTGGATGTACCCGCGCGCCGGCGACTATCTGCACCACTTCCGCGCGTTCGTCGCGGCGTTCGCCGGCCCGGCGTTAGCGAACGGGACCGCATGGATGCTCGACGATTTCGCCGCGGTCGCGCTGTGGCTCGGACCCGGGAGCGAGCCCGACAGCGAGACGATCCTCGCGGTGCTGATCGACAGCGTTGCGGCCGACCGGCAGGACGACGTGCTTGCCGTGCTGGAGCAGATGGATGCCTTGCATCCGACGGGCGAGCACTGGTACCTGCCATGGCTGGCGGTCGACCCGGCGCGCCAGCGCGCCGGGCTCGGCGAACGTCTGCTGGAACGCGGCTTGCGCCGGGTCGACCGCGATGGCTTGCCCGCCTATCTGGAGACGCCCAACCCGCGGACCATCGCGTTCTACGAACGCCGCGGCTTCCAGGTCACCCGGCAGGCTCGCAGCGGCGAGTGTCCACCGATCACCGCCATGCTGCGACCGGCCGCCAACGCCTGATCGAAGGACCTCATCGCCCCGGTCGGCGCTCGGTGCCGAATGCGGGTTGCCGTCACATCAATCACGGAACGGCGCGAGCCGAATGCTCAGGTCGCTCATGGCGAAGCGGTGCAGGTACCAGGCGCGGCCGCGAGGTACTTGCTCGGCCTCGGATCGGAGAAGCCCGGCGAACTCCCGCTTGAACCCCACCCGCGGGTACTCTTGGATGACGCTCTGGCGGACTGCGTCGGGTATCTCGTTGCTGCGCAGGCCGAACACATCCACGGCTGCGCCGGCAGAGAGGAGGTAGGCCTCGGCACCGGATTCGAGGCCAACGCCGGGGGTGTAGTGCATGGCGATCGCGTTGGCGACGAGCTCGCGGATATCGGCAGGCACATGGTGGCTGTCGGTGAACTGACGTGCCAACGCGGCGCTGCGAACCGTGAAGTCGACGTCGGGTACCGGACTCGGGATCCCGGTGTCATGGAACATTGCCGCCACGTACAGGAGCTCGCGGTCGAACGTGATCCCGCGAAGTGCGGCGATGGCCGCGCCCCACGTGTAGGCACGACTGGAATGGTTGAGGAGTGCCGGTGTCAAGAGGTCCTGCGCGGCGACCTCGGCATCTCTTGCGAGACGGGAGTCGGGAGGCACCAGGCCAGCCGGATCGATGGAACTCCGGCGTCCCGAGTGCACTCGGAGCACCATTGCGAGACGGCCGGCGAGAATGCCGAGCTCCGCCCGCAGCAGGGGCCGGGCAAGTGTCAGGCATTCCCGAGCGGTCAGGACTCCCCCGGTCCGTTCGGTCCATCCAATGGACCCGATCGGATCGGTGGGTCGTGGCTGGCTCATGGGGCTCTCAGTGTCGCCGATAGGCGCGGACCCGCGCTCCGCGAAGGGGACTCGCCGACTGTGAGCGGGAGCCGTTGCCGCTCGCGCCGGGCTCTTCTCCATGGCGCGGTCAGCGACGTACCTTGACTTCGTAGGAGGTACTGGCGAGGATCGGATCGAGACACAGTCGTACGGCCGCGCGAGACCCCGTTGTGAGCGCTTCGGCTCCACTCGGCGCGCGCGACGTCATTCCGGACACCACGACCGCACCCGAGAGATCGCGGCACCGTCCGCCGGAGTTCCTGCTGACCGCCTCCACTGGTGGGTGGGGCTTCGCCGCGGCCTGCCACAGAGAGGGATGCTGACCGATGCAACACCACACCGATACCGAGCCGACGGATCGTTTCCCGACTGACGCGACGGGGCTTCCCGAGGCGCGCGCGCCTGAGCTGGTCGAGCTGTCTGACGGTGAGCATCTCGATCTGCGGATCGCTCCGGTCGCCAAGCGACTGGGCGACGTCACGGTCCGGATGCTGGCCTACAACGGTTCGATTCCCGGACCGACCTTGAAGGTGCAGGAAGGCTCGGAGGTCATCGTCGACGTCGAGAACCAGGGCGACATGGACGCCACGGTCCATTGGCACGGTCTGCGACTGGAGAACCGCTACGACGGGACGCATGAGACTCAACGCCCGATGGCGGTGGGCGAGCGGTTCTCCGCCCGCGTCACCTTCCCCGATCCCGGGCTGTACTGGTACCACCCCCATATCCGCGAGGACTACGGGCAGGAGATGGGCCTGTACGGCAACGTGCTCGTCGAGGCCGCCGACCCGGACTACTGGCCGCCCGCGCACCGTGAGCTGGTCCTCACGCTCGACGACATCCTGCTGGAGGACGGCAAGGTCGCACCGTTCAGCCGCGTCGAGACGACCTACGCAGCCATGGGCCGATTCGGCGACGTGCTGCTGGTCAGCGGTGAGCCGGATCTCACGCTGACCGCCCAGCTCGGCGAAGTGGTGCGCCTCTACCTGACCAATACCGCCAACACGCGCGTATTCAAGGTGAAGCTGCCGGGCGCGCGGATGAAGCTCGTCGGCGGCGACAGCGGCCACGTCGAGCACGAGCAGTTCGTCGACGACGTGATCCTCGCTCCGTCCGAGCGAGTCATCGTCGATGTCCTGTTCGACCACTCCGGGTCGCTCGCGCTGGAGCACCACACGCCGGATCGGGTCTATCCGCTGGCGGCGATCACCGTCAGCGAGGAGGCGGCCGAGCCGCCGCTCGCGGAGCAGTTCGCAGCCCTGCGCACCAATCCCGACATGGCGGCCGAGCGCGTGCGCGTCGCGCCCTATCTCGAGGCCGAGCCGGACAAGACCGTGGCGTTCATCGCCGAGATGGACATGGGAGCGCCAGAAGGAGAAGGGCCGGTCGTCTACACGTGCCCCATGCATCCGGAGGTCGTCAGCGAGCAGCCCGGCCACTGCCCGGACTGCGGCATGAAGCTGCTCGCGGTCGAGGCGCCGGCGACCACCTACACCTGCCCCATGCACCCACAGGTCGTCAGCGAGCAGCCCGGCCACTGCCCGGACTGCGGCATGAAGCTGCTGCCGGCGCAGTTGGTCGCCGAGGCCGGCACGCCGATCACGAACATCACGACCACGCCGACCGAGCACGGGCACGGAGGCCATGACCACGCGGCGGCCGGCGGCATCGAGTGGGAAGACGACATGGTCGCGGTCAACCGGATGACGACTCCGGCCAACATGCGCTGGAAGCTCGTCGACCGCGAGACCGATGCGGAGAACGCCGCGATCGACTGGCAATTCAAGGTCGGGGACCAGGTGAAGATCCGGCTGCTGAACGAGATGGCCGGCGACCATCCGATGCACCACCCGTTCCACGTCCACGGCGCGGGTCGCTTCCTCGTGCTCGCCCGCGACGACGTCGCCGAGCCCAACCTGGTGTGGAAGGACACGGTGCTGGTGCGCACCGGCGAGACCGTCGACATCCTGCTCGACGTCACCAACGTCGGTCGCTGGATGGCGCACTGCCACATCGCCGAGCACCACGAGAGCGGGATGATGTTCAGCTTCGACGTCACCGCGCGATGAGCGAGCGGCGCGACGTGATCGTGGTCGGCGGCGGCCAGGCCGGCCTGGCGATCGGCTACCTACTCGCCCAGCAAGGCCGGCGGTTCACGATCCTCGAAGCGGCCGACACGCCCGCTGCGGCGTGGCGCGAGCGGTGGGACTCGCTGCGGCTGTTCACCCCGGTCCGCTACGACAGCCTCCCGGGTCGGGCGTTCCCCGGGGATCCGGACAGCTACCCGGGTCGCGACGATGTCGTCGCCTACCTCACCGACTATGCGCGCGACTTGCAGCTGCCGGTCGAGCTCAGCAGCCGAGTCCGCGCGGTCCGCCAAGGCGAGGGCGGCTACCTCGTCGAGCTCGACGACCGCACCTATGAGGCCGACCAGGTCGTGGTCGCCACCGGCCCGTTCCAGATCCCGCGTGTGCCGCCGCTCGCTGAGCGCGTGGACCCGGGCATCGCGCAGTTCCACAGCAGCAAGTACCGCGGGCCGCAGGACGTGCCGGCCGGCCCGGTGCTGGTCGTCGGTGGCGGCAACACCGGCTACCAGATCGCCGAGGAGCTCGCCCGTACCCAGAAGGTGCACCTGTCGATCGGCGCCCGCCAGACGCCGTTGCCGCAGCGGATCCTGGGCCGCGACCTGTTCCGCTATCTCGAAGCCACCGGCCTGATGGGCAAGACCGTCGAGTCGCGGATCGGCAAACGGATGCAACACCGCGAGACGTTGATCGGCTCGAGCCCTCGCGCCGCGCGGCGGCGGCACGGCATCGAGCTGCGCGGGCGCACCGACGAAGTCGCCGGGTCAGAGGTGCGCTTCAGCGACGGCGGCCGGCTCAGTCCGGGCGCGGTCATCTGGGCGACCGGGTTCGAGGTCGATCACTCGTTCGTGCAGCTGCCCGTGTTCGACACGGACGGCCGGTTGTTGCACCAGCGCGGCGTCACGGCATCGCCCGGGCTGTACTTCCTCGGAATGCCGTGGCAGCACACGCGCGGGTCGGCACTCCTGGGCTGGGTCAAGGACGACGCCCAGCACATCGCCGACCAGATCGCCACCTTCGCGAGCGGCACGAGGCCGGCGGCGCCGGCGCTCGTCGCCGATCCGCCGTAGCGATCTCGCCAACGATGATCGCGGCCACGACCCAGTCGACGATCATGGGTTCGGTGGCGGCTGGCCCCTCCCTTGACCTCAGACACGCCTGTCTGATTTACTAACTCGGACACTGCTGTCTGAGATAGATCGAGGTCCTCCCCAATGCACCATCGCCACCACACCCCCAGCGAGCCGCTCGGCGCCACCCGCATGCGCTGGTCACTGCTCTTGGTGCTGTCGGTCGCGCAGCTCATGGTCATCCTCGACATCTCGGCCGTGAACGTCGCGCTTCCCGACCTCTCGGCGGACCTCGGCATCGCCGGGGCGGACATCGGCTGGACGATCACCAGCTACTCGCTGATCTTCGGCAGCCTGCTGCTGTTCGGCGGTCGCGCGGCCGATCTGCTCGGCCGCCGGCGCGTGTTCCTCACCGGCCTCGGCGTGTTCACCGCCTCGTCGCTGGTGACCGCCCTGGCCGGCGACGCCACGACGCTGTTCGCTGCTCGCGCCGGTCAGGGCCTGGGCGCCGCGATGCTCTCCCCGGCCGCGCTGTCGATCATCACCACCAGCTTCCGCGGGCCGCAGCGAGCCAAGGCGCTCGGCGTGTGGGGCGCCGTCGGCGGCGCCGGCGCCGCGATCGGCGTCCTCCTGGGCGGCGCGCTCACCGAGCTCGTCGACTGGCGCGCGATCTTCTTCATCAACCTGCCCATCGGCGCCGTCCTGGCCGCCGGCGCCATGCACATCGTCCCGGCCGACACCGAGCGGTCGCGCTGGCGCGGCCTGGATCTCCGCGGCGCGCTGCTCGCCACCGCCAGCCTCGGCGCCCTCGTCTATGCCCTCTCGCAGGCTGAGACCGCCGGCTGGGCCTCGAGGCAGACGCTCGGGATCGGCGCCGCGGCGATCGCCGGCCTGGCTGTGTTCGCCGCGCTGGAGCTGCGCACCCGGCAGCCGCTCCTGCGCGTCCAGCGGCTCGCCGATCGTGCGGTCGGCGGCGGCTTCGTGATGATGCTGGCGGCCTCGGCCGTGATGTTCGGGTCCTTCCTGCTGTCCTCGCTGTACCTGCAGCAGGTGCTCGGCACCGGAGCGCTGGAGACCGGGCTGGCATTCCTGCCTTTCGCCGGGGCGATCGGCGCCGGCGTGCATGCCGCCACGCACGTGATCACGCGGGCCGGCGTTCGCGTCCCGCTCTCCGCCGGGTTCGCGGTCACCGCGGCCGGCCTGCTGCTGCTCTCCGGCGTCGGCGAGCACGGCGACTACATCGCCGATGTGCTGCCCGGCATGGTCATCGCCGGGATCGGGCTCGGCATCGTGCTCGTGGCAGTCGCCGTCTCGGTGCTCACCGGCGCCCGCGACGAGGAGTCCGGAATGCTCTCCGGCCTGAACACCACCGGCCACGAGATCGGCGGCTCACTGGGGATCGCCATCCTTGCCAGCATCGCCACCAGCGCCCTCGGCCCCGGCGCCGCCGCAAGCGGCATCGGCGACGCCTACCTCGCGGCCGCGGCGATCGCGGCGATCGCGAGCCTGGCGGCGCTCGTCATCCTGCCCTCCGCGAAGACGTTCCTGCCCAAGCTCGCGCTCACACCGCACGTCGCCGTCCACTGATGCCCACCCACCCCGAGCCCGCAACCGAACCGCCGCGCCGCCGCGCCGACGCCGAGCGCAGCATCGCGCGGATCCTGGACGCGGCGCTCGACGCCCTCGCGAGCGATCCCGACGCCAGCATGGCTGAGATCGCTCGCCGGGCGCGGGTGGTGCGCGCCACCATCTACGTGCACTTCCCGACCCGCGACGCGCTCATCGACGCCGTCAGGCAACGCGCGATGCACGAGATCGGCGCCGCGATCGCAGCCGCCGAGCCCGAGCGCGGCGACGCGGTCGACGCGCTTCGCCGCGTCCTGGCGTCCACCTGGCGCGAGCTCGGCCGCTACCACGCGCTCGTCGCCATCACCACCCAGCTCCCGCAGGCCGAACTGCGCTCCAAGCACCACTCGGTCCTCGCCCGCCTCGAACCGTTGATCGCGCGCGGGCAAGCGCGACGGCAGCTTCCGGTCCGACGTGCCCGCGTCCTGGCACCTGTCGATGCTCATGGCACTCATCCACGCCGCCAGCGCTGAACTGCAGGCCGCCCGCGTCGACGACGGGCACGCTGAGGATGCGCTCGTGAACACCGTCCTCGGCGCGCTCTGCGGCCCACCCGGTCGTCCATCAGCATGAGCGCGCGTTGCCCGGGGCGGGACCGCCGATGAGTTCCGCCGGCTGGGCCGGTCTACAGGGACGTACGCCATCGAGCCGCCAACTGGAGGCCCCGCCATGCCCGCTCCCGCACACCCCGGCCGCATGCTGTTCGTGAACATCCCTGTAGCGGACCTCGAGCGCAGCAAGGCGTTCTTCGCGAAGCTCGGGTTCAGCTACAACCCGAAGTTCACCGACGAGACCGCCGCCTGCATGCTGGTCGGCGAGCACGCCTTCGTCATGCTGCTCAGCCGCGAGAAGTTCGCGGAGTTCGCGAAGCTGCCGATCGCCGATCCCACCACCCACACGCTGGCGCTGTACTGCTTCAGCGTCTCATCCCGCGAGGAGGTCGACACGGTCAGCGCCGCTGCGCTCGCGGCGGGCGGCACCGAGGCGGATGACGCCGAGGACTACGGCTTCATGTACTCCCGCAGCTTCTTCGACCTCGACGGCCACGGCTGGCAGGTCATGTGGATGGACCCGGCGGCCGCGGAGCAGGGCCCCGAGGCGTTCGCGGCCTCCATGCAGGACGCCGACGCCCCGGCCTGACCCACCATGGCGCCGGGTGATGAGTTTTCGGGCCGGCCGCCGTCACACACGCCATGAGCTCCATCACCGACGACTTCCGGCCGCTCGACGAGCAGGCCTTCGGCGCGCGCGTCGAGCCGCACCGCCGCGAGTTGCACGTCCACTGCTACCGCCTGCTCGGCTCGTTCGAGGAGGCCGAGGACCTCGTCCAGGAGGCGTTCCTGCGCGCGTGGCGCAGGCGCGAGACGTACGAGGGCCGCGCGTCGGTTCGCGCGTGGCTGTACCGGATCGCGACGAACGCCTGCCTCGACGCGCTCGACAAGCGCCCGCGGCGGCCGAGCGCGAGCGGCGAGGTCGCGTGGCTGCAGCCCTATCCCGACGACCTTCTCGAGCAGCTGCCCGACCGGCGCGAGGGCCCGGAGGACGTCGCGCTCGCCAAGGAGACCGTCGAGCTGGCGTTCATCGCCGCGATCCAGCACCTCGCGCCGTTGCCGCGGGCCGTGCTCGTGCTGCGCGACGTCCTTGGCTGCTCGGCGAAGGAGACCGCGCGGCTGCTCGAGACGACAGAGGCGTCGGTGAACTCCGCGCTGCAGCGCGCGCGGGCTGGGTTGCGGGAGCGCCTGCCCGAGGACCGCGAGGCGTGGCAACACGCTGCCGAGCCGACCGCCGCCGAGCGGGAGCTGCTCGCCCGCTACGTCGAGTGCGGCGAGCGCGCTGACGCCGAGGGCCTGGCCGCGCTCATGCACGAGGACGTCCGCTTCTCGATGCCGCCGACGCCCGGCGTCTGGACCGGCCGAAGCACGGTCGTGCAGGGCTGGATCGACGGCGGGTTCGGATCGGAGGCGTTCGGCAGCCTGCGGTGCGTGGTCACCCGCGCCAACGGTCAGCCCGCGGTCGCGACCTACGTGCGCACGCCGGGCGACACCGCGTACGAACCGCTGGCGATCGACGTCCTGCGGGTGCGGGACGGGGTCGTCACCGAGATCGTCACCTTCGGCGCCGCGGTGTTCGAGCACTTCGACCTGCCGGCCACGCTCAGCGCGACATGAACGCCTCGATCACCGTCACGCCGGTCTTCGTGGCCGACCTGCTCGCCGAGGCCGAGCGGATGCCGGTCTACGTGCACGTCATCGACCATCCCGACGCGCGCGTGCTGGTCGACACCGGCATGACGGAGCTGCACCCGGCGGTGGCCGACCTCGATCCCCGGCTGCGGCCACTGAGCGAGCAGGACCTCGATCTCGCCGGCATCGACATCGTCGTCAACACCCACCTGCACTTCGACCACTGCGGCGGCAACCACCTCTTCGCCGGCCGGCCGATCTACGTCCAGCGCCAGGAGCTCCACGACGCGCGCAGCCAGGACGACTACACCGTTCGCGAGTGGGTCGAGGCACCCGGCCTGCGCTACGTGCCGGTCGACGGCGAGCTCGAGCTGCTGCCCGGGCTCCGACTCGTCCCGGCGCCGGGCCACACACGCGGCATGCAGATGGTCGTCATCGCGACCGAAGGGCGTGCGGTCGTCGTCGGCGGCGACGTCGCCGTGTGGTTCGGCGAGCTCGACGAGCCACACACCGAAGGCCAGCTGCGGGTGCGCGCGCTCGACCCCGAGCTGGTCTGGCTCGCGCATGAGCACGAGCCATGGCGACCCGGCACCGTCTGATCCAGCACGCCGCTGCTGAGCGGAAGAATCCAGCGTTGAGCACCTACCGATTGGAGAGCAAGCGTGGCGGAGCACATGTTCAGACCGCAGCTCGGCGAGCCGCATCATCATGCCTACGTGGTCGACGACATCGAGGCGACCGTGACTCGCCTCGTCGACCAGCTCGGCGCTGGACCGTTCGTTCTCATAGAGAACGTGCCGCTGGAAAGCGTGCGCTCGCGCGACGAGCCGGCGGAGCTCGTTCACCACTCCGCCTTCGGCTCCTTCGACGGCGGCGCGATCGAGCTGATGCAAACCGTCAGCGTGGCGCCCGCGCGCGTCGAGAAGGGCTTCTCGGGTCCGCGGCCGCGACTGCACCATGTCGGCTACGTCGTGCCGGCGACCGAAGTGGCCGCTGTGCGACGCTCGCTCGACCAGCGAGGTCTGACGGAGTACCTGAGCTCTCAACTCGGTGAAGTCGAGACGACGCTGCACGACGCCTCCACCACCCTGGGCCACGACATCGAGATCCACGTCGAGAACGCGGGCCTGCGCGACTTCTTCGCGATGGTCAAGGGAGCCGCCGACGGCTGGGACGGCTCGCAACCGCTGCGCCCGCTCGCGAGCTGACCGCCGCGCCGAATACCGCTCGTCGCGCACCCGCGTCCACGGCACGGGATCTCAGGTGGCGTCGTTGTGACGGCGGCGGGCGCGGTACGCCGCGACTGCGTTCCGGTTCGCGCAGGTCCTGCTGCAGAAGCGTCGCGACCGGTTGCGCGAGAGGTCGAGGACGAGCCCGCCGCAGTGGTCATCGGCGCAGAGCGAGAGGCGCGAGAGCTCGTCGGTGCGGATCACGTCGACCATCGCCATCGCAGTTTCGACGGCGACGCGCCGATCGAGGGGCGCGTCGCGGTGCACGGCGTGAATGTGCCAGTCGAGCCCGTCGTGGCGCACGAGCTGCGGGAGCGCGTCGGCCTCGGCGAGCATGGCGTTGACGAGTTCGGCCGCGCGTTCGCGGTCTGCTGTCAGTAGCTCGCGCAAGACGGGACGTAGCGCCCGAAGCGCGGCGAGTTCCGCGTCGTCGCCGTCGCGTCGGCCCGTGTAGCCGTGCTCGGCGTACCAGGCGTCGAGCTCGGCGACGGTCGTGAGCGTGTCCGGTTCCGCGGCGGTGTTGACCAAGCCGACCGCCGCCGCGAGCGACATGACGGTGTCATGGGTGAACACCACATTGACATCTTACAGGCTCCGGGTATCGTCATTCGTGATGACGGCGATGACCAATGACCGGAGTGCGGCGGCGGCTGTGCGTGCCGGGCTGCTGTTTGCGGTTGTCTCGGCCTCCTCGTTCGCGCTCTCGGGCGCACTGGCCCGCGGGCTCACCGACGTCGGCTGGAGCCCGGGTGCGATCGTGCTGGCGCGCATCGCCATCGCGGCGCTCGTCGTCGCCCCGATCGCTGCGCGGACGCTGCGCGGACGCTGGGGATTGCTGCGGCGCAACTGGCGCGTCGTGCTGCTCTACGGAGCGGTGCCGGTGGCGGGAACGCAGGTCGCGTACTTCTCGGCCGTCGCGACGATGGACGTAGGCCCCGCGCTGCTGATCGAGTACACCGCTCCCGCCGCCATCGTCGCGTGGCTGTGGCTACGTCACGGGGAACGTCCCCGCGGGCTGACGGTTGCCGGCGCGGGCGTCGCCGCGGTCGGGCTCGTGCTCGTGCTGGACCTGCTGTCGGGCGCCGATTTGGCCCTGGACGGAGTCCTGTGGGCGCTCGCCGCGATGTTCGGCGCCGCGACGTACTTCGTCATGTCCGCCGACACTCGCAGCGGCGTGCCGCCGCTCGCCCTGGCCGGAAGCGGCCTCCTGGTGGGCTCGGTCGGCCTCGCAGTGCTCGGGCTCGTCGGCGTCCTACCGATGCGCGCAACCACGGCCGGGCCGACGTATGCCGGCGAAGCCGTCCCCTGGTGGCTGCCGTTCATCGGCCTCGGCGTCGTCACCGCGGCGATCGCCTACACGACCGGCATCGCGGCGAGCCGGCGGCTCGGCTCGCGGCTGGCCTCTTTCGTCGCGTTGCTCGAGGTTGTCGCGGCGGTCGGCTTCGCCTGGCTGCTGCTTGACCAGCTCCCGGGCATGCTGCAGCTCGTCGGCGGCGCGTTCATCGTGGCCGGCGTAATCGTCGTCAAGCTCGGCGAGCGCCCACCGGGCGCGGACGTCGCCGACGTGCGACGCGTGCGCGCGCCGGGGCCGCCGGTCGCAGCCGGCCAGACCGACTAGAGCGCGCCGATTCGCGCAAAGCACGAGCCGGGGCGGTTCAGGATTGAGGACAGCTGTCCGTGGCAGGTGGCAGCCTCTGAGCGATGGTCGCGCTGGTCACCGGCGCCGCGGTGGGGATCGGGCGCGCGATCGCGTTGGCGCTGCTCGCAGGGGGCATGGACACGTGGCTCGCCGACGTGCAGGACCCGGAGGGGCCGGAGGGCCGCTTCGTTCGGCTCGACGTGACCGACGACGCCGCGCTGCGCAGGCTGATCATCGAGGCGAAGCCGGACGTGCTGGTCAACAACGCCGGTGGCATTCCCGCCGGCCGCTCCGAGGTGGAGATCCTCGACCTCAATCTGCGCTCCGCCCTGGTGGCCACTGAGCTCGCGCTGGCGCACGGCGCCCGAGCGATCGTGAATATCGCCTCGGTCGCGGGAAACGAGACCATCCCACACGACTCGCCCGCGTACGCCGCGGCGAAGGCCGGGCTGATCCGGCTCACGACTGCCTACGACGGCCCGGCGCGCGTGAACTGCATCGTGCCCGGCTGGATCGCCACGCCTCGCGGGCTACGGGAGGCCGCGGCGATGACCGACGCCGAGCGCGCAGCGGCAGGTCCGATGGTCCCAATGGAGACGATCCTGTCCTGGCACTGGCAGCTCTGGATGATGGTCGCGCTCGTCACGGCTCCGCGGTGGGGATCGGGCGCGCGATCGCGTTGGCTCTGCTCGCAGAGGGATGGACACGTGGCTCGCCGACGTGCAGGACCCGGAGGGGCCGGAGGGCCGCTTCGTTCGGGCTCGACGTGACCGACGACGTCGCGCTCCGCAGGCTGATCGTCGAGGCGAAGCCGGACGTGCTGGTCAACAACGCCGGCGGCATTCCCGCCTGCCGCGACGAGGTGGAGATCCTCGACCTCAATCTGCGCTCCGTCCTGGTGGCCACCGAGCTCGCGGTGGAGCACGGTGCCCGAGCGATCGTGAACATCGCCTCGGTCGCGGGGATCGAGACCAGCCCACACCGCTCGCCCGCGTACGCCGCGGCGAAGGCCGGGCTGATCCGCTTCACGACCGCCTACGACGGCCCGGCGCGGATGAACTGCATCGTGCCCGGCTGGATCGCCACGCCCCGCGGGCTGCGGGAGGCGGCGGCGATGACCGACGTCCGAGCGCGCAGCGGCGGGTCCGATGGTCGCGATGGAGACGATCACCGCGGCCGTCCGGCGCCTGCTCGACGACGACACCGCGCGGGGCCGGTTCTGGTGCTGCGATAGGTTCGGGCTCAGACGTGCAGGCTGGGCCGGTAGACGAGCGCCTGGGTGTGGCCGTCGAGCGTCCGGCTCTCGATCAGCTCCAGGTCGAAGTCGGCCGCGCCCTGAAAGATCGGCTCCACCCCCGTCTGGCCGGCGATCACCGGGAAGATCGTCGGCTCGATGCGGTCGACCAGGCCGGCAGCCATCAGCGCGCGGTTCAGCGACAGGCTGCCGTGCGAGCGCAGTGATCCGGTTGGAACACCGACGGCGAACCACGACGACACTCATCGCGTCGCAGAGTTCAGCGCGTCGGCCTGACCCGGCGGGTGTGGCCGACCACCGCCACGGTTCGGCGCCACGACGCGCGCTGGGCGCCGGCGGCGTGCACGACCTTGTAGTCGGGGTGGCGTACCCAAGTCGGCGTGTACGTGACGCGCTCGACGTGCACCCGGCGGCCGACGCGGAGATGAAGGCGCACCAACATCCCGTCCTGACTCGCCGCAGGGCAGCAGGCGGCGGTCTGGCTCGAGAGCAGGTTGCCCTCGCCGAACACGACCCAGAGTCGGCCGATGCGCCGGATCGGCTGGACGACATGCGCGTGCTGGCCGACGACGGCGGTGATCGCGCGCGAGCGCGCGAGTCGCCGCGCGAGTGAGCGCTGGAAGGCGTCTGGTGTGTGCTGGAACTCCGTGCCCCAGTGCAGGTTCACGATCACGATGCGCGCGCCCGCGCGGCGCGCCCGGCGTGCATCGCGCAGTATCCGCCCCGCCCGAGCGATATTGACGGACCACGAATGCGGCAACGGGATTCCGTTCGTCATCTGCGTGTAGGACAGGAAGGCGACGCGGACACCACGGGCCTGCAGCAAGAGCGGACGCCGCTGCTGGCGGCGCGAGGAGAACGAACCGGTGTGAGCGACGCGGGAGCGAGCCAACGCCCGCCGGGTGGCGTTGATGCCGGCCTGTCCGCGGTCCAGCGAATGGTTCGAGGCCGTGCTGCAGGCGTCGAACCCCGTCGCCCTGATCGCGCGCGCGATCGCCGGTGGGGAGTTGAACAACGGATACCCGGCCGGCGTCGCGGACGTCAGTGGCGTCTCGACGTGACAGAACGACAGCGAGTTGCGACGGACCCAATGGCGGATCGGCCGCAATAACGGCGCGAACTCGTAACCCCGCCCGCCCGCCAGAGCGCGCGCACGAGCCACGATCGGCAGGTGCAGCAGCAGGTCGCCGCTCACGCCGATGGTGAGCCGCACCGTCCGCGGCGGCGCGGAAGGTGTCGGGGTGGCCGTCGTTAGCCCGGCCGCAACTGCCTCATCCTGCGCCTCGTCGCCACCGCAACCCGCCGCCAGGGCGATCGTGACGGTCGCCACCACGATCAGGGCCGGGCGCATTCTGCGCCGAGACTACCGACCCTCGCGTCGGCGATCGACAAGTCGGCGCCCGGCGATGAGTTCTCGATGTGGCCGAGTCCGTGGCGTATGAGGCTCGACGTGCCGCAGAGCTAGACCACCAGCTCCCATTCGTTGACGCGCACGACGTTCCCGCCCTCGTCGGCATCATCGATCTCTCGCACCATCGCGAAGCCCGCCTTCTCGAGCACGCGGCCGCTCTCGGGGCGGTCGAGCGGCGTGTGGGCCACGATGCGACGCACCTCGGAGGCCTCGCGCGCCTTCGTCACGAGTGCCTCGACGGCGGCGGTCGCGTACCCGCGGTTCCACTGCGACTCGACCACGGCGTAACCGATCTCGATCGTCCCCTCCTCATCGACGAACGCGCCACCGATCTCGCCGACCACGAGGTCATCCACAGGGCGCTGGAGGAAGTAGGGGCCGAACTGCCCCACGGCGCCGACGTACTGCGCCACGCCTGCGGAGTACTCCGTCGGGTAGTCGTCAGCGACGCGCACGCCGCCGGGCCGCTCGCCGGCGAGGATCGCGTCGGCCGCGTCGCGCGGATCTCACGGAGCACGATGGTCATCGCGCGATCCTAAGACTGGCGGGGACGAGCGCTCCGCGATCGACGAGTGGTTTGTGCGACCGCCTCACGCGAAAGCGAAAGTCACGGCATCGGCCGCGGGCCACGTTCGCGCGAGTCGTGGGTGAGCGGCCGGTGGCTACCTGCCGGCGCTGAACGCGTTCAACCGGTCGGCCGGACCGCGCGACCATAGGAGCACCGTCAACCCGTCCGCTGCTGCGGCGTCGGTCCCGAACCACGCAGTCGCGTCGCCAGACTCCACGCTGGACGTCGCAAGGACGGTGGGCGGCGGCAGCGGGGCGCCGACGGGCCCGCGCGCGACACGCAGCTCGGCGACGTCGCCGCGCGTCGCGAACGCGACGGTCGCGAGCCCTTGCCGGTCGACGGCGACAGCGGGCGTCGTCGCGTCCACGCCCGGGGCGGAAAGCGGCTGCGCGGGCAGGAACGCGCCGCCGGCCGGACGCGCGGCGACCCAGGCGCGGACCTCCGGGGCGGGGTAGTCGAATCCGGCGTACGACCATGTGACCAGCGCGTCGCCGCGCGGACCAACGGCCAGGCGCGGCGCGAGCGCCCTGGGTACGGCGGCTCACGCGCTGCGGTTCGGCGAAACGATGGCCGGACGCGCGATCGCCGCCCAGATCCGCCCCGGCCCAGGCGGCTCGGCATTGTCGTGGTTCCGCTCGTCGCCCCACGCGGCGACGACGTCGCCGCGCGCGCCGGCCGCGATCGTAGGCCAGCCGCCGTGCGCCAGCCGCCGCGGCGCGGTGAACGCGTGTCCGCGTCGCCCGGTGGTCGCCCAGATCCCGGTTCCGCGCGCGAAGAGCACGTGCAGGCGGCCATGGCGCGTCAGCGCCACCGCGGCGTCCGAGCCCCAGCTGCGCATCCGCCGCTGACGCTGGAAAACGCCGCGGCTGCGCCACACGAGCCGCACGCCGTCGTAGCGCGTCCACGTGATCGCCGCGCGCCCGTCTCGCAGCGCGAGGTGCAGGGGCAGGTCGTGCCGGAGTGCGCGTTTCCCGATCCGGACCGGCGTGCCGAACCGGCCACCCGGCCGGCGCACGACCGCCATCACCCATCCGGGCTTCTGGACCCAGACGGCGATCGCGGTGCCGTCACTGTCGAGCGCGATCTGCTCCTCGATGATCTCGTCGCCGTGCCCCACTGCCCGCGCCCGCGACCACCGCCGGACGGCCGCCGGAACGCCGCGACGACGCGGCGCTCCCTGAGCGTCCACAGCGCGACCGCCTCGCCGTTCGAGCGCATCGCGACGTGCGGGTCGCTGATCGCGGTGGCTCCGAGCCCCACCGGGCCCTGCCACACGTCCGCGCGCGCAGTCGCGGGCAGCGCGAGTGCCAGCACGAGAACGAGCGCTACACGCATCACCACGACCTTACGAGCCGCGCACCGACCCAGCATCGGGAGAAACCCGCCACTGCGATCAGAGCGTTACCACAGGCCCGGCGCTCGCCGCGCTGCCGCTCCGAGGCAGATCCGACGGTATTGCTGGCGCCGAGGAGGCGGCTGCTGTTTGCGCAAAGCGCTCGTCCGGCAGGCGTCGCGTTGACTCTTGCCTACCTACAGGCGAAAGCGCAAACCGAGTAGCCCGTGCGGTAGCCGCGCGCTGCTGAGCTACCGTCCTCCGCGTGACGTCGCCTGACGCAGCAGGCGCTCGTATCGCCGTCGCGGTCGAGCAGCAGCGCGCGATGAACGCTGAGACCTGGAAAGCATTGACCGGAGTGGGCGTCCGCGAGGGCACGCCACTGCGCTTGGACTTCCTCTTTGACGCCCCCGATCACCCAAGTGCGCAGGCGCTGGCGAACCATCTCATGCGGTCGTTCAGCTACTTGGCCGAGCCGCGTACCGAGCGCCGCCTATTCCGGCGTCGCTGGGTTGTTTTCGGGAGAACTGCACCCGTCGCGGTAAGTCCGGACTTCCTCGATGAATGGGTCGAGACAATGATTCGCGTAGGCGTCGAGCACGGCGGCTGCGACTTCGACGGGTGGGGTACGGAAGCCCCGGCGTAGCTAACGCCACCTAACCCGGCGCTGTCGCATCGAGACAGGTCCGACAGTCGTTCTGACTCCGAGGCGGCTGCTGCAATTCGCGGCAAAGGAGCAGTGACGCCGCTGGCTCGCCCGGATCGCTCCTCCTCTTCCAAACCAGCGACGAGCGCGGCCTAGTTTCGGCCGCCTTCTACCCCGTCGCGTCGTTCACCCGAATCGGTGACCGCCGGCCCGGTGCTGCCGCCGTAGGTGGCGATCTTGTACTCGGTCGCGACCAGCGACAGCTGCAACTCGCGGATCTGGCGGCGGATCGTGTCGCGGTGCTCGACCAGCATGTCCAGCCGCTCGGGCTCCGTCTCGGCGCCCTGGTCCACGAGCGTGACGTAGTGCGCAGGTCGCGCATCGGCATCCCCGAGAGCCGCATCCTGGTGATGAACACCAGCCTGCGCTGCGCCGCGGTGTCATACACCCGGTAGCCGGACTCGTCACGATCGACGTGCACCAGCCCGACGCGCTCGTAGTAACGGAGGGTGTGCGGGGAGAGATCGAGCAGCTTGGAGACCTGGGTGATCGTCATCAACTCGGTCGCGTCGCCCGCGTCAGCGAGGCGATGGATAATCTCGATCGGCAGCGTCCCGTCGATCTCGGCGGTCTCACCGAGCTCGGTGAGAACCTTGGTCATCAGCTCATCGGTGGCCATCGCGTTCACACCGCCCTTGCTGATGGCGCCATGCCGGGGAAGTCGGCGCTGCGGGCCGTGTCGGCCCAGGCCCGCACCCCGGCGAGTTCCTGCTCATACGCGGCCGTGAGCCGCTGCACTGCCTCGGCGCCGAGCGGTAGCCGCAGCGGCACCTCCGGTGCGTGCGCTAGGTCGAAGAGGATCGTCGCTGCCCTTGCCGGGTCGCCCTCCTGGATGCCGTCGGCGCCGGTCATGTCGGCACGAACCGGGGCCAGGACCCGCTCGTAAGCGGCAAGCGACTTGGCCATGCCGAGGGAGTGACTGGTGTTGAAAGCGGTCCGGAAACGGGACGGTTCGACCAGCATCACCCTGATCCCGAACGGGGCGACCTCACCGGCAAGCGCCTCACTCCAGCCCTCCAGCGCGAACTTGCCGGCCGAGTAGGCGCCGACGCCGGGGAACGACCTGCGGCCGCCCTGGCTGCTGAGCTGGATGATCGTGCCGCTGCCGCGCTCACGCATCCCGCCCAGCACGGCACGGGTCAACGCCGCGGCGGCGAAGAAATTCAGCTCCACCAACCCCCGCAACTCGGCGAGCGAGACCTCCTCAGCCGCGCCGACAATCGCACGACCGGCGTTGTTGACCAACACGTCCGGCGCCCCGAGTCGCTCGCCGGCCGCCCGCACGACCCTCGCGACCGCATCGGGCTCGCGGAGGTCGGCGGTCACGACCGTCAACAACCCCCCGTAGCGGTCCATAAGGTCACCCACGGACTTCTCGTCGCGGACCGTTGCGACCACTGCCTCGCCCCGCGACAAGACCTCGGTCGTGAGAGCCCTCCCAAACCCCTGCGAAGCCCCGGTGATAAGCCAGCTCAACGGCCGTGAGCCGCCAAGCACAGTGATGTCTTCGTCGCTCATGTTCAGGACGCTAAAGGTTCGAGCGCACTCAAACGCAAGCCGCTACGGAGAACTTTCTTCTTGAGCCCGTGACGCGCTCCGGGCGGCCCGTGGCGACCGCGACCATCCCGAGGTCCGGCGCCCACGAGCCGCTTGTGCTTCGGACGACAAGCGCAAGATCGTCGCCTCACGGCCGCGCTCCGCCTGCCGATAGAACGTTCAGGAAGATGAAGCGCTGCGAGGAGAAGATCCGCTCCGAGCGTCAGCGCATCAACGTCTGATCAAAGGAACCTACTCGCACCATGGGCACCGAACTTGACTCGTCGAGCGCACTCGCGCTTGTGTCGAAAGTGAGCGAACTCGGGATCGACGGCAAGGCACCAAGGCTGAAGACCTCGGCCGCGCTCGCCGAGCACTACCTTCGAGACTCTGGTTACCGTGACCACGACGCACGGATTGACTCGCTGATCCGGTGGGAATCGTCAAAGACCTTCACCACCGGCTTCGCGACCGGCGTTGGCGGACTCCTGGTGCTACCGGTCACGATTCCGGCCGCCATCGGGAGCGCATGGGTCCTTCAGGCGCGCATGGTGGGGGCCATCGCGCATATCCGTGGCTATGACCTCGACGACGACCGCGTTCGCACCCTCGCAGTGGCGGCCATCGCGGGTGACGCGACCGTCGCGGAGGCTGTCAAGCGCATCGTGACCGACTTCGGTACCCGTGCAAGTAAGCAGGCGATTTCCCGGATCTCCGGCCGTGCGCTGATCGAGATCAACAAGAAGGTCGGCTTCCGGCTGCTAACGAAGGCCGGAACCACCGGCGTGATCAACATCTCCAAGGCCATCCCACTCGTCGGAGGCGTCGTCGGTGGCACGGTTGACGGCGTCGCGACGCGCGTCGTTGGCAAGGTCGCTAAGCGGACGTTCCCACCGCGGCCCGACGACGGCCTGGGAGCCTACGCGGTCGTCGCGGCGTAGGCAGTCCGGTGCCGGCGCGAAGCCCTGCCCGCCGGCACGCAACGCGCCTGAGCTACCCCGTCGATGTTGCCGCTAGCGACACGCGATGACGCGAGATGATCGCTCATATCGACGTGCTCGTAGCGGCGCTCCTGGGGAGTCGGCGGTTCTGGGCGCATCGCGGTCTGAGCGGCGGCATGCCGACGTCACTGGAGGTCCCGCTCGCTTCCGCTCGGGACGACAGGCGGAAGCGCTTTGGTTCGACACGCTGGACGTCGCCGTCGGCAGGCAGCGACTTCAGTCGGCGACCCGACGCCAGACCCCAAAACGAACCGACTCGATCTCGCCGGCGTTCTTGGCGTGGCTGATCGCCCACCCCAATCGATGATGAAGTTCTGAGGGTTGTTGCGCGTTGGCCCGGGTGTGTCGCGACGGAACCGCGCGCTGAGCTGCCGTAAAGCCGCCGAGGTGCAAGGCCGCCTCGATCAGTTCGCCGCGTGGCGCCTGGCCACCGAGCTGCTCGAGCGAGCGAACGATCAACGGCGCGAGCGCGCGTGCTTGGGGTAGGTCAGGTTCCACGTCGGGACGATCTCAAGCCGCGCGATCGTCGCGCCGGGCATCGGGGATTGGCGCGTCCGAAGGGTCCTCGAAGTGTATGTGCGGGCACCCACGTTGCGGGCAGCGCGAGGTATAAGTCCGGCATGGCAGGGCATCGGATCTACAGGACGAGCGTCGCGAGCGTCTACCCCCTCTACGTCAGCAAGGTCGAGAAGAAAGGCCGGACGAAGGAAGAGGTTGACGAGATTCTGTGCTGGCTGACCGGATACGACGCGAGCGAGCTCGACGCGCAGCTGGAGCAAGGCACGGACTTCGAGAGCTTCTTCGCCGAGGCTCCTGCGTTGAATCCGTCGCGGAAGCTCATCACCGGCGTGATCTGCGGCGTCCGCGTGGAGGAGATCGGGGACCCGCTCATGCAGGAGATCCGCTACCTCGACAAGCTCGTTGACGAGCTTGCCCACGGCAAGGCGATGGAGAAGATCCTCCGCAGGCTGTGATGCGGCGCCGCAGCTGTTGGTCGATCCGTGGGCATCGCCTGGCGTTCCTGCTTCGGACGAGATGCACGAGCTTCCGCGCCCGATGAACCGACGTCGGGCACGCTGCTGGATGGCATGGAATGTCATGAAGGAGGGCGCGCCGAAGGCGGGCCTCCCCGCAGACTGAGCTGGTCTGCAGTCTCAACCCGCGAAGGGGAGGCCCTGTCGTGGAGTATCTCGGGATCGATTGGTCGTATCGCCGAGCGGCGTGGTGCGCGATCAGCGAGGCGGCGAGATCGTCGGGGAGGGCGCGGTCCCGGCCGACGAGGACGGCCTGGCCGGCTCGTGCTCGAGCTCGGGACCGAAGTGCGCGCGTGGTGGAGATGATGAGCGGCGCGATCTGGGTGCGCGACCTGCTCGCCGCGGCGGGTTGGCGGGTGCAGATCGCGCACGCGCGCAAGGTTCGCGACGTCGCGCCGCTGGCGTGCAAGACCGACAAGGTCGACGCGCGCGTGCTGGCCGAGTTGTGCCGCCGCGATCTGGTGCCCGAGCTGTGGGTGCCGTCGCTGGAGGACCGGGAGTTGCGCGAGCGGCTGCGGCGCCGGATGCATCTGGTCCGGATGCGCGCGTCGGCCATGAACCGCATCTTCGGGCTGCTGACGCAATGGGGTCTGCGGCTGTCGCTGAGCGGCTGCGTGAGCCCGACGCGATGCGGCTGCTCGAGCGCGCGGCGTGCCGAGGTCTGGCGGCGCTCGATCGCCGAAGCGCTGGCCGTGATCGACCTGCTCGACGAGCGCATCACGCCGATCGACCATGAGCTGCGGCCGCTGGCGCGCGCCGACGCGCGCGTGGTCCTGCTTGACACGATCCCCGGGCATCGGCGACGCTGCTGGGGCTGACGATCGCGTCAGAGATCGGCGACGTCGCGCGCTTCGGCTCGCCGCGCAAGCTGATCGGCTATGCCGGCCTGGCGCCGAAGATCAACCAGTCCGGTGACCGCTCACGCACCGGCGCGCTGTCCAAGGCCGGCTCGCGGACGCTGCGCTGGGCCGCCGTCGAGGCCGCCCAACACGCCTGGCGACCGACGCAACCCGTGGCACCAGCTCTACCTCGACCTCGCCGCGCGCGCCGGCAAGAACCCCGCCAAGTCCGCCGTCGCGCGCAAGGTCCTGATCGCCGCCTGGCACGTCCTCTCGCGCCACCAGCCGTTCAAGCCCGCCGCCCCGCGCCGGCCCGATCCTGCCTCGGCAAGCTCCCGCTGCTTTCTGGCCGCCTGACGGCCCTGCATGGAATTGAGAAGCCGAGACAGCTCCCACGAACACTCTGCGCGGACCCGAGCGCCGAAAGAGAAATGAGCCCACCTCAAACCCCGACGACTCCCCACCCCGGAGGCGCTTGACCAAACGCCCACGATCAAAGAGAAAGCAGCAGCGGGCGAAGGTCGTGCGGGATGCTGCTGCCGGGCGAAGACTTGGTGCGAGGCGGGCGGCTAGGCGAACACCTTCTCGCGTTCCGGCTCGACCTCGGCGGCCTCTCGACGCCCTTCGAGCGAGATGTTGGGAAGGATCCGGTCGAGCCAGCCCGGCAGCCACCAGGCGCTGGTCGCCGAGCAGCGTCGACCACCGCGGGGGCGATGACCAGGCGCACGATCAGCACGTCGATCAGGATCGCCAGGCCGAGTCCGAGGCCGAACATCTTCGCGATCGACGTCCGTCTGGGTGACGAAGGCGAGGAAGACCGACGGCCATGATCAGTCCGGCGAACGAGGATGACCTTGCCGATCCGCGACAAGGCCGTGGATCACGCTCTCGCGGGGCGCGTCGCCCTCGTTGTAGGCCTCGTGGATCCGGGAGAGCAGGAAGACGTTGTAGTCCATGCTCAGCCCGAACAGGATCGCGAAAATCATCACGGGGATGAACGAGATGATCGGCACCCCGCTGTCGACCCCGATCAGGCTCGCGCCCGACGCCCTCCTGGAAGACCGCGACGACCACGCCGTATGCGGCGGCGACCGACAGGAGGTTGAAGACCGCCGAGACCAGCGGCACCCAGAGCGAGCGGAAGGCCATCATCAGCAGCAGGACCGAGAGGCCGATGACGACGGCGATGAACAGGGGCAGCGGCTCGGCGACCTTGTCGGAGAAGTCCTCGAATCCGGCGGTCTCGCCGCCGACGTAGACGTTGCAGCTCCGTGCCTTCGGTGGCCGCGGGAATGACGTCTTCGCGCAGGCGTCTCGAGCAGATCGCTCGTCGCCGCGTCCTGCGGCGCAGTGGTCGGGATCAGGCCGATCATCGGCCATCTCCCCGGCCTTGCTCGGGCGGCGGCGGCGACGCTGGCGACGCCGTCGGTGGCCTGCGATCGGCGCGCTGGAGTCGAGCTCAGCTGCGGCGTTCGTGTCCGGCGCGGCCTTCGGCGTGTCGACGGCAGGCAGCACGGGCCGTTCGAAGCCCGGGCCGAAGCCTTCGCTGAGCAGGTCGTAGGCGCTGCCGCTGGGTGCTGGATCGGCCGGCTGGTTGCCGTCGTCGGGCTGGCCGAGGCGCATGTGGGTCATCGGGAAGGCGAACACGAGCAGCACGACGACGCCGACGGCGATCGACGAGCCACGGCCGCGCGGTGACCCGGCTCGCCCCAGTTGGCGAAGGCCGCGCGACGGCTGCACGTGCGCGAGCTTCTTCGGGCGCAGCCGCTTCTGCAGGGCGCCGATCATGATCGGCAGGATCGTCAGGGCCGAGACGACGACGGCGGCGACGCCGATCGCGGCGCCGATGCCCATCTTGCCGATCAGCGGGATGCCGATCACCAGCAGGCCGGCGATCGCGACCATGACGATCAGGCCGGCGGCGACCACCGCCGGAGCCCGCGGTCGCGCGCGGCCTTCGCCGCCGCGTCGCGCGACCGAGTCGCCGGCCGCGAGCTGCTCCCGGAATCGCCCGATTATCAGCAGGGAGTAGTCGATGCCCGCGCCGAGGCCCAGCATCACCGCGATCGTCGGCCGCGAATTCGGGCAGGCCGAGCGGGCCGATGCAGTATGACCAGCAGCAGTCTGGCCGACCATGACGCCGATCAGCGCGCCGACGAGGGTCGCCGCCATCGCGGCGCCGGAGCGGAACAGCAGGGTGAGCAGCACGATCGCGATCGCGATGCCGATCAGCTCGCCGACCGGTGCTTCCTGCTGCCGCGCCGAGGTCGATACAGCGCGCCGCGCAGCTCGACCCGGACGCCGCGCCGCCCGTTCGGCGGTCTCGCCGGCCTCGATCAGCGCCTGCGCCGTCGGCCTTGTCGACGTCGCTGGGGTCCGTCGAGTAGCGGACGTCGACCGACGCGAGCCGCCGTCCTGGGAGACTTGTCGCCGCCCGGCCGAACGGGTCGCCGACCGAGCGCGACGCCCGTCAGGTCCGCGGACCTTGGCCAGCGCGCCCTCGATCGCGGCCTTCGGCTCCGGATCGGTGAGCTTGCCTTGCCGGCCGCTGAAGACGACCGTCGAGTCGGCCCCAGCGAACGCGGGCGAGTGGGCGCGGAAGAGATCGATCGCCTTCTGGGACTCGGCCCCCGGGAGCGAGACGTCGTCGATCGGCTGATCGGCGAGGCTCGCCGCCAGGACCAGCAGCACAAGGACGCCGATCGCCGCCGCGAGACTGCGCTTCCAATGCGAGGACAGCGTGCGCGCCAACCGCGCGAGAAGCTGAGACATCCTGTGACCAGACGCTTTCGTCGGCACCGCGTGACCGCCACCGAACCCTGACGCCAGCGATTAGGGGGAGCGCGGGCGCCTCGTGTGAGCGGGTCTCACGCGACCGCCCGTTGCCCCGGACAGCCACCATCAGACACCATCGACCGTAGGGCACCCATGTTGCATGTGCAACCTCCGTTGCGGCGGACCCCCCAACCGGTGGGCGCGGCGAGCACCAAGTTGGCCACGCAGCGCCGCCAACCACTGAGCGAGCGACATCGCGCGCCCTGGACGATGACGTCGCAACCCGGACGAAGCGATAGGCGCTGGCGCATTGGACCCAATGCGGTCGTCCGCGAGTTGGGGTTGGAGCCAGCGGCACGCTCGCTGCTGTCTTGCATGTCAGGCTTCTCGGGTGGCGGTCGATGCCCCGTGTGCGGTGCCGACGTTCTCCGAAGGTCCTGACGGTATCCAGTGGCGCTGTGACGAACACTGATCCGATTCTCGCCGAGCAACTCGCCTACTATTGGTCCCGCGCTCGCGAGTACGACAAGTGGTTCCGTCGCGAGGGGCTCGATGACTTGGGCGAAGAGCTCAATGCCAGATGGCGTCTTGAGCTCAATCGTGTGTTTTCAGCACTCGATGCGTTTGCGCCTCGTGGAGACGTCCTCGAGCTTGCCTACGGCA
>CAWIEW010000006.1:0-253812 GCA_963835285.1 uncultured Solirubrobacteraceae bacterium | reverse complement strand
CGGTACTGGCGGCCGCTCGTGCCGTACAGCGTCCCGTCGAGGAAGTTGCCCGAGTAGAACTGGATCCCGGGCTCACTCGTGGTGATGGTCAGCGCGCGTCCACTGGCCGGATCCTGCAGGACCCCAGCGACGACCTGGTGCGCGAGGCTGCCCGGATGGGTGAGCACCCAGTTGTGGTCGTAGCCTCGGCCGAGAACCAGCTGACCGGCCAGGCCGCCGACGACGGGCCCCTGGTTGCGGATCCGCTCGCCGATGGCGTGGAAGGACGTGAAGTCCATGTCCGTGCCCGCCACAGGATCGAGCGTGCCGAGCGGGATCAGGGTGTCGTCCACAGGCGTGTACCGGTCGGCGTTGAGCTTGAGCTGGTGGTCGTAGATCGTGCCCGAGCCCTCGCCTGAGAGGTTCCAGTAGGCGTGGTTGGTGAGGTTGACGACCGTGTCCTTGTTACTGGTCGCCTGGTAGTCCATGTGCAGGTTGTTCTCGTCGTCGAGCGTGTAGACGACGGTCACCTTCAGCGTGCCCGGGAAGCCGCAGCCCACCGTCGCGCTGGCCGTGCATGGAACCGCGGGCGAGGCGCCGTCGGGCGACGTGAACGTCAGCGTCAGGCTGACGTCATGGCGCGTCGGGGTACCCGGCGTCGCGTTCCAGATCTGCGTGTTGAACTGATCGGGCGACCCGCCGTGCAGCGTGTTGGGCCCGTTGTTGGGGAATAGGTGGTAGCTGACGCTGCCGAGCGGGAACGCCGCGCCGCCGATGCGGTTGCCGTAGCGCCCGATGATCGCGCCGAAGTAGGGGTTCGACTTGATGTAGGCGGCGTTGGTGTAGCCGTCGATGTTGGCGAAACCGAGCGTCACGTTGTCGAAGTGACGGTGCCGGTCTGGCACGCTCAGCGACTGGATGATGCCGCCGTAGGTGATGATCGCGACCGTCATCCCGCGACCGTTGCTCATCGTGTACCGATCGACTGCCGTCTTACCACTTTGATCCGGCGTTGGAAGGGCGCCGAACGAGTCCTTGACGATGCTCAACTTCGACCCGTGGTGGTCGTGATGGCGCTGCTTGGCGAGTGCGCTCGGGCTGGCCGCGAGAGCGAGGGTGATGAGTGCCAACGGCACTATGCGAATGGCTTTCAGTGGCGTGCGGAAGCACGTGGGCATGGCTGCTCCTCTCTGGGGCGGATCTCTCTCATGCCACCGCGTACTCCAGGCCACTCAGCTCGCAGAACGTCCGCCATGCGCCGCCATGACGTCCCGGATTGAGGACCTGGTGGTGTGGGCCACCGAACCGCAGCCAGGCGTCCATGCACGCCCGCAGCCCGGAATCGGGACGGAAATGTCCGTATGGCATCTCGAGGTTGGGGAGCTCCGCGGTGTCGAGCACCTCCCCCTCGGACACCAGCAGCCGGAATCGCTCCCCTCCGAGCGAGACCAGCGTGGCGAGAGTCGCCGCCCCTGGGCGGTACTGGAACAGGAACGTCGGCGGGTCGTCGAGCGCTCCGATGCCGAGCGGCCGCTTGATCAGCCGCACCGGCCTGTCCTCACGAGCGAGGTTCCAGTTGCCCTCGCCCATGTGGCTCATCAGGATCGAGTCGGACGGGAAGTCCATTGCGTACATCTCGGTGAACTGCGTGACGCCGAGCAGCGTCTGCGCCGCCGACATCAGCGCGGCCGTCAGCGCGTCGCCCTCCGCGCCGTAGCCGTAGCCCTTCGCCATCAGGCTCGAGGCCGCGGCCAGCGGCAGCCGCGCGAACCGGCCGTCCTCGGCGATGGCCCCGAAGTGCGTGGAGTACGCGTCGTAGCCGCCCTCGCGCAGGACCTGCTCGATGCCCGAGTTGCATTCGCGCGTGGTCCTCGCGCTCGTCGCGGCTGAGGCGCGGATCGATCTCGAAGCGCGATGTCCTCCCACGCCATGAGCGCCGTCGACCGTCTTCGGCCGCGCCGGCCATGCGCGGCGCGGTGCAGGGACGCCGGTGGCGAGCGAGTCCACCTGCGGGCCGAGCGCGCGCAGCAGCGCGTGCTCGTCGAAGCGGATGTCGCCCATGCCGTTCATCGCGTAGCCGAAGACGCCGACCTTGAGCGAGCGCCAGCGGGTGATGGCGGCCGCGGCGCGCGCCCAGCGCCCGACCGCATCGCGGAACGCATCCGTGCCCCAGTCCTCCGTGACGACCGTGAACGCCCGCCCGGCGCGGACCATCGCGTTGGCGGTGTCCTGCGCGCCGTGGATGCCCTGGTTGTAGGTCAGGTCGCCCATGTCCCACGCCGCCGTGACGGCGGGGACGGGTTGGATGTTCGCCAGGCAGATCGGCAGCGACGTGCCGCGCCAGGGCGCGCGCCACGTGCATCGCCGGGCCGTAGGTGAGCATCACGACGAGCAGCCCGTCGAGGTCGCGGCTCTCGAAGTCGCGCAGCGCGCGCTCGGCGTCGTCGCGGTCCTTGACCGGGGGAGCGGTCTCGACCTCCGCGACGCCGCCGAGCGCGGCCGCCACCTCGGCGGCGTACGCCGCCTGCCGCTCGGTGATGCCCGGCAGCATGTCGTCGTAGAGCGCCTGCATGATGCCGAGCAGCCCGATGCGCGGGCGGGTCGCGACGACCCTGCCGTTCTCGATCGACTGGGTCTCAGCGCTGGCCATAGACGTTCTGGTAGCGGTCATAGAGGGCGTCCACGTCGTCCGCGTCCAGCGGCTCGACGGGACCGAGCGCGCGGGCGAGGTGCACCGTGCGCGCCGCGTCCTCGCACATCACCGCGCACTTGACGGCGTCGCGCGCGGTCTCGCCGAGCGCGAAGACGCCGTGGCTGCGCATGAGCACCGCGCGCGAGCGGTGCTCGGCGAGCGTGTCGACGACGCCGCGGCCGATCTCCTCGTCGCCGATCAGCGCGAACGGGCCGACGGGGATCTCGCCGCCGAACTCGTCGGCCATCGCGGTCATCACGCACGGGATCGGCTCGCCGTGGATGGCCCACGCGGTCGCGTACGGGCTGTGCGTGTGCACGATCCCGCCGACGTCCGGCCATGTGGCGGTAGATGTAGCCGTGGGTGGCCGCGTCGCTCGACGGCGAGAGCGAGCCCTCGAGCAGCGTCGCCGTGCAGGTCGCACACCACCATCGCGTCCGGTGTCAGGTCGTCGTAGGCGACGCCGCTGGGCTTGATGACCATCGCGTCGGCGTCCGGCACGCGCGCGGAGACGTTCCCGCTCGTCCACGCCACCAGCCCGTTGCGCGGCAGCTCCGCGTGGAGCGCGCACACCTCGCGGCGCAGCTCATCCATGCGCGAGCTCCCGCGGGCGCAGGTCGCGCAGGGCGTGCATCACGTCGTCGCCACCGCGGCCGAAGTGGTCGTGCAGGCGCCGGTAGTGCGCGAACAGCGTGTCGTAGACGTCGGCGCGCGCCGCGTCCGGCACGTACGCGTCGCGCCGCGCGCTGCCCATCGCCGCCGCGGCCGCGTGGATGTCCGCATGCACGCCGGCCGCCACCGCCGCGTGCATCGCCGACCCGAACGCCGGGCCCTGGTCGGAGCCGATCATGTGCAGCGGCATCCGCGCGACGTCGCAGTAGATCTGCATGACCACCGGGTTCTTGATCAGGCCGCCGGCGACGTAGAGCTCCTGCACCGGCACGCCGGCCTCCGCGAACGTCTCGAGGATCATGCGCGTGCCGAACGCGGTCGACTCGATCAGCGCGCGGTAGATGTCCTCGGCCCGGGTGGCGAGCGTGAGGCCGACGATCAGGCCGCTGAGCTCGTGGTCCACGAGCACCGAGCGGTTGCCGTTGTTCCAGTCGAGCGCCACCAGGCCGTGGGCGCCGACCTCCTGCTCGCCGGCCAGCTGGCGACAGGTACGTCGTGCAGGTCCAGCCCGCGGGCGCTGCGCCTCGTCGTGGTAGCGGGGCGGGACGGCGTTCTCGGTGAACCAGCCGAAGATGTCGCCGACGCCGGTCTGGCCGGCCTCGAAGCCCCACAGCCCGGGGGCGATGCCGCCGTCGACGACGCCGCACATGCCCGGCACCTCGGCCACCTGCTCGCCGTTCATCACGTGGCAGTTCGAGGTGCCCATGACGATCAGCATCCGGCCGGGCGCGATCGCCTGGGCCGCCGGCGCGGTCACGTGCGCATCGACGTTGCCGACCGCCACGGCGATGCCCTCCGGCAGGCCCGTCCAGTCGGCGGCCTCCGCGGTGAGGTCCCCCGCGCGAGCGCCGAGCGCGTCGATGCCCGGCGACAGCTTGGCGGCCACGAAGTCGGCGAAGCGCTCGTCGAGCGCGCGCAGGTAGTCCTCGGACGGGTAGTGGCCGTCCTGGTAGATGCCCTTGTAGCCGGCCGTGCAGGCGTTGCGCGTCTCACGCCCGCAGAGCTGCCAGACGATCCAGTCCGCGGCCTCGACCCAGCGGTCCATGCGCTCGTAGACCTCCGGGTCCTCGTCGAGCACCTGCAGCACCTTGGCGAACTCCCACTCGGAGGAGATGCGCCCGCCGTAGCGGGCCAGCCACGGCTCGCCGCGCTCGGCGGCCAGCGCGTTGATGCGGTCGGCCTGGCGCTGCGCCGCGTGGTGCTTCCACAGCTTCACGTACGCGTGCGGCCGGTCCTCGAACCCCGGCGCCCGGCACAGCGGCGTGCCGTCGGCGAGCACCGGCAGCGGGCTGCTGGCCGTGAAGTCGGTCGCGATCCCGACCACCTCGTCGGGGCGGATCCCGGCCGCTCGAACCGCGGCCGGGACCGCCTGCCGCAGGGCCTCGACGTAGTCGGAGGGATCCTGCAGCGCCCACTGCGGCGGGAGCTCGGCGCCGGAGGAGGCCAGCGTCCGCTCCATCACCGCGTGTGGGTACTCGTGCACCGCCGAGCCCATCTCCGCGCCGTCCGCGGCGCGCACGATCAGCGCCCGTGCCGACAACGTGCCGAAGTCGACGCCGACGACGTAGGTCATCTGCTGCGCCGGCGCTCCCTGCGCCTGCGCGGCCTGGCGCGCCCGGCGGTATTCGCTCACCACGATCTCGGTGAGCTCCTCCACCGACGTCTCCGCGGTCGGCTTGTCGAGGGCGATCGCGCCGTCCTGGATCAGGTTGACCCGGTCGCAGCTCGCGAGCACGTGGACGTAGTTGTGGAGGACCATGATGATCGAGACCTCGGCCCTCGTCCTTGAGGCGCTGGATCAGGTCCAGGATCAGCGCGCCCTCCTTCGCGCCCATGGCGGCCAGCGGCTCGTCGAGCAGGAGGATCTCGGCGTCGGAATGCACCGTGCGGGCGACGGCGATCGCCTGCCGCTGGCCGCCGGACAGGCGTGCCACGGGAGCGTTGAGGTTGGGGATGTTGATGCCGATCTCGTCGAGCGACTCGCGCGCCTCCTTGCGCATCGCCCGGTTGGCGAGGAACGGCAGCGGCTTCCGCACGTACTCGCGGCGCAGGAACATGTTCTGGAACACGGCGAGCTCGTCGATCAGCGCCAGGTCCTGATAGACGGTGTCGATCCCCAGCGAGCGCGCGTGGTCGACGCTGTGGGGCTCGTACGGCTCGCCGCGCAGGAACATCTGGCCGGTGTCCTGCTTCTCGAAGCCGCAGATGATCTTCATCAGCGTCGACTTGCCGGCCCCGTTGTCCCCGAGCAGGCCGAGCACCTCGCCCTTCTTGAGGGTCATGTCGATGCCTTTGAGCGCCTCGACGGCGCCGAAGCTCTTGCTCACGTTCTCGACGCGCAGGACCTCGTCAGCCACCACGCACCCCCGTCCTGACGCGACCGACGTACGTGTTGGCCGCCATCGCGATGATGATCGCGATCCCGAGATAGAAGCTCAGGTAGTCCGCGTTGACGCCCTTGATGATCAGGCCGTCATTGAGGATCCCGAGCAGCAGCGCGCCGAACAGGCCGCCGACGACGGTGCCCGAGCCGCCGGCCAGCAGCGTGCCGCCGATGACCGCGGCCGAGATGCCGTCGAACAGGACCGAGTTGGCGCCAGACGGATCCGGCGTCACGGACGTCGTGCGCACGGCCTCGAGCACGCCGACCAGGCCGGCGAGCGTGCTGCAGAGGATGAAGTTGCGGATGATGACGAGCCGCACCTTCACGCCGGCCTCGCCCGCGCCGTGGCGGTTGCCGCCGACGGCGACCGTGTAGATGCCCCAGCGCGTGAAGCTCAGCACGACCTGCAGCACGACGACGACCAGCAGCGCCCAGATCAGCTCCGAGTACGTGCCGCCGCCGAACACGCGCGCGAACGTGGACAGACTCTCGATGTTCGACGTGCCCGGCGTCGCCACCGGCTGGGCGTCGGAGATGATCAGCGTGAAGCCCTCCAGCGCCAGCAGCATGCCGAGCGTCGTGACGAACGAGCTGATCCCGACGACGGCCGTGAAGACGCCGTTGATCAGCCCGACGATCATGCAGCCGATGAGGGCGATCACGAGGCTGGGCACGAGCGGCAGCCCCCAGCCGACGACCTCGTAGAAGAAGAACGGGCAGAAGAGGTAGACGGCACCGATCGAGAGGTCGATCTCGCCGTTGATCATCAGGAAGACCTCGCCCGCCGCCAGGATCGCGAACGGCGCGAAGTACGGGCAGCAGCGTCTTGAAGTTCTCGACCGTGAAGAACGCGTCCGTGGTCAGCCCGAAGTAGAACGCGACCGCGATCGTGATCACGATGACGCTGCCCTCGCGCAGCGTCAGGAAACGCCGTAGCCAGCCGCCGAGCCCGGCGCCGGGCGGTCCCGCCCGGCGCCGTTGGGGCCCCTCGGTCCGAGGTGCGTCGCTGCCGGTCTGCACCGCCACGGCTACGAGGAGGTGACTCCGGCCGTCTTCGAGTTGCCCTCGTAGCGCGACTTGGTCGACAGATAGGGCTTGACCGTCTCCTTGTCGAGGAAGTTCAGCCCGGTGTTCACGTCGGCAATGCCGGTCAGGGCCTGCGACGCCTTGTACATGTACAGCTCCAGCACCGGCAGGAACCCCTGCAGATACGGCTGCTGATCGATCGTGAAGTCGATCTGCCCGGCCTGCAGCAGTTCCATGGTCGGCGTCAGCAGGTCATAGCCGCCGCCGCGCACCTTGTCGCTGATGTTGTACTTCTTGATCGTCTGGGCCACGCCCTGCGTGCTGCCGGCGTCCACGGCGAACATGCCCTTCGTGTCCTTGTGGCCGAGCCAGTAGGCGTCGATCACCGACAGCTCCTTCGGCAGCGCGGCACCCGTGGTGATCGTGTGCGCGGTGAGCCCGCCACCCGACTTCTTGATCGTGTCGAGCGCGCCGTCGATCCGCGGCTGGATGTTCAGCTGTCCCGGCGTGGCGATGAACAGCGCGACGTCGCCCGAGCCGACCAGGTCGATGATGTGCTTGCCCATCTCCTGCCCTGACACGAACAGGTCCTGGCCGATGTAGGCGAGCCGGCCGCTGTCCGGCGCGTCGGCGTTGTAGCCGACGACCGGGATGCCGGCGTCGAGCGCCTTCTTGATCGGCCCGTTGAACGCCTTGAGGTCCACGAGCGCGACCGCGATCCCGTCGACCTTCGCGCTGACCGCGCTGTTGAAGGCGTTGACCATCTCGTTGATGTTGCTGCTCTCCGACCCGGTCCACTGGTAGCTGCAGCCGAGCAGCTTGCAGGCGTCCTCGGCGCCGTACTTGGTCGGGACGAAGAACGGGTTCGTCGTCACGTGGTTGACGAACGTGAACTTGAACGCCTTCTGCTCGCCGAACACGCCGCTGGCCGGTGTGCCCGACTGAGCGGCGCTCGTGGACTTCTTGTTGTCTCCGCCACCGCAGGCGTCCAGCACGAAGGCCGCTATGCCCGCGCCGGCCCCGGTCAGCGCCGTCCGGCGCGTGAGGCCGCGCCAGCGCTTCTCCGGCGTTGGTTCCTGCTCCGATTCCGACCACTCGAGGCGTTCGATCACCTCATGTACGGCGTCGTTATCCGACATCGAGCTCCTCCTCCTCTCCTCGTGTGACCCTGATCCCGGCTCCCGGGGTGCCCTGTGAGGTCGTCGCGAGTGTTAACGATCACATTCCTGCTGTCAAGCCCCGAATGTCGACTTCTATACAGGGGTTTCCGGGAGCGTTAACATCGCCGCCACGATGCCGCGCTGCGACGGACATCCGGCGTAGGAACGAGGATCTGGCCGTGACGAGACGCCGTCGCAGCACTGTCATGGCCGATGTCGCGCGTGCCGCCGGCGTGTCGCATCAGACGGTCTCGCGCGTGATCAACGAGGCCGACCACGTGCGCCCGGAGACGCGCGAGCGCGTCCTCCAGGCGATGCGCGAACTGGACTACCGGCCGAACTCGGTGGCGCGCGCGCTGGTGACCGGTCGCTCGCGCACGCTCGGCGTCGTCAGCTTCGACACGACGCTGCACGGGCCCGCCTCGACGCTGTTCGGCATCGAGCGCGCCGCCCACGACGAGGGCTACTTCGTGAGCATCGCCAGCGTCACCTCGCTCGACCGTGCGTCGGTCCTCGGCGCCGTGGAGCGCCTGCGCGCCCAGGGTGTCGACGGCATCCTGATCATCACTCCGCACGACGCGGCGGCGCAGGCGGTGCTGCACGTCCCGCCCGACATGCCGGTCGTGGCGGTCGAGGCGGGCCCGACCGACGCGGTGCCCGTGGTGGCCGTCGACCAGTTCGCGGGGGCGGTCGCCGCGACGCGCCACCTGCTGGAGCTCGGCCACCGGACGGTGTGGCACGTCGGCGGCCCGATGGACTGGCTGGAGGCCCGCCAGCGGGTCGACGGCTGGACGTCCACGCTCACCGACGCGGGCGCCGGCATCCCGCCCCTGCTCAGCGGTGACTGGAGCGCGCGGTCAGGCTACGAGCTCGGCAAGCGGCTCGCCACGGTGCGCGACATCACCGCCGTGTTCGCGGCCAACGACCAGATGGCCCTGGGCATCCTGCGCGCGCTCGACGAAGCCGGCCTCGACGTGCCGGGCGACATCAGCGTCGTCGGCTTCGACGACATCCCGGAGGCCGAGTTCTTCAACCCGCCGCTGACCACGGTCCGCCAGGACTTCAACGAGATGGGCCGCCAGAGCCTCATGCTGCTGCTCGGTGAGATCGACGCGCCGCGCCGCACGTCAGCGCGCGTGGTGGTCGAGCCCGAGCTGCGCGTGCGCGAGAGCACGGCGCCTCCCGGACGGTCCTAGCGCAGGACCTCGGCGGCGAGGGCGAGGTACGCGGTGACGTCGTCGCGGCCGTAGGTGACGCAGCTGCCGCGCGAGGGTCGCAGCGTCCAATGCCGGCCTTCGGTCCACATCCACGAGTACCAGCCCACGAGGACCTTGGCGCTGACGAGCTCGCGCAGCCCGTCCTCGATGTCGGTGTTGGAGAGCATTTCGCGACCCCTGGTACCCGTTTGCGGGGGTTTCAGGTCAGATCGGGAATCACGGACGCCGCACGTTGCGCGTCGAGCTGATCGCCGCCCCGCACGAGCTCGGCAGGCCAGGCGGGCCGGGCGCGCTTGATCGCGCGGAAGTCGTCGGGCCGGTCGGCAGCGCGGAGCAGGGGGCCGAGCCCGGCTGCGGCCCGGTACTCGGAGCCGACCCAGGTCAGCCACAGCGGGTCGGGCGGGATGCCGAACCAGTGCCGGCCGTTGACCGCGACGCGTCGCGTGCTGTGGAAGGCGGCGGCGAAGAAGGCGTCCAGCTCCAGGGCCACGCGCGCGAACAGCGAGACGATCGCCTCGAGCCATCGGGCATCGACGTTCGCCTGGAAGTGGAGCGTCACCTCGTCGGCGTCGATTGCCTTGCGGCCGGCGATGACCGGGATCAGCGCGTCGCGCTCGGCGGCGGACAGGGCGGCGCCGAAGCCGCGCGACAGGTGCACGAAGCCGTTTTCGAGCGGCGGGCGACCGGACCAGAACGGGTTGCTGGTGCCGTCCCATAGGGCGGCGAAAGCATCGTCGCCGTCGCGGTCGAGCCGGCCCTGCATCGGCTCGTGGTCGCCGAACCGCACCGGGACGGCCTCCGGCATCGCGCCGCGCAGCACGGCGAGCAGACGGTGGGCGTCGGCGCGCTCGAGGCGCCGGGCGAACAGCCACTCGAGCTGGATGGACGCGCCGTCGCGGCGCGGCTCGACCGCCCGCAGCACGGCCGGGTCGGCCGGCCAGACGATCGCGTCCTCCTGCGGGTCGTAGACGACGCCGCGGCCGCTGTCGGCGATCGCGCGCGCGAGCTCGAGCGCGGCGCCGGACAGCTGGACGGTCCAGCGCGCCGTCAGCAGCGCGGCGGCGACCGCCGGCGGCGCGTCGCCGTCCTCGGCCGCGAACGGCCCGTCGATCTCGACGCCGGCGGGCGCCGGCGGTACGTCCGGCCGGTCGGACGCCCACACCTCCAGGTCTCCGCTCACCGGCGGGGCGCCTCGCCGACCAGGTCCTCCGACAGCCGCTCGATGAACTCGACGAGCTCGGGATGGGTGTCGGGCTCCCACTCGGCGGCGAGCTCGCACAGCGCGTCGCGGCGGGCGTCGGCCAGCGCGTCGACCGCGGCGGCGCCGTCGCTCGTCAGCCCGGTCGCGCCGTCGCCGGCGTCGGTGAGCAGCCCGCGGCGGTGCAGCTCGCGGCACGCGTCGCGCACGCGCTGCTCCTCGATCTCGCTCGTCTCCGCGACGATCCGCACGTCGAGCGTGCGGTCGGCGGCCGTGCGCACGAGCACCCAGCTCTCCAGCGCGCTGACCTCCAGGCCCGCCCGCGCGGTGGTCCGCTCCACGAACTCGCGCGCGCCCTCGCGGCCGACGACCCGGCTCAGCTCGTGCGCGACCGTGCGGACGGAGTCCGGGTCCTCGGGCGTCGCGAACGCCTCGTGCATGCCGGCGGTGGCGACCGTCGTGCGCAGCGGCCGCTCCTCCAGCAGCCACGTGAGCAGGAACGCGACGGCGACGGTGCAGGCGGCGACGAGGAAGACGAGTCGAGCGCGTCGGTGAACGCACCGATGAAGGTGGCGTGCGCCTCGGGCGGGAGGCGATCGAGCGCGGACGGGTCGAGCGCGCCGACGCCGGCCGGCGCCCCGCCCGCGGACAGGATGTCGTCGAGCCGGTTGGTGAAGATCGCGCCGAGGATCGCGGTGCCGATCGAGCCGCCGATCGAGCGGAACAGCGTCGCGCCGGACGTCGCCACCCCGAGCTGCTCGTAGGGGACCGCGTTCTGCACGGCGAGCACGAGCACCTGCATCACCATGCCGAGCCCGAGGCCGAGCACGAACATCAGGCCGGAGGCCGCGGGGACGCTCGTGCCGGCGTCCATCGTGCTCAGCACGAACATGCCGACGCACGCGACCGCGGTCCCCGCGATCGGCAACGGCTTGTAGTGCCCGTTGCGCGAGATGATCTGGCCCGAGGCGATCGACGCGATCAGCACGCCCGCCATCACCGGCACGAGCTGCAGGCCGGACTCGGTCGGCGAGGCGCCCCGCACGACCTGCTGGAACAGCGGCAGGTAGGTGAGCGCGCCGAACAGCGCGAAGCCGACGACGAAGCCGATCGCGCTCGTGACCACGAACACCCGGTTGCGGAACAGCTCCGGCGGGAGCACCGGCTCGGCCGCGCGGCGCTCGACCACCACGAAGGCGATCAGCGCGCCGACCGCGGCGACCCCGAGCCCGACGATGAACGCCGACCCCCAGGCGTACGAGGTGCCGCCGAGCGTCGTGAGCAGGACGATCGCGCTCAGCGACACCGCGAGCAGCACGGTGCCGAGGTAGTCGACCGCGTGGTGCACCCGCTCTTGGACGCTCGGCAGCGTGGCGGCCAGCACGGCGAGCGCGGCGATGCCGAGCGGCAGGTTGACGTAGAAGATCCAGCGCCACGACAGGTTCGTCGTGAAGAAGCCGCCGATCAGCGGCCCGGCCACGCTCGACACCCCGAACACGGCGCCGAACAAGCCGACCCACTTGCCGCGCTCGCGTGGCGAGACGACGTCGCCGATCGCCGCCTGCGCGGACACCATCAGCCCGCCGCCGCCGAGCCCCTGGATCGCCCGGAACGCGATCAGCTCGGTCATGCCCTGCGCCAGCCCGCACAGCGCCGAGCCGATCAGGAAGATCACCAGCGCGCCCTGGAGCACGATCTTGCGCCCGTAGAGGTCGCCGAGCTTGCCGTACAGCGGCGTGACCGCCGTGATCGCCAGCAGATAGGCCGTGACGACCCACGAGATGTGCTCGAGCCCGCCGAGATCGCCGACGATGGTGGGCAGCGCGGTCGACACGATCGTCTGATCGAGCGATGCCAGCAGCATCACCATCATCAGACCGCTCGCGACGAGGAGTACCGACCGCCGGTCCTTCGGCTCCGCCATTCAGCGTCGCCCTACCCGCGAGCTACCATGGAATAAGCCGCGCGTGGACCGGGCGCCGCTGCCCCCGGCGCCATTCCGGGCCCGCGCCACAGATTTGAGAGCGCCAGCCGTCCTTCGGTCGGGCGCTCGTCCGCCAGAGAAACCGGAGGTATGACCCATGGCAGTTGAAGAGAAGCTTTCGCTCGAAGGCGTGGTCGAGGAGTCCCTGCCGAACCTGATGTTCCGCGTGGAGCTCGACAACGGGCATTCCGTGCTCGCCCACATGGCCGGCCGTATGCGCCGCGCCCGCATCCGCGTGAACCCGGGCGACCGCGTGCGCGTCGAGGTGTCCCCGTACGACCTCACCCGCGCCCGCTTGATCTACCGCCTGAGGTGAGCGCGCGCCGGACCAGCGCGTCGAACGCGCGGTCCGGCAGCAGGCGGCCCAGCGCCGCCTGCACCTTGGCGTCACGGCCGATGACGTAGCGAGTACGTGGGCGCCGCGCGGTCAGCGCGCGACCCACGACCTCGGCCACCGCCTCGGGCGGCAGCCCGTCCCGGGCGAGCCGCTCGGACTCGCGGCGGACGGCGGCGATCAGGCCGCTGTAGCGCTGCAGCACGTGGGCCGGCATGGTTTCGATCACGCGGTCGGCGTCGGACAGGCCCTTGTCCCAGATCGGCGTCGCGATCCCTCCCGGCTCGACGCTGACGACCTTCACGCCGAGCCCGCTCACCTCACGCCGCAGCGAGTCGGTCATCGCCTCGAGCGCGAACTTGGACGCGGCGTACGGGCCGAGCATCGGCAGCGCGTTGCGGCCGCCGATCGAGCTCATGTTCACGATCCGCCCGCGCGCGCTGATGAGCGCGGGGAGGACCGCTTGTGTGACGGCCACCTGGCCGAGCAGGTTGACCTCCATCTGGCGCCGCCACTCGGCGACCGGCACGCCCTCGAGCGGGCCGCTGATCGCGATGCCGGCGTTGTTGACGAGCGCGTGGAGGGAAGGCCCGACGCGCTCCGCCGCGGCGGCGACGTCAGCCTCGTCGGTGACGTCGAGCTTGAGCGGCTCGGTGCCCGGCGGGGCGTCCTGGGTGCGCCGCACGCCCGCGAGCACGTGGAAGCCGAGGCCGGTGAGATGGGTGGCCGTGGCGCGACCGATCCCGGTCGAGGCGCCGGTCACGAGCGCGAGGGGTGCCATCGCCGCGACGATACGCTCTCGCCGTGGATCAGCCGGTTCAGCGGGTCTGCCCGCATTGCGCGCGGATCTCGTATGAGAGCGGCGCGCGCTGCCCGTACTGCGGGAGCTCGTTCCAGCGCCGCGGGCTGCTCGGCTTCGCGGTCCTGCTCGCGGTGTTCGCCGTCATCGTGCTCGGCGGCGTGGCGGCGATGCTGGTCGCCGCGGGCAACGAGTTCGACCACCGCATCGACCGCCAGGTCGACAACGTGCACGAGGAGTTCCAGGGCGACTTCGACGAGATCGAGAAGAGCGTCCGCGAGGAGCTCGACCGAAGGCTGCCGGAGCCTACGGCGACGCCCTGACGAGCCGGGCGCGCAGGCGGAAGTGCAGGTGGTCGTCGTGGTGCACGAGCGGCATGACGATCTTGCGCGGGCCGTGCAGGTTCAGGTGCGGGCCGACGAAGACGTACTGCGCGCCGGCGCGCACGAACAGGTTCACGAGCTCCTGTGCGGCGGCGCGGTCCACCTGGCCGGGGTGCGCGGCGCGCCTGGCGCGACGGTCCTTGCGCGGGTAGTAGATGTCGGCGTCGAGCCCGTTCTGGTGCGAGGCGTGCCCGAGGCCGCCGAACTCGGCGCCGAAGTGGCCGCCGTGGGTGCGCGACAGGTCGCCGACGAGGACCGGCGGCGCGTTCGGGTGCCGGCGCGCGTACGTGGCGAGCACGCGCTCCACGCGCGTCACGAGCGCCTGCGTGCCCCAGCGCCGCCACTCGCGGTTCCCGACGCGCTTGCGGATCGGGTCCCAGGTGGCGAAGCCCGCGCCGTAGGCCGGCAGCGGCGCACCGTGCACGAGATGGCCGTGCCACGGCTGACCCGCCGCCCGCGATCGGGGTGCGGCGGGCGGAGGGGCGAGCGCTACGGCGAGCATCGTGAGGACTGCGGCGAAGGGCACCTACTCACTACGGTGCCCGCCACGGCAGCGGTCCTCACTCGCCGGCGAGCACCCGCTCCACCTGCCCGGGCCGGGCGGCCACGAAATGGGTGTGCGGGAACTTGGCGGCGACGGGCGACACCGCGATGCGGTTGTCGAGGCCGACGCCGATCACGAGGTCATAGCCCCGGACGGCGAAGTAGTGGGTCACGGACAGCTGCTCGGTCGGAGTGCGCGGGACGCGCAGCTCGGCCTCGTCTCCGGCCCGTGCCACTGCGGCACGCGCCTCGCCGAGCACGGCCGGATCCCGCCCAGCCGCCGCGTCCACGACCACCACGACCCGCCGCTGGGGAGCCGCCGACGCCAGCTGCGAGCCGCCGATGACGGCGAGCGCAACCAGCGCGACGAAGAGGAGAGTGCGGGGAGTCATACGTATGATGCTAATACGTATGACCCGAGAGTCAAGGGCGCCGCGCGAAACGCCCCCGCGCGACGGCCGCGCGCGCACCGCCTCGCCGGCGCGGCACGACCCGTCTCGCCGGCGCGGAAACTGCGCATCGAGGGAGGCTCGGGAGGGGGTGGTTGACGTTTCCTTAGCAGGACTAAGGCTTCGTCACGCACCCCCTCCGGCGCGACCGATCCTGCCTCCCTAAATGCCGCAGTTCGCCGGCGGCGAGACCCGAACGGCGGAGATCAGCCCGACGGCGGGCCGGTCGACCCGCGGACGACCAGGGACACCGGGAGGATGCGGCCCTCGGGCCCCTCGCCGGCCATCAGCGCGCTCAGCAGCTCGAAGGCGGTCGCGCCGAGCTTCTCGGGGTCGATGGCGATCGTGGTGAGCGGCGGCGAGAAGACCTGCGCGAACGGGAGGTCGTCGAAGCCGACGACGGAGACGTCCTCGGGGATGCGCAGCCCGAGATCGCGCGCGGCGAGGTAGATGCCGCCGGCCAGCAGGTCGTCGTCGCAGTAGACGCCGGTCGGGCGATCAGGGCCGCCGAGGAGACGCAGGGCGGCCTCGTGCGCGTCGTCGAACCGGAACGGCGCCTGCTCGTCAGCCGCATGGCTCGAGGCCGGCGGCGGCGAGCCGGGCGAGCACGTGCTCGCGCCGGATCCGGAACGTCTGGGCGTCGAGTCACCGAGCCGAGGTGGCCGATCTTCTTGTGGCCGAGCTCGATCAGGTGGTCGACCGCGATGTCGGTGCCGCGCTCGGTGTCGAAGCGGACGAACGGCATCCCGGGCGGGGAGACCTCGATCGCGATCGCCGGCTCGCCCGTCTCGCTCGGGCGGGTCGACCGTCGAAGAACATGTACCCGTCGGCCGGGCCGGCGCGCAGCGCCTCGAACGACGCGCGCTCCCGGTCGGGGTCGTCGGCGACGTCGACGAGCATGACGGCGTAGCCGGCCCGCCACGCCGCCGCCTGCGCGCCGCGCAGGACCGGCCCGAAGAACGGGTGCGTGACGTCGGTGACGACCATGCCCGACCGTCCGCGCGGTGCCGGTGCGCAGCGTCCGCGCGGCCACGTTGAGCCGGTAGCCGAGCTCCTCGGCCGCCGCGCGCACGGCCGCCTCGGTGCGGGCGGAGATGCGACCCGCGGACTTGCCGGACAGCACCAACGAGACGGTCGACTGCGACACGCCGGCGCGGCGCGCCACGTCGACGCTTGTGACTCTCGGCTCCGATCGGCGATCAGCAGATACATCCACGGTCCATGGACGACCTCGTCGAGGAGGTCGTCCCGCTCAACGGCCGCGACCTGCGGCTGCTGCGGCCGCGCGATGCCGAGGCGCTGCTCGACGAGCACGCGTTCGAGCAGGAGGAGTTCCTCCCGTACTGGGCCGAGCTGTGGCCGAGCTCGCTCGCGCTGGCGAGGACGATCGGCGGCCGGGCGCTGCAAGGAGCGCGGACGCTCGAGCTCGGCTGCGGCCTCGGGCTGCCGAGCATCGCCGCCGCGCTCGCCGGCGGCCGCGTGCTCGCCACCGACTGGTCGCCGCAGGCGATCGCGATGACGCAGACCAACGCGGAGCGCAACGACGCGATCGGATCGAGACGCTCGTCTGCAGCTGGACCGCGCCGGCGCCGCTGCTCGAGCGCGCGCCCGTTGGACCTCGTCCTCGCGTCCGACGTCCTCTACGAGGCGCGCAACGGCGAAGCGCTGCTCGCGCTGCTTCCGCGCCTGGCGCAGGGACATCTGGCTCGCCGATCCCGGCCGCAGGGCCGCCGAGCGGTTCCTGGCCGCGGCACGGGAGATCTGGAGCGTGGAAGCGCGCCGCGTGCCGGAGCTCGCCAACGGCGCCGTGTACCGGCTCCGTCAGCCGGTCGCGACGTAGAGCGCGCGCGTGCGCAGCCCGCCGCGGCGGCGGAGGCGGTGACGGACGGTGCCGTCGAAGAACAGCGAGTCGCCCTCGTGCAGCGCGTGGACCGTGCCGTCGAGATCGACCTCGACGGCGCCCCGTACTACGTAGACGAAGACCTCGCCGGTCGTGGTGTCGCCATCCTCCGGCCACGAGCGCGCTCCGCCGGACCACTCGCGGACGCGCAGCGTGGTGCCGTCGGCGAACAGCTCGCGGACGCCGCCCGGCGCCTGCGGGTCGTCGTGCGGCGACGTCGGGCCGTCGCCGGCACGCAGCACGCGGGCGGCCTCCTGACGCGGCGAGGTCCACAGCGTGCTCACCGGCACCTCGAGCGCGCGGGCGATCCGCTCGACCGAGGTCACGCTCGGCCGCGCGAGCCCACGCTCGAGCTGGGAGAGGAACGGATGCGACAGCCCGGCCGCGCGGCCGAGGCCCTTCAGCGTCAGGCCCCGGTCGCGCCGGAGCTCCCGCACGCGGGCACCCAGCACCGCGACCGGGTCGGAGGATGGCTGTTGACTATCGCGTAGCACCTTGTTCCAGAGTAACGGAGAACTTGGCGCCGCCACTTGGCGGCGCTCGCGGTGCGCGCGAGCAGTAGGTAAGGCGAAACTGAAGGTGGCGTGCCCGGTCGCTTCCTGCGCCGGATCTGATGCGACCCCCGGTCGCCGGCGCATCCTGCGCCGGTTGCACCGGATAAAAACGAGTTGACCCTAGCCCGACCCAGGCGGACCCAGGTGGGACCCGCCCCTGGCGGGCGGGGCGGGTCCCACCTCGGCCCGCTTAGGGCGAGGCGTCTGTGGCTGACACTCCCAAGACAGTGATTACGACCTGACGCGGGGCAGACTACGCGGCGAGGCCGCCCCCGACTACTCCCCGAAGGGACAGTTGTGAAGGATTCTGGAGTGCTCTCCCGTGTCGACCCGGACGCCCTGATCGGCGACGCCGCCGCGCTGCTGCGGATCCCGAGCGTGACCGGCGACGAGCGCGCGGCGCTCACCGCCCTCGCCGAGATGGCGACCTCGTACGGGCTCGCCGCGGATATGCACGCAGCACGACCTCGCCGCCCTCCGTGCGCACCCCGACCATCCGGGCGAGGAGGCGCCGCGCGACGAGCTCTGGGGCCTGACGATCACGCGCCCCGGCAACCGGCCGGGGCGGCTGGCGCTCAACGGCCACGTCGACGTCGTCGGGCTCGGGACCGAGCCCTGGCACCACGACCCGGGCACGGTCGAGGACGGCCGCCTGTACGGGCGCGGGTCGGTCGACATGAAGGGCGCCGTCGTCGCGATGGTCCACGCGCTCGCTGCCCTCGACGACGGCACCCGAGGTCGCGCTCCAGTGCGTCGCCTCCGAGGAGGACGGCGGGCTCGGCACGTTCGCCGCGCTGCAGCGCGACGCCGCGTTCGACGCCGCGCTGATCCCCGAGCCGACCGGGTTCGACGTCGTCTGCGCGCAGGCGGGGGCGCTGACGTTCCGGCTCGTCGTGCCCGGCCGCGCCGCGCACGCGGCCACCCGTCTGCAGGGCTGCTCCGCGATCGACCGGTACGTGCGCATCCACGCCGCCCTGCACGCGCTGGAAACGGAGCTCAACGCCACCGTGGACCACCCGCTGATGCGCGAGCTGGAGCTGCCGTACCCGCTGCTCGTCGGCCAGGTCCACGGCGGCGACTGGTCGAGCTCGGTGCCCGACCGGCTCGAGGCCGAGGGCCGGGTGGGCGTGCCGATCGGCGCCGACGCCGCCGCGATCCGCGCGGCGGTCGAGGCCGCGGTGGCGCTCGACGACGGCGAGGCGCCGGTCGAGGTCTCCTGGACGGGCGGCGCGTTCCTGCCCGGTGAGACACCGCCCGACGACCCGTGGACCGAGCGCGTGGTGCGGGCCGTGGCCGCCGAGCGCGGCGCCGCTCGGACGATCGGCGTGCCGTACGGCGCCGACATGCGCCTGTTCACCGCCCGCGGGATCCCGTGCGTGATGGCCGGGACCGGCGGCCTCGAGCGCGCCCACGCGGTCGACGAGTGGGTGGCGGTCGACGAGCTTGTCGCGCTGTCGCGGGTGATCGTGCGCGTGCTCAGCGCAGGCGGCTGAGCGCGGCGAGCCCGGCGCCGGCCGCGGCGGCTCCCGCCGCGAGGGCGAACGCGGCCGCGGGGCTCTGGTGCTCGGCGAGGATGCCGGCGAGCGCCGCGCCCGCCGCGATCCCGGCGGTGATGCCGCTCGAAAGCCATGTGTACGCCTCGGTCAGCGTGCCGGCCGGCGCCAGGTCCTCGACCAGCGCGAACGTGCAGGCGAACGTCGGCGCGATGGCCAGCCCGGCGGCCGGCAGCAGCAGCGCGAGCGCGACCGGCCCGGCGGCCGGGATCAGCAGCAGATGACCGACCGCCAGCGCCACGAGCAGGCGGCGCAGCCGCCGCCGGCCGTCGGCCGGGGCCGGAGCGCGGGCGGCGATCAGGCCTCCGGTCAGCGAGCCGAGCCCCCACAGCGAGAGCAGCACGCCCGCGAGGCCGGCGTCGGCGGACGCCGGGACGGCCACCTCGACCGCGCCGAACGCGATGCCCACGAGCGCGAAGATGAACACGACAGAGCGCACGCCGGGGCCGCGCAGCGCGCCGCCCGGGTGGCGCTCGCCGTCGTGAGCCGGCCGCCAGGTCCGCACCGCGGGATGCGCCACGAACGCGGCGACGCCGAGCGGGCCGAGCGCGGCGGCGACGAAGGCGGCCGTGCCCGGACCGCCGAGCGCGACCGACACGGCCACGAGCAGCGGCGCGATCACGTACGTCACCTCGGTCGCCGCCGACTCGAGCGCGAACGCCGCGTGCCGGCGGTCGCGGTCGGGGAGCAGGATCGGGAGCGCGGCGCGCAGGCAGGCGCCGAGCGGCGGGAACCCGAACCCGGTCATCAGCGCACACGCGATCGGCGCCGCGAGGCTCACGCCGACGGGCAGCAGGCCCAGCACGATCAGGCCGGCGGTCGACAGCGCCACGCACCCCGACAGCACGAGCACCTGGCCGCGCCGGTCGACGAGCCGTCCGAGCACCGGGGAGCTCACGCACACCGCCGCTGCGCTGACGCCGGCCACGAGGCCGCCGGAGGCGAACGAGCCCGTCAGCTCGCGCGTGCGCAGCACCAGGACGAGCCCGGTCGCGAACATCGGGATGCGACCGAGCATCGACGCGCTGAACAGCCAGGCGAAGCCGGGCGCGCGCAGGACGGCGCGCAGCGGGACGCGGGTGGTGGCGACGGCGGCAGACACGTCCTGACAGCTTCGGCGGCACCGTCACGCGGGCGAAACGATTCGGCGCTGCCCGAATCCGGGTGTAGGCTCGAGCCATGATCGAGTACCGCTTCGGCCCCGCCGACCTCGGACGTGTGCGGTTCGCGATCTCGCCGCTGTTCGAGCTGGCGTCGAGCCGGCAGGTGCTGCGCGACCCCGCTCGCCACTCGATCCACGAGCCGTGGGCGCAGCTCGCCGCCGAGCGCGTCGCCGACCTCGATCTCACGCTGCTCGACGCCGTGATCCCCGAGGGCCCGTACCTGCCCGACTTCGTGACGCCGCCGCCTGAGCGCCCGCGCGCTCGGCTCGCCGCCGAGCTCCCCCGCGTGCGCGCGACCGACCCCGCGCGGATCGCGCTCGAGCTCGGCTGGGCCTACCCCGGGCGCCGCCCTCCGCCCGCCGCCCGGATCCTGCTCAGCGATCCGGAGGCCGGCCTGAAGCGGCTCACCACGATCATGGCCGCGTACTGGGAACGGGCGCTCGAGCCGTGGTGGGACCGCGTATGCGGCCTGCTCGAGGCCGACATCGCCTACCGCGGCGCCCGGCTGGCCGAGGGCGGCCCGCTCGCCGCGTTCGGTGACCTGCACCCGGACGTCGCGTGGCGCGACGGCGTGCTCGAGGTCAACCGCGCGTACGAGGCCAACGTGGAGCTCGGCGGGCGCGGGCTCCTGCTGCTCCCGGCGGTGTTCGCGTGGCCGCGCGTGTGGGCGATGACCGACCCGCCGTGGCAGCCCACGCTCGTCTACGCGCCGCGCGGCGTCGGGCTGCTGTGGGAGCGCCCGCAGCGCCCGGCGGACGCGCTCGCCGACCTGCTCGGCCGCCGCCGCGCGCAGGTCCTCACCGAGCTCGCCGTGCCCCAGACGACGCAGGAGCTCGCGGTGCGGCTGCAGGCGAGCTCCGGCGGCGTGTCCGAGCACCTCGGCGTCCTGCGCCGGGCCGGCCTGATCAGCGGCCGCCGCGAGGGCCGCGCGGTCGTCTACGAGCGCACGCGCACCGGCGACGACCTCGCAGGCGTCTAGATCCGGCCCGTGTCGCGCGCCGCGGCTTCGGCCTCGTCGAGCTGGCGCTCGACGATGTCCAGGCCGCGATCCCAGAAGCCGGGGTCGGCCAGGTCGACGCCGACGATCTTGCCGAGCTCCTCGGGGCTGCGCGAACCGCCGGCCGACAGCAGGTCGAGGTAGGCGGGGACGAAGCTCGGGCCCTCCTCCTCGTAGCGGCCGTAGACGGCGAGCGCGAGCAGCTGCCCGTAGGCGTAGGCGTACACGTAGCCGGGCGAGCCGATGAAGTGGGGGACGTACGACCACCACGAGCGGTAGCCCTCGGTGACCTCGACGGCGTCGCCGAGCAGCTCGGTCTGCGACTCCGCCCACAGCTCGCCGATCCGGTCGACCGCGATCTCGCCGCGCTCGCGGCGCTCGGTGTGGACGAGGTGCTCGAAGCGGTTCATCGCGACCTGGCGGAAGACCGTCGCGATCGAGCCCTCGATGCTCTCGGCGAGCAGCGACAGTCGCGACTCGGCCGTCTGCGCCTGCTCGAACAGGCGCCCGAACACGAGCGTCTCGCCGAACACGCTGGCGGTCTCGGCCATCGTCAGCGGCGTCGCCATGTGGAACACGCCCTGGCGGCCGCCGAGCGCCGCGTGGACGCCGTGGCCGAGCTCGTGCGCGAGCGTCAGCACGTCGCGGCGCGTGGCCGTGTAGTTGAGCATCACGAACGGGTGGGCCGACGGCACGGTGTAGGCGCAGAACGCGCCGCCGCGCTTGTTCGGGCGCACCGGCGCGTCGATCCACGACTCGTCGAAGAAGCGCTTGGCGAGCGCGCCGAGGTCGTCGGAGAACGCGCTGTAGGACTCCAGGACGGTCTCCTTCGCGCGCGCCCACTCGACGCGCTCGTCGACGTCCGTGACGGCCGCCATGCGGTCGTAGTCGGCGAGCTGGTCGATGCCGAGCAGGCGCGCCTTGAGCCGGTACCAGCGGCGCGGCAGCTCGTAGCGCGCGCGGACGGCGGCGATCAGCGCCTCGACCGACTCGTCGGACGCCTCGTTGGCCAGGTTGCGGCTCGCCAGCCAGTGCGGGTAGTGACGCAGCCGGTCGTCGACCGCCTTGTCGGCGAGCAGCGTGTTGAAGATGTAGGCGCGGGTGCGCAGGCCGGGCTTCAGCGCCTCGGTCACGCGCTCGGCGGCGCTGCGGCGGACGTCGCGGTCGGGCGCGAACAGCCGCGACAGCGCGACCTCGAGCGACACCGGCTCGGGCTCGCCGTCGAGCTCGACCGTGATCGCCGACGCCTGCTCCTCGAACAGGCGAGACCACGCGCCGCGGCCGGTGAGCGCCTTCTCGGCGAGGATCTTCTCCTCCGGCTCGGAGAGCAGGTGCGGCCGGTAGCGGCGCGCCGTGCTCAGGTGGTGGCGGGCGAAGTCGAGCCCGTCGGTGGCGAGCAGCGCGTCGGCCTTGTCGTCGTCGAGCGCCGCCCACTCGAGCTCGAAGAAGAGCAGCGTCGTCTCGATCTTGGTCGCGCCCTCCTGCACCTTCTGGAGCAGCGCGCCGCGCGGCGGGTCGGCGGTGTTGCCGGCGAAGTTGAGCATCGCGTACGAGCCGGCGCGGCCGAGCTCCTCCTGGATCTCCTCGAGCTCGCGCATCGCGGCGATCAGCCCGGCGCCGTCGAGCTCGCCGATCTTGCCCGCATGGGACTGCGCGAACGCGTCGGCGCGAGCCTGCGCGCCGGCGATCATCGCCGTGACGGCGGAGTCCGGATCCCCGGCGCCGCCGTCGAGCAGCGGGTCGAGGTTCCAGGCGACGTTTTCGAGTTCAGGGTCGACCGACGGGGCGCTCATAGCCCCACAAGTTAACTGTCAAGCGTTTCGGCGGCAGCTTCGGCCCGCATCCCGTCCAGCACGATGCCGAGATGGCGGCGCCACGCCTCGGGATTCGGGTGCGGCATCGCGCTGGCGCTGCCGACCCCGCACATGATCAGCGGGATGTCGTCGATCACGACGTCGGGCCGCATCTTGCCGGCCTTGATCGCGCGCTTCATGATCGTGTCCACGGTGCCCGTCAGGTTCTTCTTGCCGGGGCACTCGACCGGCAGCGCGTCGCGTGACGCGGCGAGGATCTCGGCGAACGCGCGGTCGCCGGCGGTCTTCTCTGCGCTGAACCACATCGTCCGTGCGAAGGCCTCCCACGGATCGTCGAGGTCGAGCATCTCGCGCGCGTGCGCGGCGAGCTGCGCGAACAGCTCCTCGGCCAGCGCCCCGAGCAGCGCGTCCTTGGTCGGGAAGTGCCGGTAGACGGTGCCGACGCCGACGTCCGCGCGGCGCGCCACGTCGTCCATCTGGGCGTCGACGCCCTGGTCGGCGAACACCGCGCGCGCGGCCGCCAGAACCTTCTCGCGGTTGCGGCGGGCGTCGGCGCGGAGCGGCTTCTCGACGACCTCGGACACGCTCTCAGGGTAGCGGAACTCCGGTTCCGCATAACAGTGTGGCTGCCCGCACTGTCGGTCCATCCAGGCGGGCGTATCGTGCTGCTGCAGAACCGGAACTCAGGTTCCACATCCTCCCCAGGAGCACCTTCATGTCCTCAAGCAGCACCAACAAGTGGCTGGCCCTGGCGCTGCTCGCCGCTGCCCAGTTCGTAGTCGTCCTCGACGCGTCGATCGTCAACGTCGCGCTCCCGTCGATCGGCAAGGACCTGAACTTCTCCCAGGACGATCTTTCGTGGGTGGTCAACGCCTACGTGCTCGTCTTCGGAGGGTTCCTGCTCCTCGGCGGCCGCCTGGCCGACCTGCTCGGTCGTCGTCGCCTGTTCATCGTCGGTCTGGTCCTCTTCGCCGTGGCTTCCCTGGCGGGCGGGCTCGCCGAGAGCGCGGGCTGGCTCGTCGCGGCTCGTGCCGTGCAGGGTCTCGGCGCTGCGCTGCTCTCCCCGGCCGCCCTGTCGCTCGTCACCGTCCTGTTCGCTGAAGGCTCTGAGCGCAACAAGGCGATGGGCGTGTGGGGCGCGGTCGCCGGCTCCGGCGGCGCGGTCGGCGTCCTCCTCGGCGGCATGCTCACCGAGTGGGCCGGCTGGGAGTGGGTCCTGTTCGTGAACGTCCCGATCGGCATCGCCGCGGCGATGCTCGCCCCGCGGCTCCTCCCCGAGTCGCGCAACTACGGCGAGCGCCACTTCGACATCGCGGGTGCGGTGACGATCACCGCGGGCCTGTCCCTGCTCGTGTACGCGCTGGTCGACGCCAACAACGCCGGCTGGACCTCGACGCAGACGCTCGGCCTCGGCGCGATCGCCCTGGCGCTGATCGCCTCGTTCTACCTGATCGAGCGGCGCCAGAAGGCCCCGCTGGTCCCGTTCCCCGGGATCTTCCGGATCCGCACGATCACCGGCATCAACGTCTCGGCCGTCCTGATCGCCGCGGCGCTGTTCTCCATGTTCTTCTTCATCTCGCTGTACATGCAGAACGTGCTCGGCTTCTCGCCGATCGAGACCGGCCTCGCCTACCTGCCGCTGGCCGTCGGGATCATCATCACCGCGGGCGCGTCGGCCGGCCTGGTCACCCGCTTCGGCTTCAAGCCGGTGCTCGTGACCGGCATGCTCGTCACCGCGGCCGCCCTGCTGTGGTTCTCGCAGATCGATGCGAGCGGCAGCTACGTCGCTGACGTGCTGTTCCCGTCGATCCTCGCGGCGATCGGCCTCGGCCTGGCGTTCGTGTCGATGATGGTGGCCTCCGTCAGCGGCGTGGAGACGCACGAGGCGGGCCTCGCCTCCGGTCTCATCAACACGTCGCAGCAGCTCGGCGGCGCGCTCGGCCTGGCGGTCCTCGTCTCGGTCGCGAACAGCCGCATCGACGACCTGGCCGCTTCGGGCTCGTCGATGCCGGTCGCGCTCACGGAGGGCTTCCAGAGCGCCTTCCTCGTGGGCGCCGGACTGGCCATCGCCGGCGCCGTCCTGGCCGTGGTGCTGGTGTCGAGCAAGGCGTCGCGCGAGCACGCCGAGGCCGCTCAGCGCGGCGAGCTCGAGCCGGCCGCCGCCGTCGCCTGAACCATTAGGGTCAGACCCCTTGAGCGACTTCGACTCAAGGGGTCTGACCCCGTTTGCGCTGGCGCTGGCGGACCTCGCGGACGCCATCACGCTGCCGGCGTTCGATCGTGGTGCCGAGGCCACGACCAAGGCCGACGGGACTCCGGTCACCGAGACCGACCGGGAGGTCGAGCGGGCGCTGCGCGAGCGGCTGGTGGCGGAGCGCCCGGACGAAGCGATCCTCGGCGAGGAGCTCGGGGCCGTGGGGGAGGGCGTGCGCCGCTGGGTGCTCGACCCGCTCGACGGCACCGAGTGGTTCGCGCGCGGGATCCCGGTGTGGGGGACACTGATCGCCCTCGAGGACGCTGACGGACCGCTGGTCGCCGTCGTGTCGGCGCCTGCGCTGCGACGGCGCTGGTGGGCCGCTCGCGGCGAGGGGGCGTTTCGCGACGGGCAGCGGATCTCGGTCTCGTCGGTCGCGACCGTCGAGGAGGCGTTCGTCGCCCACGCGAACCTCTACCTGGGCTTTCCGGTCGACGCGGACCCGCTGCTGCGCGGCGCGCGGCTCAGCGGCGGCTACGAGTCGTTCCTCGCGCTGATGCTGTGCGCCGAGGGCGCCGTCGACGCCGCGTTCGCCCCGCGCGGGTTCCTGTGGGACCTGCTGCCGGCGCAGCTGATCGTGGAGGAGGCGGGCGGGGTGTTCACCGACTTCGACGGGCGGCGCACCGCGGCGGGACGCGGCGCGGTCGCGGCCAACGCGGCGCTGCACGCGGACGTGCTGGCCCGGCTTCAGGCGAGCGCGTCGAGCAGCGTCTGAGCGGGCGCGTCGCGGTCGTCGAGCAGGCCGTCGAGCCGCTCGCCGGCGAGCATGTGGCACTTGGCGGCGAGCTGGTCAGGGCTCATCGGGCGCTGCGGCGACCCGCGCGATGCCTCGACGCGCGCAACCTCATCGCCGGCGAGCGCGAGCACGGCCTCCGACTCGCCGAGCGTGTCGTCGGTCGCGAGCGTGACGCGGTCGCGCGCCAGCGCCTGCACATCGGGGTCGACGCCCGCGAAGCTGCTCGGCTCCGGCTCGCCGCGCAGCGCGACGTAGGCGACGAGGTAGGGGATCGAGAACTTCGCCTGCAGCCCGTCGGCGACCGCGTCGTAGGACGCCGCGCGGCGCGCGACCGGGTGCACGGTGACCGCGATCGGCGCCGAGCCGGAGAGGTCGGCCCAGGTGGCGGCCTCGATCGCGCTGTGGCTCATGAGGCAGCAGGGCCAGGGCTTGATCCAGTTCTCGTCGACGGCGAGGCGCGCGCCGCGGTCGCGGGCGGCGCCGAACGCGGCCGCGAAGCCGTCGGGGGCGCCGAGCACGTCGGCGGTGATCGAGACGCCGCCGGCCGCGGTGCGCGCGGCCTGCACGCCGGCCGCCGCGGCCATGCCGACCTGCAGCGACTTGCCGTCGGACCCGAACGCCGCCCGCAGCCCGCCCGCCTGCAACAGCGCGAGCCGCTCCGCCGCACCCGCCTGCTCCTCGTCGAGCCCGAGCAGCACCGACGCCGCACGTGCCGCCCCGACGGCGCCGCAGACCGCAGTCGGATGCCAACCGCCCTCGTACAGCGGATGCGCACGCGACAGCGCGCCCATCGCCTCGAACCCGGCGGCGTGGGCGTCGAGGACGTCGCCGACGGTGCGGTTCAGCTCCGCGGCGACGGCGATCGCCGCCGGTGCGGTCGGGGCGCTGAGGTGCGCGATGCCCGGCAGGTAGGTGTCGTCGAAGTCGAGCACGTGGCCGGCGGTGCCGAGCCACGCGACCGTCTCCAGCAGCCCGTCGCCGGCCGCGCGGGCGGCGCGCGGCGCCCGCTGCTCGCGACCGCCGTACGCGCAGGCGAGCCAGTCGAGGAGGGCGGCGGCGTGGCTCATCGCAGCACGGCGCGCCACACCCAGGCGATCAGCGCGGCCTGGAGCGGCAGCCGTGCCCGCAGCAGCGGCTCGGGCACCACCCGGAAGCGCTCGGCGTTGACCGCCATGTTCACGTTGGCCGGGAAGATCGCGAGCAGCGTGGCGATCAGCCACCAGCCGGCGAGCCGCCGCGTGCCCGGCACGAGCACGCCCGCGCCGCCGGCGAGCTCCGCGACGCCGCTGGCGAACACGATCTCGCGCTTGCGCGGCAGCGCCTCGGGGACGATGGCGACGTAGGGCTTCGGCCGCAGGAAGTGCATCGAGCCCGCGAGCAAAAAGAAGGCGCCGAGGCGCGTGTGGGGAGCCATAGACGCGCCTACGGTTGCACGAACAGCCGCGCGTTGCGGTCGGTAGGCCGGCCCGCGAACCCCTGCGGGCGGCCGCCCTGAGCGTCCAGATACGCCAGCTCGCGCGAGACGCCGGCGAGGCCGCGGCCGTCCTGGTCGACCATCCACGTCTCCAGCACCGCGCCGCCCGGCGCCTCCCGCAGCCGGAACATCCGCGCCTGCTGCGGGAAGTCGGCGAGCGAAGACGTCGAGATCAGCCAGTAGCCGTCTCGGGGCTCGATCGCGTTGCGATGGCTGTTGCCGCGCACGACCGCCGCCACGCGCGGCGTCGCGTCGAGGAGGGCCAGGGCCGGCTCGGGGAGCGCGTTGTGCGCGAACACGACGATCCAGCGGTCGCCCGCGCGGTGCAGCTCGCCGCGCAGCCAGGCCAGCTGCGCGCCGGTGAGCCGGCCGCGCGAGCCGCCCGCGCGATCGACGGTGTCGAGCACGATCCCGCGCACCGATGCCCCGATGTCGAACGAGTAGTCCAGGCGTGCGGCCTCCGCGCCCGGCTCGCCCGTCGGCTTCGCCGGGTGCACGCCGGCCGCGGCCGCCAGCCGGTCGACCATCTCGGCCGGCCGCAGGTGCCGCCGCGCCGGGTCGGCCGGGACCGTCTCGCTGCGGCCGAACGCGTCACCCTGGCTGATCAGCGAGCTGACGATCGACGGCGCCTCGCTCTCGCTGAGGATCGGCGGCAGGAACCGCGGGTCGATGCCGACCACCATCCGGTTGCCGGTCGCGACGTCCTCGATCGCCGGCGTCGCCGGCACCTCGCCCTGCACCAGCACGTCGTGGTTGCCGACCGCCGGGTACCACGGCGCGTCGAGCCCGGTGGCGCGGAACCGGCGCTGGGCGGCGTCGAGCACGCCGGGATGGCGAGGCGCGTCGTTGTCGGGCCGGAAGTAGAACGGGTCCGGGTTGGCCGCGTCCTGCACGCCGTCGTAACCGGGCGCGCCGCTGTCGGGGTTCACCTCGCCGCCGCGCAGCACTTCCAGCGCCATCCCGAGCTCGTTCTCCTGCGCGGAGTCGACGATGTCGCCGGTGACGACGACGGCCTGCGGGTGCTCGCGGTCGAGCGCGCGCACGGCGGCGTCGAGCACCTGGGTCGAGAACGCCTCCTGAGGGCGGAACGTCGAGTCGACCGGGGCGCCGAGCCGGTCGAGGAAGGGCGCCCGCGCGGGCGACTCCTCGTCGCGCACGTGCGTGTCGGTGAGCTGCCCGAACGTCGCCAGCGTGCGGCCGGGCTCGACGCCACCGCCGCGGTCGATCAGCGGCTCGCCCGGCCCGCGTTCGAGGAACCCGTCGCCGTCACGATCGACCCAGGTGGCCTGGAGCGTCGACGTGGCCGGCGGCGCGGCGGCCGGAGACGCGCAGCCGGCCAGGGCGAGCATCGCGATCAGGGCCGCGCGCCTCATTCCTCGCGCAGCCCCAGGACGACCGGCTCGCGCAGCACGCGGCGAGCGACGAGCGCGGTCGCCAGCGCCGCCAGCGCGAGCAGGCCGGCGACGACGAGGATGACCTGGTCGGCGCCGGGCGCGATCGGCAACGTCGCGAACCCCGCGGCGAGCCGGGCGACGAGCGGCCCGAGCACGACGATCTCCAGCGCCACGCCCACGAGCGCGGCCGGCAGCGCCACCGCCGCGGCGGCCCCCATCAGCACGAGCGCGACGGTCTCGCCGTCGCCGCCGCACGCGCGCAGCAGGGCGACCGCGCCGCGGCGCTCGCGCGCAGTGACGGCCAGTGCCTGCACGAGCGCGTACAGGCACACGAGCCCGACCGTCAGGCCGACGCCGCGCAGCACCGCCGCGAGCAGGCCGAGGAACTGCGCGTTGCGCGTGGTCGCGCCGCCGACCGTGGAGAACGAGCCGCCGAGGTCCTCGATCGCGCTCGTCACCGCCGCGCGGTCCGCCCCGCCCGTGAGGCGGATCACCGTCGACGGCTCCAGGTCGGGGTCGTCGCGCGTCAGCGCGGCCGGCTGCGTCCAGGCGATGCGGCCGTTGTTCTCCAGCGCGCGCACGACGCCCACCACGCGCAGGCGCGCCTCCGTGCCCCCGGGCAACTGGACGGCGAGCGGCGATCCCGGGCGCAGCCCGAGCGCGTCGGCGAGCCCGAGCCCGACCTCGACCTCGTCCGGCGCGCGGACGCGCCGCCCGGACGCCAGCGGCGGGGATTCGAAGCGCGTGTGGTCGCCCGGGTACGCGACCAGCCGGAACGGCCGGTCGAGCCGGAACGAGTCGGTCGCGTCGGCGACGTAGCGCAGCCCGGCGTCGGCCACGCCCGGGATCGCGCGGACCGCCCCGAGGTCTGACGTGTCGATCCGCGCCGTCAGCTGGTAGCGCTTGCCGACCGTGCCGGGGTCGTCGCGCAGGCGCTCGAGCAGCGAGGCGAGCGCGAGCATCAGCGTCACCACGCTCGCGCACACGCCGATCGTCACGACCGCGGCGACCCAGCGTCCGCGCGCGGCGGTGGCGAACCGCGCGCCGAGGGCCGCGAGGCCGCCGCTGGTGGCGCGTGCCGGGGCGTCCGCGAGGTCGCCGCCGCGCAGGATCGCCGCCGGCGGTCTGCGCGCCGCCCGCCACGCCGGCCAGGTGGCCGCCGCGACCACGATCGCGACCACCACGACGAGCGCCGCCAGCAGCGGTCCGGCCAGCGCCCAGCCGGGCGGCCGCTCGTTCAGCGCGGCCAGCAGCGAAGCGGCCGGCGAAGCCACCGCCAGGGTCCCGATCGCGATCCCGAGCGCGGCGGCGGGCACCGCCACCAGCGTCGCCTCGAGCGCCTGCAGCGCCGCGATCCGCCCGGGCGAGAACCCGAGCGCCCGCTGGACGCCGAACGCGCCCAACCGTCTTTGCACATCAGCGGCTGCGCCCGCCGCCAGCATCATCCCCGCGGCGAGCAGCGCGACGAGCGAGAACGCGACGAGCAGCGAGATCACGATCCCCGCCGCCTGTGAGAGCAGCACGCGCACGCCCTCGCGCGTCACGAACTCCAGCCGCCCGAGCCCGAACGAGACCGACCGCGCCTGGGTCAGCGTCACGTCCGCCTTCGACCGGTCGTTCAGCCACAGCAGCGCGACGTTCGGCCGTGCGTCGTTGTCGCGGTCGAGCGCGTACACGCGCGCGGCACCGGCCAGCGGGAACGCGACGTTGTCCGGGGACGACGCGATGCCCACCAGCCGGCGGGTCGAGCGGCCCACGTACATCGTGTCGCCGACGTGCAGGTCCCACGCGCGCGCGAGGCCCTGCTCGGCGACCACGTCGTCGGGGCCGCCGAGGTCGCGGCCCTCGAGGATCTCGTAGCCGCGCCGGCCGCCGAGCACGAACTGGAGCGCACCGCGGCGCGTGAAGTGGCCGTCGGCGGCGATCGGGAAGTTGTTGCGCTCCCAGCGGTACGAGCGCGCGGCGAGGTTGGGCAGCGCCCGCACGCGCTTGTCGAGCGTGTCGAGCGGCTCGTCGTCGAAGCGGGCGATCACGTCCGGCAGGTCGGCCTGTGTCGCGGCGCGGTCGAACCCGGTCGCGAGCCCGTAGCCGACCGTCGCACCGGTTCCGACGACCAGCGACGCCGCCAGCACCCCCGCCGCCGCGAGCAGCGTGCGCGAGCGGCGGGCGCGCAGGCCGGCAAGCGCGAGCGCGATCACTGCACGAGCCTCCCGTCGCGCAGCGTCAGCACGCGATCGGCGATCGCCGCCGCGGCCGCCTCGTGCGTGACGAGCACGACCGCGCGGCCGTCCTCGGCGCCGGACCGCAGCAGCCGCAGCACCTCGGCGCCGGCCTGCACGTCGAGGTTGCCGGTCGGCTCGTCGGCGAGCAACACGGCCGGGTCGTTGACCAGCGCGCGCGCGATCGCGAACCGCTGCTGCTCGCCGCCGGACAGGCGGCTGGGCAGCGAGTCGGCCACCTCGCGCAGCCCGAGCCGGTCGACGAGCTCGCGGCCGCGCTCGGCGGCGTCCGGCCGCGCGCCGCGCACGCGTCCGGCGAGCAGCACGTTGGCCTCGCCGGTGAGCTCCGGCAGCAGGTGGAAGAACTGGAAGACGAAGCCGATCCGCCGCCGGCGCAGCGCGCTCAGCTCCTTCTCGGTGGCCCCGGTGACGGGATCCCCGGCGACCGTGATCGTGCCGGCGTCGGCGCGGTCCAGCCCGCCGATCAGGTGCAGCAGCGTCGACTTCCCCGACCCGGAACGCCCGAGGATGGCGACGATCTCGCCGGCCTCGACGCTCAGGTCCGCGCCGTCGAGGATCCGCCGCGCGGCCCGGCCCTCTCCGTACGTCTTGACCACTCCCTCGGCCGCGACGATCGCCATCCCAGTCACGGTAAGGGCTACGCACCGTGGTGCGGCCAGAGTTCAGCGAATCGCAATCTCCTCGCCGAGCGAGAAGCCGTCCGCCATGTCGATCTGGTCGCCGCTCCAGAACTTGCCCGGGTCATACCAGCCCGGGCGGCCGGACCTTGGGGAGGATCCCCATGTGCTGGTAGGTGGCGGCCACCAGCTCGGCGCAGTAGATCGTCTCCTTGGACACGTCGCGGCGGCGTACGCGGCCGACCGCCCACGAGCCGGCGAGCCCCATCGTCGTCGGGAACGCCTTGCCGTCCATCTGCTCGATCATCTCCATGAGCTTGTCCTCGTGCTCCTTGGTGATCGTGCCGTCGAGCTGGCGCATCCACGCGCGCTGGCCGTACTTGTTCTCCCAGACCCTCACCGCGTCGCGCAGGATGTGCAGCTGCACACCGCGCTGGTGCTCGCCGGTGAAGACGTCGGGGAGCGAGCGGCCGAGCTCGGCGTGCCACATCAGCGGCGGCATGTCGTCGAGCGCCACGCACATGCCGACGTGGTTGATCGGGCTGTTGGTGACGGCCTGGATCGCCCGGTCGGCCACGGAGCGGCCGCGGAACAGCCAGACGTCGCCGGTCGCGGCGGTCGCGACCGCCTCGTCGAGAGTCAACACGGATTCGTCCACGCGCGTAAGGTACGCGCACCGATGAAGACGCGCTGGAAACTCCTCGGACTAGCAAGCGCCGCCGGTGTCGCGGCGACCGGCGCCGTCGTGGCGCGCAAGACGCGGATCCACAGCGACATGGAGCCGGACGAGATCCGCGACCGGCTGCGCAGTCGGCTCGAAGACACGGGCCAGGACGGCGACGGCGCCGATCCCGCGACGCCCGCGCCCGCGGCGGAGTGATGCTCCGGATCGCGTTGGGCGTGGCGGCGGCGTCGCTGCTGCTCGTGCCCGCGGCACGGGCCGCGCCGGTCGCGCTGCTCGACGCCCCGCACGCCGAGGACATCGCGCTCGCGGGGAGCGAGGTGATCGTCCCGCGCACCGGCGCACGCGGCCGCCTGACCGTCGACGCGGTCAGTGTCAGCGGCGGCCCGACCCGGCGGCTGCTGAGTGCGAGCGGGCCGGGGAAGGGCTGGGGCGCGAGCGCGCAGGTGAGCGCCTCGGAGCGGCAGGTGGCCGTGGCGGTCTTCTACGACAAGCCGAACCTGCGGCTCGGCGACGCGGTGAAGTGGCGCCTCTACACCGGCCCGATCTCCGGGCCGCTGCGACTGGCCTCGTCCTCGGGAAGGAACGGCTGGCATCCGATCGACACCGCGGTCGAGGGCGAGCGCGTGTTCGTCGACGAGGGCAAGTTCACGCTGTTCGGGACGCGCCTGCGGCTGTTCGAGCCCGGTGCGGCGCCGCGCGTGCTGCCGTGGGGGAGCGGGCTCGACGCGCCGATCGCGATCGCGGGCGACCACCTGGCCTTCCCGGGCTCGACCAAGCAGGGCGCCGACGCTCCGCTCAACCGCGTGTTCGTGGCCGATCCGCTGACCGGCGCCAAGCAGGTCAGCATGGCCGTCAAGGACCCCGGCGAGCTTGATGTCGCGGCCGACGGCCGTGTGGTGGCCGACTATTTCCAGCGGCCTCGTCACGCACGCGCCGGGAACGGCGCAGCACAGGCTCCGGGGCAGCAAGCGGCTGTACAAGCCGCGTTTCGCCGGCGCCGCCGTCGCGGCGGTCGAAGCGCACCCGCTTCTTCGGCACGGTCCGCCCCGTCCGTGCTCGACCCCGGCGCCACGGCGGCGCGACCGGTAGGCGTGCCGACGGGCGACATCACACGCTCGCCGCCGACGACGCAGGGCGTCGCGTGGATCGGCAACGGCTGCGTGCTGTTCGCGCCGACCGGCGAGCAGCCGCGCCGACCGAGCCGCCGGCGGGGCCCTGTCCGCGCGCCGAGGTCACGCTCGACGCCGTCGATCACACCCTGCACGGGCGCGGCGTGCGCATGCTGGCGACGTGCATCGCCGCACCGGCGTCCGGCTGCACCGGCGCGCGACGCTGCGCTTCCACGGCGTCGCGGGACGCGCTCGTTCGATGCGGCTTCCGGCGCGGCCAGAAGTTCACGGTCCGGCTGTCGAAGCGGGCGGCCCGGCTCGTCCGTCAGCGGGTGAAGCGCAAGGGCTTCGTGGCGCTCCCCATCGGCACGAGCCTGAAGGACGGCCGGCCGTCGGAGGCGGGCCGCGTCGTGCTGATCGACAAGGTCAGTTGAGGCGGTGGCGGTGCGCCACGGCGCTCGGCGGTCGGCGGCGTCAGTTGAGCCGGTGGCGGTGCGCGACCGCCGCTGCCTCCGTCCGCGAGCGCACGTTGAGCTTGGAGAGGATCCGCGAGACGTGGACGCTCGCGGTCTTCTCGGCCATGAACAGCTGCGCGCCGATCTCGCGGTTCGTCGCGCCCTCGGCGACCAGCGCGAGCACCTGCCGCTCGCGTGAGGTGAGGCCGAAGCCGTCCTCGTCGTCTTCGGCGGGCGGCTCCTCGGGAGCGGCCACGCCGGCCTCGAGCGGCACGCGGGCCCGCGCGGCCAGGCCCTCGATCTCGCTGCGCAGCCAGCCGGCGCCGATCCCGACCGCCTCTTCGTGGGCGGCGTTGAGCGACTCGGCGGCACCTTCACGGTCGCCCGCGGCGATGTGCGCCTCGGCGGCCCGCCAGCGCATGCGGGCCGCGATCTCGGCGCGCTCGAGCTTCTCCCAGGCACCGGCGGCCCGCTCGTAGGACTTGGCGTCGGGGCGGCCGCCGCCCCGGCCCGCCTCGGACCGCGACATCAGCAGCAGCGCGCACTCGACCGGCCGCGTACGCGTGGCGGCGGCCGCGACGCGCGACAGCAGGTCGTCGAGGAAGCGCAGCGCCGACGACTCCGCGTCGGCCTCGCCGAGGTCGCGGGCACGCTGCGCGGCGTCGGCCTCGACGGTGACGCCGGCGGCCGCCACGGCGGCGACGCGCGCGGCGTCGTCGGTGCAGAACTCCATCCGGTCGAGGCCGCGCTCGATCGTCGCGCGCGCGGCCGCGAGGTCGCCCTCGCGGCGCTGCTGCTCGGCCATCAGCACCGCGAGCGGGCCGATGAACTGCGGCTCGCTCGAGTCGGCGATCATCTCGTCGAGGTCGCCGAGCAGCTCGCGGGCGGCGTCGTGCTCGCCGCGGCACGAGCATCAGGTGCGCGCGGCGCAGCCCGAGGTTGACCCGCACGTGGCCGCCGGTGTAGCGCAGCGGATCGGGGAGCCGCTTCTCCGCCTCGGCCAGCTTGCCCATGTCGAGCAGGATCTCGGCGACCAGCGCGTCGAGCCACATCACCGCGATCGGGCGGCGCTCGGCGAACTCGGCGCGGCCCTCCTCGGCGAGCTCGAGCGCCTCCTGCGAGCGCCCCATGATGTGGAGCATGTCGCCGAAGTTGGTGTAGGCGTCGGCGAGGTCGGCGTCGTCGTCGCGCTCGCGGGCGATGCGGATCGCCTCGCGCAGCTCGGCCGACCCGGCGTCGACGTCGCCGACCATCGCCAGCGAGCAGCCGAGCGTGTTGCGGGCGTGTCCTTCGGCCGAGCGCATCCCGACCGCGATCGTGGCGTCGAGCGCCCGGCGCGCGACCTCGATGCTGTCGGTGAACTTGCCGTCGAGCATGTGGCGGCGCGCGAGCGCGGCGAGCACGCGGGCACGTGCTTCGGCGGCGGCGTCGCCGTCGGCGCTCTCGACGAGCTCGAGTGCGCGTTTGAGCGTCTCGACGCTCGAGCGCGGGCGGTTGAGGCCCCACTGGGCGCGCGCGATCTGCTCCATGATCAGGCCGGCGCGCGCCGGGTCCGGCTTCGGGCCGAGCTCGGCGAGCGCGGCCTCGAACAGGGCGAGCTGGCGACCGGTGTGGCCGAGCGCCCAGGCCGCGCTGCCCGGCGCGCTCGAGCAGCGTCACGCGGTCGGCGCCGGCCCGCTCCTCGGCGTCGGGTACGCGGTCCCACAGCTCGAGCGCGCGCTCGAGCAGCGCCTGCGCCTCGCCGTGCGCGTAGACGCGCTCGGCGGCGGTGGCGGCGTGGACCGACCACTCGAGCGCCTCGGGCTGCTCGCCGCCGGCGGCGTAGTGGTGGGCGATGGCGGCCGTCAGCACCGCGCCGGGGCGCTCCTTGAGCCGGTGGCGGAGCGCCTCGGCGAGCCGCAGGTGCAGCGTCGCCCGCTCGCCGGGCAGCAGGTCGTCGTCGACCACCTCGCGCAGCAGCGCGTGCCGGAACCGGTGCCAGCCGTCCTCACCGGCGAGCAGGATGTGGCTCTCGACCGCCTCGCGCAGCGTGTCGCGCAGCGCGCGCTCGTCGAGGCCGCTGACCTCGGCGAGCACCGGGTGCTCGAGCCGCTGGCCGACGGCCACGATGCGCAGGATCTCCTGCGCGGGCTCGGAGAGGCGCTCGACCCGCAGCATCAGCGCGTCGCGCAGCGTGTCCGGGGCGGCGCCGAGGCCGTCGACGCCCGCGGCGAGCAGCTCCTCGGAGAACAGCGGGTTGCCGCCGGAGCGCTTCCACAGCCGCTGCAGCAGCTCGGCGTCCGGCGCCGCGCCGAGGATGTCCTCGAGCTGGCAGGCGAGCTCGCCGTGCGTCAGCGGCTCGAGCGACACGCGGTGGGTGCGCGGGTCCCGCTCGACCTCCGCGAGCAGCGAGCGGAGCGGGTGGCGGCGGTGCAGCTCGTCCGGCCGGTAGGAGCCGACGACGAGCACGCGCTCGTTCGTGAGGCTGTGGGCGAGGAACGTCAGCGCCGCTCGGGTCGAGCGGTCGGCCCAGTGCAGGTCCTCGATGACCAGCAGCACGGGCTGCTCGCGGCCGAGCGCGTCGAGCAGCGACAGCAGGCCCTCGAACAGCCGCGCCTGGTCGACCCCGGGCGCCGGCGCTTCGACACCTGAGCCGGGGAGCAGCGGCGCGACGGCGGCGCGCACCGGGTCGGTCAGCGCCTCGTCGCCGGACCGCGCGAGTGGGCGCAGGGCCGAGACGAGCGGCACGTACGGCAGCTCGCTCTCGCCGAGGTCGACGCAGTCGCCGGTGAGCACCAGCACGTCGTCCTCGCGGGCCTTGCGCTCCAGCTCGGCGAGCAGCCGGGTCTTCCCGACGCCCGACTCGCCGGCCAGGAACGCGACCGACGGCTGCTCGTTCGCCGCGTCTGCGAGCGCCGCTTCCAGCGCGGCGAGCTCGGCCTCCCGGCCGATCAGTCGCTGGCTGCTGACGCGGGTGCTCATGTGCCAATTATCCCAGTGGTCGGCGTGCGGTCTCCGGCGAACTGCGGCTGGGTGGGGAGGCGAGAGATGGGCGCCGGCGGCGGACCCTGGCGCCTTTTGCTGCCTAGAGGAGCAAAAAGCGCCAGGGAGCCCGGTTCGCGGTCCGAACCCGCCTCCCTCAATGCCGAAGTTGGCCGGGCCCTCAAGAGCGGCCGGAGAAATCCAGCGCGCAGGAGTTGATGCAGTACCGCAGCCCACCGGCGTCGCGCGGGCCGTCGTCGAACACGTGGCCGAGGTGCCCGCCGCAGTTGCGGCACACGACCTCGGTGCGGTTCATGCCCCACGCGTTGTCGGCGCGGGTCTCGACGGCTTCCGCCACCTTGGGCTCGGTGAAGCTCGGCCAGCCGGTGCCGGAGTCGAACTTGACGTCGGACGTGAACAGCTCCGCGCCGCAGCCGGCGCAGCGGTACGTCCCGTCCTGGTGGGCATCCCAGTACTCGCCGGTGAAGGCGCGTTCGGTCGCCCCCTTGCGCAGTACCTCGTACTGCTCGGGCGTGAGCTCCTCACGCCACTGCTGATCGGTCTTCGCGACGTTCGTGGTCATGCGTACATTTTGACAGGCCCGGGGCCGTGCTCGGCGGGCGCGGAGATGGTGTGCGGCTAACGCGCGATCCCGAGTCGATGGGCCACCGCAGCGGCCTCCACGCGGCCGCCGACGTCGAGCTTCGCGAGGATCCGCGAGACGTGCACGCTGGCGGTCTTCTCGCTCATGTAGAGCAGCTCGCCGATCTCGCGGTTCGTGCGGCCCTCGGCGACGAGCAGAAGCACCTCGTGCTCGCGCGGCGTGAGCCCGAGCGGGAGCGCCTCTGGCGGCTCCGGCGCAGGCTCCGGCACCTCGTCGAGGCGGATCCGCGCGCGGCGGGCGAGTGCGTCCACGGCGTCGACGAGTGGCGCCGCCTCCATCCGCTCGGCGGAGCCCCGCGCGGCGGCGAGCGGGCCGACCGCCTCCGTGCGCCGGCCGGCGGCCACGAACGCCTCCGCGGCGCGCAGGCGGGCGTAGGCGGCCGGCCATGGCAGCGCGATCTCGTCGAACGCGGCGGCGGCGGACAGCCAGGCGCCGGGATCGGGCTCGCCGCGGCCGAGGGCGTGATCGAGCCGGCCCGCCTCGGCGGCGGCCAGCATCGCGTAGCGCGGGCCCTCGGCCCACTGGCCGGGCCGGCCGCGCGCGGCGGCGAGCCTCGCCCGCAGCGTCGTGGCGGTCTCCTCGTCGAACGGCTCGCCGAGGGCCATGGCGCGCTCGGCCCCCTCGGCCTCGACCATCAGCGCCACCCAGATCAGCTTGACCAGCCGCCCGGCCTCGTCGGTCCCTTCCGTGCCGGCGATGCCGCGCGCCGCGGCCGCGCGCGCATCCTCGAGCCGGCTCTGCCGGGCGGCCAGCATGGCGGTCATGGACTCGAGCGCCTCGAACCACTGCGGGTCGCGCGAGCCGATGTGCTGGCGCCGGAACTTGTCGAGCGCGTGCCGGGCGGCGTCGTCGTCGCCGCGGATCACCGCGATCTGTGCGCGCACGGCCATGACGAACATCGCCGTGGAGCCGATCGCGTCGCCGGGCACGCGCGCGGGCAGCGCGGCGGCCGCCTCGGCGGTGCGCCCGAGCCGCACGAGCTCGTAGGCCTGCTGCGTCTCGAGGAACGTGTCGTAGGAGGACGGCTCAGCGTGGGAGTGGATGAGCGGGAGCGTCGCCCGCAGGACGCCCAGGGCCTCCTCGGTACGACCGGACAGGTCGAGGATCTCGGAGAGGTTGATGACCGCCCGCACGTGGTCGCTGGGCGTCCCATCGCGACTCGCCAGCTCGACCGACGCGCGCAGCAGCCGGGCGCCCTCGTCGGGGTCGCCGAGCGCGGCGCGCGAGTAGCCCTCGGTGTTCAACGCGCCCGCCTCGAGCGTCGCGTCGCCGAGCCGGCGCGCCTCGCGGGCGACCGCCGACGCCTCGGCCAGCCCTTCGCGCACGTGCCCGCGGAGCATCAGGCTCTTCGCGTTCTGCTCGCGCAGCCGCGCCCGCTCGAGCTCGGCGTCGGGCGGCAGCAGCTCGAGCGCCTGCTCGAGCTCCAGGTCGCTCTCGTCGTGTTCGGAGGCGTGGCGCAGGTAGCGGCTCAGCTCGGCGTGCATGCGGGCGAGCTCGAGCGGCGGGGCCTCAGCGCCGGTGGCCGCCAGCGCCTCGCGCTGGAGCGAGACGGCGCGGCCGGCCTCGAACGCATCGCCGGCGACGGCCGCGGCCGCACGCAGGACGTCGACCCGTGTCATGCCGGACCGCTCCGCGGCGTCGGGCACGCGGTCCCAGATCTCGAGCGCGCGCTCGAAGTGACGAAGCGCCTCGCGGTCCGCGTACACGCGCTGCGCGGCGACGCCGGCCGCGACCGAGGCGCCGAGCGCGCGCGGCAGGTCGTGCGCGCCCTGCCAATGACAGGCGAGCTCGGCCTTCACCGTCGCCGCGGGCACGTCGCCGAGCAGCGCCGGGTCGTGCTCGAGCGCCTCGGCCAGCGCCGCGTGCAGCGCGGTCCGCTCGCCGGGCAGCAGGTCCTCGTAGATCGCCTCGCCGACGAGCGCGTGGCGGAACGCGTACGTCTCGTCGGGGTGCGTGACCAGCAGCTGGTGGGCGACGGCCTCGCGCGCGCCGTCGAGCACCGCCTCAGGGTCCAGCGAGCTCAGGGCCTGCAGCATCGCGTGGCTCATCGGCCGCTCGACGACGGCGGCCACGCGCAGGACCTCCTGCGCGGCGGAGGGCAGGCGCTCGAAGCGGCCCAGCAGCGCGTCGCGCAGCGTCTCGGGGAGCTCGCCGACGCCGGCGGCCGACGCCGCGAGCAGCTCCTCGGTGTACAGCGGGTTGCCCTGCCCGCGCGCGTACAGGCGGTCGCCCAGCGTCTGGTCGGGCGCTTCGTCGAGGATCCCGGCCAGCTGCTGGTCGACCTCTTGGCGGCTGAACCGCTCGAGCGCGATGCGCTGGACGCCGGGCACGCGCTCGAGCTCGGCGAGCACGGGACGCAGCGGGTGGCGGCGGTGCAGCTCGTCGGACCGGTAGGTGGCGAGCAGCGTCAGCGGCTCCGTGCGCGCGCTGCGTACGAGGAAGACGAGGAAGTCCCGGGTCGACGGATCGGCCCAGTGCAGGTCCTCGAGCACGAGCGCGACCGGGCCCTGCCGTCCGAGCCGCTCGATCAGCGCCAGCAACGCCTCGAACAGGCGCGCCTGCGAGGTCCGCTCCGCCTCGCGGCCCTCGTCGAACTCGGGGAGCAGTTCGGCGAGGGCCGCGCGCGTGCCGTCGGGGAGCTCGAGGTCCGATCCGCATTCGGCGAGCTCGCGCGCGACGGGCCGGAGGGCATCGACCAGGGGCGCGTAGGGGAAGACGGTGCCGCCGAGCTCCAGACAGTGCCCGATCAGGACACGTGAGCCGGCGGCGGTGGCGCGCGCTTCGAACTCGGCGACGAGCCGGCTCTTGCCGACGCCCGACTCGCCGGCCACGAAGGCGAACGACGGCGTCTGCTCGAGCGCGCCGTCCAGCAGCGCGAGCTCGTCGGCGCGACCGACGAACGTGGCGCTGGAAACGCGGCGGAGCACGACGTCCATGATGGAGGTCGGCTCCGCCGTGTTCCAGCCGGGGAGCTCGCTCACCGGCTCGCGCTTACGTGAAGGCGACCGGTGGGGGAGGAGTGGGGAGCTACATCCCGGCCGCGGCCGAACAGGCGGCGGCGCCGGCTCGGGGCGGTGTGCGCGCGGGCGGCGGCGGCGGCGCGATCGTGGATGATCTGGTCGATGACGACGGTGGTGTAGAGCGACTGAAGCATGCGGACTCCTGTGCAAATGGACCGTTTCTGACGCCATCGAAGTTACGTCTGAGACGGTGGCCTCACATCGGGAGGTCACGCCGACCTAAGGGGTCTGACCCCTTAGGCACCACGTACGGACCCCTTAGCCTGGATCCACCGATGACCCGTGGATGACTCGGCCTCGTGGGCCGAGTCAGAGTCGGTCGGCCGCGCATCCTCGTGGTGGATCACTTAGGTCGCGGCCGACCGGCTCTGGCGAACGGCCACGGGGGCGAGGCACCGCGGGGATCGGTGGATTCAGGCTTAGGCGCCGCAGCCCGGCGATCTCGCCGGTGCCACGACCGAGTGTGAGCACGTACCGTTCGGGTAGCGTGGCTTTCGGCAACCAGACAGGAGAAGAGCCGCATTGTCCGTGACGACGGAGCGCGCCGCCCTCGACGAGCTGTGCATCAACACGATCCGGACGCTGTCGATGGACGCGGTGCAGAAGGCCAACTCGGGGCACCCGGGCACGCCGATGGCGCTGGCGCCCGTGACGTACCTGCTCTACACGCGCATCATGCGCCACTCGCCGACCCACCCGGAGTGGCTCGGACGTGACCGTTTCGTGCTGTCGGCGGGGCACGCGTCGATGCTCCTGTACTCGACGTTGCACCTGACGGGGTACGGCGTCTCGCTCGACGACATCAAGAACTTCCGCCAGCTCGGCTCGCCCTGCGCCGGCCACCCGGAATACGGCCACGCGCCGGGGATCGAGACGACCACCGGCCCGCTCGGCCAGGGCATCTCCACGTCGGTCGGCATGGCGCTCGGCGAGCGCATGCTGGTCGCCCGCTACGGCGAGGAGCTGCTCGGCCACTTCACGTACGTGATCGCCTCCGACGGCGACCTCGAGGAGGGCGTCTCGTCCGAGGCCTCGTCGCTCGCCGGCCACCTCGGCCTCGGCAAGCTGATCGTCTTCTACGACGACAACCACATCTCGATCGAGGGCGACACCGCGCTGGCGTTCTCCGAGGACGTCGGCAAGCGCTACGAGGCCTACGGCTGGCACGTCCAGAACCTCGGCGAGGACTCTGCGCTCGACAGCATGCGAGGCGGCGGTCGAGGCCGCGCAGAGCGACAGCGGGCGCCCGAGCCTGATCATCCTGCGCACGCACATCGCGCCCGGCTCGCCGAACAAGCAGGACACCCACGGGGCGCACGGCTCGCCGCTCGGCGAGGAGGAGATCGCGCTCACCAAGGAGGCCTACGGCTGGCCGAGCCAGGAGCCGTTCTTCATCCCCGACGAGGCGCTGTCGCACTTCCGCGAGTGCGTCGATCGCGGCCGCGAGCTGTACGAGGAGTGGGATCGGGAGTTCGAGGCTTCCCCGCACCGCGCCGAGCTCGAGCGCCTGCAGGCGCGGCGGCTGCCCGACGGCTGGGACTCCGACATCCCGAAGAAGGGCCCGGACGCGGGCATGATCGCCACCCGCAAGGCCTCCAACGAGGTCATCCAGTGGGTCGCCTCCAAGATCCCCGAGCTCGTCGGCGGCTCGGCCGACCTCGCGCCGTCGACGCTGACGCTGATCAACGGCGGCGGCAGCGTCGAGAACGGCGAGTACGGCGGGCGCAACTTCCACTTCGGCATCCGCGAGCACGGGATGGGAGCGATCGTCAACGGCCTCAACCTGAGCGGGTTCCGCGCGTTCGGCGCCGGCTTCCTGATCTTCAGCGACTACATGAAGGCGTCGATCCGGCTCGCGGCGCTGATGCACCTGCCGTCGACGTTCGTGTTCACGCACGACTCGATCGGCCTCGGCGAGGACGGCCCGACGCACCAGCCGATCGAGCAGCTCGCGACGCTGCGCGCGACGCCGAACATCGACGTCGTGCGCCCGGCCGGCTTCAACGAGACCGCGCTCGCCTGGCGGCACGCGATGCGCCAGACCGACCGCCCGACCGTGCTCGCCCTCTCACGCCAGGGCCTGCCGGTCTGGGATCCGAGCGGCGTGCCCGCCGACGCGGTCGAGCGCGGCGCCTACGTGCTGCACGACACCGGGCGGCGGCGACCCCGAGCTGATCCTCATGGGCACCGGCTCCGAGGTCCACCAGGCGCACGAGGCGGCGAAGCTGCTCGAGGCCGAGGGCGTGCGCGTGCGACTGGTGAGCATGCCGTGCCTGGATCGCTTCGCCGAGCAGGATCAGGACTACCGTGACACCGTGCTCCCGCCGTCCGTGCCGGCGCGGGTGGCCGTCGAGGCCGCGAGCCCGCTCGGCTGGCACCGCTGGGTCGGCGACCACGGCGACGTCGTGGCGATGGAGGGGTTCGGCGCCTCGGCACCGGCGAAGGTCCTGTACGAGCACTTCGGCTTCAGCGGGCAGGCGATCGCGGATCGCGCCCGCAAGGTTCTGGAAAGGACGAGGTCATGAGCGTCACTTCTGTCAACGAGCGGCTCGCGGCGCTGACGGCGGCGGGCACGAGCGTGTGGCTCGACCAGATGCGCCGCGGCATGATCGAAGACGGCGAGCTGGCCCGCATGGTCGCCGAGGACTCGCTGCGCGGCGTCACCTCCAACCCGGCGATCTTCGAGAAGGCGATCCTCGGCTCGCCGGACTACGACGAGGACCTCGCCGCCGCCGCCCGTGAGGGCCTGTCCGCGCGCGAGGTGTACCGCCGGCTGGCGGTCAAGGACGTCCAGCTCGCCGCCGACGTGCTGCGCGGGGTCTACGACGACACCGGCGGCGTCGACGGCTACGTGTCGCTCGAGGTCGCGCCGCGGCTCGCGCACGACACCGAGGGCACGCTCGAGCAGGCCCGGATGTACTGGGACCTCGTCGACCGCCCGAACCTGATGATCAAGATCCCGGCGACCGAAGCGGGCATCCCGGCGATCGAGCAGGCCCTGTACGAGGGCATGAACGTGAACATCACGCTGCTGTTCGCGGTCTCCTACTACGAGCGCGTGATGGAGGCGTTCATCACGGCGATGGAGCGCCGCCAGGCCGAGGGCAAGCCGCTCGACCGCCACTCCGTCGCCTCGTTCTTCGTCTCGCGCGTCGACACCGAGGTCGACAAGCGGCTCGAGGCCAACGGCCGCACCGAGCTCTCCGGCCGCGCCGGGCTCGCCAACGCCCGCTCCGCCTATCTCGCGTTCAAGAAGGTCTTCGAGGGCGAGCGGTTCGCGGCGCTGCGCGACGCGGGCTGCCCCGTCCAGCGCCCGCTGTGGGCGTCGACCGGCGTCAAGAACCCCGCCTATCCGGAGACGATGTACGTCTACGGCCTGGTCGGGCCCGACACGGTCAACACGATGCCGCTGCCCACGCTCACCGCCGCCGCGCGCGACGGCGACGTCACCCGCGCCACCGCGGCCGACGACCCGACCGCAGACCTCGACGCGCTGCGCGAAGCCGGGATCGACATGGACGACGTCACCGACAAGCTGCTGCGCGACGGCATCGACGCGTTCCTGGCCCCGATGGCCAAGCTGCTCGACGGCATCGAGCTCAAGCGCGAGGGGATCGTCACCGGCCGCCCCGGCGCGATCGAGGCGGACCTGCCCGCGGAGCTCGAGCAGGCGGTCGCCGCCCGCGTCAGGAAGGCCGCCGAAGAGGACGTCGTGCACCGCATCTGGCATCGCGACGGCACGCTGTGGGCGCCGGCGGGCACGCCCGAGGTCACCGACCGCCTCGGCTGGCTCGACATCGCCGAGAAGATGCTCGAGAACGTCGACGACCTGGAGGCGTTCGCCCGCGAGGTGCGCGAGGCGGGCTACACCGACGCCGTGCTGCTCGGCATGGGCGGCTCGAGCCTCGCGCCCGAGGTGTTCCGGCGCTCGACGACCGGCCACGGGATGAAGCTGCACGTGCTCGACTCGACGCACCCGGCGCAGATCCAGTCGGTCGTCGACGAGCTCGACCTCGACAAGGCGCTGTTCATCGTGTCCTCCAAGTCGGGCGGCACGATCGAGACGATGTCCCAGTTCAAGTTCTTCCACGCGCGCCAGCCCGACGGCGCGCACTTCGTGGCGGTCACGGATCCCGGCACGTCGCTCGCCAAGCTCGGCGCCGAGCATGGCTTCCGGCGCGTGTTCGAGAACGACCCCGAGATCGGCGGGCGCTACTCGGCCCTGTCGTACTTCGGGCTCGTCCCCGCGGCGCTGATCGGCGTCGACATCGGCGAGGTGCTCGACGGCGCCGAGATCGCCGTCCAGAACTGCCAGCTCAAGGAGGACAACGCCGGCCTGTGGCTCGGCGTCGCGCTCGGCGAGCTCGCCCGCAACGGGCGCGACAAGCTCACGTTCGTGGTCGACGGCCCGCTGACCGCGTTCGGCCTGTGGGCCGAGCAGCTCGTCGCCGAGTCGACCGGCAAGCTCGGCCGCGGCATCCTGCCGATCGCCGACGAGCCCAACGTCGACGCGGCCGCCTACGGGCCCGACCGCGTGTTCGTGCACATCTCCTCCGGCGACTCGGCGAACGCGGCGCACATCGAGGCGGTCCGCAAGGCCGGCCACCCGACCATCACCGTCCATGCCGAGGGGCCGAACGACCTCGGGCGGATCTTCTTCTACTCCGAGTTCGCGACCGCGGTCGCGGGCTGGGTGCTGGAGATCAACCCGTTCGACCAGCCCAACGTGCAGGAGGCGAAGGACAACACGAGCCGCGTGCTCAAGGAAGGCGCGCCGGACCTCGAGCCGGGCAGCCTCGACGAGCTGCTCGACGGCATCGGCTCGCCGCGCTACGTCGCGATCCTCGGCTACGTGCCGTACAGCAGCGAGGTCGACGAGGCGGTGACCCGCTTCCGGGCCAAGCTGATCGAAGAGCACGGGGTGGCGACCACGTTCGGCTACGGCCCGCGCTACCTGCATTCCACCGGCCAGTTCCACAAGGGCGGCCCGTCCGTCGGCGCGTTCATCGAGATCGTCGACGAGCCCGAGGGAGACCTCGAGGTGCCGGGCGAGCCGTACACGTTCGCCCGGCTGATCCGCGCACAGGCCGACGGCGACCTACAGACCCTGCGCTCGCACGATCTCGACGCCGTGCGGGTCGGGAAGGAGAACCTCTGATGCAAATCGGCTTCGTCGGCCTCGGGAAGATGGGCGGCAACATGGTCCATCGCATCCACCGCGACTCGGACCACCAGGTCGTCGCGTTCGACTTCAGCGCCGAGGCGGTCAGTGCCGCCGAGGGCCACGGCGCGATCGGCGCCTCCTCGCTCGAGGACCTCGTCGCCAAGCTCGAGCCGCCGCGGATGGTGTGGATCATGGTCCCCGCGGGCGACGCGACCGAGCAGACCGTCAACGCGCTCGCCGACCTGTTCGACGAGGGCGACACGATCATCGACGGCGGCAACACCAACTGGCACGACGACGTGCGCCGCGCCGCCGCCCTCCACGAGCGCGGGATCAACTACATCGACGTCGGGACGTCGGGCGGCGTCTGGGGCCTCGAGGTCGGCTACTGCATGATGGTCGGCGGCCACGAGGAGTCGGTCCAGCGGCTGGCCCCGATCCTCGACGTGCTCGCCCCGCCGGACGGCTGGCGCCACTTCGGCGACGCCGGCGCCGGGCACTTCGTGAAGATGGTCCACAACGGCGTCGAGTACGGGATCATGCAGGCCTACGCCGAGGGCTTCGAGCTGATGCACAAGTCGAAGTTCTCGCCCGACCTCAAGGAGGTCGCCGGGCTGTGGAACCGCGGCTCGGTCGTCCGCTCGTGGCTGTGCGAGCTCGCCGAGCGCGCGTTCGAGCAGGAGGGCAACGACCTCGAGGGTCTGCGCGGCCACGTCAGCGACTCCGGCGAGGGGCGCTGGACGATCATCGACGGCATCGACCTCGACGTGCCGACGCCGGTGATCACCGCTTCGCTGTACGCGCGCTTCTACTCGCGCGGTGAGGGCGACTACACGCACCGCGTGCTCGCGGCCCTGCGAAACCAGTTCGGAGGGCACGCGGTCGAGCGAGCGGCGGGGAGCTGATCGCATGGCCGTCGCCGCCACGGAGAACCCGCTCGTCGAAGGCCTGGAGCGACTCCCGGTCCCGGCGACGACGCTGGTGATCTTCGGCGCCACCGGCGACCTCGCGCGCCGCAAGCTGCTCCCGGCGCTCTACAACCTCGCCCACGAGGGCTCGCTGCCCGAGCGCTTCAACCTCGTCGGCGTCTCGCGGCGCGACCAGTCCGACGACGACTTCCGCAACCAGGCGCGCGAGTCGATCGAGCAGTTCTCGCGGCGCACGCCGGACCCGCAGGTGCTCGACGAGCTGGTCGGGCGCATGCACTACCTGGGGATCCCGTTCGACGACACGGCCGGCTACGCCAAGCTCGGCACGAAGATGGACGCGCTCGACGAGGAGGGCGGGCAGCCGCTCAACCGCGTCTACTACCTCTCGACCGCGCCGGAGTTCTTCCCGGTCATCACCGAGGCGATCAGGGAGAACGGCCTCCACCGCAGCGCTAAGGCCGAGGTGCGCGCGGTGATCGAGAAGCCGTTCGGCACCGACCTCGCGTCGGCGCGCTCGCTCCAGGACGTCGTGCACGACGCGTTCCGCGAGCGCCAGGTGTTCCGCATCGATCACTACCTGGGCAAGGAGACCGTCCAGAACGTGATGGCGTTCCGGTTCGCGAACTACATGTTCGAGCCGCTCTGGAACCGCAACTACATCGACCACATCCAGATCACCGCGGCCGAGGACATCGGCATCGGCACCCGTGCCGGCTACTACGACCAGGCGGGCGCGCTGCGCGACCTCGTGCAGAACCACATGCTGCAGCTGCTGACGCTCGTCTGCATGGAGCCGCCGGCCTCGTTCGAGGCCAACAAGGTGCGCGACGAGAAGGTCAAGGTGCTGCAGGCGATCGAGCCGCCGACCCCAGAGCAGGTCGCCGAGATGACGGTCCGCGCCCGCTACACGAGCGGGATGTCCGGCGGCGACGAGGTCAAGGGCTACCTCGAGGAGGAGGGCGTGCCCGAGAGCTCCAATACCGAGACCTACGCGGCGCTGAAGCTCGAGGTGCACAACTGGCGCTGGGCCGGGGTGCCGATCTTCCTGCGCACGGGCAAGCGGCTGGCGCGCAAGGTCACCGAGATCGCGGTGCAGCTCAAGCCGGTGCCGCACCTGGCGTTCGCCTCCAAGGGCTCGGTGGGCGTCCAGGCGAACCAGCTGATCCTCACCGTGCAGCCGAACGAGGGCGTGTCGCTGTCGCTCGGGGCGAAGATCCCCGGCGCCAGCATGCGCATCCGGCCGGTGAACATGGAGTTCCTGTACGGCACGTCGTTCATGTCGCAGTCGCCGGAGGCGTACGAGCGGCTGATCCTCGACGCGATGCGCGGTGACGCGACGCTGTTCACGCGCAACGACGAGGTCGACGCCCAGTGGTCGATCATCGACCCGATCCTCGAGGCGTGGCACGCCGGGAGCCCGCCGCTGACCGAGTACGAGGCCGGCGCGCCCGGCCCCGCCGCCGCCGACGAGCTGATCGGTGAGGGGCGCCACTGGAGAGCCCTCTGATGGACGAGGTCTGGTCGGAGCGGGACACCACGCCCGCCAAGATCGAGGCGGCGCTCCGCAACATCGTCATCGAGCACCACCACTCGGACCACCCGTTCGTGCCCGCGCGGGTGCTCAACGTGGTGGTGGTGGTCGACGGCCAGTTCCGCGGCGAGATCGAGAACCGGTTCGAGCGCGTCGGCCGCTACCACCCGTCGCGGCTCGTGCTGTGCGCGGTCGAGGACGGGCGCGAGACGATCGACGCGTGGGCGGGCATCGGCACCGAGGACGCCGAGCCGCGGCCCGGGCACATCGCCGTCGCGCGCGAGCGCGTGGAGCTGGAGATCGGCCCGCGCCACCTCGCCAAGCTCGACACGATCGTCGACCCGCTGCTCGTCTCCGACCTGGCGACGATGGTGTGGGCGCCGCACGGGCACCGCGAGGCGATCGACTCGCTGCGCCGGCTCGCGCAGATCGTGCTCGTCGACACGCAGGACGAGCCGGACGTCGCCGACGTCGCTCGGCCGGGTGGCCGAGCTGGCCACGTACGCGTACGTGGTCGACCTCGCGTGGCTGCGCTCGACGCCGTGGCGCGAGCGCGTGGCCGCGGCGTTCGATCCGCCGGCGCTCCGCACCGCGCTCGGCAGCGTCTCCGCGGTCACGGTCCGCCACCGGCAGGACTCGCTCGCCGCCGGGCTGCTGTTCTGCGGCTGGCTGTCGTCGCGCCTCGGCTGGAAGCCCGACTCGCTGGTCCAGCGCGGCGACGCGATGAGCGGCCACGCGCGCGCGCGCCGCCAGGACGTGGTGATCAACCTCGAGCTCGCCGACCAGAACGCTCCGGGGCTGGCCGGCGTGACGATCGAGACCGCGGCGGGTGAGGCGATCTCGCTCGACCGCGCACCCGGTGGGCTGGCGGCGCGCCGCCGCGCGCGCGACGGCGCGGAGCAGACCTGGACGGTGCTCGGCGCCTCCCGCGGCGAGGGCGGCATCCTCGGTGAGGGCGTCCGCCAGGCGCTGCTGCGGGATCCGACGTATGGTCCCGCTTTGGCGTGTGCCCGGGCAATGGTGTCGTGAACGTCAACATCGAGGTCCTCGACGACCCCGCCACAGCGGTGGCGGACCTGCTCGTGCAAGCGACCGGTGACCTCGTCATCACCGGCGGGTCGTCACCGGAGCGCGCGTACGAGCTCGCCGCCCAGCGCCGCAGCGACTGGAGCGACGTGACGGTGTGGTTCACCGACGAGCGCTGCGTGCCGCCCGATGACGAGCGCTCGAACTACGGGATGGTCGATCGCGCGCTGCTCTCGCGGCTCGAGCGTCCGCCGCGCGTGATGCGCATGGAGGGCGAGCTCGGGCCCGAGGCCGGCGCCGAGGCGTACGCCGCGGCGCTCGGCGGCGACACGCAGTTCGGGCTCATGCTGCTGGGGCTCGGCCCTGACGCGCACATCGCCTCGCTGTTCCCGGGCCGGCCGGAGACGCACGTGACCGACCGGCTGGTGGTCGGCGTCCCGGAGGCCGGCTTGGAGCCGTTCGTGCCGCGCATCTCGCTCACGCTGCCGGCGATCGACGCCGCGGCGCACAAGGTCTTCCTCGTCACGGGGGCGGGCAAGGTCGAAGCCATGCGGCGCGCATTCGGCGACGCGCCGGACGCCGAGTCGCCCGGCCGCGCACGTGCGGCCCGTGATCGTGTACGCTCGACGCGGCGGCAGCGCGTCGATGAGCGACCAGTTCATCGGGATCGACGTCGGCGGCACCAAGATCGCCACCGCGACGCTCGAGGCGGGAGAGCTGACCGAGTCGCACCTCCTCCACACCGAGCTCGGCAGCCAGGAGAAGCTCGTCGAGCAGCTGATCGGCGCGATCGAGCTCGCGCGCACGGACCGCACGCGCGCCGTGGGGATCGGCGTGCCGTCGCTGATCGAGTTCGCGACCGGCCGCATCCGGTCGAGCGTGAACATCCCTCTGAAGGACGTGCCGCTGCGCGAGCTGCTGACCGAGAAGGCGGGGCTGCCGGTGTACGTGGAGAACGACGCGTCGTGCGCCGCGCTGGCCGAGGCGTTCCACGACGGCCGCATGGCGGTGCCGCACCTCGTGATGTTCACGGTCGGCACCGGCGTCGGCGGCGGCCTCGTGCTCAACGGCCGGCTCTACCGCGGCGCGACCGGCGCGGCGTCCGAGGTCGGCCACACGGTCATCGGGCTCGACCTGGAGCACGGCGCGCCGCCGCACAGCGGAGTCTTCCCGCAGGCCGGCTCGCTCGAGATGCTCGCGTCCGGCCGCGCGCTCGACCAGCTCGCCGACGCGGCCGCGCGCGAGGACGCGAACTCGTTCCTGGGGAGGCGGCTGACGCGCGACGGCGGCGTCACCGGCCACGACGTGGTCGACGGCGCGCGCGAGGGCGACGAGGCGTCGATCCGCTGCCTGCGGATCCTCGGCGAGCGGCTCGGCATCGGCATCGCCAACGCGATCACGATGTTCGACCCGCTCGAGGTCGTGATCGGCGGCGGCGTGTCGGCGGCGGGCGAGCTGCTGCTCGGCCCGGCGCGTGAGGTGGCGTGGAAGTACGCGGTGCCGGGCGCCGGCACGCAGTGCGAGATCCGGCTGCGCGCGCCACGGGCCGCGAGCGGGCGTGCTCGGCGCGGCGCTGCTCGCGGCGCAGGAGTACGCGGATGAGACCGGCGGCGTCATGGAGGAGGCGGTGGAGGGCAGATGAAGATCGCGTGCGCGTTCGACCATGCGGGGTTCCCGCTCAAGCAGCTGGTCCTCGAGACGGTCACGGAGCTCGGGCACGAGCCGATCGACCTCGGCACCTACTCGACCGACCCGGTGGACTACCCGGACACGGCGCGCGCGGCCGCCGACAAGGTCCGCAGCGGCGACGCCGACCGGGCGGTCGTGGTGTGCGGCTCCGGGGCCGGCGTGGCGGTGGCCGCCTGCAAGTTCCCGGGGATCCGCGCCGCCTGCGCCCACGACACGTACACCGCGCACCAGTGCGTCGAGCACGACGACGTCAACGTGCTCTGCCTCGGCGCCCGCGTGATCGGCCCGGCGCTCGCGGGCGACGTGATCCGCGCCTACCTGGGCGCCGAGTTCACCGGCGAGGACCGCCACGTCAGACGAGTGGGGAAGATCGACGCCATCGAGCGCGAGTTCAGCCGCTGATGGCCGACGCAGGCGATCTTCGGCACGAGTATCTGCCGATCGCCGAACACGGCCTCGTCGGCGACCTCCACACGGTCGCGCTGGTCGGCACGACCGGCACTATCGACTGGTACTGCTGCCCCGCGTTCGACTCGCCGAGCGTGTTCGGCTGCATCCTCGACGCCGAGCAGGGCGGCTACTACGCGCTGCGGCCAGAGGGCGACGAGTGGCAGTCCAAGCAGCTCTACTTCCCTGACACCAACATCCTCATCACGCGCTTCTTCACGCCCGACGGCGTCGGCGAGGTGCAGGACTTCATGCCGATCGAGGCGGCCAGCAGCGAGATGCACCGCCACCGGCTGATCCGGCGTGTGGTCGTCGTGCGCGGGCAGATGCGGTTCCTGATCGAGGTCCAGCCGCGGTTCGACTACGGGCGCGCCGAGCACGAGGTCGAGATGCACCCGCACGGCGTGGTGTTCCGCTCGCCGGAGCTCACGCTCGCGCTCGAGGGCGCGATCTCCCGGGCGATGGGCTCGGAGCGGCGGCTGGAGCGTCTCGACGGCGGGATCCGCGCCACGTTCGACCTCGCCGCCGGCGCGTCGCAGACGTTCGTGCTCGAGCGCGTGCCCGAGGATCACATCGCGCGTCCGTACCCCGAGCACGAGACCGCCGCGTCGTTCGACGCGACCGTCCGCTACTGGCGGAGCTGGGTCGCGCAGTCCCGTTACAAGGGCCGCTGGCGCGAGATGCTGACGCGGTCGGCGCTGACGTTGAAGCTGCTGACGTACGCGCCCACCGGCGCGCTGGTCGCCGCGCCGACGACCTCCTTGCCCGAGCAGCTCGGCGGCGAGCGCAACTGGGACTACCGCTACACGTGGATCCGCGACGCCGCGTTCTCGCTCTACGGCCTGCTGCGGCTCGGGTTCACCGAAGAGGCGGCCGCGTTCATGCACTGGCTGACCGACCGCACGCGCGAGTGGGAGATCGGCCCCAGCGGGCCGCTGCAGATCATGTACGGCATCGACGGCCGCAAGGAGCTGACCGAGTTCGAGCATCCGACCTGGAGCGGCTACCGCGACTCGCACCCGGTGCGGATCGGCAACGCGGCGGCCGACCAGCGCCAGCTCGACATCTACGGCGAGATGATCGACTCGATCTACCTCTACAACAAGTACGGCAAGCCGATCCACTACGACACGTGGGAGAACGTGCGCCGGATCGTCGACTGGCTGTGCGAGAACTGGGACAACGTCGACGAGGGGATCTGGGAGACGCGCGGCGGCCAGAAGGACTTCACGTACTCGCGCCTGATGTCGTGGGTGGCGATCGAGCGCGCGATCCGCATGAATCGCGCACGCGGACTGCCGGGGGACATCGTCGGCTGGCTCGGCGAGCGCGACCGGATCTACAACCAGATCATGAAGAAGGGCTGGAGCGACGAGCGCCAGGCGTTCGTCCAGCACTACGGCTCGGACGTGCTCGACGCGTCGGTGCTGCTGATGCCGCTCGTCCTGTTCATCGCGCCGACCGACCCGCGCTGGCTCTCCACGCTCGACGCGATCGGCGACGAGCTGGTGTCCGACTCGCTGGTCTACCGCTACAACATCGAGGCGTCGCCGGACGGCATGCGCGGCGAGGAGGGGACGTTCTCGATCTGCTCGTTCTGGTACGTCGAGGCGCTCACGCGCGCCGGCCGGCTCGAGGAGGCTCGCCTGGCGTTCGAGAAGATGCTCACCTACGCCAACCACCTCGGGCTGTACTCGGAGGAGATCGGCCCGACCGGCGAGCAGCTCGGCAACTTCCCGCAAGCGTTCACCCATCTGGCCCTGATCAGCGCCGCGTTCAACCTCGACCGTGCATTGGGCTGACCCGGAGCGGTAAGACTTGCAGCATGAGAGTGATCGAATGCAACGAGTGCGGCGAGACCGTCTCCGCCGCCAACGACGAAGAGCTGATCCGCCGGCTCTCGAAGCACCTGCAGTCTGAGCACGACATCGAGCCCGACGAGGAGGAGATCTCCGACCTCGTGCACGAAGACGCGTACGACGCGACGGACTCCTAGGCCAGCGGCACCCGCTCGTCTCCGGGACCGAGGCGGGATGCCTCGGTGACCGTCGCGCGATACAGCCGGTGCTTGGCCGGCGCGGTCACGTGCTCGGCGGTCCAGCGCTTCAGCCCCTGCGCCTGCGAGCAGCGGCCGAAGATCTCGATGCCGTCGGTGCCCACCTCGGCGGCGCGGGCCGCGAGATAGACGGCCTCGGCTTCACCCGGGGTGACCGTGGAGTCGAAGATCACGATCGCGATCTCCGGCCTCTGCGCGATGTTGCGCGAGTGGCGGGCGCCGGGATCCGACACCCAGTAGAAGTCGCGCCCGTCCTCGGTCGCGTACCAGACGGGCGACGCCCACGGCACGCCGTCGGCGTCCGCGGTGGCGAGCGTCATGTAGACGGAATGCATCCGAGCCATCTTCCTCCGAAACTGCGGCTGGGTGGGGAGGCTGAGCGGTCGGCCGCACCGTCTCCGTTGTGCAGTTTGTCGGGCATAGGCCGACAAACTGCACACTCGCGTCTGTGTGCAGTTGGTAACGCTATGCGTTACCAACTGGACAATGCTCACCGCCCGGCCGGCTCCCCGGCCGCCCCACCCAGCCGCCCGATCACAGTCCGGGCTTGAAGACCATGTCCCAGGTGGCGGCGATCAGCAGCGTCAGGATCACGGCCATGCCGTAGGCCCAGCGGCGCAGGTGGCGCAGCGCCGTGGCCTCGTCGCCCTGCTTCGCGGCGCGCTCGGCCGCGATCGCGGCGCGGCTCTGGTGCGCGGCGCCGATCAGGAACGCCGCGGCGAACAGCGCGAAGGCGATCGTGATCCACGCCTGGCCGAAGTCCCACTGCTCGGCGACCATCCAGATCCCCATGCCGAGCAGGAGCACCGGCGCCGGGGCGAGCACGATCGGCCCCAGGACGCGCAGGCTGCCGAGGAACCCGGCGGTCGGCTCCCGGCTCGCGCGTGCGCAGTATCCGCACCGCGAACGCGCCGACGACGGTGATGCCTCCGAGCCAGAACATCGCGGCCAGGATGTGGAGCAGCAGGAGCCAGTCGTAGAGGGCGGCGAAGGTTGTCATAGCGATTATTATAGTCACAGAAATATTCTGGTGGTGGTAAGCTTGCGCGCGTGGCCACCGGACTGCGGGAGCGCAAGAAGCAGCAGACCCGCGAGCTGATCGCCGAGACCGCACGCCGCCTGTTCTCCGAGCGCGGTTTCGAAGGCGTCAGCGTCGCCGAGATCGCGCGTGTCGCCGACGTCTCCGAGAAGACGGTCTTCAACTACTTCCCGACGAAGGAGGACCTCGTCTACTGGCGGCTCGAGTCGTTCGAGACCGAGCTGCTGGACACGATCCGCGAGCGGGCGGTCGGGGAGTCGGTGCTGGAGGCGTTCGGCCGCTTCGCGCGACAGCCGCGCGGGATGCTCGGCAAGTACGACCCCGAGATGCAGGAGCGCCTGGCCGCCGTCTCGCGGATGATCGCGTCGAGCCCGGCGCTGCTCGCGCGCGAGCAGCAGATCTTCGCCGGGTACACGGCTTCGCTCGCGGCGCTGATCGCCGAGGAGACGGGCGCTTCAGACGACGACGTCGAGCCTTGGGTCGCCGCGAACGCGATCATGGGCGTGCACCGCAGCCTGGTCGACTACGCGCGCAAGCAGGTGGTCGCCGGCGCCCGGCACGCGAAGCTGGCACGGGACGTGCGCGCGCAGGCGGACGCGGCCCTGCGGCGGCTGGAGAGCGGCCTCGGAGGCTACGCCGTCAAGGAGCCCTGAGCCGGCGCACGTCGCCGGCCGCGAGCGCCCCCGCGCACAGCACGATCACGATCAGCCCGCAGGCGAGCATCGTCTCCTGCGTGCCGAACAGATGTGCGGCGGGCGCGACGAGCGCGAAGCCGAGCGGCATCGCCCCGGTGGTCGTGAACCAGTCCAGCGACGTCACGCGCGAGAGCGCCTGCGGCGGGATCTCGCGACCGAGGCTGGTCTCCCACAGCGTGAAGCCCAGCGCCACCGCGATGCCCGCGACCAGCTCGAGCGCGGCGATGACCACCGTGCTCGACCCGTAGGCGATGATCGGCGCCTGGCAGGCCGCGACCATGAACGCGACCGTGGCGCCGAGCATCGGGTGGCGTGGCCTGGTGCGCAGGGCGATGGTGTTGCCGAGCAGCGTGCCGATCCCGAACGCGGTGACGATCGCGGCCCAGCTCGATGCGCCGTTGAGCTCGCGGTCGGCGATCACCGGGCCGAGCGCGAGCACGCCCGGCAGCGCGAGGAGGTGGTAGGCCGAGAACGCGGGCATGAACGTCCACATCCAGCGCCGCTGCCGCACCTCGCCGACGCCCTGCTTGAGGTCGCGCCAGAAGTGGTGCTCGGTCGCCGTCGGCCGGTGCTGGTGGACGTGGAGCTGCGCGAGGAACGCGACGCTGACGACGAACGTCGCCGCGTCGATGGCGATCGCGGTGCCCGGCCCGGCCACGACGATCAGCAAGCCGGCCAGCGTCGGCCCAAGGACCATCCCGGCGTTGCGGGCGAGGCCCAGTGTCGCGTTCGCCTCCTGCAGGTGCTCACGGCCCGCGACGTCCGGGACGAGGCCGCCGACGGCGGGCGCGAACCCAGCCTCGAACGTGCCGTAGATGGCCACCAGCGCGATCACGTGCCACAGCTCGGCGGCGCCGGTGAGGCGCCGAGCTGGGCCGGCGTGCCGTGGAGCTCGTCGAGCACGGCGAACGCGAGGGCGACGGGGAACAGCGCGTCGCCCACCACCGACACCGCCTGTCCGGCGAACAGCACCCGGAACTGGGGGAGCGAGAGCACGCCGGTCCGCACCGCGCCGACCGTACCGGGTGTAGTGTCGGGCGGTGGGAACGGTCGTTGCACAGACGCCGGCAGACGTGATCGCCGACGCGCACGTCAAGCTCATGACCGGCTATGCCTGCGTGCTGGGCGCCGCGGCGCAGATCGGACGCACGCGAGAGATGCCGCTCCGTGAGCGACCGTGGCTGCTCCGGCTGGTGGTCGAGGATCGCGCGGCGTTCCTCGTGGCGCCGGTCCTGCGCATGCTGGCCGACGCACACGTGCGCAAGCGGCTGTCGACCCTCGCCGCGCGGTACGCCCAGCTCGAGCTCGCGGCGACCTCGGACGAGGCCCGGGAGTGGCTGGCGCGGGCGCGCGAGGACGCCGAGCGCGTCGCCGGCGGGCTCCGCTCGCTACGGCTCCCCGGTGTCGGCGTGCTCGTGTCCGTGCTCGTGGGGATCCTCACGCTCGCCACGAAGCTCTCGCTCGACGAGGTGCCCACGCTGGCTTGGGTGATCACCGCCTTCGTGCTGGCGGAGATCGCGCTGCTGAACTTCGACGCGCTGCCGTACGCCTACCGACTCAAGCGCGATCTGATGCTCACGGACGCCACCGAGATCGATCGTCTGGGGCTGTCGGAACAGGCGGCGCGCACCGACGACAACCTCTACGCCGACGAGGACGCCCTGTTCGCCGCGATCGGCAGCGCCAAGAAGCGCGAGGCGCCGCTCGACGTGCGGTCGGTGCAGTTCGTCATCGCGGTGCTGTGCACGGTGCTCGTGCTACCGATCTTCGTCGTCGACGATCCGGGGTTCGTCGGCGAGATGTGGGGCATCGCCGTCGTCGTCATCGGCCTCTTCATCGGGATCCTGGTGGACGTTCGACGTTCGCGTCAGTGGCGCTGACGCGCGAGCCGGAGGCGGCGGAGCTCGGCGACCGCGGCCACGGTCGACCTGGGCGTGACGGAGCTCGCCAGCGCGCGGGCGGGGAGCGTACGCTCGCCCGTCGGCGTCACCTCATAGGCACCGGCGCGCGGCCGCGCCGTCACGACCTCCGCGAGGTCGGTGCCGTGGAAGATCAGCGCGGCGCCGTCGTCGACCGCCCAGCCGGGTGGGACGGCCCCGCTGCGCACGGCCTCGTAGTAGACGGGGCGGCGGGCGGGCTCGCTGTCGTGGTGCACCGAGTTCGAGCCCGGTAGGAAGCCGAGGCCGGGGGCCGTCTCCGGTGCGCCCGACGAGGTGGTGACGCCCCACTGGAACCAGCACATCGAGCCGGCGCTCAGCCCCGCGAGCACGACGCCCTGTTCCCACGCCTCGTGCAGGATCGTGTCGAGCCCCTGGGCGCGCCAGATCGCGAGCAGGTTGACCATCGAGCCGCCGCCGACGTAGATCGCGTCCTGGCCGAGCAGGTGCTCGCGCAACGGGACCGGCTTGCGGCCGAGCCGGAACAGCGAGATGTGCGACGGCTCGCAGAGGCTGTCGCCGTAGGTCTCGTAGAAACGGCGGATCTGGTGCTCGGAGTCGCCGCCCGCGGTGGGAAGCAGGCACACCCGCGGCCGCGGCAGGCCGGTGAGGCGCAGCACGAGCTCATCCAGGGCAGGGTCGGCCACGCCGGCGGTGAAGCCGCCGCCGCCCATGGCGAGGATTGTCGGCGGGCGCTGCCCCTCAGGCGGCAAGGGCCGGCTCCACGGCCACCGGCGCGCCCAGGAACTGCGTCGCCAGCTCGCGCTCGATCACGTCGGCACCATCAGGTGCGACATGGTAAGCGCGAGCGTGGGGCCGCGACGTGACCACGCGGGCCAGATCCTCGTGGACGAAGTGGAGCGCCGCCCCGTCCCCGGTGCCGTAGCCGGGAGGCATGCCGTCGGCGATCGCCTCCAGGAACGCCTCGCGTCGCTCCGGCTTGTCGTCGTAGTGGACGGCGTTGGAGTGGGGGAGGAAGCCGAGACCCTTCACGCGCCGGCTGTCGCCGTGGAACGCCGTGATCGCGTGGTCGAACCAGCACAGCGAGCCCGCGCTCAGCCCCGCCATCACGACCCCGTTCTGCCACGCGGCGCGCAGCATCAGGTCGATCCCGTGCGCGGTCCAGGTCCCGAGCAGGGAGATCAGGCTCCCGCCGCCGACGTAGACCAGATCCTGCTCGAGCAGGTGCGCGGCGAGGTCCGCGGCGCCGCCGTCGCGCCGGAACAGCGAGACGTGCGACGGCTGGCAGCGCCCGGGCGCGAACGCTCGGTAGAAGCGCACGATGTAGTGGTCGGCATCGCCCGAGGCGGTGGGGAGGAAGCACACCTTCGGGCATTCGACGCCCGTGAGCGCGAGAGCGTGGTCGTCCAGCAGCGCGTTCCCGGCCTCCATCGAGAACCCGCCTCCGCCCAGCGCGAGGATCTGACGCGGTCGCGACATGGCGGGAGCGTACGGGGCGAAATCGCGCTTTGTGCGGATTTCCTCTTTTGGGCCAGGCGGTCCCGACCGCCGGTCCACCCGATGGAGGCCGCCGGAACCCTCGAGCGATGGAAGAGATAGGTCGACGGCGGTTTTCTGACGTCCCGACAGTACTTTAGGGTTCATACGAAATATCTGGTCCCGGTGTCTCCGCGGCAGCGTGTGCCCTCGGTGCCGCGAAGCCGGCGCTGAGTGGCGCCCAATGGATGCATCCGCTCCGCTCGGGTGGCCTGCCACAGGCCTCGGCCGGCCTCGGCGCGCGATGGGGTCCGACGGCCAGAGAGCCGGACGCGACCCATGTCCCGCTGGGCGTCGGCGCGGGCCCCGCAGCGGCCGGAACCGGGTCTCGTCGGCGAGGAACACGTCGCCGGATCGTCATTTCTGATATGTATGAGTCATGCATAGTGCGTCGCGGACGGCGAATCTGCTCGGAGCGCTCGGGATCGTGCTCGCGGACGCTCTCGCGGACGCCGGCGGCGACTCCGAGGCTGCTGCTCTGGTCGCGATCGGAGGCCCATCGGCCGGTGCATCGATCGAAGCGCTTTCGGCGCGTGGTGCAGCTCAGTCATTCCGGGACGGTGCGACTGGTCGACCGACTCGAGGGCGGCGGACTGGTCGAGCGCAGGCGTGGTGCCGACCAGCGGTCGACAGCGCTGCTCCTGACCCCGTCCGGCCGCCGAGCGGCTCGTCAGGTCCTGCGGCACCGGGAGGCGAGGCTGCAGTTCATCGTGTCTCTGCTGACCGATGATCAACAGTCGCAGTTGGTCGACGCCGCCGAGCGAGTGCTCGGCGAGCTCGGCGCTCGCCCGGACGCCGAGCAGCGCATCTGCCGGCTGTGCGACGTCGACGCCTGTGGCCGTTCGCGCGGGGAGTGTCCTGTGATGCCGGCACGGCGGCGCCGTCATCGGCCGTAGCGCACACGCCGTCTCCGACGCGTCCGCATCGCGGTCGACGAAGTTCCGAACTGCCGTTCGGAGATGGCGCGTCAGCGTTCGTCGACACCGAAAGAACGAATTAGAGATCTAACTTTAGAGTTGAGCTATAACTTGAAGGTTGAACCATCATTCATCCGCCAGGCTCACTCCGAAGGGTTCAGGTCTCGGCGCGGTCGCGGACGCTCAGAAGGCGCTAGCGCGTCTCGACGGGCTCGAACCGGCGCTCGTACTCGATCTCGCGCGCGACGCGGTCGGCGATCTCGCGACCGGCCCGGCGCTCCACGATGAGCAGCGCGAGGTCGATCCCCGAGGTCACGCCGCCGGCGGTGATCACGTCGCCGTCGTCGACGACGCGGGCGTCGACGATCACCGCTCCGGACGCGCGGAGGTCCTCGATCGCCACGTGATGGGTCGTCGCGGGGCGGCCGTGGGTGATCCCGGCGGCCGCGAGCAGCATCGCGCCCGTGCAGACGGACGCGACGGTGGCTCCGCCACGGTGGAGCGCCGTGAGCCGCTCGGGCAGGTCGCCGCGCTGGGCTTCGCCCCACGCGCCGGCGCCGTCGCGCGTGTTCCAGCCCCCACCGGGCACCACGACCATGTCGGATGCGTCCGAAGGCCCGCGCTCGACGATGAAGCGCGCCCCGTGCGAAGCGGTGATCGTTGCCGCGCCGTGCGCGCCGACCAGCTCGGCGTGGATGTCGGCGCCGTTCTCCTGCGCGGTGCGCAAGACCTCGTACGGGCCGAGCGCGTCGAGCTCGTCGAACCCGTCGTAGAGAATGACCTCGATGGTGAACATGGCGGGATCGTCGCGCCGGCGGCGACGCGCCGCCAGTGGCAGGACTGCCGCTGGCCGCAACGATCCTGCCAGATATGATCCGGTCGTGCACGACATCGCCGTCCTCGCCGTCGACAGCGTCGTCGCGTTCGACCTCTCGATCCCCGCGCAGATCTTCGGCCACCGCGACGAGCGCCATCGCTACCGCCTGAGCGTCTGCGCCGAGCCGGCCGGCCCGGTGCAGACCTCCACCGGCTTCGCGATCGTCGCTGCCGCACGGGCTCGCCGCGCTCAGGCGCGCGGACACGGTGATCGTCCCCGGCTTCGAGCACACGGGCGCCGAGATCCCGCCCGCGGTCGTCGCCGCCGTGCGCGCCGCCGACCGCCGCGGCGCGCGGATGGTGTCGATCTGCACCGGCGCGTTCGTGCTCGCCGCGGCCGGCGTGCTCGACGGCCGCCGCGCCACCACGCACTGGCGCCACAGCGCCGAGCTCCGCGCCCGCTATCCCGACGTGGAGCTCGACCCGAACGTGCTGTACGTCGACACCGGCCGGGTGCTCACCTCGGCCGGCGTCGCGGCGGGGATCGACCTCTGCCTGCACCTCGTCACCCGTGACCACGGCACCGCGGCGGCCAACGCGATCGCGCGGCGGATGGTCGTCGCGCCCCACCGCGGCGGCGGCCAGGCCCAGTTCGTCGAGCGCGCGGTGCCGGAGCGCAGCGGTGACGGGCTCGGCGCCACCCGTGCGTGGATGCTCGACCGGCTGGAGCGGCCGCTGACCGTCTCGGAGATGGCCCGCCACGCGGTCCGCAGCGAGCGCTCGTTCGCCCGCCACTTCCGCGCCGAGACCGGCAGCACGCCGCTGCGCTGGCTGCACGAGCAGCGCATCCTGCACGCCCGGCGGCTGCTCGAGGACACCGACCTGCCGGTCGAGGACGTCGCGTCCCGTTGCGGCTTCGGCACCGCGGCGAACCTGCGCGAGCACTTCCGCCGCGCCACGCACACGACGCCGACGGCGTACCGGCAGGCGTTCAGCGCCGCCGCGCGGTGACCTCGATCTCGATCCGCATCCGCGGATCGGACAGCCCGCACACCTGCATCGTCGCGGCGGGGCGCGCCTCGGCGAACGCGGAGCGCAGCAGCGGCCAGCACGGCTCGAAGTCGTCGCGGTCGGGGAGCAGATAGCGGACGCGGACGACGTCGGCGAACGAGCTGCCGGCCTCCGACAGCGCGGCGGCGACGTTCGCGAGCGCCTGCGCGCACTGACCCACGGCGTCGTCGACGATCGTCATCGTCGCGTAGTCGAACCCGGTGGTCCCGGACACGTGGATCCAGTCGCCGTCGACGACGGCGCGCGAGTAGCCGATCTGCTCCTCGAACAGCGAGCCCGAGGAGATCAGCCGCCGCGTCACGCGACCACCTCGGCGGCGGCGCAGGTCGCGATCGCGCGCAAGGCGTCCTCCTCCGCCACGCCGCGCAGGCGCGGGTGGTCGAGGTCGACCGTGACCGTCGCGCCGTCCTCGATCCCGAGGCTCGCGCAGCCGTCGCGGACCAACGCGCCCCACAGGTCACCCGCAGAGGCGAGCAGCGCGTGGCGCGTCCGGCGCTCGCGGCGGGCGCCGGTCTCCAGCTCGCGGACCTCCTCGAACGGGTCCACGATCACGTTGCTGTCGCTGCCGATCGCGAGCCGGACGCCCGCGTCGCGGTAGGCGAGCGCGGGGAAGTGGCCGTCGCCGAGGTTGCCCTCGGTGGTCGGGCAGGTCGCGACGATCGCGCCCGCGTCGGCGACCAGCGCGATGTCGCGCTCGCTCACGTGGATGCCGTGCACGATCGTCGTCTGCGGCCCGAGGAACGCGCACCGCGCGAGCAGCTCGATCGGCGAGCAGCCGTGCTCGGCCTCGCACTCGGCCAGCTCGCGCGGCTGCTCGTGCGCGTGGATGTGCCGGACGAGGCCGTGCGCGGACGCGTACGACGCGATCTCCCGCAGCCAATCCGCCGGAACCGCACGCACGCTGTGCGCGGCGACGCCGACGTCGAACCCGCGCGCACGCAGGTCGTCCACGCGCGCGAGGAACGCGTCGACCGTCGGGTCGCGGAAGCGCTCGTGCCCGCCGCGGTGGTAGGCGGCCGGGAGCAGCACGACGCGCAGCCCGCACGCCGCGCCCGCCTCGGCGACCGCCACCGCCATCGCGTTCGCGTCCTCGTACGGGGTGCCGTCCGGCTGGTGGTGGACGTAGTGGAACTCGCCGACGGCGCCGTAGCCCGCCGCCACCATCTCCCCGTACACGCGCGCGGCCACCTCCCGGATGCCGTCGGGATCGAGGCCCGCGGCCAGCGCGTACATGCCCTCGCGCCAGCTCCAGAAGTCGTCGTCCGGGCGGCCTGAGCGCTCGCCGAGTCCGCGTAAGCCGCGCTGGAACGCGTGCGAGTGCACGTTGGCCATCGCCGGGATCGCGAACGGCCTCACACGAGCGCCTCGAAGGCCTTCAGCAGCGCCGTCGCACCGACCGCCGCGTCCTCGAGCGTCACCGACTCCTCGGGCGAGTGGCTGATCCCCGTCTCGTTGCGCACGAGCACCATCCCGGCGGGGCGGACGGCCGCGATCACCCCCGCGTCGTGCCCGGCGTAACAGACCACGCGCGGCTTCGGCGGCCGCAGGCCGGTCAGCAGCGCCTCGCGCACGTCGAGCGGGAACTCGGTACCCGGCGACCACGCGGCGGTGCGCAGCGAGAGCTCGACGCCCGCCTCGCTCGCCACCCGCTCGGCCTCGGCGGTCACCGCCTCGCGCCACGACTCGACCGCCTCGGCCTCCGGCGCCCGGGCGTCCAGCCAGAGCCGCGCGCGCGAGGGAACGGTGGTCGGCGCGTTCGGCTCGACCTCGATCCGTGCGGCCGTGAAGACCATGCCGAGCCGCTGCGCGGCCTCGGCGTCCGCGCGCACGATCAGCCGTGCGGCGGCGGCGAGCGCGTCGTGGCGCTCCTCGCGCGGGGTCGTCCCCGCGTGGTCGGCCCGGCCCGCGAGCTCGACCTGCAGCCGCAGCCGCGCGGCGAGCCGCGTCACCAGCCCGGCGGGCGCGAACGAGGTGGCGACGTCGCGCGTCTGGTCGACGTGCAGCTCGAGGAAGCCGCGCAGCTTGTCCAGCCACTCGGGGGCCCGGCGCAGGCCGTCGGGGTCGACCCCGGCCTCCGCCATCGCGTCCCCGAGCGTGACGCCGTGGTCGTCGACGCGGTCGATCGCGTCGTCGACGTCGAGCTTGCCGACCAGCGCGCGCGAGCCGAACGTCGGCGTGTTGAAGCGCGAGCCCTCCTCGTCGGCGAACGAGATCACCGCGATCGGGGCGTGCTCGGCGACCGCGAACGCGGCAGCGACGCCGAGGGCGCCGTCGAACCGCCCGCCGGAGCGCACGCTGTCGAGGTGCGAGCCGGCCGCCCACCACGGGCCCGGCGTGTCCGGGACGGCCCACAGGTTGCCCGCGGGGTCGCGCTCCATCGTCCGGCCGATCGCCTGCGCCCGGCGCGCGAACCATGCGGCCGCCTCCTCGTCCTCGCGCGTCCACGCCAGCCGCGTCGTCCCGCCGTCCTCGTCGAGGCCGATCGGGATCAGGTCCGACAGCAGCTCCTCGAGATGCTCGGCGGTGATCACTCGACGAACTCCCCGCCCGCGATGATGCTGCGCACCGGGTTGTGGCCGAAGCGGTAGGCGATGTGCTCGACCGGCGCGTCGAGGACCACGAGATCGGCCCGCTTGCCGACCTCGATCGACCCCCGGTCCCCCAGACCCAGCACCCAGGCCGCGTTGATCGTGCATGCGGCGAGCGCCTCACGGGCGGTCCAGCCGTAGCGCCGCACCGCCAGCCCCATCACCACCGGCAGCGAGGACACCGGCGACGTGCCGGGGTTGCAGTCGGTGGCGAGCACGCAGATCGCCCCGGCGTCGGCCAGCGCCCGGCCGGGAGCGGTCTCCTCGGCACCCAGGAACTCCGCGCCGGGCAGCAGGACGGCCGCGCACTCGGCGGCCGCCAGCGGCGCCAGGTCGTCGGGATGCAGGCAGGCGAGGTGGTCGACCGACCGCGCGCCCGCGTCCAGCGCCACCGGCACCGAGCGGTTGGCGTTGAACTGCTCGACGTGCGCGCGCAGCGGCACGCCCTCGCGTCGCGCGATCTCGCCCAGCCGCGCGAGATCCTCGTTGCCGAAGGCGACCGACTCGACGTAGATGTCGAGCGCGTCGACGTCCGCCTCGGCGGCCAGCGAATCGACCTCGTCCATCCACTCACCCGGGGAGAAGCCCGCCGGCACCGAGTGCGCGAACAGGCCGGTCACGCGGTCGGCGCCGAGCGCCCGCGCCAGGCCCACAGCGCGCAGCTCTCCCTCTCGCGAGAGCCCGTAACCGGTCTTGGCCTCGAACGTGGTCGTGCCGTGCGCGAGCATCTCGGCGCGCACGCCGCGGGCCTGGGACAGCACCGCGTCGTCGCTCGCGTCGGCGAGCGCGCGGGCGGAGCTCGCGATGCCGCCGCCGCGGCGGCTGATCTCCTCGTACGGGACGCCGGTGACCTTCTCCTCGTACTCCTGGGCGCGCCAGCCGGCGAACGGCAGATGTGTGTGGCAGTCGACGAAGCCGGGCACGATCGCGCCGCCGGCGGCGTCGATCACCAGGTCGGCGGCCGGGTCGTCCTCGAGCGCCACGATCCGGCCGTGCTCGACGGTCACCGAGCCGGGCTCCAGCCGCATGTCCGCGGCGCGCCGCACGTACGGCAGCCCGTCCTCGGGCGGCAGCAGCACCTGCGCGGCCCCCCGCACCGAGACCCTCATCGCATGGGGATCCTGACCCCGAGCCGGTCCGCCGCGTCCAGCGCCTCCGGATAGCCCGCGTCGGCGTGCCGGATCACGCCCATGCCCGGGTCGGCGAGCAGCGTCCGGCGGATCCGCTCGCCCGCCTCCGGCGTGCCGTCGGCGACGCACACCTGCCCGGCGTGCAGCGACTTGCCCATGCCGACCCCGCCGCCATGGTGGAACGAGACCCAGCTCGCGCCGGTGGCGGTGTTGACGAGCGCGTTGAGGATCGGCCAGTCGGCGACCGCGTCGGTGCCGTCGCGCATCGCCTCGGTCTCGCGCTCCGGCGAGGCGACCGAGCCGGCGTCGAGGTGGTCGCGGCCGATCACGATCGGCCCCTTCACGGCGCCCGACGCCACCAGCTCGTTGAACCGCACGCCGGCGAGGTGGCGCTCGCCGTAGCCGAGCCAGCAGATCCGCGCCGGCAGCCCCTGGAACTGCACGCGCTCGCGCGCGAGCTCGATCCAGCGGCGGATGTGGTCCTGCTCCCCGAACAGGTCGAGGATCGCGTCGTCGGTGACCGCGATGTCCTCCGGGTCGCCCGACAGCGCGACCCAGCGGAACGGGCCCTTGCCCTCGCAGAACAGCGGCCGGATGTAGGCGGGCACGAAGCCGGGGTAGGCGAACGCGTCGTCGTCGCCGTGCTCCTCGGCCAGGCCGCGCAGCGCGTTGCCGTAGTCGAACGCCTCGGCCCCGGCCGCCTGCAGGTCGCGCATCGCGGCGACGTGGACGAGCGCGCTCTCGCCGACGCGGCGCAGGTACTCGGTCGGGTCGTTGTTGCGCAGCACCTCGGCCTGCTCGACGGTCAGCCCGGCGGGGATGTAGCCGTTGAGCGGGTCGTGCGCGCTCGTCTGGTCGGTCACGACGTCGATCGCCGCGCCACGCCGCACGAGCTCGGGGAGCACCTCGGCGGCGTTGCCGAGCAGGCCGATCGACAGCGCGCGCCCCTCGGCCTGCGCGGCTTCCAGGCGATCCAGCGCGTCGTCGAGCGAGGCCGCCCGCTCGTCGAGATAGGCGGTCTCGATCCGCCGCTCGATGCGATGCAGGTCGACCTCCACGCACAGCGCGCACCCCTCGTTCATCGTCACCGCCAGCGGCTGGGCGCCGCCCATGCCGCCGAGGCCGGCGGTCACCACGAGCCTTCCGCGCAGCGTGCCGCCGAAGCGCTTGCGAGCGACCGCGGCGAACGTCTCGTAGGTGCCCTGCAGGATGCCCTGGGTCCCGATGTAGATCCAGGACCCTGCGGTCATCTGCCCGTACATCATCAGCCCGGCGGCGTCGAGCTCGCGGAACTTGTCCCACGTCGCCCACTGCGGCACGAGGTTGGAGTTGGCGATCAGCACGCGCGGCGCGTCGGTGTGGGTCTCGAACACGCCGACCGGCTTGCCCGACTGCACGAGCAGCGTCTCGTGGTCCTCGAGCCGGGTCAGCTCCCGCTTGATCGCGGCGAGCGCCTCCGGGTTGCGTGCCGCCTTGCCGATCCCGCCGTAGACCACGAGGTCCTCCGGCCGCTCGGCCACGTCCGGATGCAGGTTGTTCTCGAGCATCAGCAGCGCGGCCTCCTGCCGCCACCCCTTGCACCTCACGTCAGCACCACCTCCCCGGTTCGAAGCGCGTCCGCGAGCCCGGCGAGCTCAGCCGCCAGCGAGCGGTCCTCCTCCACGCGCGGCACGCGCCCGCGAACGCGCGCCGCGGCCTCCTCGAGCTTGTCGGTGCTGCGCAGCGGCCGGTGGAACTCCAGCCCCTGGACCGCGCACACCAGCTCGGTCGCGATCACCTGCGCGGCGTTCTCCAGCGCCGTGCGCGCCTTCAGCGCGGCGAACGCGCCCATCGAGTTGAAGTCCTCCTGGCCGGCGCTCGTCGGGATCGAGCCGGCGCCCGCCGGGTGGGCGAGCACCTGGCGACTCGTTCACGAGCGCGGCGGCGGCGTACTGGGCGATCATCAGCCCGGAGCTGAGACCGGGCCTGGGCGTCAGGAACGGCGGCAGCCCGGCGTAGCTGGGGGAGAGGAGCGCGTACGTGCGGCGCTCGGAGAACGACGCCAGCTCGCAGGCCGCGAGCGCCAGGTGGTCGAGCGGCAGCGACAGCGGCTGGCCGTGGACCCCGCTCCGCACCCCGCCGGATTTCCTTAAGTTGCCGCCGCAGAGCATGTCGCCCTCCTCGGGAAGCACCAGCGGGTTGTCGGTGACCGCCTGCAGCTCGCGCTCGATCGCGCCCTCGATGTAGGCGAGCGCGTCCGCCACCGCGCCGAGCACCTGCGGCGCGCAGCGCAGCGTGTACGGGTCCTGCACCCGGCCGCAGTCGGCGTGGCTGGCGACCACGGGACTGCCGGCCAGCAGCGCGGTGAGCTTGTAGGCGATCGTCGCCGGGCCGGGCTGGCCGCGCAGGCCGTGCAGGCGGGCGTCGAACGGCACGGTCGAGCCCTTGAACGCCTCCAGGCTGAGCGCGACGGCGACGATGGCGGCGTCGAGCAGCCGGCGCGCGTCGCGGACCGCCAGCGCGCCGGCGGCCGCCATCAGGTGCGTGCCGTTGATCAGCGCGAGGCCTTCCTTGGCGGTCAGCTCGACCGGCGCGAGGCCCGCGCGGGTCAGGGCCGTCACCGCCCGGGAGCGTCTCGCCGTCGATGGTCGCCTCGCCCTCGCCGATCAGCACCAGCCCGAGATGCGCGAGCGGCGCCAGGTCTCCGGACGACCCGACCGACCCCTTGCTCGGCACCACCGGCGTGACCCCGCGCTCGAGCAACGCGAGCGCGAGCTCGACGAGCTCGACCCGCACGCCGGAATGGCCCCGCCGCAGCGACGACGCGAGCAGCAGCAGCATCCCGCGCACGATCTCCTCGGGCAGCGGCGGCCCGGAGCCGACCGCATGCGAGCGCAGCAGGTTGACCTGCAGCTGCGCGGCGTCGGCGGGCGCGATGCGCACGCTCTCCAGCTGCCCGAACCCGGTGGTCACGCCGTACACCGCGGTCCCCGCGGCGAGCGCCCGCTCGACTACGGCCCGGCCGGCGCCGATCCGCGTGCGGTCGTCGTCATCGAGCGGCCGCGGGGCCGCGCCGTGCCGCGCGACGGCTTCGAGATCCTCGAGTGTGGGCACCCCTGGAACCTACTGCCAGGCCGGGGTCGATCGCATGGTCCCAGTGGGCGGTGAAGGTTCCGCCGGGCGGGAGGGCGGCCCAGGCCTTGGCCGCCGCGCGGAGGCGCGCCCGGCAGCGCTCGAGCGCCTCCGGGGTGAGGTCGTCGGTCCACCAGCGGTCGCCGACCGCCCGCTTCATGACGTCGGCTCGCGGATGCCGGTCGTTGCGGACGACATGGCAGACCGCGCCGGTAAGCATCTCGGCCTGGGTGAGCCGATCGCGGGCCGCCCGGGTGACCGCGCGGGCGCGCTCGGACGCGTGCGGCAGCCGGCGCCCCTGGACCGCATGCGCCTGGGGGAACAGCCCGCCGGCGACGAGGACGCCCCACACGCCGCACGTCAGCCGCAGCTCGTCCTCGACGATCAGGTGCGCGATGTCGTGGGGGACGCGCTCCGGAAGCTTGTTGTACGCACCGCCGTCGAACTCGACCAGCACGCCGTCGGGCCGGTGCAGCAGCGACCGGTACCGCGTGCCTGCGCTCTTGATGAACTCGACTAGAACCAACCGCCCATCCATCCGACGAGGCCGGTGCGGTCGCTGTCGGGGGCGGCTCGGCTGCGCAGGGCGGCGATGCAGGTGAGGATGAACAGCACGAGCGCCACCAACGCCGTTATCCCACCGGCGGGACCATTGAAGACGAACAGCGCGAGGATCGCCAGGACCGCGTCCAGAGCGAACACGATGCGAATTCCGTAGCGCTTGCGAGACACGGTGCCGCCTTTCCTGTTGCTCCCGACCGTACGCTTGCGCTCTGGCCCGGTCAACCTGCCCAAGAGAATGCCCCGTGCGTGAGCTCGCGTTCATCCGCAGCGGGAGGCTGGCCTGGCGCGATCGCGAGGCGCCGGGCCTGAGCGATCCCGGCGACGCGATCGTCCGGCCGTTCATCGCGGGACGCTGTGACGGCGACACCCTGCCGCTCCACCGCCCGGTGTCGCGCCTGATGCAGGTCGGTATCGCGGTGCGGGCGATCGACCCGGTCGTCGGCTGTATCTGCGGCCGCGTGCCGTTCAAGGGCCCGTTCGCGATCGGCCACGAGTGCGTCGCGCAGGTGCTCGCGGTCGGGAGCGACGTGGAGCGCGTCCGTGTCGGTCAGACGGTCGTGGTGCCGTGGGCGGTCTCCTGCGGCACCTGCGAGCCCTGCCGGCGCGGCCTGACGTCCAAGTGCGCCACGACGACGAGCGGCACGCTGGCCGCGTACGGCTTCGGGCCGGCGTGCGGTCCGTGGGGAGGCATGGTGGCCGACGCGGTCCGCGTCCCGTTCGCCGACCACATGCTCGTGGCGGTGCCGGCCGATGTCCCGCCGCTGCGTGTCGCGGCCGCCGGCGACAACCTCGCCGACGCGTGGCGCAGCGTCGCCGGGCCGTTGCGCGACCGCCCCGGCGGCTCGGTCCTGATCATCGGGGGCGGAGCGCAGAGCATCGGCCTTTATGCCGCCGGCCTGGCGGTCGCGCACGGCGCGGCCGTCGTGCACTACGTCGACGACGACCCCGTGCGCCGCGGGATCGCCGAGGCGTTCGGCGCGCACGTGTTCCCCGCCCGGGCACGCCGCACGACGCTCCGCTACGACGTCGTCGTCGAGGCGTCATCTCGCGCCGCCGGCCTGCGCCGCGCGATCCGATCGCTGGCGCGAGGCGGCGTCTGCACGGCCGTCGGCTACTACCTCGGCACGGGAACCCGCGTGCCGCTGATGCACATGTACGCCACCGACGGAACGCTCCGCGTCGGGGTCTCGCACGCGCGAGCCATGCTCCCCGACGTGCTCGCCTTCGTCGCGCGCACCGGCTTTCCCGCGGAACGGGTGACGACGCTCACCGCGCCCTGGGAGGACGCGCCCGCCGCGTACGCGGCACGGACGACGAAGCTCGTCCTCCAGCGCGACGCGGTGTAAGGCTCAGACGTCGATCCGCGCCTGCTCGACGCGCCGTGCGACCACGTCGGTCCACGGCTCGCCGATCTCGTGCAGCCGCGCGATCGTGGCGGCGCTGTCGTAGTCGACCCGCCGGTGCTCGACCGTGTGGTCGGGGTGGATCAGCGCGTAGGCGGCGCGGGTGTCGCCGTCGAAGGGCATCCCGACCGAGCCGGGGTTGACCAGCTCGATCCCGCGGACGTCCGAGATGCGCCGGAACGGCAGGTGGGTGTGCCCGAAGACCACGCGCGCGTGCTGCACGCCCTCGAGCAGCTCCGCCTCGTCGTCGGCGGGCTCGGGCAGGAACGAGCGGACGTCGCTGGGCGGCGAGCCGTGGCAGATCAGCGCGCCGCGGTCCTCGGCCAGGGCGGCGATCTCGTGCATCGCGACCACGAGCTCGGCGCCGAGCGCCGCCCGCACCGCCGCGATCGCGCCGCGCACCACGGGATTGTCCGGTGCGGCTTCGACCTCGTGCGCCCAGCGCTCGCCGTTGCCGCGGATCCACAGCGCGTTGTCGAGCTCGCGCAGCCGCGCGACGGTCTCGGCCGGCCAGGCGCCGAACAGGGCGTAGTCGCCGCCCAGCACGTAACGGGTGGCGCCGGCGTCGGCCGCGTCGGCGAGCACCGCGTCGAGCGCGGGGAGGTTGCCGTGGACGTCGTACAGCAGGGCGAGCATCCGAGCCGTGTATACCATCGGCGCCGTGCTGGTCACCGGCCCGGAGCTCGCGCTGCGGTACGCGACGCCCGAGGACGCGCCGCGGCTGCTCGAGCTCGCCTCCGACCCGGCCGTCACGCAGTGGTTCTCGTGGGGCCCGTACACGAGCCTCGACCAGCCGCAGGCCTACATCGCCGGTCTCGAGGCCAAGCGCGAGAGCGGCGAGCTGCTCGACTTCCTCGTCATCCACCCCGAGCACGGGCCGATCGGCGTCACCGGCCTGTCGGAGCTGTCGGCCCGCAACCGCCACGCCACCGTCGGCTCGTGGTTCGGCCGCGACTACTGGGGGACCGGCGCCAACCCCGAGTCGAAGGCGCTGATCGCGGCGGTGGCGTTCACCGCGCTCGGGCTCGACCGGCTGACCGCGTGGGCGAACACCCGCAACGGCCGCAGCCAGATCGCCCTCGAGCGCGTCGGCTTCCGCCGTGAAGGCGTGCTCCGCTCGTGGCACCGCCACGGCGACACGCTGCATGACGTCGTCGTCTTCGGCATGACGCGGCCGCAATGGGAGCAGTCGGCGCTCGCCGCGATTCCCGTGCAAATCGAGGGAAATCCGCCTGCCGCGTTCGCCGTCGGACAACGCACCGGAAAATAAGCGCCGGATGTTGGGCGTGTAAACAAAAGTCAGGAAGGGAACAGAGGGCACCGGCGGACAGACAGGGTCACCATCCGCAGGGGAGGTCCTCGATGCCAGGCATGCGCGGCCGGCTCTCAGTAGCCGCGCTCACATCGGCAGTGGTGCTCGCTCTCAGCGCCGTGCCCTCAGCGAACGCGTCCGGCTGCCACGGCGCCGGCGCCAACGCGGCCAGCGCGTCGGCCGGCAAGCTGCGCGCGGCCGTGCTCTGCCTCGTGAACAAGAAGCGCGCCGCGCACGGCGTCGGCGCCCTCAAGATGGACAAGCGCCTGCAGAAGGCGGCGGGGCGTCACGCGCGCGACATGCAGAAGCACCACTACTTCGACCACCAGCGGCCCGGCGGGCCCGATCTCACCGCTCGCCTGCACCGCGCCGGTTGGTACGGCCACGCGTGGGGCGAGAACATCGCCTACGGCTGCGGGTCGTCCGGCACGCCGCGCTCGACGGTGCGGATGTGGATGAACAGCCCGCCGCACCGCTCGATCATGCTCTCGGGCACCTATCGCCAGGGCGGCATCGGCATGACCGACAGCGCGCCGTGCGGCCGGGGCGCGATGTGGGTCCTGGACGTCGGGCGTAAGTAACGGCTCCGGCGGCCGGACGTCGATCAGGCCCGCCGGGCCTCCCACGAGAACCCCCGGACCGCGAGCAGGATGCCGACCGCGGCCCACAGCGCCAGCGCGACCAAGGCCACCACGTGGTCGCCCAGCCCCTCGCCGTGGACGATCGCGCCCGACATCCCGTCGATCAGGTGCTTGAGCGGCATCACCTCGGCGATGTCGCGCAGGAACGCCGGCGCGTCCTCGTCGTCGTAGAAGACGCCGGCGAGCAGGATCATCGGGAGGAAGACGGCGTTCACGTACGCGGGCGCGGACTCCGAGTTGGGGATCGCGTGCGACAACGCGACGCCGAGCGATGAGAAGCACACGACGCCGAGCGCCAGGAACACGATCAGCGAGAACCAGTTGCCCGGCCACGGGATGCCGAAGAAGAGCCTCCCCGCGATGATCACCACGCCGACCTGCAGCACCGTGTTGGCGATCGCGTTGGAGGCGATCCCCGCCAGGTAGGCCGACGAGGACAGCGGCGTGCCGCGCAGTCGCTTGAGGATCCCGCGCTCGCGCAGGAAGACCATGTAGTAGGCCAGCGACACGAACGTCGCGGCCATCACGCTCATCCCGGCGATGCCCGGCACGATCACGTTGAGGTCCTGCTGGTCGGAGAACAGCGCGCCGAACATCGCCAGCAGCAGCAGCGGCAGCAGGAAGCCGAAGAAGGCCGCGGTCGGGTTGCGCCAGAACATCCGCCGCTCGAGCCGGAACTGCCGCCAGGCGGAGCCCGTCCACGACGGGCGCGGCGGCTCCGAAGCCGCCCGGACGCCCTCGAGCGCGTGGTCGCTCATTCGGTGAGCTCCAGGTAGACGTCCTCCAGCGACGGTCGCGTGACGCTCAGCTCCTCGAGCCGCTCGCCGCGTGCCAGGGCCGCCTCGGTGAGCTCGTGCAGCAGCGTCGTCGGATCGTCGGTCTCGTGTGCGCCGCCGCGATAGGTGACGCGATAGCGCGGCGCGCCGGGGACGAGCTCGCCGGGCGGGCCCTCGGCGAGGATCGCGCCGTCCTTGATGATCGCGACGCGATCGGCGAGCGCCTGCGCCTCGTCGAGGTAGTGCGTGGTGAGCAGCACGGTCTTGCCGAGGTCGCGCAGCGAGCGGACGGTGTCCCAGGCCGCCCGGCGCGCGGCCGGATCGAAGCCGGTGGTCGGCTCGTCGAGGAACACGAGCTCGGGGTCGCCGACCAGCGCGAGCGCGAGGTCGAGCCGCCGCTGCTGGCCCCCGGACAGCGTCCGCGCGCGCTTGTCGGCCGCCTCGTCGAGCCCGGCGAGCGTGATCACCTCGCCGACGTCGCGCGGCGCGGGGTACAGCGAAGCCCAGTGCGTCACGGTCTCGCGCACGCTCAGGTGCGGGTACGTCCCGCAGCTCTGGAGCACGATCCCGATCCGCTCCCGCAGCGCCGCCGGCCGCTCGCCGGGGTCATGTCCGAGCACCGACACGGTGCCGGCCGAGCGCGTCCGGTAGCCCTCGAGGATCTCGACGGTCGTCGTCTTGCCGGCGCCGTTCGGCCCCAGCAGGCCGAACACCTCGCCGCGGGACACGCTGAAGTCGACCCCCCGGACGGCTTCCTGGCCGTCATAGGCCTTACGGAGCCCTTCGACCTCGATCGCAGCGGCTGCGGACACGCACTGATGATGACGTCTCCAGGGCCCGGATGGGCCTGGCCCGCGTCAGAGCGTCGCCTGGACGGCGACGCAGGCATTACTTTTGAGGAGCCGATGGTTTGCGCCTGTGTCGACATCGGCACGAACACGACGCGTGTGCTCGTCGCCGACGTGCAGGACGGGCGCCTCACCGAGGTGCTGCAGCTGCGCGCCTTCACGCGCCTCGGGATGGTCCCCGAGATCCCGCCCGCGAAGATCGCGGAGGTGGCGGGCGTCGTCGCCGAGCAGGTCAAACGCGCGCGCCAGAGCGGGGCGCAGGGCGTGCGCGTGGTGGCGACCGCGGCGATCCGGGCGGCCGTCAACCGCGACGAGTTCCTGGCCGGCATGCCGGTCGACGTCGAGATCCTCGACGAGGACGAGGAGGCGCGGATGGCCTTCCTGGGCGCCACCGAGACGCTCGCCGACGACCTCCCGGGCACCGTCGCGGTGGTCGACGTCGGCGGCGGCTCGACCGAGATCGCGATCGGCACGATCGCCGGCGGGGTCGACTGGAGCTCCTCGTTCCTCGTCGGCTCCGGCGTGCTGGCCGAACGCTACCTGCAGACCGACCCGCCGACGCTCCCGGAGCTCCGCGCCGCCCGCGACCACGCGATGGACGTCCTGGCCACGCGCGCGTTCCCGGGCGCGGACTGCGCCGTCGCCGTCGGCGGCAGCGCGGCCTCGCTGCGCACCGTGGTCGGCGAGGCGCTGGACCCCCGCTCGCTCAAGCGCGCGCTCGACATCCTCTGCGGCGGCCCGTGCGGCGACGTCGCCGCCCGTTACTCGCTCGACGCCGAGCGCGTCCGCCTGCTCCCGGCGGGCATCCTGATCCTCGACGCCGCCGCCCAGCGGCTGCGACGTCCGCTGCAGATCGGCCGCGGCGGCCTGCGCGAGGGTGTCGTTATCGACATGGCCCGCCGTCGTGGTCCCGGAACGGGCACAATCTCCTGAGTGACCGACACCGGCACCGAGCCCACGGCGCAGACCACCGAGACGCCGGACCTCTCCTCGCACTCGCTCTACTTCAACCGCGAGCTCTCGTGGCTGCAGTTCAACGAGCGCGTCCTCGAGCTGGCCGAGGACGAAAGCGTCCCGCTGCTGGAGCGCATGAAGTTCTGCGCGATCGTCTCCTCCAACCTCGACGAGTTCTTCATGGTCCGGGTCGCCGGCCTGCACGACCAGATCGAGGCCGGCATCGAGACCCCGCTGCAGGACGGCCGCACGCCGCGCGCCACGCTCGAGGAGTGCCGCCGGATCGTCCGCGAGCACATCGAGCGCCAGAGCCGCTGCCTCGAGCTGTCGCTGCGGCCGGCGCTCTCCGAGCACGGCATCCGGATCGTCGGCGTCGACGACGTCGACGCCGCGGAGCGGCGCGCGCTCGACGAGCGCTTCCGGCGCCAGATCTTCCCGGTGCTGACGCCGCTGGCCGTCGGGCTCGGGCGGCCGTTCCCGTACATCTCCAACCTGTCGCTGTCGCTGGGCGTGCTCGTGCGCGACCCGGTCACCGGCGTCGAGACGTTCGCGCGCGTGAAGGTCCCGAAGGAGATGCTGCCGCGCTTCGTCCCGACCGGCGACGGCTACACGTTCGTCCCGCTCGAGGACCTGATCGCCAAGCACCTGGACACGCTGTTCCCGGGCATGGAGATCGTCGACTACGACGTCTTCCGCGTCACCCGCGACGCCGACTTCACGGTCTCCGACGAGGCCGACGACCTGCTCCAGGCGGTCGAGGACGAGCTGCGCCGGCGCCGCTTCGGCGATGTCGTGCGCGTCGAGGTCGGGGCCGGCATGAGCGCGGCGATCCGCGAGCAGATCACCGGCTCGCTCGAGGTGGACGCCGACGACGTGTTCGACGTCCCCGGCCTGCTCGACCTGCAGGACCTGTGGGACATCGTCAGCGTGCCCGGCTGCTCGGAGCTGCGCGACCCGCCGTGGACGCCGGTCACCCAGCCGCGCCTGCAGGGCGACGACAACGACCAGGCCGACGTGCTCGCCGCGATGCGCCGCGGCGACATCCTGCTCCACCACCCGTACGACTCGTTCGCCACCTCGGTCGAGCGCTTCGTCGAGCAGGCGGTCGCCGACCCGGACGTGCTCGCGATCAAGCAGACCGTGTACCGGACGAGCGACGACTCGCCGCTCGTCCCGGCCCTGATCCGCGCGGCCGAGCGCGGCAAGCAGGCCGTCTGCCTGGTGGAGATCAAGGCCCGCTTCGACGAGCGCGCGAACGTCCAGTGGGCGCGCTCGCTCGAGGAGGCGGGCGTGCACGTGGTCTACGGCCTGCCGTCCCTGAAGACGCACGCCAAGTGCCTGCTGGTGATCCGCCGCGAGGGCGACGGCGTGCGCCACTACGTGCACGTCGGCACCGGCAACTACCACCCGAAGACCGCTCGCCTGTACACCGACTTCGGCCTGATGACGTGCGACGAGAAGATCGGCGCCGACGTCGCCGACATGTTCAACTTCCTCACCGGCTTCGCCCGCCCGCGCGCCTACCGGCGCGTGCTCGTCGCCCCCGCGCACATGCGCGACGGGATCCTCGAGGAGATCGAGCGGACGATCACCGCGCACCGCGAAGGCGCGCCCGCGCGGATCCGCATGAAGATGAACTCGCTCGTCGACCGGGCCTGCATCCAGGCGCTGTACCGCGCGTCGCAGGCCGGCGTCCAGGTCGAGCTCAACACGCGCGGGATCTGCTGCCTGCGGCCCGGCGTGCCCGGGGTGTCGGAGAACATCCGCGTGGTCTCGATCGTCGGCCGCTTCCTCGAGCACTCGCGCATCTACGCGTTCGAGCGCGACGGCGAGTACACGGTCTACATCGGGTCGGCGGACCTGATGCCGCGCAACCTCGACACCCGCGTCGAGCTGCTCACGCCGCTCCTCGACGAGACGCTGCGCGGGGACCTCGTCGACACGCTCGACCGCTGCTTCGCCGACAACACGAACGCCTGGGACCTGCAGGAAGACGGCACGTGGGCCCGCCGTCCTGTCGACGGCGAGCCCCGTTCCGTGCAGCGTGAGCTGATGGCCGGCCACGCGGCGCGCGCGGCCGAGGCCGCAGCTACTTCTTGAACTTCAGCGTCAGCGCCTCGCTGCCGTCCGCCGTCTGGGCGACCGCGGCGAGCCTGTGGTGCCGGCTCAGCAGCTTGACGCCCTTGGGCAGCCGGACCGTGAGGGTCTCGGTCCGGCCCGCGGCGACGTCGTAGCGCTTGCTCGCGAGCACGAGCGGCGTCCGGATGCCGAACAGGTTGTAGCTCTTCTTGGTGAGGATCGTCAGCCGTCCCTCGCAGTCGCCCGTGCCGCTGGCCGAGCACGCGAGCTTGAGCTTCGTGGTGTAGCGGCCGCGCTGGTGGCGCACGATCGCGTTCCGCGTCTCGATGCTCACCTCGTTCTTGGCGGCCGGGGCCGGAGCCGGGGCGTCGACGGTCTCGACGTCGCTGACGACGTCGGCGCGGTCGACCTGCGCGCGATCGGTGCCGAGCCCGCCGCGGACGAGGTCGCCGGCGTTGTCGCGCGCCAGCAGGCTGTCGTTGCCGTCCTGGCCGTCGAGCACGTCGGGGCCGGTCCGCGCCGGTGAGCGTGTCGTTGCCGAGGCCGCCGAAGAACGTGTCGGCCTCCGCCGCGCCGGTCAGCGTGTCGTTGCCGTCGCCGCCGTCGGCGAGCACGGCCAGCGGCGTGCCGGGCTTGGCGACGAACGTGTCGTCACCGCCGAGGCCGCGGACGTCGAGCAGCTCGGCCGTCGCGATGTCGAGCGAGAACGGGCCGACGTTGGTCCGCTGGAACAGCGAGCGGGCGCCGGTCGGCGCGATGTCGAAGACGTCGGCGCCGGTCGCCGAGCCGTTGACCTCGATCTTGTCGAGGCCGTTCTGCGCCGTCCATGACGTCGGAGCCGTCGCCGTTGTTCCAGACGAGGACGTCGTCGCCGTCGTTGCCGGCCATGATGTCGTTGCCGCGGTCGCCGACGATGCGGTCGCCGCCGAGGCCGCCGCGCAGTGCGTCGTTGTCGTCGCCGCCGTTGAGGAAGTCGGGCCCGCTGCCGCCGACGAGGTTGTCGGCGCCGACGCCGCCGTTGAGCAGCATCGCGGTGGTCACCGCGGGATCGGAGGTGATCGAGTCGTCGCCGGCCGCGGCGTTGAGCACGAGCCGCTCGGTGTCGGGGCTGACGTCGAGGTTGATCGGGGCGGGCGCGATGCGCTCGAACTTCACGCGGCCGTTGGCGAGCGGGCTCGCGGCGAACTGCTCGCTGTTGTTGCCGCCGTTGAGCTCGGCGTCGTCGCCGCCCCCGGCGCCGCCGTTCATGACGTCGTTGCCGTCGCCGTTGTTCCACACCATGACGTCGTTGCCGGCGTCGCCGTTGAACGTGTCGGTCTGGGTGTTGCCGGTCAGGCGGTCGTTGCCGGCGCCGCCGTTGAGCGTGTCGTTGTCGGCGCCGCCGTTGAGGATGTCGTTCTCGGGCGAGCCGTTGAGCGTGTCGGCGCCGGCGTCGCCGTTCACCGTCACCGAGGCGAGCGCGGTCGTGTTGACCGACACCGTGTCGTTGCCGTCGCCGGCATTGACCGTGAGGTTGAACGAGTTGTCGGCGGGAGCCGTCGTCGCCGCGCCGTCCACCGTGATGAACGCGCCGTTGTCGGCGATCACGATGTTCTCGGCGGTGGCGTCACCGGCCACGGTGATCGAGCTGTTGGCGGCGTTCACGGTGGTGGTCGCGGCACTGGCCGCCGCCGGGAAGGCGACGAGCGCGGCCGCGGCGGTCGCCGCGGCGAGGATGCTCTTTCGGGTCATGCCACCGATGACGCCGTCGCACCGGCTTTCATTCCGCGGGGGCGGCTACCGTGATGCGTTCGCATGCGCGCCGCCGACCCGGTCCACAACGTCGAGCTGCGGCTCAACCACCACGGGCAGGAGTCCGTGGTGTTCGCGTTCCCGTACCGGGCCGACATCGTCGACGCGGTGCGCTCGATCCCCGGTCGCCGGTTCGACTGGGAGGCGAAGGAGTGGTGGGCCCCGCGCGCCGACGCCACGGCGCCGTACGTGAAGGGCGTCCTCGAGCGGCACGCTTCGCTGTCGGTGTCGCCCGAGGTCGAGGCCTGGCTGGCGCGCGCCGTGCGCGGCTGGGTCGGGCGGGTGAGCGCGGGCAAGGTGCACGGCGCCGGGCATTTCGCGCTCGACAAGATCTCCGGCGAGTTGCCGGAGTCGCTGGCCGCGCTGGCCGTCGACGGCAACGGGCGCGACTGGCTGCCGTTCAGCCGCGAGGTCGCCGAGGAGCTGCTGGAGATGTCCGGCGCCCGGCTCGATCCCCGCGCGCTGCGCTGCGCGAGCCGCCTGCAGGTCGGCCAGGAGCCCGCCCCGGCCACGCTGGCCTTGGTCGAGAGCGTCGGCGAGCCGCGCTTCATGCTCGACGTCAACTGGGACCCGGAGACGATCCCCGCCTTCCTGGCGCTGCCCGCCTGCGAGGCGCACGGCCGCTCGCTGCCGGTCGACCCGTACCTGCTGGAGCCGCTCGAGCACTACCTGCGCACGTACGGCGTCGAGCTCGCACCGAACGCGCGCGAGGTCATGGACCGGCTGCGGCGCGAGCACGACGAGGCGATCGACGGCGTCCAGCGCTCGCGCGCCCACAACGCGCCCGTGCTGGACATCGAGGAGCGGCTGGGCGGCGAGCTCCGGCCGTTCCAGCGCGCCGGCGTCGCGTACGCGCTCGAGGCGCGCCGGCTGTTCCTCGCCGACGAGCAGGGGCTCGGCAAGACCGTGCAGGCGCTCGCGACGCTGGAGGCCGACGACGCCTACCCGGCGGTCGTGGTCTGCCCGGCTTCGCTGAAGCTCAACTGGCGGCGCGAGATCGAGCACTGGCTGCCGCATCGCTCGGTGACGGTCGTGTCCGGCACCGGCTCGGTCGCCGACGCCGCCGACATCACCGTCATCAACTACGAGATCGTCCACGCGCACCGCGAGCGGCTGGCGCTGCGCCGGCCGCACGCGCTCGTGCTCGACGAGTCGCACTACGTCAAGAACCCGCGCGCCAAGCGGACGCAGGCCGTTCGCAAGCTGGCCGAGGCGCTGCAGCCCGACGCGCTGCGGATGGCGCTGACCGGCACGCCGGTGATGAACCACCCCGAGGAGCTGATCGCCCAGCTGCGCGTGATCGGCCGGCTCGAGGAGTTCGGCTGCGGCGCCCGCTTCGCCCGCCGCTTCCAGGGCGTCGGCGCCGAGGAGCGCATCCACTGGCACCTGCGGCGCAGCTGCTTCGTGCGCCGCCTGAAGGCCGACGTGCTGCCGCAGCTGCCCGGCCAAGCGCCACGTCGTCGTGCCGGTGGCGCTCGAGAACGAGCGCGAGTACCGGCTGGCGGAGAAGGACGTCGTCGCGTGGCTGCGCGAGCAGCCGCTCGACCTCGGCGAGCTCGAGGCCAAGGTCGCGGCCGCGCTGCGCGCCGAGCGGCTCGCGCAGCTCAACGTGCTCAAGCGGCTGGCCGCGCGCGGCAAGCTCGGGCGCGGCGCTCGCCTGGATCGACGACTTCCTGGCGTCCGACGAGCCGCTGGTGGTGTTCTGCGGCAACCGCGAGGTGCAGGACTGGCGCTGAAGCGGTTCCCGGAGGCGCTGCACCTCGTCGGCTCCGACTCCGTCGAGCAGCGCGAGGCCGCGGTCCGCGCGTTCCAGGAGCCCGACGGGCCGCAGCTGATGATCGCCTCGACCCGCGTCGGCGGCCAGGGCATCACGCTCACGCGCGCGTCGAACGTCGCGTTCCTCGACCTCGAGTGGACGCCCGCGATGCACGACCAGGCCGAGGACCGCTGCCACCGCATCGGCCAGCACGACGCCGTGACCGCCTGGTACCTGCTGGCCGCCGAGACGATCGACGAGACGATGATCGAGCTGATCGCGCGCAAGCGCGGGATCGTCGGCGCGGTCACCGACGGCCGCCGCGACGAGTCCGAGGCGCTGGTCCAGTCGGTCGTGCGCGCGCTGCGCGGCGGCGGCCGCGGCGGCGCCTGCGCGTCGCCTAGCGGGTTTCGCCTCCTGGGCGAATGCCCGCAAGGGAACCCGGCCCTCTGGGCCGGCGCGTCGCCGAGCGCCAGCGGGTTTCGCCCCCTGGGCGAATACCCGCAAGGGAACCCGGCCCCCTGGGCCGGCGTTCCCCTAGCGCCAGCGGCTCACGTGGTCCAGCAGCGCTGGATCGACGGCGCCGGAGATCACGCACGTGTGGCCGTCGCGCACCCATTGGAGGGCGGCGCGGCCGTCGCCGGTGCGCAGGTGCCGAACGCCGTCGGCGAGCGGCGGCCCGGCCACGATCGTGTAGGCGATGCGCCGGCCCGCGCGCTCGTAGAACACGGTGCGCGTGCTGCGGCCGTCGACGGTGTCACCGCGCACGCCGACCGCCCGCCAGAGGTCGGGCCGCGGGAACCGCAGGCCCTCGAGCTGCTCGGCGCCCGCCGGCTGCGCGGTGGCGGGGCGTAGCGCGACGGCCACGACGTCGTCGACCGCGGGCGCGCCGCCGCCGAGCAGGAGCATGAGCGCGGCGGTGGCGGTCGCGGTCGCGACCAGGCCGACGGGGAGCCAGCGGCGCAGCCGGATCTGGCGGCGCCGGGAGCGCAGCTCGCACACGCGGCGGCGGATGGCGAGCGGCGCCGGCTGGGTCAGCTCGGCGAGCAGGGAGAGCGCCGCGCGCTGCTGCTCGAGCGCGGCGGCGAGCGCCGGCTCGGCGGCCACGCGCGCCTCGACCTCGAGACGGCGCACGGGTGACAGGTTCCCGTCGGCCAGGGCGACGAGGTCCGCCTCGACCTCGGGCGACAGCGGCGTCTGGACCCCGGACAACCGCCCCGCCTCGACCCCGGGCGGAAGATGTGTGTGCGGCTCGTTCATATCCCCTTGTCCTGCTGGACGCCCCGGGGCGGCCGCGTATTCCCGGTTCCGCGCGGGACCGGGCGGCCGGTACGCTCCGCTCGTGGAACGTGAAGCCCTGCTGTCCGGGCTGGTGCATCCGGGCGACCGCGCGCCCGCTCCCGGCTCGCTCGCCGTCGTCCAGGCGTTCGTCAACACGGTCGACCGCGAGCACGGGCCGGACCTGCTCGACGACGCAGCCGGCCTGGAGGAGTGGCTGCAGCGGCGCCTGCTCCCCGCGCACGTGCGCCCCGGCGATCTCGAGCGGGCACGCGCGCTGCGCGAGGCGCTCCGCTCGCTGCTGCTCGCCAACAACGGCGCGCTGCCCGATCCGGCCGCGCAGGAGGTGCTCGAGCAGGCCGGCCGCCGCGCCGGGCTCCAGGCCGCGTTCCCACCCGACGGCGCCGCGCTGGTGCCGACCGCGGGCGGGGTCGACGGCGCGCTCGGCCGGATCCTCGCCGCGGCGTTCGCCGCCATGCTCGACGGCAGGTGGCAGCGCCTGAAGGCGTGCCCGCGCGACGTGTGCGGCTGGGCGTTCTACGACCGCTCGACCAACGCGAGCGCCACCTGGTGCTCGATGCGGGTGTGCGGCGGCCGCGTCAAGGCGGGCGCCTACTACCGCCGCCGCCGCGCCGCCGGGCACTGAGCGCCGCCTCGCGGGCCGTGTGTCGGCACGGCTTGGGGTGAGCCTCGCCGTCCTCTAGAGTGAGTAACGTGAGCGAACGCGAAAAGCACACGTTGCTTACTTCCCGTGGGGTCGTGGCCGACCTGTTCGACGCTCAGCCGCGCCGCGGCGGCCGCCACGGCAGCGAGGGATTCCTGGTGCTCAGGGTCTCGCTGAACGCACTGCGCGAAGCGCTCGAGCAAGCGCCCGCCGACACTCAGGCCGATGAGCTGGTGCGCGCGCTCGATGATGCCGATGCGGTCAGCAACGAGCTGCTGATCGCGCCGGTGCCCACGGTCCGCGAGGACCGTGAGCGGATGGACGAGCTGATCGCGTCGCTGATGCCGGCCGAGATTCCTCAGCCCGTCGAGCTGCTGCAAGCGAGGCGGAGCGCCCAGCTGCGGCGCGACATGCTCTCTCGGTTTGGCTACTTCACGGCTGAGGAGCTCGCGGACATGCACGGCTCCAAGGCCCGCAATCGGTACGCGCTCGCGGCCCGCTGGATGCGGGAAGGTCGCATCTTCGGCGTGCCGCTCGGCGCCCGCAGCGTCTTCCCGGCGTTCCAGTTCGACAGCGACGGACACGCGTACCCGATCGTCGCGACCGTGCTCGATGCGCTTCCGCATGAAGACATGTCGCCATGGAGCGTCGGCCTGTGGTGGTTCGCCAACAACGCGTTCCTGCCCGGCGAGGCCAGGCCCGCTGAGCTGATCGGTACCAAGGATCAGGAGCGGCTGCTGGACGCGGCCCAGCGGCTGGCCCAGCCGTTGCCCCTGTGATCCTCATCCGCGACGCGCGGGACGCCAATCTCATCCCCTGGGCGGCCGGCCGGCCGCTCGTTCGCGTGTACAACGCCGGCCATGGCGGCCCGACCGCCTTCACCGCGTCACCGGATGCGATGCGCTTCCGTCCGGTGTACGAGAGGAGCGGTGCGGTCGTGCCCACGGGCTACGGCGGCAAGGACGGGATGGTCGCGCTCGCCGAGACTGTGCTGCGCGAAGCCGACGTGTCCGGCGACCGCGTCCTGCCCGCGGTGCGCCTACGAGGTCTGAGAATCGCGAAGCTCGCCTACCCCGACGACATCTCGCTCTGCCAGCTCAACGGTCCGGGCTTGCGGAAGCTCGGCCTGACGCGCGCGCAGGTGATCGACACCGGTCCATCGGCGTACCCGGACACGATGAAGATCGCGCAATCGCTCTACGACGGCCAACCGGAGGCCCACGGGATCGTGTGGACGTCGCGCCAGTCGGATCACGGGGAGGCCATGATCCTCTGGGGCACCCGCGTCGAGTCAGCACGGCTGGAGCTGGTCGAAGGTCCGTACCCGCTCGACGACGGCCAAGGCTTGGCCCTCGTGAGGCTCGCGTGCGAGCAATTCGGCGTGCTGCTGGCACCCTGACCGAGCCCGTCGAGCTGAAAGATCGCGCCCAGACGCACAGCGTCTTTGCGCGTCTATCTACGGTGGACCCGTGGCCCGGCGACCAGGCTGGTGGGCCGCGTCAGGTGTGGTGACCACCGTGATGGCGGTGGCGTCGGTTGTTGCGCCCGTCGCGCACGCGAGGAGCTCGAATACCGCGGCTCTCCAGGTCGCCCTGCGCGCAAAGGCCGGATACGCGGCCTCGATCGACGGTATCGGGGGGCCGGCGACGAGGGACGCGGTGCGCCGGCTGCAGGCGAGGAAGGGGCTCGCCGTGGACGGCATTGTCGGCCCGCGCACGCGGCGCGCGCTCGGCTGGCACGGCCGCCACAGGTTCGGCTCGCGCACGATCGGCGCCGGCGCCAAGGGGTGGGACGTCGCCGCGCTGCAGTGGCTGCTCGCCACCCACGGCTTCCCGTCCGGCGTGTTCGACGGGCAGCTGGGCCCGCGCGGCGAGGCCGCCCTCCAGCGCTTCCAGGCCTGGGCCGGTCTCGGCGCCGACGGCCTCGCCGGCCCGGCCACGTTCGCTGCGCTCCGCCGGTCCCCGCCGCGCTCGATCCTCAACTTCGCGATGCCGATCGGCGTGCCCGCCGGCGACGGCTTCGGCCCGCGCGGCAGCACGATGCACACCGGGATCGACTTCCCGGCCGCGCGCGGCACGCCGGTTCTCGCCGCCGGCCGCGGCTGCGTCGCCTCCGCCGGCTACGACGCGGGCGGCTACGGCAACCTCATCGTCATCCAGCACCGCAACGGCATGACGAGCTGGTACGCGCACCTGTCCCGCATCAGCGTCAACCCCGGCGAGTGCGTGGTCGCCGGCAACCGGATCGGGCGAGTCGGCTCGACCGGCCACTCGACCGGCCCGCACCTGCACTTCGAGCTGCGCCTGCGCGGCGCCGCCGTCAACCCGCTGACCGGCCTCTAGGTCACCAGTGGACCCCGCGCATGAGGTACGCGAGCGCGGTCGCCTCGCCTGACGCCTTCTCGGCCGGGTCCTTCTGGCCCTTCGCGGCGGCGGACTCCGGGAACACCTTGTACGCCATGTGCAGGATCTGGTCGACGGCCTTCGGCGCCAGCGCGTAGGCGACCTCGCCGAACGTCCCCAGCCGCGTGTTGATCTGCTTCGGCTTCGCGCGGATCGCCTCGCAGATCAGGTCGGCGGCCTCGTCGGGCGAGATCGTCGGGAACGAGTCGTAGATCTTCGTCGGCGCGATCATCGGCGTGCGCACGAGCGGCATGTGGATCGTCGTGAACGTGACGCCGTCGCCGATCATCTCCGAGCTCACGACGCGCGTCCACGCGTCCAGCGCCGACTTCGACGCGACGTAGGCCGAGAACCGCGGCGGGTTCGTCTGCACGCCGATCGAGGAGACGTTGACGATGTGGCCGGAGTGGCGCTCCTGCATGTGCGGGAGCAGCCCGAGCATCAGCTTGACCGGGCTCAGGTAGTTGAGCCCGACCGTGCGCTCGAAGTCGTGGAAGCGGTCGTACGAGAGCGCGACCGAGCGCCGGATCGAGCGGCCGGCGTTGTTGACGAGGACGTCGACAGCGGGGTGCGCGGAGCGGACCTCCTCGACGAGCCGCTCGATGGCGTCGTAGTCGGACAGGTCGCACGGGTGCACGTAGGCGGTCCCGCCCTCGGCCTCGATCTCGGTCTTGACCTCCTCGAGCTTCTCGCGCGTGCGCGCGACCAGCAGCGGGATCCCGCCGGCGGCCGCGACCTTGAGCGCGGCGGCGCGGCCGATGCCGCTCGACGCGCCGGTGATCAGCACGGTCTTGCCGTTGACGGCGCCCTCGAACGAGCGGTCCTTGTACAGGTCCGGGTCGAGCTCGCGCTCCCAGTAGTCCCACAGCTTGTCCGAGTAGGTGTCGAGCTTCGGCAGCTCGATCCCCGAGCCCTCGAGCGCCCGGGCGGTGTCGCGGGCGTCGAAGCGCGTGCGCATCTCCGCGTTGGAGAGCGCCTCCTCCGGGATGCCGAGGTCGGCCAGGAAGCTGCGCTTGATCCCCTGCAGCGCCGGGATCTTCATCGCGTACGACAGCACGCCCTTCGGGAGCATGTCGGTCATCCGCTTGTCGACCCGCATCACCGCGTGGGGGGCGTGCGCGGAGTTGGCGAACGTGTTCAGCACGTCGCCGGAGCGCGGCGGCTTGGGGTCGACGATGTGGAACGCCTGGCCGTCGAGCCCGTCCTGGTGGGCGATGTGGTCGACTGCCGCGGCGACGTAGTCGACCGGCACGAGGTTGGTCCGGCCGAATTCGACCGAGATCAGCGGGAACCACTGCGGCAGCGCGTGCCGGAGCTTCTGGATCGCCTTGAAGAAGTAGTACGGCCCGTCGATCTTGTCCATCTCGCCGGTCTTGGAGTTGCCGACGACCAGCGACGGGCGGTACACGCGCCACGGCACCTCGACGCGCTCGCGCACCAGCTTCTCGGACTCGTACTTGGTCCGGTGGTACGGGCTCGGGAACTCCTGCCCCTCGGCGAAGTCGTCCTCGGTGAACCAGCCGTCGTAGCTGCCGGCGACCGCGATCGAGGACATGTGGTGGAAGCGCTGCGCGCCGAGCGCGTTCGCGAGGTCGACGGCGTTCTGCGTGCCGCCGACGTTGGCCAGCGCGTTCTGCGTCTCGTCGGCGGTGATGTCGTAGATCGCGGCGAGGTGGAAGAAGTGGTCGACTCCCGGCGAGCTGCTCCTTGGCCGCGTCGTCGAGCCCGAGCTGCGGCTGCGACAGATCGCCGGTCACCGGCTTGATCCGATCGGACCCGCCGGCACTGCTGCTTGAGCCGCTCGAGCTTCTCCGTCGAACCCTCGCGAGTGAGTACGTAGATGTCGCCCTCACGCTCGAGCAGGAGCTCGACGAGGTGGCGGCCGATGAACCCCGTGGCGCCGGTGACGAAGTAAGTCATGGCCGAACCCTAAACCGGCGTGCGCCCTCGAGGGCTACGGTGATGCGCTCGCGCCCGAGCCGAGCCTCCAGCGCGAGTCCCTCGCCGAACTCCAGGCCGAGCGCGGCGTGCGTCGCCTCGCGGTCGGACAGCATCGTCTCCTGCGGGAACGCGGCGATCGCCTCGGCCAGCTCGAGCGCCCGCGCGCGGTGCTCGCCGGCCGCCACGACCTCGTTGACCAGGCCGATCTGGAGCGCTTCGGCGGCGGCGACGGTGCGACCGGTGAGGACGAGGTCGAGCGCGCGGCCGAGCCCGACCACGCGCGGCAGGCGCTGCGTGCCGCCGTCGATCAGCGGGACGCCCCAACGCCGTTCCAGGCAGCCGAACTGCGATGTCGCGTCGGCGATCCGCAGGTCGCACCACAGCGCGAGCTCGAGCCCGCCGGCGACGCACCAGCCGCCGATCGCCGCGATCGCGGGCTTGACCGGCGTCAGGCGGGTGAAGCCCAGCGGGCCGGCCGGGGCGTCGGGGTCGAGCGTCTCCAGCGCCTTCAGGTCGGCGCCGGCGCAGAACGCCTGATCGCCGGCGCCGGTCAACACCATCACGCGGGCGTCGTCGTCGGCGGCGAAGCGCTCATAGGCCTCGAGCAGCGCGGCCGCTGTCGGGCCGTCGACGGCGTTGCGGCGCTCCGGCCGGTCGATCGTGACGACGGCGGCGGAGCCCACCCGTTCAAACGAGACCATGTGGGCAGTCAAGCGCAACGGCCCCGGGCGGGGAGCGCCGGGGCCGCTGAGACCAGACTCGCGAGCGGCGCCCCGGGCGGTGTGAAGATGCGGCTACCAGCCGCCGCGCAGATCGGCGCGCGCCTTGCGCGCCTTCGCCGCCGCGAGGCGACGGTCCTTGCGGCGCTCCAGCGAGGACTGGATCAGCGTGAGGATCAGGATCAGGATCGGGAAGCCGACGATCAGCACGAAGCCGGCGTAGGTCACGACCTTGTCGTCGGTCTCGCCGTACAGGCCCTCGCCGCCGTCGTGGGAACCGGCGAGCGCCACCGGCGCCATAAGGGCGAACGCGACGACGGTCAGCAGAGCAATCCGCAGCACGTCTCGGAGGATACCCTCGATCGACCGATGGCCGTCCTCATCGCCTCCGACCTCGCCAAAGACATGGCGGGAGAGCCGCTGCTGCGGGGCGTCTCGTTCCAGCTCGAGCGGCGCGACCGGATGACGCTGTCCGGCCGCAACGGCTCGGGCAAGACCACGCTGCTGCGGATGCTGGCGGGCGAGACGTCGGTCGACGGCGGCGAGCTGTGCTTCGCCAAGGACGTCCGCATCGCGCTGCACGACCAGCGCCCGCCGCGCGAGCGCGACCTCAGCCTGCGCGACTACGTGCTCTCGGGCGCCAAGGACCTGCTCGCGCTCGAGGAGCGCCTCGCCGAGCTGGAGCAGGCGATGGCCGACGGCGCCACCGACGGCGCGACGCTCGACGCGTACGCCCGCGCGCAGGCCCGGCTCGAGCACGCCGGCGGCTACAACTGGCGCGAGTCGGTCAACGCCACGCTGCACGGCCTCGGCTTCCGCGACGAGCACCTCGACCGCAGCCTCGAGACGTTCTCCGGCGGCGAGCTCACGCGCGCGTCGCTCGCCCGCGCGCTGGCCGGCGATCCCGACCTGCTGCTGCTCGACGAGCCGACCAACCACCTCGACATCGAGTCGCTCGAGTGGCTCGAGAGCCATCTGCAGAACCTCGACGCGGCCGTCGTGCTCGTCGCCCACGACCGCTGGTTCCTGGAGGCGGTCGGCACCGCGGTGCTCGAGCTCGAGGCCGGCCGCGGCGCGCTTCTTCAAGGGCACCTGGCACGCGTGGCGCAAGGAGAAGGCGGCGCGCGAGCTTGCGCTCGGCCGCGCGATCGAGAGGCAGGAGGCGGAGATCGCCCGGCTCGAGCGCTTCGTCGACCGCTTCCGCGCCGGCACCCGCGCGCGCCAGGCGCAGTCGCGCGTGAAGAAGCTGGAGAAGATCGAGCGCATCGACGCGCGACCCGCGCGACGGCAAGGCGCTCGGCTTCGCGTTCAAGCCGCCGGAGCGCTCCGGCCGCGTCGTCTTCGAGGTCGAGGACGGCGAGCTGAAGGTCGGCGACCGCACGCTGCTGGACGACTTCGAGCTGTGGCTCGAGCGCGGCGAGCACGTGTCGCTGGTCGGCACCGAACGGCAGCGGCAAGACGACGCTGATCAAGGCGCTGGCCGGCCAGCGCGAGCTCGACGCCGGCAAGCTGCGCCGCGGCCACAACGTCAAGCTCGGGCTGCTCTCCCAGCACGCCGAGGAGCTCGGCGCGCCCGGCGCCCGCACCGTGCTCGAGGCGACCCAGCGCGCCACCGGCCTCAAGCCCAACGGCGCACGCTCGCTGCTCGGCCAGTTCCTGTTCAGCGGCGAGGAGGCCGAGAAGCCGCTCGACGGCCTGTCCGGCGGCGAGCGGCGGCGGCTGTCGCTGGCGATCCTCGTCCACTCCGGCGCCAACGTGCTGATCCTCGACGAGCCGACCAACCACCTCGACCTCGAGAGCCGCGAGGCGCTGGAGGCCGCGCTGCAGGCGTTCCCCGGCTCGCTGCTGCTGGTCTCCCACGACCGCGCGCTGCTCGACGCGGTCGGCACGCGCACGATCGCGGTCGAGGACCAGACCCTGCACTCCTACGTCGGCGGCTGGCCCGAGTACCTGCGCGTGCGCGAGGAGCGCGCCGAGGCGGAGCGGACCGCCAAGCGCGCGAAGCCGGCCAAGCCCGCCTCCGCCGAAGGAGCGGACGGGCCCGTCGAAGAACCAGCAGCGCCGCGCCGGCGAGCTGGAGAAGGAGATCGAGGCCGCCGAGGCCGACCTGCGCGCGCTCGAGCAGGAGCTCGCCGACCCTTCCGCCTGGAACGACCCGCGCAGCGCGGCCAAGTCCACCGCCCGCCACAACCAGGCGAAGAAGGCGCTCGAGGCGCTCTACGCGGAGTGGGAGACCGTCGCCGGTTGAGCGGCGGAGAGCGCTTCGGTCACCCGGAGCCGTTCTGCCTAAGCGCCGAAGCGGACGCGAATCTGTGCGCCGCCTCCCTGCGCGTTCGACGCGTCAACCGCGCCGCCGTGCGCCTCGGCAGCTTGGCGAACGATTGCGAGACCGAGCCCCGAGCCGGGCAAACCACGGGCATCGTTGGCGCGGTAGAAGCGCTCGAAGACGTGCGGAAGGTCGGCGGTGCCGAATCCGGGACCTTGGTCGCGGACCGTGAGGGTGCCGTCGCGGAGCGTCAACTCGACGACGCCCCCGGCTGGGCTCCACTTGATCGCGTTGTCGAGCAGGTTGGAGATGGCACGGTTCACACGGTCTGGTTCCCCGCGCACGACCGTCGGCTCCACATCGACGCGAAACGACACGTCGACGCCGCCGCGGCCCTCGGCGCGTTGGACCAGCGAGGCCACGATGCGATCGACGCGGACGTCGTCCAGGATCTGGTCGGGCTTGGTCCCCCGCGCCAGCTCGACGACGTCGGCGACGAGCTCGGTCAGCTCGTCGAGCTCGGCGATGATGTCGGCGCGTAGCGCCGCGCGCTCGTCCTCCGGGAGCCGGTCCAAGTCCTCGATCGTCTGGATGTTTGCCCGGAGGCTGGCGATCGGCGTACGCAGTTCATGGCTGGCGTCGGCGACGAGGTGACGCTGCGCCTCGACCGATTCCTCGAGAGCGTCAAGCGTCGCGTTGAAGCTCGTCGCCAGCCGCGCGAGCTCGTCATCGCCGATCACCGCGATCCGCTCGACGGCTCCGGGGTTGACGGCGATTTCCTCGGTCCGGCGGGTGAAACGCTCGACCGGCGCGAGCGCCGCGCGGGCGACAAGGGCCCCCAGGCCGGCGGCCAGGGCGATCCCGGCCGCCGAGACCACGGCGAGCACGATGAGGATGTTGCGCAGTGAATGATCAACCTCGGTGAGCGGTCGCGCGACCTGCACCGCACCCTGCCCAGGCCCGAGCGCCTTCGTGAGCACGCGCAGATGGATGCCGGCGACCGTCGTGCTGACAAGCCGCTGGCCCGATCCGGAGCGGGCTGTCGCGATGTCTTGGGGCGATGCAGGGAGGTCTGCTGTCGCGCCCGCGGGCCGGAAGACCGTGCCGTCGGGGCAGACGACCTGTTGATAGCCCTCGGCCCCGCCGAAGCGAGCGTCGTCGCGGTCGCTCGGCGGCGGCCGGAACGAGTCGTTGCGTTCTGCGCAGACGCCGCTTGCCTCGTGGTCGTGGTCGGGGTCGGCTCCGCTGGCGAGCTCGTGGGCACGCGAGCGGAGGACATCGTCGATCTGTTGATGCAGCCGAGTACTGACAGCGAAGAAGGTGGCGGTCGCGGCGACGAGGACGGTGACAGCGACGGCAAGCCCGGCGGCCGCAGCGATGCGGTGCCGCAGCGTCATGGCTCGCCCAGGACGTACCCGACGCCGCGGACGGTCCGGATCACCGACGGCGCACCGACGTGCTCGAGCTTCCGTCGCAGGTAGCCGACATAGACGCGCAGCGCGTTGGATGCCGGTCCGAAGTCGTATCCCCAGACGCGGTCGTAGATCACGTCGTGGGTGAGCACCTGCCGAGGGTTGCGCATGAGGAGCTCCAGCAGCTGGTACTCGGTCCTGGTCAGTTCAGCGAAGTCGTCGCCGACGGCCACGCCGTGGCGACCCGGGTCGAGTCGGAGCCCCTCGAACGTCAGGCCCCCGGCCGGGATGTCGACGTCGACGGCGCGGCGCATCAGCGCTCGCAGCCGCGCCTTCAGCTCACCGACATCGAACGGCTTGACCAGGTAGTCGTCTGCTCCGGCGTCGAGTCCGTCGATTCGGTCGTCGACACTGTCGCGCGCGGTGAGCATCAGCACCGGGACGCGGTCGCCGCCGGCTCGTAGCAGCCGGCACGCCTCCAGCCCGTCCATGCCGCCCAGCCCGATGTCGAGTACGACTGCGTCGGGTCGTTCCTCGGCGATTTGTGCCAGGCCGGCTTCGCCGCCGGCGGCGGTGTCGATCTCGTACCCGGCCAGCGAGAGCGCACGGCGCAACGCATCTCGGAGCGCGCGGTCGTCGTCGATGATGAGCACGCGCATCGTGACTCACAGTCTCCTACGCGCCGTGGCGGCCGTGCCAGCTCTCGATGAGGGAGAGGAGGGCGATCGCGAGCGCGAGGCCGCCGCCGAGTGACGCGCTCAGCAATAGACCGCGCAGCCACGCCCCCGGCGGCGTCCGACCGGATGTGTCGCGCCAACTCGTGCTGAGGACGCGCCAGACGTGCGGCAAGTACCAGAGGAAGTGCGCGGCGAAGCAAGCGCCCCACACGATGAACGCGACCTTGTGCAGCTCGAGCACGACGTCGCTGCGGTGACCGATCACCAGCAGGGCGACGCCGGATCCGAAGACGAGCACGGTCGCGCACGCGAGGACCGGCGCGAGGACGCGCAAGGGAAGGTAGGGCGGTCCTTTCGCGACGTAGGCCGGTGCGCGGGTGTAGTACCGCACGAACCGGTAGCCCGTGCTCCCGAGCTTCAGCGCGACGGGCGGGATGAGCACGAGGCCGATGAACATGTGCTCTGTGCGGAGGCCGCCGAGCCAGAGGATCGTCACGCCCTCGGCGATGAGCAGCGCGGTGAGCACGGCGGCGGTCGCGCAGGTCAGGAGGTCGTTGCCTGCAGTTCCCACGCTCGCGACGATCCGCGACGTCACGCTGACTCCCGTACGGCGGCCAGCCGGAGGGCGAGCGTCGGGCAGGACGCCACGGCACGGCGCGCGTGGGGGAGCAGGTCGGCGGGGACCAGATCGTCGTGGAGCATCGGGTAGCCCCAGTCGTCGAGCTCGATCCATTCGGGGAGCAGCTCGGCGCACGCGCCGTGGCCGGTGCACGCGATGGGATCGACCGTCAGGCGCGCCTTCATGCCGCCATCGTGGTTCGGGGGGCCGGACCGGCGAGGAGCGACGGCCGGTAGCAACTGCTGCAGGGCCCGTGGCGCCGGTGATCGTTGAACTCGGCCGCGAAGACGATGAGCGCGCTGCGCAGGAAACGAACGACGCCGTCGGGATGGTGGCATGCGCCGCGGCCCTCGACCTGGTCGCACCAGCGGTCGAGGACCGTCATGGCATTGGGTGCGGCGGTGCCCGCGGCGAGTGACACGACGGCATCGGTGATCGCGCCGAGGCCGTGTACACACGGACCGCACTGGCCTGCGTTCTGATCCGTCATCCAGCGCACGATCCGAGCCACCTCGGCGACCGGGCACGCCTCGACGTCGAGCGCCGTCACGATGCCGGCGCCCGTTGCTGCGCCATGCGCGCGCAGGGCGGCGTTGTCAAAGGTGGCCGTCAGGCCGGCGCCGTCGAGCCAGGAGCCGGAGTATCCACCGATGAGCACGGCTCGCAACGCCGTGTGGCGCTCGCCCGCTCCGCCGATCAGGGTCGCGATCGGGGTGCCGAGCGCGGTCTCATAGACGCCCGGGCGCTCTACCGCGCCGCCGATCGTCACCAAGGCGCTTCCGGGGTGGTCGGCCGTTCCGAGCTCGCGGAACCAGTCCGCGCCATACCGGGCGATGAGCGCCAGATGCGCCAGCGTCTCGACGTTGGCGACGAGCGTCGGGCGGCCCCGGAGACCGCGCTCGTAAGGGCCGGGCGGGACGATCGTGGGTTTCACGGGGCCGCCGTTGAGGCCGTGGAGCAGCGCCGATTCCTCACCGGCGAGGTAGGCCGGTGTCAGGCTCTGCAGTCGCACACGTCCGGCGTCGCGGCGCTCGCCGAGCGCACGATGCACGGCCGCCTGCGCCTCCCAGGCCGCGTCCTTGACGGCGAGGATCACCTCTCTGGCGCCGGCCGCTTCCGCAGCCAGCAACGCGCCATCGATCACAAGGTGCGGCGCCAGTTCCAGGAGCGTGCGGTCCTTTGCGCTGAGCGGCTCGCTCTCCGCGCCGTTGACTACGAGCGCGTGGCGTCCGCGCCGCCTGGCCACAGCGCGGAGCTTGGTCGCCGTCGGGAACGCCGCGCCGCCACGCCCGCGCAGTCCGGCGGCCGCGACGGTGTCGATCAACGTCTCACCGCGACAGGTGACCTCGCCGAGAGATCCGCCCTGGGCCGCGTGCTCGGCGAGTGTCAGCGCGCCCGTGGGCCCCGCGTATGCGAGGACGCGCGGGAGGCCTCCGCCGGTCATCCCGCTGCCTCCATGATCGGGGCGCCCGAGACGGCTCCGCCGACGCTGTCACCGGAGAGCGTGAGGTCGGCGTGCACACGGACGGCGTTGCCGCGAGCGGACCGCAGCAACGCTTCGAGGGACGTGCCACGCAGTGCGTCGATCTCGCCCTCGAGCTGACCGGGCGCGGACGGCGGCCCGAGGGTGACCGATGAGCGCTGCATCGTCACGCCGCCCCCGGCTGCCTCGGATCCTTCGATACGCACCCGGAGGACGCCCGGTGGCCCGTCGATCAGCCGCATCCGGAGGCTCAAGACGGCGGACCCGTCGGCGCTCGTGCGCTGCCGCAGGGTGCCCCGAACGGTGGCCGAGAAGGAGCGCTCAAACGGAGAGCCGGCTGCAGCTGCGTGTCGCAGCAACGCCGTCGGCGTTCCTGCTCGGCGGGCCCAACCGTCGGCGAGCGGGCCGATCGGGAGCCACGCACCGATGACGACGCCGGCGACGACCGTCGCCCCGAGCGCCGTACCGCGTACCCGCGCGTTCTCCGACCAGCCGCTCGCCAGCCTCCAGGCAATCGCACCCAGAACGGCTGCGGCGCAGGCAAGCGTGGCCGCGAGCATCCACGGCGTGCGCGTGTCGGAGCCAGTGCCCCAACCGTGGACGAGCGCGATCGGCCAGCAGCCATAGGCGAGCCAGTGGACCGCCCGCCAGGCGGCCAGCCCGAGGTGCCGGCGCAGCAGGCTCGTCACAGTGAGCGCCAGGATCAGGTCGAACGCCACCGCGCCCAGGCCCAGCCAGATCGGGCGATAGCTGCCGGCGAACGGGAGCACGGCGTCGACGAGCCGGATCGGGGCGTAGCTGTCGAGCACCGCAGTCAGTACATGCACTACGACGAACACGACCACGAGCAGTGAGATGGCGCGGTGGAGCGACACGACCATGAAGCGCGGCGACCCCCAGCGCTGGACCTGGAGCACTCCGAGCACGACGCTCGCGGTGAGCAGCACGAGCGTGACCAGTCCCGTCCCGCGGGTGAGGTACCACAGCGCCGAAGGTCCGGCGGCCGCGATCATGCGGCTACGGCGCTCTCGGTCGGCCAGCCTGCAGTCAGTTGAACGTCTCCGGCTGCCGTCACGAGGCGTGCGGGAAGGCCGGCGGTGGCGAGCCACTCGCGCGCGGGTGCGCCGAGCACGATCGCGGCGGTGCTCGCGACGTTGGCATCGACGCACGTCGCCGCGGCCACCGACACCGTGCGCCAGTACTCGGCCGCCGGTCGCCCGGTGCTCGGGTCCACGATGTGATGCGCATCCCCGCCGAGGCGTCGCCAGCGGCGGACGGTGGTGCTCGACGTGGACAGACCGCCGGAGGCGATCGTCACCGTTTGTCCCGGCTCTCCCGCATCGGCCAGGTGGCTGTCGGTCACGCGCACCGACCACCCCGCTCTCGGCGCCTCGCCCGCGGTCGCGATGTCGCCGCCGAGGTTGACGAGCACCCCGACCGTGCAACCGGCGGCGAGGGCGCGCTGTGCCGCGCGGTCGGCCGCGAGCGCCTTGGCGGTCGCCCCGAGATCGAGGACGACGCCCCGGGGTACGCGCACGGTCTGGGCCTCGCGATCGAGCTCGACGACGCGCCAGCCCGGGACGCGAGCGGCTCGCACGCGCAACTCCGGGCGGTCCTCGATACTCGCGAAGTCGCGGTCGTAGCCCGCGAGCACGAGCGCTCCGCCGACGGTCGGATCGACGCGGCCGCCGGTGAGCTCGGCGGCTCGCAACGCGACCTCGAGAGCGTCCAGGAAGATCGAGGACACGTGGACAGGCCGCCCGCGTGCGGCATTCACGGCGGCCAACTCGGAGTCGTCGCGAAACCGGCTGCAGGCAGCATCGATGTCCGCGAGCTCTGCCTCGACCACTCGACGTGCCGCCTCGTGGTGCGCTCCCGAACCCACGACGACGATCGTCGCTGTCGTGCCCAGGGCCCGCCACCGCGACGTTCTGACCGGCGCGCTCACGACCCGCCGGATACCTGCGGCTCAGACTGCGGGGCGGAATCCTGCGAGCCTGACGCCGAAGGCGGCTGCGACGGCGGCTCGAGCGGAGTGGGGGCATCGCCGTTCGTGGGCCGTGCCGGCGCTCCAGCGTCACCAGCCGGCGTCGCGGCTTTGGTGCTCGGTTGCCCCTTGAAGGCCTGCGCGGCGACGCCCGCAAACAGTCCCGAGAGCGCGACGGCGCTCGCGGCGACGCTCGCGATGATCATTCTCGTACGCCGGATCGCGGCGTCCCGCGCTCGCGACCGGCCTGTGGTGTCGAAGCTCATCGCAGGTCAGCGTGCCCACGGGCCATAAGATCTGCGTAGGAACGACGCCCGCCGTCCGCGGTTCGTCGTCAGCGACGGCCGTTGGCGCGCTTCAGCGTGATCCCCTCGAGCACGTTGGCGACGGTCTCGCAGGCGTCGACGGCCGACTCCAGGGTCTCGAAGATGTCCTTCCAGCGGATGACCATCATCGGGTCGATCCCGTTGACGAACAGCGACGCCACCGCCTCGCGCAGGATGCGGTCGGCGTGCTTCTCCAGCCTGCGGATCTCCTCGAGCGGCGACGCGATGTCGTCGCCCTCGCGGAGGCCGCGCAGGCCGGAGGCGACCTGGTCGGCGGCGCCGACGAGCACCTCGGTCATCGACAGCGCCTGGTCCATCGTCGCCTCGACGCGGTAGAGCCCGAGCTGGTCGGCCGCCTCCTCGGCGTGGTCGACGATGTCGTCGAGCGCGCCGGTGAGCGCGTGGATGTCCGCCGCGTCGAAGTCGGACCCGCGCTCGGCGAGCCGCTTCAGGATGTCGTGCGCGATGCGGTCGCCGTCGTGCTCGCAATCCCGGATCTCAACAGCGAGCTCGGGGCGCTCCGGGTACTCTGCGAACAGGGTGCGGAGCAGGCAGGAAGCGCGCTGGGCGTTGCGCCCGCAGGCTTCGAAGAGCTCCAGGAGCTCAGCGTCCTCGTTCACGCGCGTGGACCACATGGGCGCACCGTAGGCGCCGGGTGGGTGGCCGTCGGCCAGACGTTCACAGCCCTTTCACGACCCGTTCACTCGCCGGTAACCGGAAGGGCACACGTCTGCTCGATCTTCCGGCCTTGATGTTGCCCTCAACACAAGCCGGTGAGGTCATCAAGGCTGGTGAGCTCGAGATCCGGCCCTCGGAGTTCCTCGCGCTCGCCGGAGGACGAGCGTTGACGCTGTCGGTGCGAGAGCTCGAGTTGCTGGCTGCCCTCGGCCGGCGGGAAGGGCGCGTCGTACCGCGGGAGGAGCTGTACCAGACGGTCTGGGGGGTGCCGATGCGCTCCGCCGACCGGTCGGTGGACGTGTACGTCCACAAGCTGCGGGCCAAGCTCGCGAACGCGCTGCCGGAGTGGCAGTTCATCCACACGCACTTCGGGTTCGGCTACCGGTTCCAGCCGGAGCCTTCACAGCGTTTTCACAAGGTGGCGACGAGTCGGTAACAGGATTGCGGTCCTGTCGCTGCGAGCCTCGCGCCGCCACGACTACGGAGAAGGATGGGTTCGATGATTATCAAGCGACTACTGCTGGTGCTCGCCCTTGTGGCGTCGCTCGCGTTCGTCGTCGCCGCGTGCGGTGACGCCGATGACAGCAGCGGCGGTGGCGGGGGCGCAGCGGCGTCCTCGGACGGAGGCTCGTCGGGGGACGTCTCCGGCAACATCGCCGGCGCGGGCTCCAGCGCCCAGGACGCGGCCATGCAGGCCTGGATCGCCGGGCTGCAGAGCACCAGCCCGGACGCCACGGTCTCCTATGACCCGGTCGGCTCCGGCGGCGGTCGCGAGCAGTTCGTCTCCGGCGGCGTCGACTTCGCCGGCTCGCGACGCGGCGCTCGCCGACGACGAGCTCACGCGGCGCGCAGGACCGCTGCGGCGGCCCCGACAACCTGATCGAGATCCCGGTCTACATCTCGCCGATCGCGATCATCTACAACCTCCCCGGCGTCGACAACCTGCAGCTCTCGCCCGAGACCGCGGCGAAGATCTTCGCTCAGAAGATCAAGAACTGGAACGACCCGGCGATCGCGGCCGACAACCCGGACGCCAAGCTGCCCGACCAGCGCATCTCGCCGGTCAACCGCTCCGACGAGTCGGGCACGACCGAGAACTTCACCGACTGGCTCTCGCAGGCGGCGCCGACGTCTGGACGTTACGAGCGTCGACGGCAACTGGCCCGTCAAGGGCGGCGAGGCGGCCGAGGGCACCTCGGGCGTCGTCGACGCGGTCAAGAACGGCAAGGGCACGATCGGCTACGCCGACGAGAGCCAGGCCCGCGAGCTCGGCATCGCCAAGATCAAGGTCGGCACGGAGTTCGTCGGGCCGTCGGCGCGACGCCGCGGCCGCGGTCCTCGACAAGTCCCAGGAGAGCGAGGACGCGGGCAAGTTCGTGTTCACGTACAAGCTCGACCGCACGCGTCGAGGGCACGTATCCGATCATGCTGGTCTCGTACCAGATCGCCTGCACCAAGTACGACGTCGGCCGACAAGGGCGCGCTCGTGAAGGCGCTGCTACAGCTACATCGTCAGCGCGGAGGGCCAGGACGCCGCGGCCAAGAACGCCGGCTCCGCGCCGATCGCAGGACTCCTGCGGCACGAAGATCCAGCCCGCCGTCGACGCGATCGGGTCGGGGAGCTGACGCCCGACCGCGCGTATCTCGTCACGGCCTGGGGAGCGTCTCCGCGCTCCCCGGGCCGTTGCGTCCTGTCAACCCACGGAAAGGCGCTCCCTTGAGCGAGGCCGAATTCGACACCCTCGACGCCATTGCCGTCCGCACCCCGACGGGGCGAGGGGGGACAAGATCTTCGCCGGCTCGGCCACCAGCGCGGCCGTGACCATCCTGGCGGTGCTCGCCGGCGTCGCGATCTTCCTAGTCGTCGAGGCGTGGCCCGCGATCACCGCCGACCCGAGGACATGCCCGGCGGCAAGGGCCTGATCTCCTACATCGCGCCGCTGGCCTTCGGCACGCTGCCTGGCCGCCGCGCATCGCCTGCCTCGTCGCCGTCCCGCTGGCCATCTCGTGGCGCTGTTCATCAGCCACTACGCGCCGCGCTGGATCGCCCAGCCGCTGGCGTACATCATCGACCTGCTCGCCGCGATCCCGAGCGTCATCTACGGCCTCTGGGGCATCGCGGTCCTCGGCCCCGCCTCCGTCGCCATCCAGGAGTGGCTGGGCGACCACGTGAGCTGGATCCCGTTCTTCAAGGGCCCGGCGTCCGCGACGGGCCGCACGATGCTCGTCGCGGGCCTCGTGCTCGCCGTGATGATCCTGCCGATCATCACCGCCGTCGCCCGCGCGGTGTTCGTGCAGACGCCGCGCAAGCTGCAGGAGGCCGCGTTGGCGCTCGGCGCCACGCGCTGGGAGATGATCCGGATGACGGTCCTGCCGTTCGGCAAGTCGGCCATGATCAGCGCGTCGATGCTCGGCCTCGGCCGCGCGCTCGGCGAGACGATGGCCGTGGCGATCGTCCTGTCGGTCTCCGGCGACGTCACGCTTCAACCTGATCAGCTCGGCGAACCCGTCGACGATCGCGGCCCATATCGCGCTCGACTTCCCCGAGTCCTCGGGCCTCGACGTCAACGCGCTGATCGCCTCCGGCCTCGTGCTGTTCGCCGTGACGCTCGTGATCAACATGGCGGCGCGCGCCGTCATCAACCGCGAAGTCCGGTACTGATGAGCACGCACGTGCCCGGCGAACGCCAAGAGCGCGAGCAGCAGCAGCAGCCGCCGCAGGCCCCGCCGCCGCCGGCGGCGCAGACCGCGGTCGAGCCGGAGCCGCGGCCGCCGGCGCCGGTGTCCGCGGGTCGTGCCGCGGCGCTGACGACCAAGGGGTCACTGCCGCACTGGGCGCCGTGGGCGGTGATCGTCGGCTCGGCCGTCGCCGTCGGGGCCGTCCTCGCCGCGATCGGCTTCAAGATCGCGCTGCTGCTCATCTTCACCGCGATCCTCTCGGGCGTCGTGATCTATGTCTGGTCGCGGGCCGTCGAGGGCCGCTCGCGCCGCCACCGACCGCGGCGTGACGTTCCTGGTCGGGGCCGCGTTCCTGATCGCGGTCGCGCCGCTGATCTCACTCCTCTACACGGTCGTCAAGCGCGGCACCGCCCGCTTCGACGCCGACTTCTTCTCGGATCTCGATGCGCAGCGTCATCGGCGCCGGCGGCGGCGCGGACCACGCGATCCTCGGCACGCTGATCATCACCGCGCTGGCGACGATCATCTCGGTCCCGATCGGCGTCATGACGGCGATCTACCTGCAGGAGTACGGGTCCGGCGCGCTCGGCGCTGGACGACGTTCTTCGTCGACGTCATGACCGGCATCCCGTCGATCGTCGCGGGCCTGTTCGCGTATGCCCTGTTCGCGATCTTCCTCGGCCCCGGCGTCCGGCTCGGCATCATCGGCTCCGTCGCCCTGTTGGTCCTGATGATCCCGATCGTCGTGCGGTCCACGGAGGAGATGCTGCGGATCGTCCCCAACCACCTGCGGGAGGCGTCCTACGCGCTCGGCGTCCCCAAGTGGAGGACGATCACCAAGGTCGTCCTGCCGACGGCGATGGCGGGGATCATCACCGGCGTGATGCTGGCGATCGCCCGCATCATCGGCGAGACGGCCCCCCTGCTCATCACCACCGGCGTCGTGACCTCGGTGAACGGCAACCCGTTCGACGGGCGGATGTCGAAGCCCGCCGTCTTCGCCTTCAACCAGTACAAGTCGCCCGGCGTGCCGCCGGAGCCGTCTTCGACCGCGCGTGGTCGGCGGCGCTCACGCTGATCATCATCGTGATGGTCCTGAACCTGCTCGCCCGCCTGCTCTACCGCCGCTTCGGCACGGAGCTGCGCGGATGACCGCTACTACGGAAAGGAACACGGAGATGGTGGCCGAGACCGCCGCGAAGACCTCGAGGTCAAGGACCTCAACCTCTACTACGGGTCGTTCCTGGCGGTCGCGGACGTCAACGTGACGATCCAGCCGAACAAGGTCACCGCGCTGATCGGCTCGTCGGGCTGCGGCAAGTCGACGTTCCTGCGCTCGCTGAACCGCATGCACGAGCTCGTGCGCGGGCGCCCGGGTCGAGGGCGAGGTCGCGCTCGACGGGCAGGACATCTACGCCGACGAGCTGGATCCGGTCGCCGTGCGCCGCCAGATCGGCATGGTCTTCCAGCAGCCCAACCCGTTTCCGACGATGTCGATCTATGACAACGTCTGCGCCGGCCTCAAGCTCAACAGCCGCAAGATGAAGAAGGCCGACTGGACGCCATCGTCGAGAAGTCGCTGCGCGGCGCGCACCTGTGGGAGGAGGTCAAGGACCGTCTCGGCAAGCCTGGAATGGGCCTGTCCGGCGGCCAGCAGCAGCGCCTGTGCATCGCGCGCGCGACCGCTGTGGAGCCGGAGGTGCTGCTGATGGACGAGCCGGCCTCGGCGCTCGATCCGATCGCCACGCTGGCGATCGAGGACCTTGTCACCGAGCTCAAGACCAAGTACACGATCGTGATCGTCACCCACAACATGCAGCAGGCCGCCCGCGCGAGCGACATCACCGGCTTCTTCAACATCGAGCGGACCGGGGAGCCCGGCCACCTCGTGGAGATCGACGAAACGGAGAAGATCTTCTCCAACCCGCGCGAGAAGGAGACCGAGGACTACGTCAGTGGCCGCTTCGGCTGATCCGAGTACGAACCGCAGCAATCCGGGGAGAAGAGGAAACCTTGGCTGAGCCGATGCGCGTCCACTTCCAGGAGGAGCTCAAGCAGCTCGAGGAGCAGGCGCTCGGCGCCCTGGACCTCGTGGTCACGACGCTGGACCGGACCCTCGAGGCGCTCGAGCACCAGGACATCGAGCTGGCATCGATCGTGGTCAACGACGACGACCGGATCGACGGCCGCTTCCTCGAGGTGCACCAGGGGATCCTCTCGCTGCTCGCGCTGCAGGCGCCGGTGGCGGGCGACCTCCGCACGGTCGCCGCGCTCCTGCACGTGATCAAGCATGCCGAGCGGATGGGTGACCAGTGCGTGAACATCGCCAAGGTGATGCCGCTGGTCGGCCACGAGCCTCCGGCCGACCCCGAGCTGCTCGACAAGATCTTCCGGATGGGCCGCCTCGCGCGCTCCGAGGTCGCGCAGGCCAAGCAGGCCTTCACCGGGCGCGACGTCTCGCTCGCCCAGGACCTCGTGCGCCAGGACGAGGAGATCAACGCGCTCAACCGCGAGGTGTTCCGGCGCGCGGTCGAGATCGGGGTCGACGAGGACACCCGCGAGTGGGCGATGACGATGATGCTCGTCGCCCGCGCGCTGGAGCGGATCGGCGACAACGCGGTCGACGTCGGCGAGCAGGTCGCGTTCGTCGTGACGGGCCTCTTCCGCGAGTTCTCGGACGCCTCCCACGTCTGATGCACCGGGTCCGGAATTCCCCAAACTGCGGGATGTCTCGTCAGGGCGTCAAGCGGGTGTGACCATCGTGTTACCGGAACCCGGTGGGGCCGGGTCGCCGTCGACACCGGTGCGTATGCTGGGCGTGCGATGACGACGACTTCTCAAGCCGCCATCCGCCTTGCCGTGGTGGATTCAGACAGTGGGTTCCTGCAGGTACTCACCAAGCGACTGGACACCGCTGGTTGGCAGCACCGCGTGCTGGCCTCCCCGGTGCCGCTCGACGCGTTGGTCGCGATGCGGCTCAACGCCGTCGTGCTCGACCTCGCGGTCCTCGGGCCGCAGGCGTGGACCTACCTCGAGAAGCTCTGCGCCCGTCTCCCGCAGCTCGGTGTGGTCGTCTGCACCGGGCAGTCGAGCGTCGCGCAGCGCGTGCGCGGCCTGCGCCTGGGCGCCGACGACTGGGTGACCAAGCCGTGCCACCCGGAGGAGCTGATCGCCCGCGTCGAAGCCGTCGTCCGGCGTCGCAAGCGCGCCGAGACGCGCGTCCCGTCCGCGCCGGTCCTGATCGGCGAGCTCGAGATCCGGTCCGACCAGTTCCAGGCGTTCGTCGGCGGCGCGTCGGTCGATCTCACCCGCCGCGAGTTCGAGCTCATCCAGCTGCTCGGCGAGGCCGAGGGCCAGGTGCTGCAGCGCGAGGAGATCTACGAGCGGGTCTGGGGTTACGCGATGGTCCACGGAGACCGCTCGGTCGACGTCTTCGTGCGCAAGCTGCGCCAGAAGCTCGAGCGCGCATCGCCGAGCTGGCGCTACATCCACACCCACTTCGGGATCGGCTACCGGTTCACGGCCGAGCCGGTCGTGACCGAGGGTGCGCCGACGCCGCACGTCACCGCGCGTCCGGCCGCCGCCGAGGAGACCGCCGCGCCGGCCGACGAGGCCGACGTGGTCGTCGCCTGATCTCCGCGCCGCGCTCCCGCATCGTCTCCGCACCGCGCTCCCGCGTCCTTTCCGCGCCGCCTTCCCGCGTCCTCTCCGCACCGCGCTCCCGCGTCCTCCCCGCGCCGCCTCGCGCGTCCCCTCCGAGCGCGGGTATCGTGTTCGCCGTGGGCCCTGACCGCGGCACGCATCTGCGCAACATCGCGATCGTCCTCGCACTGGCGGTCGTCGTCTGGAAGCTCCCGGGCGGCGGCACGGCGAGCCTGACGGTCAGCAACCTGCTGGGGCTCATCTTCATCGGCGGCCTGCTGTTCTTCGGCTACCGGATCTACATGGAGAACCGCGACACGATCTTCGGCCTCGAGGAGCGCCAGCGCGGGATCCTCTACGCCTCGGTCGCGCTGATCGCGATCACGCTGATCGCCACGAGCCGGATGTGGGACGCCGGCGGCCTCGGTGCGGTCCTGTGGCTGGCGTTCATCAGCGCCGCCGTATGGGGCCTGTACTCCGTCTGGCGCTCGTACCGCGAGTACTAGCCGCTTACTCCAGCGGCGGCCGGTGCGCGCGCAGGCTCTCGCGCACGCCCACGACTTCCACGCGCGCGTTGCGCCGCTGCGCCTCGGCCTCGGCGGTCAGGAGCACGTCGAGCCCACGTGAGTCGATGTGATCGACCCGTGAGAGGTCGAGCACGACCGGGTTGGGGTCGCTCCAGAGTGCCTGCAGCACGCCCTCGAGAAGGGCGGCGGTAGAGCGCTCGAGCTTGCCGGAGACGCGGAGCAGCACGTCGCCATCTACGTTCCGCTCGAACTCGACTGCCAGGCGTTCCGTGCCCATCGCCCAACACCCTACTTGACGGTTACATGCCCGTGACCCCTCCGAATCGCAGCAGATCCGGATCAGCACCACTCCGGACCGGCGACTGGTGAGAGCGGCCACGCGCCATCCGTGACGCTTTTGTCGCAGAGCGGCCACAAACAGGTGTAGCGCTGTAACGCCGGCCCCGGGAGCCTCCCAGCCATGGTCGAAGACGAGGCTGGTCAGGCGACGGTCGAGTTCGTCGCGCTGCTGCCGCTGATGGCGGCGCTGCTCGCTGCGCTGTGGCAGGTGGCGCTCGTCGGATACGCGGAGTGGGCGGCGAGCGCGGCGGCACGGGCGGCCGCACGCGCGCACGCCGTGGGGAGCGATCCCGCCGGCGCGGCGCGCGCGCATCTCGCGCGATCGCTCGAGCACGGCCTGAGCGTCCGCTCGCTCGACGGCGGCGCCGTTCGCGTCGCGGTGCGGATACCCACCCTGCCGGGCCTCCCGAGCCTCGGCCACGCCCGCGCCACCGGACACTTCGAGCCGCAGTCATGAGGGGCGAGGAAGGCCAGGCCACCGTGGAGCTGATCGCGCTGCTCCCGCTACTGCTGATCGCCGCCTTCGCGGGCGCGGTCGTGCTCGCCGCTCACGCCGCCGGCGAGCAGGCCGGCCAGGCGGCCGAAGCCGGCGCCATCGCGCTGCTCCAGGGCGGCGACCCGCGAGCGGCCGCCCGCCACGCTCTGCCAGAGCACGTCCGCGCACGGATCGCCGTCAACGGCCGCCGGGTGACCGTCTCGGTCCGCCCAGACCTGCCACTGGGGAGCCTCGAGCGCCGCCTGACCGCCGGCGCGACCGCCGAGGCCGGTCCGGAGCCCGCGCCGTGACCGCCCCGCGAGCTCTTGCCCCGTCGCAACCTCTCACGGGGGCGCGATGAGCGACCGGCTCGCGCGCGCCGCGGCGTTCTTCGTCGCGCCCGCGGAGGCCCCCGCGCGGCTCGCGGCGGCGCCGATGCCTCCGGCCGCACGCGCGGTCGTGCTCGGCGCGCCGTCCGACGTCGCCCCGCTCGCCGCCGCGGTGGCGCTCGCGCTGCGAGCACCGTCAGGCCTCGTCGCCGTCTGGCACGCCGAGGGCGCGACCGCGCCTGGCCTCTCGACCCGCTCTGCCGCTCGGCTCGCGGCACGGCTGTCCGCGCGCGACCTCCCCGCGGTCGCGCGCGGACGGGTCGCCTGGCTGGCGTTGCCCGACGACCCCGACGAGGTCGCGACCGCCGTCCGGCGCGCGTCGGCGGTCGTCGAAGGGCCGCTGGTCACCGCGCTCGGCGGCGCGCGGCCGCCCGCGCTCGAGGAACTCGTCGGCGAGCACGACCTCGCGGTCGTCGCTGCCGATCCGGAGACGGCGCTGGCACGCGCCGCGCTCGCCGGGCTGGCCGCGCGCGGGGTGGAGGCCGTGGCCTGCCCCCCGCTCCGGCGCGGCCTCAGCCGCCGCACGGCGCTCGCCGGCCTCGCGGCGCCCCGGCTGAGGTCGCTCGGCACCGCGCTCACCGCCGCGGAGGACGCATGAGGCGCGAGCGGGGCCAGGCGTCGATCCTGCTCGTCGGCGGGCTCGCGGCGGTGCTCGTCGCCGTCCTCGTGCTCGGCGCCGCAGCGCGGGGCGTAGCGCGCGAGGCCGGCGCGCAGCGGGCGGCGGATCTCGCCGCGCTCGCCGGCGCACGGGCGATGTACGGCGCCTACCCACGGCTGTTCGAACCCGTGACCGTCGACGGCCGGCCGAACCCGCGCCACCTCACCCGCGACGAGTACCTCACGCTCGCGCGCGCCGCGGCCGAGCGCGTCGCGCAGGCGAACGGCGCCGAGACGGCGGCGGTGCGCTTCCCGGACGGCGACACGTTCGCGCCGGTACGGATCCGCGTCGGGGTCGGCGAGCACTTCGAGGTCCGCCGCAACGACGAACACCGCCGGCTCGCCGTGCACGCGGCCGCCGAAGCCGAGCTCGCGCCGGCGCGGCCCGCCACGGCCGCCGGCGGCGGCTACGACGGCCCGCTCGCCTACCGCCAGGGCAAGCCGATGCGGCCGGACGTCGCGCTCGCCTTCGATCGCCTGGAACGTGCCGCCCGCGCCGACGGCGTCGCGCTGCTGGTCGCCAGCGCCTTCCGTTCGGATGCCGAGCAGGCCGTCCTCTTCCGCGCCCATCCGGATCCCAAGTGGGTCGCGCCACCCGGCACGTCACTCCACCGCTACGGCACCGAGCTCGACCTCGGTCCCGCAGCCGCCTACGGCTGGCTTGCGCAGCACGCCGGCGCGTTCCACTTCGTCCAGCGCTACGCGTGGGAGCCGTGGCACTACGGCTACACCCTGAACGCGGCGTCGTCGCCGCCCGTCGCCGGCGAGCACGAGGGCGCACTGCCCGCCTTCGTGCCCGACCAGTACGCCCCGATGCTCGCGCGCGCCGCCCAGCGCTGGAACGTCTCGGCGGCGCTGCTGGCCGCTCAGCTGTACGCCGAGAGCAACTTCAACCCGTTCGCGCAGAGCGGGGCCGGCGCGCAGGGCATCGCGCAGTTCATGCCGGGCACGGCGCGGGCGCTCGGGCTCGACGATCCGTTCGACGCCGAGCAGTCGATCGACGCCCAGGCCCACCTGATGCGCGACCTGCTGCGCCGGTTCGCGGCAGTCCCGCTGGCGCTCGCCGCCTACAACGCCGGCCCGGCACCGGTGGCCGCATGCATGTGCGTGCCGCCGTATCCGGAGACGCGCGGCTACGTCGCCCGCATCCTCGGCCTGCTCGGCGGCGCCGGCGACACGACCGCCGGCGGCCTGGAGGTGCGCCTTGTCGAGTGAACCGCGGGGCGCGCCGCCGGGGCGGCGCGCCGCGGCATGGTCATCGATCTACGGCTGCCAGGGCATCGTCCCTCCCTCCGTTGCGATCGTCCCGCCGGGCGAGGAACACCGCCTTGCGGTGGCGCTCCTCGTCGGCATCGGCCTCGAGCCGGCCCCCGACCCGCTGGCCACGCACGGCCACGACCTGGAGCCCCGCCGCAATCGCAAGGGCCGGGATCGCGGCGAGCGGGTAGTGCCAGTGACCCCACGAGGCGCGCGTGCGCCTCCACAGGTCCTCGCCGCAGCGGCTCAAGACATCCATCGCGACCTCGGCGCGCCCGCCGGGGGCGTCCATATGTGCCGGCCCGCCGTGCCAGAGCACGATGCGCTCGCCGTCCTCGACGATCCGGTCGCCGACGTCGCGGTACGCGCTCAGCGTGTTGACATCGAACGCGAGCAGCCCGCCGGCCGCCAGGTTGCCCGCCATCGCCCGCAGCGCGGCGACGACGTCGTCGGCTGACGGCAGGTGGTTGACCGCGTCGTCGAGGCAGGTGACGAGGTCGAAGCGGCCGTAGACGGGCAGCTCGCACATGTCGGCCACGTGCACGACCGTGCGGTCGCCGAGCTTGGCCTGCGCGATCGCGGCCATGCCGGCCGACCCGTCGCAGCCGACGGCGTCGTAGCCGAGGTCGAGCAGCGCCTCGAGGCTCTTGCCGGTCCCGCAGGCGACGTCGAGCGCCCGCCGCCCGGCCAGCCCGTGCTCGTACGCGAGCCGGTCGATCGCACAGAGCCATGGGCCGTACGCGTAGCCGGCCGTGAGCAGGTCGTAGGCGGGGGCAACGACGTCATACCCATGGGTGGTGGACACGATCGGTGCGGTCATGGACGGTTGACCATGCCCAACGCTCAATTTGTTTCAACGATGGGCATCGTGGCGCGTCATGACTCAATGCACCGAAACTGCCCGCGAGTGGGACTGGGGCACGGTCAGCGCCCTGTGCCTGCGTGAAACGCGTCGCGTGCTCGGGCTCGGCAGCGCTGCCGACGACGCCGCCCAGGAGGCGACGATCAGGGCCTGGCGCTATCGCGCCAAGTGTCGCGACCCCGCCCGACCCGAGCCGTGGATCGCCGGCATCGCCCGGCGCGAGGCGTTGAGAGCGATCTCACGGACACGCGAACAACCCGAATCGACCGACCGGGAAGTAGTGGATCCGCGCCAAGATCTCTCAGGATTAGTCGATCGACTGGACCTTTGGGCGGCAATCAGCGGGATGGATGGACAGGACAGATGGCTATTGGTCGGCCACTACTGGCAAGATCTCCCTAACCGAGAGCTCGCGATGCAGCTGGGTCTCGCCGAGGTGACGGTCAGGGTCCGCCTTCACAGATTGCGGCGACTGCTGCGAGAAACACTGGTGGAGATATGAAACCAATAAAGAACATTGACGATCCCCGGTTCGTAAAGGCAATGAGCCACCCACTCCGGGTGCGCATCCTGGCCATGCTCGATGAGCGGAAAGCGTCACCGAACCAGCTGGCCGGCTGGCTCGGCGCGAGCCTGGGGACCGTCGCCTACCACGTCCGCACGCTCGAGCACCTGGGTCTCATCGAGCTCGTGGACGAGACGCGTGTGCGCGGCGCGGTCGAACACCACTACCGGGCGCGCGAGCGCCCCAACGTCACCGCCGAGGGCTGGGCCCAGGCGCCGCCGATCGCCAAGCAGGCGGCCGTCGGCTCCTCCCTCGACGTCATCGCCGACTACGCCCGCGCGTCGGCCGCCGCGGGCGGCTTCGACCGGCAGGACGCGCAGCTCCGCCGCGCGCTCGTCCGGCTCGACGCGAAGGGCTTCGTCCAGCTGTCCAAGGCCTGCGACAAGCTCCTCGAGCAGGCCGAGAAGATCGAAGCGGCCGCGGCCGAGCGGATCGCCAAGGACCCGCACGCCGACGACATCGTCGAGGCCGGTCTCGGGTTGATGCTGTTCGACGCCGTCCGTCTCTCCGGCACGCAGGAGACCGACGGCCGCAAGACCGCGGCTCGCCGCACCTCCCGGTCGCGTCGCGCGACCGCCAATCGCTAGTGGTTCTGGCTCCGGCGCGCATCGGTGCGCCGGAGCACGGTCACGCGTCCACGTGCGGGAGCGTGGCGATCATCACGTCGCCGGGCTGATCGCCGACGACCCGGACCGTCGCGACGTCGCGCAGGTCGACGGGGATCGCCTGCCCTCCACTCGCGGTCGCGGGATCCAGCCACAGGCCGGGTAGCGGGACCCGTCGCCCCGACGTGAGCATCAGCTCGACGCGGTAGCGCTCCGACCGGTGGCTCGGGTAGAGCCCGACGTAGACCCATGACTGCGTTCCCCGGTAGCCGTAGACGAGTCCCGCCGGCGTGCGGCCGGCGTCGCGCAACCGCGCCGCCGTGAAGTAGCTGCCGTGCGCGGCCTCCAGTGTCGCCCGGTACTGGTCGGCGAGGCGACGATCGTCGCTCGTCGCGCCGAAGATCACGCCCGCGGCGACGGCGGCTGCCGCCGCCGCGGCGGCGAGAGGGACGAAGATGCGGCCCAGGCGCCGGCGCCGGCGCGGCCGTGCCGGCGCGAGCTGCTCGAGCACGCGTGACTCGAAGCCCGCCGGCGGCTGGTGGGAGGGAGCGAGCGTCAGCAGCTCGTCGGTCACCGCTGAGAACTCCTCGACGACCCGGCGGCAGTCCGCGCACTCCGCCAGATGGCGGAGCGCCTGCGCGCGCTCCTCACCGTCGGTGATGCCGAGCGCGAGCTCGGCGGCGATCTCGCGTGTTTGCTCACAGCCCATGCTCGGCCCCCAGGGTCGTCCGCAACTTGCTCATCGCGGCGCGGATGCGCGTCTTCACGGTGCCGATCGGAACCCCGTCGAGCTCGGCGATCTCGCGCGCGGTCCGCCCGGCGTACATCGCCAGCACGAGTGCGCGCCGCTGCTCGTCCGGCAGCTCGGCGATCGCGCGGCGGAGACGGTCGCGGTCGGCGACGTCGAGCCCGTCGTCGGGCGCTGCACGATCGAGCTCGGCGGTCACGACGTCCGGGTCGACCGGCGTCGCCGGCCGCAATCGCGCGCGGTCGAGCGCGACGTTGCGTGCGATGGTCAGCAGCCACGTCGGCACGCGCCCGCGGCGGGCGTCGTACGTGGCCGCGTGGCGCCAGGCGCGGACGAACGTCTCCTGGGCTGCGTCCTCGGCGACGCCCGGGTCGCGCAACATCGTCAGCGCCAGGCCGTAGACGCGTCCCTGGAACCGGCGAACGAACACCGCGGCCGCGTCGGGGTCCCCGGCGCCCATCGCGGCCAGCAGCGTCTCGTCCGACAGCCCGTCCACGGCACTCAGTAGCCGTACCCGCTGCTCGTGCCGCCGGCGGACCCTGTCCCCTTCGCGCCGCCCGCGAGCACGACGTGCCACGTGAAGCTGGTGCCGCCGAACTGGTCCTTGAAGCCGTCGCCGGTGATCTGGCTGGGCGAATCCTGGACGAACGTGTACAGCGGCATCCCGTCAAGGGTGACCTGCCGCGCGCCGTCGGGGCGCTTGATCACGCCGACCGTTCCGGCCCCGGTCGCTGCGGTCGGCTTGGCGCCGGCGCTCACAGGCTGCCACTCCGATGTGCACGAACCAGTGCACCGGATCATGCCCTTGGCCTCCTGATCGGGCGTGTAGAGCGCCATCCCCGACGAGTCGACCAGCACGCGCCCGACCCCTTCGACCTGCTTGACGCCGACGGTGTCCGGCGTCGTCGCGCCGGTGATCGTCGCGTTGTTGTGGCTGCCACCGCACCCGGCGATGATCAAAGTCGCCGCGACGGCGGCAAGGGTGAGTGCACGGTGCATGGGGACTCCTCGGTGTCGTTCATTGCACCGGTACTACCGCCGCGCCAGGCCGGCGGGATTGCTCCGGACCAAGAAAGTGCGCCCCGGCGACGGGGTCGGTCATCGCCGGGGCGCTGAGCACCGAGGGATGAGGGCGGTGCACCTCCTACGGTACCGCCTGAGCGCTCAGTTTGTTTGATCGATGGTGCGCCGCACGACGGTGAGCGCCGCGTCGATGTTCGTGCGGTCAACGTCGAGGTGGGTGACGGCGCGCACGGTGCGCGGCCCGACGGCGCCCATGAGCACGCCCTCGCGCTCGAGCGCGGCGCACAGCGCGGCCGGGTCGCGGTACCCGAACACGACGATGTTCGTCTCGACCTGCGTCGGGTCGAGCTCGATGCCGGGGATCTCGGCCAGACCCTCGGCGAGCGCGCGCGCGTTCGCGTGGTCCTCGGCCAGCCGATCGACGTGGTGGTCGAGCGCGTACAGCCCGGCCGCGGCGATGATCCCCGCCTGGCGGAGCGAGCCGCCCCACATCTGCTTGTAGCGCCACGCCTCGTCGATCAGGTCGCGCGAGGCGGCGAGCACGGCGCCGACGGGTGCTCCGAGCCCCTTCGTGAAGTCGAGCCAGGCGGTATCGAACAGGCTCGCGTAGTCGCGCGCGGGAACGCCGGAGGCCACGACGGCGTTCATCAGCCGCGCGCCGTCGAGATGCGCGCGCATCCCGGCCTCGCGCGCGACGCCGATCACGGACTCCATCTGCGCCAGCGGCCACACGCGCCCGCCGGCGATGTTCGTCGTCTGCTCGAGCGAGACGAGTCGCGATCGCGGCAGGTAGCGGTCCGGCGGGCGCAGGTGCGCGCGCAGCGTCTCGGCGTCGAACATCCCGCGCTCCCCATCCACTGGGCAGAGCACGGCGCCGGAGATCGCGGCCGGCCCGCCGGCCTCGGCGATGATCGGGTGCGAGGTGCGGTGCAGCACCACCTCGTCACCGGCCGGCCCGATGTGCAGCCGGAAACTGATCGCGTTGCACATCGTGCCGCTCGGGAGGAACACCGCCGCCTCGTGGCCGAGCAGCTCGGCGACCCGCTCACACAGCGCGATGACCGTCGGGTCGTCGTGCTTCTGCTCGTCGCCGACCTCGGCCTCGGCCATCGCCTTGCGCATCGCGGGCGTGGGGCGGGTCTGGGTGTCGGAGTAGAGGTTGACCACGTTGAGGGACCCTAACTGCGGCATTGAAGGGAGGCACGAGAGGGGGTGGTTGACGAAGCCTTAGCCCTGCTAAGGGAACGTCGTCCACCCCCTCCTCAATGCCGCCGTTCGCCGGCGCCGACAGGGCGCCGGCGGAGACGGGCGCTGGCCGGCGCCGAGACGGCGCCGGCGGAGACGACCCGCGCTAGCGGTGCGCGCGCGCGTTCTTGCGCACGATCGCGAGCGCCTTGCGCGGCGAGCCGTTCGGGTTCACGAGCCCGGCGTCGAACCGCGCCCCGCGGGCCTCCCCGAACCACGTGTAGACGAACAGCTGCGTGATCTTGGACCGCATTCCCGCGCGCTTGCGCTGGTACTTGCCGGCCAGCTTGAACATGTACTTGGTGCGGTCGGCGGCCCGCTTCGGGCTGTACTTGCGCAGCCGCGAGCCGGCGAAGCGGACGATGCCGCCCGTCTCGGTCAGCCAGACCTCGCCCGGGACCGTGCGGAGCATCCGGCGCGTGTCGCCGGACGTCTTGTAGTTCACGTCCTGGTAGTTGTGCAGCCCCCACAGGCGCGGGTGGCCCTTGGCGCGGCGCTTGAACGCGCGCAGGTACGAGCCGAGGTTGGAAGTGTCGAGCACGTCCGCGGCCATGACCTTGAACTTGCGTGCCTTCGCGTTGCGCCGCAGCACGTCGTAGTAGCGGACGGCCAACCCCGGCTTGCGGTAGGTCGGCTGCGAGACGTGGTTGACCTCGTTCCAGGCCGAGTACGTCCGCACCCACGGGAACGCGTTGTCGAACAGCCGGAACGATGCCCGGTACGCGGCAGCGCTCGGGGCGCGGCAGGCCTTCTTCTTCGAGTACCGCTTGCCGTTGTAACAACCACGACGGGCGGTGAAGGCGACCAGCACCTGCTGGCCGGCTGCGTGGGCGCGATTCATGTACGCGAGCACTTCGTTGCGCACGCTCGCGCTCTTGTTCCAGTTCCACGGAACCATGTAGCGGGAGCGCTTGAGGTGCAGCGACTGCCAGCTCGCGCTGTCGTACATCGCGGGGCTCTGCTCGCCGACCCCGACGCGGTACTTCGCCTCGGCGGCGGGCACCAGGAGCAGGGATCCGAGCAGCAGAACAGGGAGCACCTTTCGGAATGCCATGCCCCTTGCATCTCCCGAAACGCCTCCGAGTTGCTTAAAGACGTCCTAAAGATCGGGCCGCCGGCTTCTCTAATCTCAGACGTAGACCCGCATGGCGATCGAGGCTGAAGCCGCACAACAGGACCGCGCGGGGCGCCTGGCCGAGCAGCGCCGAGGCCTCCCCGACTCACCCGGCGTGTACCTGTTCCGCGACAGCCGCGGCCGGGTCATCTACGTCGGCAAGGCGAAGTCGCTCCGCAAGCGCGTCGCGAGCCACTTCAGCAACCCGACGCTGTACGGGACGACCGCGCTGACCGACGAGGTCGACCACATCGAGACGCTCGTGGTCGCCACGGAGGCCGAGGCGCTGCTCACCGAGCAGACGTTCATCAAGCAGTACAAGCCGCGCTTCAACATCCGGCTGCGGGACGACAAGTCCTACCCCTACATCGCGATCAGCCTCGACGAGGACTTCCCGCGCGTGTACTTCACGCGCGAGCGCCACCGCCGCGACCGCGCCTACTTCGGCCCGTACAGCAGCGCCAAGCGCGTCCGCGGCACGCTCGACCTGCTCGGCAAGATCTTCCAGCTGCGCAGCTGCGAGGGCCCCGAGCCCGGCCGCCACTCCGGCTCGCCGTGCCTGGACTACTACATCAAGCGCTGCGGAGCGCCCTGCGTCGGCTACGTGTCCAAGGAGGAGTACCGGCAGGGGATCGACGGCGTGATGGCGTTCCTGTCCGGCCGCTTCAAGCAGATCGAGCGCGACCTCGAGCAGCGGATGTACTTCCGCGCCGGCGAGCAGGACTACGAGGGCGCGGCGCTCGACCGCAACCGGCTCCAGGCCGTGCGGGCGCTGCTCGAGCGCCAGCGCGTCGCGAACGAGGGCGCCGGCACCTACGACGCGGTCGCCGTCGCCTGCGAGGGGATCGAGGCGAACGCGCAGGTCTTCCAGGTCCGCGACGGCGTCCTCAGCGACCGCCAGTCCTTCTACCTCGACAACCACGGCGAGCAGCCGCTCGCGGTCGTCGTCGAGGAGTTCATCCTGCAGTACTACGCGAGCGCGCTGTCGATCCCGTCGCTGATCGTCGTGCAGTCCGAGCTCGAGGAGGGCTCGGAGATCGAGATCCTCCAGGAGATCCTGGCTGAGCGACGAGGCGGGGCGGTGGAGATCCGGCCGGCCGAGCGCGGCGCCAAGCGCCGGATCCTCGACCTCGCCGCCCGCAACGCGCGGCTCGCGCTCGACCAGGAGAAGCTCAAGGCCGAGCGGCGCCGCCAGCAGCGCGTCGAGTCGCTCGACGGTCTCCAGAAGGCGCTCGAGCTCGACGGGCTGCCGGTGCGGGTCGAGTGCTTCGACATCTCGCATCTCGGCGGCACTTACACCGTCGCGTCGATGGTCGTGTTCGAGGGCGGCGCGCCGAAGAAGTCCGATTACAGGCGTTTTACGATCCGGGAGGTCGATCCCGGCGACGATTACGGCGCCATGGCGGAGGTCCTGTCACGCCGCTACGCGCAGTGGGAGAAGCAGTCCGAGCGCTCGCCCTACGACGCCGAGCGCGACGCGTCGTTCGGCGCGCTCCCGAACCTGATCGTGATCGACGGCGGCAAGGGCCAGCTCGCCGCGGGCCTGGAGCCGCTGCAGGGGTTCCGGGAGCACGGCGTCGCGGTGGTGTCGCTCGCGAAGCGGATCGAGGAGGTCTTCCAGCCCGGGGACCGCACGCCGATCGTGCTCCCGCACGACACGCCGGAGCTCCAGCTGCTCCAGCGCGTGCGCGACGAGGCGCACCGGTTCGCGATCACCCACCACCGGATCCGGCGCGACAAGGCGATGACCGAGTCGATCATGGACGAGCTGCCGGGAATCGGTCCGGCCCGCAAGCGAGCATTACTGCGGCACTTCGGATCTCCGGACGCGGTGTTGGACGCGTCGCGCGAGGAGCTCGAGCGAGTGCCCGGGCTACCGCAGAAGGTCGCCCGCGCTCTATACGCCCACCTCAACAAGACGGGACGATGAGCTCCTCCAACGGCCGAGGCCCCTCGCATCTCGAGGATTTCGTGATCATCTCCGGCCTGTCCGGAGCCGGGAAGTCGTCGGCGATGAACGTGTTCGAGGACGCCGGCTACTTCTGCGTCGACAACCTGCCGGCCGAGATGATCCGCTCGCTCGCCGAGCTGTTCCGCCACTCGGGGTCCAAGGTCGAGCGTGCGGCCGTGGTGTCGGACTCGCGCGGCGGGGAGTACCTGTCGGCGCTGGCCAGCGTGATCGACGAGCTCGACGAGGCGGGGATCGTCCACCGCGTGCTGTTCCTCGAGGCCGACGACCAGACGCTGCTCAATCGCTACAAGGAGACCCGCCGCCGGCATCCGCTGGCGCCGCACGGGAGCGTCGTCGACGGCATCCAGGCCGAGCGCGAGCTGCTCGGGCCGGCGCGCGAGCGGGCCGACTGGTGCATCGACACCAGCGGCCTGAGCGCGAACGCGCTGCGCCGCAAGGTCGCGGACGAGCTGCTCGAGCCCGGCACGCCCGGCCGGCTCGCGGTCACGTTCACCTCGTTCGGCCACAAGCACGGCCCGTCGCGCGACGCCGACCTCGCGCTCGACGTCCGCTTCCTGCCCAACCCGCACTACGAGCCGGACCTGCGCCCCCTCACCGGGTTCGACCAGCGGATCGTCGACTACGTCGGCCGCGACGGGCGTCTGCAGGAGTTCTACGACCACGTGCTGCCGCTGCTCGAGTACCTGCTCCCGCAGTACGTCTCCGAAGGGAAGGCGCACCTCGTGGTCGCGATCGGCTGCACCGGCGGCCGGCACCGCTCGGTCGCGGTCGCCGAGCATCTCGCGAAGGCGTTCCGGGGGCGCGACGAGTACTTCGTCGAGGTCCAGCACCGCGACGTCGACCGGGTCGCGGTCCGCGGCGGCTAGAGCCGGTAGTCTCGGCGTCGTCGAGCGCGAGATCCTGTCGCGCGGCACGGGCCAGATAGCCTGTGCTGCCCGCATCTGCTCGCCCCAGTCGAAAGGGAACGCTTCATGTCGGTACGCGTCGGGATCAACGGCTTCGGCCGCATCGGACGCAACGTCTTCCGCGCCGCTCACGAGTCGGACGCGGAGATCGAGATCGTTGGCGTCAACGACATCACGGATGCCGGCACGCTTGCGCACCTGCTCAAGTACGACTCCGTCTACGGCCCGTTCCCCGGCACGGTGGAGGTGCGCGACGGCGTGCTGGCCATCGACGGCCGTGAGGTCAAGGTGCTCGGGGAGCGCGACCCGGCGGCGCTGCCGTGGGGCGACCTCGGCGCCGACGTCGTGATCGAGTCGACCGGTCTGTTCACCAAGCGCGACGACGCCGCCAAGCACCTGGAGGCCGGCGCCAAGAAGGTGATCATCTCCGCCCCGGCCACCGAGCCGGACGTCACGGTGGCGCTCGGCGTCAACTTCGACGACGTCTACGACGGCGACAACCACCACGTCATCTCCAACGCGTCGTGCACGACCAACTGCCTCGCCCCCGTGGCGAAGGTGCTGCACGAGACGATCGGCATCGAGCGCGGCCTGATGACCACGATCCATGCCTACACGGCGGACCAGCGCCTGCAGGACGCCCCGCACAAGGATCTCCGGCGCGCCCGCGCCGCGGCGATCAACCTCGTGCCGGCGTCGACCGGCGCGGCGAAGGCGATCGGCCTCGTGATCCCCGAGCTCCAGGGCAAGCTGCACGGCTTCGCGGTGCGCGCCCCCGTGCCGACCGGCTCGGTCGTCGACCTCACGGTCCAGGTGGCGCGCGAGACGAGCGTCGACGAGATCAACGACGCGTTCCGGTCGCGCGCCGACACCGACGGCCTGGCCGGGATCCTCCAGTACACGGAGGACCCGATCGTCTCTTCCGACATCGTCAAGTCGCGTTACTCGTCGATCTTCGACTCCGAGCTGACGGCCGTGATGGACGGCACGATGGTCAAGGTCGTCGCCTGGTACGACAACGAGTGGGGGTACTCGAACCGCTGCGTTGAGCTCGCGCAGAAGGTGCTGGTACGTGCGCACGCTTGACGACCTCGACGTCGAGGGCAAGCGCGTCCTCGTCCGGGTCGACTTCAACGTTCCCCTGGACGAGGACCGGCACATCACCGACGACGCGCGGATCCGGGCGGCGCTGCCGACCCTGAAGGAGCTGCGCGAGAAGGGCGCCCGGTTGCTGCTCGCCAGCCATCTCGGGCGCCCGAAGGGGCGCGACGAGAAGTTCTCGCTGCGGCCGGCGGCGGACCGGCTGTCCGAGCTGCTCGGCGCCGAGGTCGTACTCGCCGAGGACCTCGACGACGTCCCCGACGGCGACCTGGTGATGCTCGAGAACGTGCGCTTCGATCCGGGGGAGACGAAGAACGACCCCGAGCTGGCGAAGCGCTACGCCGCGCTCGCCGACGTCTATGTCAACGACGCGTTCGGCTCGGCCCACCGCGCGCACGCGTCGACCGAGGCCGTCGCGCATCTGCTCCCGAGCGCCGCCGGCCGGCTGCTCGAGCGTGAGGTGTCGACCCTGCGCGGCATCCTCGCCGATCCCCAGCGGCCGCTGGTGGCCGTCGTCGGCGGCGCCAAGGTGACCGACAAGATCGGCGTGCTCGACGCGTTCCTCGACGTCGCGGACGAGATCCTCATCGGCGGCGCGATGTGCTTCCCGTTCTTCAAGGCCCAGGGCCACGAGGTCGGCAGCTCGCTGTGCGAGGAGGCGGGGGTCGAGCCCGCCGCACGGGTGTTGATGGCCGGCGTCGACAAGGTGTCGCTGCCCGTCGACCTCGTCGCCGGCGAGGAGTTCAAGGCCGACACCGCGGTCCGGGCGATCGACGGCGTCGACGTGCCCGAGGGGTGGATGGGGCTGGACATCGGACCGTCCACCGCCGACCGGTACGCCGACGCGATCAAGGACGCCGGCACGGTGTTCTGGAACGGCCCGATGGGCGCGTTCGAGCTGCCGCCGTTCGCGGCCGGCACGCGCGCCATCGCCGAGGCGGTCGCGGTCAGCGAGGCCATCACGGTGGTCGGCGGGGGCGACTCCGCCGCCGCGCTCGCGCAGTTCGGGCTCGTCGGCATGGTCGACCATGTCTCGACCGGCGGCGGCGCCTCGCTCGAGCTCGTCGAGGGCAAGCCGCTGCCCGGAGTGGAGGCGCTGTCATGAGCCGCACGCCCTACATCGCCGCCAACTGGAAGCTGAACAAGACGATCGCCGAGGCGGAGGAGTACATCCAGGCGCTGCTGCCGCAGGTCGGGGCGATCGACGACGTCGAGATCGTCATCTGCCCGCCGTACCTCGCGCTGCAGGCGATGGTCGACTCCGCGCGCGGCTCGAGCGTGCAGGTCTACGCGCAGAACATGCACGAGGCCGACGACGGCGCGTTCACCGGCGAGGTGTCGGCGCCGATGCTCACCGAGATCGACGTCCAGGGCGTGATCCTCGGCCACTCCGAGCGCCGCCAGTACTACAACGAGACCGACCGCGCGCTCCAGCAGAAGGTGCCGAAGGCGCTCGCCTCCGGGCTCGTGCCGATCCTCTGTGTCGGCGAGACCGAGGACGAGCGCGAGCGCGGCGACACCGAGCGCAAGCTGCGCCACCAGGTGCAGGAGGGGCTCGAGAAGGTCGCGACCGAGCGCCTCGCTGACGTCGTGATCGCGTACGAGCCGATCTGGGCGATCGGCACCGGCCGCGTGGCGACCCCCGACCAGGCGCAGGAGGCGATCGCGTTCGTGCGCGCGCTGGTCGAGGATCGCGACAAGGCCGCCGGCCAGGCGGTGCGGATCCTCTACGGCGGCTCGCTGAAGCCCGACAACGCGCCCGAGATCCTCGCCCTGCCAGACATCGACGGCGCGCTGGTCGGCGGCGCGAGCCTCGACGCGGGCTCGTTCGCGAAGATCGTCGAAGCCGCCCGGCAATGAACGTCGCCCTGGTCATCCTCGACGGCTGGGGCATCGCGCCCGACGGTCCCGGCAACGCGATCTCGCTCGCCGACACGCCGGTGTTCGACGAGCTGTGGTCCAAGCACGCGCACACCCAGCTGACCGCCAAGGGCCCGGCCGTCGGGCTGCCGGAGGGGCAGATGGGCAACTCCGAGGTCGGCCACCTCAACCTCGGCGCCGGCTCGATCGTGCCGCAGGACCTCGCGCGCATCGACAAGGCGGTCGAGGACGGCTCGCTGGCCGAGAACGAGGTGCTGCAGGCGGCGCTCAAGGATGCGCCCCGGGTCCATCTGATCGGGCTCGTGTCGACCGGCGGCGTGCACTCGTCCGATCGCCACCTCAAGGCGCTGGTCGAGATCGCCGGCAAGGCCGGCGTCGAGGACCTCGTCGTGCACGCGTTCACCGACGGCCGCGACACGTCGCCGAAGTCGGGCGCCAAGGCGCTCGCCGACCTCGACGGCTGGCTCGCCGACGCCGGCACCGGCCGCATCGGCTCGGTGATCGGCCGCTACTACGCGATGGACCGCGACAAGCGCTGGGACCGGATCCAGAAGGCGCTCGACCTGCTGCTCGAGGGCAAGGGCGACCACCACGCGGACACCGGCGAGGAGGCCGCCAAGGCCGCCTACGAGCGCGACGAGACCGACGAGTTCATCACCGCCACGGTCGTCGGCGACGAGGACTCGACGATCCGCGCCGGGCGACTCGGTGATCGCGTTCAACTTCCGCCCCGACCGCATGCGCGAGATCACGATCAAGCTCGCCGAGGAGGGACCGGTCGACCGCTACGCGACGATGGCGCAGTACGAGGAGGACTGGGACTACCCCGTGCTGTTCCCGCCGCATCGGCCGGCGATCACGATCGCCAAGGTGATCGCGGGCCGTGGCGAGAAGCAGCTGCACGTCGCCGAGACCGAGAAGTACGCGCACGTGACGTACTTCTTCAACGGCGGCGAGGAGCGCCCGTACGAGGGCGAGATCCGCGAGCTCGTGCCGTCTCCCCGTGACGTGCCGACCTACGACAAGAAGCCGGAGATGAGCGCGCGCGAGGCCGCCGACGCCTTCGTCCACCACTGGAAGGAAGACGGGCCGTCGTTCGGGATCATCAACTTCGCCAACCCGGACATGGTCGGCCACACGGGCGTGATCCCGGCCGCGGTGCAGGCGGTCGAGACGGTCGACGAGTGCCTCGGCAAGGTCGTCGCGGCCGTGCACGAGACCGGCGGGGCGCTGCTGATCACCGCCGACCACGGCAACTGCGACCACATGCTCGAGGACGACGGCTCGGTGAACACCGCCCACTCGCTCAACCCGGTCCCGGTGATCGTCACCGCCGACGGCGTGTCGCTCGACGGCGAGGGCATCCTCGCCGACGTCGCGCCGACGATCCTCGCCCTGATGGGGATCGAGCAGCCGCCGGAGATGACGGGCCGCTCCCTGCTCGCGTAGGCTCCACGCCTCATGGGGGAGCGCGAGAGCTACGCGCCCGGCACCTTCTGCTGGGCTGATCTGGGCACGACCGACGCCGACGCCGCCAAGGCGTTCTACACCGGCGTGTTCGGGTGGGAGGCGGTCGACGCCCCGGCGGGCGATGCCGGGACGTACACGACCTTCAAGCTCGACGGGCAGGACGTCGCCGCGCTCTACGAGATGGGGGAGGAGGAGCGCGCGTCGCTGACGCCGCACTGGTCCTCCTACGTCTCGGTCGAGGACGTCGACTCGCTGGCGCCGCGCGTGCTGGAGCTCGGCGGCGAGGTGCTCGCCCACCCGTTCGACGTCATGCAGTCGGGCCGCATGACCGCGCTGAAGGACCCGACCGGCGCGACCGTGCATCTGTGGCAGCCGCGCGAGCAGGCCGGCGCCGGCCGCGTCAACGACGTCGGCTTCATGGTCTGGAACGAGCTCGCGACGCCCGACCCCGCGCGGGCCCGCGACTTCTTCGCCGAGCTGCTCGGCTGGGAGCTCGAGCCGGAGGAGTCCGGCTACGGGATCATCAAGAACAAGGGCGCGCTCAACGGCGGCATCCGCCCGCCGCAGGACGGCGAGCCGACGCACTGGCTCGTCTACTTCACGGCCGAGAAGGTCGACGACACGATCAAGAAGGTCCGCGAGGCCGGCGGTTCGGTGATCGCCGGCCCGATGGACACGCCGGTCGGCCGGGTCGCCGCGGTCCGCGACCCCCAGGGCGCGGCGTTCGCGCTGTTCGAGGGCGAGGTCGACCCGTAACCGCCGCGGGGCGAGGTCGGGGCGGATAGACCGCGCCTATCGCGGCTTTTCCGCCCCGGTGGCGCGCGCACGCTCGCGGAGACCGCGCGGCCGGCTCCTTCGCCGCCATACTTCGCCGGCGCCGCGGAACGGTCAGCGGAACAGGGTCTCGACGTAGTCCGCGCCGATCCCGTTGGCCTCGTAGTGGGCCTGGCAGAGCTCGATGTAGTCGAACACGTCGAACGTGCCCTCGGCGTCGCCGTTCTCGTCCAGCCAGATCAGCGGGCCGGAGACGTTGAAGTGCACCAGCATCGGCTCGTCGCTCTCGTAGGCGACGAGGGTGTGCGCCTCGCCCGGCGCCTCGTAGACGAAGTCGCCGGCCGTGGCGACCCAGTCGTGCTCCAGGTAGCCCCACTTGCCGGAGATGGTGTAGGCGAAGACCTGGTGTGGGTGGTAGTGGCGGTTGACCATCCCGGGGCCGGTCGCGCGCAGGATGTCGCACCAGCGGTTCTGGCTCGGCTGGATGAGCAGCGGGCGTGAGCCGACCGTCTCGGAGAGCGGGATGTAGTAGCGCTCGTCGTCGGTCGGGGCGTCGCTGAGATAGACGTCGGGCAACGCGTGCGGCTTGAAGACGTTCTCGATCGGCTTCAGGTCGCGCCAGAACTCGGTCCCTGCCATCGCTCCTCCTCGGTCGCTGCGCCTCAGCGTACCGATTGCTTGCGCAACGACTTGCTCGGTACCCTGTCCGGCGATGGCCTCTCCCCCCGAAACCACAGCCGAGCCGATCCACGAGCTCGCGCCCGAGGAGCTCGCCGCGTGGCGGGGGCTGCTGCGGGTCCACAGCGCGCTCGTCAAGGCGCTCGACGCGGAGCTGCTCGCCGGCCATGAGCTTCCCCTCACCTCCTACGAGGTCCTGATCAACCTGCAGGCCGCTCCCGGCCGCCGGCGCCGCATGGCGGAGCTCGCCGACGGCGTACTGCTCTCCCGCTCCGGGATGACGCGGCTGGTCGACCGGCTCGAGCGCGACGGCCTGCTCGAACGCGACCCGTGCACCGATGACGGCCGCGGCACGTATGCGGTCCTCACCGACAAGGGCGGGGCGCTGCTCGACCAGGCGCGCCGGACCCATTTAGACGGTGTGCGCGACCGTTTCCTGCGCCATTTCGAGCCCGACGAGCTGCGCACGCTCGCGGGGCTCTGGAACCGGGTGCTGCCGGGTTCGGCAGATCTTAGTCGATCAGACTAAGAAACTTGAGTCTTTCCAACTGAGGTCTTATACTGCGGTCAGGCTGTAGTCGATGACCCGTGGAGGTTTTGGAGATGTCAATTGTGCGCTGGGAGCCGCTCCGGCTCCAGACCCTGTTCGACAGCATGTTCGATGCTCCGACGCCCGGCGCCGGGGCCCTCCGCCGGTGGATGCCGGCGATGGATCTCGTCGAGACCGACGACCACTACGTCCTCAAGGCCGATCTGCCCGGGATGACCGAGGACGACGTCAAGATCGAGTTCGAGGACCGCACGCTCACCGTGTCCGGCGAGCGCAAGTCCGAGCACGAGGAGAAGAAGGACGGCTACCACCGCGTCGAGCGCGCCTTCGGCTCGTTCTCGCGGTCGCTGACGCTGCCGCAGGGCGTCGATCCCGAGGCCGTCACCGCGAACTTCGTCAACGGCGTGCTCGAGGTGAGCATCCCGAAGCCCGAGGTCCGCAAGCCGCGCCGCATCGAGATCGGCAACGCGCCGAAGACCATCGACGCGTAAAACCCGGAGGGCGTGAAGATCACGGGGCGCGGCTATCGTCCGCGCCTCGTGTCGTTCACGATTGCAGCAAGAGATCCCGGCTCGCGCGCGCGGACGGGCACGCTGAAGCTCGCGCACGGCGAGGTCCGGACGCCGGCCTTCGTCCCGCTCGCGACCAAGGCCGTCGTCAAGACGCTCGAGGTGCGCGAGGCCGCCGACCTCGGGTTCGACATGGTGCTCGGGAACACGTTCCACCTGTTCCTGACGCCCGGCCACGCGCTGATCGCTCGGCTCGGCGGCCTGCATCGCTTCATGGGCTGGGACCGGCCGGTGATCACCGACTCGGGCGGCTTCCAGGTCTTCTCGATGGGCCACGGCACCGTGGCGGACGAGATCAAGGGCCGCTCGGCGCAGAGCAGCGGCGGCGAGCGCGCCGGCGCGATCCTCGAGATCGCCGAGGCGGGCGTGTCGTTCCGCTCGTACATCGACGGCTCGCAGCAGTTCATGGGGCCGGAGACGTCGATGGAGGTGCAGGCGGCGCTCGGATCGGACATCGCGCTCGTGTTCGACGAGTGCACCCCGTTCCACGGCGGCCGCGACTACACGGCGCGCTCGACCGAGCGCACGCACCGCTGGCTCGACCGCTGCCTGGCCTGGCATGACCAGCACGGCCCGGAGGGGCAGATCGTCTACGGGATCGTCCAGGGCGGGGTGGAGGAGGACCTGCGCCGCGCGTCCGCGCAGGAGGTCGCCGCGCGCCCGGTCGGCGGGATCGCGATCGGCGGCACGCTCGGCGAGCACAAGGCGCAGATGTTCGAGGTGGTCGACTGGGCGATCGACGAGCTCGACGAAGGGCGCCCGCGCCACCTGCTGGGGATCGGCGAGATCGACGACCTCGTCCGCGGGATCGAGCTCGGCGTCGACACTTTCGACTGCGCGATGCCGACCCGCATCGGCCGGCACGGCATGGCGCTGGTCCCGGACCCCGACCACCGCTGGCGGGTCGACCTCGCGAAGGCGCGCTTCCGCGAGGTGGACGAGCCGCTGCTCGACGGCTGCCCGTGCCCCGCCTGCGCGCACGGCTACTCGCGCGCCTACCTGCACTACCTGTTCAAGGCGCAGGAGCAGACCGCCCAGCGGCTGGTGACGATCCACAACCTCGCGTTCGTGCAGCGGCTGATGGCCGAGCTGCGGGCGGCGATCGACGGGGGATACCTGCCAGAGGCCGCAGCCGCCGTCCGCGGCGGAGCCGCACCGTGGGCGCTGGGGAATCCGCAGCCGGGCGCACCCGAGGCCGCGGTTTCCACCGATCTCGCGCGCTGAGCCTTGAACTTCCGCACCGGGCATGGCGCAATGCCCGGCCGATGACCACCGCGGCCCTCCTCGCCGGCATCAGCGCCGGCCTCGCCGTCGCCGTCCCGCTCGGGCCGATCGGCGTGATGATCGTCGACACCGGGATCCGCGACGGCGGGCGGTCGGCGTTCGCCGCCGGCCTCGGGACCGCGACCGTCGACGGCCTGTACGCCGCCACCGCCGCGCTGTTCGGCGCGGCCGTGGGCGCCTGGCTGGCGCCGGCGCAGGACGCGCTGCGGCTGATCGCCGCGGCCGTGCTGGTCGGCGTCGGGGTGTACGGGCTGCTGCGGCTGCGCCGCGATCAGGCCGCCCGCGTGGCGGCGAGCGCGCCCGCGCACCGGCTGTTCGCCCGGTTCGTCGCGCTGACGGCCGTGAACCCGGCGACCGCCGTGACGTTCGCGGCGCTGATGATCGGGCTGCCGGCGGTGGCCGACGGCTCGATCGCGGACCGCATCCTCTTCGTTGCCGGGGCGTTCGCCGCCTCGCTGGCGTGGCAGAGCATGCTGGCGGGCAGCGGCGCGCTGCTCGGCCATCGCCTGCCGCCGTCCGGCCGCCGCTGGACGTCGGTGCTCGGCAACGTGATCATCCTCGCCCTCGCGGCCAAGCTGATCGCGGGCTGAGCCGGCGCGGCGTGGCCGCGAGGGCCGTCCGCGCGGCCAAGCTGATCGCGGGCTGAGCCGGCGCGGCGTGGCCGCGAGGGCCCTACTGCGTGTTGTCCTCGATCAGCCCGCGGAGCTGCTCGATGGCGTCGTTGACCTGCCCCTTGACGTCCTGGCGCAGCTCGACCGACTTGCTGCCCGAGTCCTGGAGCGCCGTGTAGCCGATCACGCCGACGGCGACCAGCGCGAGCACGGCGAGGAGCGTCACGAACAGTCGCCCGCCCGAGCCGCTCTTCTTCTTGCGCGGCGCGGGGGCGGGCTGGCGCCGGGCCGGCGCGCGGCGCGGTGGCGGCGGCGGCTCCGAGATCGGCTCGAGCCGGCGGTGCGGAGCGGTCTGCGAGGTGCGCGGCAGCGCCGAGGTCGCGCCGGTCGGGCTGAGCATCCGCGTCGCCGCGGTGTCCTCGGCCGCCCACGTCGCCTCGGTGGCGGGAGCGCGGCCGCGCAGACCGTCGCGCAGCGCCTTCTCCATATCCGCCGCGTCCGGGTAGCGCTCCTCGGGGTCGCGATGCAGGGCGACGGCGACCGCGGCGGCGAGCGCCGGCGGCACGTCGGGCTCGAGCTCGTCGAGCCGCGGCGGCGGGCCGGTCTCCTGCAGGCGCGCGAGGTCGGTCAGCGAGCCGGCGTCGTACGGGAGCCGGCCGGCGAGCAGCTGGTAGGCGACGACGCCGAGCGCGTACAGGTCGGAGGCGGGGCCGGCGGCCTCGCCGCGCGCCTGCTCCGGCGCCAGGTAGGCGGCCGTGCCGAGCACCGAGCCGACCTTCGTGATGTCGGAGTCCTCGGCCGCCTTGGCGATGCCGAAGTCGGCGAGCTTGACCGAGCCCTCGCGGCTGCGCAGCAGGTTGCCGGGCTTGACGTCGCGGTGCACGACGCCGTTGCGGTGCGCGTAGTCGAGCCCGCGGCACGACTGGGCGAGGATCTCGACCGCCTCGTCGACCGGCAGCGACCCCTGCTCGCGCAGCATCTCGGCGCACGACTGGCCGTCGACGAACTCCATGACGATGAAGTTGCGGTGCGTCGGCTCGTCGAGCCCGAAGTCGAACACCTGCACGATGTTCGGGTGCACGAGCCGGGCGGCGGCCAGCGCCTCGCGGCGGAAGCGCGACACGAACGCCCCGTCCTCGGCGAGGTGCTCGGCCAGCAGCTTGACCGCCACGTTGCGCTCGAGCCGGGTGTCGAAGGCGAGCTGGACGGTGGCCATCCCGCCGACGCCGAGGCGGCGCTCGAGGCGGTAGCGGCCGGCGAACAGGGCGTCGGGCCTCACGGCGCCTCCGTCCCTCCGTCACCCGGCGTCGCGGTGGGCGTCGCGGTCGGAGTGGGCGTCGCCGTCGGCGTGGGCGTCTCGGTGGGCGTCGGCGTCTCGGTCGGCGTCGGGGTCTCCGTGGGCGTCGGCGTCTCGGTCTGCGTCGGCGTCGGCGTCGGCGTCGCCTTCTCCTGGCAGTCGCGGTCGACCCGCCGCTCGATCTGGTTGACCCAGTCGCGCAGGTTGGCCTTCAGCTGCCGGTCGACCTTGCGCGGGAGCTCGTTGACCTGCGCCGAGGCCTCGTCGAGCGCGCTCTGCGCAGCCTGGACGTCGTGGTTCTTGCAGGCCTCCTGGATCTGATCGACCGTGTTCTGGAGCGCGGAAGCGCGGTCCCCGGGGATCAGAGCCGTGTTCGTCTTGCCGCAGCCGGCCAGCAGCGCGGCGGCGACCAGCGCGGTGGCGAGCATGGTGCGACGCATCAAGCACCGGAGGCTAGCGGCCCCTCGTCGCATCATTGCCCGTACTGGAGGCGCTCGGCGAGCGAGTCGGGCAGGTTGGCGGCGCGGATCGCCGCCTGGGCGCCCGCGATGTCGTAGTCGGCGCGGCGCCAGGCAGCGGTCCATTCTCCGGTGTCGAGCATCAGCCAGGCGGCCCGCGGATCGCCGTCGCGCGGCTGGCCCGTCGAGCCCGGGTTGATCAGCCACTCGCCACTCTGCAGGTCCACGACGGCGCCCTCCCGCCGCGCGGTGCCGGTGGCCGCCTGGCCCTCCGGCCGGTGGAACGACAGCGCCACGTGCGAGTGGCCGATGAACGAGATCCGGTAGTCGGTGGCGTCGAAGCACAGCTCCGCGGCCAGCGGCGAGAGCACGTACTCCCAGATCGGGTCGCGCGGCGAGGCGTGGAACAGCCCCAGGCCCTCGGCGTGGCCCTGCGGCGACAGCGACAGCAGGTACTCGCGCGTCTCGGGCCGGATCACGTCGCGCGTCCACTGGGCGGCCAGCGCCGCGCCGCGCGAGAAGTCGTCGAGCGACAGCACCTCGACCACGGCGAGGTCGTGGTTGCCGGCCAGGCAGACCGCGCAGTGGGCGTCGGCGAGCGCGACGCAGGCGTCGGGCTCGGCCCCGTAGCCGACGAGGTCGCCCAGGCACCACAGCTCGTCGGCGCCCTCGTCCTCCGCTGCGTCGATGACGGCCTGGAAGGCCTGCCGGTTGCCGTGGATGTCGGACGCGATGGCGACGCGCATGCGTGGAGTTATCGTCTATTCGGTGCTCAAGCGGCTCCGCCTGCCGGTCACCGTTGTAGCCGCTCTGGCGGTGGCGGAGGCGGCGGTGATCCTGATGCGACCGCGCGACACGCTCGAGCCCGTCGACGTCGCCGCGCAAACCTACTTCAGCCCGGCCTACATCGAGCGGGCCGAGCATTTCCGCAACGGCCAGCTGCTGCTCTACGGCGCCAGCCTGGTGATCGAGATCGGGCTGCTCGTGTGGATCGTCCGGCGTCCGCCGCGCGGGCCGTTCCGGCGCCCGGTGCTCGCCGGCGCGGCGGTCGCGGCCGGCCTGTCGGTGGCGCTCACGGTCGCGACGCTGCCGGTGTCGGTGATCGCCCGCCAGCGCGCCAAGGATGTGGGACTGGTCACACAGGACTGGGTCGGCTACGCCGGCGACGTCGTCAAGAGCACGGCGATCCAGGCGGTGATCGTCGGGATCGGCGGGGCGCTGCTCGTGTTCGGCATGCGGCGCTTCGGGCGGCGCTGGTGGATCCCGGCGGCGGTGCTCGTGATCGCCTTCGGCGTGATCAGCACGTACGCGACGCCGATCGTCATCGACCCGCTGTTCAACCGCTTCGACCGCCTCGGCGGCCCGCTGCGCGCGGAGATCCTCCAGCTCGCCGACCAGGCCGACGTCAAGGTCGGCCAGGTCTACGAGATGGACGCGTCGCGCCGCACGACCGCGGCGAACGCCTACGTCAACGGGATCGGCTCGACCAAGCGCGTCGTGATCTACGACACGCTGCTGAAGGACTTCCCGCCGCGCGCGGTGCGCGGCGTCGTGGCGCACGAGCTCGGGCACGTGCACTACCGCGACGTGCCGCACGGCCTGCTGTACCTGGTGATCGTCGCCCCGTTCGGGATGCTCGCGGTGGCGCGGCTGGCCGAGCGGATGGACCGCGGCGGGTCACCGGTGCCGGCCGTCGCGCTGTCGATCGCGCTGCTCGTCCCGGCGATCACGATGGTCTCCAACCAGCTCTCGCGCGGGGTGGAGGCGCGGGCCGACCGCTTCTCGATGCAGCTCACGCACGATCCGGACGGGCTGATCGAGTTCCAGCGCAAGATCACGCAGCAGAACGTCGGCGACCCCGACCCGCCCGGCTGGGTGTCGTTCCTGCTCGGGACGCACCCGACGGCGGTTCAGCGGATCGGCCAGGCGCTGGCGTTCAAGGATCGTCTGGAGGGCGAACCTCGGGCAGGTTCTTGATGCCCTCCTTGGTCTGCCACTTCGACCAGTTGTCCTCCATCGCGTCGATCAGCTCGCGCATGAACTTGGGGGACACGCTGATGCGGGACACGACGACGCCGGGAACCTCCTCGGCCTCGACCTCGTGGTCGACGCGCGCGAACGTGATCGTGAACTCGTAGTCGGAGTGCGAGACGTTCGCGAAGTTCGCGTAGATCCCCGCCATCACCTCCGGCGACGTGTGCAGGTTGATGTGCCGCTCGCAGGGTCGTCGTTCACGCGCGCCTAGTATCGCAGCGGTGCAGTACACCGTGCTCGCGGTCGGGAAGGTGCGGCCGCCGTTCTCGGACGACGTCCAGCACTATCAGCGGCTGCTCGCGCGGCACGCGCGCGTGACGCTGATCGAGGTCCGCGAGGACGAGCAGGTCGAGCGCCGGATTCCGGAGCGCTCGTACGTCTCGCTGCTCGACGCGGGCGGGCGCGAGTACACCTCGGAGGCGTTCGCCCGCTGGCTGGAGGAGCGCCGGCAGGGCGGCCGCGACGTCGTGTTCGTGATCGGCGGCCCGTACGGGACCGAGCTCGAGCACTGCGATCACCGGCTCTCACTGGGCGCGATGACGCTCCCGCACCAGCTCGCGCGCGTGGTGCTGCTCGAGCAGCTGTTCCGCGCGCACAAGATCCTGGCCGGCGAGCCCTACCATCACTGACCTTGCCTTCCCCGGTCGAAGAACTGCGCGCCGCCGTCGAGGCCGCCACCGCCGAGCTCGGCAACGGCGCCGTGACGCCGACGCTCGAGCGGCCGCGCAAGGCCGGCTTCGGCGACTACTCGACGAACGCCGCGATGCTGCTCGCCCCATCGCTCAAGGCGGCGCCGCGGGAGATCGCCGAGCAGCTCGGCGCGGCGCTGCAGGAGAAGATGGGCGAGCGGGTCGACAAGGTCGAGGTCGCCGGGCCGGGGTTCCTCAACGTCTTCCTCGCCGACGCCTGGTACGTCGCGGCCACGGCGCACGTGCTGGGGGCCGACGACTGGGGCGGCGGGACCGCCGAGGAGCGGGAGCGGGTCCTGATCGAGTTCGTCTCCGCCAATCCCACCGGCCCGCTGACCGCGGCGAGCGGCCGCCACGGCGCGTACGGCGATGCCCTCGCCCGGCTGCTCGAGTTCGCCGGCCACGAGGTGGCGCGCGAGTACTACTTCAATGACGCCGGCGCGCAGTTGCTCAAGCTCGGCACGTCGATCCGCGCTCGCGCCCGCGGCGAGGCGCTGCCCGAGGACGGCTACAAGGGCGAGTATGTGGCCGAGCTGGCCGCCCAGATCGAGGGCGCCGCCGAGCGCGACCCCGAGGACCTCGCGTTCGCGGGCGGGCAGCTGATGATCGAGCGGATCAAGGCGACGATGGAGCGCTACCGCGTGCACTTCGACGTCTGGTTCTCCGAGCGCAGCCTGCACGACGGCGCGATCGACCGCGCCCTGGAGCGGGTCGAGGCCGCGGGCCAGTCGTACCGGTCCGAGGGCGCACTGTGGCTGCGCACGACCGACTTCGGCGACGGCAAGGACCAGGTGATCGTGCGGTCCAACGGGATCCCGACCTACTTCGCGGCCGACATCGCCTACCTCGAGAACAAGCTCGAGCGCGGCTACGGCCGGCTGATCCTGCCGCTCGGCTCCGACCACCACGGCTACATCGCGCGCATGAAGGCCGCGATGGCGACGACCGGGGCGGACCCCGATCACATCGAGATCCCGCTGCTGCAGTTCGTGCACCTCGTCGAGGGCGGCGAGCGCGTGTCGATGTCCAAGCGTCGCGGCGACTTCATCACGCTCGACGACCTGCTCGACGAGATCGGCGTCGACGCGACGCGCTTCTTCATGCTCCAGCGCTCGCACGACTCGACGATCGACCTCGACCTCGATCTCGCGCGCGAGCAGTCGGCGGAGAACCCGGTCTACTACGTGCAGTACGCGCACGCGCGGATCGTCTCGATGCTGCGCAAGGCCGGCGACGAGCGAGTGGCGGAGGCGCTGCGCGACTCCGGCGAGGAGCTGCGGCTCGAACCGGCCGAGCGCGAGCTGGTCAAGAAGCTGCTCGCGTTCCCCGACGAGGCCGCCGAGGCGGCCGAGCGCCGGGCGCCGCACCGGATCGCCAACTACTCGCTCGAGCTCGCGCAGACGTTCACCGCGTTCTACCGGGACTGCAAGGTGGTCGGTGCCGAGCCGAGGCGCCTCGAGTCCTTCCGGATCGGCCTGTGCGTCGCCACGCGGCGGACGCTGGCCCGCTCGCTCGACCTGCTCGGCGTCTCGGCGCCCGACTCGATGTAGATCGTGCCCGCGATCGTCGTGCCGTCGCGCTGCAGGCGGGCGCCGAGCGAGCGCGCGACCGCGAGCGCGGCGTCGTTGGCCGCCAAGACGTCGAACACGAAGCGCGTGATGCCGCGGCGTGCGGCGTGGGCCTTGAGCTCGCGGATCAGCACGTGGCCGAGGCCCTTGCCCTGGAGCTCGTCGGCGACCGTGAACGCGATGTCGGCCACCGCGGCGTGGTCACGCCGGACGTAGCGGGCGGTGCCGACGACGCGGCCCTTCTGGAGGGCGAGCAGGCCGAAGTGGCGGTCGCCGTCGACGTTCGACAGCGCGGTCAGCATGCCGCTCGGGAGCTTGGGCGGCATGCCCGTGAAGAACCGCTGGTAGCGCGAGCTGGGGGAGAGCTGCGCGAAGAACTCGGCCAGGCGCGCCCGGTCGTCGGGCGTCTGGGGTCTCAGCGTGACGGCGCTTCCGTCACGAAGGGGGATGGGGGAGCTGGGGAGCATGCCATCCAGCGTGCGGCATGGCAGGCCTGGCTGTCAGTAGGGGGAAACCCTACGGGCGACCCTGAACTTAGAGCTCGTTGAAGAAGTTCAGGCCGAGGCCGTCGAGCGCCTGCTGGGCCTTGATGTTGAGCTCGGTGAGCTCGCCGGTGATCAGCAGCAGGCCCATCGCGATCAGCACCGCACCGGACAGCGCGGTGATGATCAGGTAGCGGTCGCGCAGCCAGCGGAACGCAGCCGTGGCGCGCGTGAACGCGACCGCGGTGATCAGGAACGGGACGGCCAGGCCGGCCGAGTAGAAGAGCAGCAGCACGGCGCCCTGGGCCGACGGTGTCCTGCACCGAAGCGGCGGTGAGGATCGTGCCGAGCGTCGGCCCCACGCAGGGCGTCCACGCGAACGCGAACGCGGCGCCGGCGATCAGCGGCCCGCCGGACCCGGCGCGCGACATCAGCGCGTCCGGCCGCCACTCGCGGTTGAGCTTGGGCACGAACGGCGTGAGCACGAAGAGCACGCCGAGCAGGATGATCACGACGCCGGCGACCTTGTCGAGCGTGCCGCGCCAGTCCTGCAGCGTCGAGCCGAGGCCGGTCGCGGTCATCCCCAGCGCGACGAACACGACGGTGAACGAGAGGCAGAAGACGATCGCGGGGAGCAGTACGCGCGACAGGCGCTTCTCGCCATGCTGGATCTCGGCGAGCGACTGGCCTGAGACGGCCGACAGGTAGCCGGGCACGAGCGGCAGCACGCACGGCGAGATGAACGAGACGAAGCCGACCGCGAACGCGGCGATGACCGTGGTGTCGACGCCGTTGTTCACCGGTCGAAGGTCGCCAGCTCTTGGTCGAGCCGGCGGGCGTCGTCGGGATCGAGCTCAGGGCCGTCGGCGGTTGCCGCCGGGGTCGTCCGGCGCCAGCGCCGCGCCATCAGCGCCACGCCGAGGGCCGCGACCGCCACGAGCACGCCGGGCACGATCCAGGCGCTGAGGTCGAACCCCTTGGCCTCCGGCTCGGCGAGGACGTCCGGCCCGTACGCGTCGACCAGCGCGGCCTTGATCTGCTTCTTGGTCAGCCCCTGGGCGATCTTCTCGCGGATGAACTGCCGCTCCTGGTTGGCGACCGGCGCGGTGGAGACGTCGAGCGCGGTGTGGCACTCGACGCACATCACCTCGTCCTCGATGTCCGGCAGCGTCGCCTTCGGCTCGACCGCGGCGGTCAGGCCGAGGATCAGCACGAGCGCGAGCAGGACTCTCACGCCTTCTCCTCCAGCAGCCCGGGCAGGTTCGCGTCCAGCCACGCCTGGTCGACCGGCCCGCGGCGCAGCGCGGCGATCCGGCCCTTGCGGTCGATCAGGAACGTCTCCGGGTAGGCGCTGACGCCGTACTTGCGGCCGTACTCCCGGTCGCGGTCGCGCAAGCTCGGGAACGTGATGTCCTTCTTGCGCAGGAACGCCAGCGCGTCGTCGGGCGAGTCCTGGGTGTCGATACCGAGTACGACGCCGCCCTGCTTCGCGATCTGCTCATGGGTCTTCTGGAGCAGCGGCATCTCCGACTGGCAGGGCGGGCACCACGACGCCCACACGTTGAGCACGACCACCTTGCCCTTCTGGTCGGCGAGCGAGCCCATGGCGTCCGAGCCGAGGGTCGGCAGCTCCTTCACGGGCGCCGCCACGCGCTTGCCCTCCTGCAGCGACTGGTCGAGCGATGTGTCCGTGCCCTGCGAGGCCAGCCCGTACGCGAGCAGCCCGACGAGCGCCGCGGCGACGAGCGAGATGGGCCAGTAGAGGCGCGGGCGCACGCCTTGAAGGGTAATGACGGCCGGATAGACTCCCGGCAGCCCGCGGGCGTTGTCCAATGGTTAAGACGCTGGCTTCCCAAGCCAGAAATGGGGGTTCGATTCCCCTCGCCCGCTCTCGCCGCTCACAGGCAGTCGGACGCGTCGGGCGGGCAGTTGACGTCGATCATCGTCAGCCAGACGATCACGACCGACGCGAGCGCGAACGCCACCGCCACGACGGTGAGCGCGATCGCGGTGACCGTGCGGCCGCGACGGGCGAGGTGACGGCGCGCCAGCACCGGGACCGCCGTCGCGGCGGCGACGGGGAGGACCAGGAGCGGGCCACCCCAGGCGATGAGCCCGAGCGTTCCCGCCGCCGTGAGGAGGCCGGCGCCGATGCCCGTCGGCTGCGTCCCGCGGACGGTCCACCACGCCCACACCGCGGGCGCCAGCGAGAGCGCCGCGCACACGGCCGCCACGGTCGCGACGGTCACGTCGTCGTGGGTCACCAGGGACACTCGTAGGCGTCGGGCGCACAGCGGAACGCGACGAGCGAAACGAACGCGAACTCGACGACGACGAACCACAGCGGCAGGCTCGCGAGCACGAACGCCACGGAGGTGACGATGCGGCCCGCGCTCGGACGACGGGGCTGCAGCACGTCGCCGCGTAGCGTCGACCGTGCCGCGAGGTCGAGGGCGGCGGCGAGGGCGGCGACCAGTGCGGCAAGGCCGAGAAACGGGAGGCCCTCCGTCACGGTCGCGATCTGCATACCTTATTTACCGACGGTCAGCAGGAACGTTACGCGGGCAGGCGGCAGCAACGGCCGAGTGGTCGTAGCTGCGTCTCGAGGTGCCGCCGGCTACCAGGCGTGGCCGCTGCCGCAGTGCGGGCAGCTGACCGAGGTCGAGACCTCGGCCTTGAACGCGTAGCCGCAGTGGCAGGAGTACAGCGCGTGGTCCTGGGGGCCGCCGCTGCGCTTGCTGCGGGCGAGGGTCTGCAGGACCGCGGCGCGGGTGCGGTTCGCGTGGGAGTCGCGCCGGTCGCGGCGAGCGCGGGTGGGGATGGCTGCGGTGAGATGCATGTCCGTCGAAGTGAGATACGGAGTGGCTATGTGAAAGTTTCTCGGCGGCTTGTTGCAAACCTTTATGTGTTCTTCAGCACGAGGCCATGGCCATTCGTCCAGGTCGGCCTGAATCTGGACAATCGGGCTCTCGGCGCGTGACGCGTGTCGACCTCGCCATAATCGGAGTCGATGGATCCCGCCCGGAAGCGCACGGTCCGCCTTGTCGTGGCGCTCAGCGCTGCCGTGCTGCTGGCGGCAGCGCTCGTCTACACGAGCTTCTCGGCCTCCAGTGAGGCCCGCAGCCCGAGCCAGCTGCTGAGCTCCGCGCAGCCGGGCAAGACGTACCAGCTCACCGGCAAGGTGGTCGCGGGCTATTCGCACGAGGGCACCGTCACGCACTTCCGGGTGCGCGATCGCAGCGGCAAGGTCTCGGTGCCCGTGCGTTACGAGGGCGTGCTCCCGGACCCGTTCCGCGCCGGGCGCGAGGTCATCGTCGACGTCCGCAAGGAGGGCGCCGTGTTCGTCGGCGAGAAGGACTCGCTGGTGACGAAGTGCCCTTCGAAGTTCACCGCGGACCAGAGCAGCCTGGACCGCAGCTTGAGGGCGCATGGGCGAGGCCTGCCTGATCCTGGCGCTCGCCGTCTGCCTGTACGGCATCGGCGCCTCGCTGTACGGCGCGCGCGCCGGGCGGCGGGACTGGGTGGCTTCGGGCCGGCGGGCGGTCTACGCGCTGGCGGGCGTCGCGGTGGTCGCGTTCGTGATCCTCCAGGCCGCGTTCCTGCGCTCGGACTTCTCGTTCGCGCTGGTCACCTCGCACTCGTCGACCACGACGCCGACCTTCTACCGCGCGACCGCGATGTGGTCCTCGCAGGAGGGCTCGCTGCTGCTGTGGCTGACGCTGCTGGCGCTGTGGTCGAGCCTGATCCTGTTCGCGACCCGCCGGCGGCTGCGCGAGATCGCCCCGTACGCGACCGCGGTGCTGCTCGGGCTCGGCGCCTTCTTCGCCGCGCTGCTCGTCTTCTTCGAGTCGCCGTTCGACCGAGACGATCGGGCCCGTGCCGGCCGAGGGCGTCGGCCTCAACCCGCTGCTGCGGCACCCGAGCATGATGATCCACCCGCCGATGCTCTACTCGGGGTACACGCTGTTCGCGGTGCCCTTCGCGTTCGCGATCGGCGCCCTGGTCGCGCGGCGGCTCGACGCCGACTGGATCCGCCACACCCGCCCGTTCACGCTGACCGCGTGGTTCTTCCTCGGCGTCGGGATCGTGCTCGGCGCGCGCTGGTCGTACTCCGAGCTCGGGTGGGGCGGCTACTGGGCCTGGGACCCGGTCGAGAACGCGTCGCTGATGCCGTGGCTCACCGGCACCGCGTTCCTGCACTCGGCGCTGATCCAGGAGAAGCGCGGGATGCTGAAGATCTGGAACGTGTCGCTCGTGCTCGCCACCGGGGTGCTCGCGATCCTCGGCACGTTCCTCGTCCGCTCGGGAATCCTCGAGTCGATCCACGCGTTCGGGGCCTCCACGCTCGGCGTCCCGTTCCTGGCGCTGATCGCGACGATGGTGGCCGGCTCGGTCTACCTCGTCACGACGCGGGCGCCGCAGCTGCGCTCGGAGCACCGGCTCGACTCGCTGCTCTCGCGCGAGGCCGTGTTCCTGCTCAACAACCTCGTCCTCGTGCTGATGGCCGTGGTGATCTGGTGGGGCACCTTCTTCCCGCTGATCTCGGAGGCGTTCACCGGCCGCCGGCACACCTTCGGGCCGCCGATGTTCGACCGGCTGACCGTGCCACTCGCGCTGGTCCTCGTGCTGCTGTCGGGGATCGGGCCGCTGATCGCCTGGCGCCGCGCGACGGCGGCGAACCTGCGGCGGAACTTCGTCGCGCCGCTGGGAGTGGCGGCCGCCGTGCTCGTCGTGGCGTTGGCGATGGGCGCAGGCCGCCAGCCGGACGCCCTGATCATGTTCACGTTCGCCGGCTTCGTGATCGGGGCCGTCGTCCAGGAGCTCGCGCGCGGGACGCGGGCGCGCCGCGTCATGGCGCGCGAGCCGTGGCCGGTCGCGCTGGTGTCGCTCGTCAAGCGCAACCGGCGCCGCTACGGCGGCTACATCGTGCATGCGGGGATGGCGCTGCTGTTCGTCGGGATCGCGGCGTCGTCGAGCTTCGCCCACGAGCGAGACGTCACGTTGCGCGCCGGGCAGACCACCGAGGTCGGCGGCTACAAGATCGACTACGTCAAGCCGACCGCCGATCTGGTGGCGGCGCCGAACGGACGGCTCGAGCGGATCGACCTCGGCGCCGACCTGCGGGTCGCCCGCAGCGGCGAGCGGCCGTGGACGATCCGCACCGAGAAGTCCTACTTCCCGTCGGTCGGGCCCATGCTCGGGCCGGTCTCGCGCTTCTTCGAGGGCGAGTCGACCAGCGAGGTCGGCCTGCAGGCCGGGCTGCGCCGTGACTTCTGGGTGTCGGTGGCGCCCGACACGGGCCGCCTCGACCCGCGCGTGAAGGAGGGCGACCGCGTGTTCGCCAAGGCCGACAAGACCGGCGCGCTGACCGACGCCCAGCGCAACGAGTTCCTCGGCGAGGCGCTGCGCGGCCTGACGCGCTCGTACGCGACCGACCCGCCGCCGGCGACGTTCCGCGTGCTCGTGTCGCCGATGGTGACGTGGATCTGGCTCGGCGCGCTCGTCGTCTTCCTCGGCGGCCTGATCGCGCTGTGGCCGTCGCCGCGCGCCGTCGGCCGGCGCGTCACCGCTGCCTACGCGGCCCGCGTCGGCCGCGAGGCGCGAGTACCGGTCTGATCTCTCCGGGCGGCCGTGGACTTCGTCGTCATCTTCGTCGTGCTGCTCGTGGTGGTGTGGTTCGTGTCCGGCCCGCTGCGGTCGCGTGATGGCGAGGAGGTGGCCGAGAGCGCGGAGCGGGCCGAGCTCGAGGCGGCGCGGGACGCCAAGTACCGGGAGATCCGTGACGCCGAGCTCGACTTCCGGACCGGCAAGCTGTCCGAGGCCGACTGGCGTGTGCTCGACCGCGGGCTGCGTGCCGAGGCGGTCGAGATCCTCCGCCGGCTCGACGAATTGCCAACCACGGCCGCGGACGTGCGTTCCTAGGGTGTGTTAGTACCCTGGACGTCCGATGCTCCAGTCCGCCCTCTCGGTCCTGCAGGTCTTCGTTTCGGTGATCCTGATCTTCCTGGTGCTGCTGCACTCGGGGAAGGACGCCGGCATGTCCGGCGCGTTCGGCGTCGGCACCGCGGGCGGCTCCTCGGGCGGGTCGCTGATGGAGCGAAATCTGGATCGTTGGACGATCTTCTTCGCGGTCGTCTTTGTGTTGAACACAATCGTGCTTCTGAAGATCTAGCCCTACTATGCGTGCCGAAGTGTCGGCCGCATTCACGGAGGAACACCAGCGGGGGCTTCGGGTCCCGGCACGGCTGCTGCGCCTCGCATCCGACGAGCGGCTCGTCGAGCGCGCGCGGGCCGGCTCCGAGGCGGCATTCGAGGCGATCTTCGATCGCCACCATCGCGGCATCCTCGCGTTCTGCCGCCACATGCTCGGCTCCGTCGACGAGGCCGAGGACGCGGTCCAGCACACGTTTCTCGCCGCCTACCGCGAGCTGGCGAGGCCGGGCGACCGGACGATCCAGCTGCGGCCGTGGCTCTACACGATCGCCCGCAACCGATGCATCACGGTCCTGCGCGGACGCCGGCGCGAGGCCGCCGGAGCGTTGGTCGAACCGTCGACGGAGCACCTCTCGGCCGAGGTCGACCGCCGCAACGACCTGCGCGACCTGCTGCGCGACGTCGCCGGGCTGCCCGAGGAGCAGCGCGCGGCGCTCGTGCTCTCCGAGCTCGGCGACATGGGGCACGACGAGATCGCCGCGGTGCTGGGGTGCCGCCGGGAGAAGGTGAAGGCGCTGGTGTTCCAGGCGCGCTCCTCGTTGATCGCCAGCCGGACGGCGCGCGAGACCCCGTGTGCGGAGATCCGCGAGCTGGTCGCGACGCTGCGCGGCGGGTCGTTGCGGCGGACCGAGCTGCGCCGGCACCTCCGTGAGTGCCCCGGCTGCCGTGAGTTCCGCGACCAGGTGAACGCGCAGCGCCGCGACCTCGCGATCGTGCTGCCGGTGGCGCCGACCGTCGGGCTGAAGGCTGCGGTCCTCGGCGGCGGCGCCGGGGCGGGCGTCGCGGTGTCGGGCGGGACGGCGGCCAAGGTGCTGGTCGCGGCCGCGCTCGCCGGCGGTGGGACTGTCGCGGTCGAGCAGACCCAGCGCGCGGAGCCGCCCGCGCCGCGCCACCACGCTCGCTCGGCGCCGGCGGTCCGCGCCGTCTCCGCCGCCCCGTCGACGCGCGCGCCCGCGCCGCGCGCCGCCGCGCCCGCGCCGCGCGCCGCCGCGCGCCCACACCGCACCGCGCGCCGGCGCCGTCTCCGGCCGCGCGCACCAAGCCGCGCAAGAAGGCGAAGGTCCCGGCCCCGCCCGCGCACGCTCAGGTGAAGGCCGAGAAGGTCGCGAAGGCGCCGCCCGGCCTGGCCAAGAAGGTCGCCAAGATTCCGCCGGGGCAGGCGAAGAAGTCCGAGCCCGCGAAGGCGCCGCCGGGGCAGGCCAAGAAGGTGGCGACGATCCCGCCGGGCCAGGCGAAGAAGCTCGAGCCCGCGACGGTGAAGATCCCGCCGGGCCAGGCGAAGAAGGCCGGCTGAGCCTGGATCCAGGCTAAGCGACGAACAGGCCGCCGGCGAAGCGAGCGCCCGGGCAGACGGTGGCGGATGCGGTGCGGGCGGAGCGCTGGACCGGCGGCGGGATCGTCCGCTGGCGGGCCGTCAGCGCCTGCGCGGCGGCGAGCAGCTCGAGCGGCTCGAACCGCACGGTCAGGTTCGGCGCGGGCCCGGCGACCTCGCCGCCGCGGATCACGGAGACGCCCTCGGCGAGCGCCGAGCCGCGCTCGCCGACCGCCCAGCCGCCGTGGACCGACAGCGCCGGGATCAGCAGACCGACCTCGATCGGTTTGGCGAGCTCGGCGAGGTCGGCCGCCCCGCCGCCGACGAGCACCAGGTGCTCGGGCAGCGTCCCGCCGACGCCCCCCGGGGCGAGCGCATGCCCGGTTCCGGGGCCGGCGAACCGGTGCGCGACACCGTCCTGGATCAGCGGCAGCGGCTGGCGGGGGACGCCGGTCGCGTCGAACGAGCGGGGGAGCGTGGCGGCGAAGCGCGGCGAGTCGGAGAGGTTGATCGCCGGTGCCGCGACCCGTGTGCCGAGCCGCGCGCCCAGCAGCGACTCGGGCCCGCCGAACGCCACCGCGACGCGGCGCAGCACCTCGGCGACCGCCCACGGCCCGAGCACCACCGGGTACTCGCCCGGGGACACCGTCAGCCGATCGCCGGCCGGGCCGAGCAGCGCGTCCGCCTCGGCCGCCAGGCCGGCGGCGTCGAGGTCGCCCGGCCGCACCGCCGTCAGCGCCAGCTCGAGCGAGCGGCCGGTGCCCGCGCGCCGAACGCGGACGTCGCCGAAGCTGCGCTCTTCGTAGGCCCGCACTCCGCGCGTCGAGGCGATGCACGTGCGCGCCGCCGCCGCGCGCCAGCTCGCCCACTCGCCGACCGCGTAGCCGGCGGGGTCGAGCGACAGCACCACAGGGTCGAAGCCGTCATGCGCGCGGCCCGCCGCCGGCTCGGGCAGCGACTCGACGGTCTCCGGCCCCGAGGCGGCGACGCGGGCGGCGCCGGACGCCGCGGCGAACAGCCCGGCGTCGTCGGCCCCCGTCGTCACCGCGGTGCCGACGCGCCCGTCGCGCAGCACGGCGATCTCGACCGACGTCGCCTCCGTCGTGATCGCCCCGCCGGCGGCAGCGGTCAGCTGGCGCTCCCACCACGCCGTGACCTGCGCCTCGCCGTCGCAGAATCCGAGGGCCCGCTCCGCGAGCGCAGTGAGCTCGTCGCGCATCTAGTAGGCGTGCTCGTACAGCGCGAGGATCTCGGCCCGGTCCGCGCGCGGCGGCGTGTTGTCGAGCTCGCGGCGCGCGGCGGCCGCTTCGGCGCACCGCGGCAGCACGCCGGGGTCGACGCCGAGCTCGCCGAGCCGTGTCGCGCCCGCCACCGCGCAGATCCGCGCGGCCACGACGGCCGGGTCCTCGCCCAGCGTCGCGGCGAGCCGCTCGGCGCATGCCGGTCCCCGCCACGCGAGCGCGCCGAGCGTGTGCGGCAGCATCACCGCGTTGGCCGGGCCGTGGCCGACGCCCGCCTCGCGCACCAGCGTCTGCGCCAACACGTGATGGAGGCCGAGCCCGGAGGCGTCGAGCGCGTAGCCGCCGAGCAGCGCGCCCAGTGCCAGCGCATCCCGGTCGGGCTCGCCGCGCGCCGGGAACGCGGCGCTGATGATCCGCGCCGCCTCTGCGCCCACGAGGTCGATCACCGGGATGCTGTGCGGCACGTACAGCGCCTCGGCCGCGTGCCCGAAGGCGTTCAGCGCGCTCGCGGCCATCTCCGGCACCGGCTGGGACGCGGACAGCGCCGGGTCGTTGATCACGACGGAGGGGCGCACGCGCGGCGTCGCCTCATCGACGCCGCGCGCGTGCCGGTGCCCGCGCGTCATCTCCGCCCCCGACAGCGTGGTCGGGATGGCCATGGCCCGCAGTCCGCCGGCTGCGGCCAGGGCCTTCGTGACGTCGACGACGCGCCCCCCTCCAAGTCCGACGAGCCGGTCGTGAGTGACCGACCCGAGCAGGTCACCGGCGAGGTCCGGGATCAGCCCGCGGCCCACCATGTGGACCTCGGCCGCCGCCACCGCGACGTGCGGCGCCGCCTCCACCCATCGCTCGGTCGTGAGCAGCGCGTAGCCCGGCCCGCCGAGCAGGTCGACGGCCTCGTCGACCGCGCCGCGCCCGAAGCGGACCAGGCGGTCCCCGTCGCGCCAGGTGAACGAGGTCAACCGGTCGTGGACAGCTCCGCGCCCTCCTCGTACCACGAGTAGGCGTAGGAGGGGTCGTCGAGGTCGCGCGACAGTGGGGTCAGCTTCAGCGGGCGGAACGTGTCGCACATCACCGCGAGCTCGTCGGTCCGCGTGGCGCCGAGCGACTTCTCCACCAGGCCCGGCTGCGGGCCGTGCGGCAGGCCGGACGGGTGCAGCGTGATCGCCGCCGATGTCGACGCCCTTGCGCGAGCCGAACTGCCCGTCGACGTAATAGATCATCTCCTCCGACTGGACGTTGGAGTGGTGGTAGGGGATCGGCGATCGCCATCGGGTCCCAGTCGAGCATGCGCGGGCAGAACGAGCAGATCACGAAGTTCGGGCCCTGGAAGGTCTGGTGCGCCGGCGGCGGCTGGTGCAGGCGGCCGGCCTTGGGCTCGAAGTCGGCGATGTTGAACGTGTACGGGTAGACGTAGCCGTCCCAGCCGACGACGTCGAGCGGGTGGTAGTCGAGCACGTAGTCCTGGTAGCCGCCGCGCACGCGCACCTTCACCTCGTGCTCGCCGCGGTCGCGGTGCGTGGCCAGCTCGGCCGGCGGGTGGAAGTCGCGCTGGGAGAACGGCGCGTGCTCGAGCAGCTGGCCGTAGCGGTTGCGGTAGCGGTTCGGCGTCTCGATCTCGCCCGGCGTGTAGAAGGTCAGCCAGCGCTGCGGGCGTGTCGAACCGGAAGCGGTACGTCGTCCCGCGCGGGATCACGACGTAGTCGTGCTTGCGCGTACGGCAGCGTCCCGAAGATCGTCTCGACGACGCCCTCGCCCTCGTGGACGAAGATCACCTCGTCGCCCTCGCCGTCGCGGTAGAAGTAGTCCGCCTCGGCCTCGGGGACGCAGATCCCGATCTCGACGTCGCTGTTGTACTGGAGCACGCTGGCGGCCGAGGATCGGGTCGCCCATCGGCTCATGCCCATCGTGTTGGTGAGCCGGTGGACGTGGGTGTCCGGCACCCACTCCTCGAGCTCGATCGGCTGAACTCGCCGACGTCCTTCACCCGGCACGGCGACCACAGGTGGTAGAGGATCGACTCGTTGCCGGAGAAGCCCTCGAAGCCGAGCACCTCCTCGACGAGCAACGGCGCCGTGCCGTTGCCGGACGGCGCCTCCGGGTCGCGGAACTGCACGTGCCGCTTGGCCGGGACGCTGGCCCAGGCTGTGGTAACGCATCTAGAGGTTCCCCCTCAGCTCCTGCTCGCGCTCGATCGCCTCGAACAGGGCCTTGAAGTTGCCCTCGCCGAAGCCGCGGGCGCCGTGGCGCTCGATCACCTCGAAGAACATCGTCGGGCGGTCGCCGATCGGCTTCGTGAAGATCTGCAGCATGTAGCCCTCGTCGTCGCGGTCGACGAGGATGCCGAGCCGGCGCAGGTCCTCGAGGTCCTCCTCGATCTCGCCGATCGCGCTCCGGCACGTCGTCGTAGTACGTGTCCGGCGTGCGCGAGGAACTCGATCCCGCGCTCGCGTCAGCTCGGTCGACGGTCTTCACGATGTCGCGCGTGGCGACCGCGATGTGCTGCGCGCCGGGCGCCGCCGTAGAACTCCAGGTACTCGTCGATCTGCGACTTGCGCTTGCCCTCGGCGGGCTCGTTGATCGGGAACTTCACGCGGCCGTTGCCGTCGTGACCACCTTCGACATCAGCGCGGAGTACTCGGTCGAGATCGCCTCGTCGGAGAAGTGCAGCATCTCGCGTCATCCCGAAGACGTCCTCGTAGTACTTGACCCAGCGTCGTCCATCGCGCCGAGCTCGACGTTGCCGACGATGTGGTCGATGCGCGAGCAGGCCGGCGTCGCCGCTCGCGGCTCGATGTCGCGCGGCGACGTAGCCGGGGCAGGAACGCGCCCTTGTAGTCCGCGCGCTCGACGAACGTGTGCAGCGTCTCGCCGTAGGCCTGGATCGTGCGCGAGCGGACGGTGCCGTGCTCGTCGGTCTCCTCCCACGGCTCGCGGACGCCGGTCGGCGCCGCGGGCGGTCGCCTCGCGGTAGGCGTGCGCGACGTCGGGCACCGCCGAGCGCGATCACCTTCACGCCGTCGCCGTGCTTGGCCTGTGGCGCCGATCTCGTGATCGGGCGTCAGCGCGCCGGTCAGCACGAGCCGGATCCGGCCCTGCTCGAGCACGTGCGACGTGCGGTCGCGCACGCCGGTCTCCAGCCCGGCGTAGGCCGACCTCGCGGAATCCGAGCGCGTGCGTCGTAGAAGTAGGCCGACTGCAGCGCGTTGCCGACGTACAGCTCGACGTGGTCGATGCCGTGGAGCGGCATGAAGTCGCCGTGGTGCTGATCAGCAGGGCGCGACGACGGGCTGGGTGCTCACGGACGGACCTCTCTCTCGCTCGAGTTCGTGCACTTCATGGTTGCGCCGTCCGGCCACGCGCTCAAGCGCGATCTGTTGCGTCACCTGGGATAATTCGGTCGCGATATGGACGACATCGACCGGCAGATCGTTGCGCTGCTCCGGCAGGACGCGCGGCGCTCCTTCCAGAGCATCGGGCTGCGCGTCTCGCTGTCCGCCCCGGCGGTCAAGCGGCGCGTCGACCGGCTCGAGGCCGACGGCGTGATCCGCGGCTACACGGCGCAGGTCGACCCGGGCCGCTACGGCTGGGGCACGCACGCGTTCGTGGCGCTCTACTACCGAGGGGCGCATGGCCGCGGCCGAGGTGCGCGAGGCGGTCGAGCGCCACCCGGAGGTCGAGGCCGGCCTACACGGTGGCGGGCGAGGCGAGCGCGATCCTCCACGTCCGCGCGCGCGACACCGCTCACCTCGAGGAGACGCTGGAGCGCCTGCGCGACCACCCGGGCGTCACGCGGACGCAGACGCAGATCGTGCTGTCGACGCTGTTCGAGCGGCCGTTCGAGGAGGCGCCCTAAGGGACGAACTTCGGGCATTGAGGGCGGCGGGATCGAGCCCTCGCCGGGTTGGTGTCGGGAAACCCTCGCTATGCGAGGGAAACGCGACACCAAGGCTCGCGGCAGACCACGCGGGCCGATCGCTCGCCGCCCCACCCAGCCGGTGTTGACGTTCGCCGGCGGAGACCACATTGTGTATATTCTCGATCGTGTTGATCGAGAATGTTTCGAGGCGGGATCTACTGAAGCTCGGCACGGCGGGGGCGTTGTCGCTCGCGCTGCCGCGGGCCGCGTGGGCCGGCGCGCCGGCGATCGTCAAGCCGCTGCCGCCGGAGTGGTTCATCGACTACGGCAGCAACGCCGAGATGCGCTGGGAGGCCATGCGCCGCGAGGGCGTGGTGACTCCGGCGGCGAAGTTCTTCGTCCGTAACCACACGAGCACGCCGGCGATCGACGCCGCGAGCTGGCGACTGCGCATCTCCGGTGACGGCGTCCGGCGCCCGCTCGAGCTGTCCTACAAGGCGCTGGAGAAGCTCGCTTGTGACAGCGAGACGGCGTTCGTCGAGTGTGCCGGCAACGGCCGCAGCTTCTTCGGGACGCAGCAGGGCACGCCCGCCTCCGGGACGCAGTGGAAGCTCGGTGCGATCGGCGTCGCCCGCTGGCGCGGGGTGCGCCTGCGCGACGTGCTCGAGCGTGCCGGGATCCGTCGCGACGCCGTCGACGTGATGTCCGCCGGGCTCGACCCGGCGTACGTCAGCGGCGGTGTCGACTACGGGCACGTCCGGCGCCCGCTGCCGGTCGCCAAGGCACTCGACGACGCGCTGATCGCGCTCGAGATGAACGGCGACGCGCTGCCGCCCGACCACGGCTTCCCGGCGCGGCTCGTCGTGCCCGGTTGGGTCGGCGTCGCCAACATCAAGTGGTTGGGCTCGATCGAGGTCTCCGACCAGCACGCTGACCTCGCCGTTCAACACGACGTTCTATCCCGGCCTCACCCGCCAGAACGTCAAGAGCGCGTTCGAGCTGGCGTGGGACGCGAGGCTGCCGGCCGGCGAGAAGACCACGCTGACCGGCCGCTCGTGGTCGGGACACGCGCCGATCCAGCGCGTCGAGGTCAGCACCGACGGCGGCGCCCGCTGGCGCTGGGCGGAGCTGCACGGGCCGAACGAGCGCAATACGTGGGTGCGCTGGAAGCTGCCGTGGACCCCGCGAGCCGGAGGGCACGAGCTGCTCGCCCGCGCCACCGACCGCAGCGGCCTCACCCAGCCCGACACCGTCGAGTTCAACAGTGCCGGCTACAGCTTCTGGGCCGTCGTCCGCCACCCCGTCACGGCGGTCTGAACCGGCTGCAGCTCAGGCGGAGGAACGGACTGGTTCGACTCGACGGTGCAGCGGTGATCGCCCGCCGAAGGGACCTCTGCTGACGCCCGTCAGGGCGACCAGGCCGGCGACCGACAGCACCGCGGCGCCGACGAGCAGGATGGTGTCCGGCGAGGCCAGGTCTCCCGCGAGCGGCGCGAGCGCGATCGAGCCGATCATCGCCGTGCGGACCGTCGCGTCGGTGAGCCCGAAGGCGCGGCCGAGCAGCCTCGGGTCGGCCGAGCGCTGGAGCGCGGTCTCGAACATCACCCACCCGATCGAGTCGAGGATGCCGACCGCCACCAGCAGCAGCATCGCCAGCGGCGCGGCCGAGACGACCGACAGCGCGCAGAAGACGACGGCCGAGGCGAGCAGCGTGCGGCCGAGCACGCGGGTGTCGGCGTGCTCGACGCGGATCGCGCCGGCGATCGCGCCGCCGACGGCGAGCCCGAGCGCGATCGCCCCGAACCCGAAGCCGTAGGCGCCGGCGCCCATGCCGATCTCCTCGAGGAAGCGCGGCAGCGTCGCGTTGACGAGGCCGCCGGCGACGACGGTGATGCAGAGCGCGGCGACCGCGGTGGTGATCGTGCGGTCGCGCAGCAGGTCGCGCAGGCGGGCGGCCGGAGGCTGATCGGATTCGCGAGGCATCTCCGCGGCCGGGGCCTGCCGTGCCCGAGACCGCGGAGATGCCGGCGAACCGGCCCGCCGCCAGGATGAAGGTGGTGAGGTCGAGCGCCAGCGCGGGGCCGACGCCGACCAGTGCCAGGAGCAGGCCGCCGGCGACCGCGCCGGTCGCCATCGCCGCGCTCTCGATCACGCTGCTGAGGCCGTTGGCGGAGGGCAGCTCCGCCGCGGGCACCAGCTGCGGGATGAGCGCGGAGACAGCGACCGGCGAGATGGCGCCGAGCAGGCCGCTCACGGCGATCGCCATGTAGACGAGCGCCGTCAGGCCACTGAGCAGCCCGGCAAGCACGGTGGCGAGCGCAACCGCTCGCAGAAGCTCGATGACGACGAGTAGACGCTCGCGGCGCACGCCGTCGACCAGTGCGGCAGCGGCTCCGCCGCCGAGAATCGGGGGTGCCAGGCGGACGAGCATCAGGAGGGCGACACTGCCGGTCGAGCCCGTCTGCTGAAAGATCCAACCCATGAGGGCACCCACGGTGAGCCAGTCGCCGGTCTTGGAGACCAGGCTGCCGGCCAGCAGCCGCCGCATCGGGCGACGGCGGAGTGGGCCGAGGAGCCGCCGGGTAGTCGTGTCCGCGGCGGCCCCCCGATGCGTCGTGTTCCCCTGCTCAGCCCGGATCAGGTCCAGGTCGCTCGATCGGCGGTCATCCCCGCCCTCCCTTCCGTTGAACTCGTCGGTCGAAGTGTTCGGGACTAGCCCCAGCTCGCGCGCTTGGCCACCATCGGGGCCCTCCTTCCGGATGTCGTCGGCGCAGTGCATGGCGGGCATGTTGCGGAGGGCCGGCAAGGTCGCGGTAAAGCGCCGGTAACACGGATGGAGTTCGGAATCCTGGGTCCCCTGCAGGTGCTGGGGCCGGGCGGGGAGATCCCCGTGCCCGGCGCCAAGCAGCGCGCCGTGCTGGCGACGCTGCTGCTGCACCATGGCGACGGCGTCGTGTCGGCCGAGCGGCTGATCGACGAGCTGTGGGGCGAGGCGCCGCCCGCCACCGCGGCCAAGTCGCTGCAGGTGCACGTGTCGCAGTTGCGGCGGCTGCTGGGGGAGGGGCAGCCGATCGTCACGCGCCCGACGGGCTACGCGGTCGCGCTGGCGCCGGGCGCGCTCGACCTCGAGCGGCTCGAGCGCCACCTCGACGACGCGCGCCGCGCCCGCGGCGCCGGGGATCTCGCCGCCGCGGCCGGGGCGCTGCGGGCCGGGCTCGCCCTGTTCCGCGGCGCGCCGCTGGCCGACGTCGAGCTGCTCGGTCGCGACGCCGCCGAGGGCGCACGGCTCGAAGCCGTCCAGCTGTCGGCGCTCGAGGACCGGCTGGAGCTCGACCTCGCGCTCGGCGAGCACGCGTCGGTGATCCCTGAGCTGGAGGCGCTGATCGCCGAGCACCCGTACCGCGAGCGCCTGCACGCGCACCTGATGCTCGCGCTCTACCGGGCCGGTCGCCAGGCCGATGCGCTCGAGGCCTACCGGCGCGCCCGCACGGTGCTCGTCGACGAGCTGGGGATCGAGCCCGGCCCCGAGCTGCAGCGGCTGGAGACCGGCGTGCTCAACCAGGACCCGGCGCTCGACCTCGAGCTGCCGGCCCTGCCGCGCCCGGCCCCGCGCGCGCCCGTCACGCTGCCGGTGCTCCCCACCGGCCTGGTCGGCCGCCAGCAGGAGCTCGACGCCGTCGCGGCGCTGCTGCACGAGCACCGGCTGGTGACGATCCTCGGGCCGGGCGGGATCGGCAAGACCCGGCTCGGCCTCGAGCTCGCGCACCGCCTCGCCGGCGACTTCCGCGACGGTGCCCGGTTCGTCGCGCTCGCCGCGATCGACGCCCGCGACCGGCTCGAGAGCGAGCTCGCGCAGGCCGTCGAAGAGGACACCGCCGAGCTGCTGCTCGTGCTCGACAACTTCGAGCAGCTCGTCGATAGCGCACCCGCGGTCAGCGACCTGCTGAGCCGCGCGCCCGGCGTGACCGTCCTCGTCACGAGCCAGGCTGCGCTGCGGCTGTCGGGGGAGCACGAGGTCGCGCTGGCGCCGCTCGCCGCCGAGCCCGCGGTCGAGCTCTTCACGGCGCGCGCCCGCGTCGCCGACACCGACGATCCCGCGGTCGCCGAGATCTGCCGCCGGCTCGACGGGCTACCGCTGGCGATCGAGCTCGCCGCCGCCCGCACCCGTGCCCTCACGCCCGCGGCGATCCTCGAGCGGCTCAGCAGCCGGCTCGACCTGCTGACCGGCGGGCCGCGCGACGCGCCGGCCCGGCAGCGCACGCTGCGGGCCGCGATCGAATGGAGCCACGACCTGCTGTCGGACGCCGAGCGCGACGCCTTCGCCGCGCTCGCCGTGTTCGCCGGCGGCTGGTCGTTCGACGCGGCCGAGGCGGTGCTCGGCGACGTGCTCGACGAGCTCGAGGCGCTGGTCGACCGCTCGCTGGTCGTGCGTGCCGGCGAGCGCTTCGGGATGCTCGAGAGCATCCACGAGTTCGCGCGCGAGCGCCTGGCCGACGACACGGTCACCGCCCGCCACGCGGCCTGGGCGCTCGGGCTCGCCGAGGCCGCCGAGGCGAATCTCGAGCGGCCGGACGCCGCCGTGTGGCTGCGGCGGCTCGACGACGACCACGAGAACCTCGTGGCCGCCGCCGAGCACGCGGCCGCGGCCGGCGACGCCGAGACCGCGCAGCGGCTCACCGGCGCGCTGTGGCGGTTCTGGCTCGCTCGCGGCGCGGTCGCCGAGGGCCGGCGGCTGGTCGGCGCCGCGCTGGCGGCCGGCACCGCGAGCCCGGAGGCGGGCGCCCGCGCGGGCAACGCCGCCGGCGTCCTCGCCGGCGCCGCCGGCGACCACGCCGCGGCGCGGGCCGCGCTGACGGGCGCGCTCGCGTGCGCGCGCGAGGCCGGCGACCGCGCGCGCGAGGCGCGTGTGGTCACCAACCTCGGCGTGCTGCACGTCTTCGCCGGGGAGTACGAGGCGGCCCAGGCGCGCTATGAGGAGGCCGAGGCGATCTGGCGCGAGCTGGGCGACGTCCGCGGCCTCAGCGTCGTCACCCAGAACCTCGGGATCGTCCACGAGGGCCGCGGCGACCTCGACCGCGCCGCCGAGCTGCTCGAGGAGAGCGTCGAGCTCGCGCGGCAGGCCGCCGACCCGGCGCACGTCGCCTCGACGCTGCACGTGCTCGGCAGCCTCGTCGCCCGCCGCGGCGACGACGGCCGCGCCGTCCCGCTGATCCGCGAGAGCCTCGAGCTCAGCCATGACGCCGGCGAGGGTGTCGCGACCGTCGAGTGCCTGGAGACGCTGGCGGGCGTGGCCGCCCGCGGCGGCGACCCGGTCACCGGCGCCACGCTGCTCGGCGCCGCCGACGCCTATCGCGAGGCGACCGGCTCGGTCCGGCAGCCGGACGAGCTGCCGCTGCTCGAGGCGACGTCCGCCGCCCTCAGCGAGCGGCTGAGCGCCGATGCGCTAGCCGTCGGGCTCGAGCGCGGCCGCCGCACGGATCTCGCCGCGGCCGTGGCGATCGCGCTTCGGGTCGGCGCGTAGGCCGCTCTCGCTCCGGACGACGAGCGCGACCGAGGCGACGATGATCGCCGCGCCGATCAGCGTGATCGGCGTGATCACCTCGTCGAGGATCAGCCAGCCGAGCACGATCGCGACCGCGGGGTTCACGTATGCGTACGTGGCGACGCGCGAGATCGGCGCGTTCTGCAGCAGCCAGGCGTAGGCCGTGTATCCCACCCACGAGCCGATCGAGATCAGGTACGCGAGCGCCAGCACCGAGCGGGCCGAGAACGCGGCGAAGTCGACGTCGCCGGCCTCGCCGGCCACGAGACCGACCACGCTGATCACCAGCCCGCCCAGCAGCAGCTGCCAGCCGGTCGAGACGAGCGGGTCGCGCGGGAGCGACAGCCGCGGGGACGCGAACGAGCCGCTCGCCCACATCGCCGCGGCGATGACGCACGCGAGCAACCCGATGAACGTCGCGTCGCCCGACTGCTCGCCCGGGCGCAGCAGCAGCGCCACGCCCGCGAAGCCCATCAGCACCGCGCCGACGCTCGCGCGCGGCACGGAGTCGCCGGAGGCGCGGCGGAGGAGGATCACCCACAGCGGGACCGAGCCGATCAGCAGCGCGGCGATGCTCGACGGGACCTCCTGCTCGGCCACGCTGACGACCGCGTTGGCGCCGGGGAGCAGCGCCCCGACGAGCAGCGCGCTCAGCAGTTGCGCGCGCGTCGGACGCACCGACCGCCGCACGGCGAGCACGCCGACCATGACCGCGCCCGCCACGGTGAAGCGCACGCCGGCCCCGAGCAGGGGCGGCACGGTCTCGACCATCACGCGGATGCCGAGATAGGTGGAGCCCCAGACGATGTAGACGATCCACAGGGCTCCCCACACCTTCCAGGCCGGGGCTGGCATTTGCGAGTTCAACGGTCCGGTACAGGAAAGCGTGAGCGAGGCATCAGTGCAAATGAACGTTCGCAACGGGTGGTATAAGTTCGGCTGATGCTCGACGTCCGCCGTATGCGCGTGCTCCGCGAGGTCGCGGTCCGCGGCTCGTTCTCCGCGGCGGCCGAGGCGCTGTCGTTCACGCAGTCCGCGGTCTCGCAGCAGATCGCGGCGCTCGAGCGCGAGGCCGGCACGACGCTCGTGCAGCGCAGCGCGCGCGGCGTGCGGCTGACCGACGCGGGCGAGGCCGTCGTCCGCCACGCCGAGGCGATCATGGCCCGGCTCGCCGAGGCCGAGGCCGAGCTGGAGGCGATCGCCGGCCTGCGCGGCGGCCGGCTGCGCACGGCGTCGTTCGAGTCCGCGGCGTCGACGCTGATGCCGCTCGCGATCGCAGGCTTCCGGGCTCAGCACCCGGCGGTCGAGCTGTCGATGAGCCTCGCCGAGCCTGAGGACTCGGTTCCGCTGCTGCGCAGCGGCGAGCTCGATCTGGCGCTCGTGTTCGACTCCGCGGCCGTGCCGGAACAGGACGGGATCGACCGCGTCCACCTGCTCGAGGATCCGATGTACCTCGCGCTCCCGCGCGACCATCCGCTCGCCCACCGCCGCCGCATCCGGCTCGAGGACCTGGCCGGCGAGGCGTGGGTCGCGGGCGCGGCCGACTGCGAGTGCAACCGGCTCATCTCGCACGCCTGTGCAGCGGCGGGCTACCAGCCGCGGATCGCCTTCGAGACCGACGATTACACCGCTATGCAGGGATTTGTCGCGGCCGGGGTCGGCGTCTCGCTGATCGCCGAGCTCGGTCTGCGGATCGTGCGCGACGACATCGTCGTGCGCGATCTCGGGCGCGAGACGCCGGTGCGGCAGATCTACGCCGCGACGCTCGCGGACGGCTATCGCTCACCCGCCACGCAGGCGATGCTGGAGATTCTCCAGGACGTCGCCGCGGGCTACGCCTCACGGCGCCCCAGGCTCACGCTCGTCGGCTAGTCGACAAAGCGTCCAGGCGGCTCAAGGCGGCCATCCGGGCCGCCGACAACAGAGTCAGCATGCTCAAGATCGCGCGCGGCCGCCTGCAGGCGGCATCGGAAGAGGGCTTCGGACTCATCGAGGTGATCGTGTCGGCGGCCGTGCTCGTCATGGTCGTCCTCGGCACCATGGCGGCGCTCGACGCCGCCGCGCACACGACCGGAGCCAACCAGGCGCGCACCGTCGCCGCGTCGCTCGCCGAGAAGGACCTCGAGCGCCTCCGCGGCTACAAGACGAGCGACCTGAACGACCTCGCCACGCTCGAGCCCGAGACGCACACGGTGAAGGTCGGCTCCGTCACCTACACGATCGCGTCCAAGGCCCAGCTCGTCGACGACGCCAGCGGCGCGGACCTCAGTTGCGCGCTGCCGTCGGGCAAGAGCGGCTACCTGCGCATCACGTCGACCGTCACCTCGCCGGTGACGGGCGACGCCGTCCAGCCGGTGACGATGAGCAGCATCGTCGCGCCGCAGCCCGGCAAGGGCACGCTCACCGCGCTGGTGCGCGACGCCGCCGGCAACGCCGTCAGCGGGCTGCCGGTCGCGGCGGCCGGTCCCTCGCCCGACTCGACGCCGACGAACGCCGCCGGCTGCGCGATCTTCCCCGACATCGACGCCGGCAGCTACACGCTCACGGTGAACTACTCCGGCTGGGTCGACTCGGACGGCAACCAGTCCGTGTCGAAGAGCGCGACGGTCTCCCCGGCCAACCTCACCGTCATCGAGTTCCTCTACGACAAGGCGGGCGCGTTCCCCGTCAAGGTCGTCAACAGCGCGGGCACCGCTGACAGCGCGCCCGGCGTGTTCGCCGCCCATACGGGCGTCAGCACCGGCTTCCGCACCGGCACCGGCTCGGGAGCGAACTGGAACTTCACGAGCATGTTCCCGTTCCTGACGCCGTACGAGGTCTACAGCGGCGCCTGCACCGGCAACAACCCGGAGAACTGGATCTCCGACTACTTCTCGACGCACCCGGAGGCGGTCGCCCAGGTCAACAAGGGTGATCTGCTCGGGCCGACGCGCACGGTGATCGAGCCGTCGATCAACGTCAAGGCGACGTTCAAGAACGGCTCGACGGTCAACGCGAGCGGCGCGAACGTGTACGCGTATCCGAAGACCGACGGCTGCCCGACCAACCGGATCACGCTCGGGACCACGGACTCCGGCGGCAACCTGGCGAGCGGCCAGCCGTTCGGCATGTACGACGTCTGCGTCGACTACACCAAGACGGTCAGCGGCACCACGCGCAGGTTCAAGTTCACGTGGAGCGCGACCGACGGCGCCGTCGCCAACACGAACCCCGCCGGCACGTCGACGCTCAACGCGCCGTTCAACTGGACCTCCACCCCGAACAACGTCACGTGCGGGGCGACCGCGCCATGAGCCGCTTGCGCCGCGAGGACGGGTTCACCGTCATGGAGATGCTGGTGACCGCGACGGTCGGCTTCGTCGTCCTCGCCGCCACGCTCGGGCTGCTCGAGAGCAGCGTCCGCCTCAACACCGGCCTGCAGGCCAAGACGGACGCGATGCAGCGCGGACGCCTCGCGATGGACTCGGTCACGCAGCAGCTGCGCTCGCAGGTCTGCCTCGACTACGCCAACTCGGCGGTCATGGCCGGCTCGGACGCGGACAACGTGACCTTCTACGGCGACTTCAGCTCGGACGGCAAGACGATCCTGCGTCGCAAGCTCACCTTCGACGCCACGAAGAACGAGATCCTCGGCTACACCTTCAAGTCGCCGTCGACGACCGTGCCGCCGCCGCTGAACACGTTCCCCGCGACGCCGACGACCTCAGCGGTGATTCTCGAGGGGCTCAAGCGCCAGACCGATCCGACGACCGGGACGGCCGTGCCGTTCCTGCGCTACTACGCCTACAAGACGGTGTCCGGTCGAACCGTCCCCGAGGAGGAGCTCCTGCCCCCGCTCAATGCGGCCCAGGCCGCCCGCGTCGCCCGCATCGACATCGCGTACTTCGTCCTCCCGACCGGGTCCAAGGACGACACGAAGGGCGTGAACCTCAGCGACCAGGTGATGGCGCGCCACGCCGACCCGAACCTGTCCGTCCCCGACCCGAACTGCGTATGAGACGACTCCGCATTACCGCCGAGGACGGCTACACGATGGCCGCCGTGATGCTCGTGCTCCTCGCGACCAGCATCATGGCGGGCGCGACGTTCGCCGCCGTCGGCTCCGACCTCCCCTTCACCCGCGCGTCGCAGGACCGCAAGGAGGCCTATGCGGCCGCCGAGGCGGGCGTCGAGTACTACCTGTACCAGCTGACCAAGGACAACGACTACTGGCGTACGTGCGACACCGCGCCCGGCCCGGCCGACGGCCAGCCGAACCCGGTCAACCAGCCCGACCCGTCGCCGAGCGTCCGCCGCTGGCGCACCGTCGCGGGCACGTCCGACGCGCGCTTCTCGATCGAGCTGCTGCCGGCCAACGGCGCCAGCTCCTGCCTGACGGCGACGACGGCCGCGCCGACCAACCCCTCCGACACGATGATCGACAAGGGCAGCGGCACGTTCCGCATCCGCTCGACCGGTGAGTCCCGCGGCGCGCGGCGCTCGATCGTCACCACGTTCCGCCGCAACAGCTTCCTCGACTTCATCTACTTCACCGACTACGAAGTCAGCGACCCGCTGACGCTGCAGTCGAGCACCGACCAGGCGACCGCGAAGAACCTGTGCGTCAAGTACCGCCCGGACCGTGACTCGTGGTGCTCTGCGTCGCCCCACGACATGAACATCACGTTCCCGGACTGGGACCGCGTCAACGGGCCGCTGCACACCAACGACGACCTGCTGACCTGCGGCTCGCCCGTCTTCGGGCGCGGCAAACAGGACGCGATCGAGGTCTCCGGTCTCCAGTCCCCGGGATGGCAGTCGAGGGGCGGGTCCGGGTGCGCCGGTACGCCGGTGTTCCAGGGAGTGCTCCGGCAGCCGTGGGCGCACATGGACATCCCGCCGTCCAACGACAACCTCAAGAACGCCACGTTGACCGACTACGTCTTCTACGGGCAGACCAAGATCACGCTCAAGAGCACCGGGAGGATGGACGTCGTGACGCACACGTCGACGGGCGCGGACGCGACGTACACGGACAAGGCGTACCCGAGCAACGGCGTCGTCTTCGTCGAGAAGTCGCCGACCAGCACCTGCTCGATCCCGTCGCCGGTCCGGATCAAGTACAGCGGCACCGGCTCCGCCGGTACCGGCTGTGCCGTGCTGTCGCTGCACGGCACCTACAACAAGTCGCTCACGCTCGGCTCGCGTGACGACATCCTGATCGACGGTGACCTCGAGCAGTCCGACGGGTCGGACTCCGTGCTCGGCCTGATCGCCCAGCGCTTCGTGCGCGTCAAGCACGATGTGACGAGCACCTGCGGCGACAACAACGGCCTCGACACCGGCGACGGCGGCGGCTCGTTCAACAACCTGACGATCGAGGCGGCGATCCTCGCGCTCAACGACTCGTTCATCGTCGACAACTGGCAGTGCGGCAACCCGCTGCAGACGCTCACCGTCACCGGCGCGATCGCCCAGCGGTTCCGCGGTCCCGTCGGCACGTTCTAGCAGCTCGAGCGGCACGCGTGCCAGCGGCTACGCCAAGAACTACACGTACGACGACCGCCTGCGTTACCGCAGCCCGCCGTACTTCCTGGAGCCCGTCAAGGCGTCCTGGAAGGTCGTGCGCAACAACGAGCAGGTCAAGGCCGCCGGCTAGCACCCTTCTGTCGCCGCCCGTAAGCATCGCTTGCGGGCGGCGACAGCGATCCTCGTCGTCTCCTTCGCGCGCGCGCGCGACGATCGGTGGCCTACGTTCGTCGACCGGCGGGGGCCGCCGGAGGAAGGATCCTCATGGATCGAGTTCTGAAGGGCGCGTTCCTCGCGCTCGCTCTCGCCGGCGCAGTCCTCACGGGCTGCGGCGGTGGGAGCTCAGGTGGCAACGGGGAGAAGTCGCAGGGTGTAGGAGCGCCGCCGGAAGGCAAGTCCGGCGGCAAGCTCACGGTCCTGTGGACGGATGACGTCGACAACATCGACTGCGGCATCAGCTACTACCAGATGGGCTACATGGTCTGCTACGCGACGCAGCGGCCGCTGTACTCGTGGAAGCCCGAGGACGGCACGACGCCGGTGCCCGATCTCGCGACCGCGGACCCGCAGGTGTCCGAGGACGGCAAGACCGTCACCGTGAAGATCCGCAGCGGCGTCAAGTTCTCCCCGCCGGTCAACCGCGAGGTGACGTCCAAGGACGTCAAGTACGCGGTCGAGCGCGGCTTCTTCAACACCGTGCAGAACGGCTACGCCGGCGCCTACTTCGGCGACCTGGTGGGCGCCAAGATCGGCGCCAAGCCGGGCACGCAGATCAAGGGCATCGAGACCCCGGACGACCAGACGATCGTCTTCAAGCTCACGCGCGGGACCGGCGGCGTGCTCGCCGGAGCGCTCGCGCTCCCGCTCAGCGCCCCGGTGCCGGAGGAGTACGCGAAGCAGTTCGACGCCAAGCAGCCGTCGCTGTACGGCCAGAACCAGGTCGCGACCGGCCCGTACATGATCGAGAACAACGCGACGGGCAAGGCGGTCGGCTACGAGGCCGGCCGCAGCATCCATCTCGTCCGCAACCCGAACTGGGACAAGTCGACCGACTACAAGCCGGCCTACCTGGACGAGATCTCCATGCCGCAGGGCAACGACGACACGACGATCGCGTCGCGCAAGGTGATCGACGGCAACGCCATGCTGACCGGCGACTTCTCGCCGCCGCCGGCCGTGCTCGCGCAGGTCGTCAAGCGCCAGAAGGACCAGCTCGCGCTGTTCCCGGGCGGCAGCGTCCGCTACGTGAACATGAACAACACGGTCAAGCCGTTCGACGACATCAACATCCGCAAGGCCGTGGTCGCGGGATTCGACCGCAACGCGATGCGCCTCGTCCGCGGCGGCGAGCTCGTCGGCGACATCCCGACGCACATGCTCCCGCCGGGCCTGCCCGGCTTCGAGGAAGCCGGCGGCCTGAAGGGCCCGGGCCTGGACTTCATGTCCCACCCCGAGGGCGACATGGCGCTCGCGGCCGAGTACATGAAGAAGGCCGGCTACCCGTCGGGCAAGTACACCGGCGGCGACACGCTGCTGATGATCGGCACGTCCGAGGGCGTGGCGCAGAAGGCCGCCGAGGTGGCCAAGGAGCAGTTCGAGAAGCTCGGCTTCAAGGTGCGGCTGCGGCTCGTCACGCAGGACGCGATGTACACGCGGTTCTGCAACTCGCCGCCGGCCAACGTCGCGATCTGCCCGAACGTCAGCTGGGGCAAGGACTTCGCCGACGCTCAGACGATGCTCGACCCGACGTTCAACGGCAAGAACATCGTCCAGCAGGGCAACTCCAACTGGCCCGAGCTCAACGACCCGAAGATCAACGCCGCGATGGACAAGGCGGAGCTCCTGACCGATCCCAAGGAGCGCGCTGACGCCTGGGGGAAGATCGACCTGATGGTCACCGAGCAGGCTCCGCTCGTCGCCTGGATCTGGGACAAGCAGGCGCTGCTGCGCTCGGCCGACGTGAACGGCGCGGTGAGCGCGTTCAACTCGATGTGGGACCTGTCGTGGACCTCACTGAAGTGACCTGAAGCGCCAAGGCGGGGAGCCGGAGATGCAGTTCGGCTCCCCGGGCGGGCGGGACCCCATCCGGCGGCGCGGCCCAGGCCGCGCCGCCGTGCATCTCGGCCACCTGGCGCACGATCGCCAGGCCGAGGCCGGAGCCGGGGAGCCGGCGCGCGTCGGCTGACCGGTAGAAGCGGTCGAACACGTACGGGAGATCGCCCTCGTCGATGCCGGGCCCTTCGTCGCGGACGACGATGTCGCCGTCGGAGAGCGTGACCGTCACCGTGCCGCCATCCGGGCTCCACTTGCGCGCGTTGTCGAGCAGGTTGGTGACCGCGCGCTCGATCCGCAGGCGGTCGCCGCGCACCAGGCACGGCTCCAGCCGGCTGATGAAGCGCACGCGAGCGCTGCGGGAGCGCACGCGCTCGACGCAGGCCGTGACGAGCGCGTCGAGCTCGAGCTCCTCGAGGTCGCTCTCCGGCGGCTGCTCGCGCGCGAGCTCGACCAGGTCGCCGACGAGCGCGGTCAGCTCGCGCAGCTGCGAGAGCAGGTCCTCGCGCAGCTGCAGGCGCTCCTCCGGCGACAGCTCGCCGGCGCGGGCGAGCAGCTCGACGTTGGCCTGCACGGTGGTCAGCGGCGTGCGCAGCTCGTGCGAGGCGTCGGCGATCAGCTGGCGCTGCGCGCGGCGCGACTCGGCGAGCGCCTCGAGCATGTCGTTGAAGCTGCGGGCGAGGCCGGCGAGCTCGTCGTCGCCGATTGCCTCGACGCGGCGCGAGAGATCCTGCGTGGCGGCGACGTAGCGCGTGCCGCGCATCAGCCGGCGGACCGGGCGCAGCGCGCTGCGGCCGACGAGGCCGCCGAGCAGCGCCGCCAGCCCGACGCCGGCGAGGCTGACGCCGATCAGCACGGCGAGCAGCCGGCGCAGCGTCGCGTTCGTCTCCTCGAGCGAGCGGGCGGCCTGCAGCGCCTGGCCGTCGGCGAACAGAGCGACGTAGACGCGGACCCTCGTGCCCGACAGCTCGGAGTCGTAGAAGAACGGCTCGGCGCGGCCCTGGGCGACCGCGATCACGCGCGGCCCGGCGGCGAGCCGCGCGCGCTGACCCTCGGGCGGCTGGATCCGGCCGGCGCTGGACACGACCTGCGCGTAGCCGGCCTGCTCGCCGAGCGGGGAGGACGGCAGCAGCAGCAGGAAGCTGCGGCGGCGCTGCTGCTCGTCGAGGTCGAGCCGGCGCCGCTGGTCACCCGTGATCGGCAGCGGCTCGGTCGCGACGCGCGCCGCGAGTGAGCGCAGCCCGTCATCGACCGACGCGCGCAGCTGGGCGCGCACGGACACGTACGTCACGACCGAGGCGAGCGCGACCGCCAGCGCCACGGCGAGCGCGGCGAGCAGGACGAGGCGGCGGCGGTAGGACATGGGTCAGCCGGCGAGCATGAACCCGACGCCGCGGACGGTGTGGATCAGGCGCGGCTCGCCGTCGCTCCTCGGTCTTGCGCCGCAGGTAGCCGACGTACACGTCGAGCGAGTTGGAGGTGGCGCTGATGTCGTGGCCCCAGACGCGCTCGTAGATCATGTCGCGCGGGAGCACCTGGTCGGGGTTGCGCAGCAGCAGCTCGAGCAGCCGCTGCTCGGTGCGGGTGAGCTCGAGGGCGCGGTCGCCGCGCTGGGCGCGGCAGGTGGACAGGTCGAGCTCGATGTCGCGGTAGGCGAGGCGCTCGCCGTCCTCGATGTCGGGCGCGGCGCGGCGGAGCAGCGCGCGCACGCGCGCGTTGAGCTCGTCGAGCGCGAACGGCTTGACGAGGTAGTCGTCGGCGCCGGCGTCGAGGCCCGACACGCGGTCGCCGATCGCGTCGCGCGCGGTCAGCATCAGGACCGGCGTCCGGTCGCGCCGCTCGCGCATGCGCCGGCACACCGCGAGCCCGTCGACGCGCGGCATCGCGACGTCCAGCACCACGGCGTCGAAGTCCCCGCCGGCGAGCTTGTGCAGCGCCTCGCCGCCGTCTGCGGCGCATTCCACGTCGTAGCCCTCGATCGAGAGCGCGCGCCGCAGCGTGCGGGCGAGGGCTGGGTCGTCGTCCACGACCAGGAGCTTGTGGGAAGACCGCTGCACGTCTGGCGATTATCGGGCGTTTCTTAGGGAGTTCTCACAACTGCGGTCGATGTTCCCGCCCAGGTGCGATGAATCTCACCCGGCTCCAGACGTTCGTGGAAGTGGTGCGGCGCGGCACGTTCGCCGGCGCCGCCGACGCCCTGTCCTTCACGCCCTCCGCCGTATCCCAGCAGATGGCCAAGCTGGAGGCGGAAGCGGGCGCGTCGCTGATCGTGCGCGACGTCGCGGGCGTGCAGCTCACCGAGGCGGGACGGCTGCTGCACGAGCATGCGGTGGAGATCGTCTCCGCCGTGCATCGCGCGCGGATCGGGCTGATCGCGCTCCAGGCGCAGCAGGTGAAGCGCCTGCGGATCGCCGCATGCCCCGTGGCGACCGCGACCGTGGTGCCGCGCGCCCTGCGCGTGCTGCGCCGCCGCCTGCCCGGCGCCGAGGTGCTGCTCGAGGAGACCGACGCCGCGGCCGCGCTGCGAGACTCCCGCGCGGACGTCGGCGTCTGGGTCTCCCCGGGCGGTGCCGAGGACCCCGCGCTGGCCGAGACGGTGCTGCGCAGCGGGCCGCTGATGGTGGCGCTCCCCGCCGACCACGCGCTGACGCGGCTGGGCGAGCTCGACGCCGAGGCGCTCGCCGCCACGCCGCGGCTGTCCGACGACAGCCGCTGGCAGGTGCAGTCGCTGTCTTCGCTGCTGGCGCTGGTCTCCGCCGGCGAGGGGTACGCGCTGGTGCCCGCCCTCGTGCAGGCCCCGGGCGTCGTCCTGCGGCCGCTGGCGGGCGCGCCGTTGTGGGAGCTGCGCGCCGCGCGGCCGGCGGAGGCGGTGCCGTCGGTCGGCACGCTGGCCGCGATCGAGGCGCTGCGCAGCGCCGCCGGTCGTGAGCTTCGCTCAACGCCGGCGACAGCAATGCTTGTCGCGGGGGGCTGACCGCCGCGCGACGATCGTCGCGCTGGAACCACTGGACTTCGGATGGTCCCCCGCATGCCGGTGTGGGGGACCGCCGGAGTGCCACCTTTGCATCTGATCGTCTCGATGGCACGCAGTAGCTGCCATGAGACTCAAGTCCACAGCAGTTCTGGTGATGTCGGCGGCGCTCGCACTGGGGGCGACCGCGTGCGGCGGCGACGACGACTCGTCGTCCGCCTCCTCGGGATCGCCGAAGCCCGTCGCGCAGGTCGACCAGTTGTCCGGCCGCTCGACGGCGGTGACCCTCGACAGCGGCTTCGCCGGTGCGCTGAAGTCGCTCAAGCTCACACCCGCGCCCGTCGGGGACGCGTCGATCAGCAAGGCGGGCGTCGCCTCGTTCCCCATCACGGGTGGCAACGTGACGTACTACAAGCCGGGCAGCGTGTCGCCGTTCGTGCAGGGTCAGATCGACCATGACGGCGGCGGGCTGAGCCTGACCGGCGGCGGCAAGAAGGTGGACCTCACCGACTTCGTCGTCGACCCGGGCGCATCCGTGCTGACCGGCAAGGTGTCGGTCGACGGCAAGGTGGCGGCCGAGGACGCGCCGCTGTTCTTCCTCGACGGGCGCACACTGAACCCGCTCGAGGTCAACAAGAGCGACGGCACCGCCGTGCTCGAGGGCACGACCGTCAAGCTCAAGGACGAGTCGGCCGACCTGCTCAACAAGACCTTCGGCGTCGACGCGCTCAAGGGCGGCCTCGTGGTCGGCGTCGCCAAGATCACGATCAACACCGGCAGCTAGACGTAGAACTGGCGCCAGGCCTCGATCCACGTGCCGGCGGCTGACGTCAGCCGCCGGCCGTCGGTGATCGTGACGTTCGCGCGGTGCGTGTAGGGCTCCGCGCTGTCCGGCGCGCCGAGGTCGACCTCGATCGTGCACGGCGAGCCCGGGTCGTAGACCGGCGCGTCCGGGAGGCTGCGCAGCGCGTCGGCCGCGGCCTGCTCGATCGCGGCGCGCGCGCGTGCGGGCGGCTGGTGGCGGGCCGAGAAGCGGCCGAGCCCCTGCTTGACGGCGAGCGTCTGCAGGCCGGGGCCGAGCAGCTTCTGCGACTCCGCGCAGACGACGTCGTCGCCGGTCACGAGCGCGACCGGGCAGCCCCAGGTTCCGCACAACGCGGCGTTGATCCCCACCTCGCCGACCGGCGTGCCGTTGAAGCGCAGCCCGTACCAGTTCGTGCTCGAGACCGTGTGCGACATCACGCCACGCGCGGCACCTGCCATCGCGTGCATGCCGATCATCAGCGCGGCGTCGCAGCCCTGCTCGAACGGCTCGGTGTACTCGGTCCACTCGCTCTGCACGACGAACTCGCACCGCTCGTCGAGCTCCTCGGCGAGCAGCGAGTTGAACGAGTTGTCGCCACCGGCGCCGTGGCAGTCCATCAGCACGACCTCGTCGGCGCCGCCGGCGAACGCGCCGCGCGCGGCGGCGTTCATCTCGGCCGTGTAGAGCCTGCGGCCTTCCTCGTACAGGCTGCCATCCGCCGAGACCTGCGCCCAGCGGCAGATCCCGGCGATGCCCTCCATGTCACCGAACACGACGACGCGCATCTACATCTCCCGGATCCGCTGGGTGTACTTGGCCTGGACGTCGATCACGCGGCGCAGGAACTCGGCGAACCGCTCGAGCTCCTCCGTGCTGTAGTCGTCGAGGATCGCCTGCGACTCGCCGATGAACGGGCCCATCAGCGGCCCGGTCAGCTCCCACAGCTTCGGCGTCACCTCGATCCGCACGCGCCGGCGATCGGCGGGGTCGGCGACGCGGCGGGCCATCCCCGCGCGCTCGAGCCGGTCGATGACGGCGGTCACCGCGCCGGTCGTCAGCCCGGCCGCGCGGGCGAGCTCCCCGGCCGTCATGCCGCCGGCCTGGTCGATCAGGTCGACGCAGCGCATGTCGGTTCGGTTCATGCCGAGGTGGTCCGCGATCGCCTGGTCGAAGTTGTCGTTCGACGTCTGGTACGCGCGGAACACCTTCCCGCCCTCATCGATGATCGCCTCACGGCGCGAGTCTCTTGACATTTGAATCTCTTAGTTACTAAGATACTCGCCCATGAAGACAAGTGTAGATCATGCGATCGAGGCCGCCGACCTCGTCAAAACCTATCCGGCAGACGTGCGGGCGCTCGACGGGCTCGACCTGTCGGTGCCGGCCGGCACGATCTTCGCGCTGCTCGGACCCAACGGCGCGGGCAAGTCGACCACCGTGCGCATCCTCACGACGCTGTCGCGTGCCGACGCGGGCGTGGCGCGGGTCGCCGGCCACGACGTCGTGGCGGAGGCGGCCGCCGTGCGCCGGGTGATCGGCTGCGTCGGTCAGCGGTCCGGCGGTGATCGCGAGGCGACCGGGCGCGAGAACGTCCGCCTGCAGGGCCAGCTCCACGGCCTGCGCGGGCGCGCGCTGTCGGCGCGGGTCGACGAGCTGCTGGCGCAGGTCGGGCTCGAAGAGGCGGCCGACCGCCTCGTGCGCACCTACTCGGGCGGCATGCAGCGGCGGCTCGACATCGCGATGGCGCTCGTGCACCGGCCGCAGGTCCTGTTCCTCGACGAGCCGACCACCGGGCTCGACCCCGAGGTGCGCATGGACATGTGGCGCGAGATCGAGCGGCTCACGCGCGAGCAGGGTCTGACGATCCTGCTCACCACCCACTACCTGGACGAGGCCGACCGGCTGGCGTCCGAGCTGGCGATCGTCGACCGCGGGCGCGTGGTCGCCGGTGGCTCGCCCGAGCAGCTGAAGGCCGAGCTGCGCGGCGACGCGGTCAACGTCGAGCTGGCGTTCGCGGCCAACGGCGCGGTGCAGCAGGCGCTCTCCCCGGTGCCCGGCATCCGCGAGCTCGTGGTCGAGGGCACGTCGCTGCGCGCCCGCGCCGACGAGGGCGCCCGGGCCGTGCCGCTGGTGCTCGGCGCCCTGGAGGCCGGCGGGATCGACGTCGCGTCGGTCACGGTCGCGCGGCCCTCACTGGATGACGTCTACCTGCGCCACACCGGGCGCAGCTTCGAGGAGGCCGAGCGATGACCACCTTCCGGCATATGGGATACATGGCGCTCCGCGACCTGCGGGCGCTCTGGCGGCAGCCGTGGTACGTCGTCGCGACGCTGGTGCAGCCGGTGATCTGGCTGCTGCTGTTCGGCGAGATGTTCAAGCGCGTCGCCGACCTGCCCGGGTTCGCGCACGAGTCCTACATCGCCTACCTGGCGCCCGGTGTCGTGATCATGTCGGCGCTGTTCTCGTCCGGCTGGAGCGGCATGGCGACGATCGAGGACATCGACCGCGGCGTGACCGACCGGCTGCTCGTCTCCCCGGTCTCGCGCGGCGCGATCATCGCCGGGCGGGTCACGCAGAGCGCGGTCGTGATCGTGATCCAGTCCGCGATCATGATCGGGCTGGCGCTGGCGGTCGGCGCCTCGTTCCCGGGCGGCGTGGTCGGCGTGCTCGTCCTGATCCTCGTGTCCGCTCTGTTGGGAGCGGGCTTCGCGGCGCTTTCGAACTCGTTCGCCCTGGTCACCCGCCAGGAGGAGTCGCTGATCGGCGCCGTGACGCTGCTCGTGCTGCCGCTGACGTTCCTGTCGACGGCGCTCATGTCGGCCGATCTGCTGCCGGGCTGGATGCACACGGTCGCGAAGTACAACCCGGTCAACTGGGCGATCGAGGCCGGCCGCAGCGCCTCGGGCGCCAACCCCGACTGGGGCCTGGTAGCCGGGTACGTGGCGCTGCTGGCCGCGGGGCTGGTGATCGCCTTGACGCTGGCGACTCAAGCGTTCCGCGCGTACCAGCGGAGCGTCTGACTCCTCGCGTTCTGCGGCGCCGGCGAACTGCGGCTGGGTAGGGCGGCGAGGTTTCAGCCTCGGCGCGGATCCTTGGCACCTTTTGTCCCGCACACTGGGCATAAGTCGCCACCTGCGCCCGGCGAGGCGGCCGATCCCGCCGCCTCCCCACCCATGCCGCAGTACGCGGGGGGCGAGTTATCCGACGGGGCTCCTACTGTCGATGTGGTGCAAACGCTGCTCGAGAATCTGGCCGGCCCCGGTGCGGAGTTCCGCCAGCACCAGCGCGAGGCGATCGAGGACCTGGTCCAGGACCGCGCGCGGGTGCTGTGCGTGCAGCGGACCGGCTGGGGCAAGTCGGCGGTGTACTTCATCGCCGCCGCGCTGCTCAGATCGGATCCCACCCGCCCCGCCGGCCCGACGCTGATCGTCTCGCCGCTGCTGGCGCTGATGCGCAACCAGATCGCGGCGGCGGAGCGGCTAGGGCTGCGGGCGCACACGATCAACTCGACCAACCGCGAGGCGTGGGCCGAGGTGCGCGAGCTGCTGGCCGCCGACGCGGTGGACCTGCTGCTGATCAGCCCCGAGCGGCTCGACAACCCGACGTTCCGGGCCGAGATGCTGCCGCTGTTCTCGGAGCGCGTCGGTTTGCTGGTGATCGACGAGGCGCACTGCATCAGCGATTGGGGGCACGACTTCCGGCCCGACTACCGGCGCCTGCGTGACATGATCGAGCGGCTGCCCGACGGCGTCGCGGTGCTGGGCACGACGGCGACCGCGAACGATCGCGTGGTGGCGGACATCGAGGAGCAGCTCGGGTCGGCGGTGAAGACGTACCGCGGCCCGCTCGGACGCTCGAGCCTGCGCTTCGAGGTCGTCGAACTGCCGGGCCAGGCCGACCGGCTCGCGTGGCTGGCGACGCACCTGCCCGAGCTCCCGGGCTCCGGCATCGTGTACACGCTCACCAAGCGCGACGCCGAGCTCGTCGCCGAGTGGCTGACCACGCGCGGCATCACCGCCGAGGCGTACAGCGGCGAGATCGAGAGCGAGCAGCGGATCGCGGTCGAGGAGCGGTTGCTCACGAACGACCTCAAGGCCGTCGTGGCGACCAGCGCGCTCGGGATGGGCTACGACAAGCCCGACCTCGGGTTCGTCGTCCACTACCAGGCGCCCGGCTCGGTGATCTCCTACTACCAGCAGGTAGGGCGCGCCGGTCGCGCGCTCGAGCGCGCCGAGGTCGTGCTCCTGCGTGGTCATGAGGACCGGCGGATCCAGGACTTCTTCATCCAGCAGGCGTTCCCGCCGCGCGAGCTCGTGAGCCGGGTGCTGGAGACCCTGGACGGCGACGGGGCGACCGCGCGTGAAGTGATGGCCCACGTCAACCTCGGCCGCGGACGGGTCGACGCGCTGCTCAAGGTGCTCGACGTGGAGGGGGCGGTGGCCAGGGACGGGTCGCGGTGGTCCCGTGTCGAGGAGAGCGATTGGCGATACGACGCCGAGCGCTACGCCCGCGTGACGGCGCTGCGCCGCCGCGAGCAGGAGGCGATGGCCGCGTTCGGCGCCGACGGCCGCTGCCTGATGCGCGCGCTGCAGGAGGAGCTCGACGACCCCGACCCGCAGGACTGCGGGCGCTGCGCGGTCTGCGCCGGCCCGCGCTACGACGCGCCGCTCGATCCGGCGCTGGTACGCGCGGCGGCGCTGCTGCTGCGCTCGCGCCCGATCGTGCTGGAGACGAAGAAGATGGCGCCGGACGACAGCGGGGCGATGCGCAAGATCCCCGAGGACGTTCGCGCCGAGGAGGGTCGCGCGCTCGCACGGCTCGGCGACGGCGGCTGGGACCCGGTCGTGCAGGCCGGCCGTCGCGAGGGCCGGTTCGACGGCGACCTCGTCGGCGCGGCGGCAGAGACGGTCAAGACGTGGCAGGTTCCGGTGGCGTGGGTCGCCGCGGTGCCGTCGCGGCGATCGGGCGAGCTGGTGCCCGACTTCGCGCGTCGACTCGCCGAGGCGTTGGCGCTCCCGTTCGCGTCGGCGATCGAGCGCGTGGGGGACAGTCCCCCGCAGCGCGAGATGAACAACGCGGCCCAGCAGGTCGCCAACGTGCGCGGCCAGTTCGCGGTGGCCGGCGACCTCCCGCCCGGTCCCTGCCTGCTCGTCGACGACGTCCGCTTCAGCGGCTGGACGCTGGCGATGATCGCCGGCCAGCTGCGTCGCCGTGGCGCGCCCGCCGTGTATCCGCTGGCGCTGACCAGCGCGTTCTAAGCCCGGATCCACCGATCCCCGCGGCGTGTCGCCACCGTGGCCGTTCGCCAGAGCCGATCGGCCGCGATCCAAGTGGGCCCACCACGAGGAAGCGCGGCCGATCGACTCTGACTCGGCCCACAGCGCCGACACATCCACGGATCATCGGTGGATCCGGGCTAGGCGGGGGTGAGAATCACCAGCGTCGCGGTGACCGGGCCGTCGAGCGCCTCGTACAGGTGCGGCACGGCTGCCTCGAACACGGCGAAGTCGCCGGGGCCGAGCTCGACCGGCCCGCTCTCGGGCCCGACGCGCAGGCGCCCCTCGTGCACGAGCAGCTGCTCGGTGACGCCCGCCTGGTGACCGTCGGCGTGCCGCGGCTCGCCGGGCACGACGCGCATCTCGTACATCTCGACGCGCATCCGCTGGACCGACGCCTGCCGCAGCAGGCGGGCCTGGACGACCGCGCCCGGGACGCGGGGGCCGTCGCCGGCGCGGACGACGTGGACCGGTGCCGCGTCAGCCTCGACGAGCAGGTCGGCGAACGTGACGCCGAGCACCTTGGCCAGCCCGTAGAGCGTCTCGACGGTCGGGTTGCCGCGGCCGGCCTCGAGCTCGGCGAGCGTCGCGCGCGCGACGCCGGACTCGCGCGCCAGGCCCGCCGCCGACATCCCCGCGGCGGCGCGCAGCCGCCGCACGTTCGCGGCGATGGTGTTGACCGTCTCCTGCATCACTGTCTAATATAACGGCAGTTATGACGGAAGAACGGCACTTCAAGACCGCGCGCAGGCTCGCGCAGGTCCACGGCTTCAGCATCGACCGCACCGCCCTCGCCGCCGACGCGCTGCGCAGCGACTGGCCCGTGCTGCGGATGGAGAACCTCGACACCGACCTCCCGCTGCCGCCCGAGGCGATCCCCGAGACGATCCGCGGGCTGGAGAAGCCGGCTTCGAACAGCTGGCTCCCGTTCACCGGCGACATGGACCTGCGCGCCGCGATCTCCGACTTCACGCACGCGCGCACCGGCCGCCGCTACGACCCCGCGCGCGAGATCGTCGTCACCAGTGGCGGCACGTCGGCGATCCTCGACGTGCTGCTGGCGACCGTCGATCCCGGCGACGAGGTCCTGCTCACCGACCCGACGTACGCCGGCATCTTCAACCGCGTACACCTCGCCGGGGGCGTGCCGAAGCTCGTCCCGTACCGGGTGCGGGACGGCGAGTGGCGCCTCGACCTCGACGCGTTCGCCGAGGCCGCCGCCGCCAAGCCCGTGATCGCCGTCCTGATGAGCCCGTCGATGCCCTCGGGCGCTGTCCTCACCGACAGCGATTGGGACGCCGTGTGCGCCGCGCTGATCGAGCACGACGTGCCGCTGCTCTACGACGCCGCGATGGAGCGGCTGCTGTTCGACGACCGCCCGCTCGTCCATCCGGTGACGAAGCCGGGGATGGCCGAGCGCACGGTGATCGTCGGGTCGCTCTCGAAGGAGCACCGGATGATCGGGTGGCGCGTCGGCTGGGTCGCGGGGCCTGCGCCGCTCGTCGAGAGCGTGGGCTGGACGCACGTCTACAACACGACGATGCCGACCGCGCTGTCGCGGTTCCCCGCGACCGCGGTCCTGCGCGGGGACCAGGGCCATGTCGCCGAGTGCGTGGCCGAGCTGCAACGGCGCCGCGACATGATCCTCGAAGCGCTGGCGGGCTGGCCGGTGGTGAGGCCGGGAGGCGGCTGGTCGCTGCTGATCGACGCGATCACGCTCGGCACGACGCCGCAGGAGCTTTCCAAGCGGCTGCTCGAGGACGCCGCGATCGCCGCGACGCCGATGCTCGGCTGGGGCGGCGACGTGGCCGACCGGCACGTGCGACTGGTGTTCAGCGCCGAGCCGCTCGACCGCCTGTCGACGATCCCCGAGCGGTTCGCCGGCACGCGGCTGGAGGCCTACGGCAGCTCGCCGCGCAGCGCGCCGGCGTAGCGCTCGGCCGACCGCTCGACGATCGCCTTCCCGTCGCCGCCGATCAGCCTGTCCCACCAGGCGCCGTAGATCGTGTCGAACGCATACGGCTCCAGCGCGCGCACGATCGCCCGCACGGACGCCTCCGGCAGCGGGATCAGGTTCGGATAGCTGTACATGAAGCTGACCCACTCGCGGTCGGGGATCACCTGCACGATGTCGCCGGACAGCAGCGCGGCCCGGTTCGCGTCGTGCAGCACGGTCCCGCCCGCGAAGTGCCCGCCGCAGCGGATCAGCGTCAGCCCGTGGCCGAGGTCGCGCGTCTCGCCCTCCCACAGCTCGATCGCGTCGTCCGGTCGCGTGATCCACCGGCGGTCGTCGGCGTGCAGGAGCACCGGGCAGTCGAACCGGTGCGCCCAGTCGGCCATCCCCGTGTAGTAGTGCGGGTGGGAGATCGCGATCGCCGCGAGGCCGCCGCGGCGCTCGATCTCGCCGGCGGTGTCGTCGTCGACCAGCGGCAGGCAGTCCCACATCACGAAGCGGTCGCCGGCCGGCACGAGCAGCGCGCGCTCGCCGATCGCGAACGGCGGGTCCATGCCGACGCCGTCGTAGGCGCCCTCGCGGCGGATCTCGTTGCGGTGGGCGGAGCGCAGGTCGTCGAGCGTGCGCCACGCCTGCCCGGACGGCGGTACGTACTGGCGCGCGTCGTCGCAGATCGGGCAGCGGTCGGGCGGCGCGTCGGACGGGGTGAACTGGGCGCCGCAGGTCGCACAGTGGAAGAGGGTCACGGTCGGCGATGATGTCGCGATGACCGACGTCCTGCGTTACGCCGCCTTCACCGACCGCCCCGAGGGCGGCAACCCCGCGGGCGTCGTGCTCGACGCCGCGGGCATGTCGGACGCCGAGATGATGGCGATCGCCGCGGAGCTCGGCTACAGCGAGAGCGCGTTCCTCGACGGCACCGACATCCGCTACTTCAGCCCGCTCGCCGAGGTGCCGTTCTGCGGCCACGCCACGATCGCGACCGCGGTGGCGCTGGCCGACCGCGACGGCCCGGGGGAGATCGTGTTCAACACGGCCGAGGGCAACGTGCCGGTGCGCACGCGGCGCGACGGCGACGGCCGCATCGCGGCGACGCTGACCAGCGTCCCGCCCCGCGTCGTCGACCTCGATGCCGCCGACTTCGATGAGACCCTCGCGGCGCTGAACTGGGACCGCTCGGGCCTCGATCCGGCGCTTCCGCCGCGCCTCGCCTATGCGGGCGTCTGGCACCCCGTGATCGCCGCCGCCACCCGCGAGCGGCTCGCCGACCTCGACTACGACTTCGACCGCCTCGGCGCGCTGATGGCCGCGCGCCGGTGGACGACCGTCCAGCTCGTCTGGCGTGAGCACGACACGCGCTTCCACGCGCGCGACCCGTTCCCGCCCGGCGGCACGCTGGAGGATCCCGCGACCGGCGCGGCCGCCGCCGCGCTCGGCGGTTACCTGCGCGAGCTCGGCCTGGTGACGCTGCCGGCGACGATCACGATCGTCCAGGGCGAGGACATGGGCCGTCCCAGCCTGCTGACCGTCGACATCACCGAACGCCCGGAGATCGACGTCACGGGCACGGCCGTCGTCATCTGACGGCGGCGCGGACGTCGGCGACGAACGCGTCGACATCCTCCGGCGTCGTGTCCCAGGCCGCCATCCAGCGCACCTCTCCGGTGTTCTCGTCCCAGACGTAGAACGGCCAGTCCCGCTGCAGCCGCTCGGTGACCGCCGGGTCAAGGATCGCGAACACGACGTTGGCCTCCACCGGCTGCGTGATCCGCACGCCTGCGCTGTCGCGCACGCCGTCCGCGAGCCGCTGCGCCATCGCGTTCGAGTGCTCGGCGTTGCGCCGCCACAGGTCGTTGCTGAGCAGCGCCTCGAGCTGCGCCGACATGAAGCGCATCTTCGAGCCGAGCTGCATCGCCTGCTTGCGGCGGTAGAGGAAGCCGGCGGCGAGGTCCTCGCGCAGGAGCACGACCGCCTCGGCGCCCATCGCGCCGTTCTTGGTTCCGCCGAAGGAGACCGCGTCGACGCCGACGTCGGTCGTCAGCGCGCCGAGCGAGACGCCGAGCGCGGCCGCGGCGTTGGCCAGCCGCGCGCCGTCGACGTGGAGCAGCATGTCGTGCGCGTGCGCCCAGTCGGCGAGCGCGGCGATCGCGTCCGGGGCGTAGACGGTGCCGAGCTCCGTGCTCTGGGTGATCGACAGCACGCGCGGCTGCACGACGTGCTCGTCGCCGATCCGCTGCAGCAGTGGCGCGACCAGCTCGGGCGTGAGCCGGCCGTCGGGGGTATCGATGACCAGCAGCTTGCGGCCGGCGCGTTCCGGTGCGCCACATTCATCTACGTTCAGGTGCGCTGAGCGGGCGCACACGACGCCCTGCCACGGCTGCGTGAGCGCCTCCAGGCAGAGCACGTTCGCCGCGGTCCCGTTGAACACCGGGTACGCCTCCGCGACGGGGCCGAAGTGCTCACGAAAGCGCTGCAAAGCGCCACTAGTCCAGGGGTCGCCGCCGTACGACGCGGCGTGTCCCTCGTTGGCGGCGACGACGGCCGCGAGCACGTCCGGGTGCACACCGGCGTGGTTGTCGCTGGCGAACCCAGGTCGTTCGGTCATCCTCGGCTCCCTTTGCTCAAGAACCCTGAGCGTCGTTTCGATGGCGTGAACAACGGGCAATCAACACGGCGTCATGATGCTCTTCCTGGCAGGGGGGCTGGCACTGTGGCTGCTTGCCGTACTCGTCGTCCTGGCTGTGTGCCGCTCGGCGGCGAAGGCGGACGAGAACGAAGCAGGCCGCCGACTCGTGCGCGCCGGACGTCGCGGCGTCAGCGTGGGTCTCGTCGCCGCGGCCGCCACGCTCCCGGTAGTCCCCACCGACACGGAGGCGCGCAACGCGGCCCAGTGCGCCAACCGCAACGTGCCGTTCGAGGTCTCGCCCACCAGTGCCCGTGCGGCGCTCGAATGTGAGATCGAACGCGTCCACGCGCAACGGGGCCTGCGCCACTTGCGTGCCAATCGCCGATTGGCCAAGGCGGCGCGACGACACGCCGCCGACATGGTCAGACGCCACTACTTCTCGCACTACTCGCCGGCGGGCAACGACGTCGCCGACCGTGCGCGCCGAACCGGCTACGCCAAGGCGAGCTGCGCGTGGCGACTGGGCGAGGTGCTGGCGTGGGGCGTCGAGGGGCGGAGCACCGCGGCGGCGACCGTGCGGGCGTGGATGGGGAGCCCGACGCACCGGCACATCCTGGTCTCCTCGCGCTACTCGGACTTCGGCGTGGGGACGGTCGCGGGCACGCCGGACAAGCAGTACCCGCACGGGCTCACGGCCGCGGCCGTGTTCGGCAAGCGCCACTGCTGATCAGCGCAGCACGCACCACATCGTCCGCCAGACGATGCGGGCGTCGAGCCTGAGCGACCACGTACGGGCGTACTCGTCGTCGAGCTCCAGCTGCTCGGTCAGCGACAGCCAGCGCTCGAGCTGCTCGAGCTGGGCGAGGCCGGTCAGCCCCGGACGCATCGGCGGCGGCGTGAAGCCGGTCTCGCGCGGCCGCGGGCCGATGATGCTCATCTCGCCGCGCAGCACGCTCCATAGCTGGGGGAGCGCCGTGAGCCCGCTGCCGACGACGATCCGCCAGAAGCGCGACTGGCGCCTCAGCTGATCGGTGACCGCGAACGAGCGCACCCGGATCACCCGGCCTTCCTCGCCGGTGCGCTCCTCGCGCCGCAGGACCCGGCCGCCGGAGCCGTAGTAGAGCGCCGCGGCGACGGCGATGTACAGCGGTGCGGTGACGATCAGGCCGCAGGCAGCGACGATCCGGTCGATCGCGTGCTTGATCTTCAGCGCCGCCGTGCGTGGCGGTCGACCGTGCTCATCCGAGCCGATCGGCAGAGGCGGTGTTCTGCCCGCCGTCCTCTCGGCGTGAGGGCTTTGGCTTCGGACTTCGGCCAATCCCGGGCCATCCCTTTCGTGCTCGCCTTCCGGGCGGCCGTACCGCCCTCCGGAAGCGAACGCTACCCATGTCAGGCATATTCTGCACGCCGAGTGAGCGCTCGCAGCGGATTTCGGAGCGCTGCGACACCCGATCATGGGCTGGCGGTCGCCTGGTTGCGGGCGTATCGTCGCGGGCATGCGCTTCTGGGCTGGAGTGGTTGCCGCCGTTGTCGTCTGTCTCGTGCTTCCGCAGGCCGCCTCGGCGGCGCCGCTGACCGCGACGCAGATCCGCATCGCCGACCACCCCGGCTTTGTCCGCGTCGTCGTCGATTTCAGCGGCGGCACGGTGGCGTTCAACGAGCTCGAGGCGACCGACCCGGATCCGTTCCCCGACGGCTTCGTCCGCATCCGGCTGATGCACCCGGGCGTGAAGACGAGCGCCACGCCGGTGCGCGCCGACGGCGTCTTCGCCCGCAGCGCGCAGAGCGGCGGGCGGATCACGATCCGCCTGAGCGCCGCCGATCGGCGATTCAAGTACCTGTACTACGTCGTCGAGCACGGGCCGGAGCGCGTGGTCTTCGACCTGTTCAAGAGCCGGCCGCCGAGCGACGCCGCCGAGATCACGCGCGGTCGGGGCGGCTGCCTGACGTTCACCGGTCACGCCGTGTCGAAGACGCGCGTGCGCGCGGCGGGCCGCGAGCGCAACCTGTTCGAGCACCAGTTCCAGGTCATCCTCCGCCGCCGCGGCGGCCGCATCCAGCGCCAGCAGCACGTCGTCGCCGACAGCGGGCGTTGGCACACGAGCTTCACGTATCCGCATGCGGGGAGACAGACCGGCACGCTCGAGGCGGTCGACCTGTCCGAGAAGGACGGGACGCTCGCCTGTCTGGTGCAGGTGCGCGTTCGGTTGGGCGGCTGACGCCGGGCCGTCTCGGGGCGCGGCCGGACGGCGGTGACCCCGGCGGTCTCGGGCGCGGGCGAACTGCGGCTGAGTGGTCGCCCGCTCGGCCGATTTGGCCGGCCCGGCCGATCTGCCGGCCCGGCCGATCCCGCCTCCCGACATGCCGAAGTTCGCGGGAACCCGGTGCGTGGATAGTCTCCGCGTCGTGCTCTTCGACGCGCTCGAGGATCCCACGAACGACGTCGCGCTCCGGTTCGGCGAGCGGACGCTGACGTACCGCCGGCTGCGCGAAGCGGCGCTGGCGGTGGCCGAGCGGGTGGACGGTTGCGAGCGCGTGGCGACGTGGGCGGTCAACGAGCCGGAGGTCGCGGTGGCGGTCATCGGGGCGCTGCTGGCCGGCGTGCCGATCACGCCGATCAACCCGAAGGCCGGCAGCAGCGAGCTCGCGCACATCCTCAAGGACAGCGCGCCCGAGCTCGTCCTCACGCCGCCCGGGGCCGAGCCGCCGGTTGAGAACCGTGTCGAGGTCGACCTCGAGGCGCGCGGGAGCGGCGGCCTCCCGGCTGAGCCGCCGGAGGACGCGCCCGCGATCGTCGTCTACACGTCCGGCACCACCGGGCCGCCGAAGGGCGCGGTCCTGCCGCGGCGGGCGCTCGCCTCCAACCTCGACGCGCTCGCCGAGGCGTGGGAGTGGACCGGCGACGACGTCGTCGCCCATGCGCTGCCGCTGTTCCACGTGCACGGGCTGATCCTCGGGACGCTCGGGCCGGTGCGCCGCGGCGGCGGGATGCACCACATCGGCCGCTTCTCGGCCGCGGCGGCGGCCGCCGCGCTCGCCGACGACGCGACGATGCTGTTCGCGGTGCCGACGATGTACCACCGGCTCGTCGCCGAGGCCGAGCAGGACGCCGAGATCGCCAAGGGCTTCGCGAGCGCGCGGCTGCTCGTCTCCGGCTCGGCGGCGCTCCCCGCCGTCGACCACGAACGGATCGAGAAGCTCACCGGCCAGAAGATCGCCGAGCGCTACGGCATGACCGAGACGCTGATGAACACGGGCGTGCGCGCGTCCGGCGAGCGGCGACCCGGCTATGTCGGCCCTCCGCTGGACGGCGTCGAGATCAGGCTCGTCGGCGACGACGGCGGCACGATCGAGGACGCCGACGACGAGACGATCGGCGAGATCCACGTCCGTGGCCCGAACCTGTTCCTCGAGTACCTCAACCGCCCTGACGCGACCGCCGAGGCGATGACCGACGGCTGGTTCAAGACTGGCGACCTCGCCACGCGCGCGCCCGACGGCTACATCCGCATCGTCGGCCGCCGGGCGACCGACCTGATCAAGAGCGGCGGCTTCAAGATCGGCGCCGGCGAGATCGAGGGCGCGCTGCTCGAGCACCCGGGCGTGAAGGAGGTCGCGGTGACCGGCGAGCCCGACCCGGACCTCGGCGAGCGGATCGTCGCCTGGGTGGTCGTCGCCGAAGGGCAGGCGCCGAGCGAGGACGAGCTGTCCGGCCACGTCGCCGACATGCTCACCCCGCACAAGCGCCCCCGCCTCGTGCGGTTCATGGACGAGCTGCCGCGCAACGAGATGGGCAAGGTCCAGAAGAAACGACTGGAAACGCGATGAACGTCACCGGCGAATACCAGTTCCGGATCGCCCGCGACCAGGTGTGGGCCGGTCTGCAGGACCCGCAGATCCTGGCCGCGTCGGTGCCGGGCGTCCGTCGCCTGGAGCCGACCGGAACGGACGAGTACGCGATCACCGTCGACGTCGGCGTCGGATCGGTCAAGGGCACCTATGAGGGCACGTTCGCGCTGACCGACAAGCAGGAGGGCGAGGCGTGCACGGTGCGGGCACGGGCCAGCGGGCGGCCCGGATCCGTCGACGCGGTCGCCCAGATGCGGTTGGCCGACCGCGACGGCGGCGGCGTGCTGCTGACCTACGAGGCGGACGCGACCGTCACGGGGCCGCTCGCGGGCGTCGGCCAGCGCCTGATGGGCGCCGCCGCGCGCCGCACCACCGAGCAGTTCCTGGGCGCGCTGGAGGCGACGATCGTGTCGCCGCCCGCCGCCGAGGCGCCCGCGGCCGCCGCCGCGGGCCAGGCCCGGCCGAGTGGCGAGATCATGATCGCGCCGCGCGGTGGAGCGGACACGCGGGTGGTCGTCGGCAGCGCCCTGGCGGGCTTCGTGCTGGCGCTGATCGGCGTCGCCGTCGGCCGCTGGACCGCCCGCCACTGAAGGCCGCCGCCGGAGAGAGGAGAATCACACCGGCAGGTCGATCTGGGTGGCGGCCGGCCAAGGGAGGGCGTCTCCGCGAGGAGGGAGAGATATGGGTTCGGGAATCGACAGGGTGTGGAAGCTCCACGGTGACGGGCGGACCGTCGCACCGGGGGCGGTGGTCAAGCCGAACGAGCGGCTGCTGATGCCGAACATGCTCGGCCTCGGCGGCCAGCACATCCTGGCCATGTTCGGCGCCACGGCGCTGGTGCCGGTGCTCACCGGCTTCCCCGTCACGACGACGATCTTCTTCTCGGGCGTCGGGACGATCATCTTCAACCTGCTGACCGGCAACCGGGTGCCGTCGTACACGGGCTCGAGCTTCGCCTTCATCGCTCCGGTGATCGCCGCGAAGGCGCACGGCGGCGTGCCGGCGGCGCTCGGCGGGATCATGGTCGCGGGCGTTGTGCTGTTCCTGATCGGCTTCTGGGTCGACCGCGCCGGCTACCGGGTCATCGAGTTCCTGCTGCCGCCGGTGGTGACCGGCGCGATCGTCGCGCTGATCGGGTTGAACCTCGCCCCGGTGGCGAAAGACCAGTTCACGCAACAGGCCGGCATCGCGCTCGTGACGCTGGTCGCGATCCTGATCATCGGCGTCGCGGTGAAGAACTTCCTGTCGCGGCTGTCGGTGTTCCTCGGCGTCGTGGTCGGCTACGTCTTCGCCGCCCTCCTGGGCAAGGTGAACTGGGACGGCGTCAAGGCGGCCGACTGGGTCGGCTTTCCCGACTTCACGCTGCCGACCTTCAACGGCAAGGCGATCGTCCTGATCGTGCCGGCGGTGATCCTGGTGCTGCTGGCCGAGAACGCCGGCCACGTGAAGGCCGTGGCGACGATGACCGAGCGCAACCTCGACCCGTTCATCGGGCGCTCGTTCATGGGCGACGGCGTCGCGACGACGATCTCGGGACTGTTCGGCGGCTCCGGCACCACGACCTACGCGGAGAACATCGGCGTGATGGGCTACACCCGCGTCTACTCGACGCTGGCCTACCTGATCGCCGGCGTCGTCGCGATCCTGCTCGGCCTGCTGCCGAAGTTCGGCGCGATCATCAGCGCGATACCCATCGGGGTGCTCGGCGGCGCGGTGACCGTGCTGTTCGGCATGATCGCCGTGCTCGGCGCACGCATCTGGGTCGAGGCGAACGTGAACTTCCGCGACCCCGTGAACCTCGTCACCGCTGCGGTCGCGCTGATCGTCGGCACCGCGAACTACACGCTCAACTGGGGCGACTACTCGTTCGCCGGCATCGCCCTCGGCACGCTGTCGGCGATCGTCATCTACCAGGTGCTGCGCCTGTTCCAGCCGGAGATCCCGGCGCCCGACACCGCGATCGGCGACTCGCTGGCCACGCCGCTGGCCGCGACGCCGGACCCGAGGAGGTCGGCCGCCACGCCGTGAAGCCCGCGCCGTTCGCCTACCACCGCCCGCGCTCGCGCGACGAGGTCGACAGCCTGCTCGCCGAGCTCGGTGCGGGGGCGAAGCTGCTGGCCGGCGGTCAGAGCCTGATCCCGATCCTCAACATGCGCCTGGCGGCGCCCGAGCACCTGATCGACCTCAACTTCCTCGAGGACGAGCCGGTCGAGCCCGTCCTGGAGGCCGGGGCGCTGGCGTTCGGGCCGCTGGTGCGGATGCGGACGGCGGAGCGCTCACCGCTCGTCGGCGAGCACCTGCCGCTGCTCGCCGAGGTCCTGACCCACGTCGCGCACCCGGCGATCCGGTCGCGCGGGACGATCGTCGGGAGCATCGCCCACGCCGACCCGGCGGCGGAGCTGCCCGCGCTCCTTGCGCTCGTCCAGGGCGAGGCGCACGTCCGCAGCGCACGCGGCCGGCGCGTCGTCGCGGCGGCCGATCTGTTCGCCGGCCACCTGGAGACGACGTGCGCGCCGGGCGAGTGGATCGAGGAGGTCCGGATGCCGGTCCAAGCCGGCCGCGAGGGCGCGTTCGCGGAGTTCGCGCGCCGCCACGGCGATTACGCGCTGTGCGGCGTCGGCGCGCTGGCGAGCGGCGACGGCGTCGCCCTGTCGTTCGTCAGCATGGGCCCGGTGCCCGAGCGCCACGACGGCGACGTGGCCGCAGCGGTCGCGAAGCTCGAGCCGGAGGACGACCTGCACGCCAGCGCGGCGTACCGGCGCCGGCTCGCCGAGCAGCTGGCGGCACGCGTGATCGCACGGGTGCGGGAGGGCTGATGGAGGTCACGCTGCACGTCAACGGCACCGAGCACCGCGTCGAGGTCGAGCCGCGCCACCTGCTGTCCGACGTGCTCCGGCACAAGCTCGGCCTCACCGGCACGCACGTCGGGTGCGAGCACGGGGTGTGCGGCTGCTGCACCGTGCTGGTCGACGGCGCGCCCGCGCGCTCGTGCCTGATGTTCGCGGCGACCGCCGACGGCGCCGAGATCCGGACGGTCGAAGGCCTCGCCGCGCCGGACGGCACGCTTCACCCGCTGCAGGAGGCGTTCCACCGCCACCACGGCCTGCAGTGCGGCTTCTGCACGCCCGGCTTCCTGATGACCGCGCTGCCGATCTACCGCCACGCCGCCGGCATGAGCGACGAGGAGCTGCGCGAGGCGCTCGGCGGCCAGCTGTGCCGCTGCACGGGCTACATGGGGATCGTCGCGGCGGTACGGGCGGCCGCCGCGATCGAGGACGAGCGCTGAGCTACGACCTCGTGATCCGCGCCGGGCGCGTCGACGGTGCGCTCGTCGATCTCGCGATCGCCGGGGAGCGGATCGCGGCGATCGGCGGCCCGTTCGAGGCGGCCGATGAGCTCGACGCCGGCGGCCGGCTCGTCTCGCCCGCCTTCGTCCAGCCGCACATCCATCTCGACAAGGTGCTCACCGGTCCGCTGCTCGGACCCAACCGCACGGGCACGCTGGCCGAGGCGATCGCGCTCTCGCACGCGGTCAAGCGCGCCGCGACCGTCGAGGAGATCCGCGAGCGTGCCGGGCGGGTGATCCGCGCCGCGGTGATCGCGGGCACGACGGCCGTGCGCTCGCACGTCGACGTCGACACGATCGGCGGCCTCAAGGGCCTGCGGGGTGTCGCCGCCGCGCGCGAAGACCACGCCGACCTCTGCACCGTTCAGCTGGTCGCCTTCCCGCAGGAAGGCATCTGGCGCGACCCCGGCACCGACGTGCTGATGGCCGAGGCGATGCGCGAGGGCGCCGACGTCGTCGGCGGCATGCCGCACTGGGAGGACGGGCTCGACGCCGCCCGGCGCCACATCGAGTTCTGCCTCGATCTCGCCGTGTCCAGCGACGCCGACGTCGACATGCACGTCGACGAGACCGACGACCCGTACTGGCGCTCGTTCGAGCTGCTGATCGAGGAGGCGGAGCGGCGCGGCTGGGGCGACCGCACGACCGCCGGGCACCTGTGCGCGATGGCGTCGTGGGAGGACGACTATGCGGCGGGGGTGATCGCGCGCGCGGCGGCGGCCGGCGTGATGGTCGCCACCAACCCGCCGACCAATCTGATGCTCCAGGGCCGCGGCGACGCCGAGCCGCGCCGCCGCGGGATCCCGCGCGTGAAGGAGCTGCTCGCCGCGGGCGTCGTGGTCGGCGCCGGCCAGGACTGCGTCGACGACGCGTTCTATCCGTTCGGCAGCGCCGACCCGCTGCAGGTCGCCCTGATCGTCGCCCACGCCGTGCAGCTCGGCACGCCGGACGAGATCGCCGCCGCGCTGCGCATGGTCACCGGCGACGCGGCCCGCCTGCTGCGCCTGCCCGACTACGGCATCGCGCCCGGCGCGCGCGCCGACCTCGTCGTGCTCGACGCCGAGAGCGAGCGCGACGCGCTGCGCGAGCAGGCGCCGCGCCGCTGGGTGCTACGCGGCGGCCGGCTCGTCGCGGAGACCGTTGTCGAGCAGCGCGTTCATCGCCCGCCGCGGTGAGTAGGCGCGCGCGAGGCCGGCTACGACCTCGCGCAGGTCGCCACCGACGCCGTGCGCGAGCTGCCGGGCGGCGCCGCCGCGGGTGACGAGGCGGCGCAGGGCGTCCAGCTCGCGCTCACAGCGCAGCTGCCGGGAGTGGCGGTGGCAGAGCGCGAGCGTGCGCTTGAGCTGGGCGCCGGCGGGCACGCGCGCGCCGGTGTCGACGTCGATCAGCATTGCCTGCATGCCGTCGCGGGCGGCGAGGAAGCGGTTCTCCGCGAGCACCTCGACCGGCTGCTCCTCGGGCGCGTCGGGCCGGGCGAGCTCGAGGCTGGCCAGCGACTGCACGAGCGCCGCGAGCGCGCCGACATCGCCGACCGTCGTCTGGCCGTCCATGATCCGCACCTCGACGGTGCCGAGCTTCGGCTGCAGGCGGACGTCCCACCACAGGTACGACGGGTCGGAGATCGCCCCCGAGCGGAGCAGCGGGCGCACGGCTTCGATCCAGTCCCAGTAGCCGGCGAAGCGGCGCGGAACGCCGGAGCGCGGGAACGCGTCCCACAGGGTCGTGCGCGTCGAGGCGAAGCCGGTGGCGCTGCCCTGCCAGAACGGCGAGTTGGCCGACAGCGCGAGCAGCAGCGGCAGATGCGACCGCAGTCGGTTGAGGAGCCGGACGGCGGCGGCGGGGGTCGCGACGCCGACGTGGATGTGCGTCGCGAGCGTCGGCTCGCGCCGCGCGAGCACGCGCATCGACTCGCCGATCTGGCGGTAGCGCGGGTGCGACGAGACGACCGTCTCGTCGGCCATCGCGTACGGGTGGGTGCCGGCGACGGCGGCGCGCAGGCCCTGTTCGGCGAGCGCCTCGCTGAGTCTTCGCCGCAGACCGGCGAGCTCGTTGACTGCGTCGCGCACGCGCCGGTGGACGCCGGTCGCGACCTCCATCACGGCCGCGTGCGTCTCGAGCGTCACGCGTTCCTGGAGGTCCGCTGGTAACGCGGCGAGTACCTCGTCGGACCGGAAGGCAAGCGACCAGTCATCCGGGTCGAGGAGCATGAACTCCTCCTCGATACCGATGGTCAGCTGGTCAGTGGGCGCGCCTGGTCGCCAAGCCGACCACGCCGGGAGTTCGTGTCTCATGGCACGAGGACTACGCGCGCCGACGCGTCAGGTTCGACGATGGCGGCTCTCGGGGTGCCGCGGGAGCCCGTCGTCCGGGATCGGCTCCCACGGCGCGGCATAGGCGACGAAGCTGCGCACGCTCGGCCGGATGCCCGGATCGCCGTCGAACGTGCCCATCCGGATGCCGATCGAGTCGGGGTGGGAGAGGTTGCGCGCGTAGATGTGCGAGCCGCAGATGCCGCAGAACCACTTCTCGCCCCCGTCCTCGGGCTTCCACATCCGCAGGCTCTCCTCACCCTGCGTGATGCGGAACGAGCCGGGCGCGGGATGGGCGCTGGCCGACACGGACGTGCCGCTCCGGCGCTGGCAGCGCTTGCAGTGGCAGTAGCTGGCGACGGGCAGCGGCTCGGTGACCTCGTAGCGGACGGCCCCGCAGTTGCAGCCGCCCGTGAGCGGGAACTCGGTCATGGGCGACGAATCATGACCGGTGGAGGCAGAGCTCCTGGTCGAGGTCGGCGACGGCGTCGCGACCTTCACGCTCAACCGGCCGGAGCGGCTGAACGCGGTCACGCCGGGGATGATCGACGAGCTTGACGCCGCGCTCGCCGCAGCGGTCGCCGACGACGCGGTGCGGGTGATCCGGTTGCGCGGCGCCGGCCGCGCGTTCTGCGCCGGCTACGACCTCGAATGGTCGGCGCGGGCGATGCACGAACGCGACCTCGCGGGTCCCTGGGACCCGGCCGCCGACCACCGGCTGCTGAGCCGCTACGTGAACAGCTACATGGCGCTGTGGCGGGCGCCGAAGCCCGTCGTCGCGCAGGTGCACGGCGTGTGCGTCGGCGGCGGCTCGGACCTGGCGCTGTGCGCCGATCTGATCGTGTGCGCGGACTCGGCGCGGATCGGGTATCCGCCGGCGCGCGTGTGGGGCTCCCCGACGACGGCGATGTGGTTCCACCGGCTCGGCCTCGAGCGTGCCAAGCGGATGCTGCTGACCGGCGACGCGATGAGCGGGACGACCGCCGCCGACTGGGGCTTCGCCTGCGCCTCCTACCCCGAGGACCGGCTCGACGCGGCGGCGCTCGCACTGTGTGAGCGGATCGCGCGCCTGCCCTCCAACCAGCTGCAGTTCATGAAGATGCTCGTCAACAGCGCAGTCGAGCAGCAGGGGCTCGCGGTGACGCAGACGCTCGGCACGCTGCTCGACGGCGCGGCCCGCCACACGCCCGAGGGCAGCGCGTTCTCGCGCGCGGCGGCCGACGATCTCCGGGCGGCCGTCCGTGCGCGCGACGAGGCGTTCGGCGACTACGGGTTCGGGTCGCGGACGGTCACCGACCCGCTGGCGTGAGCGCGCGCCGGAACAGCGCCACCGTCTCCGCGAGCGCCTGATCGGTCGCCTCGGGGTCGTAGCGCGCGCCGATGTCGCGCCCGAAGGCGTGCTCGGCGTCGTACAGGCTCCAGGTGAAGTGCACGCCGGAGCTCTCGAGCCCTGTCGTGGATCGTGTCGCGGCCGGCCTCGGGCGTGTGGGGGTCGCGGGTGCCGAAGATCATCAGCAGCTCGCCGTCGATCTCGCCGGCGCGCGCGAGCGAGCCCGCGTCTGCGTCGGCGCCCAGCTTGCCGTCGTGCAGGCCGGTCGCGTACCAGCAGGCGGTGGCCTTGACCTGCGGCTCCATCGCGGCACGGAAGGCGATGTGCCCGCCGGTGCAGTGGCCGGCCGCGCCCAGCGTCGAGACCCGCTCATCGTTCTCGAGGAAGGCGAGCAGCGCGCGGACGTCGGCGTCGAAGTGGGCGACCGGCATGGTCTCGGCGTCACGCTGGCCGCGGACCTTGCCCTCGTCGTCGAACCCGAGCACGGTCCCTGGCCGCTCGATCCGGTGGTAGATCTCCGGCGCGGCGACGAGGAAGCCGTAGCCGGCGAGCCGCACGCACCAGCGCAGCGTCGACTCGGTCAGCTGGAAGATGTCCGAGTAGAAGACGATCCCGGGATGCGGGCCCGGCTCGCGCGGCCGCGCGATGAACGTCCGCATCGGCCGCCCGTCCACGGGCACGTCGACGTACGCCTGTTGGATGACCACACCCGGATCCTGCCAGACGTCGGCGGCGCGGTCCTGCCTAGCGCTTCGCCGCCCAGTCCCAGATGATCCCGTGCAGGAAGCGCCGGCCGCCCGAGGTGCGTGACGTCTTGCGGATGTGCGTCCAGCCATCGCGACTCGACGCGTATGCCAGCCATCGCCCGTCGGGTGACTCGAGCGGGAAGCCGGCCTTCTTGGCAATCTGGATCGGCGGGCGCGGCTGGTCCAGCGTGATCGCGTAGATCCGGTCGCCGGCGTCCTTCCCATTGATGCTCACCGGGAACATCACGTATAGGAGCCTGCCGTCTGCGCTGAACGCGACGCTCTCGGGGACGAAGACGTTCGCGCCATCCGGAAAGTCGACGCGGAACGGGACGAGGTTGACGCCTTCGCTGAAGGTGGCGTTCTGGATGGCGACCGCGCCGTAGTCGAAGTCGCCCCACTGATACGCCACACAGGCGCCGTTGCGCGACCACGCGAGCGTCGGGATGTTCGTGAGGCTGCTGACCTTGTGCTCGTTGTGGAGACCTTTGCCGTTGGGGTGAACCAGCGCGATGTCGAACCGGTAGTCGTTGCCCTTGTCGGTTTCGCGCAGGAAGGCGATCCAGCGCCCGTCCGGCTGACCACACCGGCGCTTCCGCCGTCTCCTCGCGATGTCTCGTGACGTAGATCTGGCGGGTGCGCCCGCTGCGCAGGTCGTAGGTGAAGATCGCCGCGTGGCCGGCCTTCGGCTTGAAACGCTGGAAGACGATCTTGCGGCCGTCCGGCGAGAACGTGGCCTCGCGGTCGCCCTTGGTCCTCGTGAGCTGACGCTTTATCGCGCCGTTCGCCGACGCGAGCCAGAGCCCGGGCTTCTTCGTCCCGACGACCATGTCGCCGTTGTGGGTGTTCGCAGGCACCGCACGGATGCAGTCCGGCGGCTCGAAGGCCGCACTGCTGTGCGCGGCGAACAGCGTTGTGGCAGCGGTGGCGATCGTGGCCCACATGCGCGCGACTCTCTCAGCGCGGGCGTCGCTAAGTCAACAATCCGGCGCACCGAATCGCGCTGGACTCGCCGGGGAGGCGCTACAGGACGGCGATGATCGGGTCGGTCAGCTTCGCCAGCACGCTGTTCTTCGCCTTGAGCTCCTCGAGCGTCCTGCGGAAAGTCGCCCGCCGCTCCTTGTCCTTGAGTCCGGCGGCGTAGGCCTTGAGGCGCGAGATCGTCTCCGCCTGCACCGGCTCGGCGGCGTGCGGCCAGTAGTCGGCGAGCTTGAGGAGCTCCTCGGTGACCGGGCGGTCGGCGAGCTCGATGCCCGCCCTCTCGAGGCCGAAGCCGGCGATGAAGCCCTGTGCGTACGCGAGCGACTCGGAGCTGGAGGTCGCGCCGCGGGCGGCGTCCTTGACCAGCGCGCGGTCGGACTTGGACATCGTCTGCTTGTCGAGCCACAGCTCGAACGGGACCTTCTCGGCCTTGGCGTCGTCGCGCCACTTCTTGAGCCAGTCGATCGCTATCTGGTTGTGGATGCCGTGCTCGAGCTCGTGGCGGTAGATCGTCACGCTGAAGGCCTTGTTGTCGGGCTCGAACGCCTTGTTGCCGAGGACGATCGCGACCCGCGGGAGCGGGCCGCTGCGCGTCGGCGGCATCTTCGCTTCGAACCTGTCGTCGTGCAGGAAGCCGGTCGAGCCGTGCGTGCCGTGCTTGGGCACGTAGTTCAGCCCCGGCTTGAGGTCGGCGAACTGGGCGCGCAGCGCGCCGTTGATGTCCTGCTCGGCGGTGCCCGTGATGTCGGGCAGGCCGCCGGTGCCGACCATCGTCGCGATCTCGGCGTACAGCGCCTTGTTGTGCCCGGCCCGGGCCTCGGTCGCCCACTGCTCGGCGCTCGTGGTCCCGAACGCGGGCTGGCGGGCCACGAGCATCTGCGCGACCGCGCGGTTGCCGATCTGGCGCTGCAACGCGAGGACGGGATGCTCCTCGCGGCGCGGGATCGCGACGACGGGCCGGGCCGTCTCGGCCGGCTCCCGGTCGGACTCCGGGCGGGCGCGCTGCACGCGGCGACTCTACGGGGTCGGCGGGGCGAGGACACACGGGTCAGCACTACTCCAGGTCGGGCAGCACGGGCATCGACAGGCCCCGGTCGCGGTGGAGCAGGACCGCGCGCGTGATCGCCTCCGAGCCGTAGCGCTCGCGCACGTGGTCCATCGCCTCGTCGAGCGCCGCACGGCGGTTGGGGCCGAGGACGAGCTGGTCGTCCTCCTCGTCGAGGTTGCTGAACGTGATGCCCATCAGCGTCAGCCCGCGCGCCTGGATGGTCGGCATCGCGGCGGCGAGCAGCTCGCGCAGCGCGGTGAGCATCGCGGCCGTCTCCGCGGTGGACTCCGGCAGCGTGTACGACCGGGTCGCGCGCGCGAAGTCGTCGAACCGCAGGCGCAGCGTGACGGTGCGGCAGATGCGGTCGGCCTTTCGCAGCCGCCCCGCGAGCCGGTCCACGAGCCCGACGAGGATCGTGTCCAGCTCGCCGGGCGAACGCGCACGGCGGCCGAGCGCGCGCTGCGTGCCGATCGTGCGCCGCCGGTGGCCGGTGCGGATCCGCCGCGGATCGCGATTGTGGGCGAGCGCGTGAAGATGCCGGCCCGAGGCGCGGCCGAGCACGGCGATCAGGTCGCCCTCCCCGAGCGCCGCCACCTGCCCGACCGTCGTCAGCCCGCGGGCGTGCAGCTTGCCGGCGGTGACCGGCCCGACGCCCCACAGCCGCTCGACCGGCAATGGGTGCAGGAACTCCAGTTCCTTCCCGGCCGGAACGACGAGCAGCCCGTCCGGCTTCGCGACCGCGCTGGCGACCTTGGCGAGGTGCTTGGTCGTCGCCACGCCGACCGTGATCGGCAACCCCACCTCCTCGCGCACGCGGGTGCGTAATCGCTCCGCCATCTGCTCCGGCGAGCCGGCGATCCGCCGCATGCCGCGTACGTCGAGGAACGCCTCGTCGATCGAGATGCCCTCCACCAGCGGCGTCGTGTCCTTGAAGATCTCGAACACCGCCTTGCTCGCCTCCGAGTAGGCCTCCATACGCGGCTTGACGACGATCGCGTCCGGGCACAGCCGCCTCGCGCGCCAGCCGCCCATGGCGCTGTGGATGCCGTGCGCCTTCGCCTCGTAGCTCGCGGCGAGCACCACGCCGCCGCCGACGATCACCGGCTTGCCGAGCAGCCGCGGGTCGTCCCGTTGCTCGACCGACGCGAAGAACGAGTCGAGATCGGCGTGCAGGATGGTGGCCTCGCGTAACACGAACACATGTTCGCACGAGGGTCGGACGCTAGGTCCCCGGGCGGTGTTCGCCGATGACGACCGGGATGGCGGCGCCGAGGCGGGCAACACTGATGTGCGCGATCGCCCTCGGCTGCGTGTTGCTCGGTGGCTGCGGCGGCCCGGCCTCGGAGGGCACGGCGCGCATCCGCGACCGGGTGCGGGTCTGGCTGCCGGAGGCGAGCCGCATCGACTGCGCACACCGGACCCACGGCGCGCGCTGCGACGTGCTCGCCGGCCGGGCGCCCGGGGGCGTCGAGCGATGGACCTGCGAGTTCACGTTCGCGAACGACGGCGACGGCGCGGCGTACAGCGGTACCGAGAGCTGCTGGTCGGACGGCGAGGCGGCCTTCCACCTGCACGTCCCGACCGGCTGAGTCGCCTCTCGCGACGCGAATCCTCGCGTCACGAGAGGCTGAACAGAGAGGGGCTGAGCGGAGCGGCCGGGAAGGCCGCTACCGGTTCAGCGGGGAGACCGCGGCCGCTTCGGGCCGCGGGGAGAAGGCATCCAGCGCGCCCAGGGGGCGGGGCGCGCGGTGCGAGTGGCGTTGAGGAGCATCGCGTTGATGTTCGAGTCCATGCCCTCAAGGACGCCGCGCCCCGTCGAGACATTCCGCGGCGGGGGCGCCGCGCCCGGCCGAGACATTCCCCGGCGGGGGCGCCGCGCCCCGTCGAGACATTCCGCGGCGGAGACGCAGCGCCCTGCCGAGACGTTCCCCGGCGGGGGCGCCCCGCCGGCGCGGCGCCCTCGACTAGCCTCCCGCTCGTGAGTGAGCGTCTCGTCGTGGCTCTCGGCGGCAACGCGATCGCCGGTGAGCGTGGGGCGGACCCGGAGTCCCAGCGCATCGCCGTCGAAGGCGCCTGCGAGCAGATCGCCGAGCTCGTCGCTCACGGGCACGAGGTCGTGATCACCCACGGCAACGGTCCGCAGGTCGGCAATCTGCTGCTCAAGAACGACCTCGCCCGCCACGTCGTGCCGCCGGTCGGGCTCGACTGGTGCGTCGCCCAGACGCAGGCCACGCTCGGCTTCCTGATCGTCACCGCCCTGGAGGCGGCGCTGCGCCGGCGCGGGCTCGAGCGCTTGATCAGTACCGTCATCACGCGCGTGCTGGTCGACAAGGACGACCCGGGCTTCACTCGGCCGACCAAGCCGATCGGCCGCTACGTGAGCGCGGCGGAGGCGCAGGAGCGGATCGCCGCCGGCGAGGCCTGGGAGGATCGCGGCGAGCGCGGCTGGCGGCGTGTCGTCGCCTCGCCCGACCCGCTGGAGATCCTCGATCGCGGCACGATCGACGCGCTGATCGGCGACGACGCGATCGTGGTCGCCGCCGGCGGTGGCGGGATCCCGATGGTCCGCGAGGACGGAGCGCTGCGCGGCGTCGAGGCGGTGCTCGACAAGGACCTCACCGGCGCACTGCTGGCGCGCACGGTGAACGCCGGCACGTTCCTGATCGCCACCGATGTCGAGGCCGCCGCCGTGCATTACGGCACGCCCGAGCAGGAGTGGCTCGGCGCGGTCGACCCGGAGCGGCTGCGCGCGCTGTACGACGAGGGCGAGTTCGGCGGCGGCAGCATGGGGCCGAAGGTGCGCGCCGCGCTCGCGTTCGCCGACAGCGGCGGCCGCGCGGTCATCACGTCGCTCGAGCGGCTGCGCGAGGGCGTCGAGGGCGAGGCGGGAACGCGGGTGCCCGCATGACCGAGCACGTGATCATCAGACGCGGCGCCTACTACGACTCGGTGACGCTGATGCTCGTCTCGCGCGCCGCGGCGACGGCGACCGGCGACGAGGTGTCGGTCGGCATGGCGACCCCGCTCAACCTCGAGCTGCTCGCCAACCAGGGCTTCACGATCGAGGACGCCGGCCCGAACGACCTCGTGATCGCGATCCGCTCGGCCGATGTCGAGGCGGCGGTGCAGGCCGTCGACGAGGAGCTCGCCAAGAAGGGCGGAGGGGAGACGACGGCGCGCGAGCGCCCGGCGGCCCGCTCGCTGGCCGCCGCCGCGCGCCGCGACGACGAGCTCAGCATGGCGTTCCTGTCGATCCCCGGCGACCACGTCGGGCACGAGGCCGCCGCCGCGCTCGAGGCCGGGCTCCACGTGTTCTGCTTCTCCGACGGCGTCAGCCTCGAGGTCGAGGCCGCGCTCAAGCGCCGCGCGCTCGAGCGGGACCTCCTGTTCCTCGGCGCCGACTGCGGCACCGCGATCATCGACGGCGTCGCGCTCGGCTTCGCGAACGCGGTCGAGCGCGGGCCGGTGGGGATCGTCGGCGCGTCCGGGACCGGGACGCAGGAGGTCTGCTGCCTGCTCGACGCCGCCGGGATCGGCGTCGCGCACGCGATCGGCGTCGGCGGCCGCGACCTCCACGCGAGCGTCGGCGGGCTGATGATGCGGCGCGGGCTCGAGCTGCTCGCGCAGGACCCCGACACCCACGCGATCGTCGTGATCTCCAAGCCGCCCGACCCGGCGGTCGCCGCGTCGATCAAGGAGGCCGCCGAGGCGACCGGCAAGCCCGTCGTGCTCGGCTTCGACCTCACGCTCGAGGAGGCGGCGGCGCGGGCGGCCGAGCTGGTCGGCGGCGTGCTCCCGCCGCGCGCGGAGCGGCTCGAGCGGCCGCCCGCCGAGGGCGAGGTCCGCGGCCTGTACACGGGCGGAACGCTGTGCGGCGAGGCGGAGCGGATCGTCGGCCGCGGCACGTTCACCGACTTCGGCGACGACGAGTACACCCAGGGCCGCGCGCACCCGATGATCGACCAGTCGCTGCGGCTCGAGCACCTGGCGGCGGCGAAAGAGCCGGTCCTGCTGCTCGACGTCGTGCTCGGCTACGGCGCGCATCCCGATCCGGCGTCCGAGCTCGCGCCGGTGATCGCGGACAAGGACGCGCACGTGATCGTCGCGCTGTGCGGAGCCGCCGCCGACCCACAGGGGCTGGAGCAACAGCGCTCGCAGCTCGAAGCCGCCGGTGCGGTCGTCACGCGCAGCAACGCGCACGCCGCGCGACTCGCGAAGGAGGCGGCGGGTGGCTGACCTGCTCGGACGGCCGCTCGCGGTCGCCAACGCCGGCGTCGACCTGTTCGCCGACGAGCTCGAGCGCCAGGGCGTGCGGGTCGACCGCGTCGAGTGGCGCCCGCCGGAGCCCGGCAGCGAGGAGGCGTTGTCGCGGCTCGCGCTCGAGGCCGCCGCGATCGCCCGCGCGAACGACGAGGCGGTGGAGCGGATCGAGTCCGCGCAGCCGCACCTCGTCGGCGTCGGGACCGCGCGCGACCTGCTCCCCGACATCGGCGACCGCACGATCCTGCACGCCGGTCCGCCGATCGAATGGAACGACATGTCCGGCCCGCTGCGCGGCGCGGTGATCGGTGCCGCCGTGTACGAGGGCCTGGCGAGCGACCGCGCGGACGCCGAGCGGCGCGCCGCCGCCGGCGAGTTCGAGTTCGGCCCGTGCCACGAGCGCGGCGCGGTCGGCCCGATGGCGGGCGTCGTGAGCCCGTCGATGCCGATGTGCGTGATCGAGAACACCAGGCACGGCAACCGCGCGTTCTGCACGTTCAACGAGGGGCTCGGCAAGGTGCTGCGATACGGCGCCAACAACGACGAGGTGCTGGCGCGGCTCGCCTGGATCCGCGACGTCCTCGCGCGCGTGTTCGCCAAGGCGTTGCAGCGACTCGATCCGATCGACCTGCGCTCGATGACCGCGCAGGCGCTGCAGATGGGCGACGAGGGCCACAACCGCAACCGCGCCGGCACGTCGCTGCTGCTGCGCGAGCTGCTGCCGGCGCTGATCGAGACGCGCGAGCCGTCCGCCGACACCGCCGCCGTCGCCCGCTTCATCGCCGGCAACGACCACTTCTTCCTGAACCTGACGATGCCGGCGTCGAAGGCGTGCGCCGACGCCGCACGCGACATCGACCGCTCCTCGATCGTCGTCGCGATGGCGCGCAACGGCACGGAGTTCGGCATCCGCCTGAGCGGCACCGGCGACCGCTGGTTCACCGGGCCGAGCGGGATGATCGACGGGCTGTACCTGCCCGGCTTCGGCCCCGAGGACGCGAACCCCGACATCGGCGACAGCACGATCACCGAGACCGTCGGGCTCGGCGGCTTCGCGATGGCGGCCGCGCCGGCGATCGTGCGCGTGGTCGGCGGCGGCGCCGAGGACGCGCTCGAGGCCACGCGGTCGATGTACGACATCTCGTGGGGCGAGAGCCGCAGCTACCAGATCCCGCAGCTCGGCTTCCGCGGCACGCCGTTCGGGATCGACGTCCGCGAGGTCGTGCACACGCGCGTGCTGCCGTTCGTGAACACGGGGATCGCGCATCGTGAGCCGGGCGTCGGGCAGATCGGCGCCGGCGTCGTCAAGCCGCCGATGGAGGCGTTCGTGAAGGCCGTGCGGGCGCTCGCCGGGCTGTGATCGCGCACACGGTCGCCGCGCCGGTGGCCGGGCGCGAGCTGCGCGTCACGCACGTCAGCCGCCACGCGGGCTACGCCGAGACGGGCGGGTTCGTCGTCGTGGTGGTCGGGCCGGGCGGGCCGCTGCTGCCGAACGGCGTCGTGCTGACCGGGCCGCCGGAGACCGGGCGCGTGGTGCTGGAGGGCGCGCAGATCTGGGACCCGACGCTGCGCCTGCGCGGCGACGAGACCCTCACCGCGCCCGGCGACGCCCCGTTCGCCGACGCGCTGCACGACCCCGAGCGGATGGCCGAGATCGCGCGCGGGTTGATCGGCCGCGGCCCCGGCCTCACGCCCGAGGGCGACGACGCGGTGGCGGTGACCGCGGCGATCATCGCGGCGGATGGCGGCAATCCCGCGCCGCTGCTCCCTGACGACCTCCGCACGCGCACGACCGCGCTCTCCGCCACGCTGCTCGAGCTCGCCGCGCAGGGCATGATCGCGGAGCCGTTCCACGCCGTCCTGAACGGCGCGCCGCTCGAGCGGCTCACCCGCCTCGGGCACACCACGGGCCGCGCCTACGCAGTCAACGGCGCGGCGGCGCTGCGCGGACTTGGCTACGGTGCCCGCCATGGCGCTCGAGATCAAGGACACCCTGCTGGCGCAGGTGCGGTCGACGGGGATCAAGCCGTCGCGCGTGCTGGAGGTCGGCGGAGTAGCCGGGCCGAAGTCGCTGCTGACCGGCCCTGAGACCGCCGGCGCCGACAAGTTCGTGCTCAACATCGCCGAGGTCAAGACGCAGCCCGGCGTCACCAACGTGCTGGCCAACGCGAACGAGATGCCGTTCGCCGACGCCTCGTTCGACCTCGTGATGTCGGTCTCGACGCTCGAGCACGACAAGCACTTCTGGCTCTCGCTGGCCGAGATGAAGCGCGTGCTGCGGCCCGGCGGCGTGCTGGCGATCGCGGTGCCCGGCTACGTCAAGGACCCGGAGCGCGACCGCGGGCGCTGGACGCGCACCTACCGCGTGCACTTCGCCTTCGACTACTACCGCTTCAGCGAGCAGGCCGTCCGCGAGGTGTTCTTCGCGGGGATGGAGCGGATCGGGACCGAGGCGGTCATGGTCCCCCCGCGCATCATCGGCCACGCCGTCAAGCCCTCCGGACTGAACAAGGTGGCATGAACGTCCTCGACCTCTCCCAGGATTTCTCCGTCCACACCCCCGCGTTCGCGAGCTACGACGGCCCGTCCGTCAAGTGGGTCAAGCGGCTCGCGTTCGACAAGGCCGGCGGGCAGGAGATCACGTCGACGCTGCACGTCGGCACGCACCTCGACGCCCCCGCGCACTTCTACTCGGGCGGCAAGTTCATCGGCGATCTGCCGCTCCAGTGGCTGGTCGGGACCGCGTGCGTGGTCGACCTCGAGCGGATGGGCCTCGGCGACTACGACATCTACGGGCCCGAGCACTTCGAGCGCTGGGAGTCCGACACCGGGATCACGATCGAGCGCGACGACATCCTGATCATCCACACCGGCTATCACCGCTACTACCCGGAGAACTGGGCCGACCTCAGCGCCGTCGACGAGACGAAGTACTTCATCCGCCATCCGGGCCCGACGCGCGCGTTCGCGGAGTGGGTGCTCGAGCGCGGCATCCGCTGGCTCGCCGTCGATGCCGGCAGCGCCGACCATCCGATGAACACGGTCATCCGCCGGATGCGTGCCGACGAGGCGGAGGACGCCGAGGCCAAGCTCGGGCGTCCGCTTGATGACGTCTTCCCGAAGGCGGACTACCAGATCATGCACACGCTGCTGTTCCCCCACGACGTGATCCACATCGAGAACCTCGGCGGGGCGATCGACGAAGTGCTCGATCAGCGCATCCAATTTGGCTGCTTCCCGTGGCGTTTTCAGGGCGGCGAGGCGGCGTTCTGTCGCGCGGTGGCGTTTCTGGACGCGTGATCTTCCAGATTTATTTCGTCCACTTCCGTTGAAGCGGGTTTCTGGTCGGGTATTCATTCGTTCGCGCGGTGTGGAGAGCCACCGCGAATGTCAAACCGCTGTTTGGACACCCACCACGGATGGGGGAGACAGCGAGGGCGACCCGCGAGCGCGGTCGGCGCCGAGGGCCGAAGGCGCCGGCCTCCACCGCGGCGGCGGGGGGACCGCCACCCGCCGCCGCGGGCTCGCACTATCTCGCGGCGGTCGCGCCGTACTTGAATGAGCGATAGGCCTTGGCGGAGGCCTTGTTCAGCGCGGCCTCGCGCTTGCCGAGCCTGCCCGTGATCGTGCGCCGGGCGGTGACCAGGAGCGCACCGGTCGCGTCGTCCTCCTTGGGCAGCACCAGCAGGTCGTTGCCGAATGTCCTGCCGGTGCGGAACCGCACCTCGTAGCCCGGTGCGTCGTTGACGCGGGCACGGCCCTCGGCGACGAGCTGGAAGCTGTCGTCCCCGGCCCGCAGCTCTTCGATGTGGCGGGAGGCGAACGCGGGCAGCTGGCCGTGCGCGATGTCGCCGGTCGCCGGCGGGAGCTTCAACGGCTCGACGGCGATCGTCACGGCCAGGTCCCCGCGCTGCCCCTGCAGCCGGACGAGCTCGGCTCCCTGCGGCGCGACCTTGTGCAGCGCGCTGCGCCGGTAGAGCAGGTTGAACGTCGGGTCGCCGTGGTGGACGTACTTGGCGAGCGGGTCCACCTCCGGCCGCACGACGAACAGGCCGAGCGCGATCAACGCCGCGAGCACGAGCAGGGCGATCGCCGTCGTGCGCTCGCGCCAGCCGAAGCGGCGCCGCGCGATCGCGGGCAGCGTCGGCCCGTACTCCGGCAGGACGATCGGATCAGCCACCGCCGACTCCCACGGCCTCGGGCCGCTCCACGCGGGCGGTCGCGCTGATCCCGTTCTCGCGCCGCAGGCCCGCGGCGATCGCCAGCAGCGCCCACGTCAGCGGGTCCTCCAGGTACGCGGCGTAGACGATCGTGTGCAGGAGCAGCGCCGCATACGCCGCGGCGATGCCCGCCTGAGCGACCGCGGCTGGTGCCCGGCCACTCCGTCGCCTTCAGGCGCGCGCGCAGGCCGCTGAACAGCAGCGCCAGCGAGACCCCGATCAGCGCCACGTAGGCGAGCAGCCCGACGATGCCCTGCTCGGCGGTGACGGTCAGCGGGATCGTGTGCGACGCCGCGACGATCTTCTCGGAGCTCACGTGCTCGCGGCGGCGGTACTCGTCGGAGTACGAGCCGGACCCGAAGCCGTACAGCGGCCGGTCGCGCACCATGCGCAGGCCACCTTCGACGAGGTCGGCGCGGCCGCTCGTCGCCCGGTTCCACACGTTCTGCTTGCCGGTCTCGATGTTCAGCGCTCCCGGGGCCAGCGCGACGACGGCGACGCCGACGACGGCCACCGCGCCGATCAGCGCGATCACCGGCCACGGCTTCCAGCGCAGCGCCGCGAGCACGGCAAGCCCGAGCAGCAGCGCCGCGAAGCTCGACTGCGAGAGCGAGAACACCAGGCCGGCCCACAGCAGGGCGAGCGCGGCGGCGATCAGCGCGGCCTCGCGGCGCCGCCGCGTCCACAGCAGCACGGCGGCGAGCAGGATCATCGTCAGCGCCAGGTAGCGGCCGAAGATGTTCGGGTCGAAGAACAGCGAGTTGACCCGGAAGTAGGGCAGGAGGTCGTTCGCCGTGACGACCTTCGCGTTGGTGATCAGCAGGTGGCCGGTCGCGAACTCGACGCAGCCGATCGCCGCGAACGCCAGCGCGAGCAGCACCGTGACGATGAACGAGAGGCGCAGCAGCCGCGGGCTCCAGTTGGCGTCGATCAGGAGCACGAACAGCAGCGCGAACGGCACGTAGAAGAGGCAGAAGTTCTTCAGCGCCTGCTCGCGGTCGATCGAGTACAGCGCCTGCAGCGCGTACAGACCGAGCACCGCGGCGAACGCGATCTGCAGCCAGCGCAGCAGCGGCTCGCGCTCGGCGTCCGCTGTGTCGTCGTCGCTGCGCAGCCAGTTCCACGCGTACGCGAGCACGCCCGCGCCGATCACCCCGTACAGCGGCAGCAGCAGGTTGGCCGCCGAGTCGCCGATCGACACCGGCACACGGAACGGGAGCGCCGCGACGGCGAGCAAGGCGAGGAAGGTCGGGCGCTTGACGACGACCCACGTGAGCACGAGCACTGCGATCCCGGCCACGACCGCCGCGCCGATCATCGCCGGGCCGACCGACGGGACGCGCACCCTGGTCGCCAGCGTGCCGATCGCGAGCACGGCGAGCACCGGCGCGCCGAGCATCGCGAACGCGCGCATCCGGCGGTCGCGCGTGATGAGCGCGAGTGCCGTCGCCCCGGCAGCAGCAAGCAGCACCACGTCTTGGACGGGCGCGGCGAGGGCGAACGTATGCAACGGCACGAGCAAGGGGCCGCGCCAACCCTAGCGTCGGGACTGGCGGCGCCGGGCGCCGCGAAGTTGCGCAGTATGCGTTTCCCAATCGTGACCGGCGCCACAAATATGGCCGGAGCTACCGCTATCGTGGCCGGGCGCATGGCCCTCGTTTCGCCACCCCGGCCGCGGCCGGCGGTCACGGTTCCCACGATCCTCGAGGAGCGGCGGCGCCGGATCCCCGCGGTGGTGGCGCCGGTCGTGACGATCGTCGGCATCGCGCTGGCGATGTTCGTGGTCTACGGGCCGTCGTTCGTCAACTACGACGCGCGCTACGCGCTCCTGTGGGCGCGCGACCTGTGGCACGGCTTCACGCCCGAGTACACGGCCGACTTCGCGCCGACGCCCCATCCGCTGGCGACCGCCGCGAGCTCGCTCGCGCTGCCGTTCGGCAACGGTGCGCCGATGGCGATGCTGTGGATCACGCTGCTGTCGTTCGGCGCGCTGGTGTACCTGACGTACCGGCTCGGCGCCGAGCTGTTCTCGCCGTGGGTCGGCGTGGTCGCCGCGCTGGTGGTGCTGACGCGGCCGGCGATCGAGCGCGACGCGCTGCTCGGCTACCAGGACCTGCCGTTCGCGGCGCTGGTGATCAGCGCGGTGCTGCTGGAGGCGCGCAGGCCGCGGCGCGGCGTCGGCGTCCTCGTGCTGTTGACCCTCGCCGGGCTGCTGCGGCCGGAGGCGTGGGTGCTGGCCGGGCTGTACTGGCTGTACCTGTGGCCCGGGTCGTCTCCGCGTGACCGGCTGCGCACGCTCGCGCTGGTCGTGGCCGCGCCGCTGATCTGGGCCGGCACCGACTGGATCATCGCGGGCGACCCGCTGCACTCCCTGCACGGCACCGCCGACCTGGCCGAGGCGGCCGACCGCCGTCGCGATCCCGAGGACGTGCCGTTCTGGACGGCCAAGTACTTCGGCTACGCGCTGCGCGAGCCGATGGTCATCGGCGTGCCCCTGGGCCTCGCGTTCGCGTGGTTCCACGCGCGCCGGCGCGCGGTGCTGCCCGCCGCGGTCGTGGTGGCCATGACCGCCGTGTTCGCGATCGGCCCCCTGTTCGGCCTGCCGCTGATCCGCCGCTACGTCGAGACCCCGGCCGTGCTGCTGACGCTCTTCTACGGCCTCGCCGTCTCCGGCTGGCTGCTCGCTCCCGCCGGGCCGCACCCGCAACCGCTGGATGGCGGTCGGGGTGTTCGCGGTCCTGCTGTCGGTGGTCTACGTGCCGTGGCACGCGACCAAGCTCGAGAGCGTCGGCCGCCGCGTGGCGCACGACGGCGTCATGTACGCCGACCTGCAGCGGGTCGGCGAGGCGCCGCGCGTGCGCGCGGCGTTCGCGCGCTGCGCTCCGCTGACCGCCGCCGACCACCGCCCGATCCCGTACATCCGCTACTGGCTCGGCGGTGCGCCCGGCTCGGTCCGCACGGTCGAGGGCGGGGCGTCGCAGGTGGGGCAGATGTTGCTCCTGCCGCGCCGCAACCGCGCCACCCACCGCGTCTACTCGCTAAGACGTTCCCGATCGTGCGGCCGCCCGCCGGCTACACGCAGATCTACCGCAACGCCTCGTGGCGGGTGTTCGCCGCGCCGGGCTGCGCCGCGTAGCGGCAGCGCGTCAACTGCGGCGTTGAGGCAGTCAGGATCGGCCGCTCCGCGCGAAGGTCGGCAAGTTATGCCCTCTGAGGGGACTGACTTGCCAACCTTGCCGAGCGGTTGGCTCCCTCGCCTCCGTACCCAGCCGCGGTGGCTAGATGTCTTCCATCGTGACGGGGTCGGCTCTTCGTCCCGCACCCCGAGGAAGTCGGTGTAGGCCTCGACGACCGCGGTCGGCTCGTCCCACATCCGCAGCTCGGCCCTTGTCCATCCAGATGCACTCGTCGCACAGCTTCTCGATGCTCGCCAGAGCGTGGCAGACGAGCACGATCGTCCGGTCCTCCCCGCACAGCTCGCGCATCTGCTGGAACGACTTCTTGCGGAAGCGGGCGTCGCCGACCGACAGCGCCTCGTCGATGAGCAGGATGTCGGGGTCCATGTTCACCGCGACCGAGAACGCGAGGCGGCCGTACATGCCCGACGAGTAGGTCCGCATCGGCATGTCCATGAACTCCTCGAGCTCGGCGAACTCGACGATCTCGTCGTAGCGCTCGGCCAGCTCGGCGCGGGTGAGGCCGGCGGCGAGGCCGCCGAGCACGACGTTCTGGCGCCCGGTGAGCTTGCGGTTGAAGCCGACGCCGAGCGAGAGCAGCGTGCTGACGCGGCCGTTGACCTCGACGCGGCCGGAGTTCGGCGGCAGGATGCCGGCGATCGGTCCGCATCAGCGTCGACTTGCCGGCGCCGTTGGCGCCGACCACGCCCAGCACCGTGCCGTGCGGGACCTGAAGGAGACGTCCTTCAGCGCCTCGATCTCGCGCACGACGCGCTCGCGGCGGCCGAGCCGCAGCATCGTGCTGCGGAGCGTCGGGGCGCGCTCGAGCGACGTGCGGTAGGTGACCGAGACGTCCTCGACCCGGATCCGCAGTCGCTCAGAGGCGGACAGCGAACTCACGCTCCCGGGAGATGAAGAACGGCGCGCCGATCAGGAACAGCGCGACGCCCCAGCCGAGGCCGAGCAGCAGGTCGTTCGCGTCGGGTGCGCGCCCGAGGTCGAAGCATCGTCGCTCCAGGCGGCCAGCAGCGGCCCGATCGGGTTGATGACCAGCAGCAACTTGTAGCGCTCCGGCACCTCGGTCGGCGTAGTAGAGGATCGGCGACGAGTACAGCCAGATCCGCAGCACGTAGGGCAGGAAGTTCTTGAGGTCGCGGAAGTAGACCTGGCCGGCGGCGACGAGCATCGCGAAGCCGCACGGCGACGATGGCGAACAGGGCGAAGACCGGGAACACCCACAGCAGCTCCGGCCCGGGCTTCGGCAGCCCTCGAGCAGGTGCACGGGGATGTAGATGAGCATCGTCGGCAGGAAGCGCTTGAACGCGGTGATCACCGACGCGCCGCGGCAGCAGCACGCGCGGGAACGCGGTGTTGAGGATCAACCGCCCGCCGCCCGTCACCGACTTGACGGCCTGCCGGATCGCGTCGGTCACGAAGTGGAAGACGAACAGCGCCCGCCATCAGGTGGGCGAAGAACTCCAGGCCGCCGCTGCGCCGCGCGCAGGATGTCGACGAGGATGAAGTAGACGCACGCCAGCAGCAGCGGGTTGAGCACCAGCCACAGCTGCCCGAACACCGTGTTGAAGTGCTGCGACCGCAGATCGGTGCGCGACATCTCGAACGCGAACTCGCGCCGCCGCCACAGCTCGCGCAGGTACGGGCGCAGCGGCGGCAGGCCGACGCGATGCGGCTCGTAGACGTGCGTGCTCGCCGAGAACTCGTCGGTCCGATCGCGCGGTCTTGGCGGGGCAGGGGCAGTCACGGGGGCCAGAAGAGGCTAGTCAGGCTCAGACCACGGGAGGTCGGCCGGAGCGTGTCATCCGCCACAGCGTCCTCACCTGCAGGCGGCGGCGCGTGCCGCACGGCCGACGCAGCCCGTCGCGGTATCCGCGCAGCGCGGCTCGCGCACGGCGCCGCGTGCGCAGCACCGGGCAGCGTGCGGAGCGCGAAGGTCAACACGTAGATGACACCGAGCGGCAGCGGGAGATGGCGGCGGGCGAGCCAGACCCGGTTGCGCGCGCCGTAGTAGACGGAGTGAGTCGTGCGGGGCGGTGGCGTAGGCGGGGTGGAGGACCGCGATGTCGCCGGCGTAGGCGACGCGCCAGCCGGCGTCCAGGACCCGCCAGGCGAGGTCGACGCCCTCGTGCACGAGGCCGAACGCCTCCGGCCAGCCGCCGACGGCGTCGAACACCGACGCGCCGGATCGCCACGGCGCCCTCCCAGACCGCCGTGACGTCGCTCGACCGCGTGCGGTCGCCGACCCGCAGCCGCGGCACCCAGTCGCGCGGCGGCGCGCCGCCGCTCGGACGGGTCGACGCGCAGCTGCAGAAGGGCCGAGCCGCGAGTCCGCGAAGCGCGCGGCGACCGCGGCGAGCGCGTCGGGAGCGGCGAGCCGCGCGTCGTCGTCGAGGAAGAACAGCAGGTCGCCGCGCACCGCCGGCGGCCCCGCGTTCCGGCCCGCCGCGGATCCCGCGATCCTCGGCCAGCGCGACGGCACCGCACGCCGTCGGGCAGCCCGCAGGGCACCCAGCCGTTGCCGACCACCACGACGTCGAGCTCGACGCCGCGCTGCGCCGAGCAGCGAGGTCGAGGGCGGCAGCAAGCTCGGCCGGGCGGCGGCCCTGCGTGAGCACGACGCAGCCGATGGGTGTCACCGCAGCCGCTCGGACGTGAGGATCGCGAGCAGATGCCCGGCCGCGGTGATCGCGGCGACGACCACCAGCGCGACGACGAGGAACTCGCTGCCGTCGAGCGAGTCGGTCGCGGTGTCGACGATCGCGGCGGCGAGCGCGAGCAGCGTCGCCTCGACCGCGACGAACGCGCGGAAGAACGGCGCGAACCCCGCCGCCCGCCGCAGCCGCCGCAGTCCCGACGCCCGCGGCGCGGCGACCGCGCGCGTGTCGCCCGCCGGCGGCAGCCCCGCCTCGGCGCGCGCGACGCCCACCAGCGCCGACTCGCCCTTGATCAACAGCACCAGCACGGCCGCGACGAGCCCGAGCTCGACGTGATCGGCCCGCACCCCGAGCGCGATCGGCAGCGCGCCCTCGGTCACCCAGTGGCCGATCCGGTCCAGGTAGACGCCGACGACGGACTTCTCGCCGCGCCAGCGCGCGAGCTCGCCGTCGGAGCAGTCGAGCAGCAGCTGGAGCTGGATCAGCAGCACGGCGCCGACCGCCGCCCACAACCCGGGCAGCGCCAGCACGCCCGCGGCCGCGACACCGCACGCGATCATCAGCCACGTCACGCCGTTGGCGCTGACCGGCGTCCGCAGCAGCAGTCGCGTCACATACGGCGACAGGCGACGCATGTACAGCCGGCCGGCCCAGTGCTCGCCGCTGTTGCGCTCGAAGATCGACGCCGGCTGGGTCGCCGCGCGCAGCTCAGCGACCGTAGGCATCGAGGAACTCCGCGACCGCGCGCCGCACGCCCGCCTCGTCCAGCGCCAGGTGCTCGAGGATCGTGAACCGGTCCGGCCGCGTGCCCGGCGCCGCCAGCACCGCCTCGACCCACTGGTCCACCGTCAGCCCGAGGTCGCGCGGCGTGCGCGGCAGCCCGTGCCGCACGAGGCAGGCGTTGATCCCGACGCGTCAGCCCGTCGGCGCCGCGCAGGAACGACGTGAAGAGGCTCGCGGCGCCCGCCAGCTCGCCGTGGTGGGCGGTGCCGGGGAACAGGTGGTCGATCGCGTGGAGGATCTCGTGGTCGCCGCCGCTGCACGGCCGGCTCGAGCCCGCGGTCGCCATCGCCAGCCCGGACAGCACCAGCGACTCGGCCAGCGCGATCAGGAAGTCGTCGTCGTCGATCCCGTCCTTGCGGTGGATGATCGACGTCGCGGCGACGCGCGCGAACGTCACGGCGACGCCGTCGACCGCCTCGCCGCGCTCGCGCTCGGCCAGCCGCCAGTCGGCGATCGCCGACAGGTTGCTGATCGTGTCGCCGATCCCCGAGCGCCGCATCGCCGGCTCGCTGCGGCGCACGTAGTCGAGGTCGACGACGACCGCGATCGGCATCTGCACGCCGACCGACGACTTGTGCCCCGCCGCGTCGTCCTCCAGCGAGGCGACCGGGGAGGCGATGCCGTCGTGCGCCAGCGACGTGGCGACGGCCACCAGCGGCAGCCCGGAGAGCGAAGCCGCGTACTTGGCGACGTCGAGCGTCCGGCCGCCGCCGATGCCGACCACCGCGTCGTAGAACCCGGCGCGCAGGCGCGCCGCCAGATCGGCGCCCGCCTGGACCGACCCGCCCGCGACGTCCCAGATCTCGCCGTTCTCGAGCGACGGGCGCAGCGTCGTCGCGATCTCCTCGCCGAGCCCGGGCCCGACGACGACCGCGACGTGCCCGCCGCTGGAGATCCGCCGGTCGGCGAGCAGCGGGGCCAGGCCCGCGACCGCTCCCGGTCCGATGTCGATCGTCAGCGGCGTGCCGACCATGCGGGTCAGCAGCGGCACGCGACCTCCCGCGCCCGCGCGAGGTCGACATGGTCGTCGACCTCGACCCACTCGACCGCGCCGATCGGAGCGATGCCGACGCGCCCGCCGCGGTCGGCGAGCTCCTGGAACCCGTCCTCGTAGTAGAGGGTCGGGTCGCGCCGCCAGGTCGCCTCCAGCGCGTCGGCGAGCGGGCCGGCGGCGGCCGGCTCGATCAGCGTCACGCCGATGTACTCGCCCTGCGCGGTCGCCGGGTCGAGCGCCTTGTTGATGCGGTCCAGGTAGCCGTCGGCGGTCACGTGGACCTTCATCTCCTCGGCACCGAGCGGCTTGACGTCGTCGACCGCGATCACCAGCTCCGGCCCGCGGGCCGCGAGCAGCGACTCCTCGACCGAAGCCGGGTGCACGGTGTCGCCGTTGGCCAGCAGCACGCCCTCGGAGAACGCCTCGCGCGCCACCCACAGCGAGTAGGCGTTGTTCCACTCGAGCGCCTTGGCGTTGAAGACGAGCTCGAGCTTGAGGCCGTGGCGACGCTCGAGCCCGGGCACGCGCTCGGCGAGGCGATCGTGGGCGTAGCCGGTGACGATGACCGCGTCCGACAGCCCGACCTGGGCGAAGTTGCCGAGCGCGATGTCGAGGATCGTGCGGTCGCCGTCGACGCCGAGCAGCGTCTTCGGCAGGTCGGCCGTCTCGTCACCGAGCCGCGATCCAGCACCTGCGGCGAGCACCATCCCGATCACAGCTCGTCGTCCTCCTCGTCGTCATCAAGCGGCTGCTCCACGCGGCCGACCACCACCCATCCATACACGGCCTCGCCGACGAACGCCGCGCCGAACACGGCGGCGAGCACGTAGAGCCCGGCGGGCAGCGCGCCTGCGACCAACAGCACGAAGGCGAGCGCGAGCCGCCCGTCCCAGCCCAGCGACAGCACGGTCACCCAGCGAGCGGGCACGACGCCGCGGTGGCGCAGCCGGTACACGAGGTCGTAGTGGCGGAACGCGAGCGCGCCCAGCAGCGCGAAGGCGGCGGGATAGGCCGACTCCCCGTGCAGCGCGGCGATCCAGATCAGTCCGGCGTACTCGCTCGCGCGCAGGAGCGGCGTCGCCGACCAGGCGATCTTCCGCCGCCCGCCCGCCCCGGTCGCGATGCCGCCCGAGCAGAACCCAGGCGACGTGACGCCGGCGACGGCGTCGGACGCGCCCCCGCCGGTGATGATCACGACGGCCAGCAGCGGGACGAATGCGGCGAGCGCCAGGAGCGGGGCCGGCAGCGGGACGCGGATGCGCCCGACCGCGCGGGCGATGACGCCGTCGTCGCGGTAGACGGTGAGCGGCTCCGGCGGCGCGGCCGGCTCGCGCATCGCTGCGGCGGCGGCGCTCATCGGATCGACCGCAGCACGCGGCCCGTCTGGGTGTACAGGAACGCGACGCCGCCCCAGGCCAGCAGGCGATGAACGTCACGCGCGGTGTGAACAGCGCGGCCGTGATCGAGATCACGGCGAAGCGCTCGCCGATCGGGAAGGCGACCATGCGCTTGACCCAGCGCAGGGCCGGCGCGCGGTCGAGCGTGTGCCACGCGGACAGGATCCGCGCGGCCGGCGAGCGCTTGGCCGGCGTGATCGTCCCGCCCGCTGCGCGTGCGGCGCGGCGCGCCTCAGCCTGCACGCCCGCGTGGTCGAGCGGCTGTTCGAGCGGCGTCTGCGGCGTGACCGTGATCGCCTGGTGCGCGACCGCCATGTACGAGAAGTCGACGAGTGGCGCACCGTCTGCAGCGCGAGCGCCGCGCACGCGAGCAGCCACACCTGGTCGCCCATGTGGTGCGCCCCGATCGCCAGGCCGGCGAAGACGACGTACTCCTTCCCGCGGTCGAAGACCGAGTCGAGCCAGGCGCCGAGCCTGGAGAACTGCCGCGTGTAGCGCGCGAGCTGGCCGTCGACGCAGTCGGTGGTGAAGCTCACCTGCAGCAGCACCGCGCCGGCGACCAGGCCCCAGCGCTCGCCGGTCGCGAACGCGGCCGCCGCCAGTACGCCGAGCAGCATCGAGACGGTCGTGACCTGGTTGGGCGTGAAGCCGCGGCGGGCCGCCCAGCGCGCGATGTACTTCGAGTACGGGCTGACGAAGAAGGTCGTGAAGAAGCCGTCGGTGCTCTTGACGGCCGACTCGAGCAGCAGGCGGTCCTCGTCGTAGTCGGTGATCCGCTCGGCGGCGCGGGCGGTAGCCTCGGGGGAGAGCGGCCGCGCCCAGAACAGCTGCCGCAGGTAGACGGGCGTGACATCGACGTTCGCGCGCACGAGGCCGACGAGCAGCAGTGCCGAAGCGTCCTCGGGCGCGGCGGCGACGCGCGTGCGCCACTGCGCGTCGTCCGCGTCGGACAGCGTCACGGCCGCGTCGTCCTCCGGTGGGGACTCCTCGAGGCCCTCGGGCTCGTCCGGGCCCGCGTAGTCGTCGCCGCCCTCGTCCTCGCCGGCGGTGGCGCGCGCGACGGCGGCGCGCCAGCGCTGCGCCTTGCGGTCGAGCTCCTCGAGCCACGGCTCCGGCACGTCGGCGACCAGCGGCGCGAGCCGCTCCGCAGCGTCCACGAGCGCGTCGACGTCGGCGGGGACGACGCGCAGGACGCCCAGGAACGTGCCGTTCGGGCTGCGGACCCCGTGGTAGGCCGACGCCGCGCTGACGACGCCGGCCGCGCCGGGCCTGGAAGCGGAAGGCGAGCGGGCGACGGCGACCGCCCGCGAGGATCCGCGTCCCGGCGTGGGGGTTGGCGATCAGGCCTTCAAGCGCCTCGGCATGGGTGACGATGTCACCCGCCATCACGAGCACCTGCCCGGCGCCCTCGCGGGCCGCGCGGGCGATCAGCCGCATGTCGTCGGCCACCGAGCCCGAGACGCGCACGTCGGCCGCCGGCCCGACAGCCTGCCGCACGGGCGCCTCGAAGCCCGGGCGGGTGATGACGAGCGGCGCCGGGACGCCGAGGCCGGAAAGCTGCTCGGCGAGGCGGCCGATGACGGTGCCGTCCTGGAACGGCAGCAGCGCGGCCGGGCGCCCGTCAGACGCCGGCGCGGTCGCGAGCACGACAGCGAGCCCGACGCCCGCGGGCTGTGCGGCGGGGATCGTCGAGGCGTCGGTGGCCGCTCGTGTGTCGCTCAACCCGCTCGTCAAGGGGCTTGGAGGCTAGCGAGCAGGCCGTCGATTTCCGGGCCGATCGTTGCCATGTCGAAGTCCCGTGAGCGGCGCTGCGCCGCGGTGGCGAGCGCCTTCCGCCGCTCCGGATCGCCGATCACGTCGAGCAACGCGGCGGCCATCGCGTCGACGTCCTCGGCCGGGACGAGGATCCCGTCGGTCCCGCTCGTGACGATCTCGTGCGGGCCGTGCGGGCAGTCGAAGCTGACGACGGCGAGCCCGTGGCTCATCGCCTCGACGAGGACCATCCCGAAGCCCTCGAACCGGGAGCTCAAGGCGAACACCGACGCCGCGGTCATCGCCTCCGGTAGGCGTGGCGTGCGGGGGTGGAGCTCGACGCGGTCGGCCAGAGACAGCGCGGCGATCTGCGCCTGTAGCCGGTCGCGCTCCGGTCCCGAGCCGTAGATCACGAGCCGCCAGCCAGGAGCGGTCACCTTTGCGAACGCGGCGATCAGCAGGTCGAAGCCCTTCTGGGTGTTGAGCCGCCCCGCGGCGAGCACGGTCTTGGCGGTCTGGTCCGACACCGCGGCGGGCGCGTACGGGAGCGGGTTCGGGATGCGCACGACGCGCGCGACGAGGCCGCGGTAGTCCCGCTCGTCGTGGGTGGTGAGCACCGTCAGCGCGTCGAGCTGCGGGTAGTGGCGGCGAATGTCGGCCGCCAGCCGCGGCCGGTGCGAGGCGAAGTGCATGTGCTCCTGCCCGACGACCTTCACGCCGCGCGGGGCGAGCCGCACGGCCAGCAGGTTGAAGGCCGGCCGCGTGGTGACGAGCACGTCGCCGGCCCGCAGCGTCCGCAGCCAGCGCAGCAGTGCGAGGTCGGTCCGCAGCGCTGCACCACGGATACGCGTAGTCCTCGGGGTGCACGAGCAGGCTTGGCACTCGGGCGAGCAGGCCCTCGCGCCGGCGGTCGTGCAGCGCGCGCACGCGCAGGCGCGCGGCGAACGGGAAGAACGGCTCGTCGCGGCGCCGGAGGACGCTGACGACCTCGACGTCGCGCCGCTCGGACAGGTAGCCGGCGACGGTCAGCGTCGTGCGGACCGTCCCGCCCATCGCCCATGCATGCGCGAGCACGTAGCGGACGGTGCCGCCGCCGGGGCCGGCGCTCCCCCGGACGAGGCCGCCGATCCGCAGCGCGGTTCGGTGGACGGCGACCGCGAGCGGGCCGAGCAGGCGGCGGCGGCGCGACTGGCCCGTCAACGGCGGCGCAGCCTGCGCCGGGCGTGGATCACGCGACGGCGAAGCCGGCGAAGGGCGGGATTGAACTGCCGGCGCACGCGCTGCGGCATGACGCGCCACACGCGGACGTGGAACGGCGGCTCGGGCGCCGGCGGCATCTTCTTGGCGAGCTCGCCGATGCCGTGCAGCTGCATGCGGCCCGGGTGGTAGTGGCGCTCCGCAAGGCCCGGCTCGGCCTTGTCGCGCAGATTGAGATCCGGGAACGCATCGATCCGCGCGTCGATCTCCTCGCCGGTGATTATCAGCTTGGCGCCGACGGGGGCCAGCACGGCCGGGTCCTTCATGTCGTAGCCGTAGAACTCGCTCAGCCGCCCGAGTCGCTTGGCGAGCGACCGCAGGTGCATCTCCGACATCCGGTCGCGCCACTTCGCGACGCGCGAGACGTCGATCGGGTCGTCGATCCGGTTGGTGCCCTCGACGACGAGCCGGCCCCCGCGCGCGGTCTGCACCTCGTGGTGCTGGAGCACCTGGTCCGACCACGGCTCGCCGAGCCAGTCCAGCAGCTCGCGCAGCACCGGCTCGGGGCGCAGCACGAGATCCTCGTAGCGGAGGATCACGAACCTGCGCTTGTGCGTGGCGGCCTGGCGCGCGATCTCACGGTCGTAGCGCTCGACGTGGTTGACCGCACGCCCGTACGGGTGCCCGAAGCGCGTCATGTTCGACCCGACGCTGCCGCCCGGATGGCGCATCATCCCGATGAACTGCGCGTCCGGGTACAGCCGCGCCATGCCGCTCACGTGCCAGGTGTGCAGCGGCGTCTTGTCGCCCCAGCGGCTCTTGCCCTGGCTCTCGATGTAGCGCGTGAAGATCCGGTCGTAGAAGCCCGCGAGCTCCTCGTCGAGCTCCTCGCGGCTCCAGCCCATGCGGCGCGCCCAATTGCGGCCCGACCATTTGAGCGGGATGAACTGGTGCGCCTGATAGGCGCGCATGAACCCGGTCTCCTGCGGGATCCCGATGTTCGGATGGCTGTCGAGGATGAGCCGGATCAGCGTCGATCCGGAGCCCATCGCGCTGACGATGAAGATGGGGCGGGGCAAGCCGGCGGCGAGTCTAGCTAGGGTGATGCGCCGCCTGAGATGACCATCCGGTTCGTGATCATGAACGCGTACGCGGTGGGTGGGACGATCCGTACGACGTTCACGACCGCCGCCGAGCTTGCCAAGCGGCACGACGTCGAGATCGCCAGCGTCCTGCGCTTCCGCGACAAGCCGTCGTTCCCGCGTCCCAAGGGCGTCAAGCTGATCGGGCTGACCGACCTGCGCAAGGAGCGGCTGGAGCGCCTGGCCGGCCACTGGGGGCCACGCGCGCGCTACGAGACGTGGGCGGCCGACCAGCGCACGCGGCTGATGTCCTCCTACGACTTCCGGCACCCCGACTTCAACCTGCTGTCGGACATCAACCTCCTGCGCTATCTGCTCCCGCTGCGCGACGGCGTCGTGATCGGGACGCGGCCCGCGATCAACCTCGCGGTCGCGCACGTCGTGTCGCCGTCGGTGGTCCGCGTCGGGCAGGACCACATGAACCTCGGCACCTACAACGACGGGCTGAAGGCGCAGATCGCTGCCGCCTATCCGCGGCTCGACCTCGTGTCGACGCTCACCGAGGGCGACGCCGAGGCGTATCGCAAGCACCTCAAGGACCGCACGCGCGTGGAATGCATGCCGAACGGGGTGCCCGAGCTCGGCGGCCGGCGCGCCGAGCTCGAGAACAAGACCGTCGTCGCCGCCGGGCGGATCGGCCCGCAGAAGGGCTTCGACCGCCTGCTGCCGGTGTGGGCGAAGGTCGCGCCCGAGCACCCCGACTGGCAGCTGAAGATCTGGGGCGGCGGCCAGGGCATCAACAAGCTGCGTCGCCAGGCCGAGGAGCTCGGGATCGCCGACAGCGCGCACCTGATGGGCTTCACGAACCAGCTGCACGAGGAGCTCGCGGACTCGTCGCTGTACGTGATGAGCTCGCGCAAGGAGGGCTTCCCGATGGTCCTGCTCGAGGCGATGAGCGCCGGCCTGCCGGTCGTGAGCTTCGACTGCCCGACGGGGCCGCGCGACATCATCCGCGAGGGCGTCGACGGCTACGTGGTGCCGGACGGGGACGGCGACGCGCTCGCGAATGCCATGAGCCGGCTCATGGACGATGGCGACATGCGCAAGGCCTTCGGCGCGGCCGCCCTCGAGGGTGCCGCGCGCTACGACCTCGGCACGATCGCGCACCGCTGGGAAGACCTGCTGGCCGAGGCCGAGGCCGCCAAGACCGGGCGACGGAAGACCGGGGTGGGGCCGTTCGTCAAGCTGGCGGGTCGTCGGGCGAAGACCCTGGCTCGCCGGCGAGCGAGCGGTCGATGACCGGCCACAGCCGGGTGGGCAGGTGGCTGCGCGCGCGCCGCGGCGTGGACAAGCATCTCGCCGTCTACGGGGCGTACTGGTTCCGCGGCTATTCATGCAACCCGCGCGCGATCTACGAGAAGGCGCGCGAGCTCGTGCCCGAGTGCCGCGGCGTGTGGGTCGTGCGCCGCAACGACGTCGACAAGCTGCCCGCCGGCGTCGACTACGTCGTCGCGCGCTCCCCCGAGTTCTGGGAGCTGCTCGCGCGAGCGAAATACCGCATCAACAACGTCAACTTCCCCAACCGAGCGGTCAAGCCGAAGGGCGCGATCGAGCTGCAGACCCACCACGGCACGCCGCTCAAGTACATGGGGCTCGATCTCAAGAAGTCCGAGAGCAAGGGCCGCGGAATGGACTTCGACAAGCTGCTCGAGCGGATCGCGCGCTGGGACTACAGCGTCTCGTCCAACCATCACTCGACCGAGGTCTGGGAGCGCGTGTACCCCGGCACCTACGAGTCGCTCGAGGTCGGCTATCCGCGCAACGACCAGCTCGCGAACGCGACGGCAGAGGACATCGCGCGCGTGCGCGCGAGCCTGGGGATCGCCCCCGAGCAGAGAACCGTGCTGTACGCGCCGACCCACCGCGAGTACGAGGACGGCTACGTGCCAAAGCTCGATCTGGCGCGGCTTGCCGCTTCGCTCGGCCCGGACCACGTGATCCTGGCCCGGCTGCACTACTTCTATGATTCCGACCCGCTCGTGCGCGAGTTGCACGACGCCGGGAGGCTGCTCGACATGGCGTCCCATCCTTCGGTCGAGGAGCTTTGTCTGGCGGCCGACGTGCTGCTCACGGACTACTCCTCGATCATGTTCGACTACGCCGTGCTCGACCGCCCGATCGTCATCCACGCTCCCGACTGGGACGAGTACCGCGCCCGCCGCGGCGTGTACTTCGACCTGCTCGCCGAGCCGCCGGGTGCCGTGACGCGCTCCGAACCGGAGGTGCTCGAGGCGCTGGCCGCGCCCGCGGAGGGGCACCGCGCGGCGTTCCGCGCGCGTTTCTGCGCGCTCGACGACGGGGGCGCCGCCGAGCGTGTCGTGCGGCGCGTGTGGGAGCTCGGATGAAGCACCTCGTCCTCGTCGTCGGCGTCGGCCGCAGCGGCACCAGCCTGCTGTCCGGCATCCTCGGCCAGCTCGGCTTCGCGATCCCGCAGCCCGAGGTGCAGGCCGATGACACCAACCCGCGCGGGTTCGGCGAGCCGCGCTGGGTGGTCGACTTCCATTCGCGCGTGCTGAAGGACAAGCGCGTCACGCTCAACGACTCGCGGCCCGCCGCCTGGGAGCAGATGGCGCTCGCCGCGCCGGCCGTTCACGACGAGCTGCGCGACTGGCTGCGCGGGGAGCTCGCCAAGGCGGACGAGATCGTCGTCAAGGACCCGCGCACCGTGTGGTTCCTCGACCTGTGGCGCGACTGCGCCGACGAGCTCGGCGCACGCACGTCGTTCGTGACCATGCTCCGGCACCCGGCCGAGATCGTCGCCAGCGCGCGCAGGTCGTACGGCCCCGGGCTGACCGAGGCCGGCCGCGCGGCGGCCTGGATCAACGTGATGCTCCAGACCGAGCATGCGACCCGCGGCGCGCAGCGGGCGTTCGCCAGCTACTACGACCTGATGGCCGACTGGGTGCCGGAGATCCGCCGCATCGGCACGGCGATCGACGTCCCGCGCTTGGCGGAGATCGACCGCGTGCCCGAGGTCGACGCCTTCGTCGACCCGACGCTGCACCGCAACCGCACGACGTGGGACGACCTCGACGTGCCCGTGACCGTGCGCGACCTGGCCGATCTGGCGTGGGCCCACGTGCAGGCACGGGACGAGGCCGCGCTCGATGCCGACCGCGACGCGTACGCCGAGCTGTACGGGGAGGCCGAGGCGATCGCCCAGTGCTCGATCATGGCCGCTCGCCCGATTCGCCGCGCAGCGGCGCCCGCCGCGCCGAAGCCGCCGCCGACGCTGCGTGTGCGCGTCGCCCGTCGCATCCCGGCGCCGTACCGCAAGCGCCTGCGCCGGCTCGTCGGTAAGTGATGCCGCGGCTCAGCGTCGTCATCCCGGTCTACAACGTCGAGGAGTTCCTCGAGCCGTGTCTGGATTCGGTCCTGGCGCAGACGTTCACCGACTACGAGGTCGTGATGGTGAACGACGGGTCCACGGACCGCAGCGCCGAGATCGCCCAGCGCTACGTCGACCGCGACGCCCGCTTCCGGCTCGTCCATCAGGAGAACGGCGGTCTGAGCAAGGCCCGCAACACGGGCAGCGACGAGGCCGGCGGCGACCTGTTGGCGTTCCTCGACAGCGACGACATGCTGCTCGAGAACGCCTACGAGCTGCTCGTCGGCGCGCTCGACCGCACGGGCTCGGACTTCGCCACCGGCAACGTCTATCGGCTCACCCAGTACTCGACGTTCCAGTCGCCGTTCATCCGCCAGGCGTTCACCGAGACGCGGCTGAAGACGCACATCACCAAGTACCGGCCGCTGCTCGCGGACCGCCCGGCCTGGAACAAGGTCTGGCGCCGCTCGTTCTGGGACAAGCACAAGTTCCGCTTCCCGGAGGGCCGCACGTACGAGGACACGCCGGTGACGATCCCGGCGCACTTCCTCGCCGACTCGGTCGACGTGATCTCCGACCCGTGCTACCTGTGGCGCATCCGCGAGGGCGGCGGCCTGTCGATCACCCAGCGCAAGACCGACCCGCAGTCGCTGATCGACCGCCTGCGCTCGATCCAGGACGTCTCCGAGCACCTGGCCGCCGACGGGCCCCGCGGCTCCAAGCGCTGGTACGACGAGAGCGTCGTCGCCGACGACCTGCGCTACTACGTCAACTCGCTCGACGTCGCCGACGACGAGTACCGCGCGCTGTTCCTCGACCGCGTCAACGCGTTCCTGGACCAGGCGAGCGACAAGATCTTCAAGCCGCTGCCGGCGATCGAGCGGCTCAAGTGGCACTTCGTGCGGCGGCGGATGATGCCCGAGCTGCTCGAGGTCATCCGCTTCCAGAAGGAGCAGCTGCACAGCACGCCGCCGCTGCGGATCAGGGGCCGCTGGTACGGCGACTACCCGTTCCGCACCGACAAGCGGCTGAAGGTGCCGAGCTCGACCTACCGGCTCAAGCACGAGTTCTCGATGGGCGCGGGGCTCGACGACCTGCGGGTCGACGCCGGCAAGGTCGTCATCTCCGGGCACGCGTACGTGAACGGGATCGCGGCGGCGGCGGAGGGCGACCAGCGTGTCATCGTGTCGCTGCTGCAGCCGGGCCGGCTGACACGCGTGCGGCTGATCACGTCGGCGCTGAAGCTGCGGACGAAGTCGACCTACCGGCCGCAGACGACCGGCAACGTGCGCGGCGCGCTCAGCGACCTGTCGTGGTCGGGCTTCGAGGCCACGCTCGACCCGGACAAGCTGCGCGGCGAAGGCCGCTGGGAGACGTACGTGACGGTCCGCGCCGCCGGCATCAAGCGGCGCCGCTCCCGCTTCTGGCTCGAGCCCGGCCATCCGCTGCGGCCGGTCCGGGCGGGCCAGGTCACAGTGGCGGTGACCGCCGACGGCGAGCTGCACGTCGATCGCTGGAAGGCGGCGCCGGCCATCCGTGCCGCGAGCCTGCTCGACAGCGGCCAGATCGACCTCGCCGTCGACGGTCCAGGCGACGGGCTCGAGCTGCGCGAGGCCGGCGGCCGCCGCTTGAAGGTGCCGATCAACGACGGCCACGCGCGGGTGCTCGCCGAGCGGCTGCACATCGACCAGGACAGCGTCTGGGACCTTGCGGTCGTCGACGGCGAGCGGCGCCTGCCGCTCGCGCTCGACGAGCCGCGGACCTGGCGCGCCGGCGAGCGCGAGGTCGCGCTGGTGCCCGGCGGCCACGGCGCCGCGCTGTCGGAGCGTACGCCGCGCCCGGTGATCGACGCGGTCGCCTGGGAGGACGGCGAGCTGACCGTCGCCGGTAGCGCTCCGGGCGCCACGCAGGTCTCGATCGGCCGCGGCGCCGAGAACGGCTTCTCGTACGACTTCGACGCCGAGCGCGAAGGCGACCGCTTCCGCGCGCGGCTGACGCCGATGCGCATCCACTCGCTGGCCGGCGTGCTGCCGATCAACGAGGGCACCTGGGAGCTGCGGGTCGACGGCGTGCCCGCGACGCTCGCCGAGCCGCTGCTCGACACGATCCCGCTCACGACCCTTGCGGGCCACAAGCAGATCGCCGTCGGGATGACCCCGGACGGCCGCGCGGTGCTCGACGTGCAGCGCGATCTCGACGACGACGAGCGCGGCCTCTACAACCAGCAGCGCCTGCGCCGCACCGTCTACGGCGCCGCGCGCACCGCGAAGCTGCGCGATGCCGTCGTCTACTCGAGCTTTCTCGGCCGACAGTACTCCGACAGCCCGCGCGCGATCCACGAGGAGCTCGTGCGCCGCGGCGCGCCGCTCGAGCACCTGTGGGTGGTCCGCGACGGCCGCTGCGCGGTGCCGGACACGGCGACCGTCCTGCGCGAGGGAAGCCGCGAGTACCACGAGGCGATGGCCCGCTCGCGCTACATCGTCACCAACGACCACTTCCCGGACTGGTTCGATCGCCGCGACGACCAGCTGTGCCTGCAGACCTGGCACGGCACGCCGTTCAAGAAGCTCGGCTTCGACGTCTCGGACCTGCGCAAGCAGGTGCGCAAGTTCTCCCGCAACTGGGAGCGGCAGCAGAACAACTGGCAGTACGTGCTCTCGCCGAACCACTTCGCGACCCCGATCCTTCGCCGCGCGTACCAGATCCAGGGCGAGATGCTCGAAACCGGCTACCCACGCGTCGACGTGCTCGCTCGGCCCGACCGGGACGCGCGGTCGCGCCAACTCCGGGAGAGCCTCGGCATCCCCGAGGGCAAGCGGACCGTGCTCTACGCGCCGACGTTCCGCGACCACGTGCAGGACCGCCGCAACCGCTATCGCCTGGAATTGGCGCTTGATCTCGAGCGGCTCCGGGCAGCTGTAGGAGAGGACACCGTCGTCCTCTTCCGCAAGCACCACTACATCATCGATCCCGTGCCCACCACCGCAGACGGCTTCGTGCGCGACGTGTCGGCGTATCCCGACGGCACCGAGCTGATGCTCGCGGCCGACGTGCTGATGACCGATTACTCGTCGATGATGGTCGACTTCGCCAACACCGGCCGCCCGATGCTCTTCTTCACCTACGACCTCGACGCGTATGAGGACGAGATCCGCGGCTTCTACCTCGACGACTTCGTCGGCACGGTGCCCGGGCCGCTGCTGCGGACGACCGACGAGGTGGCCACCGCACTGCAGGAGCTCGACACGGTGACGGCCGAGTACGCGGACCGCTACTCCGCGTTCCGTGAGACGTTCTGTGAGCTGGATGACGGCCACGCCGCCGCGCGCGTGGTCGATCGGCTGTTCTGAACCATGCTCCGAACCCTGGCGGTCGTCTCCCTGCTACTCCTCGCCGTGCCCGTCGCGGCCGACGCGCGCACCTGGCACGGCCGCGTGACGTCGTTCGACGACGGCGACACGATCAAGGTCGACATCGCCGGCGACGGGACGAAGGTCGCCAAGCGCGTCCGCATCACCGGCATCCAGGCGATGGAGCAGTCGATCTACAGCAACACGCCGAGCAAGCGGCGCGGCCAGTGCCATGCGCTCGAGGCGACGGCACGGCTCGAGCAGCTGATCCGCCGCAGCCACCGCCGGGTCCGCCTGTACGCCAAGTACGCGTCGAGCCACGCGAACACGCGCCTGCGCCGCTCGCTGAGCGTGAAGGTGCATGGACACTGGCGGGACGCCGGCGCGATCATGCTGCGCGAGGGACACGCGCTGTGGCTGCCCCAGTTCATCGAGAGGCGGACGAACGCGCACTACGCCAAGCTCGCCCAGCAGGCCGCGCTCAAGCAGGTCGGCATCTGGAACCCGCGCTATTGCGGGACCGGGCCGAGCGAGGGCGCGCCGCTGCGCGTCACGGTCAACCCGAAGCACACGGGCAGCGACCTCGACATCCCCGGCGAGTGGGTGCGGATCCGCAGCTTCGCCTCGGTCCCCGTGCCGCTCGGCGGCTGGTGGGTGCGCGACTCGGGGCTGCGCCGGTACACGTTCCCGCACGGCACCACGCTCCCGGCCAACGGCGCGCTGACGCTGCACGTCGGCAGCGGCACCAACCACGGCGCGGCCCTGTTCTGGGGCGTCCACACGCTCGTCTTCGAGGATCCGCCGCTGGGCGACGGCGCGTATCTGTTCGATCCCCAGGGCGACCTGCGGGCGTACATGACCTACCCGTGCCGCGTCGCCTGCACCGATCCGTACCAGAACGCCGTCGCGCTGTCGGCGACCGCCCGCGGCAGCGACGAGAGCATCACGCTGCGCAACGTGTCGTCGGCGGGCGTGGACCTCGACGGCTACCGGCTCGAGAACCCGCCCTACAAGTACGTGTTCGGGACGAACGCGGCGCTGGCGCCGGGCGAGGCGATGACGCTCGAGGTCGAGGGCTCGCCAGGCGCCGACACGCGCCTGGTCAAGCACTGGGGCAAGAGCAGGCGGATCCTCGACGACACGGGCGACGTGGTCCGGCTCGAGAGCTTCCGCGGCATCACGCTCGACTGCCTGGCCTACGGCAACGCATCGTGTTAGCCGCATCGACCGTCTCCGTCGCGCGTTGACGTAACGGATGCGTCGCGACGCCCTGCCCCGGCACCCCAACTCGACGTACGTGCTGCGCGACCACAAGATCGTCTACGTGGCGGTGAACAAGGCCGCGTCGACGAGTTTGAAGTGGCTGGTCGCTGACATTCAGGGGGAGAGGCCGGAACGCCTCCACGGAACCCTGTGGCCCGAGGTCACGCGTACGATGACGGTCCACCAGCGCTTCCGCTGGCAGCGCACGCCCTCGCTCGAGGACCTGTCCGACGAGGAGCTCGCTGCGATCTCACCCGAGGACGGGTGGTTCGTGTTCAGCGTGGTGCGGCATCCAGCCTCGCGGCTCTTCTCGGGCTGGCAGTCGAAGCTGCTCCTGCGCGAGCCCGAGTTCGCCGAGCGGTTCGCCCACGAGCCGTGGTTCCCGCGCGTGCCGCACCACGGCGACGACATCGTCGAGGACTTCGTGCGCTTCGTCGGCACGCTCGGCGCCCCGGATCATCCGCTGCTGACGAACCGGCACTTCGCCCGCCAGCGCGGGCTCGTCTCGCCACGCCGGATGCGGTACACCCACGTGTACCGGACGAACGAGCTCGACCAGCTGCTGCGCGACCTCGAGGGCCACCTGCGCGATCGCAGCTGGGCAGGCCAACCGTTGACGCTTCGCAGCGCGAACGAGACGCCGCTCGCACCTGTCGCGGCGCTCTTCACGCCCGACGTTCGGTCGGCGATCAGCGAGGTGTACGCCGCCGACTTCGACGCGTTCGGCTTTGAGCGGGATCAGCCCGTTGTCGACGGCGCCGACAGCTACTCCGCGCAGACCGTGGGGATGGTGCGGCAGCTGATCGAGCGCAACGAACGCATCGGCGACCTCGCGACCGCCGCCCGCGGTTACCGGACGATGGCCGCAGACTTCCGGGACCAGGCCGTCGCGCAGACCCATGCATCCAGCCCGGCCCGCAGGTTCGCGGCGCGCGTGCGCCGTCGACTGCTCGGTCGCTGGGTATCGCTGCTCGCGCCGGCGCTCCTGGCGCTGGCACCGATGCTGGCGCCCGCACCGGCCGAGGCCCGCAGCGGGTCGTGCCTGGCCCCGGGCGTCAAGACCAAGTGCTCGATCTGGACCGGCCGCGTCACGTTCATCGGTGACGGCGACACCGTCTACGTCGATGTGGACGGCGACGACACGCACGCGACGCACTCCGTGCGCTTCACCGGCATCAACGCGATGGAGCAGACCGTCTACAGCGCCAACCCGCGCGCCCGCCGCGGGTACTGCCACGCCGTCGAGGCGACGAACCGGCTCGAGTCGCTGATCCGGCGTTCCGGCTGGCGGGTGCGGCTGGCCGCGCTCGACGCGTCGAGCGCCTCGCGCAAGCGCTGGCGCCGCGAGGTGGCCGTGAAGATCGGCGGCCGCTGGCGCGACGTCGGCCGGATCCTGGTCTCGGAGGGGCTCGCGGTGTGGCTCCCGAACGGCAACGAGTGGGTCTGGAACAAGTCCTACAGCACGCTGGCCGAGAAGGCCGCGGCCGCGCGGCGCGGCATCTGGAACCCGACGGGCTGCGGGCGCGGGCCGGAGGACTGGGCGCCGCTGCAGCTGCTCCTCAACGGCGACGCCGACGGCAGCGACGCCGAGAACGTGAACGGCGAGTGGGTGCGGGTCCGCAACCTCGACCCGACCCGCAGCGTGAACCTCGGCGGCTGGACGCTGCGCGACTCCGCCCCGGGCGGCTACCGGTTCCCGGACTGGGTGACGATCACGCCCGGCGAGGAGCTGACCGTGCACACCGGCCGCGGCACCGCCACCTGGACCGAGCTGTTCATGGGCCGCAAGGCGCCGATCTTCGAGAACGCGATCGGGGGCGGCCACGAGGTCGGTGACAGCGCGCTGCTGCTCGACCCGCAGGGCGACGTGCGGGCGTGGACGACCTATCCGTGCCGCCTGAACTGCGCCGACCCGAACGCCGGCGCGCTGAAGGTCACGGCCGACGGGCTGGGGCGCGAATCGGTGACCGTGAGGAATGCCGGCGCCGCGCCGATCGATCTCGACGGCTACCGCGTGTGGAGCGATCCGCACGTCTACGCGTTCGGCCGCGCGACGGTCCTGGGTCCGGGTCAGCAGCTCGAGCTCGAGGTCGTCGGCGACCCCGACGAGGACGAGGCACTGCTCAAGTACTGGGGCAAGCCCGGTCCGATCTTCAACGACCGCGGCGACTGGATCCGGCTGACGAACCTGCGCGGCGTGACGATCGACTGCTACGCCTTCGGCGCCGCGACCTGCTGACGCTTGCGATAGCGGGTCGCGTACCCGCGCCAGCGGTCGCGCTCGGGCGTGAGCTGGGGATGCCACGGCTTGACCCGGTCGGCCCAGTGGATCAGGCCGGGGCCGCGCTCCGGCGTGCGCGTCGGCACGGCGGCCCAGCGCTCCGGGATCGCGGCGCGCCCGGGGCCGAACAGGTACTGCAGCACCTCGAGCTCGTGCAGCCCGAACTCCTGCACCAGCGCCAGGGCCTGCTCGCGGAACCCGGCCTGCCGCAGCTTCGCGAGGTCGAGCACCATCACGTCGGTCGAGAACGCGTCGAAGTCGAACGCGTGGCGGGCGTGGGCGGTGCGGCGAAGCTCGGCGGCAAGGTCGACCCTGCCGGCGAGCCGGAGCGCGGCGGCGTGGATGATCCCGAAGCCGCTCGCGCCCTTGCCGCTGCGCGGGGGCGCGGCGATCGCGTGCTGGCCGAGGTCGAGTTCGGCGAGCTCGGCGACGTCGGCGGTCGCCACTGACGGGACGGGAAGGAGCACGACGCGGTCGACGTCCGGGAGCAGATCGGGCAGCAGGAGGCGGATCTGGTCGGGGCGCTTGAGGCTGCGCGTCGGGACCCAGCTGAACGTCACCTGCGGGAACCGCCGGGTCAGGCGCTGCTCGATCGGGCGCTCGCCTCCGCGGCCGCCGAGCACGTGGACGTGCAGCGGTCGCGACGCGTGCTCGAGCAGCGAGGCGATGAGTACCGCCGGCTCGAGCTCCGGCCGCTCCATGCCCTTGCTGACGATCAGGGCGACGTGCACCGGGTCGCCGGACGCCTCTCCCGGGCGCACCACCGTCTCGGCGCACACCTTGCGCAGGCCCTCGCCGATGTCGGGGGCGGGGAGCGGCTTGTGGGCGCGCAGGCGGCGCTGCTCGGCGGCGGCGACGTCGGCGGCGGTGATCTCGCGCCACAGCGCGTAGACGTCCTCCTCCGACCGGCCTTCGAGCACGGCGCCGAGGACGACCTCCAGCTTGTCGCGGATGCCGGTGCGGATCGCCTCGAACGCCCGGTCGTCGATGTCGATCAGCCCGTCGAAGCGCACGTCCGAGCGGTTGCGCGGCTCGAAGTCCACGTCCATGCCGACCGAGCGCACCGGCAGGTAGCAGTGCAGGCGCGACGTGATGACCTTGCGGTGCTGGGTGCGGTAGGTCTCGAGCAGCTCGAGCCCATGGCGGACGTTGCCGACGAAGGGCCGTCTGCGCACGACGCCGTCGCTGTGGCGGTACGTGACGGCCCCGGGCGGTGCGTCGTCGACGTCGACGTAGGCGATCGGCGCATCGGCCGGCGGCTTGACCTCGAGGTCTCCGAACACCGTGTTGATCGTCGTCGTCACGCAGCCGGAGAAGAACGCCGGGACACCGATCGACTTGAGCAGGTACACGGTGGTCCAGTCGCGGCAGCCGACCGGGCCGTAGCGCTTGAGGTACTCGACCGCCTCCGGGGTCAGCAGCTCCCGCTTGTTGCAGTGGAAGGAGATGAAGATCGGCCGCAGGTTGCGGTGCAGCGGGAACCCGTGGCGCATCTTGAACAGCGCGTGCATGTACCAGCCGAAGCACAGGACCCACGTCTGCTCGGGGATCTCCTCGTACATCGTCGCGTCGCGGTGCACGGTCATCACCTGCAGGTCGGTGTCGATCTCGTTCCGGCGCAGCTCCGGGCGCGTGCGCTGTCTGAGGTCCTCCAGGAGGCTCGTGAGCTCCTCCGGGCCGTGCAGGCGGACGTTCTGGTGGCGGACGAGGTGGCCGAGCGCGGCGATCGTCTGGATGTGGTCGCCGATGTTGGCCGAGGCGCGGTTGGCGCCGGGGTGGCCGTAGTCCACGATCGCAAACGTCGGGCGGCTGTCGGGCACCGGCGGCGCGGTGGGGGAGTCGCTGTCGGCCTCGACCCACGGGCGCATCCACTCGACCTGGCGCTTGCCGTCGCGCCACTTCCGCGGGTCCTCGCTCACGTGGCGCTCGAACACGGCGAACACCTCGCGGGCGAGCGCCTGGTCGCCGTGGCCGAACACGGGCGCGAGGATGTGGAACCACGTCTTCGGGGTGATCGCCTCGGGGTCCTCGGCGACGAGCGTGCGGATCTCCTCCAGCGTGTGCTGCGGATCGATCTGCAGGCCGGCGCGGACGTACTCGATCGCCGCGTACGTGAGCCACAGGTCGCGCGGCGTGCGGCGCAGCTCGTCGAGTGCCAGCTCGAGGTAGTTCTGCTTGTAGGCGACGATCCCGCGTACGAGATGCCCGAGGTCGGCCGTATCATCGCGCTTGAGGAGGCCCTTGGCGACCGCGGTCGGCCGCATCCGGCTCGTTGGCCGCCAGCAGCGAGCGGACCTGGGCGACGATCGCGTGGTCGACCGTGCGGCCGATCTCCAGGCCGCGCAGCAGCGCCTCGCGCGGTGGTAGCTGCGGTGTCGGGGCGGCGGGCGTGGGGCGGCGCTCGGCGGGCTGCCGCTTTGGGCTTCGGCCGCAGCCTCCGCGGCAGCAGATGCAGGTAGCGGCGGGCCAGGCGACGCGCGGACGGCGACATGACTAGACGCGGACGACGTGCAGCCGCGAGCCGTGCTGCAGGCGGAAGCCGTCGCGGTCCTTGAAGTATTCGTCGACCGCCGTGCGGCAGCCCGACCAGGCGTAGTAGTCGTCGAGGACGATCCGCCCGCCGGGCACCAGTCGCGGCGCGATCCGGGTGAGGCAGGTCATCGTCGACGCGTACCAGTCGCCGTCGAGGTGGGCGAGCGCCACCGGCTCGTCGCCCTCGATCGTGTCCTCGAACAGGCCCTTGATCAGCTCGACGCTGCGCTCGGCGACCGGCACGCCGTGCCGCGCGAACGACTCCGTGACCTCGGTGTAGAGGTCGTCGCGGTAGCCGTAGTAGGTGTCGCCGCCCGGGCCGCGAGCGTCACCGGCGGTGATCTTCGCGTAGCGCTGGTGCACGTCCTCGCCGTCGTGGTCGCTCGGCGGCGGGATCAGCCCGAACACGTCGTAGACCTTCATCGGCCGCTCCGGCGCCTTCGCGGCAGCCATCACGATCGCCGAGCCGCCGCGCGCGGTGCCGGCCTCGATCACGACGCCGTCCAGGCCCTGCTTCTCGATGTCGAGCACGCTGCCGGCGAGCTCGCGCAGGTTGTCGGGCTTGAGGTAGGTGAGGTGCTCCTTGCGGACCTGGGCGATCGTCGTCTCGACCTCCTCGGGGAGGTCGTACGCCTTCTCAGCGCGCGCCTTCTTGAGCTTGCGCTTGGTGGCGCGCAGCTCCTCCTCGAGCTCGGGCGCGATCCAGCGAGCGATGCCGCGGCGGACGCGCGCGCTGCGCCCGCCCAGGCGGGCTCTCGCCGTGTGCTTGTCGGGGCTCATGAGCGGCGGGGCAGTCTAGTGAACCGCCTGACGGTCGCTGCGAGGCGCTTCCCACCTGGATCGCGGGGCGCAGCGATCTGCGGCAGCAGCTCGCGGGGGCCGTACCGCCCGGCCGCGTCAACGAACTCGAATCGCCCGCCCGCCCGCTTCTCGATCAGGAACTGACGCTTGCCGAGTGCGTGGATCCGCGAGCCGGTGGCCTCGGCGAAGTGGACGGCGTACGGGAACACGAGCGTCGGCTCGAACCCGGCGCCGTGCTGCCAGATCGAATGCACGAAGTCGTCGCCGCCGATCCAGCCGCCGTCGCGCACCTTCGGGTACACGCGCTGGAGGTCGACCGTGATGCCGCGCAGCGTGTGGTCGCCGTCGACGTAGGCGAAGTCGAGCGTGCCGTCGGGGATCGCGTCGATCACCTCGCTGGTGCGGCCACGCAACACGACGCGACGGCGCTCGTGCGCGTGCGTCCGCGCCATCGCCTCCGCGAAGAAGGCGGCGAACACATCGTCACCTCGGTTCGCCGGCTTGTTCCAATCGCCGAGGTGGCGCCAGGGATCGATCATGTAGTACGTCTCGATCGATGGGCAGGCGTCCAGCATCTGCGCCGCGAACTCGCCGCGGTAGACGCCGATCTCGGCCACCGTGCACGCCGCGATCCGGCGCAGGAACGCCGCCCACAGATCCGCGCGCGTTGGCGCTTGCCGCGCCAGCGAGCGGATCTCGTCGGGCTCCGGGGCCGCGGCACGGGCGCGCCATTCGCGCGCCAGCAGCGCGTAGATCGCCTCGCTCTGCCACTCGCCCTTCACCCACTCGTTCTCGACCAGGTGGGCCTCGCGGCGCATGCCGAGCTTCTCCAGCACGCGCGCGGACGCGAGGTTGCGCGCCTCCAGGCGGGCGTAGAGGCGATGGAGGCCATAGGTCTCGAACGCGAGCCGCACGACCGCCTGCGACGCCTCGGTGGCGTAGCCGCGGCCCTGGTGGTCGGGATGGAACATGAACCCGATCTCGGCCTGGCTGTGCTCGCGCGGCCCGAGCGACAGCGTCAGGTGCCCGGCCAGCTCGCCGGTCTCACGGATCTCGGCGACCAGCGCGAGCTCCTGGCTGCGGTCCTGGTTGATCTGGTGGTCGAGCGCACGGCTGACCTCTTCGACCGACCGCGGCTCCCAGTACAGCCACCGCGCCACGCCCGCGTCGGACATGATCGCGTGCAGCGGCGCGAGGTCCTCCGGCTCCGGCGCGCGCAGCCGCAGGCGGTCCGTGTCGATCGGGAGGGTCGGTTCCGGCATGCCGGCACATCATTCAATAACCGCGGGCCCGAGCCGATCATCCAGAAGATGGAAGGTGAGCAGGTCCGCGTCCCGTGGCTGATGAGCGTCAGCGCTGCGGCGATGTTCGCCGGAGCGGCGCTGCTCGGCATCATCGAGAGCCTGACGGCCGGGGGACCGGAGTTCTCGATCGTCCCCTCGTTGCTGGCGATCGCCATCGTCCCGCCGGTCCTCCTCGCGCCCCGCTACCTGCCGCGACGCGCGTTCGCGGCGCTCGGCCCGATCGGCACGCTGATGCTCGCGTCGGCGATCGCGGACACCCGGGGGCTGGGCGATGACGCGGTCATGTACGTCTGGCCCGTCCTGTGGACGGCGCACTTCTTCGGGCGCCGGGCGACCGTCCTCAGCGTCGCGACCGTCGGCGTCGCCCACGCCGCCGCGCTCGCCGCCATGCCCGCCGAACAGGCGTACTTCGACCGCTGGCTGGAGGTCATGGTCTCGGTCGCGATCGTCGCGGGCGTGGTCCGCGCGCTCACCGAGCGAAGCGACCAGCTCGTCGCCACGCTGCTCGGCGAATCGCGACGCGATGCGCTCACGGGAGCACTCAACCGGCGCGGCTTCTACGAGCAGCTCGAGCTGGAGGTACAGCGTGCCCGGCGTAGCGGAGAGCCGGTCGCGGTGGTCGCGCTCGACGTCGATCGCTTCAAGGCCATCAACGACGGTCACGGCCACGCGATGGGAGACCGGGTGCTGACGCGCGTCGCCACGACACTCCTCGCGGAGACCCGCGCGATCGATCTCGTCGGCCGTCTCGGCGGGGACGAGTTCGTCGCCGTGCTGGCGGCCACGGACAGCGCCGGGGCGCTGACATTCGCGGAACGGCTCCGCCGCATCCTCGATGGTCCGTCCGGCGACCTGCCGGCGATCTCTCTCAGCGCGGGCATCGCGAGCGGCACGGAGCTCGACGCCCATGCCCTGCTCGAGAGCGCGGACCGCGCGTTGTACGAGGCCAAGAGCCAGGGTCGCGATCGCGTCGCGCTGGCCGCCGCGGATCCGGCTCGTCACGCGTAGCTACTGCTCGTCGAGCACGCGGTTGGCGATCGCGAACGCGGAGTTGGCGGCCGGGACGCCGCAGTAGATCGCCGACTGGAGCAGGATCTCCTTGATCTCGTCGGGCGTGAGGCCGTTGCGCAGCGCGGCGCGGATGTGCATCGCGAGCTCGTTCTCGTGCCCGCCGGCGATCAGCGCGGTGATCGTGATCGCGCTGCGCATGCGGCGGTCGAGACCCGGGCGGGTCCAGATCTCCCCCCACGCGTAGCGGGTGATGAGGTCCTGGAAGTCGGCGGTGAAGTCGGTCGTCGCGGCGATCGTGCGGTCGACGTGGGCGTCGCCGAGCACGGCGCGGCGGGTGCGCATGCCGGCTCCTTCGTCGAGGAACGCCGTCAGCGCGGGGGTGAAGAACTCCGGCTTCTCTGCGTTGGCGATGTGGCGGGCGGCGTCGATCACGACCGACCGGGTGCCCGGGATCTCGGCGGCGATCGCCGCGAGCTTCTCCGGCGGCGTGACCGGGTCGCCGGTGGCGGCGATGGTGAGCGTCGGGAGCCGCACGCCCGTCAGGCGGCCGCGCAGGTCGAGCGCGGCGAGCGCCTCGCAACAGGCCGCGTAGCCCTCGGGGGTCGCCGAGCGCAGCATCGCTTCGAACTTCGCCCGCACGCCGGCCGGCGCGTCCGGGGTGAACCAGCGCTCGAGGCCGGCCGGGGTGACGGCGTCCATGCCCTCGGCGCGCACGGTGGCCGCGCGATCGTGCCACTGCTCGGGAGCGCCGAACTCCATTCGCGGTCGAGCAGAGGATGAGACGCTCGAGCCGCTCCGGTGCCTTCAGCGCGAGGGTCATGCCGATCGCGCCGCCGAGCGAGAGCCCGCACCACGCCACGCGCTCGATGCCGAGATGGTCGAGCAGCTCGAGGGCGTCGTCGGCGAGGTCGTCGACCGTGTACGGGCCGGGCGGGACCGGCGAGCGGCCATGCCCGCGCGTGTCGAAGCGCAGCACGCGATAGCGGTCGCCCAGCGCGACGGCCTGGTCGTCCCACATCTCCAGGGTGGTCCCGAGCGAGTTCGAGAACATCACGACCGGCGCGCCCTCGCGGCCCTCGAGCCGATGATGGACGCGGATGCTCATTCCAGCTCCAGCGCCCGGTCGATGAACGCGTCCGCAGCGCCGGTCGGCTCGTCGCGCAGGTCGGCGCTGAGGTTCGCGCGCATCCGCTCGGGGTCAACGGTCAGGCCGTCGAGCGCCTCGTGGAGCGACCAGGCGGCCCCGCCGGTGCCCGCCAGCGCGTCGGTCAGCGCCCGCCACTCGCTGTGCCACGCGCCGGCCGCGCGCTCGTGCTCGCCGGCCATCGCCTCCAGCAGCACGCCGGCGGCGCCGCGCACCGACCGGGCGGCCGCCCGTGCGCGGATCGACCCGACCGGGTTCTGCTTGTGCGCCATCGCCGACGACCCGCCGCGGCCGCCTGCGCTCGCCTCGGCGACCTCGGCCACCTCGGTCTGGGCGAGCAGCACGATGTCGAGCGCGATCTTCTCGACCGCTCCCGCCGCGATGGCCAGCGCGGCGCCGAGCTCGGCCACCGGCCGGCGGTCTCCGTGCCATGGGAGCACCGGCTCGTCGAGCCCGAGCTCGCGGGCGAACGCGGCCAGCACCGCCGGCCCCTGGTCCCCGAGCTTGGAGAGCGTCCCGGCCGCTCCGCCGAGCTGCGCGGGCAGCCGCAGCTCGCGCAGTCGCGCTCTGGCACCCGCTACGCCCGCGAGCCAGCCCGCGGCCTTGAGCCCGAACGTCACCGGCACCGCCTGCTGCATCAGAGTCCGGCCCGCCATCACGGTCCCGCGATGCTCGCGCGCGAGCACGGCGCACGCCGCCGCCACCGCGTCGAGCTCGGCCAGGATCGGGACGAGCGACCGCTTCGCCACCAGCATCGCGGCGCTGTCGAGGATGTCCTGCGACGTCGCGCCGAAATGGATCGCGTCACCGTGCTCGCCCACGGTTGCTCGCAGCCGCCTCACGAGTTCCACGACCGGGTTCCCGGCGTCACGCGCGGCAATGCCGAGGCCGTCGAGGTCTGGCCGTGCGGCAGCGATGGCGGCCGACGCGGCCGGCGAGATGATCTCGTGGGCGGCGAGCGCGCGCGCGAGCGCGACCTCCACATCGATCATCGCTCGCAGCCAGGCCTCGTCGGACACCGCGTCCTGCACGGCCTCCGGCACGAAGATCGGTGTGAACAGGCCTCTGGTGTCCCGATTCATAATTTCGACGGCACTCGTCGGCGCCGGACCGCGCCTGCCGGCACACGGCATCCGGTCACGTGCCACCAGCATGCTCGCGGATGCCGTGCACCGGCAGGCACGCCCCGGCATCCGCCTGGCCCGTCGCCGAAATTCCGAATCGGGACACTAGACCTCAAGAAACGCGGTCTGGTTCTCGCCCTGCAGGTGGATGTCGAATCGGAGGTCGTGTGCGATCAGCGTCTCGCGCATCGCGGGATCCTCGATCGACGACAGCAGCGGGTCGGCTGCGTTGGCCGCCTCCTCATCCGGGAAGTAGATCCGCGTGAAGAGGTGCTGCAGCAGCCCACGGGCGAGAACGATGACGTTGATGTGCGGCGCGTGCGGCGCGGTGGCGCCCGGCTTGACGGTGTAGAAGCGGAACTCGCCCTTCTCGTCGGTCGCGCAGCGGCCGAACCCGTCGAAGCCGTCCTCCAGCGGCCGCTCCTCGCGCGTGTCCTCGGGATGCCGGTAGCGGCCGTGCCGGTTGGCCTGCCAGATCTCCACGAGCGCATCCACCACGGGCTCGCCCTCGCCGTCGTAGACCGCGCCGGTGATCCAGATGCCGCCGTCGTCCACGAGCTTCTCGCCCCCGACGAAGGGCAGTCCGAAGGCGAAGAAGGGCCCGACCGTCTGGGAGGGCGTCGAGCCGAGCATCAGTCACTCGATCGGCGTCGCGTCGCGCCCGCGCAGGACGATGTCCCACTGGTAGCCGAGCGCCCACTCCGGCTGCGTGGTGCCGATGTCGAAGCGGGCGATCATCCGCTCGCGCGCCTTCGCGTCGCGCACCGAGTTGAAGATCGGGTCGTACTCGAAGAGCGGATCGCCCGGGAAGTACATCTGCGTCACCAGCCGGGTCGCGAACGCGGTCCCGAACAGCGAGAAGTGGATGTGGGCAGGCCGCCAGGCGTTCTCGTGGTTGCCCCACGGGTACGCGCCCGGCTTGATCGTGACGAAGCGGTAGCGGCCCTCGTCGTCGGTCAGCGTGCGGCCCGCCCCGGTGAAGTTCGGGTCGAGCGGCGCGGGGTGCTGGTCGACGCGGTGGATGTAGCGCCCGGCGGCGTTGCACTGCCAGATCTCCACGAGCGCGTTGCGCACCGGCCGGCCGTCGCCGTCGAGCACGCGGCCGGTGACGATGATCCGCTCGCCGAGCGGCTCGCCCGCGTGCTGGCGGGTGAGGTCGTGGTCGAGCTCGCCCATCCGCTCGTGGCCGTACACAGGCCCGGTGATCTCCGACAGCGTCTGCGGGAGGATGATCAGCGGCCGGTCGGGAGCGCGCAGGCGGGTGGACTTGTACTCGGGCGTGTTGCGGTCCGGGTGGGTCCCCGGCTCGTCGCGGCGGTATCCGCGATGTTCGCGAAGCGAACTCGCAGGTAAACTTGCTTTGCCCGCCATGCTTGCTTGCCCGTTCATGCCTCGATCACCATCGCCACTCCCTGTCCGACGCCGATGCACATCGTCGCGAGCCCCCAGCCGCCGCCCCGGCGCTTGAGCTCGTGGACGAGCGTCGTCAGCAGCCGGGTGCCCGAGTTGCCGAGCGCGTGGCCGAGCGCGATCGCCCCGCCGTTGACGTTGAGGATCGCGGGGTCGAGCTCCTTCCACTCGGCCAGGCACGCGAGCGACTGTGCGGCGAATGCCTCGTTGAGCTCGACCGCCGCCAGGTCGCCCCAGCCGATGCCGGCGCGCTGCAGCGCCTTGTTGGCCGCCTCGACCGGTCCGATCCCGTAGAGCTGCGGCTCGACCGCGCTCGATGCGCGACTCACGACGCGCGCGAGGGCGCCATCCTCGCTCGCCGACAGCAGCAGCGCCGACGCCGCGTCGTTCATCGGCGACGAGTTGCCCGCCGTGACCGTGCCGTCCTTGCGGAACACCGGCTTGAGCTGGGCGAGCTTCTCGAGCGTCGTGTCGGCGCGGATGTTCTCGTCGCGCGCGAGCGCTTCCATCTCGACGACCTCGTCCGCGAACGCGCCGCGATCCCACGCGGCCGCCGCCTTGCGGTGGCTCTCCAGCGCGAACTCGTCCTGCTGCTCGCGCGTGACGTCGTACCGGTCGGCGAGGATCTCGGCGCCCTCGCCGAGCGACACCGTCCACTCGTCCGGCATCTGCGGGTTGACCATCCGCCAGCCGAGCGTGGTCGAGTACATCGTCTCGTGGCCGCGGGGGAACGGCTTCTCCGGCTTGAGGACCACCCACGGTGCGCGGCTCATCGCTTCGACACCTCCGGCGATGCAGACCCGCTCGTCGCCGACCGCGATCGCGCGGCTGGCGCTGAATGCCGCCTCCATCCCCGAGCCGCACAGCCGGTTGACCGTGGCTCCCGGCACCGAGGTGGGGAGGCCCGCGAGCAGGACCGCCATGCGCGCGACGTTGCGGTTGTCCTCGCCCGCCTGGTTGGCGTCGCCGAAGTAGACCTCGTCAGGCTCCAGCCCCGGGTGGCGCTCGGCCAGGGCGCGCACGACCGTGGCGGCGAGATCGTCCGGCCGGGTGGTGGCGAGCGAGCCGCCGAGCTTGCCGACCGGGGTGCGGACGGCGTCGACGATGTAGACGTCGCTCATGCGCTCTTGAGCTCCCGCAGCAGGCTCAGCTCGTGCTCGGTGGGCGGTGGCGTCGTCTCCAGGTCGTCGGCCACCTCGAGCTCCCACGCCGTCGCCTCCTGCGCCTGCTCGAGTGTGACGCCCGGGTGCAGCGCGGTCAGCGCGAGTTCGGGGGCTGACCCTTGCCGTGGCATTTCGCGGCGACGATCCAGGGAGTCTGCCCCGGCCCCGCGCTTCAGCACGCCGAGGTCGGTGATCACGACCTGGTCATCGGCCCCCAGAGACGTCTTGAAGTCGAGCTCCGACACGAACGTGCGCGGCGACTGGCGGATGATCGTGATCACGCGCTTGGTCAGCCTCGCGATCTCGGGCGCGCCGCCGGCGCCGGGCAGGCGCACCTTCGGCTTCTCGTACGGGCCGATCACCGTCGAGTTGAGATTGCCGTAGCGGTCGATCTGCGCGGCGCCGAGGAAGCCGACGTCGATCCGCCCGCCCTGCAGCCAGTAGTTGAAGATCTCCGGCACCGCGACGACGGCGTCGGCGGTCTCGGCGAGGTCGCCGTCGCCGATCGACAGCGGCAGTCTCGTCGGCTTGGAGCCGATCGTGCCCGACTCGTAGATCAGCACCACGTCCGGCGCGTGGCGGCCGCGGGCGAGGTTGGCGGCGGTGCTCGGCAGCCCGATGCCGACGAAGCAGACCTCGCCGTCGCGCAGCTCGCGGGCCGCGGCCACGGTCATCATCTCGTCGGCGCTGTGCTCCACAGGACGTGCTCCTCCATCCACGCCTTGAACTCGTCGCGGTCGCGCGCGATCTGGTCCCAGGCCTTATAGAAGTCGTTGTCGCGGTCGTAGTAGTCGTGGGCGTACGACGGCGAGGCGCCGCGCGGCGCCTCGGCCACGGCCGTGATCGCCCACGTCGGCAGCACGATCGCGCCCGGCCGCGGCTCGAGCTCGTCGACGATCTCCTCGACCGTGACGATCGTGCGGTCGGCCGCCAGCGCGGCCTCCTTCTGGATCCCGACGATGCCCCACAGCTGCACGTTGCCCGCCCGGTCGGCGCGCTGGGCGTGGATGACGGTGACGTCGGGGCGCAGCGCCGGGACCGCGTTGAGCTCCTCGCCGGTGAACGGGCAGGTGATCGGCTTGACGTTGGTGTGCGGCACGAGGTCGGTGCCGCTGTAGCCGCGCAGGACCGCGAACGGCAGCCGCGCCGCGCCGGCCGCGTACCGGTTCGCCATGCCGGCGTGGGTGTGCTCCTCGATCTCCAGCGGCGCCGGCCAGCCCTTCTCGATCGCGTCGCGGACCCGGTGCAGCGAGCCGACGCCCGGGTTGCCCGCGTACGAGAACACCAGCCGCCGCGCGCACCCCATCCCGATCATCTGGTCGTAGACGAGGTCCGGCGTCATCCGGATCAGCTCGAGGTCCTTGCGGCCCTGGCGCACGATCTCGTGCCCCGCCGCGAACGGGATCAGGTGGGTGAAGCCCTCGAGCGCGACGCTGTCCCCGTCATGGATGAGCGTCGCGATCGCGTCCTTGAGGCTGGTGACTTCCGCCATCTAAATCGAGTATGTCAAAAGACCTGACTTATCCCTTTTCGGGCCGGCGAGACGGGCGGGACGAGACGGATCGCGTCAGCCCCAGACCTCGTCGGCGACCTCGACGATCAGGCGCAGCTTGTCGGCCTGCTGCTCGCGGGAGAGCACGTTGCCCTCGACGGTCGAGGAGAACCCGCACTGCGGCGACAGGCACAGCTGGTCGATGTCGACGTACTGCGACGCCTCCTCGATCCGGCGCAGCAGCAGGTCGCGACTCTCCAGCTCGCCCTTCTTGGTCGTCACGAGGCCGAGCACGACGACCTTGCCCTTGGGCACGAACCGCAGCGGCTCGAAGCCGCCGGAGCGGGCGTCGTCCCACTCCATGAAGAAGCCGTCGATGTCGAGGTTGTTGAACAGCGCCTCGGCGACGAAGTCGTAGCCGCCCTCGGCGACCCAGGACGAGCGGAAGTTGCCGCGGCACATGTGCGTGGTCACGGACATGCCCTCGGGCCGCTCGGACAGCGCCTCGTTGATGTGGCCGATGTACGCCTCGTGCAGATGCTCGGCGTCGTTCCCCAGCCCGGCGAGCATCTCGCGCTGCTTGGGGTCGTTGAGGTAGGCGAGGCTGGTGTCGTCGAACTGCAGGTACGTGCAGCCGAGCTCGCCCACTCGCCGCACCTGCTCGCGATACGCCGCCGTGAGGTCGGTCCAGAAGTCGTCCATCTCGGGATAGACCGACTCGTCGATCGCGGCGCGGCCGCCGCGGTAGTGGACCATCGACGGCGACGGGATCGTCAGCTTCGCCGTCGACCCGTTCGCGAGCCCCTTGAGGAACTCGAAGTCGCGCCCGAAGATCGTCTCGCCGATGCCGAGCTTGCCGTCGATGTGCAGCGCCGCCGGCGTCCACTCGATGTCGCCCTCTGCGTTGTGGAACTTGACGGACAGGTTCCCCGGCGCCTTGCTGATGCCCTCGATCGAGTAGATGAAGTCCATGTGCCACGAGGCGCGGCGGAACTCGCCGTCGGTGGCGGTCTGAAGGCCGACGTCCTGCTGCATCTTCACGACGTCGCGGATCGCCTCGTCCTCGATCCCTCGCAGGGTCTCGTCGTCGATCCGGCCGTTGGCGTGATCCTCGCGGGCCTGCAGCAGCTCGGGCGGCCGCAGGAGGCTGCCGACATGGTCGGCGCGGTAGGGGGGTGAGGTTCTCTTCATGTCTCCACCATGCGTAGCACGTCACCGAGGTACAGCAGGTGCTCCTTCATCGCGCGCTCGGCGCGCGGCGCATCGCCCTTCTCGATCGCCGCGATCAGCGCCTCGTGCTGCTCGACGACCGCCGACTCCACGACCGCGTGGCCGATCCGCTTCATCAGCTCCGGCTGCAGGACTTCGGATACCCAGTCGGTGAACGCCTGCACCATCCGGTTGCCCGCCGTGGCGGCGACGATCCGGTGCAGCTCGGCCTCGTCGCCGTCCGCCAGCGCCTCGCGCAGCCGGCGCACCGTGCCGGCGTCCGCGTGGTAGGCGGCCTGGCCGGCGAGCGGGACCTCGAGGAACAGTCGCGCCTCGAGCAGCTCGTCGAGCGACACGGCGCGCGTCTCGAGCATCATCGCGATCGCGTCGGAGAGGCTGCGGCCGATCCCCTGGTCGGCGGTGAGCGCGACGAAGATGCCGCCGCCCGGGCCCTTGCTGGCGCGGATCAGGTTGCCGCTGGCGAGCATCTTCAGCGCCTCGCGCAGCGTCGGGCGGGAGACGCCGAACTCGTGCGCGAGGTCCTCCTCGCGGCCGAGGAAGTCGCCCGGCCCGAGCCCCTCGCGCTGGATGTAGTGCTGGATCTCCGAGGCGACCTGCTCGCTGGCGCCGCGGATCCGCGGGCGGCGAGGCGCGGCCGTCACCGGACGCCGCTCCCGCGCAGGTCCATCACCCGCCGGGCCTTGCCCTCGGTGCGCGGCAGCACGCCGGGCCCGACGGGCACGACGCGCACGCGCAGCCCGAGCTGCTGGCGCATGACGTCCTGGAGCGTGCGGGCGGTGGCGCCGCGCGCGAGCTCGACCTCGAGCTTGACCTCGTCCATCCCGCCGGGCTCGGTGTAGAAGGTGAGCCGGAACTCGCCCGATTCGCTCGCGTCCCGGACCGCCTGCTCGATCGCCGACGGGTACACGTTCATGCCGCGGATCACGACCATGTCGTCGGTCCGGCCGACGATGCCGCCGGGGAGCCACGGATGCGGGTGGCCGGCCGGGCAGGTGTCGCTCGGGCTCACGATGATGTCACCGGTGCGGTAACGCAGCACCGGCCAGCCCTGGCGGCCGAGCGGCGTGAGCACGAGCTCGCCGCGTTCACCCGGCGCGGCCGGGCGCAGGTCGGCGTCGAGGATCTCCGGCACGAACTCGTCGGCGTTGATGTGCAGGCCGCCGCCCTCGGCGCACGGGTAGGCGAACGGTCCGGTCTCGCTCAGTCCCGCGTGGTCGAACACGCGCACGCCGAGCCCCTCCTCGATGCGGGCGCGGACCGCGGGCAGTGAGGCCCCCGGCTCGCCCGCGCAGATCACCTTCTGCAGCGAAGCCAGCGCACCCTCGAGGTTCTCCTCGACCGCGACCTCGTACAGCCGCAGCGCGTAGCTGGGCGTGCAGACCACGGCGGTCGCCTCGACCTGCGCGATCGTCTGCAGGCGCTGGACGGAGCTCATGCCGCCGAGTGTCAGCGACATCGCGCCGACCAGCTCGAGCCCGTCGCGGGCGTCCCAGAACTGCACGTGCGGGCCGAACGAGAACGCGAGCGCGACACGGTCGCCGGGGCCGATCCCGGCGGCCGTGTAGGTGGTGGCCAGGCAGCGCGCCCACCACTGCCAGTCCTCGCTCGTGTCGAGCACGCGCAGCGGCGGGCCGGTCGTCCCGCTGGTCTGGTGCACATGCGTGTAGGACGCGAGCGGGAACGTCAGGTTGGTTCCGAACGGTGGGTGCCGCCGCTGGTCCTCGACCAGCTCGCGCTTGTCGAGCAGCGGCACCTGGGCGAGCGTGGCCGGCCGCTCCCCGCCGAGGCGCGCGCGGTGGAACGGGTTGTGCTCGAAGACCAGGTCCAGCAGCTCGGTGTCGCGCATTCCCACGTCAGACTATTTGGCTGCGACCCGCGGCGAGCCCGGCCGCGAGCAACGGGATGAGCGTCACGAGCAGGAACACCATCGGGGCCGTCCAGTCGCCGCTGGCGTCGCGCAGGACGCCGACCATGAGCGGCCCCGCGGCGGCGACGAGGTAGCCGACGCTCTGCGCCATCGCCGACAGCTCGGCCGCATGGGCCTGGTCGGGCGTGCGCAGGGAGAAGAACAGGAACGCGAGCGCGAGCAGGCCGCCCTGGGAGAACCCGAGCAGCGTCGCCCACAGCGCGGGCACGGTGTCGGGCGCGAGCATCAGCCCGACGAGCCCGAGCGCGGCAAGGCCGAGCATGGCGGCGACGGCGGGCCGCTGGTCGCGACCGCGCACCGCGAACACCGGCACGAGCAGGCAGGTCGGCACGCCGGCCAGGAGCATCACCGACAGCAGCGCTCCCGCCGTTTCGCGGTCGATGCCCTGTTCGCGCAGCAGTGTCGGCAGCCACGACAGCGCGCTGTAGAAGAGCAGCGACTGCAGGCCCATGTAGACGGTGACCTGCCAGGCAAGCCGGTTGCGCCACAACGAAGGGGGCGGCGCCGCGCCGGTCGCCGCGCCGTGCCGCGAGATCCAGGGCACCCAGATCAGCGCGGCGGCGAGCGCGGGCAGCGCCCATACGGCGAGACCCCACTGCCAGCCGCGTCCGATCGCGTCCTCGACCGGCACGGTGAGCGCCGCGGCGATCGCCCCGCCGGCGCTGATCGCCATCGTGTATCCGCCGGTCATCGGCCCCACGCGGTGCGGGAAGTCGCGTTTGATCAGCGACGGCACGAGCACGTTGCCGAGCGCGATCCCGAGGCCCGCGATGATCGTCCCGGCGAACAGCGGCACGACGCCGTCGATCAGCCGCACCAGGATCCCGGCGGCGACGGTCAGCGCGAGCGTCGTGATCGCCGCCTCGTCACCGATCCGGCGCGCCAGCGGCGGCGCCATCGGCGACCCGACGGCCATGCAGATCACCGGCGTGGTGGTGAGGACGCCGGCCGCGGTGGCCGACAGCGGGACGCTCTCACGGATCTCGTCGAGCAGCGGCGGAACGCTGGCGATCGCGGTGCGCAGGTTGAGCGCGGTGAGGACGATCGCGCCGGCGATCAGGCCCAGGCGCCGTGGGTATGCTCTCGCCGGCAAACGAAATAGTCTGAACTATTGTCAGGAGGGGACGGATGGCCACGGTAGAGCTCGACCCGCAGCAGCTGCTGATCGGCGGTGAGTGGGTCCCGGCGAGCTCCGGGCGCGCGTGGGACAGCTCGGGTCCGGTCGAGGGTGTCGGCGCCACCCCCGTCGCCGCCGCGGGCCCGGACGATGTCGCGCGTGCCGCCGAGGCCGCGGCGGCCGCCTTCCCCGCGTGGTCGAACACGCCGCCCGGCGAGCGCCGTGCGCTCCTCAACCGCGCCGCCGACCTCCTGCAGGACCGCTCCGAGCAGATCGCCACGATCGTGACCGAGGAGACCGGCGGCACGTTCGGCTGGGGGATGTTCAACTGCGGGCTCGCGGCCGGCATGCTGCGCGAGGCGGCCGCCCAGGCGTACGGGCTGATCGGCGAGGTCATCCCCTCCGACGTGCCCGGGCTGCTGGCGCTCGGCGTGCGCCAGCCGGTCGGCGTGATCGCCGGGATCGCGCCGTGGAACGCGCCGGTGATCCTCGGCACGCGGGCGATCGCGACGCCGCTCGCCTATGGCAACACGGTGATCCTCAAGGCGTCCGAGGAGTGCCCGCGCACGCACGCCGCGATCGTCGCGGCGGTCAAGGACGCCGGCGTCCCGGACGGCGTCGTGAACCTGATCGTCAACGACCCCGCCGACGCCCCGGCCGTGGTCGAGGCGCTGATCGCGCATCCCGCGGTGCGCCGGATCAACTTCACGGGCTCGACGCGGGTCGGGCGGATCATCGCCGAGAAGGCCGGCGCTCAGCTCAAGCGGGTGCTGCTCGAGCTGGGCGGCAAGGCCCCGATGATCGTGCTCGACGACGCCGATCTCGACGCGGCGGCCGCCGCCGCCAACTTCGGCGCGTTCATGCACCAGGGCCAGATCTGCATGTCGACCGAGCGGATCGTGGCCGACCGGTCGATCGTCGGCGACTTCAGCGGGCGGTTGGCGAAGCGGGCGAGCGGCCTCGTGGTCGGGGACCCGCGCAACCCCGAGACGCAGATCGGGCCGGTCGTCAACGAGGGCGCGCTGCGGCGGATCTCCGAGCTGGTCGAGGACGCGCGCGGCAAGGGCGCCGAGGTCGTGACCGGCGGCGAGGCCGAAGGCCTGATCTACAGGCCGACGGTGCTGTCCGGGGTCACGCCGGACATGCGGATCTACGGCGAGGAGTCGTTCGGGCCGGTCGTGTCGATCGTGCCGGTGGACGGGATCGACGACGCCGTGCGGGTCGCCAACGACACCGAGTACGGCCTGTCCGCGGCGGTGTTCGGGCAGGACGTGCCGCGCGCATTCGACGTGGCGCGCCGGGTCGAGTCGGGCATCTGCCACGTCAATGGCACGACGGTCCACGACGAGCCCCAGATGCCGTTCGGCGGCGTCAAGGCGAGCGGCTTCGGGCGCTTCGGCGGCCGCGCCGCGCTCGACGAGTTCACCGAGCTGCGATGGATCACCGTGGGGGGCCCGCAGGGGCGCCACTACCCGATCTAGCCGCGCGCCGAGAATCTCGGCGACCCGCAACTTCGGAGGGGGGCGAGGCGTTGTTTGCCTTTGCATGAAGCGCCTGGCTCTCCTCCTCATCACCCTGTTCGTGCTCGTCCCGGCTCACGCGGCGAGCGCCAAGAAGACCGAAGTCGGCATCACCGACGACCGCATCCTCATGCCCGGCGGCGCGCGCGCCGACAAGGCCGTCGCCGAGTGGAAGAAGCTCGGCGTCGACAACGTCCGCATCTTCGCTCAGTGGGGCAAGATCGCCCCGAAGGCCAAGCCCGCCGGCTTCAACGGCGCGGACCCCGCGACGCCCGGCTACGCCTGGGGATTCCTCGACGGCGCGGTGACGCGCGTCCGCAACGCGGGGATGACCGTGACGCTCACGATCACCGGCCCCGGGCCGCGGTGGAGCAGCTCGCGGCCGAAGCTGCACCGGCCGGCCTACAAGCCGCGGCCGGGCGCGTACCGCGCGTTCGCCACCGCTGTGGCGAAGCGCTACGGCGCCCAGGTCAACCGCTACATCCTCTGGAACGAGCCGAACATCTACACGTGGCTGGCGCCGACGTCGACCTGCAAGCACCGTCGCTGCACGCCGACCGCGCCGAATCTCTACCGCTCGCTGGTGCAGGCCGCCTACCCGGCCGTCAAGGCCGCGGATCCGGGTGCCCAGGTGCTGATCGGCGCGCTGTCGCCGCGCGGGCAGCGGCTGCGCAACTCCAAGACCGTGATGCGCCCGCTGCTGTTCCTGCGCCGGCTCGGCTGCCGCAGCGACGCGTTCCGGCGCATCCGCAGCGGCGCCTGCAAGCACTTCAAGAAGGTCGTCGGCGACGGCTTCGCGATCCACCCGTACAGCGGCCGCCTCGCGCCGCAGCGCGCGCATCCGAATCCGGACGACGTCGCCCTGGCGTCGGTCGGCCGGCTCACCAAGACGCTCGACCGGCTGCAGGGCACCGCGGCGCTCGATCCGACCACGCGGCGCTTCAACATCTTCGTGGACGAGTACGGCTACCAGACCCGCCCGCCCGACAAGTACGGCGGAGTGGCGCTGTCGCGGCAGGACCGCTGGCTCCAGGAAGCGGCCTACATCGCCTGGCGCAGCCCGCGGATCAAGCTGTTCAGCCAGTACCTGTGGCGCGACGAGCCGCGCAAGAACGGGGGCTACGGCGGCTGGCAGTCCGGCCTGCGGTTCGCCGGCGGGCGCGCCAAGCCGTCACTCGGCCACTTCGACACGCCATTCGAGATCGACGCCGCGCGCAACCGACTGTGGGGACAGGTGCGGCCGGGCGGCGCCGCGAAGGTCACCGTGCAGCACCGCCCGCACAAATCCGGGCGCTGGCGTACGCTGACGACCGTGAAGACCGACGCGCGCGGCTACTGGTCGCTCACCCGCCACCTGAAGCGCGGCACGGCGTACCGCTTCCGCTCCGGGAGCGCCACGAGCAGCACCCTGCGCCGCTGAGCGGTGCGCCGGGTCGCGCTGATCTCCTCGGCGAGCGGGAACGGCAAGACGACGCTCGGGCGCGCGCTCGCCGCGCGCCTCGGCGTCGGCTTCGTCGAGCTCGACGCGCTCGTCCACGGGCCGAACTGGACCGAGACCTCCGACGAGGACCTGCGAGCGATCGTCGAGCCGATCGTCCGCTCGGAGGCGTGGGTGATCGACGGGAGCTACACGCGCAAGCTCGGCATGCTCGTGCTCGACGCGGCCGACACGATCGTCTGGCTCGACCTGCCGATGCGCGTGTGGTTCCCGCGACTGCTGCGCCGCTCGGCGCGCAGATTGACCGGCCGGGAGACGATGTGGAACGACAACCGCGAGACGTTGCGCGGCATGTTCGGCGGCCGCGAGTCGCTGTTCGGCTACGCGATCCGCATGCATTTCGACCGCCGGCGCCGGTTCCCGGTCGAGCTGGCCGGGTATCCGGTGGTGCGGCTGCGGACGGTCGACGAGGTGCGGCGCTGGCTCGCCAGGACGTGAATGCGACGATTGCGGGGGATGGACACGCGAGTCTTCGCCCATTCGGGACTCGAGGTACGCGACGGCCTTCGGGGGCGAGGCGTGTTCGCGGCGCGTGCGTTCGCGGCCGACGATGAGATCGAGGTCTGCCCGACGGTCGAGGTCCCGCGCGCCGAGGTCAAGGGCGTCCTCGCGGACTACGTGTTCGACTCCGAGCGCAGTCGCAACGCCGTCGTGCTCGTCCTCGGCTACGGGATGCTCTACAACCACTCGGACGATCCCAACGTCGAGTACGAGCAGGACGCCGCCGGCGTGGTGACGTTCTTTGCGGCTCGCGCGATCGCACCGGGCGAGGAGCTGACGATCTCGTACGGCCGCGAGTGGTGGACGAAGCGCGGCATCGAGCCGGTCGACGAGCGCTGACTACGCTTTGGCGATGCGCATCGCCATCGCCGGAGGTCACGGCCAGATCGCCCTGGCGCTCGCCCGCCTGCTCAGCGAGCGCGGCGACGAGGTCCGCTCGCTCATCCGCAATCCCGCCCACGCCGCCGACATCGAGGCGACGGGGGCGGAGCCCGTCGTCTGCGACCTCGAGCACGCCGCCGACGAGGAGGTCGCCGCCGCGGTCGGTGACGCCGAGGCGGTCGTGTTCGCGGCCGGCGCCGGCCCGGGCAGCGGGCCCGAGCGCAAGTGGACGATGGACTACGGCGGGGCCGTGAAGCTGATCGACGCCGCCAAGGCCAACGGAGCCGCGCGCTACGTGATGGTCGGGAGCATGGGCGCGGACGCGAACGCGCCCGGCGACGACACGTTCGCCGTCTACCTGCGCGCCAAGGGCAAGGCCGATGACGACCTGCGCGCCAGCGGCCTCGACTACACGATCGTCCGCCCCGGGCGCCTCACGACCGGCGCCGGAACCGGCGCCGTGGCGCTCACGGAGAACGGCGAGCGCGGCGAGATCCCGCGCGAGGACGTCGCCGCGGTGCTGGCCGCCGTCCTGCGCGCGGAGAACACCATCGGCAAGACGCTCGATCTCATCTCCGGCGACGTGCCGGTCGAGGAAGCCGTCGCGGCGATCCGATCGAATCGTCACGGCCGCCGCGCCTCCGGCACCATCACAGCAGGTGCCTCGACGGCAGGCACGACCCGGCATCCCCGACCCACACTTAACATAGCGCCTCCGGACCCAAAGCCCGGAGGCGCAACCGAGGACCGCTAGCCGCGCAGGTGGTGGCGGCGGATGCTGCGGCTCGAGCTCACCGAATGCACGCCGCTGGTGTCAATGGCGACGACGCGGTAGCGGCCACCGTGCTTCTGCCGCACGCGCGTCGAATACCGCGAGAAGCCCTTGCCGCTGGCCTTCGCGGTCGTCTGGCGGATCGTGATCCAAGTACCGCTCCGCAGCTTCTGGATCTGGATGATCGCGGCGTCCGCGGCGGGCGTGAGGCGACCCCAGAAGTGGATCCGACCCCGCTTCCTGCCGGGGAACACCTTGGCGTGGCGTGTGACCTTCACGGTCGTGCCGACGAGGAGCATCGCGCTCATGGTCGCCGGGTTCGCCACCAGCGACACGCGGTACTGCGTGTTCGAGGGCACCGAGAGGATCGGGAACGAGAACGCGCCGCTCGCGCCGGTGACCTGCGGATTGCCGTCCTGGACCCAGGCGGTGAACGGCCACGCGCTCTTCTCGAGCTTGATCTGCCGGTTGGCGTGGCCGGTGCCGGACAGGACGCCGGAGAGGTTCGTGGCGTGTCCGGAGCGCACCGGGTTCGGCGTCGCCGCGAGCGACAGCGCCAGCGGCTGCTTCTTGGTCTTGAACGTCCGGTCCTTACCGAACGTGTAGCCCTTGCGGTTATGGGCGATGAGCCGGTAGTGGTAGGTCGTGTTGGGCGCGAAGCCGGAGGCGCCGGACTTGATCGACTTCGCGCTCCCGCCGTCACCGGCGCTCGCCGTCGTGGTCACGCCGCCGTACAGCCTGGTCGGCCCGACCTGGAAGAAGTACGTGGTCTCGGCGCCGTTGGGATCGACCTTGCCGTGCAACGTCGCCGTGGTCGGCGCGATCTTGGTGACGCCGCCGGTCGTCACACCCGGCTTCGCTACGGCGCCCAGAGCGCCTGCCGGCAGCACCAGCGCCCCTGCCACGACGGCCGCAATCGGCACGCCGCGTCTTCGGATGCTTCCCATGCCTTCACCCCTCCAGTGAACGGTTTTCCACCCGAACTCAACACGACCGGAGCCGTGGAGTTGCTCAGGCCAACACGCGGGCGAGCGCGACGAGGTCCTCGGCGACGACGTCGTAGTCCTGCTCGGGCTCCAGATCCGAGGTCTGATCCGGGCCGTGCTCGGTCGGTCGCGCCACGAACGCGGTCATCAGCCCGAGGCCGCCCGCGGCCACGAGATCGCCGTTGTGCGCGGCCACCATCATCACCTCGCGCGGCTGCAGCCCGAGCGCCTCGACGCTGCGCAGATACACCTCCGGCTGCGGCTTGTACGCGCGCGCGAGCTCGGCGCCCAGGATCACGTCCCACGGCAGCCCCGCGTGCTTGGCCATGTCGACGAGCAGGGCGATGTTGCCGTTGGACACGGGAGCGATCACGAACCGCTCCTTGAGCCGCGAGAGGCCGGGCACCGTGTCGGGCCACGGGTCGAGCCGGTGCCAGACGAGGTTCAGCTCGTCGCGCTGCGCGGCCGGCAGGTCGACTCCGTGCGCGGCGAGCACGTCGTCGAGCGACTCGCGGTGCAGGAGGTCGAGGACCGTCCACGGCCGGTGGCCGCTGCGCACGGTCTCCATCTGCGGCTGGTAGCGCGCGCGCCAGTCGTCGGCGTAGGCGGCGGGCAGCCCGAGCGGCTCGCCGGCGCGGATCACGCTCGTGCGCCAGTCCACGCAGGTGCCGAAGACGTCGAAGAAGAGGGCCTTTGGAGTCGTCATCGCCGGGTAGGAGCCGCAGTATGTCGAGTGAATTCGACGCGCTTGTCGGCGACCTCGAGTACCCGATGTTCATCGTCACGGCGCGCGCGGGCGACGAGCCGCTCGGGTGCCTGGTCGGCTTTGCGACACAGATGAGCATCGACCCGCCGCGCTTTCTGGTCGGCCTGTCACACAAGAACCGCACGTTCCGGCGCGGCGGCGACAGCGAGATCTTCGGCGTGCATGCGGTGCCCGAGCACGCCGCGAAGCTCGCCGAGCTGTTCGGCGGCGAGACGGCCGACGAGGTCGACAAGTTCGCCCGCTGCGAGTGGCACGCCGGGCCCGAGGGCGTCCCGATCCTCGACGACTGCGCGAACTGGTTCGTCGGTCGCGTGCTCTGGCGCCACGATGCCGGCGACCACGACGCGTTCCTGCTCGAGCCGATCGCCGCCCGGCACGGCTCGGGCGAGCGCGAGTTCACGTTCCACCGCGCCAGGCGGATCGACCCCGGGCACGAGGCGTGATGGAGCGCTTCCGGCGCCTGTTGCCCGACCCCGCCGAGGGCCTCACCGCCACCGAGCTCGCCGCCGAGGTTCCGGGCGGCGCGCCGGACGACCGCCCGTTCCTGCTCGTGAACATGATCGCCACCGCGGATGGCCGCGCCACGATCGCCGGCCGCACCGGCCCGATCGCCAACCGCGCCGACTACGAGCTGTTCCACGCCCTGCGCACGCGCGTGGACGCGGTGATGGTGGGCGCCGAGACCGTGCGGGTGGAGAGCTACGGCCCGATGGAGCCGGCCGCCGTCCTCGTCAGCCGTTCGGTGCAGGTGCCGCCGACCGTCGGGCTGCTGTCGGCGCCGGACAACCGCGTGGTCGTGCTGACGCCTTCGCCCGACGCGGCGCTCGAGCCGTGCGCGGCCCAGGTCGAATACCTTCGCGACGACCTGGCCGCCGGCGTGCGGCGGCTGCGCAGCGAGCTCGGCCTGCGCTCGGTCCTGTGCGAGGGCGGCCCGCAGCTGCTGGGAGACCTCCTGCACGCCGGCCTGGTCGACGAGCTGCACCTCGTGATCGCGCCGATGCTCGCGGGCGGCGCGGGCCCGAAGACGATCGTCACCGGGGCGGCGCTCGACCCGCCGGCCGACCTGCGGCTCCTATCCCTGCACGAGTCCGGCGGCTACCTGTTCCTGCGCTACGGCGCGTAGGAACGCGTCAACCACCGCGGGGGAGAACTGCGAGCCGGCGTGGCGGCGCAGCTCGGCGAGCGCCTCGGCCTCCGGCACCGCCTGCGCGTACGGGCGCTCGGACGTCATCGCCGAGAACGCGTCGGAGACGAACACGATCTGGGCGCCGAGCGGGATGCCGTCGCCGGCCAGCGCGTCCGGGTAGCCGCGGCCGTCCCAGCGCTCGTGGCTGGAGCGGATCATCTTCGCGACGCCGCCGAGGGCGGGCGCTCCGGCGACGATGCGCTCGCCGATCAGCGTGTGGCGGCGCAGGAACTCCCACTCGTCGGCGTCGAGTGGCTCGGTCTTCTGGAGGATCTGGCGGGGGATCGCGATCTTGCCGATGTCGTGCAGCTCGGCGGCGGTGGCGATGCGCTCGACCGCCTCGTCGTCGAGCCCGAGCTCGCGCGCCGTGGCGGCGGCCAGCCGCGCGACGGCCTCGCCGTGGGCGCTCAGCTCGGCATCCCACTCGCCGACCGCGCGCAGCAACACGCTCTTGCTCTGGGCGAGCGCCGAGACCCGGCCGCTGTTCTTCTCCGCGTACAGCCGCCGGTCGGCGACGCGCAGCGCCTCGGAGGACTCGATCCCTTCGGCGGGGATGCGCGCGAAGCCGCACGAGGCCCCGACCTTGAACCCCTCGCCGTGGGTCGACAGCGCGATGCGCGCGCGCTCGATCAGGGGATCCGGGGCGCGGTCCTCGTCCCACGGGGCGAGCACGCAGAACTCGTCGCCGCCGATCCGGTACGCGTCGGCCTCGGCGCCCACCGTGGCGGCGAGCTGGGTGCCGAGCTGGCGCAGCAGCGCGTCGCCGGCCGGGTGGCCGTAGCTGTCGTTGTAGGTCTTGAAGCCGTCGAGGTCGAACAACAGCAGCAGGTGCGGCTCCGCGTGCTCCTCCGAGCGCAGCAGCTCGAGGTCGCGCAGCAGCTTGAGGCGGTTGCCGAGCCCGGTGAGCGCGTCGGTGCGCGCCTGCCGGCGGGAGACGACGAGGTTCTCGCGGCTCTGGTGATGGGTGACGGCGAGCCGGCAGATGACCGCGATCATCGAGGCGGCGGCGAGCCCGACGGCCAGCGTCTCGGTCGAGGAGCCGTGGTCCTGCACGAGCAGCGCGAGGCTGCCGAGCGACAGCACCACCGGGAGCACGATGCTCGGCACCTCGTCCGACGGGCCGGTCTCGCGGCGCGCCGGCTGCCAGGCGGCGAGGCTGATGATCACGGCGCCGGCGATCCAGCCGAGATCGAGCACGCCGCCGGTCGCGTACGTGCCCTTGGCGACCTGGTAGAGGTAGATGCTGTCGCAGACGGCGAACACGCCGAAGCCGAGTCCGAGCGCCAGCCAGGTGCGGTCGAGGCGCCGGCGGCCGGCCGCCATCACGCCGACGACGAGACCCATCAGGACCATGTCGGCGATCGGGTAGGCGAGGTTGGTCCAGATCGCCGCGGCGTCGCCGCCGGTCGACGCCCGCACGGCCTTGAACACGATCGCCGCGCTGAGGGCGGCGACGGTCAGCGCCGCGATCAGGCCGTCGAGCCACAGGCGGACGCCGAGCCGGGGCATCCGGGCGCGTGCGAGCAGCACGATCGCCACGTACGCGAACGGATAGAAGCTCAGCCACAGGCCGTCGGCAACCGACGGGAACGGCGCCTCGTCGAGGTCGGCGAGCACCCACGACCAGTAGACGTTGCCGCCCGCGTAGAGCGTGAGCCCGACCGCGATCAGCGCCCAGGCGACCTGCTCCTCGCGCTTGGCGACCGCGCGCATCGCGCACAGCACGGCGGCACCGACCAGCACGCCGTTGTAGATCGTGTCCATCGGCCGGCTGTCGAGCAGCGTCGACGGCCACGGGCCGAGCGTGGCGACGAGTTGCACGAGCAGGCCGAGGCCCAGCAGGGCGACCCAGGCGCGCACGATCGGGTGAGCAGTCTTCACCTTCGTGGTATCGGCGCGAACCGCCGCCGGGTCAAGCGCTAGTGTGCCAACACGGATGGGGACGCTGCACGAGACCCACACCGTCTGGGACCACTCGATCCCCCCGCTCCTCGAAGTCGACCCCGGCACGACGGTCGAGCTCGAGGTCACCGACGCGTCCGGCGGGCAGCTCGACAAGGACTCGAACGTCGACGCCGTCGCCGCGCTCGACTTCTCGAAGGTGAACCCCGTGACCGGCCCGGTGTTCGTCAAGGGCGCCGCTCCGGGCGACGTCCTGGAGGTCGAGATCCTGGCGCTGCAGCCGCGCGACTGGGGCTGGACGGCGATCATCCCCGGCTTCGGCCTGCTGGCCGACGAGTTCCCGGACCCGTGGCTGCGGATCTCGTCGATCGAGGGCGGCCGGGTCGCGTTCCTGGACGACGTCGTGCTCCCGTTCGAGCCGTTCCCGGGCACGATCGGCGTCGCCCCCGCCGAGCCGGGCGAGCACTCGATCGTCCCGCCGACGCGGTGGGGCGGGAACCTGGACATCAAGCACCTGCGCGTCGGCACGCGGCTCCTGCTGCCCGTCGGGGTCGAGGGCGCGCTGTTCTCGGTCGGCGACACGCACGCCGCGATGGGGGACGGGGAGGTGTGCGGCACCGCCGTCGAGGCCCCGATGAACATCGCGGTGCGCCTCGACGTACGCCGCGACGTGACGATCGCCGCACCCGCAGTACGTCGTCGCGCCCGGTGAGCTCGCGCGCACCGAGGCCGGCGGCTACCACGTCTGCACCGGCGTGGGGCCGGACCTGATGGAGGCGACGAAGGACGCCACGCGCGCCGCCATCGCCCACATCGTCGAGCGCCGCGGCGGGTCGGTCCAGGAGGCCTACGCGCTCGCGTCGGTCGCCTGCGACCTGCGCATCCATGAGGTCGTCGACGTGCCGAACTGGGTCGTCGGCTGCTTCGTTCCCGACCACCTGTTCGAGGGAGCTGCATGAGCGAGCCGTCGACCCTGCGCCGTGAGCTGCACTTCTGGGAGGCGATCGCGCTGTCGATCGCGATCATGGCGCCGACGGCGGCGATGGCGCTCAACGGCGTCGGGATCGCGGGCCTGATCGGCCGTGCGGTGCCGCTGGCGTTCCTGTTCGCGCTCGTCGGCGTGCTGTTCGTCTCGTACGCCTTCGCGATGCTCACGCGCGAGGTCAGCCACGCGGGCTCGGTGTACGCGCTCACCGGCTTCACCTTGGGCGCGCGGGCCGGCTTCCTCGCCGGCTGGGCGCTGCTCGGCACCTACTTGTGCTTCACGGTCGCCTCGAGCGCCGAGGTCGGCTTGTTCTTCTCCTCGTTCCTGGCCTCCACCGGGATCGCCGACAACGCCGACTGGATCTGGATCGCGCTGGTCTCCGCGGCGCTGATCTCGTTGATCGCGGGCGGCGACATCCGCGTGGCGACGCGGTCGCTGCTGACGATGGAGGGGATCTCGGTCACGCTGATCGTGATCCTCGTCGTCGTGATCTTCGCGAAGCTGATCGGCGGGTCGGCGCCGTCGGGGCACGAGTCGTCGTTCGCCGACGCGTTCAAGCTGCCGAGCGGGACATCGCTGGACGCGGTCGCGACCGCCGCCGTGTTCGGCTTCCTGTCGTTCGCCGGCTTCGAGGGCGCCGCCGCGCTCGGCGAGGAGACCGACGAGCCGCGCCGCAACATCCCGCGCGCGGTGTTCCTCGCCCCGCTGTCGATGGGCATCTTCTACTTCTTCGTGATCCTCGCCCAGACGCTCGGCTTCGGCACCAACGAGGCGGGCGTGGCGGCGTTCGCCGGCTCGAGCTCGCCGCTCGGCGACCTGTCGAAGGCCTACGTCGGCGCCGGGCTGGAGGACGCGATCAACCTCGGCGCGACGATCAGCGCGTTCGCCAGTGCGCTCGGCACCGCCACCGCCGGCTCACGCGTGCTCTACGCGCTGTCGCGCGACAGCCTGCAGTCGAGCCCGCTGGCGCGCATCTCGACGCGCTCGGGCGCCCCGGTCGGCGCGCTGGTGGTGGTGATGGCGGTCGGCTTCGTCGGGCTGATCGGCCAGCGGATCGCCGGCACCAACGCCGTCAACGCGTTCTTCTATCCCGGCACGATCGGGGTGCTCTCGCTGATGGTCGCCTACATCGCGACCAACCTCGGCGGGATCAAGCACCTGTTCTTCGGCGCGGTGAAGAAGCCGATCTGGCAGATCGTGTTCCCGGTCGTCGGCATCGCGTTCCTGTGCTTCACGATCTACAAGAACGTCCACGGGGCGGTGGCGCCGTACAGCCACTTCCCGTGGTACGTGCTCGCCTGGCTGGTGGTCGGCGGCCTGATCGTGGTGGCCGCGCCGGGCGTGGCGCGGCGGGTGGGCGAACGGCTCACCAGTGAGCTCGAAGCGCGCTAGATTTCCGAGCAATGGTGATCGGCGGGATCATCGCCCTTGTGGTGGCGGCGGTGGCGTTCTTCTACGCCCGCTCGCAGCGGAAGTCGCTGCGGGCCATGACGCTGACGGAGACGCTCACCCGCGTCGAACATCGAGCTCGGCGACAGCAAGTGGGCCAACATCGCCGAGCAGTTCGCCAACGCGGGCGTCCGGGGCGGCATCCAGCACCAGGAGTGGGGGCATCCCGGTCGGTCAGCAGCCCTACGTGCTCGCCGAGGCGAACGACCGGTCCGGGACGCTTCTGATGGGGCGGCCGGAAGAGGGCCGCTTCCTGATCTCGACCAAGACCGAGCAGGAGCTGCGCAAGTCGGCCGGTTCCACGGTCGCTATCGCCATGTCGATCGCCGGTGTGTTCGGCGTCGCCGGCATAGTGCTGCTCGTCCTTGGCCTGGTCTGAGCTTTCGTTCTCCGGCGTGGTCCTTGCCGGTCCGCGGCATGCCCTCCCGGAGCACAGCTCGCAGGCTCGCCGTTGAGCGCTCCGGGAGGCCACGCCACGGCCCGTCTTCCACACTTCCCGGTTGCCCGGCCGCCGCTCCTCGATGGTTCCTGTAAGGGCGGCATAGCATCGGTCGGCTGAGCTACGGGCTACCGAGAGAGTCGCGAATCGGAGTACCGAGCCCGGGCCGGCATCCATCGGCATCCGCCAGCGTGGTCATTCCGGGCTCTGACTCAACAATTCGCTGCTCCGCCCGCCGGGCTCACTGTCCAGCCACGCAGGGCGCTCCGGGATTCCGACTGCTGCGTTCACGCGATAGGAGCAGCGTGCGACCGACCGCGCCACTCGACGACGAGACTGTCGAGCTGCATGGTGGCTGTCGCGCAAAGGTCCGCGGGCTCGCCCCGCCGAGGAAGCGAACGGCATGGTCGAGCGGGTGATGACGGAGGCGGCTGATGCCCGCTCCGCCCGTTCAGGCGGCGGGCGCGGCGAGCGTGTGCGTGTGGAGCTTGAGCAGGTTGTGGGTCGCGGTGATCAGCCGCCATTCCGAGCGGGCGGCGGCTCTGCCGCGGCGTTGGAAGCGCTCGATGCGCCGGTTGAACTTGGTGTGGCCGAAGACCGGCTCGATCATCACGTTCCGTCGCCGGTAGAGCTCGCCGCCGCGATCGGTCGCGAGCACGCGGCGCATGAAGGCGTAGAGGCCGCCGTCCCAGCCAGGACGGGAGCCCTTGCGCTTGCCGGCATCGGGCGGGATCAACACGGCCAGCCCGCGGCCCGTCAGCCGCTCGATCTGTTCGGTGTGCCAGTAGCCGGCGTCGGCCAACACGATCTCGGGCGTGTCGGTCACCCCGGCCGCCGCGAGCTCGCGCCTCGGTGGCCTGGACCATCGGTTCGAGCTGCCCGAAGTCCGGCCGAGGAGATGTCACGTCCGCGGCGATCACGATCTGGTCCTCGGTGCAGACGGCCTGGGCGTTGTAGCCCTGCACCCAGCCGCGCAGCGTCTTGACGTTGCGTGAGTCGAGATCGGTGAGGTTGATCTTGCCGGCTGGTCGCTCGGGCGGCCGATAGGGCTTGGGCGGACTCCCGAAGCGACGGCCGTTCTTCATCACCCCGCGCGCGCGGTAGGCCTCGTATTCGGCGTTCGCGCGCCGCTCGACCTCAAGCTCCTCCTCCAGCCGACGACGCGCTTCCAGCAGCCGCTTCGCGCGCGAACGTGGGATCGGCCGGGCCTCCTCGGCGCGCCGCTGATCCAGCCGCCGGCGGGCGTCGCGCAGCCACCGCTGGCGGCCCTCACGCGTCGAGAGCGCCGGCGGCAGCTCATCGCCGCGGCGCTCGCCGAACTGCTCGTCCTCGACCGCGTCGATCTCGGCGGCCTCTTCGAGGATCTCGCGCGCGATCTGCTCGTAGTCGCGGGTCGCCCGCTCAGACGCGTTGGCATGGCACCTTCGTCCCGTCGACCGCGACGACCCCGACGCGCACCATCCCCGCCTGCGCGCACAATCCCAGCACCTGGCCGAACAGCTCGCCCAACGCCCGCTCGTGGCGGACCCGGAAGCGCGCGATCGTCGCGTGATCGGGCGCCTGGTTGGCGGTGATCACCCGGAACGCGACGTCCTCGCGGCAGCGCCGCTCGATCCGCCGCGACGAGCGCTCCCCGATCGCGTACGCGTACACGATCAACGCCACCATCATCGCCGGATCGTGCGCCGCGCGACCATGCCCGTCAGCGCGATAGGCGGCAAAGAACGCGGCCAGATCGAGCTCGCCGACCGCGTCGATCACAAACCACGCGAAGTGATCCTCGGCCAGCCACTCGCGCAGGCTCGGCGGCAACAACAACTCCTGCTCGCGATCACACGCGAGGAAGTTCTGCGGCATCCCGGGAATCGTCTTAAACCCGCCCGGACGGATCCCGACTTTGTGCGACAGCCACCATGGAAACCAGCAGTCGCCCCACGGCGGCTTGCTGCTGCTAAAGGCGAAGACGGAGGCCGGCTGCGCGCCCGGGCGACCGCTCCGAATGGATAACGACCCGGATAGGCGTTCGGAGCACGCGTCCGAGCAGGGCTCGAGGGATCGACTGCCTTGACTTGCGGTCGTGAACGGACGAGTGTTCCTGACGTCGGCGGCTTCGGAGGTCCCGTCACAGAAGAGCTCGACGAGATGAGGGCGCGCACCGCTCCGCGATTGCGCTTGCGGTGGCTCTCGCGCTCGTGATTGACGCGACGTCGACTCCCTCATCGGCGACCGCGCACGCGCCGCCAGCGTCCGGATGAGGGTCCACGACAGCCCCAAGCCTCGTCGGCCAGGGAGGGCACCGACCACGGTCAACCCCAACCCAAGGAGGTCGAGTCATGTCGAGTCCGCAGGCCAGAGGCCGTCTGCGCTGGGGAAGGAAGGCGATGTTCGTCGTCGCTGTCGGCGCCCTGGTGACGGCAGCGCTGGCTGTCCTCATGGGCCAGGGCGTCGCCGCTTCCGCACACCCGGGCAACAACGCTCCGTGGCTCGATCCCCACAAGCCGATTCAGGCCCGAGTGAACGCCCTGCTGGGTGCGATGACCTTGCCCGAGAAGGTCGGCCAGATGGACCAGCAGCTCGTCGACAACGTGACCGGTCCGTCCAACGCATGCGGCAGCCAGGGGTGGGCCCAGCTGAACCAGAGCTGCCTGAAGACGTGGCTGGTCGACAACCACACGGGCTCTCTGCTCGCAGGCGGTACCGACAACCCGCCGGATACCACCGGGCAGGGCGGCACCGGTAACACCGGCTACGACTGGGCCAACGAGTACAACATGATCCAGCAGTACGCGATCCAGAAGTCGCGGCTGCACATTCCGTTGATCTTCGGGGTCGACGCAGTGCACGGCTTCGGCCATCCCTGGCAGGCGCCGCTCTACCCCCAGTCGATCGGCATGGGCGCCACCTGGCATCCATCGGCGGCTCGCGCGGGCGGAGCCGCGACCGCTGACGCGGTCCGCGCGACCGGCTGGAACTGGGTCTTCGCCCCAGTCCAGGATCTGGCCCGTGACAACAGGTGGGGACGTACATACGAGACCTGGGCCGAACAGCCGGTGCTGGCGGCGGCCATGGGCGGCGCGAACATCCGAGGCATGCAGGCGCCCGGTCCGGCCGGTTCGCTGGGCGTGGCGGCAACGGTCAAGCACTTCGCCGGCTACTCGCAGTCGATCAACGGCCACGACCGCAACGAGGCACTGCTGCCCCTGAACTACCTGCAGAGCGTGATCCTTCCGTCCTACACCGGCGGCATCGACGCCGGAGCTGAGACGGTCATGGCGGACTCCGGCTCGATCAACGGCGTTCCGGCCACCGGGTCGCACTACCTACTGACCCACATCCTGCGCCACCAGATGCACTTCCGGGGCGTCGTGATCAGCGACTACCAGGACGTGCAGGCATTGCAGACTGCCTACCACGTCGCGGCCAACCCGGCCGAGGCGATCGCCAAGGCCGTGAACGCCGGTGTCGACATGGCCATGTACGTGGTCAGCCCGGATCAATGGCAGACCGCGACCCTTGAGGCCGTGAACTCACATCTGATCTCGAAGGCACGGATCGATGAGGCGGTGCGCCGGATCCTCACGCTGAAGTTCGAGCTCGGTCTGTTCGACCAGGCCTGCGTCCGCGACCCGAGCAAGCCGTGCGTCGACGCCAACGCCGCCAACGCAGCGGTCACCGCTGGGCGGAACGGGACACTCAAGGCGGCGCAGGACTCGATCACCCTGCTGCGCAACCAGAACAACGCGCTGCCGCTCTCGACGTCGGCCCAGGTCGTCGTCACCGGCCCGAGCGCCGACTCGATGACGAACCAGCTCGGCGGGTGGAGCGTCAGCTGGCAGGGTGTCTTCGGTGCCGGTCACGTCTGCTGCATGGGCCCGCCTGACCAGATCCCGCCCGGCTCCACGGTGCAGAAGGGGATTCTCAACAACGACAGCAACGCCGTGTTCGTGCCGGACGGCAACACCGCCGCGCACACCCCCGCCGACGCCTACGTCGTGGCGGTCGGTGAGAAGGCGTACGCCGAAGGGCTGGGCGACAACCCGGCGCCGCAGTTGCCGCCTGACCAGAAGGCGTTGATCACGGCGCTCAAGGCCACCGGCAAGCCGGTGATCGTCGTCGTCATCGCCGGACGTCCGGTCGGCCTGGGGGCGGATGCCGAGAACGCGAACGCGATTCTGATGGCCTACCAAGGCAGCACGGAGGCCGGGCAGGCAGTCGCCGACGCGATCTTCGGCAAGATCAACCCGAGCGGCAAGCTGCCGATCAGCTGGCCGTCCGACGCCGCTGCGCCGGGCGGGGACTTCGACGGCTCCGCATTCTCACCGCTGGGTGACCAGCCGAAGTTCTTCGACCAGCTGCCGGGCACGGGATCCGGGCAGGGGCACGCCTACAACCCGCTCTACCCGTTCGGGTTCGGCTTGTCCTACACCACGTTCACGACGAGCGGCCTCTCGGTGACACCGAGTGTCTCTCGCCACGGCACGGCCAGGGCGACGTTTACGGTTACCAACACCGGAACACGTAGCGGGACCGACATCGTTCCCGTCTACGTGGCCCAGCCGGTCACAGATGATCGTGCCTCCGCAGCGGTTGGTCGGATTCGCGCGGGTCACGCTCGACGCCGGCCAGGCCAAGGTCGTTCACGTCGAATTCCCGGTCTCAACGCTGGCCGAGACGCAGGAAGACATCGACGCGTCCGGACCACCGACTGTCGAGCTGGGTAGCTACACCGTCCAATTGAACAACAACGTCACGACGCCTACAACGTCGCCGCGTCAGCGGCGTTCACCATCCACTGATCCACGAACGCGGAATCGCCGCGCCAACTCCGGCGCGGCGATCCCGCCGCCAAGCTCACGGGGGTCCTGTCGGCCAACGGTCTCAGCGTCACGATGATCACGCCGGGTCCTGTGGCCGCTCGGGAGGCAAACGCCGCGGCGATACGAGCGGCTTGCCGCTAGCGCTATGGACGAATCTGAGCAGTGGGGTTCGGGCACCGCCGAGGGCGAGCCGCGCTATCGCAATGCGCGATCAGCAGCGCCGCCCGGGTAGATCAGAGCCCCAGCGTGGCGCGGACGGGGACCATCGGCGCCCGCCGGGCGTGCACGGTCTCGATGATCTCGGCGTTGTCGATCCCCTGCAGGTAGACCGAGGTGATGCCGAGGTTGCTGTGCCCGAGCTGGCGCTGGATCACGTTGAGCGGCACGCCTTCGCGGGCCATCTCGACCGCGTGGGCGTGACGGAGCTGGTGCGGGGCAAAGCGGCGCCGGACGCCGGCCGCGGCGGCGGTGCGCCGCAGCTCCGCGCGAGCCGCGGCGCCGACCAGTGCCGGCCGCGCGGTCGGGCCGGTGATCACGCAAAACAGCGGCCCGACCGGGAGCTCGCGCCGCAGCTCAAGCCACGGCTCGAGCTGCTCCCAGCCCCAGTCGTCCATGCCGACCTCGCGGCGCCGGCCGCCCTTGCCGTGACGCACGAGCACCGAGCCGCGCCGGGGATCGAGATCGGCCTCGGCGAGCGCGAGCGCCTCCTGATCCGAAGCCCGGCGCGCCACAGCACGACGATCAGGCCGCGCAGGCGCAGTCCGTGGGTGCGTCGCCGGCGGCGCGCATCACGGCGACGATCTCCTCGACGGGGGGCGGATCGGCCGGGTAGCGCATCCCCTTGTTACGCGGTGGGCGACCGGCGTGGAAGCCCGGCAGCGTAGCGGGCGAGCGCCGACGACCGGCGGCATCGAGCAGGCGCTCGGACATGGTCCTTCCTCGGGCTCGCGGATCCGAGCCCGACTATCGGCTCAGACGAAGCGCGTCGACCCGGTCCTCGCCGGCACTATCGCTTGCGAGACCGAGCAGCGGGCAAGGTCGATGCGCTACGGGTATCGCGTGTGCCTCAACGCGACAGCGGACGCCGTACGGCTTGCTGCTCAGGCGGCGCTGTCGAGATTCGTCCAACTCGTCAGTCGGCGTTCGCCGGAGTCGAGCGAGCACCCTTTCTCTCGTTAGGCGGCGGTTGCGGGTTTCCGCATAGAGAAGAGGTACTTACACCCGATGCGTCACGACGCGCAGACGGAGGATCGTAGGAACCTCTCCGTATGGCCGGGGACTATCGAGTAGGTGCCAGGCATCGTCACGGCGCGCCATGGGCGTGCTCGACGGTGAGGCGTTGTGGGAGCGCTCGGCGCGATGCATGTCACAAGACGGTGCGTTGAAGTTCTTGACGCACACAGAGGAGGGATTGCATCATGGCAACCATCTCTGCACCGCCGGGTCCGACCGTTGCACGCAACGGCTCGCCCCCACGCGTAGCGACTCCCGAGGTCGAGAGCCCGCCGACCGGCAGCTTGGTCGGTTGGGGCAACTCGGCGCCGCTGGCGCTCCTGGCGTTCGGCGTCCCGACGTTCATGCTGAGCATGATCAACGCGCAAGCGGTCGCCGTGGGCGTGACGCCCGTGGTGTCCGGCGTCGCGTTGATGTGCGGCGGCATTACGGCGCTGATCGCCGGGGTCATTCAGCTGCGCACCGGCAACACCTTCTCGGGTGTGCTGTTCGCCGGCTTCGCCGCCTTCTGGCTGTCGCTATTCGCGATTGCCCAGTGGTTCCTGAAGGAAGTTCCGCCGCTGCACGCGGGGCAGGCAATCGGCTTGTTCCTCTACGCCTTCGGCATCTTCCTCGTCGTGATGCTGGCCGCGTCATTCCGCACGAACGTTGTCGTCGTCGCGACGCTAACGCTCATCACGGTGGCGGTCTTCCTCCTCGCCGATGGGCACTACGGGGCACACACCACGCTGATCCACTGGGGCGGCTATGTCGGCCTGGCCGCGACGGCGTGCATCTTCTACATGGCGCTGGCGGAGCTCTGCGAGATCTCCTACAGCCGAGTGGTCTTCCCAGTCTGGTCTCTGGCAAAGAAGTAACACCCCCGCCCCCGGCGCGCCGGCGACCGCCGGCGCCCCGGGGCACGCGGGGCCACGAAGAACTGCTGCGTCCCGCCCACTGCTCCTTGGCAGCCGCGATCGTGAGGGTGTTGCGGCCCCGGGGCCAGCCGTCAACAACCCACCCGGACCCACGCCAGCAGCAGCGCCACGGGGCTCCCCTTCAGCCACGTCACACTGCTCCTTTCGCGTGAGGCTGTCGCGCAAAGGGCCCTGCCGTCCGGCGCGTTTAAGACGATTGGGCATGGCGCAGAACTTCATCGCGTGTGATCGTGAGCAGTCGTTCTTGTTGCCGCCGGACGTCCGCGAGTGGCTGCCCGAGGATCATCTGGCGTGGTTCGTGATTGACGCCGTTGGCGTGATGGACTGGGGGTTCTACGCGGCCTATCGCGACGACGGGCACGGCCGAGCGGCCTACGAACCGTCGATGATGATCGCGCTGTTGTTGTATTGCTGGGCACGCGGCTTCGGTCGTCGCGCGCGATCGAGCGGGCCTGCGTCGAGGACGTCGCCTGCCGCGTGATCGCCGCGCATCAGCAGCCCGATCACGCCACGATCGCGCGCTTCGTCGAGCGCCACGAGAAGGGCGCTGGGCGAGCTGTTCGGTGAGGTGCTGGTGCTGTGCGCCGACGCGGGCTTGGCGACGGTGGGCGTGATCGCGATCGACGGCACCAAGGTCAACCCAACGCCAGCCGCGATCGCGCGTCGACTACGAGCAACTCGCCCGCACGATCATCGAGGAGGCGATCACGACCGACGCCGCCGAGGCCGCGCCTTGGCGGACTCCGCGGCGACGAGCTGCCGGAGAGCTGGCTCGCCGGCAGGGTCGCGAGGGTTGGCTGCGCGCCGCCCGCCGGCGGCTTGATCAGCAGCGCGCCGGGCAGGCCGCGCCGATCCCGCGATCACGGCCGCAGCGGCTTGACGCCAAGCGCCGGCTCGAGGAAGAGCTTGGCCGTCGAGCAGCGGCGCCAACGAGCAATACGAGGCCTACCGCAAGCGCGGGCGTGATGAAGGACGGTCGCCGCTTCGGACGACTCGCCCAATCCCCGCGCCGCCCGCCGACCACCCGAGGGCAAAGTCAACGTCACCGATCCCGACTCAAAGCTCGTGCACGGCATGCGCGGCTGGATCCAGGGCTACAACGCCCAGGCCGTCTGCAACGAACAGCATCTGATCCTTGCCGCCGAGGTCATGACCGCCTCACCGGACTTCGGACACCTTGGCCCGATGTTGACCGCCGCCCGCTCCGAGCTCGCCGCGGCCGGCGTCACCCGCCCGCCGACGTCGTCGTCGCCGACGCCGGCTACTGGCACCTGGAACAGATCAACGAGATCACCGGCCAGGGCATCCCGGTCCTGATCCCGCCCGATTCGAGCCGACGCAAGAACACCGAGACGCCCCGGCTGGAGCGGCGGCGCCTATGACTTCATGCGCTCCGTCCTCGCGACCCCGCGCGGCAGCGAGCTCTACAAGCAACGCGCGCAGCTGATCGAGCCGATCTTCGGCAACACCAAACACAACCGCGGCTTCATCCGCTTCGAGACGCGGCAGATCCGCCGCCAGGACCGAATGGCGGCTGATGGCCACCACCCACAACCTCTCAAGCTGCACCAGCACTTCACCGCCGACGACTACCTCCGCGGCGGCGCGGCGGCGGCGGCGCCCATCGACCGTGCTGCCCTTAGCGCGACAGCCTCGCCTGCAGGGAGCAGTGGCGTCGCCGCCCGGGCAAGGCCGCATTGCCGCGCGTGACTATCTGTCGTATCTAAGGGCACACCGCTGCCGGTGCCGACACACGGGTTCGCCACGCCGCGACTCCCGATCGCGCGCAGGTCTTCGGTACGGGGCGGGGCGCCGAGCTGCCGATGGGCTTACGAGCCGGAGGCGCCCTCGCGGCGGCTGGCGCTCTGCGCGGCTTCGGTGGTCAGCGATCCGGTAGCCGGTCGCTCCGCTCGGCAACGCTTCCTCGCGCACCTCGTCCCGGGCGAGCATCCGCCGCAGATTCTGAGCGACGCCGGCGCTCGAGAGCCCCGCCGCGTCCTTGAGCTCGGCTTTCGTGATGCCCGGTCGCTCACGCACGAGCGCTAGCACCTTCTCGCCGGTTGGCCTCGCGCTCGGCCGGCGACGCTCGAGCGCCGGCGCGAACTCGTCACGCCGGGCGGCGCCACGCGTGCCACCGCCCTGACGCGCTCGAGAGCCGACGGTGCTCGCGCTGGCGCGCGCGTTTCTCGCGCGTCGGAGATCCGTCGGCGAGGGCCGCTTCGGCCTCGTAAAGGCGTTCGTAGTTCGCGGACCAGCGGGCGCAGCCCATTCAAGCCGTGTCCGCAGCTGCGCGCGGATGGAGTCAAGTAGATCTGCCAAGCCTCTAGCCTCCAGTGGTCGCGGA
>CAWIEW010000005.1:0-225436 GCA_963835285.1 uncultured Solirubrobacteraceae bacterium | reverse complement strand
GACCTCTCGCGCGCCAACATGGTGCCTATGCACGGCATCGACTCGGGTCGGGCCGCGTGGCGCTTCTGCTGCTAGTCCCATGCGGGCGTCTCGCCAGCCGTTCCCTGGGACACCTCCCTTCACGCGGATGCAGAAGCGAGGCGGGCGGGGATCGCGCCGGTGCACTACTTCTCATCGTCCGCAGCGGTCGACTCGTCCTGCCCGCCGCGCCCGTTTCCGGACAAACGCGGCCACGCCGTCGCGGCCTCCTCGGTCGATGCGTTGTCCCGAGCGGTGGCCTCGCAAGGCTTAGTATCCGCGGGATCGTCTTCTTTCGGCTCCCCAGCTTCGCGCTGGGCCTCCTGGTCTTTGCCGTGATCCTCGGAGCGACGGGCGTCGGAGTCTTCCTTGGCCACCGCGTTCGCCACCTGTCGGGGAGCCTGAAGGAGCCGTTCGGGATCCTGCAGGGAGCGCTGCTGGGCCTCGTCGGGCTCATTCTCGCGTTTGGGCTGTCACTGGCGGTCTCGCGCTACGAGGCTCGCCGCGCGAACATCGTCAGCGAGGCCAATGCGATCGGTACGACGTATCTGCGGGCCCAGACTCTGGCGGAGCCGATCCGCAGCCGCTCGCTCGACTTGCTGATCCGATACACGCGAAGCGCGGTCCACCTCTCAGACCGGGTCCCGGGAAGCGAAGAGGAGCACCAAGCCGCGATAGTCGAGGAGCGACTGCAGCGCCAGCTCTGGGCCCTTGCGGGCGAAGCGCTGGCGACGGCGCCGACGGCCAGCGCGCCACGCCTCTACGTCGAGACGCTGAACGACATGCTCGACGCGGAAAACGTACGCGTCGCCGCTCTCAATAACCGGGTTCCGATGGCGGTCCTGGTGCTCGAGGTGCTCGGCTCGGCGCTCGCCCTTGGGCTGCTCGGCGCGTATCTGGTGATGGTCGGCAGGGGCGTGCTGGCCGTCTCACTTGCGTCGATCGTCGTCGCGTTCCTGCTCTTCGTGACCGTCGACCTCGATCGCCCGACGCGGGGAATGATCCGCATCCCCGACGACGTGCTGGCGGACCAGCTGGCGTCGATGACAAAACCGCCCGCAGCGGCGGCACCCAACTCCCAAACCCCCTGACCGTCGCGGTGAACACGGCGGAACGGCTCATGATCGTCCGACGGACGTATCCGTGGCCGTTCGGCTGCCGACCTTCAGCGTGTCGACGCGTGCCCCCAGGACGAAGGGGCGCCGCGCCGACGGTCGGCAGACCCTTCTGGGATCGATACAGCCATCGGCTTCACTGACCCCGAGCTCACGCCCGCAACGGACGACGAGCAGAAGCGCACGGCCAGGCCCCCGCTCTCGGCAAAGCAGCCGTCTTGGCGCACCGGTTCGAGCGTCCGCTGGCTGCTGAGATGGACGACACGGAGCAGCGCCGCAGCCGCCGGCAACTGACGCAGCGCCGCTGCTCCTTTGGGAAGCACGCGTCTCTGTCAAGACCGGCTGAACGTTGAGACATTCGCGCCGGTTGAAAACTGGGCCACTCAGTCGTTCATTTGAGCGAGTGATGCCGGGCCGGCGTAGCCGGTCCGGGCCTGGGCCCGTAAGGCCCGAGCCCGCACCCGCCGCCGCCTGAGGCCCGAGACGGCGACGCCGAACGTCAGCACGCCGCGCAACGATGGAACCCGCGGCAGCGGCCTCTACCGCGTGCCGATCAAGCTGAGCCGCAGGCCTCCGCGCGAGTGGGCCGCCGCCTTGCCGGACGTCTGGAATCACCCGCCCGAGTTCACGACGATGCACAGACCAGGGATGGCGAGCGTCAGCGGCGACACCGTGGTACTCGACCGCACGACGATCGAGGAGGTCCGCGACTACCACGCGCGCACGCTCCGCCTCGTCGTTGCGCGCCTCCACGAGGCGCAGGCGCAGCATGATGCGAAGGCCCAGATCGACGCGAGTCGCGAGGCCGCCGAGCTCCTCCCACGAGGAGAACGTCCGCACTGTCGCGGATGAGATCCGCTTCGAGTAGCTCCCACCGGAGGGTGCACCGCGATCCTGTATCAGCTGACCGGAGCCCTCGTGCCGCCTCCGCAACGCCGTGGGTCCATTTGTGGGCCCAAACGGGGCACGACGGGGCCTGATCGAGCCCATCCTCCGGTAAGCGCACGGAGCCCCGGATTCCAGGCCCTTTTCCAGGCAGGAAGCCGCCGACCCTGCTGGCGCCGCGTTGCTTCACACGCGAGAGGTCGCAGGTTCGAAACCCGCCGCGCCCATCACCCGTGAGACCCCGTCGGCGCTCGACGGACGTGGTGGCGTCTCAGCGCCCGCCACAGCGTTCGCGGATCGCGGGCTTGAGTCCCGCTAATGCTCATCGACATGCCGATCGCCGAACTGCATGTCCCCTCCAGAGCGCGACCGACCCAAGCCGGAGACGACCCCGCCGAAGCGGCACGTCCTACCGAGCGTGTGGCTCGTCGAGGCACGGATGCCTCGATGGAGTCATCAGGCCGCCGCGTCGACACCCCAGAGCTACCGCGAACGGACCTCCTGAGGCGCGCAGACAGGGCGCGACACGCACTGCGTGCCGTCCGCGGCCGGGAGGCGGCCTCATGACCACCTCCGCGAGTCCCGCGACACTGACGCTCCGTGACACCCTTCTCCGCTCGCGGCTCATACATCGGCAGGCCCGCCTCCAACTCGTCCTGACGGCCCTCCGTGACCGCGTGGACGAACTCGACCGTCACGACGCACAGGTCCCCGAGCCGCTCCTGGCGGCCATCACGGACTTCGAGGCAGAGCTTGCCGCGGTTAGCGAAGGCCTTCGTGAATCGATCGCCGATCCGTCGTCGATCCAGCGCACGAGACAGGCGATCTCGACTCCCTCTCCGACCCCGCGCACGGTCTCCGCGGTCGCCGACAGCCCTGGAGGCGAGTCCGGGGAGCGGGAAGGCGATCCGCAGTGGCCCTCGCCTGACCCGTCGGATGGCGCGAACGTGATCCCTATCAGACGGGACGACGATCGCGTCCGCGCCAGCCGGTGAGACACACGCGCGCGTGGGACCGCCGTACCGGCGTGATCGTCATCGCGGCGCGCCTTCCTGAACGAGCGTCGTGACGCGCGCGGCTTCGGCGATCGGGTCACCGGTCAATTCGAGGACGCCGCTGGGCTCCAGCGCGCCGTTCGCGGCCGCGCCGCCGCCGAGCGCGAGCTGGTGGCGGCCGGCGAGCGCACGCAGTTGCGCGAGGACCGGCTGCACGCGGTCGCTGCTGACGGCGACCAGGACCACGAGGCTCGGATCGAGCCGGCGGCTTACCTCCTCGACCGTCTCGATCGGGGTGTCGGTGCCGAGATAGACGATGCGCCATCCTCGTGCGCGCAGCGCGAGCCCGAACGTGATCAAGCCGAGGTCGTGCTGCTCGCCCGGCAGGCAGGCGAGCACCGCCGCCGGGCCCAGTCCCTGCCCCCACCCGCGGGCCAGGCCGAGCAGCCGCCCGCGCAGCACGCTCGAGGCGAAGTGCTCCTGGGCCACCGACGCGTCACCGCGCGTCCAACGTTCTCCCAGTTCGTGCAGATACGGCAGGACGATGTCCCTGAGCAGCGTGTCCACGGTCGCCACGGCGAGCAGCCGGTCGAGGATCGACTGCGCCCGCGGCTCGTCGAACCGGTCGAGCGCGTCGGCGAGATCGTCGCGCACCACCGCCGGATGCAGCGCGGCCGGGTCCGCGGCTTCGCCGACGACGGCTCGCGACGCGAGCGACGCCGCCTCGGCGGCGGCCAGTCCCTCGGCGAGGTGCTGTCGCATGAGACGAACCCGCTCGACGTCCGCGGGCGAGTAGAGGCGCAGGCCGCCAGCTGAGCGCGTGGGCCGAACGAGCCCGTAGCGGCGCTCCCACGCCCGCAACAGCTCGGGGCTGACCCCTGCGCGCTTGCTCAGCTCGCCGATCCGAAGGGCGCCGTCGTTTGTCATGCAGAAATTATACAACAGTTAGACAGCTCCTTGACAGAACCCGTGCCGGCGGCTACGGTGCAGACATGGACAAAACAAGAACAGAAGCTGTACAGCGGAAGCGACTGAACGCGCTCGCCGCCTCCTTGCTCATCGTCGGCGGCCTCAACTGGGGTCTGGTCGCGATCGCCGAGTTCGACCTCGTGGCCTGGCTGTTCGGCGAGGACTTCGGCACCACGAACGCGGCGACGCGGATCGTCTACGGGCTCGTGGGGCTCGCCGCCGTATATGGCATCGCCGCGCTGCTCGGCCCGGCGCCAGTCCGCCGCCGCGCATCGCCCGGCCGCTGCTGCTCCCCGCTAGGCGAGCAGCGGTCGCCGGCGCGAATCACGTTCCAACCACCGCGGGCTGCTCTCGCCGCCCGCCCATCCAGACAGGAGAGACGAACATGAGGACCAAGCGCACCATCTCCACCCTCGCCGCGGTTACGGCCGTTGCGGTCGCAGCGGTCGGGCCAGCGTCAGCGAGCGCCCGTCCTGACGGGAACGCCGTTGCTGCGAGCGCGAAGAAGGACATCGTCGAGACCGCCGTCGCGGCCGGGAAGTTCGACACGCTCACCGCGCTGCTCAAGAAGGCCGGCCTGGCCAAGACGCTGAAGGGCAAGGGGCCGTACACCGTGTTCGCGCCGACCGACAAGGCGTTCTCGAAGGTGCCGAAGGCAACCCTCGACGCGCTCGCCAAGGACAAGGCGAAGCTCCGCTCGGTCCTGCTCTACCACGTCGCCAAGGGCAAGCTGACCGCGGCGAAGGTCGTCAAGCGCAAGTCGATCAAGACGCTCAACGGCCAGCGGGTCCGCGTCAAGGTCCGCGGCAACAAGGTGTTCGTCGGGGGCGCCCGGGTCGTCACGCCGAACGTCGCGCGCCTCCAACGGAGTCATTCACGTCATCAACAAGGTGCTGATCCCCCGCTGACCACCGCCGACCCTCGCTCTCGCCCGGCGTGGTCCCGCCACGCCGGGCGACACGAGGAACGTAACGCCATGATGAACGCCTCCGCGTCCACTCCACTGGTTCGCCCCAGCCTTCGAAACGACGCTGGGCGGACTGCGACGCTTCAACGCCGGCCTGGGCGTCCTGCACCTGGTCCAGGGGATCGCGATGCTGGCGCTCGCGAGCGCGTTCTCGCTGCCGGTCACCAGCTCCTTCCTGCAGCTGGATCCGGTGAGCGAGAAGCTCGTCGCCGTTCCCGACGAGCTGTTTCGGGTGCAGATCGGCCCGCTCGTCGCGGGCTTCTTGTTCCTGTCCGCCGCCGCGCACCTCGCCCTGGCATCGCCGGCGCTGCACGGCTGGTACGAGCGCCACGTCTCGCGCGGCATCAACCCGGCCCGCTGGCTCGAGTACGCGTTCTCGTCGTCGCTGATGATCGTCGTGATCGCGATGCTGGCCGGCATCTACGACATCGCGAGCCTGCTGCTGATCTTCGCGCTGAACGCGACGATGATCCTCTTCGGCTGGCTGATGGAGCTGCACAACCAGACCACAGCGCGGACGAGACTGGACCGCATACTGGTTCGGCTGCCTCGCCGGCGCCGTCCCGTGGATCGCGATCGCCATCTACCTGGTCGGCGCCGCCGAACCGCCCGCCTTCGTGTACGCGATCTTCGCCTCGCTGTTCGTCTTCTTCAACGTGTTCGCCCTGAACATGCTGCTGCAGTACCGGCGCGTCGGTCCCTGGCGTGAGTACCTGTTCGGGGAGCGCGTCTACATGCTGTTGAGCCTGTTCGCGAAGTCAGCGCTCGCCTGGCAGGTCTTCGCGGGAACCCTCCAGCCGGCATAGCCATGATCAAGCCTCGCGACACGTTCGACGACGTGCTCGACCGGGTCCTCGACGCCGCCGTGCTCCCGGGCTACACGAACGTCGGCTACCGGCTCCGCCGGCACGCCTGGAGCGACACCGAGCTCGAGCGAATGGACGGCCGCGTCGCGCTCGTGACCGGCGCGACATCGGGCCTCGGACTGGCGGCGGCCGCGGGACTCGCGCGACTCGGTGCGAGCGTCCGGCTGCTGGCCCGCAACGCCGCGCGCGCTGAGCAGGCGCGCGCGGAGCTCGTCGAGCGCACCGCCAGCACGGACGTCGAGGTCGTGCTGTGCGACCTCAGCGACCTCCGCGACATCCGCCGTTTCGCGGCCGAGTTCCTCGCGCGCGAGCCTCGCCTCGACGTCCTGGTCAACAACGCCGGCGTGCTGCCGGCGCAGCGGACCGTGACGGCGGACGGGCTGGAGCTGACGTTCGCCACCAACGTCGCCGCGCCGTTTCTGTTGACGAAGCTGCTGCTCGGGCGCCTGCGCAGCAGCGCGCCGTCGCGGATCGTCAACGTCACATCGGGCGGGATGTACACGCAACGCCTGCACCTCGAGGACCTGCAGATGGAGCGCGGCAAGTTCGACGGCACCGTCGCGTACGCGCGCACGAAGCGCGCCGAGATGGTGCTCACGCAGCTGTGGGCGCAGCGGCTGGCGGGCTCCGGCGTCGTCGTGCACGCCATGCACCCGGGCTGGGCCGACACGCCGGGAGTGCGGACATCCCTGCCCACCTTCCACCGGCTCACCCGGCCGCTGTTGCGGACGCCCGAGCAGGGCGCCGACACGATCGTCTGGCTGGCGGCGGCCGCCGAGCCCGCGCGCAGCAACGGCGGTCTGTGGCATGACCGGCGCCGGCGCCCGACGCACCGGGTCCCCTGGACCCGCGAGTCGGCCGACGAGCGCGAGGCGCTGTGGACGGCGTGCGAGCAACTGACCAGCGACCACGCAGGAACAGCCTGATGGCCCGCTCCACCGCCACCCTCGAGACGCCGCGCAAGCGCGGCGACGTCGCCGCGTATCCCTCCGACTTCTCGACCACCCAGGAATGGGACCGCGGGCGTCATCGAGGCGCAGCGCCTGGACCACGGGCCCAGTCGCACTGGGTTCGCGCTTCCAGGTCGTCGCGCGCTTCCTAGGGCGACGCGCGGACCTGACCTACGAGATCGTCCGCCACGAACCCCGACGAGCTCGTGACGCTACGGGCGACAAACGCAACCGTCGTCTCGCTCGACACGATGCGCTTCAGCGACACGGCCCGGGCCGGGACCCGCCTGAGCTACGAGGCGGACTTCACGTGGCCTGTGATCGCGAGCAGGAGCTGTTGCGTTCCAGCGTGCGGGCGCTCTCGCGGCATCGGAGCGATGAGTTCGCGCCGGCGGGCTCACCGCGACCGCGGAGCTCCCCACGCGGGGCGATGGGGCCGCGTGCGGATCGTCCAGCGCGAGGCGCGGTGGTGGATCCAGTGTTCGCGTTCGGGGCGGGGCCGCGCGATCGGCGGCCCGGGCGGGATGACGCGGTAGAAGCGCCGCTTGCCGAGCTCGATCAGCACGAGGTAGACGACGATCATCGCCGCCAGGGCGCCGAGGAAGCCGGCGGGCAGCGCGGTGAAGCCGAGGACATCGGCGAGCGGCGAGAAGGGCAGCGCGACGCCGATGGCGACGCAGACGAAGGTGGCGACCGTCAGCGGCGTGCTCGGCCGGCTGTGGAAGAACGGGACGCGGCGCGTGCGGATGGCGAAGATGACCAGGCTCTGGGTGGCGAGCGACTCGACGAACCAGCCCGAGCGGAACAGCGTGGCGTGGGCGTCGAAGACCCAGATCATGATCCCGAAGGTGGCGAAGTCGAAGATCGAGCTGATCGGGCCGAAGAAGGTCATGAAGCGGCGGATGAAGCGTGTGTCCCAGTGCGCCGGGCGCCGGAGCTGCTCCTCGTCGACGTTGTCGGTCGGGATCGTCATCTCGCTGGCGTCGTAGAGCAGGTTGTTGAGCAGGATCTGGGTCGGGAGCATCGGCAGGAAGCTCAGGAACAGCGAGGCGCCGCCGGCGCTGAACATGTTCCCGAAGTTCGACGAGGTACCCATCAGCACGTACTTGATCGTGTTGGCGAAGATCCGGCGGCCCTCGACGACGCCGCCGGCGAGGATGTCGAGGTCCTTGTCGAGCAGCACGATGTCGGCGGCGTCCTTGGCCACGTCGGTCGCGGTCTGGACGGAGATGCCGACGTCGGCGTCGTGCAGCGCGACGGCGTCGTTGACGCCGTCGCCGAGGAAGCCGACGGTGGCGCCGAGGGCGCGCTGGGCCTTGATGACCCGCGACTTCTGCTCGGGGGTGACGCGGGCGAAGATCGTCGTCTGCGGCAGCGCGGGGCGAGCTGGTCGTCGTCGAGCCGGTCGAGCTGCGGCGCCGGTGAGCGTCGCGCCGACGGTGCAGGCCGATGTCGGCGCAGACCTTCTGCGCGACGCGGTCGTTGTCGCCGGTGATGACCTTGACCTGCCACGTCGAGGCGCGTCAAGCCGCTCCAGCGCCTCGTGCGCGTCCGCCTTCGGGCGATCGACGAACGCGAGGAAGCCGGCGAGCTCGAGGTCGTGCTCGTCGTCGGCGCTCAGCGTCGTGTGCGGCCTCGCCCGGGCGCGTGCGCGACGGCGATCACGCGGCTGCCGGCGGCGAACTGGGCGTCGACCACGGCCTGCGCCTGCTGGGGTGACCGTCCGAGCAGCGCGCGAGTACGAGCTCGGGCGCGCCCTTGACGATGACCTCGCGCTCGCCGCGGTCGTCCTCGACCAGGACCGACGCGAGCCGGCGCTGGTAGTCGAAGGGCCGGGCGGCCAGGCGCCGCGCGCCGTCCGCGTCGGCCGCGCGAGCGCCCGGCGCCTGCCACAGCGCCTGGTCGAGCTGGTTGCCGCCGACCACCTGTCCGTCGGCGAAGGCCGCGTCGTTGCACAGCAGCCCGGCGCGCAGGACCGCGTCCGACGGCTCCCCGGCGGCATCCAGGGCGGCGGCGAAAGTGATGGCGCCCTCGGTCAGCGTGCCGGTCTTGTCGGTGAAGAGCACCTCGATGTTGCCGAGGTCCTCGATGCTCACCAGCCGCTTGACCACGACCTTGCGCTCGGCCAGCCGCTTGGCGCCGGTCGAGAGGCTGATCGTGACGATCGCCGGCAGCAGCTGCGGCGTCAGGCCGACCGCGATCGCCAGCGCGAAGAGGACCGACTCCAGCAGCGAGCGGCCGACCACCACGTTGATGACCAGGATCGAGCCGGCCAGCACCGCGGTGACGCGGACGAGCAGCAGCGAGAAGTCACGCAGCCCGAGCTGGAAGGCGGTCTGGGGCTGCCGTTCCCCGAGCTGCAGCGCGATCGCGCCGAACTCCGTCCGCCCGCCGGTGGCACGACGACGCCCGACGCCGCTTCCGTCCCGCACCACGGTGCCCATGAACGCGCACGAGCCCAGGTCCAGCGGCGACTCCGGCGCCGCGATCGGGTCGCCCTGCTTCTCCGCCGCAAGCGACTCGCCCGTGAGCACCGCCTCGTCGCACTCCAGCCCTTCGACGTGCAGCAATCGCAGGTCCGCAGGCACGACATCGCCGACGGCGAGCCGCACCACGTCGCCCGGCACCAGCTCGGTGACGTCGACCGCCAGCGGCTCGCCGTCGCGCACGGCCAGCGCGCGGTGGCGCAATTGCGAGTGCAGCGCCTCCACCGCCAGCTCGGAGCGGTACTCGTTGAAGAACCCCAGCCCGACGCTCAGACAGATGATCAGCAGGATGATCAACGCACTCGTGCGCTCGCCGACGGCAAACGAGGTCAACGCCGCGGCCACCAGCAGGATCAGCAGCGGATTGCGCAGCTGGCGAACGAGCACCTCGAGCGGGCGCGCGCCGTGGCTGCGCAACGCGTTGGCGCCCACCTGCGCCAGTCGCGCCCTCGCCTGATCGTGCGAGAGGCCGGCAGCGGTGCTCTCGAGGCGCCCGAGGACCTCGTCCGCCGGCAGCGTCGCGGCCGAAGTGAGCGCCAGCGAGATCCAGCGCGGCGCCGTCGACGGCGGGCTGGCCTGGCCGAGGACGCTCATCGGACCATCGTCGCAGCGCAGTTCGGCCGGCGCAGGTCACCCTCGCCACGCGGCAGCGCTGTCGCTCGACCCGGTAGCGTCGGGCACAGCGGAGCGACGCGACTCGGCGAGACTGGGCGAGGCTAACCAGCTCGCGGAGCGGGATCGCGATGCTCCATCAACAGGCGTGGGCGGGTAGCCGGTCGAGCATGAACCGCATCCGGACCATCGCCGCCGTGGCCGCGCTCGTGCTCACGGCCACGCTCGCGAGCACCGCCGCCGCCCAGGCCGCCGCCCAGTACGAGGTCAGCGCGACGAAGAACGGAGTGGTGAAGGCCCACGCCGTCTACTTCTCCGCCAACAACACGCTCTGCATCAACCTGCTCAACGCCCCGAACCCGGGCGCCTACGCCGCCGTCTCCCTGTACCTGCCGGACGGCCGGCTCTGGACGTCCGCGCTGTTCGACATGCACAACGACGGGGTGCGCGAGTGCAAGCAGTGCGACCGCAGCTTCGACGGCCAGTCCCGGCACATGGAGGTCTACTTCCACCCGCAGAAGGGCGCGGACGTCAGGAACTACACGTGGATCCTCATGTGAGAGTCTCGCCGCCCACCTAGTCGGCGGCGACCGCGAGCAGGACGGCGCTCTGGAGGTCGCGGAGCGCGACGGCGCGGGCCTCGAGGTCGGCCTCGATGTCGTCGGGCGCGCCACCCGCGACGGTCAGCGCCTGCGCGAGCCCGGCCAGCGCCTGGTTGACCTCCTGCTCGGCGCGCAGCACGCGCTGGACGTGCGCGAGCGCGGTCCGATCGGTCATGTCGAGCCGCTCAGCGGCCAGGCCCACGAGGCGAGCGGGGAGGGATGCGAGCTGAAGCCCAGCGTGTTCTTCGTACGAAAACCGATGCATGTGGCTCCTATCGGTACGTACGACCGAAAACCGGAGAGCGGTGGTCAGCCGACCTTGGCGGTCTGGGCGGTGCCGAGGACGGCGCCGTTCGCGTCGAGCGCTCGGACGGTCACGTACGGCTGACCGGTATGCACGCGGATGCGCGTCTCGAGATCCTCGAACGGCGCCGAGCCGACCGGTGACAGCGCGTTCGGGCTCTTGCCGGCGAGGACCTGCCAGCGCTTGATCTCGGTCGCGCCGTTCCAGCTCGCCCAGAGCGTGACGTGCCCGCTGCCGCGCTTGGCGACCATCGCCGGCACCCCGCTCGGACGCCCGACCCAGCTCGACGGCGCCGCGCGGTAGGACCAGTACCGCAGCCGCAGGAGCAGCTTCTCGCGACCGTCCGGCCCGATCGAGCTGACGCGCGGTACCGACCCCCAGTCGACGAGCATGTCGCCGTTGGACTGCGGCACGGCGCTCCCCACCCAGCCCGACTCCAAGCCGCCGCCGGACTGCGCGAGCCCCACCGAGCTGATGCTCCGCAGGAGCCGGACCTGGTGGCTCGCCGGATCGAGCTGGAACAGCAGCACGCGCGCCGGATGCACCGGGCAGCGCGGAGAGCCGGTGATGTGCGCGCCGCCGTTGTCGAACATCAGCAGGCGGTTGCCGGGCAGGCGGCGGACGTCGTGCTGGGTGCAGAACACCCACTTCGGGTGGCGCGCGAGGTGGAACTCGTCGCGCTTGCCGCCGAAGATCCACTGGATCTTGCCGCTCCGGCGATCGATGCCGTACACGGCGGAGGTGTTGCGCGCCGAGACGATGATCGTGGGATCGGCCGCGGTCGGCGCGTCGATCGAGTTGCCGTGGAAGTAGTCCCATGGCGTACCGTCGTGCGGCCGCGCGGCGTAGCTGTCGCCGAGCGCGACGGTCCCGCGCGCTCGCCACTCGAACCGTGCGGCGCCCGAGGCCGGATCGATCTCGCGCACGACGTAGTCGGCGATGTTCCCGCGCTTGACCGGGTCCGAGCCGACGTAGGCCATCCCGTCCGGCGTCAGCTGCAGCTCGTGCTCGTCGGTCGGGTCGCCGTGCCCCGCCCGGATGCGCACGACGCGGCGGTACTGCTGGTCGAGCAGCTCGTAGTAGCCGCCGGCGGAATCGCGCTCGAAGAACGCGAGCGCCGGTTGCCCGTGGTAGGTGACGGGCTTGAGATCGTGCACCTTGTACGGGCGGCGCATGTACCAGAGCAGCTTCCCGTCGCTGGAGATCAGCATCAGGCCGAACTGCTCGTGCGGGTTGCGCTTGGGATCGGGTCGCGGCGTGACGAGGATGGCCTCGCCGGCCACCTTCGCGCCGCGCCGGACCGCCACGCAGAACGGCGTCGGGCGCACGTGCGGCAGCGTCCGGAAATGACGCCGGCGCAGCTTGCAGTCGAGTCGTCGCGAGTCGGCGACGCGGCTGGCGGTGGCGGAGCGGTGGACCTGCACCACCGCGGCTTGTGGCTCATCCGGCCCGCTGAGGGCGATCAGCACGCCCGCCAGCGCGCACCCCGCGAGGCCGCACAACACCACCGCTGTGATGTTGCGGCGCATCGCGCGGTCACGTTAGCGACAGAGGCTGAGAACCAGCGGCGGTCGATCAGCCGCGAGCCTGGAGCTGGCGCACCTTGTCGGCGAGGACGACAACGGCCTCCTGCAACTGCACGATCTGCTCGAGCAGGAGGTTGTCCGTCTCGCCGAGCATCGTGTTGAGGCGGAGCTGGAGCACCTGCTGGTGCTGGCGATCCCGCTCGACGGGATCCTCGATCTCCTCGACCGCGGCCTCGAGCTCGTCGATCCGCTGATCGGTCGCGATCAGGTCATCCGTGAGGCCCGCCCTGGCCGCAGAGGCGGCACGAGCCTGTTCGATCGATTGCGTGAGTCGCTCGGCCCACTCCTCGTCGCCGATGTTCGACCAGTCGTCGGTGCTCATGCCCGGGAACCGTAGTGGCTGACGCGGCGGCGCAGCCGCTTCAGCGAGCCGTAAGCGCGCTGAAACCACCGCGCGCGACCTTGCGCCGACCATACCGTCGCCGTCGAAGGAGCCACCCGTGATCTACCTCATCGTTGGAGTCGACCGCACCACCCTTTCCCGCTGGCACGAGCACGTGAAGGCCGGCGACGCGCCGGGCGCCGCGCGGATCGCGCGGGCGCGCGCCGCGGAGCACGGCATCGACCTCGTGGTCGCCGCCGTCGTCGAGACCTACTCGAGCATCGTCGAGTACGTCGACGAGTCGCCCGTCATGCGCAAGGCGGCCTAGTGTCGTGAGTCGTGAGTTCGGGCGCAGATAGCGGGATGCATCGTCGTGGCTGGCGAGGCACCCGGTAGCTGCCCGCGAACTTACGACTCGGGACACGAGCGCTGCCGGTTACGCAGCCGGCGGCGGAGCTTCTCGTACCAGCGCCGTGTGGACGGCCGTGCCTTGGCCGCCGCGGCGAGCAGTCGCCGCAGCGGGTCCGCGTGCCCAGCGTGGTCGTCCAGTGCGCCAGGCGCCACGAGCTCGGCCCCTTCAGCGGCGGCGGCCATCAGCACGCCGGCCAGGCTGGAGCGCGACTCGCGCGAGTCGAGCGCCTGCAAGGCACGCCGATCGCCGCCCAGCGCACGGGCGACGTCGCGCATCCCGCGCCGTTGCAGCGCGGCCGTGGGCGCCTTCCGGAACTCGGCGCGGAACCCGGGGTCCGCCAGGAGAAGTTCGAGCACCGCGCGAGCATCGCTCATGAGGCAATCGTCGAGTCCGTGCACTTCACGGCGCTTTCACGACGGCGACGCCCGGGCGCAATCGACGTGCAACCGATGCGGCAGAGGCTCCCCGGGTCACACGTCCACGACCTCCTCTGGAGGACCGAGTCCCCGATGCGACGCACCATCCTCATGACCCTGGCCGGCCTCGCGCTGGCGACACCGCTGACCGCCTGCGGCGCCAACGCCCCCGACGAGACAACCGCGACGCCGGCGCCGCCCCGCCCGCTCAGCACGGGTGAGCTGATCAAGCGCGTACGTCCCGCCCTCGGCAAGGCGTTTGTCGAGACCTCGCTCGGCGAACAGCAGTCCGGCACCGTCGTGCTGACCAACGCCTCCAACGGCGAGGCGGTCACGAGCGGCCACGTCGTGGCCGGCGCGGTTTCCGTGACGGTCAAGTTCCCGGGCGAGTCGGGCCGGATCTCCGCGAAGGTCGTCGGCATGAAGCTGTGCCCCGACCTCGCGCTGCTGAAGCTCTCGCGCGTGCCCGAAGGCCTCAAGGCGCTGCCGTTCAGCGACGGCAAGAACGTCAAGGTCGGTGACGAGCTCGTCACGATGGGCTACGAGGGCAATGCCCGGCGCTGGAACCAGGCGACCGCCCGAGCGGGCACCGGCATCGTCGGTGACGTCGGGCTCCGGAACGCCGACATGGGTCCCGACATCGGCACGCAGGACACCGAGTTCATCCTCACCGACGCGACGGTCAACAAGGGCATGTCCGGCGGCGTCGGCGTCAACCGGCTCGGCGAGGTCGTCGGCATCATCACCGCCGGCAGCGAGGGCGCGCAGGACCAGGGCTACCTGATCTCGGCCGACGTCGTCAAGGACACGATCCCGGCGCTGGAGTCCGGGTCCAAGGGCACCGGGCTCGAGATGGTGCCGGTCCAGACGCTCGACATGCCGACGCTGCTGCATGGGCTGTACGCGTCGGACGGCATGACGCGCGGGCTCGCGAACTTCTTCGGCGGCCTCGCCCAGCGGATGGGCGGCATGCTCGTGCTCAACGCACGGGCCGGATCGCCGGCCGACCGCAAGGGGTTCGAGCTGCTCGACGTCGTCACCAGCCAGAACGGCGTCAATGTCGGCACTCAGAACAAGACCTGCCGCATCCTCGGGTCGTCCGACGTCGTGAAGATGAAGGGTTACTCGCTGGGCGACTGGGACACGCTGTTCCACCGCTTCACCCGCCGCGTGGCTGTCAAGTGACCGGGACTCGCGATGACCACGCCTGAGACACCCGCCGCCCGCCGCCGCGTCGGCGCCTACGAGCTCCACTCGGTGATCGCGCGCGGCGGCATGGCGGTCGTGTACCGCGCCTACCAGCCGGCGCTCGAGCGTGATGTCGCGCTCAAGGAGCTCGCGACGTTCCCGTTCGACCAGAGCGAGTTCGCCGAGCGCTTCCTGCGCGAGTCCCGCATGGTGGGGAGCCTGAGCAACGAGCACATCGTGCGCGTGCATGACTACTTCGAGCACGACGATGTGCCGTACATCGCGATGGAGCTGATGGAGCGCGGTTCGCTGCGCTCCTACATCAGCGGTCTCACGCACCCCCAGTTCGCCGGCGTGCTCGAGGGTATCCTGGCGGGCCTCGCGCACGCGCACGCGCACGGGATCATCCACCGGGACCTCAAGCCCGAGAACGTGCTCGTCAATGCGGACGGCGTCGTCAAGATCGCCGATTTCGGGATCGCCAAGGCCTACAGCAAGGCGCATCCGCATCTCACGGCGACGGGAACCGCGCTCGGGACGCCGACGTACATGGCGCCCGAGCAGGCGACCCCGGGCGGTGAGCTGCGTCCGCAGACCGACCTGTACGCGACGGGCCTGATCGCGTTCGAGATCCTGCTCGGCCGGCCGCCGTTCCTGGCGAGCGGCGACGCGTGGGCGGCCGTGCTGATGCAGCACGTCCGCGATCCGGTCCCGGTCCCGTACGCGCTCGACACGACCATCGACCCCGCGCTGTCGGACTGGATCCTGCGGATGCTCGCGAAGGACCCGCGCGAGCGACCGGCGTCGGCGATGGATGCCTGGGCGACGCTCGAGGACATCATCGTCCGTCTCGACGGACCGGTCTGGCGGCGCGTGGCGCGCCTCGGCGGAGCCGCACGGAGACGGTGGCCAAGCCGCTCAACGAGGCCGAGTTCCCGAGTGCGCCGCTGGTCCCGACCCCGTCGAGCCGGCGCCGGAGTACGTCACGTTTCCGCCGGAGCCGGAGCCGTTCACGGTGTGGCCGCAGGCGACGACGAGCTCCCCGCGCCGCCGGCGGCGCCTCGGGCTGCCGATCGCCGGCGCCGTCGCGCTCGTCGTCGCGGCCGTGGCCGCGTTCCAGCTCATGCCTTCGGGCGGCGCGGCGGCCGCTCGGTCGCTCCCGCTCGGGCCGGTCGAAACGGCCGTTCCGCAGCCACCTCGAGCCCGTCAACAGCGTCGAGTCCGTGAGATGCCCGACAGTCCCGATGCGGAAGGGCTACACGTTCGACTGCACGGCGATCCTGGCCGGTGGTCAGGCGCTCCCGGTACGGGTGGAGCAGCTCGACGGCACCGGTCAGTCGACGTGCGGGCCCATCTCTGACGCTGTAGGGTCGCGCCACGACGGAACGAAGAAGCATCGAGTTCGGCCTGCTCGGCCCGCTCGAGGCGCGCCGTGACGGTCTGCCGATCCCGCTCGGGACCGGCAAGCCGTGCGAGCTTCTGGCCGCGCTGATCCTGAATCGGAACCGGCCGCTGACGACCGAGCAGCTCGTCGAGATGCTGTGGCCGGAGAAGCCGCCCGCGAACCCGTCGAAGACCGTCCACGTCTATGTGTCGCGGCTACGTCGCGCGCTCGATGCGCCGCCGGAGCCGTCCGTCCTCGCGACCCGGGCGGGGTCGTATGTCGTGCGGCTCACTCCCGACCAGCTCGACATCGACCGCTTCGGAGCGCTGGTCGACGTCGGGCGGGAGCACCTTGCAGGCGACGATCCGGCGACGGCTTCGCGCCTGCTCGGCGAAGCGCTCGCGCTGTGGCGCGCCGACGCTCTGGCCGACTTCCGCTATGCCGCCTTCGCCCAGGCCGATGTCGCGCAGCTCAACGAGCGCCGGATCGAGGCGATCGAGCTCGCCATGGAGGCCGAGCTCGCCCTCGGCCGGCACACCGCCGCGGTGCCCCGTCTCAAACGACTCGCCACCGAGCACCCGCATCGCGAGCGCCTGCACGCGCATCTGATGCTCGCTCTCTACCGGGCCGGACGGCAGGCTGAGGCGCTGGCCGCGTACCGGCGTCTACGCGACACGCTCGATCGCGAGCTCGCGCAGCCGCCGAGCGCCGAGCTGCGCCAGCTCGAGCAGCGGATCCTCCAGCAGGACCCGGTCCTCGACATCGAACCGAGCGTGGCCCCGCGCACGCCTCCGCCGGATGCGCTCCTCCCGCTGCCGCCGCCGCTCGAGCGCGCCTGTGCGTCGCCGCTGGTCGGCCGCGCGGACGAGCTCGACGCGATCGCGCAGGTCGCGCGCACGCTCGCCGGCGGGCGCAGGCTCGTCCTCGTCGCCGGCGATGCGGGCATCGGGAAGACGCGGCTGCTCGCGGAAGCGGCCGGACGGCTGCATGCCGACGACTGGCCCGTGCTGTTCGGGCGCGCGGACGAGGAGCGGCTGGTCCCATACGAGCCGTTCGTCGAGGCCCTTCGCCAGCACCTTGTCTACCGTCCGCGGCTCGGCCTGCGCCCCGACGAGCGCCTGCCCGCCGCGGTCACCCCTCTCGCGATGCTGCTGCCTGAGCTCGAGCCGCTGCTGCCGGACGAACGGCCGCCGGTGTGGGACGACGCCGAAGCCGGCCGGTACCGGCTGTTCGTCGCGTTCGCGACCGTGCTCGGGCGCGTGGTGGCCCAGCAGCGACTCGCGCTCGTGCTCGACGACCTGCAGTGGGCGGACGGCCCGACGCTCCGGCTCGTCCGCGAGCTGATCGCGCGCACCGGAAGCGCCGAGCTGCTCGTGCTCGGCGCCTACCGGCGGCCCGAGCGCGAAGCCCCGCTGCTGCGCCTGCAGGACGACCTGCGCCGCGACCGCCGGCTCGAGGAGCTCCACCTCGGCGGCCTGGCCGAGGGCGACGTCGCGGCCCTCGCCGCGACGCGCGGCGCCGCACCAACCGCCGCCGCGGTGCACGAGCTGCACCGGGCGACGCACGGGTACCCGTTGCTCGTCGAGCAGCTGCTCGCGGCGGGGGACACCTCATCCGCCGGTGAGTACGCGGCGATGCAGGTGCCGGAGGCGATCGAGATCCTCGTGCTACGGCGCCTGCAGGCGCTGCCGATCGACGTTGCCCGCACGGTCTCCACCGCCGCGGTGCTCGGGATCGAGTTCCGCCTCGCCGACCTCGAGGCGATCGCGCCGGACGACCTGCAGCCGGTACTCCCCCGGCTCGAGGACGCGGTCGAGGCGGGACTGATCGACGAGGTCGGCGACGCGGCCGACCGGTTCGCGTTCCCCAACGACCTGATGCGCCGCGCGCTGCTCGGGCAGCTCGGGCGGACCCGCGCCGCCCAGCTGCACCTCGACGCCGGTCGCGCGCTCGAGCGGGCCGGTCGCGACGTGAGCGAGCTGGCGCCGCACTATGTCGCGGCGCAGGACATCGGTGGCGCGGCCGACGCGGCGAGCACCTCGATCGCGCTCGCCCATCGCCACGCGGCCGCGCACGCGCACGCCGACGCCGCACGCCAGTTCCGGACCGCACTGGCCGCGCTCGACCGGCTCGCGCCGGATGCAGGTGCGGCGCTGCGGTGCGAGGCGCTGGTCGGCCTGGCGGCCTCAGTCGAAACGCTCGACATCGAGGAGGCACGCACCGTCTACCGCAAGGCCGCCGCCGCGGCCGAGGGCGCAGGGCTGGCGGACTGGCTGGGAAGGGCCGCCATCGGCTTCTCGCGCTGGCAGCACTACGGGCACGTGGACGAGGAAGCCGTGGAACTGCTCGAGCGCGCGCTCGCGGCCCTGCCGGACACCGAATCCGGCGTGCGCGCCCAGGTCCTCGGCATGCTGGGCGTGCGGCTCGATCCCGCCGCCCAGGAGCGGCGCGAGGCGCTGTGGCGCCTGGGCGTCGAGATGGCACGCGAGATCGGCGACGCGGCCGCGCTCACGACGATCCTGCGATACGCGCCGTACGTGCTCTGGCGCCCCGAGAGCCTGCCCGAGCGGCGCGCCGCCGCGGATGAGACCGTGGCGCTCGCGACCGCCGCGGGGCTCGCCGACCAGCTCCTGTGGGGCCAGGTCAACGCGTTCGCCGAGCGCCTGGAATCGGGCGACGTCGCCGGCGCGGACGAGGCGCTCGCGGCGGCGCGCGCGCTGGCCGAACGCGCCCGCCATCGCTGGTTCGCATGGCACCTTCCGATGCTGCTCGCGACCCGCTGCCTGCTCGCGGGGGACGTCGACGAGGGCGAGTGGCTCGCCCGGTCCGCGCTCGAGTCGCGCCTGACCGTCGAACCGGGAGCGACCGAGGTGTTCGCGGCCCAGCTCGCGCTCTGTGCGCGGCTGCGTGGCGAGGTCGATCCGGTCGCTCTGTCGTCCCTCGAGGAGCAGGTCGAGCGCTTCCCGGACCGCCCGCTCTGGCGTGTCCTGCTCGCCGACGCGCTGATCACCGGTGGCCGGCCCGACGACGCTCGCCCGGTGCTGGAGCGCGTGCTCGCCGAGGCGCTGCCCGCCAACCCCGACCGGCTCGCCGTGCTCGCGCTCTCAGTGGAGGCCGCGGCGCGCCTCGGCGAGATCGAGGCGGCCCGCCAGCGCGTCGACGAACTGCTGCCGTTCGCGGGGCGCTTGATCCTCGTCGACCGCGCGTGGGCGATCTGGGGCCCGACGTCGCGCGTGCTCGGCCTTGCCCTGGCTGCATTGGGCGACGAAGCCGCGGCCGCGGAGTTCCACGCGCAGGCCGACCGGCAGCTCAGCGCGGTCGGCGGCGGGCAATCAGCAGCACAGCGGCCGGCATGAGCCCGAGCACGAGTGCCACGGCGCCACCGCCCGGGCCGGCGATCTGCGTCGCGGTCAACGTCCCGGCGGCGGCCGTGACGACCGCGGCGGCAAGCATCGCCAGTGCGTACAACGCGACGGACCGCGACCGCTCGGCGGCCGCCAATCGGCCGGCAATCCGGTCGCGGGCGCGGCGGCGCAGCCCCGGTTCGCGCACGACGTCGACGAGGATCTGGTAGCCGTCGCGGTCGAGCAGCGGGTTGAGGTTGAGGAGGGTGCCGAGATAGGCGCCGAGGGCCAGCTGGTACGCGACATCGGCCGCGACGCCGCCGGCGCACACGGCGACGAGCGCGAACAGTCCGGCCAGGCACGTGTCCGCGATCGGCCCGGCGGCGGCGACCGCGATCCGGCGCGACCGGCCCTCGAACCACGCCTCGGAGGTGTCGACGAAGGCGTACGGGACGATCCCGAGCAACTTGAAGCCGAGGCGACGCGGCCGACGCCCGAACGACGCGAGCGTGAGCGCGTGCGCGAGCTCGTGCGCGACGACCACGACGAGCCGCCCGGCGATGAAGGCGAGGGCGCCGAGCCCGAGGTCGTCGGCGACGCGGAAGGGCCGCACCGCGCCGCCCGTGACCAGGGTCGCGAACGCCGCGGCGCCGGCCACCGCGAGGGCCGCGATCGCGGTCAGGCCGGCGCGCGTGAAGAGCAGGTAGCCGACGCTCCGGTACAGCGCTTCGATGCGCTCCGGGCCGCGGGCGATCGCCCTCACGCGCACGCGGAAGAGGCGTTTCCGCCTATCCGGAGCACGCGGCGTCGCGCCCGCGATCAGCCCGCGCTCGCCGAGCTCGGCGATCAGCTCGGCCAGCCGTCGCACGTGGTCCTCGCCCTGCTCACGCTCCACCGCGTCGACGATCTCGGCGACGGTGTGGCGGCCGTCGAGCCGTTGCAGGAGCTCCGCCTCCTCGTCGGTGAAGCGCACGAAGCCGGTGCCGCGGAGGTCGGCGAGCACGTAACGGGCGGTGCCCTCCGCGCGGTCGAGCCGCTTGAGCGCCCAGCCCGAGCGCAGCCGCGGCCGTACCGGGGCGGGCACCGCGGTCTCGATCCGCGAGCCGCCGGACACGACCCCGACTCGCAACGACGCGCCGACCGGCACCACCACCGTCCGGCCGGCCTCGTCGTCGCGGCGCTCGCGCTCCACCTGCAGGTGGGTGTCGCCCGTGCGGATCCGGTGGCCCTCGCGGGCCACCGCAGAGTCGGTCACGCGGCGGCCCTGGACGAACGTGCCCCAGGCCGAGCCGAGGTCTTGGACGACGACCCCGGTGGGGTCCTCGACCAGGCGTGCGTGGCGGCGGGACACCGCCGGGTCGTCGAGGCGGATGCGGTTGCCGGCCGCACGCCCGACCGACAGCTCGCCGCACACCAGCGCGCGCGTCCCGTCCGGGAGGACGACGGCGTAGCGCGGCGGCTGCGCCGCCCCCGGGCGCGGCGTGCCGCACAGCACGCACGCGTCGCTCCGGCGCGGGAGCCGGCGCCGGCAAGTTCGGCACAGGCTCACGAAGCGCCCTCGTCGCGGAAGTGGGCCGTGACCGTGCGGTCGTCCGTGAGCTTCAGGTCACATTTGTCGTCGACGGCCTCGGGACAGCCGTCCCAGCCGCTGACGTCGAACCCCTGGGCGGGCTCGGCGACGAGCGTGAGCGGCGTCCCGAAGTCGTAGCTATGGGTGCACCGCTCCGGGCCGGGGCAGCGGGTCTGGCCGACCACGACGGAGCCGCTCCCGTCGCTGCCGACATCGAGCGTGCGGGACTGGATGCTGAACGTGGCGGTGACCGCCGTGTCCGCCTGCATGACCAGCGCGCAGTCGTCGCCCGTGCAGTTGGTGTCGGACCAGGCCAGTGTCCGCGCCGCGTGGTCGTAGCTCGCGTGCAGCGTGACGCGGTCGCCCTGGGAGAACGCGCAGACGCGCACGCAGTCGGCGGGGCCGTCGGCACCGTCGATCGCGACGTCGCCGTCGCCACCGACGGTGAGCGTCAGCGTCACGCGCGGCGGGTGGACGATCGTCGCGCGGATGAGGCGTTCGCGATGTACCCGCGGCGGGCACGCGTCGCCGCACCCTTCCCCGGTCCAGCTCACGGTCGATTTCTCCCGCAGGAAGTGAGCGGTGATCGTGCGGTCGCGCGTCATCGCGATGCGGCAGCGGGCGCCGCAGCCCTCCCAGCGGTCGAACGCGCCGCGTGCCTCGGGGCGGGCGCGTACGCGGAGCCTGGTGCCCGCGTCGTAGGTGCGCCAGCACGAGTGGCGGCCGTCGCAGAGCCCGACCGAGCCCGGGCCGACTGCCTTCACGGTCAGCGTGAAGCGCTTCGGTGAGGGCGGGGGTGCCTTGTCGCGGTGCGGCGTGACCGGCGGCGCCGGCGTCGGCACAAACTGGGTCGTCACCGCGCGCCGCTTGGCGGTGTCGCGCTTCGCTTGCGGCCGGGCGGCGGGAGGCTGCGGCTTCACGAACGGCGCGGCGACGGCGTCCTCCTCGGGCTTGTGGTCGGCGCTGCCAGTGAACAGCGCGATCCCGATCGCGATCACCATGACCGTGCAGACGGCGATGGACTCGTACGGGCCGGCGCGACGGGGCTGCTTAGGGGTGCGGGGAGAGGGCATCTGGAGCAGATGGGGAGGACACGGGCGCCGGCTCGCACCGGCGCCCGTGTTCGGAGGACAGCTACGCGGCGTGCGCCGCGGGCGAACGGCGCCGCATGGTGAGGGCGACGGCGCCGCTGACGAGGAGCGACGCGCCGGCGACGATGAAGCCGAGCGTCATCCACGGGATCCCGTCGTCGGAGGGGGTCGCGGGCGCGGAGACGTGCGCGGCCGGGGTCGGAGCCTTGGCCTCGTAGCCGTAGGACCAGTACACCGCGCCCTTCGGCGCGGCGGGCGCCGGCGTAGGGGCAGCGTACACGCCGCCCCTCAGGGTGGGCGACGGCTGGCCGGCCTTGAGATGGCGCAGATCCTGAGTCCGCTCGGACGACTGGCCGGCCGGCGGATCGATACGGGCGGACGCCACCGGGGCGGCCACTGCAAGCACGACGAGTACAGCGGTGAGTGCGCGGGTGAGCGCGTGCATTGCACTTCTCCTTCAGCTGGTAGTTCAGGGCCGGGCGCGGTGCCTGGCACAGTTGGGTGCGGTGCAGGTCGCACGCGTCCACTCGGGACGGTCGGCGACCGAGACGGGAGTCACGCCGACGGCGGCCGCCGTGGGCACGACATCCGCGTCACCGGTCGCCAGTTGACGACCAGGACGGGTCGTCCGGCGCCAGAGGCGCCGCGGGAGACTCGCCTCGGGCTGCTGGGGCCGTGACGAGGTGGTGCGCCGGCGCTGAATCAGCGCCAGCTGTGTGGACATGACGGGGTGCATGGGTCGCACCATCCGCCCCGCCGGTTACGGCTCGGTTGCAGCTCAGTGACAGCCGGTGTCAGCGCGCTGCCGTCACTGGTTCTGCCACGTCAGCGAGACAACCGCTTCGGCTGTCCGGATCGCGGCGGCCTCTGAGGCCTCGAGCACCGCGCCGCGCGAGCCCAACGCGGCCGCCGCAGTACTCGCCGGCGTCAGGTCGGCACGGCGCAAGTGTGGCGTCCCCTGGTTCGTGTCCATGACCGTCCGCAACGGCGCGGTGCTCCGCGCGAGCTGCGCGACGTCGGCCACAAGCTCCGGCTCGCGAGCGCCCGCCACGAGCCGGTAGAGACCGGAGTCAGCGGGATCGATCCAGCTGACATAGCCACCTTCGAGGATCTGCAGGGGACGTTCGATTGCCCCCGTAAAGCTGTAGCGGCCCTGTTGCGCTTCGACGGGGTCGAAATACCTCGGCGTGTAGAAGTCCGAGACCGGGACGCCGTTCACCGGGTACCACATCGCCTGGCACGGATCGCAGACCTCGAGCAGGTAGTTGACGCGTCGGTGCTCGTCGAGAGCGTTGGCTGCCGCAACGAGGCGATTGCCATACGGGTCGGCGATCATCTCGAGCACCTCGTGGCTCAGCACCACGCTCCAGGCATCGTTGACCTCGACGAGGGCGAACGGCTGGCGCGTGAACCCGTTGAGATGCAGCCCTGAGAGGCGGTCGCGCTCGAAGTCGTCGATCAGCGCTGCGGTGTACTCGCGCCCGATCGCGACCTCGAGCCGCCCGACGAGCTCGTCCGGATCGCCGAAGAGGACCACAGGGTGGTAGTCGCTCGGCACCGTCGCGAGGTCCTCGAACGTATCCACGGTCGCGCTGAGTCCCCAAAACGGCGTGAAGTCACGGCTGATCTGCTTCTGCAGCGCCGCGGTGGCCTGCAGGACGTACTTCAGCGGCAGGCCGCTCGACAGCGACACGATCGCAATGTGGTCTGTCAGTGGCACCGGCACCCCCTCTTGGCGCGTAGAGCAGCAGTGGCGAGAGCGCGGTCTTGACGTACATGGAACGTTCCGGAGAGGCTGGCCGACGCCGGGTGAGAATGCTCGAACAGTCAGGCATAACCCACTATCTCCTGTCTCTCGGGCTTGTCAAGCCTCAGTCGGTGGTGGACGGAGGCTTGACGGTCGTCGACGCGTCGCGCCGTAATTCGGTGTTCCTCGTCGCGGGGAAGGGAGAAGCGACATATGTCGTGAAACAGGCAGGCCCGCGCACGGCCACCACGGTGGCCCACGAGGCCGCGATGTTGCGAGCACTCATGGAGGAGCCGAGCGTCTCGTCCCATGTGCCACGCGTCGTGCACTACGACTCTGAGGCCGCGCACCTCGTCCTGCAGACGCCGTCGGGCGCGAAGGACTGGAGTGACCACCACGGACAAGGGCGCTACTCGCCGCTGCTCTCCCGAGGGTTGGCCCGGACTCTCGCGGCGCTCCACCGACTTCCGGTCGCCGCGGTTTCCGCGGCACCCGCTGGGGTGGACGCGATGTGGGGGCTATCCCTGCCCGAACCGCCACGGGACCTCTTGCTGCACCTGAGTGCAACGGCGCAGGATCTCGTGGCCCGTGTACAGGCGAGCGCGGAGACCTGCGAGGCGCTGGCCCGCGTTCGCGACGAGCCAGTCGACCCAGCGCCTGTGCACGGCGACCTGCGCTGGACCAATTGCCTCGCGCTCGCGGCCCCGGGAGCGCGGCGCCGCACGCGGACGCTCGTGATCGATTGGGAGCTCGCGGGAACGGGTCCGCCGGCATACGACGTCGGTGCCGTGCTCGCCGAGTACCTCGTGTCGTGGGTCGGCTCGATCCCGATCATCGAGCCTGCCGACCCGGCCCGCCTCGTAGCTCACGCGCGGCACCCCCTGCGCGCCATGCGGCCCGCGATGCAAGCGTTCTGGGCTGCCTACCGCACCGCAAACCCACAATCCGAACCGCTGCAGCGAGTGGTCGAGCTGGCGGCGGTGTGGCTGCTGCAGGCGGCAATCGAACGAGCCCAGCTGCTCAGTGCACCCTCGGCGCACGTCGTCACCCTCTTGCAGCTCGCCGACAACCTGCTCCAGCGGCCCCAGGTAGCGGCCGTCAACCTCCTGGGGCTCCACGAATGAGCGTGTATCGCGCTCAGGTCGCGGCAGCGCTCGAAGCCGTCTCGATCCACGGACCGACCCGATACTCATGGCTCGGTCGCCGCAGCCGACCCTTGCCGGCCTTGATCGACGCGGAACTGGATGAGCGCGACCGGCTGAACTACCTCGAGACGTGCCTACGGCAAGAGCTCTACTGGTCGTTCTACTGCCATGGCCGACCCGTACCAGCCCGGTGGGGAGCAGCAAGCCCGACGACGGCAGACCCGTGGATGGTGGAGGCTCTGTCGGAAGCCAACACGGGCACCGGACGGTGGGAGCTGGGATGGACCGTTCTGCGGATCGACGGCGACGAAGTGATCGCGGCGACCGAGCGGCTCCGCACCCGCCTGCCCGCGGCGGACTGCCGGGCTGAGGCGGGCGCGCTCCGTCCCGGCGCAGCGATCGGCGTCCGCGTGCCGAAAGGACTGCCGGAGCTGGCGCCTGGTTTCTACACCGCCGTCGGGGACACCGCGCCGCCAACGGCGGGCGGCAGCCTGCTCCGCGTGTACTGGAACGTGGCGAGCCGCGGCGCTCCCGCGCTGGTCCGCATCGTCACATCGCGGCTCAACCGCGAGCGCGTTTCGTTCCGGCTGAAGGTCGCAGATCACGGCCTCCGGTTCGACCGCTGCGACGCGGCAGTCCTGTACGCCTGGTGCGACGCGTTCGCCGACGTCGCCGGCGCCTTGCGCGGCAGCGCAGCCGAGCTAGAGGCCTACCTCGGCCCGCGGACGCCGGCGTTCACATTGCAGCTCGCCCCAGGGGTCGGGCTCGCGGAGGACGGCGGCGACGGCGAGAGCTTCGGCATCCGCCGCTGCTCGCTGCTCGCGGAGGGGATCGCGCGTGCGCACGCGCGCGAGGTCGTCAGCGTCGACGAGCGGGTCGACGTCGTCGCGGAGCGTTTCGCGGAAGAAGGCATCGCGATCGACGCGCCGTACCGTGACCCCTCACTCGCGAATCGGCATGTCCTCTGAGATCGCCGCAGCCGACGCAATCGGCCGCGGGATCACCCGTGACGCCGTGTGGTACAGCGGGCTGTGCAGTTGGATGGGGGCGCTCGTGAACCCCGCGCAGCCGCACCGCCTCGAGTACGGCGCGCTTGGGCCGAGCCTCTATGACGGCACCGCCGGTGTTGGTCTGTTCCTCGCTCAGCTTTCGGCTGTGACCGATGATCAGGACGCCCGTCGGACGGCCGGCGGCGCACTGCGGCATGCCGTGGTTCGTGCACACAACGCGTCCACTGATCGTCGCGACGGCTTCCACGGCGGTTTGCTGGGTGTTGCGTGGGCCGCCTCCCGGGTTGCCAGGTTGCTGGGTGACGAGGAGTTGGACGCCCGCGCGCGCGCCCTCGTCGAGGCGGCACGGCCGCGAACGCGGTCCGACCGGTGTCCCGACGTCATCGCGGGAGCAGCCGGCGCGATCCTGGCGCAGTTGGCGCTCGCGAGCGTGTTCGACGACCCCGCGCTCCTCGAACAGGCGGAGGCATCCGGAGAGCGCCTCATGGCCGCCGCGACGGTCACGCGACATGGCTGGTCGTGGGCAGATCCAGAGCGTCGATATCCGCACCATCTCTGCGGCCTGTCCCACGGCGCGGCGGGCATCGGCTGGGCGCTCGTCGAGTTGTTCGCCGCCACGGATGACGCTCGCTTTGCGGCCGCCGCGAGCGAAGCGTTCGCCTACGAACGCTCATGGGTGAACACAGAAACAGGGTCGTGGCCGGACCTGCGCGTCGCCGGCCAACGGCGTGGCGCGAAGACACGGTTCGACTCGCCGGCCATCGCAACGTGGTGCCACGGCGAAGCCGGCATCGCGCTCACCCGGCTTCGGGCCGCCGAGGTACTTGGCACCGACGCGGTTGCGCTCGACGCCCAGCGCGCGCTCGAGACGACGCGTCGGCACCTTGCGGCGGAACTCCCACACGAGATCGAAGACCTCACGCTGTGCCACGGCGCGGCCGGCTCCGCGGACGCACTGTTGTGCGGTGGCGACACGACGGTCGCGCGCGACCTCGCCGACGTCGCGCTCGAACGGCACGGAGCCGTTGGCGGCCGCTGGCCGTGCGGTGCCCCCGGCGCGACGACGCCGGCGCTCTTCCGCGGGCTGAGCGGGATTGGCTGGTGGTTCTTACGGCTTTACGACAGCGCGATCCCGTCGCCTCTCATTGCACCGATATCCGCACGTTTGACACCGTGATGCAAACGGGCGTAGGTTCGGCAGAACCGGTCAGCCGCAGCCTGCAATCAGGAGAAATCAGTGGCTCCCACACTCAAACAGAACCCGCTCGTCACAGCAGTCGCCAAAGACGTACTCCCGCAGGTTCAAGCGCTCTTGGCAGTCTCGATCCCTAGGGTGACGGCGCCCACGACGATCTCCGAGGCGAGCGACGTCCCCGAATTCGTCGTCTTCGCCGGTTTCCTCGACACTGTCGTGACGCAGCCTGGAATATCGACCAAGAACTGGTGGGTCTTGTACCTCGATGTGAGCCTCACGTCGTGGTTGCTCGTCGAGGAGGACGGAGTCGTCGCGGCCAATTCGATTGTGGACGACAACGTTCCGGGCAAGAAACGCGATGTCATATGGGTGAAGAAGGACGCATCGGTGGGTCTCGGGAACCGCTCCCAGACCATTGAGGGGCAGTTCCTCACGGGCGAGTTCACTCGGGCGGGTGACTGCGAGGCGCCGACCGGGAACGGCGACGGCGATGGCTCGACCGGCGTGTTCTGCGAGGCCAGAACGCCTCACTGCTGCTACCGCCAGTCTCGGACGTGACGCGCTAACCCTCGGCAGCGAGATACTGCCGTCGCTCGTCGGGCGTGAGCTCTCGCGGTGAGCGCGACAGCGCGAGCGCGCGCACACGATCGAGGCTCCCGCACACGTCGCAGTCGAACGCGCGCACGACCTCGCCCTTACCGAGCGTTGCGATCTTCCCGGTGCGGCTCACTGCGACGTCGTACAACTCTCCGGCTGACTGCAGGACGGCGAGCAGGGTGCCCGTGCTCGCATCGAACAGTCGGAGCGTGCCGTCCTGGCTCGAGCTGAGCACCTGCCGGCCGTCCGGGGTGAACTGGACCGTCGTCACGGCGTCGGCGTGGCTCTCCATCGACGTGATCTGATGGCCATCAGGACCCCAGACGCGGACAGTCCCGTCCTGGCCCGCGCTGGCCATGCGCCCGTCGCGCGTGAATGCAATCGCGTTGACAGGGCCGTGATGCCCGGTGAGCACGCGTTCAGGTCGCTCGGGGTGGTCGAGGTTCCAGATCATCAGATCGCGATCCGGCACGGCGACGATGTGTTTGCCGTCGGGCGTGAACTCGGCCCCCCACACGACCTTGGGCGTGTGCCCGAGCCTCACCTCGTGGCCAGACCGGAGATCCTTGACCACGACACCGCCGCCGGGATCCTCGGCGTAGACGATCCGCTTCCCGGTGGCGTCGAAGTTCACCGAGTTCATGCCAAGCCCCTTCGGCAGCTGCACGGCGGTCCGGGCGGGCTGACCCACGGGCCAGATCCGCGCGCTGCCGCCGTCGTAGCTGCCGATGACCAGCGTGTTCTCGGTCGGCGAGAACTTGCCCGACGTGTATCCGGGGGTGCCAGGCAGGCTGGCCTCGAGCCGACCCGTGGCGGTGTCCCACACGCACCGTACCGTCGTCGCTGCTGCTCGCGATGCGCTGCCCGTCATGACCGAAACTGATGCCGTAGGTCTTGCTCGGGATCGCCCATGCTTGGTTGTTGCCGGCATCCCAGAGCCGCACGGTGCCGTCGTCCGCTGCGCTCACGACCTGATCGCTGCGCGGTCCGAAGCCGACGTCGTAGATACGCGACCGCTGGCCGCGGAGCACTGCGAGCGGCGGCCCGCCGACGACGCTCCAGATCCTCGTGACGCCGTCGCTCGCCCCGGCCGCGAGCTTCTGGCCGTCGGCACTGAACGCCACCGCCCACAGCTGTCGGCCCTCGCCGCGGATCCGCGTTTCGTTTCCTCCCTCCCACAAACGGACCCAGCCGTCGGCGCCGACGCTCGCGATCACGTCGCCGTCGGGATTGAACGCGACATCGTTCTGGGCTTGGCCGCCGTCGCGGAGGATCGTCGGCGCGTCGGGATGCTCGAGGCTCCAGACGCGGACGCTTCCGTCCTCACCCGCGCCTGCGACGCGAGTGCCGTCGGCGCTGATGTCGACGCCGTTCACCTCTTTCGTATTGCCCTCGAGCGTGTATGAGTTGCCCCCACCGGCTGCACCGAAGACGCGCACGGTGCCATCGCCCATCCCCGCGGCGATCCGGGCGCCGTCGCCGCTGAACCTGACCGCGAGCACGGAGGTGTCTCGCACGCGCAGGCGAGTGTGCGGATCGGCAAGCGACGCGTCCGTCGTCGCAACGGTGCCGTCGTGGAACCCCAGCGCGATCGTGTCTCCTGAAGGCGAGTAACGGGCGGAATGAAGTGGCCCGTGACCGGCGTTCCAGGTCGCCAGCTGTCGATGCGTCCTGGCGTCCCAGACGATTGCCTTCCCGTCCGTCCCGCCGGTGACCACCCGCGTGCCGTCCGGGCTGTACGCCGCTGAGAAGGCATCCAACGAGTCGGCGTCCAGCACCGCGACTCCGCGGAACGCGAGTGTCGCCTCGCGCAACGCCTCCGCGGCATCCGGCGTAGCCGCGGTCTCGCCCGCCATCAGCGCGAGCCGGACGGCGACCTCCGGGTCCACGGCAACAGTCTTGCCCGCTTGCAGCGCCAGCTCCTGCGAGACCGCGACGTTCCGCGCGTCCTCAGCGTCCCGCCGCTCGCCGATCGCCACGAGGGCGACGATGGCGATGACGACGATGCCGACCGCGAGCGCGCCGAAGGCGATCGCGAGGCGTCGGCGGTGCCCGCGGCGCGCGCGGCGCTCCCGGTCGGCGCTCGCGGTGAGGAAGGCTTGCTCGTCGGCGGTGGGGCCCGGGTCCGCGCGCCCGGCCCACTCGCGTGCCTCGACCAGACGCGCGCCCCGCAAGAGCTGCTCGGGGTCGCGATCGAGCAGCTCCCAGTCGTCCCGCGCGGCCTTCACCCTGCGGTGCAGGTTGAGGTCGTCGCGGTTGTCGTCGATCCAGTCGCTCAAGCGCGGCCATTCGCGCATGAGCGCCTCGTGGGCGAACTCAACGCTCCCCTCGCTGACGGTGAGCAACCGCGCGTCCGCGAGCAGGTCGATGACGCCCACGACCGTGCCGGTGCCTTCGTCTAGGTCGGCGATCGGGAGCCGCCGCCGCTCCACGCCGCCTTCGGGCTCGACCTCGGCGAGTCGTAGCAGCACGCGCCGCGCGAGGACCTGCTGCTGCTCGTCGAGCCGGCTGAACGCGTCCTCCGCGAGCCGCCCGACGGCGCCGGTGACGCCACCCGTCTGCTCGTACGTGGCGTAGCGCAGCGTCCGGCCGTCGCGCCGCTCCCACAGCTCGAGCAGCGCCGTCGACATGAGGGGCAGCGCCCCCGGCCGGCCCTCGACGTCGCGCACGATCACGTCGGCGAGTTCGGGTTCCACCTCGAGACCCGCGCGCTCGGCGGGCCTGATGACCGCCTGCCGCAGTTCGTCGTGGCGCATCGGCCGCACGAGCACGTTGTTGGCCGCCAGCAGGCGGGCCAGCGCCGGGTACTCGGCGCAGCTGCCGTAGAAGTCGGCGCGGAGTGCGAGGACGACCACGGCGTGCGGCTCGCGCTCGCATGCGCGCACGATGTCGGCGATGAACTGGCTGCGCTCCTCCTCGTCGCGGCAGACCGTGAACGTCTCTTCGAACTGGTCGACCGCAAGGACGAGGCGTCCTGCCGACGCGCGTCGCAGCGCGGCCTGGAGCTCGCGGCGCGGGTGCGCGCCCGGCCGCATCACCACTTGTCCCCATTGATCGCTGCTCGGCAACACGCCGCTCGCGAGCCTCGGCAGCAGGCCGGCCCGCAGGACCGACGACTTCCCGCTCCCGGATGGCCCGACGATGCCGAGCAGCGTCGCACCGGCAAGCCCGGCCACGAGGCGGGCGATGAGCCGGTCGCGCCCGAAGAAGTACGGCGCATCGTCGGCGTCGAACGACGCGAGCCCCTTGAACGGGCAGACCACCTGGGAGCCGTCGCCGTCTGCCGGTGGCGCCCACTCGCCTGCGCTCTGGAGCTGCGCCACGCGGTCGGTCAGCTCAGCCTCCATCGACCGCAGCTCCGAACGCCGCTCCGCGACGGCGCCCACGCGCTCGGCCGCCTCGAGCCGCGCCCACCGACTCGCCTCCTCGTGGACGCGGCTCGGCACGCCGCGGGTCTCGACGAGCAGGCGCTCAATCGGCATGCCCTCGCCCTGCCGCTCCGGCTGGTAGAGGGAGACGATCGCTCCCACCCCGTCCGAGCCGAGGCCGGTGAGCGGCACCATCGCGTCCGGTGTGCCGAGCCCGACCAGCGTCTGCTGGTTCGCGGCAAGGACGAGCACAAGCGCACCGGCCCCGACAGTCTTGCGCACGTCGTCGAGGGCGGATACAGGAACGCGGTCGGCGTCGTCCGCCACGACGAGCACCGGCCGTCGGGCGGTCCGTGCGGCGGCCAGCGCCGCGGCGAACGCGGTCGCGGGCGGTGGGCCGCCCGGGGCGTAGATCACGGTCGCGCCGGCCCGCTGCACCTCGCAGGCCAGCTCGGCGGCCAGGCGGGTCTTCCCCATGCCGGCCTCGCCGGCGAGCACGACCAGCCGTCCGCGGTCATCCTGCGCCGCCATCCAGCATGTGCGGAGCGTCTGCAGGTCCGCCTCGCGGCCGACGAGCTGCCCCGCCGCCGCGGTCTCGAGCTCGCGCGGCAGCTCGCTCGCGATCGGGAGGTCGAGGCCCGGGTCGTGCTGGAGCACCGCCGTCTGCATCGCCCGTAGCTCCGATCCGGGATCGACGCCGATGCCGTCCGAAAGCTTCCGGCGTGTCGCCTGGAACGTGTCCAGCGCCTCGCTCTGGCGGCCGCAGCGGTACAGCGCGAGCATGAGCTGCGCGGCCAAGTGCTCCCGCGCGGGGTACTCGGCCACGAGGTGCCGCAGGTCCGAGACGACGTCTGCGTGCCGCCCGGCAGCCAGCTCGGCGTCGAGCCGGAGCTCGAGAGCAAGCAGCCGCCGTTCTTCCAGGCGCGCGATCTCCTCCGCGGCGAACGGCTCGAACGCCACGTCGGCGAGCGGCGGCCCGCGCCACAGCGCGTCTGCCTCGCGCAGCACCGAGGCCGCCCGGTCAGCGTTACCGGCCGCGAGCGCGTCGCGGGCGTCGTCGACGAGCCGTTCGAACCGCGCGAGGTCCAGCTCGCCGGGCTCGACGCGCAACAGGTAGCCGGACGGCGTGCTGCCGATTCGCTTGCCGTCGCCGAGCGCCTTGCGGAGCCGCGACACGTGGACCTGGACGGTGCGGATCGAATCGGACTGCGCGTCGTCGCCCCACAGCGCGTGGGCGAGCCGCTCCGTCTGGACCGACTTGTTCGCGTTGAGCAGCAGCACCGCGAGGACGGCGCGGGGCTTGCGACCTCCCAGGACGACGTCGGTGCCATCGTCCGCCAGCACCTGCACCTCGCCGAGGATGCGGAACTGCATGTGAAGACGCTACTCCGGTTCGCACACCACTGAAAGCCCTTGTTGTGTATCTGCAACAGCGCTGCAAACGCGGGAATCGAACCTGGCGGCCATGACCTCCCACCACCTCACCACGGTGCTCCCCGCCCGCCTGTCCCACCAGGTCACGCGCCGCGAGATCGAGGAGCTCCTCTCACCCGCCTCACCCGCCAGCCCGCATGAGCGCCAGCGCGCGCTCGTGCACGCCAGCCTCCTGACCCGCGAGCCGCCGCGCAGCGCGGCCGCCCGCGGCGGCTGGGTACCCGGCTAACCGCAGCGGGCCGTCAGCGTCCAGCCTCCGCTACGGCGGACGACGGGCGCCGACGGCTCGGGCGCGGCCCCGCCCGCCCGGCCCGCGATGACCACGATGTCCTTCATCGCCGCGGGCGTCCCCCACAGGTACGAGCCCGCGGGAATGCCGTCGCGGCCGTCGCGCACGTCGCGCAACGGCACGTCGAGCCACACCGCGACCACCGGTTCCAGCCGGTTGTTGGGGACCACGAGCGGCAGGCACGGCACGTCCGGGCGGAGCGCTTCGTGCGCGTCGGCAAGCCGCGCGGCCCGGTCGACGACCTCGTCGCGACGGTCGAGGAACCGCGGCGCCTGAAACGCCGCGCCGGCCACCAGCAGCGCGAGGCCCGCGGCGCCGGCGAGCCGCCAGGCGCCCCGCTCCTCCAGCAGCGCCACCGGAGCCGCGGCCGCCACGCACAGCAGCGCCATCGTGACCATCAGGTAGCGGTCGTTGAGCGGCGTGCCGGCGATCACGGGGATGAACGTGGCGACCGCGCTCGCCACCAGCGCCCCGAACAGCAGCCCGAAGCGGCCGCGCCGCCACGCGACCGCCAGGCCCAGCGCGGCGGCCAGGCAGACGTCCGGCCGCGCGGTGCGCGCGATGATCCGGTAGCCCTCGCTGAGCACGCCGCTCAGGCCGGTCGGCCGCCCGCTGCGCCCGGTCGCCTCGGTCGTGGTCGTGAAGCTGAAGACCGGGTCGCCGGTCACCACGAGGTCGATCGCCACCCACAGCAGCGGCGCGGCGAGCACGAGCAGCACCGCACGCCGGTCGGGCGGCCGCGCGTACAACCAGTACGCCGCGGAGAGCAGCCACGCCTCCGGCCGCACCAGCCCGGCGATCGCCAATAGCACGAGCACCGGCACTCCCCGCCGCGGCCGCGCCGCCTCGAGCGCGATCGCCCAGATCACCAGCGCGGCGAAGATCACGTCGAGATAGGCCAGCGCGCCGTAGAACAGCAGCGTGTCGCGCGTGAACACGAGCACCGCGGCCAGCACGCCCGCCGCCACGCCGAACAGCACGCGCCCGATCGCGAACGCGCCGACGACCAGAGCGCCGACCGCGAGGTAGCCGACCGCCAGCAGCACCGTCTCGGAGGCCGACGGCACCAGCGCGGCGATCACGCCGAGCAGGTTCGTGAGCGGATGCGGAGTGGCCCCGGCCGACCACGACGGCGTGTCCAGGTGCAGCAGCTCGCGGCCCCAGACGAGCGTCCACATCGCGTCCGTGTTCGGGAACCCGCCGCCGTAGGCCAGGAATGCCGCGACGGCGACCGCGACGACGGGCCCGGCGATCGCCATCCGCGCGCGCCGCGATGGCTGAGACGTCGTCGCGCGCACGCGGCCACGATAATGGGACGGGTGAATGTGACGGTGACCGGTGGGGCCGGCTACATCGGCGCCTGTGCCACGCGCGAGCTGCTGCGCGCCGGCCATGCCGTCACCGTGCTCGACTCGCTGCTGCACGGCCAGGCCCCGGTGGCGTCCGCGCTGGCGGAGGCGGGCGCCCGCCTCGTCTCAGGCGACGTCCGCGATCCCGACGCCCGCGCCGAGGCGCTGGCCGGCGCCGACGCCGTCGTCCACCTCGCCGCGATCGTCGGCGATCCCGCGTGCGCGCGCGACCCCGAGCTCTCGCAGAAGGTCAACGTCGAAGCCACCCGCACGCTCATGGCCGAGGCGGCGGGAGTCACGCGCATCATCTTCGCGTCGACCTGCTCGAACTACGGCCGCATGGCCGACCCGCTCACGCCGGTCGACGAGAACGCCCCGCTCGCGCCCGTGTCGCTGTACGCCGAGCAGAAGGTGACCGTCGAGCGCGAGCTGCTGCAGCTCCCGAACGCGACCTGCCTGCGCTTCGCGACGATCTACGGCGTCGCCGAGCGGATGCGCTTCGACCTCACGGTCAACGAGTTCACGCGCGACATGTGGGACGGCCGCGACGCTCGACGTCTACGGCGAGCAGTTCTGGCGGCCCTACGTGCACGTCGCCGACGCCGCGCGGGCGATCGCGACGGTGCTCGCCGCGCCGCGCGAGCAGGTGGCCGGCCGCGTCTTCAACGTCGGCCACTCGGACGAGAACTACCGCAAGCTCGACCTCGTCGCGGTGATCAAGGAACGGTTTCCGGACGCGCCCGTCCGCTACGTCCACCGCGACGAGGACCCGCGCGACTACCGCGTCTCGTTCGCGCGCATCCAGTCCGAGCTCGGCTTCGAGCCGCTGATGCGCGTGCCCGACGGCGTCGACGAGATCATCCGCGCCCTCGAGGAGCAGCGCTTCGGGGATCCGTACGACGGGCGCTTCTCCAACACGCCGTGAAGGTCCCGCTCTTCGACCTGGCGCTCGACGACGCCGACGTCGCCGCCGTCGCCGACACGCTGCGGTCCGGCTGGCTGACGATGGGGCCGCGCACGGCCGAGTTCGAGCGCGCGTTCGCGGAGCGGCTCGGCGTGCCGCACGCGGTCGCGGTGTCGAGCGCGACCGCCGCGCTGCACCTCGCCTACCGCGCGGCCGGCGTCGGGCCCGGCGACGAGGTGATCGTGCCGGCGATCACGTTCGTCGCCACGGCCGCGGCGGCCCGCTACTGCGACGCCGAGCCCGTGATGGCCGACGTGCTCGGCGACCACGACTTCGGCCTCGATCCCGAGGACGTCGAGCGCCGGATCACGCCGCGCACCCGCGCGGTGTGCGTCGTGCACTACGCCGGCTACCCGGCGGCCGCCCGGACGCTGCGCGAGCTCTGCGACGCCCACGGGCTCGCGCTGATCGAGGACACCGCGCACTCGCCGATCCTGCCGCCGGTCGGCCTCGCCGCGTGTTACTCGTTCTTCTCGAACAAGGTCCTGTCGTGCGGCGAGGGCGGGCTGCTGGCGACGCACGACGACCGCGTCGCCGAGCTCGCCCGGCGCTGGCGCTCGCACGCGATGACGTCCGGGACGTGGGACCGGCATCGCGGCCACGCCTCCAGCTACGACGTCGTCGACGTCGGCTACAACTACCGGCTCGACGAGCCGCGCGCCGCGCTGCTGCTGTCGCGCCTGAACAGCCTCGATGACGCCATCCGCAGGCGCCGCGAGCTCGTGCGCCGCTACCGCGAGCGGCTGACGGGGGTGATCGTGCCCTACCGCGACGAGGACGTCGAGCGCGGCGCGTGTTACGTGATGCCGATCCTCGTGCGAGCGCCGCGACGAGGTCCGCGCGCGCATGCTCGACGCGCACGGGGTGCAGACCAGCGTGCTCTACCCCGCGATCCACGAGTTCACGGCCTACGCCGGCGGCCCGCTGCCGCGCAGCGAGCGGATCGCCCGCATGCAGCTCACGCTCCCGCTCTACCCCGGCCTCACCGAGGACGCCCAGGACCACGTCATCGCCGCGTTGTGTGACGCACATCAAGGATGAGCGCCCGTCGGCCGATACACTTGCTTGCAGAACACAACTATGTCCGATCCACACCCGCCCATCGAAGCCCTCGTCCGCCAGCTCTACGGGCTCGGGATGGTCCAGCGCGACATCGGCCGCCACGCGCTGGCCGAGCTCGGGACCCAGGGCTTCCATGCGCTCGCCGTGCTCCAGGTGCACGGACCCCTCCGCGTCTCCGACGTCGCGCAGCGGCTCGGCGTCGACCTGTCGGTCGCCAGCCGCCAGATCGCGTCGCTGGCCGCCGAGGGTTACGTCGAGCGGCGTGAGGACAGCCGCGATCGCCGTGCCCAGTTGGTCGCGGTGACGCGCTCAGGCCGCAAGGTGCTGCGCGAGTCGCACCGCCGCATGGTGGCCGGCTTCACGCGCGTGCTGGAAGGTTGGTCGGACGAGGACGTGAACGCACTTACCAGCGGTCTTGAACGCCTGCGCGAGGACTTCGCGCGGCTTGCCGCCGCCCACCCCTCGCAGCAGAAGGAGGCCGCCTGATGCCGGCCATGACACACCGCCAGATCCTCGAAGCCATGTCGGGCCTGCTGCTCGGCATGTTCGTCGCGATTCTTTCCAGCACCGTCGTCTCGACCTCGCTCCCACGCATCGTCAGCGACCTCGGCGGGAGCCAGTCGGGCTACACGTGGGTGGTCACCTCCACCCTGCTGGCGCTGACCGTCAGCACGCCGATCTGGGGCAAGCTCGCCGACCTGTTCGACCGCAAGGTGCTCGTCCAGACGGGCCTGGTGATCTTCGTGTTCGGCTCGATCCTCGCCGGGCTGTCGACCTCGATGGGCTGGCTGATCGCCTGTCGCGCGATCCAGGGCATCGGCGCCGGCGGGCTCACCGCCCTGGTGCAGGTGATCCTCTCCGACCTCGTCTCGCCGCGTGAGCGCGGCCGCTACTCCGGCTACCTCGGCGCCGTGTTCGGCGTCGGCACCGTCGCCGGCCCGCTGCTCGGCGGCGTGATCACCGACTCGGTCGGCTGGCGCTGGTGCTTCTACATCGGCGTCCCGTTCGCGCTGGCCGCGTTCGCAGTGCTGCAGAAGACGCTCGACCTGCCGCGCCGTCGCCGCGAGGTCAAGCTCGACTACGCCGGTGCGACGCTGATCGCCGGCGGCGCCTCCGCACTGCTGATCTGGGTCTCGCTCGCCGGCCAGCAGTACGACTGGGTCTCGTGGCAGAGCGGCGCGCTGGTCGGCCTCGGCCTCGCGCTGATCGCCGCCGCGATCGCGGTCGAGCGCCGCGTCAGCGAGCCGCTGATCCCGCTGAAGCTCTTCTCCCGCCGCACGGTCGTGCTCGCGGTGATCGCCAGCATCGCCGTCGGCATCGCGATGTTCGGCACCAGCGTCTTCCTCAGCCAGTACATGCAGATCGCGCGCGGCAAGTCGCCGACCGAGTCCGGCCTGCTGACGATCCCGATGGTTATCGGCCTGTTCACCGCGTCGACCGTGATCGGCCGCCGCGTGAGCCGCACCGGCCGCTATAAGCCGTTCATGCTCGCGGGCACCGCGCTGCTGACGCTCGGGCTCGCGCTGATGGGCACGCTCGATGAGACCACCTCGCTGGTCGAGCTCGGCGCGTTCATGGTCATGGTCGGCGCCGGTCTCGGGATGCTCATGCAGAACCTCGTGCTGGTCGTCCAGAACGCCGTCCCGCACTCCGAGATCGGCTCGGGCAGCTCGCTGATCGCCTTCTTCCGCAGCCTGGGCGGCGCCGTCGGCGTGTCCGTGCTGGGCGCGCTGCTCGCCCACAAGGTGACCACGGCGCTGCCGGCCGGTGGCGGCGGCAGCGTCCCGTCGATCCACGAACTGTCGCCGGCGGCCGTCAGGCTCGTCGAGCACGCCTACGGCAGCGGGATCGCCGAGATCTTCATGGCCGCCGCCCCACTCGGGCTCGTGGCGATGCTCGCCGTGGCGCTGCTGCACGAGGAGCCGCTCGGCACGCGCAGCGGCATCGAGATCGCCCGCGAGGCGCAGCCGCAGGCGGCGTGAGATGGACAACCTCGAGGAGCTCCACCTGCACCGCCTGCTCGTCGCCATCGACGGCTCCAACACCGCCGAGCTGGCGCTGTCGGCGGCCGTCACGGCGGCGCGGCGCGACAACGCCGCGATCACCCTGCTGGCCGTCACGCCCGACTTCGCCGCCGAGTCGCGGAGGTGGATCACCGGCTCGCCGGACCCGAACCAGCTCCAGCGCGAGGCCGATGAGCAGGCGCATCGCCTGCTGAGCGACACGGTCGAGCGGATGCCGGCCGACATCCCGGTCGTCAAGCAGCTGCGCCACGGCAAGGCCGGGCCGGAGATCGTCGCCGAGTCGCGCGCGCACGACTACGACGCGATCCTGCTCGGGGCGCGCGGGGTCGGTCGCGTCGGCGCGCTCGTAGGGAGCGTCAGCAGCTACGTGCTGCACCACGCGGACATCGCGGTGTTCGTGGCGCACGCGCCTGCGCGATGATCCCGGGGTGGCCGCGAGCGCGCCGATCCGCTCCCATGGACTGACCGCGGTCATGCGCGAGGAATCGCGCGTGACGCCGCTCGAGCTGTTCTTCGACCTCGTGTTCGTGCTCGCGCTGACGCAGTGCACGGCGCTGATGGCCGACGACCCGACGTGGTCGGGGCTCGCCAAGGGCATGCTCGTGCTCGGCGTGATGTGGTGGTCGTGGGTCGGCTACGCGTGGCTGACCAGCGTGGTCGATCCGGAGGAGGGGTCGGTGCGGCTGGTGATGCTCGCCGCGATGGCGGCGTTCCTGGTCGTCGCGCTGTGCGTCCCGGGCGCGTTCGGTGACGAGGCGCTGCTGCTCGCGTGCGCCTACTTCTGCGTGCGCTTCGCGCAGATCGGGCTGTTCATGATCGCCAGCCGCGACGATCCCGGGCTGCGCCACTCCGTGCTCGGGCTGGCGATCAGCACCGGGATCGGCACCGGGCTGCTCGTCATCGCGTCGTTCCTCGACGGGACGGCGCAGGGCGCGGTGTGGGCGCTCGCGCTGGCGCTCGACATGGGCGGCCCGCTGCTGATCGACTCCAGCGGCTGGCGGCTCGAGCCCGGCCACTTCGCCGAGCGTCACGGCCTGATCGTGATCATCGCGCTCGGGGAGTCGATCGTGGCGATCGGGGTCGGCGCCGAGCACGGTGTCGACGTCGGCGTGGTGGTCGCTTCGATCCTCGGGGTGGGCGTCGCCGGCGCGCTGTGGTGGCTGTACTTCGACGTCGTCGCGCTGGTCGCCGAGCGGCGGCTGTCGAACGCCGCCGCGGGCAAGGTGCGCAACGAGATCGCGCGCGACTCGTTCTCCTACCTGCACTTCCCGATGGTCGCGGGGATCGTGCTGCTCGCGCTCGGGCTCAAGAAGACGCTCGGCCACGTCGAGGACCCGCTGAAGGTCGTCCCGGCGGCGGCGATGCTGGGCGGCACCGCGGTCTACCTGCTCGCGCACGTGGCGTTCCGCTGGCGCAACGTGCACCGCTTCAGCTGGCAGCGCCTGATCGCGGCGGCGGTGCTCGTCGCCCTGCTGCCGGCGGCGACACAGCTGCCCGCGCTCGCCACGCTGGGCATCCTCACCGCGCTGCTCGTCGCGCTGATCGTCTACGAGGCGTACCGCTTCGCCGAGCTGCGCGACCGCCTGCGCCACCAGCTCGCCCACGAGTGAATCGTCAGGCGTCGGCCTCTTCGCGCGTCGGCGGCGGGGAGTCCGGGAGGTCGGGCAGCGGCACGTCGGGCGTGCGGGCGACGGTCACCGCCACGATCAGCAGCCGCGCGGCCGGGTGGATCCGCGCGCCCTCCGGCACCGGTTCCACGTGCTGCTCGTAGGCCTCGAGCAGACCGAGCACGGCGGCGAACAGCTCGGCGTGCGCCCCGTCCTGGCCGACGCCGCAGGCCAGCTTGGCGAGCGCGACGGCCTCGGACGGGTCGGCCCGCACGAACATCCGCGCCACCGCCTGGCAGGCGTGGGAGATCACCCGCTCGAGCAGCGGGTCGATCGGTTTGGCCCTGCCGGGCGCGGGCCCGGCATCGCGCGGGTCGCCGCCGTCGAGCAGGTTCTGCATCTGGCCGCCCGCGATCGAGCGCAGCGCGCTGGTGTCGAGCCCGGCCTGGGCGGCGAGGCGCAGATGCATGACCGCCGACGTCAGCGGCAGCCCGTACGGCGAGTCGCTCGCCCACACGATGTTCCCGGGCGGGCAGAGCGTGAACAGGGCCATCATGTCGGCCGGGTCCCACCACGCCGTGTCGATCAGCAGGTTCGGGTGGTCGGGCAGCACGCGCCACAGCCACGCGAGGTCCGAGATCGCCGCGTGGGCGAGGATCAGCCGGGCGTCTGGGAACTCACCGGACAGGCGGACCGTATCGCGGCCCAGCGCCGGGATCCCCCGGCCGGCGTGGATGAGGACGGGCACCCGCCGCTCGTGCGCGAGCGCGACGAGCTCTTTGACGGCCGGCGCGGACAGCGTGAACTGCTCGGCGCGGGGATGGAGCTTGATACCCCGCGCGCCGGCGTCCAGGCAGCGACGGGCCTCGGCGACGGCATCGTCGTGCGGGTCGACGCGGCAGTACGCGACGAGCCTGCCGTCCGAGTCCGCGGCCGCCGCCATCACGCGGTCGTTGGCCGGCGGGTAGCCGCAGGGCTCATGCATCGGGAACACGACCGCGCGGGCCCGCGCCCGCGCGAGCGCGGTCAGCAGCTCCGCCGGCGTCTGCTTGACGCCGTCGGGATCGTCGGCCCCGACATGCGTGTGCGCGTCGTACAGATCCAGCGTGCCGCAGTCGACCTGCAGCCGGTCCCACCACGGGCTGAGGATTCCGTCGACGTCGAGCATCGGCGGCGCACCCTATAAGGCGCTCGCCACCGGCGGCCGATACTCCCTCATATGCACTACCGCCGCGAGCGCGTCCGCATCGAGACCCAGCGCCACGAGATCGAGGGGACGGTGCAGCTCCCGACCGAGGGCTACCGCTCCCGCACCACCGACTTCCTCAACGCCCACGAGCGCGACTTCCTCGCGCTGACGGACGTCGAGGTGCGCTGGCTCGCCGGCGACCGCGCGCCGGAGCGCCACGAGTTCCTGGCCCTGGCCGTGCCGCACATCGTGATGGTGGTCGAGCTCGAGACGCTCGGCCCGGTCGAGGAGATCGAGCCCTTCCCGCTCGCCTCGGTCTCCACGCCGCCGCCGCTCGACTGACAACTTCGGCATTGAGGGAGGCGGGATCGGCCGCGCCACGAGATTGGTGTCGAGTTTCCCTCGCATACCGAGGGTTTCCCGACACCAAGGCGCGTAGACGCTCTCGGTAGACCGCCGCGGCGGGCTCCCTCGCTACCCCAACCAGCCGCAGTTCGATCGCGCTACGGCGCGGACAGGAAGTCGCGGATCGCCGCGTGCGTCGCACGCGGCGCCTCGACCTGCGGCACGTGCCCACAGTCGAGCTCCACATGCCGCGCGGCAGGCAGCGTGCGCTCGACGTGCTTCATGAACGCGATCGGGACGAGCGTGTCCTTGCGGCCCCAGACGAACAGGGAGTCCTGCTGCAGGTCGGTCAAGCGTGACCACATGCCGTCGTCGCCGTGCGGCTCGTCGAGGTAGATGTTGCGGGCGGCGGCGTTGAAGGCGTGGCGGCCGCGCGGGGTCTTGTAGGCGCGGAGGAACTCGTCCATCCCCGCGGCGGCCCAGCCGTCGGCCGGGAAGAGCCGCCGGACGACGGGCTCGACCGGCACCGGCAGCAGGCTCAGCTCGGGCCGCAGCAACCGGACCATGGGCGCCCAGCGGCGGGAGCGCAGCCAGGCCATCGCCGGCGCCAGCAGCGCGAGCCGCTCGACGCGGGACGGCGTCGTCAGCGCCATCTCGATCCCGATCCGGCCGCCCATGCTGTTGCCGACCACGTGGGCGCTCTCGACCCCGACCGCGTCCAGCACCTCACCCATCACGCCCGCGAAATACGAAGCGTCGTAGGCCGCCCGCACCGGCTTCGCGGAGTCGCCGAACCCCGGGAGGTCCACGGCCACGACCCGGTAGGAATCGGCGAGCGCGCCGATCGTCGGCAGGAACGAGGCCTTGCTGCCGCCGAGCCCGTGGATCGCCAGGACGACCGGCCCGCGGCCCGCCTCGGCGACGGAGAGCGGCCCCGCGGAAGACGCCACCTGGCGCAGGCGCAGCCCGTCGCCGGCCGTCCCGGCCAGGAACCCCACGGCGACGTGCAGGTTCTGCCGCATCCGCAGCCCGCCACGCCGCAGCGCGGCCACCGCGCCGTCCGGAGCGCCGGCGGCCTTCCGCCACGCCTCCGGGGTCCCGGAGATCACGGCGTCGGGCCGGGAGCCGTTGGCGCGCACGATCCGCGCGCCGGACGGGCCCAGCTCGGCGTCATGGGCTTCGTCGCCCGCGACCAGCCGCACCCGCGCCTTCAGCGGCGGATCGGAGACGGCTGGATCGAAGCGCGCAGCCAGGGTGTTGACGGCGGTGGCGATCACCGTGGGTCATTTTTCCCACAAGCGCGGCGCACTGTGTGCGTACCGTCACATCTAAGGCGGGCTTTATGCGCTGTTTGCCGCCGCTTCACGCACGTGCGCCAGTCTTCCCCGCGTGCGAGTGCTGATCGCTGAGGACGAACCCCGCGTCGGAGACGCCGTGGCCCGCGGGCTGCGCCGTGAGGGCATGGCCGTCGACCTGGCGCGCGACGGCGCGGCCGCGCTGCACAAGGCGCTGACCGCCCCGTACGACGTGGTGGTGCTCGACCGCGACCTCCCCGCCGTCCACGGCGACGAGGTCTGCCGGACGCTCGCCGTCGAGCGGCCCGACACGAAGGTGCTGATGCTCACGGCCGCCGGCGGAGTCGACGACCTCGTGGACGGGCTCGCGCTCGGCGCCGACGACTACCTCCCCAAGCCCTTCCGCTTCGCCGAGCTCGTCGCTCGCACGCGCGCGCTCGCGCGCCGCAACGGCGCGCCGCGGCCGCCGGTGCTGACCGCCGGCGACGTCGTGCTCGATCCAGCGCGCCGCGAGGTCACCCGAGCCGGTGAACCGGTCGACCTCGCACCGAAGGAGCTCGCGGTGCTCGAGGTGCTGATGGCCGCGGGCGGCGCCGTCGTCGCGCCCGACGAGCTGCTCGAGAAGGTCTGGGACGAGGGGACCGACCCGTTCACCAACACGGTCCGCATGACCGTCATGACGTTGCGCCGCAAGCTCGGGGACCCGCCCGTGGTCCACACGGTGCGCGGCGCGGGCTATCGCGTGTGACACTTCGGCTCCGCCTCACCGCGCTCTACACGCTCCTGTTCGGAGCCTGCGGCGCGCTGCTGCTCCTCATCAGCTCATGGATCGTGCACCGCCAGGTGCACCGCACGCTCCCGCCGGGGTTCGACGACCCGGCGCTCGCGCGCATGGATTCGCAGTTCTTCCTCGCCCTCGCGGGCACGCTGCTGATCGCCGCCGCGCTCGGCTACATCGTCGCGGGCCGCGCACTCGCGCCGGTCCGGCGCGTCACCGATCTCGCCCAGCGGGTCACGCAGGAGCGCTTGGGCGAGCGGATCGCGATGCGCGGCCCGGAAGACGAGCTGCGCGAGCTCGCCGACACCGTCGACGGGATGCTCGACCGCCTCGCCGAGGCGTTCGAGGGCCAGCGCCGGTTCGTCGCCAACGCCAGCCACGAGCTCCGGACGCCGATGACTGTCATCCGCGCCGAGGTCGAGGTCACGCTCGCCGATCCCGACGCCACCAACGCCGACCTGCGCCACATGGGCGAGGCCGTGCTCGAGGCGTCCGAGCGCACCGAGGCCCTGCTCGAGTCGCTGATGGTGCTCGCCCGCAGCCAGCAGGCGCTGCCGCGGCGCGAGCCCGTCGACCTCGCCGAGGCCGCCCGCTCCGCCGCGCACCTCACCGCCGCCGACGCGGCCGCCCGCGGCGTCGACGTCCGGCTCGACCTCGAGAGCGCCCCGCTCACCGGCGACCCCGCGCTGCTCGACCGCCTCGTCGCCAACCTCGTCGAGAACGCCGTGCGCCACAACGTGATGGGCGGCAGCGTGCAGGTCAAGACGCGCCCCGGCCTCGTCGAGGTCGAGAACACCGGGCAGCCGATCCGGCCGGAGGACGTGCGCCGGCTCGCCGAGCCGTTCGAGCGCCTGCACCGCGACACGACCGGCCCCGGCGCCGGCCTCGGTCTGTCGATCGTGCGCGCGGTGGCCGACGCGCACGGCGCCAGGCTCAGCCTTCAGCCGCGCGCCGGCGGCGGCCTTGTCGCCGGCGTCGCGTTCACAGCTCCCCGTCCGGCAGCGCGCCCGCCCGTATCTGCTCGACCTGCGCTGGCGTGAACGGCGCCGTCGCGAGCTCGCGACGGTCGTGGAAGCCGCGGAACAGGTGCGCGATGTAGTGCATGCGCTGGTCGAGCACCGCCCAGTCGCGCGCGCCGCAGTCGTCGGGCGCGGGCGGGACCGGCTCGTAGCGGCCCACCAGCGCGAGCAGCTCGGGATTGCTCGACGCCGGCATCGCCATCACGAGGTTGCGCCCGAGGAACAGCGTCGTGCCCGGGAGCGACAGCACCATCATCGAGCGCGTGATCGCCTCGCGGGCGAAGCGCGTGAGGCGGCGCTGCAGCGGCCAGCCGAGGATGCGCTTCAACAGGCCCTGCTCGGGCGCCAGGGCGGCATCGAGCGCCGCGCGGATCTCCGGCTGCAGCCGCGTCTGCTCGTGCAGCCCGATCTCCAGGTTCGCGAGCACCACGAGCTCCGCGTCGCCCGCCGTGCGGCCCGCCTCGAGGTGCGTGAACGCCTGCCGCAGCTCGGGGTCCGTGCACCCGGCCAGGAACGCGTCGAAGTCGAGCGCCAGGTAGCGGGCGAACTCGAGTCCGATCTCGGCGAACACCTTGCGGTTGCCGCGCGCGACGGCGTCGCTGGCCGCCGGGAACGCATCAAGCGGCGTGTGCAGGCTCCACACGCAGCGCGCGAACGCCGACTCGCGGTTGAACAGGCCACGGCGCACGACGGCGCGCCAGAAGGCGTCGAGCGGGTGCAGGAGCTCGGCGTCGCGCCCGAGCTCGAGCGCGAGCGCGTTGAGCATGTCCTCGCCGCGGATCGTGCGGCCCGCCTGGCGCGAGGCCCAGGTCGCGAACGTGCACCAGTTGGCGCCTTCGGACTCCACGAGCACCGGCCAGCCGCGAGTAGCACTCGGTGATCCGGAGGTTGCGGATCACCGGATCCGGGAGGCCGGCGATCTGCTCGACCTCCTCGATCTGCGGCTTCACGCCGCCTCGGGTCTACGTGCGCTCGTTGAGCGGTGGCGCGGCAGTGCCCTGATGACAGTCCCCACTGCGCGTCTTGTACAGCACATGAACCGAGCCGTTGTGGTCCGAGTACAGCTGCTGCGCAGCGTAGGCCGACTGCTGGAGCTCCGCGTCCACACCGAGCAACCCGTGCACCGAAAGGCCGACCATGGCGACTCCTGCGCACAGGGCTGCGACGAAGACCGATCGCGTTCCCCGTGTTCCCATGGTCGGCCAGTCAAGCCGATGAACCCTAAGAACAGGTAAGAAGGCTCACGGCTGCTGCGGCTGCTGGAGCTGGCTCGGCACCGACTCGGGCCGCTGAGCGAGCGTCACGTCGACGGTCTCCTCGCGCCCGTTGCGGTCCACGGTCACCTTGACCTTGTCGCCGGGCGACTTGTCGGCGATCGACTGCGCGACGTCGTCGGGGCTGGAGATCTGCTGGCCGTCGACCTGCTTGACGATGTCGCCCGCCTGCAGGCCGGCGCGCTCGGACGGGCCGCCGGCGGTCGTCTCGGCGATCTGGGCGCCGGTGCCGTTCTGGACGGTCGTCGTCTGCAGGCCGAGGTAGGCGTGCTTGGGCGCGGTGCCGTTCTCGAGGTCGGGGAGGACCTTCGTGACCGTGTTCGCCGGGATCGCGAACGCGATGCCGACGTTGCCCTCACCGCCGCCGGCGGCGGTGGCGATCTGCGAGTTGACCCCGATCACCTGGCCCTTGGCGTTGAGCAGCGGGCCGCCCGAGTTGCCGGGATTGACCGGCGCGTCGGTCTGGATGACCTTGTCGATCGAGAAGCCGTTGGGCGACTCGATCTGGCGCTCGAGGCCGGAGATGATGCCCGCGGTCGCCGTGCGGTCGAGCCCGAGCGGATAGCCGATCGCGATCGCGGAGTCGCCGACCTGGACCTTGTCGGAGTCGGCGAGCTGGAGCGGCCGGATCCCCTGCGCGGCGCTGGCGTCGATCTTGATCGCGGCGAGGTCGGTCGAGGCGTCGACGCTGAGCACGTCGGCGTCGTGATACGCGCCCTTGTCGTCGAAGCGGACCTGGACCTGCTTGTTGTCGCCGACGACATGGGCGTTGGTGATCAGGGTGCCGTTGCTGTCGACCAGGAAGCCGGTGCCGGAGCCGTCCTGCGTGCGCACCGAAGCGACACTGGGGCTGGCGGCGGCGTACACGGCGCGGGCGACGTCGGCCTTGCCGTCCGACGCCGAGTTGATGGAGACCGGCGTCGTGGTCGCGGGCGCGTTCGACGCCGGCGTGGTGTTGTCGTTGCCGGCGAGGCCGGTGCCGAGCAGCACCGCGGACACGACGACGGCGGACACGAGGCCGCCACCGATCGCCGCCGGCCAGCGCGAGGGGGCGCGCGGCGCCGGCGGGGGAGCCGCGGCGGGCGGGTCGGGCTGCCGGGGCGGGGGCGGCGGCGGGGTGTGCTCACGCGGCCTGGGGTCGTCGGTCCAGAGGCTCATTCGGTCTCCTGATTCCACAAGGTTCGCGTGCCACGTTAGAGAACGCGCGTCAGCGCCACATAAGCCTTCAGGAGACCTTGAGACAGCCTTCAGGGTGCCTTGAGCTTAGGGGTCGAGATTGCAGTCCATGAGCGATCGGCACGACGACGGACTAGCGTTGTATCTGCGGCGCATCGCCCGCACGCCATTGCTCACTCCGGCCCAGGAGCAGGCATTGGCCCGTCGCGTCGAGCGCGGCGACATGGCCGCCAAGGACCACATGATCGAGGCCAACCTGCGCCTCGTCGTGCACATCGCCAAGCGCTACCAGCGCGAGGACTCCGGGCTCACGCTCACCGATCTCATCCAAGAGGGCACGATCGGGCTCGTGCGGGCGGTCGAGAAGTTCGACTACCGGCGCGGCCATCGATTCTCCACCTACGCGACGCTCTGGATCCGGCAGGCCGTTGGCCGCGCCGTGACGGACAAGGGCCGGATGGTCCGGCTCCCGATCACGGTGGCCGACCAGGTGCGTCGGCTGGAGATCGCCGAACGCGCCCTGACCACTCGGCTCGGGGGCTCCCCCACCCCCGCCGAGTTAGCGGCCGACCTCGGTATCGAGGTCGAAGACGTCGAGCGACTGCGGGGCATGGGCAGACGCCCCGCGTCGCTCGACGCGCCGATCGCCGACGACGGCGAGACCGAGCTCGGCGACATGGTCGCCACCCACGCCCCCTCCCCCGAGGACGTGGCCATGGCGGGCGCCGAGCGCGACGGAGTCGCGGCGGCGCTCGACCAGCTCGGGATGATCGAGCGGCGTGTGCTCGAGCTCCGCTACGGCCTCGGCAACGAGGCCCCGCACACGCCGGCGGAGACCGCGCGCGCCCTCGGCGTCAAGCCGCACCAGGTGCGGCAGGTCGAGGACCGCGCGCTGCGCACCCTCGGCGCGCTCCCCGCCGCGCGTGGGCTGCTCGAGGCCGCCTAGGCTCGAACTTCCAACTGCGGCTGGGTAGGGCGGCGGGAGAATTGGCCGCACGTTCAGCGAGATCGAGCGCAGCTGGGTCAAGCGCTACAAGGACGAGTCCGTCAGCACCGAGGACTGGATCGCGCACGTGAACCACGTGTCGCACCGCAACCTGACGCGCTTCCTGCGCGACTGGCTGTACGGCGACACCGTGCCGCCGATGCCGGGTCACCCGGACTGGACGGCGGATCCGGTGACCACCACCGCGGCGGCCGCGCGGAGCGCCGCCGCCGCCCCGAGCGCCAGGGACCTGGAGCTCGGCATCTACAAGCGATAACCGACCGTTGCCGGGTGCGGGCCAATGCCCGCGCCCGGCTCAGCGGGTCGCCGTCAGCTCGACGCGCCGGTTGTGCGAGCGGCCACGGGCCGTCCGGTTGGTGTCGACCGGCTGGCGCTCGCCGCGCGAAGCGACCGAGAGCTTCGCCGTGATGCCGTGAGCGCGCAGGTAGGCGCGGACGGCGGCGGCGCGGCGCAGGCCGAGCTTGAGGTTGGCCGCCGCGTCGCCGCGGTTGGACGTGTACCCGGTGCAGAGGATTCGCTGTGAGCCGGCCAGCGTCGGGACGAGCGAGGCGAGGCGGTGGCGACATCGCCGTGCTCAGCCGCGCGCTGCGCCAGGCGAACCCGGCGGCGGTCAGCGTGCGCCGCTGGGGCACGAGCGTCGCCCGCAGCTGCGTGCGGAGCGCGGTCGTGGCGCCGACCGGGTGGGCGTCGACCACGAGGCGGGCGCGCAGTCCCTCCGGGTGCAGGCGCATCAGCTTGCGGCCGAGCGCGTTGAGCTTGATGTCGACGGTGGTCGACGCGCCGGTCCCGTCGGTGACGACCCGGCCGGTGCCGATCAGCCGCAGCGCGGCGGAGCGCGCGGCGCCCGCAGGGACGTCGGCGTACGCCGCGACCGTGCAGCCGGCGAGCCGCGCGTTCGCGAGGTGGCAGCCGACGCCGACCTGCGTGCCGCGGACGGTGACGTCGCTGCCCGCGGTGGCCGGGTGCTTGGGGTCGATGACCTCGGCGGTGAGCGCCGGAGCCTCGATCGTCCAGTTGAACACCGCCGGCGAGCCGTCGACATTGCCGGCGGCGTCACGGGCGCGGACGGTCAGCGTGTGCCGGCCGGCGGCGAGGCCGTCGACGGCGAACGGGCTGGCGCACGGCGTGAACGCGAGCGCGGTGTCGAGGCGGCACTCGTACGTCTCGCCGCCGGTGAAGGTGAACGTGGACGGACCGCCGCCGACCGTCGTGTCCGGCGCGGTCGTGTCGACGACCCAGCTCACGTGGACGGGCGTGGCGTCGCGCAGGCCGCCGTAGACCGCGCGCATGTCGAGCGTGTGCGCGCCGTCGGCGAGGCCGGTGAGCGCGAGCGGCGCGGTGCACGGCGCGTACGCGGCACCGTCGACACTGCACTCGAGCGTGGCGCCCGACGTGGCGGTCGAGAAGTCGATCGTGGTGACGGGCGAGGCGGTGATCGCCTGCGGGCCGGCGACGAGCGTCGTCTGCGGGAGCACGAACGGCGTGCTGTTGGCCGTCAGGGTGCCGGCGGCGTTCGTCTGGGTCACCTGCAGGCGCAGCGTCTTGCCGCTGTCGGCGCCGGTGACCGTGTAGGTCGCTCCGGTGGCGCCGGGGATGTCGACGCAGTTGGTGCCGTCGGGATCGCTGCGCTGCCACTGACGGGTGACCGTCAGGTGGCCGCCGCGCCAGGTGCCGACGTTGGCGGTGGCGACGCCGCCGATCGACAGCGTGAACGACGGGGCGACGTCGTTGACCGGGCTGAGGTCGGTGCTGTCGCTCGCGACGTTGTCGATCGGGCGGTACTCGCCGGTCGCGCCGGTCGGGGTCGCGGTCATCTGCATCGTCGCGTTGTCGGTGCCGGCGCCCGCGCGGGCCTGGATCTCGTACGTCGCCGCGGCGCCGTTCGGGAGGTCGACGGTCGTGTCCGGGACGCCGGTGCCGGAGGCCGTGGCGCAGGCGCCGCCGCCGGTCGTCGTGCAGGTCCACTCGACGTCGGTCAGGCCGGAGGTGAGGAAGCTCGCGTCGATGTCGGCGTCGTCGACCGGGTTCGGGCCGTTGTTGGTGACGGTCGCCGTCCACGACAGAGTGCCGGCGCGGCTGGCGCCGCTGTGGCCGTCGGTGATCGTCGTCACCAGGTCGACCGGGAGGCGGACGAGCGCGTCGCGGACCTCGTGGTTGTCGTTCTGGCCGCCGGTGCCGGCCACGAAGCCGAACTTGAGGTCGGTGGGCGGGGTCGGGAGCGCGTAGTCCGACGCGATCTCCTGGATCTGGCCGTTCGGGTACGTGACGTAGACCGTGAGCTTGTCGTTGACGACTGCGACGCGCGCATGGCGGGCCGCCGTCCGGCCGGCGCGCAGCGCCTGGGAGGCCGCGGCGCTGGTGAGGTAGCCGTAGCCCGGCGTGCCGCCGCGGACCACGACGCGGTTCGCGTTGATCGACGGCGCGAAGCCGCCGATGTTGCAGAACGACGAGTTGGAGAAGTTGCCGTAGACGTCGAAGGCGACGCCGATGTACGCGCCGGTCAGGCCGGGCGCCGCGTCGCACTTGGCGTAGCCGATCGAGCCGCCACGCTGACCGTTCGCGAACGTGTTCTCGTTCTGCGCGCCGTCGTAGAGGAAGAAGACGAGGCCGTCGGCGCCGGTGCCGCCCCAGATCGCGAAGTCGAACTCGGCGAGCACGCCGGAGGTCGACGGGAAGGCGACCGTGTCGCGCGCGCTGCCGAAGCTGTTGTTGACGGCCGGCGTGAGGCGCATCCAGCCGCTGCCGGCCGGGTCGGTCCCGGGCGCGGTGAGGGCGGCGGAGTCGGACAGGCGCCAGTCGGCGGGCAGCGTTCCGTCCCGGAAGCTCTGGGCCACGGGGAAGGGGCGGGAGACGCCTGCGCGGGCACGGCGGCGATGAGGGCGATGAGGGTCGTCAGGACGGCGATCAGGCGGGCGTTCATGCCCGGGCAATCGGCACGCAGCCACTCGTCTAAGGCGCTTCAGTCACCCGCTCCGGATGAGGCGGACGGTCGGCCGCAGACGTATCGTGCGAGCGTGCCTGCGCCGCCGACTCCCGAGCACGCCCGACTCGAAGCGGCACGCACCGGCGCCGCGGCGTGGAAGGCGTGGGGCCCGTACCTGTCCGAGCGCCAGTGGGGGACCGTGCGCGAGGACTACAGCGAGGGCGGCGACGCGTGGAACTACTTCACGCACGACCAGGCGCGGTCGCGCGCGTACCGCTGGGGCGAGGACGGCATCGCCGGGATCTGCGACGACCGGCAGCGGATGTGCCTGGCGCTCGCGCTCTGGAACGGCGCCGACCCGATCCTCAAGGAGCGCATCTTCGGGCTGTCCAACGGCGAGGGCAACCACGGCGAGGACGCCAAGGAGTACTGGTTCTACCTCGACAGCACGCCGACGCACTCGTACATGAAGTGCCTGTACAAGTACCCGCAGCGCGAGTTCCCCTACGGCGACCTCGTCGCCACCAACGCGCGCCGCGGCAAGCAGGACTCCGAGTACGAGCTGCTGGACACGGGCGTGTTCGACGACGACCGCTACTTCGACGTCGAGGTCGAGTACGCCAAGGCCGCGCCCGACGACGTGCTGATGCTCGTCACCGCGCACAACCGCGGGCCCGACGCCGCGACGCTGCACCTGCTGCCGACGCTGTGGTTCCGCAACACGTGGTCGTGGGGCGCGCCGGCCACCAAGCCGTCGCTGGCGGCCGACGGCGACAGCGTCCTCGCGTCGCACCCCGAGCTCGGCGAGTGGCGGCTGCACGCGCAGGCGCCGGTGCTGTTCTGCGAGAACGAGACGAACAACGAGCGGCTGTTCGGCGCGCCCAACACCGCGCCGCATCCGAAGGACGCGATCAACGACTACGTGATCCACGGGAAGGCGGTCCCGGACCGGGCGGGCACGAAGTGCGCGGCCCACCACGTGCTCGAGGTCGAGGCGGGCGGCACGGCGACGATCCGCGTGCGGCTGACCGCCGCCGGCGCTCCCGAGCCGCTCGGCCCGGGCTTCGATCGCGTGCTGGCCACCCGCCGCGCCGAGGCCGACCGCTTCTACTCCACCGTGATGCCGGACGGGCTCGACGCCGACCGTGCGCTCGTGATGCGCCAGTCGCTGGCCGGCCTGCTGTGGTCCAAGCAGTACTACGAGTACGACGTCCACACGTGGCTGCGCGAGCACGGCATCAACCCGTGGGACCCGAACGCGCCGCCGATGCGCAACGTCCCCTGGTTCCACATGATCGCCGGCGACGTGATCTCGATGCCGGACAAGTGGGAGTACCCGTGGTTCGCGGCGTGGGACCTGGCGTTCCACTGCGCCCCGCTGTCGCTCGTGGACGTCGACTTCGCCAAGGACCAGGTCGAGCTGCTGCTGAGCACCCGCTACCAGCACCCGAACGGGCAGATCCCCGCCTACGAGTGGAACTTCGGCGACGTCAACCCGCCGGTGACCGCCTGGGCGGCGCTGTGGGTGTACGAGCGCGAGCAGGCGATCCGCGGCACGGGCGACCGCGAGTTCCTGGCCCGCGTGTTCCAGCGCCTGCTGACCAACTTCACCTGGTGGGTCAACCGCAAGGACCCGGACGGCCGCAACCTGTTCCAGGGCGGGTTCCTCGGCCTCGACAACATCGGCATCTTCGACCGCTCGGCGCCGCTGCCCGGCGGCGGCACGCTCGCGCAGGCCGACGGCACGGCGTGGATGGCCCTGTACTGCCAGTGGATGCTGCAGATCGCGGTGGAGCTCGCGCGCGAGGATCCGGCGTACGCCGACATCGCGATCAAGTTCGTCACCCACTTCGAGTGGATCTCGATCGCCCTCAACCCGCCGGGGCTCGACACTCCGCTGTGGGACGAGCAGGACGGCTTCTTCTACGACGTCATGCGCATGCCGGACGGGACGACGATCCCGCTCAAGGTGCGCTCGCTCGTCGGCCTGCTGCCGCTGTGCGCGGCGACCGTGTTCGACCCCGACCTGGCGGACCGGCACCCGGAGGTGATGGAGCGCGCACTGGCGTTCGCCCAGCACTTCGCCGACACCGTCCCGGCGCTCGCGCACGTGCCGGGGCCGAGCCCCGAAGGGCGGCGGATGCTCGCGCTGGTCGACGAGGCCCAGCTGCGGCAGATCCTCTCGGTGATGCTCGACGAGTCGGAGTTCCTGGGGCCGCACGGCATCCGGGCGATCTCGCGCCGGCATCTCGAGCAGCCGTACACGTTCGACTGGGGCGGGCAGCACTACGAGGTCCGGTACCTGCCCGCCGAGTCCGACACCGGCATGTTCGGCGGCAACTCGAACTGGCGCGGGCCGGTGTGGTTCCCGATGAACCTCGTGATCCTGCGCGCGCTGATCCAGCTGCACCGCTACTACGGCGACCGCCTGAAGGTCGAATGCCCGACCGGCTCCGGCCGCGAGCTCGACCTGCTGGCCGTCGCGCGCGAGATCGGGGCCCGGCTGGCGAGCACGTTCCTCGAGGACGAGCAGGGCCGGCGGCCGGTGTTCGGCGGGATCGAGAAGTTCCAGACGGACGAGCACTGGCACGACCTGCTGCTGTTCCACGAGTACTTCCACGGCGACAACGGCGCCGGCATCGGCGCCAGCCACCAGACCGGCTGGACCGGCACCGTCGCGTTGCTGTTCCTGCTCGGCGGCGCCGTGGAGACCGAGCCGGGCTGGGCCGTCGAGCGCGCCGGCTGATGCGCCTCCCGCCCCGCCCGACGGTCTACGAGATCAACACCGCGGTGTGGCTGCGGCGGCTGGGGTGCACGCTCGGCGAGGTGCCGGCCGGCGAGTGGGACGCGCTCGCCGCGCTGCCGGTCGACGCCGTCTGGCTCATGGGCGTGTGGGAGCGCAGCCCGGCCGGGCTGGCGATCGCCGAGGGCGACCCGGGGCTCGACGCGGGCAACCGCGCGGCGCTGCCGGACCTGCGGCCCGAGGACGTGATCGGCTCGCCGTACTGCGTGCGCGACTACGTGGTCGACGAGCGCTTCGGCGACCTTGCGGCCGCGCGCGGCCGAGCTCGCGGCGCGCGGGATCGGGCTGATCCTCGACTACGTGCCCAACCACGTCGCTCCCGACCACCCCTGGCTCTCGGCGCGGCCGGGTTGCTTCGTGCCCGGATCGGAGGACGACCTGGCGCGCGACCCGGCCGCGCTTCCTGCGCACCGGCGCCGGGATCGTCGCGCGCGGCCGCGACCCCTACTTCCCGCCGTGGCCCGACGTCGTGCAGCTCAACGCCTTCTCGCCCGAGCTGCGCGACGCGGTGGCCGAGACGCTGATCGGGATCGGCGCGCAGTGCGACGGCCTGCGCTGCGACATGGCGATGCTGATGACGAACGAGGTGTTCGCCAGGACGTGGAACCTCCCCGCGCCGTCCGAGGAGTACTGGCCGCGGCTGATCGAGCGGGTGCGGGCCGCCCACCCGGACTTCGTGTTCATCGCCGAGGCGTACTGGGACATGGAGTGGACGCTGCAGCAGCAGGGATTCGACTACTGCTACGACAAGCGGCTGTACGACCGGCTGGCGCACGAGAACGCGGAAGCGGTGCGCGGGCACCTGCAGGCCGGGGCCGACTATCAGGAGCGGCTGATCCGCTTCATCGAGAACCACGACGAGCCGCGCGCGGCCGCCACGTTCGGCCCGGGGCAGGCGCGGGCGGCCGCGGTCGTCGTGTCCACGCTCCAGGGCGCGCGCCTGTACCACGACGGCCAGCTCGACGGCCGCCGCACGCGCATCCCGGTGTTCCTCGACCGCGGGCCCTCAGAGCCGGAGGACACCGACCTGCGCGCGTTCTACGGCCGGCTGCTCACAGCAATCGCCGAGTCCGGCCTGCGCGACGGCGACTGGCGCATGTGCGATGCGACCGGCTGGCCGGACAACGACTCCTCGCGCCACCTCGTCGCCTGGTGCTGGCCGCGCGAGCTCGTGGTCGTCAATCTCAGCGACGCGCCCGCCGCAGGCGCGCGTGCACCTCCCGTGGGACGGACTCGCCCGCCGCACCTGGGAGCTCGCCGACCGGCTCAGCGGCGCGCGCTTCGAGCGGTCGGGCGACGAGCTGGCCGGCGAAGGCCTGTACGTCGGGCTCGAGCCGTGGGGGTTCCACTTCCTCGCGCTGTCGTGATCACTCCCAGGCCTCGGCCTCGGCGGCCAGGGACAGGAACGCCTCGGCGCTCCGCAAAGCGTTGGCCCGCGATGCGCTGCGCACCGCACGGTGCGAGCTCGACGGATCGATCGCCGATCGCGCCGGCCTGACCTGCGACGGCACCAGTCGCGGGGTCATCGCGTTCGTGTCGACTACCGTGCGCAGCGGCGTGGTCGTACGCGCGAGGCTCGCGATGTCGGCCAGGAGCACCGGCTCGTCGGTCCCGCCCTGCAGCTGATAGAGCCCGGAGTCGCGGGGATCGATCCAGCTGATGTAGCCACCGTCGACCAGTTGCAGCGGGCGATCGATCGCACCCGTGAAGCTGTAGAACGCCGCGGGGTTGTGCACCGGGTCGAAGAAGCGCGGGGTGTAGAAGTCGGACACGAGCCACCCGTTGACCGTGTAGCCGACGGTCTGGACCGGATCGCACACCTCGACCAGGTACTTCACGCGCTCTTCCGGGTCCAGCGGGTGCGCCGCGCCGATGAGGCGGTTGCCGTACGGATCGATGAGCATCTCGAGCGTCTCGTGGCTCACACCGACGCTCCATCCGTCCTCGACCTTTACCAATGAGAACGGCTGTCGAGTGAAGGCGTTGAGGTGGATCCCGCCGATCCGGCCGGCCTGGAGCTGGGCCACCAGACGCGAGGCTCCGACATCGCCGATGTTGAGCTCGAGCTGCGGTATCAACTCGTCGGGCTCGCCGAACAGCACGACCGGGTGGTAGTCGTTCGGCACGTCCTCGAGCCGCTCGAACGTGTCGACCGTCGCTCGGATGCCCCACAGCGGCGCAACGTCGCGGGTCACCTGCTTCTGGATGGCGGCACCGACCTGCATCAGATGCCTGGTCGCGATCGTCCGGCTGAGCGAGACGAGCGCGACATGGTCGATCAGTGGCATTCATGCACTCCCTTCGGGACACTCGTCGAGTGCTCAAACAGGCGGGCATCGCCCACTATCTCCTGTCGCTCGGCGTTGTCAAGCCGCGCGATGTCGTTGAGCACGAGCTGTCGGTAACGGACCAATCGCGCCGGAACGCCGTCTTCATCGCCTCCACCCGCTTCGGCCCGGCGTATGTGGTGAAGCAGGCCAGCGCCCAGACGGCCGCGACGTTGGCGCACGAGGCCGCGATGCTCCGCGCGCTCGCAGCGACGCCGGAGCTCGACGGTGTCGTGCCCGAGGTCGTGCACGAGGACCGAGACGCGGCGTTCCTGGTGCTGCGTACCGCCGGTAACGCCCGGAGCTGGGGCGAGCACCAGGCGACACGGCGCTTCCCTGCGTCGTCCGCGCGAGCCTTGGGCCGAGTCCTTGCCGGGCTGCACGAGCTGCCGGTCGACGCAGTGGGCGAGCTGCCTCGCGACACGGGTCGGCTCTGGGGCTTGGGGCTCCCGGAGCCTTCGCATGAGGTACTGCTCGACCTGAGTGCCGCAGCGCTGGACCTGCTGAGTCGTCTGCAGGCTCACGAGCTCGTATGTACGCGGCTGAGCGAGCTGCGCGATGCCGTCTCCGCGGACGCGGTCGTCCACGGCGACCTGCGCTGGGAGAACTGCATGCTGGTCGCCGCGCCAGGCGCCCGCCGACGCACTCGTGTACTGCTGGTGGACTGGGAGCTCGGAGGCCTCGGCCCTGCCGCCTTCGACATCGGCACGGCGCTGGCCGAGTACCTGATCGCCTGGGTCGCATCGATCCCGATGCCCGACCCGCATGATCCGAGCCGGTTCGCCGACCAGGCCGGCCACCCGCTCGCGCAGATGCAGCCCGCCGTCCGCGCTCTCTGGGAAGCCTATTGCGCAGCGCGCACACGACCGCCCGCGCTCGTCCCGGTCGTCGACCTCGCGGCAGTGCGGCTCCTGCAGGCGGCGCTGGAGCGTGCGCGGCAGGCCGACGAACTGCCCGCGCACGCCGTCGTGCTCGCCCAGGTCGCCGCCCATCTGCTCAGCGATCCCGAGGGCACGGCGCTCGCGCTCCTCGGTTTGCACAGGTGACCTCGTATCGGGATCAGATCGCCGCGGCGGTGCAGGCGGTGACGATCCGCGGGCCGGTGCGGTACGCCTGGCTCGGGCGCACGAGCCGGCGGCTGGATGCAGCGCTCGAGGCCGCGATGGACGACGCCGCGCGCGACGCCTATCTCGTGACGAACCTCGGCCACGAGCTGTATTCATCGTGCTACTGCCACGGCCGACCGGTGCCCGCACGCTGGGGCGAGCCGGCGCCGCTCAGCCCCGACCTGGAGCTCACGAGGGCGCTCTCGCAGGCGAACACGGGGCGCGGATGCTGGCAGGGCGGCTGGACGGTCGAGCGGCTCGACGACCGCGAGGCCGTGTTGATGTCCGACGTGCGCGCACGCGTCCCGCTGTCGAGCTGCCGGGCGCCGGACGGCATCCACCCGGGAGCGACGGTCGAGATCCGCGTGCCCAAGGAGAACCTATGGCTGGCGCCGGGGTTCTACGTAGCACTGAGCGATGCAGTGGACGGTGCACATGAGCCCGGGGTCCTGCGCGCATATTGGAACGTCACGCCCACCGGCGCACCCGCTCTCATGCATGCGCTCACGACACGGTTGAACGCCGGCGGCGTGCCCTTCCGGCTCAAGGTCGCCGATCACCCATTCCGCCTCGACCGGTGTGACGGTGCCGTCCTGTATCTACCGCCCGCGAGGTTCGCGGCGATCCGAGAGACGCTGCTCGAGGTCGCGACCGACGTCGGCGAGCACCTGCGACCGGCGGTGCCGGCGTTCACACTCGAGCTCGCGGCAGGCGTGGGGCTCGCCGAGCATGACGGCGGCCCGCTGAGCTTCGGGACAGTCCGCTGCCGCCTGATCGCGGAGGCGATCGTGCGCGCCCACCGCCGAGGCTCCCGCACGCTCGACGAGCGGATCGCCATCGCCGCGGACCAGTTCCAGGAGGCGGGCGTTGCGGTCGATGCTCCATACCGCGAGCCAACCCTCTCGGGCGGCCATGTGCTCTGAATTTCTCGCTGCCGCTGCGGCGATCGGCCGCGAGATCGTGCAGGACGCCGTGTGGTACGAGGGGCGGTGCAACTGGATCGGCGCGACCGCCGACCCCAAGCAACCGTGGCGGCCGGCGTACAAGGCACTCGGTCCGCGCCCGTACGAGGACCGCCGACGTCGGCCTGTTCCTCGCGCAGCTCGCGATCGCCACGGACGAGGTCTCGACACGCCGCGCCGCGGTGGGAGCGCTGCGCCATGCGCTCGAGGCGGCGCCCTCGCTGCCGCCACGCGATCGCGATGGGCTGTACGCCGGCCTCGTCGGCGTCGCGCTCGCCGCTGTTCGTGTCGCCGCGTGGCTCGACGAACCTGAGCTCACCACCGGTGCCCGCGTGCTGCTGTCGGGACTGGCCCTCCCGGATGGCCCGCGACGCTGCCCGGATGCGGTCGCGGGCGGCGCCGGGGCGGTCATCGATTCGTGGCACTGGCCGAGGCGCTCAGCGATCCGCGTCTCGCGGCGCGCGCGATCGCGACGGGAGACGAGCTGCTGAGCCGGGCGACGCGGGGCCGGCACGGTTGGTCATGGGCAGTCCCGGGCGCTCGGTCGGCGCAGCACGAGTGCGGCCTCGCGCACGGGGCGGCCGGTATCGGTTGGGCACTGCTCGAGTTGTCGAGCGCGACCGGCGAGGAGCGGTTTCGTGCCGGCGCATCCGCCGCATTCGCCTACGAGCGATCGTGGCTCGATCCGGCATCGGGGACATGGCCGGATCTGCGCATCGCCGGGCAGCGGCGCGGCCGTCCAGGCGCGATCTCGGCAACGACGGGCACGTGGTGCCGCGGCGAGGCGGGCATCGCGCAGACCCGGCTCCGCGCCGTCGCGCTGTACGGCGCGGAAGCCGAGCGCCGTGACGCCGCGGTTGCGCTCGAGACCACTCGCCGCCACGCCGCCGGCCTGTCGGGGCTCGAGGATCTCTCGCTCTGTCACGGCGCTGCCGGCTCCGCCGACGTACTCCTGAGCGCCGGCGGCCCGGCGCCTGAGGCGACCGCCCTCGGGCACCGTGCGATCGAGCGCTACGGCGACGGGAACCCGTGGCCGTGTGGCGTGCCCGGGGGCGTGACGCCGGGCCTGTTCCTCGGACTGAGCGGCATCGGCTGGTGGCTTCTCCGGCTCCACGACGCTCGAATTCCCTCACCACTGGAGACCTGGCCTTGACAGCGTCCTCCCGCGGCACGTAGGTTCGGTCGGACGGTCAGCGCCTACGCCCCAGGAGGGTCCCGCCATGGCAGACCTCACCCCACATCCGCTGGTCATCAGCGTTGCCCTAGAGCTGGGGAGGCCGGACCCGAACAGCTCCGGCCCTCCCAGCAGCTTCGGCGAGGCCGCCGCGAACGTCGAGAAGGCCACCAAGAACAGGTTGGCCGGGGCACAAGACGAGCTCGCACGGGCGTTCGCCGATCAAGCGAACGTTCCCGCGGTGTCTCTGTTCGCCGGGTACCTCGGCGGCCCGGTGGAGCACGACGGCCAAGACTGGCGGCTGCTGTATCTCGACGCGCTCCTCGCCGACTGGATGCTCATCCAGGTGGCCGACATCGTCGCCCACGAGCGCCTGGCGACCGAGAACGCGCCGGCCGGCGTGATCGACATGCTGTGGGTCAAGGCGACGGCGAACCTGGTGACCGGCACCGGCCCACGCGCCAACGCCGGGCGCTTTCTCGTCGGCCAGCTCACACGCGCCGGCGACTTTGCGCCCTCGGCCCCGGGTGGGACCTTCTCGGCAGCGAGCGGGCTCCTCTGCGAGGCGACGACGCCCGGCTGCTGCCGGGTCACGCGCACCACCTGCCACTGACCTCAGCCGGCGGCGGTCAGGAACTGGGCCTTCTCGCTCGCGGTGAGATCACGCGGCGAGCGTGACAGCGCGAGCGCGCGTACACGATCGATCGTCCCGCAGAAGTCGCACGGAAACACGTGCACGGCGTTACGGGCGTCAAGCGTCGCGAGCGTCCCGGCACGGCTCTGGGCGACGTCGAACAGTTGACCGTCAGACTCGAAAGCGGCGAGCTGCTTGCCGCTGCCGGCGTCGTAGAGCCGGAGGCTGCCGTCCTGGCCCGAGCTCAGCACCTGGGTCTCGTCCGTCGTGAAGATGGCGGTCGTCACCTCGTCCTCGTTGCCGCGCATGACGGCGAGCTCCTTCCCGGATGGGTCCCACATCCGGACGGTCTCGTCCGACCCTGACGTGAGCATCCTGTCGCCGCGGCCGGTACTGATCTCGTTCACGGGCCCGCTCTTGAGGTGGGCCACCGGCGCGTCGGGGCGATCGATGCGCCAGACGATCGGATCGCGATCCGGAAGCGCGAGGACGTACTTGCCGTCTGGCGTGAACACGGCGCCCAACACCTCCTTCGGCGCGCCCTTGAGCTGGATCTCGTGTCCGGTTGACAGGTCGCGCACCACGACTGCGGTCGTCACGTACGCGTCGGTCGCCTCGACGTAGACGATCCGGGACCCCTCTGCGTCGAAGTCCGCGCTCGTGACCAGTCGCCCAGGCGGCGCCTGAACGGCTATCCCGGCCAGGCGGGCCGAGATCGGCCACAGGCGCGCCCGACGCGTGTAGTTGGCGATGAGCACCGAGTCCTCGGCCGGGGAGAAGCTCGCGATAGCGGGGGCCTCCGGCCCGTTCCAATCCGTCTGAAGCCGCCCCGTGCCATCCCAGACGCGGACGGCTCCGTCGTAGCTCCCGGCGAGGATGCTGCGGCCGTCTCGCCCGAAGTCCACGCCGATCGTCGATGCGGAGTTGGCCCACGCCTGCGCCGATCCGGCATCCCAGACGCGCACCGTCCCCGCCTCGGCGGCGCTGACGACCTCGCGGCCGGTCGGCCCGAAGCCGAGATCGAGGATGCGCGAGCGCTGGCCGCGGAGCACGGCGACCGGCGGGCCGCCGTCGACGCTCCAGACTCGCGTCACACCGTCCTGGCCACCCGTGGCAAAGCGGCGGCCGTCGGAGCTGAACGCCGCGGCCTTCAGATCCCGGCCCTCGCCGTTCATCGTCCGTACGGACGCTCCGGTCCGAGCATCGAAGACGCGGATCTGCCCGTCGTCGCCGACGGCCATGATCTGCCGCCCGTCCGGGCGGAACGTCACGTCTCGCTCTGGCTCGTCCCCGGTGTGGATCGCCCTCCCCGAGCCGGGATCGGCCACATCCCAGAGCCAGACCGTGCCGTCGTCGCCGGCGCTGGCGACCTGGGTTCCGGCGGCGTTGACGTCGACGCTGTGGACCGCCCCCTGGCGACCGGAGAGGGTCTCGTCGCGCCCGCCGGCGTCCGCGGCGAGCAGGCGCACCGTGCCGTCGTTCAATCCGGCCGCGATGAGGCGCCCGTCACCGCTGAACGCCACGGCCTCGACCGCCTTGCCCGACGCGTCGAGCAACGGCGTGGGCGCCTGCAGAGAGGGTCGGTCACAAGCACCGTGCCGTCCGCGAAGCCGAGCGCGATGTGGTCGCCCGAGGGCGCGAAGCGCGCCGCTGCGACCTCGTCGTGCTTGGCGTCCAACGAGGCGACGCGCCGGTGCGTCGCGGCGTCCCAGACGATCGCCACGCCGTCGGCTCCGCCGGTCACCAGGCGTGAGCCATCGGCGTTGAACGCCGCCGTGCTCGCGCGGACGGAGTCGGCCTTGATCTCCTTGTAGGGGTAGAACGCCGCCGTCGTCTCACGCAGGGCGACCTGGGCCTCGTCGGTCGGAGACGTGTCGAGGGCGATGAGCGAGAGCCGCACGCCCAGCTCAGGATCGGAGTTGGCAGCTGCTCGGCCTCCAGCCGAGCTACGCGAGATCGCGAGGTTGCGCTGGCGCTCGGCCTCGTGCCGCCGGTCGATGGCGACGAGCGCGATGAGCGTCATCGCCACGAGGGCGACGACGAGCGCGCCGAAGACCAGCTCGAGGCGTCGGCGGCGCGCCTTACGGTCCCGCCGCGCGCGCTCGCTGGCGGACAGGAACTCGCGGTCGACGTCGGCCAGGTCGAGCGAGTCCGGATCGATCCACTCGCGTGCCTCGGCCAGCCGCGCCCCGCGCAGCAGCGCGCCGTCGTCGCGGTCCAGCCGCGCCCACTCGCGCGCCTCGGCGGATAAGCCGCGATGGACTCGGAGGCTTTCCTGGTCCTCCTGGATCCAGCCGCGCAGGCGCGGCCACTCGCGCAGCAGGGCCTCGTGCGCCAGCTCAACGGTGTCTGCGTCGACGGTCAGCAGGCGGCCGTCAGCGAGCAGCTCCACTACGGGCGCGACGTCCTCACCGTGGAGGTCCACGATGGAGACCCGCCTCCGCTCCACACCGCCCTCGTCGTCGATCGCCGCCAGCCGCAGCAGCACGCGGCGCGCGACCGCCCGCTGCGACTCGTCCAGGCGCGCGAAGGCATCCTCGCCGAGACGGGCGACCGCGCCGCGCACGCCGCCCGCGCGCTCATAGGCGACGTGCCTAAGGCGACGGCCGTCGCGCTGCTGCCACAGCTCGAGCAACGCGGTCGAGAGGAGGGGCAGCGCGCCTGGCTCACCCGCGACGTCGCCGACCAGGGACTCGACGAGCTCTGGATCGACGATCAGGCCCGCCTGATGCGCGGGGCACTCGACAGCCCGGCGCAGCTCGTCCGCGCTCATGCGGCCGACGAGGACGTGGTTGGCGGCGAGCAGGCGCGACAGCTCGGGGTACTCGGCGCAGCGCCCGTAGAAGTCAGCGCGCATCGCGAGCGCGACGGCGCCGGTGCCCTCGCTCTCGTGCGCCAGCCGCGCCAGCTCAGCAACAAACGTGGCGCGCTCCTCCTCACCGTCGCAGATCGTGAAGATCTCCTCGAACTGGTCGACGGCGAGCACCATCGGCTCATCCGGTGCACGGGCGAGCGCGGCGTCCAACTCCGCGAGCGGATGCGCTCCAGGGCGGATGAGGACCTGCCGGCAGCGGTCGCTGCCGGGCAGCACGCCGGCGGCGAGGGCGGGGAGGAGGCCGGCGCGTAGCACGGACGACTTCCCACTGCCCGACGGGCCTACGATGCCCAGCAGCGGCGCGCCGACGAGTCGCGCGACAAGCTCGGCGACGAGCCGCTCGCGGCCGAAGAAGTACGGCGCATCAGCGACCTGAAACGACGCAAGGCCCTTGAACGGGCACATCGAGCGCGCTCGCTGCCGGCGTCCCGGCGGCTCGCGCTCGTGAGCCGCCTCGAGCACGACGACGTCGGCCGCGAGCTCGTGCTCCATCGTCCGCAGGTCGACACGTCGCGCGGCGGTGCGCTCAGCGCCCGCCTGGACGCGCCGCGCCGCCTCGCGCCGCGCCCACTGGCCCGCCAGCTCGTGCACCAAGCCCGGCACGCCGCGGCTGGCGCCAAGCAGCCAGTCCTCGGGCAGATCGTCTCCGCCGCGGTCCGGAACGTACTGAGTAGCGATCGCGTGCACGGCCCCGCCGTCAGTGGCGAGAGCGAGAGCACGAGCGCGTCGCTGTCGACGCCGCCGTTGCCCGCCGTCTCCAGGACCAGCGCCAGCACCGGGACATGCGCGAGCCTGCGCCCGCAGCGCCTCGAGCTCCTCGCGCACCGAGGCGGTCGCGCGATCGGCGTCGTCGACGACGAGCACCGTCGGCCCATGCGACTCTTCCACGCGCGTGAGGACGCTCAGCGCGGCTGCGGCGGGTCCGCCGCCGTCCGCGTAGAGCACGATCGCGCCACGGGCGTTCGCCTCGGCCGCGAACTCGGCCGCCAGCCGGCTCTTGCCGATCCCGGTCTCGCCGCGTACCGTCACCAGCGCTCCGGTGCCCGCCCTTACGTGCTGCCATCGCGCGCGCAGCCAGGCCAGCTCGGCCTCGCGGCCTTCGATCGGCAGCGCCGCCGCGCGCTCGAGCTCCCGCGGGAGCTCGGCGACACGGTCCCCGAGCAGCGACTCGTCGTGTTGCAGGATCGCGTCCTGTAGCTGTCGCAGGTCGGGGCCCGGCTCGACGCCCATCTCAGCCACGAGGCGGCTGCGGGCCTCGCGGTAGGCCTCCAGCGCGTCGGCCTGGCGGCCGCATCGATACAGCGCGAGCATCAGCTGCCCCGCGAGGCGCTCGCGCGTCGGATTCGCAGCGGCGAGCCGTTGGAGCTCGCCGATCAGCTCCACCTCGCGCCCCAGCGCGAGGTCCGCGGCGATGCGCGCCTCGACGGCTGCCATGCGTTGCTCTTCCAGCCGCGCGATCTCCGCCTGGGCGAACGCCTCGGTGGCGAGGTCGGCGAGCGCCGGCCCGCGCCAGAGCTCCAACGCTGAGCGCAGCACCGTGGCCGCATGCTCGGCGTCGCCAGCGGCGAGCGCGCCCCGTCCCTCGTCGACGGATTGTGCGAACCGGTCCGCGTCCAGCTCGCCCGGGCGCACGCGCAGGCGGTAGCCCGCCGGCGTCGTCTGATCAGGATCCCCGTCGCCCAGCGCCTTGCGCACCCGCGAGACGTGGACCGCGACCGTCTTCCGGCGTGCCACCCGGCGCCTCTTCGCCCCACAGCGCGAGCGCGAGCTGATCTGCGCTCACCGACTCGTCGGCGTGCAGCAGCAGGACTGCCAGCACCGCAGCCGGTTTCCCACCGACGCCCGCGACCTTGCCACGCTCGCTGTGGACCTCGAGAGGCCCGAGGATCCCGAACTCCATGTCGCTCAGGGCGACGCTACCGGCATCCGTGTCGTGCTGCCAACGTCAAAAACGTCAGCCCGCGGGCACGTCGAGGCCCGTGACGTTGTCCTGCCGTTTGCCGACGCGATTCGGTCGGGCTCGCGTTGGTAGCGTCGCGTTGACGGGGTGGCTGGTCCAAGGAGGAGTGCCATCGGCCCACATGACGACCCGGGACGGAGGACGACATGCCTCCTGCTGACCCTGTTCGTGCTGGTGCTTGCGGCCGTGCCCGCCCCGGCAGCGGCGGCGGTGACCGCGACCTGCACTACCCCCTCGGCGGTAGCTCTGAGCTGCTCGAGCTGGTTCACGTCGGACGTCTTGGTCCACTGGAGTGCGACCGATTGCCCGGACAGGTTGATCACGGCGACACGCCCGGTGAGACGGTGTCCTGCACGTCGAACGACGAGAACGGATCCGCGACCACCGTTCAAGTCGTGATCAAACGGGATGCGACGCCCCCCGCTGTCGGCCTCGGCCATGCGGCCCGCGGCGCGGAGGACGACGGCTGGTACCGGGCGCCGGTCACCATCGGCTTCAGCGGCACGGACGCGCTCTCGGGCATGCCCGCCGCCGGAGACTGCTCGGCGGTGACCTATGCGGGGCCCGATACGTCCGCGGGATCCGTGGTCGGGACGTGTGCTGACGTGGCCGGCAACCTGGGCAGTTCGGCGCCGTTCGGGCTCAAATACGACGCCACCGGACCCGAGGTGACGGCCGCGGTGGCGGATCGGCCGCCGGACTTCAGCGGCTGGTACACGGCCCCGGTCACCTACGGCTTCATGGGCACGGACGCGACCTCCGGGCTGGCCGCGTGCGCGCCCGCGACATACGCGGGACCCGACAGCGCGTCCGCGATGATCGTCGGGACCTGTGCAGACAACGCCGGTAACGCGTCGAGCCGGACGTTCGGGCTCAAGTTCGATGCCACGCCTCCTCCGGTCACCGGCTTGCGCGCCGTCCCCGGGGACCGCCGCATCGAGATCCGGTGGAGCGCCGACCCGGACGCCACGTTCGTCGAGGTGCTCCGGATTCCGGGCGTGGGTGCGAACGCGGCGAGCGTCGTCTTCCAGGGACCGGGATCGAGCTTTCTGGACGCCAACGTCGACAACGGCGTGAGCTACGTCTACCGCGTGCGTCTGCGCGACGCGGCCGGCAACGAGAGCACCGATGCGGTCAGGGCGACCCCGAGGCTTCCCGCGGCCGATCCTCCTCCCGGCACCGGTCCCCTCGTGCCGGGTCCCCGCCCGCGAGGTGCACGCCTGCGCTTCCCGCGCGCGAACGCCGTGATCAGTGCGAGCCGGCCGCCGATCTTGAGATGGACGCGCGTGCGGCGCGCGCGGTACTACAACGTGCAACTTCACCGCGGCGGCCGCAAGATCTTGAGCGCTTGGCCGGCTCGGCCGCACTACCGGCTCCAGCGGCGCTGGTCGTACAAGGGCAAGCTCCGCCGCCTTACACCCGGACGGTACGTGTGGTACGTGTGGCCCGGCTACGGTCGTCGCTCGGCGGCCCGCTACGGCGACCTCGTCGGTCGCCGTGCGTTCCGGGTGAGGCAGGCGCGCTGACAAGGGTGCTATCGCACAGCAGACATCCTGGACAGGCTCGGGTTGAGCGACTGCGTCGACCTCACCCGCTCCGCGCCCCGTCGTCTCGAGCCGTGACGGCGATGGCGGTCGGCCTGCTTGCGCTGCCCGCGTCGGCGTCGGCAGCCGCCCCGGCGTCGCTGACGTGGGGCGGCGACACGACGCTCGGCTCCTCGTACGGGCAGCCGCCGCGCGCGGGCTGGCCGCAGCTCGCGCACATCGCGCCGTGGCTGCGGGCGAGCGACGTCACCGCGCTGAACTACGAAGGGACGTTCGCGCCCGGCGGGGCGTCCAAGTGCGGCGGCGGGAGGGCCAACTGCTTCGCGTTCCAGGCACCGGCGCGCAACGCCCGCTCGCTGCGGCGCGCGGGCGTGGACCTCGCCAACCTCGCCAACAACCACGCGTTCGATTTCGGACCGCGCGGCTACGCGTCGACGCGCAGCGCGCTGCGCCGGGCGGGAGTGGAGCCGACCGGCGCGCCCAGCGAGGTGCGGGTGCTCAAGCGCAACGGCACGCGGATCGCGTTCATCGGGTTCGCGCCCTACCGCTGGAGCGCTCCGCTCAACGACCCCGCTCCACTGGTGCGGCGCGCGGCGCGGCGGGCCCCGATCGTCGTGGTGCTCTTCCACGGCGGGGCCGAGGGCTCCGACCGCACGCACACGCCGCACGGTGGCGAGCACGCGTTCGGTGAGGACCGCGGCCATCTGCGGGCGTTCGCCCGGGTGGCGATCCGCGCGGGCGCCGATCTCGTGCTCGGCTCGGGCCCGCACGTCCTGCGCGGGCTCGAGCTCTACCGGCACCGGCTGATCGCCTACTCGCTCGGGAACCTCGCCGGCTGGCACAACTTCGCGACCGGCGGGCCCGTCCTGTCTCTGAGCGCGCTGCTCAAGGTGCAGATGGGCCCGCGCGGCCGCTTCCGCGAGGGTGAGATCACGTCGCTGCGGCTGGACGGGACCGGCGTTCCGCACCGCGACGGCAGCGAGCGAGCCGCCAAGCTGATGCGGCGGCTGTCGTACAGCGACTTCGGCGGCCGGCTGCGGATCAGCCGGCTCGCCGACTGGCACCCGCGCTGACCGGCCGAACCTCTCCGATGCTCACCGGGGGCGTCGCTTGCGCCGGTGCTCCTCGACCCGTTCGCGGAGCGTCTCCCACCGCAACCGCGCCTCGGCGGTGACCTCGTTCCACTGGCGCTCGATCTCGTTGTCGGCGGGCCTCTCGCCCCGCCGGATCCGGGCGAGCTCGTCGTCGATCTCCCGCCCGGCCGCCGCCGAGCCGACCACGACGACCATCACGCAGAAGAGCGCCGAGATCATCGCGAAGACCGCGCCGATCACGCCGTAACGGGTGGCGTACGTGCTGAACAGGTGCGGGACGTACACCGTCGCGCCGACCGAGTACACCGTCAGCAGCACCGCGCCGAGGATGCCGAACGGGAGGAGCGTGTGGCGCGCGATCCGCTTGGCGCTGAGGACCCAGCCGCCCCAGACGAGGAACACCGCCGCCAGCGGCGCGGTGAGCAGCGCGGCCGAGAGCTCGAGACGGCTGCGCCCCAACGCGTTATGGATCAGGCCAGTGGCCCCCAGGTACGCCACGAGGCCGGCGACCCACAGCAGCCCGTTGAACGTGTTGCGGACGCTCAGCGCGTCGAGCTCCCAGGTCTGCTCGAACAGCCGCTGCACGGCACGGGTGAAGCTCAGCACCGCGACCAGGAGGAAGAGCAACCCGATGATGCCGAGGGACGTGCTCGTGCCCGACGGCGGCGCGAAGATGTCCTTGACCGCCTCGGCGCCACCGCCGGTCAGCTCGTAGCGGTCGATGATGCGGTCGGCCGTCTCCTTCCCTCCGAATGCTGAGATGACCGCACCGGCCACGATCGTCAGCGGGATCGTGGCCGTCAGCGCCCCGGAGGCCAGCGCGATCGCGCGGTCGAAGCCCGCGATCTTCTGAAACCGGTTGATGACGCGGAGCACGAACTCCGGCCGCAGCCAGAACGTGAGCGTGCGGACGACGCGCTCGCGGTTCGCCCGTCGCGGCTTGGGTTCAGCCTCCATGGATGGGGCCACCGTATTGGCCGCCGGGCAGCGACCGCATCACCCGGGCGGGATGAACCGAGGGTTCGAGCGGAGAGGGAGGGATTCGAACCCTCGGACGAGGTCAACCCCCGTCACACGATTTCCAATCGTGCCCGTTCAGCCGCTCCGGCACCTCTCCGGGACGCGGTCAGCCTAGCGGCTCAGATCTGCCATTTCCCCTCGACCAGGACCGGTACGCGCTCGCCGTCGGCGGTGATGCCGGTGACGCGCATCTCGGGCCGCCCGATCATGAAGTCGATGTGGATCTGGCTCTCGTTGGACCGCCCGCGATCGCTCTCGTTGATCAGGAACGGGAACCCCTGGCCGAGCGCGATGTGGCTGGCCGCGTTCTCGTCGAGCAGCGTGTCGTAGAAGACGGTGTCGAGCTTGCCGATGCGGCCCTCGGCGTCGACCAGCGCGACCTCGCCGAGCCGGGAGGCGCCGCTGTCGTGCTGGGCGATCGTGCGCATGGTGTCCCGGGCCGAGTCGGCGTCGATCTCCACCGCGCGGCCGCCCTCGAAGCGCACGCGCAACCCGTTCACGACGGTGCCGTCGGTGAGCACGAGCGGCTTGGACGCGGTCACGTGCCCGTCGGCGCGCTCGGGGTCGGGCGTGGTGAAGACCTCCTCGGTCGGGAGGTTGGGCATGTGCTGGATGCCGTCGACCGTCTCGAAGCGCGCGGCCTGCCACTCCGCTCCCGGGAGCAGGCCGATCGTGATGTCGGTGCCGGGGCCTTCGAGGTGCAGGGCGTCGAACCTGCGGGCGGACAGGCGGGCAGCGGCGGACTCGAGCGCGTCGGCGCGGGCGCGCCAGGCGGCGATCGGGTCGGGCTCGTCGAGGCGCAACACGTGCACGACGTGGCCTTCGAGCTTGCGCAGCGCCTCGGCCGGCTCGTCGTCCGGGAACACGAGCGTGGCCCAGGCGGGCGTCGGGCAAGGGATGATCGACCAGTTCGTCGTGCGGTCGTTGACGACCTTGCCGGACTCCTTGACGGCCGGTAGGCGGTCCTTCCCGGCGCGGACCGGGTCGAGGTCGGCGAGCAGGCCGGGCGCCGACGTCCCCGACAGCGCGATCCGCGCCGCCCGCGCGTCACCGAGCGCGAGGACCCGATCGCCGTACCAGTCGCGGTACGAAGTCGAGCGTCTCGTCGCGCGCGTGCGCGATCCGGGCGCGTTTGACCCAGGGGTCGAACCACTGCACGTCCACGAATTTGGCGCCACGGCGATACGCGCTCTCCGCGATCGCGCGCACGAGCCCCTCCTTGCCGGGCTCGCACGTCACCGCGACGATCTGATCCTCCTGCACGTTGGCGCCGAACCCGACGACGAGGTCGGCAAGGCGCTCCAGGTACCCGTCGTCCATGCCGCGAGGCTAGCGAGCCGCGATGCACCTCATGCTCGCGTAGGGGCACTGACCGGTCGGCGGCGTGTAGTCGCGGACGTCGCTCATCGGGATCAGCGGGAGCATCAGCCGCGACGGCGTGTCCGGCCCGAAGTGCAGGGTGTTCACGCCCGGGAGCGTCTTCTGCACGTACGCGTAGTCGTTGTCGTCGAGCGGCGGCGCGTGCAGCTTGACCACCAGCTGGTGGCCCGGCAGGAACACGTGGCCGACGGGGAAGACGTCGATCAGGTAGTCCACCGTCTGACCGGGCACGACGAGCTCGCGCTCGGTGTGCGGACGGTACGGGCGGTAGATGCGGCCGTCGGCGGTGTACTGCGACTGCGACGGATCGATCTGGCGGTGGCTCGCGCGCAGCATGCCGCGGTTGAGGTAGATCAGCGTGCCGTCGGGCGCGCGGTCGATCAGCTGCACGAACAGCTCGGTGTCGGGCGCGCTGCTGTCGACGAACAGGTTCGCGGTGATCGGGCCCGCGATCGTGGTCGGCTCGTCGAAGGTGGTGGCGAGCTCGACCTCGTCGGGCGCGGTCGGGCTGGTCAGCTCGCCGCCGGTGTTCGAGCCGGCCTGGTGCGAGTAGGCCTGGCGGCGGGAGCCGTTCACCCAGGTCGCGCTGCCGGGCTCCGGAGTGCCCTTCGTGAGGGTGTTGCCCTTGGTGATGTAGAAGTCGGTGAACTGCGTCTGGCTGAGCGGGAACCCGTGGGATTCGATCTCCCCGACCGCCTTGCCGTCGCCCTGGTTGCCGAGGATCACGCGCGAGGTCGTGGTCGGCGTGTCGCGCGGGCCGAAGGTCTTCGTCAGATCCGCCTCGCCGGTCTTGAAGTCGAGGTCGGCCGTGTTCGTCCCGCGCATCCAGTAGTCCATCCACGCGATCCGGTCCTTGAAGACGTGCTCCTCGGTCTGCGTGCTGTGCTCGCCGTTGGTCATCACCAGGCGCTTGGAGATGTTCGGGCTGAGATGGTCGAAGACGTTGGTCGCGCCGCGCGGGCCGGTCTGCTCGTCCTGGTAGGCGGTGGTGATGTGGACGGGGACGTCGATCCGGTCGACGTAGCTGACGAGGCTGCGGGCGCGGTACCACTCGGAGTCGGTGTCGTCGAGGCCCTGGATCAGCGGATCCTCGAGGACTGTTCTTGACCTGTGGGCCTGGTTGGCCGCGCACTGGGCGCTCGTGTCGGCGGGCGGGACCAGGCCGCCGCCGGTCCCTCCCCCGACGTCATAGACCGGCCGGACGGCGCCGGCCCACAGCAGCGGGAAGCCGTAGTTGGTCACGCCGCCGGGATAGACGATGTCGCGGTACATGTCGCCGAACAGCCCGGAGGCGCTGACCGCGCGCAGGTGATCGGGCCGTGTCGACGCGACCATCATCCCCGTGAGGCCGCTGTAGGAGTGGCCGAAGATCACCACGTCGCCGTTCGACCACGGCTGCTGCGCGATCCAGTTGTCGATCACCTCTTTGCCGTCGAGGGCCGAGCGCCAGCTGAAGACGTCGAACTCGCCCGAGGAGCAGCCGGTGCCGCGGAGGCTGGCGAGCACGGTCACGTAGCGGTCGTCGACGTGGGCGGCGTGGGCGGCTCTCGTGCCGGTCTGGAAGGGGAGGGGGAGATCGCTGGTGCCGGTCGCGTCGGCGGCGTCGCCGATCGGCGTCTTGCCGTCGTCCGAGCCTGACTCGTAGCCGGACATCTCGAAGAACGTCGGGCACTTGCTGGTCGCCGTGCACTGGGGCGGCACCTTGACGTTGACGGCGATCTGGGCGCCGTCGGTCATGGGGACGTAGTTGGTGGGGGCGGCCTGGGCGGTGGCGGCGGTGAGGAGCAGGGCGAGTGCGGTGCCGGCGAGCAGCTTGGCGATCATGCGATCCGCAACGAGCTCGGCGTGTGAATCTTGCGGCCGGCCGTAGCATCCCGCCGGTGAGCCCGCGCGCCTGGGTCGCCTTCGCGGCCGTCTCGACCTTGTGGGGGATGCCCTACCTGTTCATCAAGGTCGCGGTCGACGACGGGGTGCCGCCGGTGTTCCTCGCCTGGGTGCGGATCGTGCTCGGCTCGGCGGTCCTGCTGGTGTTGGCGTGGCGGGCGGGCGTGCTGGGCGCGTTGCGGGGGCGGTGGCGCTGGATCGCCGTCTTCGGCGTGGTCGAGGTCTCCTTGCCGTTCCCGCTGATCGCGGCGGGGGAGCAGCACGTCGCCTCCTCCCTGGCCGCGATCATCGTCGCCGCCGCGCCGCTGTTCGTGGCGCTCCTGGCCTTGCGGTTCGATGCCGAGGAGCGGGCGACGGGGGCTCGGCTGGTCGGGCTGCTGGTCGGCCTGGCGGGGGTCGTCGCGCTGGTGGGAATCGATGTCGGCGGCCAGTCGGACGAGCTGCTCGGCGCGCTGGCGGTGTTGACCGCGGCGTTCTGTTACGCGGTCGGGCCGATGGTGCTGAAGCGGCACCTTGCGGATCTCGACCCGCGGGCGTCGATGGGGGCCGCCCTGGCGGTGGCGGCGCTGGTGTTGACGCCGGCGGTGGTGATCTCGCCGCCGTCGTCTGTGCCGAGCGGGTCAGCCCTGGTCGCTCTCGGCGTCTTGGGCCTGTTCTGCACCGCCGCCGCGTTCGTGTTCTACGGGGCGCTGGTGGCCGAGGCCGGCCCGGGGCGGGCGCTGGTGATCACCTACGTGGCGCCGGTCGTGGCGCTGGCGCTTGGCGTGGCGGTGCTCGGCGAGCACCCGGGCGCGGGCGCGGTCGTGGGGCTGCTGCTGATCCTGGCGGGGTCGTGGCTGTCGACCGACGGTCGCTCCCGCCGGGCCTGCCGCGCCGGTGGGGCCGTTGCGCCGCCGTTCCCGGTCTCCGCCCGCGCCCTGCCAGGGCGTGGCGGACTGCGCTGGGTAGGGGCGAGTTTTCGCCCGTGTGCACTTAACCCCCGTATGGGGGATCAACTGCACACGCCCGCGCTGATCGCGGCCGGTCAGCACGGAATCGTCACCCACGGGCAGCTTCTCGGTGCGGGCCTGACCGCCAAGCAGGTCGCGAGCTGGGTTCGGCGCGGCCGGCTGATCGCGATCCATCGCGGCGTCTACGCCGTGGGACACCTCCCACCGTCCCCACATGCCCGAACGATGGCGGCACTGCTCGCCTGCGGACCGACCGCCGTCCTGAGCCACCGCTCCGCCGCCAACTATGGGGCCTCATCCGCTACGACGGGCCCATTGAGGTAACCGTCGCCAACACCCGCCGCCGGCCGGGGATCATCGTCCACCGCAACCGCCTCACCGATGCCGACGTCACGCGCCACTGGGGCCTGCCGGTCACCACCGCCGCCCGCACGCTCACCGACCTCGCGTCCCGCTGAGCCCGACCAACTCACACGCGCGATCAACGACGCCCGCCTCGCCAGCATCCTCGACCTCGACGACCTCCCGGCGAAGCTCAGACAAGGCCAGACCCCACGCCCCACGAGATCGATGTTCGAGGACCGATTCCTCAGGTTCCTCGCCGACCACGGCCTCCCCGACACCGGAGGTCAACACCACCGTCGCCGGCTACGAAGTCGACATGCTCTGGCGGCCCCAGCGCCTGATCGCCGAGCTCGACGGCCGCCAACACGAGCTCCAGTTCGAGGCCGACCGCGAGAAGGACGCCGACCTGCTCGCCCACGGCTACCGCGTCGTCCGCGTCACCTACGAACGGCTGACCGAGCAGACCGCCAAGGAAGCAGCGCGGTTCAGGCCAGCTGCTGAGCGGAGGGGGAGGGATTCGAACCCTCGGTGCAGGGGTTACCCACACAACGGTTTTCGAGACCGCCCGATTCAACCACTCTCGCACCCCTCCGGGGTGACTCCGGCAGGGTAGCGATTCGCCTATCGCCGGGAGCGGAAGAACGCCTGCAAGAGCTCGGCAGATTCGGCCGCCAGCAAGCCTCCGGCGACCTCCGGCCGATGGTTGAGGCGCGGCTCGGCGAGCACGTCGAGAACGGAGCCCGCCGCGCCCGCCTTCGGGTCGGTCGTGCCGTAGACCACGCGGGGGATCCGGGCGAGGATGATCGCGCCCGCGCACATGGCGCACGGCTCGAGCGTGACGTACAGGACCGTGTCGAGCAGCCGCCAGGAGCCGAGCACGCGGGCGGCCTCGCGGATGGCGATCGTCTCGGCGTGGGCGGTCGGGTCCTCGCGCAACTCGCGCTCGTTGTGGCCGGCGCCGATCACCTCGCCGGCGTGCACGATGACCGCGCCGACCGGCACGTCGTCGTGCGCGAGCGCGCGCTCGGCCTCGCGGATCGCGAGCCGCATGAAGTACTCGTCGCGCGCGAAGAAGCGATCTTGATGCAGAGTTGGCACTTTCCTGGGTTGTCCCGTAACTATGGGGCTTCCACAATGTTCTACGGACGGCGCCCCTCTCGGCGAATCCCCGCCGTCCGCTGACATGCTCTCGTTCCCCACTCTCCGCACCGCCACCGTTCACGCCGCCCTGGGGCGCGGGTTCCTGCGCGCCGCGCGGGCGCGGGGTGTCCCGCGCGTCCCGGCCCGAGGGGTCGTGCGCGCGGGCGCACTGATGAGTGTGGTGACGGCCGTGCTCGCGGGCGCCGCGCCCGCACCGGCGGTGGCCGGCGCCACCGCCGCCTCGGCCCAGCCGGCGGCGGAGCAGGTCGCCGGGCAGGTGGTGGTCCGGTTCCGCCGTGGGGTCAGCGCGTCCGATCGCGCCGCGGTGCAGCGAGAGGCCGGTGTCGGCCGCCCGCACGCATTCGCGCCACGCACCCGCGTGCTGACGATCAAGGACGGCGCGAGCGTCGCCGCCACCGTGCGCGAGCTGCGCAAGCAGCCGGAGGTCGCGACGGCGGCGCCGAACAAGATCGCCCGGCTGACGACCGTCAACCCCAACGACCCGGGCACGGCCGGGACGCCGGGCGGCTGGGCGCAGCTGCAGTGGAACTTCCTGTCCGGCGCCGGCGTCAACGCGCCGATGGCGTGGCAGCACCTGAACGACGCCGGGCACCCGGGCGGCCGCGGCACGATCGTCGCGGTGGTGGACACGGGTGTCGCCTACGCCAACCGCAAGCGCTTCCGCCGGTCGCCCGACTTCGGCCGGCGCGACTTCGTGCGCGGCTACGACTTCGTCAACAACGACCCGTTCCCGAACGACGAGAACGGGCACGGGACGCACGTCGCGAGCACGATCGGCGAGCGCACCGGCAACGGCATCGGCGTGACCGGCCTCGCGTACGGCGCGCGGATCATGCCGATCCGTGTGCTCGACCGCTACGGGGCGGGCGACAGCGTCAACATCACGGCCGGGATCCGGTGGGCGGTCCGGCACGGGGCGAACGTCATCAATCTCTCGTTCGAGTTCGACGACGGCTATCGCCAGTACGGCGCCTCCGAGATCCCCGACGTCCTGGCGGCGCTGCGGTACGCGCACCGGCACGACGTGGTCGTCGTCGCGGCGTCCGGCAACCGGTCGCTCACCACGGTCTCCTACCCGGCCCGGTACGACACGGTGATCGGCGTCGGCGCCACGACCGAGCACGGCTGCCACGCCGACTACTCCAACTCCGGCGCCGGTCTCGACATCGTGGCGCCCGGCGGCGGCAAGGACGACCCGAACGATCCGTCATGCGCCGGCGGCGCCTCCCGCGGGCGCGGGATCTTCCAGATGACCTTCCCGTGGGCGGCCGCGGACAGCGCGCCACGCACCGCTTCCAAGTACCGGCACTTCGGGCTCCCGCGGAGGTTCATCGGGACGTCGATGGCGGCCCCGCATGTCGCCGCCGCCGCGGCGCTGGTCATCGCCTCGGGGATCGTCGGCAAGCACCCGAAGGCCAGGGTGGTGCAGAACCGGCTCGAGGCCACGGCGGTCGACGGCGGAGCCCCGGGGTTCGACCCGGTCTACGGGGCCGGGCGGCTGGACGCCGCCGCGGCGACCGACCCGCTCCGGGTGACGACCGGGCGCTGAGGGCGGCGCCGGTCAGGTCGTGCGGATGATCAGCACCGAGCAGGGCGCGTGGTGCGAGACCTTGTTCGGCACCGAGCCGAGCAGGAACCGCTTGGCCCCGGTCATGCCCTTGTTGCCGACGACGATCAGGTCGGCGTTGCGCTCCTCGGCGACGTCGAGGATCGCGTCCGCGGGATCCCCTTCGCGGGCGTAGGTCTCGACCTTCACGCCGGCATCCTCGACCCGTTCGCAGGCCTCGCGCAGCGTCGCCTCGACGTCCTCGCGCGGGTTGACCATCCACTGCAGGTCCTCCGGCGCCTGCCGCGACTCCTCGCGCAGGCGCTGGTTGGACACCGGCTCGTAGGCCGAGACGAGCTCGATCGAGGCCCCGACCACTTTCGCCAGCTCGATCGCCTCGCGCACCGCTTCGCCGGCCGTCTCGGACCCGTCGGTGCCCACCACGATCGTCTGGAACATGCCGTCTCCCTAGTCGCGTAACGGCGCGCGATCATAGTCACGGCCAGGGGCCGCGCACGCCGGTCCGCCGCCGGAGGGGTCGCCGGTCGCCGCCTCGCGGCCGGTCCGCCGCCGGAGAGGTCGCCGGTCGGCCGGTCAGAGCTTCGTGACCGCGATGATCATGCCCGCGAGCACGAACACGACGATCGCGACCTGGGTCCAGAACCAGAAGCGGTTCAGACCTTTGCCTCCGCCCGCGAGCGCGCCGTCACGGTTGTGACAGGCAGACCGAGACCGGCCGCCTTGCTCGGCAGATCCAGCTTCAGCCATTTCGAGACGCGTGTCGGCAACGTGGAGATGATCAGCTCGTCGAAGCCGTGGAGGTTAATGGCGTCCTGGATCGCCGCGAGCGGCTCAGGACATCCGATCATCGAATCGACCGGCGCTCCCGCCGCATCCTCGAGCAGCGGCAGGGCGAGCTCGATCGTCGTCGCGGCCTCGCCTTCCGACTGATCCTCGGGGTCCACGAGCGTGTGCAAGCCGTGGGTCGCGTTGGGCACGAGCAGCGTGAACTCGCACCCTCCCCTGGCGGCGCGCTCCCGTACGGCATCGATCAGCGGTGGCGTCGCAGCGGTCTTGTTGGCCACCACCAGGACCCGGGCGACAGACTCCATCGGCGCTCCCTTCATCGACAGGCCGGAGCTTGCGTATCGATTGTCGCAAAGCGGACGTCGCTCCGTCGAGGGAACCACGTCACGTGTCCGTCTTCGTGTCTACGCTGCGGGTGGGTGTCGCCCTGGGCGCCCTTTCCCCCCTCCCCGTCTAGCGGCGGCACCCACTTGAACCCGTGAGTGACCCCACGGGTGCGGTGGGGTCAGTTCGCCGACTGGGGATCCGGCTGCCACGCTCCCGCGCCGAGCGCCTCGAACGCGCGCACGACGTCGGGATCGAACTGCGCGCCGGCCCCGCGGCGGATCTCGTCGGCCGCCGCCTCGACCGTCCACGACTCCTTGTAGGGCCGCTCGTGGACGAGCACGTCGAACACGTCGGCGACGTGGACGAGCCGGCCCTCCAGCGGGATGTCGGTGCCGGCCAGGCCGTCCGGGTAGCCGGCGCCGTCCCAGCGCTCGTGGTGGGAGCGCACCGTGCGCTCCGCGGCGCGCAGCAGGTCGGACTCGCCGCCGGCGAGCACGCGCGCGCCGAGCACCGCGTGGGTCTTGACCACCTCGAACTCCTCGCGCGTGAGCCGGCCGGGCTTGAGCAGCACGGTGTCGGGAATCGCGATCTTGCCGAGGTCGTGCAGCGGCGCGACCTCGCGGATCAGCCAGACGGTCCGGTCCTCGTGGCCGAGGTGCCGCGCGAGGCGCGCGGCCAGCTCGCCGACCCGCTGCGTGTGCTCGTGCGTGTTGTCGTCCCGGTACTCGGCGGCCAGGGCGAGGCGGCGGAGGGTGTCGAGCGCCGCCTGCTCGTCGTGCCGGCGCCGCGCGACGGCCTGGGCGGCCACGACGGCCTCGAGCTCGGTCTGGCGGGCGCGCAGCGCGCGGCGCTCGACGATGGCCCGCAGCCGTGCGGCCGCGACGCCGTCGAACGCGCGGCCCGCGTCGACGAGATCCTCGACCGCGACGACCTCCGGCCCCAGCTCGAGCTCCAGCGGGTCGAGCCGCTCACGCAGGGCCGCGGCGTTCCCGCCGATCGCGATCACGGCCGCCGGCGGATCCGCGGCCACGACCGCGACGACGTCGGCCGGATCGCCCGTGCAGGCGGCCGCGACGGCGCCCGCAGCGCCCACCGCGGCGCGCAATGTGCCGACGGCAGCGCGGTCGTCACCAGCCAACAGCAGTCGCATCCCGGCGAGGGCGTCCATAATCGAGGGCATCATGGCGGACAGCAGCGATGACCCGCGACTCGGCACGGTAATCGCCGGCTACCGGATCGAGGAGCGGATCGGCCGGGGCGGCATGGGTGTCGTGTACCGGGCTGAGCACATCAACCTCCAGCGCCGCGCCGCCATCAAGATCATCGCGCCCGATCTTGCGGAGTCGGCGGGCTTTCGCGAGCGCTTCACGCGCGAGGCGAGGATCGCCGCCGCCCTGCAGCACCCCAACATCGTGACCGTCTACGACGCCGGCGAGGTCGACGGGACCCTGTACCTGGCGATGCAGTACATCCAGGGCGAGGACCTGTCGGGCGTGCTGATGCGCGAGGGCCGGCTGCGCCCGTACCGCGCGATCGACGTCTGCCGCCAGGTCGCCTCCGCTCTCGACGCCGCGCACGCGATGGGGCTGATCCATCGCGACGTGAAGCCCGCGAACGTGCTGATCGAGGGCCGGACCGCGTTCCTGACCGACTTCGGGCTCACCAAGCGGCTGGACGGCACACACGCGCAGATCACCCGGGTCGGCGACGTGGTCGGGACGATCCACTACGTCGCGCCGGAGCAGATCGAGGGCCGCAAGGTCAGCGCGCGGTCGGACGTCTACTCGCTCGGCTGCCTGCTCTACCACTGCCTGTCGGGGACCGTGCCGTTCGCGCGCGACACCGACGTCGCGGTGATCTACGCCCACCTGTCGGAGGAGCCGACGAAGCTGACGGAGATCCGGCCCGACCTGCCCGAGGGACTCGACGCGGTGGTCGCCAAGGCGATGGACAAGCGGCCCGACCGGCGCTTCCCGAGCTGCGGCGACATGATCTCGGCGGCCCGCGCGGTGCTCGACGCGGCCGGCCCGCTCGGCGACACGTCCCCGCCCCGCCACAGCACCGGCCTGGGCGCGATCGCGCAGCCGTCGCAGGAGGTCCGCGAAGCCGCGGCCGCCGCCCGCCGCCCGCGCGTGCTGCTCGGCGGGCTCGACGACCACACCACCGCGGTCGCACGGGTCGCGCTCGGCAGCCACGTCGACGTGCTCGAGGCGCCGATGGAGACCACGATCGACCGTGCCCGGGAGGAGCGGCCCGACCTGGTGATCGTCGACTGGGGCGGCGCAGGCGGGATCGCCGACCTGCGCGCGGACGCGCTGACGCGCGACGCCAAGGTGCTGCTGCTCGTCGACTACGGGAAGAGCCAGGGCCGCGACGTCGCCGCCGCGGGCGCCGACGAGCGCCTCGCCTCCCCGTTCTCGCCGCTGCAGCTGCAGGTGAAGCTGCGGCGCCTGCTCGGCGCCGAGGTCATCGGCGGGTGACGGCGATCGTCGAGGTGACGAGCGCGTGACAACGGGTGCGGAGGTCATCGGCCGATGACCGCGCTCGTCGCCGTGCTCGCCGGCGGGCGCGGACGGCGGATGGGCCGGCCGAAGCCGCTCGTGGAGCTCGACGGCGCGCCGCTGATCGCCCACCCCCTGGCGGCCGCCGCGGCCGCCGGTCTCGACGCGGTGGTGGTCGCGAAGGCGGGCACGCCACTCCCGGCGCTCGCTGTGCCCGTGTGGCGCGAGCCGGACGAGCCGGTGCATCCGCTGCTCGGGATCGTCACGGCGCTGGAGCAGGCGAAGGGCCCGGTCGTGGCGGTGGCCTGCGACCAGCCGTTCGTGACGCCCGAGCTGCTGGCGCGGTTGGCCAAAGGGCCCGAGGCGGCCGTGCGGGTGCGCACCCGGCTCGAGCCGCTGCCCGCCCGGTACGAGCCCGCCGCGCTGCCGGCACTGCGCGCCGCCCTGGCGGAGGAGGCGTCGCTACGGGCGACACTGGCCGCGCTGGAGCCGGTGGAGATGGAGTGCGACGCGGGCGTGGTCGCGAGCGTGAACACCCCCGAAGAGCTCGAGAAGGCGGCCGCGCACCGGCGTGACTGAGGTCGCGGTCATCGGCGGTGGGATCGCGGGCTGCAGCGTCGCCGCGCTTCTGGCCGAGGCCGGCGCGGGCGTGACGCTGTACGAGCGCGAGGAGATCGCCGCCGGCGCCTCCGGCCGCAACTCGGGCGTGATCCAGCACCCGATGGACCCGGTGCTGGTCCCGCTGCACGAGGCATCGCTGGCCCTTTACGGCGAGCTCGACGGCTTCGACCTGCCGGCCGACCCGAGCGGGCTCCTCGTGGTCGGCCAGGACGCCGCGGCGCTGGAGGCCGACTGCCAGGCGCTGGCGGCGGCGTTCCCGGAGCTGGCACCGGAGTTCCTCGAGGGCGCCGCACGGCAGGCCGCGGAGCCGGCGCTGGCCGGCGATGTCTGCGCCTACCGGCTCCAGACCGGGCGCCCGGTGCCGCCGGCCGCCGCGACGCGTGCGTGGGCCGACAGGGCGCGCGCCGCGGGCGCGCGGCTGGAGATCGGCGCCGCCGCAGTCCCGGCGCGGCGGGCCGAGTCCACGGTGGACGGCGTGGTCGTGGGCGACCGCCGGGTGCCGGCCGACGTGGTCGTGGTGGCCGCGGGGCCGTGGACCGCCGCGGCGCTCGGTGCGACGAGCTGGGAAGCGGTGAAGCCCCTCTGGGGCGTCGTGGCGAGCCGTGACGCTCGCGAACCCACCGCGCCACACGATCGAGGAGGCCGGCGTCAAGGACCTCACGAGGCCCGGCGGCGGTCCGCCGTCGCTGTTCTCGATCGTGACCGTGGGCGGGGTCTCCGGCGTCGGCTCCACGTTCACCCGCGAGCAGCAGGACCCGAGCGGGATCGCACCGCTGCTCGTCGAGCGTGGCGCGCGCTACGTGCCGGCACTGAAGGACGCGCGTGTCGAGGGCGTCCGCGCCTGCGCCCGACCGCTCTCAACCGACGGCCGCCCGCTGCTCGGCGCGACCGACGACGGCGTCTACCTGCTCACGGGCCATGGAGCGTGGGGCATCTCGCTCGGCCCGGGCTCGGCGCAACTGGTCGCCGATGCGGTGCTGAACGGCGGGGAGATCGCGCCGGAACTGCGCGCGGCGCGCTTCTGACGGCTACTTGTCGTCGTCGTCGCGCTTGTTCGCGCGAATCACGACGCGGTCGTCGCCGGTGCCGTAGATGTGGTAGTCGAACCCGGCCTTCTCGACGAGCACGAACGCCTCGCCGCGACGCGAGTTGCTCGAGGTGTTGATGTACATGCCGCTTCGAGGTCCGGAGGTGATCTCGGCGTACGCGTGCCCCTCGACGGGCTCCATCTTCTCGCCCTTGCGGAGCTTGATGTCTGAGAGATCGGACTTGGGCGTCGCATCGCCGCTGTCATCCGCGGGCTTGCTGGAAGGCATGTGGAAGCCGACCACGAGACGGTCCTTGCCGGTCCCGTAGATGTGGTACTCCTTGCCGTTCTTGCGCACCAGCACGAACGTCTGCCCGTTGCGGACGTTGCCGCTCGTGTTGATGAACATGCCCTCGCGAGAGCCCGAGGTGATCTCCGCGTACGCGTGACCCTCGACGTGCTCCATCTTCTCGCCCTTGCGGAGCTTGACGGCCGCGTTGCCGTCGGTCGTCGTCGCGGTGGTGGTGACGTCGGTGCCGGCGTGGGAGCTGTCGGTCGATGCCTGCGCGAGCGCAGCCTTGAACGCGCGCGTGTCCGCGGCGTCGGTACGAGTGTCGGCGACCGGCGTGGTGACGGCGTCGCCGGTCTGAGTCGGCAGGACCTTCATCGGTTCCCCCGTTTCATCGGCAGACGTTCGATCGGCTTGAACCGCGTCACTTCGCGAGCACGATCCTGGCGGTGGCGTGCTTGCGCCACGACTTGCCGTGCCGTTTGCGGACGGTCAGCGTGATCGTCGTCTTGCCGGTGGCGTGGGCGAGCGATGCGGCGATGCGGCGCAGCGTGCCGCCGCGGCCGACCCTGTAGGTCTTCTTGACCGTGCGCTTGTGCTTGCCGGACTTCAGCCTGATGGTGACCTGGTACTTGCCGCGGCCGACGGCGAGCGGCCGCAGGTCGATCGACACGGTGCCCGTGGGGCTGCGGGCGGCGAGGATGGCGCCGACCATGCTGTCCGGGTTCTTCTTGCCGGCGAGGTAGACCGGAGCGGTGGCCGTGCGCAGCGTGACCGGCACCTTGCGCTCGACGAGGGTGAGCGTTGACGTGAGCGCCGCGTTGCCCGCGACGTCGAGCGCCCGCACGCGCACGGTGCCGAACGCGACGTTGAACGTGCCGCCGCTCGGGACCGCGGTCCAGGCGCCGCCGTTGAAGCTGTAGGCGAGCTGCGAGAGGCCGGAGAGCGCGTCCGCGCCGGAGGCGTGGCAGACGTAGCCGGTCGGCGTCGAGGCCGCGGCACACGAGAGCGACACCGTCGGGATCGTGCGGTCGACCTTCACCTGAGCGGTGACCGTCTTGACGTTGCCGGCGCCGTCCGTCGCCCTGAGCGTGAGCGCGTGGACGCCGCTCGTGGCGATCGCGACCGCGTGGCCGGACGTGACCGGAACGGGGGTCCCGCTGTCGGTCTTGAGCGTGAGCGCACCGAGGCCCGACAGGCCGCCGTTGGCGACCGGCGTGCAGGCGGCGCTGGTGGTCCAGACCGTGGTGCAGGCCAGCGATGCGGTCGGCACGGCCGTGTCGATCTTCACCGTGTCGGTGCGGGTCGACTGGTGCCCGACGTTGTCGGTGATCGTCGTCGCGATCGTGTGCTCGCCGTCGGTGGAGATCGACACGCTCGGCGTCGCGGTGACCCCGTCGACCTCCACGTCGGTCGTGGCGATGCCGGAGCCCGCGCCGTCGTCGCCGGCCATCGTGGCGCTGTACGGCGTGTTGATCCAGCCCGCGGGCGCTTCGGGCGTGGTGATCTCCGGAGCGTTGAGGTCGAGCTTGACCGTGTCGGTGCGCCACACGGACTGGTTGCCGGCGTTGTCGACCGCGCGCGTCTTCAGCGTGTGCGTCCCGTCGGTGTCGACCACGGCGGGGCCGCCGTCGGTGACCGCGCCGCTGTCGAGCTGCCACTGCATCTTGGCGACGCCGGAGCCCGCGACGTCGGTGCCGGTCAGGTCGAGCGAGAGCGGGTCGGCGAGCCAGCCGGTGCTCGGCGACACGGTCGTGTTGACGGGGAGGACGCGGTCGACCTTGAGCGTGTGCGTCGCCCAACCGCTGAGCTGGCCGGCACGGTCGAGCGCGCGGGTCTCGATCGTGTAGGTGCCGTCGCCGCCGACGGTCACGGTGTCGCCGTCGGCGCCGCTCTGGATGCTGCCGCCGTTGATCCGGTACTGGATCGCGGCGATCCCCGAGAGGGCGTCGGTGGCGGAGAGCGTGAAGCTCGGGGAGTTCGTCCAGCCGACCGGGATGTCGGTCGTGTCGGTCGGGACCGTCAGGTCGATCTTGACGACCTGCGAGCGCCAGGGAGACATGTTCCCGGCCGCGTCGGTGGCGCTGGTGTCGATGTCGTGGACGCCCTCCGTGTCGAACGTGATTGCCTGCGGGCTCGTGTAGAAGGTCTCGATCGGGTTGCCGTCGCGGCGGATCTGGACGAGCTGCACGCCGACCGCGTCGGTCGCGTTGACCGTGAACGTGAACGCGTGGTTGAGCCAGCCGGCCGGGGCCGTCGTGCTGGTGTCCGTCGGCGGCGTCGCGTCGTTGTTGAGGGAGGCGTCGACGGTGAACGTGTCCGTGCGCCAGCCGCTCGTGTTGCCGGCCTCGTCGACGACCCGCGTCTGGAGCGTGTGCGGGCCGGCGGTGCTGAAGGCGACGTCGGTGCGGTCCGCGCCGGTGTGCGGGACGGTCTCGGCGTCGATCAGCCACTCGACGTGCTCGATGTCGGAGCCGACATCGGTGCCGGTGACCGTCACGCTGTAGCCGACCGGGACCGCGGCGGGCGGCGTCGGCGTCGTGTTGATCGGGGCGGTCTTGTCGATCTTCACGTTCTCGCTGCGCCAGCCGGAGGCGTTGCCGGCGGCGTCGAGCGCGCGCGTCTCGAAGATGTGGGTGCCGTTGCCGGACACGGTCGCCTGCGTCCCCGCCGCCACGCGCGTGACCGGGCCGCCGTCGACACGCCATTCCATCCATTGCAGGCCGGACCCGGCGTCGTTGCCGCCGAGCACGACCGCGTAGTCGGCGCCGCGCCAGTTCGGGTCGGCCGCCGGCGTGGTGTTGTTGGGCGCCGTGCCGTCGATCTTGATCGTGAACGTCTTCGGCGTGCTCGTGTTGCCGGCTCGGTCGGTCACGTAGGTGGTGAGCGTGTGGTCGCCGTCGCCGTTGACGGTGACCGTGGTGGAGGCCGCCGGGACGGTCTGGCCGGTGCCGTCGAGGTCGTAGGTGACCGAGGCGATGCCCGAGTGGGCGTCGTTGCCCGCCACGGTGATGCCGAGGCCGGCACGCTGCCAGCCGCCGGGCGCGGCGGTCTCGTCGGTCGGGTCGACGGTGTCGACCTTGACCGTGTGGTCCTGCCACACGGAGACGTTGCCGGCGACGTCGAAGGCGCGCGTGCGAAGGAGGTGCGAGCCGTCGCCGAGGATGTCCACGACGGTGTCGTTGACGTCGCTGTGGATCGTGCCGCCGTCGAGCTGCCACTCGATGTGGTCGACGCCCGACACGGGGTCGACCGCGGAGACGGTCACCTGGCGAGTGGTGGGCGTCCAGTTGACGGTGCCGGAGTCGGTGACGTCGCTCGGCGCGCTCAGGTCGATGCTGACGGTCTCGGCGCGCCACGGCGAGGCGTTGCCGGCGGCGTCAACGGCGCGGGTGATGAGCGTGTAGACGCCGGAGGTGTTGATCGTGATCGGCGTACCCGGGACCGTGTTGGCCGCGGTGCCGCCGTCGAGGCACGACTGCATGTGGTCGACGCCCGTGTCGTCGGTGCCGGTCAGCGCCACGACGTAGTCGCTCGTCAGCCAGCCGGCCGGGGCGGCCGCCGTGGTGTTGACCGGTGGCGTCACGTCGGGACCGCCCGCGGGCGGCCCGTCGGGATCGATGCAGTCGGTCGGCGCCGCCAGCGCGAACACGCCGCCACCCGCGCCGTGCAGCAGCTGCTGCGTGCTCGGGAACGCGGACGCCGCCGCGGGCATGGCGAGCACCGCGACGACCGCGCAGAGCAGGGCAATCGGCGACCGACGGAAGGTCATAGTGCCCACGTAGTCGGCCGGAGGGCGCCGCATCTGTAGCTTGCCCGCGTGATTTCCGTCCAGGTCACGACCTGGTTCCTCGAGATGACCGACCCCGCTCGCCTCCCGGCGGCGCCTCCACCGGACCCGGATCTGGAGGTTCGGCGTGCGGAGCTGCCGTCGCCCGAGCTGTCGCGGATGCTGTACGCCGGCGTCGGCGCGGACTGGTACTGGATCGATCGCCTGCCGTGGACCTGGCAGCGGTGGATGCAGTGGCTCGACCGCAGCGAGCTCGAGACCTGGGTCGCGTACGAACGTGGCACGCCGGCGGGGTTCTTCGAGCTCGAGCGCGACGGCGACTCGGTGGAGATCGCGGCGTTCGGCCTGTTGCCCGCGTTCGTCGGGCGCGGCATCGGCACGCGGGTGCTGCACCGGGCGATCGAGCGCGGCTGGGAGCTCGCCCCGCGGCGCGTCTGGGTCCATACGTGCTCGCTCGACGGCCCGGCCGCGCTGCGCACCTACCAGGGCCGCGGCCTGGAGGTCTACGACGAGCGCGTCGACGACGTGCTGCTCCCCGACGAGCGGCCCGAGCCGTGGATCGGCGCCGACCGGCCATGACGCGCTGGCTGGTCGACGCCAGCAACGTGATCGGCTCCAAGCCCGACGGCTGGTGGCGCGACCGCGAGGGCGCGACCGAGCGGCTGCTCGACGCCCTGCGAGCGTTCGCCGGCGACGAGGACGACGTCGTCGTGGTGCTCGACGCCGGGCCGGACGAATGGGCCGGCCGCGACGGGCCGCTCGAGGTGGCGATCGCGCCGCGCCGCGGTCGCGACGCCGCCGACGACGAGATCGCCCGCCGGCTCGACGCCGACGATGACCCGGCGTCGATCAGCGTCGTGACCTCCGACGCGACGCTGGCCGAGCGGGCGCGGGCGCGCGGCGCCGAGGTGGTCGGCGCGGGCGCGTTCCGCCGTCGCCTCGACTACTGAACGCCCTCGGGCCCGCGGGTCTCAGCCGCCCGCCGGGCGGCGAGCGCGACGGCCAGTGCCGCACGCGCCTGGGCGAACGAGCCGTCGCGCGGCTCGCCGCCGCCCTCGATGCAGTCGAGGAAGTGCGCGATCTGCGCGCCCCAGGGATCGACCTCCGCGTGGTAGCGATCCGCGTCGCCGTCGGCGCGATGAATCCCGAGGACCGACTGCATCGCCTCGTCGACCTCGTCACCGGCACCGGCCACGAAGCGGTGCTCGAGCACGCCGCGCTCGCAGAGGAGGCGCAGCCCGGCCGTGAACGGATACGACGAGGGCATCGCGTGGCTGCCCTCGACGACCGCGCCGCCGCCATCGTGCTCGATCTGCACCTGGACGTGCCGTCCGCCGGCGACCGCTGTCGCCCGCACGCGCCGGGCGGGCCCGAGCAGCGCGTTCAGGATGTCGAAGTCGTGGACCATCATGTCGACGAGGACGCCGCCCGACTTCGCCGAGTCGCCCATCCAGTCGTTCCAGTCCGGGGGCGCGGAGAGGCGGATCGCGCTCGCCGCTCAGCGGCCGCCCGAAGTCGCCGGTGGCGACCAGCCGGCGCATCTCGACGATCTCGGGCATGTAGCGCAGGACGTGGCCGACCATGAGCACGCGGCCGGCATCGGCGGCCGCTGCGCCGATCGGCGTCGGCGTCCTCGAGCGTGAGCGCGATCGGCTTCTCCAGCAGCACGTGCTTGCCGGCCGCCAGCGCGCGCTCGGCGACCGCACGGTGCAGCGGCGTCGGCAGGCAGATGTCGACGACGTCGATGCCCGGTGCGGTGACCGTGGCCTCCCAGTCGCGGGACACGTCGGCCCCGAGGCCGTCCGCGATCGCGTCCGCACCGTCGAGCGCGCAGACGACGCGCACCTCCGCGCGGTCGCGCAGCGCGCCGTAGGAGCCCGCATGCACGCCGGCCATGAAGCCGCCGCCGATGAGCGCGACGTCCGTCACGACAGGCCGAGCGCCGCCAACGCCTCGTACGACGCGCGCATCGAGCGGTTGACCTCCTCCAGCGGCGGCCAGGGGACCCCGCCGGTGAACTCGATCTCCACCGAGTAGGGCCCGTCGTAGCCCGCGTCGCCGAGGATCGCCAGCACGCGCGCGAAGTCCACGTGGCCTTCCCCGATGGCCGGGAAGTCCCAGTTGCCCTTGCCCCCGCGCGCCTCCTTGAGGTGCACGTGCCGGACGCGCCCGGCGATCGACGGCAGGTCCTCCGCGGCCGACGTCCCCGCGTAGTACTCGACGTTGGCGGTGTCGTAGTTCACGCCCACGGCCGGGTGGTCGATCTTGTCGAGCAGCGGCAGGGAGCGTTCGCCGCTCGCCATCAGGTCGCCGTGGATCTCGAGGGCGATCGTGATGCCGGCCGCCTGTGCGGCGTCGGCGAGGGTGCCGATGTTGGCGAGGAAGGCCGCCTCGCTCTCGTCGACGTCCGGCGCATGTCCGCCGACCGCGGTGTTGACGATCGGCACGCCGAACCGCTCCGCCCAGCGCACCACCGCGAGCCCGTACTCGAGGCCCTCCGGCGTCGTGAGGTTCGAATGGCCGCTGATCGACACGACCTGGAGCCCGTGCTGCTCGAGCTTGGCGCGGATGCCCGCCGGGTCGGCATTGACGTCGACGTGATCGGTGTTGCCGGGGACCGCGGACAGCTCGACGTGGCGAAACCCGGCCGCGGCGATGCCGGCGAGCGCCTCATCGGCGGAGTACGAGTAGTAGGAGCCTGTGTGGCCGGCGAGAGGGTTCATCGCCGCGCAATCTACGTGCGCGGCCGCAGGATCGTTGCCCGGAATTGGTCCGGCGTCTGCTGGAGAACCGCGAGCCGCGGGTCCGGCACGTCGAGCACGCGCTCGCTGGCCAGCCGTGCCAGCGGCCGCAGCCGCGGGTCCTCGAGCACCTCGGCGAGCGCGCGGCGGTCGCCGCCGAGCACGAGCGCGTCGAGGTCGCGGCGGTGCCCGAGCAGCACGCCCGCGGCGACGTCGGCGGCCGCCTCGAGCGCCACCCGCGCCTGTCCCTCGCGCCGCCGCGCGAACCGCTTCTGGCTCGAGCCGCCGGCGCGGTGGCGGCCGTGCACCTGCCGTCGCCCGACCTTCGAGGCGACGAGCCGGCGCCCCGAGAACACGCCGGCCGCATGGCCGCCGAGCCGCACGAGCAGGACGCCGACGACACGGTCGCGCATCACGTGGTCGAGCAGCGGCGCGGGATCGAAGCCGGTGCGCTCCCCCACCGCCGTCAGCGGCGGGAACGGCGGGTCGCAGTCGAGCGCGCCGCCGGCCCCGAAGAACGTCACGCGCTCGCGCCGCACCTCGGTCCGCTCGACCGGTGCGTGCTCGTCCGCCCACCGCTGCAGCCAGCGGCCGAGCCGCTCGGGCGGGACCTCGAAGCGCTCACTCACCCGCCAAGCATGGCGCGGCAGGCGGCCGGGAGCGCCCGCGCGGATAGGATCCGCCGCCGATGACGTGGCAGGTGTACCTCTCGGGAGAGATCCACACGGACTGGCGGGAGCAGATCGAACGCGGCGCCGCCGAGGCCGGGCTCGACGTCGAGTTCACCGCGCCGGTCACCGACCATGCGGCGAGCGACGACGCGGGCGTGTCGATCCTCGGCGCTGAGGACAAGCCGTTCTGGAAGGACCATCTCGGCGCCGGCGTCAACGCGATCCGCACGCGGACCCTGATCGAGCAGGCCGACGTCGTCGTGGTGCGATTCGGCGAGCAGTACCGGCAATGGAACGCGGCGTTCGACGCCGGGATGGCCGCGGCGCTCGGCAAGCCGCTCGTGACTCTGCACCCTGAGCAGCACGACCACGCACTCAAGGAGGTGGATCGCGCGGCCCTCGCCGTGGCGCGCGAGCCCCACCAGGTGGTCGGCATTCTGGAGTACGTGATGCGATGACCTACGTGGCTGCGGACAACCGCTACGACTCGATGCCCTACCGCCGCTGCGGCCGCAGCGGCCTGATGCTGCCGCCGATCTCGCTCGGCCTGTGGCACAACTTCGGCGACGACCGGCCGATCGACACGCAGCGAGCGATCCTCCGCCGCGCGTTCGACCTCGGCGTCACCCACTTCGACCTCGCCAACAACTACGGCCCGCCGTACGGGTCGGCCGAGATCAACTTCGGCCGGCTGATGCGCGAGGACCTGCGCCCGTACCGCGACGAGCTGATCATCTCCACCAAGGCCGGCTATGACATGTGGCCCGGCCCGTACGGCGACCACGGCTCGCGCAAGTACCTGCTCGCCAGCCTCGACCAGAGCCTGCAGCGGATGGGGCTCGACTACGTCGACATCTTCTACTCGCACCGCTTCGACCCGGACACGCCGCTGGAGGAGACGCTCGGCGCGCTCGACACCGCGGTCCGCCAGGGCAAGGCGCTGTACGCCGGGATCTCCTCCTACTCGGGCGCACGCACCGAGGAGGCGGCGCGGATCCTCGGCGAGCTGGGCACGCCGCTGCTCATCCACCAGCCGTCGTACTCGCTGCTCAACCGCTGGATCGAGGAGGACCTGCTCGACGTGCTCGGGCAGGAGGGCGTCGGCTGCATCGTGTTCTCGCCGCTCGCGCAGGGGATGCTCACCGACAAGTACCTCGACGGCGTGCCCGAGGGATCGCGCGTGGCGACCGGCGGCGCGCTGTCGGAGGACATGCTCACCGACGAGGCGCTCGCGCACGTCCGCGCGCTCAACGACATGGCGCGCGAGCGCGGCCAGACGCTGGCGCAGATGGCGATCGCGTGGACGCTGCGCGACCCGCGCGTGACGTCGTCCCTGATCGGGGCGAGCAGCGTCCGCCAGCTCGAGGACAGCCTCGGTGCCCTCGACAACCTCGACTTCTCCGACGAAGAGCTGCGCACGATCGACAGCCACGCCGTCGAGGCCGGCATCAACCTGTGGAAGGCATCGAGCGACGGGTAGCGGCCGCCGACCTCGAGCCCTGGACACGCGCGCTGCTCGCGCGGTCGGGGCTCGAGCCCGAGCACGCCGCGACGGTGGCCGCGACGCTGGTGTGGACGAGTTTGCGCGGCACCGACTCGCACGGCGTCGCGCGCGTGCCGGTGTACGCGGAGCGGCTGCGGGCCGGCGTCCTGAACGGGCGTCCGCGGGTCGAGGTGGTGCGGCGCGAGGGAGCGATCGCGGTCGTCGACGGCGACCACGGGCCCGGCCAGGTGGCCGCGGTGGTCGCGACGGACCTGTCGATCGAGCTCGCCCGCGAGCACGGCGTGGGCGTGGTGAGCGTGCGCCGGAGCGGGCACTACGGCGCGGCGGCGTTCTACGCGATCCGCGCCGCCGAGGCCGGGCTGCTCGGGATGTCGATGACCAACACCGAGCCGCTGGTGATCCCCTACGGCGGCGCCGCCGCCGCGCTCGGGACGAACCCGATCGCGTTCGCCGCCCCGACGCCGGACGGCGTGTTCAACCTCGACATGGCGACCAGCCAGGTCGCGATGAACAAGGTGTTCAACGCGCGCAGCGAGGGCCGCGCGATCCCGGAGGGCTGGGGCGTCACCGAGGCCGGCGAGCCGACGACCGATCCCGACGCGGCCGCGTACGGCGTGCCGCTCGGCGGCTACAAGGGCTACGGGCTCGCGCTGATGGTGGAGGTGCTGTGCGGGGTGCTGGCCGGGGCGGGGGTCCGGGGCGCGGTCGGCAATCTCTACAGCGGCGGCGAGGAGCGCCAGAACACCGGCCACTTCCACCTGGCGATCGACCCCGAGCGCACCGTGGGCCGCGACGCCTTCGCCGGGGTCCTCGGCGGGCTGCTCGCCGAGCTGCGCGCGATCCCGCCCGCCCGCGGCTTCGACGAGGTGCTGGTGGCGGGCGACCCCGAGGACCGCGCGCGGGCCGAGCGCGAGCGGTCCGGGATCCCGATCGAGTCGGTCCTGTGGGAGCGGCTGTGCGCGCTCGGCGCCGAGCTCGGCGTCAGCCTTCCGGAGGCCAGCTGAAGCGCGCCGGCTCGACGCTGAAGTCCGGGTAGGGGTTCTCCGGGTCCAGGGCGGCGGCGCCGTACTTGGCGGCGGCTTCCGACGGCGGGTACTCGCTCTCGCCGGGGCGGCGGGCGCCGACCATGAGGATCGCGCACGGGCCGTCGCCGGCGCCGACGAACACGTGCCGCGTCCCGCGCGGGCAGTGCACGAGGTCCCACTGGCGCAGGTGGCGCTCCTCGTCCTCGATCACGACGATGCACTCGCCCTGGAGGACGAGGAAGTCCTCCTGCGCGTCCTCGCCGTGGTACATGGCGTTCGGCTGCCCGGGCTGCACGACGTGCACGTTGATCCCGAAGTCCTCGAACTTCGCGTCGCGCGGCTCGAACTCGGTCCAGTGGCCGTGCCTGGCGCTGCGTCCGCCGGCGACGCCGTCGAGGTTGACGACGAACCAGCCGGCGCCGGCCGGCGTCCCGTCTTCGATCGGAGCTTGGGGTACAGGCATGCCGGAAGGAATACCGGACCCGCCCGGAGCGTCTGATGAGACATGGTCAAGCGCATCCTCACGACCGCCGTCGTCATCGCAGCGCTGGGCATCGGCCTGGCTGCCTGCGGGGGCTCCGGCGGCGACTCCACTCCGGCCGCCGCACAGGCGCCCGCCAGCAGCGGCTCGACGAAGGTGTCCGTGCAGGACAACATCTTCAAGCCGGGCGACATCAAGGTGAAGTCCGGCGACACCGTCACGTTCACCAACGAAGGCGCCGTCGCGCACACGGTCACGGCGACCGAGGGCGCGGACTTCGACTCCGGCACGCTCGCCCCCGGCAAGACGTTCAGCTTCGTCGCCTCCGGCCACGGCAAGCTCACCTACGTCTGCACGATCCACCCCGGCATGCAGGGGACGATCGACGTCGACTGACCGGCAACCGATCCTGGACCGCGGGGCCATAGATGGGCCCCGCGGTGTCCGGTTGGATCGCCGCACGATGCCGAAGCCCGAGAAGCGCCCGACACCGCCCGATCACCGCGTCTACCCGCGGGGCACCACGCCGCCGGCCGAACCGAAGCCCGCGCCCGAGAAGCGCGGCGGATGGACGCGTGCGGTACCGCCGGACCGCACGTTCCCGCGCTCCTAGGAACGGACGAGACCGGCCTGGTAGGCGAAGATCACGGCCTGCACGCGATCGCGCAGGCCGAGCTTCGCCAGCAGCCGTGACACGTGCGTCTTGACGGTCGTCTCCTCGACGACCAGCTGGTCGGCGATCTCCTGGTTGGAGAGCCCCTGCGCCACCAGCTGCAGCACCTCGCGCTCGCGCGGCGTCAGATCGTCGAGCTCCGGCGGGACGGTCGTCGCGCTGCGGCGGGCCGACACCAGCTCGTCGATCAGCCGCCGCGTCACCGTCGGGGCGAGCAGCGCGTCGCCGCTCGCCACCACGCGGATGCCCTCGCTGAGCTGCTCCGCGCCGACGTCCTTGAGCAGGAAGCCGCTTGCCCCGGCCGCCAGCGCGTCGTAGACGTACTCGTCGAGATCGAACGTCGTCAGGATCAGCACGCGCGCGTCGCCGCCGGCGATCTCGCGCGTCGCGGCGATGCCGTCGAGCTCGGGCATGCGGACGTCCATCAGCACGACGTCGGGATGCAGCTTCGCGACGCTGTGGATCGCCTGGCGCCCGTTCGCGGCCTCGCCCACGACCTCCATGTCGGGCTCGGCGTCGAGCACCATCCGCAGCCCGTTGCGGGCGAGTGCGTGATCGTCGACGAGGAGGACGCGGATGCTCATGTGGGGATGCGGGCCCGCACCACGAACCCGCGGCCGTTGGCCCTCGCCTCGAGGTCGCCGCTGAGGAGCCGGACGCGCTCGCGCATGCCGGCGAGCCCCTGCCCGGCTTCGGAGCTGCCCGCGTGCCCGGGCCCGTCGTCGGCGATCTCGAGCACGAGATCCTCGGGCCGGTAGGCGACGGAGACGCGCGTCGGCACGAGCCCGGCGTGCTTGATCGTGTTCGTGAGCGCCTCCTGCACGATGCGGTACGCCGACCGGCCGATCGCGTCGTCGACGGCGCGCTCGGCGCCGGTGACGCTCAGCTCGACCTGCAGCCCGGCACTGCGCATCTCGTCGAGGAGCCCGCCGAGGTCGTCGAGCGTCGGCTGCGGCGCGAGCGCCGCGCGCTCGCCGTCCTCGCGCAGGATGCCCAGCGACCGCCGGATCTCCGCCACGGCCGTCTTGCCGGTGTCCTCGATCGCCGCCAGCGCCTCGCGCACGCGCTCGGGATCCTGGTCGAGGATGCGCCGCGCGCCCTGCGCCTGCAGCACCATCAGGACGACACCGTGGGCGACGACATCGTGCAGCTCGCGCGCGATCCGCTGGCGCTCCTCGCTGGCCGCGGCGCGCTCGAGCGCGGCGGCGCGCAGTGTGCGCGAGCGGGCGACGCGACCCCCGAGCCACGGCGACACGGCGACCAGCCCGCCGGAGAAGAGGAAGCCCTGGAGATCGGCGTGGTGGGCGACCAGCACGGTCGTCCACAGCCCGGCGATGCCGATCGCCAGGCCGATCAGCGCCTGGCGCTCGGTCGCGTACGCGCCGACCGAGTAGAAGGTGACGCCGCCGGCGATCAGCGCGGCGAACGGCGGCGGCGCTTCGACGTAGACGCCGCCTCCGAGCGCGCCCTGCAGCACCGTGGCGCCCGCGAAGATCGCCGCCACGGCCAGCGGGGCGCGGCGGCGCCAGGCGAGCGGAACGGTCACCGCCAGCGCGCCGGCGACCGTGACGAAGTCGGCGTCGAGGTGGCCGCTGAGGAGGACCTGCAGCTCGAGCGCGGTCGCCAGCACGGCGGCGATCAGCACGTCGAAGGTCTGCGGGCGATCGAGCATGAGGCCAAGGTAGCCGGGCCCCGGCGTCGCGTCGTCCTCCTGAGGGCTACCCCGGATCGTCCCTCGGCCGGACGACGATCCGGCGCTCGCAGCCGATCCTGGGGCCATGGACCTTGTCATCGAAACCGACGCGTTGACCAAGCGCTACGGGCCGATCGTCGCGGTCGGCGGGATCGATCTGCGCGTGCGGCGCGGAGAGGTCTACGGCTTCCTCGGCCCGAACGGGGCCGGCAAGACGACGACGCTGCGGATGCTGCTCGGGCTCGTGCGCCCGACCTCCGGCCGCGCGACCGTCCTGGGCGAGGTGCCGGGCTCGCCCAGGGGGCTCGCCGGCATTGGCGCGATCGTCGAGGCGCCCGGCTTCTACCCGTTCCTCTCCGGCCGCGACAACCTGCGCGTGCTGGCCGGCCACGCGCGTGTGCCCGGCGGCCGGATCGCCGCCGTCCTCGCCGAGGCGGGGCTCAGCGCGCGTGCGGGCGACCGCGTCGCCACCTACTCGATGGGCATGAAGCAGCGGCTCGGCGTCGCCGCGGCGCTGCTCAAGGACCCGGAGCTGCTGATCCTCGACGAGCCGACGAACGGGCTCGACCCGGCCGGAATGGCCGAGATGCGCGACTTCATCCGCTCGCTCGCCGCGGGGGGCCGCACGGTGCTGCTGTCCAGTCACCTGATGGGGGAGATCGAGCAGGTGAGCGACCGTGTCGGCGTGATCCGGGCGGGCGAGCTGGTGGCCGAGGGGACCGTCGACGAGCTGCGCGGGCAGGCCGGTCTCCGCGTGCGCGCCGAGCCGCTCGACGCGGCGGCGCGCGTGCTCGGCGGTCTCGACGGCATCGAGCTGGTCGACGGCGACATCGACGCGCGTGCCGCGCAGGTCAACCGGATGCTCGTGGAGGCCGGCATCGCGGTGTCCGAGCTGGGCCGCCGCCGGGCCTCGCTCGAAGACGTCTTCCTCGAACTGACCGGAGATGACCGATGATCGCCGCCGAGCTGCTCGTGATGCGCAAGCGCCCCGCGACCTGGATCCTGCTCGGGATCTGGACGTTCCTGGGCGTCTTCTTCGCCTACGTGATCCCGTATGCGCTCGATCCCGAGGACGCGGTCGGCGGGGTCGCCTCCCTGCTCCCGGAGGCGCTCCCCGGCACGCTGCTCGAGGGCTTCCCCTTCTTCGGCGGCGTGTTCGCGCTGATGCTGGGCGTGTTCGCGTTCGGCAGCGACTACGGCTGGGACACGCTGAAGACGGTGTTCACGCAGCGGCCCGGCCGGGTGCGCGTGTTCGCGGCCAAGCTCGCCGCGCTCGGGCTCGCGCTCGTCCCGTTCGTCGTCGTGCTGTTCGCCGCGGGAGCGGTGGCGAGCGTCGTGATCGCGCAGATCGAGGACGCGCCGGTGGTGTGGCCGTCGGCGTGGATGCTGGTGCGGGCGCTGGGCGCCGGCTGGCTGATCCTCGCCACCTGGGCGGCGCTCGGCGTGCTGCTCGGCGTCCTCACGCGCGGCACCTCGCTGGCGATCGGCGTCGGGATCCTCTACGCGCTCGTGATCGAAGGCCTGCTGAGCGCGTTCGCCGACAGCGTGAGCGTGCTCGAGCCGCTGACCGACGTCTTCCTGCGCGCCAACGGCTACTCGCTCGTCACGTCGCTGGGCGCGTCGGCCGAGTCGATCGGCTCCAGCGGGCCCGGGTCGTTCAGCGGCCCGTTCGTCGGCGCCGGCCAGGCACTGGCTGCACTCGTCGTCCTGGGCGGGCTGTTCGCGGCGATCGCCGCGACGCTCCTGCGTCGCCGCGACGTCAGTTGATTCACTGCCGGGCATGGAATACCGCCAGCTCGGCAACTCCGGGCTCAGGGTCTCCGCCCTCACGCTCGGCACCATGACATTCGGCGGCGCCGGCCACTGGGCCAGGGTCGGCGACACCGACCTCGCCACGGCCACCCGCCAGATCGACATCTGCCTCGACCGCGGCATCAACTTCATCGACACGGCCAACGTCTACTCGGGCGGGCTGTCCGAGGAGATCCTCGGCGAGGCGATCCGCAACCGCCGCGACCGCGTGCTGCTCGCCACCAAGGCGCGCATGCCGATGGGCGAAGGGCCCAACGACGCCGGCCTCTCCCGCCACCACCTGATCGCCGAGTGCGAGAACAGCCTGCGGCGGATGCAGGTCGACCACATCGACCTCTACCAGGTCCACGAGTGGGACGGCGCGACGCCGCTGGAGGAGACGATGGAGGCGCTCGACGCGCTCCAGCGCTCCGGCAAGGTCCGCTACGTGGGCGTGTCCAACTACGGCGGCTGGCAGCTGATGAAGGCGCTCGCCGTCGCCGACCGCCACGGCTACCAGCGCTTCGTCACGCAGCAGATCTACTACTCGCTGCAGGCACGCGACGCCGAGTACGAGCTCCTCCCGATCGCGGTCGACCAGGGGGTCGGGATCCTCGTCTGGAGCCCGCTCGCCGGCGGCCTGCTGTCGGGCAAGTACCGCCGCGGCGTCGCGCCGCCGGAGGGCTCGCGCGGGCTGACCGACTGGAACGAGCCGCCGGTGCGCGACCAGGAGCAGCTCTACGACATCGTCGAGGTGCTGGTGGAGATCGCCGAAGGCCACGGTGTATCGGCCGCGCAGGTCGCGCTCGCCTGGTCGCTGGCGCGGCCCGGCATCGTGTCGCTGATCATCGGCGCGAAGACCGAGGAGCAGCTCGTCGACAACCTCGGCGCGGCCGACCTCGTGCTCTCCGCCGACGAGCACGAGCGGCTCGAGGAGGTCAGCCGCCCGCCGCTGATCTATCCGTACTGGCACCAGGCCAAGACGGCGAACGACCGGCTGTCGCCCGCCGACCTGGCGCTCTTGGGACCACACGTGGACGGGTAGCCTGGGGGCGATGCCGCAACCGCGCCGCCGCCTCCCCCGCACCACCGGCGACGTCCCGTGGACCCAGCTGCGCCGCCGGGCGGCGATCCTGTTCGCGATGCTCGTCTGCCGGCTGGAGCGAGCTGTCGGCCGACGAGCGCGACGAGGCGCGGCGGCTGATCGGCAAGTCGCGCGGGCGGCCGCGCAACCTGTCGCGCGACGAGGCGAAGCGGCTGGGCGCGATCGCGGGCCGGGCCGCGCGCGCCGCCGCCGGCGCGCACCGCCGCAAGCACTAGTCGCCCAGGGCTCCGGCGAGATCGCGGCGGGAGCGGATGTCGAGCTTGCGGTACGCGCTCGACAGGTGGACCTCGACGGTCTTGGGCGTCACGAACAGGGTCTGCGCGATCTCGCGGTTGGTCTGGCCGTCGCGGGCGAGCGTGGCGACGCGCAGCTCGCGGGCGGTGAGCGAGTCGACGCCGGCGAGCGCCGCGGTGCGCGGCCGGGCGCCGGTCGCGTAGAGCTCGGAGCGGACGCTCTCGACGAGCGTCGCGGCACCGCACGCCTCGGCGAGCTCGAGCGCCTGCCGGAGTGGCTCGCGCGCCTCGGTCGGACGGCGGGTGCGGCGCAGCAGGCCGCCGAGCGCGGCCAGCGCGCGGGCGAGCTCGAGTCGCGCCGGCGTGCCGGACAGCCGCTCGATCGCGTCGTGCAGGCGGCCCTCCCCGGCGTCGCCCTCGAGCTCGGCGAGCTGGCGCAGGCAGCGGCCGACCACGCGCCGGCCACCGACCGTGCGGGCCAGCTCGAGCTCGGCCTCCATCGCGGCGATCGCCTCGTCCGGCTGCCCGAGCTGCGCCAGCGCGCGCGCCTTCAGCGACTGCCACGGCTTCCAGTCCGGATGCTTGACGTGCCGCGCGCTGCGGCCCATCAGCTCCGCCTGCTCGAGCGCCTCGCCGGCGCGGCCGTCGGCCAGCAGCAGCTCGGCCTGCGTTCGCCGCCACAGGTTCGCGCCGTCGGACTCCTCGTCGTCGGGCGGCGCGGCGCCGAGCGCGGCCCGCGCCTGGACCGGGTCGCCGATCAGCAGCTCGCCGAGGCCGGCCAGCGCCCGCGCCCACGAGTCGCCGGTCGCGTCCGAGCCCCACAGCTCCTGCAGCCGCAGCGAGATCCGCACGGCCTCGACGCCCTCCTGGAGATCGCCCGTCGCGATCAGCATGTGGGCGCCTTCGAACAGCTCGCAGGAGGAGACGGAGAAACGCGAGCCGCGCCGGTACGCCTCCTCGCGCTGCACCCGGTTCCACTCCGGGGCCCGCGAGCTCTCGCACAGCATCAGCGCAACGGTCACCGCCGACCATGACAGGCCGTTGCCGCTGGCCAGCAGCTCGCCGCCGCTGATCGCCTCGAGCGCGAGCGCCTCCACCTGCGCCGCCGGGCCGCCGCTCGCCGCCCACGCGAACGCGCTCGCCGCCGCGATCATCTTCGCGCCGACTCCGTCGGTCTTGCGCGCCTCGCGGTAGTGGGCGAGCCGATCGAGCGCGCCGGGGTCGGCTCCGAAGAAGACGGCGATCAGCTCGACGCCCTCGATCATCTGCCGGATGTCGGCGAGCTGGGGCGGGAGGTCGGCGGCGGCGCGGCGGGCGAACGCCGCGCCCTCCTTGGCGGCGCCGATGAACAGCTGCGACTGGGCGAGCACGAACGCGGCGGTGGCGCTCTTGATCGGGTCGGCGAGGTCGTCGTAGGCGCGCGCCAGGTGCTCGACGGCCATCGGCACGTTGACCGCCGAGGCCGCGATCCCGAGCTCGAAGTCGAGCTCCGGGCGCAGCTCGGGCGGCGGCGGCTCCTGCAGCGCCCGCGTCAGGTACGTGATCCCCGTCTCGGGCCCGCCGCGCCGCTCCGCCTCGCGCGCCGCCGCGCGCAGCCGCTCGACGGTGGACGGGTCGCCGCGGCGCGGCGCGTGGACGAGCTGGGCGGCGACCTCCTCGTCGGCGGCGTTGGCCGCCGCGAGTGCGTCGGCCGCGCGGCCGTGCTGGAGCTCGCGCTCGCCGGCGGGGATGTCGAGGTAGACGGCATCGCGGACGAGCGGGTGCACGAACCCGAGCGGCGGGTCGGGGCGCAGGATGTCGGCCCGGGCGAGCTCACCGGCCGCGCGCGCGACACCGGCCTCGTCGAGCCCCGTCAGCGCCGCGACGGCGGGGAGCCCCGAGCTCTCGCCGAGCACGGCCACCGCGCGGGCGACCGCGGCGGCCTCCTCGCGCAGGCGTGAGAGCCGCAGCAGCACGGTCCGAGACACCGCGCGCGAGCCGATCCCGCGCACGGCGACGGCGCGCGGCCGCGGTCGGCTGCACACCGTCCTCGGCGAGCGCGGTGAGCACGTGGCGCAGGAGCAGCGGGTTGCCGCCGGTCGCCCCCAGGCAGGCGGTGATGAAGTCGGGGTCGGCGTCGCCGAGCCGCTCGCGCACCAAGTCGGCGACCGACGCCTCGCCGAGCGGCGCGGGACGCACCGCCTCGGTCAGCGGGTCGGCGCCGATCTCGGCCAGCAGCTGCGGGTCGGTGCCCGGGTCGGTCGAGCGGACGGTGGCCGCGACGAGCACCGGCGCGCCCTCGAGCCGCGTCGCCAGGTAGGCGATGAAGCGCAGCGACGGCCGGTCGCTCCACTGCAGGTCGTCGATCGCGATCATCACCGGCTGCTCCTCGGCGAGGTTGAGCGTCGCCCAGTACAGGCCGTGCAGGACGGCGAACGAGCCCTCGGCGTCTCCCTCCGGAGCGCCGAGCACGCCCTCGGCGGCGGCCGCCCCGCCGGCCAGCAGCCGCTCGCGCCGCGCCGGGTCGCGCGCCAGCGGCTCGAACAGCTGGCGGACCGCGCCGAACGAGAACTCGCGCTCGAGCTCGCTGCAGCGAGCGGTCAGCACGGTCATGCCGCGGGCGCGCTCGCGCGCGGCGGCGAGCAGCCGCGTCTTGCCGATCCCCGCGGGACCCTCGATCAGGACGACGGCGCCGCGCGACTCGCGCGTGCGGGCGAGCAGCCGCTCGAGCGCCGCGATCTCGCGCTCGCGCTCGAGCAGGCTCGCTTCGACCTCCATGTCGGCCGCATGGTATGGCTGCGGCCGGGTCACCGGCTAGCTCTAGGCGTTGCCCGAGCCGCCGCCGTCGTCGCCGCCACCGTCATCCTCGGGACCGCACACGCGCAGGGCCGGCGAGTGCTCGGCGGCGTTGACGAGGCCGGCGCCGTTGCCGACCCGCATGGTCGATCCGCGCAGGAACGCCGGCGGGTCGGGATCGACGGGGCCGCCGGTGACCTCGTAGCCGCCGCGCCACGAGTTCTCGGCTTCGTTGCAGACCACGGTGTCGGCGTGGGCGGCCGGCGCCATCGCGGCGACGACGGCCGCCGTGCAGAGGCTCAGGCCAAGCTTGCGTGCTCTCAAGGGGACACTCCTCGAACGTCGGGGTACGGTCCCCCCGGTATCGACGTCTCCCACGGCCGCCTCCAGCAACTCGGAGCGTTCGCGGACCAACGGTCGTGGTCGACCACCCCGATGGTGTGGCCGAGCACCGCGGCGGACGGTGCCGTTGCGACGCAATGCACCTTGTTCCGGGCCGCCGGTCCTCGCAACGAGCCGCTGCCGTGGACGGCGCGATTCGTCGTCGTGGGTGCAGCTCGTCGCGGTGGTCCTCGCCACGGCCTACGGGGTGCTGGTGACGGCGTTCATCCTGTCCGACGCCTTCGCCGACCTGGCGTGCCTCGACCGCGTGCGCCCGGCCTGTGAGCCGCAGCCCAGCCCGCTGGGACTGGCCGTGGAGATCGGCCTCCAGGTGCTCGTCCTCGGCGCGTCACTCGCGGCGCTCGTGATCGCGCGGCGCCACTGCCGTGGCCGGGCCGGCCGCGCCTCCGCGGCCACGACGCTCGTAGCCAGCCTCGCGCTCACGGTGGGCGTCGAAGCGCTGCTCTGGTACGGCTGAGGGCGTAGATTCCGGCCATGCGCGTCGTGCTGATCCCCCGCCATGGCGGACCGGAGGTGCTGGAGGTGCGCGAGCAGCCCGATCCGCCGATGCGGCCGGGACACGTGCGCGTCGCCGTCGCCGCCGCCGGCATCAACTTCGCCGACACGATGGCGCGCACCGGCATCTACCCCGACGCGCCGAAGCCGCCGATGGTCGTCGGCTACGAGGTCGCGGGCACCGTGACCGAGCTGGCGCCGGACGTGAGCGCCTTCACCGTCGGCGAGCGCGTGATGGCGGTCACGCGGTTCGGCGGCTACGCGTCCGAGCTCGTCCTCCAGGCGGGGGACGTGATCTCCCTCCCCGACCGCCTCACCCTCGAGCAGGGCGCCGCGATCCCCGTCAACTACGCGACGGCATGGGCGGCGCTGCTCGGTTACGGGAGCCTGCGCGAAGGCGAGCGCGTGCTGATCCACGCCGCCGCCGGCGGGGTCGGGATCGCCGCGACCCAGCTCGCCAAGCGCCACGGCGCGGTCGTGCACGGCACCGCTTCGGCGAGCAAGCACGAGCGGATCCGCGCGCTCGGGGTCGACGAGGCGTACGACTACCGCCACGCCGGCTGGGACCGCGGGCTGGACGGCACCTTCGACCTCGTGCTCGACGCGATCGGCGGCGCGTCGGTCCGCCGCTCGTACGCGCTCCTACGCACCGGCGGCCGCGTCGTCGCCTACGGTGCCTCGAGCCTGCAGACCGGCGAGAAGCGCAACCTGCCGCGGATGCTCCCGCAGGCGCTGCGGATGTGGCGCGGCTTCGACCTGATCTCGCAGATCGTCCGACTCCAAGGCCGTGATCGGGCTCAACATGCTGCGTCTGTGGGAGGACCGCCGCTCGCTGGAGCCGTGGCTCGCCCCGCTACAGCCGCTGATCGCGGACGGGACCGTGGACCCGGTGGTCGCCGCGGCGGTGCCGTTCGACCAGGCCGCCGACGCGCACCGGCTGATCGCCGAGCGGCGCAACGTCGGCAAGGTCGTGCTCATCCCCTAACGGACGAAGACCGCCTCCGGGAGCAGCGCGCTGACGATGTACTGCCCGGCGTCGACGACCTCCGAGATCTTCAGGTCGACGCACAGGCTGCACAGCATGTAGGCGTCCTCGCGGCTGAGGTCGTAGGTGGTCGAGATGTGGTCGACCATCGCGCGGATGCTGTCCTGCGCGCAGACGAACAGGTCGGGGCCGACGCCGGTGGTCCCGTAGAACGGCGCGCCGTCGACGCGCGGGGTCAGCGGCGCCGGCGTGCGGTACTGCGGCGACGGCAGCGAGCGCCCCTTCTCGAGCGTGAAGCGCAGCGAGGCGAACATCGGCGACTCGAGCCCGGTCACGCAGACCTCACCGTCGCCCTGGCAGCCGTGCGCGTCGCCGACCGAGAACAGCGCGTGCTCGACCTGCACAGGCAGGAAGAGCGTCGACCCCTCGACGAGCTGGCGGGTGTCCATGTTGCCGCCGAAGGTGCCGGGCGGCATCACCGGCACGGCGCTGGCGCCGGCCGGGCAGCACGCCCATCGTCCCGAAGAAGGGCGTCAGCGGGATCGCGATGTCCTCGCGCATGTAGACGACGTCGCCGTGCGAGAGGTCGAAGACGCGCAGGTACGCGTCGGGGAAGTCGTCGGCCAGCAGGCCGAGCCCGGGCAGGATCGCCGACCAGCCCCAGCCCTGCGTGTGGATGTCGAGGATCTCGACGGCCAGCGTGTCCCCCGGCTGGGCGCCCTTGACGGCGATCGGGCCGGCGAGCGGGTACACGCGATCCCAGTCCAGGCCCGCAATGACGCTGGTGTCCGAGTCGGGCCCGATCTGGTTGTCGCTGACGTCGCGGGTCCACACGACGACGGTGTCGCCCGAGTCGACCTCGAGGACCGGCTCGTGGCCGACGTCCCACGTGAAGTGCACGCGCTCGTCGGGGAGATGGTGGGTCTTCGGCATAGGCCGCGACCTTCCCAACTCGCGCGTTGCGATGTCAATCCAAATGACGCGCCCCGCGCGGCTCAGGGCCGCGCGGGGCGTGTGGAGGAGGAGGGGGTTGTCACCAGTTGGAGGAGAAGGTGCCCGGGCGGACCACCGGGGGGATCTCACGCACCATGGGGAGTGAGAACGCGTGAGCGGTGGAGGCGACTGGCGGGCGGGGTGTGACGGTGACGGTCACGGGAGGAAGTTCCTTAGCTGCGGCCGCGCTTCACGCGCACTCGGTGGACGGCCTGTGCGTGGTGGATGGTGATGTCGGTCGGGCTCATGGGAGGCATACTCCCGCGATCCGGGTTCCGGATCGCTAGGGGTGGCCAGCGTCTTGCAGTACGGCCTTCCCCGGGTGTCGTACGGCCAGCCCTACCCCCCGTTGCGCCGGCGCGGCGCGGCCGGGAACATGAGCACGTGCGACAGCGGCACGACCGCCCCAACCGCGACGAACACGAGCCCTCGGCGCGTACCGAGCCGTCGCTGCCGCGCGACGTCGCCGGCGTGCTCGGGCTCCAGCGCGCGTTCGGCAACCGGGCGGTCGCCGGCGCGTTGCTCGCGCGCCGGCCCACGGCCACGCCACTGCCGCCGCTGGCCGACAACCTCAGCCGGTTCCGCGACGGCTGCCCGCGCCTGATCGCGCTCTCGCGCCGGCCGCCGCCGGTCGTGCCGACGACGGGCTTCGTCGACATCCGGCCGGCGCTCGACTGGCTGCGCGAGCTCGTCGCCACGCTCACGGTCGTCGAGCCGATCGTCGACCCGTCGATGCTCGTGTTCGAGAGCGTCCTGGTCACCGGCCACGACGAGGAGTACGCGCAGGCGGAGCACGAGATCAAGCCCGCGCTCGCCGCCGCGCTCAGGACCATCCTCCCGATCGCACGGGACGTCGGCGCCACGATCGTCCGCGTCGTGATGGAGCAGGTGAACCGCTCGTCGGCCGCATTGGAGAACCACGCCGCCGACCCGCAGCTCGCCGATCTGGCGGACGTCACCGCATGGCGCGAGAAGTCGAGCGCGCTGCGGGCGCTGGCGGCCAAGGTCGATCCCGGCGGCGCCGGGCTGGCGACCGCCGCCCATGCCTGCGAGGAGGCCGCGCTCGCGCTGCTGCAGGCCCGCGCGGTGCTCAACGCCCGGGCGACCTGGCGCGCGGACGCCGCGCAATCGTCGACGCCGGCGCAGATCGGTCAGGCGAACCGGCCCCGCAACGAGGTCGACGACATCTTCGCCGACGCCGGCTACGGCTCCCGCCAGTCGCTGCGCGAGAACGGCACGCGCGACGACTGGTGCGGCATGTTCGTGGCCGCGAGCATGTTCCGCGGAGCGGCGCTCGACAAGAACGTGCGGACCGCGTTCGCGCACACCGACAACGTGCGCGACTTCTTCAGCTACAACCGCCGGCCGATCAACGACGCGCGGGCCCCGCTCTCGATCTGGGCCGAAGGACAGTGGTGGAGCGTCCGCGACTACCACGAGCAGCGCGGGCTGGCGCGCCGCTGGGTCACCGGCGACGCGGTGGCGGGCGCCGACATCCGCCCCGGCGACGTCGCGCTGATCCGGCATCGCGGCGTTCAGCCCGCCGGCGAGGTCGCCAACCACATCGTGATGGTCGACTCGTGGGATCCGGCCACCGGCAAGCTCGTGACGATCGAGGGCAACGTCAACGAGGGCATCCGCCCGGACGCCGGCGGCGAGGCCCAGCGGACCGCGGGCGGCGACCTGCGCTCCACCACGACGACCGCGCCGAGCTCGACGGCGATCCACGTCCGCGACATGGACGACGACACGACGCTCACGCCCGGCGGCGCCGGCCCGGGCGGCGTCTACCGCGAGCGCGGGGCGCGCACGGTCTGGGGCGTCGGCCGCCCGTCGCTCGTGGACTTCGAGCACCACGAGTACGGGCTGCAGGCGATCCCAGAGGACCTCAAGTACACGTCGCCGGAGGAGATGCGCCTGCGCGCCGACCGGCGCCGCCGGCTCGCGCCGTCCAGCACGATCGAGTCACCCGCCGCCGGGCCGTATCACCGGCGCGTCGGGTAGACGATCGACGCCGGCGCGCCGGGCTTGCCGCCCTGCTTGTTGCGGTACTCCGGGACACCGACGCAGGTGAAGAGCAGCCCCGCCAGCGGCTCCCCGAGCAGGCCGGCGATCTCGGAGTCGTAGAAGGTCATGCCGGAGGCGCCGATGCCGAGGCTGAAGGCGGCGAGATGGAGGCGGCCGTTGACCAGGCCGGCGCCGAGCTGGGCCTCGCGATAGCCGTGGTCGTCGAGCCGGTCGAGATCCGCCGCGGCCATCACGACGAACGCGGCGTCGCGGCCGAGGTCCTGCTCCATGCAGACGCGGAAGACCTCGTCGCGCAGCGGGCCGGCTCGCAGCGGCGCCTGGATGTCGGGCCAGCGGTAGAGGCCGGGCTCGAGATCGTCGACGCCGTGAACGGCGATGAACTCGATCGTCTGCGTGTCGCGCAGCCCGAGGTCGAGGCAGGTCGTGAAGACGTCGCGGCTGATCGTCGCGCCCGCATCCATGAGGCGGGTCGAGCCGCGGCGCAGGATCACGGCGTCGAGGTCATCCGGCGGCGGCGGGGCGGGCGGCCAGGGCGTGCCGAGCGCGTCGGCGTCGCCGGCGTGCTGGGCGAGCGTGACGAGCGGGAACTCGAGCGGCTCGCGGGTGTCGACGGCTCCGGGCTCCGCGGGGCCGTAGGGCTCGATCGCCGGCGCGCCTTCCCCGAGCGTGACGAGCGCGAGCGGGAACTCGTGCGTCCCGTCGGCGCCGACCAGCCGGGTGACCTGCTCGTCCGGGAAGCGCGTGTACAGCCGCGGTTCGAGCCCGTCGGCGAGCCCCAGCGTCTGCGCCAGCACCGTGCCCGCGTCCCAGTAGATGTGGCGCAGGCCGCGCTCGGAGTAGCGCCAGCCGGTCCGCCACGGGACCCCGGTGAGGATCAGCGTCGTCGCGCCTTCGCCCGGACGGGGGCCGATCTGCACCAGCGCGTGGCCGACCGGGTCGTACCAGTACACGCCGTCGCGGGCGGCCACGTACAACTCGTACGGGAAGCGCGCGCCGGCCGACCCGGCGGCGCGCAGCAGCAGCGTCGGGCGGTCCTCGCGCTCGACCACCCGCACGACGCCGGACGAGAGGTACAGGATGCGGGCCAGCGCCGCGAGATCGAGCCCTTCGCGGTCCTCCCACTCGCGCGGCAGCTCGATGACCGGCAGCCCGTCCGGGTACGTCTTGCAGGCGGCGGGCCAGGTCTCGAAGTCGTTCGGCACGAAGTCCTGGAGGATCAGCGGGTCGTCGACCTTGACGTCCCAGTCCCATCCCTCGCCCTCGTAGGACGTCAGTCGGTGGTAGAGCCGCGCGGTGTCTCCCATCAGCCATGGCCTGAACGTACACTCCGAGCTCTCCTGCCTCGTGAGCGGCAACGCGCCAGCATGAGAAAGTGGGCTAAAGGTTCTTCAGCCCGCTGCCGATGACCAGAAGACAGGCCGCCCCGAGGGCGGCTTGACTCGTTAAGGCGTGCAAAGATCGCTCCACGCGAGCCGCCGTACGCCCTTACACGCCGCAGGACCTGAGCGCCGTCTTGGAGCTCTGGGATGCAGCGGGCCACATCCCGCGCGGGGACGACCGGCTCAGCGTCGACGAAGCCGTCGAGCTGATCGGGTCCGAGGAGGCCGTGACGGTGCTCGCCGAGGCCGACGGGCGGCTGGTCGGCATGGTGCTGAGCACGGCGTCGGGGCCGACCGCCTGGATCCACCGCGTCGCCGTGGCCGAGGACGCGGCGGCGGACGAGGTCGCCGACCAGCTCCTCGAGCACATCGAGGCCGAGTTCAGCGAGCGCGGTGCGCGCAAAGTGGCTTGCGCGGCCGCCGCCGGCCGGCCGCGCGAGTGGCTCGAGCGCCGCGGGTACGAGGCCGCCCCGGAGCTCGCCTACCTCGAGCGTGCGCTGCACCCCACCGCGCGGGCGCCGCAGGCGATCACCCGGCTCGGTGGCCGCATCATCGGTCCCGGCCTGTGGGATGAGCTGCGGGGCCTGGAGGAGGCCAAGGAGCTGATCGAGCGGCGCGTGATCCTGCCGCTCGCCGAACCGCAGCTCGCCGAGCGCCACCGGGTCGCCCCGCCGAAGGCGATCGTGCTGTTCGGCCCTCCCGGCACGGGCAAGACGACGTTCGCCAAGGGGATCGCCTCGCGCCTGGGCTGGCCGTTCGTGGAGCTCGAGCCGGCTCGGCTCGGCGGCCAGGAGTCCGACCTCGTCGACGCCTTCGACGCGCTGCTCGACCTCCCCTCGGTGGTGGCGTTCATCGACGAGGTCGAGGACATCGCGTCGATGCGGCAGGCCGACCGCCGCGTGAGCCCGAACCTGACCAACGAGCTGTTGCGCCAGATCCCGCGCATCCGCGACGCGCGCGAGCACCTGCTGGTGTGCGCCACCAACTGGGTCGCGCGGCTGGACCCCGCGTTCATCCGCCCCGGCCGGTTCGACTACGTGCTCGCGGTCGGCCCACCCGACGCCGCGGCGCGCCAGGCGATCTGGGAGCGGTACGTGGACGAGATCACCGACGAGGACGTCGACGTCGCGGCGCTGGTCGAGGCGAGCGACCTCTACACGCCGGCCGACATCGAGTTCGCCGCTCGCAAGGCGGCACAGCGGGCGTTCGAACGCGAGCACTTCGAGCGCCACGGCCCGCGCGCCACCACCGAGGACTTCCTCGTCGCGATCCGCCAGACGCGACCCACGCTCGCGCGCGAGATCGTCGACGGCTTCGAACAGGACCGCGCGCAGTACGCCCGCTATTAGCGGGCCACGAGCTCGCGCTCCTCGCTGACCGCCGCGTCGCGCTCGCGGAACCACTCGTCGCCCTCGATCGAGAAGTTCGGCAACGCGCGATCGAGCCAGCCCGGGAACCACCAGTTCGCGCGGCCGAGCAGCGTCATCACGGCCGGCACGAGCAGGCAGCGGACGATCGTCGCGTCGACCGCCACGGCCACGCCCATCCCGACCCCGAACTGCTTGACCGTCGGGTCGCCGTTGATGACGAACGCGAAGAAGACGCTGACCATGATCAGCGCGGCCGACGTGATGACGCGACCGGTGTGGGCCACGCCGTCGATCACCGCCGCGCCGGTTGTCGTGCAGTCGCTCCCAGGCCTCCTTGATGTGCGTCATCAGGAACACCTCGTAGTCCATCGACAGGCCGAACAGGATCGCGAACATCATCAGCGGCACGAAACTGACGATCGCGACATCGCTGTCGAGGCCGACGAGGCCGACGCCCCAGCCCTTCTCGAACACCGCGGTGACGACGCCGAACGCGGCGCCGATCGAGACGAGGTTCATCAGCCCGGCGGTGAGCGGGATGACGATCGAGCGGAACGCGAGCATCAGCAGCAGGAAGCTCAGCCCGACCACGACCGCGATCGTCAGCACGAGGCCGCCGGCGATCTCGTCGGCGAGGTCGATGTAGCCGGCGGTGGTGCCGCCGACGTCGGCGGTCATGTTCGCGCCCTTCGTGGCCTGCGGGATCGTGTCGTCGCGCAGCCGTGCGCACGAGCGCCTCGGTCGCCTGGTCCGAAGGCGCGGTCTTCGGCGTGACGTTGAGCACCGCCGCGGTGCCGTCGCTTGTTGACGAGCGGCGGCGTCACCTTGGCGACGCCGCCCGCGTGCTCGATGTCGGTGCGCAGCTTCGCAGCCGCGGGTCGGTGGCGTTCTGGTCGAGCTGCTTGCGCTGCGCGTCCGCCTTGTCGGAGATCTGCTTGAGCTGCTTGTCGAGCTGCGGCTGGACCTGCGCCTGCGCCTGGGCCGGCGGCACGCCCTTCGCCTCCAGGCTCGCCTGCTGGGCCTGCGCCTTCTCGTTCGCCTGCGCCTTCTGGTCGGACTCCTGCTTGTTGAGCTGGTCGAGCTTTGACTGGTCGGGCTTGGCCGGCTGCTTGGACATGTCGACGCTCGACGAGCAGCGGCCCGTTGGCCCCGACGCCGAACGCGGAGGACATCCCGTCGTACGCCTTGCGCGCCTCGGTGCTGGTCGGGAGCGCGCCGTTGTCCTGCTGGCCGAGGTAGAGGTCGAGCGTCGGCAGCGCGAGCGCGGCGAGGATCGACCAGCGCCACGAGCGCGCACGGGCAACGGCCGCCGTGCCACGAACCGCGCCCACCGCTCCCAGCCATGCGGGTGGTGGTCGCTCGGCGCGCGCCGGTGCGGGAGCGCGCAGCCGGTCGATCCGGCCGCCGACGAAGCCGAGGAGCGCGGGCAGCAGCGTGATCGCCGCGCACACCGCGACGAGCACGACGATCGCCGACGTGTAGCCGAGCGTGGTGACCAGCGGGATGCCGACGACGGCGAGCGAGAGCAGCGCCACGATCACCGTGATGCCGGCGAACACGACGGCGCCGCCGGAGGTCGCCACCGAGCGCGCGATCGACTCGTAGGTGTCCATCCCCTCCCGCCGCTGCTGCTGGTGGCGGGTGACGATGAACAGCGCGTAGTCGATCCCGACGCCGAGCCCGATCATCGTGGCCAGCGTGGGCGCGACGGTCGGCACCTCGGTCAGGTGGCTGATCAGCGTGATCACCGACAGCCCGCAGACCAGGCCGACGATGGCGGTCACGATCGGCAGGCCCATGGCGACGACGGTCCCGAACGTGAGCAGCAGGACGATCACCGCCATGCCCAGGCCGACGATCTCGCTCGAGTGCGTCTCCGGCTTGGAGACCTTCGTGCCGACGTAGCCGCCGAAGCTCACGTCCAGGCCGGCGTCGCGCGCCGGATCGCGCCTCGTCGACGATCCGCTGCGCGTCGTCGGTCGTGAGGTCGCTCGGGCTGGCGCTCAGGTTGAGCGCGATGTAGCCGGTGCTGCCGTCCTTGGAGCGGACGTCCTTGCCCGAGCTGACAGCGGGCTCGTCGCGTCAGCGGACGTCGGGGTCCTTGCTTGAACGCCGCGATCGTCGCGTCGATCGGCTGCTTGTACTTGGCGTCGGTGAGCTTGGCGCCCTTGGGCGCGCGCAGCACGACCGGGTTCGTCCCGTTGGCCTGCGCCGGGAAGCGTGCCTGGAGCAGGTCGGTGGCCTTCTGGCTGTCGCTCCCCGGGCAGCGTGAGGTTGTCGTTGAGGTCGGAGCCGACGCTGCGGGCCGCCACCGCGAGGACCACGAAGACGACCAGCCACACCGCCACGACGCTCCGCCGATGGCGCACGCTGAGCTGTCCGAGCCCGTAGAGGAGCGGCGTCACCCGCCGACACTAAGCGGCCGTCGCCTCGCGCGCTAAATGTCCGGATTCCGGGCGTGGCGGTGGTCGTCACGGAGCCGGATTGCGGGAACTCCCCACCCCGATTCCGGAGCGATCACCGTGGTCGCACGAGCGGCGACGCGCGATGCTCACAGCGGCGAGTGGCACCGCCCGGTGGCGGCCGCCAACACGGCCTATCCCTAGCTCATGGCCGTGGCCCTGGCTGCAAAGCCAGGCGGGTCCGACTCCCGCACTCGCCCTAAGATCCGGCTTGGCGTCGTCGTGGGCGTACTGACGGCGTCGCCCGCGTTCGTACGAATGCGGCCATCACGGCCTCGAGGTGGCGAACGCGCTCGCGCCGGCCCGCATCGCGGGCCGCACGCCGCGACACCGCGGCCCGCGCCGGCGCCAACGGTCTTGCGTTCTGCTGGATGGGGGACACGTCTCCCTCCCTCGTCGTTCCCCACCCATCCTTCTCGCCGGCGCACGCCTGCACATCGGGGAGAGTTACGGATTCGGACCTCGCGACCGGCTGTGTCGCCGCCGGTCGCTAGCATCGAAGCCGAGCGGGAACGTGCCTCGATTTGCCCACATCGACGAGCCCGGCGCGCGGTTCGGCGGCCGGGATCTGCTCCGGACGGTCGCCGAGGGGACCGCCGGGGCGGTCGGCGATGAGTTCCTGCGCTGCCTGGTCCGTCACGTCGCGCTGGCGTTCGACGCGAAGTTCGCCTTCGTCGCAGAGGCCACCGATCCCGACGGCGAGCACGTGCGGGTCCTCAGCGGCTGGTTCGACGGCGACTGGATGGACGAGCCGTTCGAGTACGACACGCGCGGCAAGCCGTGCGCGCTCGTGGTCGAGCGGGCGGTCGTCGCGTTCCCGGAGGCCCTGACGACGCTCTTTCCCGAGGCCCAGCCGGCGATCGACATGGGCCTCGAGAGCTACCTCGCGGTCTGTCTGCGCGCCGCCGACGGCTCGCACCTCGGCCACATGGCCGTGATGGACGCCCGGCCGATGGAGGCCGGGAACGACGACGTCGCCGCCATGCGGATCTTCGCGTCGCGCGCGGCGGCCGAGCTCGAGCGCCGGCTTCAGGAATCCGCGCTGCAGCGCTCGCGCGCGCGAGTGATCGACGCCGCCGATGCCGAGCGACGGCGTGTCGGCCGCGACCTGCACGACGGCGCGCAGCAGCGGCTGATGGCCGTCGGGAACCTGCTCAGGGTCGCCCAGCTCAAACTCGGCGACGACCACGAGGCCGCCGAGGTCCTGCGGCTCGCCCACGACGAGCTGGGCGAAGCCCATGCCGACCTGCGCGACCTCGCCCGCGGGCTGCATCCGGTGGCGCTGTCCGAGCGCGGCCTGCGCAGCGCGCTCGAGTCGCTCACGATCGCGTGCGAGATCCCGGTGACGCTCGACGTCCCGGCCGAGGCGCTGCCGGAGCCGGTCGAGCTCGCGGCCTACTTCATCGTCAGCGAGTCGCTCACGAACGCGACCAGGCATGCGGCCCCGAGCGCGATCCGGATCGCTGTCGCGCGCGAGCACGACGGGCTCGTGGTGGAGATCGCCGACGACGGCCGCGGCGGCGCCGACACCGCGGCCGGCACGGGCCTGCGCGGGCTGGCCGACCGGGTCGCCGCGCTCGGCGGGCGGTTCGAGATCGAGAGCCCGCCCGGCGCGGGCACCCGCGTCAGCGCGCGCCTGCCGCTCACCGCTTGAGGCCGAACCGCCGCTTCGCCGTGACCGGCGGGCCGGGCGTATACGTGAACGACCCCTTGGCGGTGAGCGTGAGGCGCTTGACGTGCCGGAGCTGCTTGCGCCCCGCCTTCGTGAGCTTCATGCGGATCGTCGTGCTCCCGGCCGCGGCGAACCGGTGCCGGCCGGTGGCGACCAGGACATGCTTGCGGAACCACTGGATCTTCGCCGTGCCGGCGATCAGCGCCCGGAGCCTGAGCGGGTAGCGATGCTTCAGCAGGCGGCCGATCCGCGCGGCCTTGCCGTGCGGGACGATCTGCTTGCGCAGCAGCGCGCGGATCTGCGCCGCGGTCGGGCCTGAAGGTGACGTGCGCTTGAGCAGCGCGACGGCCCAGGACGAGAAGTGCCCGGCGATCCCGTCGAAGCGGGCCGTAGACGGCGTGAGGCTGACCGCCACGCAGCCGTTCGCCTCCGGCGTCTGAGCGCCGCTGCAGCGCGCGAGCGCGGCGTACGTCGCGCCCGGGTTGTCGCCCTTGGTCGCGATCGTCGCGTCCCCCGCCAGCAGGGCCGAGCGGGTCGCCGCGTCGAGCGCCGCGAGATCGACGGTGAAGGACAGGTGTGCGTCGGCGTTCAGCGTCGGCACGGCGAACGCGAACGTGTAGCCGGCGATCGGGTCCACCTGGCCCTCGGGCGGATCGTCACCGCGCCGCGTGATGGTGAACGCCACCGGTAGGTCGAACGCCCCGTCGGGGAGCACGACGTGCATCGCCGCGGTGCCGCCGAGGATCGCGACGTCGGTCGTCCCGCCGGCCGTGTTGGCGCTCACCGCGCCGGCGTCGTCGGCCACGACGGTCTCGTCGCCGTCGGCCTGGACGCCCGACAGGTCGAGCATCCCGCCGCCGTCGGTCTCGACATCGGCATCGCCGCTCACCGTCAGCGAGTCGTTTGCGTTGACGACCGCGGTGCCGTTGTCGGTGATCGTGAGGTCGCCGCCGATCTGGCCGCCGCCGATGTCGATGGCGTCGCCGGTGTTGTCGGTGATGGTGAGGTCGCCGCCGGTCGACCCGGTGTCGATCGTGAGGTCACCGCCCGTGCCGCTCACGTCGATCGCGCCGCCGACCTGGCCGGTGTCGATCGTCAGGTCACCGCCCGTGCCGCTCACGTCGATCGCGCCGCCGACCTGGCCCGTGTCGATCGTCAGGTCACCGCCGGTGCCGCTCACGTCGATCGCGCCGCCGACCTGGCCCGTGTCGATCGTCAGGTCACCGCCGGTGCCGCTCACGTCGATCGCGCCGCCGACCGAGACCGCGCCCAGGTCGACGTCAGCGCCGCCGGCATTGTCTTCGATCACCAGATCGCCGTCGATGTGGGTCAGCTGCGGCATCGCGAGCTGATCGCAGTTCTGGAGCCGGCGCAGGATGAGGCTGCCAGGGATCGTCGTGACGTTCGCCAGCGCCGGGTCGTTGCAGTCCGCCACGACGACGTTGCCGGCGAACGGATCGTCCCAGCGGTTGTTCACCACGCCTGTGCCGGAGACCGTGTAGCCGGCGGGCAGGTTGAGCACCGGCCCACTCGGGGCGAAGCTCACCTGCCAGCGCTGATCGGGATCGTCGAAGCGGCCACCGAAGGCTTCGCCCGCCGGGTTGCCTCCGAAGCGGCCGCTGATGTTGAGCACGATCCCGAGCGCGTTCGGCGTGCCGGTGCGCAGGCCGAACGTGCGCGATGTCACGTCGCCGTGGACGCGATAGCCACCCGGGACCGGGTCGAAGGCGAGGCCCAGGTCGTTCACTCGCGTCTCCCCGCGCGCGTTGAATTCCGCCGTGGCCCCCGCCGTCGTGCCCGTCGGGGCGTAGATGAAGACGCTCAGCGCGCCGCAGGGCGGGCCCCCGGGGCACACCGTCGACTCGATGACGCCGTCGACGTGGAGGTTGAGCGACGTGTTGATCTCGGGGTCCGGCCCGCTGATGGTCAGCTCCGTGTTCGCCACCGCCTGCAGCGACGGGTTGAACGGGTAGGCGAGCCCGGAGGGCACGGTGACGTGGCCGTCCATCGAGGCGCGCGTGATCCCGGGGCCTGCTTGGAGGTGGTACGGGACGGAGCCCACGGCGTTGCCGTTGTCGGTCATCGTGCCGGTCGCTTCGAGTGGGGTGGACGCCGTCTGGTCGAGTCCTCCGGTCTGCGGTCCCCAGTCCTGGTTGCCGCCGGCAGAGATCCGATAGCTGTCGGCCGCCTGCGCCGACCCGCACGCGAGCAGCGCCACCAGGACGCCAAGCGTCAGTGCCTTCCGTGTCACGACGTCTCCTCTCCATCCAGCCGCAGGGCGGCCTCGACGCGTCGCACGCCGAGTTGCGCCCGCACTGCCGCCGCCCTCACCGATTCTGCCGACGGGCCCTCGTAGAGCAGGAAGCAGGCGTCGTCCTCGGGCACGAAGATCGAGCGCAGGAGCCGCACCGGCTCGCCCTCGGTCGCTGCCCGGGCGCGAGCGGCGGCTTCCTGCACGTCCGCCCAGCCGGCCCGCGGCAGGCGAACCTCGACCGTGTAGCGCGTCGGCGTATCCATGTCGCGACGCTAACCCGGGCGCCGATGCGCCGGATAGTGTGGAATCCCACAGGCTTTTACAGCCGGCCGGCGAGCTGGCTGCGCGAGCGCACGCCGAGCTTGGCGTACACCTTCGAGAGGTTGGCCTCGACGGCGCGGACGCTGACGAACAGCCGCGCCGCCACCTCCTTGTTCGAGAGACCGGCGGCGACCAGCTCGGCGACGCGCCGTTCGGTCTCCGTGAGCTCGCTCGACGCGCGGCCGCGGCCGGGGATACGCGCGAGCTCGGCCGCCGCCTTCTCGGCCCACAGCGCGGCGCCGAGCGCGTCGCACAGCTCGAGCGCCGCGGTCAGCGCCTCGCGCGCCGCCGCGCGGCGCTTCGCCCGGCGCTCGATCGTCCCCTGGGCGAGCAGCGTCCGCGCGCGCTCGAACGGCTGCGGCAGGCGCTCGTGCGCGAGCAGGGCGCGCTCGATGTGCGCGCGAGCGGCCTCGTGGTCGCCGCCGGCGGCGGCCAACAGCGCGCGCCCGCGCGCCGATACGGCCGCGTGCCACGCTCGGCCCGACGCGCGGCCCTGGTCCTCCACGAACGCGATCGCCTCGGCCGCGGCGTCCAGCCGGCCGACCAGGATCTGCGCCTCGATCTCGTTCTGGACGACCTGCGAGATCGACAGCTCGCCCACTCCCTGCTGCTGCAGCTCGGCGCGCGCCGGCGCCAACCAGGCGGCCGCCTCCTCGGCATCGCCGCGGCTCAGCGCGGCGAACCCAAGGGTCGCCTCCGCACGCTGGCGGATCGTCATGTCGCCGGCCTCACGCGCGAGCGCGCGAGCGACCTCGGCGCGCTCGCACGCCTCGTCGAGGCGGCCGAGGTGGGCGAGCACGAGCGCGAGGGCGCTCAGCACGACCGCCTGCTCCTGCTCGTGGTTCGACGAGGCGGCGAGTCCGACGGCCTCGCGGGCGAACCGGTGCGCGGCGCCCCAGTTGCCGGCTCGCAGCTCGAGGTCGGACAGGCGGTAGAGCACGCCCGAGCGGCCCGCCTCGTCGCCGGCCGCCTCCATGCGGGCGAGCTCGGCCGACAGCAGCGGGCGGGCGGCATCGAGCTCGTCCGTGTACATGAGGATCACGCCGAGCTGGAAGCTCGGCCGCAGGTAGGTCGGGAAGCTCTGGACGCGCGCCTCGAGCGCGAGCGCGCGGTCCATCTCGTCGCGCCGGAACGTGGAGCTGAGGACCGCGTCCGAGTGGCACGCCTCGGCGAGCGAGATCGCGACCAGCGATTCGTCACCGGCCAGCTCCGCGAATCGTGCGGCCTCGCGCGTGTGGCCCGCCGAGCGGGCGCGCTCGCCGGCGATCCACGTGAACGTCGCGAGCCCGGTGTGGATCTCGGCCGACAGGGCCGGGTCGCCCGCGGCCTCGTCCAGCGCGCGCTCGCACAGGCGGATCGACTCGGCCACCCCATCGACCGCGTCCGCCAGCCGCCACAGCAGCCTCGCGCGCTCGGGGCCTGCCACAAGGCCGGCGACCAGCGCGTCGAGGATCGCCCGCGCGCGGCTCGGATCGCCCGACGCGACGTGGTGTTGCGCGGCGGCCGCCAGACGCCGCCGCCGCAGCGGCTCGTCGGCGGGCGGGGTCAGCTCGGCGGCCCGCTCGGCCAGGCGGGCGGCCGTCTCGGGCGCGCCGCGGCTCGCCGCGGTGCCGGCCGCCTCTTCGAGCTCGGTCGCGATGCGCTCGTCCGCCTGCTCGACGGCGACGGCCAGCTGCTGCGCGCGCTCGTCCGCGTCCAGCGCCGCCTCGGCGAGGCGGCGGTGCGCGCTGCGTTGCTCCCACGGCGCCGCCGACGCGTAGGCGATCGAGGCGTGCAGCGGGTGCGAGAAGCGCACGCGATCGCCCTCGAGCCGGAGCACGCCGGTGCCGACGACCTCCGCGAGGCCCGCCGTCCCTCCCGCGGCGCGCTCGATCAGCGTCCAGGTCGGCTGCGAGGCGGCCGCGGTGAGGAGCGTCGCCTCGCGGGCGCCGCCCGACAGCGTCTCGAGCCGCAGGGTGAGCAGCTCGGCCAGGCTCTCGGGCACCGGCAGCGGCCCCGCGGGCCGCGGCTCGCGCAGCAGCGCCCGCCCGATCTCGAGCGCGTAGAAGGGGTTGCCGCCGCAGGCGCGATGGAGCTCGAGCAGCCGCGGACGGGCGATGTCGAGCCCGAGGCGGTCGCGGAGCAGCGCGCCGAGCTCGCCGGCGGGCAGCGGCTCCACCCCGACGTGCACCACACCGTGAAGCCCGAGCGGCGGCGGGCCGTCCACGATCCGGCACGCGATCAGCGCCCGCAGTGGAACGTCGGCGAGCCGCCGCAGCGCGAAGGCGAGCACGTGCTCGGTCGGCGTGTCCAGCCATTGCACGTCGTCGACGGCCACCACCAGCGGGCCGTCGCGCGCCAGTCCCTGCAGCAGCCCGAGGGCGGCGCGCGAGACCGCGAGCCGATCGGCCGGCTCGTCCGGCTCGGCGCGCTGGAGCGCGCGATCGAGCGCGCCGCGTTGCGGCCGCGGCAGCGCGATCGCGTCCACGACCGGGCCGAGCAGATCCCCGAGCGCCGCGAACGGGAGCGCGGCCTCGGCCTCCGTGGGCCGCGCGGCGAGCACGCGCAGCCCGCGCTCGCCGGCCAGCCGGACGCCCTCGTCCCAGATCGTCGTCTTGCCGACCCCGGCCTCGCCGGTCAGCACGAGCGCGCGAGCCGCCGGCGTCTCGTCGGCGAGCAGCGCACCGACCTGCTGCAGCTCCGCGCCGCGGCCGAGGATGCGGTCGCTCATGACGCGACTTTAGGCGCCGCCGACGTGAACGTGAGCGCCCAGGATCGATGGGCTACCGCTTGGCGGTGGCGGGCCGCTCGATGTCGCGCTTGAGGATCTTCCCGGTCGCGCCTTTGGGGAGGGCGTCGACGAACCAGATCGCGCGCGGGTACTTGTAGGCCGCCACCCGCTCCTTGACGAACTCACGGATCTCGTCGGCGGTGGCGTCCGCCCCCGGCCTGAGCGTGATCGCCGCGCCGATCTCCTCGCCCAGCGCCTCGTCGGCGACGCCGACCACGGCGGCCTCGAAGACGGCGGGATGCTCATAGAGCACCTCTTCGATCTCGCGCGGATACACGTTGTAGCCGCCGCGGATGATCATGTCCTTCTTGCGATCGACGATGAAGAAGTAGCCGTCGTCGTCCACCTGGGCCATGTCGCCGGTCAGCAGCCAGCCGTCGCGGAGCACCTCGTCGGTCGCGTCCGGGCGGTTCCAGTAGCCCTTCATCACGTTGTGGCCGCGGATCGCGATCTCGCCGATCTCACCCGGTGGGAGCGCGTTCCCGCCGTCGTCGACGACCTTCATCTCGACGCCGTGGATCGGCGTGCCGATCGACCCGGGCTTGCGCTCCCGCTCGGGGTGGTTGAACGATGCCACCGGCGAGGTCTCCGAGAGGCCGTAGCCCTCGAGGATCACGCAGCCGAACGCCGCCTCGAAGCCGCGCATCACTTCGACCGGCATGGCCGAGCCGCCGGACACGCACATGTTCAGGCTCGACACGTCATAGCGCTCGCGGTCGGGCTCGTGGAGCATGGCGTGGTACATCGTCGGCACACCGTCGAACAGCGTCACGCGCTCGCGCTCGATGATCTCCAGTGCCTTACCAGGCTCGAAGCGCGGGATCAGCGTCAAACACGCGCCGGCGCGGACGGCGGTGTTCAGGCAGCAGGTCTGGCCGAACGAATGGAACAGCGGGAGCGCGCCAAGGATCACGTCGTCCGGTGAGACGTGCACCAGCTCCGTGCCGCCGTGGAGGCAGTTGTCGAGCAGGTTCGCGTGGGTGAGCTCGGCGCCCTTGGGCGTGCCGGTGGTGCCGGAGGTGTAGAGGATGACCGCGGTGTCCGACCCGTCGCGCTCGACGTCCTCGGGCGCCCTGGGCGCGTCGGCCAGCAGGTGCTCGAAGTCGCCGGGGGTGACGATGATCGTCTCGGCTCCGGCCGCGTGGGCGCCATCGACGGCGGCATCCGCGAACCCGTGCCATGCGAACAGGAACTTGGCTTCGGGATCGGCGAGGTAGAAGGCCACCTCGCGCCCCTTCAGCAGCACGTTGACGGGCACCACGACACCGCCCGCGCGCAGGACGCCGTAGTAGACCGCCCCGAAGTACGGCACGTTCGGCAGCATGATCGCGACGCGGTCGCCCGGCTCCAGACCCCGTTCCTTCAAGAGGCCGGCCACGCGCGTCGCGCTCTCGTTCAGCCCGTCGTAGGTGACGACCGTGTCGTCGAGCTTGAGCGCCGGCCGGTTGCCGTGCTTGCCGGCGGTCTCGGTGAGAAGCTGAGCCAGGCTGTACATGATCTCCTCCCACGGAAGCGTGGGTACGAGCGTCGCACGTCGCGGCCGCCGCGACATCGGTACTTTGCGGCGCCCGTACGTGCGCGGTTTCCCGCTCTCATGCCGTGCGCAAGGCCACGGTGGGCGGCATCCGCGACGCTCGCACGGCCGGCATCAGGCCGGCGCACGCGCCGATGAGGATGGCCGAGGCGATGCCGCCCGTCCAGGCTTCGACGGGGATCACGACGGCCCAGTGCTTCGAGCCGGCGTAGATGACCGTGGCCATCGCTCCGGCGAGCACGCCGACGATGCCGCCGATGGCGGCGAGCAGGACCGACTCGCCCAGGAACTGGCCGCGTATCTGGCTCTTGGTCGCGCCGAGGGCGCGGCGGAGGCCGATCTCCGAGCGGCGTTCCAGCACGGAGATGATCATGATGTTGGCGACGCCGACGGCGCCCACGATCAGGGCCACGACGCCGAGGCCGAGGAAGAGGCTGTCGAACGCCCCGGCCGCGGCGGCGCGGGCGGTGAGCGCGTCGGAGGGCTGGCTGACGTTGACCTCGTTCGGTGCTTCGGGGTTGGCGGTCGGGGCGAGCAGCGCCTGCACGTCGGCGACATGGTCGGTGTCCGCGCGCACGTAGATCGAGCTCGGCGGGCCGGCGTTCCGCTCGCCCTGGACGACGCTGACGTAGCCGAGGTACCTCTGGGCGGCCGGGTAGCCGATCAGGGCGCTGTTGTCGACGTCGGGCTCCAGCGGCGAGGGTCTCCAGGACGCCTGCGACGTTGAACCACTGGCCGCCGAGCCAGATCCGCTGGTCGGGGAAGATCCGGTCGATGCCCAGCCGTTGCGCGGCCGCCGAGCCGAGCACGGCGACCGGCTCGCGGGCGGTCCCCGGATTGAGCCAGGCGCCGCGCGCGAGGCCGGTGTTGAGCACGGAGAGCAGGTTCAGGCTGGTGGCGCGCACCTGCAGCCCGCCGGTGTTGGTCACCGGGATCAGCGGTTCCGGTACACGCCCTCGCCCTTGATCAGCGCGGTGTGCGGCCAGCAGCTGGACGTTCGTCGAGGTGCGTGATCCGCGCCGGCGCCTCGCGGGGCAGCTCCGCCTCCGCCCCCGTGAGGCTCTGCCCCGCCTCGACGGTCAGCAGGTTCGTGCCGAGCCGGTCGATCTCGGCGAGCAGCCCGGCCTGCGAGGAGGCCGACAGCCCGAGGACCGCCACGATCGCTGCGGTCCCGATCGCGATCCCGAGCGCGGACAGCGCGGCGCGCAGCGGCCGGGCGCGCAGGCCGACGCTGGCCACCCGCAGCGTCACGCGTTCAGGCGCAGGCGTCCGCGCGTCGGCGCTCATGTATCGGAGACCACCTGGCCGTCCAGCATCCGGATCTGGCGCGGCAGCTGGTCGGCGAGGCCGCCGTCGTGGGTGATCATGAGGATCGTGGCGCCGGCGGCGTTGAGCTCGCGGATCAGCTCCATGATCGATGTGCCGGTGGCGCTGTCGAGGTTGCCGGTCGGCTCGTCGGCGAGGACGATCGCCGGGCGCCCGACGAGGGCCCGGGCGATCGCCACCCGCTGGCGCTCGCCTCCGGAGAGCTTGGTCGGCTTGAACGTCGCGCGATGCGAGAGGCCGACCCGCTCGAGCGCCTCGTCGGCGCGCGCGTACCGCTCGGCGGCGGGGACGCCGGCGTAGAGCAACCCGTCGGCGACGTTCTCGCGCACCGTGGCGTGCTCGGCGAGGAAGAACTGCTGGAAGACGAACCCGATCTCACGGGCCCGCAGCCGCGACAGCTCGCGGTCGCCCAGCCCGCGACACGTCGACGCCGCCGATCCGGACCGCCCCGCTGCTGGGCCGCTCCAGCGTCCCCATGACGTGCAGGAGCGTCGACTTGCCCGACCCGGAAGGCCCGACGATCGCCACCAGCTCGCCCCGCCGCACGGAGAAGGACACGCCGCGCAGCGCGAACACGGGGGGCTCCTCGCCGTAGACCTTGGTCACCGCCTCCAGCTCCAGCACGGCTGCCGCTCATATGGACGGCACCACGACGAGATCGCCCGCGCGAACATCGCCCTCGACCTGGACGCGCCCGCCTCCGGTGTCGAACAGGCCCAGCTTCACCGCGACCAGCTCGCGTCGCGTCGCCGGCGCGCACGACCTCGACCGCGAAGCCGCCGCCGGACCTGCCGACCAGCGCGGTGACCGGGACGCTCAGGGCGTCCTGCCACTCCCTTGGTCGTGATGTCCACCTGGACCGGCGCCCCGTCGAGCCCGCGCGCCTTGCCCGGGTCGTCGAGACGGATGTAGGCAGGGATCGTCGCGGCCGCCGCGTTGCCGCCCTGCCCGGCCGGTGCCCGGGCGACCGCTCCCGAAGCCGGACCAGCTTCCCGTCACCGACGTGTTGTCCGGCAGCGTGATCCGCGCACGGTCGCCCTCCTTGACCTGCGCCCTGCTGCGACGGGTCGAGGTTCCACCTGCACCTCGAGCGTGTCGGAGGTGGCGCTGAACGACCGGGCGAACCCGGCCGCGCGGGCCCGCCGAGCCGGCCGATCACCTTGGCGATCCGTACCGCCTCGGGCAGGAACACCGCCTGACCGAGCTTCAACGCTCCGGTCAGCTCGAGCGCCCGCTTGGACTGCAGCTTCTTCGAGCGCCGAGGCCGTCGCGCGGTGAAGGACGTCAGCCGCGCCGGCGCGCAGGTTGGCGTTGAGCTCGGCGACGTCGCGGCCGCGGTCGCCCACCGACAGCGAGCGGTACGCCGGGACCGAGCCGCACAGCAGCAGCACCGGTGTGTCGTCCACCCGGTACAGCACGTCGCCGCATCCCACCTTCTCCCCGCCGTCGGGCAGCTTGGTGTAGGTCCCGCCGGCGCGGTTGATCGACGGCGTACGGCGAGCCGTCCGACCGCGCTCGGTAGGTCAGGACCCCAGCCTGGGACACCCGGGCCGAGAGCCTCCCCCGTTCCACCTTCGCGGTGTTCGCCGGCGGCCCGTGCGACGTCGGGGTCGCCGGCTCGGCGCCGGACCCGACGAGCACGCCGGCGGCGACCGCGGCGGCGAGGACGACCGCCGCGGCAACCGCCCAGGTCTTCCGCGTCACGGCCGGATCCCCAGTGCGTGTCCGAGCACTTCGCCGCATGTGTGCATCGCGGCGTTGAGAATCGACATGCCGCCTGCTGGTCGCGGCGGACGGGATCCGGTTCGTGTCGACGAGAGGCGCATCGGGGGTCGGGTCCGGGAAGTCCTTCACGCCGTGCTCGCGGATGCATTGGGCGAACTCGAGGGCGGGCTTCTGCTCCTGGGCGCTCCTTCTATGGCCGGTGAAGCCCGGTGGCTGCAGGTGCTTGCACTCGCCGATGGCGTGCTTCAACGCCGCGCTGCTCGGTGTCCACCGACGAGCCGTTCGCCACCGCGTCGATGGTCAACTCGCCCGACGCATCCGGGTCCGGGAACTCGCTGACGCCGTTCTTCGCGCATGCACTCGGAGAACGTCGCCGCCTTGTCCCGAGCGGTGGCCTTCTTGGCGGTGGTGCCCGCGGAGGACCCACTCGCACAGCCCGCACCGATCAGGGCGACGATGGCCAGGGCGGCCAGCGGCCGTAGCTTCTGTGGTCATTGCTGCATCCTTGGATCGTGGGTGGGGTCGGCGTACATGGCAGGGCAGCCGTGCGCGATGGCCTCGGGGCGCAGCTCGTAGTGCCAGGGCTCGTTGCCGTAGATCTGGCACAGCCCGTACGCGGCGCCGTGCGCGGACAGCCACGCCGCGGCACCGGAGGGCCCGATGTCGACCGCGTCCCCCGACACGTGGGCGGACGTGCTGGGCGTGGCCACCCACCGGGCGGCCTCCGCTTCTGAGCCGTACTTCGAGATCGCCTCGCGCAGGAGCCGCTCCTGGTAGGCCGGGGAACGCCAGCCGCTGTCGACGGAGAACTGGACGCCGTCGCCCGCGGCATCCGTCGCCGCCCGGCGCAGGGCGCCGAGGAGCGCCGGGTCGAGCTTGGCCACCCCCGGAATCGCCGTCGTCGAAGACCGTCGTGCCGTCGGGGACGGCGCCGCCGGCCTCGCCGAGTGCGCCACTGTGCGCTCGGCGAGGCTTACGGTGCTCACCGCGTGGGACGTCGATGGGCGAGGCGGCCGTCGGGGACGAGGAGGCCAGCACCTGGTGGCCGAGGTCGCCCCGATCGCCCCGATGACGAGCAGCAGGACGGCGGCGAGCATCCTGCGAATCCGATGCTGGCGCGGCGCGTGTTCGTGCTCGCTCGCTGTAGGTCACGCCGCCATTTAAGGCAGCGCGGTGTTGCGGGCACGTATGCGGTTTTCGATATGCCGGCGATATGCGCCGGCTCGTAGCATCGGAGCATGCGCGTGTTGATCGTCGAGGACGAGCCCTACATGGCAGAGGCGATCCGCGATGGCCTGCGCCTGGAGGCGATCGCGGCGGACATCGCCGGCGACGGCGACACCGCTCTGGAGCTGCTGGGCGTCAACGCCTACGACATCGCCGTCCTCGACCGCGACATCCCCGGCCCCTCCGGCGACGAGATCGCCAAGCGCATCGTCGCCTCCGGCAGCGGCATGCCGATCCTCATGCTCACCGCCGCCGACCGGCTCGACGACAAGGCCTCCGGGTTCGAGCTCGGCGCCGACGACTACCTCACGAAGCCGTTCGAGCTCCAGGAGCTCGTGCTCCGCCTGCGAGCGCTCGACCGCAGGCGCGCGCACCACAGGCCGCCGGTGCGGGAGATCGCCGGCCTGCGGCTGGACCCGTTCCGCCGCGAGGTCTACCGCGACGGCCGCTACGTCGCGCTGACCCGAAAGCAGTTCGCCGTGCTCGAGGTTCTCGTCGCGGCCGAGGGCGGTGTCGTCAGCGCCGAAGAGCTACTGGAACGGGCGTGGGACGAGAACGCGGACCCGTTCACCAACGCCGTGCGCATCACGGTCTCGGCCCTGCGCAAACGCCTCGGCGAGCCGTGGATCATCGCCACCGTGGCCGGCTCCGGGTACCGCATCGACACCGGAGCCGAGGGGCAAGGCCGTGGATAGAGCGCCCGGCTTCAGCGTCCGCCTCAAGCTCACGCTCAGCTACGCCGGCTTCCTCATGCTCGCCGGCGCCGTGCTGCTCGCCGCCGGGTACTTCTCCCTCTCGCGGGGGGTGCACCCTGGTGTGATCTTCGTCGTCCGCAGCCACGCCGACCTCCTGCGCAACTTCGCTCCGATCGCGGCCGTCGTGCTGGCGTTCCTGCTGGTCTTCGGCCTGCTCGGAGGGTGGTTCCTCGCCGGCCAGATGCTCGCCCCCCTGACCCGCATCACGGACGCCACGCGCATCGCCGCGGCCGGATCGCTCTCCCACCGGATCCGGCTACCGGGCCGCAACGACGAGTTCCGCGAGCTCGCCGACGCCTTCGACACCATGCTCGCGCGGCTCGAGGCGCAGGTCGCCGAACAGCAGCGATTCGCCGCCAACGCCTCCCACGAGCTGCGCACCCCGCTGGCGATCACGCAGACGCTTCTCGACGTCGCCCGCAACGACCCGAACCGCGACAACGGCGAGCTCGTCGAACGCCTCCACGCCGTCAACGCCCGCGCGATCGACCTCACCGAGGCGCTGCTCCTGCTCAGCCGCGCCGATCAGCGGTCCTTCGCGACAGACCACGTCGACCTGTCCCTCATCGCGGAGGAAGCCGCCGAGACGCTCCTCCACCTCGCAGAAGAGCGCGGCGTCACCCTCGAGACCTCCGGCGACGCGACCCCCACGATCGGCTCCCCCGCCCTCCTGCTGCAGATGACGACGAACCTCGTGCACAACGCGATCGTCCACAACCTGCCCGCAGGCGGCACGGTGCGGGTCACGACCAGCGCTCATCCCAAGAGCGTGGTGCTCACCGTCGAGAACACCGGCGAGAAGCTCACGCCACAGCTGGCCGCCACGCTCGCCGAGCCGTTCCAGCGCGGCTCCAAGCGCATACGCACGGACGACGCAGGAGTCGGCCTCGGCCTGGCGATCGTCAAGAGCATCGCCCAGGCGCACGACGGGACCCTCACTCTCACCCCTCGGGCCGGTGGGGGGCTCTCCGTCACGGTCCAGCTCCCCGCCGCTCCACCGCACACGGACCGATGAGCGTCCGGGAAGCCCTGCGTCGACCTGCTCGAATCGCCCGTCCGAGTACGTGGCGGAGATCCGCTACCCGGACTGGGCCAGGCCGCCGTCGACGAAGAACTCGACGCGATGCCGAAACCCACCCCGCGAGCGGCGCCGGTGATCACGGCAACCTTTCCATCCAGATCCGACACGTCGGTTCCTTTCGTGGTCCACAACCGCGCCCGGGTGCTCGCGGCCGCAATCGACGCGTTCAAGGCGGCCGATGGGAACGAGGTGACGCTGAAGGCCATCGCAGAGAAGGCGGGGGTGGGGATCGGAACGCTGTATCGGCATTTCCCGACGCGCGAGGCCCTCGTCGAGGCGGCGTACAAGGATGAGCTTGGGTGGCTGTTGGAGCGCGCCGACGAACGGCTACGGCGCGAATCGCCCGAGGTCGCGATGAGGGCCTGGATGGACGATTTCGCTGACTACGTGCGGACCAAGAACGGGATGGCAGACACGCTCTGTGCCGTCGTCGCCTCCGGCGCGGTCGCCTCCTCGGACACGCGCGACGGCCTCTAGCGGCAACCGGGCGACTCCTTCAAGCCGGGGCGGCCACCGGCACCGTGCAGACCGACCTCGAGGCCGAGGACATGCTCACCGTTCTCGCCGGGATCTTCCTCGCAACCGGCTATTGGGGCGACGTCGTGCGAACCGGCCACGCGCTCGACCTCCTGATGGACGGCCTCCTGCGACGCTGATCCAGGGCGCCGCGCCGCGATGCACGCCTACTTGAGCGCCGGCGCTTCTGACGGCCACGCATCGACGCAGAGCGTCGTCACCACCAAGATCACCACCGCAACGGCGACGACGATCACGACGACACCGGTCCGGACCCCGAGCATCGTGACAAGAGCGACGCTCAAGCGCTCATCGCCTCGATTGCCTGCCTCAGAACATGTCCGGCCTGGCTCGACGCGCAGGTCCGGCAGACGGACACTACGCCGTCCATCCCGCGGCGCGGCGCCGCCTTCCCCGACCGCCCTCGCGCGCTCGACCGCTGCCCGGGCGCGTGCGACCAGCGCCGTCCACTCTGGGGACGTCAGGCGGTGACGCGGGTCCATCGGCCCGGGGTGCCCGCAGGCGGCCGGGCCGATGCCTGGCTATGCCACGTCGGAGGTGCGGAGGTCGCCCGGCTCGTCGTCGGACATCGCGCAGGCCGTGCACAGCAGCGCCGGCGCGCCGCCATCGGTCGGGAAGGCGAGCCTCCAGCGGCCCCGGTCATCGCCCTCGCGGAGCGAGCGGCGGCAGCGGTCGCGATCGCCGGCCGACGCGCCGCGCGAGTCCTGCCACCAGGGCGTCGCGCGTGATGCCGAGCCGCGCCGCAAGCCGACGTTCCTCGTCCTCGCGTTGCTCGTCCGACACCCCCACAACCGTCCCCTTGTGGATGGGAACACGGTGTCCCGCGCCGCTCCATCCCACAGGGAATGGCGAAGGTTGCGTGTCTGGGAGGACCGCCGTGCGGCGTCAGTTGAGGGCGAACCCCATCAGCACGATGGTGCCCGAGCGGTCTGAGGCGTCGGCCACGCTCAGCGTAGCGGCCAGGGACGCGATCACCGACGTCCCGAGGCCCAGACCGGGGCTGTCTGTACGCGGCTCGAAGCCGAGACCCTCATCGATGACCGCCACCGCTAGGTGCGCCGGCTCCCCGTGAGCGTCGACGGTCATGGATCCCGGCATCAGATCGTCGCGATACGCGTGGATCACGATGTTGTTGAGCGCCTCGCCGACCGCCAGCGCGATGCTGCCGAGTGCCTCCGGCGTGGCGCCCTGCGCCTCGGCAAACACGACGACCGCCCGGCGAAGTGCCGGCACGTTGACCGCGTAAGCGGCCCGAGTCTCTGAGAACCGCGGGTGTGAGGAGTTCGCTTCGGGCCGGCCGTCGCCGTTCGTGCCGGCGCCATGAGAGGAGGCGCTGATCGCATCCACGTTCGCGGACGTCTCGCTTGACCTGGGCGTGGAAGCCGCGCGGTGGACCGTGGCTGCCTTGTCCCGCCGGTTGATGCTGCCTCCCGCGAACCCTGACCAAGGCCCCAGACGGTTTCCTGGACCGACGTTCACCTCGTTCAGCCGTCGCCTTGGGGTGTGGACATCCGCTCGTGCTCGTTTGAGCAGGTGCCGCAGTACAGAGCGGCGCCGTGTTCGTGGGACCAGCACAACTCGCGCGAGGCGCGGTTGGCCCACTCGTGGGGATCGTGGGCCAGCACGAGCTGTGCGCAACCGTGGCAGCGGCCGATCAGCGCGGTCGGGGGGAAGACGTCGGTCACCTGCACGGCGGCGGTCGCTGCTCGCGGGGTCGGGTCAGGCGCGCTCATGCCACTCGCCCCTGCGCCAGTGCCCACGTGGCCCGCTTGCGCTGGTGCTCCTCTGGGAGCGAATCGCCGATTGCCTCGATCACGTCCAGCCACGCCAACGCGTCGGCGTAGTCGTGGTCGGCCGCCGCATCGTCGGCCCGCGAGAGCGTGTTAGAAACCGCCGCCTCGTGTTTGGTGAGCCCCGGCTGGTCCGCAGCCGCCTGGGGCACCGTCGTCGTCTTGAGCATGCTTCCCTCCGAAGGTTGTTGAAACCCGCGGAAGTCAAATCGTGCTGCCCGTCGCTCAGACGGACCTCAGGACAACGCCCTCCATCCCTCAGCATACGCCGCGCTCAGCGCCGATCAAGCACGGTGTCCGAAGTCGATCACCAACCCCGTGCGACAGACGGGAGTTCGTGATGGTCGAGAAGGTCGGTCGGCGCGAGGATGAAGACCTCGCACATGATGTCCGGGTCCTGCTGGTTGCCGCTCATGAACCCGATCACCCGCCGACCGGTCGCCTCACGAATCACGCTTTCGAAGCGCGCGCGCATGAGGTCCTGGAACTCCATGCGCTGCTGGATCACCGACTGCCCGCGGCCACCGTCGAAGAGCGTCTGCTCCACGCGCGAGAAGCCCCCCCGCAACAGGCAGACAACCAGGTCGTCCTCGTAGTAGGACTTCACGCGACTCGGGCCGCGGCCGTAGAACTCCTTCAACAGCGCGACCATCCCCTCGGAGATCGCCGTCAGCACATCGCCATGACTGACGGGCGCAGGCGTTGTGCGATCAGGGCTCACGCGTCAAGCAAGCTGCGGGCATACGCGACGAGTCTAGACCCAGAGGGCTACGGTGCACCGACGAAGGTCGCACGTCGGGTCACGCCCTGCGCCTTGAGCGCGAGCCCCAGCCGGAGGACGAGAAGCAGGCCCTCATGACCTCCTCAGCGCCGCTCGCCGGCGACCCGCTCCTCACCGCAGTGACCAACGCCGCGTCCCGGACATACGGGCGCCGCGCTTCACCCGACGTCAGCGCCGTGCTCGGGCGACATCCTGAGCGGTGGACCGACCGCTCTGCGGCCGGCGGGCGGGGGCTGTTCCGAAGAGGCTCGGGAGGATCGCCGCCGTCGGACCCGTCGGGTCGGAACGAAGCGGTGCGCCCGTGCCTTCATCCGGTCACGTCGCGGGGCGGGCTTGGGCCTGGTCGAGTGCGGCTTGCGCAGGTCGCGGAGCCGGTCCGCAACTCGCCAAGAACCTCGCCAGAAACTCCGGCAAAATCGCTCACGACTTCTGAGCGCGAAATCGGCCTCGTGAGCGCCAGAGACAAAGTCCCTGCAAATGCGTACGAACTGTCGAGGTACGAAGCGCGCCCGAGAGGATTCGAACCTCTGACCTTCGGTTCCGTAGACCGACGCGACGCGGCGTGATTTGGCTCTAGCAAGCCAAACTTTCGGACCGACGTCGCCAAGAAGTCGCCAGAAAATCAGAATCGCGGCCAGGTGAGTTGCGACGGCCGCGAAGCGAAGAGGTCCTTGACGCCCACTCGGGAGCTCCCGGCGTTGTGGGCGGACACGCCCGCTCCTTCGCGGAGAGCAGGCACGAGTTCGGCGTCGGCCCGGACGACAGAGTTACGTCCAGGCCGGGCGTCTGCCGGAATGGGTTGCGAGACGCCTGCTCGTCGCGCAAGCAGTGGTGGCATGTCACGGCGTGGGGCGTGGCCGGAGGTCTGGGTCATCCGGGGTGGCGACTTGGTGCGCGATTGCGGCCGCCTCGACGCGGGTGGCAGCGTCGAGCTTGCGCAGGATGTTCGACACGTGGACGCTGGCGGTCTTGACGCTGATAACGAGTGTCTGGGCGATCTCGCGGTTGGTGTCGCCACGCGCGACGAGGTTGAGGACCTCCGCCTCGCGCGCTGTCAGTCCGAGAGCCTCCTCGAGACCCTGCCGTCGATCGGGGGACTCGCGGTCCGGCGGCGCGAGATCGAGCCGCGAGCGCTGGGCGAGCAGCTCGAGTTCGCGCAGCAGCGGCTTTGCTCCGATTCGGGCGGCGACGGTGTAGGCCTGCCGGAGCGGGGTGCTCGCCTCTGTGCGGGAGGCGCCAGCGGCGACGAGCGTCTCGGCTTGCCGCCAGCGGCAGTAGGCTGCGAGCGGCGGGCGTTCGAGCCGATCCCAGGCAGTTGCGGCTTCCGACCACGCCTCGGGCCGCGCGGCGCCGCCGGCACGCGCGTACTCGGCCTCGGCCAGGGCGAGCCAGCCGGCGGCGTTCGGCGTGACCGTCGCGGCCTCTGCCGCGGCGCGGCGCGCGTCGACGATGAGGCTCCGTGCCGTAGCGCGCCAGTCGCGGACGGCGTCGGTATCGCGGCGGGCGCGTGCGAGCGCCGCCAGCTCCGCCTGTGCGCGCAGCCCCTTGGCGCAGAGCCAGACGCGGATCTGCGCTCCCCAGCGCGGGCGCGCCCATTCCATGCCGTCGCGAACAGCCTCATCGGCCTCCGTCCACCCGCGCTCCCACAGCGCAAGCTCGGCCAGATATCCGTAGTAGGTCGCCAAGCCGGGCTCGTGGCGTACCGTGGAGCGCGCCGCGTTGAGGTGCGTGCGCGCATCATCGAAATCGCCGCGGCCGAGCTCGAGGTCGGCGCGACACATGAGGGGCATGTGTGGGTAGTTGGCGGTGATCGAGCGAAGCGCTTTGGCGCTGGCGCTCTCCGCCTGGTCCCACTCGCCGATTGCGATCAGGGCCTCGATCCGGTTCGCGGCGAGCACGGTGTAGTCGATCCCGTATCGACGGATGACATCGAGACCTGCCTGCCCGAGCTGCGCCGCCTCTCGCGGCCGTCCCAGCATCGTCAGCATGTCGGTGAGCGAGATGTACGCTCGTTGCACAGCTTGGGGATCGTCGCTTTCCTCGGCGAGCTGCAGCGCCTCTCGCGTCCGTGCGAGGCCCTCGTCGGTGTGGCCGAGATAGGCGAGATTGCTGCCGAGCACCTCGAGCGCCCGCATCTCAGCTGGACGCGCGCCGACCGCCCGCGCGAGCTCGCGCGCCTGCTCGCAGATCGCGAGCGACTCGTCGTGGCGCCACGTCAGGCGCAAGCCTGCCGCGAGCGCCGCGAGCGCCCGGGCGCGCTCCGGCGAGGGCGGCCGCTCGGGCACGAGCTCGACGGCGCGCTCAAGGGCGGCGAGGAAGGAGTCGCCGGCCCCGCTTTCGAACAGGTAACGGCCGAGGCGCTCGTACAGGCTTGCGGTGCGCAGCGGGTCACCGTCGCCGATGAGCTCGATCGCTTGCCGTGCGAGTTCGACCGCGCGCGGGGCGGCGCCGACGTGGCTGGCGAGCTCACCTGCCCACGAGCACAGCCCGGCGAGGTCGAGTCGCGCGAGCTCGGCCGGCTGCGGCACGGCGTCCCACAACCTGAGCGCGCGCTCGAGGTGCGCGAGCGCCTCCGCCAGGCCGAACACGGCCTGCGCCTGGCGCGCCGCGTCGACGGACGCCGCCAGCGCCTCGGGGCTGCGACCCGCCGCCGCCCATTGGGGGGCGAGCTCCGCCGCTCCCGCGGCCTCGCTGCGTGCGAGCTCCTCGGCGAGGCGCGCGTGCAGCTCCTCGCGCTCGCCGGGCAGGATCGTCGCGTAGATCGCCTCCGCCAGCAGAGCGTGGCGGAATCGGAAGCTCCCGGTCGCCTGCGCGGCGACGAGGACGCCGTGCTCGACCGCCCGGCGTAGGGACTCGCGAATGTCGCGTTCCGGCAGCGCCGCCGCGTCGCGGAGCAGCCGGTAGTCCACGTCGCGCCCGGCGGCCGCGGCCACGCGCAAAACGCCTTGGGTACGACCGTCGAGCCCGACCAGGCGCCGTAAGAGCAGCTCCTTCAGGCCGCGCGGCAGCTCGGCGCTCGGGTCGCCCGCGGCCGCCAGCAGCTCCTCCGCGAAGAAGGGATTGCCCTCGGAGCGGGCAGCGATCTCTTTGGTCAGCCCGGCCGGCGGGGGCGCGTCGGCGCGTGCCGCGAGCAGCGCCGCGAGCTCCTCGTGCCCGAGCGGTCCGAGCTCGAGCACGAGCGCCGAGCCCGAGCGCCGAACCCCTTCTGATATTCGGCCCATGCGCTCGGCGGACGCGGGCTCGTCCGCGCGGTACGTGGCGAGCAGCAGAACCGGGCGGTCGTCGAGATTGTGCGCGAGGAACACGACCAGATCCAGCGTCGACGTGTCCGCCCAGTGCAGGTCCTCGAGCACCAGCAGCACGGGTGCGGTCTGCGCGCGGTCGCTGAGCAGCAAGAGCGTGTCCTCGAACACCCGCAGCTGCGAGCCCGGCGTCTGCTCATGGCGCTGCAGCTCTCCGAGCGGCCGCAGCGCCTCGACGAACGGCTGGTACGGCAGCTCGGTGCCGACCAGGTCGATCGCCCGCCCGAGCAGGACGTCGAACCGTGCGCGGCGGGCGCGTGTCGCGATCTCGGACGCGAGCCGCGTCTTCCCGATCCCGGCGTCCCCGGCGATCAGGACGGTCCCACCGCGTCCCGTCCCCGCCGCATCGACCGCGCGCTCGAGGGCGGCGAGCTCGCGTGCGCGCCCCACGAACGCGTTGGTCGCTCCTGCCTGCATAGGGCCAGTATCTCGCCGCCGCGACCAGCGGGAAAGGGCGCTGGTCTAAGCACTCGACCGCCACGAGATACGCACGTCGCACGCGAAAGATGAGGCCCTTCGCCCGATGCGCTCAGACCCGAGCGGGGCGACGATCGGTTCGTCATGCCGACCACGAGGAGCCAGACATGATGAGCCTCAAACACCGCAGCACGACCGTCGCCGCGGTCGCGCTCGTGACCGCGGCGCTCAGTCCATCCGCGGCGTCTGCGCGGCCGATCGACGCGGCGGGCCGGGACGCGGCGAACCGCCCGGCCCCGGCGCAGGTCGACGCGGACTCCGAGTCGGCCTTCGACTGGGGCGATGCCGGGATCGGCGCCGGAGCGGCACTCGCGATGACGATGATCGGCCTCGGCGGTGCGCTCATCGCCGGCGCCCGGCGCCGTTCGGCCATCGGCTGATCGAACGAGAGGAGCGAGCAATGGGAGCCCTGGCTAAGCAGACGATTCACACGGCGACGGGCGGCGGCGGCACGCGGTCGCACGTGCGCGAGTGGAGGTGTGTCGTGGCGCTGGTCGCTGCCCTCGCGTTCCTCGTCCTGGCGCCTGCCGTCGGCGCTTCGCCCGCCGGGCACAGCGGGAACTTCCCGGCCCGCATCGACCTGCCCGACGGGTTCTTCCCGGAGGGCATCGAGAGTGGGCGCGGCGCGTCGTTCTTCGTCGGCTCCTTGCTGGACGGGGCGATCTGGCGGGGCGATCTTCGAACCGGCTCGGGAGCGGTGCTCGCGACCGGCGCGCAGGGGCTCGCGTCCGCCGGGATCGCGTACGAGGCCCGCCGCGACCGGATCTGGGTCGCAGGCGGCGGGCCGCAGCTCGTCGGGCGCGGTGACGTGCGCGTGTACGACGCATCGACCGGAGCGCTGCTCGCAACGTATCGCCCGCCCGGAGTAGGGCTGCTGAACGACGTCGCGGTCACCCGCGACGCGGTCTACGTCACCGACTCGGGCTTCCCGCAGCTGGTCGTGATCCCCCTCGCGGGAGATGGCTCGCTTCCGCCGCCCTCGGCTGCGAGGTTCCTGCCGATCGGCGGCGACATGCTCCAGGCCCCGGGCATCAACCTCAACGGGATCGTGGCGAAGAGCGGCGTCCTGCTGGTGGCGAACTCCACGACGGGCAAGCTCTTCCGGGTCGACCCGGCCACCGGCGTCGCCGACAAGCTCGACCTCGGCGGAGCCGACCTCAGCTACCCAGACGGGCTCGAGCTGCTCGGGCACAGGCTCTACGTGGTCCGCCCGTTCGACAATCGGGTCACCGTGATCGCGCTCACGAGCGCGACTGAACCGCGGCGTCGTGCTCGACCACCTGACCGATCCGAGCCTCGACATCCCCTCGACCGCAACGGTGGCCGCGGGCCGACTGTGGGCGGTCAACCTGCGTTTCACGACGCCGGTCGAGCCGACCACGCCCTACTGGATCACGCAGCTGTCGCTCCGCCCGCACGCGCCAGACGCTGCCCACGACACAGAAGGACGAGGAGGCGAGAGATGACGGCTTTCACACAACCCGGGGCGGAGCACAAGCCGAGCGGTTGGATGAAGACGCGCACGGTGACAGGCGGCGGCGGCCTGCGGCTGCACGTGCGCGAGTGGGGCAAGGCGCACGGCCCGGCGATCCTGTTCATCCACGGCTGGTCGCAGAACCACCTCTGCTGGGCCAAGCAGTACGAGAGCCGGCTGGCCGACGAGTTCCGGCTCGTGGCCTACGACCTGCGCGGCCACGGCATGTCCGAGGCGCCGCTCGAGCCCGACCACTACACCGACGAAAGGCTCTGGGCCGACGACGTCGCGGCGATCATCGACCAGCTCGGCCTCGACCGCGTGGTGCTGGTCGGCTGGTCCTACGGCTCGTTCGTGATCTGCGACTACCTGCGCGCGCACGGGCAGGACAGGGTCGCCGCGATCAACTTCGTCGAGGGCTGCGTCAAGCTCGGCGAGCAGGCCCTCGGCAGGCTGATCGGCCCCGGCTTCCTCGACACCTTCGTCGACGCCACCGCCGACGACCTCCCGACCAACATCCAAGCGATGCGCTCGTTCGTGAGGGCATGTGTCACGAAGCCGCTGCCGGTCGACGAGATCGAGACGGCGGTGTGCTGGAACGTCGTCGTGCCGGCCCAGGTCCGCGCCAACCTCGCCTCCCGCGAGATCGACTGCGACGACGTGCTGCGCGCGCTCGAGGTGCCGTTGCTGGTCACGCAGGGTACGGCCGACACGGTGGTGCTGCCGGCGACGGCCGAGCACATCCTCGTCACCTGCCCGACCGCGACGGCGTCCTGGTATGAGGGCATCGGCCACGTGCCACACCTCGAAGAGCCCGACCGCTTCAACCGCGAGCTCGCCGCGCTCGCCGCGCGCGTCCGGAGCTGACGATGCCGGCCATCGTCAAGCCTGCGGCGGCGCTGGCGCTGCTCGCCCTTGCCGTCCCTTCCAGCGCGGTGGCGGCGCCGACGACGTCGCTGTCCAATGGGACGCTCTCGGTCACGGGCGAGACGGTCGACGAGACGTTGACGATCGTGCAGACGGGCACCATGTCCAGGTGCTCGGTGCGAACGGGATGAACGATCCCGACGGTCCCGGGTTTGACTGTGCGGCCTTCGACGACGGCGCGACAGCATCCTGCGTCGACACCGCCGTCAATCGCGTGGTCGTCGATGGCGGCGACGGCCGCGACACGCTGGAGGACAAGCGGCCGCTGACCGTGGACCAGCAGGCGCTCAACGGTGGGGCGGGCGATGACACGCTGATCGCGCCCCTCGGCGGCGCCGACAGGCTGGAGCTGAACGGCGGCCCGGGCGACGACGTCTTGACTCGCAACCGGCTGGCGACCTCGTTGCTGGCACTGTCCGGCGGCCCGGGCGACGATCGGCTCCAGGCGGGCGTGGGCGGGCAGCTCGGCCAGAGTGACCACGGCGATGACGGCAACGACACCTTCGTCGGCGCGGCCGACGGGATCGATGTGTTTGCTGCCGAGCCGGGTGCCGACACGTATGTGGGCGGCACGTTGGCGCCGGGGCCGGGCGATGATCCGGTAACCCACCAGCTGGACGTCGCGGCCGACGAGGTCTCCTATGACTCCTCGACTGCGCCGGTGACGGTGACGCTGGACGGCGTCGCCAACGATGGCGCGGCCGGCGAGGGCGACAATGTCCTGCCGGATATCGAGATCGTGGGTGGCGGCGCGGGCGCTGATCGGATCACGGCCGGGGCGCATCCGGTCCATTTGTATGGCCGGCCGGGCGATGATCGGCTGACCGGCAGCGGCGGGGACGACAGTCTCTACGGCGACGCCGGCAGTGACGTGCTGCTGGGCGGTGGCGGGGACGACTGGCTCGACGACGGCGACTTCACGCCCGACATTCAGGATGCGATGCAGGGGCCAGCGGGCAACGACCGGCTCGACGGCGGTCCGGGCAACGACGGGTTGACCAGCAATCGCGGCGCCGACGCGCTGATCGGCGGCACCGGCTTTGACTCGGCCGAGTTCTTCCGCGTGATCCCCCGGCCAGTGGGAGCGCCGCCGCCGTCACGGCCGGCCCCGTTCGCGCTCTCGCTGGACGACGTGGCCAACGACGGCCAGCGCGCCACCGGCGAGGGCGACAACGTTCACAGCGACATCGAAGAGCTGTTCATCGGCGACGGCGACGACCTGGTCGTCGGATCACGCGGCCCGGACGCCATCTACGCCAATGCGGGCAACGACCGCATCGTGCCGGGCGCCGCCGCCGACAGCGTCTTCGCCGGCCGCGGCGACGACGCCGTGAGCGCGGTCGACCGGACAACCGATCGCATCGACTGCGAACAGGGCAACGACCGCGTCGACGTCGACCTTCCCGGCGACCAGCCCGAGCGCGCCGACATCTCGTTCGACTGCGAGACGATCACCGGCGTCGCCTTCGGCCCGCTCGCCCAGGCCGCGGACCGCACAGCGCCACGCATCAGCGGCCTGCGAATGAGCCACAGGCGCTTCGCCGTCGGCCGTCGCAACACCCCGCGCAGCGCTGCCAGGACGAGGCGGGGCACCGCGTTCATCTTCCGACTGTCCGAGAACGCGCGCGTCACGATCACGATCAAGCGCAAGCTTGGCGGGCGGGGCAAGCGCACCCGGCTCGTCAAGGCCGCGACCCTCGTCCGCCCGCACCCAGAAGCGGGGCCCAACCGAATCCCCTACACAGGCCGCGTCCGCGGCCGTGCGCTGCGGCCCGGCCGCTACCGCGCCACCGTCCGTGCGGTCGACCGCGCCGGCAACCGCTCCAAGCCAAAGCGCACGGCCTTCACGATCGCGCGCCGCTAGTGGCCCTTCTCTGAAGGTTTGACCGGAAACTCGGTTTCAGCGGCGAATGGGGACGTATCGCGATCAGGGAGGTGGTGGTGCGTGCCCCGGAGGTGTTCGTCAGGCCGTTGGTGCATGGGGAGGCGGTCGCGCTCAAGCGGCGAGCCAAGGCGGCCAGGCACTTCGCCACGCGCGAGCGCGCGGCGATCTTGCTGGCCTCGAATGTCGGGACACCGGTGCCGCAGATCGCGGCGATGTGGATGACCGACGCATCGCATGTGCGTCGCGTGATTCATGAGTTCAACGAGCGCGGGATGGCGTCGCTGGACCCTGACTATCGGGGCGGGCGTCCCCGCCGGATCACCAGCGAGCAGCGCCGTCAGGCGGTCGCGGTGGCCGGTGCCCGTCCCGACAGTCAGGGGGTCGCGCTCACGCGCTGGTCGCTGCCCAGGCTGGCCGACCACCTCGCCGAGATCGGGCTGTTGGAAATCAGCGCGGCGCATCTGGGGCGGGTGCTGGCCGAGGCGGGGCTGTCGTTTCAACGCACGCGCACGTGGAAGGCCAGTCCTGACCCCGACTACCAAGCCAAGGCCGCGCGCGTGCTCGAGTTGCGCGCGGCGCCGCCCGCGGACGGCGGTCACGTGATCGCGTTTGATCAGATGGGCCCGCTCAGCCTGCGGCCAATCGCCGGCGCCGGCTGGGCGCCGCGCAAGCGGCCCGAGCGTCAACGCGCGACCTATCACCGCCGCCACGGCACCCGCTACGTCTTCGGTGCCTACGACGTCCACAACGACCGCCTCAGGGTCCGGCTCAGACCACGTCGCCGTGGCAGCGACAACCTCGCCTTCATGGCCCAGATCCGCGCCGCGATTCCCGCCCGCCGGCGCATCTACTGGATCCAGGACAACCTGTCGGCCAACTGGACGCCCGACATCCGCGCGTTCGCCGATGGCCACCGGATCGAGCTGGTCCCGACCCCGACCTACGCCAGCTATCTCAACCCGGTCGAGTGCCACTTCTTCCCGATCAGCGAGTTCGTGGTCAACAACGCCGACTACGTCGACTGGGACGCGTTCGCCTGGGCGCTCGCCCGCCACGTCTGCCATCGCAACGGACCGCACCGCGACAAACGCATCCGCCTCCTCGAAGCCCGTCACCAGATCGCCGCGTGATGCAGTTTCCGGTCAAACGTTTCGAGAAGGGCCACTAGCACACCGCTCGAACCCAGAGCAGAGCCCGAATGGGTCGCGCGGCCCGCCGAGAAACCGCCGTCTCCACTCCGGCTCCCACAGCCTCGAGCCGGACGCCACCCCGAGTACCGATCGAGAAGACACCGCCGCTCGCGTCACCCAAGCGCGCGTCCCGTCATACCGGCCGAACATGCCCGCCCGGACGTAACTCAGTCGTCCGGGCCGGCGCCGAACTCGCGCCTGCTCTCCGCGGGACAGGCGGTCGTCCTCCCGGGCGTCGTTTGCGCTCTCGTTTCCGCGACATGATATATGGCACAATGTATGGCATGCGGCGGACCACGATCTACCTGCCGGACGAGTTGAAGGCCGCGCTCGAGCGCACCGCTTCGGCGCGAGGCACGAGCGAAGCCGAGGTCATCCGGTCAGCGTTGGTCGCGGCCACGCGCGAACCGGCCTACCCGAAGCCACGGCTGCCGTTGTTCGACAGCGGCGACCCGACGCTCGCGGAGCGCGTCGACGAGGCGCTCGCGGCAGGCTTCGGCGAGTGATCGTACTCGACACCAGCGGGCTGCTCGCGGCCCTTGACTCCGCTCAACGCCGGCACAGGGAGTCGGCCGCGAGCCTCGCCGCCGCCACCCCGCCGCTGCTGCTCTCGCCGTTCGTGCTCGCGGAGCTCGACTACCTGCTCGCCACGCGCGTCGGCGAAACGGCACGCATGAGCCTGCTCGGCGAGGTCGAATGCGGCGCTTACGACCTGCAGCCGTTCACGGCAGCGGACATCCGGAACGCCACCGCCGTGATCGAGCGCCACGCCGACCTCGGGATCAGCCTCGCTGACGCATCGATCGTCGTCCTCGCAGCACGCCACAAGACCCAAGACGTGCTGACGCTCGACGAACGCCACTTCCGCGTCCTCAGCGCGAACCGCAAACCCATGCGGCTGCTCCCCGCCGACGGTTGAGCCGCACGCGGGCCGGGGCGAGCCCGTCCGTCGCACAGCGCTGGGTCGAGCCGAGAAATGGCGACGGCTTCCAGCACGCGGTGAATTCGCGGGCAAACGTCGCCATGAAAGTCGCCAGAAAATCGGAACGGGCCGCTTGAGCCCCTGAGCACGAGGGTGCGGACGCTTGACCTTCGGTGTCGGACCCGACGCTCTAAAGCGGCCGAAATCACAGCAACCAAGCGCGCCCGAGAGGATTCGAACCTCTGACCTTTCGGTTCCGTAGACGCTTGCGGCCATGATTCGGCTCTAGCGTGCCAAACGTTTGCGCACGAGCTCGCCATGAGGTCGCCAGAAATCAGAATCGCGAAAACTTGAGTGGCGAACGGCCGCGAGGCGAAGAGGTCCTTGACGCCCACTCGGTGGAAGTGGCGTGGACCCCGTGCCACCTTGGAGCGCGCCGCTCGGCGCCGGCCGCCAAGAACTGCTCGCGCCACTTGCGCAGCAGGCTGTCGGAGATCTCGTGCTCGCGGCAGAGCTCGGTGATCGTCTTCGGCCCGCGCAGCGACGCGAGCACCAGCTCGGTCTCTGCTGCGCCGTGAACTTCCGGTACCTGCGGTTCTCGCTCATCGATCCTCTCGATCGCTTGAGCGGCCCATCCTCTGAGGCACCCCGGACAGAGCCTCGCCGGCTACGCCGGCTCGCACCCTCCCCCAAGAGAGCAATCAGAACCTGTCAACACCGGCACGGGTACACGCCACTAGGGCGTCAGGATCAGCAGCGTGAGGATGACGCCGATAGGCATCGCGGCGGCGAGAACGGCGCGCGAGAGCAAGCGTCGCAGTCGCGGTGCCAGCGGTGCGACGGCCGGCTGGATCCATCGAGCGGGAACCAGCCGCAATACCGGCCATCGACGGCGGGCCCAGGCCACGATCAGGTCTTCCAGCCGACTGTCGATCACCGCGCTGAGCCCGCTGGGCATCGCGCGAGGATACGCGTTCGCTTCCTGAACGATCAAGCATGCAACTCCCCGCCCAAGATCCGCGCATCGGGCGATTGGTCAGAACCAGCACGCCTTCCGCTTCCGTCCGATTCCGACACTCTCGGGAGTCATCCAGTGTGCACTTGCGCATCGGACCACTACCGGCAGCGGGCGAATAGGCGCATTGGAAGTGGCCGACTGCTGCTTCGCGGCCGGAGCGGGCGCGTTCGTAGCCGGCGACCGCCTCCGCGTCCGATGTCGCGGGGCTGCGGAGCAGCCCTCTAGTCCGAACCTGTGCGGCTTGACCCGCTGTGCTTGGGTGCACCACCGCGCCTACGACGCCGGGCGGCCGTGCGGCGGCTGGCTCCGGGACGCCGATGAGCCGTCTCAGAGAGACGGCTCTAAGGGTCGCCGCTTGCCTGCACACGACCGGCGGCGCGCGCCGCGCTGTCAAGGCGCAAGCAGCAGTCGCGTAGGTTTCGGCCATGGCCGACGAGTTGAACCCGGACGGGGTTCGGAGTCCCGGCGATCTAATCGTCTTTCTCAACCGCCTGCGCGAGGACATCGAGCGGGATGCGGCGGAGATGAAGCGGCGGCAGGCAGCTGGTGAGGAGCTGGCCGGACTCGGCGCGCTCTATGCGTCCTTCACGCTCCCGGACGCGCTTGAGTCACTTGTTGGCTGGCTCGAAGATCGCTTCACCAACGAGCAGTACGAGGATCTCGCAGGCATCCGAAGCACGGCTGATGCGGAGAAGTGGCGCGAGGTAGCCCGGTGCTTTCTCATGGCTGCGCTCTACGAGTGAGGGCTGCTGCTGCGACGCAAGAGCAGGAGGGCCGGAGCCGTCACGTCACCCCGACACGCGGCAGTGCCGCGCGGAGGAGAGAGTTCCCGTCGCTGCACGTCGGTCACAACCGCGTCGCGTCACGGCGTTCGCGCTGCCGGCGCAGTTCCCGGCGGGCGACGGAGAGCTTGTGGACTTCGTCAGGCCCGTCGGCGAGCCGCAGCGAGCGGAGCCCCGCGTACATCATCGCCAGCGGGAAGTCGTCGGAGACGCCGCCGCCGCCGTGCACCTGGATCGCGCGATCCACGACCCGCAGGCAGATCTGTGGGACCGCGAACTTGATGCCGGCGATCTCGGTACGCGCGTGCTGGCTGCCGACCGTGTCCATCAGCCAGGCGGTCTTCATCACCAGCAGCCGTGCCATCTCGATCTCGATGCGCGACTCCGCGATCCAGTCGCGCACGTTGGCGTTATGGGAGACCGGACGGCCGAACGTCTCGCGCGCGTCGGCCCGACCGCACATGAGCTCCAGGGCGCGCTCGGCCGCGCCGATCGCTCGCATGCAGTGGTGGATGCGCCCCGGTCCCAGCCGCGCCTGGGCGATCAGAAAGCCCATGCCCTCGCCGGCAATGATGTTCTCCGCCGGCACGCGAACGTCCTCATAGCGCAGGACGCCGTGGCCTTCCGGCTCGGTGTAGCCGAACACCGTCGTGCTGCGCTCGACCGTGACCCCGGGTGTGTCGAGCGGAACCAGGACCATCGACTGCTGCTGATAGGGCGCGGCCTGCGGGTCGGTCTTGCCCATCGTGATCAGGATCCGGCAGTTGGGATGCAGAGCTCCGGTCGTCCACCACTTACGGCCGTTCAGGACATACTCGTCGCCGTCGCGCTCGATGCGCATCGCGATGTTGGTCGCGTCTGAACTGGCCACCTCGGGCTCGGTCATGGCAAAGCCCGAACGGATCTCGCCGTCCAGCAGCGGCCGCAGCCAGCGCTGCTGCTGGTCGGCGGTGCCGAACGCGTGGAGCACCTCCATGTTCCCGGTGTCCGGCGCCGAGCAGTTGCACACCTCGGGCGCGATCCTCGTGCGGCCCATGATCTCCGCCAGCGGCGCGTACTCGACGTTCGTGAGCCCGGCGCCGCGCTCCTCGTCGGGCAGAAACAGGTTCCACAAGCCCTGCCGGCGCGCCTCGGCCTTCAGCGCCTCCATGATCGGAGCGTGCGCGTGCGGCGTCCCCGCCTCGCGCAGCTGCTGCACGTACACCGGCTCAGCCGGATAGACGTGCTCGTCCATGAACGCCAACAGGCGCTCACGAACGTCCTTGGCACGCTCGGTCAGCTCGAAGTCCATGCCACCTCGCCTCCAGATTCGAGCGAACCTTCGCACAGCGCCGAGAACGGCGAACCCGCCGGCGCCCTGCTCCATCTCAACTGCACCACCGTCACGTCGTCGCTCACGGGGCTCTCCTCCGGCCGCTTCCGGTCCGTCAGCTTGGACAATGGCCTCGCGGATGAAACCGAGTCCTCGCCACTGCGGCAGCGGCGGCCTGGCTCAACGAGATCGGCGGCAGAGGTGGCGATCGCGATGGCTTTATCGCTTGGCGGGGTCGGGCAGCTCGATGTCGCGCTTGAGGATCTTCCCGGTGGCGCCCTTGGGGAGGCCGTCGACGAACCAGATCGCGCGCGGGTACTTGTAGGCCGCCACCCGCTCCTTGACGAACTCACGGATCTCGTCGGCGCTGGCGTCCGCCCCCGGCCTGAGCGTGATCGCCGCGCCGATCTCCTCGCCCATCGCCTCGTCGGCGACGCCGACCACGGCGGCCTCGAAGACGGCGGGATGCTCGTAGAGCACCTCCTCGATCTCGCGCGGATACACGTTGTAGCCGCCGCGGATGATCATGTCCTTCTTGCGATCGACGATGAAGAAGTAGCCGTCGTCGTCCACGCTGCGCCATGTCGCCGGTCAGCAGCCAGCCGTCTTTGAGCACCTCTTCGGTCGCGTCCGGGCGGTTCCAGTAGCCCTTCATCACGTTGTGGCCGCGGATCGCGATCTCGCCGACCTCACCCCGCGGCAAGTGCGTTGCCGCTGTCGTCGACGACCTTCATCTCGACGCCGTGGATCGGCGTGCCGATCGAGCCGGGCTTGCGCTCGCGCTCGGGGTGGTTGAACGATGCCACCGGCGAGGTCTCCGAGAGGCCGTAGCCCTCGAGGATCACGCAGCCGAACGCCGCCTCGAAGCCGCGCATCACCTCGACCGGCATCGCCGAGCCGCCGGACACGCACATGTGCAGACTCGACACGTCATAGCGCTCGCGGTCGGGCTCGTGGAGCATGGCGTGATACATCGTCGGCACGCCGTCGAACATCGTCACGCGCTCGCGCTGGATGATCTCCAGTGCCTTACCCGGCTCGAAGCGCGGGATCAGCGTCAAGCACGCGCCGGCGCGGACGGCGGTGTTCAGGCAGCAGGTCTGGCCGAACGAATGGAACAGCGGCAGCGCGCCAAGGATCACGTCGTCCGGTGAGACGTGCACCAGCTCCGTGCCGCCGTGGCGGCAGTTGTCGAGCAGATTCGCATGGGTGAGCTCGGCGCCCTTGGGCGTGCCGGTGGTGCCGGAGGTATAGAGGATGACCGCGGTGTCCGACCCGTCGCGCTCGACGTCCTCGGGCGCCCTGGGCGCGTCGGCCAGCAGTTGCTCGAAGTCGCCAGGCTTGACGATGATCGTCTCGGCTCCGGCAGCTTGGGCGCCCTCGATGGCGGCATCCGCGAACCCGTGCCATGCGAACAGGAACTTGGCCCCGGGATCGGCGAGATAGAAGGCCACCTCGCGCCCCTTCAGCAGCACGTTGACGGGCACCACGACACCGCCCGCGCGCAGGACGCCGTAGTAGACGGCTCCGAAGTACGGCACGTTCGGCAGCATGATTCCGACGCGGTCGCCCGGCTCCAGACCCCGTTCCCTCAACAGGCCGGCCACGCGCGTCGCGCTCTCGTTCAGCACGTCGTAGCTGACGACGGTGTCGCCGAGCTTGAGCGCCGGCCGCTCGCCGTACTTGGCGGCGGTCTCGGTCAGAAGCTGAGCCAGGCTGTGCATGGTCCCCTCCCACGGAAGTGCGTGAATCTACGACGGTCGCACGTCGCGGCCACCGCGACATCGGTACTCGTTGCGCTCATGCAATGCGTGGTTTGCCACCACCGCACGCGACGACCACGGAGCAACCCGACGGACGACGCTGCCTCAGTGCCGCTTATCTGAACTTGGTCGCGTCAAGCGTCGGGGTGGCGACTGGTTGTTTGGCGTGTTCAGATCGGCTCCGTGGATGCCCGGCTTTATCTGGGTCCGCGACCTGGTTCGGGTCGGTGACGTGGACTCGGGTCAGGTGGTCGCGACAGGCTCCAGCGCGGTGGGGCCGAGCTCGCGCAGGACGTGGTAGGAGCGGCGCGCGAGCTTGCGGGCGATCGTGAGCGACGCGCGGGTGTGGCTGAGTCCTCGGCCCTTGAGTGCGAGGTATTCGGCATGGTCGGGGCGGCTGGGCCGGCAGGCCGCCAGCGCGGCCTCATCGCGCGAACGGATCGAGGTCGCGAGCTGCTCGCCGAGCGCGCGATCGCCGCCGGCGAGGACGCTATCCGGCCGCGGACCACCTCACGGCCAGCCGAGCGCAGCTGACCGTCCGCCACGACCGCCGCCTTGCAGAGATCGCGGTGAACATCCAGCGCTACCGCTCTCACCTCGCCCTCCCCGCTGTCGGCGACGAAGCGAGAACCGGTGGGCAAACGACATCGACGGATCCGCGCTCACGGCGTAACCCGGCAAGTCGCAGGAGCGGCAACTGAAAAGCCCGGGCTCAACTCGCCCATCGCGCAGCACGGCCTGCCCAGCCTGCATTCTCCCAGAACGCCCGTCATGAGCGATGAGCAGGGTCGGACGCCCGCGTTTCGGCCGTGCCTTCGGCTCCTTCGAGCGGCACGAGCTGGGATCGTCCCCGCACTTCGCGGTTGCGAGCTGCTGGGCTGCCGAGGTGCGCGTCCGCGATTGACCGCGCAGGCTTGGTGCCGACGGCCAAGGCCCTTCCGATCTCATCGAGCCTGGGCGTGGAGATCAGCGCTCGTATACGCAGCGCCTGCGGGTACCGGCGGGGTAGTTACCACGGTTGCAGGGTTCGCGCGGTTGATGAAGATGGGTGCATGGAGAACAGCGGCGCGTCGGTCAACGGCGGCGAGCACTGGATGGCGTTGGAGGGCGGCGCCGACAGCCCGTCAAGCGACGGGTCGTACACGAGCCGTTTCGCCGCGATCGGCGCCTCGGTTCCCGAGCGGCGGGTGTCCACCGATGAGCTCATGGCGAGCACCAAGCACCGCACGCACATTGAGCTTGAGCGGCTGACGGGCATCCATGAGCACCATGTCGTTGGCGAGGGCGAGGATTCCTTCACGCTTGCGCTCGGTGCGGCGCGCGACGCCCTGGCGCACGCGGACTGCGCTGCGGAGGACCTCGACATGCTGATCGTGTCGAGCATCACCCGCCACGTCGGGGGGGGTCTGCGGATGCAACTCGAGCCGCCCGTGAGCGTGTCGCTCAAGGAAGCGATCGGCGCCCGGCGCGCGATGAGCTTCGACCTCTCGAACGCCTGCGCGGGGATGCTGACGGGGGTATTCATTCTCAACGACCTGATCCGACAAGGCCGGATCCGGCGCGGCATGGTCGTCAGCGGCGAGTACATCTCGCATCTGGGTGCCAATGCCGCACGTCAGGTCCGCACGGTGATGAGCAAGCAGCTCGCCTCGCTGACGCTCGGCGACGCGGGCGCCGCGGCCATCCTCGAGCGGGCGCCCGAGGGAGCTCCCGGTATCGAGGTGGCTGGGTTCACGACGTTGTCCGCGCACAGCCGCCTGTGTATGGCGTTTCCGGCGAAGATCGGTCCCGGGTCCACCATGTACACGGATGCACGGGCGATCCACAAGGTCGCGATCGAGGCCACGCCGTCGCTGCTGCGCGAGGTGCTCGACCAGGCCGGGCTCGAGCTCGACGAGATCGACTATCTGATCCCGCACCAGACCTCCGCCCGGGCGATCAAGAAGGGGATGAAGGACCTCTCCACACGCTGGGGCGTGGCACCGAAGCATTGGGTCGTGACCGTCGACGAGTTCGGCAACACGGCGTCGACGTCGCATTTCGTCGCCTTGCGGAAGTACCTCAGAGAGGGCCGCTTCAACGGGGAGGACAGGGTCTTGCTTCTTGCTCTTGCTTCGGGCCTCGAGGTGGGAATCGTCATCTTCAAGATCGATCAGCTGGTGGGGCACTATGGGCACGATCATTGACGCGAGCGCTATCGCGACGGCTCACCACAGGCCGTTCGGTCAGGGGGCGCTGAAGCTCGCCGACGCCGCCGCCCGCTCGTGTCTGGAGCGCGCGAACCGGACCGCGGACGAGCTGGACCTGCTGGTCAACGCGGGCGTGTACCACGACAAGGCCATGAACGAGCCGGCGTTGGCGTCCCTGATCCAGGAAGACATCGGCGCGAACCCGGTCCACCCGCCGGGCGCGGGTCACGGAACGTTCTCGTTCGACGTCTCCAACGGGGGCTGCGGCCTGCTGACCGGTATTCACCTCGTCGACGGCATGCTCGCATCGGGAACAGTCGAGCTCGGGATGGTGGTCGCGAGCGACACGGACCCGGAAGCGGGGGTCTCCGAGGGCTTCGGCTTCCCCGCGGTCGGCGGTGCGGTCCTATTGAGCGCGGACGACTCTTGCGCGGGCTTCACGGCGTTCCAGTTCGCCACGTTCCCCGAGTTCGCGGCGCTGTTCAACAGCTACGTGGACTGGCAGGAGGACGCCCGGCGTGGGCTCGCGCGCCACGGCCGGAACATCCTCACCGTCGAGATCGCCGAGTCCTACGCCGCCCGGGCGCTTGAGTGCGCCGAGTCGACCGTCCGCGAATTCGCGACGGCGCAGGGGCTTGACCTCAGCGAGGTCGACCTGCTCGTCGCCACGGCGTCGGTCCCGGGCTTCGGCGACGGCTTGGCCACGCGCCTCGGCGTGTCCGCCGAGCGGGTCGCGCCCCTTGCGGACGGCCTCGCCGGCGCGCACACGGCGGCCCCCGCCGTGGCGCTCGAGTCCGCGCGACTCGCGTCGTCGCGCACGGCGCTGTTCGTCTCCGCGGGCGCGGGGATCACGGTCGCCGTCGCGCTCTACCGGGCATGAGCCGCCAGCGCATTCGAGGCGCGGAGGTTGCCAGGCTGCAAGCGTTGCTCCCGCCCGCGGAGGGCGGTGAGCCCCGCGTTGCTCCAGCCAGCCCGCGTCAGCTACGACCGCTGGCGAGGATCGTGGCCGAGGTCGCGGGGCACGCCACCGACAGCGGCCCGCCGAACATCTTCACGACGCTCGGCCAACACCCGCGCCTGTTCCGCGCCTGGCTGCGCTACTCGGGGCACCTGATGCCGTTCGGTCAGCTGCCGCGACGCGACACCGAGCTGGTGATCCTGCGGGTCGCGTGGCGGTGTCGCTCAGCGTACGAGTGGCACCACCACGTGCCGATCGCCCTCCGCGTGGGCCTATCGCCGGACGAGGTCGCGGACGTGGCCGACGGTCGTCCCGCCGCCGGCTTCACACAGCGTCAGCGGACGCTGCTGGCTGTCAGCGACGAGCTGATCGCCGGGCGCGAGCTCACGGACGCGACCTGGACCGCCGTCCAGACGACTCTCCGCGAGCGCGAGGCCATCGAGCTGTGCCTGCTGATCGGGCACTACCAGGGCCTAGCGTCCGCGATCGGCGGACTCGGAATCCAAATCGAACACGTCCCCGGCCGGCATGGCTGTCGAGAGTCTTGACGTCGCCGCACGCGGCGGTGCCGCGCGTAGCGTGAACCTGAAGCTACCTGAGGAGCCGGCATGCCCAGCGACCAGCTAACGGCGCTCGACGCTACGTTCCTGGAGCTCGAGCAGGCCGATGACAGCGCGCTGATGCACATCGGCGGGGCGCTCGTGTTCGACCCGCTGCCCGGCGACGGGACGCCGGCGATCGGGGAGGTGCGCGAGCACCTCGAACACCGCCTGGACAGGTTGCCGCGCTATCGGCAGAAGCTCGCCGTGCCTCGCACCGGAGGGCTTTCCTGGCCCTCCTGGGAGCGCGATCAGCGCTTCAAGATGGAAGCGCACGTCCGTCACGCGACGCTCCCGTCGCCGGGTGGCGAGCCCGAGTTCCTGGACTGGATCTCCGACTTCTACTCGCACCGCCTGGACCGCAACCGTCCGCTGTGGGAGATGGCGCTGCTCGACGGTCTGGCGGACGGCCGCTGGGCGCTGGTGTGGAAGACCCACCACTGCCTTGTCGACGGCGTCGGCTCGGTCGACATCGTCGACCTGCTGCTCGACGCAGACCCCGGGCTGCGCGAGCCGGCAGCGCCCGACGGCGCGCGCGTGTCGGCTTCCGTCGCCGCGCACGCACGGCTTCCGCATCCACCCGAGGCTGTTCGCCAGTCGGCCGACGCGGGCCTCGCGGCCGCTCGCGCCGGCGCGCATGCCCTGATGCATCCGCGGGAGGCATTGGAGCGCTCGCGGGCCGTGATCGACCTGCTCGTCCGTGACGAGCTGATCGCTGCGCCGCACTCGAGCCTGAACGTGCCGATCGGCGCGACACGACGACTCGCGACCGTCCACGTCGGGCTCGAGGAGGTGCAGCAGATCCGTTCGGCGCTTGGCGGCAAGGTCAACGACGTCGTGCTTTGTGCCGCCACCGGCGCGCTGCGCGCACTGCTGCTCGCTCGCGGCGAAGACCCGCCGCACCAGGGCCTGCGCGCGATGGTGCCGGTGAATATTCGCCGCGAGGGAGACCACGGCGAGCTCGGCAACAAGGTCTCCTCGCTGTTCGTCGAGCTTCCCGTGGCCGAGCCCGACCCGCTGCGCCGCTACGAGCTCGTGCGCGCCGCGGCCGAGAAACGCAAGGCCGGCGGGCAGGCGCTCGCGGCCGACGCGGTGACCGGGCTGGCCGGGCTCGCGCCGCCGGCGCTGCACGCGGGCCTCGCGCGCTCGCTGTTTGCGAAGCGACTGTTCAACGTCACGATCACCAATGTCCCCGGCTCAGCGCGTCGCCTGTATGCGCTCGGCGCGCCGATGGTCGACATCGTGCCGATCGTGCCGCTCGCGGCTGAGCACGCGGTCGGGATCGCCGTCGTCTCCTACGCCGGCGGGATGACGTTCGGGTTGTGCGCCGATCGCGGCACCGTGCCCGACCTCGACGTGCTCAGAGACGGGCTACTCACCTCCCTGCTCGAGCTGAAGGCCATGGCGAACGCCACAGGGGCGGCACGGTAGCGGCAGAGGCGCTCAGCCGCCTTCGACACGCCGCGCGAGCTCACTGGGGCGTCCGTTGACGAAGATCGCTCGCGTCGCCGCCAGCACCGGCCCGCGGATGACCAGTCCCAGCACCCGGCCGGGATCCGCGTCGAGCGTGTAGCTCACGCGCGTGCGCTCGTTGCCGAGGTCCTCGAGCTCCCAGACAGCCTCGACCGACTTCATGTCGCCTTCCTCCTGCGTCCACGAAAGGCGCGTCGGCCCCTCGTACCGGATGCGGACGCGCGACTTGACCCGCCTGACCTTGATATCGCTCTCACTGTCGACGAGCGTCGGCCGGCCGTCTGCGTCACGCTCGAGCGCGGTCACCTTGTCAAGGCCGCCCTGCCAGTCCGGTGCCGCGATCACGTCCTCGAGCACCGCCCAGACCTCGTCGAGCGGCGCGTCGATCTCGGCGCTGGCGCTGCCGGCTAGATGTCCCATCACGATCCCTCAAGCTACGTTGCGAGGAAGCTGCACTGACCCTAACTTTTCCCTGCTGCTTCCGGAGTGGAGCTGAAGCATGGCGAGCGACTCCCAGGACGGATCGAGGACTACGACGCTTGACGGACACGGATCGCGCTCCCGCTCAACGGCGATCCAGCAGTCTTCGATGGCCTCATCGGCGCGCTCGCCGTATCCGTGACAGCGTCGATGTAGCGCGTACAATCGGCGTTCATGACGCCACATCGCGAGCCGCTGAAGAGCGAGGTTGGCGTCCGCGAGCTGCACGACCGCCTCAGCCGCTACGTCCAGCACGTCCAAGACGGCGCCGAGGTCGTCGTGACGATGCGTGGCCGTCGCGTCGCGCGCCTGGTTCCCATCGAGGAGATCGACCCGCTGGCAGATCTGCGCGCCCGCGGCCTGGTTCGCGAACCGACCGCGCCTCGTAGCCCTCGCGCACGACGAGCACGGCTCAAGGCCGCCAAGCCCGTGTCCGACCTCGTTGCAGACCAACGGCGCTGATCGTCTACTTCGATACGTCGGCGCTGATCAAGCTGATCTTCGACGAACCGGGCTCCGAGCTCGCCGTTGAGCTATGGGATCGCGCCGACTTGCTCGTCTCCAGCCAGCTCGTCTAGACCGAGGCACGCGCAGCGCTCGCAGCCGCCACTCGTGCGGGCCGCATCGACGAATCGGCCCACATCAGCGCGGTCGCCACGCTCGAGGAGCTCTACGCCGAGCTGCGCATCATCGCGATCGACGAACCACTCGCCCTCCACGCAGGCGACCTCGCCGCCCAAAACGTCCTGCGCGGCTACGACGCCGTGCACCTCGCATGCGCCCTTCACCTCGCTGGTGACGACATCCTGCTTGCAACCTGGGACAACGCGCTCAACTCCGCCGCACGCGCGACCGGCCGGCTCATCGCCAACGACACCGGCTGAGGCAGGCGCCCGACGATCCCGCAAGCCGCCGCAGACGTCGCCAATAAAGTCGCCAGAAGATCAAAACCGCGCCGTGCAGGCCTCTTGAATCCTAGGTCTCAAGAAGCTGACCTTCGGTCTGGAGACCGAAGGTCAAACCACGAAAACCCAGCATTCACCAGGGTCCTCAAGCGCGCCCGAGAGGATTCGAACCTCTGACCTTCGGTTCCGTAGACCGACGCGACTGGGCGAGATTTGGCTCTAAAGAGCCAAATCGATGGTCCGGCGTCGCCAAATAATCGCCAGAAATTCGACTCCGCTACGCGGAGACGTTGTCGCGCCCGTGCGCGATCCAGAGATGCAGCGTCTCCGGGGCGACGTCGGCGCCGTTGGGCCAACTGATCGTCCCGAGCTCGCGATCAAGCTCGACACGAGCGAAGAAAACCGGATCGCTCAACGGCTCAAACACCCCGCGCCAGTCCCAGGCTGACGCGTCGAGATCACCGCTGACACCGTCATCGAACGCAAGCCGTAGCCGATGCTCGCCGACGACTTCGACTTCGACGATCCGATGCAGATGAGCCGCCAAATCCATAGTCATGATGCTAGGGCAGCGGATCGATCCGCACGAGCGGTGCGTTCTCCCGTGCCCGGGCCCAGTTGAGCCGCAGCTCGTCGCGATGCAGCGCAGACCACTCCTGGACCAGCCGCAGCGCGCGTGCCGGCACGTTCCCGGCGATCACGTCGCCGGTCTGGATCGCGATGACAACGGTCTCGCCGGCGTACGTCGCATGGAAGTGCGGCACTCCATGCTCGCGGTAGTACATCGCGATCACGATTCCGTAGAACTCGCTGATTCGCGGCACGACCAGCATCGTGGCTGCCGCAGCGGACAGCGCGTCGCGACGCGGTGTCCGCGCACGGCACCGCGACCGCTCCGCGCGAGCTGAGGTGAGGCGCGCGGCCGCCCTGCGCGGAGGCTGGAGTGGTGCTCCGCGATCGAGTGACGCCTAATTCCGCACGCACAGCGCGCCGAGATCGATGCCGTAGAGCGGGTGCTCGACCTGGCATCCGATCCGTGCGGAGAAGAAGTCCGTCCGCTCCGAGCTCATCGCCTCCGCGATCGGCGCCGCCTGCGCCGCCAGGTCGCGGTCCAGGGCGGCGTAGGCCTCGATCCGCTGGGCGCCGGTGAGTCGCGCTGCAGCGCGCATCCGGTCCCCCCACGGCGTGCGATCGAGGTACCTCGCGCTAACAGGTGCGTTGAGGCGGAACATGACGTCGATGAACTCCGACGGGTCCGGGGTGTCGCCGATCCAGCCGAAGACCGAGAGGTCGAACGGTTCATCGGGGTTCTGCAGTCGCGCGAACATGGTCCCGAAGGGAAACTTCCGGATCTCGAGGTCGATCCCGATCGCCGCCAGGTTCTCGCGCACGATCTCGGCCTGCTCGAGGCATTCCGGCTGGTTGCAGGTGTAGAAGACGCCACGGTGCCGGCCGTCGCCCGCGAGGCGCCTGGCCGTCGCGAGATCAGGCCCGCCGAGCGGGTAGATCGCCGAGTCGCGGAATCCCGGCCAGCCGGGCGGAATGTGCTGGTCGGTCGGCCGCGCGGCGAGCGACTCCGGGATCGGATGCTGCGCGAGCGCTCGGCGGTCGATCGCGTAGTTGACCGCCTGCCGCATCTCGGCCGGAGCGAACAGCGGCCGGCGGGGATTGAACAGGTAGCCCGACGAGATCGGCGACGGTCCCGAGAAGTAGCGCTGCCGACCCGACGACGCGGCGGCGCTTCCCGGCCCGTAGCGCGCGATCAGCCGGGCCTGCAGGCGGGGCGGCACCAGGGGTAGGTAGTCCGCGCGCCCTGCTTCGACCGCGGCGACGGCGCGGTCCGGCGTGGTCCCGATCGTGACCTCGATCTGCTCGAGGCGCTGCGGCCGCGGGCCGCGATAGCCCGGGTTGCGGCGCAGCACCAGCCGCCTGCGCGGCGCCACCTCGGCGACGTAGTAGGGGCCGGCCGTCGCGACGCGCTCGAGACCTCGTGGGAGTGCCGGCGTGTCCGGCGGTACGGCGCAGAGGGACCACGCCCCCGCCAGACGGGCGGGCAGCGTGGGCGACGGGCGCGTCAGCCTGATCGTGAGCCGGTCTCCGCGCGCTGAGACGCCGGCGATCCTGCGGGTCCGCCCGGCCATGATATCCCGCGATGCCCGCGATGTCGCCTAGCAATGGACCGGCGTCCCGCTCGAGTGCGCGCTCGAAGGCGGCGGCAGTGACCGGTTGGCCCGAGGGCGGCGAGAACCGGAAGCCGTCTCGGACGTGGAACGTGTACACGCGCCCGTTGGCCGACACGTCGGGCGGCGCCGTGGCGAGGTCCGGCACGAGCGCCGAGCCGGCGCCGCCCGCGTAGGTCATGAGCCGGCCGCACGTCGCATGCACCAGCTGGACGTTGCCGAGGCCGACCGGGTTGGCCGTGACGGGGTCCTGCTCGGACAGCAGGCGCAACACCGAAGGCCCTCCTGCCGGCGCCTGACGCTGCGGCGCCTCCTGGACGCTGACCCACAGGTGGCCGCCGGCGAACGCGAGCGAGTGCGGAGACCCGCCGAGGTCGATCGTCTCCGTGACGCGGTTCGTGCGCGGGTCGATCCGCGAGACGGACCCAGAGAGGCTGTTCGCCACCCACACGGACCCGCCGCCCACCGCAATGCCGGACGGCAGGCGGCCGACCGGGATCTGGGCTTCGGGCGAGCGGGTGGCGGGATCGATCCGCGACACCGTGTCGTCGCGGCTGTTCGCGACCCAGACGGCGCCTTCGCCGGCGGCGATGGGTCCGGGGCCGTTGCCGAGCGGGATCGTGTCCGTGACCGCGCCGGTCGGCGCCGCGATGCGGTGCACGGTGTTGTCGGTGCTGTCGGCAACCCAGACGGCCCCGTCCGCGACCGCCAATCCGGCGGGGTCGTTGCCGACGTCGATGTGGCCGGTCACGCGCTTCGTCCGGGCATTGACCCTCAGGACGGCGGCGAGCTGCGTGCTCGCCACCCACAGCGAACCGCCGTCCAGCACCGCCGCGCGCCGGGTACCCGACTGGAGCCCGGTCGTCGTCGACGTGGGCAGGGGCACCGAGTCCGCCACCGCCCCGAGATCGGCGTCCACGCGCAGACCACGCCGCGCCGGGCGGCGATACAGGCCGAGACGTCTCCGAGCGAGAGCTTGACCACGAACTCCGCGGATCGCGCGAGACCCGCTTGCACATGTCGATCTGCATCACGGTGCCGTCGGCGACGTTGGCCACCCAGACGGAGCGGGCGTCGGCGGCGAGCGTCTCCGGCCGGACTCCCACCGGCACGTCTGCGACGACGAGGCCGCTCTCGGGGTCGATCACGGCGACGGAGTCGGCGAGCCGGCGCGTCGGTGCCCGACCGGCTCGCGCCAGCCGCGTGCACCGCCGCCGTGGCGAGCTCGGCACCGCGATTACCGACCGCGTCGACCAATGCGTCGCCGTCCTTGGGCGCGCACCTCGAGCGCGGTCCTGGGCGATCACCGCCTGCTCGAGCTCGCGCAACTCCCTCCCCGGCTCGAGCCCCAGCTCCTCGATCAGCGAGCGCCGCGCGTCGCGAATGCTCTCGAGTGCCTCCGCCTGGCGGCCCGACCGGTAGAGCGCGAGCATGTGCTGGGCGCGTAGGCGCTCGCGGAGCGGGTGTTCGCGGACGAGCCCTTCGAGCTCCGCCGTCAGCTCGGCGTGACAGCCGAGACGAAGATCGGCTTCGATGCGCGCCTCGAGCGCTTCGAGACGCCGCTCCTCGAGCCGCGCAGCCGCATCCTGCGCGAACGCCTCGTAGGCGAGGTCGGCGAGCGGCGGACCGCGCCACAGTGCCAGTCCCGCTCTGAGGAGCTCCGCAGCGCGCTCGGGCGCGTCGGCGGCGAGCGCGTCACGGCCTTCCTCCACGAGCCGCTCGAAGCGAAGCGCATCGATGCGCTCGGGGTCCACCTCCAAGGCGTATCCGCCTCTCGAGCTCACCAGCACGTCCTCGACCAGCGCCCTGCGGAGGTGCGACACATAGACCTGCACCGTCTTGACCGCGGTGGCGGGCGGGCGCTCGCCCCACACGAGGTCGGCGATGCGATCGACGGAGAGGGTTTCGCCGCGGTGCAGCAGCAGGATCGCGAGCACCGCACGCTGACGCGCTCCTCCGAGTTCGACCGTCCGATCGTCGTCGAAGACCTGCAGTGGACCGAGGATCCGGAACTCCAGCATTTCACCACGCCTCAACGCCGACGCTACCGGCGCCTTTACCGGCTTACAACCGGCTCCTACCGCTCCGAAGCCGCGCTGCTGGACGGTCGTTGGCGATCCGGTCGCACGGGGCGACCGGCGGAAACCAGGAGAGCGCTCATGCGCAATCGCACCCATCGCCGCCCGCCGCTCGCCACCTCGCGACGCGCCTTGCTGCGGGCACCGCTCCGGCCGCGCTCGCGATGCCGATCGACGTCGGCGGCTACGTCCACCACCGTCCCGGCCGAGCCCGAGCGCGTCAAGGTCGTCCGTGTGCAGGTCGACGAGGGGCTGGACTGGGGCGACGCCGGCATCGGCGCCGCCGGGATGCTCGCACTCGTGCTCGTCGGCTTCGGTGGCGCGCACATGCTGAGCTCGGTGCCCTCGCGCCGTCGCACGGCGGCGCATTCGTGACGTTCCGTCGCCAAGCCCTGCGCCGGCGGCTGATCGCCGGCGCGTGCGCTTCAGATCCGTGTCAACGCGGCCGGGGAGGCCCCGCGTCCCTGGCCGATCCGCAAGCTCGATTGGAGGCCGCTGTGCCCTTTGTGCGTCTCTTGACGATCTCTCTCGCGACAGCGGCCGTGATGGTCGCGCCCGCGAGCGCGAGTTCACACTCGAGGCCGAACGCCGTCACCGCATGGAACGCGCACGCGGGAAACGCGGCGCTCGCTGCCTGCATCGCGCCGGCTGACAACCCACTCAGCGAATCGCGGATGTACGCGATGTCTCACCTGGCGATCCATGACGCCCTCAACGCAATCGATCGTCGCTCGGAACCCTACGCGTACGACGCTCACGTGCGGCGTGGCACGTCGCCGGACGCCGCCGTCGCCGCCGCCGCGCGAGATGTGCTCGTGCCCGTGCTCGGCCAGCTCCAGGCGCCGTTCTCGCAGGCGTGCATCGACGCCGGCGTCGCGAGCGTCGAGTCCGACTACGCTGCCGCGCTGGACGCCATCCCGGACGGCCCACGGAAGGAGCGCGGCCTGGCCGTCGGCCGCGCCGCCGCCACGGCCGTCCTGGCGCGGAGGTCCGGCGATGGCGCCGGCACGACGCTGTTGGACTTCGGCTACACGCAAGGCACCGCACCGGGCGAGTGGATCTTCACGCCCGACCGCCCGTTCGCGTTCGCCCCGGGCTGGGCGCAGGTCACACCGTTCGTGCTCGACGACGCCTCGCAGTTCCGGCCCGGCCCGCCATACGCGCTCGACTCACCTGAGTACGCCTCCGATCTCAACGAGGTCAAGGCACTCGGGGGCGACGGCATCACCACCACGAGCGCGCGCACTTCCGAGCAGACCGAGATCGCGCTGTTCTGGCTCGAAAGCTCACCGCTGCAATGGAACCGCATCGCACGCACGCTCTCCGCGAGCCGGCGCCTCGATCCGTGGCAGAGCGCGCGGCTGTTCGCGCTGCTCGACATGGCGCTGGCCGACGGCTACGTAGGCTCGTTCGACACGAAGTACCACTACCGCTACTGGCGGCCCGTCTCGGCGATCCGCGCCGCGGACTCCGACGGCAATCCGGACACGCGCGCCGATCCCACGTGGACGCCGCTTGTCACAACACCGCCGATCCCGGACTACGACTCCGCCCACGCGGTCGAGGGCGCAGCCGCCGCCGCCGTGTTCGACCGGTTCTTCGGGACCGACCGCATCGCGTTCCGCACGTGCAGCCTCACACTGCCGGTCGGGAGCACCTGCGACGACGCGGCGCCGGTGTCACGTTCATATGCGACCTTCACCGAGGCGGCGAAGGAGAACGGCCTGTCGCGGATCCTCGTCGGCTTCCACTTCCGCAAGGCCGTACGGGAAGGGATCCATCACGGCCGGCGGATCGGGCGGCTGGCCGCCCGTCGCTACCTGCGCCCGGCGCACTGACGGCAGAAGGCGGCTGCTCGCGGCGCCACCCGCGAGCAGCCGCCGCACAGCAGTCGCCGCGGACGTCGCGCTCGCCGACCCGTGGGTCGCCAAAATGTCGCCAGAAAATCAAACCGGGCTGGGCAGACCGCGTGAATTCGCGGACGCCAGCGCTTGACCTTCGGTCTGGAGACCGAAGGTCAAAACCACGGGAACCCAGCATTCACCAAGGGACCTCAAGCGCGCCCGAGAGGATTCGAACCTCTGACCTTCGGTTCCGTAGACCGACAGCGGGTGTCCTATTTTTGGCTTGCAGAGCCAAATCGGCGCGCTCAACTCGCCAATAACTCGCCAGAAATTCGCGCCGGCGATGCGCGGCGGCGGCGTTGGGGCGCCAGAGCTCGGCCGACTGCGCGGCTCAGCTTGCGCTGCCGACTCGGCTGGCGAGCCAGGCCGGGGCCTGCGAGGCGACGCTGCGCGGGGCGTGCACTACGGCGTGCCGTCGCCGGGCGACCCACTCGAACACGTTGGCAAACAGCTCGCCTTGCTCGATGGCGTCGTCAAGTGCGTTATGGGTGTGCGGCGACACCGGCAGCAGCGATGCCGGCATCGCGCTCTGCCCGGACTCGGCGTGCACCGTGCCGGCCGCTGCCTGGTAGAGCGTGCGGATGTCGAGGCACGACGAGAAGCCGAACGGCGATCCGCTGGCGGCGAAGCGCTCAAAGTACCAGTACAGAAACGACCAGTCGAAGGCGACGGGGTAGGCCACGAGCACGGCCTTGTGGTCACCTGCCTGCTCGCGAACCCATCGGGCCGCCTCCTCCATCGCCTGCTCTGGGGCCATGCCGTGCTGGAGGAGCTCGTCGCGGTCGAGGCCGTTGACGGCAAGCGCCTCGTCCTGGAATCGCTCGGAGATCGGACGCAGCTCGCGATAGAACGTCTCGTCGCCGGCCTGGCGTCGCTCGAAGTGGTGGCCGTCGTAGGAGCCGACCACGGCCAGACCGAACGAGAGCATCGAGTACGGCCCTGGAATGGGGCCATCGGTCTCGACGTCTGCGGAGATATAGAGGTCCGGTTGCGTGGTGCTCATCGTTGCCATGTTCTGCTGCGCGTCGGACGTCTTCGTGGTCGTTCGGCCTCCGAGTCCGACCGTATGCTGGTCGCCTCATGGCGACCAGACGAGAGTACTCGCTTGACCGTCTCGCCACGCTCGGCGAGCGTCTTGATCCGGTACGTCCGCTGCTTGCCGGCCAGCCGATCTGCGTCTACGCGACCGGCTCGTACGGTCGGCTTGAAGGGTGGAGCGGATCCGACGTCGACCTGTTCTTCCTGTACGACGGCGACGATGACGCCGACCGCTTCCCGTGGATCACGTTCACGCGCCTCGCGGCGTGCCTCGTCGACGCGACCGAGGCGATGGGGTTCCCGCCGTTCTCCGGTGACGGCCGGTACCTGGAGGTGCTGTACGTCCGCGAGATGGAGCAGGTGCTCGGCAGCCCGGACGACGACTCCACGAACGCCTTCACCGCGCGGATGCTGCTGCTCCTCGAGAGCCAGCCCGTGTACGACGCCGAGCTCTACGCCTCTCTTCTTGAACGCATCGTCGGCTTCTACTACCGCGACTTCGCCGACCACGCTGGAGACTTCGTCCCCGGCTTTCTGGTCAACGACATCCTGCGGTTCTGGCGCACCTTGACGCTCAACTACGAACACAACCGCCGCCAGCTGCAAGACCTAGCCGGCGAGGAGCTGCGCTGGAAGAAAGCATCAAGCGCCCTGAAGAACTACAAGCTGAAGGTCAGCCGGATGGCGACGTGCTACTCGATGATCGCCAACCTGAGCTCCGAGCCGCGTCCCGTGACCGCCGAGACCGTCCTCGAGCTGTGTCGCATGACGCCTGGCGAGCGCCTGGCGCGACTCAGCGATCGCGGCGACGGCGCGAAGGAGATCGTCGTGCGACTCGAGCACGCCTACGAGGAGTTCCTCCAGGACGTACAGCGACCGGAGGACACACTGCTGGACGAGTTCGCCAGCGAGGACGTGCGGAGCGAGAAGCTCGAACGGGCCTCTGGCTACGGCAAGCTGATCTACGAGCTGCTCGTCGCTGTCGTTCGTGACGAGCGGATGCGCTACCTCGTCGTGTGACGCGGTCGCTCGCGCGGGGATCTCGACCAACGGGCGTCGCCGTGGCTCTTACAGAGCGAAGACTGAACGTCGAATGCGCCAGAAACCCTCGGGCGACCCTTGGGTCGGCTCAACGCGCCAGCCCTGTGTCGGTTAGATCGACCCCGGCATCCGCGAGAACCTGCGTGACGCGATCAGCGGTCTCGGCAGCGAAGTCGGGAGCCCAGGAAACCAGGAGGTCATCGTTGCGCGTGTGTTGGTCGATGCGGTCGAGCGCCTCAAGGATCCCGAGGCCGAGACGTCGCACGGCGTCGAGGAGACCGAGGCTCGCCCGCCGCGCGATGTCCTCGAGCCGCGGCTCGACGGCCGCCTCGAGAAGGGACCACGCCGCCTCGGTCGGTTCGACGTATCCATAGCGCGTGCGTCCGGCGTTGGCAGCGAGGTCTTCCCGGTCGAGCGCGAGCAGCGCTGCGGTCACGGCGCTGGCCACGCCGTCGGTCTCGACGTCGCACAGTCGGGAGCGCGCCACGCGTTCGGCACGATCTTGAAGTTCGTGGTCTACGGCGACGAGCTCGTCGAGGACGTCAGCCTTCTCGGCCTCGCTCGACACAGCCAGAGCGGAGGGCGTCTCCCGCGACGCGCTCATCGGCCCAGCCAGCGCCGGTACGCGGCAACCACGACCCCGAGCTCGCTGTCCGGGGCGAACCTGAGGTCGGCGAGTGCGACCTCGAACTTCTCCCCCTCACGCAGCACGCGCGCCGTCAACCCCGTGCGTGCGTCGGGACCGCAATCGACGCTGGTCACCTCTACCGGCGTGCCCGCGATCGTCGCGTGTTCCCCACGGACGAACGCCTCCTCAGCGCCGACAAGGAAGCCGGAGAGCTGCTCCTCGTCGCCGTATGCGTCAACGGTCAACGCCTCGATGAGCGCGTCCAGCTCGGCGGCGGTGGCTATGCGGCACGCCGGGCTTCGAGGTCGGGGATCAGCCCGCGCCGGCGGGCTTCGTCCTGCAGTCCTGCGGGAAGGGTGCGCGCGTCGACGATGAAGCCGTCGACCTCAACCAGCCACGCCATCGGGTGCTGCTCGATCGTCTCCGCGCGCGTCAACTCGGGCTCGAAGATCCCGATGCCGAGCGTCCGGTTGATGATGCCGGCCTTGTTGGCCATCGTCGTCTGCACGACGCCGAGCGCCTCGGCGAGCTGCTTGGCGGTGAGGTGTGGAGTCTGCGCGCGGTCGAACAGGAAGTTGACCTGGCCGACGGCGTAGATCGCCCCCGCGGCCCAGATCCGCGCGTCGCCACGGACGAGCGGCGAGGGCCGCTTGCGCGCCAGTCGCGCCACGAGCCGCCTGGTGAGCAGGCCGTACTCGTCATCGAGATGTTCCCGGCAGGCCATGTCGGTGACATCGATGATCTGCTGCGCCCGACCACGCAGCGCAGCGGGAATCCGCAAGTCCTCGCAAGGCATGGCCCGGATGCTTGCGTGCAGCCCGGACGCACCGACCGGCATCCTCCGGTGCTGCGCGAGCCCGAGATCACGCCGATCGGCCCACACCGGCGACTGCCCCGGCATACTCGTCTCACGGCAGGATGTCGTCGGCCGTGCCGACCTCGGTCGCGCGATCGAGCGCCGCATCGAGGTTGTCGTCGACGGCCTTCGCGAATGGCGTGAGCCGTGTCGCCGATGCGGTCCGGGCGTTCCGCGACCATCTTGGCGTGAGCACGGCCACTACGACCGACCTGACGCGGGCGCGCGACCGGCTCATCGAGCTCGATCGCGAACGGGCCGAGCTGCACCGGGCGATCGGCGAACTGGAGGCCGCAACCGGCGGCCCGAACATCACGACCGCGGAGGGCCGCGTCGCGCTGTTCACGTCGCTGTTCCGGGGGCGACCCGACGTCTTCGCTACACGGTGGGAAAGCACAGCGACGCCGGGCAGGTCCGGGTGGGCGCCTCGCTGCTCGAACGAGTGGCGACCGGGGGTGTGCGCCAAGCCGAAGGTCAAGTGTGCCGACTGCGCGCATCGGCGGTTCGTCGCCTGGTCAGACGCTGAGGCGCGCCGTCATCTCGAGGGGCGCCAGACGGCAGGGATCTATCCGCTGCTGGCCGACGAAACGTGCTGGCTGGTCGTCATCGACCTCGACGGCAGTGGCTGGCGCGAGGACGTTGGAGCACTGCGCGACAGCGCGCGTGAAATGGGCATCCCGGTCCTCGTGGAGCGCTCGCGCTCTGGAAGCGGGGCGCACGTCTGGGTGCTGTTCTCGCGCCGCGTGACCGCCCGCGTGGCTCGCGTCGTCGGCTCGTTGCTGTTGACGCGCGCGATGAGCCGCCGATCGATCTCGATGGGCTCATATGATCGGTTGTTCCCGAACCAGGACACGATGCCGGCCGGCGGGTTCGGCAACCTGATCGCGCTTCCGTTGCAGCACGCCCGGCGCGCCGACGGCTGCACGGTCTTCCTCGGCGAGGATCTCGAGCCGTATCCGGACCAGTGGATCTATCTCTCCGGCGTTCAGCGACTGGACGGCGAGCAGGCCGCGCAGATCGCCGCTGAAGCCGAACGCGCCGGCGGAACCCTGGGCCTGTCGGGCCATCCCGGCGCAGCTGCGCGGGTGCGCCCGCACGAGTTGACCGCCGCAACTGGAGGTGCCATCGAGGTCTGCCTGACGGGACGCGTCGAGATCCCGATCGCTGACCTCGCACCGGACCTCCGCGACCGCCTACGGCGAACCGCCGCGTTCGCCAACCCCGAGTTCTTCGAGCGCGAACGCGCGAGGCTGTCGACGCACAAGACGCCTCGCGTCATCGCCTGCCACGAGGACGCCGGCAAGCGCCTGCTTCTGCCGCGTGGATGTCTCGACCACGTCGTCGATGAACTCGCAGCAACGGGCACCGACCTGACCATCCGTGACGCCCGCAGCGACGGAGAGCCGATCTCGGTCACATTCGCGGGGACCCTGACCAGGCCGCAGCGGGCCGCCGTCAACGCAATGGCCGCCCATGAGACCGGCGTGCTCGTCGCGCCGCCCGGCGCCGGAAAGACCGTGATGGCAACCGCGCTCATCGCCAAGCGCGCCCGATCGACACTCGTGCTCGTGCACCGCCGCCCGCTGCTCGAGCAATGGATCAGCCGCCTTGCCGAGTTCCTGGACATCTCGCCCGATGAGATCGGATCGCCGGCCAAGAGGCCGGGCTCACGCGGCATCGACGTCGCGATGGTCCAGACGCTCACCCGCCGCGAGGACATCGAGCTATCCCGCTACGGCCACGTCATCGTCGACGAGTGCCACCACGTACCCGCCTTCTCGGTCGAACGCCTGCTGCGCGATGTCTCGGCACGTGCGATCACCGGACTGACCGCGACCCCGCAGCGCCGCGACGGACACCACCCGATCATCACCATGCAATGCGGCCCGATCCGGCACGCCTTGACCCGGGCTGAACAGGTCGAGACCGCGACCAGACGCGTGCTCATCACCCGAGACAGCGGCTTTGATCCAGCGCAGCTGCCCGTCGACCCGGGCATCCAGGAGATCCTCAGCGCGGTCGCCGGCGACGACGTGCGCACGCGACGGATCGCAGCCGATGCTCTGGGCGAACTGGCCGAAGGTCGCTATCCGCTCGTGCTCACCGAGCGCCGCGAACATCTCAACACCATCGCAGAACTGCTCAAGGCCGAGACCGACCGCATCGTCGTGCTGCACGGCGGGATGGGCGTCCGAGCACGACGCCGCGCTGAGGAGATCCTCGCCACCAACGCGCCGCGCGTCGTGGTCGCGACCGGCCGCTATATCGGCGAAGGCTTCGACGACCCGCGCCTGGACACGCTCGTGCTCGCGATGCCAATCGCGTGGAAAGGCACGATGACGCAGTACGCCGGTCGCCTGCACCGCCACCACGACGCCAAGCACGAGATCCGCATCATCGACTACGTCGACCACGCCGTCCCGGTCCTGCGCCGCATGTACGCCAAGCGCCAGCGCGCCTACTCAAGCCTCGGCTACGCGACCGGATGACGCTCAACGGAGAACCGGTGCGACCAGCGCTTCGCTCAACTCCAGCGACGGGCCGAGCCCGTCCTGCATGAGGTGCCCGTAGGTGTCGAGCGTGAACGCGGCGGAGTGGTGGCCCATCCAGCGCTGCAGGCGCAGTGCACTTGCGCCGGCTTCGATCAGCAGCGCCGCGCACGTGTGGCGCAGCGTGTGAAAGCGCGCCCACGGCACGCCCGCCCGTTCAGCTGCTGGGATCATCACGCGGTAGCGCAGATTGCCCGGGCGCAGGGTGGCGCCCTGAGCACCGACGAACAACAAGTCGGTCTCGCGGCGACCCGCGGCGATCGGTCGCAGTCGGCCGGCGAGCGCAGTGCTGATCGGGATCGAGCGACGGCCGTGGCGCGACTTCGGGCCGGTCAGCTCACCGTCGACGATCGCGCGGCGCACCTGGATCCGGGGCTGATCGGCGTGCAGGTCGACGTCCGTCACCCGCAGCGCGATCGCCTCGGAGATCGCGCAGCCCAGTCGAGGCCAGCACCTCGAAGAAGGGCCGCCACCCGTCTGGTACCTCGGCCAGCAGCGCCGCCAGTTGCTCGTGCGTGAGGAAACGACGCTCGTCGAACTCGTAGCCGCGGCCACGGCGACGCCGCGGCAACAGCATCACCGGCTCTGCGCCAGACCACCGAGCAACCCGGCTTGCGCCGCGTGGCCCAGGCAGGACTGCAGCGGCAACACCACGTTTTGGATCGACCCGTCGCAGAGCCGGTGCCCGTCCTCGTCGGTCAGGCGGCAAAGCCAGTCGACGAAGCCGCGAGCGCGCCGCTCGTCGATGTCGCGCAGTCGCTCGTCGCGCGCGAAGTAGGCGAGTGCGTACTTGACCAGCAGCCGCCGGTACTCACGACGCGTGCGGTCGTTGATGACGTCGTTGGCGCCACGCCCAGCGTAGTGATCGACCCACTCCAACGCGTAACTGTGCAGCGTCGGCCCGGCAGCATCGCAAGCCGCCTCCGCGGCGCGACGGAGCTTGATCTCGCGCGCCTCGCCGAACGTGGCCGCCGCCTCCTTGCGCTGACGGCCGTCGATCCGGTACACCGCGACCCAGCGCGACCCGCGGCGATAAACCCCAGGGTGCGACGTCTTCACCATCGCCCGGCGCTGTTGCCCTGTTGCCCCCGTTGTTGCCATCCGGCAAGGACATCAGGACGTGCGAGAAATCACCAGTTTGCAGGGAACATTGCCGCTGGGTTCGTAGCGCGCCCGAGAGGATTCGAACCTCTGACCTTCGGTTCCGTAGAGCTCGCTCTGGCTCTAGCACGCCAAATACGGAGTGCAGGGTCGCCAAAAAATCGCCAGAAAATCCGAATTGCAGCTCCGCTCGACCAGCCATTGCGGCCTCGGCGCTCGCTCCGAGCGCGGGCGGTAGACCGCTCACGCGATGCGCGCGCGGCTACTCGTGCCCGGCGAACTGGGCGATGAGGGCGTCGACTCGCCTCGCGATTTCGTCTCGCGTGGCGCGTACCTCGTCGACGGGGCGGTCCCTGGGATCCGGCAGGTTCCAGTCGAGGTAGCTCTTGCCCGGGATGTACGGGCAGACGTCGCCGCAACCCATGGTGACCACGACGTCGGCCTGCTCGGCCAGCTCGCTCGTGAGTCGTTGCGGGCGGCGGTCGTTGAGGTCGATGCCGAGCTCGCGCATGACCTCGACGACCCGCGGCTACACGTGACCGTCAGGATCGGCCTCGCTGCTGGCCGACGTCGCCGAATGCGACCGCCTTTGCCGCCGAGCCACGGCGCGCTGTGCCTGCTCGATTGTGAACTCGTCCCGCTCGAGCCGATCAAGCGCGTCCGGCAGCATCCGCAGGCATGGTGTCGAGCAGCTGCTTGGCCTCGCCGGAGGCATTCTCGTCGACCTGGACGTCGTAACGATCCGCCTCGACGCGGGTGAATGACGTGAAGTCGCGCCGCCCGCCGCTGAGCGCCTCATGGACGAGCGCGCCGGAGACCGCGCCGAACAGCGCTCCGCCGGCCACCGCATAGGCCAACAACTCGGCGGAATCCGAGTCCCACGGGAAGAGGCCGGCGAGCAGCGCGAGCAGCGCTCCGATGAGAACGCCCGCACATGCTCCGATGAGCGCCGCGTGCCGGGCGTTCATGCGCCCCTCGATCTGCTCGACCGAGCGCAGCCCGGTGCCGACGATCGCGGCGCGTTCGACGGGGAAGCCGTGATCTGCCAGCCAGTCCACGGCGTTCTCGGCGTCCGCGTAGTTCGCGTACGACGCGATCGTGCGCCGCGGCCCCGGGGCCAAGGACACGATGGTGCGCGGCGGCCGGGGTGCGCTCGTCTTGTCTGACGTGGGCATTGCGTCCCCCCTCTTTGGTCGCGGCCGGGCCGGCCAGGCCGTGAACGCCCGGCCGTCCCGCCGCCGAAGAACCATCAGGCGGCGGTCGGAGTGATCGTCACCGGCTCCTTCTTGTGCTCAGCGGGGAGCGGGACCGTCACCTCGACGACGCCGTCCTTGGTCTTGGCCTTGATCTTCGGCGGGTCGACCCCGGCGGGGAGCGACATCGAGCGCGAGAAGGTCCGGTAGCGCCGCTCGCGGCGCAGGTAGTTCTTCTCGCTCTTCTCCGTGCGCTCCTCGTGCTCGCCCGAGATCGTCAGGACGCCGTCCTCGACCTCGATCTTGATGTTCTCCGGGTTGACGCCCGGCACGTCCGCGCGCACGGTCAGCGCCTTGTCACCCCGCTCGACGTCGATCGCCGGCGCCCAGGCGCGGTCCTCGCCGTCAAACCACCGCTCGTAGGCCTGGTCGAATTGCCTGCGCAGCGCGTCGAACTCCGCGAGCGGCATCGTCGCCAACAGTGCGGGCATGGCTGGGCTCCTTGGTCGGATCACTCGCAGGCAGGCTCGCGCGAAGGCAGGTGAGTCGTCGTCACACAGTCCGTGTGATTGGGCCGGAATCGCATCGACTGGGTGACGACGGCTCACCCGGGACGGAGCGTCAATCGACGGCACGTGACCGACTCCCTGGACGACGAGCACACCACGCCGGCGGTGCGGGCGCGACTCGCCCGGCCTCCCGCGCCGAGCTACCTCCGCGACTTCGTGTACGGCGCAATCGACGGGGCGGTGACGACTTTCGCGGTCGTGGCCGGCGTAGCGGGCGCGGATCTGGGTGCGACGGTGGTGATCATCCTGGGCGCGGCCAATGTCCTCGCCGACGGATTCAGGATGGCGGTCAGCAACCTCCTCGGCTCCCGCGCCGAGCGCCAGGAGCGCGAGCGTGCCCGCCTCGACGAGGAGCGCCAGATCCGGCTCGTGCCCGAGGGTGAGCGCGAGGAGATCCGGCAGATCTTCGCCGCGCAGGGGTTCGACGGCGCCGAGCTCGAGCGCGTGGTCGAGGTCATCACCGCCGACACGGACTTGTGGGCGGACACCATGATGCGCGAGGAGCTGGGCTACGGCAGCACCGAGCGCGACGAGCTCCGAGCGGCGCTGACCACGTTGGTCGCGTTCCTCACGGTCGGGTTCCTACCGCTCAGCGTGTTCGTCTACGACCTCGTCGTGCCCGGAGAGGTGGAGGACGCGTTCACGTGGAGCGCCATGATGACCGCCGTCGCCTTCGCCGCCGTCGGCGGAATGAAATCGCGCTTCGTGGCCCAGTCGTGGTGGCAGTCGGCGCTGGAAACTGTCGTAGTTGGAGGCGTGGCCGCGGCCCTGGCATACGCGACCGCCGCATTGCTTCAGAGCATCGTCTGACGTACGTCGCCACGCATGACCGGCACCGCGACATCGTGCTTTGCCGCGACGCGAAGCAGCTCCCTGAGCTCGGGAGCGACCCCGGCGGCGGGTATCGCGACCTCGATCTCCACGGCGCCGGCTTCTCGATCGAGGACCCGCACCGGCCCGAGGCGCCGGAACAGGTCCATCATCTGCTGATTGCGGGCCAGCATCCACGCGGTGAATGTGCTGATGCCCTCCTCGCGCGCGCGAGCGCTGATCGCGTCCAGCAACACCGTGCCGAGGCCGCGTCCCTGCCAGTCGTCGATCACGGTGACGGCGACCTCGGCCGCCTCCGGCCGCTCGGGATCGCGCACGTAGTGCGCGACGCCGAGCGCCTCGGCGCCCTGCTCGTCGAGCGCCACCATGGCTTCGTGGTCGTGATGATCGATATCCGTGAGCCGGCGGACCGCCGCCTCGGACAGCGCCGGCATCGGCGCGAGGAATCGCCGATACCGCGACTCCGGGCTGAGGCGCTGAAAGCCGCGCAGCAGTAGCTCGCCGTCGGACGAGCGACCCTGGCGAACGCGCACCCGCGACCCGTCGCGGAGCGCAAGCGGCGCGCCGTTGACCACTAGGTCCGCCCGCGCGCTCATCGTCCCGGCGTCACCAGCACCGAGCGATCCGCATGGAGGACGAGGCCATGCGCCGTGCTGCCGAGCGGCTTCACGGACGCTCGGTGCCCGACGACGATGCAGGCCGCCTCTTCGCTCGCGGCGGCCCGTACCAGGCGGATCCACGGCTCCTCTTCCTCGTCGCTCGAGGCGTTCACGCCGCGAATGCCCAGCGGTCGCGGGGCGAACCCGGCCTCCGCCGCGGCGCGAGCCCCCTCGGCCGCTCGTTCGAAGGGGGCCTCGGCCTCCTCGCGGTCCAGCCGGGCAAGCCGCTCCTGCATCTCGTCGGCGACCGGCCACGGCAGTGTCGAGCGAAGCACGGCGCCGTCGTCGACGGCAGGCAGGAAGGCGGCGACGATCGCCGCTCGCCCGGCGAGCAGCTCCGCCGCTGCGGCGATGGCCTCGCGCGCGATGCGCGAACCGTCGTAGCACGCGAAGATCGGCTCGGTCGCGTCGGTCGACGAGGCGCCGGGGCGCGCGACGAGGATCGAGATGTCGGAGCGATCGACCAAGGCGCCGGACACGCTCCCGAGCGGCCCGGGCGGTGCCGGGGAACGGCCGTGCTGCCCGACGACGATCACCGCCGCGCCGCACCTGTGCGCTTCCCGGAGGACGACCGTGGCGACTGGTCCGTGGCCGCCCTCGACAGCCTCGACGCGGTCGAAGCCCGCGTCGAGCGCCACCTGTCGGCCAGACGCAGCGACCTCGCCCTCGTCCAGCCTCTGTGGCACGTGAAGGACAACCGCGTCGCGAGGACGCAGCAGCGTGGCGGCGCGCTCGATGGCCCGGACCGCGTGATCCGAGCCGTCGTAGCAGAGCATCACCGGCCCTTGCATCACGACATCGCGCGCCGACGGAACCAGTGCCGGCTACCGAAGCTTCTTCATCGCTTCGTCGGCCTTTCGCTCGAGCTCTGCGCGCGCCGCGGCGACCGACGCCTTGCTCTCGCGCCAGCGCTCGCCCGACGCCGCGCTGACCTGCGCGAGCTGCTCGGCCACGGCGTCCCGGCGCCGCCGGATGTCGCTGATCGCCGCCTCCGCCTGCTCGCGGGCGGTCCCGGACATGGTCTTCGCCTTCTCGTGCAGCTCCGCCGCGAGCCGCTTGAAGTCGTCCAGGTACCCCTGCATCGCATCGGAGAACGTCTGCCGGTCCTCCGCGAGCTCCGCGGCGAGCGCGTGCTCGGCGGACTTCAACCTGGTCTGGAGCTGCTCGACCTTGGCGTCAGCCGCGGCGTCGGCCTGCTGGAGCTTCGCTTCGGCGGCGTCCGCGTGCGCGGCGACGTTCTCCATCCTCGCCTCGTGCGCCTCGCGTGCGGCGGCCCTCGCGGCGGCCTCGTGCTCCCGTAGCGCCTGGACCTGGCCCTCGATCGACTGCTTTGCCTTGTCACCGGCCGCCTGCGCCTTCTCCTCCAGCTCGCCGATGCGCCGGCGCATCTCGTCGAGCCGATTGTCCGTCTTGGTGCTCATGTGAACCTCCTCGATGGGGATTCCACTGTGCGGCCCAAGCGGGTGAGCAGTCGTCACTCAGTCTGCGTGATTCGGCCGCTGATCACACAGAGCGTGTGATGACCGCTCACCACGCCGCTGCGGATCCTGGGACGAGCATGAGCCGACAGGGTCACGAGGTCACAGCGAGGACCGCGACCGCCCTCGCGACGTGATCGCCCGTGAGCGACGTTCTCTACGGGTTTGACGCCGAGCAGCGAGAGCGCGTCGCCGCGTTGCGCAGGCAAGGTCGTTTCTTCTGGCTCGACGTCGCGCTCAGCGAGACGAGCCGGGATGACGTGTTCGAGGCGCTGGCGGTTCCGGATGGCGCCGTTCAGGCTCTGCCGGATTCCGCCGAGGTCGCCGTCTCGCGGAGGTTGCACGCCGACGGGCAGGCCGTCGCCTTCGCGGTGTGCAGCTATGTCGAGTCTGAGCCGACGGCCGACCGGACGGCGCTCCGCTTCCGACCGCTCGCGCTCTCAGTCGTGGTCACGGGCGAATACCTGCTGACGCTTCACCAGGAGCCGCTCTCGCTGCCCGCTGCGCTGGCTGCGGACCTGCCAGAACAACGGGCGAAGGGATACGTCGTCTACTCAGTGCTCGACGCGATGGTCGCGAGCATGTTCGACGCGCTGCAGGAGGTCGAGCTGAGGCTGGACACCCTTGCGGAGACCTCGTCCAAGGGTTGGCGCGGGACGAGGGCGATGCTCTCGGAGTCGGCCGCCAGGCTCGCGACGATGCGCCGCTGGGTCACCGCCGAGCACGCCGTATCGGAGCGGATCGGCGTGGAGATGGGTGCGCTCCGCGGTTTCGAGTCGTCCGACGAGCCCTACTTCGACCGTCTGCACCAACAGCTGGACGTCCTGCTGGGTTCGATCGACGCCGCGGCGAACGCGATGGGGATGTTGATGGATCTGCAATTGAACGAGCGCGCCTATGTCGTCAGCGTCGTGGCGACGATCTTCGTGCCGCTCACGTTCATCACGGGCTTCTTCGGAATGAACTTCGGCTGGATGGTCGATCGCATCGACACCCAGATCGCCTTCTGGCTGCTCGCGCTCGTGCTCCCCGCCGCGACTGCGCTCGTGTTGTGGCGCCTGGGCGTGCGCCGATTCCTCATCGGCGACGACGAGAAGACGACGCCCCGCTGAGCTCCGGCTGCCGTAGCGGTGCTTGCAGGCCCGTCCGAGGCCTGTCGCCGTGAGCGCTCAGTGCACGAGGACTTTGAGCAGCACAACCAGCAGACCCAGCAGCAGCGCGATCGCGGCCGAAACGACGGTCCCGCGCGCGCCTGCCCCCCGGGTGATCGCCGCATAGCCCCCGGCGGCGGTCAACTCCAGGAGTGCGATGACCGTCGCGACCACCAGCGCCACGCGGTCGGGGATCACGCCGATCACCCCTAGGCCGAGGGCGAGCACGAGCGGGAGCACGACCTCGACGAGCGACGAATGCTCGCGCAGCATGTGAGTGAGTTCGGTCCGCGTCGGCCTTCGCGCCTGCGACACGCTGCCGCCAAGGACGCGCGCGTAGACGTGCGCCAGCCAGAAGACGACGGCCGTGACGAAGACGGCCAAGGCGACCCGCCCAGCGTCGGACGCGGCGTAGGAGACCGCGATCACCGACGTCGCGAGGATGAGCCCGTAGACGCCCTCGATCGCGCTCCCGCTCGTCCGGACGACGAGCGGCCGCGGATCCGGACGCCACCTCGCCGAGTCGTCGGGCGACGGCAGCACGGGCGACCGGCGCACCTAGGAACCGGAAGAGCTCGGCGGCGCCGCGGCCGGCGTGTTGGCGAGCGCGGCTCGCAGCTCCGCCTCCGCTGCGGTGCTGAGTCGGTGGCGCACGAACGTGTCGGCCCCTGCGAAGAGGGCGCGGTACATCGCGCGGATGCACTCCGGCGTCGCAAATACGACGACTGCTGACGACCCCTCCGGCACCTGCTCGCGGATCGCGTCGAAGGCGGGCCCCTCCACCCCGGTGACCCGGCGCGCGTCGGCGGCGCCCCCGGCGGTGCCCCCGCCGACGAGGCCGACGGCGAACCCCGACGGGCCGAGCGGCAGCCCGGCAGCAGCGCCGACAATGGCGCCGGCGGCGGTGTCGGGACCGACGACGTCTCCCAGGCCGTTCACGTCGACGTAATGGCCGAGGACCGTGCCGCGAACCGCGATGCGATCGTGCCGGTGAACCTCGACGAACGCCGCATGGTCGATCCAGGCGGCTCCAGGATCGCGGGCGCGCGCGTCCGCGAATGCGTCCTCTGCCCCGTGGACGCCGGAGAACGTGGCGACGCCGACTTCGATCATGAGGCAAGTAACGCTCACCGGTAGGTGAGCGGGCATCACGCGGATTGCGTGATTCACCGCGAGGTACCGGCGGACGGTGCCCAACGCTGGCGGGCGGCTGCAGGCCGCCGGATCACATGAATTGAGTGATGACCATTCACCTTTCGGCTGCGCATGCTCTGACGCAGCATGCGCAACCACCGCGAGTCGGCGGCAAACCAGGTGACCGCGTGAGCGGCCCAGCACCGCTCGACGCTCAGACGGATGGCGTGACGGAGTTCGAGTACAAGGAACGCCTCACGCGTCAATCGGCCGCCGAGCGTTTGGCCGACATCGCCTACGCCCTCACAGTCGGCGAGACGCTCGAGCTGCGTCACGGGGGCGAGCAGGTCAGCGTTCCGGTCGCCGACGAGGTGCTGCTCATCCGCAGAAGCACGCCGAAGGGCGGCAGGATCGACGTCGAGGTGCGGCTGAGCTGGTCCTCTCCCGATCCCGCCTCGTAGCGAGCCACCGGTGCGCTGATCACGCAGAACGCGTGATGACCGCTCACCCGCCCGTGGCTCAGGCTGCGCGGCGATGTCTACGACCGCCACCGAGCGGCCGGCTGCACGCGCGGCCGGCCTGTCCACCGCCGAGGCGGAGCGCGGGCTGGCGGAGGTCGGGCCGAACGCGATTGCGGAGGCGAAGGGCCCGTCGCCCGCCCGTCAGCTCGCGGCCAACTTCGTCCAGCCCCTCGCGCTGCTGTTGTGGGCGTGCGCCGGCCTCGCGCTGCTGGGCGAGATGCCGGAGCTCTCGGCCGCGATCGCGCTGGTGGTCGTCGTCAACGCCCTGTTCTCGTTCTTCGAGACCTACCGCGCGGAGCGGGCGGTCGCGGCGCTGCGCCAGATGCTGCCCCAGCGCGTTCGCGTCCGGCGCGACGGCGCGGCGGCGGACATCGCCAGCGAGGACGTGGTGCCCGGCGACGTGCTGCTGCTGGCGCCGGGCGATCGCGTGGCCGCGGACGCCGACTTGTCGACCGCGACGGATCTGCGGGTCGACGAGTCGGCGCTCACCGGCGAGTCCAGGCCGCTCGCGCCGGAGCGGCAGGTCTTCGCCGGCACCTACGTGACCGGCGGGGCCGCCGAGGCGGTCGTGACCGCCACGGGCATGCAGACCCGCTTCGGTCGCATCGCGGCCCTGTCGCAGCGCACTGAACGCGTGCGGAGCCCGCTCGAACACGAGATCGACCGCGTGGTGTACATCGTCGCGGCGCTGGCGGTCACGATCGGCAGCGTCTTCTTCCTCGTCAGCGGGCTCACGCACAGCATGGACGTGCAGGACCGCTTCGTGTTCGCGATCGGCGTCACGGTCGCGCTCGTCCCGAACGGGCTGCTGCCCACCGTGACGTTGTCGCTGGCGATGGCGTCGCAGCGGATGGCCAAGCGCAACGGGCTCGTGCGGCGCCTGTCGGCGGTGGAGACGCTCGGCGAGACGACGGTCATCTGCACGGACAAGACCGGCACGCTCACCGAGAACCAGATGACCGTGCAGCGGGTCTGGACGCCGGAACGCGAGTACAGCGTCGAGGGCGCCGGCTACGAGCCGTTTGGGCGATTCCGATCGGATGGCGAGGTGGTCGACTCCGCGCCGCTCACCGAGCTGCTGCGTGCGGGCCTGCTCTGCAACGACGCCCAGCTCGTCAACAGCGCCGAGGGCTGGTCCGTCGTCGGCGACCCGACCGAGGGCGCCCTCGTCGTGCTCGCCGAGAAGGGCGGCCTGCACCACCGGGCAGGAAGCCGCCCGCGCGCCCCGGGTGCGCGAGATCCCCTTCAGCTCCGAGCGCAAGCGCATGACGACCGTGCACCTCGTCGGTGACGAGCGCGTGGCGTACGCCAAAGGCGCCGCCGAGCTCATCCTTCCCCGCACCACGCTGTCGCCGCAGGCGCAGGCCGAGGCAGCGGCGGCGGAGGCAGCGATGGAGCGCGACGCGCTGCGCGTCCTGGCCTGTGCCCGGCGCGTGCTGCCCGACGGCGCCGGCGAGACCCGGACGCGATCGAGCGCGACCTCGAGTTCCTCGGCCTCGTCGGCATGATCGACCCGCCGCGCCCCGAGGTGCCCGACGCGGTTCGAGCGCTGCCGCGGCGCCGGGATCCGGCTCATCATGGTCACCGGCGACAGCGGCCGCACCGCCGAGGCGATCGCCCGCCGGATCGGCATGATCGACGGCGGCGCCCACGTCGTCACCGGCGACCGAGCTCGCCGCCATCGACGACGGGGAGCTGCGGCGCCGGCTCGGCGAACGCGATGTCATCTTCGCCCGGATCGACCCCGAGCAGAAGCTGCGGCTGGCGAGGCTCCTGCGCGAGGACGGCGAGATCGTCGCGATGACGGGCGACGGCGTGAACGACGCGCCGGCGCTCAAGCACGCCGACATGGGCGTCGCGATGGGGAGCGGCACCGACGTCGCCAAGGAGGCTGCCGACCTCGTCCTGCTCGACGACAACTTCGCGTCGATCGTAGCGGCGGTCGAGGAGGGCCGCGCGGTCTACGACAACATGCGCCGCTTCATCGGCTATCACTTCAGCTCGAACGTCGGCGAGTTCGTGCCGTTCCTTGTCTGGGGCATCTCCGGCGGCGCGGTGCCGCTGCCGCTCGTCGTCATGCAGGTCATCGCGATCGACCTCGGCACCGACCAGGTTCCCGCGATGGGGCTCGGGTCCGAGTCGCCCGGAGCCCGGGACGATGGCGCGGCCGCCGCGTCCGCGGTCCGAGCATCTGCTCGACCGCCCGACGTTCGGCCGGATCGCCGGCATCGGATCGCTGGAGGGTGTCGCCGCCATGGCGAGCTTCTTCTTCGCCTACGTGGTCGCCGGCTGGCGGCCGTGGGAGGCGCTGGCCGACAGCGGCGGCCTCTACCGCGAGGCGACGACGATGACCATGGCGGGGATCGTGTTCGCGCAGGTCGGCGCGGTCATGGCCTGGCGCACGACGCGCGAGTCGGTGCGCAGCGTCGGCCTGCTCGCCAACCGGCTGATCCTGGCCGGGATCGGGGTCGAGATCGCCATGGTCGCGCTGCTGGCCTACGTCCCCGGGATCGACGACATCTTCCACACGGGCGGCCTCTCCGGGTGGGAGTGGCTGTTCCTGCTCGTCTGGCCACCCGCTTGTGCTCGGCGCCGAGGAGCTCCGCAAGGCCGCCGTCCGCCGCAGGCGGACATGACGGCGCAAGCCGCCACTGGCGGCGAGGACGGCCCGGGCGCCGAGGACGAGCACGGGGCGGCGCCACCCCCCGGCGGCGGCCGCCTACCGCTCGGTTGGACGATCGTTCTCATGGCCGCGGCGGCCGCGGTGCTCTACCTCGGCCTGCCGCGGCTTGCCGGCCTGGACGACACCTGGGGGCGACTGTCGTCCGGCGATCCGCGCTGGCTCGCCGCCGCGGCGCTGTTGGAGGTCGCGGACTACGCCGCCTACGTCTTCACCTTCCATCGGTTGTTCGCGGACCCCGGCTCACGGATCGGCTGGCGCGAGAGCTATGACATCTCGCTCGCCGGCGTGGTCGCGTCACGCGTCTTCGCCACCGCCGGCGCGGGCGGCATCGCGCTGACGGTGTGGGCGCTCGACCGCAGCGGCATGGACAGGAGAACGCTCGTCACCCGGCTCACCAGCTTCTACGTCCTGATCTATGGGGTGTTCATGGCCGCGCTCGTGATCTTCGGCACGGGGTTGCGCACTGGCGTGCTGAACGGCCCCGCCCCGTTCGGCCTGACGGTCGTGCCGGCGATCCTCGGCGGCATCGCCATCCTTGCGGCGCTGGCAGCGGCCAGGCTCCTGCCCGAGCTCGGCGCGCGTACCTGACGAAGCGCATCCGCCATGCCCAGCGTGTCCCCGAAGTGGGTCGGGCCGGCGGCCCGCTCGGCGGACCTGCTGGCCGCCGGCGTGCGCGGCGCGCTGGAGCTGCTGCGCACCCGGGACGCTGCGGTCGTGGGTGCGTGCTGCTGGTGGGCGTTCGACGTCGGCGCCCTGTGGGCGTGCTTCAAGGCGTTCGGGCGAGTCGCCGCCAGGCGGCGTCCTGGTCATGGCGCTACCTCGCCGGCACGCTCGGGAACGTCCTCCCGCTGCCGGGCGGCCTCGGCGGAGTGGAGGGCGCGATGATCGGCGCGTTCCTGGCCTTTGGTGTCGCCAGCGGACTGGCCGTGGCCGCGGTGCTCGCCTACCGGGCGTGCCAGTACTGGCTGCCCGATCATCCCCGGCGCGTTCGCCTACCTGCGGCTGCTGCGCACCGCGAAGCGCTGGGACAGGCGAGCCGCGGATCGAGATCACCAAAAGCGTGTGACGACAGCTCACCCCACCCGAGTCCAAGCTGAGCGTTCACGTAAACGACAGCCCGCTGGAGGACGTCATGAGCGAACACGCCGCAACACCACATTTCGACAAGCCGACCGGCAGTCGGGGGTCTTCGCGAGACCGTACGCGAGATCACCGGCTACTGGTGGGTGTGGCTCGTCACCGGGATCGCGTGGCTCGTCATCTCGCTCGTCATCCTGCAGTTCGACGACGCGTCGATCACCACGGTCGGCGTCCTCGATCGGACTCATGTTCCTGCTCGCCGGTTTCCAGAACATCGTCCTCGCGAGCGTCGCTGATTCGCTGCGCTGGCTGTGGGCGCTGTTCGGCGTGCTCTTCCTGGCCGCGGCGGTCGTCAGCTTCATCCACCCCGAAGAGACGTTCGCCGGCATGGCGGACATCCTCGGCTTCCTGTTCCTGATGGTCGGCGTCTGGTGGATGGTCCAGGCGTTCGTCGAGCGGGCCATCAACCCGTTGTGGTGGCTCGGACTGATCTCGGGGATCCTGATGACCTGCCTGGCCTTCTGGACCTCCGGCCAGTTCTTCATCCACAAGGCGTACGTCCTGCTCGTCTTCGCCGGGATCTGGGCGCTGATGGCAGGGATCGGCGACATCGTGCGCGCGTTCGCCGTGCGCCGGCTGAACAAGGAGCTCTAAGCAGGATCGCGGAGCCGGCTCGTGTTCGACCAGCCCCTGCCAGAGCAGGATCGTGGAGGCGCTCGCCGACAACCCGCGCGTTGACGACGACGAGATCGCGGTCGAGTGCTTCGACGGCGGCCATGTCGTGTTGCGGGGCAGCGCCGCGAGCCCGGTCAAGAGCACGCAGGCGGTGCGGACCGCCTCCCACGTTCCGGGCGTCCGCACCGTCGACGACCAGCTCCGCCCACGCACGCCCAGCGTGGGCGACCGCACGGACGCCAGGACCGAGGCGGCCGTGCTCAACGCGTTCATCGCCGACGACGTGCTGCCCGCCGAGACGATGCACGTCCGCGTCTCCGACGGGACCGTCACGCTGAGCGGCCGCGTCGACCTGCCATTCCAGCGCGAAGAGGCCGAGAAGGTCGCGATGAGGGTCCCGGGCGTCTCGCAGATTCGCAACCACCTGAACGTCTGGATGGAGGTCGGTGAACGAGGTGAGGGAGCGGGTGGCAGCCGCGATCGGCAGTGACGCCGCAGCGACGGGGACGACCGCGGTCGTCGACGTCAACGACGAAATCCGTGTGATCTAGCCGGTGGGCCCGCCAGGTGCGAGCAGCCCGATCTCCCGGGCGCGGGCGACTGCCTCGCTGCGGCTGTGGGCGTCGAGCTTGGCGTAGATGTGCCGAAGATGCGTCCTCACGGTGTTGGCCGAGACGAACAGCTCGGCGGCGATCTCGCTGGCCTTGAGGTTGCTCGGCAGGTATCTCATGACGCGCAGCTTCGGCCTCGCTCAGCTCGTCCCGCAGCGGCGGCGCGTCGCGCCTGGGCTGAGGCGGAGGTCCCGCCGAGCAGGTCGAGGATCGTCGACGAGCAGCGTGGCGTGAGCGGTCCGGTGCCTCGGATGGCGCGCCAGCAGCGTCGCCGACCGGCACGAGCATGAACTGCAGGATCGTCCCGTCCGCCTCGGCCAGCTCGAGCGCGCGCTCGATCGATTCCTCGGACGTTGCGAATCGCCGAGCCGCTCTCGGGCCGCAGCGTCGATCAGCAGCGCGTGGACGGTCGCCCGGCGCAGGTTGACCACCTGCGCAGGGCCGTCGAGCACGCGTCTCCGGCCCGTCCCCGATCATCGGCGCCACGACGTCCACGGCGTCCTGCGGGCGGCCCTCCGCGAGCCCGAGCGCCGCGGCGGCGATGCGCATCGCCGGCGCCATCGCGCTCTTCGGGCGTCGAGGGCCCGCGAGGGTCGCACGCACCGCCGCCGTCTCGCCCAGCAGAACCTGCGTGTGCAGGATCCAGGCGCGCACTTCCACCGGGAGCGCGTGCTCGCGCGCCAACGAGCGGCCGCACCGTCGTCCGCAGCGCGGAACTCGGACAGCGCCTCCTCGAACCGACGCTGGGCGAGCCGCACGAAGGCGTGCGCGTAGTGCAGCACGGGCTCGATCGCGAACTCCTCTGCGCGCGCCTGCGTGCGCTGCAGCCGCGTCCAGCCACCGCTCCGCCTCGTCGAGGCGACCGAGCCACGCGAGCGCGGCCGCCCCCGCTGCGACAGCCGGAGCGACGATGCGATGGGTCCCCCATCCGTGCGCCTCGGCGATCGTCATCGCTTCCTCGCTCAGCCGCAACGCCGACCGGGACCGGCGAGCCGCTGAAGGCGGCCGCCAGCGCGAGGTGGCCGAGGCAACCGACCTCCAGATACGGCCGTCCGATGCGGCGGGCGAGCGCCAACGCCTCCTCGAGGTCGCGGCGGGCGTCATCGAATGTGCAGCGACCAGAGCTCGGCGATGCCGAAGTTCATGAGCGCCGAGGCGCGATAGTCGTTGCCGCGCGCGGGCGCGTCGGCCGCGTTGCGCTTCGAAGGACTCGCATCGCCTGCCGCGCGCGCGTCGAGATCGCCGCGCTGACACGCCAGCCAGAGGCGTGCGCTGCTCAGCCGCAGGTCGAAGTTACGCCTCCGGTCGTAGGGCACTGTCGCGGCCAGCCGCTCCGCGACCGCGATGTGCGCCGCGCTCTCGTCGAGAAGGCCGTCATAGAGCCGGCCGGTGGCGAACGCAAGGGCCAGCTCGGCATCCGCCCCGGTCGCGTCGGCCGGGAAGGCGGCGAGCAGCGCACGCAGCGTCGCCTTGCGGCCGTCGAACACGAGGTCGACGTAGTCGTCGGCGAGCAGACGGGCGGCCGTGCGCCCAATCGCGCGCCGACTGCCAGTGCCGGATCGCCTCGACCAGCGTAGCCGTGCTCCTCGAACCACTGTGCCGCCGCGCGGTGCAGTGGCTCGATGAGCGCCGGGGAAGTCCGTCGCAGCTCGAGCCGAAGCAGATCGGCCAGCAGGTGGTGGTAGCGAAACCACGACCGCCCGGCGTCGAGCGACGGTGACGAACGCGTTGGCGTCCTCGAGGCTTTGCAGGATCGCCTCCGAGCCCGTGCGGCCGGTCAGGGCGTCGGCGAGTGGGCCGCTGACGCGCTCGAGCACGGAGGTACGCAGGAGCAGGTCGCGCACCTCTGGCGGCTGGCGCTCGAGCACCTCCGCCAGCAGATAGCCCGCGACGGTGCGCTCGCTGCCGCAGAACTCGGTCACGAACCGCTCGGGGTCCGGGTGCCGTGCGAGCGAGATCGCCGCCAGCCGCAGGCCCGCCGCCCACCCCTCGGTCCGCTCGTGGAGCAGCGCCAGCCCCGTGTCGGACAGCGTGACCCCGCTGCTGTCCAGCAGCTGGCGGGTCTCGTCCAGCGAGAAGCGCAGGTCGGCGGCGCGGATCTCGGTCAGCCGCCCCGTCCAGCCGCAACCGATGCAGCCCGAGCTGCGGGTCCTCGCGCGCTGGCCAGCACCACGCGCAGCTCCGGTGGCAGCCCGGCCAGGAAGAGCTCGAGCCACTGCAGCGCCTCTGCCGAGCGCGAGCTCGTGGAGATCGTCGATCACCAGCACGACCGGCTGCTCGAGCGAGTGCAAGGTCGGACAGCAGCCGCTCGATCACGGCCGGACCGCCAAAGTCCGGCGTGGCGGCGACCCGCTCCACCAACTCGTGCTGGCCGACGGCAGCGCCGAGCGCATCGACGACCGACAGCCAGAAGCGCTGCGCATCGCGCTCGTCGCGTTCCACCGAGACCCAGACCACCCGACCGGCCTGCTTCGGACTCGACCCAGGACCGCAGCAGCACCGTCTTGCCGCTCCCTGCGGGGCCGCACACGAGGATCACCTTCCCCGGACCCGCCGCCGACAGCCGCTCGAACAGCACACGGCGCGCCACGAGCCCGCGCGCGGTGGCCGCGCGCTCGAGGCTGGGACTTCTGGTCCGGAGCGAGGACACGTCTGCCGAGGCGCACCCTATCGCCCGCTGTTCCTCGAGGCCAGAGGCAAATCACGCAATCCGTGTGACGACGACTCACCCCGCCGAATCTCAGGCTGAGGCTCATGACCCACCGGGCGACTGACAGGCGACGAGCCGTGGTGGCGCTCGGCGGCAACGCCCTGCTGCGGCGTGGAGAGCCGATGGAAGCAGCCAACCAGGCCCGGGCCGCGCGCGATGCCGCGCGACTGCTGGCGCAGCCCTCGCTCAGCCACCAGCTCGTTGTCACGCACGGCAACGGCCCGCAGGTGGGACTGCTGGCCCTGATGAGCGACGCCTACACCGACACCGAGCCCTACCCGCTCGACGTCCTGGACGCCGAGACCGCCGGCCAGATCGGCTACGTGCTCGAGATGCAGCTCGACAACGCCGATCGACCACCAGGACACGGTCACGGTGATCACCCGCATCGTGGTCGACGGCGACGACCCGGCATTCGCGTCGCCGACCAAGTTCATCGGCCCGGTCTACACCGCGGACCGGGCGAGCGAGCTCGCCGACCAGCACGGCTGGACGGTCAAACCCGACGGTCAGCCCACCCGTCCGGGAGAGGCGGCCCTGTGGCGACGGGTCGTCCCGTCGCCCGAGCCCCGCCGGATCGTGCAGCTTGGTGCGATCGAACGGCTCGTCGAGTCCGGCTTCATCGTCGTCTGCGCCGGTGGCGGCGGCGTGCCGGTCGTCGAGGAGGCCAACGGGCGCTACCGGGGCGTCGAGGCCGTGATCGACAAGGACCTGGCGTCCGCTCTGCTGGCGATCGACCTCGGCGTCGACACGCTCGTCCTGGCGACCGACGTCGACGCCGTCTACGACGGGTACGGCCTTTCCGAGCAGCGCCCGATCGCCCGCGCAACCCCCGCGGGCCTCCGCGAACGCGACTTCCCGGCAGGATCGATGGGCCCGAAGGTGGAAGCGGTGTGCCGGTTCGTCGAGCGCACCGGCGGGACGGCGGCGATCGGAAGCCTCGACGAGGTCCAGGAGCTGCTCGACTACCGGGCCGGCACCCAGGTGCGCGCGGACGGCCCGAAGCTCGAGTACCGCAAACGGGCGCAGGAGCGTGAGCGCGTTGCTTGAGCAGACCACGCTCGCCGACCGCGTTGAGCGGCTGATGCCGGAGCTGAAGGCCGACCTGCTGCGGCTCGCGCGCATCCCGTCGATCGCGTTCCCCGGCTTCCCGCGGGAGCCGCTGCTCGAAGCCCACGACCTCGTGGCCGATCTGCTGCGCGACGCCGGCGTGCTCCGCGTGGAGACGCTGTCCCTGCCGGACACGGCGCCGATCGTGACCGGCGAGATCCCGGCGCCCGACGGCGCCCCCACCGTGCTGCTCTACATGGGCGACGCGCGCAGCAACATGGGGCGTTCGCTGTTGGTCATGGGCGCGATCATGGGCTGCGACGTGCGCCTGTGCGCGCCGCGCGACCTGTGGCCGCCCGACGAGGTGCAGGAGATCGCGCGGCAGCGCGCCGAACAGAGCGGCGCCAGGGTGACGGTCACCGAGGATCCCGATGACGCCCTCAGCGAAGTCGACTTCGTTCACACCGACGTGTGGGTGTCGATGGGTGAGCCCAAGGAGGCCTGGCACGACCGGGTCCGCCTGCTGCGCCCCTACCAGGTCAACCGCGCGACGATGGAGAAGACGGGGAACGGCCGCGCCAAGTTCATGCACTGCCTGCCGGCCTACCACGACAGGAACACCGCCGTCGGCCGCGAGATCATGGATGAGACCGGCATCGACGGCGGCCTCGAGGTCACCGACGAGGTCTTCGAGTCCACTCGCAGCATCGTCTTCGACCAGGCCGAGAACCGCCTGCACACGATCAAGGCCGTGCTTGTCGCGACGCTCGGATCGGGGTGATGATGGCCTCGTTCCGCGAAGGCGACTACCTGACGGATAACCGGCGCCTGTTCCGCGTCGTGAAGATCGTCCCCACGCGACTCGGGCGTCGAGCGGCGGTCCTGGAGGATTGCCGCACGCTTGAAGCCATGCTGCTCCGGCCGAGAGAGCTCAGGCGGATGCAGCTTCAGGCCGTGCGTCCGCCGGCCGCGCGTGCCTCCAGCAGTCGCCGGACGTCCGTGATCGACAGGAGCCCGACGAGGTCGGCGCCGCGCACCACCAGCGCCCGGCGCACGTCGGTCTGAACGAGCGCGGCGACGGCATCCGGCAGGTCATCGTCGTCGCCCAGCGTCAGCGCCTTGTCGAGCGGCACCATGCGATCCCGGACGTGCAACTGCGCCAGGGAGTCAGCCGGGAGCGAGGCGACGCTGGTGGACGTGAGCAGCCCGAGCGCGTGACCGTTCGCCGTGACCGGGTACGCCGCGTGCGGCGCCCCGGTGAACACGTGGTCGACGACGTCGCGCAGCGTCTGATCCGAGCGGACCGTCACCGGGTCGCGCACCATGACGTCGGAGACCGACAACCCGCTGAGCGCCTGCCGCGCCGCGCTCGCCTCGGTCTCGGCGGCCGCCGCGCTCGCGACGAACCACCCGATCAGGCTCAGCCACAGCCCGCCCGCGAAATCTCCGTAGAGCGCCAAGAGCGCGCCGCCCACGATCATCAGCACCCCGAACAGCTGGCCGAGGCGCCCGGCCACCTGCGTGGCCCACGAGAGCGACCCGCGGAGCTTCCACAGCGCGGAGTGGAGCACGCGGCCACCATCCAGTGGCACCGCCGGCAGCATGTTGAAGGCGAACAGGAACAGGTTCATCAGCCCGAGCCACGCGAGGACAGCGTCGACCGTGGCCGGCAGGCGGAGAAGCCTCGCGCCGCCGACGAACGTGGCACCGAGTGCCAGCGTCACGAGCGGCCCGGCGAACGCGACGCGGAACTCGGCGCCCGCCGTGGGGAACCTGCCGCTGAAGCGAGCGACGCCGCCGAACACCCAGAGGGTGATGCCGCTGACCTGCATCCCCTCCCGCCGGGCCTGCACCGCGTGCGCGAGCTCGTGCAAGAGGAGCGACGCGAAGTAGAGGAGCGTCGCCGCGAGCGCCATCGCGACGTACGTCGCCGTGCCGAGTCCCTTGTTCGTCGTCGGGAAGACCTCGGCGGCGAGTGACCAGGTGATGAGGGCGACGACGATCAGCCACGTCCAGTTGATGCCGACGTCGACGCCGGCCAGGCGACCGAGGCGCAGGTCCGTGTGCATCGGTCCCTGCGACGCTTCCCGACCCGGGCGATCGGGCACCTCGCTGCTCACTCCTTGAACGCTTCGGTTAGCCCGCCGGCGAGCTTGTCGGTCGTGGCGTTGAAGTCGCGCTTGACGACCTTGGCGGCTCGCGTGACCGCGGTCTCGAATCCCTTGTCCAGTGTGCGTTCGCCGACGACGATCAGACCCGCTTCCCCTGACCCCAGGTACTTGGCGGCCTCTTCGAGCTGCCCGCTCGGGAGGTTTCCGGATCCGAGCGTCTCGGCGATCACCCGGGCGCGTGGACGGTCGACGCGCTTGACGATCTTCCCCCTCCCGTCCTCCTTCTCGATCACAGCGGCGTCGTACTTGCCGACCACCTCTGCCTCGTGCAGCTCCTCGAAGGCCGCAAGGTCGGCCAGTGCGGTGTTCACGTCGTCGTACACGGCAGCCCAAAGCACCTCTTCATCAGCCACGGGATCCTCCTTGGCGGTCGGGTCATTCCGCGACAGCACGAGCAGCGGGCACGGCGTGACGTCGGCGAGCTGCTGAGCGGTGCTGCCGGACAGCAGGTGGTCGATCGGCCGGTAGTCGTGCGATCCGAGGACCAGCAGGTCGACGGAGGCGCCGTATCGTGCGAGCGCGTTTGAGGCATCGTCGCTCGATGCGGCGTACGGCTCGACATCGCCCAGCTCGGCTATCCGTCTGCGAGCCTCGGCGAGACCTTCGTCGATCTCGGGCTGCGGGTTCACGATGCTGCGGACGTATGCGGGCTCGCCGACCGCCTCGAACGCCGACAGCCCGGCGCCGCGTTCGCGCGCGAGCGCGCGGGCCACGGCGACGGCGCGTTCGCTTTCCGGCGAACCGTCGTACGCGGCGCCGATGCGCGTCAGCCGCGACGGCCGGGTCGCGTAGCCGATCGGCGTGACGGCGACTTTGCACGGCGCGTTCTCGAGCAGCGCGCGCGTCTCATCGCCGCCGTACGGGCGCAGGAGCTCGTCCTGGCTGGAGGCGCCGATCACGAGCAGATCGGCCGCTCGGCGGACGGCGAGCTCGTGAAGGCCCGCGGCGACGGAGCGGGCTTCGACATAGACCACGTGCGCGTCGATCTGGGACTCGTCGCGCAGCTGCGCGAGGCGCCGCAACGCACGCTGGGCGTGCGCGGCCGCCGCTACGCGGCCCGCAGCGGGACCGGGCCTGGGCGCGACGACTTCGACGTAGGCGAGCGTGAGCTGTCCGTCCGGAGAAGCCAGTTGCTGCGCGAGCGCGAGCGGGTCCCGGCCGGCAGGCGGGCCGTCGGTACCGACGATGACGTTGTCGAACATGTCGCTCCGCAGGATCGGAGCGCCCTGGGTGAGCCGTCGTCATCCAGCCTTGGTGATTCGCGCACGTTCCGACCGGATCACGCAAACGGTGTGACGACGGGTCACCCAGCCGGCACGCAGGCTTGCCGGCATGCCCCTCACCGATGGCATGCCCCCGCGGCGCTTCCCGATCGTCAACGTCCTGCTCATCGCGGCGAACTTCGCGGTCTGGATCCTCTATGAGCTCCCGAACCTCGAGTCATCGGTGCTCGACTCTTCGTTCTACGTCTGTAGCGTGGACGGCGCCTGCCACCCCGAGCTCCCGTGGTTCGTGAGCTGGTTCACCGCGATGTTCATGCACGGCAGCTGGAGCCACATTCTCGGCAACATGTGGTTCCTGGCGCTGTTCGGCAAGAACGTCGAGGACGCGTTCGGTCACCTGCGGTATCTGGGGATGTACGTGGCCGGTGGCTTCGCGGCCGCCGCGCTCCAGACAATCGTGACGCTGGTCGCCGGCACGGCGGCCGACGCGAAGGTGCCGATGCTCGGTGCGAGCGGGGCGATCGCGGCGGTCCTCGGCGCGTACTGGGTCCTCTATCCCGACGCCCGGATCTTGACCCTGCTCGGCGTGTTCTTCGTGCGAGTGCGGGCATGGATCTTCCTCGGGCTGTGGTTCCTCTATCAGTTCATCGCCGGGAACGCCGGGCTGCTCTCCGCAAGCAGTGACGGCGGCGGCACGGCGTTCTTCGCCCACGTCGGCGGCTTCGTCTTCGGCGTGATCGCCGCCGCCGTGCTGGCGCGTTCCGGACAGCGGCAGGACCGACGCGCCGTCGACGCCTTCAGCGCAGGCGGGAGAGGGGTGCCAGCAGCCCGATTTGCCGGGCGCGGGTGACCGCTTCGGTGCGGGAGTGGGCGTCGAGCTTGGTGTAGATGTGACGCAGGTGCGTGCGGACCGTGTTGGGAGAGACGCACAGCTCGTGGCCGATCTCGGTGGCCTTGAGGTTGCTGGCGAGGAACCTCACGACGCGTAGCTCGGCGTCACTGAGCGGCTCGCGCAATGGTGGTGCGTCGGACTGCGGCGACGTTCCGGCGAGCACGTCCAAGATCGTCGCCAGCAGGGTCGCGTGGGCAGTGCGGTGCCCACGCTGGCGCTCGAGCAGCGCGCGGACGGGAGTCAGAGCGAACGGCAGGATGATGCCTTCCGGCTCGGCGAGCTCGAGCGCTTGCTCGAGTGAGACTCCTGCGGAACGCCGATCGCCGAGCTGATCGCGCGCCGCCGCATCGAGCAGCAACGCCTCGATCGCGGCCCACGCCGGGTGAAGCACGGGCGCGCTGCGTCGGATCACAGGCCCGAGCGCCTCGATCGCCGCCTGCGGTTCGCCCTCGGCCAGGTGCAGGGTCGCGGCGGCTATGCGCATGTCGCCCCGAGCGTGCGCTTCGGCGCCCATGCCGGCGAGCTCGGAGCGCGCAGCGCCCGTCTCCCCCATGCGAACCCGTACCTGCAGGATGCGGTTGCGCAGCTCGTTGGTCAGCGGATGCTCACCCGTGAGCAGCGCCTGCATCCGCTGCGCCACCCCGAACGCCGCCAGCGCCTCCGCGAGCCGACCCTCGCGGAAACGCAAGAGCCCGCGGGCATGGTGGACGATCAGCTCGGTCCCGGGCTCGCCATCCGGTCGCAGCGCACTCTGTGCGTGGCTCAGTCGCTCCTCAGACTCCGAGAAGCGCCCGAGCCAGACCAGCTCGACGCCGCTTACCGCATGAGCCGCGGCCACGACGGGATCGGCTCCCCATCCGTGCGCCTCCGCGATCGAGATCGCTCGGTCCGTCAGCTCGACGGCAACGGACAGCGTCGCGCCGGTGAGCGGCGCGGCGAACGCCAGGTGGGCGAGGCAGCCGATCTCGAGATATGGGCGTCCGATCCGACGCGCCAGCGCGAGCGCCTCCTCGAGGTCTCGGCGCCCGTCGTCCAAGCGCTGGGACCAGAGCTCGGCGATGCCGAGGTTCATCAGTGCGGCAGCCCGGAGGTCGTTGTTGGATAGCGCCTCGCTCTGCGGCTGGCTCTGCAGCGCCGCTTCCAGACACTCCATCTGTTCGAGGACGGTGTCGAGGTCACCGCGCCGGCGGGCGAGCGCGAGCCTCGCCTCGGCTTGCGGTAGGTACATGCGCCGCCGGCGCTCCTCGGGCACGGTCGGGCTCAGCCGCTCGGCCGCGGTGATGTAGGCGGCGCTGTCGTCCAGAACACCGTCATGAAGCCGGCTCTTGGCGAACGCGACCGCCAGCTCGGGGTAGGCCTCGAGCGCATCCGGGGGGAATGTGGCCAGAAGGCCGCGAAGCGTCGCGGTGCGGCCGTCGAGGATGAGCGCCAGGCAGTTGTCGGCGACCAGGCGGGCGGCGTGGGCCCAGTCCTCGGCGGCCTGCGCATGGCGAATCGCTTCGACCACCTCACCGTGCTGCTCCAACCACTGGGCGGCGGCTCGGTGCAGCGGCCCGATCAACGCCGGGTGAAGCCGCCGCAGCTCCAGCCGCAGCAGATCGGCGAACAGGTGGTGGTAGCGAAACCACGACCGCCCCACATCAAGGGCCGTGACGAACGCGTTGGCATCCTCGAGCTCCAGGAGCACCCGCTCGGACCCAGAGGCCCCGGTCATGAAATCGGCCAGTGGGCCGCTGACGCGCTCCAGTATCGATGTGCGCAGCAGCAGATCGCGGACCTCCGGGGGCTGCCGCTCGAGCACCTCGGCCAGCAGGTATCCCGCGACCGTGCGCTCGCTGCCGGAGAACTCGCTCACGAAACGCTCGGGATCAGGATGCTCGGCGAGCGAGATCGCAGCCAGCCGCAGGCCCGCCGCCCACCCCTCGGTGCGATCGTGCAGCAACGCCACGCTAGCGTCCGAGAGCGCGATCCCGGCCTTCTCCAAGAGCTCGCGCGTCTCCTGCTGCGAGAAGCGGAGCGCCGAGCCCCGAAGCTCCGTCAGCGCACCGGCAAGGCGCAAGCGATGGAGGCCGAGCCCAGGCGCCGCACGCGTCACGAGCACCACGCGCACCTGCACCGGCAGCCGAGCCAGGAACCGCTCGAGCGACATGAGCGCGTCAGCCGATTCGAGCTCTTGCAGATCGTCGATCACCAGCACGACGGGCTGCTCAAGCGATGCCAGATCCGCGAGCAGCCGCTCGATCACGACCTCGGCCCGAAAGCCGGGCGCGGGGCTGATCCGCGCCACCAGCTCCGCGCCGCCCGCCACGCCGGCCAACGCGTCGACCACCGACAGCCAGAACCGCTGGCCGTCGCGTTCACCGCGCTCGACCGCGACCCACGCCGCCCCATCGGTGAGGCCCTCGGCCACCAGCCACGAGCGGACCAAGGCCGTCCTGCCGCTTCCCGGTGGCCCGGACACCAGCGCCACTCCACCGGCAGGCGTGGCCGTCAGCTGCTCGAAGAGGGCTCGGCGTTGGACCACCCGACGCCCGGCCGGCGATTGGTGCCATGGAGATGCTGGCGGAACCAGCTCGAGCACGCTGCGCTGCGCGAGCACGACACCGATCTAACCGAAGGGCCTGTTCTGGGCCATCCGTACCGAATACCGATCGCGAGGTTCGCGATCACGCAAACCGTGTGATGACGGGTCACCCAAGCCATTGCTGGACTGGGCGCATCATGGCGAATACTCCATCGGCCCCGGCGGACCGGCGTTCGGCGGCCCCAGAGAGCGAGAACACCCCCCACTGGCGCGTCACGCCGTCGTCGGACGGGCGTGGCGGACGGGCCGAGGACAAGCCGCCGTGGATGCCCGGCGACCGCCGCTGGTGGTGGTTGTTCGGCGCGCTGCTGGTGCTGAACCTCGTGCTGGCGTTCGCGACCGGCGGGGCGGCGAGCCGGCAGCAGGTGCCGTATCAGCCGTTCTTCGTCGAGCAGTTGCAGGCCGGCAACGTCAAGTCCATCAGCTCGCTCGAGGACTCGATCGACGGCGACCTCAAGCGCGCGGTGCGCTATGACCCGGCCGGCCAAGCTCAGCCGGTCGACGTCACGCGCTTCAAGACGCAGGTCCCCGCGTTCATCGACCGCGCAGAGCTGACCCGCCTGGTCAGCAGCCAGGACGTGGTGGTGAACGCCCGGGCCCAGGACACCGGGCGAGCCTTCTGGACGAACCTGCTGCTCGGCATCGTGCCGTGGCTCCTGATCATCGGCGTCACGCTCTATGTGATGCGCAACTACTCGCAGGGCGGCGGCCTGATGGGCTCGTTCGGCAAGTCGACCGCGCGCCGGATCGCTCCGAGCGAGCTGGACCGCGTGACGTTCGACGACGTGGCGGGAATCGACGAGGCCGAGAGCGAGCTGGCGGAGGTCGTGGACTTCCTCAAACGGCCCGAGCGCTACCACAAGCTCGGCGCGCGCATCCCGCACGGCGTGCTGCTGTACGGGCAGCCGGGCACGGGAAAGACGCTCCTGGCGCGCGCGGTCGCCGGCGAGGCCAACGCCGCGTTCTTCACCATGTCGGCATCGGAGTTCGTGGAGGCCATCGTCGGCATGGGCGCCTCCCGCGTACGCGACCTGTTCAAGCAGGCCAAGGAGGCCGCTCCGTCGATCATCTTCATCGACGAGCTCGACGCCATCGGCCGCTCGCGCCAGAGCGCGAGCTACGGCGGCGGCAACGACGAGCGCGAGCAGACCCTCAACCAGATCCTCACCGAGATGGACGGCTTCGAGCCCGACACCGATGTGATCGTGCTCGGCGCGACCAACCGGCCGGAGGTTCTGGATCAGGCGCTGCTGCGGCCGGGCCGCTTCGATCGCCGGATCGCCGTGCAGCCGCCCGACAGGCCCGGCCGACTGGAGATCCTCAAGATCCACACACGCGAGGTGCCGCTCGGCGACGACGTCGACCTCGACCAGATCGCGGCGTCGACGCCGGGTGCGACGGGCGCCGACCTCGCGCTGATCATCAACGAGGGCGCGTTGTTCGCGGCCCGCCGCGGCCACGAGCGAGTCGCGCAGCAGGACCTCACCGACGCGATCGAGAAGACCATCCTCGGCGCAGAGCGGTCGGTTGTGATGACCGACGCGGACCGCGAGCGCACGGCCTACCACGAGTCCGGGCACGCGCTTGTCGGCATGCTCATCCCCGGCGCGGACCCCGTGCGGAAGATCTCGATCATCCCGCGCGGTCAGGCGCTCGGCGTCACGCTGTCGACCCCCGAAAGCGACCGCACCGGCTATAGCCAAGACGAGCTGATCGCCAAGATCAAGGTGTCGCTCGGCGGCCGGGCGGCGGAGAAGGTCATCTACGGCCAGATCACCACCGGCGCTGAGTCTGACATTCAGAACCTGACGAAGATCGCGCGCGGCATGGTGGCCCGCTGGGGGATGAGCGAGGCGCTCGGGCCGCTCGCGATCGGCGAGGGCCGCCAGGACGGTGGCACGATGCTGCCGGGAGGCTCGGAGGTGTCGCCGGCGACCATGGAGAAGGTCGACGAGGAGGCGCAGCGGATCGTTGAGGCCGCCGAGCGCGACGTGATCGAGCTGCTCGAGCGCGAGCGGCCCCGGCTGGACGCGCTCGCCCACGCGCTGCTGGAGCGTGAGACGCTCGATCAGCCGGACGCGTACCGCGTGGCCGAAGTCGCACCCGCCTCGGTCCCGCAGAACGGCCGGGGCGACCTCGCGCCGGCCGAGACTTGAGCGCACCCACAGACCACCCATGGCAGCGCGACGCCGTCGCGGTGGTTTGCGCGCTCGACACCGACGTACAGCTCGGGCTGACGGCGGCCGAGGCAGCGCGGCGGCGGCAGCACTACGGTCGTAACGAGCTCGAGGCCGAGGAGCCGGTGCCGGCGTGGCGGCGGTTCGTCGGCCAGTTCGCCGACCCGCTGATCTACCTGCTGATCGCAGCTGCCGTCGTGGCGATCGCCGCGTGGGCGTTCGAAGGCGCTGATGGGGTCCCGTTCAACGCGATCGTGATCCTGGCGATCCTGCTCCTCAACGCGCTCCTCGGCTACGTCCAGGAGGCCCGCGCGGAGGAGGCGGTCTCAGCGCTGCAGCGGATGGCCTCCCCGACGGCCGGCGTGCGCCGGGACGGCGAGCAGCAGCGCATCGCCGCCGCCGACGTCGTCCCCGGCGACATCCTGCTGCTGGCCGAGGGCGATGCCGTGAGTGCGGACGGGCGACTGGTGGAGGCCGCGTCGCTGCTGGTCGCCGAGGCGGCGCTGACCGGCGAGAGCGAGCCGGTGCTCAAGGATCCCGCGCCGCTTCCCGAGACCACGGCACTTGGCGACCGGTTGAACATGGTTCACAACGGCACGGCCGTGACCCGTGGCCGGGGCGTGGCGGTCGTGACCGCCACCGCGATGGCCAGCGAGATGGGCAAGGTCGCGCTCCTGCTCGGCCGTACCGAGAGCGAGCAGACACCGCTCCAGCGCGAGGTCGCAGGCGTCGGGCGCTCGCTCGGGCGTGCGGTGATCGTGATTGCGCTCGTGGTCGTGGCGGCGATCCTCCTGACGGCGGACATCCGGCGCGCATCGGACCTCATCGACGTGCTGTTGATCGGCGTGTCGCTCGCCGTCGCAGCGGTCCCGGAGGGCCTGCCGGCGATCCTGTCGGTGGTGCTCGCACTCGGCGTGCAGCGGATGGCGCGCCGCCAGGCGATCGTCAAGCGGCTTTCGTCTGTCGAGACGCTCGGGTCGGCATCGGTCGTCTGCTCGGACAAGACCGGCACGCTGACCGAGAACGAGATGACGATCCAGGAGGCGGCCACACCGTCGGGGCAGGTCGAGTTGACGGGCAGCGGCTACCGCCCCGACGGCGAGCTGCGCACCGACGGGCACCGCCTCGTCGAGGGTCCGCTGCTCGAGGAAGTGCGAGTGTTGATCGGCGCTGGCAGCCTCGCCAACGACGCGGTCCTGTATCAGGATGACGGGGAGTGGCGGATCCAGGGCGATCCGACGGAGGCCTCGTTCCTCGTGGCCGAGGCCAAGATCGAAGGCCTCGCCGAGGCGCGGCGGGCGCGCTTCGAGCGTGTGGGTGAGGTCCCGTTCACGTCCGAGCGCAAGCTCATGACCACCCTGCAGACCGACGCCGAGGACGCGGGGGGCATCGACGTCGTCACCAAAGGCGCCCCCGACGTGCTGCTCGCCCGCTGCACTGCCGAACGGGCCGCGGGGGTTGTCGTGCCGCTGACCGAGAAGCGGCGCACCGCGGTGCTGGCGACGGTCGACCGACTGGCGGACCGGGCACTACGGACCCTTGCCGTCGCCTATCGGCCTCTGCCGGCAGGGACGCCGGCGGACGAGACCGTCGAGCGTCAGCTCATCTACCTCGGACTGGTCGGCATCATCGACCCGCCGCGGCCGGAGGCGGCCGCCGCCGTCGCCGACGCGGCCGCCGCGGGTGTACGGGTACTGATGATCACCGGCGACCATCCCCGCACGGCCATCCGCATCGCCGGCGATCTCGGCATCGCCGGGCCTGCGGCGACCGCCATCACGGGACCTGAAATCGAAGCCGTCGACGACGACGCGCTACGAGCAACAGTGCGGGACGTCTCGGTGTACGCACGCGTGGCGCCTCAGCACAAGCTCCGAATCGTCGACGCGTTGCGGGCGAACGGCGCGATCGTGGCCATGACCGGCGACGGCGTCAACGACGCGCCCGCGCTGAGGTCCGCGGACATCGGCGTAGCGATGGGCATCGCCGGCACCGACGTGGCCAAGCAGGCGGCGGACATGATCCTCGCCGACGACAACTTCGCCACGATCGTCGCCGCGATCCGCGAGGGCCGGGGCATCTTCGCGAGCATCCGTAAGTTCCTGCGCTTCCTGCTGTCATCGAACATCGGCGAGGTGCTCACCATGTTCCTCGGCGTGGTGCTGGCCGCGGGGCTGGGGCTGCAAGACACCGGCGACGCGGTTGCGGTGCCATTGCTGGCAACGCAGATCCTGTGGATCAACCTGCTGACGGACAGCGCGCCCGCGCTGGCGCTGGGCGTCGATCCGCCGCCTGAGGACGTCATGCGCCGCCCGCCGCGGCGGCCGACGGACCGCATGATCGACGCCGAGATGTGGAAGGGGATCCTGTTCGTAGGCCTCGTGATGGCGGTCGTCACGCTGATCGCTCTCGATCTCCGGCTCACCGGTGGCTTCCTGGGCGGCTCCGGAAGCATCGAGGGGGCGCGCACGATGGCGTTCACGACCCTGGTCGTCGCCCAGCTGTTCAACTGCTTCAACGCCCGCTCGGATCGGTCGAGTGCCTTCAGCCGGCTGTTCACCAACCGCTGGCTGTGGGGCGCGATCGCGCTCTCGCTGCTGTTGCAGGTCGCAGTGGTCGAGCTGCCGTTCATGAACGAGGCGTTCAGCACGACGCCGCTCAGCCTCGGCGAGTGGGGCATCTGCGTCGGGCTCGCGAGCGTCGTGCTGTGGGCCGACGAGGTCAGGAAGCTCGCGGCGCGGTGGCTCCGGAGTCGGCCGGCATCTGCGCGAGCAGCCGCGTGATCCGGTGGACGTCGAGCTGCTCGACACGCAGGCGGATCTCACGACCGAGTACTCGCGCTCACGAACAACGCGTTGGCGGCCGCGAGTGAGGACCGCGAGCACCCGCAGGAGGTCGCTCATTGTCAGGCCTCACCGAGCGGTGCGCCCGGGGCGGCGGGCGCGGCGGCGGTCGAGCCACGTGGTCGCGACCGGAGACAACGCGCCGCCGACGACTGCGCCGGCGATGACGTCGAGCGGGTAGTGCACGCCCGTGTGTACGCGCGAGTAGGCGACGACGGCAGCGGCCCCGTGCATCGGGATGCCGACGGTCGGCAGCTCGCGCGTGACCCCGGTGGCGAAGGCGAATGCCGAGGCGGCATGCCCGGACGGGAACGACGTGGTCACCGGCATCGCGACCTGCCGGGCGAGCGGCACCGCGTGAGCGGCGCGGTCCGGCCGCCGCCGGCGCCCAAGCGGCTTCAGCATGCCATTGACAACCGTCGACGTGAGCGCGATCGACGCCATCCCGTCGACAGCGGCGCGGCGGCCCTGCCGCCCACCCGCGAGCGCCAGGCCGGCGGCGATCGCGGTCCACAACTTGGCGTGGTCGGCGGCCCGCGAAATGGTGGTGAAGACGCGGTCCAGCGTCGGCGTAGGCGTGGCCGCGATCGCCGCGTACACGGCGACATCGAGCGCCTCGATCTCCCGCGGCCACCCGCGGCGGTCGCTGGTATGGCGCGCATGAGACGGCGTTGGTGCGCCCTCGGCGCCGCGCATGGCGGCCGGATCGTACTGGCCCGGAGTTGTCATGATCGCGGCCGGCTCGTCGACGCTCACGAGGGCAGCTTCGGACGTGATCGGGTGAGCCGTCGTCACACCGTTTGCGTGATTCGCCTGGTCCGCTCGCCAGTCCCCTACGGCGAGAACCCAGCGCCGCGGGGGACGGACGCCTGCCGGACGGCGGGGAATGCGGGTCGCCGCGAGGAGCGCGCGGCACCGGGCACGCCGGCTTGGCGGCCGCCGACGCGTACGCGCAGTGCGCGCGGGCGCGCGGCGAAGTGCAACGGAGGGTCCAGGGTCATCGCTTCGCCGTCGCGGCCGGCGCGCACGGGCGCGTCGGCCTCGACGTCCAGCCAACGCGCCGCCCACGCGCGACCCGGCTGGCGGGCGGCCTCCCTCGGCCGATCGAGGACGACGACCCCGAGGCAGCCGGTGTCGAGCTGCTGGCGCGTGCCCGGGACCAACGGGGGCTCCAGTGCGTATGGGTTGTTCGAGATGAGGAGCACGGCAGGATCGCTGTGATCGCGTCCACGGTCGTCGACGATGTGCAATGACGGGGCCGCTTCGCTCGGACCGAGCACCTGCTCGGCGGTCTCGAGCAGGGTGCGCAGCTTCGCGCTCCGGTAGCCAGGACGTTGCACGGCGTCGCCGTAGATCCCGATGGAGACGTTGTTGACGAAGACGTGGCCGTTGACCTCGCCGATGTCGATGCGCCGCTCGACCCCCTCGGTGAAGGCGACAAGCGCACCGACCGGATCGTGCGGCGCCACTCCGAGGTCGCGCGCGAAGTGGTTGCGCGTTCCGGCCGGCACGCAGACGAACGGCAGGCCGTGGTCGGTAGCGGCGGCGGCCACGATCGCCATCGAGCCGTCGCCGCCGGCCATTCCGAGCGCGTCGGCCCCGCCGGCGACGGCATGGCGCACGAGCTCCGCGAGGTCACGTCCCGGCTCCAGGACCACGCACTCGATGCCGAGCGCCTGCGCCTTCTCGGCGAGATCGACCCGCGTCGCCGTGCCGCCGCCCGAGGCGGGGTTGATGAAGACGACCGGGCGCTGCGGCTTCGTAGTCGAGCCGGCAGCCCGACTACTCATGCCGAGCCGCAGCCTGGACGGGCAGGGCGGCAGGGCTGGGCGCATGGGTCCCTGACTTCCAGCTGAAGAAGCCGCGTTTGACCAGCTCTGCCGAGACGACGTAGAGCGCGGTGATCCCGAGCATGGTAGGCAGCAGCGTGGCCGAGAGCGACGTGAGTCCCAGCGGGTCGGCCAGCGGGCTGTAGGGCAGCGCCAGCGTGATCGCCGCGATCGCCACCGAACTGACCACAAGGCCGCGGCCCGGTCGGCTGCGGAAGAACGGGCGCCGGGTGCGCAGGACCATCAGAACCGCCAGTTCGGTGATCACCGACTCGATGAACCAGCCGCTGCGGGACAGTGTCGCGCCGGCATCGAAGGCGACGCGCAGCGTGACGAAGGCGATGGCGTCGAACGCGCTCGACAGCAGGCCGAAGACGACCATGAAGTCGCGCACGAACCCGACGTCCCAAGTCTGCGAGCGCTCGCCCACCTCTGGGTCGACGCTGTCGTCGGGCGAGCGTCATCGACGGGATGTCGGTGAGGAAGTCGGTGTGTGATTCCCTCGCGTCTAACGGCCCTTGCCGTGCCGCCCCCGCAGCCGCCGCACCTGCTCGCGCGGGGTGGGCTTGCCCTCGTGCGCGGCTTCGAGCTCGGCGTAGACATCTTGAGCAGGTCGTCGGGTCACGGTCGTCCCGAGACCGGCGAGCGCCGCATCGAGCACGTCCGGATCCGGCTCGGCGATCTCCGCGACCACCAGCGTGACGCCCGGTTCCAGATTCCGGCTGATGTCCTCGAGCGCGACCTCCCGCTCACCGTCGTGAGGGGACGGGCTTCCGTGCCCGCGGAAGCTCTCGGCCGGCTGCTGGGCGACGACGCCGAGCGGGCCACCGAGCGCCTCGACCATCATCCCGAGGATCCCGCCCGGCGGCATGAAGAATCCGTCGTCATCCTCGCCTTCACCCAGCACGCCGATGCGGCCCTGTCCCGACCGCTCGAGGAGCGCTGCCTCGCGCACTCGCAGGCGTCCTTCGCGGTCGAGTTGCCTCAGCTCAGCCATGGCGCGGCGCGCCTCGCCGGGCTCGGCGAAGCGCACCGCCACGATCGTGTCGTCCATCTGCCGCCGCTCCCGTCTCAGCCGGCGCTGCCGGCCGTTGCGGGACTGCGGTCGGCGCCGTCGGCTTCGGTGTCCCGGCGGTGCAGCTTGGCCTTGAGCTCGTCGAGCTTGGCCTGCACGTCCGCCTTGTCGTGCTCCCGGCGCTCGCGGGCGAGTTCCTTGCGCGCCTCGTGCTTCGCTTTGCGCTCGGCGCTCTCCGCGGCGGCGATCTCGGCCTCGACGTCGGCCACAGTGCGGCGCGCGACGGTGCCGCCGAGGTCCAGCCATCGCGGCCTCGACGACCTCCGGGCTCTGCTCGTCGACGGCCGCCAGCAGCGCCGTATGGCCCACCTTCACCGAGCTGGAGATCTCCGCCAGGGCCGAATCCGCCTCGGTGATATCGGAAAGGTCGAACAGCGAGCCGACGAAGAGTCCGTACGTGCCGCCGACGAGCACGCCGATCGGCCCGCCGAGGACGCCGATCAGTAGGCCGATGAGGCCACCACCCGCCGTCGCAGGCAGCGACGTCGACTCGACCCTGTCTTTGACGACGACCTGGCCGTCCTGGCCACGCTCGACGACGGCGGCTTCGGCCAGACGGACCCGCTGCTGAGAGTCGAGCTCCTTGAGCGACGTCAGCGCGTTGTAGGCGTTGCGGTCATCCTCGAAGGAGACCGCGATGACGTTGTGGCCATCCCATTCGTTGGTGGCCGCGGCGTTGGATTCGTGTGTATCGGTCATGCCGGCCAGGTTCGAGTACACATGGGTGAGTCGGCATCACTCATTCCTGGTGATCGCGACGCGCTTGACAGGCGGTGACGTCGGGACCGCCGCGGTCTGTCCAGGAGAGCGGCCTTGTCCCCGCGTCGAGGTTGCCGCGCTGCTCAGCGGTCGCGGCTGCGACGAGGACGTGATCGCTGCCGGCCTGCTTCATGACGCCGTCGAGAAGACAGGTGCCCGAGTTGAGGACATCAGGGCGCGCTTCGGCGGTCGCGTTGCGGACATCGTCGCAGCGGTTACCGAGGATGCGACTTCGTGCATCAGCTCGCGTTCGAGCTGTGGGCGCTCAGAATGCTCCCGCCCCGAGCCGCGCGCCCTACTTCGTCGGTGGTTTGAGAGCCAACGCGGAAGAACCGCGAAAGCCATCAGACGGCGCGCACCTCCGCGACGGCCGCGCGGGCCTGCTGCACCGCGACGGTCTCGGCGCCCCTGTCGCGCGCGAGCTGGTGGGCGAGCTCGCGTTCGGCCTCGAGCAGGCGCTTGGCTCTACGGCGGTTCGGTTGCGTGCGGAGGTAGCTCTTGAGCGTCGAGCGCGAGCCCGCGAGCGCGTCGAGCTCGGCCAGCGTGACAACTCCGAGCTGGACCTCAGGGGCCATGAGCTCGCGCATCCACTCGCGCTCGACCGGCACGGTGATTTGGTAGACCCAGACGAACACGCTGATGAGCACGCACGCAACGGTCGCAGGCACGATCCAGCCGGACGCATTGCCGCCTCCGATCGCCGCGCTGGCGTCCCACAGGCCGTGCATCAGCATCGCGGTTAGCATCAGCCCGAGACCGAGGCCCTTGCGCGCCGGCACCTCCGGGCGACCGATGAACCAGACCAGGCCGGCACCGAAGATACCGCTGAACATCCAGTGCGACGGGATCGACGCAAGGGTCCGCGCGATGATCGTCTCCCATGCCGCACCGAGGTCGCCGAACGCGTTGGCCGCGCCGATGAACGCGTAGCTGATGTCCTCGCTGATCTGGAACCCAAGACCGACCAGCGCGCCGACGACGAGCCCGTCGAAAGGACTGCGGATCAGCCGCGGTGCGAGCGTGAGCAGCAGGAGGATCCCCGCGCCCTTGGCGAGCTCCTCGTTGATCGGCGCAGTCAGCGCCGCACCCCAGTCGAACGCAAAGCTCGCTCCGAACACCTTCGCGTAGAGGTTCATCACAGCGTCGTTGCCGAGGAGGGCGAACGCGCCGACCGCCGCGACCGCGCCCCAGACGAAGCCGGCGGCGGCGAGCTTGGGCGGGACGGTCGTGTAGCGGTCCTCGTAGTGGATGAACCACAGGTAGACGACAGCCAGTAACCCGAACGTGATCGCTCCGCTGATCAGTGCGCCGCTGTAGGCCGCGGCCGCGACGGAGACCTGGGCCGAGAGGACGGCTGCGCCCGCGAAGACCAGCAGGCAGTACACCCAGAAGGCCAGGTTCCGGGGCTGGACGAGGTGGAACTCCTCGCCGAATCCCGACTCCTCGATCGCCCGCCGGCGGTCCTCGGTCAGCGCGGTCACGGCGACGTCCCGATGCTCCGGATCATCGCGACGACGTCATCGCGCCGGCGCGAGATCGAGTCCTTAGGGCCGGCCGCCACGACCTGCACGCCCTCATCGCTCGATGGCCCTTGCGAGCCGGCCGACCGACCGCCCGTGTGGAACACGAAGGCGACGATGGTGCCCTGCTTGTGGGCACCAACGAAATCCTCGGCGACACCGACGGCGCCCTGCCGGGTCACGACGGCGTACCGGGGTGTCGTCGCAGCGGCGCTGCCCTGCAGGCGCTGGAGGTCGGCGTTGATCCTGTCGACACGGGTCAGCAGTGCCGACGGCGTGCCGTCGAACGGCGCGGTCTGCACCTGGAGCTCCACGCTGCCGTTCACGACCTCCGTCGTGGCGGTGGTGCCAACTGGCGAGCGCGTGTGGCCGACCAGCGCTCCGGTGGCAAGGTCCCACCCGCCGGCGGGGACCAGCGTGAGCCCGTCGGCGATCTCGGCGACATCGCCCTTGTCGACTTGGTCGCGGTAGGAGGTCGCTCCATCGATCGACGGCAGCACCACGCTCATGAGCAGCGCCAGGGCGAGGACGAGCAGCGCCGGCCCGACGGTGCGCCGGTCGATCGCCCCTGAGCGGCGGGCGTGCGGCTTCGCGGGGGTGGTCGCAGTCATGCGACCTGCAAGAGGGTGAGCAGGACCATGCCGCCTCCCGGTGGTTGTTCATCGATCCGCGCCGCGGATCGGGACGCAGTGGCAGAAGCGTCGTGCCGAACCGGGTGAGCCGTCGTCACCTGTTTTGCGTGACGACAGCTCACCAACTCGGCTCCGATGCTCTTGGAGCCAGCAGCGACAAGAGGAGACGGCATGCAGACCGGACTGTGGATGATGCAAGCACTCACCCACCCGGCCGGGCGGATCCGCCGGTCCGGTTAGGTCGCGTGCCCGAGCACCCCGACGACGGGCTCGACCGGCTCTCGGCCACCGAGCTCCATGATCTGGCCGTCTCGCACGCCAAGCGACACGGCGACATGCGGTTCCTGTGGCGGCTGGCCGAGGTCCTGCCCGCGGCTGAGACCGCGGCCGGCCGGCCGGACGAGGGCGCGGCCGACGTGCTCGAGCCGGGCGCGCACATCGGCGATGTGACCGACTCCGGCCAAGGCGAAACCGCCGACATGTTGACGCCGTTCTTCCTCGACTACCTCAGGAGCCACGGAATCACGGCGTCTGAGAGCGCGACGTAGTTCGGCTCGATCATCGAATCCACATGATGCAAGGACCGGCCCTATGCCCAACGAAGAGGTCATCGATCAGATTCGCGCGCAGTACGTCAGCGACCCGCGGATCCAACACGCTGCCGAGCTGGCGGTCACCGAGAGAGCCGGCACGGTGACGCTGCGAGGGACCGTCCGCAGCCCGAACCAACGTCGCGTGGCGGTCGACATCGCCAGGTCGGTGCGCGGAGTGCGCAGCGTCGTCGACGAGCTCTCCATCAATCCGCGCGACGACTGGAGGGACGACGAGGTTCGGGGCGCCGCGCTGCAGGCGCTCGTGTCGAACCCCGACGTGCCGGACGAGCAGATCGACGCCACCGTCGCCGACGGCTGGCTCACGCTGACCGGACGGGTCAAGCGGCAATCTGAGAGCAACGCGGCATTTCAGGCGGTTTCTCGACTGCCCGGCGTCGGCGGAATCACCAACAAGATCGAGGTCACCACGGCCGGCGGCCACTAGTGCCACGCACTCATCGCCCCCAGTCCCGTCGTCTGGTCGTTGCCGAAAATCATGCAAAGCGTGTGATGCCCCCTCATCCAGCGCGCGCCGATGCTGGGTGAATGAAGGCCGCGCGGCAACCGCGACAGAGGGGGAACCTGCCGAGATGAGCTCGCCACCGGCTCGTGTCGTCGTGCTGGGCGCCGGCGTCGCCGGCTTGGAATCCGCGCTCCTCCTCGCGAGGCAGCTCAGCGGCCGCGTCAGCATCCACCTGGTAAGCGACAGCGACGAGTTCCTGCTCCGACCGAACCTCGTCTACGTGCCCTTCGGCGCCGATCCCGCCGCCACTCGCCTCCCGATCGACGAGACGCTCCCGCGCGCGGACATCGAGTACGAGCGCGGAACGGTCGAGAGCGTCGACACGGACGCCGGCCGCGTGCGGCTGGTCAACGGCCGTTCGCTCTCATACGAGCATCTGGTGATCGCGACCGGTGCCGCGGCATGGCTCGACGCGGTTCCGGGGCTGAGCGAGCACGCCGTCAGTATCTGGGAGCCGGCCGGGATGCTCGCGCTGCGGGAACGCTTCCTGCACATACGCGGGCGCGCGCGCGAGGGCACACGACAGCGCGTGCTGTTCGCCGTTCCGCGGCACAATCGGTATCCGCTGCCGCTCTACGAAGTGGCGCTGATGTTCGAGACGTGGCTGCGGCGGGAGGGCGTGCGCGAGCACGTCGAGTTGGTCTTCGCGACGCAGGAAGCATCCTTCGCCGAGGCGGCCGGCCCACGCATGCACGAAGTCATCGAGCGCGAGTTCGCCGAGCGCCGCGTCGACGGCCGTGCCTCCGAGTGCGTGATCGAGGTGCGGGGGCACGAGGCATCGTTCGCCGGCGGCGGCGACGGCGAGCGGTTCGACCTGCTCGTGGCAGCGCCGCCCCACCGGGCGAGCGTGAGCTTGGACGGCCTTCCAATGGACGAGCACGGGTTCGTGCGCGTCGAGGCCTCCACGCGACAGGTGCTCGGCCATCCGGAGCTCTACGCCCCGGGTGACGCCGGCGACTTCCCTCTGAAAGACAGCTTCCTCGCCTTGTCGCAAGCAGATGCGGTGGCGGATCACATCGCCGCCGTCGTCAGGGGCGCACGGTTCGATCGCCCATTCGAGCCGACCAGCATGCAGATCATCGACATGCTCGACAAGGCCGCCTTCGCGCAGCTGACGCTCGAGCCGACCGGCGATCCCGACCACCCCGTGCGCCCGCGAGCGGACGGGACGGACGAGTACAAGGTCGGTGTCTCGCGCGGGTGGCGAGCGGCCAGGCGCGTGCTCTCGTCCTACCTGCTGATGCAGTTCGCCGCCGCGGAGCCGTTTCGAGCCGGACCGGGCTGGCGCTTCATGGACCTCGGCGTGCGCGCGATGTCCGGCATGCTCTCGGAGTGACGGCGATCAGAGGGGGATCCGCGACCCCATGATGATCGTGCGGTCGACCGGCAGGCCGAAGTAATCGACCGGATCGGCGACGTTGTGCGCGACCACGAACAGTCGCTTGCGCCAGCGCGACATTCCCGTCGCCTCGGTGATGCGGATCGTGCTCCGTGAGACGAAGAAGGTCGGCGCGTCGGTATCGATGTCGGATTCGAGCCCGTTCTCCCGCGCCGCGCTCAGCGCCACTGGCACGTTCGGTTGCTCGTGGAACCCGAAGCGCGCTGTCACGTGCGAGATGTCGTCGTCGTCGAACCCGAGGTCGTCCACCGTGACGCGGCGCCCGGCCTCGACGCGCGGGACGTCCAGCGACTCGATGGAGAGGATCACGACGCGCTCGTGCAGCACGTGGTTGTGCTCGACGTTCGCTCGCAGCGCCAGCGGCGTGGTCTCTTTGGAGGGATTGAGAAACACGGCAGTGCCCGGGACCCGCGGAAGCGGCGGATCCATCGCGTGGAGCTCGGCGACGAACTCGCGCAGCGGGCCCTCCTTCCGCCCGCGGTTGCCGTCGAGGATCTGGCTGCCGCGGTACCACGTCGTCATGAGCACGTAGACGCCGGCGGCGATGACGAGCGGCAGCCAGCCGCCGTGGTGGACCTTGCTGAGGTTCGCCGCCAGGAACGTCCCCTCGATCGGGAGCAAGACGGCGGCGAACGCGGCCAGCATCCACCCTCGCCAGTGCCAGCGAGCGCGCGCGACCGCGAGTAACAGCACGGTCGTGATGAGGAACGTGCCGCTGACGGCGACGCCGTATGCGCTGCCCAGTCGCTCCGAAGAGCCGAAGCCGACGACGACCGCGACGACCGCGAGAAACAGCGTCCAGTTGACCACCGGCACGTAGATCTGCCCGGCCGCCTCCGCTGACGTGTGGCGGACGTTGAGGCGCGGCAGGAATCCGAGCTGCACGGCCTGGCGCGAGACGGAGAACGCCCCGGAGATGACGGCCTGCGAGGCGATGACGGTGGCGGCAGCGGCCAGCAGCACCATCGGGATGCGCGCCCACGGCGCCAGCAGGAGGAAGAACGGGCTCTCGATGGCCGCCGGCCGGCGCAGCACGAGCCCGGACTGCCCGAGGTAGTTCAGCGTCAGCGCCGGGAACACCAGGCCGAACCACGCCCGCCGGATCGGCGGGCGGCCGAAGTGGCCCATGTCGGCGTAGAGCGCCTCCGCGCCCGTGATGGCCAGCATCACCGCGCCGATCGCGACGAATGCGACACCTGGATGGTCGACGACGAACTCGACCGCGTACGTCGGTGCCAGCCCGCGCACGATCTCAGGGTGCGCGACCACTTCACGAGCGCCGATCACCCCGATCGCCGCGAACCACAGGACCATCAGGGGCCCGAACACGCGCCCGACGACGGTGGTGCCGGACCGCTGGACAGCGAACAGGACCGTCAGGATCACGAGCGCGACCGGCACGGCGAGGTGCGCGACGTCCGGCGCGGCGACCTTGAGCCCCTCCACCGCGGACAGCACCGAAATGGCGGGCGTGATGATGCTGTCGCCGTAGAACAGCGCGGCACCGAAGACGCCGAGCAGGACCAGCACCCGGCCGTGGCCGCCGACCCGCACCGTCGCCCGCTGCACGAGGGCCGTGAGCGCCAGGATGCCGCCTTCGCCATCGTTGTCGGCGCGCATGACGAAGGCGACGTACTTGACCGACACGATCAGCGTGACGGCCCAGAAGATCAGGGACACGACGCCGTAGACGGCCGGCGGCGTCGGCCGCACGACGCCGCCGTCGAGCGAGTAGACGATCTGTATCGCGTAGAGCGGGCTGGTGCCGATGTCACCGAACACCACGCCGAGCGCGGCGACGGTGAGCGCGGCGAGCGCGGACCGCCGGACGGGCGGCGCCGCGTGCGGCGGCTCTGGACGGCCCGCCGTGGTGACCGGCGCGTCAACGGGCACAGTAGGACGGGACCTGGCCCGGCACGGTCATCCGCCCGCGAGCTGCCGCATGTCGACGGGATCGCGAACGCCTCGCGCAGTCTTCGTGTGCGTTTGGGCCACCACCGGATCGTCCGGTCCGGGCGGATGAGCCGTCATCACGCACTTTGCGTGATTGCTGGCGCGGGCTCGGGACGCGACCGTTCAGGCCGGCTCCGGCGGTTCCCGGGCGGCGATGCGGGCTCGTCTGGACGCCGTGAGCTCCTCGACGACGATCTGCAGCGCGGCCGCGATCGGCACGGCGATGACGGCCCCGATGAGCCCGAAGAGCGCCCCGAACGCGAGGACGCTGGCGAGCACGGTGAAGCCGGAGACCTGCGCCGCCTTCCCGATGATCGTGGGCTGCAGGACGTAGTTCTCGACCTGCTGGTAGACCACGATCACGATCACGAACGCGATCAGCGCCTCGAGGCTGACCGACAGCGCGACGAGCCCGATGATGACGCCGGCGATCGTGGCGCCCGATGGTAGGGATCAGGTCGAGGATCCCCGCGATCACGGCCAAGGCGAGCGGGTACGGAAGGCCGAGGATCGACTGCCGTGACGCCGTAGACGATCCCGCAGATCACGCGAGATGGCCAGGTTGCCGAGCATGTAGCGCGAGGTCGTCTGGACGATCCGATCCGTGACCTGCAGGTAGCGCGTCCCGCTCGTCCCGATACAGCAGCCCCCCGATCCAGTCCCGCAGCCGCGGCTCGTCGATCAGCCCGAACAGCGTCAGGAACATGCACCGAGAAGACGAGCGTGACCGCGCCGAACGCCGAGACCCCGATGTCCGCGACGCCGCCGGACACCTTGCCGGCCCCCTTGCGATGTCCCCCGCGTGCTGCCTCAACGTGTCCAGCGAGTCGCTGCCGCCGTTGATGAACTTCCCGAGATCGCTGTCCCTGGCCTTGGCCACGATCCGGGCAGGTCGTCGCTGAGCCCGCGCATGGCGCCGCCCACCGCCTGCGCCAGCACCAGCACGACCACGCCGATGACGATCACGATCGCCAGCATGAGCACCGTGGAGCACCGCCCCCGGCTCCAGCCGGATCGCGCTCCATCGCGTTCACCACCGGCGAGCACTGCGACGCTGAAGACGGACACGAAGACGACGAGAAGGACGTCCGCGACCGACACCAAGGCCCACGCCACGGCGACGGCGCCGGGCGACGAGCAGGACCGTCCGGATCGATATCGAGAGCTCGACCTCGGTGCGACCGCTGTTCCCCGCGTCCGCGGCGGATTCGGCTGCGGTCGCCTGAGGGGCGGGCGACGTTGCGGAGCTCACCCGGCCACTTCCGCCAGGCCCTCTGCGACGACGAGTCGCGCGGCGGCCTCGACCAGTGCGAGATGCGAGAAGGCCTGCGGGAAGTTCCCCAGGTGCCTGCCGGTTTCGACGTCGAACTCCTCGGCGAACAGCCCGAGCGGAGACGCGGCCTTGACGAGCCGCTCCATCAGATCCCTTGCCCGCTGCATCTCGCCGACGATCGCCAACGCCGATACGAGCCAGAACGAGCAGATCACGAAACTGCCCTCCTTGCCGGTCAGGCCGTCGTCGGTCTCCTCGGTGCGGTACCGGAGCACGTATCCGTTCTCGGTCAGCTCGTCAGCGACTGCGAGCACGGTCGCGCGCAGCCGAGCGTCGTCCGCCGGTAGGAACCCGAAGATCGCCGCCAGGAGGGTCGAGGCATCGAGGGCGTCGGTCGCGTAGTGCTGGCGCAGCACTCCGCGTTTGTCCACGCCGTGCTCGAGGATGTCGGACTTGATCTCGTCTGCCGTCTCCGCCCAGGCGCCGGCCAGGTCGATGCGTCCCTGTATGTCCGCGAGTTGCGCGGCACGGTCGAGCGCGACCCAGCACATGAGCTTCGAGGAGACGTACTGCTGCGGTTTGCCACGTGCCTCCCAGATCCCCTGATCGGGCCGGCGCCAGACGGCGGTGGCGCAATCGGCCTGCGCCTGCACGAGCGGCCAGAGGCGCCGCGGAATCCGCCGGCTGTGGCGGCTATGCAGGAGGATCGAGTCGAGGGCGGCCCCGAAAACGTCGTTCTGCCGTTGATCGAAGGCGCCGTTGCCGATGCGTACGGGACGGGCGCCGCCGTATCCGGACAGATCTTCCCGCTCGGATTCGGTCAGATCCCGCCGACCGTCGATCCCGTACATGATCTGCAGGCCGCCGTCGTCGTTGCGCTCGAGGTCGGCCATGAATTGCATGAACTCGTCGGCCTCCCAGTCGAGCAGCAGGTAGTGGAGCGCGCGCAGCAGGAAGGTCGAGTCGCGGATCCACGTGTAGCGGTAATCCCAGTTTCGCTCGCCGCCGGGGGTCTCCGGGAGCGACGTCGTGAGCGCTGCGACGCTCGCTCCCGTGGGCATGTATGTCAGGCCCTTGATGGTCAGGGCGGACCGCTGGATCAGCGGTCCCAGCTCGTGATCGGGGATCGCCGCGCGCGCGAGCCAGTCACGCCAGAACATCGTCGTCGCTTCGAGCTGCTCGGACGCCTCATCGACGGTGCGCGGGACGACCGCGTCCTCGCTCCAGGCGAGCGCGCAGTACACCGTCTCGCCTGCGTGCAGCACGCGGCGGGCCCGCGCCCGGCCGGCTTCGATGCCGAGGAGCATGTCGGTCTGCATCACAGTGTCGGACCAGCTCCGGTCGCCTCGGCGCGATGGCGGTCTTCGCTGAGCGTCCAGTCGGCGGGAACGCGGCCATAGTCGAAGGCGGGCTCGCACACGAGGTCGAGCTCGACCTTGCCGTCGATGCAGAGTCGCCGTGCGCACGAGCGCATGGTCGGCGTCCTGGTCGAACGGCGGCCGCGTGTGCGGCGTGACCGTGTCCTCGCCCCGCCGCGGTCCCATCGTCAGCGCGTCGCGCACGACCACCCAACCCGTCGACGTCTTCCAGGACGTCACGAGCGTGTTGGTCCCCGGCTCGTAGATCCTGTCGCTGGGGACGTTGATCCCGAACGGCGCGAAGCGGAAGCCACCCGCGCCCCTATCGAGCAGCGCCCCGAACACACTGGCCGAATCGAAGCGTGGCACGCACAGCCAATCCACCGTGCCGTCCGGCGCCACAAGGGCGCCGGTGTGGCAGTTGGAGAGAAAGCCGTAGTGGGCGATCGGCGTGAAGGGCGAAGGCGTAGCCGCGCTCCGGCGTGGCGCACGCTCCGGGGCGCGCGCCTCGCGCCGATCGGTGTTGGTGGCAGCGGTCACGCTTCAGAGCCTCGGCCACGGACGGACGATTCGTCATCACGCGTTTTGCGTGATTCGGCGCTACTCGCGAGAGCGTGCGTCAACCGGCAGCGAGCCGCACGGCCAGCCAGTCGAACGAGCGTGACCACGCGTAGCGCGCGGCGGCGGCCTGGGCGGGCGACAGTGAGCCGCGCTGCTCGAACCGCATCTCGGTCCCGCCTTCGCCAACCTCTCCGAGCTCGACGAGGACGAGGGCGGGGACCGCATCTGGCGGCGGCTGGTCGCTCAGCGTGAAGACGATCCGCTCCGGCTTGACGATCTCCCGGTACTCGCCGTGCCAGGACATCTCGCCGTCGCGCATGCGTATCGTCAGACGCCAAGCGCCGCCAACCCGCACGTCCATAGCGACCGACGACGGCGGCACCTCACCCTCGGCGCCGCCCAGCCAGGCCGCAAACCGGTCCGGCTCGGTCCACTCGCGCCAGACGCGCTCGCGCGGCGCTTGCAACACGCGCGTGATTGAAACGGGATCAGTCACCGGGCGTAGACGCTGCCTTCGCGAAGCGACAGTACTCCAGGCGTCACTCGAGTGCCGTGCCGGGCGACTGACGCGTCACGCCATGGCGGTGACGCGCCCACGGGCCGGCCCAGGATCCGGCTCAGCGCTTCCGAGAGGTCGGCGAGCGGCTCCTCCGACGCCTTCATGCTGCGCCAGCCGACGAATCGGTCGGGGCGGACCAGCACCGCACCCGCCGGCCCGATCCCGCGGTTGCGCAGCCACATGCAGCGCGGGTCGTATAGGTCGCCGTCGATGTGACCGATGCGGACGGCGTCCAGAGCGACCCGCGCCTCGGCGGCGATGCGCCGGGCGGCCTCGCACCACCCCTCCCCTTCCTCGCCCGCGATGAGCAGGAAGCGGCCGGGCGCGACCAGGTCCTTGATCGGCCGCCGGTGGCCGTCCTCGTCCTCGATCCAGGCGTGCGGCAGCGGCGCCCCCGGCCGCGTCGACGGCTGGTACACGCGGATGTCGTCGACCGGCCGGGTCTCGGGGCTGCCGTCGGGCACCACGGCAGCGGACGCGTACGTGTAGCCGAACTCGACGTTCAGCTCGTTGAACTCCATCGATTGCATGCGGATCATCCGCAGCACGTGGCTGCGCTGCTCGGCGTCCTCCGGGCGACCGCTCCACATCCGGCGCAGGTTCGTCCAGTTCTCCTCGCGGTGGTTGTCGGGCGATAGGCCGAGGGCGTTGACGATCGTGAACTGGTTGACCGCGTTCTCGAGCGAGCGCTGGGCGTTGCGCTCGTCGGCGGAGCGTCGCTCGGTCTCGTAGGTGTCGAGGAGGTCGGGCGACGCGGCCCCCGAGAGTACGGCGGCGAGCTTCCAGCACACGTTCTGCGCGTCGTGGATCGCGCTCGTGAGACCGAGGCCACCGGTCGGTGGGTGGCGATGAGCGGCGTCTCCGAGCAGCAGGACGCGGCCGACACGGAACGCTGAGGCCATCACCGCGTCGACGGACCAGCGAGTGATCTTGTGGATCGTCATCGGGGTGTCGGGCAGCCCGATCGCGGCGCGGACGTCGGCCTCGACCTGCCCGTCCGATTGTGCCCGCGGGTCACCGGCCGGGTAGTTGAGGTGGATCACCCACTCCTCGGAGTCGGGCCCCCAGCGCTCGGGGCCCATCGGGACCATGACGATCAGCGCGCCCGCCTGCGGCGACGCGACCCAGCGGATGAGGACGTCGGGGTCCTCGGCCCAGCGCGAGAAGTCCGCGGTGACGTGCAGCGTCGCCGTCTGCGTAAGCACGCCCAGCCCGTCGTAGCTGACGCCGACCTCGCTCGCGCAGCGGCGTCCACCGTCGGCGCCGAGCAGGTACTCGCAATGCACCACGTACTCCGCGCGGGTGTCGTTGTCGCGGACGAGCGCGCGCACGCCGTCAGGGTTCTGCTCGAGCCGCAGCAGCTCGTGGTTGAAGCGGATGCGGCCCGGCGAGAGCGTCTCGGCGCCGGCCTTCAGGATCGGCTCCAGGCGGATCTGCGGGAGGTTGAGCTGCCGCCACGGGCTCGCCGCGCGCCAGCTGTCGCTCTCGCCGCCTGCGCCCCAGGCCTCCAGCCGCGCGAGCGGGCGGCCATACTCCGCCTCCGGACCCGCGAAGCCCGCGTAGTAGGCCGTGGCGGCCATGTGGCGGGCCGGAGTGCTGCGCTCGGCGATCGCGTCCGCGACGCCGCAGTCCTCGAGCACCTCCATCGCCCGCTGGTTGAGCACGTGCGCCTTCGGCAGGTCCGATGTCCCCGGCTTCGCGCTGATCAGGATGTGGTCGACGCCCAGGCGCGCGAGCAGCATCGACGCGGTCAGCCCGGCGCCGCCGCCGCCGACCACCAGGATGGGCGTGTGTTCGGTGCGGATCATGCCTCCACCCGCGGGACCTCGAGTGGCGGCGCGTCCGGAGTGAGCTCGCCCGCCATGGCGCGCGCGTGGATCTCCTCGAAGGTCGCGCCGGACGCGGCGGCCTCGGCGACCCGATCGGGGTCGACGAACGTGCCGATCGGATTCTCGTGGAACGCGGCGCTCTCGCGCATGAACGCACTCGACTGCGCCCAGTCGCCGAAGTTGTCGACCTGCAGCTCGACGTGGTTGCCGTCCGGGTCGCGGTAGTAGTAGGAGAACGTCATGCCGTGGTCGAGGCAGAAGTCCGGCACGATCCCGGCCGCCTTGAGCCGCAGGTAGCTGCCGTTGAGGTCCTCGAAGCCGCCGTACTCGAAGGCGGTGTGGTGCAGGCCGGTCCGCGTGTCCTTCTCAGGGTCGTCGGAGAGGTTGGGGAACGCGGTCAGTGCGATCCGGTGATTCGCCTCGTCGTTGGAGATCCAGGCGCCGAACGGATAACGGAACAGCACCTCGGTCCCGAGCAGTGCCCCGTACCAGTCGATCATCTCCTGGAGCCGTGTGGTCTTGAAGTTGACGTGGTGCAGCTTGGGGCGGATGAGGGGGTGGTCAGCAGGCATGCGCGGTGATCCTCGAGTCGGTGATGAACAGGTGCGAGTGCAGTTCGTCGAGCAGCGCGGGCAGCTCGTCGAGCGCCGGGACGGCGCCGAAGACGTAGCCGTCGGGCCGGACCAGCACCGCCTCGAGCCCGTGCTCGTCGAACCAGGCCGTGAGGCGACCGTCGAGATCGTCCACCTGGTCGAGAGCGACGCCGTGCGCCGCGAGCCGCCCGGGGAACACGACATGGGGGGCGGGCAGATCGGCGGCGCGGCGCGTGAGCAGCACGAACCCGTGGCCGACGACGTCGTCGAAGCGGCCTTCGCCGCGGCCGAGGCGGATGGTGCCCTGGACGGCGCGACTGCCGGCCAGCGGACGATCCGCCGCGACTGTCCCGTCGGCCAGCGCCGGCAACGCCAGCGGCGGGGCCGCGCCGGCGGCGCGAAGCGCGGCGTCGCGCTCGGCGGCGGCCTGGGCATCGAGTGTGCAGGACACGCGCCCCATCTCGGTCGAGAGGTTCACGATCCACTCGTTCTGCGGCCGCCGCTCGGCGGTGTAACCGTCGAGCAGCTCGTCGGCCGCCGCGTCACGGAGGACGAGATCCAGCCGCCACGCCAGGTTCGCCGCGTCACGGACCCCGGAACACAGTCCCTGGCCCATGAACGGCGGCATCGTGTGCGCGGCGTCGCCGGCGAGCAGCGCCCGGCCGGCGCGCATCGTCTCGGCAAGGCGGCCGCGGAACTCGTACACCGCATGCCGCACGATCGTCCCGTCCGTCGGGCGTGCACCACGGCGACAGCATCGACCAGACGCGCGCCGTGTCGGCAAAGTCCTCCGGCTGCTCGTCGCCGCAGGAGCATGAACTCGAAGCGGCGGTGGAAGCGCCCGTTGGTGTGTGCATGTGCGGTCGCGCCGGGTCGCACCACTGACACGGCGACGACAGGTGCGAGAACGCATCGAGGTCGTCGGGCCGCAGGTCGACCACCAGCCAGCGCTCGGCGAAGCCCTGGTCCTCGAACGCGATGCCTGCCGCCGTACGCACGAACGAGTTCGCGCCGTCGGCCCCGACGACGTAACGGGCGCGGACGGTCGTCGTCTCGCCGGTCGGCTCGAGGACCCCGAGCTGCGGCTCATGAAGGCGCCGCAGCGTCAGCTCGACGTGGTCATCGGCCTGCTCGAGCCCTTCGGCGCGCCAGCCGTACTCCACAGAGGCGGACGGGAGCGTCCGCACACTGCCCGGTGCAACGCGCGCTCCAGAGTCGGCTGGTAGAAGCAGTACCCCGGCTCCCATCCCGGACGAGCCGACGGCGGGATGCTCCAGGTGGAAGATCGGCTCTCCGTCGGCGCCGAACCACTGGTAGCGTGTCGACCGGGATCGTGTCGATCTCGGCGGCGATCCCCAGCGACTGCCAGACCCGCATGATCTCGTCGTCGAAATAGACCGCGCGCGGCAGGTCGTAGAGGCCTGAGTAGCGCTCGTACACGACCACGCGATGGCCCTCACGCGCGAGCAGCGCCGCGAGTGTCTGGCCGACCGGTCCGTAGCCGACGATCGCCACGTCGGCATTCAGCGAAGTGCTCATCTCCATCTCCCTCACGCGGCGAGCCTCTTGTCGCCGACCTGTTCCTGGACGACGTCGTTCTGGATCGCGCCGATCCCGTCGATCTCCACCCGGACGCGGTCGCCCGGCTTCAGCCACGGCCGGCCCTCCATCGTCGCGGCGATCCCCGACGGCGTGCCGGTGGCGATCACGTCGCCGGGCTCCAGCGTGCACGCCTGCGAGAGGATCTCCACCTGCCGGAAGCAGTCGAAGATCAGCTGGCGGGTGTTGGACTGCTGGCGCAGCTCGCCGTTGACGTATGTGCGGATCCCCAGCGTGTGCGGGTCCCCGAGCTCGTCGGCCGTGACGATCCACGGGCCGATCGGTCCGTGCGTGTCGAACGACTTGGCCAGCGACCACTGCGGCGTCTGGATCTGCCAGTCGCGCACGCTGACGTCGTCGACGATCAGGTAGCCGGCGATGACCGCCGCGGCGTCCTCGGCGCGGACGTGGCGGCAGCGCCGGCCGATCACGAACCCCAGCTCGCCCTCGTAGTCGAGGCAGTCAGACACGGCCGGGCGCTCGATCGGGTCGAAGGGCCCGGTCACGCAGCTGCTCGCCTTGACGAAGACCGTCAGGTGCTCGGGCATCGGCTGCCCCGACTCGGCGACGTGGTCGGCGTAGTTGAGGCCGATCGCGAAGAACTTGCGCGGCTGGACCGGCGGGGCCAGCCGCACGCCGGCCAGCGGCAACCGGTGGGTGCCCGACATCGGCGATCTCGCGGATGCGTTCGAGGCAGTCGGTGCCGCGCCCGAGCAGCTCGGCGAGCGGGGCCCGCAAGGTGCTGTCGGCCGCCGCGAGGTCGACGATCTCCTCGCCGGCGACCACGGCCGGCCTCACGCCGTCTCCCGCATGGAAGGACGCGAGCCTCATCGGTCGTCTCCAGAACGCATGTGTCTCTCCTCTCGAAGTTGCGAGCAGCGGTTCAGGCGCTGTAGGTCTGTAGGCCGGCCACCGCGACGAACAGCGCGAGGGCGAGCACCACGATCGGCACGGCCAGCCGATCGGCTTCCGCGTAGCGCACGTGCGTGCGGATCGCGCCGACCATGGTCAGCGTGAGCCCGAGCGCGGCCAGCGGCGTCAGCAGCGGCGCGATCCCGAGCGCGGCCGGCACGATCAGCCCGATCGCCCCGAGCACCTCGACCGTCCCGATCGCACGGAACTGCGCATCGGTCACATCACCGGCCCAGCGCATCGGCCCAGCCGCCATCTTCAGGCGCGGCTGGGTGAGCTTGGTCATTCCGGTCACGAGAAAGATCGCCGCAAGCAGCGCTTGCACGATCCACAGTGCGGTCTGCATGCCGCCTCCTCTGGTCTGCTGTGCTTTGGGGCTCCGCCGCGGTTGGCTGAGCCGCCGTCGAAGCTAGACCCGGGAGCGCCCGGCGGGCATGGGTGCTCGCGCCAAAGCTGGCTGCGGTCTTTGGTGAGGCACCACAGCGCGCGTCAAGGCGCCGGCGGCTCGCCGACGAGCACCGCGGGCCCGAGCGTGTCGGCGAGCATCAGCGCGCACATGAGCTCGATCGGGTCCTCGGTGACACGCCGATCGAGCAGCTCCTCCGCGCGTTTGACGCGGTAGGTGACCGTGTTCTGATGGACGTACAGCTCCTTCGCCGCGCGCATGCTGCGCCCCCCGGCCGCCAGGTACGCGCGCAGCGTCTCGCGCAGCCGCTGCGCCGGCTCGCCGGTTGCCGCGAGCGGGCCGAGCCTGGTCACCACGAACTCGCGTGCCCGCGGCAGGTCGCTGGCGAGCAGCGACACAAGCTCGACCTGGGCGTAGCCCACCACCTGCTGTCCGCTGGCGCCCGCGAGCGCCGTGACGCGCGCCGCCTGGACCGCCTCGCGGTGCGAGCGGCGGAAACCCTCGACCCCGTGTCCCGGCCGGCCGAAGGCGACGCGGATGCCCGCGGGCGCGTCATAGCGCTCCAGCCGCGGCCGTGTCCACGGGCGCGTACGCGCCCGACCAGACGTCGAAGCTGGCGGCGCCGGCCGGCACGATCAGCGGCTCGCCCGGAGGCGACGGCGGCCGCCGCTTCGCGCGCGGCACGCTCCAGCCCTCGCACCTCGCTCGTCGCACTCGCGACGCGGATCGCCACGTGGTGCCGGCGGACGTCGTAGCCCAGCCGCCCGTGCAGCGTCTCCTCGTCGACCGGCTCGCCCGCCAGGATCGCGCGCACCGTCTCCGCCCGCAGGTGGGAGGCGCCGCGCATCATCCGCTCGCGCTCGCTCCCGTACTCGTCGACGAGCACGTCGCTGACGCGGTCGACGTAGGCGAAGATCAGCGCCGAACTGAGGTCCTGTGCCGCGATCAGCTCCTCCGGATCGTCGATGCGCTCCTGCAGCGCCCGGATCCAGCGGTCCCACAACCAGGCGTGCCCGAGCCGGTAGCCGCGCAGCTCAGCGGGCAGCGGTATGCCGCGGCGCACGTTGCCGCGGATGAAGCTGGCCGCCTCTGGCGGCAGGGTCACCTCGTCCGCGCCCGCTCGGCGCTTGAACAGCCAGAGCACCTGGCGGATGTTCGCCTCGGCGCTGGCCACGAGCTCCGGCATGACCTCGTCGTCGTCGAGCGCCGCCAGCTCCGGGATCGCCGCGTAGAGATGGTCGGCCATCTCGCGTGCAAGCTCGGAGACTTTCGGCAGCAGCTCCGCCGCGAGCTCCTGGCAGACCGACCCTCGCTCGGTGACTGACATCGCCTGCCGATCGTACGCCGGTTTGTCGGCTGCGGACAATCGAGCTGCGCGATCTTGGTCGGCCGCCCGTGGGATGTGCGGCCGGCGGTTCGTACGGTCGGCGACATGCTGATTGACGACGGTCAACACGAGGTGGCGGCGGAGGCGAAGACCGGCCCGCGCGCCGCGGCGGCGGCATCGCTCGAGGTGCTTCTGACCGATGCCGCGGTCAGCGGCACCCCTCGCTTCATCGCTCCACGCGCGATCGCCGGCGTGGCCGGTGGCGTGGCGCGGCGCCCGCACAGGGTCCTCGGCCGCGCGGCGGCGCTGGGCAACGACCTCGCGCGCGTCGCCGTCGGCCGGTCCGAGCGCGCGCCCGCGCGGGGCGACCGCCGCTTCGGCGACCCGGCGTGGCAGCAGAACTGGCTGCTGCGCCGAGTGCTGCAGGGCTACCTGTCGGCCGCCGAGGCGGTCGACGGCGTGATCTCCGACGCCGAGCTCGACTGGCAGACCGAGCGCCAGGCGCGCTTCGCCGCCGGCAACGTGCTCGACGCGGTCGCGCCGACGAACTTCCCGTGGTCGAATCCCACGGTCGCTCAAGGCGATCATCGACGAGGGGGGCGCCAACCTCGCCCGCGGCGCGAAGCGCTTCGCCGCCGACTTCGCCTGGCCGCCGCGGCTGCCGCAGAACGTCGACACGTCGCAGCTTCGAGGTCGGCGGGCAACCTCGCGCTCACGCCCGGCTCGGTCGTGCTGCACACCGACGTCGTTCGAGCTCATCCAGTACAAGCCGGCGACCGAGCAGGTGCACGAGGTCCCGCTGCTCTTCGTCCCCCCGACGATCAACAAGTACTACATCCTCGACCTCGCGCCCGGTCGCAGCATCGTCGAGTACCTCGTGGCTCAGGGGATGCAGGTCTTCCTCGTCTCCTGGCGCAACCCCGACGACTCGCACGCGCCACTTCGACCTCGACACCTACGCGAGCGCCGTGCTCGAGGCGCGCGACGCCGTCGCCGCGATCGCGAGCTCCGCCACCATCGCACCTCAACGCGGCGTGCTCGGGCGGGATCATCACGGCGGGCGCGCTGGGCCACCTGGCGGTCGAGGGCTCGCTCGGTGACGTCGCGAGCCTGACGCTGTTCGTCAGCGCGCTGGACAGCGCTCGCGCGGGCACGACCGCGGCGTTCATGAGCCGCGACGTCGCCGCCGCCGCGGTCGCGGAGTCAGCGCGGCGCGGCTACCTCGACGGCGAGGCGCTCGCCGGCGTGTTCGCGTGGCTGCGCCCCAACGACCTCGTCTGGAACTACGTGGTCAACAACTACCTGCTCGGCAAGGCGCCGCCGGCGTTCGACGTCCTCTACTGGAACCAGGACACCGTGCGCCTCGCCGCCGGCCTGCACCGCGACTTCGTGCGGCTCGCGCTGGACAACTCGCTCGCGCGCCCGGGCGGTCTGACCGTCCTCGGCTCGCCGGTCGACCTCGGGGGCGTCGACGTCGACAGCTACATCGTCGCCGGGCTCAACGACCACATCGTGCCGTGGGAGAACGCCTACCGGGCGACGCAGCTGCTCGGCGGCGACAGCCGCTTCGTCCTGTCGACGAGCGGGCACATCCAGGCGCTGGTCAACCCGCCCGCACCGGACTCGCGCTCCAGCTACCGCGTCGCCGAGGAGCCCCCGGCAGACCCGGAGGCGTTCGTGGCGGCGGCCCCGAAGGTCCAGGGCAGCTGGTGGCCCGACTACGCCGAGTGGCTGGCGGCGCGATCGGGCGAGCGCAGGCGCGCGCCGCGCGAAGCTCGGCGGCCGTGGCCACCGTGCGCTCGGCAAGGCGCCGGGCACCTACGTCTTCGCCCGCTGACATGTTCGAGTTACTACCACCGAGGGAGTTGATCCACCCGTGACCGCCACGACCTCGCGCGACCGGCTCTGGCCGCCGTTCGCCGGTGCCGACGACCTGCCGAGATCGAGCGGCTCCCGCTCGCCGAGCGCGGGCTTCCGGCCAGCACGTACGAGCTCGTGACGCGGGCCGCGGCGCTGTGGCCCGAAGCGCGCCGCGCTGTCGGTGCTCCCCGACGCCGATCGCTGGCAGGCGCCGGTGCGCCGCACCTTCGCGGAGCTGGCCGCCGACGTCCACCGGGCCGCGAACGTGCTCGGCGGATCTCGGGGTCGAGCGCGGCGACGCCGTCGCGGTCGTCGTCGGTCAACTGCGCCGAGCTGGTGCCGCTGCTGCTCGCGGCCGAGGCGGTCGGGATCTTCGCGCCGATCAACCCGGCGCTTGCGGCCGAGCACGCGACCGAGCTCGTCCGCCTCGCGGGCGCGCGGGTCATCGTCGCCGCCGGGCCCGGAGCTCGACCCCGTCGTCTGGGAGCACGCCCGCGACGGTCGCGCAGGCGACCGGGGCGCGCGCGCTGCTGGCCCTGCGCCCGACCGCGCCGGACGGACCGGCGCCCGCGCTCGCGCCGCTCGGCTCGACGGAGGTCGCCTACCTCGACGAGCGGATGGCCGGCGCCGACGCGACGGCGCTGCCGGGCCCGCCGCCGGCGGCGGCCGACGTCGCGAGCTACCTGCACACCGGCGGCACGACCGGCACGCCCGAAGCTCGCCGCCCGCACGCACGCCAACGAGGTCGCCAACGCGTGGATGATCACGTGCCCGCGATCTGTTCCGGCCCGGCAGCACCTTGTTCGCCGCGCTGCCGCTGTTCCACACAAACGCGCTGCTCGTGACCGTGCTCGGGCCGCTGCTCAAGGGCCTGCACGTGGTGTGGGCCGGACCGCTCGGCTATCGCGACCGTGCCCTGTACGGGAACTTCTGGAAGATCGTCGAGCGCTACCGGATCGCGGCCATGTCCGGAGTTCCGACGGTCTACGCCGCCCTCGCGCAGATCCCCGTCGACGCGGACATCTCGAGCCTGGAGCTCCCGATCGTCGGAGCGGCCCCGCTGCCGCCCGCGGTGCGCGACGCGTTCGAGGCGCATACCGGCGTCCCGCTCTGCGAGGGCTACGGCCTCACCGAGGGCACGTGCGCGAGCGCGATCAACCGCCCCGACGCGCGGCGCAACGGAACGGTCGGTCAGCGGCTGCCATACCAGGAGGCGCGCGCGGTCGCGATCGACGAGACGACCGGGGAGTGGACATTCCTGCCCGCCGGCGAAGTCGGGACGATCGTCCTGCGCGGGCCCAACGTGTTCGCCGGCTATCTCGTCCGCGGCGCGTCCGGGACCGAGCTGCGCGCGGACGGCAAGCTCCGCGACGGCTGGCTCGACACCGGCGATCTCGGAGCGGTCGACGAGGACGGCTTCATCGCCCTCGCCGGCCGCGCCAAGGACCTCATCATCCGCGGGGGGCACAACATCGATCCCGCCACGATCGAGGACGTGCTGCTGGCGCACCCGGCGGTCGACGGCCGCGGCTGCGGTCGGCCGGCCCGACGTCCACGCCGGCGAGGTGCCGGTGGCGTTCGTCGTCGCTCGCCGACGGAGCGTCCGTCGAGCGCGGCCGAGCTCGCGCGCCTGGGCGGCCGACCGCGTCCCCGAGCGCGCCGCCGCGCCCAAGCACGTCGAGATCGTCGACGAGATCCCGCACACCGCGGTCGGCAAGCCCTACAAGCCGGAGTTGCGGCGCCGGGCAGCGGAGCACGCCGCCACGCACGCGCTGGCCGGGACATCGGTGCACGACCAGCTGCACGTCCGACCTCGTCGACGGGGCGATCGAGATCCTCGTCCCGCGCTCCTCGGACGACGAGACGGTGCATGCCGCGCTCTCGTCCTACGCGTGGAGCTGGAGGTTCGTCTAGGTCTCAGCCGCACGGTGGTGCCGCCACGCCTAGCGCTTGGTGGGTGCCTGCGCACGTGCGCGACGAACGTCGGCGACCGAACCTCCGGCACGCGAGGCTGTCTGGCGCCGCAAGCAGCCAGAACGTCGCATGCACGCGCTCGCGCACGGCGGACATACCGAAGAGCCGGCGCACGGCCATAGAGTCTTCGTATGGCGCTCTATCGCAAGTCCGACGAGGACGCCGACCTCCGGCTGGGGCCGCTCGTCACCGACGGGGAGCCACGCGCGGTTCCCAAGCATCGCCTCGCGACCGGACCGCTCGACGCCCGCGCGGCCTATCAGATCGTGCACGACGAGCTGATGCTCGACGGGAACGCGCGGCTGAACCTCGCGACCTTCGTGACGACCTGGATGGAGCCGCAGGCGCGCGTGCTGATGGCGGAGTGCGCCGACAAGAACATGATCGACAAGGACGAGTATCCGCAGACCGCCGAGCTCGAGCGGCGCTGCGTGAACATCCTCACCGCGCTCTGGAACGCGCCGAGCCGGCGACGAGGCTGTCGGCTGCTCGACCACGGGCTCCAGCGAGGCGGCCATGCTCGGCCGGGCTCGCGCTCAAGTGGCGTTGGCGCGGCCGCGCGTCGGCGACCCGGCCGCGACGGCCGAATCTCGTCATGGGCGTCAACGTCCAGGTCTGCTGGGAGAAGTTCTGCCGCTACTTCGAGGTCGAGCTGCGGCTGGTGCCGATGGAGGGCGAGCGCTTCCACCTCGACGCCCCGAGGCGGCGGTCGCGCGCTGCGACGAGAACACGATCGGCGTCGTGGCGATTCTCGGCTCGACGTTCGACGGCAGCTACGAGCCGGTCGCCGATCATCGCCGCCGCGCTGGACGACCTGCAGGAGCGCGAGTGGCCTGGACATCCCGATCCACGTCGACGCCGCCTCCGGCGGGTTCATCGCACCGTTCCTCGACCCGCGAGCTCGTCTGGGACTTCCGCCTGCCGCGCGTCGCCTCGATCAACGCGTCGGGACACAAGTACGGGCTCGTCTATCCCGGCGTCGGGTGGGCGCTCTGGCGCGATCGCGCCGCGCTGCCCGAGGAGCTCGTCTTCCACGTCAACTACCTCGGCGGCGACATGCCGACCTTCGCGCTCAACTTCTCGCGCCCGGCGGCGCAGGTCGTCGCCGCAGTACTACACCTTCCTGCGACTCGGCCGCGAAGGCTTCCGGCGCGTGCAGCAAGAGTGCCGCAACGTCGCCACGCAGCTGGCGGCGCGCGTCGCGCGGATGGGGCCGTTCGAGCTCCTCACCGACGGAACGCGAGCTCCCAGTCTTCGCATTCAAGCTGCGCGACGAGGTTTCGAGCTACAGCGTGTTCGACGTCTCGGCTCGCCTGCGCGAGCGTGGCTGGACCGTCCCGGCATACACCTTCCCGAAGAACCGCGAGGACCTGGCGGTCCTGCGGGTCGTCGTCCGCAACAGCTTCAGCATGGACCTGGCCGACCTGTTTGCGGCAGACCTCGAGCGGCTGCTACCGGAGCTCGAGAAGCAGCCGTCCGCGCTGCGCGACGCGGCGGGTACGGGGTTCCACCACTGACCGATCGCATGCCGGGTTCAGGCGAACGCGCTGACCCCGGTGATGTCGCGGCCGACGATCAGCGCTTGCATCGTCTCAGTGCCTTCGAAGGTGTGGACGACCTCGATGTCGCCCATGTGGCGGACGACGTGGTTCTCGAGCAGGACGCCGTTGCCGCCGAGCATGTCGCGTGCGTCGGCGATCACCTGGCGGGCCTTGCGCGTGTTGTTGAACTTCGCGAGTCCCGCGATCGTGTCGCTGAGCCGGCCTTCCTCCTCCAGGCGCGCGAGCTGCATGCAGTAGAGCTGCATGCTCGTGACCTCCGCGAGCATCTCGCACGAGCCGCTCCTGGACGATCTGGAAGCTGCACAGCGCTCGGCCGAACTGCATCCGCTGCTTGCTGTAGGTCAGGGCGGCGTCGTAGGCGGCGACGGCGTGCCCGAGCGCACCCCAGGCACACGTACCGCGCGTGGTGACCAGCACGCGACCGGTGTCCTTGAACGTCTCGGCTGCCGGCAGGCGCGCCGCGTCCGGCACGCGCACGCCGTCGAGCCGGATCTCGGCCTGCCAGATCGCGCGGGCCGCCGCCTTGCCGGTGATCGTGACCGCCTCGAAGCCCGGCATGTCCTTCTCGACGAGGAAGCCCTTGACCTGGCCGTCGTGCTCCGAGCGCGCCCACACGACCACGACGTCGGCGATCGATCCGTTGCCGATCCAGCGCTTGGCGCCGTCGAGCACCCAGTCGTCGCCGTCGCGGCGCGCGCTCGTCTCCAGTGCGACGGAGTCCGATCCGTGGGCGGGCTCAGTGAGCGCGAACGCCCCGATCGCCTCGAGACGCGCCATCGCCGGCAGCCAGCGCGCCTTCTGCTCCTCGGAGCCGAGCAGCGCGATGGTCTTCATCGCGAGTCCGGACTGCACGCCGAGGAACGTGCCGAGGCTGCCGTCGCCACGATGCAGCTCCATGTTGACGAGACCGCGGGCGAGCGGGCTCATCCCCGGGCAGCCGTAACCCGGATGTCCTCGCCATAGAGACCGAGGTCGGCGAGCCGGCGCATCAGCGGCCACGGCAGCTCGGCCGCCTCCCAGTACTCGTTGATGGCCGGCAGGACCTCGCTGTCGACGAAGCGTCGCGTCGCCGAGAAGTGCTCCCACTCGCTCGTCGCTGAACTGGTCCCGGAGCTGGAAGTAATCGGTGGCCAGCGCATCCCCGAGATGCGCATACGGCAGGGCTGTCGTTGTCATCGTCGGACTGTCGCCCGTCGAGACGGAGACGTCATCCCCTTCGGAGCCCGAACTGCGCCGGGCTCGTTGTGCGGCGGTCACAAGGGCGCGTCGAGGAACGAGAGGATCGGAGCGATCGCGTTCTCCGGCTCGTCGAGCAGGAAGAGGTGCCCGCCGCCGGCCAGCACGTGCACGCGCGCGTTCGGCAGTCGGGCGGCGAGCAGGCGCGCGTTGCCCATCGGCACGCTGGGATCGTCGTCGCCGGCGACGATCAGCGTCGGCGCGGAGATGCGGTGCAGCCACGGCAGACTCGTCCAGCCGCGCTCGCATAGAGCTGGTAGGCGTAGCCGACGATGTCGGGCGGCCGTGCCAGGCGCTCGCCCGCATGCTCGGCGAGCGCGGCCGGATCGCGCGCGGTCCTCCCGCCGGCGATGTGCGGGAGGCTGAGTGCGAGCAGCCGCCGGTGGTAGTAGCGGGCCGGCGTGGCCAGCATGAGGGCGGCCAGCGGGCGCGGCGGAACGCCCCCGAGGCCCGGCCCCGTCGCGCACAGGACGAGCCGCCGGATCCGGTCCGGCGCGCGGCGCGCAAGCTCCTGCGCCAGGCCGCCGCCGAACGAGTAGCCGAGCACGTCGGCGCGTTCGACCGCGAGCTCGTCCATCAGCTCGCGCACGACACGCGCGAGAGCGCTCATCCGCAGGGGCCGCCGCGGCCGCTGCGACAGGCCGGTGCCGGGCGCGTCGAAAGCGATCAGCTCGCGGTCGGACACGCGGCGCGCGAACGGCGCCCACATCTCGAGGTTCGCCCCGATCCCGGTGATGAGCAGGAGCGGACGGCCGGCGCCTTGCCGGGCGACGCGCAGGCGTAGGCCTCCCGCCTGGACGAAGAAGGGCTCGTTCATCGGTCGACCAGGCGGACGGCGATCAGCAGGTCGATGACGTCCGCCAGGCGCCGAGGTCGTAGCCGGTCTTCTCCGCGATCCGGCCGAGCCGGTGGTGGGCGGTGTTGACGTGGATGAGCAGACGCTCGGCCGCGACCTTGGCGTTCATGTCCGCCTCGGCGTAGGCGACCAGCGTCTTGACCAGATGTCCGCCGTGCGCGCGGTCCTCGCTGACGAAGCGAGCGATCCGCGGCCGGATGAGCCGCCGAGCGGTCTCGTCATGGCGCAGGGTGAGATAGTCGAAGGCCCTCAGGTCCGGCAGCGACGAGCACGCCGCCCGCGTCGGCGACCAGGCGCGCGGCCTGCAAGGCCTCGCGGTAGGCGGCGCCGACCGCGTCCAGACCTCGGTGGACGGTACTCACCCCGACCGCGAGCGCGATGCCCTCCGACGCCGCTCGCTCGCACGCCGTTTCGAGACGCGACCGCAGCGCGGGATCGCTCATCGGCGCCGCACGGGCGGACGAGCACGATCTCCCCGTGGCGCCTCACGGCCAGCCCCCCGCCGGCCGCAGCCAGCGCCGCAGGCCGCGCGCGACAGCGCGCCGGCGTCGTCGACCGCACCGAGCGTCACGGCGGCGACGAGCACGAACCTCGTGTCCTGGTCGAGTCCGGCCGCGCGCAGGGCCGACGAGCCGGCGGCGGTCCGCGGCCTGCCGACTTCGAGCAGATCCTCGAGCAGATCGCGACGGACGCGCTCCCCGTCCGCCACCAGCCGCTGCTGCGCGTCGAGATACGCGGCACAGGCGCGCGTCGTGGCGAGATCGACGTAGGTGAGAACTGCCCGGGTGGCGGCGTGCGCCTGGTCGGCCGCAGCCGAGGCGTCCAGCACGGCATCGCACGCGATGGTGCGATAGGCGCTGAAAGCCTCCAGGACGTCCGTGAGTGAGCTCCCCTGCCGCGCGCGCATCGCGGCCTGCCGTTCGATGAAGTCGAGCTCGTGCGGCTCGGCCATGCGGCCGCGGCGCAGCACCTCGCAGAGCAGGTCATGGTGCTGGGCGATGTGCCGGCGAGCGTCGGCGAGCGCCGGATCGGCGTCGCGGTGGCACGTCGCGTAGGCCTCGCCCGCTGCGGCGAGCAGTTCGTCGCGGCGCATCGTGAGGACATCGGCGACGGGACCCGTCGTGACCGCGGTGGCCATGCCGGCATTGTAATCCGCTCACAAGATCGACCGTTGCTCTTGGTCCGATTGCCTCATCCTGAGGCCAGAGCCCGGCCATACGTTGTGGGGCATGCCCAATCTTGCCCATCTCCTCAGCCGGAGCGCCGCCGCGTACCCGGAGCGTGTGGCGATCCAGATCGATGATCGAGCGCTGTCCTACGCCGAGCTCGACGTGGCCGCCGCCGGCGTCGCCGGCCTGTTGAGCGCCAAGGGCGTGGCAGGCCGGCGATCGCGTGGGGATCATGCTGCCGAACGTCCCGTACTTCGCGGCCTGCTATTACGGCGCGCTGCGCGCTCGGGGCGGCCGTCGTGCCGATGAACGTCCTGCTCAAGGAGCGCGAGGTCGGCTACCACCTGAGCGACTCCGGCGCCACGGTGCTGCTCGCGTGGCACGAGTTCGCGGACGCCGCGCACGCTCGGCGCCGAGCACGCCGGCGCCGAGTGCGTGCTCGTGGAGCCCGGGGACTTCGAGCTGCTGCTGGCGACGCTGCGACCCCGTGCACAGCACCGTCGAGCGCGCCGCCGCCGACACGGCGGTGATCCTCTACACCTCGGGCACGACCGGCACGCCGAAGGGCGCCGAGCTCACGCACGAGAACCTGCTGCGCAACGTCGAGGTCGTCACTGGCCTGTTCGCGCTGGACGACCGCGCCGTGATGCTCGGCGCGCTGCCGCTGTTTCACTCCTTCGGCCAGACCTGCGCGCTCAACGCGACGATCGCCGTCGGCGGCCTGCTCACCCTGCTCCCGCGCTTCGACCCGGGCAAGGCGCTGGAGATCATCGAGCGCGACCGCGTGACGGTGTTCGAGGGCGTGCCCGACGATGTACGCGGCGATGCTCAACCATCCTCGGGCCGCCGCGACCGACGTTCCTCGCTGGAGCTGTGCGTGTCCGGCGGCGCGGCGATGCCGGTCGAGATCATGCGCGCGTTCGAGCGGCAGTTCGGCTGCCAGATCCTCGAGGGCTACGGGCTGTCGGAGACCTCTCCGGTCGCCTCGTTCAACCGCCGCGACCGCGAGCGCAAGCCCGGCTCGATCGGGCTGCCCGTCGACGGCGTCGAGATCCGGATCGTCGACGACGAGGGCCGGCCGTTGCCGCAGGGGCGAGGTCGGCGAGCTGGCGATCCGCGGCCACAACGTCATGAAGGGCTACTGGCGGCCGCGAGGACGCGACCGCCGACGGCGATCGACGACCGACGGCTGGTTCCGCACCGGCGACGTCGGGCGCGATCGACGAGGACGGCTACTTCTTCATCGTCGACCGCAAGAAGGAGCTCGTCATCCGCGGCGGCTTCAACGTCTACCCGCGCGAGATCGAGGAAGTGATCTACGAGCACCCCGCCGTCCGCGAGGCCGCCGTGATCGGCATCCCGCACGACGACGCTCGGCGAGGAGGTCGCCGCGGCGGTCGCGCTCAAGGCCGGCGCCGAGGCGACCGCCGCCGAGCTCCGCGAGTTCGTCAAGCAGCGGGTCGCCGCCTACAAGTACCCGCGCCATGGTCTGGTTCGTCGACGAGCTCCCGAAGGGCCCGACCGGCAAGATCCTCAAGCGCGAGATCAAGCCGCCGGCCTCGGTCGGCGCCTGAACGCGCGTCAGGAATGGCTCCGGTCGGCGGCCAGCTTCGGGCAGCGCAGGAGCGAGAGGATGACGAGGTCCCGCTGGGTCCGCGGCTCGAACTGACGGGCGCTGGGCAGAGAATCGGCGAAGTCGTCACGCGTCACGGGCTCCAGGGCGATGAATGTCTCGGTCACGGTCGGGGTCGTCATGTGAGTCCTCCTCTAGCGTGCACCGCAACGTACGCGCGGGCGGTCCGCGCTACGAGGTGCCCCGCGACCGAAAACTGCGACCGGGTTGTGATGCGGCGACAAACTGCCCATGGCTCCGCGATCTCGTAGCGACTCACTCAGGCGGGGCCGACGTCCCCGACATGCTCGCCGCCGGCTGGCGCGACGTCCGCGGCGCACCAATGGACGGCACTCCTGCGTCGCGCATCAAGACGAATCGATACGAAGCAATAGTCCGCCGCCGCCGGCCTGCGCGTGCCGATGCCGAGTCCGCGAGCTGCGGATGCGGCTCGGACGCTCTCTCCCCGCAGTCAGGACGCCAGCGCTGAGCGCAACCGCGGGGCCGCGGCAAGTAGCCGTGCGAGGTACTCGCCAACTGCCTCAAGCGCGCGCTCACGAGCCTGGCCGGTCGCGTGCGTGTATACGGCGAGCGTTGTCTGCGAGCGCAGCCTCCCGTCGCCGGCAGCCACAGCGGCCAGCTCACCCACGGAGTGGCCGCTGTACGCGGCGACCTCCGGCAGCGGAACCCCGGCGGCCATGAGCGTGGACACGAATGTGTGGCGAGCGTCGTAGAGCGTGAACGAAACCCCTGCGGCTTCTCGGGCCGGCTCGATGATGTCGCGGTACAGATGTTGCGCTGGGACCAGATCGAGCCCTGTCGCTTCTGGTGCTCCGTCAGTTGCTCGCCTCGCGAGCCTCGTGTGCGGCGCGTGACGTACAGGAACTCGCTGCGCGTGAGCTGAAGGACGTTCTCCTCTCCGGGTGCTTGTATCGCTCGGCCCGAGCGGCCGGGGTGAAGGACTCGAGGGAACAGCGTCCAGCGCCCGCGAATCTCGGGCGCCTCGCGCACGAGTCGCCGGCGCTCCTTCAGGCCCGGCTTCAGCACGCCGGCTTGTCCGGTCGACCGCCCGCCGGCGTCGCACGCTGGTGCACGAGGATCAGCTCTCGCTCGCTGTCGATGTCCTGCTTGCGCAGCGCGAGCAGCTCCTCCGGCCGCACGCCCGTCAGGAACGGCGTGAGCACCAGCGCCCAGTGCGCGCTTGCGACCGCGTCGAGAAGCTTGCCGGCCTCCTCGGGCGGGATCCATCGGCGCGCGTGCCGCGCTCGCGTCGGCCGCAGGCGCGTGTCGGCCGGATCGACGCGCGCGCGCAGCGCCGGGTTGCTTCGATGCGGCGCTCTCGCAGCGCGTAGCCCAGCACCGCCGACAGACTGCTGATCGCGCCGTCGATCGTCACCTTCGACAGTCCCTGCGCGAGCAGCGCGCGTGGATGTCGTGCAGATGCTCTCGGGTGATCTTGTGGATCGGGCGATCGCGCCCGCCAGGCAGGTGCGGGTAGATGTACTTCTCGATCCGGTGCTGGTGCGTCCTGACGGTCCGCGGGTCACGGCCGACGCGGGAGGGCCAGATGGCCATCCACTCGCCGAGCGTCACCCCGCCGGCCGAGCTGTGCCCCTTGTTGAGTTCTGCGACGGCGTTCTCGGCGGCGCGCCTGGCAGCGGCCTGCGTGCGGTGAGTGCCCGCCTGCCGCTTTCGGTTGTCGCCGTCGCGGTACGTGGCGCGCCAGCCGGTGATCTTCCCGTTCGCGTTGCGCATCCGCAACCGGCGCGATCGTGCGGGCGAGGCCGATCTCCGCGCGCGGTCGACCGCGGCGCTCCGTCACTGCTGGCGGCCCGTCTCGTGGGCCGCCAGGAAGCGCTCGACCTCGGCTGGCTGGATCACGGTCACCGTTGCCGACAGCCTATGCGCTCGGAGGCGGCCCTGACGGATCCAGGCTGTGATCGTTCGCCGGTGACCTGGAGGTACGCGGCGAGCTCCGGCACGGTCCAGCACGGCTGCACGACCACGATCGGCTCGCGTTCGGCCAGTGCCCGCAGCGTGATCACATTGCCGTGATCTGTCACGCCCGGCTCCGTCGGCCACGCGCTCGGAGCAGCCGCTCCGCCTCATCTGCGGGCACTCTGATCGTCCCACCGAGGTCGATCGCGCGCAGCAGGCCGAGCCGTGCCCAGCGATCGAGCGTGCGAGCGTGGCGCCCGAGGACCGTGGCGGCCTCGTCTCGCGTGAGGGGCCGTGGCGGGCGATTGGCACCAACTCGGATCGGCGCGAGATGCGCAGGCAATCGCAGCCGGACGCCCTCGCGCTCGTCTCGAAGTCCGCCCTCGGGAACTCGATGGATCTCGCGCGTCGTCATGTCTACTCAGAGATGCGCCTCATCGCTGGCGCGTTGGGAGGACGTCGTCGTTGACCCTGCTCTTCGCTTTCATGATCAGACCGCCGTCGGCTTTGCCGGGAGGAGACGTGCGCGTGCGATCACGGGTTGTCTCCCACGACCAGGTCGTCCACGTCGACGAGCAGATCGAGCAGCAGGATGCGCGTCTCTTCGAGTGCAGCGCTCCAGGCGGCTCTCAGGAGCGCGTTGGCAAGATCCCTGCGCTCGCCGGGCGACAACGCTCGAGCTCGATGGTCAATGGCTCCACTGTGAGGCTCCGGGGAACGGCATCTCGCTTATGAAGAGGATCGGCGCCGCGTTCTGGCCCCCGCCTCGCGCAGCTCTTCGAGCCGGATGCGAGCGCGGGCCTTGCGCAGGTGCTTGTTGACGTTGGTGTAGGTGCGGCCACCGGTCAGCTCGGCGATCTCGCGGTAGCTGAAGCCGGCGACGCGCAGGACGAGGTCGCGACGCTGGCGCTCAGGCAGCTCGGCCAAGCGCCGCAGCGCTCGGCGCGCTTCGAGCGTGTCCTCGATGGTGACGCGGGTCGGCGATGACGGCGTCCCAGCCTTCGCGGTGGTCGAGGTCCTCGAGGTGCGGGGCGCGGTGGGCGCGGCAGAGGCGGTAGGCCTCGTGGGTGGCGACGACGCGCAGCCAGGTGAAGATGGCGTGGCGGTCGGGCTGGTTTCGCAGCAGGATCGTCCAGGCGGTCTGGCAGGCGTCTTCGATCAGTTCGCGTGGGGCGTTGACGGCGTGGGCGACGGCGCGCTGGAGGTTGCGGTGATGGCGGCGGTAGAGCGCGTCCTCGTCGCCGCGGGGCGATGCAGGTGCGAAGTGTGGTGATCACGGCGGGCTCCGTTCGGTCGGGGGCTGCTTGCGCCCCGGCCTGCGGGCGATGCCGGCCGGCGACCAGCCCGCGGCGCGCGTCTGGCCGTTCGGCCGGCCGGCTCGCCCGACACTTGGGGCGCCGAGCAGCCCCGACCGACGCGGCCTGCGGCGGTTCGCTCAGGCGGCCTGCTCGCGACTCCGCGGCCGCGCGCGTCGCGGGTCGTCGCTCAGCGCGTCCTCGATCCGCCGGGCGATCGTGTCGATCGTCTGGGCGTACTCGCGGATCGCGTCGAGGGCGCCGTCTTCGCCCCAGCCGGCGATGTAGGGGATCGACTCGCCGCCGACGTCGAGCCCGACCGAGCCGAGCAGACGACGTAGGTGACGCAGTCGACGAGCACCTCGGCCTGCTCGCGCGCCGTAC
>CAWIEW010000004.1:0-498891 GCA_963835285.1 uncultured Solirubrobacteraceae bacterium | reverse complement strand
CTTCCTCGAGGAGTCGATGATCCTCGACGAGCAGATCACGACGCCCGAGGGATTGCTCGAGCTGGTCGGGCGCGCGACGCCGGAGAACGAGCCGTACACCACCGAGCTGATCGCCTCCGACGACGGGCTGATCCGCGTGCGCGCGGTCGAGCGCAAGACCAACCCCGCTCGCACGCACCGGCTCCGCCGCGCCATGTTCGAGGCCAACGAGTACCGCCAGCTCTCACGCGTGCACAGCGAGCTCGTGAAGATGGCCGGCACGCCGCCATTCAGCGTACGGCTCGGCGACGAGGCCGACGAGGCGCTGTCGTTCGAGGACCTGCGCCGCAAGGTCATGGAGGTCGCGGCCAAGGGCGTCAAGCTTCAGCGCTTCAAGGGCCTCGGCGAGATGAACGCCGACCAGCTGCGCGAGACGACGATGGATCCGACGACGCGCACGCTGATGCAGGTCACGATGGACGACGCCGCGGCCGCCGACCGGCTGTTCACCATGCTGATGGGGGACAGGTCGAGCCCCGGCGTGAGTTCATCGAGGAGAACGCCCGCGTCGCGACCCTGGATGTCTGATGGCCGGACCGACTTCGATACATCGGATCGTCAGCGCGGCAACATCGAGCCCCGCGGGCTCGAGGAGGAGATGCGCTCGTCGTATCTCGACTACGCCATGTCGGTCATCGTCGGGCGCGCGCTGCCCGACGCCCGTGACGGCCTGAAGCCCGTCCATCGCCGCGTGCTGTTCTCGATGAACGAGAACGGCCTGCAGCCGAACCGCGCGTACTCCAAGTGCGCCCGAATCGTCGGCGACGTGATGGGCAAGTACCACCCGCACGGCGACTCGGCGATCTACGACGCCCTCGTGCGCCTGGCGCAGGACTTCTCGATGCGCTACCTGCTCGTCGACGGCCAGGGCAACTTCGGCTCGATCGACGGCGACCCGGCCGCGGCCATGCGGTACACCGAGGCGCGGATGGCGCCGATCGCCGCGGAGATGCTGCGCGACCTCGACGCCGACACGGTCGATTTCGAGCCCAACTACGACGGCCAGAATCAGGAGCCGCTCGTCCTGCCGGCGCGCTTCCCCAACCTGCTCGTCAACGGGTCCAGCGGGCATCGCCGTCGGCATGGCCACGAACATCCCGCCGCACAACCTGCGCGAGGGATCGCGCCACGATCGCGTTCATCGACAACCCGGACATCGACGTCCCGGGCCTGATGCAGCACATCAAGGGCCCGGACTTCCCGACCGGCGGCATGATCTTCGGCCTCGCCGGCATCCGCGACGCGTACGAGACCGGCCGCGGCCGCGTGCGCGTCCGCGCCAAGGCGCACATCGAGGAGGGCAAGCAGGGCAAGGATCAATCATGTCACCGAGCTGCCGTACATGGTCAAGAAGGGCGGCGACGGCGGCCTGATCACGAAGATCGCCGACCTGCACGCCGAGAAGAAGCTCTCCGAGATCACCGACATCCAGGACCACTCGGACCGCCGCGGCATGCGCGTGGTGATCGAGCTCAAGCGCGACGCGATCCCGAAGGTCGTCCTCAACAAGCTCTACAAGCACACGTCGCTGCAGACCACGTTCGGCGTGAACATGGTCGCGCTCGTCGACAACGTGCCGCGTACGCTCTCGCTGCGCGAGGTGCATCAGCAGCTACGTCCAGCACCAGCGCGAGGTCATCGTTCGCCGCTCCAAGCACGAGCTGCGCACGCTCGAGGCGCGCGTGCACCGGCTCGAGGGCCTGCTGATCGCGCTCGACCATCTCGACGCGGTGATCGCGCTGATCCGCGGGTCGCGGGACCGCGACGTCGGCCGCACCGGCCTGATGGACACGTACGGGCTGACACAGATCCAGGCCCAGGCGATCCTCGACCTGCGCCTGCAGCAGCTGACCGCGCTCGAGGCCGACGCGATCAAGCGCGAGCACGCCGACCTCAGCGAGCGCATCAAGGAGCTGCGCACGCTGCTCGGCGACGAGGACATGGTGCTTGGGCTGATCAAGGAGGAGCTGAGCGAGATCTCCGAGCGCTACGGCGACGAACGCCGCACGGTGATCGCGCCGAGCGAGGACGACCTCGACATCGAGGACCTGATCGCCGACCAGCAGATGGTCATCTCGATCACGCACTCCGGCTACATCAAGTCGCTGCCGCTGGCGACCTACCGCCAGCAGCGCCGCGGCGGCGTCGGCATCATCGGGATGGACCTCAAGGAAGACGACTACATCGAGCACCTGTTCGTGAGCTCGACGCACGACTTCCTGCTGTTCTTCACCAACCGCGGCAAGGTCTACCGGTCCAAGGTCTACGACCTGCCGGAGGCGAGTCGCACCTCCAAGGGGCGCTACCTCGGCAACGTGCTGCCGCTGCGTGACGGGGAGCGGGTGCAGTCCGTCCTCGCGACGCGCGACTTCTCGGAGACCCAGTACCTGATGTTCGCGACGCGCCAGGGCACGGTGAAGAAGACCGAGTTCCAGGCCTACAACACGCCGATCAAGGCCGACGGCATCATCGCGATCAAGATCCGCGAGGACGACGAGCTCGTCGCCGTGCGGCGCGTCGCTCCGGGCGACGAGATCCTGATCGTCTCCCACGAGGGCCTGACCGTCCGCTTCAACGAGGAGGACGCGCGCGCGATGGGCCGCGATACCAGCGGCGTGCGCGGCATGGACGTCTCCGGCAAGGACAACTACGTGCTGGCGATGGACGTCGCGCGGCCGGGTCAGGACCTGCTGGTCGTCACCGAGGCCGGCTTCGGCAAGCGCACCGACGTCGACGAGTACCGCCTGACCAAGCGCGGGACGAAGGGCGTCAAGACGATCACGTTCACCGACGCGAAGGGCCTGCTCGCCGCCGCGCTGGTCGTGCGCGAGCACGAGGAGCTCGTCTTCATCTCGCAGAACGGCATGGTGCAGCGGACCGGCGTCCGCGGGATCAACCGCTACGGCCGCTCCGCCCAGGGCGTGAAGGTGATGAACCTGCGCGAAGGCGACGAGGTGTCGGCGGTCGCGCTGGTCGTCGAGACCGAGGCCGAGGCGGCCGCCGATGCGACGGCCGGAGCGGACGAAGGCGTCGTCGCCGCCGAGGTCGAAATCGATCTCGAGGCCGGCGCCGAGGTCGAGCCTGAGGGCGAGCCCGAGCCAGACGAATAGCCAGCTGTACTCCGCCGCGGACTTCGCTACTCTGGCGAGACCAGAGAAAGGGGGTGGTCCGAAGTTGAGTGACAGTTTATTTGGGACCCTGGAGGTGTCCGGCCGCTAGCAGCCGGTGCTGGACCCCGCTGGAGCGGAATCCACACCGTGACACCGCCGTCGTCGGCGCCGGAGTTGGTCCCCCCGGCCGAATGAGACAGCCGACAGCGGCTCAAAGAGATCCAGCGAGTTGTGCGAAGGCCCCGGGTGTCGACCCGGGGCCTTCGTTTTGTCGTGGGCCGCGCATGGCTCCGAGACGCGCCGCGGGCGCCGGCCAACGGCGGCATTGAGGGCGGCGGGATCGGCCGCTCGAATTGCGGGGTCGGTGTCGTCTTTGGGTCGCATAGCGACCCTTTCCCGACACCAACGCCTGCGGAGCCCGCCCCGGCCCGCACCCAGCCGCCCTACCCAGTCGCAGTTCGGCCGAGGAGAGGCCGGGCCGGGAGCGCGGTCAGGCCCGCGCCGAGGCGGCGCGGAGCGCGAGGCCCGCGATGCCGAGCGCCCGCGCGCGCTCGCGCCAGGCCGCACCGCTGAGGCGGCCGTCGCGCAGCTCGTAGACGACCGCGTGCGGCGGGACGGTGTCGTCGCCGCGGCGGCAGACCACCGGCTCGGCGGGCGGCGCCTCGACCGACCAGCCGTGCTCGTGCAGCGCGACGAGCAGGCCGTCGGCCATGAGTGCCGCGGCGAAGTCGCGCGCGTGTTCGACCTCGAGCTCCGGCTCGCGCTGCTGCAGCGCTCCCGCGACGTGGCCGAGCTGGTCGACCATCTGGTCGAGCTCGCCCGCGGTGGCTTCGCCGAGCAGCTCGCCGTGGACGCCGACCAGTCGCCGCGCCCGCTCGAGGTAGACCTCGGCGCCGACCGCTTCCCAGGCGACCGGCTGGAGCTCGGCCGCCCCGGGCCCGAACAGGTGTACCGCCTGGGCGGCCTCGAGCGCGAGCGGGTCGGAGATCAGCGCAGACGCGGCGCGTGAGTCGTCGGGCTCGCCCGCCGGGCAGCCCTGTACCGCGGCGATCCGTTCGGCGAGCGAGGGGTGCGAGTCGTACGGGTCGGTCACGCGTTGCTCGAGCTCGTGCTCGAGCTGCTCGGCCGCGGCGTCCGTGATCGCCGCGGCGTGCACGAACGCGTTGAACCCCTCGCCGATCGGCGGCCGGCGCCCGGCCGACAGCAGCGGTGCGACCTCGTTCGCCCAGTAGGCGTCGAACGCCGGCCCGAACGCGTGCACCTGCCGCAGCGTCTCGACGTGCACGTCGCGACCCGCGCGCCGTGCGGCGAACGCGTCGGCGGCGAACTCCTCGCCGCGCGAGATCGCGTTGGTGATCCGCAGGAACGCGCGGCCGTACCAGAGGAACGGCATCCGGATGAGCGCCTGCGTCCACGACTCGTCGCCGTCCTCGTCGCTCAGGTGGGCGATCGTGCGCACCACCGTCTCGCGCGTGCGGTGGATCCACGGCCCGAGCCGCGTGTCGCCGCCCGCGTAGTGGCCGTACTCGTGCGCGATCACGGCCCGGAGCCCGCGCTCGCTGACGAGCTGCAGCAGCGGCAGCCCGACCAGCATCACGCGGCGCCGGCGTCCGAGCTCGAGCACACCGGCGTTGGCCTCGAACGTGACGTAGATCTCGTGTGGCGGGGCCTCACCGCACGCGCGCGCCTCTTCGTCGATCAGGCCGACCAGCGCCGGCTGATCCTCGCGCGTGACGCGCACCCCGGGTGGCGAGAACCGCCCGCGGCGCGGCACGATCGCGACGAGGATCGTGCACCCCAGGACCAGCCCGGTGATCGACACGAACGGATTGCCGTGACCCCACACCCACGGCAGGATCGCCACCGCCAGGAGCCCGGCCGCGATCGTGATCGCGAGCACGTAGAACGCGATCGTCAGCGCGATCGCCGCAGCAAAGCGGCCCGCCGGTGAAGGCCCGCCCACCGGGCCCGGTGCAACCATGCGCTGAGTACCTCCCCCGTGTCCCGTATCGGCCGCCCCCGCCGGCCGCATTGATCAATACCCCGAAGCGGTCGCGCGTATGCGCGCCGGGCGTCAGGCCGCTTCGGGAAGCGGGAGGTACTGCTTCCACGTCGCCGGGATCGTCGGCGACGCGAGCTGGATGAAGATGTGCGCGGCGGGCGTGCGCGGCTTGACCCGCGGATGCATGTTCACCTGGTGTGGGAGCCGGTCACCCTTGCGGCGGTTGCACGGCGCGCACGACGCGACGATGTTGTCCCAGCCGGAGCCGCCGCCCTTGGAGCGGGGGATGACGTGGTCGACGGTCAGCGACGTGCGGGCGCCGCAGTACATGCACTGCCAGCCGTCGCGGGCGAACACGGCGCGGCGGGTGATCTTGCGCTTGTGGCTGTCGCGCGGCACGCGCACGTACGTGACGAGCCGGATGACCACCGGCTTGGGCAGCGAGCCCGACGCCCAGTACAGGTCGGTCGGGCCGAGCTCGATCACCTCGGCCTTCTCCTTGAGCAGCAGCACCGTCGCGCGCCGAACCGTGCAGACGTTGATCGGCTCGAACGTCGCGTTGAGCACCAAGACACGACCACCAGACCAACGGCCAGTGCCGTCGGTATTCGGTCCGTGCCGCTGGTGACCATCGGACGGCACGGACCCCAGTGGTGGTACTGGAGTCGAGGAACTGCTGCTCATCGCTAAGTCGCCAAGTGTAGCCATAAGACCGGGCGATTCAGGCCGCTGGAAACGACCCGAGCACACGCACGACTTCCGCGTGCGTGCGCAGTCCGGCGACTGCGGAGGCCACCTCCGGCTTGTCGATCGCGCCCTCGAGGTCGAGGAAGAACATGTACTCGCCGAGCCGCTGCCGGAGCGGCCGCGACTCGATCCGCGTGAGGTTGACGTCGCGCCGGGCGAACTCCGACAGGCAGCGCACCAGCCAGCCCGGGCCGGAGGAGCCGGCGCCCCAGAACACGAGCGCGGTCTTGAAGCGGGTGGAGCCGTCGGCGGGGGCGGGAGCCGGGTCGCGGGCGAGCCAGACGAAGCGGGTCTCGTTGTCGGGGTGGTCCTCGACGTTCTCGCGCAGGATCGTGCCGCCGTAGCGCTCGGCCGCGCGGCGCGTCCCGAGCGCCGCGCCGCCGTCGATCCCGCCGGCGATCTGGCGGACGGCGTCGGCGGTCGACGGCGCGGTGACGACCCGCGCCTGCGGCAGGGACTCGCGCAGGAACCGCGCGCACTGCCCGCTCGCCTGCGGGATCGACACGATCGTGCGGACCTCGGAGAGCTCGAGCGGGCCGCCGGCGATCAGGCAGAAGTGCACCGGATGGCGCAGCTCGCCGACGATCGCCACGTCGGTGGTGTCGAACACGAGCGCGTCGAGCGTCGGGTTCACCGATCCCTCGAGCGCGTTCTCGATCGGCACGAGCGCACGGTCGACCGACCCGTCGTGGACGGCGAGGACCGCAGCGTGCAGCGTCGGTTGCGGGACCGCCTCGAACGCGCCGCCGGCCGAGAGCAGCGCGTCGTGGCTGACGGTGCCCTCCGGGCCGAGGTAGCCGACGCGCATCAGTCGAGCGTCACGGTGCGGGACGGCTCGCCCGCCAGGGCGAGGCGGATCGCCTCGTCCTCCTCGGGCGACAGCTCGTGCTCGCCGCGCCCGTCCTTCACGACCTTCGAGTACAGCCGGGCACTCTCGCGGTTCGTGATGCAGGACAGCACGACGCCGTTGCGCTCGGCGTCGAGCAGCGCGAGCGACGTCGACTGGTGGCCCGACAGCTCGTTGTACGCGTCGTAGCGGACCAGCGCGCGGTAGGCGATCGCCCCGTCGATCCGGCGCTCGGCCTCGGCCATCCGCTCGTCGAGCCGCTCGGCCACCTCCTCGACGCGCGCGTGCAGCACCTCGAACGCCGTCTGCAGTCCGCTGGCATGGGCGACGAGGTCCTCACGCCCGGCCGATCCGAGCACGATCACCTGGGCGCTGCGCAGGCGCCGGAGCTTGACCGCGAGCACGATGGCGAAGATCAGCGCGACGAGCGCGACGCCGCCCGCGGCCAGCGCGGCGATACCGGCTGGATCCGTCAGGTCGTTCACGACGCGAAAAGTCTACGAGCGGTGGTCAGCCCCGCTCGAACAGCGCCGGGTACTCCGACCGGTTGTTGTCGGTCTTCTGCTCGCCCGGCACCTTCGCGACCTGCGTCCGGATCGTCGCCGCGGCGCCGAGCGGGGGCTGGCGGTCGAGCGGCAGCTCGACGGTCGCCTGCTCCTGCGGTGCGAGCTTCGGAACGGTCTTGGAGAGCGTGATCGGGTTGCCGCTCTCGCCCGCGATCCGCACCGTCACCTTGATGTCGAACTCGTCGTTCTCGCCCTGGTTGGTGAACTTGACGACGAACGGCTGGCTCGGCTGATAGGTGAGCCGGTTGGTCGTGCCCGGCTGGAGCGTGGTGTCGCCGTACGTCGTCGAGTCGATCCCGGTGCCGTGCAGGCCCGGGCCGGTCGGCTGACCGCTGCCGCTCCCGCCGCCCGAGGTGAGCTGCTGGTCGAGCACGGTGGCGATCGTCGTCGGCTGCAGCCAGTCGAGGTCGGGCAGGAACTGCGAGCTGCCGATCCGCTGGCCGGCGACCCCGCCCTTGTCGAGCGCGTCCTTGATGAACGGGACGACGCGCGTCTGCCAGGCGACGTCGGACGCGAGGAACACCTGCATCTGGCCGGCGATGCTCTTGATCGCCGCGTCGGTCGCCTCGCCCTGGTCGCCGAGCGCGTTGGTGATCTGGCCGGCGATCTTCTCGAGCCCGTCGCGGCGCCACTCGAGCGCGATCAACGCCGACTGCTGAGCGCCCTTCATGTCGTCGGGAACGTCGAGCCGCGCCGCCTGGTCGTACTGCTGCTCGGCCTGCACGCGGTAGCTGGAGATGTTCGTCTGCAGGTCCTGCGGCGCGCCGCCCTCCGTGAGCAGCTGGAAGAACGGGGCGCTGACCTGGCGCGCCGAGTCGTCGCCGATCGACGAGATCTGGCGGTTGTAGTCGCGCAGTGCGTTCTCGTGCGCGCTGTCGCGGCACGACTTCACCGCGATCACCAGAAGCACGAGGATGAGCAGGCCAAGGCCGGCCGCCACGGCGCGCCGGATCATCAGCGTCTGCGAATCGGTGGCGACGCCGCCGCCGCCCGTGGGCCGTCCGCGTCGCGGCCGCGGCGTGGTCCGGCGGGGCTCGTCGTCCTCGTCGAAGAAGGACACGTGAGGCACCAGTAATACCAACAGGCGCGGCGGCAGCGCGGGGAGGGGCGTGGCTGCCGACGTCGAAGGGCCTCCGGATGGACGCCACGGAGGAGCTTCCGACCGTCGTTGACGGAGCGCTCGTCCTGGGGCGCTACCGGCTCGGCGAGCGGTTGGGCTCCGGCGGGTTCGGCACGGTCTTCGCGGCGCGCGACGAACGACTCGACCGGCTCGTGGCGGTCAAGGTCGTCCCGGCTCCGGGCCCGGTGCCCGAGCGTGCCCAGCGCGAGGCGCTGGCGGCGGCGCGGCTCGACCACCCGGGGATCGTGGCGGTGTTCGACGCCGGCGAGTCCAGCGGCGAGCGGTTCCTGGTCTCCGAGCTGGTCCGCGGCCGCACGCTGGCGGCGCTCGAGCGCGACGGCGCGCTCAGCGACCGCGACGTCCTGCGGATCGGCCTCAGTCTCGCCGACGCGCTCGACCACGCGCACGACCGCGGCGTCATCCACCGCGACGTCAAGCCGCAGAACGTGATCGTCCCGGCCGAGGCGGCCCGCTCGGCGGCCAAGCTGCTCGACTTCGGCGTCGCCCACCTGGCGGGCGACGAGCCGCTCACCCGCACCGGCGACGTCGTCGGCACCCTCGCGTACATGGCGCCCGAGCAGGCGGCCGGAGAGCGCGTCGACGAGCGCGCCGACCTGTACTCGCTCGCGCTCGTGCTGTACGAGGCGCTGGCCGGGACGAACCCGGTGCGCGCGCCCAGCCCGGCGGAGACCGCGCGCCGCGTCGGCACCCGGCTGCCGTCGCTGCGCCGCCAGCGGCGCGACCTGCCGGCGCGAGCTGTGCGAAGCGCTGGACCGCGCGCTCGCCCCCCGACCCGACGAGCGCGGGACGCTGGAGGACCTCGCGGCCGCGCTGGAGGAGGCGCTGCCCGAGGTCGACGACGAGGGCGGCACCGTGCTCCCGCACCCGCTGGAGGGGCGCCGGCTCCCGCGGCTCGGCCGTCTGGCGGCGGGACTGGCGGCCGGCGGCCTCGCCGCGGCCGTGCTGGTGGCGGCCGACCAGCCGGCGGTGGCGGCGATCGGCGTCGCCGTTGCGGTCGCCGCGTTCCCGCGGCTCGCGTGGCTGCTCGCCGCGGCCGCCGCGCTCATCGCTTTGCCCGACCAGGCGGCGCTGCTCGCCGCCGGCGCTGTCGCGCCCCCGCTGCTGCTGTGGCGACGCGGGCTCGTGTGGTCGGTCCCCGCCGCCGCGCCGCTGCTCGGGCTGGCGGGTGTCGCCGGCGCCTATCCCGCGGTCGCGGGGCGGTTCCGCGGGCCCTGGACCCGCGCGGCGCTCGGCGCGATCGGCCTGTGGTGGCTGCTCCTGGCCGAGCCGCTGCTCGCCCGCGACCTCGCGCTCGGCACGGCGCCGGGCGACGCCGCCGACGTGCTCGACACGCTCGTGAGCTCCGGTGCGCTGCTATTGGCCCCGCTGTGGGCGGCCGCGGCGCTGGTGCTGCCGTGGCTGGTGTCCGGGCGGGCGCTGACCGTCGACATCGTCGGCGCGGCCTTGTGGGCCGCGGGACTGGCCGCCGCGACGGCCGGCGTGGCCGACCAGGCGGGCCTCGCGGAACCGCGTGGCCTCGCGGCCGGCGCGGCGGTCGCGGGCGTGATCGCCGTCATCGGCGCACAGGCGCGGAATACTGTGAACGCCGAGAATGACCGCGCATGACCGGGTATCCCACGCCTCCAGTCGCCGATGAGCGTCCTGCGGACACTGGAATCGAAGCTGGCCGGCCTCGTCGAAGGCACGTTCTCGCGTGCCTTCAAGTCCGAGGTGCGCCCGGTCGAGATCGCGCGCAAGCTCACGAAGGAGATGGACAAGCACCGCGTCCAGTCGCTCTCGCGCACCTACGGCCCGAATGAGTACACCGTCTGGCTCTCGCCCGAGGACCGCCAGCAGTTCGACAACTACGAGGACGACCTCAAGCGCGAGCTGTCCGGCTACCTGCTCGAGCACGCCCGCCGCGAGCAGATCTCCCTGCCCACGCGGCCGGCGATCAACTTCAAGACCGACGACCGGCTGCGGCTCGGGGAGTTCGGCATCCAGCCGCGGCTCGTCCGCCCGCCGCAGGATGCCGAGGAGGCGCCCAGCCAGGGCGACCACGGGCACACGATGGTCTACACGGTGTCCGACCGGCTCGCCGAGCCGCTGCGCGAGCCCGACCACCGGCGCGGAACCGCGAAGCTGCGGGTCGGCGGCCGTACCGAGCTGCTCGGCTCCGGTGGTGCCGTGCTCGGGCGCTCGCGCGAGGCGGACGTCGTCGTCGACGACCCGAACGTCTCACGCCGCCACGCCGAGGTGCGCCCGTCGGGCGGCTCGTGGATCGTGCGCGACCTCGGATCGACCAACGGCGTGAAGGTCAACGGTCGCCGCATCCAGGGCCCGCAGTCGCTCAAACGCGGCGATGTGATCGAGCTCGGCACTGCCCGCGTCACGTTCGAGCTGGAGTAGCCGATGGCCCTGGACCCGGTCGCCGTCGCGCTCAAGTTCGGCTTTCTCATCGTGCTGTACCTGTTCCTGCTGTGGATGGCGCGCTCGGCGCTGCGCGACCTGCGGCGCGGCGGCGTCGAGGACGCGGGGCCCGCGTACGAGGACGCCACCGGCATGCACCGCGCGACCGCGGGGCTGACCGGCGACGGCGATGCCGGCGCGCCGAAGCTGCGGGTCGGCAGCGCGGCCGGTCTGCGGGCCGGCTCCGCCTATGATCTGTCGCAGGGCGCAGTCCTCGGGCGCGGCGACACGGCGGACATCCAGCTCGAGGACACCTTCGCCTCCTCTCAGCACGCCAGGCTGGTCCCGCAGGGAGACGTGATCGTCTTGGAGGATCTGGGTTCGACCAACGGCACCTACCTGAACGGCGAACCGCTACGCGGCCCGCAGCCGCTCCACGTTGGTGACAGCATCCGCATCGGGGACTCTGAGTTCACTTTCGAGCGCTAGTGCTGCGTATCTCTGAACATTGGGAGGAGTCGGACCTGGGCCGCCAGCGCCAGGGCAACGAAGACAACCTCTTCGTGCGGGCGCCCCTGTTCGTGGTCGCGGACGGCATGGGCGGCGCGCAGGCCGGCGAAGTGGCGTCCCAGATGGCGGTCGACTCGTTCGACGGCGGCATGCCCGACGGGTCGCCGTCCGAGGCGCTCGTGCAGATCATCGAGAGCGCCAATCGCGCGATCCACGACCGCTCGCGGACCGACGCGCGGACGACCGGCATGGGCACCACGCTCACCGCGGCGTACGTCGGCGAGGGCGAGGTGACGATCGCGCACGTCGGCGACTCGCGCGCCTACCTGCTGCGCGGCGGTGACCTGATCCGGCTCACCCACGACCATTCGCTGGTCGGCGAGCTGGTGCTGCGCGGCAAGCTCACGGAAGAGCAGGCCGAGATGCATCCCCAGCGGTCCGTCATCACGCGGGCGCTCGGCTCCGAGCCCGACGTCGAGGTCGACGTCCACGTCTACCAGGCCAAGGCCGGCGACGTGTTCATGCTCAACTCCGACGGTCTGACCTCGATGGTGCCGGACGACCGCGTCAAGCAGATCCTCGGGGGACCGGCTTCGCTCGAGCAGGCCGGGCGCGAGCTGATCGCCGCCGCCAACGACGCCGGCGGGCGGGACAACATCACGGTGATCCTGTTCCGGCTCGAAGACGTCGGCGGCGCGGAGGCGCCGCCGCCGGGCGAGACGACGGAGTACGAGACGTGGGAGGGCGAGGCGGTCGACGAGCCACGCCAGGGCGTCACCAAGCCGGAGGCGACAGCCAGCGACGAAACGGAGGCCGAGTATCGGCGGACGGGGACGATGGCCCTGTCCGCGGTCAAGCCGAAAGCCCGGCCGATAGAGGAGCCGCCGTCGCGCACTGCGCCGCTCCCGCCGGGGGCGCGCAAGCGCCGTCGCCGCCGGATCCCGGGCGCCGCGATCTTGGTCCTGATCGTGCTGCTGATCATCGGTGGCGGCCTATGGGCCGCATCACGCGCCGTCTACTTCGTCGGGGTCGACGACAACACCGGGATCGTGACGATCTACCACGGCCTGCCGTACGAGCTGCCGTTCGGGCTCGACCTCTACGCCCGTGACTACACGTCCGGCGTGCGCATCGAGCAGGTGCCCGCGGCGCGCCGGCCGACCTTCACCGAGCACAAGCTGCGGTCTCGGGACGACGCGAAGAACCTCGTGATCGAGCTCGAGCGGGGCCGGCTCGAGTGAGCGCACGCAACCGCGAGCTGCTGGCGCTGATCCCGGCGTCGCTGCTGCTCACCGCCGGCTTCGCGGCGATCTTCATCCAGGAGTCCGATGTCCTGTCGGACGCGTCGCTCACCTACGGCGCGATCTTCCTCGGGCTGTGCTTCGCCGGGCACGTGTTCCTGCGCTTCACGCTGCCGCACGCCGACCCGTACATCTTCCCGCTGGTCGCGGTCCTGGCCTGCTTCGGCCTCGTCGTGATCTACCGGATCGACGACGACCTGGCGCGCGACCAGGCGCAGTGGTTCGTCTTCGGGCTCGTCCTGTTCTGCCTCACGATCCTGCTGCTGCGCGACCTGCGGGTGCTCGAGCGCTACCGCTACACGATCGCCGCGGCGGGCCTGATCCTGCTGCTCCTGCCACGCTTCCCGGGGATCAGCGCGCCGGTCAACGGCGCCTACCTCGGCGTGAAGGTCGGGCCGGTCTCGTTCCAGCCCGCCGAGTTCGGCAAGATCGCGATCATCATCTTCCTGGCCGCGTACCTGCGCGACACGCGCCAGGTGCTCGTGCAGGGCTCGCGCCGGCTGCTGTGGGTCACGATCCCGCCGCTCAAGCACTTCGGCCCGCTGCTCGTGGTCTGGGGCGTGGCGATGCTGATGCTCGTCTTCATCCGCGACCTCGGGTCGTCGCTGATGTACTTCGGCGGCTTCATCGCACTGCTGTACGTGGCGACCAACCGGCTGTCGTTCGTGACGATCGGGATGGGCCTGTTCGCGGTCGGCGCGTGGTTCATGGCCTCGACGGTCAGCCACGTGCAGGACCGGATCGACATCTGGCTGGACCCGTTCAACCCGACCTACCTCAACCGCCCGGTCGGCGGCTCGTACCAGATCGCCCAGGGACTGTTCGCGCAGGCGGACGGCGGGCTGTTCGGCACCGGGCTCGGTGCGTCGCTCTTGAAAGGGCCGTCGGGTGAGAACCTGATCCCGGCGCCGGCGACCGACCTGATCTACGCGGTCATCACGAACGAGCTCGGGCTCGTCGGCGCCTGCGGGCTGATCCTCGTCTACATGATGCTGGCCGAGCGCGGCTTCCGGACCGCGACGCTGGCCTCGGACTCGTTCTCCAAGCTGCTCGCCGCCGGGCTCAGCGCGGTGTTCGCGCTGCAGGTGTTCGTGATCGTCGGCGGCGTCACGCGCGTGATCCCGCTGACCGGCGTCACGCTGCCGTTCGTGTCGTACGGCGGCTCGTCGATCATCGCCAACTTCGTGCTCGTCGCGCTGCTGCTGCTCGTGTCCGATCGGGCGCGAAGACCCGCCGGCCGCGGCGCCGGGCGTCGCGGGGGCCTGCGATGAACGCGCCGATCGTCCGCCTGTTCGCGCTGTTCATCGTGCTGTTCGCGCTGCTCGTGGCGTTCACGTCGCGCTGGTCGGTGTTCGAGGCCGACGCGCTGCGCGACAACCCGAACAACCGGCGGCTCCTGTTCGAGGAGCAGCGGATCAAGCGCGGGATCATCCGCGCGCAGGACGGGACCGTGCTGGCGGCCAACCGCGCGCTGTCCCAGGACCGCTACAGCCGCCGGTACCCGACCGGAGAGCTGTTCGCGCACCCGGTCGGCTTCTCGTCGCTCGACCGCGGGCGCATCGGGCTCGAGGACTACTACAACGACGCCCTCACCGGCCGTCGCAACGACGCGATCGGGGCGCTGGAACGGCTGCTCGGCCCGCAGGACGTCGGCGACGACCTGCGCACGACGCTGGTCCCGCGCGCCCAGGAAGTCGCCTACCAGAACCTCGCCGGCCGCCCCGGCGCGGTCGTGGCGCTGGACGTCAAGACCGGCGCGGTGCGCGTGCTCGCGGCGACGCCGTCGTACGACCCGAACGATCCGAAGAACGCCAAGACGTTCAACCGAGCGACGCAGGGGCGCTTCCCGCCCGGCTCGACGATGAAGGCGGTCACGGCCACGGCGGCGCTCGACACCGGCAAGTACACGCCGGATTCGCAGGTCAACGGCGAAAACAACCAGGTGATCTCCGGCACGCCACTGCAGAACTTCGGCGGCGAGCAGTTCGGCAACATCACGCTCGCCGAGGCGCTGACCAACTCCGTCAACACCGCCTGGGCCTCGGTGGCCGAGAAACTGGGCCGCGGGACGATGGCGGACTACATGAAGAAGTTCGGCTTCTACGAAGATCCGCCGATGGACTACCCCGACGACCAGATGCTGCCGAGCGGCGAGGTCGGCCGCAGCGGCCGGCTGCTGTCGCCGACGTCGGGGCAGATCGACGTCGGGCGCATGGGCATCGGGCAGGACAAGCTGCTCGTCACGCCGCTGCAGATGGCGACCGTGGCGCAGACGATCGCCAACGACGGCATGCGGATGAAGCCGCGCCTCGTGGAGAAGGTCGTCGACTCCGACGGGCGCACGATCGACGAGCCGCTACCCGAGGAAGCCGAGCGCGTGATGTCGGTGAAGGCCGCGCGCGACCTGCAGGGGATGATGCGCAACGTCGTCGAGCAGGGCACCGGCACGGCGGCGCGGCTCGAGGGCGTCAACGTGTCGGGCAAGACCGGCACCGCCGAGGTCGGGGACGGGACCGACGACCTGTGGTTCATCGGCTTCACCGACACGACCGCCGTGGTCGCCATGCTCGAGCGCCAGACCGGCGGGACGGGTGGCGCGAACGCGGCGCCGATCGCGGCCGAGGTCCTCAAGTCGCTGGGGGAGCGGTAAGTGGCGAGCGTCGAGCGCGACACGCTGATCGACGGCCGCTACCGCGTCGTCAAGCGACTCGGCTCCGGCGGCATGGCCGACGTCTACCTGGTCGAGGACCAGCAGCTCGGCCGCCGCATCGCGCTCAAGCTGCTGTACCGCCACCTGGCCGAGGACGTGCAGTTCGTCGAGCGCTTCCGCCGCGAGGCGTCGAGCGCCGCCGGTCTGCAGCACCCGAACATCGTCAGCATCTTCGATCGCGGTGAGTGGAACGGCACCTACTACATCGCGATGGAGTACGTCGAGGGCCACACGCTCAAGGAGGTCATCCGCGAGCGCGGCCCGGCGCCGCCGGAGGCGGCCACCGACATCGTCCTGCAGATCCTCCGCGCCGCCCGCTTCGCGCACCAGCGCGGCGTCGTCCACCGCGACCTCAAGCCGCAGAACGTCCTGATCGACGGCGACGGGCGCGTCCAGGTCACCGACTTCGGGATCGCCCGCGCCGGCGCCTCGGACATGACCGAGACCGGCTCGATCATGGGCACCGCGCAGTACCTCTCGCCCGAGCAGGCGCAGGGCCGGCCGGTGGACGCCCGCTCGGACCTCTACTCGATCGGGATCATCCTCTACGAGCTGTTGACCGGCCGCGTGCCGTTCGACGCCGAGTCGCCCGTGTCGGTGGCGCTCAAGCAGGTGTCCGAGGCGCCGGTCCCCCCGCGCCGGCTCGACGCGGCGCTCCCGCCGGCGCTCGAGGGCGTCGTCATGCGCGCGCTCGAGAAGGATCCGGCGCGCCGGTTCCAGAACGCCGACGAGTTCATCGAGGCGCTGCACGCCGCCCGGCTCTCGCCTGAAGCCGTGGTGGTCGAGGAGCAGGCGCCGATCGAGGAGATCCTCGAGGAGGACGACCGCCAGGGCCGCCGCTGGTGGCTGTGGCTGCTGATCCTGCTGGCGCTGGCCGCGATCGCGTTCGGCGCGTACCTGCTGCTCAAGCCCGAGCAGGTCGAGGTGCCGAACGTGATCGGGCGGACGTCCTCCACCGCGTCGCAGATCCTCCAGAACCGCGGCTTCGAGGTGCAGATCGACCCGGCGGTGAACGCCGACGTCCCGCGCGACCAGGTGTTCGCGCAGAACCCGCGCCCCGGTCAGACCGCCGACGAGGGCTCGACGGTCCACCTGCGCGTGTCCTCCGGGCCGGGCCAGGCGGCGGTGCCGAGCGTGGTCGGCCTGTCGCAGAAGGACGCCGAGAAGCAGCTCAAGGACGCCGGCTTCAAGACCAAGGTGGAGCAGCAGTTCTCCGACACCGTCAAGAAGGGCACGGTGATCAGCACCACCCCGGCGGTCGGCACGCTCGTCGAGCGCGGCACGACGGTCACGCTGACGGTGTCCAAGGGCAAGGAGCAGGTGGCGGTCCCGGACGTCGACGGCGAGACCGAGGACAACGCGCGCAGCGCGATCGAGGCCGCCGGACTGCGGGTCGGCAAGGTCACCGCGGAGGAGTCCGACCAGGATCCCGGCACGGTCATCGACCAGAGCCCGGCGGCCGGCAAGCAGGTCGCGAAGGGCTCGGCGGTCAACCTGACGGTGGCGAAGGCGGTCAAGGTTCCCGACGTGGTCGACCAGAGCGAGGACGACGCGACGACGACGCTCGAGGACGCCGGCTTCCAGGTCCGGGTGCGCGACCGCGCGACGACGTCGGCCGAGGAGGACGGCGTCGTGCTCGAGCAGAGCCCCGCCGGCGACGAGGAGCGGCCGAAGGGGAGCCGCGTGACCATCATCGTCGGCCGGCTCGGGACGGCCACGCCGACGCCGACACCCACGCCGACCGCGACGACCGTGCCATGAGGGTGGCCGTCCTCGCGGGCGGCAGGTCGTCGGAGCACGACGTGTCGCTGAGCTCGGGTGCGTTCGTGCGCGACGCGGTCGCCGCCGCCGGCCATGAGGTGCTGCCGGTGACGATCGAGCGCTCGGGCGCGTGGGTGCACGACGGCGAGACGCTGTCGCTCACGCCGGGCGGCGGCCTGCTCGGCGCCGACGCGGTGTTCCCGGTGCTGCACGGCCCGTTCGGCGAGGACGGCACCGTGCAGGGGCTGCTCGAGCTGCTCGACGTGGCGTACGTCGGCGCGGGTGTGCTCGCTTCGTCGCTGTGCATGGACAAGGTGGTCTTCAAGGAGGTGCTGGCGGCCGCCGACGTGCCGCAGGTGGCGTCGCTGGCCGTGCGCGAGCACCGCTGGCGCAGCGAGCCGGCGGCCGTGCGCAACGAGCTGGCCGTGCTCGGCACGCCGGTGTTCATCAAGCCGGCGCGGCTCGGCTCTTCGGTCGGGATCGCCAAGGCCTGGGGCGAGGCCGACCTCGACGCCGCGCTCGAAGGCGCGTTCGCGCACGACAGCCTGGTGATCGCCGAGGCGTTCTCGGACGGAATCGAGGTCGAGTGCTCAGTGCTCGGCAACGACGAGCCGCAGGCGTCGGTGCCCGGGGAGATCGTCGTGCTGAAGGGCGATTGGTACGACTACGAGGCGAAGTACAGCGACGGCGGGATGGAGCTCGTCGTACCCGCCCGCTTGCCCGACCCGGTGATCGACGACGTGCGCCGGCTCGCCGTCGACACGTTCGTGCGCGTCGGCTGCGCCGGGCTCGCCCGCGTCGACTTCTTCGTCGAGGGCGATCGCGTGCTCGTCAACGAGCTCAACACGATGCCCGGCTTCACGGGCACCAGTGCGTACCCGAAGCTGTGGGAGGCGGGCGGGATCCCGCCCGCGGAGCTGTGCGATCGCCTCATCGCGCTCGGCGTCGAGCGCTTCCGTGCGGAGCGGCGCGGGCACTCCTTCTAGCCCCGGCTATCGGCTGCTCTTCTTCTCGAACAGCGCGATCTCGCCGATGGCCACGCGCGGCTGGTTCGGCGGCAGCGCGGTGATCCAGACGAGGTAGAAGCGGTAGCGCTTGCCGCCGGCGTCCAGCTTGAAGCGCTCGTGGTCGCTGCGGACGGTGCCGCCGCCGAGCTTGGTCCAGCCGGAGTCGATGCTCTGCGGCGCGCGGGCGCCGTTCGCCCCGTAGATCTCGGCCTTCCAGCCGGGATCGGCGCTCTGGATCTCCATCCGGACGGCCTCGACGCTCGGCTTGGCGTCGAGGTAGATGCCGACGCCGGCCTTGTTGGCGCCGGCCAGGCCGTCGCGGTAGCTCTCGGTGCTCCACTCCGTGCCGGGGTCGCGGTCGACGACCAGCGCCGCCTGGCCGTGGTGCTCGTTGTCGTCGCCGAGCGGGTCGTAGTCGGACGCCGACGCGCGGGCGAGCGAGACCACCGCCTCGCCGGCGGGCGCCTTGACGGTGCCCGAGCCGGTGCCCTTCTGGGTGCGGTCCACGCCCTCCTTGAGCACGAGCGCGACGATCACGACGAGCACGGCGAGCAGCCCGATCACGCCGAGGATGGGCAGCGGGTGGCGCAGCCGGAACGGCAGCCGGCGGCGGGCCGATTCCGGCAGCGTGCGCAGCACCGCCGTCGCCTCGCCGGTCGACTTGCCCGAGCGCGCCGCCTCGATCGCCAGCGCCTCCTCGAGGTCGGCGACGACCGACGGGATCTCCGGGTAGCGGCGCTTGAGGTCCTTGTCGGTCATGCGGTCCAGGACCGACGCGAGCGTGGCGGACGCCTCCACCCGCCGCGACTGCAGGTCCGGGATGTCCTCGCGCACGTGCTTCATGGCGACGCTGACCTGCGTCTCGCCGTGGAACGGGACGTCGCCGACCAGCATCTCGTAGAGCACGATCCCGAGCGAGTAGATGTCGGACTGGCCGTTGACGTCGTGGCCGAGCGCCTGCTCCGGTGAGACGTAGTCGGTGGTGCCGAGCACGCGCCCGTCGGCGGTCAGGCCCTCCTGGTCGAGCGTGCGGGCGATGCCGAAGTCGGTCACCTTGGCCGAGCCCTCGCCGTCGATCAGCACGTTCTGCGGCTTGACGTCGCGGTGGACGATGTGGTGCGAGTGGGCGCAGCCGAGTGCGCGGGCGATCTCGATCGCGTACGCGATCGCCTCGTCGACCGGGAGGCGGCCCATGCGGCGGATCCGCTCCTTGAGCGTCTCGCCCTCGACGTACTCGAAGACGATGTACGGGCGGCCCTCGTCCTCCCCGGCGTCGATCACGCCGACGATATGCGGGTGGCTGAGCTGGGCGACCGCGCGGGCTTCGCGGCGGAAGCGCTCGAGCTGGTCGGAGTCCGACGCGATCTCGCGGTGCATGAGCTTGATCGCGACCTGGCGCTCGAGCGTCTGGTCGAACGCGCGGTACACGGTCGACATGCCACCGGCGCCGATCTGGGCGTCCAGCCGGTACCGGCCGCTCAGCTGCATCCCTACGAGCGTGCTCATGTCGTCGGCCCTATTGTGGCCGATGTGGCGGTGTCGGCGACGGTCTTCACTGATCCCTACTGCCCATGATCCTGGGCGGCCGAGCCGCAGCTCCGCCGCCTCCAAGTCGAGTTCGGCGATCAACTGGCGTACACCTTCGTGTTCGTCGGGTTGCGCCGAACGGTCGAACCGGCCGATGCGCGGGGCCTCGCGCGGGCCTGTCTGATCCCGGCCGATTCCTCCGCCGGCTGCGGGAGGCGACCATGCTCGAGGGGCGCCGGACGGACATCGCGCGCGGACGCGGTGTCAGCACACCTACCGTGGAGTTCGCGGGTGTGCGCCGGAGGGGTTCCGCGCTGTCGTCTACGGGTTGATCGAGCGGCCTGACCAGGTCCGCCAGTCCGAGCCGCCGTCGCCGTTGTCCTTGTCGTCGCCGGGCTCTTCCGCGGCCGGAGACTCGTCGGCGGCGGGAGATTCGTCGGCGGCGGGAGATTCGTCGGCGGCGGGAGACTCGTCGGCGGCCGGAGATTCGTCGGCGGCCGGAGATTCGTCGGCGGCCGGAGGCTCGGGCGCCGCCTCGTCGGCCGGAGATTCGGCGGTCTCGGCAGCCGGGGGCTCGTCCGCGGGCGCTTCGACGGCCGGCGCCTCCTCGGTCGGCTGATCCGCGGTCTCGAACGGCGCCGGGGCGTCAGGCTCGGTGCTCGGCGCCCAGCCGGTCGGCTCGTCGCCTGGCGCGACCGGCTCCACCTGCTCGCCGGCCAGCGGGTTGCCGGCCTCCTCGATCGCCTCGTCGATCTGGCGCTCGGTGTCGGACATGCCGGGCGCGTGCGGCTCGGCGGCGGTCTCGAGGTCGAGCTCGGCCTGCTCCTGGCCCTCGGCCTCGCCCTCGCCGGCCTCGGCCAGGGGGCGCTCGGCCTCGGTGGCGGGCTCGCCGGTCGGCCCGGCGTAGTCGCTCACCGTGCCGCCGATGTTGGCGGCCTCGGCCGCGGCGGCGGCCTCCTCAGCGGCCTCATCGATCGCCTCCGGCTCCTGAGGCTCCGGGGCGGGCACGGGGGTGGAGGTGTTGGCGACCGGCCCGGGGGCGTCGTAGTTCGACGGCCCCGGCGACGGCGGCGAGTACGGCTCGGTTCGCGACGGGAGCAGCCCCGCGACCTTGTCGCGCTTCAGGAAGATGCCGGCGGCGACGACTGCCGCGCCGACGAGCAGCAGCTTGCGCATGGGTTGACTCCTTGGGCCGAGGTTCTCAACCAGCACGGTACCCATCCGCGGCCCTACCGCGAACCCTGGTGCGCGCGAACGCGCCAGGCGGCCTCCGCCGGCGGCGTCCGCGCCCGGGCCAACCCCGCATCGAGGGTGGCGCGGGAGGGGGTGGCTGACGAACGTTCACCTATGGCGAACAAACGTCGTCCACCCCCGCCTCCGTAAGAGCCGGAGGCTGGCTGGGAGCTCAGGCCTTGCGGCTGGGAGTGCCCGGGAGCTCGCTCGGAGCGGCGGCGGCGGCCTGGTTCTCCTGGCGCACGGCGTCCCAGATCTCCTCGCGGTAGACCGGGACCGAGCGCGGGGCCTGGATGCCGACGCGAACGGAGTTGCCGACGATCTCCATCACGTGGACGACGATGTCGTCGCCGAGCATGATCTTCTCGCCAGGACGGCGGGTGATGATGAGCATCTGAAGATTCCTCCTTGGAAAGCTTCGTAAGGACGGGATGCGGCGCCGGTGGGGCGCCGCGCGGCGGCCTTAGGCGGCCGCCGGCTTGGCCTCGGCGTCAGGGAACAGCGAGGCGCGCACGGGGGCGTTCGCGGCCTCGTTGATGACCTGGTAGCCCTGACCCTGCGACACCACGATCGGCGCACGCAGGTTGGCGCTGAAGTCCGCGAGCTCGGCACCGGCGCGGACGGTGACCCACACGGCCACGTCGTCAGCGGGGAAGCGCTCGCTGTCGGCGTCCGACAGCTCGACCTCGTAGTCGGAGAAGAACGCCCACGGGTTGGTCACGGGCAGCGCCAGCGACGCATCGTCGAGCGAGTGCAGCCACTGGAAGGCGCTCTCCGGGTCGTTGGTGACGACCGCCCAACGGCGGCCGCCGAGGCCGATCAGCCCCGCGGGGAACTCGATGATCGCGCCGGCCTCGATCTCGAGGGTGCCGAAGCGCGAGCTCTCGACGGTCACGGTGGACATTTTCGGGATTGCTCCTTGGGGTTCCGAGGGACGGGAAGGGACGGAGGGTGCGCGGTCCTAGCGCAGGAAGTCCATGAGGGACGACTGCACGAGGTTCGCCCCCGCGCGGAGGGCGGCCTGGTAGGCGGCGGTCTGGGAGTTCAGTTCGATCAAGGTCTTGGCGATGTCGGCATCCTCGGTGTCCGAGAGCTGCTTCGTCGTCGTCTCCTCTGCTTCCTGGAGACGGCCCAGCGCAGCATCCAGCCGCTGGGCGCGGGCACCGTTCGCCGCGCGAACCTCGAGCACGTGATCCATGTTGGTGTCGAGCTTGTCGAGGTCGGCGCGCAGCGCAGCGGAGTCGCCGGCCCTCAGGTGATCGGCCGCGTCACGCAGAACATTGAGCAGCTTGCCGTCGCCGGCCGCCTGACCGTCGCCGAGGATGTCGCGGCCGACGGTGTTGATCGTCATCGTGACGCCCGGGCCGATCTCCCGCACGATCCCCGGGATCGCGGGATCGAGGCCGCCCTCGTTGCCGTGGTAGGTGTCGTCGGCGCCCGAGGCGTACGGGCGCGCCGCGGTGTCGGACCCGGCGAGCAGGTAGCTGCCGCGGTAGGTCTTGCTGGCGCCCTGCTTGATCGCCTCGATGAGCTGGTCGAGCTCGGAGGCGATCGAGTTGCGGCCGGTCTGGTCCATCGAGTCCGTGCCGCCCTGCACCAGCAGGTCGCGGGCGCGTCGCGGCGTTCTGCGTGATGTCGTCGAGCGCGTCCTCGGTCATCTCCGCCCAGCCCTGCGCGTCCTGCACGTTGCGCTGGTACTGCTGGACGCCCGGCGAGGCCGCCGCGCAGCCCCATCGCCTGCGCCGCGTGGAACGGGTCGTCCGACGGGCGGCTGATCTCCTTGCCGGACGCGGCCTTCATCTGCGACCGGGTGAGCTTCGCCGAGACGGCGTTCAGGTCGGCCAGCACGTTGCGCTGGACCATCGACGTGGTGATGCGCGTGCTCATCAGAGGCCGACCCTTCCGGTGCGGTTGATCAGGACGTCGAGCATCTCGTCGAGCGTGCTCATCGCGCGCGCCGACGCCTGGTAGGAGCGCTGGAAGCGCACGAGGTTGGACATCTCCTCGTCGAGCGAGACGCCGGACACGCTCTGGCGCCGGTTCTCGACCGCGTCGGTGAGCACCTGGGCGTTGGCCTGCTGGCGCGTCGCCTCGCGGGTGTTCGAGCCGACCTGGGCGACGAACGCGCCGTAGGCCTGGTCGACGCTGGCGCCGCCGCGCAGCTGCGACACCGCCAGTGCGAGGTCGCGCGAGCCGCTCGCGCCCGATGCCGGGGACGAGCGACTGCGGGTTGGCGAGGAGCGCGGCCGAGACGTCGATCGTCGCGGCCGTCGGGCCGGCGCCGCCGTCGAAGAACGAGCTGCCGAGCGCGCCGTTGACCGTCGAGACGAGGTTGTTGGCGATCGTGTCGAGCGTGTTGAGGTAGCCGTCGAGCGTGCCGCCCGGCTTGGAGGCGTCGAGCAGGCCGCCGAGCTTGCCGCCGGGCGACCAGGCGTCGCCGGCCGGCGGGCCGGCCCACGTCGCGTTCGCGCCGGTCACGACCGAGTAGGTGGTCCCGGACGAGAGGTTGTCGACGAAGCTGACGTTGATCGTGCCGTCGGACTGGCCCTCGACCGAGATCTGGCCGTACTCGGAGAGCTGGTCGAGCAGCTGATCGCGGCGGTCGAGCAGGTCGTTGGGGACGTCGCCGACCGTGATGAAGCGCTTGATCTGATCGTTCAGGCCCGCGATGTCGGACGCGATCTGCGCGACCTCGCCGCCCGGGTCGCCGGGGCTCGCGGGCCGCGCGAGGTCCGAGTACTGCGCGTAGCTCTGGTCCTTGACCTGCGCGATCTGCGCGCGGACGGTGTTGAACGCGTCGGCCAGCGACGCGCCGTTCTCGATCACGGCCTGCTTGGCGGCGCCGACGTCGTTGCCGTTGGCGTTGGCCAGGTCCGACCACGAGTCCCAGAAGCGGCTGAGCAGCTGCGTTGATGCCGTTCTCGCCGGGCTCGGACGAGCGCGCCCTCCGCCTGGTCGAGCGCGGTCGCCCGCGCCGTCCACTGGCCGAGGTTGGTGTTCTGGCCGCGGTACTGCAGATCGATGAACTGGTCGCGCACGCGCCGGAACGCCTGCACGTCGACGCCGGAGCCGAGGTGGGCGCCGGAGCCGCCCGCGATGCCGCCGGCCGGGATCTCGAGCGCCGGCGAGGCGACGAGCGTGGCCTCCTGGCGCGAGTACCCCTGCGTCGAGGCGTTGGCGATGTTGTGGCCCGTGGTGTCGAGCAGCCGCTGCTGGGCGAGGAGGCCGCGCAGCGACGTCTGGAGCCCGTAGAAGGAGGAGATCGGCATGACTTACGCCTGCAGGTCGAGGGCTCGGTGGATGGGCGGGGCGCTCGGCGCGGAGCCGTTGCCGCCGGCTCCGGCGGGGCGGCCGTAGCCGGGCTCGGTGTCCTGCCCGACGAGGCGGGTCAGGTGGGCGAGGAAGGCGAGCTCCTGACGCATCAGCGCGCGGTTGATGCCGTGCTCGCGCGCGATCTCGGCGAGCAGGCCGCGCAGCTCGGCCGAGCGCTGGCGGGCGGTCTCGGCGGCGCCGGGGCTGACGAGCGTGCACAGATGCTCGAGCGTGACCTGGGCGGCGGTGAGGCCGAGCGCGGCGCCGGCGCGCTGCAGCAGCGCGGCACGGTCCTGCTCGAGGGCGCCGCGGCGCCCCATCTCGGTCTGCACGTCGGCGAGCTTGGCGAGCACGACGTCGACGTCGCGCGCCCGGATCGCCTTGCCCTGGTCGAGGACCAGGCCGAGCAGGCGCTGGGCGGAGTTGATCTGCGTGTCCAGGTGGACGAGCAGCTCGGCTTCGAGAACCGTGCTCACGACGGGTCCTTTCGCAGCGACGGGTAGAGCTGGGCAGCCAGGCCGATGCCGCCGTCGGCGATCAGCCCGTTGGTGAAGGCCTCCTGCATCGGCGCGGCATACGGGCCCTCGGTGAGCGTGCTGTCCTTGGGCAGCATCTCGCCGACGAGCGTGTTGAGCAGCACCTGCTCGAACCCGAGCGCGGCCTTGTAGGCCTGCTTGTCGTCGTCCGAGCCGCTGCGCACCGCGGCGGGCAGCGCGGTCGTGGGCACCTGCGGCAGGCCGTTGATGCTCATCAGCGCTTGACCTGGTTGGCGATGCCCATCATCTCGTCGGCCGTCGAGATGGCCTTGGAGGCGAGCTGGTACGCGCGCTGGGACTCGATCATCTCGACCATGGCGTCGGCCATGTCGGTGTTCGAGGCCTCCAGGGCGCCCTGGGTGAGCACGGTCGCGCGCGGGGCGGCGACGGCCGGGCCGGAGGCGGCGGTGGTGAGGAAGGCGTTGTCGCCGGCCGACAGCAGGCCGGCCTGGGAGCGGACGGTCACGACGTCGAGGCGGCCGATGCGGCGGCCGGAGGCGGTCACGGTGCCGTCGGGGCCGATCGCGACCTGGTCCTCGGCGGTGCCGGTCGGGACCTTGATCGCGGGCTGCACGAGCGAGCCGGTGCTGGTGGTCAGGTTGCCGGCGCCGTCGATGTGCAGGCCGCCGTCGCGCGTCAGCGCGTCACGGCCGTCGGGAAGGCGGATCCGCAGGAAGCCCTCGCCCTGGATCGCCACGTCGAGCGGACGGTCGGTGCGCTGGAGCACGCCCTGGCCGAACGAGCGGCCACCGTCGACGGCGGCGGCACCGGAGCCGGTGCGCACGCCCTGCGCGGACGAGCGGCCCGTCTGGTCGTACACGAGGTCGCGGAACCCGACGCGCTGGTGCTTGTAGCCGGTCGTGTTCGCGTTCGCCAGGTCGTTGGCGACGGCGTCGAGACGCTGCTGCTGGGCCGCCATGCCGGCAGCCGCGGAGTGAAGGCCCTCAATCATTCACCTCGGTCTTCGGCCGATGAGCCGGAGACTTGAGGCGAGAGGGGCGAGCCCGTCGGTCACGGGCGCCTGCATGGCGACCGTCGGTCTCAGACGTGCCGTCTGGACGACGGCACGGGCTAACTCGACGTGGACCCGACCTGGGTCGCGGCCTTGCCGAGCGTCTCGTCGATGGCCTGGATGACCTTCTGACCGGCCTCGAAGGCCCGCATCGAGTCGATCATGTCCACCATCGAACGCGCCGCGTCGGCGCCAGAGCCCTCGAGCGCACCGGCGCGGACGGTGCCGGTGGCGGCGCCGGCCGGAGTGCCGGTGACGAGCGAGTCGCCCTGCTTGGCCGGGTTGTTGAGCGCCACGACGCCGATGCGCCGCGGGTCGACGGTCCCGTTGTTCGCGCTGATCGTGCGGCCGTTGGCGTCCAGGACGGGATCGCCCTGGGCGGTCACGAGCCGGCCCTGGGGGTCGAGCGCGAACTGGCCGTTACGGGTGTAGCGCGTGCCCTGCGCGGTCTGGACGGCGAAGAAGCCGTCGCCGGTGATCGCGAAGTCGAGCGGCTCGCCGGTGTCGCGGGCGGGCCGGCCGCTGAAGTCGGTCGTGATCTTGTCGACCTGGACGGCGGTGCTCTGCGGGCCGACGGTCGCGCCGGTCGCCGAGTTCTGGAGCAGCAGGTCGTTGAACGTGCGCTGTGACGTGCGATCGGCCTTGTAGCCGGGCGTCGACGCGTTCGCGAGGTCGTTGGCGATCTGGTCCTGCCGGATCTGCTCGGCGAGCATCCCGGACGCGGCGATGTAGAGACCACGGTCCATTCCAGGGCGGTGATCGGCCGCGACGCGCCATTCTGTAGCCATGGAACCGGTGATCGGGATCCAGACTCTGCTGCTGCGCGCCCAGCTCCCGGAGATCACGCTGCGGCCCGGGACGTCGGTCGTCGCGCGCGTGCTGTCGCGCGGTGAGAGCCACGGCGTGCTCGTGATCGCGGGGATCCCGCTGAGCGCGCAGCTGCCCGCCGAGGTCGGCAAGACCGGCGACACGCTGCGCCTGACCGTGAGCGACGTGACGCCCGAGCGCGTGACGCTGCAGCTCGACCAGCTCGTCAACCCCGCCGCCCAGCCGCCGCCGCAGACGACCGAGCGCCCGAAGGTCGCGGTGCGCGAGGAGGCGCGGACCGTGCGCGTCGGCGGCGAGGAGCGCTCGACGGTCGCGCTCAGCTTCACGTCCACCGCGCTGGGCCGGCTCGACCTGCGGCTCGAGCTCGCCGGCACGCGGATCAGCGCGGCCGTCGAGGCGCCCGCCGGCCGCTCGTTCGCGCTCGCGGACGCTGCCGCCGGCCGCCTGCAAGACGGCCTGCACGCCCGCACGGGCCTCGACGCGTCGGTGGAGGTGACGCCGCGGCGCGAGCCGCTCGACCTCTATGCCTGACCGCGAAGTCTCCGCCGCCCTCAGCTACACCGGCACCGGCGCCCCGCGCGTGGTCGCGGCCGGCCGCGGCCGGGTCGCCGCCACCATCCTCGAGCGCGCGCGCGAGGCCGGCGTGCCCGTGCACAAGGATCCGGAGCTGGCCGATGCGCTGGCTCACCTCGCGCTCGGACACGAGGTTCCACAGGAGCTGTGGACGGCCGTTGCCGAAGCGCTGGCCTGGGCCTATTCGGTGAGTGACGCCGCAATTACCCCGAATCGGTGATCAAGGAGATGGGGTTACGGCCCGATACAGGCCGAGTCCGTCAGTTCCTTGTTCCGTTTCGTTAGGAGTCCGTCCCTCATGAACGCCCCCACCACCGGTCGCCGCCGCGTTTCCGCGGATCAGGCGCTGGCGCTCTGGAGCGAGTACAAGCGCACCGGTGATGTGCAGGTGCGCAATCGGCTCGTGATGACCTTCGCGCCGCTCGTGAAGTACATCGTCTTCAAGAAGGTGCGCGAGCTGCCGGCTCGCTGCGAGGTCGAGGACTTCATCTCCTGCGGGCTCGAGGCGCTGATCGCCTCGATCGACCGCTACGACCCCGCCAAGGGCGCCACGCTCGAGCAGTTCGCGTGGACCCGCATCCACGGCGCGGTGCTCGACGAGCTCCGCCGTCAGGACTGGGCGCCGCGCTCGCTGCGCCGCTGGGAGCGCGACATCAGCAAGGCGCGCGACCAGTTCACCGCCGTCCACGGCCGCCGCCCGTCGCACGACGAGCTCGCCGACTCGCTGGCGATCTCGGTCGACGACCTGCGCCGCCGCCAGGACGACATCGCCGTCTCCGACGTGACGTCGCTCAACACGCTCGTGATCTCCGACGACGAGACGACCGTCGAGCGCATCGACACTCTCGCCTCCGGCGACTACCGGGTCGATCCGGAGCACGCTTCGGCGACCGAGGAGGCCAAGGCCAAGTTCCGCTCGGCCTTCGACCGGCTGCCGCAGCGCGAGCGCGAGGTGGCCGTCCTGCTGTACGTGAAGAACCTCACGCTGCGCGAGATCGGCGACATCCTCGGCGTCTCGGAGAGCCGCGTCTGCCAGATCCATTCGCAGCTCAAGCGGACGCTCAAGCAGCAGCTGGCGTCGGATTCAGTTCTTTTCTCCGCCGTCGGATAAACGTCCAGCGCCTCAAGGCCGCCGGTGAGCGGCCGACAACCGAGGGCAGTATGAGCTTTGAGATCGGACCCCTGCAGCCCATCGGGCGTGGAACCCCTGCCGCGCGGCGCGTCGATGCCGTCACGCCGGGCTTCTCGCTCGATCTGGCGCGCCGCAAGACGGAGACGCCCGCTCCCGCGAGCGCGGCGCCGGCCGTCCCGGCGACGCCGCCGGTCGAGGTGCGCGACGCCATCGGCGCCGCCGCCGCGCGCGCGGCCGAGCTGCGGGCCGAGAATCGCGAGCTGCACTTCCAGAAGGACCCGACTTCCGGCCGCGTGATCGTCCAGGTCCGCGACCTCGCCGGCAACGTGATCCGCACGATCCCGCCGTCGCGCGCGCTCGACGTCATGTCCGGGCGCGGCGCTGTAGAGATGGCCGGGCTCGCGCTCTCCGGCCTCGCCTCCGGCGTCGACACCAGCGGGATCGTCGATCAGCTGATGGCGATCGACCGTCAGGGCACGACGCGCATCACAGACCCGCGAGTACAACGTCAGCGGCCTGCAGTCCGCGCTCAAGGGCATCGCGTCCAAGCTCGCCACGCTCAAGAGCGCCGCGCAGGCGCTCGGCAGCGACGCCAACTGGAAGCCGACGCAGACCGTCGAGTCCTCGGACTCGCCGCGTCGCCGTCGCGCAGACTGGCGGCGCGGGCATCGGCGGCCACAGCCTCCAGGTCAACCGCCTCGCGTCCTCGCCCAGCGCGGCTACTCGCTCCCGGGCGGCACCGCCGGGACGTTCACGATCACCGCGAACGCCGACGCCACGAACACGATGACAGTGTCCGTCGCCGCCGACGCGACGCTGCAGCAGATCGCCGACCCGATCAACGCCAAGAGCACCGGCCCGGTCGTCGCCGCCGTCGTCACGAACAGCAGCGGCGAACAGCGGCTCGTCCTCTCCTCGCGCAAGACCGGCTCGGACTCCGACTTCACCGGTCTCCGGCGGCCTGCTCAACGAGGACAGCACTACGCGACGCCCGACGCGAGCAAGCTCGACGCGGAGTACTCGCTCGACGGTGGCGCGGTCAAGCACGTCCAAGACCAACGTCGCTCGAGAACATCATCCCCGGCCTGCGCATGACGCTGAAGGGCGTCACCTCGTCGCCGGCGGCGATCACCGTCACCGAGCCGGCGCTCGACCGCGACGCCGTCAAGACCAAGGTCAAGGCCTTCGTCACCGCGTACAACGCGGTCGTCGACGCGGCGCGCGACGAGATCACCGAGAAGCCCGTCGCGAGCGCCACCGATTCGATCAGCGCGGGCCAGGGCCAGCTGTACGGCGACACCGGCATGAACTCGATGCTCAGCGCGCTGCGGCGCCAGATGAGCAACATCGTCTCGGCCGCCGGGATCAACGACCTGGCCGACCTCGGCATCGGCATCCCGGCCTCGTCGGGCGGCGCCTCGCAGGACGCCAAGGACGGCAAGCTCGCGATCGACGACACCAAGCTCAGCGCCGCCCTCGACTCCGACTGGACCGCGGTCAAGAGCTTCTTCAGCGGCTTCTCCAAGAGCGTCTCGGACTACGTCGACACCCAGACCGGTGGGTCCGGGGTCATCGACGGGCGGCTCAAGAGCGCCGATCGCACGATGAAGTCCCTGACGACCCAGATGGACGACATGAACACGCGTCTGGACGCGAAGGAGGCTCGTCTCAAGGCCCAGTTCGCGGCCATGGAGACGGCGCTCCAGAACTCGCAGACGCAGCAGGCCTGGCTGCAGGGCCAGCTCGCCGGCCTGCCCACCTGGGGCTAGGCGACGAGTCGCTCAAGCGGTGGCGGCATAGGCCGACTACCGGAGAGCACCTTCCGTCCACTTCGTCCCGAGGTCTGCGTTGTCTGCTTACACCGCCTCCCACTCCGTTGCCTATAAGCAGCAGAGCATCCTCACCGCCACGCCGGGCCAGCTCGTCGTGATGCTCTACGACGGTTGCCTGCGCTTCCTCAACCAGGCTGCGTACGCGATGCGCGGCGGCGACTTCGCCGAGTCGCAACGCCCGGCTGTCGCCGCGCCGAGGCGATCATCGAAGAGCTGCACGCGACGCTCGACATGGAGAAGGGCGGCGTCGTCGCCAGCCGGCTCCAGGGCATCTACGTCTTCTGCTCCAAGCACCTGCTCGACGCGCGCCGCCACCGCGAGCCCGAGAACATCGACAAGGTGTCCGAGCTGCTTGCCGAGCTGCGCGACGCCTGGGCGCAGATCGCCGGCGCGTGATGGACGGCTGGGCGGCGATCCTCGCGCTCGCGAACCGCGAGCGCACGCTGGCGGCCGAGGGCCGCTGGGACGAGCTCGCCGCCTCGACGGCTGAGCGCGTCCGCGTCGCCCGGACGCTCGGCCCGCCGCCCGCCGGTGCCCGGCTCGCGCTCGAGGCGCTGGCCGTCGTCCAGCAGGAGCTGCTCACCACGCTTGCGCAGGCCCGCGCACAGACCTCGCGCGAGCTCGCGGGTCTCAACACCGGGCGCAGCGCCGTCGCCGGCTACACCGCCGCCCAGGCCCCCCGCGGCCGCAACTGGGTGAGCGACCGGGCCTAAGGGCGTAGCCCGGTCACGGTCGCCCGGATGGCGACCGTTTGTTTCAAGGCGTCGCCTGGATGGCGACGCAGGCATTCAAGTCTTGTCGGCGTCCGCCGATCTACCGATTGGCTGCCTCACGGACGGGGCTCGTAGGTCCAAGGACGGACCTCCACCTTCTTTCCAAGGAGATTCCGTCCCAGTGCTCTTCGACACCACGCAGCTTGCCCTCGAGCGCGCCATCGAGGGCGCCGGCAAGCGCCACGAGGCGCTGGCGGCGAACATCGCGAACGCCAACACCCCTGGCTACCAGCGCGTCGACGTGGACTTCCACGGCGCGCTGCAGGCGGCCATGGGCAGCGGCGACGACTCGCGCACCGCGGTCGAGAGCGTCTCCTTCTCCCCGGCCCAGGACGCTTCGGCCGGCGCGACCCGCGCCGACGGCTCGACGGTCGACATCGACTCCGAGTCGGCCAAGCTCGCCGCCAACGCGCTCGAGCAGCAGGCCGCCGTCCAGGTGGCGCACGCGCGCATCGGAATCCTCAAGGCCGCGATGGGCGTGAGCGCGTAATGAGCCTCTTCGGTGGACTCGAGATCTCCGCGTCCGGCCTCACCGCCGAGCGCCTGCGGATGGACGTCACGGCCGAGAACCTGGCCAACGCCCAGACGACGCGCGGCGCCAACGGCCAGCCGTACCGCCGCAAGGAGGTCGTCCTGCAGGAGACGCCCGGCTCGTTCGGCGCTTCGCTGTCGGCCGCCATGGGCGGCGGTGACAAGGGCTCCAGCGGCGGCGTCCAGGTCGCCGACATCGTGCAGGACACCACCACGCCGCTCAAGCGCGTGTACGACCCGGGCCACCCGGACGCCGACGCGCAGGGCTACGTGTCGATGCCCAACGTCGACACCGTGACCGAGATGGTCGACCTCATCAGCGCGCAGCGCGCCTATGAGGCGAACGTCACCGCGATGCAGTCCGCCAAGCAGATGTTCTCCCGCACTCTGGACCTCCTCCGCTGATGCCGCTTCCCATTGATCCGTCCCTCGCCGTCAACGGGCCTGAGTGGAGCATCGCTCCGGTCGATCCCGCGCAGGCGACGCCGCAGACCGGCTCCGGCTTCGGCGACATGCTCGGCAAGTCTCTGCAGTCGCTGGCTGACAGCCAGACCGAGGCGGCCAGCGCCTCTCAGGCACTCGCCACGGGCCAGGCGTCCGATCCGACCGCCGTCGTGATGGCGGTCGAGCGGGCGCAGCTCGCGATGCAGCTGGCCTCGCAGATCCGTACGAAGGCCGTCGAGGCCGCCCAGGACATCTTCCACACCCAGGTCTAGCTGACTCATGCCTCCGTTCGTCGATACCTTCCGCGCCCTCCCCGCCCGTTCCAAGGGCATCATCGCGGTGTCCGCAGTCGCGATCCTCGCCATCGCCTTCGTGATGCTGAAGGTCGCCACGGCGCCGTCGTACACGATCCTGTCCTCGGGCCTGGACCCGGCCCAGACGGGCAAGGTCACCTCCGCGCTCGACGAGCAGGGCATCGGCTACGAGCTGCGCAACAACGGCACGGCCCTCGCGGTCGACAAGGCGTCGGTCGCGCAGGCGCGCGTCGCGCTCGCCGGCTCGGGCGTCAGCCTGGACGCCGGCTCGGCCAAGGGGTTCGAGCTGTTCGACGAGCAGAAGCTCGGCGCCTCCGACTTCCAGCAGCAGGTCACCTACCAGCGCGCGCTGGAGGGTGAGATCGCCCGCACCATCGGCAACGTCCAGGGGGTCACCAGCCCTCAGGTGCAGCTCGTCATGCCCGAGGACGACCTGTTCGCCGATCAGGCGACGCCGGCCACGGCCGCCGTCATGCTCGGCAACTCGGCCGACACGCTCGACCCCGGCGCGGTGCGCGGCATCGCCCAGCTCGTGTCGTCCTCGGTCAAGGGCCTCAAGAGCGACAACGTCACGATCACCGACGCGACCGGCACGCTCCTGTGGCCCGCCGGCGACGGCAGCGGTGGCGCGGCCGGCGTGGCCGCCGGCAAGCAGGCGCTCGAGGCGCGCTACGACCGCCAGGTCGAGTCGAACCTCAACTCGATGCTCACCCGCACGCTCGGCCCGGGCAAGGCCCAGGTGTCGGTCACCGCGGACCTCAACGCGGACGAGACGACGCTCGAGGAGCTGACGTACGACAAGAAGGGCGTGCCGCTCAAGACGCAGAAGGAGACCGAGAAGCTCACCGGCGGTGGCGCCACCACCGGTGGCGCGGCCGGCACCGGCTCCAACATCCCGACCTACTCGGCGGGCAGCGCCGCCGGCGGCTCCAACTCCAAGTACAACCGGACGAGCGGCACCACCGACTACGGCGTCGGCAAGAAGGTCGCCCACACCAAGGTCGCCGCCGGCGCCGTCAACAAGCTCAACGTCGCCCTGCTCGTCGACAAGTCCGTGCCGGCCGCCGACTTCGCGGCGGTCCAGAAGGCCGTCAGCAGCGCCGCCGGCATCGACACCACGCGTGGCGACGTGCTGCAGGCCGCCCAGGTCCCGTTCGCCAAGGTCGCCGCGCCGAAGACCGGCCCGGTCCCGACGTCGATCGTCGGCCCGCTCAAGTGGGTGGGCGTCGGCTTCGCCGCCCTGCTCTTCCTGTTCTTCATGACCCGCTCGCTGCGCAAGCGCGAGGGCGAGTCGCTCGGCACGCCGGCGTGGCTCTCCGAGATCGAGGAGCCCGTGTCGCTCGCCCAGCTCGAGCAGCAGACGCAGGTCCTCCCCGGAGGCGGGCAGCACCCGACCATCAAGCTCCCGCCGCGCGCGCCGGACACCAACCTCCAGGCGATCGACCAGCTGATGGAGCGCGAGCCCGAGCGCGTCGCCGCTCAGGTCAAGCAGTGGATGGCCGAGGACTAGGGCGATGAGCACCGAACTCGCAACGCGGGCGGGCGCGAGCCCATCCGACAAGATGCCATCGCTGCGCGGCATCGAGAAGGCCGCCATCCTGCTCGTCGCGATCGGCGAGGAGCGGGCGGGTGAGATCTTCCGCTACCTCGGCGACACCGAGGTGGAGGCGCTGTCGCTGGAGATCGCCAAGTCCCGCAAGGTCCCGAACGAGACCTGCCGCAACGTGCTCGGTGAGGCCGTCGAGATCATCCTGGCCGAGGACTACATCGCCGAGGGCGGCGTCGACTACGCGCGCAACATCCTCGAGCGGTCGCTCGGCGCCAACCGCGCCGAGGAGGTCATCGGCCGCCTGGCGGCGACGATCGAGCGCCGGCCGTTCGAGTTCCTGCGCCGGACCCCGGCCGAGCAGATCTCGGTGTTCCTGCGCAACGAGGCGCCGCAGACGATCGCGCTGGTCGTCGCCAACCTGCACACGACGCTGGCCGCCCAGGTGCTCTCGCAGCTCGAGCCCGACGAGCAGGCCGAGGTCGCCAAGCGCATCGCGAAGATGGCCGAGACGCGGCCGGAGGTCGTCTCCCAGGTCGAGACCGTGATGCGGCAGAAGCTCTCCAACATCGTCGCGCAGGAGTACGCGGCGGCCGGCGGCGTCAAGTCGCTCGCCGACATCCTCAACCACTCCGACCGCACGACCGAGCGCAACGTGCTCGACGAGCTCGCCAAGAACGAGTCCGAGCTCGCCGACGAGGTCCGCCTGCTCCTGTTCACGTTCGAGGACGTCGTCAAGCTCGACGACCGCTCTATCCAGATGGTCCTCAAGGAGGTCGACCAGAAGGATCTCGCGATCGCCCTGCGCGGCGTCAGCGAGGACGTCCGGGCGCGGATCTTCTCGAACATGTCCGAGCGCGGCGCCGAGCTCCTCAAGGAGGAGATCGACTTCCAGCCGCCGCAGCGCAAGCGCGTCATCGAAGAGGCGCAGGGCCGCATCGTCGGCGTCGTGCGCCGCCTCGAGGAGGCCGGCGCCGTGGTCATCTCCCGCGGTGGCGGGGGCGGCGACGACGAGCTGATGTGATGAGCGGCACCGAGTTCTCATTCGAGGCGCTCGAGGCGCCCGTGATCATGGCGCCGCGGTCCGGTGGCGGCGACGCCGGTCCCGATGCGGTGCTCGCGGCGCTCGCGCACGCGGAGGCCGAGGCCGACAACCTGCGCGCGATCGCGCGCGCGGAGGGCCTGCGCGAGGGTCGCGAGGAGGCGCTCGCCGCGCTCGCTCCGGCGCTCGAGGCGCTCAATCAGGCGGTCGAGGCGATGCAGGTCGAGCAGATCGTGCGCGCCGAGCGGCTCGAGGCGCACGCGGTCGACCTGGGCCTGTTCCTGGCCGAGAAGATCCTGGGCGGCGCGATCGCCGTCGACCCCGGCGTCGTGCTCGAGGCCGTGCGCGGCGCGTTGCGCGGCATCGTCGAGCGCGAGCGGGTGACCGTGCTGGTCCACCCTGAGGACTTGGAGCTCGTGCGCGACGCGATGGACGACATCCGCGCCTCGCTCGGCGGCATCGAGCACTGCGAGGTCCAGGCCGAGCGCCGCGTGTCGCGCGGCGGGGCCGTGGTCCGCACGCCCGAGGGCGACGTCGACGCGCGCATGGAGACGAAGCTGGTGCGCGCCCGCGAGGTCGTCGAGGCGGCCCTCGCGTCGGGCTCATGAGCACCGCTCTCGATCGCGCCGCGTCCGCCCTGCGTGACGCGGACCTGCATCGCCGTCACGGGCGCGTCATCGACCTGATCGGGCTGATCGTCGAGGCGACCGGGCTCGAGGCCGAGGTCGGCGAGGTCTGCTCGATCGACACGGGCCGCGGCCGCTCTTCCGTGCCTGCCGAGGTGGTCGGCTTCCGCGCCGGCCGCACACTCTTGATGGCTTTGGGCGAGGCGACGGGCATCGGCCCCGGCGCGCGCGTGAGCGCGACCGGCCGCTCGCTGCGCGTCGACGTCTCCGATGAGCTGCTGGGCCGTGCGCTCGACGGTCTCGGACGTCCCTTGGACGGCCTCGGGCCGATCGGCGGTCCGGATGGTCGCTCGCGTGACGTGCAGGCGCCGCCGCCGGATCCGCTCGAGCGTCCGCGCATCCACGAGCGGGTGTCCTTGGGCGTGCGTGCGCTTGACGCTCTCGTGCCGTGCGGCCGCGGTCAGCGACTCGGCATCTTCGCCGGCTCCGGCGTCGGCAAGTCGTCGCTGCTGGGCATGATCGCCCGGTCCACGTCCGCCGACGTCAACGTGATCTGCCTGGTCGGCGAGCGTGGTCGAGAGGTGCGCGAGTTCATCGAGCGCGACCTCGGGCCCGAGGGCATGGCCCGCTCGGTCGTGATCGTCGCGACCTCCGACCAGCCCGCACTCGTGCGCATCAAGGCCGCGTTCACGGCGACCACGATCGCGGAGCACTTCCGCGACCAGGGCGCCGACGTGATGCTGATGATGGACTCCGTCACGCGCTTTGCCATGGCCCAGCGCGAGGTCGGCCTGGCCATCGGCGAGCCGCCCGCCACCCGCGGCTACACGCCGAGTGTGTTCGCGCTGCTGCCGAAGCTGCTGGAGCGCTCCGGCACGTCCAAGCGCGGCACGATCACCGGGCTCTACACGGTCCTGGTCGACGGCGATGACATGAACGAGCCGATCGCCGACGCCGTGCGGTCGATCCTCGACGGCCACGTCGTCCTGTCGCGCGATCTCGCGCATTCCGGCCACTACCCGGCCGTGGACGTCCTGGCTTCGGTCTCGCGGTTGGTCGGCGAGGTCGTGACGCCCGAGGTCCGCTCGGCGGGCGACGACGTCCGGAAGCTGATGGCCGCGTACCGCGACAACGCCGACCTGATCTCGATCGGCGCCTACGCCCGCGGCAGCGATCCGCTGATCGACGCGGCGATCGACGCCCGCGGTGCGATCGACGGCTTCCTGCGCCAGGGCGTCACCGAGCTCTCCACGGCCGCCGAGGCCGACTCCGCGGTCACCAACCTGTCGCTGCTGGCGGGGTTGCCCGAGCCGGGCCAGCCCGTGGTCGCCGCCGACCCTCCGGCGGCCCCTGCGCCGCCGCAGCCGCCCGCGCAGCCCGGGATGCCGCTGCATAGCGCCATCCCGCCGCTGCACCTCGCTTCGTAGACCCGTCTCCGCCGGCCGCACTGCGGCTGGGTGGGGGGCGACAGGGTCGACCGTTTCGGCGGTCCCTCGGCCGGATCTCGCGATTGGTGTCGGGAAAGGGTCGCTATTCGACCCAAAGGCGACACCGACCTCGCGGGGCGGCTGATCCTGCCTCCCTAAATGCCGCAGTTGACGTTGCTGGCGCGGAGATTGCGCTACAGGTTTTCGGACTGGCGTCGATCACCGGGTCGTGGAGACTCCGTCCTTCGTCTTCCGTCTCGAGCGCATTCGGTCGCTTCGAGAGCGCGCTGAAGAGCGCGCTCGCGAAGATCTGGCCCATGAGCTTCGCCTCCGCCTGCGCGGAGAGGCGATGCTGCTCGAGGCGACCCAGGCTGCCTCTGCGGCGACGCAGACCGGCCGCGCTGCCGTGACCTCGCCTTCCAGCGGCATGGACCTGCTCGCCGCCCAGGCGTACATCGAGCGGGCCGAGCGCACGCGCCGTGAGGCCGCGCTCGACCTCGACCGCCAGGACGCGGAGGTCGCCGCGCGCCGTGCCGCGCTCCAGGCCGCCGCTCGCGAGCGCCAGGTGATGGACAAGCTGAAGGAGCGCAAGCAGGCCGACCACAAGGCCGAGTGGGCGCGCAAGGCTCAGGGCGCCCAGGATGAGATTGCGCTCGGCGTGCACCGCCGGAACGGCCAGGTGGCCGCGTGAGCGTCGAGTCCGTCATCGCCCGCATGAGCGAGCTGCAGCAGATGATCGGCGGTCAGGTCCCGACCCAGACCCAGCCGGCCAACACGCAGGCGTTCGCCTCGCAGCTGCAGACCGCGACCGCGTCCGCGGCGATCACCGGCACCGCGCCGACCGACACGACCGCGTCCGCGAGCCTGATGTCCACCGGCACCTCCGAACTTCCCGCCGACGTCCCGTACGGCGCCGAGATCACGGCCGCCGCCAAGAAGTACGGCCTCGACCCCGCCCTGCTGGCCGGCCTGGTCAAGCAGGAGTCCGGGTTCAACCCGAACGCCGGCTCGCCTGCCGGTGCCCGCGGCCTCACGCAGCTGATGCCCGGCACCGCCGCCGGCCTCGGCGTCACCAACGTGCTCGACCCCGCCCAGTCGCTCGACGGCGGCGCGAAGTACCTCAAGGCCCAGCTCGACGCCTTCGGCGGCGACGTGGCCCGCGCGCTCGCCGCGTACAACGCCGGCCCGGGCGCCGTGCAGCGCTACGGCGGCGTCCCGCCGTACGCCGAGACCCAGAACTACGTCCGCGCGGTGCAGGCCAACGCCACCGCCTACCGAGCCGCCAGCCCGGCTCCCTCGATCCTGTGATGACCACTGACCGCACCCAGTCCGCGCGCACCGTCGCGCCTCCGACCGACCGCCCGGCCGCCAAGGCCGATCGGGCCGCCACCGGGGACGCGTTTTCCGCGCTCCTCGACGCCCACGCTGCCACCACCCGCCGCGGCAACGACATGCCGGCGCGCCGCGACGATCGTCCGGCCCGCCAGGATCAGCCGAAGGCGCAGTCGCGTGACGAGCGCACCCCCCGCCACGACCAGCGCACGCCCCGCCGCGATGACGCGACGCGTCCCGCGCCGGCCCACCAGCCCGATCAGCAGCCGGCCGCCGAGGCGAAGCCCGGCGAGGCGACCGCCGCGGTGACCGCCGAGTCCCCGGCCACGCCGGTCGCCGTGCAGGTCGTCGCCACGCTCCCCGTCGCCGCCACGGCGACCGAGGCCGCTCCGGCCCCGACCGCCGGTCCCACGCTTCCCGAGGCCCAGGCGGCGCCGCTCGCGCTCGCCCTCGGCGTCGACCAGCCCGCCGTGCCCGCCCCCCAGGCCGCCGCACCGACGGCCCAGGCCCCGGTCGCTGCCGCCAACGGCACTCCCGCCGCGGCGCAGCCGACCGTCCAGGCCCCGGCCGCCCCGAACGGCGAGCCCGTCGACCCGAACGCCGGCCCGCCCGCCGCCGAGGAGCCCGTCGAGGCCCCGGCCGTGGCCGACAAGAACGCTCCCGCGCCGCGTCCGGCCGCCCACGCTCCGCAGGCTCCGGCCGCCCCGGCGCCGCAGGCCAGGCCCGCGACCGAACCGGCGCCCGCCGCGCCCGCTCAGGCGCAGGCCCCGGCCGCCAAGACCGAGCCGCAGGCTCCCGCCGCTGCCGCTCCGACGACCCCGACCGCGCCGGTCGCGACCACCAACGTGCCGACGACCACCCCGGTCGCCGCCCAGGTCGCTCCGCAGCGCGCCGTGCCGGTGCACCGCGCGCCGGCCGCCGTGGCGACGCTGCTGCAGGTGGCCGTCGACCGCGGCATCACGCACGCGAAGATGGCGCTCAAGCCGGCCGAGCTCGGCGGCATCGAGATCCGCCTCCAGTCCACGTCCGCCGGCGTCGCCGCGCAGGTCGTGGCCGACTCCCCGGAGGCCGCCAAGCTGCTCGCCCAGGCGACCGACGACCTTCGTCGCTCGCTCGAGGCGCGCGACGTGAACCTGATCTCGCTGGAGGTCTCGACCTCGAGTGACCAGCAGCAGCAGAGCGCCCGCGGCGAATGGAGCGACGGCGATGCCGCCGGCTCCGGCCGGCCGGGCCACGGCCGCTCGAACGGTGACGCCGCCGGCGACGCCGAACCTGCCCCGACCACCCACTCCGTGATCGAGCTGCCCGGTGGGCTGCTCGTCGACGTCCTTGCCTGACCCCAACTGACATGAGCACGATCAACACCGATCCCAACCACATCCTCACGCTTGACGAGATGAAGCCCAAGAGCTCGTCGAACGGCGAGCTCGGCAAGGACGACTTCCTCAAGCTCTTTGTCGCCCAGCTGTCCCATCAGGACCCGATGAACCCCATGGACGACCAGGACATGATGGGTCAGATGGCGTCCTTCTCGCAGCTGGAGCAGATCACCAACATGGCCGCGGCGAACCAGTCGATTGCCACGAACCTGTCCTCGAGCAGCGCGGTGAGCCTCATCGGGCGCACCGTCACCTACATGGACAGTGACGACATCTCCCACACCGGCACCGTCGAGAAGGTCACGGTCACGGACGGCAAGCCGTCTCTGACCGTCGCCGGGACCGACGGGATCGATCCTTCAACCATCACGCAGGTCGCTTAGGCGACGTAAGGAGTTGATGCCCCGATGATGCGAGGCATGTTCGCTGCCATCAGCGGCCTCAAGACCCACCAGGTGATGCTCGACGTCACCGCCAACGACATCGCCAACGTCAACACGATCGGCTACAAGTCGTCGCGCACGACGTTCAAGGACTCCCTGACCCAGCTGCAGCGCGGTGCCTCCGGCGCCGCCGGCGGCAACGGTGGCGCGAACGCCGCCCAGGTCGGCCTCGGCACCCAGCTCGGCTCGATCGACAACCTGATGCAGTCGGGCGCCCTGCAGTCCACGGGCAACCCGTACGACGTCGCGATCCAGGGCAACGGGTTCTTCCGCGTCGCCGCCAGCGCTTCGGCGACCGGCACGCCGACCCCGAACCCGGCCGCGGTCGAGTACACCCGCGCGGGCAACTTCACCACCAACAGCGCGGGCTACCTGGTCACCCAGGACGGCTACTACATCCAGGGCCGTACGGCCGGCGGCGCCGACACGCTGCTGAACATCCCGCCCGGCTCGACGAACATGTCGATCGGCCAGAACGGCGAGGTCAGCTACGTCGACGGCACCGGCACCCGTGTGTCGGCCGGCTTCATCTCGCTCGCCACGTTCAACAACACGTCCGGCCTCGAGCGCTCCGGCTCCAACCGCTGGCTGCAGTCGGCGAACTCGGGCACCCCGACCATCGGCACCCCGAGCGCGCAGTTCGGCTTCACGACGTCCGGCGCGATCGAGATGTCCAACGTGGACCTCGCCCAGGCGTTCACGAGCATGATCACCGCGCAGCGCGGCTTCCAGGCCAACTCGCGAGTGATCAGCACCGCCGACGAGATGCTGCAGGATCTGGTCAACCTGAAGCGATAGTAACGTCGCACGAAGGTCGTCGCCCGAAACTGACGCCCGCGGAGAACCGCGGGGGTGGTCGAGGCGACGACCGGAGGGCGAAACCCTCAATCCGGAGCCCTCGCTAGCCCCGAACGCCCGCGCAAACGCGGGCGTTCGCATTTAAGGACCGGCCCCAGGTGCCGAATACCGGGACGTGATCCGTCTTCACCGCCTCGCGCATCCCGAAGAGGACTTCCTCCTCAATCCGGATCTGATCCTGTCGATCGAGGCCACCCCCGACACCACCGTGACCCTCACCACCCACAGCAAGCTGATCGTCTCCGAGAGCCCGGAGGAAGTCGTCGAGCTCGTCCGCGCCTGGCGCGCGTCGATCATCGAGGCCGGCCTCCCGCGGATCCGGCGGCGCGCCGACATCCCCCTGCACGTCGTTCGCGGCGAGCACGTGAACTACGAGGACCGCGACCGATGAAGGCCTCGTCGATCATCGGCATCATCGTCGGCTGCCTGGGCATCGCCGTGGGCGCCACGATGGAGGGCTCCAACGTGATGGCGGTCCTCAACCCGTCCGCCATGATGATCGTGCTCCTCGGCACGCTCGGCGCCACGATCACCGGCACCAGCTTCGACTCGATCAAGGCGATCCCGAAGCTCTTCAAGAAGGCGTTCAGCCCGGACGTCCTCGATCTCAACGGCCGCGTCACCGAGCTCGTCAGCTACGCCGAGCAGGCGCGCCGCGACGGCCTGCTCGCGCTCGACGAGCAGCTCGCCAACGTCGAGGACCCGTACACCAAGAAGGGCCTGCAGCTCGTCGTCGACGGCACCGACCCCGAGCTCGTCGCCGACGTGCTCGAGGCCGAGAACGACGCGATGCGCAAGCGCCACAAGGCCGCCACGCAGCCGTTCGAGAAGGCCGGCGGCTACGCCCCGACGCTGGGCATCATCGGCACCGTCTTCGGCCTCGTCCACGTGCTCTCGAACCTCTCGAAGCCCGAGACGCTCGGCCCGTCGATCTCTTCGGCGTTCATCGCGACGCTGCTCGGCATCTCGACCGCCAACCTCATCTACCTGCCGATCGCCTCCCGGCTCAAGCAGCTGTCGGAGGAGGAGATCCACTTCCGCGAGATGACGCTCGAGGGCATCCTGGCCATCCAGGCCGGCGACAACCCGCGCGTCGTCGCCGAGAAGCTCACCGCCTACGTCCCGCCGTCCATGCGAATGACCGAAGAAGAGGCTGCGGCCGCCGCCCAGGCGCAGAAGGAAGCCGCCTAGCCCGATGTCCGCTCGACGCCACAAGAAGGGTGGGCATCACGAGGAGGAGCACGAGAACGAGGAACGCTGGCTCGTGTCGTTCGCCGACATGATGACGCTCCTCTTCTGCCTCTTCATGGTGCTGTTCGCCATCTCTTCGGTGAACACGTCGAAGTTCGAGGCGCTGCAGAAGGCGCTCCAGAACGCCTTCTCGGGCAAGATCCTCTCCGGCGGCGAGGCCGTCATGGAGACCGGCAACGACAAGCAGCCCGAGAAGCCGGGCACCGAGCCGCCGCTGCCGGCGATGACGCCGCTGCAGGCGATGGCCAACAGCTCGATCCGAGTCCGCGCAGAAGCAAGGCAGTCGCGAAGGAGAACCAGGACTTCAAGAAGCTCAAGGAGCGCATCGACGCCCTGGTCGCGAAGGAGGGTCTGACCGGCAAGGTCGAGACCACCGTGCGCAAGCGCGGCCTCGTGGTCGAGCTCCTCACCGACAACGTCTTCTTCGATTCCGGCCAGGCGGTCCTCAAGCCCGGCGCCCTGGGCCTGCTCGACAAGCTCGGCGACGTGCTCAGGGCGGAGAACACGCACCCGATCGTGGTCGAGGGCCATACGGACTCGCAGCCGATCTCCAACTCCACCTACCCCAGCAACTGGGAGCTGTCCGGCGCCCGCGCGTCGTCGGTCATCCGCACCTTTGCCTCTGACGGCGTTCCGAGCGGCCGGCTCTCCGGCGCGCTGTACGGCGCCGAAGACCCGACCGCCAGCAACGCGACCGCCGAAGGGCGCTCGCGCAACCGGCGCGTCGACGTGATCCTCACCCGCCTGCACCAGGAGTCGTAGTAATGAAGAAGAAGCTGATCATCATCCTCCCCGTGCTCCTGCTGGTGCTCGGCGGGGCCTACAAGTTCAAGTTCGCGAAGGCCGGCGAGGCCGAGGCCAAGCCGAAGGTCGACGGCACGGTCTACATCCTCCAGAAGGAGTTCCTCGTCAACCTCCACGACGGCCGCTTCGCGAAGCTGACCGCGGCGCTCCTGCTCGCGCACGACGACACCTCGGCGGTCCCCGCCGGCGGCCACGAGGCGGCCTCGCCGCCGGAGGGCTACGGCGCGATGAGCCAGGAGGCCGTCGTCCGCGCGATCATCACCGACGACCTGACCGACGCTCCCGCTTCGCAGGTCATCGACCGCGAGGGCCGCGAGAAGCTCCAGGACAAGATCCTCAAGGATCTGAAGAAGAAGACCGACGTGAAGGTCGAAGAGGTCCTGTTCCCCGACGTCACCGTCCAGTGAGCGAAGCCATGAGCGATCCCGTCGACTACGTCCCGTTCGAGACGACCACCACGCCGGTGGTCGGCGAGCAGAGCGCGGACACGCCCGAGCTCGAGCGCCTCTACGACGTCCCCGTGGAGCTGGCCGTGGAGATCGGCCGCACCCAGATGACGATCCGCGAGACGCTGGCGCTCGGCCCCGGGTCGATCGTGACCCTCAACAAGCTCGCCGGCGAGCCCGTCGACCTGCTGGTCAACGGCAAGCCGATCGCGCGCGGCGAGGTCGTCGTGATCGACGAGGAGTTCGGCCTGCGCGTCACCGAGGTCGTCGCCGGGGAGACCGGCGCGGCGGCAGACGCCGGGGCGCCCGCGGACGCGGCTCCCGTGCTGCCCTCGGTTGCGCCCGCTGTGCCCGCCGAGGCGTAAAGCGCTCGCGGCGCGGATAATGCGGCTCGGATGGGCCGAGCCCGCGCCGCGGTCGTCCATTTCTGGCGCAAGGCCTACGAGGACAACCTCACGGGCCTTGCGTCGATGGTCGCCTACAACCTGCTGCTGTCGATCTTCCCGCTCGCGCTCGTGGCGCTGTGGATCGCGGGTCGCGTGCTGCGCTCCGAGAAGCTGCAGAGCTCGGTGCTGCTCGACCTCCAGCAGCTGTTCCCCAGCGCCGCCGAGACCACGCTGAGCACGGCGATCCACCGGCTCCAGCAGACGTCGACGACCGCCGGCATCCTGGCCATCATCGCCGCGGTGTGGTTCGCGTCCTCGTTCTGGGGCGCGCTCGACACCGCGTTCTGCCGGATCTACCACCGCGACTGCCGCAGCTGGGTGCGCCAGAAGCTGTTCGCGCTCGGGATGTTCTCCGTCGTGCTGCTGTTCGTCGTCGCCACGGTCTCGGTGCCGGCGCTGCAGAGCCTGCTCACCGCGGGCACCGACGACCTGCCGTTCGGGCTGTCCGACGTGCGCGGCCTGGTCTACGGCATCTCGCTGGTCGCGGGCGTCGTGGTGCTGTTCATCGCGCTGTGCGCCACCTATGCGCTCGTGCCCAGCGGGCGGATGCCGTGGCGCAGCGTGTGGCCGGGCGCGCTCGGCGCGACGCTGGCGATGGCCGTCCTCGACTACGCCTTCCCCCTCTATCTGCACAACGTGTCGACGCTCCGCGCGGGCACGACGTTCGTGTTCGTGCTGATCGCGCTCGTGTGGTTCTACGCGCTGGCGATCATCGTGCTGGCCGGCGCGGTCGTGAACGAGCTGCGCTTCGAGCACCGACGCTAGTCTGCCGTCGCAGTGGCGGCGATCGAGACGGTGGGGCTGACGAAGCGCTACGGGTCCGTGACCGCGGTCGACGACCTGTCGTTCTCGGTCCGGGACGGCGCCGTGACCGGGTTCCTGGGGCCCAACGGTGCCGGCAAGACGACGACGCTGCGGATGATCCTCGCGCTCGCGCGGCCGTCCGCCGGCCACGCGACCGTCCTCGGCCGTCCGTACGTACAGCTCGAAGAGCCGGCGCGGACCGTCGGCGCGAACCTCGAGATCGCCGGCGCGCACCCCGGCCGCAAGGGCCGCGACCACCTGCGCGCGCTGGCGGCGATGGCCGGGCTGCCGAGCTCGCGCGTCGACGAGGTGCTGCGGCTGGTGGAGCTCGACGACGCCGCGAACCGGCGCGCCGGCAAGTACTCGCTCGGCATGCGCCAGCGGCTCGGGCTGGCCGCGACCTTGCTCGGCGACCCGCAGGTGCTGATCCTCGACGAGCCCGCCAACGGCCTCGACCCGCAGGGCATCCGCTGGCTGCGCGACTTCCTGCGTGGGATGGCCGCCGAAGGCCGGACGGTGCTCGTCTCCAGCCACGTGCTCGCCGAGGTGGCGCAGACCGTCGACGACGTCGTCGTGATCCATCGCGGGCGGCTCGTCGACCAGGGCCCGGTGTCGCGCCTGACCGCGGGCGGCCGCGTGCTCGTGCGCACGCCGCGGCCCGACGAGCTGCGCGCCGCGCTCGAGCAGGCCGGGCTGACCGCCAGCGTCGACGGCGCCGAGCTGCTGGTGGACGCCGACGATGCCGCCCGCGTCGGCGACATCGCGTTCGCGGCCGGCGTGCCGCTGCACGAGTTGACCACGCGCGCGACCTCGCTCGAGGAGGCGTTCCTCGCCCTGACCAGCGACGCGGAGCCGGCGGCATGAAGCGGCTCATCCACGGCGAGCTGATCAAGGTCCGCACGACGCGGACGGCGCTCGGCTTCGGCGCGGCATCCGTCCTGCTGGTCCTGGCGCTCGTCCTGATCAGCTTCCTGACCAGCGACCCGACGACCGCCGAGCAGAAGCGCGAGGCGCTCAATGTCGGCGGCGTGCTGTCGGTGCCGCTGCTGATCTTCGGCATCGTCGGGGCGACCGGCGAGTACCGGCACCGGACGATCGCGCCGGCCGTGCTGATCGCACCGGGCCGCGCGCGGCTCACGGTCGCGCGCCTGATCGCCTACATGCTCACCGCGCTCGTGGTGGGGGCGACGATGCTGGTCGTCGCGTTCGCGATCGGACTGCCCCTGGCCGGCGGCGGTGAGTCGCTGAGCGGCAACGACTACGCCGTGGTCCTGGGCGGCGGGCTGATCGTCTCGGTGCTCACCACCGCGCTCGGCGTCGGGGTCGGCGTGCTGGTGCGCAACCAGGTCGCCGGCGTGGTCGGCGCCCTGATCTGGCTGTTCATCCTCTCGCCCGTGCTCGGCCTGATCGACGACGATCTCCCCACGTACACGACGCTCCCCGCCGCGGGCGTGGCCGGCGGTGCGGAGAGCGACATGTCGCTGTCCTGGGGCAAGGCCGTGATCGTCCTGGTCGCGTGGGCGGCCGTGTTCTTCGTGGTCGCGCTGCTCGTCGAGCGCCGCCGCGACGTCGACTGACGGCCGCGGCGTGGTGCCGACACCGCGCCGCACGTACACCGGATAACGGCATTCAAGGTGGGGGCGGCGCGGCCGATGAACGGGTCGAGTCCTGATCCAGACTCGCCCCCTCGGTGATATGCAGCTTTCCCCTGCCTTCAAGTCGGCTGGGGCGGCCGTGCTCGGCCTGCTCCTGCTCGCTCCCGCCACATTCGCGGCGGACGGTGAGTCCACGCCGCTCGACCTGAGCGAACCCAAGGCGAACGCGGCGCAGAGCGCCGGGTCGTCCTCCGGTGGCCTCGTGCGCACGATCGTCGGCCTGGCGATCGTCATCGGCGTCATCTACGGCCTGTACTGGGTGCTCAAGCAGGTCAAGGCCTCGCGTGAGGCGACCGCCGAGGGCACCGGGCTCAAGACGCTGGCGACGCTGCCGCTCGGCCAGAACCGGGCGATGCACCTGATCCGCGCCGGCGAGGAGGTCGTCCTCGTGGGCGTGGGTGAGCACGGCGTCACCCCGATCCGCACCTACGGCGAGCACGAGGCGCGTGCCCTCGGACTGCTGGCCGCCGACGAAGGCGGCGAGCCGATCCTCCTTCCCGCCGAGACCGTCGACAGGCCGGGCTTCCTCGAGTCCCTGCGCCGCATCACGGTGATCAAGTGAAGACGGACGGCCAGAACGCGGTCCAGCTGCTGCTGCTGGTCGGCGGGCATCTCGCTGGTGCCGGCGCTGCTGTTCACGGTCACCGGCTTCACCCGCATCCTGATCGTCCTCGGCTTCATCCGCTCAGGCCTCGGCACGCCGACCGCGCCGCCGAACCAGGTGCTGGTCGGCATCGCGATGTTCCTGACGTTCTTCGTGATGTTCCCGACGTTCACGAAGATCAAGGACGACGCGATCGTCCCGCTGCAGAAGCACAAGATCACGCAGCAGGTCGCCTTCAAGCGCGCCGAGGTCGCCGATGCGCGAGTTCATGTTCGACCAGACGCGCACGAAGGACCTCGCGCTGTTCGCGAAGCTCGGCCACGTCGAGCACCCGAAGACGCGGGCGGACATCCCGACCCACGTCCTGATCCCCGCCTTCATCATCTCCGAGCTCAAGACGGCGTTCCAGATCGGGTTCCTGATCTTCCTGCCGTTCCTGATCATCGACATCGTCGTCGGCGCGACGTTGATGTCGATGGGCATGGTGATGCTGCCACCTGTCTTCATCTCCCTGCCGTTCAAGATCCTGCTGTTCGTCCTCGTGGACGGCTGGAACCTGGTCACCCGCTCGCTGGTGGAGAGCTTCCACGTATGAGCCAGGACCAGGTCATCAGCATCTGCGTGTCGGCGATGGAGCTGGCGATGAAGATCGCCATGCCGATGCTGCTCGTGGGCCTGATCGTCGGCCTGCTGGTCTCGATCTTCCAGGCCGTCACGCAGATCCAGGAGCAGACGCTGTCCTTCATCCCGAAGATCGTCGGCCTCGCCGTCGTGCTCGTCGTCGGAGGCCCGTGGATGCTCGGCCAGCTGCTCAACTGGACCGAGGGCCTGTACGCCTCGATCCCGAAGCTGGTGGGCGGATGAGGCCCGAGGACATCCTCGCGCACTTCAGCGAGGAGCAGACCGCCGGCTTCATCCTCGTCCTCGCGCGCGTCTCGCCGCTGTTCATCCTCGCGCCGCTCTTCTCGTCGAAGATGCTGCCGGCGCGTGCGCGCGGCATCGTCGCGGTCGGCCTCGCGATCGGCATCTACCCGATCGCCTCGCAGGCCGGCGGCGCCCACCACATCCCGCTCGACGTCCTGCCGCTCGGCGGCCTCATGCTCAAGGAGCTGTTCGTCGGCCTCGCCTTCGCGTTCTCGCTGGCCTGCCTGTTCGCCGCCATCCAGGTGGCCGGCAGCATCCTCGACTCGCTGATCGGCTTCTCGTTCGGCGCGATCGTCGACCCGATCACCGGCACCAACGGCGCCGTCCTGAACCAAGTCTACGGGCTGATCGGCGTGATGATCTTCATCGTCATCGGCGGCGACGCCTGGGTCATCCAGGGCCTCGCCAAGTCCTACGAGGCGATCCCGCTCGTCGACGCGCCGGACATTGACCACGCTCGTCGAGGGCGCCCAGGTCGCGTTCTCCGGCATCTTCGGCGCCGCGATCGAGGTGTGCGCCCCGGTGATGCTCGCCACGCTGCTCACCGACGTCGCGTTCGGCCTCGTCTCGCGCGTCGTGCCGCAGCTCAACGTCTTCGGCGTCGGCTTCCCGGCCAAGGTCACCGTCGGCCTCGTGCTCGTCGGCGCCTCGCTGCCGTTCATGGCCGGCTGGCTCGGCGACGAGCTCCAGAACTCCGTGGCCTCCGCGCTCCACACCCTCCAGGTGGCCGGCTGATGGCTGAGAACAAGACCGAGAAGGCCACACCCAAGAAGCGCCAAGAGGCCCGCAAGAAGGGCCAGGTCGCGCGCTCGCAGGACGTCAACGGCGCCGTCGTGATGCTCGCATCGGTGCTCGCCCTGTCCGCGTTCGGCCCCGGCATGTACCACCCGCATGGCCGATGCCACGGTCGGGATCCTCGACCTGATCAAGGAGCCGAGCGTCGTCGACCGCAAGGGCATCGGCGAGCTGCTCGATGACGATCGGTGGGCACGTGCTCGCCGGCATCGCCCCGATCGTCTTCGTGTGTGCCGCGGCCGGCGTGGTCGCCAGCGTCGGCCAGGTCGGCTTCAAGCCCTCGCTCGGGGCGATCAAGCCCGACTTCAAGAAGCTCAACCCGGCGACGGGGCTGAAGAACCTGTTCAGCCCGAACTCGGCGGTCGAGGCCGTCAAGTCGACCGCCAAGATCGCCGCCGTCGGCGCGATCGTCGCGATCGCCCTGTTCCCCAAGCTCGACGAGATGGCCGCGCTCGTGGGCATGCCCGCCGAGGCGCTGCTGCCGACGCTCGGGACGCTGGTCCTGCAGATCGCCCAGCGCGCCGCCGGCGCCTACATCGCCATCGCCGCCGCCGACTTCTTCTGGCAGCGCTACCGCTTCGAGAAGAACCTCAAGATGGACAAGGAAGAGGTCAAGCAGGAGCACAAGCAGCAGGAGCTCCCGAACGAGATCCGGATGGCCCAGCGCCGCCGCGCGATGGAGCTCGCCCGCGCCCGCATGATGGACGCGGTGCCGACCGCCGACGTCGTGGTGACCAACCCGACGCACTTCTCGGTCGCGCTCAAGTACGACTCCGGCAACCCGGCCCCGATCGTCGTCGCCAAGGGCACCGACCACCTCGCGCTACGGATCCGCACCACCGCGGCCGAATACGGGGTCAGCGTCGTGCCGGACCCGCCGCTCGCGCGCGCGCTGTACGCGAGCGTCGAGGTCGGCCAGATGATCCCTGAGGAGATGTTCGCCGCCGTGGCGCAGCTCCTCGCCTACGTGTACCAGGTCGCGGGCGCTCGGAGGGCTGCCGCATGAATCTGCTGAAGAAGGCCTCGCGCCACTCCGACCTGGTCGCCGCCGCCGCCGTCGTGCTGGTCGTGGCGATGATGGTCATCCCGCTGCCGGCGTTCCTGCTCGATCTCCTGATCACGCTGAACATCTCGGCCGCGCTGATGATCGTCGTGGCGACGCTGTACGTCCCGCGCGCGCTGGACTTCTCCTCGTTCCCGAGCCTGCTGCTGCTCACGACGCTGTTCCGCCTGGCGATCAACGTCTCGGTCACGCGACTGATCCTGCTGCACGGCGACGCCGGCCACGTGGTCACCGCGTTCGGCAACTTCGTCGTCGGCGGCAACGTGGTCGTCGGCCTCGTGATCTTCCTGATCCTGATCGTGATCCAGTTCGTCGTGATCACGAACGGCGCCGGCCGCGTGGCCGAGGTGGGCGCCCGCTTCACCCTCGACGCCATGCCGGGCAAGCAGATGGCGATCGACGCCGACCTGAACACCGGCCAGATCACCGACGAGGAGGCGCGCAGGCGCCGCGCCGAGATCGGCCAGGAGGCCGACTTCTACGGCGCGATGGACGGCGCCTCCAAGTTCGTCAAGGGCGACGCGATGGCCGGCATCATGATCACCGGCATCAACCTGATCGGCGGCATCGTCGTCGGCGTCCTGCAGCAGGGCATGCCGTTCAGCGAGGCGGCCCACACGTTCTCGCTGCTGACGGTCGGCGACGGCCTGTGCGCGCAGATCCCGGCGCTGCTGATCTCGGTCGCCACCGGCATCCTGGTCACCCGCTCGGCCTCCGAGGAGGACCTCGGCTCCGACATCTCGGGCCAGATCCTCGAGCAGCGCAAGGCGCCGCTCGTCGCCGGTGTCGTGATCATGGCGTTCGCGCTCGTCCCCGCGCTGCCGAAGATCCCGTTCCTGATCATCGGCGGCCTGTTCTTCGCGGTCGGCTGGTCGCTGCGCAAGGTCCCGAACAAGGCCGAGCGCGCGGAGGCGACAAAGACCGCCGCGTCGCAGGCGGCTTCGGCGGGCGAGCTGCCGGCGCCGCGCGATGCCGCGCTCGACGCGCTCGCGCTCGATCCACTCGAGCTGGCGATCGGCTTCGGCCTGGTCCCCATGGTCGATCAGCAGGCGGGCGGCACGCTGCTGCAGCGTGTCGGCACGATCCGCCGGCAGATCGCCTCCGAGCTCGGCATGGTCATCCCGCCCGTCCGCATCCGGGACGACGTGGGACTCGACTCACACGAATACGTCATGCGCGTGCGCGGCACCGAGGTCGCGCGCGGGGGTGTCATGGCCGGCCATCACCTCGCCATGGATCCCGGCGATGCAATGGGCCAGCTTCCCGGCATCCCCACCACCGAGCCTGCGTTCGGCCTGCCCGCGGTCTGGATCCCCGAGGGCGGCCGAGCGGAGGCCGAAGCGCTGGGCTGGACGGTCGTCGACCCCGAGTCGGTCGTCGTCACCCATCTCACCGAGACGATCCGCGTCCACGCCTCGGAGCTGCTCACCCGCCAGGAGACCCGCCAGCTGCTCGATCAGCTCAAGGAGGTCAACGCGGCGGTCGTCGACGAGGTCGTGCCCGACGTGCTGTCGGTCGGCGAGATCCAGCGCGTCCTGCAGGCGCTCCTGCGCGAGGGCGTGTCGGTCCGCGACCTCGGCGCGATCGTCGAGGCGATCGGCGACAAGGCGCGGCTCACGCGCGACGTCGCGATGCTCGCCGAGTACGCCCGCCAGGCGCTCGGCCGCACGATCGTCGCCCCGTACCTGGACGGCGAGGGCACGCTGCGCGCGATCGCGCTCGACCCCACGCTCGAGCAGGAGCTCGCCGAGTCGCTCGTGCAGACGGCCGACGGCGAGTTCCTCGCCATGGATCCGATCCGTGCGCACGCGCTCGTGGATCTGTGCGCAGAGCAGGTCGACCAGGCACTCGCCCGCGGCGGCCGCCCGGTGATGCTGTGCTCCGCCCGCGTGCGGCGCCACCTGCGGCGCCTCTGGGAGCAGCGAATTCCGCAGCTGGCGGTGTGCTCCTACAACGAGATCGCACCCGGTGTCAGCGTTGAGACCGTCGGTGTGCTGGATGCGGCCTCGATTGCCGCACGACAGGGTGCGGGCGCTGTTGCCCTGGCCGGTTAGTGCCGATTGAGAGAGTGGACATGGATACGACAACCGAGACCGTCACTGACGTGAAGACCTTCCGGGGCCGCAGCCTCGACGAGGTCCTGCCGCAGATCCGCGCCGAGCTCGGCGCGGACGCCATCGTCGTCCGCCGTCGCGAGGGCCTCGCGGGCGGTGTCGCTGGGTTCTTCCAGCGCTCCTACGTCGAGGTCGACGCGCGTGCAGCGCACGACGACGAGAAGGTGCTCGAAGCTCGCAACGACCGTGCCACCGCCGAGGGCTTCGAGTCGCCGGCGATCCGTGCGCTGGTCGATCAGGCCGCGCCGTTCGCCGACGCGCTGGCGCACGCGCAGAGCCCTGTGGGCGAGCGCGCGCACGAGGTGCTGCTCGCCGCTGCGCAGGGCGCGGCCGCGAACCTCGCGGCCGCCCCCGCGGCCGAGCCGGTCTCGGCCGGGCTGTACGGCCCGCAGCCCAACCGCGCCGCGATCGAGGACGCCGCCCCCGTCTACGAGCCCGTTCCTCCCGCGTCGCGACCGGTGGCGGCTTCGCCTTCACCTGATGAGATGATCCCGCCGGCCGTGCACGAGCTGCCCGCCCCCGAGCCCCGGATGCCGTCCCGCGAGGGTCTCGGCGCCGAGCGCCCGAACGTCGCCGACGCGCACGAGCAGCGCCTCGTCGCCGCCGGCCTGAGCGCCACGTTCGCCAAGGACATCGTCGCCGAGGCGGTCGCCCACGGCCTGCCGTTCGCCGACGCGCGCAATATCAAGAAGCTGATCCGCACCACGCTCGCCCGCCGCATGCCGATCATGGCCGACCTCGGCGGCGAGGCCCGCACGATCGCCTTCGTCGGCGCCGGCGGCGCCGGCAAGACCTCGGCGACCGAGCGTCTCGCCACCGCCTACGCCAAGGCCGACGCCGACGTGGTCGTCGTCGCGCTGCGCGCCAACGACGGCGGCGTCGGACTCGCCTCCCGCCTCGAGCCACTCGGCGTCAGCGTCATCGCCGCCGACAACGCCGAGCAGGCCGCGCGCCGGATCGCCCGCCGCGAGGCGACGCTGACGATCGTCGACGCCCCGGCGGCCGGTCCGGCCGACCGCGCGGCCGTCGCCCGCATCGCCGAGGACCTCAGGACGCTGGGCGTCAACGAGGTCCACCTCACGCTTCCGGCCACGCTCAGCGCGGCCGCCGCCGACGAGCTCGCGTCTGCGCTGGCCCCGCTCGGCGTCACGCACATCGCCCTCACCCACGCCGACCAGACGACCCGCCCGGGCGCTCCCGTCGAGCTGGCGGTGACCGGCCGCCGTGCACTGTCCTACGTGTGCTCACGCGCCGCGATCGAGCCCGTCGACCCCGACGCTCTGGCGAAGCAGCTGCTGCCCTGATCGACTATGGCCGTCTCGGCGCCAGCCCCCTCCATCCCGCCCGGCGAGCACGTCCAGCTCAGCCTGCCGCACGTCGGCCTGCTGCCGGCGACCGTGTCCGCGGTCCAGGGCGGGACGGTCGTGCTCGTGCTCGCGGTCAAGGACTCGCGGGTGCACCGGCTGGCCGGTCAGGAGGTCGCGATCGAGCACAAGACCGGTCGCGGCATCCAGCGCTTCGGCGGCATCCTGCACGTCGATTCCGGCGACACGCTGCGCGTCGTCCTGCACGGCGAGGTCGAGCGCGTCCAGCGCCGTGAGTGGGCCCGCGTGGAAGCGATCCTGCCGGTCAAGATCAAGGCGATCGACGAGCCGATCGAGGGCGAGACGCAGACGCTCAACGTCTCGGGCGGCGGCGTCCTGGTCAAGGACAAGTGGAACATGCCGCTCGGCATCGACGTCCGCATCGAGGTCCAGCCCGAGGGCGGCGGCGAGCCGATCCGCGCGCTCGGCCGCGTGGTGCGCGTCGCGAACCCGGAGGAGAAGGGCATTCGCATCGATTCGATCTCGCGCGAGGACGAGGAGCGCCTGGTGCGCCTCGTGCGCGAGCGTGAGCTCGCCGCGCTGAGGATGTCGAGGGGCCGATGAGCGACAAGGCCGACAAGAAGGAGAAGAAGGACAAGAAGAAGAAGGGCGGCGACGCCGCCGCCGACTCCGGCGTCGTGTCGGTCGCGGCCCATCCGCGCGCCAGGGCGTCGATCCGCCGCACGCGCGCCCGCACGGCCCTCGTGGCCTTCGCGCTCGTGTTCCTGCTCTCCAGGAGCGCCGGCGTCACCGGCCAGGAGACCGTGATGCGCGCGGTCGCCGCCGGCCTCGTCGGCAACCTCATCGGCTGGGCGTGCGCGCTGGCCGTCTGGCGTCAGATCGTGGTGCAGGAGATCCGCTCGTTCGAAGAGGCCCGCCGTGAGCGGGCCCGCGCTCGCGCCGAGGCGATGGCCGCCGCGGCCGAAGCCGTGTAGCACCTCTCTGACGCAGGTCGCCTCTGCCGCGGGCGCAAGATTGTCAGACAGTCTTGAGTAAGACTGTCTGACAATGTACGGTTCGGCGCCATGATCGAGGTCGTTGCGTTCGCCTGTCGCGGCACGTTGCTCGATTGGGCAGGGGCCATCGAGGCGGTGACCTACGAGTTGGCTCGCCGGAATGGCGAGAGCCCGCTGGATCGCGGCGCGGTGCTGCGGCGCCGCGTGGAGGCGCTGGCCGCCGGCGACGGACTGGCGAGCGGGTTCGAGCGGCTCGCCCGCGAGCGGGGATACCGCATCGAGACGCACGGCGACGACCTGCTCGCACGCGTCGTCACCCTCATCCGGCCGCTGCCGGGCGCGCGCCGGGCGGTGGCGCTCGCGGTCGGGGCCGGCCGGCGGGTGGTCGCCGTGTCGCGCGGTGACAGCCCCGGCGCCCTGTACCTGTTCGGCGGCGCGTTCGACGACGTCTTGGCGGACCCCGGTGAGATCGACGCCGATCCCGACTCGGTCCTCTACGTGAGCACCGCCCGCTGGCGCCGGGTGGAGGCGCGCCGCGCGGGGATGCACGCGGTCGCGCCGCACGGACTGGCGCACGCGCTCGCCACGCCCGCGCTCCCGGTGAAGGTTGCCGTCGCATGAGCGGTCTCGCCGTCCAGCCGATCTCCACGAAGGACGCTGTCGTCGGCTCGCTGCGCGCTCGCATCCTGGACGGCGTGATCGCGCCCGGCGTGCGCCTCCCCGAGGCTGAGCTCGCCGCGGAGTTCGGCGTCGCCCGCCCGACCGTGCGCGAAGCGATCCAGGCGCTGTGCCACGAGGGCCTGCTCGTCCGCGAGCGCAACCGCAGTGCGCACATCCCGGTGTTGACGCGCGACGAGATCCTCGACCTGTTCTCGGTCCGCATCCCGCTGGAGTGCTTGATCGTGCGGGCGGTCCTCGAGCGCCGGGCGCCGCTCATGCCGGCCCGTGAGGCCATGGCCGTCATGGAGGCCTTGCCCGATGACGCGGGCTGGAGCCAGGTCGTCGCGGCGGACGGCGCCTTCCACCAGGCGCTCGTCGACGCCGTGGGATCGCCGCGCCTCGAACGCCTCTACGCCGCCCTCAGCGGTGAGATCCGCCTGTGCGTGGCGCAGCTCCGGCCGAGCTGGGCGTCACCGTCGGAGATCGGGCACGAGCACCACGAGGTGCTGGACGTGCTCGAGTCCGGCGACGTCGCCGCGGCCGAGGCGCGGATGACGGCGCATCTGGAGCGCGCCGTGCGCGACCTCACGCACTGAGCTCCACGCCGCCGCCGCGCAGCCGCCCCGGCTCGCCGTGCCAGGCGGCGTCGAGGATCGTCTCGAGCGCGTCCGCGTCGAGTGGCCGCGGGTTGTTGTCGACCAGCCGCTTGATGCCCGCGGCCGCCTCCGCCATCCCGCGCAGCTCGGCCCGTGCGACGCCGATTTCGGCCAGCGACGCGGGCAGGCCGATCTGCAGGCCCAGCGCGTGGACCTCGGCCACCGCGTCGCCGCTCATGAGCGCCGAGAGCTGCGCCATCTCGTCGGGGCGCGCCGGCCGGTTGAACTCCATGACGTACGGGAGGAGCAGCCCGGTGCCGAGCCCGTGCGACGTGTGGGTGGCCGCGCCGACCACGAACTGCAGCGCGTGGGCGGCCCCGACGCCGGAGTTCCCGAACGCGATGCCGGCCAGCAGCGAGCCGTACAGCATGCCGCTGCGCGCCTCCACGTCCGAGCCATCCGCGACGGCCTGCGCGAGGTTGGCGAAGAGGTGCCGCGCCGCGGTGATCGCCAGCGCGTCCGAGAGCAGGTTCTTGCCGACCTGCGGGCGGCCGAGGACGAGCGCGGGCGTGGGCTCCTCGCGCGCGGCCATGAACGACTCGATCGCGTGCGAGAGCGCGTCGATGCCGGCGTGCGCGGTGACGATCTGGGGTGCGCCGGTCGTGAGCAGCGGGTCGCAGATCGCGTGCCGCGGGGTCAGATGGCGGCTCGCGATGCCGATCTTCATCTCGGTGCTCGGGTCGGTCACGACCGCCACGGGCGTCGCCTCGGACCCCGTGCCGGCCGTCGTCGGCAGCGCGATCAGCGGCATGAGCGGCCCCGGGACCGAGCCGACCGCGTAGTAGTTCTCGAGCGGCGCGCCGTGGGTGAGCTGCAAAGCGGTGACCTTCGCCAGGTCGATCACGCTGCCGCCGCCGACCGCGATGATCACATCGGGCCGGGCCGTCTCGCCCAGCGACATCGCCGCGTCGACCGCCGAGCGCGGTACGTCGACGGCGGCGTCGGCGAAGACCGTGACGTCCAGGTCGCCGAGGGAGGCGACGACTGTGGCGAACCCCGGCGTCCGGGCGATGACGGGATCCGTGATCACGAGCGCCCGGCGGCCGTGCTCTCCGGCCACCTCGCCCGTTGCCGCCGCGATGCCGCGTCCGAACAGCACTTGCGACGGCGCGCGGAGGACTGCGAAGTCGGTCATCGGTCAGTCTCCAAGGAACGTGGTGAGCAGTCGGTTGAACTCGTCGGTGCGCTCCAGCGGAGCGGCGTGCCCGCAGGCGCCGAACACGTGGCCGCGGACGTCAGGCAGCACGTCCAGCAGCGGCAGGAAGCCGTCCCGCAATGGAACGACGCGGTCCTGTGCGCCATGGATCAGCAGCACCGGCGCGGTGATGGCGGCCAGCTCCGCGCGCGTCAGCGAGAGGTCGTCGACCCAGCGCTGGCGCGGCGGCGGGAACAGCTCCGGGTACCACGGCTGGGCCAGCGTGGCGCGGTACCTCGCCTCGACGGCCGCCGGCGTCGCCGCCGCCGGGTCGAAGTTGATCAGCTCGATCAGCTCCTCCGCCCGGTCGAGGCTCGGTGCGGCGTAGCCCCACAGCGCGTCGAGGCCGGCCGGCAGCGCCATGGGGTGCCCCATCGCGCCGACGCCGACGACGCGGGTGACCGCCTCCGGGCGCATGGCGGCGACCGCGAGCGCGATCGCGGCGCCCGCCGAGTTGCCGACCACGGCGAACGACGACACGCCGAGCGAGTCGACGAGCTCGAGCGCCTGGCGCGTCCACGCCGCGCGCAGCGAGCCCACCGGCCGCGGGCTCGCCGCGAAGCCGAGGAGGTCGGGCGCGATCACCCGGTGGCGCGGCGCGAGCGCCGCGACGAGCGGGTCCCATGCCGCGGCCGTCGTCCCCGGGCCGGAGCCGTGCAGCAACAGCACGGGCGCCCCGGAGACGTCGGCGGGCATCGACGATCGTCAGGCCGGGACTGCGGCGCGCTCGAGCACCGTCATGAACGCGCGCGACCACTCGGGCATGTCCGGCCAGCCACGGCACGACACCATGTTGCGGTCGACGCAGTCGGGCTCGTCCACGACGGTCGCGCCGGCGTTCTCCATGTCGCCCTTCAAGGGCGGGAACGCCGCCGTCGTCCGGCCGCGCAGGAGCCCGTACACCGCGGGCACCTGCGGCCCGTGGCAGATCGTCCCGACCGGCAGGTCGTGCTCGAAGAAGTACTCGGTGATCCGGCGCACGTCGGCGTCGGTTCGGATGTACTCGGGCGCCCGCCCGCCGGGGATCACGAGCGCGACGTAGTCCGCCGGATCGACCTCGGCGAACGTCACGTCGACTCCGAGCTTGCGCCCGTACTTCTCCGTGTAGGCGTCCGAGTTCGGATCGAAGTCGTGGATGACGAGCTGGACGTCGCGCTTCGTGAGCGCTGCGACGTCGGCGATGTAACCGGCCTCGCGCAGGCGGTAGATCGGGTACATCGCGTCGAGCTCCTCGGCGGCGTCGCCGACGAGCACGAGCACCTTCTGCTGCGACACGGAACCTCCCCTCCTTTTTGGATCAGTCGAATGCGAAGTACTTCGGTTCCAGGAACTCGAGCAGGCCGTGATGCCCGCCCTCGCGACCGAGGCCGCTCTGCTTGGCCCCGCCGAACGGCGCCGCAGGATCCGACACTATGCCCCGGTTGAGGCCGACCATGCCGGTCTCGATCCGCTCCCCGATCGCCATCGCGCGACGCAGGTCGCGGCTGAAGACGAACGCCACCAGCCCGTGGTCGGTGTCGTTGGCCAGGCCGACCGCGTCATCGTCGCTTGCGAACGTCATCACCGGCGCGACCGGCCCGAACACCTCCTCGGCGAGGATCGCGCTGCCAGGTTGTACCTGGTCGAGCACCGTGGGCGGGTAGAAGTACCCGGGGCCCGGCAGCCGCTCGCCGCCGGTGCGCACGCGCGCGCCCCGGTCGACGGCATCGGCGACCAGGCGCTCGACCTTGTCGCGGGCCGCCTCGTTGATCAGCGGCCCGAGCTGGGCTCCGTCGGCGAACCCGTCCCCGACGGTCACCGCGGCCATCGCGTCGACGAGCCGGTCGGTGAACGCGCCGGCGATCGACTCGTGGACCAGGAAGCGGTTGGCGGCGGTGCAGGCCTCGCCGCCGTTGCGCATCTTCGCCGCCATCGCGCCGGCGATCGCCACGTCGAGGTCGGCGTCTGCGAGGACCACGAACGGCGAGTTGCCACCGAGCTCCATCGACGCGCTGATGACGCGCGGCGCGCACAGCTCGAGCAGCCGGCGACCGACCGCCGTCGATCCTGTGAACGAAAGCTTCCGCACGCGGGCGTCGCTCAGGATCGCTTCCGCGAGCGGCGCCGGCTCGTCGGTGCAGACGACGTTCACGACGCCGTCCGGCACGCCCGCCTCGGCCAGGATCCGCCCGATCGCGACCGCGGTCAGCGGCGTCTCCTCGGCCGGCTTGAGCACGACGGTGCAACCGGCGGCGAGCGCGGGACCGAGCTTGCGCGTGGCCATCGCCGCGGGGAAGTTCCAGGGCGTGATCAGCAGCGAGATCCCGATCGGCGCGTGGGCGACCAGCATCCGGTTCGAGCCGCTGGGCGCCACCGCGTAATCCCCGTTGGCCCGCACCGCCTCCTCCGAGAACCAGCGCAGGAACTCGGCCGCGTACGCCGCCTCGCCGCGCGCCTCGGGTAGCGGCTTGCCCATCTCGCTGACGATCAGGCGGCCGATCTCGTCGTTGCGGGCGGTCAGCAGATCGAACGCGCGACGCAGGATCTCGCCGCGCTCGCGCGGCGCGCGGGCCGCCCAATCGCCCGCCGCAGCCGCGGCGGCGTCGACCGCGGCGATCCCGTCCTCCGGGCCGGCGGACTCCAGGGAGTCGAGCGTCGCGCCCGTCGCAGGGTCGACGACGTCGAAGCGGCGCCGCGCAGTGGCCGTGACCATGGCCGCACACTAACGCCGTGAAGACTTCACTGCAAGAAACCTGAAGAGAAGTTGACAAAAGATGCAAGACCGTCGTAGCGTCCTTGACAGAATCGTGAAGGATTCGTAGAGCCGGCGACACGAAGCCGGACCAACCCTGTTGGGAGGAGGAGCGCATGAGGACACGACTGCGGGTTGCGGCGGCCGCCGCCGTGATCGCGGCAGCAGCGTTCACGTTCACCGCGTGCGGAGAGTGGCGACAGTGGCGGCGAAGCCACGAAGGCCTCCGCCGACACCGGCAAGCTGTCCGACAAGCCGATGACCCTGACGTTCCTGTGGTTCGAATGGCCGCCGGCGCACGCGCTCGAGGAGCTCGGCAAGGAGTACACGAAGACGCGGCCGAACGTGACCGTCAAGGTCAACACCGTGCCGAACGCGCAATGGCACGACGCGATCTTCACGCAGTTCGCGGCGCACAAGACGAACTTCGACATGCCGATCCTCGACTCGCAGAACATCGGCGAGGCGGTGACCAACGGCAGTCATCCTCGACATCACGGACTTCGTCAAGAAGAACATCGACACCGTCGCAGTACGACCCGTACTTCCTCGCGGCCTACGGCCAGTACCCGCAGGCGCAGACGGGCGAGGCGAACCCGGACGCCAAGACTGTACGGCCTGCCGCTGCTCGGCGACACCTGGGCGATGATCTGGCGCAAGGACCTGATGGGCGACAAGCCCCCCGCCACGTGGGAGGACATGATCGCCGCCGCCAAGAAGTGCCAGCAGGACAACCCGGGCATGAGCGGCCTGGCGTTCCATCAGGCCGGCAGCAGCGACGCCGCGGCGGTCACCTACAACGTCGTCAACGCGCTCTACGGCGGCGAGCTGTGGGACGCCGGACGAGCGCAAGATCGACGGCGTCATCAACGACGCGGCCGGCAAGAAGGCGATGCACGTGCTCGTCGACGAGATGGTCCCGCTCACGCCGAAGGGCTCGAGCAACTGGTTCATCGACGAGGTCAACGCCGCGATCAGCCAGGGCAAGGTCTGCGTCGGCTTCCAGTGGATCGCCGCGATGGGCGGCCTGCTCGACCCCAAGAGCTCGAGGCTCGGCAAGACCAAGGAGGAGATCCTCAAGAAGCTGGCGTTCGCGCCGCTGCCGACGCAGGACACCGACAAGGTGCCGCTCGGCGGCATGGGCCTGCACGTCTCGCGCGTACATCCCGGCGGAGAAGCAGGCCGAGGCGCTGAACTTCATCAAGTGGTTCCAGACGCCCGAGGCCCAGAAGAAGTGGGCCGCAGCTCGGCGGCGTGCCGGCGCGCAACGACGTCCTGAAGTCGCCCGAGTTCCTCGAGGCCGCAGCCGTACAACCAGGTGTTCACGGAGTCCGTGCCGCGCCTGAAGGACTTCTGGAACCTGCCCGAGTACGCGAAGCTCCTCAACGTCCACTCGACCGAGGTCAACGCGGCGATCTCAACGGCACGAAGTCAGCCCGACGCGGCCCTCGACAAGCTGGCGTAGGAGCGAGCAGGCGATCCTCGACGAGAGCGTCGAAGTAGGCAGCGCACGCGAGGGCCGGGCGCGCTGACCGCCCGGCCCCTGAGTCCGCATCCACATGGCAGACACGCTCCAGATCTCCCGCGACCGCGCCACCGCCGGAACGGCTCGAGGCCCCGCCCGCGGCGGCGGCGCTACCGCTTCCTGACCGACCGCCGGCTCGCCGTCGCTGTTCATCGCGCCGGCGCTCGCGCTGCTGCTCTTCCTGTCGATCTGGCCGCTGATCTGGCTGATCTGGCTCTCGTTCACCGACTACTCCGTGACGCGCGACGTGCCGGCCGAGCTTCCTCGGCTTCGACAACTACGTCGACGTCATCACGTCGCCGGTCACGCAGAAGCGCGCGCTCACGACGCTGATCTTCGTCGTCGGCGCGGTCGCCCTGCAGACCGTCCTCGGCTTCGCGATCGCCTACCTGATCTCGCGCCGGCAGCGCGGGCGCGGCGCCGCTGACGACGCTGTTCCTGATCCCGATGATGCTGTCGCCGGTCGTCGTCGGCCTGTTCTGGAAGTTCATGCTCGACGTCCAGTTCGGCGTCGTGAACTCGTTCCTCGGACAGCCTCGGCCTCGGGCCGCGCGGAGTGGCTGACCCAGCAGCGGACTGGCGCTGCTCTCGCTGATCATCGTCGACACCTGGCAGTGGACGCCGTTCATCATGCTGATCGCGCTGGCGGGCCTCACCGCGGTGCCGAAGTACCTCTACGAGGCCGCCGAGATCGACCGCGCCTCGGAGTGGTTCCGGTTCCGCCGGATCACGCTGCCGCTGGTCTGGCCGCTGCTGCTGATCGCGATCATGTTCCGCGCGATCGAGGCCTTCCGGCTGTTCGACCTCGTCTACATCCTCACCGGCGGCGGGCCCGGGGGGACCACCGAGACGCTCTCCTTCCACGTCTACAAGGTCGCGTTCTTCGGCTTCGACACCGGGCCGCGCGGCGGCGTACGGGATCCTGATGGTGATCGTCGTGATCGTCGCCGACGCAGCTCTACCTGCGCTACCTCAACCGGCTGCAGACGCGCTGACGATGGCCACCCACGTCAGACCTCGGCATGGCCGGCGCGGGCATCGCCGGCGAGACCGCCACGCCGCCCGTCCGGCGCCGGCGGCGGCTCGGCTCCGGCGTCGAGATCGTCGCTGCTCGCGGTGTTCGCCGTGGTCATGCTCTTCCCGGTCCTGTGGATGCTCGAGACCGCGCTCAAGGACGACGCGCGACATCTACGCGGTGCCGGCCAAGGTGTTCAGCTTCAACGCCGACGCTCGAGCACTTCAAGGACGTGTTCGTCGCTCGGGCTCGCCGGTCGCTCTCGGGCTTCCAGCAACTCGGTGATCGTGGCCGGCGGCGTCGACCGTCATCGCCACCGGTGCTCGGGCGTGCCGGCGGCGTGGGCCTACTCGCGCTTCCCCATCCCGGGCAAGAAGGACCAGCTGTTCTTCATCCTGTCGACGCGGTTCATGCCGCCGGTCGTGGTCGTGATCCCGATCTTCCTGATGTTCCGCGACCTCGGCGCTGCTCGACACGCGGCTCGGGCCTGATCCTCGTCTACGCGGCGTTCAACCTGCCCTTCACGATCTGGATGATGAAGGGCTTCGTCGACGAGGTCCCGGCCGAGTACGAGGAGGCGGCGATGCTCGACGGCTACTCGCGCTTCGAGGCCTTCTGGCGCGTCACGCTGCCGCTGCTGGTCCCGGGCATCGCCGCCACGGCGGTGTTCGCGCTGATCTTCTCCTGGAACGAGTTCGTCTTCGCGATCTTCCTGATCACCGATCCGGGCACGCCGCACGGCGCCGCCGGCGATCGCGGGCCTGATCGGCGGCACCACGATCGACTGGGGGCTGGTCGCCGCGTCGGCGATGGTCTTCGCGATCCCGGTGCTCGTGTTCGCCTTCCTCGTGCGGCAAGCACCTCGTCGCCGGCGTGACGCTCGGGGCGGTGCGCCGCTGATGGCCGAGGTCGCGCGTCAACGCGCTGCACAAGGCGTTCCCCGACGGGACCGTCGCCGTCGATGAGCTCGACCTGGCGATCGGCGACGGCGAGCTGTTCGTCATGCTCGGGCCGTCGGGCTGCGGCAAGACGACGACGCTGCGCTGCATCGCCGGGCCTGGAGCGAGCAGACCTCGGGCGACGATCCGTGATCGGCGACGAGGCTCGTCAGCGGCCTGCGCCCGTCGCAGCGGGACATCGCGATGGTGTTCCAGTTCTACGCGCTGTATCCGCATCTCAGCGTGCGCGACAACCTGGCGTTTCCCGCTGCGCGCGGCCAGGCGTGCCGGAGACCGAGGTCACCGAGCGGGTCGAACGAGGCGGCACGGATGCTGCAGCTCGAGCCGCTGCTCGACCGCAGGCCGAAGCAAGCTCTCCGGCGGCGAGCAGCAGCGCGTGGCGCTCGGCGCGGGCGATGGTCCGCCACCCGAAGGCGTTCCTGATGGACGAGCCGCTGACCAACCTGGACGCCGAGCTGCGCGCCGACATGCGCGCCGAGCTCAAGCACGTCCAGCAGCGCCTGGCTCGACGATGGTCTACGTCACCCACGACCAGACCGAGGCGATGGCGCTCGGCCACCGGATCGCGATCATCAACCAGGGCCGGCTCGAGCAGGTCGGCACGCCGATGGAGGTCTACGACCGGCCGGCGACGCTGTTCGCCGCCAGCGTTCATCGGCTCGCCGCCGATGAACCTGGTCGATGCCGAGATCACGAACGGCCACCTCACGGCGGCCGGAGGGCTGGCGCTGACGGCGCCCGACGGCCTGCGGCGCGGCGAGCGGGTGGTCGCCGGCGTCCGGCCCGAAGCGCTTCGTCGTGTCCGCGTCCGCCGCCGATGAGGGCGGGGCGCCCGGCCGGATCGTGTCGCGCGAGGCGCTGGGCGACGAGACGATCTACGTCGTCGAGGCCGAGGCCGGGACGCTCAACGTGCGGATGCCGCCGACCGCGCGGTTCGATGTGGATCAGGTCGTCTCGGTGCGGTATCAGGGCGTCGGCGCCCCCGGTGTACGACCCCGAGACCGAGCAGGTGATCGGCCTGATGGCGTCCGCGATCGTCACGCGCGGCATCGGCAAGTCGTTCGGCGACGTGCACGCGCTGCGTGACCTCGACCTCGACGTCCCGGACGGCGCGTTCTTCGTGCTGCTCGGACCCTCGGGCGCCGGCAAGACCACGACGCTGCGCGTGATCGCCGGGCTGGAGAAGCCCGACTACGGAACGGTGCACCTGACCGGGATCGACGCGACCGCCGCCTCGCCCGCCGAGCGCGACCTGGCGATGGTGTTCCAGTCCTACGCGCTCTACCCGAAGCAGACGGCGGCGGCGAACATCGCCTCGCCGCTGCGGGCCCGCAAGCTGGGCAAGGCCGAGATCGACGACCGGGTGCGGCGGGTGGCCGAGCTGCTGCACATCGAGCACCTGCTGCAGCGCCGGCCGGCGCAGATGTCCGGAGGCGAGCAGCAGCGCGTGGCGCTGGGCCGCGCGCTCGTACGCGAGCCCCGCGCGTTCCTCATGGACGAGCCGCTGACCAACCTCGACCTCAAGCTGCGCGTCGAGATGCGGACCGAGCTCACCCGCATCCACCGGTCGCTCGGGCGGACGTTCCTGTACGTCACCAACGATCAGGTCGAGGCCATGTCGATGGCCGACCAGGTGGCGGTGCTCCGCTCCGGCACCGTCCAGCAGGTCGGCGCGCCGACGGAGATCTACGACCACCCGGCGAACCGCTGGGTGGCGACCTTCGTCGGCATGGCCGCGCATGAACCTGCTCCCCTGCACGGCGAACGGGCAGCTCGCCGGGAACGGCTGGCGCCTGCCGAACCCCGGCTTCGCCGTCGACGGCGACCGCCCGACGCTGCTCGGGGTGCGCTCCGAGGACCTGTCCCTGGACGTCCGTGACGAGTCGGCGGTGCTGGCCGGCACGGTCTATGCCGTCGAGCCGCTGGGCGATCGCACGCTCGTCGACGTCGAGATCGGTGACCAGCGCATCTTCGTGAAGGCGCCGCCGACGGCGTCGCTGCGCATCGGCGACAGCGTCCGTGCGGCGGTCGACCTCGACCGGATCCACCTGTTCGACGCCGACGAGGAGGCGGCGATCCCGCGGCGATGATCGATGCCACCGCGCCGGGGACCAGGCGGGCGCGCATCCTCGAACGCATACAGCGCGAGGGGAGCGTGTCGCTCGCGGAGCTCGCCACCGAGCATGCCGTCTCGGCCGTCACTGTGCATCGGGACCTCCAGCTGCTCTCGGGCGAGGGACTGCTCGAGCGCGTGCGTGGCGGCGCCCGCTCGCTGCCGGAGACGCCGGCGCAGATCGAGACGGGATGGAACGCGCGCCTGCGCGAGTCGGCGCGGGAGAAGGATGCGATCGCCGCCGCCGCGCGCGAGCTGATCGAGGACGGGTCCACGATCTTCATCGACGCCTCGTCCACCGGCCTCGCGCTCGCCCGCGTGATCGAGGTCCGTCCGCCGGCCGACCTCACGCTGGTGACGAACTCGCCCGCGATCGCTCTCGGCCTGACGGCGTCGTCGATCCACGTGATCGTGACCCCCGGGGAGCTCGACCAGCACATGCGCGTGCTGACCGGCCGCTGGACGGTCGAGTTCCTGACCCATCTCAACTTCGCGGCGGCGTTCGTCTCGGCCGCCGGCATCACGCTCGAGCAGGGCCTCACCACGTCGCGATCCGCGCTGGCCGACACGCTCAACGCCGCCGCCGACTCCGCCGACAAGACGATCGGGCTCATGGACTCCACGAAGTTCGAGCGCGCATCGCTGATGACGATCAGGAGCGCCGACGCGTTGGACCTGATCATCGCCGACGACGGGCTCGACCCGATGGTGGCCGCGGAGTTCCGCGCGGCCGGGGTGAACCTGCAGGTGGTGCCGGGCGTGGCCGGGGCGGACGATCCGGACGCCGACTAGCTCCCGCGCTACGGTTGCGTCCATGGATCGGATCGAGCCCATCGGCCGCAGCGACCGCACGGTCCAGCCGGTCGAGCTGCCGCCTTTGCGGGCGATCGGACGCGATCCCGAGCGTGAAGAAGAGCGTCGCGAGCGTGCGCGCAAACGCAAGGCGGCCACTTCGTCGAAGCCCGGAAACGGCTCTGATGAGCCAAAATCCGGCGTCGACGTCCGCGTCTGAGCACGTCTTGCTCAAGTCCTCGCCCGCGGGGCCGATCATGTCCCTTGTAAGGGGTGACAAGGAGTCGCCTCGGCCTAAAAACACCAAATCATCAAGGAGAGATGATCAATGGGCCTTCGTATCCAGAACAACGTTGAGGCGTTCAACGCCCATCGTCAGCTGACCGGCACCGCGGCCAAGGCGGCGTCGTCGATGGAGAAGCTGTCGTCGGGTTACCGCATCAACCGTGCCGCCGACGACGCCGCTGGCCTCGCCATCTCTGAGAAGATGCGTGCCCAGATCGGTGGTCTGGCTCAGGCGCAGCGCAACGCGCAGGACGCGGTGTCGCTCGTGCAGACGGGGGAGGGTGCCCTCAACGAGGTGCATTCGATCCTGCAGCGTGTCCGTGACCTGAAGGTGCAGTACTCCTCGGGCGTGCTCAGCGATGACGACAAGAAGGCGATCGCCGCTGAGGTTCAGCAGCTCGGCAAGGAGGTCTCTGACATCTCCAGCAAGACCGAGTTCAACGGTCTGAAGCTGCTCGACGGCCAGTCCTTCACGTTCACCGTCGGCGCCAACTCGGCCGACACCGTCGACATCGACACGGTGACCCTGACCGGCGCTTCCGGCGTCGCGGACCTCATCGACGTCGGCTCGGCCGGCTCGCTGGACGCTGCCTCCGCCGCGTTCAACAGCCTCAGCGTCGACGACATCGACGACATGATCACCAACGTGTCGACCGCCCGTTCGACGTTCGGTGCCGTCCAGAACCGTCTGGACCACCGTCTGAACAACCTCGCGACCTACCAGGAGAACCTGGTCGCGTCCGAGAGCCGGATCCGCGACGTGGACATGGCCTCTGAGATGGTCAACTTCACCAAGCTCCAGATCCTGCAGCAGGCCGGCACGAGCATGCTCGCGCAGGCCAACCAGGCCCCGCAGGGCGTGCTCTCGCTCCTGCGCTAGTCAGGCCTTACATAACCCCACCGAGGGACGGATCGCGGCGGGCGGCCCCCAGCGGGTCGCCCGCCGTAGTTAAAGGTCGGCGCGTGCAGGCCGATCAAGGGGCCTAGAGGCGACATGGAGTCGCCCTGACCCCTATCCGTCTCTACAGGAGTTATCAAGCATGGGGCTTCGTATCCAGAACAACGTTGAGGCGTTCAACGCTCACCGTCAGCTGACCGGGACGGCCGCCAAGGCGGCGTCGTCGATGGAGAAGCTGTCGTCGGGCTACCGCATCAACCGCGCGGCCGACGACGCCGCGGGGCTCGCCATCTCGGAGAAGATGCGCGCCCAGATCGGCGGTCTTGCTCAGGCCCAGCGCAACGCGCAGGACGCCGTGTCGCTCGTGCAGACGGGGGAGGGCTCCCTCAACGAGGTGCACTCCATCCTCGAGCGTGTCCGTGACCTGAAGGTGCAGTACTCGTCCGGCGTGCTCAGCGACGACGACAAGAAGGCGATCGCCGCTGAGGTCCAGCAGCTCGGCAAGGAGGTCTCTGACATCTCCGGCAAGACCGAGTTCAACGGTCTGAAGCTGCTCGAGGGTCAGTCCTTCACGTTCACGGTCGGCGCCAACTCGGCCGACACGGTCAACGTCGACACCGTCACGCTGTCGTCGTCCGCGACGGGCGTCGGCGACCTCATCGACGTCGGCTCGGCCGCCTCGCTCGACGCCGCGAGCGGCGCGCTCAACGCGCTCGCGCTCGAGGACATCGACGACATGATCACCAACGTGTCGACGATGCGCTCCACCTTCGGCGCGGTGCAGAACCGCCTCGAGCACCGGATGGCCAACCTCGCGACCTACCAGGAGAACCTGGTCGCGTCCGAGAGCCGGATCCGCGACGTGGACATGGCCTCTGAGATGGTCAACTTCACCAAGCTCCAGATCCTGCAGCAGGCCGGCACGAGCATGCTCGCGCAGGCCAACCAGGCCCCGCAGGGCGTGCTCTCGCTCCTCCGCGGCTAAGCGCTCCCGAGTTCTTCGTGGACGGGCGGCCTACGGGCCGCCCGTCTGCGTTAAAGATTCGGTGACAGCCGCCGATCACTCTGTTTGCAAGGGGCGACATGGAGTTGCCCCGGTCCAAAACACAATCATCAAGGAGAGATGAGAAATGGGCCTTCGTATCCAGAACAACGTTGAGGCGTTCAACGCCCATCGTCAGCTGACCGGCACCGCGGCCAAGGCGGCGTCGTCGATGGAGAAGCTGTCGTCGGGTTACCGCATCAACCGTGCCGCCGACGACGCCGCTGGCCTCGCCATCTCTGAGAAGATGCGTGCCCAGATCGGTGGTCTGGCTCAGGCGCAGCGCAACGCGCAGGACGCGGTGTCGCTCGTGCAGACGGGGGAGGGTGCCCTCAACGAGGTGCATTCGATCCTGCAGCGTGTCCGTGACCTGAAGGTGCAGTACTCCTCGGGCGTGCTCAGCGATGACGACAAGAAGGCGATCGCCGCTGAGGTTCAGCAGCTCGGCAAGGAGGTCTCTGACATCTCCAGCAAGACCGAGTTCAACGGTCTGAAGCTGCTCGACGGCCAGTCCTTCACGTTCACCGTCGGCGCCAACTCGGCCGACACGGTCGACATCGACACCGTCGCGCTCTCGGGCTCGAGCGGTGTGGATCAGCTCATCAGCGCCGGCAACGCCGCCGACGTCGATGCCGCCAGCGCCGTGCTGAACGCCCTGGACGTCGACGACATCGACACGATGATCACCAACGTGTCGACCGCCCGTTCGACGTTCGGTGCCGTCCAGAACCGTCTGGACCACCGTCTGAACAACCTCGCGACCTACCAGGAGAACCTGGTCGCGTCCGAGAGCCGGATCCGCGACGTGGACATGGCCTCTGAGATGGTCAACTTCACCAAGCTCCAGATCCTGCAGCAGGCCGGCACGAGCATGCTCGCGCAGGCCAACCAGGCCCCGCAGGGCGTGCTCTCGCTCCTGCGCTAGTCAGGCCTTACATAACCCCACCGAGGGACGGATCGCGGCGGGCGGCCCCACATATCGGGCCGCCCGTCGCAGTTAAAGCTTCGGAGGACACGTCCGACTAACCGGGCGTGACCATCCGTCCCACGCTGTGCATCGTCCCTGCGTTCGTGCGGAGCGAGGAGGAGCTCGACGTCCTCCTGCGCTGCCTCGTGTCGCTGCGCTCCACCGCGCCCGAGGCGCAGGTGCTCGTCATCGACGACGCGAGCCCCGCTCCGGAGCTCGTGTCCGCCCTCGAGATCGTCTGCGACGAGCTCGGCATCGCCTGTGTCTCCAACGACGAGAACTCCGGCTTCTCGGCCACCGTCAACGCCGGGCTCGAGCTCGCGCTGCACACCGAGCAGGACGCGGTGCTCGTCAATGCCGACATCGAGTTCCTCGACGCCGGCTGGCTCGAGCGCATGCGCGCGCGCACCGACAGCCAGGGCCGCCCCGCCGCCGTCGTCGGCGCGCGGCTGCTCTACCCGAACGGCCTGATCCAGCACGCCGGCATCTTCCTCTCGCCGCTGCACCGCGACTGGCTGCACCGCTTCCAGTACGGCCCCGCCGATCTTCCCGAGGCGCAGGTGCCGACGCGCTGCCCGGTCACCGCGGCGCTGCAGCTGATCCGCTACGAGACGCTCGAGCAGATCGGGCTCTACGACGAGACCTACAAGATGTGCTTCGAGGATCTCGACTACTGCCTGCGCGTGTTCGAGGCCGGTCTCGAGTGCATCTACGAGCCGACCGTCGTCGCGACCCATCGCGAGAAGTTCTTCCGCGGCAAGGCCGACGAGAAGATCATCGAATGGACCCGTGAGTCGACCGCCCGCATGCTGACGCGCTGGGGCCAGACCGACCTGTCGCAGTGGGTCCCGGAGGTGCTGTGATGAGCCTGCCCAAGACGCTGTTCCTCTCGCGCGGCTCCAACGCCGTCGCCTGGTACCGCTGCGCGCTCCCCGCGCTTGCGCTCGACATGGACTGGGTCTGCTACGACCGCACCGAGCCGCCGCACACGAAGCTCGTGTGGGGCCGCACGCAGGCGCCGCTGACCTTCGAGGACATCGCCGGCTATGACGTCGTCGTCGTCCAGCAGCCGCGCGGTGTCGCCTGGATGAAGGCGATCCGCGAGTGGCAGGCCCGCGGCGTCGTCGTGCTCTACGAGATCGACGACTGGGCCCGCGGCATCCGCAAGAAGGACGACCACGACTTCGCGGACAAGTTCGATCGCAGCGTGATCGAGGACATGGAGCTGTGCATGCGCGCCGCCGACGGCATGGTCGTCTCGACCGAGTGGCTCGCCGAGCGGTACCGGGCCGTGAACGCGAACACGTACCTGTGCCGCAACGGGCTCGACCTCAAGCGCTACGCGCTCACCCGTCCGCAGCGCGACTACGTGACGATCGGCTGGGCCGGCGCCACCGGCCATCGCAACAGCATGCGTCCCTGGCTGGCGCAGGTCGCCGCCGTGCTGCGCGAGCGCCCCGAGGCCCGCTTCGTCTCGATCGGCCAGCGCTTCGCCAACGCGCTCGCGAACGAGTTCGGCACCGAGCGCGCGCTGAGCGTGCCGTGGGCGCCGTTCGACACCTACCCCGCGGCGATGACGCTGATGGACATCGCGCTCGCCCCGGCCGGCCAGGACAACTTCTACCGCGGCAAGAGCGACCTGCGCTGGCTCGAGGCCGGTGCCCTGGGCATCCCGCTGGTCGCCGACCCGCACGTGTATCCGGAGATCGAGCCCGGCGTGACCGGCTTCCACGCCTCGACGCCCGCCGAGGTCCGCGAGCAGCTGATCCAGCTGGTCGACGACCGCGAGCTGCGCGAGCGCGTGGGCGCCGCCGCCAAGGCACACGTCATCGAGCACCGCAGTGCGCAGGTCGCCGCAGAGCGCTGGGCCGAGGTGCTGCGCGAGGTCGCGCCCGCACCCGCCGTCGCCGCCTGACCATGAGCCTCCAGATCGCCCTCGCCCGCATGGCGGAGCTGCAGCAGATGTTCGCTCCGCAGGCCGCTGCCCAGCCGACGGCGACGGCGACGCAGTCGTTCGCCAGCACGATGCAGGGCACGACCGCGGCCGGTGCGATCACCCCGCTCACGTCGGCCTCGCCGGCCGGCACTCCCGCCGGGCAGGCGATCCTCAACGCGATCCGGCCCGAGGTCGGCGTCGCCGAGCAGCCACCCGGGTCCAACGACTCGCCGCGCATCGCGCAGTACCGGCAGGCCACCGCCGGGTCCGGCGTCGGACCGTGGTGCGCCTACTTCGTCTCCTGGGCCGCCCGCCAGGCCGGCGTCCCGCTGGGCGACCAGGGCCAGGGCTTCGGCCGCGTCGACGACGTGCTCGCCTGGGCGCAGAAGACCGGCAAGGCGCTGCCCGCCGGCAGCACGCCCGCGCCCGGCGACCTGATCGTCTGGGACGAGCACATCGGCGTCGTCGAGTCGGTCGACCCCGACGGCACGATCCACACGATCGAAGGCAACTCCTCGGACAAGGTGTCCCAGCGCACCTACGGCCAAGACGGCGGCGGCGCCGTCGGCTACGTCCGGCTCGGGTAGAGCGCCAGCCCGGCGTTGATCTGCCGCAGCTCCGGCTCGCGCTCGAGCAGCTGCAGGATCTCCCGGTAGCCGGCCCGCCGGCCGAGCCGCTCGACGATCGCGCGTACGAGCGCGAGGTCATCCGGGTGGTCGACGGTCCAGCGTTCGTTCCCGAAGTCGTGTTCCGCCTCGAGCACGCCGCGGCGCAGGCGGTCGTCGCGGCCCATGAACAGGGTCACGTGCTCGCGATCGGCCGGGTCGGTGCTCTCGCGCCAGGCGCGATCGAGCGTGGCGGCGGTGAACACCTCGCAGTCGAGGCCGTCGGGGAACCGGTGGCGGCCGGGTGGGAGGGCGCCGGTGGCGTTGCCCGCGTAGTCGAGCTGCTGGTCCGTGCGCAGGGCGAGCAGGCGGCCGACCACCTCGGGGTCGATCAGCGGGCAGTCGGCGGTGATGCGGACGACGACGTCAGCGTGCAGCTCGGCCGCGGCGCGGTGGTAGCGGTCGAGCACGTCGGTCTCGCTCCCGCGGACGCAGGCCACGTTCTCGCCGGCGCAGAAGCCGGCGATCGCGTCGTCGCGCGGGAGGTCGGGGGTCGCCACCGCGACGGCGTCGAGGCCGGGCGCGGCGGCGGTGCGCTCGAGCACGAGCGCGAGCAGCGGCCGGCCGTCCAGGTCGGCCAGCACCTTCCCCGGCAGGCGCGTCGAGCCCATCCGTGCCTGGACGATCGCCACCGTGCGCATGGGCGGAGACCCTAGCCTGGGTCGGGCGAACTGCGGCTGGGTAGGGCGGCGAGGGGTGGACCGTTTCGGCGGTCCCTGGCGCCTTTTAGCTGCCTCTGGGAGCATAAAGGCGCCAGCGGCCTTGCGGCCCGGCCGATCCCGCCTCCCTCAATGCCGCAGTTCAAGCGGTAATACCCTCCGCGCGGTGACACGGTCGATCGCAGCGTCGGAAGCAACTCTGGGAACGCGCCCAGCGCGCGATCCCGCTCGGCACGCAGACGCTGTCCAAGTCGCCGACCCAGTTCGTCGACGGCGTGTCGCCGAAGTTCCTCGCGCGCGGGGCCGCCGGGCACGTGTGGGACGTCGACGGCAACGAGTACGTGGACTGGCCGATGGCGCTCGGCCCGATCCTGCTCGGCTACGACGAGCCGGCGGTGACCGAGGCGGCGGTCGCGCAGCTGCGGGCCGGCACGACGTTCACGCTGATGCACCCGCTCGAGGTCGAGGTCGCCGAGGTGCTGATCGCGATGATCCCGTGCGCCGACCAGGTGCGGTTCGCCAAGAACGGCGCCGACGCCACCGGCGGCGCGGTGCGAGCCGCGCGGGCGCTGACCGGGCGCGAGCACGTCGTCGCCTGCGGCTACCACGGCTTCCACGACTGGTACATCGCCTCGACCGAACGCAACGACGGCGTCCCCCGGCATGACGCCGAGCTGATCGCGAGCGTGCCGTTCGCCGACCTCGACGCGCTGCGGAGCGCCCTCGGCCCGGACGTGGCGGCGGTGATCATGGAGATCCCGGGCGCCGAGCCGCCGGACGGCTACCTGCAGGCGGCGATCGACCTCGCGCACGACGCGGGTGCGCTGTTCATCCTCGACGAGATCGTCACCGGCTTCCGCTACGCGCTCGGCGGCGCGCAGGAGCGCTACGGGATCCGCCCCGACCTGGCCTGCTTCGGCAAGGGGATGGCGAACGGGTTCCCGCTCGCGGCGGTCGTCGGGTCGGCCGACGCGATGCGGGCGTTCGAGCGCGTGTTCTTCTCGATGACCTACAGCGGCGAGACCGTGTCGCTCGCCGCGGCGCTCGCCACGCTGAAGCTGCTGCGCGAGGAGCCGGTGATCGAGCGGCTGTGGGCGGTCGGGACCGAGCTGCGGCGCGGGCTGGCCGATCTGGCCGCCGCGGCCGAGTTCGAGGTCGAGCTGCTCGGCAACCCGCCGCGCTCGGCCCTCCAGTTCGGATCGCCGGAGCTGCGCGGGCTGTGGCTGCAGGAGACGCACAAGCGCGGCGTCCTGTTCGGCGGCCCGATGTTCCCCTGCTACCGCCACACCGACGAGGACGTGCGGCGGACGCTGGACGCGGCGGCGGCCGCGTTCGCGCTGATGGGCGAGGCGCACGCGTCCGGCAACTACGCGCGCCACCTCGAGGGTCCGGCTCCCGGCACCGTTTTCCGGTCGCACTGATGGCGATCCCGTACGGCCGCCAGCTGCTCGACGAGGACGACATCGCCGCCGTCGTCGCCGTGCTGCGCGGCGGCTGGCTCACGCAAGGGCCGGCCGTGGAAGCGTTCGAGGAGGCGGTGGCCGAGGTCTGCGACGCGCCGTACGCGGTCGCGTTCTCGTCCGGCACCGCGGCACTGCACGCGGCCTGCCACGCGGCCGGTCTGGGCGCCGGCGACGAGGTGCTGACGAGCCCGATCACGTTCGCCGCCAGCGCCAATGCCGCGGCCTACGTCGGCGCGACCCCGACGTTCGCCGACATCGACCCGGCGACGTGGAGCGTCAGCGCCGACACGGTCGCCGCGGCGCTCACGCCGCGCACGCGCGGGGTCATCCCGGTCGACTACGCGGGACTGCCCGCTCCGGTGCAGGAGATCCGCGCCGCGGTCGGCCCCGACGTCGTGGTGATCGAGGACGCCGCGCACGCGCTCGGCGCCCGCCGCGCCGACGGCCCGGTCGGCGACTGCCGCCACGCCGACATGACGATGTTCTCGTTCCACCCCGTCAAACCGATCACGAGCGGCGAGGGCGGGATGCTCACGGTGCGCGACGAGGGGCTGCGCGACACGCTGCGCGAGTTCCGCAGCCACGGGATTCGCCGGGAGCCCGGGGCGGCGGAGGGCGGCTGGTGGATGGAACAGCACGACCTCGGGTTCAACTACCGGCTGACCGACACGGCGAGCGCGCTCGGCCGCTCGCAGCTCGCCAAGCTCGACCGCTTCATCGCCGCCCGCAACGCGATCGCCGACCGCTATCGCGCCGAGCTGGCCGACGTCGTGACGCTGCCGCCCGCGGCCCCGGACGGCGCCGTCCACGGCTACCACCTGTTCGCGATCCACACCGGCGCGCGCCGCGAGCTGTACGACGGGCTGCGCGAGCGCGGCGTCCTCGCCCAGGTCCACTTCATCCCCGTCTACTGGCACCCGTGGTACCGGGACACCTACGGCTACGAGCCCGGCATGTGCCCGGCCGCCGAGGACTTCTACGCCGGCTGTCTCTCACTGCCCTGCTTCCCGGCGCTGACGTCCGCGGAGCAGGACACGGTCATCGCGGCCGTGCGCGAGCTCGCAGGCTGAGCGACGGTGCCGGCTGCGTCACTGCTGCCCCAAGGGCGCACGTTCGCTGAGCAGCGGCCGCAGGCCGTCGCTGGGATCGGCGCGCCACGACACGTCGTGCGCCTCGGCGGGCGCCGGGCGCTTGACGCCGTCGCCGTCGGCCGGATCGGCGTCGTCGAGCGGCGGGCCCGCGCAGGCGGCGATCAGCGCCCGCAACCGCGCCGGCGTCCAGTTGTGCGCGCCGGCCTCGTGGCCGCGCTCGTCCTCGGCGTCGACGTGCAGCTCGACGTCGCTCGCGCCCCAGCGGCGCACCGCGCGCTCGACCACCCGCTCCTCGCGGCTGTGGTCGGACCAGCCGACCGGCACGCCGTGCCGCGCGCGCAGCGCGGCGATCGCCGCCAGGTTGCACTGCTCCGGCGGCACGGGATAGGCGGAGACGCAGTGGAGCAGCGTGAGGTCGGCGCCCGGCACGGCGTCGACCGCGGCGTCGACCTCGTCGCCGGTGGCCATCCCGGTCGAGACCAGTAGCGGCAGGCCGGTGTCCGCGCACGCGCGCAGCAGGTCATGCCGGAGCAGCTCGTAGGAGGCGATCTTGAGGAAGTCGACGTGCGGCGCCGCCGCCGCCACCGCCCACGGCGCGAACGGGGTGGCGCCGAACTGCAGGCCGCGCTCGCGGCAGCGCTCGGCGAGCGGGGCGAGCAGCTCCGGCGGCAGCTCCCACTGGCGGCGGGCGCGGAGCTGCGCGTGCGCGGTGAGCGCCTCCGGCGCGAACAGGTTCTCGATCCGGAACAGCTGCACCTTCACCGCCCCCGCCCCGGCGTCCGCGCAGCCGTCGATCAGCGCCAGCGCGCGGTCGAGATCACGGTTGTGGTTGGACCCGATCTCGGCGATGAACCGGGTCATCGCTAGGCGGCCTGCCGCCCGGCGTGCTCGGCGATCTGTGCCGCCAGCCCGTCGCGCAGGCCGGTCTGCGCTCTGAAGCCGAGCTCGGCCTCCGCCAGCGCGGTGGAGCCGTGGGTGTCGCGCACGTCGCCGACCGCGGCGGTCTCGAGCCGGACGTCGAGGGCCTGTCCGAGCCCGAGCTCGATCATGTCGAGCACGTCGAGCAGCGCCACCGGGCGCCCGGACGCGATGTTGTAGACGGACCCGGGGGCCGCTCCCAGGGCCGCGATCGTCCCCCGGACGACGTCCCCGACGTAGGTGAAGTCGCGGAGCTGGCGGCCGTCGCCGAACACGTGGATCGGCCGGCCGCCCAGGCCGGCTTCGATGAAGCGCGCGATCCCCATGTCGGGCCGCTGGCGCGGGCCGTACACGCTGAAGTAGCGCAGGCCGACGGCCGCGAGCCCGTGCGACGCCGCGTACGCGCCCGCCAGCGTCTCGGTCATCACCTTCGTCGCCCCGTACGGCGAGATCGGGATCAGCGGCGCCGCCTCGGTCACCGGCAGATCGGTCGCGTTGCCGTACACGCTCGACGACGACGCGTAGACGAGCCGGACGTCGCGGCCCGCGCAGGCGTCCAGCAGCGCCTTCGTGCCGGTCACGTTGGCGCGCACGTAGTCGTCGAACGCCGTCCAGCTGTCGCGCACCCCCGGCCGCGCGGCGAGGTGGAAGACCGCGTCGCAGCCGTCCACCAGCGGCTCGAGCGCCGTGGCGCCCAGGTCGGCCTCGTGCAGCGTGAATCCCGGCCGCGCGCGCAGCACAGCGAGGTTGAGCTCCTTGCGGTCGCGCGCGTAGTGGGGAGCGAAGTTGTCGACCCCGCGGACCGTGGCCCCGGCGTCGAGCAGCGCCTCGCACAGGTGCGAGCCGATGAAGCCTGCGGCGCCGGTGACCAGGTACTGCACGACGGGCGCCAGGATAGACTCGGCCGCGTCCGATGACCGACGCCTCGTTCGTGCTGCGGTTCGACGCCGGGGCTCAGGTCGGCTTCGGCCACGCGGGTCGCTGCCTCGCGTTGTGGGAGCAACTGCGCGATCGCTGCGCCGTCGCGGTCACCGATGCCGCCGCCGTCGCGTTCGTCCGGCGCTGGGGAGCGCGCGTGGCCGGCGAGGACGCGCAGGGTGAGGTCACGGTCATCGATCGCGCCCACACGACGCCGGTGGAGGAGGTCCAGGCGCTGCGCGAAGCCGGCGCGACGGTCTGCCTGATCGACGACGCCGGGCCGGCGCGGGCGCTGGCCGACGCGGTCGTCGACCCGCCGACCGGGCCGCATTGGCCGCACGTCCCGGGGGCACGGCTCGGCGGCTTCGAGCACGCGCTGCTGCGCGAGGAGATCCGGGCCGCCGCCGGCGCACGGTTGCCCGACGTCGGCGTCCTGGTGAGCATGGGCGGCAGCGATCCGACCGGCCTCACCGTGCCGCTGTGCACCGCCCTCGACGCGGCGGGCATCGAGACGACGGCGGTGCGCGGCCCCGGCTACGCCGGCGCCCGCCCGCCCGGCCGCGTGCTGGAGGACCCGACGCTGTGGCCGCGCGCGCTGGCCGGCGCGGAGCTGCTCGTCACCGGCTTCGGCCACACCCTCCTCGAGGCCGCCCACCTCGGCGTCCCGGCGCTCGCCATCCCGCGCGACGCACGCGACGCGCGCGAGGCCGCGGCGTTCGCCGAGCACGGCACGATGGAGACCGCGAGCCCGGATGACGCGGTCGCGGCCGTCCGCGCCCTGCGGGGTTCGCGCCGGCTGCGCGAGATGCGGCGAACCGGGCCGGGGCTCGTCGACGGGTACGGCGCCCAGCGCGTCGCCGCCGCTCTGGAGGCGCTGCGATGACCCTCGCGGGCCGCGTGGCGCTGGTCACCGGCGGCAGTCGCGGCATCGGCCGCGCGGCCGCGCTCGCGCTGGCCGAGGCAGGCGCCGACGTGGCGATCACCTACCGCGAGCGCGCGGAGGCGGCCGAGGAGGTCGTCGCGGCGATCGGCGCCCTCGGCCGGCGTGCGCTCTCGCTGCGCGCCGAGCTCGGGCCGGGCGCGGAGGCCGCGCGCGTGATCGACGAGGTCACCGCCGGGCTCGGGCCGGTGGATGTGCTCGTCAACAACGCCGGCGTGCTCGAGCAGAAGCCGTTCGAGCAGATCACCGAAGCGGACCTCGATCGCACGCTGGCCGTCAATCTGAAGGCCGTGTTCCTGCTCTCACAGGCCGTCATGGGGCCGATGCGCGAGCGCGGCTGGGGCCGGATCGTCAACGTCGCGTCGTCGGGCGGGCAGCTCGGCGGTCCGCTGGCGGTGCACTACTCTGCGAGCAAGGCAGGGGTGATCGGCCTCACGCGCTCCTTGGCGCGGGTCGGCGCGCCGCACGTCGCCGTCAACTGCGTGTCGCCCGGCCTGATCGAGACCGAGATGACCGAGCCCGAGATCGCATCGCCCGCCGGCCGGGACAAGCTGCGCCAGATCCCGCTCGAGCGCGCGGGACGGCCCGACGAGGTCGCCGCGGCGATCGCCTACCTCGCCACCGCCGCGCCGTACGTGACCGGACAGACGCTCAACGTCAACGGGGGCCTCTACCTTGGCTAGCGTCTCCTCCCGGGTCGGCGCCGAGTTCATCGTCGATGCGTTCGAGCGCCACGGCATCGACCGCCTGTACACGTTCCCGGGTGGGACGGTCGCCGCGATCTTCGACGCCGCGGTCGCGCGCGGGATCCCGATCTTCACCGGCCGCCACGAGCAGGGCGCCGGCTACGCGGCGCTCGCCGCCGCGCGGCTGAGCGGCCGCGCGCAGGTCGTGCTCGTCACGTCCGGCCCCGGCGTGACGAACCTGGTCACGAGCGTCGCCGACGCGTACTTCGACTCCACGCCGCTCGTCGTCTGCACCGGCCAGGTGGGGATCGGCGACATGCGCGGCGACCTGCCGGTGCGCCAGCGCGGCTTCCAGGAGGTCGACACGATGGCGCTGATGCGCCCGATCACCAAGGAGCAGATCCTGCCGCGGCATCCGAACGAGGTGCCGGCGGCGATCGAGCGCGCGTTCCGCACCGCGAGCGAGGGCCGGCCGGGCCCGGTCGTCATCGACCTGCCGATGAACGTGCAGCGCGGCGAGGTCGAGGATGCGGTCGCCGTCCCGGACCGGCCGAGCGCGACGCCGGCGATCTCCGGCGAGGCGCTCGACGCGGCCGCCGCGGCGGTGGCGCGGGCGCACCGGCCGCTGGTGATCGCCGGCCAGGGCGTGCTGCTGGCGGGGGCGACCGACGAGCTGCGCCGGCTCGTGCGAGGCCGCGGCATCCCGGTCTCGCACAGCCTGCTCGGGCTCGGCGCGCTCCCCGGTGGCGACCCGCTGGCGCTCGGCTTCCACGGCCACACCGGCAACCAGTACGCGGGCCTGGCGATCCAGAACGCCGACGTCGTGCTCGTGGTCGGCTCGCGGCTCGATGTGCGGCAGACCGGCAGCGAGGTCGGCGCGTTCGCCCCGGAGGCGACGATCGTGCGCATCGAGGCCGACCCGGCCGAGCTCGACCACTCGCGGATCCGCACCGACGTCGCCGTGTTCGGCGATGCGCGGGAGGCGCTCGCCGGGCTGCTCGAGCGGCTCGACGGCGGGCCGGACCTCGCGCCGTGGCACGCGCAGATCGCCGCGTGGCGGCAGGAGCACGCGCTCACGGTCGCGGCCGAGGGCCCGCTCAAGCCGCAAGAGGTGATCGTCGCCGCCAACGAGCTCACGCGCGGACGGGAGCTGGTGGCCGTCACCGGCGTCGGGCTGCACCAGCAGTGGGTGGCGCGCCACTTCGACGTCGACTGGCCCGGCCGGCCGCTGCTCACGTCCGGCGGACACGGCGCGATGGGCTACGACCTGCCGACCGCGGTCGGCGCCGCGCTGCAGGGCCGCGACGTCCTCTGCTTCGTCGGCGACGGCTCGCTGCAGATCAACATCCAGGAGCTCGCGTCGGTGGTCGACCAGGAGCTGCCGGTCAAGATCGTGGTCCTCGACAACCACCGGCTCGGCATCGTCTCCCAGTTCCAGATCCTCAACTGGGGCTCGGATCCGACCTGCGGCGAGAAGTGGAACCCCGACTTCGCGGCGATCGCGCGCGCCTATGGGATCCCGAGCTGGAGCGTGGGCGACCGCTCGACGCTGGTGCCCGCGCTGACCGAGGCGCTCGCGGCGCCGGGTGCGGCGCTCGTGCACTGCGCGGTCGACCCCGACGAGGACATCGTGCCGATGCTGCTCGCCGGCCAGCGCCTCGACCGCATGTGGCCGCTGGGCGAGTGACCCGCACGCTGCTGTTCGTCAGCGGCGGGATCGAGGCGGTGCCGGCGATCGCGCGCGCCAAGCAGATGGGGCTGCGCGTCGCGGTGAGCGACGGTGCCGCCGGCGCGCCCGGCATGCGGCTGGCCGACGAGCGGCTCGTGGTGAGCACGTACGACGTCGCGGGCACCGTCGCGGCGGCGCGCGGGCTCGGCCTCGACGGCGTGATCTGCGTCGCCTCCGACGTGCCGCAGACTGTGGCCGGAGTGGCGGAGGCCTTCGGGCTGCCGGGCGTGACGCCGGAATCGGCCGCGCTGGCGACCGACAAGCTCGCGATGAAGGAGCGCTTCGCCCGCGACGGGGTGCCGATCCCGTGGTTCGCGCCCGTCGCGTCCGCCGCCGAGCTCGCCGCGCTGGACGGGCCGCTGATCGTCAAGCCGGTCGACAGCCGCGGCGCCCGCGGCGTGATCCGGATGACGCCGGGGCTCGACCCGCAGTGGGCGTTCGCGGCGGCGCGCGCGGAGTCGCCGACCGGCCGCGTGATGGCCGAGCGCTTCCTCGCCGGCCCGCAGGTCTCGACCGAGTCGCTGGTGATCGACGGGGTGGCGCACACCGTCGGGCTGGCCGACCGCAACTACGAGCACCTCGAGCGCTTCGCCCCGTACGTGATCGAGGACGGCGGGGAGCTGCCGACGCGGCACGACGCGGCCGCGATCGGACAGGTGGTGCAGCGCGCCGCCGCCAGCCTCGGCGTCCGCGACGGCGTCGTCAAGGGCGACATCGTCGTCCATGACGGGCGGCCGCACGTGATCGAGCTCGCCGCGCGGCTCAGCGGCGGCTACCTGTGCACGCACGAGATCCCGCTCAGCACCGGCGTCGACTTCGTCGGCTGCGCGATCCGGATCGCGCTGGGCGAGCCGCCTGACCCCGCCGAGCTCGTGCCGCGGTACGCGCGCGGCGTCGCCCAGCGCTGGCTGTTCCCGCCGCCCGGCCGCGTGGTCGCGATCGGCGGCGCCGAGGACGTGGATGCGCGGCCGGAGGTCGAGCTGTGCGAGCTGCGGGTCGCGGTCGGCGACACGGTGCCGCCGGTCACCAGCCACCCGTCGCGCGCCGGTGTGGTGATCGCGACCGGCCACACGCGCGAGCAGGCGATCGACGCCGCCCGCAGCGCCGTCGGCGCGATCACGATCGCCACTCAGTAGGCGACGACGCGGTCGTACAGGCGCACGATGTCGCGCACTCCGAGATCGGCAGCCGCGATGGCGATCTCGTCCTGGCTGTCGTAGCTGGAGATCACCAGCGGCACGTCCGCGACGAGCGTCTGCGGCGCAGCGATCGCGTGCCCGCGCCACGTGCCGCCCTGCTTGAGCGGGTCGCTGTCGACGATGGTGAAGTCGCGGGCAGTGGCGAACAGCGGCGTCCGCTGGAACAGGTACTCGAGATGCAGTCCCGCGCCCCAGATCTGGCAGCGGTCGCCGACGCCGGCCAGCCTCGCCGTGACGGCCTGGGCAGCGGCGTCCCAGGCGGCGAGCACGGCGGTCACATCGGCCTCGTCTCGCACCGCGTCCGTCTCCCGGGCGGCGGGCGCCGCCAGCACCCGGTGCCCGTTGTAGTCCATGCCCTCGTCGACCTCGACCGGCTCCCAGCCCGCGCGCCACAGCGCGTTCTCCAGGCTGCGGCGGCTGAAGTGCGTCGCGTGCTGGACCGAGAAGAAGCCGACGAGGTCGTTGGTGATCCCGCGCTCGACGACCGGCACCTCCACGACCAGGCGCGTCCCGGCACCGGCGGCGGCGCGCAGGCTGCGCAGCACGCCGACCGGGTCGGGCAGGTGCTCGAGCAGGTGGAACAGCGTGATCGTGTCGGGGACCGGCCCGGGCGGCAGCGCGTCGAGGTCTCCGTGGGCGATCTGCGCGTCCTCGCCGGCGAGCCGCTCACGCGCCCGCGCCACGGCCGGGGCATCGACGTCGATGCCGAGCTTGCGCACGTGGCGCGGCAGCGCGGCGAGGAAGCGGCCCTCGAAGCAGCCGACGTCGAGGATCGCCGCCCCCGCGCCGAGGCGCCCGCGCCGCGCCAGCCAGTCCGCCTGCTCGCCCACGCGGTCAGGGTTGGCGCGGTACGACATCCCGCCCTCGCGGAACAGCTCCTCCACCGCTCCGGGCGCGTATACGGGGTTCATGTACAGGCACGCGCAGTGCCCGCACCGGACCGTGCGGACGTCGACGCGCCGCGGCGGGTCGAGGAAGAACTGGAAGCCGGGCAGCTCGATCAGCGTCGCCGCCTCGTCGTGCCCGCAGACCGGGCACGCGCGCGCCTCAGTGAACGCGGATCTCGTCATACAGCGTGATGATCTCCCCGACGCCCCGCTCCCTCGCCGCGGCCACGATCGCCGGCTGCCCCTGATAGCTGCTCGCCACCAGGGGCACGCCCGTGTCGGTGAGCGTGTCGGGCGCGATGATCGGGATGCCGCGCCAGCTGCCGCCGACCTTCGCCGGGTCGCGGTCGACGAGCAGGAACTCGCGCTCCGCGCTGAACAGCGACGTCGCGTGGTAGAGCATCTCGGTGTGGCTGCCGGCGCCCCAGATCACGCAGCGCGCGCCCACTGAACCGAGGCGCTCCTCCGCCCGCGCGACGCTGTCTCGCCACGCGTCCAGGCAGCGCTCGTACGCGTCGTCGTCCGGCGCCGCCCGCTCGCCGCCCCGCCCTCTCGCGGCGACCACGCGACAGCCGTTGTAGTCGGGCATCTCGCACCACTCGTGCACTGCCCACCCGGCCGCGTCGAGCGCCCGCTGCAGCCCCGCGCGCGTGAGGTGGGTGACGTGGTAGACGCTGAAGAAGCCGGAGATGTCGTTGGTGGCGCCGTTCTCGGCGATCGGCACCTCCACGACCAGGCGGGCGCCGGGCGCCGCGAGGGCCGCCAGCCGCCGGAGCGCCTCGACCGGCCGCGGCAGGTGCTCGAGCACGTGGAACATCGTGAACGTGTCCACCGCGCCGTCGACCTCGACGCGCTCGAACGCGCTGTGCACGAAGCGGATCCCGGGATGCGCCGCCGCGGCGCGCCCCAGCGCGCGCTCGTCCACGTCGACCCCGATCCGCTCGTCCTCGGCGGGCATCCGCGCGAGCAGGCCGCCGTCGTGGCAGCCGACGTCCAGCACGCGACGGCCACCGCCGAGCAGCCCGCGCTCGCGCATCCAGGCGACCTCCTCGCCGGCGCGGCCCGGGCTGGCGCCGAACGACGCCTCGGCCTCGGCCATCACGACCGCGTACCCCGCCGCCGTCAGGACCGCGTCCTGGTACGCGATCCGGCAGTTCTCGCACTGGACCGTGCGCAGGTCGACGCGCTTGGGCACCGTCGCCGAGTCGAGGTGGTACTGGAAGCCGGGGAGCTCGAGCAGCGTCCGCCGGCGCTCGCCGCCGCACAGCGGGCACGGCCGCTGAACCATCAGATCGCTCGCCAGCCGGTTGCCGGTGAACGAGTCGACGCGCGTCCACGCCATCGGCGCGCCAGTCTAGTCTCGGCGCCGCCGTGCTGGTCTGCCTCTTCCACATGAACCTGGCGTTCTCGTCGCTGCCCACCGAGCGGCGGCCGGAGATCGTCAAGCGGTGCTACTGGCCGATGCTCGAGCTGGCGCGGCGGACGCCGTTCCCGATCGCGTTCGAGGCGCCCGGGTGGACGCTCGAGCAGATCGCCGAGATCGACCCGGGATGGATCGCCGCGGCGCGCGCGCTGATCGAGGGAGGGCGCGCGGAGCTCGTCGGCAGCGCGTACGCGCAGTGCGCCGCGCCGCTGCTGCCGGCCGAGGTCAACCGCTGGAACCTGCGCCTCGGGCTCGACGTCTATGAGCGACTGCTCGGCGTGCGGCCGCAGACGGCGATGTTGTGTGAGCAGGCCTACTCGCCCGGCCTCGTCCCGCTGTACGCGCAGGCCGGCTACGAGGGGATCGTCGCCGACTGGGACAACGCCTACCGCAGCCATTCCGACTGGCCGCCCGCGCTCAGACGGGCGCCACAGCGGGCGATCGGCGCCGACGGCACGAGCCTCCCGGTCGTGTGGAGCGAGTCGATCGCGTTCCAGAAGTTCCAGCGCTACGCCCACGCCGAGCTCGACCTCGAGCCGTATCTCGAGTTCGTGCGCGACGCGGTCGCGGACGGCGGGGCGCTGCTGCTGTACGCCAACGACGCCGAGGTGTTCGACCACCGGCCGGGCCGGTTCGCCGCCGAGCCGGCCGCGCGCGAGGGCGAGTGGGACCGCATCGCCGCCGCGCTGACCGCGCTGGCCGAGGTCGACACGCCGGCGCTCCCGCGCGACGTCCTCACCCTCGGCGCCGAGCGCGAGCTGCGCCTGGAGGGACCGGGCCATCCGATTCCAGTGAAGAAGCAGGACAAGTACAACATCGGCCGCTGGGCGGTCAGCGGTCGTGACGACGTCGGGATCAACACGCGCTGCTGGCGCCTGTACGACCGCCTGCGCGGCAGCGACGACGCCGCGCAGTGGCGCGAGCTGTGCGCGCTGTGGGCGTCCGACTTCCGCACCCACATCACGCAGGCGCGGTGGGACGCGCTTCTCCCCCGCCTGCGGATCGGCCCGCCGCCCCCGGCGCCCGCCCCGCGGGACGACCACCCGGCGGAGGTCAGGCGCGAAGGTCGGCTGTGGCGCATCCGGACCGGCGAGCTCGACGTCGTGCTCAACGCCCGCCGCGGCCTCGCGATCGACTCGTTCACCGACACGCGCTGGGGCGACGTTCTGCTCGGCACGCTCGAGCACGGCTACTTCCCAACGATCGAGCTCGGCGCCGACTGGTACTCGGGCAGCACGGTGCAGGAGTCGCCGCTGCGCCACAAGGGCACCGACCTCGAGCCGGTCGAGCCGGTGTTCGCGCGGCTCGAGGACGGCGCGATCCGCGCCTGGGGCACCGTCGAGACCGACTTCGGCGCGATCGAGAAGGTCGTCACCGTCGGAGCGCAACGGCTCGAGATCGAGATCACGCTGCGCTGGCCCGAGCTCCCGCCCGGCTCGCTGCGCGCCGGCTACATCACGCTGCATCCCGAGGCGTTCGACGCCGCCACGCTCTTCTACGCCGCCCACAACGGCGGTGACGTGCTCGAGCGCCACGAGCTGGGCGGCGCGGCGTTCGACCACGGCGCGGCGGTGTCGGCGCTGGTCTCCAGCGCGCAGGGCGTCGGCGCGACCGAGGGCGTCGTCCTGCTCGGAGACGCCCGTCGCACGATCCGCGTCGAGGTCGACCAGGCGTGCGCCAAGCCGCTGGCGCTGCTCCGCCTCGCCCCGTCGGGCGACCGCTACCTGTTCCGGCTGATGTTCAGCCTCACCGAGTCCGACGACACGCGCCGCGGGCCGATCGCCCGCGCCCCCGACGACCCGCAGCGCCTGCGCATCAGCATCGGCGCCGAGCCGACCGCCTGACGGGCACACTGTTCACCGTGGCGGTGAGCGTACTCACGAACACCGGTACTCAGGCGGCGAGCGGCAGCGCCTCGTAGCGCGGCACCGCGCCGAGACGGCCGACCGCCGGCCACTCGCTCAGCAGCGCGTCGGAGCGCTCGGCGAGTGCGGCATCGACGGCGGCGGAGCCGGGGCCGGGCAGCAGCAGCACGTCGCCGAGCCGGGCATCGTCGATGCCCGCGGCGGCGATCGCGTCCTGGGCGAGCGCGAGCAGCGCGTCCTCCTCGAGGCCTGGGCCCCAGAGGATCAGGCTGGCGTCGTCCTGCGGACCGAAGCGCTCGACGTACGCGCGCAGCAGCTCGGGCTTCTCGCGCAGCTCGCCGGCGAGCGCGGTGACGGTGAAGCTGCGGGTCTTGTCGATCGCCGCGGGCGGCTCGCCGGCGACCAGGCGCTGGACGGCGCGCGAGACGCGCTGCGCGTCCAGCGGCTCCCCGATGAAGCGGCGCTTGTACTCGAGGATCGGCGCCTCACTGCGGGCGGCGGCGTGGAGCACCTCGTCGACCGGACCGCACGTCATGTCGAACGGGTAGCGCATGTAGTCGCGGTAACGGTCGTAGTTGCGGCGCGGCACCGGCGTCTCGCCGGGCAGGCCGAACGCGAGCTGCGACGGGCGCTCCTCCTCGCTGATGGTCATGCTCAGCACGGTTGGGATGCCGCGCGCGATCGCCAGCATCGGGTACGTGCCGTCGCCGGCGACGACGACGTCGGCGGTGTCCATCTCGTCGAAGGCCATGCGGAAGTTGCCCGGCACGTACTGGACGCCGTCGGCGTGCCACAGGCCGTTCTGCTCGAGCGTGCCGATGTGGCGGACGGTGAGCTGCCACGGCCCCTCGAGCAGGCGGGCGTAGGTCTCGGCGCTGGCCGCGCGGGCGTCGTCGGGAAGCGTGCCCCAGCCGGACGGGTGCGTCGGCGCGAACACGACGTGGCGGATCTCGTCGGTGGCGCGGAACGGCGCCTGCTCGCACAGCGACCAGCCGACGACGGCGGTCGGCATCGGGTACTCGAGGCGGCGCAGCACCTCGGCGTGGCCGGGCGCGCTCACCAGGTTGCCGTCGACGCGCTCGTACGGCTCGTACAGACCGTCATAGCCGGTCGCGATGTTGGCCCCGTGCGGGTACAGCAGGACCTTCGCGCCCATGTCCTTGTAGCGGTCGATCAGGTTGCGATAGCCGAGGATCGGCACGTCGGTGTCGATCAGCAGCACGTCCGGGACGGCGTCCTTGCCGACCAGGCGGTGGCCGGCGCGCTGCAGCGCGCTCGCGATCGGGAGCGACTTGCCGAGATGGTCCTTGACGGCGATCTTGAGGGACATCTCCCCCGGTGATCGGCGCCGGGTGGTGCTGCTTTAGAGGTCGGCCGGCTGGCCGGGCTCTCAGGCCTCCCAGCCGGGCGGGGAGGCGCCGTTCCCCGCCGGGATCGAGTTCGCCATCGCCAGCAGCTCCTCGGCGCCCAGCCAGGCCTCGTTGCCGTCGGAAGAGAAGTGGAAGCCGGCCGGCAGCCGGGTGGCGCCGTCGCGCGACGGCGCGCCGCCGTTGAGCGCCTGCGGCACGATCACGTAGCGGTCGCCGAGGTCGTACGCGTGGCGCGCCTCGTCCTCGGTGAGCAGGACCTCGTGCAGCTTCTCGCCCGCGCGGATGCCGATCACCCGCTGCTCGGCCTCCGGGGCCAGCGCGGTGGCGACGTCGACCACGCGCATGCTCGGGCTCTTGGGCACGAACACCTCGCCGCCCTGCACGATCCCCATGCAGCTGAGCACGAAGTCGACCGCCTGCTCGAGCGTGATCCAGAACCGCGTCATCCGCTCGTCGGTGACGTCGACGACGCCGGTCGCCGCCTGCGCGCGGAACATCGGCACGACGCTGCCGCGGCTCCCGACCACGTTGCCGTAGCGGACACAGGCAAAGCGGGCCGGGCCGCCGCCGGCGTACGCCATCGCCTGCGCGAACAGCTTCTCGGCGCACAGCTTGGTCGCGCCATAGAGATTCACCGGGTTGACGGCCTTGTCGGTACTGAGCGCGACCGTCAGCGGGACGTCGTTGTCGATCGCCGCCGAGATCACGTTCTGGGCGCCGATCACGTTCGTCTGCACGGCCTCGAACGGGTTGTACTCGCACGCGGGGACCTGCTTGAGCGCGGCCGCGTGAACGATCACGTCGACGCCGCGGGTGGCGAGGCGCATGCGATCGCGGTCGCGGACGTCGCCGAGCAGCAGCCGCACGCGGTCGTCGTTCAGCGCGCGCTCGAGCTGCGACTGCTTGAGCTCGTCGCGGCTGAACACGCGGACGGCCTCGACGTCGAAGCGGTCGAGCACGGTGCGCGTGAACGCGGACCCGAATGAGCCCGTCGCGCCGGTGATGAGCAGGGTCTTGCCGTCGAGGTTCATGAGCCGCCGGGATGCGATGGCGGGGGCCGCCGCCATGCGCAGGCGGAGTGTAGTTGGCATCTTGGCGGCATGAACGCGGTCCGCGGCCTCCCGCTCTCGCCGTTCGGGCTCGGCACGGCGGCCCTGGTGCTGCCCTATGGCGCGCCGGACGCCGAGCGCGAGCCGCCGGCCCGGGCGGCCGCGGCACGTGTGATCGAGGCCGCGCTCGACGCCGGTGTCGCCCTGATCGACACCGCGCCGGCCTACGACGGTGCCGAGGCGCTCGTCGGCGAGGTCGCGGCGGGCGCGCCGTGCGTGATCGCGACCAAGCTCGGCCCGGGCGAGGTGCGCGCGTCCGTCGAGGCCAGCCTCTCGGCGCTCCGCCGCGACCGCATCGACCTTCTCCAGATCCACAACGCGACTCCGGCGCGGCTGGCCTCCGGTGCGCTGGTCGACGCGATGGAGGAGCTGCGCGCCGAGGGCCTCGTCCACGCGCTCGGCGCGACGGTCTACGGCGAAGAGGCCGCGCTGGCGGTGATCGCGGAGCCGCGGCTCGACGCCGTGCAGATCGCCTACAGCGCGCTCGACCGCCGGGCCGAACGCGTGGTCCTGTCCGCCGCCGCAGCCGCCGGCACGGCCGTGATCGGGCGCTCGGCGCTCCTGCGCGGCGTGCTCAGCGCCGCCGGTGAGCTGCTGCACGGGGACTTCGCGCCGCTCGCGGTGGCCGCCGACGACCTGCGCCGCGCCGCCGGCGTCGGCTGGGCCGAGCTCGCGGGTGTCGCCGTCGCCTTCGCGGCCGCGCAGCCGGGCATCGCCTCGGTCCTGCTCGGGCCACGCGACGCTGCCGAGCTCGAGCAACTGCTCGCCGGCGGCCCGCTGCCGCCGCCCGGCTGGCGAGCCGACCTGCCGGAAGCCCTTCTCGATCCGAGCCGGTGGCCTACGCTGTGACGGCTATGGGCGATCCCAAGACCGAGGAGCTGCGGGTCGAGCAGGTCCAGCGCGAGCTCGCCGAGCGCGAGCAGGCGAGCGGCGCGTCCGAGGATTCCGAGGAGCACACGCACGAGCGCCGCGCCGACCGAGCGGCATACCTCAAGAAGAAGCTCGACGAGCGGGCCAAGTCCGAAGAGGAGCTGGAGTGAGCGAGGAACCCGAACGCGAGCTCGAGGAGATGGAGGAGCGCGCCTCCAAGCTCGAAGAGGAGATCGACACGGTCCGCAAGGACTGGGAGCGCAAGAAGGCCGACCCGGGCATCCCCGGCGCGCTGCAGGACGACGACTCCGACGACTAGATGGTTGATTCCAGGACCCGCGCACCCGCCTGGGCGTGCCCCGCGGCGCCGGATCACCACCCACTTGATCGGCCCGTGACTTCGTCACTCTCGCCACTGTGCCGATCGCGCGTGCGGCGCCCGGCATCACACGGTGCACGGCCATGCGGGCACACGGGCCGCGGAATCAACCATCTAGATCGGCGCCGGGCGCCGCCGCCGGCGAACGCTCGCCACCGCCGTGGCGAGGACGAGCAGCGCGGCGAGCGTCAACACGGCGGCCGAGCCGGCCGTCAGGGTGAAGATCGGGATGGCGCCGGCGATCGCCAGGCGCGGGTCGGTCGTGAGGGTCGCGAGCGCGTATACGACGACCAGCAGCGTCGCGATCGTGACCAGCGCGAGCAGCAGCGGCGCCTGGTCGTATTGCGGCGGTCCGAACGTCGCGACGAGGACCACCGGCACCAGCAGCCACGCGAGGCGGCGGGGGTCGGCGGCGCGGCGGCGGGGTGCGACCACGAGCACCGCGAAGCACGCGATCGAGGGGAGCGTGACCGGGACCATCAGGACGCCCATCCCGGGGTGGTGGTCGAGCAGTGCGGGGAAGCGCGCGGCCGTCCACGCCAGCGCGGCCGCTCCCGCGAAGCGGTCGTAGCCGACCAGCGCGAGCGCGAGCGCGACGCCGAGCGCCGCGAGCGAGGCCGGCGCCAGCAGGGGATCCTGGAACCCGCGCACCGTCTGCGCGCCCAGCGTGCTCAGGTCGAGGGTCATCAGCCATACGGCGGCCAGGCACACGCCGTCGGCCAGGACCCGCCGTGGGCCGGTCGCGGCCGTGCGCCGGCCGCGCACGTGCAGTCCCGCGCGGCCGAGAGCCGCGAGCTCGTGCGCGAACCGCGTCCGTGAGCCTCCGCTGGCGTCGAGCAGCGTGGCGGTCATCTCGTGGCCGCCGCGCTCGCGCACGTCCGGCGGGTAGGCCAGCAGGGCCAGGCGGATCGCGCCCTCGCGGTTCACGAGCTCACCGCCGTGGCGCGCAGCCGCCGCGACACCGTCCGCGCCGCGCGTTCGAGCCGGCGCGTCTCGGCCTCCAGCTCGAGCCGGCCCGCGGGCGTCAGCGCGTAGTCGCGCCGTTCGCGCCCGTTCTCGACGTACGGCTCGCCGGCGACGACGAGGCCCTCGGCGATCGCCCGATCGAGCAGCGCGTACAGCGTGCCGGTCGAGGGCCGGACCGCGCCGTCGGAGAGCTCGGCGGCGCGGCGCACGATCGCGTACCCGTGCAGCGGGCCGTCGAGCAGCGTCGCGAGGGCGATGTAGCTCGGCATCCGGAATTCCATGCGGCCGACGATACATCGATCATCGACATATCGATACTCGACCTATGGATAGGCCGTCTATCCGGCGTCGACGAGGCCGGCCGCGGCGAGGTCGGCGGGGTGGATCCACGCGTCGGCGACGGGGACGCCGCCCGCGGCGCTGACCGCCGCGCGCAGGCCGGTCGCCCAGCGGTGCTCGACGAGCGCGATCGCGGCGGCGGAGTCGTCCGGGATCGCGTCGTCGAGGGACCAGACCGCCTCGTCGGCCTCCGGCCCGCCGTCCTCGGCGCCGATCAGCGCCTCGACGATGCCGCCCGCTTCCGCCGCGAGGTCGGAATGCTCCAGCCGCTCCACGACGCCGTCGGCGCGCTTGTGCACGACCAGCAGGTCGATCACGCGCACCAGGTCGCTCTCGCGCAGGCGGTCGAGCTCGGCCAGCACGCTTCCGTCGAAGTCGGGCCGATCGAAGCTCAGCACGAGCAGTTGGACAGGCCCGAGCGGCATGCCGTCAGCCGAGCACCTTGCGCTTGGCCGCCGCGAACTCCTCCGGCGTCAGCGCACCCGCGTCCTGGAGCGCCTTCAGCTCCCTGAGCTGCCCGACGAGGTCGGGCGCCGGCGGCTGAGCCGCGGCGGCGGCCCGCTTCCGCGCCACCTCGTCCAGGCCCGCCTGGAAGCCGACACCACCGAGCATCAACGGCGCGCTTCGCATCGGCCTCAGCAGCATCGGCCGATCATATTCCCGCGCGCCATCGCGCCTCAAAGGACCACATCTCGGGTAGACGGCGGGGCCGCGTCGCCGACCTTTGTCGAGTTGGTAACGCATAGCGTTACCAACTGCACACTCGACGCCGAGTGTGCAGTTTGTCGGCCTATGCCCGACGAACTGCACAACGGAGACGGCGCGGCCGGCTCCCCAGCCTCCCTACCTCCCCAGCCGCAGTCCGCCCAGCCCACCAGGCGGCCTGCAAAACCCTAGGCCGGCCCGGAGATCTGGCCGGCGCGGTCGGTGACCGTGCCGATCCGGCGCGTGCCGGGGTGGTGCGCGGCGAGCAGCGCGGCCGCGTCGTCGGCGGCGGCCTCGGGCACGACGCGCAGAAGCCGCAGCCCATGTTGAAGACCTCCCACATCTCGGCCTCGGCGCACGCCGCCGTGCTCCTGGACGAGGCCGAAGATCGGCGGGACGGGCAGCGGGTCGTCGATCTCGAAGCCGACGGCGTCGTTCAGCCGCAGCAGGTTCTGCAGCCCGCCGCCGGTGATGTGCGCGAGGCCGTGCACCGGCAGGCCCGAGCGCAGCAGCTCGAGCACCGCGCGCACGTAGATCACGGTCGGCTCGAGCAGCGCGTCGGCGACGGCCGGGCCGCCGAGGATCTCGGGGCGCGAGTCGAGCGCCAGATCGGACAGCGCCCGGCGCGCGAGCGAGTAGCCGTTCGAGTGCAGGCCCGACGACGGCAGGCCGATCAGCGCGTCGCCGGGCGCGCAGCGCGGCGCCGGTGACGATCGCGTCGAGCGCGACGGTGCCGAAGCAGGCGGCGGTGAGGTCGAAGCCGCGCGGCGACGGGTGGCCGCGGATCAGCTCCGGCAGCACCGCGACCTCGCCGCCGGGGATCTCGACGCCGGCCAGCTCGGCGCCGCGCCTTGAGCCCCTCGGCGATCGCCGCGCATCGCGTCCGGGTCGGCCTGCTCGACGGCGAGGTAGTCGAGCAGCGCGATCGGCTCGGCGCCGACGCAGACGACGTCGTTGACGTTCATCGCCACGCAGTCGATCCCGACGTGTCGAGCCGGCCGGTCGCCTCGGCGACGACCAGCTTGGAGCCGACGCCGTCGGTCCCGACCGCGATCCCGAGGTTCGGCGCGACCGCGCAGCACGGCGGCGTAGTGGCCGGAGCGCGGCACCGTGCGCGAGGGCTGCCGGTCTCGATCGTGCGCAGCACGCCGACGAGCGCCGCCACGCCGCGGTCGGCGGCGGACGTGTCGACGCCGGAGGCGGCGTAGGCGTCGGCTCATCGGCTCCGATTCTGCCAGACGAGCCACGACGGCGAGCGCCGCGCGGTAGGCGGCCCACGGCGCGCAGCGAGCGCTCGCCGCGACGCCGCAGCGTCGCGCGCGCGTCGAGCGCGGCGGCCGCCGCCGCGGCGAACGCCGGCGTCCGCACGGTCGCGCCGCGGCCGCCGCGCGCACGAGCCGCGCGCCCTTCAGCGCCGTCGCGCCGAGCAGGACCGGCAGCGCGACCTCGCGCGACAGCGCGGCCGCGTCGGCGCGCGGAAGCCGCGCAGCCGCGCGGCGGCGAGCGTGGCGCCGTTGCGCGAGACGCCCGGCACGAGCGCCAGCGCCTGCGCGAGCGCCGAGCGCGGCGCCGTCGGCGACCGACGGCCTCGGCGGCGCGCGCCGTGGCGCGGTGCGGTCGGCCAGCACCATCGCCAGCGCGCCCGCCAGCAGCCCGGCGGCGATCGTCCGCGGCGTCGCCGAGCCGCTCCTCGATCGGCCGCTCGAACGCCAGGCCCGCGAGCGCCGGCGGCGCCGAGGCGGCGAGCAGCAGCGCCGACGCCGCAGCGGCGCGCCGCCGATCCAGCGAGCGCGCCAGCGCCACCGCGGTGCCGGCGTGCAGCGCCACCTCGAACTCCTTGCGCCGCTCCGGCGCCCGGCCACGCCCCAGCCGAGCAGCCACGGCACCAGCGCGACGTGGCGCGGACGAGGAGACCGGCAGCAGCTCGGCCGGGCCCTGCAGCAGCCCGAGCGCGAGCGCCTCGGCAGGCTCAGCTCGGCGCATCGGCGGCGGCGCGTACCGCGCGCGCGCGCCGCCAGCGCACGACCAGCCAGACGATCCCGACCACGATCAGCGCCGCCACGGCGTAGTCGACGTAGTGCAGGTTGTCCTTCCAGTTCTCCCAGTTGTCGCCGGCCTGCTTGCCGATGAACGTGAGCAGGAAGACCCACGGCATGCAGCCGAGCACGGTGAACAGCGTGAAGCGCCAGAACGGCATCCGCGCGACGCCGGCCGGCAGCGAGATGAACGTGCGGATGATCGGCAGCATGCGCGAGAAGAAGACCGTCGCGTCGCCGTAGCGCTCGAACCAGCGGTCGGCCCACGCCAGGTGCGACGGCTTGACGTGCAGCTTGCGGCCGTGCTTCTCGAGCAGGTCGATGCGGCCGAAGTAGCCGACCGCGTAGGCGATCCACGAGCCGACGACGTTCGCCGCCACGCCGACCGCGGTCGCCGCGAACAGCGAGTACTCGCCGTCGGACGACGTTGAAGCCGGCGAACAGCATCGTCGCCTCCGACGGGATCGGGATGCACGCGCTCTCGAGCGACCATCAGCACGAAGACGCCGGGCAAGGCCGAGGTTGTCGACCACGTCGACGGCGAACTCGACGAGCGGGTCCGTGATGGAGGCGATCAGGACCGGCAAGAGTGGGATGAGGGTAGTGGGCAACCGCCAAAAGGGCGAAGCCCGGTCACGGGGGCCACGGATGGCCCCCGCCCGAGTCAGAGCGTCGGCCGGAGTGCCGACGCAGGCACTACAGAAGGGGACCGCGGAAGGGCTCGGTGCCCTGTGGCGAGCGTGAGATCCGGCCCGCCGTGCGACTTCATGTACGCGATCTCGCGCGAGACGTCGCCGACGCCGTTGCCGCGCCGGCGAGCGGCGCGACCTGCAGCGTGCTCAGCACGCCGAATGCGCGCCCCTGCGCGTCCATGAACGCGCTCCCCGAGTCACCCGGGATGCCGGGCGTCGCGGTGTAGACGGTGTGGTTCCAGCCACCGGAGTCCTGGCCGAGGCTCAGGCCCTGCTTCGGCGACAGCTGCGTGATGCCGAGCCGCAGCGACGAGTTGCCGTACGAGAGGACCTTGTCGCCCTGCGCGACCGTGTCCGTGACGCCGGTCGGGCCGCCCCAGAACGGGATGCTCGGGTTGACCTTCGCATAGTCGGCCGGGTTGAGCTTGACGATCGCGAGGTCGTTGTACTGGCACGTGTCGGCGTCGGCCTCCCCGTTGGACTGCATCGTCGCCCACGACGAGTAGACCATCGTGCCGGGCTGGCGCGCGCCGTCGACCTCGACCGCCGTGCCGACCGGCAGCGTGCCGGCGTCACAGCCGTTGGTCGCCGTGTTGCCGTCCGTGCCGGCGCAGTGCGCCGCCTGGCCGATGTACACGTTGTTGGACGCGTCGAAGAAGACGAAGTTCGACGTGCACTGACCACCGTTGGTGATCGGTCTGCACGCCGGGATGCACCGGTGCCGTGGCGGCGGGCGCCCAGGTCGGTGCGGCCGAGGCCGTCCCTGCAGCGGCCAAGCTCGCGCACGCGACAACGGCACAAACGGTGATGAGTCTGCGCATTCGCTACCTCCCGGGAAGCAAATTGCCATATGCGGCTCACCCACGCTCGCAAGCTCGCGTGAGCGCCTTGATTACTTATGCTGCCAACGCACCGGCCCGCCGAAACTTGCGCTGGCTAACGTACCCCGGCCGATGTCAATACCCCTTTTCGACACTCATACGCCTGTCGCGCCGTTGATCGGAGCGATCGAGGCGAAGCTCCACGAGGTCATCGACGGCAGCCGCTTCATCCTCGGGCCGGAGGTCGCGGCGTTCGAGGCGGAGTTCGCCGGCTACGTCGGCGCCGACCACGCGATCGGCGTCGCCAACGGCACCGACGCGCTCACGATCGCGCTGCGGGCGATGGGCGTCGGGCCCGGCGACGAGGTCGTCGTGCCGTCGTTCACCTTCTACGCGTCCGCCGAGGCGATCCCGCCCACCGGCGCGCGCCCCGTGTTCTGCGACGTCGACCCCGAGACGTTCTGCGTCACCGCCGAAACGGTCAAGGCCGCGCTCACGCCGCGCACGAAGGCGGTCATCGCGGTGCACCTGTTCGGCAACGTCGCGCCGGTGGCCGAGATCGAGGCGCTCGGCGTCCCGGTGCTCGAGGACGCCGCGCAGGCCGCCGGCTCGCGCTCGCCGGCCGGGCGCGCCCGGCGCGCTCGGCACGGCGGCGACGTTCTCGTTCTTCCCGTCCAAGAACCTCGGCGCGTTCGGCGACGGCGGCGCGATCACCACCGGCGACGACGGCGTCGCCGAGCGGGTGCGCGATGCTGCGCTTCCACGGCTCGCGCGACAAGCAGACCTTCGAGCAGATCGGCTACAACTCGCGGCTCGACGAGCTGCAGGCCGCGATCCTGCGCGTCCAGCTCCCGCACCTCGACGGATGGGCGGACGGCCGCCGCCGCGCCGCGCGCGCACTACGAGGCGGCCGGGCTCGGCGAGCTGGTGGACCTGCCGCGCGGCGCTGGCGCGAGCCGGCCTGGCACCTGTACGTGGTGCGCCATCAGCGCGCCGACGAGCTCGCCGCGGCGCTGAAGGCGGCCGGGATCGGCGCAGAAGGCCTACTACCGCGTGCCGACGCACCGGCAGCCGGCGATGCGCGAGTTCGCGCCGCGACCGGAGCTGCCGGGCACCGACGAGGCGGCGCGCACGCACCTGGCGATCCCGATGAGCCCGGTGCTGACGCGCGAGCAGGCCGACGAGGTGGCCGCCGCGGTACGCGATGCGGGTCTGGGTCGACCTCACGAACTCCCCGCACGTGCTCGTCATGCGCCCGGTCATCCGGGCGCTCGCGCGCGAGGGGGCGCGAGGTGCACGTCACCGCGCGCGACTTCGCGCAGACGCTCGGGCTCGCCGACCGCTCACGGGCTCGAGCATCCAGGCGATCGGCCACCACCGCGGCGGCCGGCTCGCCGCCAAGGGCGTCGGCCTGCTCGCGCGCTCGACCGCGCTGGCGCGCTGGGCGCGCGGACGCCGGTTCGACGTCGCGCTCGGCCACGGCTCCAACGACGTGACCGTCGCCGCCGCGCTGCTGCGGATCCCCAGCGCGACCACGTTCGACTACGAGTGGGCGACGGTCCAGCACACGGTCAACTGCCGGCTGGCGCAGGCGCGTCGTCGTGCCCGACGCGATCCCGCCCGAGCGCCTCGCGCCCGTACGGCGCCACGCCGCGCCAAGCTGCGCCGCTACCCGGGCCTCAAGGAGGAGTACTACCTCGCGGACTTCGAGCCCGACCAGGCGGTGCTCGGCGAGCTCGGGCTCGACCCGGCGCGGCCGATCGCCGTCGTGCGCACGCCGCCGGCCGTCTCGCTCTACCACCGCTTCGAGAACCCGCTGTTCGCCGCGGTGCTCGACCGCCTGCGGGGCGAGCAGACCGTCGTGCTCCCGCGCACGCCCGAGCAGCGCGCCGAGCTGCGACGGCTTCATCGTCCCCGAGCGCGCGATCGACGCGCAGTCGCTGATCGCGTTCGCCGACCTCGTGGTCTCCGCCGGCGGCACGATGAACCGCGAGGCCGTCGCGCTCGGCACGCCGGTCTGGACCACGTTCGAGGGCCGCCTGGGCGCCGTCGACGAGGCGCTGATCGCCGAGGGCCGCTTGCGCCGGCTCAGCCGCGCCGAGGACGTTGCACTGGAAAAGCGAGCGGCCTCGAGCGCGGAGCGGACGCGCCGCGACCCGGCCGTGCTGGCCGATCTGCTGCTGTCGCCGATCGGCGGCCTGGGTGCCGTCAAGCCGCGTGCGGCCCTAGAATCACCGCGATGCGCCGCCGGATCCGTTCCGCGGCCTTTCCCGTCCACCGCCACGCCTTGCCCCAGGTCGCGCTGGACGCGGGGCTGGTCGCGCTGGCCTACTTCCTCGCCTATCGGCTGCGCTTCGACGGCGGCGTGCCCGCGCGCTACGAGGACCTCTTCGACCGCACGATCACGTTCGCGATCTGCGGCAGCATCCTGATCTTCACCGCTCTTCGGGCTGTACCGGCACTGGATGCGCTACTCGTCGCAGCGCGAGTACCTGCAGATCGCCCAGGCGGTCGCGGCGTCGGTGGTCGCGCTCGTCGGCTACGTCGCGGTCATGCAGCCGAAGGAGCTGCTCACGCGCGAGGGATTCGTCGGCGTGTCGGTCCCGACCGGCGTGCTCGTGCTGTACGGCCTGCTGATGCTCGTGCTGCTCGGGGCGGTGCGCTTCGTCGCCCACCTCGTGTACGAGCGTCCGCTCCGCGGCTACCGGGCGCAGCGCGGCGCGCGGTCGGTGCTGATCGTCGGCGCCGGCGACGGCGGCCGGCTGCTGCTGCGCGAGATCCTGCGCAACCCCGACCTCGGCTACCGCCCCGTCGGCTTCATCGACGACGACCCGCGCAAGCGCAACGCGCGCATCGACCGCGGGCTCGAGGTGCTCGGCACCACGGAGGAGCTCCCGCACGTGCTCGACGACGTCGAGCCCGACGAGGTGCTGATCGCGATCCCGTCGGCGCCCGGCACGCTGCGCGCCCGTGTCGTCAGCGCGTGCCGCGAGCGCGGCGTCCCGGTCCGCACGATGCCGACCGTGTTCGAGCTGCTGCAGAACGGCTCGCAGCTCGTCCGCCAGGTGCGCGACGTGCAGGTCGAGGACATCCTCGGGCGCGAGCCGGTGCGGATGGAGATGGAGCTGACCGGCGGCTACCTGACCGGCCGGTGTGTCCTCGTCACCGGCGCCGGCGGCTCGATCGGCGCCGAGCTGTGCCGCCAGATCGCGCGCGTCGGCCCCGAGCGGCTCGTCCTCATCGACCACGCCGAGGACAACCTGTTCGAGATCGAGCGCGAGCTGGTGGAGGACCGGCACGCGCTGAACACCTGCGCGGTGCTCGCGGACTGCAAGGAGGAGGAGCGGATGCGCGAGGTGTTCGCGCAGTACCGCCCGACCGTCGTCTTCCACGCCGCCGCCTACAAGCACGTGGGCCTGATGGAGTCCAACCCGGTCGAGGCCGTGCGCAACAACGCGCTCGCGACACGCGTGATGGCGCGCGTGGCCGGCGACATCGGGACGAAGGTGTTCGTGCTCGTCTCCACCGACAAGGCGGTCGCGCCGGCGACCGTGATGGGCGCATCGAAGGCGCTCGCCGAGTGGGCCGTCGAGGCCGCCGACCGCCGCTACCCCGAGACGTCGTTCAGCGCCGTGCGGTTCGGCAACGTGCTCGGCTCCTCCGGCTCGGTCGTGCCGATCTTCCGCCGCCAGATCGCGGCCGGCGGGCCCGTCACCGTCACCGACTCGCAGATGACGCGCTTCTTCATGACGATCCCGGAGGCGGTGCAGCTGGTCATCCGCTCGGGCTCGCTGGCGCGCGGCGGCGAGGTGTTCGTGCTCGACATGGGCGATCCGGTGTCGATCCTCGACCTGGCGAAGGACATGATCCGCTTCGCCCAGCTCGAGCCCGGCAAGGACATCGCGATCGAGATCATCGGCCGGCGCCCGGGCGAGAAGCTCCACGAGGAGCTGTTCAACGCCTACGAGCGCCCGGAGCCCACGCCCGCGGGCAAGATCCTGCGCGCCGCGCGGCCCGCGATCGACCCCGCGTGGGTGGAGGAGACGTTCAGCCAGATCGGCCTCCTCGTGCTCGAGGGCGACGCCGCCGCACTGGCCGCGACGGTGGCCGAACTGGCGGCGGTGCGCGCTCCGGCGGAGGTCCCGGAGCCTGCCGAAACAGCCCCCGGCGAGAGCGAGATCGGGTCGGAGAGCGCCGCCGACCGGATCGCCTCCTAGAATCTCGAGCTCGGCCTAATGGCAGTTCTATTCGCGTTCTCGCTCCAGCATGAGGTCGAGAAGTACGGCGCCTACGTCGGGCTTGCCGCGTTTCTCGGCCTCGCCATCCTGACCGTCCTCTACTTCGCCCAGGCGCGCGAGCTCAAGCGCCTGCGCGATTGGGCCGGCCGTGCGCCCGAGCGCGCGCGCGAGGTCGAGGCGCTTGCCGTCGCCAACGCCGAGGAGCGGCTGCGCGTGCCCGAGCCGGCGCCCGCACGGTCCGGCACCGTCGGCCCGGCGCAGCCCGTCGCCGCCCCGAGCGGCAACGGCCACGGCACCGGTACTCCCGCGCCGATCCCGATCGGCCCGCGCCCGGCCGTCGCCGTGGCGGCCGCCGCCGCGCGCGCCGAGGCCTCGGTCGTGACCGACGACGCGCCCGAGGCCGCCGAGGAGGAGGCTCCGGACGCCGACGCCACGCAGCTGCATCCGGCGCCGGCAGAGCCCGACGCCGCGCCTCCGGACACGTCTGAGGAGCCCGGTGACGAGGCGGCCGCTCCGGAGACGGGGGAAGAGGAGGCCGAGGAGGCCGCCGCGCCGTCGGGCAACGGCACCGGCTCGACGCCGCCGGTGATCCCGCGCGCGACCCCGCGCCCGCAACCGCGCCCCGAGCCGGCCGCGCCGCTGCGCGCCCCGGCCGCGTCCCGCACCGTCAATACGCCGCCGCGCCGGCCCGCGACGGCCCCGGCACGGGGCGGCGACGAGGGCTCCTCGCGCGCGACGCGCTTCACGCTCATCACGGTCGGCGGCATCGTCGTCGTCGCGCTGCTCGCGTTCGGCGCCACCCAGCTGTTCGGCGGCGGCGGGGGCGACGAGCCCAAGGCGGCGCCCAACGTCGCCCAGTCGCCGACCGGCACGTCCGACGCCGGGAACAGCGGCGGCGGCAACGGCTCCGCCGACGTCGCCGGCCAGCGGCCCGACACGGTCGTCACCGTGCTCAACGGCACGCCGACCGACGGGCTGGCGGGCGCGACCCGCGACAAGCTCCTCAAGGCCGGCTACTCCGACGCGGTCGGCATGGTGCGGACCGGGAACAACACCGACCAGCAGCGCCAGGACTCGATCGTCTACTTCGCGCCCGGCCAGCGGCGCATGGCGCGCGACGTCGCGCAGGTGCTCGGGATCACCACCCAGCCCGAGGCGGTCGACCAGGACACCCTCGCCCTGGCGAACAACACCGGTGAGGGCGCAGCCGGCCACGAGACCGACGTCGTGGTCATCGCCGCCCTCGACCAGTCTCCTTAGCGACCGCCGGTGACCCGGCTCGCACGCGCCGTCTTCATCCTGCTGGTCGGCGCAACGGTGGCGGCCTTCTTCACCGCGCAGCGCCTGAAGGGCGAGCCCGCCGTCGCGCAGGTGCGAAGCCTCGGCCACGTCTTCTCGCCCAACGGCGATCACTTCAAGGACATCAACCGCTTCTTCGTCGAGCTGCGGGAGCGCAGCGAGGTGTCGGTCGACGTCGTCGACGCCGACGGCGACGCCGTCCGGCGGCTCGTCGACGCGGCGACGGTCGGCCCGCAGAAGCCGCTGCAGCTGCGCTGGGACGGGCGTACCGACGACGGCAAGATCGTCCCGGACGGGCGCTACCGCGTGCGGGTGACGCTGCGGCGCGAGGGCCGGTCGGTCACCGTGCCGCGCACGACGCTGGTCGACACCCAGCCGCCGCGGCCGCGGGTCCGGCGCATCCGGCCGGGGTCGATCGTCGCGGTGGGGACGACCCCGATCCAGATCGAGGTCGGGTCGGTGTCGCGCCGCCTCTCCAAGCGCGCCAACGTCTACCGCGTCGACGACGGCGCCCCGAAGCTCGTCGCGGAGCTGCCGCTGGCCACCGACACCCGCGAGCTCGAGTGGGACGGCAAGGTCGCCGGCAAGCCCGCGCCGATCGGCGAGTACCTCGTGCAGGTCGTAGCGCGCGACCGCGCCGGCAACGACGGGACCACCCCGGCCAAGGTGCCCCCGGACCGCGGCGAGACCCGCGGCGTGCCGGGACTGACGATCCGCGCGATCGCCGCCGAGCCGCCCGTGCACCCGGTGACCGCGGGCTCGAAGGTCACGATCAACGTCGACGCGCGCGGCCACGCCTACCACTGGAGCCTGCGCCGGCTCGGCACGGTCCGCCCGGTCGCGCGCGGCAAGGTCAAGCCGAAGCAGCCGGTACGGCTCACCGCGCCCGCGGGCGACTCGGGCGTCTACATCCTCAACCTGGCGGCCGGCACGCACACGACGCGGATCCCGATCCTCGTGCAGTCGCGCCAGCGGGCCCGGATGCTCGTCGTCGTGCCGACGATGACCTGGACCGGCAGCCAGCCGGTCGACGAGGACCACGACGGCGTGCTCAACACCTTCGCCACCGGTGCGCCGATCAATTGGCCGCGCGTGCAGCCGCACGATCTCCCCGCCGACCTGCTCGAGAACGTCGCGCCGGTCCTGCGGCTGCTCGACCGCGCGCGGGTCAAGTACGACCTCACGAGCGACCTCGACCTCGCGCTGTCGCGCTCGCCGCGGGCGTCCGACCGCCCGGGCGTGCTGCTCCTCGGCGCCGAGCGCTGGATCCCGCGCGGCTACGCCCGCCGGCTGCGCCAGTACGTGCTCGACGGCGGCCGGCTCGGGACGATCGGCGTCGACGCCCTGCGTCGTGGCATCACCCTGCGCGCCAATCCGGCTGCGAGCGCCGGCCGCCTCCTACGGCCCACCCAGCCTTCGGACACCGACCCGTTCGGCGTCCACTACCAGCCGCTCCGCCACACCGACTCGCCCGTCACGCTGACGCTGATCGGCGGCGACGCGTCGTACGGGCTGCTGGAGGGCTCCGACGGCACGCTCGCCGGCTTCAGCGCACTCGAGGAGACCGACCCGCCGGAGAACGGCCACGGGCGCCTGCTGGCCGCGCTCGGCGTCGAGACGCCGGCGTCGGCCGACCAGGGCGACGTCCCGGAGCAGCTGCCGGACGAGCTGCGACCCGCGCTGGCGGCGACCGAGCTCGGCAAGGGCGTGATGATCCGCGTCGGCCTGCCGGAGTGGGCCCGCCGCCTGGGCGATCGGGAGGTCGCCCAGATCACGCTCAATATCGCGGACATCCTCCGGCGCGTCACGCCGAGGATCCACACGATCCCGCGCCGCTAGCCGATATCGGCCCGCTCGGAGCCGAGCCGGCCGCTCTCGACGCCGAGCGCCTCCAGCCGCTCCCAGAGCGGCAGGTTCTGCGTGTGCGCGGGCGCATCGGAGTACTCGACGCGTATCGCCGCGCGCTCGGCCGCCCGTTCGTGCAGGGTCCACTCGCGCTCGCCGACGGGCGGCGTGTGCGGCCCGTACCAGAGCTCGGCGTCGAGGTGGATGTCCCGCAGCGCGCGGGCGAGCGGGTACTGGTCTGGATGGAAGAAGATCAGGGCGGCCGGGAAGCCGGGCAGCCGCAGCCGTTTCGCCTGCAGGCCGCAGAGCGCGTCGGCGACCGTCTCGCTCATCCGCGCCATGCCGCCGTACGTGAGCCGCGGTGGGTCGACGGCCACGACGCCGGGCGCGGTCAGCAGGTCGTCGGCCCGTGCGCGCTGCGCGAAGCGCTCGAGCTCGACCGGCAGCAGCAGCACGCCGAGCGGCCGCACGTCGCGGAAGCGCTCGGCCTCGTCCTCGGCCATCCGGCCCCAGCTGAAGATGCCGCCGCGCTGGCGCGGCAGGTGTCGCCCGGTCCGCCAGCCGTAGCCTCCGCCCGGATCGGTCATGCCGCCACCCGTACCCGGGCGCGGGCCTCGCGGAAGCGGATCGCCTCGTAGGCGATCAGCGCCACCGAGATCGCGGTGACCGTCGCCAGCGCGGGGATCGCGTTCATCTCGGTGGCGAGCGGGATGCACACGATCAGCAGCAGCGCCGCGCACAGGCGCTGGACGCCGACGCTGCCGGTGGTGCGGAGGTTGAACGCGACGTGGGCGAGCAGGTACAGCGCCACGCCGCCGCAGAGGGCGGCCGCCGCCTCCGGCGCGAGCGTTTCGTCGACGTGCCCGACGACCTGCTCGACCCCGAGCGAGAACAGCTCGATGCCGGCGATCATCGGCAGGTGCAGATAGGCGAACGCGTCACGCGCGAGCGTGTTGCGCACGACGCCGGTGAGCTCGGCCAGCCGGTGTGCGGCGAGCATCGCTACGACGTCGAAGTAGGCCCACCACAGCGCCGCCGAGGTCAACAGCGACAGCACGGCGGCGACGCCGATCGCGGTGTCGAGCTCCTCGTCACCCGCGCCGACGCCGATCGCGACGATCGACTCCCCCAGCGCGATGATGACGATCAGCTGGAAGCGCTCGGCGAAGTGCGCCGGGTGCACGCGGTAGCCGGCGACGCCGCGCACGAACGGTCCGCCGTAGTCGAGCAGCAGCGCCACCAACCACAGCGCGGCCTGCGGGACGCCGTCGGTGAAGGACGCCGCGACCAGCAACAGCGGGCCGGTGATCGCGGTCGGGAACAGCTTGCCGACGGCGACATGCACCTCCGGGTCCTCGAGGCTGGAGACCCAGTACAGCGCGAGATGCGCCATCCGCATCACCAGGTAGGCGAGCGCGAACAGCAGCGCGTGGGCGTCGAACGCCTCCGGCACCGCGAGCGCCACGAGCACCATCGCGCCCATCGCGACGAACACGACCACACGGGCGCGCCCGTCCTCGCCGGAGACGTGGTTGGTGAGCCACGCGTAGGCGGCCCAGCCCCACCACAGTGCCGCCAGCACGAGCAGTCCCTGGCCGATGCTCGCCCACGACAGATCGTGCGCCATCAGCGCGGTGACGCGCGTGATCGCGAACACGAACACCAGGTCGAAGAACAGCTCGAGCGGCGTGACCCGCTGCTCGTACGTCTCGGCTGGCGCAGCCATGGAACCGACGTTACTGCTCGTGGTGCACGGCCCTCGCCTCAGGCACGTAGAGCACGCGCCAGCCGTTGTGGTGCAGGCGACGGCAGAACTCGACCTCGCCGGCGTCGAGCCAGTCGACGGCCTCGGCCGCGTCGCGGCGGACGAGCAGTGCCGTGGCCGGCGCCCAGTTGACGCTGCGGACCCGTGGGCCGTGGCTCTGGACCACGAGCCGGCGCTTGAGGCCGAGCAGGGAGAGCACCGTCGTGGCGGGGCCGGGGAACCGCCAGGCGGACGGCTGCTGGGTGCCGTCGGCCTTCACCAGCGTCGCGCCCGCGGCACCGGCGTCGGCGGCCTGGGCGAGTGCCGCGTGCAGCGCCACGGTGGCGCCCGGCTCGAGCTCGGAGTCCTCGTTGAGCAGCAGACAGAAGCGGCCGCGCGCACGGCGCAGCAGGGCCGTGGCGGCCTCGCCGCGCTCGTACCGGCGATCCACGGCCAGGACGTCGGTCGTCACCGGGTGCGAGCGGGCGGCGTCGGCGGAACCGTCCCAGGATGCGTTGTCGAGGACGAGCGTCTCGGTCTCGAAGTCCACGGTCGCGCGCTCGCGGGCGATGGCGTCCAGGCAGTAGTTCAGGAGCTGGCGCTGATCCGTATTGACGACGCAGTAGCTGAGCTCGACGTCCATGCCAGGTCGGATACTGCCAGTCAGCCGGAGGGGACGTGTGTCGCTTCTGCCAGGATGCCCCGCCGTGCGCGCGCTGTTCTGGATCTCCGCTGCGTCGCTCGCCTGGGCTCAGGTGGGTTACGGCCTGTTCCTGGAGGCGCTACGGCGCCTCGGTGCGCCGGCCTTCAGCCCTCCGTCGCCGAACGGCGTCCGCCCGCACGTGTCGCTGATCGTCGCCGCCTACCGCGAGGAATCGGTGATCGCGGAGAAGGTCGCCAACGCGCTGGCGCTCGACTGGCCGCGCGAGCGGCTCGAGTTGATCGTGGCCGTCGACGGTGGCGGTGAGCCCGGCGCCGACTTCACGGCCCAGCGCGCCCGCGCCGCCGGTGCCGACGTCGTGCTCGAGCTCGCGCGGCGGGCAAGTACCGCGCCCAGGACGCCGCCGTCGCGCAGGCGAGCGGCGACCTGCTGGCGTTCTCGGACGCCAACGCGCTGTGGGATCGCGACGCGCTCGCCCATCTCGCCGCCGCGTTCGCCGATCCGGACGTCGGCTACGCCTGCGGCCAGGTCCGCTTCGTCAACGACGGCCGGCACCAACCAGGAGGGCCTGTACTGGCGCTACGAGATGTGGCTGCGGCGCAACGAGTCGGCGCTGGCGTCGGTCACGGCCGGCAACGGCGCGATCTACGCGGTGCGCCCGGAGGACTACTGCGCAGCTCGAGCCCGGCATGGGGCACGACCTCGCGTTCCCGTTCCACATGGTCAAGCGCGGTCGCCGCGCGGTCTACGTGCCGGGCGCGCGAGCGGTCGAGAAGATGGTCCCCACGGTCGAGGGCGAGTGGGCCCGCAAGCGGCGGATGATGACCCACGCGTGGCCGATCATCGTGCGCGGCGGGCTGCTCGACCCGCGCGGCTACGGCCCGCTGTACGCGCTGATGATCGCCTCGCACCGGGTGCTCCGCTACGTGACGCCGCTGCTGCACGTGCTGGTCGCGCTCGCTACCCTGGCGCTGCTGCGCGCGCGGGCGGACGTACGTGGCCGCCGCGGCGGCCCAGGCGGCGCTGCTGGCGGGCGCGGCGGCCGGCAGCCGGGTGCGCTCGCGGCCGCTGCTCGTCGCCCGCTACTACGTGCTGACCACCGCCGCGCTCGCCGCCGGGCTGTACGACTGGCTGCGCCACGGCACCGAGATCGGCTGGGAGGCCCCGGAGGGCACGCGGTGAAGGACTCGCCTTACCTGGCTTCGCGCCGCAAGCGCGCGCTCGACGTGCTCGTCGGCGGCGTCGCCCTGGTGCTCGCGGCGCCGCTGCTGGCGATCGCCGCGGCCGCGATCCGGCTGGAGACGCACGGGCACGCCGTCTACCGCCAGCGGCGCGTCGGCCGCGGCGGCGCCCCGTTCCGCGCTCTACAAGCTGCGCACGATGGTCAGCGGCGCCGAGACGATGGGCACGGGCCTGGCCGTCGACGAGGGCGACGACGCGGATCACCAGGCTCGGCCGCTGGCTGCGGCGGACGTCGTTCGACGAGGTGCCGAACCTGATCAACGTGCTGCGGGGCGAGATGTCGCTGGTCGGGCCGCGGCCGACCGTGCAGGTGCAGGTCGACCGCTACAGCGACCGCCAGCGCCACCGGCTGGCGGCGCTCCCCGGCATCACCGGCTGGGCGCAGGTCAACGGCCGCGCGTCGCTGCCGTGGCACGAGCGGATCGAGCTCGATCTCTGGTACATCGAGCACGCCTCGCTGCGGCTGGACCTGCGCATCCTCGTGCACACCGCACGGATGGCGGTCACCGGCTCGCGGGCTGTACCGGGGCGAGACCGGCGGCTGGCGCGAGCCGCCCGCGACGTCCTGAGCACGGTGCTAGGGGACGTCCTCCGGACCCTTGTCGATGTACTGCGTCCGGAACGCCCGGAGCGCGTCGAAGACCTTGTTGTTGATCTGCGGGCAGGTCAGCGAGTGGCCCCACGCGGTCGCGGCGATCTGGGCGGGCATGTCGGTCGTGTTCTCGTACAGCAGCATGTGGTAGCCGTCGCTCTGCTCGGCGAGCAGCGCCTCGAGCTCGGCGACCGTGTGCTTCGGCGTGCCCGGCTTGTACTGGACGTCGATCCGGCCGTGCTCGAGCGTGTGGACGAGCATCCCGAGGTTGGGCGTGCCGCCGGGCTGGTAGACGCCGTCCTGGTACCACTCGGGGAAGTGGTTGCCCGACGTCGGCGGGTTGGTCTTGTAGTCGGCCGCGGTGAACTGCTTCTGCTCGTGGTCGCGGCCCTCGATCGGCGGGTTGGTGAGCTTGCAGCCGGCGGCCTTGGCGGCCGCGACGAGGTCGCTCGTCTGCTGCTCGGGCAGCGTGATGTCGGAAGCGGCGGTCGGCTGCGAACCGGAGTCCGAGCCACTGCTGTCGCTGCCGCCGATCGCGCCGCTGATGAGCAGCACGGCGACCGCGACCACGGCCACGCCGGCGAGCACGCCGCCGGCCATCGTGAGGCGCTGGCGCCGTGCCGCGGCGGCCTTCTCGGCCTGCTCGCGCGCCATCCGCTCCTCGCGGCGCTTCTGCTTTTCCTCCTGCCGGCTCGACACGGCGGCGAAATGTAGCAGCAACCCGGTACCCCAGCGGGGTATTATGCGGGGCATGCAAGCCGATTCTCGCGCCATCCATAACCGCCTCCGCCGGATCGAGGGCCAGGTGCGCGGGCTGCAGCGGATGGTCGACGAAGACGCCTACTGCATCGACATCCTCACGCAGGTCGCCGCCGTCCAGACCGCGCTCGAGCAGGTCGCCGTCAACGTGCTGGACGGCCACGTGCGGCACTGCGTGGCCGATGCGGTGGCCGAGAACGGCGGCGAGGCCGACCAGAAGCTCGACGAGCTGATGGCCGCCGTGCGGCGCTTTGCCAAAGTTCGCTAGGCGCTTGCCCGTCGCCGCCGCGGAGCGGCGGCGGGCTTCCAGCAATCGTCGAGGAACGCGGCGATCTCGTTGGTGAGCCGCTCCGGCGCCACCCGCAGCTCGACGATCGAGCTCGCCTGCACCAGGCGGCCGTTGGGCAGCTCGTCGGCGAGCATGCCGGCGTCGCTGAACGGGTGGATGGCGTCGTAGCGGTGGCCGATCACCAGCGTCGGCGCCTCGAACGTGCGGCGCTCGTCGCGATGCGGCGCGGTGCGGCCGAAGAACAGGCCCTGGATCACGGCGGCGCTCGGCTCGGGGTCCTGGGCCACCCAGTCCACGAGGATGCCCGCCTGCCACGGCAGTCGCCCGCTGGGCAGCAACCGCGCCGCGCGGGCCAGGCCCTTCGCGACCGGCGCGCCGAACGTCAGCCCCAGCATCAGCGGCGTGAACGCCACCGCGCAGCCGAGCAGCGCGTGATCGAGCACCGGCATCTCGATCACCATCCCGCGCAGCCGCTCCGGCGCCAGCGACGCGACCTCGAGCGTCGTGTTCGCGCCGAGCGAGGTCCCCATCACCACCGCCTGCGGGACCTCGAGGTGGTCGAGCAGCGCGACGACCTCGCGCCCGAACTCGTGCATCGAGTAGCGCCACATGTCGCGCGGGCGGTCCGAGGCGCCGTGGCCGAGCAGGTCGAGCGTGATCACGCGGTGCCCTCGGTCGGCGAGCTCGCGGGCCAGCTCGTCGTGCATGCGCCGGCTGAACAGCAGCCCGTGGAGGAGGACGGTCACGCGCGGACCTTCCCCGTACGTCTCGTACGCCAGGTCAAAGTCGCCGTATTCGAACCACTCCGTCATCGGCCCGCCGCCCCGCCGCTGCCGTGTTCGAACCGCGCCGTCATCGGCCCGCCATTCTAGGGTGCTCCGGATGCTGGTACGCCCGATGGAGCCCGCCGACGCGGAGGCCGTCTACGCGGCGTCGATCGCGGCGTTCCACGACCTCGAGCTGCGGCTCGGCCTGCGGCCCGAGCCCGCGGCACCGGGCTCCGGCGCCGCGCACCGCGTCGCCCGCATCCAGCGCACCGACCCGGGCGGCGCATGGGTCGCCGAGCGTGCCGGCGAGGTCGTCGGCGGCACGCTGGCGATCATGCGCGAGGGCGTCTGGGGCCTGTCGCTGCTCGTCGTGCGTCCGGACGCGCAGTCCGGCGGCGCCGGCCGCGAGCTCCTGGCGCGGGCGTACGAGTACGGCAACGGCGCCCGCGGCCGGATCGTGCTCGCCTCGCGCGACCCGCGAGCCCTGCGCGCCTACGCCCGGCTCGGGCTCTCGCTGCATCCGGCGCTGATGGCCCGCGGCCGCGCGCGCGTCTCCGCCGTCCCGGAGGTCCGGCCCGGCACCGCCGACGACCTGCCGCTGACGGAGGCCGTCGACCGCGCGGTCCGCGGCGCCGCGCACGGCGAGGACATCCTCGCGCTGATGGCGTCCGGCAGCCGGATGCTGGTCCTACCCGACCGCGGCTACGCGCTGCTGCGAGGCGCCGAGGTGCGGCTGCTGGCCGCGTTCGACGAGGAGAGCGCGGCGTTGCTGTTGCGCGGCTGCCTTGCCGCCGCCGACGGCGCCGAGTCCACGGTCGAGTTCATCACCAGCGCCCAGCAGTGGGCGGTCGGGCCGTGCCTGGAGGCGGGGTTGGAGCTGCGGCCCGAGGGCGGGCCGGTGTTCGTCAGCGGGGACGTGGGTCCGTTCACGCCGTATCTGCCCAGCGGCGCCTACCTCTGACCCTGGGCCGCGTCTCGGCGCCGGCGAACTGCGGCTGGGTGCGGCGGTGAGGGGTGGACCGGTAGGGCGGGAAAGCCGCGATATGCGCGGTCTATCCGCCCCGGCCTCGCGCCGCAGCCGATCCTGCCTCCTCAATGCCGCAGTTGGCCAGCGCCGCGACCGCGACGGGCGAGAAAGGCCGTGAGATAGGTTGTCCAGATGGCTAAGGAACCGCGCTCTCTCACCGGAAAGGTCGTCGCCATCACCGGCGGCGGCCGCGGCATCGGCCGCGCCACCGCCCTGGCGCTGGCGCGCGAGGGAGCCCGGGTAGCCGTCGGCGACCTGGACCGCGAGGCCGCCGAGCAGGTCGGCGCCGAGATCGGCGGGCTCGGGCTCCCGCTCGACGTGACCGACCACGCCGGCTTCACCGCCTTCCTCGACGACGTCGAGCAGCAGCTGGGGCCGCTGGACGTCCTCGTCAACAACGCCGGGATCATGCCGGTCACGCCGCTGCTGGAGGAGAGCCCGGAGAGCATCGCCCGCCAGCTCGAGATCAATCTGCACGCCGTCATCCACGGCACGCAGGAGGCGATGCGGCGGATGGTCCCGCGGCGCAGCGGCCACATCGTGCAGCTGGCCTCGATCGCCGGTCGCACCGGGCTGCCGCACCTGGCCACCTATTGCGCGACGAAGCACGGCGTGGTCGGCCTCTCCGAGGCGGTGCGCATGGAGCTGCGCGGCACGGGCGTCGAGGTCTCGGTCGTGATGCCCGGGATCGTGCGGACCGAGCTCACGACCGGGCTCGCCGAGGCGCGCGGCGTGAAGTCGCTCAGCGCCGAGGAGGTGGCGAGCGCGATCGTCGCCGCGCTCAAGGTGCCGCGCTTCGACGTCTATCTGCCGCGCTCGACCGGCCCGCTCGTCGCGATCGGCGCCGCGCTCCCGCGCCGCGCCCGCGAGGCGATCGCCCGCGCGCTGAAGGCAGACCAGGCGCTGCTGAAGACCGATCGCTCGGCCCGGCAGGCGTACGAGGCGCGCGCGGCGGCGAGCGCACCGGCCGCCGAGCATGAGCGCGTCTGAGCTGACCAAGGTCAACATCCTCACCGTCGAGCTGGACGAGTCGCTCGACGATCACGGCTTCCGCCACGACGCCACCTCGGTCGGCGCGCGGCTGGGGGCGCAGCGGATCGGCGCGGCCGTCTACCAGGCGGTCCCGGACGTCCCGATCTGGCCGTACCACTACCACCACGGAGTCGAGGAGTGGCTCTACGTGATCGACGGCGCGCCGGTGCTGCGCGAACCGGCGGGCGAGCGCACCCTGACGGCGGGCGATCTCGTGGCCTTCCCCAGCGGCCACGCCGGGGCGCACACCCTGCGGGGTCCGGGCCGGTTCGTCATCTTCGACACCGTGACCGGGCCGTACATGAGCGTCTATCCCGACTCGGACAAGATCAGCGGCCCGGGCGGCATCCTCCTCCGGAGCGCCGCCGTCAGCTACTGGCACGGCGAGGGCGGGCCGTCCGAGCCGGCCGAGTTCAAGCGCGAGCCCGACACCTCGCCGCCGCAGCCGGTGGTGAACGCGCTGACCGCCCGCGGGGAGCTGCCGCTCGGCGCCGAGCGGCTCCACGCGACGGTCGTCGACGCTCCTGAGCCCTACCAGTACGTCTACGGGCGGGAGCGCTGGTTGCTCGTCCTCGCCGGCACGCCCACCCTGCGCCACCCGCAGGGCGAAGCACAGCTCGGCGCGGGCGACCTGGTGTGCTTTCCCGACGGCCCCGCCGGCGCCCACCAGCTGCTCGGCCGCGGCGAATGGCGGGCGCTGTTCCTGGAGACGACCGGAGTGCCGGCCAACGTCGGCTTCCCGGACACCGGGGAGTGGCTGATGCGCAACGAGCCCGACTAGGTGGAGAGCCAGTCGGCGATCAAACCGCCGATGTCCTCGCCACGATCCTCCTGCAGGAAGTGCCCGGCCCCCTCGATCAGGCGCGGAGCCGGGCGGCCGAGCGCGCTCGCGAACCGCTCGCCCACCGACGGTGGCAGCACCGGGTCGTCGGCGCCCCACAACATCAGCAGCGGCCGGCGGTCCTCCTTCAAGGCGGCGAGGGTACGGCGCCCCGCCTCGGTCCCCGGCGCCTCCGGCCCGGCCAGGAGCATCTCCGGGAACGCCCGCGCCCCCGCCTTGGATGCCGCGCTCGGGAACGGCGCGTCGTAGGCGGCGGCGATCTCGTCACCCGGGTCGGTGTGGCACCCGCGGCGCACGAGCAGGCCGATCGGGAGGTCCTCGGTGCGGCGCACGAAGTCGGCGAACGCGTGCCAGTTGTCGCTCATCTTCTGATGTCCGGTGTAGAGCCCGGTGTCCATCACCACCAGCCGGTCGACGCGCTCGGGATGCTCGACGGCGAGCCGCAGACCGATCGGGCCGCCCCAGTCGTGCACGACGAACGTCGCGCCGCGGATGTCGAGGTCCTCGAGCAGGGCGGCGCCGGCTGCGACGTGGCGGTCGTACGAGTACCAATCGATGTCCATCGGCTTGTCCGAGCGACCGAAGCCGGGGAGGTCCGGGAGCACGATGCGGTGGCCGGCTTCCAGCACCACGCGCGCGACCTTGCGCCACAGGAAGCTCCAGGTCGGCTCTCCGTGCCACATCACGACCGGCGCGCCGTCGCCCTCGTCGATGTGCGCGAGCCGCAGGCCCTCGACCTGCCGGTAGTGCGGCGCCCACGGGAAGTCGGGCAGGTCCTCGAGCAGCACGTCGGGCGTGCGGATGGCGTCGGTCATGGTGCCTCGATGTTCACACGATCGAGCAGCGGAAGGAGCACTTCGGCGTCGCTCGACACCGTGATGTGGATCGCGTCGGGCTCGCGCACCCAGGCGATCGCGTTCAGCGATCGCAGCCGGTCGAGCATGAACTGGAACGCCAGCGCCTGCCGCTTCGAGCGGTACATGCGCGCGACGTCGAACGTCCAGCCGGTCGTGTGCAGCGAGAAGCCGCGCGTCGCCTCGCCGTTGGTGCGGATCAGCAGCGACTGGTAGGCGCCGTCGCGGACCGTCGAGGTGACGATCAGCGGGCTCGTGTGGCTGATCTCCCGCACCTGGGCGCCGATGTACAGCGCCATCGCGAGCGCCTCGGGTCGCAGGCCGCGGTACATGCCCGCCGGGACGTGGAGGCGCCGCGCGAGCACGCCCATGCTCGGGTCGCGCTCGAGGCCCGTGGTCGCCACGTCCGCCGGGAACGGCACCAGCTCGTGCCCGTCCCACGCGCGCTTGAGATCTGCAGGCGTGAGGAACGCCGGCGTGCGATCGGCCGGGTGGAGCACCTCCTCCGCCGACGCCTTCCGCAGCTGCAGCGCCGCCAGCCGGTCGAGCTGCGGCCGGTCGTCCCGCCACAGCCGCATGATCTCCTTGGCCGCGCCGAGCTTCCACAGGTAGTTGGACGAGTCGTCGCCGAAGCCGGCGAGGCGCCAGTACGCGGCCGCGTGCTGTGTCGGGGTCGAGCCGAAGTACAGCTCGGCGTAGCTCGGCGTCCCGCCGCCGTAGTCGCGGATCACGTTCTGGAGGTTGCCGATGCCCATGTGGTAGGCGACGAACGCGAGATCCTCACGGCCGAGCTGCTCGCGCGCGATCTGCAGGTAGCGCGCGGTCCCGGCCAGCGCCTTCTCGGGATCGAAGCGATCGTCGACGCGCATGCGGTTCGCCCGCAATGCCGCCACCTCGTGCCCGCGGCCGCGGCGCTGCGCGCGTTCCAGCCGTCGCGTGATCCGCCCGCTCGCCTCCACGTCGACGTGCATCCCCAGCAGGTTGTTCGCGGTCTCGGCCAGGATCTGCGTGAGACCCGATGCGGCCTCGGGACCGCCGGGCGCGCGGGCGTCCGGGCGGCCGGCGCTCTCCAGGAACACGAGCGCCTCGAGCTCGTCGGGGTCCACGTGCGCCGTCGCCGCGGCGCGATCCACGAGCCGCCGCCAGCGTTCCGTGCGTGCGGCGCTCGCCGTCACGCCGCCCGGCGAGAGCGCGTACAGCACGTGTGCGTTCCCCTCCGCGGCACGCCGCTCGAAGTCGGCGGCGCGCTGCGGATCCCACGCGTACGGGTCGGCGAACGGGTCGACGTCCTTGGTGCCGGGAGGCGTCGGGACGACGGCGACGCCGGCCGGCGGGGTGTCGTCTCGGGCCCATATACCGACCGCGGCGGCGACCAGCAGAACAAGGCCCGCCGCGAGAAACGCGAGGCGGGGCACCCGCCTCAGCCTGGCAGATCGGCGTTTCAGGCCGCGCGGGCGAGCTGCTGCATGACGCGCTCGCGGACCTCGTCCAACGGCTCCTCGTGCGCGAGCCGTCGCAGCGCCTGGCGCACCGTCTCGCCCCACTGCCGAGGCGGCATCCGCCCGAGCGCGTGGAGTGCCGCGTTGCGCGTCGGGATCACCGGATTCAGCAGCCCGGTCGAAACGAGCACGGCCGACCAGCGGCCCGGGCGCATGTCCTGCAGGAGGAACAGCAGCGCGTGTGCCGGCTCGCGGTGCTGGGGGGCGGGGAACAGCTGGTCGCGTGGCCCGGAGCTAAGCATGTCGAGCGGCAGCTTCTCCTCCGCGAACCTCGCAAGACGCGCCCAACGGTGCTCGTTCGGTGTCCGCGCGAGGACGTGGTAGAGCGCGGCCTCGGCGGGCGCGGCCTGCAGGTGCCGCCAGCCCGCCTCCCACGGGTCGACGCCCACCGCCTCGGCGATCTCCCACACCTCGAGCGCGTCGTCGGCGTGCTCGAGGCGCTCGGTGACGAAGCGGCGGACCTCGGGCCGCATCAGCACGCGGCCGCAGCGCTCAGCGATCGCCACGTGCTCCTCGTAGTCCTCCGCCCAGCGGCGCATCTCGACGACCGCGCTCAACCGCGGGAGGCTCGAAGGGCGCTCGGCCACGAGCTCGACGACGGCGGCCACCGCGCGCGGGCCGGGCTCGTAGTCGGAGATGTCCTCGGCCGGGCCGCCGCGCACCAGCGCGCGCAGGATCGTGCAGGCGCCGTCGAGCAGCTCGTCGTCGACGAGCCCGTCCAGGGCGGTCTCCAGCCCGCCGGCGGTCGCGCACGCGTACGCGAGGTACTCGGGGGTGACAGCGTTGTCACAACCGTGCCGGAGCAGCCACGCACGCACATCCGCGGGCAGCGACGGTTGCTCGGCCAGCCGCCCGACCGCCTCGACCTTCCCCCAGCCGGTGGCCAGGCAGCCGACCCGCCACCAGGCCGTCACCGGGTCCTCGAGCAGGTTCGCGAGCGCCACGCCGGCCACGCGGCTGAACTCGTCGTGCCGGGCGAGCGTCTCGAGCAGCGGCACGTCGTCGCGGTCGCCCGCGCGGCCGACCAGGGCGACGGCCAGCTTGAGCGGCTCGCGGTGCTGGGAGTCGCGGAGCAGCGACCGGCCGAGCTCGGCGACGGACTCGCGGGGCACGCCGTCGAGCGCGTCGAGCGCCTCGTCGAGCGCGAACACGATCCCGTCGGCGCGCGCGGCCTCGTACAGCGCGATCCGCGCCTCCTCGTCGCCCGTCGCCGCGTGCTCGATCAGCATCGCCAGCTCGGCGCCGCGCGCCGGCTCGGGCGCGGCGTCCACGTGTCGCGCCAGCACGCCGTCGAGCGCACCCGCGCCCCAGCGAATCGTTCGGCCATCTTGCGGTCCCTCGTCTGGCAGAGCCGGCGGCGGTCCGTCCGTCCAGCCGGCGATGACCTCGAGGATCGGCGGCCGCCTTCTCTCGAACCGTCGTCTCACCCGTCCCTCTCTTGCGGTCGATAGTAGGAGGGAGCGCGTTGCGCTGCGCCGCTTCCTGGCTACGGGACGTGCGGGCGGGGTAGGGTCAACGTATGACGCTACGTCGACGCAAGAGCAAGAAGGCCCGGGCGGCTGACGTCCTGGGCGACTACATCAAGCTCAAGGCCGCCGGCAAGGCGGCCAAGGGCGCGAAGAAGGCGGCTGAGGGCACTGCGGTGGTCAAGGTCGCCAAGCGGACGCCGCTGAAGAAGGCGTCGCTGTTCGCCGGCGCGACCGCGGCCGTGACCGCGGCGGCCATCGTCACCGTCAAGGTGTTGCGCGGCGGCGGCGATGAAGCGAAACCTGCCGCTGCCTGATGCGAGCTTCACGAGGGCCCCGCTGAGCGGGGCCCTCGCTGTTCAAGCGGCGCCCCGGATCAGCACGAAGCCGGCGCCCTGCGGATCCTGCACCGGCGCGTAGCGCCCGTACGGCGAGTCGATCGGATCGCGCAGCACCTGGCCGCCGAGCTCCTTCACGTGCGCGAGGCCGGCGTCGACGTCGTCGTGCCAGAAGAACGTCAGCCAGTGCGGCGGCGCCTCGGCGGGGATCTCGGGCGGCATCGTGTAGATCCCGGCCACCGGACGGCCTGAGACCTGGATCAGCTGGTACGTGCCCGGCGGAGTGTCGGGCAGGTCCGTGAACGCGTAGTCGAACACGGCGCCGTAGAACCGCATCGTGCCCTGGATGTCGCGCGTCAGGCGCTCGTTCCACGACAGCGCCCCGTGCTCGTTGACGAGCTGCGCGCCCGTGTGCGCCTGCGGCTGCCAGATGCCGAACGCCGCGCCCTCGGGATCCTGGGCGACGACCATCCGGCCCTCGCCCATCACGTCGAGCGGGCCGAACAGCACCCGGCCTCCGGCGGCGCCGATCGCGGCCGCGTGGGCGTCGACGTCGGAGCCGGTGAGGTACGTCGTCCAGTACGCGAACGGCGGGGCGTCCGGCTGCGTCGGACCCAGGCCGGCGACACGCCGGCCGCGCACGCTCGCCATGTGGTAGTGGCCGGCCGCTTCGCCGGCGTCCTCGAAGTCCCAGCCGAACACGCCGCCGTAGAACGCCAGCGCCGCGTCGAGGTCGGGTGTCGTGAGGTCGACCCAGCTCGGCGTCCCAGGGTCGTAGCCGTCGCGTTCGGTCATGTCGATCTCACTCTTACCACGCTTTCAGCTTCACCCCCGACGATGACCGCGTGCGCATCCTGGTCGTGGACGACGAGCCGGCGGTGCGCGATGCCGTCGACCGCGCGCTGCGGCTCCAGGGGTACGAGACCGAGCTGGCGAGCGACGGCGCGCAGGCGCTGGATGTGCTCGCCGATCGCGCCCCGGACGCGCTCGTGCTCGACGTCCTGATGCCGCACGTCGACGGCCTCGAGGTGTGCCGGCGGCTGCGCGCCGCCGGGGATCGCACGCCGGTCCTCGTGCTGACCGCGCGCGACACCGTGCCCGACCGGGTGCGCGGGCTCGACGCGGGTGCCGACGACTACCTCGTCAAGCCGTTCGCGCTCGAGGAGCTGCTCGCGCGCCTGCGTGCGCTGCTGCGGCGCCGACCAGGCCCAGAGCACGGCGAGACGCTGCGTCACGCCGACGTCGCGCTCGACGTGCTGGGCCACACGGTCCGTCGCGGCCCCCGCCCGATCGAGCTCACGCGCACCGAGTTCCTGCTGCTCGAGCTGTTCCTGCGCCACCCCCGCCAGGTCCTCACGCGCTCGCAGATCTTCGAGCGCGTCTGGGGCTACGACTTCGGTCCGGCGTCGAACTCGCTCGAGGTCTACGTCGGGTACCTGCGTCGCAAGCTGGAGGCGGAGGGCGAGTCGCGGCTGCTGCAGACGGTCCGCGGTGTCGGCTACGTCCTGCGCGAGCCATGAGCCTGCGCCGGCGCATCGCGTTCACGGCGTCCGCGGCGGTTGCCGTCGCCGTCGTGCTCGGCGCGATCGTCGCCTACTTCGTCGTGCGCAGCGCGCTGCACGACCAGATCGACCGGTCGCTCACGGCGTCGGCCACGGTCAATGTCGCGGCGCCGCCCCAGGGCGAGGCGTTGCAGGGGCCGGGCGTGTTCAGGCAGGTGGTCATCGGCGACCGGGTGATCGGCGGCGCGGCGGGTCCGGACGTTCGGCTCGGGGACCCCGCGGCGATCAGGGCGGTGGCGGAGGGCGAGCGACCGGCGTTCTTCGCCGACACCAACGTGGACGGCGTCAACGTCCGCGTCCTCACCGCACGCGGGCCGAACGGCGAGGCCGTGCAGATCGCCCGGTCCCTGGCCGAGGTCGACGGCGCGCTGTACAAGCTGCGGATCGGGCTCGCCCTGGTCGCCGTAGCGGGCATCGCGCTCGCCGCGTTCCTCAGCCGGTTCGCGACACGCCACGCCGTGCGCCCGGTGACGGAGCTGACCGAGACCGCCGAGCACGTCGCCCGCACGCGCGACCTCTCGCGCCGCATCGTCGCCGAGGGCGACGACGAGCTGGCCCGCCTCGCAGGCTCGTTCAACACGATGCTGGAGGCGCTCGACGCGTCGCAGCGTGCGCAGCGCCAGCTCGTCGCGGACGCGTCGCACGAGCTGCGCACGCCGCTCACCTCGCTGCGCACCAACCTCGAGGTGCTCGGCTCCGGCGGCGAGCTCGACGTGGCCGATCGGGAGCGGCTGCGGCGCGACCTCGTCGCCCAGCTGGAGGAGCTCGGCGAGCTGGTCGGCGACCTCGTCGAGCTGGCGCGCGACGGGGAGGCGCCGTGCGAGCCGCTCGAACCCGTGCGGCTCGACGAGCTCGTCGCCGCCGCCGTCGAGCGCGCACAGCGGCACGCGCCACAGATGGTCTTCGAGACCGAGCTCGAGCGGTGCGTGGTCGCCGGCGAGCGGGCGCGGCTCGATCGGGCGGTCGCGAACCTGCTCGACAACGCGGCGAAGTGGAGCCCGCCCGGGAGCACGGTCGAGGTCGTGTTGGTCGACGGCGAGCTGACCGTGCGCGACCACGGGCCGGGGATCGACCCGCAGGACCTCCCGCACGTGTTCGACCGCTTCTACCGCGCCACGGCGGCCCGCGGCCGGGCCGGGTCCGGCCTCGGGCTGGCGATCGTGCGGCACGTGGCCGAGCGGCACGGCGGGCGCGTGCAGGCGGAGGAGGCCGAGGGCGGCGGCGCACTGCTGCGGCTGGCGCTGCCGGTCTCTCATCCGATTCCTATCTGACGCGGAACCGCTTCTCATCCCGCCGCGGCTCCATACGGGGCATGCGAATCCACATCCTCATCGCGGCGCTGGCTGACACTGGCCATCGCCGCCTGCGGCGCTGATCCGTCGACCGACGGCGACTCGGCGGCCGACCGCGAGACCAAGATGCAGGACGCCGCGCTCAAGTACGCGCGCTGCATGCGCGAGAACGGCGTCGACATGCCTGACCCCAAGATCCGGGACGGCGGCATCACGATGACCGGCCCCAAGGGCGGCGACGTGGCGCCGAGCAAGATGGACAAGGCCGACAAGGCCTGCCGCAAGTACCTCGAGGCGGTCAAGCCGCCGGAGATGTCGGAGGAGGAGCAGAAGCAGTTCCGCGAGGCGGCGCTCGCCAACGCGCGCTGCATGCGCGAGCACGGCATCGACTTCCCGGACCCGACGTTCGGCGCCGGACGGCGGGGCCCGGGTCAAGCTCGGCCGCGGGAGCGGCATCGACCCGGAGAGCGCGAAGTTCAAGGACGCGCAGAAGGCCTGCGAGAGCACGATGCCCAAGCGGCCCGGCGGCGGCGACGGTGACGGCCCGACGACGCACGAGGAGTCATCGCCGTGAAGCGCGCGATAGCCGCGGTCGCGGTGGCCGCCGTGGCCGGTGTGACCATCCTCATGCTCGCCACCGGCGGCGACCCGGCGCCGGCGCGCGCGGCCACGCACGACACGTCCACGGCGACCGTCGAGCGCCGCGATCTCGTCGATCGCGACACCGTCCAGGGCACGCTCGGCTACGCCGACGCGTTCACGCTCGTGGCCGGCACGACCGGCACGATCACCCGCCTGCGCGACCTGGGCGCAGTCGTCCGGCGCGGGCAGTCGCTGTACGACGTCGACGACGCGGCGGCGGCCTGGCTGTTCTATGGCTCGCTGCCCGCGTGGCGCGACTTCGGCCCGAGCATGAGCGACGGCGAGGACGTGCGGCAGCTCGAGCGCAACCTGCGCGCGCTCGGCTACGACCCCGACCACGACATGACGATCGACGACGACTGGACGTGGGCGACCGCGGCCGCCGTCGAGCGCTTCCAGGACGCCCGCGACATGACCGAGGACGGCACGCTCACGCGCGGCGAGGTCGTGTTCCGGCCCGGCCCGGCGCGGATCGGCGAGACGCGTGCCACGGTCGGCCAGTCGGTCGCTCCCGGCGCGCCGATCGGGGAGCTGACCTCGACGCTGCGCGAGATCACCGTCGCCGTGCCGGCCGATCGCCAGGACGTCGCGCACGTCCGCGCCGACGTCACGATCGACCTGCCGAACGGGCGCAGCGCGCGCGGCCGGATCGCCGACGTCGCGAAGGTGGCCGACAAGCCGGCGTCCGAGGACGCGGACGCGACGATCGCGGTCACGATCGCGATGCGCGGCCGTGCCGCCCACGGCACCGGGCTCGACCAGGCGCCGGTCGATGTCGGCTTCGCGCGCGAGCGGCGCAAGCACGTCCTCGCGGTGCCCGTCACCGCGCTGCTCGCCCGCTCCGGCGGCGGGTTCGCGCTCGAGGTCCCGGGCGGCCGGATCGTGCCGGTCGAGACGGGCACGTACGCCGACGATTACGTCGAGGTCAGCGGCGAAGGGCTGCGGGAGGGCATGACGGTGGTGACCGCGCAATGAGCGTGCTCGCGCTCGAGGACGTGCGCAAGGCGTATCCGGGCGGCGTCGAGGCGCTGCGCGGCGTGTCGCTGCGCGTCGGCGAAGGTGAGCTGCTCGCGGTCGTCGGGCCGTCCGGCTCCGGCAAGTCGACGCTGCTGCACATCATGGGCACGCTCGAGCGGCCCACGAGCGGCACCCTGGCGGTCGCGGGGCGCGACGTGGCGGGGCTCGGCGATCGCGCGCTGGCGGCGCTGCGGGCCCGCCACATCGGGTTCGTGTTCCAGCAGTTCTTCCTGCTCGACGGGATGCCGGCGCTCGACAACGTCGCGACCGGGCTGCTGTACGCGGGCGTGGCTCCGGCCGAACGGCGCGCGCGGGCCCGCGCGGTGCTCGAGCGGGTCGGCCTCGGCCACCGGCTCAGCCATCACCCGGCGACGCTGTCGGGCGGCGAGCGCCAGCGCGTGGCGATCGCCCGCGCGCTGGTCGGCCGGCCGTCGATCGTGTTCGCCGACGAGCCGACCGGCAACCTCGACAGCCGGTCCGGAGCGGAGATCGTCGCGCTGCTGCGCGAGCTCAACGACGAGGGCAAGACGATCGTCGTGATCACGCACGACCGCGACATCGCGGCGGCGATGCCGCGGCGGATCGAGGTGCGTGACGGGCTGGTGGTCACATGACCCTCGGCGACGTCCTGCGCACCGGCTCCATCGGCCTGCGCACGCGGCGCCTGCGTGCGGTGCTGTCGGCGGTCGGCATCGCGATCGGGATCGCCTCGATGGTCGCCGTGCTCGGCATCTCCGAGTCCTCGCGCGCGGACCTGCTGGCGGAGATCGACCGGCTCGGCACGAACCTGCTGCGGGTCGCTCCCGGCCAGTCGTTCACCGGCGACGACGTCGATCTGCCGGACACCGCCGCCGCGATGATCCGGCGCGTTGACGGGGTCGAGGCGACCGCGGCGACGAAGGTGATCGACGCCACGGTGCGGCGCACCGACCTGATCCCCGAGGAGGAGACCGGCGGCATCTCGGTGATGGCGGCCGAGCCGTCGGTGCCGTCGACGGTCGGCGCCACGCTCGCCAAGGGCCGCTTCCTCGATGCCGCGACCGGCCGCTTTCCGGTCACCGTGCTGGGCGCCGACGCGGCCGAGCGGCTGGGCATCGACCGCACCGGCGTGCGCGTGTGGCTCGGCGGCCGCTGGTTCACGGTGGTCGGGATCCTCGCGCCGGTCACGCTCGCGGACTCGCTCGACTCGGCCGCGCTGATCGGCTTCGCCGCGGCCGCGGACCTGTTCGACGCGGACGGCTCGGCGTCGACGATCTACGTGCGCGCGGAACCGGACGCGATCCCCGGCGTGCGCGACAAGCTCGGCGCGACGTCGAGTCCGCAGCATCCGGAGGAGGTCGACGTGTCGCGGCCGTCGGACGCGCTCGAGGCGCGCGCCGCGGCCAAGACCGCGTTCACGTCGCTGTTCCTCGGGCTCGGCGCGGTGGCCTTGCTGGTCGGCGGCGTCGGGATCGCCAACGTGATGGTGATCTCGGTGCTGGAGCGGCGGTCGGAGGTCGGCCTGCGGCGGGCGCTCGGGGCGACCAGGCGTCACGTCGGCGCGCAGTTCCTGTCCGAGTCGCTGCTGCTGGCCGCGCTCGGCGGGATCGCGGGCGTCGCGCTCGGCGCGGCCGTCACGGCCGGCTATGCCGCGAGCCAGAACTGGCACGCGGTCGTGCCGCCGGCCGCGATCGTGGGCGGCTTGGCGGCGTCAACGGCGATCGGGGCGATCGCCGGGCTCTACCCGGCGCTGCGGGCGGCCCGGCTCTCCCCGACGGAAGCGCTGCGAACGGTCTAGTGTCGCGATTCGGAAGTTCGGCAGCAGGCGGGGCCGGCGCGGCGGTGCCATCGAAATTCTGAATCGGACCTAGTTCCCGCCGTGGTGGCCGCCCCCGCCGGAGCGCTCGACGAGGGTGGCCACCCAGCGGCCGTTCTTGCGCTTGGCGGTGACCTCGATCCGGCGCTGGCCGGCGCGCAGGCCGGCGAGGCCGTTGACGCGCTCGTAGCGGGTGGCGCCGTTGACCTTGATGCGCTTGGTGCCGCGCTCGGCGTCGTGGATGCGGAACGTCTTCGCCTCGCGGTTGACCGAGACGATGCGGCCCTCGAACTGTGCGGCGAGGGCGCTGGCCGGCGCCGCCACCACAGCGGCGGCGACGAGAAGTGGTGCGGCTGTGCGTGCGATCTTCATGTCCGTAGCCTTGTCCGTGGTGGGCCAAGCGCCCGGAAACCCAAAGCGAAGACTCGGCAAAAGGATGGAGCGCGATGAACATCGCAGTCCTGGGCACCGGAACCGTCGGCCGCACGATCGCCGGCAAGCTGACCGAGATCGGGCATGACGTGCGGCTGGGGTCGCGCACGGCCGGTGACGGCAAGGTGACGTTCGCCGACGCGATCGCGCACGGCGACGTCGTCTTCAACTGCACGTCCGGCGGCGGCGCGGTCGACGCCGTGGTGGCCGGCGAGGGGCACCTCGACGGCAAGCTGGTGATCGACGTGACCAACCCGCTCGAGTTCTCGGGCGGCGTGCCGGCCATGTTCACCGACTCGACCGACAGCGTGGCCGAGCGCATCCAGCGCGCCTGCCCGGCGGCCCACGTCGTCAAGTCGCTCAACACGATCACCGCCGCGCTGATGGTGGACCCGGCGTCGCTCCCGGGAGACCACGTGATCTTCGTGGCCGGTGACGACGCGGGGGCCAAGGACGAGGCGCGGACGTTGCTCGGCGAGCTCGGCTGGCCCGCCGAGCGGGTGGTCGACATCGGTGACCTGACGGCGGCCCGCGCCGCCGAGGGCTACGTGATGCTGTGGATCCGGCTCATGCAGGCGCAGGGCACGCCGATGTTCAACATCGAGATCAAGCGCGCTTAGGCCGGGACCGGCGCGCCCATCTCGACGGTGCGCACGCCGAGCGGCTGCAGCGGCTCCTCGAACGTCGACACGATCTCGGACGAGCAGAAGAAGCCGACGACGCGCAGCGTCTCGTCGCCGTCGTTGGCGATCCCGTGCGGCACCATCGCCGGGATCACCGCGAGGTCGCCGGCCGACACCCGGCCGCTCTCCTCGCCGGCATGAGCGATGCCGGTGCCGCTGACGATGTAGAGGATCTCCTCGGCGCTGTCGGTGTGCGTCGGCAGGTACTCGCCTGGCTCGACCTCGAAGTAGACGACCGCGGTGTCGGCGGCGCCGGTGTACTTGTTGATCGGGAACGCAGGATGCACGCGCGCGGCGGGATCGCTCTCGATGGAGATGTCGAGGAGCTCGAGCGTGTGGGTGGAGACGGTCTGCATCGGGGAGGGCTGCACAGATATGTCCGCTCAAAAGCGCAAGTACGAGCTGCGCCGCCGTGCCCGGGGCATGGAGGAGACGCGCCCCGCGCGACGCGCGGCGCATCGCCGAGGCGGCGATGGAGCTGCACGGGAGCGTCGGTCCGGCGCAGACGTCGCTGTCGGCGGTGGCCGAGCGCGCCGGCGTGCAGCGGCACACGCTGTACCGCCACTTCCTGACCGAGGACGAGCTGTTCACGGCCTGCTCGGGCATGTTCGCCGCCGAGCACCCGCGGCCCGACCTCGAGCGCTGGCGCGAGATCGCGGACCCCGCCGAGCGGCTCGCCGTGGGGCTGGACGAGCTCTACCGCTGGTACGAGCAGACCGAGCCGATGCTCACCAACCTGTACCGCGACCGGGCGCTGGTCGAGTCCGTGCATACGCACATGGGGCGCATCGACGAGTACGTGGAGCAGGCGGCGAAAGGCCCTGGGCGGCGGGCGCCGCCGCGTCCTGAACGCGGCGGCGCGGCATGCCGTGGCCTTCCAGACCTGGCGCTCGCTGGTGCGTGACGGCGGCGTGAGCCGCGCGCAGGCCGTCAGGCTGGCGAGCGCCGTGGTGCTAGCTGCGCAGGGCCTGCTCCGGTAGCCGCAGCACCACGAGCAGCGCGATGGCGGCGAGCGGCGCGGCGACGGCGAACACGAGCTGGACGGCGTCGACGATGTCGGCGCGCACGCCCGAGCCCGCGTGGGCGGCGAACACGGCGCCCAGCGCGGCGGCTCCGACCGCGCCGCCGAGCGCCCGGAAGAACCCGGTCGCGGCGGTGGCGACGCCCAGCTCGCGCCGGTCGACGCTGTTCTGCACGGCCACGATCAGCACCTGCGTGACCATGCCGAACCCGAGACCGAAGACCACGAGGCCGATGCCGGTCGCCGTGCGCGAGGGGTTGCCGGTGACGGCCGCCAGCAGCGCCAGCGCGGCGGCCATCAGGCCGAGACCGGCGATCGGGAAGCGCTTGTAGCGCCCCGTCCTGGCGATGTAGCGCCCCGACAGCATCGTCGACAGCGTCGTGCCCAGCATCATCGGCGCCAGCAGCAGGCCGGCCTCGGTCGGGGTCGCGCCCGTGGCCGTCTGCAGGAACAGCGGCACGAACACCGTCACCGAGAACAGCGCGGCGGTGCCGAGGAACAGCGCGGTGCTGGCGACGGCGACCGAGCGCGTGCGCAGCAGCGCGAACGGCACGATCGGGTCCTGGGCGCGGCGCTCGCGGGCGACGAGCGCGCCGCCGAGCAGCACCGTGGCGCCGATCAGCGCCAGGATCGCGAGCGAGTCCCAGGCGTAGCGCGCCCCGCCCCAGACGCACGCGAGCATGAACGTCGCCGTGGCGCCGGCGAGCAGTGCGGCGCCGCTGACGTCGAGCGGACGGGCCGGGCGCTCGTCGGTCCCGGCCGGCAGCCGCAACCGCAGGCCGGCCAGCGCGGCGATCCCGAGCGGGAGGTTGACGTAGAACACCCAGCGCCAGCCGGGGCCCTGCACGAGCAGGCCGCCGACGAGCGGGCCGAGCACCGTCGCGGCGGCGAACGTCGCGGCGATGTAGCCCTGGTAGCGACCGCGCTCGCGCGGCGAGACGAGATCGCCGATCGAGGCCATCGCGAGCGTCATCAGCCCGCCCGCCGCGATGCCCTGGACGGCCCGCATGACGACGAGCTGCGTCAGATCGCCGGCGAAGCCGCACAGCGCCGACGTGGCGATGAAGCCGGCGAGCGCGATCTCGAGCAGCCGCTTGCGGCCGTGGCGGTCGCCGAGCTTGCCCCACAGCGGCGTCGACGCGGTGGCGGCGACGACGTACGCGGTGACGACCCACGACAGGTCGGTGATGTGGCCGAAGTCGGCGGCGATCGTCGGCAGCGCGGTGGCGAGGATCGTCTGGTCGAGCACGGCGGGGAGCATGGCCCCCACGATGGCGGCGAAAGCGAGACGCACGGGATACCTCCTTAGTACAGCAACTAGAAACTTATAGTCACTGTAGCGAACGGCCGAGAGATGTCAACCGATGCGCCGGTACACGCTCTCTATGCGCTGATCCTTGTGCGGTCCTGTCACGAGCCAGACCACCTCGAGCACATCCCCGCGCAGGCGGTACTCGCCTGCGTAGTGGTCCTCGCCGCAGCGGTGCTCGACCGGCCCCGTGAGGTCGAACGGGTGGAACGGGCGGCCGTCGTCGAACCAGACCATTCCGTCGCCGATGCGCAGCTCCCGCCGCGCGGGGCCGCGGTAGGCGCCGAGCTCCAGCGTGCCCTCCTCGCTCCAGCGGCCGTCCAGCGTGAACGTGGCGACACCCGCGAACTGGCCCGTGGTCCCGGTGAGGCGGTCGAGCACCCGGCGCTCGACGGTCCAGCGGCCGGTCAGCTCAGCGGGCACGGAGAAGGAGCCGCACGACGGCGGGGGCGGCGATGATCATCCCGAGCAGCCGCAGGCCCTGGACGGCGAGCACGAACGTGGTGTCGGCGCCGCTCCCGTAGGCGATCGGCAGCACCGCATAGAGCCCGCCCGGCGTGGTGGCGAGATAGCCGTCGAGCAGCGTCACGCCGGCCGTGAGCTCGAGCAGCCAGCCGAGCACGAAGCAGGCGGCGAGGAGCGCGGCGATCGCGATCACCACGAGCCACGCCATCTCGGCGATGCGGCGGAGCGCCTCGCGGTCGAACCCGAGCCCGATACGCAGGCCGATCAGCGCGAACGCGACCTCGCGCGCGAGCTCGGGGACCTGCGTGTCCCCGATCGCGCCCGACAGGACCAGCACGGAGGTGAGCAGCAGCGGGCCGAGCAGCGTCGGCGCCGGGATCCGCAGCGGCCGCGCCACGACGCTCCCGATCACCGATGCGCCGACCGCCAGCACCCAGCCCTCGGCGGTGCCGAGCAGCGGCCCGCCGTCCTGCTCCAGGCCCTGCGCGTGCAGGCCGAACACGACCGGCACGAGCAGCGGCGTCAGCAGCGTGATGATCAGCACGCGGAGGTACTGCATGAACGCGACGAGCCGGTCGTCGGCCCCGAGGTCGCCCGCCATCGCGACGATCCCGGACGCGCCGCCCGCCACCATGCCCAGCGACGCGGTCGGCCGATCGAGGCTGGAGACGCGCGCGAGCACGATCCCGGCGCCGATCGTCACTGCCAGCGTCGCGACGCTCACGAGGATCACCGGGATCCAGCGCGTGCCCAGCCCGGTCAGCACGTCCGCCTGCAGGAACGTCCCGAGGGCGACGCCGGTCACCGCCTGGCCGACCTGGAAGCCGAACGCGGGGAGCTCGAGCCGCCCCGGGGCCAGCAGAGCGAAGCCGAGGCCCGTCAGCAGCGCCGCGAACAGGTAGCCGGACGGGACGCCGATCTGCCCCAGCACCCAGCCCGCGCCGACCGAGATGCCGACCACGACGCACCAGTCGATCCAGGTGCGGTGGCGCGTCGCGGCAGAGGTCACCCGGCACAGTCTGGCTACGCTCACGCCAGGTGGCCAAGAGCGAGTACACGATGATCGAGGCGGCCGGTCGCGAGGTCCGGCTCTCCAACCCGGCGAAGGTCTACTTCCCCAAGCCCGGGTGGACGAAGCTCGACGTCGTCGAGTACTACCTCACGGTCGCCGACGCCGTGCTGATCCACGTGCGCGAGCGCCCGACGGTGCTGAAGCGCTTCGTCAACGGGATCATGGAGGAGCCGATCTGGCAGAAGCGCGTGCCGCAGCACGTGCCCGAGTGGCTGCAGACGGCGACCGTCGCGTTCCCTTCCGGCCGCACCGCCGAGGAGCTCGTGGCGAACGACGAGGCGCACCTGGTCTGGGCGGTCAACCTCGGCGTCATCGACTTCAACCCGTGGCCGGCGCGGCGCGGCGACCTCGATCATCCCGACGAGCTGCGCGTCGACCTCGACCCGACGCCGGGCATCGGCTGGGACGCCGTGCGGCGCACGGCGATGGTGGTGCGCGACGTGCTGGCCGAGCACGGGCTGCGCGGCTATCCGAAGACTTCCGGCTCCAAGGGCATCCACGTCAACGTGCGGATCGAGCCGCTGTGGGAGCACCTCGAGGTGCGGCGCGCCGCGCTGGCGCTGGCGCGCGAGGTCGAGCGCCGCGCGCCCGACCTGGCGACGAGCAAGTGGTGGAAGGAGGAGCGCCACGGCGTGTTCGTGGACTACAACCAGAACGCGCGCGACCGGACGGTGGCGTCCGGCTACTCGGTGCGCCCGACACCCGACGCGCGCGTGTCGTGCGCGCTCGAGTGGGACGAGGTGCCCGACGTCGAGCCCGGCGATCTCCGGATCGACACCGTGCCCGAGCGCCTGCGCACGGTCGGCGACCCGGCCGCCGACATCGACCTCGCGGCCGGCTCGCTCGACCAGCTGCACGACCTCGCGCGCCGCGACGAGGAGGGCGGGCTCGGCGACGCGCCGTGGCCGCCCCACTTCCCGAAGCAGCGCGGCGAGCCCAAACGCGTCCAGCCGAGCCGCGACCGCGACCGCCCGACGCAGCGCGGCCGCGCCGGCGACCCGCAGCCCGGCGGGCCGCCGCCGGGCGTGAGCCTGCAGCGCGGCTTCGGCTCCAAGCCCCGCACCGGCCAGGGCCACGCGGAGGAGTTCGACGAGCTAGGCCGACGTACTCGGCGAGGTGCTCGCCGGTGAGCGTGGAGCGCCCGGCGACGAGGTCGGCGGGCGGGCCTTCGAACACGATCGTGCCGCCGTCCTGGCCGGCGCCGGGGCCGAGATCGATGATCCAGTCCGCGTGCGCCATGACCGCCTGGTGGTGCTCGATGACGATGACCGACTTGCCGGAGTCGACCAGGTCGTCGAGCAGGCCGAGCAGCTGCTCGACGTCGGCGAGGTGCAGGCCGCTGGTCGGCTCGTCGAGGACGTAGACGCCGGGTGGGTGGGACGGTGTCCCCATGTGCGTGGCCAGCTTGAGCCGCTGGCGCTCACCCCCGGACAGCGTGGTCAGCGGCTGCCCGATCGTGAGATAGCCGAGCCCGACGGCGGCCAGCCGGACGAGGATCTTGTGCGCGGCCGGCAGCTTCGCGTCGCCGTCGGCGAAGAACGCCTCGGCCTCGGCGACCGACATCGCGAGCACCTCGCTGATGTCCCTGCCGCCGAACGCGTACTCGAGCACCGAGGCGTCGAACCGCTTCCCCTCGCACTCCTCGCAGGTGGCGGCGGTGCCCGCCATGATGCCCAGGTCGGTGTAGACGACGCCCGCGCCGTTGCAGTTGGGGCAGGCGCCCTCGGAGTTGGCGCTGAACAGCGCCGGCTTGACGCCGTTGGCCTTCGCGAACGCCTTGCGGATCGGGTCGAGCAGGCCCGTGTAGGTCGCCGGGTTGCTCCGGCGCGAGCCGCGGATGGCGCCCTGGTCGACCACCACCACTCCGTCCCGGCCGGCGACCGAGCCGTTGATCAGCGAGCTCTTCCCCGAGCCCGCGACGCCGGTCAGCACGACCAGTGCGCCGAGCGGGATGTCGACGTCGACGTCGCGCAGGTTGTTGGTGCTCGCGCCGCGCACCTCCAGCGCGCCGGAGGGCGTCCGCACCGACGGCTTCAGCGCGGCGCGGTCGTCCAGGTGACGGCCGGTGATCGTGTCGCTCGCCCGCAGCTCCTCGACGGTGCCCTCGAACACCACCTCGCCACCGCCGCTGCCGGCGCCCGGGCCGAGGTCGACGACATGGTCGGCGATCGCGATCGCCTCCGGCTTGTGCTCCACGACGAGCACCGTGTTGCCCTTGTCGCGCAGCTGCAGCAGCAGGCCGTTCATCCGCTCGATGTCGTGCGGATGCATGCCGATCGTGGGCTCGTCGAAGACGTAGGTGACGTCGGTGAGCGAGGAGCCGAGGTGGCGGATCATCTTGGTGCGCTGCGCCTCGCCGCCCGACAGCGTGCCCGACGGCCGGTTGAGCGAGAGGTAGCCCAGCCCGATCTCCACGAACGAGTCCAGCGTGTCCCGCAGCGCCTCGAGCAGCGGCGCCACGGACGGCTCGTCGAGCCCGCGGACCCACTCGGCGAGGTCCGAGATCTGCATCGCGGAGACGTCGGCGATGCTGACGCCGGCGATCTTCGACGAGCGGGCCGCCTCGCTGAGCCGGGTGCCGTCGCACTCCGGGCAGGTGGTGAACACGACCGCCCGCTCCACGAAGGCGCGGACGTGCGGCTGCATCGCTTCGACGTCCTTGGCCAGCATCGACTTCTGGATCGCCGGGATCAGGCCCGCGTAGGTCAGGTTGATCCCCTCGACCTTGATCTTGGTCGGCTCCCGGTAGAGCAGGTCGTGGAGCTCCCGCTTGTTGTACTTCTTGATCGGCTTGTCCGGGTCGAAGTAGCCGCAGCCGCGGAAGATCCGGCCGTACCAGCCCTCCATGCTGTAGCCGGGGATCGTCAGCGCCCCCTCGTTGAGCGACTTGCTGTCGTCGTAGAGCGCGGACAGGTCGAAGTCGCTGACCGAGCCGCGGCCCTCACAGCGCGGGCACATGCCGCCGGTGCGGCTGAAGCTCGCGCTCTTGGTGATCGTCTTGTCGCCGCGCTCGACCGTGATCCCGCCGCTCCCGTGGACGGACGCGACGTTGAAGGAGTACGCGCCGGGCGAGCCGATGTGGGGCTGCGCGAGCCGGCTGAACAGGATGCGCAGCATCGCGTCGGCGTCGGTCGCGGTGCCGACCGTCGAGCGCGGATTGGACCCCATCCGCTCCTGGTCGACGCTGATCGCCGTCGTGATCCCGTCCAGCACGTCGACGTCGGGCCGCGCCAGCGTCGGCATGAAGCCCTGCACGAACGCGCTGTAGGTCTCGTTGATCAGCCGCTGCGACTCCGCGGCGATCGTGCCGAACACGAGCGAGCTCTTGCCCGAGCCCGAGACGCCGGTGAACACGGTCAGCCGCCGCTTCGGGATCTCGACGCTGACGTCCTTGAGGTTGTTCACGCGCGCGCCGTGCACGCGGATCAGGTCGTGGGTGTCGGCGGCGTGTGTCTGCGTGTCCGTGCTCATGTCCAGGCTCATCGTCCTTGCATGCTAGGCACGGCCCGCGGCCGGCGTTTCTCGATTCCTGCTCGTCACGCGGTCGCGTCGCCCGGTGCGACGAGCCCGGCCTCGTAGGCGAAGATCACCGCCTGCACACGGTCGCGCACGCCGAGCTTCATGAGGACATGCGCGACGTGCGTCTTCACCGTTGCGTCACTGACGACGAGATCGGCCGCGATCTCCGCGTTGGAGCGCCCACGCGTGAGCAGGAGGAGAACCTCGCGCTCGCGTTCGGTCAGCTCGTCGAGTCGCGGGGAGCTGGTCGGGCTCGCCGACGCGGAGCGACGGGCGAACGCGGCGATGACTGCTTGGGTCGCCGCCGGCGCGAGCAGCGCCGAGCCGCCCGCGATGACCCGGATCGCGTTGAGCAGCTCCTCCGGCCGGGCGTCCTTGAGCATGAAGCCGCTCGCGCCCGCGCGGAGCGCGTCGAAGACATAACTGTCCAGGCCGAATGTGGTCAGCACGAGAACGCGCACGTCGTCGCCCAGCGACGCGACGATCCGTCGCGTCGCCTCGATGCCGTCCATCTGCGGCATCCGGATGTCCAGGACGGCGACGTCTGGCCGGCTCGTGCCGGCGAGCGCGACGGCCTCCGCGCCGTCCTGCGCCTCGGCGACCACGGTCATGTCCGGCTCGGTGTCGACGATCTTGCGCAGTCCCCCGCGTACGAGCGCCTGGTCGTCGGCGAGAAGGACGCCGATCATCTCGCGCCGCCTTCGAGCGGGAGCCGCGCGTGCACCGCGTAGCCGCCGTCGAGGCACTGACCCGCCGCGAGGTTGCCGCCGAACAGGGCGACGCGCTCGCGCATGCCGACCAACCCATGCCCGCCCGGGCCGCCGTTCGTGGCGCCGGCTCCGTCGTCGGTGATCTCGATGTCGAGCTCGTGCTTGCGGTACCGCACGGTCACGCGGGCCTGCGCCGGGCCGGCGTGCTTGAGCGCGTTGGTGAGCGCCTCCTGCACGATCCGATAGGCCGAGAGGTCGATGCCCGGCGCGATCGGCCGCGGCTCTCCCTCGATCCGCAGGTCGACGGGCATGCCCGCCTCCCGGACCTGCGCGACGAGGTCGTCGAGATATCGCAGGCTGGGCTGCGGCGCGAGCGCGAGATCGTCGTCGGGACTGCGCAGCATGCCGAGCAGGCGCCGCATCTCACCCATCGCCGCGCGGCCGGTGTCCTCGATCGTCTCCAGGACGGCGGTCGTCTCGGGCCGCTCGTCGCCGATCGCGCGGCGCTCGCCACCTGCCTGCATGATCATCATCGCGAGGTTGTGCGCCACCACGTCGTGGAGCTCGCGCGCGATCCGCGCCCGCTCTTCGGCGACAGCGAGCTTGGCGTTCTCCTCGCGCTCGTGTTCGAGCTCGATCGTGCGGGCAGCGAGCGAGCCGGCGAGTTCCTGGCGGCTACGCACGAGCATCGCCGCGCCCCAGACGGCGAACAGGATGCCGCCGATGAACAGCGCGTCGCCGATGACGTCCTCCCCGTTGGAGATCGCCATCGCGAGCGTCATCGCGCCGATGATCCCGCCGCCGATCCAGCCGTCCCGGCGGCTCGTGTAGGCGCCGGCCGCATACGCGGCGACGAGCAGCCCGGCGAACGGCGAGCTCGCGTTGTTGGCGATGTCGTAGGTCGCATCGGCGATGGCGATCGACGCCATCACGAGGACGAGCACGATGAGCGGCGCGCGACGGCGCCACACGAGCGGGAGCGTGGGCCCGAGCGCGAACAGCACCTGGGCCGGCCAGGGCGCGTGGATGTCGCTGCTCGTGACCATCTCGATCCCGGCCACCAACGCGAGCACGAGCGGAAGCCCGACGTCGATGAGCCTGCGTCGCGTCATGCCCGCGACCGTACACCCATGAAAGCGGTGCGTCTTCGGCCAAAGGGATGAGACGAAAAATCAGCAGATCGGGCGACGACGGGCGCTCGCCGCCGCCGTACCGTCGCCGCCATGACCACCATCACGCTTCATCGCATGCAGGACGAGCGGCTGGCCGGCGGGCTGGCCGTGCTCATCACGATCGGCGCCCTGGCGTTCGCGAACTTCGACGGCAGCGACGAGAACGGCGGCGCTGCGGCCTACGCGGTCACCGTCGGCGTGTGCGTCATCGTCGCGGCTGTGCTGTTCGCCCGCGTGCTGCCCGGCATCGCGAACCCCGCTCGCGCCGCCTGGATCCTGGCCGGGCTCGCGCTCGTCACGTGCGCCGTCTTCTGGAGCGGCCTGCCCATCGTGCTGGGCATGGGCGCCGCCTACAGCGGCCTGCGGGCCGAGCGTCGTCTGCCCGCCGGCATCGGTGCGTTGGCCGTCGTGCTCGCGGTCATGGGCTGCGTGATCGGCTAGCGCAGGGCCGCGGCGAGCTGCGTCCGCGAGCTGATCCCCAGCTTGCGGTACGCGTTGCGCAGGTGGAACTCGACCGTCGCCATGGTCACGAACAGCGCCTCGGCGATCTCGCGGTTCTGCTGTCCAGCCGCGGCCAGCTCGGCGATCCGGCGCTCGCTCGGCGTGAGCGCACCGATGCCCGTCGTCACACGCCGGCGCGGCCGCGCGCCGGTCGCCCGCAGCTCGGCGAGCGCATGGTCCTCGAGCGCGTTGGCGCCGCACCGGTGCGCGAGGTCGACCGCGCAGCGCAGCGACGTGCGCGCGTCCTCGGTGTGGCCCGCGCGATGGAGCGCAGATCCGAGGTCGGTGTGCGCGCGGGCGCGCTCGAGCCGCGCCTCGGAGGCCCGCAGCACGTTCACTGCCTCGCGCAGCCGCGGGATCTCGTCGCCCAGCCGCGCCGCGGTGCGCAGGGCGATTCCGGTCGCCCGCGGCGCGCCGGCCCGCTGGGCGCGATCCAGCTCCTCGGCCACGAGCCGCTCGGCCTCCGCGCGCCGGTCGAGATCGAGCAGCGCGCAGGCGAGCAGCGAGCGCCACGGCGCGACGGTCGGGCTGATCTGGCCGATCGCCTCGTGGCGCCGCCCGGCCTCGCCGAGATCCTCGATCGCCTCCTGCGGCCGGTGCTGCGCGAGCCGCAGCCGCCCGCGAGCCTGCAGCACCCAGGTGTACGGATAGACCTGCGGGACCTCGCGTGGAGTGGCGGCGAACGGGCTGTCGGTCAGCACGCGTTCGGCCTCGTCGAGCTCGCCGCGGTCGACCAGCACCTCGCCCAGCCACGCCGCTGCGAAGCCGGCGCCCAACGGCCACCCGCACACGTCCGAGATCTCGTTCAGCGTGCGGGCGTCGACCTCGGCGCTGGCGAGGTCGCCGGCGTGCAGGTACAGCTCGCACCGGAACGTCAGCACGCCGCCGACGTCGAGCACGGCGCCGCGCTCGCGCTTGCGCTCGAGCGCGAGCGCCGAGTTGCGCAGCGCCGCCTCGTAGCGCCCGGCGACGACCATCGCGCGGAGCGCGTTGTACCAGGACCACCCCTGCGCGGACGTGACGCTCGCGTCGATCCCGACGACCGCATGCTCGGCGATCTCCCCCAGCCGGCTCCCCGGCTCGCCGGCCATGGCCATCTCCGCGGCGATCGTGCCGAGCACGGCCGGTTCGCGCTCCACGCCCGCGTCGACCCGGCGGCGCATCCGCTGGATCGCGGCCGCTGCGCGGTGGCGCGTCGCGGGGTCGATGCGCGTGATGTTGGCCAGTGCGGCCTCGGTCTGCCCGCGCAGGTCGGGGCGGTCGACGAACGCGTCGAACTGCTGCTCGAGCACGTCGGCGGCGTCGGGCGCGTCGCCGATCTGGCCGAGCACGCCGGAGAGCAGCATCGTCGCGCGGAAGCGCTGCTCGAGGTCCAGATCGCCGGCCAGTGCCTCGCGCACGTGCCGGACGGCGGTGAAGGGGTCCGCGTGGACGAGCGCTGAGCCGAGGTCGAGCTGGATCTCGCTGCGCCGGTCGGCGGGCGCAGGCTCGTCGAGCGCGCGTTGCAGGTAGGTCGCGACGGCGTCGGCCGCACTGCGTTCGAAGGCCTGCGCGGCGGCGGCGACGAGCCGGGCGAACGCCCAGTCGTCGCCGGTGGGCTGGCAGCGCAGCAGCTGCGCCGCGACGCGCTCGGGCGAGGCGCCCTCGGCGTCGAGCATCCGTGCGGCGCGCGCGTGGCTGCGCGATGCGGCGGCCGGGCCGAGGCCGGCGTAGACGCCGGCGCCGATCAACGGGTGCAGGAACTCGAGCGGATGGACGCTGCGCAGGATCCCGCCCGCGACCAGCGCGTCGGCGGCCGCCGTCGCCGCGTCCGCATCGATCCCGGCGAGCTCCGCCGCCTGGTGCAGCGGCGCGCCGCTGCCGAGCACCGCGGCTGCGCGGGCCAGCTCGCCGGCAGGCTCGGGCAGCCGCTCGAGCCGGGCCGCGATCTCGCGCGTCACGCGGTCGGGGCTCTGCTCCGTCAGCGAGCTGTGCCTCTTGCTGACCATCGCACGCGCCAGCTCGGCGAGCAGGAACGGGTTGCCGCCCGTGGCGACGTGGGCCTCGCGGCACAGCGCGTCGTCGGCGGCGGGCGCGAACGAGCGGACGACGGCGGCGGCGGCCGCGGCCCCGAGCGGCGGCACGTGCAGCAGCGTGCCGTGCGCGTCGGCCTGCCGGCGCAGGACATCGAGGGGCGGCAGGTACTCCTCCGAACGGCACGCGACCAGCAGCGCGACGGGGATGCCCTCGAGCCGGTTGGCGATGTGCGCGAGCACGCCGAGCGACATGCCGTCGGCCCAGTGCGCGTCGTCGACGAGCACGGCCAGCGGACGCTGCGCGGCGAGGTTCGCGAGCAGCCAGTAGAGCGCGTGCCGCGCCGCGAAGGGGTCGTCCGGCGACGTCCCGGCGCTGCCGCCCTCCAGCTCGACCGCGAGCAGCGGGGCGGCGGGCCGCGCTGCGCCGGTGAACAGCGTTTCGGGGTCGAAGCGGCCGCTCCTGAGCACCTCGTCGAACAGCTGGCGCACGATGCCCAGGCCGAACGCGCGCTCGAGCTCGGCGCCGCGCGCGCGAAGCACGAGCAGGTCCGCGTCGCCGGCGCCCTCGTTGGCGGCGTCGAGCAACGCGGTCTTGCCGACCCCGGCGGGCCCGTCGATCATCAGCAAGGCGCCGCTTCCCTGGGTGGAATGCGTCAGCGCACTGCGGATGGCTTCGAGCTCACGTTCGCGCTCGAGGAGCCGGTCCGCTGTCGTCGCTGCCTCTAGGGCCATGGTCGTCCCGCGATAACCCTCGGGTCGGCGGGACAAAACTCTACCGTTGCGCACAACGCCCCCGTTGGGCCACCATGCGGACTGCGGCGCACCGCTCCCCACCCCACGTGCGCCGCCCCGTCCCCCAGAAAGCGCAGGCCCGGTCCTCCCCCCGGGCGGCAGAAGGAACAACCGAATGGAATCGCCCACCAGCTTGCTGGCGGCCACGGCGCTGCTCGCGCGGTCCGAGCGCGCCGAAGGCCGACCACGTCTGCCCTCCCCACCCCTCCCCCCTGACCTGAACCGAGGAGGTTCACGCATGACGAGATGGATCTCGCTTGCTGCCGTGCTGGCGCTCGCGGTCGTGATGGCCTCGTGTGGCAGCGACAGCAGCTCCGGCGGCGGGACGCCGCCGGCGACGGCGGTCGTCCAAGACGGCGGCGCCGCCCCGGCGGACTCCGCCGGCAAGACGCTGGCGCTTGGTCAGCGTGCGGTCACCGACTACGTCGACTACGGCGCGAAGAACACCAAGCCCACGAAGGTCGCGGTGAGTGTCCTGAAGGTCCGCAAGGGCAGCATCGCGGACTTCAAGGACTTCGATCTCGACGCCAAGCAGAAGAAGTCGGTCCCGTACTACGTCGACGCGAAGTTCCAGAACCTCGGCTCGTTCGCGCTCACGCGGCACCTGATGGAGCCGTCGATCGAGGACCGCAAGGGCAACGAGTACAAGCCGCTGACGCTGATCGTCCTCAACGGCACGTTCAAGCCGTGCCCGGAGTCGAGCGACGCGAAGCTCAAGCCCGGCGACAGCTTCACCGGCTGCGCGCCGATCCTGCTCCCCAAGGGCACCGCGTTCGAGCGCGTGCGCTTCGACGGGGACGTCACGAAGGACCCGGTCTTCTGGGGTGCCCAGTGAGCGGGCAAAGCAAGCTTCGCCTTGCGAGTTCGCTGGCGCGAACATCGCCGGCGCGCAAGGCGGTCATCGCCGGCACGCTCGCCGCGGCGCTGCTCGGCGTCGGTGCCGACCAGGCCGCGGCCTCCTACACGAGCCGGATCCAGGACGACACCCTGACGCTCACCGGCAACTCGGCAAGCGACAAGCTCGCCGTGCAATCCGTGTCACCGACCCAGCTCGTGGTCGACGTCGGCGAGGACGGCACGATCGACTTCACGTTCGACCGTGCGCAGTTCTCGGCGGTGGTCGTGAACGCCGGCGGCGGCGACGACGAGGTGCGGATCGGGCCCAACGGCGTGGTGGACGGCGAGCCGGTCACCGTCAACGGCGGGAGCGGTGCCGACCGGCTGATCGGCGACAACGGCGCCAACGTGCTCAACGGCGACGGAGGCAACGACTTCGTCGACGGCAACATCGGCGCCGACACGATCCACCTCGGCACCGGCAACGACACCGCCGAGTGGGATCCGGGCGACGGCAGCGACGTCGTCGAGGGCGAGGGCGGCAACGACATCCTCGACTTCCACGGGTCCAACGTCGGCGAGACGGTCGACGTGACCGCGAACGGCGACCGCGTGCGGCTGTTCCGCAACGTCGCCGCGGTCACGCAGGACCTGGACGGCATCGAGCGCGTCGACCTCGCGATGCTCGGTGGCGCCGACGTGGTCAACGTCAACGACCTCGGGGGCACCGACCTCAAGGCCGCGAACGTCAACCTGGCGGGCTTCGACGGCCAGGGCGACGGCGCGGCCGACGTGGTCAACGCGATCGGCACCGAGGAAGCGGACGACATCACCGCGAGCTCACCCGCCGGCGGCATCACCGTCGACGGCCTCGCGGCCGAGACGCACGTGACCGGCGGCGAGGCCGCCGACGCGGTCACGATCGACGCCCGTGGGGGCGACGACACGATCACCGGCGGCGTCGGCCTCGAGGGGCCGGTCACCGTCAACGCGGTCGGCGGCACCGGCGTCGACAACGCGGTCTACAAGGGCACCAACGCGGCCGACACGATCACGGTCGCGCCGTTCCCCGACAAGGTCGTGGCGGTCACCACCGGCGCGTTGTTCGGGGCCGCGACCGAGACCTTTTCGGTCCAGAGCCTCGGCGGGCCCGACACGATCGCCGGCATCAACGGCCCGCTGACGCCGACCGAGCTCACGCTCGACGGCGGGTCGGGCGACGACACGGTCCGCGGCACCAATTTCGCCGAGCACCTGCTCGGCGGGAGCGGCAACGACCTCGTGGACGGCAACATCGGCGCCGACGACGCGTCGCTCGGCTCGGGTTCCGACACGTTCCAGTGGGATCCCGGTGACGGCAGCGACGTCATCGAGGGCGAGGGCGGCAGCGACACCCTCGACTTCCACGGGTCCAACATCGGCGAGAACATCGACGTGTCGGCGAACGGCTCCCGTGGCCGGCTCACCCGCAACGTCGCCGCGGTCTCGCAGGACTTCGACGGCGTCGAGGCCGTCAAGGTCGCGACGCTGGGCGGTGCCGACAACGTCACGGTGAACGACGTCACCGGCACGGTGCTCAAGACGGTCGACATCAACCTCGCCGGGTTCGACGGCAGCGGCGACGCGGCAGCCGACAACGTGATCGTCAACGGCACCGACGGGTCCGACTCCGTGCAGCTGCGGCGGGCCGACACCCAGGTGCAGGTGCGCGGACTGGCCGCGCAGACCCGAGTGGTCGGCAGTGAGCCGGCACTCGACACGCTGCGCATCCAGACGCTCGCCGGCGATGACCGGGTCACGCTCGAGGACACCGTGAACGGGCTCATCAACCCCGTCGTCGACCTCGGCGCCGACGACGGGTGATTGATTCCACGATCCACCCCCAGGCTGGAACGCAGGCTGAGGAATCAATCACCTTGGGGGGAGAACCCCGGGGCCTCCCACGCACGGGAGGCCCCGGGGCGCCGTTCGATTCGCTGGCTGACCGGAGGCGAAGACGCGCCGCCTCTAGCTTCTGCCCTCTCCGTGTTCGCTCCGGCGGCGCGGCGCGAGCAGCGCGCGCAGCGCCTCGACGGCGGCGGTGACGTCCAGCCCGGGGTCGAGCAGCGCGTGCAGCGCCAGGCCGTCGCCGACCGCTCCGATGAGCGTGGCGATCGCCTCCGGCGGCACGCCGTCGATCACGGCCCCGCGCACCTGGTCGGCGTGCACGGTGGCGACCATCAGCTGCCGGTACTCGCCGAGGAGCGCGCCCATCCGCTGGCGGAGCGCCGGGTCGCGCTCGGCCTCGCTCATGGCCTCGAACATCAGCCGCGACAGTACGGAGTCGAGTGCGCCGACCTCGGCGACGATCACGCCGATCAGGTCCTCGACGGACGACAGCGACTCGAACCGGTCCACCGGGATCGCCGACTGGAACGCGTGGGTCGCGGCCTCGATGAGCAGCTCCTGCTTGCCCCGGAAGTGGTAGCTGACGGTGCCGTGCGGAAGGCCCGCGCGCTCGGCGACCGCGCGGGTGGTGACCCGGCCCCATCCAACCTCGGCGATCAGCGTCGCCGCCGCGGCCATCAGCCGCTCCCGGGTCGGGACTGACGCGGAGCTGCGCGGCCCCGCGGACCGCTCTCCCGGAGATTGTCCGCCGGCTGACCGATTTGGCCCGCTGGACTGTCCACTTGAGCTGTCCATATGGACAGATTACGTGTAAGGTCGGATGCATGCCGATTTCAGCGCCCCCAGAGCTTGCCGTCGAGGCCGCCGGCCTCACTAAGGCGTTTGGCCGTTCACGCGCGCTCGCCGGCGTCGATCTGGCGATCCCGCGCGGGATCGTCTACGGCCTCCTCGGGCCGAACGGCGCCGGTAAGACGACGACGATCCGCATCCTCGCCACGCTGCTGCGCCCGGACGACGGGACCGCGCGCGTACTCGGCCACGACGTCGTCCGCGACGCCGCGGCCGTCCGTCGCCGCGTGAGCCTGACCGCGCAGTTCGCCTCCGTCGACGAGGATCTCACCGCGTTCGAGAACCTCGTGCTGCTCGGAAGGCTCCTCGGCCATTCCCGTCGGCGGGCGAAGGTGCGCGCGCGCGAGCTGCTGGCCGCGTTCGACCTCGAGGCCGCAGGGCGGCGGCAGGTGCTGCAGTTCTCGGGCGGCATGCGCCGCCGGCTCGACGTCGCGGCAAGCCTGATCGTGACGCCCGACCTGCTGTTCCTCGACGAGCCCACCACGGGCCTGGACCCCCGCAGCCGCAACCAGGTGTGGGAGCTCGTGCGCACGATCGTCGAGCAGGGGACGACCGTCGTGCTGACCACGCAGTACCTCGACGAAGCCGACCAGCTGGCGGACCGGATCGCGGTGATCGACCGTGGCCGCGTCATCGCCGAGGGCACGCGCGGCGAGCTGAAGGCGTCGGTCGGCGGCGGCGGCGTCCGCGTCCGACTGCTCGACGCGGCCCGGCGTGGCGAGGCCGAGCGCGTGCTCGCCGACGTAGCTCGGCGTGCCGGTCCACGGCGAGCGCGATCCCGCCGCGCTCAGCGCGCGGATCCCTGCCGCGAACGGTGGGCCCGAGGCCGGTGAGCGCGTGGCGCAAGCACTCGGCGAGCTGTCGCGCGCCGGGATCGGGGTGAGCGACTTCGCGCTCGGCCAGCCGAGCCTCGACGAGGTGTTCCTCGCGCTGACCGGCAGCCCGGCGGAGACCGAAGTGCCCGACGAGGAGCTGATCGCATGAACCACGTTCCCACGCTGTCCGCCGACCCGCGCCCCGCGCCCGCCGGCGCGCTCGCGGCGTCGCTCGCGTTCGCCTGGCGGTCGCTGCTGAAGATCAAGCACGTGCCCGAGCAGCTCGGCGACGTCCTCGGGATCCCGATCCTCTTCACGCTCATGTTCACGTACCTGTTCGGCGGCGCGCTCGCCGGATCGCCCGGGGAGTACCTGCAGTTCCTGCTGCCGGGCACGCTGGCGCTCGCCGTCGTCTTCGTCACCGTCTACAGCGGCGTCACGCTCAACCGCGACCTCGCGACCGGCGCGTTCGACCGTTTCCGCTCGCTGCCGGTGTGGCGGCCGGCGCCGATCGTCGGTGCCCTGGTCGGCGACACCGGCCGCTACCTGCTGGCGGCCGGCCTCGTGATCGCTCTCGGCCTGATCATGGGCTACGACGCCGCCGGCGGGCCGCTCGGCGTGGCGGCTGCCGTTGCCCTCGTGATCGTGTTCGCGGTGTCGCTGTCGTGGGCCTGGACGGCGCTCGGGCTCGTCTTGCGGACTCCCAACGCCGTGATGAGCGTCGGCTTCGTGATCCTGTTCCCGATCATGTTCCTGAGCAACATCTTCGTCGACCCGCAGACGATGCCCGCCGGACTCCGCGCGTTCGCCGACGCGAACCCCGTGAGCCACCTCGTGACCGCGGTGCGCGGTCTGATGGACGGGCGGGCGGAGATCGGCCAGGTGGCGTGGGTGCTGGCTGCGACCGCGGGGCTCACCGCGCTCTTCGCGCCGCTCACGATGTGGCTCTACCGCCGCCGCAGCTAGCGCCACGGCTTCGCGTCCGCGGTGCGCACGTGCCGTGGCCGCGGACCTTGACACCGGTGGATACTGATGCTTTCATAATAGTTATGAACTCGGAAGTATCCACTCGTGGACGCAGGATCGGCGTGCTGATGATCTGCTCGCTGAGCCTGTTCATCGTCGGGCTCGACATCACCGTCGTGAACGTCGCGCTGCCGTCGATCGGGCGTGAGCTGGGCGCCGGCATCTCGGGGCTCCAGTGGACGGTCGACGCCTACACGGTCGTGCTGGCGAGCCTGCTGATGTTCTCCGGCTCGATGGGCGACCGGCTCGGCCGCAAGGGCGTGTTCATGGCGGGCCTCGGCGTGTTCTCGGCGGCGTCGGTGCTGTGCAGCCTGGCGCCGACCGTCGAGCTGCTGGTGGCGGCGCGCGTGCTGCAGGCGGTGGGCGCGTCGATGCTCAACCCGGTGGCGATGTCGATCGTCACCAACACGTTCACGGACCCGCGCGAGCGCGCGCAGGCCGTCGGGGTATGGGGCGCCGTGTTCGGCGTGTCGATGGCGCTCGGGCCGATCGTCGGCGGCACGGTCGTCTCCGCGATCGGCTGGCGGGCGATCTTCTGGATCAACCTGCCGATCGGGCTGGCGGCGATCGCCCTGACGCTGCGGTTCATCCCCGAGTCGCGGGCGCCGCGCCCACGGCGGTTCGACCCTGTCGGCCAGGTGCTGGTGATCGTGCTGCTCGCCGCGCTGACCGCCGGGATCATCGAGCAGGTCGTCGCCCTGTCTCGCGGTGGCGGCGGCGGCGCTCGTCGGCCTGCTGCTGTACGAGCCGCGCCGGGAGGAGCCGCTGGTCGACCTGCGGTTCTTCCGCTCGATCCCGTTCACGTCGGCGATCGTGATCTCGGTGGCCGCGTTCGCCGCGTTCGGCGGCTTCCTGTTCCTCAACACGCTGTACCTGCAGGAGGCGCGCGGCCTGTCGCCGGTGCAGGCCGGTCTGGCTACCGTTCCGCTCGCGTTGATGACCGTGTTCGCCTCACCGCTGTCGGGGCGCATCGTGGGCCGCCGCGGCCCGCGGCTCCCGCTGGTGATCGCCGGCGTCGGGCTGATCGTGGCCTCATTGATGCTGGTCGGCCTCGAGCCCACGACGTCGCTCGCATGGCTGCTGGCGGCGTATGTGGTCTTCGGGCTGGGCTTCGGGTTCGTGAACGCGCCGATCACGAACACCGCGGTGTCCGGGATGCCGCGCGCCCAGGCGGGAGTGGCCGCGGCGATCGCGACCACGTCGCGCCAGGTCGGCCAGACGCTCGGCGTGGCCGTCGTCGGCGCGATCGTCAGTTCCCACGCGGCGGGTGACCTGTCGTCGGCCGGCCACCCGGTGTGGTGGACGCTCGCGGGCTGCGGCGCGCTCGTGCTGGTGCTCGGGCTGTTGGCGACCGCGCGGCGGGCGACCGAGTCGGCCCGCCGGACGGCGGCCGCGCTGAACCCGGAGGCGCTCGTTGCCTAGCGACGCCCGCGACGTCTGGCTGTTGATGTCCGACCTCGTGCTGGACAACACGCGGCGGCGCGAGGTCGCGGACGCGCTGGACATGAGCTTCGGCCGCGCCCGGGCGATCCGCCGCCTCGCGCGGCAGCCGATGTCGATGCGCGAGTTCGCCGACGCGATGGGCATCGAGGCGCCGAACGCGACGGTCCTCGTCGCCGACCTGGAGGCGCAGGGCCTCGCACGCCGCAGACCGCATCCCACCGACGGGCGGGCCAAGGTGGTCGAGGCGACGCGCAAGGGCAAGGCCCTGGCGCGCCGGGCCGACGAGATCCTCGCCACGCCTCCGGCCGCGCTCAGCGACCTCCCCGCCGACGATCTCGAGACGCTCCGGCGGATCCTCGAGGCCGTGAGGCGGCGGTGAGCCGATGGAGCGGTCGTCCCTCCGGCGCCTGGTCGTCGACCAGGCGCACGGTCCGCTCCCGGCGCTCATGCTCGTGCTCACCGTGCTGACGGGGTCGTGGACGCGCTGAGCATCCTCAGCCTCGGGCGCGTCTTCGTCGCCAACATGACCGGCAACGTGGTCTTCGTCGGGTTCGCCTCGCGGGGCGCGGTGGCTTCTCGCTGCTAGGGGGACTCGAACCCCCGACCTCCTGGGTGCGATCCAGGCAGCGCGCCGACTAAATCGGGCCCGAATGCAGGGCATCTGTTGGGTTCGCGCGACCGCGGCGAGGCCGATATTCTCCGCATCTTGCGACGCTTCGCAGGGGTTTTGGCACGCGACGGCCTCGGCGTAGCCACAACTCGACACTGGCCTCAGACGCATGCTCTGGGGCGACCGCCGAGCCTTATGGTTATCCGAGACCGACTACGCGCCATGGATACCGCCGGCGTCGCGTGAACTCATCGGCGACGCCGGCAGTGCCGTCGGTTCACGCGTAGACCTGCTCGCCGGTGTCCTTGTCGATCACCGTGATCGCGCCGGCGGGGCAGGCGCGGGCGGCGGCGAGGATCGCCTCGTCGGTGCCTTCGCCGGTGACGATCGCGATGTCCTCGACGGTGAAGACGCCGGGGGCGGCGAGCGCGCAGTCGCCGTGGGCGGCGCAGGCGAACTCGTCGACGTGAGGGATGAGGGTCACGCTGCGTTCCTTTCGCTGGGGTGAGTGTGGCTGCTCGAGCTGCCGCCGGGTCCGCGCGAGGGCCTGGGGGCGGCCGACGAGCAGTGCGGCGACGGGCGTGCCGTTGCGGGTGTAGGTGGCGGTGAAGTCGCGAGCGTCCGGTTCGCCGTCGATCGTGATGGCGTCGGCGCCGTGGGCGTGTCCGAGGTATTGGATGCGCAGGCCGTGCTGGTCGCTCCAGAAGCTCGGGATCGCGGGCGGTGGCGGGTCGAGGCCGAGCATCGCGCGGGCGGCGGCCGCGCCCTGGCGGGCGGCGGCCTCCCAGTGCTCGGTGCGCACGTGCGCGCCGATGCGCGCGTCGAATGCGCGGCTGGCGTCGCCGGCCGCGTAAATGCCGGGGACTCGCGTGCGGCCGGCGGCGTCGACCTGGACGCCGCGGTCGTCGAGGCCGCTGCCGCGCAGCCAGCTCGTCGCTGGCTTGGTCCCGATGCCGACGACGACGGCGTCGCACTCGACACGGCGGCCGTCGTCGAGCTCGATCGCCGTGATCGCCGTCGTGCCGTGCAGGCGCACGATGCGCGCGGCGACGTGCACCGCGATGCCCTCCTGGCGGTGCAGCTCGGCGAACCAGCCGCCGAGGCTCGGGCCGAGCACCCCCGCGAGCGGCGCTTCGGCGGCTTCCACGATCGTCACCTCGACGCTGATGCTTGCGGCGGTGGCGGCGACCTCCTGTCCGATAAAGCCGGCGCCGATCACGGCGAGGCGGCTGCCGGGAACGAGCGCGTCGCGCAGGCGGCGGGCGTCGTCGATCGTCCGCAACACGTGGACGTTGTCGAAGCACTCGGTGCCGGGCAGCGTCCGCGCCGCGCCGCCGGTGGCGATCAGCAGCTCCGAGAACGCGAGTCGCCGGCAGGAGTCGAGCACGAGCGCGCGGCCCGCGACGTCGAGCGCGGTGGCGCGGGCACCGGGGAGCAGGTCGACGTCGTGCTCGGCGTACCAGTCGTCCGGGCGGAAGCGCAGGTCGTCGTCATCGATCGTTCCGGTCAGGTACTCCTTGGAGAGCGGCGGGCGGTCGTAGGGCGCGAGTGGCTCGCCGGCGACGAGGCGGATCGGCTTTGTGAAGCCGCTGCGGCGCAAGGTCTCGACTGCGCGCTGCGCCGCCAGGCCGCCGCCGGCGATCACGACGCCCGAGCGCTTCCGGAGGTTCTGTGCATGGGGCACAGGATGGGCTCGCATCGGTGAGGGCCTGGTAAGCCGCGGGTCAAGAACGTCTTTACGAGGCGTGGCGACCGCGCCGGTAGGCGGCGTCGACCGCCTTCTCATGACCGTCCTTACGGGCGCGCGGCAGCGTGCGGGCAGTCCACGTCTGCGCGTAAGAGCGCTCTGACCTGTGGCTTACCGGTGCCTGGCGAGCGCCCCGCACACTGGTCATCGTCCACTCACACCGGCAGTCCGCCGCCCTCACCAAGGAAACTCCAGATGCCGACCACCACCATCACGCCCAGCCAGACGCCGGTGATCCTGCTCGCCGATCGCGAGTGTGCCGGTACCCACGACCCCGCGCTGAACCACATCGCGCAATCCGTGCGCGGCAACGACGTCCACGTTGTCGCTCCCGCCAGCCCGCTCGCCGGCGAGCGGTGGCTCGTCGACGTGGCTGCTCGCGAGGAGGACGCTCGCCGGCGACTGGAGAGCTGGACCTCCGCGCTGGCGCCGTACGCCTCGTGCGTCGACGGCGAGGTCGGCGACGAGAACCCGCGCCTGGCGCTTGCCGACGCGCGGCACGAACTCGGCGACGACGCGGTGCTGATGTCCGTGAGCATCTCGACGGCTTCGCCCGAGGTGCCGTCTGTGACGGCCCGCCCCGGGTGGCTCGCCCGCCGGTCGGTCACACGCGTCCTGGCTGCGTAGGGGGCGCAGTGGCCGCCGCCGGCTCAGGGCGGGCCCGTCTACCTCCCCGCCGCGGTGAACCCCGGCAGCTCGAAGCTGATCGTCGTGCCCTCGCCGAGCACCGACTCGGCCCAGATGCGCCCGCCGTGCGCCTCGACGATCGCGCGGGCGATCGCCAACCCCAGGCCGCTGCCGCCGCGGTCGCGCGAGCGGCTCTCCTCGGCGCGGTAGAAGCGCTCGAAGATGTGCGCCAGGTGCTCGGGCGCGATGCCGGGTCCGGTGTCGGCGACGGAGATCGCCAAGTGGCCGTCGCGAGGCTCGACGGCGACGTCGATGCGGTCGTCAGGGGTCGTGTGCAGCACCGCGTTGCGCACGAGGTTGCGCAGCACCTGCGTCAGCCGGTCGGGATCGGCGTCGAGCGTGCCGCTGACGGCGGTGAGGTGGAAGTCGCGCTCGCCGAACAGCGGCAGGTCGCGGCGGAGGTCCTCGAAGAAGTCGTCGAGGTCGATCGGCTGTGGCTCGATGAGCCGGCCCGCTTCGGCGCTGGCGAGCGTGAGCATGTCGCCGACGAGCCGGTCCATCTCGTCGAGGCGGCGCAGCAGCGTGGCGGTGGCCTCGTGGCGGCGCGCCTCGTCGTGCTCGCGGTCGAGCAGCTCGACCTGGGCGCGCAGCACGGCGAGCGGCGTGCGCAGCTCGTGCGAGGCGTCGGAGACGAAGTCGCGCTGGCGGGCGAACGCGCGCTCCAGCCGATCGAGCATGCGATCGAACGCGCCGCCGAGCACGCCGACCTCGCCGCGCGTTCCGCTGGTGCCGGCGCGCCGCGACAGGTCGCCGGCGTCGACCTCGGCGGCGACGCGCGCCATCCGCCGCAGCGGGCGGGCGATCACGGTCGCGATCCAGATCCCGGCCAGGACGGCCAGCAGCAGCGCCAGCGAGCCGACGAGCGCGAAGGTGCGCAGCAGGCTGTCCTGGGCGTCGTGCACGGTGCTGAGCGGGTCGGCGATCTGCAGCGTCCCGACGCGCCGTGCGTGGTCATCGATCGGTTCCGTGAGGACGCGCATGCGCCCGGCCTCGGGCACGGCGGCGGTGGCGAGACCGGGCGCGGCGTCGATCACGCCGCGCGCCGCTGGTCGCTTGGGCCTCGTCGTCGTCCTCGAGCTCTCGCTGAAGGATCCGCGGCTGGTTGGTGACCGGCGTGCCGCCGGCGACGTCGATGACGAAGATCCGCGACGCCGGGTGGTAGCGCTGCGCGGCGATGAACCGGCGCGCGGTCCGCTCGACCGCGGCCGGCGTGGAGAGGTCTGCGCCGGCACGCAGCTGCTCCCACTCGGCGACCTGCGTGCGCAGGTCCTCGTCGATGCGATCCCGCAGCCGCGAGCCCGTGCCGCGGTAGACCGCCAGGAAGGTCAGGCCGAGCGCCAGCGCGGTGATCAGCGCGATCGCGAGGGCGAGCTGCGCGCGCAGGCCCCCGGGCACGAGCCGCCGCTCACGCGGCGCGCGCAGCCGGTAGCCGACGTTGCGGACCGTCTCGATCGGCCCGCCGTCCTCGCCGGCGCCGAGCTTGCGGCGCAGGTAGCCGATGTAGACCTCCAGCACCTTGGTGCCGGGGTCGAAGTCGTAGCCCCAGACGGCGTTGAGGATCTGCTCGCGCGAGAGCACCTGGTCGGGGTGGCGCGCCAGGTACGCCAGCAGCTCGAACTCGCGCGCGGTGAGCTTGACCTCGCGGCCGTCGCGCTCGACGCGCCGCGTGCGCAGATCCAGCCGCATGTCGCCGGCCTCCAGCACCGACGCCTCGCGCTGGCTCGGCTGGCGCAGCTGCGCGCGCACCCGCGCGAGCAGCTCCTCGAAGGAGAACGGCTTGGTCACGTAGTCGTTGGCGCCGCGGTCCAGGCCCTCGACCTGCTGCTCGATCGCGCCGCGCGCGGTCAGGACGATCACCGGCAGCTCGGGCTTGCGCGCGCGGATCGCGTCGAGCACCTCCAGGCCGTTCTTGCCCGGCAGCATCACGTCGAGCAGCACCAGCCCGTAGTCGCCGGTCAGCGCCTCGAGCTCGCCGTGCTCGCCGTCGTGGGCGACGGTCACGGCGTAGCCCTCGGCGCCGAGGCTCTGCTCGATGAAGCCGGCGAGCGTGCGCTCGTCTTCGACGACCAGGATCCGCATCTCGAGGGTCATGCTAAGCGCCCTCAGCGTCGCCGGCGCCCGGGTAAGAGCCTTCTGACCAGGCGCTTACCGGGCGCTTGCGCGCCCGATTGAGCCCGACGACTGATGATCGTCGTCGCGACCGGGGCGCTGGCGCTCAGCGCCGCGCCGCTGGCCCAAGCATCCAACCGCGACCGCGGCTACGACCGCATGCGCGATCGCGAGGACTCTGACCGCGACGGCCCGCCGACCACGCCGAGTACTGCTCCGACACCAACCCGCAGCGCCGACTCCGACCACGACAGCGTGCGCGACGGCCGCGAGGACGCAGACCACGATGGCGTTCGCAGCGACCGCGAGCACCACGACGACAATGAGGGCCATTCCGACGACAGCTGACGCGTGCGCGGCGGCGGGCAACCGCACTCCGCCAGCCGCCGCCGCTCGCGTAAGGACGCTCCTGACCCGTCGCTTACCTGGCTCTCGTCGGCGCCCACCACGATCGAGCCATGACCGACAAGGCTCGCATCAAGATCGCCGCCGTCGTGACCGCGCTGTTCCTCGCCGCCGTCTCCCTGGCCGGCATCGCCACCCGAACCGAAGCGCCGAAGGCAGCCTCGGCCGCACCCGCCCCGGCGGCAGTGCAGCAGCAAACGACTGCGGCTCCTACGTCGCCGGCCGGTGAGTACGAGGACGGCGAGGAGGGCGAGCACTATGACTGATCACGCCGCCCCGACCCGGACCCAGGCGAGCGCGCGCCGTCCCGGGCTGTCGCAGACGATCCTCAGCGTCGCCGCGACCGCGACTGCCGTGGCCGCGCTCATCTGGTCGGCGCTGTTCTACGACGCCACCCGCAATCACGCAGCCGCGCTGCCTGCGACCCCCACCCAATCCGCGCCTGCGGTGACCGGTACAGCCCACCCGGCGCCCACCGTCGCGCCCGTCACCACCCGCACATCATGAGCGCGCCATTCACAGAGCACGAGCATCACTTCGACGTCTTCGGCACCCAGGTTCGACTGCTCGTCGGCGCTCCCGCCGGCAAGCCGTTCACCGCTCGGCTCGCTGCGCTCCGTGTGCAGCGAACGATGCACGACCTCCATGCCAAGCTGACGCGCTTCGAGCCCGGCAGCGAGCTGTCTCGACTCAACGCACGCTCCGGCCAACGGGTCGCTGTTTCATCGACGCTGTTGGACGCCGTCCAGGCGGCGATCTTCGCCGCCGAGGTCAGCGAGGGGCTCGTCGATCCCACGATCACGCCGCATCTGGAGCGGGCCGGCTACGCGCGATCGCGCGCGGGGGAGCCGCCCGCGGACCTGCGCGCCGCGCTGGAGACCGCGCCGCGACGCCGGCCCGCCGAGCGAGCGCCCCGCGGCGGCTGGGAGCGCATCGACATCGACCCTGAAGACGGCACCGTGCAGTTGCCCTCCGGGACGCGTCTGGACCTCGGCGGAAGCGCCAAGGGCCTGGCCGTCGACGTCGCGGCGCGGATGCTCGCCGACCGGCCGACGTTCGCGATCGACGCCGGCGGCGACATCCGCCTCGGCGGCACCGCTCGGGTGCCGCGAACGGTCAACATCGCCCACCCGCTCACCGACACCGACGCGCACCGCTTCACCCTCTATGACGGCGCCGTCGCAACCAGCGGCCTGCGCACCCGTATCTGGAAGACCGCCGCGGGCCACGCCCACCACCTCATCGACCCATCAACGGGCGAGCCCGCATGGACCGGCGTCATCCAGGCCACCGCGTTGGCACGCACCGCCGTGGAGGCCGAGGCGCTCGCCAAGGTCGCACTGCTGCGCGGCCCGCACGGCGGACGCCGCGTGCTCGAACGCCACGGCGGCGGTGCGCTGATCCTCGACGATGGCGAACTGCTCCTCGTTGGCGCGCTTGCGATCACACCGCACGGGCTGGTGGCGGCATGACCACCGACCCGACCCAGCAGGTGTTCTGGCTGGCCAGCCGCGCCGTGGGCATCGTCGCGATCGCGCTGCTGGGGATCTCCGTCGCCCTCGGGCTGGCGATGTCCACCAAGCTGCTGCGCCGCCCCGGCCTGCCCGCCAAGCTCAAGCGCTTCCACGAAGCCTCGACCCTCGTCACGCTCGCCCTGATCGTCGCGCACGCCGGGCTGCTGCTGGCCGACGGCTACCTGCGACCCGGGCTCGCCGGCGTGGCGCTGCCCTTCCACCTCTCCTACCGGCCGCTGTGGACAGGCACCGGGATCATCGCCGCCTGGCTGGCCGCGATCCTCGGGCTGAGCTTCTACGCGCGCAAGTGGATCGGCGCGAAGACCTGGCGCTGGATGCACCGCTGGACACTGGCCGTCTACGTCCTCGCGGTCGGTCACGCCATCGGCGCCGGCACCGACGGCCGCTCGACCTGGATGCTGGCGATGCTCACGCTGCTCACCGTGCCGATCGTCTTCGCCTTCACCTATCGCATGCTCCCGACCGCGCCACGCCGGCGGCCGCCGCAAGCGGCACGTCAGCCCGTCCGCCGCCATGCCGCGGCGAGCGGAGCGCCGGGCGCGTGAACCGCCCAACGATCAAGGGACTTCCACGGACTCCACCGCGGTCTGGCACGGATGGCGACACGACAGGCGCGCGTCATGCTGAACCGGTGACGTCCCCGGCGACATCCGATCAGCGCGCGCGCATCCGCGCGTCGCTGCACACGCTCGCCGAGTCTCGCGCGCAGATCCTCGCTGTAATCGCCGTCGTCGCGATCGCCGCGGGATTCCTGCTGCACGCGCTCGGCGCAGGAGACGCCGGGCACCAGGTGTGGCGGGCCGCGGTGGCGCTGCTTGCCGCAGAGCTCGCGTTCGAGGTCGGCCGCACCATCGTCGTCGATCACCACCTCGGCGTCGACACGATCGCGCTCGTCGCGATGGTCGGGGCGCTGGCGCTCGGCGAGGAACTCGCCGGCGCGGTCATCGGCCTGATGTTCACCGGCGGCGCGGCGCTTGAGGCCGCGGCATCCCGCCGCGCGCGCCGCGAGCTGACGCTTCTGGTCCAGCGTGCACCGCGCGTCGCCCAGCTGCGGATCGACGGCGGGATCGACGAGGTGCCGATCGACCGCGTCCGCACCGGGGACACGGTCCTCGTGCGCACGGGAGAGGTCGTGCCCGTCGACGGCACCGTGGTCGGCGACGAGGCCGTCGTCGACACCAGCACGCTCAGCGGCGAGCCGCTACCGGTAACGCTGCGCGCCGGGATGGGCGTAATGAGCGGCAGCGTCAACGCCGGCGGCCCGTTCGACGTGCGTGCCGACCGACCCGCGGCCGAGAGCGCATACGCCGCGCTTGTGCGGCTCGTCGAGCAGGCACAGGCCCAGCGCGCCCCGTTCGTGCGGATGGCCGACCGCTATGCCGGCATCTTCCTGCCTATCACGCTCGTGGTCGCCGGTCTGGCGTGGGCGCTCAGCGGCGACCCGGTGCGGGCGCTGGCGGTCGTGGTCGTCGCGACGCCGTGCCCGCTTATCCTCGCCGCACCGATCGCGCTCGTCTCCGGCCTGTCACGCGCCGCGCGCAACGGCATCATCGTGAAGGGCGCCGGCGCGATCGAGACCCTCGGCGAGGCGCGCACCGTGCTCTTCGACAAGACCGGCACCTTGACGGTCGGCACTCCGGAAGTCCGAGAGATCATCACCCTCAACGGCCTGGCCAGAGGCGAAGTCCTGCGGCTCGCCGCGTCCGTCGACCGCCTCTCCGCCCACGTGCTCGGCGAGGCCCTCGTCCGCGCGGCCGAGGAATCCGCGCTTGACCTGACGATGCCCAGCGACGTGGACGAGGAGCCCGGGCAGGGGATCGCCGGCACGGTCGACGGCCGTCGCATCGCCGTCGGCAGCCGCGCCTTCCTGCGCGCCCAGGGGTACGACCCCGACGCCGTCGCCGGCGCCTCGCTCGCCACCGGTCGCGGCTCCGGCGAGGCCCACGTGCTCGTCGGGATCGACGGCGACCCCGCCGGCGTGATCGTGATGGCCGACGAGTTGCGCCCCGACGCCGACAGCATCGTCGACCGCCTGCGCCGGGAGGGCGTGCGCCACGTCGCGATGGTGTCCGGCGACCGCGCCTCGGTCGCACAGCGGATCGGCGACACGCTCGGCGTCGATCGCGTCTACGCCGAGCAGTCGCCCGAGGACAAGCTCGAGGTCGTCCGCACGCTGCGCAACGACCCGGCGCTGAGCCCCGTGATCATGGTCGGCGACGGCGTCAACGACGCGCCGGCGCTGGCGATTGCCGATCTCGGCATCGCGATGGGTGCCGCAGGCGCCACGGTCTCCTCCGAGACCGCCGACGCCGTCATCACCGTCGACCGCGTCGACCGCGTCGCCGACGCCGTCCACACTGGGCGCCGCGCGCTGTTCATCGCCCGCCAGAGCGTCCTCGCCGGCATGGGGCTGAGCATCGCCGCGATGGGCGTCGCGGCGGCCGGTTACCTTCAGCCGGTCGCCGGCGCGCTCTTCCAAGAGGTCGTCGACGTCGCGGTCATCCTCAATGCGCTGCGGGCATTGCGCGGATAGCTCATTCGACGACGCCGCCGCGGATGACGCGCGCGACCGTGACGCCGTGAGCGAACTGCGCGGCGTGCTCGCGGACGCGCGCCTCTGGCGATCACGACGGTGGTCAGCAGGATCTCGTTGCACTGCTCCATGCGCTGGTCGACTGCCTCGGTGGTTGCCGCGGCGCCCTGCACGGCGGCGACGTCGGGCCGGCGCAGGAGCTCGGCCTTGACGTCGTCGGCGGTCGGTCGGGCCGGCCGCTGGGACGACGGAATGCGGTTGACGAGCCCGGTTGCGTGCAGACGTGCTGCTGCCGGGGCATTGACGTATGCCAGGAAGCGCAGCGGGCTCGTGTCGATGGCGGTCACGGGCAGCGTCGTCGTCGCAAGCCGGAAGGTCGTTGGTCCAGTCGGGACCGGATGCCAGATCGGGCGCTGGTCGCCGAGCGCCTCGAGCCCGTTCGCGCGCGGCTGCTGGAACCAGACGGTGCTGAGGGTGAGAACGTCGTTGCCATCGCTCGCTGGTCAACCGAGCGCCGACGGGCCCTGGAGCGGCCAGCCACTTGACCGCAATTTGACGACGCCACCTCGGCCCAGAACTAGCCGTCCAGAGACGTCGAAACAGCTCATTTGCAGGGCTTCGATGGAGCTAGGGGGACTCGAACCCCCGACCTCCTGGGTGCGATCCAGGCGCTCTCCCAACTGAGCTATAGCCCCGAGCTCAGCAGGCAGGGATTCCCGCCTGCTGGGTGAAGGAGCCGATTGTAGCTGCCACGATGGTGTACGCACGGCATCCTTTCCGTGTACCTGGGCTATCGCAATGGGCCTCCGCCAGCTGAGCTTCAGAGCCCGACTACGGCTCTTCTTCCTCGTGATCGTCGTCATCCCGATGATCACGATGGCGGTCGTCCTGTACCAGCTGATCGTCGCCTCCGAGACGAGCCAGACCGACGCTCGGCTCGCGGAGTCGCAGACGATCGCGACTGGGATCTATCAGGAGGGGCAGACACAGGCCGGCCAGGTCGCGGAGCAGATCGGCGAGGACCAGCAGCTGGCCGACGCGCTCGCCGCCGGTGACAAGAAGGCCGTGCAGGACCGGCTCGACACGCTGGCCCGGCGCACCGACGCCGCGTACGTCAAGCTCAAGGTCAACGGGAAGGGCACGTTCACGTCCGGTGACACGCCGGCGGTCGCGTCGGCCACGCGGGGGCTGCAGAACCCGGATCAGAAGCGGACGGGTGAGATCACGGCCGCGATGCTCACCCCGAAGGAGTTCGCCCAGCGGATCGGGAGCCTGACCGCCTCAGAGGTGGTCCTCGAGCAGGACGGGAAGCAGCTCGCGACGACCAAGGCCGACGCCGCGGGCGCCGACCTTCCGGATCGCGGCGCGGCGGCGGTCTCCGGCGTCGACTATCGCGTGAGCTCGTTCACGGCCGAGGGCGTCGACGGCAAGTTCAAGGTGGCGCTGCTGATGCCGGACCGCGACTCGGCCGACCCGACGTCGGGGGCGTCGCTCGCCGCCCTGGCGGCGTTCGTCGGCTTCCTCGCGCTCGCCTTCCTGTTCGCGGTCGCGGTCTCGCGCCGCCTGCAGTCGGAGATCCAGCGCCTGCTGGAGGCCGCGCAACGGCTCGGCGCGGGCGACTTCTCGGTCAAGGTGCCCGCCGAGGGCAACGACGAGTTCGCCGCGCTCGGCAAGGAGTTCAACTCGATGGCGGCGCAGCTGAAGGCGCGGCTGGAGGAGCTGCAGACCGAGCGTGAGCGCCTGCAGGAATCGATCCGGCGCGTCGGCCAGTCGGTCGCCGCGGGCCTCGACCGGGTCGGCGTGCTGGAGATCGTCGTCCAGACCGCCGTCGAGGGCGTGAGCGCCGCCGCCGGCCGCGCGACGATGCGCGGGCCCGACGACCGGTTGCAGGAGGTCGCCCGCACCGGCGAGCCGGAATCGTTCCGGCGCGCGCTGCACGCCGCCGAGGCGGCGGTGATCGACGCCGGGCAGGTCGCGGAGATCCAGATCGGCGGCGCCAGCGCGCTGGCCGCACCGCTCGGCGCCACCGAGGGCGGCGACCAGGTGATCGGCATCGTCTCGGTCGCCCGCGGCGACCATGTCTTCACGCCTGCCGAGCGCGAGCTGTTCGCCTACCTGACCAACCAGGCGTCGGTCTCGGTCGAGAACGTCGATCTGCACGAGACCGTGCAGCGCCAGGCCGTCACCGACGAGCTCACCGGCCTGTTCAACCACCGGCGCTTCCAGGAGGTCATCGCCGCCGAGGTCGAGCGTGCCCGCCGCTACGGGCACGAGATGGGCCTGATCATGCTCGACATCGACAACTTCAAGCAGGTCAACGACCGGCATGGCCATCTGCAGGGCGATCTCGTGCTGCGCGAGGTCGCGCGCGTGCTGCGCCAGTCCTCGCGCGAGATCGACGAGCCGGCCCGCTACGGCGGTGAGGAGATGGCCGTGGCGCTGCCGCAGACCGACCTCGAGGGCGCCTTCCAGTTCGCCGAGCGCGTCCGTCATTCGGTCGAGTCGCTGGATCTGCCGCTGCTCTCCGGCGACGGCTCGCTGAAGGTCACCGCGTCGTTCGGCGTCGCGTCGCTGGCCTCCGCCGACCACGCCGACAAGGACGCGCTGGTGGCCGCCGCGGACGCCGCGCTGTACGAGGCGAAGCGCGCCGGCAAGAACCGCACCGTCCGCGCGAACGGAGCCGTCCGCGGGCGGCGTGGCGTTCACGGCGTCGCGTCGGCCGAGTAGCCTGTGGGGTGAGGTATGGGACTCCTCGACGACGCAATTCGAGAGCACCTCGAGCTCAAGCGGCGCCACGGGGCCGACCCCGACGAAGTCGCGCGGCAGGAGAACGAGGCGCTCGGAGAGACCCGCCGCGCCGAGTTCGCGCGCCCCGAGGGCGCCGAGGCGCCGGTCGAGCCTGCCGCGCCCGAGCCCGCGGCCGAGGAGCCCGCGCCCGAACCTCTCGCCGAGGCCGAAGCCGAGCCGTCGGTGCCCGAGTTCGAGCCCGTGCGTCGTGAGCCCGGAGCCGGAGCCGGAGCCCGAGGCGCACGAGCCGTTCGACGTCGAGGCCGCCGCGCCGGAGGCCGAGCCCGCGCCGGGCGACGAGCCGTGGCTCGACGAGGATCGGGACGAGGTCACCGCCGACGAGGCGCTCGACCACCCGCGGACGGCCGAGGAACCGCCGCCGCCCGCCACGTCGGAGGACGACGAGGACGTGCTGGAGGAGACGCCCGACTTCCTCCAGGAGACGCCCGAGCACGACCGTCTGTGGTTCGAGCAGCGCCCGCCGCGCGACTTCGACTGGGACAAGTAGCGGCGCCCGGACACCTGTCCGCCGCCCTACAAAGCCCTTCAGACCCGCGCTCGGTCGGCCGACACTAGGAGCGAGGCCGCCATCGGCGGTCCGCCTCGACGTCACTCCCGACAGAGGCGCCGGACGCAAGGGCGGGTTGGTTCTCCTGCCCCGGAGCCCTCTCCGCTCTCCGGCCGGCTCGCTCGACACGGGCCGCGCGGTTGCCGCCGCGCGGCCCGGAGCCGAACCACGACACGTCAGAAGTAGGTTCGGATGGCGTCGATGACGATGTCGTCGTCGTCGACCACGCCGATCAGCGGCCACTTGTCGAACGCCGTGCAGGGATGCGAGATCCCGCACACCACGGTGTCGCCGACCGCCAGGACGCCGGCCGGGTCGCGCAGGTACGCGTGCTGGTCGTTGAGCGCCTCGACGACCACGCCCGCCGGCGTGCGGACGACCGGCAACCCGCGGTCGTACGGCGCGTCGCGCTTGCCGAACCCGGCGATCGCCAGCCCCGGCTCCGGGCACGAGAGCACGCGCGCCCACAGCTCCAGCGCCGCCCGCAGGCCGGGCAGCGGCGACGACTCGGCGTACATGCCGTCGTCGTGCGTGACGTAGCAGCCGGAGCGCAGCACGACCCGAACGGCCCGTGACAGCCCGCTGAACCGGAGGCGGTCCACGACGTGGTCGAAGAAGGCGCTGCCGCCGGCGGTCGCGATGATCTCGTCGACTCCGGCGAACGCCCCGCTGCTGTCGAGCGCCTCGACCAGCTCGCGCAGGCGGTCCACGAACGCATCGACGTCCTCCTCGGGCAGCGTGCCCTCGAAGCCCTCGACGCCGCCGAGGACCAGCGAAGGGGCGTCGGCCACCGCGTCGGCCACGGCCAGCGCCTGCGACAGCGTGCGGCACCCCGCGCGCGGCCCGCCCAGCTCGATCAGCACGCGCAGCGGGCGCTCGACGCCGGCCGCCAGCGCGCGCACCCCCGCGACCGAGTCGACGAGGCAGTACGCCTCGATGCCCTCGCGCTCGCGCTCGAACCACGCGATCTCCGGCGCACCCACCAGTTGGTTGGCAAGGATGACCCGCCGCGCGCCCGCCGCGCGCATGACCGCGAGCTGCGGCACCGTCGCCGCCGTCATGCCCCACGCGCCCGCCTCCAGTTGACGGCGGATCAGCGCCGGCGCCATCGTGGTCTTGCCGTGCGGCGCCAACGAGACGCCGCGCTCGTCGCACCACCGCTGCATCGAGGCGAGGTTGTGCGCGACGGCGCTCTCGCGCAGCACCAGCACCGGCAGCGGGATCTCGGTGAGCGGGCGCCCGACGGCGCTCCCCCACGGATCGCTTGACGTCAACGGTTCCATACGCATAGCATCGAGTTGGGAAAGTTACCTAACCAGATTGCGCGGCACCCCGACTGGAGGGATCGGGACGCGCAAGAGAGGGGAGCGGCATGAGGCGATTGGCGATGGCGCTGGCGACGGCAGGTCTCCTCGCGCTCGGCGTGGCCGCCTGCGGCGGCACCGGCGACAGCGGCTCCACCTCGGGCGGCGCGCCCGCCGCCAAGGGCGACAAGCTCGCGCCGGCCGACATCACGCTGTGGGTCGGCTTCACGGCGCGCGAGCTCGGCGTCATCAAGAAGGCGGTCGCGGAGTTCGAGAAGGCGAACCCGCAGGTCAAGGTCAAGGTCGTCGGCGGCATCAACGACGACAAGATCGTCGCTGCCAGCCGCGGCGGCAAGTCGCCCGACGTCGCCCAGTCCTTCTCCGCCGACAACGCCGGCGCGTTCTGCGGCTCCGGCGCGTGGATCGACCTCAAGCCGTACATGGACCGCGACGGGATCAGCGACAGCATCTTCCCGCCCGCGCCGCGCTCCTACACGCAGTTCAAGGGCACGCGCTGCTCGCTGCCGATGCTCGCCGACGCCTACGGCCTCTACTACAACGAGGACATGCTCAAGAAGGCGGGCCTGGACGGGCCGCCGAAGACGGCCTCCCAGCTCGTCGAGTACGCGAAGAAGCTGACCGTCAAGAACCCGGACGGGTCGCTGAAGGTCGTCGGGTTCAACCCCGACATGGGCTGGTACTCGAACACGCCGGCCAACTTCGGCCCGATGTTCGGCGGCAAGTGGGTCGACGACAGCGGCAAGTCGACGCTCGGCAGCGACCCCGCGTGGGCGAAGCTCCTCAACTGGCAGAAGCAGCTGATCGACTTCTACGGATACAACAATCTCGTCAAGTTCCAGGCCGGTCTCGGCGATGAGTTCTCCGCCTCCAACGCGTTCGAGAAGGGCAAGCTGGCGATGAACATCGACGGCGAGTGGCGCACCGCGTTCATCGCCGACGAGGCCAAGGGGCTCAACTACGGCACCGCGCCGGTCCCGGTCGACGACGGCAACCAGGACCTGTACGGCGGCGGCTACACGACCGGCAACATCATCGGCATCCCGAAGCGCGCCGCGCACCCCGAGCAGGGCTGGGCGCTGCTGAAGTTCCTGGCCACCGACGACGGCGCGCAGGTGCTGCTCTCCAACGAGCTGCGCAACGTGCCGACCACCGAGACGTCGGCGAAGTCGCCCGATCTCAAGCCGGACCCGAAGTTCGAGACGTTCCTGAAGATCTTCGGCAACCCGAACACGACGACCACGCCGATCACGGCTGCCGGCAGCGCGCCGCAGGAGCTGTTCAACAGCTTCGTCGACAAGTGGCAGGCCGGCCGGGTCGACGACCTGCAGGCCGGCCTGACCGACCTCGACAAGCAGATCGACGCGCAGCTCGCCAACGCGGCGGGGCAAGACGTGCCGTGAGCGGGGAGAGCAAGCTCTCCCTTGCGAGTTCGCTTCGCGAACATCGCGGGAGGGTTGCCCGATGAGTACGGCAGTGCCGAGGCGACGCTCGAAGAAGGCCGCCTGGCGCCGTCGTCGGACGGTGCTGGCCTTCATGAGCCCGTGGATCGTCGGCTTCAGCTTCTTCATCGGCTATCCGCTGCTCGCGACGGTCTACCTGTCGTTCACGCACTACGACCTGCTGCAGCCGTCGCGCTGGATCGGGCTCGCCAACTACCGGTACATGTTCACGCAGGACAAGCAGATCTGGCCGGCGGTCACGAACACGCTGTGGCTGGTCGGGATCATGGTGCCGCTGAAGGTGATGTTCGCGTTCGGCGTGGCGCTGATGCTCACGCGGGCGCGGCGGGGGGTCGGCGTGTTCCGGACGATCTTCTACCTGCCCGCGCTGGCGCCGACGGTGGCGGCCACGCTCGGCTTCGTCTACATCCTCAACCCGGCGACCGGGCCGGTGAACGGCGCGCTGCACCTGGTGGGGATCGAGGGCCCGCTGTGGTTCAGCAGCCCGAGCTGGTCCAAGCCGGCGCTCACGCTGCTGCTCCTGTGGGGCGTCGGCAACACGATGATCATCTTCCTGGCGGCGCTCGTCGACGTGCCCAAGCACCTGTACGAGTCGGCCCAGCTCGACGGCGCCGGGCCGTGGCAGCGGATGCGCTGGGTGACGCTGCCGTCGATCAGCCCGGTGATCCTGTTCGCGGTCGTCATCGGCACGATCGAGGCGCTGCAGCTGTTCGACCAGGCCTACGTGGGAGCGACGATCGCGGCCGGCTCGGCGTCGAGCGCGGGTGACCCGTCGAACGACCTCGGCTTCCCCGAGAACTCGACGCTGTTCTACCCGGTGCTCCTGTACCAGCAGGGCTTCCGCTTCTTCAACATGGGCTACGCGGCCGCGATGGCGGTGCTGCTGCTGGTGGTCTCGTTCGCGATCACGATGATCATCATCCGCAACTCCCGGCGCTGGGTGCACTACGCGGGAGCCGGCCGCTGATGGCCACTGAGACTGCGGTTCCGGTCGCCACGTCGCCGCCCGTCCGGCGCCGGGTGCCGGCGTCCGTGCGCCGGCGGCGGTTCCTGGTCGGCGTGGCCGAGCACAGCGTGCTGATCGTCGCCGCGATCGTCTTCGTCGCGCCGTTCGCGTTCATGGCGCTGACGTCGCTGATGTCGACCGACCAGGCGCTGTCGCCGAAGCTGTGGCCGGAGCCCTTCCAGTGGGGCAACTACACCGACGTCTTCGACCAGGCGCCGATGTTCCGCTACGCGCTCAACACGGCGACGTACTCGGTGCTGGCGACCGTCGGGATGCTGGTCTCGAGCATCCCGGTCGCCTACGCGCTGGCGCTGCTGCGCTGGCGCGGGCGCAACCTCGCGTTCGTCCTCGTCCTGGTGGCGATGATGCTGCCGCCGCAGGTGACGATCGTGCCGATGTACGTGTTCTGGGCCAAGCTCAACCTGGTCGGCTCGCTCGCGCCGCTGATCATCCCCAACTGGTTCGGCGACGCGTTCTCGATCTTCCTGCTGCGTCAGTTCTTCATGACGATCCCGGATGCGTATCTGGACTCCGCGCGGGTCGACGGCTGCGGCGAGTTCCGCATCATGGTGTCGGTCGTCTGCCGGCTCGCGAAGCCGGCGATCGCCGCCGTCGCGCTGTTCATGTTCCTGCTCACGTTCAGCGACTTCTTCGGGCCGCTGCTGTACGCCGGGGACGAGGAGTCGCACTGGACGCTGTCGGTCGGCCTCGCGCAGTTCCGCGTGCTGCACCAGGTGCAGTGGAACCTCACGATGGCGGCGACGATCCTCGTGCTGATCCCGGTGATCCTGCTGTTCTTCTTCGCCCAGAAGGCGTTCGTCGAGGGCGTGACGCTGACCGGGGTGAAGGAGTGAAGGTCGCGGTCATCGGCGGCGGGTCCACGTACACGCCGGAGCTCGTGTCCGGGCTGTCGGCGTTGGCGGTCGACGAGCTCGTCCTCCACGACATCGACGCCGGGCGGCTCGAAGTGGTCGGCGGCCTCGCCCGGCGGATGCTCGACCGCGTCGGCTTCGGCGGCGGCCTGACGCTCACCGGCGATCTCGACCCTGCGCTCGAGGGCGCCGACTACGTGCTGCTCCAGATCCGCGTCGGCGGGCAGGCGGCGCGGCTGCAGGACGAGACGCGCCCGCTCGCGTGCGGCTGCATCGGGCAGGAGACGACCGGCGCCGGCGGCTTCGCGAAGGCGATGCGCACGGTGCCCGTGGTGCTGGACATCGCCGAGCGCGTGAACGCCCGTTCCGCGCCCGGCGCCTGGATCGTCGACTTCACGAACCCGGTCGGGATCGTCACCCGCGCGCTGCTCGACGCCGGCCACCGCGCGGTCGGCCTGTGCAATGTCGCGATCGGGCTGCAGCGGCACGCCGCGCGGCTGCTCGGCGTCGAGCCGGGCCGCGTCGTGGTCGACCAGGTCGGCCTCAACCACCTCACGTGGGTGCGCGCGATCCACCTCGACGGCGCCGACGTGCTGCCCGCGCTGATGGCCGAGCACGGGGACGAGATCGCCGACGGCGCCGGCCTGCCGCGCCGGCTGCTCGACGAGCTCGGGGCGGTGCCGTCCTACTACCTGCACTACTTCTACGCGCACGACGCGGTGCTGGCCGACCAGCAGGGCGGCGCGACGCCGCGGGCCGCGACGGTCGCGGAGATCGAGCGCGAGCTGCTGGAGATGTACCGCGACCCGGCGCTGACCTCCAAGCCGGCGCTGCTCGAGCAGCGCGGCGGCGCGTTCTACAGCGAGGCCGCGGTCGGGCTGGTGCGCTCGCTCAGCTCCGGCGACGACGCGATCCACGAGGTCGACATGCGCAACGGCGGCACGCTCGCCGGCCTCGCCGCCGACGACGTCGTCGAGGTGCCCGCGCGGGTCGGTCGCGACGGCCCGGTGCCGCTCGAGCAGGCGCCGCTGGCCCCGGAGCTGCTCGGCCTCACCCAGCACGTCGCCGCCTACGAGCGGCTGACCGCCGAGGCGGCGGTGACGCGCGACGAGGTCACCGCCCGCAAGGCGCTGCTCACGCATCCACTGGTCGGCCAGCACGAGATCGCCGCCGCGCTGTACGAGGCCATGCTGGGGGAGCCGGTGCCATGAGCGTCGTGTTCGCCGTCGACGGCGGCAACTCCAAGACCGACCTGGCGCTCGTGCGCGACGACGGGGCGGTCCTCGCGCTCGTCCGCGGCGGCATGGGCTCGCCGCATCACATCGGGCTCGACGGCTCCGTCGCGCTCCTGCAGGGCCTGCTCGACGAAGCGGCCGAGCGGGCCGGCGTCAGCCTGCCGGTCGCGGTCGGCCAGGTGCTGATGGCCGGCCTGGACTTCCCTTCCGAGGAGCGCGCGCTGCACGACGCGCTGGCCGCGCGCCGCTGGGCGGAGCGGATCGCGGTCGGCAACGACACGTTCGCGGTGCTGCGCGCGGGCACCGAGCGCGGCTGGGGCGTCGCCGTGGTCTGCGGGGCCGGGATCAACTGCGTCGGCGTCGCGCCCGACGGCCGCCACGCACGCTTCCCCGCGCTCGGCTCGATCAGCGGCGACTGGGGCGGCGGCTACGACGTCGGGATCGCGGCGCTCAGCGCGGCGGCGCGCAGCGAGGACGGCCGCGGGCCCGTGACGCGGCTCGAGCAGGCGGTGCCGGCCTACTTCGGCAAGCGGACGCCGAGCGAGCTCGCCGAGGCGGTCCACCTCGGCGAGATCCCGCAGCGGCGGATGGTCGAGCTGCCGCCGGTCGTGTTCGAGGAGGCGGCGACCGACCCGGTCGCGGCCGCGCTGGTCGACCGCCTCGCCGCCGAGGTCGTGGCGATGGCCGAGGTCGCGCTGCGGCGGCTCGACCTGCTCGACGAGCCGGTCGAGGTGCTCCTCGGCGGCGGGATGTTCCAGAACCCCGACAGCGCACTGGTCGACGCGATCCGCATCGCCCTCGGCGGGCGTCGGCGCCGCGATCACCGTCCGCGCCACTGCCGCGCCGCCCATCGTCGGCGCCGCCCTGCTGGCGCTCGACCAGCTCGGCGCTGCCCGGCGAGGCGCACGAGCGCCTGCGTCGCGAACTGTCAGCTCAGAGCGAGAGGCCGATCTATGGCTGAGGTCCGTTTCGAACAGGCGACGCGCATCTATCCGGGCACCGACGCGCCCGCCCTCGACGCGCTCGACCTCGACATCGCCGACGGCGAGCTGATGGTGCTGGTCGGGCCGTCGGGCTCCGGCAAGACCACCGCGCTGCGGATGCTCGCCGGGCTCGAGGAGGTCGACGCCGGCGCCGTCTACATCGGCGACCGCGACGTCAGCGACGACCCGCCGAAGAAGCGCGACGTCGCGATGGTGTTCCAGAACTACGCGCTCTACCCGTACCTGACGGTCGCCGACAACATGGGCTTCCCGCTGCGGGTCTCGAAGGTGCCGAAGGCCAAGCGCGAGGCGCGCGTGCGCGAAGTCGCCGAGATGCTCGAGCTGACGCCGTTCCTGGAGCGCAAGCCCGGGCAGCTGTCGGGCGGCCAGCGCCAGCGCGTGGCGATGGGCCGCGCGATCGTCCGCCAGCCGCAGGTCTACCTGATGGACGAACCGCTCTCGAACCTGGACGCCAAGCTGCGCGTGCAGATGCGCGCCGATATCGCCTCGCTGCAGGCGAACCTCGGCGTGACGACGGTCTACGTCACGCACGACCAGGCGGAGGCGATGACGCTCGGCCACCGCGTCGCCGTGCTGCGCGAGGCCAAGCTGCAGCAGTGCGACACGCCGCGCGCCCTGTTCGACCGCCCGGTCAACACGTTCGTCGCCGGCTTCATCGGATCGCCCGCGATGAACCTCTGCACGCTGCCGGTCACCGACGGGAAGGTGGCGTTCGGGAGCGTCACGCTGGACGCCGTCAACGGCCGCGACCAGCTGATCCTCGGGGTGCGGCCGGAGGCGCTCCAGCTCGCCGGCGAGGGGCTCGACGCCGGCGTCGACGTGGTCGAGGAGCTCGGGCTCGACGCGTTCGTGTTCTGCACGGCGGAGCTGCCCGGCGGGCCGGTGCGGCTCGTGGCCCGGGTCGACACGCGGCATGCGCCGGCCCGCGGCGAGCGGGTGCGCATGCGGCCGAGCCCGGACTACGAGCCCCACCTGTTCGCGGCAGACTCCGGCGAACGTCTGTGAACCCACCCGCCACCCCGCCGCTGCTGCGCGACCTCAACGAGCGCACGGTCCTGGAGACGATCCGCGACCGCGCGCCGATCTCGCGTGCCGAGATCTCGCGCGTCGTCGGGATCTCCAAGCCGACGGTGTCGATGGCGCTGGCGGCGCTGCTCGAGGCCGGGCTGGTGCGCGAGGCCGCCAACGACGCCGAAGGGCCCAAGTACGGCGCGACGTTCTTCGAGCCGGTGCCCGATGCCGCGCTCGTGCTCGGGCTCGACCTCGGCGCGCGCTTCCTGCGCGGCGCGATCTGCGACCTGCGCGGCGACGTGCGGGCTCGCCATGACGTCGAGCTGCCCGGCGCCGACGTGCACGTCGTGCTCGACGCGGCGGCCGACCTGCGCACGCGGCTGCTGAAGGCCGGCAAGCTGCCGGCCGGGGCGCTCGACGGCGCGGTCGCGGGCGTGCCGGGCGTGATCGAGGCGCCGAGCGGCCAGGTCGGGCTCGCCGGGAACATCCCCGGGCTCGAGGGCCTGCGCATCGGCCCGGCGCTGCAGGAGCGCCTCGGCGTGCCGGTCACGGTGGAGAACGACGTCAGCCTCGCCGCCGTCGGCGAGCAGTGGCGTGGCATCGCGCACGGGCTGGAGGACTTCGCGTTCCTCTCGATCGGCACCGGCCTCGGCTGCGGGCTCGTGCTGCGGGGGGAGCTGCACCGCGGCCACCACGGCGCCGCCGGCGAGGTCGACTACGCGCTCGGCGGCGACCTCGAGCGCGAGAACGACCCGGCGGCCGTCGGCGTCTCCGCCTACGCCGCACGGCTGTCCGCCGAGGGGCGTCTGGCGACGCGGCTGGAGCCGCCGTTCGACGTGCGCGCGATCTTCGACGCCGCCCGCGCGGGGGACGAGCTGGCGCGCGCGGTCGTGGCCGAGGAGGCGCAGCGGATCGCCGCGCACATCGTCCCGATCGCCGCCGTCGTCGACGTCGCGCTCGTCGTGCTCGGTGGCGGCATCGGCACGAACGCCGACCTCCTGCTCGAACCGATCCGGACGCTGCTCGCCGAGCGCTGTCCCTACCCGCCTCGGGTGGAGGTCTCGAGCCTCGGCGACGCCGCCGTGCTGACCGGCGCGCTGGCCGTCGGCCTGCGCGCCGCGCTCGACAACGTGTTCGTCAACCGCGTCAGGACGGCCCGGCGACCGTAGACTGGGCCACGTGCCCGGCACCGTGGTGTTCATCCCGGCCTGGAACGAGGAGAAGTCGCTGCCGGCGGTGCTGGCGGAGGCGCACGGCTCGCTGCCGAAGGCGGACCTGCTGGTCATCAACGATGGGTCGACCGACGGCACGGCCCGGGTGGCGCGCGAGGGCGGCGCCGACGTCGTCACGTTCGAGCAGAACCGCGGGCTGCGCGAGGGGATCGCCGAGGGCTACCGGCAGGCGCTGGTGCGCGGCTACGACTACTGCGGGCGCCTCGACGCCGACGGCCAGCACCCGGCCGAGGAGCTCAAGCGGATGCTCGAGCTCGTCCAGTCGGGCGAGTGCGACGTCGCGGTCGGCTCGCGCTTCCTGCCCGGCTCCGGCAAGGACGGCGAGAAGTACAAGCCGCCGCCCGAGCGCGTGTTCGGCACGTCCCTGCTGCGGCTGCTGATGCGGCTGCGGCTCGGGCAGCCGATCTCCGACGGCACGAGCGGGCTATACGCGGTCAACCGCGACGCGCTGGCGCTGCTCGCCGACCCGTACGTGTGCGAGGCGCCGGAGGTCGAGGCGCTGGTGCGCATCACCGACGCCAAGCTGCGGCTGATCGAGGTCCCGGTGCACATGCGCCAGCGCGAGCACGGCGAGTCGTCGTTCCGTGGCCGCCGCGCCGTCGAGCTCGTGGTCACGATCGGGCTGACGCTGTTCGCCGAGGAGCTGTTCAGGCGCCGCTACCTGCGCCGCGAGAAGAAGCGGAAGCTGCTGCCGTCGCGCGGCTGATCGCCAGCGAGGCGAGCACCAGCGCCGCCGTCCCGGCGACCTGCACGCGGCGCCCGAGCTGACGGGCCGGCCGCAGCGGCCACAACACCGGCGTCGGCGCCGCGTGGTCCCCGGCGTCGTGCAGCAGGTGCGAGGCGAGCGCGCCGAACGTCGCCCACCCGTGCAGCGGTCCGGCCGCTCTCCCCACCGCCGCACCGGCGCCCAGCGCGGTGAGCAGGCTGTGCGTGCGCGGCCGGGTGGCCAGCGCGGTGGTGTCGCGCACCCGCACCGATCGCGCCGCCACGGCATGGTCGATGTCGATCGCCAGCGCGGCGGCCACCGCCGTGGCGAACACGCGCGGCCCGGCGGGCCGGACCAGCGGGGCGACCACGAGTGACGCGATCAGCGCGTGCTGCAGCGGGTCGGTGTAGATCTGCACGCGCGAGGCCATCCTGCACAGTCTCGCCGCTACGGTTGGCAGCGTCGAGTTGGCGCGTATGCGCTGTCGATCTCGTGGGGTGGCTTCGTCCCCTGGTTGATCCGCGACACGATGAACGCGGCCAGTACGGGAGGCTGGACATGAAGGTGCTGATGACGCTGTACGGCGACGAGACGCTCAAGGACGTCGACACGCCCGAGGGGATCATTCGCACGATGCAGGCCTGGGGTGAGTTCGGCGAGGCGGCCGCCGCGGCCGGCGTGCTGATCGCCTGCGAGGCGCTCGAGGCCGCGGACACCTCGACCACCGTGCGGGTGGACGGCGGGCGGCGCCAGATCACCGACGGGCCGTTCATCGAGACCAAGGAGCAGCTCGGCGGCTTCATCGTGATGGACGTCCGCGACCTCGACGAGGCGCTCCAGTGGGCCGAGCGCACGCCCTGGAACCGCGACGGCTGCACGACCGAGATCCGGCCTCTGATGGACTACGACGCGTACGCCGCCCGCGCGGGACTCTCCGGGGAGCGCGCCGCGTCCTGACCGACTGCCTCTTCCGCGAGCTTCGGCCGCGCGGTCGCGGCGCTGATCCGCGCGACCGGTGACTGGGACCTGGCCGAGGAATCCGTCCAGGACGCCTTCGCGACCGCCGTCGAGCGGTGGGAGCGCGACGGCGTGCCGCGCGACCCGCTGGCGTGGATCGTGGCCGTGGCGCGCAATCGCGCGATCGACCGGCTGCGTCGCGATCGCGCGCTGCGCGCCCGTGCCGGTGATCTCGCGGTGCTCGCGGTCTCCGACGCGCCGAGTGAGGAACCGGTGACCACCAGCGTGTCCGACGAGCGGCTGCGGCTGATGTTCACCTGCTGCCATCCGGCGCTCGCGCCGGAGGCGCAGGTGGCGCTGACGCTGCGACTGCTCGGCGGGCTGTCCACCGCCGAGGTCGCGCACGCCTTCCTCGTGCCCGAGCCGACGATGGCGCAACGGCTGGCGCGTGCGAAGGCGAAGATCCGTACCGCGGGCATCCCGTTCCGCGTGCCGGGCGACGAGGAGCTGCCGTCGCGCCTCGAGGCCGTCCTCGACGTCATCTGCCTCGTGTTCAGCGAGGGCTACGCCGCCAGCGCCGGCGACACTCACATCCGCCGCTCGCTCTGCGCTGAGGCGCTCGGTCTCGCGGTGACCCTCGCCGAGCTGATGCCCGCCGAGCCCGAGGCGCTCGGCCTCCACGCCCTCCTGCTCGCCGATCACGCGCGGCGCGAAGCGCGGGTCGACGCGAGCGGCGCGCTCGTGCTGCTCGACGACCAGGACCGGCGGCTCTGGGACGCCGCCGCGATCGAGCGGGCGACGGCGATCGCCGCCCGCGCGCTGCGCCTCGGCCCGCCAGGCCCGTACGTCCTCCAGGCGGCGATCGCGGTCGAGCACGCCAACGCTCCGACTGCCGCCGATACCCGGTGGGACCACATCGCCGTGCTCTACGCCCGGCTCGCCGCCCTTCGCCCGGACCCGATCGTCGAGCTCAACCGCGCGGTCGCGATCGCGATGGCCGGCGACGTCGCCGGCGGGCTCGGGCGCCTCGACGCGCTCGTGCCCGACCTCGACCGCTACCACTACTTCCACGCCGCCCGCGCCGACCTCCTCCGGCGGCTCGGCGAGACCGAGGCGGCCACCGCCGCCTATGGGCGCGCCGCCGGTCTCGCCGGCAACCGCGCCGAGCGGGAGTTCCTCCAGCGCCGACTGGCGGAGGCGCGTCACAACGCCCAGAAGACGGGCACGAGCAGCACCGCCACCACGCCGAACAGCGCGAGCAGCGGCAGCCCGAGCTTCCAGTAGTCGGTGAACCGGTAGGCGCCGGGCTCCATCACCATCAGGTTGGCCGGCGTCGCGACCGGGGTCAGGAACGAAGCGGCCGCGGACACGCACACGGTCATCAGCACGGGCTTGGCCGAGATGTCCATGTCCGCCGCCGCCGAGATGGCGATCGGGATCACGATCAGCGCGGTCGCCATGTTGCTGATCAGCTGCCCGAGCACCGCGGTCAGCAGGAACAGCGCGAGCAGCAGCACGTAGGCGCTCGCGCCGGCGGTCAGGTCGACGAGCCTGTCGGCGAGATCCTCGGCGGCGCCGGTCGCGACCATCGCGGTGGACAGCGAGATCATGCCTCCCACCAGCACGACGGTGGTCCACGAGACGCACCGGAACGCCTGCTCGGTGCTCAGCAGCCCGAGCAGCACGATCGCGCAGGCCGCGAGCAGCCCGGCGACGGCGGCGGGCACGGCCCCCGTGACGAGCAGCAGGATCATCGCGGCGAGAACGGCGATCGCGCGCTTGGCGCCCGGTCCGAGCGGGACCGCCTGGCGGCGGACGAGCGCGGGCGGGTCGACGACGAGCACCTCGGGGTCCTCGAGCTGCTCGTCGAGCGCCGCCCAGGTTCCGCGCACGAGCACCACGTCGCCCTCGAGGAGGGTCGTGTCGCCTGGCCCGCGCGTGGCCCCGGCGCGGAGGATGCCGAGGATCACCAGATCCCCGCTGTCGGTGACCATCCCGGGGAACACGACGCTGCCGATCAGCTCCGATCGCGGCGGGATGACGATCTCGGCGACGCCCGAGTGGCGCGTGAGCAGGTCGCCGGCCGGGTGATCGAGCTCGTACTGCCGCATCAGCGTGCGCGCGTGGTCGCTGAACTCGCGCCCGCCCGCCCGTGCGGCCCGCGTCGGCAGGAGGCGCTCACCGAACAGCGCCACGATGGCGATCGAACCGACCACCAGCGGCACCCCGACGAGCGCGAACTCGAAGAAGGCGAAGTGCCCGACGCCGGCATCGGCGGCGGCGTTGGAGACGATCACGTTGACCGGCGTCCCGGTCAGCGCGAGCAGCGAGCCCGCGTGCGCGCCGAACGCCAGCGGGAGCAGCAGCTGCGAAGGCGGCCGGCCGAGCCGGAGCGCGATCACGACGACGACGGGCACGAGCGCCGCGACCGCCCCGTTGACGTTGAGCAGCGCGGTGAGCAGCGCCACGAGGAGCCATCGTCAGGACGATGAGCCGGCCGCGGCTCTCACCGGCGGACGCGATCAGCCGCTGCCCCGCCCACGTCGTGACGCCGGTGGCGTCGAGCGCCTCGCTGACGACGAACAGCGAGGCGATGAACAGCACGGTGGGATCGCCGAATCCGGCCAGCGCCCGGTCGAGGTCGAGGACGCCCGTGGCCCACAGTGCGAGGGGCACCGCGAGCGCGGCGATCGCCGTCGGCACCACCCCCGACGCGAACACGACGACGGCCCCCGCCAGGACCAGGTACGTGATCGTGGCGTCGCTCACGCGGTCATGGCGCTCGCTCGTAGACGGCGACGAACGTGCCCTGCGCGGTGAGCAGCGACAGCTTCGACCCTTCGACGCTGTAGCTCGCCGCCAGCGGGAGCGCCGACAGATACGCCTGCTCCTGCTCCATGATCCCGTCCGGGTCGCCGCACGCCTTCTTCGTCGCCGCGGGCGCGCCGATCTCGATCGTGCCGTGCGTCGCCGTGTACGTCGCGTGGTAGGCGTTGCAGCCGGCCGATCCTGCGAGCGTCCCGTCCGGGCCGAACTCGGCGGTCACCCTCGTGCCGGGGAGCGGGCTCGCCACGGCGTCGCGCTGCAGGAAGGTCGTCGCCACCCAGGCGCCGCGCACCGACGGTGGGGCGAAGCGGAGCAGCTCGTTGCCGTCCGCGTCCGAGAGCACCAGCTCGTCGCCGGCGCGGTGCCAGCCGGCCACCCGGTCGAGGGCGGCGAGATACTCGCGCTCGACCTTGTCGGCCGGCGGCGCGCACGCCATCTGGGTGCTGGCGACGCGGCCGATCTCGAGCGCGTCGCCGTCGAGCGTGTACGTGGCCGTGAAGCGGTTGCAGCCCGTCGAGCCGGCGACCGTGCCGTTCGTGAACGTCGCGCTCGGCCCCGAGGCCAGGGCCCACGGGACGCCCTCGATCGACGCGGCGCTCGCGGCGGCGCCGCCGCCGCTGTCGTCGCCGCATCCGGCCATCACGGCGAGGCCCAGCACGAGCAGGAGCCGTCGCATCGCGTCCGCGGTCAGCGGACCGGCCACCCCGGGCCGACGGGGATGCCGATCACGTACCAGGCGATGAAGAAGAGCGTCCACACGACGGTGAGGATCAGCGTGTACGGGATCATCAGCGCGATCACGGTCCCGATGCCGGCGTCCTTCTGGTAGCGCTGCGCGAACACGACCATCAGCGCGAAGTAGGGCATCAGCGGCGTCAGGACGTTGGTCGGCGAGTCACCGACGCGGTACGCGGCGAGCACCGTCTGCGGCTCGACGCCGAGGCGCAGCATCAACGGCACGAAGATCGGGGCGAGGATCGCCCACTTGGCGATCTTCGCGGGGATCAGGAAGTTCACGAGGATCGTGACGACCATCACGCCGAGCAGCAGCCACAGGTCGCCGAGGTCGAGGTCCTCCAGGATGTCGCCCAGCCACACCGCCGCGACCCGGGCCATGTTGCTGAAGTCGAAGTAGGCGATGAACTGGGCGATCAGCAGGAACAGGAACAGCAGGCTGGCGAGGCTCGCCCACGACTTGGTGATCATGCCGATCACGTCGTTGCTGCTCTTGACCGTCCCGACGACGCGCCCGTAGGCGATCCCGGCGGCCAGGAACGCCGCCGAGATCATCACGATCAGGCTGCTCATGAACGGGGAGTCGCCGATGATGTCGCCGGTCTCGGGGTTGCGCAGGGGCGCTCCCGGCGGCAGCGTCAGCGCCGCGATCACGATCAGCACGGCGACCAGCGCGATCCCGGCCCAGCGCAGGCCGCGCGCCTCCAGCGCCGCGTCGATCTCCTGCCCCTCCTCGCGTGCCAGCTCCTCCTGGTCGGCGAGGCTGCGGTCCCAGACGCCGAGTCGTGGCTCGATGATGCGCGTGGTGATCAGGGCGATCACCACGGTCAGGAACAGCGTGCAGCCGATGCCGAAGTAGAGGTTGGAGACGAGGTCGATGTGCGCGTTCGGGTCGACCAGCGCGGCGGCCTCGTTCGTGATGTCGGTGATCACGGCGTCGGCGGGGACGATCAGCACGTTCACGCCGAACGCGGCGCTGACGGCGCCGAAGCCGGCGGCGATCCCGGCCAGCGGGTTGCGGCCGACGCTCAGGAACGCGGTCGCTGCCAGCGGGATCAGCACGAGGTACCCGGCGTCGGCGGCGACGCTCGAGAGGATGCCGACGAACACGATGATGTAGGTCAGCGTGGCCGGGCGTGAGATCGCCACCAGCTTGCGGATCAGGCCGCCGACGAGCCCGGACAGCTCGGCCACGCCCACGCCGATCATCGCGACGAGGATCACGCCCATCGCCGTGAACCCGAGGAAGTTGGGCACGAACGACGTGAACATGAAGCGGATGCCGTCGCCGGTCAGCAGGCCCTTGACGGTGAAGGTCTCGGTCGCCACCGCGTACTGGTTGGCCGCGTCGTGGTAGGGGAGCGAGCTGACGCCGTCGAGGCTGTCGTCCAGCCCCGGGTCGTGCGCGACGATCTGGCTGGTCACGCTCACGTTCAGCCAGTCGAGGATCTGGGACAGGACGATCACGCCGATGCACAACGCGAGGAACAGGATCGCCGGGCTCGGCACCCGGTTGCCGGCCTTCTCGATCCAGGCGAGCGCGCGCTGGGCGAAGCCGCCCTCGGTCTCGCCGAACCCGCCGGCCCCGTCGACGTGGGCCGCCGGCGCCGTGGCGCTCATCGCGCCCACGCCGCCGCGTAGCGGCCGAAGAAGCCGGCCTCGGCGACCGTCGCGTTCTCGAACTCGCTGAGGAGCACCCGCTCGTCGGGCCCGTGGATGTTGGCGAAGCCGTCGGTGGTGCCGACGAGCAGCGCCTCGGCCGCCGGCAGCGCCTGGGCGAGCGCGCTGACGATCGGGATCGAGCCTCCGCTGCCCGCGAGCAGCACGTCCCGGCCCCAGGCGGACGACCACGCGGCCCGGGCGGCGTCGTACGCGGGGCCGGTGGTGGCCGCGGCGAAGCCGTTGCCGGTCGGCCCGGGCCGCACGTCGAGCTCGATGCCGAACGGCCGCTGCGCGCGCAGGTGGCGGATCACCGCGTCCTGCGCCTCCACCGCATCCTGCTCGGGGTGCACGCGCACGTTGAGGACCGCTCGTGCGTACGCGGACACCGCGTTCACGGCGCCGTCCACCGACGGCACGTCGATGCCGATCACCGTGATCGCCGGGCCGGACCAGACGCGCGAGCCGAGGCCGCCGGTGCCGATCAGGGGCATCCCGTCGAGGACCGTGCCGAGCGCCCGGAAGTCCTCCTCGGGCTGTTGCTCGCCCTCCCACTCGTTGCGTCGCAGGCCGGCGACGGCCACGTCGCCGTGCTCGTCGTGCAGCGCGGCGAGGGCGCGCAGCACGGCGAGCAGCGCGTCCGGGGCGGCGCCGCCGTACTGGCCGCTGTGCTTGCCCGACTCGAGCGTCCGCACCTCGACGGTCACGTTCGCCATGCCCCGCAGCGCCGTCGTCAGCGTCGGCACGCCCGGGCGGATCGAGCCCATGTCCCCGATCACCAGCGCGTCGGCCTGGAAGCGCTCCGGGTCGGTCGGCGGATAGGCCGTGAGCGCGCCGCTGCCGATCTCCTCGTAGCCCTCGATGCACAGCTTGATGCCGACCGGCGGCCGGCCGTCCCAGGCGCGCAACGCACCGACGTGGGCCAGGATGTTCGACTTCGTGTCGGCGACGCCGCGCCCGTACAGCGCCCCATCCCGCTCCGTCGGCTCGAAGGGGGGAGAGCTCCACAGCGCCTCGTCGCCGGCCGGCACGACGTCGTAGTGGCTGTACAGCAGCACCGTCGGAGCCCCGGGCGGCGCCGGGATCGTGCCCGTGACCACCGGTGCCGTGTCCGGCAGGTCCAGCCCGTCGACCGCGACGCCCGCGTCGGCGAACAGGCGCGACGTCATCTCGAAGGCGTCGAGCAACGGCTGATCGATGCGGCCCGGAACGGACACCGACGGGATGCGCGCGAGCGCGCGCAGATCATCCTGCAGCTGCGGCATCAGCTCACGCACGATGCCGGCAAGGGAAGCGTTCTCCACCAGGCGGATTCGATCCGGCGCCGGGTGGTCGCGCATCACCCCGCTCGGGTGATTCGAACGCTATGGAGGCGGGGGGAATCGAACCCCCACTTCAGCCTTGCAAAGGCCGCGTGCTCCCGTTACCACTACGCCCCCGGGAGGGGACGATTCTACGAGGAGGAGCCGCCGCCGCCCCGAGGGTGTTGGAGCGGCGGCGGCGGGTGAGGGCGGCTTACGAATGCTTGTGCAGCGGGCCGCGGATCGCGCCGGCGGGGAAGTCGGGCGTGTGGACGTTCACGTAGTAGCTGCGCGGATGCTTGAGGATTGCGCTGATCGTCTTCCTCGACGCGGCGTGGCACCCCTCGAACTTGGTCTTGCTGCTCTGGGTCTCGATCAGCGGGACCACGATCGCGCCGTTGGCGACGGCCTTGCCGCCCTTGTGGATGTGGGCGGCGACGACGGTGCCGATCTTCTTGACGCGGATCTCGAAGCAGATCCGCTTCTTGGCGCGGTTCAGCCGCAGCTCGGCCTTGCCGGAGCCGTCGGGATCGGCGGCGGGCATCTCGTTCTTGCCCGACAGGTTCGCCTCGAGCTTCTTGACCTTCGCTGAGACGGGCGCGGCGACAACCAGCACCGCGGCCAGCGTCACCAGAACCAGCATGATGCGCATTTCCACTCCCCCTCGTCGGCGTATGCGACGGGGTTAACGCGCGGCGGCGCGCTGTGGTTCGATGCGCTCCGCGACGGCTTCGGCCGTCGCGGCGTGGATGTCGACCGTGTCGTTGACATCCTCGGCGTAGCCGCCGGCGAGCACGACGCAGACCGGGATGCCGTCGCCGCGCAACCGGTCGAGCACGAGCTCGTCGCGCATCCGCAGCCCGGCCTTGGTCAGGGCGAGCTTGCCGAGCCGGTCGCCCTCCCACGGGTCGGCGCCCGCCAGGTAGAACGCGAACTCCGCCTCGGCGCGCGGCAGGGCGAAGTCGAGTGCCTCGCCCAGCGCCTGCAGGTAGCGGTCGTCGCCGCTGCCGGTCGCGATGTCGACGTCGAGGTCGGACGGGATGCGCTGGAACGGGTAGTTGCGCGCGCCGTGCAGCGACAGCGTGAAGGTGTCCGGGTCGGGGCCGAGCAGGTCGGCGGTGCCGTCGCCCTGGTGCACGTCGCAGTCGACGATCACCGCCCGCTTCGCGCGGCCGTCCGCGCGCAGCCGCGACAGGGCGATCGCGACGTCGTTGAACACGCAGTAGCCGCGCGCGAACGAGCGTCCGGCGTGGTGGGTGCCGCCGCCGAGGTTCATCCCCAGCCCGACACCGAGCGCGAAGCGCGAGGCGGCGATCGTCCCCGCGACCGAGCGGCGGCTGCGCTCGACGAGCTCCGGCGACCACGGCAGCCCGAGCCCGCGCGCCTCGCGCACGCTCAGGTTCCCGCTCCGGATCCGCGCGACCAGCGCGGGGTCGTGCACGGCCTCCAGCCACGCCCACGGCACCGACTCGGCCTCGTGCACCTCGTAACCCGGCGGCGACCATCCGCTCGCGCAGCAGGCCGTACTTCTCGATCGGGAAGTTGTGACTCTCGGGGAGCGGGAAGCGCCAGCGGTCGTGGGTCCAGACGTGCACGCGAGAGCAACGCTAGCGTTGCGTCGGTGCGCTCGTTCCCCGACGTCCCGGCCACCGTCGAGCGGCTGCTGGGCAGCGGGGAGCGCGATCGGGTCGGCGTCGTGCTGCTCGACGCCTTCGGCCGCCGGTTCCTCGAGCGCCATGCCGACCATCCGTTCCTGCGCCGCCTGACGGTCACCGAGATCGCCACGCAGTTCCCGCCGACGACGACCGCCCACGTCACCACGATGCACACCGGCCGCCCGGTCGGCGAGCACGGGCTGTACGAGTGGAACATCTACGAGCCCTCGCTCGACGCGGTCGTGATCCCGATCCTGCACGCGGGCGCGGGCGGCGGGGCACTCGCGATCGACCCGGCGACGTTCATCGACGGCCCGACGCTCTACGAGCGCCTGAACGTGCCGTCGACGGTGCTGCACCCGTCGTCGTTCTCGCCGTCGACGTACGACGGCGTGTTCACCGTCGGCGCTCGGCTCCAGCCGTACGCGACGTTCCGCGACGGCGTCGACGGGCTGTTCGACGCGCTCGAGCGTCCCGGCTACGCGTACCTGTACTGGGACCGGATCGACCTGATGGGCCACCTGCACGGGCCGGCGTCGCGGGAGTTCGACGCCGAGGCGATCGCGGCCCTGGACGCGCTCGAGGCCGGCCTGCGGGAGATCCCCGGGGCGCTGCTGCTCGTCACCGCCGACCACGGGCAGGTGGCGGTCGATCCTGCGCGCGTCGACTACCTCGACGAGCTGTGGCCGGAGCTGACCGGCCTGCTCGCCCAGCGCCCGGCCGGCTCGTCGCGCGACGTCTTCCTGCACACGCAGCCGGGCGCGGCGGCCGACGTCGTCGCGGGGCTGCGCGAGCGGGTCGACGCCGACGTGCGCCTCGTCGCCGACATGGTCGCCGCAGGCCTGTTCGGCGCCGTCGGCCCGCGGCTGCGGGCGCGGCTCGCCGATGTCTGCGTGCTCCCCGCCGACGGCCGCACCGCGTGGCTGCGCCCGTACGCGGGCAAGCCGCAGTCGTTCCGCGGCCACCACGGCGGCCTGCACCGCGACGAGGTCGACACCTGGGTCGGCGCGCTCGACTACTCGTAGACGACGAGGACGGGCCGCGGCCGCATCCGCATGACCTCGGCCGGGCGCATGAGGTCCGTGTCCTCCTCGTAGAAGAGCTTGAAGCCGTGGTAGGCGTCCGGCGCCTGCTGGGTGAAGTCGTTGTACTTGGACTTCTTGACGGCCTGGTTGCCGAAGCCGTCGACGTTGAGCACGAGCGCGATCCCCTCGCGATCCTTGAGCTCCGCCTCGGGGACCATGTCGTCGGTGAACTGGTGGATGACGAACAGCTTCTCCGGGAGCTTGTAGCGCGCCACGAGCTGGGCCAGCCAGGCCGATGTGGCGTTGACCTCGCGCGCGGCGACATGCCCGATGATCTGCCCGGGGATCTCGCCGTCGCGTACGCGCCACTCCGGGTCCAGCGCGAGGCTCACGTCGGGCTCCTTGAGCCATTTCTCGAGCCGCGTCGCTTCCGTGAAGAAGTCCGAGCGCCCGGGCTGGATGTCGAGCAGCAGCAGCGCCTTCGCCTTGCGGGCCGCCTGGAGGTAGCGGCGGATCACGGCGTCGGTCTGGCGCGCGCGGTACATGCCGTCCTCGCCCGGGTCGGCGTTGGCGATCACCGTGATCAGCTCGAGCGCCGGGAGCACCGGACGGTCCTTGCGCTCGTACGGCTTGGCCTGGCGCGCGAGCCGGCGCGCCGCGCCCTGCGGCGAGCCGATCCCGAGCGCGCCGAGCTCGCGGCTCTGCGGCGCCCCGTAGTACGCCACGACGCGGAACTCCGGCAGGATGCTGCGCCCGCCGCGCGGGAGCTGGACCTCGGCCGGCTTGCGCTCCTCGGCGGCCGTCCGGCGCGGCTGTTCCTTGCCGCCTCCACCGATCAGCACGATCGCGAGGACCACCACGAGCGCCGTCACAGCAAGCGCCGTCAGGCGGCGCCGCAGGTAGGTATTCGAAGGCTGGCTCACCGGGGTCGCGTACCCGTCGGCTTGCGGGGGCAGGCATTATGTCGTCTTCGTGGCTCTGACGCGTGACGCACTGGAAACCTTTGCGCTCTCGCTCGTCGGCACGGCGAGCCCGTCCGGCCAGGAGGGCGCCGTCGCTGCGCTCGTCGAGGCCGAGCTCACGAAGCTGGGCTACGACGTCGAGGTCGACGAGCTCGGCAACGTGATCGGGACGATCGACGCCGGTCCGGGCCCGTGCGTGCTGTTCGACGCGCACATGGACACCGTCGGGGTCACCGACCCTTCGGCCTGGTCGTTCGACCCGGCCGGCGAGCTGCGCGACGGCCGCCTGTACGGCCGTGGGGCGATGGACATGAAGGGCCCGCTGGCCGCGTTGATCCACGGCGCCGCCGCGGCGTCGCTGAGCGGCGGCCGCGTGGTCGTCTCGGCGTCGATCGCCGAGGAGATGATCGAGGGGTTCGCGACGGTGGCGGTCGCCGAGCGCGTGCGCCCGGACGTGGCGGTGATCTGCGAGGCCACCCGGCGCCGTGTCGCGGTCGGCCAGCGCGGCCGTGCCGAGCTGATCGTCGAGGTCCACGGCAAGCCGACGCACTCCTCGCGCCCCGACCTCGGCGTCAACGCGGTCGAGGCGATGGCCGACGTCGTGCGCGCCGCGCGCGCGATCGAGCTGCCGACCCACCCGGCGCTCGGGCCGGCGATCCTCGTGCCGACCGACATCATCAGCCGTCCGTTCCCGGCGCTGTCGGTCGTGCCCGACCAGTGCACGGTCACCTTCGACCGCCGCACGCTGCCGGGCGAGCGCGAGGAGGACGTCGTCGAGCCGCTGCGCGCCGCCGCGGAGGCTGCGGCCGCGCCGCACGGGGCGACGGCGACGGTGACGATCGGGCTTGACCGCTTCGACTCCTACACGGGCGCGCGGGTCGAGGCGCCGAACTTCGCGCCGGCGTGGTTCATCGAGGCCGGCGCCGCGCCGGCGGGCACCGCGCTCGCCGCTCTGGGCGCCGAGCCGACGCACTGGGCGTTCTGCACCAACGGCAGTGGGACGGCCGCGCTCGGGATCCCGACGATCGGCTTCGGGCCGGGCGACGAGACGCTCGCCCACCGCGTCGACGAGTACCTGGAGCTCGACGAGCTCGCGGCCGGCGCGCGCGACTACGCGACGCTGGCGGCGGCATTGACGCGTGGCTGAGCGCCTCCTACGCAACCCGCTGGCGTCGCCGCTCGCACGGGTCTCCGCCGCCCCCGCGCTCGAGTTCCACCGCTCGCTGCCCGGCTACGCGCCGACGCCGCTGGTCGAGGCGCCCCATGCCGCGGCGGCTCTGGGGGTCGAGCGCGTGCTGGTCAAGGACGAGTCGAGCCGGCTCGGGCTGCCGTCGTTCAAGATCCTCGGCGCGTCGTGGGCGGCGCACCGGGCGCTGAGCGGCGAGCGCACGCTGACCTGCGCGACCGACGGCAATCACGGCCGCGCGGTCGCCCGTGTGGCGCGCCTGCTCGGGCTGCAGGCGATCGTCTTCGTCCCCGCCGACATGATCGCGGCCCGCCGCCGGGCGATCGCCGACGAGGGAGCCGAGGTGCGCGTCGTCGACGGCAGCTACGACGAGGCCGTGGCGCACGCCGCCGCACTGGCGGGGCCGAACGTGCTCGTCGTGCAGGACACCGGCGCCGGCGACGTGCCGGCCTGGGTCATCGACGGCTACGGCACGATCGGCGCGGAGATCGACGTCGAGCCCGGCCTCGTGGCCGTGCAGATCGGCGTCGGCTCGTTCGCGGCGGCGATGGTGCGGCGGTTCGCGGGCACGCCGATCGTCGGCGTCGAGCCGGCGACCGCCGCGTGCGCGCTCGCCTCGATCGAGGCCGGCGCGCCGATCGAGGTGCCCGGACCGCACGACTCGGTGATGGCGGGCCTCAACTGCGGCAACGTCGCCCCGGCGGCGTGGCCCGTCTTCAGCCGCGGGATCGAGGCGTTCGCGGCGATCGGCGACGAACGCGCCCGCGAGGCGGTGCGCCTGCTCGCCGCCGACGGCATCACCGCCGGCGAGAGCGGCGCGGCCGGCCTCGCGGGACTGCTCGCGTTCGCCCCCGAACTCGATCTGCCGCCCTCGGTTCTGGTCGTCAACACCGAGGGCGCCACCGGCTCCTAGGCGCCGGTCAGGTAGCCGTTGCAGGCCGACGGGTCGCCGCTCTGGAAGCCCGTGTTCCAGGCCTCCTCGCGCTGTTCCGGCGTCCCGTGATGGCCGGGGCTGTCGGTCGCGAAGTCGCCGACGGCGAGTGCGGCGTCGAGCGCTTCCTGCACGTCGTTGTCGTCGACGCGCTTCTCCTTGTAGGCGCTGTTGGCCCACGTGCCGGCGTAGCAGTCGGCCTGAAGCTCGAAGTTCATCTGCGGGACCTGGCCGCCGTACTGCTGGAAGAGCCCGAGCTCGTCCTGGATCTCGTGCCCGTACTCGTGGGCGAGGATATACGCGACGGCGAAGTCGCCGACGGTCTTGCCGAAGCCCTGGGAGCTGCCGGGGAGCATCTGGTCGAGCGCCCCGTCGTAGATGTCGGTGGCGAACTTCTGCGAGACGTAGATCGTGTCGTCGCCGGAGCAGTAGGCGGCGGCGTCGTCACCGAGCTGCCCGCAGGCGCTGTTGACGACCTGGCCGGCGGGGATCCAGGTGATGCCCACCCGCGGCTCCTGCAGGCCGGCGTCCTTGAACTGCTTGGTCCAGTAGGCGTCGACGTCGGTCGTCGCCGAGGTGAGGAACTGCTCCATCGTCTGTGGCTCCGATGAGCCATCGTCATAGGCCTCGGCGGTGCCGAGCAGCTGCGAGGCGCCACCAGCCGCCAGCAGCAGCGCGACTCCGGCCAGAAGCCAGGCGCGTTTTCGGGAAGTCATACGTGAGACGGTGCCCGCCGCACTGTCACATCGGGATAAGCGGAGGCCGCGTTAGATGCTGAACTGCGCCCACAAGGGGCGGTGGTCGGTCATGTGGAAGCGCGTGTAGGCGAGGAACTGCGTCGGCGTCTTGGCCGCGAACACGTCCTTGAAGACCGCGTTGTCGAAGTCGAAGACGGCGATCTGCTGGAACTCGGTGGTCTCGGTCGGGAACAGGACGACCTGGTCGTAGTGGTTGACGCCGCCGAGGCTGCTCCCGCCGACCTGGCTCATCGGATGCTCATCCGGGAGCCGTAGCCCGCGGCGCGTGAGCTCGCGGTAGATCGGGTCCGAGGCGTCGAGCTGGGGGAGGTTGAAGTCGCCCAGCGGGATGATGTCCGGCACGTACGCGTACGGGCTCTCGTGCCGCAGCTCGGCCCAGCGCGCGATCGCGAACGTCTCCTGCGCGCGCCGCTCGACGTCCTCCGGATCCTCGCTCCCGTAGTACAGGTGCACGTTGAGCAGCAGGAAGCGGAACTCACCGCGGGTCGCGAACGCGGCCATGTATGGGCCGCGGTCGAAGCCCGGGAACGGCAGGTTCGACCCGGGCGTCTTGATGTGCTTCAGGTCGCTCGGCGGGATCGCCAGCCGGCCGACCTTGTCGAGCAGCGTGACCTTGCGCGGGTCGTACACGAACGCGCCGCGCTCGCGATTGCCGGAGGCGTCAGAGAACAGCATTCGCCGGCTCTTCGGCAGCCGGTCCTTGATCGCCTGGAGGCCGATGAGGTTGTCGTTGGTCTCCTGCACGGCGACGATGTCGAACCAGCTGATGATCTCGGCCAGCACGTCGTAGTCGGCGTCGTCGCGCTTCTGCAGGCCGAGGTTGGCGATGTTCCAGGTCGCCAGCAGCAGCGTGTCGGCGGTCCGCTTCGGGATCTTCCGCAGCTGCGCGTGCGCGCGCAGCGCCTTGATCTCGCGCGCGGCGTCGACCGGGAAGTCGGCGTCCCACGGGGGCCTGGGGAATGGAGGCATCAGTTCAAGCCGGCAAAGCCGCGATCGAGCAGCCTCATCGCCTGCTTGCCGGGATCCGGCGAGTCGAGCAACACGACGCCGAGGCGGATCGGCCCGCGCCGCACGGTCGCCACCAGGCAACGGCCGGCGGCGTCGGTGTAGCCGGTCTTGACGCCGGTCGTGCCCTTGTAGCCCGCTCGCAGCAGCGGGTTGTTGTTGTAGAGGTACAGCTTGTGCCCTCTGATCGGAAAGCGCAACACCGCCGAGCGGCGCTTCACGATCCGGGCCAGCCGCGGCTCGCGCAGGATCGCGCGCGCCATCGCCGCCAGGTCGGGGGCGCACGAGTGATTGCCGCGGTCGACGATGCCGCTGACCGTCGTGAAGTGCGTGCAGGCGAGGCCCATCGATGCGGCGCGCCGGTTCATCAAGGAGATGAAGTGCGCCTGGCTGCCGGCGGCGCGCAGCGACAGGGCGATCGCGGCGTCGTTGCCGGATGGCAGCAGCAGGCCGTGCAGCATCGTGTCGATGGCGATCTTGCGGCCGCGCGGCAGCAGCCCGACGCCCGAGCCGGTGTAGGCGAGCGCCTCCTTGGTGATCTTCACCCACGCGTGCGGCCCGACGCGGTCGACCACCACGAGCGCGGTCATCATCTTCGTCAGCGACGCGATCGGCAGCACGCGGTCGGGATGTCGGCGCCACAGCACGCGGCCCGTGTCGACGTCGAACAGCAGGCCCGAGCGCGGCGGGTGCTTGAAGGCCAGCGTCACCGCGTCGCGCGGATCCTCCATCCGCACCGCCAGCGGCGAGGGAGCCGTGCCGCCGCCCGCGAGCGGCGCCGTGCCGGTGTCCTCGAGCGCCGCGGGAGGCGCCGTGGCCGTCGGCTTGGATTTCGCAGGTTGGCCCGCGCGGTCGGCGAGCAGGAGCGTCGTCACGACCGCGATCACGAAGGCAAGGCCCAGCAGACCCCTGCGACGCCGCCGGCGACGGCGGCCTCCCTGCAGGAGCGTGTAGGGCATCAGCGGCGTTTGTCGGGCGGCTCCGTGAGGGCGCCCAGGATCCCGAAGGCCATCAGCGCCAGGACGATAAGGGACACGCCGGTCAACAGGTCAGGGCCGCTGCGCAACATCACGTAGAGCGTCATGAAGCCGAAGCCGCAGACGAACACCAGCGCGACGAGCGTGACCACCGCTCTCATGTCAGCCCCACGCCCTGACGCCGTCTGCGGGCGAACAGCCGGATCGACAGCAGGCCGAACGCCGCGCCGCCGAGGTGCGCGAAGTACGCGACGCCACCACCGCCGCTGCCCTGCGGCTGGAAGAGGTCGAAATAGGCGAACACGGCCTGCTGGAGGATCCAGATGCCGAGGAAGAGGATCGCGGGCAGCTCGAGGATGGTGAAGAAGAAGATGATGAAGACCAACGTGACCACGCGGGCGCGTGGGAACAGGATCAGGTAGCCACCGAGGATGCCCGCGATGGCGCCGGAGGCGCCGATGCTCGGCACCTCCGATCCCGCCGAGAACGCGATCTGCAGGGCGTCGGCGGACAGACCGGCGACGAGGTAGAAGATCACGAACTTGATCGGGCCCATCGCGTCCTCGACGTTGTTGCCGAAGATCCACAGGAACAGCATGTTGCCGCCGAGATGCAGCAGGCCGCCGTGCATGAACATCGACGTGAACAGCGTCAGCCACGTCGGCGTGTCGAACGTCTGGCACCCCTGCGCCTGCAGCTCGAACCCTGGGTGAGTGACCTCGCGCGGGATCGTCCCGTACTGGTAGAGATTGCAGAGGTAGTCCGTGTTGTCCGGGCTGCCGAGCGTGATCGTCCCGTGCTGGAAGAAGAAGTACGCCAGCACGTTGATCACGATCAGCGCGACCGTGACGAACGGGAAGTTCTCCGTCGGGATGTTGTCGCGAAGCGGAAACACTCAGCCGGCGGCGGCGAGCGGACCGACGCCGGGCCGCTCCTGCGCCACGTGCTCGTCCGCGTGGTAGGAGGACCGGACGAGCGGGCCGGCGGCGACGTGCTCGAAGCCGAGCGCGAGCGCGGCCGTCTCGAGCGCGGTGAACTCCTCGGGCTCCCAGTAGCGCACGACCGGCAGGTGCTTCTCGGTCGGCCGCAGGTACTGCCCGACGGTGAGCACCTGGACGCCCTGGGCACGGAGATCGGCGAACGCCTGCACCATCTCGTCGTGCGTCTCCCCCAGCCCGACCATCAGGCCGGACTTCGTCGTGACGTCGTCGCCGGCCATCTCCTTGGCGTTGCGCAGGACGCGCAGCGAGCGCTCCCAGCGCGAGCCGCGACGGGCCACCGGGTACAGCCGCGGGACGACCTCGACGTTGTGGTTGAACACGTCGGGCCGCTCGGCGATGACCTTGGCGAGCGGCATCTCCTCGCCGCGGAAGTCGGGCGTGAGGCACTCGATCTTGCACCACGGCGCCTGCATGCGGATCGAGCGGATCACGCCGACCCACGCCTGCGCGCCGTAGTCGGGCAGGTCATCGCGGTCGACGCTCGTCACCACCGCGTGGCGCAGGCCCATGCGGGCGACCGAGCGAGCGACGCGCAGCGGCTCGAGCGGGTCGTGGAACGTCGGCTTGCCGGTCTTGACGTTGCAGAACCCGCAGCGGCGCGTGCAGGTGTCGCCGAGGATCATGAAGGTGGCGGTGCCGCGCTCCCAGCAGTCGCCCACGTTCGGGCACGCGGCCTCCTGGCACACCGTGTGCAGCCCCTCGGAGCGGATCATCCGGTCCAGCTCGCGGTAGCGCTCGCCGCCCGGCGCCGGCACCTTGAACCAGCGCGGCTTGCGGCTGCGGAACGGCAGCGTGTCGGGCCCGAGGACCTTCAGGACGTCCATCCCACCGGGGTTGGAGCGAGAGCGAGTGCTCACGCTCGGAAGGGTACCGACGACTAGGGAACTCCCCGGTGTGGCGCGCGGCGGCCGTGCGTACCGTCGCCGTTATGCATCGGCTCATCCTCCCCCTCGTCTTCGCGGCCCTTGCGGTTCCGGCCACGGCGACGGCCTCCGAACCCGTCGGCGTCGACCCTGACGCGGTGTACGGCGCGACTCCCCAGACCTGCGACGACGGCTGCACGATCGTGCAGGACGTGAACGCCAACCTCGCCGTGCGCATCCCGGTCCTTCCGGGCGGTCGCGGCGTCATCACGAGCTGGAAGGTGCGTGGCAGTGACGGCAGCGCCCGACTCCGGCGCCTCGAGGGCGCCACGGCACGCGGCGCCACCGGATGGGCGGTACTGACCGGCAGCACGCAGCGCGTCGCGGCCTCGTTTCCCGTGCGCAGCGGCGATCGTATCGGCATCGATCTGAGCGCCGGCGCGACGATCGCGGGCGACGAGTCGTTGTACGGCGATTCCGCGGAGCTGTGGAAGCCGGCGCTGGGCGATGCGGAGACCTCCGCGGCCGACGAGCAGCTTGGCGGCTACGTCGCCTATCAGGCCGTCGTGGAGCCCGACGCCGACGGCGACGGCCTCGGCGACGAGACGCAGGACGCCTGCGTGTCGTGCGGCGCCGGCGGGTCGCCTCCGCCGCCTCCGCCGCCGGCCGATCCCTACGCCGCCATCCGCCGGTCCGGTCCCCGCATCGACCTGCCCGGGAGCGGCACGCTCGCCAAGCGCGCGGCGCTGGTGACGGTCACGAACCCGTACGCGTTCGCCATCGACGGCACGCTCACGCTCAAGCGCGGCCGCAAGGTCGCCGGGCGGGCGCGGGTGAAGCTGGCGGGGAGCGCAACGCGCACGGTCAAGCTCAAGCTGTCGCGCGCGCTGTCCCGCAAGCGCACGCTCAAGCTGACCGCGACGGCCGTCATGAAGGGCCCGGTCGGCAAGGCCCGGACCACGAAGCGCAGGCTCAAGGTCAGCCGCGCGGCGGGCGGGATCGGCGGCAACTACGGCGGCACCGGTGTCAGCGCCGGCTGGGTCATGGTCATCGACCACGGCGTCGTGCGGAACTTCAACGGCACGATGACGCTCTACTGCACCAAGCGCAAGCAGCAGGAGACCGTCACCTTCGCGATGGTCGGCAGTGATCCCAAGCCCTACGTCGCCGCCGACGGCACGTTCGCCTGGGAGGCGACGAAGGACTACGGCTTCCAGAAGCTCAAGTTCTCCGGCCGCGTCTCCGGCGACAAGGTGACCGGCAAGATGATGGTCGAGGACCGTCCGCTGATCCCGGGGACCGACCCCGTCACCGGCATGCCGCGGATCGAGGCCGAGTACTGCTTCGCGGGAGCGAGCTACACGCTCACGCGGAAGTAGCGGTCCAGGAGCGCCAGCGCTCCGGCGCGATCGCGATCAGCGGCCCATCCGGCCGCTGGTCGCGGTACTGCGCGTACTTGGCGGCCAGGGCGTCGACCCCGGCCGCGTTCTCCTCGACCGCCGCCGCCCCGTCGACGCGGACCCACCAGAGCGCGGTCCAGTCCTCCTCGTAGTGGTCGACGAGCAGGCCGGCGCTCCCGTGCGCGCGGATGTTCTCCAGCCGCTGCAGGGCGCGAGTCGCCTTCGGCTTGGCGTCGACCGCGGTGTAGATGCGTCCCGCGTGGAGCGCGAAGCAGACGGGCACCACGTGCGGCCGGCCGTCGGGCGTGACCGTCGCGAGCCGGCCGATGCGTGCGTGCGCGAGCCGCTCCTCAGCGGTGGCGGGCGGCAAGCTCGGCATATTGCTCCACCAGCGGCAGCACCTCGTCGGCGCCGGCGTCGGGCAGTTGGAGCAGCGCCCGGTCGACGCCCGCCTCGGCGATGGCGGACACGAATTCGTCGGTCGCCGTGGCGCCGAAGTAGGTGACCGGGAAGTGCCGGCCGGCGCGCTCGCGCAACTCGGCGATCCGGCCCTTCAGCCAGTCGGGCTCGGCGATCCGGTTCGGCATCCAGACGTCGCCGTAGCCGAGCACGCGGTCGAGCGCCTTCGCCGCCGTGCCGCCGACCAGGATCGGCGGATGCGGCTTCTGGACCGGCTTCGGCCACGACCAGATCGGGTCGAAGTCGACGTGCTTGCCGTGATATTCGGGTTCGTCCTGCGTCCAGATCGCCTTCATCGCCTCGATCCGCTCGCGCATCAGGCCGAAGCGCGTATCGGGATCGGTGCCGTGGTTGCGCATCTCCTCGCGGTTCCAGCCGGCGCCGACGCCGAACTCGAAGCGCCCGCCGGAGAGGTGGTCGACGGACGCGACCTCCTTGGCGGTGGTGATCGGGTCACGCTCGACCACGAGGCAGATCCCGGTGCCCATGCGGAGCGTCTTCGTGGCCGTCGCCACCGCCGCGCAGGCGACGAACGGGTCGAGCGTGTGCCAGTAGCGCTGCGGGAGCTCCCCACCGGCCGGCGGCGCCGTGTCGCGGCTGGCCGGGATGTGCGTGTGCTCGGCGAACAGCAGCGGGCTGAAGCCGGCGTCCTCGGCCGCGCGACCCAGCTCGGCCGGGTCGATCGCGTAGTCGGTGGGGAAGATCGTCAGGCCAAAGTCCACGCGCGCGCCTCCAATCTCGCCGGGCTGACGATCCGCTGCCGCAGCCCGTACTCGCGCGCGAACGCGTGCGCGGCGCGCTTCCGGAAGCAGGCGATGCCCTCGGTGATCCCCTCGGCCTGCAGCGAGGTCATCCGGACGTCGGGCAGGCCGCACGCGATCACGTCGTTGAACGGGGCCAGGTCGTTGTCGACGTTGACGGCGAAGCCGTGCATCGACACGCGGCGCGCCACGTGGATGCCGATCGACGCGATCTTGCGGTCCTGCACCCACACGCCGGTGTACTCGCGGCCCTCGCGCGTCGCGGCTTCGACGCCCGCCTCGCGCAGCGCGGTCACGAGCGCGGCCTCCATGTGCTCCACGAAGCCGCGGACGTTCGGCACGTGCATGATCGGATAGCCGACGAGCTGGCCGGGGCCGTGATACGTCAGCTTGCCGCCACGGTCGGTCTCGACGATGTCGATCGCGTTCGTCGCGGGCAGCTCGCCGGGCTCCGAGCGGCGGCCGGTCGTGTAGACGGGCGGATGCTCGAGCAACAGCAGCAGGTCGGGCAGCTCGCCGGCCTGGACGCGCTCGCGCAGGCGCTCCTGCAGGGCGACGGCCTCGCGGTACTCGATGCGGCCGAGGTGGCAGGTCCAGAGCTCTCCCACCTCTCAGATCCTACGACTCGGTGGGGGTCCGCCCCGCCCCGGGCGCCCGGGGCGGGGTGTCCGTCAGACCTTGCTCAAGTAGTCGGCCAACTCTCCAGCTTCTTTCGCAGTTCGTTCAAGAACTGCGCAGCGAGCGCTCCGTCGAGGGCCCGGTGGTCCCAGGACATGCACAGATAGGTCATCGGGCGGATGGCGATCGAGTCGTTGCCGAGCTCGTCGGTGACCACCACCGGGCGCTTGACGACGGCCTCGGTGTCGAGGATCGCGACCTGCGGCTGGTTGATCACCGGCGTGGCGATGATCGAGCCGTAGCCGCCGGGGTTGGTGATCGTGAACGAGCCGCCGCGGACCTCGTCCGGCGTGAGCTGGTTGGCCCGCGCGCGCCTGGCCAGGTCCTTGATCCGGCTCGCCAGGCCCTCGACCGAGAGCTCCTGCGCGTCGCGGATGACCGGCACGATCAGACCGCCCTCGCCGAGTGAGACGGCGATGCCCAGGTGGACGCCGTCGTACGTGGTCACCTGGTCGTCCTCGAGCGTCGCGTTGAGCGCCGGGAACTCGCGCAGCGCCTCGATCGTCGCGCGCGCGATGTACGGCAGATACGTGAAGCCGGACTTGCCGCGGGCCGCCTCGATCCGGATCATGTCCGCCTCGACGATCGTCGTGCACGTCGCCGCGGTCTGCAGCGACTGCAGCATCCGCGTGCCGATCGACTGCCGCATGCGCGACAGCGGGGCGGTCCCGCCCGCCATCGGCTCGGCCGCGGGCGCGGCCGGAGCGGCCTCGGCCTCGAAGCGCGGCTTGCGCGTCTTCGCCGGCGCCGGCTCGTCGGGCCGGTACGGGCTCTCGATGTGCATCGGCGGCTCGGCCGGCCCGCCGCCGTTTTCGAGGAACGCGAGGACGTCCTGCTTGCGCACGCGGCCCCCGCGCCCCGTGCCCTCGATCTGCTCGAGGTCGATCCCGTGCTCGGCGGCGATCCGCATCACGACCGGCGAGTACCGGCGCGGTCCATCGCCGCGTGGCGGGGCCGGTGCCGCCACGGCGCCGGCGGAATCCGCCCCGGAATCGGCGCCAGCCGATTCCGCGCTCTCGCTCAAGTGCGCCTCGCCCGGCTTGGCATCGGTGGCGATCCGCGCCAGCACGGTGCCGACGTCGACGGTCGTGCCGACCTCGACGATCACCTCCTGCACGCGGCCGGTGGCCGGCGCCTCGACGTCGGTGTCGATCTTGTCGGTCGAGATCGAGGCGATGATCTCGTCGGCCTGCACCCAGTCGCCGACCTGCTTCTTCCACTCGACGACGGTGCCCTCGGCGACCGACACCCCCATCTGGGGCATCGTCACGTCGACGAGGGTCTGTTGCACGCCGGGGGCATCCGGCCCCCGGGCGGGCGGGCTTGCGTCTCGTGCGGCTTCATCCTGCCGCCGGTCAATATGCGAGGAGCTCACGGCACGCCTCCCTGACGTCGTCCACCTGCGGGAGCACCGCCTGCTCGAGCGTGGGTGAGAACGGGATCGGCACGTCCGGCGTGGCGACGCGGACGACCGGCCCGTCGAGGTCCTCCCAGCCCTTCTCGGCGATCAGCGCCGCCACCTGGGCGCCGGCCGCGCACGTCTGGTTGGCCTCGTCGATGATCACGACCTTCGAGCACTTGCGGACCGACGCGAGGATCGCCTCCTCGTCGAGCGGCACCAGCGAGCGCAGGTCGAGCACCTCGATCGAGGCGCCGTCGAGGTCCTCGGTGGCCTCGAGCGCGGTGTGCACCATGGCGCCGTAGGCGATCACCGTCAGGTCGGTGCCCTCGCGGGCGACGCGCGCGCGGAACGGGGTCTCGTACGTGCCCTCGGCGACGTCGCCCTTCACGCGCCGGTACAGGTGCTTGTGCTCCATGAACACGACCGGGTTGGGGTCGCGCACGGCGGAGATCAGCAGGCCCTTGGCGTCCTCGGCCGTCGACGGGGCGACGACCTTCAGGCCAGGGGCGTGCATGAACCACGCCTCGGGGTTCTGCGAGTGGTACGGGCCGCCCGAGAAGCCGCCGCCGGAGGGGAGCCGGACGGTGATGTTCACCGACAGGCCCATCCGGTAGTACATCTTCCCGGCGACGTTGACGAGCTGGTCGAACCCGCACGAGATGAAGTCGGCGAACTGCATCTCGGCGATCGGGCGCATGCCCTCGACCGCCGCGCCGATCGCGGTGCCGATGATCCCCGACTCGGCCAGCGGGGTGTCCATCACGCGCGTCGGGCCGAACTCGTCGATGAAGCCGTCGGTCACCTTGAAGGCGCCGCCGAAGACGCCGATGTCCTCGCCCATCACGAACACGCGCTCGTCGGCGCGCATCTCCTGGCGCATCCCGTCCGAGATCGCCTGCAGGTAGGTCATGTTCGGCATCGCTCAGCTCGCCTTCGCGAAGCCCGACCAGGGCGCCTCGCCGTCCTCGAGCAGTGCGGGCTCGTCGGCGAACAGCCGGTCGGTCACGGTGTCCGGGTCGGGCATCGGCGAGGTCAGCGCCTGCTCGACGGCGGCGTCGATCGTGGCCTTGACCTCGTCGCGGACGGCCTGGACGTCGATGCCGAGCGCGTCGAGCCGCCGCACCTGGCGGTCGATCGGGTCCTTCGCGCGCCACTCCTCGACCTGCTCCTTCGGCACGTACTTCATGTCGTCGTGCGCGGCGTGGCCGTGCATACGCATGGTCACGGCCTCGAGCAGCGTCGGGCCCTCGCCCGCCAGCGCGCGCTCGCGCGCCTTGCGGACGCCCTCGAACATCGCCTCGGCGTCGTTGCCGTCGACGCTCACACCCGGGAAGCCGTAGGCGGCGGCGCGCTCGACCGGGTTGACGGCGAACTGCTGGTTGGTGGGTGTCGAGTACGCGTACTGGTTGTTCTCCAGCACGAAGATGATCGGGAGCTTCTGCACGCCGGCCCAGTTCATCGCCTCGTGGAAGTCACCGCGTGAGGTCGAGCCGTCGCCGAACCACGTCATCGCGACGCGCGGCTCGCCGCGCATCTTGAACGCCATCGCCAGCCCGGTCGCGATCAGCATCATGTCGGGGAGCATCGAGACCATGCCGACGCAGCCCTTCGTGCGATCGCCGAAGTGCACGTTCCCGTCGCGCCCGCTCGTGATGCCGTCCGCGCGGCCCATGTACTGGGCGAAGATGCGGGCCGGCTCGACGCCGCGGATGACGTGCGCCGCCAGGTCGCGGTGCAGGATGCAGAGCCGGTCGCGCGGGCCCATCGCCCAGGTCGCGCCGGCCGAAACAGCCTCCTGGCCGAAGCCGTCGTAGAACGAGCCCGGGACCTTGCCCTGGCGGTAGAGCGTCATCGCGCGCTCCTCGATCCCGCGCATCATCAACATCGCGCGGAGGAGGCCAACCCTGTCTTCAGTCGTCAGGTGCTCGGATACGTCGGGAGGTACCGACTGCTGAGCCGTTTCCGTCGCCATCTGGCGTGCCTTCTCCCTTTCCTCTGTCGGCGCGTGCCGGGATCGCCGGGCTGCACCTCTTTCGCCGCCTTCCGGGATCTCCGGTCGGGTGGCGTGTACACGCCGGACAGGGTAGGGCATGGGGGTTACGCTGGAGTGATGGTGGAGGTGGAGCGGGTCTGGTACCGGCGGCTCCGCTGGCGCTTGCGCGGCGCATGGCAGTGGCCGGCATTCATCGGGTTGACGCTGCTCGACGGCGTCCTGCTGACCGTGCTCCCGCCGTACGAGGGCGGTCCGCCCGGCGTGTTCCCGGGCGTGCTGCTGGCCGCGTTCGCGAACCTGCTCGCGGTCGCGGTGGTCGCGCCGCTGCTCGGCCTCGCGCTGCGGCGCCGCCGGCCCGACCTCCCGCGCTTCATCGCCTCCGACTACGCGGGCACGTGGCTGCTGCTCGCGATCACCGCCGCGTTCTTCGTCGGCGGCTTGGCGCACCGGGGGGCCGCGGCGGCGGAGAGCGCGCGGGAGCACGCCATCGCACGCGCGATGCACGACTACGTGGTGAATTCCGCGCCCGAGTACGCAGCAGGCCTGGATCACATCGACGCGATCAAGCTCGAGCCCGGCCGCTACCGCACCTGCGTGCCGGGCCCTGACGAGCGCCACTCGCTCTGTCTCCTCGTGACGACCGACCAGGACCCCCCGGGCATCACCCGCGACACCTCCCAGGAGCCGAACTCGATCTTCCGCCGCCCGCCCGGCTGACCCAGACCGTTTCGGGGTGCCGGCCAACTGCGGCATTTAGGGAGAGGGATCGAGGTTGGTGTCGGATTTCCCTCGGATAGCGAGGGTTTCCCGACACCAACCGGAGATCTCACCGCGGCCGGTCCCTCGCCGCCCCATCCAGCCGCAGTTCGCGCCGGCGCTAGAGAGCGCGCGATCCCACGCCCCGGGCGGCGCCACGACCGCGAGACGGCCGGAAAGGCGGAGAATCGTGGACGTATGTCCAGTTTCTGGGAGAGTGGATGCGGAGACTTTGCAGGCTCCGATGAACGTACGTGGCCTCATCCCCAGCCTGGGCGCCGGTGGGTCGTTGATCGCGGCGGTGCTGTGCGCCGCGGCCCTGATCAGCGGCACGCTGGCCTTCCGCGGAGACCTCGGCGGGACGGCCGAGGCGAACGGCGGCGACGTCACGGTTCCGAGCCGTACTGTCCGAGCGCAGACATCCTCATCGGGCCTGGTGATGCCTGTTCTGTCGCTCGCGACTGTCGGCGGGCGAGCGGGCCGCGGCGACGCGCCCGTCAGGCCGCGCCGCCGCGCCGCGGCGATGAGGCCGCGTCGCGGGACCGCGCCGCCCGCGGCGATCGCGCCTCGCCCGACCGCGGCGCCGCCGCCCGCGGCATCGACCGCCCCGCGCCGGACGCAGCCCACGCCCGTGCCGGACCCCGTCGCCGGCACGGTCCAGCGGGCGGTCGCGCAGGTCCACGCCGTCGCCGACCCCGTCGTCCAGCCGCTTCCGGCCCCCGCCGGGCACCAGGCCGAGAGCGTCACGCAGACGGTCGACCAGGTCGCCCAGACGGTCGACGAGACGGCCGGCGGCATGCTGCCGTAGGCCGGCTGTCGATTCCGGGGCCGCCCGTTCGTCTTGGAGAGGACCACGTACTCTCCGGCGAAGGAGGCACCCATGAAGTACATGCTCCAGATCTACGGCAACCTCACGCACGAGCAGGTCGCCGCCATGCCCGACGACGAGCGCAATGCGCTCTACCAGGCCTGGGGAGCGGTGAACCAGACCCCCGGGATCACGCCCGGCATGGAGCTCGCCGATCCCGCGACCGCGACGACCGTGCGCGTGCAGGACGGCAAGACCCTCACCACCGACGGCCCGTTCGTCGAGGTCAAGGAGGCGCTCGGCGGGTTTCTGCTGTTCGAGGCCGACGACCTCGATGCCGCGATCGAGCTCGCCGCGCGCATCCCGACCGCGCGGATGGGCGGCGCGATCGAGATCCGGCCGGTGGTGGAGCGCTGATCGAGCAGGTCTTCCGCGAGCAGTGGGGCCGCGTGCTGGCCTCGCTGATCAGCTACCTCGGCGATTTCGACCTCGCCGAGGAGGCCGCGCAGGAGGCGTTCGCCATCGCCGCGCAGCGCTGGCCGGTCGACGGGACGCCGGACAACCCCGCCGCCTGGCTCGCGCGCACCGGTCGCAACGTCGCGATCGATCGCATCCGCCGCGAGCGGACGCTGCAGGCGAAGACGAAGCTCCTCCAGCGCCCGGAGGCCGTCGAGGACGAGATGGACGACCACGTGTTTGCCGATGAGCGGCTCGAGCTGATCTTCACCTGCTGCCATCCGTCGCTCGCGACGGAGGCACAGGTGGCGATGACGCTACGAACGCTCGGCGGCCTCACCACCGACGAGATCGCCCGCGCGTTCCTCGTCCCGGAGGGGACGATGGCGCAGCGCCTGGTCCGCGCCAAACGCAAGATCAAGGAGGCCGGGATCCCGTTCCGGACCCCGCTTGCGCACCTGCTCCCCGATCGCCTCGCCGCCGTGCTCGCGGTCGTCTACCTGATCTTCAACCAGGGCTATGACGGGCGCGGCGACCTCGCTGCCGAGGCGATCCGGCTCGGCACCTCGCTGGTCGAGCTGATGCCCGACGAGCCCGAGGTTGCCGCGCTGCTCGCCCTCATGCTGTTGCACGACTCACGCCGCGCCGCACGTTTCCGCGAAGGCGAGCTGGTCTTGCTCGCCGACCAGGACCGCACGCTGTGGGACCGCGCGAAGATCGGCGCCGGTCGCACGCTGCTCGACCGGGCGCTCGCGCTCCGGGGCTCCGGCCCGTACGTCGTCCAGGCGGCGATCGCCTCCCTGCACGCGGACGACGAGCCCGACTGGCCACAGATCGCCGCCCTGTACGGCGAGCTCGCCCGCCAGACCGGCTCCCCCGTGGTCGAGCTCAACCGGGCCGTCGCGGTCGGCGAGGCCGACGGGCTGGAGGAAGGCCTGAGCGCCATCGACGCGCTCGAGGGTCTCGACGACTACCACTACCTGCACGCCGCCCGCGCCGACATCCTGCGCCGGCTCGGCCGCGCCGGCGAGGCGCGCGCCGCCTACGAGCGCGCGCTCACGCTCGTGCACTCCGAGGTCGAGCGGCGGTTCCTAGAGCGCCAGCTGGAGCGGGTTCTCTAGCCGCTCGCGGATCCGGCCCAGGAACTCGGCGGCGTCGGCGCCGTAGAGGATCCGGTGGTCGCATGCCAGCGTCAGCCGCATGATGTTGCGCACCACGACCTCGCCGTCGCGCACGACCGGCGTCGGCGCCATCGCACCGACAGCCAGGATCGCCGCCTGCGGCGGGTTGATCACGGCGACGAAGCTCTGGATGCCGAACATGCCGAGGTTGGAGACCGTGAACGTGCCGGAGGAGAGCTCCGGCGGCGTGATCGCCCCCGCGCGCACGCGCTCGGCGAGCGCGCGCGACTCGCGCGAGATCTGGCCGAGCGACTTGGTGTCGGCGTCGAACACGGTCGGCACCACCAGCGCGTCCTGCCCCGCCACGGCGACGCCGACGTTCACGCGCGAGTAGAGCTCGAACTTGCCGTCGCGATAGGCGCCGTTGGCGCGCGGGAAGTCGACCAGCGCGAGCGCGGACGCCTTGACGACGAAGTCGTTGAACGACGGCACGGGCTGGCCTTCGGCCGCGGCGGCCTTCAGCCGCTTGCGCAGGTCGACGGCCTCCTCCATGTCGACGTCGACGTTGAGGACGAAGTCCGGGGCCGTGGCCTTGGACTCCGCCATGCGCCGGGCGACGGTCTGCTGCAGGCGCGTGAGGTCCTGCGTCGAGGTCTCGCCCTTGCCGGTCTGCGCATCGCCGGACACGACCGCGGGCGGCGCCTTCGGGGCCTCCTCGCGCTCGGGCTCGGGCTCGGGCGCCGCGGCGGGAGCCGGGGCCTCGGCCGGCGGCGTGCCGTCGCCCTTGGACGCCGCCTCGACGTCGGCCTTGACGATCCGCCCGCCCGGGCCGGTGCCCTGCAGGCCGGTCAGCTCGAGGCCGAGCTCGCGCGCCATCCGGCGCGCGACCGGCGAAGCCTTGATGCGGCCGTTCTCGCCCTCCGCCGGCCGGGGCTCGGACGGCTCTTCGCGCGGCGCCTCTTCCCGCGGCGCCTCTTCGCGCTCCTGCGGCGGCGCCTCGGCCGTCGCGGTGGCCGTCTCGGCCTCGCCGCCCTCGTCGCCGCCGCCTTCCTCGGCCTCACGCTCGGCCGGCGCGGCGCCGTCCGACTCGCCGCCCGCGCCGATCCGCGCGATGGTTTCGCCGACCGCCAGCGTGTCGCCCTCCTGGGCGACGATCGACAGCGTGCCGTCCTGATCGGCCTCGTAGGTCATGTTGGCCTTGTCGGTCTCGATCTCGACGATCTCGTCGCCCCGCGACACCTCGTCGCCGTCGGACTTGAGCCACTTCAGGATCGTCCCCTCTTCCATCGAGTCGGACAGACGGGGCATCGCAACATCGGCCATGTGCCGGAATGTACAGATCAAGCCGCCGCAGCCACGTCCAGCCGACCGAGCGGGAGCTCGAGGTCGTGCGCTGCGAGAAGGTCTTCATCGCGCAGGATGTCCAGGCAATCCCCGTCGGCGACGACGCGCCCGGCCGACAAGATCACCGCACGGTCGCACAGCTCGGCGGCGAACAGCAGATCGTGCGTCACCACGAGGATCGTCTGCTCGAGCCGGCCGAGCATCTCGAGCAGCTCGCGGCGCGACCGCGGGTCCAGGCTCGCCGACGGCTCGTCGAGCACCAGCAGGCGCGGATCCATCGCCAGCACGGTGGCGATCGCGACGCGCCGGCGCTGCCCGAGCGAGAGCTGATGCGGCGCGCGATCGGCGGCGTGCTCCATGCGCACGGTCGCCAGCGCGGCGTCGACCCGTGCGGCGATGTCGCTCGCCCCGAGGTTGAGCGGCCCGAACGCGACGTCCTCGCGTACGGTCGGCATGAACAGCTGGTCGTCGGGATCCTGGAACACGAGCCCGACCCGAGCGCGGAGCTCGCGATCGCTGCCGCGCCCGACGTCGACGCCCGCGACGTGCAGATCGCCGGAGCCGCGCAGCAGACCGTTCAGGTGCAGCATCAGCGTGGTCTTGCCGGCGCCGTTGGGGCCGAGCACCGCGACGCGCTCGCCGTGGCGGACCGACAGGTCGACGCCATCCAGCCCCGGCACGCCGTTGGGGTAGCGGAAGCGCAGCCCGCGCGCCTCGATCGCACAGCTCATCCCATCACCTCGATCAGGACGCGCAGCGGCAGCAGCGCGGCTGCGAGGACGGTCAGGAACAGCACATCGGCGCGCGCGAACGCCAGCCCCCGCAGCCGCGGGGTCGCGCCGGAGTAACCGCGGGCGAGCATCGCCACGTAGACGCGCTCGCCGCGGTCATAGGTGCGCAGGAACAGCGCGGTGGCGACGCGGCCGATCGCCGCCGCCTGCAGGGCGTGCCGCGGCCGGTAGCCGCGCGCGGCGAGCGCCACGCGCATCCGCCGCACCTCCCCGCCGATCACGAACAGGTAGCGGTACATGAACGCCGCGATCAGGGTCAGCAGCTTCGGCGCGCGCATGCGCTCGAGCCCGTGCAGCACGTCCGGGAACGTCGTCGTCGCGCCGAGCAGCACGGCGCTGACGGTGCCGATCAGCGCCTTCGAGCTGACGCCGAAGAACGTCGTCAGGCCGTCGCGCGACAGCGCCAGCGGCCCGACGTCGACCGTCTCGCCGCCGCGCACGAACGGCACGAACACCGCCACGAAGACCACGAGCGGGAGGACGACCTTGGCGCGCGACCAGATCACACGCGGTCGCACGCGCGCGAGCGCCGCGATCGTCGCGAGCGCCAGCGCGCACGCGGCGAGCACCGGCCAGTCGCGCGGCGGCGTCGAGACGCCGACGACGGTGATCCCGGCCAGGCCGGCGATCTTCGCCCGGGGGTCGAGCCGGTGGACGCGGCTGGCCGGGTCGCCGGCCAGCCCCGACTCATGCAGTCCGGTCACGGCGCACCACCCGGGCGAGGCCGTATCCGGCCGCGAACACGATCAGCGTGCCGGCGAAGCCGCCGAGCAGCGCCCCGTAGTCGATCAGGGGGGTCCGCGGCGCGCTCTCGCGAGCGGCGAAGCCCTTGTCGGCGGCCACGCGGGTGAGGCCGTCGGGCGCCGGCGACGCGAACGGCGACACGGCGGTGGCGAGCCCGATCGCCAGCGCCAGCGCCACGATGGTGAACCACTTCATGCGACGACCCGCAGGACATCGGGCCGGGTGGACAGGACGGCGCTGACCGCGGCGACCGTGATCACGGCCTCGCCGACGCCGATCAGGACGTGCACGCCGAGCATCGCGGGCAGGACCGTGCCGAGCGGGACCGTGCCGGAGATCGCCAGCTCGAGCGAGCAGGCGACCGCGCCGGCGACGACGGCGAGCCAGGCGCCGACGCCGGCCACCGCGAGGAACGCGCCACGTTTGTTCGGCAGCGCGCGCTGCGCGAGCAGCATCAGGCCGCCGACGCAGCAGCGCCCCGATCACGCCCATGTTGAGCACGTTCGCCCCGAGCGCGGTGATGCCGCCGTCGGCGAACACGAACGACTGCGTCACCAGCACCACCGACATGACGAGGCAGGCCATCCATGGCCCGAGCAGGATCGCCGCGAGCCCTGCGCCGAGGAAGTGGCCGCTGGTGCCGCCGGCGACCGGGAAGTTGAGCATCTGCACCGCGAACACGAACGCGGCGGTGACGCCGAGCAGCGGGACGCGCCGCTCGTCGAGCTCGCGACTCGCGCGGCGCAGCCCGTAGCCGACGGCGCTCACCGCGGGCACGGCGCAGACGGCCGCGACCTCGGGCGCCAGGAAGCCGTCAGGAATGTGCATGGTCACACGCCGGGCAGCGGCCGACGATCGGGAAGTGGACGAGCTGCGGCTCGTACCCGCAGGCCTCGCGCAGGACCGCGGCGACCTGCGCGACGGTGTCGTAGTCGAGCGACTGGTGCGCGCCACAGCTCTCGCACGCGGCGTAGCCGTGCTGGTGCTGGGTGGTGAGCGCGTACAGGCCGGCGCCGTGGGCGACGTGGAAGTGCCGCACCAGCCCGATCTCCTCGAGCGTGTCGAGGTTGCGGTAGACCGACGCGAGGTCCGACGACGGGAAGCGCCCGTTGAGGCCGTCGGCGATCGCGTCGGCCGTCACCGGCGCGTCGGCGGCGAACAGTGCCTCGAGCACCAGCCGGCGGGCCGACGAGACGCGCAGCCCACGCACGCGCAGGGTGGTGATGGCAGCCGGGACGCTGGCAGGCGCAAGCGCCCGCGTCTGATGCGGAACGGTCATTCAGAGCCCTCTTTCTCTCTCCGGCGCCGCCCCTGCTCGGCGGTGTCAGCGGCTATTGCGCGCGACCCGCAGAAGCGGATCACTCACGCAACTTGCGGCACCGCATTTGCCGTCAGCACGACGCCGACGCCGACGATCAGGACGGCCGAGACGCGCCGGCAGCGTGGTGACGACCCGGCCGGGGACGTTGAGGCGCCCGAGCACGCGGCCGGCGTAGACGACGGTGAGCCCGAGCACCGTCAGCGTCATCGCCAGCCCGAGGCTGAAGGCGACGATCATCACCATCCCGAGCGCGATCTCGCCCTGGGCGATCGCGCCGAGCAGCACGACCAGCGCCGACGGGCACGGGATCAGCCCGGCGGCCGCGCCCATGGCGAGGATGCCGCGCCACGAGAGCGTCTCCGGGTGGTGGTGGTGATGATGGTGGTGGTGATGATGCCGGCGCCGCCGCACCTGCTTGCGCAGCACCCACGCGCCGACGCCGACCACGAGCAGGCCGGACACGAGGTTCAGCCACGGATACAGGTCCTCGGGCAGCACGTACGCGGACAGGCCGAGCGCCACCAGCCCGAGCGCGAACACGCCTGCGGTGTGGGTGATCGTCACGGTCGCGCCGAGCGCGACCGCGTGCCGCGCCGTCCCACGCGCACCGACGAGGTACGCGGCCACCATCGCCTTGCCGTGGCCGGGCGACAACGCGTGCAGCGCGCCCCACGCGAACGCGGTCAGCAACAGCACGATCAGCACGCCCTGGCCGGCCGCCGCGTCGCTGAACGCGCGCGACAGCACGTCCTCGCGCTCCTGGCCGCCGCTCCCCGATCGCTGCGCGCCGTCGGGCGCCGCGACCGTGCCGGAGCCGGGCGCGACCGCGAGCGCGGCCGCGCGCACGTCGGCGGGGCTGCTCAACGCGTCCTGCGGGTAGTGCCGCAGCCCGTCGGTGGGATCGGCCGACGGCACGTCGGAGCGCACCGCGGTGCCGTGGCCCGGCCGGGCGACGACGGCGTGCCAGCCGACACGCCCCGGGAACGTCCCGTCGGTCACCGCCACCCGCCCGGACGCCGGGACCGCCGCGGTCAGCGGCAACTCCAGACGTGTCGTCCGCAGACCGCCGGCGCCGGGCGGGTGGCTGATCGTGGCCTCGCCGGGCCGCAGCGCGACGCGGCGGCCGTCGACGGTGAGGACCAGCCGTCGCTGGACCTCCGCCTGCTTGCGCGCGATCACCTCGGCGTCAGACAGGCCGCGTTCCTGGAACGTCGGGATCTCCGCCTGGTCGAGGATGTAGCGGACGTCGACCCGGTCGGTCGACACCGACACCTCGGTGAGGTGGTTGATCGAGAAGTTGCCGAGCGGGTGGGCGCTCGCCACGCCGCGGCAGCGCGACCAGCAGCAGCAACGCGAGCAGGAGGGCGCGCTTCACAGCCGTGCCTCCCTCGCCTGCAGCGGGAACGCGGCGAGCCCGTGCGCGAACGCGATCCGCAGGTGGCGGCGGCCCTCGGCCGAGCGACCGGCGGCCAGCGCGCTCATCCCCGCGTGGTAGTGGAAGACCGGGTCGAGCGAGCCGAGCCGCAGCGCCCGGTGCGCCCACCGCAGCCCGGCCTGCGGATGGCCGGCGCGGGTGAGCGTCCAGCCGAGCGCGTCGGCGGAGCGGACGCTCGGCGCGTGGCGCCACGCCGCGCGTGCCAGCGCCACACCGCGCGCCCGCGAGCCGTGGTCGGCCTCGAAGATGGCGAGCTCGACGTCGGTGTTGACGCCCGCGGCGGCAAGGAGCTTCTGCTGCGCGCGCACGAGGGCGAGATCGCGGCGCCCAGCGGCCGCGAGGGCTCGGCCGCGCGCTCCGCCGGCGATCTCGCTTGCGGCCTGCTCGGTCTCCCCGAGCGCGATCACGTACTCGGGGAGCGGCAGCCGCGCGACCACGCCGCGCCAGCGCCGGATCGCGCCCCGCAGGTCGCCGCGAGCGGCCGCGAGCCGGGCCTGCCCGGCGGCGGCCGGCGCATAGCCCGGCATCGCGGCCAGCGCCGCGTCGTAGGCATGACGCGCCGCGCCCAGCCGGCCGCGCGCGAGCTCGAGCCCGCCCAGCAGGCTCTGCACGTAGGCGACGTTCTCCAGCGCCGGGCCGCCGGCGTCGATCGCGCGGCGCATGGCCTCGACCGCGCCGTTGAGGTCGCCGGTCAGCTCGCGGAAGTACGACACGCGCGCGTACGCGCTCAGGTTCGGCTTGAGGTCGACGAGCCGTTGCAGCGCCCGCTCGGCGGCGCGGTAGCGGCCGAGCTCGACCAGCGCGTCGATCTTGATCGGCAGCGGCGCCAGCGTGCCCGGCACCGCCGCGTCGGCCCGCCGCGCCAGCGCCAGCGCGCCGCGGAAGTCGTGGCGTCCGCCGGCCAGCGTCGCGGCCTGCACGAGCGCGGCCTGGTCGTGCGGGTTGCGCGCCAGCGCCTGCTGCAGCAGCGTGTCGGCGCGCGTGTAGAAGCTTGCGTCGCCGGTCTCGCGCACCTTCTGCAGGTACGCGGCGGCGAGGGCGGGCGCACGGTCGCTGCGTCCGCTGCGCACATCGGCCTGGAGCTCGGCGATGCGCGCGTCGGTGTCGGTGTGCGGGCGAAGCTCGATGTCGCCCACGCGGGGCGGGCCCGCCGCCGCCCGCTCGTCGCCCCGCGTCGCACCGAACACGGCGAGCGCGAGGACGAACGACAGGACGACGGCGGACAGGCGGCGGGCTCGCATGCGGGTCAGGGCGTCGGGGGCTGCGGGACCGGCGCGTGCGCCGGCTCCGTCCGCTTGACGATGCCGCTGAACCCATCCCTGGGCGTGGCGACGTAGGGGAACGCCGAGCGGAACGGCCTGTCGTTCCGATCGACGCCGTCACCGAGCGGCAGCTGCTTGCCACCCTGGCCGGCGGGCAGGAGCGCCCCGCCGATGACCCGCAGCTCGATGTCGGTCACGTCATCGGCGAGCCGGCGGCCGTTGGGGAAGCCGGCGTTGTCACCGGCCAGGACGCCGAAACGGTTCTCCGTCGCGCTCGGCGGGACGCCGAGGTTGAGCTTGAGCGTGTCGGCCGCGGCCGGCTTGGAGCCGATCTGGGTCAGCCCGGGCACGCCGGTGAGCAGCGCCTGGACGATGTCGGTCCGGTCGGTCTCCTTGACGCCGAGCCCGAACAGGGCGTTCAAGAGGCGGGCCGGCTCCGGGTTGAGGGCGTACTTGCCGAAGTTCTTCGCATCGTTCGCGGGCGACGTGCGGTTGAACTTGTCCTTCTTCGAGATCGGGATGATGACCTCGTTGATGAGCGGGTTGCCCAGGCGCGAGACCTGGACCCAGTGGCGCTTGACGTGCTTCTTTCCGTGGTGGCGGACCACCGAGATGCGCTGGCGGTTCGTGGAGGCCCACACGCCGACGACGGCGTTGGAGGCGCCGGGGCCGGACACCGACTTGTGGTCACGCGTGACCTCGGCCTCCGGGACCTGCAGCACGAACGAGTGCGTGTTGTAGGTGGAGACGTCGTCCTTGCCGCCACCCTGGTTGCCGAGGCCGATCGCCGGGCGACCGGGCTTGTCGATGTTGATGCCGTCGAAGACCGCGCCGAGGTCGACGAAGAACGGGTCGTCGGCGGGGCCGACGAACGTCTTGCCGCCGCCGCTCACCGGAGCGACTGCGCCGAGCCAGACGGGGTCGTAGTTCGGGATCGTCTTCGGCCCGACGTTGTCCGGGGCGACCGGCACGTTGTGGGCGATCCGACGGGTCCGCTTGAGCTTGCGGTTGTGCCCGTACGTCTCCTTGTACAGGTCGTACGTCTGGACGAAGTTGATGTCCGGATCGTTGACCGACGTCACCGTCGGCGCCGCGTACAGGAACGAGTTCGGGTTGCGGAACTTCGAGTGGAACTGCCAGCGGTAGGCGACGTCCTCATAACCGTCGCCGGTGTTGTCGATCTTGACGTAGTAGCGCGCCTTGGGATCGAGCTTGCCGTAGTAGGGGCCGCCGGCCGGCTCCTCGAGCGGGATCCAGTTGGCGACCACCGTCAGGCTGTTCGGAGCGTCCTTCGCCGTGAAGGCGTAGACGTCGGTGTTGTCTGCCGTCGGGTCGGCCAGGATCCCGGGCGCCTCGCGGTGCGAGGAACCGAATCCGAGCGAGACTGACAATGCCGCGGCGGCCAGCGCGGCCAACAGGGCCGCACCGATGACACGGGTTCTGCGCATGCAGGACTCCTTGGGGTAGGACGAGGTGTCCATCCTTACGGTCCAGGCGCCGATCCGGATATAATTTTCCCTGCAAATGAAGGCTTTTTGCGACTGATCCGCAACTGCGAACCGGTCGCGACGAATCATCCGTTCGGACGATGGCGCCGCTCCCGCGCGTTGAGAGTCTGCGCGGGTGCTGGGACTGTCCGAGGTGTACGGCGCCGCCCTGGCCGCCGCGGCGGGGCCCCGGGCGGCGGCGGCCGTGACCGAGCACGTGATGGTCGCCGCGCGCGGCGAGCCGGACCCGCGCCCGCTCGTCGCCAGGGCGGTGCTGCGCGCGATGCGCACCGCCCCGCACGCGGCGTTCGCGGCGATGCCCGAGCCCGAGCGCGAGGTGATCGCGCTCGCCCGGCTCGCCGGCTACTCGGTCGACGAGATCGCCGACGTGCTCGGCATCGCGCCCGCCGAGGCGCGCGCGCGGATGACGCGCGGGCTGCGCTCGATCAGGTGAGGTGGCGCGCGGCGAACGCCGCGGCCTCGGCGCGGTTGCGGATGCGCAGCTTCTCGAGCACGTGGCGGACGTGCGTCTTGACCGTCGTCTCGCTGATCACGAGCCGCCCGGCGATCTCGCGGTTGCGCAGGCCCTCGGCGATCAGGCCGAGCACGTCGCGCTCGCGCGCGCTCAGCTCCTCCAGCGGGTCGACCAGCATCCGGTTCGCCATCGCCGGGGCGATCCGCGGCTCCCCGCGCGCGACCGCCAGCACCGCCTCGATCAGCTCGGCCGGCGGCATGTCCTTCGTCAGGTAGCCGGCGGCGCCGACGCGCAGCGCCGCGTATAGGTCGGGCTCCTCGTCGGACACGGTGAGCATCAGCACTTCGGGGGTGGGCGGGGATCCCAGTCCGCGGAGCCTCGCGCACGCCTCCAGCCCGCCGACGCCCGGCATGTTGAGATCGAGCAGCACGACGTCGGGCCGGCGCCGCTCGGCGAGCGCCACCGCCTCCCCGCCGTCGCGGGCCAGTCCCACGACCTCGATCCGCTCGTCGGCCCCGATCAGCGCCGCGGTTCCCTCGCGCATCAGCTGGTGGTCATCGGCGACCAGCACCCTGATCGCCATCAGCCCTCCTCGGCCGGGAGCGTGAACGCCATCCGCGTGCCGCCGCCGGGCCCGGGCTCGGCCCAGATCCGCCCGCCGTGGTTCTCGACCACCTTGCGCGCGATCGCCAGCCCGATCCCGGTGCCCGGATAGTCCTCGCGCGTGTGCAGGCGTTGGAACATGCCGAAGATCCGCTCGGCGTCCTGGGCATCGATCCCGATCCCGTTGTCGTCGACCGCGAAGCGCCACCAGGCGCCGTCGCGCTCGGCCGACACGACGACTCTCGCCGCCGTCCCGACCGGGACGAACTTGATCGCGTTGGAGATGAGGTTCTGCAACAGCTGGGAGAGCTGGCGCGCCTCGCCCGCGACGGTCGGCAGGCCGTTCCACTCGACCACCGGCGGCGGCTCGCGCGTGGCGCTGACGCTGGTGGCGATCGCGGCGACGAGCGCCTGCGTGTCGACCGGCTCGGTGGCATGCTCGGAGCGGCCCGCGCGCGAGTAGGCGAGCAGGTCCTCGATCAGCGTCCGCAGGCGGCCCGCGCTGTCGATCGCGCGCGCGACGTAGTCGTTGGCCTCGTCACCGAGCGTGTCGCCGTGCCGGCGCTTGAGCAGCTGCAGGTAGCCGGTGATCGTGCGGAGGGGCTCGGACAGGTCGTGCGAGGCGACGTAGGCGAACTCCGCCAGCTCGGCATTCGAGCGCTCGAGCTCGTGCGCGCGCTCCTCGAGGCTCTCGAGCGCCCGGCGCAGCGCGGTCACGTCACGGGCGACGGCGACGGCGCCGATCACTGCCCCGTCCTCGGCACGCAGCGGGGCGACGTGGATCTCATACACGAGGTCCTCGGTCACGTACTCGAGCTCCTGCTCGGCGCCGGCGAGCGCCGCGCGCACGGCCGGGCCGATCGACGGGAGCGCGCCGGGGTCGATCGCGTCCGAGAGCACGCGTCCTTCGAAGTCGCCGCGCGCCAGGCCGCGGCGCGCCATCTGCCCGCCCTCCATCACGAGCAGCTGCTCGTCCGAGTTGAACAGCGCGACGATGACGTTCGGCAGGTTGGCGACGACCGCGCGGTAGCGGGCGCGGGAGAGCTCGAGCTCGCGGAGGGTGGCCTCACGCTCGCTGACGTCGCGCAGGATCCCCATGAAGGCGCCCTTCTCGCCGCGCTGCCACCAGCCGAGCGACGCCTGCATCGGGAACTCCTCGCCGTTCCGTCGCGCGCCGAGGAGGTCGAGCGTGCGCCCGAGCAGGTCGTCGAGCCCGGTGGCGAGGAACGTGTCGAGGTGGGTCGACCAGACGTCGCGGTACGGCTCGGGCACGAGGATCGTGAACGGCTGGCCGAGCAGCTCGTGCGGCTGCCAGCCGAACACGGTGGTCGCGCCGTGGTTGCTGAACGTGATCCGCCCGCGGTGGTCGGCGACGAGGATCGCCTCGTGGGTCGCCTCAGTGATCACCCGGAAGCGCTCCTCGGCGGCGCGCAGCTCGTGCTCGAGCTCCTCGGTCTGGGCGACGTCGCGCCCGCAGACGTACGTGATGCCGTCGGCCCGCGCGCTCGAGAACGCGATCCGGCGCTTGCCGCCCGAGCGGCTGGCGACGTCGAGCACCGATTCGGTGCCGTCGAGCATCGTCGCGACGTCGCCGGCGCGGATCAACTCGGCGAACGGCACGCCGGTCAGCTCCTCCTCCGACCAGCCCAGCAGCCGCCGCCACGACGGGTTCGCCCACGCAATGCGGCCATCGGGCCGCACCCCGGCCATCAGGTCGCGGGAGAGAGCGGCAAGCGGCGCCGCCGCCGGTGCGCTGCGGGCGGTCTCCGACATCGTCCCACCGCGAGGCTACCTACGGATATGGACGCAAGCTAGAGGTCGCGGAACGTGGCCAGAACCGCTTCGACGATCTGCGGCTCGTGCGGATAGGCGATCTGCTCGAGCGGCTTGGAGTACGGCATCGGCAGATCTGCGCCCGTCACGCGGGCGACCGGAGCGTCGAGGTGGTCGAACGCCTGCTCCTGGATCAGGGCCGCGAGGTTGGCGCCGACGCCGCCGTGCGGCCACCCCTCTTCCACGATCACTGCGCGGTTTGTCTTGCGTACGGACTCGAGGATCGTGTCGAGATCGAGCGGGCGCAGCGTGCGCGGATCGATCACCTCGGCCTCGATCTCGTGCTCCTTGGAGAGGATGTCCGCGGCCTTGAGCGCGGTGACCGCCATCCGCGAGATGCCGACGATCGTGACGTCGGCGCCGTCGCGCGTGATCGCGGCCTGGCCGAAGTCGACGACGTGGTCATCGTCGTCCGGGACGTCTCCGCGCTGACCGTAGAGGTACTCGTGCTCGATGAAGACGACGGGGTTGTCGTCGCGGATCGCCGCCTTGAGGAGGCCCTTCGCGTCGGCGGCGGTCGACGGCACGGCGAGCAGCATCCCCGGCACGTGGAGGTACAGCGCCTCCAGGCAGTGCGAGTGCGTCGGGCCGAGCTGGTGGCCGGCGCCCTGCGGCATCCGCACGACCATCGGGACCTTCGCCTGGCCGCCGAACATGTAGTGGATCGTCGCCATGTGGTTGACGATCTGGTCCATCGCGAGCAGCGAGAAGTTGATCGTCATCAGCTCGACGACCGGGCGCAGGCCAGTCATCGCCGCCCCGACACCCATCCCGACGATCGTGTTCTCGGAGATCGGGGTGTCGCGCACGCGCTTCTCGCCGAACTCCTCGAGCAGGCCGGCGGTGACCTTGAAGGCGCCGTTGAAGACGCCGATGTCCTCGCCCATCAGGAACACACGCTCGTCACGCTGCATCTCCTCGCGCAGCGCCTGGTTGAGCGCCTCGCGGTACCGCATGACGGCCATCAGCCGGACTCGCCCTTCTCGGCGTCCTCGTCCTCGGCCTGCGCCTCGTCGGCCGGCTTCTTCTCGCCGACGTCCTCGCGGCCGGCCGCCTCGACGGCGTCGTCGTACGGGCCGATCGGGCCGCGCTCGGCCGCGGCGAGCGAGCGCTCGTCCTCGCCCTTGTGCACGCCGGCCGAGCGCTCGTCGACCGAGTACCAGCCCTTGACCTGGTCGCCCATCACGTAGATGTGGTCGTACAGCGACTCCGGCGGCGGGAACTTCGCGTCGTCGGCGAACGCCACCGCGTCGTCGACGCGCCTGATCGCGGCGTCGTCGAGCTGCTTGGCGTCCTCGTCGGACATCCCGAGCCGGTCGGCGAACGCGGTGATCGGGTCGCGCTTGCGCCACTCGGCGACCTGCTCCTTCGTGCGGTACTCCTCCGGGTCGGCCATCGAGTGTCCGCGGAAGCGGTAGGTGATCGCCTCGACGAGGATCGGCTGGCGGTCCTCGCGGGCGCGGCGGATCGCCTCGCGCATCACCTCGTAGGTCTCGACCACGTCCATGCCGTCGCAGCGCATGCCGGGGACGCCGAAGCCGTCGCCGCGGCGGTGCAGGTCGGTCTGCGCGGTGTGGCGCTCGAGGGCGGTGCCCATGCCGAACTGGTTGTTGGTGACCATGAAGACGACGGGGAGCTTCCACAGCGCGGCGAGGTTGAGCGTCTCGCCGAACGTGCCCTGGTTGGACGCGCCGTCGCCGAACACGCAGACGGTGACCTCGTCGCGGCCCTGGTAGTCGGACGCGAGCGCCATGCCGGCGGCGAGCGGCAGGTTGCCCCCGACGATCCCGTAGCCGCCCATGAAGCGGTTCTCGAGGTCGAACATGTGCATCGAGCCGCCGCGGCCGTGCGACACGCCCTCCTCGCGACCGAACAGCTCGGCCATCACGCGGTCCGGGTCGGCGCCGCGGGCGAGCGCGTGGCCGTGCGACCGGTAGGTCGAGATCAGGTAGTCCTCGTCGCGCATCGCGCGGCAGGCACCGACGATCGTCGCCTCCTCGCCGATCGCGAGGTGCAGGAAGCCTCCGACCTTCGCCTTTGCGTACATCTCACCCGCGCGCTCCTCGAAGCGGCGGATGAGCATCATCGTCTCGAGCCACTCCCGGGCGGCGTCGCGATCCGGAGCTCCCTCGCCGGTCTGCAGCTGCGTGACGTCGGCCACGCGCGGACAGTAGCGCTTCAGGCGCGGGCGAGGACGACAGCGGCGGTGTCGTCGGACACGTGGTCGGCGAGCGCGCCGACCTCGGTCAGGAGCCGCTGCGCGTCGGGGCGGCCGTGTGCGGCGGCGAGCCGTTCGACCTCGGCGCGGCCGAGGCGCGTCCCGCCGCGCTTGGCGTCCTCGAGGCCGTCGGTGACGAGGCAGACGGACACGCCGTCGGCGAGGTCGACGTGGAACTCGGGCCAGTGCTCGCCGACGCCGACGCCGAGCGGGCACGCGGGCGTCTCGGCGCTCGGGTCGTGCGCTGCGCCGACGATGATCGGCGGCGCGTGGCCCGCCTTCGCGTAGGTGAGGCGCGTGGTGCGGCGGTCGTACACGGCGGCGATCACCGTCACGAAGCGCGGGCGCAGGTCGCGCTCGAGCATGCGGTCGGCGCGCTGCAGGGCGTCGCCGGGGCCGAGGCCGGCCACGAGCAGGGTGCGGAGCGTGTAGCGGGCGAGGGCGGCGAGCGTCACCGAGTCGCGGCCGTGGCCGGACACGTCCCCGAGCAGGACGCCGACCCGGTGCTCGTCGAGGCAGAAGACGTCATAGAAGTCGCCGCCGGCCGCGGGGCCGTCGGCGGGGCGATACGCGGCCGAGACCGCGAGGCCGTCCAGTTCGGGGACCGGCGGCAGCAGCGCGCGCGACAGCAGGCCGATGTCGTCGATCAGCCCTCGCTGCTGCTGTTCGAGCGCGGTCTGCCGGCGGGACTGGTGGTAGGCGTTGCCGGCCAGCCCGAGCGCGATCGTGGCGATCCCGAGCAGCGACCACAGGATCGCGGGCGGCAGCGCGTCGACGATGTCGACGAGGTCGCCGGCGATCCCGGGCGCCGTGGCCTCGGGGGGCATCGAGCGGGCGCGGGTCGCGGCGGGGGTTGCCGTGTGCGTGGCGACCGGCACGGCGACGAGGCGTGGTGCGGGCGTACGGGCCGGCGCGGCAATGTGGTGGCGGCTCGGCGTGCGGGCCTGGGACCGTGGCGCGCGCTTCCGCGCCGGGCGCGGCGTGGCGGTCGGTGCGACCGTGCCGGTCGGAGTGGGCGCGGCCGTGGTGGTCGTGGTCGTCGTGGTCGTGGCCGTCGGCGTGGTCGCCGGCGCCGCGGTGGGCGCGGGCGTGGGCGTCGCGACCGGTGCCTTCGGCGCGGCGGGCAGGGGTGGCAGCTTCACCTTCGGCACGGCGGGCAGCGGTGGCAGCTCCACCTTCGGCACCGGCGCGATCTCCACCTTGGGCAGCGGCGGCAACTCGACAGGCGGAAGCGGCACGTGCAGACCACCTGCAGTGCTCGCCGCCATCACCAGCGTTGTCAATCCGACAATTCCCACCGAACGCCTTTCTGAGTAATCGGCGCCAGGTGGGCGATCCTTGACGGGCGCGAACTGCGGCTGGGTAGGGCGGCGTGGGTATGGGCCGTCGCGGCGGTCCCCGAGCGTTTCCGCGCCTTGGTGTCGGGAAATGGTCGCTATGCGACCCAAAGACGACACCAATCCGGCGCGCGGCCGATCCCGCCTCCCTCAATGCCGCGGTTCGGTGGCGCCCTACGCTCTCGCCGATAGGGCCGATGGTGCCTTTGCCCGCGACCGCGGGCCATCCGGTCTCGGCGGTCGCGGTCTCAGCGGACCGCGTGGCCGCGCTGTGCGACGGCACGGTGTACCGCGGCTCGCTGGCGGGCGGCCTCTCCGCGCTCTGCGAAGGCGCGGTGGACGTCGCAGTCCACGGCTCGCGCGTCTACACCGGCCGCGACAACGCGGTCGTGGTCGTCGACGCGGACAGCGGCCGCGAGCTCGCCAGGATCGGGCCGACGGAGTCGCCCCTCCAGGGCTTCGCGGTCGACGGCCGGCACGTTGCGCTCGGCGAGTACCGGGAGGTGTCGATCTGGGACGGCGAGCGCTGTGTCGCCCGCCGCCGCCTCCACGACGGCACGGTCCCGCACCTCGCCTTCGCACCGACCGGCGGCGAGCTGGTCACGCGCCGCAATGACGAGTTCGCGATCTGGCCGTGGCGCTCGCGGTGGGCGCGGGTGCGCCGGGCGCAGGCCGGCGAGGGCTACGGATCCGGCTTCGCGTTCCTGCCCGACGGGCGCATGATCGGCGCGCTCGGCCGGGACCGGCTCGGGATCTGGTCCGCGCGCGGAAGCGCGAGGACTCGCTGCAGACCGACGACTGGGTGCGGTCCGTGTGCGCGGCGCCCGACGGCGGGCGCATCGCGGCACGGCTGAGCGGCGGCGGCGTGCTCGCCTGGTCGTTGCCGGACGGCGAGCGCATCGCGGAGCACGAGGCGTCGCTGCTCGCCCGCGGGATCGCGTTCTTGCCGGACGGCTCGACGCTCATCACGGGCGATGACGCGGCGCTGATGACCTGGGGCGGCGACGTGCCCGAGCCGCCGGCCGGCGGGTTCGTCCCCAGCTTCCCCGCCCGCCTCGCGCCCAAGCGATCGACGCTGACGATCGACGACGTCGACCGGATCCCCTGGCTCGCCCACGTCGACCTCGACGCCTGGCCCGGCCCCGAGGACGCGGCGGTGTCCGCGCTCAGCCGTTACGAGGCGGAGCTCGCCGCGCCGGTCGAGCGCGCGATCCGCGGCCTGCACCGCGACGACGTCCGCGCGCACGCTGAGGAGATCGGCGCTCGCGTACGCGCGAGCACCAACATCCCTTACGACCCCGGCGAGGACCCGTGGCACCCGCCGACGGCCGCGGTCGACACCGCCGTCTACGTGGCCGAGACGCTCGCGGGGTACGTCGCGCTCGACTGGCCGGTCCCGGACGACCTCCAGACCCTGTGGGCGTGGTACGAGGCCGGTCGCTGGCCCGGCGCCGTCAGCGACGGAACGCTCGTCGTCTATTGAGTCTCGTAGCGACGCCAGCGCGCGAGGAACTCGCCGGCGTCGAGGCCCGCAAGGTCCGCCTTGAGCGCCCGCGACAGCCGCCCGGTCTGCGACGGGGTCGTGTCCCAGAACAGGACGACCTCGCCGGAGTCGATCTCGACGATCTCGACGTGGTCCGCCTCGCCGGCGGCGCGCAGCAGCGCCGGGCCGCGGCCGCCGCGCCGCACGATGATCTCGTAGGCGCGGTTGGCCTTCACGCCGGGACCTCGATGACGGTCCCGTCGGCGGTCACGATCGCCGGCGTCTCGCGCACGCCGGCCGCCACGGCCTCCGCCTCGGCCGCTTCCAACCGCTCGCGCGTCCCGCGCAGCTCGGCGCCCTTGATCACCGCCGCCGGGTGCATCTCGCACGCCGCCGCGGCCACCAGCACGTTGTCGCGCTCGCTGAGGTCGCGGCCGCCCGCGAACGCCTGCCGGAACGCGGCGAGGCTGAACGCGACCGCGCGACCGATCTGCTTGGCGTAGGTCGCGGCGAGCATCGCCCACTCGCTGTCGGCCGGGAACGGCTCGGGCCAGCGCAACGACTGCACGCCCTGCCTCGCGGCGACCCGCTCGACGTCCTCGCGGTACGCCAGCACCTCCTCGTGGCAGCGGAACGGCCCGACCTCGCCGATCCTCACCGGCACCCACTCGGGCACCTCGCCGAGCACGTGGTTCACGCGCTCGGCGGCCAGATACGCCACCGGGGACGCGAGGTCGTAATAGAAACGCGGCTGCTCAGCCGTGGATGAGCCAGCCATCAGCGGCGCGGGCGGCTTCCATGATCGCCTCGGACAGCGTCGGGTGCCCGTGGATGATCCGCGCCACCTCGGGATAGCCGCCCTCGAGCGCCTTGGCGTTCACCAGCTCCTGGATCAGCTCGGTCGCACGCGAGCCGACGATGTGCCCACCGACCATCTCGCCGTACTTCTTGTCGCCGATGATCTTCACCATGCCGGAGCGGTCGCCGTACACGGTGCCGCCGCCGACGGCGCCGTACTGGACCTTGCCGACGGTCACGTCCATCCCCTGCTCGCGCGCCTGCTCCTCGGTCAGCCCGAACGAGCCGACGTTGGGCGTGCAGAACGTCGCGCGCGGGATGTCGATGTACTCGATCGGGTGCGTCTCCAGCCCCGCCGCGGCCTCGACCGCGATGACGCCCTCGTCGGACGCCTTGTGCGCGAGCGCGGGGCCGTGCACGAGGTCGCCGATCGCGTAGACGTTCTTGGCCGACGTGCGCATCGCGCCGTCGACGTCGATCAGGCCCTTTTCGTCGAGCTTGACGCCGGCCTCGTCGAGCCCGAGCCCCTCGACGTCGGGCCCGCGGCCGGCGGCGATGATGAACCACTCGACCTCGCCGGTCTGGTCGCCGTACGTGAACGTGACCTTGTCGTCGGAGCCCTGGACGTTCTCGACGAGCGTGCCGGTGTGGACGGCGATGTTCTGCTTCGCCAGCCCGCGGCCGACGACCTTGGAGATGTCGGCGTCCTCGGTCGGGAGCACGCGGTCGAGCGCCTCGAAGAGGAGCACCTCGGTGCCCATCCGCCCGTAGGCGGAGGCGATCTCGCTGCCCGAGGCGCCGGCGCCGACGACGGCGATCTTGCCCGGCAGCTTCTCGAACGCCCAGGCTTCCTCGGTGCCGATGATGCGGCCGCCGAACTGGGTGCCGGGGATCGGCTTGGGCAGCGACCCGGTCGCGAGCACGACGCAGGTCTTGGCCTCGATCACGTTGCCGTCGAAGTTGCCGCCGACCTTGACGTTGCCGTCGTCGGTGACCGAGCCGAACCCTTCGATCAGGTCGATCTTGTTCTTCTTGAAGAGTCCGCCGACGCCGCCGACCAGGGTCGCGATGACCTTCGCGCGGCGCTCGTAGACCTTGCCGTAGTCGACGGAGCGCCCGTCGACGTTGATCCCGAAGTCACCGGCCTCGTCGATCTCGGACAGCAGGTCGGCCGCTCGCAGCACTGCCTTCGCCGGGATGCAGGCGTAGTTGAGGCAGCGGCCGCCGACCTTGTCCTTCTCGACCACGGCCGTCTTCATCCCGAGCTGGGCGGCGCGGATCGCCGCCACATAGCCGCCGGGGCCGGAGCCGATGACGATGCAGTCGTAGGAGGAGTCGGGCATGAGGGCGGTGAGGCTAGCGGACGACGCGCACACCAAGCTCGGCGAACGGCGCGACCAGCTCGTCGGGCACGTCCGGCTCGGTGGCCAGGTGGGTGAGCGCCGTCGCCGGCGCCACTCCGAATGGCGCGGTCGTGCCGAGCTTGTCGCGTGACGCGAGGCCGACGACGCGGTCGGCGCGCTGCACGAGCACGCGGCGCAGCTCGGCCTCCTCGTAGTAGCCGCCACTCATGCCCGCGGCGGCGTGGAGGGCCCAGACGCCGAGGAAGCAGACGTCGGCGGTGATGCGCGAGTACGCCTCGATCGCCTGCGCGCCGACGCACACCATCGCGCGCGCGTCGAGCGTCCCGCCGATCATCACGACCTCGCGTCCGGCGAGCGCGGAGGCGACCGGCGGGCTGTGCGTGATGAAGGTGCCCGTGTGGCCGGGCGGGATCGCGTCGACGAAGTGCAGCGCCGTGCTGCCGCCGTCGACGATCACCGTCTGGCCGGGCTCGAGCAGCGTCGCCGCCGCGCGGGCGACGGCGATCTTGCCGTCCACGCTCTGCTGCCCGCGCTCCTCGTAGGTCGTCGCGACCTGCGAGCGGGCGAGCGCGCCGCCGTGCACGCGCTGCAGGTGGCGGGCGTCGGCGAGCTCGTCGAGGTCGCGGCGGATCGTATAGCCCGAGACGCCCAGCTCGCGCTGCAGGTCGGTCGCCACCACGCGGCCCTCGCGCCCGAGGATCGCGAGGATGCGGCGCTGCCGCTCCTCCTTAAGGAAGCTCATCGACGCCGGTGAACACCGGCTTGCCGGCGTCGCGGGCGATGGCGACCATCTCGTCGGCCCCGGCGGAGGCGCCGCCGACGCGCAGCACGGCGTCGCAGCGGCCCAGGAGCCGGCGCGCGATCGGGTGGAAGATCTCGTCGAAGACGGCGTCGCCGACGCGCTCGCTGCCCGCCTCCTCGATCAGTGGGAGCGCGAGCGCCTCGCCGGTCACGGGCAGGTGCCCGGCGCGGAAGACGTCGAGCGCGGCGGCGTTCATCGCTGCGACGTTGGCGGCCAGCTTGGCGGGGTCGTCCCCCGTTCCGGAGCGATACGGGCCCGCGACGAGGACGAGCAGCTCAGTTGCGTTGTTGCGCATTAGTGCGCAGTTTTGCACACATCGCTTCGGGAAGCTCGACGGACTTGCCGGTGTCGTAGTCGTAGCCGACCAGCACGCCGTAGCCGTCGGCCAGCAGTCGCTCCCCCACGCGCATCTCGAACTCGAGCTTGAGCGACTTCGTCCCGATCTCCGCCGGGCGCACCCGGACGTCGACGTCCTCGTCGAACTGGCCCGGGCTGCGGTAATCGATGTGGCAACTCGCGAAGATCATCCCGACGCCGCGCTCGCGGTGGACCGGGTCGTGATCGTCGACGACCGAGTTGAGGTAGTTGATGCGCGCGGTCTCGAAGTAGCGCAGGAACACCACGTTGTTGAGGTGGCGCATCGCGTCGAGATCCCCGAAGCGGATCCGCTCGGTGTGCGTGTAGGCCCAGCTCACGGGCGCTCGGGCATCTGGATGCGGGCCATCTGGCGGATCAGCAGGTAGAACAGCGGCCCGGTGATCGCCATGCCGATCACGCACTGCGCGACCGCGGCGAGGTTCTCCGCCCGCAGCAGCGCGAGGAAGGCGAACGTGAAGCTCACGCCGAGCAGGACCTCGAAGCCGAGCACCGCCCAGTACTTGAGCTTCCACATGCCGGCGGCCGCGGCGAGCATCACGGCGGCGAAGAGCAGCGGCGGCAGCCGGTTCCCGTCCCAGCCGGTGAGCACGAGGATCACGTTCGCGACCGCGACCACCACGGCGAGGATCACCGAAGCCACGATCGGCCACGGCTTCTCACCGGGCTCGATCGGCTTCAGCGCGGCACGGATCGCGTCGTCGCGCTCGCGGCCCCTGGCGTAGCCGCGTGCCATCGCGTCGTCGCGGCGCACACCCGGCCGCGGCGGCTCGCCGGCGGTCGCGCCCGGGCGGCGCTTACGCGCGTGCCGCGCCAAGGCGCTCCTCCAGCGCGCGGGCGGCGGCCTCGGGATCGTGCGCGGCGGCGATCGCGCGCACGACGACGATCCGCTGCGCGCCGCGCTCCAGCACCTCGCCGACGTTGCCGGCGTCGAGCCCGCCGATCGCGAACCACGGCTTCGTGACCGTGCCGGCGGCATACGCGACGTACTCGAGCCCGGCGGCGGGGCGGCCCGGCTTCGTCGGCGTCTCGTGCACGGGGCCGACCGCGAGGTAGTCGACGTCGGGGTCGGCCTGCGCGGCGTCGGCCTGATCCGGCGCGTGGGTGGAGCGGCCGACGATCCGGTCCGGCCCGACGGCCGCGCGCGCCTGCGCCGGCGTCGCGTCGTCCTGGCCGACGTGGACGCCGTCGGCACGGCACGCCTCGACCAGGTCGGGCCGGTCGTTGAGCATGAACAGCGCGCCGGCCTCGTCCGCCGCGGTCCGGAACGCGACGGCCGCGTCGATCAGCCCGGCGTCGTCGAGCGAGCGGTCGCGCAGCTGGATCAGATCGACGCCGCCGCGCAGCGCGGCGCGCAGCCACGCGAGCGGCCGGGCGTCGACCACGAGGTACAGCCGGGCCGTGTCGAGGCGCTCGCGCGGGGTCATCGAGGCTCTACCATACGAAGCAACTAACGGGAGCCCGCGACACCGGGCTGAGAGGGCGGCATCTGGCCGCCGACCGTCGAACCTGATCCGGGTAGTGCCGGCGTAGGGAGGGAATGTCCAGCAGTGACCTCGAGTTCGTTTGACGTCGCCGTCGCCGGCGGCGGCGCGATTGGCATGGCCTGCGCCTGGCGCGCGGCCGAGCGTGGACTGCGCACCGTCGTCGTCGACAGCGGCGACGCTGCCGCCTGGCGCGTCGCCGCGGGGATGCTCGCCCCGGTCACCGAGGCGCAGTTCGGCGAGGACGCGCTGCTCGAGCTCAACCTCCGCGGCGCGCGCGGGTTCGGCGGCTTCTGCGCGGAGCTGGCCGAGGCGTCGGGCGAGGATCCCGGCCTGCGGGAGACCGGCACGCTGGCGGTGGCGCGCGACGCCGACGAGGCGGCGGCGCTCGACCGGCTGCTCGCGTTCCGGCGCTCGCTGGGGTTGGACGTCGAGCGGCTGCGCCCGAGCGCCGCGCGGCGGCTCGAGCCCGCGCTGGCGCCGACTGTGCGGCTGGCGCTCGACGTGCCCGGCGACCACTCGGTCGACCCGCGGCGGATGGTCGCCGCGCTCGGTGTCGCGTTTCGGCGTGCCGGCGGTGAGCTGCGCCACGCCCGTGCGGAATCGCTCGTCGCCGGCGGCCTGCGGCTCGACCAGCGGCGAGATCGTCCGCGCCGAGCAGGTGCTGCTCGCGACCGGCGCCGCCCAGATCTCGCTGCCCGACGACGCGCGGGTGCCGGTCCGGCCCGTCAAGGGCCAGACGCTGCGGCTGCGCGATCCCCGGAGAGACCGTCCCCACCCGCCCCTCGTCGATCGCACGATCCGCGGCATCGACGCCTACCTCGTCCCGCGCGCCGACGGCGAGTACGTGCTCGGCGCGACGATGGAGGAGCAGGGGTTCGACACCGCACCGACGGCCGGGGGCGTCTACGAGCTGCTGCGCGACATGAGCGAGCTCGTCCCGGGCGTGCTCGAGCTGGAGATCGCCGAGCTGCTCGCCGGGCTCCGGCCGGCGACGCCGGACAACCTGCCGGCGATCGGCCCGGGCGTGCGCGAAGGGCTGGTGTGGGCGACGGGGCACTTCCGCAACGGGATCGTGCTCGCGCCCGTGACGGCCGAGGCCGTGGTGTCCGTGCTGTGCGGAGACGGCCTGCCCGATTGGGCGGCGGCCGCCGATCCCCGCCGGTTTGCCACCGCCGCGCACCTCTCCGCAGGGGTCCACGCATGAAGGTGGTCCTGAACGGCAGCGAGGCCGAGCTGGCCGACGGCGCGACGGTGCTGACCGCCGTCGAGTCGCTCGACCTGCCGGCGGCCGGCCGCGGCGTCGCCGTCGCGGTCGACGCCGAGGTCGTCCCGCGCACGCAGTGGGAGAAGCACGCGTTGAACGAGGGCGCGCGGGTCGAGGTCCTGCGCGCGATCCAGGGAGGCTGAATGGCGACCACCGACGTATCCACCGATCCTCTGACCATCGCCGGGACCGAGCTGCACTCACGGCTGCTGCTCGGCACCGGCGGCTTCCGGTCGCTCGAGACGCTGGCCGCCGCGATCGAGGTCTCCGGCGCCGAGCTGGTCACCGTCGCGTTGCGCCGGATCGACCCCGGCGCGCGCGGCTCGATCACCGACGTGCTGGAAAGAGCCGGCGTCCGTTTGCTCCCGAACACGGCCGGGTGCTTCACCGCGCGCGACGCGGTGCTCACCGCGAAGATGGCGCGCGAGGCGTTCGAGACCGACTGGGTCAAGCTCGAGGTGATCGGCGACGAGCGCACGCTGCTGCCCGACGCCCCGGCGCTGCTCGAGGCGGCCGAGGAGCTTGTCGACGACGGCTTCACCGTGCTCCCGTACACGAACGACGACCCGATCCTCGCGCGGCGCCTCGAGGACGTCGGGTGCGCGGCGGTCATGCCGCTCGGCTCGCCGATCGGCTCCGGCATGGGTCTGCTCAACCCGTACAACCTGCGGCTGATCCGCGAGCGCGCGGGCGTGCCCGTGATCCTCGACGCGGGCGTCGGCACTGCGTCCGACGCCGCGCTGGCGATGGAGCTCGGCTACGACGGCGTGCTGTGCGCGAGCGCGATCTCGCGCGCCGAGGACCCGCTGGGCATGGCGCGGGCGATCCGGCTGGGGACGCGAGGGCGGGCGGCTGGCCTACCGCGCGGGGCGGATCCCGCGGCGGTTGTACGCCCAGGCCTCGACGCCGGAGAGGGCGTCGCCGAGTTCTGAGGTCTCCGCCGGCCGCTTCGCTGGCGCCGGCGGACTGCGGCTGGGTAGGGCGGCGAGGGGGTCGCCCGGGCGGTCTCCGCGAGCGTTTGCGCGCCTTGGTGTCGGCTAATGGTCGCTATGCGACGAAAACACGACACCAATCCCGCCGGGCTCTCGCCTCCCTACCCTGCCGCAGTTGGAAGTGCTGCTCACGACCCGCGCCCTCAACCGCGCCCTCCTCGCACGCCAGCTGCTGCTGCGCCGCGAGACGATCGGCATCGCCGGAGCCATCGAGCACCTGGTCGGCATGCAGGCGCAGGTGCCGCTGGCGCCCTACACCGGCCTCTGGAGCCGGCTCCACGAGTTCGACCCCGCGGAGCTGTCGCGGATGACCGAACACAAGGAGGTCGTGCGCGGGACGCTGATGCGGCGGACCGTGCACCTCGTCACCGCCGACGACTTCCTTGCGCTGCGGCCCGTGATGCAGGACATGGTCGAGCGCGGGTTCGCGAGCAGTCCGTTCGCGCCGCAGATCGACGGTGTGGACATGCGCGCGCTCCTGGCCGCCGGGCGTGCGCTCGTCGAGGAGCAACCACGCACGACCGCTGACCTGCGCAAGGAGCTCGGGCCGCGCTGGCCGCACGCCGACGCCGAGTCGCTCGCGTACGCGATCCGCTTCCACCTCCCGCTCGTGCAGGTCCCGCCGCGCGGGCTGTGGCCGACGCGCAAGGGCGCCGGGCGCGCCCGCGTCACCACCGCCGAGCACTGGCTCGGCCGCCCGCTCTCCGGCGAGACGCGCCCAGAGACGACCATCCGCCGCTATCTCGCCGCGTTCGGCCCGGCGACGGTGCAGGACATCGCGGCGTGGTCGGGACTCACGAAGGTCCGCGAGGCGGTCGAGCAACTCGACGACCTCCGCGCGCTCGAAGACGACCAGGGGCGAGAGTTGCTCGACATCGAGGACGGCCCGCTCCCCGACCCAGAGACGCCCGCCCCGCCGCGCTTCCTGCCGCCGTTCGACAACGTCGTGCTCGGTCACAAGGATCGGGCGCGCATCGCCCCCGACCGCGAACGCCTGATCCGCGCGCTCGACAAGCCGATGCTGCTCGTCGACGGCTTCCTCCGCGGCACCTGGAAGCTCGACGGCGACCGCATCGCCGTCGACGCCTGGGATCGGTTCACCGCCGACGAGCAGCGCCAGGTCGACGAGGAGGCCGAGCGCCTGCGCGTCTTCATGCTCGCTCCAGCCGCGTGAGCTCGCGCACGTCGCGGACCAGCAGCGTGCTCGTCAGGGACACCAGCGCGATCACGCTGCCGCCGATCAGCACCTCGGTGGCGCCGAGCGCTTCGCCCAGCGGCCCGGCGAGCACGTAGCCGAGCGGGAGGAGCGCCAGCGACCCCATCCAGTCGTACGCCGTGACCCGTGAGAGCACGTGCGGCGGCACCCGCTCGGCCAGGGCCGTCTCCCACCAGATCCCGAACAGTGCCACGCACGTCCCGGTCAGCGTGAAGATCGGGAGCAGCGCCGCGACCGGCAGGCCGAGCGCGAAGATGGCGAACGACGCCGGCCACGGCATCGCGAGCAGCATGCCGGTGCGCATCGGGTGTCGTGGTCGCCAGCGGAAGCCGATCAACGCGCCGAGGATCGTCCCGGCGCCCATGGCCGAGGTCGCGATCCCGAATGTCGCGCGCGTGTCGTACTCCTCGATCGACACGGTCGCGCCGAGGGTCTGCCACGGCCCGAACGACGTCAGCAGCCCGATCGAGAACGCGAGGATGATCGCCCAGATCCAGTTGCGCGAGCGGACCTCGGTCCAGCCCTCGCGGAGCTCGGTCACCACGGTGGTCCGCAGGGCCGGCTCGCCCCGCTCGCGCGGGCGCAACGGGAGCAGGAACGCGGCGGAGACGAGGAACGTCGCGGCGTCGATCGCGAACGCCGAGCCGGGCCCGACACCGAGCACGAGCACGGTCGCCAGCGCCGGGCCGGTGAACTCGGAGATCGTCTCGATCGTGCTGAACGTCGCCTTCGCCGGCTGGATCTGGCTCTCCGGCACCGTCTGCGGGATCAGCCCGGTGTAGGCGGGCCGGAAGAACGCCTCGGCCGTGCCGAACGCCGCCTCGATCAGCGCGATCGCCCAGATCTCGACGTGGCCGGTGAAGATCAGCGCGGCCAGCAGCGCGTGCAGCGCGAAGCGCACGAGGTCGGTCACGATCATCACGCGGTGCCGCGGCAGCCGGTCGGCCCACACGCCGCCGATCAGCAGGAAGCCGACGAGCGGGAGCGCGTGCGCCGCGAGCACGATCCCGACGTCGCTCGGCGAGCCGATGTCGGTGACGTAGAGCGCGAGCGCGACGAACACGATCCGGTCGCCGAGCGTGCTCGCCGCCTGGCCGAACAACAGCAGCCGGAAGTCACGGTGGGCGAACACTCCCTGCACGACCCGGCATCATGGCCGCGATGGACGTCGACGAGCTGTTCGATGCCTGGGAGCGCACGTGGTCGGGCCGCGACGGCGCCGGGTTCGAATCCTTGTGCGCGGAGCCGTTCGCCTACGAGGACCCGCTGACGCCCGAGCCGCTGCACGGCGTCCTGTCGCTCGTCGCCCACGCGCGCAAGCTCTGGAAGGCGTTCCCGGACGCGCGCGTCAACGCCACCGGTGAGCGCCTGAGCGACGGCCGCTTCGCCTGCGCGCCGTGCAAGATCCTCGGCACGCACCTGGGGCGGATCGGCGGCGTCACGCCGACCGGCCGCTTCATCGTCGTGCACGCCGTCGTCTACGCGGAGCTCAAGGACGATCGGCTCCTGCGCGTCCGCGCGTTCTACGACCTGCACGGCGCCGCGACCGCGCTCGGCGTGCTGCCGGAGCACGGCACCGTCGGCGAGAAGGCGCTCCTGCTCCTCCGCGGCTTCGGGCTCCGCGCCTGAGGCGCCGACCGCCTGCCCTTCACGTCGATCTCGCCGGTCATGCCCGGGTGCACGGTGCACTCGTACTTGACCGTGCCGGCCGTGTCGAGCTTCGTCGAGAACGTCTTGCCCTTGCCGAACAGCGGCGACTTGAAGTCGGCGCCCGAGTTGGCGACGGCGTTGTGGTCGACCGTGTCGTCGTTCTCCCAGCAGACCGTGTCGCCGACGTTCGCCGACGCCGTCTCGGGATCGAACTTGATGTTGGCCATCTTGATCACGACGGCATCACTCGCGCATCCGTCGGTGGACGCGGACCCGGAGTCATCGTCGCCGCCACAGGCGGCGAGCAGCAGAGAGGTGAACAGCACGAGGAGAGCGGCGCGCATCACGCGAGGGTAACGGCGACGGGCGGATGGTCGGAGAGCGGTCCGCGGTCGAGGACCTCGGCGCGCACGCCGGCGCGACCCGTGGTGAACAGGTGGTCGACGTGATTGCCGGCCACGTGCCGCAGACCGTCGAACCGCGGCGCGCGCAGGTTCACGTCACCCCCGAACACGACGAGCGGCCCCCACCCACGCGCGATCTCCGCAGCTCGCTCGCAGTCCGCGCGCGCCGCCGCCTCGGGCCGGTTCTGCGCGTGCACGTTGACCACCCAGCCGTCCGGCAGGAGCACCCCGTGCACCCAGCGCCCCTCCGGCAGCCGCCGCAGCCGCGCCGACCGGTGGTCGAGGATCGGCAGGCCCCGCACCAGGATGGCGTTGCACCCGCCACCCCACGACTTGAGCAGGTCCGGGTTGCGGACCGAGATCGCGCGCGTCAACGGCAGCAGCTGGTTGCGCGACGTCGGCTGCATCCGGAAGTCCGTCCCGAACCGCGGCGGGAACCACGGCGGCACCTCCTGCAGCAGGGCCACATCCCACTCCCACGCGGTCAGCGCGGCGGCGAACTCGCGCGCCAATGACCGGCCGGACGGCGGCACCGAGCGGCCGTGGAAGAGGTTCCACGTGAGCACGCGCACCACGGCTGACCGTACACTGCGGCGCCTGCACTTCCTCGACGGCACCGAGCTCTCCGCCGGCCAGCTCACCTCGCTGCTGGACCGGGCGCTGGCCCTCAAGGAGGCGCCCGCCGCCTCACGCGCGCTCGAGGGCAAGACGGTCGCGCTCCTGTTCGAGCACCCGTCGACGCGCACGCGCGTGTCGTTCGAGTCCGGGGTCTTCGAGCTCGGCGGCCACCCGATGGTCCTGCGCGCGAACGAGCTGCAGCTCACGCGCGGCGAGTCGCTGCGTGACACCGCGCTGGTGTTCTCCCGCCACGCGGCGGTGATCGGCCTGCGCACCGGGTCCGAGGAGCGGCTGGCCGCGCTCGCCGAGCACGCCTCGGTGCCGGTCGTGAACATGCTCTCGCCACGCCATCACCCGTGCCAGGCGCTCGCCGACCTGATGACGATGCGCGAGGCGTTCGGCGCGATCGAGGGCCGCGTGCTCACGTATGTCGGCGACGGCAACAACGTCGCCCGCTCGCTGGCGATCCTCGGCGCGCTGGCCGGCGTCGAGGTGCGCGTGGCCGCGCCGGCGGGCTTCCAGCTCGAAGGCGGGGCCAAGCTCTACGACGACCCGGCCGAGGCCGTCGCCGGAGCCGACGCCGTCTACACCGACGTCTGGGTCTCGATGAGCGACGACGAGAGCGAGGCGGCCCGGCGGCGGGAGGCGCTCGCGCCGTACCGCCTCGACGAGGCGCTGCTCGACCGGGCCGCACCACACGCGATCGCGCTGCACTGCCTCCCCGCACACCCGGGCGAGGAGATCAGCGAGGGCGTGCTGTACGGCGACCGCCAGCGCATCTGGGACGAGGCCGAGAACCGCAGGCATGCGCAGAAGGCGCTGCTGGAGATGCTGGTCTCATGACCCAGGCCAAACGCAGCCGGCTCAACCCGATCGGTGCGCTGGTGCTCACGCGCGAGCGGATCCAGGAGGTGCTCGACGACGCCGTCGAGCGCGGCCGCATGACCCGCGACGACGCGCAGGAGCTCCTGGCGGAGCTCGTGCGTCGGGGGACCGGGCCGGCCGATCGGCTGATCCGCGCGGCCGGGCTGGGCAGCGCGTTCCCGGTCCCGGACTACGACGACCTGACGGCCGCCCAGGTCGCCGAGAAGCTCGACGGGCTGACGCCGGCGCAGCTGCGCACGGTGCGCGACCACGAACGCCGCAACGCCAACCGCAAGTCGGTGCTCGCGGCGATCGATCGTAAGCTGCCTTGAGTGTCCACCACCTCTTCGCAGGCCCGCCCCTCGCGCGGTGACGTCCTCGAGCTGACCGTCGACTCGCTCGCCCACGGCGGCAACGGCGTCGCCCGGCACGACGGCTACGTCGTATTCGTCGCCGGCGCCGTACCGGGTGACCGCGTGCGCGCGGTCGTCGGCAAGGCCAAGCGCGCCTACGCCGAGGCGCGCGCGATCGAGATCGTCACGCCGTCGCCGGATCGGGTCCCGCCGCTCGCCGACCACCCGGGCGCGCCGTGGCAGGTGCTCCCGTACGAGCGGCAGCTCGAGATCAAGGCCGAGCAGGTGCGCGAGGCGCTGGAGCGGATCGGGCACCTGAGCGACTTCGAGCTCGACCCGATCGTCCCGGCCGTCGAGCAGTGGCGCTATCGGAACAAGCTCGAGTACTCGTTCGGCACCGGGCCGGACGGTGAGCTCGTGTGCGGCTTCCACGCTCCCGGCCGCTGGGACGAGATCGTCGCGATGACCGACTGCCTGCTCGCCTCCGAGCGCTCGAACACGGTCCGCGAGCAGGTGCTGCAGTGGTGCCGTGCGCAGGGGCTGAGCGCGTGGGACCGGCGCGAGCAGATCGGGCTCCTGCGCAACCTCGTGATCCGCGAGGGCCGGCGCACCGGCGAGCTGCAGGTGCGGCTCGTCACGTCGCCGGGGAGCATCGACGTCGACTCGCTGGCCGATGCCGTGCAGTGCGACGGCCTGTTCTGGACCCGCCAGGAGCAGCTCGGCGAGACGGCCCTGGGCGGCGAGACGACGCTGATCTCGGGCACCCCGCAGCTGCGCGAGCAGATCGGCGGGCTCGAGTTCCTGATCAGCCCGGAGGCGTTCTTCCAGACCAACACCGAGATGGCCGAGCAGCTGTACGCGCTCGCCGCCGAGTTCGCCCAGCTGCGCGGGCACGAGCGCGTCTTCGACCTCTACTGCGGCATCGGCACGATCGGTCTCTCGCTCGCCGCCCGGGCGCGCGAGGTCGTCGGCGTCGAGATCGTCGAGCCGGCCGTCGCCGACGCGATCGAGAACGCGCGCCTCAACGAGGTCACCAACGCGCGCTTCTACGCGGGCGACATCCGGCTGGCGATGCGCGACCTCGTCGAGCAGGCGGGCCGCCCCGACGTCGCGGTCGTGGACCCGCCGCGCGCCGGCCTGTCGCAGAAGGTCGTGCGCCGGATCATCGAGGCGGGGCCGTCGCGGATCGTCTACGTCTCCTGCAACCCGACCACGCTGGCGCCCAACGCGGCCCAGATGGTCGAGGCCGGCTACCGGCTCGTCCGCGTCCGCCCGGTCGACATGTTCCCGCAGACGCCGCACATCGAGAGCGTCGCGCTGCTCGAGAAGGCCTAGAGCTCGGGCCAGCCCGCGCGCAGCCGGTCGAAGATGGTCGCCAGCGCCGCACGCGGTTCGTCGTGGCCGCCGACGATGCTGGGCGTCTCGAGCACGTAGCGGACGGCGGCGCGCAGGGCCACGTCGTCGGCGGGGATGGTCGTGGTCTCGGCGATCGCGGAGACCACCGCGTCCGCGCAGTCGACCCACTGGCGCCGCGCGTAGGTGCGCAGCGCGGGCGTCGCGGCGATCAGCTCCAGCTGCTTGCGGAAGCGCGCCGAGCGATCGGGCGCGAACGGGCCGCGGGTGCCGATGAACGCCTCCAGCGCGTCGAGGATCCGTGCGTCGCCGCGGTCGCGGATCGCGGCGGCCAGCGCCGCACCGCGATCCTCGGTGCCCCCCAGCTCCAGTTCGGCGCCGCCGTCGAACACGAGCGACTCCTTGCCGCCGGGGAAGTGCTTGAACAGCGTCGTGACCGCGGTGTCGGCCTCCTCGGCGATGTCGGCGACGGTGACGGCGTCGTACCCCTTCTCGAGGAAGAGCCGGAGGGCGGCCTCAGCCAGAGCCTACTGCCTTCTTCGCCATCCTCGCGCTCGTGCTGCTGGCCGACGCGCTCGACATGATCGACGCGACGGTCACGAACATCGCGGCCCCGACGATCGTGCGCGACATCGGTGGTGGTGACGCGCTGATCAAGTGGCTCACGTCGGCCTACGCGGTCTCGCTCGGCGTCCTGCTGGTGGTCGGCGGCCGGCTCGGGGATCGCTATGGGCAGCGCCGCCTGTTCCTCATCGGGATGGCCGGATTCACCGCCGCGTCGGCGGCCTGCGGGCTGGCGATGGCGCCGGCGCTGCTGATCGTCGCCCGCGCCGTGCAGGGCGCCTTCGGGGCGATGCTCATCCCTCAGGGCATGGCGATCATGACCAAGGCGTTCAGCCGTGAGCAGCTGCAGCGCGCGTTCGGCGTGTTCGGGCCGCTGCTCGGGCTGTCAGCGGTCGGCGGCCCGATCCTGGCCGGCTTCATCATCGACAGCGACATCGCCGGGCTGGGTCTGGAGCTTCTTGCGCTCTCGCCGCCGGCAAGCTCGGCCGCACCCTGGTCCTGATCGGGATCGTGTTCACGCTCGCGGGCGGCGCGGGGCTCCTCGGCGTGGTCCTCGCCGACGGGACCGCGGCCAGCCTGTGGTCGCTCGCGCCGTGGGTGTTCGTCACGGGCGTCGGGATGGGGCTCTGCTACGGCACGCTGTTCGACATCGCGCTGGGCGACATCGCGGCGGACGAGGCCGGTGGCGCCAGCGGCTCCCTCTCGGCCGTCCAGCAGCTCGCGGCGGGCATCGGTCGGCGGTCGTGACCAGCGTCTACCTCGCGGGCACCGACGCCGCGGGCGCGATGGCCGCGGCGCTGATCGTCGTCCTCGGCGCGACCATCGCATGCCTGCCGGCGGTCCGGCTGCTGCCGCGCGCGCCGCGACTGGAGGGCGCGCCGCACGCCGCGTGACGCGCTTACGCCGCGAGCGGCAGCGGATCCTCGCCCGCGAACCGCGCGAGCGTGCTGCCGAGCAGGCGGTAGACCTTCTCGCTGACCGCCATGCCGCAGTGCGACGTCTCGACCTCGAACTGCTCGTCGGCGGCCGGGTCGAGGCAGGCGTGCCAATCGACGATGCCGTCCGAGCGCGAGTAGACGGACACGTAGCGGACGCCGGACGGGAACTGCGCGGGCAGGTGGGCGCGGAAGCTCTCGCAGCAGGCGCCGCGCAGGCAGCTGAGCGACATCAGGCCCGGCACGCGGCCGGTGCCGAGCGCTCCCACGACGCCGACGTGCAAGAGCACGAGCGGGTGGACCTTGAGCATCGAGACGGTCGGCGCGCCCAGGGTCACGATCCCGGACACGAGATCGGGGCGGCGGTACGCGACCACGCGCGCGAGCACGCCGCCGCGGCTCTGGCCGACGATCGCGACCTTCTCGCCGCGGCGGTCCGCCAGCTCCTCCAGCCGCTTCTCGAGCCGCAGGCAGGCCTCCTCCGAGCAGCCGACGTTGGCGCGGATCCCGGCCCGGCTCGTCCAGTAGCCGTTGGCGCGCAGCCACTTGGTCATCGTGCCCAGCGAGCCGTCGCCGGCCAGGAATCCCGGCACCAGCAGAACCGGCCGGCCCTCGCCGGGGACCACGCCCTCCCCGCGCCAGACCGGGCTGCCCAGCAGCTTTGCGGCCTCGAAAGCGACGCGCGACTCGCGCCATAGCGGGGGGACGTGCGGGATAACGTCCATTTGCAGGCTATTACCCCATCACATGGCCCGGCAGTACAACCCCTGAACGGGGGGTCTTTGGTCCGCAGGGCGGCAGAAGTCTCCCCCGGGTAGCATCGCGGCCGTGCGTGCCGCCACGATCAACGACGGCCAGATCGCCGTCCAGGAGCATCCCGATCCGGAGCCGCAGGCCGGCGAGCTGCTCGTTCGCGTCCACGCCGCCGGTCTCAACGGCGCCGACATGATGCAGCTGAAGGGCCTCTATCCGGCCCCGCCCGGCGCGCCGCCGGACATCCCCGGGCTCGAGCTGGCCGGCGAGGTCGTCGCGACGGGCGACGGCGTGCGGCGCTTCGAGGTCGGCGACCGCGTGATGGCCATCGTCGGCGGTGGCGGCCAGGGGGAGCTGGCGATCGTCCACGAGCGCGTGGCGATGCCGATCCCGGAGGAGCTCGACTGGACCGCCGCCGGGGGCGTCCCGGAGGTCTTCTGCACGGCCCACGACGCGCTGTTCACGCAGGCCGGGCTCTCGGTCGGCGAGCGGCTGCTGGTGCACGGCGCCGCCGGCGGCGTCGGGATGGCCGCGGTGCAGCTCGGCACGATGGCCGGCGCCCGGGTGTCCGCCACCGTGCGCAACGAGCACGCCCGCGAGCAGATCCAGGCGCTCGGCGTCAACGCGCTCGCGCCCGACGAGTTCGTCGAGGCCGGCCCGTTCGACGTCATCCTCGAGCTCGTCGGCGCGCCCAACTTCCCGGCCAACTACGAGGCGCTCGCGCCGCTCGGGCGCATCGGCGTCGTCGGCATCGGCGCCGGCGCGCAGACCGAGCTCGACCTGCGGGCGCTGATGTACAAGCGCGTGCGGATCTTCGGCACCGTGATGCGCGCCCGCTCGCTGGAGGAGAAGGCGATGATGACGCGCGCCGTCGAGCGGGCCGTGATGCCGGGCTTCGTGTCCGGCGACCTGTCGGTGTTCGTCTCCGCGACGTACCCGCTCGACGAGGTGGCCGCCGCCTACGAGCGCTTTCAGGCCGGGGGCAAGCTCGGCAAGATCGTGCTCGAGATGTGAGCCAGCTTGTCCGGGTTCACGACGCCGTAGATCGCCTGGATCGCCCCGTCTGAGATCTGCAGCTCCCAGGCGGCGACGAGCGTGCCGTCCGCCTCGAAGCCGAGCACGCCGGGCTGGCCGTTGATCTCGGCGACCCGGACGCTCGCGCCGCGGCGCGCGCCGACGCGGCCGAAGCCGGCCAGCGCCCGCGCCAGGCGATCGCGACCGTGCGCTTCCGCGAGCGCCGGCGCCTTGCCGCCACCGTCGCCGTAGAACGCCGCATCCTCGGCCAGCAGCTCCACGAGCGGCTCCGTCTCGCCTTCCATCAGGGCGGCGACGAACCGACGCACGAGCTCGTCGCGCTGCTCGCGCGAGGGCTCGAAGCGCGGCCGCCGCTCGTCGACGTGCCGCCGCGCCCGCAGCGCGAGCTGGCGGACGTTGTCCTGGCTCTTGTCGACGATCTCGGCGATCTCGTCGTAGCCGTAGTCGAACGCCTCGCGCAGCACGAACACCGCGCGCTCGACCGGCGTCAGGCTCTCGAGCAGCACGAGCACGGCCAGCGACAGCGACTCCGCCCGCATCGCGGCGTCCGGCGCCGGGTCGGCGAGGACCGGCTCCGGCAGCCACGTGCCCGGGTACTGCTCGCGCCGCACGCGCGCCGACCGCAGGTGGTCGATGCTCAACCGCGTCACCACGGTCGACAGCCACGCCTTCGGCGACTCCACGTCGCCGGTCTCGTGGAGGCGCAGGAACGCCTCCTGGACGATGTCCTCGGCCTCGCTGAAGCTGCCGACCATGCGGTAGGCGATCGACACCATCAGCGGTCGCAGATCCTCGCTTGTCACGGCACGCCTCCCTGTCTCGTCTAAGGCGCCATGAACACACTACGGATCTTCATCGCCGGGGCGTCCGGCACCCTGGGCCGCCGCCTCGTGCCCCAGCTGATCGCTCGCGGCCACCACGTCACCGGCACCACCCGCTCACGCGCGGACGAGCTGCGCGCGCTCGGGGCGGAGCCCGTGATCGTCGACCCGCTCGACGCCGAGGCACTGCGCGACGCCGTCGTGCGCGCCGAGCCCGACGTCGTCGTGCATCAGCTCACCGCGCTCTCCGGGCTCGGCATGATGCGCAACTTCGACAAGGCGTTCGCGCTGACCAACCGCCTGCGCACCGAGGGCACCGACCACCTGATCGCCGCGGCACGCGCCGCCGGCGCCCGCCGCCTGGTGTGGCAGAGCTACGCGGGCTGGCCGTACGCGCGCGAGGGCGCGCAGGTCAAGACCGAGGACGACCCGCTCGACCCCGAGCCGCCCGCCGACGCGCGCGAGTCGCTCGCCGCGATCCGCCACCTCGAGGCCGCGGTGCTCGGCGCGCCCGACATGGAGGGCTTCGTGCTCCGCTACGGCGGCTTCTACGGGCCCGGCACCTCGATCGACAAAGGCGGCGACCACTCCGAGCTCGTCCGCAAGCGCCGGTTCCCGATCGGCGGCGCCGGCACGGGCGTCTGGTCGTTCATCCACATCGACGACGCGGCCGCCGCGACCGTCGCGGCGATCGAGGGCGGCCAGCCGGGGATCTACAACGTCGTCGACGACGACCCGGCGCCGACGGCCGAGTGGCTCCCCGCGCTCGCGAGCCAGCTCGGCGCTCCCGCCCCGCGGCGGCTGCCGGGCTGGCTCGCCCGCCTCGCCGCCGGCCCGCAGGCGTACTCGCTGATGACGCGCCAGCGCGGCGCGTCCAACGCGAAGGCGGCGCGCGACCTCGGCTGGCGCCCGGCCCACACGTGGCGCGAGGGGTTCGCGGCCTAGATGACCGACCCCGCGACCCACGCACCCGCCACGCGATCGATCATCTAGACGATCGGCCGATTGTCGCTCGGGCCGCTCCGGATTACGGTGCGGCCCGATGCGGCTGGCGGGACTCCTCGTGTTTGCGCTGCGGCGCGGCCACCGCCGCGCTGAGCGTCACGGACACGTTCGCCGGCCGCCGCGCGATCCGCGTGCCCAAGCCCGCCGGTCACGGCCGGCTGCACTGGTCGCTGGTGGCGCGCGACGAGGCCGGCAACCGCAGCAGGGTGACGAGCGGTCGCCTCTAGTACGGCGGGAAGTCGGCGTACCAGTCGCCGAGCACGCGGAACGCCTTCCAGAACTCGCGCTTGGCGCTCTCCTCGTCGAGCGCCTCGTCGATGTTCGGCGTGTAGAGCGCGTCGATCGACGGCGTCAGCGGCTGGACGCGGCCGCCGTCCGGCCGCACCTCACGCGCCAGCGGCAGCTCGAGCTCGTTGAGCACGTCGAGCGCCTCCGGGCCCATGACCACGACGATCTTCGGCTGCACGATCGCGATCTCCTCGACCAGCCGCGCGATGCACTCGGGCGCGGCCAGCGCCGTGTCGGCGACCGGGCACTTCACGCACAGCGTCCCGTACACGGCGAGCGGATCGATGTCGAGCCGCCGCAGCGACTTCATCAGCGCCGTCCCCGCGCGACCGTAGAAGGCGACGCCCTCTTCGATCTCCGCCGGGGTCGGCGCGTACTTGAGCAACAGCACGTCGGCCTGCGGATGTCCGGAGCCGAGCACCGGCATGAGGCTGCCGCGCGGGCAGCGATCGCAGTTCTGTACGTCGCGGGTGAAGTGGTTGAGCTCGCGGATGGCGCGCTCGAGGTACTTCTCGCGAATCTCGTCGTCGGTGGCGGGCATCCCGCCGACCGGTTTAGGCGCGCCCGGCTTTTCTCCTTGCCCCTGCATCCGTCATTGCGCGTCGCGGCCGGCGACGGCCCTGGCCACACGGCGCCGGCGACTGGCCGCGCGCGCCGCCTTCGGGGTCGCCTTCGTCTCCAGGAACTTGAGCGCCTGGACCTGTGCGTAGCGCAGTGAGGAGGGCCGGCCGATGATGTCCGCCTCGCGCAGCGACTGCAGGAACTCGTCCGGGCCGTCGAAGTCGCGCATCCGTATGCGCACGGCGCCGAGGCCCTGCGCCACGTGCGCGTCCGAGCCCGCCCCGCCGGGGATCCGGTACTTGCCCGCGAACCGCACCGCCTCCTCGTTCCAGGCGGCGATCGCGATCCGCGGGTTGAACACCTCGATCGCGTCGACGTCGGCGACCACGTCGAGCAGGTGCTCGTAGTCCGGGACCGAGTGCAGGCGGTCGAACGGATGTGGCACGTAGACGATCCCGCCCTGGCGGCGGATCTCGGCGATCGTCTCCTCCAGGCTCATGCCGCGGGGGATCTTCTCCTCGATGAACAGGCCGATGACCTCGCCCTGGTCCTTGGTCTTGACCTCCTCGCCGACGATCACCTTCACGCCGAACTCGGCGGCCTTCTCGCGCGCCTCGAGCGCCCCGGAGATCTCGTTGTGGTCGGTGACCGCGATCGCGCCGAGGCCACGGTCGCGCGCGGTGGCGAGCAGCACCTCGACCGGCGTGACGCAGTCGTTCGAGTGGTCGGTGTGCATGTGCAGGTCGACGTCGATCAGCTTGCGCCTGGCGAGCCTGCCGCGGACCTCCGGCTCGAGTGCGGCGGCCGGACGCCGGAGCGCCGCGAGCTCGGCGTAGATCGCCTCGGCTTCGTCGGCCACGCGGCCCCACGACAGGTCGCTGCGCGCGGCGGCGCCGCGCTCGCGCAGCTCGTGCACGAGCTCGGGGTCGCGCGCGAGGCGCTCGAGATGGCCGGCCAGGACGTCGACGTCCCCTGGCTCGAACAGCAAGCCGAGGTCGCCGTCGCCGAGCACCTCCTCGTAGGCCGGCAGGCGCGCCGCGACCGGCACCGCGCCGACCCCGAGCGCCCGCACGAGGAGCCCCGGCGCGGGGATGCTGCCGAACGAGGCGGCGACCACGACGTCGGCGTTGGCGAGCACCTCTCTCTCCCTCGCGTCGTCGGCCGACAGGAGCGTGAGGCGGTCGCGCAGGCGGCTGCGCAGCGCGCCGGTGGGAGCGGCGCCGGTCGGCGAGAAGACGGTCGCCTGCCACGGCAGGTCGTCCGGTATCCGGCGCAGGGCGCGCAGGAAGAGCCGTAATGCCTGCCGCTCCTCCTGGGCGCAGAACGCGAACCGGACAGGTCCGTCGTAGGGCTCGCGGTCGGCGGTCGCCGCTCCCGGCCTGAGCAAGCGGTAGCCGGCCGGGAAGAAGCGCTCCATGACCTCCTGCGTGGCGCGGAACGACGCCGTGCGGGCGTCGAGCCGGCCGAAGAACAGCTCCACGAACCGGCGCGCGACCTGGGTCGACAGCACCCGCTCGGTCGGCGCGTGGAAGGAGCCGACGTTGAGCGCTCGCGAGTGCCGCAGCGCGACCGACGACGCGCTCGGCGCGAACGGCTCGTGCACGTGCACGAAGTCGAGCGGCGCGACGGTCAGCACCTCCTCGATCGTGCGTGCGACGTCGACCGGCGGCGCCGGCAGGCCCCCGCGCCGCTGCAGCGGCAGCAGCTCCCCGACGCCGAGCACCCGCACGCCCCCGTCGGGGTCGAACAGGGTCTCGGGGTTGTCGCGCGCGGCCCGGATCAGCTTGCGCGAGTCCCGCACCAGCGCCCGCGACCGCGACGGCGCCAGCACCAGCAGCCGGTGCCCCCGTGCCGCCAGCTCGTTCGCCAGCTCGCCGGCGAACGCGTTCACCTCGTGCTCGTCCTCCCACGCGTGGGGAGTCACCTGCGCGATGGCGTACCGGTCCGGCACCGGCCGCAGGATACCTAGGGGCTAAATTGCGGCGACGTCGTAGAAGGGCCCGACGTCGACGTCGATCGCCTGCGCGCGCGGTGCGCCGAGCCGGTAACCGACGAGTGCGCGGGTCGGCTCGTAGGCGCCCCCGCCGGTGATGAAGGCCTCGTGACCCGTGGCCGACCAGGCGACGAGCGTGTAGCCCGGGGCGACGGTCGAGCCCGGCACGATCGCGACCCGGCCGCGCGCGAAGTCGACCAGCGCCAGCTGGCGCGGGCCGTCGGCGACGACGCGGACCGGGATCGCCAGGACATCGCCGTCCGGGGCGAACGCGGCCGTCCACGGCTCGAACGTGTACGCGGGCGGCGCCCGGACCGTGCGCGCCTCGCCGGTGGTCACGTCGGTGAGGGCGAGCGCGTGGCACTGCGGATCCGTGCAGGAGGTCATGGAGCGGCCGGTGGTCGGGCCGAGGGCGTTGGCGTCCACGCTCAGGTGGCGCACGACGCGCCCGGAGCGCGGGTCCCACACGTCCACGCCGCCGTCGTCGGCGTTCAGCAGCAGCCCGCCCTGCACCGCGGCGAGCGGCGTGCGGCGCTGGGGCGGGACGATCGCCGGCACGGTCGTGACGCCGTCGACCGTGACCTCGCGCACCGCCCGGACGTCCCCGTCGCGCGGCGACACGTCGACCAGCCAGATGCGGTCCGGGCGCAGGCTGGGCAAGAAGAACGCGGACTCCCCGAACTGGCTGCCCATGATCAGGCGGTCGCCGCGGGCGAGGATCCGGTGCGGGGAGGTGCCGGCGTCGAGCAGCGCCTGGCGCTCATGGTGGACCTGCCGGCCCACGATGTCGACGTCCCACAGCTCGCCGTTCCCGGCGAGGTAGACATGCGGCCCGGTGGCGGGCTGCGACGAGGCGCCGCAGCCCACCAGCAGGCACAGCAGCAGAAGCGCTAGTCCACGACGGCGGACTTCTCTTCCGCGGCCTTGTCGGCCGCGGCGCGGGCGGCGTCGGCCGCCTTGCGCGTCCGCGAGTGGTGCGCGATGAACTCCTCGGTCGCCTCGCGGGCCAGGTGGTCCGGCCGCTGCGTGTACGGCGACTTCATCAGGTACGAGCTCGGGCCGTCCAGCTGGCCGCCGATCCCGTGGTTGAGCGCGAGCTTGCAGCAGCGCACGGCGTCGATCACGATGCCGGCCGAGTTCGGGGAGTCCCAGACCTCGAGCTTGAGCTCCGCGCTCAGCGGGACGTCGCCGAAGGCCTGGCCCTCGAGCCGGATGTGCGCCCACTTGCGGTCGGTCAGCCACGGCACGTAGTCCGACGGGCCGACGTGGACGTTCTCCGGCGCCAGCTCGTCTTCGAGGATCGAGGTGACGGCGTTGGTCTTCGAGATCTTCTTGGACTCCAGCCGCTCACGCTCGAGCATGTTGAAGAAGTCCATGTTGCCACCCACGTTGAGCTGCGACGTGCGCTCGAGGCGGACGCCGCGGTCGCCGAACAGGCGCGCCAGCGTACGGTGGACGATCGTGGCGCCGACCTGCGACTTGATGTCGTCGCCGACGATCGGCAGGCCGGCCTTGACGAAGCGCCGGTTCCAGTAGTCCTCGCGGGCGATGAAGACCGGGATGCAGTTGACCATCGCGCAGCCGGCCTCGAGGATCTGCTCGACGTACCACTTGGTCGCCTGCTCGGAGCCGACCGGCAGGTAGGAGACCACGACGTCGGTCTTGGTGTCCTTGAGGACCTGCGCGATGTCGACGGTCGAGCCCGGCGCCTTGGTGATCCTCTGGGACAGGTACTTGCCCAGGCCGTCATGGGTCATGCCGCGCTGGACGGGGATGCCCAGGTGCGGGATGTCCTCCTTGACGAACTTGATCGTGTTGTTCTGGCCGGCCCAGATCGCCTCGGAGAGGTCCTTGCCGACCTTCTCGGAGTCGATGTCGAACGCGGCCGAGAACTCGATGTCGTCGATGTGGTAGCCGCCGAGGTCGACGTGCATGAGCCCGGGGACCCGCTCGGACGGGTCGGCGTTCTTGTAGTAGTGGACGCCCTGTACGAAGGCCGCGGCGCAGTTGCCGACGCCGATGATCGCCACCCGCACCTTCTCGTTCTGGTAGCGACCCCCACCGTTCGTAGACGGCTGCGGGCGGATGTTCTCGGTCAAGTCTTTCGTTCCCTCCGGAATCGGTTCGGCCTATCGAACACCGGTTAACGAGGCGCGTTACAACTCGGAGACCGGCTCAGCCGCCCGCGTCAGCTCCTTGCGCACATGCCAGATGCGCTGGAAGACGGTGATGGTCGACAGCGCGGCCAGGACGTACACGGCCGGCGCGAGCAGGTCGAGGCTGAAGAAGACCAGCCCTGCAGACAGGATGACAACTCGCACTGCACGGTCGGCGATCCCGACCTTGCATTCGACGCCGAGGGCCTCGGCCCGGGCCCGCGTGTAGGAGACCATCAGCGAGGCGAGCACGGCGACGACGACTGCCGCCACGGCGAGGTCGTCGCCCTGGTCGGAGAAGTAGCGCGCGACAGCCGTCAGCACGATCCCCTCCTCCATGCGGTCGAGCGTCGAGTCCAGGAACGCGCCGAACGACGTGCCCTTGCCGGACATCCGCGAGTAGCGCCCGTCGAGCGTGTCGCAGACCGACCCGACGATGAAGGCGATGCCGCCGAGGAAGAAGTACTCCTCCCACACGAGCACCGCGGCCACGATGCAGAGGGCGAGGCCGGTGAGCGAGATCGCGTTGGGTGTGAGGCGCGACTCGATCAGGCGGTTGCGCATCAGCGTCTGGTACTCGCGCGCCGAGCGAGGCGGCCGTTCGGCCGGAGGGGAGCTCATCGCCCGGAAAGACTAGGGCAGCGCGGCGGCACTAGGGGCGCGGTGCCGGCGCGGGCGTTCCACGCCCACACCTCCGGCCGCGCCCTGGCGAACAGGCCCCACGCGGCGGCCGCGGAGACGGCGGCGACGGCGGCGCCGAGGAAGCCGTCGAGCCACCAGTGGTTGGCGGTCGCGATCACCACGAACGTGATCAGCGGCGAGTACGCGTACCACAGCGCCTTGGCCCAGCGGCGGCGCACGATCTGGGCCATCGTCATGCCGAGCATCAGCGAGAACGCGACGTGCATCGACGGGATCGCCGCGAACGGGTTGAACAGCACGCCGGTCGAGCCCGTGTCGTGGTCGACGCCGGTGAACGCCTGCACCGAGTCGCTGAAGCCCCACTCGGGCAGCATCCGCGGCGGGGCCGTCGGCACCAGCACGTAGAGCACGAGCGCGATGCCCATGGCGACCATGAACATGTTGCGGACGAAGTAGAAGCGCTCGTTGCGGCGCAGGTACAGCCACGCCAGCGTCACGGTCGTGATCGCGAAGTGCGAGTTGACGTACATCCAGCTCGCGAAGTCGGCGATCGCCGCGTGCGCGCTCGCCCAGGCGTTGACGCTCGGCTCGAAGAACAGCCCGAGGTCGCGCTCGATCCGGATCACCTCGCGGGCGTTGTCGAACGCCTGCGCGGCACGGCCGTCGACGAGCCCGCGGACCAGCCGGTACAGGTAGTACGCGCCGCAGAACAGGACGATCTGCCGGAGCAGATCGGTCCAGCCATTGGGAAGAAGGGTGCGGACGCGGCCGAGCATGAGCGACGGATGTTAAGCAGCTGTATCGCGGGAACCAGGCGGGTTGCCCGCACTATTTGGCCGCGACGGCCCCAGCGCAGTCCGGGCCGACGCCCGGCCGCAGGCCCGCTCGCACCACGACATGATCGGAGCCGACGGGCGTCACGCGCGTCCAGCCGCCCGGCGCCCGGCTCATGCAGGCGGTGCTCGAGCGCCACCAGCGCGTGTAGCGCTGGCGGACGACCGTGGAGCGGTCGGTGTCGACGTCGAAGCCGTTCGGGAGCGCCACCGTCACGCGCGCGCCGCCGGTCGCGGGCGGGGCGGCGTCGCGCACCTGCCAGATGCGCCAGTTGGCCGACGCGTGGGCGAGCTTGAGGTACGGCACGCCGCTCGCCAGCAGCCGCGCCTCCGCCTTGGCCGAGTAGTCGAGCGGCGCCTTCGGGAGCGCGACCCAGGCGACGCCGGTGTTGAGCAGCCAGCGGTGGTAGCGGTCCGCGGTCAGCGGCCGCCCGTCGTAGAAGAGCGGGTTGGCCTTCTCGTCCAGCTGGCGCTCCCAGCCGCGCGCCAGCGGCACGACGCTCGCCAGGTGCGCCACCTCCCAGTGGTTGTGCGTGAACGCGACCTCCACGCGCTGCCCGGGCTTCACCTCGTGGGAGAGGAAGGCGCGGGCGTCGGCGAAGAACGCCTCGCTCGTGGACGGGTCGCCGTGCGCCTCGGCGACGGCGCGCACCGCCGGCAGCCACTGGAGGTAGAGCAGCGCGACGAGCGTGACCGCGATCGCGGCCCGCGGCGCCCCCGCGCGCGGAACGAGCAGCAGCAGCGCCGGCCCGAGCAGCACCGGCAGGCGCAGGGCGTTCTGGCCGAACGGCGTCGGGATCACGAACGCGGCCACGAGCACGGCGACGTAGAGCAGGGCGCCGATCCGCGGCCGCGGCGCCAGCAGCAGCGCGGCGGCGAGCGCGACCAGGAGCATCGGCCAGAACGCGGTCGCCACGAAGCGGTCGTCGCCACCCTCGGGGAACAGCACGGCCATGACGCCGCCGCCGGCGATGACCGGAAGCCCGAGCACGGCGGCGGGGGCGAGCGCCGCGCGTCCGGACGCCGCCGCCCGCGCGGCGGCCGCGAGCACGAGGAAGGCGCCCGCCACCGGGCTCGCCAGCACGGAGGCGAGCGCGAGCACCGCGGCGAGCGCCCGCCAGACCGGCCGCGAGCGCTCCGCACACAGCCAGGCGGCCACCGCGAGCGCGATCCCGAGCGTGAACGGCATCCGCCCGATCACGACGTTGCTGAGCACGCCGGCCGCGAACAGCCACACGGCGCCGGCGGCGGCCGCTCGGCTGGGCGCGACGTCCCACGCGATCGGCACGAAGGCGGCGATCGCGACCAGCGCGGCCAGGACCCCGACCCAGGCCGGGCCCGGCCACGCGGCCAGCGGCGCGAACAGCATCGAGTAGCCGAGCACGTGATGGCCGCCGTACCACTGCGCGTTCCAGACGGTCATCCCCTCGGTGTCGAACAGCCACGCCCGGAAGGCGTGCGCGGCCATGTCGGCGGTCGCCGGCCGGATCGCCAGGTAGGCGATTCCGACCAGCGCGGCGCCGACCACGGGCGCGAGGGGATGCGCGAACACGCGGCGCATAGACCCTCGGATGCTAGGCGCTGCGGTCGGGCGAACTTCAACTCCGCCCTTGAGGGAGTCCGGATCGGCCGGGTCGCGGACTCGGCGGCGCTTTCAGCACCCATACGGTGCTTAAAGCGCCAGGGACCGCCGGACCGGCCGACCTCGCCGCCCCTACCCAGCCGCAGTTCGTCTACCGCTTCGAGCCGAAGTCGGCCGTCACGACGCACGCCTTCGTGGAGCCGAGCGAGCCGGAGCGCGCGCCGACCCCGATCCGGCTGTAGCTCGACGAGAGCAAGATGTCTCGGTGACCGGGCGAGTTCATCCACATCCCGACGATCCGGCGGGCGCTGCCGCGGCCGCACCGGCCGCCGAGCATGGCGAGCGTCTCGCCGAGCGCGTGTTTGTGCGTGAAGCGGCCGATGCGCGCGTCGAACGACCCGCCGTTGCGGGACTCGTGCGCGAAGTAGTTCGCGTCGAGCATCTCCCACGAGTGGTAGTCGGCGGCGCGTGCGAGCCGCTTGTTCGGCTTGACCGCCGAGAGGCCGTGATTGGCCCGCTCGACATTGATGCGGTGAACGATCGCGCGTTCGCGGTTGTCCAGGCGCGATGAAGCCGCCCCGGCGGGAACGGCGAAGATGGCTGCGAGCAAGCAGCCCAAAGCAGACGTCAGCAGAGCGACGGTGCGCATGGGACCTCACTGGTGGACCGGGGCTCCCCCGAGCTCCCGGGTCGACAAATGATCCGAGCCTGTCCTTGCGGGTCGGTACTACGGAATGCAGTCCGTCGCGGCCGTCGACCCTATCAGCGCACCTCGGCGTAAGGTGAGGAAACCTTGAGAGATTCGTTGCAGATCAGAGGCCCTTTCTTGTCAGGCACCTGACAATTGAGGGCTTCCCGGCCACGAATTCGTCGAATCCGCGACCGATTGCGCGAGATCTACGGCCGGCCTGTGGCGCCGCCGCACGGCCACGGCCTGGACGAATTGATCCTCACAGTTCTCTCGCAATCGACGAACGATCGCAACCGCGATGTGGCCTTCCTGCGCCTCAGAGCGCGGTTTCCGAGCTGGGAGGCGGTGCGTGACGCGCCCAACGAGGAGGTCGAGGAGGCGATCCGCCCCGGCGGCATCTCGAAGGTCAAGTCGGCGCGGATCCAGGAAATCCTGCATGCCCTTCCGGATCCGCTCGACGGGCCGCATCTGCGCGACCAGGACTTCCTGGTGTCGCTGCCGGGCGTCGGCCGCAAGACCGCGGCGTGCGTGCGGCTGTTCGCGTACGGCGAGCGCGACGTGCCCGTCGACACCCACGTGAGCCGCGTCGGCACCCGTCTCGGCCTGTTCCGCGAGAAGGCGCCGTTCCTCGAGATGCACGACGAGATGCTCGCGATCACGCCTCCCGGCCAGGAGCTCGAGTTCCACGTCAACCTGCTCCGCCACGGCCGCCGCACCTGCCACGCGCGCCGGCCCCAGTGCGAGGACTGCGCGCTGCTGCGCATGTGCCCGACCGGGCCGATCGTGGCCTGAACCGGCGTCTGCGGTCGAGTACGGAGCGCAGAGCCGTGCGCGCGCGGATGTCGCGGCGCGGCGGATCGGTCACCGTCCAGGCAGGACCGATATCGCCGCGCCGAGAGGGTGACCGACATGGGTGAGCAGCTGAGCCCGCTGGACACGATGTTCCTGAACCTCGAGCAGGCCGACGACGGCGCGACGATGCACTTCGGCGCAGCGATGGTGTTCGATGCGCTTCCGCACGGCGGCGTGCCGACGGTGGACGAGCTGCGCGAGCATCTCGACCGGCGCCTGTACCAGCTTCCGCGCTATCGCATGCGCCTGTCCCAGCCGCGTGCCGGGCACCTGTCGTGGACGTCGTGGGAGCCGGCGCCGCGCTTCGACATCGCCGAGCACGTCGGCCACGCCACGCTCCCCGCCCCGGGCGGCGACGACGAGCTGCACGCGTGGGTCGCCGACTTCCTCTCGCACCGGCTCGACCGCCGCCGCCCGCTGTGGGAGATGGTGCTGCTCGACGGGCTCGCCGACGGTCGCTGGGCGATCGTCTCCAAGACGCACCACTGCCTCGTCGACGGCATGGGCTCGGTCGACGTCGGGCGACTCCTGCTCGACGAGGAGCGCCACCCGCGGCGCCGGCGCCCGCCGGCCCACTGGCACATCGCCGAGGCCGAAGGCGACCACGCGCTCCGGTCACGCCTGTATCCCGACCTGCTCGTGCGCGGCGCCAAGGCGGGCGCGGGCGCGGTCCTGCACCCGGCCGAGACGCTGACGCGGGCGGCGGCCGTCGTCGACCTGGTCATCCACGAGGAGCTGATCGCCGCGCCGGAGTGCAGCCTCAACGGGCCGCTGAGCGCGACGCGGGACTATGCCGCGGTCCGCATCGACCTCGACGAGCTCAAGGCGATCAAGCAGGCGCTGGGCGGGACGGTCAACGACGTCGTGCTGTCGATCTCGGCCGGCGCGCTGCGGCAGCTGCTGCTCGCCCGCGGCGAGACCCCGCCGCCCGCGGGCGTCCGCGCGCAGGTCCCGGTCAACGTCCGCACCGGCGACGCCGAGACGCTCGGCAACGCCCTGACGTCGCTGTTCATCGACCTGCCGGTCGCCGAGCCGGACGCGCTGGCGCGGCACCTCGAAGTGGTCGCCCACGCGCGGTCGAGCAAGACCGGCGGGCAGGCGGTCGGCGGCAAGGCGCTGATCGATCTGGCCGAACTGGCGCCGCCGGTGCTCGGCGAGCTGCTCGGGCGCGCGATGTTCGGCGGCCAGCGCGTGTTCAACCTCACGATCACGAACGTGCGCGCGTCGGAGACGCCGCTGTACGTGTTCGGCGCCCGGCTGCGCTCCGTGCTCCCCTACGTGCCGCTGTTCGCCGGCCACTCGGTCGGCATCGCGGTCGTCTCGTACGCCGGCGAGGTGGTGTTCGGGCTCGGCGTCGACCGCACGAGCGCGCCGGACGTCGAGACGCTCGCCGACGGCGTCCGCTCCTCGATCGACGAGCTCCGGGCGCTCGCCGGTCCACGACGCCGCGCGCTTTCCCGGGCGCGCTAACATCTGCGTCACCCAGACTGAGATTTGTAGTAGAGGAGCACACCACATGGCAAAGACCATCGGGATCGACCTCGGCACCACGAACTCGTGCATGGCCGTCCTCGAGGGCGGCGAGCCGACGGTCATCGAGAACGCGGAGGGCGGCCGCACGACGCCGTCCGTCGTCGCCTTCACGCAGGGTGGAGAGCGCCTCGTCGGCACCGTGGCAAAGCGGCAGGCGGTCACCAACCCCACCAACACCGTCTTCTCGATCAAGCGCTTCATGGGCCGCAAGGAGGCCGAGGTGCACGAGGAGGAGGCGATCGTGCCGTACACCGTCGTCTCCGGCTCTGGCGGCGACGCGCGGGTCGAGGCGGGCGGCAAGCAGTACTCGCCGCCGGAGATCTCGGCGATGATCCTGCAGAAGCTCAAGGCCGACGCCGAGGCGTACCTGGGCGAGACGGTCGACAGCGCGGTCATCACCGTCCCCGCCTACTTCAACGACGACCAGCGCCAGGCGACCAAGGACGCCGGCCGGATCGCCGGCCTCGACGTCAAGCGCATCATCAACGAGCCGACCGCCGCGTCGCTGGCCTACGGGCTCGACAAGGAGTCCGACCAGACGATCCTCGTGTTCGACCTCGGCGGCGGCACGTTCGACGTGTCGGTGCTCGAGATCGGCGACGGCGTGTTCGAGGTCAAGTCGACCGCCGGTGACAACCACCTCGGCGGCGACAACTTCGACAAGGCCGTCGTCGACTGGCTCGCGGCCGAGTTCAAGCGCGACCAGGGCATCGACCTGACGTCCGACAAGATGGCCCTCCAGCGCCTCTACGAGGCCGCCGAGAAGGCCAAGATCGAGCTGTCCTCCGCGCAGGAGACGCAGATCAACCTGCCGTTCATCACGGCGGACGCCTCCGGCCCGAAGCACCTCGACGTGCGCCTCACCCGCGCGAAGCTCAACGAGCTCGCCGCGGCGCTGATCGAGCGCGTCGTCGCTCCGGTCCGCCAGGCGCTCGACGACGCCAAGGACAAGGGCGCCGACGAGATCCAGCACGTCGTCCTCGTCGGCGGCATGACCCGCATGCCGGCCGTGCAGGAGAAGGTCAAGGAGCTCACCGGCAAGGAGCCGCACCGCGGCGTCAACCCGGATGAGGTCGTGGCCGTCGGCGCCGCCATCCAGGCGGGCGTCCTGGCCGGCGACGTCAAGGACGTCCTGCTGCTCGACGTCACCCCGCTCACCCTCGGCATCGAGACCAAGGGCGGCGTGATGACCAAGCTGATCGAGCGCAACACGACGATCCCGACCCGCAAGTCCGAGGTGTTCTCCACCGCGGAGGACAACCAGCCGAGCGTGGAGATCCACGTCCTGCAGGGCGAGCGCGAGATGGCGACGTACAACAAGTCGCTGGGCAAGTTCCAGCTCACCGGCATCCCGCCGGCGCCGCGCGGCATCCCGCAGATCGAGGTCACGCTTCGACATCGACGCCAACGGCATCGTCAAGGTGTCGGCGAAGGACCTCGGGACCGGCAAGGAGCAGAAGATCCAGATCAAGGCCGGCTCCGGCCTCTCGGACGACGAGATCAAGCGGATGGTGTCCGACGCCGAGTCGCACGCCGACGAGGACAAGCGGGCGCGCGAGCTGGCTGAGGCGCGCAACGCCGGCGAGTCCGCCGCCTACCAGGCCGAGAAGCAGCTCAAGGACCTCGGCGAGAACCTCGACGAGGCCTCCAAGAGCGAGATCGAGGCCGCGATCGCGGACGTCAACGAGGCCGTCAAGGGCGAGGACGCGGAGGACATCCGCGCCAAGACCGAGCGCCTGCAGACCGCGTTCCACAAGGTCTCCGAGGCCATGTACGAGCGCGCGCAGGCCGCCCAGGAGGGCGCGGCGACGTCCGAGAACGGCGCGTCGTCGGACAATGGCGCGGCCGACGAGGAGGTCGTCGACGCCGAGGTCGTCGACGAGCAGAAGTAATGGCGTCCGAGGAGACGAGGACCGAGGAGTTCACCGCTGCCGCGCCGCCCCATCCGGGTGCGGCGGGCACCGGTGAGACCTCGTTCGGAGACGCAGAGGCGCCCCCGGCCGGCGAGCACGCCGAGCAGGAGGTCGAGCACGATCTCGAGCAGCTGCTCGCGCGCGCGAAGGAGCGCGACGAGTACCTGTCGCTGGCGCAGCGCACGCAGGCCGACTTCGAGAACTACCGCAAGCGCATGGCGCGCGAGAACGCCGCGGCTGCCGATCGCGGCGTCGCGAAGGTGGCGAAGGAGCTGCTGCCCGCGCTCGACCATCTCGCGCATGCGCTCAAGGCCGCCGAAGGTCACGAGGACGTCGTGAAGGGCTTCGCCATGGTGAGCCGGCGAGATCGTCGCCGCGCTCGACCGTGCCGGGATCCAGGCGTTCTCGCCGCTCGGCGAGAAGTTCGACCCCAACGAGCACGAGGCGATGACCGCGCAGCCGTCCGAGGACGCCGAGTCCGGGACGGTCATCGAGGTCTACCAGCAGGGCTACCGGCTCAACGGCAGCGTGCTGCGCCCGGCGCGGGTCGTGGTGGCGGAGTAGGGGGCCGGCGGTGCCGCGTTCGGGCGACTACTACAAGACCCTGGGGGTCGACAAGAAGGCCTCGCAGGACGAGATCAAGAAGGCGTACCGCAAGCTCGCCCGCAAGTACCACCCCGACACCAACAAGGAGGCCGGCGCCGAGGAGCGCTTCAAGGAGATCTCCGAGGCGTACGACGTCCTCGGCGATCCCGAGAAGCGCAAGAAGTACGACCGCGGCCAGTCGGTGTTCGGCGGTGCCAACCCGTTCGGCGGCGGTGCCGCCGGCGGCGGGCCCGCGACGGGCGACTTCGGCTCGTTCTCGGACATCCTGTCGAACATCTTCAACACCACCGCGGGGCGCGGCGGGGCGCGGACGCGGCCGGCCGCCGAACGCGGGCGTGACCTGGAGACGACGATCTCGCTGTCGTTCGACCAGGCCGTCGACGGCGCGCAGGTGCCGGTGTCGGTGGCGACCCACGCGGCCTGCAACACCTGCCGCGGCACCGGCGCCCGCCCGGGCACCTCGCCGATCGTCTGCCCCGTCTGTCAGGGTCGCGGCGTGGAGTCCCAGGGCCAGGGCGTGTTCTCGATCACGCGGCCGTGCTCGCGCTGTGGCGGCTCGGGGACCGTGATCGAGGAGCCGTGCCCGACCTGCGGCGGCCAGGGCCGTGTCCGGGAGCTCAAGAAGTACCGCGTGAACATCCCGGCCGGCGTCAAGGACGGCTCGCGGATCCGCCTGCCCGGCAAGGGCGAGGCGGGGCTGCGCGGCGGCCCGCCCGGCGACCTGTACGTGATCACGCACGTCACGGAGTCGCCGGTGTTCCGGCGCAAGGGCGACAACTTCGAGGTCGAGGTCCCGATCACGGTGGCCGAGGCGCTGCGCGGCGCCGACGTCGAGGTGCCCACGCTGCACGGCACGAAGAAGCTGCGCGTCCCCGGCGGCACCAAGCACGGGACCGTCCAGCGGCTGCGCGGCGAGGGCCCGCCGACCGTCAACGGCAAGGGCCGCGGCGACATCCACTACCGGTTCGTGATCGACGTCCCGCGCGAGCTCACCGACGAGCAGCGCCAGGCGGTCGAGGCGCTGTCGTCGGTCATCAACGGCAACCCGCGCGAGAGCCTGCTGCGGCAGGCCGCCGGAAGGTCGTGATGGGCGCGCGGCGCACCACTCGCGTGACGGCCAAGGTCTCCACCGACCGCGGCGTGTTCATGATCTCGGTCGCCGCCGAGCTCGCCGAGATGCACCCGCAGACCCTGCGGATGTACGAGGCGCGCGGGCTGATCGAGCCGCAGCGCTCGCCCAAGGGCACCCGGCTGTACTCGCAGAACGACGTCGATCGCCTGCGGCGGATCCAGGAGATGACGACCGAGCTCGGCATGAACCTCGCGGGCGTCGAGCGTGTCTTCGAGCTCGAGGACAAGCTCGCCCGGCTGCAGGGCAAGGTCGACGCGCTCGAGCGCCGCGCGCTGCGCGCTGCAGGAAGAGATCGCCCGGCTCGAGCAGGTCCGCCGCGAGGTGCGCGCCGAGATCGTGCGCTACGAGGCGCCGGGCACGGCGCTGATCCCGATCCGGCACGTCAAGCGCACGCGCTGATCGCGGCGCCCGGCGCGACCATCGCCGCGGTGCGTCAGTCGTCGTCCCCGCCACCGTGGCCGCTGTGCCCGCCGTGGTCGTCGCCGCCGTCGTGGCCGCTGTGCGACGAGCCGGGGCCGCTGTTGTCGTCGTCGCCGTCGCGGCCGCGGCGGTCGTCGCCCGCGTCATGACGGACGGTGCCCTGGGCCGGCGCGGCCGGCGTGCGTGGCGCGTCGCCCGGACCCTGGTCGAGCGTGCCGTCGTCGTCGGACGAGGCCGAGCGGGCGGGGGCGTTGACGTGCACCGTCCGGTGGACGGTCTCGGTCCGCACCTGGGCCGGCGGATCGGTCTCCGCGGTCGGCGCCGGCGCGGTGGTGGTCGGGCTGCCGCTTGACGCGAGCGCCACGGCGGCGAGGGCGCCGAGTGCCGCGACGGCCAGCAGCGCGGTGATGGTGGTTCGTGTGAATCGCATGCCCACAGCCTCGGCGCCGGCCCCCCAAGGCCCCGGCAACGCCGGGTTAAACCTTGGGAAAGCCGACGCGCGCGCGTCTAGATTGGATCGCCGTGAAACCGCGTGTGCTCTTCGTCGAGGATGAGGCGAGCGATCTACGAGCCGTTCTCGAAGGCGCTCGCGCGCGAGGGCTTCGAGCCCGTCGTGGCGCCGACCGCCAAGCGCGCCCTCGAGCTCGCCGAGGACGGCGACTTCGCGATCGTCCTGCTCGACCTCACGCTCCCCGACGGCGACGGCCGCGACGTCTGCCGCGCACTGCGCCGCGCCTCGTCGGTGCCGATCCTCATGCTCACGGCGCGCGGCACCGAGGCCGACCGCATCGTCGGGCTCGAGCTCGGCGCCGACGACTACGTCGTCAAGCCGTTCAGCGGCGCCGAGGTCATCGCCCGCATCCGCGCGATCCTGCGCCGCGCCAGCCCCCGAGCCGGCCGACGCGCCCGAGCCGGTCAAGGTCGGTGCCCTCGACGTCGACGTCGCCGCCCGCCGCGCGCACCTGAACGGCGAGGAGCTGCAGCTCAGCCGCAAGGAGTTCGACCTGCTCGCCGAGCTGATCCGCCACGCCGGCCGCGTGGTCACGCGCGAGCAGCTGATGGACCGGGTGTGGGACGAGAACTGGTTCGGCTCGACCAAGACGCTCGACGTGCACATCCGCTGGCTGCGCCAGAAGCTCGGCGACGATCCGTCGGAGCCGCGCTACGTGCACACGGTCCGCGGCGTCGGCTTCCGCTTCACGGCACCGGAGGAGTTCTCGTAAGCCTCCGGCTCCGACTGCTGCTGGCGCTCGCCTATGTGCTGGTGCTGGCGATCGTCGCCCTCGAGGTACCGCTGATCTTCAGCCTGCGCGACCGGGTCGACGCCGAGATCCGCTCGCAGGCGCGCAGCCAGGCGGAGTTCCTCGCCGCGACCGTCGACCTCGGGGAGCGGCGCGACCTGCCCGGCATCACGCAGGTGGCCGCCGACCGGCTGCGCGGCCGCGTGATCATCGTCGGCCGCAACGGCCGCCTGCTGGCGGACTCGGCGGGCACCGACCGCATCGGCGTCGACTACGGCTCGCGGCCCGAGGTCGCCGCCGCGCTGGCGAACAACCGCATCACCCAGGAGCGGCGGTCGAGCGAGACGCTGAGCCAGGAGATCCTCGCCACGGCGGTCCCGATCGTCCGCGGCGACCGCACCGAGGGCGTCGTGCGCGTGACGCAGAGCGTCGATGCCGTCAACCGCGCGACCTGGCGCGCCACGATCGGCCTGATCGCGATCGGCGTGCTCGTGCTGGCGCTCGGGCTTGCGGCCGGAGCCGTCATCGCCCGCCAGGTCGCGGGGCCGGTGCGGCGGCTCGATGTGGCGGCGCGACGCGTCGCCGACGGCGACCTGTCGGCGCGCGCGAAGGTCGAGGGCAGCGCCGAGCAGGCGCGGCTCGCGCGCACGTTCAACGCGATGACCGAGCGCATCGAGCGCCTGCTCGACAGCCAGCGCGAGTTCATCGCGGACGCCTCGCATCAGCTGCGCACGCCGCTGAGCGGCCTGCGGCTGCGGCTCGAGGAGGCTCGCGCCTCCACGCGCGATCCCGACGCGCACGCCGAGATCGACGCCGGCCTCGCCGAGCTCGACCGGCTGTCGGCGATCATCTCCGAGCTGCTCGTGCTGTCGCAGGCGGGCGAGGTCGACGCGCCGCCCGAGCGCGTCGACCTCGAGGACGCCGCCCACCGTGCCGCCGCGCGCTGGGACGGCTCGGGCGGCGGCCGCGTGGTCGCCGACGGCGTCTCCGCCGGGGGCTTCTGCCCGCAGGCCGACCTCGACCGGGCGATCGACGCGCTGGTCGAGAACGCGCTCCACTACGGCGACGGCGAGGTCGAGGTGCGGTCGGCGCCCGGGACCGTCGACGTGCTCGACCGCGGTCCCGGCTTCGCGCAGGACGAGCTGGCCGCGGTGTTCGAGCGCTTCCACCGCGGCCGCGCCGGCCGGGCCGGGCCGTCCGGCACCGGGCTCGGGCTCCCGATCGCGCGCGAGCTCGCGCGCCGCTGGGGCGGCGACGTCACGCTCGCCAACCGCGACGGCGGCGGCGCGCGCGCCCGTGTGACCGTCCCACCCTTTCCCGAGGCTTAACCCACCTCGGGCTACGGTGACGGAGTGCCGCGTACGGTCCTCTGGATTCTTGCCGCCGTCGCCGGCGTCCTGCTCGTGGCCGGCGTCACGGCTGCGGCGTCCTCCCTTTCGACACAGACGATCGGCCTGTCGTCGGAGCCGCTGTCCGCGGGCGAGCAGCTGACCCCGCGCGCCACCGCCACGCCAACGCCCAAGCCAAAGGCGGGCAAGAAGCCCAAGCGCACCCCCACGCCGACGCCCACGCCGACGGCCTGCGACGCCGTGCCGACCGCCGTCCCGACGGTCGACGATCACGGCGGCGGCGACGACAGCTCCGGCAAGGGCGGCGGCGGCGACGACAACTCCGGTCACGGCGGCGGCGGAGACGACGACTGAACCGTCGACCCGGCTCGGGTCGAGGCGTACCATGGGCTCCAGATCCGATGCTGGTCGACGCCCAGTGGCCTCCCCCCGAGCCTGAGCCCGACCGCCGCTCGTTCCGGTGGCCGCGGTATCGCTGGCCGCTGCTCACGGTCCTGTTCCTCGTCGGCACCCAGGTCGCCCCGCCGCTGGTCGCCTACGTCTCGCTGATCCTCTCGCTGTACGGCATGGTGGAGTCGTTCGCGCTGCTCATGCCCGCCGGTGACGGGCTCGGCAGGCATCAGCAATAACGCACGCTAAGATCTTAGTCCCCGAGACTGAGATTTAGCCCATGCAACTGGATCGTTTCACCATCAAGTCCCAGGAGGCGCTGCAGGCGGCGATCCGCGTCGCCGCAGACCGCCGCAACACCGAGACCGCCCCGGCCCACCTGCTGCTCGCGCTGCTCGACCAGGAGGAGGGCATCGTCGGGCCCGTGCTGCGCAAGGTCGGCGCCGACCCCGCGGCCATCCGCAGCCAGATCGGCGGCGAGCTCGACCGCCTGCCCACGATCACCGCCGGCGCCCGCGAGCCCGCCACGTCGCGCGAGCTGCTCGACGTGCTGCGCGCGGCCGAGCGCGAGGCCGGCAAGCTGCAGGACGAGTACGTCTCCACCGAGCACCTGCTGCTCGCGCTCAGCGAGGCCGTCGACGGCCTCCCGAAGCACGAGGACATCCTCGCCGCGGTCCAGTCCGTGCGCGGCCCGCACCGCGTCACCGACCAGAACCCGGAGGAGAAGTACCAGGCGCTCCAGCGGTTCGGCCGCGACCTCACCCAGGCCGCCGAGGACGGCAAGCTCGACCCGGTGATCGGTCGCGACGACGAGATCCGCCGCGTCATCCAGGTCCTCTCCCGCCGCACCAAGAACAACCCGGTGCTGATCGGCGAGCCGGGCGTCGGCAAGACCGCGATCGTCGAGGGCCTGGCCCAGCGGATCGTGTCCGGCGACGTCCCGGAGTCGCTGCGCGACCGGCGCGTGATCGCGCTCGACATCGGCGCGCTGCTCGCCGGCTCCAAGTACCGCGGCGAGTTCGAGGAGCGCCTGAAGGCCGTCCTCAAGGAGGTCCAGGAGGGCGAGGGCACGGTCATCCTGTTCATGGACGAGCTGCACACGATCGTCGGCGCCGGCGCCGCCGAGGGCGCGGTCGACGCCGCCAACCTGCTCAAGCCGATGCTCGCCCGCGGCGAGCTGCGCGCCGTCGGCGCGACCACGCTCGACGAGTACAAGAAGCACGTCGAGAAGGACGCCGCGCTCGAGCGCCGCTTCCAGCCGATCTACGTCGGCGAGCCGACCGTCGAGGACACGATCGCGATCCTGCGCGGCCTCAAGGAGCGCTACGAGGCGCACCACAAGGTCACGATCACCGACGCCGCGCTGATCGCCGCCGCCACGCTCAGCCACCGCTACATCGCCGACCGCTTCCTGCCCGACAAGGCGATCGACCTGGTCGACGAGGCGGCGAGCCGGGTCTCGATCGAGCTGTCGTCGGTGCCGACCGAGATCGACGAGGTCGAGCGCCGCATCAAGCAGCTCGAGATCGAGCACTTCGCCGTCTCGGGCGACGAGACCGCCGACGCGCGGCGCGAGGAGATCGAGCGCGAGCTCGCCGAGCTGCGCGAGCAGGCGTCCGGCATGCGCGCCCAGTGGGAGCGCGAGAAGGAGCAGGCCGAAGGGCACGGCAAGCTGCGCGAGCGGCTCGACCAGGCCCGCGTGGAGCTCGAGCGCGCCGAGCGCGAGAGCGACCTCGAGCTGGCCGCTCGCCTGCGTCACGGTGAGATTCCGCAGCTCGAGCAGAAGCTGGCCGACGCCGAGTCGCGTCCGGAGGAGCTGGCGCCCGCCGTCTATCTCTCCGAGAAGGTCGACGCCGACGAGATCGCCGAGGTCGTCGCCAAGTGGACGGGCATCCCGGTCACCCGGCTGCTGGAGGGCGAGATCGAGAAGCTGATCCACATGGAGGAGCGCCTGCACCAGCGGGTGATCGGCCAGGAGGAGGCGGTCGCCGCGGTGTCCGACGCGCTGCGCCGCTCACGCGCCGGGCTGAGCGACCCGGACCGCCCGATCGGCACGTTCCTCTTCCTCGGCCCGACCGGCGTCGGCAAGACCGAGCTGGCCCGCGCGCTGGCCGAGTTCATGTTCGACTCGCAGGACGCGATGGTGCGGATCGACATGTCCGAGTACATGGAGAAGCACTCGGTGTCGCGGCTCGTCGGCGCGCCTCCCGGCTACGTCGGCTACGAGGAGGGCGGCCAGCTCACCGAGGCGGTGCGCCGGCGCCCGTACTCGGTCGTCCTGCTCGACGAGATCGAGAAGGCGCACAACGACGTCTTCAACGTGCTCCTGCAGGTGATGGACGACGGCCGCCTGACCGACGGGCAGGGCCGCACCGTCGACTTCAAGAACACGGTGCTGATCATGACCTCCAACATCCCGGGGGGCCGTGCCGGAGCCGAGGCGACGTTCAAGCCGGAGTTCATCAACCGGCTCGACGACATCGTCGAGTTCCACGCGCTGTCGCGCGAGCAGCTCCGGGCGATCGTCGACCTGCAGGTGGCGCAGCTGATCGGCCGCGTGGCCGAGCGCGGCGTCGAGGTCGCCCTCACCGACGGGGCGCGCGACCTGCTCGGCGACATCGGCTACGACCCGACCTACGGCGCCCGCCCGCTCAAGCGGGTGATCTCCAAGCGCCTGGTCGACCCGCTGGCGCTCGGCCTGCTCAAGGGCGAGTTCGCGGCCGGCGACCGGATCGAGGTCGACGCCGTCGACGGCGAGCTGGTCTTCAGCGCCGGGGTGCCGGTCACGGCCGCTTGACGCGCTCCCGCACCCGGATGACCACGCGCTGCGCGTTGGTCGCCGGGTGCGGTGAGTAGGCCTTCTGCTGGTCGACCTGGAGCGTCCACCGGCCGACCGCGGGGTGCTTGACCGGGATCTGCCGGCGGTGGGAGTGGAACGTGCCGCACGGCAGGTGCGAGCTGTTCACGAAGCGGACGGTCTTGCGGAGCTTGCCGCCGAACAGGTAGTGCCCGTAGACGGGCGCGGCGGCGGTGAAGCCGCGGCCGCTGAAGCGGACCTTGCGGGAGGGCCGGGCGCGGCGCGGACGCAGCGTGACCGCGAGGTTCGTCACGCGCGAGGGCTGGCTCGCGAAGTTGGTCGGGTTCTGATTCTCGAAGATCGCGAGCGTGAACTCGTGCTCGTCGAGACCCTCGAACGGCGCCGACACGCTTCCCTGGGTCTCCCCGAACGCGCCCGACCTCGGGGTCGCCACGGTTTCGCCGTCGATCTGCACGGTCAGCGCGGCGAGTGGCGCGAAGCCGGTCGCGTGCACGTCGATCCGCTCCCGCTGCGACGGCAGATCGCCGTCAGAGACGTAACAGGGCTTGAGCGGGTCCATCTTCACCGCCGCGCGCGCCGGGGCGGCCGTGAACAGGAGCAGCAACGGGATCGCGACGAGGGCGCGCACGCTGACGAGAACACCGCATCGGGCGGAAAGGATCGGATACAACGAGCGCATGCCGACCTACATCATGCTCTCAACCCTCACACCCGAGGGAGTGCAGACCGTCAAGAACAACCCCGCCCGCATCCGCGAGGTCAACAAGGAGGTCGAGCAGCTGGGCGCCACGGTCAAGGCGCAGTGGGCGACGCTCGGCCACTTCGACTTCGTGAACATCGTCGAGGCGCCTGACGAGAAGACGATGGCGCGCGTCTCGCTCGAGCTCGGCTCGCGCGGCACGGCGCACTACGAGTCCCTCGCCGCGATCCCGATCGACGACTTCATCGCCGCACTGTGACGGGAGTGCCCCCGTCACGAGTCCCGCCGCGCGCCAATCACGACGCGACCCATGACGGAGACCACTCCGCGCGTCCTCGTGGTCGGCGGCGGCGGCCGCGAGCACGCCATCGTGCGGGCGCTCAAGCGCTCCCCGCAGCAGCCTGAGGTCTTCTGCACGCCCGGCAATGCCGGGATCGCGCAGGACGCGCAGATCGTCGCCGAGGATCAGGCGGCGACGATGGACCTCGTCGTCGTCGGCCCCGAGGCGCCGCTCGTCGCCGGCTTTGCCGACGCGTGTCCCGTGCCCTGCTTCGGGCCGCTCGCCGCCGCCGCACGGCTGGAGGGCTCGAAGGCGTACGCCAAGGAGGTGATGGCCGCCGCCGGGGTGCCGACCGCCGCGTTCGCCGTCGTCGACTCGGTCGAGGACGGGCTGGCCGCGGTGACCGGCTACCCGACCGTCATCAAGGCCGACGGGCTGGCGGCCGGCAAGGGCGTCGTGATCGCCGCTGACGAGGCCGAGGCGCGGGCCGCGCTGGAGGCGATGCTCGTCGAGCGCCGCTTCGGCGACTTCCCGGTCGTGGTCGAGGAGTTCCTGGCCGGCGACGAGCTGTCGCTGCTGGCGATCTGCGACGGCGAGACCGCGCTCCCGCTCGCCCCCGCGCGCGACTACAAGCGGATCGGCGACGGCGACACCGGCCCGAACACCGGAGGCATGGGCTCGTACTCGCCCGTGCCGGAGATCGACGACGCGATGGTCGAGCGGATCCGCGCCGATGTCCACCAGCCGGTCGTCGAGGAGCTGGCGCGCCGCGGCACGCCGTTCCACGGCGTCCTCTACGCGGGCCTGATGCTCACCGCCGCCGGCCCGCGCGTGCTCGAGTTCAACGTGCGCTTCGGCGATCCCGAGACGCAGGCCGTGCTCCCGCGGCTGCGCAGCGACCTGCTCGACCTGATGCAGCGCGCGACGCGGCCGGGCGGGCTGGCCGGCGCCGCGCTCGAATGGGACGCCCGCAGCGCCGTGACCGTCGTGCTCGCCTCGCGCGGGTATCCCGCGTCTTCATCGTCGGGCGACGTGATCAGAGGCCTGGACCTGGTCGCCGACGAGGAGGTCGAGGTCACGCACGCGGGCACGGCGGCCGCGGGCGGCGACGTGGTGACCGCCGGCGGGCGGGTCCTGAACGTGACGGCGCTCGGGGAGTCCACGCTTGCCGCCCGCGAGCATGCCTATGCTGCCGCCGACGTCATCCGCTTCGACGGCCGCCAACTACGCCGGGACATCGCCGCATGAGCCAAGAATCCGCACCTGTCACCGAGGCCTCGGTCGAGGCCGAGTTCGAGGGCCTGGAGGTCGACGCGCCGCTCGTCGGCATCGTCATGGGCTCCAAGAGCGACCTGCCGGCCATGGAGGCGGCGTCCAAGGAGCTCGACGAGCGCGGGATCCGCAACGAGGTGCGCGTGATGTCGGCGCACCGCGACCCGGAGACCGTCGCCGACTACGCGCGCAACGCGAAGCTCCGCGGGCTGCGCGTGATCATCGCCGGCGCCGGGCTGTCGGCCGCGCTCCCGGGCGTGGTCGCCGCCCACACGCCGCTCCCGGTGATCGGCGTGCCGCTCACCTCGTCCAAGTCGGTCGCCGGCGGGCTCGACGCCCTGCTCTCGATCGCCCAGATGCCGCCGGGCGTGCCGGTGGCCTGCGTCGGCGTGGACAGCGCGAAGAACGCGGCGGTGCTCGCCGCTCGCATACTCGACGCGTGATCGGCCGCTACACCCGCCCCGAGCTCGGCAGCATCTGGACCGACGAGGCGCGCATGACCGCGTGGCGCGACGTCGAGGTCGCGGCCGCGGAGGCGCTCGACGGGCCGACCGACGAGGACCTCGAGGCGATCCGCGCCGCGACGTTCACCGTCGAGGCGGTCAAGGAGCGCGAGAAGGTCACCGACCACGACGTGGCGGCGTTCGTCGACGTGCTGGCCGCCTCGGCGGGGCCGGCCGGGCGCTGGATCCACTTCGGCCTGACGTCGTCGGACGTGCTCGACACCGCGCTGGCGCTGCAGCTGCAGCGGGCCGGCGCGGTCATCGTGCCCGCCGCCCGCGAGTACGCGTCCGCGCTCGCCGAGCAGGCGCGCGCGCACGCCGCGACGCTGTGCGTCGGCCGCACCCACGGCGTGCACGCCGAGCCGACGTCGTTCGGGCTCAAGCTCGCCGGGTTCGCGACGGAGGCGGTACGCAACGCCGACCGGCTCGAGGCCGCGTTCGACCAGGCGGCGACGGGGGCGATCTCCGGCGCCGTCGGCACCTATGCCGCGCTCGGGCCGGAGTTCGAGCGCCGCGTGCTCGACCGGCTGGAGCTGGCGAGCGAGCCGGTCTCGACCCAGGTCGTGCCGCGCGATCGCCACGCCCAGTTGCTGAGCGCGATCGCGCTCGCCGGCGCCGGGCTGGAGCGCTTCGCGCAGGAGATCCGCCACCTCCAGCGCACCGAGGTCCGCGAGGTCGAGGAGCCGTTCCGCGAGGGCCAGAAGGGCTCGAGCGCGATGCCGCACAAGCGCAACCCGATCACCACGGAGCGGATCTGCGGGCTGGCCCGGGTGCTGCGCGGCTACGCGCAGACCGGGCTGGAGAACGTCGCGCTGTGGCATGAGCGCGACATCTCGCATTCCGGCGCCGAGCGCGTCGTGCTGCCCGACGCGACGATCCTGCTCGACTACATGCAGTCGCTGGCGCTGCGGGTCGTGCGCGGGATGGTCGTGCACACCGACCGGATGCGGGCCAACCTCGAGCTCACGCACGGCGCGCTGTTCTCGCAGCGGGTGCTGCTCGCACTCGTTGACCATCCCACCCATCCCATGCAGCGCGACGACGCCTACCGGCTCGTGCAGCGGCTCGCGCAGCAGGCGTGGGACAGCGGCACGCACCTGCGGACGCTGCTCGAGCGCGAGGAGGGCGTCGACCTCGACCTCGACGCGGTGTTCGACTACTCCCACTACATTCGCCACGTGCCCGAAGTGCTTGCGAGGCTGCCTTGACCTATCTCATCTACGGAGCGCCCGGCGACTCGCCGGACCTCTTCCACACGATCCCGACGCCGATCATCGACCCGTTCCTCTACATCGAGGACGGCGATCGCCGCGGCGCGACGGTCACGGTGCTCGACGCGCACAAGGTGACCCCGCACGGCGTCGAGATCATCGACCCGTATGACCTCGGGGCCGACGAGCTGCTCGATTCCGGCATGTCGCGCGACGCCGTCGAGCTCGAGCTGTGCCTGCGCGCCGCGCAGCGCTACGGCGTGAAGCGCGCGCTGGTGCCGTCCGAGTTCCCGCTCGGCGTAGCCGATCACCTGCGCGCGGGCGGCATCGAGCTGGTCGTCGACTCCGAGGCGTTCGCGGCCCGCCGCCGCGCGAAGACCGAGGCCGAGATCGCCGGCATCCGCCGCGCCCAGGCGGCCGCCGACGAGGCGATGGGCATCGCCGCGCGGATGATCCACGAGCAGCCCGGTGTGACCAGCGAGGAGGTCCGCGCCGCGATGCAGGACGCGTGCGACGCACGCGGTTGCGACCTGCCCGACGACGTGATCGTCTCCCACGGGCCGCAGGGCGCGATCGGGCACGAGGCCGGCCACGGCGAGATCGGCGCGGGGGAGCCGGTGATCGTCGACATCTGGCCGCGCGACCGCGGGTCCCGCTGCTGGGCCGACATGACGCGCACGTTCATCGGCGGCGGCGCCGAGCCGCCGGCGGAGATCGCGCAGTGGTGGAGCCTGACCCGCGCGGCGCTCGAGAAGTCGTTCGCGGCCGTGCGCGCCGGCGTCGACGGCCGCGACGTGTACGGCGCTTCGTGCGAGCCGTTCGAGCAGGCCGGCGTGGTCACCCAGCGCAGCAAGCCGGCGGGCGAGCGGCTCGACGAGGGCTACTACCACTCGCTCGGCCACGGGGTCGGGCTCGAGGTGCACGAGCGCCCGGGCCTCGGCCGCACGCCGGACGAGCTGATCGTGGGCGACGTGATCACGCTCGAGCCCGGGTGCTATCGCAAGGACATCGGCGGCGTCCGGCTCGAGGACCTCGTGCTCGTCACCGAGCACGGCGCCGAGCTGCTCACGGACTTCCCTTACGACCTCTGAAGACGTAGCGGTTGAGGCTGAAGAAGTAGTCGTCGCCGAGTGACCGCAGGTCCTCGGCCCACGCCGGGTCGTCCACGAAGTCGGCGATGGTCTGCATCACGCCGCGGCTGAAGTCCTTCGCGTCGCCGCGGTTGAGGATCGGGATGATCGTCGCCTCCCGCAGCTCGAAGCCCGCGCCGCGCAGCAGGCCGGGGAGGCGGCGCGGCAGGTACGGGTCGGCGAGGTGGTCGTTCCACTTCTCCAGCACGCGCAGCATCCGGTCGCGATCGCGCGAGTGCCAGACGATCGAGTCCCAGTCGGTGTCGAGGATCACCAGTCGCCCGCCGGCCTTGAGCACGCGGCGCGCCTCGGCCAGCGCGGCGGGCAGGTCGGCGACGTATTCGTAGACCTGGACGGCCACCGCCGCGTCGAACGTCCCGTCGGCGAACGGGAGCGCCAGCGCGTCCCCGGCCACGTACTCGACCGACGCGTCGCGGCGGGCGCCCATCGCCAGCATGGCTTCGCTCGGGTCGACGCCGACGACCCGGCCCGCGGCCCCCACTTCGGAGGCCATCTCGGCGGCCAGGAACCCCGGGCCGGAGCCGATGTCGAGCACGTGCTCTCCCGGCTGCAGCCCCAGGATCGCGCGCGTCGCGCGGCGCTGCTCGACCACGTCGGGGGTCTGGTAGGTCGCCTCGATCTGCCTCGCGGTTGCTTCGTCGAACTCGAGCATGCCCGGCAATCTCTCACGCGGACCTTGCGGGAACCTTGACGTATTCCGGCGGGGGCCTGAGCTAGCCTGCGGGAGGTGACCGGCCTCACCCTGCTGGCCTCCGGCAAGGTCCGCGAGCTCTATGACCTCGGCGACGACCTGCTGATGGTGGCCTCCGACCGCATCTCCACCTACGACGTGGTGCACCCGACGCCGATCCCCGACAAGGGGAAGGTGCTGACGGGACTGTCCGTGCTGTGGTTCGACCTGACGAAGGACATCGTCCCGAACCATCTCGTCTCCGTCACCGAAGGCGTGCCGGACGAGTTCCGGGGCCGCGGGATGCGCGTCAAGCGGCTGCGGATGCTGCCGGTCGAGTGCGTCGTGCGCGGCTACATCACGGGCTCGGGCTGGAAGGACTACCAGGCGACCGGCAAGGTCTCCGGCATCGAGCTCCCGCCCGGGCTGCAGGAGTCCCAGCAGCTCCCGGAGCCGATCTTCACGCCGTCGACCAAGGCCGAGGTGGGTCACGACGAGGCGATCGACTTCGACCAGGCGGCCGAGCTGGCCGGCTCGCGTGAGCTCGGCGAGCGGCTGCGCGACGTCTCGATCGCGGTCTACCAGGCGGTCGCCGACCACGCGCGCGAGCGGGGGATCATCCTCGCCGACACCAAGTTCGAGTTCGGGCTCGACGGCGAAGGGCAGCTCGTGCTCGGCGACGAGGTGTGCACGCCCGACTCGTCGCGCTTCTGGCCCGCCGACCAGTACGAGGTCGGGCGCGGCCAGCCGAGCTTCGACAAGCAGTACGTGCGCGACTGGGCGTCGGGCACCGGCTGGGACAAGGCGCCCCCGGCGCCCGCGATCCCCGACGACGTCGTGGCGCAGACGCGCGAGCGCTACGTGACCGCGTACGAGCGGCTGTCCGGCGAGCCGTTCTCGGCCTGGCTGGAGCGCACCGCTCCGTGAGGGTGCGGGTCCTGATCCGGCCCAAGGCCGGAATCCTGGATCCGCAGGGCCAGGCCGTGGAGCGGGCGCTCCCGGCGCTCGGCTTCGAGGGCGTGCGCAACGTGCACGTCGGGCCGGCTCGTCGAGCTCGACGTCGAGGATCCGTCGCAGGTGGACGCGATGTGCGAGCGCCTGCTGACGAATCCCGCTGATCGAGGATTACGAGATCGTGATAGATCGGCCGGATGCCGATCCCCGGTCTCAGAACGCAGGGCCGGACGCCCTGCGGAGGTAACCATTAAGTACGGCGTCGTCCAGTTCCCCGGCTCCTGTGACGAGCGGGATGCGCTGTTCGCGGCGCGCCGGGTCGGCGACGCCGAGCTGCTCTGGCACGCCGACCCCGACCTCAAGGGCGTCGACGCCGTGATCATCCCGGGCGGCTTCTCGTACGGCGACTACCTGCGCGTGGGGGCGATCGCCCGGTTCGCGCCGGTGATGGTCGAGGTCGACCGCTTCGCTCGCAACGGCGGGCTGGTGCTGGGCATCTGCAACGGCTTCCAGGTGCTGTGCGAGGCGGGGCTGCTGTCGGGCGCGCTGCTGCCCAACACCTCGCTGCGGTTCGTCTGCCGGCAGGTCGACGTCGAGGTCGTGAACGCCGGCATCCCGTGGACGGCGGGCGTCGAGCGCGGCCAGGTGCTCTCCATCCCCGCCAAGCACACGACCGGCCGCTACTGGGCGCCCGACCCGGTGCTCGACGAGCTCGAGGCCAACGGCCAGATCGTGCTGCGGTACGCGGCGGGGCACAACTTCAACGGCTCCGCGCGCGACATCGCCGGCGTCTGCAACGCGGCCGGGAACGTGCTGGGGCTGATGCCGCATCCGGAACACGCCGTCGACGTGCTGACCGGCTCGGTCGACGGGCTCGCGCTGATCGGCGGGCCGCGGCGACTCACCGCGGCCTCCATTCAGGCGAGCCTGGATGGCGAGCGGAGGCCCGCGTAGGCACCGTGAGCTCGGGCTCACGGACGCCGAGTACGAGCTGATCGTCTCCAAGATGGGGCGCGAGCCGAACGAGGTCGAGCTCGCGGTCTTCTCCCTGATGTGGTCCGAGCACTGCGGCTACAAGCACTCCCGGCGGCTGCTCAAGACGCTGCCGACCGAGGGCCCGCGGCTCGTGCTCGGCCCGGGCGAGAACGCCGGCGCGGTGGACGTCGGCGGCGGGATGGCGGCGGCGTTCAAGGTCGAGTCGCACAACCACCCGAGCGCGGTCGAGCCGTTCCAGGGCGCGGCGACCGGGGTCGGCGGGATCCTGCGCGACGTGTTCGCGATCGGCGCGCGGCCGATCGCGATCCTCGACTCCCTGCGCTTCGGCGAGCCGAGCTCCCAGCGCTCGCGCTACCTGCTCGAGCACGCGGTCGCGGGGATCGGCCACTACGGCAACTCGATCGGCGTCGCCACGGTGGGCGGGGAGATCTACTTCGAGGGCCCGTACGAGCAGAACTGCCTCGTCAACGCGATGTGCGTCGGGCTGATCGAGACGTCGAAGCTGATCAAGAGCGCGGCGGCCGGTGTCGGGAACGTCGTCGTGCTGTTCGGGGCGCGCACGGGGCGGGACGGGATCGGCGGCGCGTCGGTGCTCGCGTCGGCCGAGCTCGGCGACGAGGACTCGGCCAAGCGCCCGACCGTGCAGATCGGCGACCCGTTCGAGGAGAGCAAGCTGCTCGAGTGCTCCCTGGAGCTGCTCGACCGGTCGCTGCTCGTCGCTCTGCAGGATCTCGGCGCCGCGGGGCTGACCTCGTCGTCGTCCGAGATGGCCGCCAAGGGCGGCGTGGGGATCGACCTCGACGTGCGCCGCGTCCCGCTGCGCGAGGCCGACATGGAGCCGTTCGAGATCATGATCTCCGAGTCGCAGGAGCGCATGCTGTGCGTGGTCGAGCCCGAGCGCGTCGACGACGTGCTCGCGGTGTGCGCGAAGTGGGAGGTCAACGCGACGGCGATCGGCGAGGTCACGTCGTCCGACCGGCTGCGCGTGTTCGACGGCGAGGCGCTGGTCGGCGACCTGCCGGTGAGCGCGCTGGTCGACGAGTGCCCGGCCTACGACCTCGAGCCGCTCGAGCCGAGCCGGCCTCTGTACCCGGCGCCCGAGCCGGTGATCTCGGACGGCTCTGTCCGCCGGCGACGCGCTGCTCGCGCTGCTGGGCAGCGCCAACCTCGCGTCGCGCCGGTGGGCGTTCGAGCAGTACGACTGCGTGGTCGGCTCGCGCACCGTGCGCCGCCCCGAGCAGGCCGACGCGGCCGTGCTCACGCTCGACCACGGCGGCGCGATCGCGGTGTCGATCGACGGCAACGGCCGCCGCGTGGCGGTGGACCCGTACCGGGGCGCGGTCGAGGCCGTGCTCGAGTGCTCGGCCAACCTCGCGTGCGTGGGTGCGGAGCCGCTGGGCCTCACCAACTGCCTCAACTTCGGCAACCCCGAGAAGCCCCACATCGCCTGGCAGCTCACGCGCGCGGTCGCCGGCCTCGGCGACGCCTGCCGCGCTCTGGGGGTGCCGGTCGTCGGCGGCAACGTGTCGCTGTACAACGAGGGCGGCGGCGGCCCGATCTACCCGACGCCCGTCGTCGGCATGGTCGGCGAGCTGCCCGACCCGGCGCGGTCCGGCCGGCTGGGGTTCTCCGTCGCGGGCGACGCCGTGGCGCTGATCAGCGCGTCGTGGGCGCCGAGCGAGGTCGGCTCCGAGCTGGCGAAACTGCGGGGAGAGCCCCTGGAGGGGCCGCTCCCCGTCGTCGAGCTCGGCGCGGTGCGCGCCCTGCACGCCGCGATCCGCCAGGCGGTGCGGTCAGGCGCGCTGCGGTCGGCTCACGACGTCGCCGAGGGCGGCGTCGCGGTCGCGCTCGCGGAGTGCTGCATCGCCGGCGGGATCGGCGCCTCGGTCGAGTTGGACGGCGTGCCCCTGTTCGCCGAGGGCCCGGGCGCGTTCGTGGTCTCCGGCCCGCGCGAGGCGATGACGGCGTTCGGGTCGGCCGCCCGGGTCATCGGCGCGGTCGGCCGCGAGGCGCTCGCCATCCGCGGCGAGCTCGACATCCCGGTCGTCGAGCTCGCCCGCGTACATGGGGATGGCCTGGCGACTCTCGTCGCCTAGGCCATCAGCTCGTCGGCCATCGCCTCGAACACCTGGATGTAGGTGTCGACCGACTCGTCGTCGTGCACGACCGACAGCGTCCACTCCTCCTCGCGCCCCGGCGTCATGAACACGCCGCGGTTCATGTTGAACAGCCACGCGAGCTCGGCGAGGTCGGCGTCCTGGTTGGCCTTGAACGACTCGTAGTCGACGATCTTCACCGGCGAGAACGTGACGCAGCCCTTGGAGCCGACGCCGAGCGCGTAGCCCGGGAGGTTGTGCTTGTCGATGACGGCCTGGCAGCCGGTGACGATGCGGTCGTTGAGGTGGTCGAGGTGCGTGTACGCGTCCGGCGTGAGCACCTCGAGCAGGTTCGCGCGCGTGGCGGCCACGCCGAGTGGGTTCCCGTTGTAGGTGCCGACCTGGTAGACGGACCCGTCCTCCACGACGCTCATGACCTCGTCGGTCGCGCCGATCGCGCCCATCGGCGTGCCGCCGCCGAGTGACTTGGCGAGCGTGACCATGTCCGGCAGGACGCCGAAGCGCTCGGTCGCGCCACCGGCCGCGATCGTCAGGCCGGTCTTGACCTCGTCGAAGATCAGGACGATGCCGTGGCGCTGCGTGATCTCGCGGACCGCCTCGAGGTACCCCGGCTCAGGGAGCACGATCCCGAGGTTCATCATCGCCGCCTCCATGATCACGCAGGCGGGCTTGCGGCCCTCCTCGGTGAGGCGCTCGATCCGGCGCTCCATCGCGCCGGCGTCGTTGAACGGCACGGCGATCGTCATGTCGACGGTCGCTTGCGGGATGCCGGCGCCGTATGCGAGCGACTCGAGGTTGTCGCGGTCGCCGATCTTGTCGTACTCGACGCCGATCGAGACCATCACCGTGTCGTGGTGGCCGTGGTAGGAGCCGAAGATCTTCATCACGGTGTCGCGCTTCGCGTACGCGCGGGCGATCCGGATGGCGTCCATCGTCGATTCCGAGCCTGAGTTCGTGTACCGCCAGCGCGGCAGGTTCCAGCGCTTCTGCAGCTCCTCGGCGACGATCACCGCGTCCTCGGTCGGGGCGGCGAAGTGGGTGCCGAGGTCGTAGCGCTCGCGGATCGCCTTCCCGATCGCCGGGTGGGCGTGGCCCTGCACCATCGCGCCGAACCCGTTGTGGAAGTCGTACATCTCGTTGCCGTCGACGTCCCAGACCTTCGGGCCCTTCCCGCGCTCGAGGTAGATCGGCCACGGATCGCGCAGCTGGTACGACGAGGCGACGCCGCCGGCCAGGACGGCATGGGCGCGCTTGTACATCTCCTCCGACTTGTGCGTGGCGTCGTTGAGCGCCTTCTCCTCGCGCTCGATGAGCTCCTTGATTCGCTGTCGATCGATCTGGGCAGGGGCGTTGACTGCCATGGGGTATCAGCTCCTTGGGGACCCTTAGGCAAGGGAGCGTATCTGCCCGGGGACAGCCGACGCCATTGCTACGCTGGCCGTCTCGTGCAGTCCACCGACTTTCGCGATGGTCCGCGCGACGAGTGCGGGGTATTCGGCATCTGCGCGCCGGGTCGCGACGTCGCTCGGCTCACCTACTTCGCTCTTTATGCCCTGCAGCATCGGGGGCAGGAGTCGGCGGGCATCGCGACGTCCCAGCGCGGCCACATCATGGCCATGCGCGACCAGGGGCTCGTCAACCAGGTGTTCGACGAGCAGCGCCTGCGCGCGTTGCAGGGCGACATGTCGCTCGGCCACGTCCGCTACTCCACCACCGGCGCGTCGTCGTGGGAGAACTCCCAGCCCGTCTGGCGGGCCGACCGGCGCGAGGTGGCGCTCGCCCACAACGGCAACCTGATCAACGCGGTCGAGCTGCATTCCGAGCTCCGGGCGGCCGGCGTCTCCTTCCGCTCCACGTCGGACTCGGAGATCATCGCCGCCCTGCTGTCGACCCACCCCGCGGAGACGATCGAGGAAGCGGTGGCGGACGTGATGACGCGCGTCGAGGGCGCGTACTCGACGGTGGTCATGACCAAGGACCGCATCGTCGCGTTCCGGGATCCGGCCGGCGTCCGCCCGCTGTCGCTGAGCATGCTCGAGGACCGCTACTGCGTCGCGTCGGAGACCTGCGCGTTCGACATCATCGGCGCCAAGTTCCTGCGCGACGTGCAGCCGGGCGAGATCGTGTCGCTGACGCCGGAGGGCGTCCAGACGCGGATGGGCGTGTCCGGCGAGCGGCCCGCGCTGTGCGTGTTCGAGCACATCTACTTCGCGCGGCCCGACTCCCGGCTCGGCGGCCAGGTGCTGCAGGTCGCCCGCGGCCGGATGGGGGAGATCCTGGCGCGCGAGGCGCCGGTCGACGCCGATCTCGTGATCCCGGTGCCGGACTCCGGCAACCCGGCGGCGCGGGGCTACGCGCGCGCGTCCGGGATCTCGCAGGACGATGGCTTCGTCAAGAACCGCTACGTGGCACGGACGTTCATCCAGCCCGGCCAGCAGCTGCGCAAGCACGGCCTGCGCATGAAGTTCAACCCGCTCCCGGAGGTGGTCGCCGGGAAGCGGTTGGTCGTGGTCGACGACTCGATCGTCCGCGGCAACACCACCCGCCAGATCGTCGCCATGCTGCGTGACGCGGGGGCGTCCGAGGTGCACATGCGCATCAGCGCGCCGCCGATCCGCAACCCCTGCCACTACGGGATCGACATGTCCACGCGCGAGGAGATGATCGCCCACGGCCGGACCGAGGCCGAGGTGGCCGCGGAGCTGGGGTGCGACTCGCTGGCCTACCTGTCGCTGCGCGGGGTCTACGAGGCGATCGGCGGCACGCGCGACACCCACTGCGACGCCTGCTTCTCGGGCGACTACCCGCTCGCCGGCACCGCCGCGGCGCAGCGCAAGGACGCGTTCGAGAACGCGCTCCCGCTCGTCGGCTCGTAGCGCCCGCCCCTCACCGCCCGCCGCTCCGCGCGGCCCGTCGTCGCCGCGCGTCTCCGCGCCGCCCTCTCCGCCGCGGCCGTCTCCGCCGCGCGTCTCCGCGCGGCCGGTCTCCGGGTCGAACTGCGCATTGAGGGCGGGGCCGGGAGGGGGTGGACGACGTTTGTGTCAGCTCCTCGGCATACAAACGTCGTCCACCCCTCGCGCGCCACCCGTCAATGCGCAGTTTCCGCGCCCTTCGCCACAACCCGCGCGCGAACCCGTCACAAGACTGCGCAAACCCGGCTTTGCCCTCCGAGGCCGGCGGTATGGTCGCCCGTCCATGTCGCTGACCGTCGAGAACGTCGCGCTCCCGGGGCTCGGGCCACCGCCGCCCGAACCGGTCGCGCGCGCCCGTGATCCCGAGGGGGCGCTGCACGAGCTGTTCGGGTTCGAGCGGTTCCGGCCGGGCCAGCAGGAGGCGGTCGAGGCGGCGGTCGCCGGCCGCGACGTGCTCGTGGTCATGCCGACCGGCTCGGGCAAGTCGCTCTGCTACCAGCTGCCGGCGCTGATGCGGGCCGACCTGACGGTCGTGGTCTCGCCGCTCGTGTCGCTGATGCAGGACCAGGTGCAGGCGATCGAGCGGGTCGCGCCCGGCTATGTCGGCCTCGTCAACGCCCAGCAGGACGCCGCCACGAACCGCAAGACGCTGGACCGCGCCGCGCGCGGTGACCTGCGGCTGCTCTACGTCGCTCCCGAGCGGTTCTCGTCGCCCGGGTTCCTCGAGCGCATCCGCCACGCGCGGATCGGGCTGTTCGTGGTCGACGAGGCGCACTGCGTCTCGCAGTGGGGCCACGACTTCCGGCCCGACTACTTCCGGCTCGCCGATGCGGCGCGGTGGCTCGGCGCGGAGGCGATCGTCGCCTCCACCGCGACCGCGACGCCGCAGGTCGCGGCCGACATCGTGGCCCGCCTCGGGCTGCGCGACCCCGCCCGTATCTCGACCGGCTTCGACCGTCCGAACCTCTCGTTCGCCGTCGTCAGGTGCGCCAACAAGCCGGCCGTCCACCGCGGGATCGCGGCCGCGCTCGCCGAGCCGGGGGCGCTCCCCGGGATCGTCTACGCGGGCACCCGCGCGGAGGCGGAGCGGCTGGCCGATCGCCTGCAGGCCGAGCTCAACGTCGAGACGATCGTCTACCACGCCGGCCTGCCACGCGACGCACGCGCCGAGGCGCAGAAGCGCTTCATGGCCGGCGAGGCGCCGGTCGTCGTCGCCACGAACGCGTTCGGCATGGGCATCGACAAGGCCGACGTGCGGACGGTCTGCCACGAGAGCGTCCCGAGCTCGCTGGAGGCGTACTACCAGGAGGCCGGCCGCGCCGGGCGCGACGGCCGGCCCGCCCGCTGCCTCGTCTTCGCCACGGGCAAGGACAAGGGCCTGCACGTCTTCTTCATCGAGCGCTCGACGGTCGACGAAGCCGCGCTGAAGGCCGTCGCGCGGCGGATCGTGACCGCCGGCGGTCGACGGCCGCTACGAGCTCCCGCTCGCCGCGTTCGACCGCGACGAGGAGGTGGTGCGGGCGATCGTCGGCCACCTCGCCCGCGCGGGCGTGGTCGAGCCGACGCCGTCGGCGCCCGACACGATCAAGGGCCGCCTCGCCGGCGAGTGGGACGGCCGGGCGCTCGCGCTCTGCCGGACGTCCGCGCAGGAGGGCACGCGCGTGCGCTGGCGCCAGTACCGCGCCGTGTGGGCCTGGGTCGAGGGCAACACGTGCCGCCGCGAGGGCATCCTGCGCCATTTCGGGGACCGGTCGGAGCCGGCGCCCACCGGCCCGTGCTGCGACGTCTGCGATCCGTCGATCGCCCCCGCGCCGCCACCGCCACCCGAGCGGCGGGCGGCGCGCCGCCCCGCTCAGCTCGCCCAGCGCCCGGCGAACGCCGGCGAGCTCGACTCGCTGGACGAGGCGATCCTCGACGTCGTGGCGTCGGCGCAGCCCGAGGTCGGCCGCACGCGCGCGGTGGAGATCCTGCGCGGCGGGCAGTCGAAGGTGGTCAGGAAGTACTCCTACGACGGGCTGCCGCACTACGGCGCGTGGTCGCACCTCGCCGCGCCCGAGGTGCTCGCGCGCGTCGACGCGCTGCTGTCGGCGGGCACCCTGCGCTCCACCGGTGGGCGCTTCCCGAAGCTGGAGGTGGCATGAGGGTCGGCGTGCTCGCGTCCGGCGCCGGCACCAACCTCCAGGCCATCCTCGACCGCGTGCATGGGCGCGAAGGCGTCGAGGTCGTCGCGGTCGGGACCGACCAGCCGGGCGCGCAGGCCCTCGGGCGGGCGCGAGGCGCCGGTGTGCCGACCGCGGAGTTCCCGCTCGGCGCCGATCGCCCGGCGCGAGACGGTGAGATGGCCGACTGGCTCGAGTCTCAGGGCGTCGAGCTCGTCGTCCTCGCCGGCTACATGGCCCTGCTCACCCCGGGGTTCCTCCATCGCTTCCCCGGACGCGTCATCAACGTCCACCCCGCGCTGCTTCCCGCCTTCCCGGGCCTGCACGCGATCGAGCAGGCGCTCGACTACGGCGTGAAGGTGTTCGGGGTGACCGTCCACTTCGTCGACGAGGGGGTCGACACCGGGCCGATCATCGCCCAGCGCGCGATCGATCTCCCCGACGCGACGGGCCCGGCGGAGGTGCGCGAGGCGCTCCGCCCGCTCGAGCACGACCTGCTGTGCGAAGCCGTGGTGCGGATCGCTCGCGGCGGCGTGCACCCGGACCCTGGCAACCCGCGACACGTGACGGTCGAGCGATGACAATGCAGCCACAGGTATCGTCCCCACCGGATGGGAGGACGGCGATGACCCAGCCGGGTGAGGTCCGTGTCCGGCGGGCGTTGCTCTCGGTGTCCGACAAGACGGGGATCGCCGAGTTCGCGCGCGGGCTGGCCGAGCTCGGCGTCGAGCTCGTGTCGACCGGCGGCACGGCGACGACGCTGCGCGAAGCCGGCCTCGAAGTCCGCGACATAGCGGACTTCACGGGCTTCCCCGAGATCATGGGCGGGCGCGTCAAGACGCTGCATCCCAAGCTCTACGCCGGCGTGCTGGCGCTGCGCGACGAGCCCGCGCACATGGCCGCCGCGCAGGAGCACGAGATCGAGTTCGTCGACCTCGTGTGCGTGAACCTCTATCCGTTCGAGGCGTGGGCGAACCGCCGCGGCGTGACCGAGCACGAGGTGCTCGAGCACATCGACATCGGCGGCCCGACGATGGTCCGCGCCGCCGCCAAGAACTTCGCCTTCACCGCGGTCGTCGTCAAGCCCGAGAGCTACGACGCGGTGCTGCAGGAGCTGAGCGAGGGCGACAACCAGCTGTCGCTGACCACGCGCGAGAGCCTCGCCGCCGAGGCATTCGCCTACACCGCCCGCTACGACACCGCGATCTCGCGCTGGTTCGCCGAGAAGCAGGGCGACTTCCCGGACCTGATGATGTCGGCCTACGAGAAGGTGGTCGACCTCTCGTACGGCGAGAACCCGCACCAGCGCGCCGCCTACTACTCGCAGGTCGGGGCGCGCATGCACGTGCTCTCGCAGGTCCGCCAGCTCGGCGGCAAGGAGCTGTCGTTCAACAACGTGCTCGATATCAACTCGGGCCGCCTGCTGGTCGGGGAGTTCGAGGTCCCGGCCTGCGCGATCATCAAGCACAACAACCCGTGCGGGGCCGCGGTCGGCGGGTCCGCGCTCGAGGCCTACCGGCGCGCGTTCGCGTGCGACCCGCTGTCGGCGTTCGGCGGCGTCATCTGCTTCAACCGCCCGGTCGATGCCGAGCTGGCCGCCGCGCTGCTCGAGCAGTTCGCCGAGGTGGTGCTCGCGCCGAGCTTCACCGACGACGCGGTGGACGCCCTGTCGACGAAGAAGAACCTGCGCGTCCTCGAGGACAACGAGCGCCGCCGGATGAACATCTCCGAGTGGGACGTCAAGCGAGTGATGGGCGGGCTGCTGGTGCAGGACCGCGACATGGACCTCGAGGACCGCTCCGAGATGGAGGTCGTGACCGAGCGCAAGCCGAGCGAGCGCGAGTGGGGCGAGATGCTGTTCGCCTGGAAGGTGTGCAAGCACGTGCGCTCGAACGCGATCGTCCTGGCGAAGGACCTCGCGTCGGTCGGCATCGGCGCGGGGCAGATGAGCCGGGTGGACTCGGTGCGGCTGGCGATCGAGAAGGCGCAGGCGACGGACACCGACCTGACCGGCGCCGCGCTGGCCTCGGACGCGTTCTTCCCGTTCTCCGACGGGCCGCAGCTGGCGGTCGACGCGGGCGTCACCGCGGTCATCCAGCCGGGAGGGTCGGTGCGCGATCACGAGGTCGTCGAGGCGGCCGACGCGGCCGGCATCTCGATGGTCTTCACCCACCGGCGCCACTTCCGGCACTGATCCGCACCGTCCACTCGCGCGCACTCGTCGGTCGATGACCGATCGGTGGCGTGTGCGCGCGGTTCCCCTGCCCGACGGCGTCGAGCCGATCGACCTGTGGGTGGCGGGCGGCCGGCTGGATGCCGAGCCGGTGGACGGCGCGGTCGATCTTCCGGGCGCGTTCGTGGCGCCGGGGCTCGTGGACGCTCACCCGCACCTGACGTTCGAGGCCCGGCCGCGGCTCCGGCTCGACGGCGCGGAGCTCGTCGCGGCGCACCTCGCTCGGCATAGAGCGCGCGGCGTGCTGGCCGTCCGCGACGCCGGCTCGCTGCCCGGCGTCGAGCTGCCCGAGAGCGTGATCGGGTGCGGGCCGTTCCTCGCGCCGCCCGACTTCTTCCTTGCCCACCTCTACGAGGGCACGGCGCCGGAGGACGCGGTCGACGCCGCGCGGGCGCGCGTGCGGGCCGGCTGGCCGTGGGTGAAGATCATCGGCGACTTCCCGGTCGGCGCGTTCAATCCGCTGCAGCCGCAGGTCGGCTACCCGCCGGAGCTCGTGGCGCAGATCGCCGACGCGGTGCACGCCGAGGGCGGTCGCGTGGCGATGCACGTGATGGGCCCGTTCGTGCGCGAGGCCGTGGCGCTCGGCGTCGACTCGCTCGAGCACGGCACCTGGGCCGACGCCGCGACCGTGCGCGAGATGGCGGCGCGCGGCGTCGCCTGGACGCCGACGCTCACCACGGTGCTCCACCATCTCGAGCCGGTCGCGCCAGCGGGTCGGTGCCGTGCGCGACCTGCTCGAGGCGCACCGCGCGGCGCTGACGCTGGCGGCTGAGCTCGGCGTCACGTTGCTCACCGGCACCGACGAGTCCGACCACGGCGGCGCGCCCGAGGAGGCCGCGGCGCTCGTCCGCTATGGCGTCCCGGAGCCGGTCGCGGTCACGGCCGCGACGTCCGGCGCGCGCGCCTACTTCGGGCTCCCCGGCCTCGAGCCGGGCGCGCCCGCCGACCTCGTCACGTTCGACCGCGATCCGCGCGCGGACATCGCCGTTCTGGCCGCTCCGGCGGCGGTCGTCGCCGGTGGTCAGCTGGTGCCGTAGAGGACGCGGGTCCAGATCGTGGCGAGCGTGTCGGCGACGGCCTCGGCGGGACTGAGCGGCTCGTGCCCGAGGCTGAGGATCAGGTAGCGCTCCATCATCCACACGAGCGCCGTCGCGGTCTCCTGCGCGTCGACCGGGAGGACGCGGCCGGCCTTCGTCTCCTCCTCGATGTGGCGGGCGGTGGCGTCGACGAAGCTCTGCACCAGCGCGGTGTACGCCTCCTCGACGCCCGGGTCGTCCGCCGCCGCGTCCGCCAGCGCCCGCATCACCGGGCCGTGCTCGACGTACACGGCGACGATCCCTTCGAGCGCCTCGCGCGCCAGGTCCGGCCCCTCGCCGGTCCCGCTCAGCCAGCGGTCGGACATCGTGAACAGCTCCGACCCGAGGTGCTCGACCACTCGCAGCACGAGTTGGTGGCGGTCCGTGAAGTACACGTAGAACGACGGCCGTGACAGGTCCGTCCGCCTCATCACCTCGTCGACCGTCAACTCCCGGAACGGCCGCTCGCGCAGGAACGCCTCGGCCGCGGCGATGATCTCGCCCTCGGCTACTTCCGGGGTTCTCCTGCGCCGCCGTGCGGAGACCTTCCGACCCTCATCCTCAGGGTGCACGAGGTCAATGTAGCCCGGCTATTTACCATGTCCTAGCCCCCGTAGCTCAGCGGTTAGAGCGGCGGACTTTTACTCCGCGCGACGCAGGTTCGAGTCCTGCCGGGGGCATTCGCGCTCAGCGCGCCGCTTCGGCGGCGAGTCATCGCGGGTCCGATCACTACGATCGGGGAGCATGGTCGAGACCATCTGGAGCGTGATCGCGATCGTCGGCGGCCTCGCCATGGTCGCCGTGATCCTCTGGTCCCTCGTCACGGGCCGGAACGACCGCGACATCGAGGAAGAGGCCCGCCGCTTCTACGACGAGCACGGCCACTGGCCCGACGAGGCCGCCGAGTCCTAGACTCCGGTCCCACACACGCCCCCATGGTCTAGTGGTTAGGACGCCGCCCTTTCAAGGCGGAGATCGCGGGTTCGAACCCCGCTGGGGGTACTACGAGACGCTCTGAGTGACGCCGCCGTCGACGAGGATCGACGTGCCGGTGATGTAGGCGGCCTGGACCGAGCAGAGGTAGATCGCGGCCGACGCGAGCTCCTCGACCTCGCCGAGGCGACCCGCGGGGATCCGCTTGCGGGCGTCCGCGTCGGCCGCCTCGCGGGACGGGGCGTTGGCCAGGATGCGGTCGGTGGCGATCGAGCCCGGGTGGACGTGGTTGAACGTGACGCCGTCGATGGCGGCCTGGCGCGCGAGGACCTTGAAGGCGGCGACGAGGCCGGGGCGGTGGGCGTTGGAGAGCTGGAGGTACTCGAGCGGCTCGCGCACGGCCATCGAGCCGATCGCGACGACGCGGCCGAAGCCGCGGGCGCGCATCCCCGGCAGCAGGCGCTCGATGAACGCCATCGGCGAGAGCACGAGCGTGCGGTGCGCGGCCTCCCACTGTTCCCGGGTGAAGGCGAGCGGGTCCGGGCCGCTCGGCGGGCCGCCGGTGTTGGCGATGTAGATGTCGATCGGCCCGAGGTCGGCCTCGACCGCGGCGATCAGGCCGGGGACGGCGTCGAGGTCGTCGGAGTCGAACGTGTAGCCGCGCGCGCCGATCTCGTCGGCGACTCCCTCCGCGGAGCGCGACGCGATCGCCACCCGCGCGCCCTCGGCGGCCAGGCCGGCGGCGATGCCGCGGCCGATCCCCTTCGAAGCACCGGTCACCAGCGCCACCCGGTCACGCAGCCCGAGGTCCATCAGGCCACCGCCATCCGCGACGGGCGGCGGCCGCACCACGCGCCGAACGCCAACAGCGCCAGCGGCGCGCCGATCCAGTGGATGCCGACGACCACGCCCGGCAGCATCAGGAGCCCCGACAAAGCGGCGCCGACGAGGACCCAGACGGGCGGGAGCCGGAGCAGCGCGGAGACGGCGAGCGCGCACGCCGCCCACGCGCCCGGACCGGCCAGCCAGCCCCAGTCCTCGAAGAACGAGCGGGGAAGGGCGGCCCCGAGCACCACCGCGAGGGCGGCGATCAGCACGGCCTGCAGCAACGCCGCGCGCCAGGCGATCGAGCGATCCACCCGCGTGATGATGGCACTAGCCCTTGAGGCCCGTGTTCGCGATGCCCTGGACGATCTGGCGCTGGAACAGCAGGAACGCGACGAGCAGCGGCAAGGCGCCGAGCACCGCGAGCGCCATCTCCTGCGCGTACAGCGCGCCGTAGGACGTCTGCACCGTCGCCAGCCCGACCGGGATCGTGAACAGCGCGCCCGCGCTGGTGATCACGAACGGCCAGATGAAGTTGTTCCACGCGATCACGAACGTGAAGATCGCGACGGCGGCGATCGTGGCGCGTCGCTACCCCGCTCGCCAATCTTGCTAACGCTCACATCGCGTGGTGTCGGCTGTAGAACCACCGAGATTCCGGAATGCTGGTAGCGCTCACAGCACCTGGTACCGTGCGCCGCCGTGCAGGGGGCCAGCCTGGTCATCGATCCCGCGTTCGCGATCGCGGACGTCGACGAGCGCGTGTTCGGCTCGTTCGTCGAGCACATGGGCCGCTGCGTCTATGGCGGCATCTACGAGCCGGGCCATCCGACCGCCGGCGACGACGGTCTGCGCGGCGACGTCCTCGATCTCGTGCGCGAGCTCGGCGTGACGATCGTGCGCTACCCGGGCGGCAACTTCGTGTCCGGCTACGACTGGGAGGACGGGATCGGCCCGCGCGCGCAGCGCCCGCGGCGGCTCGAGCTGGCCTGGCGCTCGATCGAGACCAACCAGTTCGGCACCGACGACTTCCTCGCCTGGACGCGCAAGGCCGGGCTCGACCCGATGCTCGCCGTCAACATGGGCACGCGCGGGCTCGACGCCGCGCGCCACCTCGTCGAGTACTGCAACGCGCCCGGGGGCACCGAGTGGGCCGACCGCCGGCGTGCGAACGGCCACGCCGACCCGTACGGCGTGCGCGTGTGGTGCATCGGGAACGAGATGGACGGCCCGTGGCAGATCGGCCACATGGACGCGGTCGCCTATGGCAAGGCCGCGAACGAGACCGGCAAGGCGATGCGCCTCGTCGACCCCTCGATCGAGCTCGTCGTCTGCGGCAGCTCGCACTCGCAGATGCCGACGTTCGGCGCCTGGGAGGACACGGTGCTCGACCTCGCGTGGGAGGTCGCCGACCACATCTCGCTCCACACCTACTACGACCCGGCGAAGTTCGCGAGCACGGAGGCGTTCCTCGGCTGCGTCGCTCGACCTCGACCGGATGATCGACACGGTCGCCGCCACCGCGGACGCGGTCGCCGGCCGCAAGGGCAGCCGCAAGCGGGTGTCGCTCAGCGTCGACGAGTGGAACGTCTGGTACCAGACGCCGACCGAGAAGCTCGAGCGCCGGGGCGAGCCGTTCGTCGAGGCGCCGCCGCTGATCGAGGACACCTACACGGTCACCGACGCGCTGGTCGTCGGCTGCGTGCTGATCACGTTCCTGCGCCACGCCGACCGCGTCCGGATGGCCTGCCTCGCCCAGCTCGTCAACGTGATCGCGCCGATCCGGACCGAGAACGGCGGCCGGTCGTGGCGGCAGGCGAGCTACTTCCCGTTCCGCGATGTCGCCCGCCACGGGCGGGGGACGGTGCTGCGCGTCGAGCCCGAGGTGGCGAGCGACGACGGCATCCCGCGGCTGGAGGCGACCGCGGTCCACGACGGCGACCAGACGCTGACCGTGTTCGCCGTCAACCGCGCCGCCGGGCCGCTCGCGCTCGACGCGACGCTGCACGGCCTCGGCGCGCCCGAGGTCGCCGAGCACGTCGTCCTCGCCGACGACGACCCCGCCGCCGCCAACACCGCCGACGACCCCGACCGCGTCGCGCCCCGCCGCGCCGACGGCGCCCGCGTCGCCGACGGCGTCCTGCACGCGACGTTGCCGCCGCGGTCGTGGAACGTGCTCAGGCTCAGCCGGGCCGCGTAGCTCTCTACGATCACTCCGTCCCGGGCGGTTAGCTCAGTTGGTCAGAGCGCCTGCCTTACAAGCAGGAGGTCCGCGGTTCGAGCCCGCGACCGCCCACTCGGAAGCTACGGGTGCTCCGTGCGCCAGGGGTCCGCACGGCCCTGGCGATCGAGCCAGGCCTGCGCGTCGCGGCGGCCCAGCTCGATCAGCGGCTCGATGAACTCGGGGGCGAAGAAGAGGTAGCTGAGCAAGTCGCCGCGGACGGGGTCGCGGCCGGCGTCCAGCAGTCGCCCGAGCAGCGCCAGCTCGCGGTTGTGGAGCAGCCCGCGCGCGCCCGCGTAGTGGCGGTTGTAGACGTCGGTCGCGAGGCGCCCGATCGCGAGCCGGTCAGTCGGCGCGACGAAGATGTACGGCACGAGCCGGTGCGTGATCGAGCTGCGACTCTCCTTCACGTCGTCGTTGATCGTGCTCAGGGTGTCGACGTCGTGCGCGAGCTGGTCGGCGAGCAGGGATTGCGCGATGGCTGCGGCGCCGTCGAAGACGTCCGGGCGACGGTCGTCGTACTCGAGCGGCGCCCCGGCGACCGAGTTGAGGCCGATCACGAGCAGCCGATCGGCCTTCAGCTTGAGGGCGGGCTTCAGGGTGTGTTGAGTCGCACGCCGCCGTCGCCGAACCAGCGCTCACCGACCCGCACGGCCGGGAACAGCGACTGGATCGCGCTCGAGGCTTGGACGTGCTCGACCCCGAGCCGCGTTGGAACGTAGTCGATGCCGCGCCGGTCGTCGGTGGGCGGCGACTCGCCGCCGCAGTGGAAGACCACGCTCCTCGCGGTCGCGTAGGCGGTCGCCACGACCGCCGCGGTGGCGAGCGTCCCGTCCTCGACGTTGCGCGCGAGCTGCTCGAAATCGATCAGCGCGGCGATCGTCTCCGGCTGCGGGCTGGTGTCGAGCAGGCTCGGCGGGGCGGGCGCGGGGACGCCCAACAGCTCGAGCCCGTAGAGCAGCAGCCGGACGAGCTCGCGCGGTGAGCACAACGGGCCGATGACGTCGCCGATCTCGACCTCGAGCCACCTCTCGCCCCCGGAGCGAGCGGCAGCCTCGAGTCCGTCGTGAGCGTTCGCGGCCAGGTACGCGGCGCCCACCGCGCCTGCACTGGTGCCCGCGATGATCCGCGGCGCCTGGTCCAGAACAGGGGCGAGCACCTGCAGCGCGCCGAACTCGTACGCCCCGCGCGCGCCGCCGCCCGACAGCACCATCCCGATCGTCCCGTCCATCGCCGTCAAATCTCTCACGCCCTGACCTCGCGGCCAATGGCAGAGTGGCTGTGCCACATCACGACGCCGTCCTGATGGCAGCGAGCGTCGCGGGGTAGAGGTCGCGCGACGGTCGGCTAGCGTTCACCCGGCGATCGCTGCCGTCCGCGCCGATGCGTGCGGCGCGAGCACGCCGCGACTGACATGCGCATACCAGGACGCCAACGATCCACGGGCCGGCTGCCAGCGATCAGCCGCCATCACGTCACGCGAGGCGTGCGCGCCGGCGCCAAGCGCGGCGGGCGGCTCGGCAAGGACGCCGCCGCCAAGAGCGCCGACCTGGCGCGCCAGATGCGCCGGCTCGACGTGTCATGGGCGCGCTCCGCGCCCGCCCGGGCAATCGGCGCCGCACTACTGGTGTTCGTGCTCGGGCCGCTGATCGCCTTTTATGTGCGCGCGCGCCGGCGCGGCCATGAACGCTTCGCGCAGCTGACCGGCCCGGTCGTGCTGGTCGCAAACCACTCGAGTCATCTCGACACGCCGGCGATCCTGCACGCGCTGCCGGCCGCGTGGCGCCGGCGCACCGTCGTCGCCGCCGCCGCCGATCACTTCTACCAGCGCCGCTCGGTCGCGTCCGGCGTGTCGCTGCTGTTCAACACCGTCCCGGTGTCACGCGCCGGCGGCGGCGCCGACGCGCTCGAGCACATCCAGGAGCTCGTCGCAGACGGCTGGAACCTGCTCATCTACGCGGAAGGCACCCGCTCACGCGACGGCTCGGTCGGGCCGATGCGCTCCGGCGCCGCGCTCGTCGCGCAACGCCACCAGATCCCGATCGTCCCCGTGCGCGTGACCGGCACACACGCCGCGATGCCGCCGAGCGCGTCGTGGCCGCACCGGATCAAAGGTCGTCTGCTGAGCCGCCGCCATCAGGTCGAGGTGGCCTTCGGCGCGCCGATCGCACCTCGGGCCGAAGAGACGCCGGCGCAGCTGATGGCCCGCGTCAGCGCGTTCTACGACACCGACGCGGGCGATCCGCCTGCCGCCGGCCCACCCGGAACCGGCACCGGCACGGGGGATGAAGAAGCGCGACTGTAGCCTCAGTCCCGTGCCCGACGGCTGGATCCGGCAATGGGGCGATCCCACCCTCCGGCTCGTGGCGCGCGAGGTCGAGCAGGTCGACGACATCCTGCGCCGCCAGGTGCTGCGGATGCAGCGGCGGCTCGCGGCCGCCGAGGGCGCCGGTCTCGCCGCCACGCAGGTCGGGCTGCTGCGGCGCGTGTTCGTGTTCCGGCTCGCGCCCGAGCTCGAGATCGACGCGTTCGTGAACCCGCGCGTCACGGCCCGCGCCGACGAGCGCGTCCTGTTCCATGAGGGCTGCCTGAGCTTCAACACGATCACGGTCGCGGTCGAACGCCCACGGGCGGTGCGGGTCGAGGGCTTCGACCTCGACGGCGGCGCGCGCGTGCTCGAGGTCGACGGGTTCGGCGCGAGCCTGCTGCAGCACGAGATCGACCACCTGGACGGCGTCCTCACGCTCGATCGCGCGACCTCCGCCGAGCGCCGCCGTGCGGTCAGGGCGCTCACCGAGGTTCGCGTCAGCGCCTGAGCGCCGCTACCGGTGCTCGTACACGAAGTCGTCGGGCCAGCCCTGGAGCAGGAACCGGCTCAGCCGCCGGTTGACCTCGCGCTCCTCCTCGAGCGTGGCGGGCAGCGGCAGGTGCAGTGCCTTCAGCAGATCCAGGCGGTGCAGGTCGATGCCGGTGCGGATGCCCTCCCCGTACGCGATCGCGGCGGCGAGCGCGCCGCGGTAGGACAGCCAGGAGAGCACGACCAACCCGAGCGGGACGAGCAACCACCAGCCGTGCGCGGCGAGCAGTGCGAGCGCGACCACTGCCGCCACGGCGAACATCGCGCAGAACCGGGCGGCGAGGTCGAGCGAGTCGCGTTGCTCGTCGACCTGGGCGCGGACGGGCTCGGACAGGAGCGGGTACAGCCGCGGCCACGCGACCACCGCATCGAGCCCGTACGGCTCGCCCGCGCGCACCTCGGCGGCGCGCAGCGCGTTACCGAGCCGCGTCGGCATCAGGTCCTCGCGCGGCGGCAGCAGCCGCAGCTCGATGGCGGCCTGCGCCATCGCCGCGAGGTCGGCGGGCGTGGGCGGCGCCGTGCGCGGGGCGACCGCGGCCGCGAGCCGCTCGTACCGCGCCGCGAACCTGCCCCGCCCGGCGGCCGCGAGCCGGTCCAGTGCCGGCGGCCAGTACCCCTCTAGCCAGCGCACGAGCGCGAGTTGCAGCGGCTGCAGCACGAGTGTAAGGACGACCAGCGAGAGGAACAGCAGGCCGCCGGACCAGGCGTCGAGGTCGCGCGCGTGGTCGAGCACCCGGTCGAGGTCCGGCGCGTCAGCGGGTGCGCCGCTCCACACCAGCGCGAGCACGAACAGCGCGAGCACCCCGGTCGGGAGCAGCCCGACGAGCGCGAAGCGGCTGCCGATGTCGCGGCCCAGCCCGATGAGCGCGACGAGGCTCATCTCGGCGCGAGCGCCTGCCCGGGATGCAGCCGGCAGTGCGGTGGGTTGGCGGCGCTGAAGGTCACGGCGTAGAGCGGGCTCTCGGCGCAGCCGGGCTCGGGGCAGTGGAGCTCGATCGCCTGCCACTGCGTCGAGAACCCGGGCAGCGTGGACCGCTCGGCGTCGCCCCACCCCATGCTTTGCGAGCGCAGCAGGTCGTAGAGGTCGCTGCGCAGCACGTAGCCGGCCGCCTCGCCGCGGACGATCAGGCGCACCGCCGCGCGCGAGCGATCGGCGCCGAACCAACCGACGATCCCCGGCGCCTCCTCGTCGCGGTCGATCCGCAGCAGCGGGATCTGCTGGTCGCCACCGGGCCGCGCGGCCGCGAGGAGGTCGTCGATCGTCAAGGCACGAGCTCGAGCGTCGGGCGTCCGATCAGGTAGAACGCCGCCCACTGTCCGGGGTCGGCGAACGGCGGGTCGGGCAGCCGGTGGGCATACGCCTCCAGCTCCATCGCCGCGAACGGGTCGTCCGCGCTGTCGGCGAGGGCGAGCAGCCGCTCGCGCGCGGCGGCGGCGCTCATGTCCCGCAGCTCCTCGCCGGTCTCCCGCACGAGGGCGGCGAGGTCGACGTGCGGGCCGGCGGCCGCCAGCCGTGCGTAGAAGCCCTCGATCCAGATCGCCGCGAGCGCTTCGTCGACCTCCCAGTGCGTGCCGATCACCGTGTCGATGCCGGCCAGCTGCAGCGCGACCGGCACGCCCGCCTGGGCCTCGTCCGACTTCCCCACCCCCGCCCCGGACGAGCACGCGACGAGCACGGCGAGGCGAACCTCGTCGAGCCCTTCGGTGATCAGCAGATCCGTGGCCGACCACAGCTCGGCGAGCCGCACGAGCCGATCGCCCGCGTATGACGCGACCAGCGTGCTGTCGCGACGCTCGATCCGGCGGTCCAGCCGGTCGGCGCGTGTCCACCGGCGTTCGCTGAGCCGGCCGGCGCCGGGGACGTCGGCGATCTGGTCGCGCCACGCCGGCTCCTCGTCGTCGTCCTCGTCCTCGTCCTCGCGCAGCGGCTCGCGCCAGCCGACGGCGGCCGCCGTCCACGCCTCGAACGGATCACCATGCAAGGCCTCGTCGGGTTGGAGCTCGAGCCCGGACAGTTGCGCCTCCGAGCGTCCGTGTCCGGCGAAGTGGAGCAGCGCCGGACCGCGCAGCGCCTTCAGCAGCGCCGGCTCCGTCGCGCCGGCCTCGGCGAGGACGTCGACGTCGAAGCGGACGCCCTTCAACCGGTCGGCGACCGGTCGGCAGGCCATGCCCGCGACCCGCAGGTCGAGCGTCGGGTTGGCGACGACGAGCGCCGTGCGCTCCGCGGGGCCGCTGCGCGCGCCGCGCTCACGCACCACCTCGGCGGCGCTCGCCGCGATCACGACGTCGATGCCACCCAGGCTCGGCAGCGCCGCCCACGGAAGCAGGTGCATCATCGACTCCGGTACGAGCGTGAGCCGGCGCGCGCCGATCTCGTCGAGCGTGCTCCGCAGCCACCGGCCGATCATCTCGTCGACACCGGCCAGCGCCTCCGAGAGGCCCGGCTCGAGCGCCGCGTCCGGTTCCAGGAGCACGGAGAGCCACTCCCCGCCGGCGGCGTAGATCTCGATCCACTCGCGGACGCCCACGTCCTCCATCAGCAGCCGGCCGGTCGGCTGCTCGCGGTCTCCCGCCGCCACCACGACGGCGACCGTGCCGGTGAAGTGCATGCCGATGACGGCGAGCGCCTCGCCGGGCTCGAGCAGCGCGCCGAGCTCGGCGACGGTGGGGCTCGCCAGCCGGTCGGCGGCCAGCCGTGGCCGCACCTGGCGGTACTGCTCGAGCAGCTCGGCGCGCGCGCCCGCGTCCGCCTCGGTCGCGCCGCGCGTCGCCGCGTCGAGCTCACGTTCGAGGGTCAGCAGGTGCCGGCCCGCCGGGTCGTCGCGCAGCGCCGCGCGGTAGCGCCCGCGCAGGCCGCGCGGCCGGTCGAGGGCCCGCAGCACGCCGGCCCAATCGCCCTGCCGCGCGCACGCGGCGGCGAGCGCACGGGTCGTGCGAGCGAGGACGTCATAGGCGTCCTCGATGTCAGCGTGCGTGACGGTCGTCAGATAGGTCGCCTCGGCCTGCGGCAGCACCGCCGCGAGCACCTCGACGGCGCGATCGATGTGGCCGGTCATGAGCCGCAGCTCGCCCTCGCGCATGGCCAGGTGCTGCGCCGGAGGCCACGCGGGGTCGCTCGGCTCGTGCACCGCGCGATAGGCGTCCGCCGCCTCCTCGTAGCGGCCGTCGCGGTCGAGCCGGGTCGCGCGGTCGACCGGGTCGTCGTCGGACGCGGCGTAGTTATCCTGGCGCTCCGCCCAGTGAGCGGCGCCCTCCTCGTCGCCGGCGTCGCGGGCCTCGAGGAAGCGTCCCAGCGCGAACGACCAGGCGGCGGTTCGGAACTGATCGATCAACGCGGGGTCCGCGCGCTCGGCCCACCGGTCGCCCTCGTCCAGCAGCGCGTCGTCTCCGACCTCGGCGTCGAGCAGCGCGGTGATCGCGCTCAGTGCGTCGTCGGCGTCGTCGCCCGCGCGGCCCGCCTCGAGGCAGCCGCGCAGCTCGGCCGCGGCCGCGGCCGCGTCGCGCCGCTCGTGCCCCGGCGGCAGCGCGAGGACGGCCTGCGCATGCAGCCGGTGCGCCAGCACCTCGTCGTCCAGCAGCTCGAAGGTCTCCTCGGCCACGGCCACGCGGCGCTCCGGCTCGTCGGCGCGATCGGTCAGGCGGGCGCCCTCGAGCCAGCGATAGAGCACGAAGAGCGCCTCGTCGGTCTCGTCGCCCTCCTCCAGATCGGCCAGCAGCCCCAGCCCGCGCTCCACGAGCGCCTCGGTGAGCGCTTCGTCCACCACGCGCCGACCCTTCCAGCGTCCCGGGAGACTGTCAAGCTGCGGGCATGAGCCTGTCGAGGCGCGAGCTGATCCAGGCGGCCGGGCTCGCCGGCGTGAGCCTCGCGCTGCCGGCGGTCGAGGCGTCGAGCCGGCTGCCGAAGTCGCAGGTGCGTGCGCTGCGTGCCGCGGTCCGCGGCCCGGTGCACCTGCCCGGCGAGCACGGCTACAACGCTTCGCGACTGCTCTTCAACACGCGCTTCGACGGCATCAAGCCGCCGGCGGTCGTGCGCGTGAGGGACGCCGCCGACGTGCAGGCGGTCGTGCGCTGGGCCGATCGCTTCGACGTCCCGCTCGTCGTCCGCGCGGGCGGCCACGCCTACAACGGCGCGTCGACGAGCCGGACCGCGGTGGTCGTCGACGTGCGCTCGCTCAACCACGTCGCGCTCAGCGGCAGCGTCGCCACGATCGGACCGGGTGCCCGCAACATCGACGTGTACGCCAAGCTCGCGACCCACGGTGTGACGATCCCGTCCGGCTCGTGCCCGACCGTCGGGTTCGGCGGCCTTGCCACCGGGGGCGGCATGGGCCTCGCCGCCCGCGAGCTCGGCCTCACGATCGATCGCGTGCGCAGCTATGACGTGGTCACCGCCGACGGCCACAAGCACCGCGTCCAGGGCGACGACGACCTGTTCTGGGCGCTCCGGGGCGGCGGCGGGAGCTTCGGGATCGTCACCGCCGCGCGACTGAAGGTCCGCCACGTCGACCGGGCGGCGTTCTTCCGCATCACGTTCCCCGCGGCGTCGCGCGGCGAGGCGCTGGCCGCCTGGGACGATCTCGCGCCCACGGCGCCCGGCGCGCTCACCGCGCTGCTCACGCTCACGGCGACCGGCGCGTCCGCGTTCGGCCAGTTCTTCGGCTCCGAGAACCGCCTGCGCACGCTGCTCCGGCCCCTCACGCGCGTGGCCGGCGCGTCGTCGCTCACCACCGGCACGTCCGGCTACCTGGTGCTGCAGCGGCGCTGGGCCGGTTGCGCCGACGGCGGTCTCGCCGCCTGCCACGACTACAACCGCACGGTGTTCGACGCGTCGTCGGTGTACGTCTCTCACAAGCTGTCGGCGAAGGCCCGCAGAGACTTCGTCAACGCGACCGCGACCGGTGCGACGCTGATCCTGGACGCCTACGGCGGGGCCATCAACCGCGTCGCGCCGCGCGACTCCGCCTTCGTCCACCGGCACGTGCGCTTCAGCGTCCAGATCCTCTCGTACACGTCGCTCGCCACCGCGCGCGATCGCGTCCGCCGTGCCCGCCGGCTGATCGCGCCGCACGGCAACGGGCAGGCGTACCAGAACTACTCCGACCTCGACCTCGGCAGCGCACGCCGCGCCTACTACGGCGCGAACCTCCCCCGGCTGGTGTCGATCAAGACGGCCGTCGACCCCGCGGACCGGTTCCGCCCCGCACAGGGGATCCGGCCCGCCTAGCCGAAGAACACTTCCGCGGTCTCGTACAGCGCCTGATCGAGCAGCTTCGGCTCCGCGAGCGCGACGTCGAGCGGCACGAGCACGATCTCCGTCCCCCGCAGCGCCACCATCTTCCCGAAGTCGCCGTCGTTCACGGCGTCGATCGCCGACACGCCGAAGCGCGTGCCGAGCACGCGGTCATACGCCAGCGGCGTGCCGCCGCGCTGGACGTGGCCGAGGATCGTCATGCGCGACTCGTAGCCGGTCCGCTCCTCGATCGCCTTCTCGAGCGCGACCGCGATGCCGCCGAGCCGCACGTGCCCGAACGCGTCGGTCGCGCCGCCGAACTCGCTGACGATGTCGCCGTCCTTCGGCGTCGCGCCCTCGGCGACGACCACGATCGAGAACGTCGAGCCGCCGTCGTGGCGGTGCTTGATGCTCTTGCAGACGTCGTCGACGTCGAACGGCCGCTCCGGCACGAGGATCACGTCGGCGCCGCCGGCGATCCCCGAGTAGGCGGCGATCCAGCCGGCGTGACGGCCCATCACCTCGACGATGATCACGCGATTGTGCGACTCGGCGGTCGTGTGCAGGCGGTCGATCGCGTCGGTGGCGATCTGCACCGCGGTCTGGAACCCGAACGTGAAGTCGGTCCCCGCCAGGTCGTTGTCGATCGTCTTCGGCACGCCGACGACGGGGATCCCCTCGTCGACCAGCCGGCGCGCCACGCCGAGCGTGTCCTCGCCGCCGATCGGGATCAGCGCGTCGAGGTTGCGCTCGCGCATCGACTCCCGCACCGCGTCGATGCCGCCGTCGACCTTGTACGGGTTCGTGCGCGACGAGCCGAGGATCGTGCCGCCGCGATGCAGGATGCCGCGCGTGGTCGCGTTGGTGAGCTCGATCGCCTCGTTCTTGAGCACGCCGGCCCAGCCGTAGCGGAATCCCACGAAGTCGTGGCCGTGATGGTTGATGCCCTTGCGGACGATCCCTCGGATCACCGCATTGAGGCCGGGGCAGTCTCCGCCCCCTGTGAGCACGCCGATGCGCATGGCGCGCAGCGTAACGATCGCCGCCGACCCGCGAGGTCGGCGGCGATCGTGTGTCTTCTCAGGCGTTCGCGGGCTCGGGCAGCCGGTGCTCGTGCGAGATGCGCGGGAGCCAGTCCAGCCGCTTGGGCAGGTACCAGTTCCACTCGCCGAGCAGCTTCATCGTGGCCGGGAGCAGGACGCCGCGGACGAGCGTCGCATCGATCAGGACGGCAGCCGCCAGGCCGACGCCCATCATCTTGAACTCGACCATGCTCAGCGTGGCGAAGATCGAGAACACCGCGACCATCACGACCGCCGCGCTGGTCACGACGCCGGCGGTCGGCTTGATCCCGAGCGCGACGGCGTCGTCGGTCTTCATCCCGCGATCGACCGCCTCGCGGATCCGGCTGAGGATGAACACGTGGTAGTCCATCGACAGGCCGAACAGGATCACGAACAGGAACAGCGGCAGCCATGAGGTGATCCCGCCGAACGACTGGAAGCCGAGCAGGCTCTCGCCGTGGCCCTCCTGGAACACGTACGTGAGGACCCCGTAGGCGGCGCCGACGGACAGCAGGTTCAGCACGATCGCCTTGAGCGGGATCACGATCGAGCGGAACGTGACCAGCAGGAGCAGGAACGCCAGGCCGAGGACGAACGCGAACACGATCGGCAGGTGGGCCGTCATCGAGTCGTTGAAGTCCTTCGAGCCGGCGGTCATGCCGGTCACGTTGGCCTCGACGCCGCCGACGCGGTCGATCGTCTTCGGCAGCACGTCGTCGCGCAGCTTCGCCAGCGCGGCGTTCGAGGTGCCGTCGGTGCCGTTGCCGTGCATCGGGATCGAGACGACCTCGACGGTCTTGTCGGGGCTGATGTTGGTCGTGACCGGCTGGGACATCTGGCCGGTGGCGAGCGCGCGATCGCTCATCGCCTTGATGCCGGCCTGGACCTCCGGCTTGGTGACGTCGTCGGCCTGGATCGCGACGATCGCCGGGATCGGGCCGCCGGGGAACGCGGCCTGGATCCGGTCGTAGACCTTCATCACCGCGAGGCTGCGCGGCAGCCCCGACGTGCCGGGATTGGCGGTGTGCATGTTCAGCGCCGGGATCGCGAGCACGAGGAGGATGCCGCCGGCCACGACGATCGACGCCACCGGGCGGCGCAGCACGCGGTCGAGGATCCAGCCCCACACGCGCGACTCGCCGTGGTTGCGATGACGCATGCGGCCGAGGATCGGCACGCGGCCCTTCTCGACCTTGTCGCCGAGCTTGGACAGCATCGCGGGCAGGACGGTGAGCGACCCGAGCACGGCGACGCCGACGACGAGGATCGTGCCGACCGCGAACGACTGGAACACGATGCTGCCGGCGAAGAACATGCCCGCCATCGCGATCATCACGGTCAGGCCGGAGATGAGGACCGCGTGGCCGGACGTCGCCGCGGCGAACGCGAGCGCGTCCTCCGACGAGCGCCCGGCGTCGCGCTCCTCCATCTTGCGCCGTAGATAGAACATCGAGTAGTCGACGCCGACGGCCAGGCCGACGAGCAGGACCACCGAGTTCACGGACTCGTCCATCGGATACAGCTGGCTGATCGGCGCGAGCAGGCCGATCGTCGCGAACACGGCCGTCAAGCCGAGCAGCAGCGGGACGCCGGCCGCGACCAGCGAGCCGAACGCGGCGACGAGGATGAGGAGCGTGATCGGGAGCGAGAGGAACTCGGCCTTCTTGAAGTCGTCCTCGAAGGCCTTCGAGATCGCCTTGTCGGCACTGGCGTCGCCGAACTGCCCGACGAAGACCTGGGGATTGGCCTTCTGGGCGGCGCCGGTGGCGGCCAGGACGGCGTCGACGCGGTCCTTGGCGACGTCGTCGTCGCCGGGGATCTCGAACGTGACGAGCGCGGACTGGCCGTCCTTGGAGATCTGGCCCTCGTTGCCCTTGGCGAGCGGGGACTTGATCTTGTCGATGGTCTTGAGCGCGTCGAGGCGGGAGACGGTGTCCTTGACGGCGCTCGTGAAGGCGGCGTCACCGACCTTGACGGAGCCCTTGCCCTGGATGAGCACCTGCTCCTCGGCCGAGTCGCGGAAGTCGGCGGCGGCGATCGCCTTGTCGGCGACCTTCGAGGACCCGTTGCCGTAGTCCTCGTCGGCGATCGTCTTCTGACCGCCGATCATCCCCGCGAGCACCGTCGCGGCGATGACGAACGCAAGCCAGCCGAAGATCGCGGTCTTGCGATGCCCGGCACTCCAGCGCGCGGCGCGGGAGGCGAGGTTCTGGGATTGCACTGGGGAAGTCCTCCGGGAAAGCTGAGAGAAAGCGATACCGGAAGCTTCGGCCCGGGCCGCCCGTGGGGCATTGGAGTGACCCGGTGTGCGCCGGTGCGGACAACCTCACCCGGGAGGTGAGGCGTCCGCTCCGCGCTTTTCGCTGATCCGTCTAGAAGACGAAGATGATCAAGCAGGATGATGATGATGAGTAGCGTGCCCAGTCCGATGTACATGGGGCCTGCTTACCCATGATCATCGGTCGTCACTCTGACACTGGTGCGTGGCCCCGCACGTGGCGCTTCACGCGCTCGCAGTCGGACGCCACGTCATCCTGGAAATCGGCACGCACGCGGTCGAAGCCCGGGCCGCACGTCACGACGTCGCGCGTTCCGTCGCGGACGAAGATGCGGTCGTCGCCGGCGTCACCGTTGACGGTGTCGCTCGCGCCGTCCCGCGCGCGTGCGAAGAGACGGTCGTTGCCCGTGCCGCCGTTGACGGTGTCGGCGCCACGGCCGCCGAACAGGCGGTCGAACCCGTCGCCGCCGTTGATCGTGTCGTTGCCGGGACGGCCACGCACGCGGTCGAAGCCGGGGCCCGCATCGACGTTGTCGTTGCCCGGGCCGGCCTCGACCCGGTCGTCGCCGGCGCCGCCGATGACGGCGTCGTCGCCGGCTCCCGCCCAGGCGCGATCGGAGCCGTCACCGAGGTCGATCACGTCGTTGCCGGCGAACGCGGTGACCTTGTCGGCGCCGGCCTTGGCGTCGATCTGGTCGGCCTGCCGGCTGCCGACGATCCTGTCGGGCCCGTCCGTGCCCGTGATCGTCAGGGCGAGTGCGGTACCGGCGCCCAGCGCCATGATCGCGATCGCGATCACCGGCGCAAATGAGAGGCGCTTGAGACAATGGAGCACGGGGCCCCACCTCCTGGCTGGTCGGTTGACGCCCCGGAAACCCTTGGCGAGCCGCCGAGTTGCGGCGCGCCGAGAGCTCCGGATCCGGCCGGGCGCGTGGGGCCCCGCTCGTCCCCGGATCTGCGTGCCATACTGGTCGCCCGTACGCTCGGGGGCGTAGCTCAGTTGGTTAGAGCGCCGGCCTGTCACGCCGGAGGTCGCGGGTTCGAGTCCCGTCGCTCCCGTCCTGCAAACGCCCCGTTTTCGTCGGTCAGTTGTTCTCGGCCGACGCCACTACAACGCCACTACGTGCGTCGAGTAGGCCACGGATCGCGTCCTCGGAGTCATGCGCAAGGTGCCCGTACGTCTTGTCGATGGTCTTGACGGACGCGCCCATCAGGCGGGCGAGTTGGAAGATCGACACCCCGGCGGCAAGGGCCTCGGTGGCGAACGTGTGCCGTAGGTGGTACGGGCCGCGTTTGTCGATCCCGGCGGCTTCGAGGGCCGGATACCACTCCCGTGTCCGCCACGTGTCGAGGCCGATGTAGCCGCCTCTCGGCGCGGGGAACAACAGTTTCGTGTCGAGTCACGCGGGCAACGCCTCGACGGCGCCGAGGGCGCGGGCCGTCAGGGGCACGCGACTGCGGTTCGTTTTCGGGTACGGCGTCAGGACGCCATCCGACACGCGACGGGCGACGATGACGGCAGGGCCGGTCCGGTCGATATCGCGGCGTTCGGTTCCTCTTGCCGGTGGACAGGGCGGTGGTCGAACTCGTCAAGGACCCGGACCTCCCCGGCGGCATCGAGAGCTTGGCGACGGCGTGGATCAAGCACCCGCCCCGCGCGCAGGACAGGTACCTGCACTACCACGAGCCGGACTCCACGATGGGCGCGACGTTGCGCCGGGGATTGCAGTGCGGCGACCGCCGCCGGGTACGACCTCCCGTTGCCGGTGAACCTCGGGACGCGGACCTGTTTGTTGGTGGTCCTGACCTCGCTCGCGCCGGACGCGAGAACGACCGCTCGCGGCCGAGAGGTTGTCGAGGACGTAGCTCGCCCATTCCTCGCGAGCGTGATGGCGGCGCCGAACGTTCCCGGCGCCTCGGTGATGGGCACTTGACGGCCCTCCCTCTGAATCGAGGGGACAGGGCGCGCGTGCCCTCGGGGCTACTCGCGCGGGCGCCCTACGGGCACCTAGCGGTGGAACGCGACGGCCACAGGCCGTTGGGGTGCATTCCTACCTCCAAATTACCGGTTCGGCAACCGGAATCGGAACCGACTGATCCGCGATCGGATGCCACGCGTACTTTGAAGGACATGCTTAGACCGGGGGACCGTGTGCGACTTGCCGCGTCGTTGCGTAACGGCGCTTTGGACCCCGTTGGCACGGTCGTCGCCACCGTTCACCACCCGCTTCCGGACGGCACCACCGTCCGCGACCTCTTGGTGCGCTGGGACACGGGTGTCGAGGTTCCGGTCGCGCCGGACCGCCTCGAGCGGGCGACCTCTTCAGGGGACTGACTGAGGGCGGCTACCCGCCGGTCTGACGGCGCGGCGGCGTGTCGGCCGCACGCAACAGGCCCGCGCCCGGCGCGACAACCACCGAGGTCGCCACGTGGACCGGCAACGTCCGTAGCGGTTGCCACGGCGCGCCGTGCGGATTGACCACCCACGCGGTCGGCCCCGGCCGGGGTGCCGGTTCAGGTTCGGGCCATCGAGGCGTCATCGCCGTCCCTCGGATCGGAGTAGGTCGGACAGGCCGGGTGTTCTCGGCATCGGCGGGTTCATGCGGGCGCCGCCGTCGAACCCACCCGACTGTCGGCGCCATGCGGGCCGGTCGCGCACGACCTCGGCCACCTTGCCCTTGACGCGTTCGGCGTCGAGGCGCCCGTGTTCGTCGCGGAGGTCGGCGAGGTCGGCGACCAACCAAAGGTCGGGCGGGTTGGCGAGGGCCGACGCGATCCGTTCGGCCTCGGCGCGGTGCATGCGGTCAACCTCGGACCGCAGGGCGCCGATCACGCCGTCCCGTTCGCCCACCTGTTGTTCGGCCGCACGTAGGCGAGTGCGGTAGCGCATCGCCTCTTCCGACCGTAGGGGCGGATCATCGTTCGCGGACCTGACCGGGGGGGCGGATTCTCGGCGTTCTCGGTCGCCGCCGGCGCCGGGGAAGGGTTCGATCGGGCCGACGCGTCCGAGGGCGCCACGGGCGTGTTCTCCGCCGTCGTGGGGATCGTCTACGTCCACGGGTGGCCCATCCACGCGTCGTATCTGCTTTGGCTCGCGCCGAGTGCGCCTCGCTCGTACGGTCGCGGTATGACCAACGCCTCTCCCCTCGTGATCGCCGTCGCGATCGGCGCGCTCGTCTTCTCGCTCCTCGGACTCGCCTACACCGTCGTCGGCTTCGCCGGCGGGCCTGAAGCGTTCCGCTACCTGGGCCCGGCGTTTCTGGCCGGCGGGCTCGTGCTCGCCGCCGTGACGCTTCCGGCTCGTGCACGGGCGCGGGCGAAGGTCGCGGCGCAGAGCGTGCGCGGCCGGGCGACGGTCGTGCAGGTCGAGCTTCACCCGCACGTTCGCGTCGGCAGCCTCGTCAACGTGACCTTGACCGTGCGGCTCGACGGCCAGACGGTCGCGCGGCGGCTCAACGTGTCGCCGTTCGCGCGGCTCGAGCCGGGCGCCGAGGTCGACGTCGTCTACGACCCGGCCGACGTGCAGAACTTCCGGCTCGTCTAGGCGTGGAACGCCGCGAGGCGCTCGGCTTCCTCGTCGAGCGACTTTCGCACGCGTTTCTCCAGCCGCGTCCACGGCTCGAGGTCGACCTTGCCGTGCTCGTAGCGCCACGCGCCCGCGACGGAGCCGTCGACGAGGAAGGTCGGCGTCCCGTGCGGCTTCTTGGTGCTGAACACGCGCGGGCGCAGATGCTCGGGCAGCAGGCCGGTGCGACGCGCGTGGACGAGCAGCGTCGCGTCCCAGACCGGCAGGAAGCGGACGGGCACGGGCGTCTCCGGGTCCGGCCGGGGGGAGCCGGGCACGTCGAGCAGCTCGGTGCCATCGTCGCTCTCGTGCCGCTCGAGCTCGAGGCGCGCGAGCGCCGGCTTGAGCTCGCCGACCTTGAAGCCGGTGAAGGTCGCCACGTCGTGCCGTGTCGCCGGGCCGAACGCGCGCAGGTAGCGGCTGACGAGGTGGTCGAGCGCGGCGGCCGGCGTCGGCGGCTCGGCCGGCAGCCAGTCCTCGGCGAGGCCGTAGAGATCGGCGCGACGGCGCTCCCAGGTGCCGGACGGTGGCACGCGGACGAGGTCGATCCACAGGCCGACGCCCCGCGCGCGGTCCTTGCCGACGAGCTCGTCGATCTGCGCGCGGGTCAGCGGGCCGTCGGCGAGCCGCGCCCGCAGTCGTCTCGCCGCGCCCGCCATCTGCGCCGCCGTGAATGAGGTGACCGAGCGCTGCCACGACGCGCGCCGCGCCTCGCGTACGGCGACGGCGAACGGCCAGTAGTCGCCGGGCGCGACGAGGTGGATCGTCGAGCGCATCAGCGTCCCCTGGACCACCTCGCGGCGTGCGAGCGCGCGCGTCAGCGCGTCGCGCTCGAAGCCGTCCAGCCGGCTCCACAGCCCGACGTACATCGCCGGCGCGTACTGCGCTTGGATCCCGCCCACCTGCTCGAGCGCGTCGGGCAGCGAGGCCGGGCTCCGCTCGAGCAGGAGCTGGCGGGCGAGCAGGGCGCGGTTGAGCGCGCGCTGGGAGAGCCGGCTCACGCGCTCCAGCGGTCCCGGATCTCGTTCCAGCCGGGCGGCGGGCCGGGGAGCGGGGCGGAGCCGGGCGCCTTCAGCGCCTGCAGGATCAGCGCGAGGTAGCGGCGCTGGAGCGTCGCGCTGCGCGCGTCGTCGCCGAGCCGCACCGCGCGCAGCTGCTCGAAGATCAGGTTGACGTCCTCCTGCGTGACGTCGGCGCGCAGCGCACCCGCCGCCTGCACCCGCTCGATCAGCTCGCCACCCGCCGCGTACAGCTCGCGCGCCGCGGCCAGCAGCTCCGGCGTCGGCGTGAACGTGCCCGCCAGCGCCGCCCCGAGCGCGCCCGCCCCGGCGTCGAGCGCCGCGGTCATGTAGCCGGCGAACGCGTCCCACGGGTCGCCGTCCAGCTGCGCGAGCGCGGTCCTTGTGACCGCTTCCAGCCGCCGCATGCCGTCGAGGCACAGCTGCAGCACCAGCGCCTCCTTGCTGGGATAGCGGCGGTACAGCGTCCCGATCCCCACCCCGGCCCGCCGCGCGATGTCGGCCATCGACGCGTCCGGGGCCGCGGTCAGCACCGCCCGCGCCGCGGCCAGGACGCGCTCGTCGTTGCGTGATGCCTCAGCCTGGCGTCCGCTCACAGCACAGAGCCTATCGGAGCGGACGGATCCGTTCCGTAGTCAGTAAGGGGGTCTGACCCCCTTAGTTGTGTAAGGCCCGTGTCGCGCGGATCGTAGGCATCTGCCTGATGTGCGAGCAGTCATGGCGCGAGAACATAACGGAACCGAATATTCCGATCCGATAAGGAGTTCCGCGGTGACCGCAACCTCGACGAAGCTGGACCGGCCGCAGATGCTGGGGCTGTTGCTGCTGTCACTCGGCGTCGCGCTGATCGTCGTCGACATGTCGATCGTCAATCTCGTGCTGCCGCAGATCGCGCACGACCTGTCGCTCGGGTTCTCCGGGCTGCAGTACGTCAGCGCGCTGTTCTCGCTCGCGGCGGCGGCGGTCGTGATCGCGGCCGGCGACGTCGCCGACCGGATCGGCCCGCGGCGCGCATACCTGGGCGGGCTGGCCGTCTTCCTGGCCGGCAGCGCCCTCGCGGCGCTCGCGCCGAGCGAGGTCGTCCTGTACGGCGCGCGGGTGATCCAGGGCCTCGGCGGTGGTGCGGCGATGACCGCGGCGCTTGGCACCATCAACGCCGCGTACGCGCACGCGCGCGGGACCGCCTTCGCGCTGTACGGCGCGACGTTCGCCGCGGCCTGCGCCGCCGGCCCGCTGATGGGCGCCGTGATCGCCGAGCTCGCCGACTGGCGCTGGGCGTTCGGGGTGAACCTCGTGGTCGGGCCGCTGGCGTTCGCCGGCGTCGTGCGGCTGGTGCCGGATGTCGCGCCGCGCGCCGATGCCCGCCGGCCCGACGTGGTCGGGACCGTCCTGGTGAGCGCCGCGCTGACCGCGGTGACGTTCGCGATCGTCCAGGGCGTCGAGGTTGCGTGGGCCGTCGCCGCCACGCTGTTCGCGGCGTTCGCGATCTCGCAGCGCGTGCAGGTGCGCCGCGGCGCGCCGGCGATCCTCGACCCGGTGCTGACCCGGGTCCGCTCGTTCTCGTTCGGCAACGTGGCACTGCTGATCGTCGGCGTCGGCGAGTTCGGCCTGATGTTCCTGCTGCCGCTCGTGCAGCAGGCCGGCCAGGGGCTGACGCCGGTCGAGGCCGGCCTCGTCGGGCTGCCGGTGCCGGTCTTCGCCGTGATCGCGTTCCCGCTGATGCAGGCCTTCGCGCAGCGCACCGACGAGCGCACGACCGTGGTCGTCGGGCTGCTGCTCGAGGCGGTCGGGATGGTGGGCGTCGCGCTCACGATCGGTGCCGGGCCGCTGTGGGTCATGCCCGGCCTGGCGATCTACGGGCTGGGTGTCGGCGCCGCGACCGCGCAGCTGTCGGCGCTGGTGCTGGCCGACGTCCCGGCCTCGCGCAACGGGCTCGCGTCCGGCATCTCGTCGGCGGTCCGGCAGCTCGGCTCGACGCTCGGCGTCGGTCTGCTCGGCGCGGTGTTCACGGCGGCGCTGTCCGGCCCGCTCGCCGACCGGCCGGTGCAGACGGTGGCGCAGATGCGGGCGAGCGGCGACGAGACCGCGGTCTCCCACGCGGCCGATGCGCTCGCGAACGGCATCTTCGCCGCGGCGCTCGTGGCGGCCGCGTTCCTGATCGTCGGCGCGGTGGCGATCCGACTCCAGCCGCGCGGCGTGGCGCGGTTCCCGGACGGTGCGGTGGCGCCGGCCGCTGCCTGACGGAGGCGCCGATGTCCGATTCCCAACACCCCGCGCGTCCCCGCGCGGGGTGTTGGATCGGCGGCGTGAAAGGGATCTTGCAGGACGCGCGCGGCCCGGATTTCCGCGGTTGATGAGCTAGGGTCGCCGCCCATGCCTTCGCGGCGCTGGGTCCCCGCAGGCCTATTTCTCGCGGTCATCGCCCTCTGGGCGGTGCTCCCGATGCCTGCCGTTTCGCAGGACGAGGGGACGCTGCGGAACAAGATCGACCGCAGTCGCGCGCGCGAGCAGCAGCTGTCCGGGGCGGTCGCGCGACTGAGCGATCTGCTGGCGCGCACGCAGCGCGAGATCGTGATCGTCCAGGGCCGGCTGACGGAGGTGGAGGCCGACCTGGAGACCGCGCGCGCGAAGCTGGCGGCGACCACCGAGAAGCTCAACACCCAGCAGGCGAAGCTCGCGCGGCTCAAGCGCCGGCTGGCGCACGACCAGGCGGAGCTGGCGAACCAGCTCGTGGCCAGCTACAAGGGCGACGACCCCGACCTCATCGGGCTCGTCATCGGCTCGAGCAGCTTCGCCGACCTGATCGAGCGGGTCGAGCTCGCCAAGCGGCTGCAGGAGCGCAACGGCGAGATCGTCGATCGCATCCACGACTCGAAGGACGAGACGCACCGCGAGACCGGCCGTCTGGCCGACCTCAAGGCGCAGCAGCAGGACACGGAGACCGCGGTCGAGCAGCGCCGTAACGCGCTCGCCAGCATGCGTCAGGGTCTGGCCGCGCGCGAGGCGACCGTCGCCCGCGTGCGCACCGCGCGCGCCGAGGCGCTGGCGGGGACCCGCGCCGGCCGCGCCGCCGCCGAGAGCGAGCTCAACAAGCTGATCGCCGAGCGCGAGGCCGCCGCGCGCGCCACCTCGGCCGGCCCGGGCGGCCCGTGGGCGATCCCGTGGCCGATCGTGCAGTGCGAGTCCGGCGGCCAGAACCTCCCGCCCAACAGCGCGGGCGCCTCGGGCTACTACCAGATGCTGCCGTCGACGTGGAAGGGCCTCGGCGGCTCGACCCCGGCCGCGTACCAGGCGTCCAAGGCCGAGCAGGACCGCCTCGCCGCGGCGTTGTGGGCGGGCGGCGCCGGCGCGCACAACTGGGTCTGCGCCGGCCTCGTCGGCTAGGGCGCGAACTTCAACTGCGCATGGAGGGTGGCGCGGAAGGGGTGGCTGACGAATGTCACCTCCTGGGCGACAAACGTCGTCCACCCCGGCCGAATCGCCGCCTCGATGCCGCCGTTGACGTCGCGGGCGGCGCCCTAAAGCTTGCGGCCGGCAGAGACCGGCTCGGCGCCGTCCACCAGCGAGTCGAGCCCGGTCAGCCCGTCGATGCTCTCGGCGTTGTTCGCCGACACATAGGCGCGGACCGCGTCCGGGCCCTCCTTGCGCAGCCGGTTGTCGGCGTAGCGGTAGAGCTGGTCGCGCTCGCCCTCGTAGGCCATCTGGGGCACGACGAAGCCGCACGAGTCGGCCACGCGGGTCACCGCGACAGAGATCACGGAGCGGACGGCGCGGCGCTGCTCGTCGGTGATGTCGAACTCCCCCAGGGCCTCGGCGAACCCGTCGTCGCCCTGCTGCACCGGCACGCCGCGGCCGTGCAGCCGCACGATCTTGGGCGGACCGGAGAAGGAGCAGAACATGACGACGATGCGGCCGTTCTCGCGCAGGTGGGCGACCGTCTCGATCCCGCTGCCCATCAGGTCGACGTAGGCGAACCCGTGCGGGCCGGTGACGCGGAACAGGTTCGACCCGCCCTTGGGCGAGAGGTTCACGTGGCCGTCGTCCCCGCTCGGGGCGGTGGCGACGAAGAACATCGGCTGCGCCTCGATGAAGGCCTGCAGCTTGTCGTCGATCTGTTCAAAGAGCTTTGCCATCAGCTGATCGCTCCGGTCGCCACCAAGATCAAAACGGTACTGCCGAGCACGACGCGGTAGATGACGAAGATATTCACGGAGTGGCTGGAGAGGTAGCGGAGCAGCCAGGCGATCGCCGCGTAGCCGACGAAGAACGCGACCACCGTCGCCACCGCGACGTTGAACACCGACGTGTTGACGTGCTTGTCGCCGGACACGACGTCCTTGAGCTCGAACAGCCCGCTCGCCACCACCGCGGGAATTGCGAGCAGGAACGAGAAGCGCGCCGCCGCCGGTCGCTTCAGCCCGAGCAGCAGGCCGGCGCTCATCGTGGCGCCCGAGCGCGACACGCCGGGCACCAGAGACAGCGACTGGGCGAGGCCGATCAGCACGCCGTCGCGCGGCGAGAGCTGGTCGATGTTCCGCTCGTGCCGGCCCATGCGGTCGGCGAAGCCGAGCACCAGCGCGAACACGATCAGCACCGTCCCGATCAGCCACAGGTTGCGCGCGCCGGTCTCGATCTGGTCGCGGAAGATGAAGCCCAGGATCCCGATCGGGATCGTCGCGACGATCAGGAACCAGCCGAGCCGTACGTCGGGGTCGTCGAACCGCCGTGGGCCGCCCAGCCACTTGGTGATGATCGCCCACAGCTCGCGCCGGAAGTAGATCAGCACGGCGGCCTCGGTCCCGAGCTGGCAGACCGCGGTGAACGCCGCGCCGGGATCCTCCCAGCCGAGGATCGCGGGCACGATGCGCAGGTGGGCGCTGGAGGAGATCGGCAGGAACTCGGTGAGGCCCTGGACGATCCCGAGGACGATCGACTGGAGGAGGTCCACGCGGAGCGCGAGAGGCTAGCGCCCCCCATACTTCCCCCGGTGAGCACCGGCCAGCAGGAGCGCCTGTCGCCCGCCGTCTTCCGCCTCCCGGTGGACAAGATCCGCGACGGCTACTACTCCGACGCGTACTTCAACTACACGAAGGAGCTCCTCGAGGCCGACGACCACCACCCGCACGTGGTGATGCAGGTCTTCCAGCGCAAGGAGTCGATCCTCGGCGGCATCGACGAGGCGCTCGCCGTGCTCAGGCAGTGCTCCGGTCACCGCGGCGGCGACGGCAAGTGGGTCAACGGCTTCAAGGACCTCGAGGTCCACGCGCTGCACGAGGGCGACCTGATCGAGCCATGGGAGACCGTGATGACGATCGAGGGCGACTACGCGCTGTTCGCCCATCTCGAGACCGTCTACCTCGGCTGCCTGGCCCGCCGCACGCTGATCATGCGCAACGTCCGCGAGGTGGTCGAGGCCGCCGGCGGCAAGGCGATCCTCTACTTCCCCGCCCGCCACGACCACTGGCACGTGCAGACCGGCGACGGCTGGGCGGCGCACGTGGCGGGCGCGATCGGCGTATCGACCGACGCGCAGGCGTCGTGGTGGGGAGGGCGAGGCATCGGCACGGTCCCGCACGGGCTGATCGCGGCCTACGGCGGGGACACCGCGCTGGCCGCGCGCAAGTTCGCCGACCGCTTCGCGCACGACATGAACGTCACCGTGCTGGTCGACTTCGCCAACGACTCCGTGCAGACCGCGCTCGAGGTTGCGGCCGCGCTCGGGCCGGACCTGTGGGGCGTCCGGCTCGACACGTCCGACAAGCTCGTCGACGAGGGGCTCAGGCGCAACGGGATCGAGGCGACCGGCGTCAACGCCGAGCTCGTCCGGCTCGTGCGCTCCGAGCTCGACAGCCACGGCTTCCGCGACGTCCACATCGTCGTCTCCGGCGGCTTCACCGCCGATCGCATCCGCGAGTTCGAGGCGGCCGGCGTGCCGGTCGACGCCTACGGCGTCGGCTCGTCGCTGATCCGCGGCTCGAACGACTTCACGGCCGACGTGGTGATGGCCGACGGCCGGCCCGCGGGCAAGGTCGGCCGTGAGCTGCGGCCGAACCCGCGACTCAGCCGCGTCGGCTGACCAGCGGCACGAACCGCACGCGCTCGAGCTCGGTCACCGTGATGCCCGCATCGGTGCGGTGGGCGACGACGAGCCGCTGCTCGCCGTCCTCGACCGGCGCCACCAGCCGCCCACCCGGCGCCAGCTGGTCCGTCAGCGCCGGCGGGATCCCGCCCGCGGCCGCGGCCGCGACGTTGATCGCCTCGTACGGCGCATGCGCCGTCCAGCCGCGCGACCCGTCGCCGACCGCGAGCGTCACGTTCGTGATGCCGGCCAGGCGCAGGTTGGTGGCCGCCTGGCGCGACAGCGAGCCGTGCACCTCGATCGAGTAGACGTGCCGCGCGAGGCGCGCGAGCAGCGCCGCGTGGTAGCCGGAGCCGGTGCCGACGTCGAGCACGGTCTCGCTCCCCGTCAGCTCGAGCAGCTCGCACATGCGCGCGACGACCAGCGGCTGCGAGATCGTCTGGCCGGAGCCGATCGGGAGCGGGATGTTCTCCCACGCCTCTCTCTGCAGGTCGCGCGGCACGAAGCGGTCGCGCGGCACCTCGGCCACCGCCTGGAGCACCCGCTCGTCGAAGATGTGCCGCCGGAGCGCGCGAACCAGCCGCTCGGGGGCGGCGGTGGACATCAGGCCACGCTCGCTCCCGCTTCGCGGAGCGCGTCCAGCGCCCGCTCGGAGTCGCCGGGCTCGACGTCCACGCCGCGCGTCGCCGTGCTGTCGACCGTCACGGTGAAGCCCTCGCGCAGCGCGTCGAGCGCGGTGTTCTTCACGCAGTAGTCGGTGGCCAGCCCGACGACGGTGACGTGGTCGACGCCGCGCTCGTGGAGCAGCTCGGCCAGCGGCGTGCCCTCGAAGCCGGAGTAGCCCTCGGTGGCCGGATCCTGGCCCTTGTCGACCACGACGTCGATCGGCGTCGGGTCGAGCGCACGGTGGAGCTCGGCGCCCGGCGTGCCGGCGACGCAGTGCACCGGCCACCGCCCGCCCTGGTCGGTGAACGAGCCGTGATCGGGAGGATGCCAGTCGCGGGTGGCGACCACGAGGTCATAGTCGCCCGAGCCGGCCAGCTCGTTGACGCGACCGGCGATCGCGTCGCCGTCGGGGACCGCGAGCGCGCCACCGGGACAGAAGTCGTTCTGGAAGTCCACGATGACAAGCGCCTGCGTCACCGTCGAAGCGCCTCCACGACGGCGGAGAAGTCCTGATCGCCGTACCCGGCGTCCATCGCCGCCGTCAGCCGCTCGAACATCAGCTGCGCGAGCGGCAGGTCCGCCGCCTCGAGGATCAGCTGCGCGTCCTTGCGGGCGAGCTTGAGCGAGAAGGTCGGCTCGTAGCGACGCTCGATCATGTTCGTGCCCTTGAGCTTCGCATAAGGCGCGAACATCGCTCCACCGCCCTCGATGATCTCGAAGAACCGCTCCGGCGGGACGCCTAGCCGCTCGGCCAGCAGCACGGTCTCCGCCACGCCCTCGGTGAGCGCCAGCACCCAGTGGTTGAGGACGAGCTTGGTGCGCTGCCCGGCGCCCGCCTCCGGCCCGAGGTCGATGGTCTTGCCGACGGCGTCGAACAGCGGGCGGCAGCGCTCCCACGGCCCCGACGCGAGCACGGTGAGCGACCCCTGTTCGGCCGCCGGCGTCGAACCGAGGACCGGCGCGTCGACGAACTGCGCCGCGGGCCAGCCGCTCGGTCGCCTCGACGCCGATCGTGCTCATCTGCGCCCAGACGGCGTCGCCGAGCTCGACGTCGCGCATGGCGGCCGCCACCGCGTCGCCGTCGGACAGCATCGTCACGACGACCTCCGCGCCGGCGCAGGCCTCGGCGGGCGTGTCGTGGACGGCGGCGCCGTCGATCGCCTCGGCCCGCTCGCGCGTGCGGTTCCAGGCATGGAGCTCGTGACCCGCCGCGACCAGGTTGCGGCCCATCGGCGCGCCCATCAGCCCGGTGCCGAGCAGGGCGACGCGCATCAGTAGCGCAGGACGGCCCCGATCCCGCCCAGCGGGCCGAGATCGTCGTGGTGGCGGACCTTGATCACCTTCGCCGACTGCTCGATCGCCTTCTCGACCGCGAGCTCGACGATGTTCTCGCAGCGCTCGAGCTCCTGGTCCTGCGGCCCGTGGTCGCCGGCGTGGAGCATGCCGGTCTCGCGATCGCGCCCGCCGGCCGAGCGGAAGCCTTCCGCCACCAGCAGGATCTCGACGCGCTGGTCGTTGAGCGCCTCGAGCACCGACGCCAGCCCGGCGGCACCGCGGCCGCCGCGGCCCACGCCCTCGGCCAGCCGGTCGAGCGCGTCGCGTTCGCGCCGCCGCGTCCAGTCCTCGATCGCCTTCTCGGTCGCGACGCGGACATCTTCGACGCCGGAGTTCTCGACGTCGAGATGCAGGCGGCCGGTGATTCGCTCCTGCAGGTAGGGATGAAGCTTCGCCTTGAGCTCGTTGACGAGCTCGTCGGGCGCGCCGATCAGCAGCCGGTCGAACCCGCGCCGCTTGTAGGCGGCGAACGCGACGTCGGCGACATGGACGAGGTGGTCGTCCTTCTCCTTCTCGACCCCGCGCTGGTAGCGCGACTGCGACCAGCCGCCCTGGTCGTGCTGGCTGTGGACGTCGTCCTCGACGCGGTCGGTCTCCTCGAGCCCGCGCCCGTCGCCGACGAAGAAGCGCGCGTTGCGGCGGTTGGCGAGCAGTACGCACCAGCGCTCGGCGTCCGCGTCGGCCACCAGCGGCTCGACGTGCGGGGCGCGGTCGAGCACCACCGCGGACTCGACGGGGCGGCGGAGCCGGACGACCTCGAGCAGGTCGGCGGGCGAGCAGGCGTACACGGCGACGGCGCGCGTTCCGTTCTGCGCGATGTCTGCCGGCCTGGAGCGTCTCGCGCACGCGCTCGACGTCGCCCTTGAGCGCCTCGCGCTCCGCGTGGTCGAGCCCTTCGGCCTGTTCGGCGCGGTGCGCGGCCTCGGTGAGGATCGACGTGATCGCGGTCGATCGCGCGGCCGGCGTGGCGAACTGGGCCGGGTCGAGGTTCAGGAACACGGACAGGACGCGGCCGCGCTCCGGGCGTACGTCGGCGAGCCGACGCAGCTGGTCGCGGGTGATCGTGTTGGCTGCCATGGGGGGCGCCTACCCTCCCTATGTCGCGGTAGAACACCTGCCGGGCACGGAGAGCACTTCATCGTCGGCAGGGGTGCTAACCACAATAGTTGAGGGCGGGCCGCCTGTCTGCATCGATGGCGCGCCCGTTAACGAATTGCGCCAGTCGGCGGCGAAATGTTGACGCATGCCGTCGCTTGCGGTTACGGTCGGTTAGTACGTGGCGCAACCACCAACGCCACGTGCCCCAGCCCGATAGCCAGAAAAGGAGCGCCGGTCCGATGCCAGTCGTACCGATGCGCGAGATCCTCGATCGCGCCTTCACGGAGCGTTATGGCGTCGCCGCCATCAACGTCGTCGACGACCTGAGCCTCGAGGCGGTCCTCGCCGCCGCGACGGACCTGCAGGCGCCGCTGATCGTCCAGACCTCGCTGAAGACGGTCAAGGCGATCGGCGTCAAGCCCTTCTACGCGTTCTGGCGCGCGCGGGCCGACGAGGTCCCCGTGCCGGTGACGTTGCACCTCGACCACTGCCCGGACCGCGAGTGGATCTCGATCTGCCTGCGCACCGGCTGGAACTCCGTGCTGTTCGACGGGTCCGAGCTCGACGTAGCGGAGAACACGCGCCAGACGATCGAGGTCGTCGCCGAGGCGGACGGCTACGGCGCCCAGGTCGAGGGTGAGATCGAAAGCGTGCTGGGGGTCGAGGACGGTGTGGGCTCGGACGAGGCCGGAGACGTGCACCCTGTCGAGGTCTCGTCCGAGTTCATCGCGGCGACCGGCATCTATTCGTTCGCGCCGGCCATCGGCACCGCCCACGGCCTCTACAAGGCCGAGCCGCACCTGATGCCCGAGCGGGTCACCGAGATCGTCGAGCAGCACCCGATCCCGCAGGTGCTGCACGGCGGCACCGGGCTGACCGAGGCGCAGTTCACCGATCTCATCTCGCGCGGTTGCGCGAAGGTCAACATCTCGACCGCGCTGAAGATCGCCTACGTCGACGCGCACCGCGAGTACCTCGACGCCAACCCGACCAAGAAGGACCCGCCGTCGATGCAGCGCCACGTCCGCGCGGCGGTCAAGGCGATGGCCGAGGAGCACATCCGCATCTTCGGCTCAGCCGGCCGCGCGTCGGCGCCGACGTCCGCCGCCGTCTAGTGCCCGCGCTCATCTTCGACTGCGACGGGGTGCTGGCGGACACCGAGCGCGACGGGCACCGCCCGGCGTTCAACCAGGCGTTCGCCGAGGCCGGCCTCGACGTCGTCTGGGACGAGGCCGAGTACGCCCGGCGGCTGCAGATCGGCGGCGGGAAGGAGCGGATCGCGTCGGTGATCGACGACGCCGACGAGGTCCTCGCGCTGCACAAGCGCAAGACCGCGCTCTACAAGGAGATCGTCCGCGCCGGCAAGCTCCCCGCCCGCCCGGGGATCGCCCGGATCGTCGACGAGGCGCTCGCCGCCGGCTGGACGCTCGCGGTCGCCAGCACCTCGGCCGAGGAGTCGGTCCGCGCCGTGCTCGAGCACGCGGTCGGGGAGGCGAACGCGGCGCACTTCTCCGTCTTCGCCGGCGACATCGTGCCCGCCAAGAAGCCCGACCCGGCGATCTACCTGCTCACGCTGCGCGAGCTCGGCCTCGACACGGGCGACGCGATCGTGGTCGAGGACTCGCGCAACGGGCTGCTCGCCGCCGTCGGCGCCGGCCTGCGCTGCGTCGTCACGGTGAGCAGCTACACGGCGGACGAGGACATGAGCGAGGCGGTGCTCGTCGTCACCAGCCTCGGCGACCCCGGCGAGCCCGCACACGTGCTCGCCAACCGCGGCGGCGCGCGGCCCGGCGACGTGGTGACCCTGGAAGACCTCGAGGCATGCCGCACCCAACCCCTGTCCCAGAAGGAGGCTGTATGAGCGAGGAGGCGCTGCGCCAGGCGGAGCTGGTCGTGCGGACGATCGCCCAGACCGCGGTCGACAACGAGACCTACTTCTGCGAGCTCGACGCCGTCGTCGGCGACGGCGACTTCGGCTACTCGCTGGCCCGCGGGTTCGAGATCGTCCTCAGCGACTGGGACGGGCTCGGCCACAGCGACCCCGGCAGCCTGCTCAAGAAGACCGCGATCGTGCTGACCAAGCGCATCGGCGGCACGTCCGGGCCGATCTGGGGGACCGCGTTCCTGCGCGCGGGCGGGTCGCTGGCGAATCCCGCCCCGACCGGAGAGGAGGTCGTCGCGGCGTTCCGTGCCGCGATCGAGGGCATCAAGCAGCGGGGCAACACCGATCTGGGTGACAAGACGCTCCTCGACGCGCTGGTCCCGGCCGTCGACGAGCTCGAGGCGTCTCTGGGTGAGGGGGCGCCGGCGGCGATCGAGCGTGCCGCCGTGAAGGCGCGCGAGAGCGCCGAGGCCACGAAGGGCATGGTCGCGATGCGTGGCCGAGCCTCCTACACGGGCGAGCGGAGCCGCGACTCGGTGGATGCGGGCGCGATCGGCATCGCCGTCATGTTCGAGGCCGTGAGCAAGGCATGGCAGGAGTCGGAAGTGGAACGGACAGGAGGAGCGACGTGAAGAAGTTCGTGAACGACCCCCAGCAGTTCGTGCCCGAGATGCTCAAGGGCATCGAGCTCGCGAACCCGGGCAAGCTCAAGTACGTCCCCGAGTACAACCTGATCATGCGCACGGATGCTCCGCGCGACGACAAGGTGTCGATCGTCCAGGGGTCGGGCTCCGGCCACGAGCCGGCGCACGTGATGGCCGTGGGCCGGGGCATGCTCGACGCCGCCTGTCCGGGCGACGTGTTCGCCGCGCCGCCGTCTGACTACGTGTACGAGACGACGAAGCTGATGGCGAGCCCGAAGGGCGTCCTGCACATCATCAACAACTACACCGGCGACCGCATGTCGTTCGACATGGGCCGCGAGCTGGCCGAGGCCGAGGACATCAAGATCGCCACGATCATCGTCGACGACGACGTCGCGGTGAAGGACTCGACCTACACCGTGGGCCGCCGCGGCGTGGCCGGGAACTTCTTCGTCATCAAGGCCGTCGGCGCGGCGTCCGAGCAGGGCGCCTCGCTCGAGGAGCTCGTCGAGCTCGGCAACCGGGTCAACTCGGTCACGCGCACGATGGGCATGGCGCTGACCTCCTGCACGCCGCCGGCGAAGGGCTCGCCGCTGTTCGAGCTCGGCGACGACGAGATGGAGATGGGCGTCGGCATCCACGGCGAGCCGGGCCGGCGCCGCGAGAAGCTGGCGAGCGCCAACGACATCGTCGACGAGCTGCTCGACGCGGTCGTCACCGACCTCCCGTACACGTCGGGCGACGAGGTCGCGCTGATGATCAACGGCCTCGGCGGCACGCCGATCTCCGAGCTGTACATCTGCTACGGCCGCGCGGCCCAGCAGCTCGCCGACAAGGGGATCAACGTCACGCGCAGCTACGTCGGCGAGTACTGCACGTCGCTCGACATGGCCGGTGCGTCGCTGACCCTGGTCAAGCTCGACGACGAGCTCAACGCGCTGTTCGACGCGCCGGCCGAAGTGGCCGTGCGCGTCTTCTAACCGGACTCACGCGGGCGGTCGGGCTGTTGCCCGGCCGCCGCCGCGCGGCTCCGAGCGAACTGCTCGTCGAGCACGTCGAAGTGGCCGAATCCGGCCGCGTACAGCGTGTCGTCCATCGTCGCGAGCCCGCAGCGGAACTCGTACGCCTTCAGCATCGCCGGGTCGTGGAAGTAGGCGAGCCGCACGGAGGCGCCGTGCATCGGGTCGAGCTCCAGCGTGATGATCCGGAAGCCCGCCTTCAGGTGCCGGATCAGCACCGCGTTGTTGGACGGGGCGTGCTCGGACACCGTGGTGGTGAAGCCGAGCTCCTGCGCGTACGCGATCACGCGGTCCAGCAGCCCGGCGTACAGCCCGCCGCCGCGGTGGTCCGGGTGCATCGTCACGTGGTAGAGCTCGAACGTCTCGGCGTTGCGCTGGCGGCACGAGAACACGCCGGCCAGCGCGCCGCCCGCGCCGCGCACCAGCCAGTAGTCGGCCAGGCGGTCGGCGCCCTCCGACGCGACCACGCGCTCGCGCGCGGCAAGCCGGGTGGGCGCGACCAGGCTGTCGGCCCAGAACAGCACGTCGGGCGAGAAGAACTGCCGCAGCTCCGCCTCGTGCAGGTCCCAGTAGGCGTCCTCGTCGACGCGCTCGAGCGTGTAGCCGCCCGGGAGCGGCGCGCCGAAGATCTTGTCGCGGATCGGGTTGGCCCAGTCCCAGCTCATACCGCAGGTTTTTACACCCCGCTTCGTTGCAGATGTCATGAGAAGCGTCCTGATCGCGCTCGCCGCACTGGTGCTCGCGGCTCCCGCGGCGCTCGCGCACCCCGAGCGGCACGCGTTCTTCCCGGACGGCAGCGTCGGCGCCGTACCGAAGCACCGCAAGACGGCCGACCAGGTCATCTACGTCTGCAAGAAGGACTCGGCGAAGCGCGTCCGGCGCTCCTTCCGCCACCAGCCGAAGATGAAGCGCAGGCGCCTGCGGCAGCTCGAGCACTGCCATACGCGGAACATCCAGGCGGCGGTCGACAAGGCCCGCAACGGCGCGATCATCCGCATCTTCCCGGGCGTGTACCGCGAGCAGCCGTCACGCCGGGCGCCCGAGCCGGATCCGAAGTGCGCGAACGACTACGACGAGATCGGCAGCTCGCTGCTCGCGTCGGGCATCGCCGGCAACGGCGGCGGCGCCAAGGTCGCCAACTTCGAGTACCAGCGCAAGTGCCCGAACGCGCAGAACCTGATCGCGATCATCGGCGACGGGCCGGATGCGGACCGCGTCTGCGACCACAAGTGCCACCTGCAGATCGAGGGCATCGGCCGCAAGCGCACCGACGTCCTGATCTCCGGCCGGCGAACGAAGCTCAACGTCATCCGGGCCGACCGCGCGGATGGCATCTACCTGCGCCACTTCACGGTCGAGTACTCCGACTTCAACAACATCTACGTCCTCGAGACCAACGGCTTCCGGATGGAGGACATCAAGTCGCGCTGGTCGCGCGAGTACGGGTTCCTCTCGTTCACGTCCGACCACGGCCTGTACAACCGGCTCGAGGCGTTCGGGTCAGGCGACTCCGGCGTCTATCCCGGCTCCGGTCCCGAGGGCCATTGCGCCCGCTACGGGATCGAGATCAAGCGCGTCAACTCCCACCACAACACGATCGGCTACTCGGGGACCGCCGGCAACGGCGTGTGGGCGCACGACAACGCGTTCCACCACAACGCGACCGGCATGACCACCGACTCGTTCGCCTCCGGCCATCCCGGCATGCCGCAGGACTGCGCGAAGTGGGAGCACAACCGCATCTACTCCAACAACGCCGACTACTTCAACGCCGAGCGCGACGCCTACTGCAAGAACACGCCGATCCCCGAGCGCAACCCGCGGATCGTGTGCCCGACGTTCCAGGTGCCGGTCGGCACCGGGATCGGCATCTTCGGCGGCAACGGCGACGTCGTCCGCGACAACTACTTCTACGACAACTGGCGCGACGCGGTGAAGCTGCTCTACGTGCCGGCCGCCTTCCGGGGCGAGCCGGACAAGGGCATCGACACGTCGTTCGACGACAAGATCACCGGCAACCACTTCGGCGTGCGGCGGGACGGCACGCGCGACCCGAACGGCAACGACGTGTGGTGGGACGAGGAGGGCCGCGGCAACTGCTTCAGCGGCAACGTCGGCCCGAACGGCGCCCCGCCCACCTCGAACGTCGCCACCGGCCTTCCCGACTGCCCGGGCTCGAGCGTCCTCATGCCCGGCATCCCGACCAAGACCGCCAGCCAGGCCACGTGCTCGACGTGGGATCCGTTCACCAACCCGGACCCGCCGGGCTGCGACTGGTTCACCCGACCCCAGGAGCCGAAGGAATGAGCACCTTCATCACCACGGCGCCGCCGCAGACGCGCGCCGAAGCGCTCGGCCGCCGCGCGGTCGCCATGATCGGTATCGCGACGCTGGCCGCGGTGGCCGTGATCGCGCTCGCCGGCTTCGGCTCGGAGGGCCGCGTCGGCCCGCTGGGCTGGACCGGCAAGGCGGAGGTCTTCGACCACCCGACGATCAAGGACGACCGCGTCCTCACCGGCACGCTGCGCAACGACGGCACGCACACGATCCGCGTCGACATCGGCAAGGTGCGCCTGCTGGCCGGCGACGGCACGACGGTCCCGTCGGCGCCGGTGTTCCTGAAGACGTTCGGCAAGACGCTGTGGTCGGCCGGTCGCGGCCCGCAGACCGTGCCCGACACCGAGCTGCTGCGCACGGGCCGGATCGCCCTGCTCTCGCCGGGCGAGGAAGTGCCGCTCACGGTCGCCTGGCACGACAAGGACGGCACGCCGAAGCGCGTCGACTACGGCGAAGGGTCGCTGGCGCTCCCGGGGTAGTCTGGAGGCATGGCCTCCGAGAATTCGTTTGGCGCCCGCGGCGACCTCGAGGTCGGCGGGCGCAACTATGAGATCTACCGTCTTGATGCCCTCCAGTCCTCCTACGACGTCGCCCGCCTTCCGTTCTCGCTGAAGGTCCTGCTCGAGAACGTCCTCCGCAACGAGGACGGGGTCGGCGTGCGCAAGGAGGACGTCGAGGCGATCGCCACCTGGGACCACACGGCCGAGCCGTCGAAGGAGATCGCCTTCACGCCGGCGCGCGTCGTGATGCAGGACTTCACCGGCGTGCCCGCGGTCGTCGACCTCGCCGCGATGCGCGACGCGATGGCCGACCTCGGGGGCGACGCGAACAAGATCAACCCGCTCGTCCCCGCCGAGCTGGTCATCGACCACTCGGTGCAGGTCGACGTGTTCGGCACGCGTGACGCGTTCCGCATCAACGCCGAGCGCGAGTTCGAGCGCAACGAGGAGCGCTACGCGTTCCTGCGCTGGGGCCAGGGCGCGTTCGAGGGCTTCAAGGTCGTGCCGCCCGACACCGGCATCGTCCACCAGGTCAACCTCGAGTACCTGGCGCGCGTCGTGTTCGACTCGGGCGACACGCTGTACCCCGACACGCTCGTCGGGACCGATTCGCACACGACGATGATCAACGGGCTCGGCGTGCTCGGCTGGGGCGTCGGCGGGATCGAGGCCGAGGCGGCGATGCTCGGCCAGCCGATGTCGATGCTCGTGCCGCGCGTGGTCGGCTTCAAGCTGTCCGGCGAGCTGCCCGAGGGCTCGACCGCGACCGACCTCGTGCTCACCGTCACGCAGATGCTGCGCGAGCACGGCGTGGTCGGCAAGTTCGTCGAGTTCTACGGCCCGGGCGTGCCGAACCTCCCGCTCGCCGACCGCGCGACGATCGGCAACATGAGCCCCGAGTTCGGGTCCACGTGCGCGATGTTCCCGATCGATCAGGAGACGCTGCGCTACCTCGAGTTCTCCGGCCGCGACAAGGACCACATCGCGCTGGTCGAGGCGTACGCGCGCGAGCAGGGCCTGTGGCACGACGAGCACTCCGAGGAGCCGACCTACTCGGAGACGCTCGAGCTCGACCTGGGTGAGGTCGTGCCGTCGCTGGCCGGCCCCAAGCGCCCGCAGGACCGCGTGGCGCTGACCGAGTCCAAGGCGTCGTTCCGGATGGCGCTCGACGGGTTCCTGCCGGAGAGCGATTCGTGCGACGAGGCCGTCGAGGAGTCGTTCCCGGCATCGGATCCGCCCGCGCCGGGCGAGCATCAGACGGTGCGTAACGAGGAGGGGTCGGGCACCGGGGGCGTGCAGGTCGCCGACCGCGCGTCGGTGCGGGCTCAGGTCACGCTCGCCGACGGCACGGAGACCGAGCTCGACCACGGGCACGTCGTGATCGCCGCGATCACGAGCTGTACGAACACGTCGAACCCGTCCGTGATGCTCGGCGCCGGCCTGCTCGCCAAGAACGCCGTCGAGCGCGGTCTGCAGGTCAAGCCGTGGGTGAAGACGTCGCTCGCCCCGGGCTCGAAGGTCGTCACCGAGTACTACGAGCGCGCCGACCTGACCCAGTACCTCGAGCAGCTCGGCTTCCACCTCGTCGGCTACGGCTGCACGACCTGCATCGGCAACTCCGGCCCGCTGCCGGAAGAGATCTCCGACGTCGTCAACGCCGAGGACCTCGCGGTCGTGTCGGTGCTGTCCGGCAACCGCAACTTCGAGGGCCGCATCAACCCCGACGTGAAGATGAACTACCTCGCGTCGCCGCCGCTGTGCGTCGCCTACGCGCTGGCGGGGACGATGGACATCGACCTGCTCGACGAGCCGCTCGGGCAGGACTCCGACGGCGCGGACGTCTACCTCAAGGACATCTGGCCGAGCGCCGAGGACGTCGCGCGCACGGTCGAAGACGCCGTCCGGTCGGACATGTTCACGAGCTCGTACGGCGAGGTGTTCGCCGGCGACGAGCGCTGGAACTCGCTGGAGGTGCCGGAGGGCGACCGCTTCGCGTGGGCCGACGACTCGACCTACGTGCGCAAGCCGCCGTTCTTCGAAGACCTGCCGCCGGAGCCGGAGGCGGTCGGCGACATCGAGGGCGCGCGCGTGCTGGCCGTGCTCGGCGACTCGGTGACGACCGACCACATCTCGCCGGCGGGCGCGATCAAGAAGGGCTCGCCGGCCGCCAGGTACCTCAACGAGCACGGGGTCGACAACAAGGACTTCAACTCGTACGGCTCACGGCGTGGCAACCACGAGGTGATGATGCGCGGCACGTTCGCCAACATCCGCCTGCGCAACTACATCGCGGGCCGGGAGCTGGTCGGCGGCACGACGCTCCACGACGGTGAGGAGCTGCCGATCTACGACGCCGCGATGAAGTACGCCGAGCAGGGCACGCCGCTCGTCGTGCTCGCCGGCGCCGAGTACGGCTCGGGCTCGTCGCGCGATTGGGCGGCGAAGGGCACGAAGCTGCTCGGGGTCCGCGCGGTGATCGCCGAGTCGTTCGAGCGCATCCACCGCTCCAACCTCGTCGGCATGGGCGTGCTGCCGCTGCAGTTCAACGACGGCGACTCCGTCGAGTCCCTCGGGCTGACCGGCGAGGAGGAGTTCTCGATCACCGGCCTCGACGGCGGCGACGCCAAGGAAGTGACGGTTCGCGCGGGCGACAAGGAGTTCACGGCCCGCGTGCGGATCGACACTCCCAAGGAGGTCGACTACTTCAAGCACGGGGGCATCCTGCAGTTCGTGCTGCGCGGGTTGTTGCAGGCGCAGTAACCTGCCCGGCCGAATGTCGCTCCCCGAAACACTGCGCCGGCTGCTCACGGCGCCCGGTCCGTCCGGATACGAGCAGCCGGCTGCCGCTGTGTTCCGCGAGGCTGCCGGTGCCTTCGCGGAGATCACCTACGACACCGTCGGCTCCTCGGTCGCGCGCGTCAAAGGCACTGGTGACGGCCTCTTCACCGTCGTCGTCGGCCACATCGACGAGATCGGCCTGATCGTCCACCACATCGACGACGACGGGTACCTGTGGTTCACCGGCGTCGGCGGCTGGGATCCGGTGATCCTCGTCGGCCAGCGCGTCGAGATCTCCACCCGCGACGGGCGGATCCCCGGCGTCGTGGGCAAGAAGCCGATCCACCTGCTCAAGGAGGACGAGCGCAAGAAGGCGCCCGAGCTCAAGAACCTGCACATCGACATCGGCGCGAAGGACGGCGACGACGCCCGCGCCCGCGTGCGCATCGGCGACGTCGCGGTGATCGCGGGCGAGCCGGTCGAGCTGCCCAACGACCGCGTGATCTCGCGCTCGATGGACAACCGGCTCGGCTGCTTCGTCGCGCTCGAGGCGGCGCGGCTCGTGGCCGAGGCGGGCGGCGCGCCCGGCGACGTCGCGGCGGCCGCGGTCGCGCAGGAGGAGATCACGTTCGGCGGCGCCCGCACGACCGCCTACTCGCTCCAGCCCGACATCGCGATCGTCGTCGACGTCACGTTCGCCACCGACGCACCGGGCACCGAGGAGAAGGAGATCGGCCGCCACAAGTTCGGCAGCGGCCCGGTGATCACCCGCGGGTCGACGCTGCATCCGGCGATCTTCGAGCTGCTGGTGGAGGCGGGCGAGGCCGAGGGCATCCCGTTCACGGTCGCCGCGTCCGCGCGGGCGACCGGGACCGACGCGGACGCCTTCCACATCACGCGCGCCGGCATCCCGTCGGCGGTCGTGTCGGTCCCGCTGCGCTACATGCACTCGCCGGTCGAGATGGTGCAGCTCGACGACGTGGAGAACGCGGCCAAGCTGATCGCCGCCTTCGCCCGGCGGCTCGAGCCCGGCCTGGACCTGAAGCGCTAGGTGGTCCCGGCCGCGACCCTGACCGGGCCCCGGCGGCGCCCCGCCGCGCCTGACGGCGTCCTCGGTCGGGGCAAGGGCGCCGCCCTTGCACCCTCCCTGCGTCCTGGTCAGGCACGACGGTGCATCCGCCGGTGAACCGGCCAGGGCCACGGCCCGAACCACGGCCGCTCCTTCTGCTGTTCGACATCGACGGCACCCTGCTGCAGGGCGGCGGGCTCGAGCACGGGCAGGCGCTGCGCGAGGCGTCGGCGCGCGTGCACGGGCTGCCGCCGCTCAACGGGCACGTCGAGGTCGCCGGGCGGACCGACGCGGCGATCATGCGCGACCTGGTGACCGCGGCGGGCGGGCAGGACTTCGACGCCCGCTGGCCGGAGGTGCGCGAGGCGGCGGTCGCGGCCTATGAGGAGCTCGCCCCGCCCGACCTTTCGGACCGCGTCGCGCCCGGCGTGCCGGAGCTGCTGGAGGCGCTGGCCGCGCGGCCCGTCGAGTTCCGGCTGGCGCTTGTCACCGGCAACCTCGAGCCGATCGCCCATCTCAAGCTCGGGCGCGCCGGGATCGGCCACTACTTCGCACGCGGCCAGGGCGGCTTCGGCTCCGACAGCGAGTCCCGCCCGGAGCTGCCCGCGATCGCCCGCGCGCGGGCCGGCGATTGGCCGCGCGAGCGGACGGTCGTCATCGGCGACACCCCGCGCGACATCGCCTGCGCGCGCGCCGACGAGGTGCGTGTGGTCGCGGTCGCGACGGGCCCGTTCGCGGTCGAGGCGCTGGCGGACGCGGACGCCGTGGTCGACGACGCCCGCGCCCTCCTGCCCGTGCTCGAGGACTGGGCTACTTCTTCTCGCTGACCACCGCGGCGCTGCCGGCGCCGCGCCGCACCGGCTCGGCCGCGGCCTGCAGCCGCCCGTGGTGGAGGAATTCGACCCCTGTCGCAGCGCCGATCTCCGCGACCTCGTGGAACGGGTTGTGCCCGAATGTCCCGACCAGCGCCTGCCCCTCGGGCGAGGCGATGAACGCGGGCTCGGCGTCGCTCGTCACCGAGTTGCGCTGCGACGCGCGCGGCGCGGCGATCGCCTGCGGCAGGCTCTCCCCGAGGTCGAAGCGGTCGACGAGGATCTGCAGCACCGTGGTGATGATCGTCGAGCCACCCGGCGAGCCGACCGCGAGCACCGGCCGGCCGTTGCGGGTCACGATCGTCGGTGCCATCGACGAGCGCGGACGCTTCCCGCCCTCGGCGCGGTTGGCGGCCGTCGTCGAGTCGTAGTTGAAGTCCGTCAGCTCGTTGTTGAGCAGGAACCCCCAGTTCGGCACGACGATCCCGCTGCCGCCGATCTGCTCGATCGTGAACGTGTACGAGACGACCATGCCGTGTGCGTCCGCGACCGTGAGGTGCGTCGTCGACACGCCCTCGTGGTCGTTCGGATCGCCGGGCTCGACGACCGCGTTGGCGGCCGTGTCGCCGATCTTCGCGCGCCGCTCCGCGGCGTACGAGTCCGACAGCAGGCGGCGCAGCGGCACGTCGACGTACGCCGGATCGCCGAGGTACTCGTTGCGATCGGCGAATGCGTAGCGGGATGCCTCCAGGTAGCGGTGCAGCGCCTGCGCAGGGTCGGCGCCCAGCGGCTTGAAGCCCTCGAGGATGTTCAGTGCCTCGCCCACGGTGCTGCCGCCGCTCGACGGCGGGCCCATGCCCCAGACGTCGAGCCCGCGGTAGCCGACGTGGGTCGGCCGCCGGTTGGGCGCGCGGTAGCGCGCCAGGTCGCGCGTCGTCATCAGGCCGGGACGCCACACGTGATCGGCGTCGGCGGCGATCGGCGGGTGCTGGGCGGCCTGCGCGACCGCGCGGGCGATCGCGCCGGTGTAGAAGCCGCGGGCGCCGTGGCGGCCGAGGTAGCGGTACGCGTGCGCGAGGTCGGGATTGCGCTGCAGCGTGCCGACGTCGTGCGGCGTCCCGTCCGGATCGAGATAGATCGAGGCGGTCGACGGGACGTCGTCGAAATAGCCGTCGTTGCCGTCGACCTGGTCGTAGAACGTCTGGTCGATCTCGAAGCCGTGGCGCGCGACGCGGATCCCGGGCCGCAGCGCACGGCGCAGCGAGATCGTCCCGTAGCGGTGCAGCGCCGCGTCCCAGGTCGCCGGGGTGCCGGGCACGCCGACCGACAGCCCGCTGTAGCGAGCGTCGATGAAGTCCAGTGGTTCGCCGTTCTCCATGAACGAGTCCGGCTTCATCGCGGCCGGCGCGGTCTCGCGGCCGTCGATCGTGACGACCTTGCCGCGCGGCGTGCGGATCACCATGAAGCCGCCGCCGCCGATGCCCGACGAGAACGGCTCGGTGACGCCGAGCACGCCCGCCGCGGCGACCGCGGCGTCGACGGCGTTGCCGCCGCGCCGGAGCGTCTTGATCGCGGTCTTGGTCGCCAGTGCATCGACGCTCGCCGCGGCGCCGCCCTTGCCGGTCGCCGTCGGCTCCTTGGTGAACCGCTCGCCCGCCTGTGCGGCGGGCGCAGTGGACAGCACCGCCGCCACCAGGGCCGCGGTGAGCAGCCTGCCTTGCCTGCGCATCATCGATTCCCTCCCGAGGAAGTGTCTGAGGGAACGCCTACCCGCCGCAAGGCGCGCGCACCCACGATTTCAACGGGTTCTGGCGGGGCCGCGCCCGCGGGCACGCGCGCTACCGCGCCACGCGCAGGATCGTGACCTGCAGCGGCTGGCCCGCGACCTGGCGCAGGAGCGTCACGTACGCGGTCTCGGCGGCCAACGCGGTCGTCCACATCGTCGCGGAGAGGCCGCGCTTGGGGCGCGGCCATAGGCGGCGCGGCCAGCCGTGGCGGTGGTGCTTCTTGCCGGGATCGTGGCCCGCGTCGCGGCGGCCGGTGGGGACGATCGACCAGATCCGCCGGTCCTTCGTCACCCCGTGCTTGGACTGCGGGCCGATCCGCAGCTCCTGGCGCTTGTAGTAGTTGCGCACGTACAGCAGCCGCTCGCCCTGGAGCGACGGGTTGAGCAGCAGCGCGCGCCGCTCGCGCCGCACGGTCGTGCGCTTGCCGGTGGTCACGTCGGCGATCACGATCCGGCTGCCGGTGCGGCCGTTGACGTGGTAGGCGAGCCGCGTGCCCTGGAGAGCCGGGCGGCCGAGCTCCTTCGCCTTGGCGATCCGGCGCGGCGCGCCGCCGGCCAGCGGGGCGGCGTAGATCGCGTCGCCGTCGTCGCTGTGCGCGCGCCAGGCCACCCACTCGGCAGCGACCGCGAGGGCGTCGGCGCCGGGGGCCGGGACCGCGGCGGCGAACGGCGGCCCGATCGTCTGCTGCACCTGGATCACGCCGTTGTTGAGCACCGCCAGCCGCCCGCCGCCGAGCGCGGGATGGGTGCCGCCCACGCGCGTCTGCTGGTCGCCGTTGACCAGGACGCCCGGCTGCCCGGGCACATGCCAGGCGACGAGCGTCCCGTCGACGCTCGGGTCGCTCACCCCGGTGGCGACGGTCTCGGCGGCCATCAGGTGACCGCGACCAGGGCGATCGCGCAGGCCGCCATGGCGACCGCGTCGACCGCGCGCAACGAGCGCAGGATGCGCGGGCGCTCGGCCATCGCGGCATGGGCCGCCGCGCCCCACTCGGTGTCGCCGGCGGGCGCCAGGACGATCACCGGCAGCAGCCGGCCCGGCGCCGAACGCGAGCCCGATCGCCAGGCCGAGCGACGGGTCCCCGATGGCGACGCTCACGCCCGCGAGCGCCCACACCGCGAACGTGAGGATGAACGTGGTGAAGCCGAGGCCGAGCAGCACGCCGTACAGCCCGGCCGCCAGCGGGACGGGCATCCGCCGCCGCCACGACTCCGGGCACCTGGCGGCGCACCTGCGGCAGGATCCGCGCGCCGCGCGCCTCACCGGCCGCCGCCGCCAGCGCGATCGCCGCCGCCACGGCCAGCGCGCCGTGCCGCCCGCGCCCAGCGCCGCCCGAGCAGCGCCAGCCCGCCGAACGTCGATCGCGCCGCCGGCCAGCGCGCCGAGCGCGAACGTCACGCACGCGGCGATCGTGGTCGCGCAGCCGCCCGGCGTAGCCGCGCGGCGCGAGGGTCTCGACCATCGAGAACCCGCACGGCGACCACGCGCCGGTGACGCCGGCCGCCGCGGGCCAGCGGCGAGGATGAGCACGGCCGCCTCAGCACTTGACCTTGGTGTCGTAGTACATGACGCAGAACACGCTTGCGGCCCTTGTAGCAGTAGCCGGTCAGCGAGGCGTCGCCGTTGATGCGCCGGGTGCTGTACGAGCAGCAGTCGACGAGCTTGCGCACCTGGCCGCCGCAGCAGCGGAACCAGGCGCCGTCGATCTGCGTTCGAAGCCGTCAGCTCGCCGACGGCGTCGCAGACGCGCGTGCGGCTGGCGATCGGGAGCGGGCGGCCGTCGATGTCGGTGAGCAGGCGGCCGTCCTCGTCGACGGCGCGGCCGCCCGAGTCGATCAGCCGGCCGAGGTCGTCGACCGGGTGGCCGTCCTTGGCGCGCAGCGGGCAGGCCCTTGCGGTCGATCCGCGGCATGCCGGTCGGGTGCGGGCACGAGTCGGTCGTGTAGATGTGGCCGCAGAAGTGGAACGCCTGTCGGCGTCGCCCGGCTCGATCATGCTCGTGACGGTCCCGGCGCCGGCCAGGCCCATCACCGCGCCGGACACGCGCGCGAGCAGCCCGCGGCGCGAAGACGCGGCGGCGACGCGGTCGCCTCCGCGCCGGCCGCGCCCACGCCGTCGGCCCCGGCGTCACGCATTGACCGCTCCGCGCCGTCGCTCCGCGGCCGCCAGCACGGACTCGAGCTGCGCGCCCGTGTTGAACGTGCCCTTCGCGAGCACCGTGCCGTCGGCGTCGAGCGCGACGGCGAACGGGCTGCCGGGGATGTCGGCGGCCGTCCACGCGTCGGCGTCGCGGACCTCGTCGAACTCGCGCAGCGCCACGTGCGGGTCGCGCCCGAACGCGGCGATCGCGGGCGCGAGCGCGCGACACATCTGGCAGCCCTCGGAGCTGAACACGGCGAGCGCGAGGCGGCCGCCCGCCAGGTCCTCGCCGAACCGCTCGGCGAGCGCCGAGCGCGCGCCGATCTCCGGCCCCTCGTGGGCGATCTCGAGCGCCCCGCGCGGGTCGAGCGACAGCCGCAGCATCCCGACCTCGCGAGCGAGCGCGAGCACGGCGACGCCGAGCGCGACGAGCCCGACCAGCGCGCGCGCCGAGACCGATCGCCAGCCACCCCTCGGTCGTCGGCTCGGTGCGCGGCAGCAGCGGCGCGACGGCCAGCGCGGCGGCCAGCACCAGCGTCCGGTCGAGGGCGCCGCTGGACACCCGCCCGCGCGCGCCGAAGCAGGCGCACGGCGCGCCCGCCGCGACCGTCCGCCAGCGCGACGCCCTGGGCGGCGGCGAAACCCGCCATCAGCAGCGCGGCGGCGTACGCGGCGGCCGCGACCCCGGCGGCGACGGCGACGCCCAGCCCGGCCTCCACCACGATCAGCGCGCCCCACACGACCGACGCGCCCGCGCGGATGCCGTACGTCGTCAGCGCCGCCTCGGTGCCCTGCCGGTCGGCGAGCTTGAGGACCGCGGACGCGACCAGCACCAGACCAAGCACCAGGCAGACGGCGACCGACAGCATGAAGTCGCCGAAGGTAGCAGCAGCCGCGCGCGGCCTCGCCGATTACGTGCGTTCGGGCGTCTTCGTGCGAGCGAACCGGCTGCCGCCGGTCCCATCGGGCCGCGCCGTCGCCCAGCCGCCGGTGCGGACGCGGTTCTTGCCGGTGCGCTTGGCCGCGTAGAGGCCGACGTCGGCCGCCTCGATCAGCGCCTCGGCGTCGCCGTGGCCGGGCTCGAGCGCGGACACGCCGATGCTGACGGTGACGTGGAACGAGCTGCTCTCGACGGCCCGGCGGATGTTCTCCGCCACCCGCGTCGCGCCGGCCAGGTCGGTCTCGGCGAGGATGACGGCCAGCTCGTCGCCGCCGTAGCGCGCGGGCTCGTCGGTGGCGCGGCTGACGTTCGTGAGCGTGTCGGCCACGAGCTGCAGGACCGCGTCGCCGTGCTGGTGCCCGTGCGCGTCGTTGATCTGCTTGAAGTCGTCGATGTCGATCAGCGCGAGCGCGGTCGGGCGGCGCGAGCGCTGCATGCGCGTCACCTCCTGCGCGAGGGCCTCCTGGAAGCGGCGGTGGTTGGAGAGCCCGGTGACCTCGTCGACGGTCGCCTCGCGGCGCAGCTGGTCGTGCAGCGCGACGTTCTCGAGCGCGACCGCGGTCTGCTGCGCGAGATAGCTGAAGAGGGCCTCCTCCTCGGCGGTGAACGCGCTGCCGGCGCGCGCGATCGACAGGACCTCGGTGGACGCGGCCCAGGCGCCGCCGGTCAGCGGCTGCGCCATCGCGACGTCGCCGTCGCGGACGATGATCTTGCGCTCGCCGGTGCGGCGCGCGGCCTGCTCGGCGATCGTCACCGCCGGGCCGGGCTCGTTGCCGTGCTCGACCGATCCCGAGGCGAGCGCGGCGCGCCCGTAACGGGCGTCGAGCGCCTCGACCGTCGTGCGGATGACGATGTCGGCGAGCGCCGCGCGGTCGAGCTTGGAGCCGAACGCCTCGCCGAGGCGGTGGATCGCGCGGTCGAGGCGCTCGCGCTCCTCCTCGAGCTCGGAGAGCCGGTGCACGGCGTCGCGGATGCGCCGGCGGCGGTCGCCGGCGAGCACGGCGAGCAGCGCCACGAGCGGCAGGGCGAGCAGGGCCGCGTACGGCTGGTCCGTGGACGCCATCGCGATCGCCAGGCCGACCGGCGTCAGGCAGAGATCGACCAGGTAGACGCTGCCGATCACGCGCAGCTGGACGGCGGGGGCGATCCCGCGGCCGAGCCACTCGCGCACGGTGGCGGTGGCGAGGTCGGTGGCGCACTGCGCGGTCAGCGCGAGGGCGAGCACCCACCAGTCGCCGGGGGCGGCGTCGGGGGCGCCCGCGGCCACGAAGACGAGGCTCGGGGCGACCGTGTACCAGCAGTCGGCGACCTCGGCGACGAACCGGTCGGGGTGGTCGGCGCGGCGGAGCACGTCGACCGACTGGGCCAGGAGCGAGGCGGCGGCGACGCAGGCCGGCACCGTGGCCGGCGGGAGCAGGAACAGCATCGGAACGAACACGAGCTGCGTCGGCACCGCCGAGCCGGCGCCGACGTACAGCCGCACGCGCGAGGCGATCGCGAGGCTGACGATCAGGGCGGCGGCCACGCCGGGGTCGAAGTCACGGCCGGGCGCGATCAGCACCGGCAGCAGCGCAGCCACGGCGACGAATGCACCGGCCGTAATGGCCTCGATGTGAAGCTCGCGCGGCGTCAGTCGCCTGGAGTCATACGGCCGCCACCGTTGGAGCAGCCGCTCAGAGGGGCTCTCCGACACGGGGGGTTTATCGGCAGGTCGCTCGAGAACTTGAGTCGACAGAGGTCCGATTCATTACGCCGCTTCTCAGGAGTTCAGAGCGGTGGTGCCGATACGGCCGCATGATCCGTCGTCTGCTCATCGCATCAGTGGCCCTCCTACTGCCGTTCGCGGGCGCCGCGGCGGCCCAGGCCGACGAGGTGGCCTCGCGCTGTTCGGGCCGGGTGATCGAGCAGCCGTTCACGCAGTTCGGCGACCTCGCCGACTACTTCCTCGCGCCCGACGGCGACCTCAGCGCCGGCGGCGGCGGCTGGGAGCTGAGCGACGCCCAGGTCGTCCCCGAGAACGAGCCGTTCTGGGTCCACGGCGGCGATGTCCCGGCGGCGGTCTGGCTCGACAGCGGTGCGTCGGCGACCTCGCCCCCGATCTGCGTGAGCCTTGACGACCCGACGATGCGCTTCTTCGCCCGTAGCGCCGGAGGGCCCTGGGACAGCTCGCGGTCGACGTCCTCTACAGCGACGCGAACGGTGACCCGCAGGAGCTGCGGATCGGCACCGTGAACGGCGACGAGACCGAGGAGTGGACGCCGGTCGCGCCGCTCGCGATCGTCGCCAACACGACCGAGATGGACGTGCAGTTCCGCTTCACCGCGCTCGGCGCCGGCAGCGAGTGGCTGATCGACGATGTCTACGTCGATCCCTACAAGAAGGGGTAGCGCTAGCGTCGCGATTCGGAAGTTCGGTGGCAGGTCAGGCGGATGCCGGGTCGCGCCTGCCGTCGCACGGCATCCGCGAGCATGCTGGTGGCACGTGACCGGATGCCGGGTGCCGGCAGGCGCGGGCCGGCGCCGACGAGTGCCATCGAAATTCTGAATCGGGATACTAGCAGCGCTTTCGCAGCGTGCTCGACCCGGGCTTCAGGCAGCGGGTCGTGACCTTCGGTGCCGCGCGGCTGCGGATCTGCAGCCGCTTCGCGGCGCCGATGGTGTGGGCCTTGGTCACGGTGACCGTGATGCGGCTGCCGACCGGCAGGCGCAGGTTCACGAACCGCTTGAGCTTCACGGTGCCGTGCGCGCGCTTCTTCTTGAACGTCCGCGCCTTGCCGCCGCCGCACCGGCAGACCACGCGCACGGTGCTGCGCTTCGGCACGCCCTTCACCGCGAACTTGGTCAGCACCGTGTGGTCGCTGAACGCCGCGAAGAGGTAGGCGAGCGTGACGCCGCGGATGCGCCTGGGCTTGGGCTTCGGCCCGGCCGGAACGGTGACGGAGATCGTCGCCGGCGCGCCGAAGAGTCCGGCCGCGACGCCCCGGTATGAGAACCGGTCGACGCCGGAGAACGTGCGAAACGGGCTGTAGAAGACGCTCCCGTTGCCCTGATTGACCGCGCCGAGCGTCCCGGCCGTCGGGGCCTGGGTGATCTGGCGCGTGACCACATCGCCGTTACGGTCGCTGCACCGGAGCGGGATCGCGGTCGCGACTGCGCGCCGGACGGTCACCGAGCCGTTCACGCAGGTGGGGTAGAAGTCGCGCTTGAGCGCGACGATCCGGCCCTCGTCGAAGAAGCCGGCGTAGATCTGGTTGTTGCCGACGAAGCGGACGTGCCCGTGCCGGCCGACACGCGGGTCGGCGCGACAGGCGCCCGGGATCGTCGCCATGTTGTCGGCGGCCGCGCCGTCCGGGCTGATGCAGCCGTCCGGGCCGGGCCGGCGCACGAGCGCGCCCGTCGTCGCGTTGCGCGCGAACGCCGTCAGCCCCTTCGGCGGCCCCGAGTTGACCACCACGAGGTCCTCGCCGTCGGGGCTGACCGCCAGGTACGCGAGGTCGGTGATGTTGGAGCTGTTGGCGCAGCCCAGCGTCCCGCCGTCATTGAGGCAGCTGCGGAACGCGAGCGTGCCGTCGCTCCCTCGCGCGAACGTGACGATCCCGCCCTCGTGCGTGAGGTAGAGGAACCTGTTGTCGGGACTCAGCGTCAACGCCTCGCTGTCGAGCCCGATCTGCGGGACCGCCTTGCACATGGCGTTGCCCGTATGGCCGACGCAGCCCTGGTCGCCCGGCTTGAGCGCGATCGCCCCGGTCGTCTGGTTGCGATTGAAGATCAGCACGCCGCCGAAGGCCTGCGGGACGTAGACGTTCGCGCCGTCGCCGGAGATCGGGAACTGGCGGCAGCAGGGGTTGAACACGGTCGGGGTGCAGCCGTCCCCGGCGGAGGTCCCGAAGCAGCCGTCCATGCCGTTGAGCTGGTGTAGCGTGCCGTCCGCCGGCGTCCGCTGGAACACGGCCAGCGTCGTCTGCCCGACCACGTAGACGCTGTTCTGGTCGGGGCTGAGGACCGCGCCCTGCCCGCCGACGGCGCGGCCGTCGAAGCAGCCGTCCGTGCCGTTGTCGTTGATGCAGCCGTCCGTGCCGGCCTTCTGCGTCAGGACGCCCGTCGACGTGTTGCGGTTGAAGATCGCGATCGCCGGCGCCGTCGTCTGGTCGGCCCAACTCGTGACATAGACGCTCTTGCCGTCCTTGCTGATCAGGATGTCGTCCGGGTTCTTGATGCCGCGGCCACCGGCGCAGATGCCGGGGACGGTCGGACCCTCCTTGATGCACCCGTCCTCGCCCGCCTTCACCGTGAGCGAGCCCGTCGACGCGGTCCGATCGAACACCCGGATCGCGCTCGAGCCCCACGCCGTCGCGTAGGCGCTCTTGCCGTCGGGGGTGATCGCGACGTCCCACGCGTTCTGGAACTGCGTGAGCGTGGCGCAGCCAGCCAGGGCGGTGGACGATGAGCACGCGCTCACCACCGGCCGCCATTGCGCAGCGGCGGGCGCGGCCGGGAGCATCACGGCCGTAGCGAGGAAGGCGATCATGACTAGCAATCGCCTCGTCATGTCACGACGGTGCCAGCGACCCGCCGGACGGTCAACGCTGGTCTTTGTGGCGGGCGACCCTAGGTTTTTCTCGACGGGGTCCAGTAGCCATGCGCGCCGCGGGCCACGTCGGCGAGCTCGAACTCGTCGACCGCGCGATCGCAGACGGCGGCGATCTCCTCGGTGGTGAGCGGCACGCCGGCCCACTCGAGGACCTCGGTCGGCGTCGCCGCGGGCGGCCGCGGCGCCTCGAGCGCCCCGTCGAGCTCGAGCATGCCGCACTCGCCGCGGCCCATCTGGTCCTGTAGCGCGGCCTCGACCTCCGGCTCGGCGCAGAACGCGGCGATCTCGGCGACCGGCAGCCCCGCCCGCTCCGCGGCGATCTCGAGCGTGTCGCTGTCGTCGAGCATCTCCCCCGCCGCGCTGAGCACGCGCAGGTGGCGCAGGAACTCCATCTGGCGATCGGGCCAGCGCAGCCCGGCGGCGACGACGGCGCGACAGGCGTGGATCGTCGCGTCGCTCCCGGGCACGCCCCATTCGTCGGTGCGGCTCGAGCGCAGCACCACCATGCGCAGCTCGGTCGCCACCTGGTCGCCGTGCCGCCACAGCAGGCGCAGCCACTCGGGGTCGGGCGGACAGGCGGGGTCGGTGTAGAGCCGGGCGGTGGCCGCGCTCATCCGGCGCGCATGAGCTTCTTGTACGTGATGCGGTGCGGGCGGTCGGCCTCGGCGCCGAGCTTCTCGTGCCGCCACTCCTCGTAGGCCTCGAAGTTGCCCTCGAACCAGTTCACCTGCGAGTCGCCCTCGAAGGCGAGCACGTGCGTCGCCACGCGGTCCAGGAACCAGCGATCGTGGGAGATGATCACCGCGCAGCCCGGGAACGCCAGCAACGCCTCCTCGAGGGCACGCAGCGTGTCGACGTCGAGGTCGTTGGTCGGCTCGTCGAGCAGCAGCACGTTGCCGCCGCGGCGCAGCAGCTTCGCCAGGTGCACGCGGTTGCGCTCGCCGCCGGACAGCGAGCCGACCTTCTTCTGCTGGTCGGAGCCCTTGAAGTTGAAGCCCGCCACGTAGGCGCGCGAGTTCATCTCGCGGTCGCCCACCTTGATGTTGTCGTAGCCCTCGGAGATCTCTTCCCAGACCGTCTTGTCCGGCGCGAGGGCGTCGCGCGACTGGTCGACGTAGGCGAGGTCGACCGTGTCGCCGAGGCCGATCCGGCCCGCGTCCGGCTGCTCCTCGCCGACGATCATCCGGAACAGCGTCGTCTTGCCCGCGCCGTTGGCGCCGATCACGCCGACGATGCCGGCGGGCGGGAGCGAGAACGACAGGTCCTCGATCAGCAGGCGGTCACCGAATCCCTTGCGGACGTCCTCGGCCTCGATCACCTTGCCGCCGAGCCGCTGCCCGGCGGGGATGTGGATCTGGACCTGGTCGAGCTTGACGTTGCGCTCCTCGGCGAGCAAGCGCTCGTAGTTGGCCAGACGCGCCTTGGACTTGGTGCGCCGCCCCTTGGGGTTGGTGCGCACCCACTCCAGCTCGGCGGCGATCGTCCGCTGGCGCGAGGACTCCTGGCGCTCCTCCTGTGCCAGGCGCTCCTGCTTCTGCTCGAGCCAGCTCGAGTAGTTGCCGCGGAACGGGAGGCCCTGGCCGCGATCGAGCTCGAGGATCCAGCCGGCGACGTTGTCGAGGAAGTAGCGATCGTGGGTCACGGCCACGACGGTGCCCTTGTAGTCCTCCAGGTGCTTCTCCAGCCACGCGACCGACTCGGCGTCGAGGTGGTTGGTGGGCTCGTCGAGGAGGAGCAGGTCGGGGGCCGAGAGCAGCAGGCGGCACAGCGCCACGCGGCGGCGCTCGCCGCCCGAGAGCTTGGTGACGTCGGCGTCGCTCGGGGGGAGGCGCAGCGCGTCCATCGCCTGGTCGAGCTGGACGTCGAGGTTCCAGGCGTCGGCGGCGTCGATCTTCTCCTGCAGGCGCCCGAACTCGTCGGCGGTCTCGTCGGAGTAGTTGGCGGCGAGCTCGTTGAAGCGGTCGAGCAGGCCGCGCAGCTCGGCGACGCCGTCCTCGACGTTGCCGCGCACGTCCTTGCTCTCGTCCAGGTGAGGCTCCTGCTCGAGCAGGCCGACGGTGGCGCCGGGCGCGAGCTGCGCCTCGCCGCGGTACTCCTTGTCCCGCCCGGCCATGATCCGCAGCAGGGTCGACTTGCCGGAGCCGTTGAGGCCCAGCACGCCGATCTTGGCGCCGGGCAGGAAGCTCAGCGAGATGTCCTTGAGCACCTGCTTGTCGGGCGGGTGCGTGCGGGACAGCTTGTACATCGTGAAGATGTATTGGCTCGACATCGGCGGTTGAGGATAGATCGCCCGCGTGTCGGGGCACCAAGGGGCGAATCCTGTCCAGGTGTCCATTCCGTTAATCGCCTGCTTTGGGCGATAAAGAGGGCATGCGGCCGCTGATCGGCGTGACGACCTCGGAGCTGCGGGCGAGCAGCGCCGGCACGCTGCGCCGCCACGGCGAGCCGCCGCACGCCGAGATGGCGCTGGGGATGACCTATCTGCGGGCGATCGAGGCCGCCGGGGGCATGCCGGTCGTACTGCCGCCGCTGGGCGACGCCGCGGCCTTTCTGGACCGGCTGGACGGGATCGTGCTCTCGGGCGGGCCCGACCTCGACCCGGACGCCTACGGCGCGGTCGACCGCCACGTCGAGCTGGGGCCGACCGAGCCGGACCTCGACGCCTTCGAGCTCGCGCTGGCGCGCGCGGCCGACGAGCGCGGGCTGCCGATCCTCGGCATCTGCCGCGGCGCCCAGGCCCTGAACGTCGCGCGCGGCGGGACGCTGCACCAGCACGTGCCCGGTCACCGCCAGACCGAGCCGGCCACGGCCACGACCCACACCGTCCACGTCGACGACGGCTCGCGGCTGGCCGGGCTCGTGGGCGTCCGCCCGTTGCGGGTGAACTCGTTCCATCACCAGGCCGTCGATGCGCTGGGGCGCGGCCTGCGCGCCGTCGCGCGTGCCGCCGACGGCACGGTCGAGGCCGTCGAGGCGCCGGGCGCGCGTTTCGTGCTCGCCGTGCAGTGGCACGCCGAGGGGCTCGTACGCCACCCCCGCCATCGCGCGCTGTTCGACGCGCTCGTGGCCGCCGCCGGCGCCGAGCCGGTCCTGCGCGCCGCGTAGCTCTCCGTCGGCCAACTGCGGCTGGGTAGGGCAGCGAGTTTTGGGCCGATTCGGCGGTCCCTGGCGCTTTAAGCACCGTATGGGTGCAAAAGGCGCCAGCGAAGTCGCGCGGCGGCCCATCCCTCTCCCTCTCTATGCCGAAGTTGGACGGCACGCTGGTCGCGGATTAGGGAATCGCCCGATGCGAGGAACCCGGCCCGGGGGCGACCATGCGAGCCATGTCGCTCCTCCTCCCCAGCTCCGCCCCCTCGATCCCGCGCTTCAACGGCACGCTCATCGGCCCCGACGACGACGGCTACGAGGCCGCGCGCCAGGTCGTCAACCAGATGATCGACAAGCGGCCGGCGCTGATCGCGCGCTGCGAGACGGTCCAGGACGGCGCGGCCGCGCTCGCCTACGCGCGCAGCGAGGACTTGGAGGTCGCGGTGCGGGCCGGGTCGCACTCCTCGCCCGGCTTCTCCACGACCGACGGCGGCCTCGTCATCGACCTCACCCCGCTGAAGGCGATCCATGTCGACCCGGCGCGTCGCATCGCCTGGGTCCAGCCCGGCGTGCTGTGGGGCGAGCTCGACGCCGCCACGCAGGAGCACGGGCTCGCGGTCACCGGTGGCCGGGTGACGTCCACGGGCGTCGCCGGCTTCACGATCGGCTCGGGCAGCGGCTGGCTGGAGCGCAAGATGGGTCTCGCCGCCGACAACCTGCGCGCCGCCCGCGTGCTCACCGCCGACGGCGCCATCGTCACGGCGTCCGAGACCGAGAACCCCGACCTCTTCTGGGCGCTGCGCGGCGGCGGCGGCAACTTCGGCATCGTCGTCGAGTTCGAGTTCGCGCTGCGCCCCGTCGGCCCGATCGTGCTCGGCGGCCTGATGCTGTGGCCGCGCGACCAGGCCCGCGTGGTCATGGAGACCTATCGGGACCTGATGATCGACGCGCCCGACTCGCTGTGCGGCGGGATCGTGCTGATGAGCGCCCCGCCGCTCGGAATGGTCCCGCTCGAGTTGCAGGGGAGGCCCGCGGTCGGCGTGCTGGTGGTCTACGCCGGTGCGCCCGACCGCGGTGCCGCGCACATCGCGCCGCTGCGCGCGCTGAACCCCACGGTCGACGCCGTGCAGCCGATGCCGTACACCGCCGTGCAGTCGATGATCGATCCGCCCCCGAACGCGTCCAAGACCCGCGGCTACTACCGCTTCAGCTTCATCGACACGCTGACCGACGGCGCGATCGACACCATCCTGGCGAGCGCCAACAGCGCGCCTTCGCTGCTGTCCGGCGTGCTGCTCCAGCCGCTCGGCGGAGCGTTCGGCCGCGTCGGCGAGATGGACACGGCGCTCGGCCACCGCGACGCCGACTGGGGCATCCAGGTCCTCGCCCAGTGGATCGAGCCGGAGCGGGACACGACCAACCGCAACTGGGTGCGGGCGTTCACCGACGCCCTGTCACCGTGGGCGCGTCCGGCCGGCTTCCCGAACTTCATCGCCGACGCCGGCGACAGCGAGGCCGTCCGTAACGCCTACGGCGCGGAGCGCTACGCGCGGCTGGTCGCGGCCAAGGATCGCTGGGACCCGGAGAACGTGTTCCGGCTCAACCACAACATCGTGCCGAGCGCCGCCGAGCGCTCCTAGGCGGTCGGCGGGCCGAGCACGAGCGGCTGGTCGAGCATGCCGCGCATGCGGCGCTGGACCTGCAGCTCGGTCTCGAGGTCGGCCATCCGCCCCGGATGGTCGACCACGGTGCCGCGGAGGACCTGCGTGACGAACAGCCATACGAGCCGGCCGTCGAGCTGGCTGCCGGCGACGCGGCGCAGCTCGTCCTCGGCCTCTGCGGATGTCAGCGGGATCTTGTACGAGTCCGGAGCGGTGAGGACGTCGTAGACCTCGGCGATCGAGAGGATCCGCGCGGTGATCGGGATGTCCTCGCCCGAGAGCCCGTCCGGGTAGCCGTGGCCGTCGATCCGCTCGTGGTGGGCGAGCACCGCGTGCGCGACCTCGCCGAGGCCCTCGACGCGGAGCAGCAGGCGCGCGCCGTCGGCCGGATGGCGCTCGACCAGCCGCCGCTCGGCCGCGTGCAGCTCGCTGCGGCCGAGCAGGATGTGGTCGGGCAGCGCCTCCTTGCCGATGTCGTGCAGCAGGCCCGCCGTGTGCGCCACCGCCTGCTCGTGCTCGCTGAGACCGGCCGCGCGCGCGAGCTGCCGCGAGTAATGGGCGACCGCCGCGGCGTGGCGGGCGGCGCTCGGATCGCGCAGGGCGAGCGTCTCGAGCAGCAGGCCGACCATGCCCTCGTGGCGAACGTCGAGCTGGTCCTTGCGGCGCAGGACCTCCTCGCCGTGCTCGTGGCCGCGCAGCAGCGACCGCAGCAGCAGCTGGCAGACCCCGAGTGCCAGCACGAACAGCCCCACGACTCCGCTGCCGTACTTCTCGAACCCGTACACCGCCATCGCGGTCATCGATCCGGTCGCCAGCTCCCACGGGACGACCGGGAGGAAGACGCGCCCGAACATCTCGCGCAGCGAGCCGCCGCGCATCAGCACGATGTGCCCGGCGACCATCGTGAAGTTCAGGACGTTCGCCACGCAGAAGACGAGGAAGACGCTGAACGCGTACCCGCCCTCCTGTGCAAACGCCGTGTCTTCGATCTGGCCGAGCACGATCCCACCAAGAAGTGGGAAGAAGGTGTACGTTGCGGCGTTGGCGAGGAGGGAAATGCCGCGGGTCCGAGCATGGAGCGCGTCCACGAGCGCGCAGCCGAGACCGATGGCGACGGCGGGGGAGGGCCCCAAGAGCGCCATTGCCAGTACCAGGCCGAGAAACGAGCCTGAGATTCGCGCGCGCTTGGTCTCGAGCGTGAGGAAGTCGCTGCCCCATGCGAGCACGGCCAGCAGGCCGACGAGCTCGGGCGGTTGCCACTGGTCTGCCGTTGACAGCAGCACGGCGCCGGCGAGGCTGGCCGTGAGCAGCGTGCCCTCGCCGGCGACGACCAACGTCCGCTTGCGGCTCGGGCGCAGGGGCGTTGGATCGCGCACGACGGCGCGCTCGGGACGAGGTTTGCTCTTGCGCTCGGCAGAGCCCGCAGCGCGCATCAGCGCGAGCGACCAGGCGACGATCACCAGCCACAGGACCACCGCAAGCCAGACGATCACACAGGGGAAGGTAGTGCCTGTCAGCCACCCTCGGCAACCAGTAACCCGCGCGGCTACCACAAACGGGGGAGGTTTGGGCGACAAAAGCTTGGTTTCAGGTCCGGACCCCATCACAATGCTTGGTGGAGGCGCCGTCCTCCATAGGGAACACGACAGACGCGCAGGGAGGCACTGGGACGTCGATCGCCCCGGCATGGACCGGGCGGCCCCAGGGGATCGACGCGAAAGGAGCTGCGCCATTCACTGAACGTCCCTAGAGGGATCGCTGCCCCAGCGATACCTCGATCGCCCCTGCAGTTATCCGACATACCCGTGACCCCGGGACGAGAGGAGGCAGACATGGGCTGGAAGGTCTGACCCTTGATTGAGTACGTGCTGCCCTACGGACGAGGGAGAGAAATGCAACTGCGCGGCAGGACGACGCCAGATAAGCGGCCCGGCGGGGCTGGGAGGCACCGCCGGGCTTCCGCCCTCGCGCTACCGTAAGCCAGCTGTGGCACAAGTGCTGGACATCGAGCAGGCGATCCTGCTCCTTGAGATCGAGCCGCCGTTCAACAAGCGCGACGTCCAGCTCGCGCGGCGTCGGCTCGCCAAGGTCTGGCATCCGGACATCGCCCCACCCGGACGCCAGCTCGAACACGAGCGCCATCTGAAGGCGATCAACGAGGCCGCCGACCAGCTCGAGGATCTGGCGGAGGACTCCCGCGGCGGCAAGGTCACGCGCAACGCCGTGAAGGTCAGTGCGGCCGCGGCGCGCAAGCGCCGTGCCGAGGAAGGCCGCCGTGCGTACGAGGAGGAGCAGCGCCGCCGGGCCGCCGACGCCGACCGCGCCAAGCACGACCCGTTCGGCTCACGGGTGCCCGACCACTCGGTCGTGCACCGCTACGCGCGCTGCCTGTCGTATCCGGAGTGGGGCGTCGGCAGCGTCAACGGCATCTACTTCACCGGCGACGGCGACGACATCCAGCAGTGGGCGCGCGTCAGCTTCCATCTCGGGGTGCGCACCGTCCCGGCCGGTTCGCTGCAGTTCGTCGACTTCTCCAGGCCCGACCCGGGCGCCGACCGCGTCGAGCGGTTCATGACCGCCGCCAAGCACGCGCTCGCGGAGGGGGACTTCAAGGTCGCGGCGCGCCGCCTCGTCTTCGCGCGCGACGCGGACCCGCGCAACACCGCCGTCCTGCGCTTGCTGACGCTCGCCTTCTGGCAGGCCGGCGACCTCTCGGCGGCGGCGCGCGCCGCGCGCGACTGGATCCGCGAGGAGAGCGACCGCCCCGCGCCGTTCCGGTACGCCGCGCGCATCTACGAGGACATGGGCTCGCTGTCGCAGGCCGTCGAGGCCGCCGAGCGCGAGGTCGACCGCGCGCCGTCGGACGGGTCGGCCTGGGAGCGGCTCGGCCGCCTGCGCCTGCGTACGTTCGATCGCGCGGGCGCGCGCGAGGCGCTCGAGCGGGCGCGGGAGATCGCGCCGACCGAGCAGGGCCTGCTCGACCTGGCGCTGGTGGCGAACCTGTCCGGCGACGTCGGCGCCGAGGTCACCGCCTGCGAGCAGGCGACCCAGATCGCCCCCGAGTCACCCACCGCGTGGTCCCGCTACGCACACGCGCTCGCCCGCACCGATCGCGTGACCGACTGCCTCGCCGCCTGCGAGCGCGCGCTCGAGCTCGCGGACGATCCCGAGGTCCGCGACCTGCGCGAGTACGTGCTGTCGCAGGCGCCGCGCGAGCTCACCGAGGCCGCCTGAGCCGCTGATACGGTGGCGCTCCCGTGCGCCTGATCGTCGCCCGCTGCTCCGTCGAGTACTCCGGCCGCCTGTCGGCGCGGCTGCCCGAGGCCTTGCGGCTGGTGATGCTCAAGGCCGACGGGTCGGTGCTCGTGCACGCCGACGCCGGCGGCTACAAGCCGCTGAACTGGATGACGCCGCCGACGGTGGTGGAGGAGGAGGACAGCCGGATCGTGGTCCGCAAGCTCAAGGGCGAGGACCGGCTCGACATCGTGCTGCACGAGGTGCTGAGCGACGTCACGCACGCGATGGACTTCGACGCCGCGAACCTGGAGAAGGACGGCGTCGAGGCGCACCTGCAGGAGCTGCTTGCGGACGCGCCGGCGTGGTGCGGCGAAGGCTTCCGGCTGGTCCGGCGCGAGTGGCCGACCGACATCGGGCCCGTGGACCTGATGTGCCGCGACGGCGAGGACGGCTGGGTGGCGGTCGAGATCAAGCGCGTCGGCACGATCGAGGCGGTCGAGCAGCTCGCGCGCTACCTGGAGCGGATCCGGCTCGATCCGGCGATGGCCGACTGCCGTGGCGTGCTCGCGGCGCAGGTGATCAAGCCGCAGGCGCGCGTGCTCGCCGAGGCGCGGGGCATGGCCTGGGTCGAGGTCGACCTGGCGGAGCTGCGCGGCGAGCGCGAGCCGGCGCTGACGCTGTTCGGATGAGCGCGGCGGTCCGCGTCGAGGCCGACGGCGACGTGCTCGTCGTCACGATCGACCGGCCCGACGCCCGCAACGCGGTCAACCTCGCGGTCGCCGAAGGCCTCGCCGCCGCCGTGGATCGCCTCGACGGCGACGACGCACTGCGTGTCGGCGTGCTGACCGGCGCCGGCGGCACGTTCTGCGCCGGGATGGACCTGAAGGCGTTCGTGGCCGGCGAGCGGCCGTTCGTCGACGGCCGCGGCTTCGCGGGGATCGTCCGGCGTCCCCCGGTCAAGCCGCTGATCGCGGCGGTCGAGGGCTGGGCGGTGGCCGGCGGGTTCGAGGTCGCGCTGGCCTGCGATCTGATCGTCGCCGCCCGCGACGCCCACTTCGGCATCCCGGAGGTCAAGCGCGGCCTCGTCGCCGCCGGCGGCGCGCTGATCCGCCTGCCGCGCCGGATCCCGTACCACCTCGCCGCCGAGCTCGCGCTCACCGGTGACCCGATCGACGCCGAGCGCGCCCACGCGGTCGGTCTCGTCGCCCGGCTCGCCGACCCGGGCGGCGCGCTCGCCGCCGCGCGCGAGCTCGCGGCCACGATCGCCGCCAACGGCCCGCTCGCGGTCGCCGCCACCAAGCGCATCCTCGCCGCCGACGAGAGCGGCGCCTGGGAGCGCCAGGCGCAGTTCGCCGACCCGGTGTTCGTGTCCGAGGACGCGCGCGAGGGGGCGCGGGCGTTCGCGGAGAAGCGCCCGCCCGTGTGGCGGGGCCGGTAGGTCTGCCGCCGGCGCCGCGGTCGAACTGCGGCTGGGTGGGGCGGCGAGAGGTGGGCGTGTGCAGTTAAGCCCCGTATGCGGGATTAACTGCACACGCCCGACTCCCTGCTCCCCACCCAGCCGCAGTTCCCCGAGCCCTACTCGCCGAACACGGTCACGACCAGCGACCGCCCGCCGCCGTGGTCGCGGTGCTCGCACAGGTACACGCCCTGCCACGTGCCCAGCGCGAAGCGGCCACCGCTCACCGGCAGCGTCAACGCCGGCCCGAGCACGGAGGCCTTGATGTGAGCGGGCATGTCGTCCGGACCCTCGATCGTGTGGGTCCAGAACGGCGCGTTCTCGGGCACCGCGGCGTTGAACCAGGACTCGAAGTCGCGCCGCACGTCGGGCGAGGCGTTCTCGTTCAGCGTCAGCGACGCCGACGTGTGGCGGATGAACAGGTGCGCGATCCCGACCCGGCACTCGCGCAGCTCGGGCAGCGCCGATTCGACCTCGTCGGTGACCAGGTGGAAGCCGCGCGGGCGCGGGCGCAGCGTGATCTCCCGCTGGAGCCAGATCGGCACAGCGTATGCCGAGCCGCGCTCAGCGCGCGGTGACCGTGCGCGATGTCGCGAGCACACGCCCGTCGGCGTCGAGCGCGCGGACCGCGATGAAGCGGTGGCGCCCGGGGACCGAGATGGCCGTCTCGAAGCCGTGACGCGTCCGGGTCGCCACCGCTGCGAGCGCCTGTTCGCTGTCGCCGGCGAGCACCTGCCAGCGGACTACGTCGGTCGCGCCGTTCCAGCTCGCCCACACTGCGACCCGGTTGCCGCGCTGGTCGGCCGCGGCGCGCGGAGTGGTCGCGGGAGTCCCGTGCCAGCGCGCGCGGATCGCGCGGTAGGAACCGTCGTCGGCGCGCGCGAAATGTGCGTCGAACACGATCCGGCCGTGGCGGGTGAACTCGGTGACAGAGGGCACCGCGCCCCAGGCGACGAGCAGGTTGCCGTTCGCCTGCTGGCGCACGCTGCCCTTGTTCGACGCCGCCAGTCGGTCCGGGTGCTGATAGGCGTGCAGGAGGCGCACGCGCTTGCGGCGCTGGCTGACCGACAACCGCAGCGCCGCGCGACTGTCCGCCGTCGCGGACGCGGTCCAGGTGGTTGTCGAACAGCGTGATCACGCCGGTGTCGGCCCAGCGGGCGTCGTGCTGGCGGCAGAAGCGCGCGCCGCGCCCCATCCGGAAGTCGCTCCGCTTGCCGCCGAGGCGCCATGCGAGCGCGCCGCTCTGGCGGTCGATCTCGTACACCGCGCACGTGTTACGCGCCGAGATCAGCAGGTTGCCGTCCGCCCCCACGTCGATCGAGTTCAGATGGAAGTAGTCGAACGGCTTGCCGCGCTCGGGACGGTCGTAGCTCTCCTTGAGGGAGATGGCGTCGAGGCTGTGCCACTCGAACAGCAGGCGCCCCGTCGCGATGTCGATCTCCTGGATCACGTTGTCGAGCACCTTGCCGTTGCGCTGGCCTCCGACGGAGCGCAGGTCGCGTCGGACCGCGCTGTAGGAGGGCACCAGCGCCGTCCCCTCCGGGGTGATCGTCATGTCGTGGATGTCGGCGCGGTTGCCGCCGACGGCGCCGACGCGCCCGATCTCGCGATACGACTGGTCGAGCAGCACGTACTCGCCGTACCCCCACCCGGCGGCGAAGCTGCCCTGCCAGTAGGTGAGCACCGGCCGACCGCGGTAGGTCTGGACGTTGACGTCGAACACCTTGGCGCCGGGCTCGCGCGGCTGGAACCACACCGGGCGGCCGCGGTCATCGGCGATCAGGACGCCGTCTGGCCGCGGCCGGTCGTTGCTCCAACCGGTGTTGAGGAAGAGGAGGCCCGGCGCCCGCCCGGAGCGCCGCCGGGTCACGACCAACCGCGGTGTCTTGACGCCGTCCGAGCGGTAGCGGTCGTAGGTGCCCTTGCGCGGGCGCGGGACGCGACGCTCGCCGGTGCGTGTGGAGAGCCGATAGTCCCCGCGGGCGACTGCGAACGAGTAGTCCCCGTTGCTCGCGCCGCGGATCGTCAGGCCGGTGCGGACGGTCACCCGCTCGCCGGCCGCGAATGCGGTCGTCGGGACGAAGGAGACGCCTTTGCCATCCGGATGCGCTTGGAGCGTCCCTGCGTGCGTCCCGCTGCTCGATCCCGTAACGGTCACCGCCCCGGCCTGCGACGGCGTCACCCCGCGGAGGCTGATTTCGGTACCGCGCAGGGCGCTGGAAGCGCCCGGGCTCGGGAACGCGCTCGCCGCCGTAACGGTTGCGGCGTCAGATCGCAGTTGCGCGCCCGCGAGCGCGCCGGCGACCACTAGACCCGCGATGACTCCTGCGACGGACAACCGCATGGGGTTGGAAGCTGTAACACGCGTCCCGGCGGGAGTTGCGCTCAAGCGGGCAGTCGCGCCACGCGCATGTCGACGCGCTCGCCGCGGAACGGGACGCCCTCCTCCTCGAGCAGCGCGCGCTGCCGCTCGCCTTTCGCCAGCGAGCCGTCGGCCCGCACGATCCGCCACCACGGGACGGACGGGTCGTCGCAGGCGAACAGCACGGTGCCGGCGAAGCGCGGTGCGCCCGGGGAGACGTCGCCGTACGCGCGCACGAAGCCCTCCGGGGTCGCTCGGACGCGGTCCAGGACGGCCCTGCCCGGGGCGCGGCCGATCGCGGAGACATGGCGGATATCCTCGCGCGATGCGTCACGGGACCTACTCGATCGTCGCGCTCGACCCCGCGACGGGCGAGCTCGGCGCGGCCGTGCAGTCGCACTGGTTCTCCGTCGGCTCGCTGTGCACGTGGGCGCGTCCCGGAGTTGGCGCGGTCGCGACGCAGTCGGTCGTCGAGCCGGCCCATGGCCCGCACGCGCTCGACCGGATCGCCGCCGGCGAGGACGCGCATGACGCGCTGAAGGCGCTGATCGAGGCCGACCCGCTCGGCGCCGTCCGGCAGGTCGGCGTCGTCGACAAGGACGGCAACGTCGCCGTCCACACCGGCCCCGACTGCATCCCGTGCGCCGGCGACGCGGTCGGCGCCCACTGGACCTGCCAGGCGAACATGATGGCCCGGGACACGGTCCCGGCCGCGATGTCGGCCGCGTTCGCGCACGCCGAGGGCGACCTCGCCGACCGCCTGATGGCCGCGCTCGAGGCCGCCGAGCGGGAGGGCGGGGACGTGCGCGGCCGCCAGTCGGCGGCGCTGCTCGTCGTGCCGCCGCGAGGGCGAGGCGTGGCAGACGCGCATCAGCCTCCGGGTCGAGGACCACGAGGACCCGATCGCCGAGCTCAAGCGGGTGCTCTCGCTGCAGCGGGCGTACGACCTCGCCGGGCAGGGCGACGCGCTGATGGCCGCCGACCAGCCGGTCGAGGCCGGGGCGTTGTACCGCCGCGCCGCCGAGCTGGCGCCCGGCTCGGACGAGCTGCTGTTCTGGTCCGGCCTCGCCCTCGCGCACTCCGGGGATCTGGAGGCCGGTGTGGACGCCGTGCGCCGGGCGATCGCCGTCCACCAGGGCTGGGCCACGCTGCTCGAGCGCCTGTCGCCCGAGTTCGCGCCCGCCGGCGAGCAGGTCCGGCGGGCGCTGACCGGGTCGGGCTAGCAGATCACCTGCAGGTGGAACGCGACCGCCGGCGCCGCGGCGTCCTCGGTCACGAGCACCTGATCCGCGTGGCCGCTGACGGCCTCGGCGGCGAGCGCCTGCGGTGTCGCACCGTTGGCCGTTGCCGTGTACGAGCACTTCGTCACGTCACGGCCGAACGTGACCGTCGTCGCGTCGCCGGTTCGGCTCGACGCGGTCGCACCGCGCGCCGGCGAGCAGTGTCCCGCCGTCCGCCACCGCGGCGAACAGCAGATCGCCGGCAGCGGCGAAGTCGGCCGAGTCCTTGTCGTCGAGCTTGTCGGCGTTGAGGTTCTCGACCCTGCCGGTGGCGTTCGTGGTGAACGGGGCGCCGGTCGCGTCCTTGAGCGTGATGCGTCCGCCTTCCTTGCCCTGGCTTTCGAACTCGAACGCGCGTCCCGCGCGCAGGTTGTTCGCGCGCACGCACGGCTCGGCCCCGGCCGCCGCGCGGCAGCCGTATATGGCACCACCGCCGGAGCCCAGGTTGGACTGGCGCGTGGAATAGGTGCCGTTGCTCGAGATGATCTCGGTCTCGCTACCGAGGTCGCCGCCCGACGGGTTGCGGTGGCCGAGGATCAGGGATCGTCCTTCGCCGGCGCCGAACGCCAGGGCCGGGACGGCCACTATGACGGCAAGGGCATAGACGACGGCACGCGTCAACTTCGACTTCACACCAGCCTCCTCGGGGAGTCGGATCGGAGAAGCGCGGACCGGCCCGCACGTCGCTTCGAGAATTCCGACACGACGGCCGTGCGAGAGTTGCGCGATGCCCGAGTTGATCGTCGTCCGACATGCGATGCCGGAGGTCGTGCCCGGTGTGCCCCCGCATCTCTGGGAGCTCGGCGCGACCGGCCGCGCGGCGGCTCGCGACCTCGCGAGACAGCTTGGGGGCGGGCAGGTGGTGAGCAGCGACGAGCCTAAGGCGCGCCAGACGGCCGAGGAGATCGTCGCGGTTTGCGGCGGCGAGCTGACTCTCGACGAGCGCCTGCGCGAGGCGGCGCGGCCGACGGCGTGGGATCAGCACTACCGCACACGGGCGCGGAGATACGTCGGCGGCGAACCGCTCGCGGGCTGGGAGCCGCACGCGGAGGTGATCGCGCGGGTCACCGCGGCGGCGCGCGGCGACATCGTCGTCACGCACGGGCTCGCCATGACGCTGTACCTCGGAGAGACCGTGCGGTTCTGGGAGGCGCTGCGCTTCCCGGACGCCTGGTCAGCGCTCGCCGGGCATCTTCGCCGGGTTCACTGACACCGGCTGCGAGAGGTCGAGCGCGGTCCGGATGATCCGGTTCTGCTCGACGGTGTGCGCGGCCGGGTAGCCCTCGCCCGGCGATGCGCGCTCGGGCCGGCCGACGTAGCCGAACTCGAGCGGGTGCGGAAGGATGTGCAGCAGGCGCGGCGACATGTGCGCGCGGGCGCCCATGTTGCGCGGCTCCTCCTGCGCCCACACGACCTCGCGCAGGTTCGGGTAGCGCCCGACCTCCTCGAGGATCTGCTGCTGCGGGAACGGATACAGCAGCTCGACGCGGGAGATCGCCACGCCTTCGTTGTTCTCACGCGTCGCGTGGCCCTTGAGGTCGTAGTAGATCTTGCCGCTGCAGAGGACCAGGCGCGTGACCTTCTCCTCGTCGATCCGCGGCTCGCTCAGCACCGGGAAGAAGCGCGACTCGGACAGGTGCTCGATCCGCGACGTCGCCTGCGGCAGCCGCAGCAGCGACTTCGGGGTCATGATCACCAGCGGTCGCTGCTTCGCCACCCGCGCCTGGCGGCGCAGCAGGTGGAAGTACTGCGCCGGCGTCGTGAGATTCGCGACGCGGATGTTGCCCTCGGCGGCGAGGATCAGGAAGCGCTCGAGCCGCGCCGAGGAGTGCTCCGGGCCGGAGCCCTCGTAGCCGTGCGGGAGCAGCAGCGTCAGGCGCGTCGTCTGGCCCCACTTCGACAGCGCCGAGACGACGAACTGGTCGATGATCACCTGCGCCGAGTTGACGAAGTCGCCGAACTGGGCCTCCCACAGCACGAGCGTCTCGGGCGCCTCCATCGAGTAGCCGTACTCGAAGCCGAGGCAGGCGATCTCCGACAGCGGCGAGTTGTGCAGCTCCATCGGCGCCTTCGCGTCCGACAGCGACTGGATCGGCGAGACGCGCTGGCCGGTCTGGGCGTCGTGCAGGACGAGGTGGCGCTGGGAGAACGTGCCGCGCTCGGAGTCCTGGCCGGTGAGGCGGACGGGCGTGCCCTCGGCCAGCAGCGAGGCGTAGGCCAGCGACTCGGCGTGCGCCCAGTCGATGCCGCCGTCGGGACCGACCGCGTCGCGCCGCTTCTCGAGCTGCTTGATCAGCTTCGGGTGGATGGTGAAGCCGTCCGGGACCGCCAGCAGCTCGTCGTTGAGCCGCCGCAGCGTGTCGGCGTCGACCGCGGTCTTGACCTCGGGGGAGGGTGAGCGGTCGAGCTCGTACCCGCCGGTGGGCTGCTCCTGGTCGGTCCCCGAGAGGTCCTCCTTGAGCTCCTTGTGGCGGCGGGCGAGCATGTCCCAGATCTCCTGGGCGAGCGCGTCGCTCTCGTCTTTGGTCATCACGCCCTGCGAGACGAGCTCCTCGGCGAAGACCTCGCGCACCGGCTTCTTCTGCTTGATCAGCGTGGCCATCTCGGGCTGCGTGTACGCCGGCTCGTCGGTCTCGTTGTGGCCGAAGCGGCGGTAGCCGATCAGGTCGATCATCACGTCGTGGCCGAACTCCTGCCGGAACGCGAACGCGAGCCGGACGGCGGACACGCACGACTCCACGTCGTCGGCGTTGACGTGGATGATCGGGACGTCGAAGCCCTTCGCGATATCCGACGCCCACCGGGTCGAGCGGGAGTCGTCCGGGTCGGTCGTGAAGCCGACCTGGTTGTTCTGGATGATGTGCAGCGTGCCGCCGACGGTGTAGCCGTCGAGCGCCTGCAGGTTGAGCGTCTCGGAGACCACGCCCTGGCCCGGGAGCGCGGCGTCGCCGTGCAGGATGACCGGGATCGCGGCGTTGGTGTCCAGGTGCGCGTGCGGCCCCTGGCGTGAGGTCTGGACCGCGCGCGTGGCGCCCTCGACGACCGGGCCGACGTACTCGAGGTGGCTCGGGTTGGACTCCAGCCGCACGATGATCGAGCTGCCGTCGTCGAGCCGGTAGGTGCCCTGGGCGCCGTGGTGGTACTTGACGTCGCCGGTGCCGCCCTGCGGGATCGTGGTGACGGCCTCGATCGACGACGCGCCCTCGAACTCGCGGAAGACGGTCTCGTACGCGCGGCCGAGGTTGTGGGCGAGCACGTTGAGCCGGCCGCGGTGCGCCATGCCGAGCACGACCTCGCGGGCGCCGTGGGCGGCGGACAGCTGGATCATCTCGTCGAGCATCGGGACGGTCATGTCCAGGCCCTCGATCGAGAACTGCTTCTGGCCCAGGTACGCCTTGTGCATGAAGCGCTCGAGCGAGTCGACCTGCGTCAGCCGCCGCAGCAGCTTGCGCTTCTCCTCGTCGGACAGCGGCGGCACGGAACGCGCCGGACTCGATCTTCTCGCGCAGCCACATGCGCTGGCGGTGCGAGGCGATGTGCTCGATCTCGTAGGCGATCGTGCCGCAGTAGACGTCGCGCAGGTGCGGCAGCGCCTCGGCCAGCGTGGCGCCCGGCACGTACGATGCGCAGGATCTTGGCCGGGATCTGCTGCCATGATCTCCGGCGTCAGGCCGAGCGGCTCGGGATCGAGCGCCGGGTCGCCCTCGGGCTCGGACCCGAGCGGATCCAGCCGCGCGGCGAGGTGGCCGTGCGTGCGGTGGGCCTTGATCAGCGACGTCGCGGCCTGCACGGCCTGCAGCAGCTGCTCGCTCGGCGGGGCCTCCGGCGCCACGGCGTGCTCGGCCGTGGGGGCCTCCGCCGGCGCGGGCTCCGGCGCCGCGACCGGGGCGGCGCTCAGCTCCGCGCCGAGGTCGGCGAACACCTGCTCGTAGAAGCCGTGCTCGCCCTGCAGGTACTGCTCGACGACCTGGAGGAACTGGCCGGACTCGGCGCCCTGGATGATGCGATGGTCGTACGTCGACGTCATCGTCATCACCTTCTCGGCGCCGATCTTCGCGCCGACCGCACCGAGGCCCGGCGGGTAGCCGATCGCGCCGGTGGCGACGATCGTGCCCTGGCCCTTCATCAGGCGCGGGACGGAGGCGATCGTGCCGATGCCGCCCGGGTTGGTGAGCGACAGGTTGGCGCCCTGCAGGTCGTCGGCCGTGAGCTGGTTGTCACGGGCGCGGGCGATCAGGTCGTTGAAGGCGGCGAGGAAGTCGCCGAACGACAGGCGCCCGGCGTCGCGGATGACCGGGACCATCAGCGTGCGCCCGCCGTCCTTGCGCTCGACGTCGACGGCGATGCCGAGGTTGACCTGCCCGGCGTCGAGGTAGTGCGGCTTGCCGTCGATCTCCTCGAACGCGCGCGCCATCACCGGCATCTGCTCGGTCGCGGCGCGGGCGATCGCGTAGGCGATCAGGTGCGTGAAGGAGACGCGCTGGCCGGCCTCCTTGAGCTGCTTGCGGCGGGCGTCGAGCGTGGTGACCGTGAGCGTCCGGAACGAGGTCGCGGTCGGCACCGAGCGCGACTCGTCCATGTAGCGGGCGAGCATCGCGCTGGCGCCCTTGATCAGCTTGGCCTCGGCCGCGGTCGGCGCGCCGTTGGTCTCGGCGGCGAGCACGTCGGCCTTCCAGATGCGGCCGGCGGGGCCGGAGCCCTGGATCTTGGCGAGATCGACCCCGTGGGCGGCGGCGACGCGCGCGGCGACCGGCGTGACCTTCACGGTGTCGGGGATCGGCGGCGGCGGCGCGCTGCCCTGCGGGCGCGGGGCGGCGGTCGGCTCGGGCGCCTTGGCGGTCGGCGCGGCGCCGTTGCCGGTGATCATCCGGGCGATGACCTGGCCGACGTGGACGGTGTCGCCGGCCTCGGCGAGGAGCTCGGCGATCGTGCCCGCCGCGGGAGCGGGCACCTCGGCGTCCACCTTGTCGGTGGAGATCTCGACGATCGTCTCGTCCTCGGCGACGTCCTCGCCGGGCTGCTTGGCCCACTCGAGGATCGTGCCCTCGGTGACCGACTCGCCCATGGCCGGCATGACGATGTCGACGCTCTCCCCCGCCGGCTCGGCGGGCGCGTCGGCGGCCGGGGCATCAGGCGCGGCCGGCGCGGCCCCGTTCTCGCCGGCGGCGATCTCGGCCAGCACGGCGCCGACGTTCACGGTCTCGCCCTCGCCGGCGTGGATCTTGACGACGGTGCCGGCCGCGGGAGCCTGCACTTCGGCGTCCACCTTGTCGGTGGAGATCTCTACGAGTAGCTCGTCCTCGGCGACCGTGTCGCCTTCCTGCTTATGCCACTCCAGAATGGTGCCCTCGGAAACCGAGTCACCCATCTGCGGCATGGTCACCTGGACCGTGGTGTTGACCGCCATCGCTGGCTTTAGACCATACCGCGTTCAAGCTGACCTTTTGCCGGTGCACTACGTCTCTCATAGACGATGAAGCCGATGCTCCCGGCAAAAGGTCCGACGCCGCCGACGATGGCGACCAGCACGGCGAGCCAGAGGGGGATCACGCGCAGGCGCACGGCGATGATGCAGAGCAGCGAGGAGACGATCCAGCCGATGCCGTGGCACCACCCGAGCACGTACTTGACGCCCTCCGGTCCGTGGCCCAGCCACATGATCAGCAGCGCCAGGTAGACGCCCGACAGGAAGAACGACAGGTACTTGAGGCGGTTGAAGGTGATCACGCCAGCATGCTCGCCATCCGCCGCAGGTCGGGGTCGGCCTCGTCGGGCCACGCCTCCGGGCTCGGCCGGCCACCAGGCGTGGGCGTCGTGCTCGGCGTCGCGCGTGACCTCGGCGCCCGCCGCCAGCCACGCCTGCCCGATCAGCATGACCATCCCGGTCGGGAGCGAGACCAGCGCCTCGACGGTGAACCGCTCGGGCGTGACCGACCACTCCTCGTCGAGCTCGCGCGTCAGCGCCTCGACCGGGTCCTCGCCGAGCTCGACCGAGCCGCCCGCGCCGAGCGCCCAGCGCCCGGCCCAGGTCGCGACCCACGGCGCGCGCCGTCCGGCCAGCCAGCGCCCGTCCGCGTCGCGCGCCACGCACAGCACCGACAGCGCGGCGGCCGCGTCCCGCCCGAGCCGGACCGCCCAGCGCATCGGCTGCAGCTCATGCGCAGCTCGTCGTCGGCGGCCTCGAACGCCGACAGCCGCGCCGCGAGCCCGTCATGCGCGGGCGACCCGCGGTCCTCGAGCGCGGCGATCGCACGATCGGCGTCGGCGAGCTGCTCGGGGGCGGCCTCGAACGAGTCGTCGCGCCATTGCACGGCGACCTGGCCCCGCTGCCAGGGGCCACGCGCGAGGATGCCGGGCGGGAAGGTCAACAGCGAGGAGGGTAATGAGGCGCCGCGGCACTGGGCCGCCCCCTGGGGGAACGAAGGTGACGTGCTGGGGGAGGGAGCGCCGGCGCTCGTCGCGCACCTCGGCTTCGGGTCCGCCGAGCTGGAGCGCCCGGCGCCGCTCGCGTCGACTCGACCACGACCGCGCGCTGCACGCGCACGGCGCGGTCGTACCTCGACGTCGTGCGCGGCATGCGCGGCGACTTCCGCGCACCTGCCCGACGTCATCGAGCACCCCGCCGACGAGGCCGAGCTCCTGCGCGCTCTCGAGCGCGCAGACGCCACGAACCTGTCGGTCACCCCGTACGGCGGGGGCACGAGCGTGGTCGGCGGCGTCGACCCGGTCCGCGGGCCGCACCACGACGGCGCGATGTCGATCGACCTCCAGCGGCTCGACCGCGTCCTCGAGGTCGACCCCGTCTCGCTGGCCGCCCGCATCCAGGCCGGCGCGACCGGCCCGCGGATCGAGGAGCAGCTCGCCGAGCATGGGATGACGCTGCGCTTCTACCCGCAGTCGTTCGAGCGCTCGACGCTCGGCGGCTGGATCGCCACCCGCGCCGCCGGCCATTTCGCGACCGGCCCGACGCACATCGACGACCTCGTCGAGTCGGTCCGCGCGGTGACGCTGCGGGGCGACGTGTGGGAGTCGCGGCGGCTGCCCGCCTCCGGCGCCGGTCCGTCGCCCGACCGGCTGCTGCTCGGCTCCGAGGGCACGCTCGCGGTGATCACCGAGGCGTGGGTGCGGATCCGCCGCGCGCCGACGAGCCGCGCTGGAGCGCGCGGCGTGGAGCTCGACGACTTCGCCGCCGGGCTCGAGCTGATCCGCGACGATCGTCCAGGGCGGGCATGCGGCCGTCCAACTGCCGGCTGATCGAGGACGCGCGAGGCGCGCGCTGACGTTCGCCGGCGAGCGGACGCTCGCCTGCTCTGCTCGGCTTCGAGGGCGACCTGTCGGCCGTGGAGGCTGTCCGGCGCCTCTGCCCGGATCTCAGCGAGGGTGGCAGCGGCGGCTGGCGCGAGGCGTTCCTGCGCGCGCCCTACCTGCGCGACACGCTCGTCACGATGGGCGTGTTCGCCGAGACGTACGAGACCGCGGCGACGTGGGACCGGCTTCCGGCGCTGATCGAGAGCGTGCGCGCGGCGGTCCCGGACGTGACGTGCCGCATCACCCACGCCTACCCCGACGGCGCGGCGCCCTACTTCACCGTGCTGGCGCCGGCACGGCGCGGCGACGAGGAGGCGCAGTGGGCGGACGTCAAGACCGCGGTGTCGGATGCCGTGGCCGCCGCCGGCGGCACCATCACCCACCACCACGCGGTCGGCCGCGAGCACCGCCGCTGGTACGACGCACAGCGTCCCGAGCCGTTCGCGCGCGGCCCTCCGCGCCGCCAAGACGGCCCTCGACCCCGATTGGCGCCTCAACCCCGGGGTACTCTTTGGAACCGTGAGCAACGTCGACGCGTCCGCCAAGAACATGGAGGCCGTCTGCAAGGCCAAGGAGGCCCACGACAAGAGCTGTCCGTGGGGCGGCAAGGCCAATCAGGTCCACCTGTCCTGGTTCGATCTCGAGCGGATCGGCTGGGAGGAGGGCGACGTGATCTGCGGCCTCGTCGTCGTGGGTGACGCCCAGGTCGCCACCGGGATGATGCGCGTCACGTGCGACGCGGAGCCCGACAGCGGCAAGGAAGAGGCCGAGGAGGAGGTCGTCGAGGCGGTGTCCGAGCGCGAGCTCGTGACTATCGCGCCGACGTCCGAGCCTTCGGGCCCACGCTGATCTCGAGCTCGCGCCCGAACGCCAGCTTGAAGACTTCGGCCTCGTTCATCGCGGCCCAGCGCGCGATCGCGACGTCCTCGTGCGCCTGCAGCCGCAGCTCGACGCGGCCGTTGTCGACCTCCACGCGGACGCTGTCGACGGCCTGATCGCGCGAGCGCTCGAGCTGCTCGGCGACCCGCAGCACGGCCGAGCAGCGCGTGAGCAGCTCCTCGTCGCCGTCCTCGCCCAGCGCCGAGAACGGCCCCAGCCGCGGGTTGCCCTTGCGGTGGATACCGCGCCATCTGGCCGATCAGCGCGGTCTCGCGCGGGGAGAAGCCCGGCAGGCCGGCGTTGAGGATCAGGTAACGCGAGTGCTTGTGGTGGTCGTCGTAGTCGATCGACATGCCGATGTCGTGCAGCATCGCCGCCGCCCACAGCAGCTCGCGCTCGACCGGGTCGTCTGCTCCCCAGCGCGTCCCACATCGTCAGCGCGAGCTCGGCGACGTGGTTGGTGTGCGCGTTGTCCTGGTCGTACTCGGCGGCGAGGTTGCGCACCGAGGCGCGGCGCACGTTGTTGAACAGCGGCGGGTCGCGGTGGTTGAGCAGGCGGCTCAGGAACACGCCCTCGCGCAGGCCCGCCTCGGTGACCTCCAGCGTGTCGAACCCGCCCGCCTCCATCACCGTCTGGACGACCAGCGCGCCGGCCAGGATCAGGTCGCCGCGCTCGGGCTTGATGCCGGGCACCTTGCCGCGCTCGGCCGGGGTCATCTCGGCGAGGTCGTCGATCATGTCGTCGAGGAGCTTCTTGCGCAGCGGGTAGCCCTGGACGCCGAACGCCGGCAGCTCCTCGCGCAGCATCGCCGCGGTGCCGAGGTTGCGTACCGTGCCGCCGATACCGGCGAGGTCGCCGCCTTTGGCGAGCCACGGCACGTCGTCGAGGGCGGCGCCGACGTGCTCGCGCAGCGCCTTGATGTGCTTGGGCTTGACGGACTCGCGCGCCAGGAAGCGCTCGGTCATGCGCACGGCGCCGAACGGCCACGAGCGCATGTCGCGCCCCTCGCGGTCGCGCACCAGCGTGAGCTGCATCGAGCCGCCGCCGATGTCGAGCGCGACCCCGTCGGTCAGCGTCGTCGAGTTCACGGCCGCCAGATAGCCGTAGAACGCCTCCTCCTCCGTGCTCAGCACCTCGCACGTCGAGCGCTGCGCGCGCTCGAGGAACTCGTCGCGGTTGCCGGCGTCGCGGATCGCCGACGTCGCGACCGCGACGACGTCGTCGATCCCGGTGGCGCGGCAGAAGTGCGCGTACAGGTCGACGGTCTCGAGCGCCCGCTCCATCGGCTCCTTGGCGAGCACGCCGGTCTCCTCGAGGCCTTCGCCGATGCGGACGGTCTCGTGGATCTCGTCCGAGTGCCGCGAACCACGAGTCCTCGACCCACGTGAAGACGACCAGCCGGAACGAGTTCGACCCGAGGTCAACCACCGCGAGTCGGTTCTCGTCCACGGTCTCGAAGCGTACCCGTGAACTCCCGCGGCCACGCGGCCGCTGCCCGACGAACGCCGTTTCACGGCGCGGCGCCACGGAAGCGCCGCGGGCGGGGCGCGGGTTACATCCGCTTCTCGATCAGCTCGATGCGGTAGCCGTCCGGGTCGCGGACGAAGCAGATCCGCGATCCGCCCTCGCGCACGCGGTACGGCGGCTTCTCGGGCTCGATGCCCTTCCCGCTGAGGTTCTCGAGCGTGCCGTCGAGGTCGTCGACGGTCAGCGCGATGTGGTTGTAGCCGGTGCCGAGCTCGTACGAGTCGACGCCGTGGTTGTAGGTGAGCTCGAGCCGGTCGCCGTCGCCGGGCAGGCCCATGAAGACGTTGATCGCCTCGTCGCGGATCGGCGCGCGCCGGCGCTCCTCGAAGCCGAGCGCCTCGTAGAAGGCGACGCTGCGGTCGATGTCGCCGATGCGGTAGCAGGTATGGATGAGTTCCACGGCCGCAGCGTACCCTCCGGCTGATGATCGTCGAACGCTCGATGAGCCAGGACTGGCTCTCCAACACGTATCTGGTCGCGGCTGAGCCGGGCGGCGACGCGTTCATCGTCGATGCCGGGGGCCCGGTCGCGCCGCTGCTGGAGAAGGCCGACGAGCTCGGCCTGACCGTCACGCACGTGCTGCTCACCCACCATCACCACGATCACGTCGCCGAGCTCGGCGAGATCCTCGAGCGCTGGCCCGACGCGGCGGTGCTCGCCCACGCCGAGGAACGCGTCCCCGGCACCACCGGCGAGATGAAGGCCGGACGAGGAGATCGTCATCGGCGGCCTGACGGTGCGGCCGCTGCACACGCCCGGGCACACGGCGGGGATGCTGTCGCTGCTCGTCGACGGCAACGTGTTCACCGGCGACACGCTGTTCAAGGGCTCGGTCGGCGGCGTCCGCGCGCCCGGCAGCACCAGCTACGCCGACCTCAAGCGCTCGATCATGGACGTGCTGCTCCAGCTCCCGCCCGAGACGACGATCCGGCCCGGGCACACCGACCCCACCACGGTGGCCGAGGAGCTCGAGTCCAACCGCTTCGTGCGGATCTGGCGCGGGCTCGACGACGAGGGCTCCGAGGACTGCACGGCGCTGGGCGAGCCGGCGACGCTGATCCTGCTCGGCGACGACTACGACGGCGGCCACAAAGCGTGGGTGCGCTGGCCCGACGGTCGCGACGACATCGTGCCCGGCTCCAGAGTCACCCGCTAGAACAAGACGGATGGAGAAGAAAAGCGGCATCTCCATCCAGACGCTGGTGATCTCGTCGGCGGCTGCCGTGGCGGCCGCCGTCGTCGTCCCGCTCTTCTGGCAGCGAGGCACGCTGATCGCGACGGCGATGACGCCGGTGATCGTCGCGCTGACATCGGAGGCGCTGCGCCGACCAGCCGAGAAGATCACCGCGGTGACGCCGCGGGTGACGCGCCGCAGCGCCACAGGGGCGGCCGTGCGGTCGCCGGAGGCGTACGAGCCGGCCACCGAGCGCTTCGACCCGCTGCCGCCGGCCGAGCGCGACCTCGTCGAGCCCGAGACGCGCACGGACGACCCATACGGCCTGCGCGCGACCACGCGGGCACGCCACCACTGGAAGATCGCGCTCGCGACCGGCGCCGTGGCGTTCGTCGTCGCGGTGGTGTTCCTCACCGGGTCCGAGCTCGTGTTCGGCGGCCCGGCGACGAAGGACAGCGGGCGCACGACGTTCTTCGGGTCGCGGTCCACCCCCACCGCGACGCCGACGGCCACGCCGGCGGACGATCAGGCGACGCCCACGGCCACTCCGACGCCGACCGCGACCGCCACGCCGACGCCGACCGTGACGCCGCAGGCGACCGCGACGCCGACGGCCGCGCCGCCAGCGGCGACGCCGACGGCGACCCCGTATATGGCCAAGGACCGGATCCCGACGTCGCGCATCGCGCGCACCGCCCGGGTGTCCGGTCTCGCCGCGGGCCAGGCGGCACGCCATCTCGGCACCCGTGCGGCGAACATCGGCCGCGGCGAGGAGGGCAAGCAGGCCGCGCTCGAGCGCCGCAACCTCGAGGCGGCCGAGCAGATCGTGGCCGCGCTCGGGACGATGAAGGGCGCGGCGATGAAGCTCGGGCAGGTGATGAGCTTCCTCGACGTCGGGCTCGTCCCGGAGGAGCACCGCGAGGAGTTCCAGCGCAAGCTCGGCGAGCTGCGCGACGCCGCGCCGAAGGTCCGCTTCACCGACATGCGCAAGGTGATCGAGTCCGAGCTCGGCGAGTCGATCGAGGACGTCTTCGACGCGTTCGAGACCGAGCCGGTCGCCGCCGCCTCGATCGGGCAGGTCTACCGCGCGCGGCTGCACGACGGGCGCGACGTCGCGGTCAAGGTGCAGTACCCGGGCGTCGCCGCAGGCGGTCCGCGCCGACATGCAGAACCTCGGGATCATCCTGCGGCTGATGAAGCGGATCGCGCCGGGGCTCGACGTCAAGAGCACCGCCGACGAGATCCGCACGCGGATCGGCGACGAGCTCGACTACGAGCTCGAGGCGCAGAACCAGCGCACGCTGGCCCGGATCTTCCGCGGCCACCCGTTCATCATCGGTGCCCGAGGTGGTCTCGTCGCTGTCGCGCGAGAAGGTGCTCGTCACCGAGTACGTCACGGGCCTCGGGTTCGACGCGATCAAGGAGCTCGACCAGGAGACGCGCAACCGCGTCGGCGAGACCATCTTCCGCTTCTTCTTCGGGTGCATGTACCGGCACCGGCAGTTCTCCGGCGACCCGCACCCGGGCAACTTCCTGCTGCGTCCCGACGGGTCGGTCGCGTTCCTCGACTTCGGGCTGTTCAAGGTGATGCCGGCCGAGCTGATCGAGATCGAGCTCGCCTGCCAGCGCGCCGGCCACGAGGGCGACGGCGAACGGCTGCACGAGATCTTCAGCAAGACGGGCTTCCTGCGCGAGCCCGACCGCTTCCGGCCCGACAAGCTGCTCGCCCAGTTCCTCGACGCCACGTGGTGGTACGTGCTCGACGAGGAGGTGCACCTGCAGCCCGAGATCGCGACCGAGGTGATGATCGAGATGTCGGACCCGCGCTCGTCGCACTTCGGGCAGATGCGTCACGAGACGCTGCCGGCCGACCACCTGTTCGGCCGCCGGGTCGAGCTGCTCACGCTGGCCGTGCTGTCGCAGCTCGGGGCGTGCGCGAACTGGCACCGGATCGCGCGCGAGTGGATGTACGGCGACGAGCCCGTGACCGAGCTCGGCGTCGAAGAGGCGCGGTTCTACGCCCGGAGCTGATCTCGCGGCGGACGAGCTCCGTGCCCCGCAGGGGTGCGGTCAGGCTTCCTGGATCTGCAGCAGCGAGGTGGTTCCCGGTTTTCCGGACGGCAGCCCGGCGGTGACGCCGACGCGCTCGCCCTTCTTCACCCAGCCGAGCTCGACCACGCGCGCGACGGCGGCCGCGATCAGCTCCTCGGTCACCTCGTAGCGGCGCATCGACGCGGCCTGCACGCCCCACATCAGCCCGCAGCGGCGGACGGTCTCGCGGCCGGGTGAGAGCGCGTAGATCGGCACCGTCGGCCGGTGCGCGGAGATCAGCCGCGCGCTAGCGGCCGCTCAGCGTCGGGCACACGAGCGCGGCGAGGCCGAGCTCGTGCGCGGCACGGGTGGCGGTGTAGGCGAGCGTGTACGCCGGGTCGCGCCGGTCGCGCCGCACGCGCCGCTCGTTCCAGTCGCCGTACGGCGCGGTCAGCTCGGTCCGCTCGGCGATCGACGCCAGCATCGCGACCGCCTCGACCGGGAACTGCCCGACCGCGCTCTCCTGCGAGAGCATCACCGCGTCGGTGCCGTCGAGGATCGCGTTGGCGACGTCGGTCACCTCGGCGCGCGTCGGGCGCGGGGAGCGGACCATCGAGTCGAGCATCTGCGTCGCGGTGATCGACGGGCGGGCGAGCGCGCCGGCCAGCGCGATCACCTGCTTCTGCACGATCGGGACCTCCTGGATCTGCAGCTCGATCCCGAGGTCGCCGCGGGCGACCATCACGCAGTCGGCGGCGCGGACGATCTCCTCCGCGCGCTGCACCGCCTGCGGCTTCTCGATCTTGGCGATCAGCGGCAGTCGGGTGTGCTTGCGCAGGAACGTGATGTCCTCGGCGCGGCGGACGAACGAGAGCGCGACGAGGTCGACGCCGATCTTCTCGCCGGTCTGGACGTGGTCGAGGTCCTCCTCGGGGACCGAGGGCAGCGACGCCGCCTCGCCCGGGATGTTCAGGCCCTGGCGCGAGGCGACCGCGCCGCCGATCTCGACCTCGGCGTCGATCTCGCCGTCGCCCGGCCGCGTGGTCACCACGCGCAGGCGCACCGCGCCGTCGGCGAGGTAGATGATCTCGCCGGTGTCGACGCTGGCGGCCAGCCCGGCCCAGGTGATCGACATCCGCTTCGCGTCGCCCTCGAAGCCGTTGCTGCCGCAGACGAACGTGAGGTTGTCGCCGGGCTTGAGCTCGGCGATGCCGTCGACGAGCGGGCCGATGCGCAGCTTCGGGCCCGGCAGGTCCTGCAGGATCGCCACCTGGCGCCCGGCGCGGCCCGCCGCCTCGCGCACGAGCCGCGCGGTCTCGGCGTGCTCCTCGGCGCTGCCGTGGGAGAAGTTCAGGCGGGCGACGTCCATGCCGGCGTCGACCATGCGGACGAGCACCTCGGGGTCGCGCGAGGCAGGGCCGATCGTGGCGACGATCTTCGTCCGGCGCATCATCGCGACGCACGGTACACACCCGCGACCGTGGACAATATGTCCACGATGTCGATCGAGACCGAAGCCGAGCTGGAGGGCCTACGCCGCGCGGGCCAGCTGGTGGCCGAAGTGCTGCGCGAGCTGCGCCGTCGTGTGCAGCCGGGGGTGACGACATTGGAGCTCGATCGCGTGGCTGGGCGGGTGTTCGCGCGCCACGGCGCGCGGTCGGCGCCGAAGCTCGTCTACGGCGCTCCGTCGGAGGTGTTCATCAGCGTCAACGACGCGGCGGTGCACGGCGTCCCCGGCCCGCGCCGGCTGCGCCGCGGCGACGTCGTCAAGCTCGACGTGACCGCCGAGCTCGACGGCTTCTACGCCGACGCCTGCGTCACCGTCCTCTGCGGGCCGGCCTCGCCCGCCGCCCGCCGGCTCGTCTCGGCGGCCGACGCCGCCCTCCGCCGCGCGCTGCCGCTCGCGGTCTCCGGCGCGCGCGTCCGCGACGTCAGCGCCGCCATCTCCGGCGAGGCCGCGGCGCGCGGCGTCTCCGTCCTCGACGGGCTCGGCGGCCACGGGATCGGCCGCACGATCCACGAGGAGCCGTCGGTCCCCAACGCTCCCGATCTCGCCGACGACACGCGCCTGAGCGCGGGCCTGGTCATCACGATCGAGCCGATCCTCGGCGCCGGTGGCCCGGAGATCGTCGAGGGCGGCGACGGCTGGACGATCAAGACGGCCGACGGGGCGCTCGCCGCCCACACCGAGCACACGATCGTCGTCACCGACGGGCGGCCGCTGGTCCTAACCGCCTAGCCAGGTCACGACCGCCAGCACGCGCCGGTGCGCGCTCTCGGCGGGCGGCAGGCCGAGCTTGGCGAAGATGCTCGCGACGTGCTTCTCCACGCCGCTCGGCGTGATCTCGAGCTCGTCGGCGATGCCGTGGTTGGTCCGGCCCTCGGCCATCAGCGCCAGCACGGCGCGCTCGCGCGTGCTGAGCTGGGAGAGCGGGCCCGCCTCGTCGTGTCCGGCGACGAGCTGGGAGACGGCCTCCGGGTCGAGCGCCATGCCGCCGCCGGCGACGCGGCGAACCGCCTCGACGAAGTCGCGCACGTCGGACACGCGGTCCTTGAGCAGATAGCCGACGCCGCCGGTGCCGTCGGCGAGCAGCTCGGACGCGTACGTCTGCTCGACGTACTGGGAGAGGATCAGCACCGGGAAGCCGGGCGCGCCGGCGGCGCAGCTCGAGCGCGGCGCGCACGCCCTCGTCGCGGAACGCGGGCGGGAGGCGCACGTCGACGATCGCGACGTCGGGAACGGTCTCCTCGACGGCGGTGAGCAGCGCGTCGCCGTCGGCGACCGCGGCGACGACGTCGAAGCCGCTGTCGCGCAGCAGCCGTTCGAGGCCGTCGCGCAGCAGCGCCAGGTCCTCGGCGATGACTACCCGCACGGAAGGACCGCTCGCACCACGGTCGGCCCGCCGGGCGGGCTGTTGACTTCGAGCGATCCATCGAGCGCCGCGACGCGCTGGGCGAGGCCCCGGAGCCCGGCGCCGCCGGCGTCGGCGCCACCCCGGCCGTCGTCGAAGACCTCGACGTGCAGGCTCTGGTTGCGCAACGTGACCCACACGGTCGCACGCCGGGCGCCGCTGTGCTTGGCGGTGTTCGCCAGCGCCTCGGACACGACGAACCAGGCGGCGGACTCGACGTTCGCCGGCGGCCGGCGGCCCACGTCGACGGTCGCGCGTGCCGGGACCGGGCTGCGCGCCGCGAGCGCGGCGATCGCGGCCTCGAGCCCGCGCTCCTCGAGCAGGCCGGGGCGGATGCCGCGGGCGAGGTCGCGCAGCTCGGCGAGCGCGCGCTTGGCCTCCTCGCGCGCCTCGCCGACGAGCTCGCGCGCGCTCTCGGGGTCGCGGTCGAAGCGCTCCTCGGCCATGCCGAGGTCCATGGCCAGGGCGACCAGCCGCGCCTGCGCGCCGTCGTGCAGGTCGCGCTCGATCCGCTGCAGCTCGGCGGCGGCGACGTCAACCGCTCCCGAGCGCGTCTCCTTCAGGCGCTCGACGCGCTCGGCCAGGCTCGGCGAGAGCATCCAGCGGGCGATGTGCGCCTGGCTCAGCGCGAGGCCGCGCTGCGCGTAGATCGAGACCGGGATCAGGACGAGCCCGATGGCGACGGCGGCGGCGTTCTCCTGCCAGGTGTCGACGTGGAACCACAGGTACATCGCGTCGTCGGGCAGCGCCCACCACCAGGCGGGCAGCGTGAGGCTCCCCAGCGCGTAGCCCCACAGGACGAGCCAGATCGTCCCCCACGTCAGCCCGACGACGCTCAGCACGAACAGGTAGACGGTGTCCTTCCAGGTCTGGGGATCGGTGCAGACGACCCGCAGGCGCTGGAAGAACCTGGTGACGGGAGGGAGCGGCCGGTAGCTCGAGTCGATCGGTTCGCCGAGCACGAGTGCGGCGCGCCGGCGCTCGACGTTGCACATCCCCCGGAACACCGCGAACGAGAGCAGGACGATCGGCAGCCCGATGATCAGGATGATCAACGAGAGCGACAGCGACACCGCGGTGATCCAGACGGTGAAGGCGACGATCGAAGCGATCAGGCCCAGCAGCACATACAGCGCGTCGGCGCCGAACCGCCGCAGCCGAGACGCGGTCCTCGGCGCAGGGGTGCTCGCTGTGGCCGTCGCAGCCATGGCGTCAGTGTCGTCTTTCGGTGCCCGCACAGCCAACCCGGTTGTCCCCCGCGCGGCCGGTGAGGCTGGCCCCACTCAGCCCAGGTCGACGTATCTCGGCAGCGTGAACGTCGGGTAGGTCTTCGTGCGGTAGGCGAAGTGCTTCACGCGCGTCGTCATCCGGTACGCGGCGGCGAACCCGCTGCGCGGCGCCGGGACCTTCACGGTGAACGTGCCGTCCGAGCGGGGCTTGAAGCGCTTGACGACCTTCCAGTCGCGGCAGCTCACGCGGCGCTTGACGACGATCTTCCTCACCGGCGCGGCGAGCGGCTGCACCACCTGGCCGGCGATCGTGATCTTCCCGTGGCGGCTGCGCATGCTCTTCACGAGCATCCGCCGGTGGAGCTTGAGCCGCATCGAGCGCTCCTTGCCGCGGCTCGCCTCGTAGCGGGCCTTGCTGGTGTCGCGGATCTTCTCGTCGGGGAGCGGTGCGGTGGCGCGGAACGTGCCGTCTCTGCGCACGCGGGGTCGGGCGACCGTCCTTCGCGTCGCCATCAGCCGGATGCGGATGCGCTTGCCGACGTACTTGCGATCGGCGGCGCCGAGGAGCCGGACGCGGTGGCCCTGCTCGAAGACGTCGATCAGCACGAGCTTGCGGGTCTGGCACTGCAGCGCGAGGTCGGCGACGCCGCCACAGCTCACGCCGTCGGTGCCGACCGTGGACTCGCCGACGACCGCGTCGGCGAGCTGCTGGCCGGCGATCGTGATCACCGCGTGCAGCGCGCGCTGGCTCAGCCGCGCGCCGCTCTCGACGCGCTCGTTCGGCGTCAGGCGGATCCGCGCGACCGTGGCCGGCACCGCGATGTCGGGCAGCTGGTCGAGGATCGGCTGCAGCGCGGCCTGCAGCGCGGCGAGGCTGACGCCCGGCGGGCGGACGATCTTCGAGACGTCGATGTCGGACGGGTCGATGCTCTGCGAGTCGATCAGCTTCACGGCCTCGGTCGTGGCGCCGTCGAGCCCGATCTCGACGCCGTTGACCTTGACCGTCGTGAGCGAAGACGTTCCGCGGAAGCGCGGGACGCCGCTCACGCACTGGGCGCTGGCCTCCGATTCGGCCGCGCCGACGCTGAGGAGGTCCACGTTCGGCAGCGCGCGCGGCTGGATCAGGGCCTGCAGCGCGGGCCTGAGGTCGATGGTGCCGACACCGGGGACGCTGATCGCATCGACGTCGCTGAAGTCCGGCTGCGGGAGGGCGATCGGGAGCCCGGGCAGCGACGAGATCGCGACGCCGCTCACGATGCCGTTCGAGCGGGCGATCTGGTCCGACGTCGGCGCGACCGGCCCGTCGAGCACCGTCGTCGCCGTCAGCGCGGTCGCTCTGACGCCGATCGGGAGCGCGGGAGTGACCCCGCCGCCGCCCGCCGCCTGCTTGCAGTCCCCCGCGCCGCGGTTCGCGGTCGCCGGCTCGATCGCCGGCGCGGTGAGCACCTGCGCCCGCAGCGCGCTCGCCTCACAGACCCACCCGTTCGCGCGCGCGGCGGCCGGCCACGCAATCAGAAGCGCAACCACCACCACCAGCGGCCCGAGCACCCGTTGCATCTTCTCGACTCCCTGCAAGTCGGCGTTTCCCCGGCGAATCTCCCGGCGCGGGTTTGTACTACTCCGCGAACGCCCGCGCGCCGGTTCGCACGGCGGCCGCCACCCAGGCCTCGCGCGTCTCGAGCTGCCGCCACGTGAAGCGACATCACCCGCCACCCCTTGCGTGCTCAGTTCGACGTCTCGCTCGCGGTCGAGCTCGAAGCTGCTCCGGGAGCGGTGGTACTCGTAGCCGTCGACCTCGACGATCAGCTTTCGGTCTCGCCAGACGAAGTCGACGAAATATCCCGTCGATGTACGCGTTCACCTCGGGCCGGGGATGCCATGCCGCGGCACAGCTTGAGGAATCTGCGCTCCAGTCGCTGCGCGTCGGGGCCGGGTCGTAGGCGCGCAACACCGCTCGTAGGGAGGCGGATCTGGCGGCTCGCAGGTCGCGGAAGTCCACGAGGCCGCTGTCATCAGCGCGATCCACGAGTCCGTTTCGAGATCGTCCTCGCTGAGCGTTCTCGAGAGGTCGATGATCGTCCGCGCCACGGTCGTGACCGGCATGCCCCGGTAGTGCCCAACCTGCGCCGCGGTGAGCGTCGGGCTGCGGTGCAGCCGCACGCCTTGCGGTGCCTTGCGCCCCGCGCGGCCCGGGATCGTGACATGGATCGTCGTGCCGGCGCGGCGCAGGTCCCACGCGGCCGCGGCCGTGTGATGACTCAGCGCCGCACCGTCCCCGCACGCCAACACCGCCGCCATCCAGTGCCCATCACGTGTCAGTGCTCCGTGCCCGACGGCGTACACGCCGCGGTGGACGGCGTGGAGTCGACCCGCATGGAGGCGTCGATCGATGGCGTGCTGGCCGAGGCCGAGGGCGATCAGCTGGCGACGACTGATCACCCCGTATTGGCGCGCCACGAGCGCATCGGTGTCGGATTTCCCTCGCATACCGAGGGTTAGCCGACACCAACCGAAACTCGCCCCCCTCGATGCCGCAGTTACGGTGTAGACGATGGAGGCGCTGCCGCGGTTCAGGCACATCACGCCGGCGACGACGAGGAAGTGTGCGAGCGCGGAGGAGGTTGGCGCGGCGATCGCGGAGGGTCGCGAACGCGGGCTCGAGATCGCGGTGCGGAGCGGTGGACACTGCTTCGCCGGCCGCTCGTCGACGACGGGATTGCTGATCGACGTCGAGCCCCTCCACGACGTCGAGCTCGACGGAGACATCGCGACGATCGGCGCCGGCGCGCAGCTCGGCCCGGTCTATGACGCGCTCGCGGTGCACGGGCGGACGATTGCCGCCGGGTGCGGGCCGGACGTGGGGATCGCGGGGTTGGCGCTCGGCGGTGGGCTCGGGATCCTCGGGCGCCGGTACGGGCTGACGTGCGACCAGATGGTCGGGGCGCAGGTCGTGCTGGCCGACGGGCGCGTCGTGGAGACCGACGAGCAGCGGGAGCCGGACCTGTTCTGGGCGCTGCGCGGGTCCGGTGGCGGCCAGTTCGGCGTGGTGACGCGACTGAAGCTCAGAACCGTCGAGGCGCCGGCGTCGATCGAGTGCTTCCGCCTGAGCTGGCCGCGCGCCGAGGCGGCGGCGCTGATCAGCGAGTGGCAGGAATGGTCGCCCGACGCCTCCGAGGACCTCGCCGCCTCGCTGATCGTGCACCCGGACGCGGTGCACCTCTTCGGCGCCGGTCCGCTGGACCGCCTCGCGACGCCCCAGATGTCGTGCGGGTGGAGATGCCGTACCGCGAGGCCAAGCAATGGCTCGCGGACAACGGCCCCGCCGGCGCCCCGGATGAAGAGGACAGCAAGTCCGAGTTCTTCCGCCAACCCCTCCCGACAAGCGCTGTTCAAGCGCTCGCAGCAGCACGCGAAGGAGAGCTGGACTTCTCCCCATGGCAAGGGGCGTACAACCGCCCAGAGACACAGGACACAGCGTTCGCGCACCGGGACGAACGCTTCCTGCTGAAGATGACCGGGCCGCCGGACTGGCTGCGCCACGTGTGGCACGAGACGCGGGGACATGGGAGCGGCGGCGTGTACCCGAACTTCCCGGACCCGGCCCTCGAAGGCGCGCTGACGGCGTATCACCGCGAAAACCTGCCGAGGCTGCAACAGGTCAAGGCCGCCTACGACCCCGACCGCGTCTTCCGCTTCCCTCAGTCGCTGTGAACGACCGCGCCGTCGACCACGACGGGCACGCCGTCGGCGGTCAGAGACCCGCCCCGGCGCAGGTCGCAGATCATGTCCCAGTGGATCGCGGAGACGTTGGTCCCGCCGGTCTCCGGATACGACCGGCCGATCGCCAGGTGCACCGTGCCGCCGATCTTCTCGTCGACCATGATCGAGCCGATCGGCCGGTCGACGCCGGGGTTGGTGCCGATCCCGAGCTCCCCCAGAACGCGCGCGCCGTCGTCGGTGTCGAGCATCGCCTGGAGCACCTCGTCGCCGCGTTCGGCGCGCGCTGACACCACACGGCCCTCGCGGAACTCGAGGTCGATCCCGGCGACCTCGACCCCGCGCGGCGACGACGGGATGTCGAAGCGGATGTGCCCCTCGGCCGACGTCTCCACCGGCCCGGTGAAGACCTCGCCCGACGGCATGTTGCGCTTGCCGTCGGAGTTGACCCACCCACGACCGGCCACCGACAGCGTGAGGTCGGTCCCCTCGGCCTCGATATGGATCTCGGACGCCGCGGACAGCCGCGAGATCATCGCCTCCTGCAACGCGCTGAGCTCTCCCCAGGCGGCGATCGGGTCGTCGCGGTCGAGGAACAGCGCGCGCTCCACGAACGCCGCGAAGTCCGAGGTCGACATCCCCGCCTGCTGGGCGCCCGCCGGCGTCGGCCACAACGTGCCGCACCACCGCCGCGACAGCAGGACCTCGCGCAACGACGCCCGCGCGAGAGCGGCCCGGGTCATCAGCGCCGGGTCGACGCCCGCCAGCGCCCGCGTGTTGTGCGGCGCGTCGATGCGCAGCAGCGCGTCGATCGCCTCCGCCTCGGCGATGTCGGACGACGGCACGGTGTCGACGTGCATGTCCCGGGCCGCCTGCCAGAACGCGACCTCCTGCTCGGGCAGCGAAGCACGCAGGAGCGGCCACGCCTCGCGCTCCATCACCTCGCGCTGCAACGCGAGCAGCAACGGCGCCGCCAGCGTCGTCGACTGCACCAGCACCTGGTGGCCGGCGCGTACCTGCAGGCAGTAGTCGCACAGCAGCGCCGCGAACGCGCGTGGGTCCAGGCTCACGGTGCCGCCAGCTCCGGGAAGTGCTCGGCGAGGTGCTCGCGCAGCACGTCGCGGATCCACGCGCGCTCGGCCTGTGACGCGACCCGGAAGCGGGCGAGCAGGTCCTTCTGACGCGTCAGCGGATCGGTGCCGGCGACCGCCCACGACACGGCGAGCCGCTCGAACAGGAACTCCACAGCGCGGTGCCAGGCGTCCTCCCGCGAGAGCGGCGAGCCGCCGAGCGTGTCGGCGTACTCGCGTCGCGTGCCCGGCGTCATCGAACCGCGCAGCTCGAGGACGTCGCCCTGCGGGGACGTGTACTCGGTCGTCGGCGCCTTGAGCTTGCGCTTGGCCATCACGCTTCGGCCGCGCGCTCGAGCTGCGCGCGGACGTCGCCGGTCAGCGGGCCGAGGTGGCCGGGCCAGCAGGCGACCGGGTCCAGCGCCGCGAGCTTGCGGATCGATGCGCGCGCCTGCGCGGTGTCCTGGTTGAACGGATCCACGGCAGGGGCGGGCGATTGCGGGCGCGACGTGTCGACGTCGACCACGTAGAAGCAGTCGGTCGTCAAAGCGAGCCGGTCGCGCTCACGGAACAGGCCGACCAGGCCGGGTGCGTGACCGGGCAGGTGCAGGACGCGGAAGCCCGACACGTCGTCGCCCTCGGCGATCGTGCCCGCGATCTCGACCGGACCGCCGTTCCAGTACTCGAGCAGCCGCGGATAGACCCAGCGCGACGGGATCCGCAGCTGGTCGATGCGGTGATAGTCGCGCTGCGCCTCGCCCTCCTCGGCCGCCGCAACCTCGGCGGGGTGGCAGAACACCGGCACGCCAAGGCCGGCCGCAACCCCGCGGTGATCGACGTCGGCGTGGCCGAGCACGATCCGGTTGATCCCGCCGAGCGACGCGCCGGCCGCGGCCACCGCGTTCGTCATCTGGCGGATCCCGGCGTCGAACAGCGTCACGCCGCCGCCCTCGTCCTCGAGGAAATACACGTTCATCGTGCGCGGCACCCCGCCGCGCAGCAGCCAGACGCCGTCCGCGACGCGCTCGAGCTCGCTCTTGGCGGCCACTTTCCGCGAGGCCTTCGTGCGGGCGTTGAACGCGCTGAACAGCCGCTGCTCGAGCGTCGACCCCGCCGGCGGGACGAGCCCGATCTGGCGCGCCAGCGCCATCCCGTCCGGCACCGCGTCGTTGCGGACGATCAGCCCGTCCGCGACGGTCAGCAGGTCGATCCCCTCGAGCTCGATGTGCGCGCCGGTCGGCTCCAGGGTCCACAACGGCCCGGTCATCGTCGCGCTCGCCTTCCAGTGCACCGCGACCTTGTCGCCCTCGGCGACGGTCGTCTGCACGGTCAGCGCGAAGTCGGGGAAGGCGGTGAAGAGCTCGGAGAAGTACTCGCGGACGCCCTGCGGGCCGACGGCGTCGACCTGGCTCGCGATGTGCTCCGTCCCGTCCGGCGCCCAGAAGCCCGCCATCGACTCCACGTCGCGTCGCGACAGCGCGGCGAAGTAGTCGTTCACGACGTCTACGGCAGCCACGGGGCGGCCAGCGTTAGCGTGCCGCAGCGTGCGCAAGCCCACTCGCACCCGCGAGGTCGGCCGCGGCGAGAAGGTCCTGCCGGGCGTGTGGCGGCTGCGGCTCCCGCTGCCGTGGCCGGGCGTCCCGCACTGCAACGCCTGGGCGCTGGCTGCCGGCTCCGGGGTGGTGCTCGTCGACACCGGCATGCACGAGCCCGGCTCGATGCAGCACCTCGAGCGCGCGCTCGATCAGGCGGGACTGAAGATCGAGCACGTGCGGCTGGTCGTCTGCACGCACGCCCACATCGACCACTGCGGCCAGGCCCCGCCGATCGTCGAGCGCGCCGGCTGCGAGCTGTGGATGCACCCGAACATCGCCCACGCCACAGCGGCGGCCGAGGATCCGGAGCAGGCGCTGCAGCGGCGCGTCGAGGTCGCCCGCCAGAGCGGCGTGCCCGAGGGGCCGCTCCAGCGCTGGGTCGCGCAGCGTCGCGCGGCAGGGAGCGGCCAGGCCGGCACGCTGCACATCGACCGCGAGCTGACCGACGGCGCGACGGTGGAGACCGACCTCGGCAACTGGGTCGTGATCGAGACGCCCGGGCACGCGCCGTCGCACATCTGCCTGCACCAGCCCGAGCGCCGGCTGCTGATCTCCGGTGACCACCTGCTCGGCCGCGTGTCGCTGTACTTCGACCTCGGCTACACGCCCGACCCGGTCGGCGAGTTCCTCGGCTCGCTCGACCGGATCGAGCCGCTCGACGCTCGCCTCGCGCTGTCGGGCCACGGGCGTCCGTTCACTGACGTCGCGGGCCACATCACGGCCAACCGCCGCTTCATCGCCGAGCGCCTGGAGACGGTCCAAGCGGCGCTCGCGGACGGTCCGAAGACGGTGTTCGAGATCGCGCAGGCGGCCTACGAGGACGAGTTCGGCGAGGGCAGCGCCGCGTGGCTGCTGGCGCAGACGCGGGCGTGGCTGATCCACCTCGAGCAACTCGGCGAGGCGTCGAACGATGGCGCCAGTCCGGCTCGCTGGTCCTAGACTTCCGGGGCAATGCGGATCGATGAGCGCCTCGCGAGCGGCTCCGAGCCGTCGTTCTCGTTCGAGTTCTTCCCGCCGAAGACCGACGAGGGGGAGCGCAACCTCGGCCGCGCGCTGGCCGAGCTGTCGCGACTGAACCCCACGTTCGTGTCGGTCACGTACGGCGCGGGCGGCAACGACGTCCAGAAGCGCAAGACCGTCGACATCGTGTCGTCGATCAAGGCCGAGCACGGCCTCGAGGCGATGGCGCACTTCACCTGCGTCGGCGCCACCGTGGACGAGCTGCGCCAGACGCTCGACCTGATGCGCGACGCCGGGATCAAGAACGTGCTCGCGCTCCGCGGCGACCCGCCGCCCGGCGAGACCGAGTGGACGGCGACCGAGGGCGGGCTCGAGTACTCGCGCGAGCTGATCGACCTCATCCGCAGCGACTACGACTTCGCGATCGGCGCGGCCTGCTTCCCCGAGGTGCACATCCATGCGCAGTCGGCCGAGAGCGACCTGCGCTACTGCAAGGAGAAGGTCGACGCCGGCGCGCGCTTCTTGATCACGCAGCTGTTCTTCGACAACGCGCTGTACTGGGAGTTCGTCGCCAAGGCGCGCGACATCGGGATCGAGGTCCCGATCATCCCGGGGATCATGCCGATCACCAACTTCGAGCAGATCAAGCGCTTCACGAGCCTGTGCGGCGCGACGATCCCCGACGGGCTGATGACCGAGCTCGGCCTGCGCGCCGACCAGCCCGACGCGGTGGCCGACCTCGGCGTCGCCTACGCGACGCTCCAGTGCGCCGATCTGCTGGCCAAGGGCGCCCCGGGGGTCCACTTCTACACGCTCAACCGCTCCACCGCGACGCGGGCGATCCTCAGCGCACTGCGCACCATGGCGCCGTGGCGTGACGCCGTGCCGGCCTAGTGATCAGCGGGCCGGCGCGGGCGGCTCGATCTCCAGCCCCTGGGCGACGCGCGGCTGCCCGTCGATCTGCCAGGCCACGTCGATCTGGTCGTTCTTGCGGTAGGTCCCGATCCCCCAGGCGCCCCAGAACCAGCGCCAGAACCCGAGGCGGCCCTCCTTCGCGAGCGGCCGGTCGAACACCAGCTCGCGGCCGCGCACCGTGTAGTCGACGCCCGGCTGCTGGCGGACGCCGTTGATGTAGACCTCGTAGGGCTCGCGCACCGCTGGGGGGAGCCGGACGGTCCAGTCCGCCATGGCGGTCATCATGGCAGCGGTGACGGAATACATCCTGCGTCGCTCACCGCGGGCCCGGCGCGTGCGCGTGAGCGTGGAGAGCGACGGCGCCGTGCTGGTGACGATCCCTCGCCGCGCGCCCGCCAAGGCGGCCGACGAGGCCGTGCGCGAGCTGGCGCCGTGGATCGAGCGCCGCCGCCGCGCGCTGGCCCGCGCCGCCGCGGAGGTCGAGCGCACGCCGGGGACCGTCCCCTTTCTCGGCCGCGAGCTGGTGCTGGTGCCCCAGCCGGGGCGCACCCGGGTGCACCGGCGCGGCGACGCGCTGCTGGTTCCGGAGCGCGACCGCAACGCCGCGCTCGAGCGCTGGTACCGGCGCGCCGCCCGCGCCGAGATCGCCCCGCGGCTCGACGCCGCCGTGGCCCGCGCCGGCACGCTCCTACAACGGCCTGACCATCCGCTCGCAGCGCACGCGCTGGGCGTCGTGCTCGTCGAGCGGCGGCATGTCGTTCAACTGGCGGCTGCTGCTCGCGCCCGTCGACGTGCTCGACTACGTGATCGAGCACGAGGTCTGCCACCTCGAGGTGATGGACCACTCGCCGCGCTTCTGGGCGCTGCTCGAGTCACGCGTGCCCGACTGGCGCGAGCACGCGAAGTGGCTGCGCCGCTACGGCTCCACGCTCGTGCTCTGAACGACGACGCGGCGGAGGGCCTCGAACGGCGTCTCACCGTCCTCGAGCTCGAGCGGCCGCCGCCGGATCCGGCCGGTCCATGCCTGCACGCCGCCGTCGCCGCGCACGTCGACGCCCACGAAGACACCGCGCCCGCTGAGCTCGACCCGTGCGGCCACCTGGTCGCCGGCCTCGTAGCGCCGCACGCGCGTGTCGACCGTCCCGCGCCGCTCGGTGTTCGCCGCCGCCCGCCCGTGCAGCTCGACCGCGTCGAGTGCCTCGTCGAGCGTGTCCGCTCGCACCTTCTCCACCGTGGGGCCGATGCGAACCGTGACCCGCCAGCTCACCCGGCTGCCTTCAGCAGCTCGGCGGCGTGGTTCCAGCGTGAGATCTCGCAGCCGTTCACACGCGAGAACTTCGCATCGATCGGCTTTCCGTGCAGCGTGCCCTTGACCGTCGCGGTCTCGGGGCCGCCGTACTGCTCGGTGCAGGCCGTCATGCCGGAGACGGGCTCGAACACCTTCGGCTCGAGGCCGGCGACGGCTTTGCAGGCCTCCGAGTCGTCGGCCGACGCGCACTGCACGTCTACGGTCTTGGCCTCCTTGCCGCCCTTGCCGTCGGGGTCGACGGTGACGGTGAGGTCGGCCAGCGAAGGCGGGCTCGCCGACTGCTCGTCGTCCCCGCCACACCCGGCGACGAGGGCGAGCATGGCGACTAGGACCGCAAGCCTCATACCTTCAAGATAGGGCGCGCGATCTCCTCGGGCGGCACCGGGGCGCCGAGGAAGAAGCCCTGTGCGAGTGGGCACTGCTCGGCGGTGAGGAACGCGTGCTGCGCCGCGGTCTCGACACCCTCGGCCACCGCGGTGCGCCCCAGTGCGCGGGCGAGCTGCAGGATCGCGGTCACGACCGCGGCGGCCTCGGGCCGCTCCGGCACGTCGCGCATGAAGGAGCGGTCGATCTTCAGCGTCGACACCGGCAGCTCGCGCAGACGCGAGAGCGACGAGTAGCCGGTGCCGAAGTCGTCGAGCGCGACCCCCAGCCCGAGCGCGTCGAGCTCGCGTACGACCGACTCGGCCAGCGCCGGGTCCTCCAGCGTCGAGGACTCGGTGAGCTCGACGGTCAGCCGCGGCGGCTCGACCCCCGGTGCCGAGATCCGGTCCCGGACGCGGGTGAGGAAGTCGCCGCGGCGCAGCTGGCTGGGCGAGACGTTGAATGAGATGTGCGGCTCCAGGCCCTGCGCGGTCCAGGCGACCTGCTGGGCGCACACCGCCTCCAGGACCCAGTCGCCGAGCGCGTCGATCAGCCCGCTCTGCTCGGCGATCGGGATGAACTCGGCGGGCGAGATCATGCCGCGCTGCGGATCCTCCCAGCGCAGCAGCGCCTCGAGCGCGACGAGCGCCCCGCTGCTGAGCGCGTAGATCGGCTGGTAGTGCAGGCGCAGCTCGTCGGATTCGAGCGCGCGGCGCAGACGGGCCTCGACCGAGTCGGCGGCCGGCGCCTCGCGCACGCTGCCCGTCGCCCACGTGCCGATCACGCGGTTGCCCTCCACCAGCGGCGTCAGCTGCCAGCGCACGAGCCGGTCGCCGTCGACGGCATGCTCGGCCGCCGCGCCGCCGGCCAGCGCGGCCTCGACGATCGCGCCGTCGACCCACTCGGCGCCGACCAGCTCGTCCTCGGTGCGGGCTGCGAGCGCGCAGGCGTTGTGGTTGGCGAGCAGCACGCGGCCGGCCGGGTCGAGCGCCAGCAGCGGCGCCTCGGCGGCGTCCAGCCAGCGCCGCGGCGAGCGCCGCTCGAGGTACTGCGCGAGCTGGCCGCCGACGGTGCCGAACATCGCCGACACTTCCGGATTGGGCTCGTTGACGCCGGCCGCGTAGAACTCGAACACGCCCGCGCAGCGGTCGCCGGTCGCGATCGGGAACGCCGCCGTGGTCATCAGTCCCGCGCGGCGCGCCATCGTCGCGCGCGGGTCGGTCGCGCCGACCTGCGCGTCGGTGACCCACGACGGCCGCCGGAACGCCCACACGCGGCCGGGCAGTCCCTGGCCGGCGGCGAGCACGGCCTCGCCGGTGGCCTCGGCGAGCGCGACGACGTCGGCGGGCGCGCCGGCCCGGTGCCAGGTCGCGGCGCAGTGCAGCTCGTTGCCGTCGGCGGATGGGCGCCAGACGGCGCCGCAGCTGAAGCCGAGCGTCTCGCCGAGCGTGGCCAGCACGCGCTCGACCAGCGCGCGGGGCTCGAGGCCGGCTGCCACGTGGTCGGTGATCGCCTGCTGGGCGAGCAGCAGCCGGTGCGCGCCGCCGACGCGGCGGCGAAGCCGGGTGGAGTCGAGGGCCCGCTGGAGCGCGCGCGGCAGCTGCGCCGGGTCGGGCACGACCGCCGCGGCGCCGTCGAGCCCGCGGACCATCGCGGCGAGGTCGCCCGCGTGCACGAACGGCGACACGGCGAGGAACGGCAGGTGCGGGTCGGCGAGCCGCACGAGCTCGAGCGCCTTGCGCGCCGGGACGGCCTGCGGGCCTTCGCCGCTGTACAGCACGGCGCCCCAGCCGCGGCCCCGCAGCGCCGTCTCCAGCTGCTCGGTGCCGTCGGCGTGCTCGGTCCGCAGCCGCCATCCGGCCTCCTCCATCGCGCGCACGATCAGCCGCCCGTGAGCAGGGGGCACGTCCACGAGCAGGGCACGGAGGGACCGGTACGGCCTCATCCAGACTGCATCGGGTGGATGGTCGAAGCGCTTGAGGGCGCGAGTACCGGCCTCCACAAGTACGCACGGTTCCGACGGCCGCCGATCACCGCCTGACGGCACGCGGTGACCGGTCATGTGCCCCGGCACACCTCCGGATCACCGCGCGACGTCAGCCGGCGCCGGCGGCCACCGGCGATCGCGCGTCCTTGCGGAGACCGGTACTAGCCGCGCTCGGACAGAAGGCGCTCGGTCATGGCGTCGGGGGGCAGTGCGTCGCCGAACAGGCGGCCCTGAGAGAGCGGGCAGCCCTGTGCGGCGAGGAAGTGCTGCTGCACCGGCTGCTCGACGCCCTCGGCGACGGTCGTCATCCCGAGTGCGTCCGACAGCGCGATCACCGCGCGCACGATCGCGCCCGCCTCCGGGTCCTCGGGGATCGCGCGCAGGAACGAGCGGTCGATCTTGAGCATCTGCACCGGCAGCAGCCGCAGCCGCGACAGCGACGACCAGCCGGCGCCGAAGTCGTCGATCGCCAGCTGGAGCCCGAGCGCGCGCAGGTCGCGCAGCAGCGGGCCGATCCGCTCCGGCTCGCGCAGCGTGGCCGACTCGGTGAGCTCCATGGTCAGCAGCGCGGGGTCGACGCCGGCGCTGCGCAGCCGCTCCCCGAGCTCGGCCGCGAAGTCGGGCCGCAGCAGCTCGCGCGGGGACACGTTGAACGACACCTTGGCCTCGAGCCCCTGCTCGCGCCAGGTGCCGATCTGCGCGGCCAGCGCGTCGATCACCCAGGCGCCGATCGGGTCGAGCAGGCCCATCTCCTCGGCCGCCGGGATGAACCGGTCGGGCTGCACGAGCCCGCGGTCGGGGTCCTCCCAGCGCAGCAGCGCCTCCATCGAGTGCAGGCGGCCGCTCGCCGTCCACACGATCGGCTGGAAGTGCAGCGCCAGCTCGTTGCGGGCGATCGCGCGCCGCAGCCGCCGGGACAGCGACAGGCGCTCGAGCGGGTCGTGCGTCACGCCCGCGTAGACCGTCGCCGCCGCGCGCCCGCGGCCCTTGCTCTGGTACATCGCGACGTCGGCGTGCTGGAGCAGCGCCTCGGCGCTGTCGGCGTCCTCGGGGTAGATCGAGATGCCGATGCTCGCCTCGACATGGAACTCCGCGCCGGCGACCGTGAACGGCTTGGACAGCCGCTCGGCGAGCCGGTCGACCGCCTCGCGCGCCGCCGTCTCGGCGCCGTCGCGCGGGAGGTCGGCGAGCAGGAGCACGAACTCGTCGCCGCCGTGGCGGGCGAGCAGGCCGCGATCGCCCTCGGTGCCGCGCAGCCGTCCGGCGACACGGCGCAGCAGCCGGTCGCCGGCGCCGTGGCCGAGCGAGTCGTTGACGAGCTTGAAGTTGTCGAGGTCGACGAGCAGCAGTGCGACCGCCCGCTGGCGCCGCCGCGCGCGGGTGACCGCGGCGCGGACACGCGACTCGAACTGCGAGCGGTTCGGGAGGCCGGTCAGCGCGTCGAAGAAGGCGAGCCGGCGCAGCTCCTGCTCGGCGCGCACGTGCTCGGTGACGTCCTGGCCCGAGAGCACCACGACCATGCGGCCCTTGGCGTCGGCGAGCGCGGTCGCCTGCCAGGCGATGCTGCGGCGCCGGCCGCGGCGCGTGACGACTTCGCTCTCGTACCGCTCGACGGCCTCCTCGCCGCCGGCCACCAGACGCTCGAGCGCGAGCCGTGCGTCGGCGCGGTCCTCGACCGGGATCACGGCGTCGATCCAGTTCGCGCCGATCAGCTCGCCGCGCGGGTCGTCGAGCACGACGCGCCCGTGACGGTTGAGCAGGCTGATCGTCCCGTCGGCGTACATGATCACGAGCAGCGCGGCCGCGACGTCGACGTACGACTGCGCGCGATCGCGCTCGACGGCCAGGACGGTCTCGATCATCGCCGCGTCGGCGGTGCCGGCACGGCGCTCGCTGAGCACGATCGCCTGCGTTCCGTCGGGAAGCTCGCTGCGCGTGACGTCGAACGGCAGCGAGGTGTCGCGGGGCCGCAGCAGCGATTCCAGTGGACGCCCGAGCATCGCGTCCGCGGTGCATCCGGTCAGCTCCTCGAACGCCGGATTGACGTAGACGAGCACGCCGTCTTCCACGAAGCCGACGGCGATCGGGAGCGCGTCGAGCACGTCGCTGCCCTCCGGCATGTGCCGTAGCGTCGCAGGCGATGACACGGGAAAGCGCTTAGAGGGCACCCCCTGCGGAGCCTACCTACGCAGCAAGCTCCACCAAAACCTCCCGTACGCCGCCATACACGCGCCCTTCCTCGAGGCGGAGGGCGAACGTGCGCATCAGCCGGCGGGCCGCCTCGTTGTCGCCGAGCATCGTGGCGGCGAAGCGGCGGACGCCGGCGGCGCGCGCCGCGTCGGCGAGCGCGGTCGCCAGTGCGCGGCCGAGACCCTGGTTCTGCCACGGGTCGCCGACGACGATCGCCATCTCGGCGGTGGCCGGCCGGTCGGGCAGCCGGACGCAGCGGGCCACGGCGACCAGCGTGTCCGGATCGTCCTCGAGCACGGCGACGAGCGCGATGTGGTTGAGGCCGTCGACCTCGGTCAGGTAGCGCAGCTCGGCGCCCGTGAAGCGCGGCTTGGCCGCGAGGAAGCGCTTGCGGATGCTCTCTTCGCTCAGGCGACGCAGCCCGGCGACGAGCTTGTCCTTGTCACCGGGCTCGATCGAGCGGATGAGCAGGCGCGTGCCGGTGGGGAGCTGGTAGCGCATGGTTGCAATTTACTACCGACCCCCCAGGGCCGCAACCGGAATGTCAGCGTTCGCCGATCGGCACGTAGTCCCGCTCGCGCTCGCCGGTGTAGATCTGCCGCGGCCGCGCGATCTTCTGCTCGGAGTCGTCGATCATCTCCAGCCACTGGGCGATCCAGCCGCTCGTGCGCGGGATCGCGAACAGCACGGGGAACATGCCGACGGGCATCCCGAGCGCCTCGTAGATGAGGCCCGAGTAGAAGTCGACGTTCGGGTACAGCTTGCGCTTGACGAAGTACTCGTCCTCGAGCGCGATCTTCTCGAGCTCGAGCGCGATGTCGAGCAGCGGGTTGGTGCCGGTGACCTCGAACACCTCGTCGGTCGCCTTCTTGATGATCTTCGCCCGCGGGTCGTAGTTCTTGTAGACCCGGTGGCCGAAGCCCATCAGGCGCTCCTTGCCCTCCTTCACGCCGGCGATGAAGTCCGGGATGTTCTCCTTGCTCTCGATCCGGCGCAGCATCCGCAGCACCGCTTCGTTGGCGCCGCCGTGCAGCGGCCCGTACAGCGCCGCTACGCCGGCCGCGACCGCGGAGTACGGGTCCACTTCAGACGAGCCGACCGAGCGCACCGCCGAGGTCGAGCAGTTCTGCTCGTGGTCGGCGTGCAGGATGAACAGGATGTCGAGCGCCCGCTCCAGCCGCGGGTCCGGCTGGTACTTGAGCTCGGTCATCTTGTAGAGCATCCCGAGGAAGTTGCCCGGGTACCGCAGGTCGTTGTCCGGATAGACGTACGGCTGGCCCATGTTGTGGCGGTAGGCGAACGCGGCCAGCGTCGGCATCTTCGCGATCAGGCGGATGATCTGCAGGTAGCGGACCTCTTCGTCCTTGATCTGCGCGGCGTCGGGATAGAACGTCGACAGCGCGCCGACCGAGGCCAGCAGCATCCCCATCGGGTGCGCGTCGTAGCGGAACCCCTGCATGAAGCTCTTGACGTTCTCGTGCACGAACGTGTGGATCGTGATCTCGTGCGTCCACTCGTCCAGCTGCGCCTGGTTGGGGAGCTCGCCGTGCATGAGCAGGTAGGCGACCTCGAGATAGGTCGACTGCTCGGCCAGCTGCTCGATCGGATACCCGCGGTACTCGAGGACGCCCTTGTCGCCGTCGATGTACGTGATCCCCGAGCGACACGACGCCGTGTTCATGTACGCCGGGTCGTACGTCATCAGACCGAAGTCGTCGTCGTCGACCTTGATGTCGCGCAGCGCCAGCGCGCGGATCGTCCCGTCCTCCACCGGCACCTCGTAGGTGCGCCCGGTGCGGTTGTCCGTGATGGTGAGCGTCTCGGACGCGGTCGCTACCCCGTTCCCGCCCTGAGTCTGTTCCTCGGTGCCCATACCTTCATTGTGGGGCATGGGGATAAAAAGACGCCCGGTCGCCGCGGCCGGAGCCTCAGCCGGTCAGGACAGCAGTCGCCATGGTGGCGAGGACGAGCACGATCGCGAGCCCCATCACGCCGCGGGCGGCGCCCGGGCTGGAGGGGAACGTGTCGTGCCCGCGGATCCCGATCGCCGAGATGATCACCGCGAACGCCGCCAGCGCGCCGCCGCAGATGTAGTACGGCGTCTTCGAGCCCTCTTCGGCGGCGAACGTGATCAGCGTCGCGAGCACGGGCGCGGACGCTACCGCATGTAGCGGGACTCGGTGGCAGAGACCTGGCCCTGGTAGTGCGAGCCCAGCTCGGCGGACCCGTACGGGCGCTCGGCGGGCGCGTCGAGCGCCATGAACGAGAGCTGGGCGATCGCCAGCCCGGCGTAGAGCTGGATCGGGACGCGCGTGAGGTTGGTGATCTCCAGCGTGAGGCTGCCCTGGAAGCCGGGGTCGACGAAGCCGGCGGTGGCGTGCACGATCAGGCCGAGCCGGCCGAGGCTCGACTTGCCCTCGATCCGGCACACGATGTCGTCAGGGATCGCGACCGTCTCCAGCGTCCGGCCGAGCACGAACTCGCCGGGATGGATGGCGAACGGATCGCCGTCCCGCACGACGATCTCCTCGGTGAGGTTGCGCGGCGGCTCGCGCAGGTCGATCGCCGTGACGCGGTAGTTGTGGAAGACGCGGAACGAGTCGCCGAGCCGCACATCGACCGACGCCGGCTGCACCATCGCGTCGTCCCAGGGATCGATGACGATCCGGCCCTCGGCCACGAGGCGGCGAATCGTGCCGTCAGAGAGGACGGAGCTGACCACGGGCGTGGAGTCTGCCAGTCAGTGCCGCGGCTCGCGCGACTGAACCCGCGTGTTGCGGACGCGCGGCGGCGCCGGCGGAGCGGGCTCGCGGTGCGGGCCGCGGCGCGGGGCGTGCGGAAGCGTCGGCGCCGGGTGCGGACGCGGCTTGCCGCCACCGCCTCCGGGCTCGTCGTCGTAGTCCGGCTCCTGGTGAACCGCCCACCAGATCACGTAACAGGCGGCCAGGATCGGCAGCTTGAGCGCGACGAACAGGTACAGCATCGTCCAGCCCACGCGACGATCCTACCCCGCTCGTCCCGCGACACAAGCGGCGGGCGTCAGAAGCACGAACACCGCATGGCGGTTGTCGTGCGCCTCGGCGACGAGCCGGTCGCCGCCGAGGTCCACCGGCACGGCCGGCGGCCGGCTGGACGTGCGGGCGTGCTCGGCGAGCTCCCGGAGCCTGGATCCGGCGGTCAGCCCGTCGGGGAAGTGCTGCAGCGCGCGCCCGTGCCGCCGGCGGAACGCCCTCGACTCGATGCTGCGCCAGACCGGCAGGCTCCCGTCGCGGAGCGGGAAACGGCCGGCCACGAGCAGCGCCGAGAGCCCGTGGTCGGTCTCGACGCAGTGGTGCAACGTGGCGTGGGCGGAGGCGGCGTGGGCCGCGGCGAGCGCCAGGGCTCCGGCCATCGATCGCTCGCCGCGGAACCGCGAACCGCCGAAGATCAGCAGGCCGGCCCCCGCGTTCGCCTCGGCCTCGAGCTGCTCGCGCACCGGGCCGAACAGGTCGGCCTCGGTGTCGGTCCGCAGGGCGGCGCGGTGCCAGGGGCAGAGCGCGTGCATGAGCTCGTGCGCCAGCGTGAAGCGGCGCCGGACCGCCGATTGATCGCGCTCGACGAAGAGCGTGCGCTCGTCGAACCACATGGCTCCGAGCAGCGCAGGGTCGCCCGTGACGCTCACGGCCCGCATCGGCTCCACCGCGACACCGGCGGCCTCGGCGACGGCGTCCAGGGGCGTGGGAACGACGCCGAGCACGTCCGCGCGGCACAGTGCATCGTCGGCGATCCGGGCCAGCCGGCCGCGCGTGTAGGAGGACGCCTCAATCACCGCGCCGCGCCTTCAGGTCGGCCATGAACTGCAGCGCGTCGGCCTGCTCGGCCGGTGACAGCTCGCGCATCGCGCGCAGTGCGACGGTCATCCGGTGGCGCTGGCGCTCCGAGGTGTCGGCGCCGCCGGCATGACCGGCCAGCGCAAGGAGCTCCCCGAAGTCGAGGCCGTAGACCGTGGCCAGGTCCCACAGCATGGCCATCTCCGGCTTGGCGATCCGGCCGGTCTCGAGCTGCGACAGGTGCCCGCTGCGGATGCCCGTCCGCTGCTCGACGGCGCGCAGGCTGAGGCCGTGGCGCGCGCGGGCGGCGGCCAGCGTCGCGGCGAGCGTCGTATCGGAGCGGCCAGGCACGCAGGCAATCATGCCAGCCCGCTCAGACGCTTAGCGGACTGTCCGGGGCGACTGCTAATTTGCTGAGCATGACGCCGCTGCCGACCGTTCCGCGCCTGGCCCTCACCGCCGAGCGGATGAGCCGCCGCGCGTTCTGGCGGCGCTTCGGGCGGCTCGAGCACGAGCGCCTCGAGTTCAAGCGCTCGCCGCTGAACCTGCAGGAATCGGTCGTCGGCATGTCGATGAACGCGGGCGGGATCATCGTCATCGGCGTCGCGGACGATCGGCGCATCGCCGGCTGCGAGCTCGATCAGGTGGCGCTCGACCGGATCGCCTTCGTGGCGCACGAGACCGGCGTCCCCGTGCAGCTGCGGTCGCTCGAGGTCAGCGGGACGCCCGTGGTCGTGATCGCGGTGCCGCGCGTCACCGATCGCATCGTCACGACGTCGGACGGCCGCATCCTGCGCCGGGTCGGCAGCGCCAACCAGCCGCTGCGCGGCGACGCCGTCGCGCGGTTCGTGCTGGCGCGGTGCGGCTAGCTCCGCACCACGTGCGGTACGGCCGTAGGGTGGCCCGTTCCTGAGGCTTGCTTACGCGCGCAGGGGGACCGGGTGCGCGTCGAAGCGCGTGAGGCTCTGCAGCTCGCTCACGCGCTCGGCGATCTCGTCACCGGTCAGGGTCTGCATGCGCTCGGTGCCGAACGCCTCGACGTTGAACGACGCCATCGCGGTCCCGTACGCCATGGCGCGGCGCAGCAGCTCGTCGCCCAGCTCCTCGCCGGAGTGCGCGGCGACGTAGCCCATGAAGCCGCCGGCGAACGTGTCACCGGCGCCGGTCGGATCGACGACGTCGGGCGTCGGGTACGCGGGGAGGCCGAAGAAGCCGTCCGGCGTGTACATGCCGGCACCGTGCTCGCCCTGCTTGGCGATCACCACGCGCGGCCCCATCTCGTGGACCGCGCGGGCGGCGCGCACGAGGTTCGGCTCGTCGGTGAGCTGCTTGACCTCTTCGTCGTTGACGATCAGGCAGTCGACGCCGGCGATCGTCTGCTCCAACAGCGGCCGGGTGACCTCGATCCACATGTTCATCGTGTCCATGGCCACGAAGCGAGCCTGGCTGCACTGCGCGTGGACCGCCTGCTGGAGCCCGGGGTGGATGTTCGCCAGGAACAGCGTGTCGGCGGTGCGCGACTCGTCCGAGAGCTTCGGCTCGAAGTGCTCGAACACGTTGAGGTCGGTCTGCAGCGTGTGACGGATGTTCGGGTCGCGCTCGTAGCGGCCGGCCCAGAAGAACGTCTTGCCGCCCGGCACGTGCTCGATGTCGTCGGTGACGACGCCGCGGTCGTGCAGCACCGCGTACTCGGCGTCGCCGAAGTCGTCGCCGACCGGGCCGACGACGCGGGTCTCGGCCAGGAACGACGAGGCGAGCGAGAAATGGACCGCGGCTCCCCCGAGCAGGCGGTCGCGCTTGCCCATCGGCGTCTCGACGGCGTCGAACGCGATTGATCCCACGACGGTCAGCGTCATGCGCGGGGCAGGGTAGCGGCTAGGGTGCGTTCGCCATGCGCGCGATCCGTGTCAGCCGGTGGGGCGGCCCCGAGGTGCTCGAGCTCGTCGAAGACGCCCCGATGCCCGAGCCCGGCGAGGGCGAGGTCCTCATCCATGTCACGCGTGCGGGCGTCAACTACGCCGACACGCACGCCGCCGACAACACCTATCTGTCGCGCTACACGCTGCCGCTGACGCCGGGCGGCGAGGTCGCGGGAACCACCGCGGACGGCCGGCGCGTCGTCGCCCTGGTCGGAGGCGGCGGCTACGCCGAGTACGTCGCGGTGCCGCAGGCGTCGGCGATCCCCATCCCCGACGGCGTGTCCGACGCCCAGGCGCTCGCGCTGCTGATCCAGGGACTCACCGCCTGGCACCTCTACCGCACGTCCGCGCGGTTGGCCGAGGGCGAGAGCGTGGTCGTGCACGCGGCGGCCGGCGGGGTCGGCTCGCTGGCCGTCCAGCTCGGCAAGGCGTTCGGGGCCGGGCGGGTGATCGGCACGGCGTCGAGCGAGGAGAAGCGGGCGCTGGCGCTCGAGCTCGGGGCGGACGCCGTGGTCGACGTCACGCTGCCCGACCTCGGCCGCGCGCTGCGCGAGGCCAACGGCGTCCACGGCGTCGACGTCGTGCTGGAGATGGCCGGCGGGAAGGTGTTCGACGAGTCGCTGCGGGCGCTCGCGCCGTTCGGGCGGCTGGTCACGTACGGGAACGCGTCGCGCGAGGCGAACACGGTCCCCACCGGCGCGCTCATGGCCCGCTCACAGTCGGTCGTCGGCTTCTGGCTCGTCGACTGCCTGCGCCGGCCGGCCGAGATGATCGCCGCGCCGCTGAACGATCTCTTCACCCGCGTCGCCGCCGGCGAGCTGCGCGTGGTCGACGGCGCCGTCTACCCACTGTCCGAGGCGCGCCGCGCGCACGAGGATCTACGCGCCCGGAGGACCGTGGGCAAGCTGGTTCTCGACCCCGCGTCATAAGCTGGTTTGCGCACATGACGACCTTCGCCGACCTCGGGCTGTCCGAGGACCTCCTCGCCGCCCTCAAGGACGTGGGCTATGAGTCCCCGAGCCCGATCCAGGAGCAGGCGATTCCCGTGCTCCTCGAAGGCCGTGACGTGATCGGCCAGGCGCAGACCGGCACCGGCAAGACCGCCGCGTTCGGGCTGCCGATGCTCCAGTCGATCGACGCCGAGGATCCGGAGGTCCAGGCGCTCGTCCTCACGCCGACGCGCGAGCTCTGCATCCAGGTCACGCAGGCGCTGCGCACCTACGGAGCCCACAAGCGGATCGACCCGGTCGCGGTGTTCGGCGGCGCCCCGATCCGCGACCAGCAGGCGTACCTGAAGGCGGGCGCGCCGATCGTGGTCGGCACGGTCGGTCGCGTGCTCGACCTGATCTCGCGCCACTCGCTGATCCTGCACTCGTGCCGCAACGTCGTGCTCGACGAGGCCGACGAGATGCTCGACCTCGGCTTCCTCGAGGACGTCGAGAAGATCCTCTCCTACATGCCGAACGGCCGCCAGACGGCGCTGTTCAGCGCGACGATGCCGGGGCCGATCCGCGCGCTGGCCGAGCGCCACCTGTACGACCCGGTGACGATCAAGGTCAAGGCCGCGACGCTGACGATCGACACGGTCGAGCAGTTCTTCCTGCAGACCAAACCGCAGGACAAGGTCGAGTCGCTGGTGCGCGTGCTGGAGGCCGAGCGCCCGCAGCAGGCGATCGTCTTCGCGCGCACGAAGATCCGCACCGAGCAGCTCTACCGGACGCTGCGCGACAAGGGCATGAACGTCAAGGCGCTGCACGGCGACATGTCCCAGGGCGCGCGCGACGGCGTGATGATCTCGTTCAAGAGCGGGCGGCTGCCGATCCTGGTGGCGACCGACGTCGCGGCCCGCGGGCTCGACATCGCGGATGTGACCCACATCGTGAACTTCGACATCCCGACGTCGCCCGACGTGTACGTGCACCGGATCGGGCGGACCGGCCGCGTCGGTCGCTCGGGTCGCGCGATCACGTTCATCGAGCCGCGCCAGAAGCGCGACCTGGAGGCGATCGAGCGCCACGCGGGCACGACGGTCGCGCCGTGGGCCGAGGGCGCACACGTCGCCCCGTCGCCGACGTCGGAGCCGCCGCGCCGCCACCGCAAGCCGCACGACACCAACGGCGCCGGCGAGTTCGTGAAGCTGATCGCCTCCGGCGGCCGCGCCGCCGGGCTGGCCGAGGCCGACCTCATCCACGCCGTCACCTCGCAGGCCGGGCTCGACGGCGAGGCCGTGCGCAACGTGCGGCTGCTCGAGCGCTTCGCGCTGCTCGAGGTCCCGGCCGGCGAGGCCGCCCGTGTGGCCGGCGCGGTGAGCGGCACCGACGTCCGCGGGCACACGCTGCGGGTCGAGCCGGCGCGCTCCTGATCGCTACGGTTGGCGGCATGGCCACAGCGACCCTGACCACGAATCACGGCGACATCGTCATCGAGCTGTTCGACGGCGAGGCGCCGAAGACGGTCGACAACTTCCGCAAGCTCGCCGAGGACGGCTACTACGACGGGCTGATCTTCCACCGCGTGATCCCGGACTTCATGATCCAGGGCGGCTGCCCGGAGGGCACCGGCACCGGCGGCCCGGGCTACACGTTCGAGGACGAGATCAACGAGCACAAGGTCGTGCGCGGCGCGCTGGCGATGGCGAACGCCGGCCCGAACACCAACGGCTCGCAGTTCTTCATCGTCACCGTGCAGTCGGCGCCGTGGCTCGACGGCAAGCACACCGTGTTCGGCGAGGTCACCGACGGGATGGACGTCGTCGACACGATCTCCGAGCTTCCGCGCGACGGGCGTGACCGCCCGCAGCAGGAGGCGCGGATCGAGCGGCTCGCCATCACCGGCTGAGGCTTTAGCCTCCCGGTATGGCCACGATCGCGAAGCCCGAGACCATCGACGTCGAGAACCCCGCCACGGGGCAGGTCATCACGAGCCTCCCCGTCACGCCTCCCGACGAGGTAGCGGGGATGGTCGCGCGCGCCCGGGCGGCCCAGCCCGCGTGGGAGGCGCTCGGCTTCGAGGGTCGTGCGCGCGTCCTGCGCCGGATGCAGAAGTGGATGGTCGACAACGCCGATCGCGTCATCCAGACGATCGTCGACGAGAGCGGCAAGACGTACGAGGACGCGAGCGTGGTCGAGCTGTCCTACGGCGCCGGCGCGCTCGGGTTCTGGGCCAAGCACGCCCCCGGCTACCTGGCCGACGAGAAGGTGCGCACGTCGAACCCGATCGTCATGGGCCGCAAGCTCCTCGTCCGCTACGCCCCCGTCGGCGTGGTCGGGGTGATCGGCCCGTGGAACTACCCGCTGACCAACAACTTCGGCGACGCGATCCCCGCCCTGGCGGCGGGCAATGCCGTCGTCCTCAAGCCGTCGCAGGTCACGCCGCTCACGTCGCTGCTGCTTGCCGACGCGATCCGTGAATGCGGCCTGCCCGCGGACGCGATCCAGGTCATCCTCGGCGGCGCCGACGCGGCCCAGGCGCTGATCGACGAGGTCGACTTCGTGATGTTCACGGGGTCGACGGCGACCGGCAAGAAGGTGATGGCGCGCGCCGCGGAGACGCTGACGCCCGTCGGTCTCGAGCTCGGCGGCAAGGACCCGATGATCGTGCTCGCCGACGCCGACCTCGAGCGGGCCGCGAACGCGGCGACGTACTACGCGCTCCAGAACGGCGGCCAGACCTGTGTCTCCGTCGAGCGCGTCTACGTCGAGGCGCCGATCTACGACCGCTTCGTCAACGCCGTGACCGAGCGCGTGAAGGCGCTGCGCCAGGGGCCGCCGGCCGGGCCCGCCAGCATCGAGGTCGGGGCGATCACGTTCGCGCCGCAGCTCGACCTCATCCGCGAGCACGTCGACCAGGCACGGGAGGCGGGCGCCCGGATCACGGCCGGCGGTCACGTACGCGAAGGCAGCGGGCGCTTCTTCGAGCCGACCGTGCTCGCCGACGTGGACCACTCGATGACGGCCATGACCGAGGAGACGTTCGGGCCGACGATCCCGATCATGAAGGTCGCGGACGCCGAGGAGGCGATCCGCCTCGCGAACGACTCGCCGTACGGGCTCGGCGCCTCGGTGTGGACGAAGGACAGCGCGCGCGGCGAGCAGATCGCCCGCCGCCTCGAGAGCGGCTACGCCTGCGTGAACGACGCCAACGTGAACTACTTCGCCTACGAGCTGCCGATGGGCGGCTGGAAGGACTCCGGCCTTGGCGTCCGGCACGGCGCCGCCGGGATCCGCAAGTACACCCGCCAGCAGGCGATCCTCGTCACGCGGCTCGCGCTCAAGCGCGACCTGCACTACTTCCCGTATCGGACCCGGACCACGAAGCTGCTCGACCGGCTCGTCAAGCTGCTGTACGGGCGCGGGAAGCGCGACTAGCCAGCGCGACGCTCACCGCCACGAACCACAGCAGCGCGAGCAGGAACACCGGCGGCCCGTTGTCGCCGCCGGCGATGCTCGCGAGCAGCAGCGGGGCGAGGACCGCGCCGGAGACGGCGATCCAGCGCGGGAGCACGCCGCCGCTCGTGGTCTTCCTCACCGTGCTGGCGATCCTCGTCGTGCACGACATCTACGCGTGGGCTCGGGGCTACACCTCCGCCGGCGACACGGCGCCGGCGTGGATCTTCCTCGCGGTCGCGTTCGCGGCGGGCCTGGTCGTTCGGCGGCGCTAACGGCTTGCCGAGGTGTTCGCCGACCTGCGCGCCCCGAGGCGGTGGCCGACGAGCGCTCCCGGATCGCGCGCGAGCTGCACGACGTGATCGCGCACGACGTCAGCGTCATGGTCGTCCAGGCCCAGGGCGCCGCGCGCGTGCTCGAGGGCGAGCAGCCCGAGGTGCGCGCGGCGCTGGCCGCGATCGAGACGACCGGCCGCGGGGCCGTCGACGAGATGCGCCGCCTGCTCGGCGTGCTGCGCCGCAGCGACGAGGAGATGGCGCTGGCGCCGCAGCCGTCGCTGGCCGCGACCAGGAGCTGGTCCGCACCGGCTTTCGCATGATCCTGCGGGCCGAGCCGGAGCTCGAGGTGGTGGGGGAGGCCGCCGACGGCGAGGAGGCGGTCGCGCAGGTCGCCCGGCTGCGGCCGGACGTGATCCTCATGGACATCCGGATGCCGCGCGTCGACGGGCTCGCCGCCACCCGCCGCATCCTCGAGGCGCCGAACCCGCGCACCCGCGTGCTCATCCTCACGACGTTCGATCAGGACGAGTACGTGTTCCAGGCGCGCCGGGCCGGCGCGTCGGGGTTCCTGCTCAAGACCGTGCCCGCCGACCAGCTCGTGGCCGGCGTGCGCGAGGTCGCGGCCGGAGAGGCGCTGCTCGCTCCGGCGATCACGCGCAGGTTGATCGAGCGCTTCGTGAGCGGCTTCGCGCGCGAGCCGCCGCCGCCGCCCGGCTATGACGACCTGACGGCGCGCGAGCGGGAGGTGCTCCAGCTCGTGGCGCGGGGGATGTCAAACGCGGAGATCGCGGCGGCGCTCGTGGTCGAGTCGTCGACGGTCAAGACTCATGTCGCGGCCTTGTTGTCCAAGCTCGGCGTGCGCGACCGCGTGGGCGCGGTGGTGCTCGCATACGAGTCCGGGCTCGCGGGCAGGGGCACCTGAGCGGGTCGTAGCGCCGTGAGCGCCTGGCGCGCGCGGCGGGTGAACGAGGTCGCGCCGGCGGATCCGCGCCGGGGGCTGCTCCAGCAGCGCGACCAGGTCGTCCAGCCGCCCTTCGCGCACGAGCCGCCACTTCAGCCGCTGCAGCGCCGGCAGGCGGTCCTCCACGCCGGGGCCGGCGCTCGCCAGGAACGCGCGGGCATGTTCCATGAACGCCGCGCGGTACTCCGCGTCGGCCTGCGCGAGGACGTCGAGGTGGTAGCGCAGGTCGTCGGACACGAGCGTCTCGTCGTACCAGCGGCGCGCGCCGGACCGGCCGCTGCGCTCGAGGTAGTCGCGGACGTGCTCGCAGGCGGCGACGCGGTGGTCGAGCGTGCGCAGCGCGGCGCGATGCTGCGTGATCGACGAGCCGTCCTCGCGCTCGCGGTAGAGATAGACGGGCGCCGACACCACGTCGACCGACCGCGCCATGAAGTGCGCGGGGATGACGACCGGGATGTCCTCGTGCAGGCAGCCCTCGGGGAAGCGCAGCGCGTGCTCGTCCCAGAACGAGCGGCGCCACAGCTTGTTCTGCGCCATCCGGTCGTGCAGCAGCCAGCGGAAGTGCGTGACGTGGGTGCGCCGGCGGCCGCGCCAGAACGTCTTGCGCACGAACGCCGCGGGCCACTCGTGCGTGCGGTTGAAGCGGTGGATGTTGCCGGTCGCGAAGTCCGACCCGGTCGCGTCGAGCACCGACAGCAGGCGCCCGAGCGCGCCCTCGGGCAGGCGGTCGTCGCTGTCGACGAACGACAGGAACTCGCCGCTCGCCGCAGCGATGCCGGTGTTGCGGGCGTGGCCGAGGCCGTGGTTGGCCTGGCGGATGAGCCGCACGCGGTCGTCGCGGTCGGCGCAGCGCCGGGCGATCAGGGCGCTGGTGTCGGTCGAGCCGTCGTCGACGACCACGACCTCGAGGTCGTCGATGCTCTGGTCGAGCACCGAGTCCACGCAGTCGGCGAGGTACTCCTCGACGTTGTAGACGGGGACGATCACGCTGATTCGTGCCATCCCCGCGCATAGTGGTCCGCAGCGTGCTGAACGATGTTGGAGTTGTGTATCCGCCGACCTCGATGCGCAGAAGGGCGCTCGGCGCCCCCGCGGTCGCCGCGCACCGGCTGGCGATCGCGCTCGTGCGGGCGTTCCCGCCGCGGCGCCGCCGCCGGCGCGACGGGCGCGCACCGGTGCGGATCGTGCTCACGAACGCCTACGCGATGGGCGGCACCGTCCGCGCGGTGCTCACGCTGGCGGGCCACCTCGCCAAGACGCGCGAGGTCGAGGTCATCGCGATCAAGCGCGGCGGCCGGCGGCGGCCGTTCTTCCCGTTCCCGCCCGGCGTCACCGTCACCACGCTCGACGACCGCCGCAAGCCCGGTCGCGGGCCGGTCGAGCGCGCGCTGGCCGCGCTCCCGAGCCTGCTCGTCCATCCCGAGGACTACGCGTATCCGTCGGCCAGCCTGTGGACCGACCTGCGGCTGCTGCGGCGGCTGCGCCGGGCCGGCGGCGAGATCGTGATCGGCACGCGGCCGGCGTGGGCGCTGCTGGTCGCCGCCGCCGCGCCGCCGGGCGCGATCAAGGTCGCGCAGGAGCACATGCACTTCCACGCGCACCGCCCGGCGCTGACCCGGGACATCCGGCGCCACTACCGCGGCCTCGACGCGCTCGCCGTCCTCACCGCCGCCGACCGGGCGGACTACGCGGCGCTGCTCGGCGAGCGCGTCGTGCAGATCCCCGATCCGGTCGCCGCGGCGCCCGGCGGCCCGTCGCCGCTCGACGTCCCGGTGGTGATCGCCGCCGGTCGGCTGACCCGCCAGAAGGGCTTCGACCTGCTGATCCGCGCGTTCGCCCAGGTCGCTCGCCGGCATCCGAGCTGGACGCTGCAGATCTACGGCGGTGGGCCGGAGCGCCGTGCCCTCGAGCAGCTGATCGCCGAGCATCGCCTGCAGGGGACGGTCGAGCTGCTCGGGCCGACGCGCCACCTGGGCGAGGCGTTCCACGAGGCGTCGGTGTTCGTGCTCAGCTCGCGCTTCGAGGGCTTCGGCATGGTGATCGTCGAGGCGATGCGCTGCGGCCTGCCGGTGGTGAGCTTCGACTGCCCGCGCGGGCCTTCGGACATCATCACGCCGGGTCGCGACGGGGTGCTGGTGCCGGCGGAGGACGTCGACGCGCTGGCCGCGGCCCTCGGCGACCTGCTGGGCGACGATGCGCGCCGCCGGGCGTACGCCACCGCCGCGCTCGCCACCGGCGCCGCCTACGACCCGGCGGCGATCGGTGCGCGCTGGGACGCGCTACTCGACGGCCTCGAGCAGCGCGATGCGCCGTAGGCCCTCGAGGCTGCGTTCGAGCTCGTCGGCCGGCCGCTGCAGCTCGTGCAGGAGCGCGGCGCGGTCGCGCGTGCCGTCGAGCAGCGTGATCAGCCGCCGCCCGAGCTCGTCGGGGACCTCGACGCTGTCGTGGAGCAGGTTGGTGATCTGCGGGCCGCGGGCCGCCTGCAGGCGGGCGAGCGCGCCGGCGACCGGCCGCTCCGGCACCGCGGCGGGCAGTGCCGGCGCCCATACGTGCAGCTGCACGAGGTTGGCCGTGTAGGCCCGTAGGAGCGCGTCCCGCACCGCGTCGTCGTCGCCGAGCTCGGCGACCGGCAGCGCGCGCGGCCACACGTCGCCGAGCCGTACGAGCGCCGCCTTGATGCCGTCATGGTCCGTGGTGAGCGTGGAGCCGCCGGGCCCGCGGAACTCCACCCGGCCCGGCCCGGGCTCCCCGGCCGGCCGCGCGGACGTCGAGACCAGCAGGCCGCGCACCACCTCCGGCGCGGGTTCGCTGCGCTCGGTGCCCGCGTGGCAGAGCAGGGTCTGCCGGAACATCCGGCCCTTGAAGAAGTCGAGGTACTGCTCGCGGGCGATGGGATCCTCGCTGAGCTCCGGCGGGAGCCCGCCCGCCTGCATCTCGAACACATCCGCCTCGGCGAGGAAAGCCAGCCCGTGGCGCGCGGCGTGGTCGACGAAGTCGGTGAACAGCACCGCCTCGTGGTGCTCGGCCAGCTCGTCGTGGAACAGCGCCGGATCGCTCTGACCGAGCGCCCACTCGGCCTGCGGCTGGCCGGCCTCGCTCACCGCGGTCAGCAGCGCCCGGGCCTGGGCGATCCGCTCGAGCGGATCGTCGATGCCGCGCAGGTGCCAGCGCAGCATCTGGCGCGTGACCTCGCGCATGTGGCCGCCGGGGAACACGTCGTAGGAGACGTAGGCGACGCCGTGGGGCGCCAGGCGCTCGCGGCAGGCGGTGAGCAGCGCGTCGCGCACGTGCGGCTCGACCCACGAGTAGACGCCGTGGCAGACGACGTAGTCGAACGTGCCGAGATCGCCGAGCGCGGTCAGGTCGCCGCGGCGCAGCTCGAGGTTCTCCAGGCCGAGCGCGCGGCGCAGCTCGTCGGCGTGGGCGATCGCCGTGGCGGCCGCGTCGATCCCGGTGAACGTCGATCCGGGGAGGCCGTACGCCATCGGCACGAGGTTCCCGCCGTCACCGCAGCCGAGCTCGAGCAGCCGGCACGACGCCGGGTCGGCCGGGCGCAGCCCGAACAGCGTGGCGACCGTGGCGAGGCGGTCAGGATGCGTCTGCGCGAACGGGTGCCCCGGGTAGGGGACGCGGTCGTACGCGGTCAGATCTTCGCGTTCTTCTTGGCGTCCCAACCGACCGTGATCGGCGCGGCGAGCGAGCCGTCGGCCTTCTGGGCCTTGTAGGAGACGACGGCCTTGGAGAAGTTCAGCGAGATCGCGTCCTGGACGCTGTCATCGCCGTCGGCGCCCTGCGTCTCGTAGCTGGTCACGAGCACGTCGGAGAACGTCCAGGTCAGGTACTCCTGCTGGCCTTTGGCGGCGCCCTTGCGGGCGGCGAGCTTGGCCTCCTTGATGTGCTGGCCGCTCGCGCAGGCCAGGAACAGCGCGGGGCTCGCCTTGCTCAGGCGCGTGGTGAACGCGAAGTCCTCGAAATGGACCTTCCCGGAACCGGCGCCCGAGCCGGTGGCCGGGGCAGCGGGGCGCGACTCGCCCCACGACCACGACGTGACCTCGATCCAGTCCTTGTGCTTGTCGTCCTGGCTCTCCCCGGGGATGCCGGAGATCTGCAGGAAGTAGTCGGTCGCCATGACCGGCCGACTATCTCAGAAGCGCCCGGACCTCGGCAAGCGTGGAGCGCGCATCGCCGCGGTGCAGCACGGTGGCCATCCCGAGCGCCCGCGCCGGCTTGAGGTTGCCGCCGCAGGTCGTCGACGAACACGCAGGCGTCCGGCGGCAGCCCGAGCCGCTCGCGCGGCGAGCGCGTAGATCGCCGGGTCGGGCTTGCGCAGCCCGACCTCGCTGGAGATCACCCAGGCGTCGAACAGCTCGGCGAGCGCTCGCGTCGTACGCGAGTCGCGTCTCCCCACGAGTTCGACAGCAGCCCCGTGGGCGTGCCGGCGTCGCGGATCCTGCGCACGCCGTCGCGCATCGCGTGGTCGGGCGCCATGCCGCCGAACAGGCGCTCGATCAGCTCGCTCGGGTCGGCACGCCCGAGCAGCGCCGCGAAGCGCCGCTCGAACGTCTGCGGTCCCGAGCGCGCCCGTCTCGAGGCCGACCAGCAGGCCGCGGCGCTCGGGGTCGTCGCGGAAACGGTCGCGGACCGTGTCCGGCGGCAGCCCCTCGGCCTCGCAGAACGCGCGGAACGAGGCGAAGACGTCGCTGGTCAGGACGCCGCCGTAGTCGACGATCAGCCCGACGCGCATCGCCCACGCCATCGCCTCGGCGCGATCGCCGCTCACGCCCTGTCGCCGAGCCGTGTCAAGAACGGGTCCTCCGTGGCGCCCGCCAGGCCGCGCGCTTGTAGTAGCCCTCCATGAACACGGCCGACTTCCACAACGCCAGCGTCATGTACCAGCGGATGTCCGACATCGAACGCCCGGAGCGCTCCTCGTAGCGGGCGATGAGCTCGCTCGCGCGTGGGGAATCCCGGGCGGCGGGTGACGGCTTGAGGCCGCTCGAAGCGTCCTCGGGGTCGTCGGCCTGCGATCCACGTGGCCATCAGATAGCCGACGTCGGCCAGCGGGTCGCCGATCGTGGCCATCTCCCAGTCGAAGATCGCCGCCAGCCGCGCCGGAATCCGCGCCCGGCCGCGAACATCGTGTTGCCGAGGCGGTAGTCGCCGTGGACGATCGTCGCCTCGCCGGACTCGGGCTTGTGCTCGGCCAGCCACGCGGTGAGCCGGTCGAGCACCGGCAGCTCGCGCGTGCGGTTGTGCTCCCACAGGCCGCCGAAGCGGCGGAGCTGGCGGTCGAGGTAACCGGTCGGCTTGCCGTAGCCCTCGAGGCCGCAGGCGCGCCAGTCGACGGCGTGGACCTCCACGAGCGCGTCGATCAGCTCCTCGCCGATGCGGCGTTCCTCGCCGTGCAGCGACCGTGGAACCTCCGCCGTCATGACGTCGCCCGCGATCCGCTCCATCACGTAGAACGGCGCGCCGATCACGGCCTCGTCGTCGCACGTGGCGAGGACGTCGGGAGTGCGCACCTGCACGGCCTGGACGGCGCTCAGCAGCTGCGCCTCGCGCAGCACGTCGTGGGCCGATGGCGGCAGCGGCGGCCGGGGCGGCCGGCGCAGCACCCAGCTCCCGCCGTGCCGGGTGATCAGGTACGTGACGTTCGAGTGGCCCTCGCCGACCGGCTCGGCTTCGATCGGCCCTTCACCGAGTCCCTGGCGCGTCAAGAAACGCCTCCAACGGGCGCCGCACGAGCAGCGGCGGAAGCTCCAGCGCAGCGGCCTCCTCGGCGGTGTCCACGATCGCCGTCATCGCAGCGCACCGTACCCTGGTACCGCAACCTGGGCGCCTGTGCCCGGTTGGGGACTCTGAATGCGAACTCGACTGATCGTCATCTCACTGCTCTGCCTGCTCGCGTTTCCGGCGGCCTCGCAGGCCTCGCCGCGCCAGGTGATGAGCTTCGAAGCACCATCCGAGCTGCTCGACTACTCGCGCGTCGACGTGACGCTGGACGAGATCAAGGCGTTCGGCGTCACGCGGATCCGCCAGCTCGTCTACTGGCAGACGTTCGCGCCGCGCCCGAACTCGAAGAAGAAGCCGAAGGTCAACCTGTCCGATCCCGCCTCCTACAGACTGGAGCGCGCTCGACACGCTGATGGCGTCGGCGAAGGCCAGGGGCATCAAGGTGCATGCTCACGCCGACCGGCCCGGTTCCCAAGTGGGCGACCGCGAAGAAGAAGGGCCACCTGACGCGGCCGAACGCGAGGCTGTTCGGCCAGTTCGTCAAGGCGCTCGCGGCGCGCTACGGCGCCGCAGGTCGACATGTGGTCGATCTGGAACGAGCCCAACCAGCCGCAGTTCCTGCTGCCCCAGTACCGCAAGGGCAAGCCGTACTCGCCCGTGCTCTACCGCGGCCTCTACCGGGCGGCGTACAACGCGATCCGCAGCGTCTCCGGCCAATCGCAAGGACAAGATCCTGATCGGCGAGACGTCCCCGCGCGGCAACGTCCACATCGTGCACCCGCTGACGTTCCTGCGCGGGATCGCCTGCCTGAACAACCGCTACAAGCAGGCGCGCAAGTGCTCGCGGCTGAAGGCGGACGGCTACGCCCACCACGCGTACACGACGCGCTACCGGCCCGCGATTCGTCCCGCCGGACTCCAACGACGTGACGATCGGCGTGATCTCGCGGCTCGTGCGCGCGCTCGACAAGGCGGGCGCGACGGGCGCGATCCCCAAGCGGATGAAGATCTACCTCGACCGAGTTCGGCATCCAGTCGTTCCCGGACAAGATCTCCGGCGTCCCGCTCGAGCGCCAGCCGGCGTACTACGCGATCGCCGAGCACATCGCCTACGTGAACTCCCGCGTGGCGATGTTCTCGCAGTACCTGATGCGCGACGATGCGCCGCGTTCCAGCGGCTACCGGTACCGCGGCTTCGAGAGCGGGCTGCGCCGCAGCAACGGCAAGAAGAAGCCGGCCTACAAGGCGTTCGCCAACCCGCTCGCGGTCGAGCGGTACGGCAAGCAGGACGTGCTGTGGGGGCTGATCCGGCCGCAGGCCGGCAAGACGTCGGTGACGATCCAGGTCCGCAAGAAGGGCAAGAAGTCCTGGTCGAAGCTGCGGTCGCTGACCACCACCGTACGCGGCGTGTACGGCCTCACGGCCCGCCATCGCAAGGGCCAGCAGTTCCGCGTCCAGTGGACGGGGGCCGATGGCCACCGCCACACCGGACCGCCGATCAAGTCGTACTGAATCCCACGTTCGTCCACAGATGGGGTCGCGACCCGGTGAGCCGGGCCGCGACTCCGGGCGATAAGTGCGGTATGCGACGTGTGACTCTCCTCGGACTCCAGGTCCACGACTGCCACGGCGAGGAGGTCGGGCGCGTCGTCGACACCTGGCCCAACGACGGCGGCTGGGAGCTCGAGATGGTGGTCGTCCGCCTCTCGCGCTTCGGCGAGCGGCGGATGCTCCCGATCGAGCAGCCTCACCGCCTGGGGACAGACGCTCTACTCGGTCCACACCAAGATGCAGATCGAGGACGCGCCGGTGTCGGGCGAGGGCGTCCACCGCGCCGATGATCCCTACCGCGCGTTGGCGTACTGGCGATGGGAGGAGCCGGGAGGGGTCGATATCGTGACCGCGCGATGGCGCCGCAGCTCTGGCTTCTCCGTCACGGAGAGGCCGTCCCTCACGACTCCAAGCCCGACGCCGACCGCGAGCTGACCGCCCGCGGGGAACGCCAGGCGATCGCGGCCGGCGAAGGCCTCGCCCGCCTGGGCGTCGAGTTCGCGGCCTGCTACACGAGCCCGAAGGTCCGCGCGCGCGACACCGCCCGGCTCGCCTGCCGCGCGTTGAACATCGACCCGATCGAGGAGCAGTCGCTCACCGACGACTTCACGCGGGATGACGCGCTGGCCTTGCTGCACGCTCACGGCGACGGCGAGCGCGTGCTGGTCGTAGGGCACGAGCCTTCGTTCTCGCAGGTGGTCCTCGACTTCACCGGCGGCCGGGTGGACTTCAAGAAGGGCGGCGTGGCGGCCGTGCGGGTCGAGTCGGGCCGCGGCGAGCTCCTCCTGCTCCTGCGCCCGCGTGAGCTGGAGTCCTTGGCCCGCGGCTGAGGGTGCCGGCGCTGCGGCGAGTAGGGCGGCGAGACCTCTCGGGCGCGGCGGTCCCTGGCGTCGGTGCGGTAAACCACCGCATGCGGTGGTTTATCGCGCCACCGAGCCCGCGACGAGGCGATCCCGCCGCCCTCAATGCCGAAGTTCGCCGGCGTCTAAGCACGGCCGAGATCACGGCCAAAGCGATCTCGGCGCGCGGGCCGAGAGACGGTTCGTAGACGTACTCACCGGGGTTGTGGGCCTTGCCGCCACGCGGGCCGAGGCCGTCGACCGTGATCGGGATCGAGGCCGCGAAGTGGCTGGCGTCGGAGGCGCCGCCACGGGAGACGCCGCGGACCGGGCGGCCGACCAGCTCGCCGGCGCGCTCGAGCACGGGCGCGACGGCGGCCTCGGAGTGCATGCCCGGCCAGCGGCGGATCAGCTCGGCGCTCACCGTGACACCGTCGATCTCGCGCGGCACCGAGTCGAGCACGGACTCGATCGCGTCGAGCTCGTCGGCGCGGCAGTCGCAGAACAGCTCGCCGTTGCCGGGCACGACGTTGAACGCGTCGCCGGAGCGCAGCACGGTGGGCACGGCGGTCAACTGCGACGGCCCGGACGGATCGTGGCGGTCCGCGACCGCCTGGGCGGCTTGCGCGAGAGCCAGCAGCGCGTTGCGCCCGCGGTCCGGCGCCGAGCCCGAGTGCGCGGCGCGGCCGCGCGCCTCCACCAGGATCGTCCCGGCCGCCTTGCGCCGCACGACCACCCCGTCCGAGCCGTCGGGCGCGGAGTCGCCGCCCTCGAAGCACAGGCACGCGTCCCAGCCGGCGAAGCGGTCGACGTGGGCGATCGAGCCCGTCCGCCATTCCTCGTCGCACACGAGCAGCAGCGCCATCTCGGCGTACGCCTCCGGCCGCCCCGCGAACGCGCGCATCGCGCCGATCGACAGGACGACGCCGCCCTTCATGTCCACGCTGCCCGAGCCGACGAGCTTGTCCCCGTCCCGGTGCAGCGGCCGGTGGTCGCCGTGGGCGATCACCGTGTCGAGGTGGCCGAGCAGCAGCACGCGCCGCGACCCCGTCCCGCGGAGCACGGCGAGCAGGTCCTGGGCATGGTCCGGGGAGGAGCAGGGAAGGCGCGAGATCTCGGCCGCGTCGGGCAGCAGCGCCGCGCAGACGGCGGCGCATTCCTCGGCGCCGTGGATGTCACCGGACGGCGACGAGACGCCGACGAGCGCCTCGAGCTCGCGCGGCGCCCGCCGGCCGATCTCCGCCCCCGCCGTCTGCACCCAGGAGTCCATGGGGCGCCACGGTAACGTCTTCGTCGTGCCCGAGCTGCCGGAGATGGAGATCGTGGCCCGGCGGCTCGACGCGGCGCTGCCGGGCGAGCGGATCGAGTCCGCGCTCACGCCGGGCATCAACGCGCTGAAGACGTTCGACCCGCCGTTCTCGGCGCTCGAAGGCGCGACGTTCACCGGCGCCCGCCGGCGCGGCAAGCTGCTGCTGCTCGACGTCGACACGCCCACCCGCGGCGCCCTCGTCCTGCTCATCCACCTGATGAGCGCCGGCCGCGCGCAGCTGTTCGACAAGCGCGCGTCGCTGCGTGACAAGACGTCGCGCGTCCTCTTCCGCTTGTCCGGCGACCGGGAGCTGCGCGTCCGCGAGTTCGGGACCAAGCAGCGCGCCTGGGTGAAGCTGCTGACGCCGGACGCGGTCGAGGGAGACGAGGCGCTCGAGCACCTGGCCCCGGAGGCGTGGCCCGACCCGCCCGACGACCTCGCCGAGCGGCTGAAGGTCCCGCGCCCGCTGCACTCGCTCCTCCGCGACCAGCGCGTGATCGCCGGCATCGGCCGCACCTGGGTCGACGACATCCTCCACGCGGCGCAGCTCTCGCCGTTCAAGCGCGGCGACGACCTCTCGGACGCCGAGGTCGAGGCCCTCGGGGAGGCGATCGTCTCCGAGCTCGGCCGCGTGATCGACGTGTACGAGCGCGAGGTCCAGCTTCCGCTCCCGGAGAAGTTCCCGAAGCCGACGCGCGTGCACGCGCACCAGGGCGAGCCGTGCCCTCGCTGCGAGACCGTCCTCGAGGCTGTGTTCTACGAGGACTACGTGATGACCTACTGCCCGCACTGCCAGACCGAGGGCCGCGTCCTCAAGGACCGGCGGCTCTCGCGCCTGCTCAAGTGAGCGGCCCGTCAGGCCGTCAGCGCCGCGATGAGCCGTGTGACGTCGTCGGCATGCCGCGACGCCTCGTGCGTCGCTTGAGCGGGCGCCGCTGACAGCGCGGGCAGCCGGTCGAAGCCCTCGAGGTGGTCCTGGGCGGCCGCGACCTGCCGGCCGATGTCGTCGAACAGGGCGATGATGCTGTCGGCGCCGTGCGCGTGGGCGGCTTCCACGCGCGCGTTGACCTCCAGCGCCTCCAGGATGCGCAGCTCGGTGCGCAGGCGCCGGTGGCCGGCGTCAGGCCGTCGGCGAAGACGGTCAGCATCTCGGTCTGCAGCTGAGCGAGGCAGACGTCGAAGCGCATCTGGGCGAGCACGGCCACGGTGTGGTCGATGCCGGCGCTGAGGGCCTCGATGAGCGGTGCGCTGACCTCCGCGCGGCCGCGCATGATGCCCGCGACCGCGCCGAGCGCGGCCGCGTTGTCGGTCATGTGCGCCGCCGCCAGGATGGCGTTCAGCGATCCCAGCCGCACATCGCCGGCGAGCTCGAGCAGGAAGCGCGACTTCGCCGCGAAGTCCTCGCCCACGTGGGCGTAGTCGTCCAGCCGGCCGACCAGCCCGGTGAGCAGCCGCTCGGTCGTCTGGCTCGCCGACACGATGGCGGTCAGGTGGCCGCCGTCCGCCTCGCGCGACGGTTCGCCGCCGCGACCGTCTGCGGCCAGCGCGCGCGAGCGTGCGAGCACCTGCTCGGCGAACGCGACCCGCATGAACGTCGCGTAGTCCGCGAAGCCCTGTGCGGCGAGCAGCTCGGTGAGCCGCTGCACGCCGGCCTCGATGGCGCGCTTGCGGACGCGCGGGTCACCCGCCTCCGCGCGCTGTTCGTGTGCGAGGACATCCGCGTAGATGCCCTTCACGATCTCGAACAGCGCGCTCGTCGGCTTGAGGCGGATCGACAGGAACCCGCCGGGCACCGGGACGACGGACGCCAGGACCCAGTAGCGCGACCCGTCCTTGGACAGGTTGCAGACGTACGCGACGACGGGGCGGCCGGCCTGCAGGTGCTCCCAGAGGACGCGAAACGCCGCCCGCGGCATCACCGGGTGGCGGACGATGTTGTGGCTCTGGCCGAGCAGCTCCTCACGTGCGTAGCCGCTGATGCGCACGAACACGTCGTTGCCCGAGCGCAGGATGCCCTTCGCGTCCGTGCGCGAGAAGAACAGCTCTTCGAGCGCGAACTGCGTCTCGGCTTCGCGCACGGCCGGGCGTGGGCGGGTCGGCGTCATACCGGGCTGTCGACATCGCCCCTCAAGGCCGGCTCGGCGGCGCCTCAGGATCTCCTCAAGCCACGGCCGACCGAACGCAGTGGCTAGCCTGGAGCCATGCTCGAGCAAGGCGCAGAAGCTCCCGACTTCACCCTCCCGGACCAGGACGGCAACCCGGTCTCGCTGAACGACTATCGCGGCCAGACCGTCGTCCTCTACTTCTATCCCAAGGCCGATACGCCCGGGTGCACGACGCAGGCGTGCGGGTTGCGCGACACGATCTCCGAGTTCAACGACGTCGGCGCCGTCGTCCTCGGGATCTCGCCCGACCCGGTCAAGCGCGTGAAGAAGTTCCACGAAGGCCAGGGCCTCAACTTCACGCTGCTCGCCGACGAGGACCACGCGGTCTGCGATCTCTACGGCACCTGGGTCGAGAAGTCGATGTACGGCAAGACCTACTGGGGCGCCCAGCGATCGACGTTCATCGTCGACGGCGACGGGAAGGTCGCGCACGTGATCGAGAAGGCGTCGCCGAAGACGCACGCTGCCGACGTGCTGGCCGCGCTGGAAGGCCTAGGCGCCGCCGCTTAGCGGCCCGAGATCAGGGTCGGCGCGTAACGCCGCGCGATACTGCGCGCTGACCTCGCCGAGTGCGGCGATCGCGGCCTCGCGGTCGCCGCGGCCGACGGCGAGGAGCGCCTCGGCGATCGGCAGGCCCGGCGCGTCCGGCCGCTCGGCGCGCAGCTCTTCGACGATCGCGCGCGCTCGCTCGGGGTCGGAGCGGATGTGCGGCCGCGCGCGCTCGATCCACTCCGACGACGACGGCACGTACGACGGTTCGGCGCCGAGCGCGAGCACGGCGGTGCCGGCCTCGGCGGCGACCGCGTGGCGGTGCACGTCCGGGTCGACGCGCACGACCGTGCCCGCCGGAGCGTCGAGCTCGGTGCCGTCGAGCGTGAACGTCGCTCGCCCGCGCAGCACGACATAGACCTCCTGGTGGCCCATGCCGCCGGCGGACTCGCGGTGCGGCTCGACGACGTCCTGCCCGGCGCGTTCGGCCGTGTAGGCGCCCATGCCGGCGATCCGCGCGCCGATCGCCGCCCGCAGCGGCCGCCAGGTCGTCTCCGCGCCCGGCCACGGGATCGCGTCGAGGTCGTCGATCCGCACCGCCTGCCAGCCGCTCATGCCTTCACGTTACGCAACGCCTCGCGCCGGCTGAGCGCGCTCAGCTCGTGCGCAGAGCAGTAGCGCACGATCTCGTCGGGGTCGACCCACGCGTACGCGCGCAGTGCCCAGCCGATCGCCTTGCGGATGAAGAACTCGCGGTCGCCGCGGTTCGGCTCGATGCAGTCGTAGAGCAGCGCCACCTCGGTGCGCTGCTTGCGCCGGACCTGGGCGATGATCGCCGACCGCCGCCGCCACATGTCCGCGTCGCTCGCCCAGCGGCGCAGCACCGGCGCCAGCGCCCCGTCGCGGTCGAGCAGCTCCCCCAACATCCCGGTCGCGACGGCGTCGACGAAGTCCCACCACGCGCCGGTCACGATCAGCTCGTCGAACAGCGGCAGCGCGGCGAGCGTGCGGTGCTCGCGGTGGCGGCGGTCGCCGGCGAGCGCGAGCGCCATGTAGCGCTCCTCGCGATAGGTGGCCTCACGCCACAGCGTCAACACCGCCGCCTGCCAGGCGTCGAAGGTCATCGGCTCGCCGAACAGCTCGCGGGCGAGCGCGTCGCGGGCCGGCTTCTGGACGCCGAGGAACGGCATCGCCGACTTCATGTACGCCTGCATGCCCGGCGCCTTGGCCGGGTCGGCGCGGGCGGCGAGCCCGGCACGCACGGCCTCGATCATCGGGGTGGCCTCACGCGGCGGCTGCGGATCGCCGTGTCCGCGCCGAGGTCGGCGATCACGTCGAGCAGCAGCCGGCGCGCGCCCTCGACGCGCCGCGGGCCGAGCCGCTCGGCCAGCTCGCCGGAGATCGCCGCGCGGTGCCGGCGGCCCGTCTCGATCGCTCCCTGCCCGCGCGCCGTGAGCGCCACGCGGCGGGCGCGTGCGTCGTCGGGATCCCGCCGGCGCTCGACGTAGCCGCGCCGCTCGAGGTCGGCGACCGACTTGGAGACCGCCTGCTGCGTGACGCCGAGCCGCTCGGCCAGCGCGCCGATCGTCGCGGGCGCCTCGACGAGGTGCTGGAACACGACGCCGTCGGCGAAGCGCACGTCGGAGAACCCGTCGGCGGCGAGCCGGCGCTGCAGCTCGTCGGCCAGCGCCCAGCCGGCGAACAGCGAGGCGAGTGAGAGGTCGACATCCACGGCCTTGATATTCAACCATGGTTGTGCAACTATCCACAACCATGGTTGTGCAAAACGCCTTCGTCGAGGTCGCCCACCGGATCGTGTGGTGCACGGTCGCGACCGTCGACCAGCACGGCCGCCCGCGCTCGCGCATCCTGCACCCGCTCTGGGAGCTGACCGAGGACGGTCTGACGGGCTGGATCACCACTCGGCCGACCCCGCTCAAGCGCGCCCACCTCGAGCACAGCCCGTACGCCTCCTGCTCGTACTGGGACGCCACCCACGATGTCGCGGTGGCCGAGTGCCACGCCGAGTGGGCGGCGGACAAGAAGCACGCCTGGGACCTGTTCCGCGCGGCGCCCGAGCCGCTCGGCCACGACCCCTACGCGATCTGGCCCGACGGCCCGGAGCACCCGGACGCCGGCGTCCTGCGCCTCACCCCGTGGCGGCTGCGCGTTGCGGGGATGGGGACGCTGCTCGGGAGGTCGGCTCCGCTGGTGTGGCGGGCTCCCGATGCAGGCCGACGCCCGCGACGACCAGCGCCACTCCGGTGACCTCGACCCATGACGGCACCTGGCCGAGCACGATGATCCCGATCACCGTCGCGGTGGCGGGCAGCAGCGCGACCATCAGCGCGTAGGCCGCGCGCGTCAGCTGCGCCATCGCGAGCTGGTCGCAGACGTAGGGGATCACCGAGGAGCAGATCCCGACGCCGGCGCCGGCCAGGAGCGCGACCGGATCGCCGATCGCCGGCAGGGTCGCCCACCCCGCCAGCGGCGTGACGACCACCAACGCGATCAGCATCGACGCGGCGAGGCCGTCGATGCCTCCGCTCTGGGCGACTCGATGCCCCAGCACGATGTAGAGCGCGAACAGGATCGCGTTGGCGAACGCGAACAGGACCCCGAGCGGCTCACCGTCGAGCTGCACGTCGGTCAGCAGGTAGACGCCCGGAACGGCGAGCGCCAGGGCGAGCACGTTCCGCGGCGTGCGCGCACCGAGTGCCGCCAGCACGATCACCGGCAGGAACTCGATCGCCGCGACGGTGCCGAGCGGCAGCCGGTCGATCGCCAGGTAGAAGCAGCAGTTCATCACCGCGAGCACGGCGCCCCAGGCGAGCAGCGTGCGGTCGCGCAGGTCGACGCGGCGCCACGGGCGCCGCCACGCGGCGAACACGACGGCGGCGGCGGCGATCCGCAGCCACGCCACGCCCAGCACGTCGACGCGGGCGAACAGGAGCACGGCGAACGCGGGGCCGAGGTAGTGGAAGATCGCGCTGCCGACGAAGTAGACCTGGGGAGGAGGACGCACACCCAAAGGATCGGGCCCGGAACGACTGGATCGAAGGGCCGTTCGCAGCTATCTTGGCGACGATGCCTAACGATCAACGGGATAACGACGTCACAAACCGTCGAATCCTCGCGGAGCTCCAGGGCGACGGGCGGCTCAGCCTCGCCGAGCTCGGGCGCCGGGTCGGCCTGTCACCCCCGGCGGTCGCCGAGCGCGTGCAGCGCCTCGAGCGCGACGGCGTGATCACCGGCTACCACGCCTCGGTCGACCCGCGCGCGCTCGGCTACGCGCTCACGACGGTGATCCGCATCCGGCCGGCGCCGCGCCAGATCCCCAAGGTGGCCGAGCTGGCCCGCGCCACCCCGGAGGTCGTCGAATGCCACCGCATCACCGGCGAGGACTGCTTCTTCATGAAGGCCACCGTGCGCGACGTCGAGCACCTCGAGGAGCTGATCGACCGCTTCGTCGTCTACGGCCAGACGACGACCTCGATCGTCCAGTCGTCACCCGTGCCCGGCCGTGGCGTGCACGTCGCCTAGCCTCTAGAACGTGCCCCTGGCGTCCATCGGCGACTCGTTCACGGCGTTCTTCAACGCCGTCGGCGACTTCTTCGACAGCCTGGCCGCGATCCAGTGGCTGTCGCTGTTCTTCGCGCTGATCGCGTTCGGCATCTACCTGTCGATCCGGGCGCGTGCCTCGTTCAACATCCTCCGCGCCGCGTATCCCGAGGAGCGGATCCAGTTCCGCTACATCTGGGGCGCCTACATCGCCGGCTACGGTTTCAACGCGGTCGTCCCGGCGCGCGGCGGCGACGTCGTGCGCCTGTTCCTGACCAAGTCGCGGATCCCGAACTCGAGCTATCCGGCGGTCGCGTCGAGCTTCACCGTCGAGCTGATCTTCGACCTCTGCATGGCGATCCCGATCATGGCCTTCGCGTTCTCGCAGGGCGCGTTCCCCAAGCCGCCGGACTTCTCGAAGCTGCCGGCGTTCGACCTCGCCTTCTTCGCGTCGCACCCGAAGTTCGCGCTGTTCCTGCTGACCGTGTCGGGCATCGCGACGCTCGTCGCGTTCGCGCTGCTGTCGGCGCGCGTGAAGGCGTTCTGGGCGCGCGTGCGCCAGGGGCTGACGATCCTGTTCGACCGCCGCCGCTACTTCCGCGAGGTGTTCGCGGTGCAGTTCGTCGGCTGGCTGTTCCGCTTCACCGCGTTCTTCTTCCTGCTCAGCGCGTTCAACGTCGGCGGCTCGGTGCGCAACGTGCTGCTCGTCCTCGGCGTCAACGCGGTCGCCGCGCTGGTGCCGTTCACGCCCGGCGGGGCCGGCGTCCAGCAGGCGCTGCTCGTGAAGGTGTTCTCGGGGACGGCCACCGGCGCGACGGTCGCCGCCTACTCGGTGGGGCAGCAGATCGCGATCGCCGCGTTCACGTTCGGCGTCGGCTTCGCCGCGCTCGTATGGGTGTTCAAGATCCGCTCCTTCAAGGAGGTCATCGCGCAGGGGCGCGCCGCGCGCGCCGAAGAGGCGGCCGAGCCTGCCGGTTAGGACAGTCCCTGGCGGGCCTCGCGCACGAGCGTGACGGCCTCGGGGAACACCGTCGCCATCACCGAGCGGACCTGCTTGGCCTGCTCCTCGGCGTTGCCCTGCAGGTTCACGCGGTTGATCGCAGCGACCGTCATGTCGACGGCGAGCTTGATCGCGTTGTCGGCCCAGGCGAGGTTCTGGGTCGACTGCATCTGCTCGGCCATCTCCTGCAGCCGCTTCTGAAAGTCAGGGTCGTTGAAGAAGCCTCCGAAACCTTCCATGGCTACAAGGCTAACGGTCGCCGCGCTCGTGGAAGAAGAAGTCGGGCATCACGGCCCGCGTGACGCGGCTGGAGAGCTGGCTCGCCAGCTCCGCGTCGCCGGTGCGTGAGGCGAGGTCGTCGAGCGTCACGATGCCGGTGAGCCGGCCGCCGTCGACCACGACGAGCCGGCGGATCGCGTGCCGGACCATGAGCTCGCCCGCCTCTTCGACGTCCATCGAGGCCTCGGCGGTGATCACCGGCGAAGAGGCATGGTCGGCGACGTGATCGCCGAAGTCGCGGCCGTCGGCGATCACCGACAGCGCGAGGTCGCGGTCCGTGACGAACCCGACCGGCCGCGAGCCGTCGACCAGCACCACCGATCCGACGTTGCGCTCGCGCATCAGCTCGGCGATCTCCCGGACGGTGCGTTCAGGGGCCGCTGTGACGACCGACTCCGTCATGACGTCCCGGATCAGCACGCGGGCGAGTCTACAATCGCGCGCCGTGGCGCAACGCACTGCCGGCCAACTTGCCCTGCAACGCCGGATCGAGGCTCTGATCCGGCTCGCGGCCCCCGTCCTGGACCTCGTCCTGTTCACCGGCGAGCAGGTCTCGCGCGTGGCCGGGCGCAACGAGATCGACCCGGATCCGCCGCGGCGGCTGGGCGATCGGGACGTCCGCACGTCGATCGCCGGCCCTCCCGACGGCCGCGATATCTAGGATCTTCACCTCCGTGGCCGCCGTCGCCGACCCCGAGAAGCAGCTCGCCTGGGAGGCGCGACAGCGCCCGCGCGCCGGCGTGACGTCGATTCTCGCCGGCGTTTTGACGCTCGGCGGCTTCATCTGGTCGGCCGCCGCGTTCCGCGATATGCCGCGCAGCGGCTTCCTCACGTCGCTCGGCCAGGCGTTCGAGCCCGGCCCGGTCGGCAACCAGCCGAGCCTGCGCACGCCGGAGTTCGAGTTCTACGACGGCAAGGCGTTCACGTTCATCGGCTCGTCGATCGTGCGGGCGATCGCCTACTTCGCGCTGGCGTACGCGGTCACGTTCCTGGTCGTGGCGACGCGTGCCCGGCGGCCCGAGCTGCCGCGCTTCATCGTCTACATCACGCTCGTCGGTGCGGTGCTGAGCGCGGTGGCTTCGGTGTTCGGCGGCGTCGGGACCGTGCTGGCGGTGTCGCACTACCTCGACGGGCCCAAGACCGTCGACGCCGCTTCCGACGTGGCGACCGACTCGCTGCTCTACACGGCGAACCTGATCGCGGTGCTGGCGCCCCTGCTGGTCGCGGCGGGCTTGCTGATGGTCTCGCTGAACGCGATGCGGGTCGGCCTGCTCACGCGCTTCCTCGGCATCCTCGGGATGCTCTCGGCCGCGCTCGCGATCCTGTCGCAGTTCCTGTTCTCGTTCGTGCTGACGTTCTGGCTGATCTCGCTCGGCCTGATGTTGCTCAGCCTCGGCCCGGGCGGGCCGCCGCCGGCGTGGGTGACGGGCAGCGCCGAGCCGTGGCCGAGTCAGCGCGAGAGCGCCGCGGCGCGCCGCGGCGCCCGCGGCGCACGCGAGCCGGCGCCGGAGCCGGAGCCGGCACCGAGCGCGGGTGCGCGCCCGCACCCGTCTTCGAAGAAGCGCAAGCGCAAGCGCCGCGACTAAGCCTGAATCGGTGGATCCAGGCTAAGCGGCTTCGGCGGGCTGCTCGGGCGCGGCGTTGAGCAGCGCGTCGATCGTGACGAGCAGGCCGAGCCACCCGGAGAAGGGCCGGTCGGTGCCGGTCCCGTCGCTCGCGCGCCCGTCCAACTCGTCGCCCGCCAGGCGCAGATCGAGGGTGATGGTGACCGCTCGTGAGGTCATGCGTACAGGATGGCCGCCACCCCCGGATCTGCCATCGGGGGGTCCCCTAAACGTCGCCCCCAGACTTTGGGAGGGCGCCGGCCAGCTCGCGCCGCGACCGGATGCCCAGCTTGCGGTAGGCGTTCGACAGATGGACCTCGACGGTCTTGGGCGTGACGAACAGGGCCTGCGCGATGTCGCGGTTGCTCTGGCCTTCGGCGGCGAACGCCGCCACCCGGCGCTCGCTCGCCGTCAGCGCGTCGACGCCGCCGAGCGCCGTCGTGCGCGGCCGCGCGCCGGCCGCGTAGAGCTCCGAGCGGATGTGCTCCACCAGCCCGTCGGCGGAACAGGCGTCGGCCAGCTCCAGAGCCCGGCGCAGCGGCTCCCGGGCATCGCTCGGGCGGCGCTCACGACGCAGCACGGACCCGAGATCGGCCAGCGCCTTGGCCAGCTCGAGCCGCGCGTGTGAGCGCTCGAGCACGTCGACCGCCTCCTGCAGGAGCTCGGCGTCGCCGCGCAGGACGCCGACGGCCCGCAGCGACGGGCCGACCGTCCCGGGCGCGCCCCAGCGGCGCGCGTCGGCGAGCTCATCCTCGGCCAGCGCGATCGCCTCGTCGTGGCGACCGAGCCGGTCGAGCGCCAGCGCCGCGTTCGCGCGGGCCGGCGTCGCCGTCGGCAGGGACACGTGCGAGTGCAGGCGCTGGTAGTCGGCGAACGCGTCGAGCGCCTCGTCGTGCCGCCCTTCGGCGACCAGTACGGCCACGCGCGTCGAGCGCCAGAAGCGGCTGCCCTCGGAGTTCTCGCCGACCGCCGGCGGCGAGTGCTGAAGCCACATCCGCGCGTCGTCGATGCGGCCGCGCTCGAGCGTCGTGCGGGCGAGAAATGCCGTCGTGTAACGGCGCGCGACTTCGTCGAATCCCCAGGCGTCGAACTCGGCCTGTCCCTGGAGGAGCGACGCCTCGGCCTCGGCCAGCTCGCCGTACTGCAGCAGGGTGAAGCCATGCCAGAGGTGGATCGAGGAGACGCCGAGGATCGAGCCGTGGCGGTGCGCCTCCGCCTGCGCGAACGCCCACTCGGGATCGGCCTCGGGGCGGTCGGCGTACACCAGCGTCAGCAGCGCGGCCATCATCATCAGCCCGTTGTCGGCGACGGTCAGCTCGTGGCCGGCGAGCGAGGCCAGCACGAGCTCGGCGCAGTCGTCGGCGTGGCCACCCGTGTGCGCCCACCACAGCGCGGCGATCGCGGTGAGCATCTTGGCGCCGAGCCCATCGCCGGGCGGCGCGCGGTGCGCGTCCAGGGGCCGCATCCGCTCCGGCGCCTCGACGCCGAAGAAGCCCAGCATGCGGTAGAAGGCCTCGAGCGCGAGCCGGTCGTCGTCGCGATCGGGAAACTCGGCCGCGACGCGCCGCGCGAAGTCCGACGCGCCCGCGAGCCCGCCGGTGAACAGCAACGCCCGGCACAGCGCGTGCCCCACCTGCATGCGAGCGTCCGGGTCCTCGAGCGAGTCGTAGGCCTCGGTCAGATGCTCGATCGCGGCCCGTCCGTCGGTCAGCACCTCGGCGAGCCCGAGGTCGCGCATCAGCTCGGGCCGCCATTCGGGCGGAGCCGGCTCTTCGAGCGCGCGCCGGAGATGGGCGACGCCGCTCTCCGGCGCGCCCCGCTTCACGGCCGCGCGGCCCGCCTCGCGGAGCTGCTCGGCCACCCACTCCTGCCCCCGCCGCGGCGCGGTGAGCAGGTGGGCCGCGACCTGCTCGGGCGGCGCGCCCGCGTCGAGCAGGACGCGGGCCGCGCGCTCGTGCTGGAGCTCGCGCTCGCCGAGCGGGAGCTCCTGGTAGACGGCGTCGCGCACCAGCGCGTGCACGAACGCGATCGGCGCCTCGCGGCGCAGGATCTCGGCCCGAGCGAGCGTGCCGGTCGCGTCGGCGACCCGCGCCTCGCTCAGCCCGGTCAGCGCGGCGACGGCGGGCAGCGTCGCGCTCTCAGTGAGCACGGCGACGGCGCGGGCGACGGCGATCGCGTCCTCGGACAGCCGCGCGAGCCGCATGATCACGGTCCGTGACACCGCGCGCGGGCCGATCTCCAGCACGACGCCGGCGTGCGCGGCGTCGGGCTTGACGTGGTCGGCCTCGAGCGCGGTCAGCAGCTGGCGCAGGAACAGCGGGTTGCCGCCGGTCGCCTCGTGGCAGGCGGCGCAGAACGGGTCGTCGGCCTCGGCGCCGAGGCGCTCGCGCACGAGCGCGCGCACGGCGTCGGCGCTGAGCGGGACCGGGCGGACGGCGATCGTCGACGGGTCGTGGGCGATCTCGCCGAGCAGCGCGACATCGGTCCCGGGCTCACCGGTGCGGATCGTCGCGGCGACGAGGATCGGCTGGCCCTCGAGCCGCCGCGCGAGGTACGCGACGAAGCGCAGCGACGGCCGGTCGCACCAGTGCAAGTCGTCGATCGCCAGCACCAGCGGGCACTCGGCGGCGAGGTTGAGCGCGACCCAGAAGAGCCCGTGCAGGGCGGCGAACGACGCGTCGCCCTCGGCCATCGCCGCCTCGCCGAACACGGCGGCGGCGGGCGCCGCCGCGCCGGCGAGCGCCTGCTCGCGGCGCTGGGGATCGGTCACCACGCTCTCGAACAACTGCCGCACGACGCCGAACGGGAACTCGCGCTCGAGCTCCGACCCGCGCGCGAACAGCACCTGGACGCCGCTGTCGGCGGCGTGCCGGCGCTCCTCGGCGAGCAGCGTGCTCTTGCCGATCCCCGCCGGTCCTTCGATCCACGCCACCCGCCCTTCACCGGCCGGGAGCGCGTCGAGCAGGGCCGCGAGCGCGGCGACTTCCCGTTCGCGCTCGACCAGGGGCGTCATGCCGACGGCATCTTATGCGCGCAACGACTCCTGAAATCCGGGTACTACGCGCGTAGTAGGCGACCGTTCACGACGGGAGGAGCTCGCATGGAGGAGCCGAGGTACGACTGGGAGCGCATCGAGCACTCCCCGGAGTTCCAGGAGCTGGTGCACAAACGCGGCTCCTTTGTGGTGCCCGCGACCGTGTTCTTCCTGGCCTACTACATGGCCTTCATCCTGCTCGCGGGCTACGCGAAGGACTTCATGGCGTCATCGGTGTACGAGGGGCTGACGGTCGGCTACTGCCTGGCCCTGACGCAGTTCGTGATGGTGTTCGCGCTCGGGATCATGTACCTGCGGCGGGCCGACCGGGAGTACGACCCACTGGCCGCGAACGTCGTCGAGCTGGCCGAGTCGGAGTCGGCCTCGGGCGCTCGGTTCGAGCGTGAGCAGACCGCGACCGGCACGGAGGTGCCGCGATGATCCTCGTCGCCGACGTCAACGCCGAGGCGCTGGTCATCTTCGGCATCGTCCTGTCGATCACGCTCGGTGTCACCTACTGGGCGTCCAAGCGCGCCCAGGGGACGGTCGGGTTCTACGCCGCCGGGCGCCAGATCACCGGCGCGCAGAACGGCCTCGCGATCTCGGGCGACTACCTGTCGGCCGCGTCGTTCCTCGGCATCGCCGGCCTGATCTTCCTGTTCGGCTTCGACGGGTTCCTGTACTCGATCGGGTTCCTCGTCGCGTTCCTGACCGTGATGTTCCTGCTCGCCGAACGCATGCGCAACGCGGGCAAGTTCACGATCGCCGACGTGCTCGCGTTCCGGTTGCGGGAGCGTCCGGCGCGCACCGCTGCGGCGCTCGGCACGCTGGCCGTCGTCGCGTTCTACCTGATCGCGCAGATGGTCGGCGCGGGCGTGCTGATCGAGAAGCTGGTCGGCATCAACTTCTCGCTGGCGGTCGTCCTCACCGGCGCCTTCATGCTCTGCTACGTCGTCTTCGGCGGCATGGTCGCCACCACGTGGGTGCAGATCATCAAGGCGTGCCTGCTGATGGCCGGCATCACCGTGATGTCGATCTTCGTACTCGGCAAGGTCGGCTTCAACCCGGTCGAGCTGTTCAACAAGGCGGACGCCAACAAGGGGCCGGAGTCGACGTTCTCGCTCGGCCCGGGCACGTTCCTGCCGAAGCCGATCGACACCGTCTCGCTCGGCCTCGCGCTCGTGCTCGGCACCGCCGGCCTGCCGCACATCCTGATGCGGTTCTTCACCGTGCCGAACGCCAAGGCGGCGCGCGGCTCGGTGGTGTGGGCGATGTTCATCATCGGGTTCTTCTACCTGCTGACGACGTTCATCGGCTTCGGCGCCCGGGCGTTCCTGGGCGAGGCGGGCGTCGAGGCGGCCGGCACCGCGGGCAACCTCGCGGCGCCGAACCTGGCCGCGTTCCTCGGTGGCGGCGAGGGCACGTTCGGCGGCGACCTGTTCCTGGCGGTGATCGCCGGCGTGGCGTTCGCGACGATCCTCGCCGTGGTCGCCGGGCTCGTGCTGTCGGCTTCGGCCGCCGTCGCACACGACGTGTGGTCGAACATCATCCGCAAGGGCCACGACACCGAGCACGAAGAGGTCATCGTCGCGAAGATCGCGGCCTTCGCGATCGGAGCGATCGCGATCGTCGTCGCGGTCATCGGCGGCTCCGGCCTGAACGTGTCGTTCATGGTCGGCCTCGCGTTCGCGGTCGCCGCGTCGGCGAACTTCCCGGCGCTGCTGCTCGCGCTCACGTGGCGGCGGTTCAACACGACCGGCGCGGTGACCGGCGTGCTGTTCGGCGTCATCAGCTCGATCGCGCTGGTGATCGTGTCGCCGAAGGTCTGGCCCGGAGCCGACACGGTCACCGGCTCGCCGATCGGCTGGGAGCTCGCCAACCCGGGCATCGTGTCGATCCCGCTCGGGTTCATCGGCTGCTGGCTCGGGACCATGCTCAGCGAGGAGCGCGGCGCCGAGCGCACCTATCACGAGCTGTTCGTCCGCTCGGAGACCGGCCTGGGCGCCGAGAAGGCGGTCGCCGGCCACTAGCCAATCGGGGAGAGGCGCCCCGCGGGGCGCCTCTCCCGAAGGTGTTTCACCTGACAACGGCCGGGCGGGCGAGGCGTCAGGACGGGTACGCGAGCCCCTGCAAGGTGTCGGGCACACGCGTGCCCACGTCGAAGGAGGGAAGTGCCATGGAAGCCGCGACGTTCCGCGGGACCGACGCGACCGGTGGGCGGGCCGCCACCGAGCGCACGGCCGAATCCCCTGCGGCGTTCACGATCGCGAACCCCGCCCCGCTCGGGCTGGCCGCGTTCGCGCTCACGACGTTCGTGCTGAGCATGTTCAATGCCGGGCTGCTCGACTCCTCGGGCGAGCCGATCGTCTTCGGCCTCGCGCTGGCCTACGGCGGGATCGCCCAGCTGCTCGCCGGCATGTGGGAGTTCCGGACCGGCAACACGTTCGGCGCGACCGCGTTCACGTCCTACGGCGCGTTCTGGCTGTCGTTCTGGGCGTTCGTGACGTTCTTCGCCGACAAGATCCCGGAGGCCGAGGCCGGGCACGCGGTCGGGCTGTACCTGATCGCGTGGGGCATCTTCACGAGCTACATGTTCGTCGCGTCGCTGCGCACGACGGCGGCGATCGCGCTGGTCTTCGTCCTGCTGGCCGTGACGTTCATCGTGCTCGGCATCGGCGACGCGTCCGGCACCACCGGCATCACCAAGCTGGGCGGCTGGATCGGGCTCGCGACGGCGGTGGCGGCGTGGTACGCCTCGTTCGCCGAAGTCACGAACGCGACGTTCGGGCGTACCGTGTTCCCGGTACGGCCGCTGAAGCGCTGACGACGAAGGAGAGGCATGGCGACCGAAGGCAAGACGCTCGAGCAGCGAGCTGGAGGAGCTGCTCGATCAGGAGACGTTCTCGCCGCCGGAGGAGTTCGCCAGCACGGCCGTCATCACCGACGCGTCGATCCACGAGAAGGCGGCCGAGGACCCCGAAGGCTTCTGGGCCGAGCAGGCCGAGGCGCTCGACTGGTCCGAGAAGTGGGATCAGGTGCTCGACTGGTCCGACCCGCCGTTCGCCAAGTGGTTCGTCGGCGGCAAGCTCAACGTCTCCTACAACTGCGTCGATCGCCACGTGGAAGCCGGCAACGGCGACCGCGTGGCGTTCCACTGGCGCGGCGAGGAGGGCGAGGAGCGCGACATCACGTACGCGGACCTGCACCGCGACGTCCAGAAGTTCGCCAACGCGCTGAAGGACCGCGGGATCGGCGCGGGCGACGTCGTCGGGATCTTCCTGCCGATGATCCCCGAGGTCGCCGTGGCGATGCTCGCCTGCGCGCGTATCGGCGCCCCGCACAACGTCGTGTTCGGCGGCTTCTCGCCCGAGTCGGTCAAGGAGCGGATGGAGTTCTCCGAGGCGAAGGCGCTGATCACCGTCGACGGCGCGCGGCGCAAGGGCAAGACCGCGCCGATCAAGCAGCAGGTCGACGAGGTGATGGGCGACGTCGAGAGCATCGAGACGATCATCGTCGTCCAGCACACCGGGGCCGACTGCTCGATGCAGCAGGGCCGCGACTTCTGGTGGCACACGAGTGCGTGGAGGCCGCCGGGGACGAGTGCCCGGCCGAGCCGCTCGACGCCGAGCACCCGCTGTACATCCTCTACACCAGCGGGTCGACCGCGAAGCCGAAGGGCATCCTGCACACCACCGGCGGCTACCTCACGCAGGTCGCGTGGACGCACCGCCACGTGTTCGACCTCAAGCCGGAAGAGGACGTCTACTGGTGCTCGGCCGACGTCGGCTGGGTCACCGGGCACTCCTACATCGTCTACGGGCCGCTCGCCAACGGCTGCACGTCGGTGATGTACGAGGGCGCGCCCGACTACCCGGACAAGGACATCTGGTGGGAGCTGTGCGAGCGCTACAAGGTGACGCTCTTCTACACCGCGCCGACGGCGATCCGCGCCTGCATGAAGTGGGGCGCCGAGTACCCGGGCAAGCACGACCTCTCGTCACTGCGGCTGCTCGGCACGGTCGGCGAGCCGATCAACCCGAAGGCGTGGCTCTGGTACCACAAGGTCATCGGCGGCGGGCGCTGCCCGATCGTCGACACCTGGTGGCAGACCGAGACCGGCGCGATCATGATCACGACGCTCCCGGGGATCCAGGACACCAAGCCCGGGTCGGCCGGCACGCCGCTGCCCGGCATCGAGGCGAAGGTCGTCGACGAGGAGGGCGAGGACGCCGGCACCGAGCAGGGCTTCCTGACGCTCCGCAAGCCGTGGCCGGCGATGCTGCGCACCCTGTACAAGGAGGAGGACCGCTTCGTCGACACCTACTGGTCCAAGTTCGGCAACGACGTCTACTTCGTCGGTGACGCCGCGCGCCGCGACGAGGACGGCTACTTCTGGATCATCGGGCGCGTCGACGACGTCATCAACGTCTCCGGCCACCGGCTGTCGACCGCCGAGGTCGAGTCGGCGATCGTGTCGCACGAGAAGGTCGCCGAGGCGGCGGTGATCGGCCAGGCCGACGAGGACACCGGCCAGGCGATCGCCGCGTTCGTGACGCTCGCCGGCAACCTCGACGGCGACGACGCGATGGTCGCCGACATCCGCGAGCACGTCGCCAAGCGGATCGGCAAGCTCGCGCGGCCCAAGCGCATCATCTGGGCCGACGACCTGCCGAAGACGCGCTCGGGCAAGATCATGCGCCGCCTGCTGCGCGACATCGCCGAGGGCCGCGAGCTCGGCGACGTCACGACGCTGCGCGACCCGGACGTGATGGCGCAGCTCGAGGGCAAGATCAAGGAGCGCCAGGCGCAAGAAGACTGAGCACGCGGGCGTCGTCGGGCGAGGAGGCGATCTCGCGATGCCGCCGGTCGGCGGCGTCGTAGCGCGGGATCGCCAGGTACTCGACGACGCTGGCGCCCAGGCTCAGCTGTGACGCGTAGGCACTGATCGCGCCGGCCACGGTCGGCGCGTTCAGCACCCCGGCGAGGTAGCGCGCCTCGCCCTCGCTGTCGCACGGGACGAAGTAGAGCTTGTGGTCGCAGACCACGACCTCGGGGCCGACGTAGGCGGCCGCGAAGCGGCCGGCGATCTCCCGCCAGACGACCTTGTGCGGGCTGAACGTGTACGGGCCGACGTTCCACAGCGACCAGTACGGCCGGCCGGGCTGGTAGCGGCGCAGGCTCGAGCGGCGCTCGAGCGCCGGCCGGAAGCGCTCGAGGTAGGCGTGGGTGAGCGGGGCCGTCTCGGCCAGGTCCGGGTCGCCGTGCATGCCGCGCTGGGGGACGAGGACGTGCATCTGCGGCGGCCCGCCGAGATCCCGCCCGCGGAGCAGCGGGAAGACGTGCTCGGCCTCGACCTCCGCGGTCACCCGCGGGAGCGGCTTGCGGCCCAGCGCCGGGTCGTTGCGGATCGTCGCCGTCTCCCCGCGCAGCTCGGCGTCGACGAAGAACGCGCCGTTCAGGTCGGTCGTCACGCCCTTGCGCGCGCGGTACGCCCCGCGCCCGAAGATCCGCCGCCAGGTCGCGTGCTGCTCGGCCGTGCCCTTCAGCCACGGCCCGGCGTCGGTGCCGGGGACCGGCGCGGCGAGCAGCTCCTCGACGCCGTCCGGGCGGTGGACGCGGTACGGCACCGGATACGTCGTGGCCGCGTCACGCCGCAGCACCAGCAGCGTCGCGTGGTTGGAAGCCGGGAACGCGCGCAGCGCGGCGTAGTCCTCGACCAGCTCGACCTTGGCTCCCGCGAAGCGGCGGAAGTGCTCGCTCGACTCGTTGGAGAACACGGTGCCGGTGATGACGAACGCCAGCGTGCCGCCGGGCGCGAGCAGCGAACGGACGGCGTGCTCGGTGATCACGGTGGCGACGTCGGGCTCGATGCCGCCGACCCAGCGGTCGCGCCCGACGGCGCCGAGCGCCTTCACGCGCGCCGCGTACGCGGGCGGCAGCGCGCTCCAGCGCACCCACGGCGGGTTGCCGACCACGAACCGCGCCTGCCCCGTCGCGTCGAGGGCATCACCCACCTCGACGTCCGGCTCGGCGCCCGCCATCTCCCGGATCGCCGCCCGGGCCGCTTCCACCGCGGCCGGGTCGATGTCGATCCCGCGCAGCCCACGTACGAGGTCGTGTGCGCCTGCCTCCAGACGGCGGCGCACCGCGGCGCGCAGGAACGCGCCGTCGCCACACGTCGGGTCGAGCAGGTCGTCGTCGGGCTGCCAGCCGATGACGTCGAGCACGTGGTCGGCGAGCCAGTCCGGCGTGTAGACCGCGCCGACCGGCGTCAACGGGCGGTCCAGCCCTGGTCCATCGTCACGGCCGAGCCGGTGAACGTGCGGCCCGCGGGGCCGAGCAGGAACGCGACGACGTCGGCGACCTCGTCGGGCTCGATCAGCTGCTTGACCGCGTGCGGCGCGAGGATCACCTCCTCGAGCACGCGCTCCTCGGGCATGCCGTGCGCCTCCGCCTGCGCCGCGACCTGGTTCTCGACCAGCGGCGTGCGCACGTAGCCCGGGCAGACGGCGGCGGCGACGACGCCCTCGCCGGCGCCCTCGAGCGCGAGCGTCTTGACGAGCCCGAGCACGCCGTGCTTGGCCGACACGTACGCGGCCTTGTAGGGCGACGCCACGAGGCCGTGGACCGAGGCGATCGCGATGTAGCGGCCGTCGCCGCTCTCGCGCAAGGCCGGCCAGGCCGCCCGGGCGAGCAGGAACGGGCTCGTGAGCAGCAGGGCGATCATCGCGTCCCAGCGGTCCTCCGGGAACTCCTCGACCGGAGCGACGTGCTGGAAGCCCGCGTTCGGGACGACCGTGTCGAGCCGCCCGAAGCGCTCGAGCGCGGCGGCGACGGCGTCGCGGTTGCCCTCGCGCGTGGTCAGGTCGGCAGCGAACGGCTCGCCCGGCCCGTCCGGGTCGGGCTCGAGGTCGACGGCGAGCACCTGCGCGCCGTCGCGCTCCAGGCGCGCGGCGATCGCGCGGCCGATCCCGCTCGCCGCTCCGGTGACCAACGCGGCACGCACCGCCGTCAGTCTTCCAGTTCGGCGAACGTGCGGCGGAGCGCTCGCGGCGCGACGCCGCTCGCCACCAGCTGCGTCCCGCGGTCCGTCTCCGCCACGTCGATCGTGATCCGCACCATCTCCTTGTGTAACAACGCGAACCAGCCGAAGATCGGGACCAGCACGACGATCGCCCACGTCCAGCCCGGCCGGCGGCGGCGCTCGAAGCGCAGCCGGTCGTCGGCGCGCTGGATCAGGTCGAACCCGCGCGCCTGGATCTCGGGCGCGAGGTGAGCGATCAGCTCGGCCAGCGCCAGCTCGGCGCCGACCGGGGAATGCCAGCGCGACGTGAAGCTGCGCCAGCCGGGGCCCGGCGAGCCGCGATGGTGCCGCAGGGGGCGCGAGGCGAGCGCCGGAAGGTCCGCCTGCAAGGCTGCGAGGTCGCTCAGCGTCGCGGCCCCGTACGCCTGCTCGCTGCGCGCGTCGAGCTCCTCGACCGACAGCCGTCCGACCGACGCGTGGTGGCGCAGGGCGGCGACGGTCCGCTCCCGGTCGGCGTCGGATGCACGTAACTCGGCCACCCCGTCAGTATCGTCATCGGGTCCGAGGAGGAGAGATGACACTGGAGATCGGGTCGTACGAGGAGGCCGTCGCGGCGCACGAGTGGCGCGTGCCCGAGCGCTACAACATCGCCGCCGACTGCTGCGACAAGCACCCGGCCGACAAGCTCGCGATGGTCCACGAGCACTTCGAGGGCACGGTCCGCGAGATCCGCTGGGGTGAGCTGCAGGAGTGGTCCAACCGTTTCGCCAACGTTCTGCGCGCCCACGGCGTAGAGCAGGGCGACCGCGTCGCGATGCTGCTGCCCCGACCCCCGAGACCGCTGCCGCCTTCTTCGGCACCTACAAGGCCGGGGCCATCCTGCTCTCGATGTCGGTCCTCTACGGCGACGAGGGCATCCGCCATCGCATCAACGACTCGGATCCGGCGGTGGTCGTCACCGACGCGGCGAACGCCTCGCGACTCCGGCACGACAAGGTCCTGATCCTCGACGACGACCTGCTGGCGAGCGGTGACGCGGCGTTCGACGCGGTCGACACCGCGGCCGACGACCCGGCGCAGCTCTACTACTCCTCCGGCACCACCGGGCTGGCGAAGGGCATCGTCCACGCGCACCGCTACCTGCTCGCGCACGAGGAGTTCATCTACTGCCACGAGGTGCAGGACGGCGAGCTCTTCCACGGCATGGGCGAGTGGGCGTGGGCGGCCGGCATCGCGCCGCTGCTCGGCCCGTGGCGGCTCGGCGCCGTGCAGGCCGTCTACCAGCGCCAGGGCGGCTTCGACCCGCACAAGCAGCTCGAGTTCCTGTCGCGCCACGGCGTCACGAACGTGTTCACGACGCCGACCGCGATGCGCTCGATGATGTCGATCCCCGACGCCGGCACGCGCTACCCGCAGAAGTTCCGTCGCGTCTGCTCGGCCGGCGAGCCGCTGAACCCCGAGGCGATCCGCTGGTTCCGCGAGCAGTACGGCCTCACGGTGCTCGACTACTACGGGCTCACCGAGTCCTATCCGCTGGTCGCCAACTACCCGTTCATGGAGGTCCGCGAGGGGTCGATGGGGCGGCCGATGCCGGGCTGGGACGTCCAGATCCTCGACGAGGACGAACGCCCGGTCACGCAGGGCGAGCGCGGCGAGATCTGCCTGCGCGCGCGGTCCAACCCGCACTACCCGCTCGGCTACTGGCGCAACGACGAAGCGTCGGAGGAGACGTTCGGCGGCGAGTGGTTCCACACCAAGGACGCCGCGCGGATGGACGAGGACGGCTACGTCTGGTACGAGGGCCGGGCCGACGACGTGATCATCGCGGCCGGCTACCGGATCGGCCCGTTCGAGGTCGAGTCGGTCTGCCTCGAGCACGACGCGGTGGCCGAGGCGGCCGCCGTCGCCTCGCCCGACGAGCGCCGCGGCAACGTCGTGAAGGCGTTCATCGTGCTCGCCTCGGGCCACGAGGCCTCGGACGAGCTCGTGGCCGACATCCAGAGGTTCGTCCGCGAGCGGCTGTCGGCGTACGCCTACCCGCGCCGGATCGAGTTCGTCGACGAGCTGCCGAAGACGCTCACCGGCAAGATCCGCCGGATCGAGTTGCGTCAGCGGGAGATGGAATCAGCCAGTTGACGACCCCGCCGGTCCAGGAGAAGGGCCCGAACGCGCTCGTCCCGGTGTGGGCGGCGCGGCTGGTGGGATTCGCCGCGCTCGCGTCGCTCGGGGCGCTGCAGTGGCAGCGGATGGTCGCGGGGCTCAGCACCGGGCGCGCGCTGCTGTGGGTGGCGGTCGCCGTGGCGGCGGGTGCGGGCGTGATCGCCTGCGACCGGCTCCCGCGACGGTGGCGCGGCGCGGGGGTGCTGGGGGTCACCGTGCTGGCGCTGCTCGGCACGCTCGTCGTGTCCGGCATCTCGCTCGACCTGTTGAAGCCGCGCAACTGGGGTGATCTCGTCGACGGGCTCAGGGGCGGCGCGCAGTCGCTCGGCACGGTCCGGATGCCCTACGACGCGCCGGACGTGTGGCCGCAGTGGGCGCTGCAGGTCGGCGGCGCGTTGCTGCTGACCGTCGCGGCCCTGGTCGCCTGCTGGCCGCGCGCGCGGAGCCGCGGCTACCCGTTCCTGGCGCTGATCGCGCTGCTGGTCACGGTCGTCTCGCCGGTCGTGTCGCTCGGCGGCTCGCGGCCGCTGTTGCTCGGCACCGCGATCGCCGCGCTGACCGTCTGCTTCCTGTGGCTCGAGCGGCTGCCGCTGCGGCCCGGCCTCGGCGTTGCGCTGCTGCTCGGCGTCGCGCTCGCCGGGGCGCTCCCGCTGGCCGCCGTCGCCGATCGCGGCGAGCCGTGGTTCGACTACAAGGAGTTCGCCGAGAACCTCGGGCCCGACGATCCGGTCCGGTTCTCGTGGTCGCAGCAGTACGGGCCGATCGACTGGCCGCGCGACGGCAACGAGGTCCTGCGCGTCAAGTCCGACGAGCCGCACTACTGGAAGGCGGCCAACCTCGACCTGTTCGACGGCTCCGGGTTCACCGACGCCGGGCCGCTCGAGCGGGGCGGCACCGACCCGACGAGCGATCTGCGCGAGGACTACCGGGACCGGCCGGGCCAGGTCGACGACGTCGAGGTGTCGATCCGCCGGATGCGATCGACCGACGTCATCGCGCCCGGCACGATCATGAAGGTCCAGGACGCGACGCGGCTGGTGCAGCCGTCGGGCGAGCCGGGCCGCTGGAACGCGTCCGGCGAGCTGCGTCGCGGCGACTCCTACAAGGTCGAGGCGTACGTGCCGACGCCGACCGCCGGCGAGCTGCAGGCGGCCGACAGCACCGGCCTGCACATCCCGCGCGAGGAGGACCTCGAGCTCACGGTGCCGTTCCTGCCGGGGCGTCAGCCGACGATCCGGTCGGTCGGCGGCGTCGAGCGCGGCCGGGTCGACACCGCCGTCGTGCACCTGCGGCCGTTCGGCGACGACAGCCAGCCGTTCGTGACCTATCCGGCCGCCCGGCGCACCCGCTTCGGTGCCGCCAACGCGACGTTCCGCGGCTCGCCGTACCGCCGCACCTGGGCGCTGGCCAAGCGGCTGCGCAAGAAGGCGAAGACGCCGTACGCCTACATCCTCGCGGTCAACACCTATCTGTCGAACGACTTCACCTACTCCGAGCGCCCGACGCCGCCGGCGGCCGGCCGCGCGCCGCTCGACGCCTTCCTGTTCGACACCAAGGAGGGCTACTGCCAGCACTTCGCCGGCGCGATGGCGCTGCTGCTGCGGATGGGCGGCGTCCCCGCGCGCGTGGCGACCGGCTTCAGCCCCGGCGGGTTCTCCAAGCGCCGCGACGCCTGGATCGTGCGCGACACCGACGCCCACGCCTGGGTCGAGGCGTGGTTCGACGACCTCGGCTGGGTGACGTTCGACCCGACGCCGGACGCCACGCCGGCGCGCTCGCAGATCGCCGCGCTGCAGGCGGCGCCGCCGGCGGCCGCGACGCCGCCCGGCAGCGGCGTGGCCCCCGGGGTCGGCGGGCAGGCCACGCGCCGGCTCAACGGCGTCCGGCCCGACCTGCTGTTCGACCCGCAGCGCAGGAACAGCGGCGCCGCCGTGGCCGCCGGCGGCGACGGTGGGACGGCGTGGTGGCTGTACGCGCTGCTCGCGCTCGCCGTCCTCGGCGGTGCCGCGGCCCTGATCGTGTACGTGCTGCGCGTGCGTGCCCGCGGCCCGATGTCGCCGCACGACCGCGGGGTGTGGGAGCTCGAGCTCGCCCTGCGGCGCGCCGGGCGGCCGCTGGAGACCGGCACGACCCTGCGCCAGCTCGAGCAGCGCTTCGGCGCTTCCGACGACGCGAGCGCATACCTGCGCGCGCTCAGCGCCTCGCGCTACGGGCCGACGCCGCGGCGGCCCACGGCGGCCGAGCGCCGCTCGATGCGCCGCGCGCTCGCGCAGGGCCTCGGCTGGGCCGGCCACATACGCGCGTTCTGGGCGCTCCCGCCGCGCGGGCGCGAACCACTCAGCGCCGCGCGGCGGTCGTGCAGGCGCATCTCGGCGAGGATGCGCTCGAGTCGCGGCTCCGACGAGCGGTCGACGTGGTTCATCGCGGCGGCGACGGCCGGGTGGCGGTCGGCGATCTGCGCGTGCAGCTCGTGGGCGACCGCGCGGTACGACGGATGGCCCTCGCGGCCCGAGCGCAGCTCGATCAGGTGCATCGCCTCGCGCGCGTTCATGTCGAGCACGTAGCGGATCCGGTAGCCGAGGCAGAGCGCGTACGGCGCGGCTTCGGCCAGCCCGGCGCCGGCCAGCCGCTCGTACTCCGCGCGGGAGCGCTCGAGCGCGCGCTCGTACAGCTCGCCGCAGCCGGCGGCGGCGACCTCGTCCGGGACCGCCGCCCCGAGGTCGGGCGTCAGCGCCTGCCACTGGACGGTGAGCATCCGGTGGCGCTGGAGGTCGCGGAACGCGCCGTAGTCGGAGACGATCTCGAAGCGGTAGCGCAGCGTCTCGAAGCCGCGGCCGGGGCGATGCCGGCGATTGCGCCGCTCGCCCACGAGGTCGGCCAGCGCGCGGGCGCGCTCGTCGTCGGACATCCCGCGGACCGCCTCGAGCGTCTCGTCCTCGCCGGCCGCCGCCTCCTCGAACAGCAGTGCGGCGAGTAGCCGCTCCTCGTCGCCGTCGACGTGCAGCAGTCGGACCGACGGGCGGTCCTCGGCGACCTCGCGGCGGTCGAGCCCGAGGCGGGCGACCCAGCGCTCGGTCGCCTCGCGGCGGCGCTCCAGGTACGCGACCCACTCGCCGCCGCGGTCGGGCCGCTCGACGCGCGAGACGAAGCTGGGCATCGTCGCCTTGATCGCGTCGAGGATCATCGAGCCGTACGCGCGCGCCTCAGGCAAGGGATCGCCGAGCAGATGCAGGATCAGCTGCTCGTACACCTGGCCCGTGCCGTAGATGCCCATGTGCGACAGCGAAGCGGCGGGCAGCAGCCCGCGCAGCAGATCGAGCGCCTTCGCCTTCACGGCGCGGCGGCGCGCGGCCTCCGACTCGCCGGGCGAGCGCGCGAACGTCTCGTCGACCCACGTGGTCACACGCGGGAGCGCCTCCGCGTAGGCGCCGAACAGCGCGTCCATCGCCGCCTCGTACTCAGGGCCGAGTGCCGGGTCGCGGTAGTAGCGGTAGCCGCCGCCGGGCATCGGCGCGTCGTAGGCGATGTAGCGCGTGGACTGCTCGAGGTAGGCGGCGAGTCGCGGTCGCTGGAGCTTCTTGGTGAGGATGTTCGACACCCACTCGCAGGCGACGTGCGCGCCGCCGAGCTGGGCCACCGAGTCGTCTCCGTAGCCGACGAAGATCCGCTCGTACAGCTGGGCCGCGCGCTCGCCCTCGCCGGTGATGTCGGCGGTGACGGGCGGCAGCGACTCCGCGAACTCCTCCAGGAACAGCCGCCGCAGCGTCCCGGGATAGCGCGAATAGCGCGCGAACAGCGCGCCCTTCACGGTCTCCGGCAGGTTGACGAGCGCGAACACCGGCCCGTCCAGGTCGGTCACGTGCGGCGCCAGGCGAGTCCGCTCGGCAGCGGTCAGATCGTCGGACGGGTAGCGCACGGGACGGCCACCCTAGCGCGGTGCGCGGAGGGAACTACGCGGGCAGTCCGGCGGGCCGCTCCGGCGCCTCGAAGCTCGGCTCCGGCGGCTCGGCGGGCGGGGTCGAACGCTCCGCGGCGCGGTCGTCGAGGGCGGTCTGTCATCTGCCATACCAACACGATCGCCAGGATCGCCGCGATGATCTGCAGGCCGTCGGAGACCGCCAGCGCGACCGTCCCGTTCCGCAACTCCTCGACCGCCCCGTCTCTGAGGCCGGACCGGTAGCCGGCCCACCCGCTGAGTCCCAAGAGGATCCACGCCGGCCACCACAGAGTCAGCGCCACCCCGGCGTCGCATCGGCGGGGTCGCCGCCGGCGGCGGTCAGCCACCGGATGAAGACCGTCGCGCCTGCCACGAGCCCGCGAGATCGACCAGGCTGATCGAGCAGATCGATCTCGAGCAGGTCAGAGACGAGCGCGGCGATCGACGCCACGACGATGTGCCGCGCGAAAGCGGTCCGGACCGGGTGTGCACCCCCGGTCCGTCGCGCAGGCGCTGCTACATGCCGGTTGCGTGCGTCCGGCCGGTCCCGAGGCGGAAGTCCTCGAACAGCCGCGGGAGCATCATCACGCCGGCCAGGCCGACGATGACGTAGATCACATCGGTGACCGTCCCGGTCCCGAAGATCTCCGTGACGAGGTTCCACTCGAACAGGCCCACGAGCAGCCAGTTGAGGGCACCGACCACGACGAGCGCGAGCCACACGGGCTCCATGCGCTTGATGATGTCCATCGCTACCTCCTATCGAGCGACGGATTGTGTGAGACGTCACGATGTACGCTCGCGGGCGCCGGTTGTTACACCACGCAGTCCTCCCGCACGCGTTCTTGCGATCCCGGCGTCCAGGCGCTGGCGGCCACGAGCCGGCGCTGCACCTCGACCTTGTCGACGTCGATGCCGAGCTCCATGCCGAGGCGCGCGGCGAGCGAGAACGTCCCCGACTCGTCCCTCACGTCGTACACCGAGCGCTCGACGGTGCCGCGCTGCACGGTGTAGAGCATCAGCCGGTGCAGGTCCGCCGCGATGTTCGTGGGCCACGGCAGCCCATGCGCGAGCAGGTGCTCCGCCGCGGCGCGGTTCGCGGGATCGCGCAGGTCGAGCCGCGCGACCGTCTCGACTGCCTGCCCCGGCGCCGAGCCGCGTGCGCTGGTGCGGAACGCGATCTCGCGGAAGGACCCGTGCTCGAGCGTGAGCTCGACCATCACGTCGCCGGTCGACGGGCCGGCGAGCTGCGAGGCGTGGCGGGGGAGCCACACCGTCGCGCCGGTGTCGAGCCGCGAGCGGATGTACAACGTCGTTCGGCCCTTGCCGACGCGCACGCCCCCGGCCGCCTGCATCGTCGCCGCGACGCCGGTCAGCGTCGCGCCGCCGACCTTCGCGCCCGCCTCGGCCGTCAGCACGTCGCCGGCCTCCCCGAACCGCCACGTCGGCTTCGCGGCCGCCTTGCCGGCGAGGAAGCGCGCGGCCGCCGCGGCGTCGGGGAACTCCCACGCGGCGCCGCTCATGGTCGTGAAGTCGGCCTTGCCCTCAACGCCGAGCTCGAGCCCGAACGGGCTCGCCTCGACGCCGAGGCCGACACCCGCGCCGGCCGACCGGCCACTCGTGCGCGTCACGACCACCGACCCGTCGGATTGCGTCGCCACCGTCAAGCCGTTCTCGTCACCGGCGCGCACCCACGCGACCGAGACCGTCGCGCCACCGCCCTCCGACCGGTCGCTGATCGTGCACGGCTCGAGCCCGGCCGCCTGCGCGTCCGAGCGGCGGCAGATGTCGCCGCCGACGATGCAGATGCCGGTCCGGACCATCTTGACGACGGACGCGCCGACATCGTCGAGGCCGACGACCATGCCGGCACTGAGCAGCGCCGCCGCGACCACGGCGAGGAGGCCGACGTATTCGGTGGTCCCTTGCCCGGAGTCCATGCGGGGGATAGGGCGCTGCCGCGGAAGTTCGCCCCCCGGCCGCGAGAACTGCGGCATTAAGGGAGGCGGGATCGGCCGTCGCGCCAGGCCGCTGGCGCTTTTTGCTCCCAGAGGCAGCAAAAGGCGCCAGGGACCGCCGAACCGGCCGATCCTCTCGCCGCCCTACCCAGCCGCAGTTGGTCGGAGCTCTAGCCCACGAGCGAGCTCAAGGCCGCGCCGGCATCACGCGCGACATTCAACAGCGGATCGGGATAGATCCCGAACACCACCGTGGCCGCGGCGAAGAAGACCGCCACGAACAGCACCTCGATCTGGATCACGCGTCGCGGCGAGGCGTCCGCCTCCGGTGAGCCGCCCGCGATCGCCGGCCGCCCGCCCGGCGTGAGCCCAGGCCGCGCCAGCGCCTCGGACGGCGACCGCATCCAGACCGCGGCGATGACCCGGAGGTAGTAGGCCAGCGACACCGCCGAGCCGAGCACGATCACCACGCCGAGCCAGCGCGTAGCCGTTGTCGACCGCGGCGTCGATCAGGTAGATCTTCCCGAAGAAGCCCGCGGTGCCGGGCAACCCCGCCAGCGCGAGCATCGCGATCGTCATCGGCCACGCCAGCCACGGCCGCGACGCGCCCACGCCGTACAGCGCCGAGATGTCGTCGCCGAGGTCGGTCTCGCGCTCGCGCGCGACGATCACCGCGAACGCGGCGAGGTTCATCAGCGCGTAGACGCATGAGGTAGAAGACGGTCGCGCGCACGCCGAGCTGGGTCGAGACGATGATGCCGGCGAGCATGTAGCCCGCCTGCGCGACCGACGAGTAGGCGAGCAGGCGCTTCAGCGACGACTGGCCGATCGCGCCGACGTTGCCGACCACGATCGTCACGGTCGCGAGCACCGCCAGTGCCGGCGCCCACGTCGGCTGCAGGTCGATCAGCGCGACGTCGAACAGCCGCAGCAGCACGCCGATCGCCGCCGCCTTGGTCGCCACCGCCATGAACGCGGTGATCGGTGTCGGCGCGCCCTCGTAGACGTCCGGCGTCCACTGGTGGAACGGCGCCACCGACGCCTTGAACGCGAGCCCGGCGATCACCAGCGCCACGCCGGTCAGCAGCAGCACGTCATCGGTCAGGCCACTCGCCGCGGCCGGCGATGCCCGTGAAGTCGGTCGACCCCGTCGCCCCGTACACGAACGCCAGGCCGTACAGCAGCGTCGCCGAGCCGACCGAGCCGATGATCAGGTACTTGAGGCCCGATTCGAGCGAGTGCTCGCGGCGCATGTGCGTCGCGCACAGCACGTACAGCGGGATCGACAGCAGCTCGAACCCGAGGAACACCGCGACGAGATTCTCGGCGCCGACCAGCACCACCATGCCGAGCACCGAGCTCAGCAGCAGGGCGTAGTACTCGCCCTCGCCGGCCTCGGCCGACGCGCCGCCCCGCCATGACAGCAGCACGGCGCCCGCCGCCGCCGACCACGAACACCAGCGTGAGACTCAGCGTCAGGTTGTCGATCGCCAGCGCGCCGGAGACGATGTCGGTGTCGCTGTCCCACTTCCAGATGCACAGCCCGGCGGTGACGCCCAGCGTGACGAGCGTCAGGAACGGCACGATGTGCCGGCGGATGAAGCGCCCGCGCAGGAGCCCGACCAGCAGCACGATGCAGGCGCCGCCGGCCAGCGCCACCAGCGGCGACAGCGCCTCCCAGTCGATGTACGGGGCCTTGACCTGGGCGATCATCGCGTCGCCGTCCCCGTGACCGCCTGCGTGACCGCCTTGACCGCCGGCTCACCGGCCTTGACCGCCTGCTGCGGGTAGACGGCGAAGGCCAGGACCGCGAGCACCAGCGGCACCAGCACGACCGCGTCGCGCACGCGTCAACTCCGAAGACGTGACCGACGGCCCGACGCGGTTGTGCATCGCGCGGATGTACATGCGCAGCGCGTACACCGAGGCCAGGATCACGCCGGTGGACGCGATCAGCGCGATCACGAGCTTGGAGCTGAAGACGCCGAGCAGGATCAGGAACTCGCCGACGAAGTTCGCCGAGCCCGGCATCGCCAGCGTCGCCAGGGTCACGATCATGAACAGCGCCGCGAGCACCGGGGCGCGCGGAAGGCGATCCCGCCCATGTCGCGGATGTCCTCCGAGCCGCCCGAGCGCGCGGCCAGCAGCACGATGATGAAGAACAGCGGCGCCACCACGAGCCCGTGGTTGACCGCCTGCAGCAGCGCGCCCTGGGCGCCGCGAGCGGCCGAGTCGAACGCGAAGATCCCGAGCACGATGAACCCGAGCTGGGCGACCGACGAGAAGCCGAGGATCAGCCGCAGGTTCGTCTGCGTGAACGCCTGGATCGAGCCGTAGAGGATCGACAGCACGGCCAGGATCAGCATGATCATCTGCCAGTCGTCGGCGGCGGCCGGGAACAGCGGCAGGACGATCCGCAGCAGACCGTAGGCGGCGACCTTGGACACCACGCCGGAGAACACGGCGAGCACCGGCAGCGGCATGTTGCGGTACGCGTCCGGCATCCAGCCGTGGAAGGGGAACGCCGGCATCTTGATCAGGAACGCCAGCCCGAAGGCCACGAACAGCAGCTTCTGCGTGTTGTCACCGAGCAGGTTCTCGCGCAGGAAGGCGAGCGAGAAGTTCGGCCCGTCGGTGCCGGCGAGCACCGCCACGGCCACCGCGCCGGCCAGCATCAACAGCGACCCGACGAGCGTGTAGATGAACATCTTCAGCGCCGCCCGCACCCGCTCCGGCCCGCCCCACAGGCCGACCAGGAAGTAGAACGGCACCAGCATCAGGTCGAAGAACAGGACGAACAGCGCCAGGTCCTGCGCCAGGAACGCGCCCAGCACCGCCGTCTCGGCGATGCCGAAGTGCAGCGAGAACAGCTTCGGCCGGTCGGGCTGGCGCAGCGCGATCCACAGCGCCGACGTCGTGAACAGCAGCGTCGTCAGCCCGACCAGCCACAGGTTCAGCCCGTCCACCCCGAGCGAGTAGCGGATGCCGAGGTCCGGGATCCACTTGTCGTCGGTCACGTACTGCAGCGCGCCCGAGCTGTAGTTGAAGTCGAACAGCAGGATGACCGCGTAACACAGCGCGACGAGCGTCCCGAACAGCCCGATCCACGGCGCGCCGCTCGGCGGCGCCAGTGCGCCGACGACGGCGAACAGCGCCGGGAAGAAGATCAGGATCGACAGGTGGACGGTCATGCCGACACCAGGAAGTAGGCGCCGAGCGACGTGATGCCCAGCAGCAGCAGCGCCGCGTAGTAGCGCAGGTAGCCGGTCTGCGCGCGCCGCACGGCGGCCGACGCGAGCCCGACGAGCCCGGTCGCCCCGCCGACCAGCGCGCCCTGGACGACGACGCGCTCGAACGTGGTGGAGGCGAAGCGGCCGACCCACGCCGCGGGCCGCACGATCACGGCGTCGATCGCCTCGTCGAAGTACCACTTGTTGACGAAGAACGTGTGGAGCGCCTTGAAGCGCGCCTGCAGCCGCGCCGGCTGCTCGGTCTGCACCACGTACAGCCGGTAGGCGATGAAGATGCCGGTGGCCGAGAGCACGGCGCCGGCGATCAGGCCGACCGCGGTCAGCGTCGAAGACGGCTCGAGATCCTCGTAGGCGGAGTCGGCGAACGTCGGCTCCAGGAAGTTGTGCAGCGCGTCGGTCACGCCCGGGATCTGGACCACCCCGCCGATGGTCGCCAGCACGGCCAGCGCGCCCATCGCGATCTTCATCGGGAGCTCCCACTCGGCGATGTGGTGCTCGGGGCCGGGGAAGCCGACGTCGGTGTCCTCGATCTCGCCGGTCATCGGGTTCGTGGGATGCTCGGCGTGGAACAGGTGGCCGTGCTCGAGCTCGCGCGCCTCCTCGTTCGGGTCGCCGTAGAACGCGCGGAAGATCATCCGGAACGTGTAGATCGCGGTCATCAGCGAGCCGACGTAGCCGAGCACGCCGAGCACGATGTGCCAGTCGTCGCGCGCGAACTCGAACGCGATGATCTCGTCCTTGGAGAAGAAGCCCGAGAACGGCGGGAAGCCCGACAGCGCGAGGCCGCCGATGATCATGCAGCCGAACGTGAACGGCATCGCGCGCCGGAAGCCGCTCATCCGGTCGAGGTTCTGGACGCCCGCCATCGCGGCGATCACCGAGCCGGCGGCCATGAAGAGCAGCGCCTTGAAGAACGCGTGCGTCATCAGGTGGAACAGCCCGGCCGTGTAGGCGGCCGACGAGACGCCCATGACCATGTAGCCGATCTGCGACATCGTCGAGTACGCGATGACGCGCTTGAGGTCGGTCACGACGAGGCCGATCGTGGCGGCGATCAGCAGCGTCAGGCAGCCGATGATCGCGCCGACGTCGCCCGCCGCCGGCGCCTGCTCGAACAGCGGGTGCATGCGCGCGATCAGGTACACGCCGGCGGTCACCATCGTCGCCGCGTGGATCAGGGCGGAGACCGGCGTCGGGCCCTCCATGGCGTCCGGGAGCCAGGTGTGGAGCGGGACCTGGGCGGACTTGGCGAACGCGCCGACCAGCAGCAGCACGCAGCCGGCGACCAGGTCGCCGTCGTTGCGCGAGAAGTCCTGCTGGACGTTGCCGAACGTCGTCAGGAAGTCGAGCGTGCCGGAGTGCTTGAAGATGAAGTACGTGCCGAGCACGAGCCCGACGTCGCCGACCACGTTGATCACGAACGCCTTGATGCCGGCCGCCGTGGCGGTGTTGCGCCGGTACCAGAACGAGATCAGGAAGTAGGAAGCGGCGCCGACGAACGCCCAGCCGATGATCAGCATCACGAAGTTCGCCGCCTCGACCAGCAGCAGCATGCTGAACACGAAGAAGTTCAGGTACGCGAAGAAGCGCGCGTAGCCGCGGTCGCCGCCCATGTAGGCGACCGAGTACAGGTGGATCAGCATCGAGACGCCGGAGACGATCAGCATCATCAGGACGCTGAGCGGGTCGATCAGGATCGCGACCTTGGCGTCGACCCCGCTGGTCACCGCGTAGTCCCAGCCGACCGAGACGACCTGGCGCGCGTCCGCGTCGAGCGACTGGAGCTGGGTGAACGCGCCGATCGCGGAGGCGAACGAGAGCGCGATCGCCAGCGTGCCGAGGTAGCCGGCGGTCTTCCCCGGGAGGACCTTGAACAGCAGCGAGATGAGCACCGCGCCCCCGAGCGGGAACGCCAGTACGAGCCAGCCGTACGTCGTCGCGCTCAACCCTGCAGCTCCCGCAGCTCGTCGACGTCGATCGGCAGCCGCCGCCGGTAGATCGCGACGATCAGACCGAGGCCGATCGCGACCTCACAGGCCGCGATGACCATGACGATCAGGGCGAAGATCTGGCCGTCCATGTTCCCGTGCATGCGCGAGAACCCGACGAGCGCGAGGTTCGCCGCGTTGAGCATCAGCTCGATGCACAGCAGGATCACCAGCGGGTTGCGGCGTACGAGCACGCCGCCGGCGCCGATGCTGAAGATCAGCGCGCTCACGACCAGGTACCAGGTCAGCGACACGCCTACCTCCGCGGCGGCCCGCCGGCCTCGAGCATGGTCTCGGGGGGCGCGTCGCCGGCCGTGATCGGCTGCCCGCGCATCACGTCGGCGACCGAGAACTCGCCGCCGTCGCCCAGCCCGGCCCGGCGGCGCGCCAGGATCACGGCGCCGACCGCGGCGATCAGCAGCAGCAGCGACGCGACCTCGAACGCCAGCAGGAACTTGGTGAGGAGCATCTCCCCGACCTCGGCGGGCGTGCCGAAGCCCGACGAGTAGGGCGCGCCGTCGCTGTTGAGCGCCGACAGCCCGGTGCCGACGATGGCGATCGTCAGCTCCACGAACAGCGCCAGCGCGAACAGCAGCGAGGCGAAGCGCAACGTGGCGCCCCCCGACGCGGTCAGCGGCTCACCGCTGCCGCCCACATAGGCCACGACGAACACGTACAGGACCATGACCGCGCCCGCGTAGACCACGACCTGCGCCGCGGCCAAGAACTCGGCGCGCAGCAGCAGGAACAGCGCGGCCAGTGCGAGCAGGTGACAGACCAGCGCCAGCACCGAGTAGAACGGGTTGCGCAGGGCCACGGTTCCCACAGCACCGGCGATTGCGCCAATTGCCGCAATGAAGAAGATGACCGCCGCCATTGACGGGTCGTGATGCTACGAGGTCGGGCGTCGCTACGACGGCAGGCCCCACTTGGGCATCGACGACAGGCCGCCCAGGGCGATCGCCCGCTCGGTGTCGCTGGAGCGGCGGCTCGTCGCGTACGGCGGCATCTTCCACGGGTGCCGGGCGATCGTGCCGTAGTGCTCGCGCACGTAGGCGACGAGGTCGCCGCGGTGGTCGCCGCACGCGTAGCGGGTCGGCCCGAGCGGCCCGCGCCCGTGCCAGACCAGCCACGGCGCGGCGTCCAGGTACTCGCCGAACACCAGCTCCCGCAGCCCTCGCTCGAGCCGCCGCTGCGCGTCCGGATCGGGCTTCGCGTCACAGAACTGGCAGCGAAAGCGCACCCGGACCGGCATGCCTGGAGTATGGTGGCTCGCTTCCGTCGAGGAGGAGCAGGTGGCACACGACGGCGACCCGCCGTCAGGTCCGTTCCCACTGCCGGTACGTGGCGAGCTCGCCGCGCGCCCGGCGCCGGAACGCCGCCGTCCCGGCCGCTACTGCTACCTGTTCGACGTCGACGAGGAGCTCGCGGGCGACCTTGACCTGCGGATGCGGCTCGTCGCACGCCCGCTCGTCACCGCGCGCGTGGAGGAGATCGCCGCCGGCGAGTTCGACCTCGTGCCGCTGCTGGCCCAGCTGCGCGACGGGCTCGGGCTGCTGCTGATCGAGGGCGTCGTCGCGCTCGATGTGCAGGTCGGCGACCGGACGGCGTCCGAGCTGGTCGGCGCCGGTGACCTGCTGGCGCCGTGGACGAACGCCGCCGACGTCGTGCTGCTCGCCTCGGAGACCTTTACGCGCGCGCTCGTGCGCACGCGCGTGGCGGTCCTCGACCAGGGGTTCGCCGAGCGCATCCGGCCGTGGCCGCAGATCCTCCACGCGCTGCTGCGCCGCGCGGTCCGGCGCACGATGGAGCTCAACGTGCACCGTGCGGCGACCTGCCACCCGCGCGCCGACGTGCGCATCGCGCTGCTCCTGTGGCACCTCGCCGAGCGCTGGGGCCTCGTCGTCGCCGACGGCATCCTCGTCCCGCTGCCGCTGACCCACCGGCTGATCGGCCAGCTCGTCGGCGCCGAGCGGCCGTCGGTGTCGCACGCGCTCGCCCGCCTCGCCGGGGCCGGCCTCGTCACGCGCGACCCGCACGGGCTCGTGCTGCACGGCACCGCGGCGCACCACATCTCCTGCCTGGTCGACCGCGACGAGCGGTCCGCGCGGCTGTGAGCGGGCTCGAGTTCACCGCGCGGCAGGCCGCGACCGAGCAGCTGACCGTGCACGTGATCTGGATGACGAGCGGGCTCGGCTGCGACGGCGACACGGTCGCGATGACGTCGGCGACCCAGCCGTCGCTGGAGGACCTGCTGACGCGCGCGCTGCCCGGCATGCCGGGCGTCGCGCTCTACAACCCGTTCCTCGCCGTCGAGACCGGCAACGACTTCATGCAGGCCTGGTACGACGCCGAGGCCGGCCGGCTCGACCCGTTCATCCTCGTGCTCGAGGGCGCCGTGCCGAACGAGGACATCAACGGTGACGGTCACTGGGCCGCGCTCGGCACCGACCCCGCCACCGGCCGCCCGATCACCACCAACGAGTGGATCGACCGCCTGGCGCCACAGGCGGCGATCGTGCTGGCGCTGGGGACGTGCGCGACGTACGGCGGGATCCCGGCGATGCGCAACAACCCGACCGGGGCGATGGGCCTGGGCGACTACCTCGGCCACGGCTGGAGCTCGCGGCTCGGGCATCCGATCGTGAACCTCCCGGGCTGCCCGGTGCAGCCCGACAACATCACCGAGACGCTGCTCTACCTCGTGCTCCAGCTCGCCGGGACGACCGTGCCGATCGATCTCGACGAGCAGGGGCGCCCCGCCTGGCTGTTCGAGCGCACGGCGCACGAGGTCTGCAACCGCGCCGGCTTCGCCGACCACAACGACTACGCCGACGCACTGGGCGAGACGACCTGCCTCGTCAAGTTCGGCTGCAAGGGCCCGGTGGTCAAGTGCAACGTCCCCGCGCGGGGCTGGATCAACGGGATCGGCGGCTGCCCCAACGTCGGCGGCATCTGCATGGCGTGCACGATGCCGGGGTTCCCCGACAAGTACATGCCGCTGTTCGACACCGGCATCAAGGGCAAGCTGATCGCGGCCGGCACGCGGTTCGCGTACGGCCCGCTGCTCAAGCAGCTCCGCAACCAGCGGATCAAGCGCCGGTACGAAATCGAACCTGAATGGCGCCGAACCGGTGCATTGGCGAGCGGCTATGAGCCGCGCTGGTAACTCGGATTACCCGTGATTTGCGGCGAGGCGCCCGGGGCGTAAGGTGCCCGTCCATGTGCCTGGCCATCCCAGGCAGGATCGTTGAGGTCGTCGACGAGACCAACCGCCTCGCCAAGGTCGACGTGGCCGGGGTGCAGCGGACGATCAACATCGGGCTGCTCGACGACGAAGGCGACGGCGCCCAGCCGGGCGACTGGGTGCTCATCCATGTCGGCTTCGCGCTCTCCAAGGTCGACGAGGAGGAGGCGGAGGCGACGCTCAGGCTGCTCGAGGGCATGGGCGCCGACTACGAACAGGAGCTGGCGGAGCTCAGGGCGAGCGTGATCGAGTGAGCGACTGCGATCACGACGTCTGCATCACCTGCGGTGACGTCGCGGTCGAGATGCGCGTCGCGCGGCTGGACGGTGACCTCGCCGAGTGCGAGGCCGCCGACGGCGACGTGCGCACGGTCGAGGTCGGCCTGCTCGACGGCGTCGCGGTGGGCGACACGCTGCTGGTCCACGCGGACGTGGCACTTGCCTACGGCCGCCCGGATGGCGCCGTTCCGATTTTCGCGGGGCCGGACGCCCCGCGGAGGTAACCCTCGATGAAGTTCGTCGACGAGTACCGCGACGCCGAGCTCGGCCGCGTGCTCGCCGGCAAGATCCTCGCTTCGGTCGAGCCCGGCCGGCACTACAAGGTCATGGAGGTGTGCGGCGGCCACACGCACTCGATCTACAAGTACGGGATCGACGACCTGCTGCCGGAGAACGTCGAGCTCGTCCACGGGCCCGGCTGCCCGGTGTGCGTGATCCCGATGGGGCGGGTCGACGACGGGATCGCGATCGCCCACCAGCCCGGCGTGATCTTCACCTGCTTCGGCGACATGCTGCGCGTTCCCGGCTCGAACGGCACGCTGCTGGAGGCCAAGGCGGCGGGCGCCGACGTGCGGATGGTCTACTCGCCGCTCGACGCGCTGCGGATCGCCAAGCAGAACCCGGACCGCGAGGTCGTGTTCTTCGCGATCGGGTTCGAGACCACCGCGCCGTCCACGGCGCTGACGCTCAAGCGCGCGAAGGCCGAGGGCGTCGCGAACTTCTCCTGCGTCTGCAACCACGTGACGATCGTGCCGCCGCTGCGCGCGCTGCTCGAGTCACCCGACCTGCGGCTCGACGGCTTCATCGGCCCCGGGCACGTCTGCACGGTGGTCGGCGCGCGGCCGCTGGCCTTCATCCCCGCCGACTACGGGCGCCCGGTCGTGATCTCGGGCTTCGAGCCGCTCGACATCCTGCAGTCGATCGAGATGATCCTGCGTCAGCTGGCCGACGGCCGCTGCGAGGTCGAGAACCAGTACAAGCGCGTCGTGCCCGAGCAGGGCAACGTGAAGGCGCTCGAGGTGATGGCCGAGGTCTTCGAGCTGCGGCCGCACTTCGAATGGCGCGGGCTCGGATTCATCTCCCAGAGCGCGCTGCGGCTGTCCAGCGACTACACCGACCTCGACGCCGAGCAGCGCTTCTCGGTGCCGGGCGTGCGCGTCGCCGACCCGAAGGCGTGCCAGTGCGGCGAGGTGCTCAAGGGCGTCATCAAGCCGTGGGAGTGCAAGGTCTTCGGCACCGCGTGCACCCCCGAGCACGCGATCGGGACGTGCATGGTGTCGCCGGAGGGCGCCTGCGCGGCCTATTACAACTACGGACGGTTCGCTCGTGAGCGTGTCGTCTCGTGAGGAGCGGATCCTCGGCATCATCGAGACCGCTCGCGCGAAGCGGCCGCGGTTCAAGGACGAGCGGATCACGATGGCCCACGGCGCCGGGGGCAAGGCCACCCAGACGCTGATCGAGGGCCTGCTGGCCCCCGCGTTCGGGATCGAGGAGCTGGGCGACGCCGCGCTGCTCGGCGAGGTCGCGCTGACGACCGACTCGTTCGTGGTCAAGCCGCTGCGGTTCCCGGGCGGCTCGATCGGCGAGCTCGCGGTCAACGGCACGGTCAACGACCTGGCGATGGCCGGCGCGCGCCCGCTGGGGCTCAGCCTCGCGCTGATCCTCGAAGAGGGCCTCGACGCCGCCGTGCTGCGCGCGGAGGTCGACGCGATGGCCACCGCGGCGGCCGCCGCCGGCGTGCGGATCGTCGCGGGCGACACGAAGGTGGTCGAGCGCGGCCACGCCGACGGCATGTACATCTGCACCACCGGCGTCGGCCGGCGCGATCCCCGCGCCGCGCTGTCGCCGAGCGCGCTGCGGCCCGGGGACCGCATCCTGGTCTCGGGCCCGATCGGCGCGCACGGGACCGCGATCATGCTCGCGCGCGGGGAGCTCGGGCTCGAGTCCGACATCGAGTCGGACACCCGCTCGCTGTGGCCGGCGACCGACGCGCTGCTCGAGGCCGCCGGCCCGTCGCTGCGCGCGCTGCGCGACGCGACGCGCGGCGGCGTCGCCTCCGTGCTCAACGAGCTCGCCCGCGCGGCGGGCGTGGCGATCGTGGTCAACGAGGGCGACGTGCCGGTCGACCCGGCCGTGGCGGGGGCGGCGGAGCTGCTCGGGATCGACCCGATGTACGTCGCCAACGAGGGCACGTTCGTCGCCTTCGTGGCCCCGGAGGCGACGGACGCGGCGCTGGCCGCGCTGCAGGCAGTCGACGGCTGCGCCCGCGCGGCCGTGATCGGTGAGGTGAAGACAGAGCCGCCAGGGATGGTGTTGGTGAACACGGCGTTCGGCGGTCGGCGGGTGATGGACCAGCTCGTCGGTGACCCGCTACCGCGGATCTGCTGAAAGGGAGTGGATATGGCCGCAACCGAGTTCGTTCCGAATCAGGCCAAGACGGAGGCGATCACCGCACACGTCATCTGGCTCACGACCGGCTTGAGCTGCGAAGGGGACAGCGTCGCGATGACCGGCGCGACGAACCCCAGCCTCGAGGACATCATCACCGGCGCCATCCCCGGCATGCCACGCGTGGTCGTCCACAACACCGTGCTCGCGGTCGAGATGGGCGACGAGTTCATGCAGGCGTGGTACGACGCCGAGGCCGGCAAGCTCGACCCGTTCGTGCTCGTGCTCGAGGGCTCGGTCCCGAACGAGAAGATCAACGGCGACGGCTACTGGACCGGGATGGGCGTGAACCCGGACACCGGCCAGCCGATCACCACCAACGAGTGGATCGACCGGCTCGCCCCGAAGGCGGCGGGCGTCGTCGCGGTCGGCACGTGCGCCACCTACGGCGGCATCCCGGCGATGAAGAACAACCCGACCGGGGCGATGGGCCTGGCCGACTACCTCGGCTGGAACTTCAAGTCCAAGGCCGGCCTCCCGATCGTCAACATCCCGGGCTGCCCGGCCCAGGGCGACAACATCACCGAGGTCCTGATGTACCTCGTGCTGGCGCTCGCCGGCATGGCGCCGCCGCCCGAGCTCGACGATCAGCTGCGGCCGAAGTGGCTGTTCGGGCGCACGGTGCGCGAGGGCTGCAACCGCGCCGGGTTCACCGAGCAGGGCAACTACGCGACCGAGTACGGCTCCGACCCGCGCTGCCTGGTGATGCTCGGCTGCAAGGGCCCGGTGGTCAAGTGCAACGTGCCGGTGCGGGGGTGGATCAACGGCATCGGCGGCTGCCCGAACGTCGGCGGCATCTGCATGGCGTGCACGATGCCGGGCTTCCCCGACAAGTACATGCCGTTCATGGAGCCGGACAAGTGGGGCAAGGCCGGCGCGACCTTCCAGAAGTTCACCTACGGCCCGGTGTTCCGCTACATGCGCAAGCGGAACCTGGAGAAGACGTTCGACAAGGAACCGGAGTGGCGTCACAACCGGGCGGAGCTGACCAGCGGCTACGCCAAGCGCTGGTGAGGAGCTGAGCTATGGCAACTGCAGAGACCCCGGTTGAGAAGAAGGTCTCCGTCAAGGAGATGTCCTGGGACCCGGTGACCCGGATCGTCGGCAGCCTGGGCATCCACACCGAGATCGACTTCGAGAACCGCGAGGTGCTCAAGTGCTACAGCACCTCGATGATCTTCCGCGGCTTCGACATCTTCATGAAGGGGATCGATCCGCGGGACGCGCACTTCATCACCAGCCGCATCTGCGGCATCTGCGGTGACAACCACTGCACCTGCTCGTGCCTGAACCAGAACATGGCGTACGGGGTGAAGCCGCCGCCGCTCGGCGACTACGCGTTCAACCTCGCCGAGTCGGCCGACTTCATGTTCGACCACGCGATCTTCAACGACTGCATGGCGAACGTGGACTACTCCGAGCAGGTCGTCAAGGACACCAACCCGGGGCTGCTCAAGAAGGCCGAGGAGACGAGCGCGCCGCACTCGGACATCCACGGCTACAAGACGATCGCCGACATCATGCGGGCGCTCAACGCGTTCACCGGCAGCTTCTATCTCGAGACGCTGCAGGTGGCGCGCTACACGCGCGAGATGTACTGCCTGTTCGGCGGGCGGCACACGCACCCGTCGACGATCATGCCCGGCGGCTGCAGCGCCGACATCACGCACCAGACGCTCACGGACTACTACGTGCGGCTGATGCGCTACATGGACTACTGCAAGCGCACGGTCCCGATGCACGACGACCTCTATGACTTCTTCTACGAGGCCATGCCGGGGTACGAGAAGGTCGGCTATCGCGACACCGACCTGGTGTGCTGGGGCGCGTTCGACGACCCGCAGTACGTCGACTACAACTACCGCACCATGACCGACTGGGGCCGGCGGCGGTTCGTCACGCCGGGCCTCGTGTTCAAGGGCGAGCTGATCACCACCGACCTGGTCGAGATCAACCTCGCGATCCGGATCCTGCTCGGCTCCTCGTACTTCGACGACTGGACGAACGAGGAGACGTTCGTCACGCACGATCCGCTCGGCAACCCGGTCGACAAGCGCCACCCGTGGAACAAGGTGACGCTGCCCAAGCCGCAGGCGCGTGACTGGGCCGACAAGTACTCCTGGGTCGCGTCGCCGCGCATGTTCGACAAGCGCAACGACATCTTCGTCGCCAACGACACCGGCGGCGGGCCGTTCGCGCGCCAGTGGGTGACGGCGAAGGCCGGGCTCGTCGACCTCGGCTACCTGAAGGCGACCGGCGAGAGCATCCAGATGGTGCTCCCGAAGACGGGGTTCATGCCGGAGATGGAGCTCGAGTGGAAGATCCCGCAGTGGTCGAACGCGATCGAGCGCCAGCGGGCCCGCAGCTACCACCAGGCGTACGCCGCGCTGGTCGGGCTCTACAACCTCGAGCAGGCGCTCAAGGAGGTCCGCGCCGGCCGCACCAAGTCGTGGAACGACTTCAAGGTGCCGGAGTCGGCGATCAGCGTCGGCTTCCACGAGGCGGCCCGCGGCGTGCTGTCCCACCACATGGTCATCCGGGAGGGCAAGATCGCCAACTACCAGCCGTACCCGCCGACGCCGTGGAACGGCAACCCGCGCGACGCCCACGGGACGCCGGGCCCCTACGAGGATGCGGTGCAGAACACGCCGATCTTCGAGGAGAACGGTCCGGACGACTTCAAGGGCGTCGACATCATGCGGGCGGTCCACAGCTTCGACCCGTGCCTGCCCTGCGGGGTCCACATGTACGGCAAGGGCAAGGTCCGCAAGGTCATCCATACGCCGACGGGGATGTGCTGACCTCCGATCAACTCATCGCGCGGGTCCAGGAGCTGACGGCGCAGCTCGAGGAAGTCCAGGACTTCCAGGCCCGCGCGGTGGCGGACGAGCTCGTCTCGTCGGTCATCCAGCTCTACGGCGAGGGGCTGGAGCGCATCTTCGCCGCGCTCGACGATGCGCCCGAGGTGCGCGACCGGCTGGTCGACGACGGCGTCGTCGCCAGCCTGATGCTCATCCACGGGCTGTACCCGATCGACCTCGAGACGCGGGTGCTGGAGGCGCTCGAGAGCGTGCGGCCGTACATGGAGTCGCACGGCGGCGACGTCGAGCTGGTCGAGATCGTCGACGGCGTGGCGCGGATGCGGCTGGTCGGCCACTGCGAAGGCTGCCCGGCCTCCGAAGCGACGCTCGAGCTGGCGATCAAGAAGGCGCTCGAGGAGGCCGCGCCCGACCTCGACGGGCTGGAGGTCGCCGGCGTCGCCGAGCGCCCGCGCCCGGCGTTCGAGCTGCCGGTGGTCGAGGCGAATGGCAACGGGGCGCCCACGTGGGCCGACCTCGAGCTCGCCGCGCCGACCGCCGGGGGCACCGCGCCGATGACCGTGGCCGGCGCCGACCTGCTGGTGGCGAACGTCGGCGGCACGCTGCTCGCCTACCGCAACGCCTGCGGCTGGTGCCGCGCGCGGCTCGACGGGGCGCCGATGACGCCGGGCGGGCTGCTGACGTGCCCGGCGTGCGAGCGGCGCTTCGAGCTGCGGCGCGCCGGCCGCTCGCCCGACGACGAGGCCGCCCAGATCGCGCCGGTGCCGTTGCTCCGCACCGAGGGCAAGGTGCGAGTGGCGGTCGCGTGATGGACCCGACGCTCGTCGCCGGCCTCCGGCGCTACGTGCGCCGGCCGCCGGGCAACGCGCGGGCGCCCGGGTCCGGCCCGCACTGCGAGCTGTGCCCGCTGTCGCTGGCCGAGGACCACAAGCACCTGCTCGACCTCGAGGAACGGCGGATCATCTGCGTCTGCCCGACCTGCTGGTCGATGCGCTCCGGCGAGGCCCGCTACCGGCCGACCGGGTCGCGCACGCTGTGGCTGGAGGGCTTCGACCTGTCCGACGAGCTGTGGGCGGCGTTCCAGATCCCGATCGGGCTGGCGTTCTTCCTGCGGTCGACCTCGACCGGGACGATCGTCGGCCTGTACCCGAGCCCGGCGGGGGCGACCGAGTGCGAGCTCGACCTCGTCGCCTGGGACCGGCTGGTGAGCGCGAACCCGGTGCTCGAGGACCTCGATCCGGACGCCGAGGCGCTGATCGTCAACCGCATGGCCACGCCGCACATGCACGCGATCGCACCGCTCGACGACTGCTACCGGCTCGTGGGGATCATCAAGGCGACCTGGGAGGGCATCACCGGCGGCGCCGCGATGGAGACGGCGGTGCAGGAGTACTTCGACGGCCTGCGCGGGGTCGCCACGGTCCGATGAGCGAGCTGGCCGCCCCGCCCGCGATCGAGTTCGCCGTGCTCGGCGCCGAGCCGATCGAGCACGCGGCGACGCCGGGCGTGCGCTTCCACGTCCACGTCACCGAGCCCGAGGGGCGCGAGGTCTACGCGGTGGCGCTGTCGACGCAGATCCAGATCGACCCGGCGCGGCGCCGGCACGACGCCGAGACGCGCGAACGGCTCGTGGAGCTGTTCGGCGCCCCGGAGCGCTGGGGCGCGACGACGCACTCGTTCCAGTGGGCGCGCGTGGACACGCTGGTGCCGTCGTTCACGGGATCGACGATGTGCACGCTCGAGCTGCAGTGCACATACGACCTCGAGGTCGCTTCCGCCAAGTACTTCGACTCGCTGTCCGACGGAGAGGTCCCGCTCAGCTTCCACTTCAACGGCACCGTCCTGTATCGCGGCGCCGACGACCGCCTCCAGGTCGTGCTCGTGCCGTGGAGCTGCACGACGCAGTGGCGGATGCCGGTCGACGTGTGGAAGCGGGCGATCGCCGCCCACTACCCGGGCGGCGGGTGGATCCGGCTGCAGCGCGAGACGCTCGACGCGCTCGCGCGGGTGAAGGCCGAGCGCGGGCTGCACACGTTCGACGACACTGTGCGAGAGCTGCTGTGAGCGTCGAGCGGCTGCTCTCCACGCTGCTGTACGAGGGGTACGCGCTGTACCCGTACACGCCCGGAGCGATCAAGAACGCGACGCCGACGCCGTTCGGGATCGTCTACCCGCCCGTGTACGCGGCCGGCGGGCCGCACACGTTCGACCGCGCGCGGATGCAGCTCGTGCTCGAGCCCGGCTCGTCCCTGTCGGGGACGCTCGCGTTCCTGGAGGAGAGCGGCGAGCGCCGGGTCGAGCTCGAGGGCGAGGGGACGGTCGAGTTCGCCTTCAGCGAGGTGCAGGGCCGCGTCCGCCTCGCGGCGACGCCGCTGGAGGGCGGGCTGGTGCGGGTCGCGATGTGCGTGCACAACACGACGCCGGTGCCCGAGGGCCTGGATCGCGCGGCCGCGCTGCGGTCGTCGCTGCGTTCGACGCACCTCGTCGTGCGCGCGCCGGGAGGGCGGTTCGCCTCGCCGATCTCGCCCGGCCCGACCGCCGCCGCGGCGGTCGCCGAGTGCGACCACGTGAACATCTTCCCGGTGCTCGCCACGCCCGAGGACGACACCGTGCTGGGCGCCACGATCGTCCTGCCCGACCACCCGCAGATCGCGCCCGAGAGCCACGGCGACCTGTTCGACGCGACCGAGATCGAGGAGGCGCTCCTGCTTCACGTGCTCGCCTTGAGCGACGCGGAGCGCGAGCAGATCGCCCAGCAGGACCCGAAGGTGCGCGAGATGCTCGCGCGCGCCGACGCGGAGGGGCCGGAGGCGCTGAAGCGCCTGCACGGCCGGGTGACCGTCACGGACCTGCCGCCGATGCACCGGCCGGGCCCGGCCGACGTCGCCGGCGAGCCCGCGATCTCCGTAGACGGCGTCACGTTCCGGCGCGGCGCCAAGGTGGTGCTGCGGCCGGGCTTCGGCGCGGCGCCGCAGGACGGCGTGTGGGCCGGTCGGGTCGCCACGATCGAGCGGATCTACCGCGACTATGAGGACGGCGTCCACCTGGCGGTCACCGTCGACGATGATCCCGGCCAGGAGCTGATGCGCGACATCGGCCGCTACCTGTACTTCAAGCCATTCGAGGTGGAGGTGGTCCCGGCATGACCCCAGAGCTCGAGAAGCAGATCCTGATCGCCGGCGTCGGGAACGCCTGGCTGCAGGACGACGCGTTCGGCGCCGAGGTGGCGCGGCGGCTGGCCGAGCGCGAGCTGCCGTCCGGCGTCAGCGTCATGGACGTCGGCACCAGCGGGCTCGACCTCGCCTACGAGGTCATGCGCGGCTACAGCGCGCTCGTGATCGTCGACGTGTCCAAGCAGGGCGGCGAGCCGGGCACGCTGTACGTGATCGACGTCGAGCCCGACGACGTCCCGTCGGAGATCGAGGACGGGGAGACGATCGATCCGCACTCGATGGACCCGATGACGATGCTGCGGTTCGTGCGCGCGATCGGCGGCTGGCCGGGGCGCGTGCAGGTGATCGCGTGCGAGCCCGCGGTCGTCGAGGAGGTCGGCCTCGGGCTGACACCGGTCGTCGAGGCCGCGGTCGAGCGTGCGATCGCGTTGGTCATGGAGACGATCGCCGAGCTGCGGACCGACGCGGCCTATCCGGCCTGATGCACGAGCTGTCGGTCTCCAGCGCGGTGCTGGACACGGTGCTCAAGCACGCCGCCGGGCGGCGCGTCACGGTCGTGTCGCTGCGCGTCGGGCACCTGCGCCAGGTCGTGCCGGACTCGCTCGCGTTCTACTTCGAGCTGGTCTCGCGCGAGTCCCTGGCCGAGGGGGCCCGGCTGGAGCAGGAGTACATCCCGGCGCGGCTGCGCTGCGACGCGTGCGAGACGGAGTGGGATCCTGAGGATGCGTGGTTCCGCTGCACGGGCTGCGGCGGCCCGGGAGAGGTGATCGCGGGGAACGAGCTCGAGGTCGAGTCGATCGAGGTGGAGGAGGCTGCATGCACCGCGTGAAGGTCAGGGTCGTCGAGGACGCGCTCGACGCGAACAACACGATCGCGCGCGCGAACCGCGACGACTTCGATCGCCACGACGTCACCGTCGTGAACCTGATGAGCGCCCCGGGCGCCGGCAAGACGACGCTCCTGGAGCGCGTGCTCGGCGAGCTCGGAGAAGTGCGCGCGGGCGTGCTCGAGGGCGACGTCCAGGGCAGCTACGACGCCGACCGGCTCGCCTCGCTGCACGTGCCGGTGACGCAGCTCAACACCGATCCGGGCTTCGGCGGCGAGTGCCACCTCGACGCCAACATGGTCCGGTCCGCCTTGCCGGCGCTGCCGCTGGGAGACATCGACCTGCTGGTGATCGAGAACGTCGGCAACCTCGTCTGCCCGGCCGAGTTCCACGTCGGCGAGGACGCGCGGATCATGGTCTCGTCGGTCACCGAGGGCGAGGACAAGCCGCTCAAGTACCCGCTGATGTTCCGTACCTGCGAGCTGGTGCTGATCAACAAGATCGACCTGCTGCCGCACCTCGAGTTCGACATGGAGCGCTTCCTGCACCACCTCGACGCGGTGCATCCGGGCGTGCCGCGGATGCTCGTCAGCGCCCGTACCGGCGAGGGCATCGACGCGTTCCGGGACTGGCTGCTGGAGCTGCCCGCACGCCGGGAGGTGCCCGGGTGGGTGGGAACCTGATCACCGTCGTCGCCGACCGGCGCCGCGAGGCCAACGCCGCGTGGTTCGCGAGCGAGGCGGAGCGGCTCGCGCGGCTGTGCGGCGAGATGGCCGAGCGGTTCGCCCGCGGCGGGCGGCTGCTGGCCACCGGCGACGTGTCCGACTCGCGGCACGTGGCCGTCGAGTTCGTGCATCCGGTGATCGTGGGCAAGCGGGCGCTGCCGGCGCTGGCGATCGCGCCGCACGAGCTCGAGCTGCTGGCCGGTCCCGACGACATGGTCATCCCGTTCGGCGTCGAGGTCCCGGCGGGGCCGGCGCTGCGGATCGACCTCGCGCCGCCCGTCGACGATCCGTTCATCCGGCAGGAGCTGGTTGAGACCGCCTACCACGTGCTGTGGGAGCTCGTGCACGTGTTCCTCGAGCACAGCGAGCGGACCGTCCACGACACCGGCGCGGCGAGCTTCCTCTATCCGTTCCTCGGCGAGCGCGAGACCGACCACGAGGCGGTGGTGGAGGACGTCCGGCGCTCGATCCTGATGAAGGCCGAGGAGATCGGCGAGCTGCGGACCCGGACGCTGACCGAGAACGGCGGGACGCTGGCCGCCGCGGCCGCGGCGCTGCGGGGTGCGCCGCGCGTGCTGGCGCTCGGCAACGGCGGGTCGGCGACCGACGCGACCGATCTCGTCGCTGATCTGCAGCGCGCGGGCCATGCGGCGATCGACCTCACCGCCGACCCCGCGATCATCACCGCGATCGCCAACGACGTGGGCGTCGAGTCGATCTTCGCGCGGCAGGTGATCGCGTACGGGCAGGCGGGTGACGCGCTGGTGGCGCTGTCGACGAGCGGCGGCTCGGGCAACGTGATCTCGGCGTTGCGCGAGGCGCGCTCGCGCGGCCTCGCCACCGTGGCCTTCGTCGGCTACGACGGCGGGGAGATCGCCGCGAGCCGTCTCGCCGACCACGTCGTGGTCGTGCGCTCGCAGCACATCCCGCGCATCCAGGAGGCGCAGGCGAGCGCCTACCACGTCCTCTGCGAGCTGGTCGGATGATCCACGCCGCGTTCCGGGGGATCGTCGCGGCGATGGCGATGACCGGCGTGCGGACGTTCGCGCAGCACCTCGGCGTGATCCGCGAGGACCCACCGGCCCGGGTGGCGCGCAAGCAGGCGAAGGGACTTCTGCGGTCGGTCCCGCGCAAGCGCCGCGGCGCCGTCGTCGAGCTGGTCCACTGGGCCATCGGCGGCGTGTTCGGGACGGTGTTCGGGCTGCTGCCCGAGCGCGTGCGCCTCAAGCCGTGGGCCGGCGCGCTGTACGGGTTCGTCGTCTGGCTCGGTTTCGACACGGTCGCCGCTCCGGCCCTCGGCCTCAAGCAACGGCGCTGGCCGCACGGCGCCGAGCGCACGGTCTTCATCGTCGACCACCTGCTGTTCGGACTGGTGCTCAGCGAGTTGCGGTCGCGCCCGCGCGAATGACGGCCTTGATCCAGCGCGTGCGCGTTCGGGTCGAGGGCGTCGTGCAGGGCGTCGGCTTCCGGCCGTTCGTGCACCGGCTCGCGGGCGAGCTGCGGCTGGCGGGGTTCGTCCGCAACGACGAGCGCGGCGCGGTGATCGAGGCGGAGGGCGAGCCGGCCGCGCTGTCCGCGCTGCTCGAGCGGCTGGTGACCGACGCGCCGCCGCTGGCGCAGGTCGAGATCGCGGGCACCGAGGTCGTCCCGGCGCGCGGCGAGACCGGCTTCGCGATCACGTCGAGCACCACCGGCGGCGCTCCCGACGCCCAGGTCTCGCCCGACACCGCCACGTGTGCGGCGTGCCTGTCCGAGCTGTTCGACCCCACCGACCGCCGCTACCGCTACCCGTTCATCAACTGCACCGACTGCGGCCCGCGCTTCACGATCGTCCGCGGCGTCCCCTACGACCGGCCCCTGACCACGATGGCCGGCTTCACGATGTGCGACCTCTGCGCGGCCGAGTACCACGACCCGTCCAACCGCCGCTTCCACGCCCAGCCGAACGCCTGCCCGACCTGCGGCCCAGCACTGCGGGGGTCAGACCCCCTTACCAGCGCCGAGGTAAGGGGGTCAGACCCCCTTACTCGGGCGGTGGCGGTGCTGCAGGCCGGTGGGATCGTCGCGGTGAAGGGGATCGGCGGGTTCCATCTCGCGTGCGTGGCGAGCGACGAGCAGGCGGTGGCGGAGCTGCGGGCGCGCAAGCACCGCGAGGACAAGCCGTTCGCGCTGATGGCGCGCGACCTCGGCGCGGCCGGCGAGCTCGTGCGGCTCGGAGAGGTCGAGGCGGCGCTGCTGAGCGGGCGCGACCGGCCGATCGTGCTGGCGCCGCGGCGGCCGGGGGCGCGCGTGGCGGCGGCGGTGGCGCCGCTGGCCGCCCGAGCTCGGCGTGATGCTCCCGTACAGCCCGCTGCACCACCTGCTGCTCGCGGACGTCGGCGAGCCGCTCGTGATGACCAGCGGCAACGTGTCCGACGAGCCGATCGCCTACGAGGACGACGACGCCCTGGAGCGGCTGGGCGACATCGCCGACGCGTTCCTGCTGCACGACCGGCCGATCGAGACGCGGACCGACGACAGCGTGTTGCGGGCGGCGCGCGGACGCCCGCTCCCGCTGCGGCGCTCGCGCGGCGCGGTCCCGAGCGTGCTCGCGCTCCCGGTGCCCGCGGCCCGCCACATCCTGGCCTGCGGCGCCGAGCTCAAGAGCGCGTTCTGCCTCGCGCGCGGCCGTCGCGCGTGGGTCTCGCACCACATCGGTGACCTCAAGAACGTCGAGACGCTCGGCTCGTTCGAGACCGGCATCTCCCACTTCGAGCGGCTGTTTGCGGTGACCCCCGAGGTGGTGGCGCACGACCTCCACCCCGACTACCTCTCGACCACCTACGCGCTGGCCCGCGAGGACGTCGAGCGCGTCGCCGTCCAGCACCACCACGCGCACCTCGCCGCGTGCCTGGCCGAGCATGGCGAGACCGGCCCGGCGGTCGGCGCGATCTTCGACGGCGCCGGGCTCGGCAGCGACGGGACGGTGTGGGGAGGCGAGATCCTCGTCGGCGACCTGAGGGGCTTCGAGCGCGCCGGGCACCTGTGGCCGGTCGCGCTCCCGGGCGGCGACCGCGCGGCCCGCGAGCCGTGGCGGATGGCCTGCGCGTGGCGAGTTGCGGCGGGCGGTGACGCACGCCCGCTGCCGGGCGTCGAGGAGGAGCGCTGGCACGCGGTGGCGCAGTTGGTCGAGACCGGGTTCGTCTCCCCGCCGACCACCTCGGTCGGGCGGCTGTTCGACGCCGTCGCCGCGCTGTGCGGGCTCCGGCTGGAGGTCAACTACGAGGGCCAGGCGGCGATGGAGCTCGAGGCCGCCTGCGACGGCAGCGAGCGCGGCGCGTATCCGCTGCGCGCGGTCGCCGGCGTGCTCGACGCGCGCGAGACGATCCTCGCGGTCGACCGCGACGTGTCGCGCGGCGTCGGTGTCGGCGCGATCGCCAGCCGCTTCCACCACGCGCTCGCCGACGCCACCGCCGCCGAATGCGCGCAGCTGGCCGCCGACCGCGGACTGGAGACCGTCGTGCTCTCCGGCGGCGCGTTCCAGAACCGCAGGCTGCTGGAGCGGACCGCTGCCGGGCTGGAGCAGGCCGGCCTGCACGTGCTCGTGCCGGAGCGGCTGCCGCCCAACGACGGCGGTGTCGCGTTCGGCCAGGCGGCGGTCGCCGCCGCGCGGCTCAGCTGACGCGGCGCCGGCGCATGTGGCGCCAGCCGAGGAAGCCGATGATGGCGCCGCCGACGACCCCGCCGGCGATGATCCCGCCGACGCCGATCACCTTCTCGAACGCGTGGCCGGCGAGGTAGACGCCGAGCCCGATGCTCGTCGCCCAGCAGATGCCGCCGAGCGCGTTCCAGAACAGGAAGCGCGGCCACGGCATCTTGTTCATGCCGGCCAGCCACGCCGACGCGATCCGCAGGCCGGCGACCCAGCGGCCCAGGAACACCGCCTTGGGCCCGTGTCGCTCGAAGAACGGCTCGCCGACGTTCAGCGCCTCCAGCCGCTGGCGGTGGAACGGGCCGGGCATCTCGAACAGCCGCCGCCCGCCCTTGCGACCGATCGCGAACCCGACGTTGTCGCCGATGATCGCCGCCGCCGCGGCGATGGCGATCAAGGGCACGATGTCCATCTTCCCGTCGTGGGCGAGCAGCGCCGCCGCGATCAGCGCGGTCTCGCCCGGCACCGGGATGCCCATCGTCTCGACCGCGACCAGCGCGAAGACGACCGAGTAGCCGACGTTGGGCGGGATGTCGACGAGCGCGGCGAACACGTCCGGCCGACTGTAGCCGCGATCAGGTCACGTGACGCTCCGCGCCGGTGGGCTCGAGCTCGTCGTGCACGTGGTGGGCCACACCGCGGTCGGGCCGGCGGATCAGGAAGAAGACCGCGCCGACCACCGCGATCACGAACATGACCGTGAGCGTGATCCAGTCGAGGTTGAAGAACGCGCGCGGGCTGTCGAGGCCCGTCGGGAGTGCGATGTTGATGAGCATCAGCCCGAGATAGGCGGCCGCGATGATCGTGACCGTCCAGCCCCACCGTCCGAGCTGGAAGCTGCCCTCCGGGACCCAGCCCCGGGCGCGCGCGACGATCGCCGCGATCACGGTCAGCAGGAACGACAGGTAGATGCCGCTGACGCCGAAGGAGACGAGCGACACGAGCACGTTCGTGTCCGCCGGGTAGGTGATGAACGCGATGTTGATGTCCTTGCTCGGCGACGCGAAGACGAGCAGGACGAACAGCGTCGTGACGAGCGCGCCCGCGATCAGTGCGTTGACCGGCGTCGTGAAGCGCGGATGGATCGTCGACAGCCAGCGCGACCCGGGCAGGGCCTCGTCGCGCGCGTAGGCGAACGCGAGCCGGCTGCCCGCGCCCTGGATCGAGGTGCCGCAGGAGAAGAAGGCGAAGATGATCAGCAGCAGCAGGAAATCCTGGACGCCGCTGGAGAGCTGGCCGAGGATGAACGGGACGCCGCCGCCCTCGACGGTGGCTCCGACCGCGTTCGTCTCTGGCATCGACAGCAGCAGCGCGGCGGTGAGGAACAGCGAGCTGATGCCGCCCCAGATCAGCGTCAGGCGCATCGCCCGCGGGACCTGGCGGCCGGCGTCCTTCGTCTCCTCGGAGATGTCGCCGCAGGACTCGAAGCCATAGAAGATGTACACGGGTGCGAGCACCGCGATCAGCGCCGCGCCGGTGATCCAGTTGCCGCCGAAGTCGAGGCCGAGCGGATTGCTGGAGGCGTTCTCGACGCCCTGGGTGGTGAACAGGAACCCGAGGTCGTGGTGGAAGCCGTGCAGTCCGAGGATCAGCGCGATGCCGAACGTGCCGAGGATCTCGACGTAGACGCCGAACTGCGCGACCCGCGCCATCACGCGCGTGCCGGTGATGTTCAGCATCGTCTGGATCACCAGCAGCACGAGCGTGATGATGAGGATCGTCGAGTGCTTGGCCGGGTCCAGGTTCCAGTCGAACCAGTTGTGCGTGAGCGCGGTGAAGTACGACACGACGCCGGTGTCGACGGCCGCCACCGTGACCAGCAGCGCGATGCCGTAGAACCAGCCGACGAACCACCCATAGCCGGGGCCGACGGAGAACTTGGAGTATTGGTACAGCGCGCCGGCGACCGGATAGTGGCTCGCGAGCTCGCCGAACACGAGCGCGACGAACAGCATCCCGACGACCGGCAGGATCGTCAGCCACACGTACGCGGGCCCGCCGGTGCCGACGCCGAGCACGAACAGCGAGTAGATGCCGACCATCGGCGACAGGTACGTGAACGCGACCGAGAAGTTCGCGAACAGGCCCAGCACCCGCCGCAACTGAGGTTGATAGCCGAGGCTCGCGAGCCGGGCATCGTCCGATGAGGTGGTGCCGGGCGGTTCCAGCGCGGTCATGGGTTCTCCTCGCTCAGAGAGATCTGGGGAATCCTATGTTTCTGTAGTTTTTCGTGTCAAGCGAATGACCCTGACCACCGCCACCGCACGCACGCTGCTCGCGCCGCTCGACGAGCCGGGGGGTCGCGCCGAGCTGGTCGCGCGCCGGCTCGGGGATGCGATCAGGCTCGGCGTGCTGCTCGACGGCGAACGACTGCCGCCGGAGCCGCGGCTCGCCGAACAGCTCGGCGTCGCGCCGGTGACGCTGCGTGAAGCGCTCGCGGACCTGCGCCACCAGGGCCTGGTCACCACCCGCCGCGGACGGCGCGGCGGCACGTTCGTGTGCGCCCCCTTCGACCCGGGCGAGCCGCTGCGCCGCTTCAGCGTCCAGGCGCTGCGCGATCTCGGCGATCACCGGAGCGCGATCGCAGGCACCGCAGCGCGGCTGGCAGCCAAGCGTGCGCTGCCGCAGGAGATCGGCCGTCTGCGCGAGCAGGTGGACCGCGTGCGGGCGGCCACGACGCCGAGCGAGCAGCGCCGCGCTGACACGCAGCTCGCGATCGAGGTCGCCGCCGCCGCGCAGTCGCCTCGACTCACGCGCGAGGAGGCGCGGCTGCGGGCCGAGGTCGGCGACCTGCTCGGCCTGGCGATCGACCTGGACGACCTGGCCGCGGCGCGCGAACGGCTCGTGAACGCGATCGCGGAGCGGCGCCCGAAGCGTGCACGGCGGCTCGCCGAGCGCCATGTCGCCGCGGAGACGACGCAGCTGATAGCGCTGCGGCTGCAGGCATGACCGCGCGCGCCGCATCCGAGGTCCTCGGCGACGTCGTCGACGAGCTCGACGAGGTGTTCGCCGGCCTGGCCGATCTCGGGCGCTCGTTCGGCGCGCTCACGGGCGATCCGCTGCGGCGCGCCGACGTCGCGACGCTGCGGCCGGCGATCCGCGCGCTGCTCGCGGCGCACGCCGACCTCGTCACCGGCGCTGGCGTGGTGACGCGGCCGGGGCTGCTCGCCGACGCGCCGCGCTGGCTCGAATGGTGGTGGGGCCCGGGACCCGACCTCCTGCGCGTGAACCTCGATCCGGCGGCGCCCGACTTCTACGACTACACGACGACCGAGTGGTTCGCCGCCACCGAGCCGTGCATGGCCGGCCCGTACGTCGACTACGCGTGCACGAACGAGTACGCGATCACGCTCGCGGTCCCGGTGCCGGGCTTCGGCGTGGCGGCGGCCGACGTACTCGTCGCCAACCTCGAGCTGCGCGTCCTGCCGGCGCTGGTGGCGCTTGATCGGCCGGCCGCGCTCACCAACGCGCAGGGCCGGATCGTCGCCTCCAACGCTCCCGCGCTCGCCCCCGGGCTTCGGCTTGCCGTGCCCGGGCGCGCCGCGTCGGGGTGGCTGTTGGTCGAGCCGTCCGTATCGTGAAGCGTCATGGAGCGCAGTGCCCTCGAGTCGATCAGCGAGGCCGTGCTGGCGATCGCTGCCGAGCGCGAAGTCGACCCGGTGCTGCGGCGGCTCGTGGCCGTCGCCCGTGAGCTCGCCGGCGCCCGCTACGCCGCGCTCGGAATCCCGGACCGCCAGGGCGCGTTCGCCCAGTTCATCACCGAGGGGATGAGCGACGAGCTGATCGCGGCGATGGGGCCGCTGCCGCGCACGCACGGCCTGCTCGGGGCGATGCTCGAGTCGCCCGACTCCTATCGCACGACCGACATCCGCCAGGACCCGCGCTTCCGCGGCTGGTGGCCGCGCGCGCACCCGACGATGCGCTCGTTCCTCGGCGTCCCGATCGTCGCCCGCGGCGAGGTGATCGCCGCCTTCTACCTGACCGACTGCGAGGACGCCGACGAGTTCTCCGACGAGGACCAGCGGCTGATCGAGATGCTCGCCGCGCACGCCGCTGTCGCGATCGAGAACGCCCGCCTGCTCGAGCGCAGCCGGGAGCTGAACATCGTCGAGGAGCGCAACCGGCTCGCCCGCGAGTTGCACGACGCGGTCAGCCAGAAGCTGTTCGGGCTCGTGTTGAACGCCGAGGCGGCCTCGACGCTGCTCGCGCGCGACCCGGAGGCGGCGGCCGAGCAGGTCGCCCGGCTCGGCGAGCTGGCGCAGGAGGCGCTCGCGGAGCTGCGCGGGCTGATCTTCGAGCTGCGGCCCGCGTCGCTCGACGAGGAGGGCCTGGCGGCGACGCTGCGCAAGCACGCCGACATGGTCCAGCGCGTGCACGGCCGCGCCGTCGAGCTGCGGATCACCGGCGCGGTGCCGTCGAGCGAGGCCGACGGCGAGGTGCTCCGCATCGCGCAACAGGCGCTCGACAACGCGCTCCGGCATGCCGACGCCGAGCGGATCGAGCTGCGCCTGCAGGGCCGCGACGGGCGGCTCACCCTGACCGTCGCCGACGACGGCGTCGGGTTCGACCCGGACGCGCCGGGGCTGCGCTCCCGCCGGCTCGGGCTGACTTCTATGGAGGAGCGCGCCCGGGCGCTCGGCGGGACGCTCGCGGTGGTCTCCCGGCCCGGTGACGGCACGACGGTGACGCTGGACGTGCCGCGATGATCCGCGTGCTGATCGCCGACGACCACGCGGTGGTGCGCCAGGGCCTGCGGACCTTCCTCGACCTGCAGGACGACATCGAGGTCGTCGGCGAGGCGAGCGACGGCGTCGAGGCGCTGGAGGCGGCCGCGAGGCTCGAGCCCGACGTCGTGCTGATCGACCTGGTGATGCCGCGCCTCGACGGGATCGAGGCGATCCGGCGACTGCGCGAGCTGCTCCCGGCGACCCGCGCGATCGTGCTCTCCAGCTTCGTCGACGACGACAAGCTGTTCCCCGCGGTGCGGGCGGGCGCGGCCGGCTACCTGCTCAAGGACGTGCAGCCGCAGGACCTGGTGGAGGCGATCCGCACCGTCCACCGCGGCGGCGCGCTGCTGCATCCGCAGGTCGCGGCGCGGCTGCTGGAGGAGCTGACCGAGGACCCGCTGACGCCCCGCGAGCGCGAGGTGCTCGTGCTGATCGGCCGCGGCATGCCGAACAAGCTGATCGCCCGCGAGCTGTCGCTGTCGGAGAAGACCGTCAAGGCCCACGTGAGCAGCATCCTCGCCAAGCTCGGCGTCACCGACCGCACGCAGGCCGCGCTGTACGCGGTGCGCGAGGGCATCGTCGGGCCGGGCGCGTAGACCGCGCCGGGGTCCTAGGACCAAAGACCAATGGTTTCCACGCCGCCGCGCACCTAGCGTGGTCTGCATGGACACGGCACTCATCACCGGCGCTTCGCGCGGCCTCGGCCTCGCCCTGGCGCGCGCGCTCGCGCGCCGCTCGTGGCGCCTCGTCATCGACGCTCGCGGCGCCGACGCGCTCGAGGCCGCACGCGCCGAGCTCGCCGAGCTGACGGAGGTCGTCGCGATCGCCGGCGACGTGGTCGACACCGAGCACCTGCACGCGCTGGTGCAGGCCGCCGGCCCGCGCATCGACCTGCTCGTCAACAACGCGAGCGTGCTCGGCCCGAGCCCGCAGCCGCCGCTGGCCGACTACCCGCTCGGCGCGCTCGAGCACGTCTACCGAGTCAACGTCCTCGCGCCGCTGGCGCTGTTCCAGCTCGCGCTGCCGTCCCTGCACCCGGGCGCGTGCGTGGTCAACGTGACCTCCGACGCCGCCGTCGAGCCGTACGAGGGCTGGGGCGGCTACGGCTCATCCAAGGCCGCGCTCGAGCAGCTCACGCGCATCCTCGGCGCCGAGCATCCGGACCTACGGCTCGTCGCCGTCGATCCGGGCGACATGCGCACGCAGATGCACCAGGAGGCGTTCCCCGGCGAGGACATCTCCGATCGCCCGCTGCCCGAGGCGAGCGTCCCCGGCCTGCTCGCGATCATCGACGGCGACGCGCCGAGCGGGCGCTACCAGGCGAACGCGGTGACGCCGGCATGAGCGAGGCGCTCGCGTTCGAGCTCCCCGCGCGCCTGGAGGCGACCGAGCCCCCGGCGGTGCGCGACGAGGTCCGGCTGCTCGCCGCCTCGAGCGCGGGCATCGAGCACCACCGGTTCATCGATCTCCCCGATCTCCTGCAGCCCGGCGACCTGCTCGTCGTCAACACGTCGGCGACGCTCCCGGCGGCGCTGCCGGCGGGCGGGACGCTGCGGCTGCATCTCTCGACGCCGCTCCCGGGCGCCTTCCCGGACGACGGGGCCGAGCGCTGGGTGGTCGAGTTGCGCGACGGGGCGGCGGGTGGGCGGGACCAATCCGGTCGCGCCGGCGAGCGGCTCCCGCTCCCGGCGGGCGGGGAGGCGGAGCTGCTGGCGCCGTACCTGGGCGGGCAGCGGCTGTGGGCCGCCCGGCTCACGCTCCCCGAGCCGCTGCTCGCCTACCTCGACCACCACGGCGACCCGATCCGCTACCGCCACCTCCCGGAGCCGCGGCCGCTGGCCGACTTCCAGACGATCTTCGCGCTCGAGCCGGGCAGCGCGGAGATGCCGAGCGCGGGCCGCCCGTTCAGCCGCCGCGTGCTCGAAGCGCTGGCCGCGCGCGGGGTGCGGGTCGCCGACATCACCCTGCACTGCGGCGTCTCGTCGCTCGAGCGCGGCGAGATGCCCTACCCCGAGCGCTTCAAGGTCTCCGCGGCCACCGCGGAGGCCGTCGCGAACGCGGCGCGGGTGATCGCCGTCGGCACCACCGTCGTGCGGGCGCTGGAGACCGCGGCGGGCGAGCCGTTCGAAGGCTGGACGCGGCTCGTGATCACGCCCGAGACGGGCGTGAGCGTGGTCGACGGGATCATCACCGGCTGGCACGAGCCGGACTCCAGCCACCTGCTGATGCTCGAGGCGATCGCCGGCCGCGAACTGGTCGAGCGCTCGTACGAGGCCGCCCTCGCCGGCGGCTATCGCTGGCACGAGTTCGGCGACTCGCACCTGCTGCTGCCGTGAAGGCCGTCGTCCTGCGGGAGTTCGGCCCGGCCGAGAACCTGCGGCTCGAAGAGGCCGAGGATCCGCGGCCCGGGCCGGGCCAGGCGCGGATCGCCGTGACGGTCGCGGGCGTGCACTTCATCGACACGAAGCTGCGCCAGGGTGGGCCGATGGGCCTGCTGCCGCAGCCGGAGCTGCCGGCGATCCCGGGCCGGGAGGTCGCCGGCGTGGTCGACGCCGTGGGTCCCGGGGTGGACGCCGACTGGGTCGGCCGCCGCGTGGTGGCGCACCTCGGCCCGGCGAGCCGGGGCTACGCCGAGAAGGCGGTGCGCGAGGTGGATGCGCTGCACGTGCTGGCCGACGGGCTGGCCGACGACGCCGCGGTGGCGATGATCGGGACCGGCCGGACGACGATGGCCATCCTCGACACGGCGGGCATCACCGCCGGCGACACCGTCCTCGTCACGGCCGCGGCGGGCGGGATCGGCACGCTGCTCGTCCAGGCCGCGCGCCACGCCGGCGCACGGGTGATCGCCGCCGCCGGCCCCGGGAAGGCCGCCCTCGACTACACACGGCCCGGCTGGGCGGACGATCTCGGCGACGTCACGGTCGTGCTCGACGGCGTCGGCGGCGCGATCGGCCGCGCGGCCATGGAGACGCTCGTGCCCGGCGGGCGGCTGGTCCTGTTCGGGTACGCGTCGGGCGAGATGACGCCGCTCACGGCCGGCGACCTGTTCCGCCTCGGCATCACCGCCACGGCGGCGATCGGGCGCCGGCTGACGATCACGCGCGAGCTCGAGGCGCGCGCGCTCGCCGCGGCGGCCGACGGCACGCTGACGCCGGCGATCGCGCGCTTCCCGCTCGCCGACGCCGCCGCCGCGCACGCCGCCCTGGAGAGCCGTCGGACGACGGGCAAGGTCGTCCTCGTGGTCTAATACGCAACGTGAGGGTTGCGGCTTTGTATGACGTCCACGGCAACGTGCCGGCGCTCGACGCGGTGCTCAAAGACGTCGAGGCGGCCGGCGTCGACCTGATCGTGTGGGGCGGCGACGTCGCCGCCGGGCCGATGCCGCCCGAGACGCTGGCGCGCATGCGCGCGGCGGGCGGGCGCTGCGTGAGCGGCAACGCCGACCGCCAGATGGTCGAGGACTTCGACGCGGGCCGCACGCCCTCCGACACCGACGACGAGATGATGCGCACGATGCTGTCGGCGGTGCAGAAGATCGACCGCGGCGACCGCGACTACCTCGCCAGCTTCGAGCCGACGGTGCGCATCGAGGTCGACGGGCTCGGGCCGGTCCTGTTCTGCCACGGCTCGCCGCGCAGCGACGAGGAGCGGATCACACGCGCGACGCCGGCCGAGCGGCTCACGCCGATGCTCGAGGGCGTGAGCGAGCGCCTCATCGTCTGCGGCCACACGCACCAGCAGTTCGACCTGCGCTGCGGCGACCGGCGCGTGCTCAACGCCGGCAGCGTCGGCATGCCCTACGAGGGCGTCGCCGCCGCGTTCTGGCTGCTGCTCGGGCCCGACGTCGAGCTGCGGCGCACGGACTATGACGTCGGCGCGCTGGTCGACACCCTGAGCGACGCCGACCGCGAGCTGCTCAAGGAGAGCCTGGTCGAGCCGGCCGACCCGGACTGGGTCACGCGCTACTTCGAGACCGGCGAGGAGTAAGCCGGGCCGACCGGCGTGTTCACGGCGGCCGCCACGAGCGCCACGGCCCCGGGGAGCACGAACAGGCCGATGGTGAAGCCGGTCACGATCGCGAAGAGGACGAGCAGCGACGCGACCACTATTCCGCCGGTCCTCGCCCACCGGTTGTGGGTCCGGCAGGCCGCGGTCAGCAGCGCCCACACGAGCGCGGACGCCGCGAGCGGGACGGCGACGGCGACCCGCGTGACCGCCTCCGGATTGGCCTCGAGGAGCGTCTGACCATCGGAATACGCGGAGGCCGTCAACGCCCAGATCGTGAAGCCGGCCGCCCACACGACCGCGGCCGAGGCCAGCAACAGCGCGCTCCGGCCGCGGTGAGCGTCAGCGGCCACGTGCGCGGCTACTCGTTACGCAGCGGTGTGCGGTCGAGCGGCTCGGCGAGCAGCATCTCCTTGGTGAAGATGAGGTCGCCGCGGTTGTAGTCGGACATCTCGTAGTCGTGGCCCATCGTGATCGCGTCGAACGGGCACGCGATCTCGCAGTAGCCGCAGAAGATGCAGCGCGACAGGTTGATCTCGTAGACGGCGGCGTAGCGCTCGCCCGCGCTGACGCGGTTGTCCGGCGTGTTCTCGGCCGCGACGACGCGGATGCAGTCGGCCGGGCAGGCGGCGGCGCACAGCGAGCAGCCGACGCACTTCTCCAGGCCGGTGTCCTCGAACCGGTGCAGCTTGTGGCGGCCGCGGAACCGCGGGTAGACCGGCACCTTCTCCTCGGGGTACTGGTAGGTCTTCGGCCCCTCGACCCAGCGCGCGAACGTCGTCTTGAGGCCGCGCAGGGTCTCCCCGAACGCGCGGTAGGTCGTGCGCGTCGGGCTGGGCTGCGGAGCGCGCAGCACCTCCACCACGTCGTCGCCGGCTGTCCAGGGCATCAGGTCACCACCACCAGGATCGCGGTCACGAGCGCATTCACGGTCGCGAGCGGCAGGAAGAACTTCCAGCCCAGGGACATCAGCTGGTCGTACCGCAGCCGCGGCAGCGTCGCGCGCACCCAGAAGAAGAAGAAGACCAGCAGCAGCGTCTTGGCGAGCACGACGAACGGGTCGACCCACGTCGGCGGATTGATCCAGGGGAGCTGCCAGCCGCCCAGGAACAGCGTCGCCGTGATCGCCGAGACGACGATCACGTTGAGGTACTCCGCCGCGTAGTAGGAGGCGAAGCGGCCGCCCGAGTACTCGGTGTTGTAGCCGCCGACCAGCTCGGCGTCGGCCTCCGTGAGGTCGAACGGCGGCCGGTTCGTCTCGGCGAAGGAGGCGGTCACGAAGATGATGAAGCCGACGAACTGGGGGATCACGTACGGCAGGTGCGACTGGGCGTTGACGATCTCGGTCAGCGACAGCGAGCCGGCCATCATGATCACCCCGGCCAGCGACAGGCCCTGCGCGACCTCGTAGGAGATCAGCTGCGCGGCGCCGCGCATCGAGCCCAGGAACGAGTACTTCGAGCCCGAGGCCCAGCCGCCGAGCATCAGCCCGTAGAAGGCGATCGCGCCGAACGCGAACGCGTACAGGATCCCCACCGACGGGTCGATCCCGTACAGGCCGACCTGGGTGCCGAAGATGTCGACGGTGTCCGAGAACGGGATGATCGCGACCGTCGCGACCGCGGTCATCATCGAGATCGCCGGCGCGAGCGCGAACAGCCAGCCGACCGACGTGCGCGGGCGGAACTGCTGCTTGAAGATCAGCTTGCCGATGTCGGCCATCGGCTGCAGCACCCCGAACGGGCCGACGCGGTTCGGCCCATAGCGGTGCTGGAAGCGGCCGAGCACCTTGCGCTCGGCGAGCAGCACGATCGGCACGAGCTGGAAGACGACGGCGAAGATCACCACCGCCTTGAGCAGCTGGATCCACCAGGACTCGTAGAAGCCGACCTCGGCGAACGTGATCACCGGTCGACCTCCCGCGGCGGGATCGGCAGCGGCGCCGACGGCGGCATCTCGGAGAGGCCCTCGGCGGCGGGCGCGACCTGCACCGGCACCCCGGTCGGCTCCGGCGCGGCCGGACCGGCGACGCGATGCACCTGCACGAGCGGCTCGGTCAGCCGGTTGACCGGCTCGCCGACCACGCCCTCGGCGAGGAACACCGACCCGGCGGGGACGGCGGCGCGCAGCTTCACGGCGCCCTTCACGCGCGTGCCGTTGTTACCCACCTCCACCCGGTCGCCCTCGCGGATGCCGAGCGCCTGCGCGTCCTCCGGCGACATCTCGACGATCTGCTTGGCGCGCAGGAAGTGCAGCAGCGGCGAGACGTCGACCGTCTTGTCGGCCCACAGGCTGCGGAACGTGCCGAGGCGGAGCCGGCCACCGACAGGCTCGGGCGCACGGGCCGGCGCGCTCGGCGCGGCGGGCTCGGCGGCGGCCGCGCCCCACTCCTGGTGGCGCTCCGGCCAGCGGATGCCGCGACCGCCGATCTCGTCGAGCGTGAGCCCGGCGTAGAACGGCACCGCGTCGAACAGCTGCTTGGACGCCATCGCCCCGCTGCGCACGCCGAGGTCGAGCCCGCAGCCGGCGGCGACGTCGGCGATGACCTGCCACCCGGCGCGCACGCCCGAGCCCGGCATTCCGGAGCGGCCCTTGGCGCGGCCGATCGCCGGGCGCAGCCGCTGCACGCGCCCGTCGAGGTTCGTGACCGTGCCTTCCTTCTCGGGATACGCCTCGCCGGGGAACACGACGTCGGCGAAGCGGCGCGCGCTCTCGCCGAGCACGTTGTCGACCGCGATCACCGTCTGCGCGGTGCCGAGACCCTGCTCCCACAGCGCCCGATCGGGGTGGAAGCGGACCGGGTCGGCGTAGTTGAGCCAGACGGTCGCGATCTCGCCGTCGGCCAGGCCCTCGGCCACGCCGCGGGCATCGCGACCGGGCTCGGCCAGGGTCTCGAAGCCCGGCCCGTGGCCGGGCGCGAACCCGGCCTCGCGGATCCCGCGCGCGTTCGGCACCGACGGCACCTCGATCAGGCCCGCGCCGGGCCGGCTCAGGCCGAGCCGGGCGGCGAGGTCGAGCAGCGCGCGGGCCCCGTCGCCGGCGCAGCGCCCGCTCGCCGTAGACGATCACGACGTCCTCGCCCGCGTCGCGCAGCCACGCCGCGAGGTCGTCGTCGGCGGCCAGTGCGCCGCCCGCCATGCCGGGCGCGCAGCGGACGACGACGTCGGCGCCGGCGTCGAGCGCGGTCGGCCGTGCGCTGACGACGCCGAGCCTGACGTGGTTGCGGCGCACGCCCTTGCGGATCCGCAGGTCGAGCGTCGGCGACTCGTCGATCGGGTCGCAGTCGACGAGCAGGACGGCATGCGCGTACTCGAGGTCGGGGATCGACGCCTGCAGCGCGGGGCTCGCCAGCGCACGCGCCACGTCGAGCGGCAGCTCGCCGCGCGGGCGCGAGGCGAGGTGGCCGGAGCCGAGGCCCTCGCGGAACAGGCGCTGCAGCAGGAACGCCTCCTCGTTGGTGGTCTCGCCGTCGGCCAGCGCGGCCGTACGCGCGCCCGCCTTCTTCAGCGCCCCGCTCGCGACGGCGAGCGCCTTCTCCCACGAGGCGGGCATGAGCTCCGTGCCCTCGCGCACGAGCGGCTCGACGACCCGTTCGTCCACGTGCACGTGCTGGTAGCCGAAGCGCCCGCGGTCGCACAGCCAGCCGTCGTCCACCTCGGGGTGATCGCGGCCGAGCACGCGCATCACCCGCTCGTCGCGGACCGTCAGCTCGACGTTGCAGTGGGCGGCGCAGCCGGTGCAGACGGTGCCGGCGCCCTCGATGTCCCACGGCCGCGCGCGGAAGCGGTACGCGCGCGAGGTCAGCGCGCCCACTGGGCACAGCTCGATGATGTTGCCGGAGAACGGGCCGACGTAGGGATGCCCGTCGAACGTCCCGACGAACGAGTGCGCCCCGCGCTCCTGCAGGATCAGCTGGTAGTCCTCGGAGATCTCCTGCGAGAAGCGCACGCAGCGGTAGCAGAGGATGCAGCGCTCGCGGTCGATCGCCACCAGCGGCGACAGCTCGAGCGGCTTCTTGAAGTGGCGCTTGGGCTCGATGAAGCGCGACGTGCCCGGGCCCCACCCGTAGGTGATGTCCTGCAGCGGGCACTCGCCGCCCTTGTCGCAGACCGGGCAGTCGAGCGGGTGGTTGATGAGCAGGAACTCGACCACCGCGCGCTGCGCGTCGTGCACGCGCTGCGTCTGCGTGTGGACGACCATGCCGTCGCGCACCGGCGTCGAGCAGCCGGTCTGCAGCTTCGGGATCCCCTCGATCTCGACCAGGCACATGCGGCAGGCGCCGACCGGCTGGCCGAGCTTGGGCTCGTAACAGAAGACCGGGATCTCGACGTCGCCGTACTTGGCGGCGTCGACCAGCATCGCGCCCTCGGGCGCGGTGACCTCGCGGCCGTCGATCGACAGCGTGATCCAGTTGACCTCCGGGCGCGGCATCAGTGGTCCCCCACTCAGACCACCGCCGCCGTCGGGTCCACGCCCGCCGGATCGAGCATCGGATACGGGCCGGCGTTGCGCCCGCGGTTGACCTGCGGGATCGCGGCGCCGAGGCCGTTGCGATCGCGCGCGGCCTCGATGTACGCCTCGAACTCGTCGCGGAAGTGCTTGATCATCGAGCCGATCGGCATCGCCATCGCGTCGCCGAGCACGCACAGGCAGTTGCCGATGATCTGGTCCTGGACCGAGGCCATGATGTCGAGGTCCATCGGGGTCGCCTCGCCGGACTGGATCCGCTCGATCATCTTCACGGTCCAGTTCGTGCCCTCGCGGCACGGCGTGCACTTGCCGCACGACTCGTGGCGGTAGAAGTACGCGGTCTTGTACGCGACGTCGACGATCGAGTTCGAGTCGTCGATCACGATGATCGCGCCGGAGCCGAGCATCGAGCCGGCCTTGGCGAGCGAGTCGAAGTCGTACGGGATGTCGAGGTACTCGTCGCTGCCCGGGAGGACCGGCGCCGACGAGCCGCCGGGGAACCAGGCCTTGATCGTGCGGCCGTCCTCCGGGCCGCCGGCGAGGTCGAAGATGATCTCTCGCGACGGCGTCCCGAGCACGATCTCGTAGTTGCCGGGGCGCTTCACGTTGCCCGAGACCGACACGACCTTGGTGCCCGTCGACGTCTCGGTGCCGATCTCGGCGTACTTCGCGCCGCCCATGCGCAGGATCACCGGCACGTTCATCAGCGTCTCGACGTTGTTGATCAGCGTCGGCCCGCGGTACAGGCCCTGGACGGCCGGGAACGGCGGCTTCAGGCGCGGGTTGCCGCGCTTGCCCTCGAGCGCGTCGAGCAGCGCGGTCTCCTCGCCGCAGATGTAGGCGCCGGCGCCGCGGTGGACGACGAGGTCGATCGTGTGGTCGGAGCCGAGGATGCCCTCGCCGAGGTAGCCGGCGGCGCGGGCCTCGGCGACCGCGGCGTCGAGCACGTCGGCCTGGTGGGAGTACTCGCCGCGGATGAAGATGAACGACTTGTTGGCGCCGATCGCGTAGGCGCCGATGATCATCCCCTCGATCAGCAGATGCGGGTTCTTCTGCATCAGCTCGCGGTCCTTGAACGTGCCGGGCTCGGACTCGTCGGCGTTGCAGACGAGGTACTTGTCCATCGACCCCTTGGGGATGAAGGACATCTTCTTGCCCATCGCGAAGCCGGCGCCGCCGCGGCCGCGCACGCCCGAGTCGAGCATCTCCTGCAGCACGTCGGCCGGCTCCATCTGCAGCGCCTTGCGCAGCATCTCGTAGCCGCCGCGCCGCGAGTAGACCGTCGAGCGTCGTCGAGCTCGGGCTCGTCGATGTCCTTGTAGAGGATCAGGCTCGCATCACCCGCGCGCTCCGGCTGCCAGTGCTCCGACCGCGATCTTGCGCTCACTGCGACTGGCTCGTGCTTGTCCGGCAGCACGTCGCGGCCGGCCTTGATGTCGTCGACGATCCGCTCGCAGTCGGCGAGCTCGAGCGGGCCGACGTACTCGCCGTCGACCGACGCCATCGGCGCGATGTCGCACGCGCCCAGGCACTCGAACTTCTGCACGGAGAAGTCCGGGTCGTCGCCGGCGGCGCTCAGCATCGCGTCGTAGATCGCGTCGGCGCCGCGCAGCGAGCACGAGATGTTCGTGCACACGTAGACGTCGTGGCGGCCCTTCGGCGTCGTCGAGAACATGTCGTAGAACGTCGCCACCGCGGTCAGGTACGCGGGCGTCAGCCGCATCACGCAGGCCGCCTGCTCGATCGCCGTCGGCGAGCACCAGCCGTGCTCGCGCTGGACGATGTGCAGCGCCGGGATCGCCGCCGAGCGGACGTCCGGGTACTTCGCCATCTGCGCCTCGATCGCGACGCGCACGTGCTCGGGCACCGGCGTCGTCGCGGGGTCGGGGACGACCGCCGGGTCCTTCGTGAGGTCGGCGGCCTCGTCCCAGCCGGGGACGCGCGAGCCGTGCGCGAAGCCGCTTGATCTGGCTCGGATCGATGGCCATCTAGCGGTCGACGCCCCCGAGGATCGGGTCGAGCATGGCCAGCGTCGCGATCAGGTCGGCGATGTAGAGGTCCTGCACCATCGGCTTCAACGCCTGCAGGTTCACGAACGAGGGGTCGCGCATATGCACGCGTACCGGCTTGGACGAGCCGTCGGCGCGCACGAAGCAGCCCATCTCGCCGCGTGGGGACTCGATCGGGTAGTAGGCCTCGCCGGGCGGCACGCGGAAGCCCTCGGTGACGAGCTTGAAGTGGTGGATCAGCGCCTCCATCGAGGTCGCGAGCTCGTGCCGCGGCGGCAGCGCGTACTTGCGGTTCTCGGTGATGTAGGCGCCCTCAGGCAGCCCGTCGAGGCACTGCACGATGATCGCCGCGGACTCCTTGATCTCCGCCGTACGAACGGCGAAGCGGTCCCAGTTGTCGCCGGTCGTCCCGACCGGGATCTTGAAGTCGAAGTGCTCGTAGCCCGAGTACGGCGCGGCCTTGCGCAGGTCCCACGAGTTGCCGGTGGCGCGCAGCAGCGGGCCGGTCACGCCGAGCGCGAGCAATGTCTGCTCGTCGACCGCCGCGACGCCGCGGAGGCGGTGCAGGACGATCTCGTTCTTGGCCAGCAGCGCGAGGTACTGGTCGACGCGGTCGGGCATCTGCTCGGCGAACGCACGCACCTTGGCGGGGAACCCGGCCGGGATGTCCTCGATCACGCCGCCGACCTGGAAGTAGCGCGGATGCATGCGCTGGCCGGTCGACATCTCGAACAGGTCGAGGATCGACTCGCGGTCGCGGAAGCAGTACCAGAACATCGAGATCGCGCCGAGGTCGAGCGCGCTCGTGCCCAGCCAGACCAGGTGGGACATGATCCGGTTGAGCTCCAGGTGCAGCACGCGCAGCCACTGTGCCCGCGGCGGGACCTCGAGGTCGAGGATCGTCTCGACCGCGCCGCAGAACGCCATCGCGTTGAAGAAGTACGCGAGGTAGTCCATCCGCTCGATGACCGGGATGACCTTCCAGTACGCCTTGTCCTCGGCGGTCTTCTCGATGCCGGTGTGGAGGTAGCCGATCATCGGCACGATGTCGCGCACGACCTCGCCCTCGAGCGTGGTCAGCAACCGCAGCACCCCGTGCGTGGCGGGATGGTGCGGGCCCATGTTGAGCGTGAGGAGCTCCTGCTCGCCTTCGTGCTCGACGTGGGAGAGCTCGTGAGAGTCCTCGATCTCGCGGTACGTGAGGTCGCTCATTGCGTGTACCTCGGCATGCGCGGCTCGTTGTGGGTGAACAGGACCGGCTCGCCGCCGATCGGGAAGTCGCGGCGTTGCGGGTAGCCCTCGTAGTCCTCGGGCATGAGGATGCGCTTGAGGTTCGGGTGCCCGTCGAAGATCACGCCGAACATGTCGTAGACCTCGCGCTCCTGGTGGTCGGCGGTCGGCCAGTCGGGCGTCACCGACGGGACGTTGGGCGCGTCGATCGGCACGCGCAGCCGCACCGTGATGCGGTCGACGGCGGTCATGTCGAGCATCTCGTACTGGACGCCGAGGCGCGGCTCCTCGGGGTAGTAGTCGAGGCCGTGGACGCTGGCGAGAAAGTTGAAGCCGCGCTCGCGCAGGAACGCGAGGACGTCCACGACGCGCGCGGGTTCCACGTCCAGCGCCGCCTTCTCGCGGAAGAACAGCGTGCCGACGACCGCGTCGTCGCCGTGCGCGCCGCGCAGGTCCTGTGCGATCAGCTCGAGGCCGGTCGCGTCAGGCACTCGTGCCCATCCTGCCGCCGCCGGAGACGCCGATCCCGTGCCCGGCGGCCGGATCGATCGCCAGCTCGGACTCGACGAACTCCTCGGTGCCGCCTCCGCCATAACGCGTGCGCCAGCTCAGGTCGGGCTTGGCCAGGATCATCGCCCGCAGCTTGAGAATGCTGTGCATCAGCGCCTCGGGCCGGGGCGGGCAGCCCGGCACGTGGACGTCGACCGGCATGAACTTGTCGGCCGGCACGATCGCGTAGTTGTTGAACACGCCCATCGACGACGAGCAGGCGCCCATGGCGATCGCCCAGCGCGGCTCGATCATCTGGTCGTAGATCCGCCGTACGACCGGCGCCATCTTGATCGACACGCGGCCGGACAGGATCAGCAGGTCGGCCTGGCGCGGGGAGGCGCGGAACGCCTCGCCGCCGAAGCGCGCGACGTCGACGCGCGCGCCGACGATCGACATCATCTCGATCGCACAGCAGGCGAGCCCGAAGGTGGCGGGGAAGATCGCGTTGGCAGCGGCCCAGCGGCCGGCCTTGTCGAGCGTCGTCGTGAGGATGCTCTCCTCGACGTACTTCTCGAGCTCGGGCCCCTCCAGCTCGCCGTTGAGCATCTGGCGTGCGGTGAGCTGGCGCGAGCGGAAGTCGCTCATGCCGCCCGATCCCAGCTGGTGCCGGGTCACCTCCATTCGAGCGCTCCTCTCCGCCAGACGTACACGAACGCGACCATCAACAGCGTGATGAAGACGACGGTCTCCCACAGCGCGAAGGTCCCGAACGCCTTCAGCTGGATGGCGACCGGGTAGAGGAAGATGACCTCGATGTCGAAGAGGATGAAGAGCATCGCGATCAGGTAGAAGCTGATCCCGAAGCGGAAGTTCCTCTTCACCTCCGACGGCAGGCCGCACTCGTACGGGTCGGTCGTCGCTTCACGCTGCCGGCCCTTGGGGCCGATCCACGTGTTGAGCATCGCGAAGACCAGGCCGAGGATGGTTCCCAGCCCGACGAACACGAGCGCGGGGAGGTAGGACCTGATCACCTTTGCTGAGTTGTAGCAGTTTGTGCGGGTGTGTTACTTAGTGGCATTGCGCACCTAGAGTCCACCCGCTGCGCGTACCCCGAGAAGCGCCACCACGACCGCGGATGCTGCCATCACGCCCATCTCGCGGCGGAGGATGACGGTCACGAGCTCCTGCTGCGCTGCGGGTGCGAGTTTCTCGACGTCGGCGCGGCCCTCGAGGTCGCGTTGCTGGAGCACCGTCTCGGCCGCGGTGAGGCGCAGCTGCTCGGCCACGAACGAGACGGCGATCGGCACCAATCCGTAGATCAGGTGCAGCGGCGGGAGGTCCTTGCCGAGGAGGAGCAGGATCACGCCGTCGAGCGCCTCGACCAGCACGAGGACCTGCCCGATCCGCAGCAGCGGCCAGAAACCGGGCGCGTTGGCGTGGCGCCACCAGGCGAACGCGCCGTACAGGCCGGCGGCGGCGTTGACGGCGATCAGGGCGACGCCGAGCCCGATGTGGAACGCCGTCATCCGTGGTAGCCCCCGCGGAACCACAGCAGCGGCTTGCCCTCGCCGGCCTCGGCGGCCTCGACGGCGCCGATCCCGATCGTGTGGTCGCCGCCGGGGATCAGGCGCTCGAGCCGGCAGCCGACCCAGGCGAGCACGCCCTCGATCACGGGGATGCCGTCGTGCACCGTGTGCGGGACGTCGGCGAACTTCTCCCGCTCGGGCAGCTTGGAGGCGAACAGCCGCGCCAGGTCCTCCTGACCGGCGCCGAGGACGTTGACGCCGAAGCGCCCGTTCTCGCGCAGGGCCGGCAGCGTGCGCGCCTCGTTGGCGAAGCAGACGAGCAGCAGCAGCGGCTCGAGCGACAGCGAGCAGACCGCGTTCGCGGTCAGGCCCACCGGGCCGTCCGGCGTCGCGACGGTCACGACCGTGACGCCGGTCGCGAAGTGCCCCATGACGGAGCGGAAATGGTCGGGTCTGACATCTCTCATCGCACGATCAGCCGGCCCGTCATCCCGAGCTCGGCGTGGTTCATGATCGTGCACACCATCCGGTACTCGCCGGGCGCGAGCGTCGCGGTCCGGGTGGCGGTGCCTCCCGGGAACAGGCTCTTGACCGCCACCGGCTCGCCATCGGCGCCCCACAGCCGGAAGCTGTGCCGGAGGCGGCCGCGGTTGACCACGGTGACCGTGACGCGGCCGGCCGGGACGTCGATGTCCTGCGGGCTGATCAGGAACTCGTCGAGCGTGACGGCGACCCGGCCGTCGCTGACGCGCGCCGTGGCGGCGGTGCCGCCGCACCCGGCGAAGGCGAAGGCTGCGAGGAGCAGGGCGATGGCGCAGACGAGCGGCATCGGGGGCCGGATTGTTCCGTATGCTGTGGCACCTTCATGGCGCCGTCTCCTCGCCGACTGCTGATCGCTGCCGCGTGCACGGCCGCCGCCCTCGCGCTCGGCGCGTGCGGCGAGCAGGGCATCCAGATCAGCGACACCGACCCCAACTACGAAGGCGCGCGGCTGTTCGACGAGAACTGCGCCGGTTGTCACACGCTGTCCGTCGTGGGCGCCGAGGGGTCGGCCACCAAGGTGCAGTCGCGCGAGCGCAAGGACGGGCCCAACTTCGACGACCGCAAGGAGGACGTCGACAGCGTGCTCTACGCGATCCGCAACGGCGGCTTCTCGTCGTCGCCGATGCCGCAGAACCTCGTCACCGGCGAAGAAGCCCAGAAGGTGGCCGAGTTCGTGGCGAAGTACTCCGGCAGCAACGCGCGCTAGCGCCGCGTCGTGCTCGACCTCAAGCAGATCCGCCGTGACCCCGACCCCGTGCGGGAGGCGCTCGCGCGCCGGCAGGACGGCTCGGAGGAGCGGCTCGACCGCGTGCTGGAGCTCGATGAGCGCACGCGCACCCTGCGGCCGGAGGTCGAGACCCTGCGGGCGCGCCAGAACGAGGCGTCGAAGGCGATCGGCGCGGCCAAGCAGGCGGGTGGCGACGCCGCCGCGGAGATCGCGGCGATGCAGGAGGTCGCCCAGCGCGTCAAGACGCTCGGGCAGGAGCTCGCCGACGCCGACGCCGAGCTGACCGCCGCGCTCGCGACGCTGCCGAACCCGCCCGATCCCACGGCGGCGGACGCCGACACGGTGCTGCGCGAGGTCGGCGAACGGGGCGGCTCCGGTCCCGACCACCTCGAGATCGCCGGTCCGCTGATCAACGCCGAGGCGGGCGCGCGCGTGTCCGGCTCGCGCTTCACCTACCTGATGGGCGACCTCGTGCTGCTCGAGTTCGCGCTCGTGCGCTGGGGGATGTCGGTGCTCGAGGGCCACGGCTTCACGCCGGTGATCCCGCCGGTGCTGGTGCGCGAGGACGCGCTCTACGGCACGGGCTTCCTCCCGGACACCGAGCAGCAGATCTACACGCTGCCCGAAGACGACCTGTACCTGGTCGGCACCAGCGAGGTGCCGCTGGCGTCGCTGCACGCCGGCGAGATCCTCGAGGAAGGAGCGCTGCCGCTGCGCTACGCGGGCTTCTCGTCCTGCTTCCGGCGCGAGGCGGGCGCCGCCGGGCGCGACACGCGCGGCATCTTCCGCGTCCACCAGTTCGACAAGCTCGAGATGTTCAGCTTCGTGGAAGCCGACCGCTCGACCGAGGAGCACGAACGGCTGCTGGCGATCGAGGAGGAGCTGCTGCAGGCGCTCGGCATCCCCTACCGCGTGGTCAACATCGGCGCCGACGACCTCGGCTCGTCGGCGGCGAAGAAGTACGACCTCGAGGCGTGGATGCCCGGCCGCGACGGCTACGGCGAGGTAACCTCGACCTCGAACACGACCGACTTCCAGGCCCGGCGGCTGAACATCCGCTACCGCCCCGGGCCGCAGCACGTGCATACGCTCAACGGCACCGCCGTGACGTGGCGGCACATGATCGCCCTGCTCGAGAACCACGGCCGTGCGGTGCCCGAGGTCCTGCAGCAGTGGGGTGCTCCGGCCGAGCTGCGGGTAGAGCGGCCGTGATGGAGCGCGAGACGCCGATCACGCCGGAGGATCCCGACATCCCCGACGAGCCGCCGCCGCGCGAGGACGGGGAGCCGGAGATCGACGACCAGCCGCTCGGCCCGCCCGCCGACCTGGACGAGGACGACGCGCCGCTGCCCGGGCTCCCGGAGAAAGAGCCGCCGCAGGCCGACTGACCGCGCCCCGAAAAGGGAATACCACCCCTATGAGGGAGCGCACAACAAACCGCAGGAAGGGCGTCTCACTGGCCAAGGGGCCGGTGGGCATCATCGGAGCCGTTCTGCTCGCCGGAGGCATCCTCGGGCTGCTGTTCGGCTCGACCGACTTCACCACGAACGCGCCGGACGGGGACATCACCGGCGGGACGTGGATCGGGATCGAGGGCAACGGCTGGACCTGGCTGCTGTTCGGCGGCACGGGCCTTGTGCTGCTGCTGAGCGCGCCGATGCACTGGAGCGCGAAGACGATGGCGATGCTGGGCGGCGTGGTCATGGCCATCGCCTGCGCGCTGGCGATCGTCGACGGCGACGTGCTCGGCATCTTCGCCGCCAACTCCTGGACGATGCTCGCGTTCGGAGCCGCCGCCGTGGCGCTGCTGCTCGTCGCGATGCTGCCGCGCGTCGGCCGGCGCAAGGACGTCGTGGTCGAGGAAGACCGGACCGTGGCGACCGAGCCGAACGGGCGCTTCGCGCGCGACGGCGAGCGCGTCGACGAGCCGGTCGGCACGACCGACCACGCACCAAGCGGCACCGAGCGGCGGGTCTAGCTGCTAAGCATCGGCGGCATGGAAGCCGCCACTGCCACGCCGTTCACGCTCGAACTGACGCAGGACCAGCGCGACGTCCGCGACTGGGTCCACGGCTTCGCCGAGCAGGTCGTCCGCCCGGCGGCGGCCGAGTGGGACGAGCGCGAGGAGACCCCGTGGCCGATCATCGCGGAGGCGCAGAAGATCGGCCTGTACGGGTTCGAGGCGCTGGCGCAGTTCTACGCCGACGAGAGCGGCCTGATGCTCCCGATCGTCAACGAGGAGCTGTTCTGGGGCGACGCGGGGATCGGCATGGCGATCATGGGCACCTCGCTCGCGGTCGCCGCGATCTTCGGCCAGGGCACCGGTGAGCAGGCCGGGGAGTGGATCCCGCAGTGCTTCGGCACCGAGGCCGAGCCGGCCGTGGCGGCGTTCTGCGTGTCCGAGCCCGACGCCGGCTCGGACGTCTCGTCGCTGCGCACGCGCGCGGTCTACGACGAGGCGAAGGGCGAGTGGGTCCTGAACGGGCAGAAGGCGTGGGCCACGAACGGCGGCATCGCCGGCGTCCACGTCATCGTGGCGTCCGTCGATCGCGACCTCGGCGCCCGCGGGCAGGCGGCGTTCGTGATCCCGCCCGGCACGCACGGGCTCAACATGGGCGCGAAGGTCAAGAAGCACGGCCTGCGCGCATCGCACACCGCCGACGTGTTCCTCGACGACTGCCGCGTCCCCGGCTCGTGCCTGCTCGGCGGCAAGGAGAAGCTCGACGAGCGGCTCGCCCGCGCCCGCGAGGGCGGCGAGTCGCGCCGCCAGGCCGCCATGCAGACGTTCGAGGCGACGCGCCCGACCGTCGGTGCGCAGGCGGTCGGCATCGCCCGCGCCGCCTACGAGTACGCGCTCGACTACGCGGCCGAGCGCGAGCAGTTCGGCCGCCCGATCATCGACAACCAGGCGATCGCGTTCACGCTCGCCGACATGAAGATGGAGATCGACGCGGCGCGCCTGCTCGTCTGGCGCGCGGCGTGGATGGGGCGCACGGGCCGCAAGTTCGAGAACGCCGAGGGCTCGATGTCCAAGCTCAAGGCCGGCGAGGTCGCGGTGTGGGCGACCGAGCGGGCGATCCAGATCCTCGGCGGCAACGGCTACACGCGCGAGTACCCGGTCGAGCGCATGCACCGCGACGCCAAGATCTACACGATCTTCGAGGGCACCTCCGAGATCCAGCGGCTCGTGGTCGCGCGCGCGATCTCGGGTAGGCAGATCAAATGAGCGATGACGACGACTGGGTCGGCGAGCCGCCGGAGGGCCGCCACTCGCGCGACCGCGCCAAGCCCGGCTTCTGGGAGAACCAGTGGCAGGCCGCGGCGGCGTACGCCCTGCTCGGCGTGTTCATCATCGTCGCGATCCTGCTGATCGTGATCCTCGGCTGAAAGATAGGCAGCCCCGCTTTCGAAGATGGGTAGGTGTGCCGATGCCCGGCCCTGCGGGCCGCCCGTAGCGTCGGCGAATGCCAATCAAGCTCCCAGCCCGCGCCGCGCTCGCCGCCGCGCTGGCCGCATTCACCGTCTGGGGCGTCAGCGTGAGCGACGGCGCCTCGATGCACCACCACCATGGCTCGCCCAAGGGAAAAACGCTGGCGCGCCAGCTCGCGAAGATGCGCGTGGCGACGGCTCCCCTGGTCGACGATCTGGCGGCGGCGAAGGCCGCCGGCTACAAGCAGATCACGCCGATGATGCACAACATGGGGTTCCACTACCTGAACCCCGACATCACCACGTTCGACCCCGCGAAGCCGCCGATCCTCGTGTACACGCGGCGCGATGGGAAGTACCAGCTCGGCGCGCTCGAGTGGGTGTTCCCGAAGAAGCCGAAGAAGGCGCCGCTGAAGGGCGCGACGTACGGTTCGTTCCCGGCCGCCTGCCACTACGACGACGGGACGTTCGTTACTGCATCGTCGGAGGCTGACTGCGCGCCGGCCAACGACGCCGGCTCGGCGTTCTTCTTCTGGCACCCGAAGCTCGTGACGCTGCACGTCTGGCTCTGGTACGCCAACCCCGACGGCCTGTACGCGAGCATGAACCCGTTCGTCAGCCCGTTCAACAAGGCCTGACCTTCACAGATCGCATACACGGCGGGCGCGCGCGGGCGTGAGGCTGCGGCCCATGTCCATCAGCAAGCGCGTGCCCGCCGTCGCGGGCGGTCTGGGAGCCGTCGTGCTCCTGGGTCTGGCCGCCAACTTCGCCATCGGCGGCCAGCACTACATCACGCCTTCGCACCACTCGCAGAAGAGCGCGAAGGCCAAGAACGTGATCATGCTGCTCGGTGACGGCATGGGCGTCTCGGAGGTCACCGCCGCCCGCTACTACCAGTACGGCGCGGACGGCCGGATGAACATGGACAAGCTCCCGTTCACCGGCTTCCAGACGACCTGGTCCGTCAAGCCGGGCTTCGCCCCGTTCAAGCCCGACTACGACCCCGACTCGGCCTCCACCGGCACGATGTGGGCGACCGGTGAGAAGACGATCGACGAGCGCATCTCGCAGGGCCCGAGCAGCGCCGACACGGTGCCGGGCGACAACCTCGAGACCGTCCTGGAGATCGCGCGCAAGGCCGGCAAGAAGACCGGCAACGTGACCACGGCCGAGCTCACCGACGCCACGCCGGCCGTGCTCGACTCGCACATCTCGCTGCGTGGTTGCCAGGGCCCGAACGACACGCGCACGACGTGCCCGACCGAGACCAAGGCCGCCGGCGGCCCCGGCTCGATCGCCGAGCAGACGGTCGACCACAAGGTGGATGTCCTCCTCGGCGGCGGCCGCGCCCGCTTCGAGCAGCCGCTGGCCGCGGGTGGGACGACCAACGTCGTCGATTACGCGAAGGCCAAGGGCTACCAGTACGTGACCGACGCCACGGGCCTGGAGGCGGCCAAGAGCAACAAGCCGCTGCTCGGCCTCTTCACCCCGGGCAACATGACGACGGAGTACAGCGGCCCGGTGGCCACCCTGGGTGACGGGACGCCGGCCCAGCGCTGCAACACGACCAATCGCCCGGCCGCCGAGCCGAGCCTCTCGGCCATGACGAGCAAGGCGCTGAGCCTGCTCCAGGGCGACAAGGACGGGTTCTTCCTGCAGGTCGAGGGCGCCTCGATCGACAAGCAGGACCACGCCGCCAACGCCTGCGCGCAGATCGGCGAGACCGTCGCGTTCGACAAGGCGATCGGCGTCGCGCTCGACTACCAGCGCAAGCACCCGGACACGCTCGTCGTCGTCACCGCCGACCACTCGCACACGAGCCAGATCGTCGGCGAGGACACCAGCGGCAACGGCAACCCGACCGGCTACTCGAACAACCTGATCACGGCTGACGATCAGGTGATGCGCGTCACGTACGGGACCGCCGGCGGCGCCGCCCGCCCGGCCGCCCCGCCGAGCCAGCAGCACACCGGCGCCGCGGTGCCGGTGATGGCGATCGGCCCCGGCGCGTCCGCCGTCCTCGGGACCACCGACCACACCGACCTGTTCGGGCTCCTGCAGGGCGACGCCCTGCGCCACGGGCACTAGGAAGACGGACCGGCCGCCCCGCGCATGTGCGTGGGGCGGCCGTGAGGCCTCAGTTCGGGGCCGGGACGATGCGGATGTACGGCTTGGGGGACTGCCAGCCGTCCGGGTACTTCTCGCGCGCCTGCTCGTCGGACACCGAGCCGGCGATGATCACGTCCTCGCCCGGCTTCCAGTTCACCGGGGTCGAGACCGCGTGGTTGGCGGTGAGCTGCAGCGAGTCGATCACGCGCAGCACCTCGTCGAAGTTGCGCCCGGTCGTCATCGGATAGACGAGGATCAGCTTGACCTTCTTGTCCGGCCCGATGACGAACACGTTGCGGACCGTCTGGTTCATCGCCGCGGTGCGCTCGGTCGCCTCGCCCTCGACGTCCGCGGGCAGCATCCCGTAGAGCTTGGCGACGTTGAAGTCGGCGTCGCCGATGATCGGGTAGTTCGGCGCCGCGCCCTGCGTCTCCTCGATGTCGGCGGCCCACTTCTCGTGATTGTCCAGCGGGTCGACCGACAGGCCGATGATCTTCACGTTGCGGCTGTCGAAGTCGGGCTTGATCCGGGCCATGTATCCGAGCTCCGTCGTGCAGACGGGCGTGAAGTCGCGGGGATGCGAGAACAGCACCGCCCACGAGTCGCCGATCCAGTCGTGGAAGTTGATCCGGCCTTCCGTGGTCTCGGCCTCGAAGTCCGGTGCGGTATCGCCGATCGTCAGAGCCATCTTCTCGTCCTCCTCGGTTTTGCCGATCGGAAATTACCGGTATTGGCTCTTGGCCGCTACGGAAGGCGATCAGCCGATGCTGCGGAGGACCTCGCCGGCGGCGATCGCCACCGTTGCCGCGCCGGCCAGCAGGGCGGCCGGCACCCACGGGTGACGCCGCCGGTTCCAGCGCCGCCCCTTTCGGCGGTGGGCGGTGCTGGCGTAGATCTGCCGGGGCGGTGGCACCGCCAGCGGATGCAAGACCTCGGGCCGAGGCCGGTCAAGACCCTCGACCGCGGGGACCCCGCATGCTCCGGGAAAGCCCTACCCCGACACGATCGCGAACTGGCGCGACTGCGCCACCAGCGCGCCGGCCGAGTCCCAGATCTCGAAGTCCTCCTCGTGGAAGCCGTCGATCAGGTGGCGGGTCGCAGCGCGGCAGGCGAGCCAGCCGGGCGCGGGCCGCGCGCGGATGTGCACGGTCAGCTCGATCGTCGCGGAGCCGGGCACGCCGGTCTCCAGGACGGCGGGGGCGGCGGCGTCGACCATCGCGGCGAGCGCGATCGCGTCGGGCTCGCGGCCGTCTTTGAAGCGAAGCCAGAACGCCAGGTCGGCGTCGCCGGTCGGCTCGCCGCGGGCCCATCCGGGGAGATCGGGCGCGCGGTACTCGAACCGGTCGGTGATGTTGACGCCGGGGAGCGGGGGAGCGCCGTCCATCATGTCCCGGCTGGCCTCCGGGTCCGGCAGCTGGGGCGGCGCCGACCGGACGAGCGTGGCGCCGCGGGCCTCGCCGAGGTCGGCGAACGTGGCGAGCGCGCGCACGATCTCGCGGCCGTCCTGGAGGAGCCGGACCGCTCCGGTCGCGACGCGGCGGCCCGCGCGCACGAGCTCGGTGCGCAGCTCCACGGGGCCTTCGGCCGCGGGGCGCAGGTAGGTGGCGGACACGACGACCGGGTCGGGCAGCGGGAGCTCGCGGGCGAGCGCGTTGAGGCAGACCGCGAGCAGGTACCCGCCGTTCGGGACGCCGCCGAGCGCGTTCCAGCTGCCGGTCAGCGTCGCGCGGTACGTGCTCTCGCCCGCCGGCTCGACGCGCGTGTCGGTGTCGAAGAGGTGGTCCGTCATCAACGAGCACGGTAAGACTCTTTGGATGGTGACGGTGCGGCCCGCCGTGGCGGGCGATGCGGAGGCGATCGCGGCGATCTACAACGAGGGGATCGAGGACCGGGTGGCGACGTTCGAGACGCGCCCGCGCACCCCGGGCGAGGTCGCGGCCTTTCTCGGCGCGCGGCTGCCGTGCCTCGTGGCGGTCCAAGAGGGCAAGGTGGTCGCCTTCGCGCGCGTGGCGCCGTATTCGGACCGCTGCGTCTACGACGGAGTCGGCGAGCACGGGGTGTACGTCGCGCGGGCGGCGCGCGGCCGCGGCGTGGGCGTCGCGCTGCTGCGGGCGTTGTGCGTCGCGGCGGAGGGCGCCGGGCTGCACAAGCTCACCAGCCGCATCTTCAGCGACAACGCCGCCAGCCGCGCCGTGCACGTCGCCGCCGGGTTCGAGGAGGTCGGCATCCAGCGCCGCCACGGCCGCCTCGACGGAGAGTGGAAGGACTGCGTGCTCGTCGAGCGGTTGCTCGGCGACGCGGCACGCTGATACCCCCGGAGCGTATACTGGTCTCTGTGCTCGAAAAGATCGGTGACGGCCTCTGGAACGCCCTGCTGATGGCGTGGGAGGTGTGGTGGGCGCTGGTCTTCGGCTTCCTCATCTCGGCGATCGTGCAGGCGTGGATCCCGCGGGCGCGCGTGCAGGCCGCGCTGGCGGGTGACGGGGTCGGGCCGTTGGCGCGGGCGACCGCGCTCGGTGCGGCGTCGTCCTCGTGCTCGTACGCGGCGATCGCGATCGCCAAGAGCCTGTTCCAGAAAGGCGCCAGCGCGGCGTCCGCCCTCGCCTTCCAGTTCGCGTCGACGAACCTCGTGTGGGAGCTCGGCCTCGTGCTGTGGGTGCTGCTCGGCTGGCAGTTCACGCTCGCCGAGTTCCTCGGCGGCATCGTGATGATCGTGCTGATGGCGGTGCTGCTGCGGCTGTTCGTCAACCGCCGCGTGGAGGCCGACGCCCGCAGCCGCGCGCAGGCCGCCGACGCCGGCCACCAGCACGAGTCCTCCGCGCACCGCTCGTGGGTCGACGTCGCCCACAACTTCCGCGGGGACTGGCAGATGCTCTACAAGGAGATCGGCCTCGGCTTCCTGCTCGCCGGCTTCATCGCGCTGCTCGGCGACGACTTCTTCAACGCCCTCTTCCTCGAAGACGCCTCGCCGGCCGTCCAGGTGCTGTGGGGCGCGTTCATCGGGCCCGTGATCGCGGTCCTGAGCTTCGTCTGCTCGGTCGGCAACGTGCCGTTGGCGGCGGTGCTGTGGTCGGGCGGCATCTCGTTCGCCGGCGTGATGGCGTTCATCTTCGCGGACCTGATCGTGCTCCCGATCGTCCTCGCCTACCGCAAGTACTACGGCACCGAGTTCGCGTTGCGCATCGTCGCGCTCATGTTCGTGACGATGGTCGTCGCCGCGATCGTGATCGATCTCCTGTTCAGCGGCCTGGGCCTGATCCCGGACGTGCGGCCGACCACCAAGGACGTGTTCGGCTCGATCGAGGTCGACTACAAGCTCGCGCTCAACGTGATCGCGACGATCGCGTTCGTCGCGCTGTTCGGGTTGTCCCTGCGCCGCAGCGACAGCCACGCGCACCATCACCACTGACCGCGCGCCGGGCTCTCAACCGCGCATTGAGGGGAGCCCGGGAGGGGTGGCTAACGAAACCATAGCCTAGGCTAAGGTTTCGTTAGCCACCCCCCTCCCGTGCACCCCCTCAATGCCGCCGTTCGCCGGCGCCACCAAGCGCATAGCCTTGCTATATACTGTGGCTATGCAATTGTCCGCGGCCGAGACCTCGCAGCTCGCGACCCAGCTCGACCGCCGGGTCGCCCGCCTCACGCAGCTGCTGCGCGCGAACGTGCGCAGCAAGAGCGGCGTGGCGGCGCTGCTGACGCTGCGGAGGCTCGACGACGAGGGCCCGCTCCGGATCACCGACCTCGCCGCCGCCGAGCTGGTGGCGCAGCCGACGATGACCGGCATCGTGCGGCGGCTGGAGGGCGACGGGCTGGTGGTGCGGACGCCGGATCCGCTCGACGCCCGCGCTTCGCGGATCGCCCTGACCGACGCCGGCCGCGATGAGCTCGCCACCGTCCGCGCGCAGCGGGCCGCGGTCCTCCAACAACGCCTTGACCGGCTCGACGACGGCGCGCGTGCCGCGCTCGCCGCCGCGATTGAACCCCTCGACGACCTCCTCTCCCTATGACTGCCTCCGCCTCACCCCGCCTCCTCGACCAGCCACGCGCCGTCTGGGCCGTCGCCTTCGCGTGCGTCGTCGCCTTCATGGGCATCGGCCTGGTCGACCCGATCCTGCCGACGCTGGCGTCGGAGCTGCACGCGTCGCCGAGCGACGTCTCGCTGCTGTTCACGACCTACTTCGCGATGACCGGCGTGTCGATGCTGATCACCGGCTGGGCGGCTTCGCGGATCGGCCCGCGGCGCACGCTGCTGGTCGGCCTCGCGCTGGTGGTGATCTTCGCGGCGCTGGCCGGCGCGGCCGGGAGCGTGTTCGAGATCGCGTTCTTCCGGCTGGGCTGGGGCCTCGGCAACGCGCTGTTCATCGCGACCGCCCTGTCGGTGATCGTGGGCGCCGCGTCCGGCGGGCTGACCAGCGCGATCATCCTGTACGAGGCAGCGCTCGGCCTCGGCATCGCGTCCGGGCCGCTGCTCGGCGGGCTGCTGGGCGGGATCTCGTGGCGCGGCCCGTTCTTCGGTACCGCCGTGCTGATGGCGATCGGGTTCGTGCTGATCACCGTGATGCTCGGCCCGGTGCCCAAGCCGGCCCGCCGCGTGTCGCTCACCGATCCGCTGAAGGCGCTCGGCCACGGCGGCCTGCGCTCGATGGCGATCGTCGCCGTCCTCTACAACTTCGGCTTCTTCACGATCCTCGCCTACACGCCGTTCCCGCTCGGCCTGTCGACGCACCAGCTCGGGATCGTCTACTTCGGCTGGGGCCTGCTCGTGGCGCTGACCTCGGTGTTCGGGGCGCAGAGGCTCGAGCGCCGCTACGGGCTCGTCGTGGTGCTCGGCGTCGCGCTGGCGGGCGTCGCGCTCGACCTGTTCGCCGGCGGCGTGTTCATCGACTCGACGGCGGCGCTGATCGCCGTCGTGGTGGTGAGCGGCGCGCTGCTCGGCATCGTCAACACCGTGCTCACCGAAGCGGTCATGGCCGCGGCCGTCGTCGAGCGACCGGTCGCCTCGGCCGCCTACAGCTTCGTGCGCTTCACCGGCGGCGCGATCGCGCCGTGGATCGCCGGCAAGCTCGGCGAGCACGTGTCGGCCGGCGCGCCGATGTACCTTGGCGGCGCGATGGTCTCCCTGTCCGTCGTCGCGCTGATCCTGTCGCGTCACCACCTCGGTCATCGCGAGGCGGAGGTCGAAGGGACGCCCGAGGCCGTGCCGGCGGGCGCGATCCTCGTCGCGATCGATTCGACATCGTCCAACCGGCTGGTCGCGACGGCCGAGCGCGTCGCCCGCGCGCGCGGCGCCGCCGTCCACGTCGTGCACGTGCGCGAGACGCGGGTGATCGCCGACGACACCGCCGACCTCGAGGACCGGGAGGCCGCGAGCGCGATCGTCGACGCCGCCGTCATGCGGCTCAACCGGGCGGGGATCCCCGGCGCGACCGGCGAGGTGCTGCACGTGACCGGCCACCACGGCGAGGCGGCCGACGCCGTGCTCGACCTCGCCGGCCGCACCGCGCCACAGGCCGTGATCGTCGGCCGCCCGACCCACGCCGAGCCGGGAGCTCCGAGCCTCACGACGGTGCTGAGCGAGCGCGCGCCATGCGACGTCGTAGTAGTGGTTCGTTAATGTGCCGGTGGTACGCTCCGCAGGACGGAGGGGACCCAGTCTGACGTCGCTCGTTGCACGGTTCTGAGCGCGTAACGCCACCTGATCTCCAGAGCCAGTGCGCGAGAGGTCAGGAGTGCCGCAAGTCGCCAGTCGCCGTACCGGGATCCGCCGCCGCCGCGCGCTGACGACCGTCGTCGGGGCGCTGGTCGTGACCGGGGCGTTGGCCTACGTGCTCGCCGATCGCCGGCACGAGTTCGGCGCGGCGCTCGACGCGGCGCCGGTCGGGATCCTGCTCGCGGCCGCCGCGCTGCAGCTGGTGGCGCTGGTGTCGCGCACCGAGGCATGGCACGTGTGCGTGTCCGCCGCCGGTGGGAGCACGGGACGCCGCTGCCTGTATAGGGCCGCCGGTGTGGGCTATGTCGGCGCCCAGCTCAACAGCCAGTTCGGCACCGCCGCGCGCATCGCCGCGCTCCGCCGGTCCGCTCCCGGCATGTGCCCGCGCGTGCCGGCGCTGATCGCCGCGGAGGTGCCGATCCTCACCATCGAGGCGGTGCTCGCCGCCCTGACGTCGTTCACGCTGGTCGGGCCGCTCGGGCTCCCGTGGTGGCTGCCGCTGGTGTTCGTCGGCGTCGCGCTGGGGATCGCGGCCGGGCTGCGGCGCGTCGCCGCCCACTGGCGCGAGGGCTTCTGGAGCGGCCTCGCCGTCCTGCGCAGCCTGCGCGGGCGCTCGCGCGTCATCGCGCTGGTCCTGATCGCCGTGTTCGCCCAGATCGCGCGCAACTGGATGATGCTGCACGCGGTCGGGGTCGACGCCTCGGTCCTCGACGCCATCGCGGTGCTGATCGCGATGGTCATCCTGAGCCAGCTGCCGGTCGGCCCGAGCGTCGGCGCCGCGGCGGTCGTCGTCATCCTCGGCACGAACGGCGTCGCGCTCGCCGCCGCGTCCGGCGTCCTGCTCACCGCCACCGGCACGGCGGGCGCGATCGTCTACGCGAGCTGGGCGACGATCGACCGGCTGTGGGTGCCGCGCCTCGCCTAGTGTCCCGATTCAGGATTTCGGTGGCACTCGTCGGCGCCGGCCCGCGCCTGCCGGCACTCGGCATCCGGTCACGTGCCACCAGCATGCTCGCGGATGCCGTGCGACGGCAGGCACGACCCGGCATCCGCCTGACCTGCCACCGAACTCCCGAATCGGGACACTAGAGGCGCCCGGTCAGCACCGGCGCGTCGGCGGCGGTGGCGACCGCGATCTCCCCGCCGTGCGGGAGCACGCGCGGCTCGGCGGTGATCGAGACTCGCCGTGACTCGCCGGGCGCGAGCTCGACGCGCGCGAAGCCGAGCAGCCGGCGCGGGGCGACGAGGTAGAGCTGGGGTACGGTGGCGCCCGCGCGGGCGCCGGTGTTGGTGACCGTGAAGGTCGCCGTGAGGTCCGCGACCTCGAGGTCGGCGTACGCGAACGTCGTGTAGCTGAGGCCGAACCCGAACGCGAACAGCGGCTTGGCTCCCGTCTGTGCGTACCAGCGGTAGCCGACCTCGGCGCCCTCGTCGTAGCGGATCGTGACCGGGGTGCCCCACGGCGCGGACGGGAGCTCCGGCCGCGGCGTGTCGGCGAGGTCGGCCGGGAACGTGAGCGGCAACCGGCCGGACGGGTTGACCGCGCCGGTCAGCACCTCGGCGATCGCCCGCCCGCCGGCCTGGCCCGGGTACCACGCCTCGACGATCGCACGGACGTCGTCGTGCCACGGCATCGCGACCGGCGAGCCGTTCTCGAGCACGACCACGGTGTTCGGGTTGGCGGCCGCCACCGCCGCGATCACCGCGTCCTGGCCCCACGGCAGCGCGAGGTCGGGGAGGTCGAAGCCCTCGCCCTCGACGCGGATGCCGAACACGATCGCCAGGTCCGCCCGCGCGGCCAGCGTCGCAGCCTCGGCCGGGCTCATCCCCGGGTCGAACTCGATCTCGGCGTCCGGCAGCAGCCGCCGCAGCTCGGCGACCGGGGAGGACGGCAGCACGAACAGATTGCGCATCGCGCCCATCACGCCCGGGCCGCCGAGCGGCACCTCCGCCGCGTAGCCGCCCGGCGGGACGACCGCGCTCGACCCCGTCCCGGTCACGACGCCGAACTGCGCGTAGCCGCCGATCACCGCGATGCGCGCCGGCGCCAGCGGCAGCACGCCGTCGTTCTTGAGCAGCACGATGCCCTGGCGCGCCGTCTCCAGCGCGACGTCGCTGTCGCCGGCGGGCGGCGCCGGGTGGGCGGGATCCCAATCATCGGCGCCGACCGCGTAGATCGAGCGCAGGATGCGGCGCACCATGTCGGACAGGCGCTCGCGCGGCAGCCGCCCGTCGGCCACCGCCGCACGCAGCGGCTCGGTGAACGCCTCGCCGCCCCAGATCGCGACGTCGATCTGCACGCCCGACTCCTGGTCGAGCCCGTGCAGCGCGTACTCCCAGCTCGGCGTCGCACCCCAGTCGGACATCACCCACCCCGGGTAGCCCCACTCGCCCTTGAGCACCTCGTTGATCAGGTGGTCGTTGTCGCCCGCGTAGACGCCGTTGATCTTGTTGTAGGCGGTCATGACCGAGCCGGGCTGCCCGCGCTCGATCGCGAGCTCGAACGCCAGCAGGTCGGAGTCGCGGTGCGCGGCGGGGTCGATGATCGCGTCGAGCCAGTGCCGGTTGGTCTCGTTGCAGTTGAGCGTGTAGTGCTTGATCGTGGAGATGACGCCCTGCGCCTGCGTGCCGGCGATCGCCTCGCCGGCCAGCACGGCGGTCAGCAGCGGGTCCTCGGACAGGTACTCGAAGTTGCGGCCGTTGCGCGCGTCGCGCGCGAGGTTCGCGCCGCCGCCGAGCAGGACGTTGAAGCCGCGGGCGCGCGCCTCCTGGCCGAGCAGCTCCCCGGCGGCGCGGGCGAGCGCCGGGTTGAAGGTCGCGCCCAGCGCCAGCGAGGCCGGCAGTGCGGTGGCGGTGTCGCCCGGCCGGTAGCCGGGGTTGGTGATGCCGAGGCTGGCGTCGGTCATCAGCAGCGCCGGCACGCCGAGCCGCGGCACGCCGGGCACGTAGCCCGCGCTCATCGCCACGTCTTCGGGGATCCGCCGGTCACGCTCCCCGATCACCGCGTTGGCGCCCATGACGCTGACGAGCAGGGAGAAGCGCTCGTCGTCGGACATCTGCGATTCGGTCTCGCGCGCGCGGTCCATCGCGAAAGCGTTACAAAGCAGGGACGACCTGGCATCTCACCGATAACGTCGGCGCGTACGCCGAGCATGCGTGGGACCTGCTCGCCCGCGACCCCGCGGCGCAGACCGTCGCCCTGACGGTCATCGAGGCCGTGCGCAGCGGCCATCGCTTCTCCGATCAGCCGATGCTCTTCGGCTGGTACGAGGATCGCGGCGCGGTGTCGTTCACGCCGCCGTTCGAGCTGCTGCTCGCGGTCGTGCCCGACGACACGGTCGACGAGCTCGCCGCCGCGCTCCGCGGCATCGAGCTGCCCGGCGTCAACGGCGACCCGGAGACGGTGGAGCGGTTCGTGGCGGCGTGGAGGCCGGAGCGGGCGGAGGTCGCGTTCGAGATGCGCCTGTACCGGCTCGGCGAGCTGCTGACGCCGGTGGCGCCCGGCCGGGGGCGCGTCGCGGACTCGGGGGATCTGGAGCTCGCCACGCGCTGGCTGGCCGCGTTCGAGCGCGACGCCGGCGTCAACAGCACCAACGTCGAGGCGGCCGCGCGCGAGCGCATCGGCGACGGTCGCCTCTGGCTGTGGGAGAACGAGGGCATCCCGGTCTCGCTCGCGGCGCGGACCGCCACCGCCGCCGGCGTCGCCCGCATCGCGCCCGTGTACACGCCCGCCGACCAGCGCCGCCGCGGCTACGGCGCCGCGGTCACCGCCGCCTGCACCGCCGACGCGCTCGCCCGCGACGCCGGCGAAGTCGTCCTGTTCACCGACCTCGCGAACCCGACGTCGAACTCGATCTACCAGTCGATCGGCTTCCGGCCGATCGGCGACCGCCGCGTCGTGCGGTTCTAGCGCTCGAGCCCCGCGACCTGCCAGACCAGCCCGCGGTGCGAGTATCGCGGCTGCAGCCCGCGGGCCTCCAGCACCGCGAGCATCGCTGCCGGCGGGTGGGTGAACGTGCGGAACTCGCTCCCACGCAGCCGGAAGAACAGGTTCTGCACCGTCACGAGCGCGCGCGACACGAGGTTGCGCGGCGGGTGGCTGAACACGAGCAGCCGGCGGGCGTGATCGGCCGCGGCGCCGAGCAGGCGCTCGTAGTCGGGGTAGCAGCAGACGACGCGATGGAGCACGACGACGTCGGCGGGCTCGACGCCGTCCGGGTCGACCGCGATGTCGTGCAGGCGCCGCTCGGCCCGGTCCTCGAGGCCCTGTTCGGCGAGCAGCCGGCGCGCCTCGCCGTCGTACGCGCTGACCAGCTCGAGGTTCACGGTGCGCTCGGCGCCGTGCTTGAGCAGCTCGATCTGGATCTCGCCGATGCCGCCGCCGATCTCCATCACGGTGCGGCCCGCGAGCCCCCGCGCGTCGAGGAACGCGACCATCCGCCGCGACGTCCGGTCGAGCCCGCGCTTGCGGTAGCGGGCGGCCATCCTGCGCGCGAAGCCGCCGCCGAAGAAGTCGTCGCAGCCACGTGGGTCGCAGCAATTGCCCACGAGCGCCAGCATATGGCCCATGCTGGACCTGCGGAGGCTCCGCTACTTCGTCGTCGTGGCGAGCGAGCGCAACTTCACGCGTGCGGCGGAGCGCCTGCACATCGCCCAGCCGGCGCTGAGCCGCCAGGTCCGCCTCCTCGAGAACGAGCTCGGCGTCGAGCTGCTGCACCGCACCACGCACTCCGTCGAGCTGACCGACGCCGGGCGGGAGCTCCTCGCGCGCGGCTCCCGCGTCCTCGACGACGCCGACGCGCTGTGGCGCACGATGCGCGGCTTCGGCTCCGGCGCGCACGGCCGCGTCGTCGTCGCGTACGGGACCAGCGCCGGCTACGACACCGCCCCGCGGCTGCTGCGGGCGATCGGGGAGCGGCTGCCCGAGCTGGAGCTGGCCACGCGCGTGCTGGCGGTCGGCGAGATCGTCGCGGGGATCGGCGACGGGTCGGTCGACGTCGGCCTCGTGCGCTGCCCGCCCGAGACCGCCGGCCTCGAGGCCCGCCCGCTGCGCGACGAGGCGCAGGGGCTGCTCGTCCGCGCCGAGCATCCGCTGGCGGGCGCGGCCCGCGCGCGCCTCGCCGACGTCACGGAGCCCGTGCTGCTCCATCCACGCGAAGCGAACCCCGGCCACTACGACGCGGTGAAGGCGCTGATCGGCGACGCGCCGGTCGAGCTCCGCGACGTGAGCTTCGACCTCGCGCAGACGCCGGTCGCCGAAGGACGGGCGGTGGCGATCGTGGGCGAGTCGACCCGCGTCGGGCTCGGGGCCGAGCTCGCATGGGTGCCGCTGGAGCCGCCCGTTGCGCTGCCGGTGCAGCTGCTCGCGCGCAGCGCCGACCGCCCGCCGGCCGTCGAGCGGCTGCTCGCCGTGGCCGAGGCGATCGCCGACGATCTCGGCTGGCGCCCGGCCATGCCGTGACGGTCTGAACCCAGCGCCAACCGGTCTTTCCCTTTGCCGCGTGCCGGGCCTACCGTCGGCGGCATGCCCACCTCACCTGACAGCAAGGCCGTCCTCGAGCGCTACGTCGCCGCCGTCCAGGCCGGCGACGAGCAGGCGATCCGCGATGCGTTCGCCGCCGACGCCGTCTGGCGGCTCGACGGCGAGCTGCCGATCTCCGGCACCTGGCGCGGACGCGAGACGATCCTCAACGACTTCCTCTCTGCCGCGATGAGCTACTACCGGCCCGGCTCGGTCCGCCTCGAGATCACGAGCCTGATCGCCGACGGCGACCGCGTCGCGATGCAGTGGATCAGCCGCGCGCACACCCGCGACGGCGAGCCGTACGAGAACCACTGCATCGGGGTGTTCACCGTCCGGGACGGCAAGATCGTCCACGTCCACGAGTACATGGACACGCTGTACGCGTACCGCACGGCGTTCCCGGTCGCGTCAGCCGCCTAGGGCTGCCGGAACTCGAGCCGGGAGAGGCGGGCCGGGTCGGCGATCAGGTCGATCTCGACGATCTTGTCGCCGGCCACGCGGAACCGGTAGACGACGCGCGGCCTGCCGCCCGGCATCCACACCGCGACCGGTGTCCCGTCGAGGACCGCCGCCCTGGCTCCGCGCGCCATGCGCGCGAACTCGCCGACCGGCTCCGCCCCGCGGGCCTCGGCCGGCGCGCCGAGGTCCACCGCGGCGGCGTCGGCGCGGAGCACGACCTCGGGGTCGAGCAGCGCGAGCAGCCCGGCGAAGTCGCCCCCGCGGGCGGCGGCGAGGAACGCCTCGACGAGCCTGGCCTGGCGGACGACGTCAGGGTCGCCGTCCTCGTCGCGGCCCTGGACGCGGCGGCGCGCCCGGCTCGCGAGCTGCCGCGTCGCCGGCGCGTTGCGGCCGACGATCGGCGCGATCTCCTCGAACGGCACGGCGAACATGTCGTGCAGCACGAACGCGACCCGCTCGGCGGGCGTCAGCGTCTCGAGCACGACCAGCAGGGCGAGGCCGATCGAGTCCGCGAGCAGCGCCTCGTGCTCGGGATCGGGCCCGGCGGCCGCCTCGGGCACCTCCTGCTCGAACGGCAGCTCGGGGTGCGCGCGGCGGGACTGCAGCACGTTCAGGCACACGCGCGAGACGACCGTGGTGAGCCAGGCCGGGAGGTTCTCGATCGCGTCGGAGTCGGTGCGGCTGAGCCGCAGCCAGGCCTCCTGGACGGCATCGTCGGCTTCGCTCGCCGACCCGAGCATCCGGTGCGCGACGGCGGTGAGCCGCGGCCGCTGGGCCTCGAAGCGCTCGGCCAGCCAGTCGGTGTCATGCATCGGTCACATCCTCGTCTTCTCGTCGGTCATGGCCACATGACCGGCGCCACGGCGCCGGTGTGACCAGCGATCCGAAGGAGCAGCCATGAACATCCTCGTCACCGGCGGTACCGGCACGCTCGGCAAGCTCGTGGTCGCCCGGCTGCACGACACCGATCACGCGGTCCGCGTGCTCAGTCGCCATCCGTCCGAGGACGGCGTCGCCGGCGATCTCGACACCGGCGAGGGCGTCGACGCCGCGCTCGAGGACATCGACGTCGTCGTGCACTGCGCGGGCAGCCGCAAGGGCGACGACGTCAAGGCGGAGCACCTCGTCCGCGCGGCTTCGCGCGTGCGCCATCTCGTGAACATCTCCGTCGTCGGCGCCGACCGCGTACCCGTCGTGAGCGGCGTCGACCGCGCGATGTTCGGCTACTTCGCGTCCAAGCTCGCGGCCGAGCGCGTCGTCGCCGAGTCCGGGCTGCCCTGGACCACGCTGCGCGCCGCCCAGTTCCACGAGCTGATGCTGACCACCGCCCGGGCGATGACCAAGCTGCCCGTCGTGCCCGTGCCCGTCGGGAGCGCGATTCCAGCCGGTCGCGGCCTGCGAGGTGGCGGACCGGCTCGTCGAGCTGGCGCTCGGCCCGCCGGCCGGCCTGGTCGCCGACATCGCCGGCCCGCGCGTGTATCCGATGCGCGACCTGCTGCGCTCGTACCTGCGCGCCCGTGGCAAGCACCGGCCGCTGATCCCGGTGTGGCAGCCCGGCCAGGCCGCGCGCGCGTTCCGCGCCGGCGCCAACCTGGCTCCCGACCATGCCGTCGGGCGGATGACGTGGGAGGACTTCCTGGGCGCTACGCTCGCAGCGTGACGTGGGAGGAGCTGGAGAACCTCGCGCACCTGCGCCGCGCCCGCGACCTGATCGATCGCGAGTACATGCGCCCGCTCGACGTCGCCGCGCTCGCGCGCGCGGCGTTGATGTCGACCGCGCACTTCTCCCGGCAGTTCCGCGCGGCGTACGGCGAGACGCCGTACGCCTACCTGATGACGCGGCGCATCGAGCGGGCGAAGGCGCTGCTGCGCCGCGGCGACCTGTCGGTCACCGAGGTGTGCTTCGAGGTCGGGTGCACGTCGCTCGGCTCGTTCAGCGCCCGCTTCACCGAGCTGGTCGGTGAGACGCCGACCGCGTACCGGGCCCGCGACCACAGCGCGCTCGTCAGCGTGTCGGGCTGCGTCGCCAAGGACCTCACCCGCCCGCGCCGCCAGCCGAGCAGGATCGGAGAAGCGCGCGTGCCGGTCTGGTCTTAGCCTTGCCCGCATGCCTCTTTCGTTCTCCCAATGCTTCGTGATCGTGCATGACCCCGATGCGGCGCTGGCCTTCTACCGCGACGTACTCGGCCTCGAGCTGCGCAATGACGTCGCCAACGAGGGGTCCCGCTGGATCACCGTCGGCGCCCCTTCGCAGCCCGACGTGAATATCGTGATCACGAACTTCCTCAACGGCAGCCCGGCCGACCGCGAGCACGTGGCCTCACTGGTCGCCAAGGGCGCGCTCGGCGGCGTCCACTTCCGCACCGACGACGTCGACGACACGTTCGAGAAGGTGCGTGCCGCGGGTGCCGAGATCGTGCAGGAGCCGACCGATCAGTTCTGGGGCGTGCGGGACTTCGCCGTGCGCGACCCGTCCGGGAACCTCGTGCGCATCGACCAGCCGCCTGCGGCGTCGTAGAGCGGAGGGGGCGGGATTCGAACCCGCGGTCCGCGTGAACGGACTCCGGTTTTCAAGACCGGTGCATTCGACCGCTCTGCCACCCCTCCGGGGCGGCGCCAATCCTAGGACTGCCGCGGCTCGCCCGCGAGCGCGGCGACGATCCCGAGGCTCACGAAGATGCCGCCGCTGATGCGCTCGAGCCGGCGGCGGGCGCGGAGCCGGCGGCCGACGCTGGCGGCCAGCAGCGCGTAGGTCCCGTCGCTGAGGACGCCGATGCTCACGAGCATCAGGCCGAGCACCAGCATCTGCGGCGCGACCGGCCCGGCGGTCGGATCCACGAACTGCGGCAGGAAGGCGAGGAAGAACAGCGCCGTCTTCGGGTTGAGCACGTTGACGATCACGCCGTGGGCGAACAGATGCGCCGGTGACGCCGGGCCGGTCTCCAGCTCGGGCTCGTCGGGCTCGCGGCCGAGCAGCTTGCGCAGCCCGAGGAACACCAGATAGGCCGCACCGGCGTACTTGACGACGGTGAACGCCGCGGCCGACGAGGCGATCAGCGCCGACACCCCGAACGCGGCGGCCACGACGTGCACCAGCCCGCCGGCCTGGACCCCCAGCATCGACGTCACTCCCGCCCGTCGACCCTGCACGAGGCTGCGCGTGACGATGTAGAAGACCGACGGCCCGGGGATCACCAGGAAGGCGATACAGGCCACGGCGAACACTGCAAAGGTCGTTGCGTCCGGCATGAGGCAGACGTTACACGCGCCACGTGTGCTTCCCTGGGTATGCGATGAGCTCGCAACGCGGAGTGTTCCGGTCGGTCTCGCGTCGCCGCCGCTGGTCATTCTCGGCGTTGCGCGGCGTCGGCGACATGGCGATCGACCTCGGCACCGCGAACACGGTCGTCTACGTGCGCGGGCGCGGGATCGTGCTGTCCGAGCCTTCGGTCGTCGCGATCGACCAGCGCACCGGCGAGGTGCACGCGGTCGGCGCCGATGCGCAGCTGATGATCGGCCGCACGCCGGCCACGATCTCCGCCGACCGCCCGCTGCGGCACGGCGTGATCGCCGACTTCGAGGTCACCGAGGCGATGCTCCGGCAGTTCGTCGACAAGGTGCTGCAGAGCCGGTTCAGCCGGCCGCGGCTGGTCATGTGCGCGCCGTCGGGCGTCACCGACGTCGAGCGCCGCGCGGTCGAGGAGGCCTCGCTGTCCGCGGGCGCGCGCGAGGTGCACCTGATCGAGGAGTCGCTCGCCGCCGCGATCGGGGCCGGCCTGCCGATCGCCGAGCCGGTCGGCCGGATGGTCGTCGACGTCGGCGGCGGTACCTCCGAGGTCGCGGTGATCTCGCTCGGCGGCATCGTCGTCTCGCGCTCGCTGCGCGTCGGCGGCTACGACCTCGACGACGCGATCACCAACTACATCCGCCTCGAGCACCGCATGGCGATCGGCTCACAGAGCGCCGAGGCGATCAAGCTCGCGGTCGGCTCCGCCGCCCCGCTCGGCGAGGAGCTCTCCACGCGGATCCGCGGCCGCGACCTGATGTCCGGCCTCCCGCGCGAGCTCGAGCTCGGCAGCGAGGAGGTCCGCCGCGCGATCGACGCGCCGCTGACGGACATCATGGCCTCGGTCCACGACACGCTCGAGGAGACCCCGCCCGAGCTGGCCGCCGACATCGCCCGCCACGGCATCGTGCTGGCCGGCGGCGGCGCGCTCCTGCGCGGATTCCAGGACCGCGTCCACCGCGAGACCGGCATGCCGGTCGCGATCGCCGACGCCCCGCTCACCTGCGTCGCCACCGGCGCGGGCCAGTCGCTGGAAGAGCTCGATCGCATGGGGCGGCGCGGGGTCGCCTAGCCTCTACACTGCGCCCACAGCGCGCGTCGTCGCGCACCCGGAGAGGTGGCCGAGTGGCTGAAGGCACTCGCCTGCTAAGCGAGTATGGGGCGGCAAGCTCCATCGCGGGTTCGAATCCCGCCCTCTCCGCTGGCGGCTAACATGGCCGTTCGCCTGCGCCCGTAGCTCAGCTGGATAGAGCGTCGGTCTACGGAACCGAAGGTCAGAGGTTCGAATCCTCTCGGGCGCGCTTCGTCTCTGGCAGATCGTGTGCATTTGCAGGGACTTTGCTCCCAGCGCGCACGACGCGGGTTCGTCGCTCGGAAGCTCGTGAGCGATTCTGGCCGATTTTCTGGCGCACTTTTTGGCGCCCCTGAGACGGGGACCGCCCCGCTTGCCCTGCCCGTCGTGCTCTCCGCCCTCGATCAGGTCGGGCTCCTCGCGGTCGAGGGAGGTGTACGGAAGTCGCGCTGTCGTAGGCTGGCGGTCGATGGCAGGCACTCGGCGAATACCGCGCGAGAGGGCCACCGCCGCATTGTCGGCGCTGCTCGAGCACCTCGCCCGGTCCAGCATCCGCCGCAGGTTCTAAACGACACCGGCGCTCGAGAGTCCGGACGCGCCCTTGAGCTCGGCTTTGGTGATGCCGGGTCGCTCACGGACCAGCGCCACTACCTTTATCTGGTGAGCTGCGCGCTCGGCCGACGAGGTCGAGCGCTGGCCTGAGCCCGTCGGCGCGGCACCGCCCGCCTGGCACGGCCTCGCGGCGCTCGAGAACCGCCGCGCTTTGGCCAAGCCCCGCGGTTTCCGCCCGTCGGCGACCCGTCGGCGAGTGCCGCCTCGGCTTCATGAAGCTGCTCGTACTCGCGAACCAACAGGCGCAGCTCGTGAAGCCGCGTTCGCACGCTTCAGGCATCTCGGTGACGGATCTCGTGTGGACTTACGCCGGCGATGTCGACGAGCCCGAAGACATGCGTGCCCGGCACCGCGCACTCATCCGCACCAACAAGACGCTGCTCGACAACGTATGGGCGGGTGCAACGGCCGAGTGGGTGTTCGCCGGGCGTGAGTGGATACCGGGCCACGGCGACGACGATCTGTACTGGGTGCTCGATCGGCTCGACGATTCAACGGCGACGTGGGACCGCGCTGATGGCCGCGATCACGCAATCGCTCCCCACATCTGATCACGGAAATTCCCCACCTCTGATTCCGTGTCGCGGCGACGCTCGCGGAGCGAAGGCCCGTAGGGCCGAGCGGAGCGAGTGCGTCGCGGCGCGGTCTGTCGGGGGCCCCCTCCAGGGTCGCGGGTGTCTCACGCCTGCGATCTGGATGGAGGCCCCGGTGGGGATGCTGACTGAGGAGGACGATGTGGAGATCCACGCGCTCGCGCGGCGGGGCTGGTCGGTGTCGGCGATCGCGCGGCACACCGGCCGGGATCGCAAGACGGTGCGCAAGTACCTGGCCGGGCCGGCCGGCGCGGGAGCCGCCGGCGAGTTGCCTGGAGCCGTTTCGCGAGTACTTGGCCGCGCGGTTCGCCGATGACGCGCACGTCGACGGGACGGTGCTCTTCCGCGAGGTGCTCGAGCTCGGGTTCGATCGTTCCTATGTGACGTTCGTGCGCGAGCTGCGCCGGCTCGGGTTGCGGCCGCGCTGCGAGGCTGCCGGACCGGCGGGCATGGGGTGACGGTCGAGCTGGCGCACGAGCCGGGCGAGGAGATCCAATTGGACTGGTTGGAGCTGACCGAGACGCCGTGGGGCGAGCAGGCCTACGTGCTCGTCGGCGCGTTGTCGTTCTCCGGGCCGCTGCCGCGCAGTGATCAGCGAGGGCATGACGTTCGCGCACCTGGCCGACGCGATCGACGGCGTGCTTGCGTCGCCTGGGCGGCACGCAGCCGCGCGTGGCGGACCGATCGGATGGCGACCGTCGTTCACCCGGGCAGCGACCGGATCACGGCGGCAGTTCGCCGCAGGCCGCCAAGCACTACGGCGTCGAGGTGTGGGTGTGCCCGCCGCGCCGGCCGCAGCGCAAGGGCGTCGTCGAGAAGGCGATCCAGTACGTGACGCAGTCGTGGTGGCGGACCGCGCCGGTCTCCAGCCTGGGGCAGGCGCAGGCCGATCTGGACCGCTGGGCGTCGCGGTCGCCGACCGCCGCACGCGCCGCGGTCGAGCACGATCGCCGAGCTCGCCGCCCAGGAGGCGCTGCTGGCACTGCCGGCGCAGGCGTTCCCGGCGCAGCTCGAGGTCGAGCGCATCGTCGCGCGCTCGGCGCTGGTCGCGTTCGAGGGCAACCGCTACAGCGTCGCGCCCGGCCTAGTCGGTCAGACCGTCACGGTCCGCGCCCGCGCTCGGCGAGCTGCACCTGGAGATCCTCTCCCCCGCCGGGCGACGGATCGCGCGCCACCGCCGCGCCCCGGCCGGCGCCGGGCAGCAGCTCCGCAGCGCCGAGCACGCCCGCTGCTCGAGCAAGCGGTTCTGGACGCGTTTACGACCGACAAGCCGTGCCGGCGCAAGGCCAACCGGCCGCCCGGCGACGCCGCGCTCGACGGAGGCCGCGCGGCTGCGCGGTCACGACGACGCCGGCGCGTCGTCGTCGATCTCGAGCACTACGCGCAGATCGCGAAGGTCGCGCGGTGAACAAGCACGCCACCTACCAGCAGCTGCGCTCGCACCTTGCCTACCTCAAGCTCACAGCCGCGGCCGAGCAGCTCCCTGCCGCGCTCGAGCACGCGGAGAAGACCAAGCCCGGCTACACCCAGTTCCTGCACGACCTGCTCGACGTCGAGGTCAACGCGACGCAGCAGCGCAGGCTCGCCAGCCGGCTGCGGCTCGCCGGGTTCCCCTCGACCAAGACGCTGGAGGAGTTCGACTTCAGCGCGCAGCCGTCGCTGGATCGCCGCCTCCTCGAGGAGCTCGCGACGCTGCGGTTCATCGAGGAGAAGGCCAATCTCTTGGCCATCGGGCCGCCCGGGGTCGGCAAGACGATGCTCGCGATCGCGCTCGGCCTGAAGGCCGTGCACGCCGGCTACCGCGTCTACTACACGACCGCCGCCGACCTCGTCGCACGCACCAGCCGCGCCGCGCTCGAAGGGCGCTGGCAGACGACGATGCGCTTCTGGAACGGGCCGCAGCTCCTCGTGATCGACGAACTCGGCTACCTCCCGATGCCCGGCGAAGCCGCCAGCCCATCTCTTCCAGGTCATCTCGCGCCGCTACGAGCACGGCTCGATCATCCTGACGACCAACCGCGGCATCGCATCAGTGGGGCGAGATCTTCGAAGACAGCACCGTCGCCGCCGCGATCCTCGACCGCCTCCTGCACCACGCCACCGTCCTGCAGATCGACGGCGACAGCTACCGCATGCGCGGCCACCGCGCCCGCCTCGCGACCCTCAGAGCCGGCCTCAACCACCCCGCCGAGGGTGGGGAATTCTCACGATCGCAACTGGGGAATTCTCACGATCGTTGACACTGACCCGAAGCCATCCACATCCACGCCCGCATTTGCGGATCCGATCGCGGCCTGGTCACGGATTGAGCCAGGGTCGCTCGTCTTTCTTGAATCGCGGTTCGACGTCTTGAAGGTGCTCGTAAACCTGTTGGCGGTCATAGTCATCGCGAGGCGCAAGAAGCCGGATCCGCCCATCGGCTTCGATCTCGTAGTGCGCAACGACGGCTTGAATCGGACGCGCGAGTTCGTGTACTGCGGCGCCGTAGTGATGGAGGGGCGATATGGAAAGCAGCGAGTCGCGGCTGCTGAGCTGTGCGCCGTTCCAGCGCCCGCCTCGTCAGTGCCCCTCGTGCGGCCGGCCAGCCGCCTTCGGGCGTCGAGAGCTCTCGCGACGGGAGTCGCGGCCGCGCCGTCGGCGAGGACGGCGGGATGCAGTGCTGAGCCATCGCGTCGACGCGGGAGCGGAGCTTGAGTGCCAATCTCCACGCTGCGACCGGGGACGCTGCAACGGACCCTTGTGACGCTGCCGAGGTCGGCACCGCCTGCATCACGGCCGGTGCGCGGCGTGAACCGGCTACGCCGCCCGGCTGAAGAGTTCCCGTTGGACTTCGAGGTAGGGGCGGAGCTCGATGATGGTGGCGCCTTCCAGCATTCGCCGGCTCGGGGAGATTGCTCAGTTCGAGCTGGTTGGCTTCGGCGAGCTTCCTCGTGTGGCCAGCCACGATTCCGACGAGCGTCTCCGACTGCTCCGGCGAGAACTCGATCGTGATGGTCCCGCTGTCGGACTCCGCCCTGACTCGCGTCCAGATCCGCGATGAGTCGATCGATGATCTCCGCGTCGAGGGTTCCATTGCGAGCGGCTTCAAGGTAGGCAGCCAGCGAAGCGCTGTAGTTCTCGACGCAGCTCGGCAACTCGAGCTGAGCGCGCCTTCGTCTTTCGCGTGGCCAGGTATGCCGCGCCGCCTGCGGCCGCGGCGACTGCGACGACCCGAGCCCGATCACGACGCCCGTTGCGGTTCCTCAGAACCTTCGCGATGCTCGCCTTGGCCGCTTCCTGTGCATCGTCAATGGGTGATGCGTCGTCCAAGAGCTTGACCAGTTGCCCCGCGTGGTCACGGACCACGCCTCCATGCCTCACGTATTCACCGGTCAGCACGCGGGAGTAGATGTCGTCCTCGGAATCTCCAACGCGAAGTTGGATTACGGCCACGATGGTCCTCCGTGTCCCGGTTGCTGTTGGTACCTCGACTCCTCAGCGCCGGCTGGTCTTGTGTCGGCTGAGTTTGGTCGGTGTGCTGGGTCGGGAGCGTTTCCCATGGGTGGTTCTTCGTGCTTCATCGGCGGCAGCGCGCGGACCATTAGGCGGGCGCATACTTGAAGGGGGGCGCCGGCCAGCGGCTGCCCAAGGGCAACGAGTCCCCGACGCGGCTCGCATCGAGCCAATCATCTATGCGCCATATGCTTCTAGGCAGAGAGCGTCTGACTGGCTACTGGGTTGAGGCAACGCACTAGCGTCGACGTCCCGCGTCTTGCGCGAGCGGGTTGGGCTCTGGCGGCTCGGCGTGCAAAGCAGACAGGTAACGCTCTGGGCGCCAGCGGCTAGTGCTTCGGACGAGACGGAGCAGCGAGCGGGACGACAGTTCTGAAGCCGCCTCTTAGCGGCGGACCGGGCCGGACGGCGTCCGCTTCCACATCAACGGCGTCAAGCACCAGCGACACCCGATTGCACCGCGCCGCGTGCGCAATCACCGACTGAGGGAGGCTGTCCCGGCGACGCGCAGGCAGCGTCGATCTGACCATCGCAGACGAGGCCGCCGAGGGCGCGCACGAACTCATCGCTGCGCTCGTTATGGGTCAGACCTGCCCGCGCGGCAGCGTCCGCACACGAAACGCATCGTGTACTCCTGGGCCCGTGCAAGCCGTGCAAGCCGTGCAAGCCGTGCAAGCCGTGCAGCCGTGCAAGCCGTGCAAGCCGTGCAAGCCGTGCAAGCCGTGCAAGCCGTGCAAGCCGTGCAAGCCGTGCAAGCCGTGCAAGCCGTGCCAGCCGGGCATGCCCCCTCAGTCGCCGATTCCGGGAAGGGCCACCTGCCTTTTCCTGGCTTTTCGCACGCCTCGCTGGGCGAGGCATAACCCGCTTATTTGCAGGCAAATCTCGATGGCGAGACGCGGACTCGAGCCGGGGACACCACGATTTTCAGTCGTGCGGTCGAAGCTCTCGAACGGCGGCGAGTTGCCTGCACGTAAGCCAATCTCCGCTCGCGCCGGGTTCTTGCGAATGTCCGCATATTCCGTTCTTTGCCTGCCGGTTCGGGAGACGAGAGGCGCCGCGTCTCCCAATGACGATCAGGCCGAAGCGTGCCTGTCGAAAGGCGGTGCACGTACTAGTCGGCCGGCAGCGTGGCTGCGGCCCGCGCGGCAAAGCGGGCGAGGTCTCGTATGAACTTGGGCCCGACGCTCTGTCGGCTCATCAAAATCGGCACCCGGATCCCGCGGCTACGAGTCGCGACCCGCCCAGACGGTGACGCGCTCGAGCCGAAGCCCGACCTTCGTCGCCACGAGCCAGGCTGCGTGGTCCTCGTTCTCGGTCCAGACGTCGCGAACGACGATCACTGCGCCGTCGCGCTCAACCGTCCATCCGGACTGCCGTGCCGCCTCCTCGAGCGCCCCTTGGTGCTCGCCTGGCTCGAAGCCCTTGGGCAGCGTCACGTCGAATGGCTCAGTCCCGGGCGGATGCTTGGTCCTTGGCCACCGCGCAAGCGTACCCTCCGCTCTGCCCGACTGGGGAGCCGCGCCGGTGACTAGGGACCCGACGCGGGACTTGCCCGGACGAGAGCGCGGCCGCGCCAGAGCAAGCTCGCCGCATGAACACCACCGAGCTGATCACAGCGCCGGCCGCCGATGAGCGGACCTTCGGCGAGATGGTCGCGGAGCTGGTCCCGCTGGTCGGCGCCGTCGCCGGCTACGGGCCTCCCGTCATCTCCCTGGTAGGCCCGTGGCTGCTCCTGGCGCTCATGCTGGCCGCGCCCTTCGCCTTCCTGTTGACGTTGCTGGCCGCGATGCTCCTGGCCACGACGGTCGTCGTCGCCCTCGTCGCCACGCCGTACCTGGCCGTGCGGTATCTCCGCGCTCCGTCCGCGCGCGCGCACGGCGACCAGCAGCAAGCCCGTCCCGGTCGTCACGACGCCGGGTGGCGACATGAGCGCGGCCCCTCGGTCCGTCCCGACGAGCGGACGCCGCGTCGTTCCACGTCGTCCGTCCGCGGCTGTTCGGCATCGCCTATCGGGTGCTCGGAAGCGCGAACGACGCGGATGACGTGGTGCAGGACGCGTGGATCCGCTGGCAGGGGACCGACCGCGACGAGATCCGCGATCCGGTCGGCTTTCTCATCACGATGACGTCGCGGCTCGCCCTCACCGTTGGGCAGTCCGCCCGCGTCCGGCACGAGATCTCCAGCGGGCCGCAGGAGCTCGATGCGGTCGATCTCGGCGACGATCCGTCGCGCGTCGCGGAGCAGGACGACGCGCTCGAGAGCGCGTTGCTCACGCTGCTGGAGAAGCTGTCCGCAACCGAGCGAGCCGCCTACGTCCTCCGCGAGGCGTTCGACTATCCCCACCGGCGATCGCCGAGTGCTCGGCCTCAGCGAGGCGAACGCTCGGCAGATCGTCACCCGCGCGCGCGCGCGCCTGCGAGGCGAACGCCGCCGGACGTGTGGACGCGCCGCCGAGCACCAGCTCCCTGCTCGACACCTTCGTGCCGCCGCGCAGACCGGCGACCTCGCGCTCGCTCGAACGGCTGCTCGCTCGCCGCGATCGCCGAAGAAACTCCCCCGTGAACTCCTCGCCGCCTAAAGGAGACGACATGACCACTCCCGAATCGCCACTCACGCGTCGAGAGCTCGAGCAGGACGCTCGGCTGGCAGGCTTACGCCGCCGCCGGGGCGGTTCGCGCCGTCGAGGTCGCGGCCATCGTGCTCCTCGGGCTCCTGTGCTGCCCGCCGCTCGCGATCCTCGTCGCAGTCGTCGTCGCTCCCCCTGCTCGCGATCGCGCTCGTCGTCGCGCTGCTGGCCGCGATTCTCACGGTGCCGTACGTGCTCGTCCAGCACCTGCGCGGACACCATGGGGCCACGCGTCCGTGCTGGCGCACCGCCTCCGCGTGGCCGGCCGCGCGGTCCTCGATCTCGCGCCGCACCGGATCGACGCCGCCGCCCGCAAGCTCCACTCCGGCCGGTGACCGCGACGGCGACCGCGCCGGTCCGCCACCTGCGGCCGCGCGGCGACGGCATCACGCAGCCGACGACGACGGTCGAGCTGTTCTTCGACCTCGTCTACGTCTTCGCCGTCACCCAGCTGTCGCACCAGATCCTCGCCCACCTCTCCGTCGCCGGCGTGGCGCGGGCCGCGTTCCTGCTGCTCGTCGTCTGGTGGGCGTGGATCTACACGACGTGGATGGCGAACTGGTTCGATCCGGCCTCGCCGACGGTCCGCGTCGTGCTCACCGGCGTGATGCTCGGCAGCCTGCTCATGGCCGCCTCGCTGCCCGAGGCGTTCGGCGAGCCGGGCGCTGCTGTTCGCGGGGAGCTACGTCGCGCTCCAGGTCGGTCGCAACGCCGCCGCGGCATCGCTCCTGCACCGCCGCCACCGGCTGCGCGGCGTGTTCGAGCGGCTGGTCGTCTGGAGCGTCGCCACCGGCGTGCTCTGGCTGGCAGGCACGGCGCTCGACGGCGACGCGCGCCTCGCTGTCTGGATACCGGCGCTCGCGCTCGAGCTCGCCGCGCCCGTGGCGGGCTACTGGCTGCCGGGTCGTGGCCGCGCGGCCACGACCGACTACGACATCGAAGGAGCCCACTTCGCCGAGCGCTGCCAGGTGTTCATCATCATCGCGCTCGGCGAGTCGATCGTCGTCACGGGAGCAACCGCCTCCGAGGCGGGGCTGACGTCGACGGTCGTGCTCTGCCTGATCGTCGCCTTCGTGGAGACCGCGGCGCTGTGGTGGCTGTACTTCGGCGCGACGGCCGAGCACGCGCGCGTCGTCGATCACCAGCTGTGACGACCCAGGTCGGCGTCGCGCGCGACGCATACACTTACGGCCACCTGCCGATCGTCGCGGGCATCATCGCGATTGCAGTCGCCAACGGCCTGCTCATCGCGACGCCACACGAAGCGACGAACGGGGTCGGCGTGGCGATGATCTTCGGCGGGCCCGCGCTTTACCTGCTGGGAGAGAGCGTGTTCGTATGGCGGGTGACCGGCGTCCTGAACGGCAAACGCGCAGCGGTAGCGGCCCTGTTCATCCTGCTGGTGCCGCTCGCCGGCGAGACGAGCGTCCTCGCGCTCAGCTTCGTCGTTGCGTCGCTGCTTCCCGCGCTGGCGATCTGGGAGCGTCAGGCCTGAAGCGACGCGAGCTGCTCCTGGAAGCGCGTCATCGCGGTCCAGTACAGGAACGGTCCCCAGCTCACGCGGGCGACGCCGAGCGCGGTCAGCTCGGCGAGCGACGGCGCCTGCGGCACGGGTATGACGTTCACCGGCCCGCCGACCTCTGACATGAAGTGGCGCAGCGCGTCCGGCTCCCACAGCCCGATCGGGAAGACGCAGTCGACGCCGGCGTCCAGGTAGGCGTTCGCTCGCTCCAGCGCTGGCGGCACGAGCGGCGCCTGCGTGCCCGGGCCCGGCACCCGCGAGGAACGGAGCGAAGAAGACGTCGACCCGTGCGTTGATGACGAGCGGGTAGCCGGCGTCCGACGCAGCCTTGCGCACCGCCCGCAGCCACCCCGCCTGCGCGTCGCGATCGCGCAGCGTTTCGGTCGCGTGGTCAGTGTCCTCGAGATTGCAGCCCGCGGCCCCGACGCGCCTGAGCGCGGCGACCAGCTCGCCAGGGTCCATTCCGTAGCCGGCTTCGGCGTCGACCGTCACGGGCACCTCGACCGCCCGGGCGATCTGAGCAGCGGCGGCGAGCATGTCGTCCGGCGCGCCCCCGTGATCCTCGTAGCCGAGCGTCTCGGCCACGCCGACACTCGTCGTCGCGACCACGGGAAACCCCGCCGCGACTACGGCCTTGGCCGTGGGTACATCCCAGGCGTTCGGAAGCAGGAGCGGCTCACCCGGCGTGTGCAGCGACCGGAGCAGGTCGCACTGGCTCTGGAGACCTGCGGTTTCCGAGGGGGTCATGTGTGGAGCCTACGCAGCGCCGGAAAGCAGCGCGCGGGGCGGGAGCTTCGCCTGAAGACCCCGGCTTCTCCCCGGTGATCACGTAGCGGTGACCGCTCCGACGAGCTCGCAGAACGCCGCGGGTCGGGCGGCGGCAGAGAACAGCGTCCGGCACTGCAACCAGCAGGCGAATTCCGATTGGAGGTCGAACCCAGTCCCGAGCGCCGCGTGGCCGAAAACGTCATGGACGAGGCGAAGCTGGTCGACGACGCCGCCTCCTCGCCACCGAGCAGAAGATGGGGTTCTTCACACGCAATCGTCCGCAGCGTCATCGACCCGTGCCTCCGTAGGTCGGCGCACAGCTCCGCACCGCCGCCGTACCGGTCGTCCTCGGCGTAGACGTACTCCACCCGCACCCCAAGCCGGAGGGCGACCGCGAATAGCCGCGCGGTCTCTTGCTCGAGCGCCCGGTAGGAGTCGCGGACGGCCCCGCTCGGCGTCGTGGGCGGCGCCGTGAACCACTCGGCCACGCGCTCGCCGAACGATGGTCGCAGAAATCCGGCCGACCTCAGCAAATCCGGCGAAGGCAGCGACTCGCGCGCGCGGCGCTCGACCGCGAGCTGAGCTCGATGCCACGGCGGAAACACCTCACACGGCGATGCGGCGGGAGCGCAGAACATCTGCATGGACGAGTCTCCTCCGTCAGCCGATCGGCGCCAGGATTTCCGCTAGCCCGAACGCGCCGGCGGGGCGAGCAGGCGTCCATTCCGGATCGAGTGACCGGAAGGACACGGGGTCGGCATCGATGATCCCCACCAGCGTCTCGCCGACGATCCGCCCGCCGACCGGGCCCAGCCGGTCGCCGTCGTGCAGGACGTCGGCTTCCTTGAGGATGTAGAACCACAGCGGCGTCTCACCGCTCCACCCGTGCTCGGCGAGACCCACTTGCTCGGCGCTCAGGGCGGACGTGCCGAGGCGGTCGGCGACGGCCTCGCCCGAAGGCAGCCCGACGGCCTGACCGCGCTGCAGGTCGCGGTTGGCCAGCGACGCGTAGTCGGTCCCCGGCGCTGATCCAGAGACGCGCGTGGGCAGCGCGATCAGCGAGGTGGGAAGGCGTACATCGATGCGCTTGGCGCGCTGGGCGGGCGGGTGGCCGTCGACGTCGATCTGCAGCGTCCAGTCGACGGCGTGCTCCGGCGCGACCGGGCCGAACCCCATCAGATCGGGGAAGACGGGACAAGGACCGAAGTGCTCGTTGACCTGGTAGCGGTCGCGGATCTGCGCGTGGCCGTAGCGGAAGGCCGCGTCGGCGAACTCGAGCGGTATGTACGGATCGCCGTTGAGGCGGTACAGCTGCGGGCCGCGGTCGAGAAGCTCGGCGGTCAGCGGTGCGCCGATGAGTCCCGGGCAGGTACTCGCGCAGGATCACGTGCTGGTAGTGCCACGTGGTGGCCCTTCGCGCCGCGTCGAAGACGTCCTGCTCGGCGACGCCCTCGCCGCGAAGGCGATCGACGAGGCGGTTGTGCAGCTTGATGAACGCGACCACCATCTGGCTGGTGAAGAGGTGCACGTCGTTGCGCGGATCGCCGATGAGCGCGATGCCCTCGTGGTTGCGCGGGACGTCGCCGGCGCCGGGCGCGAGCAGCAGCTGCGCGGGATCGTCCGTGCGGTACAGATACGGCGAGCCGACGGGTCCGCCGCCGTAGAGGCTCTCGAGGTTGGCCCGCGGCGCGCGGACGTTGCGAAGCTGCTCGCGCGCGGCGCGATGGACCAGCGGTGAGCGATCGGCCGTGATGTCGTGGGCGATGAACTGCCCGAAGAACGGCCAGACGGCGGCGACGTGGGAGTCGGCGACGGCGGCGCCGAGGTCGCACGGTCCGCCGGGACGACCCAGCTCGTGTAGCGCCCGCTCATCGACGGAGAGCGGCGGCAGCTCCTCGAACAGCGAGCGGTAGCGCTCGCCGCGCACGAGCGCCTCAGTCATGGGCACCGACCGCGGCCAACCCGCGCACCGGACTGCGACGGCGGACGAATCGAGCGCGAACGAGGCGACGACTGTCCGGCGTCAGCCAGAACCCGCCGCAGCGGTCGAGGCTGACGACGAGGTCGACGTCGAGGGTCGTGCCGACGGGGTCGAGCAGCAGGACGCCCTGGCGCACCTCGGCGTACGCGGAGCCGACGAACGCGATGCCCTCCGGCTCCAGCCGCTGACTGGCGGCGACGCTCACCGGCTCGCGCTCCGGCGTGACGAACCAGTAGCGGATGTTGTCCAGCCCGAGGCGCCATCCGCGACGCGCCGTGGCGATCGCCAGGCCGTAGAGCGGGGTGGTCGTCTCGACGTCGCTTTCGACCACGAACGCGATCGACCGGATTCTTCCGCACGCGAGCTCGGAGACGAGGTGATCGACGATCGTCATGTCGTGGATCTCATGCATGCCTGGAGGACTGGATGGCGGCGCCGCGCGTGACAGACGCCCGCATGTCACAGAAGGCGCGGCTGTCCAGTCCAGGAGATGGAAACCGAGGAAAGGCATTCCTATGAGGATTGTGGTCATCGGCGGCAGCGGGCTGATCGGCTCGAAGCTCGTCAACAAGCTCGGCCAGCACGGGCACGAGGCGTTTCCGGCCTCGCCCGACTCCGGCGTCAACACGCTCACGGGCGAAGGGCTCGACGAGGCGCTCGCGGGCGCCGCGGTGGTCGTCGACGTCTCGAACGCGCCCGCGTGGGAGGACGCCGCGGTGATGGAGTTCTTCACGACGTCGACCGGCAACCTGCTCGCGGCGGAGGCGGCCGCGGGCGTCGCGCATCACGTGGCGCTGTCGGTCGTCGGCACCGAGCGCCTGACCGAGAGCGGGTACTTCCGCGCGAAGCTTGCCCAGGAGGAGCTAATCGCGGGATCCTCGATGCCGTACTCGATCGTGCGCGCGACGCAGTTCTTCGAGTTCGTGCCGCGCATCGCGGACGACGCGACCGAGGGCGACAGCGTCCGCCTCCCGCCGGCGCTCATCCAGCCGATGGCCGCCGACGACGTCGCGGCTGCCCTCGGCCGCGTGGCGGTCGCTGCGCCGCTCAACGGGATGGTGGAGATCGGCGGGCCGGAGCAGTTCCGCCTCGACGAGCTGATCCGCGGCGCGCTGAAGACGCGCAACGATCCGCGCGAGGTCGTCACCGACCCGCAGGCGCGCTACTTCGGCGTCAACCCGAGCGAGGGCGTGCTCCTCCCCGGCCCCGACGCCCGCCTGGCCGAGACGCGCTTCAGCGAGTGGCTCGAGCAACAGCTCTCGACCGCGTAAGCCGGCGGGTGTACCGTCCGGGAGGCGATGCGGGTCTTCCTGGCCGGTGCGACCGGCGTGATCGGCACCCAGCTCGTGCCGCAGCTGGTGGACGCGGGGCACGAGGTGACGGCCATGACCCGCTCGGTGCTGCGTGCCGCGCAGCTCGAGGATCGGCGTGCGCACCCCGTCGTCTGCGACGTGTTCGACGCCGACGGGGTGCGCGCCGCGCTGGCGGAGGCGTCGCCCGAGGCGGTGATCCACCAGATCACGGCGCTGCCGTCGCGGCTCGACTGGGGCGATCCCAACGTGTTCGACGCGAACAACCGCGTCCGGACCGAGGGGACGCGAGTTCTTGTCGAGGCGGCGCTTGCCAGCGGCGCGCGCCGCGTCGTCGCGCAGAGCATCGCGTTCGTGTACGCGCCGACGGGCGATCGCATCAAGGATGAGGACGCGGCGCTGTTCACCGAGGCACCACCGCCGCTCGGCGGCGTGGTCGCGGCGATCGCCGAGCACGAGCGGCTGGTCACGCGCACCGAGGGGGTCGAGGGTGTCGTGCTGCGCTACGGCTTGCTCTACGGCCGCGGCACGTAGCACGACCGGCTCGGCTCGACCGCGGCCGACATCATCGCGGCTCGCGTGCCGCGTCGTCGAAGGTGCCACCGGGATGTACAGCTGGCTGCACGTCGAAGACGCCGCCTCGGCGGCCGTCGCGGCGATCGAGCGGGGTCGCTCCGGGGATCTACAACGTCGTCGACGACGAGCCGGCGCCGCAGCCGGATTGGCTGCCCGTGCTGGCGCAGGCGCTGCGCGCCGAACCGCCGCCCGTGACGGAGCCACTGCCGCCGCGACACGCTCGAGATTTCGCTACGGGGCGCTTCCAACGCGAAGGCCAAGCGCGAGCTCGGATGGCGGCCGCGGTACCCGAGCTGGCGCGACGGCTTCGCCGCCAGCCTCGCGTGAACGCGACCGGATTCAGGCGCAACGAATACTTCGCCGCCACCATGGTCGACCCCCACCGATCATCGTCGGAGTTACTCGACCGTGAGCAGCGAGCGCGACGTGCTCGAACGACTCGTCGCGGGCGTGAGCGCCGGGCAGAGCCGCGTGCTGGTCCTGCGCGGCGAAGCGGGAGTCGGCAAGACCGGCCTGCTACGGCACCTGTCGGCTGCCGCGAGCGGATGCCGGATCGCCCGAGCGGCAGGCGTCGAGTCCGAGATGGAGCTCGCCTTCGCGGGCCTGCACGTCCTGTGCGCGCCGATGCTCGGTCACCTCGAGGATCTGCCTGAGCCGCAGCGCGACGCGCTGAGCACTGCGTTCGGCCTGACGGCGGGGCCGCCACCAGATCGCTTCCTCGTCGGCCTCGCGGTCCTGACCCTGCTCGCCGACGCCGCGGAGGAGCAGCCGCTCATCTGCATCGTCGACGACGCGCAGTGGCTCGACCGCGTGTCGGCGCAGACGCTGGCGTTCGTGGCCCGCCGGCTCTTGGCGGAGCGGGTCGGATTGGTGTTCGCGCTGCGCGACTCCGGCGACGACCAAGTCTTCCAGGGGTTGCCGGAGCTCGTTATCGAGGGGCTGCCCGGCGACCAGGCGCGGCTGCTTCTGGAGGCCGCGATCACCGGTCCGCTCGACGAGCGGGTGAAGGCGCGGATCCTCGGCGAGGCCGGTGGCAACCCGCTTGCGCTGATCGAGCTGCCGCGCGGGTTGACGCCGGCGGAGCTCGCGGGCGGCTTCGGGCTGCCCGATGCCCGCCCGCTGGCGAGCCGCATCGAGCACACCTTTCTCCAGCGCGTCGAGACGCTTCCGCGCGACGCGCAGCTGCTGCTGCTGACCGCCGCGGCCGAGCCGCTTGGCGATCTGGGGCTGCTGTGGCGCGCCGCCGCGATCCTCGGGATCGGCGGCAAGGCCGGGCGCCCGGCCGAGGCTGCGGGGTTGCTTGAGCTCGGCCTCCGCGTGCGCTTCCCCCATCCGCTCATCCGCTCGGCGGTCTACCGCGCGGCCGACCCGGACGATCGCCGCGACGTGCACGGCGCGCTCGCCGACTCGACCGATCCGCTCCTCGATCCGGACCGGCGGGCCTGGCATCGCGCCTATGCGACGGCGATGCCCGACGAGGAGGTGGCCGCGGAGATGGCGCGCTCGGCAGACCGCGCGCAGGGCCGCGGCGGGCTCGCTGCGGCCGCCGCGTTCTTGCAGCGGGCGGCCGAGCTCACTCCGGATCCCGCCACCCGCGCCGACCGCTCGCTCGCCGCCGCGCAGGCGAAGCTCGACGTCGCCGACGCCGCGTCTGCGTCCGACCTCTTGGAGGCCGCCGAGCTCGGACCGCTCGACGAGCTCCAGCGCGCACGGCTGGAGCGGTTGTGCGCGGAGATCGCGTTCACGAGCCGGCGTGGGCGCGACGCGCCGCCGCTGCTGCTCGCGGCAGCCAGGCGCCTCGAGCCGTTGGACGCCCAGTTGGCCCGCGAGACCTATCTGGAGGCGATCGCGGCCGCCATGTTCGCGGGGCGCCTCGGCATCGGCCCCGATGAGCGCGAGGTGGCGGAGGCCGCACGCGCGTCGAGTGCCGTGCACTCCTCGGGCCCGGCCGACCTGCTCCTCGACGCGCTCGTGACGAGGTTCACCGAGGGATACGCGGCGTCCGTCGGGCCATTGTCGCGGGCGCTCCACGGGTTCGCGGACTCCGATCTCGGCGCGGAAGACCCGCGCTGGATATGGCTCGCCTGCCGCCTCGCGCAGGATCTCTGGGACGACGAGCTCTGGCATGTGCTGGCGGCCCGCGGCGTGCGCCTCGCGCGCGATACCGGTGCGCTCAACCTGCTCCCGAACGCGCTCAACTACCTGGCGGCGCTCAACGTTCATTCCGGCGCCTTCGCCACCGCCGCTTCGCTCATCGAGGAAGTCGACGCGATCACACACGCGACCGGGCTTCCCCCGCTCAAGTACGCCGCGTTGATGCTGGCCGCGGCGCGCGGCGAGCCGGCGCAGGCGCTGTTCGAGTTCGCGTCGCGGAATGCGGGAGAGCGCGGCGAGGGGTCGGGTCTCGGCCAGCTCCACTGGCTCGTCGCGCTGCGGCACAATGGCCACGGCCGCTACGCCGAGGCGCTTACGGACGCGCGGCAGGGGTGCGAGTACGAGGACGTCATGGCGTACGGGTGGACGCTGGTCGAGTTGATCGAGGCCGGTGTCCGCGCGGACAAGCCGGACGAAGCTGCCACCGCGCTCGACCGCCTGAGCGAGCGCACCCAGGCGAGCGGCACCGAGTGGGCGCTCGGGATCGAAGCGCGCTGCCGTGCGCTGCTGAGCGACGACGAGTCGCTCTACAGCGAGTCGATCGAGCGGCTCTCACGCAGTCGCGCGGCGGTCGAGCTCGCGCGCAGCCAGCTCCTGTACGGCGAGTGGCTGCGACGCGAGAACCGCCGCACGGACGCGCGCGAGGTCCTGCGCGCCGCCTACGAGAGCTTCAGCCAGATGGGCGCCGATGCGTTTGCCGAGCGTGCCCGCCGCGAGCTCCTCGCCACCGGCGAGACCGTGCGGCGGATCACGGCCGACACGCGTGACGCCCTGACCCCCCAGGAGGTGCAGGTCGCCCGGTTGGCCCGCGACGGGCACTCGAACCCTGAGATCGGCGCGCAGCTCTTCATCAGCCCGCGCACGGTCGAGTACCACCTGCGGAAGGTGTTCCGCAAGCTCGATGTCAGCAGCCGGAAGGAGCTGCGCGAGGCGCTCGCAGACACCTCCGATCAGGCTGTGGTGGGCTTCGTCTAGGGCGCGGCTCCGCTGCTAGCTCCGCAGCTAGCCCGAAGGAGAAGCGAGCGCGTGGCAATCGACGCGTAGGCCCGGCATTCGACCAGGGTCTTCGCGGGCGCGTAGGGCTTCCCGTCGACGGGAAGCCCTACGAGAATACCTATGCCTTCTTTATGCAGATGCGTGGCGTCCAGCCGGCCGCGCACCTGAATTCATAGCCAGTACCCCCCGGTTCACGGCAGGCCGTGTCAACGGCCTGGCCCTGCTTCTCGGCAGCCGCGCGCCCCGCGGCCTACGCACGGATCAATCACGGCAAGGGGCAAGACGGCTGTCACGATGGAAGCCCCGAATCTGTGAGGTCGAGATGACCCTTGGCGAGAACGCCGCCAATCGCGCAGTCGATGCGCTCGAGTCGGTCGAAGCCCTCGACGGTGCCGCGCTGAAGCTGGCCGGGGCGGTGAGCAGCGCAGTTCCCGTCGGTGTGCCGCGCGACGCGCTATCGGGCACGTGGCTCGGGCATGCGCTGCATCCGTTGCTGACGGACGTGGTTATCGGGTCGTTCCTCAGCGCGACGATTCTCGACCTGCTCGGCGGCGACGACACCGGCCGCGCGAGCGAGCGCCTCATCGAGGTCGGCCTCGTGACCGCCGCGCCGACGGTCGCCAGCGGCCTGACCGACTGGGCGCTGACCGTCTACGGCGACCGCCGCACTCGCCCGGTTGGGCTCGTCCACGCGAGCGCAAACCTGACGGCGTCCACGCTGTACGCGGCGTCGCTCGCCGCGCGGCGACTCGGCGTCCCCGGGCGCGCCAGGCTGCTCAGCCTCGCAGGGGGCGCGGCGCTCTCGGTGGGTGGCCTCCTCGGCGGTCACCTCGCGTTCACGCGCGGAGTCGGCGTCAACGAGACGACCTTCGACGAGGGGCCGCGCGACTGGACGACAGTCGACGCCGCGGAGCTGGAGGACGGGAAGCCGGCCAGCGGGATGGCGGGCGACACGCCCGTGCTGCTTCTGAGGCACGACGGGCATCTGCACGCGCTGCACGATCGCTGCTCGCACCGCGGCTGCGCGCTCAGTGACGGTCAGGTCGAGGGGGAGTCGGTCACCTGCCCGTGCCACGGCTCCCGCTTCAGCCTTCGCGACGGTTCGATCGAGCGCGGCCCGGCGACGGCGGGGCAACCCGTGTTCGAGACGCGCGAGAGCGGCGGCCGCATCCAGGTCAGGCTCCCCCCGGCGTAGCGAACGGCCTGCGTGGTATGAGGCCGTATCACTCCGTTCGTCAGGTTGCAATTCTCCACTACGCTTCGTGGATGAGTTCTCCGGCGACCCTTCTCATCTGGTTCCAGCTGCGTTCGCCGGATTTGGCCGAGGACTTTGAGCGTCTGATGACGGAGGATCGCGACATCGTCCGCGGATCGCTGGATACGGTCTCGGATTGGCGGCTTACACGGCCGGCGGACGTGCCCGGACAGTCCATCGGTCAGGCCGACTATGTGCTGATCGCCGAGATCGTCGACGTGGAGCGCTTCGAGCAAGAGGCGAGCGAACACGTCCAACGTTTGACAGAGGACTTGGCGCATCTCGTCTCGAGCCGGGGGATGCTCATCGTGCGCCCCGTCCTTTAAGTCCGACGTCGGTAGAGGGCAATCAGACGGACCACCTACGCGGGTCTGCCGGCGTCGATCCAGCGGCGGAAGACGGCGACGCGCTCGGCCGGCCATGCTCCGTCGCACGGCATCGTGCCGGCCTCGAGCCGGCCCAGGATGGCGTCGGCGTGTGTCGAGACGTCCTCGAGCGGACCAGAGATCGAACGCGAAGCGCATCGCATTCGCGGTCGCCCTCGCGAAACAGCGGCTTGATGTCCTCGATCGAAACGCATCGGCGCATCCTCCATTGCGGTTGCGGCTGCTCCATCGCCGCCGGTAGCGAAGCGACTTGTCGCGCCCCAGTCGGCGAAGTGCCGAGCGAGTGAGTCCGCGATCGCCGGTCAGCGCGCGCTCGAGCGGTCCGAGCGCGCTCGCGACGCTGCTCCGGCGAGTTCTCGATGACGACATCGCAGAAGCTCGAGGCATCGCGCACGCGCTCCTCGAGCAGCGCCCACGCGGACTCCCGGTGCGGCAGGAGGTCGTCGTCCTCGTAGAAGAGCTCGAAGCTCGGCCCGGCGTTGCGCCCCGGGTGCTCCGGTCCGACCGGCAGCGTCGTGATCAGGTCGCCGAGCGGCCTGAGCACGCCGGACATCAGCGTGACGGCGGCGTTCGCCAGCGTCGCGAGCTGCGCGTCGGTCTCCTCCGTGTGCGCGAAGTACCGCTCCAGGATCTGCAGGAGGATCTCGTAGCTGACGTTGAAGAGATCCGTGCACACGGCCGTCACGCGATCGCCGATCAGGGGGATCGGGTCGTCGTGCTCGCCACGACGCACAGTCGCGAACATCACCGGCCGGACCGGGTCGAACGCCGGCGTTCGCCGCGAGCATCCCGCGGTACTCGTCGAGGATCCGGACGAACTCGCCGAAGTGGGCCGTCTCCCAATGCCCGCGCGCCCCCTCGCCCTGCTCGAGGATCGTGTCGAGCGCCTGCTGGGCCGACGCGAGGTCGGTCACCGCCACGAGCTCGGGCCACCGGAAGTCGGTGCTCGTCGCCTGTGCCCGCGGCGGACCGACGAACAGGTTGCGCTCGCCGAACTTCTCAGCAAGGTGCGCCAGACCTTGCTCGATCGAGCGATACAGGTGGCCGATGGTCGCGAAGTCCTGCAGCTGGGGCACGATGTCGCCTTCGGCCATCAGGGGCACCGCATCGTGCACGGGCGCGTCGATGCCCTGCGCGCCTTCGAGCTGCCATCCCCTCCGGGCGCTCGAGGAACATGAAGTGCTGCAGGGCCGGCTCGCCGAAGGGCACCAGCGTCAGGTTCACGCCCGCGGGATAGTGGCGCGCAGGTGCGGGCAAGTTCGGCCGGGTCAGGTGCGGCGCCGCGCCGATCGCGGACAGCACGTTCTGCACGAGCGCGAGGTGCAGCATCTCCTCGGTGGCGACGTGGGCGATCGTGCGCCGCCAGCGCGTGACGGCCTCGAGCTCGTCGGCCGTGAGCCCTTCGTCCGCGCGCTGCTTGAGCGAGAACGCCGCGAACAGGTACTGGCACATGATCCCGTGCTCGAGCTCGGCGGCCTGGCACAGCATGTAGATCAGCGCCTCGCGATGCTCGATGACGAACGGCGCCTCGGGATCCGCCCGTCCGCCGCGCGTCGCCAGGAACTCCGCGAGACGACCGCGCCCAGCGCTGGCGGTCGGCTCACTCATTCAGGACCTTTCTCGTCGGCGCAAGTCTGGCGCCGAGCGGGGGCGGTCGGACCGCCGCGCGGCGAATGAGCTGGACGCCTCTCACCGCGCGCTCGCCAGCGCCGCGTGCTCGAGCGCCCAGTCGAGCGCATAGTCGGCGACCTTCTCCCAGCCCGGCGACGCGGGCAGCAGATGCGGCCCCTCGAACTCCTTGACCTCGGTGATCACGTTGTCGTTGTAGTGCTTGGCGTTCGAGCGCTGGATCGACGGCGGCATCAGGTGGTCGGCGCTGCCGGAGATGAACAGCAGAGGCGCGCGCTCCTCGTTGTCGTAGTTCACCCAGGTGTCGTCCCTGCCCGGGTGGATGTTCGCGAGCGCGCTTCCCCAGAAGATCTCTCCTGACGCAGGGATGTGGTAGCGATCGTACAGCCGCCGCGCCTCGCCTTCCGGGAGGCCGTTGGTGAACGTGTAGTGCCACTGCTCGAAGGTGAGGCCGACAGCCCTGTGGCGGTTGGCCGGGTTCTTGAGCACTGGGAAGCTGGCGCGGACCTGCGACAGCGGGATGCGCTTGACACCCTCGGTCGGGGCCGAGTCGATCGCGACGCCGGCGGCGCCGAAGCCGTGGTCGAGCAGGATCTGGGTGAACACGCCGCCGGCGGAGTGGCCGATGATGATCGGAGGCGATTCGAGCTCGCCGACGATCCCCTCCAGGCCCTCGATGATCTGCGGGACCGTGACCGTCTCGATCGGCGTGGGGTCGGCGTTGAGCGCCTCGACCTCGACCTCGAACCCGGGGTAGGCGGGGGCGATCACTCGCAGCCCGTTGCCCTCGTAGCGCTCGATCCAGTGCTCCCAGCTGCGGGGCGTGACCCAGAAGCCGTGGACCAGGACGATCGTGTCAGGCGTGGACGTGGCAGGACTCATCGGTCGCTCTCTTTCGTTCATGGGGTTCAAGAGGCACGCTGGACGGCGTAATCGGGGTGCACTAGCAGGACTGGGTAGCCGCCGGTTCTGTGACTCGCTCGGGAAGAACACGGCCGAAGAGCGGGTGGGTGATCGACAGCGGGGCGCCGCCTTGGGACCGGTTGTAGGCGGTTCGTGGGGGGAGCAGGCCGGCTGCCGACTCTGTTGCCCCGCCATCGATCTCCTTCGTTTGGCTAACCGATCGCGGCCAGTAGGTCGTTGCAGGCCTGCTCGCAGCGGCGGCAGGCTCCGGCGCAGAAGCGGCAGTGTTCGTGGTGCTCGGCGTGCCGCTCACATTCCTCGCCACATGCGTGACAGGCCGCAGCGCACGCTTCGAGGGTGACGCGGAGCACACCGACATCGAGCTCCGTTTGGCGGGTGGCGATGCGGCCCGTAGAGTCGCAGGCGTCGGCGCAATCGAGGTTGAGGCGAACGCAGCGGACCAGCTTCTCCACGTCCTCCTCGCCGAGACAGGCGTCGGCACAACCGGCGCAGGTTGCAGCACACGCGAAGCACTCCTCGATGGAGCGCACGAGCGCGTCTCGGTCAACGCTCGTGGGCCGTGGATGGGTCTCGATGATCTCACGAACGGTCACTTCCGTTCCCTTCTCGCGTCGACCGCGGAGAGGATCACCTTCGTGACCTCGGCAGGACGTGTGATGGGCGTCAGGTGGCCCGCCCTGACCCTGGAGATGCAAGCACCGGCCCGGTGCGACATCTCTTCCTGCAGCGCACGCGGGATCACCCTGTCCAACGTGCCGATGAGCGACCACGATGGGATCGTCTTCCACGCCGGAGGGCCGGACGGCTCGGTGAACTGCGCGGGTGCCGCCGGACGCTGCACGGCGGCGAGAACGGCGGCCTCGTCGCGATCGACGCCGTTGGCGAAGCAGTCGATGAAGCCCGGGTAGGTCTCGTGTGCTTCCCAGCGCAGGTACAGATCCACGCCGCCGTCGTACGGCACGGGGTTGAGGGCGTTCCCGTCGACGCAGGAGTGTCCGCGGTCCACGAGCTCGCCGGCGGTCTCGCCTTCGTCGGGCGCGAACGCGTCGATGTAGACGAGCGCCTTGACGTTGTCGTTGCCGGTGGCGGCGTTGGTCGCGACGAAACCGCCGTAGGAGTGGGCGACGAGCACGATCGGACCCTGGATCGACTGGAGGTAGCTGGCGAGGTACGGCGCGTCGACGGCGGGCCCGCGCAGCAGGTTGGGCGGTGCGACCACCGTGAAGCCCCTGTGCTGCAGGCGCTCGATCACGCTGGTCCAAGACGATCCGTCAGCCCAATCGCCGTGCACGAGCACAATCGTCGGCCGCGGACTCTTGCCCGCCTGCGACTCGGCCTTCGCAGGCCCGCCCGCGCCCAGCGCGAAAAACGCCACACAGGCGAGAACGGGCACGATCAGGAGGGCTCCCCGGCCCGCCGATTTCTTGGTGAGCATTTCAATCTCCCATCGGAGTCGTGTCGCGACGAGCGTTGCGCTTTCGTTTCGGCGTCGTGCCTTAGACGCCGGCGGTGCGTAGGGCCGGCCTCCTACCTGCGGTCGAGCGCCTGGCGGAGGACGGAGATGGCCTGGGCGACCGCGGCGCGCGTGGCGTGCGTGTCGCTGAGCGGGTTGAGCATCATGAAGTCGTGCGTGATGCCGTCGTAGCGGACGGTCGTGACCGCGACGCCGGCCTTCGCGCAGGCGCGCGCGCGTACGCCTCGCCCTCGTCGCGCAGCACGTCGGCCTCGTCGACGATCACGAAGCGCCGGCGGGAGGCCGGCGAGCTGCTCGTCGCTCGCGCGCAGCGGCGACGCGTAGGCTCCGCGCGCCGCTCGACGTCCGGCGCGTAGGCGTCCCAGAACCACGCCATCGCCTTCGCGGTGAGGAAGTAGCCCTCGGCGAACTGCGCGTAGCGAGCCGGTGTCCATGCGCGGCGTCGGTGACCGGGTAGTACATCGACTGGTGCACGAAGCGTGACGTCGCCGCGTCTGCTGGCCATCAGCGCCAGCGCGGCGGTCATGTTGCCGCCGACCGAGTCGCCGGCGACCGCCATGCGCTTCGGGTCGAGGCCGTTGGCCGGCGCCTTCGCGCGTGATCCACCGCGCGGTGGCGTAGCCCTGCTCGATCGCGACCGGGTAGCTGCGCCTCCGGCGAGCGGTCGTACTCGACGAAGACGACGGCGGCGCCGACGCCGACGGCCAGCTCGCGGACGAGCCGGTCGTGGGTGGCGGCGTTGCCGAGCACCCAGCCGCCGCCGTGCATGTACAGGATCGACGGGCAGCGGCCCGATCGGCGTCGGGCGGCCGGACGATGCGGACCCGCACGTCGCCGACGTCGGCCGGGCACGGTGATCCAGCGCTCGTCGACGGGCGAGCTTGTCGATCGGCGCCGCCTGCACGTCGTCGAGGACCGCGCGCGCCTCGGTCGGGGTCGAGCTCGTACAGGAACGGCGGCTTGGCGGTCGCCTCGACGAACGCCTGCGAGGCCGGTTCGAGCACGACCGGCGCGAGCGTGGTGTAGACGGACATGTCGGTCTCCTTCAGCGGTTCGGCGCGGCGGGACCAGCGGCGCAGGCCTCGAGGATCAGCTTCGGCGACCGCGGCCGGGTGCGAGACCATGGCGGCGTGCGAGGCGCCGGGGATCTCGATCACGCGCTGCGCCCCGGCGCGCTTGGCCTCGTAGTGCTGGAGCGCGGCCGGGATGATGCGGTCCTCGCTCGCCGATCAGGAACCACGACGGCACGTCCTTCCACAGCGGGTGGTCGCCTGACGGCTCGACGAGCGCCTCCTGGGTGGCGGGACGCTGCGTCGCGGCCATCCGCGCGGCCTGCGGCGCCGGGACGTCCGCGCAGAACACCTCGTGGAAGCTGTCGCGGAGCGATGTAGAAGTCGGTCGTCCCGTCGCTGCGCGGCACCGGCCACACCGTCGCCTCGCCGACCATGCTGCCCGGGAACATGCCCGCGAGCCCGAAGCAGTTCTCACCGGGCTCCGGGGCGAACCCGTTGACGTAGACGAGCCCGACGATCTCGCCGGCGTCGCGCGGCGACGTTCGAGATCACCGCGCCGCCGTAGGAGTGGGCGACGAGCACGACCGGGCCGTCGATCGCGCGCACGAGGTCGGAGACGCTCTCGGCGTCGGTCGCCAGGCTGCGCAGCGGGTTGGCCGCGGCGATCACGCGATGGTCCGCGGGCAGCAGATCGATCACGCGATCCCAGCTGCCGGACTCGGCGAACGCGCCGTGGACGAGAACGATCGTGGGCGGCATGAGGGCAGGTCCTTTCGGTGGGGCGTGCATCAGCGAGGACTGGACAGCCGCCCGTGTCGTGACACGGGCCGGAAATGCGCGGCGAGGGTGCGGGTCCCGACTGGGGTGCCTGACGGATGCGGTTGGTGACCCGGTCGAGGCAGGATCGGGGCATGTTCCTCGACTCCCTGTTCCGAACCATCCGTCGTCATCTCCGGCCGCGGCATCGCGGAGATCTGGTGCGGTCCCGCGTTGCTCGGCATCGCCTCCGAGCAGCACGGCGAGATCGTCCTCCGCCTCGAGTCGCACGCCCGCGGGCCGACCGTGAGCGCGGAAGCGCTCGAGCGCGCGCTCGCCGAGGCGCGCGAGGGCCTCACGCTCGCGGTCGCGGGTCCCTACTAGGGAGTCGACGAGGGACTCGCCCTGACGAGCGCGTGAGTGCGTCGAGAAAGACTTGCTCCATGACCACCGGCATCAATCACACGGGGAAGACGGTGCCCGGCGCGGCGCAGCGCCTCGCGCTCGCTCGACTGCGCGTGCAGCGCCGCTGGCTCCTGCGTCGGTGCCTTGACGCGAGGGTGGCCGCCAGCAGTCCGCCCGTCGCTTGATAAGCGAACGCGATCACACTCGATCGCTCCGCGTTTCTTGATCGCCGTCAGCGGCTGCGAGCTAACAGCGCCGCGGCCGAAAGGGAGAGGCCGATGAGGAGATCACCACTGCGCCCCGCCCTCGTCGCCGTGCTGGGCTGCTCGCGGGACCGACGGCCGCGCTCGCCGCGGGGCCGGACCAGACGGTCGGAGGTGCCTGGGCGTCGCACTGGCTGGTCGAGCTCGATGAACCCACCCGCCGCGGTCGGCACCAGCAAGTCGGCGCTCGGCGCCGAGCACCGCCGCTTTCGCGCCAAGGCCGAGGCTGCCGGCGTCCGCTACCGGCCGCGCTTCAGCTACAAGACCTGTTCAACGGCGTCTCGGTCTCCGCCCCACAGGCGGCGGCGGCGAAGATCGGGTGCCTCGACGGCGTCGCCGCGGTGTACCCGGTGGAAGCGATCCCGCTCGACGTGCGCACCGAGGCGTTCGACCCGGACCTCACGTTCGCGCTGACGATGATCGGCGCGAACATCGCGCAGAGCCGGCTCGGCTACACGGGCCGCGGCGTCCACGTGGCGGTGATCGACTCCGGGATCGACAACGACAATCCCGACCTCGGCGGCTGCTTCGGTGCAGGCTGCCGCGTCACAAAGGGCTACGACCTCGTCGGGGACGACTACGACGAGGAAGAGAGCGACCCGGGCTGGCAGCCGGTGGCGCATCCGGACGCCGACCGGACGACTGCGCGGCCACGGCACGCACGTCGCCGACATCGTCGGGGCGAACGGCAGGCTGCGCGGCGTGCCCTCGACGTCACGTTCAGCGCCTACCGCGTGTTCGGCTGCAGCGGACCGACGTCGACCAACGTGATGCTGGCGGCGATGGAGCGCGCCTACCGCGACGGCGCTGACGTGCTCAACATGAGCATCGGCGAGTCGCGCAACGCCTGGCCGCAGGCGCCCGTGGCGGAGCCGCGTCGCGCCTGGCCCGTAAGGGCATCGGCGTGGTGGCCGTCGCCGGGAACGATCACCTTCACGACCTGTACGCGCCGGCGCGCCCGGCGTGGGCAAGGACGTCATCGACGTCGCGTCGGTCGACAACCTCAAGCAGTACTCGCTGGGATTCACGATCTCTCCGGACGACCGCGCCGTGGTCTCAACCCGGGGAACGGCTCCGCGCCCATCCCGCCGGGCGTCACGGCCCGGGCTGCTCCCGCTCGACGTGCGCCTGCCCGCGCTCGTCCTGGCATGCCAGGCGGCGTTCCGCATGACGACCGCGCCGAGCGGAACGTCGAACGCCGCCTGCTTCGCGAGCGCTTCACGATCCGCTCGCCCCAGCGGCCGACCGCGTCGTCGAGTTGCTGCCGCGAAAGCCGCCGGAAGCAGGCGTTAGCGCTCCACCTGCGGCAGCCAGCAGCGATCAGCCCCCCGCTCAGCGCGCGGCACTCGCCGTCGTCACCGCACGCACGCGCTTGCGCGAGCCGCTCGAGCAGCTCGCTATCACGCGGTCCTCGCCCGGCGCCGGCGGTGGATTGATCTTCGGCACCGTTCACACCGCCCACGGCGCCGCGCGCTTCGCGTCGGAGCCACTGCGCGATCCGCGGTAGAGCCTCCACACCCCCGTGCGTCTCAGCTCGCGCTCGACCGGCGCCTGCTTCCCGCCTGAGCCGGGCATATCCGGCCGGTCTGAATTCGCCGTCGCCGGCGAGGCGGATGTAGCCGCATCGAACGGCGAGCACCACGGCGGGGAACTCGTGGTGTCATCCGTTCGAGTCGGGCGCGAGTTCGGCGCCGCAGAGCCAAGATGCCGCGTCACGGTACGAGCGTCGTCGAGCTTGCCGGGGCGACCGTCTCCTTTTCGTCTCCCGTTCGAGGCTTCTTCTCAAGCGCACGCAGCACTGGCCTGAAATCGGTAAATCAAGACCTGGCACGGGATTCGGCG
>CAWIEW010000003.1:0-319580 GCA_963835285.1 uncultured Solirubrobacteraceae bacterium | reverse complement strand
CGGTGAAGTGCTGGTGGAGCTTGAGAGGTTGCCGTGGTGGCCATCAGCCGCCACTCGGTACGGGCTGCGGATCGGCCGCGTCGGAGGAATCGGTGAAGCGGCGGTTGTGCTTGGTGTCGGCAAACATCGGCTCGATCATCACCTGGCGCCGGCGGTAGAGCGCGCCGGCGATCTCGCCGTCCAGCACGCGGCGCATGAGCCATAGCGTCCGCTGTTCCAGCCGGGCCGCTCGCCTCGGCGTCCGGCGCCGTCCGGTGGGACCAGGACGACGATGCCGCGGCCCGTGAGCTCGTCCATCTGCTCGCCGTGCCAGTAGCCGGCGTCGCCCAAGATCACTCCGGGTGGCGCGGTGATTCCCACCGAGTGCAGCTCGTGCTCGGCGGCGCTGATCATCGGGCCGAGCAGCCCGAAGTCGGCCGAGCTGATTGAGATTTCGGCGGCCAGCACGATCTGGTGCGCGTTGCAGACCGCCTGGGCGTTGTAGCCCTGCACCCAGCCGCGCGGGGTCTTGACGTTGCGCGAGTCCGGGTCGGTGACGTTGATCTTCCCGGTCGGCTGCTCGGGCGGCTGGTAGGGCTTGGGAGGCGTCCCGAAGCGGCGGCCGTTCTTCATCACCCCGCGCGCCCGGTAGGCCTCATAGGCCGCGTTGGCGGCGCACTCGGTCCGCAGTTCTTCTTCCAGGCGCCGCTTGGCCTCCCGGACCCGGGCCGGGCGCGCGGCGGGGATCGGGCGCGCCTCGCGCTCCCGCTGCGCGTCCAAGCGGCGCTTGGCCTCGGCCAGCCACTTCTTGCGACCCTGGGCGCCGGCCAGCTCCGGCGGCAGCTCATCGCCGCGGCCATCACCGAACCGCTCGTCCTCGGCCGCGTCGATCTCCGTCGCCTCCTCAAGGATCTCGCGGGCGAGCTGCTCATAGTCGCGGCGTCGCGCGCGCTGACGTTGGCATGCACCTTGGTCCCGTCGACCGCGAGCACCGCCGTGTCGGCCAGCCCGGCCTGTGCACACAACGCCAGCACCTCGCCGAACAGGCCAGCCAGCGCTGTCTCGTGCCGCACGACGAAGCGCGCGATCGTGGTGTGATCGGGCCGCCGGTTGGCCGCGATCACCCGGAACGCGACGTCCTCGATGCACGCCCGCTCGATCACCCGCGAGGACCGCTGCCCGCGCGCGCAGCATACAGCAACAACGCGACCATCATCGCCGGCTCATAGGCCGGGCCGACCGTGGCCGTCCTGCGCGATAGTCCGCATAGAACGCGTCCAGATCCATCTCCTCGACAGCCACGATCACAAACCACGCGAGATGGTCATCCGGCAGCCACTCCCGACGTCCGGCGGCAACAAGAACAGCTGCTCACGATCACACCCCAGAAGTTCTGCGCCATGCACGGAATCGTCTTAACCCCGCCGGACGGCAGGCACTTTATGCAACAGCCTCGGCGAAAGGAGCAGCGCTCCGGTCGGTGCGGCCTACCGACGTTGCACTGTATGGGAAGTAGCAGTCCGGCTGCCGGGCTCCGGTTCGCCTCAGCCGGGAACCCGTCTCGCGCCCCGGTTCGGTCGCCCTTAGCTAAGGCGCCTACCGCCGGCCAGCCGGGGAGACTCAACCCCATGACGAACCTCGGAGCGTCGGTCGGCTGGGGTCTTGCCATCGCCGGGAGTCTGCTCGCGGGGGCGCTGGCCGCGGTGCTGCTGCGGCTCCCCGAGCGCGTAGCGGCGACGCTCACCGCCTTCGGCGGCGGCATCCTGCTGGCGGCGATCGCGTTCGAGCTCGTGCCGGACGCTGACGCGGGCGCGGGGACCATGCTGACCGCCGGCGGCCTGATCGCGGGCACGCTCGTCTACGTCGGCGCCGACGCCTGGCTCAACCGCGAGCCGGGGATGCACGCGATGCGGCGGTCCGGCCACGCCGCCGCAGCCGGGCGGCCGATGACGCCACCCGCCCGGCACGACGAAACCGCCCGCGGCGAGGCGATCGCCGCCGGGATCTTCGTCGACGGCGTGCCCGAGTCGATCGCGCTCGGCCTCACGATCGCCCAGGGCGAGCTGGGCGTGGCGCTGCTGGCCGGCATCCTGCTCGGCAACGTCGTCGAGGCCTACGGCGCCGCCCAGCCGATCCTCGCGGGCGGTCACCGGCCGGGCTTCGTCCTGCGCCTGCTCGGCGGGATCGGCCTGGCTCTCGCGGCGGCGACGGTGGTCGGCGGCACGGTCCTCGCGGAGGCGAGCCCGGGGCTCGTCGGCACGGCCGAGGCGGTCGCGGCTGGAGCGGTCCTCGCGGTGGTCTCGATCGCGATCGTCCCGTACGCGTTCGCGGAGGTCAGCAGCCGCGTTGCGACCGCCACCGTGCTCGGCTTCGTCGCCGGCTACCTGCTGTCCTGAGCGCATGCCGCCAGCGTCGCCGCTTTACGCTTCGTGGATGATTCCTCCTGCGACCCTTCTCATGTGGTTTCTGCTGCGTTCGCCGGAGCTGGCCGAGGACTTTGAGCGTCTGATGACGGAGGATCGCGACATCGTCCGCGGGTCGCTGGACACGGTCTCGGATTATCGGCTTACGCGGCCGGCGGACGTGCCCGGACAGTCCATCGGTCAAGCCGATTACGTGCTGATCGCCGAGATCGTCGAAGTGGAGCGCTTCGAGCAACAGGGGAGCGAACAGATCCAACGCATGGAGGACGACTTGGCGCATCTCGTCTCGACCCGGGGGCTGCTCGTCCTGCGTCCCGTCCTTTGAAATCCGCGTCGGTGGAGGCCGATCAGACCCGCCCTCGGTCTGAGCACGTGCGAACTCGCGATCGGAGGAGATCGCTGTCGCTTCGAGGCATAAGGAGCAGCATGCGCGTCGCGCGGGCGGGCCCCTGCCGAAGGCGAGAGCGGGGAGTCAACCGGCGCGAAGCGGCGTGTCCGCCCGCATACGTGCTATAGGGGAGCGAGCGTTGAACCTCCACGATCCAGAGGAGCGGGCACCATGCCCGACCATGAAGAGCGACCCCCGACCACATTGGCGCACGGGGCGGTAAAGAGCGGCGACATCGAGCGCGTGCGACGGGACGTCGACGAGTCTGAAGCGCGCGTCGCGCAGAATCAGAAGAAGTCTGCCGCGCGAAAGGAGCGAGAGCTCCGTCGTAAGGGCGACCGCAAACAAGACGCGGACTCTTAGGACTCGCCGCACTGCCCGCTGTCCAAGCTCTTCAGGAGGCGGCTTCCGGATCTGAAGCGCCGGGCCCGCCGCAAGTACGCGCTGCCGCTTCGAGGCATGAGGAGCAGTACGCGTCGTCGCTCGCGGACCGCTCCTCCCAGGCGATAGGAGCAGCGCGGTCACGGCTACCGGCGCGCTACAGGTGCTCTGGAGGCTTAGCGACTAGCCGCCGACGAGGCGCAAGAGTTCAGGACCGCACTGCAGCAGGCCGAGGACCAGCAACACCGCCGAGAAGACGAGCCGGAAGACGTAGTAGAGAACCTCCGCCCACTCGACGACAGTACGCGCCCTGGGGCTGGCAGGCTGGGGGCGCTTTGGGAGCAGCGGGTGGGGGATCATCCAGCCCTCGACGCTGACCGGCGCGTGCGCTGAGTCCGCCCCCGGATCCCCAGAGGTGGCCCCGAACGCCAGATCGGGTCAGCACGGCTGATCTCGGCCGTCGATGCGAGAATCGCGATCATCACCCCCCGAACGATGAAGATGCGACGGCTCTTGCTCCAGGACGATTTGCGGCCATTTCTCGAGCGAATCTGTCCGCTCCGCGAGCCGGGCGACGAGCTGATGCGCTGGCTATGGCTCATGACCCCGGCCAACGCTCCGACGGTGCCATTGCTGGAGTCGACGGGGCGCAACGACGGGCCTGGTCACGTGCCGTTCCTCGACGCGTTTGCGCCGCGCGAGATCCCGGCGTGGCCTCACAGTGTCCGTCAAAACGCTGTGTCTGAGGCGTTGCCAATTGGAGTGCATCGCAAGCCCGGACACCAGAGACCGCGCGAGGGCCGTCAGCGGTGGATGCTCGAGAGCGCCTACCTTCGCGATCTTCGAGGATCCACGACGGTGCAGATCGCGGACTCGCTCGACCTGTTCGACGTGCAGTCACGGATCACGGAACGTCGGTCTCGCAGCGCAGACCGCTACATCGGGCCCGGCCGCAAGACGCTCGCCGAACTCGGTGCGTGGCCGTGGTGCCTCGCTGAGGACGGAAAGTTGGAACGTCGCTGGTGGACGATCGAGCGCTACGCGGAGGCCTTACTCGTGTGGCACCAGAATGCGTGTATCGATGCAGTCGAAGCCGCCCTGATCTCATCGCGCGGACTGATCACCCCGCCGACGTGGCGATCGACAACCGTCACCTGGAGCGTTGCGCGCGAGATGTATCGCACGCAGCTTTCCCAAGCCGTCGCGGCTGCAGACTGCGACGCAGCGACATAGCGCCCGGCGGCCACTGGGTGGCTGACGGTTGCGGACGCGCCCGGCGCAGCGAGCGTGTCATCCGACTGGCGCCCGTGTGCACAGCGGCACTTCAGCGGCGCTAGAGCTAGCGCATCGAGGCGTGAACGCGGTGGCGACCCCGACGGCTTGGCGAACGCTCAAGGGACCCGCTCGCGGGCCCGGCGCAAGTACTCATTGAGCCGTTGGCCGCGTCGTCTTCGCCGGGCTGGGGGAGCAGCTTCACGTAGCGGTTGACCATCTGCAGGTCGGCGTGGCCCATGTACTCCATGAGCTCCTTGATCGTGTAGCCGGCGGCCATCAGCAGCGAGGCGTAGGTGTGGCGGCACTCGTGCAGCGTGATCCGGTTCGAGTCCGGCGGCGGCCCACGCAGCGTTGCGCGCGTCGCCGAGCTTGCCGGACATCACCGAGCGCTCGACGACCGTGCCGCGACTCGGGCGGCCCTGGCGCTGCCAGGCCTCGGCGAGCACGGTCGCGGAGCGGCTCGGCGACCGGTGGCCGACGCTGCTGTGCCGGCCTCGCTCTTCGAGCGCGGCACGAGCAGGCGGCGTCGCGATCGCCGTCTCGGGCAGCACCTCGGGCCACTCGAGGCGGTCGATCTCCGACCGGCGCAGCCCCGCGTAGAACGCGATCGCGTACGGGACACGGTCCTCGGGCGTCGAGCGCCGCCAGCAGCTGCTCGGCCTCGGGCGCCACGGCGACGCGCAGCCGCGGCTTCTCGTCGTTCGGCGGCAGCTCGACCAGGCGCAGCGGGTTGCGCGTGACGAGCCGGCGGCTTGGCGTCAGCCCCAGGCGTAGATCGCGGAAGCGACGGAGACGTGCTCGCGATGCGCGAGCGGGAGAGGCCCTCGCGCGCCAGCCGGTCGACCCACGTCTGCCATTCGACCTCGCCGATTTCGTCGGCGACCATCGGGCCGAACTCCGGCGAGGAAGTGGTGCTAGCGAACGGCGGTAGTCCGCGATCGTCGTCTCGCGTAGGGCTTGCCGCGGCCGCGGCGCCGGCCGATGCGGCCGGCCTCGACGCCGTCGAGCCACTGCGTCGCCGAGTGTCTTCGAAGCGTCCGCGCGGCCGTGGCCTGCTCGACCGACGTGCGCCGCGCGCCTTGCGGCGTCTCGCCGAGCCAGGCCAGGACCTCGCGAGCGATCCTTGACGACTCGGCGCTGCCACTCGGGCTTACCGCGTGACCGGGTGCCGCCGGCGCCCGCGCCACGACGGCGCGCAGCGACAGCGTGCGCGATTCGTCGAAGGCCGGGCACGATCGCGCGTGGGCGACGTAGACGCCCGGTGTCCGTGTCTTTCGCCAGTGCGCCATGACCCTCCTAGCGCCGACCCGCGGAATCTCGCCCCGGGGGACACACGGGGGACACAACTGTCAGAAACGGAGGGGTCTGCTGGGGTCCGTTGCGGTCGGACGCCAACAAGCTTCCGCGCGAAGTACCTGCTAGAGCGCAGAAACACGGCCAAGAGCGAGGATGCCGGAGGAGGGACTCGAACCCCCGACACGCGGATTATGATTCCGCTGCTCTAACCGACTGAGCTACTCCGGCCGGGGCGCGGGGAAGATTAGCGCCCTGTTGCGCCACACTTGACGGCGCGTGCCTGCGAATCTGGAGACGGTGGCGCGGCTCCACGCGCTTCTCGAGGAGCAGTCCGCGCTGCGCCGAGTCGCGACGCTCGTCGCGACGGACCCCGGTCCGCGGCGGCTGTTCGACACCGTCTGCCAGGAGCTGGCGGTGCTGCTCGGCGTGGACAGCACCGACATCGTCCGGTACGAGGACGACGAGACCGGCACGGTCGTCGGCACGTGGGTCGCGGACGGCGCGCCTTCGTTCCCCGTCGGCACGAGCGTGCCGATCGACGCCCAGACCGTGACCGGCAAGCTGTTCGAGCACGGCACGCCTCAGCGGGTGGACGACTACGAGGACGTACCCGGCGAGCTGGCGGAGCGGCTGCGGGCGGGTGGGATCCGCGCCGCCGTGGGCGCCCCGATCTTCGTCGGTGGCCGCATCTGGGGCGGGATCATGTGCGTCGCGGCCGAGCCCAACTCGTTCCCCGCCGGAAGCGAGCAGCGCGTTGCCGGGTTCGCCGAGCTCGTCACCGCGGCGCTCGCGAATGCCGACGCGCGCGACCAGCTCGCCGCGTCGCGTGCCCGGCTCGTCGAGGCCGGCTACGCCGAGCGCCGCCGGCTCGAGCGCGACCTCCACGACGGCGCTCAGCAGGAGTTCGTCAGCGCCGCGCTGAGCCTGCGCATGGCGCGCGAGAAGTTCGCCCGGTCCGGCGAGCAGGCGCTCGAGCTCGTGGACGCGGCGCTCGAGCAGCTGCAGACCGGGCTTCGCGACCTGCGCGAGCTTGCGGCCGGCATCCATCCCAGCATCCTCACCGACCGCGGGCTCGCCGCGGCGCTGCAGGCGCTCGCCGCGCGCTCGGCCGTGCCGGTCGAGCTCGGGGCGTTGCCGGAGGAGCGGCTCCCGTCGGGGATCGAGACCACCGCCTACTTCGTCGCCGCCGAGGCGCTGACGAACGCGGTCAAGCACGCCCGCTGCGAGCACGTGGACATCGACGTCCGGGTCGCGGACGGATGGGCGATCGTGGAGGTCCGCGACAACGGCGTCGGCGGCGCTGACCCCGGCGAGGGCTCCGGCCTGCGCGGCCTGCATGACCGCGTCGGTGCGCTGGACGGCGAGCTGGAGATCGACAGCCAGCCGGGCGCCGGCACGACCGTGCGTGCGCGGCTGCGGGCGGCGTCCGCGCTGTCCGCGGAATAACTCGGCGCCGGGGGCGTCTAGGGGACTAACGCAGCCATTCCTCCCCAGGAGTCCCCATGTTCTCTGCCACCGCCTTCAAGATCCGCGACGCCAAGGTCGCCGACGTGCCCGAGCTCGTCCGCCTCGGCTGGGCGACCGAGGAGGACTGGCCCACCGGCCAGATCCTCGTCGGCGAGATCCACGGCGTCATCGCCGCCGCCCTCGCGATCGACGAGAACCGCGCGCTGATGGCGTCGGTCCCGAACGCTCCGCGCCTGCTCGCGCACATGCGCGCCCGCGCGGCCGGGATCCTCGCCTACCGGCAGACGCCGTCCGTCGCGGACCGCTTCCGCGAGCAGATGCGCCGCCGCCTGGCCGTCGCGGCCTGACGCGGCCGTCCCTCCCCAGCTCCGGCCCCGGGCTCATCCACGCTTACGCGAACCGTCACCGGGCGGTGTCAATGGTTCGCCGATGAGCCTGGGGCGTCGAACACCGTCGCCGCGCCGACCGCTCGCCACGCGTCGAGCTCGTCGGCCAGCGACTGCCAGCGCTGCTCGATGTTCCCGATCGCGTCCCCGCCGAGCACGAGCCGGAGCGGGGGCTCATCGGCGTCGAGCGCCGCGACGATCGCCGCCGCGGCCTTGGCGGGGTCGCCCGCCTGCAGGCCGTGGTTGCCGCGCACGTACTCGCGCGTAGGCCCGACGGTCGCGGCGTACTCGTCCATCTCGGCCGACTCGTAGGCAGCGTCGGGCCGGAACAGGCCCGTGCGGAACGCGCCCGGCTCCACGATCAGGACCCGGATGCCGAACAGCGCGACCTCGTCGCGCAGCGTCTCCGTCAACCCTTCGAGCGCGAACTTGGTCGCGCAGTAGGCGCTGAATCCGGGCGCGGTCACCTGGCCGCCGACGCTCGACATCTGCACGATCGCCCCGCTGCCCTGCCGGCGCATCAGCGGCAGCACGGCGCGGACGAGCGCAGCCGGCGCGAAGAAGTGCAGATCGAACAGCGCGCAGCTCCTCGTCGGTCGTCTCCTCGACCGCGCCGACCTGCGTGCGGCCCGCGTTGTTGACGAGCACGTCGATGCGCCCGATCCGCTCGAGCGTCGCGGCGACCGCGGCGTCGCGCTGGGCCGCGTCGGTCACGTCGAGCGCCACGGGCAGGACCTCGGGGTGCTCGGGAACGGCGTCGAGCCGGCGCGCGGCCGCCGCCACCGAGTCCCCGCGCGCGAGCGCGGCGTCGGTGAGCTCGCGACCGGAAGCCGCTCGACGCTCCGGTGATCAGCCCATACCGCCATACGTCAGAGTGTGGCGCCCTTTGCTCCTCGCCGTCCCCAACTTCTCCGAAGGCCGCGACCAGGAGACCCTGGACGCCATCGGCGCCGTATTCGGCCCCGGCCTCATCTACGCGTCGGCCGATCCGGACCACCACCGGGCGGTGTTCACGGTCGAGGGCGAGCCGGGGACGCTCCACGAGCTCGTCGTGCGCGCCGCGCGCGAGGCCGTCGCCCGGCTCGACCTGACCCACCACGAGGGCGTCCACCCGCGCGTCGGGGTGCTCGACGTCGCCCCGATCGTCTACCTCGACGAGCAAGACCGTGGCGCCGCCTGTGCCGAGGCGCTGATCCTCGCCGACCGGCTCGAGCACGAGCTGGACATCCCGGTCTACCTGTACGGGATCCTCGCCGGCGGCCGCACCCGCGCCGAGCTGCGCAAGCCGGGCGCGCTCCCGCTCGTGCACCCGACCGCGGGGGCGACGCTGGTCGCCGCCCGGCCGCCGCTCGCCGCCTTCAACATGTACGTCGACGCCACGCTCGAGCAGGCCAAGGAGATCGCCGCCGCCATCAGGAGCGACAGCGTCAAGGCGCTCGGGCTGCGCCTGGAGCGAGCGGACCGCATCCAGGTCTCCACCAACATCGAGGACCTGGCGACGACGACGCCCGGCGACGTCGTCCGACGGGTGCAGCAGTACGCCAGAGTCATCGAGGCCGAGCTCGTCGCACCGGCCCCTCGCGGCGCGTTCGAATCCTTCCCGCCCGAAATACCGCTGACCGGAGCGCCCCTGCTCGCCTGAGTTTCTTCTACCCTGCACCCAGCCCATGGCACAGACCAAGCGCAAGCGCCGCAGCAAGCATCGCGGCAACGCCGCAGGCGTTGTCGAGTCCCGCGGCCGCACCGGCCGCCGCCCGACCGCCGAAGAGTCGAAGAAGGCGCAGCGCCAGAGCGCGCGCGAGGCACGGCTCAACAAGCCGCCGACCTGGAACAGCGCGTTCCTCAAGGCCGGCCTGATGGCGGGCCTGCTGTTCGTGTTCACGCAGATCGGGCTGTTCGGCAGCAAGGCGCAGATCGGGCAGTCGGTGGCGATCTGCCTGTTCGCGCTGCTGCTCTACACGCCGATCGCGTACGCGACCGACAGGTTCGTCTACACGCGCGCGCAGAAGCGAAAGCAGCAAGCCAAGGGCTGATGGACGTCCGCTGCTTCACCGTCGGGCCGCTCCAGGAGAACTGCTGGATCGTCCGGCGTGAGAACAGCGATCGCGCACTCGTCGTCGACCCCGGCGAGGAGGCCGACCGCCTGATCCGCGCGATCGACGGCCTGACCGTCGAGGCGATCCTGCTCACGCACACGCACTTCGATCATGTCGGCGCCGTCGCTCCGCTGGCCCGGCACACGCAGGCGCCCGTGTACTGCCCGAAGCTCGAGGTCCCGATCCTGCAGGACATCAACGCCTACCTGTTCCCGGGCTACGGACCGTTCGAGTCGTGGGATCCGGAGGAGACCGTCGAGGGCGGCGAGCGGCTGTCGCTCGCGGGCTTCGACATCGACGTCCTGTTCACTCCCGGCCACAGCCCGGGGCACGTCTGCTACTCGATCGCCGACGAGCAGGTGCTGCTCGACGGCGACGTCCTCTTCCGCGGCTCGATCGGCCGCTTCGACCTCCCCGGCGGCAACGGCGAGCTGCTGCTGGAGTCGATCGCGCTGCTGCTCAACACGCTGCCCGACGAGACGCGCGTGCTGCCCGGCCACATGGGCGCCACCACGCTCGGCCACGAGCGCGTGAGCAATCCCTTCCTGCACCAGCTCGCGTCTTGAGCGACCGCATCCAGGCACCCCGCGGCACGTTCGACGTGCTGCCCGACTCGGCGCAGGCCCGCGCCCACGTCGAGGCGACCGCCAAGCGCATCCTCGAGCGCGCCGGCTACGCGCGGATCGAGACGCCGACGTTCGAGGCGACCGCGCTGTTCGCGCGCGGTGTCGGGGAGTCGACCGACGTCGTCCAGAAGGAGATGTACACCTTCAACGAGGCCGACGGCGAGTCGTTCACGCTGCGGCCCGAAGGCACCGCGCCGGTCTGCCGCGCCTACCTCGAGCACGGCATGCACAAGCTTCCGCAGCCGGTGCGGCTGTGGTACCTGAGCACGTTCTTCCGCCGCGAGCGCCCACAGCAGGGCCGCTACCGGCAGTTCTGGCAGGTCGGCGCGGAGGCGATCGGGTCCGACGACCCGGCCGTCGACGCCGAGTCGATCCTCCTGCTCGCCGAGATCCTCGAAGCCGTCCAGACGCGCGAGCTGCGGCTCCGGCTCTCCAGCCTCGGCACGCCGGACACCCGCGCCGAGTACCGGGCCGAGCTGCAGGCGTTCCTGCGCGCGCACGAAGGCGAAGCTCTCGCAGGAGGTCCGCGACCGGATCGACCTCAACCCGCTGCGCGCGTTCGACGCCGACGACCCCGGCACGCAGGCGGTGATGCGCGGCGCGCCGCTGCTGCTCGACCGCCTGCACGACGAGGACCGCGAGCACTTCGAGAGCGTCAAGGAGCTGCTCGACGCCGCCGGGCTCGCCTACGAGATCGACCCGACGCTGGTGCGCGGCCTGGACTACTACACGCGGACCGTGTTCGAGTTCACCTCCGACGCGCTGGGTGCGCAGTCCGGCGTCGGCGGCGGCGGCCGCTACGACGGCCTGGTCGAGCAGATCGGCGGCCCGCACACGCCCGGCATGGGGTGGGCGTCGGGGATCGAGCGGATCCTGCTCTCCTCGCCGCAGCCGCCGAAGGCCGACACGCCCGTCGACCTGTTCGTCGCCTACGCCGGCCCGGACTTCCGCCGCGAGGCGTTCCGCCTCGCCGCCGACGCCCGCCGCGCCGGCCACGCCGCGCGGGTCGAGCTCGGCGGCCGCAGCCTCAAGGGCCAGCTCAAGCAGGCGGATCGCGCAGGCGCCCGCTACGTTGCGATCCTCGGCGACGAGGGTACGGCCCTGAGGGACATGGAAACGGGCGAGCAGCGCGACGTGGAGACGAGCACCGTGATGCACCACATCAGAGGAGCGCTTTGAGGCCGCCGCGGCCGAACCCGTACCGCGACGCCTGGGCGGGCGAGCTGGACACCTCGCGCGCGGGTGAGACCGTGCGCGTGGCCGGCTGGGTCCAGCGCCGGCGCGACCTCGGCGGCCTGGTCTTCATCGACCTCCGCGACCGGTCGGGCATCCTGCAGGTCGTCTTCCACCCCGAGGAGTCGCCGGAGGCGCACGCGCTCGCGCAGCGGCTGCGCTCCGAGCACGTGATCACGGTCGCGGGCGAGGTCGTCAAGCGCGAGGAGGGCACGGTCAACCCGAAGCTCCGCACGGGGGAGATCGAGCTGTCGGCGCGCGAGGCCGAGCGCCTCGCCGAGTCCGAGACGCCGCCGTTCCCGCTCGACGAGGACAGCGGGGTCGACGAGGCGATCCGCCTGCGCCACCGCATGCTCGACCTGCGGCGCGAGCCGATGCGCGACGCGATCACCGTCCGCCACACGATCACGCGGGCGATGCGCGACTACCTCAACGCGCACGACTTCCTCGACATCGAGACGCCGAACCTCACGCGCTCGACGCCCGAGGGTGCGCGCGACTTCCTCGTCCCCGCGCGCAGCAACCCGGGCTCGTTCTACGCGCTCCCGCAGTCGCCGCAGCTGTTCAAGCAGATGCTGATGATGTCCGGCTTCGAGCGCTACTACCAGATCGCCCGCTGCTTCCGGGACGAGGCGCTGCGCGCCGACCGCCAGCCCGAGTTCACCCAGCTCGACCTCGAGATGGCCTTCGTCGAGGAGGACGACGTGCTCGGCGTGATCGAGGGGATGCTGCAGCGCGTCTTCGAGGAGACCGGCTTCGAGGCCCCGCCGCCGCCGTGGCCGCGGATGGGCTACGACGAGGCGATCGCCCGGTTCGGCACCGACCGCCCGGACACCCGCTTCGGGCTCGAGATCCAGGATCTCGGCGAGGCCGTGGCCGGCAGCGAGTTCAAGGTGTTCTCCGGCACGCTCGCCGGTGGGGGCGTGGTGCGCGGGCTGAACGCGGGCGCGCGCGAGGTGCCGCGCTCGGAGCTCGACGCGCTGACCGAGGTGGTCAAGCGCTTCGGCGCCGGCGGGCTCGTGTGGGCGTTCGTGCAGGAAGACGGCACTTGGCGCTCCCCGGTCGCCAAGTTCCTGTCCGACGACGAGCGCGCCGCGATCGGTCGCCGGCTCAGCGCTCAGCCCGGGGACCTGCTGCTGATCGTCGCCGACAAGCCGGCGGTCGCGGCGACCGCGCTCGGCGAGCTGCGGCTGGAGCTCGCGCGCCGCTTCGATCTCATCCCCGCGGGCCGTCACGACCTGCTGTGGGTCATGGACTTCCCGATGTTCGAGTTCAACGAGGAGGAGGGGCGCTGGGACGCGCTGCACCACCCGTTCACCGCCCCGGTCGGCTCGTTCGACGACCCGGGGGCGCTGCGCAGCCGCGGCTACGACGTGGTCCTCGACGGCTCGGAGATCGGCGGCGGGTCGATCCGTATCAACCGCCCGGACGTCCAGCAGCAGGTGTTCAACGCGCTCGGGATCTCCGAGGAGGAGGCCGAGGCGCGCTTCGGTTTCCTGCTGGAAGCGCTGCGATTCGGCGCCCCGCCGCACGGCGGCCTCGCGCTCGGCCTGGACCGGATCGCGATGCTGATCGCGGGGCGCGACTCGATCCGCGACGTCATCGCCTTCCCGAAGACCGCGAGCGGGTCCGACCTGCTCACCGGAGCGCCCAGCAGCGTCGATCAGGCGCAGCTTTCCGAGCTCGGCCTGAAGGTCACCGCGCCGCCGGCGAGCTAGGGGATAGACCCCAAGAGATCTCAACCTTCACGCCCGACGTGCCGATACGCGGTGCGTGAGCCAGATCTCCCCGCCGATTCGAATCCTTCTCGTGTGCGCCGTTGGTTTCCTCGGCGCCTACATGCTGTTCCTCCGTCCCAAGACCGAGGTCACGCCGCCGGCCGATCCGGCTCCGAACGTCCAGACCGGCGCGCCGGCCGTGAGCCAGCCCGGCAAGGTCGCCCAGGCCGCCCAGGGCGCGGTCGCGGCCGCCGACGGGCAGCTCCAGTCGCAGGAGAGCGTCGACGGCGTCGACACCGAGGAGTCCGCCGCTGCGGGCACCTCGACCGGCACGAAGACGGAGGCGACGCCCTCGGCGCCCGCCGCCGCCGCCGCGTCCGCCGATCTCGCCGGCCTGCCGAAGCCGGTCGCCAGGGCGATCCGCAAGCACCAGGTCCTGGTCCTGCTCTTCTGGAACGGCAAGTCGGCCGACGACAAGGCCGTCCACACCGCGCTGCAGAACGTCGACCGCTGGGATGGCCGCGTGTCGGTCCAGACCGCGTCGATCAAGCAGATCTCCAAGTACGGCCGCATCGCTCGCGGCGTCGACGTCGAGCAGTCGCCGACGATCGTCATCGCCGACTCCGAGCTGCGCGCCGACACGCTCGTCGGGTACGTCGACACGACGACGATCGACCAGGCCGTCGTGGACGCGCTGCGCAACTCGGGTGGGCTGTTCACCGACGCGTACCTGAAGAAGGTCGACCGGGTCTGCGTGACCTACTCGAACCGCGTCGGGTCGATCCCGAACCTCTACAGCGGCGGCAGCGTCAAGAAGGCCGACGCGCGACTGGACGCCGTCGACCGCCAGATGCAGGGCTTGATCGCCGACTTCGGCGCGATCAAGGCCCCGAAGAAGTGGGCGTCGTTCAAGGCGGCCACGGCGAAGGATCTCGCGGCCTACGAGCTCAACATCGGGCGCTACGCGACGACCGTGAAGCCAAGCTCGAGCGTCGCCTCGGTGCTCGCCGCCGAGCAGTCGTTCGGCTCGGCGACGAAGGCGACCAGGAAGTCGCTGAACCACCGGTTCGACAGCCAGGGCCTGTTCCGCTGCGGCTCGGCCTTCTAGCCCGCCGCACCTAGACTCAACGCTCGTGGAGGCCCTCCGCGAGCACCTGGAGCATCCCGCCGGGCGTGGCAAGCGCCCGGCGGACGCATTCGACGGCACGGCCGGCGGCGCGGCGTGCGGTGACCTGATCCGCATCTCGCTCGCCGTCGCGGGCGAGCGGGTGACCGCCGCCGGGTTCGAGGCGTCCGGCTGCGGGACGATGACCGCGGCCGGGTCGGCGGTGGTGACGCTCGTTTCCGGCGCCCACGTGCTCGACGCCGCGCGGGTCGGCGCGCACGCGATCTCCGAGGAGCTCGGCGGGCTGTCGCCGGGCAAGTTCCACGCCGCCGACCTCGCGTCCGACGCGCTGCACCGCGCGCTCGGCGTCGCCGTCCGCGAGCGTGCCGCGGTCACGGGCTCTGACCGCACGCTCGTCGCGATGAGCGGCGGGGTGGACTCCGCGGTCGCGGCGCTGCTGGTCGGCTCGGACGCCGCCGCGGTGACGCTCGAGCTGTGGGCCGACGAGGCCAACGACGCCGAGGCGTCGTGCTGCTCGGCGCACGCGGTCCGGATCGCCCGCTCGGTCGCGCACGGGATGGGCCTGCCGCACTTCACGCTCGACCTGCGGGCCGAGTTCCGGGCCGGCGTCGTCGACCCGTTCCTGGCCTCCTACGCGGGCGGCGAGACGCCGAACCCGTGCGTGCGCTGCAACGGCCACGTGCGGCTCGACGCGATGCTCGAGTTCGCCGACCGCATCGGCGCCGCCACGTTGGCGACCGGGCACTACGCGCGGGTCACCGAGGACGGGCTGCTGCGCGCCGCCGCCGATCCGGCCAAGGATCAGACCTACATGCTCGCGGCGGTGTCGCCCGCGCACGCTGGCGCGGCTCCGGTTCCCGCTCGGGGACCTGACGAAGCCCGAGGTGCGCGCGCTGGCCGCCGAGGCGGGGCTGCCGGTCGCCTCCAAGGCCGAGTCGCAGGACCTGTGCTTCCTCGCCGGCACCGGCAAGGCGGCGTTCCTGGCGCGGCATGCCGGGCTGCCGGACCGGCCGGGCGAGATCGTCGACGCGCGACGGGGCCGTCGTCGGCGAGCACCAGGGCCATCACCACTTCACGGTCGGCCAGCGCCGCGGGCTGCGCGTCGCGGCGCCCGAGCCGCAGTACGTGCTCGCCACCGACGCGGGGAGGAACCGCGTCACGATCGGCCCGCGCGCCGCGCTCGCCACCCAGGCGGTCGCGGTCCGGGGCGCGCGCCTGCACCGTTCCGGCGCCGAGGTCGACGCCGTCAAGCTGCGCTACCGCTCCAGGCCGGTGGCCTGCCGGGTCGCCGGCGACGTCGAGGCGGGGAACCATCGCCGCCTGCAGCTCGAGCTCGCCGATCCGGTGGACGGCGCCGCTCCCGGCCAGACCGCCTGCCTGCTGCGCGGCGACGTCGTGGTCGGATGGGGCACGATCACGGCATGAGCTACGCGCAGATCGGCCCGCTGAACCTGTACTACGAAGTCCACGGCGAGGGCGAGCCGCTGATCCTCCTGCACGGCGCGTACATGACCGCCGACATGATGGGGCCCCTGGTGTCCGGGCTGTCCGCGCGTCGCCGGGTGATCGTGCCCGAGCTGGAAGGCCACGGCCGCACGGCGCTCACCGACCGCCCGCTGTCGTACGAGCAGATGGGCGACGACGTGGCGGGGCTCGCCGCCGAGCTGGGGGTCGATCGCGTGGATGTCGTCGGCTACAGCATGGGCGGCGGCGCGGCGCTGCAGACGGCGATCCGCCATCCGCAGCTCGTGCGCAAGCTCGTGGTCGCGTCGGCCTCGTTCCGCTTCGACGGCATGCCCGCCGTGGCGCGCGAGATGTTCCCGACGATCACGCCCGCGATGTTCGCCGGGTCGCCGATGGAGGAGGCCTACCAGCAGCTCGCGCCGAACCCGGATGACTTCCCGAAGCTGGTCGAGAAGCTCACCAGGCTCGACTCGACGGATTTCGCGTGGCCGGACGCCGACATCCGCGCGATCCCCGCGCCGATGCTGATCGTGCTCGGCGACTCCGACGGCGTGACGCTCGACCACGCGGTGGAGATGTTCAAGCTCCGGGGCGGCGGCGTGATGGCCGACCTGCAGGGCATGCCGGAGTCGCAGCTCGCCGTCCTGCCCGGCACGGCGCACTTCATCCCGCCGGGCTCGGGACTGCTCGATCGCAGCGACTGGCTGCTGCCGATGATCGAGACGTTCCTCGCCCGTTAGGGCGCCTGCGGGAGCTTCTTCGCGCCGCGCTTGGTCACCGGCGCGGACGGCGGTGGCACGACCGGGCCGATGTCCCCGTCCGGCGCCTCGTCGAGGTCGACGATCACCGGCGCGTGGTCGCTCGGCCCCTTGCCCTTGCGCGCCTGCCGGTCGATCCAGGCGGCCTGGACGCGGTCGGCGACGGGGCCGCTCGCCAGCAGCAGGTCGATGCGCATGCCGAGGTCCTGGTGGAACATGCCCGCGCGGTAGTCCCAGTAGGTGAACACGCGCTCACCCGGCCAGCGGTCGCGCACGACGTCGTGGAGCCCGAGGCTCTGCAGGTCCGCCAGCGCTTCTCGTTCGGGCGCCGTGACGTGGGTCTGGCCGATGTAGGCGTCCGGGTCGAAGACGTCGTCGTCGGTGGGGGCGATGTTCATGTCGCCCGTCACGATCGCCGCCTCGGGGCCGGCCGCGACCATCTCCTTGAGCGCCTCGAGCCAGGCGAGCTTGTACTGGTAGTGCTCGGAGTCGGGCTCGCGGCCGTTCGGCACGTACACCGACGTGATCCGGATGCCGCCGCAGGTCGCGGTCACGGCCCGCGCCTCGGGGTGCGGGAACCCGGGCCCGTCGGGGATCCCCTGGACGACGTCCTCCAGCCCGGCTTTCGACAGGATCGCCACGCCGTTCCAGGCCGCCTCGCCGTGCAGCGCGACCTCGTAGCCGCGGTCCTTCAGCTCGCTGCCGAGCAGCTTGGTGAACGCGTCGTCGGTGAGCTTGGTCTCCTGCAGGCAGACGACGTCGGGCTGCCGCTCGTCCAGCCAGGGGAGGAAGCGCGGCAGCCGCTGCTTGATCGAGTTGACGTTCCAGGTCGTGACGCGCACGACCTTTCACTCTACGTGGGTGAGATCACCCGACCCGTCGACCTCCTGGGTGAGCTGCGGGGAGCCGTGGTAGCGGACGTCGCCCGAGCCGTCGACCTCCACTTTGAGGCGCTCATCGGCACGAACCTCCACGTCGCCCGAGCCGTGCACGGCCACGGTCGCCTCGTGCGTCTTGAGGCCGGCGAGATCGGCGTCCCCGGACCCGTCGAGCCCGAGGTCGAGCGCCGTCGCCGTGCCGGCGAGCGCGATGTCGGCCGAGCCGTCGGACTGGACCTCGAACGCGTCGGACCTGATGCCGTCGGCGTCGATGTCGCCGGACCCGGACGCCTCGATGCCGGCCAGCTTCGGCACCGACGCCTCGACGACGACGTCGTTGCCGCCCCAACCGTCATGGTCGAACGTGATCTCCAGCGTGCCGTCGTGCACCTCGGTCCGGACGTCGTCGATCACCTTCTCGCCGGCCCAGACCTTCACCTCCTGCTTCTCGCCGACGTGGAGGCGTACGTCGACGGAGCCGCGGTTGTCGATGCGGGTGAAGGCGGAGACGTCGCGGGTCTCGGTCCTGCGGGGACCGTCGTCGGCGAAGCCGCAGCCGGCGACCGCGAGCGCGGCGACCGCACCGACGATGAGGAGACGGCGTGGGGAGGGCATGCCTTCATGGTCGGCGTCGCCGCACGGTCTCACCCTGGGGCCTCCTGGCAGGCCGAAGCTGCGGCTGCCCTCATCTCCTGTCCGCGATGAGTTCGGCGCTTCCGTACGGTCTGTGCTTCATGACCGCGACCTACACGTTCGATGTCTTCATGAGCCTCGACGGCTTCGGCGGCGCCACCGACGCCAGCTGGGGCGGCTACTGGGGCAAGCAGGGCCCCGAGCTGCTCGCCCATCGCCATGCGTCGTACGGCCCTGAGCAGCGGATGGTCTTCGGGGCCAACACCTATCGGGCGTTCGCGGAGATGCTCGCGTCGAGCACCGAGGAGCCAGAGGTTCTCGACGCGTGGGTCACGCGCATGCGGAGCCTGCCGGCCACGGTCGTGTCGACCACCCTGGAGGGACCACTCGATTGGCCGGACGCGACCGTCGTGAGCGGCGACGCGGTCGACGTGGTCGCTCGCCTCAAGCCGGAGTCCGAGGTGCCGTTGTGCTCGCACGGCAGCCTGTCGATGAATCGGGCGCTGATGGCGGCCGGTCTCGTCGACCGCGTGCAGGTGACGCTCTTCCCGGTGATCACGGGTCAGACCGGGCACGCCCCGATCTTCCAGGGGGCGGCCGACTTCGACCTCGAGCTGCTCGAGCACCGGACGCTCGACAGCCACATCCAGGAGCTCGTATACCGGCCGACGCTGCATGCTTGAGTCCGCTCGAGGTCGTCCGTAAGAACGACGCCGGATCATCCTGCGAAAGGACGACTTCTCACCGCTGGTGGGGTTGACTCGGGTTCGGCGAAGCCGGCTCGCCTGACCCCGTTGTGCCGCCCGCGAAGGCGGCGGAAGGAAAGGACGCACCAGCATGAAGCTCACGTACGCGCTTCCCATCGCTGCCGTTGCGCTGGCCGGAATCGGCGCCCAGGTCGCTCAGGCGCAAGGCACCGATCCGACGGCTTCGGCGAAGTTCAAGTCCAAGCTCGTCCGCGTCGACCGCTCCACAGCCGTCCTGAAGGTCAAGTACCAGTGCGCCAAGGGCAGCGTCCTGTGGATCTCGGCGAAGCAGCTCGCGAACGGCAAGGCGAAGAAGTCGCTCACCAAGGAGGGCTCCAGCCAGGTCGCGAAGACGTGGCTGCAGAGCCACCGCAACCCGATCACCTGCGACGGCGCGAGCCACACGCAGGTGTTCACCCTCGACAAGGTCGAGCCCGGCAGCAAGGGCCGGCTGAAGGCCAAGGGCAAGCACAACGCCGGCAAGGCGTACATCCAGTTCTGCGTCACGCTTCCGGGCGCGACCGAGGAGGACACCGAGCTCACGTTGTCGGAGTCGGGCTTCGTCAGCGTGCGCTAGCCGCGTCCCGCCTCCCACAGGCACCGCGTTTCCCGGCCGCCGCTCCTCGACTGGTGCTTGTGTTGGAGGGCGGCACAGCATCGGTGGTCGTCGCACGGGCTACGGAGAGAGTCGCGAATCGGCGTACCGAGCCCGGATCACCATCCATCGGCATCCGCCGGCGTGGTCATCCCGGGCTCTGACTCAACGATTCGCTGCTTCGCGTGCCGGGCTCCCCGGCCGCTCAGTCGACGATCTTCCAGAACGAGTCCTTCCGGGTGATCTTCCCTTCGGTGAACTCGAGGAGGTCGCATCCGCGGACCTCGATGCGCTCGCCGGTCGGCTGCGTCCCGCGGATCGTCCACTCGGAGACGCCGCGGTCACCGCACCGCCAGTGCCGGTCGTCGCCGTAATGGATGTCGGGAATCCCGTCGAACCGCGACTGGATCCCTTCCCGAACGTGTTCCTTACCGGCGAGCCGCCGTCCTCCCGGCCCGGGCCCGCGAGGCATCTCCATCACGCAGTCCTCCGCGAAGAACCCCATGATCGCGTCGACGTCGTGGGCGTTGAACGCGTCCAGGAACGCTTTCAGCACGGCGATGTCGGCCTGTTCGCTGGCCATGTCTGCGGCTCCTCGTGGCGGGATTTGTCAGAGCGGTGGCATCCTCGCTCAAAGTCGAACACATCGATGCCGATGGGGCCAGACACCGCAGATCCACGGAGAGGCATGCAGCGTTGGTGCGACGGGTTGTGGCAGGCCTGGCTGGACTCGGACTGGTGGGGGGTGTCGGCGCGGTCACGTACAGCGACGACGGCACCGCAACCGTGAAGATCACCGACAAGCAGGGCAAGGTTCACACGGTCACGATCGAGGGCGACGGAGGCCAGACGTTCTCGTGTCCGGACGGCACCCAGGCCAAGTTCGAGCCGATCGACATCCGCGCGGGCCGGGTCAAGATCACGCTGCAGCAGGTCCACAAGAAGATGGACACGCTCGAGAAGCGGTATCCCGAGCACAGGGCGCCCGCGGCCGCGGTCCGTCGGTACAACGGCCTGCTCACGCGCGAGCACCCCCTCGTCAAGGCGTACAACGACGCCGTCGACGAGCACAACGCGATCCTCACCTCCGACTGCGATCCCGCGTAGGCCTGGCGGGAGTCAGCACCTCGCGCACGGACCGGCTCCGTGCGCGAGGATGCAGTCGTGCCCACTGACTCCGCACCGCGTCTCGCCGTCCTCATCGACGCGGACAACTCGACCGCGAGCGTGACCAAGGCGCTGCTCGACGAGGTCGCCACGTACGGCACCCCGACGGTCAAGCGCGCGTACGGCGACTGGACGACGCCCAACCTCGGCGGCTGGAAGGCCGAGCTGCTGGACCACGCGATCCAGCCGATGCAGCAGTTCGCCTACACGCGCGGCAAGAACTCCACCGACTCCGCGCTCATCATCGACGCGATGGACCTGCTGTACGGCGGGAACCTAGAGGGCTTCGTCATCGTCTCCAGCGACAGCGACTTCACGCGGCTGGCGACGCGGCTGCGCGAGTCGGGGAAGACCGTGTACGGGATCGGGCGGCGCAACACGCCGACGGCGTTCGTCACGGCCTGCGACCGGTTCATCTACCTCGACCTGCTCGGCCCCGAGCCGGTGCAGCCCGCGGGTACGGCATCGGAAGACGAAGAGCCGCCAGCGGAGGTGCCAAAGCTGAGACCCGCCCTCGAGACGGCCATCAGGGGCACGTCCAGGGACGACGGCTGGTCCCACCTCGGCGAGGTCGGGTCCCAGCTGCTCAAGACGAATCCAGCGTTCGATCCCCGCGACTACGGCCACACCAAGCTCGGCGAGCTCATGCGCGCGCAGTCCTACGTCGAGGTGAAGGACGTGCCCGGTCAGACCGGGGGCACGCAGCTCTGGGTCCGCCTCAAGCAGCCGACCCCCAAGCCGCGCCGGAAGAAGTAGGTCGCGCCCGGTCTCGGAGAGCGGTGCGATGGAGCGCCGGACGGTCGCCGGGCCGAGTTGGCCGGCGGTGCGGCTGGCGGGTAGGCTCGCGGCGTCCCGCGGCGGGCACCAGCCGGAGCGAGGAGGGCGTGATGCACGGACGGTTGGCGGTCGCCGCGTTCAGCTTCACCGTGGCGCTGGCCTGCGCGTGGCGAGTCCGTTTATGCCTCCTGCGGACGGCCGATCGCGACCACCCAGCGCGCCTCGTCATCCCATCGGAGCTTTCCACACCGACGACTCTTTCCCGACAATCGGGGCCGCGCTACTGGCGGCGCGTCCACGTGCCGCCGAACAGCGCGGCGCCCGGCTTGCAGCCACCGTCGTCGACCACCGTGAGCGTCAGCTTCTCGCCGGATGCCCGCCACGCATAGCGGCCCGTCTGGCCGGGACAGACCGGGATGCTGTCGATCACCAGGTTCTCGCCATCCACCTTGAAGTTGGTCGTGAAGTCGACTGCGGACGTGCGCGGGATGTAGACGCTCACTCCGCCTTTCCCGTCGGTCTTGAAGCGCCACGCACCGAGCGGGTAGCCGTCAGTGCCCCAGTCCTTGGTCTTCATCACGCGCTTCCACTCGCCGCGCATCTCCTCGGGGAACGAGGCGGCAGCCTCCACCGTCGCGGTCGCCGTCGGCGTACGGGTCGCCGCGGCGCTGGTCGTCGCGTCTTCGTCGGAACCGCACCCAACCAGTGCCAGAACACCGGCGAGGAGTCCAGCTGCGGCCCACTCGCGCATGTGCTGGGAGTGCATCGCGTTCTTCGGCTCATGCGTGGTCTACTCCGATGCATCGAGCCGGTCAAGGAGCTGGCGCATCGACGTCCAGCACGCCGTTCGCCCACACCCTGACGAGTTCGAGCCGCCCATGCCCGGGGGGCGACAGCCGCCACGCGGCCTTCGCGGTGCGTCGTCAAGGTGTGTCGATGGACACGAGACGGCTCGACGGCAAGGTCCTGATGGTCACGGGTGCGACGCGGGGTATCGGCCTCGCCGCGGCGGAACGCCTTGGTGCCGAGGGCGCCCGACGTCGTTCTGACCGCTCGCGGCGAGGACGCCGGCCGCGCCGTCGAGGCGAGGTTGCGCACGGCCGGGGTGGACGCGGTGTTCGTGGCCGCCGACATGACCGACCCGGAGGGCCCGGTCACGGTCGTCGAGACCGCCGTGGCCCGCTACGGAAGGCTGGACGGTGCGTTCAACAACGTGGGCGGCGTCGTGGCGCCCGGCCGGCCGGCTGATATCGACGTCTCCGACTGGAGCGCCGAGCTGGAGCTCAACCTCAGCAGCGTCTTCTACTGCCTGCGAGCGCAGCTGCCGGCCCTGCTGGCCGCGGGTGGCGGCGCGGTGGTCAACAACGCCTCGATCGCCGGGACGAGCGGGATCGGCGGGCTGGCGGCATACGTGGCGGCCAAGCACGGCGTCGTCGGCTTGACCCGGGCCGCCGCGCTGGCCAACGCCGGCGACGGCATCCGCGTCAACGCTCTGGTCACCGGCAATGTCGACACGCCGCTGTACCGCGAGCTGCTCGGCGTCGGGCCGGACGTCGACCGCGCCTCGCTCTCCGCGCCCAACCCCACCGGGAGGGTTGCCGGCCCAGACGAGGTCGCTGCGTTCGTCGCCTTCCTGCTCAGCGACGACGCGCGCTTTGTGACGGGCGCGATGCTTCCCGTGGACGGCGGCGCGACCGCCGGTTGAGCACTCCACGCGAAGCGGCGGGCCGTTTTGCTCGCACGCGACGGCGGGCAGCCTTGCGGCATGGCTTTCACGGTTCCCGCTCCATCGGTCCCGCTGAGCAAGGTCGGCCGCGCCGCGCATGACATCGGGCTGGCCGGTCTGCTGGGCGGCAACCTCTTCGGCCGCCTGGCGATGCACCCGAGCGTGACGGAGATCTCCGACCAGGCCGAGCGTGGCAAGGTCGTCAACGCCGCGTGGCGGCGGTACGGCGTGATCAATTCGCTGTCGCTGGTGGCCGTGGCGAGCGGTTGGATCGGGGCGCGGCTGCGCGAGTCGGCCAACAGCAAGCTCTCGGAGGACGAGCGACGCCTGGCGTATGCCAAGGACGCGCTCGTCGGGGTCGTCGCGGCCACCGGGCTCGGTACGGCGGCCGAGGGGATGCGCTTCGCCCGGATGGCGCCGGGCGGCGCGGTCCCGCTGGAGGACGGCGACCATGCGGCGCCCGCCGCAAGCGAGCGCGCACGCCGCTCGAAGCGTCGCGTCAACATCCTGAGCACCGCCAACCTCATGTCCGAGATCGCGCTGGTCGCCGTGAACTCCGCCCTGGCGCAGGAGGGTTTCCGCCGGCCTCCCGGGCGGAGGTTCATCCCACGCTGGGGTCGCGTCTAGTCGCACTGCGAGCCGGCACGCGAAGCAGCGAATCGTTGAATCAGAGCCCGGAACGCCCACGCCGGCGGATGCCGATGGATGCTGACCCGGGCTCGGCATTCCGATTCGCGACTCTCTCGGTAGCCCGTAGCTACGACCACCGATGCTGTGCCGCCCTCCAGGCCACCAGCCACAGAGCGTGCGGCTGGTGAACGGGTGCGTGTGGGAGGTGGGACGCGGCATGGCCTCCCGGAGCGCTCGACGCGAGCGCTAGCGAGTGTGCGGAGGGAGGGCATGCCGCGGACCGCCAAGGCCACGCCAGAGCCCAGAAGCAGTCAGCGCGGCTGACGGTTACGCGAGCTCCAGATCGTGACGCCGACCACCAAGGCGATCGTGACCCAGAGCGAGTAGTGGCCGATCGTGTTGGCGACGTCGACGGCGGCCCGGCCCGCGAGCCAGCCGGCGCCGGCCAGCAGAGCCGTCCACAGCATCGTGCCGAGGAAGTCCAGCACCAGGAACACCCAGAGCCGCATGCCGCCGTCGCCGACCGCGGCGTAGACCAGAGCGGACGGGACCGGGAGCACGTAGGCCAGGACCACGGCGAACGGGCCGAAGCGGGCTTCCATGCGGTGCAGCCGCGCGAGCCGCTTCTCGGTGCGGGGCCCAGGGCCGCCGGTCATCCACACGAAGACCTGGTCACCCCAGCGGCGTCCCGCCCACCAGAACGCCCAGTCGAACATCATCAGCGACGGGATCCCCAGCAACACCGCGAGCACGATCGAGGTCTCGCCGACCCGGGCGCGCGCGCCCATGTTGATGATCGAGGCGGTGGAGCCGCGGATGAACTCGAGCAGCGCCGGGTGGGAGGAGACCAGCGCGGGGATCAGCGGCAGCAGGGCGAACTGCATCAGCCCGCTGGCGATGAACGCGCCGACGATGATCTTGTCGTCGCGCTCGGCCCGGCCGACCCACGGTTTTACGCCACTCGAGTCGCCAGGTGCCATGCGGCAACGGTAGCCGCATCGCGTACCTGTCCGGAAGCGATCATCGCCTCGAGCTCGTCGATCCCGAAACGTCCGACGCGCAGATCGTGCTCCGTGGACTCCAAAGCCTGCGCGCCCGCGACCAGCGAGGACGCCCGCCAGACGTCGAACGGCTGGTTGGTGATCCCGTAGGCGAAGAACAGCCGGCCGAGGTGCTCCATGGCCCCCGCGCGCAGCCCCGTCTCCTCCGCGAGCTCGCCCCGCGCCAGGTCCTCCGGCTGGGCCGACGGATCGTCCTCCCACGCCCCCTGCGGCAGCTCCCAGAAGCGCGAGCCGATCGGGTGCCGGTGCTGCTCGACCAGCCACACGAACCCGGAGTCGACCGGGACGATCACCGCCGCCGGCGGCTTCTCCACCCACGCGTACAACCCAGGGGTCCCGTCCGCCCGCTCGGTCAAGTCCTCGCGCAGCCGCATCCAGCGGTTCTCGTAGACGATCCGGGTGGCGGTCACGCGCGGCGGCTGCACCTAGACTGCATCCTCCCATGACCTCGGACGAGATCCGCCAGCGGTTCCTGGAGTTCTTCGAGTCGCGCGATCACAAGCGGCTGCCGTCGGCGTCGCTCGTGCCGACCGCGTACGACCCGTCGACGCTGCTCATCAGCGCCGGAATGCACCCGCTCAAGCCGTATTTCCTGGGGCAGGACAAGCCGCCGCACATCCGGCTGACGACCTGCCAGAAGTGCTTCCGGACCGTCGACATCGACAACGTCGGGTCCACCTTCCGGCACCTCACGTTCTTCGAGATGCTCGGGAACTTCTCGATCGGCGACTACTTCAAGCAGCAGGCGGCGGAGTTCGCGTGGGAGCTGTCGATCGAGGGCTTCGGATTCGAACCCGAGAGCATCTGGGCGACCGTCTTCGAGGGCGACGACGAGCTCGGCCTCGGGCCCGACGAGGAGGCGATCGAGGCGTGGCTGGAGATCGGCGTGCCGCGCGACCGCATCGTCGAGCTCCCGCGCTCGGAGAACTTCTGGCAGGCAGGGCCGACCGGCCCTTGCGGCCCTTGTAGCGAGCTGTACCTGGATCGGGGCTTGGAGTTCGGCAGTCCTGACGACCTGCCCGGCGGCGAGAACGAGCGCTTCCTGGAGTACTGGAACCTCGTGTTCATGCAGCTCGACCAGAACCCGGTGAACACGCTCACGCCGCTACCGGCGAAGAACATCGACACCGGCCTGGGGCTTAACCGCATGGCGTCGATCCTGCAGGGCACGCAGTCGGTGTTCGAGACCGACCAGTTCGCGCCGCTGATCGCGCTCGGCGAGGAGCTGAGCGGCAAGAAGTACGGCGAGACGTTCGAGACCGACCGCGCGCTGCGCATCCTCGCCGACCACACGCGGGGGATGAGCTTCCTGGTCGCGGACGGCGTCGTGCCCTCAAACGAGGAGCGCGGCTACGTGCTCCGGCGCCTGATGCGCCGCGCGATCGTCCAGGGGCGGCGGATCGGGGTCGAGGAGGCGTTCCTGCCCAGGTTCGCCGATGTCGTCCACGAGCTGATGGCGTCCGCATACCCCGAGCTCCACGAGCACCGCGACACGATCCAGATGTGGCTCAGCCGCGAGGAGGAGGCGTTCAACCGCACGCTCGAGCAGGGCATGCGGCTGCTCACCGACGTCGTCGCTCGCGCGCGTGAGAACGGGGAGGAGGGGATCGGCGCCGACCAGGCGTTCCTGCTCCACGACACCTACGGGTTCCCGTTCGACCTCACGCTGGAGCTGGCCGCCGAGCAGGGCCTCGGCGTCGACGAGCAGGGCTTCGAGGAGCTGATGGAGGACCAGCGGCGCCGCGCGCGGTCCAGCGCCGGCCGCGGCGGGCGCGACGCCGAGCGCGACCGGATCCAGGCGTTCGCCGAGTCCAGCGACCCCACCACGTTCACCGGCTACGAGACGCTCGAGCAGGCGACGGCGGTCGGCGCCCTCGCGCGCGAGAACGGCAAGGTGCTGGCGAAGCTCGTCGAGTCGCCGTTCTACGCGACCGGCGGCGGCCAGGTGGCCGACCACGGCGTGGTCGAGTGCGCGGACGGCGACTGCAGCGCGCGCGTCGTCGACGTCGTGCGGCTCGGCGACGACCAGGCGCTCGTGCTCGAACCGCTCGAGGGCGAGCTGCACGAGGGGGAGCGCGTGATCGCGCGCGTGGACCCGGACCGCCGCCTGACCGAGCGCAACCACACCGCCACCCATCTCCTGCACGCGGCGCTGCGCGAGCGGCTCGGCGTCCACGTCCGCCAGGCGGGCTCCTACGTCGGGCCGGACAAGCTGCGCTTCGACTTCACGCACGGCGCGCCGCTGACCGAGCACGAGCTGCGCGACGTCGAGGACATGGTCAACTCCCAGGTGATCGCCGACCATCCGGTGCGCGCGCTCACCACGACGCTCGACGAGGCGCGCAGCCTCGGCGCGATGGCGCTGTTCGGCGAGAAGTACGGCGACGTCGTGCGGATGGTCGAGATCGGCGACGGCAACTGGTCGCGCGAGCTGTGCGGCGGCACGCACGTGCGCAGCACCGGCGTGATCGGCGTGCTGAAGATCACCACCGAGACCTCGTCGGCGGCGAACGTGCGCCGGATCGAGGCGATCACCGGCCAGGTCGCGATCGACGAGCTGCGCCGCCACGACCGCGTGCTCGCGGAGACGGCGCGCGTGCTGCGCACGTCGCCCGAGCAGGTGGCGGAGATCGCGGCCGACCGCGAGGCCAAGCGCCGCGAGCTCGAGAAGCGCTCGCAGCAGGCGCGCGCCGGTGGACACGTCGTTCGAGAGCGTCGACCTCGACGGCGTCAAGGCGGCGTTCGAGATCAAGCAGGTCGACAACCCCAAGGCGCTGCCCGACATCGCCGACCGGATCAAGAACCAGCTCGGCGACCCGGCCGTCGTCGTCCTCGGCGCGCCCGGCGACGGCCGCGCGACGCTGCTGGTGGCGGCGACACCGGGCGCGGTCGAGCGTGGCGTGAAGGCCGGCGCGGTCATCAAGGTGGCGGCCCAGGTCGTCGGCGGCGGCGGTGGCGGCCGGGACAACATGGCCCAGGCGGGCGGGCGCGAGCCGGACAAGCTCCCGGACGCCCTCAAGGTCGCGCGCGAGGAGATCGAGCGCGCCCTTGCGAGTTCTGGCGCTTGATTACGGCGCGGCGCGCTGCGGCGTCGCCGTCTCCGATCCCACCGGCACGATCGCGACCCCGCTCGAGCCGGTGCTCAGACCGGGCACCAAGAACGGCCTCAGGCGGGTGGTGGAGATCGTCGAGGAGGTCGGCGCCGAACTCGTTGTGGTGGGCCTGCCGGTCAGCCTGCGCGGCGGCGACAGCGCCCAGACGCGCGAGGCGCGTCAATTTGCTGACCGCCTGGCCCAGCGCATGGCCGTTCCGGTGGAGCTCTACGACGAGCGATTCACCACGGCGCTGGCGCAGCAGGTCGGGGGAGGGGCGTCGCTGGATTCTCGCGCCGCGGCGATTCTTCTCGACGAATGGCTGAGGGTCCGGCGCCCTCCTGCCGATAGATGAATCGTGGACTCCACCACGAGCATTGGACCAACCACCGACGAGGTGCTGGCCTCGGCTGCCGAGACGGCGGCCGACGATCCGCTGGACACGATCCTGCGCCAGATCGTCGGCGGCTACTTCGTGCTGACCGACGGGCAGGGGTCCGTCTCCAAGTGGTCAGAGCCCGCTGAGCTGCTGTTCGGACGCCCCGCCGAGGACATCCTCGGCCAGTCGTTCTTCGACACGCTGATCCAGGCCCCGGTGCCGGCCGCCGCCGAGTCGTGGCGCCGCTTCCTGGAGGCCGGCGAGGCGCCGACCGCTGCCGGCCGCATCGAGGTCTCCGGCCAGCAGGCCGACGGGTCGACCTTCCCGATGGAGGCCGTCTTCGTCCCCGTCAAGCTCGACGAGGGCTTCGACTTCTCGCTCTTCCTCGAGGACCTCGGCTTCGAGCTCCCGATGAACCTGATGCTGCAGCGCATGCGCGCGCAGCACCCCGTCGTCGTCCGTGCGCTGCGCCAGGCGCTCGAGCCGGAGCCCCAGCCCTGGGAGGGCTGGCGCACGGCCGGCACGCTCGTCGTCTTCCGCCCGCTCAAGGCCACGCCGTGGGTCGAGGCCGAGCTCGCGCGCCGCGAGGCCGCCAGGGCGGCTGCCGACGCCGAGGTCGAGGAGCGCCTGACCAACCTCGACCCGGGCATCCAGGGCAACTCGGTCGCCGAGCTCGACGACGCCGCCGCCGTGGTGGCGCGCCTGCTGTCGGCGATGGAGCGCATCGACGAGCTCGAGCGCGTCGCCCTCGGCCTCCCCGGCCAGCTCGAGGAGGCCCGCCAGAGCGCCGAGCGCCGCGTCGACGCCGCCGAGCGCGAGGCCCAGTCCCTGCGCGCTGAGATGAACCGGGTCCTCGCCACCGCGCCCACCGGGGGCGTCGACGAGGGCCAGCTCCGCGAGCTGCTCGCCCGCCTGGACCGCCTCGAGCGCGCCAAGCTGGACGCCGAGCAGGCCGCGCAGGACCGTGCCCGCGCGTTCGAGGCTGCCGAGGCCGCCCGCCTCGAGCTCGTCGGCCGCCTGGACCGCCTGGAGCGCCAGCGCGCGGAGTCGTCCGCCGCCGCCGACGCCCGCCTGGCCACCGCCGTCGCCGAGGCCCAGCGCAAGGCCGACGAGGCCATCTCCGAGGCCGCCCGCCACGCCGACGAGGCCCGCACGCTGATCGAGACCCGCCTGGCCGAGGCCGAGCGCGGCCGCACCGCCGCCGGCGACGTCGCGAGCGGCGAGCTGGTCACTCAGCTCGAGCAGGTCCGCGCCGAGCACGAGGAGGCCGCCCAGGCCGCCAAGGCCGAGCTCGCCGCCACGATCGAGCGCCTCGAGCGCGACCGTGCTCGCGAGACCGAGGCCGCCCGCGCCGAGCTTGCCGCCGCCCTGCAGCGCGTCGAGACCGTCCAGCGCGAGGCCGACGCCCTGCGCGAGCAGCTCACCGCCGTCACCGTCGAGCGCGCCGAGGCCGGGGAGGATCGCCGCCGCCTCGAAGAGCTGGCCCGCGACGCCGAGGCCACCCGCGCCCGCATGGACGTCATGCGCGCCGAGCTGGCGCCGGTCGAGTCGCTGCGCTCGGAGATCACCGCGCTGCGCCACGAGCTCGACGCCCTGCAGACCGGAAGCGGCGACCTCGACGGGTTCCGCGCGGAGCTCGCCGCCCTGCAGGCGACCGCCTCCGACCTCACCGGCCTGCGCGAGCAGGTCGACGCGCTGCGCGGCGGCGTGCCCGACATCGAGCCGCTGCGCGAGCAGGTCGCCGCGATCCCCGCCGACCTCGGCGCCCGCCTCGACGCCCTCCAGAGCGCCGCCGGCCGCCTCGACGCGCTCGAGACGCGGATCGCCGGCGCGACCGACGCCTCCGAGCTCGACGCGCTGCGCGCCCGTCTCGACGCTCTGCAGCACACCGCGGGCCGCCTGGAGGCGCTGGAGACGCGGCTGGACTCTGCGACCGACTCCGCCGAGCTCGACGCCCTGCGCTCCGAGATCGCCGCGCTGCGCGAGGGCGCCTCCGAGCTGTCCATCCTGCGCAGCGAGATCGACACCCTGCGCGCCGGCGCCGCCGAGGCGCAGTCGCTGCGAGCCGAGCTCGACGAGCTGCGGGCCGGCGTCGTCGACGTCGACGCCCTGCGCACCGAGCTGGCCGAGCTGCGCGAGACCGCCGCGTCGGTCGATCGGCTCGAGGACCTGCGCCGCCAGCAGGAGCAGGTCCGCACCTGGCTCGACGAGGCCCGCCGCGAGCGCGACGAGTTCCGCGCCGCCGGCGAGCGCACGACCGCCCAGGTCGAGGAGCTGCGCCGCTCGCTCGAGGAGCGCAACGAGCAGCCGAGCATCCCCGCCGACCAGGTCGTCGAGCGTGACGTCGTCGACCAGATGGGCAGCCAGGTCGACATCCTGCGCACCGCCGAGCAGGCGATGCGCATGCGGATGGCCGACATCGCCGCCTCGGCCGATTCCACGTCGCGCCGGCTCGACGAGCTGACCGAGGCCGGCGACGCGATCACCCGCCGCATCGAGGAGCTGCAGGGCCACACTGACGCCCGGCTGGCCGAGATCGACAACGTCCGTGGCGAGCTCGCCCGCGTCGCCGACGAGGCCCGCGGTGCCGCCGAGGCCGTCCGCGGCGAGGTCCAAGCCGTCCGCGCCGAGGCCGAGCGCGCCGCCGCGAATGCCGACGAGCTGCGCGCCGACGTCCGGCTGAGCGGCGACGAGGCCCGCGCCGCCGCCGAGGCCGTGCGTGCGGAGCTCGCGTCCGCGACCGACGAGCTGCGCGGCGAGACCCGCGCGGCCGCCGAGTCCGCGCATGCCGCCGCCGCGCGGATCGACGCCGTCGAAGCCGCCACCGCCCGCATCTCCGAGATCGACGCCGTCGCCGCCCGCGCCGACGAGGCCGCCGCCGAGGCGCGCGCCGCCGCGGAGCGCGTCGGGCGGATCGACGAGGTCGCCGGCCGCGTCGACGAGCTGGCCGCCGGCCGCGAGGCGCTCGACGCCCGCCTCGGCGAGATCGCCGCACAGGCCGCCACCGCGCAGGAGAGCACCGCCGCGGTCACCGATCTTCAGGAGCGCCTCGACGAGGTCGACCGGGGCGCCGGCAGCGTCCTGTCCGACGTCCGCGCGCTGCGCGAGCGCCTCGACGAGCTGTCCGGCATCGCCCAGGCCGCCCAGGAGGCCGCCGCCGGCACCCGCACCGACACCGACGAGCTGCGCGCCGCCGTCGCCCGCCTCGGCGGCGAGCTCGAGGCCGCCCGCTCGCAGGGCGAGCACGCCCGCCAGGAGGCGCTCGGCGCCCGCGAGCAGGCCGCCGCCGCCGGCGAGGCCGCCACCGCCGCCCGTGACGACGCCGCCAAGGCGCGCGAGGAGACCGGCGCGCTGCGCCGCGACCTCGACGCCGGCGAGGAGCGCGTCAGCGCCCTCGGCGCCGACGTCGAGAAGGCCGCCGGCGCCGCCGACGCCGCCCAGGCGGACGCCGCCGCCGCGAAGACCGAGGCGGCCGAGGCCAGGACCGCGGGCGAGAAGACCGCCGAGCGGCTCGCCGAGATCGCGACCAAGACGACCGCGCTGCGCGGCGACGTCACCGCCGGCACCGAGCGCCTGGAGGCGATCGGCGGCCGCGTCGAGCGCCTCGGCAAGGACCTCGTCGAGGCCGGGCAGGCATCGTCCGCGCGCGCTCGAGGCCCAGGGCACCGAGCTGCGCAGCGAGCTGGCCGCCGTCCGCCGCATCGCCGAGGAGGCCCGCGACGGCCTCGACGCGATCCGCAGCGACATCGAGGCCGTCCGCGAGCAGTCCAAGGCCGTCAGCGACGATGCGGCCGCCGCCCGCGCCGCCGCCGAGTCCGGCGACCGCCGCGTCGAGGCGATGCAGGCCGAGCTCACCTACGCCCTCAAGACGCTCGAGGACGTCAAGGCCGGGCTCACCTCCGCCGGCCAGGCCGCCGTCATCGCCCGCCGCGAGGCCGAGCAGGCCAAGCGCGCCGTCCAGCAGAGCACGGCCGACAGCAACTCCGGCGTCACCGAGGTCTTCCAGCAGCTGCTCGCCGCGGCCCGCGGCGGCACGCCGGTCGCCGCGGCGCCCAGGCTGGGCCGCCCGAACACGCCGGCGCAGGACCTGCGGCGCAAGAGCGAGGCGAGCCAGCGCGAGCCGCGCCACGGCTTCGACGACGTCTCACAGCCGCTCGCGATCCTGGCCCTCGACGGCCGGTTCCGCGAACTCAACCCCGCGTTTGCAAGACTGGTGGGGTACCAGGAGCACGCGTTTGCGAAGGCCGCCTGGCCGTCGCCGCACGACCGTGCCGGGTACCAGCAGCAGCAGGAGCAGCTGCGTCAGCTTGCATCGGGGGAGATCGAGTCAGTGACCGTACAGTCCACGTACATGCACGGCCAGGGCCTCATGGTCCCGGTCGTCGGCACCCTCAAGGCGGTGCCGGGCGAGGACGGTCGTCCGCTCCACCTGCTGCTGGAAGCTGAGGAACGGCACACCAGCTGATGGAGCGGTCGGCAGAGGACCGCGAGCGCGCCCGCGCCGAGCGGGCGGCGCGTAAGGCCGGTACGGTCGCACCGGCCGTGCAAGACCTCCCTCCCGACGAGGCGCCACCGTCGCCGCCGCCGCCCTCGCCGCGCCGCGTCCCGGCCGGCCGCCGCCCGGCGCCGCGCCGCCCGCCGCGCCAACGCAACCGCCACTGGGGCCGGCGCATCCTCGCCGTGCTCGCGCTCGCGGCGATCGGCTTCGCGCTGTACGCGATCAACGCCACGTTCCAGCCGTTCCACGGCGACGCCAGCGGCGCGGTCAGGGTGAAGATCCCGGCCGGCGCCGACGCCGGCCAGATCGGCGACATCCTCGAGGCCAAGGGCGTGGTCGACAGCAGTCGCTGGTTCGTCCTCAACGCCACGGTCACCGGCCGCCGCGGCGGCATGCGGCCCGGCAGCTACACGCTGCAGAAGGGGATGAGCAACGGCGCCGCGATCGACGCGCTGACCAAGGGGCCGAAGGTCAAGGTCGTCCCGACGACGAACGTCACGATCCCCGAGGGCCCGTCGATCCGCGAGGAGGCGCCGAAGATCGACAAGGCGTCGTTCACCGGCAGCTACGCCAAGGCCGCCAACTCGCCCGCGACGCTGCGCGCGATCCGCAAGCTCGGCGCCCCGAAGGGCACCAAGACGGCCGAGGGCTTCATGTTCCCGGCCACCTACACGCTGCTCGAGGGCGCGCCGGTCAAGAACCTCGTCGCCAAGCAGCTCTCCGCCTTCAAGGACAACTTCGGCGGCGTCGACATGGCGTACGCCAAGCACAAGAACCTCACGCGCTACGACGTGCTGATCATCGCCTCGCTGGTCGAGCGCGAGGCCCAGCTGGACGAAGGAGCGGCCGCTGATCGCGTCGGTGATCTACAACCGGCTGCACGAGGGCATGCCGCTGGGGATCGACGCCACGATCCGCTACCACACCAACAACTGGACGCGGCCGATCCGCAGTCTCCGAGCTCGACGACGACAACCCGTACAACTCGCGCCTGCGCCGCGGCCTGCCGCCGACGCCGATCGGCAACCCCGGCCTGAAGTCGATGAAGGCGGCGGCGCACCCCGCCAAGACCAAGTACCTGTTCTTCGTCCGCAAGCCGGGCAAGAGCGGCGCGCACGCGTTCTCGACCAACAACGCGCAGTTCGAGCGCGACAACGCGCGCTACCAGGCATCCAGGCCTTGATCTACCTGGGGGTCTGCGGCTGGCCGGTCGCGCACTCGCGCTCGCCGCAGATGCACAACGCGGCGCTCGCGGCCGCGGGCCTCGACGACTGGCGCTACCTGCGCCTGCCGCTGCCGCCGGAGCTGTTCGCGGAGACCGTGCGGGCGCTGCCGGCGGCCGGCTTTCGCGGCGTCAACGTGACGATCCCGCACAAGCACGCCGCGCTGGCGGTCGCCGACCAGGCGTCCGAGGCGGCGCGGGCGATCGGCGCCGCGAACACGCTGACGTTCGAGGACGGGGTGATCGTCGCCGACAACACGGACGCTCCTGGACTGCTGGCCGCGCTTCCAGTCTCGCCCGCCGGGAAGACCGTCCTGATCCTCGGAGCGGGCGGCGCCGGCAGGGCCGCCGCGTGGGCGCTGAAGGGCGCCGGGGCGGCTGAGGTGGCGATCTGGAACCGGACGCCGGAACGCGCCGTCGCGCTCGCCGCGCAGCTCGGCGTGCGCGCCGTCGAGGCTCCGGAGATGGCCGACATCGTGGTCAATTGCACGTCCGTCGGCCTCAACGACCCGGGGGCCACGTTCAAGGCACTTCCGATCCGGGCCGATGAATTGGGTGCCGGAAGCCTGGTAGTCGACATGGTGTACCGGGCCGGCGGGACGCACCTCCTCGAAGCGGCAAGAACACGAGGAGCGGGCGTGATCGACGGCCTGGAGATCCTTGTCGCTCAAGGTGCTGCGTCGTTCGAGCGCTGGACCGGCCTGGAGGCTCCCCGTGAGGCGATGCGGGTGGCCGCCACCACCATCGCCTAGACATGAATCCGCCAGCACAAGGGGCACCTACCAAGAAGAAGGGCAACGGGATCACCACGCCGTCACGGCGCGGTGGCTCGGGCCGCATGCTGACGGACGTCATCGCCGACCTCGGGTTCGTCGACCAGCCGACGGTCGACCACGCGATCCAACGTGCCGAGGAGGGCGGCTCGCTCCCCGAGCGGCTGCTCGTCGCCGACGGCGCCATCACCGAGGAGCAGCTCGCGCGCGCGGTGGCCGAGCGCTTCGGCCTCGACCACATCGACCTCGGCATCTACCGCGTCGACCCTGACGCCGCCAAGCTCGTCACTCCCGCCGCCGCCCGCCGCTACCAGGCCGTCCCGGTGTCGTTCTCCGGTGACCGGACGTTGCTGGTCGCCATGTCGGACCCCGCCAACGTCCTCGCGCAGGACGACATCGCGGTCATGACCGGCTACGAGGTGCGCCCCGCGGTCGCCTCCCCGCCCGACATCGACGCGCTCGTCGATCGCATGGAGGACCCCGACTTCGGCAACGGCGCCACCGCGCCGATCGAGGACGACTCGGCCGACGACATCGACCCGTCCGCGCCGCCGCAGCCCATGGCGCCCGCCGGCCCGCTGTACGACCTGCGCGACAACGCGCCGATCAACTTCGGCGCCTCCGGCGAGGACGCCTCGGTCATCCAGCTCGTGCACCGGGTGATCAAGGAGGCCGTCGAGCGCGGCTCGTCCGACATCCACTTCGAGCCCGGCGACGAGGACATGCGCGTCCGCTACCGGATCGACGGCGTGCTCACCGAGGCGGCCGTGATCCCGGGCAGCGCCGTGCCCGCCGTCGTCTCGCGCGTGAAGATCCTCTCCGACCTCGACATCGCCGAGCGACGCATCCCGCAGGACGGCCGCATCTCGCTCGAGGTCTCCGAGCAAGCCGATCGACCTGCGTGTCGCGACCCTGCCGTGCGCGTACGGCGAGAACGTCGTCATGCGAATCCTCGACCAGAGCAAGGTCATGATCGAGCTCGAGGAGCTCGGCATGCTCCCGCAGGCTCTGGAGCGGTTCACGAAGGCCTTCTCGCAGGCCCACGGCGCCGTGCTCGTCACCGGCCCGACCGGCTCGGGCAAGTCGACGTCGCTGTACGGCGCGCTGAACCAGCTGAACACGATCGAGAAGAACATCATCACGATCGAGGACCCGGTCGAGTACCAGCTCGACGGCATCACTCAGGTCCAGGTCAACAACAAGGCGGGCCTCACGTTCGCCGGCGGCCTGCGCTCGATGATGCGTGCCGACCCGGACATCATCATGGTCGGCGAGATCCGCGACCGCGAGACGGCCCAGATCGCCATCGAGGCGGCGTTGACGGGCCACCTCGTGCTCTCGACTCTGCATACCAACGACGCTCCTGGCGCCGTCACCCGTCTGATCGAGATGGGGATCGAGCCGTTCCTGGTCGGCTCGGCGGTCGACTGCGTGGTCGCCCAGCGGCTCGCGCGGCTGCTGTGCGAGGAGTGCAAGCGCCGCACGACGATCAAGTCCGAGGTCATGCGCGCGAACGGCTTCAACGTCGGCCTCGACCTCGAGGCCTACGAGCCGGTCGGCTGCGCCCGCTGCGGCGGCTCCGGCTACAAGGGCCGGATCGGCCTGTACGAGGTGATGTGGGTGAGCGACACGATCCGCTCCCTCGCCGTGGCCCGCGAGCCCGCCGAGACGATCGCCCACGCGGCCGTCCACGAGGGCATGATGCGGCTGCGCGAGGACGGGCTCGAGAAGGTCCGCCGCGGCCTGACGTCGATCGCCGAGATCGCGCGCGTCGCCGGTACTCGCTGAGGGTCCGAACTTCAACGGCGGCAGGGTGGGGAGGTGAGGGAGCCGCCGCTGTCGGCGGTCCCTGGCGCCTTTTGCTCCCTATACGATGCACAAAGGCGCCAGCGAAGCCTGGCGGGCCTCGATCCCGCTGCCCTACCCAGCCGGGGTTCGCCTGGGGTGAAGACCCCGCTATAGGCCCAACCGCCCAGGTGCCGATGTAAAGGCTCGTGAGCCTGGACTTTGCCGAGATCCTCCTTGCGGTCGTCAAGAACAAGGCGTCCGACCTGCACATCACCGCCGGCGCGCCGCCGATGCTCCGCATCCGCGGCTCGCTCGTCGCGATCGACGGGCTGCCGGCCCTGACGCCGACCGACACCCGCGAGATCGTCTACGCGATCCTCAACAACTCGCAGCGCCAGCGTCTCGAGACCGACTGGCAGCTCGACTTCGCGTACTCGATCCCCGGCGTCGGCCGCTACCGCGTCAACACCTACTTCCAGCGCGGCACCATCGGCGCCGCCTTCCGTCTGATCCCGACCGAGACCGTGCCGATCGAGAAGCTCGGCCTGCCGTCGGTGGTCCGCAGCTTCTCCAGGAAGCCGCGCGGGATCGTGCTCGTGACCGGTCCGACCGGCTCCGGCAAGTCGACGACGCTCGCGTCGCTGATCAACGAGATCAACGAGACGCGCGACGAGCACATCATGACCATCGAGGACCCGATCGAGTTCCTCCACTCGCACAAGCGCTGCATCGTCAACCAGCGCGAGCTGGGCGCCGACGCGCCGTCGTTCGCCCTGGCCCTGAAGGCCGCGCTGCGCCAGGACCCCGACGTAATCCTCGTCGGCGAGATGCGCGACATGGAGACGATCGGGACCGCGCTGACCGCGGCCGAGACCGGCCACCTCGTCTTCGCGACGCTCCACACGCAGGACGCGCCGCAGACGATCGACCGGATCATCGACGTCTTCCCGCCCGCCCAGCAGGGCCAGGTCCGCGCGCAGCTCGCGATCGGCCTCCAGGGCGTCGTCACGCAGACGCTGCTCCCGACGGCCGACGGCCAGGGCCGCGCGGTCGCGGCCGAGGTGCTCGTGCCGACCCCGGGTGTCCGCAACCTGATCCGCGAGGGCAAGACGCACCAGATCTACTCGCTGATCCAGACCGGCGGCCAGCACGGCATGCAGACGATGGACTCCTCGCTCGCCGGCCTCGTCCGCGAGAACGTGATCACGATGGCGGTCGGCGAGACGCGCGCGACCGAGCCCGCCGAGATGCGCAAGCTCGTCCAGTCCGGCGGCATCCAGCCCGTCGCGCCGAACACGACCTCCGCGCCCCCGTCGGCGGTGGCTGCGTAATGGCCGCGGCGACCTTCAGCTACAAGGCGGTCGACGCCTCCGGCATCCCGTCCGCGGGCGAGATCGTCGGCGCCGGCAAGGACGCGGTCGTCGAGGAGCTCAAGGCCCGTGGCCTCACGGTCATGGACCTGAAGGAGAAGAAGACCGGTCTCCAGATGGAGATCAAGCTGATCAAGCGGGTCAAGCCCAACGAGCTGACGATCATGACCCGCCAGCTGGCGACCATGATCTCCTCCGGCATGACGCTCCTGCGCGCGTTCTACGTGCTCGAGGAGCAGATCGAGAACCAGCTGCTGCGCGAGACCATCGGCGCCGTCCGCGAGGACATCGAGGCCGGCCTGTCGTTCTCGGAGGCGCTCGGCAAGCACCCCAAGATCTTCAACCCGCTGTACGTCGCCATGGTGCGCGCCGGCGAGGCAGGGGGCGTGCTCGAGCAGTCGCTCGAACGCGTCTCCGACCAGCTCGAGAAGGACGACTCCCTGCGTCGTCAGGTGAAGTCGGCGATGGCCTACCCGACCGTCGTGCTGACCTTCGCCCTGGCCGTGCTGATCGGCCTGATCGCGTTCATCGTCCCGGTCTTCGTCGGCGTCTTCAAGGACTTCGGCGGCGAGCTGCCGATGATCACCAAGTTCACGGTCGGCATGTCCAACGCGGTGACGAGCCGCTGGTACATCCTCATCGCCGTGGCCGTCGGCGGCTTCGTCGGCTTCCGCAAGTGGCGCAAGTCCGAATGGGGTCGCCCGCAGTGGGATCGCTTCCGCCTGCGAATCCCGTTCAAGATCGGCAACACGGTCCAGAAGATCGCGCTCGCGCGCTGGTCGCGCACCTTCTCCGCCATGTACTCGGCCGGTGTGCCGATCATGCAGGCGATCGAGGTGACCGGTCAGACCGCCGGCAACGCGGTGCTCGAGGACGCGATGGACGCGGTCATCGAATCCGTCAAGTCCGGTGGCTCGATCGCCGCTCCGCTCAAGGACACGGCGATCTTCCCGGCGATGGTCGCGCAGATGATCGCCGTCGGTGAGGAGACCGGCAACCTGGACACGATGCTGACCAAGGTCGCCGACTTCTACGAGGACGAGGTGGCCGCCGCGATCAAGGCACTGACCTCGATCCTCGAGCCGGTGATGATCGTGCTCGTCGGCGGCATCGTCGGCTTCATCGTGGTCGCGATGTACATGCCGATGTTCAAGGTCTACGACGCGATCAAGTAGCGCCGCGAGAGTTCCGGGGTACGTGGAGGGCCGCCCGATGGGCGGCCCTCCGTCGTTCCTAGAACCCTCTCGAGACCTTCAACGCGTTCACGATGCCGTCGCCGTAGAACCCGTTGTTGCGGGCCGTGCCTTCGCACGTGTGCGTGTCGGTGACGGTCACCCCGGTCGGCAGGTGCCGGGTGTAGGTGAACGCCGGCGGCGTCGGGCACGGGGTGTCGGTCGCCGATCGACGCAGGAGGAACTCCGTGGCGTCCGGGAACAGGAACCTGCCGCCGTGGCGGGTCCTCAGGCCCCAGCGGCCGATGGCCAGCGCCGCGACACCGACCGCGTGCGGTGACGCCATCGACGTGCCCTGCAGCCACTGGTAGTAGGCGCAGGTACCACCCCGGCAGTCGCGCACGACGTTGGGTGTGTTCGGCGTCCCGTCGGGATTCAGCTGGCCGGCCTCCTCGGCGAGATGCTGGGGGTACGCGGCCAGGATCGCCTTCGTGATGTCCCGGGTGTTGTCGGGCGTGTCGTAGACGTCGCCGCCGGGCGCCGACAGGTCGACGTAGCCGTTGCCGTAGTCGGAGTAGTACGCCTTGCGCTTCGAGATGCCGGTGCTGCTGATCGAGAGCACGTGCTTGCCCTCGGACGGCATCGAGATGCACTCCGGCGGGATCGTCCGCTCGTACGCCGTCTCGCCGGGCTCGCTGGCGAAGTCGGGGCTCGAGTCGTCGATGATCGTCTTCGTGTAGTCGGTCGCGCCGTTCCCCGCCGCGGAGACCAGCGTGACGCCGTGGTGGTAGGCGTAGTTCAGCGCCCGCTGCATCGCGGTGATGATCGTGCGCTGCTCCAGCTGATCCGCCGGCGAGTCGGCGGGGTTGTTGACGCAGTTGAACAGCCACGGATCGACGTAGTAGCTCATGTTCACGACGTCGATGCCGTGGTCGCCCGCGTACGTCAGAGCGTCGACCGACGGCTGCAGGAAGAAGTAGCCGGAGTCCTGGCCGGCGCGCAGGTTGACGATCGTGGCCTTGGGCGCCACGCCGGCGATCCCGAGTTCGTTGACCGGCGAGGCGATCTCGGACGCCACGTGCGTGCCGTGGCCGTCGTCGTCCTCGTCCGCCGGGTCCTTGCAGCTCGGGTGCTCGCACGGCCCGTCGATCTCGTCGCCGTTCGCGTCGACCGGGATGTCGGTCGTGAAGTTGCGGCTCAGCTTCCGGTCGAAGTTCGGGGCGATGTCCGGGTGGCTGCCGTCGACGCCCGTGTCGATGATGCCGACCCGCACGCCCTTGCCCTGCTCGTACCTCTGTGAGCCGGACGCCGTGGCGCCGATCTGCTTCATGTCCCACTGCAGGTCGGCCAGGGGCTCTTCGCCCTTGCCGCCGTGGCCCGAATGGTGCGAGCCCTTCGCGCCCCTCAGGTCGGCCGTCGCCGCGTCGAACTTCTTGATCTCACCGCTGGCGATGCGATCGGCCGGTGCGCGCCCGATCACGCGGTTCTGCGCGACGCCGTCGATGGCGCCCGCGGCGTTGGCCTTGGCGGCGAAGTTCGAGTTCGTCGAGGCCACGGTGGCCACGCCGACCTCGCTGTTCTCCTTGAGCACCTTGCCGCCCGCAGCGGCGATCGCTGCGTGTGCGGCGCTCGTCGAAGCGCCCTTCGCGTACAGGACGACGTATTGCTGCTCGGTGCCGCCGGCCGCCGCGCCGGCGCCGGTTGACACCAACATCAGCGCAGCCGCGCTCAACGCCACGACGGCTGCACCGGCGAAGTACTTCCTCATTGGACCCCCCTCTGGACCTGCTGGAACTGATGGCGGACCCTACAACGCCGGGCCGCTCTCCGGGGCGATTCCCCTGAGAAAGCGCTGCAGCGTGTCGGCGACGAGGTCGGGAGCGGTGCTGGTGGCGAAGTGCATCTGGCCGGGCCAGATCACGCGCCCGGCGTTGGGCAGCGCCCGCGCCAGGCGGTCTATCGTGGCGGGCATCGGATCCCACGTGGCGGCGCCCTGCATCAGCAGGACCGGCAGCGCGATCGCCGACCAGCGGTCCAGGTCCTCGGTGTCGGCGGCCAGCGCCTCGAGATCGTGCAGCGAGCCGACCGCCTCGTCCGGGTCGGTCTCGGCGCCGCCCAGCGCGGCGAGCAGCGCGGGCGGCACCTGGGCCACCTGTTCGAGGAACAGCAGCGTGGCGCCCGCCGCGTCGCCCTCGGCGAGCCGCTCCCGGTACTGGGAGAGGGTCGGCTGCAACCGCGGGCCGGCCGCGAACAGCGGCGGCTCGTACAGGCTCACCGATCGCAGCGGGAGGGCTGCGGCGGCATGCAGCGCGACCGTGGCGCCGTACGAGGAGCCGACCAGGTGGGCGCCTTCGCCGGCGGCCGCCAGCACCGCCCGCACGTCGGCGACGTCGTCGTCGAACGACTTGGGACCGCCGGGCACGTCGCTGGGCGCGTAGCCGCGCCGCGCGACCAGCCACACCGCGTACTCGCCGGCCAGCCGCGCGCCGACCTCCTCCCACGAGTGCAGCCCGCCGCCCGAGCCGTGCAGCATCACGACCGGTGGGCCGGAGCCGATCCGCCGCACCGCCACCTTCGTGCCGTCCGCCGAAGTCACATGCATGGCGATGATTGAATCGCGCCGTTTCGTGCCCGGCAGGGGCGGGCAGGCAGCACAGCGATGAGCCGGGTTGTCGCCGTGATCCTCGTCGCCGTGTTCGCGTTGCCCGCGACCGCCGCCGCCCACCACCGCAAGGCGCCGCACTGGAAGCCGGTGCCCACCGGGTCCGACCAGCAGTACCGCGGGCTCGACGCCGTCGACAAGCGGACCGCCTGGGTCGGCGGCAGCGCCGGCGAGGTGCTGCGCACGACCGACGGCGGCCGGACGTGGAAGGACGTCTCCCCGCCCGACAGCGCTGGGCTGCTGTTCCGCGACGTCGAGGCCGAGAGCGCCCGGCGCGCGAGCGTGCTGTCGATCGGCAACGGCGACGCCTCGCGGATCTACCGCACGACCGACGGCGGGCGGCACTGGCAGCTCGCGTTCGTCAACGACGACGCGAATGCGTTCTACGACTGCATGGACTTCTTCGAGGGCGGCCGGCGCGGCCTGGCGATGAGCGACCCCGTCGACGGCAAGTTCCGCATCGCGGCGACCGACGACTCCGGCCGGAGCTGGCACGTGCTGCCGACGGACGGGATGCCGCCCGCCGTCGACGGCGAGTTCGGCTTCGCCGCCAGCGGCACGTGCCTGGTGACGAGCGGCAGGCGCGACGCCTGGTTCGCCAGCGGCGGCAGCGCGGCGCGGGTGTTCCACTCGCGCGACGGCGGCCTGACCTGGAAGGCGACCACCGCGCCGATCCCGGCCGCGGACGCCGGCGGCGTGTTCTCGCTCGCGTTCCGCAACCCGCACGAGGGCGTCATGGTCGGCGGCGACTTCACCGCGCCCGACAACGGCGCCGACGCGTCCGGCTTCACCCGCGACGGCGATCACTGGCAGGGCGGCGGCGACCTTTCGGGCTACCGCTCCGGCGTCGACTGGGTGAGCGGGTCGCGCGCGACGCTGATCGCGGTCGGCCCGAACGGGTCCGACGTCTCCTACGACGGTGCGCGGCACTGGACCGGGTTCGACACGGCCGCGTACGACGCCGTCGACTGCGTGCGGGGCACGTGCTGGGCGAGCGGCCCGGCCGGCGCCGTCGCCGTGCTCTACGGCTTGTAGAAGCGGTGCGGCGCGGTCTTGCGCGCCTTGAGCTTGTGGGCGGCCTTGAAGTGGTGGCCGGTCCACGTGTAGCGGCGGATCCGGAACGAGCTCGGGCAGCAGTTCGGCTCGCCCTTCCTGTAGTGCGGCTGGATGATCTCGAATGCCCGCTTGGTGCGGCGCGAGATGCCGAGCTTGTAGCCGGAGCGCCACAGGACGACGCGGCGGGCGGTCCCGTCGGCACGACCCTGGATGACGCCGAAGCGCGTGTCGCCCGCGGTCCCGCCGCTGGCGACCGTGAACAGGGCGTCCGTGTCGCCGTCCGCGGTGACGTCGCCGCAGCGGATCAGGTCGACGACCTCGCCGCCGTCGATGTCGTCCTGCGTGAGCCTGCCGGCGGCGATCAGCGCCTGCTGGATCGCGTCCGGCGTGCACAGCGCGGGCTTGGCGGACGCCGCCGGCGAGAGCAGTGCGAAGGCAGCGAGAGCGATCACGATGACGCGCATGAGCGGCCGCGACCCTCTCATCGCGGGCGCCGCCCTGTCAATCGGTGGGCGACCCTGACTTTCAGACCCGATCGAAGGTGTCGGGGTTCGGGCCGGTGCGGCCGGCCTCGCCGCGGTCGAGCGACGCGATCTGTTCCATCTGCTCGGGCGCGAGCTCGAAGTCGAACAGCGCGAGGTTCTCGCGCATCCGCTCCGGCGACGTCGACTTCGGGAAGACGATGCTCCCGCGCTGGATGTGCCAGCGGAGCACGACCTGCGCCGGCGTGCGGTCGACCGCCGCGGCGATCGCCACGATCACCGGGTCGTCGAGCACCCGGCCCTTGGCGATCGGCGACCACGCCTCGGTGGCGATCCCGTGCGCCTCGCCGTGCGCGCGGACCTCGTCGTTGAGCAGGTACGGGTGCAGCTCGATCTGGTTGACGGCCGGGACGACGTCGGCCGCGGCGGCGAGCCGCTCGAGGTGGGCGACCTGGAAGTTGGAGACCCCGATCGAGCGCGCGCGGCCGTCGGCCTTGAACTCCTCGAGCACCTTCCAGGTGGAGACGTAGTCGCCGTCGTAAAGGGTCGGCAGCGGCCAGTGGATCAGGAACAGGTCGACGTAGTCGGTCGCGAGCTCGCTGAGTGTCCGGTCGAAGGCGCGGCGCGCGTCGTCGGGCCGGTGCACGCCGTTGTCGAGCTTGCTGGTCACGTAGACCTCCGCGCGCGGGAGGTCGCGGATGGCTTCGCCGACTCCGCGCTCGTTCCCGTACATCTCGGCGGTGTCGATGTGCCGGTAGCCGGCGGCGAGCGCGTGGCGCGTGACCGCGGCGGTCTCGTCGGGGTCGACCTTGAAGACGCCGAAGCCGAGCTGCGGGATCGCGTGGCCGTCGTTGAGCTGGATGGTCGGGATCACGCCGACACCATACGATCGCGCGCCATGGGTTTCCTGAGCTGGCTCAACCGGCGCGCCCCCGACATCATCGACCCGACGTTCTCCGACCCGGGCTTCAAGCGCGCCGACCGCGCGCTGGAGAAGGGCGCGGCGGCCAGCGGCACGATCGTGGGCCTCGAGCAGAAGCTCGACGACTCCACCACGTCGCGCTACGTCGCCGTCGCGATCCCGACCACGAACGGGACGCACGTCGCGGGCGTGCAGGTGATGGGCGGGCCGATGCACGCGCTCGCGCGGCTGCGACTCGGCGTCGAGGTGCTCGTCCGCCACGACGACGGGGACGCCGTCGTGCTCGACTGGCCGGCCATGTGCGCCCGCTGGGGGATCAGCAGCGAGCCGATGCAGAAGCGCCGCCGCAAGGCGCCGGCCGAGGGGATCACCGACAAGGCCGTCGACTGGGGAGAGGAGCGCCGCCTGAAGAAGTGGACGCCGCGCCGCGCGACGATCACCGGCCTCAGCCGCCGCACCGGCGCGTTCGGCGTGACCGACAACTTCGACGTCGCGTTGCGGCTCGACGACGGTGCCGCCGCGACCGCGTCCAACACCGTGGTCCCGTTCTACGCCGGCTGGCTCGCCGCGCCCGGCGCCGAGGTGCCGGTCTGCGTCGATCCGAAGGACCCGGCGAAGGCCGTCGTCGACTGGGCCGCCGCGGCGAGAGAGCCGATCCACTCGCCCGGCCGGCTCGACGATCCGCCGCCCGACGGCAGCGCCGCCGCCCTGCTCGTGAGGTAGGGACATCCGCACCCCGCTCGGCGGGGCTGCTCCCGTGACGGCCGCCGGGGCCTCTGGGAGCCTTGTGACATGAGTCACGCACCTGCCTTCGCCGACTTCGTGCGCGACGCCGAGGCGCTGATCGACGATCCGCAGGCGATCGCGGACCGGCTCGCCGGGCTGCTGCGGCAGGACGGCTGGCTCGCGCCCGAGCACCAGCTGCCGGGCATCGACAGCTACCGCCAGCACCTGCTGCACGTGTCGTCGTGCCGCCGGCTGTCGGTGGTCGCGCTCGTGTGGCGGCCCGGCCAGCGGACCCCGATCCACGACCACGTCTCCTGGTGCGTCGTCGGCGTCTACCGCGGCGTCGAGCAGGAGACCCGCTACCAGCTCGTCGAGCATCACGGCCGCGAGTACCTGCACGCCGTCGAGACGATCGACGCCCACCCCGGCCACGTCGAGGCCCTGATCCCGCCGGCCGAGAACATCCACGTCGTCGAGGCCGGCGGCCGCGGCCTGACGATCTCGATCCACGTGTACGGCGCCGACATCGAGCGGCTCGGCTCGAGCGTCTACCGGCGCTTCGACGACGTGGCCGCGCTGCCCGCCGCGGCGTAGCCGCACCCGCGAAGGGCAGCATCGAGGGAGCGGGATCGGCGCCGCGGTCTCTGTGTGCAGTTGATCCCGCATACGGGGGTTAACTGCACACTCCGCCTACCCCGCCGCAGTTGGTCCGCACCGGGCCGCGCCCTGCGTCGCTCGCGTCAGGGCGCATACGATGTGCAGCGATGCAGCGCAACGCGTTCCAGCGGGTGGTCGTGCGGGCCGCGGGGACGGCTCCCGGCGCGCGCGTGTTCGCCCGCGCGGCGCCGCCCCTGGACCGCGTCGTGTACCGCGCCACCCGCGGGCGGGCGACGCTGGCGTCGTGGGCGTCGGGGATCCCGGTGGTGATGCTGACGACCACCGGCCGGAACAGCGGGCGCCGCATCACGACGCCGATCCTGGCCGTCCCTGAGGACGGCGGGCTCGTGATGGTGGGCTCGAACTTCGGGCAGGCCCACCATCCCGCCTGGGTACACAACCTGCGCGCCGACCCGCGCGCGTGGGTCGACGGGCGCGAGGTGCGCGCGGAGGAGATCGAAGGCCCGGAGCGCGAGCGCCTGATGGCGCTCGCGACCGAGGTCTATCCGGGCTTCCCGGCGTACGTGCAGCGCGCGGCGCCGCGGCGCATCGCCGTCATGCGTTTGCGCTGACGCGCTCCTCGCTGCGCTCGAACCGGTTCGTGCGCTCGAAGTCCTCGGGCTCGGGCTGGTTGAACGGGGGAGAGCTCGCGATGAACGAGCCGGCCACGCCGCCGAGCAGCGAGGCGAGCGCCCAGCCGCGGCCGTGCAGGCGCGGGAACGCCCTGGAGTCCACCGATGCGGCGCCGGGGCCGTGGTCGGCCAGGGCGGTCAGCGCCGCGATCAGCACGGCGTTGTACTCCCAGCCGCCCTGCGTGATCCACGGTCCCTTCGGCGCGTGCACCTTGCGGATCGCCGTGGTCATCGTGCTGGTCAGCATCGTGGTGGCCAGCGGCGTGGCCGCGCCGAGGGCGAGCAGCGCGCCGCCGCCGGCCTCGGCCGCGCCCGCCATCAGCGCGTGCCGCCGCGGCGGGCGCATCCCGAGCTTGCCCATCATCCCCGTCGTGCCTTCGAGCCCCGGGCCGTCGAACCAGCCCAGGAGCTTCTGGGTCCCGTGGCCGATGAACAGGCCGCCGATCAGGGCGCGCATGAGCGGTGCTCCGAGTTTCATGTGGTTCCTCCGAGAGAAGTCGTTGCCGCAACAACTGGTGTCTCCCGCACGCGCGTGGACCAAACTACGGGTGTGGGGCACGACCACCACCATCACGGGGTGACGGCGGACGCGGACGGGCGCAAGCTCGCCATCGCGCTCGCGCTGATCCTCGCGTTCATGTGCGTCGAGGTGGCCGCGGGCATCGTGGCCGAGTCCCTTGCGCTGCTCTCGGACGCCGCCCACATGCTCACCGATGCGGGCGCGCTGGCGCTCTCGCTGCTCGCGATCCGGCTCGCGCGGCGGCCCGCCGCCGGCGCGCTCACCTACGGGCTGAAGCGGTCGGAGATCCTCGCGGCGGCGATCAACGGCACGACGCTGCTGGTGCTCGGCGTGCTGATCGTGATCGAGGGCATCCGCCGGATCGTCAACCCGCCCGAGGTCGAGGGCGGCCTGGTGCTCGCCGTGGCGATCCTCGGCATCGCGGTGAACCTCGTCGCGACCATGGTGCTCGCGCGCGCCAACCGCCAGTCGCTGAACATCGAGGGCGCCTACCAGCACATCCTCACCGACCTCGCCGCGTTCATCGCCACCGCCATCGCGGGCGCCGTGGTGCTCGCCACCGGGTTCGGGCGCGCGGACGGCATCGCCGCCCTGTTCGTCGCCGCGCTGATGCTGCGCGCCGCCTACATGCTCCTCAAGGAGTCCGGCCGCGTGTTCCTCGAGGCGGCGCCGCGGGGGCTCGATCCCGACGCGATCGGGCGCAAGATGGCGGGCTGGCCGGGCGTTGCCGAGGTCCACGACCTGCACGTCTGGGAGGTCACGTCGGGCTTCCCGTCGCTTTCGGCGCACGTGATCGTCGGCCGCCACACCGACTGCCACGACGTCCGCCGCACGCTCGAGGCGATGCTGCACGACGAGTTCGAGATCGACCACACCACCCTCCAGGTCGAGCACGAGGGCGGCGAGCTGCTGGAGATCGAGCTCAGCCCGCGGGGATGATCCAGCCGGCCATCGCGACGAAGTGCATCGCGGCGGCGGCGATCACCAGCGCGTGGAAGACCTCGTGGAAGCCGAACACGTGCGGCCACGGGTCGGGGCGGCGCCGCGCGTAGACGACCGCGCCCGCCGTGTAGAGCAGGCCGCCGCCGCCGATCAGCAGCAGCGGGGCGAGCGGCATCCGCGACACGAGCTCGGGCAGCGCCAGCAGCGCGATCCAGCCGAGCGCGACATAGGTGGCCGCGAACAGCACGCGCGGCGCGCTGATCCAGGCGAGGCTGAGCGCGACGCCGGCGAGCGCGCCCGCCCACGCGGCCGTGAGGACCACGGTCGCGGTCGGCCCGTCGAGCACGAGCAGCGCGACCGGCGTGTAGCTGGCGGCGATGAAGACGAAGATCGCGCTGTGGTCGATCCGGCACAGCATCGGTCCGCAGTCGCGGGCCGCACTTGTAGCGGTGGAACGTGGCGCTGCCGGCGAACAGCACGCACAGGCCGGACCCGTAGACGAGCGCGGCGGCGCGGGCGGCGCCGCTCGGCGCGAACGCCACGAGCGGGATCGTGGCGGCGAGCGCGCACCAGAACGCCCAGAAGTGCGTCACACCCCGCATGACCGGCACGCGATCCATCCCATTGGTATACCCCGGATCGATGCCAAAGCTGATCGAACATCCGTCGCGTGTCGAGGCCGCGGGCACCAAGCCGAAGCTGATCGACGAGTACGTCGGCCGTGTGAACACGGGGGAGGGGCGCGTGAGCGTGGCGCACATGCGCTCGCCCGCCGGGTGGGTCGAGCCCGGCCAGCGCCCCGACTTCGACGAGTACACCGTCGTCCTCGAGGGCCGGCTGCGCGTCGAGCACGAGGACGGGGCGCTCGACGTCCAGGCCGGCCAGGCGGTCCTCGTGCCCGGCGGCGAGTGGGTCCGCTACTCCACTCCCGACGGCGCCTCCTACATTGCGGTGTGCCTGCCGGCGTTCTCGCCCGAGACCGTGAATCGCGACGGTTAAGCGCGTGCCGCCCGAGGCCGATTAACCACTGAGATGTCAATGCCGCCTCCCAGCACCGCGACCGGCCTGCGCGACTACGTGATCGAGCTCGAGGCCTCCAAGAGCTGGGGGCGCAAGGGCGCGCCCGATCTGCTGCGGCTGAGCGCGATGGGCGCCTCGATCACGCACGAGCGAGCCCTGCGCACGGCCCTGCGGGTGCCGCTGGGGACGCTCCAGCTCGGGCTGGTCGATCCCGGGCCGGCACGGCCGGGCGGGATGAGCGGCCGCTTCCCGATCCTCAAGCGCCTGAGCGCGACCGCCGTCGTGTCGCGCGAGCAGGGCATCGAGGGGTGGCTGTGGACGAGCCTCGGCGGCTCGGCGCTGACCGTGCTCGGCGATCCCGAGGACGCGCCGAACGCCGCGCTGCTGTTCACCAAGCCGCTGGGCGACGACGCGGTCGAGTGCTTCGTAGGAGAGATGGCGCAGGAGATCGCCGCCCGCTCACCGCTCGGCGCGCCCGCGATCTACGGCCTGCTGTTCCGCGTCACGGACGCGAGCAAGGCCGAGACCGTGTTCCGCCAGTTCGGGCTGCTGCGGCCGCTGACCGACCGCGAGGTGCCGCCGACGCTGCGCCGCGCGCTCCCGACCGACCGCCCCGCCGACCCGTCGTTCGTCGTCTCCGGCGACGACCCGCGGACCTCGACATCGGTCGCCCCTCCGGGTCTGGGCTAACCTGCCCCGCCCGTGAGCGAAGCCCCGGCCGACTCCCACGATCCGCAACGCTGCACCGCCTGCCGCGGGACGGGCAAGGTGATCTCCGGTCTCGGCGGCACGCCGCAGACCGTCACGTGCCCATGGTGCGATGGCACCGGGGAGTACCAGCCCGGGCACGACGCCCAGGCGGCGCGCGCGCGACTCGGCGGATCCACCGACGACCCGTGGATGACTGGGCGCTGCGGGGATCCGTGGATCCGGCCTAACTCGTCTTCTTGACGACGAGCGTGCCGACGTCGCGGCCCTCGTCGACCATGACGATCGGGTACTCGCCGGGGGTGTCGGCGAGCACGTTGAAGATCGCCGGCGACTCGCGCTCGATCGGCTCGACCTGATCCAGCAGCGAGACGCTGCCGAGCTCGTCGCCCTTGACGGTCAGCTCGAGCAGGGTGCCCTGCTTGACCGTGATCCGGCCCGGGTCGGCGGTGATCATCAACGTGCGGCTGACGCTGTGGACCGGGTTCGCCGCGGTGGCTTCGACGCTCGGCGTCGGAGTCGGCGTGGCGGTGCGGCGGGCGCCATCACGGACCAACGGCTCGCGCGGCGCGATGGTCGCCGCCAGGGCCGTGAGGCCCATGAGGACGGCCACGAGCAGCAGAAAGCGCCGTCCGAGCATGCCCCCGAGGGTAGTCCGCTCGACCAGAGTTGGCATAACGAAGGCTTAAGAAGATTCCTGCGTATGCCGATACCGGTGATGCCAGCGAACCAAGGTGTCAAAGGCAAATCGCCCGCGAGGGTGAGGCGCAAAGCCACGGGGCTCCAGGACGGAGCCAGCCGGGTTGCCACCGCCGGTGGTGGGAAAACGGGACCGAGGACCTGGCAAGGAAGTCCACAGGCCCATCGATCCCTTCAGGAGGGACCACCCACAATGCTTCACAAGCTTCGCCAGCGCGCTCAGGACGAGAAGGGCTTCACGCTCATCGAGCTCCTGGTCGTCATCCTGATCATCGGCATCCTCGCCGCGATCGCCCTTCCCGCGTTCCTGAACCAGCGCACCAAGGCTCAGGACACCGAGGCCAAGAGCAAGGCCCGCACCGCGCAGACCGCTCTTGAGACCCTGTACGTGAACGAGCAGTCCTACGCGACCGCGACCGACCAGGCCGCCCTCGCCGAAGGTCGAGCCGTCGCTGTCCGATGGCCCGGCCCTGACGGTCCCGACCCACACCGCGACCGACTGGAAGGTCTCGGTCGTGTCGGTCGGCGGTCAGACGTTCTCGATCGACAAGACCACGGACACCACCACGAACGTGCCGAAGGTCAGCCGTACGTGCACCCCGGTCGGCCAGGGCGGTTGCCCGGCGTCCGGCAAGTGGTAAGCCGGCACTAGCCAGAGCAATTCTCGCGAAGCGGGCCTCCGGGCCCGCTTCGTCGTTAAGTCCTCAGTTCCTCAAAGTTCGTTAAGTCACAGGCCCGGCGCGCCGATATTGGTCATGCCAGAACCGAGGTGTCAAAGGCAAATCACTCGCGAGGGTGAGACGCAAAGCCACGGGCTCCAGGACGGAGCGAGTCGGGCTACCACCGCCGGTTGGTGGGAACGGGACCGAGGACCTGGCACGGAAGTCCATTGGTCCAACGATCCCTTCAGGAGGGACCACCCACGATGCTCCACAAGCTGCGCCAGCGCGCTCAGGACGAGAAGGGTTTCACCCTGATCGAGCTCCTGGTCGTCATCCTGATCATCGGCATCCTCGCCGCGATCGCCCTGCCGGCTTTCCTGAACCAGCGCACCAAGGCGCAGGACACGGAGGCCAAGAGCAAGGCCCGTACCGCCCAGACCGCGCTCGAGACGCTGTACGTCAACGAGCAGTCGTACGCGACCGCGACCGATCAGGCCGCGCTCGCCAAGGTCGAGCCGTCGCTGTCTGATGGCCCGGCCATGACGATCCCGACCCACACCGCGACCGACTGGAAGGTCTCGGTCGTGTCGGTCGGCGGTCAGACGTTCTCGATCGACAAGACCACGGACACGACGACGAACGTGCCCACGGTCAGCCGTACGTGCACCCCGGTCGGCCAGGGCGGTTGCCCGGCGTCCGGCAAGTGGTAGCCCGGCACTAGCCGATCCCTGCACGAAGCGGGCCTACGGGCCCGCTTCGTCGTTGAAGTCCCGCGACCTCGCCGCCGATATCACGAACGTGTTCAAGAAGCGCTCCTCCTCCCAGGCCGCGATCGTCGGCCTCGACCTCGACCCGGGCCACATCGCCGCCGCCGAGGTCACTGCCAATGGTTCGGTGTCGCTCAAGCGCGGCGCCGTCGCCCCCCTGCGCCCGGGCATCCTGCGTGACGGCGAGGTCGCCGACGTCCCCGCACTCGCGGAGGCGCTGAAGGCCTTCTTCGCCGACAACGGGCTGTCCACGCGCGTGCGGCTGGGCATCGCCAACCAGCGGATCGTCGTGCGCACGCTCGACCTTCCGATGCTGGAGGACGACAAGGCGCTCGCCGCCGCCGTCAAGGTGCAGGCGCCCGATCACATCCCGATGCCGATGGACGAGGCCGTGCTCGACTGGCAGTCGCTCGGCACCGTCAAGAACGCCGCGGGGCAGGAGCGCACCCGCGTCGTCGTCGTGGCCGTGCGCCGCGAGATGGTCGACAAGCTCGCCGGCGCCGCCCGTGAGGCCGGCCTGTCCGTCGAGGGCATCGACCTGTCCGCGTTCGGCATGGTCCGCGCGCTGGCCGACCGCAAGGTCACCGGCGCCGTCCTCTACATCAGCGTCGCCGGGCTCACGAACGTCGCGGTCGCGAACTCCAGCGGCTGCCTGTTCACCCGTGCCGCCGCCGGTGGCCTGGACGCGATGGTCAACACGCTCGCCGAGCGTCGCGGCCTGACCGCCGAGCACTCGCGCCAGTGGATGCAGCACGTCGGCCTGCACGCCCCGCTCGAGGGCGTCGAGGGTGACCCGGATCTCGTCGCGGCCGCTCGCGCCGTGCTCGAGGACGGCGTGCACCAGCTCGCCGACACCGTCCGCAACTCGCTGAACTTCTACCGGATGCAGGAGAGCGCCGAGCAGGTGGAGCAGGGTGTGCTGACGGGTCCCGCCGTCGCCATCCCCGGCTTCGTCGAGGCGCTGTCCGAGCAGCTCCGCCTGCCGCTCTCGCCGGCCGTGGTCGCCACGGACGACGAGGAGGCCGACCTCGGCCGTCTGACGGTCGCGGCGGGGCTAGCTGTCGAAGACATCGCCTAGTAGACGGAGATGGCGTTCGCGGCCTTCATCGGCGCACTGTTCGGCTCGTTCTTCAACGTGGTGGCCTACCGGCTGCCGCGGGGCGAGTCGCTGTCCCGCCCGCGCTCACGCTGCCCGGGCTGTGAGGAGCCGATCAAGCCGTACGACAACGTCCCGATCGTTTCGTGGCTCGCACTGCGCGGCAAGTGCCGCGCGTGCGGGTCGCGGATCTCTCCGCGCTATCCGCTGGTAGAGGCCGGCACGGCCGTGCTGTGCGGCCTCGTCGTGCTCGCCAAGGGCTTCGACGAGGACGCGGTGCTGCCGCTCGTCTTCGTGCTCCTGATGGTCCCGGTGACGCTGATCGACCTCGACCACCGGATCATCCCCAACAAGCTGATGATCATCGGCGCGGTCGTGGCCCCGGCCCTCGTGCTGTGGCTCGAGCCCGACGCGATCGCCGAGCACCTGATCGCCGGCGCCGCCGCCGGCTCCTTCTTCCTCCTCGCCGTCCTCGCCTACCCGCGCGGAATGGGGGTGGGGGACATCAAGCTCGCCGCCGTGATGGGGCTCTTCCTCGGCCGCGCGGTCGGGCCCGCGGTGTTCATCGCCCTGGTCTCCGGCACGCTCGTCGGCGCGCTGATCATGGCCCGCAAGGGCGTCGCCGAAGGCCGCAAGACCGCGGTCCCGTTCGGCCCCTTCCTCGCCCTCGGCGGGGTCGTCGCCCTGTTCGCGGGCGACGCGATGGTCGACCTGTACCTCGGAACCTTCAGTTAGTCGGCCCGGGCGCGGGCAGACGCACCGCCAGGCGGCCGCTGATCACCGCCTGGCTGTGTCCTCGGAGGCGGCAATGCAACCAGCATTCCCGCCTCCTGCGTCCTGGCCAGGCGGCGCCAGCGACCACCTGACGGCACGCCCGCCCGCGCCCGCGCCGACTAGGGCCGTCACCCCACCCGAGCGCCTCAAGGCGCGTCGAAAGGGTGCCGATAAGCCAAGCGAGATGAAGGCCATCAACCTGCTTCCCCCCGACTCGCGCACGACGCCCAAGTCCGGCGCGACCAAGGCCGCGGCTGCGACCGAGGAGCCCGGCGGCATCGCCGCCTTCGTGGTGCTCGGCGCGCTTGCGGCGTGTGTGGTCGCCATCGCTGCGTACGTCCTCACCACCAACACGGTCAAGGATCGCCAGGCGCAGCTCGACGCTGTCACTGCCCAGGCTGAGCAGACCGCCCAGCGCGCCGCTGCGCTGAAGCCGTACGCGGACTTCCAGCAGATGGCCGAGACCCGTATCCAGACGGTCAAGGACCTCGCCGCCTCGCGCTTCGACTGGGAGCAGTCGATGCGCGACATCTCGCGGGCCATCCCGTCGGACGTGACGCTCACGTCGCTCAACGGCACGATCTCGAGTGGCTCCGGCGGCTCGGGTGGCTCGGGCGTCCGCGGCGCGATCGCCGCCCCCGCGATCGAGCTGCGCGGCTGCACGACCGGCCAGAAGCAGGTCGCCACCCTCCTTTCGCGCCTCCGCGGCGTCGACGGCGTGACCCGCGTCACGCTCAGCAAGTCCGACAAGCCCGCCACGCAGGCTTCGGGTAACGCGGTCGCCGCCGACGCGGCCACGAACGAGAACGGCTGCGGCGCCGGCGAGCCGCCCGCGTTCGAGGTCGTCCTGTTCTTCGAGCACTCCACGGTGCCGAGCTCGGTCCAGGACATCAACGTCACGCCGAGCACCGGCACGGCGCAGACCACCTCGTCCTCGTCCACCACGTCCAACACGCCGACGACGCAGCCGGCCTCCGGCGTCACCACGCCGCCGGCCGACCCCGCCCAGAGCGGCACGGCCACGCCCGCGTCCACCCCGCAGGGAGGGGATGCAAAGTGACCATGCGGAACAAGCTCATTCTCACGATCGCCGCGCTCGGCGTGGCCGCCGCCGCCTTCTACTTCCTGGCGCTGGCGCCCAAGCGCGAGCAGGTCACCAAGCTGGAGACCGACATCGCCGCCAAGCAGGCCGAGGTCGCCCAGTCGCAGCAGATGCTGCAGACCTACGAGGCCGCCAAGGCCAGCTACAAGGGCAACTACTCGACGCTCGCGCGGCTCGGCAAGGCCGTCCCGGCTGACGACGACGTCCGCTCGCTGCTCGTGCAGATCCAGTCGACCGCCGACCACTCCGGCGTGAACTTCAAGCAGTTCGAGCTCGGCAGCGGGCTCGCGGGGGCGACCGACACCGGCGCAACCGACAACAAGCCCGCGACCGGCACGCTCGCCGCGGCTCCGGGCTCGGTCGAGGTGGCCGGCGGCGCGCTGTCGGCGATGCCGTTCAACTTCCAGTTCACGGGCGGGTTCTTCGACCTCTCCGCGTTCTTCGCGAAGCTCGAGCACTTCGTCACGCTCAACAACCGCAAGATCGACGCGACCGGCCGCCTGCTGCGGATCGAGAGCGTCTCCATCGCGCCGTCCATGACCGGGTTCCCGGACATGCAGGCGTCGGTGGGTGCGGCCGCGTACATCGTGCCGCCCGTCGAGGGCATCACCGATGCGACCGGCGCCGCGCCGAGCTCGACCCAGCAGGCCAGCACGACGCCGTCGACCCCCTCGTCGCCGGGTTCGACGCCGACCACGACCACCGCGACCGCCGGAGCCGCGCAATGAACGTCCTGACCAACACCTGGCGCCAGCTGGTGCGCCGCCGGCTGTGGCCGGTCGCCGTCCTGCTGGCCGGTGGCCTGGTCGCGGTCCCGGTGCTCCTCGCCCGTGACCCGGAGCCGGTCATCCCGGAGCCTCCGGCCGTGTCGGCGCCCGCCCAGACCGCCAAGACGGCCGACGACGCGCTCGCCGAGCCCGTCGTGGCGAAGGCGACCGCCGCGGACCGCGGCCGGCGCCGTCGCGTGCTCGGCTCCCGCAAGGACCCGTTCGCGCCGGATGCCGTCAAGCATCCGAAGAAGGCGAAGAAGGCCGCCAAGAAGAAGGCCGCGCCGAAGACCGAGGACAAGACCACCACCACGACCTCGTCTTCGCCCGCGACGCCGCCTGCGCCGGCCCCGTCGGTCCCGGTCACCCCGGCTCCGCCGAAGAAGGTCTACGCCAAGGACTCGCTGATCGTGCGCTTCGGCGCCGCGTCGGGAGACCTGAAGAAGCTGAACGTGAAGAAGCTCGCCCCGCTGCCGGACGACGAAGCGCCGCTGCTCGTCTACATGGGTCTGACCGACCACGGCAAGAAGGCCGTCTTCATGGTCGACGAGTCGCTCACCCCGACCGGTGACGGCAAGTGCAAGCCGCACCCCGCCAGCTGCGAGACCATCGAGCTGGCGAAGGGCGAGACCGAGTTCTTCGACGTCATCGACGAGACGACCGGCCAGCCCACCGCGCAGTACGAGCTCGACCTGCTCGACATCAAGTAGCGCCTCTACCAGCCGCGGCTCCGGGCCCCCGGAGCCGCGGCTCGTAGGATTCCCGGCGTGCCGCTGCGCGTCGTCACCGCCGGGGAGTCCCACGGCCCGGGCCTGACCTGCATCGTCGAGGGCCTGCCCGCAGGCCTCGAGCTCGACCTTGCCGCGATCAACCGCGACATGGCGCGCCGCCAGCTCGGCCACGGCCGCGGCGGGCGCATGAAGATCGAGAGCGACAGCGCCGAGGTCACCGCCGGCGTCCGCCACGGGCGCACGCTCGGCGGCCCGATCGCCCTCCGCGTCGCCAACCGCGACTACGCCAACTGGGAGGAGCGGATGAACCCGTGGCCGGTCGAGGCCGAGGTGCCCGAGGTGCACCTGCCGCGGCCCGGCCACGCCGACCTCGCCGGCGTCCAGAAGTACGGCTTCACCGACGTGCGCAACGTCCTGGAGCGCGCCAGCGCGCGCGAGACCGCGGCGCGCGTGGCGGGCGGCGCGCTCGCCAAGGGCTTCCTGTCGGCGCTCGGCGTGCAGGTGTTCTCGCACGTCACGCAGATCGGCTCGGTCCGCGCGCCGGAGCGCCAGCGGCCTGCGTCCCGCGCGACTTCGCCGACGTCGACGCGTCGCCGGTGCGCTGCCTGGACCCCGACGCCACGAAGGCGATGGTCGAGGAGATCAACGTGCTGCGCAAGCGCAACGAGTCGCTCGGCGGCGTCTTCGAGGTGCGCGCGTTCGGCCTCGTCCCCGGGCTCGGCTCGCACGTCTCCTGGGAGGAGCGGCTCGACGGCCGGATCGGCATGGCGATGCTCTCGATCCAGGCGGTCAAGGGCTGCGGGATCGGCGACGGGTTCGACCTCGCGGGCCGCCCCGGCTCCGCCGCCCACGACGAGATCTTCTACTCCGACGAGCGCGGCTACTACCGCGAGACCAACCGCTCCGGCGGCATCGAGGGCGGGATGACGACCGGCGAGCCGCTGATCGTCGCGCGGCGCGATGAAGCCGCTGCCGACGCTGACCAAGCCGCTGCGCTCGGTCGACATCGCCACGCACGAGCCGGCCGGCGCGCTGCGCGAGCGCACCGACTCCTGCACGGTGCCCGCCGCCGGCGTGGTGGGGGAGGCGATGCTCGCGATCGTGCTGGCCGACGCCTACCGCGACAAGTTCGGCGGCGACCACATCGACGACGTGCGCGCCGCGCTGGCGGCCTACGAGCAGCGCATCGGGTGGAAGCCCCGGTAGCCCTCGTCTTCATCGGCTTCATGGGCGCCGGCAAGACGTCGGCGGCGCGGGCTGCCGCCGGCCGTGCTCGGCGCGCGGGCGACCGACTCCGACCACGTGATCGAGCAGCCGCCTGGGCGGCTCGATCGACGACTACTTCGCCGAGCACGGCGAGCGCGCGTTCCGCGCAGGTCGAGGAGGACATCGTCGCCGAGCTGCTCGAGCGCGCCGCCGACGCCGGTGCTCTCGCTCGGCGGCGGCGCCGTGCTCTCGCCGCGCGTGCGCGAGCTGCTGCGGCGGCACACCGTCGTGCTGCTCGACGTCGACGTGGAGACCGCCTGGCGGCGCTGCGGCGGCAAGCGGCGCCCCCTGGCGCGCGACCGCGACGCGTTCGAGGCGCTGCACGCGCGAGCGCCAGCCGCTCTACGAGTCGCTCGCCGACGCGATGCTGCTCGACTCCGCGCGCGACGCGGTGCGCCAGCGCGGTGCCGGCGCTGCGAGCGCTGCCGCGCGGCGTGAAGCTGCTGTGGGCGGTGACGGCGTCGGGCAGCTACCCGGTGCTACGTGGGGGAGGGGCTGCTCGGCAGCGGGTTCTGGCCGCTGGCCGCGGCCGGCGCGTTCCTCGTCACCGACGAGCACGTCGGCCGCCTGCACCATCGCGTCGCCGGCGGCCGCCGCGCGAGCTGCGCGATCCCGCCCGGCGAGGCGGCACAAGACGCTGGCGACGCGTCGAGCAGCGTGCTGCGCGCGCTCGCCGCCGCCGGGATGGACCACGACGACCACGTGGCGGCGCTCGGCGGCGGCGTGGTCGGCGACGTCGCCGGGCTTCTGCGCCGCCGTCTACCAGCGCGGCGTGCGCGTCGTGCAGGTGCCGACGACGCTCGTCGCCCAGGTCGACTCGGCCTACGGCGGCAAGACCGGGGTCGACCTGCCGGAGGGCAAGAACTACGCCGGCGCCTACCACCAGCCGCGCGCCGTGCGTCGCCGACCCGGCGACGCTGGCGACGCTGCCGCAGGCCGAGCTCGCCGCCGGCTGGGCCGAGGTCGTCAAGACCGCGCTGATCGCCGGCGGCGCGCTGTGGGAGCGCGTGCGCGCCGGCGCGGTCGCTGCGATCGCGACCTCGTGCTGGCCTGCGCGCGCACCAAGCTCGCGGTCGTGGCCGAGCGACGAGCGCGACGGCGGCCGCCGCCAGATCCTCAACCTCGGCCACACGGTCGGCCACGCGATCGAGACCGCGACCGGCTACGCGCGCTACCGCCACGGCGAGGCCGTCGGGCTCGGGCTGCTGGCCGCGCTGACGCTGTCGGGCCAGGCGGAGCTGCGCGCCGAGGTCGCCGAGCTGCTCGCCGCCCGCGGCCTGCCCGTGCGGCTCGACGCCGCCGTCGACGTCGAGGCGGTGCTCGCCGCCGTCGCAGCGCGACAAGAAGCGCCGCGGCGGGCGCGTCGGCTTCGTGCTCGTCGAGGCGCCGGGCGACGTGCGCGCACCGGCCGGCCCGGTGGCCGGACGGCGAGCTGCGCGCCGCCGTGGACAGAGTTGCGCGGACGGATGAACGCAACCGCGTCGCCGTCATGCACGGCGTCAACCTCGACGCGCTCGACCGGCGGCCCGCCGAGCACTACGGCGGGCTGACGCTTCACCGCAGCTCGAGCGCCAGATCGACGGCTTCGCCCACGAGCTGGGGCTGGAGACCCGGTTCTTCCAGACCAACCACGAGGGCGACTACGTCGAGGAGCTGCACAAGGCGTCCGACTACGCCGACGGGCTGCTGCTCAACCCGGGCGCCTGGACCCACTACGCGTGGGCGATGCGCGACGCGCTCGAGATCGCCGGCGCTGCCGGCCGTGGAGGTGCACCTGTCCGACGTCGAGCACCGCGAGCCGTTTCGGCGCGTGTCGGTGATCGACGACGTCTGCGTGGCGAAGGTCGCCGGCAAGGGCGTCGACGGCTACCGCGACGCGCTCGGCGGCCTCAAGGACGCCCTGTGAGCCGCGCCGACCGCGCTGGCGCGACGCGCTCGAGCGGGGTCGACGCGCTGCTCGTCACCAACCTCGTCAACGTGCGCTACCTGACCGGCTTCACCGGCTCCAACGGCCTGGCCGTCGTCGGGCCCGCGGCCTGCGCCGCTTCATCACCGACTTCCGCTACGTCGGAGCAGGCGGGGTCGGAGGTCGAGGGCTTCGACGTGCGAGCAGGCGCCGCAGGACTTCCTGGCCGCCCTGTCGGACGGCTGGCCGGAGGGCGCGTTCCGGCTCGGGTTCGAGGACGATCAGGTGTCCGTGCGACGCCACGCGCGCGCTGCGCGAGCTGCTGCCCGACCGCGTCGAGCTGGTGGCCGCGGGCGGGCCGTCGAGGCGCGTGCGGGCGGTCAAGGACGCCGGGCGAGGTCGCGGCGCATCCGCGCGGCGGCCGAGCTGGCCGACGCGGTCTACGAGATGCTCGCGCGCAGCGGGCTGGTCGGGCCGCACCGAGCGCGAGGTCGCGCTCGCCCTCGAGCACGAGATGCGCCGGCTCGGCGCCGAGGCGCCGAGCTTCCCGTCGATCGTCGCCTCGGGCGAGCGCGGCGCGCTGCCGCACGCCCAGCCCACCGACGTCGCGATCCCGCGCGGCACGCTGGTGACGCTCGACATCGGCGCCCGCGCTGGACGGCTACTGCTCGGACTGCACGCGCACGTGGGCGACGGGCGAGCTCGCCGGACGATCTCGCCGAGGCCTACGCGCTGGTCCTGCGCGCGCAGGAGACGTCGCTCGCCGCGGTGCGGCCGGGCCCGGAGGGCCGCGAGATCGACGCCGTCGCGCGCGACATCATCGCCGCGGCCGGCCACGGCGAGCACTTCGGCCACGGGCTCGGCCACGGCGTCGGGCTGGAGGTCCACGAGGCGCCGCGGCTCGCCCGCACCGGCGACGCGCCGCTCGTGGCCGGCAACGTCGTCACCGTCGAGCCGGGCGTCTACCTCCCGGGCCGCGGCGGCGTGCGGATCGAGGACCTCGTGGTCGTCACCGACGACGGCCACGACGTGCTCTCGAGCACGACCAAAGAGCTCGTTGTCGTGGACTAGGGTGACCAACCCACTCAAGCCGGCACGCGGGGCAGCCGATACCGGGCGGGATGGAACTTCGAGCCCGCACCCGCCCATGCTGCGCCGCGCCGGCCTGCTGGCCGCGCTGACCGCGCTGCTGGTGCCCGCCGTCGCGGGCACGACTGCCAACGCCAAGACCCGTGCCCCCGTGGTCACGCGGATCACCCCCAAGCACGTCGACGTCGGCGAGACGCTGACGATCCGTGGCCACCACTTCCGCCGCGGCCTGAACAAGAACACCGTCGCCTTCAAGCGCGCCGGCGCGAAGGTCGTGTTCGTCAAGGCCGAGATCGGCACGACGCAAGATGCTCAAGGTCACGCTGCCCAAGCGGCTCGAGAAGGTGCTGGTCGTCAAGAACGGCACCGCCACGCCCGACGACGCTCAAGGCTGCGCGTGCTCTCGAGCCGCTTCGGCAAGCGCTTCACGTCGCGCGCCAAGTCGCCGGTCGTCGGCCCGGAGAAGCCGCCCGCGCCGCCGAAGCCGGTCGACGTCGACCCGAACGCGGACTGCGACGGCGACGGCATCGTCAACCGCGTCGACACCGACGACGACAACGACCTGCTCTCCGACACGCTCGAGAAGCTCGCTCGAGCTCGACGAGTGCAACGCCGACAGCGACGGCGACGGCGTCGAGGACGGCTACGAGTACCAGTCGGCCAAGGACCTCAACGACGACGAGGACCAGAACGCCGAACGACGTACCTGCCGTACCCGACGAAGAAGCCGTACCCGAACCCGCTCGACGGGACCGACGCCGACACCGACTACGACGGCGACACGCTCAGCCTGCTCGACGAGTACAAGCTGTGGAAGTACACGATCGCCCACGGCGCCGCCCGGACGCTGACGCCGCTGACCTACTCGGCCGGCGAGCAGTTCTCGGTCAACGCTCGCGGCAACGACGGCCGCCGCACGCCTTCGCTGGCCGCCGCGGGCTACGCCAAGCAGGCTCAGTTCCTCTCGTGGGCCGGCTCGCACGGCTACGCGAACGTGATGCTGTCGCCGCTCGGCAACACCGCGGTGATGAACTTCAACGTCCCTGAGTGGTGGGAGGCCCGCACCTCGTACGACATCCGCGACATGGATCGCTCGGGTGCCGTCAGCGGCGCGGAGAGCACCTACTACGACGACGGCAACGGCCTGCTGGACGACGCCGAGCGCGACGAGGACGCCGACGGCCTCGACAACCAGTGGGAGGCCAGCGGCTGCCTCAGCGGCCAGAAGTACTGGAGCGGCGTCTACACGAAGGAGACCAAGTACTACCTCTCCTTCGCCGGCACCGACCTGGTGGACGGTGACACCGACGGGGACGGCGTTCTCGACGGCGCCGACGACCAGGACCACGACGACATCCCGAACGTCATGGAGTGCAGCCGCAGCATGGCGCTGGGCAACGTCGGCTACGACGCGCCCGACTACGACCCCGCGACCGCTCCGGCGCGGCCGTGGAAGGGCATGGTCAACCCGTTCAACCCGTGCCTGCCGCACCCGAAGTCGCGGACCTGCAAGCAGTACGTCGAGGTCGGCGGCTCGGTGGCGCCGTGGGCACCGTTCAACGCGAACGAGGCCGACAGCTACTACCTGATCCGCAACTAGCGCTTCGCGCTCCAGACACTCTCTCCACCGAGGCCCGCCACACGGCGGGCCTCGGTCGTTTCTGGGAGAGTCCCGCGCAAGGAACCGCACCGACCGCAGGAGGAGCCCAGATGGCCGACAGCGTCTATCGCGTCACCGAGGTGATCGGCGTCAGCAGCGAGTCGTGGGAGGCGGCCGCGCGCAACGCGGTCGAGACGGCGGCGAAGACCGTCCGTGATCTGCGGGTCGCCGAGGTCGTCCGTGAGGACGTGACGATCGAGAACGGCGCGATCAGCAACTTCCGCGTGCGACTGGCGATCTCGTTCAAGTACGACAGCGGGGACTGAGCGCGCGAGCCCACGTCTGGCCCACGAGGTCGCGTCCGAAGCTGTGGTGGCGCTCCTGCGCGTCGAGCGCGAAGCCGGCGCGCTGGTAGAGCCTGATCGCGTCCTCGAGGATGCTCTGGGTCCATAGGGTCATGCGGGCGTAGCCCGCCTGCTCCGCGAACTGCAGGCACTGCTCCACGAGCCGGGCGCCGACGCCCATCCCGCGCGCGTCCGGCTCGACGAGCAGCAGCCGCAGCTGCGCCGTTTCGGCGTCCTTGCGCATGCAGAAGATGCAGCCGACGGGGGCGCCGGCGACGTCGGCGATCCACGCGCGCTCTTCGGCGCTCTCGCCGCGCTCGGCGTAGTCGGCGACGATCCGCGCCACGAGGACCTCGAAGCTCTGGTCCCAGCCGTACTCGCGTGCATACACGGCGCCGTGCCGCTGGATCGCCCAGCCGAGGTCGCCGGCCTGGGGCGCGCGGATCGTGAACGTGCGCGGCTTGTGCTCCCACGCGTCCTCGAGCGCGCGCATGGCGTCGAGCACGCGGCGCTGGTCCTCGTCGGACAGCCGCTCGAGCAGCTCGCGGATCTCGTCCTTCGAGCGCTCGTCGAGCTCGGCGAACGCCTCCGTGCCGGTCGCAGTGAGCCGGACCTCCTGCCGGCGAGCATCGGCCGGCGACGGTCGGCGCTCGATCAGCCCGTCCGCCTCCAGCGCGGCGAGCAGGCGGCTGACGTAGCCGGCGTCGAGGTCGAGCGCCGTTCTGAGATCGGTGACCTGCGTGGTCGGCTGCTGCCCCAGCTCGTAGATGACGCGGGCCTGGGGGAGTGGGTGCCGCGTGCCGAGCAGCCCGGTGCCGAGCATCCCGAGCCGGCGCGTGTAGAAGCGGTTGAACGCTCGCACCGACGCGACGCGGGACGGCGTGGTCGTTGCCATAAGCAACGAAGTTACTGCTCCTGTCAACTGCGTTTCCGCATTACCTTTGCTGGGCGTTGTCGCCCGAGTCGCCTGACCTGCGCGCGTCCGATGCCGAGCGCGAAGCGGCGGTCGATCGCCTGCGCGCCGCCGCGCTGGAGGGGCGGCTCGACGCCGACGAGCTCGAGGACCGCCTCGCCGGCGCGTACGGCGCCCGCACCAACTCCGAGCTCGTCGCGCTGACCGCCGACATCACCCCACCGCCCGACCCGCTGGTCTTCCTGCGCCCGGGCTCGCGCGTGAACACGCTCTCGATCGTGTCCCTGGTCGCCGGCCTGCTCTGGCTCGGCTGGCTGGGCTCGGTCGCCGCGGTGGTCACCGGACACATCGCCCTGCACCAGATCTCCCGCTCCGCCGGAACCGAGTCCGGCCGCCCCGCCGCCCTCGTCGGGCTCTGCTTCGGCTACTGCGGCCTCGCTGCGCTGTTGTTCGTGCTCTTGTTCGCCTTTTGAAACAGACACGCGTAGACCCGTAACGCGATCCGTTGTGCAGTTTGTCGGCCTATGCCCGACAAAGTGGACACGCGGCTCGCACGCCCTCGCCGCGGACCAGTTCGGAGTCGTCTCGATCGACGATCTGCGCGCATGCGGGCTCTCTCGCGACGCCGTCTCGACCCGGGTGCAAGCGGGCCGTCTCCACCCCCTTCACCGCGGGGTGTACGCCGTGGGCCACACGAACATCAGCGTTGAGGGGAGGTTCCTCGCGGCGGTCAAGGCCTGCGGCCCGGGAGCGGTGCTCAGCCACTTCGCCGCGGCGGCACATTGGGGCATGGTCGAGTGGGACGGCCGCCACCCGGCCGTCACGACCACCCGCCACGCGCGGCATCGAGGCATCCGCACCCACCGCAGCGCGCTGACCGACGAGGACATCACCCGCCACCGCACCATCCCGATCACCACCCCGGCACGGACGCTCGTCGACCTCGCCACGGTGCTGCCGTACAAGCCGCTGCGCAGAGCGGCCCGCGAAGCCCGAGCGCTGAAGCTGCTGAACCTGCGGTGGGTCGCCGAGGCCGTCACGAGAGCGGGGCCGCGAAACGGCGCCGCGAACCTGCGAGAGATACTCGCCACGGGCATCCCACCGACCCGCAGCGAGCTCGAGGACGCCGTCCTCGACCTGATCGTGAGCGGCGGGCTGGTCATGCCGGACGTCAACCGCCCGATGCTGGTGGGCGGCCGCCGGGTCATCCCGGACTTCCGCTGGCCCGAACAACGCCTGGTGATCGAGGCCGACGGCGCCGTGTGGCACGACGACCGCATCGCCCGCGAGGACGACGTCGAGCGCCAGGCGATCCTCGAGGCCCACGGCGAGCGCGTCGTCCGCGTCACCTGGGACCAGGCGGTCCGCAAGCGCGGACAGACGCTCGCCCGCCTCGTAGCCGCCGGCGCTCCTAAACTCCAACGCTCGTGATCAGCACCAACCAGTTCAAGAACGGCAACCACATCGACGTCGAGGGGACCGTCTTCAAGATCCTCGAGTTCCAGCACGTCAAGCCCGGCAAGGGCGGCGCGTTCGTGCGCACGAAGCTGCGCCGCGCGTCCGACGGCGCGGTGATCGACCGCACGTTCCGCGCGGGGGAGAAGTTCCGGCCCGTCAGGACCGAGGCCCGGAAGATGCAGTTCCTCTACGCCGACGGGACCGACGCGCACTTCATGGACGAAGGCTCGTACGAGCAGATCGCGATCCCGGAGCCGAGCGTCGCGGACACGCTGAAGTGGGTCAAGCCGAGCGAGACCGTCGACCTGCTGTTCATCGACGACGAGCCGTCCGACATCCAGCTGGCCGCGTCGGTCGAGCTCGAGGTCACGCATACCGAGCCCGGCGTGAAGGGCGACACCGCGTCCGGCGGCGGCAACAAGCCGGCGACGCTGGAGACCGGCGCGACCGTGAACGTGCCGCTGTTCGTGAACATCGGCGACAAGATCAAGGTCGACACCCGCTCCGGCTCGTACATGTCCCGCGCGTGAAACGCTCCGCGCAGCGCCGGGCCGCCGTCTTCGCCCTCTACCAGCACGATCTCACCGGCCGGCCGCTCGACGACGTGTTCGAGCGCGACGCCCCGACCTTCACGCGAGCGCTGGCGCACGCGACCGCCGATTACGCGTCCGAGATCGACGAGCACATCTCCGAGCACGCCAAGGGCTGGTCGATCGACCGCATCGCGCCGCTCGAGCGCGCCATCCTCAGGACCGCGCTGCTGGAGATGCTCCACCCCGATCTCGTCGAGGGCGATCAGCCGATCCCGCCCGAGGGCGCCATCGACGAGGCGGTAGAGACCGCCAAGGCGTTCTGCGGCGCCGACGCCCCCGGCTTCGTGAACGGCATCCTGGGAGCAGTCCTCCGCGCCGTGCGCGAGAATGGCGGGGCGCATGCCGCCTGAAGCCCTCGACCGCATCGTCGACCGCCTCGAGCGTGCCGCGGCGGAGCTGCGCTCCGGCGACCTCGATCCCGAGCGCGCCGCCGCGCTGGTCGACGAGTGCGCCCGTCTGGCCGCCGAGGCCGGCACGCAGCTCGACCGCGAGGTGCGCGCCGTTGACGGTCCCGGCCCGGCCGGGCAGCTCGCCCTCGACCAGTGAGCTACCCGGAGCACCTGCGCGGGCAGGTCGAGGACTACCTGGCGGCGCTCAGGTTCGCCGACGAGGCCGGCCTCGGGGGCCTCGAGGAGGCGATGCGCTACAGCCTGCTGGCCGGCGGCAAGCGGATCCGCCCGGTGCTCGCGCTCGCCACGGCGTCCGCGCTCGGCCGTGAGCCCGCCACCGTGCTCCCGCTCGCGGCCGCCCTCGAGCTCATCCACACCTACAGCCTGATCCACGACGACCTGCCGGCGATGGACGACGACGACCTGCGTCGCGGGCGCCCCACGTGCCACGTCAAGTACGGGGAGGAGGTCGCGATCCTCGCCGGCGACGGGCTCTACGCGGAGGCGTTCCGCCACCTGCTGCACGAGCAGGAGGGCGAGCCGGAGCGCCTGCTCGAGGCCGCCGCCGAGCTGGCCGCCGCCACGGGCGTGAACGGGATGGTCGGCGGCCAGTTCATCGACGTGCGGGGGCTGGTGCCCGACGGGGAGGTCACCCTGCGCCGGCTGCACGAGCTGAAGACGGGCCGGCTGATCGCCGCGTCGGTCGAGTGCGTGCTCCTCCTCACGAGCGGCGCGGCTAGACTGGCTGACTTCCGTGCCTTCGCGGCCGAGCTCGGGGTTCTGTTCCAGATCGTCGACGACATCCTCGACGTGACCGGGACCGAGGACTCCCTGGGAAAGCCGCAGGGCAGCGACGAGCGCCATGGGAAGCTGACGTACGTGAGTCAATACGGGGTTGACGGTGCGCGCCAGATGGCGGCGGACTCCCATCGGAACGCCAGGGAGGCGCTGTCTCGGGTGGGCGGCGCGGCGGAGCTCGAGCAGATCACGGACTTCATCTACACCCGCTCTTCATGACCAAGCGCCTCCTCGACAGCATCGACCGTCCCCAGGACCTGCACGGGCTCTCCGAGGACGAGCTGCAGCAGGTCGCGCAAGAGGTCCGCGACCTCCTGATCGACACCGTCGGCGAGATCGGCGGCCACTTCGGCGCCAACTTGGGAACGTGCGAGATCGCCGTCGCGGTCCACTCGCTGCTCGACTCGCCGCGCGACAAGGTGCTGTGGGACGTCGGCCACCAGGCCTACCCGCACAAGGTCCTGACCGGCCGCCGCGACCAGCTCCAGACGATCCGCAAGTACGACGGGCTCGCCCCGTTCTGCTCGATCCAGGAGTCCGAGCACGACATCATGGGCGCCGGCCACGCGTCGACCGCGATCGGCTACGCCGTCGGCCTCAAGGAGGCCATGCGCGGCGGCGAGGACCACAAGGTCGTCGCCGTCGTCGGCGACGGCGCGATGACCGGCGGTGTCGCGTTCGAGGCGGTCCACCAGGCGGGCGGCCTGGGCACGCCGATCGTCGTGATCCTCAACGACAACGGCATGTCGATCGCGCCGAACGTCGGAGCGCTCTCCCGCTACTTCAACCGTGTCCGCCTCGACCCGGGCCTGTGGAAGGCGCGCGAGGGCGTGGAGGAGAAGCTCACGCGGCTGCCGGGCGGCATCGGCGCAGCGTTCGAGCGCCTCGGCCCGCAGGTCAAGGAGTCGGTCAAGGCCCTGTGGCAGCCGGGCCTGTGGTGGGAAGAGCTCGACTGGGCCTACATGGGCGTGATCGACGGCCACGACGTGCGCGCGGTCCGCAAGGCGCTGCGCTCGGCGTTCGAGGCCGAGCGGCCGGTGGTCATCCACGTCGCCACGGTCAAGGGCAAGGGCTTCGCCCCCGCCGAGGACGGCGGCCTGGAGGGCATGGAGAAGTGGCATGCCGCCAAGCCGAAGTCGATCGCCGACCGGCGGCCCGCCGCCCCGAGCAAGCCGAAGGCCGCGGCGCCGCCTCAGTACACGCAGGTGTTCGGCGAGGCGATGGTGCGCGAGGGCGAGCGCGACAAGCGCGTCGTCGGCATCACCGCCGCGATGAACTCCGGCACCGGGCTCTCGATCCTGCAGAAGGCGATGCCCGACCGCTACTTCGACGTCGGCATCGCCGAGCAGCAGGCGATCCTGTTCGCCTCGGGCCTCGCGCTCCAGGGCATGCGGCCGGTCGCCGCGATCTACTCGACGTTCCTGCAGCGCGCGTTCGACCAGATCGTCCACGACGTCTGCCTGCAGAAGCTGCCGGTGGTGTTCGCGCTGGACCGCGCCGGCCTCGTCGGCGACGACGGCCCGACCCACCACGGCGCGTTCGACATCGCCTACCTGCGGCCGCTGCCCAACATCACGCTGATGGCGCCGCGCGACGAGGCGATGCTCACCCACATGCTCCACACCGCGCTGCAGATCGACGGGCCGTCCGCGATCCGCTACCCGCGCGGGGAGGCGCTCGGCGTCGAGATCCCGTCGCAGCCGCGCCTGATCGAGGTCGGCACGGGCGAGATCCTGCGCGAGGGCGAGCGGGTCGCGATCGTCGGCTACGGCACCGGCGTCGACAAGGCGCTCGGCGCCGCCGACCTGCTGGCCGAGCACGGCCTCGACGTCACCGTCGCCGACGCGCGCTTCGCCAAGCCGCTCGACGCCGGCCTGCTCGCGCAGCTCGCCGCCGAGCACGAGCTGCTCGTCACGGTCGAGGAGGGCGTGCTGATGGGCGGCTTCGGCACCGCCGTCTGGGAGGCGCTGTCCGAGGGCGGCGCGGCGCCGCGGATCCTGCGCGTCGGCCTGCCCGACCGCTACGTCACCCACGGCGCGCCGAACCTCCTGCACGAGGAGGTCGGCTTCACCGCCGAGCGGATCGCCGAGCGGATCGAGGCCGCCGTGCTCGACCGCCGCGGCTCGCTCGTCTAGGCCCGGCGGGTCCAGCGAGTGCCGAGGCTGAGCGCGAGCTCGCCCGCGGCGGCCATCGCCAAGAGCCCGCCGGCGGCCCGCTCACCCGCTCCCGCCAGCACCACGCCCGCGGCCATCAGGCCGATCGCGACGAGGAGGTCGGAGGTCATGTGGGCCGAGATCGGCAGGTCCTCGGTGAGTCCGAGGCCGACGAGGAGCGCGCCGGCAGCCGTGCTCGCCAGCAGGCCTGCCGGGCCGAAGCCCAGCAGCAGCGGGGCGGCGATCAGGCCGAGCCCGACGACGAGCTCGACCGCGCCGTGTTCGGGGAGTGAGAGTCGGCGCAACATCACGACGACATCGTCACTCTCGACGCCGAAACGCACTGTGCGTTCGGTCACCGTCGCGCCTTCGTTACCGTTTTGCGCCGTGCCCCGGGTCCGCCTCGACAGCCTGCTGGCGGACCGTGGCCTGTTCGCGTCGCGTTCGCGCGCCGCCGCGGCGGTGCTCGCCGGCCAGGTTCATCTCGGCTCCGGGCGTGCACGGGCGTCGAAGCCCGGCCAGTTGGTGGACGCGGATGTGGAGCTCAGCATCGACACGCCGGCCCAGTTCGTCTCGCGCGGCGGGATCAAGCTCGCCAACGCCCTGGACGCGCTCGAGATCGACGTGCGGGACCGGCATGCGCTCGACGTCGGCGCCTCGACGGGCGGGTTCACCGACTGCCTGCTGCAGCGCGGCGCGGCGCACGTGATCGCGCTCGACGTCGCCTACGGCGAGCTCGACTGGCGGCTGCGCAACGACGATCGCGTGACCGTGATCGAGCGCTGCAACGCTCGCTCGCTCGACGCCGCGCAGCTCCCGTACGCGCCCGATCTGATCGTGATCGACGTGTCGTTCATCTCGCTCGGCAAGGTGCTGCCGGCCGTCCTCGGCGCCGCGGCCGAGCGCTTCGACTGCCTGGCGATGGTCAAGCCGCAGTTCGAGGTCGGGCGGGAGCGGGTCGGCAAGGGTGGGGTGGTGCGCGACGCCGGGCATCGCCGGGAGGCGATCGCGGCGGTGGCGGACGCCGCGCGCGCCCAGGGTGCGTCGGTGTGCGGCTTCGCTCCCTCCGGTTTGCCCGGCCCGGCGGGCAACCGCGAGACGTTCGTGTGGCTCGCCGAGGGGGCGCGCTCGGTCCCCGACCCCGATCTGGAGGCCGTCGACGCATGAAGGCCGCCGTCCTCACCCACCGCCGGGTGGCCGACACCGCGGTCGCGCTGCGCGAGCTGATCGCCGCCGCCCGTCGCGCCGGCGTCCTGCTCCGCTTCAGCGAGGACGAGACGGCCAAGCACTCGCTCCGCCCGGCCGAGGGGATCGAGCTCGATTCCCAGGCGATCGACGACGTCGAGCTCTGCATCGTGATGGGCGGCGACGGCACGATCCTCACCGCGCTGCGCCACTACGCGGGCGCGGGTGTGCCCGTCTTCGCCGTCAACTTCGGCGAGGTCGGGTTCCTCGCCACCGTCGACCCCGACGGCCTCGCCGAGCACTTCGACCGCGCGTTCGCCGGCGAGTTCGAGACGATCGGCCTGCCCGCGATCTCGGTCGGCCGGCCGGAGCACACCTGGATCGCGATGAACGACGTCAGCGTTCACCGCAAGCCGGGCTACCGCGTGGCCGACCTCGCGTACGGCCTCGCGGGAGAGGAGATCGGCCGCGTGCGCTGCGACGGCCTGGTGGTCGCGACCCCGCAGGGATCCACCGGCTACAACCTCGCCAACGGCGGACCGGTGATGGCGTGGGGAGTGGAGGGCTACGTCGTCTCGTTCGTCGCGCCGCACTCTTTGACCGCGCGGGCCCTGGTCGTCGCGCCGGGGGACCTGCTGACGATCAACAACGCCTCGCGCGAGGAGCCGGTCGAGGTGCACGTCGACGGCCGGCCGACGTGCGAGCTCCCGCCAGGCGAGGACCTGCACGTCGAGTTCCTGCGCAACCACGGCACGCTCGCCCAGCTGCCGGGGGCGAGCTTCTACCACCGGCTGCGCGAGCGGTTCGGACGACTCGCGCGCTGAATGCAAAATCTCTGCACCAACTCTGCGCGCAGGGCGGGGGTCCGTCGGGGGCCGCTGATACACCCTGCGGCGTGCTGCACGAGCTGCGTGTCGAGAACCTCCTGCTGATCGAGCGGGCCGAGCTGGGCCTCGGTCCGGGGTTGAACGTGCTCACGGGGGAGACGGGCGCGGGCAAGACCGTGCTCGCCCACGCGCTCGACCTGCTGCTCGGCGGCAAGCCACGGCCCGGGATCGTGCGCCCAGGTGCGTCGGAGGCCTACGTCGAGGGCGTGTTCGCGCTCCCGGCCGTGCTGCGGGAGCAACTGGGCGACCGATTGCCCGAGGACGCCGACGAGCTGGTGCTGGCGCGGCGCGTGAGCGGCGAGGGCCGCACGCGCGCGTACGTCGGCGGCCGCAGCGCGACCGCGGGCGATCTCGCCGAGCTGGGCGGCGCGCTGCTGTCGTTCTACGGCCAGCATGAGCACCGGCGGCTCACGCTGGCGTCGGCGCAGCTGGAGATCCTCGACGGCTTCTGCGGCCCTGAGCAGTCTTCGCGCCGCGCGGCGTTCGCGGCCGCGTACGCGCATGAGCGCTCCCTGCGCGACGCTTTGGAGGGGCTGCGCGAGCGCGCCGGCGCGCGCGATCGCGAGATCGACCTGCTGGAGTGGGAGCTCGAGGAGATCGAGCGCGCCGGTCCTGACGAGGCGGAGGAGGAGTCGCTGCGCGGCGAGCGCGAGCGGCTGCGGCATCTCGACGCGCTGCAGTCCGCGGCGGCGGGTGGCAGCGCCGCGCTGGGCGAGGAGACGACGGCGGCGTTGTCGGGTGCCGCTCACGCTTTGGAAGCGGTGCGCGGGGTGGACCCGGCGCTGGACGGGCTGGCCGACCGCGCGTCGGCGCTCGTGGTCGAGGCCGATGACCTGGCGAGCGAGCTGCGCCGTTACGGCGAGTCGATCGAGGCCGCACCTGGCCGGCTCGACGAGGTGGAGGAGCGCCTCGCGCTGCTCGACCGGCTCAAGCGCAAGCACGGCGGCACGATCGCGGCCGTGCTCGCGTACGCCGAGGAGTGCCGCCGGCGGCGTGACGAGCTGGCCGGGGCCGAGGAGGCGCTGGAGGCCGGAGAGGCGGAGCTTGCGGCGGCGCGCGCGGTGCTGGAGTCCCAGGCCGAGGCGCTGCGCGCGGCGCGGGTCGAGGCGTCCGCGTCTCTCGCGAGCGCGGTGGTGGCGCGGCTCGAAGGGCTGGCGATGGAGGGCGCGACGTTCGAGGCTCGCGTCACGCCGCGCGAAGGCTACGGCCCGAGCGGCGGCGACGAGGTCGAGTTCCTGATCGCGCCCAACCCCGGCGTGCCGGCCGGGCCGCTGCGCGAGACCGCCTCCGGCGGCGAGCTCTCCCGCGTGATGCTCGCGCTGATGGGCGTCGCGGCCGAGGCCGGGCCGGCGACGCTGGTGTTCGACGAGGTCGACGCCGGGATCGGCGGTCAGACCGCCCGCGCCGTCGGCGAGCAGCTGCGTGACCTCGCCGCCGGCCGCCAGATCATCTGCATCACCCACCTGCCCCAGATCGCCTCGCTGGCCGACCGCCACTTCACGATCGTCAAGGACACGTCGGCCGACACCGCTCGCACGACCGTGACGCGGCTCGAGCGCGGAGACCTCGTCGGCGAGCTCGTGCGGATGCTCGGCGCCGAGGACGGCGACGCCGCCGCCCGCCGGCACGCGCGCGAGCTGCTGAAGGCCGCGTAGGGCTCCGCGCCCGTCTCCGCGCCGCGCCCGTCTCCGCGCCGCGCCCGTCTCCGCGCCGCGCCCGTCTCCGCGCGCGCGCCCGCCGCGGCGTCTCGGCGGCCCGAACTTCAACTGCGGCTGGGTAGGGCGGCGGGGTTTGGGCGTGGCCCGTCTCCGTTGTGCAGTTGGTATCGCTGTGCGTTCCAACTCGACAAAGCTCACCGCTTGGCCGGCGCGCCAGCCGCAGTTGACGTTGGCCCGGCCGGGCCAACGCCTACGGAATCTCGACGCCCAGGAACCGGATGCGCTCGACGAGCCGCTCGAACGCGTCGCGCTCGCCCGGCAGGAGGAACTCGACGAGGCTGGCGCGGGCGTAGGTCACGAACTTCGCGAGGTTCTGTGGCTCGCGCAGCGGCTTCCCGCACTCGTACTCGAAGACGCCGCGATCGAAGTAGTCGATCCGTGACAGCGCGTCCTTGCGCCCGAGCTCCCGCCGGATCTCCGCAAGGCGCTCCGGGTCGAGCGCGAGCGCAAGGCCGTCCCGGTAGCGCGCCTCGCCCAGGCTCCGGGCGAGCAGCGGCCAGGAGGTCAACGATCGGCGCATCTCCCACGGGAGCGGCGGGCGCTCGACGCCGCGCGCCACGACCTCGCCCAGGTGCGGGCCGAACGCCTCCTCGCGGAGCGCCGTGTAGACCTTCGGGCGCAGCATGTAGCGCGGGTTGTCACCCTCGGGCACGCCGGGAAGCGCAGCGATCACCGGCGGCGGCGGGACCTGGCCGCCCGGCCACGCGAGCAGCTCCACCTGCGGCATCGTGCCGTCCTCGCCGAGGTCGGCGATGTACACGAGCGCCTCGGCGCTGGATCCGGGATCGCGCAGGAGGATCACGTCGCCGCGCTCGAACCGCACGGCATGGGAGCGCTTCGGCCGGATCCGCCTGGGCGCCGGCTGCGGCCCGCGCAGCTTCGCCTCCCAGCGGTCGAGCACGCGGCCCCGCGCCGCGCCCCGATCCTCCCAGCGCGCCAGGTCGCCGCCGTGGGTGAGGAACTCCAGCGCGCGGTCGCGGACGCGATCGCTCAGGCGGCCCGTCTCGAACTGCGCGGCGGCGAACGCGATCCAGACGTTGGCGGCGTACGGGTCCTGCTCCGGGCCGGGCTGAGCGTTCAGGACCTCGCGCAGGATGCGGTCCGCCGCGAGGTCGAGGTCGTCGCCGCCGATCACCGCCTCGCGCCAGTCACCGCGCGCGTCGGCGGCCGCGTCGTCGCTGAAGATGCCTGGACCCCACGTGCCCATCGCGAATGGCATCGTCAGATCGCGCCGGCGGCGTGAGACTTTCGCTCCCGGTCTGGCCACTCGCGCTGTCTGTGCGCTGAGAGCGGGATGACCGGGCCGGTCCCGCCGCTGCGCGCTCTAGACTGGCCGGGCAGGAGGATTTCGAATGCCTGAGTCTCGACCCCGCACCCGTTTCATCTTCGTCACCGGCGGGGTCGTCTCCTCGCTCGGCAAGGGCATCGCGGCCGCCTCGATCGGCCGCCTGCTCGTCTCGCGCGGCCTCAAGGTCGCCCTGCAGAAGTTCGACCCGTACATCAACATCGACCCCGGGACGATGTCGCCGTTCCAGCACGGCGAGGTGTTCGTGACCGAGGACGGCGCCGAGACCGATCTCGACCTCGGCCACTACGAGCGGTTCACCGACGCGAACACGTCGCGCGGCAGCAACGTGACCGCCGGCGCCGTCTACAACAGCGTCATCCGCAAGGAGCGCCGCGGCGACTATCTCGGCGGCACGGTCCAGGTCGTGCCGCACATCACCGACGAGATCAAGCACCGCATCAAGCTGATCGCCGAGAGCCAGGACGTCGACGTGGTGATCACCGAGATCGGCGGCACGGTGGGCGACATCGAGTCGCTGCCGTTCCTGGAGGCGATCCGGCAGTTCCCGGTCGACGTCGGGCGCCGCCGCTGCATGTACATCCACCTGACGCTGGTGCCCTACATCGGCCACGCGGGCGAGCTGAAGACGAAGCCGACCCAGCACTCGGTCAACGAGCTGCGCCGCATCGGTATCCAGCCGGACATGGTGGTCGCGCGCTCGGAGGGCGGCCTCCCGCACGACGTGCGCAAGAAGATCGCGCTGTTCGCGTCGCTCCCGGCGGAGGCGATCGTCTCGGCGCGCGACGTCGACAACATCTACAAGGTCCCGCTCTACCTCCACGCCGAGGGCGTCGACGACTACGTGCTCGAGCACTTCGGCATGGAGGACGTGCAGGCGCCGGACCTGGGCGACTGGGAGCGGTTGATGCGGCGCGCCACCGAGTTCGCGGACCAGCCGCCGGTGCGGATCGCGCTCGTCGGAAAGTACGTCAAGCTCGAGGACGCCTACCTCTCGGTCGCGGAGGCGCTCCGGCACGCCGGCTTCATGCACGGCGCCCCGATCGACATCGACTGGGTCGACTCGGAGACGCTGGACGACGGCGAGGTCCGCGCCCGCGTGGCGCAGGCCGACGGCATCCTGATCCCGGGCGGCTTCGGCGTCCGCGGCATCGAGGGCAAGATCACGGCCTCGCGGATCGCGCGCGAGCAGAAGATCCCGTTCCTGGGCATCTGCCTGGGCATGCAGATGGCGGTCGCCGACTTCGCGCGACACGTCGTCGGCATGGACGGCGCGAACTCCACCGAGTTCGACCCGGAGACGCCGTTCCCGGTGATCGACCTCCTGCCCGAGCAGAAGGAGGTCGCGGACATGGGCGGCACGATGCGCCTGGGCGCGGACCCGATTAAGCTCCACGAGCACACGCGGGCGCGCGAGCTGTACGGCGAGGCGGTCATCTACGAGCGCCACCGCCACCGCTATGAGGTGAACAACTTCCTGCGCAAGCGGCTCGAGGCGGCCGGTCTGGTGATCTCGGGCACGTCGCCCGACGAGCGCCTGGTCGAGATCATCGAGATCAGCGACCACCCGTTCTTCGTCGCGTCGCAGTTCCACCCGGAGTTCAAGTCCCGGCCGCAGCGGCCGGCGCCGCTGTTCCGGGAGTTCGTCGAAGCCGCGCTGACCCGCGCGCGCGAGCGGCGCCCACAGGAGATCAGCGCGCCGCAGCCGGCCCACAGCACGTGAGGCCCGCTTCCGAGGCCGAGAAGGCCCGGCTTGCGGACCTGTTCACCGACCTGTGCCGCATCCCGAGCCCGTTCGGGCACGAGAAGGAGTGCGCTGACCGCGTGCTCGCCGAGCTCGCGGCCAGCGGCGTGAGCGCCGCGGCGGACGAGACCGGCAACCTGCTCGCCCACATCGCGGGCCGCGAGGAGCGGTCGGTGCTGCTGTGCGCGCACATGGACACGGTCGAGGCGTCCGCGCCGATCGAGCCGGTGCTCGTCGATGGTGGCTGGGAGAACGCCAACGAGGCGATCCTCGGCGCCGACAACAAGGCCGCGCTCGCGGTGATGCTCGCCGTGGCGCGCCGCGCCGGCATCGAGGGCTCGCCGGTCGGCATCGAGCTGCTGTTCACCGTCTCGGAGGAGGACTCGCTGGCCGGCGCCAAGGCGTTCGATGCCACGCGGCTGCGCTCCCGCTTCGGCTACGTGTTCGACCACGCGACGCCGATCGGCGAGGTCATCACCGCCTCGCCGACCGCCTATCGCATCGACGCCGACTTCCACGGCAAGGCCGCCCACGCCGGCATCCGGCCGGAGGACGGCCGCAGCGCCGTGGTCGCCGCCGCGCGGGCGATCGCCGAGATGCCGCTCGGCCGGATCGACGGCGACACGACCGCCAACGTCGGCTCGGTGCACGGCGGCGTGGGAACGACCAACGTGGTGCCCGATCGCTGCCGCGTCGCCGCCGAATGCCGCTCGCTCGACCCGGCGCGGGCCGAGACCGTCGTGTCCGGGATCATCGACGCGCTGTACGACGGCGCCGCGTCGTCGGAGTGCGACGTCGACGTCGTCTCGGAGAAGACCTTCGCCGGCTACAAGGTGCGGCCGAACGCGCCCGAGCTGATCGCCGCCGAGGCTGCGCTGCGCTCGTGCGGGTACGAGCCGACCCGGATCGCCAGCGGCGGCGGGTCGGACGCCAACGCCCTGCAGGCGTCGGGCTTCCCGTGCATCTGCCTGGCGAACGGCACCGAGCGTGCGCACGAGCCGACCGAGCGCGTGTCGGTGGTGGCGCTGGAAGGGATGCTCGACATCGCGCTCGTCCTGCTGGAAGAGGCCGGGGCCGTATGAGCAGCGAGTTCGAGAGGACGGGATCGCGGACCGTCTACGAGGGCGGGTTCTTCACGGTCCGCAAGGACACGTTCCGCCACGAGGACGGCGAGGAGGTCTCGCGCGACATCGTCAGCCACCCGGGCGCGGTCGGCGTCGTGGTGCTCGACGGCGATGACCTGTGGTTCGTGCGCCAGCCGCGCGAGGCGATCGGCAGCTCCGACTTCCTCGAGATCCCGGCCGGCAAGCTCGACGAGGAGGGCGAGTCGCCGCTCGAGACCGGGCAGCGCGAGCTCGCCGAGGAGATCGGCAAGCGTGCCGAGCACTGGGAGTCGCTCGGCTCGTTCTACACGTCGCCCGGCTTCACCGACGAGCAGGTCCACCTGTTCCTCGCCACCGGGATCTCCGACGTCGACGAGCGCCCGCAGGTCGAGCACGACGAGCGGATCCATGTCGAGGTCCGCCCGATAGCGGACCTCGACCAGATCCTCGCCGAGACACAGGACTCCAAGACGCTGATCGCGCTCTACCAGCTGCGCGAGCGGCTCAGTCGCAGAAGCTGAGGTTCGGCACCCCGATCAGGGTGATCTTCTTCGTGTCCGTGGGGATCCCGAACCACATGCGGCCGCCGCCGGTCTTGGGGATCTTCACGAGCGTGATCCCGAAGATGGGCTCCGCGGCGTGATCGACCTTCGCCTTCGGGAACGCGGCCTTGATGTCGGCGAGCTTGTCGCCGATCCGCACGCCACGCGCCGCGGCGGAGCCGCCGCTGATCGTGACGCGCTTCGCCTTCCGCGTGGCGGTCTTGCTCCAGTCGACGGTGCCCCGCAGCGGTGAGCGCAGCTTCGAGAACTTGGTGTTCGGGCCGCTCAGCTCGCATCCGTCGCGCAGCTTGCCGACGAGGTGTTGCTGCCGCAGCTTGGTGAACGTCTTGCCGAGCTTCACCTGGCCGACCCCCTTGCCGGTGATCTTCTGCGGCGCGGCGGCGGTGGCGGCCGCGGGGCCGAGCGCGAGAGCGGCGACCGTGACGGTCGCGGCGATTGTGCGTCTCATGGCGCCGACACTAACGCCAGCGCGAACCCGTCGTAACCCTTGATCCCCACGGTCTGGATCGCCGTCGCGTGCAGCCGCGGCTCGGCCGCCACCGCCGCGAAGAACTCGCGCACCCCGACCGCGCTCGGATCGTCACCGTCGAGCACCGCCCCGCCGCGGACCACGTTGTCGGCGACGATCAGCGTCCCCGGCCGGGAGAGCCGCAGCGCCCACTCGAGGTACGCGGCGTTGCTGCGCTTGTCGGCGTCGATGAAGATCAGGTCGAACGGGCCGGAAAGCGTCGGCAGGGTCTCCAGCGCCGGGCCCTCGATGACCTCGGCCGTGTCGCCGAGGTTCGCGCGCGCGACCGACGCGTGGTGCGGGTCGGCTTCGAGCGTGACCAGCCGGCCGCCCGCCGGCAGTGCCCGCGCCAGCCACAGCGTGGAGTAGCCCGCGAGCGTCCCGATCTCGAGGATCGCCCGCGCGCCGACGAGGCGCGCGAGCAGCTCGAGCAGCGCGCCCTGCGGCGCCGAGACCTCGGCGCGGGGCAGGTCGCCGTGCTCGATCGCGGGATCGTCGCCGATCAGCGTGTCGGCGATGTAGCGGTCGACGTCGACCCACGTCTGACAGGCACGTTGCACCGGGCAGGCGCCCCCTTCGCGGCGGCGAATTGAGTTCCTCCATGGCGATCGCCGCCGCCCGCGCAACCGTTTGAGCACCTGGTGCTCGACTTCCTGGCCTACCTCGAGTTCGAGCGCGGCCTGTCACGCAACACGCTCGAGGCCTACCGCTCGGACCTGATGCAGTTCGGCGCGTTCCTGCGCAAGACCGAAGCCGATGCGCTGACCGCCCGCCACGGCGACCTCGCCGACTTCGTGTCCGACCTCGCGGCCGGGGGAGAGGACCGCCCGGCGGTCTCACCCGCGACGCTGCAGCGCAAGGTCGCCTGCCTGCGGTCCTTCTACCGCCACCTGCGCCGCCAGGACCTGATCACCGACGACCCGACCGTCTACCTGCGGGCCCCGAAGCAGAGCCGGCGGCTGCCGCAGGTGCTCTCGCGCGACGAGGTGGCACGGCTGCTGGAGGCGCCGCGCGGCACCGAGCCGCCCGTGCTGCGCGACCGCGCGCTGCTCGAGCTGATGTACGCGTGCGGGCTGCGCGCCTCCGAGGCGATCGGGCTCGAGCTCGCGGACGTCGATCTCGAGACCGGCATCCTGCGCGCCCGCGGCAAGGGGTCCAAGGAGCGGCTCGTGCCGATCGGGTCGGCCGCCTCGCGCGCGCTCGTGACCTACCTGGGCCGCGGCCGGCCGCGGCTGGCCGGCGACCGCATGGAGCCGGCGCTGTTCCTCAACCACCGCGGCGGCCGGCTGACCCGCCAGGGCCTCTACAAGATCGTCCAGCGCCACGCGCGCGACCGCGGGGCTCGACGGCAAGATGAGCCCGCACACGCTCCGGCACACGTTCGCGACGCACCTGCTCGCCGGCGGCTGCGACCTGCGCTCGCTGCAGGAGATGCTCGGCCACGCCGACATCGCGACGACCCAGGTCTACACGCACCTGTCAGCCGAGCGGCTGAAGGACGTCTACTTCGACGCCCACCCGCGCGCCAAGGCGTCGTAGTCGAGACCCTCCTCGGCGCGCTCGATCAGCGCGCCGAGCATGTCGAGCACCTGGCGATGCGGCGCGTCCAGCCCGCCGAGCAGGTGAACCTCGATGCCGAGGAACACGTTGGAGGTGAGCGTCGCGAGCACGCGCGGCTCGAGCGGCAGGTCGAGGCCGACGTCCTCGACCCAGACCGTGAAAACCGATTCGAGCAGGTCATGCCAGCCGCGGACCGCTTCGCGCCAGCCGTCCGCGAGGTCCGGATCCGTCAGGCCTGCCGCCCACAGCTCCCACAGCACGCGGACGTAGCCCGACTCCATGTCGTCGTCGAGGAAGTCGCACGCGAGCCGCCACTTCTCCGACAGCGGGCCGGGAGCGGCGAAGAGCGCGTTCTGGCGGGCGAGCAGCGCGTCGTTCTCGCGGTGGAGCACCTCGACCAGGAGACCCTGGCGACCGCCGAAGTGGTAGTGGACCTGTGAGAGGTTCACGCCCGCCTCGTCGGCCACGGCGCGCGTGCTCGTGCCGGCGTGCCCGTGCGTGACCAGCACCTCGCGCGCCGCCTCGATGATCCGGTCACGCGTCGCCGCGCCCTTGAGGGCCCGTCCGTCGGTTTCGGCGGCACTTGACATGGCGGCAGTGTAGCGTACAGTTAGGTCGGTCGAACGACCAATTTGTCCCCTCCCCAAGGAGTTCCCTGTATGCCCCTCATCAACGTCCGTCTCATCGAAGGTGTCTTCGACGACGACGAGAAGGCGCAGATGATCGAGAAGCTCACCGACACGATGGTCGAGATCGAGGGTGAGAACATGCGCGGCGTGACCTGGGTCGTGATCGACGAGGTCAAGAGCGGCGACTGGGGCCTCGGTGGCCAGGCCCTGACGACCGACGCCGTGAAGTCCCTCAAGGCCGGCGTGGCGGCCTGACGTGATCACTGCGGACGTCATCGACTCGTCGCGGGCGCTGCACCCGGAGCGCAGCGGCTTCGCCGACGTCGATGGCGTCCGCATCGCGTACGACGTCTTCGGGCAGGGCGAGGAGACGATCCTCCTGCTCCCGCCCTGGGCGATCGTCCACTCGCGGTTCTGGAAGGCGCAGATCCCCTACCTGGCCCGCCACTTCCGGGTCGTCACGTTCGACCCGCGTGGCAACGGCCGCTCGGACCGCCCGCAGACGGCCGACGCCTACGGCCCGCGCATGCTCGAACGCGACGCCATCGCCGTGCTCGACGCCGCCGGCATCGGCCACTGCGCGATGGTCGTGCACTGCGGCTCCGCCGCCGCCGGCCTGCTGCTGTGCACCAACCACCGCGAGCGCATCCGCGGTGCCGTCTTCATGTCGCCCGCGCTCCCGCTCACGCCGGCCGTGCCCTCCCGCGTCGGCCACTCGTTCGATGCCGATCTCGAGTCCTACGAGGGCTGGGCGAAGGTGAACCGGCACCACTGGGCGCGGGACTACCGCGACTACGTGGAGTTCTTCATGGACGAATGCTTCAGCGAGCCGCACTCGACCAAGCAGATCGAGGACTCGGTCGCCTGGGCGCTGGAGACCGATGGCGAGACGCTCGTCTTCACGATGGTCGGGCCAGGTGTGACCGACGACGAGATCTTCGCGATGCTCGCGCGCATCGACCTGCCGCTGCTCGTCGTACAGGGCGACGACGATCGCCTGGTGCCGGACGACCGCTCCGCGGAGTTCGCGCGGCTCACCGGCGCCGAGCTGGTGATGTACGAGGGCGCCGGCCATCTCCCCAACGCCCGCCATCCCGTCCGCTTCAACCACCTCGTGCGTGACTTCGCCGACCGCGTGTACGAGCGGCCGAAGCCGCCGTCCCGCTGGCGCCGCGCGCTGACCCGTCAACGCCGCGCGCTGTACGTCTCGTCGCCCATCGGGCTCGGTCACGCGTGGCGGGACATCGCGATCGCGCGCGAGCTGCGCAAGCTCCATCCCGACCTGCAGATCGACTGGCTGGCGCAGGACCCGGTGACGCGCGTGCTCGAGGCCTGCGGCGAGACGATCCATCCTGCCAGCGCGCTGCTCGCCAACGAGTCGCGCCACATCGCGGCCGAGTCGAGCGGGCACGAGCTCAACGCGTTCCAGGCGATCCGCCGGATGGACGAGATCCTCGTCGCCAACTTCATGGTCTTCGACGACATCGTCCGCGACGACGCCTACGACCTGTGGATCGGGGACGAGGCCTGGGAGCTCGACTACTACCTGCACGAGAACCCGGAGCTCAAGCGCGCGGCGTACTGCTTCCTGACCGACTTCGTCGGCTGGCTGCCGCTGCCCGAAGGCGGCGCGGAGGAGGCGCGGCTCACCGCCGACTACAACGCCGAGATGATCGAGCAGATCGCGCGCTTCCCGCGCGTGCGCGACCGTGCGATCTTCGTCGGGTCGCCCGAGGACGTCGTGCCGCACTCGTTCGGCGACGGGCTGCCCGCGATCCGGCCGTGGGTCGAGCAGCACTTCGACTTCTCCGGGTACGTGCTCCCGCCCGGCATGGGCGCGGCCGCCGAGCGCGAGCCGGTGTGCATCGTCACGGTCGGCGGCTCGGGCGTCGGCGGCGGGCTGCTGCAGCGCGTGATCGACGCCGCGCCGCTCGTCGACGACCTGCAGATGCTCGTCGTCTGCGGCCCGCGGGTCGACCCGGCGTCGCTGTCGGTGCCGGACGGCGTCGAGGTCGTCCCGTACGTGCACCAGCTGTCGCAGCGGCTCGCTTCGAGCACGGTCGCGGTCGCCCACGGCGGCCTGACCACGTGCATGGAGCTCGCGGCCGCCGGGACTCCGTTCGTCTACGCGCCGCTCGAGCGCCACTTCGAGCAGCGCCTCCACGTGCGCCACCGGCTCGAGCGCTACGGCGCGGGCCAGGCGATCGAGCTGGCGTCCGCGACGCCGGAGTCGATCGCCGCCGCGATCGCCGCGGCGCGCGACCAGCCGCCGGCTGCGGACGTCGAGCGCGACGGCGCGTCTCGGGCCGCGCGGCTGATCGCCGACCTGCTCTGAAACAGGGTTTCGCCCGATCTCCGTCGCCTGCGGTCCCGGCGCCTCGAGATGGCCGGCGAGCGACGGATATCGTGCGGGCTCGTGAGAGCCTTCGTGATCGTCATCGACGCCTGCGGTGCCGGCGACCTGCCCGACAGCGGCGACTACGGCGACGCGGGCGCCAACACGCTCGGGCACGTCGCGGAGGCGTCAGGCGGGCTCGACCTGCCGGTCCTGACCGCCCTCGGCCTCGGCAACATCATGCCGCTGCGCGGGGCGCCGCCCGTCGAGCATCCCGTGGTGCACGGACGCCTGCATCCGCTCGGGCCGGGCAAGGAGACGGTGACCGGCCACTGGGAGCTGATGGGCGTCATCACCCCGGTCGCGCTGCGCACGTACCCGGATGGCTTCCCGGACGAGGTGATCGACGCGCTGCGCGCCGCCACCGGGCGCGGGGTCCTCTGCAACCGCCCCTACTCGGGCACCGAGGTGATCGACGACTTCGGCGTGCCGCACATGCAGACCGGCGACCTGATCGTGTACACGTCGGCCGACTCCGTCCTGCAGATCGCCGCGCACGTCGACGTCGTGCCGCAGGAGGAGCTGTACGCGGCGTGTGCCGCGGCGCGCGAGATCATGACCGGCAAGCACGCCGTCGGGCGCGTGATCGCGCGGCCGTTCCGCGGCGAGCCGGGCGCCTTCGCGCGCACGGAGGGGCGCAAGGACATCGCGCTCGACCCGCCCGGCCGCTCGTACCTCCAGGAGCTCCAGGCCGACGGGGTGCCGGTCCACACGGTCGGCAAGATCGGCCAGGTGTTCAACAGCGTCGGCGTCGACGAGCAGCACAAGGGCTCCACCAACGAGGCGGCGATCGCCGCCACCGACGAGCTGATCCGCGAGCTCGACACCGGCTTCGTGTTCACCAACCTGGTCGAGACCGATCAGGTCTTCGGCCATCGCAACGACGTGGAAGGTTTCCACGGCGCGCTACAGGGAATCGACAAGGCCGTGGGCCAGTGGCTCGAGCACCTCGACCCGGAGCGCGACCTGCTGGTCCTGACCGCCGACCACGGCTGCGACCCGACGCACCCGGGCACCGACCACACGCGTGAGCACGTGCCGCTGCTCGCCCGCTTCGCCGGGCACGGCGGCCGCCGTCACGACGGGCCGTTCGCGGACGTCGGCGCGTCGGTCCTGCGCTGGCTGACCGGCCGCGACGCCGACCTCCCCGGAGATCCGTTCCTGCCGTGAGAGCCGCCGCGGCGCTCGCGGTCCTCGTGTTGGTGGCGGGCTGCGGCGGGGGCGCACACTCCGGGGCGGGCACGCCCGGGCCGGGCGCGTCCGGCCGCACCAAGGCGCAGCCGCCGTCGGACGAGGCGCGGATCGCGGACGTGCTGCGGGACCGCGGCGAGGCGCTCGAGCATGGCGACCGGCGCGCCTATCTCGCCACGTCCACGCGCGCGATGCGGCGCCGTGACGGGGTGGCGATCGAGCGGGCGAAGCGCCTGCACCTGCGCGATGTCGAGCTCGACCCCGGGATGATCAAGGTGACGGGCCGGCGCGCGGTGACCAAGGTCGAGGAGCGGTACGGCATGGCCCGCATCGCCGGCCGGTTCGAGACGACGCGCCAGGTCAGGCTGCGGCGGACCGGAAAGCGCTGGCGGGTCGCGGCCGTGAAGGGCCAGCGCGGACTGCCGCCGTGGGACGTCGCCGATTTCCGCGAGCACCGCACCCGGCACTTCGTGGTGCTCGGGCCGGGACGGATGCGCGTCGACTCGCTGCTGGCGGCGCTCGAGAGCGGCTACGCGGCGATGCGCACGCGGCTCGCCCAGCCGCTGCGCCGGCGGTATCTGGTGATCGCGGCCGCGAACGCGGCGCAGGCGCGCGCGTTGACGAGCCAGATCCACGGCCTCAGCTCGCTCGCCGCGATCTCGGACGCGACGATCTCCGAGCGCGGGTCCGCGCAGGCGGTGAGCAAGGTCGTGTCGCTACGGCTGCTGGTGGTCTACAGCGCGTACGCGAGCCTCACCTCTGAGGGGAGACGGCGGACCATCGCCCACGAGCTCACGCACGCGGCGCTCGCGGGCTCGACGTCGGGCCGCACGCCGGCGTGGCTGGTGGAGGGCGTGGCCATGTACGTGTCCGGTGACCGCCGGCCCGCGCCGGCGGACCCCAACCTTGCGGCGCTGTCCGCGCCCGGCGCGATCGCGAAGCTGAGCGGGACGGCACAGGGGCGCGCGTACGCGGCGAGCTCGGCGGCGGCGTTCGCGATCGTCGACCGCTGGGGCGACAAGAAGCTGCTCAAGCTGTACGACGTGTTCAACGACGCGTCGCTGCACGGCACGCCGGGGCCGCAGCTCGTCAACCGCGCTCTGCGGCGGGAGCTCGGGACCAGCCTGGCCGCCCTCCCATAGGATTTCGCCCTCCGGTCGCCGGAAACACGAGCCCGGCGACCTGCGTGCGACGTTACCGATGCCCGAGCTCCCCGAGGTCGAAACGATCCGCCGCCATCTCGCGCCCCACGTCGAGGGGCGGACGCTGCGCGCGCTCGAGGTGCTCGACGAGCGCTGGACGCGGCCGCTGGCGGGCGCCGAGGTCGCCGCTGCCGTGCAGGGCCGGGAGGTCGAGCGGCTCAGCCGGCGGGGCAAGTACCTGATCTGGGAGCTGACGGACGAGGCGTACCTGCTCCAGCACCTGCGGATGACCGGCACGCTGCTGCTCGACCCGGTCGGCGCCCCGCCGTACACGCGGGTGTGGCTGCGGCTCGACGGGCACGACCTCGCCTACACCGACCCGCGCCGGTTCGGGACCGGCGAGCTGGCGCTCGGCCACGACGCGATGGCGGCGTTCTTTGCCGAGCGGCTGGGCCTCGAGCCGTTCGACGAGGCCTTCACCACCGCGCACCTGTACGCGCTGACGCGGGTGTCGCGGGCGCCGGTGAAGGCGTTCCTGCTCGACCAGAAGCGCATCGCAGGCGTGGGGAACATCTACGCGGACGAGGCGCTGTTCCGCGCGCGCATCCACCCGCTGCGGCAAGCGAACCGGCTCACGCGGACGCAGGTCGCGGCGCTCCGCGAGGGCGTGATCGAGTCACTGAGCGCCGGCATCGCGGCCAAGGGAGCGAGCATCGACGACTTCCGCGACCCGGACGGCGTCGCCGGCACGTTCCAGGACCGCTTTCTCATCCACCTGCGCGAAGGGCTCCCGTGCACGCGCTGCGGCGGGACCGTGCGCAAGCTGCGGGCCGGGGGCCGCGGGACGTACGTGTGCGAGAAGTGCCAGCCTAGGCCGCGCGGCCGTCGGCTTCACTGAGCCTGGCGAGCGGATGCGCTTAGGCCGCTCGGCCGCCAGCCGCGCTGGGCTCGGCGAGCCGGCTGTGCGCTCTAGGCCGCTCGGCCGCCAGCCTCGCTGAACTCGGCGAGCCGAATGTGCTTAGGCCGCTCGGCCGGCAGCCGCGCTGGGCTCGGCGAGCCGAATGCGCTTAGGCCGCTCGGCCGCCAGCCGCGCTGGGCTCGGCGAGCCGAATGCGCTTAGGCCGCTCGGCCGGCAGCCGCGCTGGGCTCGGCGAGCCGGCTGCGCTTAGGCCGCTCGGCCGCCAGCCGCGCTGGGCTCGGCGAGCCGGCTGCGCTTAGGCCGCTCGGCCGCCAGCCGCGCTGAACTCGGCGAGCCGGCTGCGCTTAGGCCGCTCGGCCGGCAGCCGCGCTGAACTCGGCGAGCCGGCTGCGCTTAGGCCGCAGCTTCGGTGAGCTCAGCCAGGCGGCCGGCCTTGTCGGCCGCGACGAGCTCCTGGTAGCCGCCGATCGGCTCGCCATCGATGACGACCTGGGGGAACGTCATCATCCCGGTGATGCGTACGAGCTCCGCGCGCCCAGCCGGATCCTTCGCGAGATTGATCTCGGAATAGGCGACGTTGCGCTTGGCGAGTAGAGACTTCGCCACGCGGCAGAACCCACACGGCTCCGTCGTGTAAATCGTGACCCTGCTCAAGACTTCACTAAATATAGCGACGTGGCCGGCTCGCTGAAGACCGAGGGCATCGTCCTGCGCAGCCTCCGCTACGGCGAGGCCGACCGGATCTTGCACCTCTATACCCCGGATCGCGGACGGGTCAGCGCGATCGCCAAGGGGGTGCGGCGGGCCAAGTCGCGCTTCGGCGGCCGGCTGGAGCCGTTTTTCCGCCTCAACCTCGTGCTCTACGAAGGTCGCAGCGAGATGCTGACCGTCACCAGCGCCGAGACGGTGGCCGCCCACCCGCGGCTGCGTGAGCACGCCGCGGCGATCGACGGCGCCGCCCGCGCCTGCGAGGCCGTGGCGCGCGTGTTCGACGACGGCGATCCGCATCGCGGCGTCTACCACCTGCTCGCCAACGAGCTCGCCCTGCTCGACGGCGACCCGGCTCGGGCCGGCCGCGCCAACGCGCTCGCGTTCCGCCTCAAGCTGCTGCTCGCGGCGGGCTTCGCTCCCCATCTGGCGGCTTGCGCGTCATGCGGCGAGGCCGATCACCTGATGGGCTTCTCGGGAGCGGCGGGCGGCGTCGTGTGCGCCGCGTGCGAGGCCGGCTCGTTCCCGCTCGACCAGGACGCGCACGACTTCCTCGTGGCCGCGCTCGCCAGTCCGCTGGCCGCGGCCCCGGACGCCCCGCCGCGTGCCTTGGCGCAGGCGGAGCGGGCGATTCTGGAAACGTTGGAACATCACGGGCACGTGCGGCTCCGGCCCGTAGGTCGAGGGTAGGATCGCGCGCATGGAGCAGTGGGTCTACGACTTCTCCGAGGGCTCTATGGACATGCGGGAGCTGCTCGGCGGCAAGGGCGCGAACGTGGCGGAGATGACGCGGGTGCTCGGGGAGGACCGGGTGCCGGCGGGCTTCACGATCACGACCGAGGCGTGCGTGGCGTACATGAAGGCCGGCCAGTCCGAGCCCGAGGGCATGGCGGAGCAGGTCGCCGACGCGCTCGAGCGGTTGCAGGAGCGTGCGGGCAAGCGGCTGGGCGACGACGAGGATCCGCTGCTGGTGTCGGTACGCAGCGGGGCGCGCGAGTCGATGCCGGGGATGCTCGACACGGTCCTGAACCTCGGCTTGAACGACACCTCGGTGGAGGGCCTGGCGCGGGCGACCGAGAACGAGCGGTTCGCGTGGGACTCCTACCGGCGGTTCGTGCAGATGTTCGGCAACGTCTCGCGCGGCGTGGCGGGTGAGCAGTTCGAGGATGCGATCAAACAGGTCAAGGAGTCGCGTGGGGTCAAAGACGACACCGAGCTCGACGTCGACGCGCTGAAGGAGCTCACGGCGAAGTTCAAGGAGCTCTACGACTTCCCGCAGGATCCGCAGGAGCAGCTCGCGCAGGCGATCCGGGCGGTGTTCGATTCCTGGACGGGCGATCGCGCGGTCCACTATCGGCGGATCAACCGGATCCCCGATGAGTGGGGGACGGCGGTCAACGTCCAGCAGATGGTGTTCGGCAACACGGGCGACGAGTCGGCGACCGGGGTCGCGTTCAGCCGCGACGAGGTGACCGGCGAGCCCGACCCGTCGGGCGACTTCCTGGTCAACGCGCAGGGCGAGGACGTGGTGAGCGGCGTGCGCAACACGCGCGACATCGCCGAGATGAAGGACGTCATGCCCGAGGCGCACGCGCAGCTGATGGAGATCCTGCGGACGCTCGAGAAGCACTACAAGGACATGCAGGATGTCGAGTTCACGGTGCAGGACGGGCAGCTGTTCATGCTGCAGACGCGCAGCGCGAAGCGCCCGGCGCAGGCGGCCGTGCGGTTCGCCTGTGATGCGGTCGACGAGGGGTTGCTCACCAAGGAGGAGGCGGTCGCGACGATCGACGCGAGCGCGCTGGACGCGTTGCTGCACCCGACGTTCGATCCGACCGCCGACTTCGAGGTGCTGGCGAGCGGGGTGAACGCTTCGCCGGGCGCGGCGAAGGGCGAGGTCGTGTTCACGGCGGCCGAAGCGGTCGCGGCGTCGGGCGAGGGGCGCGACGTGATCCTGGTGCGGCCGTTCACCGAGGCCGACGACGTGGCGGGGTTCCACGCCGCCAAGGGGATCCTCACGTCCGAGGGCGGCAAGGCCTCGCACGCGGCGCTGGTGGCGCGCGGGATGGGACGGCCGGCGGTCGTCGGCGCCAGCGCTCTGGCGATCGATCTGAAGGCGAAGGTCATCACCGTCGACGGCACGAAGATCAATGAGGGCGACCGGATCGCCATCGACGGCACCAAGGGCTGCGTGACGCTCGAGGACGTGCCGCTCGTGGATCCGGAGGTCAACGAGTACTTCGAGCGGGTGCTGGAGTGGTCGGACGAGATCCGCCGGCTCGGGGTGCGCACGAACGCGGACACGCCTCAGGACGCGCGCAAGGCACGCGAGCTGGGCGCCGAGGGGATCGGGCTGTGCCGGACCGAGCACATGTTCATGGCCGAGGACCGCCAGCCGAAGATGCGGGCGATGATCATGGCCGACGACGAGGAGGGCCGCCGGGCCGCGCTTGCGGAGCTGCTGCCGTTCCAGCAGGAGGACTTCGAGGGCCTGTTCGAGGCGATGAAGGGCCTGCCGGTGACGATCCGGCTGCTCGATCCGCCGCTGCACGAGTTCCTCAAGAACCTGCCCGACCTGAGGGCGCAGGTCGAGCGCGCGCGGATCGAGTGCACCGACGATCTCGAGCAGCTCGAGAAGGATCTGACGCGGGTGGAGCAGATCCACGAGGAGAACCCGATGCTGGGCACGCGCGGGTGCCGGCTGGGGATCCTGTATCCGGAGATCTACGAGATGCAGGTCGAGGCGATCGTGCGCGCGGCCGCGGCGATGGACGAGGCGCCGCTGGTGGAGATCATGATCCCGCTGATCGACTACGAGCACGAGCTGGAGATCCTGCGCGAGCTCGTCGTGAACATCGCCTCCGAGCACGGGCTCCAGGAGGGCGACGACTACCTCGTGGGCACGATGATCGAGCTGCCGCGCGCGTGTTTTGTCGCCAACAAGATCGCCGAGCACGCGGATTTCTTCAGCTTCGGGACCAACGACCTCACGCAGACCGCGCTGGGGTTCTCGCGTGATGACGTGGAGTCCAAGTTCGTGCCGGTCTACATGGAGCGCAAGATCATCGACCGCTCACCGTTCGAGACCATCGACAAGCCCGGCGTCGGCTGGCTCGTCAGATTGGCGGCGTGGGTGGGGCGCGAGGCGCACCCCGGGCTCAAGCTCGGCATCTGCGGCGAGCACGGGGGCGACCCGGAATCGATCGAGTTCTTCCACATGGCCGGCCTGGACTACGTGTCCTGCTCGCCGTTCCGCGTGCCGATCGCCCGTGTGGCGGCCGCCCAGGCGCAGATCACCCATTCAGAGTGATGTGAAGATCCGCTCGGGGCCGTATATCTCCCCTGGCACACAGGCCGAACGAGGGGAGAGACACGCATGATTCCAATGGCCGCGGACTATCCATTCTTGGATGTCTTCTGGTCCATGATCATCTTCTTCTTCTGGGTGATCTGGATCTGGATCGTCATCACGGTCCTGATCGACGTCTTCCGTAGGAGCGACATCGGTGGGTTCGCCAAAGCGCTGTGGGTGATCTTCGTGGTCATCCTCCCGTGGCTCGGCGTGCTGATCTACCTGATCGTCGAGCACAACGGGATGCGTGACCGCAGCATCCGGCAGGCCCAGGAGCAGAAGCAGGCGTTCGACTCGTACGTGCGCGAGGCCGCAGGTGGCTCCGCGGACGAGATCGCCAAGGCCAAGCAGCTGCTCGACTCGGGCGCGATCACCCAGGAGGAGTTCAACGCACTGAAGACAAAGGCGCTCGCTTAGCGCCGGCTTCGTCACGAAATCCCGCGCATTCCGTGACAACCGGCGGTGCTGGCCGCTGCGGTGGTCAGAATGGGTGTCGTGCTTGTCGCGGACGATTACGCGGCCCGGATACGGGCGTTCGAAGAGGCGCATCTGTCGCCCCTCGCCGCACGCTCGTATCCGGCCGACCGCGATCGCGACGAGCCCGACTGCCGCCTGCGGACCCCGTTCCAGCGCGACCGCGACCGGATCGTGCACTCGAAGGCGTTCCGGCGGCTCAAGCACAAGACACAGGTCTTCGTGGCGCCGGAGGGCGACCACTATCGGACGCGGCTGACGCACACGCTGGAGGCGACGCAGATCTCCCGCACCGTGGCGCGGGCGCTGCGGCTCAACGAGGATCTGGTCGAGGCGATCGGGCTTGGCCACGACGTCGGCCATCCGCCGTTCGGCCACATCGGCGAGGACGTGCTCGACCGCTGCGGGCGCGAGCGCTTCGGCCGCGGCTTCCGCCACAACGAGCACTCCCTGCGGGTGGTCGAGGTGATCGAGCCGCTGAACCTGACGGCGGTCGTCCGGGACGGGATCCTGCGGCACTCGTCCGGCGCCGGCGAGCCGGTGACGCTGGAGGGCAAGATCGTCCGGCTGGTCGATCGGATCGCCTATATCAACCACGACATCGACGACGCGCTGCGCGCCGGCGTGCTCTCGGTCGATGCGCTGCCGGTCGCCGAGATCGCCGTGCTGGGGGAGACGGGATCTGCGCGGATCGACCGGCTGGTCCACGACCTCGTGGAGCACTCCGAGCGGGCGGGGGACGTCGTGCAGGGCGACGAGATCGGCGGCGCGATGCTGCGCCTGCGCTCGTTCATGTTCGAGCACGTGTACCTCGGCCCGATCGCGCGCGCCGAGCACGCGCGGATCGAGCGCGTCCTGCGCGGGCTGTTCGACTGGTACTGCGAGCACCCTGCGGAGCTGCCCGATGCCGTGGACGGCGCCTCGCTCGACCAGCGCGTGATCGACTGGATCGCCGGGATGACGGACCGCTTCGCGATCCGCGCCTGGACCGAGCGGTTCGTGCCGCAGGGCCTCGCGGTCTAGATGACCGAGGACCGATCCCCACACTCGCGGATGCCGCGCCCGACCTCGGCCATCTGATGCCCCGGTACACGCAAGACTCGCGCGAGCGCGTCCGCGATGCCGTCGACTTCGAGGAGCTCGTCGGCGCGCGCACGGAGTTGCGGAAGGCGGGCGTGAGGCGCCTGCAGGGGCTGTGCCCGTTCCACGACGAGCGGACGCCGTCGTTCGGCATCGATCCGGTCGAGAAGCTCTACCACTGCTTCGGCTGCGGCGCGGGCGGCGACGTCTTCTCGTTCGTCATGGAAACCGAGGGGCTCGACTTCGCCGGCGCGTTGGAGTCGCTGGCCGATCGGTACGGAGTCGAGCTCGAACGCGAGGCCGAGGATCCGGCGATGGCCGCGCGCCGCGAGCGGACCGACCGCCTGCGCGCGCTGCTGGAGCGGACCGCCGCGTACTACGTGCGGGTGCTGTGGGAGTCGCCCGAAGCCTCCCTCGCCCGCGAGTACCTCGCCTCACGCGGGCTCGAGGAGGGGACGCTGCGCGAGTTCCGCGTCGGCTTCTCACCGGGGGCGTACGACCGCGTGCTCACGGCGTCTACGCGGGCGGGCTACTCGGACTCCGAGCTGCTGGCCTGCGGGCTCGCCTCGCAGCGGCGCGACGGGCGGGGCCTCATCGACCGCTTCCGCGGCCGCATCATGTTCCCGCTGTGCGACGAGCGCGGGCGCGTGCTCGGCTTCGGCGCCCGGGCGTTGCGTCCCGACGACCGTCCGAAGTACCTGAACTCCTCGGACAACGAGGTCTTCCACAAGGGCCGCATGGTCTACGGGTCCGACCTCGCCCGGGCCTCGGCCGCGCGCGCCGGCCGGTTGGTCCTCGTCGAGGGCTACACGGACGTGATCGCGTTGCGTCAGGCGGGGGTGCCGGAGGTCGTGTGCTCGATGGGCACCGCGCTGACCGACCAGCAGGTCGACGCGCTGCGCCGGCTGGCGCCCACGGTGCTGTTCTGCCAGGACCCGGACACCGCCGGCCAGGAGGCGGTAAAGCGCGGCACCACCGCCGTGCGCGCACTGAACAACCGCACGCAGGGCCGCGGACTCGACTTCCGCATCGTTCGCCTGCCCTCCGGCAAGGACCCGGCCGACGTCGTCCAGCACGACGGTGCCGACGCGATGCGCTCCCTGCTCGACCGCGCGGTGCCGCTGGCGCGGTTCGAGGTCGAGATGGCGCTCGAGCGCGGCGATACGCAGACCACCGACGGCCAGGACCGGATTCTCGACGCCCTGCGGCCGGTCATCGTCCCGCTGCCCGCCAGCAAGCTCCGCGACGACCTCGTCCGGCTGGTGTCCGAGCGCTTGGACATGACGCCCGATCTCGTCAACGCGACGCTGTCCGGTCGACGGGGGCCCGAGCCGTCGTCGTCACTACCGGCCGCCAACGGGGCACGTCCGCTCGACCGCCGTGAGCAGAGCGAGCGCGCCTTCCTCGCCTACTGCCTGGCGCTGCCCGACGAGGGGGAGTCCCGGCTCGCCGCCGCCGACCTCGACGACCTCTTCTCGGCACCCGAGACCCGCCGCGCGGCCGACTACCTGCGCGGCCGCCTGCGCTCCCCGGCCGGCGAGCTGCCGGCCGGCGACGAGCCCCTGGCCCGCCTGGTCGCCGAGCTCGTCATCCGCGCCGGGCAGCTCGACGCCACGCCCGCCAAGCTCGAGCTCGAGGCCCTCCAGCTCGACCTCCACAACCTCGACCGCCGCATCGCCACCGCCCGCACCGAGGGCCACGAGCGCATCCACGACCTCGCCGCCGAGCGCCAGCAGGTCCTCGACGCCATCCGCCACCGCCTCAGCTGACCCCCGGGCCGCCCACTCCGCGCCCCGGCCGCACCCTTCTTCGCACCCGGTTCCGTCCGAAATGCGAACTAGTGTTCGTATCCCATGGACGCGGAATGGCTCGAATCTCAACTCATCGCCGGCCGCTCGATCGAGTCGATCGCCCGCGAGGTCGGCCGCAGCCCCTCCACGGTCGCCTATTGGGTCAACAAGCACGGTCTCACGTCCACCCACGCGCCCAAGCACGCCGCCCGTGGGGGCATCGCTCGCGAGACGCTCGAACCACTCGTCGCGGCCGGGATGCCGATCCGTGCGATCGCCGAGCAGCTCGGCGTGAGCTACACGACCGTCCGCCACTGGCTCAAGCGCTACGAGCTCACGACGCCACGCACGCGGCGCCTCGCCTCGACACAAGCAGCGCGGATTGCAGGCCTCGAGGACGGGATCGTCGACTGCCCGATCCATGGACCGACCCGCCACGTGCGGCGGAAGGACGGCGGCGTTCGGTGTCTTGCCTGCCGCAGCGACGCCGTCGATCGCCGGCGTCGCGAGATCAAGCGGATCCTGGTCGAGGAGGCCGGCGGTGCGTGCGCGCTCTGCGGCTACACGGGTCCTCCACGCGCGTTGCATTTCCACCACGTGGATCCGGCGAACAAGTCGTTCGCGGTGGCGGGTGCGGGCATAACGCGGTCGCTGGCGAGCTCGCGGGCCGAGGCGGCCAAGTGCGTGTTGCTGTGCGCAACTTGCCATGCCGAGGTCGAGGCAGGAGTCAAGTGGCTAGGCTTACCGCCGATCAACACGGGCGAGGCAGCGGCCTAGCCGTGCCCGCCATCCGCCTTCGGGGGTAGCTCAATGGGCAGAGCGAGCGGCTGTTAACCGCTAGGTTGTGGGTTCGAGTCCCACCCCCCGAGTACCGGCCCCGCTTCTCCGCGACACGCGAGGGGAGTGGGGCTTTTTCGTCTTCGGATCTGCGACGCCGCGGCGTGGGCCCGCGGTGATGTGTTAGGAATCCTTACCTGACTGGTCGCGGACGGACGGGGAGGTCCTCATGCGCAGGGTGCTTGGAGTGGCGGTGGCGGCGATGTTGGCGCTCGGCGCGGCCGCGTGCGGTGGTGACGACAGCTCGTCGGACTCGAGCAGCGGGGGTGGTGGTGGCAAAGAGCTGAAGGGCAAGATCGCCGTGCTGCTGCCCGACAGCAAGTCCTCCGACCGCTGGGAGAACGCCGACCGGCGATTCTTCGGCGAGGCGTTCAAGGCCGCCGGGCTCTCCGACGACGACTTCATCATCGACAACGCGCAGGGCGATCCGGCCACGCAGCGCAGCCAGGCCGAGCAGGTGATCACGGAGGGCGCGAAGGTGATCCTGCTCGTCAACCTCGACTCGGGCAGCGGCGCCGCGATCATCGCGTCCTCCAAGGCGCAGGGCGTGACGATGATCGACTACGACCGCCTGACGCTGAAGGGCGACGCCGACTACTACGTGTCGGGTGACGCGACCGAGGCCGGGCGCTTGCAGGGCAAGGGCCTGATCGACGCGCTGGACAAGGCGGGGAAGTCCAAGGCCTCGATCGCGGAGCTGCACGGCGCGCCCACCGACTCGTTCGCGACCGACCTCAAGAAGGGCTACCAGGAGGTCCTGAAGCCCAAGCTCGACGCCGGCGACTACAAGCTCGCCGCCGAGCAGGCGGTGCCGAACTGGGACGGCCAGCAGGCGCTGACGATCTTCGAGCAGATGCTGCAGAAGACGGGCAACAAGATCGACGGCGTCGTGGCCGCCAACGACACGCTCGCCAACTCCGTGATCGCCGCCCAGCAGGCGCGCAAGCTCAAGCTCGCGCCGGTCACCGGCCTGGACGCGACAGCGCAGGGCGTCCAGCACATCCTGGCCGGCGAGCAGTCGATGACCGTCTACTTCTCGATCAAGGACCAAGCGACGAAGGCCGCCAACCTGGCCGTGCAGATCGCCCGCGGAGAGAAGGCGACCGGTATCGAGACCGAGGTCGACAACGGCGCCAAGAAGGTGCCGACGATCTTCCTCAAGCCCGTGACGATCACCAAGGACAACATCGCCGACACCGTCATCGCCGACGACTTCGTCGCGTGGAAGGACGTGTGCACCGGCAAGTACAAGCAGTACTGCCCGCCGGACGCTCAATGACCGGCTTCGGCTACGACCTGTCGCCGTTCATCGCGTTCCGGGATCGCGCGGCGTGCGAGCGCGTGCGGACGATCCCGCGCGAACAGCTCGCCGACCACCCGAACCCGGACTTCCGGATCGCCCTGATCGACGAGCCCGGCGACTTCTACACGCGCTTTGCCACCGACCTCGTGGACCGCATCCGCACGGCGCGCGACGAGCAACGCGATTTCGTCGCGATCCTGCCGGTCGGCCCGATGCCGCAGTACGAGATCGCGGCGCGGCTGATCAACGACGAGCGGCTGTCACTGCGGCACGTGCACACGTTCAACATGGACGAGTACGCGAACGAGGACGGCGTGACCGCGCCGCTCTCCTGGCCCGGCTCGTTCCAGCGGGCGATGTTCGCGGGGTTCTTCAACCTCGTGGAGCCCGAGCTGCGCCCGCCGGAGGCGCAGATCCACTTCCCGACGACCGAGGCGATCGCCGACTACAGCGGGCGGATCGAGGCGCTCGGCGGCGCCGACGTCTGCTACGGCGGGATCGGCTGGAGCGGCCATATGGCGTTCTGGGAGCCGCAGCTGGGCGCCGAGTTCGACGGCGACCTGGAGGCGTACAAGCAGGCCGGTGCCCGGCTCGTCGAGCTCCACCCGATGACGGTCATGCAGAACGCGCTGCACTCGTTCGGCAGCGACTGGTCATGGGTGCCGCCGAAGGCGAACACGATCGGCCCGCGCGAGGTGCTCGGGGCGCGCCACCGGAGCTTCTGGCTGGACGGCGACCTCGGCGGCGGCGTCTCGTGGCAGCGGTTCATTGCCCGGCTCGTCGCGCACGGACCCGTGAACGAGTTCGTCCCCGGGTCCGTGCTGCAGACGGCGCGCACCGACTACACGATCCTCGGCAGCGTCGCCGACGACGTCGAGATCCACATGAGCTGAGAGCCCCGCTCCCTCTCTCGAGAAGCGGGGCCCTCGCTCAGATCACACGTTCGGGCCGGTGCCGTTCTCGCTCGGCGGCGGTGAGGTGGCGTCGAGCAGCGCGAAGCCGATGTTGTTGCCTTCGACCTCGGCGTCGAGGATCTTGTCGTCGAGCGCCTCCGCGGCGGTCGGCTCGAGGTACACGTGCGCGTCGGGCGCGCCGGCGTCCTGGTCCTCGGGCTCAGGTGAGCCGACGATGGACAGCTCGAGCGGGACGCCCTCGGGCGTTGGCTGGCCGGGAGCGATGCGCAGGCCGCCCTCCTCCACGCTGATCGGGGAGTCGGCGACAAGCTTGCGCACGGCCTGTTCGGCGTTTGGAGTCAGTGTGAGCATCACTATTGCCCTACCCGATGATCTGCGTGCGACACGTCAGATGTCGCCGGCCGCGGCCGCCTCGGCGGCGCCCGCGCAGTGACAGTAGGCATCCAGGGCCGCGTGGAGCCGCGCGATCTGCGCGCGGCTGAGCTGCCGCACGCAGTTGTGGAGCTCGTACGGGTCGTGCCGGCGGTCGTAGAACTCGCGGTCGCCGTTCGCGTACTCGACGTAGGTCGTCCAGCGAGTGCGCAGGGCGGCATAGCTCGGCGGCTTGCCGCCGGCCCAACCCTGGACGTCGGGGTCGCCGACAGGGACGCCCGCCTCGGAGTGCTCGATCAGCAGCGCGCTGCGCCAGCTCTGCGGATGCTCGCCGCGCAGCAGCGGCGTCAGCGAGCGCCCGTCACGGTGCGCGTCGGGCGCGACGCCGGCCCATTGCTCGAAGGTCGGGGCGAGATCGACCGTACCGGCGAGCGCGTTGCTCACGCCGTGGCGCACACCGGGGCCGACGACGATCAGCGGCACGCGCACGTCGTGGTCGAAGGCGGTGCGCTTGCCCTCGGTCAGGCGGTGCTGGCCGAGGTGGTAGCCGTTGTCGGAGCTGAAGATGAAATACGTGCGACGGGCGACGCCGAGGCTCCGCAGGGTCGCGCGGAGCCGGCCGATCATCTCGTCGACCGCCTGGATGGACCGCGCCCGCATGCGGAACGCATGCACCAGGTGCAGCCGCTGCTGGGCGGTGAGCTCACGCCGGCGGCCGAGCCAGCGCGGCGCGTTGCTCGTCGCCTTGTCGAACGAGCCGCCACGCGGCTGCTGCAGGTCCTGGAACAGCCGGGTGTGCCGCGGCGCGGGTGTGTACGGCTTGTGCGGCGCGTAGGTCGACACGAACGCGAAGAACTGCCGCCGGTGTGAGGCGCGGATGAACCGTTCGGCACGCCGGGCGAGCACGTCGGTGATGTAGTCGCGCGGCTTGGAGCCCGCAATCGTCGCGTGGCCGTTGTCGGACTGCATGTAACCGAAGCCGGCATAGGCGAAGCTCGACGCGAGCCAATCGTCCCAGCCGGGATCCTGCCCGTCGCGATCCGGGCGGTAGAGGTTCAGGTACTTGCCGAACAGGCCGGTCCGGTAGCCGGCGCGCTGGAGCGACAGGGCGACGCAGCGGCGGCGCGCGCCATGGCGGACGAACGCCGGATAGCCGCCGCCGGGCTGCGTGTTCCCGAGCACGTGGGTGTTGTGCGGGAACTCGCCAGTCAGGATCGTGGCGCGCGAGCTGCAGCAGAGGGAGTCAGAGACCACGAACTGCCGGAAGGTCATGCCTTCCCGCTGCAGCCCGCGCACGTTCGGCATGTACGGGACGAGGTCCCAGGAGAGATCATCCGTGAGCACGAACACGATGTTCGGGGGCCGCGTCGCGGCGCTCGTCGCGCGCGGCGACCCGCAGGCGATGAGCGCGCCGAGGACGAGGATCCCCACGGTGACCTGGAACCGCAGATGGGAGATCCGGTGGGCCATCCCAACCTCCTGGGGACCGTGGAAGGGGACACTTCAACGGTCCCGCACAGGCGGTCGGCCCACCTCCACCCTCGGGGTGAAATCGCTCCCCCGGACTCAGGTGTGGCGCCGCAGCGGGGCGCTGAATCCGGCGGCGAAGCAGGCGCTCGCGCCGTGGCAGCCGCGGTAGCGTGCGAGCGCGGCACTCAACCGCGCGAGCCGAGCGGGTGTGAGTTGCGCGGCGAGGTTGTGGAGCTCGTACGGGTCGCGCCGGCGGTCGTAGAACTCGCGGTCGCCGTTGGCGTACTCGACGTAGGTCGTTCGCTGGGTGCGCAACGCGGTGTAGCTGTCGGGCTTGCCCTCGGCCCAGCCTTGCGCATCGGGATCGCCGGGTCGCACCGCGTCGTCGGTGTGCTCGATCAGCAGCGCGCGGCGCCAGTGTCGTGGCCGCCGGCCACCGAGCAGCGGGGTCAGGGACCGCCCGTCGCGCCTGCGATCGACTCGCAGCCGCGCCCAGTCCTCGAACGTCGGCGCGAGGTCGACCGTGCCGGTCATGGCCGAGGTCGCCGCGCGCCGCGCCACGCCCGGGCCGGCCACGATCAGCGGGACCCGGATGTCGGAGTCGAACGCCGTGCGCTTGCCGTCGGTCAGCCGGTGCTGGCCGAGGTGGAAGCCGTTGTCGGAGGAGAACACGATGTAGGTGTTGCGCGCCACGCCGGTCGCGCGCAGCGCCGCGCGCAGCCGCCCGATCATCCGGTCCACGTCGAGGACCGACCGCGCGCGCGAGCGGAAGTCCCGCCGCAGATGCGCGATCTGATCGCGCCGCAGGGGCGGGCGGTGACCCAGCCACGTCGGCGGCGAGGTGCTCGCCGCGTCGAACGCGCCCCCGCGCGGCAGCCGCAGATGGCGGAACCGCGAGCGGTCGCGCGGCGCCGGTGTGAACGGCGCGTGCGGCGCGTAGGTCGCGATCTCGGCGAAGAACGGGCTGCGGCCCGCGGACGAGCGGATGAACCGGAGCGCGCGCCGGGCCAGCGCGTCGGTGACGTAATCGCGCGGGCGGTAGCCGGCGATCATCGGCCGGCCGTTGTCGGACTCCTCGTAGCCGAACCCGTTGTACGCATAGCTCGAGCCCAGCCAATCGCTCCAGCCCGGGTCCTCGCCCTCCCGGAACGGCTGGTAGCCGTTGAGGTACTTGCCGAACAGCGCAGTCCGGTAGCCGGACCGTTGGAGCGAGATCGCGACGCTCCGGCGCTCCGCGCCGCCCGCGTGGAAGGCGTTGTAGCCACCGAACGGCGGCGTGTTGCCCAGTACGTGCGTGTCGTGCGGGAACTCGCCGGTGAAGATCGTGGCCCGCGAGCTGCAGCACAGCGAGTCGGAGACCATGAACTGCCGGAACGTCATCCCGTCGCGCTGGAGCTGCCGAACGTGCGGCATGAACCGCAGCAGGTCCCACGTGAGGTCGTCGGTGAGGACGAAGACGATGTTCGGGCGGCGATCGGTGCGGCGGACGATCCGCGGCCGCGCCCGCGGGCCCGGCGGGATGAGGACGACGGCCGCGAGCACGCCGAGCACGATCAGCGCTGCGCCAGACCAGAGGACTCTTCGCGGGGGCACCATGGACCCCCCTTGAGGCTAATGCGGCTTCAGACGCAGCACTGAGCTGCGGACCAGCGGCGTCACGCCGTCGGCGGTGGTCAGCACGACCCGCGCGCGTACGGCGTGCCGCAGCTTGACCGTGAAGCGGGCGCGCGAGGCACGGTCGAGCCTGGCCGTGCGCACCGGCCACCAGCCGAAGCGCTCCTTGAGGTGCATCTGGAGCACGACCGTGGCGCCGCGGGAGGCCGGCAGGACGCGCGTTCTGACCACTGCGCGGCGGCCGTGGACGCGCGACGAGGCGGTGACCGTGCGGTCGATCACGAGCAGCTGCACTGAAGGGCTGGCCTCAGCGCCCGACACCGCGCGGAACGCGGTGGTGGTGCGCGGGGAGACGGTGGCGTGGAAGCCGCCGGCGGAGTCGACCGTCGCGGTCGCCGCGGTGCTGCCGTCCGCCGCCTCGATGGCGACCGCAGTACCGGCCGCCAGTGCGGCGCGACCCGTCAGCTCGTACGGCTGCCCCGGCACGGCGGCATCGTGCGGCGCGTCGAGCAGCAGCCGGTGGACGTCGACCTCCGCCCGCATGAAGGGGTGCACCTGGCAGTAGTAGGCCGAGACGCCCGCGGATGCGAAGCGATGCGAGAAGACCCCGCTCGTCCCGATGCGCGGCGAGGCCCAAGTGCCGTCGGTCGCGGAGACGGTGTGCACGCGGACGCTGTCGTTGTGCCACGTGACGGTGTCGCCTTCGAGCACGTCGACCTTCGCGGTGCCGTAGGCGGCCGCGAGGATCGAGACGTTCACCCCGTCGCCGGCGGGCATCTTCATGCCGGCGGAGGCGGCGGAAGCCCCGAGGAGCGAGGCGACCAGCGCGGCGAGCAGAGCGTTACGCATCGGGGCGAGTCTCTCCACCCGCCGACGGGGGAGCCAGGGGGTTTTCGCGACTTGGCGTCAGGGAGATCCGTACCCGGCCCTGGGTGGTATCCGTACCCGTCGCTTGCATCCATTCCGGGTGGTGGGTTAGGTTCGGCCGAAGTCCGCGCGGGCCGGGAGGCCGAGCGGCGACGAAAAGGAGAGACGCGTGACCGTGCCGGCCACACGGGCGGTTCGCCTTGCCGCGACCGCCCTGATCCTGCTGGTGATGCCTGCCGCGGCGCAGGCGAAGACCAAGACCGTCGACCTCGGGTTGCCCACGGCATCGCAAGATGCCTTCCAGAAGGTCGGCGCCGATGTCAACAACTTCTTCCCGCACACCACGACCATCCACGCGGGCGACAAGGTGAAGTTCCGGTCGGTGGGCTTCCACACGCTCGACATCCCGCCCAAGAACAAGCCGCCCCTCCCTCTGGTCACGCCCACGGGCCAGAAGATCGCCGGCGTCAACGACGCCGGCGGGGCGCCGTTCTGGTTCAACGGGCAGGACGAGCTGAACTTCAACGCCGCTCTGGCTGTCGACAACTTCGGCAAGAAGTTCACGTACAAGAACAAGCGGATCGAGTCGGGGCTGCCGCTGGCGGCGAAGCCGAAGCCGATCACCGTGCGCTTCAAGAAGAAGGGCAGCTACGCCTACTACTGCGACATCCATCCCGGGATGCAGGGCAGGATCGTCGTCAAGCGCAAGCACGCGAAGATCCCGACCGCCAAGCAGGACAAGAAGCGCATCAAGGCGCAGCTCAAGCTCGCCCTGAAGCGCGCGAAGAAGCTCCCGACATCGTCGGCGCCGGCCAAGACCGTCTATGTCGGCGGCTCCGCCGCCGGAGGCGTGGAGTACTTCGGCATGTTGCCGGCGACGCTGACGGTGCCCGCCGGGACGACCGTGAAGTTCGCGATGTCGCAGAAGTCGTTCGAGGCCCACACGGCGACGTTCGGTCCCGGGAATCCCGAGACTGAGCCGACTTCGTACCTGGGCGTGATCGCCGGCTCGTTCGAGGGCCCGCAACTCGATCAGCGCGCCCTCTACCCGAGCGAGCTGCCGCCGGCGCCGGGCAGCTACACGCCGACGCTGCACGGCAACGGGTTCTGGAACTCCGGCGCGATGGACAAGAGCGCCGCCTCGCCGCTGCCGGACTCGAGCCAGGTGACGTTCAGCACGCCGGGGACGTATGACTACTACTGCCTGATCCACCCGTTCATGCACGGGCAGGTCATCGTCAATTGAGGCGCTGGGCCCTAGGCCTGGCGCTCGGGATGGGAGCGGCGGCTGCGGCCGCCGCTCCCGCTCCGGCGGCGGTCAAGCACTACTGGGTCGCGGCGGTGCCGGTGACGTGGAACGTCATGCCCAACCAGCGCGACGCGATCATGGGCATGAGCTATCCGCCGTCGGCGACCGTGTTCCCCACGGTCGTCTACAAGCGCTACACGAAGAACTGGAAGCGCCAGCTGCCCAACGAGCCGCAGGGCGACGGCAACCAGGACCAGATGCCCGGGCCGCTGCTGCGTGCGCGCGTCGGCGACCGGCTGCGCATCCATTTCAAGAACATGGACAGGGCGTTCGGGCGCCCGCACTCGATGCACTTCCACGGCGTCCACTACCGCCCGAGCTCGGACGGCGCGTACCTGCCCGGCTTCTCGGGCCGTGACGCCAACGTCAAGCCCGGCCGGACCTACACCTACAAGCTGACCGCCGGCAAGGACTCGATCGGCGCCTGGCCCTACCACGACCACGGGCCGGAGATGGAGGCCTCGATCGACGGCGGGATGTGGGGGATGCTCTCGATCCGCGGCCGCCATGCGAAGGTCCCGGACCGCGAGTTCGTCGTGGTCTTCGCCCCGATGCTCGACTTCCAGACGATCGACGGTCGCGCGTTCGTCGGCAACACGCCGGTCTTCCGCTCGCGTGTCGGCGACACGGTCCAGTGGGACGTGATGGCGATGGGCTCCGAGCACCACACGTTCCACGTCCACGGCCACCGCTGGAAGGCGCCGGACGGCACCGACCGGGACACGCAGACGGTCGGGCCCGCCGAGTCGTTCGTCGTCCGCTGGAAGGAGAAGGACCCGGGCACGTGGCTCTACCACTGCCACGTCGAGTCGCACATGGCCGCGGGGATGATCGGCACGTACCGCGTGTCGTCGAAGTGAGCCGCGACCAGCTTCGTCATGACGCCGTCTCGGGCGCCGACGTGGCGATCCGCGAGGACGCCATCGCGGAGCTGAGCGCGCTCCGCAACCCAGACGATCTCGACCTCCTGCTCGACCGGCTCCGCGATGACGACGTGCAGGACGTCGCGCAGGGTTGCATCGAGAGGGACTTCGGGCAGGCGGCTGTCCCGAAGCTGATCGCGCGCCTGCCCGGCTGCGACGACGACTGCCTGTGCCTGATCGAGGCGCTCCAGAACGTCGGCGACACGACGGCGCTCGAGCCGCTGGCCGCGAAGCTCGGCGACCCGGATCAGACGACCGCGGAATGGGCTGCGGACGCGATCGCGGAGATCGCGCAGCGCGAGGGGGCGGTCGAGCGGGCGATCGTGCTGCTCGAGAGCGCATCGAACCCGAACCGGTACGTGCGCGAGCGGATCGCCGCCTGGCTGGCCGACCTTCGCCGAGCCTAGCGTGTCACGGGCTGGTAGAGCGCGGCGTAGGTGACGCCGGCGCGCTGGATCATCAGGGGGCTCGACCAGCGGGCGACGGTGAGGTCGCCGGGGTGGGCGGGGCTCCGATATACGCGCATGCCGAGGTAGCCGCGGTGGCCGGCGAACGCGCCCGGCGCAGTCGCGGTCGGCGCGATCAGGATCACGCCGCCGTGCCCCTCGACGTCGCCTTCCTCGTGCACGAGCGCGTACTCGTCCCCGGCCGCCGAGATGCCGACGTAGCGCACGGGAGCGTCGGCGCTCACCGCGCGGAGGAGGATGCCCTCGGTGCGGTCGGCCTCCCAGGCGGCGAGAAACGCGGCGTCGTCGCCAGGTGCGACGTCGTAGAGCTCGATCGCGGGCATTCCGGCAGGATGCCGGGTCGTGGACGTCGAGCCGCTGAGAGCCTTCACCTACGAGCGCCAGCGGCTGGGCCGGGCCGCGCCGAACGGGGCCGCGGCGCTGCGGGACGTGATCGGGGTGTACAGCGCGCATCCGTCGGCGCCGCTGAGCCTGCACGCACGGGCGGCGAAGTTCGACGGCGCGGCGTTCCGCCGGCTCGACGCGCTGCGCCTGCCCGCGATGCGCCAGTCGATCCACCTCCTGCCGCGCAAGACCGCGCACCTCGCGTTCCGGGCCACGCCGGCCCCCGCCGCCGACCGCGCCAAGCGGATGCGCCACTTCAAGGTCTCCGACAAGCGCTATGAGGAGCTGCGCAAGAAGCTCCTGAAGGCCGCCGCGGAGCCGCTGACGCAGGACGAGCTGCGCGAGGCGGCCGGCGCGGAGGCCGGGGCCAAGGAGATCAAGGGCGTCTCGGCGCAGATGACACGCGACGGCGAGCTGGTGCGCGTCGCGGCCGGGAAGGGGCTGCGGTCGAACGAGCTGCGCTACCAGGCGGCGGAGATCGCCGACGCCGACGCCGACGAGGCGCTGGCGTGGCTCGCGGGCGAGTACCTGCGCGCGTTCGGGCCTGCGCGCGTGAAGGACTTCACGTGGTGGGCGGGCGTCACCGCGACGCGCGCCAAGGCCGCGCTCGCCCAGCACGAGACCGAGGAGCTCGACGGGTACCTGATCCGCGCCCGCGATCGGCGCGCCTTTGCGGCGGCGAAACCGGCCCGTGGGGTGGACCTGATCCCCAAGTGGGACTGCTTCCAGATGGGCTACGCGCCGGACGGGCGCGACCGGTTCGCCCATCCGGACGTCGTCAAGCGCTGTTACGACTTCCGCGGCGACGGGCGGCCGGTGATCCTCGTCGACGGCCAGGCGGCCGGCACGTGGGAGAGGGGCGAGGTCGACCTGTTCGACACGGTCCCGAAGAAGGTCCGCGCCGCGATCGACGAGCGCTTGGCCGAGGTCAACGCGTTCCTGGAGTCGTAGGGGCCCAGCGCTCGATCTCGTCGACGGCCCGCGATGGCGCGTCGTGCGTGGCGATCCAGTCGGCCACGCGTCGCACGCGCGGGCGGAGATCGCGTCGCCGCAAGGCACGGCGCACGGCGGCGCGCACCCCGCGCGGCGTGCAGAACCGCCACGGCAGGCGCACGCCGAGGCCGGCCCAGTCCACCCGGGCCGCGTTCTCGCCCATGTCGCCGCCCGCCGGCGAGAGCACGACCGGGCAGCCGCACGCGAGCGCGCGCATCAGCGTCCCGTGGCCGCCGTGGGCGACGACCAGGTCGCACGCCGGCATCGTCTGCGAGTACGAGAGCCACGGCACCAGCACGGCGTTCCCGGGGACCGGCACCGGCGGCGAGGGCTCGCGCCCGTTGTAGGTCGCGATCACCCGCACGTCCTCGCCGGCCAGGCCGGCGAGCGCCGCCCGCAGCAGCCGGTGCGAAGGGTCCTGCGCCGTCGACGGCGCCACCAGCACCACCGGCCCGGTGCCCGGCGGGGGCGCCACGCACGAACCGGGCGGCTCCCACATCAGCGGCCCGACGATGCGCAGCCACTGCGGCCAGGCGCGCGGGTACTCGAGCTGCGGCAGCGTCGCCACCAGCGCGAGCGACCGCGAGATGCCGGTGTGCCGCCAGGGCAACGGTCCGAGCCCGAGCCGCGCCCGGCAGTCGTTGTACTCGCGCCGCCCGCGCTCCAGCCCGCCCGCGATCAGCCGATCGGTCAGCCGCCAGCCCCGCCGCCCGACGGCCGTGCGCGGCAGCCGTGCGCCGATCGCGTACGGCGGGAAGCCCGGCGCCAGGTCCGGATACACGTGCGGGACCAGCGTCGCCACGGGCACGCCCTCGAGCTCCGCGGCCAGGGCCGGCGCCGGGGTGAGGATGTCCGACACCGCGATGTCGGGCGCGAACGACCGGACCACGCGCTGCGTCTCGAGCGCCGCCCGCACCGCCGCCTCGTACGGCTTCAGCGGCCGCTCGCGGGTGGGGAACACCTGGTACTCCGGCGCCGCCGCGAACTCCATCCCCGCCGCCCGCGCGTCCGGCTCCCAGCGCCGCCACGTCTCCAGCGCGACCGCGTGCCCGCGCGCGACGAGCGCCTCACCGAGGGCGAGCATCGGGAACGCGTGCCCGGGATCGCCGAACGCGCCGAGGAGGACCTTCAAGAATTGAGCTCGGCCAGCAGCCGCAGCTGCTCGAGCCGGTCGTCGCGCGTCCACGCCATCGGGGCGACCATGAGGGTGCCGACCCCGGCGTCGCGGAACACGGCCAGCCGCTCGCGCACCACATCCGGCGGCCCGCACAGCGACACGGTGTCGATCAGCTCGGCCGGGAGCGCCGCCGCGGCCTCGTCCTTCTTGCCTTCCAGGTACAGGTCCTGGACCGTCTTCGCGGCCTCCTCGAACCCGTAGCGCTGCACGAGCGCGTTGTAGAAGTTCTTGTCGCGCGAGCCCATGCCGCCGACGTACAGCGCGACGTAGTGACGCATCGTGTCGCGTGCCGCGTCGATGTCGTCGGTGACCATCACGTTGACCATCGGGGCGATCTCGAAGTCGCCGAACCCCTTGGCCCCGCCGGCGGCCGCGAACCCCTCCTCGAGCAGCGGCCGGAACTCGGCGACGTGCTCGGGGGAGAACAGCGTCGGGATCCAGCCGTCGGCGATCTCGGCCGCCAGCGTCGTGTTCTTCGGCCCGATCGCCGCCAGGTAGATCGGGATCTGCTCCTGCACCGGCGCGATCGTGAGCTTCAGCGCCTTGCCCGGGCCGTCCGGGAGCGGCAGCGTCAGTGTCTCGCCGTCGAACACCACGCGCTCGCGCCGCAGCGCCATCCGCACGACCTCGACGTACTCGCGCGTGCGCTGGAGCTGGCGCCCGAACCGCTGTCCGTGCCAGCCCTCCGCGACCTGCGGACCGCTCGAGCCGATCCCGAGGATCATCCGCCCGCCCGACAGCTGGTCGAGCGTCGCGGCGGTCATCGCGGTCATGGCCGCCGAACGGCCGGGCATCTGGAAGATCCCCGAGCCGAGCCGGATCGTCGACGTCGCCTGAGCGAGCCAGCCGAGGATCGTTGCCGCGTCGGAGCCGTAGGCCTCGGCCGCCCACACCGAGTCGTAGCCGAGCCGCTCCGCCTCCAGAACGATCGCGAGCTGGTCCTCCGAGGAGAGGCCGAGCCCCCAGTATCCGATCGCCACGCCGAGCTTCATGCGGCGCGCGACGGTATCAGAGCCTGTCTCGGATCTCGGCGACGGATTCGAGGCAGGCTCTAGCCGGGCTCCCGATCCGATCCACTAGCCGCAGCAGGTGCAGCGGGGAGAACGGCTTGGTGAGGAAGAGGTCCGCGCCCGCGGCGAGCGCGCCCCGCTCCGCCTGCGGCCCCGAGTCGCCCGTGAGCATCACGATCGTCGCGCTGGCCGTCGCGGGATCCGAGCGCAGGCGTCGGCAGGCCTCGATCCCGTTCACGCGCGGCATGTCGACGTCGAGGAAGACGATCTCGGGCCGCGCCTCGACCGCCTTCTCGACGGCCTCGGCGCCGTTCGACGCCTCGGTCAGGTGGTAGCCCGACACGTCCTCCAGAGTGGTGGCGATCAGCTTGCGGATCATCGGATCGTCGTCGACGATCAGGATGGTCCGCGTCACGCGTTCCCTTCCCGCAGGGCGGCGAACGTGTCGTCCGAGATCGTGTCGAAGGCGGCGATCACGTCCGGGTCGAACTGGCTGCCGGCGTGCTCGCGGATCTCCGCGCGGGCGCGCGCGAACCGCGTGCCGCGGCGGTACGGGCGATCGGTCGTCAGGGCGTCGAGCGTGTCCGCCACCGCGAACACGCGCGCGGCGAGCGGGATGTCGTCCCGGGCCAGCTGGTCCGGATAGCCGGTGCCGTCCCAGCGCTCGTGGTGGTGGCGGACGACGAGCTTGCCCTCGCCGAGGAAGTCGATGTCGCGCAGGATCTCGGACCCGATCACCGGGTGCTGGGCGATCAGCGCGAACTCGTCCTCGCTCAGGGCGCCCGGCTTGAACAGGATCGCGTCGGGGACGCCGACCTTGCCGACGTCGTGCAGCAGGAAGCCGAACTCGATCTCCGGCAGGCGGTCGGTGTCGAGCCCGGCGGCGCGGGCGAGCGCGATCCCGTAAGCGGTCACGCGCTCGGCGTGCTTGCCGGTATAGGCATCGCGCGCCTCGACGGCGTTGGACAGGGCCTGCACCGTCGCCTTGTACGACTCACGGAGCTCCTGGGCGCGGGAACGCTCCTGCTTGAAGACCTCGCGCAGGTCGGCGGCGTAGCGCTCCAGCTGATGCTGGCGCGCGGACGCCTGTTGCTCGGTGCGCTGCAAGCGCGCACGGAGCGTCGCGACGGTGTCTCCGTTCCCTGACGCGGTCACCTCGGATGTACGTCCTGCCAACGCATATCAAGCCTACTGGCAGTAGAAACGCCCGTGAATCGCATTGCTTGCGCGAACTGCTACAAGCTCGCTCCCGGCCGTTCGAACACGATCTCGGGCACGAGGCAGTATGGCGATGTTCGCAATAGGAACCGGACCGCCTCGGCGATGTCCGATGTCTGGATCATCTTCTCGGGCTCGACCTGCCCCTTGATGAAGTCCGTCATCGGCGTGTCGACGAAGGCGGGGCAGAGCGCGACGCTCTTGATTCCGTCGTTCAGCAGCTCCTGGTTCATCGACTGCGTCCAGCCGACCACGGCCGCCTTGGTCGCCGCGTAGACCGACAGCCAGCCGGCGCCCGACTTGCCCGCGATCGAGGACAGGTTGATGACCAGCGCGTTGCGGTGCTCGGCGCCGGCCGCGCGCAGCAACTCGGCACACTCGCGGTAGAACAGGATGATCGCGCGCAGGTTCAGGTCGAGCTGCATGTCGGCCCGCTTGGTGTCGATCTCCGCGACCGGCGCGCCGATGCCGACCCCGGCGCTGTTGACGAGCACGTCGAGCCGGCCGAAGCGGTCCTTGTGCGCCGCCACGACGCGCTGGACGTCCGCCTCGTCGGTGAGATTGGCGGCGATCTCCTCGATCTCGTAGCCCTTGCCGCGCAGCTCATCGGCGGCCCCGGTGAGCTTCTCCGGACGCCGGGCGGCGACGGTCAGCGCGTATCCCTCCTGGCCCAGCAGATCGGCGATCGCGAGGCCGATCCCGCTCGAGGCACCGGTGACGAGAGCGGCGCGGTCAGGCATGGGCGTGGCGTCCTTTCGGTAGTGGACCCGCTATCCAATCAGGCATGCGGACTCCGTTCGTCGTCATGGCCGTGCTGTTCGTCGCGCTGCTGGGGGTCTCCCTGCTGACAGGCGGGGAGGACGAAGCGCCCGCGCAAGCGCCGGCCGCGCCGGTGTCCGTGATCGCCCACCGGGTCGAGGCGCTGCGGGATCTGCGCTTCAAGGACCTCCCCAAGCCGGTGCCCGTGAGCGCCGCGACCGCACGGCGCGAAGGGCTGGCCGACTTCGACAAGCAGTACCCGGTCGCCCAGCGCCGGGCCGACGAGACCGTCTACAAGCTGCTCGGCCTGATCGCGCCCGACCAGGACCTGCGCACGCTCACCGGCTCGCTGTTCGAGCAGGGCGTGCTCGGCTACTACGACCCGACCGACGGGCGGCTGCGCGTGGTGAAGGGCGCCGGGACGGGCACACGGGTGCTGTGGGAGATGACGCTCGCGCACGAGCTCACGCACGCGCTCGAGGACCAGCAGTTCTCGTTCCCGGACTCCAATGCCGGCAGCGACGACCGTTCGCTGGCGCGCACGGCGCTGATCGAGGGGTCGGCGACGTGGCTGATGTACGCCTACGTGCTGCGTCACTTCAGCAGCGAGGAGACGCTCGGGAGCCTGCTCGGCGCCGCCTTCGAGGACACCGGCGACCTGCCGCCGTTCCTCGAGGCGCAGGTGATCTTCCCCTACGTCGGGGGCGAGGCGTTCGTCGAGGACCTGCGCGACAAGGCCGGTGGCCGCTGGGATCTCGTGAACACCGCCTACCGGCTGCACATGCCGTCCTCGACGGAGCAGATCCTGCACCCCGAGGCGTACTTCGACGCCGACGAGCCGAAGCCGGTCCGGGTCCGGAACGTGCTCGGCTGGAAGCGGGCCGCCGCCGGTACGTGGGGCGAGCTGCAGACGCGCGAGCTGATCCACTCGACCGCGGCCGCGGCCGGCTGGGGCGGTGATCGCTACGAGCTGTGGCAGTCGGGCGGCAAGAGCGTGCTGGTGATGCGCTGGCGCTGGGACACGCCGCGCGACGAGGCCGAGTTCGCGCCCGCGCTGCGCGAGTGGGCCGATGGCGCGCTGCATCAGCCTCACACGGTGATCGAGCGCGGCGGCACGGTGACCCTGGTCGTCGCGGACGACGGTCGTATCCTGCGACGGGTGGCGGCGGGAGCGTGAAAGCCGCGATGTTCGCGAAGCGAACTCGCAGGGGAAAGCTTGCTTTCCCCGGCCTCGACCGGCGCGCCCTGGGGATGCTGGGCACGGGGCATCTCTGCATCGACCTGTGCCAGGGCGCCGTGCCGGCGCTGCTGCCGTTCCTGGCGTCCCAGCGCGGCTACTCGTACGCGGCGCTCGGCGCGCTGCTGCTGTTCTCGACGATCGGCTCGTCGATCATCCAGCCGGCGTTCGGGATCCTCTCCGACCGCTTCGCGCGGCCGTGGCTGATGCCCGGCGGGCTCGCGCTGGCGGCCGTCGGGATCGGGCTGGCCGGCCCGGCGCCGACCTACGGGCTGACCGCCGCCGCCGTCGTGCTGTCCGGCCTCGGCGTGGCCGCGTTCCACCCGGAAGGGGCGAAGTTCGCCGGGCTCGCCTCGCGCGAGCGCCGGGGGAGGGGCATGAGCCTGTTCTCGGTCGGCGGCAACGTCGGCTTCGCGATCGGGCCGCTGCTCACCACGCCGCTCGTGCTCGTCTTCGGGCTGAGCGGCACGCTCGCGCTCGCGATCCTGCCGCTGACGGCCGCGATCGTGCTCGCGCGCGAGCTGCCGCGGCTGCGGAGCCTGGAGGAGAGCCGGCCGGCGCGCGCCGTGGGGGCGGGCGAGGACGATTGGGGCGCGTTCAGCCGCTTGTCGGCGCTGATCGCCGCGCGGTCGGTCATCCACTTCGGGATCCAGGCGTTCGTCCCGGCGTTCTTCGTCGCCGAGCTCGCCACGTCGGAGGCGACCGGCAACGCCGCGCTCACCCTGTTCCTGGCGATGGGCGCGATCGGCACGCTGGTCGGCGGCGGCCTCGTCGACCGCTGGGGAGCGCGGACCGTGCTCGTCGCCACGATGGTCGCCGTGCTGCCGCCGCTGCTCCTGCTCCCGCTCGTCGGCGAGGCATTCGCGATCGTCCTCGTCGGCGCGATCGGCTTCTTCACGATCGCGAGCTTCTCGGTCACCGTCGTGCTCGGCCAGGCGTATCTGCCGGGCCATCTCGGGCTGGCCTCGGGCGTCACGCTCGGGCTGGCGATCGGGCTCGGCGGCGTGTCCGCCACCGCGCTCGGCGTGGTCGCCGACCACTGGGGGCTGCACGCGGTCCTGTGGGTGATCGCGGCGGCGCCGGTGCCGGCGATCCTGCTCGCGGTGAGCCTGCCCGCGATTCCGGGCATAACCAGCGGCAGTGGACGATCGCCGTCGCTCTCCTCGGGTGTCCATCGAGATGGCCTGCACGCTGCACCGTCGCAGCGGGTCGCCGATCGACGCTCGAACGCTTGATCTCGGGCCGGGTGGGATGTGCGTGGCGACCAAGCGGCCGCTGTCGGCCGACGAGGTGCTGAGCTTCGAGCTCCCGCCGCGGATCAGCGGCAAGGCGCGCGTCCTGCGCCAGCAGGGCTACGACAGCTACGCGGTGCGCTTCGAGGCGCTCGCGCCGCCCGCGCGCGAGGAGCTCGAGGGGCTCGTCGCGTTCAGCAGGTAGTCGCTCGTCGCCTCGTCGGCGGGGAAGAACGCCTCGATCGCCAGCTCGGCGAGCGTGATGTCGACCGCCGTGCCGAACGTGGAGATCGTGCTGATGAACGAAAGGTCGTCGAAGCGCAGCGGCACCGCGATGCCGGGCTCGTGCGCCGGCAGCGGCGCCTCGCCGCCCGGGTACTCGCTCAGCTCGGCGTACAGCGCGGCGAGCCGGTCGTCGTTGGTGACGGTCACCTGACGGCGCAGCCGGTCGAGGAGGTGCGCGCGCCACTCGGGCAGGTTGCGGATCCGCGGCGCCATGCCTTCCGGGTGCAGCGTCACGCGCAGGGCGTTGACCGGCGGCTCCATCAGGTGCGGCGCGACCTCGGCGGTGAACAGCGCGATGCCGGCGTTGGCGGCGGCGAGGTTCCACCAGCGGTCGACCACCACGGCCGGGTACGGCTCGTGGCCCTTGAGGATGTGGTCGAGCGCCTCGCGCACCGGGCTCATCTGGGGCGCGTCGAGCGGGCGCTCGGCGAACGCGGGGGAGAAGCCGGCGGCGAGCAGGAGCTGGTTGCGGTCGCGCAGCGGCACCTCGAGCTGGTCGGACAGGTGCAGGACCATCTCGCGGCTCGGCTTGGAGCGGCCGGTCTCCAGGAAGCTGAGGTGCCGCGCGGAGACGCCGGCCTCGAGCGCGAGGTCGAGCTGGCTCATGCGGCGGCGCCGGCGCCAGTCGCGCAGCAGCGTTCCGAGTGGGGCTTCGAGCGTGCTCACGGGCCTGACCGTAGCGCCGGGGTCGGCGCTCGGCACCTACCTCGCAGGTAATTGAGACGCCGACCTCGCGATGGTTCGCTGCAGGGCATGAGCGACATCACCACCACGGTTCACAACTACATCGCGATGTGGAACGAGACGACCCCCGAGGATCGTCGCGCCATCATCGCCGACACGTTCGCCGACGACGCGAGCTACCTCGACCCGATCATGTCGGGCGACGGGCCCGCCGGGATCGACGCGATGGTCGCGGGTGCCCAGAAGCAGTTCCCGGGCGCGCGGTTCGAGCTGTCGGCCGGGCCGGACCTGCACCACGACCGCGTCCGCTTCGCGTGGCGACTGGTCAGCGACGCCGACGGCGCGCCGGTCGCCGCCGGCGTCGACTTCGCGACGGTCGCCGATGACGGCCGCCTGCGCGAGGTCACTGGCTTTCTGGAGCCGGCGTAGCCGCCCGGATCTGCTCCTGCCTGCCGGGGGGCTCGGCCTCCCGGTAGGCGGCGATGTACTGCTCGAAGTCCCAGCCCGACAGGAACTTCTGCGCTGCGTCGTAGCCGGACTGATACAGCGACTCGACGCGGGTCGCTGAGATCTCGAACTCGGTCGTCCCGACCCCCAGCGTGGGGATCGCGATCGTGCGCGCGTACGTGGCCTCGTCGAGGTACATGCGGTCATGCGCGGCCATCATCGTCTGCGCAAGCGACTTCGCGAAGTCGATCAGCGAGCCGTGCCGGACGCCGGGATCGTCCTCGTTCTCGAGCCTGTGGCCGATCGCCTTGCGCGGCTCGGGCTCCACGAGCATCATGCCGAACGTCGGCCAGCGCGGCTGCTTGCCGGCGGGCGCGTCGAACAGCCAGACGGGGAAGTTCGACAGCATCCCGCCATCCACGATCATGTGCTCGTCGTTGGCGTCCTTGACCTCGACGGGCTCGAAGAAGATCGGGATCGACATGCTCATCCGCACCGCGTCGGCGACGAGCATCTCGTCGGGGTCGATCCCGAGGTGCGGGGCGTCGGTCGGCAGGATCAGCATCCGCCGGTGCGTGACGTCGGAGGCGATCACCCGCAGCCGGTGACGATCGTCCGGGCCCGTCGACTCCGGGTTCAGCATGTCGCCGAACGTGTTGACGTTCTTGGCCGCCAGCAGTCCGGAGATCCACGCGTGGAAGTACTTGCCCTCGTACAGCCCGAGGTCGGCCAGCACGTTCAGCGGGCCGCCGAAGAAGGGGATCCGCGCCATGCCGCCGCTGTCCTTGAAGCGCGGGAACGGCATGTTGAAGACGATGTCCTTCAGCTCGCCCGCGCCGTACCCGGCGGCCACGAGCGCCGCCGTGATCGCGCCCGCCGACGTGCCCGCGACGTTGTTCGGCGTGTAGCCGGCGTCCTCGAGCGCCGCGAACGCGCCGCCGAGGCCGATGCCCTTCACGCCGCCACCCTCGAACACCAGATCCACGAGGTTCTCGCTCATCGACCGACCCTAACCGCTGGCCGACTCTCCGACCACAAGGTCGGCTACCGTCGTGGCGCCCGGGCCGGTAGCTCAGCGGTTAGAGCAGCGGACTCATAATCCGTCGCGCGGTGGTTCGAATCCACCCCGGCCCATCGGCCTCGAGCCGAAGCTGGCGGTTGCGCACAGGGGCGAGTTCCCAATTGTGTTCCCTACGTGGAGTGGATGCGCCCCACGGGACACCTCCAGGTCGAGGGCTCGCCGGGCCGGCGGCGCTGGTACGTGCTGTGGCGTGACGCGGACGGTCGGCACCAGCGGATGCTGGGTCCGGCGCACGTCAAGCCGGCGGGTCGAGTGACGCCTCGAGGTGCGCCGGTCTGGCGCTCCGGTGACGGTCCGAAGCCGGGTTCCGGCTGGCTCACGCCGCGAGAGGCCGAGGATTCTCTGGCGGCGATCCTCGCGGCTGCACCGCGGTCGACCACCGCACGCGGCAATGCGATCGTCACCTTCGAGGATGCGTGCGTCGAGTGGCTCCGGTACGTCACCGACGACCGGCAGCGCGCGGCGTCGACGCTGCGCGACTACCGGAACGCGGCCCGGCGGTACCTGTTGCCGGAGCTCGGCGCGTCGACGCCGGTCGCTGCGATCACCACCGAGGACATCGACGGGCTTCGCGAGCTCGTGGCGGAGGGGCGGCTGTCGCACCGAGTTCGAAGACAATGCACTCTCGGCCAGCGCGGAGCTGGGGCCCGGCTGCGCCGGCACACATACATTGAAGAGAGGAAACCAACAAACCCGGTCTCCGCGAAAGCCGGGACGGCTCAGGCTGCCGGACGCGACGTTCGCCAGGGCCGAGAGAGGGGACATGGTGCCGAGCGCGTAACTGCTGCGTTTCGCCCGAGGGGACAAGGAGACCCTACTTCGGCGCCGTCCATCGGCGTCGTCGCCATGCGGGAGGAATCAAGGCCGAAGCCTCGCAGTCGCGTCCATGGCTGTGGGCCTAGTCGGCTCAGTGAGCGTGTGTCCGAGCGGCGACGGTGGCCTGTGCGGCGGTTGTGGCGAGTTCGACCTGATGAGTGTCGATCATCTCGCCGAGGGTGGCGATGACAGTCGGATCGAACTGTGTACCGGAGCATCTGCGGAGTTCTGCGAGGGCGTCCGCGACTGGCATGGCTGGGCGGTAGGGGCGGTCGGTGGTCATTGCGCTGAACGCGTCGCACGCCGAGCAGATTCTCGCCTCGATCGGGATTTCGTCTCCGGCGAGGCCGTCGGGGTAGCCGGTGCCGTCGTATTGCTCGTGTGAGGCGCGGACGATTGCGCCTACGCGGGCGAGGACGCCGCCGACGTTTTCCAGCATCCGCTGGCCGTCGATCGTGTGACGTTTCATGACTTCCCACTCGCTGGCGGTCAACTTGCCCGGCTTGTTGATGATCGCCTTCGGTACCGCGATCTTGCCGACGTCGTGCAGCAAGGCGCCGAACTCCAGGTCGCGCAGGTTCTCTTGATCGAGCCGCATTCGTCTGCCGACCTTCACAGCGAGCTCCACAACGTCCCGGCTGTGTGAGCCGGTGTAGGCGTCGTCGCTCTCGACCACGTCGCCGAGGAGCATCGCGGTGCCGCGGTAGGCGCGCGAGAGCTCCAGTGCATGATCGATTCGTGATCGGCGCTCGTTGGCGAAGACGCGCAGGAGAACGGCCAGAGGGACGAATACGATGGCCAGCGCCCAAGCTCGCCCGTTGGCGGCAATCGCCGTCGCGACGCCGAGCGGCGCCAGCAGAAGGTCAATGCCGTACACCCACGTCTCTGCGAGCGCCGGCAACGCGAGCCGCTCGCCGTACGCAAGGCGTTCAAAGACAATCGAGACGACGAGGTCAGCGGCGATATAGGCGCCGACCGCGGCGGCGATCGTCGGCGCGTCGGCCCACGACGAGACGGGCGGCGACGCGGCAAGCACGGCGGCGGGCGCGAGCACTGGCAACGAGGCTTGCGCGACCGCCGGCACCACGCGCGAGACATGCCGCGCGCCTCGGGCGGCATTTACCGCGGCGCCCAGCGTCGCGCCGATGGCGACGCACCACGGGACCGTGGCGGGCGGCAGCGCGACCAACATGGCCGCGAGCGCCGGCAGGGTGCAGTCAGTGAACACTGTCCCAACCTCGAACTCGACGAGTCCGGCCACCGCGTAGAGCACCACGAAGACGCACAGCGTCGCCGCCGAGGCGGCGCTCGGACCAGGGGGCGACCCGAGCATGAACGCACCGGCACAGAATGCGGCGAGGAGCCCGGCTCCGGCCCGTACCTCCGCGCGCTCGGAGGCAGCGGGTAGTCGCGCGCGGGTACGCGCGACTTCAAGATCGCCGGAGGCGCCGATGACCGTCCAATCGCTCATTCGTTCAACTAGCTGAGTCGGTCTGGCGGCCCCGCAGCTTGAGCGTCGGCCTCGATCATCTGTCCGTTCGCTTGGGGGCCGCCGAACCGACGCCGATGCATGCGATGAACGGACAGATCCACGGAAGGGAACAAGTTGCACAGGAAAGTGCGAGCAGTGCTCACCCTCGCCGGCTGCGGCGCCGGACTGGCGCTCGCCGTGCCGGCCGCCCAAGCGCAGACCGGGAATGATCCGCAGACCGCGGTCGAGTCACCGATCCAGGCCGAGGACGGGACCGTGCTCGCCGAGACGGTACGGCCCGACGAGAGCGCGGCGGGCGAGCAGACGTGCAACGCCCCCAACGTCTTCAACCCGCTTCTCGCGTTCAAGGATCGCCGTGACTACTTCGTCGCCCCGGCTGGCGACTTTGAAGACCCCAGCCTTCCCGGCTGGCAGTTGACTGGCGGAGCCCAGGTGGCTCGTGGGGGCTCCGCGCACGCGCTGATCGGCGATCAGCAGGCCAATAGCCTGTCACTTCCTCCCGGCAGCTCGGCGACAAGCCCCGAGATGTGCGTCGACCTAAATTATCCGGTGTTCCGCTTCTTTGCCGCACAGCTCAACCCGGACACCGACTCCGAACTGGTCGTCGACGTGATCTACCCGGCGCTGGCCCGAAACAACGTCCGCGAAGCCAAGAAGTTCAGGCTTAAGGCGAAGGACGGCTGGACGCTAAGCGACGCCATCAAGCTCGAACCGCAGCGTCTCGGCAAGCGGGCCGGCTGGCGCAGAATCGCGGTCCGCTTCAGGGTCGAGAGCGGCAAGAAGGCAGCGTCCTACCGGGTTGACGACGTCCTGATCGACCCCCGTCGGTTCAACTGACCGTCGAGCGCGTGCGGCCCCGAGGTCGCACGCGCGACATGGAGGGCTCGGGCGCTGTGGGCCGGGTCGAGCAGCACAACGTGGCACATGTAGAGGCCGGTGCCATGTCCAGGCGGCCGGCGCGGTTGCGGATCAGGTTTCAGATGAGCCGTGCGGGCTGGCGCTTGAGGCAGCGAGATGCGTCGAGGCGGGGCCTGGCTCGGCTGTTTGCGGGCGAGGTAGGACTGGCCCTCGGCGAAGGGCGCGCACGATGGCCAGGCCGATCCACGGCTGGCGCCGGTGACCAGCGCGGTTTTCCCAATCAGCTGGAGGTCGATGGCGGCACTCCTCGTCTAGCCTCTGATCGAGGCTGGCGGTAGCGCCAGCCCAGCAGGCCGAAGATGATCCCGCCGGCCAGGAAGTAGGCGTCGGTGACGTTTCCTGACCAGATGGCGGACGCGGACCGGTAGTACGCCGCGCCCATCGTTTGCTTGTGTGAGAGCCCGGTGATCCCGTTGGGCAACAGGCCGACCGCGCGCGTCAGGTCGTCGATGAGCCCGGCGCCGCCGCGGACGACGAGCGCCGTGCAGGCGAGCCAGACGATGATCGCGGCGGCGCGTCGCGTCTTGCCGCGCGGCCATCCGCGAGCGATGGCCAGGGACACCCATACCCCGAGCGGCCAGGCGGCCCCGGTCAGCACCTCACCGATCCAGCCTTCCACCGAATCCGGGACCAGAGGGGGCAGCTCGCCGTTGAGCCCGAACGATCCGCCGGCGTACCAGTAGACGTGAAAGGCGAAGAACACGACCACCCAAGCGAGCGCGGCATAGGCCACGCGAACCGGCAGCCGAGCGCTGTCTTTCACCGCGGCACGGGGCGACGCGGCAACAACGCCGGAGCTCATCTCGCCGACCCCAGTAGCGAGCTGACGTCGACGACTGGCCCGAGGTGCGCCAGCTTGACGGGGTTGACGATCGAGCTGATGCTTGTGATCTGACGGGCGATGGAGTGGTTCGAAGTGGTCATGTCGACCATGGTCGACGACCGTTGGCCGGCTTCCATCGGGCCTGGGTCGCGATCGGCGTGCAACCTCAGGCGGACGTCCGCCCGTCCCAGTGCGACCGGAGGGGGACGTGGCCGGCTGTTCAGGCGCCGGCGCGGACGAGCCCGGTCTCGTAGGCGAGCACGGCGAGCTGGACGCGGTCGCGCTGGTCGAGCTTGGAGAGCAGGCGCCCGACGTGCGTCTTGACGGTCGCCTCCGCCATGTGCAGCCGGTCGGCGATCTCGGCGTTCGAGCGTCCCCGGGCGACCTCGAGCAGGACCTCGCGCTCGCGCGCGGTCAACAGCTCCAGCCGCGAGTCTTCGCCGCCGCCGGCGCCCGGGAGCGTGGCGGCGACGTGATCGAGCAGGCGGCGCGTGGCGCTGGGCGCGACGACGGCGTCGCCGCTGAGCACCGCGCGGATGGCACCTAGCAGCTCCTCCGGGCGGGCGTCCTTGAGCAGAAAGCCGCTCGCGCCGGCGCGCAGGGCGGCGAACACGTACTCGTCCAGGTCGAAGGTGGTCAGGACGACGACCTTGGGCGCCGGGCGGTCCGCCCGGGCGTCGGCGATCAGGCGCTCGGTCGTCTGGACGCCGTCCAGGCGCGGCATGCGCACGTCCATGAGTACGACGTCGGCGCGCGTGACCGCCAGCGCCTCGAGCGCGGCGCGGCCGTCGCCCGCCTCACCGACCACCACCATGTCCGGCTGGGCCTCGATGAGCATGCGAAAGCCCGCGCGCACCAGCGCCTGGTCGTCGACCAGGAAGATCCGCGCACTCACGTCGTCGCCGCCACGGGCTCGGCGGGGAGGACGGCTCGCACCGCGAAGCCGCCGTCGGGGGAGGGGCCGGCCGTCAACGTGCCGTCCTCCAGGCTCACGCGCTCGCGCATACCGATCAGGCCGTGCCCGCGCCCGTCGCCAGCCGCCTGCGCGCCGCGGCCGTCGTCGCGCACGACCAGCTCGACCGTGTCGTCGCGGTAGCGCATCACAACGTCGACCCGGGTCACCGGGCCGGCGTGCCGCAGCACGTTGGTCAGCGCCTCCTGAGCGACGCGATACAGCGTGACGTCGGTGGTTCCGAGCAGCGGACGCTCGGGTCCGTGCACCGCCAGCCGGGCCGGTAGTCCGGCGCGCGTGACCTGCGCGATCAGCGCGTCGAGTTGCGCGGTGCCCGGCTGGGGCGCCAACAAGGCGTCTTCTGCGTCGTCGCGCTCGGAGCGCAGCACCCCGAGAAGGCGGCGCATCTGCCCCAGCGCCTCCCGTCCGGTATCGCTGATCGTGCGCAGCGCGGCGGCGGCCGCGTCCGGTCGCTGCTCGGCGCCAGCCGCCGCGCCATCGGCCTGCACCACGATCACCGACAGCGAATGGGCGACGACATCGTGCAGCTCGCGCGCGATACGGGCACGCTCGATCGCGGCTCCGACCGCCGCCTGCTGATCGCGCTCGAGCGCGAGCAGCTGGTTGCGCTCCCGCAGCACGCCGAGCTGGGCCTGTCGTGAGCGCCGCCACGCCCCCAGTGTGGCCGCCAACAGCACCGAGACCACCATCGTGGCCGCGATCTGCAGCAGCGAGACGCCCGCCGGATCCCAGCGCGCCGCGCCGATCAGCGCCCCGGTGGCGGCGGATGCCGTCGCCAGCGTCCCGACCCGCGCTCCGGGACCGTATGCGACGACCGTATAGATCGCGATCAGCGCGACGACGTCGCCCGCCACGAGGTGATCCAGCAGCGCGAACTGCGCCACACAGACCACGCCGACCACGACGAAGACCGCGACCGGAGCACGCCGCCGCAACGGCACACAGGCCACCAGCGCCAACGAGAACGCCAGATCGACGCGCGCATCGGTCGGCGCCGCCAGATCGCTGGGCACCACGAACGCCAGCAGCAAGGCCGCCAGGCAGGAGTCGCCGGCGACCGGATGCGCGTCATACCAGCGGACGAAACGGGCGATCACCCGATCGAGGATAAGCCGCCCACCAGCGACCGGCGGCGGCGCCGAACGGTGTCGCCACGTCATCCGGTCGCAAGCTCGCGGCGCAGTCCAAAAGCGATGCCGGACCGCCGGCTCGCGGCGGCCGGGGCACCCACGGGCTTGACCGCCGCCGAGCTTTCCGATCGAGACCATCGGTGCCCAAGCCGTCGAACCGGCGCGATGGTCCATGCACTCGGCGAGTGCATCGGTGTGGGGGTTCGGTTGTCGTGCTTGGTGGTGAGTCGGCGCGTCGTGTCAAACGGTTCGACCGGTGAGCCGTCCTGCGCGACGTCTAGCTTCTCGGCATGTCAGGCGGGCCGCCGTATCCGTACACCGTCGTCTACGACGCCGACGCATTGCATGACTTCAATGAAGAGGTCAAGAGCCGCGGGGAGCGGCTGGCCGTAGCGAACGCCGTCGACAAGCCGCGCCGGCTCGGCGAACAGCTCGTCCCGCCGCACATGAAGCCGCTGAAGGGGTACGGAGAGCTCCGGGAACTGCGGCCGCGGCAGGGACGTTCGCCGACCCGGCCGCCCTATCGCCGCTTCGGCGACTCGTATGTGATTCTCGCGATTGCGGTCAAGGACGACTTCGAGAAGAAGGCGTCGCGGGCTCAAGAACGGGCGAGAGAGTACGAATAGAGGGTAGACGAGTGATAACTAAAGCGTTATCATCGTCGGCACCGGAGACGATTGCATGGCTGAGCGAGACATTGACGAACTGAAGACCTTTGGCGCCGTGGTTGCCGACGAGCAAGACCGCGATCCCGGTTTCCGCGCGGAGTGGCAACGACTCACGCTCGCTCGCGAGGTGGCAGCTCAGATCATCCGATACCGCGCTGAGAACGCGCTGTCGCAGCGGGCCCTCGCCGCACGGCTCGGCGTGAGCCAGCCGCGCGTCGTGGCACTGGAATCAGGCGAGCAGAACCCCTCGGTCGACACGCTGATCGCTCTCTCTCGAGCGACCGGCCTCGAGTTCGCCTTCGATGTGGTTCCTGCGAACCGGAAGGCGAAGCTCGTGACGAAGGGCGTCCGCGAGCGCCATTCGGCTGTGGTCCACAACGACGTGACCGTGGTCGCTGCTGCCGGCTGAGCAACGGCGGCGCACGGGTGTCCGTGTGCGAACAGTCGGGATCCGCGCGAGTCCTGTTCCCCAGCGTGTTCCCAACTCGTCGGAACGCGCCGGAAACAACGGGGTCCAACGGGACGCAAGAACCTCGCTCTAGAGCCGAACAGAGCCTGTTACGGCGCCCTCATAATCCGTCGCGCGGTGGTTCGAATCCACCCCGGCCCATCGGTCGCGAGCCCAGGCTGCTGCTATCGCGAACAGCCCGAGTCGCGACGTCCGGGAGGTTACCCGGCTACTCGTCCTGCTTCGACTGCTCGCCGTCCTTGGACTCGGGCGGCCGCTTCGGCTGGCCGGCCACGGTCTCCGTGTCCTGCTCGCCGGGCTTCGGGGCCTGCTCGTCGCCCTGATCGGGCCGGTCCTGCGTGGACTCGCTCATAGCGGTCTCCTCAGTTGCGGAGACTGGGGCTACCCAGCCCGAGCGGCAGCCACGCATTCTGATTCGCGCCGCGGACCGTACTCGCGCTCACGACCCGGCAGGCTGGAACAGCTCGATCGGGTTGCCGGCGGGGTCCTCGAGCAGGATCTGGCGGCCGCCCGGCCCGCTGACGATGTCGTTGCGGAAGGTCAGGCCGGCCGCGCGGAGCGGCTCGACCGCCGCATCGATGTCCTCGACGATGAAGTGGATGCGGTTCCAGCCACCGGGCTCCGGGGTGCGGCCGTCGGGCATCGGCCGCCCGGCCGAGCTCTTGGGGCCGCTGAGCAGCAGCCGCAGCCGGCCGCGCACGACGTCGGCGAACGCGGGCGCGGCGTTCGTGCGCTACGGTGAAGCCGAAGTGGGTGGTGTAGAAGGCCACGGCGGTTTCGACGTCGTCGACCATGTAGCGGACGTTCACGAGCTCGTCAGGCACGTTCGGTCACCTCGTGGGTCGGTTGGATTGCGTCGATCAGGAAGTCGATGCGGGTCGCGAGCTCGTCGGCGGTGCGCTCGAACGCGGGCAGCGTCTCCTCGTTGCTGCCGGGCTCGCGCGCCGGGTCCGGGATGCTCCAATGGACGAGCTCCGGGCCGCCGGGGAACTCCGGGCAGACCTCGCGCACGCGATCGCAGAGGCTGATCACGTAGTCGAAGCGCTCGCGACTGAACTCGCTCAGGTGCTTGGAGCGACGGCCGGCGAGGTCGACGCCGCGCGCCCGCATCACCCGCACCGCGTTGGGATGCAACGGCTTGGGATGGCTGCCGGCGCTGGCGGCGCTCACGGCGCCGCCCGACAGCTGCTCGCACAGCGCTTCGGCGATCTGCGAACGCGCGCTGTTGCCGGTGCACAGGAACAGCACGCGCGCGACCGCGGTGCGTGCACGCGGGGTCGGCGCGAGACCTGGGTGCAGCGAGGCGCCGGCGTCCGCCAGCAGCTCGCCGCAGCGGCTCAGGTCGAGCGTGTAGTAGGTGTCGCGGCCGTCGGCGGCACTGCGGCGCATCGAGACCACGCCGCCGTCGCGCAGCCGGCGCAGGTGGTACGAGACCAGGCTCTGGCGCCGGTCGGCCAGCTCGCACAGCTCGCCCACGCGCCGGTCGCTGTGCGCGAGCTCGCTCAGCAGCTGCCAGCGGAGCGGATGCCCGGCGAGCTGGAGAAAGCGAGGCGGTGAACTCACACGCAGCACAATACATCAAGATACTTTGATGGGTCTGACGCGGTTAGAGTCCGCCCATGCGCAAGCTCGAAGGCTGTGACGACCGGGCGCTGATCCTCGAGGACACTCACCTGTCGGCACTCCGCTGGGGCGCCGAGGAGCACCGGTACCCGTTGTCCGAGCTCACCCCGGGCTCGGTGGTGCGACACGACAAGGGCAAGACACTCGGCCTGTTCGGCAAGAAGGAAGAGCGCGTCCGCACCGAGTTCGACGTCCTCACATTGACGATCTGGGTCCCGCTCGAGCGCCAGAGCCAGGCGGAGGAGTTCGTCGCCGCGGTCAACGCGGCGATCGAGCAGACCAAAGTCTGAGGCGCTGTGCTGATCGAACGCGAGGCGCTGCTCGCGCGGCTCGCGACCGCGCAGCGCGACGGTGGGCGGCTGGTGTTCGTCGGCGGGGAGGCAGGTGTCGGCAAGACCGCGCTCGTGCAGGCGTTCGCCGCCACGACCTCGGGACGTGTGCTGGAGGGCGCCTGCGAGCACCTGGTCACGCCCGCGCCGCTCGGCCCGATCGTCGACGTGGCCGAGCAGATCGGCGGGCCGCTGGCCGCCGACATCGAGGCCGGGCGTGAGCCGCGGCGAGTCGCGCTGACGCTGCTCGACGAGCTGGGCGACCCCGCGGTCGTCGTGATCGAGGACCTGCACTGGGCCGACGAGGCGACGCTCGATGCGCTGCGCGTGGTCGGCCGCCGCATCGGCGCGACCCCCTCGGTCGTGATCGCGACGTATCGCGATGAGGAGGACCGCACCCCATTGCGGCGTCTGCTCGGCGATCTCGCATCGGCGCCCGACGTCGTGCGGCTCGGTGTCCCGCCGCTGTCGCTCGCGGGCGTGCGCGAGCTCGCACCCGACCGCGCCGAGACGATCCACGCCCTCACCCGCGGCAACCCGTTCTTCGTCACCGATCTGCTCGCGTCGCGGACCGACGCGGTCCCGGCCACCGTGCGCGACGCGGTGCTCGCGCGCACCGCCCGCCTGTCGCCTGCGGCGCGGCGTCTGCTCGACGGCGCGGCGCTCGTACCCGCGCGGGCTGCGCTGTGGCTGCTCGACGACGCCTTCCCCGACGTAGCCGACCATCTCGACGAGTGCGTGACCGCCGGCATGCTCGAAGCGACGTCGGCGACCCGGCGGGATGCCAGCCATACGGCCACAGGACGGCAAGCCCGCCGAGAGTGAATACCGCGATCGCCACCACGGCCGCGACAAGCACGCGGCCGGACGACGTCGCGAGCAGGTGCTTGACCTCGTCGCCCTCCGCTCGCAGCCGCCACCGCGCACGCCTGTCTGAGACCAGCTCGGACATCGCCAGCGAGCGTAGGTCCGGCGCTCGGCCTCCGACCTGACCGAACGGCCAGCCGACGGACTCCTAGGCGTCGTAGTTGCCGACCGTGGGTGCGCGCGCTCTGCACGTACTGGCGCTCGGAGTCGGGTGATAGGCGGAAGTTGGCGCGAAGGAGTAGGGTCGCAATTGCAGGCGTTCGCAATTGCCATGACTCGCGCTCACAGTGCCGTCCCGTTGGCAGACGCGCCGGACCTCGAAGCGGCCGCGGCAGTCGTTCGAGCGCGCGGCCTGCGGCTCTCGTCGGCGCGGCGGCTCGTGCTCGAGGCCCTCTACGACGCGGACGCCCCGCGCACCGCCGAGCAGCTCGCCGGCGAGATGGACGTCGCGTCGGTCTACCGCAACCTGGAGACGCTCGAGGAGATCGGCCTTGTGCGCCACTTCCACCTCGGGCACGGGCCGGGCTTCTACGCGCGGTCGTCGGCCGGTACGCACGAGTACCTGCTGTGCGAGGCCTGCGGCGCGGTCATGGCGGTCGAGCCCGCGCAGCTCGACGGCGTGCGTGACCTGATCCGCGCGCAGTTCGGCTACGAGGCGCGCTTCACGCACTTCCCGATCGCCGGCCGCTGTCGCGACTGCCGGACCGACTCGTGATCGCGCGGATCACAGGCAGCCTCACGCCGGCCGAGTGGCGGCGGGCCGGCGCGCTGGCCGCGGTGATCGCCGCGCTGCACGTGATCGGGTTCTTCGTGCTGATCGCGCTGGTCGTGCCGCAGGACCTCGCCCTGGGGACCGGCGCGGTGTTCGGACTCGGGCTCGGGATCACCGCCTACACGCTCGGCATGCGGCACGCGTTCGACGCCGATCACATCGGCGCGATCGACAACGTCACGCGCAAGCTGATGAGCGACGGCCAGCGGCCGCTGAGCGTCGGCTTCTTCTTCGCGCTCGGACACTCGACGATCGTCTTCGCGCTGGCGACGCTGCTGGCGTTCGGCATCCGCGGGGTGAGCGGGGCCGTGGAAGACGACGGCTCCACGCTGCATCAGGTCACCGGCCTGGTCGGCCCGAGCGTGTCGGGGTTCTTCCTGCTGCTGATCGGGCTGCTGAACCTGAGTGTGCTCGTCGGCATCGTCCGCGTGTTCCGGCGGATGCGGCACGGGGAGCTCGACGAGGCCCAGCTCGAGCGGCAGCTCGATTCGCGCGGCTTCATGAACCGCCTCTACGGCCGCGCGACACGGGCGATCAAGAAGCCGTGGCAGATGTATCCGCTCGGGCTGCTGTTCGGCCTCGGGTTCGACACGGCCACCGAGATCGCCCTGCTCGCCACCGCGGGCGCGGCGGCGGCATCGAGCGGCATCCCGTTCTACGCGATCCTCTGCCTGCCGATCCTGTTCGCCGCCGGGATGTCGCTGCTCGACACGATCGACGGCGCGTTCATGAACTTCGCGTACGGCTGGGCGTTCGCCAAGCCGGTGCGCAAGCTCTACTACAACATCACGATCACAGCCCTGTCCGTGGCCGTCGCGCTGATCATCGGCACGATCGAGCTGATCACGGTGTTCTCGGACTCCGGCGTCGACCTCAACTACGTCGGCTACGGCGTGGCCGCCCTGTTCGTGCTGACCTGGGCGATCGCGCTCGCGGTCTGGCGGTTCGGGCGCATCGAGGAACGCTGGGCGCCTTGACCGCGGCGACCGCGGCGAGAGAATGGGGAGGTGTTCCGCCGCCGGGACCGTGATCTCGAAGACGTGCGCGCGGTCATCGTGGCCGAGGACGACGACACGCGCCCGCACGAGCTTGCGCTCCTGCGCCGCACGGCCGCCGAGGCGCTGATCCTGCAGGACGACGCCGAGCAGCTGCTCCGCGAGATCCGCGACCGCGGGCCGCTGGCCGACCTGGCGCCGCGGGGCGGCCGGCTGACGAGCCGCTTCATCTCCCTCGCCGCGGCGCTGCCCGCCTCGCGCGACCCGCTCGTGCGCGCGTACGTGACGCGGCTGCGCGAGGTGCTCGACCACCACGCGCTGATGCTGTCCGCGTCGCTCGACCTGCTCGCCGTCTGTGCGCGCTCGCAGCGCCTCGAGGACGAGGTCGACCGGATCAGGGGCCTCGGGCGGCCGGCACGCTGGCTGGAGGACATCCGGTTCGAGCTGCTGGTGGAGAGCTAGCGACCACCACGGGCGAGGTGCTCGCCAGCCAGCCGGAGGAGCTCCGGCGGCTGCTGATCCGCACATGCATCCTCGAACGCGCCAACGGCCCGCCACGCCGAGCCCGCCTTCCGTCTCAGGTGGCGCTCGAGGCGGCCTGATCGGGCCATCTTCGGCCGGATGGCCGGAACCGGCGATGAACGGCATGCCCCCAGGTCCTACAACCTGTGCATGCCGCTCACCGCCTTCATCTATGACGCCTCCCTCGCCCTCAGCGAGAGGAGGGGAATGGCCGCGCGCCGGGGTGAGCTGCTCGCCTCGGTGCGCGGTCGTGTGCTCGAGCTCGGTGCGGGCACCGGCCTCAACCTGCGCCACTATCCCGACGGGGTCGACCTCGTGGTCAGCGAGCCCGATCCGGGGATGCGCCGGCGGCTGGAGCGACGCGCCGCGGGCCGCGCCACCGTCGTCGCCGCCGGCGCGGAGCAGCTCCCGTTCCCCGACGACTCGTTCGACACCGTGGTCTCGACGCTCGTGCTCTGCACGGTCGCCGATCCCGACGCCGCGCTCGCCGAGGTGCGGCGGGTGCTCGCCCCGGAGGGCCGGCTGTTGCTGATCGAGCACGTGCGCGCGGAGGCGCCGCGGCTCGCCCGCCGGCAGGATCGCTTCGCCGGCCTCTGGCATGCGTGTGCGATGGGTTGCCGCTGCAACCAGCCCACGCTCGAGCTGCTCGAGCGCGCGGGCCTGTCGGTCGAGCAGCTCGCGCCGAGCCGCTGGCGCGGGATGCCGTCACTGGTCACCCCGCTCGTCGTCGGGACGGTGCAGTGATCGCGGTCGTGCTCTCGGGCGGCGGCGAGCGCGTCGTCGCCTGGCAGGTCGGGATTCTCGCCGGGCTCGCCGACGGCGCGCTCGACCTGCGTCGGGCCACGATCGCGATCGGCACGTCGGCGGGCGCACTGGTGGCCGCGCGGCTGGCCGCGGGGATCGATCCTCGCGCCGACGCCCGTGCGATCACGCCGCGGCCGTCGCTCGGCGGCGCGGCGGCGTTCGACGCCCTCGCGGATGCCTGGCGAGCCGCGGGGGCGACCACGACCCAGCGCCGCCGCGCGTTCGGGCAGGTCGCGCTGGAACGCTCGCCGGGCGGCGAGGACGCGTTCGTGGCGAGCGTCGAGCGGCGGCTTCCCGATCCCGCATGGCCGCCCGCGCTCCGCGTCGTCGCGATCGACGCGCAGAGCGGCGAGCGCGTGGTGTTCGACCGGGACGCGGGCGTGGCGCCCGCCCGGGCGATCGCCGCGTCGCGCGCGATCCCGGCGCTGTTCCCGCCGGTGACGGTCGGCGGGCGCCCGTTCATCGACGGCGCGCTGGGATCGGCGACGAACGCCGATGCGCTGGCCGGTGCCGACGCCTCGCTCGTTTTCGTGATCACGGCGGTCCCGGCGGAGCGGGTCGAGCACGGTCCGGAGCGCTTCTGGCAGGAGGCCCTCGCGGACGAGCTGGCCGTGCTGGAGAGCGCCGGGCACCGCGTGGTCGCGGTGCACCCGCTGGCCGAGGAGCGCGCGGCCATGGGCGGCGATCCGATGAGTGGCGCGACCGCCGACGTCGCGGCGACCGCCGGCCGGCGGCGTGGGCGCTCCCTCGCCCGTCAGATCAGCCCGCGCCTGGCGGCGTAGGCCGCCGCGGCGGCGCGCGACGGCTGGCCGAGTTTCGTGCGGATGTTGGCGACGTGGCGGTGCACGGTGTGCGGGCTGACGATCAGCCGGGCGGCGATGTCGGCATCGCTGAGCCCCTCGGCGACCAGTCGCAGGACCTCCGCCTCCCGCGCGCTCAGAGGGGAACGCGCGTCGATCGCCGCGGCGGCAAGGGGTGCGCCGGCGGCAAGTAGCGCGTCGGCGGCAACAGACGCCTCCGCGGCGGGATCGTGCGCGGCGAGGAACTTCCGCACGGCGGTGACGATGGCGGCGCTGTCGCCCAGCCACGGCGGATGCGCGTCGCCCTCCGCGGCCACGAACTGCGCCCCCGGGAGCAGCGAGGCGACCTCGCGGCCCTGCGCGAACGGCATCGCGCGGTCGTCGCGGCGGTGGATCACCAGCGCGGGCGCACGCACGCGCGCGAGGACCCCCCGCATGTCCGTGGCGTACACGGTCTCGAGCATCGCGGCGGCCACCTCGGGCGTGGCGGCGGCGCGCTGGAGGCGGGCGAACCGGTCGCGCATCCCGGCGTCGGCGCCCGGCATCCAGACGTCGGCGAGCAGTCGTGACCCGGCGCCCCAGTGGGCGCGCACGGTGTCGGCCATCGCCGCCCGCAGAGCCGCCGGGGCGATCTCCGACCCGACCGCGTAGCTGCCCACGAGAACCAGGCTCCGCACGCGGTCCGGGAACGCCGCCGCGAACGCCGCGGCCGAGCACGCGCCCCAGGAGATCCCGAGCAGCGAGAGCTCGGCGACGCCGATGGCGTCGGCGACCGCGGCGATCGTGCGCACCTCGGCGTCGAGCGAGATCTCCGGGGAGTGCGGCCGATCCGACATGCCCGTCCCGACCCGGTCGTAGCGCACGACCGTGCGATCGCGGGCCAGCGCGCCCATGAACGAGCGGACGTCGTCGAACCCCCACTCGAGCTCGAGATGGCTGATCCACAGCGCCGGCAGGAGCAGCGCCGGACCCGATCCGACCGTCGCGTAGGCGACCCGGATGTCACCGGCGGCGCAGAAGCGGATCTCCTGCTCGGGCACGCCGTCAGACACTAATGCGCCGCGACACCGCCACGAGGACGACCGGCTCGGTTCCCTCGTTGCGCAGCGCGCGCAGCGGCAGCCCGGTCAGCCACAGCATGTCGCCGGCGACGAAGTGGATGACGCCTCCCGACCGGCACTCGACCGCGATCTCGCCGCGCTTGACGATGACGAGCGCGTCGCGCCACTCCTCCGGGTCGTACGCGCGTTCATCGCCCGGTTCCACGACGACCTCACGACGCACGAAAGCCGCGGGCAGCGGTCGGCCCGCGAATGACGGCCGATCCCGGCAGTCGTCGCTCATCGCCCCTTAAGACGTTCTAAGAGTCCGAAACTCATCGCCTACGATGTCGGGCGATGGCCACTCACCCCGACTCCACCATTCAGGAGCTCGACCTCGAGGCGCACCGGCGCGAGCTGACCGGCTACTGCTACCGGATGCTCGGCTCCGGTCACGACGCCGAGGACGCCGTGCAGGAGACGATGGTGCGCGCGTGGCGCAGCGTCGACCGGCTCGAGGAGCCTGCCGCCCTCAAGTCGTGGCTGTACCGGATCGCGACCAATGTCTGTTACGACATGCTGCAGGGCGCGCAGCGCCGCGCGCGGCCGATGGACTTCGGTCCCGCCGCGCCGATCGACGCGATCCTCGACGGCGGGATGGCCGAGGAGGCCTGGGTGCAGCCGGTGGCCGACGCGCGCGTGATGCCCGAGACCGGCGACCCGGCCGAGCTCGCGGCCGCCCGCGAGACGCTGCGGCTCGCGTTCGTGGCCGCGCTCCAGCACCTGCCGGCCCGCCAGCGTGTGGTGCTGATCCTGCGCGAGGTGCTGCGCTGGCAGGCGAGCGAGGTCGCCGAGCTGCTCGACACCAGCGTCGCCTCGGTCAACAGCGCGCTGCAGCGCGCGCGGGCGACGATCGACGAGCTCGACCTCGACGCCAGCGGTCCGGCCTGGGTCGACGACGACGACCACCAGGAGTTGCTGAGCAAGTACGTCGACGCGTTCGAGCGCTACGACGTCGCCAAGCTGGTGACGCTGCTCAAGGACGACGTCGTCTTCAACATGCCGCCGTTCCAGCTCTGGCTGCAGGGCACCCAGAACGTGCACGACTGGATGCTCGGGCCGGGGATCGAGTGCAAGGACGCGCAGGTGCTCGTCACGCGCGCGAACGGCTGCCCCGCCGTCGCCGTCTACAAGCCGAGCGCGCCCGACACCTGGTCGCCGTTCAACCTCGCGGTGCTCGAGATCGAGAACGGCGAGATCGTCGGGATCACGAACTTCCTCTACCCGGAGCTGTTCGAGGCGTTCGGGCTGCCCGCCACGCTCACGGCGCCGTCGTCGACAGCGTGAACGTGACCGTCTTGCTGTAGGTGCCGGTCCGCAGCGGGTCGGTCGCGCCGACCGCCTGGCGGAACTCGAGCGACACCGGGTCGTTGCTGACCGGTCCCGAGTAGGTCTTGAGCGTCAGCGGCGTGGCGCCGATCGGCCCGAACGCGCCGGATGGTGCCGCGCGTGCCTGCAGCGCCTGCGGCATCGCGAACGTGCCGTTGACGAGGTGCCCGGGCGCGGTGCTGCTGGGGTCGGCGACCGCGAGCGTCGCTTCGCCGGCCGTGGAGATCACGTTCGCCGTCGTCGAGCCCGTGTACTCGCGCGCCACGCCGGGCGTGAAGGCGCCGAAGCTCACCGCCGGGCCCATGGTCAGCGACAGCGTGGCCGGCACCGTGCCGCTGACGTCGCCCTTCACGTCGGTCCGCTGGAAGAACGTCGTCGGCGTCATCGTCGGCTTGCCGCTCGTGTACAGCCACTGGCGGAAGTACTCGTCGAGCTTGGCGAGGTTCGTGCTCTCGAACCCCACGCGGTCGCGCGCGATCTGCTTCGCCAGCGCGATGAACTCCGCCGTCGTCGCGTAGCCGTGGTGGTGCTGTGCGAGCCAGCTGCGGGCGAGCTCGGTGAACGCCGCGTCGCCGATGATCTGGTGCAGCCCCTCGAGCGTCATCGCCCCGCGGGTGTAGACCGGGAACGTGTCGAAGATGTTCGCCGCGCTCGGCACGACCGCCGTCGCCACGTTCCAGCGCGACGGCTGCGCCGTCGAGTTGTAGTTGTTGAGGAACTGCTGCGCCGGTGTGATGGCGCCGTTCTGCTTGTTGCTCCAGTTCCACTGCGACCACGTCGCCCAGCCCTCGTTGAGCCAGATGTCGCTCCACGTGGTCAGCGACACGGTGTCCCCGAACCACTGGTGCGTGAGCTCGTGGGCGAGCGTGTTCACGCTGACGCTGTTGGTCGGGAAGTGGATCTTGGTCTGGACCTCGAGCACGTAGCCGACGCCCTGGAGGCGATCGACCACCGCACCGGCGGAGTCGAACGGATACGTCCCGTAGAGGTCGGCGAGGAACTTGACGATCGCGTCCTCGCGCGCCAGCGTCGTGTTGACCGTGGCCTTCTGCGTCGCGCTGTAGGAGCTGTCGATCGCGTTGTGCAGCTCGAGCGGGTTCCCGAGGGCACCGAACGCGGTCGGCCCGAAGGTCATCGTGTAGTCGAAGTTGCCGACCGTCGCGGTGCTCAGGTAGCTGGCCATCGGGTACGCCATGTGCCAGTTCCACGTCGTCGTCCCGTTCGGGTTGTCGACCCGGGCGGCGAGCTCGCCGTTGCCGAGCGCGACCTTGCCGGTCGGCACGGTGATCGAGATGTCGTAGGTCGCCTTGTCGAGCGGGTGGTTGTTGTTCGGGAACCAGCTCATGGCGCCCATCGGCTCGTTGACGACGAACGCTCCGTCGCCGGTCCCCAGCCAGCCCTCGAGGGTCTGGTCGGGGTCGGTGATCTGCACCGGCACGCCGTTGTAGGCGACGACCGTGGTGAACGTGCTGCCGTTGTCGATCCCGGCCGCGGGCGTGACGATCAGCTTGTCGGCGTCACGGGCGACGCCGTCGCGCCGTTGACGGTCACCGACGTCACCGTCATCCCGCGGAAGTCGAGGCTGAACTCCGACAGGTCCTGGGTCGCCTTGGACGTGACGGCCGCCGTCGACGTCATCGTGTTGGCGACCGGGTCGTAGTCGAGGTTCAGGTCGTAGTGCTGGACGTCGTAGCCCCCGTTGCCGAGCGCCGGGAGGAGCGGGTCACCGAGACTGCGGCTGCCGGGGGTGTACGCGGCGGCCGCGTTCGCGGCCAGTGCGAGGCTCAGCAGGATCCCGCCACCGGAGCTACGGCTGGTACGGCGGCGCGACGCCCCAGCCCCACCGCGGCACGGGGGCGTGCTCGGCGACCTCGGCGCCTGGCTGGGAGTTGTGCATGGCCAGCCGCGTGCCCCACTCGGCGTAGCCCATCAGCGCGGCGCGGAACTCAGGGTCGGCGGGCAGCCGCGCCTCGTCGGCGGCACGGCTGAGGAGCGTGACGAAGCGCAGGCGCATCTCGGCGGTGATCTCCAGGTTGCGGTGCTTGGCGAGCATGTGCTCGTAGCCGCCGTGGTCCTCGGTGTAGGCGGCCGGGCCGCCCATGACCTCGCACCACCACAGCGTCACGTTGCGGCGGTGCTCCTCGCTGACCGTCCCGCCGAAGAGCGGCGCGATCAGCTCGTCCTGCTCGACCAGGTCGTAGAACGTGTTCAGCCAGCGCTCGAAAGCCGCGTGCTCGCCCGCCCACTCGTAGATCGTCGGGTCCGGCGTCACGCCGGTGAAGCTAGCGCTTCTTGTACGGATCGACGTAGACGTCGTCGATCGTCCACTCGCCGCGATCGTCGAGTGCGGCGAAGCGGAAGGAGGCCTGCTGGCCGCCGAGCAGCGAGAGGAGGTTGACCACGACCGGCAGGACCGGCGTCGGTGACCATGAGTCGCCGGCGCCGATCAAGCCGATCGGCAGCGATCGCGTGACCCCGAGAAGCGGATCGCTGAAGACGACGGACACGGCGAGCGTCGAGCTCGGGGCGCCCGTGTTGCGTGCGAACAGCCGGATGGTCGGGTGTTCCACCCCGATGCACATCGGTGACGTCGTGGCCGAAGCGCCGCTCGGCAGCGCCAGGGCGTGTTCGCCGGAGAGATACGGGTTGTTCCCGTCGACGAGCGCGGCACCGCCGGTGAGCGACCAATCCTCGCTGCCGCCCTCGAATCCACCGTCCGGAGCGGGCACGTACCAAGCGACGTCCAACCATGGCAGGAACGTCTGAGAGAGCGGCTGCGCCGGGCAGCCAGAGGCAAGCGCGCTGGTGGGACCAGCGAACGCAAGGGCGGCGAGCGCGAGGATTCCGGCTAGGCCGATGCGCCGGAAGAGGGCGACCATCGACTCAGCTGATGCCCGGCTCGGCCCTGTTGGTAGCTCGAACATGCGTCCAGACGCTGCGGCGTGATACTTCCCGCGTGACCGCGAACGACCTGATCGAGACGCCGGCCCTCGAGCGCGACGTTGCGGGGCGCCGGCGGCTGGCGCCGCAGGAGCGCCGCGTCGAGATCGTCGCCGCAGCGCTGTTCGTGGTGGTTGCCGGGGTGATGCTGACGGCCGCGGGCGACTGGGACGAGCCCCTGTCCGCGGTGCTTCTCACCGCCACCTACGCGGTGGTGGACAGAGTCAGTTTCCTGCTCGGTCCGGGCCAGGTGAGTCCGACGCAGCTCGTGTTCGTGCCGATGCTGTTCCTGCTCCCGCCCGAGGCGGTCCCGGCACTCGTGGCGGCCGGGTCGCTGCTCGGCGCGCTGCCGGAGATCGTCGTCGGCCGGACGCATCCCGAGCGCGCGCTGTTCGCGTTCGCGGGCAGCTGGTACGCGGTCGGGCCGGCGCTCGTCTTCGCGCTGTTCGACCCGGGTGCGCCGGGCTGGGACGACGCCGGCGTGTACGCGCTGGCGCTGGGCGCCCAGTTCGGCACCGACTTCGTCGCCTCGACGCTCCGTGAGCGGCTCGGCTCCGGCATCCCGCCGCGCGAGCTGATGCCGGTGCTCGGCGTCGTCTACCTCGTGGACGTCCTGCTGTCGCCGATCGGCTTCATGGCCGTGCTGGCGAGCGAGGGGTACGCCTACGCGTACCTGCTCGCCGTGCCGCCCGGCGGCCTGCTGGCGCTGATCGCGCACGAGCGCCGGCGCCGGATCGAGCACGAGCTCTCGCTCGGGCGCGCGTACCGCCGCTCGACGCGCATGCTCGACGACCAGGCGGAGGAGCTGCGCCGCGCGCGGCTGCGGGTGGGAGAGGCGATGGCCTCGACGCTCGATCGCGCCGGGCTCGAGCACGTGCTGCTCAACACCGCCGTCGAGGCCGTCGAGGCCGACGCCGGGCGCCTCAGCGCGCGGGGCGACGACGGGACGCTCGTCGAGCGCCTCGCGATCGGCGACCCGCAGCAGTTCCGGCAGGTGCTGAGCGCGGCGGAGACTGAGCTGTCGGTCGTGCCGGCGCAGAACGGGGATGGGGAGGCGACCGCGTTCGCGATCCCGCTCGTGTCGCAGATCCCCGGCGACGGCCACCATCAGGTGCTGGCCGTGGCCCGCGCCGAGCGACCGTTCTCGCCGGCCGAGCAGGACCTGCTCGAGCACCTCGCCGGACATGTGCGGGTGTCGCTCGACAACCTGCGGCTGCGGGAGCTCGAGCAGGCGGCGGCCGAGGCGGTGCGGGAGCTGTCGACCCCGGTGCTCGTCGCGCTCGAGCGGCTGCTGATCGTGCCGCTGGTCGGCGCGCTCGACGGCGAGCGCGCCCAGCAGCTGACCGACGAGTTGCTGCAGCGGATCCGCGGTGGCCGGGCGCAGGTGGTGGTGATCGACGTCACCGGCGTGCCCGCGATCGACCCGGACGTCGCGGCCCAGCTGGTCCAGACGGTCGAGGCCTGCGGCCTGCTGGGCGCGCGCGTGATCCTCACGGGCCTGTCGTCGAACACGACGCAGGCGCTGGTCGCGAGCGGCGTGGACCTGAAGGGCATCCACGCCGTCGCGGATCTCCAGCGGGGGATCGAAGAGGCGCAGCGCCTCCTCTAGCGTCTAGTCCATCCGCGTGGCGACGATGCTGACCTTGCCGAGGGCGTCGTCGTCGCCGTTGCCGGTGCAGTTGACGTTGGCGTTGAACGCGGCGCCGGACGTCACGGCCTTCTGCAGCGAGATGACCTCGCTGTTGTCGGTGTAGAACTCGGTGCTGTCGTTGGCGCCGGGCACCTCGAGCGTGCAGGTCGCGGACGTGACGGTCCCGGTGTCGTCGTCGTAGGTGAGCTTGGCGGTGACGAGGTAGCTGCCCGCGGGGACCCCGTTGAGCTCCACGAGCGGCGCGCCGGACGTGAAGTTGTCGGTCCCGTCGGACGTCGCCTCGAACAGGCGCTGCGTGGTCTTCATGAAGCCGGCCGAGTCGACGCCGTCGAGCGTGTCGGCGTTCGGGACCGTGCCGAGCGCGGCCTCGTCGATCTGGTCGCCACCGAGCGAGTCGCGCTTGATCGTGTTGGGGCCGAGCGTGCGCTTCTTGACGTCGACGCCGCGGATCGTGTGGTTGGCGATCTCCTTGCCGGTGATCTTCGCGGCCGCATAGCTGCTCCCGCCCAGTGCGGCGAACAGCGCGACGGACGCGACGATCAGCGAAGCGGACGGACGGCGGAGGGAGATGGAACGCATGGTGGGCCTCCTTGGGCCTCGGGGTTGATGCGCTCCAAACCGGCGAAGGTGGCGTGGCTTACGGCGCGGCCGGCAGGACTGGACGAACGGGCAGGGTTGGCGCGGGCGGCGTAATTCGCGGACGGTCGCGGTGTTCAGAAGCCATGCGCGCGGATGCTCACGACACGGTGCTCGCCCGGCGTGCCGCTGCGGGTGACGGCGCCGCGTTCGCGACGCTCTACGACCGCCACGAGCGTCGCGCGTACAACCTCTGTTACCGCATCACCGGCTCGGCCGAGGACGCGGCCGACGCCACGCAGGAGACCTTCCTGCGAGTGCTCGAGCGGCTGCCGAGCCTGACCGAGCGGGAGCTGAACTTCGGCTCCTACCTGCTGACCGCGGCACGCCACGCGAGCTACGACGCGATCGAACGACGCAAGCGTGCGACGCCCGCGGCCGAGATCCCCGACTCCGCGGTGCCGGTCGCCGCCGGCGAGGCGGCCGACGGGCCGGAGCCGAGCGCGCTGCGCGCCGTCCACCAGGAGCAGATCCGCCTCGCCAACGAGGGCCTGCCGCCGCGCCAGCGCGAGGCGCTCGCGTTGCGCGAGCTCGAGGACCTCTCGTACGACGAGGTCGCGGACATCATGGGCATGAACCGCAACTCGGTCGCCCAGCTGATCTCTCGCGCGCGCATCAACCTGCGCGACGGGCTGCGCCACGGCGCGCTCGTGTCGATCCCGGCGGCGTCGCCGGACTGCGAGACGGCGCTGCCGCTGCTCGCGCTCGCGCAGGACGGCGAGCTCGACGACGCGACGAGCGCCGACTGGCTCGCCCGCCACCTGGTCGGCTGCGCGACCTGCCGCGTGCGGGTCGAGGCGATGCAGGAGGCCGGCGCCGCCTACCGGCTGTGGATGCCGCTGGTCCCGGTGCTGTGGCTTCGCGACGCGGCGGTCGCCAAGGCGGCGGAGCGCACGTCGGCGACCAGCGCGCGCATCACCCGTCCGCGCACGCTCGTCGCGCTCGCCGGCGTGGGTCTCGGGCTCCTGCTGGCGGTCGCCGACGTCGTGGACGCACCGACCCACCCGCAGGCGCCGGCGACGACGGCATTCACGGTGCCCGCACCTGAGCGACCGGTGGTCGTCGTGCACAAGGCCAAGCCGAGGCCGAAGCCGAAGCCGAAGGTGAAGCCCAAGCGGGTCGAGCGGCACGTCGACCCGGCACCGTCTCCGCAGGTCGCCGCCGCCGTGGTCGCGCCCGCGGTCGTGGTGGCGCAGCCGGCGCCGAAGCCGCAGCCGCGGTCGCGCACGCACGTCGCGGAGGAGGCCGAGACCGAGATACCGGCCGCCGTGATCGACCCGGTCCCGCCGGTGGTCGAGGAGCAGCCACCCGTGGCGGTCGAGCCGACGCCGACGCCGACGCCGCCCGGCAAGCCGCCGCGCTGCGTCAACTGCACGATCGTGAGCGGCGGTCCGCCGCCGGTGCCGTGAGCGACGCCCGCTAACGTCCCCGCGGTGATCCGCGCCTGGGCAAGGACGCTGCCCGAACGCTGTGGCGGCAAGCTCATGTTCGCGGCGTTGCTCGCGGTGCTGGCGCTTGCCCTCGTGCTGCGCGTGTGGGCCGCCACTCACGCCTACGACTTCCGCCACGGCAGCGATGCCGACCAGTACGAGCGGCTCGCCGCCCGCCTGTTCGCGGGCGGCGGCTTCGGCATCCCCGGCTCGGAGAACCCGTACGACTTCGCGCCCGGCGAGCCCTACTTCGCGGCGGCGGTCTACTGGCTGATCGGCGACGTCGACCCGACCGCGGCGCGCATCGGCATGGCGATCGCCGGGACGCTCGCGGTGCTGATGGTCTTCCTGCTCGGGCGCCGGCTCGGCGGGCCGCTCGCGGGGCTGATCGGCGCCGCCCTCGCCGCCGTCTATCCGGCGGCGATCTTCTACACGAGCCTGTTCTCCAGCGAGCCGATCGCGATGCTCACGGTGGCGGGCGCGATCCTCGCGTTCCTGTGGGCGAACGATCCGGGGCGCAAGCCGTGGGCGTGGCTGCTCCCGGGCGCGCTGTTCGGGTTGACGGCGTACCTGCGGCCCGAGTACCTGCTCCTGACGCTGCTGTTCGCGCTGCTCGCGCTCGGGCTCGTCGCTCGCCGCCGCGGGCTCCTGCGCGGCGCGCTCGCGGGCGCCGCGATCGTGGTCGCGCTCGCGGTCGTGATCGCGCCGTGGACGGTCCACGTGTCGAACGACCTGGGGCGCTTCGTCCCCGTGAGCACCGGCGGCGGCAAGGCGCTGTTCATCGGCACCTACCTACCGGGCGACGGCATCCACGAAGGCGTCAAGCAGCACCTGCTGCACGAGATCCGCGGCGGCCCGCCGATCCCCGAGGAGCGGCTGCGGAGGATCCCGATGAACCCGCTGCTGGATCGCGTCGCGAACCGCTACCCGGACCTCCCGCGCGACGAGGCGCTGCAGAAGGTCGGGCGCATGAACCTCGTCCACTACTCGACGCACCAGCCGTTCGACTTCGCCTGGATGATGGTCGGCAAGATCGGCCACATGTGGCACGGCGCCGGCGACCCGAGCTACACGTTCGCCGGCTCGGCCTTCCACTACATCGTGGTCGCGCTCGGCCTCGCCGGGCTCGTCCTGCTGGCGTGGCGACGGCGCTGGGAGGTCCTGCCGATCGCGCTCCTGCTCGCGGGCATCAGCTTCATCGGCGGCCTGCTGCTCGCCGGCGTCCGCCGCAACCTGCCGGTGATGCCGATCGTGCTCGCGCTCGCGGGCGTCAGCGTCGCCGCTGCAGTGTCGAGGTTCCTCGCGCGCCGATACGGGAAGGAACCGGTGCATGCCGGAAAAACTCCTGAGCACAAGCGACAACAAGCTGATCCAGTACCTGAACGAAGCCTTCGGCAAGGAGAAGGAACTGGAGACGGCGCTGCAGGCGCACATCAAGATGGCGTCGGGCAGGGCCGCGTATAAGAAGCGCCTTCAGGATCATCTGAAGGAGACCAAGACGCAGGCGCGCAACCTGGAGCGCCGCATCAAGAAGATCGGTGGCAAGGCCGAGTGGGTCAGTCTGCCGGGTCCGGACGTGGCGGCCGAGGTGGCGTCGAAGGCGACCGCCGCGGCGACCAAGGCCGTGGCCGCGGCCAAGGGTCCCGTGCACGCGCTGCGCGGCACCGGCGAGGCCGAGAAGCTGCTCAAGAACGCCAAGACCGAGCTCTGGAACGAGTACGAGGAGATCGGCAACTACATCGCGATCGAAGAGCTCGCGAAGGCGGTCGGTGACAAGGAGACCGAGAAGCTCGCGCGCGACCATCGCAAGCAGGAGGAGCGGATGGCGGCGTTCCTCACCAAGCAGCTGCCGCAGCTGACGAAGGCGGTCGTCACCGAGGAGATCCCGGCTTCTGAGCGCCGCAAGCCGGCGAGCCGGCGCACGTCGTCGCGCTCGGCGTCGAAGAGCCGGTCGACGAGCTCGCGCTCCTCGACCCGCGCCAAGCCCTCCAGCTCCGGCTCGCGGGCGAAGTCGTCGTCGACTCGCTCGAAGCCGGCCGCCTCGCGCGCCAAGTCGGCATCGTCGACGCGCGCGAAGTCGTCGTCGTCGCGGTCGTCCGGCCGCTCGACGTCGCGTCGCACCACCAGCCGCTCACGCTCCACCGCAGCCAGGTCGTCCTGACCTGGCTGCGCCGCTCAGCGGCGCAGCAGCAGCCGGGCGATGACCCGGCCGACGGCGTACCACACGACCGCCGCGATGCCCCAGTTGACGGCCTTCTCCGCCTTGTTGGAATCGAGCGTGAAGAGGCCGTCGAAGGGGCCGGCGAGGAAGCTCGCCGCGTCGCGCACGAAGTGCACGATGTCGTTGGACCGGTTGGCCTCGAGCAGCACCAGCACGATCCCGAGGACGAGGATGAGTGCCACCGCGGTGGCGGCGAGGATCACGAAGCGCGCGATCGACGCCCTCGCCACCGCCGCGCTCTGGTACCGGTTCGTCCGCGCGATTCCCATCTCGTTCCCCCTCGGTTGCGTTGGGGAGCGGCTTACCCGGTCACGCGCCTAGGGATTCGGCCCGGCGGCGCATGAGGTAGCGGAACCAGTCGGGGCCGAACGGGACGTAGACGCGGACCGGGTGGCCCGCGGCGGCGAGGGCGGTGGCGTCGTGGGGGAGGACGCCGAACAGCAGCTCACAGCGGGCGTGGGGGAGGTCGCGGAGGAGCTGGGTGCGCAGGCGTGCGTCGTGCGTCGCGAGGGCGACGTCGACGCCGTCGGCGGCGAGCCGGTGGGCGAGGGCGATGTAGGCGTTGTCGGTCGCCGGGCCCCACGGGTGGGCGGCGGCGGGGCGCTCGACGTAGGCGCCCTTGACGAGGCGGATCGACACGCCTGCGGCCGCCAGGCGCTCGGCATCGGCCACCGAGCGGCGTAGGTTGGCCTGCAACGTGAGCTCGACCGGCAGGCCGCGGCGCGCTGCCGCGATTCCGAGCTCCTGGACGCGGTCGGCGGTCGCCGCCTCCTCGGCGCCGATCTGCAGCCGCCGGCCGGGCGGGACAGCCGCCAGGATGCGGTCGAGCGCGGCCGCGTCGCACGCGATGTGCGACAGGTCGAGCGAGAGCCACGTCGTCGCATCGTTCGCCGCCGCCAGCCGCGCGCAGCAGCCCCTCGTACGCCGCCGCCACCACCGGCGCCTCCTCGCGTGAGGCGCGCTCGCCGAACAGGTCCAGGCTCGCGGCGAGGCCGACCGCGGAGAGCCGGTCCGCGGTCGCGATCGCGTCATCGATCTGCTCCCCGGCGACGTAGCGGCGCGCGGATCGCCAGGCCCGGTCCGTGCCGCCGGGCACCGCTCGCACGACGCGCTCGAACGCGCCGCTGGTTGCGAGCCGGAAGAGCGCGCGGCGGCCGACTACGGCGCCAGCACCTTCAGCTTGCGCGTCACGCCGAAGTTCCCGCCCCCGCAGCGCGCGGTGATCGCGTACTTCTTCGGCGCCTTGGCCTTCGGGATGCGCGCCCGCTTGCTGTAGTGACCGTTGGCCTTCACCGTGGCGAAGACCGCCGGGACGCCGGCGAACTCGTGCGCGCCGGAGAACGCGAACGAGATCAGCGTGACCTGGTCGCCCGACTGGCAGCCGCTGCCGCCGCCGACGTGGCCGAACACCCGGACGCGCTTGCCGGCATGGACCGGGTTCGGCGAGGCGTTGATGGTCGCCGCCAGGGCCTCGCCCGGGAAGAGCCCCAGCGCGGCGACGGCGAGGACCGCCGACGATGTGCGTCGCATGTGCCCGACACTACTCCCGCGCGAGTACCGTCGGCCACATGATCAACGCGGTCCACTCGATCCTCTTCGCGAGCGACGCGGACGCGGCGCGGCGGTTCTTCGCCGACGTCCTCGAGCTCGACTCGGTCGACGCCGGCGACGGCTGGCTGATCTTCGCGCTGCCGCCCGCCGAGCTCGCCGTCCACCCAGCCGAGCAGGGTGGCCGGCTGGAGCTCTACCTGATGACCGATGACCTCGACGGCACGCTCGCGAAGCTGCGTGAGCGTGGCGTCAACGTCACCAGCGAGCCGTCCGACCAGCGGTGGGGGGTGGTGGCCGCGATCGAGGTGCCGGGCGTCGGGCCGCTGGGCCTGTACGAGCCGCGTCACCCGGTCCCGCGCCGCGGCTGACTCACAGGACGATCATCAGCATCAGGATGACCGCGGCGATCGCGACCGCGACGAAGAACAAGCCGAGAAACGCGACGTCCTCGATCCAGCCGTCGGGCGAGCCCGGATGGTGCTCGTGGGTCTGCTTGGCCATGACGTCCTCCGTTCGGACGAGGAGAGTCCCGCGAGTGTCCGCCCGCACCGGATCCGGCGCATCGGGGATCTCCACCCTCAAGCGGCGCGGGAAACCCGCATCTGGCGCACCGCGGCGCTCAAGGGCTCTGCGGAATCTCCGACAAACACTCTCTGACGCGTCTGCGTTCCGTGCCGCTGTGGAAGGTGCACCTCGCTGCGCGGGCTGATCCCGCCGGATCAGTTCATCGGCCACGCTCGTTCCTGCGCTCCGGCGGCCAGCCCGACGGCCTCGCGGACGCCGCGATCACCGATTTCCTGCGCGCCCCGGCTCGGCTGTAGCATCCCGCGGCGCTGCGCAGACACGCCGAAGAACCTGACGCTCGCGGCTTCGCCCGCAGCCCCTTTCCCGCGATCGCCGACTACGCGTTCCTGTCGGACTGCGAGACGACGGCGCTGGTCGCTCCCGGCGGCGGGATCGAGTGGATGTGCCTGCCGCGGATGGACTCGCCGAGCATCTTCGGCGCGATCCTCGACCGCGACGCGGGCGCGTTCCGGCTCGGGCCCGAGGGCGTCCAGGTCCCGGCCGCGCGGCGCTACCTCCCGGGCACGATGGTGCTGGAGACGAGCTGGGGCACGCGCGGCGGCTGGATCATCGTCCGCGACGTCCTGCTGATGGGTCCCTGGCATCACGAGGACGAGCGCTCGCACACGCACCGCCGCGCGCCGACCGACTACGACGCCGACCACGTGCTGCTGCGCACGGTCCGCTGCGTGAACGGCGAGGTCCAGATCTCGCTCGGCTGCGAGCCCGTGTTCGACTACGGCCGCGTGCGCGGGCGCTGGGAGTACGCCGGCGACGACTACCACGAGGTCGTGATCCGGCCGCCGGGAATCGACATCGGGCTGCACCTGGTGTCGGACATGAACCTCGGGATCGAGGGCCCGCGCGCGACCGCGCGGCACATGATGAAAGAAGGGGAGACGCTGTTCTGCGCGCTGGCCTGGAGCGAGCACCCGGCGCCGCGGACCTACGAGGACGCGTACGAGAAGCTCGTCTGGACCGCCCACCACTGGCAGCACTGGCTCGATCGCGGCGAGTTCCCCGACCACCCGTGGCGCTCGGACCTGCAGCGCAGCGCGCTCACGCTCAAGGGCCTGACCTACGCGCCCACGGGAGCGATCATCGCCGCCGCCACCACGTCGCTCCCCGAGACGCCCGGCGGCGAGCGCAACTGGGACTACCGCTACACCTGGATCCGCGACGCCACGTTCGCGCTGTGGGGGCTGTACACGCTCGGCTTCGACTGGGAGGCCAACGACTTCTTCTACTTCGTCGCCGACGTGGCCGAGGCGGCCACCGGGCAGCTCCAGATCATGTACGGGATCGACGGCCGCGCCGAGCTGCCGGAGTCGACGCTCGATCATCTCTCCGGCTACGAGAACGCGCGGCCGGTGCGGATCGGCAACGGCGCGCACTCGCAGGACCAGCACGACGTCTGGGGGGCGGTGCTCGATTCGGTGTACCTGCACACCAAGTCGCGCGACTTCCTTCCCGAGCGCGTATGGCCGATCCTGATGACGCAGGTCGAGGCCGCGATCGCCAACTGGCGCGAGCCCGACCACGGCATCTGGGAGGTCCGCGGCGACCCGCAGCACTTCACGTCCTCGAAGCTGATGTGCTGGGTGGCGCTCGACCGCGGGGCGCGGCTGGCGGAGCTGCGCGAGGACTGGGACCGGGCGATGCAGTGGCGGTCGATCGCCGACGAGATCCACGCCGACATCTGCGAGCACGGCGTCGACGAGCGCGGCGTCTTCACCCAGCACTACGACACCGATGCGCTCGACGCCTCGACGCTGCTGATGCCGCTCGTGCGCTTCCTGCCCTCGGACGACCCGCGCATTCGCGCCACCGTGCTCGCGATCGCCGACGAGCTCACCCACGACGGGCTCGTGCTCCGCTACCGCGTCGACGAGACGGACGACGGGCTGACCGGCGAGGAGGGCACGTTCACGATCTGCTCGTTCTGGCTCGTTTCGGCGCTGAGCGAGATCGGCGAGCTCGACCGCGCCCGCGGCCTGTGCGAGCGGCTGCTGTCGCACTCCAGCACGCTCGGCCTCTACGCCGAGGAGATCGACCCGACGACGGGCCGCCACCTCGGCAACTTCCCGCAGGCGTTCACGCACCTGGCGCTCATCAACGCGGTCATGCACGTGATCCGCGCCGAGAGCGAGGACGGCCGCGTGATCAGTCCTCCTCAGCCGCTGCCGCCCGCTCCCGTCGCCGGCCCGCCAGGGACGGAAGATTCGGCACGATGAACGCGGCGAGCGCGATCAGCAGCAGGATCACGGTCAGTGGCCGGCCGACGAACACGCTCACGTCGTTGCCCGACCCGACGAGCGCGCGGCGCGCCTGAACCTCCATCAGCGGCTCGAGCGCACCGTGCGCGAGTTCAACGGCGCCATCGTGGACGGCGACTTCGACCCCGCGATCAAGGACGGCGTGCGGACCGAGGGCATCACGCCGCCGAAGTCCAACTGGGCGCTGCCGATCGAGCAACCGCCGTTCACGGCGTTCCCGGTCACGTGCGGGATCACCTTCACGTTCGGCGGCTTGCGGGTGGATGAGCGGGAGGCAGCGGGCTGACCGCCGGGGCGGTGTACGGACGCCGTGCCGGCTACTCGGCGGCGACCATCTAGGCTCACTCGCCGTGAAGACGGCCGTAGAAGTCGAGCAGCTCGTCCGCGAGTTCAAAGGCGGCATCCGTGCCGTCGACGGTCTCGACCTCGAGGTGCACGAGGGCGAGATCTACGGCTTCCTCGGGCCGAATGGCGCCGGCAAGACGACCGTCGTGCGCATCCTCACCACTTTGCTGCGGCCGACCGCGGGCCACGCACGCGTCGCCGGCCATGACGTCGTGAAGGAGGGCGACGCCGTACGCCGCGCGATCGGCGTCGCGCTGCAGGAGGCGGCGATCGACCCGCTGATGACCGGCCGCGAGCTGCTGCGGATGCAGGGCGCGCTGCACGGCCTGCGCGGGCCCGAGGCGCGCGACCGCGCCACCCAGCTGCTCGAGCGCGTCGGGCTGACCGACGCGGGCGACCGCCGCGTCGGCGGCTACTCCGGCGGCATGCGCCGCCGGCTCGACCTCGCGCTGGCGCTCGTCCACCGCCCGCACGTGCTGTTCCTCGACGAGCCGACGACCGGCCTGGACCCGACGAGCCGGATCGCGCTGTGGCGCGAGGTCAGCGCGCTGCACGACGAGGGCACGACGGTCTTCCTCACCACGCAGTACCTCGAGGAGGCCGAGCAGCTCGCCGACCGCGTCGGGATCATCGCGCGCGGCAATCTCGTCGCCGAGGGGACGCCGAGCTCGCTCAAGGAGCGGGTGAAGGAGCCGACGGTCCACATCGAGCTGGCCGATTCGGAGGACGCGCCCGCCGCCCGCGAGGCGCTCGCCGGCCTCGGCACGGTCGAGGAGCCGAACCCGCGGACGCCGACGCGCGTGGCGCTGGCGACGGCCGCCGGCAAGGCGGCGATCGCCCCGGTGATCCGGGCGCTCGATGAGCATGGCGTGACCGTCGAGTTCGTCGAGGTCGAGACGCCGACGCTCGACGACGTGTTCGCCGCGGTGACCGGCTCGCATCTCGAAGGGGCGGCGGTCCCGTGATCGCGCGCGAGGTGGGCGCGCTCGCCAACCGCGTGCTGATCGTCCAGCGCCGCCGCTCGCAACTGCTGCTGCCGACGTTCCTGCTCCCGCTGCTGCTGCTCGCCGTGATCGCGAGCGGGACGAGCGCCGGGCGCGGGCTGCGCGGCTTCCCCGACGTGTCGTCCTACCTCGCGTTCGTGGTGCCCGGCACCGTCACGCAGGGCACGCTGCTGGCCGGCCTGACCGCCGGGATCATGATGGCCGCCGACGTCGAGTTCGGCTTCTTCGACCGGCTGCTCACGGCCCCGGTGCACCGCACGAGCATCGTGCTCGGCCGGCTCGTCGGCGTGCTCGTGCTGTCGGTGGTGCAGACGATCTGGTTCCTGGCGATCGCGATGCTGTTCGGCGCGCGCTACGGCGGCGGGGTGCCGGGCGTGCTGGGGGCGATCTGCCTCGCCGCGATCACCGCGGTCGGGATGGGCGGCATCGCTTCGGCGATCGCGCTGCGCACCGGCTCGCTGTCGCTGCTGCAGAGCCTGTTCCCGTTCATGTTCGTGCTGCTGTTCACCGCGCCGGCGTTCTTCCCGCAGGACCTGCTGACGCCGGCCCTGCACGACATCTCGCGCATCAACCCGCTCACCTACGTGGTCAACGGGATCCGCGCGCTGCTCGAGGGCGACCGCTCGCTGGGCAGCCCGTGGGCCGGGCTGGCCGCGGCGTGCGGGCTCGCGGTGTCGATGACGGCGCTCGCGACGTTCGCACTGAAGGAGCGGCTGCGCACGCTATGAGCGTCGCCCTCGTCCTCTGGCGCCGGTCGCTCAACGAGGTGCTGCGCGTGCGCGGCGCGCTGCTGCCGGCGACGATCGCCCCGGTCATCTTCATGCTCGGCATCACCGGCCAGTTCGGCCGCCTGACCGGACTGGAGGGCTTCCCGACCGACTCCTACATCTCCTGGATCGTGCCGCTGTCGTGCCTGCAGGGCGCGGGCTTCGCCGGCGCCGCTTCGGGCTCCAACCTGGCGCGCGACATCGAGTTCGGCTGGTTCGACCGCCTGCTGGTGGCGCCGGTGCCGCGGCCGCTGCTGATCGTCGGGCCGATCCTCGGCGCGATCTCGCGCTCGATGGTCCCGGCGACGGTCGTGCTGATCGTCGGCCTGCTGATCGGCGCCGACCTGACCGGCGGGATCCTGGGGCTGATCGCGCTGTATGCGGCGGCGGCCGGGTTCTGCGCGGCCGCGGCGCTGTGGGGGATGTTCATGGCGGTGACGTTCCGCACGCAGCAGGCCGGGCCGCTGATGCAGCAGGGCGTGTTCCTCGTCGTGTTCCTGTCGACCGCCTACACGCCGCTCGTGCTGCTGCACGGCTGGCTGGGCCAGGTCGCGCACCTGAACCCGATGACCCACGTGCTCGAGATGGCGCGCCAGGCGACCGTCGTGGGCATCGAGCCGAGCTGGTCGCACACGTGGCCCGGCCTGGTCGCCCTGCTCGCGATGGGGACCGTGCTCGGCGCGCTCGCGCTAAATGGGCTGAACCGGATGGGCCGCTGAGGCGATCAGCAGCGCGGCGATCCCGATCAGGATCAGCACGACCACCGTCCACAGGAACGCGGCGAACGCGAAGCCGGCGGTCTGCAGCCACCCCGGCGGCTGCGCGATCAGGACCGCCGCGGCCGCGGCGAGCGGCGCCGCCAGGAACAGCCCGGCGTTCACCGCGTCGCTCGGCACCACCGCCTGCATCGCCAGCAGGCACGTGACCAGGACCGGGCCGGGGAGCAGGATCGCTCCCAGCGGCCCGACCTGGCGTGACGCCCAGCTCAACGCTTCACCTTGATCGACCTGGTGGCGTTGGGCGGCGAGCCGCCGAGCAGCCCGTCGGCCCGCACCTGCACGGTGACCTTCATGCCGCGCGTGACGCGCGTGACCGTCAGCGAAGGCTTGCGCTGGTCGAGGTACAGCAGCCGGCGGCCGTCGCTGACCCGGACCGCCACGCGGTACGCCTTGGCGCCGGCGACGCGCTTCCAGGTCGCCTTCAGCTTCCCCTTGCGAGCGGTCAGACGCAGGCGCTGCACCTTGCCGCTCGCGCTCTTGGGCGGCGTGTAGGACGTCACACTGCGCTCGTCGCGCGGGAGGTCGTACTGCGTCAGGAGGGCGAAGATACGCCGCTTGCCGCGCGCGCCCGGCTCCGGCTTGATCTTCAGCGTGCCGCGGGCGCCGCGAGCGGTGCCGAGCACGCGGATACGACCGCCGGGAACGCGCTCGGCGAACTGCACCTTCTGCCCGGCGATCTGCCGGACCGTGTAGCGCAGCGTCCGCTTGGCGCCCTTGGCGACGACCTTCCCGGTGACCTTCGGCTCCGGCAGGGCGAGCGCGTGCCGGATGCCGGTCACGCCGACCGAGCCCGGCAGCGTGTCGATCTGCCAGCTGCCGCCGGCGGGCTGCGCGACCGCGACATACGTCGTGCTGTCGGCCGGATTCTGGAACAGCAGCACATCGTCGCCGTTGATCGCGCCGCCGCCCGCAGGTGTCGTGATCCTCGAGCCGTCCGGAGCCGTCAGCGTGACGCGCGGGGGCGCGCCGTTGCCGCGGATCGCGAAGGTCGCGAGCTTCTGGTGCGGCGGGATCAGCGTGCCGAGCGTCGCCGCGCGCGCTGACGCCTTCGTGGCCATCCACTCGCCGACGTCACACGACGCGGCGAAGATGTGCGGCGCGCTGGAGCCCCAGCCGTAGCCGAAGCCGACGTCCGGGAAGAACTTCTGCTGGCGGCAGCCCGCGATGCCCTTGCTGGACAGGACGGCCTCGCCGCCGACCGACATGCCGGGGACCTTGACCGTGGCCTTGCCGTGGGCGTTGAACGAGGTGATGCCCGAGACCCAGCCGTCGACGCCGGCCTCGAGGCCCACGCCGAGCTTCTCCCAGGTGAAGTCGCCGCCGAAGTCGAGCGCTCCGCCGGTCGTGTACGACACGTGGCCGGTGGCCATCGTGACCTCGGCGATCTGCAGCTCGCCGGTGCCCTCGTAGCTGTTCGCGCCTTCGAGCATCAGGGTCAGCTTGCCGTCGAGGCTGCCGGCCTCCTTGCCCATGACCTGCGGGCCGAAGCTCACGCCCGCGTTGCCGCCGAAGCCGAACGGCTGGAAGAACAGGCTCGCGCCCAGGCGCTGGAGGAAGAAGCCCTCGCCGAGGAACACGTTGAGGCCATCGGCGCCGCCGCGGAGCTCCTTGATCTCACCGGCGTGGAACGCGATATACCCGTCGATCGCCAGCTTCGTGAGGCCGGGGCGGGGGAGCCGGATCTTCGCGCCGCCGCCCCAGCTGCCGACCGTCGTGTCGTCGGCGTCGCGCTTGTAGCTGAGCGACGCGTCCTCGACGCCGAGCTCGAAGCCCGGGATGTCGAGCGTGGCCGTCGGCGGGGGTGACGAACGCGCCGACCGGCTGCGTGTCGACGGTGACGTTGCGCAGCGTCGACGTCGTGCCGCCTCGTTGGTGGCGGAGATGTCGATCTCGTACTCGCCGTCCGGGACGGGCGTGCCGTAGGCGTCGAGGACCTTGACCTTCACGTCCGCGTCGTCGTTGGCGAGCGTGAACGTGGTCTTGGTGACGTCGACGCCGTCGCCGTTCGGGCTGAACGCCTCGTCGTGCGAGACCGAGCGGAACCGGACCGGGTTGGTGACGGTGACCGGGGCCTCGACGACGTCGAAGTGGCTGCAGTTGAAGCCGTCGCTCCAGCTGATCCGCGCCTGCACGCGGTTGGCGCCGTTGTGCATCAGCGCGGAGTCGAAGTCGCTGGCGTAGCTGCCGTCCCCGCTCGGCGGCACCGACGGGAACGACAGGCTGTCCCCGTTGTAGGAGGAGAACGCCACGCGGTACAGGGGGAAGCCGGGCGTGGGGACGAAGCGCGCCGTCGCCTGGCCGGCGAGCGAGGCGCCGGCGGCGGGGGAGGTGAGCTGGCCCGGGACCGCGCGGAGGATCCCGATCCGGCCGGTGACCGTGACGACGGTCGAGTCGGCGCCGGTCGCGCGGATCTCGTACGTGTACGCACCGTCGGGGGCGGGCGCGCCCTGCGCGTTCGTGCCGTCCCACTCGAACGCGTTGCCGTAATAGGACTCGGGCTGGGGGACGTGGTCGAGCGGCTTGCGGACGACCTCGCCGTTGCCGGCCTTGATCGTGACGTCGACGGTGGCGGCCTGGCTCAGGCCGTACTCGACCCGTCCGACGTCCTCGTGACCGTCGCCGTTCGGCGTGAAGTACCGGTCAGTGGTCTGCTTGGTGATCTCCAGCGGCTGTGCCGCCTGGGTGGCTGGGACGAGCCCAACCAGGGCGCACACGACCGTCGCCGACAGGCTCCCGCGCGTCCAACGATCCACCAGTGGTCCTCCGTGACTCCCGCAAACTCTCGACCCTGCCCTGGTCGACCGCCGATCCGCAAATTAGTGGTGCCTGAGCGAAGCGCAAGCGGTCTGGACGATCGTTCGGTTGGCGCGCGTGCGCTCTTCAGGCGCTGCGCCGCGCGGCCCGCCGCGCCCGCACCCGGTCTCCGCGCGCGCCCACCATGCGGCCGGTCAGCTCTCGCGCGGACACCTCCTCGGCGCCGAGCTGCACCGCCCGGGCGCGCAGGTGCGGGGGGAGGTCGTAGTGGTCGCCCTGGAAGCGATGGCGGGGGATCCCGAGGCTCGCCGCGAACGCGTGCAGCTCCTCGAAGTCCGCGTCGCTGACCAGGTGACACCAGTGCCGGAACGGCAGCCTCGTGTGCGGGTATTCGCGCAGTTCGTCGACCAGGACCGCCATCGGACGCGCAATGGTGCCTCAAGCCGGCGCCCACCAGCGGCGATCCCGCGCTCAAGGCCGTGCCCTCGGCGGCCGAAACTCCCGGAAGGATGTCCCTCCTGAGGTCGCTCTTCGGTCGCCGCCAGGCGCCCCCGCCACCGCCGCCCGCGCCGCCTGCGCCCGCGCCGCCCGTGCTTGCCGCGCCGCCCGCTCCGCCCGTGCCGGCTGCCCCGCCCGCGCCGCCCGCCCGGCCCGCGCCTCCGCGCGGCGACACGCTCTTCCTCACCGGCGAGGGCTTCGACGGCGCCGACCTCTCCGCGCCCGCGACCGTCACCGTCACGCTCGGCGAGCGCACCTTCACCGCCACGGCCACCCGCCGCGGGACCGGCGACCCGGCCGAGTTCGCGCTGACCGAGATCCACGAGGTCATCCCCGAGCCGACCCCCGTCGAGCCGCCCCCGCCCGCCCCGGAGACCTCAGTGCCCCCGCCCGTCGCCGAGACGGTCGAGGAGCCGGTCGCCGAGACGCTGCCCGAGGTCGAGCCCGAGCCGGAGACCGCCGAGGCCGAGGTCGAGCCCGAGCCGGAGACCGCCGAGGCCGAGGACCGGGACATCGCGGTCGTGCGGCGGCCGATCACGGATGCCAACGGCAATGTGGTCGGGTATGAGCTCGTCGCCGCTGGCGAGGGGGTCAGGGGCACGGCCGGGCTGCTGCTCGACGTGTTCGGCGACATCGGGCTCGAGCGGCTGGCCGGGCGGCATCCCGCGTGGGTGCGGATCTCGCCGGAGTTCCTGCTCGAGGTCGGCACGCCGCCGGTGCGGCCCGACAAGGTCGTGCTCCAGCTCGCGGCCGCGCCCGTCACCGACGAGGTGCTGACCGCGCTGCGGCGCCTGCAGTTCAGCGGCTACTCACTGGCTCTCGACGGGCTCGACGAGCGGCTGATGCCGGTCTGCGGCATCGTCAAGCTCTCGATCAAGGACCGCACCGACGAGGAGCTCGCCGCCCTCGTCGAGGAGCCGCTCCAGCGCAAGATGCAGATGCTGGCGACGGACGTCGACACGCCCGACGAGCTCGCCCGCGCCACCGGGCTCGGGTTCACCTCCTTCCAGGGCGACTTCTTCGCCAAGCCCGACCTCACGCGTCGCCGCCGGGTCGGCACGGGCGGCATCGCATCGCTGAAGGCCGTCGCCGCCGTCACCGCCCCCGACGCGTCGTTCGAGGACCTCGAGGTGGCGATCAGCTCCGATGTCGGCCTGAGCCTGAAGCTCCTGCGCTACATCAACTCCGCCTTCTTCGCCCTGCCGCGGACCGTCGAGTCGGTCCGCGAAGCGCTGACGCTCCTCGGCACCGCGACGGTCCGTCGCTGGGCCGCCGTCGTCGCACTCGTCAACGCCGCCGACGACGCGCCCGACGAGCTCGTCGAGCTCGCCCTCCAGCGCGCCCGCATGTGCGAGGTGCTCGGTGGGAGCGTCGCGCTCGACGCCGCCGACGGCCACTTCACGGTCGGCCTGTTCTCGGTCGCCGACGCGCTGCTTGACTCGCCGATGGACGAGGTGCTCGAGACGCTCCCGTTCAGCGACGAGATCAAGGCCGCGCTCCTCAACCGCGAAGGCCCGAAGGGCGAGCTGCTCAACACCGTGGTCGCGTACGAGCGCGGGGAGTTCCCCAGCGACGACGGCAGCCTGCAGGGCGCCTACGGCGAGGCCGTGGAGTGGGCCGGCGGCGCCGTCGGCGCCGCCGCCTGACTCACTGCAGCGCCATGTTCGGCTCCGACGAGCCGTTGAGCCCGTTGCCGCGCACGCACGTCATCGTCGTGCCCGCCGGCCGGGCGTCGTAGTACGCCTGCCGCAGGCAGTTGCGCAGTGCGAGCTGGCCCCAGTAGCTCGGGTGGCCGTCCTCCTGGATCTGGTACGGCGGGAAGATCGCCGTGACCGTGCGGATCTGGCTGACCCACTCGGTCTTGTCGACCGCGCCCGCGGACTTCCACGACGCCACGCCCTTCTCCTCGAGCAGCCCGACCGTGTTCTCGCACAGCCGGCGGCCCACCAGCGCGTTGGTCATGTCGAGGATCTTCACGTTCGTGAGCCCGCTCGCCGCCGCCGCGTTGCGTGCGGTGTTGTTGAAGGTCGTCACGACCGTGCCGTTGGCCCAGTCGGCGTCGCGGTTCCAGACCCCGCAGCCGCCGATCGTCTGGCGCGTGAACCCGCTCTGCGAGTAGCGGAAGCCGGAGCCGTTCGGGATCGGGGACGAGTACGTCTGCACGAGCAGCTTCCACTGCGACGGCGAGTAGCCGGCGTTCGTCATCGCGTGGTTGACGCGCAGGATCGCGTTCGTGACGTTCGTGGTCTCCGTCGCGATCCGCGACGCCGTGAAGCGCGATGCGATGCCCGAGTCGTCTTTGCAGTAGTTGGGCCACCACGACGGTGAAGTCAGCCAGTCGGTCACGCACTGCTGGACGATGTCGGCGAAGCCGTAGTTGTTCGCCCCGATCAGCAGCGTGACCGCGCGGACGTTGTGGATCGCCGCGTAGCGCTGCAGCGCGAGCGCCTGGCCGATGCGTCCCGAGGAGTCCGTGTAGAAGTCGATGCCGGGCTTGAAGTCGGACCCGCCCGCGTTGGTCGAGGTCCGCGCGCCGGAGCACGCCAGGTTCGCGCTGAGCACGCCGCCGCCGATCTTCACCTCGGCCGACTGGGACCGATGGCAGCCGCGGATCGCCTCCCCGGTGGCGGTGTCCCAGTAGGCGGTCGAGCCGAGCGCGTCGACCTTCGAGCTCGAGTCGTTCGTGTTGCCCGCCCAGCGACCCGCCTCGCCCGAGATCGCCGAGTCGCCGAGCGCGACGATCGCCGGTGTCCCGGCACCGGGTCCGTCCGCCCACGCGGTGCCGCCCATCCAGCAGCACCCCACCGCCACGACACATGCCACGAGACCCCTTCGCACGGCACCTACCTCCTCCTCGAACGGAGCCGGATCCTCTCACGCCTCAGCGACCGAAGCGACCGACGAGCTGCCCGCTGGCGATCGCCGCGTCGCCGACGGCCGCGCGGACCGCGCCGGCGCCCGCGCCGTCCTTCTCCGTGAGCGGCGTGCGCAGCGCGTACAGCGTGAAGTCGTAGTGGTGCGGATCGTCGCCGGGCGGCGGGCACGGGCCCGCGTACGCCGTCTTGCCGCCCGAGTTCTGTGCCTGCCGCGCGCCGGCCGGGACCTCGCCCTCGGCCACGCCGTTCTGGTCCGCGCCCAGCTTGAACAGCACCCAGTGCACGAACGTGCCGCCGGGGGCGTCGGGGTCGTCGACGATCAGCGCCAGCTCACGCGCGTCATCCGGCACGCCGCCCCAGCGCAGCGGCGGCGAGGTCTCCTCGCCCTCACAGGTGAAGCGCTTCGGGATCGTGCCGCCGTCCGCGAACGCCGGGCTCGTCACCGTGAGGGAAGCGGGCACGTCCGGCGCGGCGTCATCCCCGCCGCACGCGGCTAGAGCCAGCCCGAGCGCCGGAAGCGCCAATACAAGATGGCGGAGATGCATACGATCAGGATCAGGACGCCGGATAGCCGAACCGCCAGTGCCGCTCCGGCATGTCCGAGACGTTCATGCCGTAGATGCGCATGCCCTCGTAGACCGCGCAGTCCACGATCGTCATGTCGCGCGGATTGTGTCAGCCGGCGACGGGTTCCGGAACCCGTGCCTCGACGCGGCCCAGTTCCGGGCGCGCGAGGTAGAAGCCCTGCCCGCAGCCGACCGCGAGGTCGACCAGGCACGACAGCTCGTCCTGGGACTCGATCCCCTCGGACACGACGATTGCGCCGACCTCGCGCGCGAACCCGACGATCGCCGCGGCCAGCGATTGGCGCACCGGGTCCTCGTCGATCCCGCACACGAGCGAGCGGTCGAGCTTGAGGATCTCCGGGTTCACGCGCGTGACGTGCCGGAACGACGCGAAGCCGGAGCCGACGTCGTCGACCGCCACGCGCACGCCGTGCTCGCGCAGCCGCGTGAGCGCCGCGTCGAGCTCGACGTAGTCCTCGACCGGCTGGTGCTCGGTGAGCTCGACGACCAGCGGCCGGTCGTGGTCGTGCTGCGCCACGACCTCGTACAGCTCGTCGCGGGCCAGCAGCGCGGGGGAGACGTTGAGCGCCAGGTACAGGCCCTGCGGCATCCGGCTCTCGGAGCGCAGCGCGCGATCGATCACGGCGAGCTCCAGCTCGACCCCGACGCCGAGCGAATGGGCGTCCAGGAAGGTCGACTCCGTCGGCAGTGGCCGGCCGTCGGCGTCGGTGAACCGGGCGAGTGCCTCGGCGCCGACGACCCGCCGGCTGTCGAGGTCGACGATCGCCTGCAGCGCGACGCCCAGCCCGTCACCGTCGATCAGCCGGCCGATCCGGTCCAGCTCACGCTGGCGCTCGCGCCGGCTGAGGCTGGCGATCTCCTCCTCGCGCTCGGCGCGTTCGCGCTCGGCCTCGAGGCCGCGACCGAGCTCATCCTGCAGGTCGCGCAGGCGGTCGGCGACCGCGATGAAGCCGAACAGCAGGCCGACGGCCGGCACGGCGAACTGGCCGGCGCGCAGCGTGAGGCTCGCCCACCAGGCGCTGTCGTAGGGCTGCGACGCGAACAGGTAGGCGAGCGCGTCGAGTCCCGACAAGCCCATCAGGCAGATCACGCACATCTCACCCCAGGTCGGGGCGCCCTCGGCGCGCTTCCACCACGCGAACGCGACGATGACCTGCGCGAGGGCGATCAGCCCGACGACCGTGCGGACCGACGCGTGGTAGGTGCCGTCGGCGGCCGCGAGGTCGCCGAGCGGTGCGTCGGCCAGGGAAGCCCACACGAGCAGCGCGATCCCGCCGGCGCCGAACGCGACGAGCTCACGCGGGCGGGTGCGCACTCCGGCGACCGCCACCAGCCCGGCGATCAGCAGCGCGAGGTGCCAGATGACGTACCGGGCGGCACTGGAGTCCTCGCCCAGGCTGAGCCGGACGGGACCCTCGTGGGGCGTGAGGTTGGGCTGGCTCAGCAGTGTCGCCACCAGGCCGGCGAACGCGACGGTGACTCCCGCCGACACCCACAGCAGTCGCGAGTCGTTGACCGCGCGGGCGGAGGCGAACATCAGGTGACCCATGAGCGCGGCGCAGACGCAGCCGACGGCCAGCCCCGCGGGCACGGCCGCGGTCGGCTTGTCGGAGCCTGCTCCGATGGCGACGAGGACCGCTATGAGCCCGGTGATGCCGCAAGCACCGAGGAGACGCGCATTCACACTGACTGGCGCCCGCATGGAGAGCAGCGGGGACATTCCGTCAATAGTGACCTTGCGCCGGTGGTCTCAAACCCGGTATTTCGGGGCAAGCGCTAGCCTGGCGAGCGGGCGTGGCTGGAATCATCGGGGATATTGCGGCCGCGGAGCCGGCCTTCACACTCGAGCGCTTCGAGGCCGACGGCGAGCGGCTCGAGGTGACCGGGCACTGGCGCGGCCTGCGCGGCCGCCGCTTCGTGCGCCCCGTGCTGTGGCTCTACCACGGCGAGGACCGGCGGCGACTGGTGGCCGTGCTCGACCACAAGCCGTGGGCTGCGGGGGAGGGCGATCAGTGGATCGCCGCGTTCCCGTGGAGCGGCGGGAAGCTCGAGGCCGAACGCGCCGAGTTGGAGGTCGGGCGCGAGCTGGTCGTGCAGTTGCCGGTACCCGGCGCGCCGCCGCTCAAGGAGCCGCAGAAGGCCCAGGCCCGGCGGCCGACCGAGCTCGAACGCGTCCGCGAGCAGCTCGCCGCCGAGACGCGCGAGCGCCGTGCGCTGCAGGAGACGCTCGACGCGTCGTCGCGCGAGGCGGAGGCGCTCGCCCGCGTGCGCGGCGAGCGCGACGCGGCCCGCGAGGAGGCCGAGCGCGCCCGTGCCGACGGCGAGCGGCTGGTCAACGACGAGTACCGCCAGCGCGAGCGCGCGCTGGCCGCCACCGAGGAGGCGCTCGTCCGCCAGCGCGAGGCCGAGACCGCGCGGGAGCTCGCCGAGCGCCAGCTTGGAGCCGCCCGCTCCAGCCACGCGGAGCTCGAGGCGCGGCTCGCCGCGGCCGAGGCCGCGCGCGCCGATCTCGCGACCCGCCTCAGCACCGCCGAGGCCGACCGCACCGATCTCGAGAGCCGCCTCGGCGACCAGAGCGACCTCGCGAGCCGCCTGGAAGCGGCCGAGGCCGCCCAGTCCGCGCGCAAGCGGATCGCGCACGAGCTCGAGCACGTGCGCGCCGAGCTCGCGAAGGCGAACGAGGACGGCGAACGCCTGCGCGCCCAGCTCGCCGCGGCCGGCGAGAAGCGCGCCCCCGAGAAGCCGGCCGAAGTCGAGCGGCTCGAGCGCGAGCTCGCCGCCGCGTGGGCGGACCGCGACCGCGTCGAGACCGAGCTCGTCGCCGCCCGCGCCGGGCGCGAGCGCGTCGAGGCCGAGCTCGTGGCCGTGCGCGGGGAGCGCAAGCGCCTCGAGCGCGAGCTCTCCTCAGTGCCGGCCGCGCCGGCGCGCCGGTCGCTCCGCCGCACGCACTCGCCGCCGCCGGACAGCCGGCTCGCTCCGCCGCAGGAAGGCACCGCGCTGTGGGCGGTCCGCCTCGTCGCGCTCGGGTTGGTGCTGCTGCTGCTCGTCGCGGTGGCGCTGGTGCTCGGCCGCGTGCTGTGAGTTAGCGGCGGCCCGCGCGGCGCTCGCGGTTCTGCTGGCGCTCGCTCATCGCCTGGGCGACCGCGAACACGATGCAGCCGGTCACGAGCGCGGGGAACAAGACCCCGAACACGCCGATCAGGGCGAGATTCGTCTGCCAGGCCTCGCTGAGCGCCATGAGCACCATGGTCCGGAAGTCTACGTCACGACCTACCGGGACGCGGCATGCACGGCCAGCACGGCGTCGAGCGTGTCGGCCTCCGCCGCCGGCTTGTCGGGCCGGTGCCGCAGCACGCGCGCGAAGCGCAGCGCGACCCCGCCGGGGTAGCGCCGGCTCGCCTGCACGCCGTCGAACGCGATCTCCACGACGAGCTCGGGCCGGACGTACACGGTCCAGTCGTCGCGATGCGTCTCGAGCGCGAGCAGCGCCTCGGTCTGCCATTGCAGCATCGCGTCGGTGAGGCCCTTGAACGTCTTGCCGAGCATCACGAAGCCCGCGCCGCCCGGGTCGCGGGCGCCGAGGTGCAGGTTGCTCAGCCACCCGCGGCGGCGGCCGTGGCCCCACTCGACCGCGAGCACGACGAGGTCCAGCGTGTGACGCGGCTTGACCTTCAGCCAGCCGGCTCCCCGGCGGCCGGCCGCGTACGGCGCGTCGAGCGCCTTGACGAGGACGCCCTCGTGGCCGCGGGCGAGCGCCTCGTCGAGCACGGCGCGTGCGCCGTCGGCGTCGTTCGCCACCCGGCGCGGCACGCGCTGCGCCTCCGGCAGCAACTCGGCGAGCGCCGCGAAGCGCTCGGCGCCGGGGCGGTCGATGAAGTCCTCGCCGCCGGCGTGCAGGACGTCGAAGAACAGCGCGTCGAGCCGGCCCTGGCCGACGCGGCTGGCAGTGACCTGGAACGGCTCCGGCCGCCCGTCGGGCCGTAGCGCGATCGCCTCGCCGTCGAGCACCGCGGTGTCGGTCGGGAGCGCAAGCGCGGTCTCCACGACCTCCGGCACGCGCGCGGTGATGTCGTCGAGCGTGCGCGTGAACACCCGCACCTCTTCGCCGCGCCGGTGGACCTGCACGCGGATCCCGTCGAGCTTGAACTCGACCGCGGCCGGGCTGATCCGCCCGAGCGCGGCATCGACGTCGTCGCCGGGCGCCGCCAGCATCGGCTGCACCGGCCGCAGCAGCTCGAGCGAGATCGCGCCGAGGCCGGCGACGCCCTCGGTGAGCGCCACGGTCGCGACCGCGCCGAGATCGCCGCGCAGCATCAGCGCCCGCCGCACGTCGGCCTTCGGGACGTCCGCCGCCCTCGCGACCGCGTCGGTCATCACGCCGGCCAGTGCTCCCTGGCCGATGTCGCCGAGCAGGAGCGCGGTCAGGAACCGCTGCTCGGATGCGGTGGCGCGACCGAGGAGCTCCTGCACCGCCGCGCGCTTCGCGGCCTGCGAGCCGGCCCCGGACAGCGCGCCGACGTGGTCGAACGTCGCCTCGACGTCGGCCGACGGTGAGCGAAGGCTCGGCGGCAGGCGCCGGATGGTCGCGCAGCGTCGCCCAGCCGACGCCGATCTGTCGCTGCGTCAGCTCTCCCGACAGCCACGCCACGGCCGCGGGCGTCTCGGCCGGACCGGTGTGGCGCAGGAGCTCGGCCAGCCGCTCGACCTTCGCGTTGCGGGCCGGCGTGTCGCGCACGGCGGCGGAGGCGTCGACCAGCTCGCGGAGCAGCACGCGGCCATGGTGTCAGGATGCGCGGCCGTGACCGTTCGGGGCGAGTACCACCAGCGCGCGTACGAGCCGCCGCCGGAGGCGACCGAGCTCGTGCTCGTGCGCCACGGCGCCTCGGCCGCGGCAGTCCCCGGCGAGGAGTTCGAGTTCGTCGAGGGGCAGGGCGACCCGCCGCTCGCCCCCGAGGGCGTCCACCAAGCGGCCCGGGTCGCCCGGCGGCTGGCCGGCGACGGCTACGCCGGGCTGTTCGTCAGCCCGCTCACCCGCACGCGGCAGACGGCCGAGCCGATCGCCGGCGCCTGCGGCCTCGAGCCGGCGTTCGTCAGCGGTCTGCGCGAGGTCAACACCGGCGAGCTCGAGGGCGGGCGCTTCCGGATCGCGGTCGCGCACGGCGACCCGATCATCGCTCGCCTGCTCGAAACCGAGCGCTGGGACGTCATCCCCGGCGCCGAGCCGATGGAGGCGTTCGAGTCGCGCGTGCGCGCCGCCGCGGCGGAGATCGTGGCCGCGGGACCGGGTGTGGCCGTCGTCGTGACCCACGGCGGCGTGGTCGCGGAGCTGTGCCGGCAGGCGACCGGCAGCCGCCCGTTCGCGTTCCTGAACGCCGACAACGCCTCGATCACGCGGATCGTGTTCCTGCCCGACGGCCAGCAGATCCTGCGCGTCTACAACGACACGGCGCACCTCGCGGAATAACGGCGGCAGTCCCGGCGTCCGTCAGGGCATGTCCGCCTCACTGGAGGAGCTGGTCGGGCACATCAGGGATTCGGTGATCGGCGATGACGCCGTGCTCCGGGGACCGTTCGGCCCGCGCCGGATGGTCTATGCCGACTACACCGCATCCGGGCGTGCGCTGACGTTCATCGAAGACGTGATCCGCGACCAGGTGCTGCCCGGGTACGCCAACACGCACACCGAGGCGTCGGCGACGGGCCGGCTCACGACCGGGCTGCGCGAGGACGCGCGCCGCATCATCCATGCGGCCGTCAATGGCAGCGACGAGGACGCGGTGATCTTCTGCGGCTCGGGCACCACCGGGGCGATCGACAAGCTGGTCCGCGTGCTCGACCTCGACGGCGCGGTCGTGTTCGTCGGCCCGTACGAGCACCACTCGAACGAGCTTCCGTGGCGCGAGTCGGGCGCCGACGTCGTGACGATCCGGGAGGACGCGCTCGGTCGCGTCGACATCGACCATCTCGAGTACGAGCTGCGCGCGCACGCCGGCCGTGGGCTCAAGATCGGCACGTTCTCCGCCGCCTCCAACGTCACCGGGATCATCACCGACACCGATGCGGTGTCGGCACTGCTGCACCGCCACGGAGCGCTGGCGTGCTTCGACTACGCCTCGGCCGGCCCGTACCTGCCGATCGACATGACCGGCAAGGACGCGGTGTTCCTGTCGCCGCACAAGTTCGTCGGCGGGCCGGGGACGCCGGGGGTGCTGGTGGCGAAGCGCTCCCTGTTCCGCCGCCCGGTGCCGACCGTGCCGTCGGGCGGCACGATCCTGTACGTCACGCCGACCGACGCGTCGTACCACCCCGACGCCGAGACCCGCGAGGAGGGCGGCACGCCGGCGATCGTCGAGTCGATCCGCGCCGGCCTCGCGTTCGCGTTGAAGGAGCAGGTGGGGTCGGCGGAGATCATGCGCCGCGAGCACGCGTTCGCCCGCCGCGCGCTCGCGTCGTGGGGCGCCGATCCGAACATCGAGGTCCTCGGCGACCCGCGGCCCGAGCGGCTGGCGATCCTGTCGCTCGGGATCCGCCACGGGGGCTCGCTCCTGCACGGCAACTTCGTCGTCGCGGTCCTGAGCGACCTGTTCGGCATCCAGGCCCGCAGCGGCTGCTTCTGCGCCGGGCCGTACATCCACCGGATGTATCCGATCGACGACGACTGGTCCGACCTGATGCATGCCGAGGTCCTGCGCGGGAACGCGGGCGCCAAGCTCGCCTTCACCCGGATCGGCTTCAACTACTTCACCAGCGAGGAGGCGTTCCGCTACGTGATCGCAGCGGTGCACCTCGTCGCCGAGCACGGCTGGAAGCTGCTCCCGTACTACCGGTTCGATCCCGGCACCGGGATCTGGCGCCACCGCGACGGTCTGGCGCACGTGACCAACGCACGGGTGTCCGAGGCCGCGCTGGCGGCGCAGCTTCTCGCCGCCCGCGAGATCCTCCGGTCCGTCTCGCCCCCCGACGACATCGAGGACCCGCCGGTGACCGCCGACTTCGAGCGCACCCGCTGGTTCCCGCTGCCGAGCGAGGTGCTCGTCAGTGCAGCAGTCGCCCTTCCATCCCGCCCGCGACCGTGATGACCTGGCCGGTCACGTGGCCGGCCGCGAGCGGTGAGCAGAGGAACACGATCGCCCGCGCGACGTCCTCGGCTGTCGCGACCTTGCGCAGCGGCATCGTCGCCGTCACGTGATCGATCGTCTCCTGCGTGAGGTCCTTCTCGGTCATCGGCGTCACCGTCCAGCCGGGGGCGACCAGGTTCACGCGTCCGGTCGGGGCGCTGCGGACGATCTCGTTCTTGAGCGACAGCAGCAGCCCGTGGGTCATCCCGGCCTTGCTGGCGGAGTAGTCGGCGTGTCCGGCCTCGCCGAAGATGCCGGCGGTCGAGCCGACGAGCACCAGCGAGCCCGTTGTGGCCTGCTCGACGTGGCGCAGGTAGCCGCGCGCGGTGAGGAACGTGGCGGTGAGGTTCTCGTCGAGCGTCTTGCGCCAGCGGGCGAGCGACATCTGCGCGCACCGGCACGTCCTGGGGATCCCAGGTGCCGGCGTTGGCGACGCAGGCGTCGAGCCGCCCGAGCGCCTCGACCGCTCGCGGGACGAGCGCGTCGGCCGCCGCCTCGTCCGTGAGATCCGCCTGCAGCGCGACGCCGCCGATCTCCGCGGCCAGCCGCTCGGCGGGCTCCTTCGACGAGTGGTAGTGGACGCCGACCCTGACGCCCTCGGCGGCCAGCGCCCGCGCGGTCGCCGAGCCGATCCCTCCGGCCGCCCCGGTGACGAGCGCCGCGGTGTCCTCCAAGCCGAGCTCCATGGGCGGCAGTCTGACCGAAGCGAGCGTGCCGGCGAACTGCGGCTGGGTGGGGGAGGTGGGGTGTCGGCCGGACGTGGCTGCCGCGTGTCGCGTTAGTAACGCATAGCGATCCCAACTGCACACGCGACGCCGCGTGTCCACCTTGTCGGCCTATGCCCGACAAACTGCACACGCGAGCCCGCGCCCTCGCCGCCCTACCCAGCCGCAGTTCACGAGTTGTGGAATTGTGGAACAATCTGAACGAAATGATCGCACCCCGCTTCCAGGTCCTTCTCGCGGCCCTGTGCTTCGCCACCACCGGCACCGCCCAGGCGCTCGGCCCCAGCGACACCACGCCCGTCGGCGTCGGCGCCGCCCGGATCCTCGTCGGGGCGGCGTTGCTGATCGCGGTCGCGCTGGTGCGGCGCAACCCCGGCCGCACGCAGTGGGCCCGCGGACCCGTCGCGGTCGCCGCCGCGGGCGTGGCGGTCTACCAGCTCGCGTTCTTCGCGGCAGTCGCCGACACCGGGGTGGCCGTCGGGACGATCGTCGCGCTCGGGTCCGCGCCCACGCTCGCCGGCCTGTTCGAGTGGATCGCCGACGGCCGCCGGCCGACGAGCCGGTGGGCGGTCGCGACCGCGCTCGCCTGTGCCGGCGTGGCGCTGCTCGCGCTGGCCGGGGGAGCGGCCGACGTGTCGGCGCCCGGTGTCGCGCTGGCGGTGACCGCCGGTGGCGCCTACGCCGTCTACACGCTGGCCGCCAAGCGGTTGCTCGCCTCCGGGCACGCGCCCGAGTCCGTCATGGCGGCGGCGTTCGGGATCGGCGCACTCGTGCTGCTCCCCGCGTTGCTCGCCTCCCAACCGACGCTGGCTGCTGCACGCCGACGGGATCGCGCTCGCGCTGTTCCTCGGGATCGTGCCGACCGCGCTCGCGTACCTGCTGTTCGCCAGCGGGCTGCGTCGCCTGAGCGCCGCCGACACCGCGACGCTCACGCTGGCCGAGCCGCTCACGGCCGCCGTGCTCGGCGCGGTCGTGCTCGCCGAGCCGCTGAGTGGGCCGGCGATCGCCGGCGCCGGGCTCGTGCTCGGCGGGCTGGTCACGCTGGCGGTCAGGCCGGCGCCCGCGGTGGCGGCAGCGCCCGAACCGGCGCTGGCGTGATGGCCGCGCCGCGCCCGCTCCACCGCATGTCGACCGTCGACGCCCTGGCCGACGCGCTGCGGCGCGAGATCCTCGACGGCGCGCTGCCGGCCGGCACCTGGCTGCGCGAGCGCGAGCTGGTCGAGGCCTATGGCGTCGCGCGCCACTCGCTGCGCGCCGCTCTGCGCGCGCTCGCGGCCGAGGGGCTGGTGGAGATCGAGCCGCATCGCGGCGCGCACGTCGCCGCAGCTGACCGCGGAGGACGTCCGCTGGCTGTACGAGCTGCGCGCCGCCCTCGAGCTCGAGGCCGCGCACCTCGCCCTCGAGCGCAACGGCGGCCGGCTGCCCGACGACGGTGCACCGCGCCCTCGCGGAGCTCGAAGCCGCCTGCACCAGCGAGAAGTGGAGCGAGATCAACGAGGCCCATGCCGGCCTCCACGCGGCGATCGTCCAGGCCGCCCACAGCCCGCGGATCGAGGCCGCGCACGCAGCGCTCAGCGGCGAGATGCGGCTGTTCCTGCTCGCACTCCAGCCGTACCTGCCGGCCGCTCAGCTGGCCGCCGACCACCGTGCGCTGATCGAAGGCCTCGAGCACGACGGGCCGCCGGTGCTCCGAGCGCACCTCCGCGCCGCCGCGGACACGCTCTCGCGAAGGGGGGACCGGCCGGGCGGATGACCGAGTTGGTCGGTCGCCCGCCCGGCCGAGGAGGAGGAGGAGGAGGGGGAGAGCCGCCCTCGGGGGAAGGGCGCTCACTTCTTGACTATCCGTCATCAACAGTCGGTAACCGCCTGCAGGTCAGCGTGCAAACGTCTCACCAGATTCCGGTCACCATGGTGACCCACGGCATCCGACGGGTATGTGCGCGATGCTTTCAGCCCCGAGCATCGACAGGGGGAAGTGAATGAATCGGAGATTCGAAGTCGGGCCCATCCTCGTGGCGCTGGCGGCGATCGTGCTGCTGGTGAGCCTGTTCCTGGACTGGTACGGATCGCTGACGGCGTGGGACGCGTTCGAGGTCGTCGAGGTCATCCTCGGCGCGCTCGCGGTGCTCGCGTTCGCGATCGCGCTCGGCCAGCTCGTTCCCGACGTCGACTATGCCGACCGGCGCTGGCTGCCGGCGGTCGTGCTGGCGATCGCCGTGCTGGTGGCGGCGGAGATCATCAACCCGCCGCCGGCGGCCGGGGGGCAGGATCCCGGCGAGCGGCGCGTGGATCGCGTTCGGCGCGGCGGTCGTGATGTTCATCGGCGCGGTGCTCACGTTCGGCCGCGTGCGTTTCTCGTTGTCGGTCGAGGGCCGCACGATGCGCGAGCGCGTGCCGGTCGTCGACCACCGGCAGGACACGACGGAGACCGCCGCCGTGACTCCCGAGGAAGAGGGCGATGCCCGAAGTGAGTGAGGTCGCGTTCGAGCTCGAGCGGTTCGCCTGGACGCCGCCCGACCGGCTCGAGGTCAGCGGCCGCTGGAGCGGTCTCGAGGGCCGCCGGCTCGGCCGCCCGGTGCTGACGCTCCTGATCGACGGCCGCCCGGAGAAGCTCAACGCTCACCCGGGCGGCCACTTCGGCCGCGGCGGAAGATGGCGCGCGCTGTTCACCTATGACGGCGAGCCGGAGGCGATCGCGGGCGCCGAGCTGGAGATCGGCCGCCGGCTCGTCGTCGACCTGCCGCCGCCGCGCCGCCGCAAGGCGCCGCCCGACGGCGCAGCGCTCGCCGAGGAGCGCAAGCGGCGCGAGGAGCTCGAGGCGACGCTCGCCGAGCGCGACGCCGAGATCGTCGGCCTGCGCGACGAGGCGGAGACCGCGATCGGCGACCGCGACAGCGAGCTCGAGACGCTGCGCGCCGAGGTCGAGAAGCTGCGCGCCGAAACCGAGGAGATGCGCGCGGCGCTGTCCGCGGCCGAGGCCGAGCGCGACCGGGCGACGACCGAGCTCGAGGCCGCGCGCATGGACGCCGAGCAGCGGCTCGCCGCCGAGCGCGCCGCCGCGACCGAGATCCGCGAGAAGCTCGCGACCGCGCGCGAGGAGGCGAACAGCACGATCGAGACCGAGGCACAGGAGACCGAGCGGCTGCGGGCCGAGCTGCAGGCCGTGCGCGAGGAGGCGGAGCAGACCGTCAGCGCCGAGCGCGCCGAGACCTCCCGCCTGCGCGAGGAGCTCGCGACCCGGTCCCCCAACGGCGCCGACGACGACGGCGGGTCCGACACGGCCGCCCGGCGCATGTACGAGCGCGTCGCACACGAGCTCGAGCAGGAGCGCGCCGCCGCGCGCAGCCTGCGCCGCGAGCTCGACGCCGTGCAGGCCCAGACCGCCGAGCACCGCAGGATCGCGAGCGCCGCGAGCGCGAACGGCATCGACACGACCGACGACGCACCCGCCGCGGCCACACCGGCCGGCCGGCTCGCCGCGTCGCGCCGGACCGAGGTCGGCCGCGCGGCGAATCGCCACCGGGCGGAGGCGGCGCGCGCCGCCGCCTCGCAGCGGGTCCCGACCCACGCCTCGCCGGTCGCGACGTGGGTCGTGCGCGTGATCGCGCTGGCGCTCGTCGCGGGCCTGCTGATCGTGCTCGCGATGATCGTCAACGCGGTCAGTTGAACCGCACCGCGGCGGTGATCGGGGCGGCGCTGGTGCTCGCCGCCGCTTCGCTGCTGCTGCCGTGGGCGCTGGCGTTCGACCCGCAGGCGTGGGTCGTCTGGGGCCGCGACCTCGGCCGGCTCGCGCTCGACACCCGCGGCGGCCCGTCGTGGAAGCCGCTGCCGGTCGTGTTCACGACCCCGCTGTCGATCACCGGGAGCGCGGCGCCGGCGCTGTGGCTGATCGTCGCGCGCGCGGGCGGGCTGCTGGCGGTCGCGGGCGCCGCGGTGCTGGCGACGCGGCTCGGCGGGAAGCTCGCCGGCGCGGTCGCCGCGCTGCTGATGGTGCTGAGCACGTGGTGGGGCTTCAACTCCGCGCTCGGCAACTCCGAGGGCCTGCTCGCCGCCGCCGCGCTGTGGGCGATCGTCGCGCACCTCGACGGCCGCCGCCGCGCCGCGCTCGGCCTCCTCACCGCCGCCGCGCTGCTGCGCCCCGAGGTGTGGCCGTTCCTCGGCCTCTACGGCCTGTGGCTGTGGCGCGCCGACTCCTCCACCCGCCGCTGGTCGATCGCGTCCGCCGCCGTGGTGCTGGTGGGGTGGGTCGGCCCCGACCTGCTCGGCACCGGCGGGCTGACCAGCGCGTCGAGCGCGGCTCGCGGCGAGCCGAGCATCGGCAGCGCCGCGCTCGAGGACATCCCGGGGCTCGCCGTGCTCGCCGACGCCGTCGACCTGCTGACGATCCCGGCCGCGATCATGGCGCTGGTCGCGGTGATCGCGGGCCCGCGGGTCGTGCGCGTGCTCGGCGCGGCCGCCGCGCTGTGGGTCCTGATCGTCGCGGTGATGGCGCAGGCCGGCTACGCGGGCAACCCGCGCTACCTCGTCGCGGCGGCGGCGGTCGGCTGCGTGCTGGCCGGCGTCGGCGCCGCGCGCGTGCCGGTGCTGGCGGTCGTCGTCGTGGTCGCCTGCGCGCTCATCACCGTCGGCGATCTGCGCGACCAGGCCAGGGACGTGCAGGCCCGCGCCGACCGGCGTGAGGCGCTCGGGCGGCTGGTGCAGACGGTCGGGCGGGAGGCGCTCACCCGCTGCCGCGTCCGCACGGCGCCCGATGTGCGCCCGCTCGTCGCCTTCCAGCTCGACATCTCGATGCTCGGGATCGACCGCCCGCCGCAGCGGCCGGACGTCGTCGTTCGCTGGCGTCCGCACGGCGGCGGGCCGGTGCAGCCCAAGCTCGATCCCAGCGGCTACCGGCCGCTCGGGCACGTCCCGGGGTGGGAGGCCTGGGACGGCTGCTAGGGGTAGGGTTTCGCCCGGATGGACGAGATCGCGATCGTGGTCCACGGCGGGGCGGGAGGGGCGATCGCCGACCCGGAGCGCGCCGAGCGCATGCGCGCGGGGGCGGCGGCAGCGGTTGCTGCCGGGCACGCGGTGCTGGCCGGCGGCGGCGCCGCGCTCGACGCGGTCGAGGCCGCCATCGTCGTGCTCGAGGACAACCCGGAGTTCAACGCCGGCCGCGGCGCCGCGCTGACCGAGTACGGGCGCGTCGAGCTCGACGCCTCGGTGATGGACGGCACCAACCGCGCCGCCGGCGCGGTCGCGGCCGTACGTGGTGTGCGCAACCCGGTCCGGGCCGCCCGCGCGGTGCTCGAGGACGGCCGCCACGTGCTGCTCGTCGGCCCGCCGGCGATCGAGTTCGCCGCCACCGCCGGGCTGGCGTTCGAGAACGAGACGTGGTTCGTGACCGAGCGCGAGCGCCTCGCGCTGGTCGCGCTCAAGGAGGGCAACACGACCGGCGCCCGCGGCACGGTCGGCGCCGTCGCCCGCGATGCGGCCGGGCGCCTCGCCGCCGCGACCTCGACCGGCGGCGTCTCCGGCCAGCGGCTCGGCCGCGTCGGCGACTCGCCGCTGATCGGCGCCGGCACGTGGGCCGACGATGCCACCGTCGCGGTGTCCTGTACCGGCCACGGCGAGTCGATCATCCGCTCGGCGCTCGCCCACGAGGTCGACGCGCTGCTCCGCCACCGCGGCTGCGGACTGGAGGAGGCCTGCGCGCAGGCGATCAAGGACCTCGGCCGCTGGGGCGGCGACGGCGGGCTGATCGCCGTCAGCGCGCACGGCGAGGTGGCCGCCATGTTCAACTCGGGCGCGATGACGCGCGGCTGGCGCGTCGGGGACGGGCCCGTCGTCACGGCCATCGGGCCCGGCGAGGGAGCCTGCGGCTCCTCGGGTTGACGACGGCGGAGATCGCCCGTGCCGTCTAGGCCGAGGAGCCGTGACCCCGTCGAGCAGGCCGCCGGCCGGCTCTACGGCCTGCCGCTCGAGGATTTCACGCGCGAGCGGGACGCGACCGCACGCGAGCTGCGCAAGGCCAAGGACCGCGAAGCGGCCGACGCGGTCGCCAAGCTGCCCAAGCCGAGCCAGGGCTCGTGGGCGGCGAACACCCTCGCCCGCGAGCAGCGCAAGCTGGTCAAGGCGCTGCTGAAGGCGGGTGACGACCTGCGCGCGGCGCAGGAGGGCGCCGTCGCCGGCAAGGGCGGCGCGGCCGAGCTGCGTGAAGCCGCGGCCGCCGAGCGCGCGGCCGTCGACGCGCTGGTCGAGGCGGCCAAGGCGCTCAAGCCGGCCGGCCGCAAGCCGACCGCCCAGACGCTCGAGCGGCTGCGCACGACGCTCCACGCCGCGGCGACCGACGACGAGGTCCGCGCCGCGCTCGCCGCCGGCCGGCTCGTCGAGGACGCCACCGGCGGCGGCGCGTGGGGGTTGATGGAAGGGTGGGACACGCCCGCGGCCCAGCCGCGGGCGCGCCGCAAGACCGCTAAGAAGGACGCCTCTCCGCGCGGTGACGCGCGCGCGGAGTCCGAGGAGCGTGAGCGCAAAGAGCGCGAGGCGGCCGAGGCGGCCGAGCAGGCCGAGCGTCGGCAGCAGCTCGAGGCCGAGCTGCGCGAGGCGCGCGCCGAGCGCCGCTCCCGCGAGCGCGAGCTCGACCGCGCGGAGAAGACCGCCGAGCGCGCCGCCAAGCGCCTCGAGGCCGCGCTCGCCGCCGCCGAGGACGCCCGCGAGCAGGCCGAGGAGGCCAAGTCGGATCTCGAGACCGCCCAGGCAGCGGCCGAGGAGGCGCGCGACCACGCCGCGCGCCTGGAGGAGCAGCTCGACTAACCCAGGGCCTCGGCGAGCACCGACGGGTCGCGCTCGCCCTCGGGCAGCTCCATCGCCATCAGCCGAGCGAGCTGCGCCCGGCCGCGCACGTCGAGCTTGCGGTAGATCTGGCCGAGGTGGTACTCGATCGTCTTCGGGCTGAGGAAGAGCGCCGCCGCCGCCTCGCGGTTGGTCATGCCCTGGGAGACGAGCACGGCGATCTGCAGCTCGTGCGGGGTGAGCTGCTCGGCCGCGGTCTCGGTGCGGCGCGCCTGCTGCTCGCCGGTCGCGCGGAGCTCGGTCCGCGTCCGCTCGGCCCAGCCGCGGGCGCCGAGGCGCTCGAACGTCTCCAGCGCCTCCTTCAGCGGCTCGCGCGCGTCGGCGCGCTGGCGGGCGCGGCGCAGCCGCTCGCCCAGGCACAGCAGCGTGCGGGCGTGCTCGAACGGCATCGGCAGGCCATCGTGGAGCGCCAGCGCGGCGTCGAACCCGGCGCGCATGTCGGCGTCGGGAGCGAGCAGCGCGCGCAGCCGCGCCGTCGCCGCCGCCGCCCACCGCGATCCGGTCTTGCGCCCGCGCGCCTCGAAGCTGTCGATCAGCGCCAGCGCCTCGTCGCGGCGGCCGGCGCGCGCGTACGCCTCGACCAGGTCCGGCGTCCACTGCACCAGCGACGGCTGCATCTGCAGCCGGTCGGCGTGGCGCTGGGTCTCCTCGAGCGCGGCGATCGCCTCCGGGATCCGGCCGAGCCCGAGCTCGAGCAACCCGAGCGCGGCGTGCAGGTACGTGCCGGTCGCCTCGCCCTGGAACCGGGCGGTCAGCGCCAGGCCCTCCGTGACGTGCCGGCGGCAGGAGTCCTCGGCGCCCATCCCGGCCTCGACGTGGGCGAGCGCGGCGAGGCTGTGGGCGAGCAGCGGCAGCTGGCCGGTGTCGTGCGCGAGCTCGACCGACTCGGTCGCCCCGGCGCGGGCGGCGGCCCAGCGGCCGAGCCGGAAGTCCATGTGCGAGCGCGCGGCGAGCGGGTAGATCAGCGCGCTCACCGCGCTGGCATCGCGCGCCGCGGCGATCAGCCGGTCGAAGATCCGCTGGGCGCGGTCGAACTTCTCGATCCAGACCGCCGCGTGCGCGGCCATGCCGACGACCTCGACGATCGCCAACGGATCGCCTTCCAGCAGGTACGGCTCGGTGGCGCTGAGCAGCGCGTCGCCCTGCTCGACGTCGCCGAGCGCGAGGTAGGCCTCGCCGATGACCGCGGTGGCGAGCAGCTCGACGGCGGGGTCGGCGGACGTGGCCAGCGCGCGGGCCCGCTCGGCGGTGGCGACGAGCGCGTGCATGTCGCCGGTGATCATGTGCGACACCGACGCCTCGAGGAACATGCCGGCGGCGCGCCGCGGGTCACGCGACCGGACGCGCTCGGCCTCGGCGACCAGCAGCTCGTAGGCGACCAGCGGCGAGCCGCGGCGCATCTCGACGTGGCCGGTCATGCGCTGGACGTCGGCGGCGAGCAGCGGGTCGGTCGCGAGCCGTGCCGCTTCGCGCAGCAGCGAGAGGGCGTGGTCGGCCCCGCCGGAGCGCGCCGTGTCGGTCGCGGCCTCGAGCAGCCGCCGGGCGCGTGGCTCGTCGTCGGGGGTGAGCTGGGCGGCGCGGCCGAAGTCGCGCGCCGCGGTCGCGTGCGCGCCGCGGCCGCGGGCGTCCAGGGCGGCCGCCTCGAGCGCCGCGGCGACCTCTTCGTCGGGCGCGACCGCGCACGCGGCGAGATGCCAGGCACGCTCCGGGCTGCCGTGCGGGGCGGCGGCGGCGAGCGCGCCGTGCGCGGCGCGGCGCTCGGCCGCGCTGGCGGCGTGGTAGGCGGTGGAGCGCAGCAGCGGGTGGCGGAACTCGACCTCGCCGTCGGCGATCGTGATCAGCCGCGCGGCCTCGGCGGCGGTGAGGTCGGCCATCGTCAGATCCAGCTCGCGCAGCGCCGGCTCGATCACCGCGATCCGCCCGGTGTGCGCGCTGGCCGCGAGCAGCAGCGCGCGACGTTCGCCGTCCGCGAGCCCGTCCAGGGCGCGGCGGAACGCCCGCTCGACGCCGGTTCCCGGGCGCAGCGGCTCCTCGAGCGGCTCACGCCCGGCGCGCTGGCCGTCGGACAGCAACCGCGGGATCTCCAGCAGCGCCAGCGGGTTGCCCGCGGAGGTCTCCACGAGGCGGTCGGCGACCGCCGGCGCCATCCGCTCGACCTGCGAGGCGGTGAGCAGCTCGCGCGCCTCGGCCTCCGCGAGCGGCTCGATCCGCAGCAGCTCCAGCCACGGCACCTCCAGCCCGGCGACCGCCGTGCCCTCGCGCAGCGCGCCGAGCATCGCGACGCCCTCGGCGCCGAGCCGGCGGCCGGCGAACAGGAACGCCTCCAGCGACGGCTCGTCGAGCCACTGAGCGTCGTCGATCGCCACCAGGACCGGCTGCTCCTCGGCGGCGACGGCGAGCAGGCTGAGCAGTCCGGCCGGAACCGTGAAGCGGTCGTGCGGCGTCGCCGGCCCGAGCGCGAGCGCCCCGCGCAGGGCGCGCGCCTGGACCTCCGGGATGTCGTCGAGCCGGTCGAGCAGCGGCGTGACGAGCTCAGCCAGCCCCGCGAACGGGATGTCGGACTCCGTCTCGATGCCGCGGGCGCGCAGCACGCGCAGGCCGGTCGCCTGGCCGATGGCCCAGCGCATCAGCGCGGTCTTGCCGATGCCGGCCTCGCCGTGCAGGAGCAGGGCGCCGCTCTTGCCGGCGCGAGCCTCCGCCAGCAGCCGGTCGATCCGTGCCCGTTCGCGTTCGCGTCCTACGAACATCGGCGCAGCTTACCCGCGCCAGATCGTCGGCTCGTGGGGGATGGCTTCCGGATCGAAGGTCGCCGGATCGAGGTCGAGGCCGAGTGTCTGCGCCATCCACGCGCGCGCGGCGGCCGGCGGCACCTCGCGCAGCGTCACGTCGCCGTGGCGCTTGGCGAGCCGCGCCCCGTCAGGCCCGAGCACCAGCGGCACGTGCGCGTGTGCCGGCTCTGACACGCCGAGCACGCGAGCGAGGAAGAGCTGGCGCGGCGTGGAGTCGAGCAGGTCGTCGCCGCGGACCACCTCGCCGATGCCCTGGGCGGCGTCGTCGACCACCACCGCGAGGTTGTAGGCGGCGGCGCCGTCGTTGCGTTGGACGACGAAGTCGTCGACGACGCCCTCCTGCGGCCCGTGCAGGCGGTCGGTGAAGCCGATGCGCGCGGCGTCGGCGCGGACCCGCAGCGCGGGCGGGCGCCCGCTCGCCCGCTTCTCCGCCAGCTCCGCCGCGGTCAGCCGCAGGCAGGTCCCCGGGTACGCGCCCTCGGGCAACGGGCCGTGCGGCGCCGAAGCCGCCGCCCGGATCTCCGCCCGCGTGCAGAAGCACTCGTAGACGCGGCCGGCGGCCCGCAGCGTCGCGATCGCGTCCGCGTACAGGTCGAGGCGGGCGGACTGGTAGACGACCTCGCCGTCCCAGTCGACCCCGACCGCGGCGAGGTCGCGCAGCTGCTCCTCGTCGGTTCCCGGCTTGACGCGGCCGGTGTCGAGGTCCTCCATCCGCATCAGGAACCGGGAGCCGGCCGAGCGGGCGAACAGCCAGGCGAGCAGCGCCGTGCGGAGGTTGCCGAGATGGAGCGTGCCGGTCGGGCTCGGCGCGAAGCGGCCGTGACTCACACCGTGAACGGCAGGTCGCCGGCGATCTCGGACAGCAGCGGGGCGGTGCGGTCGCGCTCGGAGTACAGGAGCTCGACGTCGGGCCACGCGATCCCGACCTCAGGGTCGTCGAACCGGAAGCCCGCCTCGGTCGCCGGGTCGTAGTAGTTGGTGCACTTGTAGACGAAGTCGGCGATCTCGGACGTCACGCAGAACCCGTGCCCGAAGCCGACGGGCACGTACAGCTGGTGCCCGCGCTCGTCGTCGAGCGCGAACCCCTCCCACTCGCCGAACGTGGGCGAGCCGCGTCGCAGGTCGACGATCACGTCGAGCACGGCGCCCCGCGCGACCCGGACGAGCTTGCCCTGCCCGGGGCGGGTCTGGAAGTGGATCCCGCGGATCGTGCCGCGCCGCGAACGCGAGTGGTTGTCCTGCAGGAACTCGGTGGGGACGCCGTGCGCCGCCCATGTGTCGGCGCGGAACGTCTCCATGAAGAAGCCCCGCTCGTCGCCGTGCTTGGTGGGGGCGAGCAGGACCGGGCCTTCGAGTTTGGTTTCGAGGCGCTCCATAAGGAACGAAGGCAGTAGGTCGCGCGAGCGAGGGAGAAGCCGCAATCCTGAAGGAGTCGCGAGGCCGGTCGAAGCAGGCTCCGCCATGCCGAGGACCGCAACGATGCCCACCGCCGCCCGCGGCCACCAGACACTGTCCGCCTACATCTCGTCGCGCTTCGACGAGTTCTCCCGCTCGCAGAAGGACGTCGCGCAGTACGTCGTCGACCATCTCGACGAGGTCGCCTTCCACACCGCCGAGGAGCTCGCCCGGCGCGCCAGCACGTCCTCCTCGACCGTCGTGCGGTTCTCGCAGGCGCTGGGCTTCGAGGGCTTCCCCGAGCTACAGGAGGCGGCGCGCGAGGAGTACCGCCACCACCATCGCAGCCCGGCCGAGACCAACGGCCACAACGGCACGACGCCGCTGTTCTCGCTCGACCAGACGCCGTTCGAGCAGGCGGTGGCCGCCGACCACGTCAATGTCGAGGAGACCGCCCGCAAGGTCTCGCGCTCGGAGGTCGAAGGCGCGATCGAGGCGATCTCCGGCGCCGAGCGGATCCTGATCGCCGGCACCGACCAGATGGCCTTCTTCGCCTCCTACCTGCGGCATCTGCTGATGCTGCTCGACATCCGGGCCGAGATCGCCGCGTCGCCGTCGCAGGAGGCGCTGTCGCGGCTCGGGCGGATCGACGAGGGCACGCTGGTCATCGGCCTGTCCGCCGGTCGCCCGCATCCGCTCGTGGTGCGGGCGATGAAGATCGCCCGACACCGCAAGGCGAGCACGCTGGCGATCGTCGACGCGACATTGTCGGAGGTCTCCAAGCTCTCCGAGCGGACGCTGTACTACTCGTCAAACTCGCCGGCGTTCGTGCGCTCGCACGCCGGGCTGCTGTCGCTGATCCAGGCGCTCGCCTACGGCGTGTACTCGCGCGACGCGGCGCAGTACGACGACCGCATCCGCGCGTTCAAGCTCAAGTAGTCACCGCCGGCGCAGGCGCAGCCAGTACACGAACGTGGCCACGGCCTCGGTGATGAGCGCCAGGACGATCAGCGCCCACGCGATGTAGAACGCGACGCCGTGGACGTCGACGATCAGCAGCAGCGTCAGCCCCGTGATCACCATCGCGGCGCGCAGCAGGAACTGCCATGGAGGCGCCGCGGCCGGCACGTCAGCGCAGCTTGGACTGCTGGCGCTCCGGGCTGATCCGCACGACGTCCCACGCCAGCCCGGTGGCTTCGAGGCCGCGGATGACGAGCGCGGACGGGTCGAGCTCCCAGCGCCCGAGCCCGTGCTGGGCCGACGTCGGGAACGCGTGGTGGTTGTTGTGCCAGGCCTCGCCGAACGTCGGCAGGGCGAGCCAGAAGACGTTGCGCGACTCGTCGGTGGTGGCGAAGCGGCGCCGGCCGAAGACGTGGCAGACCGAGTTGATGCTGTAGGTCAGGTGGTGCAGCACGAACAGCCGCACGAGCCCGCCCCACAGCAGTGCGGTGAGCCCGGCGGCGACGCTGCCGCCGATCGCCGCGCCGAGCGCGAACGGGAGCAGCAGTCCGCCCACCGCCCACAGCACGAACGTGCGGTCGACGAAGCTGACGACGGGATCGCGGAGCAGGTCGGGCGCGTAGCGGGAGCGGGAGCCGCGCTGGTCGTGCACGAACAGCCAGCCGATGTGCGCGTGCACGAACCCGCGCAGCTCGCCGCGCAGACCGCGGCCGTGATCGACGTGCGGGCTGTGGGGGTCGCCGGGCTTGTCCGAGAAGGCGTGGTGCTTGCGGTGGTCGGCGACCCAGGAGATCACCGGACCCTCGATCGCGATCGATCCGAGAACCGCGAGCGTGCCGCGGACCGCCGGCTTGGCCTTGAAGCTGCGGTGGGTGAACAGCCGGTGGAAGCCGACCGTCACGCCCAGCCCCGTGAGGACATAGAAGACGGCGAAGATGATCAGGTCGACGGGCTTGAGCAGCCCCTGCCAGGACTGCCATGCGGCGACGCCGAGGGCGAGGAGCGGCAGGGCCGTGACAAGACCGGTGGCGATGCGGTCACGGGTTTCGTGCTCGACGGGTTGGACGTCGGCGGGCCCGGGGGCGGGCAATACGGCCTCGGACATCGGGCTCCTCGGGCTCTACCTGCGGACACTCGTCAGGTAGAGCGCAAGAGCCTGGCGGGCGGTGCGCGCCAAACGCGCGCCCACAAAGCCTACTGCCGCCGGAGCTCGGCCCCGAGATCGATCGCGCGGATGCTCGCCTCGTCGGGGAGCTTGCTGAGGATCTCGCGGATCACCCGGTGCACATCCGGCTCGTCGTGCCCGAAGTCGGCCAGCATCGCGCGCAGGGCGGAGTGCGTCACCTTGAGCTGGGCCGGCGTGAGCTCGAGGCGGAAGGCCGTCTCGTCCGCTGCGATGAGGTCGTCGGTCGCCATGTGACAAATGTAACTCAGGCGCGCAGCTCTATCGAGTGGTCCGGCGCCAGCAGCATGGTCAGGCCGGACCGCGGATCGCGCGGAGAGGGCCGCTGCTCGCGCAGGACGACCGCCGCCCACGGGTGCCCGGCGTCCATCTGCGGCGCGAGCTCGGCCGCGAGCTCGCGCGGCACCCACCCGATCTGATGACCGCCGGCGAGCACCTCGATCGCGTTCGCGTCGTGCTCGTTGTGGGGGTCACGGCGGAGGATCAGCGGCTTGCCCACCGCCGCCGCGCCGCTCGCCAGCTCCTCCTTGTGATGTCGCGCGGCGCCGGCCACGCCGGCGATGCGGATCCCGCGGGCGACCAGCGCCGGGTCGTCGCGCCCGAGGTAGCGACCGTCCTCGTCGACCGGCGTGTAGCCGGCCAGCCACACCTGCCCGCCGTCGTCGGGGTACCAGTACCGCTCCTCGAAGACCGCCGCTACCTGCACCCGGGGAACTGGCTCGCGAACCCCAGCCGCCCGGACGCGACCTGCAGGTAGACCGGGTTCGGATCGACGCTCGCTCGGATGAAGTGGGTTCCCGAGAACGCGAACCGGCCGAGGTAGTAGCCGTCCTTGCGCGGGCGCTTGATCCGCATGCGTGCGTCCTTGGCGCCGAACGTGCCGCGGAACGTCCCGAACTTCTTCAGCTTGAATCGCTTGCCCTTGCAGCCCTTTACGCGGGACACCGTCACCGTGGCGCGGCCGCCCCTGGACAGGCCCGGCCATTCGGCCTTGAACGTGAAGCGCGGGCGCTTGGACCGAGGCTTTGCGACCTTGCCGAGCCGGCGGCGGAAGTCGCTGCGCACCTCGACCGCCAGCGGTGCCGAGAACGGGGTGCCGAACTCCAGACGGTCGAAGTTCTCGTCGCGACCCTCGGCCAGGCCGCGCGCCACGCAGCTCCAGGCGCCGGGCCGCGCGAAGGCCGCTTCGTCGAGCGCGTCGTGCGGGTCGGCCGGGTCGGGCACCGTGGTGGAGCCGAGCGAGCAGCGCACATCGCCGAATCCGCCGGGTGGGCTCGGGGCGCGCACGCCGGCGAACGCGTTGCCCGCGAGCGGGTGGGCGCGGAAGCTCAGCGGCTGCCCGACGACCACCGGAGCGACCATCGTGGGAACCGAGAACGAGCCGGTGCTCGACGGGCCTGCGGTGAGGCAGTCGACGGAGTCGTCACCAACCGACACCTTCACGGAGTACGTGCCGTCGCCCTCGAACTGCAGCTCCGGGCCCGCTTCCACGATGTCGCCGGCCGTCCCGTTCCGGCCGACGCAGAACGGCTCGTCGTTGTAGGGCTGCGTCGGCGTCCCATCGGGCACGCGCGTGACCGTCAGCGCGACCCGCTGGAAGTTGCCGTTCACGCCGGTCGCCTGGAGCTTGTAGCCGATGTCGTAGCCGCCGAGGTAGTTCAGCGCCGGCGCCGACGCGAGCGGGATCCAGGGCCCCGAGTCCTCGTGCGTGTCCCAGGTCTGCGTGCGCACGTACAGCTCCGGCGCCGTGAACGCCGACGCCGGCGCGGCGAGTACGAGGCTCGCGAGCAGCGCGACGGCCGCGACGCGCTTCACGGGGCGGGTGCCCGAGACGCGGAAGTGGATGCTCCGCACTGCGACATGTTCTCGCCGCTGCCACCCAGGTGCAACAGCGGCGGAGAGGGTGGCTGAGGCCGAACCTGCGGCTGGGTAGCGGTCGGCCTTCCCGGCCGTCCGTGGTCGATTTCCCCCCATATACCGCCGAGAATCGACCGCGCGGCCGATCCCGGGTCCTACAACTAGCCGCACGGCTGGTGACGGGCCGCGGTGTCGCGGCTAGCGTCCTCGGGGTGATCGAGGCCTTCCATCCCGCCCGCGACGGGCGCTGCCCCCGCTGCAGCGCCGGCGGTCAGCAGACGAGCGTGTTCTGCCTGGACTGCGGGCTGCAGCTGCGCCCGGGCATGCCGGGCTCGCAGGCGTCGGCGCGGCTGCTGTCCGAGTCGTGGATGCGGGCCAACCCCGCGCGGGCCGACCACTGGCTCACGCGCGGGGAGCCGCGGAGCGCGCACGACCTCGTGATCGGGCTCGCCCGCGCGCGCACGGGAGCCGAGAGCGCGACCGACATCGAGGAGCTCGAGTGCTGGCTGCTGCGCGACCGGCTGTTCGCGTCCCCCTCCGCGGCCGTCGCGGGCCCTGAACTGCCGGGCGACTGATAGCTATCCTCCGTCGCGTATGCGCGACGAAGCTACTTTCCGGGTCAAGGCCGGCCTGGCCGAGATGCTCAAGGGCGGCGTCATCATGGACGTCGTCGACGCAGAGCAGGCGAAGATCGCCGAGGACGCCGGCGCCGCCGCGGTGATGGCGCTCGAGCGCGTCCCGGCCGACATCCGGCGCGACGGCGGCGTGGCGCGGATGTCCGACCCGCTCCTCATCAAGGGCATCCAGGAGGCGGTGACGATCCCGGTCATGGCCAAGGCGCGTATCGGCCACTTCGCCGAGGCGCAGGTGCTCGAGTCACTCGAGATCGACTACATCGACGAGTCCGAGGTCCTGACGCCCGCGGACGAGGCCAACCACATCGACAAGTGGCAGTTCAAGGTCCCGTTCGTGTGCGGCGCGACCAACCTCGGCGAGGCGCTCCGGCGGATCGCCGAGGGCGCGGCGATGATCCGCTCCAAGGGCGAGGCCGGCACCGGCGACATCGTCGAGGCCGTGCGTCACATGCGGCTCATCACCGGCCAGATCAAGCGGCTCACCGTGATGGACGACGCCGAGCTCGCCACCGCCGCGAAGGAGCACCAGGCGCCGCTCGACCTCGTCCGCCAGGTCGCGCGCGACGGCAAGCTGCCGGTCGTCCTGTTCTGCGCGGGCGGGATCGCCACGCCGGCCGATGCCGCGCTGATGATGCAGCTCGGCGCCGAGGGCAACTTCGTCGGCTCGGGCATCTTCAAGTCCGAGGATCCGGCCACCCGCGCGGCGGCCATCGTCGAGGCGACCACCCACTTCGCCGATCCGGCCCGCGTCGCCCGCGCGTCCGAGGGGCTCGGAACGGCCATGACCTCGCTCGAGACACGCAAGCTCGACGAGGGTCAGCTGCTCGCCAACCGCGGCTGGTAGCACGTGTCAGACCGGGCGTCAGGCCCTCTCGTCGGCGTCCTGGCGCTCCAGGGCGACTTCGAGGCCCACGGCAAGGTGCTGCGCGGCCTCGGCGCCGACGTGCGCGAGGTCCGCGTCCCCGCCGACCTCGAAGGGCTCGACGGCCTGATCATCCCCGGCGGCGAGTCGACCACGATGACGCTCGGAATCGAGCGCGAGGGGCTCGCCGAGCCGCTCCGCGAGTTCGCGCAGTCCGGCGCGCCGGTGTTCGGCACCTGCGCCGGGATGATCATGCTCGACCGCTCGCACCTCGGCGTGCTCGACATCGAGTGCCGCCGCAACGCCTTCGGCCGTCAGATCCGCTCGTTCGAGGCGGACCTGCGGATCCCCGGCGTGACCGGTCCGCCCGTGCGCGCGGTGTTCATCCGCGCGCCGTGGGCGGAGGTCTGCGGCGAGGACGTCGAGGTCCTCGCCGCAGTCGATGGTCATCCGGTCGCGGTGCGGCAGGGCCACGTGCTGGCGATCTCGTTCCACCCCGAGCTCGCGGGGGAGACGCGCCTGCACGAGCTCTTTCTATCTAAAGCGCTCACCCGAGCTTGCGAGGGTCAGTAAGCCGCACCTCACCATCTGACGTTCTCCAAGTACTGGATCCCGGCGCTCGCCGTCTTGAACTCGGCTTCCGGGTCGTCCGGGTGCGACAGCCACGGCATGTCGTGCTCGATGAAGAAGTGCTTGTCGAGCCCGCGGCCGTCACCCGCGTCGAACAGGTCCGGGAAGTCGAGCATGCCCGGCCCGGCGTCCTCGAAGTTCGGGTCGCCGTTCGCGCGGCGGCCCCAGACGTGGTCCTTGACGTGGTAGGCCCAGAACCGTGACGGGTCGGCCTTGAGGTACTCGACCGCGTTGGCGCCGCCCTCGGTGATCCAGAACAGGTCGAGCTCGAACTTCACGAGCCGCCGGTCGCACTCCTCGAGCAGGATGTCGTAGACCGGCGTGCCGTCGGCCTGGCGGTTCTCGAACTCGAAGTTGTGGTTGTGGTAGAAGAACTGCAGGCCGTACTGCTTGGCGAGCGCGCCCGCCTCGTTGAACTTCTCGGCGAGGCCGTGCCACACGTTCACGTCGTCGTACGGGCCGGGGAACCACGCCCAGCCGGTGTACTTCTGACCGAGCGCCGCAGCGTACTCGAGCGTCGTCTTATACGCGTCCTGCCAGTTGGCCGGGAACGTGGAGTCCGGCCCGTCATGCCCTGAGATCGCGCGCAGCCCGGCGCGGTCGAGCTCGGCGCGGAACTGCTGCGCCGTCCAGTCGTAGTGGCCCGCCGTCTCGACCTCGGTGTAGCCGGCGCGGCCCAGGAAGCGCAGCACCGCACGGGCCTGCTCCTGGTTCTGCATCTTCTCGCGCATCGTGTACAGCTGGATGCCGCGGCGGTTGCGCGGCACCTTGTTCGCACCGCCGCCCCGTTGGTGCCGGCCGTGGCGCCCGTGTGCGAGCACCGTCGCCGGCGCCAGCGTCGCAGCGGCCCCTGTCCCGATTGCGGCACCAAGGAAGCGCCGTCGGTTGACGTTCTGATCCATCTCGCCCTCCCGCGAAACGTTTGGTTCAGCGTCGGGATAATACCCGCTGCTTTTGTCTGATGATCCGCGAAAGTCAGGACATGCGTGTGACGATCGCCTCAGAGACCTCGGCGAGATCGCGGCCCAGGTAGTCCGGCGCCGGGACGGTGTCGAGCAGTGAGCGCTCGCGGCGGGCGACCCAGCCGGCCCGCAACCCGGCCCGCTTGGCGCCGGCGACGTCCCACCAGTGCGTCGAGACGATGCAGACCGCGTTCCCGCTCTCGGCCTCGGTGCACTCGAGTGCGTATCGGTAGGCGCGCAGGTCGGGCTTGAAGCCGCCGGCGTCCTGGGCGCTGAGCACGAGCTCGAAGCGGTCGCGCAGGCCGGCGAAGCGGAGCACGTCGTCGGCCGCGGCCGCCGAGCTCTGCGACAGCACGCCGAGCCGCAACCCGCTGCCACGCAGCGTCTCCAGCGCGCCCGGCGCCTCGAGGTAGGCGGGCATCGTGCTGATCAGCTCGAGCGCGGCGGTGGCGCGGCTCTCGTCACCGCCGGCGAGCCGGATCCGGCGGCGCATGGCCGCGCCCATCAGCTCGTCGAGCGAGTGCGACCCGCCGGTCATCGCATCGACCATCGCCATCGCGACGGTGTCGTCGAGCGCGTTGAGCACGAGGTCCTCGTCGCCGTTGGTGTCGCCGAGCGGCTGCGCGAGCACGGTGGGATCGACGAGCGTGCCGGTGAGGTTGAAGAGCACCCACTCGAGAGCCATCGGCGGACCGTACTAGCCTGCCGCGAGTGTTTGGGATGCATGGGTACTTCAAATCGCAACCGGGCCAGGGCGAAGCGCTCGCGGCGATCCTGCTCGAGGCCGCCGAATCGCTGCGCGCCAACGACAGCTGCCTGCTCTACGTGGTGAGCCGCGGCGAGGACGCGAACACGATCTGGGTGTCCGAGGCGTGGACCGACCGCGAGGCACACGACGCCTCCCTCGACGATCCGGCGGCGCGCGAGCAGATCGCGCGGGCGCGGCCGCTGATCGCGGGGATGGACGGGCGGGCCGAGTTCACCCCCCTCGGCGGGAAGGGACTCCGGGCGTAGAGCTGCGGCTGGGTGGGGTGGCGCGGCCGAAGGTTGGCAACTTCCTCCCGCCCACAGGGCATAACGTGCCAACCTTTCCGGCCGGGCTGCCGTCAGTGCTGCGGTTCCCTACACGACGAGGCCGTGGCGCATGGTGTTCTCGGTCACCACCTGCGGCTCGACGAACTGCAGCAGGTAGCCGGGGCCGCCGGCCTTCGTGCCCGTACCTGACAGGCGGTTGCCGCCGAACGGCTGGCGGGCGACCATCGCGCCGGTGATCGCGCGGTTGACGTACAGGTTGCCGACGGGGCTGCGCTCGATCACCCGGTCGACGGTGTCCGGGTTGCGCGCGAACAGGCCGCCGGTGAGCGCGAACGGGGAGGCGTCGACGCGATCGCACGCGTCCTCGACGTTGCGCACGCGCTCGAGCGCGAGCAGCGGGCCGAAGATCTCCTCGGTGAGGACCGGCGAGTCGGCGGGCAGGTCGGCGGCGAGCCGCGGAGGGGCGAACCAACCGCCATCCGGCACCGCGCGGGCCTGGGCGGCGATGCGGCCGCCCTTCTCGGCTTCGGCCGCGTAACGGTTCACGCGCTCCTGGGCATCCTGCTCGATCACCGGCGGCACGTCGATCTCGAGGTCGGAGGCCTGGCCGACCTCGAGCACCTCGATCGCACCCGCCAGCCGTTCGAGCAGCGCGTCGTGGATCGCCTCGTGGCAGAGCACGCGCGCGGCCGCCGAGCACTTCTGCCCGGCGTACAGGAACGCCGACTTCACGAGCGCGGGGACGACCTCGTCGAGGTCGGCGTCGGAGTCGACGATCACGCAGTTCTTGCCGCCCATCTCGGCGATCACTCGCTTGAGGTGCTTCTGCCCGGGCGGGACCTCGGCGGCGGCCTTGACGATGTCGAGCCCGACCTTGTTGGAGCCGGTGAACGCGATCGTGTGCACGCGCGGGTCGCGGACCAGGGCGGCCCCGACGTCGCCCTCGCCGGGCAGCAGCGCGAGAGCGCTCGGAGGCACGCCCGCCTCTCTCAGCGCCCGGATCAGGATCAGGGCGCAGCCGGGCGACTGCTCGGCCGGCTTGAGGATCGCGGCGTTGCCGGTCGCCAGCGCCGCGGCGGTCATCCCGAGTGCGATCGCCACCGGGAAGTTCCAGGGCGAGATCACCGCGACCACGCCGCGCGCGGAGTAGTGCAGCTCGTTGCGCTCGCCCGGCACCTGCAGCAGCGGGGCGCCCTGGGCGAGGTCGACCGCCCCGCGCGCGTAGTACTCGAGGAAGTCGATCGCCTCGCACACGTCCGCGTCGGCCTCCGGCCACGGCTTCGCGCATTCGCGGACCTCGAGCGCCGCGACCTCGAGCCGCCGCCCGCGCAGCCATTGCGCCGCCCGGACCAGCACCTCGGCCCGCTTCTCCGCGGGCGTGTCCCAGGGGCGGGCACCCGCGAGCGCCGCCTCGACCTCGTCCGGCCGCGCCGCCGCCGCCTCGGCCACGACCCGCTCGGGCCTGCCGGGGTCGGTGGAGACGATGTCCGCGCCGGTGCGCTGCTCGTTCCCGACCCACACCGGCACCTGCAGCGGCCCGCGCGCATCGTGCGCGGCCAGCGCGTCGCCGAGCTGGGCGCGGACGGCGCCCCGGCGCAGCTCGAGGATCGGCTCGTTGGTGAACGGTTTCATTTCCGCCGAGACGATAGACCGGCGTTCAACTGCGGCATTGAGGGAGGCGGAATCCGCCGGTCCGGCCGGACTCCCTCGCCGCCCTACCCAGCCGCAGTTCAGACGGCCGGGGTCGACGGAACGGGTCGCGCCAGCAGCTCGTCGAGACCGACGCCGACCGCCTGCTCGTGCAGGAACGACTCGTTCGAGGTGTTCTCGAGCAGCCGGCGCACGAGGTACGCCATGCCCGCCACGAGGTCCCCGACCGGGCAGTAGGTGCGCACGCGCAGGCCCTGGCGCGCGAGCGCGGCCTGCAGCGGATCGCCGAGCCCGCGCAGGACCTGCAGCTCGAGGTCGCGGTCGTCGCCGCCGGACAGGCGGTTGTAGGCGATCGCGTGTGACGACCGAGCGCAGGTTGTGGGAGGCGATCGCCACGCGGACGGCGGGCCGCGCGTCGAGCAGGCGCCGGGTGAGCGCCTCGAAGTTCAGGTCGCAGTCGGCCTTGACCTCGAACACCGGCGCCTGCCAGCCGTGCTGCTTGGCCTCGACGATCTCGTGGTCCCAGTACGCGCCCTTGACGAGCCGGACCGTCAGCGGATGGGCGCGTTCGACGCGGCCGAGCCACTCCAGGATCGTGTCGAGCGTCTGCGGCGAGTCGCGCAGGTAGGCCTGCAGCACCATGCCGGCGCTCGGGCCGGCGCGGAACTCGTCCTCGGACAGCAGCTCGAGGATCAGCTCCAGCACCGCGTCGCGCGAGTCCATCGACTCCATGTCGATGTGCAGGTGCGCGCCGAGATCGCTCGCGCGCCGCAGCAGCGGCGCGCAGGCGATCGGCGGCGTCTCGCTTGCCGCGCTTCGGCGCGTCCGGGCGCAGCAGCGGCGTGAGCGCCGAGACCTTCACGGACAGGTTCGCGCGCGGGAGCGGGCCGGCGGAGTCGGCCTCGAGCTGCGGCCGCGCCGGCCAGCGGCCCGCCGCGCGCGACGATCGTGTCGAGCGCGTCCGCGCAGCGGTCGGCGTAGCGTTGCGCCTCGGCGGCGGTCACGGTCGCCTCGCCGAGCAGGTCGACCGACGAAGCCACGCCGTCCTTCCACAGGTCCCGCAGGACGCCGAGCGCGGCCCGCGGGCTCTCGCCGACGATGAACCGGTGCGCCATCCGGCGCACGCCGGTCGCCGCGGCGGCGCCCAGGGCCGCCCGGCCCGCCTTCGAGCCGCCCATCTTCATCGCGACGCCGATCGGCGGCGGTCGGCTGCTCGATCTCGCCGAGAAAGCCGGTCAGGTGCCGCGCGAGGTCCTCCAGCGACCGGCAGGCGGGCACGACGTCGACGAACCGGAACAGCGCAGCCTTGAGCTCCGCGTCCTGGGATGCGAGGTCCATCGCCTTCTCGTCGACGGCCTTCAGCGGGTTGCGCGTGACCGGCATCGCGGCCGCCAGACGGCGCCCGATGTCGCCGAGCTCGGCCTCGAGTGAGCGGTCGTCCACCATCTCCGGGAGACTTTACGGGGATGGCCCGCGAGCCCGCACTGCTGTCGATCGCCGCGCCGATGCACGACGAGGTGGACATCGCGGCCCAGTTCCACGCGCGCGTGGTGGCCGCGGCCGGCGACATCCCGTTCGAGCTCGTGATCGCCGACGACGGCAGCAAGGACGGCACGGGCAAGGTGCTGGCGGAGATCGCGGCGGCCGACGAGCGCGTGAAGGTCGTCACGCTGTCGCGCAACTTCGGCCACCAGGCGGCGCTCACCGCCGCGCTCGAGCACGCCACGCGGCGACGTCGTGGTGATGCTCGACGCCGACCTGCAGGACCCGCCGGAGGTCATCCCGCGAGATGGTCGACCGCTGGCGCGAGGGCAACGACGTCGTGTACGCCGTCCGCAGCGAGCGCCAGGGCGAGACCGCGTTCAAGCGCACGACCGCGAGCTGGTTCTACAAGCTCTTCCGCTCGCTCGCCGACATCGACCTGACGCCCGAGTCGGGCGACTTCCGGCTGATGGACCGCCGGGCGCTCGACGCGCTGCTGGCGATGCGCGAGCGCAACCGCTTCCTGCGCGGGATGAGCGTGTGGGTCGGCTTCACGCAGACCGCGGTCACGTTCCAGCGCGAGGCGCGCACGACCGGGCGGACCAAGTACACGCTGCGGCGGATGCTGCGCTTCAGCTTCGACGCGATCACGAGCTTCTCGTACCGCCCGCTGCAGTTCGCGACGCTGCTGGGCTTCGCCTGCTCGGCGCTCGCCTTCATCGCGGTCCCGCTGACGATCGTCGCCCGCTACACGAACATCTACGAGCGCGGCGTGCCGTCGATGATCGTCGTCGTCCTGCTGCTCGGCGGCATCCAGCTGATCTGCGTGGGGATCATCGGCGAGTACGTGGGGCGGATCTACGACGAGGTCAAACGCCGCCCGCTCTACGTCGTGCGCGACCGCGCGAACCTGAAGAAGTGAGGATCGCCGTCATCGGGGCGGGCGTGTGCGGGCTGGTCGCCGCGTACCGGATCGGCGCGGCCGGCCACGAGGTCGACGTCTACGAGCGCTGGCCCGGCCTCGGCGGCCAGGCGGCGACGCTCGACGTCGGCGGCGGCACCTGCTCGAGCGCTACTACCACCACCTGTTCACCACCGACCGGCACATCGCCCGCCTCTACGAGGAGCTCGGGATGCCGGACGAGCTGGAGTGGCGGCCCTCGAGCGTGGCGATGTTCGCCCACGGCCGCCAGTGGCCGTTCACGACGCCGATGGACCTCCTGCGCTTCGGCCCGATGCCGCCGTTCGACCGCGTCCGCATGGGGCTCGCCGTGCTCGCGCTGCAGCGGTTCGCCAACGATCAGGCGCCGTACGAGCGGATCACCGCGCGCGCGTGGATCGAGCAGCGGATGGGGGCGGCCGCGTGGCGCGAGGTCTGGGGCCCGATGCTGCGCGGCAAGTTCGGCGCCCGCGCCGACGACATCGCGATGGTGTGGATCTGGAACAAGCTGCGGCTGCGGCGTGGGGAGGACGCTCGGGAGGAGCACCTCGGCTACCCGCGGCGCTCGTGGGAGCACCTGTTCGGAGCGCTGCAGCGCGAGATCGAGTCGCGCGGCGGGCGCGTGCTGATCGACTGCCCGGCCGTCAAGGTCTCCCCGGACCTCGAGGTGACGTTCGGCGCGCCCGGCTCGTTCCGGGCCGGGCACGACCCGGGCGCGTTCGCGGCGGCGGGCGCCGAGCGCTACGACCGCGTGCTCGCCACCGTCCCGAACGACGTCTTCGCGCAGCTGACCGGGCTGCCCGCGCCGCCGATCGAGTACTTCGCCGCCCTCTGCCTGCTGCTCGAGCTCGACCGGCAGTTCAGCGGCTTCTACTGGACCAACGTCGCCGACCGCGAGCTGCCGTTCGTGGGGCTGATCGAGCACACGAACTTCATCGATCCGGCGCGTTATGACGGCCGCCGCTTCCTCTACGTCGCCAACTACCTCGAGCACGGCCACGAGCTCCTGGCGCTGAACGCCGATGAGGTGATCGAGCGCTACACGCCCGGGCTGCGCAAGGTCAACCCGGCGTTCGACCCCGCCTGGATCAAGAACCGCTGGCTGCACCGCGAGCCCGCCGCCCAGCCGATCGTCACCGTCGGCTACCGCCAGCGGATCCCGCCGCTCAAGACCTCGGTCGCGGGCCTGTACCTGGCCAACACCACGCAGGTCTATCCCGAGGACCGCGGGACCAACTACGCCGTCCGGCTCGGCGACCAGGCCGCGGAGGCCGTGCTGGCGTGAGTGCTCTGGGGATCGACGTCGGCGGGACGTTCACCGATGCCGTGCTGGTCACCCAGGACGGCATGGTCACCGCCAAGGTGCTCAGCACCGAGCGCCAGGAGGAGGGCGTGGTCGAGGCGGCCCGCGCCGTGCTGGAGAAGGCCGGAGTCGAGCCGAGCGGCGTCGAGCACTTCGTCCACGGCTCGACGGTCGCCACCAACGCACTGCTCACCCGCAACCTCGCGCGCACCGCGCTCGTCACCACGAAGGGCTTCCGCGACCTGCTGTTCCTCGGCCGCCAGGCGCGCCCCAGCCTGTACCGCCTGCACGAGGCGCCGACGCCGCCGGTGGCGGAGCGCCGCCGCTGCGTCGAGGTCGACGAGCGGATGGGCCCCGACGGCGTGATCCGCGAGCTCGACGAGGAGACCGTGCACCGCGCTGCCCGGCGCCTGAAGCGCGAGCGCGCCGAGGCGGTCGCGGTCTGCCTGCTGTTCGCGTTCCTGGACCCCGCGCACGAGCAGCGGGTCGCGGAGATCCTGCGCGAAGCGCTGCCGGACGCGTTCGTCGTCGCCTCGCACGAGGTCGCCGCCGAGGTGCGCGAGTTCGAGCGCGCGACGACCGCGACGATCGACGCCGCGCTCGGCCCGCCGACCGGGCGCTACCTCAGCCGGCTGCGCTCCGCCACCGCGGAAGCCGGGCTGCCGGAGCCGCACGTGATGCTCTCCTCGGGCGGCGTCGCCACGCTCGAGCAGGCCGCCGCGCACCCGGCCGCGATGCTCCTGTCCGGCCCGGCCGGCGGCGCCGTCGCCGCACGCATCGTCAGCGAGCCTCCCGCGCTCGGCTTCGACATGGGCGGCACGAGCTGCGACACGTTCCTGCTCGCCGAGGGCGGCGGGGAGTCCGAGCTGACCGTCGACCGCCGCGTCGCCGGCCTGCCGGTGCGGTTGCCGATGGTCGACATCCACACGGTCAGCGCCGGCGGCGGGTCGATCGCCTGGGTCGACAGCGGCGGCGCGCTGCGCGTCGGCCCGCAGAGCGCGGGCGCCGACCCCGGACCGGCCTGCTACGGCCGCGGCGGCACCGAGCCGACCGTGACCGACGCCAACCTCGTGCTCGGCCGCCTGCCCGTGGACTCGCCGATCGCGTCCGACCTCAAGCTCGACCCCGTGGCCGCCCGGAAGGCGCTCGAGTCACTCGAGATCGGCAGCGCCGAGGAGGCCGCCGAAGGCGTGGTCGCCGTGGCGGTCAACGCGATGGTGCAGGCGCTGCGCGTCGTCTCGGTCGAGCGCGGGCACGACCCGGCGGGCGCGGCGCTGATCGCGTTCGGCGGCGCCGGGCCGCTGCACGCCTGCGAGCTCGCCACCCAGCTCGGCGCCACGACGGTCCTGTGCCTGCCCGCGAGCGGCGTGCTGTCCGCGGTCGGGCTCGCCGCCGCCGAGCGCCGCCGCGACACCTCCCGCAGCCTGCTGCGGCCGCTCGCCGACGCCGGCGACCTGACGAAGGCGGTCAAGCAGCTCGCCGGCGCCCGCAAGGGCGAGGACGTGCGCGCCGCCGCCGACCTGCGCTACGCCGGTCAGTCGTTCGAGCTGCTGATCCCGTTCGAGGATCCCGCCGCGCTCGCGGACGCCTTCCATGCCGAGCACGAGCGCCGCTACGGCCACGCCGACCGGGATCGCGCGATCGAGCTCGTGACGCTCCGCGCCGCCGCGGTCCGCCCCGGGGCGAACGTGACGCTCGCGGCGGCGGGAGAGTGCTCGCGGTCGCGCCGCACGATCCGCTGGGAGGGAGCCGAGACCGAGGCGGAGGTGCTGACCGGCACGGGCGCTGGCGCCCGGAACCAGGGTCGAAGGCCCGGCGGTGATCGAGTTCCCGGAGACCACGTGCCTGGTCCCGCCCGGCTGGTCCGGCGAGGCCGACGATCACGGGATCGTGAGGCTCGAGGCATGAATGCCGCCGAGCTGCAGGTCGCGGTCGGCTCGCTGCGCGGGATCGCGGAGGAGATGGGCACCGCGCTGATCCACAGCGCGCTGTCGCCCAACATCAAGGAGCGCCGCGACTGCTCGACCGCGCTGTTCGACGCCGACGGGCGCCTGGTCATCCAGGCCGAGCACATCCCCGTCCACCTCGGCGCGCTGCCGGCCTCGGTCGCGGCCGTGCGCGCACACGACGTCGCGCCCGGCGAGGTCTGGGTGCTGAACGACCCCTTCCTCGGCGGCTCGCACCTGCCGGACATCACGCTCGTGTCGCCGATCCACGTCGAAGGCGAGCTGCTCGGCTGGGCGGCCTCGCGCGCCCACCATGCGGATGTCGGCGGGATGGTCCCGGCGTCGATGCCCGCGGACTCGACCGAGCTGCACCAGGAGGGCCTGATCCTGCCGCCGACGCGGCTCGACGACGCCCTGATCGACCTGATCGCCGCCAACTCGCGGGCCGGCGACGAGCGCCGCGGCGACCTGCGCGCCCAGCTTGCCGTGCACCGGCTCGCCGAGCGCCGCGTCGGCGAGCTCACAGAGCGCCGCGGCGCGGACTGGTGGCGCGCCGCCTGCGCCGAGGTGTGGGACTACGCCGAGCGCCGCACCCGCGCGGCGATCGCCGCCATGCCGGACGGCCGCTACGAGGCCACCGAGACGGTCGAGGCCGCCGACGAGGACCTGGAGATCCGCGCCGCGGTGGAGATCGACGGGGATCGTGTGCGCGTGGACTTCGACGGCACGGCGCCGCAGCACGCCGGCAACCTCAACTGCCCGCTGGCGGTCACCGTCTCCGCCTGCTGCTTCGTGCTGCGCGTCGTCGCCGACCCCGACGCCCCCGCCTCGGGCGGTGCCTACGCGCCGATCGCGGTCGAGCGCACCCGAAGGGTCGCTGGTAAACGCGCGGTCACCGGCAGCGGTCGTCGCCGGGAACGTCGAGACGTCGAGCCGGATCGCCGATTGCCTGTTGCGCGCGTTCGGCCAGGCCGTCGACGCGCCCGCGCAGGGCCAGGGCACGATGAACAACCTCACGTTCGGCTCGCCGCGCTTCACCTACTACGAGACGATCGGCGGCGGGCAGGGTGGATCGGCCCAGGGCCCGGGGCCATCGGCGGTGCACGTGGCGATGTCGAACACGCTCAACACGCCGGTCGAGGCGCTCGAGACGGCGTATCCGCTGCGTGTCGAGCGCTACGCCCTGCGCGCCGGCAGCGGCGGCGCGGGCCGCCACCCCGGCGGCGACGGCGTGATCCGCGCGATTACCGTTCTCGAGCGGTGCCAGGCCTCGATCCTGTCGGACCGGCGGCGGCATCCGCCTCGTGGCGCGCACGGTGGTGAGGACGGCGCGCCGGGCAGCAACCGCCTGAACGGCCGCAAGCTGGGGCCCAAGGCGCGGATCACCCTGGAGATTGGGGACACGATCACCGTACTTACGCCGGGCGGCGGGGGATGGGGGCGGACCTAGCCCACCGGCGCTTGACGACGTACTCGTGAGCGTGTCTGATCGGTCGGCCGATGATCCAGTTCCGAGGTGCCCCATGCGTCGACTGACCCTATTGCTGCTGCTCTTCGCCGCCGGGGCCTTCGCGCCGGCCGCGCAGGCGGCTCCCTGCTTCACGACGATGCCGGTCAACGACGTGCGGACGGCGACGCTCAACGGCGCGCACTTCGAGGCGCACGGCAAGACGGTCTCCAGCGGCACCACGATCGACGACTTCGACGTGACCATCCTGGGCGTCCTCGACGACGGCATCGGCGTCGATCACGACATGATCATCGGCCAGGTCCACGACTACCCGGCGCTCAACAACGACCGCGTGAAGGGGATCTGGGCCGGCATGTCGGGCTCGCCGGTCTACAACGCCGACGGGGACCTGATCGGCGCGGTCGCGTACGGGCTCGGGACCGGCGCTTCGCCGATCGCCGGCATCACCCCGGCCGACGACATGGTCGACGTGCTCGAGCACCCCGCGGCGCCGGTGACGCCGCTCCGGGCCCGCGTGCCGCAGGCGCTCCAACACAAGCTGGTGGCGACCGGTGCGGTCAGCGCCCAGCAGGCGGCCTCGGGCTTCGAGCAGCTCCCGATCCCGCTCGCCGTCTCCGGCCTCAACAGCAACCGGCTCGCGAAGTTCGCCGCGCGGCTCGGAGGCAGCGACCGCTTCATCCCCTACCACGCGGGAGCGGCGGCGGCCTCGGCGGCCCCGGGCAACCCGGCGCTGATCCAGCCGGGCAGCAACTTCGCGACCGCGCTCAGCTACGGCGACGTCGCCTCGGCCGGCATCGGCACCACGACCGAACGCTGCGGCGACAGCGTCATCGCGTTCGGCCATCCCATGAACTTCGACGGGCCGACGTCGCTCAGCGTCCACACCGCCGACGCGATCGTCATCCAGGACGACCTGATCGCGCCGTTCAAGCTCGCCAACATCGGTGGGCTCGTCGGGACGCTCGACCAGGATCGCCTGAGCGGCATCCGCGGCCTGCTCGGGGCGGCGCCGACGCCGGTCGTCGTGACGTCCCACCTCACGGACGACGGCGGCGCGCCGGACGCGGGCGAGACCGACGTCAACCGCACGAACGACGTCCCCGACATCGCGACGGCGCATCTCGTGTCGAGTGTCGACAGCGCGATCGACCGCCTCGGCGCCGGCCGCATGTCGCTCGGTTGGACGGTCACCGGCACGGCGGGCGGGCAGCCGTTCTCGCTGACGCGCAACAACCGCTTCGCTGACCCGTCCGACATCTCGATCACGGCGACCGACGAGATGTTCGGGATGCTGGCCTCGATCGTCCAGAACCCGTTCACGGACGTGAAGCTCAACACCGTCGCCATGACCGGGGCGGTGCAGTCGCAGTTCCGCCAGTACCTGATCACCGGCCTGCAGATGTTCGACGGGACGACGTGGGTCCCGATCACCAGCAACGACACGATCACACTCACCCCGGGCAGCACGCTGCGCGTCCGCGTGCTGCTGGAGAGCTACCGCAGCAGCACGCCGGTCGCGCCCGTCGAGCTGTCGTTCCCGATCGCCGACGATGCGTCGGGCGACGGCTCGCTCGACATCACGGGCGGGACCGACGGCAGTGGCGACAGCGGCGGCGGCTCGGGCGGCGGCTCCAGCGACTCCGGCCCGAAGACGTTCAGCGAGCTGCTGAAGCTGCTCAACGACCTGCCGCGCAACGACACCCTCAGCGGCTCGCTGTCGATGTTCAGCGGCACCGACGCCCCGCAGCCGGGCACCGGGCTCTTCGACGCGGCGACGCCCGGCCCGCAGATCGTCAAGCACCAGCTCGCCGAGGTCGTCAGCGGCACGCTGAGCATCCCGGTGACCGTGGACACCGGTGAGGAGCCGAGCTCCGGCCCGGACCTCAACGTGACCGGCAAGGCTTCGGCGCCGCTGTCGGCCTCGCTCAAGAAGGGCCTGCACCTGACCGTCCACTCGAGCGCGCCGGGCCGGCTCGTCGTGAAGGTGACGGTCGACAAGAAGACCGCGCGCCGCCTGCATCTCAAGAAGCACGCCAAGGCCCCGGTGGTCGTCGCGTCGCTGTCGAAGGTGATCGGCGACGGGCGTTCGCGGGTGACGGTGAAGTTCACCAAGAAGGCGAAGAAGCAGCTCAAGCACGTCAAGCGCGTGAAGCTGGCGATCAAGGCCACGATCACCGACCTCGACGGCAACCGCACGACCGACCGGACGAAGATGACTCCTCAAGCGCTAGCCATTAGCGTTGGCGGCGATGCGCATCGCGGTCGCCGCCGACGAGCACACCGGTGTGGCCGGGGCCGTGGTCGCGCAGCTGCGCGACCGCGGTCACGAGCCGGTGCTGCACGGCGCGCTGGCCGCCGGCGAGCGCGACGACTGGGCGTGGGCGTCCGAGGCCGCCGCGCGCGACGTCGTCGACGGCCGCGCCGATCAGGCCGTCGTCTGCTGCTGGACCGGCACGGGAGCGTCGATCGCGGCCAATAAGGTGCCGGGCATCCGCGCCGCCCTGTGCGGCGACGCCGAGACCGCCGCCGGCGCGCGCAAGTGGAACGACGCCAACGTGCTCGCCCTGTCGCTCCGGACGACGTCGGAGGCGGTGCTGGCCGAGATCCTCGACGCCTGGTTCAGCGCCGAGCCGTCGCCCGACGACGACGACCGAGCGAACATCGCGCACCTCGACCACATCTAACCGCGGCCGCGGGTTTCGCCCCCTGGGCGAAACCCGCAAGGGAACCTGGCCCCCTGGGCCAGTGTTCCCCTAGATTTCGAGCCGCTCGTCCTCGAGGTCGAGCTCGCGCTCGAGCCGGTGCATGACCTCGTTGGAGATCTCGCCGGCGTTGCGCAGCTCGACGAGCCGGCGGCGCTGCGCGTCGAGGACCGATCGGACCATCTTCTGGTAGCGCTTGGCGCGCGTCTCGTACGAGTCGAGGCCGTCGCCGTCCTCGAGCTCGCCCGCCATCGTCGCGAACCGCCGCTGGCGGTACTCGTACAGCTGTCGCATGCGTGCGGTCGTGTCGTCGCGCGTCCATTCGGCGTCGCCGAGCTCGCTCAACCGCTCGAGCGCCGCCTCGACCGAGGCGCGGCGGCCGATCAGCTCCTCCCGCTCGTCGGCGCCGTCGTCCTCGATGTGCATCGCCTTGATCAGCGGCGGCAGCGTCAGCCCTTGCAGGACGAGCGTGGCGAAGATGACCGAGAAGGTGAGGAACAGCACGATGTCGCGGTGCGGGAAGTCCTCGTCGAGCGCGAGCGCGGCGGCCAGCGACACCGAGCCGCGCATCCCGCACCAGGCGTTGACGACCCGTATCCGCCACGTCGAACGGCGCTGGCGCTGGACCTCGCGCCGGTCCACGAAGCGGATGAACCACGTGAACAGCTGGGCGAACACGAACCGGGTGAGGATCACGGTCGCGCTGACCGCGGCCGCCCAGCCGAGCAGCGTGGTCGCGGACTCCTCCTGCAGCGCCTCGAGGATCGTCGGCAGCTGCAGCCCGATCAGCACGAACAGCAGCGCGTTGAGCAGGAAGACGAGGATCTCCCACACCGCGTAGCCGGTCAGGCGCATCGACGCCGTCGAGATCTGCGGCGCCGCCCAGCCGAGCACGATGCCGGTCGTGACGGTGGCGAGCACGCCCGAGACGCCCGCCGCCTCGGCCGGCAGGTAGCCGGCGTAGCCACTGAGGATCGAGATCGTGACCTCGGTCGGGATGTCGTCGATCCGGCCCCGGATGTACACGAGGATCTTGCCGGCGACAAGCCCGATCGCGATGCCGCCCGCGGCGCTCACCGCGAAGTCCCCGGCGGCGTCCCAGAACACGAAGCTCGTCACCACGGCGGCCTTGGCCGCGTTGTAGGCGACCAGCGCCGTGCCGTCGTTGAGCAGGCTCTCGCCCTCGATGATCGACACCATCTGGCGCGGGACCTTCAGGCGGCGCAGGATCTCGGTCGCGGCCACCGGATCGGTGGGCGAGACGATGGCGCCGAGCACGAACGCCACCGGCCACGAGATGTCGTCCACCACCTCGTGGGCCACCACCGCGACCGTGCACATCGTCACCAGCACCAGTCCGACCGCGTTCACCGTGATCACGCGCATGCCGCGCCGGAGGTCGTGCAGGTTCGCGAAGAAGGCCGACGAGTACAGCAGCGGCGGCAGGAAGATCACCAGCACGAGGTCCGGGTCGAGCGTCACGGTGTCGTCGGGCCCGAGCAGGATCCCCATCACGAGGCCGCCGACGACGAGCACGATCGGGTACGGGATGTGAGTCAGGCGCGCGACCGTGCCGAGCACGACCACCGACAGCAGCAGCGAGACCAGGACGATGTCGATCTCGTGCATCAGGCCGCCTCGTAGCGGATGACTCCCCCGATCTCGGTCTCGCGGACCTCGCCGCGATCGATCAGCAGGTCGACGTGCCCCAGCACCTCCGACAGCGTGAGGTACGCCTGCGTCACCGCCACGTTTCCCCACAGCGACTGCGCGATCTCGTACGCGCTCATCGGCTGCTCCGCGATCAGCCCGCCGATCTTCGCCGCGCGCCGCTCGTGCAGGGCGAAGCGCTCGTCGATCAGCTTCACGTGGTCGGTGACCGGCTCGCCGTGGCCGGGGAGGACGGTGTCGATCGGCATCTCGCGCGTCTCGCTCATCGACCGCAGGTAGGTCATCAGCGCACGCGGCCGCCCGTCGCCGGGCTCGCCGGACCTGCCGCCCAGCGGGCGCGAGATCAGCGGGTTGGACGAGATGTGCCCGATCAGGTGGTCGCCGCCGATCAGCAGCCGGCGGTCGGCGTCCCAGAACAGCGTGTCCGACGGGGAGTGGCCGGGCCGGTGCAGCGCCTGGAAGGTGCGGTTGGCGAACGTGAGCTCCTCGCCGTCCTTCAGGCGGCGGTCGACGGGCGCGCTCCCGCCCCATGCACGGAACGCGCGCGACATCGAGCGCAGCGCGGTGACGACGTCGCGCGGGATCCCGTGGCGCAGCATCAGCGACTCGGCGAGCTCGTCGTCGCGCTCCGCGTAGGCGCCGAACTCCTCGAGCACCGGGGCGAGCAGGTCGAGCACGACCACCTCGGCGCCGGAGCGGCGGGCGAGGATCCCGAGCAGGCCCGTGTGGTCGATGTGCTGATGGGTGATGACGATCCGCTCCAGGGCGTCGATCGCGTGGCCGTGCGCGCGCAACGCGATGTCGAGCTCGTCGAGCGCCTTGCCGGAGTTCGGCCCGGTGTCGATCAGCGTCAGCGGGTCGTCCTCGATCAGGTAGCAGTTGACGCGCCCCACGGCGAACGGCGTGGGGATCGAGAGGCAGTGGATGCCGTCGTTCATGCCCGGATCAGGTCGAGCACCTCGTCGCGCCGGCGCTCCATGTCCTGCTGGGAGACGAGGCTCTCGAGGTTCAGGCGCAGCAGCGGCTCGGTGTTGGACGGCCGGACGTTGAAGTGCCAGTCGTCGTAGTCGATCGAGATGCCGTCGAGCTTGGTGATCTCGCCGTCGCCGTAGCGGGCCTCGATCTCGGCCATCTTGGCGTCGGTGTCGGCGACCTGCGAGTTGATCTCGCCGGAGATGAAGTAGTGGTCGCGCAGGGGCTTGAGGAGCTCGGAGAGCTTCGCGCCGTGGATCGAGAGCAGCTCGAGGATGAGCAGCGCCGGGATCGTCCCGGAGTCGGCGTTGTAGAAGTCGGCGAAGTAGTAGTGGCCGGAGACCTCGCCGCCGAACGCGCCGCCCTCGTCGCGCATCCGGCGCTTGAAGAACGCGTGGCCGACGCGGTTGACGTGCGCGGTGCCGCCGAGCTTCTTCACGAGGTCGGGCACCGCCCGCGAAGCGCGGACGTCGTAGAGGATGTCGACGCCCGGCTGCTTCTCGAGGATCGACTCGGCGAGCAGCGCGGTCATGAAGTCGCCGTCCACGAACGTGCCGGTGTCGTCGATGAAGAAGCAGCGGTCGGCGTCGCCGTCCCAGGCGATGCCGAGGTCGGCTCCCTCGGCGCGGACCTTGTCGATGATGAACTGCCGGTTCTCGGGCAGCAGCGGGTTCGGCTCGTGGTCGGGGAACTCGCCGTCGGGCTCCCAGTACGTGGTCACGAGGTCGAGGCCGAGCTGGTCGAGCAGCGGGCCGACCATCGGCCCGGCCATGCCGTTGCCGCCGTCGACGACCACCTTGAGCGGCTTGACCTTGGCCGGGTCGATGAACTTGATGGCGGCGCGCTGGAAGCCGGCGTAGATGTCGCGGGTCTCGTGGCTGCCGCCGCCCGGGGCCTCGCCGAGCCCGGCCTCGACCAGCTCGCGCATCTCCCCGATGCCGCTGTCGCCGGACAGGGCGACCGCGCCGCGCTCGACGAGCTTCGCGCCCGTGTAGGCCTTCGGGTTGTGCGAGGCCGTGCACATGAGGCCGCCGTCGAGGTCCTGTGAGCCGACCAGCCAATAGAGCATCTCCGTGCCCACCATCCCGGCGTCGACCACGTGGGCGCCCTCGGCGACCATCCCGTCGCGGTAGCGGGCGGCGAGCTCCGGGGCGGTGAGGCGCATGTCGCGGCCGAGCCCGATCCTCGGGCGCTCGCCCCCGAGCACGCGCGTGAACGCCCGTCCGATCTCGTAGGCGACGTCGCCGTCGATCTCGTCGCCGTACAGCCCGCGGATGTCGTATGCCTTGAAGATCGACACGGGCGCGGAAGCATACGTCGCCGAAGACGAGGCGCCGACGAAGGAGGCGGCCTCGTCTGGCAGGCGAAACTCTCATCATGCAGGTTCTCATCCTCTGCGGCGGGCGCGGCACCCGGCTCAACGGCGAGGTGCCGAAGCCGCTGATCGAGATCGGCGGCCGGCCGATCGTCGAGCACGTGATCTCGATCTACGCGCGGCAGGGGTTCAGCGACTTCCTGCTGCTGACGGGCTACCAGGGCGACCAGATCGCTGCGTGGGCCGCGGGCGATGAGCGGATCGAGTGTCTCGACACCGGCGTGGACACGCCGACCGGAGGGCGGGTGCATGCGGTCCGTGACCGGTTGCGCGCGCCGTTCTGTCTCACGTACGCCGACGGGGTCGCGGACATCGACCTCGCCGCGCTGGTCTCGCGCCATCGCTCGGCGGGGTCGCTCGCGACCATGACCGTCGTCCGGCCGGAGCTGCCGTTCGGCGTCGCCCTGCTCGACGGCGACCGCGTGAGCGGCTTCCACGAGAAGCCGGTCTCCGATGAGTGGGTCAACGGTGGCTTCTTCGTGCTCGAGCCGGGCGCGCTGGACTATCTCGACACCGACTCGGTCCTCGAACGCGAGCCGCTCGAGCGGCTGGCCGGCGACGGCGCGCTCGCCGCCTACCGGCACACGGGGTTCTGGCGCTGCCTGGACACCGCGAAGGACGCGATCGCGCTCGAAGCGGTCGCGGGCGCCGGCGCGCCGTGGCTCACCGCGCGTACGTGAACGGGCCAGCGCCTGCAGCGCCGCCGCACTCTCGCGCAGCCAGGCGGCCTAGAATCGAAGGTCATGGCCGGACACAGCAAGTGGGCGGGGATCAAGCACAAGAAGGCGATCGTCGACGCGCGCCGCGGCAAGCTCTTCACCAAGCTCGCGCGCGCGATCACCGTCGCCGCGAAGGAGGGCGGGGGCGACGTCGAGGGCAATCCCGCTCTCGCGCTTGCCGTGCAGAAGGCCAAGGACGCGTCGATGCCGAAGGACAACATCGAGCGGGCGATCGCCAAGGGCACGGGGGAGGGCGCCGACGCCGACGCGCTCGAGGCCGTCATGTACGAGGGCTACGGCCCGGGCGGGGTCGCGATCCTCGTCGAGGCGCTGACCGACAACCGCAACCGCACCGGGTCCGAGATGCGCCACATCTTCTCCAAGAACGGCGGCAACCTCGGCGAGCCGGGCTCGGTCGCCTACCTGTTCGACAAGAAGGGCGTCGTGGTGGTCGACGGCGAGCGCTACAGCGAGGACGACCTGATGGTCGCGATCGACGCGGGCGCCGAGGACATCGCGATGGACGCCGACGTGTTCGAGGTGCTGTGCGAGCCGTCCGACCTGGCGGCCGTCCGCGCGGCGTTGACCGACGCCGGCGTCGAGGTCGAGGAGGCGTCGGTCGCGCAGCGGCCCAAGACCCTGGTGCCGCTGGACGAGGACGGCGCGACCAAGGTCCTGCGGCTCATCGATGCTCTGGAGGATCAGGACGACGTCGACGCGGTGCACGCGAACTTCGACGTCGACGCCGAGATCCTCGAGCGCGTCGCCGGCTGAACGGAGCCGTTCAGGGGTACACGCCGCGCATGCGGTCCTCGTGGAACCCGGCGGCGATCGTGCTCGTGGCGCTGATGGCGCTCGGCAGCGTCGTGATGTGGTTCGGCGTTCCGCTGGGCCTGATCTACGTGGCCTCCAAGCTCGCCGACACGCCGAACCCGAGCATGGGCCCGTACCTACTGGTCCTGATCGGCCTGCCGGTCGGGATGGCGGTGGTCGGGAAGGCGCTGGGCGCGCTGAACCGCGCGCACATCCGGTTGACCGGCGCCGAGGTCGACGACTACCGCCCGGGGTGGACCCGCTCGATGCGGGCGGAGCGCAAGACCGAGCGCCGCGGCGGGGTGCTCGACCGGGTGATGATCATCTCGGTCGGCGTCGCGGTGGTGATCGCGGCGGTGTGGTTCTTCGGGTTCGCGGGCTCGTCGCTCCCCGGCGCCTAGCGCCGCCCGCGTCCGCTCCGCGGCGCGCCTCTCGGCGCCGCCCGCTCCGTCTCCGCGGTCCACCTCTCGGCGCCGCCCAACTGCGGCTGGGTAGGGCGGCAACGGGTCTGGCCGCGGTGTCGGATTTGGGTCGCTATGCGACCCCTATGCGACACCGATGTCGAGGCGCGGCCGATCCCGCCTCCGTAAATGCCGAAGTTCGTCAATGGAGGCGTCCGAGCGTCGAAGCAGAATCCCAGCCGTGTACGTGATCGTCCTCGGCATCGATCCCGGCGTGGCCAACACCGGCTACGGCGTCGTCGCGCAGCAGCGCGGGCGGCTGTTCGCGCTCGACGGCGGCGTCGTCGAGACATCGGCGGCGCTTGAGGCCCCACGGCGGCTGGCGCAGATCCACGAGCGCGTCGGCGAGCTGATCGACGAGTATCACCCCGATGCGGTCGCGCTGGAGGACGTGTACTTCGGCCAGAACGTGCGGTCGGCGTTTGCCGTCGGGCAGGCGCGCGGGGTGGTGCTGCTCGCCGCCGGCCAGCGCAACGTGCCGTGCGCGAGCTACACGCCGCAGCAGGTCAAGGGCGCCGTGTGCGGGAACGGGCGAGCGGCCAAGGACCAGGTGCAGCGGATGGTGCAGACGCTGCTGTCGCTGACCCAGCTGCCCCGTCCCGACCACGCGGCCGACGCGCTGGCGATCGCGATCTGCCACACCAACGGTGCGCCGCTGAGGGCGGCGCTGACGGCATGATCGCGCTGCTCGAGGGCAAGGTCGCCGTCCGGCGCGCGGACCATGTCGTGGTCAGCGCCAACGGCGTGGGCTACCGGCTGCTCGTCTCCGCCGAGACGCTCAGGCACGTGCCGAGAGTCGGCGAGCCGACCTCGCTCCACACGCACCTGATCGTCCGCGACGACGCGCTGCTGCTCTACGGCTTCGCGACCGAGGAGGAGCGGGACCTGTTCCTGCTGCTGATCGGCGTCCAGGCCGTCGGCCCGAAGATGGCGCTCGCGGTCCTCTCCGGCGGCCCGCCGCGGGAGGTGCTGGGCGCCGTCGCGGCCGGCGACACCGCGCGGCTGCAGGCCGCCCCCGGGATCGGCAAGCGCACCGCGGAGCGGATCGTCGTCGAGCTGCGCGAGAAGGTCGGCGCCACGACGACCGACGACCCGATCGTCATCACGCGCGGGGACGATCCCCGGATGCTCGCCCGCGACGGCCTGCTCGGCCTCGGGTTCAGCCCGCAGGAGGCCGACAAGCTGCTCGACGGCGCGCCCGGCGACACGCCCGAGGACCTGATCGCGCACGCGCTCAAGGGTGCGCGCCGATGATCCGCACCCCCGGCGCCGACCGCATCCAGGACCCGCAGCCGCGGCCCGAGGAGGACCAGGACGCCTCGCTGCGCCCCGCGATCCTCGACGAGTTCGTCGGGCAGGACGCCCTCAAGGAACAGCTCGCGGTCAGCCTCCAAGCCGCCAAGGCGAGAAACGAACCGCTCGACCACGTGCTGCTGGCCGGCCCACCCGGTCTCGGCAAGACGTCGCTGGCGCAGATCGTCGCCGCCGAGCTCGAGGTCCCGTTCATCCCGACGGCCGGCCCGGCGCTGGAGCGCAAGGCCGACATCGCCGCGTTCCTGTCGGCGCTCGAGCCACGCGCCGTGTTCTTCGTCGACGAGATCCACCGCCTGCCGCGCGCGGTGGAGGAGACCTTCTATCCCGCGATGGAGGACCGGCAGCTGCCGATCACGGTCGGGACCGGCGCCGGAGCGCGGATCGTCACGCTCGACCTGCCGGCGTTCACGCTGATCGGCGCGACCACGCGCGCCGGCCTGCTGACCACGCCGCTGAGCGACCGCTTCGGCATCCAGCACCGGCTCGACCACTACGCGACCGTGGACCTGGCGCGCATCGTGGTCCGCTCGGCGAAGGTGCTCGAGGTGCAGATCGACGCCGCCGGCGCCGCGGCCATCGCCGAGCGCGCACGCGGCACCCCGCGCGTCGCCAACCGCCTGCTGCGCCGGGTGCGCGACTACGCCGAGGTGCACGGCGGCGGCGCGATCGACGCCGTGCTCGCCGGCGCCGCGCTCGACCTGCTCGAGGTCGACCACGAAGGCCTGGATCGCCTCGACCGCGAGATCCTGAGCGTCATCTGCCGCCAGTTCAGCGGCGGCCCGGTCGGCCTGTCGACTCTCTCGGTGGCCGTGCAGGAGGAATCCGACACGATCGAGGACGTGTACGAGCCCTATCTGCTCCAGCGCGGCTTCCTCCTGCGCACCCCGCGCGGCCGCTGCGCGACGGCTCGTGCGTTCCGCCACCTCGGGCTCGAGCCACCCGAGAACGACTCGACGCTGTTCTGATCGAGCCTTTACACGCGCGGGACTACGCTAAGCATCTGATGGCGCATCTGTTCATCTGCCCGAACTGCGGCTCGCGGACCACCGCGGCCGACCGCCAGCAGGGCTTCCGCAACCAGCCCCGTGGCTGCTCCAAATGCGGCTTCGGCTTCCTGTTCGAGCTGCTCGACGACTACTACCCGGCCCCGAACGCGGCCTTCTTCGTGTGCGATCAGAACGGCCGCATCATCGGCTGCGGCCGCGGCTCACGCGAGCTGACCGGGCTTTCCGACGAGAAGGTGATCGGCCGCGAGGTGCGCGAGGTGCTCGGCCTGGACTTCGAGGGTGGCGCCGATCATGTCGGCACCGTGCTGGAATGGGGTGTCCGCCAGCTCGGCAAGGCCGTGGTCGTCAACGCCGAGGGTGATCTGCCCGCCAAGGCTGTCGCAGATCTCTTTCCGGCGTACGATGACGACGGCGGTCTGCTGCTGGTGCTCACGCCGTCGAAGTAGCTCGTTCTACCCTTCACCAGCCCCGCAATGTCCGAACGTCGCCGCTCTCTCTTCGTCCTGCTGCTCGTCTTCGGGCTGATCGCGGCCTCGATTTTCGCCGTCTCGACCAAGAAGACGACGCTGGGCCTCGACCTCCAGGGCGGCGTCCAGCTCGTCTACAAGGGCGAGCCGACCGCGCAGCAGCCGACGGTCACGCAGGAGGCGCTGCAGCGGTCGCTGGACATCATGCGCGACCGCGTCGACGCGTTCGGCGTCGCCGAGCCCGAGCTGCTGCTCGCGGGCGGCAACCAGATCGAGGTCAACCTCCCGGGCGTCGACAACGCCGAGCGCGCGGCCCAGCAGGTGGGCTCGACCGCCCAGTTGTTCTTCTACGACTGGGAAGCCAACATCCTCGACGAGACGTGCAAGGCGAACCCGGACGAGAACGCCAGCGACAAGACGCCGATCACCGGGTTCTACAAGGCGGTCAAGCAGGCGTCCAAGTGCGAGCCGCAGAACGACAAGAACAACAACTCGGCTGACGCGCCGCGGTTCTACGCGTTCAACAAGAAGTCCAAGCAGCCGCTCAACAACGGGCAGCCGTCGGACAGCAAGGAGGCTGCGCTCGAGGGCCTGACGCCCGAGGAGCGCGCCAACGCCGAGGTCGTCGAGGTGCCGACCGGCATCCTCGTCGTGCGCGACGAGAAGCCCGATGCCAAGGCCCCGGATCCCGACCGCTGGTGGGTGATCAGCGACAACCCGGCGCTGTCGGGCACCGACATCAAGAACCCGAAGCAGTCGTTCGACCAGCAGGCCGGCAACGAGCCGATCGTGACCTTCGAGTTCACCAAGAAGGGCCGCGAGGCGTTCCAGGCGATCACCAAGGAGATCGCCCAGCGCGGCGTCGACAACTCGCTGCCGGGCGACAACCCGGTGCTCACGTCGCAGCACTTCGCGATCGTGCTCGACAACCAGCTGGTGTCGGCGCCGTACATCAACTACAACGAGAACCCGGACGGCATCGACGGCTCGACCGGCGCGCAGATCTCCGGCTCGTTCACGATCGACTCGGCGCAGGACCTGGCGAAGATCCTCGAGATCGGCGCGCTGCCGATCCGGCTTGACCTGATCTCGCGCTCGCAGGTGTCGGCGACGCTCGGCCAGCAGGCGCTCGACCAGGGCCTCACGGCCGGCATCGCGGGCTTCATCGTCGTCGCCCTCTTCCTGCTGATCTTCTACCGCGTGCTGGGCCTGATCGCGGTCGCCGGCATGGCGATCTACGCGCTCTACTTCTACGCGATCATCAAGCTGCTCCCGATCGTCCTGACGCTGCCGGGCATCGCGGGCCTGATCCTCACGTTGGGCGTGGCGGCGGACGCGAACATCGTCATCTTCGAACGCGTCAAGGAAGAGGTGCGCGCCGGCCGAAGTATCGGCCAGGCGATCTCCGCGGGCTACAAGAAGGGCCTCACGGCGATCATCGACGCGAACATCGTCACGTTCCTGGTCGCGTTCATCCTGTTCATGCTCGCGACCGCGGGCGTGCGCGGCTTCGCGTTCACCCTGGGCGTCGGCGTCATGCTGTCGCTGCTGACCGCCGTGGTCGCGACGCAGGCGATCCTGTACTCGCTGCGCGGCACGCGGCTGCTGAGCTCGAAGGCGGCGCTCGGCGCGCGCGACTCCAAGCCGATCCGCTTCGACTTCATCGGCAGGTCGAAGTGGTTCTTCTCGATGTCGGGCGTGATCCTGCTGGTCTGCGCGATCGCGATGTCGGTGCAGGGGCTGAACTTCGGCATCGACTTCGAGGGCGGCACCCGGATCACCGCCGCGCTGTCCAAGCCCGCGACGGTCGACCAGGTCCACAACGTGCTCGCGGGGCAGGGCCTCAGCGACGCCGAGGTCCAGACGATCACGAACAAGGATCTCGGCCAGAACGTCGTCCAGATCAGCGCGCACGAGCTCGGCAAGGGCGGCGTCGACGGCGTCACCAACGCGCTCCGCGACAAGTTCGGCCTCTCCGACAATCCCAGCACGCAGCAGATCGGCGCGAGCTTCGGCCAGTCGGTGGCCAAGAGCGCGATCTACGCGATCATCGCCTCGCTGATCGTCATCTCGATCTACATCACGCTGCGCTTCCAGTGGAAGTTCGCGGTGCCGGTGATGATCGCCCTCGCACACGACCTGCTGATCACCGGCGGCGTCTACGCACTGCTCGGCCGGGAGGTGACGGCGTCGACGGTCGCGGCGCTGCTGACCATCTTGGGCTTCTCGCTCTACGACACGATCGTCGTGTTCGACCGTGTGCGAGAGAACATCCCGCGCATGCCGAACGCCGCGTTCTCGCAGATCGACAACCGCTCGATGTCCGAGGTCATCGTGCGCTCGCTGGCCACCAGCTTCTGCGCCGCGCTGCCGATCCTCGCGCTGCTGCTGTTCGGCGGCGACACGCTCAAGGACTTCGCGTTCGCGCTGCTCGTCGGCACGCTGTCCGGCACCTACTCGTCGGTCTTCATCGCCGGCCCGGTGCTCACGCACTGGAAGGAGCGCGAGCCGGTGTACAAGGCGCGCGAGCGCCGCATCCGCCAGCAGTTCGGCGGCGAGCTGCCCCCCTACGCGGTCCCGATGGCGGGCGCGCCGGTCGACGTCGTCCCGAAGGAGCGCAAGCGCGGCCGCGACCGCGTCACGCAGCCGGTGGACCCGTCGCAGGGCGTCTCGCAGTCCGAGTTCGACGAGATGGTGCGCGACCTCGGGATCCAGGAAGAGGAGAAGCAGCCCGCGGCCGCGCGCTCCGGGCGCCCGGCCGGCGGCCGTCGCGCCCGCTCGCGGGGGAACGGGAACCCGCCCGCCCAGTCCGGCCCGCCGCAGCCGGGCCCGCAGCCTGACGACGGCGGGAACAAGCCGAAGAAGCCGCGCAACCGGCGGCACGGGAGGCCGCGCTGATGTCAGCGCTCGTCTGGATCATGGTGGGCATCGCCCTCTGGCACTTCACGGTGTTCCTCCCGGACCACTTCTGGTCGGGCATCGTCGGCGCCTTCCTCGGCGCCGTGGTCGGGTCGTTCCTGTTCGGGCTGCTCATCAACGGCTTCACGGTCCCCGGGCAGAGCGACACGAACCTGCTCAGCGCCGTCGAGGCGATCCCGGGCGCGGTCATCGGCATGGCGGTCGTGTGGTTCATCGGTGTGCGCCAGGAAGAGGCGCACCCCAGCACCGCGTAGGTGGCCCACGTGCGGGTCACCGCGCTCGAGCTCTTCGCGGTCCCGCCGCGCTGGCTGTTCCTGAAGCTCTCGACCGATGAGGGCCTCGCCGGGTGGGGCGAGCCGATCGTCGAGGGCCGCGCCGCGACGGTGCGAGCGGCGGTGCAGGAGCTGGGGGAGATGGTCGTCGGCCGCGACCCGTTCCGGATCGAGGACCACTTCCAGGCCATGTGGCGCGGCGGCTTCTACCGCGGCGGCCCGGTCCTGTGCAGCGCGATCTCCGGGATCGAGCAGGCGCTGTGGGACGTCAAGGGCCGCGCGCTGGGCGTGCCGGCTGGGAGCTGCTCGGCGGCCGGGCGCGCGACCGCATGCGCGTGTACGGCTGGATCGGGGGCGACCGCCCGCAGGACGTGGCCGCGGCGGCCGAGCAGGCGCGCGCGGCGGGGCTCACGGCCGTGAAGATGAACGCGACCGCCGAGCTGCACTACCTCGACTCGCCGCAGCACGTCGACGCCGCCGCCGAGCGGCTCGCGGCGGCGCGGGCGGCCGGGCTCGACGTGGCGGTCGACTTCCACGGCCGCGTGCACCGCGCGATGGCGAAGCGGCTGGTGCGCGCGCTCGAGCCGCACGGCCCGTTGTTCCTGGAGGAGCCGGTGTTGCCCGAGCATCCCGAGGCGCTGCGCGAGATCGCCCGGCTCACGAGCGTGCCGATCGCCTGCGGTGAGCGCCTGTACACGCGCTGGGGCTTCAAGGACGTGCTGACGTCCGGCGCGGTCGACGTGATCCAGCCCGACCTCTCGCATGCCGGCGGCCTGCTCGAGACCCGCAAGATCGCGGCGATGGCCGAGGCCTACGACGTCGCCGTCGCCCCGCACTGCCCGCTCGGGCCGATCGCGCTGGCGGCCTCCCTCCAGCTCGACGCGTGCACGCCGAACGCGGTCATCCAGGAGATGAGCCTGCGCATGCACTACAACGAAGGCGCCGACCTGCTCGACTACGTGGTCGACCCGTCGGTGTTCGACGTCGTCGACGGGCACATCGCGGTGCCGGAGGGGCCGGGCCTGGGCGTGGACATCGACGAGGAGCGCGTGCGAGCGGCCGCCGGCGGGGAGCCTTGGCACAGCCCGCTGTGGCGCAACCAAGACGGGACGGTGGCGGAATGGTGAGGAATCTGGCGGCGATCGCGACGCCGTTCGGGCCGGACGGGGCGCTCGACCTGGACGCGTTCGGCGCCCACGTGAGGTGGCTGGCCGAGAGCGGGCTCGACGGCGTGTTCGTGGCCGGCACGACCGGCGAGGGCGTCCTGCTCGAGTACGAGGAGGTGACCGCGCTGGTCGAGCGGGCGGTGCAGCAGGGGGCGCCGCAGGTGATCGCCCAGGTCGGCCGCCCGAGCACGCGCGCGACGGTCGCGCTCACCCGCCGCGCGCTCGATGCCGGCGCCCACGCGGTCGCCGCCTACGTGCCGTGGTTCTATCCGGTCACCCAGGTGCAGCTGCGACGCCACTTCCTCGCGGTGCTGGCGGCGGCGGGCGACCGGCCGGCGTTCATGTACAACATCCCGCCGCGCACGGTGAACGACCTCGACCCTGCCCTGGCCGGCGAGCTCGCCGCGGCCGGTTTCGCCGGGATGAAGGACTCGACCGGCGACTTCGCCCGCCACGAGGCGTACCTGAACGCGGTCAACGGACAGGACTTCGAGCTCTACACCGGCACCGAGCCGCTGCTGCTGCGCTCGGTCCGCGCCGGGTCGACAGGCTCGATCAGCGCGCTCGCCAATTGCGCGCCCGAGCTGTTCGTGCGGCTGCGCGACGCGCTCGCGCGCGGCGACGACGACGAGGCCGCCCGCGTGCAGGGCGAGATCTCCGACCTGAAGGAGCAGACGCGCGCCGAGGAGTCGACCGTCGTGGCGATCAAGCGCCGCGTGCGCGAGCGGCTCGCCGAGCGCGGCGTCGACTACCCGCCCGGCCCGCGCGCGCCGTTCACGTGAGCCGCGTCGTCACGGTCGGCGAGACGATGGCGCTCCTGGACCCGGTAGAGGACGGCGAGCTCGAGCTCGACGCGCTGCTGCGGCTGCGCATCGCCGGCGCCGAGTCCAACTTCGCGGTGGCGCTCGCCCGCCTCGGCGTCCCGGTGCGCTGGATCTCGCGGCTGGGCTCCGATCGGCTCGGCGCGCTGGTGCGCGGCGCGCTCGAGGCCGAGGGGATCGACCTGCGCTACGTCACGGAGGACATCGCCGCGCCGACCGGCCTGTTCTACAAGTGGCGCGCCGATGGCGCCTCGTCGGTGGGGTACTACCGCCGCGGGTCGGCGGCCAGCCGGCTCTCGACCGCCAACGTGCCCGACGGCGCCCTGGCCGGCGCCGAGCTCGTGCACCTGACCGGGATCACGATGGCGCTGGGCGACCGGCCGCGCGAGCTCGTGATCGACGTCGCCCGCCGCGCCCGGGCGGCCGGCGCGATCGTCACGTTCGACCCCAACTACCGCCCGGCGCTGTGGCCGAGCGTCGAGGCCGCCGCCGAAGCCATGGCGCCGGTGCTCGAGCACGTGGATTGGTACCTGTGCGGCGCGGCGGAGCGCCCGCTCCTCGGGTCCGGCCCGCGCGGCACCGTGGTGCGCATGGAGCGCGCCACGCTGGTCACCGTGGGCGGCGAGACGATCGAGGTCACGCCCTCGCGCGCGGAGGAGGTCGTCGACGAGATCGGCGCGGGCGACGCGTTCGCGGCCGGCTTCGCCTACGGGTTGCTGAACGGCTGGGACCCGGAACGCTGCGTGCGGGCCGCGCACGTGATCGCGGCATGGGCGCTGCGCGGCACGGGCGACTGGGAGACGCTCCCGCGCCTCGACGAGGTCCGTCACCTGCTGCCCTGACACCCCGGGCCGGCGATCTGCGGCAGGGTAGGGCGGTCCAGGCGGCAAGGTCGGCAAGTTTCGGACGCTGAGGGGGCATAACTTGCCAACCTTGTCCGTTCGCGCTCCGCTGGAGCACCTAGACGGACAAAGGGCGCTCACGCCTCCCCACCCAGCCGCAGTTGGCTTGCGCCCGCGATGCGCCGCGCAGAGACGGCGGTTCCGTCGGACGGCGGCCGTACGCTGCGCCCACCGTGCCCCGGCTGGACACCCGCTTCACCGTCGCCCCGTACGACTACGCGCTCGCCGAGCGCCTCGCGGCCGAGCTGGGGATCTCCCACGTGCTGGCGCAGGTGCTGGTGCGCCGCGACCTCGCGACCGCCGAGGCCGCACGCGCGTTCCTCGCCGCGGAGGAGCGCCATCCGCTGAGCGCGTTCGCCGGCCTCCGAGCGGCTGCCGAGCGCATCCACGCCCACATCGAGCGCGGATCGCGGATCACGGTCCACGGTGACTACGACGTCGACGGCGTGGCGTCCACGGCCGTGCTCGTGCGGGCGCTGCGCACGCTCAACGCCGACGTCGACTGGTACCTGCCGAGCCGGATCGACGACGGCTACGGGCTGGCGCTCGCGACGGTCGAGCGGCTCGCCGCCCGCGGGACCGATCTGCTGATCACCGTCGACTGCGCGATCACCGCCGTCGAGGAGGTCGCCGCGGCCCGCGCCGCCGGCCTCGATGTGGTGGTCACCGACCATCACACCCCACGGGCCGACGGCGTCCTGCCCGATGCGCCGATCGTGCACCCGCGGATCGGCGGCAACCCGTGTCCCGAGCTGTGCGCCACCGGCGTCGCGTACAAGCTCGCGCAGGCGCTGCTCGGCGACCGCGCCGAGCTCGTGGAGGAGGATCTCGACCTGGTGGCGCTCGCCACCGTCGCCGACGTCGTGCCGCTGGAGGACGAGAACCGCGCGCTCGTGCGCGCCGGCCTGCGTGCGCTCGCCCGCACGCGCAAGCCCGGGCTGCGGGCGCTGATGGAGATCGCCCGCGTGGACCCGGGCACGGTCGACGCGAGCGCAATCGGCTTCCGCCTCGCCCCACGGATCAACGCCGCCGGGCGCCTGCATCGCGCCGACGCCGGGCTGGAGCTGCTGCTCACCGAGGATCCCGCGCGCGCCAAGGCCATCGCGGCCGAGCTCGACGCCGTGAACGCCGAGCGGCGCGACGTCGAGACCCGGATCCTGTTCGCTGCCGAGGCGCAGGTCGCCGAGCAGGGCCCCGTGCCCGCATACGTCCTCACCGGCGAGGACTGGCATCCGGGCGTGATCGGCATCGTCGCGTCGCGGATCGCCGAGCGCCACCACCGCCCGGCCGTGCTGATCGCGCTCGACGGCGCGGAGGGCACCGGCTCGGGCCGCTCGATCCCGGGGTTCGACCTGCTCGGCGGCCTGACCGCCGGCGCCCGTCATCTCGGCCGCTACGGCGGCCATCGGGCCGCCGCCGGCCTGACGATCGCGCGCGAGGACATCGACGCGTTCCGGGAGGCCTTCACCGCCCACGCGGCGGCCACGCTCACGCCCGAGGACCTGGTGCCGGAGCTGCGGATCGACGCCGTGGTGCCCGGCGACGTGCTGACGCTCGCGCTCGCCGAGGAGCTCGAGCGGCTCGCCCCGTTCGGACAGGGGAACCCGCCGGTGTCACTGCTGGTGCCGGCCGCGCACGTCACCGACCCGCGCGCGCTGTCGGAAGGGCGCCACGTCGCGTTCACGCTCCATGCCGGCGGCGCCCGTTCGCGCTGCGTGCAGTTCGGGGCGGGGAGCCGCCTGCCCGCCGAGCCCGACGAGCCGATCGACGCCGCCGTCCGGCTCGAGATCAACCGCTGGAACGGCTCGGTCGAGCCGCGGCTGGTGATCAAGCACGCGCGGCCCGCTCGTCCGGCGCCGATCGAGGTCATCGGCGAGCCGGAGTTCGCCCCCGGCCTGATCGCGGAGCTGGACCGAGACCTGGCGGCGTGGGCGGCCGCCGAGACCCCCGCGATCGCGGCGCGCGACCAGCGCGGGACGGGCATCGCGGGCCTTCTCGCCGATCTCGTCGCGACGGGCGATCCGGTGCTCGCGGTCGTGGCGCACGCCCCGCACCGGGCGCGCACGCTCAAGGACCGCATCGGCGGCTTCGCGCTGTGCTCGTGGGCCGCCCTGGAGGACGCCCCCGAGCTGGCCGCGCCGTACGCCCACGTCGTGGTTGTCGACCCGCCCTGGCACCCTGCGCTCGCCGGCCTGCTCGAACCTTCGTCCGCCCATCTGGCGTGGGGTGAGCCTGAGCTACGCTTTGCTCAACGAATACACCAGTGGGACTTCGCCCTGCGCGAACCGCTGACCGCCCTCTACCGCGCGCTGCGCGGAGCGGGGGAGGCCCGCGGTGAGGCCCTTGAGGCCGTGCTCCGGGGCGAGGGGCCGCAGCCGAGGTCGGCCGCGCTTGCGGGACGCCTTGTGCGGGTCCTCGCGGAGCTCGATCTTGTCGCCCTCGATCGCGAAGGGCAGGCCCTGAGGCTCACCGAGGCCCCGGCGCGCACCGCGCTGGAGCACTCGCCGGCCTTCCGGGCCTACCATCGAAGGCTCGAGGACGGACTCCGATACCTGACAAGCGACACGATCCGGCAGGCGGCCTGACTCCCCAGGAGGACGACGCGCGCGCCCCGATGGCCGGCGGCTCGCCCGAGGTCGACGCGCCGGTCGCCGTGGCGGGCCACCGTCCGGTCGATCGCGCTGACCCCGCGGCCGGCGCGCTGGCGGCCGACATCCCGTCCGACCTGACGTCGGTCGAGCGGGCGCTGCTGCACGACCTGTTCGCGATCATCTCCGAGCACGCCGACGAGGTCGCCGAGTCGGTCGACCGCGACCGCGTCGTCCAGGCGTTCGTGTTCGCCTGCGAGCACCATGCCGACCAGCGCCGCCGCTCCGGCGAGGAGTTCATCGTCCACCCGGTCGGCGTCGCGAAGATCTGCGCGGGGATGCGACTTGACACAGAGACGCTCTGTGCCGCGCTCCTGCATGACACTGTGGAGGACACCTCGGCGTCGCTGGAGGAGGTCAGCGAGGCGTTCGGCGACGAGGTCGCGGGCCTGGTCGACGGCGTCACCAAGCTCACCGGCATCACGTTCCAGTCGCGCGACGAGGCGCAGGCCGAGAACTACCGCAAGATGATGGTCGCGATGGCCACGGACATCCGGGTCATCCTCATCAAGCTGGCCGATCGCCTCCACAACATGCGCACGCTGGACGCGCTGGCCAAGCAGAAGCAGATCGAGAAGGCCAAGGAGACGCTGGAGATCTACGCCCCCCTGGCCCACCGGCTCGGTATCCACGCGATCAAGTGGGAGCTCGAGGACCTCGCGTTCGCGACGCTGCACCCGCGCAAGTACCAGGAGATCAAGGGGCTCGTCAGCCAGCAGCGCGACGAGCGCGAGGAGTACGTGTCGCGGGCCGGCGGCTACCTCGCAAAAGAGCTGGAAGCGCTGGGGATCCACGCCGAGATCTCCGGCCGGGCCAAGCACTTCTACTCGATCTACTCGAAGATGACCCGCAAGGGCCGCGAGTTCAACGAGATCTACGACCTCACGGCGATGCGCGTGATCGTCGACTCCGTCAAGGACTGCTACGGGGCCGTCGGCGTCATCCACTCGCTGTGGAAGCCCCTGCCTGGGCGCTTCAAGGACATGATCGCCATGCCCAAGTTCAACATGTACCAGGCGCTCCACACGACCGTGATCGGGCCCGAGGGCCGCCCGCTGGAGATCCAGATCCGCACCAGCGACATGCACGAGACCGCCGAGTACGGCGTCGCCGCGCACTGGCGCTACAAGGAGGGTGCCAAGGGCTCGCACGCGGGGATCGACCCCAGTGATGTAAAGCTCAAGTGGCTCAAGTCGCTGCTCGACTGGCAGGGTGACGAGGACGATCCGCGCGAGTTCACCGAGCAGCTGCGCGAGGAGCTGATCGAGGACGAGGTCTACGTCTTCACGCCGAAGGGCGAGGTCAAGTCGCTCGCCGCCGGCGCCACGCCGCTGGATTTCGCGTACGAGATCCACACCGACGTCGGGCACCGCTGCGTCGGCGCCAAGGTCAACGGCAAGATCGTGCCGCTGCACTACGAGCTGGGCTCCGGCGACATCGTCGAGATCCTCACCGCCAAGCGCGAGCGCGGCCCCTCGCGGGACTGGCTGGCGCTCGTGAAGACGACCCGGGCGCGCAACAAGATCCGGGCGTGGTTCAAGGCCGAGTCGCGCGACGACTCCGAGCACACCGGCCGCGAGCTCCTGCAGGAGCACCTCAACAAGGCCGGCCTGCCGGCCCAGCGCATCACCGGATCGCCGCTGCTGGCGGATGTGATCCGCGAGATGGGCTTCCGCAAGGCCGAGGACTTCTACATCGCGCTCGGCGGCGCCAAGATCTCGCCGAAGGTCGTCGTCAACAAGGTCCTGAACCGGCTCAAGCAGGGAGAGAGCGCGGAGGCCGAGACGTCCGCTGCCGAGGACCTGCTGAAGCCGACGGTCCGCCGCAAGCCGGAGGCGCCGTCATCCAAGTTCGGCATCCGCGTCGAGGGCGTCGACGACGTGCCGCTGCGGCTCGCGAAGTGCTGTCGCCCGGTGTCGGGCGACCCGATCGTCGGCTACGTCTCGCTCGGCCGCGGCATCACGATCCACCGCGACGACTGCCCGAACGCGGAGGCCCTGCGCAAGGACCCGGAGCGCTTCGTCCCGGTGTCCTGGGACGGCGACAACGAGACCTCGTTCAAGGTCGAGATCCAGGTCGACGCGTGGGATCGCCACCGCTTGCTGGAGGACCTCTCGCGGACGTTCGCCGAGGGCGGGATCAACATCGTCGAGGCGTACTGCAGCGTCCAGCACCCCATGGTCAAGAACCGGTTCGTGATCGAGGTGGGGGACACCCAGGCGCTGAAGACGGCGATCAACCGCCTGCGCTCGATCGACAGCGTGTTCGACGCCTATCGGGTGATCCCGAGCGGCGGCTGACGCGCCAGAACCCAGTAACACATCTGACCGGTGGATTACCGCTCCGGAGTTTAGGGCAATACGCGCGGTGCATGTTGATGTGGGCAAGACCTACTTGCCCCTCCTGGCGGGTCAGCAGGCTGGCGGGCCTCGTCGCGGCGTGCATGCTCTCGTACGCGCTGTCGGCGCCCTCCGCTGAAGCCAGCGGTTCCCTGGGCGGGCAGCCGATCGCCGTCCCTACGGCTCCGGCCGTGGTGCAGCAGGTGGCTGCCCCTGCCGTCCGCAACACGGTCGCCACGGTCCGCGAGACCGCCGAGACCACCGAGACCGCCGAGACCGCCGAGACCGCCGAGCGCGCCGCTGTCGCGCCGGCCATCTCGCCCGTCGCCGACGTCCCGGCTGCCGTCGAGAGGACCGTGACCGCCACCCGCGGCACGGTCGCCAAGGCCGCCGCCCCCAAGCCGTCCCCAAAGCCGGCAGCTGCGCGGCACACGGTCCGCCATCGCCGTGGCGGCGCGACCGTGGCCCGCGCCGCGTCGGCGATCCCGGCTCACGCCGCCAAGCGCTCGGTCCCCCGGCGCACGGCGGTCGCTCCGCCGGCTCTCCCGGTGAGCGTCGCCGCGGTCTCGGAGCACTCGGCCGCTCCGCAGACCGCGGCGCCGCACCGGGCTCCGCGCACCGGCTCCGTGGCTCCGGTCCACGCCCCGGAGCCGGTGCCGGCAACGACTTCTTCGACGACCGCGACCGCCGCCGGCACGAGCGCCGGCAGCGCCGCCGCGGTCCTCGCCCTCCTGGCTCTCCTCACCTTCGCGTTCCCGCGGCTCGGTGCCCTGCTTCGACTCCCGAAGGGCTGGGCCCCGATGCCGCCGCTGCTCGCACTGCCCGAACGACCCGGCTAGCCGCTCCCCGGCAAGCCAACCCAGCCCGGTCCTCCAAGGACGGACCGCCGGGCGTCCGTCGTTCGTTCGAGCAGAAGGGAGTAGTGCAACCACATGTTGCGAAGAGCTTGTGCGGCAGCAGCCGCAACCCTCGCCGTCGTCCTGTGTCCGGGCGTGGCGAGCGCACAGACCGGCCAGGACGTGACAGGGTCCACCGGCGCCGCCCAGATCGGGGCGGTCGATCCGGGGGCCAGCCTCGCGGCTGATGCGCCGGTCACGGCCAACGCGCCGGTCACGGTCGCGTCGCCCAACAGCGGCGGCGATGCGTCGCGCACCGGCGACTCCGGCGCCGCGTCAGGAGGCAGCTCCGGCGGGTCGTCCGCCGGTCAGGACACGTCCGACTCGAGCGCGTCGGCCCAGGTCGACAGCGCCGACGGGTCGGCCGCTGTGGCGGCCGACGCTCCGGTCACCGCGAACGCGCCGGTCACGGTGCTCTCGCCGGACAGTGGCGGCAACGCCACCCGCGACGGCGACACCGCCGCGGCGGCCTCGGGTGGCGACGGCTCGTCCGGCGCGGCCGATCAGGACGTCGACGGGTCGTCGGGAGCGGCCCAGGTCGGCTCTGCAGGTCTGTCACCGGCCGTCGCGGCCGACGCCCCGGCGACGGTCAACGCGCCGGTGACGATCGCGTCGCCGGACAGTGGTGGCGACGCGTCGCGCACCGGGGACACCGCTGCGGGCACCACCGCGGCGGACGGCTCTGGTGGCGCCGATCAGGACACCACCGGGTCATCCGGCGCTGCCCAGGTCGGCTCCGTGGAACCGGCACCGGGCGTCGCAGCCACGGCGCCGGCCACGGTCGATGCGCCCGTCACGGTCGCCTCGCCCAACAGCGGCGGGGACGCCACGCAGACCGGCGACACCGGATCGTCCGCGACCGCCGGCGGTGACACCGCGGGCGGCGGCGATCAGACGACCACGGACTCGTCCGGCTCCGGCCAGGTCGGGCCCGCCGACGTCGCGCCGCAGGCGTCCGCCGAGGCGCCCGCCACGGCGAACGCACCGGTCACCGTCGCCTCGCCGAACAGCGGCGGCGACGCGTCCGGAGGCGGCGACCGCCACCACCGACGGTTCGACGCCGTCCGGTGGCGACCAGACCGTCGCTGGCTCGACCGGGGCGCTCCAGGCGACCCCGATCGGCCTGGCGCCGACGACCGATCTCGAGGCGCCGGTCACCGGCAACACACCGATCACGATCCTCTCACCGGACAGCGGCGGCGACGCCACGACACCGGCCGGCGACACACCGACCGAGCCGTCGGGCGACACGCCCGACGAGCCCGGCACGGACGAGCCGACCGGGCCGAGCGGCGACACGCCGACCGGCCCTGACGGCGACACGCCGGACGGGTCCGACGACGGCTCCGGTGGCGGAGCGGGCACAGGCCCGGGCGGCGGGCCCGGCCTGGGCACCGAGGACGAGTTCGCTGAGAACCCGTCCGACAGCGGCGAGTCGGTGACGACCGCCGCCCGGCGAGAGCTCGGGGCGCTCGCCGGCAACCTGCCGTTCACCGGCCTGATCCTGTGGGCCATCGCGCTGGCGGCCATCGTCGCGATCGTGAGCGGCATGACCGGGAGGAAGCTCTCCGCGACCAGCTGACCTGTGTCGCTCCTCCCCGAACCAGCCGGCTGCAGCGCACGTCCCCCGGGCGCTGCAGCCGGCGCCCCCTTCAGCAGACGACGTGGAGGCCGCCGGGCTCGACCGCGAGCTCGGCGACCGTCTCGTCGCTCATGTGGTCGCCATCGACCTGGAGGGGCACCGGTCGGCCGTCGAGCGAACGCACGGTGGCTTCGGTGATGCCTGACAGCGCGGCGATGCCACGGTGCTTGGCGATCCTGGCCGCGCCCGACAAGGCGCGGAACGTCACCGTCGGCACGTCGTACGGACGCGCGCGGGTGAGCATGACGCCGGCGAGGTCGCCGGACTCGAGCGTCGCGCCGTCGACGAGGTTGACCGGCCGGCTCTTGAAGTACGTGTACGGCACGCCGTTCTGGAAGAAGGCGCTCACCCCGCGCACCCGCTCGCCACCGGTCTCGAGCTCGAGCCGCGGCGGGTTGACGACGTAGCGGCGCAGGAAGGTGACGATCGCGGCCTCGGTGTAGTACCAGGCACCCCAGCGCGCCTTCAGGTGCGGGTGGCGGTCGACGCGCTCGACCACGCTGGCGTCGAGCCCGACACCGGCGGCGAACGTGAACCGGCGCCCGTTGAGCAGCCCGAGGTCGACTCGTTGCGGTGCCCAGCGATCGGCGAGGTCGAGGAGGTGCTCGGTGGCGTCGACCACGTCGTTCGGGATCCCGAGCATCTTCGCGAACACGTTGTTCGAGCCGCCCGGGAGGACCGTGAGCGGGGTCTGCGTGCCGGCGAGCCCGTTGGCGATCTCGTTGACGGTGCCGTCGCCGCCGAACGCGACCACGACGTCGAACGCCTCGCCGAGCGCGGCGGTGATCAGCTCGGTGGCGTGGCCGCGGTGCTGGGTGTCGATCGCCTCGACCTCGTAGCGGCCCTGGAGCGCGTAGACGACCAGGTGCTTGAGCCGGTCGGACATCGTCGTCGCGTGCGGGTTGACGATGACCAGCATGCGCTTGGACTTCGCCGGCCGCTCGAGCGCGGCGATCTCGGTCAGCCGGCGCTCCGCTAACGCGGGATCGCTCACAGCCAGCCCCGCCTGCGGAAGTAGTACGCCATCCCGCTCAGGAGCAGGAACATCGCCACGAGGATCTCCCAGAAGGCGGTCGTGTCCTCCTCGCCCGGCACGCCGACGTTCATGCCCCAGATGCTCGCCACGAGCGTGAGCGGCAGGACGATCACCGAGATCGCGGTCAGCACCCGGAACGTCTCGTTGGTGCGGTGCGCGATCTGCGCCTCGTTGGTGGACTCGAGCGCTTCGACGACCTCCTTGTAGTTCTCGAGCATGTCCCAGATGCGCTCGGAGGCGTCGTTGATGTCCTCGAAGTAGATGTCCAGATCGTCGGCCATGTAGCGCGCCTTGTTGCGCTCGAGGTCGGCGATGGCGGGCCGCTGCGGGCGGACGATCTTGCGGAAGTTGATGATCTCCTGCTTCACGTTGGAGATGTCGCGCACGACCTCGGCCGAGTTGCCCTCGAAGATCTCCTCCTCGATGCGCTCGAGCTTGTTGCCGATCTTGCGCAGCATCGGGAACGATGCATCGACGCACTCGTCGACGATCTTGTAGAGCAGGTAGCCCGGCCCCTTGGAGAACAGCGACTCGCGCTGCTCCTCGTTCGTCCGGCAGCGCTCGAACAGGTACTCGATCGGCTGCAGCGGCTCGTTGGGGATCGTGATCAGGAAGTCGGGGCCGACGAACAGGTCGAGCTCGGCGCCGTTCAGGCGGCCGACCTGCTTGTCGTAGCGCGGGAAGTGCAGGACGATGAACAGGTAGTCGTCGTACTCGTCGACCTTGGGGCGCTGGTTGCGCGAGACGACGTCCTCGTAGTCGAGCGGATGGAACTCGAACCGCTCCTGCAGCCACGCGAGGTCGACCTGACGCGGGCGCTCGATGTTGATCCATCGCAGCCCGGGGAACTCGATGATCTCGACGTGCGGCTCGTCGTGGGCGGGCGCGAGCTCAGGCGCGCGGCCACGCGTGCGACGCCCGAACGGTGAGCGGGGAAGGCTCGGCATAACTGAGGGGGTCCTCGCTGACAGGCATCGCGTTCGTAAGTCTATGCGGCTTACTCGCACTCTCAAGTTCGTGCGAGCGCCTTAGATACCTTTGATACCGTTTCCCCACATAGCAGTACGCATCCAGAGGGGTGGAGGGACTGGCCCTACGAAGCCCCGCCAACCATCTCGCGCAAGCGAGAAACGGTGGCAATTCCATCAGGCTCCAAGACGACGGCCTGGGAGATGTGGCGCAGGGCTCGCCTCGAACCTTCGCCGCGGACACCCCAGGCGGAGGTTCAATTCCATTGCCGGCAGATGCCCTGAAGTGCAAGGAGTGCTCCACCACCTATCCACTCGACGCGCGCTACGTCTGCGAGCGCTGCTTCGGCCCGCTCGAGGTCGCCTACGGGCCGCCGGGCGGGACTGCGGATGAGCTGAAGCGCCGGATCCAGGCGGGTCCGCACACGCTCTGGCGCTACGCCGACTTCCTGCCGCTGGAGGGTGCGCCTCGCTCGGCGCTGCCCACCGGCTGGACGCCGCTCGTCCGCGCCGATCGCCTCGCCGAGAGGCTCGGGATCGGCGAGCTGTGGATCAAGAACGAGACCGCGAACCCGACGCACTCGTTCAAGGACCGCGTCGTGTCGGTCGCGCTCGCCCGTGCCCAGGAGCTCGGGTTCGACACCGTCGCCTGCGCGTCCACGGGCAACCTCGCGAACGCGGTCAGCGCCCACGCCGCGGCGGCCGGGCTCCCGTCGTACGTCTTCATCCCCGCCGACCTCGAGCAGGAGAAGATCCTCGCCACCGGTGCCTACGGCACGAACGTGGTCGCCATTCGTGGCAACTACGACGCGGTCAACCGGCTCTGTACCGAGCTGTCGGCCGAGCGCCCGTGGGCGTTCGTCAACGTCAACGTGCGGCCCTACTACGCCGAGGGCTCCAAGACGCTCGCGTTCGAGACCGCCGAGCAGCTCGGCTGGGAGATGCCGGACCGCGTCATCGCCCCGATCGCCTCCGGCTCGCTGTTCACGAAGGTCGCGCGCGGCTTCGAGGAGTTCATCGACGCCGGGCTGCTGAGCGGCGAGATCCCGACCATGTGCGGCGCCCAGGCCGAGGGCTGCTCGCCGGTCGCCCAGGCGTTTGCCGCCGGCACCGACGTCTGCCGCCCGGTCAAGCCCGACACGATCGCCAAGTCGCTCGCGATCGGCAACCCGGCCGACGGCCCGTACGCGGTCGAGCTCGCGAACGCCACCGGCGGCGTGATCGAGAGCGTCACCGACGACGAGATCCGTGCGGCGATCCGGCTGCTCGCCGAGACGACGGGCATCTTCACCGAGACCGCCGGCGGCGTCACGACCGCGGTGCTGGCGAAGCTCGCCGCGGCCGGGGCGATCGACCCGTCCGAGCGCGTCGTCGCCTACATCACCGGCGATGGGCTCAAGACGCTCGACGCCGTCCGCGACACGTTCACGGTCACGGAGATCGCGCCCTCGGTGGACGAGTTCGAGTCGGCCTTCGCGGCGGTGGCGTGATGGCCGTCAAGGTCAAGCTCCCGACCCAGTTGCGCGACGCCGCCGGCAACCAGGCCGAGGCCCAGGTCGAGGGGAGCACGGTGGGGGAGGCCCTGTCGAGCCTGTACGAGCAGCACGGCGAGCTGCGTACGCGGATGTCCGACGACGGCGGCGCGCTGCGGCGCTTCGTCAACGTCTATCTCGGCGGTGAGGACATCCGCTTCCTCGACGGCCTCGACACCCCGGTCGCCGACGGCGACGAGCTGACGATCCTGCCCGCGGTCGCAGGAGGTTGAGCGCCGCCGTCGGCTGGGGGCTGCTGAGCGCCTCGTCGCTGGTCATCGGCGCGCTGCTCGGCCTGGCCCGGCCGTGGCCCGGCAAGGCCGTCGGCAGCGTGCTGGCGTTCGGCGCCGGCGCGCTGATCAGCGCCGTGAGCTTCGACCTGGCCGAGGAGGGCGGCCGGATCGGCGGCGCCGATGCGCTGGCCGTGGGCCTGGCCGCGGGCGCGCTGACCTACTGGGGCGCCAACCGGGTGGTCGAGCGCCTCACGGGGCCACGGCGCGCCGGGCCGTCATCCCACGGCGAGAATGCCGAGGCCGGACCGGCGCTGGCGCTCGGCGCGTTCCTCGACGGGATCCCGGAGCAGGCGGTGCTCGGGATCGGCATCGCCGCCGGCGGCGGCGTGAGCGTCGGCCTGCTCGCCGCGATCTTCATCTCCAACCTGCCCGAGGCCGTCGGCTCGGCGACCGCGATGGCCGCCGACGGTCAGCCACGCGGCAAGGTCATCCGCCTGTGGCTGATCGTCGCCGCGATCTGCGCGCTGGCGACCGTGGCCGGTTACGCGATCGCCGACACGGCCTCCGACAACCTCCGCGGCGCGATCGACGGCTTTGCCGCAGGTGCGCTGCTGGTGATGCTGATCGACGCGATGATCCCCGAGGCGGCCCGGCGGGCCGGCGACGTCGCCGGTCTGTTGACCGTGCTCGGCTTCGCCGTCGCCGCCGCGCTATCGGCCGTGAGCTAGCGCCTTATGCGCACGCGCCGCGTCAGCGTGCTCCTCCCGGTCGTGTAGTGAGCAATCGCCCTGAACGTCATGCGCAGCGAGCGGGCGCGGCGCAAACGGATGGCCGTTGCCTTCCGAATGTGGAAGAGCACCGTCGCGGTCCCTGCCCGCTCGAGCTTCACGGTGCGCGACCCGAGCGAAACGGAGGAGGCGTGTCGCTTGACCTTGATGTGCAGCTTGCGCGCATCCGCGGCCCTGATCGACGCCCGGATCGAGCAGCGACCGGCCCGGGCGAGCCGGCAGCGCAGGCGGATCACCCGCCTCTTCGCGATCGTGCGCAGACGCTGGCGCCCGATGCGGACCGACGGTTTGGCGACTGACTTCGACGGTGCGTGCCCAGCGCCGGGGCCGCCCGTGACGTGCAGCGTCTCGCAGCCCGTCGTCGCGTCGGCAGCGTCGACCCACGCGGTGTCGGTCCCGGGGCCGCAGTCGACCGTGTCCCGCTCGCCGTCCCGGGCGTAGATGGTGTCATTGCCCGAGCCGACCGTGCACGTGCCGTAGATCGGGCCGTAGAAGCACGCCGCGGTTCGATCGCCGCCGATGTTGTCGGTGCCAGAACCGCCGGTGATCCTGTCGTCGCCGAAGCCGCCGGAGAGCTGGTCGTCGCCGGGGCCGCCGTCGAGGACGTCGGCGTAGTCGCTCCCGGTGATCCGGTCGTCGCCGCCGGCGCCCGACACCACCCCATTCGTGAACACGAGGTTGATCTCGTCGGGACCGCCGCCGCCAACGTACGCCCCCGGATCGGACGCGGCCGGCTGGTAGCCGGTGGTGATGTGCTCAACGGCGACGACGTTGTCGTTCTCCCCGGGGCGGCCGTCGTTGGCTACGCCGTCGAGCGTGACCGTCGGCGCCGGGTCCTCATCGCCCCCGTGGCCGTCGAACCGGTACCAGCCACTGCTCACGGTGTCGACGCCGGAACCGCCGTCGAGCACGTCATGGCCGATCGCGGCGCCCGAGGCTGAGCCGTCGCCGGCCAGCCGGTCATCGCCGGCGCCGCCGTGGACGACGTCGTTCCCGCCGGCCGCGAGGTCGGAGTACTGGTCGTCGGCATCGCCGCTGAGCGTGTCGTTGCCGTCTCCACCGTCGATCGTGTCGCTGCCGCCGCGGCCGGTCACGCGGTCGGCGCCGCTCCCGCCCGCGAGCGTCTCGCCGGCGTCGCCGCCGATGAGCGTGTCGCCGCCGTCGCCGCCTTCCGCGACGAGCTGATAGGGGGTACCCGCCGGGAACCCGCCGTTGCCCGCTTCGTAGAACGTCACGGCATCGTTGCCGCCGCCGCCGACGATCCGCAGACCGCTGTGATCGTTGTCCAGGATGCACGACATGCCCGCCGGCTCCGGGGCGCACGCGGTGCTCGCGGTCGCGTCGCCGAGCGTCGGCGTGCCGTTGCCGTTGAGGACGACGCACGCGTAGCCGGTCACGCAGTCCGGCTCGTAGCTCACGGTGGTGTCGAGCGCCTCGCCGGGCGCGGCGCTGTAGATCACCGCCCCGCCGCCGGCGCGCGAATACGTGATCGTCGCGGCACCGGCAACCGGCACGACGGTCAGCACGGCCGTTGTCACTGCGGCGACGGCGACCGTGCGAACGGCAGTGGAGGGCATCCGCATCACCCCCGGACCACGAACGTGCGGGCCCGGCTCTTGCTCTCGAGATGCCCGTTGCCGGCGCGCAGGGTCGCGACGACCCGGTAGCGGCCTGGCCGCCGAGGCCGATACGCGAGCTTGTAGCGCCGGTGCGAGAGCTTCGCCTGTCTCTGGGCCACGCGCCGACCGTTACGGGTGATGGTCAGCCTGACCTTGCCGCGCGCGGCGGGCTTGACGGTGCCGGAGATCAGCAGCCGCCGGTGAGCGCTGAGCCGCTTCGCGGAGACCTTCTCGGAGACGCGGACCCGCGTCAGTGCGCGAGCCCACACCGGCCCCTCGACCTCGCTCGTCGCAACGTTGACCGCGGTCGGCGTCCCGCCGCCAGCCGGGATCGTCATCAGCCGCGGGGCGTCGGACGCATCGCGGCGTGTGAAGGCGATCGTCGTGCCGTCCGGGGAGAAGACCGGGTCCGCGTCGTCGGTGGCGTCGTCGCCGACGAGATCCGCCTGGCCGGAGCCGTCGGCGTTCATCACCCAGATGTCGGTGCCGCGGCTGTTGGCGCACGTCACCGGCCCGGTGAAGGCGATCCGCGCGCCGTCCGGTGACCAGTCGGGCTGGGCACCGAGCATCCTGCGCGTCATCTTCGGGCAGGTCAGCACCGGCGGAGTGAGGCTCACCGGGCTCGAGCCGTCGGCGTTCATCACCCACACCTGCTGCTGCGACGTGTAGGCGATGCGCCGGCCGTCGGGCGACCATGCCGGGTCGTGGTCCGCATGGACGAAATCGACCTGCGGCGTGATCGTGTGGCCGCCGGAGCCGTTGGTGTTCATGACCCAGATGCCGTATCCGCGCTCGTACGCGATCTGCTTGCCGTCCGGAGAGAGCGTCGGGTTGTCGGAGAACGGGGCACCCGGCGCCGTCAGCCGCCGCCGGTGCCTGCCGTCGGCGTCCATCAGGTAGAGCCCGTGGCTGTCGTCGTAGACGATCCGCGTGCCGTCGGCGGAGACCGAGAGGCCGCCGTATCCAGGCACGTCCTCCGGCAGCTTGGTCGGCCTGCCGTCGTTCGGCTTGACGGTGAAGATGGAGCGGTCGGCGTGGAATGCGATACGACCGTTGACTCCAGGGAACGCGGCGGACGCCGGGGCCGGCGCCAGCGCGACGCCGACGCTCATGAGCGCCAGGCTCGCGGCGATCGTGCCGCACCAGGCGCGGGGCGAGGTAGCCATTCCGTGCTCGCTTTCTGTCGCAGGTGACTGTGGTGCTACGGGACGAGCGGCGGACTCTGAGTCGCCGCCGGTCCACGCGGTGGAGGCAAACCAGATCCAGCGCGTGCGATCCCGCCACCCACGCCGGATTGTCGGCGACCGTCTGCCTCGGGTCTGGGACGAGAGCGCACAGTTTCTGGTTCGTCGGCGAACGTCGGATGGTTGTTGGCTGACAATCCGCCGGGCAGGACCATGGCGCTCAACTAGCGTTCGCGCACACCGATGGGGGCAGTGCGACAGTCTGGATCGCCCGATGAGGCAGGGTTCGAGCGGGTGTGGAGCACGGGCGCGTTCCCAGAGGCCGAGCAACTGCCGGTGTGGCGTGAACTCGTCTGCGAGGCGTTCGTGCCGGTGTCAGTGGAGCGCGACGGTGACGGGGGCTTCGCCGGGTCCGTGCGCAGCCGGGCGGTGGGGCCGCTGGGCCTGTCGCGGATCCGCTCGCAAGCGCAGCGCGTCGAGCGCGACGAGCGGGCGATACGCCGACAGGCCGGCGATGTGTACTTCCTCAACCTCCCGCTGACGTCTGGCGCGGTGGTCTCGCAGGGCGGGCGTGCCGCAATCCTGGACGCCGGCGACTTCGCGCTCATCGACAGCACGCGACCGTTCGAGCTCACGTTCCCCGAGCGGTTCGACCAGGTGTCGATTGCCCTGCCGGCCGAGCTCGTGGCCGCCCAGCTCGCGGTTCCGGCCGAGGCGACGGCGATCCGCGTGCAGGGGGACGCCGGTGTTGGCGCCGTTGCCGCCGCGACCATCCTCGGCCTCGTCCGAGCGGGCGGTGAGATCGACCGCGACGCGGCCGCAGCGCTCGCCGATCAGGTCGCCGGTCTGGTCGCGCTGGCGCTTGCCGGCGTGCGCACGTCGTCAACCGCCACGCGCGGACTCCTCTTGCAGGCGGCGCTGGACGAGGTGGAGCGGTCGCTCGGCGATCCCGAGCTCACGCCGTCCGCCGTCGCCGAGCGACTCGGGATCTCGACGCGCTACCTGCACCGTCTGTTCGCCGACCGGGGGCCTTCATTCGGCCGGTGGCTCCTCTTGCGGCGGCTCGAGCGCGCCGATCGCGCGCTCACCGACCCGCGACGGGCGCACTGGTCGATCGCCGAGATCGCCTACGAGCACGGTTTCTCCGACCCCTCCCACTTCTCGCGCGCCTATCGTTCGCGGTACGCGGTCGCTCCGCGGGAGGTGCGGCGGCTCGGACTACGCAGTGCCGATCCGAGCGGGGCGCAAGCGCTCCGCCACCTGCCGGAGCGCAGCGCCGGAGTTCGGCGCCCCGATCACAGGTGACGGTGCCGGCGGCTCCCCGTGTTCGCCACGGCCGCCGTCACGTGTCCAGTCGGCAAGGGCACGCCACCACGGCATTCACGCCGCGCGGCGGGGCGGGAGCGCGAAGTCGTCCGCCCCGATCAGGTCGCCCTCGAGCGCCGGGACCAGGCAGGCGGCGAGCGCCTCCATGTTCTCGGTCACCGACCGCTCGTAGGCGGCGACGATCTCCTCGCGCCACTCGCTCTGCCGGCGGTCGAGCTCGGCCATGTCGGCGCGCGTGTACGGCGCCTTGAGATGGGTCATGCACTCCGGGCAGCGCAGGTCGACCAGGATGTCTTGGTCACCCTGCGGCTCGCAACGCAGCGGCTGCAGGAAGCGCGACCCGCAGCTCGGGCAGGAGGACAACACCATGCTCGGCGAAAGTAGACCCATGCCCGGACGGAACCTCGGCACCCTGCTCGTCCTCGTCGTCGCCCTGGTGGGGTGCGGCGGCGACGACGCGCCCGCGGGCATGCGCGTGCGCGACTTCACGGTGCACAGCAAGGCCGTCGACCGCGACATGGCCGTGAAGGTCGTCGTCCCCGACGGCGAGGGCAAGCGGCCGCTGCTCGTGTTCCTGCACGGCCGCGGCGGCGACGAGGGGTCGTACGCGCACGCGCCGTTCTTCAAGGCGCTGAAGGCGCTCGGCTCGCGCGCGCCGATCGTGGCGTTCCCGGACGGCGACGAAGACCAGTACTGGCACAACCGCGACAGCGGCGACTGGGGGCGCTACGTGATGCGGGAGGTGCTCCCGCAGGTCGCGCGCACCTACGGCGCCGACCGCCGTCGTGTCGCGATCGGCGGCATCTCGATGGGCGGCTTCGGCGCACTCGACCTCGCGCGGCTGCATCCGCGGCGCTTCTGCGCGGTCGGCGGGCACTCGCCGGCGCTGTGGCGGACCGGCGGCGAGACCGCGCCCGGCGCGTTCGACGACGCCGAGGACTTCGCCCGCCACGACGTCGTCGCCTCGGCGCGGCGGCTCACCCGCCGGCCCGTCTGGCTCGACGCCGGCACCAGCGACCCGTTCCTCCCCGGCGACGACGCGTTCGCCGCCAGCCTCCGCGCCGCCGGCGCCCACGCCAGCGTCCACCGCTGGCCGGGCGGCCACAACGGCGACTACTGGAACGCCCACTGGGGGGACTATCTGCGCTTCTACGCGCGCGCCCTGCGCCGCTGCTAGCGCTTCTTGACGCGGATCGTCATGCGCATGTCCTCGTGGAGCGTGCAGACGATCTTGTAGGTGCCGACGACCTTCAGCTTGCGCTTGAAGCGTGTAGTCCGAGGATGCGGGCTGCGAGTGGAACTTCTTGACGTGCTTGGGGCCCGACTTGAGCTTGACGTCGTGGACGTCGCCGGCGGTCTCGAAGCCCGGGCCACTTCCAGGTCACGGTCGTCCCGGACTTCACCTTCAGCGTCTTCGGCGTGTAGTAGTTGTCGCCGATCTTGACGGTCTTCTTGCGGGCCGCCTGGACCGGCGCCGCGCTCACGAGGAGCGCGGCACCGGCGACGACGGCCGTGACGGTACGAGACCTCACGGATTGTAGACCTCCAACGGCTTGTAGCCCTTCTTCGCCGGATGGCCCTGTGGCTGGCGCCAGCCGCTCTTAGGCGCCCTCGCCGGCCCAGCTGAGCATCGTGTTGCTGCGTCGACTGGTTGAACGGGTTCTGCCCGTGCAGCCGACTCACGCGCAGCTCGCGATCGAGCACGGTGTCGGTCGCCGCCAGCGTGAAGCAGTTGTCGCTGCCGCTGCCGTCGTAGACGATGTCGTGGCCGTTCGTGTCCGTTGCCGCCGAGGCCGAACGCGTTGCCCTTGACGATGTTGCCGTCGAACGTGACGGCCTGCGGGTTCTTCTGCAGCAGGAAGCCGTCGATCCCGGCCACGCCGCCGAGGTAGTTGCCGTAGATCCGGTTGTTCTCGACCCGGTTCTGCCGGCCGCCGAGGAACAGGATGCCGGTGCCGATCGGGACCAGCGCCGACGTGGCCTGGTCGTTGACGTGGAACGGCGGGTGACCCTCGTGGAAGTTGAAGTTGTTCCAGAAGATGTCGTTGTCGACGATCACGTTGCGCTCCGGCGGCGGGTACTTCTCCGAGTCGAGCGCGTTCGGGACGATGCCGACGCCGTTGTTGTAGAAGCGGCTCTTGGTGATCGTGACGTAGCGCATGTTCGTGGCGCTGAAGCCGATCGGGCTGCCCCAACCGTCGACGTCGCGCACGATCGACTGCACCGGCTTGTCCTGCGGCGGCGTCTGCCCGATGTAGAAGGCGCCGTCGTTGACGTAGTACGCCTCCGAGTGCAGCATCTTGCCGCCGATGGTGTTGAACGCGTAGAGGCCGTAGACGCCGGTCTGCTTCGCCACCAGGTGCGTGAACGTGTAGCCGTTGGCGTTGGTGACGAAGAAGCCGTTGCCCTTGTAGTTGCGGGCGAAGAAGCCGTCGACCGTCACCTTGTCGGCGTTGTTGACGAAGACGCCGTTCTGCATGTTGCCCTTGGCCCGCAGGACCACCTTGCGCGGGTGCTTGCGGTTGCCGACCAGGCGCAGGTAGCGCTTCTTCTTGCCGGAGATCGTCACCGCCTCGCGGTAGACGCCGTTGCGCACGCGAACGGTGTCGCCGGCGCGCGCCTTGTTGACGGCCTTCTGGATCGTGCGGAAGTCACACGCGCGCTTCTTGTGGCACACGGTGTAGGTCTTGTGCGGCCCCTTGGGCTTCGGCTGGACCTTGCCTGGGTCCTTGGGCGGCGGGTAGTTCTGGGCGCTCGCGCCGGCGGGCACGAACAGAGCGACCGCCAACACGGCGGCGGGCGCGAAGCGCAACGACTTACGGATGGTGTCCTCCTCCGATCAGGGGTCCACCACGTACCAACCCGCCATGCCCGCATCCTGATGCGGGAACACGTGGCAGTGGTAGAGCCAGCGACCCGGGTTGTCCTCGATGAAGCGGGCGGTGACCGACTCGTCCGGCCCCATCGGGGGGTTGTCGACGAAGGCGCCCGCGGGATCTGTCCAGCGGTGCCCATGGATGTGGAAGGTGTGGAAATTGGCGTCCATGCCGAGGGCGTTGATCTCCACGTCCTGGCCGACCTTGGAGCGCAGCGTCGGCGTGTTGCCGGCGTACGCCCGGCCGTTGAAGCACTGGAAGTTCTGCGACCGGCCGGTGATCGGCGGCGGCAGCTGGTGGGCGAACAGGCAGTACACGACGTCGGGCCACCGGACGCCCTTGGGGCGCACGATGATCGAGCCGAACAGTCCCCGGAACGTGTTGAGCGTGTGGTTGGGGCCGTGGTCGTGGTACGGCCACACGCCCGCCGACTCGGGCACGCACTCCCACTGGTAGGTGAACGTCTCGCCCGGGGCGATGAACCCGCCCGCGCGCGTGAACGAGCCCATGTACGCGCCGTCGTACTCGGGGTTGTACTTGACCCCGTGCGGGTGCACGGTGACGGCCTGGTTGAGCTTCGTGTCGGCGTTGCGGAAGTGCACGACGATCACGTCCCCGACCTCGGCCACCAGCGTCGGCCCCGGGATGCTCACCGGGTGCTTGTAAGCGGCGAACCCGGGCGTCATCTCGCGGTAGATGAAGGCTCGATAGGAGTTGCGGCTCGTGATCCGGCGGTTGTGCCACTCGTCCTTGCGCAGCGGGGTGATCTCCCACTTGCGCGTCTCCGCCTGCAGCCAGTACTCGCGGCGGATGCCGCCCGGCTGCGGCTGGATCTGCGGCGCGTCCTCCGCCGCGGCGAACTTCGGGCGCTTCACGCGCGCCGCGGCCGCGTCCGCCCGCCCGAGCGCCTTCGGCGAGTCGACCGCGACCTCCTCGCCGCCGATCGTGCACAGCAGAACGGCGCCGCCGGCGACCCCGAAGAACGAACGGCGCGTGGTCGGGCTCGAGTCGCTCATGGCGGCGAGGAAGAGTAGTACAAGTACGCTCGTACTGGTTAGGATTCGTCAGGTGCCTGCCGCGACCGGTTCACGCGCCGAGGCGTCCGAGCGCGTCCGAGACGCGATCGTGGCCGCGACCGTGCGCATCGCCGCGCGCGAGGGCGTGGCGGCCGTCACGCACCGGCGGGTGGCCGGCGAGGCGCAGGTGTCGCTGTCGTCGACGACGTGGCACTTCGCGACCAAGGCCGACATCCTCGAGGCCGCGCTGCGCTGGACCGCGCAGCACGAGGTCACGCGCATCGGCGAGATCGCCGACCGGCTCGACGGCACCGACTTCGACCCGGCGGCCTGGGCGCAGGAGCTCGCCGACTGGCTGCTCGAGCAGGTCACCGGCGGAGCGCGAGGTCGCCGTGGCGCTGTACCGGCTGCAGATCGAGCTGCTCGGGACGCCGCAGGCGCGCGCGGTGCACCGGCAGTGGGGCCGCGAGCTGCAGGCGCTCGGCGAGCGCGCCATGGAGCAGTCGGGGACGCTCACGCCCGAGCTCGACACCCGTCTCGTGGTCGCCGCGCTCGACGGCCTGCGCCTGAGCGTGCTGAGCTCGGGCGAGCACGACGTCGAGTGGCTGCGGCCCGCGGTGCACAGGCAGCTGCGCGCATTGCTCGGCTGAGGTACGGTCCGCGCATGGCGTCTCCGGACCGCCTCACCACGGAGTGCCCGCGCTGCGGGAAGGTGTTCGAGATGTGGGCGCTCGGCACGCCGGATCTCGACGCCGATCCCGCCCTCGGCGACCCCGGCTGGATGTACGCCGCGAGCGAGGCCACGTGCCCGCACTGCGGGTACACGTGCTGCTCGTCGGGTCTCGCCGCCGAACGCGAGTCCTGGCGCACGTGACGTCGTGACCCGCCGGCTGCGTTAGGCTCGCGCGTCATGGACCTCGAGGGCGTCACCATCCGCCGCCGCGAGGATCTCGAGCGCACCGGCAACTGGCTGCTCGTCCGCCGCTCGCTCGGGGTCGACTCGTTCGGCGTGAACCTCGTCGAGATCCCGCCGGGCGAGCGCATACCGGAGCACGACGAGACCGCGCGCGACCAGGAGGAGATGTTCCTCGTGCTCGAGGGGTCGCCGAGCCTGGTGGTCGACGGCCGCGAGATCGAGGCTCCGGCGGGCACGTTCGCGCGGCTCGACCCGCACCTGTCGCGCACGGTCGTCAACCACGGCGAGGAGCCGGCGGCGGTGCTGATCGTCTCGGCGCCGCGCACCAGCGGCTACGAGCCGATGGAATGGGCGTAGGCGACTTCTACAACGAGGGCAGCCGCTCCCTGCAGGATCGCTTCGACTCGCGCCGTCTCGCCGACCGGCTCGAGGAGCGCAAGCGCGACCGGATCGACGACGACGACCGCGCGTTCATCGAGAGCATGGACATGCTGTTCATCGCCACGGCTGACGAGGAGGGCCGGCCGGACTGCTCGTACAAGGGTGGCGATCCGGGCTTCGTGCGTGTGCTCGACGAGCACACGATCGCGTTCCCCGCCTATGACGGCAACGGCATGTTCCGGACGTTCGGCAACGTGCTCGTCAACCGCGAGGTCGGACTCCTGTTCATCTCGTTCGAGCGCGGCCGCCGGCTGCGCCTGAACGGGACCGCGAGCATCGACCCGGACGACGAGCTGGCACCGACGTGGCCCGGCGCGCAACTCGTCGTCCGTGTGCGGGCGCGCGAGGTGTTCCCCAACTGCCCGCGCTACATCCACCGTTACGAGCTGGCGGAGCGCTCGCGCTACGTCCCGGCGGCGGGCACCGAGCCGCCGGTCCCCGAATGGAAGACGCGCGACTGGGCGCGCGACGTGCTGCCGACCTCCGACCAGGCGAGTCGCGCCAACGTCAGCGCACCGAGCATCAGCCCGAAGTCGCGCAACGCAACGTCGCCGTAGCCGCCGACGAGCAGCAGGTTGACGATGATGCCGCCGAGCCAGCCGGCGACGAGCAGGCTGCCGTAGCGCGGCGCGATCGCCACCACACAACCGGCGACGATCTCGATCACGCCGACGATCGACATCGCGGTGTCGGCGTCGCCGGGCAGCACGCTGTTGAACTCACTTGACAGGTAGCGCGTCCAATCGTCGGTGAGGACGTTGGCGAACTTGTCGAGGCCGAACAGGATGGGCGCGACCGTGAAGGCGATCCGCAGCATCAGGAACGCCTGCCGGGCGGCCGTATTTGAGTCAGTCATGCTCCGTTTGCGCGCCGTCGCCGTCTTCTCTTACGAGCGCGAGCAGGCTCTCGTAATCCTCGCGACAGGCGGGGCAGCCCTCGAGGTGCGCGGCCATGCCGGGCACGCCGCGGCGCTCGACGTACTCGTCGAGATGCTCGAAGCACTCCTCGCAGCTGACCTCGGGGCCGGTGGGGCCGAGCAGGCTCATGACTCACCTCCGATCGCCGCGCGCAGCTTGCGCCGGGCGTCGTGCAACGTCTTGTAGAGCGCCCCGCGTGTGCTCCCGAGCCGCTCGGCGAGCACGTCGATCGGCACGCCGTTGAGCGCGAGCGCGGTGAACACCTTGCGCTGGTGGTCGGTCAGGACCGTGCGCATCGCGTCGCGCACTGCGGCGAGGACCTCGGCGTCCTCGACGGTCTGCTGAGCGGTCGGCCTGCTGTCATGCAGCTGGAGGTCGTCGAGCGGCACCTCGCGGTCCTGCCACACGCGCCGGCGCGCCTTCACGCCGGCCTCGAGCAGCGCGAACTTGTAGGCCCAGGTGGTGAAGCGGCTCTGGCCGCGAAACGTGTCGAGCTTGCGGAGCAGCGCGACCATCGCGTCGTTCGCGGCCTGCGCCGCGAGGTCCTCGGCCTCGTCGTACGGAAGGCGCCGGCGCCGGTGCAGCTCGAACCGCGCAGCTTTGAGCAGCAGCGCGTGGAGCTCGGCCATCGCGTCGTCGCGCCCTGCGCGCAGGGCGTCGATCGACAGGGTGCGTGTGTCCTCGGCCAATGCCGACATCCCTGGGTTCGCGTCGCCGCGACCCGACTTCTTACCGGATCACTTCACAGGTCGCGCGGCGCCGCAGCCGCCGGCAGGGACGGCGACCGCCGACGATGACGAGGTCGTAGCCGCACTCGTCGACGAGGTTCGCCAGCGTGCGGCCCGGGCGGCCGTGCAGGACGCGCGTGGTCAGCGACACGTTGGCCGGCACCTCGTCGCGCGCGGCGGCCAGCAGCCGCATCATCTCGCGCTCGGCGTCGCGCTTGAGCGTGTCCGGAGAGCAGGGGAGGACCATCATCCCGAAGCCCGTGTAGAGCTTGGGATCGGGGATCACGGCCACGATCGAGAGCACCGCGCAGTGCTCGACGGCGAGCTCGATCGCGCGGTCGAGGGCGGGCCAGTCGTTGGCGGAGCCGTCGACCGACAGGAGGATCTTGTGGATCCCCTGTGTCTCCTCCTGCGTCGCCCAGTCAAGAGCTTCGAGCACTGCGGGGGAAAGTCTGACATGAAGATGGTCTGTAGTCAAGACGATCTCGATGCAGTACGATTCGCGTGTGTCCGTCGCCTCCGCATCGTCGCTTCCCGAGTCGCTCTCGCACTGGCCGGGATACCTCACGGCGTTCATCGCGGAGCACGCGACCGAGCGCTTCGAGCGCGCGCTGGCCGATCAGCGAATCCGCACCAAGCACGCGTCGGTGCTCGCCGTGATCGACGCCGAGGGCCCGATGTCGCAGCGCGAGCTGTGCCGGCGGCTGCGGATCGACAAGAGCCCGATGGTCCTGCTCGTGGATGATCTGGAGCAGCTCGGCCTCGCCGAGCGCCGCCGCAGCGATGCCGACCGCCGCGTGCAGGCGATCCACCTGACCGGCAAGGGCCGCGTCGCGGTCGCGCGCGTGCTGCAGATCGCCGAGATGGAGAACGATCGCACGTTCGGCGTGCTCGACGACGACGAGCGCGACGAGCTCCACAGCCTGCTGCTGAAGGTCGCCGAGGCGACCGTCGACTTGCGCTAGACCCGGCGCCGGGCTCCTGGGGAGGAGGCCCGGCGCCGATGGGTCGCCATCATGCGCGGGGGTATGAGGTCGCCGCTGCCACCGCGCGAGGACGAGGAGACGCATCGTCTCGTCGACGCCGACCTCGCCGGCGGTCGCGAGCGCGGCTGGCAGCTGGTCGACACCGTCGTCGAGCGCGGCAACCTCGCCAACCTCGTGGCGCGCGAGCTGACGTTGAGCCGCGTCGTCTTCGCCGGCGTCCGCCTCACCGGCGTCGAGTGGACCCGCGGGCGGATCACCGATGTCGTGTTCCGCGACTGCCGGATCGACCTCGCGACGTTCGCGGGCACGACGTTCGACCGTGTGACGTTCGACGGCTGCCTGCTCGCTCAGGCCGAGTTCCGTGAGGCGCTGCTGCGCTCTGTCCGCTTCGACCACTGCGACCTCACCGAGGCCGACATGGCCGGGGTCCGCATCGACGGCTGCGAGCTGCGTTCGTGCACGCTCGACGGGCTGGCCGGCGCCGAACGCCTGCGCGGCGCGGCGATGCCGTGGGCCGACGTCGTGGGCAATGCCTCGCTGCTCGCGCATGCGCTGGGCATTCGCGTGCTTGGCGAGGATGAGCGGTAGCGCGGCGGGGTAACACATCAGCGTGCGCACGATCGTCGCGGTCACCACCGTCTTGCTGGCGCTCACCGTCACCTCCGCCGCCGCGGCACGGCCGCTGGCGACGTACTACAACAACGGCGCGCTGCCGGCCGCCGACCCCTACGTGCTGCATGACCCGGCGAGCGGCTTCTACTACGCGTACTCGACCGAGGGCGCCGACCCCGACTGGTACTACGCCGTCTACCGCTCGGCCGATCTGGTGACCTGGGAGAAGCTCCCGGGAGGCGCGCTGCGTCAGGGCGATCCCAAACAGTGGGGGAACGACTGGTTCTGGGCCCCGGAGGTGTACGCGAACCCGCGGACCGGCCTCTACTTCCTCTTCTACGCGGCGCGCTCGGACGCGAACAAGCAGCGCTGGTTCGGCTTCGCGGACTTCGAGGAGCCGTCGAAGATCGGCGTCGCGGTGTCGCGCTCGCCGGAAGGACCGTTCCGGAACATCGCGGCGAGACCGCTCGACTGGAATCCGTACGACCCCGACTACCACGACGTCAACGTGATCATGGGGCCCGACCAGAAGAAGCCGCCGGCCACGCTCACCGAAGGCCAGCAGGCGCCGCTGGGCACCTACATCCCGACGATCGACCCCAACGTCTTCTTCGCGCCGAACGGCCGCAAGTACCTCTACGTTTCGCGCAACGCGTACCGCAACTGGAACTGGGACAGCGACCTCGGCAAGTACATCGAGGAGTCCGACATCATCGCCGTGCCGCTGGACGACGCCTGGTGGAACGACCCCAAGGGCCGGACCATGCCGCGCATCGCGAGCTCGTACCGGGGCACCGCGGGCGGCACCGGTGGCCCGGCCGGCCCGCGCCGCGACAAGTACGCGCAGATCCTCAGCTACGACGACGACAAGCAGGCGTGGGAGAACGCCGACGTCGACGACTACGCCAAGAGCGGCGGCGAGAAGAAGGACCGCCGCTGGGAGGAGGGGTCGACGACGTTCGCCCACCGCAGCGGCGGCCGCACGACCTACTACCTGACCTACTCGGCCAACAACTGGGAGACGCCGGCCTACGGCGTCGGCTATGCGGTCGCCGATAGCCCGCTCGGCCCGTGGAGCAAGGCGCCGGAGAACCCGATCCTGCAGCAGCACGCGAAGATCGGCATGTTCTCGACCGGTCACGGCGACATCGAGCTCTCGCCAGACGGACGCCAGCTGTTCTACGTCCACCACGGCCGGCCGACGGCCACCGACCCGCAGCGCCGCCTCTACACCGATCGTATGCGGTTCACCAAGAAGCTCGTCCTCGGCCGGCCGGGCCTGCGCATCCACCAATCCACGAGCGACGAGAGCGTCCCGTCCGGTGTCGCGCCGTACCGGCTCCGGCCCAGCACGCGAGCGCTGGGCGTGCGCGCGGGCGGCCGCGCATCGCTGCAGGCGTGGGTGACGACCGCGCGCGGCGTCCGCGTCGCGCTTGCCAACCCGCTCAACCGCGTGGTCATGCGCGTCGCCGACAAGCGCATCGCACGCCTCGTGGTGCGCGGCGGGGGAACGGCCCGCGTCGTCGGGAAGCGAGTGGGCACGACGAAGATCCGGCTCCGCTACCAGCGCCGGCTCGCGCGCGGCGGCCACCGGACGCTCGCCCGCGCCACCGTCGCCCTGCGCGTCCGCTAAGCGGCAGCTTCTTCGAGCTCGAGGTCGGCGTCGCCCCAGGCGGCCATCGCCTCGAGCACCGACCGGAAGCTGCGCCCGCGCTCGGTGAGCTCGTAGACGACGCGCGGCGGGACCTCCGCGTACACCGTGCGCGTGAGCACGCCCTGGTGCTCGAGGATGCGCAGCCGCTCGGTCAGCGTCTTCGGGCTGCCGATCGCGAGCGCCGCCCGCAGCTCGCCGAACCGCTTGGGGCCGCTCAGCAGCTCGCGGATGATCAGCGTCGACCACTTGCCGTCGAGCACGAGCAGCGCGCGCTCGATCGGGCAGCCGGCGGTCGCACGGGTGTTCATCTCGGCGGCCATGGTTCCGTAGCGGATACTACATCCCCTTCTGGGTACTAGTTCCGATCCGGTACTAAAAGGACGGCATGCCTACCACCAAGACCATCGCCGTCCACGGCGCGACCGGGCTCCAGGGCGCACCGGTCGCCGCCCAGCTCGCCCGCTCCGGCCATGCCGTCCGCCCGCTCAGTCGCGCCACCGGCGCCGACCTGACCGACCGCGCATCGCTCGTCGCGGCGTACACCGGCAGCGACGCCGTCGTGCTCCAGCTCCCGCTCGTGTACGACGAGCGCGCGCTCGCCTTGGCCGAGAACGCGGCCCGCGCCGCCGAAGCCGCCGGCGTCGACCACCTGGTGATCAACGCGAGCTGCATGCTCCCGCCGGTCCAGATCGGCGTGCCCTACCTCGACGCCCGGCACGTCGCCGCGTGCGCCGACGTCGCGCGCGTGACCGTGCTCCAGCCGACGATCTACATGGACAACCTCAGCGCCCCGTGGTCGGCTCCGCGGATCGTGGAAGAGGGCGTCGTCGCCTACCCGCTCCCGCTCGACGCGCCGATCCCGTGGGTCGCGCTGGCGGACGTCGCGGGCGCGATCGAGACCGCGATCGCCGACGAGGTCGGCGGCTGGTTCGCGCTCCCCGGTGTCCCGACCACCGGACAGGAGATCGCCTTCGCGCTCGACGAGGCGACCGGGCGCCCCGTCCACTGGTCGGCGATCACGCCGGCCGCGTTCGCGGACATGCTCCGCCCATACCTCGGCGACCATGCCGCCGAGGGCACGGCCGCGTTCTACGCGACGCTCGCCGAGGCCCCGCCGGCACCGGTCCCCGACCCGACCCCGGCGCAGGAGGCGCTCGGCTGGGCGCCGCGCGACATCGTCGCCTGGGCCCACCAGCAGCCCTGGGCGCTCGCGCGGGCGGCCTGAAGTAGCGCGCCCGGCAGGATTCGAACCTGCGACCTCTCGCTCCGGAGGCGAGCGCTCTATCCACTGAGCTACGGGCGCAACGGCCGAAGGATCGTAGCGAGCGGCTCTGGGGCGTTGACGGACGTCGGGAGAGCCGGTTGCGGAGGTTGCCTGAGTTGCGCTACACCGCTACCGTTGATCCATGCCCGCGCCTACGTGGAGTCCCGAGGTCGCCCGTCTCGCTGGTGAGCTGCGCCGGCAGTTCGGCAGCGAGCCGATCACCGTGACGGCGCTGGCATCCGAGTTGCTTGACGGCGACACGGCGGCGGTGGTGCTCGCGGCGATCGAGGATGCACTGGCGCGCTCAGCCGCCGCCGGCGCGCCGCACGAGCTCGACGAGTCGCTGTGGGGGGCGCCGCCCAGTGACGACGAGGTCGTGGCGGCTCGCGGTGCCGGCCAGACAGCCGTGAACGACGCGCTCACCGTCGCGCTTGACGGCGCGCTGAGCCGTGAGGAGGCCGCGCACCGGCTCGGCATCTCCCCGCAGGCCGTCTCCAAACGACTCGCAGCCCGGGCGCTCGTGGCGCTGAGCCGCGGCCGGACGCGCTGGTTTCCGGCCTGGCAGTTCTATGAGGACGGCGTCCGGCCGGGCCTCGGCGAGGTGATCGACGCGTATCCGGGAACGCCGTTGGCGCTGACGATCTGGGCCACGACGCCGTCGGCGGATCTCGACGGCGCGTCGCCGGCCGACGTGCTGGTGCGACGCGGCGGGGTGGCGCGAGTCCTGGCCGCGGCGCACGCCCTGTCTGCCGAAGCGTGGTAGCGCGGCTCGCCGCGCCGCCCGCCACGCTGCCGGCGGACCCGCCACGCACACGATGGCTCGTATCGGTTCCGCTCGTGCGCGTCTACCACGAGCATCCGACCCGCGACGCCATGGCGGCCCGCACGTTCGGCCCGCTCCACCGATTCGACCCGCACGTGCGGGACCGTCAGCGGCAACCTCGCGAAGGCCCCGACGGACGCGGCGTGCTGTACCTGGCGGGCGACCTCCGCATCGGGCTGGCCGAGGCGTACTCGGGCCAGTGGCCGCAGGTCGCGATCTGTCCGCACGCGCGCGCCGTATGGGTCCGGCCGCGAGCGGCGATCGACCTCCTCGATCTGCGCGCGGACGGCGCGCTCGCCGTCGGGGCGGTCGGCACGCTCGCGTGGGGCGACGAGCCGCGCCCCCTCACACAGCGCTGGGGGAGGCGGATCTACGAGCAGTACCGGCACCTCGACGGGATCCGGTACCGCGCCGCGCACCAGGGCGGGGAGGTCGTGGCGCTGTGGGACCGAGCGCCCGCACTTGAGCGACCGGCCGGCGGCGACCGTCCCCTGTGGGCGGTGTGGCGCTACGTGCAGGTCGCGCTCGCGATGCAAGGCCGGCAGCCGCGACGGGTCGCCGCGGCCGACTGCCCGACGTGCCGCCGCTATGGCTACGCCGGCTGAGGTCGGTTACCGTGCGCGCGCGTGAGCACGATCGTCTTCTTCCCCGAGGGCGCGTACGGGCCGACGAACAACTGCGTCGGGATCGGCGACGTGCTGCGGCGCCGCGGCCACCGCGTGGTCTTCATCGTCGAGGAATCGTTCGCCGGCACGCTCGAAGCGCAGGGGTTCGAGGAGCGGCTGATGCGGCTCGGGCCGGCGCCCGAGCAGGAGGAGGAGCCCGGGCAGTTCTGGAAGGACTTCATCCGCGAGACGGCGCCGGTGTTCCGCAAGCCGACGATCGAGCAGCTCGGCGAGTTCATCGCCCCGACGTTCCAGGCGCTGGTCGACGGCTCGAAGTACGTGGACGAGCGGCTCCGCGAGATCATCGACGAGGTCCAGCCGGACGTGATCGTCGAGGACAACGTCGTGAGCTTCCCCGCGCTGCCGGCGTGCGGGCGCACGTGGGTGCGGATCGTGTCCTGCAACCCGGCCGAGATCAAGGACCCGGACGTGCCGCCGACGTTCTCCGGCTACCCGGCGGCCGACAAGGCCGGCTGGGACGAGTTCCGCGACGAGTACGCGCGCACGCACGCGGACCTGCACGCCGACTTCGACGCGTTCTGCCGCGACCGCGGCGCTCCCGGCCTGCCGCGGTACGAGTTCATGCACACGAGCCCGTACCTGAACCTGTACCTGTATCCCGACGAGGTCGACTACTCCCGCGCGACCACGCTCGACGACACGTGGCACAACCTTCAGGCCAGCGTCCGCGAGACCGACGCGCCGTGGCAGCCCCCGGCCGGTGACGGCCCGCTGATCTACCTCAGCCTCGGCTCGCTCGGCTCCGGCGACGTCGACCTGATGCGCACGCTGATCGGCACGCTCGCCGACGTGCCGGCGCGGATCGTCGTCTCCAAGGGCCCGCAGCACGACCAGCTCGAGCTCGCGCCGAACATGACCGGCCAGGAGTTCCTGCCGCAGGTCTCGATCCTCCCGCACGTCGACCTCGTGATCACGCACGGCGGCAACAACACCGTCACGGAATGCCTCCGTTTCGGCAAGCCGACCGTGATCCTGCCGCTGTTCTGGGACCAGTACGACAACGCCCAGCGACTGGACGAGACCGGCTTCGGCGTCCGCCTGGACACCTACGCGCACGCGCCCGAGGAGCTCACCGGAGCGATCGACCGCCTGCTCGCCGACCAAGCGCTCGCGCAGCGGCTCGAAGCGGTCGCGCACCGGCTCGCGGCGATCCCCGGGACGGTGACCGCCGCCGACCTGATCGAGCGTGCGGCTCGCGATCATCAGTGACACGCACATGCCGCGCGGCGGCCGCGCGCTCCCGCCCGCCTGCGTCGAGCAGCTCCGCGCCGCCGACCTGATCCTGCACGCCGGCGACTTCATGGAGTTGTCGGTGCTCGAGGACCTGCAGGAGCTCGGCCCGCCCGTGTACGCGGTGCGCGGCAACGTCGACTCCGCCGAGCTGCAGGCCCGCCTGCCGCTGACGTGCATCGTCAACGCCGAGGATGTGCGGATCGCGATGGTGCACGACGCCGGCCCGTCCGACCGCCGCCTGCACAGGCTCCGCAACCGCTTCCCGGACGCTGACGCCGTCGTGTTCGGCCACTCGCACATCCCGCTGCTCGAAGCCGACGCCGGCTTCACGATCTTCAACCCGGGCTCGCCGACCGAGCGCCGCCGGGCGCCGCACCACACGATGGGTGTCGCGACCGTCGATCACGGACGGGTCACTTTCGCGCTCGTCGAGCTCGATTAGGGTCGGTTCTCCACTATCGGATCGGGGAGGGATGGCAAGTTCCAGATCCCGACGTTCGACGAGATCCTCGACCTCGTGGCTCGCAACGAGCGCCGGCGGCACAGGACGATCGGCGTGTATCCGGAGACGAAGCACCCGACCTACCACCGGTCGCACGGCCTCCCGCTCGAGGCCAAGCTCGTCGCCACGCTCAAGCACCACGGCCTCGACCACAAGGGCGCGGCGGTGTTCATCCAGAGCTTCGAGCAGTCGAACCTCAAGCAGCTCAACAAGATGACGCCGTTGCCGCTCGTCCAGCTCGTCGACGCCAACGACGTCAACCCGGACGGCGGCCTCGACTACACGGCCCCGTTCGACCGCCCGTACGACTGGACCGTGTCGGGCGACCCGAAGCTGCTCGCGCGCACGTTCGGCTTCTTCGCGACGGATGCCGGCCTCGCGGAGATCGCGAAGTACGCGGACGTGATCTCGCCGTGGAAGCGCTACATCGTCAGCTCGGCCGCGGTCGACAGCAACGGCGACGGCACGGTCGGCGACGAGAACGGCGACGGGCAGATCGACGAGGCGGACCGCAAGGCGTGGCCGCCGACGGACCTGATCCAGCGCGCGCATCGTCACGGGCTGAAGAGCCACACGTGGACGTTCCGCGACGAGCGCAAGCGGCTCCTCAGCGACTACGACAACTCGCTCGAGGAGTACCTGCAGTTCTACGCGCTGGGGATCGACGGCGTGTTCTCGGACTTCACCGGGACCGCCGTGGCCGCCCGGCACCTGTTCGAGCTCCTGCACTAGATGGTCGTGGGATCGGCCGTCTAACGGCAGAAGGGCCCCGTCATGAAGGCGGGGCCCTGCGCCGGTCCGACACGGGCGGCGGCGACCTGCCACCCATTTCGACCCGGCTCGAATAACACCCGAGCGGCAACGCGCCCGCAACCCGGCGGCGTTGAGTTCACTCCACGCCTTGACAACACTTCTTTCGAAAGCTAGCTTTCGAAACATGGCTTTCGACGAACCGCGGGAACTCACCGATCCGCGCGCCATGCGGGCGATGGCGCATCCGGTGCGGCTCGCGCTGATGGAGGCGCTCAACGACGCCGGGACGCTCACCGCCACCGAGGCGGCCGAGCGGGTCGGCGAGAGCCCGTCGAACTGCTCGTTCCACCTGCGCCAGCTCGCCAAGTACGGGTTCGTGGAGGAGGCCGAGGGCGGCACCGGCCGGCAGCGGCCGTGGCGGACCGTGCACACCGGCATGCGCTTCACCGACGTGCAGGAGGACGCGGAGACCGCGCTGGCCGCCACGACGCTGGCGAATGTCTTCCGCGAGCGCTGGTTCGCGCGCGCCCGCGCGGGGCTCGATCAGCGCGGGGCGATGCCGGAGGAGTGGCGCCGCGTCACCGGCATGGACCAGTTCACGCTGTACGTGACGCCCGCGGAGATGAAGGCGTTCAACGACGCCATGCTCGCGCTGTGCGACCCGTTCCGCGAGCGGATCGGCGATCCGTCGAAGCGCCCCGAGGGGTCGCAGGCGGTCGAGCACGTCAGCTTCTACTACCGCGTCCCGAGCTGATGCGCCGCGTCCTGGCACGCCGCGACATGCGGCTGTACGTCGCGGCCCAGACGCTGTCGATGTTCGGCGACACCGCGCTGTGGCTGGCCCTCGCCGTCTGGGCGAAGACGCTCACCGGCAGCAGCGCGGCCGCGGGCATGGTCATCTTCGGCATCACCGCGCCCGGGCTGTTCGCGCCGCTGTCGGGCCTGCTCGCCGATCGGGTGCGGCGGCGCCCGTTGCTGATCGTCACCAACCTCGCGACCGCCGCGGCCGTGCTCCCACTGCTGCTCGTGCACGACCGCGGCGACGTCTGGATCATCTACGCGGTCACGCTCGCGTACGGGTTCTCGTTCACCGTGCTCGGCGCCGGGCTGTCGGGCCTGCTGGCGACGCTGGTGCCGGAGGACGAGCTCGCCGACGCCAACGGCGTGATGCAGACCGCGCGCGAAGCACTGCGCCTGTTCGCGCCGCTCGCGGGCGCCGGGCTGTTCACGGTCGCCGGCGGCGCCTCGGTCGCGCTGCTCGACGTCGCGACGTTCGTGATCGCCGCCGCCCTGCTGGCGATGATGCGGGTGGTCGAGCCCGCGCCGGAGCCGCGGTCCGGTCACCTGCTCGCCGGGATCACCGACGGCGCGCGGCACCTGCGCGACACGATCCCGCTGCGCCAGGTCACCATCGCAGCCGGCGCGGCGCTGCTCGTGATCGGCTTCTCCGAGACGCTGACCTTCGAGGTCGCCGGCCGCGGCCTCCATCGCGACCCGAGCTTCGTCGGCGTGCTGATCGCGGTGCAGGGTGTCGGCGCCGTGGTGGGCGCCGCGTCCGCCGCCGCGCTCGTGCGGCGCCTCGGCGAGGGCCACGTGGCGGCGGTCGGGATGCTCGTGTTCAGCCTCGGCGTGACGCTCCTGACGGGCTCGAGCCTCGCGGTCGTGCTGCCCGGCATCGTGCTGTTCGGCATCGGCATCCCGCTGATCGTCGTCGCGCTGTTCACGCTCCTGCAGCGGCTGACGCCCGGCACGCTGCAGGGGCGCACGTATTCCGCCGTGGAGGTGCTGGTGAACACGCCGCAGACGGTGTCGATCGCGCTCGGCGCCGTGCTCGTCGCGTTCGTCGACTACCACGTGCTGCTGGTGCTCGAGGCGGCCGTCGTCGCGGCTGCGGGCGCCTGGCTGCTGACGCGTCGTGAACAGCGCGTCCCCGCACCTCTCTAACCTCGTCAGCGGCCATGGACGTGTCGCTCTTCTTCGCCGGTACCGCCGGATCCGTCCCCACTGCGCGACGGGGACTCCCGGCACTCCTGTTGCGGGCCGGCGGCGAGCGGATCCTCTTCGACTGCGGGGAGGGCACCCAGCAGCAGCTGCTGCGCTCGGTCGGGCTGCCCGACGTCGGCGCGATCTTCATCACGCACTTCCACCTCGACCACTGGCTCGGGCTGATCGGCATGGTCAAGACGTTCGACCTGCGCGGGCGCGACCGGCCGCTGACGATTCACGGTCCGCCCGGGCTGCGGCAGCTGTTCGCCGGGCTGCGCCCGGTGATCGGGCGCACCGGCTACCCGCTCGAGCTCGTCGACCTCGAGCCGCACGCCGAGATCCGCTTCGGCACGTTCCTGATCAGCCCGTTCCCGGTCAACCACCGGGTCGAGGCCTACGGGTACGCGTTCATCGAGGACGACCGGCCGGGCCGGTTCGACGTCGACGCGGCACGCGCGCTCGGCGTCCCCGACGGCCCCGCCTTCGGGCGCCTGCAACGCGGCGAGACCGTCAACGGCGTGCGGCCGGAGCAGGTGATGGGCGAGACCCGCAGCGGCCGCCGGATCGTGCTCTCCGGCGACACGTCGCCGTGCCAGGCGGTGGAGGTGTTCGCCCACGGCGCCGACGTGCTCGTGCACGAGGCGACGTTCATGGAGGACGAGCGCGCACGCGCGCGCGAGACCGCGCACTCGACCGCGCAGCAGGCGGCCGAGATCGCCCGCGATGCCGGTGTGCGGCTGCTCGCGCTCACCCATCTCTCGACCCGCTACTTCCCGCGCGACATCCGCGAGGAGGCGCGCGCGGTGTTCGCCAACACCGTCGTGCCGCGCGACTTCGACGAGATCTCGGTGCCGTTCCCCGAGCGCGGCGAGCCGGAGATCGTCAAGCCCGAGCGCGAGCCCGAGCCGGCGGGGGCGTCATGAGCGCCTGGTTCGGCATGGTCGACGCGTGCAACGGCGTGCACGATCGCTTCCTGGGCGCGCTGCGCGAGCACGCGCGCGACTGGCCGCCCGACGTCGCCCCACAGAGCTCGGGCGCGTTCCTGATCGACGGCGTGCTGACCACCTACGTCGACCTCTGCGACGCCGACGAGGGGAGCGTCGTCGCCTCGTTCCGCGCCGAGTTCGACGGCTCCGGCGTGTACGCCAACCAGGTCGCGTCGGTCGGCGGGCTGGGCGCGGCCGGCACGCCCGAGTCGTGCGCCGCCGAAGCGGCCCGCTGGTACCTGCAGCAGCTCGGCCGGCCGATCGAGCGCCACGAGTGGTTCGAGGACGGCAAGCGCGTGCAGGTGCGCTGGCGGTTCGCCGGCGAGTCCGGCTGGCTGAGCGACGCCGAGGGGTCGAGCGAGCCGCGGCCGGCCGATCGCGTCATCGCGCTGCGCTGACCCGGCCCCGCCTCGCGGCGCCATCGGTACTGCGGCTGGGTGGGCGCCCGAGTCGGCCGGGCCAATCTGCACCGCTTTTGCGCCTTGGTGGCGGTATGTACCACCGTATGCGTGGTATCCAGATGATCTCCCGCCGCGGCCGCCTGGACTCCCTAGATGCGCAGTTGGCTGGTTGCCCCAATGCGGCCGGGTGGCCGCCGCGTCCGGGCCCGCTGCTAAGTTCCACCGCGTCCCTTTAACCCGGTCCCGTGAGGCCAGGAAGGAACCCGCATGACGCACGCCAGTGTCGTCCTCGACGAGGACGACGTCCGCCGGACGCTCGTACGCATCGCGCACGAGATCGTCGAGAAGAACGCCGGCGAACCCGTCGCGCTCGTCGGCATCCACCGCCGCGGAGCGCACCTCGCCAACCGCCTGCACCAGCTCGTCTGCGACCTGCTGGAAGAGGAGGTCCCGCTCGGCGACATCGACATCGCCTTCTACCGCGACGACCTCGCCACGCGAGCGGCCGACCCCGCGGTCCACGCCTCGCACCTGCCGTTCCGGCTCGAGGACTACACGGTCGTCCTCGTCGACGACGTGCTCTACACCGGCCGCACCGCGCGCGCCGGGATCGAGGCGCTGTTCGACTACGGGCGCCCCGCCCGCGTCCAGCTCGCCGTCCTGGCCGACCGCGGCCACCGCGAGCTCCCGATCCGCCCCGACTACGTCGGCAAGAACCTGCCCACGGCCCGCACCGAGCGCGTCAACGTCCGCGTCGCCGAGCTCGACGGCATCGACGAGGTCACCATCGTCACGCTCCAGGAGGCGCTGGCATGAGGCATCTGCTTTCGATCGAGGACCTCGACCGCGCCGGGATCGAGCGCATCCTGGACCGCGCGAAGTCGTTCACCGAGGTCTCCGAGCGCGAGATCAAGAAGGTGCCCGCGCTGCGCGGCCGCCGCGTGCTCAACCTCTTCTACGAGGCGTCGACGCGCACGCGCTCGAGCTTCGAGCTCGCCGCCAAGGCGCTCAGCGCCGACGTCATGAACTTCGTCCTCCAGCGGCTCGAGCGTCGAGAAGGGCGAGTCGCTCAAGGACACCGTCGCAGACGCTGTCGGCCTACCGGCCGGACCTGATCGTCATCCGCTCCCCGCACGTCGGCGCCGCCGCACCTGGTCGCCGGCTGGACCGACGCCAGCGTCGTCAACGCCGGCGACGGCAAGCACGAGCACCCGACGCAGGCGCTGCTCGACGTCTACACGCTGCGCGAGCGGATCGGCGCGCTCGACGGCGCGAACATCTGGATCGTCGGCGACGTCATGCACTCGCGCGTCGCGCGCTCGAACATCCTCGCCTTCACCGATGATGGGCGCGGACGTCACCGTGTGCGGGCCGCCGACGCTGATCCCGCGCGGGATCGAGACGCTCGGCTGCGAGGTCGAGTACACGCTCGACCGGCTCGGCGAGGCCGACGTCGTGTACGCGCTGCGGATGCAGAACGAGCGGATGACCGACTCGCTTCGTCCCGTCGATCCGCGAGTACGCCGCCCGCTACCAGATCGACGGCCGCCGGCTCGGCGCGCGCCAGGTGCTCATGCACCCCGGCCCGGTCAACCGCGGCGTCGAGCTCGCCGCCGAGGTGATCGACTCGCCGCAGGCGGTCATCGGCCAGCAGGTCGCCGCCGGCGTCGTCGTCCGCATGGCGGTGCTCTACGAGTGCCTGGCGGGCCGCGGCGCCCCGCAGGGCGCCGGACACGATCTCGGCGCCGGTGCCGGCATGAGCGCGCTCGACGCACGGCCGACGCCGCCCGCCGACCTGCTGATCCGCGGCGCCCACGTGCTCGACCCGCGCAGCGGGATCGACGCGCCGCACGACGTGCTCGTGCGCGGCGGCGAGATCGCCGAGCTCGGCGCGCCCGGCACGCTGCCCGCCGACGGCGTCGAGGTGATCGACGGCGAGGGCCGGCACCTGTTCCCGGGCTTCGTCGACCCGCACGTGCACCTGCGCACGCCCGGGCAGGAGCACAAGGAGGACCTCGACTCCGGCACCCGCGCCGCCGCGGCCGGCGGCTACGTCGCCGTGGTGGCGATGCCGAACACCGACCCGGTGGTCGACTCCGCGCCGGTGCTGCGCTCGCTGCGCGCGCCAGCGCGGCGCGAGGCGCGCGTGCCGGTCGGCTTCCTGGCCTCGGTCACGCGTGGGCTGGCCGGCGAGGCGCTGACCGAGATGGCCGAGCTGCGCGACGCCGGCGCGCTCGGGTTCACCGACGACGGCAAGCCCGTGCACCGGGCCGGCATCCTGCGCAAGGCGCTGCAGTACCAGCGGCTGGCCGGCGGGGTCCTCGCGCCTGCACGAGGAGGACCCGACGCTGTCGGGCCGCGGCGTCATGCACGAGGGCGAGGTGTCGGCGCGGCTCGGGCTGGCCGGCATCCCGTCGGTCTCCGAGTCGACGCTGATCGCCCGCGACGCGGCGCTCGCCGGTTACGAGGGCGGCCGCATCCACATCCAGCACCTCAGCGCGCGCGAGTCGGTCGAGGCGGTCGCGGCCGCCAAGGCGAGCGGCGTGCGGATCACGTGCGAGGCCTCGCCGCACCACCTCACGCTCACCGACGAGGCGCTGCTGGAGCACCTCGACACGCGGCTGAAGATGAACCCGCCGCTGCGCGCCGAGACGGACCGCCAGGCGCTGATCGAGGGCCTGCGCGACGGCACGATCGACTGCATCGCCACCGACCACGCGCCGCACGCGCGCGAGGAGAAGGAGGTGCCGTTCGAGGAGGCGCCGATGGGCACGACCGGGCTCGAGACGGCGTTCGCCGCGGTCTACACCGAGCTCGTGCTGTCCGGCGTGCTGCCGCTCGCGCTGATCGTCGAGAAGCTGTCGGCGGGCGCCGCGCTGCTCGACCTGCCGCTGCCGGCGGTCGCGGTGGGCGGCCCGGCGGACCTCTGCCTCGTGGACCTGGAGGCGGAGTGGGAGGTCGGCGAGCACGGCTACGAGAGCCGCGCGGAGAACTGCTGCTTCGCCGGGCGGACCCTGCGCGGGCGCGTGCTCGCCACCGTCGCCGCGGGCGGCGTGGCCTACCGGGAGCGCGCGTTCAGCGTGGTGGCATGAGCGCCTACGTCCTGCTCGAGGACGGCGAGCGCTTCGACGGCGACGCCGTCGGCGCGCGTCGCCACGTGACCGGCGAGGTGGTGTTCACGACCGGCATGTCGGGCTACCAGGAGTCGATGACCGACCCGAGCTTCGCGCGCCAGATCATCACCTTCACCACGGCGCACGTCGGCAACTACGGGGTCAGCGCGGGCGCCTACGAGTCCGACCGCATCCACGCGGCCGGGGCGATCATGCGCGAGGCGGTCAACACCACCGACGCGCCCGGCGCCGACCAGGGCTGGCTCGACTGGCTGGCCGCCAACGGCGTCCCGGGGATCGCCGGCGTCGACACGCGCGCGCTCGTCCGGCACATCCGCTCGGCGGGCGCGATGCGCGGCGGGATCTTCCCCGGCGACATGCCGGCGGCCGAGGCGCGCGAGCTCGTGCTCGCCGAGCCCTCGATGATCGGTCGAGACCTCGCGCGCGAGGTGACGCTGGCGCAACCAAAGATCGAGGGCGAGGGCGGCAGATTGCGCATCGTCGCGCTCGACACCGGCATCAAGCGCTCGATCGTGCGCAACTTCGTGCAGCGCGGCGTGCAGCTCGAGCTGTACCCGTGCACGACGCCCGCCGACGAGCTGCTGGCGCGCGACCCCGACGGGTTCTTCCTCGTGCCCGGCCCCGGCGACCCGGCGGCGCTCGACTACATCGTCGAGACGATCCGCGCGCTGCTGGTGCGCAAGCCGGTGTTCGGCATCTGCCTCGGCCACCAGCTGCTGTCCCGCGCGGCCGGGCTGGAGACGTTCAAGCTCCCGTTCGGCCACCGCGGCGCCAACCACCCGGTCAAGGACCTCGCGACCGGGCACATCGCGATCACCTCGCAGAACCACGGCTTCGCGGTGGCGCGGGGAGGCCGGCCGCCGGATCGAGTCCGACCTCGGCGCCGCCGAGCTCACGCACGTGAACCTCTACGACGGCACGGTCGAGGGGTTCCGGCTGCTCGACGTCCCGGCCGCCTGCGTCCAGTACCACCCGGAGGCCGGCCCGGGGCCGAACGACTCGCTCGGCCTGTTCGACGCCTTCATCGGGGAGTTCGACCGTGCCGCGTAGGGACGACCTGCACAAGATCCTCGTGCTCGGCTCCGGGCCGATCGTCATCGGCCAGGCCGCCGAGTTCGACTACTCGGGCGCGCAGGCCTGCAAGGTGCTGCTGGAGGAGGGCTACGAGGTCGTCCTCGTCAACTCCAACCCGGCGACGATCATGACCGACCCGGAGTTCGCGACCGCGACCTACGTCGAGCCGCTGCTGCCCGGACCGGTCACTCAGGTGATCGAGCGCGAGCGGCCGGATGCGCTGCTGCCCACGCTCGGCGGCCAGACCGCGCTCAACCTCGCCAAGACGCTGCACGAGGACGGCACGCTCGAGCGCTTCGGCGTCGAGCTGATCGGCGCGACCTACGACGCGATCAACCGCGCCGAGGACCGCGAGCTGTTCGACGCGACGATGCAGCGCGGCCGGCCTGCGGACCGCGCGCAACACGATCGCCACCAACGTCGGCGAGGCGCGCGCGGCACTCGACGCGTTCGGACTGCCGCTGATCGTCCGGCCGGCGTTCACGCTCGGCGGCCGCGGCGGCGGGATCGTGCGCAGCGAGGAGGACCTCGACGCGGATCGTCGAAGGCGGCCTGGCCGCTTCCCCGATCGGGCAGGTGCTGATCGACGAGTCCGTGCTCGGCTGGGGCGAGTTCGAGCTCGAGGTCATGCGCGACGGCGCGGACAACGTCGTGATCGTGTGCTCGATCGAGAACGTCGACCCGATGGGCGTCCACACCGGCGACTCGGTGACCGTCGCGCCGCAGCAGACGCTCACCGACCGCCAGTACCAGCTGCTGCGCGACCAGGCGATCGCGGTGATCCGGGCGGTCGGGGTCGAGACCGGCGGCTCGAACGTGCAGTTCGCGGTCAACCCGGCGACCGACGAGGTCGTCGTGATCGAGATGAACCCGCGCGTGTCGCGCTCGTCGGCGCTCGCGTCGAAGGCGACCGGGTTCCCGATCGCCAAGATCGCCGCGCGGCTCGCCGTCGGCTACCGGCTCGACGAGATCGACAACGACATCACCAAGCGCACGCCGGCGAGCTTCGAGCCGATGCTCGACTACGTGGTCGTCAAGTGGCCGCGGTTCGCGTTCGAGAAGTTCCCCGGCGTCGAGACGCACCTCTCGACGCACATGAAGTCGGTCGGCGAGGTGATGGCGATCGGCCGCACGTTCCGGCAGGCGTTCGCGAAGGCGATGCGCTCCCGCGAGCTCGACGCGCCGCTCGACCTGTCCGGCGACCTGCTCGAGCGGATCGAGACGCCGTCGGCCGATCGGTTCGACCTGATCCTCGAGCTGCTCGGGCGCGGGGAGTCCGAGGAGGAGATCCGCGCGCGCACCGGCATCGACCTGTGGTTCCTGCGCCAGCTGAAGCGACCTCGGCGTCGGCGTTCGCGGGCGAGCGCACGTACCGCGCCGTCGACACCTGCGCCGCCGAGTTCGAGGCCGAGACGCCGTACTTCTACTCGGCCTGGGAGCGCCCGCCGGTGCGCACGAGATCGAGCGCGGCGACCGGCCGAGCGTGATGATCCTCGGCTCCGGCCCGAACCGGATCGGCCAGGGGATCGAGTTCGACTACTGCTGCGTGCACGCGGCGATGACCGTGCGCGAGTCCGGCCGCGACGCGGTGATGGTCAACTGCAACCCGGAGACGGTGTCGACCGACTACGACACGTCCGACCGCCTGTACTTCGAGCCGCTGACGCTCGAGGACGTGCTGGCGATCGTCGAGGTCGAGCAGCCGGAGGGCGTGATCGTCCAGTTCGGCGGGCAGACGCCGCTCAAGCTCGCCGCCGGGCTGGAGGCCGCCGGCGTGACGCTGCTCGGCACCCAGCCGGAGGCGATCGACCTGGCCGAGGACCGCGGGCGCTTCGGCGCGCTGCTGCGAGCGGCTCGGGCTGAGCGCGCCGCCGTACGCGACCGCGCACTCGGCCGACGAGGCGCTGGCCGCCGCGCCGGGCATCGGCTGGCCGCTGCTCGTGCGGCCGAGCTACGTGCTCGGCGGCCGGGCGATGGAGATCGTCTACGACCTCGATCACCTGCGCGACTACCTGGAGCGCATGAACGGCAACGGCCGCGAGATCTTCCTCGACCGCTTCCTCGAGAACGCGATCGAGGTCGACGTCGACGCGATCTGCGACGGCGACGAGGTCTGGATCGGCGGGATCATGCAGCACGTCGAGGAGGCCGGGATCCACTCCGGCGACAGCGCCTGCGTGCTGCCGCCGCACTCGCTCGGCTCCGAGATGCTCGACGAGATCCGCGAAGCGACGCGGCGGATCGCGCTCGCGCTCGGCATCGTCGGCCTGATCAACGTCCAGTACGGCGTGCTCGGCGAGGACCTGTACGTGATCGAGGCCAACCCGCGCGCGTCGCGGACGGTCCCGTTCGTGTCCAAGGCGACCGGCCTGCCGCTGGCCAAGCTCGCCTGCCGGGTGATGCTCGGGGAGAAGCTCGCCGCGCTGAGCCTGCCCGACGACCCGGGCGGCGACCACGTCTCGGTCAAGGAGGCGGTGCTGCCGTTCGACCGCTTCGCCGGCGCCGACGCGCTGCTCGGCCCCGAGATGCGCTCGACCGGCGAGGTGATGGGCGTCGCCGCCGACTTCCCGGCCGCGTTCGCCAAGGCCCAGGCCGCGGCGGGCGCGCGGCTGCCGCAGTCGGGCACGGTGTTCCTCACCGTCACCGACTCCGACAAGTCGGCGGTGATGGGCATCGCCGCCCAGCTGCACGACCTCGGCTTCCGGATCATCGCCACGCGGGGGACCGCCGCCGCGATCTCGCGGATGGGGATCCCGGTCGAGCGGATCAACAAGATCGGCGAGGGCTCGCCGCACGTCGTCGACTGGATCGAGAGCGGCGACGTCGACCTCGTCATCAACACCCCGACCGGCACCGCCGCCCGCACCGACGGCTACGAGATCCGCCGCGCCGCCGTCGGCCGCGGCATCCCGTGCATCACCACGATCGCCGGCGGGATGGCGGCCGGCGCGCGCGATCGCCGCCGCCCGCCACGGCGACCCGGTCGTCGTCTCGCTGCAGGAGCTCCACGCGCGAGGCGCCGGCGTCGCCGGGGGTCAGACCCCGTGAGCGTGATGGACGCACGCGGGTCTGACGCCGCTCGGGCGTCGCTCGACGCGTGTCGCCGAACGCCGGCGGTACGGCGCGTACGACGTGCTCACCGTCGACGACCCGGACGGGCCGTCGCCGGACCCCGGCCAGTTCTACATGCTCACCGCGACCGAGCGGTGGGGCGGGGGAGAGGACGAGCGGCCGTTCCTGCCGCGCGCGTTCAGCGTGATGCGGGCGCACGGAGACACGGCTCGAGTTCCTGCTCGAGGACGTCGGCCCCGGCACGAACCGGCTGTGCGAGCTGGACGCCGGCGACGGGCTGTGGCTGCTCGGCCCGCTCGGCAACGGGTTCGCGCCGCCGCGTGATGGCCGCCGCCCGTCCTGCGTCGGCGGCGGGGTCGGCATCGCCCCGCTCGCGATCTGGAGCGAGACGCTCGGCGGCGCCGAGACGCTGCTCGGGTTCCGCGATGCGGCCCACGCCGAGGGCGCGGCGCTGATCCCCGGCGCGCGGATCGCCACCGACGACGGCTCGGTCGGGCACCACGGCCTCGTCACCGACCTGCTGGACGGCGACTCGTCGGTCGAGATCTACGCGTGCGGGCCCCCGGCGATGCTCGAGGCCGTCGCGCGCGTCTGGGCCTCCCGGCGCAGCTGGCGATGGAGTCGGGCATGGCGTGCGGCTACGGCGCCTGCTTCGGCTGCGTCGTCGCGACGAAGGACGGCTACGTGCGCCTGTGTGTCGACGGGCCCGTGATCGAGGCGGCGGCGCTGTGATCGAGTTCTGCGGCATCCCGCTCGCGCACCGGATCATCAACGGGTCGGGGACGTTCGACGCGATCGCCGCGCGGCGCGTGTTCGGCGACGCCCTGCTCGAGCGGTTCCCGTTCGCCGCCTTCGTCTCCAAGACCGTCACGCTCGAGCCGCGCCAGGGCAATCCGCCGCCGCGGCTGTGGGAGCAGCCCGGCGGGCTGATCAACTCGATCGGGCTGCCGAACAAGGGCCTCGACGGCTACCTCAAGCACGACCTGCCGCAGCTCGCCGAGCTGCCGGTGCCGCTGATCGTCAACGTCATGGGCTCGACGCGCGAGCAGGTGGCCCGGCTCGTGTCGGCGTTCGCCGAGCGCGACGAGGTGTCCGCGCTCGAGCTCAACGTCTCGTGCCCGAACGTGAAGACCGGGCTGATCATGGGCGCCGACCCGAGCGAGCTGGCGGGCCTGCTCGACGCGGTGCGTCCGCAAACCGACAAGCCGCTGATCGTCAAGCTCACGCCGAACTGCGCTTCGCCGGCCGACGTCGCCGCCGCGGCCGAGGCGCACGGCGCCGACGCGGTCTCGCTCATCAACACGCTGCGCGGCATGGCGATCGACCCGCACCGACCGGGTCAGCCGTGGCTCGGGGGCGGGACGGGCGGGGTCTCCGGGCCGGCCGTCCGCGCGATCGCGCTGACCCAGGTCCGGGAGGTCCGGCAGCGCGTCGCGCTCCCGATCATCGGCATGGGAGGCGTCCAGACTGGACGCCACGCGAGCGACCTCAACGCCGTTGGCGCGGATCTCGTAGGCGTTGGTACGGAATCATTCCGCGACCCACTCGCGGGGGCCAGAATCGCCCACGAAGCGGGCGTCGAAAACGAAGCTTTCCCTGCAAACGGGGCACCCCCGCTGGCGGTCGTGCGTCGTTAGCACAAAGTGCCGCCAAAAGCCCTGCAAAGTCGCTGGTTACCGTCAACTCCCCTGCATGCGGCTTGACCTCAACTTGAGGTCTAGGCGAATTCGTCCCCCACGACTTGTCGAACCAAGGAACAGATGTAGACTCGCCGCCCATGCCGCCAGCGACCAAGACGCCCGCCAAGCCCACCGTGGCTGCCCCTGAGCGCTCCCTCGTACAGCGGATGGAGGCCCTCCAGCGCGCGAACCAGATCCGGACGCGCCGCGCTCAGCTCAAGCGGGATCTCAAGGGCGGGCGGCAGAGCATCCATGACCTGTTGCTGGAGCCGCCGGAGTTCGTCGAGACCGCGAAGGTCTTCGACATGCTGCTCGCCGTGCCCAAGTACGGCCGCGTGAAGGTCAACAAGGTCCTGCAGCAGTGCCGGATCTCGCCCTCGAAGACAATCGGGGGTCTCTCGCAGCGCCAGCGCACTGAGCTGGTCTCCATGCTGCGGCGCTAGGTAGTGCCGCGGGTCTTTGTCATCACCGGCCCCTCGGGGGTCGGCAAGGGGACGCTCATCCGCACGCTGCTCGACCGGGTTCCCGGCCTCGAGCTGTCGGTGTCGGCGACCACCCGCGGCCCGCGGCCGGGCGAGGAGAACGGGGTCGATTACCACTTCCTCGACGACGCCGAGTTCGACCGCCGCGTGCGGGCCGGCGACTTCGTCGAGCACGCGAGCTACTCGGGCCGTCGCTACGGCACGCTGCGCTCGGACCTCGAGCAGCGGCTCGTGCGCGGCGTACCGGTGGTGCTGGAGATCGAGGTCCAGGGCGCCCGCCAGGTCGCCGAGACGATGCCCGAGGCGGTGCGGATCTTCATCGCCCCGCCGTCGGAGGAGGCACTGCGCACGCGCCTCGTCGGCCGCGGCACCGACTCGCCCGAGGACGTCGAGAAACGCCTCGCCACGGCCCGGGAAGAACTGCGTGCGCAGGGGGAATTCGCGCACGTCGTCTACAACGACCGGCTCGACGACGCGGTCAGCGCTTTGGAGGAGGTCGTCGGGACGGCGCTAGCATCTGATGCCACGAATCCGACGGAGGACCCCTCTTGATCTCACCCCGCGTCGACCGACTGCTGGAGAATGTTGACTCGCCGTACGCCAGCGTGATCGTGGCCGCCAAGCGCGCGCGCCAGATCAACTCGTACTACCACAACCTGGGCGAGGGGACGTTCGAGGAGTTCCCGCCCCCGATGGTGGACACCGGCTCCAAGAACTACCTGACGATCGCCCTCGAAGAGGTCGCGAGCGGCAAGATCAAGTACCGCTACCGCGGCTGACCCCCGCGATGGCCCGCCTCCTGCTCGGCGTCAGCGGCGGGATCGCCGCCTACAAGGCGCTCGAGTTGGCGCGGCTGGCGATCAAGGCCGGCCACGCGGTCCGCGTGATCCAGACGGAGGCGTCGACGCGCTTCGTCGGCACGGCGTCGTTCGCCGGCATCACCGGCGCGCCCGTGCTCATCACCGAGTGGGAGAGCGACCCGCTGCGCGGCGCGTTCCCCGGTGATCCCGCACCCGAGCACGCGCCGCTGTCGCACCTCGAGCTGGTCGAGCGGGCGGACGCGTTCCTGATCGCCCCCGCCTCCGCCAACACGCTCGCGAAGCTGGCGAACGGCCACGCCGACAACCTGCTGACGGCCGCCGCGCTGGCCTGCCGGCGACCGCTGATCGTCGCTCCGGCCATGAACGGAGCGATGTACGAGCACCCGGCCACGCAGGAGAACGCCAACCGCCTCCGCGCGCGCGGCGTGACCGTGCTGGAGCCGGGCACGGGCGCGCTCGCGTCGCTGGGTGAGTACGGGACCGGCCGCCTGCCCGAGCCGCCCGAGCTGCTCGCCGCCTTCGAGGCCGCGCTGAGCGCCGGCCGCGAGCTCGACGGGCTGAAGGTCCTCGTGACGGCCGGCGGCACGCGCGAGCCGATCGACGCCGTCCGCTTCGTCGGCAACCGGTCGTCCGGTCGCATGGGCTTCGCGCTCGCCGAGGAGGCCGCGCGCCGCGGCGCCGACGTCACGGTCGTCGCCGCCAACGTCTCGCTGCCGCGACGCGGCGGCATCACCTACGTCGACGTGCAGACCGCCGAGGAGCTCGCCGCGGCGTGCGCGGAACGCTTCGACGGCGCCGACGTGCTGCTGATGGCGGCCGCCGTCGCGGACTACCGCCCGGAGTCCGCGCACGCGGGCAAGCTCAAGAAAGCCGAGACCGGATCGGAACTGCAGCTGCGCCTCGTGCGTACTACGGATGTGCTCGCGACGCTCGCCGCCCGCCGCCGGCCCGATCAGCTGCTGGTCGGCTTCGCCGCCGAGCACGGCGAGGGCGCGGTCGCGTACGGCCGCGACAAGCTCTCCCGCAAGGACCTCGACGCCGTCGTCGTCAACGACGTCGGCGCGCCCGGCATCGGCTTCGATGCCGCGCAGAATGAGGTCACGATCGTGACGCCGGAAGCCGAGCGCCACGTTCCCCGCGCCTCGAAGGCCGAGGTCGCCACTGCCATCCTGGACGCGGTCTTGAGCCGCCGTTCATCTTCCGACATGAAGGTGCCGCGCTGAATGGAACCCATCGAGCCCCTCGAGCCAACCCCGGAGGCCGACTCGATCGGCCCCCAGCAGGTCAGCGCGGCGGTCTCCGTCGCGCGTCGGATCGGGGACAACATCCAGCGTGCGGTCAAGGTCCGCGACGACATCCTCGAGCACGTCATCGTGTCGCTGCTCGCCGAGGGGCACATCCTCGTCGAGGACTATCCGGGCGTCGGCAAGACGGCTCTGGCGAGGGCGCTGGCGCGATCGATCGACTGCCAGTTCGCGCGCGTGCAGTGCACGGCCGACCTGCTGCCCGCCGACATCGTCGGCACCAACGTCTACAACCAGCGCGAGGCGCGGTTCGAGTTCCGGCCCGGCCCGATCTTCGCCAACATCGTGATCGTCGACGAGATCAACCGCGCCTCGCCGAAGACGCAGTCCGGCCTGCTCGAGTGCATGCAGGAGCGCCAGGTGACGGTTGACGCGACCTCGCACGAGCTGGCCCGGCCGTTCCTCGTGTTCGCGACGCAGAACCCGGTCGAGTACGAGGGCACCTACCCGCTGCCCGAGGCGCAGGTCGACCGCTTCATGATCCGCGTGTCACTCGGCTACCCGAACGCCGAGGAGGAGTCCGGGATGCTGGCCGGCCACGAGGCGCACGATCGCGTGCTCGACCTCGAGGCGGTCGCCGACCGGGCGGAGGTCGTGGACGCCGTCGACGCGGTCCATCGCGTGCACGCCTCGCGCGCGCTGCGCGACTACATCGTCGCCCTGATGCGTCACACGCGGGCGGACCAGCGGGTCGAGCTCGGCGCCTCCCCGCGCGCCGGCCTGATGCTGCTGCGCGCGGCCAAGGCGCGGGCGCTCGTACAGGGGCGCGACCACGCGCTCCCGGACGACGTGCAGGCGCTCGCCGACACGGTGCTCGCCCACCGCATCATGCTCGTGCCCGAGGCGGCGGGCGTGGAGCGGTCCGCGATCGTGGCCGACGCGGTCGCCGCCGTGCCGGCGCTCTGAGAGGCGCGCGGTGCGCTCAGCCATCGGCTGTGCGGCGCTGGGGGTTCTGCTCCTGGTGGTCGCCGGCACCTTCGACGCCGAGCCGCTGTACGTCACCGGCTCGGCGCTGGCGCTGCTCGGCGCCGGGGCCGCCGCATGGATCGGCGCCGGTGCGTGGGGCGCGAGCGTGGAGCGCGAGATCAGCGCCCGCAGCGTGCTCGAGGAGCAACCGCTCGATGTCCGCATCCGCGCCAGCGCCGGGCGGCTGCCGCTCCCGCCCGGCTGGATCGACGAGCCGCTGCTGCCCGAGCCGGTCCGCTTCCGTGCCGGCCGGCGCAGCACCCGCGTGCGGGTCGAGGTCACGTTCGGCCGCCGCGGCCGCCGCCGGCTCGCGCCGCCGGCGCTCGTGCTGCGCGACCCGTTCGGGCTCGCCCAGCGCGTGGTAAGCGGCGCCAACACCGACGAGGTGCTGGTGCTGCCGCGCGTGTATCCGGTGCGCGCCGCCGCGGGCGGGGGAGACGCGACGCCCGCTCACGCCCGCGCCGCGCTGATCGCCGCGGCCGAGACCGAGCTCGACGGCCTGCGCGAGCACCGACCCGGCTCACCCGCGTCGCGGATCCACTGGCCCGCCCTCGCCAAGGGCCAGGGGCTGATGGAGCGCAAGCTGATCTCCGAGGCCGACTCGCGGCCGCTGGTCGTGCTCGACCCCCGCGCGCCGGCGTCTCAGGACGCGCTCGACGCCGCCGTGCGCGCGGCCGCGTCGCTGACCGTGCACTTCGCCAAGCGCCGAGGCGTCTCGCTGCTGCTGCCCGGCGACCGCCGCGCGCACGTGGTCGAGAAGGACCTCGTGGCCTGGCCGGCCGCGCACGTGCGGCTCGCGCTGCTCGACGAGTCGACCGGCCCGTCGCTGGTCGCCGCACAGAACCGCCGCGGGCTCGTCGTGCTGGTCGCCGCCCGCCTGATCGACCGCCCGCCGCGCGGGCTCGGCCGGACGCCGGGAGGCTGCGTGCTCGTCGTCCCCGGGGCGCTGCCGAACCGCCGCGCCGTCTTCGAGGTGGCCGGCTGTCAGGGCTTCCTCGCCACCCGTACCGGCGCCGCCGCGGCGATGGAGGCGGTGGCGGGGTGATCCGCGTGGCGATTGCCGCTGAGAGCCCGACCGCGGCGCCGGGGATCATCCGGTGAGCGCCACGCCGGCAGCGCGCGGGCTTTCCAGCGACCCGACGCTGCCGGTGCCGACCGCACGCGGACTGGCCTTCTTCGCGCTGGCCGCGTTCGGCGTCCTGCACTGGATGGTGCTGCTGGACCCGGCGGCGCCCAACCGCGCGGTGTACGCGCTCGGTGCCGGCATCGTCGTGGTAGGCGGGATGCTCGCCGCCGCGCGGCTGTCGTTCCGCGCGTCCCAGGTCGCCGCCGTCGGCGTGCTGATCGTCGCGCTCGCACTGGCGCTGCTCGGCGGCGGCGTCGCCGACGAGCTCCTGCGGCCCGACCGCTGGGGCGAGCTGGGGTCCGGGATCGGCCGCGGCCTGCAGGCGCTGCCCGGCGTACGCGTCCCGTACCGTGGCGTCGACGAGTGGACGCGGACCGTGATCCCGGTCGGCGGCACCGTGTTGGTGACCGTCGCCGGCGCCGTCGCGTTCTGGCCGCGGCGCTCGGGGATCGGGTTCCCGGCGGTCTCGCTCGGGCTGCTCGTGGCGCTGTACGCGATCCCGGCGGTCGCGCTCGACTTCGAGAACGAGTTCCTGCGCGGCGCCGCGCTGGCGCTGCTCGTGCTCGCGTTCCTGCGGCTCGAGAAGCTGCGCGTCGGGGACGCCGGGACGGCCGCGATCGTCGCGGTCGGCGTCGCCGTGCTGGCGCTGATGCTGGCGCCCGCGCTCGACAAGGACCAGCCGTGGTTCGACTACGAGACCTGGGCGCTCGACGCCGCCTCGGCCAAGTCCACCTCGTTCTCGTGGGATCACAGCTACGGCCCGCTCGACTGGCCGCGCGACGGCCGCGAGCTGCTGCGCGTGCGCGCCGAGAAGCGCCCGGCGTACTGGAAGGCCGAGAACCTCGACGGCTTCGACGGCGTCCACTGGCACCAGACCAACGCCGACTTCGACGAGGCGTCGTCGCCGCTCGTCGAGGCCATGCTGCTGACGAACACGCAGAAGATCCGCGTGACGATCCGCAATCTCTCGAGCATCGAGTTCATCACCGCGGGCTACGCGAACGACGTGAGCTCGCCGACGCTGCGCGAGACCCCGCGCGGCGACGGCACGTGGACGGCGAGCCGGCCGCTGCGCCGCGGCGACGCGTACACCGCGACCGTCTACACGCCGCAGACCAACGAGTCGCAGCGCCGCGACGCCGGACTGGACGGCGGCCGCGCCGACCTCGCGCGCTTCCGTCGCCTGTTCCTGCCGCCGTCGGGCACCGAGATCGGCCAGTCCGGCGCGCCGATGTTCGCGTTCGACTTCCCGCCGTTCGGGTTCCGCGGCATCCCGCTGGCCGCTCGCATGGAGGGCAACACCCACTCGGTCTCGGACGCGCTGGCGCGCCGCGTCCTGCGCCAGGGCCCGTACCGGCGCACCTGGGCGCTGGCGCAACGACTGATGAGCGAGTCCGAGACGCAGGAGGACTACGTCCAGGCCGTGCTCGCCTACCTGCGCGCCGGGTTCAACTACAGCGAGACGCCGCCGCGATCGGCGTCGACGCTCGACGGGTTCCTGTTCGACGCCAAGAGCGGCTACTGCCAGCAGTACTCGGGCTCGATGGCGCTGCTGCTGCGGATGGCCGGGATCCCGGCGCGCGTCTCGACCGGGTTCACGTCCGGCTCGCTGGACTCCAAGACGCGCGAGTACGTCGTCCGCGACCTCGACGCCCACTCGTGGGTCGAGGTCTGGTACCACGACATCGGCTGGGTGACCTTCGACCCGACGCCGGCCAGCGCCCCGCCGCGCAACCAGCCGAACGAGGGCGGCACGAGCGGCTCATCGACGGCGACCAGCGGGCCGCCGAGCCTCGGCGGCGACCGTCCGTCCGACCCCGGCCGCCGCTCCGGCGTGATCGAGGAGAGCACGTGGTGGGGCTGGTACGTGCTGGCCGGCGCCGGTGCCGTCCTGCTGCTCGGCCTCGTGGTCTGGCTGCTGCTCCGCCGGCGGCGTCGCGCCGGCACGCCGGCGGCCGCGGTGGCGCTCGACGAGCTCGAGCGCGCGCTGCGGCGGATGGGCCGGCTGCCAGACGCCGGCACCACGCTGCAGGCGCTCGAGCGACGGTTCGCCCGCTCGCCTGCCGCGGCCGGCTACGTGCGCGCCGTGCGCGACCTGCGCTACGGCGGCCGGCCCGTCGCGCCGACGCGCGCGCAGCGCCGTGGCCTGCGCGGCGAGCTAGCGCGCGGCGGCGGCCCGGTCGCGCGCGTGCGCGCGTGGTGGGCGCTGCCTCCCCACACCTGACGCCGGCGGTCGGCGCTCCCGACACCCGGGTCTACACTCAGGGTTTCGCCCTGCCGGACTGGCAAGCTCGTCCTTGGGCGACGTTACACATGGACGACGTATACGACCTGTTCAAGCGCGGCACGGCGCTCCTCGAGGCGGGGGAGTTCCACCAGGCCACCGTCCCGCTCTCCAAGGCCGCGGGACTCGAGCCGGAGAAGACGTCGATCCGCGAGGCGCTCGGCCGTGCGTACTTCCGCTCGCGCCAGTTCGAGGCGGCCCGCGTCGAGTTCGAGGCGGTCGTCGACCGGGCGCCGACGAACGACTACGCGCTGTTCTGCCTCGGTCGCGCGCTGCTCGAGCTCGGCCGCCCGAAGGAGGCGCGCAAGCCACTCACGCTGGCCGCGCATCTGCGCCCTGAGCGGCGCGATTACCGGATCTACCGTGAGCGTGCGGCAAAGGCCGCCTGACCGTTTCGACACCGCGAAACCACACCGCGGCTTTGCCGAGCGGCAAAGGCCGCCTGACCGTTTCGACACCGCGAAACCACACCGCGGCTTTGCCGAGCGGCAAAGGCCGCCTGACCGTTTCGACACCGCGAAACCACACCCGGTTTTTTGCCGAGCCGCCAAGGCCGCGTGACCCCGTCTGGTGCTATAACACGCACACAGCTTTTTCGTGGCCGCATGGCCAGAGAAAGCGGGCGCTCGCCCGCTTTTTTGTTGATTTAGGGGTGACGTGACATGAGTAGGGCCATCCAGGACGACATCGAAGCCAGGCTCGCCGAGTGCGAGCCAGACGTCGAGGTTCTCCTGGCGGAGGTCGTCGGCAGCCGGCTCGTGCGGCTCTTCATCGACCATCCGAAAGGCGTCACGCTCGAACTGTGCGAACGGGTGACCAAGCAGCTGCCTGACGTGCGCGAGAAGTACGCGCTCGAGGTGTCCTCGCCGGGTGCCCAGCGCCCGCTGACCAAGCCCGAGCACTTCCGCCGCTTCGTCGGTCGCCGCGCGCGCGTGCGCACCCGCGGCGACCACGACGGCCGGCGCTCGTTCACCGGTGAGTTGCTCGACGCCGGCGACAACGGCGTGACCGTTGCCGCCGAGACCGGGGTCGTGTCGATCCCCTACGCCGACATCCACCGATCCAACCTTCTGGGGGACTGAGGAGCATGTCGCAAGAGATCGTCGATGCCGTCCGCGTCCTCGGACGTGAGAAGGGCATCTCCGAGGAGAAGCTCATGCTCGCCCTGGAGGATGCGCTGCTCTCCGCCTACAAGAAGCAGCCCGGCGCGGCGCGCTACGCCCGCGTGCGGATGGACCGCGACAGCGGTGACTTCCGCGTCGACGAGCTGCTGCTGCCGCCCGACCTCGAGGAGCAGCTGCTCGACGAGGCCGAGGAGGCGGCGACGCTCGAGGAGCGCCGCGTCGATCCCGAGACCGGCGAGGTGATCATCCCCGAGGCGCCCGACATCGATCCGGCGCGCCTGGCCGAGTTCGAGGACCAGATCGAGACCCGCGACGTCACGCCGCACGACTTCGGCCGCATCGCCGCGCAGACCGCCAAGCAGGTGATCCTGCAGCGGATCCGCGAGGCCGAGCGCGACATGATGTTCGAGGAGTACCGCGACCGCGTCGGCGAGCTCATCACCGGCATCGTCCAGCAGTCGGACTCGCGCTACACGCTCGTGCAGCTGCGCGAGCGCGTCGAGGCGCTGCTGCCCAAGTCCGAGCAGGTCGACGGCGAGCGCTACGACCACTCGCAGCGCATCAAGGCGGTCATCAAGGAGGTCTCCTCCTCGACCCGCGGGCCGAGCATCATCGTCTCGCGCCGCGACCCCGAGCTGATCAAGAAGCTGTTCGAGCTCGAGGTGCCGGAGATCGCCGACGGGCTGGTGGAGATCACCAATGTCGCCCGCGAGCCCGGCTACCGCTCGAAGATCGCGGTCGTCTCGCATGCCGACGGCGTCGACCCGGTCGGCGCCTGCGTCGGTCCTCGTGGCTCGCGCGTCCGCATGGTCGTGTCCGAGCTGCGCGGCGAGAAGATCGACATCATCCCGTACAACGACGAGCCGGCCCGCTTCGTCGCCAAGGCGCTCAGCCCGGCGCGCGTCCGCGAGGTGCTCGTCGACGACGACGGCAAGCAGGCGACGGTGATCGTGCCCGATGACCAGCTGTCGCTGGCGATCGGCCGCGAGGGCCAGAACGCCCGGCTCGCCGCGCGCCTCACCGGCTGGCGGGTCGACATCCGCTCCGAGACCGAGTTCTCCAAGCAGGAGACCGAGGGCGGGTACGGCGAGGAGGACGCCGAGGACGTCGGCGGCCGCTGCCACGCGATCCTCGCGAACGGCCGCCGCTGCCCGAACGCCGCGCTGCCGAACTCGCGTTACTGCGGCCTCGACAGCCACCAGGCGCTCGAGGGCAAGGACACCGACGTCGTCGGCCAGGCCTAACGCCGGCCCAGGGGGCCGGGTCTAGGTCGCGGGTGTCTGCCCAGGGGGCAGAACCCGCGGTGGCGATCCGGCGTCAACAGGGGGCAGAACCCGCGGCGCCGCAGCGGCGTTGCGCGGGGTGCGGTGAGCGTGCCCCGCAAGCACTGCTGCACCGCTTCGCTACCGTAGGTGACCGGGTTGTGCCTGATCCGGGCCGTCGGCTGGAAGGCCGCGGCGCCTGGGTGCATCAGACACGCGAATGTTTCGACGCCGCGGTTTCCCGCCGCGGCTTCCAGCGGGCCCTGCGAGGGCCCGTGACCATCCCCAAGGACACCGTAGACTTCACTCACACATGGCCAAGAAGCGCGTCCACGAGCTAGCCAAGCAGTACGACATGCCCTCCGCGGAGGTCATGAAGCGCCTCAACGCCTATGGCCTCAAGGTCAAGGCGTCGGCGTCTGCCGTGGACGAGCACGAGGCCGAGCGCGCCCTCACCGGCAAGCCGCCGCGTCAGGAGTCCAACGGTCAGCCTGAGGCCAAGGGCCCGCGGCAGCCGCAGCAGCAGACCGGCATGGGCTTCGACCGCCCGGCGACCGAGACCGCGCGCCAGCGGCTCGAGGAGCGCCAGCAGCGCGCTGAGGCCGCCGCCCAGGCGCGCCAGCAGGCGCAGGCAAAGGGAGCCAAGAAGGACAGCACCAAGCCTCGCAGCGGCGGCCCGACCGACGGTCAGGCGCCCACCCCGAAGGCCGAGGGTGACGGTCAGGGTGGCGGCGGCGAGCGCCGGCAGCGCCCGACGCGCTCGTCGCTGCAGGGCGAGCGCGCCCCGGGCACGACCGGCGGCGTGCGCCGCGTGGTCATCGATTCGCAGGCCTCGCGCCGCGGGCCTGGCGGTCCCGGCGGTGGTCCTGGTGGCGGACCGGGTGGCCCCATCCGCCGTCCGCCGCGGCGCGGTGGCCGGCGCCGGCGCGGCGCCTATGTCGAGCCGGCGGCGCAGGATGTCGCCTCGCTGAAGGCCGACGTCATCCGGGTCAACTCCGGGTCGACGGTCAAGGACGTCGGCGAGTACCTCGGCGTTCCGATCCCCGAGATCATCAAGAAGCTCATGAGCCTGGGCGAGATGGCCACGCTCACGCAGACGCTGTCCGACGACGCGATCCAGGTGCTGGCGGACGAGTTCGACAAGGAGATCGAGATCGTCCACGCCGCCGACGAGGCGGGCGACGAGCCCGAGTTCGACGACGCCGAGGAGGAGCTCGAGCCGCGTGCCCCGGTCGTGACGATCATGGGCCACGTCGACCACGGCAAGACGTCGCTGCTCGACGCGATCCGCGAGACGGAGGTCGCCGCGGGCGAGGCCGGCGGCATCACCCAGCACATCGGCGCCTACCAGGTCCACAAGGCCGACAAGACGATCACCTTCCTCGACACCCCGGGCCACGAGGCGTTCACCGCCATGCGTGCCCGCGGCGCCCAGTCGACGGACATCGCGGTGATCGTCGTCGCCGCCGACGACGGCGTGAAGCCGCAGACGCGCGAGGCCGTCGACCACGCGAAGGCGGCCGAGGTGCCGATCCTCGTCGCGGTCAACAAGATCGACAAGGAGGGCGCGCAGCCCGAGCGCGTCCGCAAGGAGATGACCCAGCTCGGCCTGCAGCCCGAGGAGTGGGGCGGCGAGACGATGTTCGTCGACGTCTCGGCCAAGACGCACGACGGGCTCGACGACCTGCTTGAGTCGATCCTGCTGCTCGCCGAGGTCGAAGAGCTCAAGGCCAACCCGGATACCGAGGCGTCGGGCGTGGTCATCGAGTCCAAGCTCGACCCGGGCCGCGGCTCAGTCGTCACCGTGCTCGTGCAGCGCGGCACGCTGAAGATCGGCGACGCGATCGTCGCCGGCGCCCACTGGGGCCGCGTGCGGGCGATGCACGACTACACCGGCGCGCGCGTCAAGGAGGCCGGCCCGTCCGAGCCGGTCGAGGTGCTCGGCTTCGACTCCGTGCCCGAGGCCGGCGAGTACGTCCGCGTCGTCGAGAACGATCGCCGCGCCCGCCAGCTCGCCGGCGAGCGCGCCACGCGCCTCAAGCTCGAGCAGCAGGCCCGCCGCGGCGGCCGCAAGGTGTCGCTGGAGACGATCTTCGACCAGTACGCCCGCGCCGAGGTGCAGGAGCTCGCGCTCGTGCTCAAGGCGGACGTGTCCGGCTCGCTGGAGGCGTTCGAGGACGAGATCGCCAAGCTGCCGCAGAGCGACGTGCAGGTCGCGGTCGTGCGCTCCGGCGTCGGCGGCATCACCGAGTCCGACGTCAACCTGGCCGCCGCGTCCGACGCGATCGTGCTCGGCTTCAACGTCCGCCCGGTCGGCGAGGCCGCTGCGGTCGCCGACCGCGAGGGCGTCGAGATCCGCACATACTCGGTCATCTACCGCGCGATCGAGGAGCTGCGCGACGCCATGCAGGGCCTGCTCGCGCCGGAGGAGGTCGAGGAGACCGTCGGCGAGGTCGAGGTCCGGGCGATCTTCCGCGCTTCCCGCATCGGCACGATCGCCGGCTCCTATGTCACCGAGGGCAAGGTGACGCGCGGCGCCAAGGTCCGGCTCGTGCGCGACGGCGCGGTCGTCTACGACGGCGCGATCGCGTCGCTGCGGCGCGACACCGACGACGTGCGCGAGGTGGCCGCCGGGTTCGAGTGCGGCATCGTGCTCCACAACTACGCGGACATCAAGGAAGGCGACGTGCTCGAGGTCTACGAGACCCGGCAGGTCGAGCGCACCCTGTCCTGAGTCGTGTCCGAGCCGACGTTCGTCGTGCTCATGCGTGTGCACCTTCACTTCCCGGAAGTCGGCTCGCTGAAGGGCAAGCGCGCGGAGCTCAATCGCGTCAAGGCCCACCTGCGTGAGCGCTGCGGGGCGACCGTCGCCGAGGTCGCCCATCAGGACACCTGGCAGCGCTCAACGCTTGCTGTGGCGCTGACCGGCGGCTCCGAGAGCCGCTGTGTTGACGCAGCGGACAATGTCTGCCGCTACCTCGACTCCCGCTTCCCGCAGGGCGTGCGGGTCGAGCGGCAGGTCGCGTCATGGGACGACCTGGAGTCACTACGATGACCGGCGACCGGATGCGTCGCGTCGACGAGGCCATGAGGGAAGTCCTCTCGGCGGCGATCACTTCAGAGCTCAAGGACCCCCGGGTCGGATTCGTGACCGTGACCGCAGTCGAGACATCCCCTGACCTGCGCCAAGCGCGGGTGTACGTGTCCGTGCTCGGCACCGATGCCCAGCGCCGCCGCTCGCTCGACGGCCTGCGCTCCGCGCACGGCTACCTCCAGCGCCGCGTCGCCGACGAGCTGCACATCAAGCACACCCCGACGCTCGACTTCGTCTACGACGACACGACCGACCGCGCGATGCGGATCGACGAGCTGATCGAGCGCGAGGCCGAGGCCGTTGATGTCCGACAACGGTGCGCGGTCGACGCGCGAGCAGGCGATCGCCACGCTCCGCGACGACGACAAGTTCCTCCTGACCACGCACGAACGTCCTGACGGCGACGCGGTCGGATCGCTCGCCGCGATGCAGCAGGTGCTGGCCGCGCTCGGCAAGGACGCCGTGGCGTTCATGCCCGCCGACGAGTTCCCGCTCCCGTACGAGTACCGCTTCATCCATCTCGACGGCCTGGTCACCGAGCCGCCGCCGGACCTCTACGAGCGCACGATGGTGTTCCTCGACTGCGGCAACATCGACCGCACGCCGGCCGACGCGCTCGACGGTGAGGGCCGCAGCATCCTCAACATCGACCACCACCACGACAACACGCGCTTCGGGACGCTCAACCACGTCGACCCGCACGCGTCGTGCACGGCCGAGATGGTGTGGGACCTGATGCAGGGGCTCGGCGTCGCACCGACCCAGCCGATCGCCGAGGCGCTCTACGTCGGCCTGGTGACCGACACCGGCCGGTTCATGTACGAGAACACCGGTGCGCGGGCGCACGAGATGGCGGCGGAGCTGATCGAGGGCGGGATCGACGTCCACGCGATCTACCGGCGGCTGTACGAGGGCATCCCGCAGGGCAAGCTCGAGCTGCTGGCGCGCGGGCTGACGAACGTCCAGCGCTACGACGGCGGGCTGCTGACCGTCACCCACCTCACGCGCGAGGACTACCAGTCAACCGGCGCCGACGAGAGCTACTCCGAGGGCGTCGTCGACCACCTGCGCTCGGTCGAGGGCACCGCGGTCGCCGGGCTCGTGCGCGACCTGCTCGGCAACGGCGAGTCGCCGCTGCGCAAGGTGTCGCTGCGGGCGACCGACGACCGCATCGACGTGTCCCAGATCGCGCGGGCCCAGGGCGGCGGAGGGCACCGGCGCGCCGCCGGCTTCTCGACCGACCTGGACTTCCCCGAGCTCGTGGCGTTCCTGCGCGGAGCGCTCGCCGAGCAGCTGTGACGCGACGGGATTCTCCTCGTCGACAAGCCCGCCGGCGTCACCTCCCACGATGTCGTGGCTTCGCAGCGGCGCCGGCTCGGGCGCGGCGTGAAGGTCGGGCACGCGGGGACGCTCGACCCGTTCGCCACGGGGCTGCTGCTGGTGCTCGTGGGGCGGGCCACGCGCGTGCAGCGGTTCCTGATGGCTCTGGACAAACGCTACGAGACCGTGGCGCGGCTCGGCTACGTCTCGACGACGGGCGACCCGGAGGGGGAGATCACCCCGGGGCGGCCGCCCGCGCTGGAACATCTGCCCACGGGAGCGCTCCGTCAGCGCCCGCCGGCGTACTCGGCGGTCAAGGTCGGCGGCCGCCGCGCCTACGCTCTGGCGCGGCGGGGCGAGAGCGTCGAGCTGGACGAGCGCGAGGTGCGCGTGTCGCGGTTCGAGCAGCTGTGGCGCGACGGGGAGCGCGCCGCGTTCGCGATCGAGTGCTCGTCGGGCACCTACGTGCGCTCGCTGATCGCCGACCTCGGCGACGCCTACTGCCTCGAGCTGCGGCGGACCGGCATCGGGCCGTTCGACGTCGCCGACGCCGACCCGGAGCGGCTCGTCCCGCTCGACGACGCGCTCGCCTTCCTGCCCGCTCTCGATCTCGCGGCCGGTGAGGCGAAGCGCGCCGGCCACGGCGTCGCCGTCCCGGGCGCCGCGGACGGCCCGGTCCGCCTCCGCGACGAGGCCGGCCTGATCGCCCTTGCCGAGCCGCGTGAGGACGGCACCCTCAAACCCGTCGTAGGCTTCCGCGGTTAGATGGCCGGACGCACGACCCACACGAGACCGACCATCTGATGGACGTCACCTGGCTCCCCGATGCGCAGCCGCGGCCGCGCAACGTCGCGATCGGCGAGTTCGACGGCGTGCACCTCGGCCACCGCGAGGTGATCAGCGGCGCCGACACCGTGCTGACGTTCGAGCCGCACCCGCGCACGGTGGTCGCGCCGGACTCGGCCCCGAAGCTGCTGACGTCGCTCGCCACGAAGACCGACCTGGTCGCCTCGCTCGGCGTCGACGAGCTCGTCGTGATCCCGTTCGACGGTGACCGCATGGCCCAGACCGCCCAGGAGTTCATCGACCACGAGCTGGTCGCGCTGCTCGGCGCCCAGCGCGTGTCGGTCGGCGAGAACTTCCGCTTCGGCAACCGCGCGCGCGGGGACGCGGACCTCCTGCGCTCCCAGGACGCGTTCGAGACGCGCGTGGTCGACATGGTCGAGCTCGAGGGCGAGATCATCTCCTCGACGCACATCCGCGGCCTCGTGGCGGCCGGGGACGTCACGACCGCCGAGCGCTTCCTCGGCGCCCCGTTCCACATGCGCGGGATCGTCGCCCACGGCGACAAGCGCGGGCGCACGCTCGGCTTCCCGACCGCCAACCTCGTGCCCGACCCGCGGCTCGTCGTCCCCGACCACGGGATCTACGCCTGCCGCGCCGAGGTCGACGGCGACACGCACATCGCGGCCGTCAACGTCGGCGTGCGCCCGACGTTCAAGACCGGCCGCGGCCTGCTCGTCGAGGCCTTCCTGCTCGACTTCGACGGCGACATCTACGGCCATGAGCTGCGCCTGGACTTCCTCGAGCGCCTGCGTGGCGAGCGGCGCTTCGACAGCGTCGAGGCGCTGATCGAGCAGATGGGGCAGGACGTGGTCGACACGCGCCGCGTGGCCGCCTGACGCTCCGGGACGAACTGCGGCTGGGTAGGGCGCGTCAAGGTCACCGCGCGGTGGGCCCTGGCGGTAACCAGATGGCGGGTTTTCCGCCAGGGTGGCGGAAAAGCCGCGATATTGCGCGGTCTATCCGCCCGAATGTCGCGCAGCGGCGCCCTCGACGCACGTACGAGATTGAAAGACGACGGCTCTGGGGTACGTGAGCGGCCAGAAATGCGTGTTGTCGTGGCCCACGGGCGGGCGAGGGAACGGCGGCGCTTCCGCAGGGTGCTGGCCGAGGCGGGCCACGACGTCGCGGAGTGCGACTGCGTCAACGATGCCCTCGACCGCTGCCTGCAATGGGAGCCTGACGTTGCGGTGGTCGACGAGGCCGCCGGGAACGGGCTCGTCGAGAAGATCAAGAGCGACCCGACCGCGTTCCGCACGGCGGTGCTGCTCGTCGAGCCCGGCGAGCCGGGCATCGACCGCGCCGAGGCGGCGCTGCAACGCGGCGTGCAGGACTTCCTCGTCGAGCCGGTGCACGACGCCGAGCTCGTCACCCGCGTGCAGGCGGCCGGGCGGACCAAGGGCCTGCAGGAGGAGATCGTCGCCCAGGCCAAGCGGCTCGAGGCGCTGCTGTTCGAGGACCCGCTGACGGGGCTCTCCAACCGCCGCTTCATCCTCACCCAGCTCGCCGGCATGGTCAGCGGCGCCCGCCGCCACGACCGCCCGCTGACGGTCGCGATCATCGACATCGACCACTTCAAGGCATCAACGACACCAAGGGGCATGCCGAGGGCGACCGCGTCCTCGCCGAGGTCGCGCACAGCATCCGCGAGCACCTGCGCGCCGAGGACCAGCTCGGCCGGCTCGGCGGCGAGGAGTTCCTGGCGATCCTGCCCGACACCGACGCGCGGGCCGCGAAGAAGGCGGCCGAGCACATGCGCGAGAACGTCGCCGGCAACGGCGTCACGATCAGCGTCGGCTGGGCGACATGGGGTGGGGAGGACCCCGACGAGCTGCTGCGCCGAGCCGACGATGCGCTGTACGCTGCCAAGGCGAACGGGCGCGATCGCGTCAAGGGCGCTCCTGCTACCCTGCCCAGCCGCAGATGACCGCGATCACCGCCGAAGACAAGCGCGAACTCGTCGAGAAGTTCGGCAAGGGCGAGAACGACACCGGTGCCACCGAGGTCCAGATCGCGCTGCTCACCGCGCGCATCAACCATCTCACCGAGCACCTGCGCGAGCACAAGCACGATCACCACTCGCGCCGCGGCCTGCTGATGCTGGTCGGCCGTCGCCGCCGCTTCCTGAACTACCTGCAGAAGAAGGATCTCGAGGGCTACCGCTCGCTGATCCGCGAGCTCGGCCTGCGCCGCTAAGCGCGGTGGTCATCGCCGCGGGTCAACCGGCCCCGGAGTTCAGCGCTCGCCCGTGCCGGCGGCGGCGACCCGTTCACGCGCGCCGACCTGCGCGGCCGCACGACGGTCCTCGTCTTCTACCCGTTCGCCTTCTCGCCGGTCTGCACCGACCAGCTCAGCGTCTACAACGAGCTGCTGGACGACTTCAAGGCCAAGGGCGCGACGCTGTACGGGGTCTCCTGCGACGCGGTGTGGTCGCAGAAGGCGTTCAAGGAGCAGCTGCGGATCGACATCGAGCAGCTGTCGGACTTCGAGCCCAAGGGCGCGGCCTGCAAGGCGTTCGGCGTGCTCCACGAGCGCGGGATGCCCGAGCGCGCGCTCGTGTGATCGGCCCCGACGCCGTGGTGAGATGGAGCTACGAGGCTCCGCAGCTCAGCGAGCTGCCGGGCGCGAACCTCATCTTTGATCAGCTCTGAGCCGATCTCACGTCCGCCCCGCTGCCGCCGGTCGGCCCCGACGACCACGTCCGCGGCCCCGAGGGCGCGCCGGTCGTGATCGTCTACGGCGACTACGAGTGCCCGTTCTGCGCGGCCGCCGAGGTGCAGCTGCGCACGGCGGGAGGCCCGGGTCGTGTTCCGGCACTTCCCGGTCCGCAGCAGCCACCCGCGCGCCCACGCGGCCGCGCATGCGGCCGAGGCGGCGGCCGAGCAGGGCGCGTTCTGGGCGATGCACGACGCGCTGTTCGCCGACCAGGGGCGGCTCGAGGACCCGCACCTGTGGGCGCGTGCCGAACGGCTCGGCCTGGATGTCGCGCGCTTCGACGCCGACCGGCGCTCGGACCGCATCGCGGAGCGCGTCCGCGCGCAGTTCCGCGGCGGCGTGCGGGCCGGCGTGGCCACCACGCCGACAGTGTTCGTCGGCGGCCGAGCGATACTCGGGGCGAACCGCAGCGACGATGTGGCCGTACCCCACGTGACCGTGCCGACTGACGCCCAGCTGATGGAACGCCTGCGCGACGACGCGACCGGCGACGCGCTGCGTGCCCTCTACCGCACGTATGCCGGCGAGCTGCTCGGGTTCGCGCTCAACGCGCTGGGCGAACGCGGCGCCGCGGAGGAGATCGTGCAAGAGGTCTTCACGCGCGCCTGGCGCCATGCCGAGCGCTACGACCCGGATCGCGGCAGCGTGCGGACGTGGCTGTACCAGATCGCCCGCCACGCGATCATCGACATGCGCCGGCGCGCCTCCGCGCGGCCCGCGCTCGCCTCGGGAGAGCAGCCGCTGCTGGAGGCCGCGAGCACCCGCGACTCGATCGAGCAGGCGATGCTCGGCTGGCAGGTCGCGGCCGCGCTCGAGCGCCTCACCCCCGAGCACCGGCAGATGATCCGCCTCGCGCACTTCCAGGGCCTGGCGGTGCGGGAGATCGCCGAGAAGTGCAACCTGCCGGTCGGAACCGTCAAGAGCCGGACGTGGTACGCGCTGCGATCGCTGCGGCTCGTCCTCGAAGAGATGGGGGTCGTCCCGTGACCCAGTGCGACGAACTTCGCTTTTCGATCGGCGCCTACGTGCTCGGCGCGCTCGACGTCGATGACGCGGCCGCCGTGCGCCGGCACCTGCAGGAATGCCCCGAGTGCGCCGCCGAGCGCGATGCGCTCGTCCCGCTGCCCGGGCTGCTGTCGCTCGCCGGCGGGGCCGACGCGGCGGTCAACGAGCCGCTGTCGCCCGCCTTCGAGGAGCGGCTGCTGGACCTGTACGCGCGCGACCACGCGGAGGCCGCGGCGGCCCCGCGCCGGATCGGGCGCCTGCGCGGCAGGCTGCGCCGCCCGCGCTGGATCGCGTTCGGCGCGACGGCGGCCGTCGCCGCGGCGGCTGCGGCGCTCGCCATCGTCGTCTTCGGAGGCGGCGGAGAGGGCGGGCGCCAGTACGACGTCGCGTTCCGCAGCCTCGCCGCGCCCGGCGCCGCCGCGCACGCGGACCTGAGCAGCAGCGACGCCGGCACGACGCTGCACCTGTGGGTCAAGGGGCTGCCGAAGGACGACAAGGCGGTCTACGAGGTGCTGTGCGACGCGGAGTCGTGGACCGCGAGCGCCGGCACGTTCCGGACCGACAGCCGCGGCAAGGCCGTCGTCGTGCTGACGACCGCGCTGCACAAGGGCGAGTACGACGCGATCCGCATCGTGCGCCGCCAGCACGAGGCCGACGGGCGTCTCGTGCTCCGCGACATCCTCGCGGCGAAGCTGTCCTGAACCTTGGGCGGAGGGTTGCGTACCACCCTCCATGCGACGCATCACTTGGCTCCTCACGCTCCTGCTGGCTGCCGGCGTCCTGGCGGCGGCGGGCTGCGGCGGCGATGACAACAGCAGCGGGAGCAGCGGCGGCACCGGCACGTCGAGCGACAGCGGCTCCAGCTCAGGCGGCAGCGGCGCGCTGACCGTGACCGCCGACCCGGGCGGCGCGATCTCGTGGGACAAGACCGCGCTGAGCGCCAAGGCCGGCAAGGTCACGGTCAAGCTCGTCAACGACTCCCAGATCCCGCACGCGATCGAGATCGAGGGCAACGGCGTCAAGAAGGAGACGAAGACGATCACGCAGTCGACCGCCGACGTCACGGTCGACCTCAAGCCCGGCAAGTACGAGTTCTACTGCCCGGTCGACGGCCACAAGTCGACCATGAAGGGCACGCTCACGGTGTCCTAGCGGCCGCCGGCGGTGTAGCGTCAGCCCATGACGCGGGTGGCCATCCTCGGTGGCGGCGTTGCGGGCCTGACGGCGGCCCACGAGCTGGCCGAGCGCGGCTTCGAGGTCGTGGTGCTGGAAGCCCGCGACATCCCGGGTGGCAAGGCCCGCAGCCTGCCCGTCCCCGGCTCGGCGACCGGCGGCCGCGCGGATCTCCCCGCCGAGCACGGCTTCCGCTTCTTCCCGGGCTTCTACCAGCACCTCCCGGACACGATGCGGCGGATCCCCGCCGGCGGCAGGAGCGTGTTCGAGCACCTCGTCGGCGCCGAGCGGATCCTGCTCGCCCAGGCCGGAGGCCGCAACGAGATCATCGCCCCGGCGCACGCGGCCGAGTCGCTCGACGACCTCGCGGCGCTCAGCCGGTTCCTGCTCGAGGTGATGACGGGGCTCGGGATGACGCCGGCCGACCACGCGTGGTTGATGGACCGCCTGCTGACCCTGCTCACGAGCTGCGACGCGCGGCGCTACGAGCAGTGGGAGCTGCAGAGCTGGTGGGTGTACATCAAGGCCGAGCAGCGCTCGGACGCGTTCAAGAAGTTCCTCGCCGAAGGGCTCACCCGGACGCTCGTCGCCGCCCGTGCGCGCGAGATCAGCGCGCGCACCGGCGGGCTGATCCTCGCCCAGCTGATCTTCGACCTCGACGCGTGCCGGGTCCCGCGCCGACCGCGTGCTCGACGCGCCGACCAACGCGGCGTGGATCGACCCGTGGGCGGCGCACATCCGCGGCCTCGGCGTCGACCTGCGGCTGCAGGACGCCGGTGCAGGGCATCACCGTGCGCGACGGGCGGATCGCCGGCGTGACGACGCCGGGCGGGACCGGTGACCGCCGACTTCTACGTCGCCGCGCTGCCGGTCGAGGTGATGCGGATCCTCGCCGGGCCGCCGCTGCGCGCGCTCGAACCGCGCCTGTCCGCGCTCGACAGGCTCGTCACGCGCTGGATGAACGGCGTGCTGTTCTACCTCGACCGCGACGTCCCGCTCGTCAAGGGTCATGCGATCTACATCGACTCCGAGTGGGCGCTGACGTCGATCTCCCAGGCGCCAGTTCTGGAAGGACGTCGACCTCGAGCGCTACGGCGACGGACGCGTGAACGGGATCCTGTCGGTCGACGTCTCCGACTGGACGACTCCCGGCAGGCGCACCGGCAAGGTCGCGATGGAGTGCAGCCGCGAGGAGATCCGCACCGAGGTCTGGGGCCAGCTGACCGACCACCTCAACGACGGGCCGGAACCGGTCCTCGACGACCATCACGTGGTCGCCTGGTTCCTGGATCCCGCGATCCAGTTCCCGAACCCGGCGCAGGCGACCAACCTCGAGCCGCTGCTCATCAACACGGCCGGCTCGTGGGCCGACCGCCCGGACGCGGCGACCGCGATCCCGAACCTGATGCTCGCCGCCGACTACGTGCGCACGAGCACCGACCTGGCGACGATGGAGGGCGCCAACGAGGCGGCGCGCCGCGCGGTGAACGCGATCCTCGGCGCCGCCGGCCGGCGCGACGTCTGTCAGGTGTTCCCGCTCCGTGAGCCGAAGGTGCTCGTCCCGGCCCGCAAGCTCGACGAGCTGCGCTGGCGGCTGTTCCACCGCTCGGCACGCGCGCCGCTGCGCGTCACGGGTGACGGTGGGGTGGAGCCGCGCAACCTGCTCTCGCGGGCGGTGTTGGCGGCCGGGCGCGTTATGCGCTGACGCGCTTGAGGCCCGCGTCGGCGACGCCGGCCTCGAGCGCCTCGAGACCGTACGCCTGCAGCGGCCCGAGCGCGCCCACGTCCGTGACCTCGCGCTGCGCGGCCCAGGCGACGATCCCCGCGGTCAGCGTGTACGGCTCCGGGCCGGACAGCTCGACCTCGGTGAGCTGCGTGCCGCCGGCGTCGTACGCCTCGGCGACGACGTGCGAGACCCCCGACCCGGCCTGGGGAGTGCCACCGAACGACGCCGCGCGGTCGCCCACCGCCTGCAGCACCGACCGCATCCCCGGCACACGGACGGCCAGCGACCCGGCCAGGCTCGCCGCCTGCACCGGGCGCGACAGCGGGCCGAACCAGCCGAGGTAGGTGTTGATCTCGCGCAGCCGCGGATAGGAGGCGGGCAGCGTCAGGTGCTCGGAGCCGCCCAGCGACACCGCCGGTCGCAGCTTGCCGCGCACGCTGAACGAGCGCGAGCGATCGCCCAGCCGGGTGCGCTGCAGCCGCCCGTCGCGGAACGCATGGTTGGGCGCCAGCATGATCCCGACCGACGACTCGCGCGTGCCGGCGCTGCCGGTCATGCCGAACGCGTAGTAGCCGACGTCGACCCGCACCGCGGTCTCGCCGGCGTCCTCGAGCGCGAGCGCGGCGGCGAGCGCACCGGGCACGTAGTCGTAGCCCATCGCCGGCAGCAGCGCCGAGCCGGCGCGCTCGGCGGGGCGGGAGAACTCCTCGAACACGCGCCGGATGAACGCCGGCTCGCCGGTCGTGTCGATGTAGGTGCCGCGCGCCGCGATCGCCGCCCGTACGGCCGGCTCGCCCCACTTGGCGAACGGCCCGACCGTGCTCACGATCACGTCACCGGGCTCGAGCAGCGCGAACACCGAGTTGCGGCGGAGCGCGTCGGCCTGGCGCCATTGCACGCCCAACCGCTCGGCGAGCTCGCTCAGCGGCCCCTCGGAGCGGGCGGCGAGCACCGGGTCGGCGCCCTGGACGGCAAGCCGTTCGGCGACCAGGCGTCCAGTGAAGCCGGTTGCCCCGAAGATGATGATGCGCCTCGGCATGTGCTTCCTACTACCATGCCAGGCAACAACTACCGAAGCGTCAGAGAAGATGCAGAGGGCCTGCCGACCGAACGGCGGGCGCAGAAAGAGGGACCACATGCCAGAAGTTCACCGGGTCTCCGTCGAGGTCGGCGGAACAGAGATCTCGTTCGAGACCGGTTGGATGGCGAAGCAGGCCTCAGGGGCCGTCGTCGTCCGTGCGGGCGACACCGTCGTCCTCAATACCGCCACCGCAGGCAACCTGCGCGATGTCGACTTCCTCCCGCTGACGGTGGACGTCGAGGAGCGGATGTACGCCGCCGGGAAGATCCCCGGCTCATTCTTCAAGCGCGAGGGCCGCGCCGGCGAGAAGGCGACGCTGATTGCGCGCATGATCGACCGTCCGCTGCGGCCGCTCTTCCCGAAGGGCTGGCGTCGTGAGACGCAGCTCGTCGGCATGCCGCTGTCGATCGATCAGGTGCAGCCCTACGACGTGCTCGCCATGAACGGCGCGTCGGCCGCCCTGCAGATCTCCGACATCCCGTTCCCGGCTCCGGTCGGCGCGGTTCGCATCGGCAAGCTCGAGGGCAACTTCGTGATCAACCCCACCGAGGAGCAGCTGCTCGAGTCCGACCTCGACCTCGTCGTGTCCGGCACCGAGGAGGCCATCCTGATGGTCGAGGCCGGCGCCAACGAGGTGCCCGAGGCCGAGATCCTCGACGCGCTCGACATCGCGCACTCGGAGATCAAGAAGCTGTGCGCCGCGCAGCGCGAGCTGGCCGAGAAGGCCGGCAAGCCGAAGCTGGAGCTCGAGGTGCCGAAGATCGACGAGGATCTCGCGCGCCAGATCGCCGAGTCCCACGGCGCCGCGCTCGACGCCGCGACCCAGGTCGAGGACAAGCTGGAGCGCCAGGACGCGACGAAGGCGGTCGAGGAGCAGGTGCTCGAGCAGTACTCGGGCGACCCGGCTGCCGACACGTACGGCGAGTTCCGCCAGAAGGCGCAGCTCGCGTTCGACGCGCTCGAGAAGAAGCTGATCCGCGAGCGCATCGCGGTCCAGAAGAAGCGCCCGGACGGCCGCCAGCCGAACGAGATCCGCGCGATCGACATCCAGGTCAAGCCGCTGCCGCGCACGCACGGCTCGGCGCTGTTCACCCGCGGCCAGACGCAGGCCCTCTCGGTCGTCGCCCTCGGCACGACGCGCGAGGAGATGCGCCTGGACAACCTCGGGCTGGAGACGTCCAAGCGCTACTTCCACCACTACAACTTCCCGCCGTTCTCGGTCGGCGAGGCCGGCTTCATGCGCGGCCCCAAGCGCCGTGACATCGGCCATGGCGCGCTCGCCGAGCGCGCGCTGGTGCCGATGATCCCGGACCAGGAGGACGTTCCCCTACACGATCCGTGTCGTGTCGGACATCCTCGAGTCCAACGGCTCGTCCTCGATGGCCTCGGTCTGCGGCTCGACGCTGTCGCTGATGGACGCCGGCGTGCCGATCAAGTCGCCGGTCGCCGGCATCGCGATGGGTCTGATCAAGGAGGGCGACGACTACGTCGTCCTGTCCGACATCGCCGGCGTCGAGGACCACCTCGGCGACATGGACTTCAAGGTCGCCGGCACCGAGAAGGGCATCACCGCCCTGCAGATGGACATCAAGATCACGGGCGTCACGTTCGAGATCCTGCGCGACGCGCTCACGCAGGCCAAGGAGGGCCGCTCGTTCATCCTCGGCAAGATGGCCGACGCGATCGGCGAGCCGCGCACCGAGCTGTCGGAGTTCGCGCCGCGGATCTCCGCGGTCAAGATCGACCCGGACAAGATCGGCGCTGCTGATCGGCAAGGGCGGCGAGACGATCCGCGCGCTGCAGGAGGAGTACGAGGCGCAGATCGACGTCGACGACGAAGGCAACGTCCGCGTGTACGCGCAGACCGGCGCCCAGGGCGATGCGCTCGTCGAGCGCATCCGCTCGATGACCAAGGAGGTCGAGGTCGGCGACGAGTTCCCGGGCGCGAAGGTCGTCAAGACCACCACGTTCGGCGCCTTCGTCGAGCTCGCCAAGGGCACCGACGGCCTGCTGCACATCTCCAACGTCTCTCCCGGCCAGCGCGTCGGGACGGTCGAGGAGGTCCTCAACAAGGGCGACGAGGTCTCGGTCCGCGTGGTCGAGGTCGACCGCGAGCGCGGCCGCATCGGCCTGCGCCTGGCCGAGGACCCCGAGATCCTCGGGAAGTCCAAGGAGGAGCTGGCGACGGTCGGCAGCGGCGGCGGCGGAGACCGCGGCGACCGCGGCGGCGACCGCGGCCGTGGCGGCCGTGGCGGCGACCGGCGCAACGGTCGCAGCGGCGGGCGTGACCGCGATCGCGGGCCCCGTGCCCCGCGCGGCGATCGCGATCCCGACCGGGGCTAGCGCGCTGCCGGCCCACCGGATCACGGAGCTCAGCTCAGGGCTGCGGGTCGCGACGGAGGCAATGCCCTCCGTCCGGTCCGCCGCCCTCGGCTTCTTCGTGAGCGCCGGCTCTCGCGGCGAGTCGACCGCCGAGGCCGGCCTGTCGCACTTCCTCGAGCACCTGCTGTTCCGCGGCACCGACCGCTACGCGTCGGCTGAGATCGACCAGCTGTTCGACGCGATGGGGGCCGAGCTCAACGCCGGCACCGACAAGGAGAGCACCACGGTCTACGCGCGGATGCTCGACGAGCACCTGCCGCGTGCGTTCGACGTGATGGCCGACATGGTGTGGCGACCGGCGTTCCGTGACATCGACCCCGAGCGCGAGGTCGTGCTCGAGGAGATCGCGATGTACGAGGACGACCCGCAGGACACGGTGTTCGACGTGCTCGGCGAGGCGGTGTTCGGCGGTCATCCGCTGGGACGGCCGATCATCGGCCGCGCACCGGTGATCCGCGACACACCGACCGAGCAGATCGCCGCGTTCCACGCCGCGCGCTACGTGCCGGGCTCGGTGGTCATCGCGGCCGCCGGCTCGGTCGATCACGACCAGATCGTCGAGCTGGCCGAGAAGACGCTGCGTGACGGCGTCGGCAGCGCGCCGGGCATCGAGCCCGCGCCCGCCGACCCGGCGCCGACCGTGCGCTTCCAGCGCAAGGACACCGAGCAGTGCCATGTCTGCCTCGGCGCCCTCGGCCTGCCCCGTGGCGACGACCGCCGCTTCGCCTCCCGCGTGCTCGACGCGATCTTCGGCGGGCTGTCCTCGTCGCGGCTGTTCCAGGCCGTGCGCGAGGAGCGCGGGCTCGCCTACTCGGTCTACTCGTTCGCCGGCCAGTACGCCGACACCGGCCAGATCGGCCTGTACGTGGGCACGCGGCCGGACAAGGTCGGCGAGGCGATGGGCGTCGTCGCCGACGAGCTCGGGGCGCTGCGCGAGCGCGGCGTCACCGCCGAGGAGCTCGACCGTGCGCGCGAGAACGTCAAGGCGCGCGTGGTGCTCGCGCTGGAGTCCACCGGCTCGCGGATGAACCGGCTCGGCGCGTCGCTGCTGTTCGGCCTGCCGCTGCTGGAGACCGACGAGGTGATGGCGCGGTTCGACGCGGTGACGCTCGATGAGCTGCGCGAGCTGACCGACGAGCTGTGGGCGCCCGAGCGCCTGAGCGCCGCCGGCATCGGCCCGGACGAGCAGGCGTTCCGGGACGCCGTGTCCGACGTCTGCCCGGGCGCCGGCGTCACGGCATGATCCGCGTCGCGGTCGCGGGCGCCGCGGGGCGCATGGGCCGCATGGTGTGCGACGCCGTCTCCGGCGCCGACGATCTCTCGCTCACCGGCCAGGCGGATCCTGTCCTCGGCGTCACCGTCGCCGACGTGCTCGGGGACGCCGACGTGCTGGTCGACTTCACCCGGCCCGACACCGCGCTCGACAACGCGCGTGCCGCGTTGGAGGCCGGGGTGCACGTCGTGATCGGCACCTCGGGGTTCGATCTCGAGGGGCTGCGCGAGGCGGCCGCGGCGTCCTCGGCCAAGGCGTTCTTCGCGCCCAACTTCGCGATCGGCGCGGTGCTGATGATGAAGTTCGCCGCCGAGGCCTCGCGCGTGATGGAGCGCGCCGAGATCATCGAGCTCCACCACCCGGCCAAGCTCGACGCGCCGTCCGGCACCGCGGCCCGCACCGCCGAGATGATGGAGGGCGACGTGCCGATCCACTCGGTCCGCCTGCCGGGGATCGTCGCCGACCAGGAGGTCATCCTCGGCGACGTCGCGCAGACGCTCACCATCCGCCACGCCACCACCGACCGCACGAGCTTCATGCCCGGCGTGCTGCTGGCGATCCGGCGCGTCGCGGACCTGCCCGAGTCCCCGGTCGTCGGGCTCGAGCGGCTGCTGTTCGACGGGTGACCGTCTCCGTCACGGACCACGCCGTCGAGCGCTACCTGCAGCGCGTCCGCGGCGTGCTGGACGCCCGGCCCGAGATCGCGGGGCGCGTACGCGCGGCGTGGGAGGCGGGGCGCCACTCGCCCGCCGATCGCGGGACCGTCCACGTGCGCGATCTCGACCGCCAGGATCTCGTGTTCGTCTGCGTCTGGGACCGCCCACGGGCCGAGCTCGTGGTGGTGACGCTGTGGGAGGAGGGGGAGGACCCGGCCGTCCCTCGCCGCTTCACCGACGCCTTGCGGCAGCGCCGCCGAACTTCGGCTGAGTAGGGCGGGGGGGAGCGGGCTGCGCCGGCGGTCCGTGGCGGAACACCCACCCATACGGTGGTTTATCCGCCACGGCCTCGCCGCGCCGCCGATCCCGACGCCCTCAATGCCGCAGTTGAAGTTCGAACCCTAGTAGCGGACAGCGCGGCCGCGGCCGGACCGCTTCGCCTCGTACAGCGCCTCGTCGGCGCGCGAGAGCACGAGCGAGAGCGAGTCGGACGGGGCGGCCGGGCTGGCGGCGCCGATCGAGACGCCGACGTTGGGGGCCTCGTCTTCGCCGGCGAACGCGGCGGTGACGGCGGCCAGGACGGCCGCAGCGGCGTCGTCGCCGCGGGTGGGCGCGCCCGGGACCCAGACGGCGAACTCGTCGCCGCCGAGCCGGCCGGCGACGCCCTGGGCGGCCAGGTGGCGCGCCACCTCGGTGAGCACCAGGTCGCCGGTCGCATGGCCGTGGTTGTCGTTGACGGCCTTGAAGTGGTCGATGTCGCAGATCAGGACGCTGCCCGGCTCGCGCTCGCCGACGGCGCGGCGGACGGTCGCCATCCAGTGACGGCGGTTGAGCAGGCCCGTGAGGTCGTCGACGCGCGCCTGGCGCTCGAGCTCGGCGACGCGGGCGGCCATCGCCGCGCCGGCCTTGCCGCCGCGGACGGCCTCCAGGGCGAGGTCGTCGAAGTCCTCGTCGCACAGGCCGAGCGCCTCCAGTGCCGGGCCGAGCAGCGCGTAGTCGGGCTCCGAGCGCGAGGCGAGGCCGACGATCTCGTCGGCGATGATCACGCAGGCCGCCTCGCGTGAGGCGATCGTCAGCCCGTCGGGGCCGCCGTGATGGAAGGCGATGGCGGTCTCGACCGCGGTCTCGACCTGCGAGCGCGCGGGCGACCAGCGCGCCGGCGGCGGCGTGGTCGACGCCGAGGCGCTCCCGCTCGAGCAGCGCCCGCGACGTGCCGGCCTGGTACTCGGCGGCGATCGCGTCGAGCGCGGCGGAGCCGAACGCGAGCGGCATCACGAGCTTGCCGACGTCATGCAGCAGACCGCCGAGGTGGGCGACGTCGACGGCGGCGCCGGTGCGCTCGGCGATCGCCTGCGAGCAGCCCGCGACCGCCGCGGCGTGCAGGTGCAGGTGGCCGATCGAGCGGCCGCCGTTGCCGGGAGCGGCCTGGAAGAAGCGGAAGGTGGCCGCCTCGATCGCGAGCTGGGCGATCGCCTTGCGGCCGACGAGCGTGACGGCGGCGCGGATGCTGCGGGCACGCAGGGGGCGCGCGCAGGCCGCCGAGTTGGCGTAGCGCAGCAGGTCGGTGGCAAGCCCCTGATCGGCTTCGAGCGCCGCGACCATGTCGCCGATGCCGGCGTCCTCGCTCTCGGCGATCGCCTGAACACGGCGCACCGTGGCGCTGAGCACGGGCAGCCGCCCGAGCTGCTCGACCGCGACGGCGAGCCGGTGCTCGGCCGAGGTGGCGCTCTGGGGCGCCGCAGATGTCATGTGCCGGACCATGAGGCTTTGGTTTCAGTGTCGACCGACCTGGGGCCGGTCTTGAGGGAAATTTCCGGCGGGCGTGCCAGACTTGGGGCCATGCGTCCCTACGAAGGCCTGCTCACGGCCATGGTCACCCCGTTCAAGGCGGACGGCGGCGTGAACGAGGAGGCGGCGGTTGCGCTCGGCGGCCACCTGCTCTCCAACGGCTCGAACGGGCTCGTCGTATGCGGCACCACCGGGGAATCGCCGACGCTCAGCGACGACGAGATGGTCTCGCTCGTCACCACGATGATCGAGGAGCTGGGCAGCGAGGGCACGGTCGTCGCCGGGGCGGGCTCCAACGCCACGCACCACGCCACCCACCTCGTGGAGCGGATGGTGCAAGCGGGCGCCCATGCGCTCCTGTCGGTGACCGGCTACTACAACCGCCCGAATCGTCGCGGCATCGTCCGGCACTACGAGGAGGTCGCGCGCGCCGCCGCCGGGACCCCGGTGATCGTCTACAACATCCCGAGCCGCACGACCGTGAACATCGACCGCGAGCTGCTGGCCGAGCTCGGCCAGATCGACGGGATCGACGCGGTCAAGCAGTCCCACACGCCCGACCTGGGCCCGATCGATGGCCTGACGGTGCTCACCGGCAACGACCAGGACCTCGCGCGTGCGCTCGACCTCGGCTGCGCCGGCGGGATCTGCGTCTCCAGTCACATCGTCGGCAACGAGATGCGGCGGATGTTCGACGAGCCGGACCAGCGGGCGGACATCGATGCCTCGCTGCGCGACGTGTTCGACGCCATGTTCTGCACGACGAGCCCGACCCCGGTGAAGACCGCGCTGAGCCTCCTGGGCCACGACGTGGGCGGGCTTCGGCTCCCGATGGTGGAGGCCGACGAGCGCGAGCTGACGATCATTCGCGGGGCACTCGAGCGGCACGGACTGCTGAGCGGAGTTCACGCCGCGTGAGCGGCACGCTGCGCGTCCTCCCGCTCGGCGGTGTAGGAGAGATCGGGAAGAACCTCACCGTCGTCGAGTACGAGGACCGGATCGTCGTCGTCGACTGCGGGCTGCGGTTCCCGACCGCGGAGATGATGGGCATCGACCTCGTGCTGCCCGACTTCACGTACCTGCGCGAGCGCGTGAAGGACATCGAGGCGATCGTCATCACGCACGGGCACGAGGACCATCTCGGCGCGCTCCCGTGGGTGCTGCGCGAGCTCGGCCAGGACAGCGTCCCGGTCGTCTACGGCGGCCAGCTGACCGTCGCGATGGCCCGCTCCAAGCTCGACGAGCACAAGCTGCGCGATGTCAACCTCGACGTGCTCCCGATCGGCCAGGTCGCCGACGCCGGCCCGTTCGAGATCGAGCTCGTCCACCTCACGCACTCGATCCCGGACGCCGCGGGCGTCGCGCTCACCACCGAGCTCGGCACCGTCCTGTTCACCGGCGACTACAAGTTCGACCAGACCCCGGTCGGCGGCGCGCCCGCCGACATGGCGCGGCTCGCCGAGCTGGGTCGCGAAGGCCTGCTGCTGCTGTGCGGCGACTCCACGAACGCCGATCGTGAGGGAATCTCGACCAGCGAGTCGGTCGTCGGCCCCCAGCTCGAGCGGCTCTTCTCGCACTGCCCCGGCCGGATCGTCGTGACCTGCTTCGCCTCCAACATCCACCGCGTCCAGCAGGTCGTGGACGCCGCCGCGGCGCACGACCGCAAGGTCGCGCTGGTCGGCCGCTCGATGCGCAAGAACGTCAACATCGGCCGCTCGCTCGGGCACATCGGGGTCCCCGAGGGCCAGCTCATCCCGCCGCGGGAGCTCGAGCAGTGGCCCGACGACCGCGTCGTGATCATCTCGACCGGGTCACAGGGCGAGCCGCTGTCGGCGTTGCGGAGGATGGCCTACCGCGATCACCCGGCGGTCGAGCTCAAGTCAGGCGACACCGTCGTCTTCTCGGCAACGCCGATCCCCGGCAACGAGCGCGCGGTCAACGAGACGATCGACCGGCTGTACCACATCGGCTGCGACGTCGTGACGGCCCGCGACGCGCCGATCCACGCCTCCGGCCACGGCTACGCGGAGGAGGTGAAGATGATGCTCAACCTCACGCACCCGCGCTACGTGATGCCGGTGCACGGCGACTTCAAGCGGATGCTGATGCACTCGCAGCTCGCCGAGGCGGTCGGCGTCCCGCCCGAGAACATCTTCCGCACCGAGAACGGCGTACCGCTGGAGATCGACGCGAGCGGCGCGCGCCTCGGCGACCGCAAGCCCGCCGGCCTCGTGTTCGTCGACGGCGTCGACATCGGCGACGTGGCCGACGTGGCGATGCGCGACCGCCGCATGCTGTCGGCCGACGGCATCTTCATCATCGTGGCGACCGTCAACGAGCAGGACGGGTCGTCGGTCGTCCCGCCCGAGGTGCTCGCGCGCGGGGTGCCGTTCCTCGACGACAAGGGTCAGATCATCGACGAGCTGCGCGAGGCGGTGGAGGACTCCCTCGACCGGGCGGCCGAGCAGCGGATCACCGAGATCGACGTGCTCGAGTCGTTCCTGCACGACGACATCGCGGCGTTCATCTACGAGCGCCTCAAGCGCCGCCCGATGGTCCTGCCGGTCGTCGTCGAAGTGTGAGCGACACGCCGAGGCGGCCGCGCCGCGCGCGGCCGCCTCGGCTGTGAAGGTCCTACCGGCCGAAGCTGGAGGCGATGCCCTGCTCGGTGTCGGCGTAGTTGGTGCCGGCCTGCTGGGTGAGCTGGCTGATGCCGTGCAGCGCTTCCTGGATGCCGCGGCTGGAGCGCTGCCATTCGGCCCACAGCTCCTGGAAGCGGGCCTGCGCGACGCCCTGCCACTCGCTCTGCAGCGGCGCGACCTGACTAGCGAGCTGCGACAGGATCGACTCGATGTTGGCGGCGCCCGCGTTCAGTTGGCTACCGGTGGCATGCAGCTGCTCAGGCGTTACGGCGATGTTGGGCATCCGGGGTTGCCTCCCTTGGCTCCGTGATGGACGTCGCCATCACGGGTACCCGGCAGAGAGCCAACAGACACCGCATGCGTGAAGGAACCGCTGCGGTGGTATCCGTGGAGACAAAGTGACAGCACCGGACGCGCTGACCTTCCATAGACCCCCTCGCGAGTATCCGCCGGCCGTGCCGACGGAGAAACTGCGGATCGCTGCGCCGCCTACGCAGCCGGCTCCCGCACACACCTCGATCATCCAGCTGCTGTTCCCGGTCGTGGGCGCGCTCGGCATGGTCGGGTACGCGTTCGTCTACCGCAACCCCACGTTCCTGTACGTGGCCGGCGGCATGATGATGCTGATGCTGCTGTTCTCGGTCGGCATGCGCTGGTCGCAGAAGCGCGGCGTCCGCAAGCGGGCCGCGCAGGACGCGCGCCGCTACGGCAAGTACCTGCGCGAGCGCGAGGGCGAGCTGGCGGAGGCGGGCGAGCGGCAGCGCGGCGCGCTGAACCGCCTGTACCCCGAGCCGGCGCGCCTGTGGACGCTGCTGGTCAAGCGCCAGAACGTCTGGGAGCGCCGCCCGGACCACCGCGACTTCCTGCACGTGCGGATCGGCACCGGCAATGTGCCGCTCGACCGCGAGGTCGAGCTCGACCTCGGGTTGAACCCGCTCGCCGAGTATCAGCCGCAGTCGCTGCAGGAGGCGCGCAAGCTGGTCGATCGCCGCGCGACGCTGCGCGGCGAGGCGGTCGTCGTCGGGCTCCAGGACGTCGGCGTGCTGGCCGTCACCGGCGACCGCGATCGCGCGCGCGCGTGGGCGCGGACGCTGATGCTCCAGCTCGCGGCCTGGCGCGCGCCGCACGACCTGCGCGTGCTGACCGCGTTCGACGCCGCGGACGCGGAGCCGTGGGAGTGGGGGAAGTGGCTGCCGCACCAGCGCGTGGACCCGAACGTCCCCGGGCACTTCCTGATCGCCCGCTCGGTGGCGGACTTCGAGGCGCTGATCGAGCCCGAGCTGCGTCCGCGGCTCGAGCAGCTGCGCCGCCTGGCCGAGGCCGACGTCCGCGGTCGCGACGTGCCCCTCGTGGCGCCCGAGCTGGTCGTGATCCTCGACGGCTACCGGCCCGACCACCCGGTCAACGAGGTCGCGGCGTTCCGCGAGCTGCTGACCCGCGCGCGCCAGCTCAAGACCGTGCTGGTGCTGCTCACCGAGGAGCGCGACCACGAGCCCTCGCACATCGACGCGCGCCTGACCGTGCCCGAGCGCGGGGTGGGTGGGGTCGGGAAATGGGAGCTCTGGGGCCAGGACGCGCCCTCGATCCCCGAGGTCTTCCTCGACTCCGCCGACCTCGGCACCAGCGAGGCGATGGCCCGCACGCTGACGCCTTTGAAGCTGGCCGAGGGCGGGGACGGCGAGCGCGGGCTGAGCACCGCAGTGCGGCTGAGCGAGCTGCCCGGCGGTCTCGAGCGCGACTGGGAGGGGCGGCGCCGCGCCGACAGCCTGCGCGTGCCGATCGGCCGGTCGGCCGACGGCGACGTGCTCGAGCTGGACCTCAAGCAGGCGGCCGAGGGCGGCATGGGGCCGCACGGCGTGCTGGTGGGTGCCACCGGTTCGGGCAAGAGCGAGCTGCTGCGCTCCCTGGTGGGCGGCCTGGCGGCGCGGCACGCGCCCGAGGAGCTCGCGTTCGTGCTCGTCGACTACAAGGGCGGCGCGGCGTTCGCCGAGCTGTCACGGCTCCCGCACGTGGCCGGCCTGATCACCAACCTGCAGCGCGACCTGTCGCTCGTCGACCGCATGCACGCGGCGCTGATCGGCGAGCAGGAGCGCCGGCAGACGATGCTGCGCGAGGCCGGCAACCTCGACGACATCGTCGCCTACCAGGCGCGCCGCGACGCCGATCCGTCGATGCCGCCGATGCCCGACCTGCTGGTGATCGTGGACGAGTTCGCCGAGCTGCTGGCCGCACGGCCGGAGTTCATCGACCTGTTCGTGGGCCTGGGCCGCGTGGGCCGTTCGCTCGGCATCCACCTGCTGCTGGCCTCGCAGCGGCTCGACGAGGGCCGGCTGCGCGGGCTGGAGAGCCACCTGCGCTACCGGCTGTGCCTGCGGACCTACTCCGCGACCGAGTCCAAGCTCGTGCTCGGCACCCCGGACGCCTACCTGCTCCCGTCGCTGCCCGGCCTCGGCTACCTGAAGGTCGACACCGAGGTCTACGTGCAGTTCCGTGCCGCGCTGGCGTCGGGGCCGCACACGCCGGCGGTCATGCGGGTCGATCCGGGCGCGCCCGTTCGGGTGTTCGACGCGAGTGAGGATCTGCCGTCGCTGCCCGCCGTGCCCGCCGAGCCGCTGCCGGATGGGCCGAGCGAGCTGCAGGTGCTCGTGGAGCGCCTGACCGGCGACCGGCCGCCCGTGCACCAGGTGTGGGTGGCGCCGCTCGAGCCCGCCGAACCGCTCGACGCCGTGCTGGAGGACCCGCCGTGGTGGCGCGGCGGCGAGCGCGCCGAAGGGCTGCGCGCCGTGCTGGGCCGGCTCGACCGTCCGGCCGAGCAGCGCACCGAGCCGTTCGCGATCGACCTCGCCGGTTCCGGCGGCCACCTGGCGGTGGTCGGCTCGCCACGCACGGGCAAGAGCACCGTGTTGCGGACGCTGGCGGCGGCGCTGATCTGGCGCCACACGCCGGCTCAGGTGCAGATCTACGGGATCGACCTCGGCGGCGGCCTGCTCAACGCGCTGACCGGCGGCCCGCACGTCGGCGGCGTCGCCGGCAAGCTCGAACGCGAGGCCGTCACGCGCGTGGTGCGGCAGCTGCGAGGCGAGGTCGAGGACCGCGAGCAGGCGTTCCGCGAGGCCGGCCACGAGGCGATGACCGCCGCGCGCAATGCCGGCACGTTCCCGGACATCTTCCTGCTGATCGACGGCTGGGAGGCGTTCAAGCGCGAGTTCGAGGGGCTCGACCGCGAGGTCGAGGAGCTCGCGGCCACCGGCCTGAGCTTCGGCGTCCACGTCGTCGTCGCGGCCAACCGCTGGGCGGAGATCCGGCCGGCGCTGCTCGACAACCTCGGCACGCGCCTCGAGCTCAAGCTGCACGACGCGATCGACTCACTCGTCTCGCGCCAAGCCGCCGCGTCGCTCCCCGCCGAGCTCCCGGGCCGCGGCCTGACGACCGACGCGCTGCACTTCCAGATCGCGCTGCCGCGCGTCGACGGCGTGGCCGACGATGACGGGACCGCCTACGCGTTCGGCGAGCTCCTGGCCGAGGCCGCCGAGCACTGGACCGGGCCGGTCGCCGCGCCGATCCGGCTGCTGCCGCGCGAGCTCGACGCCCGTCAGCTGCCGCCGCCGTCGCCACGCGAGGGGGTCGCCATCGGGGTCGAGGAGCGAGGCCTCGACCCCGTATGGGCGCGGTTCGCCGGCCCCGACCCGCACTTCTTGGTGTTCGGCGACAGCCAGAGCGGCAAGTCGTCGCTGCTGCGCGGCATGGGGCGCGGGCTGATCGCCTCGCACTCGCCCGAGGATCTCCAGCTCGTGGTGGTCGACGTGCGGCGCTCGCTGATCGACCTCGCGCACGACGAGCACGTGATGTCCTACGCGGCGTCGCCGCCCGCTGCGCAGCAGGCGGCCGAGCGCCTGCGCGCGATCTGCGGGGAGCGGATGGCGCCGGCCGACGCGTCGCCGCTCGCCGCGCCGTCGTGGAGCGGGCCGCGCTACGTGGTGCTGTTCGACGACTACGACCTCGTCGCCGGGCCGACCGGCGGGCCGCTGGCGCCGCTGCTCGACGTGCTCGCCGTCGGTGGCGACGTCGGGCTCCACGTCGTGCTCGCGCGCCGCGTCGGCGGGAGCGCGCGCGGCGCCTACGAGGCGGTCTTCGGCCGGTTGCGGGAGCTTGGGTCGCCTGGTGTCCTGCTCAGCGGCGACCCGGGCGAGGGGCCGCTGCTGGGCGGGGCGAAGGCGCAGCCCCAGCCGGCCGGCCGTGGCCTGCTCGTCCGTCGCGGCGAACGCCCAGTGCTGATCCAGACAGTCTTTTCGCCGCCGACGCCCGCCGAGGCGGCTGCGGGTGGGTGGGACCGATCAACGGGAGAACATCGATGAACACGTGTGCTGTCACGATCGCCGGCCCAGACCGGCGAGTGGACCTGGTCGTCTCGACCGAGACGCCGATCGCCGAGCTGATCCCCACGTTCGTGGAGCTCAGCATGGACGAGGCGCCGCACGAGAACGGCCGCGCTCCCGTGTGGACGGTGGCGCCGCCCGGCCAGCAGCCGCTGCCGCTGGACCGGACGCTGGCCCAGTGCGGGATCGCTGACGGCGCCGTGCTGTCCCTGACCGAGCTGCGCTCGCGGGCGATGGCGCCGCCGAAGCCGGCCGAGGTCGACCGCAAGCCGATCGAGCCGTCCCACCGCGGCTCGCCGCGCGAGCGGACGCTGGCCGCGCTGCCGCAGGAGCTCTCGCAGGGCGAGCGCTTCTCCGCCGCCGTGAAGGCCTTCTTCGGGTACGAGGAGGAGCCGCCGATCGACGAGTCCTCCGAGCCGGCGACGCAGAGCAAGCGCGAGGTTCTGACGAAGCCCGAGAACCGGTCGGCGGGCGAGCGCTGGCGGGCGAGCTGGCGCGAGACCGACTACGAGGCGCGGCTCGACCGCGCGATCGCCTCCCCGCGGCTGACGCGGTGCGCGACGATCGCCGTCGTGTCGCCCAAGGGCGGCGTGGGGAAGACCACCACTGACGGTGCTCCTGGGGTCGCTGCTCGCGCGCGTGCGGCGGGACCGCATCGTCGCGGTCGACACCAACCCCGACTTCGGGTCGCTGGGGCGGACGCTGACGCCCGACCACCAGGTCTTCGTCGACGACCTCGGCGACGTGCTCGAGCAGCCCGACCTCTCCGTCACCGCTCTCGATCGGCACCTCGGCCGCGCGTTCGAGGGCCTGATGGTGCTCCCGGCGCCGACCGACCCGACGCGCATGGCCCAGCTCAACGAGGAGTCCTACCGGCGTGTGATCTCGCGGCTGCAGTCGATGGTCGGCGTGCTCGTGCTGGATTGCGGCACCGGGCTCCAGGAGCCGGCCGCGCGCGCCGCCCAGGCGGCGGCCGACCAGATCGTGCTGCTGTCCGACGCCCATCCCGCGACCGCGTCGCTGGTGGCGGAGGCGGCCGAGCTCCTGCGCACGGTCGGCCCGCCGCTGACGCTGGTGGTCAACAAGATGCCGCGCAAGCGCGACACCCGGCTCGACCTGTCCGGCCTGGAATCGCTGGTGCCCGACGCGCACGGCCTCGTCACGCTGGACGAGGACCTGCGGACGGCCACCAAGGTCGCTGCCGGGGACTACTCGTGGGACGACGCGCCGGCGCAGTGGCGGCGCGCGATCCGCGAGCTCGCGGTGTCCTTGCAGGCCGACTGGCCGTCGCTGGGGATCACGACCGGGTAGCCCGGGCGCGTTCCAGGTACTCGAGGTCGGCTGGGTCCGCGATGCCGCGGGAGGCGCGCCGCGGGCCCTCCTGCTCGTACATGCGCTTGAGGGAGGCGGCGATCTCCGGGTCGCCGCCAGTGAACATCTGGATCAGCTCGCCGGAGCGGGTCACGAGCTTCTGGACCGCGGGGTCGGAGGGGTCGGTGCCGTTGGTGCGGTGCTCGCGCACCTGCGCGTAGAGCGCCTTCCACTCGTCCTCGACCGCCTGCATCTGCTCCGGGGTGAACTGCTGCCGGCGCTCCTCCATCTGCTGGAGCTGCTCCGGCGTGTAGTACTTCTCGAACATCGACATCGCCTCCAGGGCTTCCACGATCTCGTCTGAGGAGCCCCGGCCGGCCTCGAGGGCCGCCAGGAGCCGCGTCAGCCGCGTTTTCAGGGCATCGAGCGCCCGCGCCTGGCTCTCGACCCTCCCGAGGTGCCTGCGGACCGTGTCGGCCACGCCGTCCTCGGCTGTCGAGCAGCACCTTGATCTCGTCCAGTGGCAGCCCGATGTTGCGCAGTGCGAGCAGGCGGTACAGCCGCTCGACGTCGTGCGCGGCATACCGCCGGTGCCCACTGCCGGTCCGCTCGGACGGCGTCAGCAGCCCGAGCTCGTCGTAGTGGTGCAGGGTGCGGACCGTCACGCCCGCGACCTTCGCCAGCTCGCCGATCCGATAGTGCTCCGCGGTGGTCTCCACACCGACGACGCTAGACCCTCACGTTACGTGAGGTTCAAGCGTTCTGGCGCGTTGCCGCTACGCCGGGCGGCCGGTCGTCGGGTCCACCGGGCCTGCCGGTCGTCGTCGTGAACGAGGGGGAGCTGGAGAAGCTGTCCGGAAGCGCCACGTCGCCCGGGCCGTGGCTCGCGGGCGGGGCGTACGGGCGCACCTCGGCGACCTGGATCCGCGAGCGCAACAGGAAGCCGACGAGGACCAGCACGAGCACACCGGCCCCGGCTACGGCGTATGCGGTGCGTGGCGACCCGAGCGCCACGAGCACGCCGCCGAGCAGATAGCCGACACCGGGCATCGCCGCGCCGAGCGACTCGAGCAGACCGACGATCCGGGCCTGGTAGTCGATCGGCGTGTGCTCCTGCAGCGCGGTCACGACGCTGATCCACTGGATGCCGTTGCCCGCCCCACCCACGATCGAGACCAGGCACGCCACCAGCAGCGTCTCCGCCTTCGCCATGCCGAGGTAGGCCACTCCGATCGCGGCTGTCGACACCACGATGAGCATGAGCGTCGACCGACGCTTCACGAGCAGGTAGATCAGGCTGCCGACCACGATGCCGGCGCCCCACGACGCCAGCAGGATGCCGAAGCCGGCGCTCGTCGTGCCCAGGCTCTCCTTGGCGTAGATCACCTCGATCGGGATGACGAGGGTGAAGAGGACCAGCGCGATCGCCTCGCCGATCAGCAGCGTCCGCACGAGCGCGTTCGTGCGCGCGAAGTGCATCCCGGCCGAGAACCGCTCGCGGAACCGCTCACGCTCGACGCGCGCCGCCGGAAGGCCTCGCGTCGACGCCATCAGGATCGCGATCGCCAGGAACGACGCCGCGTCGACGAGCAACGCCGTCGAGACGCCGAGCTCGGCGATCAGGAGGCCGCCGAGCGCCGATCCACCCACCGTGGCCAGCGCGAAGCCGATGTTCATGAGGGCGTTGCCCTCTTTCAACAGCCCCGATGGCTGGAGAACGCCCGCGACCGCCCCGCGAGTGAGCGACCGCGCGGTGAGGGCGATCGCGCCGTCGACCAACCCCAGGGCGAGGACCAGCACGAGGACGAAGTCGCCGTGCGCAATCAACGCGAGCACGGCGAACACGAGCGCCTCGATGACGTAGAGCGCCGGGAGGATGCGCCGCAGCGCAACCTGATCGAACGCCGCGGTCATGGCCGGCGCCACCAACGCGGGGAGGAACTTGGCGGCGAAGAAGAACGCCGCGGTCGGCGCTACGGCCTCAGTCCGGTCGTAGACCAGGACGGCCAGCGCAACGATGCCCACGCTGTCGCCGAGCTCGTTGACCGTGTACGACGACAGGAGCCGGCCAAACGGCTTGACCGACAGTGGTGCGAGGCGCCCCGCCACGCATGCATCGTAGTGCTCCAGCGGAGAAGTAGCCACACCGGACGAATGTCCAATGCCTGAAAGCTCAAGCCGCATTAAGTCGGATTAGGGCCGTGCCGATTACCGGAGAGTCGTGTCCGAACGCAAGCGGCTCATCTCAAGCCGCTCAGGTTGCCGCGCTCAGCGTGGCGCTACTGGTCGCTGCCCTGACGTCTTCGGCGACGGACTGGCATCCGATCGGGCTCCTGCTTCTGCTCTTGCGCTCGCCGTTGCGAGTGACGTGCTGATCGTCGAGATGCGCGGCGTGCGTGTCTCCGGCGCGTTCTTCTCCGTCGTGCTCGCCATGGTCGCTCCTCGGCCCGACGCCGGCGGTGGCGATCGGCATTTGCGTAACGGCTCGTCGACGCAGTTCTCGCACGACGCCCGTCCATCAAAGCCTCCAACGACGTGCTGTATGGGCGTCTTTCCGCTCGTCGGCGGCTTTCTCGCGGAACGCCGGCGACGGACCCTTCGCTCCCGGAATGAACTCGCGTTCTGCGTCGCGTTGTCGTGCTCGTCTTCATGACGACGAACGTCCTGAACTTCCTGCTCGTGGCGGCGTCTACCGTTGTGGCCGCCTTCGGGGTATCGCATCCTCGCCAGCGTCGCTCGGTTTACCTCACGGTCCTTCCCATCTGAGTTCGCCACCGCTCTCCTGACCGCCGCAGTCGCCTACGGCTACGCGAGGCTCGGGATCGGCGCCGTGGTGCTCGCTGCCCTGGTCCTCTTCGTCTTCCAGTACCTGATCTGGGCTCGTGTGCAGGCTTACGAGCGGGGCGAAGAACTCGCCCAGCGCACGCGCGAGCTCGCCTCTCTTCAGGTGGGCCTGCTGAGCACCGTCATGCAGACGCTTTCGATGCGCGACGCCATGACGGCGCGGCACTCCGCGGCCGTCGCGCGTTATGCGCGCGAGGTGGCTCGGATGCTCGGCCTGTCAGAACGAGAGCAAGATCTGATCCACACGGCGGCGTTGCTGCATGACATCGGGAAGTTCATCTTCCCAGACTCCATCCTCGCTCGCAGACCGCAAGCTGACTGACGAGGAGTGGGAGACCGTGAAGCTCCACCCGGAGCAGGGCGCGAAGCTCGTCCGGCGGATCGAGGGCTACGGCCCGGTGGCCGACATCATCATCAGCCACCACGAGCGCGTCGACGGGAAGGGATACCCGCACGGCCTGTGCGGCGAGGACATCCCTGTCGGCTCACGGATCATCTCCGTAGCCGATACGTACGACGTCATGACGTCGCGCGACTCGTACCGCCGGCCCGTGAGCGCGGAGGCCGCCATCACTGAGCTTCGCCGCGTCGCCGGCGCGCAGCTCGATGCAGTGATCGTCGAGCGCTTCATCGAGATGGTCGAGTCCGGGCGCGTCGAGTTCCGACACGCGGATGAAGCAGACTTCGAGCGCGAACTCGCGTTCGAGCGCCGCGTCGCGGATTACGCGCGCCCGCGCGCCGCAGCTGCCTAGACGCACGTTCGATTCAGGCGGCGTCGCAATGCGCCGATCACTGGCTTAACGAGAACGAGCGCCAGTGGCGCTCGTCTCGACAGCTTGAACCCAACTGGGCAACTAGTTGCGGAAACCCATCGTGACCCGCCTTCCTCTCCGCTAGCGGCGGCCACCGCTGCCGGAGATGTTCGCTTCCTTGGACGCTCAGCAACTTAGGGCGGGTACGTCCAGGGCGTAATAGAACATACGTCCAACCAATGGCCTCGCGGGTTTAGCCCGCGGGGCCATTTGGCTTTCTAGAGCCAAGGAAGGGTCACACGAGAGCGTGTCCCGCCGTCCAAACGAGTGTCCAGATCGAACTGGCCACCCGCAGTTTCGACGCGCTGTCGGACCATCGCGAGACCCAGATGCCCGGCCCGGATGGCCCGGCCGGCGACCGCGGCGTCTATGCCGACGCCGTTGTCGTTGACCTCGAGGACGAGCGTGTGCCCTTCAGCGTGGACGAGAACGTCGATTGCGGTCGGGTCGGCGTGCTTGACCGCGTTGACGACGAGTTCCTGGGCGACCGGGAGCGCCAGGCTGTCGGCCAGGGTCCGGTCGTCGACGCCAGTTTGGACTGAGAGCTGCACGTCGGCCGCGGCAGGGAACGGTTCGATCGCCGCGCGTAGCGATCGCTCGAAGCCGAGTTCGCGAACCGTTGCCGGATGGAAGGCGGAGATGAGCGAGCGGGTTTCCGCTATCGCCTTGTCGAGCCGCTCGGTCAGCTCGGCCGCCGTCGCGGGCTCTGTGTCGGCGGCGTCCTGCCGAATCGCGATGAACCGCTGCATCGGGCCGTCGTGCAGACTCTCGGCGAGCCGCGCTCGCTCTCGCTCCTCGGTCTTGAGCATCTCCGACAGCAGCCGCTCGCGATCCGAGGCGAGCCGCGCGACCTCTGCGGCGCGCTCGTCCGATTCCTGTCGCAGGACGACGAGGTCGTCGCCCGTGTGGAGTGCCTCCGCGAACGTGCGCCTGAGCGGGATCGTGATCGCGAGCAGCAGAACGAGCGCAGCAACCGCTCCGAGGCCAACCTGCGCCCACGCGAGCACAGCCACTGCGGCGAGGACACCGCTCGCCATCTCCACGGGAATGAACGGCAACCCGGTCTCCCGAAAGATGCGCGACCTGCTCCCAGGCGCCAAGTTCGCATGGATGGCGGCGATGACGATGATGTTCAGCGTCGCCAGGATCGCGTACATGGGGATGACGGCGACCGCATACGCGACGTCCTCGCGTTCGAGGCCGGTGGCCGCCCGAAGCTCGTCGAACATCACGCCACCGACGAGGCCAAGCAGGGTGAAGAGCGCAAGATTCGTCCACATGACCCGCATAGGGACCCGGTGGATCCTCGACTCAACGGTCGAGGCTACGAGTGCCCCGGCGACGGCCGGCCCAGGCCCGAGCAGCGCCATGATCGTCGCCTGGACGGACAGGCCGGCCGACAGCCGAACGCGTCGCGTCTCGATGGTCGCCACGTCCGCGACAACAAAGCCCGCGCCGAGCACGAGCACGAGCGACAACGGCCGCCACTCGGCGGCATCGGAGATGACCGCCGTCACGGCGATCACGCAGACAACGAGGACAACGCGGATCGCGATGGTGCGCGACTGCGCCAGCGAACGGAGCGGGGGAGAGGCCGAAGCTGGCGTCCCGGCCGACATCAGGCGGGAAGCATGACGCGCGAGCGTGTGCCGCCGTCTGGTCGTGTGGCGATCTCGAGCCTGCCGCCGGCATCCTCGACCCGGCGACGGACCATCGCGAGCCCCACATGCCCCGCCTGGACGGCGCGTCCTGCTACAGCGGTGTCGATGCCGACGCCGTCGTCGTTGATCTCGAGGATCACCGACCCATTGGACTCTGTGACGCGAACGTCGATTGCGGTTGGGCTGGCGTGCTTGACTGCGTTGACCGTGAGCTCCTGGGCGATGGGCAGGAGCAGCGACCCTGCAAGTGCGCGATCGTCGACTCCGGTTTCGATCGAAAGGTGAATGCTGCGCGCGCTGGGGAACGGTGCGACCGCGGCGCGAATCGCAGCCGAGAAGCCGAGCTCGGCGACCGTGGCGGGATGGAACGCGGAGATGATCGCCCGCGTCTCGGCGATTGCCTCCTCGAGATGCTCGACGAGGCGACTCTGGGCTGCTGGGTCGGGGTCGGGCTCGGCGGCGTCCTGGCGGAGCGCGACGAGCCGCTGCATCGGGCCGTCATGGAGCGAGACGGCGAGTCGCCCTCGCTCCCGTTCCTCTGCCTGCAGCAGCAGGCCGGAGGAGATCCGGATCCGCCGCGCCGCGACCGATGCCGCATCGGCCGCGACCAGCGCCGCAGTCAGGGCGAGCACGAGCGCCACGGGCTGCCAGTCGCTCACCTCCGACGTCACCGCGGTCGCGGCGACGATCAGCGCGAGCAGCGCGACCCGTACCGCGACGCGGCGGGAGGACGGGTCACTTACAGCCCCGGACCGAGCGGGCACAGCAGACATCGGCGGCGGATTGTCGTGCGCGCTCGGTGACCTCACAACCCCAAACGGCTAGGCGTGCTAGAAGCCGGAGTGATGAGTGATGCCACGCGGGTACTCGTCGCCGACGACCATCCGGTCTACCTCGACGGCCTGGCGGCGGCGATCGAGCGCTCCGGCGACCTCGAGCTCGTCGCGACCGCGCGGAACGGGGAGGAGGCGCTGCAGCGCATCCGTGAAATCTCGCCTGACGTCGCCGTGCTCGACCTGCGGATGCCGCGGCTGACCGCGCACGCGGTTCTGGCCGAGCTCAACGGGCAAGAGGGCGGGCTGCCGTGCCCGGTGCTCGTCCTGTCCGTCCACACGGAGGGCGACGACATCCACGAGTGCCTGAGCCTGGGCGCGTCGGGCTACATCGCCAAGGACGCCGACCGCAGCGAGATCTGTGACGCGATCCGCGCGGTGGCCCAGGGCCGCACCGTCCTGTCGACCGAGGCACTCGGCAGCATGGCCTCGGAGCTCCAGCAGCGCCGCAGCGCGCAGCAGGGGCCGCTGACGCCGCGTGAGCAGGAGATCCTCAGCCTGCTCGCCACCGGGGCGTCGGCGCCCGACATCGCCGCACAGCTCCACCTGAGCCCGGCGACGATCAAGACCCACCTGCACAACCTGTACGCCAAGGTCGGGGTGTCCGACCGCGCGGCCGCGGTCGCGGAGGGCATGCGGCGCGGCCTGATCCGCTGATCGGTCGAGCCGGCCTCCACCGATCGGTCGAGCGCAACTTCAACCGCAAGATCGCCCGGCCGGGCGATGGTCACCGGACGCCATCCGCGCGACAGTGCGTGGCGGGACATGAACGACCCCCGAAGTCGCTCGCCAGCAGAGAGCCACGGCGGCCACTGTGGCTCTTAAGGGGCTGCGAGAGCGACACCCCGCGGGCCTGGCCGGGAGGGAGCTCGGCTGGGCCCGCACCCCGCCCGCACACGCGAAGGCTCAGGCCAGCACGCCCTGCACGGCCGCCAGCAGCTGCTGCGCGTTGAACGGCTTGTGCACGAGCATGTCGCCGGCCGCGTCGAGCCCGTAGCGGTCCATCACGTTGTCCGTGTAGCCGGAGATGAACAGGACCCGCAGGCCCGGCTGGGCCACCCGCAGCCGGTCGGTGAGCTCCTTGCCGGACATCCCGGGCATGACGACGTCGGTCAGCAGCAGGTCGACCGGAGCGTCGAAGCCGGAGAGCGCGTCGGCCGGCGTCGCGTAGTCGACGACGCGGTAGCCGTGACGGGTGAGGATGCGGTGCGTCAGCGTGCGGATCGCATCCTCGTCCTCGACGACCATGATCGTCGCGCCGCCGGACGCGTCAATCGAGACATCCGCAGCGTCGGGAGCGGGGGAGGAGGCGTCGACGATGGGGAGGTGCATGGTGACGGTGGTGCCTTCCTGGGGTCGGGATGCGATCGCGATATGGCCCTCGGCGTTCGTGACGATGCCGTAGACGGTCGAGAGGCCGAGGCCGGTCCCGCGTCCCTTGGGCTTGGTGGTGAAGAACGGCTCGAACGCGCGCTCGGCGACGGCGGCGGTCATGCCCTCGCCGTTGTCGCGCACGACGACGCGCACGTGCCGGCCGGGACGCACCCCGCGCCGCTCTGCCCCGACGCTGTCGAGCACGACCTCGGACACGGCGACGTGCACGTGGCCGCCGCGCGGCAGCGCGTCACGGGCGTTCAGCACGAGGTTGACGAGCACCTGTTCGAGCTGGCCGGAGTTGGCCAGCGCGCGCACGGCACGCGGCGCCGGCGCCACCGTCAGCTCGACGTCCTCGCCGAGCGTGCGGGCGAGCAGCCGCTGCGTCGCCAGCGCGACCTCGTTGACGTCGACCGGCTCGAGCCGCAGGTGATCGTGGCGGCTGAACACGAGCAGCTGCTGCGTCAGCGACGCGGCGCGCTCGGTCGCCCGCGAGATCTCCGCGACGTCGGCGGCCGCGGGATGCCCGTCCTCGAGCGTCTCGGCGACGAAGTCGGTGTAGTTGAGGATCACGGCCAGCAGGTTGTTGAAGTCGTGCGCGATGCCGCCGGCGAGCTGGCCGAGGGAGTCCATCCGCTGCGCGCGCTCGAGCGCGGTCTGCAACTCCTCGGTCTCCGCCTGCGCGTGGACGCGGTCGGTGATGTCGGTGACGACCGCGCACAGGCCGGTGGCCACCCCGTCGAAATCGGTGACCGGCACGATCGCGGACAGCAGGTAGCGCCCCTCGACGACGTCGTCGAACTGCAGCGCGCACCCGGCGGCGAACACCGAGGCGCTGTGGCGCGCCACCAACCCGGCCACACCGGCCAGGTCGTTGGCGCGGCGGTTGGCGAGCACGCACGCGCCGTCGAGGTCGGTCACGTAGATCGCCGCGCCGGCGATGTCGAGCACCGCCTCCAGCCGCCGCCGGCTCTCCTGCAGGGCGCGCGTCACGGCGTTGCGCTCGGTCACGTCGCGCAGCGACAGCACCAGGCCGTGCACGCCCGGCGTGTCGAGCAGGTTGGTGGCGGTCGCCTCGACGTCGATCCAGCGGTCGCCGGACCGCAGCCGCCACTGCGACCACGTCGAGACGCCGACCTCGGCGATGAAGCCGACCAGCGTGCCGGTGAAGTCGGGGATGTCGCCGGGGTGCAGCAGCGCCGTCCAGCTCAGCCCCACGAGGTCGCGCCGCCCCAGCGCCCGCTCCAGCGGCGGGCTTGCGAGCACGACGGTGCCGTCGGCGTCGAGCACGGCCACCGCCTCCGAGCACGCGCCCAGGATCGTCTCCCACCGGCCGCGGTGGATCCGCGAGCCGGACCACCGCCGGACCTCAGTCCCCAGCATCGCCGTTCCCGTTGCGCAGCGAGCGGACGATCTCCAGTCGCCGTCGGAAGTGCTCGCTGACGAAGTCCGACAGCCGGCGCCGCGTCTCAGAATCCAGGCCCACGAACTCGACTGCGCACAGCTCGTCGTCGAAGTCGGTGACGACGGCGCGCGCGACCACCGCGTCGGGAGTCTCGGGGAGCATCAACGTCACCGACAGGCGCTCGCCGAGCGAGAACCCGGTGACGCCCTCGAGCACGAGCCCGTCAGGCCCGACGTCATGCGTCTGGCAGACCGCCATCGCGCCACCGCCGGCCGGCGCCACGGACGCGGGCGCGCACAGCTTCAGGCGCGTGGACCGGCGGCGAGGGATGCACACGCCGTCGGTGACCCGGAAGCGCAGGTCGTCCGGCGCACCTTCGACCCGCAGCTCGCCCTTGAGGCCGACGGTCTGCGTGCCGTGCATGAACGTCATCAGCACGTCGCCGATGGACACCGGGAGCTCGACCCGCTCGACCGGCTGCAGCGCCGCCACCTCGCGATGGACGCCGACCACGTACGCCCGGAACTCGCTCGCCCGTGCGGAGTCGGGGAGGCTGACGGTGACGATCGAGAACTCGCGTAGACGGTCCATCGATCCTTTGATCGGCAGTTTTCACGACAAACGCGACCGCCGACCCCCTCGCCCTGTCCTTTCGCGGACCGGGCGTCACCGACGAAGGGCTTAGCCCAGAGCCTTGCCGACGGCCTCGAGGACGCGGTCCGCCTGGAACGGCTTGACGACGAAGTCCTTCGCGCCGAGCTTGATCGACTCGAGGACCTTCGACTCCTGGCCGAGCGCGGAGCACATGACCACGCGGGCGGCCGGATCGAGCGCGATGATCTCCCGCAGGGCGGCAAGGCCGTCCTTCTCGGGCATCGTGATGTCGAGGGTCAGGACCTCGGGCTTGAGCTCCTGGAAGCGCGCGATGGCCTCAACGCCGTTCCCGGCCTCACCGACGACCTCGTGGCCACCCTTCGCGAGCGCGTCGCTCACCATCTTCCGCATGAACGCGGCATCGTCGACTACCAAGACTCGGGCCATCGGGCCACCTCCAACTGAGATTCACTTGATGGGTTCGAGGACGACAGGACCGTTTCGATCCGCACGGCCCAGTCGGTGCCGTCGACCACCATCAGGCGGCCGGTCGCAAACAGCGTGCCGTTGACATAGAGGTCAATCGGCTCGTCAGCAGCTTGGTTGAGCTCGACCACCGAGCCGGCCGGCATGCCGACCACCTGGGCGGACGGCATCCGCGTGCGGCCGAGCTCGGCCCACACACGGACGGGGATGCCGGACAGGGAGGGCCCGGCGGCGACGGCGCCCGCGGCGGGGCGCGCACCCGGGCCGGCGACCGCCGGCTCGGACGCCGGCGCCATCTCGGACCCGAGCTCGTCGAGCGCGCGTCCCATGCGGACGACGAACGCGTTCGGCACGAGCTGGATGAGACGGCAGGGCTCGCCGCAGACCGTGAAATTCGCGCGCACGGCGTGCGGCGTCTTCGGGTACGCGTCGAGCGCCTCGGCCTGCTCGGTGAAGGTCTTCGTCTCCGGCGTGCCGATCTCGACGTCGGTGCCGAGCACCGACGAGATCGCGATCGCCGCCGAGGCCATCATCTGGTTCATGGCCTCCGACACGGCCGACAGCTCGAGCTCGGACAGCTCGGGCGCGTCCGGATCCTCCGGCTGCTCCATGCCCATCATCGCCGCGGCGAGCTTGCGCGCGCCGTCGAGCGTCATGACGAACACGTTGCCGCCGGTGACGCCGTCGATGTAGGAGACGTTGGTGGCGACCGCGGGCAGGGCGAGCGAGTACATCGGGTTCGTGTCGGCCGGGATGACCGACACCTCGCCGGCGCTGACCTTGCCGGCGGCGAACATCTCGAGCACGCCCGAGATCGCCTCCGACGTCGACTTGCCGAGCCGGATGAGCGCGTCGTCGCTCATGACTTCCTCCCGACGCGGTCGATGACCTGCACGGCGCGGCGGCTTCCGCTGCGCCCGGGCTTGGCCGTGTGGACGGGCACCTTGTCGGCGTAGAGGGTCACGCCGGCCTCGGCGGGCGCGTCGAGCCGCAGGACGTCGCCGGGCTGCAGTGCGAGCACCTGCTCGATCGGCAGCTCGATCGACGCCACCTCGGCGCGAACGGTCACGTCGACGCCGCCGACGGCGCGCCGCACCTGGCGGATCTCCTCCTCGCCCCGGTCGGGCGCGTCGTCGCGGACGGCGAAGCGGTCCGCCACCGGCGCGATCGCCGACCAGGGGAGCAGCATGTTGACGGTCGAGGAGACGCCGTTGAAGCGGGCCTCCATCGTGAAGATCAGGGTCGGCTCGGACACCGAGACCATCTGCGCGGTCTCGAGGTGCGTCTCGAGCTGCACGACGCCGAGCTCGAGATCGACCATGTCGGTCCAGATCACCGAGAGCTGCGCGAGCAGGCGGTCGAAGAAGTGACGGGCGAGCGCCCAGTCGATGTCGCTCAGACGGCGCTCACGCTGCTCGCTGATCTCGGTGCTGCCGAGCAGCAGCTCGATCGCCCCGAGCACGAGGCCCGACTCGGCGCTCATCATCATGCGCGTCCCGAGCTGCTTGACCTCGGCAATCGCGTCGATCGAGCCGGCGACCACCTGGTTGTGGGCGTTGGCCCAGGTGAGCTGGGAGGCGTTGATGACCTCGAGCTCGAGCGGCACGCGAAGCTCGGCCGACAGACGGGTCGACGCGGTGCGGCAGAACGCCTCGAGGCTGCGCTTGAGCCGGCGCTCCTGATCGGCGGTGAACTTCGTGGGGCGCGTGAAGTCGACCGCGCGCATGCGGCGACGGCGCTGCGGCGTGGGCGCCTCCTCGGGGAGGCGACCCTCGCGCGCGGCCTCGACGAGCGCGGCGATCGCGTCGGCGCTCAGGACCTGTCCGCCGCCGCCGCTCATGCCGCCATCTCCAGAGTCCGGGAGCCGGCGAGCAGCTCGGTGTCCTTGCCGCCCGCCTCGCGGACGGTCACCAGCGACGTGCCGACCTCGACGCGGATCGTGCGGCCGCGGCTGCCGCCGGTCGCGCCCGCCAGGACGGGGATGCGGTGCTGCTTGAGCAGCTCGCGGACGGCCGCCTCGTTGCGCTGACCGACCTCGAGACTCGAAGCCGAGACGGCGAACATGCTCGCGCCGCCGACGAGCACAGCCTCCAGGCGAACCTTGCGCGCGCCCTCCTGCTCGAGCTCCCCGAGCAGCTCCGGGATCGCGACGTCGGCGAACTTGCGGGCGTTCTCGCTCCCGTGGCCCTGCGACTGGGGGAGCACGATGTGGGCGAGGCCGGCGATGCCCATCCGCCGGTCGATCAGCCCCAGCCCGATGCACGAGCCCAGGCCAAGCGAGACCAGCACGTGGCCGGGCACGCTCGAGACGGCGAGCTCACCCATTCGCACCATGGTCTCCGAGGCCGTCATCAGCCCAGACCGAGACGGGAGAGCAGCTCTTGGACGCCGCCCTGATCGGGAACGAGGAAGAAGGAGATCGCGCAGTCCTCACCCTCGACGACGAGGTTGGAGTCCAGCATCAGCGCGATGTCGCCCGCGTGGGCCTGGCCGGCCAGCACGGACGCGACGAGCGCGCCGAGCATGTCGGTCGCGGTCGCCGGCGGGGTCGGCTCGATGTCCATGCCGGTCATGCCGGCGAGCGCGTTGATGTACGAGGTGCCGACGATGTTGCCGATCTCGCCGAGGGCGGAGAGGGCGAACTCGTCGTCGGGCTCGACGCCCAGCATGCGGCACATCGCGTCGGCGTCGGCCGGCGGCACGAGCAGCAGCACGGTGCCGTTCATCTCACCGACGATGCCGAGCACGATCCCCGTGATCTCCTGCTCGGCCGGGCCGGCGGCCTCGACGGCCTCGGCGAGCGGCAGCGCCTGCGCGTTCGGGACAGAGATGTCGACGGACCGCCCGAGCATGCCGGAGAGCGCCGTGGACGCATTCCCCGAGCCGATGTTGGCCAGCTCGCGCAAGGCGTCGAGCTGGAGTTCGGTGTACTGGCTCACGGGGGTCCTTTCAGGCGGTGACGAGGTGGGTGGACGTCTCGAGGGCATCGCAATCGATGATGAGCGCGATCTGCCCGTCGGACATGACGGCGGCACCCGACAGGGCGGAGTTCTCGGCGACCTCCGGGGGAAGCGGCCGCGTGACCAGCTCGCGCTGACCGAAGAGCGTGGTGACGGTGACCGCGAGCGAGCCGGCGCCGCCGCGGACGATCACGGCGTACTCGGCCTCCGGCGCGGCCGATCCGCCGAACCGCTCGGCGGCGTCGACGATCGGCAGCACGCCGTCGCGCATGACCAGCATCCGGCTCCCCGCCACAGAGCGGACAGTGTGGTCGGCCAGGCGGACGGTGCGCTCGATGCGGCCGAGCGGGATCGCGAACGGCCGGCCGTCGGCCTCGACGAGGAGCGCGGCCATGATCGCCAGCGTCAGCGGCAGGCGGATCTGCGCCACCGCGCCCTGACCCGGCTCGGAGGTCATGAGGACCTCGCCGCCGAGCTCGCGGATCGTGGTGCGGACCGCGTCCATGCCGACGCCGCGGCCGGAGATGTCGCTGGTGACCTCGGCGGTCGAGAAGCCGGGGTGGAAGAGCAGCTCGATCGCCTTCGCCATGTCGGTCGTGTCGACCGCGTCGGCGGCGATGATGCCGCGCTCGGCCGCCTTGGCGGCGACCCTGGCGGCGTCGATGCCGCGGCCGTCGTCGCGCACCTCGATGACGACGTTGCCGCCGGCGTGACGCGCCGACAGGTGCAGGGTGCCGGTGGCGGCCTTGCCGGCCGCCACGCGCTCCTCCGGGCCCTCGAGCCCGTGATCGAGCGAGTTGCGGATCAGGTGCACGAGCGGGTCGCCGAGCGCGTCGACCACGGTGCGGTCGAGCTCGGTGTCCTTGCCGACCAGCTCCAGCTCGACCTGCTTGCCGAGCTTGGTGGAGAGGTCGCGGACGAGGCGCGGGAACCTCAGGAAGACGGCCTCGACCGGGATCATCCGGACCTGCATGACCATCGCCTGGAGGGCGTGGGAGGTCCGCGTCAGGTTCTGCATCGCCTGCGAGAGGCCCGGCACGTCGGCGTGGGCGGCCAGCGCCTCGACCTGGGTGCGGTGCAGGACGAGCTCGCCCATGAAGTGCATCAGCTGGTCGAGCCGCTCGGCGTCGACGCGAACCGTCGAGGAGCCCTTGGCCTTCGGCTTCGCGGCCTCCGCCTTCGGCGCGTCCTCGACGACCTCGTCGCCGGCGTCGACTGCGGCGTCGCTGACGGCCTCGAACACCTCGACGTGCTCGACGTCCGAGACGGAGCTCGACGACGTTCGCGAGCTCGGCGTCGGCGCGCTCGGAGACCATCCAGACGTCGATCTCGCGGCCGTCGAAGGTCTCGACCTCGTCGGGGGTGGGCGCGCAGGCCAGCGTCTCGCCGAGCTCGGCGAGCGCGGACAGGACCATGTAGGCGCGCACGGACGCGATCTGGACGTCCTCGGACAGCGTCGCGCTGATCTGCACGACGCGGCGCCCGTCGGCCATGTCGGCCAGGTCGATCGGCGCCTCGGCGGCCGTCGCGGCCACCTCGGCCTCGGCGTCGCGCTCGCGCACGAGACCCTTCAGGCGGGCGATGAGCTGGTCGGGCGCGATCTGCTCCTCGCCGCTCGCGTCGATCGCGTCGACCGCGGCCGACAGCGCGTCGAGGCACTCGAGCAGGACGTCGATCGCCTCGCGGGGCAGCCCGCCCTTGCGCTGGCGCAGGAGCTCGAAGACGTCCTCCATCTCGTGGGTCAGCGCGGCCATGCCGGCGAAGCCCATCGTCGCGCTCATGCCCTTCAGGGAGTGCGCGATCCGGAAGATCTCGTCGACCGTCTCCTGGTCATCGGGGCGCTCCTCGATCCGGACGACGGCGAGGTTGAGCTCCTGAAGGTGCTCACGGCCCTCGGCCAGGAACATGGGGAGATATTCCGAGACGTCCATCGGTACTAGCTCTTCCGGTAGATGAAGTGGAACGGGGACGTGAGGCCGAGCTCGCTGGGGTTCGCCACCCGCTCGGATGTGCCGACCACGAGGTAACCGCCCGGCGCCAGGGCGTCGACGAGCCGCACGTGAAGGGCGTCGCGGACCTCTTCGGTGAAGTAGATGACGGTGTTACGGCACATGATCAGGTCGTACTTGGCGCGCTGGATGGGCATTCGGAGCAGGTCGCCGACCTCGAAGCGCGTCATGCGCAACAGCTCGGGCTTTGCCTGCCATCCACCTTCATCGGCAGCGTCGAACCAACGTCGCAATAGTCCTTGCGGGGCAGTGCGTGCGTCCTCGACGGTGAAGTGGCCCGCGCGGGCCCGTTCCACCATCCGCCGGTCGAGGTCCGTTCCCTGGATCTCTACCCGCGCGTCCGGAATCGAGTCACGCGCAACGGCGGCGAGCGTGAAGGCCTCCGCGCCATAGGAGCAGCCGGCGCTCCAGCAGCGGACGCGGCCCTTCTTCGCCAGCTCCGGCAGGACCGTGCGGCCGAGCGCCGTCCACTGATCCTCATGGCGCCAGAGGTGCGAGACGTTGATGGTCACGCGATCGAGGAACTTGTCCAGCTCCTCGGCATCGGCCTTCAGGCGCTGACCGTACGCGGCGAGATCGGGCGTGCCGCGGCGCTGCGCGAACGTGCGCACACGGCGCTCCATCTGGCCGCGCTTGTACTGCATGAGATCGACGGCGCAGAGCCGGCGGACCAGCTCGCACAGGGCGACGAAGTCGTCGGCCTTGACGTTGGCGTGGAACGCAGGCTCGGTCTTGGCGGCGGTCGCGGCCTGGCGGGCTGCGAACGCGCGCTCGGAAAGGGTGCTCATCGGCCGGCCTCCCGGACAATCGCGTCAGCCAGCTCGTCGAGCGGCAGGATCTCGTCGGCCAGACCGGCCTCGGCGACCGCGCGCGGCATGCCGTACACGGTGCAGGTGGACTCGGCCTCGACGAGGACGCGGCCACCGGCGGCCTTGACCGCCTTGGCGCCCTCGAGGCCGTCGCGGCCCATGCCGGTCAGGACGACCAGCACCATCCGCGAGCCGTAGGCCTTGGCGGCATCCGCGATCGTGAAGTCGGCGCGCGGCTTGAGGCCGCCGACCGGCTCCTCGTCGGACAGCCGGGCGTGGCGGCCGGCGTCGAGGCGCAGGTGCGCGCCGCCGGGCGCGAGCAGGGCACCGCCGGGAGCCATCGACTCGCCGCCCGCGGCCTCCGTGACGGTCAGCGGCGAGGCGGCGTCGAGCCGGCTCGCCAGCGAGGCCGTGAAGCCGGCGGGCATGTGCTGGACGATCACGACGCCGGCGCCGAGCGGCGACGGCAGCTGCGGGATCAGCTCCCCGAGCGCCTTCGGGCCGCCGGTCGAGCAGGCGATGACGACCAGGCGCTTGCCGATCACGGCCGGCCGGTGCGCCGGACGCCGCGGAGCCATGCGGCTCACCGGACGGCGGATGCGGCCGCTGTGTGCGGCTTCGTGGACCTTCTTGCCGAGCTCGGCGGTGAAGACGCCGAGGTCCTCGCCGAACGCCGGCTTGGGGACGAGGTCGAACGCGCCCTCGGCCAGCGCGTCGACCGCGCGGGCGCCGTGGGCGGGGGAGAAGGCGGAGACCACCACGACCGGCACCGGCTCGGCCTTGCCCTCGCGGAGGGCCCGCAGCACGCCGATCCCGTCCATGCCCGGCATGGCGAGGTCGAGCGTGAGCGCGTCCGGCCGGTGCTCGTTGCACGCGGCGAGCGCCTCGTCGCCGTCCGCGGCGGTCGCGACGATGTCGAAGCCCTGCTTGCCGAGCGCGTCGGACAGCATGCGGCGCATCAGCCGGGAGTCGTCGGCCACGACGATGCGCCGCTTGGTGATGGTCCGCACGCTCGTGCCCCTGCGGGTCGCGCGGCGCTAGGCGGCCGCGTGATCCTCGCTGCCGGAGCGGGCGAACAGACCCGCCGGGTTCAGCAGGATCACGAGCCGGTCCTCGATCTTGGCGATCGCCTCGATCGCCTCGCTGGAGGCGCTCGGGACGTCCTCGAGCTGGTCGGACGAGACGGTCAGGACCTCCTCGACCTCGTCGACCATGACGCCGACCTGGCCGGTGCCGGACTCGACGATGACGATCTTGCCGGGCTCGGAAGCCGACGGTCTCGAGCTCCATGCGCGACGCGAGGTCGAAGATCGGGATGATCTTGCCGCGCAGGCCGATGACCCCGCGGATCCACTCGGCGTCGGACGCGACGGTGCGCGGCTCCGTGTAGCGGATGATCTCGTGGACCGAGCCGATGGGGAGCGCGTACTCCTCGCTACCGAGCGAGAAGACGACCAGCTGCTGTGAAGTGATGTCTGACATACCAGTCGAAAGATCGGCGTAATGGCCGCCGACTTGAGGCGTCAGACCGTGGGTATGCGAACCACGAAACGGGCTCCGCGCCCGTCCAGCGGCTCCTCGAGCCGCACGCTGCCGCGGTGCGAATCGGCCACCGCGCGCACGATCGACAGGCCGAGGCCCGACGAGCCGCTGCGATCGCCGGCGCCGCGGTAGAAGCGCTCGAACACCTTTTCCCGCAGCTCGGGCGGGATGCCCGGCCCGTCGTCCTCGACCGACAGCACGATCTCGCCGTTGCGGCGCTCGACCGTGGCCTCGACGGCGGTGCCCGGATCGGTGTGCCGCAGCGCGTTCTCCATCAGGTTCAGGACGAGGCGGTGCAGCTCGTCGCGGGCGCCGTCGACGTGCGCGCCGGCCGGCGCGTCGACCGAGATCTCGTGGTCGCCCGCCAGCGGCTCGAGCTCGGCGGCCGCGTCGGTGACGACCTCGGACAGGTCGACGGGCTGGTGCGGCGCCTGGCGGCCGGCGTCGGCGCGCGCGAGCAGCAGCAGGTCGGCCACGAGCCGGCGCATGCGACGCGAGGAGCGCAGCGCGGAGGCGGCGGTCTCCCGCTGCTCGCCCTCGAGCTCCTCCTCGAGCAGCTCGAGGTTGGCGAGCACCGACGTCAGCGGCGTGCGCAGCTCGTGCGAGGCGTCGGCGACGAACTCGCGCTGACGGGCCAGCGCTCGCCTCCGTCTCGGCTCGGGCGCTGTCGAGCGCGCCGAGCATCGCGTCCAGCGTGCGGGCCAGCTCGGCGACCTCGTCGTCCGCATCGGGGTGGGGGACCTTCAGCGACGGGTCGCGCGTGCGCTCGATCTCGCGCGCGGCCTCCGTCAGCTCGGTGATCGGCTCCATCGCCCGGCGCGCCGTCGCCAGGCCGGCCAGCAGGGCGAGCAGCGGCGCCGCCGAGCACGCCGAAGGCGAGGAACACCTTCACGCGGGCGGCGGTGTCCTGGACCTCCGAGACGCGGCGCGCGTACTGGATCCACCATCGGTCGCCGGGGATGACGTCGACGCGGCGCGTCTCCACCCGCCAGCCGTCGATCTCGAACGTGCGCGGGAACGGCACGCCGAAGTCGGGTGCGTGCGCGGTCTGGTAGCCGACCGAGGTCGTCCTCCGTGATCACGCGGATCGCGGCGTTCGAGGAGGCGGCGAAGTCGTCCAGGTCGGTCGAGTTGCGGGTCGGCCGCAGCACCACGCGGCCGTTCGTCGACCACCATCCGCAGCTGCGCCTCCTGCTCGAGCTTGTCGGCGCTGGTCGCGACCTCGTCGTGGAAGTCCTCGTGGATCTGCCGGGTCGTGAGCACGCCGACGATCACCGCGAAGCCGCACAGGATCACCAGCGTCAGCGCCGCCGAGCCGCCGGCCAGTCGCCAGCGGATCGGCAGACGCTCTATACGCGGAGGACGTAGCCCGCGCCGCGGACCGTATGGAGGAGTCGAGGCTCGCCACCGGCTTCGAGCTTCCTTCGCAGGTTGGAGACGAACACCTCGATCGTGTTCGTGATCGAGAACGGGTCGTAGCCCCACACCTCGTCCAGCAGCTTCTGCCGCGAGATCACCAGCCGCTCGTTGCGCATCAGGTACTCGAGCAGCTCGAACTCGCGCTGCGTGAGCTCGATCGCGCGCTCGCCGCGGGTGACCTCGTGGGTGTCGGGGTTGAGCATCAGGTCGCCGACCCGCAGCGGGGCCATCCCGCGCGGAGGCCGGCGCCGCAGCAGCGCGCGCAGGCGGGCCAGCAGCTCCTGGCGCTCGAACGGCTTGACCAGGTAGTCGTCGGCGCCGACGTCGAGCCCCTCGACGCGCGACTCGAGCGCGTCGCGCGCGGTCAGCATCAGGATCGGCACGTCGTCGCCGTCCGTCGCGCAGCCGCCGGCGACGTCGATCCCGTCCAGGCGGGGGAGCCCGAGGTCGAGCACGATGATGTCGGGCAGGAACGCGTGCGCCTCGTCGAGCGCCTGCACGCCGTCGGCGGCGAGCTTGACCTCGTAGCCCTCCAGGCGCAGCGAGCGCTGCAGGACCTGGGCGATCTCCTGTCGTCCTCGACGACGAGCACGCGGACCGGGCGATCGGACGCTTCCACGGAAATGATGGTACGGCGTTTCCGCAGCGGCTGGAAGGAGCGCGCCCAGCACGCGTCGAAGGGGGTCCGGCCGACATGCCCCCGTGCCAAGAAGCGCCGCGAAGGCCGCCGTGCTCGTCGTTCCTCGCCCGTGCGCCTGGCCGACAGCTGCCTGCAGCTCGAACAGCGGCAGCTCGACCTGATCGGGCTCGGGCTGGTCGCGGCGGGCGATCTTCTTCGCCGTCCTGGTCTACCTGCAGCTGGGACGGCGGCGAGGGCGGCGGCTGCGGCGCGTCGAACGGGCTGCGGTCGCTGATCGGCGCCGTGCACTACGGCGTTCCCGATCGCGCTGGTCGCGGCCGGGGCGCTCGTCGTGTTCGCGGTCGATGCTGCCCGCGGTGCGGCCGTTCCGCGCGGGCGGGCTGTGCCTGTTCGCGGCGCGCTGACGCTCGGGCTCGCGGCCGGGACGCTCGGCCTCGGCCCGGGCGGGCAGCGCCGTGCACTGGGACGCCGCCTGGGTCCAGCCCGCGCGGCGGCGTGGTCGGCGAGGGGCTCTACTGGCTGCTCTCGTCGCGCACTCGGGTCCGTCGGCGCGCACATCGTCGCCGTGTTCCTGTTCCTCGCGGCGGTGCTGCTGCTCACCGGCGCCTCGATCGCCGGCGTGGTCAAGGCGACGACGAGCTCGGTCTCCACGACGACCCGCGACATGCGGGCGGCCGTCCAGCGGCGCCGCGCCGACCGAGCGAGCTGGCGGCGATGGAGGTCGGCGAGCCGCGGGTCTCCCGCCGTGTCGTCGAGCCCGAGCCGGTGCCCGAGCCCGAGCCCCTCTGGCCGGACGACCCGCCCACGGAGGTCATCGAGCCCGACCCCGAGCCCGAGCCCGTCGAGGAGCCCCGTCTCGCCGAGGATCCCGAGACCGACGAGCCGGGCGTCACCCGCGCGCCCGTCGGACCCCGAGCAGCTCACGCCGCAGGGCCGCTACCGCGCCGAGGTCACCGACTCGCCCGACTTCGTGTGGGCGGCTGCCCGACCCCGGCTTCCTCAAGCGCTCCTCCGAGGAGGCCTCGCGGCCCGACACGGCCGGCCAGGAGAAGGTCGCCGCGCAGCTGACGGAGGCGCTCGGCCACTTCGGCGTCGAGGCACGCGTGATCGGCATGGTCGCCGGCCCGCACATCACCCGCTACGAGCTGCGCCTGGCGCCGGGCATCAAGGTCGGCAAGGTCGCCCAGCTCAAGGACGACCTCGCGTACGCGCTGGCCGCGGCCGACATCCGCATCCTGGCGCCGATCCCGGGCAAGCAGGCGGTCGGCGTCGAGGTCCCGAACGCGCGCCGCCGGATCGTCCACCTCGGCGACGTGCTACCAGGCGCCGCCCGCCGACTGGTCGCCGCTGACGGTCTGGCTCGGCAAGGACGTCGCCGGCCGCGCGATCGGCGCCGACCTGGCGAAGATGCCGCACCTGCTCGTCGCCGGCACGACCGGCGCCGGCAAGTCCGGCTGCGTCAACGCGATGCTCTCCTCGATCCTGCTGCGCGCCACGCCGCACGAGGTGCGGCATGGTGCTCGTCGACCCCAAGCAGGTCGAGCTCACCCACTACGACTCGATCCCGCACCTGCTGACGCCGGTGATCACGTCGCCGCGCAAGGCCGCCACCGCGCTGCAGAACCTCGTCCGCGAGATGGAGCAGCGCTACTCGCTGCATGTCGCTGGCCCGCACGCGCACGCTGAAGGACCTCAACGAGGTCCGCGCGCGGCGCGGCGAGGCGCCGCTGCCCGTACGTGCTGTGCGTGATCGACGAGCTCGCCGACCTGATGATGGTCGCGCCGGCCGACGTCGAGGACTCGATCATCCGCATCGCCCAGAAGGCGCGCGCGGTCGGCATCCACCTCGTGCTGGCCACGCAGAGCCCGCGCGTGGACGTGATCACCGGCATGATCAAGGCCAACGTGCCGTCGCGGATCGCCTTCGCCGTGTCCTCCCAGACCGACTCGCGCGTGATCCTCGACCAGAACGGCGCCGAGTCGCTGCTGGGCATGGGCGACATGCTGTTCTCGCCGGTCGGCTCGTCGCGGCTGCAGCGCATCCAGGGCGCGTTCATCGACGAGAGCGAGATCGAGAAGCTGACCGACGGACTGGCGCAAGCAGGGCGAGCCGGAGTTCCGCGAGGAGCTGCTCGAGGAGGTCGAGGAGTCCGCGCCGGAGGGCGGCGCCGAGGACGGCTTCGACCCCGACGAGGATCCGCTGCTCGCCGACGCCATCCGGCTCGTCGCCGAGATGCAGACCGCGTCGACGTCGATGCTCCAGCGCCGCCTGCGGCTCGGCTACACGCGCGCGGGCCGCCTGATCGACATGCTCGAGCGCCGCGGCGTGATCTCCGGCTACGAGGGCTCCAAGCCGCGGCAGGTGCTCATCAGCGAGAGCGACGTCCCGCGGGTGCTCGTCGGCGCTGCGAGCGCAGCAACCGGTCCCGGTGCTCGACGAGGACCCGCCTGAGTAGCCTCTCTCGAGCTCATGCCAGAGATCGGTGAGACGCTGCGCGAGGCGCGGATGCGGCGTCGGATCGACATGACCGAGGTCGAGGCGGCCACCAAGATCCGAGGCAAGTACCTCCGCGCGCTCGAGAACGAGGAATGGGACCTGCTCCCGGGCCCCACGTTCGTCAAGTCGTTCCTGCGCACCTACGCGGAGTACCTGGGGCTGGACGCGCGGCTGCTGGTGGAGGAGTACCGGCAGCGCTACGAGCGGCCCTCGACGCAGGATCTGACGCCATTCTCCGCCCGTCGCACGCCGGCGCGCCGGCGGCGTGCGCGGCTGGCGGCGTTCGGGCCGATCGCCGTGATCGGCGGGCTCGTGGTGGTTCTGCTGGCCGCGCTGTGGCTGCTCGGGACGATCGGCGGCGACGACGAGGAGACGCCGGCGACGCCGCAGGTCACCCGGACGCCCACGCCGACGCCGGCGAAGAAGAAGGCGAAGTCGCGCGCGCCCGCGCGCCCGCGCGAGGTGCGCCTCCGGCTCGTCGCCACCGGGCCGGTCTACGTCTGCCTCGTGGACGCCGATGGCAAGCAGGTCATCGACGAGCAGACGCTGGCGACCGGGACGCGGACTCGTGTGCTACAAGAGCCGCCTGTTCCGCACCAACTTCGGCAATGACAACGTCCGGATGCTCGTCGACGGCAAGTCCTACTCCGTCGCGGCGAGCGCCGACCCGATCGGGTACGTCATCCGGCCGGGGCGCGAGCCGCGCCGGCTGTCGAGCTCCGCGCGGCCGGACTGCTCGTCGTGAGCGTCCGCGCCGGGATCGTCGTGACCGGCACCGAGGTGCTCTCGGGCATCATCCGCGACGAGAACGGGCCGTGGCTGTCGGAGCGGCTGCGCGGGCTCGGCGTGACGCTGTCGGATGTGATCGTCGTCGGGGACCGGCCCGACGATCTGCGCGCTGCGCTGGACTTCCTCGCCGCGCAGGGGATGGACCTGATCATCACCAGCGGCGGCCTCGGGCCGACGGCGGACGACCTCACCGCCGAGGTCGTCGCTGCGTTCGCCGGCCGCGCGCTGGCGCTCGACGAAGCGCTCGAAGAGCGCGTCTGGCAGATCGTGTCGCGGATGCGCAGCCGCTGGCGCGACGCCAGCGAGGAGGCGATGCGGGCGGGTGCGCGCAAGCAGGCGCTGGTCCCCGACGGCGCCGTCGTGCTCGAGCCGGTCGGCACGGCGCCCGGGCTCGTCGTGGTCGGCGACTCCGTGCCCCCGGTGCTGGTCCTTCCCGGGCCGCCGGGCGAGCTGCAGCCGATGTGGGCGACCGCTCTCGACACGGCCCCGGTGCGCGCGTTGCTGGACCGCGCGGGGGTGCTCGAGCAGCGGATCATGCGCGTCTCCGGCGTGCCCGAGTCCGAGCTCGCACGGCTGCTGCGCGAGGCGCCGCTCGATCTCGACCGTCTCGAGATCACCACCTGCCTGCGCCGCGGCGAGCTGGAGATCGCGACCGTGTTCGATCCTGCCGCTGCCGCTGACTACGCGTCGCTCGAGTCCGCGGTGGTGGAACGCTTCGGCGACCGGGTCTTCTCCCGCGACGGGTCGACGATCGACGAGATCGTCGCGGCCTTGTTCCTCGGCCCGCCGGTGCGGACCGTGGCCGTGGCCGAGTCGTGCACGGGCGGGCTGATGGCGGGGCGGCTGACCGACCGCGCGGGCTCCTCCGCCTATGTGCTGGGCGGCGTCGTCGTGTACTCCAACGAGGCCAAGATCGCGTTCGCCGACGTGCCCGCTGAGCTGATCGCTTCTGTGGGCGCGGTCTCGCCGGAGGTCGCGGCCGCGCTGGCCGACGGCGCGCGCGGCCGGTTCGGAGCGGACGTCGGCATCGGCATCACCGGCATCGCCGGTCCCGGCGGCGGGACGCCGGAGAAGCCCGTCGGGACGGTCTGCGTCTGCGTCTCCACCGCCGCCGACCGCGTGGAGCGCACGCTGCAGCTGCCCGGCGGTCGCGCGGTGATCCGCGATCGCACCACCACCGCCGTGATGCACCTGCTCCGGCGCCTGCTGGGCGCCGGCGGGGCGGCGTGACGCCTCCCGACCACCTTCGGCTCTTCGTCGCGCTCGAGCTCCCGCAAGCCGTTCGCGACGCACTGATCGCGTTCCGCGAGGCGGCCGCCGACCCGGAGATCTGGCGCCCGGTCGCTGCGGACGCGATCCACCTCACGCTCGCCTTCCTCGGCCGCCGCCCGGCCACCGACCTCCCGGCGATCGACGAGGTCCTGTTCGCCGCGACCGGCCCGGCGCCGCGCCTCGCGCTCGGCGAGGCGCTCCTGCTCCCGCCGCGCCGCGCCCGCGTCCTCTGCGCCGCGGTCGCCGATCCCGACGGCACGCTCGCCGCGCTCCAGGCGCGGGTCAGCGACGGCCTCGCCGCCGCCGGCGTCTACACGCCGGAGAAGCGCCCGTTCCGCGCCCACGCCACCGTCGCCCGCCTCCGTCCCCGCGCCCGCGCACCGCGAACGCTCGACGCCGCTCCAGAGCCGCTCGAGTTCCTCGGCGAGGCGCTCACGCTGTTCGTCTCGCGCCTGCATCCGAGCGGCGCCCGCTACGAGCCGCTCGTCCGCCTCGAGCTCCACTGACGCGCTCGCGCCGTGGCGCGCGTCTCGCGTCCTCGCGCGCGTCTCGCGTCCTGCGCGCGCGTGCTCGCGCCCCTGCGCCGCTGCCACGCCCGCCGTCCTGCGCAGACTTTTCACACTTCTGCGCGTCATTTCCTGCGAACGCGTGTAGAGGTCTGTCCGGTCCGGCGTCCAGACTTCACCGCCATATGAGCACCCATGAAGCCAAGGCGCGCGACGCCGCCCTGCAGGGCGCGCTCGCCCAGATCGAGCGCCAGTTCGGCAAGGGCACCGTCATGCGGATGGGCGACGAGGGCGCCCAGGTGAAGGTCGAGGCGATCCCGACGGGCGCGCTGTCGCTCGACCTCGCGCTCGGCATCGGCGGCATGCCGCGCGGCCGCATCGTCGAGGTCTTCGGGCCGGAGTCCTCCGGCAAGACGACGCTCGTCTACCACGTGATCGCCGAGGCCCAGAAGCTCGGCGGCGTGTGCGCGTTCATCGACGCCGAGCACGCGATGGACCCGCTGTACGCCCAGCAGATCGGCGTCAACATCGACGAGCTGCTCGTCTCCCAGCCCGACTACGGCGAGCAGGCGCTCGAGATCGCCGACATGCTCGTGCGCTCCGGCGCGGTCGACGTCGTGGCGGTCGACTCCGTCGCGGCGCTGACGCCGCGCGCCGAGCTCGAGGGCCAGATGGGCGACCAGACGGTCGGCGTGCAGGCGCGGATGATGTCCCAGGCGATGCGCAAGCTGGCCGGCAACCTGAACCGCACGCAGACGCTCTGCCTGTTCGTCAACCAGATCCGCGAGAAGGTCGGCGTCATGTTCGGCTCGCCGGAGACCCAGCCGGGCGGCCGCGCGCTGAAGTTCTACTCGTCCCAGCGGCTCGACATCCGCCGCATCGAGACGCTCAAGGACGGCACCGAGGCGGTCGGCAACCGCGTCCGCGTCAAGGTCGTCAAGAACAAGGTCGCGGCGCCGTTCCGCCAGGCGGAGTTCGACATCGAGTTCGGCCAGGGCATCTCCAGCTCGGGCTGCATCCTCGACCTCGGCATCGAGCACGGGATCGTCACCAAGTCCGGCTCGTTCTTCTCCTACGGCGACGAGCGGCTCGGCCAGGGCCGCAACAACGCCAAGGCCTACCTCGACGAGCACCAGGAGATCGCCAAGGAGATCGAGGGCAAGGTCTACGAGGCGCTCGGGCTCGGCGACAGGACCTCGTCGAGCCGATCGAGCGCGACGAGGACGCGCCGCCGGTCGAGGAGGTCGCCGCGGAGGTCGCCGCCGCGTAGGTGTCCTTCGTCGACGACGACAGCTGATCGGCCGCCGGACGGTCCCGCCGGGAGCCGGTCTCGCCGACCCGGAGGTTCGCCTCCAGCACGCCCGCGATCTCGCCTGGCGCGCGCTCAACCGGCGCGAGCGCACCGTGGCCGAGGTCGCGCGGCTGCTGGCCCGCAAGCGGGTCGAGCCGGCGGTGATCGACGACGTCGTCGGGGAGCTGCTGCGAGCAGGGCTACCTCGACGACGCCTCGTTCGCGCAGCGCTTCGCCGAGGACCGCCGGCGGCTCGACGGCTGGGGCGCCGAGCGGATCGAGCGGCGGCTGCTGCGCGCTCGGCGTCGACCGCGACGATGTGCGCCGCTGCGGTCGACTGCAGGATGCGGACGACGAGCTCGACGGCGGCCGTCGCGCTGCTCCAGCGCCGCTTCCCCGACGCCGCCCGCCACGCCGCGCGAGCGCGAGCGCGCGCTCGGCATGCTGGTCCGCAAGGGCTACGAGCTCGAGCTCGCGCACGACGCCCTCCGCCGCCACGCCGGCGCGCCCGCGTTCGACTGAGCCGGGCGTCACGTGCCCGCCGCGGATTGCGAACGGCCCCGGCCGGTACTACGATCCGGCACAGCGACAGACCGGGCCCGCACGGGCTCGTTGAAACTCCAGCAAATCAGCGATTTCCCAGCGGAAGCAGCAGCTTCAGTGACGACGGCAACGACGAATCATCCCTGCGAGCGATCACGCGTCGCATCCGGGCGGGCGCGCCCGGCGACACCGACCCAACACCGCATCACAGCCGCCATCTGACGCGGCGGCCTCGGGTCGCCTTCCTGCTCGTCTCCCGCTTCGTGCCCGGGCACGGATCGGTCTGCCGCGTTCCAAGGACAGTGAGAGCACTCGCGTCGCAGCCCACGGGCCGCGGCGAAGGGGAGAGGAACGCAATGGAAATCGTGATCGCGGCGGTCGTGGTGGCCTTGGGCCTCGCGGCCGGCCTGGTGATCGCGGCCAGGGTGCTGGCATCGCGCGCGCCGCAACTCGGCGCGGCGGCGCGCGCCGGCACCAAGGCACGACGCGCCGGCGCCGCACGCCGAACAGAGCGACGGCGCCGCTCCGCCCGCGGGTGATGCGGCGCGCGTCGAGGAGCGCCTCCTCGCGCGCGAGGAGGACGCTCGAGAAACGGCAGGTCGGAGCTCGCCGAGCGCGAGCGGCGGATGGCCGCGCGCGAGTCGGAGATCGACGAGGTGCGCGACAAGACGGTCCGCGCGCTCGAGCGCGCGTCCGGCATGTCGGCGTCCCAGGCCAAGGCGCTGCTCATGCAGGAGCTCGAGGACCAGGTCCGGCACGACTCGGCCCGGCGCGCTGCGAGCGATCGAGGAGGAGACCAAGCGCGACGCGGAGCGCCGCGTCCGCAACATCCTCTCCGTCGTGATGCAGCGCCTGGCGGCCGGCCACGCGGCCGAGACGACGGTCTCGGTCGTCCAGCTCCCGGCGGACGACATGAAGGGCCGCATCATCGGCCGAGAGGGCCGCAACATCCGCGCCCTCGAGCACCTGACCGGCGTCGACTTCATCATCGACGACACGCCGAACGCCGTGATCCTGTCCGGCTTCGACGGCGTCCGCCGCGAGATCGCGCGCATGACGCTCGAGAAGCTGCTCCAGGACGGCCGCATCCACCCGGCCCGGATCGAGGAGACCTACTACCAGGCCAAGTCCGAGCTCGAGAGCCACATCCAGGAGTCCGGCGAGCAGGCCTGCTTCGACGCCAACGTCCAGGGCCTCGACGCCGAGCTCACGAAGATGCTCGGCCGGCTGAAGTACCGCACCTGCTACGGCCAGAACGTGCTCGCCCACTCGGTCGAGTGCGCTCACCTGGCCGCGATGATGGCCGCACGAGCTCGGCGCCTCGGCCAAGACCGCACGCCGCGCCGCGCTGCTGCACGACATCGGCAAGGCGGTCTCGCACGAGGTCGAGGGCCCGCACGCGCTGGTCGGCGGCGATCTCGCGCGCCGCCACGGCGAGAGCGAGGCCGTCGCGCACGCGATGGAGGCCCACCACAACGAGGTCGAGCCGCAGACGATCGAGGCCGTGATCGTCCAGGCCGCCGACGCGCTGTCGGGCGCCCGCCCGGGCGCCCGCGGCGAGTCGCTCGAGCAGTACGTCAAGCGCCTGCGCGACCTCGAGCAGATCGCGACCCGCCACGACGGCGTCGACAAGGTCTACGCCATGCAGGCCGGCCGCGAGATCCGCGTGATGGTCCTGCCCGGCACGCTCGACGACGACGGCGCGGTGCTGCTCTCCCACGAGATCGCGCGCGAGATCGAGCAGGAGCTCGAGTACCCCGGCCAGATCAAGGTGACCGTGATCAGGGAGTCGAGAGCCACCGACTACGCGCGCTGATCACCCGCGCGGCGACCGTCTCGGGCTCGCCGCGCCTCTGCCTGCCCGTGAAGCGCATGACGCGCCAGCCGATCGCGGTCAGGAGCGCATCCCGCGCGCGGTCGCGCTCGAACGCCGCGCGCGTGAGGTGGCGCCGCCCGTCCGTCTCCACGATCAACCGCTCGTCCGGCCAGCAGAAGTCCACCAGGAAGCCCTCGACCAGCGTGTTCACGCGCGGTCGGGGGATGTCGTAGCGATCGCACAGCGCGAGGAAGTCGTCCTCCAGGCCGCTGCGCGTGTCGGTGCCGAGATCGTGGCCCTCGAGTGTCTCCGCGAGCCGCTTCGCACCCGGGTGGTCGGGGTCGAACGCGACATGGAGGTTCGCTGCCTCGGCCATCTCGGCCGCCTTCTCGAGCTGGCGCCGAGGCAGCGCGGTCGCCAGGTCAGCCAGCGTGCGGCCGGGTGTGGTGACCGGGATGCCGACGACGAGGACCGCCTCTGCCGTCCGCAGCGGGCGATGGACCACGATCCGCCCATGGCTCCGAACCCCGCTCGTGCGGGGGACCGTGACGTCGATCCGCGGCGTGCTCGTCGGCCGCATGCCCCAGAGGTCCGCCGCGCTGCGATGGCTCAGCACCGCGCCCTCGCCGGAGGCCAGCACGGCCGCGAGATACGCGCCGCGCCAGCTCACGACCGTGTGCCCGACCGCGTAGACGCCGCGGTGCAGGCGATGCAGCCGCCCGCTCTGCACTCATCCGCGTCGATCCGCGCCGCGATCAAAGCCGATCGCCAGCTGCTCGTCCCGACTCACTACACCGTGCTGCCGACTCGCCAGATCAGCGAGGCGCCGCTGGCGCGGGGTCGTCTGCGTCACGCATACCGCGCATTAGCCGCCCTGGCCGAAATCTCGCCCCCTCACTGCGCAGTTCAGGCCTCGCTACGCTCCCAAACCGTGCCGTCCTTCCACGTCACCACGTTCGGCTGCCAGATGAACGAGCACGACTCGGAGCGCATGAAGGGCATGCTCGAGTCGCTCGGCTACACGGAAGCGCCCGAGCGCACCGACGCGGACCTCATCCTCTTCAACACCTGCTCGATCCGCGAGAAGGCCGACGAGCGCTTCGTCTCCCACCTGCACGAGGCCAAGGCGCTCAAGAAGCGCGATCCGGAGCGGATCATCGGCGTCGGAGGCTGCTGGGCCCAGTCCGTCAAGGATCAGGTGTTCCGGCAGTTCCCGTTCGTCGACGTCGCGTTCGGCCCCGGCCAGGTCCACAAGCTCGCCGAGTTCCTCACCAGCGACAGCCTCACCGCTCAGGGCTTCTTCGAGTTCGAGGGCTTCACCGGCCACCTGCCGGCCAAGCGCGCGCGCGAGTTCCAGGGCTGGGTACAGATCTCGGCCGGCTGCAACATGCGCTGCTCGTTCTGCATCGTCCCGTCGACGCGCGGTCGCGAGGTCAGCCGCCCGCTCGAGGAGCTCGTGACGGAGATCGAGCGGCTCGCCGCCGACGGCGTCCGCGAGGTCACGCTGCTCGGCCAGAACGTCAACTCCTACGGCACGCGGCTCCGCCCGCAGAAGCGCCGCTTCTCCGAGCTCCTCCGCGCCGTCGACGCGATCGAGGGGATCGACCGCATCCGCTACACGAGCCCGCACCCCGCGCACATGAGCGAGGACGTGATCCGCGCGCACGCCGAGCTCCCGAGCGTCTGCGAGCACATCCACCTGCCGCTGCAGTCCGGAAGCTCGACGATCCTCAAGGCGATGCGCCGCACGTACGACCGCGGTCGCTACATGGATCGCGTGGCCATGATCCGCGAGCACGTGCCGGACTGCGCGATCACCACGGACATCATCGTCGGCTTCCCGGGGGAGACCGAACACGACTTCGAGCAGACGCTGGAGGTCGCCGACGAGGTCGGCTACGACGGCGCGTTCACGTTCATCTACTCGCCCCGCCGCGGCACCGAGGCCGCCGCGTTCACCGACGGCCTCGTCCCGCACGAGACGTCGGTCGAGCGCCTCGAGCGCCTCGTCGAGGTCGTCCAGCGCCGCGCCAGGGAGCGCGCGCAGCGCTTCGTCGGCCGCACGCTCGACGTGCTCGTCGAGGGCACCTCGCGCACCGACGCCAGCCGGATCCGCGGCCGCACCCGCCACAACAAGGTCGTGAACTTCGACGGCCTGGCGAGCCCGGGGGAGATCGTGCCCGTGCAGATCACCGCCGCGACGAGCCAGACGCTCAGCGGCGAGATGTCGCTCCTCGCCCGCGCCGGCTGACCCGCGCAGCGCTCCGTCCGAACCGTGTGCGAACATATGTTCGTGCGCTGGGAATCACAGACCGTAGACGCCGAGCTCGACCCGCGGTTGCCGGGCTTCAGCGAGGACGTGGTGGTACGCCGCTTCGACGCGCCGGAGGCTCTCGACACCCGCTTTCACGAGGTCCGGACCAAGTCCGCGATCAACCGCGTCCCGGAGGCTTCACGGGTCCCATTCGAGTGGACCGTGAACCCGTATCGCGGCTGTTCTCATGCCTGCCCCTACTGCCAGTGGGGGGCTACGCCGGTCCTCATGGGAGACGGTCGAACGCGCAAGCTCGAGGACCTGAGAGTCGGTGACGAGATCATCGGCACCGTCCCCGACGGCGCCTACCGGCGATACGTCAAGACCGAGGTGCTGGACCACTGGATGACGGTCAAGCCGGTCTGGGCGGTCACGCTGGAGGACGGCACGCGCCTGCTCACGAGTGGCGATCACCGGTTCCTCTCGAACCGGGGTTGGAAACACGTGTGCAACTCGGCGCGGTCAGAGCCAGACCGGCCGCACCTCACGACGAACAACTCACTGCTCGGCACCGGCCGCTTCGCCGACCCGCCGCGGCACGATCTTGACTACCGACGTGGGTATCTCTGCGGCCTGATCCGCGGCGACGGGCATTTGAAGCGCTACGACTACCCGCATCAGACCGCATACGGGTTCCGGCTCGCGCTGGCCGACTTCGAGGCACTCCGCCGGGCGCAGCGTTTCCTCGAAGGGCTCGAGATCCAGACCAACGAGCGGCTCTTCGCCGCTGCCGCGGGCAACCACCGCGAGATGCGCTGCCTGCGGTCGGGGGCCCGCGCGACCTTCGACGCGGTGAGCGATCTCATCGACTGGCCCCGCAGCATCAACCATCAGTGGCGCAAGGGCTTCCTCGCCGGCATCTTCGACGCCGAGGGGTCCTGCAGCGGCGCGGGCGCGCTCCGCATCAGCAACAAGGATGGGCAGATCATCCACTACACCCAGGAGTCGCTTGATCGGCTCGGGTTCAACACCGTCGTCGAGCCACCTCGGCCGAACGGCTGCCTCGTGGTCCGCATCCGCGGCGGCCTCAAGGAGCGGCTTCGGTTCTTCCACCTGACCGACCCCGCGATCACGCGGAAGCGGACCATCGACGGCGTCGCGTTGAAATCCGACGCGCTCACTCGGGTCACGTCGATCGAGCCACTCGGCATGGAGTTGCCGCTCTACGACATCACGACGGGCACGGGCGACTACATCGCCGATGGCGTGGTGAGCCACAACTGCTTCGCGCGACCAACGCACGAGTACCTCGACTTCAACGCGGGGCGCGACTTCGAGAAGGAGATCATCGTCAAGGTCAACGTGCCCGAGGTGCTGCGGGCCGAGCTGGCCCGGCCGTCGTGGGGTCGCCACCACATCGCGATGGGCACGAACACGGACCCGTATCAGTGGGTCGAGGGCCGCTACAAGCTCATGCGCGGGATCTGGGAGGCGATGCGCGACTTCTCGAACCCGTGCTCGATCCTGACCAAGTCGCCGCTGCTGCTGCGTGATGCCGACCTGCTGTGCGAGATCGCCGAGCGGACGCAGGTGAGCGCGTGCTTCTCGGTCCCGACGCTGGACGAGAAGGTGTGGCGCGAGACCGAGCCGCACACGCCGAACCCGCTCAAGCGGCTCGAGGCGGTGGCCGAGCTGAACCGGCTCGGGATCCCGACCGGGATCCTGATCGCGCCGCTGATGCCCGGGATCAACGATGCCCCCGAGCAGGTGGAGCGGATCGTCGCGCTGGCGACCGAGGCCGGCGCCGTGCACATCGGCGGCATCACGCTGTGGCTGCGGGGCTCGGTCAAGGAGGTCTTCTTCGACTACCTGCGCAAGCACCGGCCGGACCTGCTGGAGCGGTACGAGCGGTTGTACGCGCGCGGGGCGTACGTGCCGGCGGACGAGCGCCGGACGATCGAGCGCGCCGCCGGAGCACCCTGGGCCGACCGGTCGTACGCGAAGCGCTTCCGGCACCGGGGCGGCAACCCGATCAGCCGCGACAGGGCAGCCGATGCGGCGCGTGGGGAGGAGGTGAAGCCCGTCGCGCAGGATTCCCTGTTCTGAACAACCGCAGAGTGCCGCGCAGGGCGCCGGCGCGGGGCGGCTCAAATCGCCACGCGACGCGCGCAGCACGGTCCCGGGCCTGCGTGAGGGGCGTCACAGACGTGCAACGAACCTGAAACCGGGTAGCCGGAGACGTGTTGCCTGAAGTGATGCCACGTCTCCGTAGACCGCACATCGGCGCGCCCGGAATGGCGCGCAGCCTGACCCTGCAGACGGCCCAGCACGCCCGCCGCGCGAAGCGCGAGCTGATCGTCTTGGTGCCGCTGCTCGCCGTGACGCTGTACTTCTACCTCCGCCGTGAGGAGGTGTTCGGCGTCGACACGCCTGTGCGCGTGGGTGCCGCGATCGTCATG
>CAWIEW010000002.1:0-626812 GCA_963835285.1 uncultured Solirubrobacteraceae bacterium | reverse complement strand
CCAACGGCCGCAAGACGGCGCGCCACCGCGGCGGCGGGGCCAAGCGCCTGTACCGCAAGATCGACTTCAAGCGCAACCGCAAGGACGGCGTGCCTGCGAAGGTCGCCGCGATCGAGTACGACCCGAACCGGTCGTCGTACATCGCGCTGCTGCACTACGCCGACGGCGAGAAGAGCTACATCCTCGCGCCGAACCGGCTGCGCGTCGGCATGACCGTGCAGTCCGGCGCCGGCTCGGACATCACGGTCGGCAACGCGATGGCGCTGTCGCTGATGCCGGTCGGCACGCTGGTCCACAACGTCGAGCTCCAGCCCGGCCGTGGCGGCCAGCTCGGCCGCTCCGCCGGCGCGGGCATCCAGCTGATGGCGAAGGAGGGCGGCATGGCGACGCTGCGCCTGCCCTCCGGCGAGATGCGCATGGTGCGGGCCGAGTGCCGCGCCACCGTCGGCGTGGTCGGCAACGCCGATCACCAGAACGTCACGGTGGGCAAGGCCGGCCGCAAGCGCCACATGGGCGTGCGCCCGCAGACGCGCGGAACCGCCATGAACCCGGTGGACCACCCGCACGGCGGCGGCGAGGGAGCCACGCCGCTCGGCAACCACCCGCAGACGCCCTGGGGCGTGCCGACGATCGGCTACCGCACCCGCAAGAAGGGCAAGCAGTCCGATCGCTACATCGTCCGTGGCCGCCGCCGCGGTAAGAAGGGCAGCCGCTGATGAGTCGTTCGTCCAAGAAAGGTCCGTGGGTCGAGGAGCGCCTCATGGAGCGCATCGAGTCCATGAACTCCGCCAACACGAAGTCGATGATCCGCACGTGGTCGCGTGCGTCGACGATCTTCCCCGAGATGGTGGGCCACACCATCGCCGTGCACGACGGGCGCAAGCACGTGCCCGTGTTCGTGTCCGAGTCGATGGTCGGGCACAAGCTCGGCGAGTTCGCGCCGACGCGCACCTACCGCGGGCATGACTCCAAGGGCAGGGTGCGATGACGCCGCCGGACAGCCCCCAGGATCCGCAGAAGGGCAAGGCCGGCGAGGGCGCCGTGCCCGAGGATGCGAAGGAGGCGAAGGTCGAGGCGGCCGCGAAGTCGGCTGAGCAGCCCGAGCCGAAGCCCAAGCGCACGCGCAAGAAGGCCGAGCCCAAGGCCGAGGATCAGGCGGCCGCGGAGACGGGCGTCGACAAGGAGGCCGCCGAGGCCACCGAGGAGAAGCCCAAGCCCGCCCGCCGCCGCGTCCCTGCCGAGGCCAAGAACCCCGAGGGGACCAAGCCCGAGGGCACCAAGCAGAAGGCCGCTGCCGCAGCGACCGACAAGGAGACCCAGGAGGCCGCCGCCGCGCAGCCGCGCAAGCGCGACCGCCGGCGCCGCCCGGAGCCGGGTGTCCTCGTCCGCGCGCAGGCCAAGTACGTGCGCACGTCCGCCCGCAAGGCGCGGCTCGTGTGCGATCACATCCGCGGCAAGGACGTCGTCGAGGCGCGCGCGATCCTCGCGTTCACGCCGCGCGCGGCGGCGAAGCCGTGGCTCAAGCTGCTGGAGTCGGCGGTTGCGAACGCCGAGCACAACCACGAACTGGTGGGCGACGACCTGCGCATCGCCGCCGTCCACGCCGACGAGGGACCGACGCTCAAGCGGTACCGCCCGCGCGCGATGGGGCGCGCCACGCGGATTCGCAAGCGCACCTCGCACCTGACCATCACTCTCACCCCGAAGGAGTCCTGAACCGCATGGGTCAGAAGGTTCATCCCGAGGCCATGCGCGTGGGCTACATCCACGACTGGAAGTCGAACTGGTTCTCCGAGAAGAACTTCTCCGACTTCCTGATCGAGGACGTCCGGATCCGGGACCACATCACGAACAAGCTCGCGCACGCCGGCCTGTCGGACATCACGATCCGCAAGGACGCCGCCGAGGTGGAGGTCAACATCCACACGGCCCGGCCGGGCATCGTGATCGGCAAGTCCGGTTCGGAGGTCGACGCCCTGCGGCGCGACCTGCACAAGCTCACGGGCAAGGCCATCAAGGTCAACATCCTCGAGATCAAGCGCCCCGAGCTGGACGCGAAACTCGTCGCGCAGTCGATCGCCGAGCAGCTCCAGAACCGCGTGGCGTTCCGCCGCGCGATGAAGCGCTCGCTGACGAGCGCGATGCGCTCCGGCGCCAAGGGCTGCAAGATCCAGGTCTCCGGCCGCCTCGGCGGCGCCGAGATGGCGCGCACCGAGCAGTACTCGGACGGCCGCGTGCCGCTGCACACGCTGCGCGCCGACATCGACTACGGCTTCTACGAGGCCCGTACGACGTTCGGCCGCATCGGCGTCAAGTGCTGGATCAACAAGGGCGAGATCATGCCCGCCGGCTACACCGGCCAGGACCTCACCTCGCTGGACGAGCCGCCCGGTCGCAGCGACGACCAGGGCGACGATCGCCGGCGTGGGCGCGGCGGCCGTGACGGCCGCGGGCGCGGCGACGGCCGCGGTGGCCGTGGCGGCGGCGGCCGTGGCGGCGGACCGGGTGGCCCGGGCCGCGGCGGGCGCGGCGGCGGCGGCGGTGGCGGCCGTGGCGGCGGTGGCCGTGGCGGCCAGCGTCCGGACCTCAGCGGAGGGATCAGCCGCTGATGCTGTCCCCGAAGCGAGTCAAGTTCCGCAAGCAGCACCGCGGCCGGCGCGCGGGCCTGTCACGCGGTCAGCAGCGGGTCGAGTTCGGCGAGTACGGGCTCAAGTCGCTCGAGGCCGGGTGGCTCACCAACCGCCAGATCGAGGCCGCTCGTATCGCCATGACGCGCAAGATCAAGCGTGGCGGCAAGGTCTGGATCAACGTCTTCCCGGACAAGCCGTACACGAAGAAGCCGGCCGAGACCCGCATGGGCTCCGGCAAGGGCAACCCGGAGGGCTGGGTGGCCGTCGTCAAGCCCGGACGCGTCATGTTCGAGCTGTCCGGCGTGCCGGAGCCGCTCGCGCGCGAGGCGATGCGCCTGGCCGGCCACAAGCTGCCGGTGAAGACGAAGTTCGTCATGCGGGAGGACGCGTAAATGCGCGCGGCCGACCTGCGAGACATGCCGGATGCCGGTCTGCGCGACCACATCGTCACGGCGAAGCGCGACCTGTTCGGCCTGCGCATGCAGGCCGCGACCGGCGAGCTGGACAACACCGCGCGCCTGCGGCACGCCAAGCGCGAGCTCGCGCGGGCGCTGACCATCGCACGCGAGCGCGGCGTCGACCCCAATGTGAAGGCTGAGGCCGACAATGGCTGAGAAGAACGAAGAGACACCCGAGACGATCAACGACGAGGTCGCCGACGCCGCCGGCGCCGCCCCCGAAGAGGCGCCCGAGGCCGCGGCCGAAGAGGCCGCCCCGGAGGCCACGGAGACCGAGCCGTCTGCGGACGCCGCTGAGGACGCTCCGGCTGCCGATGAGGCTCCCGCCGAGGAGGCACCCGCGCCGGCCGCGAAGGCTTCGAAGTCCGGACCGACGCGTCGTGAGAAGCTCGACGCCAAGCGCGCCGAGCGCCAGGTCGAAGCCGGCAAGCGCAAGCCGCGCACGCCCGAGGAGCGGGACGCCGAGCGCCGCGAGCGCCGCGCCGCCGTTGCCAAGCAGCGTCGTGCCTACCGCGCCCGCCTGAAGACCAAGAAGGCCCAGACGCGCCCGGCGGCGCCGGTGCGCGAGGAGCAGCAGGCTCCGGAGCACGGTCCCGGGCGCCCGAAGGTGCGCCAGGGCGTCGTCGTCTCCGAGAAGGGCGAGAAGACGATCACCGTCCGGATCGACGTGGTCAAGCGCCACAAGCGCTACCACAAGATCCTGCGCTCGACGGTCAAGCTGCACGCCCACGACGAGCGCAACGACGCCCACGAGGGCGACACCGTGCGCGTCGTCGAATGCCGCCCGATGTCGCGCAGCAAGCGCTGGCGTCTGGACGAGGTGCTGGAGCGTGCCAAGTGATCCAGAACGAGACTCGTCTCAAGGTCGCCGACAACACCGGCGCCCGCGAGATCCTCTGCATCCGCGTGATGGGCGGCTCGCGCCGTCGCTACGCGGGCGTCGGGGACGTGATCACGGCCACCGTCAAGCAGGCCAACCCGCAGGGGTCGGTCAAGAAGGGCGAGGTCGTCAAGGCGGTCGTCGTGCGCACCAAGAAGGAGTTCGGGCGCGACGACGGCACCTACATCGCCTTCGACGAGAACGCCGCCGTGATCATCGACGCGCAGAACAACCCGCGCGGCACGCGCATCTTCGGGCCGGTGGCCCGCGAGCTGCGCGACGGCGGGTTCATGAAGATCGTCTCGCTCGCGCCGGAGGTCCTGTGATGAAGATCCGCAGCGAAGACCAGGTGATCGTCATCTCCGGCAAGGACAAGGGCAAGACCGGCAAGGTCCTGCGCACCGATCCCAAGCGGGACCGGGTCTACGTCGAGGGCCTGAACATGGTCAAGCGCCATCAGCGCCCGAACCCCGCGCGTCCGAACGCGCAGGTCGGCGTGATCGAGAAGGAGGGTCCGATCCACATCTCCAACGTGGCGATCGTGGATCCCAAGGACAAGAAGCCGACGCGCGTCGGCATCCGCCGCGGTGAGGACGGCGGGCGCATGCGCGTCACGAAGCGCTCCGGAGCGGAGCTGGACTGACATGGCACGACTCAAGGACCAGTACAACGAGCAGATCCGCGCGGCGCTCGTGAGCAAGTTCGGCTACTCGACGCCGATGCAGGCTCCGAAGCTGCAGAAGGTCACGCTCAACATGGGCGTCGGCGAGGCCAAGCAGGACTCCAAGATGCTCGAGGCCGCGCAGGAGCAGCTGGCGACGATCGCCGGCCAGAAGCCCAACATCCGCCGCGCCCGCAAGTCCGTCGCCGCCTTCAAGCTGCGCGAGGGCATGCCCGTGGGCCTGTCCGTGACGCTGCGCGGCGAGCGCGCATACGAGTTTCTCGACCGCCTGACCGCGATCGCGCTGCCCCGCCTGCGCGACTTCCGCGGTCTCAACCCGCGCTCGTTCGACGGGCGCGGCAACTACTCGATGGGGATCCGCGAGCAGGTCATCTTCCCGGAGATCGACTACGACAGCATCGACCAGGTGCGCGGGCTCGACATCACCATCACGACATCCGCCCAAACAGACGCCGAGGCGTTCGCGCTGCTCGACGGCCTCGGGCTGCCCTTCGCTCGCGACGGGCGCCCGGCCGGCTTCGAGAGCCTCGCCGCCGAACCCGTGGCCGCATAACCAGGAGATTCATGGCCAAGAAGTCAAAGATCGTGCGCATGGCGCGCCCGCCGAAGTACAAGACGCGGGCCCACTCGCGCTGCCGCCGTTGCGGCCGGCCGCGGGCGGTGTACCGCAAGTTCGGGATCTGCCGTATCTGTCTGCGCGAGCTCGCGCACAACGGCTACATCCCCGGCATGACGAAGTCGAGCTGGTAGCCATGTCGATGACCGATCCAGTCGCCGATTTCCTGACCCGTATCCGTAACGGGATCATGGCCGCCCACGAGGAGGTCGAGATCCCCGCAAGCCGTCTCAAGCGCGAGATGGCGCGGATCCTGGTCGAGCAGGGGTACATCGTCGGCTTCGACGAGGCGCCCGGCGTTCCGGGCTCCGCGTCCGACAAGCTGCTGATTCGCCTCAAGTACACTGACGACCGCACGTCCGTGATCTCCGGCCTGCGCCGGGTGTCCCGGCCCGGCCAGCGGACGTACGTCGACGCCAAGCACATCCCGAAGGTCCTGGGGGGCATGGGTACCGCCATCGTGTCCACGTCCCAGGGCGTGATGACCGGCCACGACGCGCGCCGCGCGGGCGTGGGCGGCGAGGTCGTCGCCGAGGTCTGGTAGCCACATGAGCCGTATCGGAAAGAAGCCCATCCCCATCCCCACCGGCGTGACCATCACGGTCGAGCCCGAGGTCGTGCGCGTCGCCGGCCCGCGGGGGGACCTCTTCGAGCGCAAGAACCGCGTCATCGAGGTCAAGCAGGAGGGCGACGAGCTGCTTGTGACGCGTCCGACCGATCGCGCCGAGCACCGCGCCCTGCACGGGCTCACCCGCTCGCTCGTGGCGAACATGGTCGAGGGCGTGACCACCGGCTTCACGAAGACGCTCGAGATCCAGGGCGTCGGCTACCGCGCACAGCTCAAGGGCCGCGACCTCGAGCTCGCACTCGGCTACTCGCACCCGGTGCCGATCAAGGCGCCGGAGGGGATCGAGTTCGAGGTGCCCCAGCCGACGCGCGTGATCGTCAAGGGCAACAACAAGCAGCAGGTCGGCGAGATCGCCGCCATCATCCGCAAGCAGCGGCCGCCGGAGCCCTACAAGGGCAAGGGCATCCGCTACCAGGGCGAGTACGTCGCCCGGAAGGTCGGTAAGCGCGCATGACCGTTCTCACCGCTCCCGCTCGCCGGCTCAAGCGCCGCCGCCGCGTGCGCGCGCGCGTGCGTGGGTCCGCCGAGCGTCCGCGCATCTCGGTGTTCCGCTCCAACCGCGGGATCTTCGCCCAGCTCATCGACGACGATGCCGGCCGCACGCTGGCCGCCGTCAACTGGACGGAGGCCGACCTGCGCTCGCTCAAGCCGCTCGAGCAGGCCAAGAAGGCCGGCGAGCTGCTCGCCGAGCGCGCCAAGGCCGCCGGCGTCGAGTCCGTCGTGTTCGATCGCGGCGGCTACCAGTACCACGGCCGCGTCAAGGCCCTGGCCGAGGGCGCCCGCGAGGGCGGCCTGCACTTCTAAGCCCGCTACCCTCGAAGGACTTCATGGCAGCCCCCGATCGATCCGTATCCGCCACCGGCCTCGACCTCCAAGAGCGCGTCGTGGAGATCAACCGCGTCGCCAAGGTGGTCAAGGGCGGCCGGCGCTTCTCGTTCACCGCCCTCGTTGTCGTGGGCGACGAGAACGGCATCGTCGGCGTCGGCTACGGCAAGGCGAACGAGGTGCCGCTGGCGATCCAGAAGGGCGTCGAGCGCGCGAAGAAGAACCTGTTCCGCGTGCCGCGCCACGGCTCGACGATCACGCACCAGACGACCGGCATCTACGGGTCCGGCCGCGTGTTCCTTAAGCCTGCCTCGCCCGGTACCGGCGTCATCGCCGGCGGCGGCGTGCGCGCGGTGCTCGAGCTGGCGGGGATCCACGACATCCTCTCCAAGTCGCTCGGGACCCAGAACCCGATCAACCTCGTGAAGGCGACGATCGCGGGCCTGCAGGGCCTGCGCCGCCCCGAGGAGGTCGCCACGCTGCGCGGCCTGTCGGTCGACCGCGTGCTCGGCCTGGGCGGCGGGGAATCGGCTGGCGCCGGGGAATCGGCTGGCGCCGGGGAATCGGCTGGCGCCGGGGAATCGGCTGGCGCCGGGGCCCTTGCGAGTTCGCCTGGCGGCGAACATCGCGAGGATGAGGCGGAGGCGCCGGCGTGAGCCTCGTCATCAAGCAGGTCAAGTCGTCCAATGGGGCCGACGGCAAGCAGCGCGACACGCTGCGCTCGCTCGGTCTGCGCGGCATCGGCAAGACCGTCGAGCGTGAGGACTCGCCGCAGCTGCGCGGCATGGTCCACAAGGTCCGTCATCTCGTCGAAGTCGAGGAGAAGTGATGGCCGAGAAGACTGAGGAGTTCATCGGGCTCCACAACCTCAAGCCCGCCCCGGGCTCGCGCCGGCCGCGCAAGCGCGTCGGCCGCGGCGAGGGCTCCGGCACCGGCAAGACCGCCGGTCGCGGCCAGAAGGGCTACGGCTCGCGCGCCGGCGCCAAGGACCGCGCGCGGTTCGAGGGCGGCCAGAACCCGATCCACATGCGGATGCGCAAGCTGCGCGGCCCGAACAAGAAGATGTCGATGCCGTTCGAGCCGTTCCGGACGCACACGCAGCCGGTCAACCTCGAGGATCTCGAGGCGCGGTTCGACGACGGCGCCTCGATCGACCTCGACGCGCTGCGCGCCGCCGGCCTCGGCACGCGCAAGAACGTGCCGGTGAAGATCCTCGGGCGGGGCGAGCTGACGAAGAAGCTCACCGTCCACGCCCACGCGTTCTCCAAGACCGCTCGCGAGCGCATCGAGGCCGCGGGCGGGACCTGCCAGGTCGTCGACTAAGGCCGCGCGCCCGCGATGCTGGGGACGATCCTCAACGCCTTCCGGGTCGCCGACATCCGGAAGAAGATCGCGTTCACGGCGCTCATGCTGGCGCTCTACCGGCTGGGGGCGTACATCCCCGTGCCGGGCGTCAACACCGAGGCGATCGATCAGATCTCCAAGAACTACGCCGGGTCGAACATCCTCGGCTTCCTCAACCTCTTCACGGGCGGCGGCCTGTCCCGGATCGCGATCTTCGCGCTCGGGATCATGCCCTACATCACCGCCTCGATCATCCTGCAGCTGCTGACGGTCGTCTCGCCGTCGCTGGAGAAGCTGCAGAAGGAGGGCGAGGTCGGCCAGCAGCGGATCACGCAGTACACGCGCTACCTGACCGTCGGCCTCGCGGCCGCCCAGGCGATCGGCTACGTCTTCCTGTTCCGCTCGCAGGGCAACACCGCGGGCGCGCCGGTGATCGACAACTTCTCGCCCGGCGGCGTGATCCTGATCGTCGTCTGCCTCACCGCGGGCTGCGTGCTGCTGATGTGGTTCGGCGAGCTGATCACCCAGCGCGGCATCGGCAACGGCATCTCGCTGATGATCTTCGCGTCGATCGCCTCCCGGCTGCCGGCCGGCATCGAGGCGTGGTGGAAGAACCCCGACGCCGTGTTCAAGGTGATGATGCCGTTCCTCGCGCTCGGCGTGATCGCGGCGATCGTGTTCGTCCAGGAGGGCCAGCGCCGGATCCCGATCCAGTACGCCAAGCGCGTGATCGGGCGCCGGATGAGCGCCGGCGGGCAGACCTACATGCCGCTGCGCGTGAACATGGCCGGCGTCATCCCGGTCATCTTCGCCGCGTCGATCATGGCGTTCCCGCCCACGCTCGGCGAGCTCGTCCCGGGCGCCAAGGGCCTGTCGACGTTCTTCAGTCCCAACGGCTGGGCCTACATCGTCGGCGAGACCGTGTTCATCATCTTGTTCACCTACTTCTACACGGCGGTCACGTTCAACCCGGTGGACCAGGCCGACAACCTGCGCAAGTACGGCGGGTTCATCCCCGGGGTGAGGCCGGGCCGGCCGACGGCCGAGTTCCTCGATCGCATCCTCGCGCGACTGACGTTCCCGGGCGCGCTCTATCTCGCCGCCGTCGCGGCGCTCCCGACGATCCTCGTCAACCGGACGTCGGCGAACTTCTACTTCGGCGGGACGTCGATCCTGATCGTGATCGGCGTGGCGCTAGACACGATGAAGCAACTCGAGGCGCAGTTGATGATGCGCAACTACGAGGGCTTCCTCAAGTAACCTGCCCGCCTCTGTGTCTGAGCTGAATCTGATCCTGCTGGGTCCTCCCGGCGCTGGTAAGGGCACCCAAGCCGCCCGACTGCGCAAGGACTTCGACCTTGCGTACATCGCCACCGGCGACCTGCTGCGCCACCACGTCGAGCAGGAGACCGAGCTCGGCAAGAAGGCGTCCTCGTACATGGACGAGGGCAAGCTGGTGCCGGACGAGCTCGTGATCGCGATGATCCTCCACAAGGTGGAGGAGGAGGGCGACGACGGCTTCCTGCTCGACGGCTTCCCTCGCAACGACGCACAGGCGGACGCGCTGTACGAGGAGCTCGAGGGGCTCGACCGGCGGCTGACCGCGGCGCTCTACGTCGCCGCGCCCGACGACGTCGTGGTCGAGCGGCTGTCCGGCCGCCGCCAGTGCTCGAACGGCCACATCCAGCACGTGACGTTCGACCCGCCGAAGACCGAGGGCATGTGCGACCTCTGCGGACGCCCGCTCAGGCAGCGCAAGGACGACAAGCCGGAAGTGGTCCAGAAGCGGCTCGCGACGTACCATGAGCAGACTGAGTCGCTGATCGACTACTACGAGGACAAGGGTCTGCTGCGGCGCTTCGACGGCACGCGCAGCCCCACTGAGGTCCACGACCACATCAGGGCCACCCTCGCGACGCTGCGGCTCGAAGAGCGTCTCTGAGTCAGATGATCATCAAGAAGACCCCGGCCGAGATCGACAAGATGGCTCGTGCCGGCGAGATCCTCGTGCGCACGATGGATCTGCTGGCCGGCAAGGTGCGCCCGGGCGTCTCGACCCTCGAGCTCGACCAGGCGGCCGAGCGCTTCATCCGCTCGCAGGGCGCCACCCCGGCGTTCAAGGGCTATCGCGGCTTCCCCGGCTCGATCTGCGCTTCGCCGAACGACATGGTCGTGCACGGCATCCCGGGCAAGTTCAAGCTCTCGCGCGGTGACGTGCTGAGCATCGACATCGGCGTCGTCTACGACGGCTGGGTGGCCGATGCCGCGCGTACGTTCCCGGTCGGCGAGGTCTCGCCGGTGGCGTCGAAGCTGCTGCAGGTCACGGAGGAGTCGCTGTTCCTCGCCGTCGAGCAGTGCCGGCCGGGCAAGCGCCTCGGCGACGTCGGCCACGCCGTGCAGGCGCATGTCGAGGAGGCCGGCTTCTCGGTCGTGCGGTCGCTGGTCGGCCATGGGATCGGCCGCAACATGCACGAGGAGCCGCAGATCGCCAACTACGGCTCGCCCGGCAAGGGCACCGAGCTCCAGGAGGGCATGGTCCTGGCCGTCGAGCCGATGACCACCGCCGGCCGCCACATGGTCCGCATGGGCGACGACGGCTGGGCGATCTACTCCCAGGACGGCTCGGTCGCCGCGCACTTCGAGTTCACGATCGCCGTCACCGCCGACGGCCCCCGCATCCTCACGCCCTGGCACGAGTCCAAGGCGCGGGTCGCCGCCGCCTGACGCCGGCGCCGCTTCGCCGCCCGCGAACTGCCGCTGGCGCTTTTTGCACCTATAGGCAGCAAAAAGCGCCAGGGACCGCCGACCGGTCCACCCCTCACCGGAGCGGTTGAGCACCTGGTGCGCGCCGCGACGCCCGGCCGGGAACGCGACGACGTCGCCGGCCGCCAGCTCCCGCTCGCCGTCACCGGTCCGCAGCGTCGGCGTGCCGGAGAGCACGATCAGCAGCTCCTCGTTGGCGTGATGGATGTGCAGCGGCGACACGCGGCCGCCGGGATCGACCTCGTAGAGCGTGGCGCCGAGCTTCTCGGCGCCGGCCGCGGCGCCCATCCGCTGGCCGCGCAGGCCCGGCAGCTCGGCCTCCCACTCAGGGTTCAGGATGTTCGGCATCCATCGATGATCGCGAACCGAGCGACGAGCGCGATCGCCGGCGTGCGCTACCGTTCCCGGCCGCGTTCCGACCGACCCCGACGGCGAGCGTTCCCCGGCATCGTGTACCACGACGGGGCCCAATAGGGCGAGGGCGCCGAGCAGGGCGGTCATCGCGGCGACCGACGATTGCGGACTGCTATTCTCCTGGGTCGCGCTCTGGGCCGCGAGGTACCCGTGCGACGACTTTTTCGTCCGGGGGATTGGTAGCGGTGGCCGCCCCGGCCGCCAGAGCCACCCCGTCTGGATCATCAGCCGAAAGGGACCATGAAGGTACGACCGTCGGTGAAGCCGATGTGCGAGAAGTGCAAGATCATCCGCCGCCACGGGCGGGTCCTCGTCATCTGCCAGAACCCGCGACACAAGCAGCGGCAGGGTTAGGGAGGCCATGGCTCGAATCGCTGGCGTCAATATTCCCCTGAACAAGCGGGTCGAGATCGGCCTCACGTACATCTACGGGATCGGCCGCCCGACGTCGAACGAGATCCTCGCCAAGCTCGGGATCGAGCAGGACCGCTACGTCCGTGACCTCACCGACGGCGAGATCTCCCAGCTGCGCGACATGATCGACGGCGACTACATGGTCGAGGGCGACCTGCGTCGCGAGCGGTCCCAGGCGATCAAGCGCCTGATGGAGATCGGCTGCTACCGCGGGATCCGCCACCGGCGCGGCCTCCCCGTCCGCGGCCAGAACACCAAGACGAACGCGCGCACGCGCAAGGGCCCGAAGCGGATGCAGGTCGCGGGCAAGAAGAAGGCGGGTAAGAAGTGAGTCCCGCTCCCCGTCGCCCCCAGCGTGGCCGCCGCCGCGTCAAGAAGAACATCCCGATCGGCCAGGCGCACATCAAGACCAGCTTCAACAACACGATCGTCGCCCTCACGGATCGCGAGGGCAACGTGATCGCTTGGGAGTCCGCCGGCGGCGCCGGCTTCAAGGGCTCCCGCAAGTCGACTCCCTTCGCCGCCCAGGTCACCGCCGACGCGGCCGCCCGCAAGGGCATCGAGCAGGGCATGCAGAAGGTCGAGGTCTTCGTCAAGGGCCCGGGCTCGGGCCGCGAGACCGCCATCCGCTCGCTCCAGGCCGCCGGCCTCGAGGTCACCGGCGTAAGGGACGTCACCCCACAGGCACACAACGGCTGCCGCCCCCGGAAGCGGCGGAGGGTCTAGCTCACCGAATGGCTCGCGATACATCTCCTCAGTGCAAGCAGTGCCGCCGCGAGGGACAGAAGTTGTTCCTCAAGGGCGAGCGCTGCCTGACCGACAAGTGCGGCGTCGAGCGGCGCTCCTACCCGCCCGGCGAGCACGGCCGTGGCCGTCAGAAGCAGTCCGAGTACCGCGTGCAGCTGCGCGAGAAGCAGAAGGCCCGCCGCTACTACGGCGTGCTGGAGAAGCAGTTCCGCACGTACTACGCGAAGGCTTCGCGCCAGCCCGGCATCACCGGCGAGAACCTGCTGCGGATCCTCGAGTGCCGCTTCGACAACGTGCTCGTGCGCCTCGGATTCGCCGCCTCCCGCCGCCAGGCCCGCCAGATGATCCGGCACGGCCACTGGGCGGTGAACGGTCGCCGTGTCGACATCCCGAGCTACCAGGTCCGGGAGAACGACGTGATCACTTTCAAGACCGGCTCCGACGCCGAAACGGTCGTGCGTGACGCGACCGAGTTGGTGGCGCAGGTGCCGGCTTGGCTGCAGGCCGACCACGACCAGCTCACCGCGAAGGTGCTGCGCAAGCCCGAGCGCGCGGAGATCGCCGCGCCGGTGCAGGAGCAGCTCATCGTCGAGCTGTACTCGAAGTAGCGCCAGCCTTGCAAGGCGCCCCTCTCCCCAGGCGCCGTTTCGAAGCTCCCCCGAACCTGAGACGACGTTAGGACCCTATGCTCGACTTCCAGATCCCCCGAATCACCGCCGAGTCCGTCGAGGACAACCGTGGCCAGTTCGTGGTCGAGCCGCTCGACCGCGGCTTCGGTTACACCTTCGGCAACTCACTGCGGCGCGTGCTCCTCGCCTCGCTGGCCGGCGCGGCGGTGACCTCCGTCCGCATCGAGGGGGTCGCCCACGAGTTCTCGACGATCAAGGGCGTCACCGAGGACGTCACCGACATCGTCCTCAACCTCAAGGGCATCGTGTGCCGCATGCACTCGGATGCCACCGAGGTGGAGGCACCGCTCGTGGTCACCGGCCCCGGTGACATCACCGCTCGCGACATCGACCTCCCGTCCGGCGTGGAGATCCTCAACCCGGACGCGCACATCGCCACGCTCGAGAAGAAGACCAAGCTCGAGATGTACCTGACGATCGGTCGCGGCCGCGGGTACCGCCCGGCGGAGGACAACAAGTCGCCCGACCAGCCGATCGGCGTCATCCCGATCGACTCCATCTTCTCGCCGGTGCGTCGCGTCGCGTACTCGGTCGAGCAGGCGCGTGTCGGCCAGCGCACCGACTTCGACAAGCTGACGCTCGACATCGAGACCGACGGGTCGATCGACCCGCAGGCCGCGCTGCGCGAGGCCGCGGAGATCCTGATCTCGTCGCTGTCGATCTTCACCGACGAAGAGCGCATCGTGGAGCTGCGCGCCGGCCCGGGCGGCATGACCGCGCTGGACAACGGTGCCGGTGCCGGAGCTGCGCTGCAGCCCGGCGGCCGCGCCGGCGGCTCGCCGATGGACGACATCCTCATCGAGGAGCTCGAGCTCGGCGTGCGCTCGTACAACTGCCTCAAGCGGGCCGGGATCCAGACCGTCGGCGACCTCGTCTCCAAGTCCGAGGGCGAGCTGGCCGCGATCCCGAACTTCGGCAAGAAGTCGATCGACGAGGTCATCGAGACGCTCTCGCAGCGAGGCCTTACCCTCCGTACCGACTGATGCGCCACCAGAAGACCCGCCACAAGCTCTCCCGCGACGCCGCGCACCGCAAGGCGCTGCTGGCCAACCTGTGCATCGAGGTCATCGACCACGAGCGGATCAAGACCACCGAGGCCAAGGCCAAGGCGGTCAAGCCGGAGATCGAGAAGCTGATCACGCTGGCGCGCAAGGGCGACCTGCACGCGCGCCGGCGGGCGATCTCGATCCTCCAGCACCCCGACAAGGGCGTGATCTACAAGCTGTTCGACGAGATCGCGCCCCGCTACGCCGAGCGGCCCGGGGGCTACACCCGGATCCTCAAGCTCGGTCCGCGTCCCTCTGACGCGACCGAGATGGTTTACCTAGAACTCGTCTGACCGCGAAGCTGACCCTGGAGTACGACGGCGGCCCGTTCATGGGATGGGCCGCCCAGCCAGGTCAGCGCACGGTCGCCGGCGAGTTGCAGGTGGCACTCGAGACGGTGCTGCGCACGCCGGTGGCGATCACGGTGGCGGGGAGGACGGACCGCGGCGTCCACGCGCTCGGCCAGGTCGTCTCCTACGAGGGCGAGCTGCCGTTGCTGCGCTCGGTCAACGCGCTGCTGCCGAACGAGATCGTCGTGCGGGCCGCCGAGGAGGCGCCGGCCGGCTTCAACGCCCGCCACGACGCCCGCAGCCGCACCTACTGCTACCGCCTGCTGGTCCGGCCCGCGCCGTCGCCGTTCGAGGCCGGCCGTTCGCTCCACTGGCCGCACCCGCTCGACCGCGAGGCGCTGCAGGGCTGCGCGGCGGCGCTGGTCGGGACGCACGACTTCACCGCGTTCACGCCGACCGAGACCTACCACCAGCGCTTCGAGCGCGACGTCATCCGCGCCGAGTGGCGCCAGGACGGCGACGGGCTCGAGTTCTGGATCGAGGCCGACACGTTCATGCGCCACATGAACCGGATCCTGGTCGGCACGATGCTCGAGGTCGCGGCCGGGCGCCGGACCGTGCGCTCGTTCGAGCGCCTGCTCGAGGGCGCGACGCGCGGCGAGGCGGGCGTGACCGCTCCGCCCCATGGCCTCTATCTGGCCTCGGTCCGGTATTGAGTCTCCAGACGCGCAGGAGTAGCGTCGCGCCATGAGCCGGCGCGAGATGCTCGAAGGTGCGGAGGCGGCCCTGGCCGCCTGGAATCGCGGTGACGCGGCGGGCGTCGTGGCGAACATGGCCGACGACATCATCTGGCGCGACGTTGCGCTGGGCCTCCCGCTCCAGGGTCGCGCCGCGCTCGAGCAGGCCGCGCAGGCGTACATGGACGCGTTTCCCGACCTGCGCGTGACCGTCAACTCGTACACCGTCGACGGGCCGCGTCTGGCGCAGGAATGGACGAGCACCGGCACGCACAAGGGCGAGATCATGGGCATCCCGCCGACCGGCCGCTGGGTCGAGACCCACGGCGCCCTCATCACGACGCGCGATGACGGCGGGCAGGTGATCGAGGGGTCCGTGTACTGGAACCCGCTGGAGATGCTCCGTCAGCTCGGGCTGGCGAGCGCGGTTGCCGGCACGAGCGCGACGACCGCGATGAGCACCAGCAGCCCGCCGGTCGCGGCGGCCGCGCGGGCGACGCGCATCGAGCAGTTGGGCGGCGCGAGCACACGCAAGAGCTCGCCGGCCGCGACGTAGACCAGCGCGGCCGCAAGTGTCACCAGCCCGACATGGAGGACGAGGTCGGGAAGCGTGACCGCGAGCGCTGCGACGGCGAGCAGGCCGGCGGCGCGCGCGAGGCGATCGCCGCCCGCCGTCGGCGTCGACAGCACGGCACGCAGTGACAGGCGCGGTCCGCCGGCCGCCGCGGCGACCACGAGTCCGGCCGCGCCCGCCGCGAGCGCCCACGCCCGCAGGTCGCCGAGGAAGGCGTTCCACACCTGCCGCACGACCGCGTCGCCGAAGCCGGTGTCGAACTGGGTGAGGACGACGTCGCAGGCGCCCGTCACGCCCGCCGCCAGCAGGCCGGCGGCGGCAGCGACCGTGATCCCCGCGCACCAGACGCCGCGCCGGAGGTTGCCCGTGCGGGCGATGCCGAGCGCGAGCAGCGCGAGCCCGGCGACGCCGAACACGATCGTCAGCGGCAGCGCCAGGGTGTTCGCCGGCGGCGCGAGCGCGCGCAGGTCGCCCTCGCGGCCGGTGGGCTCCACCGCCAGCAGCGACGGGTCGTCGAGCGGCGGCATCGCCTCCCAGCCCGCGATCTGCCGCAGGCGGGCGCGCAGCGCGGCGCCCGAGCCGCCGATGCGCAGCGAGGCCTCGGCGTCGGGGTTCGAGAACAGGACGTGGTGCAGGTGCGCGGCCGCCGCGCGGAACTCGACCTCGTAGGCCGGCAGCGCGGCGACCTCGGTGGCCGCCTCTTCGATCGCGGTCTGCCCGCGGATCAGCTCCGGCCGCTCTTCGACGACGCGCATGGCGGTCCGGGTGCCGATGTCCTGCCGCACCTCGTCCGAATGCAGCGTGCTCGCGGCGCGATCGACGAACGCGTCCTCGTCGAGGATCGCGTACATGGCGTACGCGCCGGTCGCGGCGATGAGGAGGCATGCCGCCGCGGCGGCAAGGATGACTGCGATGCCGCGGCGCTGCCCCATGCCCCGGAAGGCTATTTGCGCCAAGCCGGTGCCTCCCTGGCCACGAGTTCGGATCTCTATCCTCGGCGGGGCCCATGTTGCGCGTCCTGCTGACCAACGACGACGGCATCCATGCCGACGGCCTGCAGACGCTGCGCCGCGCCCTGGCGGCGCTCGAGGACGTCACGCTCGCCGTGATCGCGCCCGACGCGAACATGTCCGCGACCGCCCGCTCGATCACCACGCGGCGGCCGTTGTGGGTGACCGAGGTGCCATTCGACGACGGCACGCACGGCTACTCGTGCGACGGGACGCCGGTCGACTGCGTGCGGCTCGCCTCGCTCGGCCTGGTCGACGACTTCGAGCCCGATCTCGTGGTGGCCGGCATCAACCACGGCTCCAACCTCGGCGACGACATCACCTACTCGGGCACGGTCGCCGCCGCGCTCGAGGGGATCGTGCTCGGCGTGCCCGCGCTGGCGGTCTCCCAGCAGTCACAGGCGCGCGAGATGGACTTCCGGCTCGGTGACGAGTTCGACTTCGAGACGGCGGCCGCGTTCACCGCCCAGGTCGTCGACCGGCTCGACGACGTCCCGCTCCCCGAGGGCACGCTGCTCAACATCAACGTGCCGGCCGGGGACACGTCGACGGTCGAGGTCGCGCGGCTCGGCAAGCGCATCTACCGCGACGCGCTGCGACTGATCGACACCGAGGGCGATACGCGGCGCCGCTTCCGCGTCTACGGAGACTCGCCGGTGCACGACGACGAGGAGGGCACGGACCTGGCGGCCATCGCCGCGGGCCGGATCGCCGTCACGCCGCTGCACTTCGACCTCACGGCCGAGCACGGCCTCGAAGAGCTGCGCGCGTACGACCTCGCTCGGCTGCTCGCCCCGGCCGCGGAGGAGCTCGCCGAGTGACCGCCCCGGCGGACGCCGCCGCCCGCGCCGCCGAGCTCCGCGAGCAGGTCTCCTACCACAGCCACCGCTATCACGTCCTCGACGACCCGGAGGTCGGCGACGACGTCTACGACGCGCTGTTCAACGAGCTCAAGGCGCTCGAGGCCGCCTATCCGGAGCTCGTGCAGCCCGACTCGCCGACGCAGCGGGTCGGCGAGGAGCCGGTGTCGACGCTGCAGAAGGTCCAGCACCTGCGGCCGATGCTCTCGCTCGCCAATGCGCGCTCGGAGGAGGAGCTGCGCGCCTGGGTGTCCCGGATGCGGTCGCATCTCGCACGCGAGGGGATCGAGGATCCGCGGTTCCGCTTCGTCGCGGAGCCGAAGATCGACGGCCTGGCGATCTCGCTGATCTACCGCGACGGCGTGCTCGAGCGCGGCGCGACGCGGGGCAACGGCGAGGTCGGCGAGGATGTCACTCACAACCTGCGCACGATCGGCGCGATCCCGCTGCGGGTCGACGGCGCGCCGCCGCTGCTGGAGGTTCGCGGCGAGGTCTACATGTCGCTGCCCGACTTCGCGGCGCTGAACGAGCGGCGGGCGGAGGCCGGCCGGTCCACGTTCATGAATCCGCGCAACTCGGCGGCGGGGACGATCCGCCAGCTCGACCCGGCGCTGGCCGCCGAGCGCCCGCTGTCGATGTGGTGCTACGCGATCGGCGTCACCGAGGGCCTGCAGCTCGACACGCACTGGGAGGCGCTCGAGTGGCTGCGCGCGCACGGCTTTCGCGTCAACGGCGACGTCAAGCGGCTCGACAGCGAGGACGCGGTCGTCGCCCAGTGCCTGGCCTGGCAGGACCGCCGCGGCGCGCTCGACTTCGAGATCGACGGGGTGGTCGTCAAGGTCGACGACTTCGAGCTTCAGCGACGGCTCGGCGTGGTCGGCCGCGACCCGCGCTGGGCGATCGCCTGGAAGTTCCCACCGACGACGGCCGTCACGCATCTGAACGACATCCAGTGGAACGTCGGCCGCTACGGCGACCTCCATCCGTTCGCCGTCCTCGAGCCGGTCCACGTCGGCGGCGTCACCGTCAAGCTGGCGACGCTCCACAACGAGGAGGACCTCGCGCGCAAGGACCTGCGGGTGGGGGACGACGTGATCGTGCTGCGGGCCGGCGACGTGATCCCGCAGGTGCTCTCCCCGGCGCCCCATGCTGCCGAGCGGCCGGATCGCGGCCCGGCGCCCAAGCCGCCCGCGCGCTGCCCGAGCTGCAACACGCCGACCGTGAAGACCGGCGTGTTCACGCGCTGCCCGAACCTCGAGTGCCCGGAGCGCCAATGGCAGCAGCTCAAGGCGTTCGCCGGGATCATGGAGATGGACGGCCTCGGCGAGAAGCAGGTGCTGCAGTTCCAAGAGGCGGGGCTGCTGCGTACGGCCGGCGACTTCTACCGGCTCACGAAGGAGCAGCTCACGGCGCTCGACCGCGTCGGCGAGACGAGCGCCGAGAACCTGCTGCGCTCGATCGAGGCCTCCAAGGCGCGCGACTTCGGTCGCGTGCTGTTCGCGCTTGGCATCGAGGGCGTCGGGTGGGTCACGGCGCGCAGCCTCGCGACGCAGTTCCGGACGATCGACGCGCTGCTCGATGCCTCGCTCGAGCAGATCGCCGAGACGCCGGGGATCGGTCCCAAGCTGGCGGAGCTGATCCACTCCCAGTTGGCGGACGACAAGCTGCGCGCGCTGATCGCGGACCTGCGCGCCGCGGGGCTCCAGTTCGAGCTCCAGGGCCCGCCGCCCGGCGAGGGCCCGCTGCGCGACCAGACGTTCGTGCTGACCGGCACGCTGCCCGAGCTCACGCGCGAGGAGGCGACGGCGCGGATCCTCGCGGCGGGCGGCAAGGTCACCGGCTCGGTGTCGAAGAAGACGTCCTACGTCGTCGCCGGCGCTTCACCGGGGTCAAAGCTCGCCAAGGCGGACAAGCTCGGCGTCCCGGTGCTCGACGAGGATGGCCTGCTCGAACTATTGGCCGCGTCGTCCTAGACGGGTATTTTCCCGCCCATGGAGAGCGACCAGGAAAACTTCGGCCAGGGGAGCCTCGGTGACTTCCAGTCGAGCAACCCGCCGGACGATCCCAACATGATCGAAGCCGACGCCGATCCGCTCGACACCGACGTCGAGGACGCGGACCTGTTCCTCGGCCTCGAGGACGACGACGGCTACGCCGACGAAGACGAAGAGTTCTAGCTCGCGCGCCTGAGGATCGCGGCCGCTTCGGCGACGGTCTTGCCGCGCAGCGAGGCCGCGGGCGCGGTCGGCGCCCCGGCGTCGACCTTGCTCGTCACCGTGTCGCCGTCGAGCGTCATCACCGCGTCGTCGTTGAGCGGCGTCCAGCCGTCGTCGAGCCGGATCAGCACGGCCAGGTAGCGCCCGCCGACCTTCAGCCGCGGCGCGTTGCGCACGAGGATCGGGTGGATCGGGCTGTCGGCGTGCTGGTCGTCCTCCATCATCCAGCCCCACGCCTGCATCCGGAACGGCGCGTTCCGGCGTGGCGTGTGCGCGCGGTGCCAGACGGTGCGCTCGATCTGCACCGTGACCTTGCGGCCGATCAGCCCGCCCGAGTTCTTCCAATCCTTGGGCAGCTTCGGCGGGGTCTCGCCGACGATCCGGATGACCGACAGCTGGTCGCCCTGGGTCACCCAGTCATCGAGCGTCGCGCTCGAGAACGCCGAGTCGGGCTCGATCCCGTGCACCGGTTCGTGGCCGCAGCCGGCGGCGGCCATGGCGATCAGCGCGAGCACCGTCGCGGTTCTCGCGGCCGGCGAACGGCGGCTGGGTGGGGAGGGCGAGTGATCGGCGCCGGCGCGCGTCCGTGGTCGATTTACCCCCACATACGCCGGGAATCGACCACGGGGCCGGTCTTGCCTCCCTAAATGCCGAAGTTCGTGCATCGCCACTACTACGCACGCGCGACGGATGCGTCACGTCAGCAGCGCTGGTACGTGCGCGAGCTGCGGACGACCTTGCCCGCGCGCGTGCGGCCCACGGTCCGCACCTTCACGTGCTGCCGCTCGCGCATGTTCACGCGGGCGCGCAGGTGCCCGGCCTTGCCGCGGACCTTCACGCGCTTCCCCGCCACCCACACCTTGGCCGACTTCAGGCTGTGCCGCAGGCGGACGGTGAAGGCGCGCGGCTTCCGGCAGCCCTTGGCCGCCTTGCCGGCGGTGGGCAGGGAGAGCCGGGCGTTGGCGATCGTGATCGCCCCCGCGCCCCGCACCGGCCCGTAGACCTGGCTGCCGCCGATGATCTGCAGGTGATAGCGGCCGCCCGGGCTCAGGCTCGCGGCGACGCCCTCGAGCGAGCGGCTGACCGTGTGCGAGGCGCCGTCCAGCGTGACCGGCAGCGGCGTGACCTGGTTGCCGAGCACGAGGTTGCGCTTCTCGTCGACGATCTGGGCGAACACGTAGGCCGCGGTGCCGGTGCCCGAGTAGGTGAGCTTCAGCTTCGGCGCGCCGACGACCTGGGCGGTCGCGGCGGGGATCGCGACGTTGACCGCGTTGGCGGCCGGCCGGGCGGCGATCGGGGTGCCGGAGACGACGTCGACCGGGCTGACGGCCAGCGTGCCGGAGCCGGTCGCGACGATCGCCTTGCCGGGCGGCGGCGGCCAGCGGAACGAGTGGCGCCAGACGGCGTCGTCGGCCAGCCACTCGAAACCCGGCCCGGTGCGGACCTTCTTCTTGCCGGCCACGTAGCGCTGCAGCCAGGCGATCACCGCGGCCTGGAAGTGCCCGGCGGGCCCGGTGCCGGTGTCGCACTCGCCGTGGCCGCCGCAGAACCACATCATCTTCAGCGGCACGCCGTGGCGATCGAGGATCTCGTAGTTGCGGATCGCCTCGGTGGTGGTGAACAGCGTGTCGGCCGTGCCCTGCAGCAGCAGCGTCGGCACGCGGATCCTGCCGACCAGCTCGTCGCCCGGTCCGCGCGACTTGAACCACGCGCGATCCTCGGCCGACAGCTTGCCGCTCGTCCCGCCGCTGGTGAACGCCGACCCGATGTGCGGGTCGAGACGCCCGGTCTGGCCGCTCGCGTAGAGCACCGACGCCCAGCCCTGCTTGACGGTCTCGTCCTTGTAGAGGCTGGTGAGCAGCGAGTGCCAGGCGATCGTCGGGACGATCGCGTCGATCCGCTTGTCGATCCCGGCCGCCACGAGCTCGATCCCGCCGGCGTAGGAGACGCCGTGCATGCCGACGCGCGGGTCGCCCTTCTTGTCGAGTCGGGCCTCGGGCTGCTTGGCGAGCCAGTCGAGCAGCGCGGAGACGTCGCGGCCCTCGTTGCCCTTGTAGTCGACGGTCACGGTCCCGCCGGATTGGCCGAACCCGCGCGAGTCCCAGGTCAGCACGTTGAACCCCGCGTTGCGCAGCGGGCCGGTGCCGACGTTGCCGGTGGCGTCCGACGACGGGCTGTCGGGGTTCTTGTCGCGGGACTGGCCCCAGCCGTGGGTCTGCAGGATCGTCGGCGCGCGAAGGCCGGGCTTGAGCCCCGACGCGGGGTGGAGGCTGACCTGGAGCTGCGTGCCGTCGAACGAGGTCACGACGGCGTCACGAGCGGCGGCGGGTGCGGCGCAGGCGAGCATCAGCGCCACCGCCAGCATGAGGGAACGGGCGGGGTTCACGCGCGCCATGCTGGCAGTCACGTCGGGCCGATGCGCCGGTTCATGGGCGATAGCGGGCGAGCACGGTCGCCATGCGGTCCTGCAGCGGATGCGCGGTGTAGACGCTCACGCCGCCCATCAGGAAGGCGAACGCGGTGCGCGCTCCCGAGCGCGACGTGCAATAGCCCGCGAGGTTCGACACGCCGCTGATCGTGCCCGTCTTGGCCCGGCAGCGTCCGCGGGCGAGCGACTTGCGCATCCGATCCGACAGCGTGCCGGACTTGCCCGCCACGGCCAGCGAGATCCGCATCGGGTCGGCGAAGTCGGTCCCGTCGAGCCCGGCGAGCAGGCGGACGACGTCATGCGGCGTGGTCCGGTTCTGGCGGCTCAGGCCCGACCCGTCGACCATCGTCGGATGCGCCCCGAACCGGGCGGCGTTGCGGCGCGCGATCACGGTCCCGGCGGCGGTCGTGCCGGCGCTGCCGAAGTCGGCTCCGAGGTCCTTGAGCAACGTCTCGGCCATGTAGTTGTCGGACGGGCGGTTGGTGTGGCGGATCAGCACCGACATCCGCGACGACGCCCAGTCCCCCAATGTCGCGGCGCCCGCCGGCGCGGCTCCGGCGCGCGCCGGGCCGCTCACGTGGATGCCCGCGCGCTTGAGCTCGCGGCGGAACGCCTTCGCCGCGTAGTACGGCGGGTTGCGCTGGAAGCGGCTGCGGCTGTCGAGGAACAGGCCGTGGTTGAACGACAGCGCGCTCAGCGGGCCGACCCAGAACGACGTGCGGTAGTTGGAGTCCGGGCCGCCGCGGAGCTTGTCGAAGCGCGTCTCGTCCCCGATCACGCGGCCGGTGACCCGCTTGAGGCCGCTTCCGGCGAGCACATTGGCGAGGCCGCGAAGCTCGGCGCGATCGAACTCGGGGTCGCCGCCGCCCTGCAGGTAGACGTTGCCGGTGACGACGCCCTTGGCGTTGGGATCGCTGTCGCCCAGGACCCGGGTGCTCAGCTGGCCCTCGGCCCCGTAGCGAACGAGCGCCGCCGACGTGGTGTAGAGCTTGTTCACCGAGGCCGGAATCCGCGGCACGTCGCCCGCGCGGGCGTACAGCGGGGTGCCGCTGTCGAGGTCGAGCACGTAGGCGCCGGAGCCCGATCCGGCCCGGTTCATCTGGCGATCGAGCGCCCTGACGGTGGCGGCGCGGCCGGCCGCGTGGGCGGCGGGAGCGAGCACGGCGACGAGCACTGCGGCGAGACAGAGGATCCGGGCCATCGGCGGTAGGTAACCCTGCCAGACGGCGGAAGTCGCGGAGCCGCTCCGTACACTCTGTCAATAGCGATGGGGAACGTCGTTGAGCTCGAGAGTGGGTCACGCCCGCCCCGGTCACGGCGGCGCCGCCGGCCTTCCAAGACCGCGCTGGTGCTCGGCGGGGGCGGATTCACGGGTGGCGTCTATGAGATCGGCGCACTGCGCGCGCTCGATCTGCTCGCCGTCGATCGCACCGTCAACCAGTTCGACGTCTACGTCGGGACCAGCGCGGGTGCGCTGATCGCGGCGCTGGCGGCCAACGGCGTGACGCCCGAGCAGATGATGCGGGTGGTCAACGACCAGGCGCCGCAGCCGTTCAGCGACGTCTCGCTCGACGCCCTGCTGCGGCCCAACTACCGCGAGTTCATCACCAAGGGCCTGCGGCTGCCGTGGCACCTCGTGGGGCTCGTCCGTGAGCTCGGCCGCTCGCTGCCGGCGATCTCGACCGTCGACTTCGCGATCGCGCTCGCCGACCTGCTCCCCTCCGGCCTCTACAGCGGCTCGGGGATCGAGGAGTACATCCGGAGCGCGTTGTCGGACCCCGACCGCACCGACGACTTTCGCGAGCTCGCGTGCGAGCTGTACCTGGCGGCGACCGATCTCGACACCTGCGAGCGCATCGTGCTCGGCGCGCCGGGCTGGGACGACGTGCCGATCTCCACGGCCGTGCGCGCCTCGGCGGCGCTGCCGATGGTCTACCAGCCGACCGAGGTCAAGGACCGCGAGCTGGTCGACGGCGGCATCGTCTCCACCACCAACCTCGACATCGCGGTCCAGGCGGGGGCGAAGCTGATCGTGGTCGTCAACCCGCTGGTCCCGTACGTGAACGACTTCAAGAAGGAGATCCCGACGCTGTTCGGGACGCGCACGCGCCGGATCTCGGACATGGGCTTCCCGAAGATCGGCTACCAGACGTTCAAGCTGCTCGCCTACCAGCGCCTGCACGAGCTGGCGAGCACGTGGAGGGACCGCTATCCGGGCGTCGACATCGTGCTGATCGAGCCCGATACCGACGACGAGCTGATGTTCCAGACGAACATCCTCGACTACCGGGCGCGGCTGAACGTGGCCCGCCACGGGTTCCAGTCCGTGACCGTCAAGCTGGCGGCCGACTACGACCAGTGGCGAGAGACGCTGGCGCGGCACGGGATCGAGATCTCGGCCACGCGCGTGCGCAAGGTCGTGCGCCACTTCGAGGCCGAGAAGGACGAGAACGCGCCCGCCTGGCGGCGGATCCTCGAGCAGACCACCGGCGCCCTGCTGCGCCAGTCCGCGGGGGACTGACCGGGGGGCGAGTTCTCGGCGCCGTCACCTACCTGGTGACATGCGCCTCCTCGTCCTGACCGTCCTCGCCGCCCTGGTCCTCGCCGCTCCCGCGCGTGCGGGCACGTACGAGCAACGCGGGCTCGACGGCTGGACGCCATACGCGCAGGGCTCGTTCGTCGCCGCGCTGGTGGGCGCCGGTGATCTGGAGGCGCGCTTCTGGGCGCGCTCGGCGTTCGCTCCCGGCGACATCGGCGAGTGGTCGTACGCCGCTCCGGCGGACACGACCATCGCGAGCTGGGAGATCGAGCGGTCGGTCAGCGGGATCGCGAGCGGCGACTGGAACACGCTGTTCGTCGCGCGCGCCGACGGCCACCTGCGTGCCGTGGCGTGGGACGTGCCGTCGGTCAATCGGCCGTGGGGGCGGGTCAGCGGCAGCGGGCTCGGCGCGAGCGGCCTCGCGGCGCTGCTCCAGTGCGGCGGACCCCATGCGTGCGTGCCGGCCGGCACGGCGACGCTGGCCGTGCGCGACCCGCGCGTGGTGCTGCACGACACGTTCGCGCCGGTCATCTCTGCGGTGCACGGCGATCTGGCGGCGGCGGGCCCGCTCCGCGGCGCCTCCGCGCTCTCGTTCTCGGCCGGCGACCGGGGCGGCGGCGTCTACCGCGCGTGGGCGGTGGTCGACGGGCTGCCGGGCGCGCGGGTGGCGATCGGGGACGACCGCTGCCGGGCGCTCAGCGTCGCCGATCCGTACCAGTTCGCGTTCCGGCAGCCGTGCCCGCTCACCGCGGGGGCGACCGTCGCGGTCGACACGGCCGCACTCGCGGACGGCCCGCACACGATCGCGGTGCTGGTCGAGGACGCCGCCGGCAACGCGGTGACCGCCTTCGGGCCGCAGAAGCGGATCGTCGACAACGTCCCCGACCCCGTGCCCACGCCGTCGCCGTCCCGTCTCCCGGCCCCGCGCCGTCTCCCACTCCGGCACCGTCTCCGGCCCCGCACGCCGTCGGCGCACCGCTGCACGTCAGCGCGTGGCTGCGGGAGCGCGCGCTGACCGTCACGACCGGCTACGGCGAGCGCGTCCGCGTCCACGGCCGCGCGGACCGGCCCGCGACGCTGAGCGTCTCCGAGCGCGTCGCGGGCGGCCGCTGGCACGCGTTGACCGGTCTGCGCACGCTGCCGGACGGCCGCTTCAGCTTCTACGCGCCGCCCGGCCCCTCGCGCGACCTTCGCGTGGAGACCGCGCCGTACCTCGCGATCCGCGTGCGCGCCCCGATCACGCTGCAGCGCAGCGGCTCGCTTGTCCGCGGCCGCCTGCGCGGCGGCCACGTGCCGCGCGGCGGCGCGCTCGTCGAGCTGCAGGCGCGGGCGGGCAGGCGCTGGGTCACCCGTCGCGTGGTCCGCACCTATCGCAGCGGTCGCTTCTCGGCCCGCCTGCGCTCCCGCGGGCCGATCCGCGCTGCCGTGCCGGTCCAGCCCGGCCTGCCGTTCGCGGCGGGGTTCAGCCCTCCGCGTACAGCGCGTCGAACAGCGGCTCGTACATCTCGTTGATCACGTTGCGCTTGACCTTCAGCGTCGGCGTCAGCTCGCCGGTCTCCTGGGACAGGTCGTGGTCGAGGATGGCGAACTTCTTGATCTGCTCCACGCGCGCGTACTTGGCGTTGACCTCGTCCATCACGCCCTGGATCAGCTCGCGCACCTTCGGCTCGGAGGCCAGCGCCGCCGGGTCCTCCGGCAGGCCCTGCTCCTTCGCCCACGGCACGATCTCCTCGGGATCGAGCGTGATCAGCGCCACCGGGTACGGCCGGCGGTCGCCGTACATCACGGCCTGGGAGACCCAGCGCGACTGCTTGAGGTCGTTCTCGAGGTTCGCCGGCGTGAGGTTCTTGCCGCCCGCGGTGATGATGATGTCCTTCTTGCGGCCGGTGATCGAGAGGTAGCCGTCCTCGTCGATCGAGCCGAGGTCGCCGGTGTGCAGCCAGCCGTCCTCGATCGCGCCGAACGACTTGTCCTCCATCTTGTAGTAGCCGTTGAAGATGTGGGGACCCTTGACGAGGATCTCGCCGTCCTCGGCGATCCGGATCTCGGTGCGGGGGAGCGGGCGCCCGACGGTGCCGAACTTGTACGCCGCGCCGGTCGAGACCGTCGAGGCCGTGGCCGTCTCGGTCATGCCGTAGCCCTCGAGCACGGGCACGCCGCAGGCGTAGAAGAACTCGAGGATCTCGCGCGCGATCGGCGCCGCGCCGCTGGTCGCCTGACGCAGACGGCCGCCGAACACGTTGCGGACGTTGGCGAAGAGCTCCGCGTCGGCCTTGTCGTAGGCCGCTTGGAGCTCGTCGCGGGATCGGTTGGCGGGCGGCCTCGAGCGCCCGGACCTTCAGCCCGAGCTGCGTGGCGCCGCGGATCTTCTCCGGGTCGCCGCTCGACGTCACCAGCGTGTAGATCTTCTCGAAGATGCGCGGGACCGACGGGAGGTAGTGCGGCTTGACCGCCATCAGCTCGCCGACGATCCCCTTCGGATCGCCGCCCCAGTAGGCGATGGTGCCGCCGAGGTCGATCGCGATCAGCTCGATCAGCAGCGCGAATGAGTGGGCGAGCGGCAGGTACAGGTAGACGACGTCGCCCTCGTGGAGGATCGCCTCCTCCTCGCACATCGTGACCACCGACCGGTAGTTGCCGTGCAGCAGCACGCAACCCTTCGGCGGCCCCGTGGTGCCGGACGTGTAGATGAACGTGTAGGGGTCCTCGGGCTTGACCGCCGCGGCGCGGGCGGCGACCTCGGCGTGGTCGCGGCCGCGACCACGCTCGCGCAGGTCGTCCATGCGGATCGCGTCGGGCGCGTCGCCGACCATCACGATCACCGCCTCGAGGTTCGGCAGCCGGTCCCGGACCTGGGCGACCTTCGCCGCCTGCTCGGCGTCCTCGGCGAACAGGAAGCGCGACTCGGAGTTGCCGGCCACCCACTCGCACTCCTCGGGCGAGTTCGTCGGGTAGATCGGGACCACCACGCCGCCGGCGCTGGCGATGCCGAAGCTGGCGTACGTCCACTCCGGCGCGCGTCGTGCAGAGCACGGCCGCGCGGTCGCCGGGCTCCAGCCCGAGGTCGATCAGCCCGCGGGCGATCTCGGACACGATCGAGCCGAGCTCGCGGTAGGAGACGTCGACCCAGTCCTCACCGCTCTTGTACTTGACGGCCGTGTGATCGCCGTACCGCTCGGCGGCAAGGCCCATCAAGTCGGCGATCGTCGTCGAGCCGGTCGACGACGGCGCCGCGGATGCGGTGCTGGATTCCATGCGCTCCTCCTCCAAAGCCGGACGGAGGGCGATTCTAGATGCGGCGCCCGGGCCGGGGCGCCGGAAGGGTCACGCTGCGGCTACCTGCGCTCTCGAGCCAATCCCGCCCTGCTCGGCGACGTTGGCCATGAACAGGGTCTTGTCGATTCGGCCCTGGAAGATCGGCACGCCCATTTCCATGCACTTCTCGATGACCTCGCGCCGCTCCATTCCGGCCTCCCGCGCGAGCTCCGTGGGCGTGAGATGGATTGCCATCGTTCAGGTGCCTCCTGTGAGGTTTGCCACGTGGCCAGGCACGGTAGCGCGGCTTTCAGACGTCATCAACAACAACTCCTCAATATGTCCTAAACATTCGGCCGGTCCGGGCGGAAAATCCGGCCTTCCGGGCAGTGCGTCAGACCGGATTGGGGATGTCGATCCAGGCGTGCTCGACGCCGAAGCGAGCGGCCAGCCGATCGCCCAGCGCGCGAACCCCGAACGTCTCCGTCGCGTAGTGGCCGGCGGCGATGAAGTGGATGCCCGCCTCGCGCGCGAGTGACATGACGTGCTCGCGCGGCTCGCCGGTGAGGAAGGCGTCGAGCCCGAGCGCGATCGCCTCCTCGAGGTAGCTCGCGCCGCCGCCGGAGACGATGCCGATGCGGCGCACGGTGTCCGGGCCGCCGTCGAACACGATCGGCACGCGCGCGGTGACCTCGCGGACGCGCTCGAACAGCTCGGTCGCCGGGATCCCGTCGCCGGGGAACGTGCCCGGCGCGGCCGACCGTGGCGAACGCCTCGTGCCGCTCGCAGCCGAGCCGCTCGGCGAGCAGCGCGTTGTTGCCGAGCTCGGGGTGGCCGTCGAGCGGCAGGTGGTAGCCGGCGAGCGAGATGTCGTGCTTGAACAGCGGGCGCAGCCGCTCGGCGAGCACCGGCGTCAAGCCGGTCGGGTGGAAGTCCCAGAACAGCCCGTGGTGGACGAGCACGAGCTGCGCCTGCTCGCTCAACGCGCGCTCGATCAGCTCACGCGAGGCGGTGACGCCTGTAACGACCCTGACCACGTCGTCCGCGCCGGGGACCTGGAGCCCGTTGGGCCCGAAGTCCTTGTAATCCGCCGGACTCAGTAGTTCGTCCAGTGCGGTGATTATCGATGTGAGTCGGGGCATCTAAACGGGAACAAGGCATTTCACGGCGGAATGCCGGGTAATGCCTCAATTGAACGCTAGAGTTTCCTGTCTTCGCGCTGGCGGACGCGAACACCGGAGTCGACGCAGCGCAGGAAAGGGACACTCCACGTGGGTAGGGGATCGGGTGGCGTCGCCGGGATGACGCCCATCGTTGCAGAGCCGGTCGTCGACGAGGACCAGCGCCTCGTCGCGGCAGTGCGTCGTGGGGACGACCGCGCGTTCGAGGCGCTCTACTCCCGCTACCACCGCCGGATCCACGCGTACGCGCTGGGGATGGTCAAGGACCACGGGCGGGCCGAGGACATCACGCAGGAGGTGTTCGTCTCGGCGCTGCGCCGCATGCGCGAGACCGAGCGCCCGATCGCGTTCAAGCCGTGGATCTACGAGATCGCCAAGAACGCCTGCATCGACCAGTTCCGGCGCTCCAAGCGCGCCGAGGAGGTCTCGCTGCAGGCTGACGACGGCCTCGCTCCGAGCGACTACGGGCGCCTCGTCGGCTCCGATCCGGCGCCGCACGACGCCGTCGCGGCCAAGCAGGAGCTCAACGACCTGTGCGGCGCGTTCGGCGGCCTGTCGGACACGCACCACGAGATCCTCGTTCTGCGCGAGCTCGAGGGCCTCTCCTACCGCGAGATCGGCGACCGGATGGGCATGAGCCGCCCGGCCGTCGAGAGCACCCTGTTCCGCGCGCGCCGGCGGCTGACCGAGGAGTACGACGACCTGGTCAGCGGCGCGCGCTGCATGCGGATCCGGAGCCTGATCGTGACGGCCGCGGCCGCGGCCGCTGGGTACGCGCGAGTCGCGCCGGCTGGCCCGCCACGTGTCGCACTGCCAGCCGTGCCGGCGCGAGGCGATGGCCGCCGGGCTCGACGCGGCGATCCTCACGCACGTCCCGCTGCGCAAGCGCGCGGCCGCGAAGATCGCGGGTCTGCTGCCGTTCCCGCTGTTCGACCGCTTCCGCGGCAACGCCGCCACGCACGCGCCGATGCTGTCGGAGGGTCTCTCCGGCGGCTGGGGCAAGCTGGCGACGGCGGCTGCGGTCGTGGCCGCCGGTGTCGGTGCCGCGGGCGTCGGCACCCAGATCGCGCGCCACGACTCGGCGGACGCCTCGCCCAAGCGCGCGGCGGCGACCTCGACGAGCGGCGGCGCGGCCGACAAGTCCGGCGCGGCCACCGCCACGGTCCACCGTGCGGCCGGATCGTCCTCGAAGGCGAGCTCCGGTTCGGGCGGAAAGGCCGCGAAGAAGAAGTCCGGGGCGACCGGCGGGTCGGGTTCCAGCCAGGCGGGCGGAGGCTCCTCGGCCGGGACGCAGCCCGTCGCTGCCGGTGGCACCGGCGCCAGCTCCTCGGGCGGCGGCACTTCGCTGCCGAAGGTCACGCTGCCGACCAGCTCCGGCGATCCGGCCGCGCCCGTCAAGCAGGTCGTCAACGAGGTCACCCAGCCCGTTGCGCCGGTCGTCAACGGCGTGACGCAATCCACCGCGCCGGTCACCGACCCGGTCACCGATACCGTCCACCAGGTCCTCCCCCCGCCGGTCGACGACGCCGTCAACGACGTCACCGACGTCGTCGAGGACGGCACGGGAATCAACCTGCCGTAGGAATCGAACCTCAGCTCTGAGCGGCTAGACTCCGGTCTGCTCTCGGGGCGTGGCGCAGCCTGGTAGCGCGCGCCGTTCGGGTCGGCGAGGTCCCCGGTTCAAATCCGGGCGCCCCGATTGAGCCTCTCAGCGAACCCGGGCTGAGGTCAGCGGCTGATCAGAGACGGCGCCGCGAGCGCCGAGGATCGCCATCGCGGCGTTGCGGCCGGGGATCCCGGAGACGCCGCCGCCACGGCGCGCGCCGGCGCCGCCGATGAACACGTTGGGGATGTCGGTCTCGGTGCCCCAGGTGCGCTCTTCGTCTTCGGACTCGGCGAACGGCCAGGCGAGGTCGCGGTGGAAGATGTTGCCGCGCGGGAGGGCGAGCTCGTCCTCGAGGTCGAGCGGGGTCTTGAGCTCGAGGCAGGGCGTGCCGTCGGCCGCCGCGAGCAGGCAATCCTGGATCGGCTCGGCGAGCACCGAGTTCAGCGAGGTGAGGGTGGCGTCGAGCGCCGCGTCCGCGTTGACGCGTCCGTCCTCGAACAGCCGCGCCGGCGTGTGCAGGGCGAACAGCGTGAGCGTGTGGGCGTCGAGCGAGTCGGCGAGGATGCTGCGGTCGGTCAGCGAGTGGCAGTAGATCTCGCACGGGACCGGAGACGGCAGCGCGCCGCCCGAAGCCGCCTCAAAGGCCGTCTGCAGCTGCGTGTACGTCTCGTTGACGTGGAAGGTCCCGGCGAACGCGTCCTCGGGCGCCACGGCCGCGTCTCGCAGCCGCGGGAGCCGCCGCAGGAGCATGTTGACCTTCAGCTGGGCTCCCTCCGGTCGCGGCGAGACCGGGCGGCCCAGCCGCTCGTGGAGCACCGCCGGTGCGCACCCCGCGACCACGTACCGGCACGCGACGTCGCGGTCGTCGACGCGCACGGAGGCCCCGCGCCCGTCGGCCTCGATGGCGCTGACCTCGGCATTGATCACCAGCTCGGCGCCCGCCGACGAGGCACAGCGCGCCAGCTCGCCGGTCAGCACGCCCATGCCGCCGATCGGCACGTCCCAGTCTCCTGTCCCGTTGCCGATCACGTGGTAGAGGAAGCAGCGGTTCTGCCGCAGGTCGGCGTCGTGCGCACCGGCGAACGTGCCGATCAGGGCGTCGGTCAGCACGATCCCGCGCAGCACGTCGTCCGCGAAGATGTGCTCGATCGCCTCGCCGATCGGGCGCTCGAACAGCGCCTCCCAGATCTCCCGGTCGTCGACCCGCCGCTCCAGTTCCGCGCGCGAAACCAGCGGCTCGAGCATCGTCGGGAACACCACCCGCGCCACGCGAACGAGGCGGTCGTAGAACGCCTGCCAGGCATCGAACTCCGGCCCCATCGACTCCCGCGTCGCAGCCGGGTCGCTCACCAGCACGCCGCGGCCGGTCCCCGGCACCGGCGTGTAGGAGGAGACACGCCGCCGCCGCGCGGAGAACGACAGGCCGAGCTCGGAGATCACGGAGCGCGGCAAGAGGCTGACCAGGTACGAGTAGCGCGAGAGTCGCGCGTCGACACCGGCGAACGGGGCCTCGGATACCGCGGCGCCGCCGACGTGGTCCGACCGCTCGGCCACCAGGACCGACTTCCCCGCGCGCGCCAGATACGCCGCGGCCACCAGGCCGTTGTGGCCGCCGCCGACGACGACGACGTCGTAGCGCCGCTTCATGCGGCGGCCACGCGGACGCCCAGGAACTGCAGCGCCAGCATCGCGCGGTCGTCGAGCGTCGCGCCCGCCTGGAAGTCGCGCAGCGCACGGTCGATCTCGGCCAGCAGCGCGATCGGCCCCTCGGCCGCGCGGACCATCGCCTCGCGCAGCCGTGCCTCGCCGAAGCGGGCCGCGTCGCCGGGGGTCTCGGTCACGCCGTCGGTGTAGAAGAGGACGGTGTCGCCCGGCCCAGGGTCACGGTGCCCTCGGTCCAGTCCTCCGCGGCCTCGACGCCGAGCAGCACGCCGTGGTTGCCGAACGGTTGCGGCGCCTCGCCGGGGCGCCTTAGGAGCGGCAGCGGATGGCCGGCGGAAGCGACCGTCAGCCGCGCGTGCGCGCCGTCGTCCTGCACCAGCGCGCACACCGCGGTCACGAGCGACAGCCGCGACTGCTCGCGCAGCACCTGGTTGACGAGCGCGAGCACCCGCGCCGGGCTCGGGTCGAAGCGTGCGGCCATCCGCGCCGAGTACCGCACCAGCGACGTCAGCGCGGCCGCCTCGATGCCCTTGCCGGTGACGTCGCCGAGCACGACGAGGTGGCCGGATTCGACCGGCAGGACGTCGTAGAAGTCGCCGCCGACGTCGGCGCCCCGCTCGCCCGCCTGGTAGGCGGCGTGCATCGCCCAGCCCGGCAGGTCGGGCAGCCGGTCCGGCAGCAGGCTGGCCTGCAGCGTGTGGGAGACGCGCTCCTGCGCCTCGTACAGCCGCGCGTTCTGCACGGCCGTCGCGGCGCGCAGCGCCAGGTCCTGGGCGAACAGCAGGTCGTCGTCGTCGAACGTGCGCCCGCTCTCGGCCGCCACGAACGTGATCGTGCCGAGCGTCTCGTCACCGAGCCGCATCGGCACCGCCATCGCCGAGCGCATCCCGAGCCCGCGGATGATCCGCAGGTGCTCCTCGTCCCGTGCGCCCTGCTCGATCAGCTCCTCCGGGATCTCGCGGTACAGCTCGGCGGGACCGCCGCGCAGGATCGCGGGCACGCCGGTCGGCGCATCCATGTCGGGCGGGTACTTGGCGCTCAGGTCGTGCGCCATCTGGACCTTCTCGGGGTCGACGTGCGCGACCGCGACGTGCACGAGGTCGCCGTTGTCGTCGAGCATGTCGATCCCGCACCAGTCGGCGAGGCGCGGCACGATCATCCGCGCCACGCGCTCGAGGGTCGCCTCGTAGTCGAGCGAGGAGGCGAGCAGCTGGCCGGCCTCGGCGAGGAAGCGCTGGCGCAGCTCGGCGTCCTTCGCGTCGGTGACGTCCTCGATGATGTTGATCGCCAGCCCGCCGCCGGACGGGTCCTCGGTGAGCGTCGCCTTGGTGAGCAGCCAGAACGCCTCACCGGTGTCCTGGCGGATGCTGCGCGTGAGCAGCGTCGGCGCGTTCTCGCCCTTGAGCAGCCGCCGCCCGGGAAGGTCGTCGACGCCGACCGGCCGCCCGTCCTCGTGCGCGATCGTGAAGTTCGCGGCGAGCTCGCCGGGCTCGGACGCCAGCACCTGCTCGACGCTGTCGCACCCGAGCAGCTTCGCGGCCGCCTCGTTGGCGTAGATCGTCTTGCCCCGCTCGTCGTGGACGGTGACCGCCTCGCCGAGCGAGCCGAGGATGCCGTCGAGCCGCGCCTGGGTGGCGGCGAGGTCACCCGCGAGCGCCTCGTTGCTGGCGGCCAGGCTCGTGGCCCGCTCACGCGCCCGGCTCGCGACCACGGCGAGCAGCGCCACGAGCCCGTAGAACACGATCCGGTAGACCGCCTGGCCCGTGCTCGGCGTGTCGTTCCAGAACAGGCTCCCGATGCCGATCGCGAACGCGACGACGGCCGTGACGAAGGTCTCGCGCTCGGTCCCGGCGATGGCCAGCGCGAACGGGACGAGCAGCGCCGAGCTCGCGACGATGACCCCGGAGCCGGTGATCGCGATGTCGACCACCGTGATCGCGAGCTGCAGCGCGAGCGCGATCCCGAGACGGGTTGAGGATGTGGCGCGCATGTGCGGTCTGCTGCGATGCTAGTGGGGAAACCGGCCATGGGTAGACAGACCGCATGCGTGCACTGACCGTCGTCCCTCTGAAATCCGGTACGGCCGAGGTGATCGACGTGCCCGATCCCGAGCCCGGCCCGGACGACCTGCTCGTCGAGGGGATCGCCCTCGGCGTCTGCGGCACCGATCGCGAGATCATCGCCGGCGACTACGGCTGGGCGCCCCCGGGAGAGGAGCGGCTGATCCTCGGCCACGAGTCGCTCGGCCGCGTGCTCGAGGCGCCGGACGGGAGCGACTTCGCCCGCGACGACCTCGTCGTCGGCGTCGTGCGGCGGCCCGATCCCGAGCCGTGCCCGGCCTGCGCGAACGGCCAGTTCGACTTCTGCCGCAACGGCCGCTACACCGAGCGCGGCATCAAGGAGATCCACGGCTACGGCTCCGAGCGCTGGACGGTCGAGACCGGCTACGCGGTCAAGCTCGACCCGTCGCTGGAGCCGGTCGGGATGCTGATGGAGCCGACGACGATCGTCGCCAAGGCGTGGGACCAGATCGAGCGGATCGGCAGCCGCGCGTACTTCGACCCGCAGCGGGCGCTGATCACCGGCGCCGGCCCGATCGGGCTGCTGGCGGCGCTGCTCGGCGTCCAGCGCGGGCTCGAGGTGCACGTGATCGACCGCAATCGCGGCGGCCCGAAGCCGCAGCTCGTGCACGCGCTCGGCGCCCACTACCACTACACCGACGTCGAGACGGTCGCCAAGGACGTCCAGGCGGACGTCATCGTCGAGGCCACCGGCGCCCCCGAGGTCGTGTTCGACGTGATGGAGCACAACGCGGCGTTCGGCGTCGTGTGCCTGACCGGCGTGTCGCCGCGCGGGCGCAGCCTGACCGTCGACGTCGGCGGCCTCAACCGCGACCTGGTGCTCGAGAACGACGTCGTGTTCGGCTCGGTGAACGCCAACCTCGGCCATTACGCGCTCGCGGCCGAGGCGCTCGCGCGCGCCGACCGCGAATGGCTCGAGCAGATGGTGTCCCGGCGCGTCCCGCTCGAGCGACTTCGAGGAGGCCCTGGAGAAGCGGGATGACGACGTGAAGGTCGTCCTGGACCTCTGAGACCATCGCCGCGTGGCGGCGTGGCCGGGAGAGGAGATCGAGGAGCGGGCGGCGGAGATCGCCAGCGCCGCCGGCGTGCTGCTGAGCCAGTCCGCCGCCTGGCGGCACCGGCGCGTCGAGACGATCGTCGTGCTCACCCACGAGAACGTGCGCCGGCACGTGTCGGTCGACTTCACGGTGCCGGACGAGTACCGCGAGAGCCTGCGGCTGTCCGAGCACGAGCATGTCGTCCCGCTGTCCTCGCTCGCCAAGCGCCCGCTCGTGCACTTCGACCTGCGCAACGAGGAAGGGCACTCGATCCCGCTGCTGACGGCGGACCAGGGCCGGATGATCGGTCGCGAGCTGCTCTACCAGGCGCTCGACCATGACCTCGACGACCAGGACGCCGACCCGAGGCGGTCGGCCTAGCGGCCGGCGACCTGATCGAGGCGGTCCTCGCCGACGCCCCGCACCAGCTCACGGAGACGCTCGACACGCTGGAGCGCGAGCACGGGCTCGAGCCGCTGAGCGACTTCCGCGCCATCGCGGAGACGCTGTCGCGCGCGTTCATCCTGTGGGCGGTCGTGCGCGGCATCGACCGTCGCCGCGTGTTCAAGTACGCCCATGACGAGGGGTTCGCGCAGCGCCCGGGGCTCACGCACTACTACGACGCGCCGGGTTGCGCGCAGGCGGCGACGTTCCACGTCGAGGTCGCGGTGCCGACCGGCCTGCGCGCCCGCACGACCGAGCTGTCGGACGACGCCACCGGCGCCGTGCTGGCGGCCGGCGCGCGCGACGCCGACCGCCCCGCGATCTACTTCGTCGGCGATCCGCGGGCCGAGCTCGTGCGACCCGGGCTGCTGGTCGCGTACGGCGCCGAGCGCTGGCGCTTTCTCGGCCCGGCCGCGGTGGTCGCCGCGGTCATCTGCCTGCTGGTCGGGCCGCCGTGGATCTTCGCCGACCTGCAGGCGCTCGCCGGCAGCGCCGGTGCCGCGATCGGGCTCGTGCTGTCGACGTCGGCGGTGTTCACCGCGCTTGCGCTGCGCACCGACGAGCACCCGCTGCTGCGGGTGATGCTCGTGCGCTACCGGCTCTGGCTGGCCGCCTGCGCGCTTGGTGCGCTGTTCGCCGCCGCGGCCCTGGGATTCCGCGCCAGTGCGTGGATCCTGGACACCACCTGGGCGCTCGCCGCGTTGGTTTCCGCTGTCGCGACGGGTATCCTGATCATTGAGACGGTGCGCGCCCCGTCTCTTCGTCGGCAGCCACCACCACAGCCATGAGACCGTTCTTCCTCCACCAGAAGCCTCCAAAGGACTTGAAGGGCATCGCGTCGCGCGTGACCTTCATCCCGTCCGGCGAGGTCGCGTGGCCGCGGATGCGCAGCATCGCGCACGCTCGAGGAGAACCGCGCGGCAGCGAGCGCATCCGCCGCATCCGCGCTAACGGCGGTCCGCTGTCCACCTGACGAAGAAGTCCAGCGCCTCCGGGTTCTGCGAGCGAGTCGCGGCTCGCCGCCTTGTCGGGGTCGGTGCCCATCAGGATGCGCTTGACCGGCAGCTCGAGCACCTTGCCCGACAGCGTGCGCGGGATCTCCTTGATCGCGACGACCTCGTTCGGGACGTGGCGCGGCGAGCAGTCCTCGCGGATGCGCGTCGCGATCCGCTTGACCAGTGCGTCGTCGAGCTCCGTCGCCCTCGCGCAGCACCACGAACAGCGGCATCCAGTCCTCGCCGTCGCGCGGTATGTCGACCACCAGCGCGTCGGTGACCTCGTCGACGGCCAGCACGGCGCGGTAGATCTCGGCCGTGCCCATGCGGATGCCGCCGCGGTTGATCGTCGAGTCCGAGCGGCCGCTGATGATCGCGGTGCCGCGCTCGGTGATCTCGATCCAGTCGCCGTGGCGCCAGATGCCGGGGTACACGTCGAAGTAGCTGTCGCGGCAGGCGCTCGCCGTCGGGGTCGTTCCACAGGTAGAGCGGCATCGACGGCATCGGCTCGGTGATCACGAGCTCGCCGACCTCGCCGATCAGCGGCTTGCCGTCGGGGTCCCAGGCCTCGACCGTCGCGCCGAGCGACGCGGGCCTGCAGCTCGCCCTCGTAGACCGGGACGAGCGGGCAGCCGCCGACGAACGCCGTGCACAGGTCGGTGCCGCCGCTGGTGGAGAACAGCCAGGTGTCGCTGCCGACGTGCTCGTAGACCCAGCGGAACGCGTCCGGCGACAGCGGCGAGCCGGTCGACCCGACCGCCCGCAGCTTGCTCAGGTCGCGCCCCGCGGCCGGCTCGACGCCGGCCTTCATGCAGCTCGCGATGTACGCCGCGCTGGTGCCGAACGTGGTCACTCCCGCCCGGTCGGCGAGGTCCCACAGCACGTCCATGTCCGGCGCGGCCGGGCTGCCGTCGTAGAGCACGATCGCCGCCTCGGTGAGCAGCCCCGAGGTGAGGAAGTTCCACATCATCCAGCCGGTGGTCGTGAACCAGAACAGCCGGTCGCCGGCCTGGGCGTCGACGTGCAGGTGCAGCTTCTTGAGATGCTCGAGCAGGATCCCGCCCTGGCCCTGGACGATCGCCTTCGGCAGCCCGGTCGTCCCGGACGAGTACAGGACCCACAGCGGATGATCGAACGGCAGGCGCTCGAAGTCGAGTGTCGCCGGAGGGCTCGTCGGGCCAGCCGCTGCCGTCGAGATAGCCGAGCGTGACCACCTGCCCGCCCGCCTCGGCGGCGATCCCCGCGACCGTCTCGCGGCGATCGAAGTCGCGCCCGTTGTAGCGGTAGCCGTCGACGGCGAGCAGCACCTTCGGCTCGATCTGCGCGAACCGGTCGATCACCGAGCGGGCGCCGAAGTCGGGCGAGCAGCTCGACCACAGGGCGCCGATCGCCGCGCACGCCAGGAACGCCGCCGTCGCCTCTGGGATGTTCGGCATGTAGGCCGCCACGCGGTCGCCGCGCTCGACCCCCAGCGCCCGCAGGCGGGCGATCATGCTCGCCGTCTGGCGGCGCAGCTCGCCCCACGTGAGCTCGCTCAGCTCGCGCAGCTCGGACGCGTGCACGATCGCCACCGCGTCGTCGTCCTTGCCGCGGAACAGGTGCTCGGCGTAGTTGACCTCCGCGCCCGGGAACCACCGGGCGCCCGGCATCTCGCGCGACGCGAGCACGCGGTCGTAGCTCCCCGCAACGCCGAAGAAGTCCCAGATCGACGCCCAGAAGCCTTCGAGATCGTCGACCGACCACTGCCACAAGGCGGCGTAGTCGTCGAAACCGCGCTCGCGCATGTAGCGGCTCATCACGGCCCGTTCGACCAGCTCGGTGGGCGGCTCCCACAACAGCGTCGGCATCGCGCGAGATCATGCCAGCCGTGCTGCGCACCGTGACGGCCACCCGATACGTGACGCCCCTGCGCGAGGGCGGGTCGCTCCCCGCGCTCGTGGAGGCGGACGACGACGGCCTGTACGTGCTCAAGTTCACCGGCGCGGGGCAGGGCCCGAAGGCGCTGGCGGCGGAGATCGTGGCGGGCGAGCTGGCTCGCGGGCTCGGGCTGCCGGTGCCGGAGCTCGTGTTCGTGAACGTCGACGCCGAGCTGGCGCGGGCGGAGCCGGACCCCGAGATCCAGGACCTGATCAACGCGAGCGTCGGCGTGAACCTGGGGGTCGACTTCCTGCCGGGTGCGCTCCCGTATTCGCCCGACCGGCCGCCCGACCCGGAGCTCGCGGCGGCGGTCGTGTGGCTCGACGCGCTGGTCGAGAACGTCGATCGCACGCCACGCAACCCGAACATGCTGCGCTGGCACGGGAACCTGTGGCTGATCGACCATGGGGCGTCGCTGTTCGTCCACCACGGGAGCGCCGACCCGCTGGCGGTGGCGCAGCGGCCGTTCCCGGCGATCCGCGACCACGTGCTGCTGCCCGCCGCCGCTTCGCTGCTGGACGCCGACGCGCGGCTGTCCCCGCTGGCCGATCCCGCGGCGGCCGCCGCGCTGGTCCCGGACGCGTGGCGCGACGGCGCGCCGTACGCCGAGCATCTCCAGGCGCGGCTCGCCGAGCCGCGCGAGTGGGTACAGGAGGCCGACCGTGCCCGCCCGTGAGGACTTCCAGTACGCGATCCTGCGGGTGATCCCGCGGGTCGAGCGGGGCGAGTCGCTGAACGCCGGGGTGGTGCTGTTCTGCCGCCGCCTCGGCTTCCTCGCCGCCCGCACCGAGCTCGACGCGGCGGCGCTGGCGGCGCTCTCGCCTGGCTGCGATTCCGCCGAGGTGCGGGCGCACCTGCAGACGCTGGAGCGCGTCGCCGCCGGCGATCCGGCCGGTGGGCCGATCGCCGCGCTCGAGCCGTCGGAGCGCTTCCACTGGTTGACGGCGCCGTCGAGCACGATCGTGCAGCCGTCGCCCGTGCACACGGGGCTGACCGCTGACCCCGCCGCCGAGCTCGACCATCTGTTCGCCTCGCTGGTCGCGCGCTGAGTACGCGCAAGTTTCCGAGTTCCGGAGCGTTGTGTTCGTCAGGACGAACAGGCGCGGCGCCGGCGACCGGCGGGCGCGAGCGCCGCGCCTGCCATCCTGGGTGTGGTGAGACGCCTGCGCGGACTCATCATCGTGGCGGGGGTCGTGGTCATTGGATGTGGCGGAAGCGGCGATCGCGCCACCGCGCGCACGCCGGACAAGGCGCCGGTCACGGCGACGGACAGCCCGGCCCCGAACGGCGCGGCCGCCGTGGCGAAGCCGGGGCTGCGCCTGAAGAAGATCGGCGACTTCTCGAGCCCGGTCTACGTGACTTCCCCGCGCGGCGACCGGCACCGCCTCTTCGTCGTCGAGCAGGGCGGGACGATCCGCGTCATCAAGGACGGCAAGAAGCTGGCGACGCCGTTCCTGAACATCAAGAGCCGCGTCAGCGCGGGCGGCGAGCGCGGCCTGCTCTCGATGGCGTTCGCCCCCGACTACCGCACCAGCGGGCGCTTCTACGTCTACTACACGGCCTCCAGCGGCGACGTCCGGATCGTCGAGTTCCGCCGCAAGAGCGCCAACCGCGCGAATGCGGGCTCCGGCCGCCGGCTGCTGTCGGTCACGCACCCCGCGTCCAACCACAACGGCGGCCTGCTGCTGTTCGGGCCCGGCGGGCGCCTGTACGCCGGCCTCGGCGACGGCGGCGGCGGCGGCGATCAGCACGGCACCCGCGGGAACGGCCAGAACCTGCACACGTTCCTGGGCAAGATCATCCGCTTCAACCACCCGCGGGCGAAGCACCCGAAGGCCGAGATCTACGCCTACGGCCTGCGCAACCCGTGGCGATACACGTTCGCGCCGTCCGGCAACATGATCATCGCCGACGTCGGCCAGGGCGAGGTCGAAGAGGTCGACGTGATCGACAAGAAGGGCTCCAACCTCGGTTGGCGCGTGTGGGAGGGCCGGCGGCGCTACACGCCGGGCGAGACCGCCCCGGGCGCGATCTTCCCGGTCATCCAGCGCTTCCACAGCGCCGGCAACTGCTCGATCACGGGCGGCGTCGTGGTCCAGGACCCGGTGCTGTCGGCGCTGAAGGGGCGCTACGTGTTCGGCGACCTCTGCACGGGCGTGGTCGAGTCGGCCCGCATCGTCGGCCTGAAGGCGCGCGACGTGCGCAAGACGGGCCTCAAGGTCGGCTCGCTGTCGTCCTTCGGCGTCGACGGCCGCAAGCGGGCCTACGCGGTGTCGTTGAACGGGCCGGTGTACCGGCTCGCGCCGCGCTGACCGTGGGCGACCTCGCGGATCACGGCGTCGTCCTGATCCGTGCCGACAACCCGAGCCCGCTGACGCTGACCGGTACGAACACGTGGCTGGTCGAGCGCTGGGTGATCGACCCGGGGCCGGCGCTCGACGCCCACCTCGACGCGATCACGGCGAGCGGCGGGGTGGAGGGGATCGCGCTCACGCACGACCACGAGGACCACGTCGAGGGGCTCGACGCGCTTCTCGAGCGGGTCGGCGACGTGCCGGTGGTTTCCGCGCGCGCGGGCGCGGCGGGCGGCGACCGTGTGGGTCCGCTGGAGATCGTCGCGCTCCCCGGCCACTCCGACGACCACCTCGCGTTCGTGGCAGGGCGGGCGGCGTTCGTGGGCGACGCGGTGCTCGGCGAGGGCAGCGTGTTCGTCACCGGCCAGCTGACCGCCTATCTCGAAGGCCTGCGCGAGCTGCGCGACCGCGACCTCGCCGTGCTGTGCCCGGGCCACGGGCCGCCGATCTGGGACCCGCGCGGCAAGCTCGACGAGTACATCGCGCACCGGCTCGACCGCGAGCAGCGGCTGCTCGCCGCGCTCGACCGCGGGCTGCGCAGCGAGGACGAGCTCCTCGACGCCGCCTGGGAAGACGCGCCCGAGCAGCTGCGGCCGTTCGCGGCGGTGTCGCTGCGCGCGCACCTGGAGAAGCTGCGCGCGGAGGGACGGGCCTAGGCGGCGGCCGAGTCGGGCGTCTCGGCCTCTTCGACCCGGCGGCGCGCGATCTCCATCGCCGCGGCGAGCGGGGTCGTGCCGGTCGCTTCGGCGTGGTCGAGCACGGTGCGGACGGTGTCGCCGATCGCGCGCACGCGCTCCTCGGCGCGGCCGGTGTCGTAGCCCTCGGGCTCGAGCTCGACCGCGATGTTCACGACGCCGCCGGCGTTCGCGACGAAGTCGGGCACCCACAGGATCCCGCGGTCGGCGAGGACCTCGCCGACCGACTCGGTCGCAAGCTGGTTGTTGGCGGCGCCGGAGATGACGCGGCAGCGCAGCTGCGGGACGGTCTCGTCGTCGAGCACGCCGCCGAGCGCGCACGGGGCCACGACGTCCACGTCGGCGGTGAGCGCCGAGCGCGGGTCGGTCCAGCGTGCACCGAGGCGGTCGGCGAGCTCGCGCCGCTCCTCGACGATGTCGGCGAGCACCAGCGTCGCGCCCGCGCGCGCCAGCGCCTCGGCGAGCGGGCCGCCGACGTGGCCGACGCCGACCACGGCGATCGTGCGGCCCTCCAGCGAGTCGGTGCCGAAGGCGCGCTCGCACCCGACGCGGATCGCCGCCTCGACGCCGATCGCCGTCCACGGGCTCGGGTCGCCGGAGCCGCCGCTCTCGACGGCGAGGCCGGAGACGTGGCTGGTGACCTCCGAGATCGTCCGCATGTCGGGCTCGGACGTGCCGACGTCCTCGGCGGTGATGTACGCGCCGTCGAGCGCCTCGACGGTGTCGCCGAAGTCGAGCAGCACGTTGCGGCGGTCGTCCCCGGTCGGCGGCGCGGTGCCGGCGGGCAGCATGATCACGCCCTTGCCGCCGCCCAGCGGGAGGCCGGCGACGGCCGACTTGAAGGTCATCGCGCGCGACAGCCGCAGCGCGTCGCGCACCGCTGCGCGCTCGTCGGCGTACGTCCACATCCGGCAGCCGCCCAGCGACGGCCCGCGCGCGGTCGAATGCACCGCGACGATCGTGTACAGGCCCGATCGGCGCCCGCGACGGACGAGCAGGGCCTCGTGGGTGAGCGGCTCGATGTACTCGATGGCCCCGAGCCTAGCGCCAAACCCGGGGGTCAGGCCCCTTGAGTCGGAGGCACTAAAGGGGTCTGACCGGGGTCAGTGCTCGGTCGGCGGCGGGGCGTTCGGGTCGGCGGGCGGCGTCGTGCCCGTGGGCGGAGCCGTCGCCGGGTCGGCGGGCGGGGTCGCGGCGCCGGAGCCGCCGCTGTCGGAGGCGGGCGGCGTGCTGTCGACCGGGTCGGCCGGCGGATCGGGAGCCTGGACGCCGCCGGAAGCGCCGGTGGGCTCGGGGACGGCGGTCGGTGCGGGTGTGATCACGGCCGGCGCTTCGGTAGTGGCCGGCGGCTCCGCGGGCGCCGGCTGCTTGGCCTTCTCGTGGCGCTTGGCCGGCTTCTCGCGCAGCGGCGCGTAGGTGCCGGCCGGCTGGCGGACCACGGTGGCGGTCCGGGTCGGCGCCGGTTCGGGAGCCGGAGCGGGGACGGCCTTCGCGACCCGTGGTGGCGGTGGCTGGTGATCGCGCGTGAGGTGGGTGACCTCGACGGCGCCACCTGCGGTGAGCGCGGCGGTGCAGACGACCGCCGCGACCTTGCACGCGGCGACCGTGCCGCCGACCGCCGCGGCGCTCCCCCCGGCGGCGGCCGAGCCACCCGCAGCGGCGCCGCCGCCGGCGCCACCGAGGCCGAGCAGCTTCGCGGCCGCCATCGCCAGCGGGCCGGCGCCGGCCGGGCTGAGCGCGGCGAACGAGCGCCGCATCCCGCGCAGCGCGCCCCGGTACTCGGTGCAGCTCTCGCAGCTGCGCATGTGCCGGCGCGCGCGGCTCGAGGCCTTCACGCCGCGGTCGTAGGCGTCGAGCAGCTCGACGCGGATCTCGGCGCAGTCGGCGTCGCGCGCCTCGGCGGCCTCGACGAGCCCGATCCGCGCGCGCACGAGCAGCGACTTGACGGCCGGGACGGTCACGTCCAGGGCGGCCGCAAGGTCGACGTACGCCATGCCGTCGATCTCCCGCATGAGCAGCGCCGAGCGCTGCTGCTCGGGCAGGCGGGCGATGTCGGCGACGAGCCGCGACAGGTCCTCGCGGCGTTGCGCCTCCTCGATCGGGTCGTGCAGCGGCTTGCGCGAGATGTCGAACACGTCGGCGGCCGGCGGAATGGGCCGCCGCAGGTGGTCGATGCAGCGGTTGTGCGCGACGCGGTACAGCCATGCGCGCACGTTCACCTCGCGCGAGTCCAGCCGCAGCGCGCCGTAGGCGCGGACGAACACGTCCTGCAGCACGTCCTCGGCGTCCTGTCGCGGGCCGGCGCACAGCATCTGGCGCACGTAGGCGAACAGCCGCTGCCGGTAACGGTCGTGGATCGCGCGGAACGCGTCGTCGCTCCCCGCGCGGAACAGGACGAGCAGCTGCTCGTCCGAACGCAGCCTGAGCAGCGACGGGGCGAGAGGAACCCGCCCGAGTGCGGCTGGAGCATGAACCGCGGAGGCTTCCACTGTCGGCGACTCTAACTACCCATTCGGCGAAGAGTTGCTGAGAATGTTGGCGCATCGTGGCCGAGATGGTCCCCATACGCCCCGGCCTGGCCATTCCGCTGACGGAGATCGAGCTGCGCACCAGCCGCTCCTCCGGCCCGGGCGGCCAGCACGCCAACGTCACCGCCTCGCGCGTGGAGGCGGTGTTCGACGTGCACGCGTCGGGCGTGCTGACCGAGGCGCAGCAGGCCCGGATCGCCGCGCGGCTGGGCCCTCGCGTGACCGCCTCCGCCCAGGACACACGGTCGCAGCTGCGCAACCGGGAGCTCGCCCTCGAGCGGCTCGCGGACCGGATCGCGGCGGCGCTGGAGGTCGCCCGGCCACGCCACAAGACGCGGCCCACGGCGTCCTCGCGGCGCAAGCGCGTGGACGCCAAACGGCGTCGCGGGGAGACCAAGCAGGCGCGTCGGCGTCCGTCGGCCGACGACTGAGCGGTACCCGATCGGACCCCGGCACCACAACCTTTGGCCTGCTGCCGGGTTAGGATCGCGGATCTACGCTGCGGTGCGCCGCAGCCTTCAAGGAGGCCCCACGTTGGCGAAACGGACGATCACGACGCTGCTCGGAGCGACGATCGCTCTCTGCTCTGCTGCGCCTGCGCACGCGACGCTGGTGTACAGCAAGACTGCGAAGAACGGCCTGCCGAAGGTCTTCGTCGCCGAGAACGACGGCAGCAATCCGCACCGGGTCGGTCGCGGGTCTGAACCGGTCGTGTCGCCCGACGGCCGCTGGGTCGCATGGGTCGACGGCCAAGGCCCCAACATCGCCAAGCTGCGGCTCGCCGACGGCAGCCGTAAGGCGCGTGACGTGGCCAAGGCGGGAGAGATCGACACGCTGCAGTTCTCGCCCGACTCCAAGCTGCTCGGCGTCGGCGCCGCCACGCGCGTGTGGGTCCACAACATCCACGACCGCGCAAGCATCAAGGTCGCCTCCGGCCACATCCGCGGCTTCTCGTTCTCCCCGGATTCGAAGTCGGTCGCGTTCGGCACCGCCGGCCACAATCAGGCGTTCGACGCGCCGACCGACCTGTACTCGGTCACGATCGCCGACAAGAAGCGGACCCGGATCACGCGCGACCGCAAGTCGCTGAACCCGCTGTGGACCGAGCGCGGGATCATCCACGACCGCCAGCGGGCGCGCGAGAACGTCGCGCCCTCCTACAACCTGTTCGAGATCCAGCCGGACGGCGGCAGCCTGCGCCGGATCACGGCGCTCAAGATTCCCGACCTCGTGAGCGGCCTGATCCCGCTCGAGCTGTCCGAGAACGGCAAGCGGCTGATCGCCGAGTTCATCGGCCAGGACACGAGCGTCGGCTTCGCCGTGAACCCGAAGTCGGGCAAGGTGCGAGCGCTGTCGCGCGACTCCGAGAACGGCTTCGTGGCCTCGGATCTGACCGCGGACGGCAAGACCGTCCTCGGGACGACCGGCGGGCCGGACCCGAGCAACCGGCACAACGTGGTCACGATGCCCTACACGGGCGGCAAGCCGAAGGTGCTCGTCCGCCGGGCGTTCGATCCGGACTGGAACCGGTAGCGCGATCGTCCCCTGGGTAGTCCCAGGGGATGACTCGATACTTCTACGGCGCCTCGCACGAGGAGTTCCCGCCCGAGGCCCTGCTGCGCCACGTCGTGGCGGCCGAGCGCGCGGGCTTCGACGGCATCGGCGCCTCTGATCATCTGCAGCCGTGGTGGGAGCCGGGCGAGTCCGGCCATACCTGGGCGTGGCTCGGCGCCGCCGCTCAGGCCACCGAGCAGGTTCCGATCGGCACGGCGGTCACGCCGCCCGGCGCCCGCTATCACCCTGCGCTGATCGCGCAGGCGTGGATGACCCTCGAGCGCATGTACCCCGGCCGCCCCTACCTCGGCATCGGCTCGGGCGAGGCGCTCAACGAGGTGCCGGTCGGTGACGACTGGCCGTCGACGGGCGACCAGATCGCCCGCATGGACGAGGCTTTGGACATGATCGACCGCCTGTGGAAGGGCGAGACGATCACGCAGGACGGCCGCTTCTTCCGCGCCCGCGATCTCAAGCTGCACACCCTGGCCGAGCGCCGCCCGCCGATCTGGGTGTCGGCCTTCGGCCCGCAGGCCGCCGAGGTCGCCGGACGCCGTGGCGACGGCCTGTGGACGCTGCCCGATCCGGAGTCGACGCCCGAGGTCATCGAGGCGTACCGCAGCGCCGGCGGCAGCGGCGAGATCGTCTTCCAGGTGCTCGTCTCATGGGCCGAGAGCGACGAGCAGGCGGTCGAGCAGGCCCGCAAGTGGAAGGGCGCCCAGCCGCAGGACCACTTCACCGCCGACTGGCACGAGCCGCAGAAGATGTACGAGCACGGCGAGCAGGAGATGTCCGACGAGGAGTTCGCGAGCAACATCGTGGCGGCGTCCGACCCGCAGGAGATCCAGGAGCGCCTGCGCGAGCTCGAGCAGCTCGGGGCGACCGTGCTCGTGCTGCAGAACAACTCGGCGGGCAACGTGGAGCGAGCGATCGAGGTGCTCGGCGGCGAGGTGCTCCCCGCGCTGCGCGGCGCGCGCGTCTAGTGTCCCGAGTCTAGGTGCGCGGCGCGTAGCGGTGGTGCAGCATCAGCGCGTTGCCGTCGGGGTCGCGGAAGAAGGCCATGTGGCAGACGCCGGAGTCGATCGTCTCCGGCGCGAACCGGACGCCCTTGGCCTCGAGCTCGGCCTTGGCGGCGTGCACGTCGTCGACCCGGAGCGCGAGCGGGTTCGTGGTCGTCTGGTACTCCATCCCGAACGCGTCCGACTGCATCACCGCGATCGTGAGGTTCCCGGTCTCGAACTCGGCGCCGGGCATCTTCCCGTAGCGCGCCGACAGCGGCAGCCCGAGCGTGTTCTCGTAGAAGTCGACGGCGGTGTCGAAGTCCTTGGTGTGCATGACGAGGAAGTCGGTGCCGGTGATCATGTCGGGAGCTCCAGGTGGTCGGTGAGGCGGTCGAACGCGCCGGCCAGCCCGCCCGTGGCCCTGCGCAGGGTGTCTTCAGTCATGTGAACGGTGGTGTGGAAGACCATCTCGGTGCGGCCGTCGCCGAGGTCGCTGAACGTCACGGTCGCCTCGCCGAACGCCAGCCGCTCGGGCTCGACGACCTCGCGGAACGTGGTCTCGAGCGGCATCTCACGGCCGTCCTCGTCGTTGATCGAGTTGAGACGGAAGACACCGCCGGGCCGCACGTCGAGCGTGACGGACTCCGGTGGGGTGCTCCAGCCGCGTTTGCCCCACCAGCGCGCGATCTCGTCCGGCTCGGTCCAGGCCTTCCAGACCCGCTCGCGCGGGGCGTCGAAGACGCGCGTGATCGTGATCTCACGCGCCGAGGTGCTCATCGAGGCGGTCGAAGCTCTCATCCCAGTGGCTGCGGTAGTCGGCGACCCAGTCGGCGACCTCCTTGAGCGCCGCGCCCTGCAGCCGTGAAGGCCGTAGCTGCGCGCTACGGCCGCGCACGATCAGGCCGGCGCGCTCGAGCACTTTGAGGTGCTTGGAGATCGCTTGTGTGGTCATCGGGAACGGCTCGGCCAGCTCGTTGACCGTCGCGTCGCCCTCCGAGAGCCGGGCGAGGATGGCCCGGCGGGTGGGATCGGCGAGGGCGGCGAAGGTGACGGTCAGCTGGTCGGTGCTCATCCGAGCGGTTTATCAACCGGACGGTTGGGAACCTATCACATGCCGTGTGAACCAGCCGTTGTGGAACTTGCCGTCCGGGTCGAGCCGGGCCGCGAGGGCGAGGAAGTCGTCCGTCCGGGGGTGCCGCGGCGCCCGCAGGAAGAGCTTGCCCCAGTGCGGGCGCGCGTCGAACGGCGCGAGCGTGGCCTCCACGTCGACGAGCACGCGTTCGACGGCCTCCGGATCGCGGTTCCACGTGAAGTGGATCGCGACGCTGTCCCGCTCGTACTGCGGGCTCAGCCACAGCCGGTCGGCGGCGATGGTGCGGATCTCGGTCACCTGCAGCACGGGCTGGACCTGGTCCTTGAGCGCGCGGACGGCCTCGATCGCGGCAGCGGCGTGCTCGCGAGGGAAGTGGAACTCGGACTGCAGCTCCTCGCCGGCCGAGGGCGTGAAGCCCATCCGGAAATGCGGCAGGCGATCCCACCAGGGCCCCGGGATGCCGCGCTGGGCGGTGCAGTTGACCGGGTCGATGCCGGGGATCGGGTGCCGGTCCTCGGTTGCGGCGGGATGCCCGAGCAGCTCGGCCGGACCGTCGTCGCGGCTCTTGACCCACACCTGCGACGTGTCGCCCCAGAGCGTGAAGACGCTGACGCTGTAGCCGGTCGCCGTGATCGCGTCGTAGTGCGCGAGCAGCTCGTCCCAGCCGATGTCCTCGAACACGCGCTGGCGGACCTCGTAGGCGGGCTCGGCGTCGAGCGTCACGCGCGTGACCGCCCCGAGCGCGCCGAGGTTGACCACCATGCCGTCGAAGTCCTCGTCGCCGCGGGCGACGCGGACGATCTCACCGCCGGCCGTGACGATCTCGAGGCCCGCGACGGCGGTCGCGAGGTTGCCGTTCCCGTCGCCGGAGCCGTGCGTGGCGGTCGCGACCGCGCCGGCGATCGAGATGTGCGGCAGGGAGGCGAGGTTGTGCAGGGCGAGGCCGGCCTCGTCGAGCACGGGCGCCAGCTCGCCGTAGCGGACCGCGCCGCCCACGGTGACCGACGTGCCGTCGACCGTGACGCCGGCGGGGAGTCGCGCCAGCGAGACGAGCTCCTCGGAGTCGGCGATGTCGCTGAACGTGTGCCGGGAGCCGAGCACGCGGATGCGCGGCGCGGCGGCGAGGATCTCCTGCAGCTGCTCGACGGTGTCCGGCTCGTGGATGGTGCGGGCGCGGTACTCGTAGCTGCCCGCCCAGTTCGCCTCGGGCGCCATGACCGCGCAGACTACGCGCGTGCCTCTGCAGAATCGCGTGACCCCGCTCGGCGAGCTGATCGCCACGCCGGCGCGTGGCCTCGTGTACGGCAACCGCGGCTGCCTGCATGACGCGAGCGGCCGCATCCGCCGCCACCACAATGGCCGCCGCTGGATCGCCTGCCGGCTGCGCTTCCGCGGCTGGCACCGCACGCCGCTGCTCCAGCCGGGCCGCTTCACCGAGCTGTTCTTCCTCGACGAGGCGACCGCCTTCGCCGCCGGCCACCGCCCCTGCGCGCTGTGCCGGCGAGAGGACTACAACCGCTTCATGGAGATCGTCGGCGAGCCGGGCGCCGACGCGGTCGACTGGCGATTGCACGCCGAGCGCTTCTCCCACCACCGCGCCGGCGACCTGCCGGACGGCGCGTTCGTGCTGCACGAGGACGAGCCGTGGCTCGTGCTCGGCGACGAGCTCCGGCGCTGGACCCCGGCCGGGTACACGGATCGCCACGTGCGGCGGAGAGGCGCCGCGACGGTGATCACGCCGCCGACGCTGCTCGCCGTCCTGCGCAGCGGCTGGAGCGGCGCGGTGCCGTTGCTCCACCCGTCCGCCGGCGACGGGTGACCGCACCGCCCCGGGACCCGCCGCCCTACCCAGCCGCGGTTCGCTACCCGTCGCCTGGCGGCCGAGAGGGCGCGTCGGCGGGCGCGGCGGGCTGCATCGCGGCGTTGAGACTCCCGCGGGCCTGGCGCATCACGCCGAGCCGCAGCTGCGGCATCCAGCCGAGCAGCTTCCCCTGCATCCCGAGCGCCTGGCGCGCCCACTTGTAGAACGGGAAGCGATCGCTGTGCTCGACGATCAGGCCGTCGGCGAAGCGGAAGGTCGCCCGCACGTCGTTGACCACCGGATGGCCGGTCTGGCTGAACGTGTAGTGGGCGATCCAGCGCGCCGAGCCCTCCGACTCGCTCGCGTCGTGCTCGACGAGCTCGATCTTCAGATCGGGCGCGCGGCCGGTGAGCATCTTCCACATCGCCGCGATCTCGGGGCCCTTCAACTCACCGAACACGGGGTCGCGGAACGTCGCGTCCGGCGCGTAGCACGCCGCCATCGCGTCACCGTCGCGGCGACCGAAGGCCGCGTAGAACCGTTCGATCAGGGCGGCGTTCGAGGCATCCATGCGCAGATCGTAGACTCGGGCCATCGCCGTCGCTCCCGCCCCACCACAGCTGGACCTGCAGGTGCTCGACCGCGTGCAGCAGCGCGTGCTCTGGCTCGCCACCGCGATCGTGCATCACGCCAACCGGGTGCGCCCGAACGCGTCCGGGGTCAAGGTCGGCGGCCACCAGGCGTCGAGCGCGTCGATGGTGTCGCTGATGACCGCGCTGTGGTTCGCGATGCTCGAGGCGCCGGACCGGGTGAGCGTCAAGCCGCACGCGTCGCCGGTCCTGCACGCGATCAACTACCTGCTCGGCCGGCTCGACCGCTCGTATCTGAGCACGCTGCGCCAGTTCGGCGGCCTGCAGTCGTACCCGTCGCGGACGAAGGATCCGGACCCGGTCGACTACTCCACAGGGTCGGTCGGGCTCGGAGCGACCGCGCCGATCTGGGGCGCGCTCGCGCACCGCTACGTCGCCGGGCACTTCGACGTGCCGGTCGGCGGCCGCCAGATCGCGCTGATCGGCGACGCCGAGCTCGACGAGGGCGCCTGCTGGGAGGCGATCGCCGACCCGATGGTGTCCAAGCTCGGCGAGGTCATGTGGGTGATCGACCTCAACCGCCAGTCGCTCGACCGCGTCGTGCCGGACATCGCGGCGGGCCGCCTGGCCGCGATGTTCGAGGCGGCCGGCTGGCACGTCGAGATGGTCAAGTACGGGCCGCGGCTGCAGAAGCTGCCGGCGCTGCGCGCGCGGATCGACGCGATGCCGAACGAGGAGTACCAGCGGCTCCTGCGCGCCGACGCGCGCCAGCTCCGTGAGCGGCTCGAGGTCGGCGTCCTGCCGGGCGACGACGCCGAGCTGCTCGCCGCGTTCCGCGACCTCGGCGGGCACGACCTGGCGGCGCTGATCGCCGCGTTCGGCGCAGCCGACGCCGTCCGCGACCGCCCGAGCGTTGTGTTCGCGTACACGATCAAGGGCTGGCGGCTGCCGACCGAGGGCCACCCCGCGAACCACTCCGCGCTGCTCAGCGACGAGCAGTTCGGCGAGCTGGCGGCGGCCCTCGGGACCGATCCCGAAGACCCGTGGGCGGCGTTCGAAGACGGCACTCCGGAGGCCGAGCTGTGCGCGGCGGCGGGCGCCCGCCTCCGGCGCGAGCCGCCGCAGCTGGTGTCACCGCCGCCGGTGCCGGAGACGCTCGGCCGCGACCACCGCGGCCGCGAATCCACGCAGCAGGCGTTCGGCCGCTTCTGGGTCGATCTCGAACGCGAGGCCCCGGAGGTCGCGCAACGCGTGGTCACGGTCTCTCCCGACGTCGGCACCTCGACCAACCTCGGCGGCTGGATCAACAAGGCCGGCATCTGGGATATCGGATCCCGCCCACCCCGCATCGACTGGTTCGCCGACGACACCGACACGCTCGTGCGCTGGCGCGAGAGCGACCACGGCCAGCACATCGAGCTCGGCATCGCCGAGGTCAACCTCGTCGGCGTGCTCGGCGAGCTGGGCGCGACATGGTCGCGCTCCGGCCAGCCGCTGCTCCCGGTCGGCACGATCTACGACCCGTTCGTCGCGCGCGCGCTCGAGCCGTGGTCGTTCGGCATCTACGCGGGTGGGCAGTCGATCCTGGTCGGCACGCCGAGCGGCGTCACGCTCGGCCCCGAGGGCGGAGCCCACCAGTCCGTGATCACGCCGTCGATCGGGATCGAGCAGCCGGGCTGCGTGGCTTGGGAGCCGGCGTTCGGGCGCGACTTCGAGTGGACGTTCCTGCACGCGCTGTCACAGCTCGGGCGCCCCGACGGCGGGTCGGCGTACTTCCGGCTGAGCACGCGGCCCGTCGACCAGGCGCTGGCGGCCGAGGCGCCGCGGGAGCAGGTGCTCGCCGGCGGCTACCGGCTGCGCGAAGGGTCGCGCGTGGTGATCGCGGTGATGGGGGCGCTCGTGCCGGAGGCGATGGAGGCCGCCGAGGAGCTCGGCGCAGCGGTGATCTGCATCACCAGCGCCGACCTGCTGTACCGCGCGTTCCAGGCCCGCGCCGGCCTCGCCGACGGGGACCCGTGGATCCTCGACACGCTGTTCGACGAGCCGCTCCCGATCGTCTCCCTGCTCGACGGCCACCCGCACACGCTCAGCTTCCTGGCCGCCATCCACGGCGTGCCGATGACCTGTCTCGGCGTCCAGCGGTTCGGCCAGTCCGGCGACATCTTCGAGCTCTACGAGCACCACCAGATCGACGCCGAGTCCGTGATCGGCGCGGCATTGGACCTCATCTCGTAGTGCACGACGTCGCGATCGCCGGAGGCGGGATCGTGGGCCTCGCGACCGCGCGAGCGCTCGCGCTGCGTGGGCTGCGCGTGGTCGTGCTCGAGCGCGAGAGCAAGCTGGGCGAGCACCAGACCACCCACAACAGCGGGGTCATCCACGCGGGGATCTACTACGCGCCCGGGTCGCTGAAGGCGCGGCTCTGCGTGGAGGGCGCGGCGGCGCTGTACGAGTACTGCGCCGACCACGCGATCGACGCGCCGCGCTGCGGCAAGCTCGTCGTCGCCGTGCGGCCCGACGACCTGCCGCGGCTCGACGAGCTCGAACGCCGCGCCCGCGCCAACGGCGTCCAGGGCCTCGAGCGTCTCGGGCCGGACGAGATCGGAGCGATCGAGCCCGCCGCCCGCGGCCTGTCCGCGCTGCACTCACCGAACACCGGGATGGTCGACTTCGGCGCGGTCGCCGGTGCCTACGCGCGCGACGTCGAGGCCCACGGCGGCGAGCTGCGGCGGGGCGCCGGCGTGCGCGCGCTGGTCGAGCGAGAGGACCACGTCGAGGCGGTGCTGGCGGACGGCGCGCGGGTGCCCGCGCGCCGGGCCGTCGCGTGCGCGGGCGCGTGGTCGGACCGGCTGGCGCTTGCGTCGGGAGCGCGGCCGGACGTGCGGATCGTGCCGTTCCGCGGCTCGTACCTGAGGCTCGCGCGGCCCGAGCTCGTGCGCGGGCAGATCTACCCGGTCCCCGACCCGGCGCTGCCGTTCCTCGGCGTGCACCTGTCGCGCACGGTCGCGGGCGAGGTGATCATCGGGCCGACGGCGCTGCTCGCGCCCACTGCGGTCGATCTCAAGGCGACGGTGCGCTGGCCCGGCACGTGGCGCGTCATGCGCCGCTGGTGGCGGACGGGACGCACGAGATCGCGCACGCCGCGAGCCGGCGGCTGCTGCTGCGCGAGGCGCGCCGATTCGTGCCTGAGATCGTCGGGAGTCGAGCGCGGGCCCGCAGGAGTCCGCGCCCAGGCGGTCGGGCGCGACGGCGCCCTGGTTGACGACTTCCTGCTCGCCCGCACCGGCCGCGCCGTGCACGTGCTCAACGCTCCGTCTCCCGCCGCCACGGCCTCGCTCGCGATCGCGGAGCTGATCGCGAGCGAGGTGACGTGAGCGCTAGGCGGGCGCGAACGCGAGCTCGCCCTCGGCCGCCGGCATCTCGGCCGCCGTGCCGTAGCGCTTGGAGATCAGCTTGGCGGCGACGACCGCGCCGACGAGCGCGAGGCCGGCGCCCGCCCACAGCGCGTCGTGGAGCCCGTCGACGTACGCCTGCGGCGAGCCGCCGAACGCGTTCTCGGCCGGGATCAGCGCGCCGAGGGCGGCGACGCCGACGGCGATGCCGGCCTGGCGGAACGTGTCGTGCACGCCGGCGCCGACGCCGCTCTGCTCCATCGGGACCGAGCTCAGCGCCACGTTGGTGACCGCCGGGTTGAACAGGCCGGTGCCGATCAGCGCGACGAGCTCGCCCGGAAGGACGATCCACCACGACGACGTCACGTCGGCGAGCGTGAACAGCATCATCCCGACGCCGACCATCCCGAGGCCGACGCCGATCACCGTGCGCGGCCGGCACCTTCGCCAGCAGCTGCGCGGTGGCGCCGGAGACGACGAGCATCACCATCGTGCCGGGCAGGTAAACGAGGCCGGCCTCGATCGCCGACAGCCCGAGGATCTGCTGCAGGTACAGCGTCGTGTAGAGGAACACGGCGAAGAACGAGGCCGAGATCGAGAACGCCGCGATCTGCACGCCCGTGAACGTCGGGTTGCGGAAGAACTTCAGCGGCAGCATCGGCTCGCGGACGCGCGACTCGATGATCACGAACGCGACCAGGGCGACGACGGCGCCGATCAGCTCGGCGAGGATCGCGTCGCTCGTCCAGCCCAGCTCGTTGCCGCGCAGGAGCGCCAGCACGAGCAGGAACAGGCCGGCGGTCAGCGTGATCTGGCCGGGCCAGTCGATCCCGGGCGAGCGGGGATCGCGCGACTCCTGGACGTAGCGGCGCGTGACGTACAGGCAGAACAGGCCGATCGGGAGGTTCACGAGGAAGATCCACTGCCAGTCGAGCCCGCTCGTGAGCAGGCCGCCGATCAGCGGGCCGACCGCGAACGAGGCGCCGATCGTGGCGCCGTAGGCGGCGAACGCACCGGCGCGCTCACGGGCGCCCGGGTACGCGTGGGCGAGCAGGGCGAGCGAGACGGCGAACATGATCGCCGCGCCGAGGCCCTGCACCGCGCGGGCGGTGTTGAGCATCGTGATGTCCTGGGCGAGGCCGCAGGCGAGCGAGGCGCCCGTGAACAGGACGAGGCCGAACGAGAACACGCGGCGCCGGCCGAGCCGGTCGGCGAGGGCGCCGGCGGTCAGCACGGTGCTGGCCAGCGCGAGCGTGTACGCGTCGACGACCCACTGCAGGCCGCTCAGGCCCGTGTTCAGGTCCTCGGCGATGCGCGACAGCGCCGTGTTCACGACGGCGATGTCGAGCATCAGCATCGCGGTGGCGGCGCAGACCACTACGAGCGTCCAGCGTTGGATGGTCATGGGGGAGCGACTCCGAATCAGGGGAGAGGGGAGGAGAGTGAGTGCAGCTTCACTCTCCTGACGCTGCGCGGCATCGGGCGATTCCCTAGTCCGCGCACGAATCGCCGTGATGCCGCAGCATCAGGGGATTCCCCAGTCCGTGCACAATTCGGCGTGATGACGTCGCCGGACCGCGCGCACCGTCGCCGCCGCTTCACCGGCCGTGACCCCGGTGAGGAGCATCGCGCCGCCACGCCGCTGGAGCTGCTCTACGACCTCACGATCGTCGTCGCGTTCGGCACGGCCGCCGACCAGTTGGCCCACTACGTCGCCGACGGCCACGTCGGCGCGGGCGTCGGCGGCTTCATCTTCGCCGCCGTCGCCGTCAGCCTGGGCGTGGCTGGGCTACACGTGGTTCGCGTCCGCCTACGACACCGACGACTGGGTGTTCCGGCTGGCGACGATGGTGCAGATGGTCGGCGTGATCGTGGTTGCCCTCGGCCTGCCGCAGCTGTTCGCCTCGCTCGACCACGGCGACACGCTCGACCTCGACGTGGTGGTCGCCGGCTACGTCGTCATGCGCGTGGCGCTGATCTTCCTGTGGTGGCAGGTCTCGCGCCAGGATCCCGAGCGCCGGAGCACCGCCCGCTCGTACATGACGACGTCCGGCATCGCCCAGGTGGGCTGGATCGCGCTCACGATCGCCGACCTGCCGATCCCGACGGCGATCGCGCTCTACCTGGTCCTGATCTCACTGGAGCTCGCCGGCCCGCTGATCGGCGAGCGCAAGGGCCGCACGCCGTGGCACCCGCACCACATCGCCGAGCGCTACGGGCTGCTCGTGATCATCACGCTCGGCGAGGTGATCCTCGGGACGGTGGCGGCATTGAACGCGGTGGTGCACGGCGACGCAGGCTGGTCGATCGAGGCCGCGCTGCTCGCGGTCGCCGGCGTCGGACTCACGTTCGGCTGCTGGTGGATGTACTTCGCGCTGCCGTGGGCCGAGGGCCTCGCCCACCACCGCGAGCGCGGCTTTGGGTTCGGCTACGGGCACCTGGTGATCTTCGCCGCGCTCGCGGCGATGGGCGGCGGAATCCACGTCGCGGCATATGGCCTGGAGGGGGAGGCGGAGACCAGCACCACGACGACCGTGCTCAGCGTGGCGATCCCCGTCGCGGTGTACGTGGTGGCCCTCTACGCGCTGTACTCGTTGCTGATGCGCGAGCGCGATCCCTTCCACCTCGGTCTGCTGGCGGGCACGGCGCTGATCCTGCTGCTGTCGGTCGTGCTCGCCACGGCCGGCGCGAGCGTGACGATCTGCCTGCTCGTGCTGATGTTCGCGCCGATCGTCACGGTCGGGGGGTACGAGGCGCTCGGCCATCGCCACGTGGCGGAGGCGCTCGAGCGGCTGTGAGCACCCACCTCGAGCACTTCGCGCTGATCGTCGACGACTACGACGAGGCGATCGCCTTCTTCGTCGACGTGCTCGAGTTCGAGCTCGTCGAGGACTCGCCGGCGGTGACGACGCACGGCGGCCGCCCGAAGCGCTGGGTCGTCGTCCGCCCGCCGGGCGAGCGCACCGGGCTGCTGCTCGCCCAGGCCGACGGGGAGGCGCAGCGCGCGGCGGTCGGGAACCAGTTCGCCGGCCGCGTCGGGCTGTTCCTGCGCGTCGACGACTTCGACGCGACGTACGAGCGCATGCGCGCCGCGGGCGTCGAGTTCGCCGGCGAGCCGCGCTCGGAGCCCTACGGCCGCGTGGTCGTCTTCCTCGACGTCGCGGGCAACCGGTGGGATCTCCTGGGCCCGTGAGCTCGGCGCCGCCGCACCCCGCCGCCGTTCGCCGGCGGAGACACGCCCGGCTGACGGGCCGCGCCGAGCGCGGCCCGTGCCGGGGAGGAGAGATCAGGACGGCGGGATGTTCTGGTTGAGGTGGAACACGTTCGTCGGGTCGTACTTGTCCTTGAGCGCGACCAGGCGGCGGTAGGTCTCCGGCCCGTAGGCCGCGCGGACGCGCTCGGAGCCCTCGTCGGAGAGGAAGTTCACGTACGCGCCTCCGGTGAGCGCGGAGCCGAGCGCGCTGTAGGTGTCCTGCGCCCAGTCGACCGCCTCGTCGTAGCCGTCCGGGGTGAACGTGCTGGCGATGATGTTCAGGACGAACGCGGCGTCGCGGCCGCCGAACGGGGTCGCGTCCGCCGCGTGGCGCGCGACGGCGCCGCCGAGGTGCTGGATGTGGATCTCGGTCTTCGGCGAGGTCACGCTCGCGTGCTGGGCGACGAGCGTGTCGATCGTGGCGTCGTCGAGCCCGCGCATGAAGCCCGCCTTCATGTAGCTGTGGGCGCCGGGGCCCCACAGCGGGTCGACGAGGCTCTGCATCGCCACGTACGGCATCGGGCCGAACAGGTCGGCGACCGGGGTGGCGATCTCGCGCAGTGGGCGCAGCTCGCGCTCGGCCACGTCGGCAGGGCCGGTGTGCATGCCGATGATGGCGACGAGCGGCTTGCCGTGCCAGGCCTCGGGCAGGAACGGCGCGGGCGGGCAGGTGAGGAGGTTCACGAGCGTGGTCAGCTCGTCCGGCGCGGTGCCGACCCAGCCGCGGTAGACCCGCAGCACGTCGGCGGCCTTGTCGGCCGGGTAGAACACGGCGCCGCCGGTGACGATCGGGCCGACCTCGTGGAGCTGGTACTCGAGCGAGGTCGCGACGCCGAAGTTGCCGCCGCCGCCGCGCAGGCCCCAGAAGAGGTCGGTGTTCTCGTCCTCGCTCGCGTGCACGAGGCGCCCGTCCGCGGTGACGACGTCGGCGGCGATCAGGTTGTCGGCCGCGAGGCCGTGCTTGCGCATCAGCCAGCCGATGCCGCCGCCGAGCGTGAACCCGGCGATGCCGGTGCTCGACACCAGGCCGCCGGTCGTCGCGAGGCCGAACGCCTGCGTCTCGTGGTCGAAGCTCGCCCACGTCAGGCCGGCCTCGGCGCGGGCGACGCGGCGCGCCGGATCGACGCGCACGCCCTGCATCGGGGAGAGGTCGATGACGAGGCCGCCGTCGACCGTGGAGAAGCCGGGGATGCTGTGCCCGCCGGAGCGGACCGCGACGGTCAGCTCCTCACTGCGGGCGAACTCGAGCGCGCGCATGACGTCGGACACGCCGGCGCACTTGGCGATCAGCGCGGGATAGCGGTCGTGAGCGCCGTTCCAGATCGCGCGCGCCTGGTCGTAGTCGGAGTCGCTCGGGCGTACGAGCCGCCCGCGCATGGCGGCCGAGAGCTCCGCGATCGAGCCCTCGGCGAGTACGGGAATCTCGTGAGTTGTCATGCGGCGAAGCTACGGCCGGTCACTCAACAACCGCTCATCTGGCTCTCAAGCCGCGCCGCGAGCTCGCGCACGTGGCGCACGCCGCGGTCCTCGCGGAGCTCGACGAACGACTCGAGCGCGGCCGCGAGTGCCTGCTCCGCCTTGTCGTGATCGCCGAGCGCGATCGCCGCCTCCGCCAGCGCCGCCGAGGGCCAGCCGCGGCTGCCCACGAGGTCGTACCCCTCCGGCTTGGCCACGCTCTCGAGCAGCTCGCACGCGCGCTGCGGATTGCCGGCATCGAGCTCGTAGGCCGCGACGTTCATCGGGGTCAGCTTCGTGCCCGGGCCGTCGTCGGTGCGGGCGAAGATCTCGGACGCTTCGTCGAGCAATGCGCGGCCGTCGGGATCGCCCGCGTAGAGCGCGAGCATCCCCATGCCGGACAGCGTCATCCCGATCTCGCGCCGGTCACGAGCCGCGCGCCGCAGCGCGAGCGCTTTGGCGAAGTGCGCGCGGCCGGCCTCGTAATCGCCCGTGACGCGGGCGATGTTGCCGAGGATGTTGAGCGCGACGCCGGTCCCCTGGTCGTCGCCGATCTCGCGGAACAGCGCGACCGCGCGCTCGAGCGGCGCGCGGGCCGCCTCGCAGTCGCCGTCCGCCCGCCACGCCTCCGCGATGTTGCAGAGCACGTAGCCGGTGCCGGCCGCACGCGAGACCGACCGCAGGAGCACGAACGTGTCCTCGAAGTAGGCCCGCGGCGCTCCGCCCGGGCCGACCGGGAGCACGACCGGCGAGATGTGCGACGCCCAGAACAGCGGCGCCCGCTCGTCCTCGATCTCGTCCAGCAGGTCGAGGCACTCCGCGAAGAGCGCACGGGCCGCGACGTTCTCGCCACGGCAGGCCACGAGCACGCCCAGCGCGTGCTTGATCGCCACCTGCGCGGGCTTGTCGCCGATCTCGCGGGCCAGCTCGAGGCCCTCCGTGAACGCCCGCTCCCCCGCCGGCGAGCGGAAGCTGCCCATCACGAGCAGCCCGAGCCGCTCGAGCGCGCGGGCGACGGCGCCGGGGTCCCCGCTCGCGCGGGCGATGTCGAGCGCCTCGGTCCCGAGCGCGACGAGCCGTTCGTAGCTGCCGTGCCGGAGCCTGACCTCGATCCCGGCGGCCGCGAACAGCGCGCGTCCCCGTTCGGGCGTGGGTTCGGGAGCCGCGGCGAGCGCCTCGTCGAGCCGGCGCGCTCCTTCGACGAAGTAGCCGCGCGCCATCCAGAACCACCACAGCGCGGCGCCGAGCCGGAGCGCCGCCGACGGGTCGTGGCGGATCGCCGAGGCCAGCGCCGTCCGCAGGTCGTCGTGCTCGGCCATCAGCCGTTCGGCGGGCCAGGTGGCGGCGACGGCGGGGTCGACGTCGCGGTCGGCCGCCTCCGCGAGGGCCAGATACCAGGCGCGATGCGCGGCCTCCAGCCGGGCGCACTCATCGGCCTCTCTGAGCATCTCCCAGGCGTGCTGGGAGATCGTCTCCAGCAGCCGGTAGCGATGCCCGGTGGGGGAGGGCTCGACCTGAACGAGCGACTTGTCGACGAGCCGCGCGAGCAGGTCGACCGTGCCGTCGCAGATGCCCTCGACGGCTTCGACGCCGAAGCTGCCCGCGAACACGCCGAGCCGCCGGTACAGCGTCTGCTCGGGCTCGGACAGCAGGTCGTGGCTCCACTCGAGCGTGGCCCGGAGCGACTGCTGGCGGGTCAGCCCGGTGCGGCTGCCCGCCTTCAGCAGCGTCAGCGCTCCGCCGAGCCGCTCGGCGATCTGGGCGGGAGACAGCACGTCGGCGCGGGCGGCGGCGAGCTCGAGCGCCAGCGGCATCCCGTCGAGCCGCCGGCAGATCTCCGCCACCGCCTCGGCGTTGCCCGGTGTCACGGCGAACGTCCGGGCGGTCTCGGTGGCGCGCTGCACGAACAGCCGCGCCGCTTCCGACTGGCCCAGGCCGTGCTCGCCCGGTAGCGAGAGCGACGGGACGCGCCAGGCGAGCTCGCCCGGGATGCGCAGCTTCTCGCGGCTGGTAGCGAGGATGCGCACGTTCGGGCAGGAGCGCAGCAGCGCGTCGGCGAGCGCGGCGCAGGCGTCGATCAGGTGCTCGCAGTTGTCGATCAGGAGCAGCAGGCTCGCGTCCCCGACCTGGCGGACGAGCGCGGCGACCGGGTCGTCCTCGGCGCGCAGGTGGAGCCCGAGCGCCGTGGCCGTCTCGCCCGCGACCAGCGCCGGGTCGCGGATCGGGGCGAGCTCGACGAACCGCGCCTGCTGCGCGTCCTGCCGGGCGGCGAGCTCCAGCGCCAGCCGCGTCTTCCCGCAGCCGCCGGGGCCGGTGAGCGTGAGCAGCCGGGCGTCGTTCAGCAGCCGCCCGAGCTCCGCCAGCTCGCGCTCGCGGCCGACGAAGCCGGTGAGCTGGCGTGGCAGGCGGCTCGTCGCGGCCGCCTCGTGCTGGCCGGCGAGGATCTCGCGGTACAGCTCGCGGGTCTGCGGGTCGGGGTCCGCGGCGAGTTCGCGGCGCAGCACGTCGCGCAGCTGCTGGTACTGCGCCAGCGCCTGCTGGCTGCGCCCGGCCTCGGCGAACCGCCGCATCAGCTCGCGGTGCGCGCCCTCGTGCAGCGGGTCCTCGACGATCACGCGCTGCAGCGTCGCGACCGCGTCGGCTCGCTCCTCCTGCAGCGCCGCGAGCTCGACCATCAGCGCGAGCCGCATCTCCCGCAGCTGGTCCCGGCGGGCCTGCGCCCACTCCTCGAAGCGGTCCTCGGGGAGCAGCTCGCCGCCGTACAGCGCGAGCGCGGCGGTGTAGGCGTCGACCGTGCGGGCGCGGCGGGCGGCGGCGGCGCGCGCCTCGAACTCGTCGACGTCGACCCACAGCCCTTCGGGAGCGAGGGTCACGACCCCGTCGCGGAGCGCCAGCCGCTCCTGACCGAGCGCGCGACGCGCCGTGTACATGACCTGATGGAGGGCGTTGGCGGCCGGCTCACCGTCTGGGCCACAGCAGCTCCTCGAGCTGCTCCCGGTGCATCTGCCGGTCCGGCGCGAGCGCGAGGAGCTTGATCAGCGTGCGCGCCCGCCGCAGTCGCCAGGCGTCGTCGGTGACGGGGCGTCCGGCGACTGTGGCCACAAACCCACCGAGGAGGCGGATCTCCACGCGGGCGAGCCTACGCCCGCGCCGTCTGTAGGCGCAAGGCGGCTAGCCCCACGTCAGGCGAGCGCCATCTCGGCCGCGTCCGAGGGCACCGGATCGGGCCGGCGCATCATCCGGAAGCCGTTCACGAACCCGAGCAGCCCTGCGAGGAGCGGGATGATCAGCGCAACCTGCAGGGCGATGTGCCGGGCGTCGGTGTTGATCCGGAGGATCTCGGCCTTGATCTCGGGCGGCTGGCCTTCGAGCTGCTGCTCCAGGCGCGTGTTGCTCATCACCTCGGCGTCGTCCTCCAGCGCGTTGGCGACCTGCTCCTGGGCGGGGGCCGGCAGCACGGTGCTGTCCTCGGCCATCTGGGTGAACGCGATCGACAGCGTCGCGAGCATGATCGCCCCCGCGAACGCGAGCCCGAACGACAGCCCGAACGAGCCGGCGGCGGAGTTCACCCCCGCGGCCTCGCTCACGCGCTCCTCGGCGATCGGGGAGAGGGTGTAGTTGTTGAGCTGGGACACCAGCAGGCCGAGCCCGGCGCCGGCGATGAGCAGGGGGATCACCAGCGCCCAGCCGCTGTCGGCACGCGGGACGATCGGGATCAGCAGCGCCACACCGACGGTCAGCAGCCCCGCTCCAGCGCGGATCAGGCTCGCGGGCCGCCGCTTGCCGGCCCGCTTCCCGGCGACGAGCGCGGTCGCGAACATCGTCAGCGACAGCGGCGAGAGCGTGAGGCCGGTCTCCAGCGCGTTGTACTCCAGCACCATCTGGAGGTAGATCGGCAGCGCGATCATCATGCCGCCGAGCGCGATGTTCTGCAGCATCTGGGAGGAGACGCCGAGCTTGAACAGCTCGAGCTTGAAGAGGTCGGGGTCGAGCAGCGACGGCTTGCCGTCGCGCTTGCGCCGGCGCAGCCAGCGGACGAGCGAGCCGAGCGCGACCGCGCCGATCGCGATCAGCACGCCGACGTACTCGCCGCCCTCCTGCCATACCAACACGCCGACGACGACACCGCCCATGCCGACGGCCGAGAGCCCGGCGCCCACGACGTCGACGCCGCGAGGCCCCGTGTAGGGCACGTCGCGGATCAGCTTCAGCCCGCTGAGGACGAACGCGATCACGGCGACCTCGCACAGGAACCCGACACGCCACGACAGGGTGGTGGTGAGGAAGCCGCCGAGCAGCGGCCCGACGGCCGTGGCGATCGCCGCCGCGGCGCCCACGAGCGCGTACGCCTTCGCCTGCGCCGGCCCCTCGAAGTTGCCGTGGATGAGCGACTGCATCGCGGGCAGCAGCAGCGAAGCGCCGAGGCCGCCGATGATCGCCCAGAACACGATGATCGCGACCACGCCCTGCGCGAGCGCCATGGCGAGGGCGCCGATCGCGTAGCCGAGCAGGCCGAGCACGAACGCCCGCTTGCGCCCGATCAGGTCGCCGACCTTGCCGCCGATGAGGATGAACGCGGCCGAGACCAGCGCTTCGAGCGCGATCGCGCCCTGGACGTCGCTCACCGTCGTGTCGAGGTCCTCGACGACGCTGGCGATCGACACGTTCATCAGCGACGTGTCGACGACGAGCACGAACATCGCCATCGCCAGCAGCAGCGCCAGGCGCTGGCTGCCGGCGGGCGCGGCGGTCTCCTCCGAGCTCATCCGCCGCGAGCGTGCCACCGACCGCTGCGGGCGGCATCACCCGCTTCGGGTTACGGCACCCAGCGCTCGCCCAGCGGCGTGACCTGCAGCTCGTGCGTCGCCGAGCTCGCGCCCTGCTCGGCCAGGAACCGGACGGCACCCGCGATCTGGTGCGCGTCGGCGAGCGTGGCCGGGTCCGCGCCCTCGCGCGTGCCGACCAGCGGCTTGATGCCGGCGTCGACGATCAGCAGCGCGACGTGGATGCCCCGCTCGCGCAGCTCGAGCGCCGCGGCCTGCGTGAGCGCGCGCACGCCGAACGCCCCCGCGGCCCACAGGCCGCGGCCGGGCATCGCGCGGCGCGACGACCCGCCGGTCACCTGCACGATCGTCCCGCCGCGGCCGGCGTCGACGAGGAACCGCGCGGTGGCCGACAGGAACGTGAACGCGGCCCGCGGGGGCGCGACGGCCCAGGAGTCGAACGCGTCGGGCGCCGCCTCGGCGAGCGGGCCGCCGCCGAACGGCCCCGAGCGGGTGCCGCCGTAGGCGGCCGCGGCGTTGACGACGAGGTCCAGCGGGCCGTTCGCGGCGGCCGCCTGCGCGAGCGCCTCGGCGACGCTCGCCGTGTCGGTCACGTCGGCGCGGATCGCCAGCGCGCCCGCGTCGGCGACGCCCGCGAGCGTGGAGTCCGATCGTGCGACGCCGGCCACGCTCCACCCGTCGCCGACGAGCGTCTCGATGATCGCCCGCCCCAGGTTCCGCGCTCCGAAGATCAGCGCGCTGCGGCTGTCGTCAGCCATGGTCCGGCCCTCCTCCTCGTCGCTGTCGCCGCACTATGGCGATTTGTAACGCGAGGCGGTGGTTGCGAGACGACAACGGCCATCACATCCCCTCCCCAGGAGAAGTCATGAACCATCACACCGCCGCCGTCTACGTCCAGACCAACGACGCGGCCGGCAACGAGGTCCTCGCGTTCGCCCGCCGATCTGACGGCGGCCTCACACCGCTCGGCCGGTTCGCGACCGGCGGTCGCGGCACCGGTCAGCCCCACCTTGCGTCGCAGAGCTCGCTCGCGCTCACCGACGACGGACGGCACCTGCTGGTCGTGAACGCGGGCAGTGACGACCTGTCCCTGCTCGCGATCGACAATGGCGGGCTGCGACTCGCCGATCGCGTCGGCTCCGGTGGCGCCACGCCCACGAGCGTCGCCATCAACGGGGGTCTCGTGTACGCCCTCAACCACGGCACGGCGGGAATCGCCGGGTTCCGGATCGTGGACGACCGGCTCGTCGCGCTCGAAGGCTCGCGGCGCTCGCTGAGCGCGCCCGACGCCGATCCCGCGCAGGTCTCGTTCAGCCGCGACGGTCGCACGCTGGCCGTCACCGAGCGCGGCACCGACAGCATCAGCACGTTCGCGGTCGACGACCGCGGCTACGCCGACGGCCCGACGACGATCAAGGCCTCCGGCAAGACCCCGTACGGGTTCGACTTCACCGCGGGTGGCGCCATGATCGTGACCGAGGCGTTCGGCGGCGAGGTCGGCGCGGCGGCGGCGGCCTCGTACTCCCTGACCGAGCCCGGCCGGATCGCGCCGGTGAGCGGCTCGGTGCGCGACACCCGCAGCGAGGTGTGCTGGGCCGTCGTCTCGCCCGACGGGCGCTTCGCGTACGTGACGAACTTCGGCGACGGGACCGTGTCCAGCTTCGCGATCGCCGACGACGGCGGCCTCGAGCTGCGCGACCCGGTGGCGGGCTCCACGCGCCTGGGCGACAAGGGCATCCGCGACGAGGCGATCTCGCGCGACGGCCGCTACCTGTACGCGATCGACGCGGACGCGCGCAAGGTGTTCGGGTGGACCGTCGGCGACGACGGCGCGTTGGGCGCGATCGGCGCGTTCGGCGACGACGTCCCGGAGACCGTCGCCGGCCTCGCCGCGAGCTGACCATCCGCCGCCTGAGCCGCTCCTCGCCCACGCGAGGGGCGGCTCAGAGGATGCCGCGCTCGCGGGCGGCGGCGACGGCGCCGTCCAAGCGTCTCCGCCGCGCTGTGCCGGGGTCGCCACCGCAGCTCCTTGCGGGCGCGGGCGGCCGACATCACCATCGGCACGCTGAACGCGTGCAGCCACTGCGCCTGGGCGGGCATCAGCGGCAGCCCGGTTGCCGCCGCGGCGAGCGACACCACCGCGCGCGGGGCGGGGATCGCGTGCCAGCCGAGCGCCCGCGCGAGGTCGCGCGGGACCAGCTCCCCCGGGCCGGCGAGGTTGTAGATGCCGGGCGGGCCGGCGCCCCGCACGGCCGCCACCAGCGCCGAGGCGACGTCATCGTGGTGCACGAGCTGGAACGGGATCCCGGTGTCGGGGAGCAGCGTGAACGGGGCCTGGCGGAGCGGCCACGGGATCGACTCGAACGGCATCATCGCGTCCGGCCCGGTGACGATGCAGGGCCGGAACACGTAGGCGTCGAGGTCGCCGATCTCCTCCCACAGCTTCGCCTCGAGCTCGGCCTTCTCCGCCGAGTAGTAGTGCTCGGAGCTGCCGCGCGCCGGGACGTCCTCGGTCAGCGGCGACGGGTTGTCGGCGTGGAAGCCGTACGCGGCGACCGACGAGGTGTAGACGAGCCGCCGGACGCGCGCGGCCGCCGCGGCGGCGGCGAACACGTTCTCCGAGCCCTCGAGGTTGATGCGGCGGCTCTCGTCGCGGCCGCCCATGATGATGAAGGCGAGGTGCACGACGACGTCGGCGTCGGCGACCAGCGCGTCGACCGCGCCGCGGTCGAGCACGTCACCCTGCCGGTACTCGGTCTTGCGCAGCCCCAGCTCGGCGGGATCGAACGGGCGCCGCGCCATCCCGAGCACCCGGCCGACGGCGCGCGAGCGGTCGCAGGCGCGCAGGAAGGCGCGGCCGATGTCGCCGGTCGGCCCCGTGACCGCGACCGTGAGCGGCTCAGTCGCGATAGCCGGGCTCTCCCGGAAGCACGATGCGGGCGACCTCGCCCTCGACGATCACGCGGGGCTCGATCGGCTCGACGACCCGGCCGTCGGCCCAGTTCAGCAGCTCGGCGGCGGACCCGAACCGCGACAGCTGCTCGAGCGTCTTGATCGTGGGGAAGACGAGCTCGAGCTCGCCGCGCTCGTAGGCGTCGAGCGCCGCACGCGGCGCGTACCAGCCGACCGCGACGGTCTCGCCGCCGTCCGGCTCGGGCGCGGCATCGGCCGGGGCCGGGGCGAGCAGGAACAGCGTGTCGAACCGGATCTGGACCTCCGGGGGCGTGATCCAGCGCGAGAACTCGACGAGCGCGCCCGGGTCGGGCAGCGCGACCGAGGCCTCCTCCGCGACCTCCCGCACGCCCGCGGTCCGGGCATCCTCGGCGCCGTCCAACGCACCGCCGGGAAAGACCCACGCGCCGGGCATGAACCGGGCGCCGGGATTGCGCTGCACGAGCAGCACTTCCAGGGGCTCCTCGCCGCCCCGCAACACGATCACCGTGGCGGCCGGGCGGGGTTCCGTCGGTGCGCCGGTGTTGAGCTCCTCGCCAGGCGCGGGCCGGTCAACCTCCACGGGAATAAGGGTACCCTCATGGCCCATGACCACGAGCACTATCCAGAAGTGGATCTGCGAGTCGTGCGGGTTCATCTACGATCCCGCCGAGGGCGACCCCGACGGCGGAATCCCGCCCGGCACGGCCTTCGATGACATCCCCAGTGATTGGTACTGCCCGGTCTGCGGCGCCCGAAAGGCCGACTTCTCGCCCTACGAGGAGTAGCTCCCGCCCGCCGCTCGAGCTCCTCGTCTTCAGCGTCGGAATCGCGACGCTGGGCACGGAGATCGCCGCGGCGCGATTGATGGCGCCGTTCTTCGGCGCGTCGACGATCGTGTGGGCGAACACGATCGCCATCGTCCTCGTGGCGTTGTCGATCGGCTACTGGTTCGGGGGGCGGATGGCGGACCGCCGGCCCACACTCGGGGCCCTGTGCGCGACGGTTCTGGCGGCATCGGTGCTGATGGCGCTGGTGCCGTTCGTCTCGCACCCGTTCCTGACGCTGAGCGTGGAGGCGTTCGACGAGTACTCGGTCGGCGCCTTCGCGGGCTCGCTGTTCGGCGTGCTGGTGCTGGTCGCGGTGCCGGTGCTGATGCTCGGATCGGTGTCGCCGTGGGCGCTCCGGCTGAAGATGCACACGGTCGAGGACTCGGGCGAGACGGCCGGCCGGATGTACGCGATCTCGACGGTGGGGTCGCTGCTCGGCACGTTCGCCGCCGCGCTGCTGCTGATCCCGCTCGTCGGCACGCAGCGCACGTTCCTCACGTTCGCGCTGATCACCGCGGCGGTGGCCGCGCTCGGGCTCCGGCCCCGGTGGGCGCTCGTGCCGCTGGCGATCGCGGCGCTGATGTTCGTGCCGGTCGGCACCGTCAAGGGCTCCGACGAGGGTCGCGTCATCGACGAGGCCGACACCGAGTACCAGTACGCCCGCGTCGTCGAGTTCCCCGACGGTTCGCGCCGGCTGGAGCTCAACGAGGGCATCGCGATCCACTCGCTCTACCGGCCCGGCACCGTCTTGACGGGCGGCTACTGGGACGCCTTCCTGGTCGACCCGCTGGCCGTGAGCGACAAGCCGCCCGCCCACGTCGCCATGCTCGGGACCGCGGCCGGCACGGTCGCCCGCGCCTACGCGAAGTACTTCCCGGACACGGTGATCGACGCGGTCGAGATCGACGGTGAGCTGTTCGACATCGGGCGCCGCTACTTCGACCTCGAGCCGCGCCCGCAGCTGCGCGAGCACACCGACGACGCGCGGCCGTTCCTGCGCGCCACGGACCAGCGCTTCGACGCGATCTTCCTCGACACCTATCGGCAGCCGTACATCCCGTTCTACCTGGCGACGAAGGAGTTCTTCCAGCTCGCGCACGACCGGCTGCGTCCCGGCGGCGCGGTGCTGATCAACGTCGGCCACCCGGAGTCGTCGGACAAGCTGGAGAAGGTCCTCACCGCCACGCTCGCGAGCGTGTTCACCTACGTCGTGCGGGACCCGGTCAAGCGCGAGAACACGATCCTCATCGCCTCCGACACTCCGCCCTCGCGCGACACGCTGCTCAAGGCCCAGGAGTCGGTCCCGTCCGACCTGCGCCAGCTCGCGCTCGACGCCTCCGGCCGGCTCGCTCCGGCCCTGCCGCGGCGGCCCCGTGTACACCGACGATCGCGCTCCGGTCGAATGGCTGGTCGACACGTCGATCGTCCACGAGGCCGCCGCGGACAGCGGCCGCTAGCTCACTGCTGGAACGGCGCCTGGTCGAGCCACTCGGACTTGATCAGCACCCACCAGTCGACGGCCAGCCGCTTGAGCACGTACTCGTACGGCAGGTAGCCGTAGCCGTGGTCGCCCCAGCTCGTGCCCCACGAGTTGCGGATGATCAGCGCGCCCTTCGTCGGCGCCGTCGCGCCGGCGTGCTTGATCTCCATGTCGTCGTCGTAGCCGACGGCGGAGATCGCGTGGCCGCCCGCGACCCGGTCGGTCGTGATCGGGAACGGGATCCTGCCGGTGCCGTTGGCCTGCGAGATCGAGTCGTACACCGTGAAGCCGAACATCGACGGGAGGCCGGCGAACAGGTGGTTCTTGATCGCGTCGAGGATCGCGGTGGGCGCCGTGCCGGCGGGGTCGAGCCGGTAGAAGGTCTGCGCCTGGTAGGCCTGCCCGAGCGCGTACACGAACGCGGGCGGCTCGACGTCGAACTTCTTCGTGTCGTAGGGCCAGTACTTCTCCGGCGGCACGCCGAACGTCGCCAGCGCGCCCATCGCGCTGCGCAGCCAGGCGCCGGTGTCGCCGGTCAGGCCGAGCAGGTTGCGGGTCGCCTTGTAGACGAACAGCCGCGAGCCGTCGAGGTGCTTGCCGAAGGCGCGCCGCTCGAAGTACTCCACGATGCCGACGGACGCGTTGGCCGTGCACGAGCCGATGTCGCGCTGGTCCTCGATCGGCGAGCACCACTGCCGGAGATCCACCTTGCTCTTCGTGGAGCCGGCGCGGATCGTCGCGCCGATCGGCCGGTCGTCGAGGATCTTCGCGACCTCCTCGTGCTCGGCCGTGTAATCGCGCAAGTCGGGCAGATCGCGGTTCCAGCCCATCGCGTAGGGCACCGCGGGATCGGTCGGCACCGCCGGTGCGTGGCCGTTGGCGGCGGCGCTCTCGACGGGCGGCGCCTGCTGGATGGTGGCCTCCATGAAAACTCCCTTTGATGGAGGAGGGACGGGGGATGTTGGTCATGCCTACATCAGCCGCCGCCCCGGCGATAGGTCCATTCGGGGGGTTTGCGTGGTTCGATCGCGGCAGCGCGCTCGACCCGGCCAACGCCGAGCGGCTCTGGGAGGAGTCGCTGCGTATGCTCGGCTGATGTTGATCAGCACCATGAACGACCTGCCCGGCTACACCGTCGACGAGGTGCTGGGCGAGGTGTTCGGGCTCACGGTCCGCTCGAGCAACGTCGGCTCGCAGATCGGCGCTTCGCTCGGCTCGACGTGGACCGAGATCTGCGCCTACGGCACGGCCGTCAAGGTCTCGCGCGCGGTCTGATGGCGAGCTGGGAAGACGTCCGGCGCATCGCGCTCGACCTGCCCGAGACCGACGAGGGCACTTCGCACGGCAACCGGAGCTGGCGCGTGAAGGAGAAGGGCTTCGTCTGGGAGCGGCCCCTGCGACGCGGCGACCTCGAGGCGCTGGGAGCCGCCGCGCCGGACGGCCCGATCCTCGGCGCGCGGGTCGAGAACGAGATGGCCAAGGAGGCGCTGATCGCCACCGACCCGGACGTGTTCTTCACCACGCCGCACTTCGACGGCTATCCGGCGATCCTCATCCAGCTCGAGCACATCTCGGTCGAGGACCTCACCGAGGTGATCGTCGAGGCCTGGATCGCGAAGGCGCCGAAGCGCCTGGTGAAGGAGTACCTCGACAACTGAGCGCGGCGCCGGTACCCTCCGGCGGCTGCCTACGAGCAAGGGCAGGTGATGTGTCTATGACGACCGCGCCCTCGGAACACCCCACGTCGCGCCACCCCCGCTAGCCGGGGCCCTCGCGCGACGCCGGTTCCTGTTCCCCTCGTAAGCACTCCCGGAGGTACCTGCTTGTCGCGCGACCAGCGCAACCGTGTCCGCCGTGGCCCGGACACCTTCAGATGCGGCCACTGCCGGCTCGACGTGTCGATGGACGCGCCGGGCACCCAACACCGAAATCACTGCCCCAGCTGCCTGTGGAGCCGTCACCTCGACAACGCTCCCGGCGACCGTGCGGCGGACTGCGCCGGCTCGATGGAGCCGATCGGCGTCTGCGTGCGCGCCGACGGCGAATGGGCGCTCATCCACCGCTGCGGCGGGTGCGCGACGCTGCGCGTGAACCGCATCGCGGGCGACGACAACCCGCTGCTGCTGATGCGACTCGCGGTCAAGCCGCTCGCCCAGCCGCCGTTCCCGCTCGAATGGCTGGCGCGGCTATGAGGAGCCGCGCCAGGGGCGCAGCCTCGGGATCCAGGCCGGCACCGCGCGGCGATAGGCCGCGTACTGTTCGCCGTAGCGGTCGCTCAGCGTCGGCTCCTCGTAGCCGTGCACGAACGCGGCGACGACGGCCCAGAACACAGCCGCCCAGGCGAGCAGCACCGGTTGTCCGAGCAGCAGCGCCTGGCCGACGATGATCGACCCGACGGCGACGTACATCGGGTTGCGCACGTAGCGGTACAGCCCGCCGACCACGAGCGTGTCGGTCGGCGCGATCGGCGCCGGCGTACCGCGGCCTTCGAGCACGAAGCGGGCGAACGCGAGCAGGACGACCGCGATGCCGGCGACGATCAGGATCGCGCCCCCCGCGGCCACGACCATGGGCGGGTCCCGTGGAGTCCCAGCCGGTCAGCAGCCAGGGCACGAGCCCGGCCATCACGCCGGGCGCCGCGAACAGGAAGAGGCCGCTGCCGAGGGCGGCCTGGACCCGGCTCATCAGTAGCTGAACACCGTGTGCGGCCCGTCGCCGAGCCACTCCCACATCGGGGTCGCGCCCGCGACCTTGGCGTTGGCCACGAACGACTCGCCGTCGAGCTGCCGGGAGTTCACGCAGAACGGGCAGGCGAGCAGATGGCCGCCCTTCTCGGCGAACTGCTGGAACACGCGCTCGAGCGGCGGGCAGCCGTCGCAGGCGACGCCGACCGCCACGCCCGGCACGCAGAGCCGGACGGCCTCCTTGGTGAGGAACATCGCGACCTCGCGGCCTGTGTCGAGTGCCGCGCCGGCGGTGAGGAACGCGACCGTGACCCGCTCGCTGTCCTCGAGCCCGGTCGCCAGATTGATGAGCACCTTGTCAGCCATGGGCCGAGCATATGCCCGTCACCCCGGCGATTTGAAGGGCTAGTTCGCGGAGTCGATGTCGACCTGCCGCGGGCCGCCGGTGGCGTCGCGCAGGTCGGGCTCGGCGTCCTCGGGCCGGTTCTGGCCGCCCTGGGTCGTGGCGTCGGCGCGGTCACCGGCGCTGAGATCGATGCCATCCTCGGTCGCCGGCTCGTCCGAGGCCGCCTCCCGGCCGACGAAGTCCGCGTCGTCCTCGTCGCTGCTCAGCTCGTCGGGGACGATGCCCTCGTCCGCGGTCTCGGCCCATTCACCCTTGTCGTCTCGGCTCATGGGTCCCGGCCTACCCGCGATGAGTTTCCCGTGATCGCGCAGTCTCTACGGCAAAGGCAACCCCAGGAGGGCATCGTGAGCGCGACCAAGACAGGCATCGGCAAGGTCGGCGTGGTGATCATCCCGGTCACCGACGAGGATCGGGCGATCGAGTTCTACGTCGACAAGCTCGGGTTCGAGAAGCGCACGGACGTCCCGTTCGGCGGCGACTACCGCTGGGTCGAGGTCGCGCCTCCGGGCGGCGAGACCACGATCGCGATCGTCAAGCCGCCGGAGGGCAAGCCGGCCGGCAACGTGGAGACCGGCATCGCGCTCCACACCGAGGACGTCAACGGCGTGCACGCCGACCTCAAGGCGCGCGGCGTCGATGTCGACGACGAGGTCAGCGTGATGGGCGACCCGGTCCCGCCGATGTTCTGGCTGCGCGACCAGGACAACAACACCCTGATGGTCGTCGGAATCAGCTAGTGCCGGATTCGTAAGTTCGCGGGCAGCTACCGGGCGCCTCGCCGCGCCCGGCGGCCGCCGACTAGGAGCACGCGGACGCCAGCCACGGCGATGCATCCCGCTATCTGCCCCCGAACTTACGACTCACGACACTAGGCAGCGCGCGGCAGGTCTTCGTACTGCGCGACCGCGACAGGCGCTCCGGCTCCGGGCCGCATGCCCGCCCGGAGCGCCGCGCGCGCGAGCACCCGAGCGGCGCCCCGGAGCTCGGGGCGGGTGTGGGAAGCCATCACCGCGAGCCGGAGCCGGGCCGCGCCCTCGGGCGCGGCGGGGGGCACGATGGCCTCGCAGAACACGCCCTGGTCGAGGGCGTTCTCGACGATCTCGGCGGCGGTCTCGGCGCTGCCGACCAGCAGCGGCACGATGTGCGTCGACGAGCCGGCGACCTCGAAGCCCTCGCGCGCCAGCTCGTCCCGCAGCGCCTCGGCGTTGCCGAGCAGCTTCTCGACCCGGCGCGGCTGCTCCTCGAGCAGCTCGAGCGCCGCCATCGCGGCCGCCACGGCGACCGGCGGCGCGGCGGTCGAGTGCGCCAGCGACCGCGCGGTGTTGACGAGGAAGCGCGCGGTCACGTGATCGCAGCAGGCGAAGCCGCCGTATGAGCCGAGCGCCTTCCCGAGCGAGCCGGTGATCACGTCGACCTCGTCCTCGAGCCCGGCCTCGGCGACCGCGCCGCGCCCGCCCGGGCCGACGGCGCCGAGCGCCTGCGCCTCGTCGACCAGCACGCGGACGTCGTAGCGGCGCGCCAGCTCCACGATCTCCTCGAGCGGGGCGACGTCGCCGTCGAGCCCGAACACGCCGTCGGTGGCGATCAGCGCGCCGCGCCCGTCGGCCTGCTGGAGCCCCCACGCCAGATGGTCGGGGTCGTCGTGGCGGTAGGCGAACGTGTCGGCGCCCGCCAGCTTGCCGCCGTCGACGATCGAGGCGTGCGCGAGCTCGTCGTGGAACACGACCTCGCCCTTGCGCGCCAGCGCCGGGATCACGCCGAGGTTGGCGAGCGCGCCCGACCCGAACACGACCGCCGCGTCGGCGCCGGTGAAGCGGGCCAGCCGCTCCTCGAGCCGGCGGTGCAGCGTCATGGTTCCCGACGACATGCGTGCGGCGCCGGCACCGACACCCCAGCGCATCGCGGCGTCGGCCGCGGCCTCGCGGACGCGTGGATGGTCGGCGAGCCCGAGGCTGTTCCCGGAGCACAGCACGAGTACCGGCCGCCCGTCGAGCACCACCCGCGGGCCCTGGGGGCCACTCACCATGCGGGTGCGGCGGTAGAGGCCGAGCTGCTTCAGCTCGTCCAGGCGGTCGTCGAGATCCAGCATCCGCGCTCCTTGTTCGGCCGAGCCGTTTCGGGAACGGTACGGTCGGCCCCGGACGGCCTCGCCCCGCGGGCCCCCGCCGCGAGTTTCGCCGCCAGGCGAAATCTCGCTGAGGGAACCTGGCGCCCTGCGCCAGCGTTCCCCTAGCGGCAGGCGCGGTACACGCGCGAGCCCGTGTACTTCTTGCGCTTGGACGTCTTCACGGTCACGGTGACCTTGAACGTCTTCTTGAGCCGCTTGAGCGTGACCGGCTTGCGGACCTTGCGGCCCTTGACGCGGACCTTCACCTTGCCGTTGACGGCGACCGTCGCGGAGGCGACCTTCGCGCCGGGGGCCTTGAGCTTGAACTTGAGCTTGCCGCCCTTGGCGCAGCGCACGGCGGGCGGGAGCCCGAGCGCGTTCGCATAGTCGATGACGGCGGGCTTCGCCGGCTTCGTCGGGGTGGTGGGCGTCGGCGTCACGCGCGGCTTGGTCGGCGTCGGGCGCGGGGTGACCGTCGGCGTCGGGGTCGGGGCCGCGTGGCCGGTCGCCCCGGCGCGCCACTCGAACCCGAGGCTGAGCCCGGAGCCCTGATAGAGGTTGTCGCTCGTGCCGCCGTCCGGCAGCGTCGCCGCGAACAGGTAGTTGCGCGACTCGCCGGCGTCGAACGTGCCGAGGTCGACCTGGGCGAAGTCGGCGGGGTGGCCCGCGTAGACGGTGACCGCATGGTCGACGTCGGTGACGTCGAAGAGCACGAGCTCGATCCGCTCCGACAGCAGCCCTCCGTTCGGGCCCGGCGTGTCGCTGACCGTCGACGGCCGCACCGCGAAGTGGCCCGCGACGTCGCCGTCATTGCCGATCTGCAGCGTGCCGCTGACGCCCTCGCCGGGCCGCATCGCCTGCGCCGTGAAGACCGCCTGGCCCGCGCGCGAGTTGGTGATGCTGACCGCGCCGCCGGCGTTCTGGATCTCCGCGCCCGCCGTCCGGTGGCCGCCGGGGGCGGCGACCGCGAGCCCGATCGCGCCGAGCGCCATCACGAGCGAGATGATCAGGGTGGCGAGCGCGCGCATCAGAAGTCGAGGTCCGATCCGCCGGTCTCGGTCACCTGCGTGGTCGTGCTCGCGTGGCCGGTGACGTCGGTCGCGCTCGCCGACGGCTTCCAGGTCATCGTGCCCGCGACGGCCGTCGTGAGCGTGCCCCCCGGGATCTGGGAGCCCAAGGTCACGGTGATCGAAGCACCGCTCTGGCTGATGGTCGCGTTGAAGTCCGAGTCCGTGGTCACGAAATCTCCCCCGAGCTTGAGATCGGCAGAAGTGGCCACGAGATTGAGCCGCGTCGTGCCGGCGGCGTTGTAGAAGTCGAGCTGGTCGTTGGTTCCGGCGTTCGTCACGCGCACCCGGACGGCCTGGCTCGTGCCGTTCCAGCCGGTCAGCACGCTGGCCGGCGCGATCGTCTCCGTCCACGTCAGCCGGATCCAGTCGCCGGCCTCGAGCCGGCCCGCGGTCAGCCCGCCGTTGCCGGCCTGCACGTCGGTGCCGCGCGGCGGATTGTCGATCGTGATCGAGCTGGGCGAGCTGGTCGTCTTGACGCCAGCGGTGTTCGCGACGACGACGCGGATCTGGTACGTGCCGTCGGCGACCTGCGCGCTGTCGCCCGAGCACGTGAACGGCGCGGTCGTGTCGCGGCAGATCTCGTACCAGACGCCCTGGTAGAGGGCCTCGAACGCGACGTACGCGATGCCCGAGCCGGTGTCGTCGGCGACCGCGGACATCGACACCGTGCCGGTGCCCGAGGTTGGGATCGAGGGCGTCGTGGTCGGCGGCGAGTTGTCGATCAGGCGCGTGATGGCGTTGGTCTGCGCGGTGTGACCGCCGGTGTCGGTCGCCACCGCGCGCAACTCGCGGTTGCCGTCGGCGAACGCCGTCGTGTCGAACGCGCACGTGCGCGGCGAGACCGCCTGGAAGGCGCAGACGTCGTTCCACGTCGTCGCGCCGGCCGCGCGCTGCTGGATCTTCACGCCCTGCAGCGCCGGCGCGGCGCCGGACGCGTTCGCCGTGAGGTTGACGGTGCCGCCCAGCGCTCCGGGGTCGTTGAGCGTGACCGCGAGCGGGACGTTGTCGACGACGCGGTTGGTCACCGTCGCCGTCTTCGTGTAGCCGGCCGTGTCGGTGGCGATCGCGCGGAGGTCGTAGCCCGCGTCGGCGAGCGCCGTCGTGTCCAGCGAGCAGCTGTAGGGCGCCGAGCCGGTGGTGCAGATGTCGATCCAGTCGCTCGTGCCCGTCGGCGCGTACTGCAGCTTCACCGAGGCGATGCCGCGGTCCGAGGTCGCGGTGGCGCTCAGACCTGCGGTGCCGGCCAGCGGCGACCCCGGGTTGGCGAGGCTGACGACGACCGTGTTGAAGTCGGCCGCGGTCGTGATCGATGCGGTCGAGTACGAGCTGGCCGTGAAGTCCGCGCCGGACGCGCCGGCACTCCCGCCGACGGCGAGCACGAGCAGGATGATGGCGGCGAGGCGGGTCATGCGGCCGCCTCGAGCGCGCCGAGCCGGCGCCACAGGCCGGCCAGGTTGAAGGCTGCGATCAGCAGCGCCGGGAGCGCGATGACCAGCATCCGGACGTCACGGCGGCCGAGCGCCGCGAGCCCGAAGCCGACGTAGGGGACGCCGAAGCGCACCCGCGCCTGCCTCGGCTGGTCGAGCCGGAACGTCCACGGGTCGGCGACCGGGTTCGCGTCGCCCTTGGTGCGATAGAGCCGGCCCCCCTGCTGGTCATGGCCGATCCAGGCGATGCGATGTGTGATCACGTGGTCGCCCGCGGGCGGCCGGTAGGTGATCACGTCACCGACCTTCAGCTGCGCGACCGGCACGACCTCGTCGACGACCAGCGACCCCCGGTCGTAGGTGCCGGTCATCGATCCCGAGACGATCGCGTAGCGCTGCCAGCCGAACGCGGCCGGCAACAGGACGAGCAGGGCCGCGAGTGCGGCAATGGCGAACGCCGCGCCGGACGCAATGCGTCCGGCGCGGCGTACTGGTGCCCTCCGTGTGCCCGCCATGGCCGTCCGTGGCCCAGTCCACGCCGCACCTACGCGGCGTTGAAGTCGAACTCCGCTGTCGCGTTGTCGCCCTGGTACGCGTTGTCCGCGCTGCTGTCGAGGGCGACCGAGAACTTGTAACGATGCTTCGCGCTGCCGGCGAACGTGCCGAGCGACGTCGTGCCCATCGCCGCCAGCGTGCCCGAGTACTTCTGGACGTCGTCGCCGTCGCCGCAGACGTTGGGCGTGCTCGCGTTGGTCCAGAGCCCGCAGTCGGTGACGATCACGTTGAGCTTGGTGGCCAGCGGGTTGCTGTTGTCCGAGTTGGTCAGCGTGCCGCGGACCAGCGTGAACGCGCCGCTCAGCGAGCCACTGTTCTGGATGTCGACGGTGCCGGTCTGCGCCGGGTCGCCGGGGCGGATGCCGCTCGCGGAGAGGACGGCGACGCCCTCCTTCTCGTTGACGATGCTGAGCGTGCCCGAGGCGAACGTGTTCGCCGGGTTGGCGGAGGAGGCCGTGAAGTCGGCGCCTGAGCCCACGACGGCTCCGGCGGCCAGCAGCAGCGTCACCAGCGCGCCGAGAGCGAGCCGGGGTTGTGCCGCGAGGACCTGCAGACGAGACATGGTGGGTTGGCTCCTTGCCGAATGGGTGCGTCGAACAGGCCGCAGCCGTGCGCCCTGTGCTGGCAACCGAGCCATCTCGTGGATCTCGAGACCTCTGGCTTTGCGTCCCCGCCTCACGACGGGTTTGCCAATTGAGTCAGCAATCACCTCATCGGCGCAGCAGGAAAGCGCTTGACTCGCATGGACGAATGTCCAGTTTTCAGCGTCCCTGCCAGCGCGGCGCCCGCTTCTCGGCGAACGCCCGCACGCCCTCGAAGAAGTCCTCGCTGTGGAAGCACGCCTCGCGCAGCGCGACGAGCTCGCGCTCGATCTCGGGGTCGAGCTCGCCCTCGGCGGCCAGCAGCTCGCGCAGGGTCCGCTTGTTGCCCTGCAGCGAGAGCGGGGCGAGCGAGGCGATCCGCGCCGCGTAGGCGATGCCGCGCGCCGCGAGCTCCTCCGGCGCGGCGACGTCGTTGACGAGTCCCCACTGCAGTGCCGTGCGCGCCGGGATGTTGCGGGCGGTGAAGAACAGCTCCTTCGTGCGCGGCACGCCGATCGCGTCGACGAACCTGCGCAGCCCGGTGTGGCTGTAGACGAGTCCGAGCCGCGCCGGCGGCATCCCGAGCTTGGCGTCCTCGGACGCGACGCGCAGGTCGCAGGACAGAGCGAGCTCCAGGCCGCCGCCGATCGCGTGCCCGTTGAGCGCGGCGACCGACGGATACGGGAACGCGTCGAGCGCCTCGATCGCCTCGTGGAACGGGTGCGCCACCAGCGCCTCGGCGCGGTCGGCGAACTCCTCGCGCGGGAGGTTGCCGATGTCGTAGCCGGCCGAGAAGACCGGGCCGGTGGCGGTGATCAGCAGGCAGCGGGCGTCGAGCCCGGGCAGCGTGGCGGCGAACGCGTCGAGGATCTCGTGATCGAGCGCGTTGCGCTTGTCCGGGTTGTCGATCGTCAGCCGCGCGACGTGGTCGGCCGGGTGATCCAGGCGCAGCTTGCCGCCGGCGAGGTCCACTACTCCAGCACGACGAGCGTGTCGCCCTCGGAGACCGACTGGCCCTCGGAGACGAGGATCTCCTTGACCGTGCCCTCGTCCTCGGCCTCGACGGGCATCTCCATCTTCATCGATTCGAGGATGACGACCGTGTCGCCCTCCTCGATCGTGTCGCCGACCGTCACCTCGATCTTCCAGACGGTGCCCGTGATGTGGGCCTCGATCTCCGCCACAGCGCTCCTCCCTTAGCGATTCTCGACCTCGAGGTGGCGCACGCGCAGCGTGCCGACCTCGAGCTCCTCGATCGTGAGCTTGTTGATCGACGCGCGGCCGATCGCCAGCCGCGCGATGGCCATCGCCCCGAAGGCGCTGGCGCCGATCGCCAGCGCGCCCATCATCATCGGCGCGCGCAGGCTCGGCCCGCGGGCCTCGGCGCCGATCAGCCGCAGCGGGATGACTTGGACCAGGTGCTTCGGCGTGCGCACGGCGCCGATCCTAACGAGTCACAATGGGCGCACATGACGGAGGAGAACCTGAGCCAGCTCAAGGAGCAGGTCTACAAGGACCCGCGCCCTGCCGAGCACTTCGACCGCTTCCACCACCGGTCGCGCACGACCGACCCGAACTGGGAGTACGAAGCCGTGCGGATCGCCACCACGCTGTTCGCGTGGACGTTCTTCCGCACGCGCGGGATCTTCGCCGAGAAGGTGCCGAACACCGGGCCGGTGATCCTCGCGCCGAACCACTCCTCGTTCATGGACCACTTCTTCCTCGGCACCTCGATCCGCCGCAAGGTCCGGTTCATGGCGAAGTCGCAGCTGTTCAAGCCGCCGATGGAGTGGATCTACTCGCCGGGCGGCGTGTTCCCGGTGCGCCGCGGGTTCGCCGACGAGGAGGCGTTCATCACCGCGCGCAGCATCCTCGACCGCGGCGGCGTGATCGCGATGTACAGCGAGGGCGGGCGCTCGCGCACCGGCACGCTGTCGGACAACGTGCGGCCGGGGATCGGTCGGCTCGCGCTCCAGTCGGGGGCCCCGATCATCCCGATCGCCATCCACGGCTCCTATCGCGTGCGCAACTGGAAGCGGCTGCAGTTCCCGAAGGTGACGGTCCTGTACGGCGACCCGATCCGCTGGGAGCGGGTCGAGGACCCGACGCGCGACCAGCAGCAGGCGGTCGCGAACGAGATCTTCGCCGAGGTGCGCAAGCTGTATGCGCAGCTCGAGTCGGTCGGCCGGCGCGGCATGGTCCAGCAGCGGCGCGAGCTGCGGCGGGCGTGACGGAGGTCCTGCGGCCGGGCGTCCTCGACGGCGTCCGGGTCCGCGTCGCCGGAGCGGGGCCGCTCGGCGAGGTCGTCGATGCCCGCCTGCTTGCGCTCGGCGCCTCGCGCGATCTCCCCGCCGACGCGCTGATCGTCGACGCGGCCGCGATGTTCGCCTGCGCGACCGGCGTCGACGCCGTCCGGGGCGCGCTCGACGGTGCGTGGGCCGCGATCCAGCCGGAGGCGACCGGGGCGAAGCTCATCGTGCTGCTCGCGCCGCCGCCCGGGGATGCTCACGCCGAGGCCGCGCGTGCCGGCCTCGAGAACCTCGCGCGGACGCTCTCGATCGAGTGGGCCCGGCTCGGCATCCGGCCGGTCGCGATCCACCCGGGCGTGGCGACGGCGGCGGAAGAGGTCGCGGAGCTTGCGGCGTTCCTGGCCTCTCCCGCCGGCGCCTACTACTCGGGCTGCCGTTTCGATCTCACCGGCGCACCGGCAGCCCCAGGCGGATGAACAGGTCGGGCCGCTGCGCGAAGCCGGTGATGCCGGCGATCCGATCCCCCTGGATCGCGAACACCATCACGCCGTAGGCCTCGCCGTCCGCGAACGCCGCGAGCGCGGGCTGCCCGTTCGCCTCGGCCTCCATGAACGTGATCCGCTCGAGCTCGCCGTCGAGCGGCACCGTCGCGAAGAACTCGCCGATCGCCGTGGCGCCGTCGAAGCGCAGCCGTTCCGGCGGCATCGTGAGCAGCGCGTCGGGAGCGAGCAGCTCGACGATGGCGGGGATGTCGACCTCCGCCCACGCGTCCTGGAAACGCCGCATGAGCTCGGCCTCCGTGGTCGCCCGGGCGGGGGCGTGGATCCGCGCGAGCGTGCCCTCGTCCTGCTCGCGCCGCAGCCGCTCGCGCGCCCGCTGGAGCGCGCTGGTGACCGCGGGCACGCTGTCGTCCAGCGTCTCAGCCGTCTCGCGCGCCGACCAGCCGAGCCCGTCGCAGAGCGCGAGTACGGCGCGCTGCTTGGGCGGGAGGAGCTGCATCGCTGCCACGTAGGCCAGCCCGACATCCTCCCGCAGCGCCGCCTCGGCCTCGGCCGACGGGTACGGCTCGAGGTGCTCGACGCTCTCGGCGCGACGCGCTCGCTGCTCGATCATCCGGAGACAGACGTTCGTCGCGATCCGGTGCAGCCAGGCCGCGAGCGGCGCGCGTGGCTCGTAGTCGGGCAGCCCGCGCCACGCCCGCAGCAGGGTCTCCTGCAGCGCGTCGTCGGCGTCGTGGACCGAGCCGAGCATCCGGTAGCAGTGGACGTGGAGCGCGCGCCGGTGGGGTCCGGTGAGCCGGACGAAGCTCTCCTCGTCCGTCAAGGCTGCGGCCATGGCCCACCGATCTCGGTCCACGGGGAGGGCCGGAACGTGCCGGGCACGCCGCCCAGCGCGACGAAGCGGATCCCGTCCGGGCCGGGGAGGATCTTGCGCCGCTGCTCGGGTCCGACCCGGGCCATCACGCCCGGCACGAGGTCGAACCGCTCGTCGTCGGCCACGAGCGTCGCCGACCCGGCCAGGGGGATGTAGACCTCCTCCTGGTCGGCGTCCTCGACCGTGTCGTCGTGCACGTGGTTGGGGTAGCCGTCCCACTCCGGCGGGAGCGTGAAGAGCTGCATGCCCCATGCCGACACGCCGAGAGAGGCCCGCGCTCTCCGCGCGAGCCCCTCATAGATCGGCTCCATCTCTTCGAACGTCGCCAGCGTCACATCGGCCATCGTCGCGCTCCTCAGGTCGTGGTGTACACGACCTTCAATCCGCGGCGTGCCGAGATCTCATCGGTCAGGCCGCGATCATCGCCGGGTCGGCCGCCGCGGTGACCTGCTTGCGCTGGGCGAGGCGGCCAGGCACGAACAGGGCGGCGATCGCACCGGCCAGCAGCACCGCGGCGCCGACCCAGATCGCGCTCGTCATGCCGCTCGTGAACGTCTCCGGTGAGGCGTACGAGCCGTTGTTCGCGAACACCGTCGCCAGCACCGCGATCCCGAGGACGCCGCCGAGCTCGCGGATCGCGTTGGTCGCGCCGGACGCCTGGCCGGCCTCCTCCGGGCGCACCGCGTTCAGCACGGCGTTGGCGGCGGGCGCGAAGACGAGCGCCATGCCGGTGCCCGCCATGATGAACGGGATCACCAGCTCGCTGTAGGGGACGGTCGGGCTGGAGATCGAGGCCAGCCAGCCGATCGCGCCGGCCTGCAGCGTCAGGCCCGACGCCATCAGCGGGCGCGACCCGATCCGGTCCGACAGCAGCCCGGCGATCGGCGCGATGAACATCGGCATGATCGTCCACGGCAGCGTCCGCAGCCCGGCCTCCAGCGGCGAGTAGCCCTGGGTGACCTGGAAGAACTGGGCGAGCAGGAAGATCGAGCCGAAGACGCCGAAGTACATCGCGAACGACACGCCGTTCGTGGCGGCGAACCCGCGCGAGCGGAAGAAGCGCAGCGGCAGCATCGGGTGCTCGGTACGGGCCTCCCAGGCCAGGAAGGCCGTCACCAGCACGGCACCGGCGATCAGCGAGCCGAGCACCGGGGTGCTCGTCCATCCGAGCTCGGCGCCGCGGACGATGCCGTAGACGATGCCGAGCAGGCCGGCGCTCGCGAGCGCGACGCCGGGGAGGTCGAGCTGCCGGGCGGGGCCACGGCTCTCGGTCAGCTTGCGCGCCGCGAACGGGATCACGGCGAGGCCGACAGGGACGTTGATCCAGAAGATCCAGCTGCCACGAGATGCCGTCGACGACGGCGCCGCCGACCAGCGGGCCGAGGGCGACGCCGAGGCCCGAGACGCCCGACCAGGCGCCGATCGCCAGCCCGCGCTTCTCCGGCGGGAACACGTCGGCGAGGAGCGTCAGCGTCAGCGGGGTCACGATCGCGGCCCCGACGCCCTGGATCGCGCGGGCGCCGATCAGCGCGGCCGTCGTGGGCGCGAGCGCCGCGGCAGCCGAGGCCAGCGTGAACATCGCGAGCCCGATCACGAACATGCGCCGGCGGCCGAACCGATCACCGAGCGCGGCTCCGGTCAGCAGCAGAACCGCGTACGACAGCGTGTACGCGTTGACCGTCCACTCGAGCGACTGGATGGTGGCGCCGAGGTCGGCGCGGATGGACGGCAGTGCGGTGGTGACGACCAGGTTGTCGAGCACGACCATGAACAGGGCGACCGACACGATCGCGAACGTCCAACCCGGGCGACGATTCTGTTGTGAGTGCTCACTAAGCATGTTTGTGAGTATTCACTCACTTAGGCGATTCGTCAAGGCTCGACGGCGAGTGTCTACGCGCCAAGTGAGTGATGGCTCACAACTTCAACGGCGGCTGGGGGGGAGGCGCCGGCGCCCGCGGGCGTCCGTGGTCGCTTTTCGGCGTATGACGGGGGAGATCGACCACGCGGCCGATCTCGCCTCCCTCAATGCCGCAGTTCAGAGCCCGGCGAGGCCTGGGCGGGCTAGTCGCCCGCCCAGGGAACCTCGACCGAGTCCTCGGTCGGCGAGTCGCGCGCGACGACGTACTCCGCCGCCTCGGCGTCGGAGAGGTTGGTCAACAGATGCGTCTCGCGCGGGGGGACGTAGACCATGTCCCCGGGGTCCAGCGTGACCGTCTGCTCCAGCTGGTCTCCCCACTTGACCTCGAGACTGCCGGACAGCATGTAGACGGCGCTCTCGCAGGACTCGTGGTAGTGGGGCCGCGACTGGGCGCCCGCCGGCACGCGGAAGACGCCCATGTAGATGTTCGTGGCCCCGGTGGTCGCCTGCGAGATCTCCGCGCCGCCGACGACGCCGCGGGCAGTGGCGCGGTCCTCGGCTGCTGGCTTGACGACCTTCATGGCCGCCAGACTAGTGCCACGCGTAGCGCAGCCGCGCCAGGCCCTCCGCGATCTCGTCCGGGGAATGGGTGGTGAAGGAGAACCGCAGCGCGGCGTGATCGGGCTCGCCGGCGAAGAAGGGGTAGCCGGGGACGAACGCCACGTCGCGCGCGAGCGCGCGCCCCAGCAGCTCGTCCGCGTTCCAGCCGTCGGGCAGCCGCGCCCAGACGAACATGCCGCCGTCCGGATGGTTGTGCGTCGAGCCGGGCGGGAGCGCGGCCAGCAGCCCGTCGAGCAGTGCGTCGCGGCGCGCGCCGTAGGTCTCGCGCAGGCGCGCGATGTGCGCATCGAGATCGACGGCCGCCAGCCAGCGCGCGGCGGCGGCCTGGTCGATCGTCGACGAGTGCAGGTCCGCCGCCTGCTTGGCGACGACCAGGGAGGAGCGCAGCGCGGCGGGCGTCCGCATCCAGCCGATCCGCAGGCCCGGGGCGGCGATCTTCGACAGCGTCGACAGGCACAGCGTGCGGTCGGCGGCCAGCGTGCCGAGGCTCGGGAGCGGCTCACCGCGATAGCGGAGCTCACCGTACGGATCGTCCTCCAGCAGCCAGAACCCGCACCGCTCGGCGACCGCCGCCAGGGCCACGCGCCGATCCAACGGCAGGGTGCGGCCGGTCGGGTTGTGGAAGGTCGGGATCGTGTAAAGCATCCGCGCGCCGTGCCGCGCGGCGGCGGCGGCGACCGCGTCGGGATCGAGGCCGTCGTCGTCGCAGTCCACGGGCACGACGTGTGCGCCCGCGAGTGAGAACGCCTGCAGCGCGGCGAGGTAGGACGGCTCCTCGACGAGCACGACGTCGCCCGGCTCGAGCAGCACGGTGGCGGCGAGCGTGAGCGCCTGCTGGGAGCCGCTGCACACCAGCACCTCCTCCGCCGCGGTCGGCAGCCCGCGCGCGGTCAGCCGTGCCGCGATCGCGGCGCGCAGGTCCGGGTCGCCCTCGGTGGTCGAGTACTGCAGCGTGCGGCCGCCGTCGGCGAGCGCGTCGGCGAACGCCGCTCCCAGCCCCGCCGTGTCGAACAGCTCCGGCGCCGGCAGGCCGCCGGCGAACGAGATCACGCCCGGGCGGGCGGTGAGGGCGAGGATGTCGCGGACCGGCGAGCTGCGCACGCCGCGCAATCGGGCGGCGATCTCGGGCGGGGCGAAGGCGGTCACTGGTGCTCCTTGGTCGGTGGGGTCGGGAACGTCGGCCACCGCCTTCGCCCGCGTGCGGGCGGCTAGGAGACGGTGGCGGCGCCTACTCGGAGCACGCCACAGACGTTAAGCCACCGGACGTCCCCTGTCACGTCGTCATTCCCGTGAACTGCCCGCCGGTGATGTTGAGCACCTGCCCGTGGACGAAGTTCGACCACGGCGAGCAGAGGAAGAACACGCCGCCGGCCGCCTCCTGCGGGGTCCCGGGGCGGCCGAGCGGGATCAGCATCGAGGCCATGCCGCGCATCTGGTCGGGGATGCCGAGCTGGACCTTCTCCCCGCCGATCTCCATCACGTTCGACTCGTCCTTGGAGGCGGTGAGGCGCGTCTCGATGTAGCCGAACGCGACGGCGTTGACGTTGATCTTGAACTGGCCCCACTCCTTGGCCAGCGTCTTGGTCATGCCGACGACGGCCGCCTTGCCGGCCGCGTAGTTGGCCTGGCCGGCGTTGCCCATCGTGCCGGAGATCGAGGAGACGTTGACGATCTTGCGGAAGACCTCGCGGCCCTCCTCGCGCTCGGCCTTGGCCGGCTCGCGCAGGTGCGGGGCGGCGGCGCGGATCACGCGGAACGGCACGACCGTGTGGATGTCGAGCATCTTCTGGAACGCGTCGTCGCTCATCTTGTGGATCGGCGCGTCGATCGTGTAGCCGGCGTTGTTGACGATGATGTCGATCTTGCCCCAGGCGTCGATCGCGGTCTGGACGAGCGCGTCGGGGGCGCCCGGCTGGGTGAGGTCGCCGCCGTAGACCACGGTCTCGGCGTCGATCTCGGATGCCGTCTGCTCCGCGAGGTCGGCGTCGAGGTCGTTGATCAGCACCTTCGCGCCGTGCTCGGCGAGCAGCTCGGCCGTGGCGCGGCCGATGCCGCGGGCCGACCCGGTGACGATCGCCGCCTTGCCGTCGAGGACTCCCATTCATGGCCTCCAGTTCGTGTCAGGAGGCGGGAAGTCTGACGCTACGCGGCGAGCGGCGCGGCAGCGGCCACGACGCGACCCGCGTCGAGCGTGACGATCTGGTCGGCCACGCCGGCGGCGTCGTCGATGTCGCGCGTGAACAGCACGACCGTCACGCCGTCCTCGTGCGCGATCTCGCGCAGGAGCAGCAGCAGGTGCGCGCCCTCCTCGGGATCCATGTCGCCGGCCGGCTCGTCGGCGAGCAGGAGCGAAGGGCCGCCGACCATCGCGCGGGCGAGGGCGACGCGCTGGCGCTCAGCCGCGGTGAGCTGCGACGGGAGGTCGTCCGCCCGCTCGGCGAGCCCGACGCGCTCGAGCAGCGCATCGACCGCCTCGGCGGCGACGGGGCGGCGCGCGATCAGCAGCGGCAGGGCGACGTTCTCGCGGACCGTGATCGTGGGGAGGACCGACGCGGCGGGGAGGAGCAGGCCGATGCGATCGCGCCGCAGGCGGGTGAGCTCGATGTCGTCGAGGCCGCGCAGGTTGCGCTCGTCGAGCGTGACGCTGCCGGCCGTGGGCCGATCGAGGCCGGCGAGGACGTGCAGGAGAGAGGTCTTGCCGGAGCCGGCGGGCCCGACGATGGCGGTGACCTCGCCGGCGGGCGCGGCGATCGACACGTCGCAGAGCACGTCGACGCCGGTGCGCAGATCACCGACGCGGTGGAAGAGATTGTGCGCGATGACTCCAGGCATGGCTGAGACTGTCCCAGCCGGCCGCCCCTGAGAAAGGACGGATAACCGCACCTTTAGGGTGCGCGTGGCACGAGTCTTATGCGGTTAAGCGCTTGCCGCCGGGTGAGATCTCAGCCGGCCGAGACACCGCGCGCGCGAGCCGTTCCTCGGCAGGTTGAAAAACTCGCCAACCTTGTCCGTCCAGGGTCCGCTGGGGCACCTAAACGGACAAAGTTCGCCACGCGGCCCACTCCCCAGCCGCCCTACCCAGCCGGGGTTTACGCCGGTCCCGGAGAGCGCGTCACAGCGAACGCCCGAGAATCTCGCGCATGATCTCGTCGGTGCCGCCGCCGATCGGGCCGAGGCGGGCGTCGCGGACCGCGCGCTCGAGCTCGCGGTCCGGGCCGACCAGCCGCAGGCACTCGTCCTGCAGCTCGAAGTTCAGCCGCTGGGTGGCGAGCTTGGCCATCGTGACCTCGCGGATGGCGTCGGTGCCGCCGAGGTAGAGGCGCAGCGCGTGGTAGGTCATCGCGGTCGCGGCCTCGGCGCGGGTGGCGAGGTCGGCGATGCGGTGGCGCGCGGCCTGGCCGGAGACCTCGCCGACCACGCGCTCGATCGTGCGGCGCATCGCGCCGACCGCGCCCAGCGCCATCACCAGCCGCTCCCACTGGAAGTTGGCCATGATCAGGTAGAAGCCGCGGCCCTCCTCGCCGAGCAGGTGCTCGTCGGGCACGAACACCTCGTCGAACGCGAGCTCGGCGGTGTCGGACGCGCGCCAGCCGAGCTTGCCCAACGCCGACGCCGAGAGCCCGTCGCCGCGCTCGAGCACGAGGAACGACAGCCCGCCGTGCCCGGCCGAGCCGGTCCGCACGGCGGTCACGTAGAAGTCCGCGCGGACGCCGTTGGTGATGAACGTCTTCGCCCCGCTCACCAGCCAGCCGCCGTCGACCCGCGTCGCCCGCGTGCGGACCGACGCGACGTCCGATCCCGCGTCGGGCTCGGTGATGGCCAGCGCCCCGATCCGCTCTCCCCGCAGGGCGGGCTCGAGCCAGCGCGCCTTCTGCGCGTCCGTCCCGAAACGGAAGATCGGCGGCGTCGCGATGTGCACATGGGCGCCGATCCCGGCGGCCACGCCGCCCGAGCCGCAGCGCGCGAGCTCCTCGGTGAGCACCGCGTCGGCGACCCACTCGCCGCCGTACTTCAGCCCCAGCCAGCCCCGCTCCGCGAGCTCGCCGAACACCTCGTTCGGGAACCAGCCGGCCGCCTCCCACTCGTCCGCGAACGGCCGCAGTCTCTCGCGCACGAACGCGCGCGCGTCGGCACGAAACGCCTCGTGCGCTCGCGTGAACGGTTACCGCCCGGCCCTGGACAAACATCAGTCAATTTCGGCACCCGTTTGGCCGAAATAGCACGCGGTGCGCCGCCTGAACCCGCTCACCGGCCTCCGTGCCCGCATCGCCGCCCTCGTCCTCGGCGGCGTCCTCGTGCTCGCGGCGGTGATGATCAGCGCATCGGCGGGCTCGGTCGACGACGCCTACGAGCGCGCCGCCCGCGCCGAGCTGACCGCGATCGCGACGACGTGGGAGGACGGGTTCGACGCCAGCGAGCTGGCCGACGCGCAGCTGATGCAGGAGCGGGTGCAGCGTCTGCACGACCTCAACCCGCACCTCACCAAGATCGCCGTGTCGTGGCACGACGCCCGCGGCCGCGCGCAGGTGGCCGAAGCCGGCGGCCAGGCGAGCGGGCACGAGGCCGAGATCCGCCACCCGGTCGGCACCGACGCCCTGCTCGAGCTGCACTACGACCTCGCCGCGCTCGACCACGCCCGCGCCAGGGACCGCAGGATCCTCGCGCTGCTGAGCATCGCCGCCGCGCTGATCCTCGGCGGCCTCGTCAGCCTGCTGCTCGGCCGCACCGTCGTCCGCCGCCTCGACCACGTCCGCGCGGTCGCCAACCGCCTGCGCGACGGCGACAGCGCCGCCCGCACCAACCTCGGCGGTCGCGACGAGATCGGCGCCCTGCGCGCGACTTCGACCGCATGGCCGACGCGCTGCTCGAGGCGCTCAAGGACCCGCTCACCGGCCTCCTCAACCATCGCGCCTTCCAGGAGCGCCTCGCCGAGGAGCTGCGCCGTGCCGAGCGCGGCGGGTACCCGGTGTCGGTCGTGGCACTCGACCTCGACGACTTCAAGACGATCAACGCTCGCCGGGCACGCGGTCGGCGACGAGGCGCTGCGCGCCGTCGCGGCCGCGGTGCGCGACGAGCTGCGCGCCGGCGACGTCTGCGGCCGCGTCGGCGGCGACGAGTTCATACTCGCGCTGGTCAACGCCGACGTCGCGACCGCCGACCTGATCGTCGACCGCATCCGCACGCGCGTGGAGACCGCCTTCAGCGCCGGCATCGTCTCGTTCCCCCGCCACGGCACGCTGCAGGACGAGCTCCTGCACCTCGCCCAGGGCGCGATGTACTGGGCCAAGTCGCACGGCAAGGCGCGCACGTTCGTCTACTCCGAGGCGATCGACTTCGCCCTGTCCGCCGAGGAGGCCGCCGAGCGCAACCTGCGCGCCGGCCTGGTCAACACCGTCCATGCCCTCGCCCGCGCGGTCGACGCCAAGGACGGCTACACGCACTCGCATTCCCAGCGCGTCGCCCGCTACGCCGCCGAGCTCGGCCGCGCGCTCGGTGTGGCGGAGGAGCGGCTCGAGCTGCTGCGCACCGCTGGCGTGCTGCACGACGTCGGCAAGATCGGCATCCCCGACGCCGTGCTCCTCAAGCCCGCCAAGCTCGACGCCGACGAGTTCGCCGTCATGCGCCGGCACTCCGAGCTCGGCCGCGACATCATCGCCGGCGCCGGCCTGGAGGAGATCGCCACCTGGGTCATGCACCTGCACGAGCGCTTCGACGGCCGCGGCTATCCGGACGGGCTCGCCGCCGAGGCGATCCCGCTCGAGAGCCGCATCCTGCACTGCGCCGACGCGCTCGAGGCGATGACCTCGTCGCGCATCTACCGCCCGGGGATGGAGGTGGAGCGCGCGGTGGCCGAGCTCGAGCGCGGCGCGGGCTCCCAGTTCGACCCGCAGGTCGCCGCCGTCCTCGTCGACCTCGTGATCGAGGCCGACCTGCTCACAGACCGTACGATCGCCCGATCACATCGAGCATGATCTCGTCGGTGCCCGCGCCGATCCGGTTCAGGCGCAGGTCCCGCCACACGCGCTCGATGCCGTACTCCTTCATGTAGCCCGCGCCGCCGTGGATCTGGAGGCACTCGTCGGCGACCTCGCAGGCGATCCGCGACGCGTACAGCTTCGCCATCGAGATCTCGCGCACCGGGTACTCGCCGTTGGCGAACCGCCAGGCGGTCGTGTACGTGAGCTGGCGGGCCGACTCGATCTTCGTCGCCATCTCGGCGAACTTGTGGCGGGTCACCTGGAACTTGCCGATCGGCCGCCCGAACGCCTGCCGCTCATTCGCGTACTGGAGCGTCTTGTCGAACACCGCCTGGGCGCTCGCCACCGCGCCCGCGGCGCCGATCAGCCGCTCGCCCTGGAGCTCCCACATGATGTGGTAGAAGCCCTTGCCGATCTCGCCGAGGACGGCGCTGTGCGGCACCCGCACGTCCTGGAACGCGAGCAGCGCGGTGTCGGACGCGTGCATGCCGAGCTTCTGCAGCCGCTCCTCGCGGATCACGCCGGGCAGGTCCATGTCGACGATGAACAGCGTGAACCCGTCGTAGCCGGCGTCGGCGTCGGTCTTGGTCACCAGCACGATGAAGTCGGACCGGTGGCCGTTGGTGATGTAGGTCTTCGAGCCGTTGATCACCCACTCGTCGCCGTCGCGCACCGCGCGGGTCTTGATGCCCGAGACGTCGCTGCCGGCGTCGGGCTCGGTGATGCCCAGGCAGGAGATCTTCTCGCCGCGGATCGAGGGCACGAGGTACTCCTGCTTCTGCTCCTCGGTGCCGAAGATGTGGACCGGCGGCGTCGCCATGTCCGTGTGCACCGCGACGCCCATGCACAGGCCGCCGCAGTTGGAGTGCACGATCTCCTCGGCGAGCACGAGGTTGCAGTAGTAGTCGCCGCCCTGGCCGCCGTACTCCTCGGGATAGGAGAGCCCGAGCAGCCCGAGCTCGCCCATCCGCCGGAACACCGAGTCGGGGAAGGTCGTCTCCTCCCACTCGTCGGCGTGCGGGCGCAGCTCCTTCGTCACGAACGCGCGGATCGACTCCCGCAGCGCCTCGTGCTCCTCGGTGAAGATGAAGTGCCGCCTCGACGCGGCGTGATCGGGCTTGAAGACGTCCGTGGCGGCCATGAAGTGGACAGTAGAACTTCCCACTTCCTGCCGCAACCGCTCACGCGCGATAACGTCCGCGCCCATGCCGCCCACTGTCCGCTACGAGGTCGCCGACCGCGTCGCCACGATCGCGCTCGACCAGCCCGAGACGCGCAACGCGCTCTCGGACGAGCTGCTCGACGACCTGATCGAGGCGTTCGAGATGGCGCGCGACGACGACTCGGTGCGCTGCGTCGTGCTCACCTCCACGCACGAGAAGGTGTTCTCCAGCGGCGGCAACCTCGCCGGCTTTGCCGCCGAGGCGCCGCTCGTGCACAAGCACTGGGGGACCGACCGCTTCCCGCGCCTGTTCCGGATGATCGGCGAGCTCGGCAAGCCGACGATCTGCGCCGCCAACGGACATGTGCTCGCGGGGGCGCTCGGGCTCGCGCTCGCGTGCGACCTGGTCATCGCCCGCGAAGGCGTCCGCTTCGGGACGCCGGAGATCAATGTCGGCGTCTTCCCGTTCATGATCCTCGCGCTGATCTACCGCAACGTGCCGCGCAAGAAGGCGACCGAGCTGCTGCTGCTCGGCGAGCAGATCTCGGCGGTCGAGGCCGAGCGGATCGGGATCGTCAACCGCGTCGTGCCGCCCGACGAGTTCGACGCGGCGGTGCGCGACTGGGCGACCAAGCTCGCCGCGAAGTCGCCGGTGCTGATGCGGCTCGGCAAGGACGCGCTGTACCGCGCGAAGGACATGGCGCTCGAGGACGCCCTGGAGTTCCTGCACGCGCAGCTCACGATCGCGTTCTCCACCGAGGACATCCAGGAGGGCGTGAAGGCCTTCTTCGAGAAGCGGGACCCGGAATGGACCGGGAGATAAGGGTCACCTGTCTCCGCGGCCGGACGTCCGACCGCACGGACGGCGCCGGTCAGGGGGCCGAGGCGCTGGCGCGGTTGCTCGACGGGCGGATCGTGGGGTCTGGAGAGCCGGGGCGGCCGCGCGACTGGAGCGAGGACCTGCCGGACGCGCAGCCGGTGCTCGAGGCCGCCGCCGCCGAGATCTCGGCGGCGCTCGACCAGGCCGAGCTGCCGGTGCTCACGGCGTCGGACTGCTCGATCTGCATCGCCACGCTTCCCACCGTCGCCGCCCGGATCCCCGGTGTCCGGGTGCTCTGGATCGACGCGCACGGCGACTTCAACACCCCGGAGACGACGCCGAGCGGCTTCCTCGGCGGCATGTGCCTCGGCGCCGCGTGCGGGCGCTGGGACGCCGGCTGGCCGGCGACGATCGACCCGGAGGCGGTGCACTTCCTCGGCGTCCGCGAGCTCGATCCCGGCGAGCGCGAGGAGGTCGCGGCCGCGGGCGTGAAGACCGGCGTCCCTTCTGAGGGGCCGGTGTACGTGCACCTCGACGTCGACGGCCTGGATCCCTCGGTCATGCCGGTGCAGTTCCCGGTGCCCGGCGGGCTCGCCCTGGACGAGGTGCGCGACGTCTTGCGCGCGCTGGCCGACGATGGCCGCCTGGTGGGCCTCGAGGTCACGGCGCTCGAGGATCCCGGCCACGCGGAGACGGTCGCCGGGCTGCTGCCGATCCATCACGCCACGTGATCGATGGCTTCCGGAACGTGACTTTGACTTCTTCGTAGACGGCGCGCACCATGGATTCATGGAGCTCCGCCACCTGCGCACGATCGTCGCCGTCGCCCACCATCGCTCGTTCACGAAGGCCGCCGAGGAGCTGTTCCTCGCGCAGTCGGCGATCTCGCAGCAGCTGAGCCGGCTCGAGGCCGAGATCGGCATCCAGATCTTCCGGCGCTCCAGCCGCTCGGTCGAGCTCACCGAGGAGGGCAAGGTCATCCTCGCCCACGCCAAGCGGGTCCTCGCCGAGTTCGACGACATGCAGGGCGAGATGGAGGCGCTCACCGGCGTCATGCGCGGCACGGTCCGGATCGGCGGCATCTACCCGTTCGGCCCGTACGACCTCTACGGCGTGCTCGCCGAGTACCGCGAGCGCTATCCCGGCGTCGCGATCCACATGGTCGAGGACACCCAGGACGAGATGCTCACGATGCTGCGCTCCGACGAGCTCGACTGCGCGTTCGCCTCGGTGGACCCCGACACGATCGGCTCGGAGTTCGCCGGCACGCTCCTCTGGGAGGAGGAGTTCGTCGTGATCGCCTCGCCCGAGCACGAGTTCGCGGAGCAGTCGGACGTGACGTGGGAGGAGGTCATCGAGCAGGACCTGATCGCCTACCGCGAGAACTCGGCCCTCCGGCGCCGGTTCGAGACCACGATCGGCCGCCGCGGCATGGAGCCGCACAACGCGTTCGTGTGCACCGAGATGAGCGCGGTCCGCGCGCTGGCCGCGACGGGCCTCGGCGTCGCGGTGCTGCCGCGCTCGATCGCCGAGCTCCCCGGCCCGGCCGTGGTGCTGCGCCCGTTCCGGCCCGACCCGGTGACGTGGCCGATCGCGCTCGTCTGGCGCACGGACCGCCGGCAGCCGCCGGCGGCCAAGGCGTTCCTGGGACTGGCACTGGAGCACGCCGCGGCGCAGCCTGTACAACTCGCCGCGTGAGCATCTTCATCACGGAGGTCGAGCCCGCGCCCGGCGACGGCCCGACACTGGCCGTCAAGGACCTCTTCGACACCGCAGGCGTGCGGACGACCTACGGGTCGGCGATCTTCCGCGACCACGTGCCGGACAAGACCGCCGCGTCCGTGGAGCTCTTGACGGCGGCGGGCTACCGGATGACCGGCAAGGCCAACCTGCACGAGTTCGCGTGGGGGATCACGTCCGAGAACGACCACTACGGCTGGGTGCCGAACCCGATCGCCCCGGGGCGCGTGGCGGGCGGCTCGAGCGGCGGCAGCGGCGCCGCGCTGGCGGCCGGCCTGGTGGACGCCGCGCTGGGCAGCGACTCCGGCGGCTCGATCCGCATCCCCGCCGCCTGCTGCGGCGTGGTCGGGCTGAAGGTCACGTTCGACGCGGTGCCGATCGACGGCTGCTGGCCGCTGGCGCCGACCTACGACACCGCCGGCCCGATGGCCCGCGACGTCGACGGCTGCGAGCGCATGATGGAGGCGATGGCGCCGGGCTACTCGCGGGCGTCGCTCGACTCGCTGGCCGACCTGCGCGTGGGCGTCGTCTGGACCGAGCACGCCGACCCGTTGGTGGCCGCGCGCGTGCGCGAGGCCGCGGCGCACTTCCCTTCGGCCCGCCCCGTCGACCTGCCTCTGGCCGACGGTGTCTACGCCGGCTTCGCGCGGGAGCTCGTCGAGGTCCACGCGGACCTGTTCCGCGACCACGAGGCCCAGTACGGCCCGAGCGTGGCGGAGAAGATGCGCAACGCGCAGAAGATCACCGACGCGGAGGCGGAGGAGGGCCGCCGCCTGCGCGAGCTCTACCGCGAGCGCGTGGCCGCGCTGATGGAGGACTTCGACGCTGCTCGTCGCGCCCACGATCCCGTGGGTGGCGCCGCCGTCGGGCGTGGGGGACATCAAGCTCCGCGGCCGCATGCTGTCGCTGACCTTCCCGTGGAACGCGGTCGGCGGCCCGGCGCTCGCGCTCCCGTGCGGCGCGGCCGAGGACGGCCTGCCTGCGTCCGTCCAGCTCATGGGCCGGCCGGGTCACGACGCGCTGGTACTTGCCGCGGGTCGGCTCCTGGAGGCCGAGCTGGCGCGTCGCTAGCGCCGGCTCGGCGGCTCACCCACTGCCGATGAGCTCTGCACGTGCCCGCCGGGGCGGCTGGGTCAGTTGCAGTGGCCGAACGGGCTGATGTAGCTGTCCTCGCCGAACGGGGTCTTGACCGTCGCGCCCCAGCGCACGCAACGTCCCGGAGCCTTCCGGTAGACCGGCCCGGCGTAGTACTTGAAGTTGCCGTAGTCGACCACCCACGGGCGCTTCTTGCCCTTCACCTTGAGCGAGACGGTGGTGTAGGTCGGCGTGCCGATGAAGCGGCGCTTCATCGTGACCGCGCAGTTCTTGCCGGTGCGACCCGTTGTAGAGCAGGAACGTGGCGGCCAGCAGCGTCGTGTGGCTGCTGCCGGAGTACAGCCGGTGCCTGTCGATCTTGTGAAAGCCCGAGCCGCAGACCTGCTCGGCGGTGTACGGGTTGCCCTTCGCCGAAGCGGTGGCGGGAAGCGCGACCGCGACGAGGGCGACGGCGCAGGCGAAGACGGTGAGGCGACGACTGATCATGACCGTCCATGACACGCGCGCGAGGCGAAGGTTGCGCGCCTCACCGCGATCGCCCGGTTTCCGGCACGCCGGCGCTGGTCTCGCACCCCGTCAACCGAGCCGACGAGCTCGCTCAACGTCGCCTCGCGGGCGTTTTGCGTTGGCGGGCTGCGGCATGCCCTCCCGGAGCACAGCTCGCAAGCTCGCCGTTGAGCGCTCCGGGAGGCCACGCCACAGCCCGCCCCCCACACGCACCCGCGCCCGTCACCGCCGCACCTTCATCGTCCCCGGCCGGGTGGCGAGCAGCATCGGCCTGCCTCACTACGGGCTACCGCCACAGTCGCGAATCGGAATACCGAGCCCGGATCACCATCCATCGGCATCCGCCAGCGTGGTCATTCCGGGCTCTGATTCAACAATTCGCTGCTCCGCATGCAGGGCCCACCTCATTCGACGGTCCGCGATCCGCGCCGGCGACTTCTCCGTTCACGCTTGGCTGTCGCGTAAGTCCTGCGGCGCTCGGCGTCAGCCGTGAAGGGGTGAGATTTCGACCGGCGCGAACGGGTGGCGGCCCGGCGGCCGCCGTCAGGCGGCCGCGAGGGCGTGGCGGTGGAGCTTGAGGAGGTTGTGGGTGGCGGTGATCAGTCGCCATTCGGTGCGGACGGCGCCGCGGCCGCGGCGTCTGAAGCGGTCCAGGCCGCGGTTGAACTTCATTTGCGCGAACACGGGCTCGATCATTGGCTGGCGTTTGCGGTAGAGCTCGCCGCCGCGCTCGGAAGCGAGGACGCGGCGCATGAAGTCGTAATGGCCGCCGTCCCAGTTGCGGCGGGATGGTCGTTTGCGGCTGGTGTCGGGCGGGATCAACACCTGGACGCCGCGATCGACGATGCGCTCCATCTGCTCGCCGTGCCAGTAGCCGGCATCGGCCAGCAGCACCTCGGGCGTCTCGATCGACCCCGGCCGCGTGCGAGTTCGTGCTGGGCGGCGTCGAGCATCGGTTCCAGGTGCCCGAAGTCGGCGCCGACGGTCGCGATCTCGGCGGCCAACGACGATCTGGTGCTCGTTGGTGACCGCCTGGGCGTTGTAGCCCTGGATCCATCCGCGCAGCGCCCTTGACGACCTTGCGAGTCCGGATCGGTGAGATTGATCCGGCCCTCCGGGACCGCCGGCGGCGTGTAGGGCTTGGTCATGCCGGGCGCCATCCGCGCGACCCGTCCGCGTGCGATGCCGCGTGCCCGCCAGGCCTCGTAGGCCTGGTTGGCGCGGACCTCAGTCCAGAGCTCCTCGTCCAGCCGCCGCTTGGCCTGCTTGACGCGCTTTGGGCGATCGCGCGGCACCGGCTGCGTGTTCGCCGACGCGCTCCCGCCTCCAGCCGCTTCTTGGCTTCACGCAGCCAGCCGCGCCGGCCGGCGCTGGTCGAGAACTCCGGCGGCAGCTCGTCGCCGCGCGCTCGCCGTAGCGCTCGTCCTCGGCGGCGTCGGTGGCGATCGCCTCCTCGACGATCTCGCGCGCGAGCTGCTCGTAGTCGAGGTTCTCGTTGCGGCTCGCGTTGGCCTGCACCTTCGTGCCGTCGACCGCGAGCACCCCGACCTGCGCCAGCCCGCTCCGCGCGCACAGCGCCAGCACCTCGCCGAACAAGCCCGCCAGCGCCTGCTGATGGCGCTCGACGAACCGCGCGATCGTCGCGTGATCGGGCCGCTGCTGCGCCGCGATCACCCGAAACGCGACGTCCTCCGAGCACGCCCGCTCGATCACCCGCGACGACCGCATCCCGCGCGCGTAGGCGTAGAGCAACAGCGCGACCATCATCGCCGGGTCATAAGCCGGCCGCGCCGCGCCCATCAAGCCGGTAGGCCGCGTAGAACGCGTCGAGGTTCATCTCGCCGACGGCGTCGATCACGAACCACGCCAGGTGATTCTCCGGCAGCCACTCGCGAACGTCGGGCGGCATCAGAAACGACTGCTCACGGTCGCACGCGACGAAGCGCTGTCCCATCACCAGATCGTCTTAAACCGACCCGGACGGCACCCGACTTATGCGACAGCCGTGTGTCACGAACGCTGAAGGAGGATTGATGTAGGCGATCTTCATAGAGGCGGTGCTGTGCGAGAGATGGAGGCTTGTTGGCCCTCCGGCGTCGCCCTTCGGGGGGAGGCGTCAAACCACGCTGTGCTGCGTTGGCTGAAGACCGTCGTGGTGAGCGACAGGGAGAAGGCGCGCTTGGACGCGTCAGGTGGGGACCAGGAAGACGTTCCAGAAAGCGCTCGCCCGGGAGACCGGGTGGGGGTGCGCTGTTGAAGCGTCGTTAGCGTAATCGAGGTGGCATCGAAAGCGGGGGGTCTGGCTGTTCTCCCGTGATGAGCCTGGTGGGTGTCCCGATGACTGGCCAGGCGGTGCCCGGCGTGAAGGCGGCGTGAGCCTGGTCTGCGGCTCTTGCACGGAACGTGAGAAGGCGAGCGTCGATATGGCGACCGGGGTTGTAGGCCTCCAAGGTCGCGAGAGGGAGCCTGCCAACGGCAGACACCGGAGGCATTGAGTACCGACGCGGCGCTCGCTGGCGGACCGGCCCGTAGTAGCCGTGAAGCCGCTGCTTGCTGGGGTGGCGGTGGAGCCAAGGGGTCGGCTGATCAGGAATGTCCGATCGAACAACCGGGGCTCAGGTCTCGGGAGGAAGCGAGCGAACATGCCAATGCCCGAAGACAAGCCGTTTGTGATTCCCAAGGTGATGGTCTGGGAGGCGTGGCGGCGGGTCAGGGCCAACAAGGGCGCGCCAGGGGTGGATGGGCAGGATCTCGAGGCGTTCGAGGCCGATCTTGGGGACAACCTCTACAAGATCTGGAACCGGATGAGCTCGGGGTCGTACTTCCCGCCCCCGGTCAAGGCGGTCGAGATCCCCAAGCCGCACGGCTCGGGTGTCCGCGTGCTGGGCGTGCCGACGATCGCCGACAGGGTCGCGCAGACGGTCGTGGCCATGCATCTGGAGGCCCGGGCGGACCACAGGTTTCACCCGGACTCCTATGGCTACCGGCCGCGCAAGTCGGCCCACCAAGCGATCGCGTGAAAACGATGGCTTGCGTTGGCCCCGGCGCGATGGTTTGAAGTGGCCCCGCCTCGCGTCGGTTGTGTTGTCTGGTTGATGTTGCCTGATGCTCGTGGTGGGATGCCGAGCGCCTGTCGTCGCGGAGCCGCGCCCGTAGGGCGAGGTGGAGCGGCGATAGGCGCTCGCGTGCGTCATTTGGCGGGGGGTCGGCCGCCCTTCTTGCGCAGTCCGTGGCGGAAGCGCCAGGACTCGTTGCCGGTGTCGATGATGTGCGCGCGGTGGGTGAGGCGGTCGACGACGGCCTTCGCGAGCCTGGGGTCGGGGAAGACCTTCGTCCATTCGCCGAACGGCAGGTTGGTGGTGACGATCAGGCTGCCGCGTTCATGGCGCTCGGAGAGGACCTGGAAGACGAGCTCGGCGGCGCCGTCGGGCAACGCGAGGTAGCCCAGCTCGTCAAGGACAACGAGCTCGGTGCGCGCGTAGCGGCCGACGACACGCGCGAGCTCGCGGCTGCCCTGGGCTTCTTGGAGCTCGTTGGCAAGGCCGGCGAGCGTCGTGAAGCGGACGCGGCGGCCTTGGTGGCAGGCGCAGACCGCCAAAGCCGTCGCCAGCATTGTCTTGCCCGTGCCGCTGTCGCCGATGAAGATGACGCTCTCGCGGTCGTCGATCCAGGAGCCCTCGGCCAAGGCCGCGATCGTCGCCTGCGGAACGTTGGGGTTGTCGGCGAAGCGGAAGTCCTGCAAGCGCTTGATGGCGGGGAAGCGGGCGTCGATCAGACGGCGCTTCTCGCGGCGCTCGGCGCGCTCGGCCATCTCGGCCTCTAGCAGCGCGGCGAGGTAGGCGACCGGCGTCTGCTGCTCGCGCGTGGCTTCTTGGGCGAGCGCGCGGTAGCGGCGGCGGACGGTCGGGAGCTTGAGCTCGATCGCGTGCGCCTCGATCAGCGCCTCCAACGCGGCGGTCTGCGCGTTGCGGGTCGTGGCGGTCATCGCGTGCCTCCGAGCAGCTGGTCATAGTCGGTCAGGTTCGGCGCGGGCCGCTCGTGCGCCGCCAAGCGCGGCTCGAGGCCAGTCAGCGGCGCCGGCGCGGGTGGCGTAGTGCTCTGCGCGCGGCGGGCGAGGACCGCGACCGCGCGGCCGTCGATCGCGCCCGCCGTGAGCGCCCCGCGGACCGCCAAGGCGACCTCGTCCGGGCCGTGGTCGCGGCAGAGCAGCACGACGTCGACCATCTGCCGGGCGGCGTCTGAGCGGCCGTAGCGGGCGGCCAGCGCCGCCCACAGCTCGTCGAAGCAGGCCGGCCAGGCGCCGCGGCCGCGCTCCTGGGCCAAAGCGACCGAGTGCTCCAGGCCGCCCGGCTTTCGGACCAGCAGCTCGAGGTAGTGGTCGAGCCGCGCCGCGGTGCCGAACTTGCCGTGCAACCGCTCATGGCGCGCGACCTCCAGGCCGCCGTGGCTGATCGTGATCTCGCGGGCGCCGACACGCGCGCTGACCTTCAACCCGGCGAGCGCGACCGGGACCGAGTAGCGGTTCTGGCGGATCGTGACCAGCGACTTCTGATCCACGCGCGGCGCCGCGGCCTCGGCCGAGTCGAATGATTCGGCGGGCAGCGCGACCAGCAGCGGCCGCTCCGTGGCCCACGCCTCGCCGACCGTCCCCGCCCGTCCGTCGATCCGCCTGTCGAGGTCACGCTCGCAGCCCGCGAGCAGCAGCGCGTTGAGCTCGGCGAGGTCAGCGACTTGCGGGACCGGGACCAGGTGGTTGCGGCGAAAGCGGCCGACTTCGCCCTCGACGCCGCCCTTCTCATGCGCCCCCTCGATGCCCGGGGTCGTGAACTGCGACGCGAACAAATAGTGCGACCGCAGCGCGACGAACCGATCGCTCTCGATCCGCCGGCGGCCCTTCAGGACCTTCTTGACCGCCGACTTGAGGTTGTCGAAGCGGATCGCCGCGAACACGCCGCCGAACCACTCAAACGCCTGCACGTGCAGCTCAAGGAACGCCTGCTGGGTCTCGACCAGCGACGCCTGACAGAACGCCGCGCCCGAGAACGAGGCGCGCATCACGAACAGATGCACCGTCGTCGGCACGCCCCCCAGCTCAACCACGGCCTCGCCCCAGTCGACCTCGGCCTCCCTGCCCGGCGCGTGCACCTGCGGCACGAACACGTCCCCGACCGGCCACCCCAACTGCCGCTTGCGCTCACGCACGTACTGCCGGACAGTCACCTCGGCGACATCAGCGCCGTGCTCGTCGACCAGGCGCCGATAGATCCGCTTCGCCGTGTGGCGCTGCTTGCGCGGCGCCACCCGATCGGCCTCAAGCCACTCGTCGATCACCGCCCGATCGGGCCCAGCCTCGGCGCCGGCCTGCTCACCGGCGCGCGCTTCGCCGGCGGCAACGGCGACGCCAACGCCTGACGCACCGCCCGCCTGTGAACGCCATGCCGTTCCGCCAACGCCCGGATCGACAGGCCCTCGCGATCACGGTCACGCCTGATCTGTTCGAACTGCTCCACTCTGGAACCCACTCTCTCCGTGCCCCCGATCCGCGCTCAAGATGAGCGCCAACCGTCAAGCCACGATCGGACGGAGGTGGGGCCAGTTCAAGCCATCGCAGTGGGGCCAGTTCAGCCCATCGTTCCTAATCGCGGCGTGTCGGCAACGGTGCTGGAAGTACGACTGGGTGATCGATCTCGATGTCCAGAAGTTCTTCGACGAGGTGCCGTGGGACCTCGTGATCAGGGCGGTCAAGGCGGTCACCGACTGCCGCTGGGCGCTGTTGTATGTCGAGCGGTGGCTGGCGGCCCCGCTCGCGCGCCCGCACCGCGCCCTTGAGCAGCGAAGTAAGGGAACCCCGCAAGGGTCGGCGGTCTCGCCGATCCTGGCGAACCTGTTCATGCACTTCGCGTTCGATTCCTGGATGGTCCGGAACCTGCCGGGCTGCCCGTTCGAGCGCTACGCCGACGACGCGATCGTGCACTGCACGTCGCGGCGGCAGGCCGAGGACGTGCTTGACCGGATCGCCGCGCGGATGCAAGAGGTCGGGCTCAGGCTTCACCCGGACAAGACGCGGATCGTCTTCTGCAAGGTCGGTCAGCGCCGGGCAACGCACGAGCACACCTCGTTCACCTTCCTCGGGTACGCCTTTCGGGCACGGGGGGCGCGCACCAAAGACGGCCGGTGTTTCACCGGCTTTCTGCCCGCGATCAGCCCCGAGGCGCTGAAGGCAAAAAGCGCCGAGCTCCGCGCGATGCGGATCCATCGGCGCACCGACCTGACGCTGGACGACCTCGCGCGATGGCTGAATCCCATCGTCGCCGGGTGGATCAACTACTACGGCCGGTTCTACCGGTCGGCGATGTACCCCCTCCTGCGGCGCGTCAACGCGTACTTGAGGCGCTGGGCTGGGCGGAAGTACAAGCGGCTGCGCACCAACAAGCGCTACAGCAAGTGGCTGGCCGGGCTGTTCGCCAGACAGCCAGGCCTCTTCACACACTGGCGCGCGGTCCGCACGTCCTAGGGCCGATCAGAAGAGCCCGGTGACGGGAGACTGTCACGCCGGGATCTGAGGGAGCCGGGGGCTGTGATGCCCCCGGCGACCCGACTCACGCGAAAGCGGCACTGCGCTGCCGGCGCATGGATTCTCGTGCACTGTTCGCCGCGCCCTACGATGCGGTTCACGGCCGCCCCGGGGGCTGATACCGGCGCCTGCACTCCCGAGCGGTCGCCAGCAGTTCGGTCAGTTGGTCCTGGGTGAGCAACTCGTGTGTTTCCAAGTGCTTGAAGGTCCCCGTGCTGCCCACGGCGACGCTGATCGCTCCCGCGTTAATCGGGCTCGGCGCGTCAAAGAGGCAGATGCCGTCGTGGGGTCCGAACATCCAGTAGACCGCCTCCATCGTGCCGTCGGCCGCGTCGACGATGGCGCGTGCCTGGGACGCTCGGTCTCGGGGGTTCTCGACCATCGCCTCCCAGGCATCGGGGGTGTAGGTGAAAAACAGTGCGTACTTCGGCATGTCCCCTCCGGCGGCGCACAGGAGAACAGGATGGGACGGCGAGGTGCCACGCGCCATCCGAAACGATGTTTGCGCGGAACGCCTCGCGATGTCAACGGCGACGGTCGCGTTCCGTTTCGGTCGTTGTCGCTCGGCGCGTATCGACGGGTGGCTCGCGCCTCGTCGACGGCCCTAAGTGCCCGGTGACGCTCGGACGGCGGTCAGACGCGCAGCTGGTAACGCGCCGGGCCGCCGGCGATGACAGGGGTGACGCGGCCAGTCTCTTCCAGAAGGTCCAGATGCCCCTGCACGTGCGCGAGGCCCGCGAGCAGTCTCGCCCCCTCTGGTTGCCATTGCAGTCGGCGGGCGATCTCGAAGGGCGTCGCCGGCCGTTCGAGAAGGATCGCCGCGATGTCGTCGGCCCGCTGGCGGCTGTGGGAGCGCAGCCGGGCCTCCAGCACGGCCATCTCGGTGAAGGCAAGGCCGTGACCGGGGAGCACCGCAGTGGGATCGAAGGCAACGAAGCGTGGCAATCCGGCCAGGTACTCGACCAAGCTGTGCCGGCGGCCTGCGCGATCGCCGCGTTCGAGGCTGGGGACGGGGATGATGCGGGCCAACAGATGATCGCCACTGAACAGGACACTGGCCGCTGGGTCCCACAGAGACAGATGACCCTCGGCGTGCCCGAAGCTGACCACACACACGAGCTGACGACCGCCCGCGGTCAGGAGGTCGCCATCCCGGACACCCATAACGACGCGAGGATCTGCCCACCCCACCAGGCGCTCGATCGCGGCGTCGGTCACAGCTACTAGCGATCGCGCCGCGGCTGCTGGCACGCCGAGCCCAACCAGAAGCTCGCGTGTCCGTTGGGAGTCGCTCGGCCCCAGCAGGCCCGCGCGTTCGGGCAGACCGCACACGATGCGTGCGCCCGAGCGAGCGGCGATAGCGGCCGCGGCACCGAAATGATCGGGGTGCGCGTGCGTGACGACGATCTGTTCCACGTCGCCCAAGCCGAGACCGCTGGACGCCAGCGCAGCCGCCAGCTCGTCGATCGAGCCGGCCTGAAGGGTGCCGGGGTCAACGACGGTGACAGGCGGGTCGACCAGCAGGTAGCAATTGACGCGCCCTACATGAAACGGCGTCGGCAGACTCACACGGACTACACCGTCGGGCAGCGCCTCGACAAATGGCGGCAACACGGAAGCCATCAGGGCTCAGTATCGCTGCGCTGTGGCGCGACCGATCGGTCGAGCTATTGTCTCGGCTCAGGCCCTGGCTGCCCGTGTTGCGCGCTGAGCCGGCGAGGGCTCTGCCGACGCGTCCGTGCGCTCGCTGTCCGTGGCTCAGGCGTTGTCCGGCCGTCTTGGCTGTGAGAGGGACGCTCGCACCCAACAGCCTCCGAAGGGAGCCAGCCGAGCACTTCGGTCCGGTCGCGGAGTGGTTCAACCAGCACGGCGAGGCGCTCGACCAGCAGCTCGCCGGGTACCTCGGATCGATGACGCTGATCGATCGCGACAACAGCACGATGATCGGCATTGGCCTCCACGACAGCAAGGACAACGCCCGCAAAGTCGACGCGGTCATGGACCAGGGAGCCCGGAGGAGATGTCCGACGACCTGCGCGAGATCCTGATGCGCGGGACCCGGACCTCGCGCGGCGTCTATGAGGTCGTGCAAAAGCGCCGGGCAGCTCGCCGACGGCTAGTCCGCGCCAGCGGCGCATGACCGATACGTGCCCCCGGCACAACCAGGCAAGTCGCAGGCGCGGCCGAACGAAAAGCCCGGGCTCGAAGCCCATCGCGCAAACCGGCCTACCCGCCTGCGTTCTCCCGACAAAGCCCTGTCCTGGATCGCCCGACGCTACGGCCGGACCGGACAGAGCCTCCAATGAGCATCTTCATGCCGCGACAAGCCGCGTCGCTGCAGCGCAGGCATGGTGCGGGGGGGTCGTTCACCCGCTGCCGCGGAGCGGTTGTCCAGCAGCGGTTCAGGCGCCGGCTGGATGGTTGGACTCCGATGCGGCGGGAGGGGGAGACGGATCGGCGCTCCGCTCCGGCGAGGCGGGCTCGTCGGTGGCGGGCGAGCGCGGGCTGGCGGGCGTGTCGGGGCCTTTGGCACCCGGGTCCTTCAGGGCGTCACCAGCTCGCTTGGCCTTGTCAGTAAAGCTGCCGGAGCCCTTGGCGATGTCCTTGAGCTCCTCGGCGTCCGCCTTGAGGCTGTCGGTGCCGCCGCGCCTGTCGAGCAGCTGCTTCGCCCTGCGTTGCAGGCTCTTGAAATTCATGGAACCTCCCTGGTTCGCGCCTGTCGTCGCGCACTATGACAAGTCGGTCGGTTCGGATGGCGGCCGGAACCTTCGCCGACTCTGAGCGCGACCTCGACCGGTCCGGCCAGCGATTGGGTCAGCTCAGTGGTTCGAAGGTGGCCGTGAAGTGGCGCAGGGCCCTTGGCTCGTCCACGATCCGATAGCCGGTCAGCTCGGCGGCCCGGCTGGCGACGTGCTCGCAGACCTCGATCACGTAGTCGATGTGGCTCTGCGTGTACGTCCGGCGCGGGACGGCCAGGCGGACCAGGTCGAGTGGTGCAGGCGCCTCTGAACCGTCCGGTTGGCGGCCGAACATGACCGTGCCGATCTCGCAGCTGCGTACACCGCCTGCCTCGTAGAGGGCGACCGCGAGCGCCTGGCCGGGATATTCGAGCGGCGGGATCTGTGGGAGCAGGGCCCGGGCGTCGATGTAGACCGCGTGCCCGCCGATCGGTGTCAGCACCGGCACTCCGGCTCGCTGCAACGCCTCGCCGAGGTACCCGGTCGAACGGATTCGGTATCGCAGGTAGTCGTGGTTGACCGCTTCGCGCAGCCCCTGCGCGAGCGCCTCGAGGTCGCGGCCGGCCAACCCGCCGTACGTCGGGAACCCCTCGGTGAGGATGAGAAGGTTCCGGCAGTCCCGTGCCAGTTCGTCGTCGTCCATTGCCAGCCATCCACCGATGTTGCCCATCGGGTCCTTCTTGGCGCTCATCGTCATGCCGTCGGCCAGCGATGCCATTTCACGCACGATGTCGGTTACGTCGCGGTCCGCCTGGCCCGGCTCGCGTTCGTGGATGAACCAGGCGTTCTCGGCGAAGCGGCAGGCGTCGAGGAACAGCCGCTTACGGTACGCGTCGCATACCTCGCGGACCGCGTGCAGGTTGGCGAGCGACACCGGCTGCCCACCGCCGCTGTTGTTGGTGATCGTCATGAACACCACCGGGACGTCGTCCGCGCGCTCGCGCAGCAGGGCGTCCAGTGCCTCGATGTCCATGTTGCCCTTGAACGGATGGTCGGCCTGCGGGTCCAGGCCCTGCGCGATCACTAGGTCGACGGCCTGCGCCCCGGTGTACTCGACGTTCGCACGGGTGGTGTCGAAATGCGTGTTGTTCGGCACCACGTGCCCGGGCTCCGCCAGGACGCTGAACAGGATCTTCTCGGCCGCCCGGCCCTGGTGGGTGGGGATCACATGCTCGAACGGGAACAACTCGCGCACGGCGTCACGGAACAGGTAGTACGACGGCGAGCCGGCGTACGACTCGTCGCCGTGCTGGATCGCGGCCCACTGGTCACGGCTCATGGCGCCGGTGCCCGAGTCGGTGAGCAAGTCAATCAGCACGTCGTTCGCGTGCACCTCGAACAGGTTGAATCCGGCCGCGGTCAGAGCCGCCTGGCGCTCCGCCCGGGTCGTCATCCGCAGCGGCTCAACCGAGTGGATCCGGAAGGGCTCGATGATCGTACGGAAGGCCGGTGCACTCATGGCACGACCGTACTGGCGGGCGACACCGGATGCACCGCTCGGGATCTGTGGACCCCGACAGGCTGAGAACCGGTCGCGCCAGCGACCCCGCCGACCGCCGCCATCGCGCGGCCTGGCACTTCTCCTTTGCGCGATGAGCAGCTCCTCGTACGTCTCGATCAGCTTGCGAGGGATCTGCTGACCGGGATCATGGGCTGGCGTCGTGAGTGGACGGTTTCGATGATCTCGGCGTTGTCGATGCCCGGCAGGTAGACCGATGTGATGCCGAGGTCGCTGTGGCCGAGTTGGCGTTGGATGACGATCAGCGGTACGCCTTCGCGCGCGAGCTCGACGGCGTGCGTGTGGCGGAGCTGGTGCGGCGCGAAGCGTCGCCTGACGCCGTCATGCGCGGCGGTGCTGCGCAGCTCCGCACATGCAGCGGCACACGACCACTGGCGGCCGCGCGTGGGACCGTTGAGCACGCAAAGCAGCGGGCCGACGGGCAGCTGCACGCGGAGCTCGAGCCATGGCTGCAGCTCATCCCACCCCAAGAGTCCATACCGACTTCACGACGTCGGCCTCCCTTGCCTCGTCGCACGAGCAGGGCGCCGCGGCGCGGATCCAGATCGCCCTCGGCCAGGGCGAGCGCTTCGTGGATGCGAAGTCCTGCGCGCCACAGGATCACGATCAGCGCGCGTAGCCGGCGGCCGTGGGGGTGGTCGCCGGCGGCGCTCATCACGGCGACGATCTCCTCGACCGTCGGCGGATCGGCCGGATAGCGCACGCCCTTGTTGCGCGGCGGGCGACCGACGTGAAAGCCAGGCATCGTCGCGGGCGATCGAGGTCGGCCAGCTCGATCGAGTAGCGGCTCAGACATTGTTCCTCCTCGAACTTGTGGTGCCACCCAAGGATCGGCCGATCGGTCGACACCAGATGCGCCCCGCCTCGTCGAGGCGCCCGCTGTTCCTGCTAGCCAGATCGACCTACGCAGCCGGAACGGGCACTACCGCGGCTCGTCCGAAGCACAAGCGGCTCGTGGGCGCCGGACCTCGGGATGGTCGCGGTCGCCACGGGCCGCCCGGAGCGCGTCACGGGCTCAAGAAAAAATTCTCCGTAGCGGCTTGCGTTTGAGTGCGCTCGAACCTTTAGCGTCCTGAACATGAGCGACGAAGACATCACTGTGCTTGGCGGCTCACGGCCGTTGAGCTGGCTTATCACCGGGGCTTCGCAGGGGTTTGGGAGGGCTCTCACGACCGAGGTCTTGTCGCGGGGCGAGGCAGTGGTCGCAACGGTCCGCGACGAGAAGTCCGTGGGTGACCTTATGGACCGCTACGGGGAGTTGTTGACGGTCGTGACCGCCGACCTGCGCGAGCCCGATGCGGTCGCGAGGGTCGTGCGGGCGGCCGGCGAGCGACTCGGGGCGCCGGACGTGTTGGTCAACAACGCCGGTCGTGCGATCGTCGGCGCGGCTGAGGAGGTCTCGCTCGCCGAGTTGCGGGGGTTGGTGGAGCTGAATTTCTTCGCCGCCGCGGCGTTGACCCGTGCCGTGCTGGGCGGGATGCGTGAGCGCGGCAGCGGCACGATCATCCAGCTCAGCAGCCAGGGCGGCCGCAGGTCGTTCCCCGGCGTCGGCGCCTACTCGGCCGGCAAGTTCGCGCTGGAGGGCTGGAGTGAGGCGCTTGCCGGTGAGGTCGCCCCGTTCGGGATCAGGGTGATGCTGGTCGAGCCGTCCCGTTTCCGGACCGCTTTCAACACCAGTCACTCCCTCGGCATGGCCAAGTCGCTTGACGCTTACGAGCGGGTCCTGGCCCCGGTTCGTGCCGACATGACCGGCGCCGACGGCATCCAGGAGGGCGACCCGGCAAGGGCAGCGACGATCCTCTTCGACCTTGCGCACGCACCGGAGGTGCCGCTGCGGCTACCGCTCGGCGCCGAGGCAGTGCAGCGGCTCACGGCCGCGTATGAGCAGGAACTCGCCGGGGTACGGGCCTGGGCCGACACGGCCCGCAGCGCCGACTTCCCCGGCATGGCGCCATCAGCAAGGGCGGTGTGAACGCGATGGCCACCGATGAGCTGATGACCAAGGTTCTCACCGAGCTCGGTGAGACCGCCGAGATCGACGGGACGCTGCCGATCGAGATTATCCATCGCCTCGCTGACGCGGGCGACGCGACCGAGTTGATGACGATCACCCAGGTCTCCAAGCTGCTCGATCTCTCCCCACACACCCTCCGTTACTACGAGCGCGTCGGGCTGGTGCACGTCGATCGTGACGAGTCCGGCTACCGGGTGTATGACACCGCGGCGCAGCGCAGGCTGGTGTTCATCACCAGGATGCGGCTCTCGGGGATGCCGATGCGCGACCTGCAGCACTACGTCACGCTCGTCGACCAGGGCGCCGAGACGGAGCCCGAGCGGCTGGACATGCTGGTCGAGCACCGCGACACGATCCGCCGCCAGATCCGCGAGTTGCAGCTGTCGCTGGTCGCGACCGAGTACAAGATCGCCACCTACGGCGGCAGCACCGGGCCGGCGGTCACCGATTCGATGAACGACGAGACGGAGTAGAAGGCGGCCGAAACTTGGCCGCGCTCGTCGCTGGTATGGACGAGGAGGAGCGATCCGGGCGAGCCAGCGGCGTTACTGCTCCTTTGCGCGATCAGCAGCAGCGAATGACGGTCAGCGTGGGTAGCGAGCCCTGCATGCGGAGCAGCGAATTGTTGAATCAGAGCCCGGAATGACCACGCTGGCGGATGCCGATGGATGGTGATCCGGGCTCGGTATTCCGATTCGCGACTGTGGCGGTAGCCCGTAGTGAGGCAGGCCGATGCTGCTCGCCTCCCGGCCGGGGACGATGAAGGTGCGGCGGTGACGGGCTCGGGTGCGTGTGGGGGCGGGCTGTGGCGTGGCCTCCCGGAGCGCTCAACGGCGAGCTTGCGAGCTGTGCTCCGGGAGGGCATGCCGCAGACCGCCAACGCAAACGCCGGCGTGCGCCACAACCGGCGGCAGGGCGCTCTACGAGCGAGTGCGGGAGCCGGGCGTGGCCCGCCGGCGGCGCGCCCCCGTGGCGGCCGGGCGTGGGAGCAGCTCGGCGATGCCGGCCTCGATCCCGTCGCACAGCACCTGGATGTCCGGCGCGGTCTCGTAGTCCCCGGTGACGCCGAAGTTCAGCGCTCCGTCGTAGGACACGATCGCCACCCCGATGCGCACGTGGCCGGCGAGCGGCACGAACGGGAAGTACTCGAGCATCCGGTGGCCGGCGAGGAAGACCGGGTGCTGCGGGCCGGGCACGTTCGTCGTGACGGTGTTGACGGAGTGCTGCGGCGTGCGGGTGGCGACGCGGCCGGCCAGCGCGAGCAGCATCGAGGGGGCGAAGCCGCCGAGCGAGGTCAGCGTCGAGCCCGCGACGGCCTGGTGGCTCTCCTTGAGGCCCTCCATCTGCGCGCGGACGCGCGCGAGCCGCTCGACCGGGTCCGCCTCGTCCACCGGCAGGTCCGCGAACATGGCGGAGACCTTGTTGTTGTAGGTGCCGCGCTCGGCGGCCGTCCGGACGGACACCGGCACCATCGTGCGGACAAGAAGGGCGTCGGCGTCCTCGCCGCGGCCAGTCAGCAGGTCGCGGAACCCGCGCGCGATGACCGCGAGCACCACGTCGTTGACGGTGCCGCCGTATTCGGTGCGGATCGCCTTGACGTCGGCCAGGCGTGCACGCGCCCAGGCCCACCGGCGATGCGGACCGATCTGCCCGTTGAGCGGCGTCCCCGCCGGAGGGCGGAGCAGGGCGCGCAGGCTCGTCACCGCGCGCGTGATCTCCGCCGCCCGGCCGGCGGTCGCCACGGGGCCGCGGGCCGCCGCCCACAGGGCGCGCGCGCCGTCGTACGGGAGCTTCGCGCGGTGGGCGAGCGCCGATCCGACGACGCGCGGCGTGCTCGGCTCCGGCGCCGGCCGCCACGGCGGCGCGTCGGTGGGCGGCGGCCGGCGCTGGTCGTCGAAGACCACGGTGAGCAGGTCCGTCCCGGACACGCCGTCGACCATGCAGTGATGCAGCTTGTTGATGAGTGCCCAGCGGCCGTCGCCGAGGCCCTCGGCGACCCACATCTCCCACAGCGGCTTGGAGCGGTCCAGCTTCTGCGCCATCACGCGCCCGACGAGCGTGCGCAGCTCGGCGTCGCCGCCGGGCGCGGGCAGCGCTGTGCGCCGCACGTGGTACTCCAGGTGGAAGTGCGCGTCGTCGACCCAGATCGGCCGGGCGAGTGCGAGCGGCGGGAACCGCACGTGCTGCCGATAGCGCGGGACGAGGTGCAGCTTCGCGGCGACCGCGGCGAGCGATCGCGTCCTGCGGCGGGGGCGGCCCCTCGAAGATCCCCACCGAGCCGATGTGCATGTGGCTGACCTCGTCCTCGACGTGCAGGAACGAGGCATCCAGCGCGCTCATCGTCTCCATGCGCGACAGCATGCCCGATGGCGCCGCGCCGGTGTACGCTCGCGCGTCGAGGAGCGTGAGCCGATGCCCGTGACCGTCACCGTCGACAACTTCGTCCGGGCCGAGAGCGACCGGATGTTCGCCTCGTTCCAGGCCGAGGCCGGCGGCGTGAACCGCCTCCAGCACCGGCGGGCGCCCACGTCGATCGACGATCAGCCCGTGATCCGCATGAACCGCGACACGCTGTACAGCGCCGCGCTCGTCGACATCTCGGCGGGCGCGACCGTCGTCGTCCCCGACGGTGGTGGCCGCTACGTCTCGGTGATGGTGGTCAACCAGGACCACTACATCAACCGGATCCTCCACGCGCCCGGGGAGCACCGGCTGACCGTGGACGAGTTCGAGACGCCGTGGGTCGCCGTCGCGGCGCGGATCCTCGTCGACCCGGCCGATCCGGACGACGTCGCCGCCGTCAACGCGCTCCAGGACCAGCTCGTGATCGAGGCGGCGTCGGCGAAGCCGCTCGAGCCGACGGACTACGACACGGCATCCCTGGACGGGACGCGGAAGGCGCTGCTCGAGCTCGCCAAGCATCTCGGGAGCTTCGACCACGCGTTCGGTGCCCGCGGCGACGTCGACCCGATCCGCCACCTGGTGGGCACCGCCGCCGGCTGGGGAGGCCTGCCGGACAACGAGGCGCGCTACCTCGGCGTGGAGCCCGGCGTCTCCGCCGGCGAGTACAGCCTCACGGTGCGTGACGTCCCGGTCGACGGCTTCTGGTCGATCTCGGTCTACAACGCCGACGGCTACTTCGAGCCGAACGACCGCGACGCCTACAGCGTCAACAACCTCACGGCGAAGCCGAACGACGACGGCTCCGTCACCGTGCACTTCGGCGGCTGCGACGACGACCGGCCCAACTGCCTGCCGATCATGGACGGCTGGAACTACACCGTCCGGCTGTACCGGCCGCGCGCCGAGATCCTCGACGGCTCGTGGACGTTCCCGGCGATCGAGCCTGCGTGATGCGCGTAACCCACACCGAACGGTGTGGGGCGGTACGGATGTCGCCGCGTGAACGCGGCGCCAGACTGGCTGTATGGGTGTGGTCGCTCCCGCTACTGGGGCTGCGGCGCTCCAGCTCACGGACCTGCGCCGGTCGTTCGGCGATGTCGTCGCGCTCGACGGGCTGAGCTTCTCGGTCCCGCCCGGCACCCTGTTCGGCTTCGTCGGCCGCAACGGCGCCGGTAAGACGACCACGATGCGGATCGTCTGCGGTCTGATCGCCGCCGACGCCGGCTCCGTCGCGTGGCACGGCCGTCCGGTCGATGCGCGTGTACGAGCGCGGATCGGCTACATGCCGGAGGAGCGCGGGCTGTACCCGAAGATGCGCACGCGCGACCACCTCGAGTACGTCGGCGTCCTGCACGGGCTCGCGCACGCGCCGGCGCGCGCGGCGGCGACCGAGTGGCTCGAGCGGCTTGGCCTGAGCGACCGCGCCGATGCCCGGGTCGAGCAGCTCTCGCAGGGCAACCAGCAGCGGGTGCAGCTCGCGGCGGCGCTCGTGCACCGGCCGGACCTGCTCGTGCTCGACGAGCCGTTCGCCGGGCTCGATCCGATCGTCTGCGACCTGCTGACCGATGTGCTGCGCGAACAGGCGGCGCGGGGAGTGCCGGTGCTGTTCTCCTCGCACCAGCTCGAGCTGGTCGAGCACATCTGCGAGGCGGTCGCCATCATCGACCGCGGCCGCCTCGTGGCCTGCGGCGCGGTGGAGGACCTGCGCGCGGGCGGCTCTCCGCTGGTCCGGGCCGAGGTGCGCAACGCCGCCTACGACTGGACCGCCGGGCTGGCGAGCGTCGAGGTCGTCGAGCGCCTGGCGGACGGCGTCGTGCTGGAGCTCGGACCGGGTGCCGACTCGCAGCAGGTGCTCGACGCCGCGCGCCGCGCCGGCCGGGTGACCCGGTTCGCCGAGGAGCATCCGACGCTGGCCGAGCTGTTCCGCGACCTGGTGGCGGCATGAGCGCCGGGCGCGCGATCCGCGAAGTGGCTCGGCGCGAGCTCGTCGAGCGATGGCGGTCGCGCGCGATGCGCGTGTCGTTCGCGATTCTGCTTGTGCTCGTCGTCGCCGCCGCGGCCGCCGCGACGCTCGCGGACAAGGGGACGCCCACGGATGATTTCGGCCTGGTCGGTGCGCGCGCGGCCGCCGTCGCGCCGGCGCTGCGGCTGGCCGACCGCGCGGAGCGCCGCGACACGCGCATCCACAGCCTCCCCGATCGCGCCGCGGCCGAGCGCGCCGTGCGCGCGGGAGATGTCGACGTCGCGATCGTCGGCGACCGGCTGATCGTCAAGGAATCCCGCTCGGATGCAGCGGTGCAGGTCGCTCAGCGGGCGCTGGCCGGGCAGACCGCCGTGACCCGCTTGCAGGAAGCCGGGCTCACGCGGCAGCAGGCACTCGAGGCGATCGCTCCGCGACCGCTGCCGGTGGACGTCCTCGACCCGGATGCGCGTGACCGTGAGCGCGACACGGGGATGCTCGGCGTCGGCGTCCTGCTTCTGTTCGCGATGCTGCTCATCTCGGGCCAGGCGGTCGCCGCGAGCGTCACCGAGGAGAAGTCCTCGCGCGTGATCGAGCTGTTGCTGACGACGCTGCCTCCCCGTCGGCTCCTGGCCGGCAAGGTCCTTGGCGTGGGCGCGCTCGGCGTCGCGCAGCTCGCCGCCGTCTGCGCCGCCGGCCTCGCCAGCGCGCGCATCACCGGGGGCGAGGGGCTGCCGCCGAGCGCTCCGGAGACCGTGGCACTGGTGGTCGTGTGGTTCGTGCTCGGCTTCGCCTTCTACAGCGTCGCCTACGCGGCGCTCGGCGCACTCGTGTCGCGCCAGGAGGACCTCGAGGCCACGACGGCACCCGTCAACCTCCTGATCATCGGCGCCTATATCGGCGCCATGGCCGCGATCGACAACCCCGATGGTGCGTGGGCACAGATCGCCGCGTTCCTCCCGCCGCTGGCGCCGATGGTCGTGCCGACGCGCGTCGTGCTCGGCGACATGGGAGCCCTCGGGCTCGTCGCGGCGATCGCGCTCGAGCTCGTGGCCACGTTCCTGCTGATCGGGCTCGCCGCGCGCATCTACGAGCGCTCGGTCCTCCGCATCGGCGCGCCGATCAGCCTCCGTTCCGCGCTGGGCGGCCCGGCCGTCGATGTGTCGCGCGGGCTCTTACAGGCCGCTGCCGTCGCCGCGCTCATCGGCGGTGTCGTCGTCGGCACCGAGGAGCCACTCGGGATCGCGCTGCTCGCCACGGGGGTGCTGCTGATCGTCGCCCACCGGCGCCGCAGCGCGCCGCACGGCTGACCCGCTCAGCGGGTGCGATACGCGAGCTCGCGGTAGACCGCGAGGTCGTGGGTGACCGTCGTGGTCGCGGCGCTGCGATCGCCGGGCCGCTTGTACTTGACGGACACGACCGTGCGGGCCGGCGCCCGGCGCCCGAAGTAGCCCGGCACGGAGTCGAGCAGCGTGCGCACCCGGCGCTCTGGCCCGAGGAACGGCATCTTGCGGAACAGCCGGAGCTTCGAGACGTCGCGGCCGGCGGCGTCGACGAGCGGCGGGTCGAACGTGCAGGTCACCGCGAGCGCCGGCCGGGTCGCGAGATTGGCGAGCTCCAGGTAGAGGACCCCGTCTTCGCAGACGACATCGACGATGACGCCGTCGTCGTCCACGTCAGTCGTCGAGCGTGAGGCCTTCGTGGGCGATCTCGATCGTCTCGATCGCGACGTCGTCGGCCTTGGCGTTCAGGTCCGGCCCGACGAACTTCGCGATCCAGCCGTTCGAGAAGTGCCAGCGCACGACGGGGTTGCGCTCGTCGTCGAGGAGGACGATCGAGCCGTTGCGGCGGTCGGCCGTCCCCTGCTCGATCGCCTTGCGCCAGTTCCACAGCTGCCGGTCCTGCGTGACGCCGCGCTTGAGGACGATGTTGGCGTACTTCGTCAGCCCCGGCAGCTTGCGGACCGTGCTGGTCTTGTCGCTCCCCGTCCGGTACTCGATCACCTCGGTCTCGCTCGCGAGCCCGCCCACCTGCTTGAACGCGGCGACGGTGATCCCGTCGATCTCGACGAGGAAGTTGAACGCCTTGTAGGGATCGTCGCGCGCGGACGGGGCCATGGCCGTCCGGCTTTCGACGCGGCGGCGGTGGACTCCTGCCTGCTACCCGGCGGCGGGCGAGATCGCGTCGGCGACTTCGTAGTGGCGGATGTGCGTCCCGCCATCGACGAGGTAGCGCTCGTCCTCGGGGTAGAGCACGGCGGCTTCGATGTCGTCGCCGGCGAACGCCTGGATCGCGGCGACCGAGTCCCACAGCGACAGGGTCATGAACTCGCTGGTCCCCGTCTCGCCGTCGTCGCGGCGCAGCAACCACGCGCCGCGGTTGCCCGGGGTCGTCCCGTACTCGGCGAAGCCGGTCTCCCGGATGTAGTCGGCGTACTCATCGGCGTCGGGTGTGCGGACGGTGCCGCTCCAGATGCGGGCGATCATGCAGCTAGGACTCGCGCGTCGCCCGGAACTCATCGGCCCGGCCCGAGCGCTCAGGATCCTCTGTCCCGGTACAGGTCGGCGCATGCTACGGAAAGCGCTGCTCACCACAGGGATCGTCGGAGTCGCGTTCGCCGTGTCGGCGATCGCCCGCCGCGGCGAAGCCGCACCAGATCAGCTGGAAGACGAAGACGCAGGAGACCAAGGGCCACGCCGTCGCGCAGGCACCTGGCGCTGGCAACGCAAGTACACCAAGCACGCCGTCAAGGTCCGCGCGATCTTCCAGGGCCGGCTCGACGACAAGTGCCCGGGCGACGGCTTCGGCGCCTACCTGGAATGAGGATCTACTACGGCGACGGCAGCAGCTACTCGAGCGACGAGGCCTACGACGTGCGCGAGTGCACGGCCAAGAAGGCCCTGCCCGTCGTGCCTGAGAACCGGCTGGGTGCGAGACGGGTACAAGGTCGGGCTGCACCTCTACGAGTACGACCGTGAGGCCGGCGACATCGCGTGGGACGACGACGTCCAGCGCGAGTGGTTCATCCACCCTTAGCCGGGGCGACGTGGGAAGCGGTACGTTTCACTTCCCACTTTGCCCGGTGAGACGACCAAGCCCCAGTCGATCCTGCGCCCGCTCGTCGAGGATCTCCACGAGCGGCGCGCCAAGGCCAAGCTCGGCGGCGGCGAGGAGCGGATCGCCCGCCAGCACGCGCAGGAGAAGCTGACCGCGCGCGAGCGGCTCGACCGGCTCGTCGACGAGGGGACGTTCACCGAGCTCGGCATCCACGCCGGGATCCACTACTCGGTGCGCGGGCTCGAGGGCAAGGAGGCGCCCGCCGACGGCGTGATCACCGGGTACGGCAAGGTCGACGGGCGGCTGGTCGCGGTCTGCGCCTACGACTTCACCGTCATGGCCGGCTCGATGGGCATGACCGGCGAGATGAAGGTCGCCCGGCTGCGCGAGCTCGCGCTGACCAAGCGGATCCCGTTCGTGTGGCTGCTCGACAGCGCCGGCGCGCGGATCCAGGAGGCGGTCGGGTCGCTGTTCGCGGGCTCCGGGCACCTGTTCCGCGAGGAGGTCGTCGCGAGCGGCGTGATCCCGCAAGTGGCGGCGCTGATGGGCCCGTGCGCGGCCGGCACCGCGTACATCCCCGGCCTCGCCGACTTCGTGCCGATGGTCAAGGGCCGCGGCTCGATGGCGCTGGCCGGGCCGCACCTCGTTCGCGCCGCGGTGGGCGAGGACGTCACGCAGGAGGAGCTCGGCGGCTCGCGCGTGCACTGCCGCAAGTCCGGCGTCGGCGATCTCGAGGTGGCCGACGACGAGGAGTGCATCGCCCGCATCAAGCAGTACCTGTCGTTCTTCCCGGCCCACTGCGAGGAGGCTCCGCCGAAACGGGAACCGACCGACCCCGCCGAGCGTATGGACGATGAGCTGCTCGATGTCCTGCCCGAGTCCAACCGCAAGCCCTACGACATGTACGACGTCATCCGCCGGATCGTCGACGACGGCGAATGGCTCGACCTCAAGCCGCAGTTCGCGAAGACGATCATCACCTGCCTCGCGCGGATGGGCGGGCGGCCGGTCGGCATCGTCGCGAACCAGCCGCGCCAGCTCGGCGGGATCCTCGACAACGACTCGGCCGACAAGGCCGCGCGGTTCGTCAACCTCTGCAACGCGTTCGGGATCCCGCTCGTGTTCCTGATGGACGTCCCGGGCTTCATGGTCGGCACCAAGGTCGAGGAGGCGGGGATCATCCGCCACGGCGCGAAGATGCTCTACGCGGTCGCCAACGCCACGGTCCCGAAGGTCACGGTCGTGCTGCGCAAGGCGTACGGCGCGGGCTACTACGTGATGAACGGCCGCGCCTACGAGCCGGACCTGATCGTCGCCTGGCCGAGCGCGGAGATCTCGGTCATGGGCGCGGAGGGGGCGGTCGAGATCGTGTTCCGCAAGCAGGTCGAGGAGGCCGAGGACCCGGCGGCCAAGAAGGCCGAGCTGATCGCGGCGTACCGCGAGATCATCGACGTCTACATCGCCGCGCGGAACGACATGATCGACGACGTGATCGACCCGCGCGAGACGCGCCCGACCATCATCCGCGCGCTCGAGATGGCCGAAGGCAAGCGGGTGGAGCGGCCGTGGAAGCGGCACGGCGTAGTGCCGGTCTGATCCTCGCGCTGGCGTCTGCTCGCCGGCTGCGGCGGGTCGAACCAGCAGCAGGCGTCGTGCGCGATCGACCGCGGGGTGCTGCCGAAGTGGGCGCGCACCGGGTTCTCGGATCCCAAGCCGAAGATCGCCCACGTCATCGGGGACTCGGGCACGATCGCGGCGGTCCTGTTCGGCGACCCGCTCAGCGCCCCACCGGACCCGGACCGCAGCAACAAGGTGCTGTGGGTCGCGCGCAAGACGCCGCCGCCGCCGGCGCAGCTGACGATCCACGCGACGCAGGGCGAGCGCACGGTGACGCGCAAGGTCGACGTCGGCCCGTCGTACGTGGATCTGCCGCAGGGCTGCTGGCACCTCGACCTGAGCTGGACGGGCGGTGGGCACGACGCGCTCGACCTCGCCTACGTCAAGCCTTGACTTGACAGCCGGATAGGCGACCTGTGTAGGCTCGCGCCCGGTCGTGGCCGGGTCGGACGCGAGCATCGTGCTGGCAGCACTGCCAGTCGGGCTGCAGCTGTGGGAAGCCGCAGGGGACAGCGGTCCTGCGCTGACCTGGGCCAACCGCGACGACGATCACGACCGCGGCGAGGAGGCGGCCCGCGCCGCGCTCGCCGGCGAGATCGTCGACGCCGTCGAGCTGTACCGCGACGGCTGGTGCCGCGTGCGTACGCAGGCGATGGGCGACGGCCGCGTGCTCGTCAGCTTCGAGGACGTCACCGAGCTGGCGGCGGCCGAGCGGCTCAGCTCCTCGATCGTCGACTGCCTGCACCAGGCGCTGATCGTCGTCGACCCCGTGGGCCGCATCACGCGCGCGAACGAGGCGGCGGCCGAGCTGTGCGGCGTCAGCCTCGGCGAGCTGACCGGCTCGCGCCTGCGCGACCTGCCGATCAAGGTCTTCGGGCGCGACGGGCAGCCGCTCGACCCGACCGGCTCGCCGATCTTCCGCGCGCTGGCCGGCGACTCGGTGCGCAGCCTGCTCGTGCAGATCGAGCGCCGGGACGGCACGCGGCGATGGGTCGACGTGAGCTCGTGCCCGCTGACCGAGCCGGACGGGACGCCGTACGGGGCGATGAGCACGTACGCCGACGTGACGCGGCCGGTCGAGCGCGAGCAGCGGATCCGTCATGAAGCGGACACCGACGACCTCACCGGCGTCGCCAACCGGCGCGCGCTCCAGCGCATGCTCGAGGCGGCGCTCCGGCGCGCCGAGGCGCTCGGGCTCTTCGTCGGCGTGCTGATGCTCGACCTCGACGGCTTCAAGGCGGTCAACGACCGGCTCGGGCACGCAGCCGGGGACGCCGCGCTGCGCGGCGTCGCCGCGCGGCTGCGGCGCAGCGTGCGCGAGCGCGATCTCGTGGCCCGCACCGGCGGCGACGAGTTCGTGATCGTGCTCGCCGACCTGGCGTCCGACGAGAACGCGGCCTACGACGCCGCGGAGCGCGTGCGGTCGGCGTTCGGCACCCCGCTCGTCCTCGAGGGCGAGCAGGTGCGCCTCCACGCCGCCGTGGGTGTCGCCTGTTACCCGGCCGACGGCCGCGACATCGAGCGGCTGCTCCTCGCCGCCGACCGCGCGATGTACGCGCGCAAGACGCAGGGTTGATCTCGCCGCCGCCCTCTGGGACGTCGACTGCGGCTGGGTTGGGCGGCTGGGCGACCGACGCGGTTGCCGGTGTCGATGGCCGTGTGCAGTTGATTGCGCATACCGCGGTCAACTGCACACGTCGGTCGCCGTGGCGCTGGACGAGCATCGCGACGAGTCGCTGGCGAGCTTCCCGCCGGGGTCGGGTTACGACCGCGAGGCGTACCCGCCGGCGATGTCGGACGAGGACGGCCGTTCCGCATCGACTTCACCCCGTAGCTACACGGGGCGGCCGGCCGTCCGGTCGCTCCGTCCGGCGACCGCGCGCCAGACGAGCAGGACGATCATCGTGCCGATGATGGCGCCGACGATGCCGCCGAGGTCGAACTTGTCGTCGTCGCCGATCCCGAAGACCTTCGTGAACACGAAGTAGCCGACGAGCGAGCCGATGATCCCGAAGGCGACGGTCTGCACGAACCCCATGGGATCGCGGCCGGGCAGCAGCAGGCGGCCGAGGTAGCCGGCGATGATGCCGATGATGATCGCAGCGATGATTTCTCCAAGCATGCGCTAGCCCTACCCAACCTCGGCGTTGCGTCATTCATCCGCATGCGGCAAAGTGAGGAGTGGGACTTCCCACTTCCTATGAGCCTCGACGACCCGGTCATCCTCACGTGCGCGATCTCGGGCGCGGTCGCGAACCGCGACCAGTGCCCTGCGATCCCGTACACGCCGGAGGAGTACGCGGCGGAGGCGCGGCGGATCGTCGGCGAGGGCGGCTCGATGATCCACATCCACGCGCGCCGGCCCGACGGCACGCCGAGCCACGAGGTCGAGGACTTCCGCGCGATCACCGAGGCGATCAAGCGCGAGGTCGACGACGTCGTGATCAACTACTCGACCGGCGCGATCGGCGTGCCGGTCGAGAAGCGGATCGCCTACCTGACGGAGCTCAAGCCCGACGTCGGCGCGCTGAACATGGGCTCGATGAACTACGCGAAGTACTCGCGCCGGCGCAAGGACTTCGTCTTCAAGACCGTGTTCGAGAACTCGTTCGACACGATCATCGCGCTGCTGGAGGCGATGAACGAGGCGGGCATCCGGCCCGAGCACGAGTGCTTCGACTCCGGCCACCTCGCCAACCTCGACCCGCTGCTCGACATGGGCATCCTGCGACCGCCGCTGCAGGTCTCGTGCGTGATGGGCGTGACCGGCGGCATCCGCCCGACGGCGCGCAACCTCGCCCACATGGCCGAGCAGGTGCCCGCCGGTGCGCCACCAGTGGGGCGTGATCGGGATCTCGCGCGAGCAGTGGATGCTCGTGTCCGCGGCGCTGTCGCTCGGCGGCAACGTGCGCGTCGGCCTCGAGGACAACTTCTACCTGCCCGACGGCGAGATGGCCCGCTCGAACGGCGACCTCGTCGCCAAGGCCCGCCAGATGGCCGAGGACGCGGGGCGGCGCGTGGCGACCGTCGCCGAGACGCGCGCAGCTGCTCGGCGTATGACCGCGCTCGAAGGGCTACGCGTGCTCGACCTCTCGCGGCTGCTGCCGGGCGGCTTCTGCTCGCTGCTGCTGGCCGACTTCGGCGCCGACGTGATCAAGGTCGAGGACACCGGGATGGGCGACTACGTGCGGTACTCGCCTCCCCACTACGAGGGCGCCGAGGAGAGCGCGAGCGGCGCGCTGTTCCTGGCGCTCAACCGCGGCAAGCGGTCGATCCGGCTCGACCTCAAGCACCCGGACGGGCGCGACGTGTTCCTGCGCCTGGTGCGCGACGCCGACGTCGTGCTCGAGTCGTTCCGCCCCGGCGTGATGGACCGCCTCGGCGTCGGCTACGAGCGCCTCCGGGAGGAGAACCCGCGGCTCGTCTACTGCGCGATCACCGGTTACGGGCAGGACGGGCCGTACGCGGCGCGGGCCGGGCACGACATGAACTACCTCGCCCTCACCGGCCTGCTCGGGCTGACCGGCGACGCCGACGGCGCGCCGGTGCAGGCGGCCGGCCAGATCGCCGATCTCGGCGGCGGCGCGCTGATGGCCGCGTTCGGGATCCTGGCGGCGCTGCGCGAGCGCGATCGGTCCGGCGAGGGCCAGCTCGTCGACGTCTCGATGACCGACGGCGCGCTGTCGTGGCTGGCGATGGTCGCGGCTCGCTACCTGGCCGACGGGCACGTGCCCCAGCGCGGCGGCACCGAGCTCGCGGGCGGGCTCATCTGCTACCGCCCCTACCGCTGCGCCGACGGCTGGGTCACGCTCGGAGCGCTCGAGCCGAAGTTCTGGGCGGCGTGGTGTCGTGGCGTCGGCCGCGAGGACCTGGCCGCGCGCCAGTTCGAGCCGGTCGGCTCGGACGTGCACCGCGAGGTCGAGGCGGTGTTCGCGCAACGCACCCGCGCCGAGTGGCGGGCGTTCAACGACGAGCACGACTGCTGCCTCGAGCCGGTGCTGGAGCTCGACGAGGCGCTGGAGTCCGAGCTCGTGCGCGCGCGCGAGATGATCGTCGAGGTCGAGCAGCCGGGCGCAGGCCCGGTGCGCCTGCTCGGCACGCCGGTCAAGCTCTCCCGCACCCCGGCCGAGCCTGGCCGGGGCGGGCCGACGCTCGGCGCCGACGGCAAGGCCGTCCTCGCCGAGGCGGGCTTCACGCCCGAGGAGATCGAGCGGCTGAGCGCAGACGGGCGTCGTGCCGCCGCCCGGCGCCGTCAGCCGGCTGGAGTTCCGCGCATGAGCGACAAGCCCGGCCTGAAGATGAGCGAGCTCGCCGACGCGTCGGGCGTCTCGGCGGGCACGATCAAGCACTACCTGCGCGAGGGGCTGTTGGGTGGGCGGGACCAGGTCAAGCGGACGAGCCGCAACATGGCCTACTACCCGCCGGAGTTCGTCGACCGGATCCGCACGATCAAGCGGCTGCAGGAGGAGCGGTTCATGCCGCTGCGGCTGATCCGCGAGGTGCTCGAGCAGGCCGACCGCCCGCGCACGCCGCGCAAGGAGGTGCTCGAGCGCTACGAGCTCCCGGCCAACGTGCTCGACCGCCTGGCCGAGATCGGCGTGCTCGAGCCGACCCGCGCCGGCTACCACGCCGACGACGTCGAGATCATCGAGGCGATCGTGCGCTTCCGGGCGGGCGGCTACGACGAGGCGCTCGGCTTCACCGTCTACGACACGCTGCGCTACCGCGACGCACTGCAGCCGCTGGTCGAGGAGGAGGTCCGCGTCCTCCTCGAGCGGCTCAGCGGCGAGGACCCGGAGAAGGTCGTGGAGATCATCCGCGCCGGCCGCGAGCCGCTCCGCGAGCTGATCGGCGCGATGCACTCCAAGCTCCTGCTGCAGGCGCTGGAGCGCGCGCAGTGACGGACGCCTTCTACGAGCCGCTCGGCGCCGGCCGCTTCGCCGCGACGCCGCACACCCGCGGACCGTGGGACCCGGCGTTCCAGCACGCCGGGCCGCCGTCGGCGCTGCTCGGCCGCGAGCTCGAGCGCTGCGCGCCGCGCGAGGACTTCGTGATCGCGCGGACGACGTTCGAGATCCTGCGGCCGGTCCCGGTCGCCGAGGTGCAGGTGGCGGCGCGGGTCGTGCGCCCCGGCCGGTCGGTCGAGCTGCTCGAGGGCGAGCTCACGGTCGAGGGCGAGCCGGTGGTGATCACCCGCGCGTGGCGCGTGAAGCGCAGCCCCGCTCCGACCGTCGAGCTGGAGGCGCCCCGGCTGCCGCGCCCGGACACGGCGACCCCGCCGCCCGCCGAGCTCGACGGCTTCGGCTACGGCCGCGCGGTCGAGCTGCGCTTCGCGGCCGGCGGGTGGTGGGAGCGGCGCCCGGCGACGGTGTGGACGCGCCTGCGCGTGTCGGTGGTCGCCGGCGAGGAGCCGACCGGCGTGCAGCGCGTGCTCGCGGTCGCCGACTCCGGCAACGGCGTCTCGGCGGTGCTGCCGCTCGACGAATGGCTCTTCATCAACACGGAGCTGACCGTGCACTTCCGCCGCGAGCCGCGCGGCGAGTGGATCTGCCTCGACGCCGAGACCACGATCGCCGAGGGCGGCCCCGGCCTCGCCCGCTCGACGCTCAGCGACGACGACGGCGTCGTGGCGCTCGGCGCGCAGTCGCTGCTCGTCGTCCCCCGCGGCTAGACCGCCGCGCGCACGAGGCCCTGGAAGATCCCGCTGTTGCCTTCGATGACGTCGTCGTTCCACGTCACGGCGATCGTGACGTTCTCTTTCACGAGGTGCCAGAACTCCGTGTGCGACCCAGGCCCATCGCCCGTGTTGCCCCACATCTCGTGGCCGTCGAACGAGTACTGCGCGAGGCCGAGCCCGTAGCCGTCCCAGAACTCGGTCGGGTGGAACTTCGACATCTCGTGCAGCGACGACGGCTGCACGATCTCGTCGTTGAAGAGCGCGTGGCCCCAGCGCGCCAGCGACGGCACGTCTCCGGCGAGCGCGCCGGCGGTCCACGCCAGCGTGGCGAACTGTCGCGACGGAATCAACGCGCCGCCGTCGTTCGCAGGCTCCGGCCTCCGGAGGTCTTTCGGGTACCAGTAGGAGTTCGCCCGCGGGGGGTCCGTGCGCTCGGCGGGCTGCATCGCCAGCCCGTCGGCGTCGCCGAGGACCTCACGGCGCATCGCTCGCGAGACCGGCTCGCCGGTCACGCGCTCGAGGATCAGGCCCATCAGCGCGTACCCGGCGTTCGAGTACACGGCGGCGGTGGTCCGCGGGCCCGGCTTGCCCGACGCCGCGAGGGCCTGACGCGGCGTGACGGTCCGCCCGCTGGCGACGAGCCGCTCGAAGAAGGCCGCGGGCGGATCGTGCTGCCCGGACGTGTGCCCCAGTAGATCGCGCACGGTGGCCTCGGGGTCGCCGCGCCACGCCGGATACCACTTCGAGATCGGGTCGTCGAGCGTGAGGTCGCCCTGCTCGACGAGCCGCACCGTGAGGGCGGCGACGGCGGTCTTCGTGATGCTGTCGAACGGCAGCGCCGTGTCCGAGGTCATCGCTCGGGCGGGCTTGAGGACGGCGTTGCCCGCCGCGCCGGTCCACATGCTGCCGTCGGGATAGACGACCGCGGCCGACGCTCCGGGCACGCCCGTCCCCGCGACCGTCTTCTGGAGGCTGGCGTCGAGCTGCCGCGAGATCTCCGGCGTCAGGTGGCGCTCGGGCGGCGTCCCGGTCTTGGCCGCACCACCTCCGCCGCAGCCGGCCAGCGCTGCGAGGACCAGGCACGAGACGAGCAGTCGTGCCATCACCGATGAGTCTCCCATGGCGCCGTCGTTATATGTGGAAATGACGACCCCGGAGGCACCCATGAGCAAGGTCACGACCGGCGGCACCATGTCCCTCGACGGCTACATCGCGGGCCCGAACGAGTCCGGCTTCGACAAGTTGTTCCAGTGGTACGGCAACGGCGACGTCGAGCGGCCGACCACACACGCGGACATGACGTTCCGCCTGACGCAGGCGAGTGCCGGCCATCTCGACAGCTACCTCGAGAACTGCGGCGCGTTCGTCGTCGGCCGCCACCTGTTCGACCTGACCAGCGGCTGGGGCGGCATCCATCCGCTGGACAAGCCGATCGTCGTCCTCTCGCACAGCGACCGCACGCCCGACGGCTGGACCGGCGACGAGCCGTTCACGTTCGTCAGCGACGGCATCGAGGCGGCGATCGCGAAGGCGAAGGAGATCGCGGGCGGCAAGGACGTGGGGCTCAACAGCGGCACGATCGCCGCGCAGGCGCTCGACGCCGGCCTGCTCGACGAGGTGTGGGTCGATCTGGTGCCGGTGCTGCTGGGCAGCGGCACGCCGTTCTTCTCGGGCCTGACCAGCGCTCCCGTCGACCTCGAAGGGCCGATCTCGATCACCGAGGGCAAGGCGGTCACGCACCTGCGCTACCGCGTGGTGTGACGGCGCACCCACTCGTGCATCGCCACCGCCGACGCGGCGGCGGCGTTGATCGAGCGGGTCGACCCGAACTGGCGGATCGCCAGCACGGCGACCGCCAGTTCGCGCGCCTGAGCCGACAGGCCCGGGCCCTCCTGGCCGAACAGCAACGCGCAGCGTTCCGGGAGCGGATAGGCGTCGATCGGCTCCGCTCCCGGCAGGTTGTCGATCCCGACCACCGGCAGCTCGTGCTCGCTCGCCCAGCCGGCGAACGCCTCGAGCGTGCCGTGGTGGCGGACGTGCTGGTAGCGGTCGGTGACCATCGCGCCGCGGCGGTTCCAGCGGCGCCGGCCGACGATGTGCACCTCGGCGGCCAGGAACGCGTTGGCGTTGCGCACGACGGTCCCGATGTTGAGGTCGTGCTCCCAGTTCTCGACCGCGACGTGGAACGGGTGCCGGCGCGTGTCGAGGTCGGCGATGATCGCGTCGCGGCGCCAGTAGCGATAGCGGTCGACCACGTTGCGGCGATCGCCCTCGGCCAGCAGCGCCGGGTCCAGGCGCGGGTCGTCGGGCCACGGCTCCGGGTGCGGCCCGACGCCGATCTCGCGCGCGGCGTCGCTCACGGCCAGACCAGCAGGATCGGGCACGGCGCGTGGTCGACCACGAAGCGGATGCCGTGCCCGATCGAGTGCGGCCCGGGATGCTGGTTGGTGCGGCTCAGGATCAGGAGGTCGAAGTCCTCGGCGGCGTCGCACACCGCATGCTCGGGCTTGCCCGGCGGCGACAGCCGGTCGGCCTGGCGACCGAGGCGCTCCTCCGCCGCGTCGAGCAGCTCGTCGTCGACGGCGACCGGCGCGTGCGGCGGGCGGTGCCGGCCGAGCAGGCCGCCCGGTCCCGGCGGCCCCACGTCGCTCACCTGCAGCAGCGTCACGTCGTCGTACTCGCGTGCGGCGTCGATGCACGCCTCCCAGCCGGTCGGCGTCACCCACACGAGCACGCGCTTCATCCGATCACCTGCAGGCCCAGCCACAGCCCGACCGTACCGAGGACGAGCGCCGGAGGCACCGTCACCGCGCCGAGCTTGAGGAACTCCACGAGCGAAGGCTCCGAATCGCGGGCGCGCAGCACGCGCCGCCACAGCAGGGTCGCGAGCGAGCCGGTCGGCGTGAGGTTGGGCCCGGCGTTGACGCCGATCAGCACCGCGAGCACGGTCGCCGTGCCGCCTGCCGCGGCCGCCGGGAGCAGGAGCAGCACGGCGGGGACGTTGTTGAGCAGGTTCGCCAGCACGGCCGCGACGAGCGTGGCGCCGATGAGGGCGAGCAGGCCGTCGCCGCTCGGCAGGACGTCGGCGGCGAGGTCGCCGACCCCGTGGGCGCCGACCGCGCGGACGATGATCGCCAGGCCCAGCACGAACACGAGCAGTGGCACGTCGACCGCTCGCAGCAGGTCGAGCGGCTTCACGCGCTCGACCATGACCATCACCGCGGCGCCCGCCACCGCGGGCCACGCCGGGTCGACGCCGCTGGCGAAGCCGACGAACGTCGCGGCCAGCACGATCAGCGGCGCGCGCGGGAGCGGTGGCGCGCCGCCCGGCGTCCGCCCGGTGGGCGCCTCGAGCTCGCCCGCGAACCACCGCCGCAGCCCGACCCATTCGACGCTCAGCATCGCCGCCCACGGCAGCACCATCAGCGCCGCGAAGTGCGCGAACGAGAGGTCGGCGGCGCGGAAGACGAGCAGGTTGGTGAGGTTGGAGACCGGCAGCAGGACCGAGGCGCTGTTGGCGAGGTGCGTGCAGGCGTACAGGGACGGGCGGGCGTCGAGCCGCGCGCGGCGGGCGGCGGCGAACGCCGCCGGCGTGAGCAGCACGACCGTCGCGTCGAGGCCGAGCACGGCGGTGACCGCGGCGGCGGCCGCGAACACGAGCGCCAGGAGCCGCTGCGGCGATCCGCCGGCGCCGACCGCGATCCGCGCCGCCAGCGCGTCGAACAGCCCCGCGCGCTCGCAGCCGTCGCCGAGCACGAGCAGCCCGCCGAGCAGCGCCAGCGTCGGGCCGATCGCGTCGGCCTCGTCGGTCGCGTCGTCCCACGAGATCACGCCGACCGCCACCAGCAGCGCGGCGCCGGCGATCGCGACGAGCCAGTCGGGCGCCCAGCGCGGTCGCACGACGGCGCTGCCGAGGGCGGCCGCCAGCGCCGCGAGGGCGAGCAGCGTGGCTACCAGGTCACCTCGTGCCGTTCCATGACGCCCCAGCCGTCGCGTAGTTGCGGGCCGCCGCCGGGCAGCTCGCCGGCGAACGTGCCGAACGGCTGCTCGTAATCGGAGCGGACGACGACGAAGTTCTCGCGCCGCGCGCGGGTCGCCTCGGCGGTGAAGCGCAGGCCGTCCACGGCCGACAGGTCGGGCGCGAACGTGACCGGCGGCACCTCGTGCGGCACGCCGTCGACCCACACGGCGCGCTCGGAGCCGGTCGGCGCGTCGTGGATCCCGTCGACGAGGTTCCAGGCGACCTCCTCACCCGTCACCGCCGTGCCGACCCCGGCCGACCATCGCCAGGCCGTGTGGCGGGCGTGATAGCCGGCGGACTCGTCGACGATCGCGCGCAGGTCGACCGGACGGCCGGCGCAGACGCCGCGCGCGGTGACGACGCGCTTGCGGGTGAAGATCGGCCGTCCGCCGTGCGGGGAGATCGCGTCGACCGCCGCGCCGAGCCCGAGCTCCAGATCGAACACGCCGGCGACCGCCACCCGCTCCGCCGACACGGTCACCCCGCGCCGGCCCTCGATCAGCCGCGAGCGATCCCACACCGCCCACCAGGCGAACGGGATCACGCCGATCCGTCCGCTGGCCGCGCACAGCATCACGTCGGGCCCGTAGGCGCCGACGTAGATCCATCGCTTCAGCGGCCGGCCGCCCCGGATCAGCGGCAGGCGTGCGGGCGGATTCGCAGGCACGGCGCGGTATGCTGGCGCACCGAGGTTGACTGACGAGTCAATCTCGTCGGAAGGAGAGGATCTTCGTGCGCGCCGCCGCTGTTCAGTTGACCGCCACCGCCGATCGTGAGCGCAACCTCGCGACCGCCGATCGCCTGACCCGTGCCGCCGCCGCGGCCGGCGCCGAGCTGGTCGTGCTGCCCGAGAAGTGGGCGCTGCTGGGCACGCCCGAGGAGACCGCGGCCGGCGCCGAGCCGTTCGACGGCCCCGCGCTCCGCTGGGCGCACGCGATCGCCCGCGAGCTGGGCATCGACCTCGTCGCCGGTTCGATCGCCGAGCGTGTTCCCGGCCAGGAGAAGGGCTCGAACACGTCCGTGCACATCGGGCCGGACGGCAACGGGCGCGCCGTCTACCGCAAGATCCACATGTTCGACGTCGAGGTCGCGGGGCGCGTGTACCGCGAGTCAGAGCACGAGGCGCCCGGCGACGAGATCGTGCTGTCGGAGACCGCCGGTGGCGTCGAGCTGGGCCTGACGATCTGTTACGACCTGCGCTTCCCGGAGCTGTACCGGATCCTCGCCGTCCGCGGCGCGCGTGTGATCACCGTGCCGGCCGCGTTCACGCTCGCCACGACGCGCGACCATTGGGAGCCGCTCCTGCGCGCCCGCGCGATCGAGAACCAGGCGTTCCTGATCGCCGCCAACCAGGTCGGCCGCCACGCCGAGGGGTTCCGCTCCGGTGGGCGCTCGATGATCGTCGACCCGTGGGGCGTCGTGCTCGCGCAGGCGCCGGACAGCGAGACCTTCATCACCGCCGACCTCGATCTCGACCGTCAGGCGGACATCCGCCGGACGCTGCCCTCGCTCGCCAACCGCCGGCCGCACGCGTACGCGTGGCCGCAGGAGGTCCACGCCTGATGGCCACCGCCCGCTCCGCGGTCGACAAGCGGCGCATGATCCTGGACGCCGCGGTCCGGGTGTTCGCGCGCCAGGGTTTCCATACCTGCCGGGTATCTGACATCGCCGACGAGGCGGGTGTGGCCTACGGGCTCGTCTACCACTACTTCCAGTCGAAGGACGAGGTGCTCGACACGCTGTTCCTCGAGCGCTGGAACGTCATGCTCGAGGCGATCGGCGAGGTCGACGCCCAACAGATCCCGGCTCGCGACAAGCTGCACGGGATCGCCTCCTTCATCATCGAGTCCTATCGCCACGACCCCGAGCTGATGAAGGTGATCATCGTCGAGGTCACGCGTGCGGCGAACTCGTTCGGCGCCGTCCATCTCGCCAAGATCGCCGAGGCGTACGGCCAGATCTCGGGGATCGTCCGGCAGGCGCAGATGAGCGGCGAGTTCCGCGACACGGTGAGCGCCGAGTTCGCGGCGATGGCCTTCTACGGCGCGATCGAGCAGGTCCTGACCGGCTGGATCTTCGGGACGCTCGACGAGGGCGACCAGGCGTACGAGCGGGCCAAGGACTACGTCGTCGGGACGATCTGCGACGGCCTCCGCGCATAGACTGCCCGGCCATGACCGACAATGAGATGGTCAAGCGCCTGATGTGGGCGGGGCTGCTCGCGGGGCTCGGGGCGCTCGCCTCGGTCGCGACCTCGCGCGTGGCGGCACTGATTTGGCGCCGGGTCTTCGGGGAAGATCCTCCCGAATGAGCGAGGAAGACACCCAGGCGACCAGCGACAGCGAGGTGCGCGGCGCCGAGCTGCGTGAGAACCTCGCGATGACGGACGCACGGCGGGCGGAGGAGGAAGTCGCCCGCGCGCACGCCGAGGCCGAGGCCGCGACCAAGACCGAGGAGAAGCTCTCCCGCAAGGAACGACGGCTGCGCGAGAAGGCCGAACGCGTCCACGCCGAGGCCGAGCGCGCGCGGGCCGCGGCCGACGCCACGGCCGCGTCTGCCGCCACGGCCGCCGCGACCGCGTCTGCCGCCACCCCGCCGCGCGTCTCCGCGCCCCCGGTCTCCCAGGAGCCCGCCGGGCCGGCTCAGCGCCCCGAGGTGCTGATCGGCGCCACCTTCGCCGGCGCGTTCCTCGCGGCGCGCATCCTCAAGCGGATCTTCGACTAAGCCATGGCAGACAACACCGACACAGACACCTCAGAGCTCGGCCAGGCGATCCAGGACATCACCGAGACCGCCACGCTCCTCATCCGCGAGGAGATCGAGCTCGCCAAGACCGAGGTCATCGCGAAGGTCACCAAGCTGATCACCGGCGCCGTCGTCGGGATCATCGCCGGCATCTTCGCCGTCTTCGGCCTCATCTACTTCCTGCACGCGATGGCGTGGCTGATCTGGGAGCTCATCGAGGGCGACGTGAACAGCCCGTGGCTCGGCTACCTGATCGTCGCCGTGCTGCTGTTCGTCTTTGGCGCGCTCGCCGCCTTCGTCGCGTACCGCTTCGTCAAGCGGGGCGTGCCGCCGACGCCGCAGATGGCGATCGAAGAGGGCCGATTGATCAAGGAGACCGTGAGCAACGCCCATCCGGCGACGCCGCAGGGTCCGCGCGAGGGAGCAAGCACCTGATGGCCCAGACCCGCTCGCCCGAGGAGATCCGCCAGTCGATCGAGGCCAACCGCGCCAAGCTCGGCGTCGCCGTCGAGCGCGTGCGCGGCGAGGTCGTGAAGGCGACCGACTGGCGCAGCCAGTTCGAGCGCCACAAGAAGGAAGTCCTGATCGGCGCGGCCGTCGCGGGCTTCGTGCTGGGAGGCGGCGTGGCCGCCATGACCGGTCTGCTGACCGGCCGGCGCAAGTCGCGCCAGTACGACTGGTAGCTAGCGGTGCTGCGCGGCGTGCGGTGACGCCTCCCAGAAGTCGTCGATCTTCGTCGCGTCGCCGTGGCCGAGCTGGATCGAGATCGCCCACACGTCGACGGGCTCGTCGCCCTCGTTGCGGTGGGAGCGCGGCGTGCGGTTGGCGACCCGCACGGCGGCCGGCGCGGTCACCTTGTGGATCTCGTCGCCGAACCGCATGGTCAGCGTCCCGCGGGTGATCAGGTAGAGCTCCTCGATCTCGTCGTGGAAGTGCCCGGTGCCCTGCTCGAAGTCCGAATGCGGCGGCACCCGGATCAGCGTTGCCGCCAGCTGCTCGGCGCCGAGGGCCCGGGTCAGGCTCCGGAACTCGCCGGGGACGTCGGTCCCTGCGTAGTGGTCGCGGGCCTCGTCGGGATCGACGATCGCGAAGTCGATGGTCATGCCGCCGGTCTAGCACGACGAGAGCCACGCTGAGCCCATCCCGTGTGCAGTTGATCCCCTATACGGGGGTTAACTGCACACGCGTCGGTCTCGGCCGGTCCTCGCGCGCCGGCGGGCGCCCTTGTCGCGATACGCCGAGCCGGTTAGCTTCCCCGCGTGCGCCGCTGTCTCCCGATCGCGCTCGGCCTCGCGGCCCTGCTCAGCGCCGCGCCGGCGCACGCCACGCCGGTCACGGGCGGGACGATCGTCGTCGGCCGCGGGGCGAACGGCGCGCGGCTCGACATGACGCGCGCGCAGGTGATCGCCAAGCTCGGCGCCCCGGAGACCGAGAACGGCAACGGCGTCCTCTCCTACGAGCCCGACAGCGCGAACCGGATCTTCGACGTCTACCGCCACCTCGACCCGCCGAAGCACGTGCGGATGTTCATCATCGCCGGCTTCCACGGGCAGTCGTTCAAGCTCGCCGACGGGAACGCGATCTTCGCCCGCCGCTCGATCGCCCGCCTCTACAAGCACTACGGCGCAGCGCGTCCATCGCGCGCACGACGACACCGGAGACCGCTGGTACTTCATCAAGAGCCGCTACCACCACCGGCCGGTGCGGACGGAGTTCCACGTCGACCGTTTCTCGCGCAAGAAGGCGCGCGTGCTCGACGTCTTCATCCTGTTCACCGATCGCGGGCCCTGAGTCAGCCGCTCAGAAATCTTCACCCGTCGCGGGTGATGTGGTCCGGGCAGGGACGGGGTACGTTGGATCCGAGTGTCGCTCACCAAGCTTGAGAAGCTGCGCCAGCACTGCGCCTCGGTCGACCGGCTCGTGGATCGGCACGCCGCCGCGCACCGCGCGGCTGCCGCCAACCGGCTCGCCCATCCGGACAGCCTCGAGGCCCTGCACCGGTTCGAGGCCGCGGAGGAGCGGTACTGCCTCGTCAAGCTGAGCCAGCAGAAGGCGCGCCGGGCGCTCCAGCGCGCCGAGCGCCGGCACGCGGCGGCCGCGTACCTGTTCAGCTGGCTGGGCGCGGGGCGCGGCACCCGGCGCTCGATCCACTAGAGCAGGCGAACCGCGCCCGGCGGCGAACCTCGGGTGAGGATGGCTGCCGCCGTTCCGCCCAGCCCACCTCCGTTCCTGACCGTCCGCGCCGTGCTGCGCACGGTGCTCGTCGTGGTCGCCGTGGCGCTGACGCTGGTGCTGATCTTCATCCTGCGCAAGCCGCTGACGTGGATCTTCATCGCCGGGTTCATCGCGATCGCGGTGTCGGGCCCGATCGCCTTCCTCGAGCGCTGGATGAAGCGCGGCCTGGCGATCGCGACCGTCTACATCGCGTTGATCCTCACGCCGTTCGCACTCGTCGCTCTGCTCGTGCCGCCGATCGTCACGCAGGCCAACAACCTCGTGAACAACCTGCCGCACTACGCCCGGGAGCTCACCGACTTCGTCAACAACAACGACCAGCTGCGCAAGCTGCAGGAGGACTACGACCTCACGGGCCGGCTCGAGGAGCAGGCGCAGAAGCTCCCGCAGCGGCTCGGCGACGCGGCCGGCGTGCTCAGCGACATCGGCCTCGGCATCGTCAACTCGGTCTTCGCGGGCGTGACGATCCTGGTGCTGTCGATCTTCATGGTGGGGAGCGGGCGGCGGTTCCTCGAGGCCTGGGCACGCTCCCAGGGGCCGGACCGCGAGGCGTGGATGCACAACCTGTTCGGCCGCATCGGCAACGCGATCGGCAACTACGTCGCCGGCGCGCTCGTGCAGGCCACGATCGCGGGCGTGACGAGCTGGATCATGCTGATGATCCTCGGCGTGCCGTACGCGCTCCCGCTCGCGGTGATCGTATTCCTGCTCGATCTCGTGCCGCTGGTCGGCGCGACGCTCGGCGCGATCCTCGTCGGCATCGTCACCGTGTTCTCCGACTTCCCGATCGACACGATCATCTGGGCGATCTACGCGATCGTCTACCAGCAGGTCGAGAACAACGTGATCCAGCCGCGGATCCAGGCCCGCGCGGTGCAGCTCGAGCCGCTGATCGTGCTCATCTCGGTGCTGTTCGGCTCGACGCTGTTCGGCGTGCTCGGCGCGCTGCTGGCCATCCCGGTCGCCGCCGCGATCCAGATCACGATCCGCGAGTACGTCACGCTGCGGCGGCTGTCGATCCTCCCGGATGGGGCGGCGACCCCTACACCGGGCCCAGAAGCGAGCTCGGCAGGCCCGTGACGCCGAACAGGCCCGGGCCGACGTGCGCGCCGATCACCGGGCCGATCTCGGACACGAACTCCGGCTCGCGCCCGTAGATCTCGCGCCCGGCATCGACGATCTGCTCCACCACGTCGTGCGCCTGGATGTGCTGGACGAAGAAGACGTCGGCGCCGGACTCGCGGCAGTGCTTCAGGTGGTCGACGAGCCGCTGCCGCGCGCGGCCCGCGGTGCGGACCCGCTCGATCGGCTGGATCTCGCGCTCGATCGTGAGGATCGGCTTGATCTTCAGCGCCGAGCCGACGTACGCCTGCGCGGCGCCGATGCGGCCGCCGCGGCGCAGGTACTCGAGCGTGTCGACGGCGAAGATGATCTTCATGCGCTCCCGCAGCGCGCGAGCGGCGTCCGCCGCGCCCGCCAGGTCCGCGCCGTCGCGGACGGCGTTGGTGGCGGCGATCGCCATCAGCCCGTGGCCCGCGCAGCCGGTCTCGGAGTCGAGCACCAGGATCCGCTCGGCGGCGACGCCTCGCTCGATCAGCGCGTCGCGCGCCTGCTCGGCCGCGCCGACCGTGCCGGAGATCCCGCCCGACAGGTGGATCGACAGCACGTCGTCGCCGGCGTCGATCAGCGGCTCGTAGACGGCCAGGAAATCCCCCACCGACGGCTGCGACGTGCTCGGCAGCGTGGCCGCCGTGCGCATGTGGTCGTAGAAGGCGTCGTAGTCCCCGAGGTCGCTCTCGCGGTCGGTCCGCCCGTCCCAGTTGACGTACAGGGACACGAGCTTGATCCCGTGCCGAGCGAGGATCTCGTTGGGGATGTACTGCGTCGTGTCGGTCACGACCGCGACAGGAGACATGGCGGGCAGCCTATCCTCGCGCCGTGGCTCGAGTGCTCGTCACCGGGGCGACCGGCTTCATCGGGTCGCATCTCGTCCGCGCGCTGCTCGCGCGCGGCGACGACGTGCGCGTGACCGTTCGCGCATCGTCCAAGCTGCGTCCGCTCGAAGGGCTCGACGTCGAACGGGTCACCGCCGACATCACCGATCCGAAGGCGATGCGCCGCGCCGCGCGCGACATGGAGCGTGCCTTCCACGTGGCCGGGACGACGAACCTGCGCAAGCCCGCCGAGGACGTCCTGCGCACCAACGCGGAGGGCACGCGCACGGTGCTGGACGCGTGCCTGGCCGAGAAGGTCGAGCGCGTCGTACACGTCTCTTCGGTCGCGGCGATCGGACCGGCGCGGCCCGGCGGTGCGCTCGACGAGCGCCACGTGCACGGCGGCCCGCTCGGGATTCCGTACGCCGACGCCAAGCACGCCGCCGAGGTCGAGGCGCTGCGCGTGGCCGCCCGCGGGCTCGACGTCGTGATCGCCTGCCCCGGCCACGTGCTCGGCCGCGGCGACGAGCGCCGCTCCTCGACCGAGGTCGTGCGCCGCTTCCTGCTCCGCCGCATCCCCGCCTACGTCGACGGCGCGATCTGCATCGTCGACGTCGAGGATGTCGCCACCGGCTTGATCCTCTGCGAGGAGCGCGGCGTCAGCGGCGAGCGGTACATCCTCGGGACGCGCAACTACACGTGGAAGCGGCTGTTCGGCGAGCTCGAGCGCTTCTCGGGCGTCGAGGGCCCGGCGGTCCGGCTGCCGCTGCGCGTCGCGCTCGCGCTTGCCGAGGCCGCCGCCCGCGGGCCCGGCCCGACGCCGATCACGCCCTCCGAGGTCCGCGCCGCCGCGCACTGGTGGACGTACCGGTCGGCCAAGGCGCGCCGCGACCTCGGGTGGACGACCCGTCCGCACGAGGACACCGTGGAGGCGACGGTGCGCTTCCACGAAGAGCGGCTCGGAGACCGGATCGCGCGCAGCGGCCGCCGGCAGCCCATGGGCTGGCGGATGGTCGGCCGCGCCGTCAAGCTGCTGCCGTGACCGCGATCCTCTACCGCTGCAAGACGCCGACGAACCGCCTGTGCGCGTGCGGGCGCGTCGCCCGCGAGCTGCGCAAGCGCGGGATCGAGGTGGAGGAGCGGCGGGTGCCGTGGCGCAAGTCCGTCCGCGCGGACGTCGACGAGCTGACCGGGCAGGACCGGGTGCCGCTGCTCGTGCTCGAGCGGGACGCGATCTGCGACTCGCACCGGATCGTCGAGCACCTCCGCTGGCGCGACGGCCAGTAGCGCCTACGTGCCAGATTTGTCGCTTGCGGGCGGCCGCGCCGTCGGTAGGGTGAACGCGGCGCGAAGGGCGCTGCGACGAAGACCCGGAGGCTTGGCTCATGCGTTACCTGCTCACGATCTACGGCGACGAGTCCACGTGGAACGACGTCACTCCCGAACAGTCCGCGCAGGTCATGGAGGCATACGGTGCGTTCGGCCAGGCGGCTCAGGCGGCGGGCGTGCTGCTCGGCGGCGAAGGCCTGCAGCCGACGAGCACGGCGACCACGGTCCGCGTCCGCGACGGCGAGGCCCTGACGACCGACGGCCCGTTCGCCGAGACCCGCGAGCAGCTCGGCGGCTACTACCTGCTCGACTGCAAGGACCTCGACGACGCCATCTCTTGGGCGGCGAAGATCCCGGGCGCCCAGAACGGCTCTGTCGAGGTGCGCCCTGTCATGGACTACGAGGCCATGGGCCGCGAGGCGGCGCACACGCAGACCGAGGGCGTGGCGTAGCACTCTGAGCGCTCCCGGGGTAATCATCGACCGCCTGTTCCGGCGCGAGTCCGGGCAGGCGGTCGCCGCCCTGGCACGCGCGTTCGGCGACCTCGACCGCGCCGAGGAGGCGGTGCAGGACGCCTTCGTCGTCGCCCTCGAGCGCTGGCCGCGCGACGGCGTGCCGCCCAACCCGGCGGCGTGGATCGCGCTGACGGCGCGGCGGCGCGCGATCGACCGGCTGCGACGGGAGAAGCGCGAGACGGCGCTGGCCGACCCCGCCCTGTCGCGGCTCGAGGCGCTCGGTGGCGATGACGCGATGAGCACGATCCCCGACGAGCGGCTCGAGCTGATCTTCGCCTGCTGCCACCCGGCGCTGGCGCCCGAGTCCCGCGTCGCGCTGACGCTGCGGGCGCTCGGCGGCGTCTCCACCCGCGAGGTGGCGCGGGCCTTCCTCGTGTCCGAGGACGCGATGGCGCAGCGGCTCCAGCGCGCCAAGCGCAAGCTGCGCGACGCCGGCATCCGGTTCGAGCTCCCGCGCCCGCAGGACCTGCCCGTCCGCCGCGCGTCGGTGCTCGCGACGCTGTACCTGATGTTCACCGAGGGCTACGCCGCGACCGCGGGCGACGCGCTGATCCGCCGCGAGCTGTGCGCGGAGGCGATCCGGCTGGCGCGCGTGCTGTGCGCGCTGACGCCCGACGAGCCGGAGGCGCTTGCGCTGCTCGCGTTGATGCGGCTGCACGACTCGCGCCGCGACGCCCGCGTCGACGCGGACGGGCGGCTCGTGCTGCTGGAGGACCAGGACCGCACGCGCTGGGACCAGGAGGCGATCGCCGAGGGCGGGGGCCTCGTGGAGCGCGCGCTCGCGCTCGGCGGCGACGGCCCGTACGTGCTGCAGGCGTTCATCGCGGTCGAGCACGTGCGCGACGGCGGCCCGGACTGGCTGGGCGTCGCCGGCGCCTACGACCGGCTGCTCGCGATCCAGGGCGGCCCGGTGATCGCGCTCAACCGGGCGGTCGCGGTGGCGATGGCGCACGGCCCGGAGCGCGGGCTCGCGCTGATGGACGAGCTGGCGCCCGAGCTCGACGGCTACCACCTGTTCCACTCTGCCCGCGCCGATCTGCTGCGCCGGCTCGGCCGCCGCGCCGAGGCGGCGGCCGCCTACGAGCGTGCGCTCGCGGTCGCCGAGAACCCGATCGAGCGCGAGTTCCTCGAGCGGCGGCTCGCCGAGGTCAGCCCTTAGAGACGCCGATCACGACGCGGCGGTTCTTCTGCCGCCCCGCGCCGGTGGCGTTCGTCGCGACCGGCTCGGTCTCCCCGTAGCCGTGCGTGGAGATCCGGCTCGCGGCGATGCCGTGATCGGCCAGCCACTGCTTGACGGCCTCGGCGCGGCGGACCGACAGGCGGTCGTTGTAGGCGTCCGAGCCTCGCGAGTCGGTGTGGCCGTCGACCTGGATGTCGCGCCCGGCGAATCGCTGCTGCAGCGAGGCCAGGACCTGCCGCAGCGCGGCATCGGCGTCGGGCCGGATGTCGGCCTTGTCGAAGTCGAACAGGACGTCCGAGCAGACGTTGTAGGCGGTGTCCGTGCCGCCCTGGAAGACGCGCACGCACTTGGAGGTGATCTCCGGCAGCTTCTTCGACGCCAGCGTGCTCGAGGGAACGGTGACGGAGTGCACGCTCACGGAGCCGATGCTGATCGACGGGACGCTCACGGACGGAATGCAGTCGCCCTCGTAACAGAACGACGGACGCAGCACCGAGGGCCGCAGAAGCGACGGTCGGAGCACCGACGGGCGCAGCGTCGACGGTTGCAGCACCGACGGGCGGAATTCGCCGGGTCCCACCTTCTGCGCGCACACCTTCGGCGTCGTCACCTCGGACTCGCGGACGGCCGGCGCGGTGACCGCGCTCTGGATCACCTCGGGCTGCTCGGGGGCGCCCGGCACGTCGATGCCCGGGATCCGGACCTCCGGGATCGTGACTTCCGGGACCGTGACCGCCGGGATCGTCACCTTGCCGAAGCAGGCGGCCGGGGCCGGACCGTGCGTCGCGCACTGCGCGGGCACGTGCTGGGACGGGATGTGGACGCCGCGGATCGTGAAGCCCGGCACGTGCGTCCCGTGGATCTCGTAGTCGGGCACGTGGATCGGGGCGGTCTTGATCTCCTGGGTCTCGACCGCCGGGATCTCGATGTCCGTGTCGTTCGTGCACGGCTGGTCGGGTGCAGGGGCGCCGACGGGCACCTCGATCATGTCCGCCGCGGCGGTCGGCGTGGCCTCGGCGGTCGCCGACGGGGTCGCGGTCGCCTTGGCGGCCGGCTTCTCCTTGTCGTCCTCGACGCCGACATGGACGCCGCATCCCGCCGTCAGCGCGACCGCCACCAGCATCGCCGCAAGCCTCGTCATCCGCATGGCCGCCAACGTAGTACCCGCTTGTCTCCGCGCTGTCCGCGTCGTGTACCGATCTCGCTACACGCCGTGCCGATCCCGCGACGGGAGCCGGATGCTCACCACCGTGCCCTGTCCGACGCGGCTGCGGATCCGCTCCTCGCCGCCGTGGCGGGCCACGATCGTGCGCACGAGGGGGAGCCCGAGGCCGGTCCCGGGGACGCCGCGCGCGGCCGCGCCGCGGGCCAGCTCCTCCCACACGTCGTCCAGCTCGTCCGGCGGGATCCCGGGCCCCGTGTCGGCAACCTCGATCACGACGTCCGCGCCGTCCTCGGCCGCGCGGATCTCGATCGCGTCGCCCGGCCGCGTGAACTTGACCGCGTTGACCGCGAGGTTGTGGACGGCGACGAACAGCAGGTCGACGTCGCCGCGCACCTCGGGGAGCGGCCACGGCGCCTCGGGGAGCGTCAGCCGCAGCCGCCGCTCGGGCGCGCCGTGCAGCTCGCGCACCGCGGCGTCGACCTCGCGCAACATCGCGTCGAGGTCGACCGGGACGTACTCGAGCTCGCGCGTCTCCAGCTCGGTCAGCTTGCGCAGGTCGGTCATCAGCCGGGTGAGGCGGGTCGCCTGGACGCCGACGCTGTCGAGCGCCCGCTCGCGCGCCGCCGCGTCGCCCTCGGTGACGTTCGCGAGGCCCGCGTGGATCGCGGTCAGCGGGTTCTTGAGCTCGTGGTCGAGCCGCATCAGCAGGCGCCGGCGGTCGGCCGCGGCCGCTGCGGCTGCGTCCGCGGCCATGCGCCGCCGGCCGCGGGCGGCCAGCTCGCGCGCGCCCAGGACGACGGCGGCGATCAGGGCGGCGAGCGCGCCGGCGAGCAGCAGCAGGGCCGGGAGCGGGCCGCTGAGGTAGATGACCGGGTCGGCGCCGGCGACCGCGAGCACGAGCGCCGCCAGCGCGCACAGGGCGAGCGGCGCGGCGACCCAGGCCCAGCGCCTCACGGCTGCCCTCGCACCGCGGCGACGAAGCGGTAGCCCTGGCCCGGGACGGTCTCGATCCAGCGCGGGCGCCGCCGCGTCGTCGGCCAGCGCGCGCCGCAGCTCGGCGACGCGATTGTCGACCGCGCGCGTGCCGCCGGGGTACTCCCAGCCCCACAACACGTCGAGCAGCCGCTCGCGCGTCAGCAGCTCGTCGGGATGCGTGAGCAGGTACTCGAGCAGCGCGACCGCCTTCGGGGTCAGGCGCAGCTCGGTGCGCTCGAGCCAGGCGCGCCGCGCCACGCGGTCGAACTGCAACGGGCCGCTGGTGAGCCTGCGGGTGGCGGCGAGCGACGGCTGCCCGGGCTGGGCGCGGCGCAGCACGGCGCGGATGCGCGCGACGAGCTCGCCCGGGTCGAACGGCTTGTTGAGGTAGTCGTCGGCGCCCTCCTCGAGCGCCATCGCCCGCTCGCCGGCGGTGCCGACCTGGGTCAGCAGCACGACCGGGGTGAAGCGGCCGTCGGCGCGCAGCCGGCGCAGCACCTCGCGCCCGTCGAGCCCCGGCATCACCACATCCAGCACGATCAGGTCGGGCTCGCGCTCCAACCCGGCGGCGAGCGCCGCCTCGCCGTCGCGCGCCACGAGCACGCTGAAGCCCGCGCGCTCGAGGAACGGCTGCAGCTCGGCGGTGATCGCCTCCTCGTCGTCGGCCAGCAGGATGGTCGGCCGCTCGCCCATCCGCACGGGGCGTCAGGCGTCCATCAACAGCAACGCGTCTTCGTGGCCGTGCATGCGCTCGCGCAGCTTCTTCCGCACGCCGGAGTGGATCTGCGACACGCGCGACTCGGTGACGCCGATGACGTGGCCGACCTCCTGCAGCGTCAGGTGCTTGACGTACAGCAGGACGCAGACCTCCTGCTCGCGCTCGGTGAGCGTGTCGAACGCCTCGCGGAACGCGCGCTTGGAGTCGCTCAGCATCGCGGCGTGCTCGGGCCGGGTGCGGGCGTCATCGGAGTGAAGCGTCTCGACGCGCTCGACGCCATCGTCGTCCTCGCCCGCGTCGGACGTCGCCGTGTTGAGCGAGCCGACGTCGGCGCGGATCAGGTCGGCCCGGTGGCTGTGCAGGTCGTCGATGCTGACCGCCAGCGCGTCGGCGAGCTCGTCGTCGCTCGGCTCGCGGCCGTGAATCGCACGGAACGAGCGCGCCGCGGCCGTGATCTGGCGGTCGAACCGGCGCACCGAGCGGGGAGCCCAGTCCTGCCGGCGCAGCTCGTCGAGCACGGCGCCGTGGATCCGCGTCCACAGGAACTGCTCCAACGTGGCGCCCTTGCTCGGGTCATAGCGGTCGATCGACGTGATCAGCGCCTCGAGCCCGTGGGAGATGTAGTCCTCGGCCTCCTGGTGCGCGGGCACCTCGCGGATCTTCCGGTAGACGATGTACTTCACGAGGGGCGCGTAGGTCATGATCAGGCGGTTGCGCAGCTGCTCGTCACCGGTCGACCGGTAACGGCGCCACAACGCAAGGGCCTCGGCCTGCGACACCCGGCGCGCGGCAGGCGTCGTCGCTGTTGCCAAGCTGGACATCCCTATTGCCCGTTCCCGTACGGGCGCGTCATTACACCTTTGGCCGGTCAACCGGAAAGCGGTTTTGCGCCGATCTCACTCCGGAGCGGGGAGGACGACCCACTTACGCGCCGGCCCGGTGTTGCCGGACCCGAGCGTCTGGGCGAGGTCGTCGAGGCCGATCGGGCCGGCCGCCAGGCCGCGCCAGTCGACGATCCCCTCGGCCAGCAGCGCGAGCGCGCGGTCGACCTCCTCGCGCGAGTGATGGAAGGCGCCGCGGAGGTCGAGCTCGTCGTAGTGCAGCGGCCGGGTCGGGAGGCTGGCGTCGGTGCCGCCCTTGCAGCCGCCGACGAACACGACGCAGCCGCCCCGGGCGCACGCCTGCACGGCCTCGCGCCAGGCGTCGGGGCGGCCGACGGCCTCGAACACGACGTCGTGGTCGGCGAGCCGCTCGGCGGTCATCGCTCCCGCCGCCTCGGCCTGCGCCCGGCGCTCGGCATGGCGATCGGCGAGCGTGACGGTGCGGCCCTCGGCGACGAGCAGCGCGGCGAGCATCTGGCCCATCGGGCCGCCGCCGAGGACGCCGGCGTCGGGGGCGATCTCGCGGGCGGGCGCGCGGTCGAGCGCGTGGACGGCGGCGGCGAGCGGCTCGGCCATGGCGGCGGCGGCGGGCTCGAGGCCGTCGGGGACGGCGTGCAGCGCCTCCTCGGGCGCCGCCATCAGCTCGGCGAAGCCGCCCAGCAGCCAGCGCGGGTCGCTGCAGATCTGCGGGCGGCCGGCCTGGCAGTGGCGGCAGGTGCCGCAGGCGACCGAGTCGCCGACCAGCACCCGCTCGCCCGTGTCCTCGCGCACACCGGCCATCTCGTGGCCGAACCGGGCGGGGTAGGCCGTGATCATCGGGTGCCCGCGCTGCCACATCTTCACGTCGGTCCCGCAGGTGGTGGCCGCTTCGATCCGCACCAGCACCTCGCCGGGGCCGGGCACCGGGTCGGCGACCTCGAGCACCCGCAGGTCCTCGTCGCCGAACAGCAGCGCCGCCCTCACGGCGTCACCACGGCCTTGTACACGTCGCCGGTGCGCTGAGCGGCGAGCGCCGCGCCGGTCTCCGCGAGGGGAAAGCGTGCGGTGATCAGGTCGGCCACGCGGGTCTGCCCGCTCTGGAGGAGCGCCAGCGACGCCCGCATGTCCGCCGGGCCGGCCGACCAGCTCGCGGTCACGCGCAGCTCGCGGGCGAACACGGCCCAGCCCTCGATCTCGAGCGGCGAGCCGGGCTCCGGCGGCGCGTAGAGGCACAGCGCGCCGCCGGGGGCGAGCGCCTGCGCGGCGTCGGCGATCGCCTCGCGGATGCTCGGTGCACACGATCGCGACGTCGACGGGCTCGTTGCCGTGGGCGGTCGCGCCCCAGTCCTCGGCCGCGGCGAGCCGCAGCGGATCGGGCTCGCGCACCCACACGGCCTCCACGCCGCGGGCGTGCGCCGCCGCGATCTGCAGCATGCCGCTGCAGCCGGCGCCGACCACCAGCAGGCTGTCGCCGGGCCGGATCCCGGCGCGGTCCTGCGCCCGCAGCGCGCAGCCGAGCGGCTCGGTGAGCGTCGCGATCTCCGGCGCCAGGCCGTCGAGCGGCAGCAGCTCGGCGACCAGCTCCGGCTGGATCCGCACGTACTCGGCGAACCCGCCGGGATCGAGCGCGGTGGCGCGGAACTGCTCGCACAGCGTCTCGTGGCCGTGGCGGCAGCGCCGGCACTCGCCGCACGGCGCGTGGTGGTGGATGGCGACGCGGTCGCCCACGGCAAGGCCGGCGACCTCGGCGCCGACCTCGACGACCTCGCCCACGGGCTCGTGCCCGAGCACGGCCGGGAGCTTGCGCTCCACGTACCAGCCGACGTCCGAGCCGCAGGTGGCGCACGCGAGCACGCGGCAGACGACGTCGCCCGGCCCGCACACCGGGTCCGGTCGCTCCTCGATCCTCGTGTCGTCGACGGCGACGGTGAGCGCGACCCTCACGCCACCCTCGCCACGGTGTCGGCGGTCACCGGCTGCGCGGCTCCGCGCTCGGTCACCAGCGCCCACACGAGCTCCGCGGGCGTGACGTCGAACGCGGGGTTGCGGCACGGTGTGCCCGGGACCGTGAGCAGCGTGCCGGCGGCGGCGCGCACCTCCTCGGCGTCGCGCTCCTCGATCTCGATTCCCGCACCGGTCGGTAGGCGGAGGTCGATCGACGACGACGGGCCGGCGGCCATGAACGGGACGCCGGCGGCGCGCGCGGCGAGCGCCAGCGGGTAGGTGCCGACCTTGTTCGCCACGTCGCCGTTGGCGGCCACGCGGTCGAAGCCGGTCACGACGGCGTGGGCCTCGCCGTTGCGCAGCAGCCCGGCGGCGGCGGCGTCGACGAGCAGCGCGTGGTCGATCCCGAGCCGGCGCAGCTCCCACACCGTCAGCCGCGCGCCCTGCAGCAGCGGCCTGGCCTCGCACGCGAGCACGTGCACCGGGCGGCGGTCCGCCAGCTCGGCGATCACGGCCAGTCCGGTCCCGCGCCCGGAAGCCGCCAGCGCGCCGGTGTTGCAGTGCGTCATCACCGTGACCGGACCGGCGGGGAGCGCGGCCTCGAGCGCGTCGGCCCCGTGGCGGGCGAGCGCGGCGCTGGCCGCCTCGTCCTCGCGGTGGATCGTCTCCGCCGCGGCGCGTGCGGCGGCGGCGATGTCGCCGGGCGCGGCGATCGCGGCGGCCAGGATGCGCTCGACCGCCCAGCCGAGGTTGCGCGCGGTCGGCCGGGCGCCCGCCAGCACGGCGGCACCGCGCTCCAGCGCGGCGGTCGTCGGCGTCCGCGCGACCTCCATCGCGAGCCCGTACGCGGCGGCGACGCCGATCAGCGGGGCGCCCCGCACGGCCAGGCGCCGGATCGCCGCGGCGGTGTCCTCGGCGCCCGTGAGGACCAGCACGACCTCCTCGCCGGGCAGCCGCGTCTGGTCGAGCACGCGCAGCGTCGTGCCGTCCCAGCTGAGGGGCGGTGCGGTGTCGGCGAGCGCCATCGGGCACGATGCTAGGCCATGGCACCGGCTCTACAGGCCTCCGATCTGCACAAGTCGTACGGCTCGACCCAGGCGCTCAAGGGCGTCAGCCTCGAGGTCGGCGAGGGCGAGCTCGTGGGGCTGCTGGGCCCCAACGGCGCCGGCAAGTCCACCCTCGTGAAGATCGCCTGCGGTCTGGTGACGGCGACCTCGGGCACGGCGCAGATCGCGGGCGCGCCCGCCGGTTCGCCGGAGGCGCACCGGGCGCTCGGCTACCTCGCCGAGCTGTTCCGGTTCCCCGACTGGCTGAGCGCCGACGAGCTGCTGAGCATGCACCAGCGGCTCGCGGGGTCGGACGGCGGCGCCGGCGAGCGCGGGCGCCTGCTCGCCGCGGTCGGGCTCCCCGAGGCGGCGAACACCCGCGTCGGCGCGATGTCGAAGGGCATGCAGCAGCGGCTCGGGATCGCGCAGGCGATGATCGGCGGCCCGCGGCTGCTGCTGCTCGACGAGCCGACCAGCGCGCTCGATCCCGCCGGCCGCCGGACCGTGCGACGCCTGCTCGAGGACCTCCGCGGCCAGGGCGTCGCGGTGCTGCTCAACTCGCACCTGCTGTCCGAGGTCGAGCTCGTGTGCGACCGGGTGGCGATCATCGCCCGCGGCGAGGTCGTCGCGGCCGGCACGCCCGCCGAGCTCAGCCACGCCGGCGGGGTGGAGGTCGAGACGGCGGCCGGGACGCGGCGGTTCCCGGACGCCGCGCGTGACGACGCGCCCGGCATCGTCCGCGACCTCGTGGCGGCGGGCGAGGACGTGTACGAGGTGCGGGTGCTGCGCTCTTCGCTCGAGGACGCCTACCTCGAGGCGGTGGGGGAGTCGTGAACGCCGCGTGGATCATCGCGGCGTTCGCACTGCAGGAGTCCCTGCGGCGGCGCGTGTTCCTGGTCGTGGGGGTGCTGACGCTCGCGTTCCTCGTGCTCTACGGGCTCGGGGCGTGGCAGCTGTTCGACAGCGTCGGGCAGTTCGACGAGCCGATCCAGGGCGTCGACGCGCGCACGGTCGCCGGCGCGACGGTGCAGGGGCTCGCGATGTTCGCGACGCTGTTCCTCGGGACGATCCTGGCCGTGTTCCTGACGCTCGGCGCGGTGCGCGGGGACGCCGAGCGCGGGCTGCTGCAGCCGGTGCTCGTGCGGCCGGTGCGGCGGCGCACCGTGCTGCTCGGCCGCTTCATCGCGGCCGCCAGCGTGTGCATGGCGTACGTCGTCGTCATCTTCTTCGCGACGGTCGTGCTCACGTGGGCGTTCAGCGACTGGTGGCCGGACCGCGTGGTGGTGCCCGCGATCCAGCTCGCGCTGGCCGTGGCGGTCGTCGCCGCGCTGTCGCTGGCCGGATCGGTCGTGCTCGCCGCGACGGCGAACGGCATCGCCGTCTTCATGGCGTTCGGCGCGGGGCTGACGGCCGGGCTGCTCGGGCAGATCGGCGAGGCGCTGGGCTCGGGCACGCTCGACCGTGTCTCCAACATCGTGAGCTGGGGGCTGCCGTTCGAGGCGCTCTACCAGGCGGCGCTGAGCGAGCTCACAACCGACACCGTCGGCTTTACGCGCCTGGCGATCGACCTCGGCCCGTTCGGCGGCGCGGAGGCCGCGGGCGCGGCGCTGTGGCCGTACACGGCGGTCTACCTCGTCGTGGTCGGCGTGGTGGCCGCCGCCGCGTTCGCGCGTCGCGACCTCTAGCGGCGGGTAGCCCTCACCACATGGACGGGCTACAGACCGGCCTCAAGCGCCGGCACGTGACGATGATCGCGCTGGGTGGCGTGATCGGCGCCGGGCTGTTCGTCGGCTCGGGCGCGGTGATCAACCAGACCGGCCCCGCAGCGGTGCTCTCGTACCTGATCGCGGGCGTGCTCGTGGTGCTGGTCATGCGGATGCTGGGCGAGATGGCGGTCGCGAACCCGAGCACCGGCTCGTTCGCCGACTACGCGCGCTCGGCGCTGGGCGACTGGGCGGGCTTCACGACCGGCTGGCTGTACTGGTGGTTCTGGGTGATCGTGCTCGCGGTCGAGGCGGTCGCCGGCGCGGAGATCATCCAGCGCTGGGTCGACATCCCGATCTGGGCCTCCAGCCTCGTCCTGATGATGCTGCTGACGCTGACCAACCTGTGGTCGGTCAAGTCCTACGGCGAGTTCGAGTTCTGGTTCGCGTCGATCAAGGTCGCCGCGATCATCGCCTTCATCGTGCTCGCGCTGGCGTTCGCGCTCGGGCTGACCGGCAGTGACGTCGGCTTCTCGCACCTGACCAGCGAGGGCTTCGCGCCCGAGGGCGCCGGCAAGGTGCTGACCGGCGTCGTCATCGTGATCTTCGCCTTCGTCGGCGCAGAGATCGCGACGATCGCGGCGGCGGAGTCCGACGAGCCCGAGCGCGCCGTCACGAAGGCCACCAACTCCGTGATCGGGCGCGTGCTCGTCTTCTACGTCCTGTCGGTGTTCCTGATCGTCTCGATCCTGCCGTGGGACAGCACCAAGCTCGGCGAATCGCCCTTCGTCGCGGCGCTCGACGAGATCGGCATCCCGGGCGCCGCCGACTTCATGAACGCGGTCGTGCTCACCGCGGTGCTGTCGTGCCTGAACTCGGGGATCTACGTCGCCTCGCGGATGATGTTCGCGCTCGCCAAGCGCGGCGACGCGCCGCAGTGGACGGTGAACATCAACTCGCGCGGCGTGCCGGCGCGGGCGATCCTGCTGGCGACCGTCGTCGGGTACGTCTCGGTGATCTTCGCCGCGCTGTGGCCGGAGACGATCTTCCTCTGGCTGGTGAACTCGTCCGGCGCGGTGGCGCTGTTCGTGTACCTGCTGATCGCGGTGTCGCAGCTGCGGATGCGGGCGCGGCTCGAGCGCGAGGATCCCGACAAGCTGAAGGTGCGGATGTGGGGCTATCCGTTCCTGACCTGGGTCGTGATCGCGGCGATCGTGGTCGTGATCGGCTCGATGGCGGTGGTCGCCGACGTGCGCGACCAGCTGTGGTGGAGCCTCGGCAGCCTCGCGGTGGTGCTGATCGCCGCCTGGGTGCGTACGCTGCAGCCATCGCGATCGACCCGCAGACAGCAGACCTCGACCGCCTCCACGAGCTGACCCGCGCGGCGCGCCCGGGCGCGGTGTGATCGCCGCTCTGCTCGCCGCGCTGGCGGTCGCCGCGCCTCCCGTGGGTGCGGGGTTCGACTACCAGATCGGCGGCGCCTATCCGCTGCCGGCGGGCGTGTCGGTCGTCTCGCGCGACTGGCGGGCGCGGCCGGCCGGCGAGTACGCGGTCTGCTACATCAACGCGTTCCAGTCCCAGTCGGGCGAGGGATGGCCGCGCGCGCTCGTCCTGCACGACTTCGAGGACCCGGACTGGCCGGGCGAGTTCGCGATCGACATCTCGACCGCCGCCGGCGCGCCCACGCCGCCCGGCACGTCGAGAAGCGCGTGCGGCGCTGCGCCGCCAAGGGCTTCCGCGGCGTCGAGTACGACAACCTCGACTCGTGGACCCGCTATCCGGACGCGCCGTTCGGACGCGCTGACTCGGTGGCGTACGCGAAGCGCCTGGTCCGCGTCGCCCACCGCCACGGACTCGCCGCCGGGCAGAAGAACACGGCCGAGCTCAACGGCCACCGCCTCGGCTTCGACTTCGCGATCGCCGAGGAGTGCGGCCGCTGGCACGAGTGCGGGGGCTACAAGCGCATGTACGGCCAGCACGTGCTGGCGATCGAGTACCGCCGGCGTGATCTGCGGCGCACGTGCCGGGTGTTCCGGTCGGTGGTGCTGCGTGACCTGGACGTGGTCCCGGCCGGTGCTCCCGGCTATCGGTTCGCGCGCTGCTAGGGACGAACTGCGCATTGAGGGCGGCTTGGGAGGGGGTGGACGACGTTTCCTTAGCAGGACTAAGGCTTCGTCACCCACCCCTGCGGCGCGGCCGATCCTGTCTCCCTAAATGCCGCTGTTCGCCGGCGGAGACGGGGCGCTACGAGTCCAGGTTGTTCTGGATCTGAAGCGGCGGGGCGCCCGGCTCGTTCCCGGCCGGGGCGTGGTCCGGGGCGTCGGCAGGCGGCGCCACGCCGAGCGTGCCGGCCAGCTCGCCGGTCTCGTACATCTCGACCACGATGTCGCAGCCGCCGACCAGCTCGCCCTTGACGAACAGCTGGGGGATCGTCGGCCAGTTGGACAGGGCCGACAGCTCCTGGCGGATGCGCGGGTCGGGCAGGATGTCGACGGCCGCGAACGGCGCGCCGGTCGCCTCCAGAGCGGCCACGGTGCGCGCGGAGAAGCCGCACGCGGGGCGTTCGGGGGTGCCCTTCATGAAGAGGATGACCTCGTGGTCGCGGATCGCGTCGGCGATCGCCTCGCGAATGGGGTTCTCGGTCGTCTCGCTCATCTCACTCCGCTCGCGTTTCGAGGGACAGCGCATGGATCGGCCCGCCGATGTCGGGCCCGAACACCGCGTAGACGCGGCGGTGTTGCTCGATCCGGCTCATGCCGGCGAACTCCGGTGCGGCGACACTGGCCCGGAAATGGTCCCCGCCGCCGGTAAGGTCGGTGACCTCGGCGCGGGCTCCCGGGATGGCAGTCTCTATGCGCAACTTGAGTTCCTCGGTGCTCGGCACGAACACAGAGAGTAGCGGGCGCTATCCTTTCTGAAGCGATGATCACGTTCACCGAAACAGGCGCCGAGAAGGTCCGGGAGTTCCTGTCCTCGCAGGGCGCCGAGGTCCAGACCGCCGGCCTGCGGGTCGGAGTGCGCGGCGGGGGCTGCTCAGGCTTCCAGTACGCGCTCGCGTTCGACACCCAGCGTGACGGTGACGAGGTGTTCGAGGACCACGGTCTGCGGATCCTCGTCGACGGCCCGAGCCTGCCGTATGTGCGCGGCGCGGTGGTCGACTATGTCGAGAGCCTGCAGGGCGCCGGCTTCAAGGTCGACAACCCGAACGTGATCGCGGCCTGTGGCTGCGGCTCCTCGTTCCGCGTGGCGGACGAGGAAGAAGTCTCCGCCGTCTGACCGGCGACCCGGCGCAGCCCGCGACATAGACTCGCCCGGGCATTGTCCAGCCCGGGCGTGACGTTGTTGTCGGAGGTCGTCGGAGCGCTCTCCTACGCACTCGACCTCACCGAGGGTGAGCCACCGGGCCACTCGGCGCGCTCGTGCGTGATCGGCATGCGCCTCGCCGACGCGCTGGGGCTCAACACCGCCACGCGCTCGGACCTCTTCTACGCGCTCCTGCTCAAGGACGCCGGCTGCACCGCCAACGCGTCGCGGATGTCCGCGCTGTTCGGCGCCGATGACCACGTCGTCAAGCACAGCGGCAAGCGCGTCGACTGGTCCGATCAGTTCTCGGCGTTCGTGTGGTCCGTCCGCAGCGTCGCGCCCGGCCAGGGCGTGCGCGCCCGGCTCGACCGCCTGCTCGCGATCAAGGACGAGGGCGAGGTCACGCGCTCGCTCATGCAGGCCCGCTGCGAGCGCGGCGCCCAGATCGCCCGTATGGTCGGCCTGTCCGAGCGCACCGCCGACGCCATCCGCACGCTCGACGAGCATTGGGACGGCCGCGGCCAGCCGCGCGGGCTCGAAGGCGACCGGATCCCGCTGCTCGGCCGCATCCTCTGCCTCGCCCAGACCGTCGAGATCTTCCACGCGGCAGGCGGGATCGAAGGCGCGTACGGCGTCGCCGACCGCCGCAGCGGCCACTGGTTCGACCCCGAGCTGGTCGCCGCGCTCGGCGCGTTCCGCGACGACGACGGCTTCTGGGCTTCGCTCGGCGAGCCGGACCTCTCCCGCTGGGAGCCGCCCGACCAGGTGCTGACCGCCGACGACGAGAGCCAGCTCGTCCTCGCCACGGCGTTCGCCGCGATCGTCGACGCCAAGTCGCCGTGGACCTACCACCACTCGGACCGGACGAGCCTGATCGCCACCAACATGGGCGCCGCACTCGGCCTGGACCAGGAGGACCTCGGCCGGCTGCGCCGCGTCGGGCTGCTGCACGACATCGGCAAGCTCGCGCTCTCCAACCGCATCCTCGACAAGCCCGGCGACCTGACCGCCGCCGAGTTCGAGCGGGTCAAGGAGCACCCGCTGTTCACGCAGTGGGTGCTCGAGCGCGTGAGCTGCTTCCGCGACCTCGCGCCGATCGCGGGCGCGCACCACGAGCGGCTCGACGGCGGCGGCTACCCGCGCGGCCTGAGGGCCGCGGACCTCACGCTGCCGATGCGCGTCCTCGCCGTGGCCGACGTGTACGAGGCGCTGACCGCGAAGCGCCCGTACCGCGAGGCCCTGACCGACGAGGACGCGCTCGACCTGATGCGCCTCGACGTCCCGTACCGGCTGGACGCCGAGGCGTTCTCCGCTCTGCAGACCGTCGTCTAGTGAGTGACGGTCAGCGACTTCGTGAGCGTCGCGTTCGAGCTGTCGCCCGCGTAGACGTCGATCTGGCCGCGCTCGACGACGAACCTCCCGCGGTTGTCGTAGAAGCCGAAGTCCGACGCGTCGAGCCGGAACCGGACGGTCTTCGACCGGCCCGGGTCGAGCGTCACGCGCTCGAACCCGCGCAGGCGGCGGACCGGCTGCGAGATGCTCGCGACCGGGTCGTGGATATACAGCTGCACCACCTCGTCGCCCTTGCGGCCGCCGGTGTTCTTCACGTCGACCGAGGCGGTGACCGTCCCGCGCCGGGAGACGCTCGACCGGCTCAGCTGCAGGTTCGAGATGTCGAACTTGGTGTAGCTGAGGCCGTAGCCGAACTCCCACAGCGGCGCGCACGTCGGGAGGTCGCGGTAGCGCGAGTTGTACTTCTGCCCCGCGTCACACGGACGGCCCGTCGGCTCGTGGTTGTAGTAGATCGGCACCTGGCCGACGCGCTGCGGGAACGAGACCGGCAGCTTGCCGCCCGGGTTGACCTTGCCGAACAGCACGTCGGCGACCGCGTTGCCCGCCTCGACTCCCGGGAACCAGGCCTCGAGGATCGCGTTCGGCTTGCCGGCGACGTCCGACAGCGCCAGCGGCCGGCCGTTGAACAGCACGACCGTGAACGGCTTGCCGGTCGACTTGATCGCGTCGATCAGGCCCTCCTGGTCGCCGGGCAGGCCGAGGTCGGTGCGCGCCGCGGCCTCGCCGCTCATCTCGCGCGTCTCGCCGAGCGCCAGCACGACCTGGTCGGCCTGCATCGCCGCGGCCTTGGCGGCGGCGAAGCCGTCGCTCGACTGGCAGTCCTGCGCGGGGTCGTACTGCGGCGGCTCGAGGTTGGACAGGGTGCAGCCCGGCTCGAACGTCGCGTTCGGGCTCTGGGCCTTGATGCCGTCGATCACGGTCACCGCGTCGGCGTCCTCACCGCGGCCCCACCACGGTCCGAGCATGTCGTGGCCGGTCTTGGCGAGCGGCCCGATCACGGCGGTCTTCTTGTCGGGGTTCAGCGGCAGCAGGTCGCCCTCGTTCTTGAGCAGCACCATCGAGCGCGCGGCGCCCGAGCGCGCGGCCTTACGGTCGGCCGGCGTGAGGAAGCTGCTCGGGTCCTTCGCCTTGGCGACGTCGACATACGGATGCTCGAACAGCCCGGCGCGGAACTTCACGCGCAGGATGCGGCGCACGGCGTCGTCGAGCCGGTGCATCGAGATCCGGTGCTGCGCGAGCAGTTGCTTGCCGTAGTCGCGGATGTTCGTGCTGACCATCTCCGAGTCGGTGCCGGCGTTCAGCGCCTGGGCGCCGGCGTCCGGACCGTCAGCGGCGACGCCGTGGCCGCACGGGCCCTCGTCCGGCGTCTTGGGCGGGCAGGCCCGCAGCTCGGAGACGGCCGTGTAGTCGCTCTCGATGAAGCCGTCGAAGCCCCACTCCTTCTTGAGGATGTGGGTCTCCGTCTCCTTGTTCGCGCAGCCCGGGACGCCGTTGATGGCGTTGAACGAGCACATCGCGGTGTCGGCGCCGGCGTCGATCGCGGCCTTGAACGGCGGCAGGTACAGGTTCCGCAGCCGCGACTCGGACATGTCGGTCGTGTTGTAATCGCGCCCGCCCTCCGGCTGGCCGTAGGCGGCGTAGTGCTTGACGCTCGTGACGACCTTGTCGCCCGCCGCGTAGTTGCGCCCCTGCGCGCCCTTCACGCGCGCGGCGGCCATCGCGGAGCCCAGGTACGGGTCCTCGCCGCCGCCCTCGGAGATCCGCCCCCAGCGCGGCTCGTGCGAGACGTCGACCATCGGGCTGTAGATCTGCTTGAGGCCGACCGTCGCGGACTCGCGCGCGCCGATCGTCGCGTCGTTCTGCGCGACGCTCGGATCGAAGCTGCTCGCGGTGCCCAGCGGGATCGGGAAGATCGTCCGGTAGCCGTGGATCGTGTCGTACGCGAACAGGATCGGGATGTGCAGCCGCGACTGCTCCACGGCGATGTGCTGGAAGTGGTTGATCTTGTCCGGGTCGACGAGGCTGAACACGCCGCCGACGCCGTTCTTCGCGTCCGCGTCGGTGATCTGGCCGTCCGACAGGAGCTGGACCTGCTGGAGCTTCTCCTCGACCGTCATCTTCGACACCAGACGGTCGACCTTCTGTTCGATTCCGCGGTCGGCTGAACTGCGCGCGGGGCGCAGCGCCGTCTCGTCGCTGGAGCCGGCGCCGGCGAGCACCCCGCCTGCCAGAGCCGTGCTGAGCACCATCGTGCCGGCCACGATCGTGGCCACCCGCCTGCTTCGCATAGTTCCTCCCTCGGTCCCCTTTCCGCAGGCACGCCTACCCCGCCTGCCTAGTCTGAACACGTGCCGTTTCGCCGCGTCGCCGCCGGTTTGCTCGTGCTCGCGGCCGCGCTCGCGGTGTTCCTGGTCACGCGTGGAGGCGAGGAGCCACGCCCGCCCGCGACGCACCCGAAACCGGCGCCGCCGGTGCTCGACCGGCCGGCGAGCGGACCGTCGCTCGCCGTCGGGATCACCGAGGAGAACCCCAACCTGATCGCCGACCTGCCGCCGCCCGACCCGGCGCCGTGGCCGCATCGGCGCGCCGAGATGCGGCGCCTGAACCCGGTCGTGTACCGCATCTTCGTGCCGTGGAACGAGGTCCAGCCGCGCGCCGACGCGCCGCCCAACCTCGCGCTGGCGGAGAACGGGTGCGTGCGCGACAAGGGCCCGTGCGCGTCGTTCGCCGGGCTGCGCGATCAGCTGCGCGCGCTCGCCGCGCGCGGCTGGCAGGGGATGATCGTGCTGGCCGGGCTGCCGGACTGGGCGGTGGCGCACGTCCCCGGGTGCACGCGCGGGGCGTCGCCGATCGCCGGGATGCCGCGCCCGGACGCGCTCCCCGCCTATCGCACGCTGATCGCGGACGTGCTCGCGCTCGCGCGCGACGAGGGCGCCGACGTCCGCTACGTCAGCCCGTACAACGAGCCCAACCACCCGTACTCGCTCGCCCCTCAGCGCCAGCGCTGCGACCCGTCGGCGCCGTCGCTCGCCGCGCGCGGGTACGCGCCGCTCGCCGAGGCCGCGCAGGAGGCGCTCGCCGACGCGCCGGGCGACCAGGAGCTCGTGCTCGGCGAGACGGCCGGCTTCCGCGAACCCACCGCGCGCGCGACCGGAGTGCCGGAGCTGATCCGGGCGCTCCCGCGCTCACTCGTCTGCTCGGCGCGCGTGTGGTCGCAGCACGCCTACATCGGCGGGACCGACCCGGTCGCGGTCGTGGAGAAGGCGCTCGACGCCCGCGGCTGCCCGCGCCAGTACGCCGTCTGGATCACGGAGACGGGCGTCGGGCCGGCGCCCGGCGGCCTGTCACTGGCGCGCGGGATCACCAGCCAGGCGCAGGGCTGCCGGCTGTTGCACCAGCGGCTGCTGCGGTGGTACCGCGACCCGCGCGTGACGCTCGCCGTGCAGTACGAGTTCCGCGAGGACAACCTGTTCCCGACCGGGCTCGTGACCACCGACCTGACTCGGACCCGGCCGGCGCTCGCGGAGTGGCAGGCGTGGGGCGGCGAGCGCCGGCCGGACGCGGCGCCGCCGAAGAGCACGTGCCACGGGGGGTCAGACCCCCCTTAAGGTGGTTGACCGCGCGGCGCGTCTGCGCTGGCATACCGATCGTGCCCGAGTACGACGCCTTCGGCCGCGAGATCGGCGACGACCCGCTCGCCGGCCTGCGCGACGCCGTCAACCCGCCGCCGCCCGTCGCCACGCGACCTGAGCCCGCGCCTGAGCCGGTGGTCGCCGCGCCGGACCCGGAGCGGGTCGTCGCCGCGCCGCCGCGGCCCGTGTTCGTCCGCCCGCGCCGGCGGCGCCGCGGCGGGCTCGCCGGGCTGCTGATGATCGCCGCGATCATCGGCGCCGTCGGCCTCGTGGGCAACGCCGCGGTCGAGCAGGGCAACGACATCCTCGAGCAGGGCACGCCGGAGGAGGTCGCGCCGCTGCCGACCGGCCTGCAGGGCGACTCCCTGATCAAGCAGGACCACTTCGCCGCGGCCGTGAGGAAGCTCAGCCAGGCCGGCTTCGGCAAGCCGATGGCGATCCGCGTCGCACCCGAGCGGATCGACGCCACGCTCGTCAAGGGCACCAGGCTGCACCAGGTCCAGATCACGCCCGACGGCGCGCTGCGCGAGCTCGGCAGCGGTCCCGCGCCCGGCACGCGTGGCGTGGTGCCCTGGGCCGGCATCGATGCCGCCGCCCCCGAGCGGGTCACCCGCGAGGGCGCGACTCGCAAGCAGCCCGCGCGCAGCATCAACTACGTCCTGCTCACGCCCGGCCCGCCACCGACCTGGGGCGCGTACTACAAGCACGGACGGATCGTGATCGGCGACCGCCACGGCCGCCCGCAGCGCGTGATCTGAGCTACCTGCCCGCCTCGGACAGCAGCCACAGCGCGAGCATCGTGAAGCCGACCATCACGCCGAGCATCCAGAACTGCGAGCGCACGGCGAGCTTCGGGTCGCGGTAGAGCACCAGCGCGCGGTCGTGCGCGAGCGTCAGAGCCGCGACATGGCCCGCGACCACGAAGACGACCTCGGGTACCAGAAGGCGTTCTGGCCGAGCAGCGAGTAGTCGATGCCCGACGTCGCCGTGCCGAACAGGTCCCAGCCCCGCCCGAACGGGTCCGAGGCCAGGTAGATGATCGCCTGACCGTCGAGCACCAGGTAGGTGAGGTAGTGGGCGAGCACGTAGACCGCCGCGATCGGGACCAGCGTGTGCGCGAAGGTCGTGGCCAGCCGCCGGGCGGTCATCCCGCCTCCCACCGACTTCGCGCCCTCGATCCCGAGCCGGTAGAAGCCGGCGGCGACCGCCACGCCGGCGAGCAGCCCGAGCGTGCCCGCCAGCTTCGCCGCGGCGTCGGCGCCGAACCCGAGGGAGGTGAACGCGTCGTGCAGCCGGGGCGCGATGTCGGCCCACATCCGACCCTGGCTGAACCCGTCGAACGTGACCGTGCCGATCATCACGGTGACCAGCGGGACGGTTCCCGCCGCGGCGTCGAGCGCCGGCAGCCCGCCCAGCGGCGGCCGGATCCCGACGACCCCGTTGCGCGTCTCGAACACGCTGATGCGCGAGAACAGGTTGAAGTAGACCGAGAAGCCCTCCCGCGGCGCGACCACGTCTCCGTGCCCCACACGGCCTGCGCGGCGAGCGTGATCACCGTGTAGCCGAGCGCGGCGCCGGCGAGCGTCCGCGGCACGCTGTCCCAGCGGCCGACGAGCTCGATCCAGGCGAAGATGAGCAGGACGATCGCCGCCGGCCAGCGGCCGAGCCGCGGCGGGTACGGGTGCGGCGCCGGCGCCCGGCGGCCGAGCAGCGCGCCCGTCGCGCGGCCGATCGCCCGCCACGGACTGAAGGCGCGGAACACGTCGCCGAACACCAGCGAGGCGACCACGAAGCCGACCCAGAAGACGATCAGGATGAACGTCGGCGCGAGGTTGTCGGCGCCGGACTGCGCCCCGGCGTAGCCGCCCACGACCGCTGCAGCCGCGGCTGCCCCCACAGCACCGCGAGCGCGACGAACGAGACGCACAGCACCGCGGTCGCCGCGACCGCGAACATGAGCTGCGGGATCGGCAGGTTCTGGCGCTGCGTCAGCCCGCTGTGAGCCAGCGCCTGCGCCGGCGCCGCCAGCGCAGCGGCAAGCAGCACGGTGACGAGGCGGACGGTGCGCAAACGGGTGTGCTTACAGCGCGGTCTTCAACGCGTTCTCGAACGCCGTCAAGCCGAACGACCCCTCGAGACGCGCCGTGATCTTCCCGTCCTTGTTTATGACGAAGAGCCACGGCTCCGTGCGCAGGTGGAACGCCTCCAGCGGCGGCCGCAGGCCGGCGTTCACGTTGTTGTCCTTGTAGACCTCTTGGTGGATGAACTCGATCTTGTCGCCGTACTTGGCCTTGAGCTGCAGGGCGACATCGGTGACCGGGCCGCAGACGCGTGACTGGCACAGCTGCGGCGTCGAGAACAGGAGCGCGATCGGCTTCTTGCCGAGCACCTGGTCGAACGACTCCTTGTGCATGTCGCTCGGCGGCACGCGCGTGTCGAGCAGCTTCTCGTTGCCCTTGACCGAGGCGAGCGTGTCGGTGGCGACGCGCGGCGGCGCGGCCCCGACCTCGGGGATCGTGTCGGTCTTCTTCGCGATCACCTGCACCTGCGAGGGCGCGGCGATGTACTTCCCGCCTTCCTTGGTGACCGCGAGCACGGCCCACGGGCCCTTCTGCTTGAAGTCGACCTGGGCCTCGTACACCGCCGCGAACGGGTCGGTCTCCTCGGCCGACTGGCGCGAGCGGTAGCGGCCCTCGGTGAGCAGCACGTCGGCCGGGGCGACGAAGGGCCCGACGGCCGGCGCGCCCGGGTTGGGCGCCACGTAGACGGCGGTCGGCCCGTACACGAACTGGCCCTGCTTGTCGATCATCCCGAACGCGAGCCGGTCCGTGCCGACCGTGAAGATCGAGCTGGCGAGCCCGACCTCGGTCGACCCGGCGCCCTTGACCTCCTCGGCGACCTGCTGCAGCGTCTTGCCCTTCGCCGACGGGAAGTCCGCGGGCTTGACGTTCTGGGCGGCGGTGACCTTGTCGCGCAGGCCGCCGGACTCGGGCACCTGCGAGACGGGATTGTCGCTAGAGCCGCCGTCGCCGCCGCAGCCGGCCACGAGAGTGGCGCCGAGCAGCGCCGCGAGCACGAGCCTCTTCATCACGGCGGATGAGGGTAGCCGTGTCAGCTCAACGGCTCGTTGCGCAGGCTCCGCCAGAGGTATAGGCACGCGCGTGTGCGATGCGGGCGCCACGGCTCGGCCAGCTCGGTGAGCGGCTGCGGTGCGGGCGGCGCGTCGAGCCCGTACGCGCGCATCGCTGCGTTACGCACCCCGAGGTCACCCGTCGGGAGCACGTCCGGCCGGTGCAGGGTGAATATCAGGAACATGTGCGCCGTCCACTCGCCGATGCCCGTGACCGCCGTCAGCTCGCGGATGACCTCGCCGTCCGGCAGGCCGGGCAGGCGGGTGAGATCGAGCTCGCCGGTCACGATCCGCTCGGCCAGCGACCGCAGGTAGCGCACCTTCGCGTTCGAGAACCCGGCGGCGACGCGCAGCGCCTCGGGGTCGTCGGCGAGGATCTGCTCGGGCGTCGGCGTCGCGCCGTCGTAGCGCTCGAGGAAGCGCGCCCAGATCGAAGCCGCGGCCTTGACCGACAGCTGCTGGCCGGTGATCCCGCGCACGAGCGCGCCGTAGGCGTCCTGCGGCCGGCCGCGAAAGTCCGGCTCGAGCGGGAGCGGGCCGCCGTAGTCGTCGATCAGCCGCGCCATCACGGGGTCGGCGCGGCGGAGGTGGGCGTCCGGGGCCAGCATGGCCCCGGAGCCTATGTGTGTCTAGCCGTCGGTGGTGATGCGGCCGACGAGTTCGCCGAGCACGCGCACGGCGTCCTCGTTCTCGACCTGGCAGGTGCCGGCCGCCTCATGGCCGCCGCCGCCGTAGGAGAGCATCAGCTCGCCGATGTTCGTGCGGCTGCCGCGGTCGATGATCGACTTGCCGGTCGCGAACACCGTGTTCTGCCGGCGCAGGCCCCACAGCACGTGGATCGAGATGTTGCACTGGGGGAACAGCGCGTAGATCGTGAAGCGGTTCGTGGGGTGGATGATCTCCTCGTCGCGCAGGTCGAGGACCACGAGGTTCCCGTGCACGGTGGCGTTGCGCGTGATCTGCTCGACCGCGCGGTCGGCGTGCTCGAGGTAGAGGTCGACGCGCTCGGCGACGTCGGGCAGCTCGAGGATCTCCTCGACGCTCAACGTGGTGCAGACGTCGATCAGCTCCATCATCAGCTGGTAGTTGGAGATCCGGAACTCGCGGAAGCGGCCGAGGCCGGTGCGCGGGTCCATCAGGAAGTTGAGCAGCACCCAGCCGGCCGGGCGCAGGATCTCGTCGAGGTCGAACTGGGCGGCGTCGGCCTTGTCGACCGCGTCCATCAGCTCCTCGATGCCGGGGAACGTCGCCTCGGCGCCGAAGTGCTCGTACACGACGCGGGCGGCGGACTCGGCGCCCGGCACGATCACGTGGTTGGCCGGGTGGCCCTCTACCCGCAGCGTCTCCGAATGATGGTGGTCGAACGCGATGTGCACGTCCGGGTGGTACGGGAGGTTGGTGGTGATGTCACCGGCGCCGAGCTCGACCTTGCCGTCCTGCACGTCCTTGGGGTGGACGAACTTGACGTCATCGAGCATGTCGAGGTGCTTGAGGAGGGCGGCGCACACCAACCCGTCGAAGTCACTGCGCGTCACGAGTCGGAAGCGCTCTGCCTGAAGCTGCGTCATGGGGACAGCATCGGCAGAAAACCGCCCGGGCTTCAGGCGCCGTACTCTCAGAAGGACATGACGCGAACGCTCCTCACCCTGGGCGTCGCGCTCGCGCTGGTGGCGGGTTGCGGCGGTGGCGACGACAACAAGAGCGGTAGTGGCGGAGGGGGAGGCGGCGAGCCTCTTTCGCAGACCGACCTCGTCTCCAAGGCCAATCAGATCTGCCGCGAGGGGTCGAAGAAGATCAACACCAAGGCCCAAGAGGTGCAGAGCAAGATCCAGGAGGCCAAGAGCGCCGAGGAGCAGCAGAAGGTCGTCGCCGACGTGCTCGAGGACACGGCGAAGGAGTACGACCCGTATCTCGACCAGCTGCGCGACCTCACGCCGCCGGACGACCTCAAGGCCGACTGGGACAAGTTCATGGCCGGGATCGACAAGGCGTTCGCCCTGATCCCCGACCTCGCCGACGCCACGCGCGACGGCGACCGCAACAAGCTCCAGGACCTGACCGATCAGTTCACGCAGATCGCCGGCGACACGCGGCCGTTCGCGCAGAAGTACAAGCTCGACGACTGTCTTCCGGAAAACGGGCCGACGAGCTAGGGCGTCAGCTCGTACGGATACCGCGTGAGGGTCTCGCTGCCGTCCTCGGTGACGAGCATGAGGTCCTCGAAGCGCACCTCGCCGACCCCGGGCTGCCATAGCCCCGGCTCGATCGCGATCACGTCGCCGGCCACGAGCTCGTCGCGGCCGGTCTGACCCATTGCCGGGCCCTCGTGCACGAGCAGGCCGACGCCGTGGCCGAGCGAGAACTGGAAGCCTTCGTCGGGGTCGTCGCCGGGGCCCGTCCGCTGCGTGCGCACGCCGGCGGACTCGAACACGTCGCACACGAGCGCGTGCAGCTCGCGGCCGGTGATGCCCGGCGCGACCGCCTCGCGCGCCCGCTCGATCGCCGCACGCACGAGCACCTCGCGCGCGCGGACGGCGTCCGACACCTCGCCGACGACGAACGTCCGCGCCATGTCGGCCCAGCACCCCGAGTTCTCCTCGCGCGGCCACACATCGATGACGATCGGCAGGTTCGCGGGCAGCGGGCCGGAGCCGGGCTCGTGGCCCGTGCCCTGCCAGATCGACGCGACGATCACGTCGGGCGGGGTGGGCGCGCCGTGCTGCCGGCACGCCTCGCGCAGCGCGCCCCGCACCAGGTCGGCGGTGAGCGGCTCGCCTTCGAGCATGAGCCGGTCGCCGTCGACGACCGCCTGCCGGAGCAGTGCCGCGGCGGCGCTCATGCCGGCCTCCGCCGCGGTCTGCGCCCGCCGGATGCCGGCGAGCTCGGTCGCCGACTTCGCACGGCGCCGCGCTGCGATCGCCGCTGCGTCGGGACGGAGGACGAGGCCGTCGGCCCGCAGCCGGTCGGCCACGGCGACCGGCAGCTCCGGGTCGACGACCGCCTCGTGGACGCCGATCGCCGCCGCGGCCCGCGACGCCAGCTCCAGCTCCAGCTCGTGGTGGTTCATGCCGCTCTCGAGCAGCTCGTAGAAGCCCAGCTCGGCGATGTCGTGGAGGACCGCCTCCGGCGCGGCCGCGACGATGCGGTCGCGCTCGAGGCTGTTGCTCATCACGTGCATCCGGCCGTCGACGATCGCGATCAGGAACGGGTCGCCGATCGCGACCGGCAGCTCGTGGCGCATCGCCGCCGAGCGCTCGGTGTCGCCGTAGAAGAGGACGTCGGTCATCCGGCCTCGAGCCGGGTCTTGAGCGCGTCGAGGCGCTCGCGCCAGTAGCTCTTCATGCGGGCGACCTCGCCGGCGTCGGGGAGCCGCGTGTGCTCGAGCGCGATCGTGCTCTTCGCCGCGTCCTTGGCGATGAACGTCGCGTGGACGCGCGTGCCGGTGTCGGCGAAGTCGTAGCGGGCCGACTTCGGCCGTGTCGTGGTGCGGACGAACAGCGCCTCGTCGGCGAACGCGTCGTACAGATCCGCGACCGGGACGGCGACGGTCTTCGAGATCGTCGCGGTGAACGTGCCGTCGGCCCGCTCGCCGACCTCGCGCCCGCCGCGAGCCCGCTCGTAGCTGACCGTGATCGCCTGCGCGTTCCAGCCGAGCGGCTCGATGTCGAGCTGCGTGGCGACCCAGCGCGCGATGTCCGTGTGCGTGCGGTCCGCCGCTCCCCACTCGTCGAGCCGGTCGAACCACTCCTCCCAGCCGCGGCCGGTCCGCTCGCGGATCGAGGCATCGGAGCTGGTGAGGATCGGCTCGGCCTCGGGCGCGGCGAGCAGCGATGCGCGCGCCGCGGTGTAGCTCTCACCGGTCTTCTCCATGCGGGTGCGGACGAGGCGCTTGAACGACTTCTGCGTGGTCATGTGGCGCTCCTTCAAGCGGCGGCGGCTCCGCGACTCACGCTCACGAGGCCCCACCGGGGAAGGGCGAGCACATCGACCGGTGCCCCGAGAGCTCGAGCCCCCTTTGCCCCCGCTCGAGCCGGCGGCGTGAGCGCCGGGACCGGGGGTTGGGCGCGGGACCGCGCCGGGAGCCAGCGTACGGCACCCGTCGTCTATGGTCCACTCCCTCAGGCGAGGAGGGGGCAGGTAATGAGACTCACGTTCGCAGCGGTGATCGCGACGCTGGTGCTCGCGACCCCGGCGGTCGCCCACGAGCGGCTGGACTTCCGCGGCCAGGCGATCGTCCCGACCGGGACGACGTTCGCGGGGACCACGGTCGGCGGGCTCTCGTCGATCACCTACGACAAGTGGCGCGACCGCTACTTCATCCTCTCCGATGATCAGAGCAACGCGCGCTTCTACACGGCGCGCCTTGACGTCCGCGACGGGCGCCTCACCAATCACGACGTGCGCCTGGAGTCCGTCACGACGCTGCTGGCGCCGAACGGGCAGCGCTACCCGGCGGCCGGCCTCGACCCCGAGGGCCTCGTGCTCACGCGGGACCGGCGGCTCATCCTCACGTCCGAGGGCATCCCCGGCGCCATGATCGACCCGTTCGTGCGGCGCTACCGGCTCGACGGCTCGTTCGTCGGCGACCTGCCCGTGCCGCAGGACTTCCGCGTCACCGCCGACCACTCGAGCGGCGTGCGGCCGAACCTCGGGTTCGAGGCGGCGGCGACCGACGGCCGCCACTTCTACACGGCGACCGAGAACGCGCTGTTCCAGGACGGCCCCGCGGCGACGATCGCCAACGGGAGCCCGTCCCGGCTTCTGCGCTACGACCTGCGCAAGAACCGGCTCGAGCGCCAGTGGGTCTATGAGACCGACCCGGTCGCGCAGGCGCCGATGCCGTCGACTGCCTTCTCGGTCAACGGGATCGTGGAGCTGCTGCCGCTCGACCACCACACGCTGATCTCGATGGAGCGGTCGTTCTCGGTCGGCGTGCCGGGGACCGGCAACACGATCAAGCTCTACACCGTGTCGTTGTGGGGCGGCGTCGCGCACAAGCGCCTGCTGCTCGACCTCGACGACCTCGGGATCCCGCTCGACAACGTCGAGGGCATGACGTTCGGGCCGCGGCTGCACGGCGGTCGCCGGTCACTCGTGCTGGTCAGCGACAACAACTTCGCAGACACCCAGTTCACGCAGTTCCTGCTGTTCGCGATTTAGTGTCCCGAGTCGGAAGTTCGCGGGCAGCTACCGGGCGCCTCGCCGCGCCTGGCGCCCGCCGATGACCTCGCAGGTACGCCCGGTACGAGCCAGGTCATCGGCGAACGCCAGCCACGACGATGCATCCCGCTATCTGCGCCCGAACTTACGACTCGCGACACTAGGCGATAGAAACGGGGGCGTGCAGAACGTCTACGCCATGCGGCCGGAGGTGCGCGACGAGTACGCGGCGGTGCGCGCCCGGCTCGCGGGCGCTCCGGCGTTCATGACCCGGCTCGAGCGGTTCTTCACCGAGCTGCGGGACCCGTTGGTCGCGCTTTACGGCGGCGACGCGCGGTTCCCCGAGCAGTTCGCCGCGCTGCTCGACGCGATGGCGACGGCGGCGCGCGAGCGCGACGAGACACTGCGCGGGCTCGACCACGAACGCGAGATCACGCCCGACTGGCTCCATCGCGAGCAGGCGGTCGGCTACGTCTGTTACGTCGACCGCTTCGCCGGGACGCTGGCGGGCGTGCGCGACCGGCTGCCGTACCTGCGCGAGCTCGGCGTCAACTACCTGCACCTGATGCCGCTGCTGGCCGCGCGGCCGGCGCCGAACGACGGGGGCTACGCGGTCGCCGACTACGGCGCGGTCGAGCCGGCGCTGGGCGCGATGGACGACCTGCGCGCGCTCGCCGCCGACCTGCACGCGCACGGCATGGCGCTGTGCGTCGACATCGTCCTCAACCACACCGCGCGCGAGCACGCGTGGGCGCAGGCGGCGCTGGCGGGGGACGAGCGGCGGCGCGACTACTACCTCACGTTCCCCGACCGGGAGCTGCCCGACGCGCTACGAGCGCACGCTGCCGGAGGTGTTCCCCGACATCGCGCCCGGGAGCTTCTCCTGGGTGCCGGAGCTCGACCGCTGGGTGTGGACGACGTTCAACACGTTCCAGTGGGACCTCGACTACACGAACCCGGCGGTGTTCCGGGAGATGGCCGAGGTCGTGCTCGGGCTCGCCAACGCGGGCGTCGACGTGCTGCGGCTCGACGCGGTCCCGTTCCTGTGGAAGCGGCTCGGCACCGACTGCCAGAACCAGCCGGAGGTGCACCAGGTGCTGCAGGCGCTGCGCGCGGTCGGCCGGATCGCCGCCCCGGCGGTCGGCTTCAAGGCCGAGGCCATCGTCGCGCCCGCTCAGCTCGTCACCTACCTCGGCACCGGCCGACACGAGGGCAAGGAGTGCGACCTCGCCTACAACAACGTCCTGATGGCGCTGCTGTGGAGCGCGCTCGCGTCCGGCCGCGTGACGCTGATGACGCACGTGCTGAGCGGCATGCCGGCGGTGCCGCCCGGCGCCGGCTGGGTGACGTACGTCCGCTGCCACGACGACATCGGCTGGACGATCACGCCCGAGGACGCCGCGGCGGTCGGCGAGGACGCGCACCTGCACCGGCGCTTCCTGGCGGACTTCTACGCCGGCGACTTCCCGATGTCGTTCGCGCGCGGTGCGCGCTTCCAGCCGGACGCCGCGACGGGCGAGGCGCGCACGAGCGGCATGACGGCTTCACTCGCGGGGCTGGAGGCGGCGCTGGCGAGCGGTGACGCGGTCGCACAGGAGCTGGCGATCCGGCGGGTGCTCGTCCTGTACGCCGTCGTGTTCGCCCACGGCGGGCTGCCGCTGATCTACATGGGCGACGAGCTCGGGTTGCGCAACGACCCGGCGTGGGCCGAGGCCGAGCACCAGCGCGACGACAACCGCTGGATGCACCGGCCGTTCATGGACTGGGACGCGGCGGCGCGCCGGACGGCGCCGGGCTCTCCCGAAGCGGCGATCTGGAACGGACTCCAGCGGCTGATCGCTGCCCGGCGCAGCACGCGCGCGACGCACGCGCACGGCGCGCGCGAGCCGCTCTGGACGGGCAACGACCACGTCTACGGGCTGCTCCGGACGTTCGCGGGAGAGCGGCTGCTCGTGCTCGCGAACTTCAGCGCGGACGAACAGGAGGTGCGGGCGTCGCTGGTGGAGGATCTCGGCCTGCGGCTCGATGCCGGCGCCGCGGTGCCGGACGGGCGCGGCCTGCACGCAGACGGCGATGCGATGATCCTCGCGCCGTATCAGTTCCTATGGATCGGAGAGTGAATGGCGCGCGGGGAGACGATCGACGTCAGTACGCCGGACGGTGTCGCGGATGCCTACCTCGCGCGACCCGACGATGACGGTGAGCACCCGGCCGTCCTGCTCGTGATGGATGCGTACGGGCTGCGCCCGCAGATCGAGCAGATGGCCGACCGGATCGCCGACCATGGGTACGTCGTGCTGGCGCCGAACGTGTTCTACCGCGCCGGCCGCTCGCCGGTGGTCTCCCTCGAGGGGATCGACGACCCGGACCGCCGCAGCGAGGTCTTCGGGCGCGTGATGCCGCTGGTGCAGGGCCTGACGACCGACCAGATCGTCTCCGACGGCGCCGCCTACCTCGACCAGCTCGGCGACGGGCCGGTGGCGATCAGCGGCTACTGCATGGGCGGGCGGGTCGGCTGGCGGATCGCGGCCGCCTACCCGGACCGTGTCGCCGCGCTCGGCGGCTTCCACGTCGGCGGGCTGGTCACCGACGGCGACGACAGCCCGCACCACAGCGCCGGCGACCTGGCCGCCGAGGTCTACCTCGGCTTCGCCGACAACGACCGCAGCGCGACGCCAGGCCAGATCGCCGCCGTCGAGGGCGCGCTCGACGACGCCGGCGTCAGCCACCGGTCGGAGGTCTACGCGGGCGCCGCCCACGGCTACACGATGGCCGACACCCCGGCCTACGACGAGGCCGCCGCCGAGCGCCACTACACGGAGCTGTTCGCGCTGCTCGAGCGCACCGTGGCGCGCTGATCGGTGGCGACGATGCGCAGCTCGCACGTGTGGTGGCCGGCGTCGCTCTCCAGCCAGCACTCGTCCGGGCCGGGGAGCATCTCGGTGAACTCGATCATCGGCGCCTTCGCCGCGAAGCGCTTGAGCGTGCGGCGCAGCGCCGGGCTCTCCAGATCGACGAAGCGGGGCTTGCGGACGAGAGGTGAGCGGACGAACACCCGCCTCGGAAGGCCGTCGGGGAGGTTGCCGTCCGGAGCCGGCCAGGTGGCGCGGCGGATGACCAGCCGGCCGACCTGGGCGCGCCCGGCGCCCGGCCCGGCCAGGTCGAAGCTCCGCACCGCCGCGACGAAGATCGGCAGAGTAGAGGAGCTCGGCGAGCGGGACGCGGAACGTGCCCGCGCGGTCGGCGACGTGGCCGTCGGCCACCACGAGGTCCTCGAGCGCGACGCGGCGGGTCCCGGCGGGTGCGGGCTCGGCGCCGCCGCAGACCACGGTGTCGCCCTCCGGGTACAGCGGCCAGTTGCGTGCGGTCATCGCCACGACGCCGTGGCGCGGCGGTGAGAGGTGGACGCCCGCGCCGGCCTCGGCGGCGATCCGGCGCAGCAACGCGGACGGGTCCGGGTGGCGGAGCCCGAACACGCTCTGGGCGAGCGGGTTGGCCCCGCCGTGGAAGTCGCCGAGGACGACGAGGAAGTCGCCGCGCGTGATCGCCTCCACGCTCGCGGCCGCGATCTGGAGGTCGGCGGAGTGGTAGTTGGAGCCGGGCCAGGCCGGGGTCCAGTCGGCGAACGCGTCGCCGGCGGCCCAGCGGCGCTGGAGCTCGCTCTGCTCGGCGCCCATCTGGTCCCACAGCCCGAAGCCGGCGCCCATCAGCGCGCCGAGCTGCGGCGCGAGCGGCCCGGGCCGGGCGATGTGGCCGAGCAGTTCGGCGCCACGGTCGAAGACGCGCCCGCACCACCAGCGCGAAGCGTCCAGCACGGACGGCAGCGAGGCGCGCAGCTCGTCGAGCACCTCGGGGCCGAGCGTGACGTCGAGGTCGCGCATGCAGTCGAGGTAGGCGATCGTGCGGCCGCCGCCGCTGTCCGCGTCGCCCCACACCGCCGCGCGGCCCGTGATCTCCTCGAACACGCGGTCGAGCCGGTCGAGCGCGGCCGCGACGCCCTCGCGCGGCGCGGCGGCAACCGCGTCGCGTGCCGCCGAGAGCCGGTCGAGGCCCGGGATGTGCGACGGCAGCGCGCGCTCCGGGAACGGCGTCATCGGCAGCGGCGCGGTGATGCCGGCGGCCGCCGCCACGGCCTCCACCGCCCACGTCTCGAAGTGCACGACGCGCTCGCGCTCCAGCGCGCCCGATCGTACGGCCGTCTGCTCGCCGAACGACCCCCAGGCGAGCGGGCCGAAGAAGCCGATCGAGTCGTTCTTGGAGCAGTAGCGCTGCCAGTAGCTGGCCACGCCGTCGATCCAGCCGCGCCGCCGCGAAGGGCTGCCCGGCGCGCCCGCCGCGAGCTTGTCGACCGACCGGGCGAGGGTCTCGCGGCTCTGCCACGCCACGGCCTCGCGGAACAGCGGGTCGCGCGCCACCGCGGCGAGCCGTGCGTCCTCGTCGGCGCCGAACGCTTCGAGCCCTTCGACCGGGAAGCCGGAGCTGCGGACCGCGAAGTCGTGCCACAGGGCCCAGTCCTCGTCGAGCGCGACGCGATGGTCGACGTGCAGTTGTTCTGCCGTTACATTCACTAGAGTGCCACTCTAGGGAATGTCTGAGCGACCTGTCAAGCGCAAGTACGACGCGACCTCACGCCGCGCCGCCGCGGCGGCCACGCGCGACCGCATCTGCGCCGCCGCCGAGCAGCTGTTCATCGCCGACGGCTACGCCCGCACGAGCATCCGCGCGGTCGCCAAGGAGGCCGGCGTCGCCGAGGCGACGATCTACCTCACGTTCCCGAACAAGGCCGCGCTGCTCGACGCGGTGATCATCCGTGCGGTCCGCGACAACCCGTCGGAGAGCCTCGCCGCGATCGCGTCGGCACCGCCCGCGGAGGTGCTCCCTCGCTTCGCCACCGCGAACGCGGCGCTGATGGCCCGCGCCGCCCGGCTGATCGCGCTCGGCGAGAGCGCCGCGCTCATGCACGCCGAGCTGCGCCCGCTGCGCGACGCCGCGCACCGCAGGCTGCGTGCCGCCTTCCACGCAACCGCCGACCGGCTCGCCGAGGCGGGCCTGCTGCGGAGCGGCGCGGCGGCCGCGGCCGACACGCTCTACGCGATCGCGAGCGAGAGCACCTACCTGCGGATGACCGACGGCGCCGGGCTGTCCGCCGACGACTACGCCGCCTGGCTGACCGAAACGCTGACCGCCGTCCTGCTACCGCCCGGCTGACGCCAGACCGGAATCTGGACAGGCGGGGATGATTGGTGAGAGAGTCACACGGTGGCGGAATCTGATCTCAGCGGCGCTCAGATCGATGCCGATGCCGCGGCGTCTCTGATCGCCGTCTTCGAGGACGGAACGCGACGGAGGCTCACGGTCACATCCGCCGAGGCCGCGCGCCTGAGCAAAACGGGCAAAGACGAGACCACCCGACTGCGCCGCACGGGAGCGTTCCTCCGCACGCACGGAGGCAAACTGGCGCTGTGGGGCCTTGCGTTGCTGGTCACGAGCCTTCTGATCCCCGCCGCGACGAAGCAGTGGTCGGACCGCCAGGCGGCGACGGAGGTCAAGACGGAGATCATCACCAAGGTCAGCCTCGGCTCGGCAGAGGCGTTCGCCGAGACCAAGCGCATCCTCGAACGGCCGAAGGCGGACATCGCCAAGAGACGGCTCGACGCGAGAAAGGGGTGGGAGGTCACCGAGGGTGACGTTGACGCTCGCTACGCCATCTATTTCGAGCGGGGCAGTCCGCCGCGCGATGCCTGGAACGAATATCGGAGCGTCCTCTACACCTACATCTCGATGGTGTGCTGCGACGCGCGATTCCTCGGCGAAGACATCACGCTTCTCCGCCGCTATGTCGGGCAGATGAGACCGCCGCTCCCGTTCGATGGGACCCGAGATCCGTGGGACATCCTCGGCTGTGGCGACGATCGCAAGTGCGCGACGGCGGCCGAGTTCGCCGAAGCGCACAAGTGGGTCGGGCTTCAGCTTCTGCGTGGGCGGAGCATCCTGCTCGACCGGCTGCGCGCCGCGACGCCGGATGGCTTCAGCAACGGGTGGGCGGATCTAATGCACGACGCAGTTCCATTCAACGACTGACGCGCCCAAGTCAAGTCGGCGGCCAGGCGGGCGTGGCGTGCCTGGGGTCCCAGGGCCAGTCGCTGTACGCGACGTCGCCGGTGTCGGTCGGCTCCGGCGTCTCCGCGCCGTAGCGGGCGGCGAGCTCGCTGGCGGGGTAGTCGAGCGTGGAGCCCTCGCGCCGCGCGCCGATCTGCAGGATCCACGACGGCCCGTCGCCGGCGCCGACGAACACGTGCGCCGCGCCGGGCTCGCAGTGCACGAAGTCCCAGGCGCGCAGCGGCCGCTCCTCACCCTCGAGCAGGAGCAGCGCCTCGCCGCCGAGGACGAGGAAGTCCTCCTGGACGCTCTCCGAGTGGTACTTGCAGCTCGGCTGACCGGGCTGCAGCACGATGATGTTGATCCCGGTGTCGCGGAACGGCGCGTCGGGCGTGTCGAAGTCGATCGTCACGCCGGAGACCGGGTGCTCCCACGCGCGCGCGTCGGCGACGTTGATCACGAATGAGTCGGGCACCGGCCAGAGGCTAGAGCCAGCCGCGCTCCTCGGCGGCCCGGATCGCCTCGATGCGGCTGCGGGCGTCGAGCTTCTGCATGATCGCCGAGAGGTGGTTGCGGGTCGTGCCCGGGGAGAGGTGGAGCGCGGCCGCGAGCTCGGCGACCGTGCCGTGGCGGCGGGCGGCGTCGAGCACCTCCTGCTCGCGGGCGGTCAGCGGGTTCTCGCCCTGGCTCAGCGCGGCGGCGGCGAGCCCCGGGTCGACGACCCGCTGACCGGCGGCGGCGGCGCGGATCGCGCGGGCCAGCTCGGCGGCCGGCGCGTCCTTGAGCAGGAAGCCGGCCGCGCCCGCCTCCATCGCGCGCCGCAGGTAGCCCGGCCGGTTGAACGTCGTCAGCATCACGACGCGGACGGCCGGCAGCTCGGAGCGGAGCTGCGCCGCCACCTCGAGCCCGTCGACGCCCGGGAGGCCGATGTCGAGCAGCGCGACGTCGGGCGCGGCGCGGCGGGCGCCGTCGAGCACCTCGTCGCCGCGCCCGACCTCGGCCACGACCTCGAGGTCCTCCTCGAGGCCGAGCAGGCTCGCCAGTGCGCCGCGCACCATCGCCTGATCCTCCGCGAGCAGGACGCGGATCACGTCGCGGGGACCCGCACTCGGAGCCGGAACCCGCCGTGCGGGCCGGCCCCGGCCTCGACCGTGCCGCCGACCGACTGGGCGCGCTCGCGCAGCCCGGTCAATCCGTTGCCGCTCGGGTCGGCGGGCGGGGCGCCCTGGCCGTCGTCGGCGATCTCGAGCATCCCGTCGCGCACGGTGATCACCGCGTGGTGGGCGCCGCTGTGGCGGATCGCGTTCGTCGCGCCCTCGCGCACCGCCCAGGCGAGCACGGACTCGGCCTCGGGGTCGAGCGTGCCGTCGGGACCCTCGACGCGGACCTCGATCCCGGCGGCCTCGAGCGCCACCTTCGCGCCGGCGAGCTCGGTGCCGAGCGTCGGGCGGCGGTAGCCGTCGACCGCCTCGCGGACCTGGCTGAGCGCGCAGCGGGTGAGGTCGCGGATCTGGTCGACCTCGGTCGCGGCCGCGTCGATCCGGTCCGGCAGCAGCTTGCCGGCCAGCTCGGCCTTGAGCGCGATCAGCGACAGGTCGTGGCCGAGCAGGTCGTGCAGGTCGCGGGCGAAGCGCAGGCGCTCCTCGGCGACGGCCATCTCGGCGAGCTCGGCACGCGCCTCGCGCAGCGCCGCGTTGGTGCGGAACAGGCCGCCGATCAACAGCCACAGGGCGCTGGTCGCGGCGACCGCGCTCGTGACGCCCCAGAACGCCCAGCCCTCGCCGGCGAGCGCCATCGACGCGGCGGCTATGGCGGTGATCGAGGCGACGGCCTTGAGGTTCCAGGGCGCGGTGAGCCGTACGGCGGCGGCCGATCCGGCCCAGACGAACAACCACGCGAACACCGAGTCGACGGCGATCGTCAGGGTCACGGCGATCGCCAGCATCGCGACGACCGGCTTCAGCACGGGGCGCGCCGTCATCGCGACGTGGAGGAACAGGGCGGCGAACACCGGCACGCCGGCGGCGACGAGGGCGATCTCCCAGGCGGCCGGATCGGTGAAGCCGAAGGCGACGACCGGAGCGGCCAACCAGAGCGCTCCGAAGACGGGTCCGCCGACGCTGTAGAGCTGATGCGGATGGATTTTCAGGACGGCTGAGTTCATGCTGGAAACGCTAGGTACGGGCCGCGGATCCAACCAGTGTCGCGCGTCCTCAATCCGGCATGACAAGTGTCATGTCAGCCGGTGGACCGCGACGTCGCCGTGCGTCGTCGTCGACAGCTTGAACGTCGACCGGGCGGAGGCGAGGAAGTCGCGCGTGCGGGCGCGGCGCGGGTCGGCCAGCCGGATCTCGGCGCCCCGCGCGAGCAGCCACGGCAGCAGCCGCAGCGCGAGCTGGACGTTGGCCTGTAGGTAGAAGACGTCGGCGGCGAGTACGAGGTCCCACGGCCCGCGCTCGGCCAGCGCCTCGCCGTGCTCGGCCCAGTCGACGTGCGCGACCTCGCCGACGACGCCGTTGAGCGCGAACGAGTGGGCGGCGAACGCGACCGCGTCGGACGCGCCGTCGGTCGCCAGCACCTTCGCACCGGCACGCGCCGCGGCGATGCTCGGCAGCGCCAGGCCGCAGCCGAGCTCGAGCACGCGCGTTCCGGGCGCCGGCGGATCGGCGAGCACGGCCTCGGCCAGCACGCGCCCGCTCGGCCACGGCATCGCCCAGTACGGCACCCCGCGCCCGGCCCCGCCTTCCTCGTGGCGCAACTGCTCCCAGTCGCGCGGCCGCAGGATGCGCAGGTCGCCGACCTGCTGCACCCGGATGTCGAGCAGCGCGGGCGGGAGCTCGCCGAGCGGCACGCCGCGCAGGGCGGCGAGCTGACTGCGCAGAGAGCTCGGCGCCTCGGCCACAGCGGGTATTGTCCCGCGCCCGTGCGGCTGGCCGTTCAGCTCTACACCCTGCGCCACAAGCTCGAGCAGGACCTCGAGGGCACGCTCTCGCAGCTCGCCGAGGCGGGCGCGAGCGAGGTCGAGCTCGCCGGCTTCTACGACCGCGAGCCGCCCGACTTCCGCGCCGCGCTCGACGCCGCGGGCCTGAAGGCGATCGCCGGCCACGTCCCGTTCGAGGGCCTCGAGCGCGCGCCCGACAAGGTCATCGAGGTCGCCGAGATCGTCGGCACGGAGACGATCGTGCTGCCGTGGGTGCCGGCGCCCGAGAGCGCAGCGGAGGCCGACGAGCTGGTCGAGCGGATCGTCAAGGTCAAGGACGCGATCACCGCCGGCGGCCTCGCGTTCGCCTACCACAACCACGACTTCGAGTTCCGCGCGCTCGACGACGGCACCGACTTCTGGAGCCGGCTCAAGGCCGCGGGCCTCGACCACGAGCCGGACGTCGGCTGGCTCGTCGTCGCCGGCCGCGATCCCGTCGCCGAGATCGGCGAGCTGCACGGCCGCTGTCCGCTGGTGCACGCCAAGGACGTGCGCCAGAAGGCCGACGGCACCTGGGAGGACGTGATCGCGGGTGACGGCGAGGTCGACTGGAGCGCGATCGTCGAGGCCGCGATCGCGGCGGGCACGACGCGGATCGTGGTCGAGCTCGACAACCCGTCCGACCTGCCGATCGACGACGTCGCGCTCTCGCTCGCAGCGCTGCGCGACGCGCTGCCGTGACGGACCTCGGCGTCGGGCTGATCGGCTGCGGCAACGTCAGCCGGCAGTACCTGCCGAACGGGCCGCGCCTCGACGGACTGCGGTTCGTCGCCTGCGCCGACGTCGATCCCGAGGCAGCGGCCCGCGCCGCCGCCGAGCACGACCTCGTCGCCTGCACCCCGGACGAGCTGCTCGCCAGCGACGACGTCGACGTCGTCCTCAACCTCACGCCGCCCGACCTGCACGCCGACATCGCGCTGCAGGCGATCGCCGCCGGCAAGCACATCTACACCGAGAAGCCGCTGGCCACCAGCGTCGAGCGCGGCCGTGAGGTGCTCGACGCGGCCGACGCCGCCGGCCTGCTGGTCGGCTGCGCGCCCGACACGTTCCTCGGCGCCGGCATCCAGACGGTCAAGGCCGCGCTCGACGACGGCATGATCGGGACGCCCGCGCTCGTCCAGATCCGGATGCTGGCCCGGCCGCCCGAGACGTGGCACCCCTCGCCGGCGTTCCTGTACGCCGACCTCGCCGGCCCGCTGCTCGACATCGGCCCGTACGGGATCGCGACGGCGGTCGAGCTCGTCGGGCCGGTGCGGCGCGTCACGGCGCTGGCGACGCGCCCGCGCGAGTCCGCCACCACGATCGCCGGCGTCGACTTCCCGATCGCCGAGCCGACCCGCGTCGGCGCCGTACTGCTGCACGACGGCGGCGTGCTGACGACGCTCGTCGCCACGTTCGACGCCGACGGCGCCGCGCGCCACGGGGTCGAGGTCACGGGCAGCGAGGGCACGCTCGTCGGCGGCGATCCCAACACGTTCGACGGCCCGGTGGTCGTGCGCCGCGGCGAGGAGGACGAACCGCTCGACCTGGTGTCCGAGTGGCGCCACAACGCCCGCGGCCTCGGGCTCCAGGACCTCTGCCTCGCCGTCCGCGACGGCACGCCGCAGCGGGCGAGCGGCGAGCTCGGCCTGCACGTCGTCGAAGTGCTGCTCGCGATCCGCGATGCTGCACGGACGTGACCGATCGTCCTGACCTGCGCGCCTCCGACCAGCAGCGCGACAGTGCCGCGGCCGAGATCCGCGAGCACTACGCGGCCGGCCGCCTGACCGAGGACGAGTTCACCGAGCGGCTCGACGCGATCTACAGCGCCCGCACGCAGGGTGAGCTGGCGGAGCTGCGGCGCGACCTCCCGGTGCTCAGCACCCGCGACGAGCTGGGCGAGCGCCGGCGCGCCCTGCGTGGCGAGCTGATCCAGGAGACCGGCGGCGCGTTCGTGCCGTTCCTGATCTGCACGGCGGTCTGGGCGTTCTCCGGCGCGTCAGGCTCGTTCTGGCCCGTCTGGCTGCTGCTGCTCCCCCTGATCGCGATCGTGCGCAACGGCTGGCGGCTGTACGGGCCGGCGCCCGACCTCGACGGCCTCGAGGAGGAGCTCGCGAAGAAGCGCCGTCGCGAGCGCGAAGAGCGACGCGACCGCAGGCGTGCCCAGCGCGGGCGCTAGCGGTGCTAGGCCTGACCCGGCGCGCCGCCCGGCACGCCGGTGTTCGTCGAGTACGCCGGCTGCAGCTTCATGTCGGGCCGGATGCGGTGCACGGCCTGCGCCACGGCGATCGCGGCCTCGGCGAAGCCGGTCGCGATCAGCTTGAGCTTGCCGTCGAACGTCGTGATGTCGCCGCACGCCCACACGCGGTCGAGGTTGGTCTCCATCACGCCGTTGACGACGATCGCGCCCTTGTCGAGCTCGAAGCCCCACTCCTTGAGCGGGCCGAGCTTCGTGGAGAAGCCGAGCTGGAGCAGCACGGCGTCGCAGTCGAGCTGTTCGATCACGCCTTCCTCGGCGGCGTGGTGAAGCTCGACGCCCTCGATCTGGCCGTTGCCGGCGACGTCGCTTGATCACGTACGGGACGCGCAGGTCGACGCGGCCCGCGTCGACGTGGCCCATCACCTCGGCGACCGTCGCCTCATGGGCGCGGAAGCCCTCGCGGCGGTGGACCAGCGTCACGCGCGAGGCCGTGTCGACGAGATTCACGACCCAGTCGAACGCCGAGTCGCCGCCGCCCACGATCACGACGCGCTTGTCGGCGAAGACCGACTTCTCGCCGACGATGTAGTGGGCGCCGCGGCCCTCCCACGGGGCCATGTCGATGTCGGAGACCGGCAGCTTCTTCGGCTCGAACGCGCCGTGGCCGCCGGCGACGATCACCGTCCGCGGAGCGCAGGTCGCCGCGGTCGGTGTGCAGCGTCACGCACTCGTCGTCCCACGAGATCGTGGTGGCCGTCGTCTCGAGGTGGACCGGGACGTCGAACTGCTCGAGCGACTGCTGGCGCAGCAGGGAGACGAGGTCCTTGGCGAGGATCTTCGGGTGGCCCGGCACGTCGAACACCCACTTCTCGGGGTACAGCGTCGTGCACTGGCCGCCGAGCTCGGGCAGCGAGTCGATGATCCGCACCGACGCCTGGCGCATCCCGGCCCAGAACGCGGTGCTGAGCCCCACCGGCCCGGCGCCGATCACGGTGATGTCGCGGACCTCGTCGAAGTCGGCGCGCAGATCGGTCGTCACGCGACCACCTCGACGGTCAGCGGCTCGCCGTCCAGCGCGTTCAGCGCCCGCTCCACCGAGCACCCGACGCAGGTGAACGTCGGCGTGTCGCGCTTGGTGTAGGCGGAGGACTCGGTCGTGCGCAGGCGCTGCACGAGATCGAGGAACGAGCCCGGGTCGTCGGTCTCGAACGCGACCACGAACTCCTGGTCGTCGAGCCCGAACGAGTAGCTCGTGTTGAGGTCGATCTGCGGGAACTCGCGCCCGACGGCGATGTGCTCCTGCATGATCCGCCAGCGCTCGTCCGGCGCGAGCCGGTACCACTCGCGGGTCTTGACGAAGGGATACACGAACAGGTACTTGGCGTGGGCGGGGCGAACCTGGAGGCGCGACTCGTCGGAGTATTCCGACGCCTTTGTCATCGCCAGGATACGAATACGGCGTCTCACACCACTTCATCAGGCCGCTCTGGGCCAGCACGACGTGAAACTCGTGGATGCGCTCGAGGTTGGTGGCCTGGCTGAGCAGCATCATGTCGGCGTCGCCGCGCGTCCCCACGAGCGAGAATGCGCGCAGCAGGTCGCTCGCTCGCGAAGTCCTCGCAGGCGGCGAGGAACTCGCGCTTGTGGCGGCTCCGTTCGCGGTCATCGAGCCGACGCCACGCAGGATCGACCTTCAGGAACGTGTACTTGACGAAATGGCGCTCAGGCATGGTTGCTTCACAAAGAATAGGAACACGGGGGATAGCCGCACCGGGACAGTCCTGGGCGGCCTTTAGGATTCGAGCGATGCGGGTCGCCCTCGTGTCCCCATATTCATGGACTTACCCGGGCGGAGTGACCCGTCATATCGAGGCGCTGGCCTCGGAGCTCTTGGCGGCCGGCCACGACGTGCGCGTGTTTGCGCCGTTCGATCGCGACGTGCGCCGCGCCGCGCTGCTGCACCGCGGGACGCGCCCGCAGCACCGCGACGTCCCGGACTGGCTGGTGCCGCTCGGCGGCACGATCGGCTGGCCCTCCAACGGCGCCGTCTCGAACCTCTCGGGGACCCCGCACGCGATCTCCACGCTGCGGCGCGAGCTCCGCGCGTTCGACCCCGACGTCGTGCACGTGCACGAGCCGGTCACGCCGGTCGTCGGCTGGGACGCGTTGACCAGCGTCGACGCCCCGCTCGTCGGCACGTTCCACTGCTATTCGGAGTCCAAGCCGCCGCACATGCGTCGCCGCGCTGCTCGGTGCGCGCCGCAAGCTCAACCGGCTGCACGTGCGCCTCGCCGTGTCCCAGGCCGCCGCGTGGACGGGGCGCCGCTTCTACGGCGGCCACTACCGGATCGTCCCGAACGGCGTCGCGCTGCCCGCGAGCGGCGTGCCGGCGCCGCGCCACCGCAAGCCGGGCGACCCGCTGAAGATCGTGTTCGTCGGCCAGGCCGTCGAACGCAAGGGCCTGCCGGTCCTCCTGCGCGCCTTCGAGGCGCTGCGCGGGCAGGTGCCCGCCGAGCTGACGATCGTCGGCGCCGGCGCCGAGGAGATCGAGCCGCTGCTCGTCGACGGCACCGGCGTGACCGCGCTCGGCCGCGTCGACGACGACGCCCGCCAGGCCGCGCTGCTGGCCGGCGACGTGCTCGCCGCGCCCTCGCTGGGCGGTGAGTCGTTCGGCATGGTGCTGACCGAGGCGTTCGCGGCCGGCACGCCGGTCGTGGCCTCGGACATCGCCGGCTACCGCGACGTCGTCGCCGATGGCGTCGACGGCCTGCTGGTGCCGCGCGGCGACGCCACGCGCCTGGCCGAGACACTGCGCGACCTCGCGATCGACCGCCCGCGCACCGAGGCGCTCGGCGCCGGCGCCGCCCACACGGCCGAGCGCTACGCCTGGCCGCGGATCGCCGAGCAGGTCGTCGAGGCCTACGAGGACGCGCGCGCGGTGCCGGTGCCCGAGACCCTGCCGGCGCGCGCAGCCGTGCGGCTCGGTGCGCTCCCCGCCGATGGCAAGCCGCGCTCGCCCGCCCGCCGCATGGCGTCGCTCGAGCCGCTGCCGTCGGGCGGCAACCGGGCGTTCAAGATCGCCCGCCGCGCGGCGTTCGCGGCGGCGACCATCGGCGCCGGGGTCGGGACGCTGCTGGCGTTCGAGCGCATCGGCTTGCGGCCGATCGCGCACGCGCTGGTGGACTCCCAGCCGGTGTGGGTGCTCGTCGCGCTCGCGCTGATGTGCCTGTCGATGCTGTGGCGCGCCGTCGCCTGGTGGGCGATCCTGCGCGCCGCGCTGCCCGAGGCGCTGCCGCGCCTGATCGACGCCGTACAGGGCACGACGATCGGCGTGCTGATGTCCGCCACGCTTGCCGGCACGACTCGGCGAGCCGTCGCGCGCGCTGGTCGTCGCCCGCCGCCTCGGGCGGCCACGTGACCGGTTGCCGGCCGTGCTCGGCACGCTCGTGTCGCAGACGCTGTTGAACGTGCTCGCGCTGGTGATCCTCGGCGCCGTGATGTTCGCGACGATCGGGCTGTTCGCCGGCCGCCAGCAGGCCCTGGTCTGGTACGCGCTGGCGCCGCTCGGTGTGCTGTGCGCCGTGCTCGTGGCGCCGGCGCTGCTGCGGTCAGGCGCTGCCGTCGCGCTCGACACGCGTGCACCGCTGGTTGTCGGAGGCGCGCGAGGCCCTGGCCCGCGTGCGCACCGGCCTGGCCGTCTTCCGCTCGCCGCGGCTCGGCGCCGAGGCGGTCACGATGCAGCTCGGCGCCTGGGCGCTGCAGTGGGTCGCCTGCTACGTGCTGCTCGCCGCGCTCGGCCTGCACCTCGACATGGGTGCCGCCGCCGCGGTGCTGTTCGCGGTCAACGTCACCGCCGTCCTGCCGCTGACGCCGTCCAACCTCGGCGTCTTCCAGGCCGCCTGCCTGGCTGTGCTGACCGGCGCCTACGGCGTCGACGCGGCGCAGGCGCTCGGCTACGGGATCATCCTGCAGGCGGTCGAGATCGCCACCGCCGTCGTGATGGGCGCTCCCGCGCTCGTCAAGGAGGGGCTGTCGTGGCGCGAGGTGCGGCTGCGCGCGATGCACACCGCACCCGTCTCGCTCGGCCCGGTGCCGCGCGAGGCCGAGAGCCGCGCCAGTAGACTCCTGTAGGTGCAGACGGCGGGAGCGTTCGTACGCCGCGCAGCGGCGTTCCGCGGCTGGGCCGACATCGAGTCGGGCCCCGGGCGCTACCACCTGTATGTCGCGCCGGCGTGCCCGTGGTCGCACCGGACGATGATCGTGCGACGCCTCAAGGGGCTCGACGACGACCTGTCGATCTCGCTCGCCCACCCGTATCGCGACGAGCGGGGCTGGCGCCTGCTCGGCGACGAGGTGAACGGCTTCGAGTACCTGCGCCAGGCCTACGAGGCCGCGCGCCCGGGCTACGACGACCGCATCTCGGTCCCGGTGCTGTGGGACCGGGAGGAGCAGACGATCGTCAACAACGAGTCGACCGACATCGTGCGGATGCTCAACGACTGGGGAGACCCGGCGGTCGATCTCTATCCCGAGGACCTGCGCACGGTGATCGACGAGCTCGACGACTGGGTCTACGGGGGCTTCCAGAACTCGGTGTACCGCGCCGGGTTCTCGCGCTCGCAGGAGGCCTACGAGGACGCGTTCGCGACCGTGTTCGCGACGATGGAGCGGCTCGAGCGGCTACTCGGGGAGCGGCGCTACCTCGCCGGTGACCGGATCACGCTCGCCGACTGGCGCCTGTTCCCGACGCTCATCCGCTTCGACACCGTCTACTACACGCACTTCCGCTGCAACGGCCGCCGCGTCGCCGACTGCCCGAACCTCTGGGGCTACACGCGCGAGCTCTACCAGCAGCCGGGCGTCGCCGGCACCGTGAAGATGGACGAGATCAAGGTCCACTACTACACGACGCACGACTCGCTGAACCCGAAGCGGATCATCCCCGCCGGGCCGCTCGACCTCGACTTCAGCGCGCCGCACGGTCGCGGCTGAGCCCTACGAGGCGACGGTCGCGCCGCCGCGGCGCGGGTCCTTCTCGGAGCCCTTGATGACCTCGTCGGGCGAGCGGTCCTTCGGGATGAAGCCCGACTTCATGCCGAAGTAGACGGCCTGTGGGTGGTGGGCGACGATGGCGACCGTCGACTGCTCGGGCTCGACCGCGTGGCCGCCCGACAGCGACAGGCCGATGCGCTCGGCGCCGAGCAGGCGGAACACCTTGATGTGCTCGGACTGGTCCGGGCACGCCGGGTAGCCCCACGACCAGCGGCGGCCCTGGTCGGGCGTGATGCCCAGGTCGGAGCGCACCTTCGCGTGCATCCACTCCGCCATGCCCTCGGCGGTCTGCACGCCGAGCCCGTGGGTGTAGAGCTGCTCGGCGAACTCGCCCTGCTTCTCGAGCTCGGCCATCAGCTGGGTGACCTGCGGGCCGGCGGTCACGGCCTGGATCGCGACGACGTCGCGCTCGCCGCTCTCCTTGGGCCGGTAGAAGTCGGTGATGCAGATGCGGTCGTGGCCCGGCTGGCGCGGGAAGACGAGCTTCTCGAGCAGCTTCTCCGGGTCCTCCGGGTCGTACAGCTCGAGCGAGTTGCCGACCGCGTTGCAGGGGAAGTAGCCGAGCAGCGCGCGCGGGTGCAGGTAGTCCTGTTCGCGCCACATGCGCTCCAGGCGCGGCTGGAACTCCTCGTCGACGAGCTGGCGCCACTCCTCGCCCTTCTTGCCGCGGCCGCCCCAGTGGAGCTTGAACAGCACGTGGGTGTCCAGGTGGGGGAACACCTCGTCGAGGTCGACCGGGATCTCCTGCACGCCCCAGAACGGCGGCGTCGGCAGCGGGAGGTCGGTGCGGGCGGCCGAGCGGACGGACTCGTCGTCGGTCGGGCCGAGCTCGGGCTCGGGGCCCTTCTCGCGCAGCTTCTGCGCCTCGACCCGCGTCTTGTCGAGCAGCTCCGTGCGCTTGTCCGGCTCGACCAGCTGGTCCATCACGGCCAGGCCGGCGAACGCGTCCTTGCAGTAGAAGACGCCGGGGTCGTAGACCTCGTCGGACTCCTGCCCCTTGGGGTACAGGATCCGGCGCCCGAAGTCGCGGTTGATCGCGGCGCCGCCGACCAGCACCGGGTACTGCAGGCCGCGCTCGTGCAGCTCCTGGACGGCGAGCGGCATCTGCTTGGAGGTCGACACGAGCAGCGCGGACAGGCCGATCGCGGTCGCCTCGTGCTCCTGCGCGGCGTCGAGGATCGTGCCGATCGGGACCTGCTTGCCGAGGTCGACGACCTTGTAGCCGTTGTTGGTGAGGATCGTGTTGACGAGCGACTTGCCGATGTCGTGCACGTCGCCGAACACGGTGGCGAGGACGACGGTGCCCTTCGTGTAGCCCTCGAGCTTGTCGAGGTACTTCTCGAGCTGGGCGACGGCCTTCTTCATCACCTCGGCGCTCTGGAGCACGAACGGGAGGATCAGCTCGCCGGCGCCGAACTTGTCGCCGACCTCCTTCATGGCCGGGAGCAGCACGTCGTTGAGCGTCGGGACCGCGCCGATCTTCTCCACGGACGCGTCGATCTGCGCCTCCACGCCCTCCTTCTTGCGCCGCAGGATGTGCCAGTGCAGCGCCTCCTCGGGCTCCATGCCGGCTGTCGGGTCGGCGGCCTCCGCGGCCTCCTCGGTCTTGCCCTCGAAGTGCGCGATGTACCGCTCGAGCGCGTCCTCGCGGCGGTTGAAGACGAGGTCGTCGGCGAGCTCGCGCTCGTCCTCGGGGATCTCCGCGTACGGCGTGATGTGGTTCGGGTTGACCATCGCGAGGTCGAGCCCGGCTTCGACGCAGTGGTGCAGGAAGACGGAGTTCAGGACCGAGCGCGCCGGCAGGCCGATGCCGAAGCTCACGTTGGAGACACCGAGCGAAGTCTTGACGCCCGGCAGCTCGGCCTTGATCAGCCGGATGCCCTCGATCGTCTCGACGGCCGAGGGCTTCCACTCGTCGTCGCCGGTCGTGAGCGTGAAGGTCAGCGCGTCGAAGATCAGCAGCTCGGGGTCCATCCCGTGCTCGACGCAGACGAGCTCGTGGATGCGCTGGGCGATCTCGAGCTTGCGCTCGCGCGTCTTGCCCATCCCGACCTCGTCGATCGTCAGCGCGATCAGCGCGGCGCCGTGCTGCAGCGCGATCGGGACGACCGTGTCGAGCTTGTCGCGGCCGGCCTCGAGGTTGACCGAGTTGACGATCGCGCGCCCGGGGATCTGGTCGAGCGCGCGCTCGATGACGTCGGGCTCGGTCGAGTCGACCTGGATCGGCGCCGGCTGCGTCAGCGAGACCTTCTTGACGACCTGGCGCATCTGCTCGTCCTCGTCCTGGCGCTCGGTGAGCGCGACGCAGACGTCGAGCACGTGGGCGCCGCCCTCGACCTGGTCCTCGGCGACCTGCAGCAGGCCGTCGTAGTCGTCGGCGAGCAGCAGCTCCTTGGCCTTGCGCGAGCCCTGCGAGTTCACGCGCTCGCCGACCAGCGTCGGGCGCGGCTCCTGCACCAGCGGGGCGGCGGAGATCATCGAGCTGACGTGCGGCGGGCGCGGCTCCGGGCGCGTCGAGCTGTTGCGGCCCTCGACGCGCTGCGCGAGCGCGTAGATGTGGTCGGGCGTGGTGCCGCAGCAGCCGCCGACGATGTTCACGCCGTAGCGCTCGACGAACTCGCCGAGCGCGTGCGAGATCTGCTCGGGGGTCTCCGGGAAGATCGTCTCGCCGTTCGGGCCCTGGTGCGGGATGCCCGCGTTGGGAATGCAGTGGATCGGCACCGGGGAGAACTCGCCGAGGAAGCGGATCGCGTCGCGCATGTCCTCGGGGCCGGTGGAGCAGTTGAGGCCGATGACGTCGACCTTCAGCGCCTCGAGCGTGGCGAGCGCGGCGCTGATGTCGGTGCCGAGCAGCATCTTGCCGCCGTTCGGGAGCAGGCTGACGCTGGTCTGGATCGGCGTGCTGCGGCCGACGAGCTTGAACGCCTCGCGCGTGCCGAACACGGCGGCCTTGACCTCGAGGATGTCCTGCGCGGTCTCGATGATGATCAGGTCGGCGCCGCCCTCGAGCAGGCCCTGCGCCTGCTCGGCGAACGTCGCGACGAGCTCGCGGAAGGTGATCTTCGCCGAGGCGTCGGATCCTCCGAGGCGGGGAGGTGGCCGGTGGGGCCGATCGAGCCGGCGACGAAGCGATCCTCGCCGACGGCCTGGCGCGCGATCTCGGCGGCGCGGCGGTTGATCTCGAGCGTGTGCTCGCCGAGCCCCCACTCCTCGAGCTTGATCCGGGAGGCCTGGAACGTGTCGGTCTCGACGACCTCGGCGCCGGCCTCGATCATCGACTCGTGGACGCCCTGGATGACGTCCGGCCGGTTGAGGACCAGCGCCTCGTGGCAGCGCCCGGGGAGCCGGTAGTCCTTCTCCAACGAGAGGTCGAACTGCTCGAGCGTCGCGCCCATCCCACCGTCGAAGACGACGACGTGATCGCGCACGGCGGCGAGGAAATCGCGCATGGCCGCGAAGGGTAGCGCAACCTTGACACACCTTTGGCAAGGTTGGCCGTACGAGGGGGGTCAGACCCCCCTTGACTAGCGGGTACGTACGAGGGGGTCAGACCCCCCTTGACTAGCGGGTATAGATACCTGTTAGATATGCGTCATGCGGCACGCCGTCCTTGCGCTCCTCGCCGACGAGCCCGCCCACGGCTACGAGATCAAGCGCGGGCTGGAGGAGCGGTTCGGCACCGTGGTGGCGCCGCTGAACGCCGGGCAGGTCTACACGACGCTGCAGCGCCTTCAGCGCGACCGGCTCGTGGCCGACGACGCCGTCGCGCAGTCAGGGCGGCCGGACAAGCGCGTGTACCGGCTGACCGATGCGGGCCGCGACGCGCTGTTCGAGTGGCTCGGCACGCCGAGCGCCCCTACCCGGTTGCGCGACGACTTCTTCATGAAGCTCGTCTTCGCCCACTCGATGGGACTCGCCGACCCAGCCGAGCTGATCGCGCGCCAGCGCGTCGCCTACCTGCGCTCGCTCGGCGAGCTCGAGCGCGTGCTCGCCAACGATCCGCCCGTCGACCGGACGACCGCGCTCGTGGTCGAAGGTGCGGCGCTGCACCTGGAGGCCGACCTCAAGTGGCTCGACCGCTGCGAGGAGCAGCTCGCACGATGACCGCTGTGCTCGAGGCGCACGGGCTGCGCAAGCAGCACGGCAGCGGTGCGGCGGCGGTGGTCGCGGTCGACGACATCGACCTCACGCTCGGCCACGGCGAGTTCCTCGCGATCACCGGCCCGAGCGGCTGCGGCAAGTCGACGCTGCTCAACCTCCTCGGCGGGCTCGACCGCCCAAGCGCGGGCGAGATCTACCTGCACGGCGAGCGCGTCGACGGTGCGGGCGAGTCACGCCGGGCGCGGCTGCGCCGGAGCGAGGTCGGCTTCGTCTTCCAGTTCTTCAACCTGATCGCCAACCTCACGGTCGCCGACAACGTCGAGCTGCCCGCGCTGCTCGCGGGCGTGCCGACCAAGGAAGCACGACGCCGGGCCGCGGAGCTGCTCGACCGCCTCGGGCTGAGCGCCGCGGCCGGGCGGGTGCCGGGAGCACTGTCGGGCGGCCAGCAGCAGCGCGTCGCGATCGCTCGCGCGCTCGTCAACCGCCCGAGCGTCCTGCTCGCCGACGAGCCGACCGGCAACCTCGACAGCGCCGCGGCGCGCGACGTCGTCGGCGTCCTGCGCGAGCGCGCGCACGAGGGCCAGGCGATCGTGCTCGTGACGCACGACCTGCGGGTCGCGAGTGCGGCGAGCCGTGTGCTGCGGATGCGTGACGGGAGCGTCGTCGGCGAGGCGGACCTCGAGGGCGAGGGCGACGCGAACGCCGCGCTCACCCGGGTCATGCCGCTGGAGGGCTGACCGTGCTGCGGGCGACCGGTCGCCTGATCCGGGCCGACCTCGCTCAGCGGCCGCTGCAGGCCGCGCTCACCGGCCTCGTCGTGGCGATCGCCGCCGCGGCGCTGCTCGTGACGCTCCACCTGCGCGCGGTGCTCGACGAGCCGTTCAACGACCTCATGCGCGCGACCAACGGCGCCCACGTGACGCTGACCGGCCCGCCGGCGGCGATCCGCCGCGCCGCCGCCCGGCCGGAGGTGGCGCAGGCGAGCGAGGTCGAGCCCCTGGTGCACGTGAAGGCCGGCCTCGGCCGCGAGCAGGGCCGGCTCGTGCTCGGCACGCCGCACGCCGACGTCGACCGGCTGCTGCTCACCGAGGGCCGGCTGCCGCGCACCACCGGCGAGGCGCTGGCGAGCCGTCCGCTCGCGCTTGGCATGGGCATGCATCCCGGCAGCGAGATGGTGGTCGCCGGCCGGCGGCTGCGGATCGTCGGGGTCGGCTCGCTGGCGCTGGCGAACGCCGATGCCTGGGTCACGCCGGCACTGCTCGCGGAGCTCGCGCACGGCCCGGCGGTCGCCGAGATCTCGTTGCGGCTGCACGACCCGAACGCCGCCCGCGACTTCCCCGCCACGCCACAGGTCAGGGTCGACACCTGGCTGGACGCGCGCAGCGACTTCAGCGACGAGTCGCGCCGCACGCTGGCGATCATCGGCACGTCGACGCTGCTCGCTCTGCTCGCCGCCGGCTTCACGCTCGCGACCGGGATCGGCGGGCGCGTGCTCGCGGATCGTCGCCGCATCGGCCTACTGCGCGCGGTCGGCGTGACGCCGCGCGGCGTCACCGGCGTGCTCGTCTCGCACTACCTGGCGGTCGCCGTGCTGGCACTCCCGCTCGGACTGCTCGCCGGCCGGCTGATCGCGCCCCCGCTGGTCTCCAGCACGATGACGCTGCTCGGCACGCCGCAGCCCGGCGCGCCCGCGCCGGCGCTGATCGCCGAGGTGGTCGGGCTCGTGCTCCTCGCGGTCCTGGTCGCGACCGCGTTGCCCGCGTGGCGCGCCGGTCGGCTCCCGGCGGCGGTCGCGCTCGAGCCCGTGCGTGCGGCGGGGAGCGACCGCGCGTCGCGCGCCGCCCGCATCGCGCAGACCCTGCGCGCGCCCGTGGTCGCCGTGCTCGGCGCCAAGGACGCGTACGTGCAGCGCGCCCGGGCGCTGCTGACGATGGCGAGCCTTGCGCTCGCGGCGATGGTCGTCGTCTGCGCGCTCGCGTTCGAGGCGACGATGGACCGCATCGGCTCGGACTCGGCGCTGCGTGCGCAGCCGTGGGATCTCGCCGTCGACAACGAAGGCATGCCGCCGGACCAGGCGGACCGCGTCCTCGCGTCGATCCCCGGCGTGGCGGAGGTCGGCCGCCGCTATGACGTGCTCACCACCAGCGGCGGCATCGAGCTCGAGACCCGCGTGATCGACGGGTCGCCGTCGGCCTTTGCGTTCGCGGTGCCGGACGGCCGCGGCGTGCAGAAGCCTGGTGAGGTGACGCTCGGGCGGGAAGCGATCGAGCGTCTCGGGCTGAAGATCGGCGACGAGGTCCACCTCGCCGCGGCCGGGAAGCCGTTCACCGCCCGTCTGGTCGGCCGTCACGTGGAGCCGGACGCCAACGGGCTCGGCGCGGTCGTGCTCGCCGGCACGGTGCCGGCGGCCGCGCTCGAGCGCCCGCGCTGGATCGTGCGGCTCCAACCCGGCGCCGATCCCCGGCGCGCCGAGGACGAGGTCACCCGCCGCGGCGCCGGCCGGCTGTTCGCGGGCCGCCCGCTCGACTCCCTGCAGCGCGAGATCGACCAGATGCGCCCGATCGTCTACGGCGTCACGGCGCTGCTGCTGGCGATCGCCGCCGTCAACCTGCTCACGACGCTGCTGCTCGGCGTGCGCGAGCGCCGCCGCGACGTGGCGATCCTCGGCGCGGTCGGCGCCACGCCGCGGCAGGTGTCCGGGGCCGTGGTCGCCGGTGGTGTGGTGCTGGCGCTGCCGGCGGTGCTCGCCGGCCTGCCCGGGGGCGCGTGGATGTTTCGCACCGTCGTGGGGATGACCGACCCGTCCGACGGCCCCGACGTCGCGACGCTGCCGTCGTGGTGGGTGGTGCTGCTCGCGCTCCCCGCCGCGCTCGCGGTGGTGGCCGCGATCTCGGCGCTCGCCGCCCGTGAAGCACGCGGGGTGGTCGTCCCCGTAGCGTTGCGGGCTGAGTGAGAGACGACATTCTCGATCAAACCGGTCGACAAAGTGCTATAAGCTGGCACGACATGCCCGCGACCGACGTCCATCAGCACCTGTGGCCCGAGTCGCTGCTCGGCCTGCTGGCCGCGCGCGACGAGGCGCCGCGGTTGCGGCGGGGCGGCGACGGCTGGTGGCTCGAGCTGGCCGGCGAAGCCGCCGCCGCGTTCGACGCCCGCGCCCACGACCCGGCCGCCCGCGCGGATGTCGCCAGCGAGCGACGGCATCGATCGCGTGCTCGTCGCGCCGTCGTCGCCGCTCGGGATCGAGAGCCTGCCCGCCGACGAGGCGCAGCCGCTGCTCGACGCCTTCCACGCCGGAGTCCTCGCGCTCGGCGGCCCGTTCATGCCGTGGGGGTCGCTGGCGCTCGCCGCTGCGGAGCCGGCCGCGGTCGATGCGCTGCTCGACCTCGGCGCCGCCGGCCTGTGCCTGCCGGCCGCGACCGTCGGCACGCCGGAGCGCCTGGATGCGATCGGCCCGGTCCTCGAGAAGCTCGCCGAGCGGCGCGCGCCGCTGTTCGTCCATCCCGGTCCGGCTCCGGCGGGCGACTCCCGCCTGCCCGCCTGGTGGCCGCCGATGACCTCCTACGTCGCCGAGATGCAGGCCGCCTGGCTCGCCTGGGCGGAGTGGGGACGGCCGGCGCATCCGACCCTCAGGGTCGTCTGGGCGATGCTGGCCGGCTGCGCGCCGCTGCAGGCCGAGCGACTCGCCGCGCGCGGGGGCCCGGCCGCCGCGGTCCACGACGAGCTCGCCTGGTTCGACGTCTCCTCGTACGGCCCGCACGCGGTCGACGCGATGCTGCGCGTCGTCGGCGTCGACCGGCTCGTGCTCGGCTCCGACCGCCCGATCGCGGACCCGCCGGCGCTCGCGTCGCTCGGCCCCGCCGTCCGCCACGCCGTGTCCAAGACCAACCCCGCACGCCTATTCGATGCCTGACCGTGATCTCAACCAGGAGGAGCTCGAGCAGCTCGTCCGCGACCTCGCCGCCCAGCCCGAGCGCTGGCGCCACCTCGTCGACCACCGGCCCGACGAGCGCACCTACGCCGAGCTGCACCGCGACCAGCATCTCGCGATCTGGCTGATCTGCTGGATGGACGACCACGACACCGGCTACCACGACCACGACCTCTCGGCCGGCGCGGTGGCGGTCACGGCGGGTGCGGTCCGCGAGGAGCGGCTTGTGCTCGGCGGCGCGCCCACCACGCGGACGGCCAAGGCCGGCGAGGCGTTCACGTTCGGGCCGGCCGACATCCATCGCGTCAGCCACGCACCGGGTGAGCCGGCGGTGACGATCCACGCCTACTCGCCGCCGCTGTGGCGGATGGGCTCCTACGAGGTGCTGCCCACCGGCGAGCTGCGCCGCTGGTCGCTCTCGTACGCCGAGGAGCTCAGGCCCATCGGGGCATAAAAAAGGCCCGCTCACCGTTGAAGCTTCCACCTGGGAGGGGGAGGAGGGGCGAAAGCGGTGTAGCGAGCGGGCCTACTCAGGTAATCGGCACCCCTGACGGGCGCCTTTAGCCGAAAACGGCGCGAATTCCGGCCTCGGCGCATTCGCGGTCCTCGGGCGACTGCGCGCCGCTCACCCCGACCGCGCCGAGCACGGCCCCGCCGTGCCGGATGACCGCCGATCCGTCGGCCGGGATGATCGGCACGCGCGTGAGCTGGCTGACCTGCGTGAAGAACGCCCCACGGTCCGCCTGCACCGCCGCGAGCTCGTCGCCGTCGCGGTGCCAGAGCGCGGCGCCGACCGCCTTGGCCTCGGCGATCTGCGCGCTCAGGGGCGGCGCGCCATCCATGCGACCGAGCGCCTTCAACAGGCCTCCCTCGTCGACGATGGCCACGGTGACATTCCAGCCGTTCTCGACGGCCTTCTCCTGCGCGGCGGCGATCAGCGTCTGGGACTGCTCGAGCGTGAGTGGCATGACCGAAGCCTGCCACGCGGAACGACGCGGGGCCCCGCCGAAGCGGGGCCCCGCTGACCCAGGACTCGGTGGAGTCCTGCTACTTGATGAAGAGGATCTCCGCGTACTTCGGCAGCGGCCAGAGGTCGTCCGGCACGATCTTCTCGAGCCGGTCGGCCACCTCGCGCACCGCGTCCATGGCCGGCATGACCGTGCCCTGCACGTACTTGGCCTCGTTCAGGATCTCGCCGTCCTCCGGGTGGTCCCGGTTGGCGGCCTCGAGCGCGAAGATCGCGTCGACGAACTCGTCGATCAGCCCCTCGAGCTCGCTCTGGAGCTTGCCCACGCCGGCCGAGCTGCCCGCGGCGCCGAGCGTCGCCGACCACTGGACGGCCGCCGGGAGGAGCATCGTGCGGGCGATCGCCGCCGCGGTCTCGCCCTCGATGTTCACCGTCGTCACGTACTGCTCGACGAACACGTCGTAGCGGGACTCGAGCTCGCGCTCGGACAGCACCTCGTACTTCGAGAACACCTCGATGGTGCTGGGCTCGACCAACCACGGAAGCGCGTCCGGCGACTGGGCGAGGTTCGCGAGCCCGCGCTGCTCGGCCTCGGCGTGCCACTCCTCGGAGTAGTTGTCGCCGCTGAACACGATCCGCTTGTGGCCCGAGTAGGCGCCCTTGACGACGCTCAGCACGGCGGCCTCGAGCGACTCGCCGCCGCTGGTGGCGGACTCGACCGCGTCCGCCAGGGCGTCGACGGCCTCGGCGACGATCGTGTTCAGCACCGTGTTCGGGAGCGCCAGCGACATCGACGACCCGAGCGCCCGGAACTCGAACTTGTTGCCGGTGAAGGCGAACGGCGAGGTCCGGTTGCGGTCGCCGCCGTGCATCGGCAGCGACGGCAGCACCGACGCGCCGAGCTCGAGGTAGCTCTGCGGCGTCGCCGCGTCGCCCGAGCCCGTCTCGATCGCGCCGAAGACCTTCTCCAGCTCTGCGCCGAGGAAGATCGAGATGATCGCCGGCGGCGCCTCGTTGGCGCCCAGGCGGTGGTCCTGCCCGGCGTTCGCCACCGACGCGCGCAGCAGCTGCTGGTGCTTGTCGACGGCCTGGATGACGGCCGCGCAGAAGAACAGGAACTGCAGGTTCTCGTGCGGGGTGTCGCCCGGCTCGAGCAGATTGGCGCCGGTGTCGGTGCCCATCGACCAGTTGTTGTGCTTGCCGGAGCCGTTGACGCCGGCGAACGGCTTCTCGTGGAGGAGGCAGACGAGCCCGTACCGGCGGGCGACGTTCTGCATCACCAGCATCGTGAGCTGCTGGTGGTCGGAGCCCACGTTGGAGTTCTCGAACACCGGGGCGACCTCGTACTGCGCCGGCGCGACCTCGTTGTGGCGGGTCTTGATCGGCACGCCGAGCCGGGCGAGCTGCTGCTCGGTCTCGAGCATGCACGCGAGCACGCGCTCCGGAATCGATCCGAAGTAGTGGTCGTCGAGCTCGTGGCCCTTGGGCGGCTTGGCGCCGAACAGCGTGCGGCCGGTCGTGATCAGGTCGGGGCGCTCGAAGTAGAAGCGCTCGTCGATCAGGAAGTACTCCTGCTCGGGACCGACCGTCGTGAACACGCGCGTGGACTCGTCGTCGCCGAACAGCCTCAGCGCGCGGAGCGCGCTGGTGGACAGCGCATCCATCGAGCGCAGCAGCGGGATCTTGTGATCGAGCGCCTCGCCGGTCCACGACGCGAACGCGGTCGGGATGCAGAGCACCGCGCCGTTCGGGTTGTCCAGGATGAACGCCGGCGACGTCGGGTCCCAGGCGGTGTAGCCGCGTGCCTCGAACGTCGCCCGGACGCCGCCGGTCGGGAACGAGGACGCGTCCGGCTCGCCCTGGATCAGCTCCTTGCCCGAGAACTCGGCGATCGCGTTGCCGTCGCCGGTCGGGGCGTAGAACGAGTCGTGCTTCTCGGCGGTGGAGCCCGTCAGCGGCTGGAACCAGTGGGTGAAGTGGGTGGCGCCGTGCTCCATCGCCCATTCCTTCATGGCGGTGGCGACGGCGTCGGCCAGCGCGGGCTCGAGCAGCTCGCCGGCCTCGAGGGTCTCCGTGAGCTGGCGGTAGATCGCCTTCGGGAGCCGCTGCCGCTGGATCGCGGTCGAGAAGACGGCTTCGCCGAAGACGTTCGCGCCGGGCTGGGTCAGGTCCGCCTGCCCGAGCGCGCCCCCATTGGGGCTCCACTGGGCAGCGTGGACGTTCTGCGTACGTGTGCGGGGTGGCATGTGGTCGACGGTCCTCCTCCGGGCTTGCCTGGGTCGACGCGCCAGCCTAGTGCGGACCTCACAGGGGGTCCTTGTCCATGTGTCCAAAGATCGGGCGTGCCGGTTCGACTGTCGACCGGATGGAGAAAGCCCGACCGGGAATCTTCGACATCGGGACAAAGACCCCTCGCCTCGCCGGAACGACCATGTCGACCGGATGGTTTTCGACCGAGGAGGACTGATGCGTAGAAGGACCGGCGCGGCGCTGCTTGGGGCAGTGCTCGCCTGCGTGGCGCTGCCAGGGGCGGCGTACGCGGACACGCTGGACGCCGCCGGAAACGGCGCGCTGCCCGACAGCGTGGCGATCAACTCGATTTGGGTCGTCGTGGCGGCCCTGCTCGTGATCTGGATGCAGGCGGGCTTCGCGTTCCTGGAGATCGGCTTCTCGCGTGCGAAGAACGCCGGCACCGTCGTCGCGAAGATCCTGGTGAACTTCTCGATCGCCGCGATCCTGTACTACGCCATCGGTTTCGCCTTTGCGTTCGGCAACGGCGACATCATCGGCACGCACGGCTTCCTGCTCCGTGACTACGGCGATCCACAGCAGGCCTTCGGCATCATGGGCCTGTCGGACGCGACGATCGAGAGCAAGTTCCTGTTCCAGTTCTCGTTCTGCGCCGTCTCGCTGGCGATCGTCTGGGGGACGACGCTCGAGCGGATCAAGTTCGGCGTGTACGTGATCTACGCCGCGGTCTTCGCGGCCCTGATCTACCCGATCGCCTCGCACTGGGTGTTCGGCGGCGGCTGGCTGCAGTCGAACGTCGGCATGCAGGACTTCGCGGGCTCGACCGCGGTCCACCTGATCGGCGCGACGGGCGCCCTCGCGGTGCTCCTGCACCTCGGCGCCGCGGCGCGGCAAGTACGGCAAGGACGGGCAGCCACGGGCGATCCCGGGCCACTCGATGCCGCTGTTCGGCCTCGGTGTGCTGATCCTGTGGCTCGGCTGGTTCGGGTTCAACCCGGGCTCGACGCTGAACGCGATGGACGGGCGCTTCCCGGAGATCGCGGTCGTGACGAACCTCGCGGCCGCCGCCGGCGTGCTCGGCGCCGTGCTCGTGGCCCGCTGGAAGACCGGGACGGTCGACATCGGCATGGCCGGCAACGGTGCGATCGGCGCGCTGGTCGCGATCACCGCCGGCTCGGGCTACGTGGAGAACTGGGCCGCGCTGATCATCGGCTTCGCCGCCGGTGTGATCGTGCCGCTCGGCGTGTACGCGATCGACCGCCGGATCGACGATCCGGTCGGTGCGCTGACCGCGCACGGCCTGTGCGGCATCTGGGGCACGCTGGCCTGCGGCCTCTTCACGTCGCCGCGGCTGGCCGAGTACAACGGGGTCGGCGAGGCCGGCCTCGTGTACAACGGCTCGTTCCACCAGCTGGGCAGCCAGGCCCTGGGAGTTGTGGTGGTGTTCTCCTTCGTCTTCGTGGTGTCGTGGGTCACGTTCTTCTTGATCAAGAAGACGTACGGCCTGCGGGTCACGGCCGAAGAGGAAGAAGCCGGACTGGACATCTCCGAGCACGGCATGTACGGGTACCCGGAGCAGTTCATCCCGGCGCCCGAGCTCATCGGCTACAGCCCCGCACCCGGCTCTGTGCCGGCGCGTGAGACGCCACGAGGCGCCACCACTAAGGAGGTTCCGGTCACGTGAAGAAGATCGAGGCATACATCCGGCACGAGTCGTTCGAGCCGATCCGGATGGAGCTCCTCAGCCTCGGGTTCCCGTCCCTGTCGATCTCGGAGGTCAAGGGGTCGGGTCGCCAGAAGGGCATTACGGAGCGCTACCGCGGCGCTGAGCTGACGAACTGGCTGCGGCCGAAGGTCAAGCTCGAGTGCGTGGTGGCCTCGCAGGACGTGCAGACGGTGGTGGACGCCATCCTCAAGCACGCCCGCACCGGCCAGATCGGCGACGGCAAGGTGTTCATCATGCCGGTCGAGGAGGCCTATCGGATCCGCACCGGCGAGTCCGGTGAGGAGACGCTCCAGGCACACCCTGAGGTGGCCGCACAGGCCACCGCCTGAACCAGAACGGGGCGGCCTCCGGGCCGCCCCGTTCATTGCGGGAGACATGCCAGCTGAACCTGACATCACTCCGCCCGCCGCGACCTCGCTGGTCGAACGGCTCCGGGCGGTGCATCTGCAGATGCTCGACGCCGTGCTGACCGGCGACGGCCTCTCGGCGGTGGCGGATCTGGCGGCGGGCGCCGCCGGCGGCCCGGTCGCGATCGTCGTGCCGCGCCTCGGCGTGGCCGTCGCGTCCTCGGGCGGGGAGCCCGTGCTCGGCGCGGTGCGCCGCTACGTCGGGAATACATCCCACCCACCCAGTGGCCGCGTCGCGCCGGTGCCGAGCGAGATCGTCGCCGAGGTGCCGATCGCGTCCGGCGACGAGCGCATCGGCGGCGTCGTGCTGCTCCAGCCGGGGCGGCCGGAGCCGGAGGCGGTCGAGTTCCTGCACCTGGCCGCCGTGGCCGCGCTGACCGAGGTCGCCGTCGAGGAGGCGCGCGAGGAGGTCGAGGAGAACGTCCGCGGCTCGTTCCTGGAGGAGCTGCGCGAGCGGCCCGACGCGATCGACGCCGGCGACATCGTCCGCCGCGCCAGCCGGCTCGGCTGCGATCTGACGGAGGGCGCCGTCGTGCTGTGCGCGGAGCTGTCGTCCGAGCGCCCGCGCCATGTGGTGGCGCTGATCGCTTCCGAATACGCGGGCGCCCTGGCGCAGCACATCGAGGGCGGCCCCGCGGGGCGCGTGTACGCGCTCCTGCCCGCGCGCGGCGACCAGAACGCGACCGTCACCGCGGCGCGCTCGCTGGCCGGGCGCCTGCAGCGCCACGGGGTCGTCGCGCTGTCGTCGTTCTACGGCGACCCGGGTGAGCTCGGCCGCGCGATCCAGGAGGCCGAGCTGGTGCTCGAGGTGCTCCAGCGCGGCGACGGGCTCGGCGGGCCGATCCAGGAGGACATCGGCACCGGCACCTACCGGCTGCTGTTCCGCGTGCTCGCGTCGCACCCGGAGGAGGTCCGCTCGTTCTACGAGGACACCGTCGCGGCGATCGTCCGCTACGACGACCAGTACCGCACCGATCTCGTGCAGACGCTCGAGGCCTACCTCGAGCACAACTGCAACATGAACGCGACGGCCGCGGCGATCTACGCGCACCGCCACACGGTGGCCTACCGGCTCGAGCGCGTGAAGGAGCTCAGCGGGCTCGATCCGATGCAGACCGAGGACCGCGAGCGGCTCGGGCTGGGGCTGAAGGCCTACCGGATCATCGCGCCCGGCCTGCCGCGCTAGAACACCGCGGGTGATCCTGGATCTGCTGCACGCCGCGGCGCGCGGGACGTTCCCGCCTGAGGACGGTGTGACCGAGGTCGTCGGCGCGGCCGCGGGTGCGGGCGCGGCGGTGCTGTCGTTCACCGCGCACCATGTGGTGGCGACCGACCTGCCGGCCGAGGAAGTGCACGCGATCATCGACCCGACGAACCTCAACGGGCCGGTCGCGCCCGCCGTCCTGGCGTGGCTCGCCGAGCGCACGGGCCTGCGGGCCGGCAGCCTCGACGTCGTGCTCGCGTGGGTGCCGCGCGATCTCGGTGCGCCGGGGCTGCCGGTCCGCGAGGTCTCGCGGGACGATCACCCGCGGGTCGTGCGCGCGCGCCGCTGGCGCCGGGACCTCCGCGTGTTCGAGGGCGACGGCGGCATGGTCGTCATCGGCCGCGGCCTCGCCGGCCGGCTCGAGCTCAGCGTCGAGGTCGATCCGGCCGTGCGCGACCGCGGCGTCGCGCGCCGGTTGGTGACCGCGGCACTGGCGGCGGCGGCGCCGTCCGAGCCCGTGTTCGCCCAGGTCGCCGCCGCCAACGCTGCGTCTCTGCGCGCCCTTCAGCCGGCCGGGTTTGCCGCGGTGGGCGCCGAGGTCTTGTTCGGGCCGCGGGAGGACTTCCTCCGGCGGACCGATGGTGTGGTGCGCGTCGCCTGACCGGCGAACGGCGGTTGGGTGGGGAGGTGAGGGGGCGGGCCGCGCGGGCCGTCCGTGGTCGCTTTCCCCCCATATACGCCGAAACCGACCACGCGGCGGAACCTCCCGCCCGTAATGCCGCAGTTCGCCGATGCCATCATCAGCGCATGGCCTTCAGCTGGGAGCCGTTCGGGCGCGCCGCGCGCGACCCCTCGACGCCGGAGCCGTCGCCCGCAGCAGAGCCGTCGCCCGCAGCAGAGCCGCCGGCCGCGTTGAACCGCCGCCCCGCGCGGGCGCTGGCGATCGTCACGTGCATGGACTGCCGGATCGACCCGCTCGACGCGCTCGGCCTCTCGCTCGGCGACGCGGTGGTGCTGCGCAACGCGGGCGCCCAGGTCTCCGACGACGTGCTCCGCTCGCTGCAGATGGCGCACGAGGTGCTGGGCGTCCGGGCCGTCCACGTCATCGGTCACACGGACTGCGCCGCGCACGGCGGGGACCCGGAGGTCGCAGCCGACGAGGCCGCCGCCGGCGCCGACCGGATCCGCGGCGTGATCCCGAGCCTGCAGGCGCGGTCCGGGCTGCTCGACCTCGGCACCGGGACCGTCCGCTGACGCTCCCCTCGTGCGCGGGCGACCCGCGGAGTGGGCGGCGCGCTGCGCCTATCCCGAGAGGTGGCGGGCCATCAGCACGTCGTCGACGTAGCGGCCGTCGAGCAGGAACTCGCCGCGCCGCACGCCCTCGACCACGAAGCCGCACGACTCGTACAGCGCGCGGGCGGCCGTGTTCGGGCCGAGGACGCGCAGCGTGACCTTGCGGGCCCCGCGCTCGCGGGCCGCCGCCAGCGCCGCCTCCACGAGCGCGCGTCCCAGGCCGCGGCCCTGGTGCGCCGGGGCGACCGCCAGGCCGCGGATGTCGGCGACGTGTCGGTTGGACTCCAGCCGCGTCGGGCGGCCGAGCGCGACGTAGCCGACGACCTCGCCCGCCTCCTCGGCCACGAGCAGGCCGTCGACCGGGATCGGCGCGGCCGAGCGCGGCGACGGGGTGACGTCGACCGACCAGGTCGCCGCGTCGAGCGCGCGGACCGCGGCCTCGTCGTCCGCCCGGGCGGGCCGGATCACTCGCCGGACGGGTCGCGCACGACCTCGCCCTTGTCGTTCACGCGCGCGGGAACGGGTTCGTCGGAGATCGTGACGTCGAACGAGCCGGTGACCTTCTGGCCGTTGGCGGCGACCGCTTTGCCGTTCAGGCCCGGGGCGATGCGGTAGTTGACCTTGTAGGTGCCGGGCCGCACCGCGGTCAGCCGCCACTCGACGTCCTTGGTCTCGCCGGGGAACATCCGCCCGAGCGCCCACGTGTTGGTGTAGGCGCTCTGGCCGCCGCTCGGCTCCCGGTCGACGATCCACACCGGGCGGTTCGGGTCGGCCAGCCGCGAGTCGGAGCCGGCCTGGCCGAACGCGGTCGGCGCCTTGCCGCCGGCGCCCGGGTCGGTCGTGATCGTCACCGCCAGGTTCGGCAGCTCCCGGTCGTCGGTGTTGCGGACCGTCAGCCGCATCGTCGAGTGCTGGGCGGTCGTCTGCTCCGCCGGGAAGGAGGCCTTGACGACCGAGAGCGTGAACTCACCCTCGGGCTCGTCCGCGTCCTGGCGCCCGCCACCGCACCCGGCGAACGCCAGCAGCACAGCGCAGAGCACCACTCCTCGTCTCACGGCGCGCGAGGCTACCACCGGTCCGAAGGGGTGAGCGCAAGTTCCGGGCACGGTTCTCGTTTGTGCCTCATACGGGCGGTGAAATAACCTTCGGCGCCGTCGCCCGCACGAAGCGCGCGCCACAACCAGGGGAGAAGAGTGGTCCGAACCGTCGCCGATCGAGCCTTCCTTCCGGCCAAGAACATGCTGGAGGAAGTTGGCGACATGATGATCCTGACGGGCAAGACGATCATGTCTGCCCTCAGGCCGCCGTACCCGTACGGCGGTGAGTTCGTCAACCAGTTCCTGTTCGCGCTCAAGCTCTGCTGGTTCCCGCTGGTCGTCTCGACGGTCGCGTTCGGGTACGGCGCGCCGGGTCTCCAAGCCGCGAACTTCCTCAACCTGTTCGGCTCGATCGACCGCCTCGGCGGCTTCTTCGTGCTGGCGTCGATCCGCGAGTTCGCGCCGTTCGTGACCGCGATCGTGCTCGCCGGCGTGGCCGGCACCGCGATCACGGCCGACCTCGGCGCGCGCAAGATCCGCGAGGAGCTCGACGCGCTGCAGGTGCTCGGCGTCGACCCGGTCAAGAACCTCGTCGTGCCGCGCTTCCTGGCGCTGATGCTCGTGACCGGCCTGTTCGACATCTACGCGCTGCTGTTCGGCATCTTCGGCGGCGTGCTCGCCACGCTGGTCAACGGCGCGCCGCTCGGCCCGTTCTGGGCCACGTTCTTCACGAACTCCAGCGTCGTGGACCTGTGGGGCTCGGTGCTGAAGTGCACGATGTTCGGCGCGATCATCGCGATCGTCTGCTGTTACAAGGGGATGACCGCCTCGGGCGGCGCCGAGGGCGTCGGCCGCGCGGTCAACCAGGCGGTCGTGATCGCCACCCTCGGCGTCTTCGCGTTCAACTACGTGTTCACGCAGACGCTGCTCGCCACCCACCCCGAGATCCTCAACATCAAGTGACCCGGCGCCGAGAGATCAGGGCGGCGTGATGGGGCGACAGTGGCTCGCGGTCCCGCGTGAGTGGCTCGCCTCGTTCGGCGAGATCGTCCGCTTCTGCGGCACGATCGTCGGCGAGGTCCTGGGCCTCAGGGTGTTCCGCTTCTTCGGCGAGGCGCTGCGCCAGGCCGGGCTGCTGATCCTCACCTCGACGCTGGTGATCTGGGGCCTGATCTTCATCATCGGCCTCCAGTGCGGCATCGAGGGCGCGTACTTCAACCGCGCCGTCGGCTCGCCCGCCTACGCGGGCGTGTTCGCCGCCTGGTGCGACCTGCGCGAGCTCGTGCCGTACGCGTTCGGCTACATGATGGCCGCGAAGGTCGGCACCGGCATCGTCGCCGAGCTCGGCTCGATGCGGATCTCCGACGAGATCGACGCGCTCGAGGTCATGGGCATCTCCTCGATGACCTTCCTGTGCGCGACCCGCCTGCTCGCCGCCTGGCTGGTGCTCCCGTTCATGTACCTGAGCGGGATCGGCGCCGGCTTCTTCGCCTCCTACCTGGCGGTGGTGGAGCAGATAGGCGAGGTCTCCAGCGGCGGCTACTCGCTGATCTTCTGGATGTTCCAGAACCCACCCGACCTGCTGTACAGCGTGATCAAGGGCATGTCGATGGCCACGGTGATCGTGCTGGTCGGGTGCTACTACGGGTACAACGCGAGCGGCGGGCCGGTGGGCGTCGGCACCGCGACGGCCAAATCGATGGTGCTTAACATCGTGCTGGTGCATCTCATCGGGATGCTCGGCACGCAGCTCTTCTGGGGCGCCAATCCGAGAGCCCCCATCGGAGGATAAGTGAGCGAAGCGAACGGTCACACGAGGCCGGATGCCGAGAGTCGGCATCAGGACGCGGGGCTGGATGCCCCGCGGAGGTAGCCATGTCAACCACGGAACAGCGCGACGACGAGTTCAAGTGGCACACCGGCAAGCAGCGCCCGACCGGCGCGCCGGACGCCGTCGAGTTCGTGGACGTCCACAAGTCGTTCGGCCGCAACCGGATCCTGCGCGGGCTCAACATGGCCATCCCCGAGGGCAAGATCTCGATGATCCTCGGCCCGTCGGGCACCGGGAAGTCCGTCTGCATCAAGCACATGGTCGGCCTGCTGTACCCCGACGAGGGCGACGTCCTGGTCCACGGCGAGTCGGTCCCCGGCATGGCGGACGACGACCTGTTCGACATGCGCAAGAAGTTCGGCGTCCTGTTCCAGGACGGCGCGCTGTTCGGCTCGATGAACCTGTACGACAACGTCGCGTTCCCGCTGCGTCAGCACACGGACAAGGGCGAGGACGAGATCGACGACATCGTCATGCGCCGCCTGCGCGAGGTCGGCCTCGAGGGCTCGCGCGACAAGGCGCCGAACGAGCTGTCCGGCGGCATGCGCAAACGCGCCGGGTTCGCCCGCGCGCTGGTGCTCGATCCCGACATCGTGCTGTTCGACGAGCCCGACTCCGGCCTGGACCCCGTCCGCACCGCCCTGCTGTGCGAGCTGATCAAGGAGGTCCACGAGGAGAACGGCGGCGCCTACGTCGTGATCACCCACGACATCATGTCCGCCAAGCGCGTCGCCGAGTACATCGCGGTGCTGTGGCGCGGGCGGATCGTGGAGTCCGGCCCGGCTGAGGACCTCTTCAACTCGGACAACCAGTTCGTGCGTCAGTTCCTCAGCGGTGCCTCCCAAGGCCCGCTGGGCATGGAGTAGAGCCACGGCACGTGGGGTCTGACCCCCACCCCAAACGGCTAGTCCTGTCCACTCGGTAAGGGGGTCTGACCCCGAGGCCGAAATCGCCCGATAGGGTTCCCCTCTTCTGGATTTCTGGGGGATGTAGCGGAGAGGGAGTGCCGAGCCCGACGAGTCATCGTGTAAGGGAGCGTTGCCTGTGACGGTGGCCAGGGCCGCCGCGGTCGGCGCACTCGCGTTGGCCGTGGCCCTGGCGGTCTGGTTGCTGCTCTTCAAGGGCGACGGCGGCACCGAGTACACGCTCCTCTTCCAGAACGCCGGCCAGCTGGTCAAGGACGACGACGTGCAGGTCGGCGGCCGCCGCATCGGCTCGGTGCGCGACATCGAGCTGACGAGCGACAACCGCGCGGCGATCAAGATCGTCGTGCAGGAGCCGTACGCGCCGCTGCGCGAGGGCACGCAGGCGATCATCCGGCTCACCTCGCTGTCGGGCATCGCGAACCGCTACGTGGCGCTGACGCCCGGCCCCGGCGACGCCAAGGAGCTGCCCGCGGGCGCCACGCTCACCAGCGAGTCGACGACCGACGTCGTCGACCTCGACCAGATCTTCAACACGCTCGACAAGAAGACCTCGGGCGACCTCGCGGACGTGATCAAGGGCTTCGCCACGCAGTACGCGGGCCGGGGCGACGAGGTCGGCCAGTCGGCGAAGTACTTCAACCCGGTCCTGTCGAGCTCGCGCCGGCTGGTGCAGCAGGTCACCCAGGACGAGGGGGCGCTGACGCGCTTCCTGCTCAACTCGTCGGCCGCGGTGACCGCGATCGCGGAGAAGCGCGACGACCTCGCCGACCTCGTCACCAACACCAACGCCACCGCCTCGGCGATCGGGTCCGAGAACGCCTCGCTGGAACGGGCGCTCGCGCTGCTCCCGACCACGCTGCGCCGCGGCAACACGACGTTCGTGAACCTGCGCGCCACGCTCGACGACCTCGACGTGCTGGTCGCCGCGTCCAAGCCCGCGACCAAGAACCTGGCGCCGTTCCTGCGCCAGCTGCGGCCGCTGCTGGCGTCGGCGCGGCCCGTCGTGCGCGACCTGCGCCTGGCCGTCAACTCGCCCGGCGCGAACAACGACCTCGTCGACGCGACGCGCAAGTTCCCGCGCCTGCAGAGCGTGGCGAGCCCCGCGTTCCGCAACGGCCGCCGCGCGCTGATCCAGGCCGAGCCGGTGCTCGAGTTCGCCCGGCCGTACACGCCCGACCTCGTCGGCTGGTTCCGCGACTTCGGCCAGGGCGCCGCCAACTACGACGCCAACGGCCACTTCGCGCGCATCCAGCCGATCTTCAACGCCTTCCAGTTCACCGACAATCCGGCGGGCGGCGTGCTGACGCCGATCCCGCCGAGCGCGCGCATGACCGGTCTGCAGACCGGCAACCAGCGCCGCTGCCCGGGCGCCGCCACCCAGCGCCCGGCTGACGGATCGGCCCCGTTCACCGACGGCGGCAACGTGGACTGCGACCCGTCCCTGGTGCCGCCCGGACCATGATCCGCCTCGTCGCAATCCTGGCCTTGATGATCGTCCTCGCGGCGGTCGCGGTCGTGGTGGTCACCGCCGACGGCGACGGCGGCGGCTACAAGGTCCGCGCGATCTTCGAGAACGCCGGCTTCGTCATCCCGGGCGAGGACGTGAAGGTCGCCGGCGTGAAGATCGGCAGGATCGACTCGCTCGACGTCACCGACGACTTCAAGGCCGCGGTGGTGCTCGACATCACCGACCCCGGCTACCAGGACTTCCGCGACGACGCCGAATGCACGGTGCGGCCGCAGTCGCTGATCGGCGAGCGGTTCGTCGAGTGCGAGCTGACGCAGGCGCGACCGGCCGGGACCGACCCGCCGCCGAAGCTGAACAAGATCGAGGACGGCCCGGGCAAGGGCCAGTACCTGCTGCCGGTCGAGAACACGTCCAAGGCGGTCGACCTCGACCTGATCAACAACATCATGCGCGAGCCGGTCCGGCAGCGCCTGTCGATCATCCTCGACGACCTCGGCGTCGGCGTCGCCGGCCGCGGGGAGGACCTCAAGGACGTCATCCGTCGCGCCGACCCGGCGCTCAAGGAGGTCGACAGGGTCCTCAAGATCCTCGCCTCCCAGAACGACACGCTGCAGCGCCTGGCGGTCGACTCGGACACGATCCTGGCGCCGCTGGCGCGCGAGCGGGCGCACGTGAGCGGCGCGATCGAGAACTCCGGCGCGGTCGCGCGTGCCACGGCCGAGCGGCGCGTGGCGCTCGCCGCCGATGTCGAGCGGCTGCCCACGTTCCTGGCCGAGCTGACACCGACGATGCAGCGCCTCGGCGCGCTCAGCGACCAGATGACGCCGGTGGTCAGCGACCTCGGCGCCGTGGCGCCGGACATCAACCGGATGATCGAGCAGCTCGGTCCGTTCAGCCGCGCGGGGATCCCGGCGCTCGAGTCGCTCGGCGAGGCGGCCGACCGCGGCACGCCGGCCGTGATCGCCGCGCGACCGGTCGCCACCGACCTGCGCCGGCTCGCCGAGCAGGCCAAGCCGGTCGGCGCCAATGCGCGCAAGCTGCTTGAGTCGCTGCAGAACACGGGCGGCATCGAGCGGGCGATGGACTACGTCTTCTTCCAGGCGGGCGGCATCAACGGGTTCGACTCGCTGGGCCACTACCTGCGCGCTGCGCTGATCGTCAACCAGTGCTCGAACTACGCCACCACGCCCGTCTTCGGCTGCTCGTCCAACTTCGTCCCGGCGGCGTCGTCAACCGGGCTCAAGGCCGCCGAGGCGTCGGGTGATCAGACGCTGGTGAACACGGCGCGGGCGCTCGCGGGCAAGCCGTTCAAGAAGCAGAAGCCGGCGCCTGTGAAGCGCATGGCCAAGGCCCCGGACAGCGCCGCGCTGACCCCGACGGCCACGCCCACGCCCGCGGCGACGGCGACGCCGGACCCGAGCCAGTCGCAGACCGACACGCTGCTCGACTACCTGTTCGGAGGCGACGGATGAGGCGCGGCGCCGGGATCGCCGGCAACCCCGTCCTGATCGGCGCGGCGACCGTGCTCGTGGTGCTCGTCGCCGTGTTCCTGGCCTACAACGCGAACCAGGGCCTGCCGTTCGTGCCGACGTACGAGCTCAAGGCCGAGCTGCCGAGCGCCGCCAACCTCGTCAAGGGCAACGACGTGCGCATCGGCGGATCGCGCGTCGGCTTCGTCAGCGCGATCGAGCCGCAGACCAACGACGACGGCGTCACGGTGGCGGTGCTCACGCTGACGCTCGAGAAGAGCGTCGCGCCGCTGCCGCGCGACTCGACGCTGATCGTCCGCTCGCGCTCGGCGCTCGGCCTCAAGTACGTCGAGATCACGCGCGGCACCGACGCGCGCGGCTACGCCGACGGCGCGACGATCCCGATCGCCGCCGCCACCCCGAGGCCCGTCGAGTTGGACGAGGTCCTCAGCATGTTCGACGACAAGACGCGCGAAGGCGTCGCCATGAACACGACCGGCTTCGGCGACGCGTTCGCGGGCCGCGGCGAGTCGATCAACACGGCGATCGGCTCGTTCAAGCCGCTGCTGCGCGACATCATCCCGGTCGCGCAGAACCTGTCCTCGCCGGAGACCGACCTGCGCGGCTTCTTCCAGGCGCTCGGCAACACGGCCGCGATCGTCGCCCCCGCCGCCGAGGACCAGGCCGAGCTGTTCGTCAACCTCGACACCACGTTCCGCGCCCTGCGCGAGGTCGCGCGGCCGTTCATCCAGGACTCGATCACCAACGGCGTCCCGGCGCTCGATGCCGGCATCCGCGACTTCCCGATCCAGCGCCCGTTCCTGCGCAACAGCGAGCTGCTGTTCCACGAGCTGCGCCCCGGCGCCGCCGCGCTCCGGGCGAACGCGGGGACGATCGCCGACGCGCTCGAGGAGGGCGCGAAGGTCCTGCCGCGCACGCCGCCGCTCAACCGCCGGCTCGCGTCGCTGCTCGAGGAGCTCCAGCGCTTCGCCGAGGACCCGATGGTCCCGCGCGGCCTGCGCGCGACCACCCAGGCGCTGCAGGAGCTGAACCCGACGCTCGCCTACCTGACGCCGGCCCAGACGCGCTGCAACTACATCACGCTGTTCTTCCGCAACGTCGCCTCGCACCTCAGCGAGGGCGACCGGAACGGCACCTGGCAGCGCTTCATCATCGTCCCGACGCCGCTCGGGCCCAACAACGAGGGCGGCCCGGCCTCCGGGCCCGCGAACGGGCCGACGGAGCCCAACCACCTCCACGCCAACCCGTACCCGAACACGCAGGCGCCGGGCCAGCCGAAGGAGTGCGAGGCCGGCAACGAGCGCTACCTCACGGGCCAGACGGTCATCGGCAACCCGCCGGGCACGCAGTCCGCCACGACGGAGAAGACGAGCCGGTGAGGCGCCGCAAGCCACGCAGCCCGGTCACGATCGGCCTCATCGCCAGCGCGGTGATCGTCGTGCTCGTGTACCTCGGGTTCACGAAGGACATCCCGTTCACGCGGCCGTTCGAGGTCAACGCGGTGTTCCAGTCGGCGAACTCGATCCGGCCGGGCTCGCCCGTGCGGATCGCCGGCGTCGCAGGTCGGCAAGGTCAAGGAGGTCAAGCCGCAGGAGGGCGGCGACGGCGCCGTGGTGGTGATGCAGATCCACCACAACGGGCTGCCGCTGCACAACGACGCGACGGCCAAGATCCGGCCGCGCATCTTCCTCGAGGGCAACTTCTTCGTCGACCTGACGTCCGGCTCGCCGTCGGCGCCGAAGCTCGACAGCGGCGACACGATCAAGGTCACGCAGACGGCCACGCCGGTCCAGCTCGACGAGGTGCTGACGACGCTGCAGAGCTCCTCGCGCGAGGACCTCAAGGACCTGCTCGACCAGCTCGACGGTGGCGCTGAACTCCAAGCCGACGGAGGCGCAGGACCGCGACAGCGACCCGTCGGCGCGCGGCGAGACCGCGGCCGCAGTCGTTCAACGACGCGTACGCCGACATCCCCGCCGCCGAGAAGTCGACCGCCGAGGTGCTCGACGCGTTCCTCGGCGCCGAGCCGAGCGCCGACGTCGTCGCGGCTGATCGACGGGCACCGCGCGCACGACCGGCGCGCTGATCCGCAACGAGAACGCGCTGCAGGGCCTGATCACCAACTTCAACGCGACGATGGCGGCGTTCGGCGTCCGAGTCCAGCAACCTGCGGCGGTCGATCCGCGAGCTGCCGACGACGCTGCGACGGCGGCCAACCGCGCGTTCTCGTCGCTCAACGCCGCGTTCCCGTCCACGCGCGCGTTCGCGCGCGAGATCCTCCCGGGCGTCAAGGAGACGCCGGCGACGATCGACGCGGCGCTCCCGTGGATCGCCCAGGCGCGGCCGCTGATGGGCCCGAAGGAGCTCGGCGGCCTGGCGGCGCAGCTCGCGCCGGCCAGCCGCGACCTCGCCCGCGTCACCGACGCCGCGATCCAGCTGCTGCCCGCAGACCAACCTCGCCTCGCTGCTGCGCGACCGACGTCCTGCTGCCGACCGGCGACGTCGTGATCCAGGACGAGTTCACGACCGGCGTGGAGAACTACAAGGAGTTCTTCTACACGCTGGTCGGGCTCGCCGGTGAGGGCCAGAACTTCGACGGCAACGGCATGTACGTGCGCTTCCAGACCGGCGGCGGCATCGCAGACGCTCTCGCTCGGGTCGGCAGACCGCGAGCAGCGGCCAGCTGTTCGGCAACAACGTCGCCGGTGCCGCTCGGCAACCGCCCGGCGTGGCCGGGCAAGCGCCCGCCGTACAAGCCCAACGTCGCCCTGTTACAAGCAGACGCGGCCGAACCTCAACGGCCCGGCTGCGGCGAAGACGCTGCCGACCGGCACGGCCGCCGCGGCCGCCGCCAAGAACGCGCTGCCGCTGCTGCGCAAGAAGCTCCGCCCGTTCGGCTCCACGAAGGACGGGGCGAAGTGAGCGCTGGCGATCCGCAAGCACCTGAAGGACTTCATCGCGATCATCGTGCTGCTGATCGTCGCGCTGATCGTGGCGGCGCGTGATCCTCTCCCACCAGCGCCTCGCGCTGCCCGCGGGCGTGCCGCTGCTCGGCAAGGACTTCGTCCGCGTCGACGCCGAGATGTCGACCGCCCAGGCCGTCACGCCGGGCCAGGGGCAGACGGTCAACATCGCCGGCGTCGAGGTCGGCGAGATCGCCAGCGTCGAGCTCGAGGACGGCAACGCGGTCATCGGGATGGACATCGAGCGCGACCACGCGCGGATCTACCGCGACGCGACCGTGCTGCTGCGGCCCAAGACCGGCCTCAAGGACATGGTCGCCGAGCTCAACCCGGGCACCAAGGAGGCCGGCGAGCTGCCCGAGGGCGAGCCGATCCCGGCCTCGCAGACGCTGCCCGACGTCAACCTCGACGAGATCCTCGCCTCGCTCGACGCCGACACGCGCGACTACCTGCGCGTGCTGCTCGGCGACGCGCTCGACCGGGCCTCGCGCGACAACGGCCGCCAGCTCGCCCAGACGCTGCGCCGGATCGAGCCGACGGCCGAGTACTCGCGCGAGGTCAACGAGCAGCTCGCCAAGCGCCGCCACAACATCAAGCGCGTCATCCACAACTTCTCGCTGCTGACCGAGGAGCTCGGCAACAAGGACCAGCAGGTCGCCGACTTCGTCGAGAACTCGAACGCCGTCTTCGCGACGCTGGCGAGCCAGGACTCGAACCTGCGCGAGGCGGTCCGCGAGCTGCCCGGCGCGCTCGACGAGACGCCGACGACGCTCGCCAAGGTCGACCGGCTGGCGAAGGTGCTCGGCCCGACGCTCGAGGACCTGCGGCCGGGCGCCCGCGCGCTCGGGCCGGCGCTGCGCGAGACGCGCCCGTTCCTGACCACGACGACGCCGATCCTCTAGCAGCCAGATCCGGCCCGTTCACGCGCGCGGCGCTGCCCGACGGTCAAGGAGCTGCGGCCGGCGATGCAGGACCTCGCCGCGGCCACGCCCGACCTCACCACGCTCGTTCAAGGTCGTCAACGTCCTGCTCGAACACGCTCGCCTACAACCCGCCGGGCTCGACGCAGCGAGGGCTACCTGTTCTGGCTCTCGTGGCTCAACCACCTGGGCACGACCGTGTTCGCCACGCAGGACGCGCACGGCCCGATCCGCCACGGCGTGATCGTGCTGTCCTGCAGCACGGCGCAGCTGCTCGAGTCGACCGCGGCGGCGAGCCCCAACCTCGGCGTGCTGGTGGCGCTGCTGAACGCGCCGACGGCGGCGCAGATCTGTCCCAAGTCCGGGCAGGCGAGCCCATGAACAAGTCAGCGCCCTCGTTCGGCCGGATCGCCGCGATGGTCGTGTTCGCGCTGTCGTGCTTCGGGCTGCTGCTGTTCCTGTGGCTCGCGTTCGGCGGCCCCGTCCCGCTCAAGCCGAAGGGCTACCGCTTCACCGCGTCGTTCGCCGAGGCGACGCAGCTCTCGACCGAGGCCGACGTGCGGATCTCGGGCGTGCCGGTCGGCAAGGTCAAGGCGATCGAGCCCGACAACCAGACCGGCCGCTCGGACGTGACGATCGAGCTGAAGGCCGCGCTACGCGCCGCTGCCGTCGGACGCGCGGGCGATCCTGCGCCAGAAGACGCTGCTCGGCGAGACCTACGTCGAGCTCACGCCGGGCACGCGCAGCGCGCCGAAGGTGCCCGAGGGCGGATCGCTGCGCGAGGGCCAGGTGTCCGACACCGTCGCAGCTCGACGAGATCTTCCGCACGTTCGACGCCCCGACGCGCGAGGCGTTCATGGTCTGGATGCAGGAGCAGGGGCGCGGCATCGGCGCCGTACGGGCGCGACGTCAACGACGCGCTCGGCAACCTCGCGCCGTTCGCCGAGGACGCCGCGCGGCTCGTCGACATCCTCAACCGCCAGCAGGGCGCGGTCACCAGCCTGATCTCCAACACCGGCGTGGTGTTCGACGCCCTGAGCGAGCGCGACGGCCAGCTGCGCTCGCTGATCCAGAACTCCAACCGCGTGTTCCAGGCGACCGCGGCGCGCGACGAGGAGCTCAAGCAGACGTTCATGGCGCTGCCGACGTTCGAGCGCGAGTCCCAGCAGACGCTCGACCGGCTCGCCGAGTTCTCGCAGACGACGAACCCGCTGGTCACGCAGCTGCGCCCGGCCGCGCGCGAGCTGAGCCCGACGCTGCAGGACCTCGGCGCGCTGTCGCCGGACCTGAAGGCGTTCTTCCAGGGGCTCGGGCCGCTGATCGACGCCTCGCGCACGGGCTTCCCGGCCGCGCGAGCAGGTGCTGCGCGACGCGCGCCCGCTGATCGCCCAGCTCGACCCGGCGATGCGCCAGCTCACGCCGATCCTCCAGTTCCTGGCGCTCTACAAGCCCGAGCTGACGGCGTTCTTCGCCAACTCGGTCGCGGCCACGCAGGCGAGCAACTCGGCCGGTGATCCACTACCTGCGCACGACGAACCCGTTCAACCCGGAGAACCTCGCCGTGTATCCGCGGCGGCTCGGCGTCCAACCGCCCGAACGCGTACGCCAAGTCCGGCAACTTCCGCCAGCTCCGGCAGGGCATGCCGGTGTTCGAGAACCGCCATTGCGGCAACGGCGTGCCGACCGTGACGAACACGCCGCTGCCGCCGCTGCCGCCCGCCGTCGGCGACCTCATCCCCGATGACCTGCTCGCCAACATCATCGAGTTCGCGGTTCGGCGGCACCAACGGCAGCGCGGCTGCGCCGCCGTGCCGCCTGCAGGGCAAGTACGACTTCGGCGGCGAAGCCACGCAGTACCCGCACGTGCGGGAGCGATGACGCCGTTCGAGCGGATCGTGCGGGCGGCGGCCAGACGGCCGGCCCGCGTGCTGCGTGATCGTCGCGGTGCTCGCGGCGATCGGCTGCGCGCTCGCGCTGCGGCTGGAGCCGAGTGCGGCCACCGACACGCTGGTCGGCCGCGGGGCCGACACCTACCAGGCGACCGAGCGCTATCGCGAGAAGTTCGGCGACCACTCGGTGATCGTGCTCGTCCGCGGCGAGCTGTCGAACCTGCTGCTGACGTCGAACCTCGGCCGGCTGATCGGGCTCGAGGGCTGCCTGTCGGGCAACAAGCCGGCCGGCCAGCCGGCGCCGGGCGGCGCGAGCTCGCCGTGCGGCAAGCTGGCGACGCTCAAGCCGGTGAAGGTCGTCTACGGGCCCGGCACGTTCGCCAACGCCTCGGTCGGGGAGATCAACGACCAGATCCAGGCGCAGGTCAAGGCCCAGTCCGCGCAGGCCGACAAGGCGGCCACGGCCGCGCGCCGGATCGCGAAGGCGCAGGGCAAGTCGCCGGCCGAGCAGAAGCAGCTGGCCGACTCGGCGCGCCAGCTCGTCTACGCCCAGTTCGTGCGCGACCTGCTGCAGATCAACCTCAAGTACGGGCTCGGGCTGAGCGGGCTGCCGCGCGTCGACGACCCGAACTTCGTCTCGGCGCTGTTCTTCGACCCGTCGCGCGGCGCCACGACGCCGAAGGCGCGCTTCGCCTACCTGTTGCCGTCGTCGAAGGCGGCGCTGATCCAGGTGCGCCTGAAGCCGACGCTGACCGACGCGCAGCGGGCGCGAGCGGTCGCGCTCGTGCGCGCGGCGGTGCGGATGCCGGAGTGGCAAGCTCAAGGGCGATGCCGGCTACATGGTCACCGGCGCGCCGGTCGTGGCCGAGGACCTCGCGGACGCGCTGGCGGGGTCGACGCTGCGGCTGCTGCTCGTCGGCCTCGTCGTGATGGCGGTCGTGCTGTGCCTGGTCTTCCGCAGCCGGCTGCGGCTGCTGCCGCTCCTGATCGCGCTGGCGGCCGTGGCGATCACGTTCGGGGCCTGGCGCTGGTCGGGCGCGCCGCTGACGATGGCGTCGATCGCGGTGCTGCCGGTCCTGCTCGGGCTCGGCGTCGACTACGCGATCCAGTACCAGGCACGGGTGCAGGAGACCGGATCGCCGGAACGGGCCGCCCGCGTCGCCGTGCCGGCGATCGCGACGGCGGCGCTCGCCACCGGCGCCGGCTTCCTCGTGCTGCTCCTGTCGCCGGTGCCGATGGTGCGCGGGTTCGGCGTGCTGCTCGTGGTCGGGATCGCGGTCGCGTTCTTGCTCGCCGCTGACCGCCGGCACCGCGGCGCTGTCGCTGCCGCCGCGCGACGGCGCGCTGTCGCACTCGCTGCGCGGGGCCGGCGAGCTGTCGAGGGCGCCGGCCGCGGCATCGGCCGCGTGCTCGGCGGCGCGCCGGCGCGCCGGCGTGGGGCGGCGCGGTGGCGCGCCGCGCTCGCGGCACCCCGGCCGCTTCCTGGCGGTCGGGCTGGCGTGTCGCCGCGGTCGGCTGGGCGGTCGATTCGCGCACCGAGGTCGTGTCCGACCTCGAGCGGCTCGTGCCGCAGGACCTGCCCGCGGTGCAGCGACCTCGAGGCGCTGCAGCAGGCGACCGGCGTGGCCGGCGAGATCGACGTCGTCGTCGAAGGCAACGACCTCACCGAGCCGGAAGGTCGTCAAGTGGATGCGCGACTACCAGGCCGGGCTGCTCAAGCGCTACGGCTACAGCGCCGAGCGCGGCTGCGGCCGTGCCGAGCTGTGCCCGGCGCTGTCGCTCCCCGACCTGTTCCGCACCGAGGCGTCGGCCAGCGACCGCGCGCGGATCCGCGCGCTGCTGGACGCGGTGCCGCCGTACTTCTCCAGCGCGGTGATCACCGGCGACCGCAAGACCGCCAACCTCGCGTTCGGGATCCGGCTGACCTCGCTCGAGCGCCAGCAGCAGATCATCGACCAGATGCGCACCGAGCTGCATCCGCCGGCGGGCGTGAACGCGCGGCTCGCGGGCCTGCCGGTGCTCGCCGCCGAGGCGAACGAGTCGCTGTCGAACCCGGTGCGCAGGCTCGGCTCGCTCGTGGTCGGCCTGCTCGCCGTGCTCGTCGTGCTGCTGCTCGTGCACCGGCGACGCGGCTGGCGGGGCGCGTGGGCGCGCGCGTGGGTGCCGGTCGTGCCGATCGCGCTCGCGACCGGTTGGTCGGCGCTCGTGCTGTGGCTGCTCGGGGTGCCGCTGAACCCGCTGTCGGCGACGCTGGGGGCACTGGTGCTGGCGATCTCGACCGAGTTCGCGGTGCTGCTGTCGGCGCGCTTCGAGGCCGAGCGCGCGGGCGGCGGGAGCCCCGCCGAGGCGCTGCGGCGGACCTACCGCTCGACCGGCGCGGCCGTGCTCGCGTCCGGCATGACCGCGATCGCCGGCTTCGCCGTGCTCGCGCTGTCGGACGTGCAGATGCTGCGCGACTTCGGCCTCGTCACCGTGGTCGACCTGACGGTGTCGCTGCTCGGCGTGCTGGCGGTGCTGCCGGCCGTCCTGATGCTGGCCGAGCGGCGCGCCGCGCTGCGCCGGGCGCCGGAGCGGGCGCCGGGCCCGGCGCTCCCCGCGTGAAGCGCCCCGGCGTCCTCGTCGGTGTGCTCGTGTTCGCGGTGATGGTCTACATCGTGCTCAACACGCTGCGCACCGAAGGGCCGGGCTCACGCGGGGTACAGGAGGGCGCGCAGCTGCCGCCGTTCGCGATGCCGCTCGCGCTGTCGGACCTCGACGGCGACGCCAACGTGTCGGACAAGGCGTGCTCGGTGCGAGGCGCGAAGATCCTCAACGTGTGCGAGCTGGCCGAGCGCGGCCCCGTGGTGCTGGCGTTCTTCGCCGAGCCGTCCGAGCGCTGCGACGACGAGGTCGACGTGCTCGACCGGCTGCGCTCGCGGTTCCCGGACGTGCAGTTCGCCGCCGTCGCGATCCGCGGCGACCGCTCCCAGCTGCGCGACCGCATCCGCGAGCACGGCTGGGAGCTGCCGGTCGGCTGGGACCGCGACGGCGCCGCCGCGAACGCCTACGCGGTCGCGATCTGCCCGGCGGTCACGCTCGCCGAGCGCGGGGGGAAGGTGAAGCAGACGCTGCTCGGCAGCCAGACGCAGGAGCAGCTCGAGCGCGCGATCGGAGCCCTGTGAGCGCCGACGAGCCGTATGTGCGGCGCGGCGAGGTCGCGGCCGCGCTGGCGGCCGAGCACCCGGGGCTGTGGCTCGCGTGGACCGACGTGGAGGCGTCTCTGGGCCCGACCCCGCGCGAGCTCGCCGCCCGGCTGCGCGGGCACGCCGACCGGATCGGGGGCGCACAGGCGCTGGCTCTGCGCGGCCGCGACGTCCCGCACGCCCACCGCGTCTTCTTCCGCCACGTCGGGCTCGACCCGGACGTCGTGCGCACCCCGGTCGAGGCGGTGGCGTTCCGCCGGCTGATGGAAGGCGGCCTGCACCCCCAGGGCGTGATCCACGACGCGTGCACGGTCGCGGTGCTCGAGACCGGCGTGGGCGTCTTCGCCTTCGACGCCGACCGCCTCGCCGGCGCGCTGCGCCTGCGCGAGCACGAGGGCGTGCTCGTGATCGCCGACGACGACGGGCCGGTGTCGGTGCTGTTCGGCGAGCCGGAGCCGCGCGTCGCCGTCACGCGCGCGACGCGCCGGGTCGCGCTGGTCGCCGTCGCCGTCCCGAACGTCCCCGACCTGTTCGTCGAGGAGGCGCTGTGGACGGCGTGGGAGATCCTCCGCTAGCCGCGCGGTCGGCGAACTGCGCATTTAGGGAGGCGGATCGGACCTTCGCGTGAGCACTCTGGCGCCTTTTGCACCTGTGTGGGTGCAAAAGGCGCCAGGGACCGCGCGCGCGGCCGAACTCCTCGCCGCCCCACCCAGCCGCAGTCGAAAACGTTCGTCCAACCGGACGCGATGATTGCCGCCACCGCGTACGCTTCGCCAGCCACATGCGCCGCGTCCTGCTCGCCTGCGCGCTCTTCCTGCTCTTCGCCACGCCGGCGCAGGCCGAGACGCTCCACTACAAGTTCGGCCCGATCCACATCGCCCCGGGCCGCAACGACATCGTCTTCGACCTCAACGATCAGCGGCCGCCGGTCAACGGCTGGATCACCGGCTTCCGGCCGAACCTGGTCTACGCGGGCAACGGCGAGACGCCGCGCGTGGACGTCATCCATCTGCACCACGGCGTCTGGCTCATCAACGGCGCGCCGACGTTCGCGGCCGGCGAGGAGAAGACCGCCATGCAGGCGCCGAGCGGCTACGGCTGGCGGTACCGCACCGGCGACCAGTGGGTGATGAACCACATGATCCACAACCTCACGCCGGACGCCACCGACGTCTACATCACCTACGACCTCGACTTCGTCCCGGACACCGAGCCCGCGGCCGCCTCGATGCAGGAGCTCCGGACGATGTGGCTGGACGTGATGGGCCTGCAGGTCTATCCGGTGTTCGACGTCCGTCGCGGTGCCGGCGGCAAGGACGGCCGCTACACGTACCCGCGCGAGTCGCACCAGCCTGGCTATTCGCGCAACCGCTACGTGGTGCCGCAGGACGGCGTGCTGGTCGGGACCGCCGGCCACCTGCATCCCGGCGGCCTGTACACGGATCTCTACCTCTCGCGCGGGAACCAGCGGGTGCGGATCTTCCGCTCGCGCGCGAAGTACTTCGAGCCCGCGGGCGCCGTCTCGTGGGACGTGGCGATGGAGGCGACCCGGCCCGACTGGCGGGTCGGCGTCAAGAAGGGCGACGTGCTGACCGTCACCGCGACCTACGACTCCAAGCGGGCCTCCTGGTACGAGTCGATGGGGATCATGCCGACGATGTTCCACGCGGGGGGGAGCGGGCCGGACCCGTTCCAGGTGAACGTCGACACGCGCGGCCAGGTGACCCACGGGCACCTGCGCGAGAACCGCAACCACGGGGGCCTGTTCTCCGGCCTCGCCGACCCGCGGCGTCTGCTGTCGATCGCGCCGCCGCCGCGCCGGACGATCGCGATCAGCAACTTCCTCTACGCCCGCGGCGACCTGCTGCGCACCGGCAAGAAGCGGCGGCCGCCGACGGTCCGCCAGGGCCGCTCGCTGACATTCGTCAACCGCGATGCGGGGGACGGGATCCTGCACTCGATCACGTCGTGCCGCGCGCCCTGCAACCGCACGACGGGCATCGCCTACCCGCTCGCCAACGGCGCCGTGCGGTTCGACTCGGGCAACCTCGGCTTCGGCCCGGTGAACGCGACCGCCGCCGCCAACCGCGACACCTGGAGCACCCCGCGCAACCTCAGGCCGGGGACCTACACGTACTTCTGCAAGATCCACCCTTTCATGCGCGGCGCGTTCCGCGTCAAAGCTCGCGCAGCGAAGCACTGAGGCGGTCGGTCGCCGCGGCGTCGCGCAGCGCGACCCGGACGTGCTGCTCGTCGCCCCACGCGCTGCCGGGCGTCACGTAGACCCGCTGCGCGGCGAGGCCGGACGCGATCGCCCCGCCGTCGTGCTCGCGCGACGACAGCCACACGAACGGGCCGTGACCGGGCGGGAACGAGAACGGCGTGTCCGCGAGCGCGGCGGCGAGCCGCTCGCGCTCGCGCGCCACGGTCGCGCGGCGGCGTGCGACGACCGCGTCGCCGTCGGTGACCGCCCACAGCGCCGCCGCCTGGGCCGGGGCCGACACGCCGGTCCCCGCCACGTCGTGTCCGAGCGCATAGCCGGCGCGCAGCCCCGCCATCGCGTGCGCCTTCGAGAACGAGCGCACGACGATCACACGCTCGCGCGCGTCGAGCAGCGCCGCCGGGTCCTCACCGGGCGCGAACTCGGCCAGGGCGGCGTCCACGATCAGCCACACCGACGCGTCGAGCCCACGCGCGAGCGCGGCGAGATCGACCAGCACGCCGGTCGGGTCGTTGGGGCTGCAGACGATCAACGCGCCCGCCCGCACGGCGACCAGCGCGTCGAGCTCGGGCTCGACCGGCACCGGCGTGCCACCGGCCTCGTCGACGAGCCGCGGCAGGTGCCCCCAACCGGGCCACGCGACCGCGACCTCGCCGCTGAACGCCCGCAGCGCCGCCCGCAGCAGCTCTCCGGCCCCGTGGCCGACCGCGACCTTCTCGACCGCGAGCCGGTGGCGCGCGGCGATCGCCTCGCGCAGCGGCCCCGCGTCCGGGTAGGCGTTCAGCGCCCGCCGCAGTGCGTAGGTGGCGGCGTTGACCGCCTCGGCGTCCGGCGGCTCGTGCCAGGCCGGGCTCGCGAGATCGAGCGGTACGACCTCGGTCAGCGCCTGCGCCCGCTCGGCATGGCGGCGCTCGACCAGCTCGCGGCTGATCTCCTCGGGCGACAGCTCCTCGAACTGCCGGTAGTAGTCCAGGAACCGCCTCACGTCGGATACGGCGACGGGCCCTGGATGATCACCAGCCAGAACGCGAACGCCCCGCCGGCGACGATGGCCGTGGAGGCGAAGATCCGGACCAGCACGCCCTGCTGCTGCTCATAGCCGGCGGCGCGGCGCAGGATCCGCCACAGGCGGTCCAGGCGCGCGAGCACGGCCAGCGTGAGCATCAGCGTGCCGATCATGCCTGCGAACGCGACCGTGATCCCGAACGTCACCGAGCCGGTCGCGTAGTCGACCTGCGAGCCGACCCACAGCCACGCGAGCGGCTGCGGGCCCCACAACGTCAGGCACGCGAGGAACTCCAGCACGAGCACGCCGAACGCGAGCAGCGCGTCGGCCCGCCGGCGCCCAGGGCCGCCCCGATCCGGCGAGCCGCGGTAGTGCAGCGGCCCGGTGCCGGGGCGGCGGCCGATGAACAGGCCACCGGTGTCGGTCGGGTCGTTGCGCGGCATCGGCTGAAGCGAGGATAGGGCCTCGAATCCGGTGGTACGCTGCCCCGCGGGAGCCGATGGCAGCCATCGATCAGATCCGCGTATCCGGTGTCGCGGTCGACGAGCACGCCGCGCGCGGGACCTTGCGCGCGCAGATCGCCCGCCTCGAGCGCGAGCTGTCGGCGGTCGCGATCACGGCCTACCCACGCCTCGACACCCGCGTGCGATCACCGTCGCCGGACGCCCGCGGGTTTCGCCCCCTGGGCGAACACCCGCAAGGGAACCTGGCCCCCTGGGCCAGCGTTCCCCGCGACGCCCGCGGGTTTCGCCCCCTGGGCGAACCCGCAAGGGAACCTGGCCCCCTGGGCCAGCGTTCCCCGCGAAGCCGGCGGGTTTCGCCCCCTGGGCGAACACCCGCAAGGGAACCTGGCCCCCTGGGCCAGCGTTCCCCGCGAAGCCCGCGGGTTTCGCCCCCTGGGCGAACACCCGCAAGGGAACCTGGCCCCCTGGGCCAGCGTTCCCCGGGTGCTCTCGCTCGGGGAGCTCGAGCGCGTCCGCGACGCCATCGCCGCCCGCCTCGGCGACCTCCAGGCCGCCGCCGCCGCGCAGAGCGCCCGCCAGGCCGAAGCCGCGCGCGAGCTCGAGCGCATGCTCGCCGATCCGCCCGGCCACAAGTGGGAGCGCATCACGCACGCCGATCTCGGGATCCCCGGCTGCGGCGACTACCACGTGCGGCCGAAGGCCGGCCTGCTCGGGATGCTGATGGGCTGGTGGCAGGTCAAGATGTCGTCCGGTTGCCCATAGCTCCCGACCGCCCCAAGGCTCCCTGGCACCCGTTCCCGCTCGTGGAGCTGTGCGTGCTCGTGGGCATCGTGCTGCTCGTGATCGGGCTGTTCTCGGCGGACACGCCGCACGGCCGCGCGCTGCTGGTCACCGGGCTCGCGCTCGGCTCCCTCGGGGGGCTCGACACGGCGGCGCGCGAGCACTTCGCCGGCTTCAAGTCGCACACGGCGATCCTGGCCGGTGTCCCGACCGTCGCGGTCGCGGCCGTCCTGTACTTCGTGGCGGTGCCGTGGCCGGTCGTCGTGATCGCGGCGCTGGCCACGTTCGGGCTCGTCGCGCGGCTGCTCTGGCGCGCGTACGAACGTCGCGCCCATTAGTCTGGCGCGGTGACCGAGCAGAAGCGCATGCAGCTCCGCGGGCTGCACCATCTGACGCTCATCTCGAGCGACCTCGCCCGCACGATCGCCTTCTATCGCGACCTGCTCGGGCTGGCGATCGTGTCCGACGGGCCGTCGGACGACGATCCCGGGACCCGCCACGTGTGGTTCGGCGCGCTCGACGGCGAGCCCGGCAGGCTGCTGAGCTTCCTGCACTACCCCGACCTGGGAAGAGGCGTCGTCGGGACCGGCTCGACCCACCACTTCGCGCTGATCGTGGAGACGCCTGAGGAGCAGGAGGCGTGGCGCGACTACCTGCGCCAGCAGGGCGTCGAGTGCACCGACGTCTTCGACCGCGGGTCCTTCCGGTCGATCTACGTGCGCGACCCCGACGGGCACATCGTCGAGATCGCGACGCGTGGCCCGGGCTTCTCCGGCGCCGGCGGCGCGGCCGCTTAGCGACCGCGCCGCCGGCGCTTTCGAAGCGCGTCAGTCGATCAGCGGCGATCCCAGCCGAGCTCCGAGACCGTGTAGACCGGATCGCCCGTCAGCATGCCCGCGAGGGCATTGCGCTGACGGTCGGTCATCGAACCGACGGTCTTGGTCTCCATCATGGGGATCGACGCGAGGAACCTGCGGCAGCGAGTACGTCCCCACCTGTGCTGGCTCATCAGCAGATCGCTGATCGTCATGCTCTCGGCCTCCCATGGGCACGAGAGCACGATGTCCGCAACTGACGTCTCGCCTTCCGCTACCTGCCGCTTGAGCTCGGCTCGTGCGAGCCGGACTCGGTTGGCCTGCGCAAGCGCCCGCATGTGCTGCGCGGCAGGAGCTGTCGCAGTTGCGCTCATGAAACCTCCCCGCAGGGCAAACGCACGTCTCCTTGACGTGTGCGCCCCGATTGAAATTGACACCTACCGGTCGACGTTTCGCGACGGACGTACCGAGGCTCGGCCCCCGGCGGCTCACCGGGACCCATCTCGAGCCTCACATCGTGCGTTCCCTCTCTCAGCGTCCGGCGCGACTCACCGACCGAGGGCGCAGGCTAGACACCGAGCGGGTGAATGGTCAACCGGGAACCGACCCGAAAATACGCTAGAAGCGTGTCTTTTCTAAACGCTGGGAAATCACGCGGCAGAGCGAAAAATGTGCTATATGCGCGACTCGCCCGGGAGCGGTCCGTGTTCGGACTCGAAAGTGCTCTTGACCGATGAAAACGCCGCTAGCGCGCGATCCAGCGTGGCGCGGTCGTGCGTGGCCATCACGCTCGTGCGCAGCAGCGCGCCGGCCGGCGGCACCGCCGGGTGCAGCGCGACGTTGACGTACACGCCGGCGTCGTAGAGCGCGCGCCAGAGCATCACGGCCTTCCAGTCGTCGCCGACCACCACCGGGATGATCGGCGTCGTCACCGGCGGGCCGACGTCGTGGACCTCGAAGCCCAGGTTGCGGAGCCCGTCGCGCAGGTAGCGCGCGTTGTCGAGCACCTGGGCGAACAGCGCCGGGCCCTCGTCGGACCGGATGATCCGCAGCGCCGCCAGCGCCGCGCCGACCGCGGCCGGAACCGCGGCGGCGGTGAACAGGAACGCGCGCGAGCTGATCCGCAGGAACTCGACGACCTCGTGCGGGCCGGCGATGAAGCCGCCGCAGCTCGCGAGCGACTTCGAGAACGTGCCCATCCGCAGGTCGACGTCCGCCTCGACGCCGAAGTACTCGCTGGTCCCGGCGCCGCGAGCGCCCAGCACGCCGGCCGCGTGCGCTTCGTCGACCATCAGGCGCGCGCCGTGCGCCTTGCACAGCTCGACGATCCGCGGCAGGTCGGCGACGTCGCCCTCCATCGAGAACACGCCGTCGACGACCACGAGCACGCCGCCACCGTCGTCGCCCGCCCGCTCGAGCATCTTCTCGAGCTTCTCGAGCCGGCCGTGGCGGAACGGGCGCATCTTGGCCCGCGACAGCAGACAGCCGTCGAGGATCGAGGCGTGGTCGCCCGAGTCGGCGATCACGGTGTCGCCCGGGCCGAGGATCGTGCCGAGGCAGCCGACGTTGGCCTGGTGCCCGGTCGTGAAGACGATCGCCTCCTCGGTGCCCATCCACTCGGCGAGCTCGCGCTCGAGCTCGAGGTGGAGCTCGATCGTGCCGTTGAGCAGGCGCGAGCCGGTGAGGCCGGTGCCGTAGCGGTCGAGCGCGTCGCGCGCGCCCTTGATCACCCGCTCGTCGCCGGTCAGCCCGAGGTAGTTGTTGGAGCCGAGCATGATCCGCTCGGCGCCCTCCATCTCGACGATCGGCGCGGCGGGTGACTCGAGCCGGCGGAAGTAGGGCAGCAGGTCGGCCTCGCGGGCGGCGCGCAGCTGCTCGGCGCGCTCATGCCCCCGGACCTTCTCGAAGACGTCGATGGCGGTCGGCATATAGGGTGCGCTCTCGTGTCAGTTGTCGTGCGTCCCGTCCAGGGTCGGCGGGACCTGCGGGAGTTCATCGAGCTCCCGTTCCGGCTGCACTCTACTTCCCGGGTCTGGGTTCCCCCGCTGCGGATCGAGCGGCGGCTGTTCCTCAGCAAGCGGTTCAACGCGTTCTTCAAGCACGGCGACGCGCAGCTGTTCCTGGCCGAGCGCGACGGCCGTGTCGTCGGCCGCATCAGCGCCCAGTACGACCAGGCGTTCAACGAGTTCCACGCCAACCGCTGGGGGATGTTCGGCTTCCTCGAGCTCGAGGACGACCCGGACGTGCTGCCGGCGCTGCTCGACGCCGCCGAGGCGTGGCTGCGCGCGCACGGGCGCGACCACATGATCGGCCCGATGGACTTCACGATGAACGACGAGTCGGGCGTGCAGATCGAGGGCTTCGACCGCATGCCGTTCGTCAAGGAGCCCTGCCACCCGCCGTACTACCAGCAGCGCTGCGAGGAGGCCGGGCTCGGCAAGGCGATGGACCTGTTCATGTGGGAGCTGGTGATCGCCGACCGCGAGCGGATCCTGCCGATCGTGTTCAAGCTCGCGGAGGAGGTCGAGCCGCGCCACGGGATCCGCCTGCGCAAGATGTCGCGCCGGTCGCTGCGGCGCGACATGGACCGCTTCGCCGACGTCTACAACTCGGCGTGGAGCGAGAACTGGGGCTTCGTGCCCTACTCGAAGGCCGACCTGGACGCCTACACCCAGGAGCTGCACCTGGTCTTCGACCACCACTGGTTCATGGTCGCCGAGACGGCCGAGGGCGAGACCGTCGGGATGGCGATCACGGTGCCGGACATCAACCAGGTGCTCAAGAAGATGAACGGCCGGCTGCTCCCGCTGGGCTGGTGGCACTTCCTGCGCAAGGGCAAGATCATCGATCGCGTGCGCGTGGGCTTCCTCGGCGTCAAGCCCGAGTTCCAGCACACCGGGATCGCGGCGAAGATGTACGTCGAGCACTTCGACATGGCGAGCATCCGGCCGCAGAAGTGGGGCGAGATGGGTTGGATCCTCGAGACCAACACGAACATGAACCGGGCGATGGAGGCGATGGGCGGGCGAATCGTGCGGCGCTTTCGTGTCTATGAGCGGACCATCGCTTCCACTTAGGGGCCCCTAAGAAGTAAGGTGTGGATATGCGGCGCACGGACTACCTGAAGGCCTCGCCCCCCATGTTCCAGTCGAGGCTGCTCGATCGCTTCACGCGCGTGCACCCCGTGGTGCCCGTGCTCATCTACGCGCCCGTCATCGTCTTCATGCTCGTCCTCGCAGTCGATCGCGACGGATGGTGGGACACGCTCGGGCTCGCGCTTGTCGGCTACGTCGTCTGGACCCTCTTCGAGTACTGGCTGCACCGGATCGTCTTCCACTTCGAGCCGGAGGACGGCATCGGCGCGCGGCTCCACTGGATGATCCACGGCGTCCATCACGACCACCCGAACGACCCGTTGCGGCTCGTCATGCCGCCCGCGGCGAGCATCCCGCTCGCGATCGTCGTCGTCGGCGCGATCTTCCTGGTCGCCGGTGACGTGCACGGTCCGGCCGTGGCGGCGGGCTTCCTGACGGGCTACCTCATCTACGACGAGATCCACTACGCCCTCCACCACCACAACCCGACGACGCGCCTCGGCAAGCGGCTGCGCGAGCTCCATATGCGCCACCACTTCCAGGACGACGAGAAGGGCTTCGGCATCAGCGCTCCATATTGGGATGTGGTGTTCCGGACCTTCTCGAACCGCCGCGAAGACGTGAGGTAGAAGGCACCCGTCCGGGAAAGCCTTCATGCTGTCGGGCCCGTGAGTCAGTTCGAGGAAGACGAAGGCGAGATCGTCGACGGCCTGCCGGTCGTCGCGCAACCGCGGTCGATCGAGGTTTCGCGGCCGCTGGTGCCCGCGCGCCAGGCGGCCGCGCTGGCGGCCACCGGCTTCGTGGCCGGTGCCGCCACGGTGGCCGTCGTGCACCGGCGCCGTACGCGCGTGTCGCGGCGCCGGAAGCGATCGTCGCTCGGCGACATCGTGGCATCGAACTCGTTCCTGATCGACGTCCACCTGCTGAAGCGCTAGATGGGCGATCTCGCGGCCCGCGAGATCAACCGTCTCGGCGTCGCCGAGGTCCGCGTCGAGGTTCGGCCGCCATGGCCGTTCCGGCTGAGCGGCGGGTCGATGGACGGGCTGCTGCGCCGCCGAGGCGCCGCGCTGCAGCGGCTGCTGCGGATCGACGGCGAGCCGGTGCTCGTCGGGATGGTGCAGCCGGCGGGCGACCGCGTGGTGTACGCGGCCCGCGGCCCGTCCGAGGAGGCGGCCCACGCGGCGATCGCGCGGATGCGCTTCGCGACCGGCGTCGACGACGACCTGCGGCCGTTCTTCGACCGCTTCCGCGCAGACCCGGTCATCGGCCGCTCGGTCCGCAGCCACTACACGCTGCGTGTCCGCCGCCAGCCGATGCCGTGGGAGACGCTGCTGGGTGCGATCACGGAGCAGCTGATCGAGCTCGAGCGCGCGATGGTGATCCAGAAGCGGCTGATCGGCGCGTTCGGCTACCGCTGCCCCGCGACCGGGATGCGCGATGCCCCGACGCCCGCCGTGATCGCCGCGCAGGCGCCCGCGCGCCTGACGTCGTTCGACCTCGCGCCCAAGCGCGCGATCGCCATGCGCCGCTGCGCCGAGGAGGTCGCCCGCGGCCGCGTCGACCTGCACGGCCACGACGTCCGGCGCCTGCTGGCGATCCGCGACATCGGGCCGTGGACGGTCGAGATGCTCGGCCTGCACGGCCAGGGCCGCATGGACGTCGTTCCGGCCGGGGACCTCGGGTTCCTGAAGATCGTCGGGCGGCTGGTGACGGGCAACCCGCGGGCGCGCGCCGACGAGGCCGAGGTACGCGGCTTCTTCGAGCGCTACGGGGAGTGGAAGGGGCTCGCCGGCGTGCACCTCATGCACGCCGCCGCGCGCGGGCTCATCCCAGCCCGCTGGTCCCCTGGTCCAAGCCCTCGCCCGGCAGGAACTCGTTGGTCAGCGGCGCCCGCTCTCCCGGCTCGAGCGGCTTGAGCAGGTTGTTCGTGCGCATCCACTGCTCGTAGAGCGCCCACGCACGCGGGTCCTGCCAGCCGAACGGGTTGTCGCTGTCGGACGGGAAGAAGACCGGGACCGACGCCTTCACGGTGGCGGCCGTGACGTCGCGGTCGAGGCTCTTGTCGGCGCCCAGCAGCGCGTCGACGCCGACGGTCGGGTCGGCCTTGACCATCGCGTAGCCGCGCGCCGTGGCCTGCATGAAGCGGCGCACCCGCGAGCCGCCCGCCTCGTCGAGGTCGTGCTGGCGGGCGGCGACCACGAGCTCGTCGTAGGTCGGCACGCCGAGGTTCTCCATCCGCAGGATGTGCGGCTTGCGGCCGGCGTGCGAGAGCTCGACGCCCTCGACGTTCCAGAACGCGCCGATCGTCGCGTCGACCTTCTTGGAGATCATCGCGCCGGTCAGCTTGAAGCCGACGTTGACCTCCTTGACCGAACCGGGGTCGACGCCCGCCTTGTTGAGGATCGTCTTCAGGTACGCCGACTGGTACGGGATGCCGGCGGTGCCGACCGTCTTGCCGGCGAGCTGCTTCGGGTCGGTGATCGGGTGGTCGCCGACCGACATCAGCGACGTCAGCGGCTTCTGGACGAGCGCGCCGACCGCGACGACGTCGGCGCCCTTGTCGCGGGCCAGCAGCAGGTCCGGCTGGTAGGAGACCGCGAGGTCGACCCGGCCCGCCTGCAGGAGCTTGAGCGGCGTCGCCGCGTCGCTCGGCGTCACGAACTTCACGTCCAGCCCGGCGCGCTCGTACTCCCCGCTCGCCTGCGCGGCGTACAGGCCCGCGTGGTCGGCGTTGGGGAACCAGTCGAGCATGACCGTGAGCTTCTCGGTCGTGCCCGAGCCGGCGGACGCGGTGTCGGACTTCTCGCCGCAGCCGGCGACACCGGCGGCGAGCAGTGCGAGCAGGAGTACGAGACGGGTCATGGTCCTCCGGGAGTCGAGCGCGGCGTCCAGTCGACGACGCGCCGCTCGAGCAGAGCGAACGCGCCGTACAGGACGACCGCGAGCAGGAACAGCAGCAGGGTGGCAGCGAACGCGCGTGCCGTCGCGAGCTGGCCGTTGGCGGTGAGCAGCGCGTGGCCGAGCCCGGCGTCCGAGCCCGCCCACTCGGCGAACACCGCACCGATCACGGCGACGGCGGCGGCGATCTTGACGCCGGTGAAGGTCGCGGGCAGCGCGCTCGGCAGCTCGAGCATGCGCAGCGTCTGCCAGCGCGTCGCGTCGAGCGAGCGCAGCAGCTTGCGCGCGTCGGCGTCGGTGTCGCGCAGGCCGTCGTACAGGTTGATCGCGACCGGGAAGAAGCAGACGAGCGCGACGAGCAGCACCTTCGGGGCCATCCCGAAGCCGAGCACGAGGATCACCAGCGGTGCGATCACCGGCACCGGCACCGCCTGCGAGCCGATCACCAGCGGACGCAGCGCGCGGCGGGCGCGGGGTGAGACGTGCATGGCGATGCCGAGCAGCGCGCCCGCGGCGATCGCGGCGGCAAGGCCGGCCAGCACCTCCCACGTCGTCGTCGCGAGGTCGGGCGCGAGCACGCCGCGGTCGGTCCACAGGCTGTCGAGCACCTGGGTGGGGGCGGGCAGGATCAGCTCGTCGACGCCGCCGAGGCGGACCAGCGCCTCCCAGCCCGCGAGGCCGATCAGCACGATCACCAGCGCGCTCATACGCCGCCTCCGGCCAGACCGGTCTCGCCGCCGCGCTCGAGCGCGGTCAGCGCGCGCTCTCGCAGTGCGACGACCTCGTCGTCGGCGCGGTGGCGCGGCCGCGGGATCGCGACGTCGAGCGTGGCGATCACGCGCCCGGGCCGCGGCGACAGCAGCACGATCCGGTCGGCGAGCAGCACCGCCTCCTCGACGTCGTGCGTCACGAGCAGCACGGTGCGGGGCTCGCGCTCGAGTGCGTCGGCCAGCCAGCGCTGCATCTGCCCGCGCGTGAGCGCGTCGAGCGCCCCGAACGGCTCGTCGAGGCAGAGCAGCGGGCGCCCGGCGAGCAGCGTCCGCAGGAACGCGACGCGCTGGCGCATGCCGCCGGACAGCTCGCGCGGGCGCGAGCGCTCGAACCCCTCCAGTCCGAAGGCGGCGAAGTGCCCGTGGGCGGCGGCGCGCGCCTCCTGGCGCCCAACGCCGGCGACACGCAGCGCCAGCGCGGCGTTGTCGAGCGCCGACAGCCACGGCAGCAGGCCGTCGCGCTGCGGCATCAGCGCCGCGTTCGGCGCCTCGATCGTGCCGCGGTCGGGCTGCCTGCAGCCCACAGACGAGCTCCAGCAGCGTCGACTTGCCGCAGCCGCTCGGGCCGACGACGGCGACGACCTCGCGGGCGTCGGCGCGCAGCGACACACCGTCCAGCGCCTGGACGGCCCCGAACGCCTTTCCCACTGTCGCGACGGTGACGCCGCCTGAAACGTCGCGAGGCTCCACACCGGGAGCCTCGACCTCGGTCCGCATCGCTCCCTCCGCGGGCATTACCCCACAGGTTCGAAGGGTCAGGTCCAGCGAGGACCTATCTCAGCCGGGCGTTCTCCCCAGCCCCCCTGGGTTTTCGTTACCCGTCAGGGTACCGGCTGAACACGGCATCGAGGTTCGCGAGCGTCCTGTGCAGGGCGCGGGCGATGCCGCGGCGCACCACGACGCGGTCGTACAGGCCGCGCGGATCGAGCTCGACGGCGATCCGGTAGTGCAGCCGACCGTCGGCGTCCTCGAAGACACGCTCGTGTCGCGCGTCCGGCATGCCGGGCTGGGTGCTCGTGTACTCGACGAGCCGCGGCGGATCGAGGCGCTGCAGCGTCATCTCGAGCGGGACCGCGCGTCCGAGGATCCGCACCACGATCCGCGTCACGTCGCCGGGCTCGCTCCAGCGCGCGCCCGGCTCGATGCGTACGAGCCCCGGCCAATAGGAGGGCCAGTTGGCCTGGTCGGTGATGTAGTCGAAGCCCTCGCGCACCGGGACGTCGAATCGGCGCTCGGCTTCGATCCTCATGAGGGCGGGACGTTGCGGTTGGAACGGAACACGTTCTCGGGGTCGTAGCGCCGCTTGATCGCCACGAGCCGATCGTAGTTCGCTCCGTACGACGCGCGGATCCGCGCGCTGTCCTCGTCGCCGGTCTGGAAGTTGATGTAGCTCGCGCCCGTGGAGTACGGCCGGATGCGCTCGCCGGCCGCGCGCACCCACCGGCGGAACTCGTCCCCACGCGGCTCGCCGGGGGACCAGGCGCCGATCACGCCACAGACGTACCGCGCGTCGCGGTTGCCGACCGCGCCGTCGTCGGCGGCGTGCTCGTTCAGCGCGCCGCCGACGTGCAGGAGCCCGATCTGCGCCGCGGGGATCGGGCACGTCGCGGCAAGCTCGCGCTGGTTCGCCAGCAGCCCGTCGCTGAGCTCGGAGAGGTACTCGGTCCTCCAGTAGTAGTGCTCGCCCTTCGGCTCGGTCGCGTCGAGCAGGGATTGCATCTCCGTGTACGGCCGTTCCGCCAGCGCATCGAAGACGGGGTCGCCGAGCGCGCGGATCGGGGCCAGGACCTCGTCGGCAGCCGCGCGGTCGCCGCTGAAGCACACGGCCAGCGCGCAGACCCGCTCGCCGTGCCATTCCGTGGGAACGAACGGCGCCGCGGGCGCGCGCAGGAGGTTGCACCAGACGGCGAGGTCGCGGGGCGCCGCGACGGTGATCGTCCGGTACGCCGCGAGGATCTCCCGAGCTCGCGCGAACGGCCAGGCGATCAGGCCGCCGACGACGGTCGGGCCGACCTCGTGCAGCCGGAACGTGAACGAGGTGACCACGCCGAGGTTCGCGCCCGCGCCGCGCATGGCCCAGAACAGGTCCGCGTTCTCGTCGCGCCCGGCCGTCCGCACCTCGCCGTCCGCCGTCACGACATCGACCGCGAGGAGGTTGTCGACGGTCCAGCCGAACCGGCGCGTGAGATAGCCAAGCCCGCCGCCGAGCGTCAGCCCCGCGATGCCGACCTCCGAGATGAAGCCGAGCGGCGTGGCGAGTCCGTGTCGCTGCGTCGCCCGGTCCACGTCGCGCAGCAGGGCGCCTGCGCCCACGGTGACCGTGCGCGCGGCCGGATCGACCACGACAGCGCGCAGGCGCGACATGTCGATCGTCACCCCGCCGTCGGCGAGCGCCGTGCCGCCGATGTTGTGGCCGCCGCCCCGCACCGCGACGGCGAGCCGTTGGTCGCGGGCGAAGTCGATCGCCTGCACCACGTCGGCCGCGCCAGTGGCCTGCACGACCAGTGCCGGGGACTTGGTGATCGCCCCGTTCCACAGCCGCGTGGCCTCGGCGAAGCCGTCGTCGCTCGGCGTGAGGAGCGGGCCGCGCAGGCGCTCGCGCAGGTCCTCGGCCTCCAGTGCGCGCACGAACGCCTCCGGCTCCTCGATCTGCGGGGCGTCGGCGCAGTCGTCGATCACGTGGAGCGGCCATCCGTACCGGGCGCTTGCCGCTGCGGCGACCGCGAGCGACGTCGCGAGGTCGTTCCGGCCCCAGATCAGTGCGGTCGGCACGCCGATGCGCTCGAGCCCGTCGATGGCGGCCATCCCGAACCGGCCCATCAGCGCGGCGATCCCGGGCGACCCGGCTCGCTCGAGGTTCTGCGCCGTGAACGGCTCCCAGCGCTCGCCCATCCGCTCGCGCAGGCGATCGAGGTCGAAGGCGCAGCGCGCCCAGAGGCGATCGTGCGTCGCTCGGGTCGGCTCTGCCATGAACGCCTGCAGCGCCGCCCCGAACTCGGGCGCCGGCGCGAACGGCGCCAGCCCGAGCGCGTCGACGAGCACGAGACGGGCGATCCGGTGGCCGTGGTCGCGCGCGAACTCCGCCGCGAGGGCGCCGCCCGCCGTGTTGCCGATCAGGGTCGGCGGCTCCGCGCACGTCGCGTCGATCAGCGCGTCCAGCCAGCCGACCAGGTCGTCGGTCAGACCCGAGCCGCCGTGCCCCGGCAGGTCGGCTGCAATCAGGTGGTGGCGGCCGGCGAGCGCGATAACGACGCTGATCCAGTCCGTCGCGCTCCCGCCCGGTCCGTGGAGCAGGACGAGCGGCGGCCCGTCGCCGCCCTCGAGCACGGTGGTCGGAGTGCCGGCCGGCTCGATCCGGCGCTGCTGCACGGGGACGCCGGCCAGGAGTGCCGCGCGCGGGGTGTCGACGTGGGATCTGAGCATCGGTCGACCCTGTCAGCGGCACGCGGGCTGCGCTTCCGGGGAACCACCCAACTTTCGCGCGCGGGACTGTGGGTGGTTTCACTCACACGAGCTGGTACCGGTACGCGTACGCCGCCGCGGCCGTGCGCGACGAGACGCCGAGCTTCGTGAAGATGTTGCTCACGTGGCGGTCCACCGTCCGCTCGCTGAGCACGAGCGTCGCCGCGATCGCCTTGTTCGTCTCGCCGGCCGCAACGAGGCGCAGCACCTCGAGCTCTCGCGGCGTGAGTCCGTGCGCGGCCTGTGCGCGGCTGAGGAGGGCCGCGACGCGCGCCGCGTCGGGCGCCGCGCGCAGTGCCACGAACGCTTCGCGTGCCGACTCGAGCTCGAGCGTCGCCGAGTCGGCGTCGCCCAGCGCTCGGCAGGCCAGGCCGATGAGGACGCGCACGCGCGCTCGCTCGTACGGCGCGCCGATGTCCTCCCACGCCTGCTCCGCGCGCCGCAGCGCCGCGAGGGCCGCGCTCGCGTCGCCGCCCGCGAGGTCGACCGCCCCGCGCGCCCCGGCCGCGAGCGCCGCCAGCAGCACGCTCGCGAAACGCGGCTCCAAGCGCGCGAGCTCTTCGCACGCGTCGCGCGCCTCGCCGTGCACGCCGGCGGCCAGCGTGATTTCCACCGCCGCGGGCAGCAATCGGATGCGCGCGACCGGGTCCGACGCCTCGGCGAGCGCGCGCCGCATCGCCGCCAGCGCGGCGTCGCGGTGGCCTTGCGCGAGGCGTAGCAGCGCCAGACCGGGCTGCGGCTGAGTGCCGTGGCGGTTCGCCTCGCGATAGGCGTCCTCGGCCACGGCGAGGTCGCCGCGCAGCCGATGCACCTCGCCGCGGCGGTAGGCCGCCTGCCCGGCGGCGCGGGTCAGCCGCTCGCCGGCGCGGCGCGCCTCGTCCAGGGCGTCCTGCCAGGCGCCGTGCAACTGCAGGATCTCCGCGCGGTGCACCAGGCAGCGGCCGGTGAACGCCACCATGTCGGGCTGCTCTTCGCACCAGTGGCTGAGCGCGGTCGTCCATTCCTGGGCGCGGCGGAGAGCGTAGATCTCCTGGCAGCCGTCGATGACGCTGCAGTACACGAGGCCGGTGACGATCGGCGAGAGCTCGGAGCCGACGGCGGCGACCATCGCCTCGTCGAGCATCCGCAGTCCGTCCTCGATGCGGCCGAGCCGGATCAGGCACAGGCCCTGCTCGTGGACGGCCAGCGCGTGCAGGTCGGCGTCCGCGAAGCGCTCGGCGATCGCCGCCGCGCCGGCCGCGGTCGCCAGCGCCGCGTCATGGTCGCCCGAGGCGTGGCGGTTGACGACCTCACGCAGCAGCAGGTAACCGCGCTCGACGCACGCTTCCGGCTCGCGCTCCAGCAGCCGCTCGGCGCGCGCGAACCACCCTTCCGAGCGCCCGCGCTCGCCACGCAGCAGCTGCGTCATCGACAGCCAGAACGCACAGCGGACGGCACGGGGCGTGGCGCCCGCCTCGAGGTGCGCATGATGGGCGCGCTCGAGTGCGTCGAGGTACTCGTCCTCGCGACCGAGCATGTAGGCAGCGGTGGCAAGCCGCTCGAGATCCTCGGCGTCGAGAGGCTCGGCACCGGTGAGCGACCGATACGCGTCGCCCCACATCGCGCCGAGCCTACTCGCCCGCGGCGCGCTCCTCGTATGCGGCTCGCTCCGCAGCGGTCGTGCCGGCGGTGTTGCGGCCGACGCCGATCGCGCGCAGGAACGCCTCGCGGGCGGGGCGCGGGAGGAGCGCGGCGAGCACCGGCAGGCCGCGGTACGAGCGCGGGACGTAGACGTCGAAGCGCGGGCGCTCGATCGCGCCCGCGATCGCCTGTGCGACGTCCTCCGGCGCGAGCACCTTCGACCCCTGCAGGGTGCCGGCGGCGAGGTCGGTCCGCACCAGGCCGGGCAGCACGACCGACAGGTCCACGCCGGTGCCCCGCAGCTCCCCGCGCAGCGACTCGGACAGGCCGAGCACGGCGTGCTTGGTCGCCGCATAGACGGCCTCGCGCGGCACGCCGACCTTCGCGGCCGCCGACGCCACGTTGACGACGTGGCCCGAGCGGCGGGCGAGCATCGCCGGCAGCGCGAGCTTGCAGCCGAGGATCACGCCGTGCACGTTCACGTCGAACTGGCGGCGAGTCCAGGCGTCGTCCTCGTCCACGAACGGCCCGACGTGCATGACGCCGGCGTTGTTGACCAGCACGTCGATCGGGCCGAGCTCGCTCTCGACGCGCTGCAGGAACGCGGCGAACGACTCGCGGCTGGTGACGTCGAGCGCCGCGCCGAGCGCCCCGCCCGCCTGCGCGGCAAGGTCGCCGTCGAGGTCGCCGACGGCGACCCGCGCTCCCCGCGCGGCCAGCGCCCGGGCGGTCGCGAGGCCGATCCCGCGCCCGCCTCCGGTCACGGCGACGACACGATCGGCAATCTGACGCTCCGTCATTGCGGCGCAGGGTACCTTCCCGGCTGGCATGGACTGGGAAGCGGAAGGACTGCTCGAAGGGCTGGCGGACGACGCGTCGCGCGACGCCCGGCGTGCCCTGCTCGACAAGCTGCACGCGGACGGCGTGTCGGTCGAGCACCTCCGCCAGGCGGTGGCCGAGCAGCGGCTCGCGCTCCTGCCCGTCGAGCGCCAGCTCGCCTCCGAGGCCCGCTACACGGCGCGCGACATCGCCGAGCATTCGGGGCTCGACCTCGAGTGGTTCCAGGCCCAGCGGCGCGCGCTCGGGCTCGCGGTCCCGGATCCGGACGAGCGCGTGTACAGCGAGACCGACCTCGAATCCGCGAAGCTCGGCCGCCAGTACCGCGACGTCGGGCTGCCCGAGGAGGACGCGATGGAGGCCCAGCGCGTGCTCGGCCGCGGGATGGCGCGCTACGCGGAGTCGGTGCGCGACCTCGTGGGTCAGACGTTCCTCGAAGGCGGCACCGACGAGGCCGAGCTGGCGGCCCGGCTCGAGATCGTCGCGCAGAACCTCCTGCCGCTCGCCGGGCCGTGGCTCGAGTACGTCTTCAACATGCACATGCGCGAGGCGCTGCGCCAGGAGGTCGTCACCGCCGAGCAGCTCGCGTCCGGCCAGATGGGCGGCCGCGACACCGCCGTCGCGTTCGCCGACCTCGTCGGCTTCACCGAGCTGGGGGAGACGATCCCGTCGGAGGAGCTCGGCAGCGTGGCCGGGCGGCTGTCGCGGCTGGCCGAGGAGGCGATCGAACCGCCGGTGAAGATCGTCAAGGAGATCGGCGACGCGGTGATGCTCGTCTCGCCTGAGCCGGCGGCGCTGGTGGATTCCGCGCTCCGGCTGGTCGACGGCTCCGACGGCGCCGAGGGCCTGCCGGCGATCCGCGCCGGCATCGCGTTCGGCCCCGCCGTCAATCGCTGGGGCGACTGGTACGGGTCGACGGTCAACGTCGCCAGCCGGCTGACCGAACGCGCCCGTCCGGCCTCCGTGCTCGCGACCGAGCACGTCCGCGACGCCGCCGGGGGCTTCCAGTGGTCGTTCGCCGGCGAGAAGAAGCTCAAGGGCCTCTCCGTCCCGCTGAAGACGTACCGCGCCCGCCGCACCGAGTAACGGGGTCGCTCTCGAACGGCGCCCGGGTGGGGAAGCGAGGGTGCCGGCGGCGAAGGTTGGCAAGTTATGCACCCTCAGCGGCCGGAACTTGCCACAGGTCACCGCGCGACCCGCACCGTCATCGCCCTGCCCAGCCGCAGTTCGTCCGTCACTGAAACGCCCGCGGACTCACCACCCGCGGGAACGTCAGTGCTCGTCTCGCCGACGTGCCGGTCCGACCATGCACGTCATGTGGCGACGGCGGGACGGCTCGGAGCCGGCGCCTCGGGCCCGCGCGGGGTGCGCGCCCGCCAGAGCGCGACGGTCAGCGCTCCGAGTCCGACCACCGTCGCCACCAGCCCGACGAGGCCGCCGACAACCGGGATCAGGGCCAGCAGCCGCAGGATCCCCCACCCCGCCAGCAGCATCGCCCAAGCCGACTGCGACCGGTCGCGCAGCACGCGGCGCCCCACGACCCAGGCGGTCGTCGTATACGCGACGAGCAACACGGGGATCGCGGCCAACAGCAACCCGACACCGAACGGGATACCGACGAGCGTGACGAGCGCCAGGACGGCCAGCAGCGGCGCGCCGATAGCGATCGCCACGCCGCAGCCGATAGTCGCGCCGAGGCGCTCGCCCACCGCCCGTGCGGCCGCAAACAGCGCACCCGGCGCCAGCCAGACGAGCAGAACGCCGACGATCAGCGTGGACACGGACACCGCCAGCCACCACGCGAACGCGCTCACCCAGCCCCACCCGCTGGCGGTGTCGGTCCAGTCCTCGTTGCTGATCTCGCCGGCCACCTTCGCGCCCGGCGCAAGCACCGGCCGTTCGTCGCCGTAGCGCAGGTCGCCGCCGACGCGCGCACGCGGGCCGAGCACCGCCCGGTCCGACACGGCGATCACGTCGCCATCAACCCGGCCGGTGAGCCGGATCGGGCCGCTCACCGACACGACGTCGCCGGTCACATCGCCGGCAATCGTCACCGGCCCGTCGATCACGATCACGTCACCGGCGGTCTGCCCGGGCGCAACGACCGCCCCACCCGTGATGACGACGTGATCGGTCGCGGCGGACGCGCTGCCCGCGCCGAACACGACGATCAACAGCGCGACGATCACTGAGAGAACGGCGCGCGATGTGAACATCTCAACGCTCCTCGGTGTGGGTCGGCCCAGCGTCTCACCGGTTGTTCACCCGCCGCAACGGCGCACGTCTGCGATCCGACTCGCCAACGTAGTCGTCGCGTCGCCGATGTGGACGACTACCGATGGCGCGGACGCCTGACCGGGCCATGCTGCGCCGTGGAACGCAAGGAGGGTCCCATGCCACGAGCAGCACAAGTCGCGACAATCGGCTTTGCCGGCATGATCGTGTTCGAGTTCGCGTTGGCCGCCGGGGCGCGGCTAGGCGATGCGGCGTGGGGCGGCGCACACGCGCAACTCACGACGGGGCAGCGGTTCGGCAGCGCGATGAGCGTGCTCTTCTATGCGGCCGCGATCATCATCGTGCGCCGGCGCGCGGCCGGGCGCTCCGAGCGTCGCTATCGCTGGGGAGCGTGGGGGCTTGCGGTCATCTTCGCTGTGGCTGCATTGATGAACCTCGCATCCGCCAGCCAGTGGGAGAACTACTTGATGGCTCCCGTGGCGCTCGTGCTCGCGGCGCTCTGCGTGATCGTCGCACGCGCCCCGACCGGTCACGCCGGGCGCAGGCCGGAGGTTCCTCCGGCGACCGTCGCACACGCCTGACGCCGCGCTCTGCCGGCCGCCGCCGCTTCCAGCACGGGGTGGACCGAGGCTCGCCTAGGCGTACTGCGGACGCGTGAGCGCCTTGACGAAGTCCTCGAGCTGGCGGGTGGTCCAGCACTCGTAGGCCTCGCAGTAGCGCTCGTAGGTGGCGATCACGGAGTCGCCGTAGTTCCAGTACAGGCGCGGCTCGGGGTTGAGCCAGAACGTGCGGCCGGCGTGGGCGGCGATGCGGGCGAACGCGTCGGCGCGCGGGTCGCGCCCGTTGGTGCGGGCGTCGCCCAGCACGATCACCGTCGCCCGCGGGTGCAGGTCGTCCTCGACCTGGGTGAGGAACTCGCTCCAGACGCGGCCGTAGTCCGTGTACCCGGAGACGTCGGCCACGCCGGCGTCCTTGGAGATCGCCTCCGACGCGGCGCGGAACGAGCGCTCGCGCTCGAACACGTCGGTGACCTCGGAGATCCGCTCGACGAACACGAACGAGCGCATCTTGCGGAACGCGTCGTGCAGCGCGTGCAGCACGCTCAGGAAGAACACCGAGGCGCTGGTGACCGACGTCGAGACGTCGCACAGCACGTACAGCTCGGGGCGGCGCGGGCGCCGCGGGCGGTACTTGAGCACCACCGGGACGCCGCCGGTCTGCAGCGAGGCGCGCATCGTGCGGCGGACGTCGACGTGCGCGTGGCGCTTGCGGCCCCGGACCTCGTGGCCCTGGGTCGCCAACCGGCGCTTGAGCTGGGCGACGACGCGGTGGACGGCGGCGAGGTCCTGCAGCGGTCCGGTCGGCAGCGCGCGGTCGAGCTCGGTCAGGGGCCGTGACGGCGGCAGCGCCTGCGTGCGCTCGATCTGCGCGCGCTCGAGCTCGCGCCGCAGGTGCGCCTCGAAGCGGCGGATCTGCTCGCGGGTGAGGCGCGGCTGCTCCTGCGAGCGGTCTTCCTGCACGGGTCCGCCGGGCTCCGAGCGCAGCCCGAGCGCGCGGCGGATCCGCTGCACGTCGACGCCGAGCACGCCCGAGCCCTCGCCGCGGCGGCCGAACGCGGCGATCGCCAGCCGCGCGAGGTCGCGCATGGCGGCGTCGTCGCCCTCGGCGATCGCCTGCAGCAGCTGCTCGCGCAGGTTGTCGAGCTCGATCCGCGCGCCGCCGGTGATGCCGTCCTCGCCGCCCTCGCGGATCTCATGGCGCAGCGCCTGGGCCTCGGCGGCGCGGAAGAAGAAGCGCTCGAACACGAGGTCGAACACGCGCCGGTCCTCGGGCGACTTGGCGAGTGTCGCGGCGAGCGTGGCACGGAAGTCGCCGGGCTCGGTCCACGGCACCTCGTCGAGCGCGGCGAACGCGTCGTTGAGCTCCGACGTGCCGATCGCGACGCCCTCGGCGCGCAGTGCCTCGCCCAGTTGCAGGATCCGCGCGTCGAACGTCACGCGGTCGCGCCGAGCCGCACGCCGACCCGCTCGGCCACCGTGTCGAGGTCGGTGCGGTGCTTGACGATGATCGACATCGTGTCGCGGAAGACGTCCTGGTCGATGTCGTCGGCGCCGAGCAGGAGCAGCGCGCGGGCCCAGTCGATCGACTCGGCGATCGACGGCGGCTTCTTGAGGTCGAGGTCGCGGACCTGGTGGACGACCTCGACGAGCTTGCGCGCCACGCTCTCGCCCAGCTCCGGCGCGTGCAGGCGGACGATCTCCAGCTCGTGCTCGGTGCTCGGGTAGTCGAGCCACAGGTAGAGGCAGCGGCGCTTGAGCGCCTCGGTCAGCTCGCGCGTGTTGTTGGAGGTGAGCAGCACGACGGGATGCGTGCGCGCCTCGATGCGGCCGAGCTCGGGGATCGTGATCTGAAAGTCCGACAGCAGCTCGAGCAGCATCGCCTCGAACTCCTGGTCGGTCTTGTCGATCTCGTCGATCAGGAGCACGACCGGCTCGTCAGTGGTGATCGCGGTCAGCAGCGGGCGGGCGAGCAGGAACTCCTCGCCGAAGATGTCGTCCTGCACGGCGTCCCAGCCGGTGCCATCCGCCTCGGCCTGGATGCGCAGGAGCTGCTTGCGGTAGTTCCACTCGTACAGCGCCTTGGCCTCGTCGAGGCCCTCGTAGCACTGCAGGCGCACGAGCGTGCGGCCGAGGTAGCGGCTCAGCGCCTTCGCGAGCTCGGTCTTGCCGACGCCCGCCGGGCCCTCGACCAGCACGGGCTTGCCGAGCCGGGCGGCGAGGTAGCTCACCAGCGCGGTCGAGTCGCCGGGCAGGTAGCCGGCGGCCCGCAGGCCGGTGGCGACGTCGTCAACGGATGCGGGAACGGCGCTCATCGGCCCTGGAGTCTAGGTGGGCGCGATCACCGGGTTGCCCCCGAACGTCACGTGCGGCTTGCCGGTTCGAACCTTCAGCACGGCCTTGTAGGTGCAGCGGCTGGTCACGCGCGCGGTCTTCTTCGTCTTGCGGAAGCGCACCGTCACCGTGCCGTGGCAGCCCTGCACGCGGGTGACGACGCTCGGGAGCGTGAGGCGGCCGGTGACCGTCGTTCGGCCCTTGCGGCGCCTCGTCTTCTTCGTCAGCCTCGCGGCGAAGCGCTTGACGCTCACACGGACGATGGCCAGCGAGTTCAGCCCCCCGGAGTCCACGGCGCTGGCCAGCAGCGTCGCGCGCCCGACGTCGGCGCCGGTCGGCTTCCACGTGCACGAGTAGGGGGCGGCGCGCAGCACGCAGATCGTGCCGTCGTCGTCGAACACGCTGACGGTCGGCGCGCCGCGGTCGTCGGCGGCGTCGAGCTGGATCTGGACGGTCGGCCCCACCGCGGCGCCCGTCGCGGGCGTGCGGAAGCGGGCGGTCGGCGCCCGGTTCGGCGGAGGCGGGATCTCCGGACACCCGAGCTCGGGGCCGGGGACGGTTCGGCACAGGTCCTCGATGTCGCGGAGGCCGTCGTTGTCGTCATCGGCATCGCAGGCGTCGCCCACGCCGTCGTGGTCGGTGTCGGCCTGGTCGTCGGCGACCCCCGGGCAGTCGTCCTGCGTCTCGTCCCCGTAGCCGTCGCCGTCGGCGTCGGGCTCGATGTCGGCGCTCACGGCGGTGTCGGCCGGATCGGTCGCGTCGGGCGGGCGCGGCGTGGTCGCGAGCGCCGGGTCCCAGCGGTCGGTCGTGCCCGCCGGGGTGGTGCTCTTGACGAACGCGCCTGCAGCCCCGGCACAGCAGAACAGCGCGATGCGGTCGCCGGTGGCGACCGGGATCCGCGTCGAGAAGACCGAGACCGCGTTGGCCGTGGGCGTGACGGTCGCCGAGTGTGCGATCTCGGCGCCCGCGCGGAGCACCTGCAGATGCGCCGCTGTCGTGCCCGCCCCGGCGCGGACGCGCCAGCGCGTGATGACGCCGCTCTGCGGTGCGGCGACGCCCGTCGGCGCAAGGGTGCAGCCGCCCGCGCCGCACGTGCGCGTGTCGTCCGGCACGGGAAGCGTGCCGATCGTGGTGTCGGCCCGGGCGGGCGCCGCCGCGAACAGCATCGCCGTGACGAGGCCGAGCACGACCCTCCTCCTCATGCCCCGACCCTATGCCATCCTCGCGCGGCCGTGCTCGCCGTCTTCGACCCGGACCCGCTTCCGTTCATCGTGCTGATGGGGCTCGGGTTCCTGATCGGCGTCGCCGGCCACGTCTACAAGTCCAATGCGGTGATCGCGACCGGGATCGGCATGATCTTCGTGGCGACGATCCTGCTGCCGCTCGGCCTCTACCTCAGCGACAACTGAGCAGCCGGCGCACGACGTCGGCCCAGCCGGCGACCATGCGCTCCTCGCTCATCCCGCGTACCTGGCGCATGTAGCGCAGGTGGCTCGCGGTGAGGGAGGCCAGCAGCGTGTCCGTCAGGTACTCCCAGTCCGACTCGGGCGCCGCCTCGCGCACGAGCAGCGCCACGTGCGCCTGGTAGACCATGAACGGGCCGGTGCGGTAGCGGTCGAGCCTGCCCTCGGCGGCGGCGATCAGCTCGCCGTGCTGGGCGAGGTGCTTGAGCAGCGCCTCCCCGAACGCGATCAGGCGCTCGATCGGTGGTGCGCCGGGACCGAGCGGGGCCGGGCCGCGGATGATCGTCTCCTGCAGGCGCGTTTCGTGCTCCTGCAGCAGCGCCAGGACGAGCCCGGCGCGGTCGCCGAACCCGCGGAAGAGCGTGCCCTTGCCGACGCCGGCCTCGGTGGCGATGGCGTCCATCGTCACGCACGCGGCGTCGCGCTCGGCGAACAGCTTCTCGGCGGCGGCCAGGACCTTGTCGCGGTTGCGCGCCGCGTCGGCGCGCAGGGGCGGCTCCTCCTGGAGGACCGGAAGCTCGTGCACGGTGGGGAACGTAACCGACATCGACGGGGGTCAGTATAGAACGAACCGGACCGCAGTCCGTTTCTTGTGCTACAGTACTGCTCGTCACGAAAACGGACCGCAGTCCGGTCCGGATCCTAGTTCGGGGAGAACACTTCACATGACCACCGCTACCGCGATTCCTGCCGGCACGTACACCAACGATGGCGTGCACTCGACCGCCGGCTTCGCCGTAAAGCACATGCTGTCCACGTTCCGTGGCAGCTTCGGCACGATCAACGCGACGGTGACCGTCGACGAGAACGGCGCCGCCACCCTCACCGGCTCGGTGCCGGTCGACTCCGTGGTCGTCAAGGACGAGAACCTGGTCGCCCACCTGCAGTCGCCCGAGTTCTTCGATGCCGAGCAGTACCCGGAGATCCGCTTCGACTCGGTCGAGCTCGCGATCGACGGGCCGACCGCCACGCTGAGCGGCGACCTGACCCTGAAGGGCCACACCGAGCGCATCACCGCCGAGGGCTCCGTCGTCGGGCCGATCGAGGACCCGTTCGGGAACATCAAGCTCGGCCTCCAGTTCGAGACCGTCGTCGATCGCACGAAGTTCGGCCTCAACTGGAACGCGCCGCTGCCCAAGGGCGGCTTCATGCTCGCCAACGACGTGACGCTGTCGGTCGACCTCGAGCTCGTCCAGGCGCTGAGCGATGCGAGTCCTCGGCATCTCAGGTTCCCTCCGCCGGGACTCGTACAACTCCGGCCTGCTCCGGGCGGCAGCCGACCTGCTGCCGTCCGGGGTCGAGCTGGAGGTGTTCGACGGCCTGAGGGGGATCCCGCCCTACGACGCCGACGACGACGTCTCGCCCGCGCCCGCCCCGGTGGCGGCGCTGCGCGAGGCGATCGGGTCCGCCGACGCCGTGCTCATCGCCACGCCGGAGTACAACGCCTCGATCCCGGGCGTGTTGAAGAACGCGCTCGACTGGGCCTCACGCCCGCACGCCACCAACCCCTTGCGCGGCAAGCCGGCCGCCGTCGTCGGTGCCTCCACCGGCATGTTCGGCGCGGTCTGGGCCCAGTCCGAGACGCGCAAGGTGCTGTCCACGATCGGCGCCCGCGTGCTCGACGCCGAGCTGCCCGTGCCCGAGGGTGACGAGCGCTTCGACGCCGACGGCACGCTCCGCGACCCCGAGGTGCAGGAGCAGCTGGCCGAGGTCGTGGAGGCGCTGGTCGCCGCCGCCGAGGCCCGCGCCGCCGGGCTGGCCGCGCGCGCGGCGGCCTGAGCAACGGCTCCGGAACTGCGCGTTCGAGGGGTGGCTCGGACCCCGCCCGGCGCCCCCCTGCATGCGCAGTTCAGAAGAGCCGGTCGGTCTCGTCCCGAGACGGACGGCTCGGGTTCGGGCGGAGACGGCTCGGGCCGGGACACGCCCCGGCGCCTCGGGCGGCTCGCCCGACCAGTCCGGCCGCTCACCCAGCACGTCGGTGACCGCGGTCGGGTCGGCGCGGCGCCGCGGGGGCCGCGGCGTGTGCGGGGGCGGCTCGAAGTCCTCGTCGTCGGCCGCCGGGTTCGGCGGCTCCGGGCGGTGGACGGCGCGCACCCGCGCGCCCGCCGCGAACAGCGCTCCCGCCGCCAGCAGCGCCACGAAGATCCCCCACTGGATCCCGACGGTGGCGCCCGGGTCGTCCACGTTCGGCTTGTCGAACAGCCGCCAGATCAACAGCAGCAGCGCCCAGCCGCCGGCCAGTGAGATCGCCACGCCGTCGCCGCCCGGCAGGTGGAACGCGCGGCCCTGAGCGCGCGACCAGATCAGGAACATCACCCCGCCGGCGACCAGCAGGATGGCCGCCTCGACGAACGAGAAGACGTTGAACGCGGAGAGGTTCTTCTGCACGAACTCGCGCGCCCCGCGCGGGACGTACGACTCCTGGTACCAGGGCAAGAACATGGAGACCGCGAGCGCGGTCGCGGCGAGGCCCGCGTTGCGCAGCTCGGGCGGCAGCTCCCGCAGGCGTGCGAGGACGCTCACCGGGCCAAGTCTCTCACTCGACCGGGATGTCCTGCACGTCGCGCGGCGGCTCCTCGTCGACCTCGAGACGCGCGATGTACCAGTCGAGCACGTCACGCAGAGCCAGCAGCAGCTGGCGCAGCGCCTCGGCGAGTTGACGGGCGAGCTCCGGCGGGACGACGCCGCGCAGCGACTCGACGAGCGCGGTGAGCTGCGAGAGATCGAACGCCGGAGGCTGACGCTCCTCGCCCGGGACGCTCCAGCCTCGAGGCGGGACAGAGCTGGCCGCCGCGGCGGCCTCGGCCGCCGCCTGCGCCTCGCGCATCAGCCGCTCGGCCTCGGCGTAGGGATCCGGCTCAGCCATCCTCGAACCCCACCACGAGTGAGCCGTCGGTGAGCTTGGCCGACGTCGGTTTGAAGCCCGCGAGTGCGCCCGGCAGCACGATCGTCCGCTTGTACCCGTCTACGCGCACGACCAGTTCGAGGCCGATCTTCTTCAGCGCGATGTCGCCGCGGCTGACGAACGGCAGGTCGAGCCGCAGCTCCGCCCGCGAGCCGTTCAGCTTCAGCTCCTGCGTCAGCCGGTCGTGCAGCACCGCCCCCGGGTCCTGGGCGTCGAACAGCTCGGCGGCCAGCCGGTCGAGCATCGCCGCGCCGAGCACCTCCTGCTCGAAGTACGGCGCCCGCAGGACCGGCACCGGCGCGAAGCCGGCCTCGACGTCGGCGAGCTGCTCGGCCTGCACCGCCCGCCACGCGCCGAAGTACTCGCCGACGTTCTCCGGGAACACCCGGTTGACCACCACGGCGTCGCTCAGGTAGCCGTACAGGTTCAGGTAGGTGAACGTCCGCATCGCCTCGGCGATCGACCATCCGGTCCGGCGTCATCACCAGCCGCAGGGATACGCGCGACGCGTCGCGCAGCAGCTCGTGCATGGCGATCAGGTTGCCCACCAGGCGCTGGATGTCGACCATCACCCGCTCGTCGGGCAGCGGCAGGTCGAAGAACACGCGCGCGATCGGCCGTGCCGCGGCGAGCAGCGCGTGCTCGCGCCCGAGCACGCGGTCCAGCCACCAGCGCGCGGCGTCCGGGAACGAGAGCAGCCGCAGCGTCTCGCCGGTCGGCGCGCAGTCGACGACGATCACGTCCCAGTCGCCGGACTCGGCGTGGCGCTTGAGCTGCAGCAGCGAGAACAGCTCGTCGCCGCCCGGGGGCACGGTCAGCTCCTCGGCCGCGATCCGCTCGACGCCGCGCTCGGCGAGCACGCCGCCCAGCCACGCCTGCACGGCGGACCAGTTGCGCTCGAGCTCGTCCTGCGCCTGCACCTGCTGCGCCCACACGCCGTCACCGGCGTCGGTCGGCTCGGCGCCCACCGGCACCTGCAGCGACTCCGCGAGCGAGTGCGCGGGATCGGTGGAGAGGACGAGCGTGCGCGCGCCGCCCGCGGCGCAGCGTCGCGCCGTGGCCGCCGCGACCGACGTCTTGCCGACGCCGCCCTTGCCCGTGTAGAGGATGATCCGGGGCCCCATTGAAGCCCCGGCAGTCTAAGACCGAATCCACCGATCCCCGCGGCCCCTTGCCACCGTGACCCTTCGCCAGAGCCGACCGGCCGCGAACCAAGTGGCCCACCACGAGGATGCGCGGCCGATCGACTCTGCCTCGACCCACGGCGCCAAGGCATCCACGGGTCATCGCTGGATCCCGGTCTACGGTCGCTTCTTCTTCTTGGGCTTCAGGACCCGCACGGTCGTGCTGTCGCTCGTCGCGTTCCCGGCCAGGTCCCGCGCCGTCAGCACCACCGTGTAGGTGCCGGCCTTGCGCGGCACCTGCCAGCCGAAGCTCCGCTTGCCGTACCCGACGGAGCCGAACGGCCGCGCCTCGACGGTCCGCGCGCCGCGGCTGATCTGGAGCGACACGTTCGAGATCTTCGAGAGCTCGAACTTCACGCGGCCGTACTTGCCGCCGCGCAGGCGCGCGGTGTGGAGCTCCAGGTCCGGCGCCACGCTCTTGTAGGCGACGAAGTGGTCGGCGGCCGTGCAGTAGACGTCGATCTTCGTCCGCTTGCAGAGGTTGGCGAGGAAGCCCTCGAGCAGGTCGTGGTAGGAGAGCGTCGACTCGTGCGTGGACGTCCCGCGCGAGTACAGCGACCAGGCGCCGGTGTCGTACGTCGGCGTCTCGACGCGCGCCTCCGGCTCGCCCGCCTGGAACAACTGCGTGCCCAGCGGGTCCTTCGACAGCCGCGCGTAGTCGTACAGCCCCACCAGCGACTGGATGAACCCGTTGAGCACGCGCAGCCCGGGCGCGAACGAGTAGATCGCGTAGTGGTCGCCGTGCTTCGCCGGCACGCGCACGCCGGTCGGCGTCCTGCGCTTGAAGATGCCGAGCGCCTTCTGGGCGATCGGCAGGATCTCGACCTCACGGTGCAGCCGCTTGGCGGCGCGAGCGAGCGCCTGGACCGCGGTGCCTTCGGCGAGCCCGCTCACCCACGGCGGCTTCCCGCCGCCGAACGTGAAGTAGTACTCCCACGCGACGCCGCCGGCGCGCTCGACCGCGAGCGGAAGCAGCTCGTCGACCATGAAGCTCAGCCGCGCGTTGTCCTTCGTGCCCCAGAGGCCGTTGAGCTTGCCGAAGTTGCCCAGCATCTGGAGCTGGAGCCCCTGGCCCGGGTAGTACTGCCAGACCAGTTCGGACCCCTCGAACTCGATCCGCTGGCCCGACCTGAGCGACTTGCCCGTGCTCCACCACTCGAGGTTGCGCTGCAGCGTGAGCCACAGCGGCACGATCCGCGTCGGGGTGAGCTTCTTGCGCCTCGCCATGTCATCGAGCGAACGCACCACCGCGGTCATCTGCGAGCGGCCGAGGCCGGCGAGCTTCTTCGCCTTGCGCCGCGCGTCGAGGTACGCCGCGCGGCGGGCGGTGTAGTCCGCTGCGGTGATCTGCCCGGCGTCGCGCAGCCGCTTGAGCTCGCTCGTCACCGTGCGCTTGCGCTTCTTCTTCTTGGCGGCCGTCGCCACGGCGTGCCCGCGGCGCACGCGAGGTGACTGGAGCGTCGTGGCCGGGAGCGCCCTATCTTGACTGTGCCGGACGTTCCCGTCCTTGCCCAGCACGAGCACGTCGTCGGCGGAGGCCGAAGCCGCCACACCGAGGCTGCACAGAATCCCCACGAAAAGGCAACAGGCGAACCGCATGACACCCAAGACCCGATGCTAGGCTCGAAGTTGCGGCGTGAGGTGCGCTGCAACACCCAGCCCATGCGTCTGCGCCCGCTCCTCCCGCTCCTCTTCGCCGTTCTCGCGCTCGGCCTGCTCGCAGGCTGCGGCAGCGGCGACGACCAGGCGGCCGACTCGAGCACCGACGTCGACCAGCTGCTCAAGGACACCTTCTCCGGCAAGAAGGACATCAAGTCCGGCAAGCTCGACCTCGCCGTCAACGTCGATTCGGGCGGCCAGAGCTTCGCGGTCAAGGTCGCGGGGCCATTCGAGAGCCAGGGCTCGGGCAAGCTGCCCAAGCTCGACATCGACGCCAGCCTCGAGGGCAGCGGCCAGAACATCCAGGCCGGCGTCACCTCGACCGGCGACAAGGGGTTCGTGAGCTACGGCGGGAACGACTACGAGGTGCCGGCGCAGGTCTTCCAGCAGTTCAAGGCCGGGTACGAGCAGTCCGCCAAGCAGGCGGGCGACAAGAACGGCAACCAGTCGCTGTCCAGCCTCGGGATCGACCCGAGCAAGTGGCTGACGAACGCCAAGAACGAGGGCAACGCCAAGGTCGGCGACACCGACACGATCAAGATCACCGGCGACGTCGACGTCTCGAAGCTGCTCGACGACGTCAACAACGCGCTGCAGAAGATCCGCTCGCTCGGCGGCGCCGAGGCGGCGCAGCTGCCCGAGCAGCTGTCCGCGGGGGACAAGCAGCAGGCCGAGGACGCGATCAAGGATCTCAACGTCGAGATCTACACCGGCACCGAGGACAAGATCCTGCGCCGCTTCCTGGTCACGATGAAGCTCGCCGTGCCGAACAAGGCCAGCGCCGGCACCCAGTCCGCCGATATCAAGCTCGACTTCCAACTCCAGGACCTCAACGAAGGCCAGGACATCAGCGCGCCGGAGAACACCAAGCCGTTCTCGGATCTGATGTCCAAGCTGCAGGGCCTCGGGCTCGGCGGCCTCGGCGCCATCGGTGGCACCGGCTCGTCGTCGTCGGGTGGGGGCTCCTCGGGCACCAGCCAGGAGAACCTGCAGAAGTACTCCGAGTGCATCCAGAAGTCCAACGGCGACACCAGCAAGATGCAGAAGTGCGCCGACCTGCTGACGCCGTAGCGGCCGACGCCGCATAATCAGGCCGGTGAGTCAGGCGCAGGCCTTCAACCTGCGACGCTTCCTGCTGAGCGGTGAGGGCTGGCCGTACGTGCTGGTCCCGTTCATCCCGATCGCCATCGCGCTGCGGTTCGCCGAGGCGGACGCGGCGCTCGTGTTCTTCTCCTCCGCGCTCGGCGTGATCCCGACCGCCGCGCTGATGGGCCGGGCGACCGAGGAGCTCGCGGCGCGCTCGCGGACCGGGCATCGGCGGCCTGCTGAACGTCACGTTCGGCAACGCGCCGGAGCTGATCATCGCCCTCTTCGCGCTCGGCGAGGGGCTGCAGGAGGTCGTCAAGGCGTCGCTCGTCGGCTCGATCCTCGGCAACATCCTGCTCGTGATGGGCGCGGCGATGCTGGTCGGCGGCCTCGGCCGCGACCGCCAGAAGTTCGACGCCACGGCGGCGCAGGCCCAGGCGCTGATGCTGCTGCTCGCCTCGGTCGCGCTGATCATGCCGGCGATCTTCGAGCTCGTGATCGGCGGCTCGCTGCCCCAGCCGACCGAGGCAACGACCGCTTCCCGTCCGACCTGGAGACGATGTCGTGCGCTGGTCTCGATCGTGCTGCTCGGCTCCTACGTCGCCGGCCTGTTCTTCTCGCTCAAGACGCACCAGGACCTCTTCAACCCGTCGCACGGGGAGGACGACCACGTCGGCGACCACGTCTGGAGCGTGCGCCGCAGCGTCACCGCGCTGGCGCTCGCGGGCGTCGCGGTCGGCGTGATGTCGGAGATCCTCGTCGGCTCGATCGAGGAGGCGTCGGAGGGCATCGGCCTGTCGCCCTTCTTCGTGTCGATCATCGTCGTCGCGATCGTCGGCAACGCGGCCGAGCACTGGGTCGCCGTCTACTTCGCGTGGCGGGACAAGATGGACCTGTCGATCAACATCGCGATCGGCTCGAGCGCGCAGATCGCGCTGTTCGTGGCGCCGGTGCTGGTGCTGCTCTCGTTCTTCGTCGGCCCGTTCCCGATGCCGCTCGTCTTCAACGGGCTCGAGCTCGGGGCGATCATGCTCGCGATCCTCATCGCCAACCAAGTGACGCACGAGGGCGAGTCGACCTGGTTCGAGGGCGTGCAGCTGCTCTCGGTCTACGTCGTGCTGGGCGTCGTCTTCTTCTTCGTCTGATGACGGCGGCGTTCATAACCGGCCCGGGGCCATGGCTGGCCCTGGCGGGGATCACCGTCGCCCTGCTGCTGGTCGACGTGAAGGTGTTCGCTCCCGGCCGCGAGCCGACGTTCCGCGAGGGCGTCGTGTGGTCGATCGGCTGGCTGCTGCTCGCCCTGCTCGTCGCGCCGGTCGTGTGGCTGCTCTCGAGCGGCGACGACGCCGTCACCTACACCACGATCTACTTCGTCGAGCGCTCGCTGTCGCTGGACAACCTGTTCGTCTTCCTGCTCCTGTTCAGCTACTTCGCCGTGCCGCACCGGTACCGGGCGAGCCTGCTGTTCTGGGGCATCGTCGCGGCGCTCGCGCTGCGCGGTCTGGCGATCCTCGGCGGCGTCGCGCTGATCGAGCGCTTCCACCTGATCATCTACGTGCTCGGCGCCCTGCTGCTCGTGCTCGCGTGGCGGATCCTGCGCGGCGTCGAGGAGGGAGTGGACCCGAGCCGCAACCTGATGGTGCGGGCGGTGCGCAAGGTCCTGCCGGTGGCCGACGACTTCGACGGCCGCCGCTGGTTCACCCGCGTCGACGGCCATCACCATGCCACGCCGATCTTCGTCTGCCTCGTGGCGATCGTCGCCGCCGACATCGCGTTCGCGGTCGACTCGATCCCGGCGGCGTTCGCGATCACCCGCGACTCGGTGCTGATCTGGATGGGCAACATCTTCGCCCTGCTCGGCCTGCGCGCGCTGTTCGTGCTCGTCGAAGGGCTGATCCGGCGCTTCCGCTACCTCGACGAGACGATCGCGATCGTGCTCGCCCTCGTCGCCGTCAAGCTGCTGCTCGAGGACACGTACAAGGTGGACCACGTGACGTCGCTGGCCGTCGTCGCGTTCGCGTTCGCGGTCGGCATCAGCGCGTCGCTGGTCGCCGACCGCCGCGAGGCCCGGGCCTTCCGCTAGGCGGCGACCGCCTCGCGCGGCCTGGCGCGCACCCCGAGGACCGTGAGGCCGGCGGCGAGCACGAGCAGCACGATCCCGCCGATCGTCACGCCCCAGCCGATGCCGGAGAGGAACGGGAGCTCGGCGCCGGCGCTGATCTGCGCGTCGATGTTGCGGGAGCCGTCCTCGTTCAACACGACGACCGACCAGTCGCCCTCCTCGACGTCCCAGGTCAGCGTCTGCGGTCCGGCGCCGTTGGCCGACGCGGCCCAGAACGTCTGGTCGGCGGGCGTGGCCGGCTCACGGCCGGCCGGGTGGGCGCGGTAGTCGGCGTGGAACGGGCTGTAGGAGACGTCGGTGACGAGCGCGTGCGAGGTCCCGTCGAGGTAACGGGTGACCTCGCGCGTCGGCGCGATCCCGACGAACACGGGCTTGCCGTTGCTCGCGTCGACCTTCACACGGACCTTGCCGTAGCGGTCCTGGTCGATCAGCGAGTCGACGCCGTCGAGGTCGAGGTCGAGGTTCTCGGTCGCCAGCGCCGCGGTGTTCGTGGCGAAGCGGTGGGTGGTGGTCGATAGGTAGCCCTGCTCGTCCTTCTGGCTGTCGCCCCATAGGAGGAGACCGCCGACGGCGAGCAGGCCGAGAGAGAAGAGGCCGGCCAGTGAGGCGGCGACGATGGAGGCGATTCGCATGGTTGGCAGCGTCCCAGCGGACCGCGCTCGCTTCGCCCGGGGCAGCAGGCGTCTGTGGGTGGGGCGCGCCGGGGCGCGAAGGTGGCGTTCCCCGTACCTAGGTGATGGATCCCACGACCCACGCACCCGCCTGGCCACGCGGGCCATGGCATCCATCACCTGCTACGGAATGCGCTTCAGTGCGAGCGCGGCGAGTGCGGTGACGAGCGCGGCGTGGGCCGCGAGCGCGATCACCGGCCCGGCGATCGCGGCGCGGTCGAGCATCGCGTCGGCGGTCCAGGCGGCGGGGGAGAGGACCGGCGCGAGCGCGAACAGCGGCACCGAGACGACCGCGAGCGCGACGAGGATGGCGAACGCGATCGCCGGCCGCGCCACCACGCGCGCGCCGACCAGCGTGCCGAGCGCCGCGCCGTACGCCGCGCAGCCCGCGTGGGCCAGCGCGCCGACGACGATGTCGGTCGCGGTCGGCGTGCGGTCGAACGCGTGCGTGGCGATGGGCCAGGCGACGTCGATCGCTCCCAGGACGGCGCCGAGGGTCGCGGTGGCCCCCGCGGCGAGCGTGAGCGCCCGCGTGGGGGTCTGGCCTGCGGCGGCGGTCAGCAGCTCGCGCTGCGGGGCCGGCTCGGCGTGCGACAGCGCGACGGCCAGCCAGGCGGTGATCGGGCACAGCAGCAGTGCGGTGATGCCGAGTGAGCCGCGGACCTCGTTCGGGCGATAGGCGTACACGCCGGCCAGCACGAACACCCACGCGACCGCGGGCGCCAGCACCGCGCGGCTGCGGCCGGCGAGCAGCAGGCGGTAGCGGAGCTCGCGGGTCACAGCGGCCGTAGCTCCCGGACCTCGACGCCGGCAGCGAGGAGGGTCCTCAGCGCCTCCTGCGCCTGCGCGCGGTCGAGCGCGACGAGCCAGCCGTCGCCGTCGCGCTCGGCGCCTGGCAGCGGCGGTGTCGCCACCGGGCCGGTGCGGATGCGGACCCGTGGCTCCACCGTCGCCGCGAGGAGCGTGGCGGTACCGTCGGCCACGCCGATCCGGCCGGTCGGAACGAGTCGCGCCTCGTGATCGGCCAGCAGGATCAGCGCCTCGCCGGCGCGGGCGGCGATCAGCGACTCGAGCTCGCCGGCGGCGCGTGCGTCGAGCGCCGTGAACGGCTCGTCGAGGATCACCAGCCCCGCGTCTCGCCCCAGGGCGGCCGCGAGCGCGACCCGCTGCGCCTGGCCCTGCGACAACGTCGCCATCGGGCGGCCGAGCAGGTCGTCGACGCCGAGGACGGGCGTCGCGCGCGTCAGCCGCAGCAGCTCGCGGACGCGCAGCGCGCCGGTGGCCCGGAAGCGCTCGGGGACGAACGCCCGCGGCGCGCTCGTCGCCACCCGCCCGCGCGTGGGGCGGCTGATGCCGGCGAGCAGGCGCAGCAGCGTGCTCTTCCCCGCGCCGTTGGCGCCCTCGACGCGGATCAGCCCCGGCCCGTCGAGCGCCAGGTCGACGTCGCGCAGCACGGTGCGCCGGCCGAATGCCTTCCCCACGCCCTCGGCCGTGATCACGAGAGCTCGCGCAGGCGGCGGTCGATCTCGGCCTCGACGTCGAGCGGCTCCTCGCCGCGGGCCACACGCCGGGCGTTGGTCGCCTCGACGAGCGTGCGGACCTCGTCGCGCAGCTCGGGGTCGACGGCGGGTGCGGTCAACGCGCGTATCTGCGCGTCGACGTCCTCGGGCGCTTCGCCGCGGGCCGCGCGCCGGGCGTTCAGGGCCTCGAGCATCTGCCGGATCTCGGTCTCGCGCTCGGCCGTGCCGCCGCTCGATCGCGGCACATCTTCGTCGCCGATCGACATGCCGCCGCGGCCGATCTGGTCGTACGAGCCGCGGCTCGTCGCCAGCGCCCACACCGCGGCGACGGCCGCCACGCCGACGACGACGAAGAGCACGATCGCGAACGCGCCTTCCATCCGTCTCATTGTGCCGACCACATTCAGTGAGGCGGCACCGGCCCAGCCCTCCGGGGCGGCCGGATCCGACGGCCCGCCCGTCCTACGAGCGCCGTTTCGGCTGTCCAAACGGCCAAAGTTGTTGTTCCGACCGAACGGGGTATGTACCCTCTAACTAGCTGTTGACTGACCAGTCAATCTGGGAGCTCGAGAACGATGGTGGACTTCACGCTGACCGACGAGCAGAAGGCGCTGCGCGAGATGGCGCACGACTTCGCTGAGAAGGAGATCCGTCCCGTCGCCTGGGAGTACGACCGCGACGCCACCTGGCCGGAGGAGATCCTCCGCAAGGCCTGGGAGCTGGGTCTCATGAACGTGCACACGCCCGAGGAGTACGGCGGGCCAGGGGCCTCGTACCTCGAGGGTGCACTGATCGAGGAGGAGCTGAGCTGGGGTTGTTCCGGCATCGCCACGTCGATCGGGGCCAACGGCCTCGCCTCGGCGCCGCTCGGGCTGGCCGGCTCTCACGAGCTCAAGAAGAAGTACCTCGGCATGCTGTGCGAGGACTACAAGCTCGCCTCGTTCTGCCTGACCGAGCCCGACGCCGGCTCCGACGTCTCGGGCATGCGCACGACCGCCGTGCGCAAGGGCGACAAGTACGTCATCAACGGCTCCAAGTGCTTCATCACCAACGGCGGCTACGCCGACTGGTTCACGGTCTACGCCAAGACCGACAAGGAAGCCGGCCACCGCGGGATCTCCTGCTTCATCGTCCCCCGTGACGAGACCGTCACGGTGGACAAGAAGGAGGACAAGATGGGCCAGCGGGCCTCCAACACCGCGACGATCAGCTTCAACGACACCGAGATCCCCGCCGACCACCTGATCGGTGAGGAGAACAAGGGCTTCAAGATCGCGATGATGACCCTGGACCGCACGCGCCCCGGCGTGGCGGCCATGGCCACCGGCATCGCCCGCGCGGCGTTCGAGTTCGCGACCAACTACTCGAAGGAGCGCATCCAGTTCGGCGTGCCGATCGCGATGCACCAGGCGATCCAGTTCATGATCGCGGACATGGCGACGAAGGTGCACCTGTCGCGCCTCGCCACCTGGCAGTCGGCCGCGCTGCTCGACCAGGGCCTGCGCAACACGATCGAGTCCTCGCACGCGAAGCGGTTCGCCGCCGACAGCGCGATGGAGGTCGCCACCGACGCGGTCCAGGTCTACGGCGGCTACGGCTTCATCAAGGACTACCCGGTCGAGAAGCTGATGCGCGACGCCAAGATCATGCAGCTGTACGAGGGCACGTCGCAGATCCAGCGCCTCGTGATCGCCCGCGAGACCCTGCTGCCGCGGCGCATCGAAGAGCCTGCCGCCGTCTGACGCCCCCTGGCGGCCTCGCGGCCGCCAGGCGATTCCCGTGCGGGAGGTGGGGGTACCACCTCCCGCATGACAGGGGATCATGACTGGGAGGCGATCGAGCGCACGCCGGAGTTCCGCGCGCTCGTATCGAGCCGTATGCGATGGACGGCCATCGCGGGAGGGAGCACGATGGGCCTCTGCGCGGCCTACATCGTGGTCGCGTACCTCGCCCCGGACGTGCTGGGCAGCGCGCTCGGCTGGGTGATCGGCGTCGGGCTGATCGGCCTGACGTGGATCGTCTCGTTCGCCTACCTGCGGCGTAGCGACGACGAGTGGGGCCCGATGGGTGAGCGGATCGGGCGTGAGGCGAGCGGGAGGTTCGCGCGCACGCAGGAGCGGGAGCGCGTGTCATGAACGAGCTCGCACTGGCGATCTTCGCCGTCGTCCTCGCGATCACGCTGGGCGTCACCTACTGGGCGTCCAAGCGCACCAGCACCGCCACCGAGTTCTGGGCCGCCGGCCGCGGTATAAGCGCGGCGCAGAACGGGCTGGCGATCGCGGGCGACTACATGTCCGCGTCCTCGTTCCTCGGCTTCGCCGGCCTGATCTTCTTCTTCGGCCTCGACGGCTTCATCGGGCTCGTCGCGGCGCTCGTCGCGTTCGTGCCGGTGCTGCTGTTCCTGGCCGAGCGTCTGCGCAACGCGGGCAAGTTCACGGTCGCCGACGTGCTCGCCTTCCGGCTCAACGAGCGCCCGGCGCGCACCGCCGCCGCCGCGGGCACGCTCGCCGTCGTGTTCTTCTACCTGCTCGCGCAGATGGTCGGCGCGGGCGTGCTGATCCAGGCGCTGGCGGGGATCGACTTCGCCTGGTCGGTCGTCCTCACCGGCACGTTCATGGTCGTCTACGTGATCTTCGGCGGCATGCTCGCCACGACGTGGGTGCAGATCATCAAGGCCGGGCTGCTGATGGCCTGCGGCGTGGTGATCACGGTGCTCGTGCTCGCGCGCACCGGCGTCGACCTGTTCAGCGACGCCAAGGCGCAGAGCGACGCCGGCGCCGCGTACCTGAAGCCCGGGCTGATGCACCCGGACGCGATCAACGGTATCTCGTTCGGGCTCGCGTTCCTGCTCGGCACCGCCGGGCTGCCGCACATCCTCGTGCGCTTCTTCACCGTTCCGGACGCGCGCGCTGCGCGGCGCTCGGTCGGTTGGGCCGTCCTGCTGATCGGCGCGTTCTACGTGATGATCATGGTCATCGGCGTCGGCGCGCGGGCGATCCTCGGCAGTGGCGCCGAGGAGGCGAGCGCGGGCGGCAATCTGGCGATCCCGCTGCTCGTGCAGGAGCTCGGCGGCGGCGCGGGCACGGTCGGCGGCGACGTCTTCCTCGCCATTGTGAGCGCGATCGCCTTCGCGACGATCCTCGCGGTCGTCGCCGGGCTCGTGATCTCGGCGTCGGGAGCGATGGCGCACGACCTGTGGACGAACGTCGTCCGCCGCGGCGACGCCGACGAGCGCGAGGAGGTCCGCGTGGCGCGGATCGCCGCGGTCGGCCTCGGCGTGCTGGCGATCGCCGTCGCGATCGCCGCCGGCGAGGGCTTCAACGTGTCGATCCTCGTCGGGCTGGCGTTCGCCGTCGCCGCGAGCGCGAACCTGCCGGCGCTGGTCTGCGCGCTGTTCTGGAAGCGCTTCAACACCGCCGGCGCGGTCGCGGGCGTGCTCGGCGGCCTCGCCGCCTCGCTGATCCTGATCGCGCTCAGCCCGGCCGTCTGGCCCGGGCCTGACGGCGAGGGCTCACCGGTGCCGCTGTCCAACCCGGCGCTGTTCTCGTTCCCGATCGGCTTCCTGTGCTGCTGGCTGGGCACGGTGTCGAGCCGCGAAGGGCGCGCCGCGCGGACGTACGACGAGCTGCACGTCAGGGCCGAGACCGGCCTCGGCGCGCACTAGACAGCCGCTCCTCGACCCTTTCCTCGAGATGGTGAAGTCGCCGCAGTCGCGGCGACTTCATCGTGCGCCCAGACCGCAGCGTCGCGACGGCGCAGGCCAGGAAGCACGCGGCACCCACCGCGGTGTTCCAGTTCGCGGCGGCGAGGTCGAGGACCGACCCTCGCGACGGCACCACGTAGCCCGCGACGGCCGAGATGCCGAAGAAGACGCAGCCGAGCAGGTTGACCGCGGGCTCCCAGCCGTCGCCGCGGTGCCGGGCCCGGTACGCGATGGCGCCCGACACGAGGAAACAGACCGAGCCGAGCGCGTCCGGCCGCCACACGAGCCGGTCGTAGTCGGCGTTGTCGATCGATGTCTGCAGCGCCTGGAACGTCGACACGTTGAAGAACAGCGTCCCCGCCGACTGGATGATCGCCGCCCACCGGTCCGGACCGGCGCCGCTCAGCGAGACCTGCAGCGCGCCGCCGACCGTGAAGAAGATCGAGCCGACGAAGAACGTGATCGCGTCCGCCTCGGCCCCGACCAGCTCCGCGTAGCCCGGGAACGGGCCGACCAGGAAGCACAGCGACCCGATCGCGAACGACAGCGCCATCCAGCGTTCACGGCTCACAGCCCGCGAGTCTCGCCGCTCGCCCGGCCGTCGCGCATCACCCGGTCCGGGCGATCACTCCCCGCGCAGGAGCATGCGGTCCTCGAGCCGGCCGAGCCGCTTGATCAACGGCCGCACGCCCACCGCGAGCCGGCCGTCGACGGTCGTGATGCTGTGGCCGTCGATGCGCAGCAGGTACGTGAAGCCGTTGCGCGGCTGCGCGCTGCCGGCGCGGTCGGCGCCGTCCAGGCGCGTGTCCGCGACCAGCTGCTCCAGGCTCGCGAGTGCCGCCGGCGACAACCGCGTGCGCCGCACCTTCATGTTGACCTTGGTGTGCAGGAGCAGGCGGTACTCGACGCGCCCGTCGGAGTAGACGGCGACGTCGTCGGGCACCGCCCACAGCGTGTTGCGGGACATGTAGACGAGCTCGCGCGGCGGTGCCGGCCGCGTGTCCGCGTGCTCGCCGCAGCCCGCGATCACCACTAGGAGCAGCGCTGCCCACCGTCGCATGAGGCCACCTTAGACCGCACGTTTCGAGAAGACACCGTCCCGGCGCCCGGCTACTTTGCGCCGCTCCGATGAGTTCTGCGAGCGAAGAGCGTCTACACACCATGAGCGCGACTGCGGTCCGGGCAGAGGGCCTCGTGAAGCACTACGACGACGTCGAGGCGGTGCGCGGCGTCGATCTCACGGTCGAGGCCGGGGAGGTGTTCGGGTTCCTCGGGCCCAACGGCGCCGGCAAGTCGACGACGGTGAAGATGCTCACCACGCTGCTCACGATCACCGCGGGGCGCGCCTCCGTGGCCGGACTGGACGTGACACGCGAGCCGGACGCGGTGCGCCATCGCATCGGCGTCGCCCTGCAGGAGGCCGGGCTGGACCCTCGGCAGACCGGCCGCGAGCTGCTCGTCCTGCAGGCGCGGCTGTTCGGCCTCACCGCGGTCGAGGCGGCCGCGCGCGCCGAAGAGCTCCTCCAGCTCGTCGAGCTCGAGGACGCCGCCGACCGCCTGATCAAGGGCTATTCCGGCGGGATGAAGCGCCGGCTCGATCTCGCGTCAGCGCTCGTGCACCGGCCCGAGGTCCTGTTCCTCGACGAGCCGACGACCGGGCTCGACCCGGCCAGCCGCCTGACGGTCTGGGAGGAGGTGCGGCGGATCAACGCGCGCGGCACGACCGTGTTCCTGACCACCCAGTACCTCGAAGAGGCGGACGCGCTGTGCGACCGGCTCGCGATCATCGACGGCGGGCTGATCGTGCGCGAGGGCACGCCCGGGCAGCTCAAGGCCGCGCTGCGCGAGCGCCTCGACCTCGACGAGGACCCGACGCTCGACGACGTGTTCCTCGACGCGACGGGCCGCACCCGCGGCCGCGTCGCCGGCGACGTGCAGGAGGTGGCGTGATGTCGCAGGCATGGCTGCTCGGCCAGCGCGCGCTGCGCGAGGGATGGCGGACCCCGGAGGCGCTGCTCCCGACGCTGTTCATCCCGCTGTTCTTCCTGGTCGTCAACGTCGGCCAGGCCGCGAAGATCTTCCCCGGCGAGACGACCGACTTCCTGCACGGACAGGGCTACGGCGCGTTCCAGCTGCCGAGCTCGCTGCTGCTGGCGGCCTCGTTCGGGACGGCGGCCCTGTTCCTCGTCGAGGACATCGAGGGCGGCTACTTCGACAAGCTGCGGGCGGCGCCGATCTCGCGCACCGCGCTCGTGCTCGGGCGCCTGATCGCCGAGTTCGCCAAGGGCCTGCTGATCTCGGTGCTGATCGTGGTCCTCGGCATCGTGTTCGGCATCACGATCGCCAGCGGCGTGCTCGGCTTCCTGCTGCTGATCCTGCTGACCGCGCTGTGGGCGGTCGTGTTCGTCGGCTTCATGCAGCTGATCGCGCTCACGACGCGCAGCGCGGCCGCGACCAACTCCGGCGGGCTGATCTTCTTCCCGCTGCTGTTCCTGACGCCGAACTTCGTCCCGCGCGACCTGCTCACCCGGCCGATGGAGATCGCGGCGACGTTCAACCCGGTGACGTACGTGATGGAGGCCCTGCGCTCGCTGATCCTGCAGGACCTGGTCTGGGCGAAGATCTGGCCGGGCTTCCTCGTCGTCGCCGTCCTCGGCGCGCTGATGCTGCTCCTCAACGTCCGGACGATCCAGCGCTATGACTGACGCACTGAACGCGCTCGTCGGCACGTGGACCTTCGAGGCCACGCACCCGGAGCTCGACGGCGTGCTCCAGGGCGAGGCCACGTTCGAATGGCTGGAGGGTGAGCACTTCCTCATCCATCGCTCGCGCCACGAGGACGAGCACGTGCCGGACTCGATCGCCATCATCGGCGCGCCCGAGGGCGGCGAGCTCGCGATGTACTACTTCGACTCTCGCGGCGTCCATCGCGTGTACCGGATGGCCATCAGCGAGGACGAGTGGACGCTGTCGCGCGACCACCCGGGCTTCTCGCAGCACTTCATGGGAAAGATCAGCGGCGACATGATCGCCGGGCTGTGGCAGCTCTCCCGCGACGGCCACACGTGGGACGACGACCTCGCGATCACCTTCATCCGGCGTTGAACTAAGCGGCGGCCGCACCGGGTAGGCCATACCCATGCTCCGCATGGTGCGCGCCATCCCATTCTTCAGGCTCCTCGCCATCGCCCAGACGCTGCTGCTCGCGCGGCGGCACCTGCGCGGGCTCGACGCCGGTGATCGACGCCGGCTGCGCGAGCTCGTGATGCGCGGGCGGGCGATGACTTCCGGCGAACGCGAAGAGCTGCGCGAGGTGCTGTCCAAGCTCGAGCCCGGCGCGTTCGCCGCCGCGACCGCCAAGACGTGGTCCCCGGTTCCGCTGCCGCGCTGGATGCTCGCGCGCCTGACGCGCTGAGACTTGACTTAGCGCGCACGCGAAGGCCTAGGCTGGCGTCATGGCGACTCCCCAGCATCGGATCAACTCGGGCTTCGGCTACCGCAGCACCGCCGCCGAAGTGCTCGAAGGCCTCGACCTCACGGGTCGGCTCGCGATCGTCACCGGCGGCTACTCGGGCCTCGGGCTCGAGACCGCGCGTGCGCTGTCCGCCGCGGGCGCCGACGTCGTCGTCCCCGCCCGCCGCCCCGACCACGCGCGCGACGTGCTCGCGGGGATCGACCGGGTCACGGTCGACGAGCTCGACCTCGGCGATCTCGACAGCGTCCGCGGCATTCGCGCAGCGCACGCTCGAAGCCGGCCGCAGCATCGACATCCTGATCAACAACGCGGCGATCATGGCCTGTCCGGAGACGCGCGTCGGTCCGGGCTGGGAGGCGCAGTTCGCGACCAACCACCTCGGCCACTTCGCGCTCGCGAACCGGCTGTGGCCGCTGCTCGCGGCCGACGGCGGCGCGCGCGTGGTCGCGCTCACCTCGACCGGGCACAAGATCTCCGGCATCCGGTTCGACGACCTGCAGTTCGAGCAGGGCTACGACAAGTGGCAGGCGTATGGGCAGGCCAAGTCGGCGAACAGCCTGTTCGCCGTGCACCTCGACGCGCTCGGGCCAGGACGCCGGCGTGCGCGCGTTCGCCGCCCATCCCGGCGGGATCTTCACGCCGCTGCAGCGCCACCTCACGCGCGAGGAGATGCAGGCGTCGGGCTGGATGGATTCCAGCGGCACGCCGGACGAGCGCTTCAAGACGCCCGAGCAGGGCGCCTCGACCTCGACGTGGGCGGCCACGAACCCGAAGCTCGACGGCATGGGCGGCGTCTACTGCGAGAACTGCGACATCGCCGAGCCGACCGCCGTCGGGTCGCCGACCGCGCGGATCGAGGGCGTCGACGCGCACGCGATCGATCCCGACATCGCCGCCCGGCTGTGGACGGTGTCCGCCGAGCTGACCGGCGTGGACGCGTTCAGCGCTCTTCGATCCGCCTGAGCACGGGCTTGACGTCGACGATCGGGGTGCCGTCGAGCGCCTCGAGGCCGGCCACCTGCAGCCGCGTGCCGTCCACGGCGAGGACGCGCACGCGGTGCAGCCCGATCGGATTGGGCCGGTCGGGCGAGCGGGTCGCGAAGACGCCGTGCCGGCCGCGTGCGACGTCGCCGCGCGGGTGCACCTGGAGGACGTCGCGGGCCGCGCGGTGCAGCCACGTCAGGAGAAGCAGCTCGTCGCCCGCGGCGATGCCCTCGAGGCCCGGCGGCGACCGAGCGTCGAACGCGAGCCAGGCGTCGGGCGCGCCCTCGTCGCCCTGCTTCGGTGCCTGTGAGCGCTCGGTGAGCGGAGACTCGACGGTGCCGATCGGGCGCAGATCCATGAGGCCGTCGAGACTACGGTCGACGCGCGAGATCAGCGCCTCGGCCGCCGCGACCTTGGAGAGCCAGCGGCCGGTCTCGGCCCACTCGGCGGCGCGCGCGGCAGCGATCAGCGCCTGCCCGCGGTCGTGGTCGCTCCACCACGCGAGCGCCTGGCGGTGCGCCGCGGCGACCAGGTCGCGGGGCAGCGCCGGCAGGATCTCGTGCGGCGGCGCGCCGGCGAGCGGCAGCGCGTGCTCGCGCGCGATCGCGACGTCGAGGACGAACCAGAAGCGCGGCTCGGCGCCGGGGTCATAACCGGCGTGGTGATCCATCCGCGGGCCCGTGTTGAGGTTGAGCGAGAACGCCGGGCCGGCCGCATCGGCGAGGTCGTCGCGGGCGTAGAGGACGAACTCGAGCCCGCGGACCGGGCACGGCAGCGCGTAGTGCGAAAGCTCGGCGGCGAGCGTCTCGAGCTCCGGGCGGGCCAGCCGGCCGGCGCTGACCGCTTGCACGTCGATGTCGCTGTGGCCGGGATCGAACTCGCCGAGCGCGCTCGACCCGACGACCCAGGCGGCCACGAGCCGATCGCCGAGCCGCGCCTGCAGGCGGCTGGTCAGCTCATCCAGGTACGTTCGGAGCTCGCTCATGCCTCCGGTCAGGCAGCGATCAGCGCTTGCGGCCGAACGCGAAGTAGGCCAGCGGCCCGAAGAAGTTCACGAGCTGCAGGGCGGCCCACATCGGCTTGGGGCCGCGGATCTCCTCGGCGGGTCGCCGGCGCAGGTCGGCGAGGGCGGCCACCTTCATGCCCAGCTCCACGATCCCCGCCGCCACCGTCGCTCGCTGCTGGCCCGGCGAGAGATCGCTCCAGCGCATCTTCTTCTTCCGCTTACGCGCCATGGCACCACCTTCGGGCGACCTCGAAGTAGCCGTCGGCGGCGGCGTCGATCTTGGCCGCCTCGGCGTATTCGTCCGTCTGATGCGCCTGGGCGGCCTCGCCCGGGCCCCAGATGACCGTCGGCGGGTTCCCGTAGGCGGGGGTGAGCGCGGCGGCGTCGGTGAAGTAGGCGACGCCGCGCGGCTCGACGCCGCCGCCCACGACGTCGAAGACGGTCTGCATCCACGCATCATCCGGGTCGGTGATCACGGGCGCAAGGTCGATCCACGCCTCCAATTTCACCTCCGGCCCGACCGCCTCGGCGAGCTGGGCGAGCACGCGCTCGCCGGTCAGCCCCGGCACGGTGCGGACGTCGATCTGCGCTTCGGCGCGGTCCGGCACGAGGTTGACTCCGGTGCCGCCGGAGATCGTGCCGACATTGAGCGTCGCCTCGCCGAGCACGGGGTGCGGGTCGGCGTCGAGCTTCAGGGCGGCGAGCGCGGTCACCGCTCGCGCGAGCGGGTAGATCGCGTTGCGGCCGAGGTGCGGCGCCGAGCCGTGGGCGGAGACGCCCTCCGTCGTCGCGCGCGCGAACAGCACGCCCTTGTGGCCGACGTGGGGGACGCCGCCGGTCGGCTCGGCCACCAGCACGGCGCCGACCCGTCCCAGCAGGCCGCGCTCGGCGGCCAGGAACCGGGCGCCCTCGCAGCCGGTCTCCTCGGCGGCGGTGAAGACGAGCTCCAGCCCGGCCTCGCCGCGGCCGAGTGCCGCGACGCGCTCGGCGGCGAGCACGATCGCCGCGACGCCGCTCTTCATGTCGCTCGAGCCGCGGCCGTGCAGCCGGCCGTCGTCGACCGATCCGAACGGCTCGACGCTCCAGGGCGCGCCCCCGAGCGGCACCGTGTCCATGTGGCCGGTCATGCACAGCGCCGGCCGCTCCGGGTCGCTGCCGGGGAGGCGCGCGATCAGGTTCGGCCGCCCGGGCGCGTGCTCGTGCACGGCGAGCTCGAAGCCGGCGGCCGACAGGCGTTCGCCGAGCAGATCGGCGACCGCACCCTCGTTGCCGGGCGGGTTGACGGTGTCGAGCCGGATCAGCTCGAGCGCGAGGTCGACGGCGGACATGCGCGGCGTAGTCTGCCGGAATGCCGCGCGTCAGCGCCTCCACCGTCGTGCCCGGCCGGGTCGTCGAGGCCGAGGAGCTGTGGTACGACCCGCACCGCTGGGCGGCGTGGATCGACGGCTTCGGGCACGTCGCCAAGCTCGAGGGGGAGTGGCCGCAGGTCGGCGCGCGGCTGTTGTGGGACTCGCGCCCGCAGGGCCGCGGCCGGGTGGCCGAGCGCGTCACCGCGTACGAGCCGCGGAGCGGTCAGACGCTCGACGTCGAGGACTCGCGCCTGCACGGCACCCAGATCGTCGCGTTCGTGCCCGACGGCGACCAGGTACGTGTGAATCTAACCCTTGAGTACAGGCTTAAGTCGGCCAATCCGATCGTCGATCTGCTGTTCATCCGCCGCGCCTTGCGCGATTCGCTGCAGCGGACCGTCGCTCGCTTCGGCCACGAGCGGCGCGCCGAAGTCGCCAGATCGTGACCGCACGGTCACTGCGCCGCTGCTCCCGCCCACGAGGCCGCCGGCAACGGTGAGGTTGTGCCTACGCCGGTTCCTGCATCGAGCGCAACCGTTGCTCGGCTAGTGTGGGCCGCATGTTCGTGTTCAAAGCAGGAGTCGTCGGCGCGGGAGTGATGGGCGGCGAGATCGCCCAGGTCGATCGCCGCGGCGGGGATCCCAGTGGTGCTCAAGGACGTCGACGCCAAGTTCGTCGACGCGGGACTGGAAAAGGCGCGCGAGGTCACGCAGGGTCAGGCGGCCAAGCTCGTCAAGAAGGGGAAGCTCTCGGAGGAGGACGCGGCCGCCCAGGCGGACCGCACGCTCTCGCTGCATCACCGGCACCACCGACTACGACGAGTTCGGCGACGTCGACTTCGTCATCGAGGCCGTGCCGGAGAAGATGGAGATCAAGCACGCCGTGTTCGCGGAGCTCGACGCCGCGACGCCCGGCCACGCGATCCTCGCCTCCAACACCTCGGGCCTGTCGATCACCGAGATCGGCGACGCCACCAACCGGCCCGACAAGGTCGTCGGCTTCCACTTCTTCTGGCCGGCGTCGTACATGCGGCTGATCGAGGTGATCGAGGGCGAGGACACCTCGCCGGAGACCGCCCAGGCCGCCGCCAACTTCGCCCAGGCGATCAAGAAGATGGCGGTCCGCTGCCACGAGTGCCCCGGCTTCGTGGTCAACCGCATCCTCGTCTCCACCGCGAGCGAGATCTGGCGCTACCAGGACGAGACCGGGATCGACGTCGAGGAGCTCGACAAGTTCATCTGCGAGAAGGCCCAGATGCCGATGGGGCCGTTCCGGGTCGCCGACATGTCGGGCCTGGACACGGTCGTGAAGGTCGCGCGCGACATGCGCGAGGCCTACGGCGACCGCTTCTACGTCCATCGCGGCATGGAGTCCAAGCTCGAGGCGGGCGACCTCGGCGCCAAGACCGGAAAGGGCTTCTATGAGCACTCCTGAGACGAGCGCGCAGATCGACGAGCGGATCGCCGATCGCTTCCAGCTCAAGGCGCTGGTCGAGGCCTGCCTCGTGCTCGAGGAGGGCATCGCCGGCGTCCGCGACATCGACCTCGGCCTGATGATGGGCACGGGCATGATCCCCGGGCCGTTCGCCCGGGCGGACTTCCGCGGACTCGACGACGTGCTGGCCGCGCTCGAGAAGGCCGAGGACGAGTGGGGCGAGGGCTTCGAGCCGCCGCTCGTGCTCCGGCGCCTCGTCGCCCAGGGCCGGCTCGGCGCCAAGAGCGGCCAGGGCTTCTACCCCTACCCGCAGCCCGACGAGGGCTACGAGACCGCGCCGGTCAAGCTCGACACGCGCGGCGAGATCGCGATCCTGTGGCTCGACAACCCGCCCGCCAACTCGCTCGCCCCGCACGTGATCGAGGCGCTCGAGACGGCCTGGCGCTCGATCGAGGGCAGCGGCGTGAAGGCGATGATCATCGCCTCCCCGAACCCGGCGCTGTTCTGCGCCGGCGCCGACATCAAGGCGTTCACCTCGCTCGACGAGGCCGGCGGCCGCGAGCTGCTCAACCGCGCGCACGAGCTGTTCCGGGACTGGGAGAAGTCGCGGATCATGACCATCGCGGCCGTCAACGGCCTGGCGTTCGGCGGCGGCTGCGAGATCGCCATGGCGTGCGACGTGCGCCTCGCCGGCTACTCCGCGTCGTTCGGCCAGCCGGAGATCAACCTCGGGATCATCCCCGGCTTCGGCGGCACCCAGCGGCTGCCGCGGCTGGTCGGCGCGGCCAAGGCGCTGGAGATGAACACGACCGGCGAGCCGATCTCCGCCGAAGAGGGGTTCGAGTACGGCCTCGTGAACCGGCTGGTGCCGGACCACGAGCTGTTCGACACCGCTCTGGCGTGGGCGCGCAAGTACACGCAGCAGGCGCCGCTCGCGCTCGAGGCCATCAAGCGCGCCTCGCACCAGGGCGACCTCGACGACGGCATCGCCGCGGAGAAGGAGGCGTTCGCGTCGGTCTTCGCGTCCGAGGACGCGCGCGAGGGCATCGGCGCCTTCCTGCAGAAGCGCACGTCCGGAGTTCAAGGGCAAGTGAGCTCCGGTCACGATCGCCTCGCCGAGCTGATCCGCTCGGCGAGGTCGATCGTCGCGTTGACGGGGGCGGGCATGTCGGTGCCGTCCGGGATCCCCGACTTCCGGTCGCCGGGCTCTGGGCTGTGGGAGAACGTCGACCCGATGGAGGTCGCCCACATCTCCGTCTGGAGGCGTCGACCCGGCGCGCTTCTGGGGGTTCTACGGCGAGCGCTTCGCGCTGCTCGAAGGCAAGGAGCCGAACGGCGCCCACCGCGCGCTCGCCGAGCTCGGCATCACCGTGATCACGCAGAACATCGACGGCCTCCACGCGGCGGCCGGCTCGCGCGACGTCATCGAGATCCACGGCTCCGATCGCGTCCGCCTCCTGCCAGGTCGACGGGTCCCGCTACCCGCTCGCCGAGACGCGGCGCCGGCTCGACGCGGCCGCCGACGGCGTGCCGCGCTGCGACTGCGGCGAGCCCCTCAAGCCCGACGTCGTCCTGTTCGGCGAGATGCTCGACGAGACGGCGATGACGCGCGCGAGCGACCTCGCCGCGCGCGCCGACCTGATGCTCTGCGTCGGCTCGTCGCTGGAGGTCTATCCGGCCGCCGGCCTGCCTGAGATCACTCTGGACGCGGGCGGCCAGATCGCCGTGATCACGATGGGCACGACGCCGTTCGACCGCTTCGCCGCCGTGCGGTTGGGCGGTGACGTGGAGGACGAGATGCGGACGCTGATGGAGGCGCTGAACCCCGGGCATTGAGGGAGGCGGATGCGAAGGTCGGCAAGTTCATGCGCCCTGAGCGGGCAGGAACTTGCCACGGTTCGTCGCCGCGGCCGACGCCCCTCGCCGCCCTACCCAGCCGCAGTGCGAGCCCGGAGTGCCGCCTCGAGCCGCCCCAGCGCCGCGTCGACCGCCGCCACCGTGTCGTCGTCGAGACCACCCGCGAGCGCGGCCTGCGCCGCCGCGGCGACGGCGCTCCGGAGCCCCGCCAGCTCGTCCAGCCGGTCGCCGAGCTGCTCGCGCCAGCCCTCGAGCTCGGCCAGCGCAGCGTCCAGCGCCACCGACAGCTGCAGCGCGGCCTCGCGCGGGCGCCCGTGCTCGAGATCGCCCCGCGCGCGCAGCGCGAGCTCCTCGCACGCCAGCGCGACCTCGCGCCCGCCGAGCAGCGCCGCCAGCCGCTCCTGCGGCGCGAACATCGTGCGCCGCGCAGCCGGAGGCGGCAGCTCGCGGGCCGACTCCCAGTCGCCGTCGGCGACCTGCTCGCCGGTCCCGTAGCCGACCCGGCAGACCAGCGCGCGGGCGGGGTCGGCGTCGGGCAGCCACGGGTCGCGCGGCGGCGAGCCGCTGGCGCGGCCACCGCCTGGTTGAGCACGAACAGCGCGTCGGCGACGACGCGCGCCGAGTCGGCCCCGCAGGCCCGCGCCAGCCACGCGTCGGCAGACTCCAGCTCACCTAGAGGTTCAGCGTCGATCACGGTCGCGCGCGTGACCTCGACCGCGCCCGGCGGGCCGGGTTCGGCACGGCGCACCCGGCGCCGCAGCCGAGGCGCCGCGGTGCGTCGAGCCCGCCGATCACCAGGACCGCACGCACGTCGTCACCGGCGAACCGGCGCGCGACGTAGCGTCCGGGCTCGGGGCCGACGCGCCCCGGGAACTCCCACTGCACGAACCCGAACCGGGCCAGGGCGGTCTATTCGCCCTTGTGCGACTCGGAGCTCCGAGTCGGCACCGCGTACTTCGACGGCGTGCGGCGGACCGTCGGGTTGTCGATCTCGCCCAGGCGGTTGATCAGCTTGATCCACTGCTTCGGCTTGAGGATCGCGTTGATCTGGCGCGCTTCCTTGGAGTTGGTCCCGAACAGCGGGCGGAAGCCGACGTGGATGTGGTCGTCGTGGTCGGCCATCGCGAGCGTGTTGTCGGTCCCCGAGAACTGCATCAGCGAGATGATCTGGTGCGGCTTCATCGTGCCCTGCAGCGTCAGCAGGCGCTGGATCGTCATCTCGGTGATCGAGCCCTTGCCCTGGTGGCCGAGGGATCCGGATCCCGTTGATCGCGGCGATGTCGACGGCTGTGCCGGTGGTGTGCTCGGACACGTTGCCCGACGTCGTCAGGTAGCTGTGGCCGCACTTGAGCGTCGACACCGTCGGCCGCAGGCCGGAGGCGGCGAGGAACTCGAGGGTCGCCAGCACGCGGCGGTCGATCTGGCCCGCGCGGATGTCCTGGCGGCCGCACTCGTAGATGTCGATCTGCGGGTTGTCGAGCACGTGGCGGGCGAGCGCCTCCTTGCTCATCAGCAGGATCTGGCCGATCGACGGGTTGTCGGCGTCGGCGCCGAAGAAGGGGTTCTTGCCGTTGGCGCGGTAGATCGCGGTCGACTCGAGCAGCTTCCAGCCGTCGAGGATCGGCTTCGGATCCACGCGCGGGGCGCCGCGGCCGGCCGGGCGGATCTCGAACTTCAGGTACGGCGCGCGGCTGTCGAGCTTGCCGAGGCGGCCGAGGATCGTGCCGGCCACGACGCGGGCGCCGGGGCGCAGGCGCTTGAGCTGCGACGTCCTTGCGGTCGAGCCCGAGGATCCGCGAGTAGTAGCCCTCGAACGACTCGACGCCGTCGATCCGGCCGGTGCGCTGGAACTCCTGGTTGGCGCCGCCGGCGGCCGACGCGTTCGGGCGCGTCGGGTTGGCGAACAGGCGCTCCTTGGTCGCCGGGGCCGGCTTCGCGTCCTTGCGGCCCTTCGGCGCGGCCTTGGCGGCGAGCCGGCGGCTCGGCGTCTTGGTGGCCGGCTTCGCGGTGTCGGACGCCGGCTGCGACGGGGCGGCGTCGCGCTGCGGAAGCTGGGCCTCGTCCTCCTGCTGGGTGGCCGGCTGGAGCTTCGGCACCGGGTAGCGCTTGGCGATCCGCTGCAGGTGCCCGTACGTGTACGTGTTGCCGTAGACGTCCTGCAGCTTGATGTAGTTGCCGAGCCGCTTGGTGGTGCCGATGGCGACGATGCGGCCGTCGTTGACGGCGACGACCGGCGCGCCGTCGCGCGAGAAGATCTTGATGCCGCGGCGGTTGGTCGACTCGACGAGCATCGCCGCGTTGCCCTGGCGCACCTTCTTCGTCTTGCTCTTCAGCTGGCCCGCGTACGTCGCGCGCGCCTGGACCGGGAAGCGGCCCTGCGTGAGGCCGGTGAGCGAGCCGACGAGGTTGGAGGGCAGGCCGCCGATCACCTGCGCGCGGAGCAGGACGGAGTCGACGTACCAGTCGGCGTGGTTGTAGGCGAAGACCGCGCGCCGGATGTCGGTGTCGGCGCCGGCGGCGCGCAGGTAGCGCGCGGCGGCGAAGATCGCGTCGACGGGGTTGTACGGGTCCTTGACGCCGTCGCCGTTGGCGTCGACGCCGTACAGCCGCCAGGTCGAGGGCAGGAACTGCATCCAGCCGACGGCCCCCGCGGTGCTCACGTTGAGGTTGCGCCCGTAGTCGGTCTCGATCTCGTTGATCGCGGCCAGGACCTCCCAGCGCACGCCGTACTGGATGCCGGCGGCCTGGTAGATCGGGAGCAGGAACGGCGGGATGCGGAACTTGTTGATGAAGAAGTTCGGCACACCGATACGCGCGGGCCCGGGCGTGGACAGCGAGAAGGTCGGGTTGGCCGGGCTCGGCGAGCCGTCCGGATTGGTGCCCGTCGTGGAGTCGACGGTGTCCCGGGCCTTGTCCTTCGCGCGGCCGGCGCCGGAGCGCACGTTGCCGTCGGCGCGGTTGACCGCGTTCTCGTCCGGCGTCGGGACCTGGGTCTGCGTCGAGCCGTTGCCGCCGCCGGTGTTGCCGCCGCCGTCCTTGGAGTGGTCACCGCCGCCGTGCTGGTTGCCCGGCGTCGGCACGCTGGGGACCTTGACGTCGGGAAGGTCGGGGACCTTCGGCACGGTCGGCGTCGGGATCGGCGTCGGCGTCGCCACCGGACCGAGGTCGACGATGTTCTGGACCGGGGCCGGCAGACCGGGGATCTGCACCTGCTGGACCGGCGTGCCCGCGGGCACGTCGACGGTGACCGTGAGCACCTGGCCGGTGACCAGCGTCACCTGCACGCGATGCAGCTCGGCCGATGCGCTCGCAACGAGCACCCCCGCGTAGAGCGCGGTAGCGGCGAGCGCGATCCCTAGCAGCTTGCGGCTATTCATCCCGGGTACGGGCCCCCTCCCGCGCCCACGGCATGGTCTCGACATCCCTCGATCGCCGCGGGTTGGACCCTCTGAAGTGTCGGTGAGGCTATCGGTCGCATGGGGCCTGACGCAATCTCGAACGGTTAAACGCCCATTGTCTTGCGGTAATTCGCCACCGCGCGACCAACTTTCGTATGGGATAACCCTCGAGTTGAGCCTTAGGTGCGGCGGTGCTTCCCCCTCTGATCCGCCGTCAACGGCGCGGCCGTGGCGGCCCACCTAGTTATGGCAGCCTAGCGGAGGTCCTAAACGCTAGGTTTCATCACACGCACGCCTCAGAAAGGGACCCGATGGATGATGAGACCCCCCCGAGCGGGCTGCGAGACCGGCTCGCCCGTCAAGGTGAGGACGCGCTGGGCAAGCTCGCCCAGGAGCTCCTCGAGAACCCGCTCGTGAACTCGGCGATCGCCCGAGCCTTCGATGCGCGCGAACGCGCCGTCCAGGCGCAGGAGGCCGCGATGGGGGCGCTGAACCTCCCGTCCGCCGCCGACATGGAGCGCCTCACCCGCCGACTGCGGTCGGTGTCGCAGCGGATGGAGGGCATCGAGGAGGCCGTCGACCGGCTCGAGCAGCGGGTGGCCGCCGCCCCGGCCGGCGCTCTCGACGATCGGCTGTCCTCACTCGAGAGCCAGCTCTCGACGCTGACGATCGAGATCTCCAACCTGGCGTCCGCGCTCGACGCCAAGCCCGCGCCGCTGCCCCGCGAGCAGGAGCGCCTGAAGGTCGACGAGGCGGCTTCGACGCCCGCGCGTCGCCGCAGCCCCGCCAAGAAGAAGGCGTGAGCGACTACACGATCCTGCGCGCCGCCGACGCGCCCGATTACACGGGCGAGCATCCGGGAGCCTTTCTCGGCTACGCCCGTCCGATGGGCTCCGACCAGCTCGCCGCGAACGTGCGCGTGCTCGAGCCGGGCATGGCGCACGTGCCGCCCGGCGGCGATCCCACCCGCGGACACAGCCACCGCACGATCGAGGAGCTCTATTTCGTGCTCGAAGGCGAGCTCACGATCAAGCTCGGGGACGAGGTCCTGACGCTCGGCCCGCGAGACGCCGTGCTGATCCCTGCCGGGACGCCCCGCGCCGCGCGGAACGACTCGGACTCGGAGGCCGCCTTCCTGATGGTCTCCACCAAGGTCGACGACATCCGAGCCGAGTCGATCGGCCACGACGACTTCTGGGCTTAGGCGGCGTGGCCGGAGGCCGGCCTAGGGAGACAGCGCGGCCGCGCCCACGCGACCGAGCTCGACCTCGACCGCCTCGATGCCGTCGGGGTCGAGCCGCTCGCCCGCCCGCTCGCTGACCGCGAGCACGCAGGCCGCCGCCGCGCCGTGCTTCGCGGCGACGGCGAGCACCGCGGCCGTGGTCAGATCGGCGGCGAGCGCGTCGCCGGACACCTCGGCGCCGTAGTACAGGTCGGTGGACACCACCCGCCCGCGCGCGGCGCCGTTCCCCGCCGCGGCCAGCGCGGCGAGCAGCTCCGCGTCGGCGACCAGCTCCTCGGCCGCGCCCAAGGCGCGGCTCACACCGTCCCGGGCCAGCACCGCGTCGGCGATCAGCAGCGACCCCAGCGGCAGGTCGGCGAGCGCGCCGCAGGTCCCCACGCGCACGAGCCGCCGGGCGCCCAGGGCGATCAGCTCCTCGGTCACGATCGCCGCGCTCGGGCCGCCCAGCCCTGTGCTCTGGATGGTCAGCGGCGCGCCGTCGGCGGCCGCGCCCGTGTACCCCCACAGGCCACGGTGGTGGTTGAGCATCTTCGGCGCGTCGAGCAGTTGCTGCGCGAGCCGCAGCGCACGACCGGGGTCACCGGGCAGCAGTACGCGCTCGGCGACGTCGGCGTGAGGGCGAAGATGGATCGGTCTCGACACGCCGACTCAGATTAGACTCGCGCCATGGCCAAGAAGGACAAGAAGAAGAAGGACAAGAAGGGCTCCGGCGCGACGGACCCGGTGGAAGCGGTCCGCAGCGCTGTCGAGCGCACGCTGAAGGCGACGGGCGAAGGCACGAGCGGCGCGCAGAAGCGCGGCCGCGATCTGGTCGACGAGGTCGCCCACGCCGCCGCCCGCTTCCGCGACGCCATGGGGGATCTGAAGGTCCTCGACGATCTCAAGGCCGAGGTGGCGAGCCTGAAAAAGCGCGTCGCTGCTCTCGAGGGCAGGGCGACGAGCGCCGTCCGCCCATCGCGGACGACGGCCACGAAGACCGCGACGACCCGGTCGCGCAGCACCGCGGCGAAGTCGACGGCCGCGAAGCCTGCAGCCAGCCGCGCCAAGAGCAGCGGCACGACGTCCCGGTCGCGCAGCACGGCCACGAAGCGGTCCGCCACGAAGCCGGCGAGCACGCGGTCGCGGTCGACGAGCAAGCGCTCCACCACCCGCCCGCGCTCGACCGGCTCCTCCGGCTCGTCCTCCTCCTGAACCATGGGCGCCGAGTTCTCATCGCCGAAGGAGTTCCGCACGATCATGGACTGGATCTTCTCGGCGATGAGCGAAGACCCGGACATGGGCCCGAAGCTGCGCGACGCCGACGTCCCGCAACGGTTCGAGTTCCCGGACGTGGACCTCGTCGTGAATATCCGGGCGGCGCAGTCGGGCGAGGACGGCGACCTGCACTGGGAGTGGACCGACGACGTCGACTGGAAGCCGAAGGTCAAGATGGAGATGTCGTCGGAGATCGCCAACCGGTACTTCCAGGGCAAGGAGAACATCGCGATGGCGCTCGCCCGCCGGCGGATCAAATCGGGCGGCGACGTGAAGGCCGCGCTCAGCCTGATCCCGATCACGAAGCCGATCTACGCCCGTTACAGGGACTTCTTGAAGGAGGAGTATCCGCACCTCGTCGTGTGAGTGTTCGGGCTCGGTCACGGTGGTTTGACACCCACCGAATCCCGCGCTATTACGTGCGGCACCCGGACCAGGCAATAGGTCGGGAAGTGGGGGGCCGCAGGGTCACCCGCAAGGCGTCGCCTTCGGACGAACGCCGCCGGCCGAGGCAGCGGGCCGCATTGCCCGCAGGCGGCGGGACCACGACCGCGGTCCCGCCGCTTTCATCTTCGGGGTCATGCCGGATCTGACGCTCAGCGACGTTGCCCGCCGGCTCGAGGTGTCGCCGGCCACCCTCCGCCGCTGGGTCAGGGATGGGATCGTCCCGATCGACAACGGCCGCTGGACGCCCGCCGCGGTGGCCCACGCGCGCATGGTCGCGCGCCTGCGCGAGCGCGGGTACTCGCTCGGCCGGCTGCGCGAGGCCGCGCACTCGGGCCGGCTCGCGTTCGGCTACCTCGAAGACCTGTTCCCGGCGCCCGCGCGCACGCGCACGCTCGCGGAGGCGGCGAAGGAGACCGGCCTCGAGCCCGCGCTGATCGAGCGCATCTGGAGCGCCGCCGGGTTCTCGGCCGAATCGCTGGAGGGGATCGGCGAGGAGGACCTCCAGCTGCTCCGCTACATGGCGAGGGTCCTCGATGCCGGCTTCCCGCTCGTCGCCTTCCTCCAGCTCGTGCGCGTCTACGGCCAGGCGCTCGCCCGGATCGCCGACACCGAGGTCAAGCTCTTCCACCTGTTCGTGCACGAGCCGCTGATGCGCGACGGCGCCGGCGGCCTGGAGATCGCCGAGGCGATGGAGGGCCTCGCCGCCGAGCTGCTCCCGCTCGCCTCGCCGATCATGGACCGCGTCCACCACCGTGCGCTCCAGCACTTCGTCGGCCAGGACGTCGTCGGCCACCTGGAGCTCGAGGGCGCCGGGGACGAGCTCGGGCGCCTGCGCGTCGGGATCGCGTTCGCCGATCTCGCGGGCTACACGAAGCTGACCGAGGAGGCGGGGGAGGAGCAGGCGGTCGACATCGTGGAGCGGTTCGTCGAGTCGGTCGAGGTCACGCTCCCCGACGACGCGCGCGTGATCAAGACGATCGGCGACGAGGTGATGGTCGTGGGCGCGGACCCGTCGGCGCTGGTGGACTGGGCGGTCGGCTTCCAGGCGCTCAACGTGGGGCGGCGGCCGCTGCCGCGGATCGGCATCCACAGCGGCGACGCGCTGTATCGCGACGGCGACTACTACGGCCGCGCGGTCAACCTCGCCTCGCGCGTCGGCGCCCGCGCGGCCGGCGGTGAGGTGCTGGTCACGCGCGAGGTGGTGGAGGCCGCCGGAGCGCACCTGGCGTTCGAACCGATCGGCAACGTCAAGCTGAAGGGGTTCAAGGAGGCGACGGACCTGTTCCTGGCAAGCCCCGCGTGAATACGGCGCTGCTCAGCGGCCCGGTGGTCGTGCTCCTCTCGGGCGGGCGCGACTCGGTCTGCCTGCTCGATCTCGCCGTGCGGCATGCCGGTCCGGTCACGGCACTGCACGTCAACTACGGGTTGCGCGAGTCGGCGGATGGCGACGAGGCGTTCTGCACCGAGCTGTGCGCGCGGCTCGGCGTGCCGCTGCACGTCCACCGAGCCGGCCCGCCGACCGGGAACGTCCAGGCCTGGGCGCGCGAGGTCCGCTACGCCGAGGCCTCGAAGCACGAAGGCCTGATCGCCACGGGGCATACGGCGAGCGACCAGGTCGAGACCGTGCTGTACCGGCTGGCCGCCTCGCCGGGGCGGCGAGCGCTGCTCGGCATGCCGGCGCGCGAAGGCCGGCTGGTCCGGCCGCTGCTCGACTGCACCCGCGAGGAGGTGACGGCGTACTGCGCCGAGCGCCGGCTGACCTGGCGCGAGGACCCCACCAACGCATCGCTCGACTTCGCTCGCAACCGCGTCCGCCACGAGCTGCTGCCCGCGTTGCGAGCGCTCCACCCCGCGGCCGACGCCAACATCCTCCGCACGCTGGAGATCCTGCGCGACGAGGCGAAGGTGCTCGACGATCTGGTCGCGCCCGAGCCCGACCTCGACGCGCTGGCCGCCCTGCCGCCCGCCCTCGCCCGCCTGACGATCGTGGAGATGGCCGGTGCGCCGGTCGGTGCCCGCCTGCCGGAGATCCTGGCGCTCAGCCGCCACGGCACGCAGACGCTCGACCTCGGCGGCGGCCTGCGGGCGGTCGCCGAGTACGGGCAGCTGCGGTTCGACCACGGACCGCCCGATCCGCCGCGGCCCGCGGTCCTGACCGTGCCGGGGAGCGTGGCCTACGGCGCCGGCCGGCTGACCTGCGAGGAGGCCGCCGACGGCCCGTTCGACGCCGACCGCCTCGGCCCGGCGCTCGCCGTCCGCCCGTGGCAGGCCGGCGACCGGATGCGCCCGCTCGGGCTCGGCGGCAGCCGCGCGCTGCAGGACCTGTTCACCGACCGCAAGGTCCCGCGCGAGCAGCGCGCCGTGGTACCGATCGTGCTCGCGGGCGACGAGATCGCCTGGGTCCCAGGGGTCGCCACGGGCGAGCGCTTCGCCGCCACGCGCGCGACGAACCGGCGGGTCCGTCTCAGCTGGCCCTAGACTGCTCGGCCTTGCTGCAGGACGAGCACATCGGGGAGATCCTCGTTCAGGCGGACGAGCTTCAGCACCGCATCAAGGAGATGGCGGCCGAGGTCTCGCGCGACTACATGGGTCGCGACCTGCTGCTGATCGGCGTCCTCAAGGGCGCCGTCTTCTTCCTCGCCGACCTCATGCGCGAGCTCGACATCCCGTGCGAGGTCGACTTCATGGCGGTGTCGTCGTACGGCTCGTCGACGGACTCGAGCGGCGTCGTGCGGATCCTCAAGGACCTCGACGCCCCGCTGGAGGGCCGCAACGTCCTGATCGTCGAGGACATCGTCGACTCGGGGCTCACGCTGCAGTACCTCATGCGCACGCTGGAGGCCCGCAATCCGGCCTCGATCGAGGTCTGCGCGCTGCTGACGAAGCCGGAAAGGCGCAAGGTCGAGACTCCAGCACGCTACGTTGGCTTCGAGATCCCCGACAAGTTCGCGATCGGGTACGGGCTCGACTACGACGAGCGCTACCGGAACCTGCCGTATGTCGCGACTTTGATGGGAATTGCGGAATAAAGCGGAATAGACGGCATTCCGTGCCGATTAGGAGATCCATAGGAAGCGCGACCACACTCGGCAGCTTCCGGTCCCGCTCTCGACCACTGGTAGCCTTGACCCACTTGTCCAGCAGTTTCAGCCTCGCTCCCGTCCCGCGGGTGCGCCCATGACCCGTTTCTTCAAGAGCGCCGCATTCCCGATCATCATCGTGATCATCCTGGCGTTCTTCGCCTCGAAGCTGATCTCGCAAGGTGACAAGGCGGACAAGACGACGTTCTCGCAGTTCCTGACGCAGCTGGACACGCCGCCGAACCAGACCAGCTCGACCGATCGCATCAAGTCGGTCGTCCTCGACACCAAGGACAACTCCGTCCAGGTCACGCGCGTGGACGGCAAGAAGTACGAGATCGGCTACCCGATCGACTACTCGGACGTCCTGGTCAACAAGCTGCGCGCCTCCGAGAGCGCGGGCAGCATCTCCAACTTCGACGTGCGGCCCGCGCGGTCGAGCGTGATCCTCTCGCTGCTGACGTACGTGCTGCCGTTCCTGATCTTCATCGGGTTCTGGATCTTCCTCATGAACCAGGTCCAAGGCGGCGGCTCGAAGGTGATGTCGTTCGGCAAGTCGCGCGCCAAGCGGCTGTCCGTCGACTCGCCGAAGATCACGTTCCGCGACGTGGCGGGCGCCGACGAGGCGGTCGAGGAGCTGCACGAGATCAAGGAGTTCCTCGAGAACCCCAAGAAGTTCCAGGCGCTCGGCGCGCGGATCCCGAAGGGCGTGCTGCTGTACGGGCCTCCGGGCACCGGCAAGACGCTGCTGGCACGCGCCGTGGCCGGCGAGGCGGGCGTGCCGTTCTTCTCGATCTCAGGCTCTGACTTCGTCGAGATGTTCGTCGGCGTCGGCGCCTCGCGCGTGCGTGACCTGTTCGAGCAGGCCAAGCAGAACTCGCCCTGCATCATCTTCATGGACGAGATCGACGCCGTCGGGCGCCACCGCGGCGCCGGCCTCGGCGGCGGTCACGACGAGCGCGAGCAGACGCTCAACCAGCTGCTCGTCGAGATGGACGGCTTCGAGGCCAAGGACAACATCATCATGATCGCGGCCACCAACCGGCCCGACATCCTCGACCCGGCGCTGCTCCGTCCCGGCCGCTTCGACCGCCAGATCACCGTCGACCGCCCGGACCGCCTCGGCCGCCGCAAGATCCTCGAGGTCCACACGCGCGGCAAGCCGCTGGCGAAGGTGATCGACCTCGACGTGCTGGCCGGCCAGACCCCGGGCTTCACCGGCGCCGACCTCTCCAACCTCGTCAACGAGGCCGCGCTCCTCGCCGCCCGCACGGGCAAGAAGGAGATCACCCAGATCGAGCTCGAAGAGGGCATCATGCGGGTGGTCGCCGGCCCGGAGAAGAAGACCCGGGTCATGGGCGAGAAGGAGCGGCTGATCACCGCCTATCACGAGATGGGCCACGCGATCGTCGGGTTCTACCTCGAGCATTCGGACCCCGTCCACAAGATCTCGATCATCAGCCGCGGCCAGGCGCTCGGCTACACGATCTCGCTGCCGGCCGAGGACAAGTTCCTCACCACCAAGGCCGAGCTGACCGACACGATGGCGATGACGCTCGGCGGCCGCGCCGCCGAGGAGATCGTCTTCGGCGAGATCACCACCGGCGCGTCCAACGACCTCGAGAAGGTCACCGCGACCGCCAAGCAGATGGTCATGCGCTTCGGCATGAGCGAGAAGCTCGGGCCGCGCGTGTTCGGCCACGACCACGGGATGCCGTTCCTGGGCCGCGAGTTCTCGGCCGAGCCCGACTACTCCGACGAGATCGCGCGCGAGATCGACGACGAGATCCGCCGCATCGTCGAAGGCGCGCACCAGCAGGCGAAGGACATCCTGAGCGAGCGCCGCGAGTCGCTGAAGACGATCTCGGAGGTCCTGCTCAAGCGCGAGACGATCGAGCGCGAGCAGTTCGAGGCGCTGCTCGAGGGCAAGACCGAGGAAGAGGTCTTCGGCGACGAGGCGCCGCCGGTGACCGGCGCGCCCGAGCGCCCGGAGCTGCCCGGTGCGGCCACGCCGGCCCCGCCGCGGCCCCTCCCGCGTCCCGGCCTCGCCGGCGGCGCGGCCGAGACTCGCGGGATCGGGCCGGACAAGCCTCAGCTCAGCTGAGGCTCCTGCACGACGCCCGGGTCGAGCCGGACGGCGATCGCCTGCAGCGCTCGCGCCGTCGCGCGGCGCGGGCGACGCGGCCTGGCCTCACGCGGCGGCTCGTGCGCCTTGCGGCGGGTGGATTCGACGGCCATGAAGATGGCGGTGGGCTGACCGTTCATGGGGAGGACTCCTTTCGGGGAGCGGGACCGGTCGAAGCTCGGACGACGAGCTCGGTGGGGAGGAGGACGTTCTGCGCCGGGTCGTCTGCGAGAAGGAGACGGACGGCCTCGGCGCCCTTGCGATGGTGGGGCTGACTGACGGTGGTGAGGGCCGGAGTGGCGGTCGCGGCGCCGGGGATGTCGTCGAAGCCGGCCACCGACAGCTCGGCGGGGACGGAGACGCCGCGCTCGGCGGCGGCGTCGAGCACGCCGATCGCGAGCAGGTCGGAGAGCGCGAGGATCGCGGTCGGCCGCTCGGCGCGATCGAGCAGCCTGGCGCCGGCGGCGCGGCCGACGTCGCGGCCATGGCCGAGCGCGCCGGCGACCGGGATCGTCTCCCACTCGATGCCGGCGGCCTCGATCGCGGCGCGCCAGCCGGCCAGCCGGGCGGACTCGACGAAGTAGACGGCGCGCTGCTGGGCCTCGACGGCGGTGGCGCCTGGATCCGCCTGCGTCATGACGATCCCGAAGCGGCGATGCCCGAGCGCGATCAGCAGTTCGGCGACCTCGCGGGCGGCGCCCTCGTCATCGATGTTGACGTTGCGCGTGGTGGGGTCGGGCTTGAAGTCGACGCGCGTGAAGGGCAGCTTGCGGGCGCGGATGGCGTCCCAGCGCGGGTCGTCCTCCGGCACGCAGTAGGCGACGAAGCCGTCGACCAGCGCTGAGCCGACGAGCTTCGCGTCCAGCCCCTCGATGCGCGGGACGAGCGACATACCGCGCGCGGCCTCCTCGCAGCCGGCCGCGATGCCATGGAGGAACTGGACCGTCGCGGGGTCGGTGAAGGCCGTGGTGAGCGCGTAGTCGAGCACGACGCCGACCGAGCCGGTGGCGCCGCGCTTGAGCGTGCGGGCGACCGGGTCGGGGCCGCCGTAGCCGAGCTCGCGGGCCGCCTCGAGGATCTTCTCGCGCAGCGCCGGCGACAGCTGGTCGGGCCGGTTGTACGCGTTCGAGACGGTCATGCGCGACACGCCGACGGCTTCGGCGATCGTGGCGAGAGTGACGTGCTTGGTGCTCATCTTTACCGGTAATGACTATACCGGTAAAGTCCCCGCTGTCAACCCCCGCCGGGCGGCGGCCCCGACTTGAGCGGCGCGTCGTGCCGCGTGCCTCCGGCGTCGGTCCACGTGACCGCGCCCTTCCCCGCGGGCCAGGGCTCAACCCGCACGAGCGCCGCGTTGTCCACGACGCTGGTGCCGAAGCTCTCGCCGTCGAAGGTGACCTCGATCTGGTCGACGCCGTCGGGCGCCGTCACCACGATGCCGCCCGGGTCGCCGTCGCTGGGCGCGAACCCGTACGCGTGCACCGTGCCCGCCGGATCGCAGCCGAAGCGGGCCCGTTCAGCGATGACGGCGAACGCGCACAGCGACCGCCGGCCGTCGAGCGTGCCCGCGACGAGGTACACGCGCCACGGCCCGCTGCGCTCCACGAGTCGCGTCGCGTCGATGCGCAGGCCGGGCATCCCCGCCACGGCCGAGGCGGGCAGGTCCGCCCGCGTCCCGGCGCGCTGGAAGACCGCGTACTTCGTCAGTGGATCGATGGTGGGGTTGGCGGCGCGCTCGTCGTTCGGCTCGCGGGTGATCGTCAGCACCGCCGCGGCGATCGCCGCGCACGCGACGGCGATGACCAGCGGGCGCGCGACCCGGGGCGTGCGCCGGCGATGGCGGGCGGCGTGGACGAGCGCCTGCTGGAGCTCGGGGAACTCGGTCACGAGGCCTCCTCGCGTAGGACGGCGAGCCCGCGGCTCACGCGCTGGCGGACGACCGACTCGGAGCACCGCAGCGCGGCCGCGATCTCCGGATACGGCACGTCGGCGATCACCCGCGCCCGGATCGCCTGCGCCTGCTCGGGGCTGAGCTTGGCGAGCAGCTGCTCGACCCGCTGGTCACCGGCGTGCCGCTCGACGCGGTCGAGCAGCTCGTCGGTCAGCGGGAGCGGCGGCATCGAGAGCTTGCGGCGCGCGCGGTCCTCGACCTGCCGGCGCTTGACGCTGCGCGCGAGGACGTTGCGGGCGATGCCGTACAGCCAGGCGGCGGCGGGTGCCGGGCCGGGCTTGTAGCGCCGGACGGAGACGAGCGCGGCAGCGAACGTCTCGGCGGTCAGGTCGGCCGCGAGCTCGGGCTCTCCGGTCCGCCGGAGCATGAAGCCGAGGATCGCGGTCTCGTGTCGCGCGTAGAACTCGCCGAACGCCTCGGGTTCCTTCGGCGTACGCCGGAGCAGCTCATCATCGCCGCGCATGTGACCCATACTCGCCCTCCCGGCCCCGTTTGTGACAGGGCTAGTTGCGAGTGGGCTCGAGCGGGAGCGGCGAGCTGGGCTTGAGCTCCTCCAGCCGCAGCAGCGTGAGCAGCCGGGTGCCGCCGCGGGTGGAGAGGCGCAGGAGCACGCGCTGGAGCTCGGTCACGTCGTGCGCGACGACCATCAGGATCGCGTCGACCTCCCCGGTCACCCAGTCCGCCGCGATCACCTGCGGCAGCTTCAGCACCTCGTCCTGGAAGCGGCGGTTGGCGGCCTCTTCGTGCCCGGCGAGGGTGACCAGGACGTAGACCTGGAGCGCGAACCCGGCCGCCGCGCTGTCGAGCCGGGCCTGGATCGCGCGCACGACGCCGGACTCCTTCAGCCGCCGCACGCGGTTGAGCGTCGCCGCCGGCGAGAGCCCGACCAGCCGCGCCAGCTCGACGTTCGAGCGGTCGGCGTCCACCTGCAGCTCGTTGAGCAGCCGGACGTCAATCAAATCAAGCGAAAGCGCCATTTCACAAAACAATATTTCGCGTACTTGCCGGATTGTCAAACTCTAGTTCAGGTTCTTCCTGATCCGCCGATGTTCTTATCGAAATGTCCAATCGCCGCCGCACAACCGCACACGCGATCCTTGCGCTCGCCCTCGCCGGCTCCCTCTGGGGCCTCACCGTGCCGCTGTCCAAGCTCGGCATGGGGTGGCTCGACGCCGGTTGGCTGGCCGTCGTGCGCTTCGCCGTCGCGGCGCCGCTGCTCGGACTGTTCGCGCGCCGGCAACTGCGCGCGGCGATCTCGCCGGGCGTGGTCGCGGCCGGCGCGATCGGCTACGGCGGCGTCATCCTGCTCCAGAACGCGGGCATCCAGCACACGAGCGTCACGCACGCGTCGCTGATCGTCGGCGCGGTGCCGGTGCTCGTCGCGATGATCGCGGCCGCGCTCGGCCGTGGGACGGCGACCGCCGCCGCATGGACGGGCTCGCTGGTCGCGCTGGCCGGCGTGGGCCTCGTCGCGGGCGGCGGCGGCTCCGGCACGTCGCTCACCGGCGACCTGCTCGTGCTGGCGTCGGTGTCGGGCTCCGCGGCCTTCATCGTCGCCCAGCCGCGGCTGCTCGCGGGGCGCGACGCCGGCGCGGTGACCGCGGTCCAGCTCGCCGCGGGCGGCGTGTTCTCGGTGCCGTTCGCGGCGGTGCACGGCCTCCCCGCCGCGCCGGTCTCCGCGACGCCGATCGTCGCCGTCGTGCTGCTGGCGCTCACCGGGACGGCGCTGGCGTTCTGGCTGTTCGCCTGGGGCCAGACGCGGGTGTCGCCGGAGGTCGCGGGCGCGTTCGTGAACCTCGAGCCGCTCGTCGGGGCGGCGACCGGCGCCGCGGCGTTCCACGACGTCGTCGGCGGCGTGCAGATGCTCGGCGGCACGGCGATCCTCGTCGGCATCGCGCTCGGCGCGCTCCCGCGCCGGCCGTCACCAGTCGATCGGCCGGCCGTCGCGGAAGAACCCGCCCGTCGGACCGTCGTCCGGGAGCGTCGCAGCCCACACGATCCCGCGCGCCCCGTCGCTCACCGGCCGTCCTCCCGGGCCACCCATGTCCGTCGCCACCCAACCGGGACATACCGAATTCACCAGCACGGCGTCCCTCCTCAACGCGTCCGCGAGCATCAGCGTGAGCGCGTTGAGAGCCGCCTTTGAGATCGAGTACGCCGGCGCGCCGTCGCGCATCCCGGTGAGCGCGCCGCCGCCCGACGACACGTTCACCAGCCGTCCCCGCGGGCTCTCGCGCAGCAGCGGGGCAAACGCCACCGCGACCCGCCACGCTCCGAGCGCGTTCGTCTCCAGCGCCTCGCGCACGACGTCCAGGTCCGCGGTCAGCACGCTCTGCCACGAGTCGTAGTGGATCGCGGCGTTGTTGACGAGCACGTCCAGCGCTCCCGTCTCCCGTCGCAGCGCCCCGACCGTCTGCTGATCGGTCACGTCGAGCCGCACGGCGCGAACGCCCTCGACCGCCGGCACGCTGGCCGGCTCGCGCGCGCCGGCCAGCACCTCATAGCCGTCGGCGGCGAGCTGGCGGGCGACCTCGAGCCCGAGCCCGCGGTTGGCGCCGGTCACGAGCGCGGTGGGCACCCGCCGATTATCGCCCCGCGCCCCGAGGGGGCGAAGTTCGGTGCCTGGCGCCTTTTAGCTTCCCATGGGAGCAAAAGGCGCCAGCGACTTGGTGATCGCGCGGTTTGCGGACGCGCAGTACGGCGTCGTGTCGCGCGCGCAGCTCGTCAGTGCGGGGTTGACGCGCAACGAGATCGGTCAGCGGGTGGAGATGCAGAGGTTGCGGAGACTGCATCAGGGCGTGTACGCGGTCGGTCATCGCGTGTTGCGGATCGAGGGGCATTGGATGGCGGCGGTGCTGGCGTGCGGCGAGGGCGCGGTGCTCAGTCATCAGACCGCTCCGGCGGTCTGGGAACTGCGCCGGGTGGGGAGTGGAGCCATTCACGTGACGGTGCCGGGAGACCCTGGGCGCAAGAAGCGCAGGGGGATCTGCGTGCATCGCAGCGCCACGCTGACCGACCGCGACGTGACCACCGTGCGAGGGCTGCCGGTCACGACGGTGGCGCGGACGATCATCGACCTCTCGCGGACGCTGAACAAGGACGATCTCGAAGAGCTGGTCCACCGCGCCGACGACCGCGGCCTGGTGGACTTCACAGACCTCCGAGCCGCCAGATCCGCCTCTCTACAAGCGGTGTTGCGAACCTTCGACCCGGCCCCGACCCGCAGCGCACTGGAGCGCAGATTCCTGAAGCTCTGCCGCGATCACGACATCCCCAGGCCCGAGGTGAACGCGTACATCGAGGGCTACCTCGTCGACTTCGTCTGGCGAGACCGAAAGCTGATCGTCGAGGTCGACGGCTACGAGCACCACGGCACCAGGACGAGGTTCGAGTCAGACCGCGAGCGAGACGTCGTCCTGAGCACGCGGGGCTGGGGCGTGCGGAGATTCACGTGGCGGCAGCTGGAAGAGAAGCCGGGCTGGGTCGCCGCTATGACGCGGAAGGCGTGATCAGCGCCTTGGCAGCCGTGGAGAGCTGCAGGATCACGTCGGCGTGCGCGGACGCCGGGGCATCGGCCGGGACCGGCGACCTCTGCGCGCGCTGGAGCGCGTCGTGCGCGCCCTGCACGGTCATCGTGAGGATGCTCAACGCGGCCTGGGCCTGGACTTCCATGCGAGCCGCATCGGCCGCAAGCCACCGAGGCCAAAGGGGTAGGCCATGGACATGGACACATGGGCTACCGTCGACTCGATGCTCCCGTACACGCTCATGGGCGTCGTCAACGTCACGCCGGACTCGTTCTCCGACGGGGGCGCGTTCGAGGACCACGTCGCCGCTATCGCGCACGCGCGCCGGCTGGCGAGCGAAGGGGCGTCGATCATCGATGTCGGCGGGGAGTCCACGCGGCCGGGCGCCGACCCCGTCCCGCCGAGCGATGAGCTGGAGCGCACGATCCCCGTCGTCGAGGGCATCGCCGGCCTCCACCTCCCGATCCAGGTCTCGATCGACACGATGAAGCTGGAGGTCGCGGAAGCCGCGATCGACGCCGGCGCCAGCTACGTCAACGACGTCAGCGCCTTCCGTCACGATCCCGACCTCGCCTCGCTCGTCGCCGACCGCGGCGTCGACTGCTGCCTGATGCACATGCTCGGCGAGCCCCGCACGATGCAGCAGGACCCGCAGTACGTCGACGTCGTCGACGACGTCAAGGCCTTCCTCCACGACCGCCTCACGGTCGCGACGAACGCGGGCATCAAGGAGGAGCGGATCCAGCTCGACCCCGGGATCGGCTTCGGCAAGACGCTCGAGCACAATCTCGAGCTGCTGCGACGCCTCGAGGAGCTCACGACGCTCGGCCGTCCGCTGGTGGTCGGGACGAGCCGGAAGAGCTTCCTCGGCCGCATCACCGGCCGCGACGTGACCGAGCGCGTGTACGCGACCGTGGCCACCAGCGTGATCGCGTTCGAGCGCGGCGCGCGCGTGTTCCGGGTCCACGACGTGGCCGCGACGGCCGACGCGCTCGCGGTGACGGCTGCTACGTTCGGCCAATGGCGCGTGATCCCGACGAGGACTACGACGACGAGGACGACCTGACCGACGACGACGAGGACGAAGAGGGCCCCGAGGTAGGGGTCACCGTCGAGATCGTCGGGCTGTCGCTCTACACACACCATGGCGTGACCGCCGCCGAGCGCGAGGTCGGCCAGCGGCTGGTGCTCGACGTCCGCTTCGACGTCGGCGAGCCCGACGCGCTGATCACCGACCGCGTCGAGGACACGGTCGACTACGGCGAGGTCTGCCAGGTCATCGCCCTGATCGCCCAGCAGCGCTCCTACAAGACGCTCGAACGACTGTGCGCGGTGATCGCCGACCGGCTCGCTTCGCAGTTCGGCGCCGAGAGCGTCACGGTCAAGGCCTCCAAGCCCGAGCCGCCGATTCCGCTGCCCGTGGAAGAGGTCTCGGTCGAGGTCTGGCGCGAAGAGCGGACTAGCCGTCATTGGACGGCTCAGCTTGTTGAGAGAAGTAGATCACTAACATAACCGGCATGGCCGCCACCCCCACCCGCCGGAAGTCTGCCGACGAGCGTCGCGAGGAGATCCTCACGGTCGCCATCGAGCACTTCGGCCGCGGCGGCTACCACGGCACGTCGACCGAGGCGATCGCCAAGGACGCCGGGATCTCGCAGCCGTACCTGTTCCGCCTCTTCCGCACGAAGAAGGAGCTCTTCCTCGCCTGTGACGACCGGGCGTGCGAGAAGATCGTCGACGCCTTCCGGCGCGCGGCGGCGGCCGCCGAGCCCGGCGCCAAGCTCGAGGCCATGGGCGAGGCGTACGAGACCGAGCTGCTGCCCGACCGCCACGCGCTGTTCATGCTCATGCAGGGCTACGTCGCGGCTTCGGACCCGGAGATCGGCGAGCACGTCCGGCGCAAGTACGGCGAGGTCATCAGCGTGGTGTCGGAGCTGTCGGGCGCGCCGCCCGACGAGATCTGGCGCTTCTTCGCCTACGGGATGCACCTGAACGTCGTCACGGCGATGGACCTCGGGGCGATCGCGGGCGAGAACCCCGTCGTCGCCGCCTGGCAGGAGTCGTTCAAGGCGGGCTGATGTTCGACGCGCTCGCGCGCCTGGCCGACCACCATCGCCGCCTCGTGCTGATCGTGGCCGGCGTGTTCGTCCTCTTCGCCGCCGCCTACGGCGGCCCCGTCGTCGGCCTGCTGAGCTCCGACGACGACTTCGAGGACCACCAGTCGGAGTCGGTGCTCGCGCGGGGCGACGTCGAGCGCGCGACCGGCCGGTCCGCCGCGCCCGACATGGTCGTGCTCGTCCGGCTCGGCGCACCCGTCGGCACTGACAAGGCCCAGCAGAAGATCGCCCGCGTCGCCGGTGAGCTGCGCGACCCCGGCGTCGCCGAGGTCATCGCCTACCGCGCCGGCGGCCCGCGCGAGCTGGTCTCCCGCGACGGCCGCTCGACCTACCTGCTCGCCACGTTCCGTTCCGGCGCCGACGACGACACGCTGGCCGAGAAGCTGCAGGACCGCGTCGAGCGCGAGCCGGGCGTCGTCGCCGGCGGCGGCCAGCTCGCGTTCGCCCAGGTCTCCGAGCAGGTGCAGGAGGACCTCACGCGGGCCGAGATGCTCGCCTTCCCGCTGCTGTTCCTGCTCTCGCTGGTCGTGTTCCGCAGCGCGGTCGCGGCGCTGCTGCCGGTGATCGTCGGCGGCACGACGATCCTCGTGACGTTCGTGTGGCTGCGGCTCGTGAACACCGTCGAGCCGATGTCGGTGTTCGCGATCAACCTGATCACCGGCGCCGGGCTCGGCCTGGCGATCGACTACTCGCTGTTCGTGGTCTCGCGCTTCCGCGAGGAGCTGGCGACCGGCGGCACGGGCAGCGCCGCCCTGCACGCGACGATGCGGACCGCCGGCCGCACCGTGCTGTTCAGCGCGGTGACCGTCGCTGCCGCGATGGCTTCGCTGATCGTGTTCCATCTGCGCTTCCTGTACTCGATGGCCTACGGCGGCGCGCTCGTGGCGCTGACCGCCGCGCTGGTGTCGCTCACGGTGCTGCCGGCGCTGCTCGCCGTACTCGGCCCGCGCGTGAACGCGCTCGGCCTCAAGCGCTGGCAGGTCGCGATCACCCGCGACGCCGAGCACGTGCGCGCCGGGCCCTGGTACCGCTTCTCGCAGCTCGTGATGCGCCGCCCCGCGCCGATCGCGATCGTGGCCTCGACGGTGCTGATCCTGCTCGGCCTGCCGTTCCTGCGGATCGAGTTCACCGGCGTCGACGCCGACGTCCTGCCGCGTGACAAGTCGGCTCGCGTGGTGGCGGACGCGGTCAACGCCGAGTTCCCTCCCGGCCGTACCACGCCGATCTACGTGGTCGCGCACACCGGCGACGCGGCCGCTGTGCGTGCCTATGCCGAGCAGATCGGCAAGGTCCCGGGCGTCGCGCTCCCGCCGGAGCCGGTCCGCGCCGGCGACGGCTGGCGGATCGACGTCGTCGGGAAGGCGCACGGCCTCACCGACGAGTCCAAGCAGCTCGTGCGCGACGTCCGCGGCGTGCCCGCCGCGTTCCCGCACCGCGTCGGCGGCGGCGCGGCCTCGTTCCTGGACCAGCAGGCCTCGCTGCGCGGATCGCTGCCGCTCGGCCTCGCGCTGCTGTGCTCGACGACGCTTGCGATCCTGTTCGTGATGACCGGCTCGGTCGTGCTCCCGGTCAAGGCGCTGCTGATGAACCTGCTGACCCTCAGTGCCGCCTTCGGCCTGCTCGTGCTGATCTTCCAGGACGGGAGGCTGGAGAGCGTGCTCGACTACCACTCGCAGGGTGCGCTGGAGTCGACGCAGCCGATCCTGCTGTTCGCGATCGCCTTCGGCCTGTCGACCGACTACGGCGTGTTCCTGCTCACGCGGATCAAGGAAGCGCGCGACTCCGGGATGGCCGACCGCGAGGCGGTCGCCACCGGGCTCGAACGCACGGGCCGCATCGTCACGTTCGCCGCGCTGTTGTTCTGTGTGGCCATCGGTGCGTTCGCGACATCCCAGGTGGTGTTCATCAAGGAGCTCGGCGTCGGGACGGCGCTCGCCGTGCTGATCGACGCGTTCATCGTGCGCACGTTCCTGGTGCCGTCGCTGATGGTGCTGCTCGGGCGCTGGAACTGGTGGGCGCCGCGACCACTGGCCCGACTCCACGCGCGGCTGCGGCTGGGTGAGGCGTGAACGGGCCGAGCAAGCTTGGCCTTGCGAGTTCGCTGCGCGAACATCGCGAGCGGGTCGGCTACCTCGGTCTCGGGTCGAACGTCGGCGACCGGCGGGCGAACCTGCAGGCCGCGATCGAGGATCTGTGGGCGCACGACGTCGTCGTGCTCGCCTCCTCGTCCGTGTACGAGACCGAGCCGGTCGGCGAGGTGCTCGACCAGCGCGACTTCTACAACGCGTGCATCCAGATCGAGACACCGCTCGGCCCGGAGGCGCTGCTCGACGCGTGCAAGGCGGTCGAGCGCGCGCTCGGGCGCCGGCCGGGCGGGGTGCGCCACGGCCCGCGGCCGATCGACGTCGACGTGCTGCTGCTCGAGGACGTCGAGCACGAGTCCGACCGGCTGCGCCTGCCGCATCGCGAGGTGACCACGCGGCGGTTCGTGCTCGTGCCGTTGCTCGAGCTCGCCCCCGACCTCGAGGTCCCGGGGTTCGGGAGCGCGGCCGACGCGCTCGCCGCGCTCGGGCCGGGCCAGGACGTGCGGCGGGCGGGGCCGCCGCTGGACGTCCGCCCGTGAGGCTCGCGGTCGCCGCCGTGCTCGCGCTGCTCGTGGGAGCGGCGCCGGCGGGGGCGGCGACCTTCTGCGTCGCCACGAGCGAACCCGGCTGCGTGGAGCGGCCGACCGTCGCCGCCGCGCTCGAGGCGGCGGCCGGGGAGCCGGGCACCGACACCGTCCGGATCGGCCGCCACACCGAGGACGGCGTGTTCGACGACGACGGCGGGGCCGTCCGGATCGTCGGGGCCGGTCGCGACGCGACCGTGCTCGGGCGGCTCGACCTCGGTGAGGACGCCTCGGGAGTCAGCGGCGTCTCCCTGCGGGACGGGCTCGCGCTGCGCGGCGACGGCGACGACCTGCAGGTGACGGGTGACGTGCGCCTGCGCGACGGCGCGAGCCTGCGCGCTTCGGTCGTGGTGGGTGCGATCACCACGGCGGGCGCGGTCGCGATGCACAGCGTGTTCGCTCCCGCCATGGTGGTCGAGTCGGGCGAGCTGACCGGCCGCCACCTCACCGTCGGCAGCGTGGCCGGCCACGCGACGCTGGTGGACTCGATCGTCACCGGCGTGATCGGCGGCGCGGTCAGCGCGGCGCGCTCGATCCTCCCCGGCACCGATCCTCGGCCTGCTCGCGACGTTCGTTCCCGCGCCCGGGTCTCCGGCCGTGGATGCCGACCCCGACCCGCTCGACGCGACCGAGCCGCAAGCCGACGCGGCGGGCGCGGTGCGGATCATGGACGGGGACGGCGACGGCACCGCGCGGCGGGACATCGGCGCCTTCGAACGCCCGCCGCCGGCACCGCCGCCGACGGCCGGCAACCTGATCGCCAACCCCGGCGCCGAGCAGGGCACGGCGGCGACCGACGACCGCGCGTCGCCGGCGCCGCCGCACTGGGCGCGGACCGGCGCGTTCACCAGCGTGCGCTACGGGACGGTCGCGGGCGTGTTCGCGTTCCCGACGCTCGGCGCCGCGGCGACCCTGCGCTCCGGCCGGGCCTTCTTCGCCGCCGGGCCGGGGGGCGCCGCGAGCCTGCGGCAGGTCGTCGACGTGTCGCGCTGGGCGCCCGAGATCGACGCGCGCTCCGGCGCCGTGCTGCGGCTGTCGGCGCTCCTCGGCGGCTTCCGGGCGAGCGACGACCACGCGGTCGTGACGGCGCACTTCCGCAGCGCGCTCGGCGCGCGGCTCGGAGCGATCTCGCTCGGCACCGTGAAGGCCGCCGAGCGCGGGCGGGCGACGATGCTGTCGGCCCGGTCGGCGCGCGCCGTGATCCCGCGGCTGACGCGCAGCGTCGTGGTGACGGTGCGCGCGGGAGCGCAGGGCGGGAGCTACAACGACGCGTACGTCGACCAGATCGCGCTCGTGCCCGAGATCACGACGCTGCACGGCCTGCCGCGGCCGCGTGCGCACGCCCGGCGGCCGTTCGCCGGCGCGGCGGTCCTCTCGCCCCGCGTGCGGGTCGACCGGCACCGGCGGGCCCGGGTGCGGGTCGGCTGTACGACCTCCGCGGTCGGCGGCTGCACCGGCGTGGTCACGCTCGCCCGCGGCCACTCGGTGATCCTGGGCGTCCGGCGGGTGCGGCTGCGGCCGGGCCAGATCCGGCGCCTGCGGCTCCAGCTCTCGCCGCGCGAGCGGCGCGCGCTGGAGCGCCGTAGCCCCGGCCACGTGTACGTCGCGGTGCGCGACGCGCAAGGCCTCACCCGCACGGTCACCGCGCAGGTCCGTATCTTGCGGCGCTAGTGCACGCCTCTGGAAATTCAACGGGTGCTGACCGACCGGGACGCCGTCAGGCGACCCGCCGACTCCCCGGAGACGTGCACTGATGCTTCTCGTCGTCGACGTCGGCAACACGCAGACCCACATCGGCACGTTCCGCGACGACCGGCTCGTGGAGCACTGGCGGTTCGCCACCGTCCGCCAGTCGACCGCCGACGAGCTCGGGGCCGCGCTGCGCGCGTTGCTCGCGTTGCGCGGCGTGACGTTCGACCTCATCGACGCCTCGATCGTGTCCTCGACGGTTCCCCAGCTCCGGCCCGAATGGACCGAGATGGCGCGCCGCTACCTCGGGCACGAGATGCCGGTGGTCGGCCCCGGGCTCAAGACGGGAATGCCGATCCGCTACGACAACCCGCGCGAGATCGGGCCGGACCGGCTCGTCAACGCAGTCGCCGGCTATGAGCAGCTCGGCGGCCCGTGCGTGATCGTCGACTTCGGCACGGCCGTCACGCACGACGTCGTCTCGGCCGAGGGCGAGTACCTCGGCGGCGTGATCTTCCCGGGCGTCGAGATCTCGCTCGAAGCGCTGTCCGACCGTGCGGCCGCGCTCCCCAAGATCGACCTCGTCGAGCCGCGTTCGCTGATCGGCAAGTCGACGGTCGACGCGATCCGCTCCGGCATGATCTTCGGCTACGCGGCGATGGTCGACGGGATCGTCGGCCGGCTGCGGGAGGAGCTCGGCGCCGCGACCAAGGCGCTCGCCACCGGAGGGCTCGCGCAGATCGTCGTGCCGTTCTGCGACTCGATCGACGTCGTCGACGACCTGCTCACTTTGACGGGGCTCCGGATCATCTGGGAGCGGAACCAGACGTAACGTCGCCGGCATCGCGGATCCGGCGCCGGGATAACCTCGTGACGCGATGCCGGCGAAAACCGAATCCGTGCGTTCTCTGCACGACAGCTGGGAGCTGGGCGGCATCACGATCCCCAACCGGGTCGTGCTCGCGCCGCTGGCCGGGATCGGCAACTGGTTCGTGCGCCTGCAGGCCAAGCGCTACGGCGCGGGGCTGGCGGTCAGCGAGATGGTCTCGAGCTTCGCCATCCACTACGGCAACCAGAAGACGCACGACGAGCTGCTGGTGATCGACCCGCGCGAGCGGGAGGGCGGGCCGGTGTCGATCCAGCTGTTCGGCCACGACCCCGAGATCATGCGCTCGGCTGCCGCGCACGTGGCGACGCTCGGCGCCGACCTGATCGACATCAACATGGGCTGCCCGGTCCCGAAGGTGATGAAGACCGGGGCGGGGGCCGCGCTGCTGCAGGACGCCGACCAGGCGGTCGCGATCGCCCGCGCCGCCCGTGAGGGGTCGGGGCTGCCGGTCACGGTCAAGCTGCGGGCCGAGGGCGTCGAGGTCGCCACGCGGCTGGTCGAGGATGCCGGCGTGGCCGGCATCACCTTCCACCCGCGCACCGTCAAGGTCCGCCACAAGGGCACGCCGGACTACGACCTCGCGGCCCAGCTCGTGCAGGACCTGCCCGTGCCGGTGATCGTCACCGGGGGCATGGACGGGGCCGACCACGTCCGCTGGGTGTTCGAGCACACCGGCTGCGAGGCCGTGATGCTGGCCCGCGGCAGCCTCGGCAACCCGTGGCTCTTCGCGCAGGTGCTGGGCGCCCGCGACGAGGGCCCCGTGCGCGAGGAGATCGTCGAGGAATGGGAGTGGGTGGTCGACCGCGCGGAGGAGCATCTGGGCGCCGAACGGGCCGCCCGCTATCTGCGCAAGTTCCACCCCTGGTACACCGAACGACTGGGCGCTGGGCGCGGCGTGCAGGACGCCCTGCAGCGGGCCGAGTCGCTTTCCGAACAGAGGGCGATCATCGCCGATCTCGGTGCTACCATGCTCGGCCGCGCCAGCGTCTGAAGCGCATCCCCCTCGTCCGCCATGTGCGGGCGTTTTCTTTCTCCGGACCCCACCCCCAAGGACGACGACATGCAGAAGGACGTCATCCTCACTCCCGACGGCCTCGAGAAGCTCAAGCAGGAGATCGAGTACCTGTCGACCGAGAAGCGCCGGGAAGTCGCCGAGCGCATCAAGGAGGCGCGCGAGTTCGGCGACATCTCCGAGAACTCGGAGTACGACGACGCGAAGAACGAGCAGGCGATGCTCGAGTCGCGGATCGCGTCGCTCGAGGACAAGCTGCGGTCGGCGTCGGTCATCGACGCGACGGAGCTCTCGAACGACGTCGTGCGCGTCGGGTCGGTGGTCAACGTCAAGGACGAGGGCTCCGGCAAGTCGCTCCAGTACACGATCGTCGGCTCGACCGAGGCGAACCCGGGGGAGAACAAGCTCTCCAACGAGTCGCCCGGTGGGCAAGGCGCTGCTCGGCAACAAGCGCAACGACGTCGTCGACGTCCAGCTGCCGAGCGGCAAGGCGCGCAAGCTGAAGATCACAAAGATCGACGTCGCGAAGGCGTGAGCGACGAGCCTGACCATCGAGAATCTCGACGGGTCTGGCGCGTCCGCGCCTCTGCCGGCACGCGGCATCCGGTCACGTGCCACCAGCATGCTCGCGGATGCCGCGCACCGGCAGAGACGACCGGGCCGGGGCCAGGCGACCCGCAGAGTTCCCGATGATCCACTCGTCGAGCAGCGTCGGCGCAAGCTCGCCGCGCTGCGCGACGAGGGGATCGAGCCGTTCCCGCACGCCTACGCGGGCGTGACGCCGATCGCCGAGGTCAAGGCGCCGCACGAGGGGCTCGAGGCGGGCGAGGAGACCGAGGTCCGTGCGCGGATCGCGGGCCGGATCGCCGCGCGCCGCGGGCAGGGCAAGGCCGCGTTCGTCGACCTCGTCGACCGCTCGGGCCGCATGCAGCTGCACGCGCGCGCGGACGTGCTCGGGCAGGAGTCGCTCGACCGGCTGGTGGGGCTCGACCTCGGCGACCTGATCGGCGCCGACGGGACGGTCTTCCGCACCCGCCGCGGTGAGCTGTCGCTGAAGATCGACGACTGGACGCTGCTCGCGAAGTCGCTGCTCGCGCCGCCCGAGAAGCACCACGGCCTGCACGACGTCGAGACCCGCTACCGCCAGCGCGAGCTCGACCTGATGGCGAACGAGGAGTCGCGCGAGCTGTTCATCACGCGCGCCCGGGTCATCACCGAGATCCGGCGGTTCCTGGACACCGCCGGGTTCGTGGAGGTCGAGACCCCGATCCTGCAGCCGATCTACGGCGGCGGGATGGGCCGGCCGTTCACGACCCACCACAACGAGCTCGATCGCACGCTGTACCTGCGGATCGCCACCGAGCTGTATCTCAAGCGGCTGATCGTCGGCGGTCTCGAGCGCGTCTACGAGATCGGCAAGGACTTCCGCAACGAGGGCGTCTCGTTCAAGCACAACCCCGAGTTCACCGTGCTCGAGTGGTACGAGGCGTACGCGGACTACGAGGACATCGCGGCGCGCTGCGAGCAGCTCGTCGCGTCCGTGGCCCGCGCGATCGGTGCCGACGGGTTCGAGCCGCCGTGGCAGCGCGAGACCCTGGGCGGCGCGATCGCCTCGCGCACGGGCGTCGACATCTACGCGCACCGCTCGCTTGATGCCTTGCGCGCGGCGATGGTGTCGGCCGGCCTCGATCCGGCCGAGCACGAGACCACCTGGGCCCGGCTCGTCGACCACCTGCTCTCCAAGTACGTCGAGCCGAAGCTGATCGAGCCGACGTTCCTGTTCGACTACCCGATCGAGCTCTCGCCGCTGGCGAAGAAGCACCGCAGCGAGCCGGGTCTGGTGGAGCGCTTCGAGGTCTTCGGCGGCGGGATGGAGTTCGGCAACGCGTTCTCCGAGCTCAACGACCCGGACGACCAGCGCGAGCGCTTCCAGTCCCAGCGCGCCGAGGCCGCCGCGGGCGACGAGGAGGCCATGCCGTACGACGAGGCGTACGTCCGCGCGCTCGAGCACGGCATGCCGCCGACCGGCGGCATCGGCATCGGCATCGACCGCCTGGTCATGCTGTTGACCGGGCGGGACACGATCCGCGAGGTCGTGCTCTTCCCGGCCATGCGCGACTGATCGTTCTCCGCCGGCCGCGGCAAGAGGGGTGGCTGACGAACCCTTAGCTGTGCTTAGGAAACGTCGTCCACCCCGGCCGATCCCGCCGCCTAAATGCCGAAGTTGGCCGACAGCTCGCGGCGGCCGAGATCAGTGACGAACACGGCCCGTCCGGAATCGGCCCGGCGGATCCACCTCAGCTCGAGCAGGCGCGACGCGAGCGCGCGGCCCGCCCCGCCGGAGAGGTGGTGGCGCTGCTCGCTCCAGTCGACGCAGTAGCGGAGCGCGTCGGAGCGCGGCAGCTCGACGCCGAGATCCGTCAGCGCCGAGCGGCCTGAGGCGGTGAGGCGGTAGTCGACGTCGTGGCCCGGCGCGGACAGGCGGTCCTCGTGCGCGGCCAGCGGATCGTGCGTGCCGTCGCCTCCGGTCACCCACCCGGCGTCGAGCAGCCCGGCGAAGACGGCGACGCCGAGCCGGCCGGCGAGGTGGTCGTAACAGGTGCGGGCGGAGCGCAGCGCCTCCGCCTGGGTGCCCTGGCGGAGCGAGCGGACGGGGCGGCGGGGGCGACGCGCGACAGCACCTCGAGCAGCTCGCCGACCTGCGGGCCGGCGAGGCGGTAGTAGCGGTGGCGGCCCTGGGGGAGGACCTCGAGCAGGCCCGCGTTGACCAGCCGCGCGAGGTGACCCGAGGCGGTCGACGCCGCCACGCCTGCCTCGCTCGCCAGCACGCTCGCCGCCAACGCACGTCCGTCGCCGAGCGCGAGCAGCATCCGCGCGCGGGCCGGCTCGGAGAGCACCGCGCCGAGGGCCGCGAGGTCGGCGTCGCCGCGAGGCGGGTCGCCGGGGCGAGACGCGTCGGCGGGGCGAGACGTGTCTCCGGGGCGAGACGCCGTGACGGTCGGAGAGGCCATGTCTCGACGGTAGCGCCGGAACGTTTCGGCCTACGCCGAAGCGTCTCGACCCCACTCTGAGAGGCGATGGCCTATCAGCGCGTCCTCGCCGCCGCCCTCCTCTGCTACGCCGCCCTCGGCGCCGTCCTGCGCGTGCTGCCCGGCCACCTGAGCGACGCCGGGGCCACGCCGTTCGCCATCGGGCTCGCGGTTGGCGCGCCTGCGCTCACCGGCCTTGTCGCGAGACCCACGGGCGGGCGGCTCGCCGACCGGATCGGCCCTCGCAGGGTGCTGCGGACCGGGGCGGCGATCATGGCCGTCGGCGTCGCGCCTGCGGTCATGGACCAGACCGGCGCGCAGATCGCGTCGCGCCTGATCGTCGGCATCGGCGAGGGAGCGATGATGGCCGCGGCCGTGCTGTGGCTGCTGCGGCTGAGCGGACCGCAGCGGCGCGGCCGCGCGCTCGGGCACATCGGCCTCGCCAACTACGGCGGCCTCGCCACCGGGCCGCTGCTCGCCGACCTCGCGCACGGGTTCGAATCCGTCCTGCTGATCGCTGCCGTGCTGCCGCTGATCGCGGCGGCGGTGATGCCGCGGCACGCGCCGAGGGCGCAAGCGCAGCAGCGAGACGGCGAAGGGCTCCTCGCCGCCACGCTGAGACCGGGCCTCGGCCTCATGTGCGTGAACGTCGGCTACGCCGCCACGCTCGCGTTCGGCGGCGGCCGCAGCACGCTCGTCGTGCCGGCGTTCGCGCTCACCGTCGTCGCGGTCCGGACGCTGGGCGCGAGCCTCCCCGACCGCTTCGGCGCCCCCGCGACGCTCGCCGTGGCGGCGCCGACGGCGGCGGCGGGCCTGGCGCTCGTGGCGCTCGGGCCGGCTCTCGCCGGCGTCGCGGCGCTCGGCGCCGGGCAGGCGCTGGCGGTCCCCGCACTTGGCCTGCTCGCGCTCGAGAACATCGAGCCGGCCCGCCACGGGACGGCGGCCGGGCTGTTCTTCTCGTGGTTCGACGCGGGCGTCGGGCTGGGCGGCCCGGCAGCGGGTGTGCTCGCCCAGGTCGGCGGACCTACCGGTGCGCTCATCGGCGCGGCGGCGGCGGTCGCCTGCACCGCGCCGATTGCCCTACTTTCGAACGGCAGGTCGCGACGCGGCGCCGTAGTAAACTGACCTATGGCCGCAAAGCGAACCCCGAATCGTTCATCCAGTCCGGCGCGATTGCCGAATACGTGGATGAAGGATCGGGGTATTTTCGTCTTCCGACCCCATTACCGGACCGCCGAAACGACCGAGCGCTAGCCATCAAGTAGCAGGAAGGACTGCGCACCACCATGTTCGAGCGATTCACAGAGCGAGCACGCCAGGTGGTCGTCCTCGCGCAAGAGGAAGCCCGAACCCTCAAGCACAATTACATCGGCACCGAGCACATCCTGCTCGGCCTTCTCCGCGAGGAGGAGGGCCTCGCCGCTCGCGTCCTCGAGAGCCTGGACATCACCGTTGAGCGCGTGCGCGCCCAGGTCGTCCGCATCGTCGGCTCCGGCGAAGAGGTCACGTCCGGCCAGATCCCGTTCACGCCGCGCGCCAAGAAGGTCCTCGAGCTTGCCCTCCGTGAGGCGCTCTCGCTGGGCCACAACTACATCGGCACCGAGCACATCCTGCTCGGTCTCGTGCGCGAGAACGAGGGCGTCGCCGCCCGCATCCTCCTCGACTTCGACGCCGACTCAGAGAAGATCCGCAACGAGGTCATCCGCATGCTCTCCGGCCCCGGTGGCCGCCGTCAGGGCTCCGGCTCGGGCGCCAGCGCCGGCGCGGCCGGCACCGCCGGCCAGGGCGAGGGCAAGAAGTCGTCCAAGCTTCTCGATCAGTTCGGTCGCAACCTGACCAAGCTCGCCGCCGAGGGCAAGCTCGACCCCGTCGTCGGCCGCGAGACCGAGATCGAGCGGATCATGCAGATCCTCTCGCGCCGCACCAAGAACAACCCCGTGCTCGTGGGCGAGCCCGGCGTCGGCAAGACCGCCGTCGTCGAGGGCCTCGCCCAGCGCATCACCAACGGCGACGTGCCGGAGCTGCTGAAGAACAAGCAGATCTACACGCTCGACCTGGCCGCCCTGGTCGCGGGCTCGAAGTACCGCGGCGAGTTCGAGGAGCGCCTCAAGAAGGTGATGAAGGAGATCACCCAGCGCGGCGACATCATCCTGTTCATCGACGAGCTCCACAATCTCGTCGGCGCGGGTGCCGCCGAGGGCGCGATCGATGCCGCGAGCATCCTCAAGCCCGCGCTGGCCCGCGGCGAGCTGCAGACCGTCGGCGCCACGACGCTCGACGAGTACCGCAAGTACCTCGAGCGCGACAGCGCGCTGGAGCGCCGCTTCCAGAAGATCACGGTCGACCAGCCGTCGATCGAGGAGACGGTCCAGATCCTCAAGGGCCTCAAGGACCGCTACGAGGCGCACCACAAGATCAACATCACGGACGAGGCGCTGGAGGCGGCGGCCGAGCTGGCCGACCGCTACATCTCCGACCGCTTCCTCCCGGACAAGGCGATCGACCTCATCGACGAGGCCGCGTCGCGCATGCGCATCAAGTCGATGTCCTCCCCGCCCGTGTACCGGGAGCTCGAGGAGGAGATCGAGACGACGCGGCGCGACAAGGAAGCCGCGATCGAGAACCAGGAGTTCGAGAAGGCCGCGCAGCTGCGCGACAAGGAGCGGCGCCTCACCAACAAGAAGCGCGAGCTCGAGGACGCCTGGGAGTCCGGCGAGGGCGGCGAGCGCCCATCGATCGGCGAGGAGGAGATCGCGGACATCGTCTCGATGTGGACGGGCATCCCGGTCTTCAAGCTCACCGAGGCCGAGACCCAGAAGCTGATGCGGATGGAGGACGAGCTGCACAAGCGCGTCATCGGTCAGCACCAGGCCATCGAGGTCGTCTCGAAGGCGATCCGGCGCTCGCGCGCGGGGCTCAAGGACCCCAAGCGCCCGACCGGCTCGTTCGTCTTCCTCGGCCCGTCCGGCGTCGGCAAGACCGAGCTCGCCCGCACGCTCGCCGAGTTCCTGTTCGGCGACGAGGACGCGATGGTGCGCATCGACATGTCGGAGTACATGGAGAAGCACGCCGTGTCCCGGCTGGTCGGCTCGCCTCCGGGCTACGTCGGCTACGACGAGGGCGGTCAGCTCACCGAGGCCGTGCGCCGCAAGCCGTACAGCGTGCTCCTGCTCGACGAGATCGAGAAGGCGCACCCTGACGTCTTCAACATCCTCCTGCAGATCCTGGAGGACGGCCGGCTCACGGACTCGCAGGGCCGCACCGTGGACTTCCGCCACGCGATCGTGATCATGACCTCGAACATCGGGGCGGGCGAGATCGCGCGGAACACGCCGCTCGGCTTCACGGTCGGCGACGACGACCACGGCATGACCTACGACGACATGAAGAACCGGGTCATGGGAGAGCTCAAGAAGGTCTTCCGCCCCGAGTTCCTCAACCGCATCGACGAGGTCATCGTCTTCCACAAGCTGACGAAGGAGGAGATCAAGACGATCGTCGACCTCCTCCTCCGGCGCATCCGCGGCTCGCTTGCCGAGCGGGAGCTCCAGCTCGACCTCACGGAGGGCGCGGAGGACTTCCTGGTCGACAAGGGCTGGGACCCGGCGATGGGCGCCCGGCCGCTGCGCCGAGCGATCCAGCGCTACATCGAGGACCCGCTGGCCGACTTCGTGCTCCGCTCGGAGCTCCCGGCGGGCGCCACGGTGATCGTCGAGGCCGCGCCGGAAGGCACGGACGAGGACGTCAAGCTCTCCGTGGTCAAGCCCGAGAAGAAGCCGACCCCGGTCGGCGTGGGCGGCCGCAAGGAGGGCGAGGACGAAGGCGGCGAGGAGCCCGTCGACGACGGCGGAGCGCTCGACCAGCCCGCGGTGGAGCCACCGCAGGCCGAAGCCGAGTAGCGAGATTCAGACCGGGCGCCCAGCGGGCGCCCGGTTCGTTTCCGGGGTCAGTGGAGCTCGTCGAGGAACGCGCGGACGACCGCCGCGAACCCGGCGGGATCGTCGTCGTGGATGTGGTGGCCGATGCCGGCGAACTCGACGAGCCGCGTTCCCGGGCGCCGCGCGGCCATCTCGGCCGCCAGTGAGCGCGGCAGGAAGTCGCTCTCGCCGCCGCGCAGCAACAGCAGAGGCTGCGTCGACGCGAGCCAGTCGGCCCAATGGTCGCCGGCGAGGAGCCGGCGGGAGCGGTTGATCGCCGCCGCGTCGAACCGGAAGCCCCAGCCGTCGTCGTCCTCGAACGCGCTCTCGAGCAGGAACGTGTCGTCGCAGGCCGCCGCCCGCAGCTCGCGGAACGACGAGTAGCGTCCGAGATCGGTGAGGATGTCCGGTCGCTCGGAGACCACGGCGGGCGCGTCCTCGACGATCACCGCCCGCACGAGCTCGGGTTGCCGCGCCGCGAGCTGGTAGGCGTTGATCCCACCCAGTGAGTGGCCGAGCACGACGGCCGGCGCGAGCTCGAGCGCCTCGATCGCGTGGGCGGCGTCGGCGACATAGCCCGCGCGGTCGTAGTCGCCGGCGGGCGATGAGCGGCCGTGTCCGCGCTGCTCGAGCGCGACGACGCGCCAGTCCGGGAAGAGAGCGCCGGCGAGGCGGTCGAACGTCCGGGCCCGCCCGAAGTGGCCGTGCAGGGCGAGCAGCGGCGGGCCGTCGCCGCCCGCGTCGAGGTACACGAGGTGCCGCCCGCGCAGCGTGAGTCGCTCGGCGCGGAGCATCACGCGGCGAGCGCCACGGCCGCGCCCGGGACGGCGTCGGCGATCCCGAGCTCGGCGGCCTCCGCCACGGCCGCGGCGGCGAGCTCACGCGCCCGAGCGGCTTCGCCCCGCGCGGCCAGCACCTCGGCGTAGCGTGCGCGGGTCTGCACCAGCGCCGGCCGTGCGCCGACCGCGATGTCCGAGGCGATCGCCGCCTCGAAGTGGGCGGCCGCCTCGTCGAGCCGCCCGCAGGTGGCCGCGAAACGGCCGAGCGAGTACTCCGCGCTGCACAGGTCGCAGACCGCGCGGCCCGCGACGATCCGCCGGTCCGCGTACGGCAGGAGCCGCTCGTACAGCGCTGCCGCCCGCTCGCGGTCGCCGAGCAGCGCGGTCGCCTCGGCCAGCTCGCCGTGCGCGGACAGCCAGTTGGCGTCCCAGCCCAGCCCGGCGAAGTCGTCGGCCGCGACCCGGTCGAGCAACGCGCGCGCCTCCGCTTCGCGCCCCTGCTCGGCATACACCCACGCCAGACCCGCGGCATAGGCCATGGCCGACGCGTAGTTCTCGGCGGCGTGCTCGGTGAAGTCGACGATCTCCTGGTTGGAGAAGTCACGCCGGTTGAGCATCACGGTGAGCTCGACCATGTGCCGGAACAGGGCGCCGTTCGGATCGCCCGCGCGCTTCGCGATCGCGCCGCCCGCGTCGGCGAGCCGCCGTGCCTCGGCGGCATCGCCCTCCCGGGCGGCGATCGCCCCGCGCCACATCGGCCCGTACCACTGGAACGCCGGCAGCCGGAGCTCGTCCGCCAGTCGCTCGTGCTCGGCGACCTCGGCCGCGAAGCCGGCACGGTCCCCCGCCTCCCACAGGTCGACGCAGCGCCAGTTGCGCCCCTGCAGCTCGGCCTCGGGCCGGCCCGCGGAGATCGCGAGCGCGATCATCTCGTCCGCCACGCGGAAACGCTCAGCGAGCCCGCTCGGATGCCACAGCGCCACGTGCCGGCTGTTGAGGGCGGCGAGCAGCGCGTCGGGATCATCGGCCGCCCGCGCGGCATCGATCGCCTCGGCGCTCAGTGGCCCGCTGCGGCTGCGGCCGGGTTCGTAGTAGACCGCGATGGCCAGGCGGCTCAACAGGCGGGCGCGCAACGCATCGTCCTCCAAGGCGTCGAGCGCCTCCTCGAGCAGCGCGACGCGCCGGCGGTCGAGGCCGACGATCGCCACGCCGAGGCCGCAGCTGGTCAGCACCGCCCGCCCGAAGAGCATGGTGTCCCCGCGCGCGGCGTCGATCGCGGCGGCGCAGGCCGCGTCGGCCTCGGGGTCCCCGGCCCGCACCAGGGCATCGGCAAGCGCCAGCAGCAGATCCGCGCGCGGCCCGGTGACCTCGAGCGCGTCGTGATAGTGGGCCGCCGCCTCCTCGTACGCGAGGCCCGCGAGCGCGGCGTCGCCGGCCGCGCGCGCCCACTCGGCTGCCCGCTCCGTCCCGACCAGCGCCGCCGCCTCGATCCCGTGGTGGGCGAGCTCGGCCGGCCGCGCCGCCGGCGCGGCGGCCAGCGCCTCGGCGACCCGCGCGTGCAGTCGCGCGCCCCGCAGCGTCGACAGCTCGCCCACCAACGCCTCCCGGATCAGCGCGTGCATGAACGACCAGGAAGCCGGCTGGGCCGGGATCGAGCGGATCAGGTGCGCGTCGGTCGCGCTCTCCAGCGCGTCGAGGACCGTGTCGCGCCCCAGCCCGCACGCCGCCTCGAGCAGCGCGAGGTCGAAATCGGGCCCGATCACCGCGGCGGTCTCGAGCACGTCGACCGCGTCGTCGCCGAGCCGGTCCAGGCGCCGGCCGATCACCTCGCGCACGCTCTCCGGCACCCCGATCTCCCGGACCGGGCGCGCCAACTGCCAGCCCGCGTCGTCGATCGTCAGGGCGCCGGACTCGAGCAGGTGCTGCAGGACCTCCTCGATGAAGAACGGGTTGCCGCCGGTCTCGTCCTGGACTGCGCCGACCAGCCCGGCGCTCGCGTGCGCGCCGACCCAGCCGGTGATCAGCCCGCCGGCGGCGTCGGCGTCGAGTCCGGTCAGGGCGACCCGCTCCACGAGCCGGTCGCGCCGCAGGTCGGCCAGCGCGCGGGCGAGCGGGTGGCTGCGCCCGAGCTCGGTCTCCCGGTACGTGCAGGCGACGACGAGGCGGTTGGAGCGGCGGTGGCGCAGCACGTGGGTGAGCAGGCGCAGCGACGGCAGGTCGGCCCAGTGGAGGTCGTCGAGCGCGAGCAGTACGCGCGGGCCGGGCGCGTCCGCCAGCGCCGCGGCAACCGCCTCGAACAGGCGCAGCCGCGCGCCGGCCTCCTCGACGCCCGCCGGCGCGTCGCCGAGCAGCGGGGCCAGGCCGGGATCGGCCGAGGCGAGCGGCGCCAGCGCCTCCGCGAACGGCTGGTACGGCGCCACGGCCTCTTCCGGGGACCGCCCGTACAGCACGGTCGCGCCGTCGGCGTCGGCGGCGGCGGCGAGCTCGGAGAGCAGGCGCGTCTTGCCGATGCCGGGATCGCCGCTGATCGCCAGCAGCCGGTGCTCGCCGCCGGCCAGGCTCGCGCGCAGGCGTTCGAGCTGACCGTCGCGGCCGACGAACGGGCTGCGGGAACGCCGGGGGTCCAGCGCGCGGGGGAGCGGCGGTCGCTCCGGCGCCGTCGCGCGCAGCGACTCGGCGAGCTCACGCGTGGCGGCCGACGGCGCGATCCGCAGCTCGCTGCGCAGCCGGTCGGCCAGTCGCTGGTACACGGCGAGCGCGGCCGGGCGGTCGAGCCGCACCATCAGGTCGCGGTGCGCCTCCTCGGACAGCGGGTCGAGCGCCACCCGCGTCCGTAGATAGGACAGCGCCGTCTCCGGGTCGGGCGCCGTCGCGGCCAGCCGCGCGAGCAGCGCGCTCTGCGCTTCGCGGTGGTCGTCGCGCAGCGCGATGATCCAGTCCTCGTCGAGCCCGGCCAGGAACTCGCCGCGACACAGCGTGAGCGCCTCTTCGTCGCGCCCCGCCGACACCAGCGCGGCGAACTCTGCCGCATCCATCCAGACGTCGTCGAGGCCCGCCGTCTCACGCCCCGCGACGAGGTGGTCGCCGACTGCCCGCCGCACGTCGGCCAGCGCGCCGCGCAGGCTCGTGCGGGCGCTCTCGTCGAGCACGTCCGGCCAGAAGCGAGCCGCCAGTGCGCCCCGCGGCTGCGGGCCCGGGTGCAGCGCCAGGTAGGCGAGCAGGGCACGGGCGCGGCGGCTCGCCGGCGGCGTCAGCCCGTCGAGCTCGAGCTCGCCGAGGACCCGGACTCGCAACATGGCGCGACACTAAGCGATCACGGAGCGTTCGCGGAGCGATCACGGTCGGCGAGGAGGCTGCGCCCCATGAGCATCACCATCACCTCCACTCCCGATGCGCTCGCCGAGCGCATCTTCAACTCCGCGCTCGGGGCGTTCGACCTGTTGTCGATCCAGGTCGGCGACCGGCTGGGGTGGTACGCGGCGCTCGTCGAGCACGGCCCGGCCACCCCCGACGAGATCGCCGGTGCCACCGGTACCAACCCGCGTTACGCGCGCGAGTGGCTCGAGCAGCAGGCCGTCGGCGGCTTGATCGAGGTCGACGACGTCGCCGCGGACGCCGAGGACCGCCGGTACTCGCTGCCCGCCGCGCACGCCGAGGTCCTGCTCGACCGCGAGTCGCTGGCCTACGTCGCGCCGATCGCCCGTTTCCTCCCCGCGGTGGGAAGGCTGATGCCCGACTTCCTGCACGCGTTCCGCACCGGCGGCGGCGTCCCGTGGTCGGCGTTCGGCGCGGAAGGGCGCGAGGCGCAGGCGGCCCTCACCCGGCCGCTGTACACGCACGTGTTCGCGCAGGAGTGGCTCCCGACACTCCCCGACGTGCACGAGAAGCTGACCAACGGCGGGCGCGTGGCCGATGTGGCCTGCGGCGCCGGCTGGTCGAGCATCGGGATCGCTCAGGCGTATCCGGAAGTGCGGGTTGACGGCTACGACGTCGACAGCGCGTCGATCGACCTCGCCCGCGCGAACGCCGAGGCCGCGGGCGTGGCCGATCGCGTGAGCTTCCACGTCCGCGACGTGGCCGACGGGCCCGCTCCGGACCGCGACTACGACCTGGTCTGCGTCCTCGAGGCCATCCACGACATGGCGCGGCCCGTCGAGGCGCTCGCCTTCATGCGCTCGCTCGTCGGGGACGACGGCACCGTGCTGGTGATGGACGAGCGCGTGGCCGAGGCGTTCACCGTCCCGGGCGACGAGATGGAGCGGATCTTCTACGGCTTCAGCCTCTTCTGCTGCCTGCCGGCCGGGATGGCGGAGGCGCCGAGCGCCGAGACCGGCACCGTCATGCGGCCGGACACGCTGCGCGACTACGTGCGCTCGGCCGGCTTCGCCGACGTCGAGGTGCTCGACATCGACCACCCGCAGTTCCGGCTCTACCGCGTGGTCTGATCGAGGCCGCGCACGAGGCGCTTGGCGATGCCGCGGAGCGTCGCCTTGCCGTAGTCGTGCGACGGGCTGTTGAGCGTGAGGACCGCGATCGCGACGCGGTCCTCACCCCGTCGCAGCAGCCCGACCTGGTGGTCGACCGCGCCGGTGCCCGAGCCCCAGCCGCCCTTGAAGAACAGCGTCCAGCCGTCCGGGATCACCTGCGCGAGCCCCCAGCGCTGCGAAGGCACGATCGTCCGCAGCAGGCGCATCGCGTAGTCGCGGTGCCGCTTCGGCACGAACGAGTCGACGGGCAGGAAGAACCTCGTCTGATCGCGCGCCGTGATCTGCGAGAGGCCCCACACCTGCGCGATCCGGAACCGGGTCATCCCGACGCGGTGGGCGAGTCGCAGCACCGCGGCGTTGCCGACGATGTCGCGCACGCGCGTCGCCGCGACGTTGTCCGAGCGGCGGATCATCGGCGCCAGCAGCGCGCGGTCCGCATCGCGCAGCGCCCGGTGCCGCACCGACCAATGCCGCAGGTAGGTCACCAACAGCATCGCCTTGAACACGCTGGCCGACGGCACCTGCCGGTCGAGCCCCCGGCCCCACAGGTCGGTCCGCACGCCGAACGTGATCGACCCGTGCCGGGTCGACGCCCACTTCTCGGCGGCGGCGATGTGCGGCGTCCACGCGTTCGCGGCGGCGGGGTAGAGCAGCGCCACGACCAGGGAGAGAGCCGCCAGGCGCCGCATCCCGTCAGTCTATGGTCGATGAGCGAGCACGGTGCCAGCACCCGGGCGATCCACGCCGGCCTCCCGGACCCGGTCCAGGGCGAGCCGTTCCTGCCCGGCCCGGTATTCGCCGCGCCCTACCACCTGCGCGGGGCGGCCGATGCCGCGCCGTACGGCTACGGACGCGACCAGAACCCGACCTGGACCCACCTCGAGCGCGCGATCGGCGAGCTCGACGGCGGCGAGAGCGTGGTGTTCTCGTCCGGGATGGCGGCGGTCACGGCCGTCATCGCGCCGCGCTTACGGCCCGGCGACGTGCTCGTCGCGCCGCGCGACGGCTACCCGGGCATCCGCAAGCTGTCCGCGGACCAGCTCGGGCCCGGCGGCATCGAGGTCCGGCTCGTGCCCACCGACACCGAGGCGATCGTCGCGGCGTCGGAAGGCGCGAAGCTCGTGTGGGTCGAGACGCCCTCGAACCCGAAGCTCGACGTCTGCGATCTCGATGCGGTGGTCGCGGCGGCCCATGGGCACGGGGCGCTGGTCGGCGTCGACAACACGGTCGCCACACCGCTCGGCCGGCGCCCGCTCGATCACGGCGCCGACTTCGCGATGACGTCTGGGACGAAGTCGCTCACCGGGCACTCCGACCTGCTGATGGGCGCGGTCAGCGTCCGTGACGGGCGTCTCGCCGCCGAGCTGCGCACGTGGCGCTCGCACACCGGCGCGCTGCTCGGCCCGTTCGAGGCCTGGCTCGCCCATCGCTCGCTCGCCACGCTCGGCCTGCGGCTCGAACGCTCGCAGGCCAACGCCCGCGCCGTGGCGGAGGCGATCGCCGGTCGCGACGACGTCACCGGCGTCCGCTGGCCGGGGGTCGGGCCGCTGGTTGCGCTGACGCTGTCATCAGTCGAACACGCTGAGCGGTTCCTGGACGCCTGCACCCTCGTCATCCAGGCGACCAGCTTCGGCGGCGTGCACACCATGGCCGAGCGGCGCGCGCGCTGGGGCACCGACGAGATCCCCGAGGGGTTCATCCGCTTCTCGGCCGGCTGCGAGGACACGGCCGACGTCGTCGCCGACGTGCTGCAGGCACTCGACGCGAGCGCATGAACGACGAAGGGCCCGCCTCTCTCGACGGGCCCTTCGTACGTTGGAGTCGGCGGTAGGCCGGGGGTCAGTCGGCGTCCGCCTCGCGGCGCCGTCCGGGGGGTGAGGGCTGGACGGCGCCATAGCCGGGGATCGCGGGTCAGACGATCCCTTCGGAGGGTGCGGGTGCCGCCGAGCCACGGCCGGCCCCGCTATGTGATTTCGCAACGTCCGTGTCGCAGTCCGCAACGGCGGAGTGCTTCCCGTCGTTGCGCGACAGATGATGCGGGACGCCGATTGGCGAAACCTTGGAGAAACCTTGGCGGCGTTGTAGCGTCATACACGTAGTGGGTCAACCGATGGGGTGGGTCATACGGCTCTGCGGGCCGATGGGCGTGGAGCGCGACGGTCGCGCCGTGGGTGCGGCATTGCCGGGTCGCCAGGGTCGCCTGCTGTTCGCCTACCTGCTCCTGAACCGCGATCGCGACTGCGGCCGGCCCGAGCTGATCGACCTGCTGTGGCCGGAAGAGCCGCCCGCCGCGGCCGACACGGCGCTCAGCGCGCTGCTCTCCAAGCTCCGCAAGGCACTCGGCGAAGGCGCGCTCGCCGGCCGCTCCGAGCTGCGGTTCGTGCCGGGTGCCGACATCGAGGTCGACCTCGAGCTCGCCGCCCGCTCCGCCGCCCGCGCCGAGAGCGCGGTCGACGCGCACGACTGGCCCGAGGCCGCGGCGAGCGCCCGCGACGCCCTCGCCGTCGACCTGCAGACGTTCCTTCCCGACTGCGACGGCCCGTGGCTGAACGAGCTGCGGCGCGAGCTGGAGAGCATCCGGCTGCGCGCGCTCGAGGCGCTCGGCGAGGCGTGCCTGCGCCAGGGCGGCCGCGAGCTCGGCGCCGCCGAGCAGGCCGCCCGCGCGGTGATCGCCGCCGCGCCGTTCCGCGAGTCCGCCCACCGGCTGCTGATGGAGGTGCACGAGGCGGCCGGCAACCCGGCCGAGGCGCTGCGCGCGTTCGAGGAGCTGCGGATCCTGCTGCGCGACGAGCTCGGCACGACCCCCGGCCAGGCCGCGATGATCGTCCACGAGCGCGTGCTGCGCGGGGAGGCGCCGGTCGCCCCGGTCGCGCCCGCCCGCTCTGAGGCGATCCCGGTCACGGCGTGGCCGCCGCCACTCGCCGCCGCGCTCGAGCGCCACGCGCTCGTCGGCCGCACCCGCGAGCTCGACGAGCTCGAGGAGGCGTGGGCCGAGTCGGTCACCGGCACCCGCCCGCTCGTGCTCGTCGCCGGCGACGCCGGCATCGGCAAGACCCGCCTGGCCGCCGAGATCGGCCGCCGCGCCTACGACGACGGGGCGCTCGTGCTCTACGGCCGCTTCGACGAGGAGGCGCTCGCGCCGTACCAGGCGATCGTGGAGATGATCCGCGGCTGGTCGTCCGGCGCGTCGCTCGAGCCGCTGCGCGAGCGGGTCGGCATCCGCGCCGCCGACCTCGGGATCCTGTTCGGCGAGTTCGGCGCGCCGCCCGTCGAGGCGCGCGAGCCCGGCCCGCACGGCCACGACGCCGACGCGCGCCGCCTGCGCCTGTTCGACGCGGTCGCCGCGCTGCTCGGCGAGGTCGGCGCCAGCGCGCCGCTCGTGCTCGTGTTCGACGACCTGCACTGGGCCGACCGGCCGACGCTGCAGCTCCTCAAGCACCTCGTCCGCTCCCCGCAGCCGCGCCGCGTCCTGCTGCTCGGCACCTACCGCGACGCCGAGCTCGAGCCCGGCCATCCGCTGCTGGAGCTGCTGACCGACGTGCGGCGGGAGAACCTGTTGCGGCACATCGCGCTCGGCGGCCTCGCCGAGCCGGAGGTCGCCGAGCTGGTGGCGGCGCTCGGCGTGCCGGGCGCGGAGCCGGCCTTCGTGCACGCCCTCCACGGCGAGACCGAGGGCAACCCGTTCTTCATCGAGGAGGTCGTCCGCCACCTGCGCGACTCCGAGCACGATCTCGGCGCCGACGTGTCGCTGACCGAGGCCGGCGTGCCCGACGGCGTGCGCGAGGTCACGGCCCGCCGCCTGCGGCGCCTGTGCGCCGACTCGCGCCAGGCCCTCCAGGTCGCCGCCGTGATCGGCCGCGAGTTCGACTACGACGTGCTCGAGGCGGTCGCGCCGCTGCACGACGAGGCGCTGATCAGCGCGCTCGAGGAAGGCGTCGAGGCGCGGGTGCTGCGCGAGAGCGGCCCGGTCGGCCGCTACGCGTTCACGCACGCGCTCGTGCGCGCGACGCTCTACGACGGGCTCTCGCAGCTCCGCCGCGCGCGGCTGCACGGCCGCGTCGGCGAGGCGATCGCGCGGCTGCGCGGCGCCGACCTCGATCCCCAGCTGCCGGCGCTCGCCCATCACTTCGCGCAGGCCGCTCCGGTCGAGCAGCCGGAGCGGGCGATCGACTTCGCGCTCGCGGCCGCCCGCCGCGCCGACCGGCTGCTGGCCTGGGAGGAGGCGGCCCAGCACTACCGCGCCGCCCTGCGCACGCGCGAGCTCACGGGCGGCCACGCGGACCGGGTGCGCGCCGACCTGCTGCTCGCGCTCGGCGCCTCCGAGGACCACGCCGGGATGGAGGACGAGGCACGCGGGACGTTCGCCGCGGCCGCCGACACCGCGCGCGCCCTCGGCGACGGCGCGTTGCTCGGCCGTGCCGCGCTCGGCTTCGCCGGACAGTGGTCGATCCTCGGGCGCGTCGACGACGCGCGCGTGGCGCTGCTCGAGGAGGCGCTGACCGCGCTCGGCGACGAGGACACGCCGCTGCGCGCTCGCCTGCTCGCGCGCCTCGCGCTCGAGCTCTACTACTCGGGCGAGCCCGACCGGCGGCTCGCGCTGTCCGAGGAGGCCGTCGAGATCGCCCGCCGTCTCGGCGACCCGCGGACGCTCGCCACCTGTCTCGACGCCCGCCACTACGCCCTGTGGCGGCCCGAGAACGTCCACGAGCGGCTCGAGGTCGCGTCCGAGCTGCGCCGCGTCGCGGAGGAGACCGGCGACCCGGAGCTCGAGCTCGAGGGCGCCGGCTGGACCGTCGTCGACCTGCTCGAGCTCGGCGACGTCCAGGGCGCCGACATCCAGATCGCCGCCGCGAGCAAGCTCGCCGAGGCGCTGCAGCGGCCGATCTGGCTGTGGTGGTCGTCGCTGCTGCGCTGCACGCGGGCGCAGCTCGTCGGGCGCTTCGACGAAGCCGAGCGGCTCGCCGAGGAGACGTTGGAGATCGGCCGCCGCGGGCAGGCCGAGAACGCGTTGAACGCGTACGCGCAGGCGATGTTCAACATCCGCCGGGAGCAGGGGCGGCTCGGCGAGGTCGAGCCGGCGGTGCGCGGCTTCATCGAGGTCTACCCGATGCTCGTCGCCTGGCGGGCCGGGCTGGCGCTGATGCTGGTCGAGCTCGGGCGCACCGACGAGGCGCGCGCCGAGTTCGAGGCGGTGACCGTCGAGCGGCCTCCCGCGGGACGCGAACTGGCTGATCGGCGTCACGCTGCTGGCCGAGGTGTGCGGCGCGCTCGGCGACGGCGAGCGGGCGCAGGCCCTGTACGACGCGCTCGAGCCGTACGCCGGCCGCAACGTGGTCGTCGGCCGCGCGGCGACCTGCAACGGCGCCGCCTCGCGGCTGCTCGGGATCCTCGCCGGCGCCATGCGCCAGTGGGAGCTGGCCGAGGGCCACTTCATCGGCGCGCTCACGATGCACGAGCGGATGGGCGCGCGCCCGTGGGTCGCGCGGACCCAGCTCGCCTATGCGGAGATGCTGCTCACACGCCGCCGGCGCGGCGACAAGGCGCGGGCCCGCGAGCTGCTCGCCGACGCGGTCGTGACCGCCGACGCGCTCGGCATGGGCGTCGTCGCCCGGCGCGCCCGCGAGCTCGTGCCGGCCGGCGCGGCCGGTCCGGGCGGCGCCGTCGCCAACGTCATCTGACGTAGCACGCGACGTCGCGATTCGCCGACCACTCGCCGCGCGTCCAGCGCACGGCGGTCCCGTCGGCGAGCCGGGCCAGCGCACGGCCGCCCGGCGGCTCCCCCCACAGGGTCGCCTCCAGCGGCCGCCGCGTCTCGGGAGTGTCTCCGAGCCCGGCGGCGACGTGCTCGGCCGGGTAGGTGACGATCAGCGACCCGCGGCGGACCCACACGGGAATGCGCCCGAGCGGCGCGTCCGCCACGATCTCGCCGCCGCCGGCGACCTCGTCGCCGGTCCAGAAGTCGATCCAGTCGCCGCGCGGGAGATCGACCTCGCGCTCGCGCGCGCCCGCCTCGAGCACCGGGGCCACCCACAGCGAGGGGCCGTAGCCGTAGGCGTCGGCGATCGCCCAGCCGCGCTGGTCGGCGGGGTCGGTCAGCAGCAGCGGCCGGATGATCGGCAGCCCGGAGCGCCGGGCGGTCGCCGCCGCCGCGCGCACGTAGGGGACGAGCCGCTCGTGCAGCAGCACGTACTCGCGGTAGAGCTCGAGCGTCTCCGCGTCGTAGGACCAGGCCTCCTGCTCGAACCGCCCGTGCGCCTGCATCAGCGGTGTGAAGCAGCCGAACTGCACCCAGCGCACGAGCAGCTCCTTGGGGCAGCGGGCGACCAGCCGCTCGCCGAGGTAGCCGCCGATGTCGTGCGACCAGTTCGAGAAGCCCGACGCGGCGGCGGTGAGCGTCGCGGCGACTAACGTGCCCAGCGACCAGAAGTCCGACGGCTGGTCGCCGCCCCAGGTGACGCCGACCGCCTGCTGGCCGGTCCAGCCCGGCCGGCCGAACAGGACGCCCTCCCCGGGGTGGACCTCGTCGAGCGCGCGCTGCATCGAGCGGCGGTAGAGCAGGCCCTGCGCCCAGCCTGCCTCGGCGCCCGTGCGGCCGTCGGCGAACGTGACCTCGGGCGGGTAGTAGAAGCCCTCGCCGTCGTCGGCCTTGATCCCCTGGACGCCGAGCCGCAGCACGCGCTCGGCCTGGCCGCGCCACCAGCGCTCGGCCGCGGCCGACGTGAAGTCGATCGGCGAGCCCGTCCCCATCCACCAGCGCGCGACCCACGGCTCGCCGTCCGCACCCTTGACGTAGTGCGGGACCCCGTCGGCGTAGTTGGAGGCCGGCTCGCGGTGCAGCCTGGCGGACTCGGGGTCGGGCGGGCGCTGGCCCTCGCTGGAGTCGAGATTCACCCACGGCGTCACCCACACGACCGTGCGCACCCCGTGCGCGCGCATGCGCGCGATCAGCCCGGGCGCATCCGGGAACTGGTGCGGGTTGAACTCCCAGGTGTTGTATTGCGTCTCCCACGGCGAGTCGAGCACGATCGCGTCGAGCGGCAGCTCGTGGTCCAGGTAGCCCTGGAAGTCGGCCTCGACGTCGCGCTGGTGCTCGTACACGTCGCGGCTCTTCCAGTGGCCATAGGCCCACTCGGGCAGGACCGCGGGGAGCGCCTTGGCGGTCCGCAGGAACGCGCGCAGGCGCGCCATGGGCGTCGGCTGGCAGAAGAGGTGGAGGCGGAGCGGGCCGGCGGCGGCGCGGGCGGAGATCTCGATCTCGTCGCCGAGCGCGAACTGCGCGCCCGGCCCGTCGGTCTCGAGCCAGGCGGCCCAGCCGCGCGAGGACAGCAGCCACGGCAGCGGCGCGTAGTCGCCCTGCGGGATCCCGCCGAGGTCGAGCATGTCGGCCGGGCAGTCGGGCCCGGTGTAGCGGCGGTCGGCGCCGAGGTCGACGGTGCGGCCGGCCTGGTCGACGTGCAGTCCGTGGCGGGCGCCGAGCCCGGTGAGCCGCTGTTCGGGATGGCCGGGCCAGACGAAGCCGACGCGCCGCACCGATTGCACGCCGTCGGGACAGCGCAGCTCGAGGACGACGCGATCCGGCTCGGGGACCGTGACTTCGACGCGGAGGTCGAGCGCGAGCGGGTCGCCGAGCGTCTCGTGGGCGATCACGCCCTCGGTGAGCTGGATGAACTGGTCCTCGATCTCGCCGTCGCGCACGCGCACCGCGATCGGCCCGATCAGCCGCCGCCCGTCGCGGCGGACGGTGACCTGGAGCGGGGCCGACGCGATCTCGACCGTGACGCGGTCGTGCTCACGGACGCTTCGTCGCATCGCGACAGGGTTCCCCGTCGGACGGGCGATTCCGAACCGCTTCACAGGACGGTCACCTCCTGATCTCCGGACGGTCACGAAATCGCTGCATATCCGGGTGAATCTGGGCGACATGACCGCCACGACCCGAGTGGACCTGCACGTCCACTCGACCGCCTCGCAGATCTCGAGGCTCGGCGTGCAGCGTGCGCTCGGCCTCCCCGAGTGCGCGACACCTCCGGAGGAGGTGTACGAGCTCGCCAAACGGCGCGGGATGGACTTCGTGACCATCACCGACCACGACACGATCGACGGTGCGCTGGCGATCGCCGACCGGCCCGACGTCTTCGTCTCCGAGGAGCTGACGGCCGGCTTCGCGGGTGAGCCTCACCAGGTCCACGTCCTCTGCTACGGCATCACGCCGGACGACCACGAGCGTCTGCTCGAGCTCTCCGGCGACGTCACGCTCGTCGCCGAGTACCTCCACGACCGGGAGATCGCGTGCGCGCTGGCCCACCCGTTCTACGCCGTGTCCGCTCCCCTCGCCGCCCGCCACCGGCGCCGCCTCGCGGAGCTGTTCGGAGTCTGGGAGGTCCGCAACGGCTCGCGGGCGCCCGAGCTCAACATGCCGGCGGCGATCTACATCGACACCCACGGCGGCATCGGCATCGGCGGCACCGACGATCACGCGGGAGTCGACATCGGGCGCACGTGGACCGAGGCGCCGGCCGCCGCGACGCCGGGCGAGTACCTCGCGCACCTGCGCGCCGGCCGGGTCGAAGCCCATGGCGACCAGGGGTCGGCGGCCAAGTGGGCGCACGCGGCGATGGCGCTCGCGGTCCGCGCGTTGGGCCGCGGCGCGGGCGCCGCGCCGCCGAACCCGGCGGCCGTGCTGCAGATCGTCGAGCGCGTCGTGTCGCAGGGCGACGCGCGCTCCGGGCCGATGGCCTGCGACCTCGGGCCCGACGACGCGCGCGCGCTGTTGCGCGCGTGGCTGGACTCGATCGACATGAGCATGACCGACGCCGAGCTGCTCGAGTGGCTCCAGTCGGACGGGTTCTCGCACGCCGGCCTCGTGCGCCGGGCACGGCGCTGGCACGAGCGCAAGCTGCAGGAGGCGGTCGCGGCCACCACCCGGGCGATCTCCGCCCCCGGCGCGTTCGGCGCCCCCGACCACCTCGGGCCAGCCCTGCTGTCGGTCTTCGAGGCCTGCCTGCCGATCGTGCCGTACGCGCCGGCGACGGCGTTCCTCGGGCGCGAGAAGCACAAGCTGTCGGCGCGCGATCGCGAACCGACCCGTGTCGCGCTGGTGGCCGACGCGGTCGGCGGCATGCACGGCGTCACGCACACGATCGACGAGATCCGCGAGCGGGGCGTCGCCGGCTTCGAGGTCGACGTGATCGGGACCGACATGAACGTCGACCGGCGGTTGAGCGCGGTCGCCGAGGTCGACATCCCGTTCTACGCGGGCCTGAAGATCGGGGTGCCGAGCCCGCTGGCCGTGGTCGAGGCGCTGGCCGAGGGGCGGTACGGGCTGATCCACGTGTGCGCGCCGGGGCCGGCGGGAGCCGCGGCGGCGCTGACCGCGCACGTGCTCGAGCTGCCGCTCGTCGGCTCGTACCACACCGAGCTGGCGGCCTACGCGGGCCTGCGGTCCGGCGACCGGGCGCTGGAGCTGGGCGTGCAGGCGGCCGTGGGCGCGTTCTACGAGGCGTGCGACGTGGTGCTGTCGCCATCGGGCGCGTCGGACGCGCGGCTCGCGGAGCTGGGCGTCGACGGGTCGCGCCTCGGGCGCTGGGACCGCGGCGTCGACATCGAGCGGTTCGATCCGGGCCGGCGCGTGCCGGGCCGCTTCGGCGACCGCATCAGCGTCCTCTACGCCGGCCGGCTGACGGTCGAGAAGGGCGTCGACCTGCTGGCCGACGCGTTCCTCGCCGCACGTCGGATCGATTCGCGGCTGCACCTCGTGCTGGCGGGCGGCGGGCCGGAGGAGTCGCGGCTGCGCGAGCGGCTGGGCGACGCGGCGACGTTCCTCGGCTGGCTTGCGGGCGAGGAGCTCGCGGTGACGTACGCGAGTGCCGACCTGATGCTGTTCTGCTCGCAGACCGACACGTTCGGGCAGGTGCTGCTCGAGTCCCAGGCGTCGGGGCTGCCGGTCGTGGCGGTGGGAGTCGGCGGTCCGGCCGAGCTGATCGAGTCGGGCCGCTCGGGCGTGCTCTGCCCACCGGACGCGGAGGCGATCGGGGCGGTCGTCGCCCGCCTGGCCGCGTCGCCTCGCGAGCGCGAGGAGCTCGCCCGCGGCGGGCTGGCCGCGGTCCGCGACCGCACGTGGGACGCCGCCCTCGGCCGCCTGGCCGACGGCTGGCGCCGCGCGTTGGCCGCCCGCGGCGCCGCCGCCGCTGTGCGCGCGGCCTGACCCTTTCGCGCGGTCTCCGCGCTCGGGCGAACTGCGGCTGGGTAGGGCTGCGCAGGATCGGCCGCGGCAGCGAACCTCGGCAAGTTTCGCCCCGTGAGCGGGCGGAACTCGCCAACCTTGTCCGTTTGTGCTCCTGGAGGGCACCCAGACGGACAAAGTCCGCAGCCGCGCCCGACCCTTCGCCGCCCTACCCAGCCGCAGTTGGCCGGGGCCAGCTCGCGCGCGGGGCGAATCGTCCGCCCCCGCGCCTACTGTCACTGAGACCATGGCGCGCCCCACCACCGTCTTCGTCTGCTCGGCCTGCGGCACCGAGTCCGCCAAATGGCACGGCCAGTGCCCGGGCTGCGGCGCGTGGAACACGCTCGCCGAGGAGTCGCGCGCCGACGCGCGGCGATCCGCGCCCGCGGGCGGCCGCGCGGTCAAGCCGGTCCGCCTCGCCGACGTCAGAGCCGAGCGCCACGCCCGCCTCTCCACCGGGATCGGTGAGCTCGACCGCATCCTCGGCGGCGGCGTCGTCCCCGGCTCGATCGTGCTGATCGGCGGCTCGCCCGGCATCGGGAAGTCGACGCTCACGTCGATGGCGCTCGGCAACCTGCAGGGCGCCGGCCGGCGCACGCTGTACGTCTCCGGTGAGGAGTCGGCGGGACAGATCCGCCTGCGTGCCGAGCGGCTCCCCGGCGCCGCGCTCGACGTGCCGGTGCTCGCGGAGACCGACCTCGACACCGTGCTCGCCACGCTCGACGCCGAGCGGCCCGAGGTCTGTGTGGTCGACTCGGTGCAGACGCTCCACGCCTCCGCGCTCACCGGCGCGGCCGGCTCGGTCGGCCAGGTCCGCGAAGTGGCGGACCGGATCACCCGGCTCGCGAAGGCGCGCGGGATGGCGGTGCTGCTCGTCGGCCACGTCACCAAGGAGGGCGCGCTCGCCGGCCCGCGCGTGCTCGAGCACCTCGTCGACTGCGTGCTCCAGTTCGAGGGCGAGCGCGAGCGCACCTACCGAACGCTGCGCGCGCTCAAGAACCGCTTCGGGTCGACCAACGACGTCGGCGTGTTCGAGATGCGCTCGGGCGGCCTGGTCGAGGTCGCCGACGCGTCGGCCCGGTTCGTCGGCGAGGCGACGCAGGCGCCGGGCAGCGCGGTGCTCGCCGCGATGGAGGGCTCGCGCCCGCTGCTCGTCGAGGTCCAGGCGCTCGTCTCCCCGTCCGACCTCGTGCCGCCGCGCCGGGTCGCCAACGGGATCGACCGCAATCGCCTCGCGCTCGTGCTCGCGGTGCTCGGCCGCCACGCCGGCGTGAGCGTCGGGTCGGCCGACGTGTTCGTCAACGTCGCGGGCGGCGTTCGCGTCGACGAGCCCGGGGCGGATCTCGCGATCGCGCTCGCGGTGGCGAGCGCCGCGCGCGGCGTCGCGCTCGGCGGCGGTGAGAAGCCGGTGGCGTGCTTCGGCGAGGTCGGGCTGACCGGTGAGCTGCGCACGGTGGGCCATCCGGATCGGCGCCTGGCCGAGGCCGCGAAGTTCGGGCTGCAGCCGGTCATCGCCCCGCGCGAGAGCGGCGCGCAGGTCGAGGCGGCGACGCTGCGGCAAGCCTTGAAGGGCGGGCTGGGCATAGCAAAAGCCGCCTGAAAATGACCTAGACTTAAGCGGTTTAGTTGGCTACCCGATTGGGTTTAGGCGTTGTTAACCCAACTGCTAGAATTGACTGGTGATGACGCCGCGATCCGGGGAGGAGCTCATTGAGCTCGAAGCGCGGCAGGAGCCCCGGTTGGTCAAAGCGCTGGAGATGGTCGCGCCCGGAACCGCGGTCCGGGAAGGCATCGACAACATCGTCCATGCGCGCACCGGCGGCCTGATCGTCATCGGCGATCCCGACGAGCTCGCCTTTCTCTTCTCCGGCGGTATCAAGCTTGATATCGACTACTCGCCGGCGATGATCTACCAGCTGGCGAAGATGGATGGCGCGATCGCGCTCAACGGCACCGCGACCAAGATCGCGTGGTGCAACGTCCAGCTGATGCCCGACCCGACGATCCTGAGCTCGGAGACCGGCACCCGGCACCGCACCGCCGAACGCGTGTCCAAGCAGACGGACGCGCTGGTCATCGCCGTCTCCCAGCGCCGCGACGTCGTCTCGCTCTACGTCGACGGCGCCAAGTACATCCTCGAGGAGATCCCCGCCGTGCTGGCCAAGGCCAACCAGGCGCTGGCGACCCTCGACAAGTACCGCTCCCGCCTGGATCAGGTCTCCACGCGCCTCACCGCCCTCGAGTTCGAGGGCGGCGTGACGCTGCACGACGTGCTCACGGTCCTGCAGCGCGTCGAGCTGGTGACGCGCATGGCCGTCGAGATCGAGCGCTACATCGTCGAGCTCGGCTCCGAGGGCCGGCTCATCGAGATGCAGCTCGAGGAGACGATGGTCGGCGTGGCGGGCGACAAAGCTGCTCTCCTGCACGACTACCTGGCCGAGCCGCGGGACGATGATTTCGCGGTCGCGCTCGACGGGATCGCCCGTCTCGCGCACCAGGACCTGCTCGACTTCGGGCGGCTCGCCGAGCTGCTCGGCTATGACCGCAAGGTCAACACGCTCGACTATCCCGTGTCACCGCGTGGCTACCGGATCCTGGGGCGGATTCCCCGGCTGCCGAAGCTCGTGGTGCAGAACATCGTCCGCGAGTTCCGCGGGCTCGACGAGATCCTGGCGGCGACCGACCCTGAGCTGGAGTCGGTGGAGGGCGTCGGTGAAATCCGTGCGAAGGACATCCGCGAGGGTCTTCGCCGGCTCCAGGAGATCAACCTCGTGGACCGCTATCTGCAGACATGACATGTCGTCCGGCATCCGGACGCCTTGATTGAAGGAGGACACCATCCCCACCGAAACCGCTACCACTGAGCACGAGGCGATCGAAGACCTCGACATCACCCGCGAGGCGGAATGCATCGACTTCTCCATCGGTGACAACGTCGTCTATCCCCATCACGGGGCCGGCCAGGTCATCAAGAAGGAGAAGAAGGAGATCCTCGGGGAGACCCGGGAGTACCTGACGATCAAGATCCTTCACAACGACATGACGGTGATGGTGCCGTGCGAGAACGCGGGCAAGGCGGGCCTGCGGCGCGTCATCGACGAGGACACCGTCAAGAAGGTGCTCGGTGTGCTCTCCGATGAGGTGTCGGAGATGCCGAAGAACTGGAACCGCCGCTTCAAGCACAACCGCGACAAGATCAAGACCGGCGACATCTACGAGCTCGCCGAGGTGGTCCGCAACCTCGCCGTGCGCGAGCAGGACAAGGGTCTGTCGACGGGCGAGAAGCAGATGTACACGCGCGCGAAGAAGATCCTCGCGTCGGAGATGATGTACGCGCTCGAGAAGACCGAGGACGAGGCCGAGGCCTACCTCGACGACCTTCTGACGCGCTCGGACAAGCTGGCGGCCGCTTCCTAAGCGGGGCGAAAGCGGGGCATGGCGGTCGCGCTGGTTGTGGCCGCCGGGAGCGGCGAACGCCTTGGGGCCGGCCGGCCCAAGGCGTTCGTCGACCTCGCGGGGCGCCCGATGCTCGCGTGGTCGCTCGCAGCGCTCCACGCCGCCGGGATCTCACAGATCGTCGTTGCGCTGCCCGCCGGCCACGACGCACCCGAGGGGTGCATCGGGGTCGCGGGCGGTACGACGCGCTCTGAATCGGTGCGGGCCGCGCTCGCCGCGGCGCCGCCGAGCGCAGCCGTCGTCGTGCACGACGCCGCCCGGCCGCTCGTGACCGCCGAGCACTTCCGCGCCGCGCTCGACGCGCTGGCGGATGCCGACTGCGCGATCGCGGCCGCCCCGATGACCGACACGGTCAAGGAGGCCGGCCCGGACCGGCTCGTGACCGCGACGCTCGACCGCGAGCGGCTGTGGGCGATCCAGACGCCGCAGGCGTTCCGGCGCGAGGCGCTCGAGCGCGCGCTCGCCGTTCCCGGCGAGGTCCTCGCGGCCGCGACCGACGACGCCTGGCTCGTGGAGCGGACGGGCGGCACCGTGCGGGTCGTAGAGTCCACCCCCGCGAACCTCAAGGTGACCACCCCGCACGACCTCCAGCTCGCCGCCTACCTGCTTGCTGACCGACTACCACGTCCATCTGCGCACTGACGAGCCGGAGAACACGGCCGCGCGCTTCTTCACCGCCGCCAACGCCGAGCGCTATCGCGAGGTGGCGGCCGAGCGCGGGATCGCCGAGCTCGGGGTGGCGGAGCACATCTACCGCTTCACGGCCGCGATGGAGATCTGGCAGCACCCGTTCTGGCGCCAGTACGCGCACGACGACCTCGACGACTACTGCGGCTTCGTGCGCGAGGAGACCGACCTGCGGCTCGGCATCGAGATGGACTTCGTGCCGGGGAGCGAGGACCGGATCGCCAACGTGCTCGACGGCCGCGACTGGGACTACGTGGTCGGCTCGGTGCACTTCCTGCGCGACGCACTCGCTCGACACCGAGGACTACTCGATCTGGGGCGCCGGCGAGTCGGCCGACCGCATCTGGCGGCGCTACTTCGAGACCGTGGCCGCGTCGGCGCTCTCCGGCCTCTACGACATCATCGCCCATCCCGACCTGGTGAAGGTCTGGGGCTCGGCGGCGCCGGTGCCCGACCGCGATCCGCGCCTCTTCTACGAGCCCGCCGTCGAGGCGTTCCTCGAAGCGGGCGTCGCCGTCGAGCTGTCCACCGCGGGCTGGCGCAAGCCGGTCGGCGAGCAGTACCCGGCGGTGCCGTTCCTCGAGATGCTCGTCGACGCCGGCTGCCCGATCGCGCTGTCCAGCGACGCGCACGTGCCCGACCAGCTCGGCTTCGACTACGAGCGGGCGGTCGAGCTGCTCGAGTCGCTCGGGGTGCGGGAGATCCCGGTGTTCGAGGGGCGGCAGCGGCGGATGGAGCCGATCGGGTGAGGACCGGCATCGGGATCGACTCGCATCGCTTCGAGCCCGGGCGCCGGCTGGTGCTCGGCGGCGTCGAGATCCCGTACGAGCTGGGCCTCGCGGGCCACTCCGACGCCGACGTGCTCGCCCACGCGATCGCCGACGCGCTGCTGGGTGCCGCCGGGCTCGGCGACATCGGCCGGCACTTCCCGGACACCGACGAAGCCTGGCGTGACGCCGACTCGATGGAGCTCCTGCGCACGGTGGTCGCGCGCGTGGGCGAGGCGGGCTACGGAATCGAGCATGTCGACGCCACGGTGATGCTCGAGCGCCCGAAGCTCGCGCCGCACCGGGAGGCGATCGAGGCGTCGCTCGGCGCCGTGCTCGGCTCGGTCAACCTGAAGGCGACGACCGGCGAGGGGATGGGCTTCGTCGGCCGGGGCGAGGGCGCCGCGGCGCTGGCCGTCGCTACGATCGCCCCCCGATGACGGCGATCCGGCTCTACGACACGCACGAACGGCAGGTGCGGCCGTTCGAGCCGCGCGACGACGGCAAGGTCGGCATCTACGCCTGCGGGCCGACGGTCTACGCCCGCATCCACGTCGGCAACGCGCGGCCGTTCGTCGTCTTCTCGCAGCTCAAGCGCTTCCTCGAGCACGAGGGCTACGACGTCACGTTCGTCGCCAACATCACCGACATCAACGACAAGATCTACACGGCGGCGCGCGCGGCGGGCCGCGACTCGGCCGAGCTCGCCCGGGAGATGATCGCGCACTACGTCGCCGACACCGACCGCCTCGGGCTCGGGCGGCCGGACCACGAGCCGCTGGCCTCCGAGTACGTCGGCCCGATCGTCGACCTGATCTCGGCGCTGGTGGACAGCGGCCACGCCTACGCCGCGAACGGCGACGTCTACTTCCGCGTGCGCACGCTGCCGTCCTACGGCGAGCTGTCGCGCCGCGACGTCGACCAGATGGACCAGGGCGAGGGAATGACATCGACCCCCCCGCCCCGACCTCAAACAGGACCCGCTCGACTTCGCGCTGTGGAAGGCGCAGAAGGAGGACGAGGACACGGCGTGGGACTCGCCGTGGGGTCGCGGCCGGCCGGGCTGGCACATCGAGTGCTCGGCGATGGCCGAGCAGCTGCTCGGCGTCGAGCTCGACATCCACGGCGGCGGCATCGACCTCGTCTTCCCGCACCACGAGAACGAGGCCGCGCAGACGCTGGCCGGGCGCGGAAGGCCGCTCGCGCGGCTGTGGATGCACAACGGCATGCTGCAGACGGCCGGCGAGAAGATGGCGAAGTCGGTCGGCAACATCCGCTCGCTCGCGGACGTGCTCGACGAGGTCGACGGGGCCGTGCTCGTCCTCTACTTCAGCGGCGGCCACTACCGCCAGCCGCTCGCCTTCTCGCCGGACGCGCTCGAAGCGGCGGCTGCGGGCGCGCGGCGGATCCGCGACGCGGCCCGGCGCCTGACCTCCGGGGCGTCTCCGGAGGCCCTCGCGCCGCATCGCGAGGCGTTCTTCGCCGCCCTGGCCGACGACTTCAACACGCCGCGGGCGCTCGCGGCGCTCTACGAGTGGGTCGGCGAGGCGAACAAGCTCCCCGAGGGCGCGGGAGATGCGGATCTGCGCGAGATGCTCGGCGTCCTGGGGCTGGAGGCGCTGCTGGAGTCCGAGGAGGCGCCGGCCGAGGCCGTCGCGCTGGCCGAGCGCCGCGAAGCCGCGCGGCGCGACAAGGACTGGGGCGAGGCCGACCGGCTGCGCGACGAGCTGCGCGAGATCGGCTGGGAGGTGCGCGACGGCCCGCAGGGACCGGAGCTCGTCGCGGCCTGAGCCGCGCCGCGAGACCGCTCGCGGCCCGGTGATCTACGGCCGCAACCCGGTGCGCGAGGCGCTGCGCGGCCGCCGCCGCGTTCACCGCATCTGGGCGACGCATCCCGAGGAATGGAAGGGCGCGACGGCAGCGAGCCCGGAGGAGATCGCCGCGCGCTGCGGCTCCGAGGCGCACCAGGGCGTCTGCGCCGAGGTCGACCCGTATCCGTACGCGGACGCCGCCGAGCTGCTCGCGACGCCCGATCCCGTGATCGTCGCGCTCGACGAGGTCACCGACCCGCAGAACCTCGGCGCGATCTGCCGCACGGCCGAGGCGTCGGGGGCGACGGGGGTCGTGATCCCCGAGCGCCGCGTCGGCGGAGGTCACGGCGGCCGTCTGCAAGGCCTCCGCGGGCGCGGTCGAGCACCTGCCGATCGCCCAGGTCCGCAACCTCGCCGACTTCCTCGCCGACGCCAAGGAGGCCGGCTGCTGGTGCTACGGCGCCGCGGCGGGCGCGCGCACGCCGTACACGGCGCCGGACTAGCGGGCGGCGTCGTGCTCGTGCTCGGCGCGGAGGGGAAGGGGCTGCGCCCGCGGGTCGCGGACGCCTGCGACGACCTCGTCTCGCTCCCGCTGCGCGGCCGCATCGAGTCGCTCAACGTGAGCGCCACCGCGGCGGTCCTGCTGTACGCGATCTTGCAGTACCGGCTTGACACGTCCACATAAGCGTGCAACCCTGGCGCTGCATAACGTTGAGCTTGAGGGTTATCGATGGGACCCTGGCTCGACGAAATCGGCGCCGGGGGAGGTGTGCGCCACGACTCTACGCGCCCGCAGGGCCGGTGGAAGGACGTGTTCGTGGCCAGACTGTCTCCAACACGAGCTCAGGCTCAAGTTCAGGTTGAGGATGCGTACCTGATCGCGCTCGCCAAGCAGGGCAGCGCGGATGCCTACGACCGCCTGGTGCGCCGCTACTACTCGTTCGTCCGCCTGAAGGCGTCGTCGTACTTCCTCGTCGGCGGCGACTCCGAGGACCTCATCCAGGAGGGCCTCGTCGGCCTCTACAAGGCGATCCGCGACTACCGCTCCGACCGCGAGTCGTCGTTCCGCAACTTCGCGGAGCTCTGCATCACGCGCCAGATCATCACCGCGGTCAAGACCGCGACCCGCAACAAGCACACGCCGCTGAACGGCTACGTGTCGTTCTCCGCGACGCCGGCGGGCGCGTCGCGACTCCGAGCCGACGCTCGACGAGGTGCTCCCCGGCTCGACCGTGCACGACCCGGTCAACCAGGTCATCTCCTCCGAGGAGCTGCGCTCGCTGGTCGCGTGCCTGTCGACCGTGCTGTCCGAGCTCGAGTCGCGCGTGCTGTCGCTCTACCTCGACGGCCACTCCTACACGGCGATCGGCGAGCAGCTCGACTGCGACTGCAAGACCGTCGACAACGCGCTCCAGCGCGTCAAGCGCAAGGTCGGCGCGCACCTGAACTCGCGCAACGTCGTGCTGTAATGGCGCCCCAGTGCCGCACCTGGCTCGTCATCGTCCTGATCGTCCTCGCCGTCCTGGCGATCGCCGGGTTCTTCGCCCGGCGCGCGCAGCTCGCGCGCTCGCGGCCGGCGTTCGACCGCTCCCTCGAGCACGTCAACCGCGACCTCGCCACGGCCGCCGCGCAGGACCGCGGCTGGGACCGCGCGACGCTCGAGGACGCCGCCCGCCGCATCTACGCCTCCGAGCGGGGCGGCGACCCGCCTGACCTCCTGCTCGTCGAGGTCCGCGACCGCCCCGGCACCGACGAGGACCAGGCCGTCTTCCGCTGCGGGACCGAGCGCCTCACGCTCGGCCGCCGCGACGGCGAGTGGGTCCGCGAGTCGCTGACCTAGGACCCGCGCCGAGCGACTCCGCCGGCTCGTAAGGTCGCTGGCGCCTTTTGCACCACTATGCGGTGCAGAAAGCGCCAGGGACCGCCGCCGCGGCCCACCTCGGCGCCTCCCTACCCGGCCGCAGTCGACGCCGGCTCAACCCCGGCGAACTTGGAGATGCCCAGCGTGGAGAGCGCTCGCACGAGGTGAGGCGGCCCCGAGACCGTCATGGCGCCCGCGTGCATCGCCGCGCCCAGGGACACGCGGCCCATGTGCCACTTCGCGAGCCACTCGGAGGTGGTCTCCACGACGAGGTCCTCGTCGAACCCCGGCGGCTTGACGCAGACCTCGGCCGCCGGCGGCGCGAGAACGACCCAGAAGTGGCGGCGGCGATCGTCGGAGACGTCGAAGCGGATGACGAGCCGGTGGCCCGGGACGTCGTCGGCGGCGACATGGCGACACATCGCCCACAGGACGACGCTCGCGTCCAGGTGCTCGGGCGCGAGCTCGAGCCAGCGCGAGCCCCAGACGCCCAGCGCGTCCACGACGCCCTCGAGCTCCTGCCCCGCGACGGTCAGGCCGTACCGCCGGCCCGGGAGCCGCTCGACGATCCCGTGCTGCTCGAGCAGTCGCAGGCGCTGGCTGAGCAGGGTCCGCGGGATCCCCGGCGCGCCGTCCTGGATCTCGCTGAACGTGCGCGCTCCGAGCAGCAGGTTGCGGACGATGATCGGCGTCCAGCGCATCGCGAGGATCTCCGATGCGCGGGCGACGGGGCAGTACTGGCCGTACGTCCGGACCTCCACTGCCCGAGTCTATTTCCTGTACTTGCCGCCCGCCAGAGGCGCTGGGATGGTCGGCGGCATGGCGACCACGACGTACAAGGGCGAGCTGCTCGCGCCCGGAGACCCCACCTACGACGCCGCGCGCGCGATCTGGAACGGCGCGATCGATCGCCGCCCCGCGCTGATCGCCCGCTGCCGCGACGCGCATGACGTCGCGGACGCGCTCGCGCTCGCGCGCGACCGGGGGCTCGAGGTGTCGGTCCGCGGCGGCGGTCACGGCGTGGGCGGCCACGCGATCCGCGCGGACGGGCTGGTGATCGACCTGTCGCCGATGCGGCGCGTCGCCGTCGACGGCGACGCGGGTACGGCACGCGCGCAGGGTGGCGTCCTATGGGGTGAGCTCGACCACGCGACGCAGGCGCACGGGCTCGCGACGACCGGCGGCATCGTCACGCACACGGGGATCGCCGGCCTCACGCTCGGTGGCGGCATCGGTTGGCTGATGCGCCGCTGCGGCGCGACGGTCGACAACCTGCTCGGCGCCGAGGTCGTCACCCCGGACGGCGCGATCGTGAGCGCCGGCGATGACCTGCTGTGGGGCCTGCGCGGAGGCGGCGGCAACTTCGGGGTCGTGACCGAGTTCGAGTACCGGCTGCACCACGTCGGCCCGACGGTGCTCGCCGGGCCGCTCTACTACGCGCTCGAGGACGCGCCCGACGTCCTGCGCCACTACCGCGACTTCATCGCCGCGGCGCCGGACGAGCTGACGACGATCCTCACCCTGCGCCAGGCGCCGCCGCTCCCGATCCTCCCACCGGAGGTGCACGGCAAGCCCGTCGTCTCGGTCGGCATCTGCTGGGCGGGCGACGCGGATGAGGGCGAGCGCGCGCTCACGCCGCTGCGAGGCTTCGGAACGCCGCTGATCGACCTGCTCGCGCCGCGCCCCTACGTCCAGCTGCAGGGCCTGTTCGACCCGGCCGTCCCGCACGGCTGGCACTACTACTGGAAGTCCTGGGAGACCCCGCCGCTGACCGACGGGACGATCGACACCCTCGTCGCGCAGACCGAACGGATCACCTCGCCGCGCTCGTACATCATCGTCTTCCAGCTCGGCGGGGCGATGACGCGCGTCGCCGACCACGAGACCGCATTCGGCCAGCGCACGGAAGGTCACGACGTGAACATCAACGCGGTCTGGCTGGCCGAGGACGAGCAGGCCGAGACGCACATGCGGTGGACGCGCGAGACCTACGCGGCCCTGGAGCCGCACGGCGCCGGCCGTGTGTACGTGAACTTCCTCGGCGACGAGGGAGCGGACCGGGTCCGCGCCGCGTACGGGCCCGAGAAGTACGCCCGCCTGCAGGCGCTCAAGCGCCGGTACGACCCCGCGAACGTGCTGCGGGGCAACCAGAACATCGCGCCGTGACTCGCGCGGGTCAGGCGGCCCGCGGCCGGCGGTGCTCGACGTCCTCGACGATGCGCAGCACGTCGCTCGTGTCGTCGCACACCGACAGCGCGCTGACGTCGTCCTGCCCGATGTTCCCGGCCCCGAGCACCGAGTCGCTCAGCCAGTCCACCAGCCCGCCCCAGTACTCCGTGCCGACGAGGACGATCGGGAAGTAGCGGATCTTCTCGGTCTGCCGGAGGGTGGCCGCCTCGAACAGCTCGTCGAGCGTCCCGAACCCGCCCGGGTAGACGACGAAGCCGCTCGCGTAGCGGACGAACATCACCTTGCGCGCGAAGAAGTAGTGGAAGTTGAGCTCGACGTCGACCCACTCGTTCAGTCCCTGCTCGCCCGGGAGGTCGATCCCGAGGCCGACCGACGGGACGCCGGCATCGCGCGCGCCGCGGTTCGCCGCCTCCATGATCCCGGGGCCGCCCCCGGTGATGATCGCGAAGCCCTGGTGGCCGAGTGTGCGGGCGAGCTCGCGCGCGGCCTGGTAGCGCGGGTGGTCGCGCGGCGTGCGGGCGGAGCCGAAGAACGAGACCGCCTTGCCGATGTGGTCGAGCGTCTTGAAGCCGGCTCGCAGCTCGTCCTGGATGCGCAGCACGCGCTGGGCATCCGTGAGCTCGGTGAGGATGGCCGTGGTCTCGGCCTCCAGCAGCTCCTCGTCGAGGGTGGTCGGATGCCGTGGCGGGTGCGGCTCTTCAGCCATCCCACTAGCGTAGACGCGTGGCGCCGAACCGCACCTGGCAGCTTGCGTAGGTCTAGCGGGAGCGGGACCCGCTGACTAAGCTCGCGCCGGTCTATGAGCTGGACGACTGCGCTCACGCTCGCGGTGACGGTGCTCCTCGCGGTCGCGGGATACATCGCGACGTATGTCTGGAATCTCAAGATCGCGCAGCGCAAGGATCAGCTGGAGCGCGTCAACCGGCAGCTGAGCGAGTTCTACGGCCCACTGCTGGCGCTCTCGTCCGCTGGTGGCAGGGCGTTCCAGGTGTGGCGGGGCTCGACGCGGTATTTCGCGTCATGGGACGACGCCATGGACGACGACCGAACCGAGTGGGAGCTCTGGATCACGACAGTGTTCATGCCGATCAACCGTCGCATGGTCGACGTCGTGACCACCCGCGCCGACCTGCTCGTCGAGCGCGAGATGCCGAAGGAACTTCTCGACCTCGCCGCGCACGTCTGGGAGTACGAAGCCCTCATTGCGAAGTGGAAGCAGGGCGACCATTCGAAGATGGTCCCCGAGATCATCTTCCCCGGCGCGTCCCTCGAGTCGTACGTGCACGAGAACTTCGTCGCACTCAAGAGCCGCCAGGCGACGCTCCTCGCCGGGAACGGTGCCCCAGACGACCGCTACGGTGGCGCGGATGACGCCCGCGTACACGCGTCTTAATGTCGACGAGCGCCGGCGGCAGCTGCTCGACCTCGGCGCGGAGCTGTTCACGCGCCACGGCTACGAGGCGCTGTCGATGGCGAAGATCGCCAGGGCGGCCGGGATCTCGAAGGCGCTGCTGTACCACTACTTCCCGTCCAAGCAGGCGTACTTCGCCGCCACGCTCGAGCAGGCCGCGGCCGAGCTTGCCGCCACCACGCAGCCGGACCCCGAGCTCGGACCCGTCGAGCAGCTCTCGCAGAGCCTCGAGGCCTACCTCGGCTGGGTCGAGCGCCACGCGGGCGCGTACGAGAAGCTGATCACCAGCGTCGGCGCCGTCCCCGAGGTGCGCGAGCTGGTCGAGCGCATCCGCAACGAGACCGCGGCGCGGATCCTCGCCGGGATCGCACCGGACGGGGCCGCGCCGCCGCTGCGCGCCGCCGTCCGCGGCTGGATGTGGTTCATGGACGGCGCGATCCTCGACTGGCTCGAGCACCGCGACATCGATCGCGCCCGGCTGCACGGCCTCCTGCTCGGCACGTTGCTCGGCGCGGTGACGGCGAGCGGCGAGCCGCTCAGTCGCTGACGCGCAGCACGAAGATCGCGCGGTCGTCGCGCTGGTGGTCGGGCTCGAACGCCGCGACCGCTGAATCCACCGCGCCGGCGACCTCCTGGGCCGACCCGCCGGCGGCGGCGTCGACCGCCTCCCGCAGCCGCTCCTCGCCGAACCGCTCCCCGGACGCGCCGCGCGCGTCGACCACGCCGTCGGTGAAGAGGACGAGCGTGTCGCCCGGGGAGAGCGTGAGCTGGGTCGGCTCGAGCAGCGGCTCGGCCTCGACGCCGAGCAGCGTGCCCCGCACGACGACCTCCTCGACGCGGCCGCCCGCCCGTACGAGCAACGGGAACGGATGGCCGCCGGCGGCCAGGCACGCCGAGAAGCCGCCACCTTCGACCGGCTCGAGCGTCGCGCACTCGACCGTGCAGAACGCGTTCTCGACGGACTGCCGGCGCAGCGCCTCGTTGAGGAAGCGCAGCATCGCCTCCGGGCGCTCCTCGCGAAGCGCGATCGCCCGCAGCGTGTGGCGGGCGAGGCCGGTCAGGACCGCCGCCGCGGTGCCCTTGCCGGCGACGTCGCCGACCACGACCAGCCAGCGGCCGGGGGAGATGTCGAAGCAGTCGTAGAAGTCGCCGCCCACCGCGCCGCCGTCGGCGATCGAGTGGTAGCGGATCGCGACCTCGAGCCCGGGGATCGCGTCGAGCCGCTCGGGCAGCAGGCCGGCCTGCAGCATCCGCGCGACGTAGGCGCGCTCCTCGAACAGCCGCGCGCGCTCGAGCGCGTGGGCGGCCTGGTCGGCGAGGGCGGCGAGGAACGCGCGGTCGGCGGCCATGAAGCGCCGCGGCTCGGTCAAACACAGCACGAGCGCGGCGCTGACGACGCCGGCGAACTGCAACGGCACGGTGACCATCGCGGCGAAGCGGCCTTCGATCCGGCTGCGCAGCTCGAAGTACTGCTCCCAGTCGTCGGGCGTCTCCAGATACACGGGGGCGCCGGTGCGCAGGACGTCGCCGATCGGCGTCTCCATCGCGAGCGGGAACTCTCGCCACGGCGCCATCGCGGCGTCCTCGAACCCCCAGTCGCTGCTCACCTTCACCTTGGCGCCGTCGAGGAATGCGAGCGCCCCGGCGTCGGCGCCGAACGCCTCGATCGACTGGGAGACGATGACGTCGCCGACCTCGGCGGCCGAGCTCGCCGCCGACAGCGCGGCGGTGGCGCGCTGCAGGCGCGCGGTGCGATCGGCGGCCAGCTCGGCCTCGCGCCGGGCCTCGCGCTCGCGCGTGAGCAGCCGCTCGCGCTCGCGCTCGGCGGCGCGGCGATCGGTGAGGTCGATGATGATCGCCACCACGCGCAGCGGATGACTGTCGAGCCGCACGCCGCTGATCAGCACCGGCACACGCGAGCCGTCCGGACGCACGTACTCCTTCTCGTACGGCTCCACCCAGCCCTCGCCGGCGAGCTGCTCCATCGCGTGGTCGTCCGCCCCGACCCACTCCGGCGGGGTCATCGCCCGCCAGCTCAGCCGGCCGCTCTCCTGCTCCGCGCGCGTGTGACCGGTGATGCGCAGCCAGGCGTCGTTGGCCTCGAGGACGCGCTCGTGGTCGGACACCGTGACCCCGACGACGTTGGCGTCGACGAGGACGCGGTAGCGGCGCTCGTCCTCAGCGGTCGGTCCCGAAGATGCGGTCACCCGCGTCACCCAGCCCCGGGCGGATGTAGCCGTTGCCGTCGAGCTCGCGGTCGAGCGCGGCGGTGAGGATCGGCACCTCCGGATGCGCGGCGTGCAGCGCGGTCACGCCCTCGGGCGCGGCGACCAGGCACACGAACGAGATCCGCCGCGCGCCCGCGCGCTTGAGCCGGCGCGATCGCCTGCACCCCGCTCCCGCCGGTGGCGAGCATCGGGTCGACGACGAACACCTCGGCGTCCTCGACGCCGGCCGGGATGTTCTCGTAGTAGCCGACCGGCGCGCAGCGCCTCCTCGTCGCGGTACATGCCGAGGTGTCCGACGCGCGCGTCGGGCACCAGCCGCAGGAACCCGTCGACCAGCCCGAGGCCGGCCCGCAGGATCGCGACGATCACGACCTCGTCGGCGAGGCGGACGCCGGCCGCGCCCTCCAGCGGCGTCTCGACCTCGATCGCGTCGGGCCGCAGCCCGCGCATCGCCTCGTAGGCGAGGATCATCGCCGCGTCGTCGAGCGTCTGGCGAAACTTGCCGTGCGGCGTGTTCGCGATCGCGCAGGATCGAGACGAGCCGCTGCAGCAGCACGTGGTCGACGACCGTGACCCCCTCCATCAGGCGCCCAACCTACTAAGGTCGCGCCGGTGTCTGCACCCCGTCGCAACGTCGAGCTCAAGGCGGTCGACCCGGATCCGGCCCGCTCGCTCGCCGCCGCGCTGCGAGCTGGGTGCCGAGGACCGCGGGATCCTGCGCCAGCGCGACACCTACTTCCGCGCCCGGAGCGGGCGGCTGAAGCTGCGCGAAGAGGAGCCCGGCGGCGCGACGCTGATCCAGTACGACCGGCCCGATGCCGCGGAGGCCCGCGAGAGCCGGTACCGCCTCAGCGAAGTCGCCGACCCCGACGCGCTGCGCGCCTCGCTCGACGCCGCGCTCGGCACGCTCGTGGTCGTCGAGAAGGAGCGGCACCTGCTGCTGTGGGAGGGCGTCCGCATCCACCTCGACACCGTCCACGGGCTCGGCTCGTTCGTCGAGCTCGAGGGCGTCGCGGCCGCCGGCTCGGATCTGCAGGCCGAGCACGAGAAGGTCGCGCGGCTGCGCGAGGCGCTGCAGATCGAGGAGATCCTCACCGACTCCTACTCCGACCGCCTGCTCGGCGCCGACGCGCTGATCGCGGCGGCCACCGACGTGATGGCCAACGCGCACGCGCCGTACTCGAGCTATCGCGTCGGCGCCGCGCTGCGCGCCGAGGACGGCTCGATCCACGCCGGCGCGAACGTCGAGAACTCCGCCTACCCGCAGGGCCAGTGCGCCGAGGCGTCCGCGATCGGCGTGCTCGTCGCCGCCGGCCGCACCAAGGTGCTCGAGGCGGCCGTGATCGCCAGCGGCCCCGACCTCGCCGTGCCCTGCGGCGGCTGCCGCCAGCGGCTGCGCGAGTTCATGCCGCTCGACGGCCACATCCACCTGTGCTCCGCGACGGAGCGGCGCACCGTCACCCTCGAGGAGTTGCTGCCGATGTCGTTCGGACCCGAGTTCCTGCCCGGATGAACGCTGATCGCCGAGCGGGCCCCCCGCCTCGGGATCATCCTCGGCTCCGGCCTCGGCGCCGTGGCCGAGGCGCTCGAGGACGCGGTCACGATCCCCTACACCGAGCTGCCCGACTTCCCGGCGCCGAGCGTCCACGGCCACGCCGGCACGCTCTTCCTCGGCACGCTGTCCGGCCTGTCGGTGGCCTGCCTGCAGGGGCGCAAGCACGTCTACGAGGGCGGCGATCCCGGAGCGATGCGCGGCCCGGTGCGCGCGCTCAAGGCCGCAGGCGCCGAGGCGCTGTTCGTCACCAACGCGGCCGGCTCGCTCGACGCCGCCGTCGGGCCCGGCTCGCTGATGGCGATCAGCGACCACATCAACATGCTCGGCGTCAATCCGCTCGTCGGCCCGAACGACGACGCGGTCGGGCCGCGCTTCCCGAGCCTGCGCGACGCGTACGACCCCGAACTGCGCACCGCTCCTGAGCACCGCGGCGACCGCGCTCGGCATCCCGCTCGCCGAAGGCGTCTATCTCGCCACGTCGGGCCCGAGCTTCGAGACGCCGGCGGAGATCCGGGCGTTCCGCACGCTCGGCGCCGACGCCGTCGGCATGTCGACCGTCCCGGAGGTCATCCTCGCCCGCCACGCCGGCCTGCGGGTCGTCGCCGTCTCCGCGATCACCAACCTCGCCGAGGGCATGGGCGGCGAGGCGCTCTCGCACGAGCAGACGCTCAAGTACGCCAATGAGGCGGCGGGCGACCTCACCCGCCTGATCATCGCGTTCTGCCGGGAGCTGGCGGCGTAGTGGTGATGCTCGCTTCCGAGGTCATCCGTCGCAAGCGCGACGGTCACGCGCTGAACGCCGACGAGCTGCAGTTCCTGGTCCGCGGGATCACCGACGGGTCGCTGTCGGACGCCCAGGTCGGCGCGATCGCGATGGCGCTGTTCCTGCGCGGGATGCAGAAGGACGAGCGCGTGGCGTTCACCGCCGCCATGACCCGCTCGGGCACGGTCATGGAGTGGGACATCGATCGGCCGGTGATCGACAAGCACTCGACCGGCGGGGTGGGGGACAAGGTGTCGTTGATGCTGGCGCCGATCCTCGCGGCGTGCGGCGGCGCGGTGCCGATGATCTCCGGTCGCGGGCTCGGCCACACCGGCGGCACGCTCGACAAGCTCGACTCGATCCCGGGCTACGTCACGACGCCCGACCTCGACCGCCTGCGCAAGGTGGTCGGCGACGTCGGCTGCGCGATCGTCGGCCAGACCGCCGAGCTCGCCCCGGCCGACCGCCGCCTGTACGCGATCCGCGACGCCACCGGCACCGTCGAGTCGATCCCGCTGATCGTCGCGTCGATCCTGTCCAAGAAGCTCGCGGCCGGGCTCGACGCGCTCGTGATGGACGTCAAGTTCGGCTCGGGCGCGTTCATGTCCGCGCGCGAGGACGCCGAGGAGCTCGCGCGCGCGCTGGTGGAGGTCGCGGGCGGCGCCGGGCTGCCGACCGTCGCGCTGCTGACCGACATGGACCAGGTGCTGGGCACCACGGCCGGCAACGCGGTGGAGGTGGGGGAGTCGATCGACTACCTGACCGGCGCGCACCGGGAGCCGCGACTGCACGAGGTGACGATGGCGCTCGCCGCCGCGCTGCTCGAGTCGGCGGGCCTGGCCGAGGACGGCCGCGCCGCGGCCGAGGCGGCGCTGGCGTCGGGCGCCGCCGCCGAGCGCTTCGCGGCGATGGTGGCCGCGCTCGGCGGCCCCGCCGACCTGCTCGAGACGCGCGCTCTCGCCACGGCGCCGGTCACGCGCGCGGCCGCCCCGGAGGCCGCGGGGGTCGTCACCGGCATGGACTGCCGGGCGGTCGGTCTCGTCGTGACCGGCCTCGGCGGCAACCGCGGCCGCGAGGACGACGTGATCGACCACTCGGTCGGCCTCACCGAGATCGCGCCGGTCGGCGCGCAGGTCGGTCCGGACCGCCCGCTCGCCGTCGTCCACGCCGCATCGGAGAGCGCGGCCGACGCGGCCGTGCAGGCCCTGCGCGCCGCCGTGCGGATCGGCGACGAGACGCCGGAGGACCGGCCCGTGATCGCAGGGAGGATCGATTGATTCCCAAGGCCGAGCTGCACGTCCATCTCGAGGGCACCGCGCCGCCGTCGCTGATCCGCCGGATCGCCCAACGCAACGGCATCCCGGTCCCCGACGGCGTCTTCAAGACCGACGACGAGTTCGAGTGGACGGACTTCCTGCACTTCCTGCGCACCTACGACCTCGCCGCCAGCGTCATCCGCACGCAGCAGGACTACCGCGACATCACGTACGAGTACCTCGCGAGCTGCGCCGCCGAGGATGCGATCTACGTCGAGCTGATCGCCTCGCCCGACCATGCCGCCGCCGTCGGGCTCTCCGACGCCGACCACTACGCGGCGATCGCCCAGGGGATCGACGACGCGCGCGCCGATCACGGCATCGAGGCGCGGATCATCATCGCGGCGATCCGCAACTTCGGCGTCGAGGCGGCCGAGAAGATCGTCCGCAACCACGCCGCCGACCGCCATCCGTACGTCGTCGGCTTCAACCTCGTCGGCGACGAGGCGGCCTGGCCGCCGACGCAGTTCGCGCGCGCGTATGAGATCGCGGCCGGATCGGGGCTCGGCTGCACCGTCCACGCGGGCGAGCACGCAGGCCCGGAATCGGTGCGCAGCGCGCTCGAGCTGCCGATCACGCGCATGTCCCACGGCGTACGCGCGATCGAGGATCCGGCGCTCGTGGCGGAGCTCGCCGACAGGGGAACGGTGCTGGAGGTGTGTCCGAGCTCGAACGTGTCACTCGGCCTCTATCCGAGCTACGAGGACCATCCCATCGGTGCGCTCCACGACGCCGGGGTGCGGGTCACACTCGGCTCTGACGACCCTCCCTATTTCGCCTGTAGTATCGGCTCTCAGTATGCCCTGGCGCGTGAGCGCATGGGCTTTGATGAGGAGCAGCTGAGGGTGATGACGCGGCTCGCCGTGGAGGCGAGTTTTGCGGAGGATGCGGTCAAGGAGGCCCTCTCCGCGAGGCTCGATTTCCCCGAGGGCCGTGACAGCGTCTAGGCTGCCGCCGCCTCAGGACCCTTAACTTCTGGAGGAACGCAGTGCCAAAGCGCAGCCTCGCCGCCGTCTTGTTCGCGGCTTTCGTGCTGGTGTTGGGCGTTGTCGCCGCTGGATGCGGCGGCGACGACGATTCGAGCTCGGGTGATTCGGGGGCGTCGGGGACCGCCACCCCGGCCCAGAAGTCGATCAAGGTCGGCCTCGTCACGGACATCGGCGGCCTCAACGACCGGTCGTTCAACCAGCTGGCCAACGAGGGCCTCGAGCGCGCCAAGTCCCAGCTTGGGGTTGAAGGCAGGGTGCTGACGTCCAAGTCCAATGCGGACTACGTCCCGAACCTCTCGACCCTGGCGCAGCAGAAGTACGACCTCGTGATCGGCGTTGGCTTCCTGATGTCGGACGCCATGAACACGGTCGCGACGAAGTTCCCCGACACGCAGTTCGCGATCATCGACTTCCCGCAGTCGGGCCTCAAGGGCAAGCCGACCAACGTCCGCGGCCTGCTGTTCAAGGAGAACGAGGCCGGCTACCTGTCCGGCTACCTCGCCGGGCTGGTCGTCAAGAACAAGGGCGGCGATCAGGTGATCTCCTCAGTCGGCGGCCAGAAGATCCCGCCGGTCGACGGGTACATCGCCGGCTACCAGGCCGGCGCCAAGGCCGCCAACCCGAAGATCAAGACGCTCAACGGCTACTCGCAGGACTTCGTCGACCAGGCGAAGTGCAAGGAGATCGCCCTCAACCAGATCGCTCAGGGTTCGCAGGTCGTCTTCCAGGTCGCCGGCCAGTGCGGCCTCGGCGCGCTTGACGCGGCCAAGGAGAAGGGCGTCCTCGGCATCGGCGTCGACGCCGACCAGGGCTACCTCGGCGACCACATCCTCACCTCGGCCCAGAAGAAGGTCGACGTGTCGGTGTTCGAGACCGCCAAGGCAGCGCAGGACGGCTCGTTCAAGGGCGGCGAGGACCAGATCTTCGACCTCAAGTCCGACGGTGTCGGCCTCGGCAAGCTGAACGCCGAGGGCCAGAAGTACGCCGATCAGGTCGACAAGGTCAAGCAGGACATCATCGACGGCAAGATCAGTGACATCCCGACGGAGGTCAAGTAGCCACGGAAGGACGTAGGCCGATGCCCGGCGAGGCACTCGCGCTCGAGCTGCGCGGGATCACCAAGCGGTTCGGCGCGCTCGTCGCGAACGACGCCATCGACTTCGAGCTGCGGCGTGGAGAGATCCACGCCCTGCTCGGAGAGAACGGCGCCGGCAAGTCGACGCTGATGAACATCCTCTACGGGCTGCACCAGCCCGACGAGGGCGAGATCCGGCTCGACGGCGAGCCCGTGAAGGTCGATTCCGCGCGGCGCGCGATCGGGCTGGGCATCGGCATGGTCCACCAGCACTTCATGCTCGTCCCGGTCATGACCGTGGCCGAGAACCTGGTGCTGGGCACGGAGCCGACCCGCGGGCCGCTGCTCGATTACAAGGCGGCGGCGGCCCGTACGCGGGAGCTCTCGGAGCGGTACGGCCTGGCGGTCGACCCCGAAGCGAAGGTCCAGGACCTCGGCGTCGGCGCCCAGCAGCGCGTGGAGATCCTGCGCGCGCTGTTCCGCGACGCCAAGGTCCTGGTGCTCGACGAGCCGACCGCGGTGCTGACCGCGCAGGAGTCGCAGGACCTGTTCCGGGTCCTGCGCGCGCTGAAGGAGGACGGCACGTCGGTCGTCTTCATCTCGCACAAGCTCAACGAGGTGCTCGACGTCTCCGACCGCGTCACCGTGCTGCGGCGCGGCAAGAAGATCGACACGGTGCCCACCGAGGGCGCCACCGAGCGCAGCCTCGCGCGCCTGATGGTCGGCCGCGACGTGCTCCTCGAGGTCGAGAAGTCCGAGCGCACGCCGGGCGAGCCGCTGCTCGAGGTGCGCGACCTGCACGTCAACGACGACCGCGGCCTGCCCGCGCGTACGCGGGCTCTCGCTGCAGGTGCGCGCGGGCGAGATCGTCGGCCTCGCCGGCGTCGACGCCAACGGCCAGAGCCAGCTCGTCGAGGCCATCACCGGCCTGCGCCGCGTCGAGGCGGGCACGATCGTCGTCGACGGGCGGGACATCACCAACCGCGGCGCGCTGGAGGCGATCCGCGCCGGCATCGGCCACATCGCCGAGGACCGCCACGAGCGCGGGCTCGTGCTGCAGTTCGACCTCGCCGAGAACCTCTGCCTGCTCGAGTACCGGAGCAAGACGATGGCGAGCGGGCCGCTGCTGTCGCCGCGCAAGATGGACGAGCGGGCGCGCCAGCTGATCGCGGACTACGACGTGCGCGGCGGCGAGTGCGACACGCCGGCGTCGTCGCTCTCGGGCGGCAACCAGCAGAAGGTGGTGATCGCGCGCGAGCTGGCGGCGAACCCGAAGGTGCTGCTCGCCGCGCAGCCGACGCGCGGGCTCGACGTCGGCGCGATCGAGTTCGTGCACCGCCGGCTGGTGGAGGAGCGCGACAAGGGCCGCGCGATCCTGCTGATCTCGCTCGAGCTCGAGGAGATCCGCTCGCTCAGCGACCGCGTGCTCGTCATCTACGAGGGCGAGATCGCGGCCGAGCTGCCGCCGTCATCGTCCGAGGAGGAGTTCGGCGTGGTCATGACCGGCGGCGGACGGCGGGAGGCCGCGTGAGCGTCGAGCCCGTAGGCGGCCCGCCGATCACGGTCGCCAGCCGACTGCGGCGTGGCGCTGCGCGCCGGCGGGATCATCACGCCGATCATCACGGTGCTGGTGGCGTTCTTCGTCGGCGGCCTCGTGGTCCTCTTCACCGGCCACAACCCGATCGACACGTACAAGGCGATCTTCAACGGCAGCGGGCTGAACTGGTTCTTCCCGTGGCTCAGCTCGGAGGACCGGACGATCGCGGCGCTGAACCTTCAGCAGACGCTGATCATCACGACGCCGCTGATCCTCACCGGCCTGGCGGTGGCGTTCGCGTTCCGCTGCGGCCTGTTCAACATCGGCGGGCAGGGCCAGTACCTCGTCGGCACGTTCGCCGCCGTCTGGGTCGGCTCGTCGTTCGCTGGCATGCCCGGGCTGCTGCACATCGTGCTCGCCATCATCGCGGCCTGCCTGGCCGGCGCGGCGTGGGGCGGGATCGCCGGCGTGCTGCGGGCCACGACCGGCGCCAACGAGGTGATCACGACGATCATGCTCAACTGGGTCGCGATCTAGGGCGGCCTGTTCCTGTTCGGGCTCGGCGGCCCGCTGCAGAACGACACCGACAAGTCCGTGCCGGTGTCCAACGACGTCGCCGAGAAGGCGAAGCTGCCCGTCTTCTGGGGCGACCCGCAGCTGCAGGGCCTGCACATCGGCCTCTTCATCGCGCTCGCCGCGCTGCTGGTGTTCTGGGTGATCCTCAACCGCACGCGCATGGGGTTCGAGGTGCGCGCGGTCGGCTTCAACCCGGAGGCGGCGCGGTCCGCCGGCATCTCCGTCGGCCGCAACTACTTCCTCGTGATGGCGATCTGCGGCATGTTCGCCGGGCTCGCCGGCTCGCTCGACGTGCTCGGCTGGCAGTTCCGCGTCGCGACGAACGACGTCCAGATCTCGCGAGGTCGGGTTCCTCGGCATCGCGGTCGCGCTGCTCGGGCGCAACACGGCGATCGGCACGTTGTTCGCCGCGTTGCTGTTCGGGCGCGCTGGTGACCGGCACGTCGGTGCGCAACCTCGACCCCGACGTCTTCGAGCCCGCCCTGGCGGCCAACCTCACGCGGATCATCCAGGGCCTCGTGGTCCTGTTCGTGAGCGCCGACGTCCTGGTCCTCTACCTGTGGCAGCTGCGCCGCAGGATCCGCGGGAAGCCGGCCGCGCCTGAGGACGCGCCAGTGACGGTGACGGCATGAGCACGCAGGTCGCCGAGCGGCCCGCGCCGCCGTCCGAGGCGCCCAACGGCGACGGGTGGCTGACGCCCGCGCGCGCGGGCTGGGCCGGCGTCGCGCTCGGCTTCCTCGCGCTGTTCGTCGCCGTCCCGCCGTGCGCTGATCCGCTCGCCGGTGCCGACGATCATCCTCGGCGTCCTCGCCGCGGTCGCGGGCGCGCGTGGCCGATCCGCGGCGGGGAGCGCAAGCTCGGCTGGGGCGCCGTGATCGCCGCCGTCGCCGGCGTCGCGCTCGGCGTCGGCGCCACCAAGTCCGGCGAGGGCAACCTGCGCGACGTCGTCGCCTGGTCGGCCCTGTTCGCCGCGATGCTGCGCTACGCGACGCCGCTGCTGTTCGCCGCGCTCGGCGGCGTGATGTCCGAGCGCAGCGGCGTCATCAACATCGGCCTCGAGGGCATGATGCTGATGGGCGCCTTCTTCGGCGTCTGGGGCGCGGACATCACCGGCTCGTGGGTGCTCGGCCTGATCATCGCGATGGCGTCCGGCGTCGCGCTCGCGCTCATCCACGCCGTGTTCGCGATCACGCTGCGCGCCGACCAGATCGTGTCCGGCTTCGCGATGAACCTGCTCGCGCTCGGCATCACCGGCTACTTCTACGTCAGCCACTACGGGACCGAGGGGACGCCGGACAACCTCCCGCGGACGCCCGACGTGCACCTGCCGGGCATCCAGGACATCCCGTTCGTCGGCGACATCTTCGGCCAGCTCAACATCCTGATCTGGCTCGGGCTGCTGACCGTGCTGCTGCTGTGGGTCCTGCTCTTCCGGACGTCGACGGGCCTGCGCCTGCGGTCGGTCGGCGAGAACCCGCTGGCCGCCGAGACCGCCGGCCTGTCGCCCGTGAGGATCCGCTACCGCGCGGTCGCCGCATCGGGCGCGCTGGCCGCCGCCGGCGGCGCCTACCTGTCGATCGGCTTCGTCGGCTCCTTCACCGAGAACATGACGGCGGGCAAGGGCTTCATCGGCCTGGCGGTGATGATCTTCGGCCGCTGGATGCCGCAGGGCGCGCTCGTGTTCGCGCTGCTGTTCGGCTTCTTCACCGCGCTCGCGACCCGGCTGCCGACGTTCTCGCCGTCCGCCGCGACGCTCTTCCAGGCGCTCCCGTACCTGATCACGCTGATCACCGTCGCCGGCCTCGTCGGCCGCTCGATCCCACCCGCCGCCGACGGGCGCCCGCTCGACCGCTGATCGTCAGCCGCTCGGCTCGGACACCAGCTCCGCCGCATGCGATCATCGGGGCATGCGCGGCCTGGCATGGGTCCTCCCGCTGTTCACGATCGGCATGCTGGGCTGCGGCGGCGTGAGCGACAGCGAGCGGTTCAGCCTGCGCACGCCGGGCACCGACCGGCCGGTCGTCCGCGAGATCGAGGGGAGCCAGAAGGTGCGCACGGGCGCGCCCACGAAGGCCGAGGTCTCGGTGATCCGCGGGTGGGCCGACGCGCTGCGCGCCGGCCACGTCGCTCGGGCCGCGAGCTTCTTCGCGCTCCCGGTCCTCGTCGCCGACGGCACCAACCCGCTGCGGCGGCTGCGCAAGCGAGCCGACGTCGTCGACTTCAACAAGAACCTCCCGTGCGGCGCCAAGCTCGTCAAGACACAGCGCGGCGAGAGCTCGTTCGTCATCGCGCGCTTCAAGCTCACCGAGCGACGCGGCTCGCCCGCCTGCGACGGCGTCGGCGACGCCGCCTACACGGCGTTCCTGATCGAGGGCCACCACATCCTCCAGTGGCGTCGCGCGGCAGAACCGACGGCGCAGAACAGCACCGGCGGCTGAGAGCCGGAGAGGGGACTCGAACCCCTGGCCTAGCGCTTACAAGGCGCTTGCTCTACCAGCTGAGCTACTCCGGCGCGAGGCACGAGTCTAGGACTCGAGCAGGTCGCGCAGCCGCTCGAGGTCACGCTGGACGTTGCGGCGGACGAGCGGGTTGAAGAGACGCGGGCCGCCGCCGCGGACGTGGTTGCTGACGGTCGTGCCGCCGTCGGGCGCGGGCTCGAAGCGGTAGGTGATGTGCATCGGAAACGGCGCCTTGACCGAGCGCATGTCGAGGTGGGCGGCATCGAGGGCGAGGACCTCGTTGACGTACTCGACGCGGCGGCCGAGGAACGAGGCCACGCGGCGGACGTGGCTGCCGACGGCGACCGGCGGATCGCCGAGCAGCTCGGCCGTGCGCAGCCCGCCGATCCACCGCGGGTCGTTCGCGGGGTCGGTCATGTACGCCGCGACGGTCGCGGGGTCGCGGGCGATGCGCACGGAGGCGGTGATGTCGACGCTCACGCGAGTCCTTCCGCTGCGGGGTCGGGGCCGGGCTCGAGGCCGGTGGCGACGGCGGCGAGCCGGGCGAGGTAGCGATCCCAGCCGTCGCCGTGCATGCGGCGCATCGCCTCGTCGAGCCCGCGATGGGTGAGGCGGACGTGGGTGACGCCGTCGCGCTCGTCGAGGTCGACCTCGACGGTCGACGATCCCGGCGCGACGGGCAGCGCGCCGCTCTCCCAGCCCCAGGTGAACACGACGCGGCGGCCGGGGACCAGCTCGAGGTACCGGCCGCTGCAGAACTCGCCCTCCAACAGCTCGAACCGGAACTGGCCCCCGGGGCGCGGCTCAAGGAGCGCGCGGATCCCGATCCAGCGCACGAGCTGGGCGGGGTCGGTGAACATCGCGTACACGTCGTCCGCGGATGCGCGGATCGCGATCTCGCGCACGACGGCGTCGTCAGCCATCGCGTTCGAGCTCGTCGCGCATGCGCTCGAGCCGCTCGCCCCAGAACGCGTCCAGGGCGCGGCGGAGCTCGGCCAGCCGCTGCAGGTCGGCGCGGTAGTAGCGCAGGTTGCCCTCGCTGCGCACGCGCACCAGCCCCGCCTCGCGCAGCACGCGCAGATGCTGGGAGGTCGCCGACGGGCTCAGCGCGCTGAACGCCGCGATCTCGCCGGCGGTCCGGTCGCGATCCCAGACGAGCTCGAGCATCCCGCGGCGGCGGCGGTTCGCGATCGCGTGCAGCGCTTCCTCCACGCCGCTAATTTAGCAATTACCGAAATGGCTCAGACGTGCCGGCCGATCGGCAGCGGCGAAATGGCTCGACTCAGACGTGCCGGCCCACCGGCAGCTGGCCGCGGAGCTGGGCGGCGCGGCACGCGCGGGCACCTTCGCCGTCGCGGATCAGGCGGGCGTAGACGCCGGTCAGCGCGGCGAAGCCGACCTCGTGGCCGCAGTGTCGGCGGACCGGGCCGGCGGGCGTCGGGCCCGGGTCCAGCGCGGGGTCGATCAGCCACAGGCGCTCGCGCTCGCCGAGCCCCGCGTACCAGCCCGTCGGCGTCGAGCACACGCCGACCTGGAGGCCCGCGCGGCGCCCGATCTCGGCCGCGAGCACGGCCAGCGTGAGCGGGTGGCCGGCGTGCCGGGCGAGCACGGTGTCGAGGAAGATGCCGTCGACCGACGACGCGTCGGTGTACAGGCGCAGCTCGTCGGTGAGCAGCGTCGCGAGCCGGTGCGAGGCGTCACGAGGCTCGTCTCCGACCCCGAACAGCCCGCGGGCCAGGTCGTCGAGCGCGAAGCTGACCGCGTCGACATCGACGGCGCGGAACTCGGTCGAGATGGCCAGGAGCATCTCGCCGGGGGGTGGGCAGACGCCGGATTGCACGAGCCGCTCGAACAATTCCGACCGAAAGTATCAGGATTCGAGTTAGGGTGCCCTAAGACGTGCTCGCTAGCAGCGCATGAAATCCCACTTGCGGCGCTCGGCCTCGAGCGCGGCGGCGCGCCGCTCGGGTGTCCATTCGGAGTCGCGCTCGCGCCGGAGCTGGGCCTCCACGCGCCGTTCCGCGCGTGCCGCCCGGCGTTCCGGAGCGGGTAACGCCCACTCGCGCGCCACCGCAACCGGCTTGCGGTGTCTGTGCCACATGTCACGAACGGTACGCCTGGCGGACTTAAGCGGTCAAGCTGGCGCGTTCCGGCACCGATAGAACGGATGTGATTGCCGTGCAGAAGCCGGCGCAGGGGGGCGGCACTGCGCTGGATGCCCTCATCGATGCCGCCGCCGGCATTCTGGCTGCCGATTCGCTCGAGGACACCCTCGCGCGCATCTCGCACCACCTGCAGGCGTTGCTGCCTTACGACGATCTGACCGTGTACGAGGTCGACGCCGGGGGCACCGGTCTGCGGCCCGTGTTCGCGCTCGGCATCTGGGTCGAGCAGATCATGGCCGAGACGCTGTCGGTCGATCAGGGCACGACCGGCTGGGTGGTGCGCAACCGCCGCACGCGGAACGTGCCCAACGTGCGTTTCGACAACATCAGCAGCGTCGTTCCCGGCACGCCGATCGACGACGAGGCGTTCGTCTGCGTGCCGATGCTCGCCCACGATCGCGTCGTCGGGACCCTGAACGTCTATCGCGTCGGGGCCGACCGGGCGTTCACCGACGCCGAGGTCGCGCTCGTCGAGCGCTTCGCCACGATGGCGGCGCTCGCCTACGAGGCCGCGCGCCAGCGCGAGCACCTCCGGCACCAGGCCGCGCACGACGGGCTCACCGGGCTGCTCAACCACCGCGGCGCGCAGGAGCGGCTCCGGCGCGAGATCGAGGCGGCCACCGTCACCGGTCGCCCGCTCAGCGTCGTCGTCGTCGACCTCGACCACTTCAAGCGCATCAACGACTCACTCGGCCATGCCGAGGGCGACAAGGCGCTCGCGGCCGCCGCCGCCAAGCTGCGCTCGGTCGTCCGCGAGGGCGACGCCGTCGGCCGCCTCGGCGGCGAGGAGTTCGTGATCATCCTTCCCGGTGTCGCCGGCGAAGCCGCGGCCGAGGCCGCCGAGCGCGCCCGTACCGCCCTCGGCGACGTCATCGCCGGCCGCCGCCGGCTGGAGTCCTCGGCGGGCATCGCGACGTTCCCGGAGGACGCGAAGGAGGCCGCCGAGCTGCTCGAGCACGCCGACGCCGCGCTGTACGCCGCCAAGCACGCCGGCCGCCGCCAGACGCGCCGCTACGAGCGCAACCTCGCCGCCCGCCCGTCACTCGACGACGAGCGGCTCGAGATCGAGGCGCTGCTGCGCCGCGGCGTGAACGCGATCCGCCCGGTGTTCCAGCCCGTGCTCGAGCTCGCCACCGGTCGCGTCTGCGGCTACGAGGCGCTCGCCCGCGTCGAGGGCGACGCCGTCCGCCGCCCCGACCAGTGGTTCGCGCAGGCCCACCGCGTCGGCCTCGGCGCCGAGCTCGAGGCGCTCGCGCTGCGCTCCGCGCTCGCCGTCGCCGATCGTCCCGCCGGCACGTTCCTGGCGCTCAACGTGAGCCCGCGGGCGCTGCTCGCCCCACCGGTCGAGGACGCGCTCCCGGAGGATCTCTCGGGCATCGTGATCGAGCTCACCGAGCACGAGCTGTTCACCGCCGAGCTCGCGCTCGAGGCGCGCCTCCAGGAGCTGCGCGACCGCGGCGCCCGCGTCGCGCTCGACGACGCCGGCGCCGGCTACGCCGGCCTGCAGCAGGTGATCCGCGTCGCGCCCGACATCCTCAAGATCGACCGCTCGCTCGTGCACGGCGCGCACAGCGACCGGTCGCGCTATGCGCTCCTCGAGGCGCTGGTCAGCTTCGCCGGCTCCACCGGTGCGGCCGTCTGCGGCGAGGGTGTCGAGGACCTCGCCGACCTGCGCGCGCTCGCCGACCTCGACGCCACCTACGCCCAGGGCTACGCGCTCGCCCGGCCGGCGGATGCCTGGGCCGCGCTCAGCCCCGAGGTCGCCGCTACCGCCGACGTGCGGGGCGGCGTGCGAGTCGCCAGCGGCCCGGCCGGCCAGGGCGGCGTCTGGGCACGCACGCTCGCCGAGCTCGGCGACGACCTGGCCGACGTCACCAACACCAACGAGCTCGCCACCGTCGGCCGCCGCGCCGCCCGGCTGCTCGGCGCCGAGGACGTCTCGCTGATGTGGGTCGTCGACGACTGCCTGGAGCTGTTGTCGGACAACGTCGACTCGCCGGGCGAGCGCTGGAGCCTGTCCCAGTTCCCGGCCACCGAGCGCCTGCTCGCCGCGCACACGCCCGGCCAGGTGATCGTGGGCGACCGCGACGGCGACCCGATCGAGATCGCCGAGCTCGAGCGGCTCGGCTACGGCGCCGTGCTGATGGTGCCCGTGCGCGTCGGCTCCGGCCAGCGGGCGCTGGTCGAGGTCTACCGCGAGCACCCGCAGGCGTTCACGAGCGCCGAGGTCGAGCGCGCGCGGGTCGTCGCGCAGCAGTTCGGGCCCGTCCTGGCCCGCCTCGCCACCACGTAGCGCGACGAACGGCAGCATTTAGGGAGGCGGGATCGGCCGCGCCGCGAGGTCGCTGGCGCCTTTTGCTTCTATAGGCAGCACAAGGCGCCAGGGACCGCCGAACCGGCCCACCCCTCACCGCCCTACCCAGCCGCAGTTCGCCGGCGGCGAGCGCGGCCGGCGGAGACCGTCTGCCTGGCCCGGTGGCGACCAGGTGCTCGGCGGAGCCGTGGCCGTTCGACGCCACGGCCTCGTCGCTGACCGGCTCCAGCCGCGGCGGGTTGAGCCGCCGCTCGAGCTCCCCGAGCACGAACCCGAACAGCACGTGGCGCCAGGTGGCCTGCGCGAACGCGCGCGGGCTGGAGGTCATCTCCGGCGCCACGAGCGCGGTCAGCGGCCAGGTCGCGAGGTGCTCCAGCAGGCCGGCGGCCGGGCCGCGCAGGCGCGCCGGCAGCGGCGCCGCGGGCGCGACGCCCGCGTAGACCGCCCCGAACAGCGCGCCGTTCGCGACGTGCAGGACCGTGCCGGTCGCAATGTCGGTACCCGTCAGGCGGGCGAGCAGCTCGGCGTCGTCGTGCGGCCAGCCGAAGATCCGTTTGTCGAGCGGCTGCTGTAGGAGCCACACGCCGGCCGCCGCGGCCCCTGCCAGGGCGCCTCTGAATGTGCGGGTCCCGTCGATCGCCACTCCGGTCCACTGTAACGAGGAGCGTTCGCACGGGTACGGCTTCACGTGGGAGATACCAGCCGCAGAGACGAGATAGAGCGCGCCAAGCGGGAGCTCGACCGCCTGCACACGCGGGCCCGCGAGCGGGGCGTCAACCCGATCGTCTACTGGATCTCGCGCGCGATCCTGCAGCCGTTCTTCCACCTGTACTTCCGGCTCAGCCGCATCGGCCGCGAGAACATCCCGGCCACCGGGCCGATCATCTTCGCGTCCAACCACCGCTCGTTCCTGGACCCGTTCATCGTCGGCGTGCTCAACCGCCGGCCGGTGTACTACGTCGCCAAGAGCGAGATCTTCAAGAACCGGTTCGTGGCGTGGTTCGTCAGCTCGCTCGGCGCCTTCCCGGTCGCCGCGGCGCCGGTGACCCCGACATGCTCGCGACCGCGCGGGCGATCCTCGAGCGCGGCGACTGCATCCTGATCTTCCCCGAGGGCACGCGCATGCGGCCAGGCTCGCTCGGGCGCCCCAAGCGCGGCGTCGGCCGCCTGGCGCTGGAGACCGGAGCGCCGGTCGTCCCGGTCGCGCTGATCGGCACCGAGGCGGTCCGCAAGGGCTGGCGCATCCGCCCGAAGAAGATCCGCGCGCGGATCGGCCGGCCGCTCACCTTCCCGAAGGTCGACCCGATCTCGCCGCAGCTGGCCGCCGCCGTGACCGACCGCATCTGGCCGAACGTGATGCTCCAGTGGGAGTGGCTCGGCGGGCTCCCGCCGCTGCGCCGCGCCGCCGTCGTCGGCGAAGGCCCCTGGGCCACCAGCCTCAGCGAGGCCCTGCGCCGCGCGAAGATCGAAGTCGACCAGATCGGCGCCGTCGCGACCGACCACTCGCGCCACGACCTCGTCGTCTTCGCCGTGCCCGGCTCGGAGCTCGCCGCCGCGGTCGACGCGCACGCGGTGAGGATCGCGCCACGCACGGGCGTGCTGGTCGCCACGCGCGACCCGATGCCCGACGGCACGCTCCCGACCGCGTTCGTCTCGCAGCACGTCTCGGCCTGGGCGATCGGCGCGATCGCCGGCGACGACGGGCTCGAGCGCCGGGCCTCGGTCACCCTCGCCACCGACGACGCGGGGTTCGCCCGCCAGGTCGGCGACGCGCTGTCGGCCGCCTCCCTGGACGTCACCAAGACCCCGCTGGCCGACCTGCAGCTCGCTCCGCGCGAGCCCGGCCGGTTCGCCCCGGCGGAGGAGAAGGCCAGGGCGGGCGCGGGCCGCGCGGCCTGAAGGTAGCCTCCATGCGTAATGGCCGCGGCACCGGACTCCGCGCGCGAGGACAAGGCTCGGCTCGACGCCGCGTTCACCGAGCTGTACCGGGCTCACCTTCGCGACGTCTACTCCTACTCGTACTACCGGGTGGGCAACCACCACGACGCCGAGGACCTCACGGAGCAGACGTTCCTGCAGGCGTACCGGCACTTCGAGCGGGCGCAGCGGGAGTCGCAGGGGCGGCCGCTGCGGCCCTGGCTGATCCGGATCGCGCACAACCTCGCCGCGAACTACTACCGCGACCGCTCACGCCGGCCGCAGACCACCATCGACGATGCAGGTTCGCTGCCAGAGCCGCACACGACGGAGGGCCTCGTGGAGGATCGCGACGATCTCAATCGTATTCTCGAAGGTGTGCAGGCAGCTCCCGGACGATCGCCGAGAGGCGCTGATCATGCGCTTCGCCCTGGGCATGGACAACCGCGAGATCGCGCGGGCGCTCGGACGCACCGACGGGGCCACCAAGGTGCTGATTCATCGCGCGATTCGACAGCTGGAGGAAATCGTGGGGGCACGAGGCGGGTACTGAGGCGTCATGAGCACCTGGGACTTCGAAGCACGGCTGCGCGAAGCGCTCGCGCCGGTCGATCCGCCGGCCGATCTCGAGCCGCGGCTGGAGATGACGCTCGGGTCGCTCGTCGAGATGGCCGCCGACGAGCTGGAGGCCTGGGAGCTGGGCGCGATGCGGGATCCGCGCAACTGGCCGCGGACCGTCCTCGGTCCGGCGGCGGCGGTCGTGATCGGGACCGGCGCCGCCGCCGGCCTCGTGATCCTGCGCACCCGCGGCCGGCGCCACAAGCGGCGTGCCCAGGCGTCGCGCGGAGCGTTCGACCTCGCGGAGCGCACGCTCCGCGACGCGGCGCGCGAGGCGATGCGCGTCTTTGACGACATCGGCCGCTGAGTGATCCGGCCTCGCAGCTGATACGAAGTACCGGCCATGGGGCAAGACCTGCGCTCTCTGGCCGACGAGGACCTGATGCAGCTCGTGCGTCGCGGTGACGCGCGGGCCTTCGAGATCGTCTACGAGCGCCACTCGGCGGCCGCCTTCTCGCTCGCCTATCGCATGATGGGCACGCGCGCGGGCGCCGAGGACGTGACGCAGGAGGCGTTCCTGTCCCTGTGGCGGTCCGGCGCCCGCTACGACCGCGCCCGCGGCTCGGTCCGCACCTGGGTGCTCGGCATCGTCCACCACCGCGCGATCGACGCGCTGCGGCGCGGCGACCGTCCACGACCGCCGGCGCGCCGGCGACGAGGGCATCGAGGAGCGCTTCGAGGCGACCGAGCGCACCGACGTCGAGGCCGCCCGCCGCGAGGAGGCCGGCGTCGTGCGCGGCGCGCTCGAGACGCTCCCGCTCCGACCAGTGCCAGGTGATCGAGCTCGCCTACTTCGGCGGCTTCACGCACACCGAGATCGCCGAGATGCTCGACGCGCCGGTTGGCACCGTCAAGGGCCGCATGCGGCTCGGACTGAAGAAGCTGCGCGCGCAGCTCGGAGAAGGCCAGGTGGCGGTATGAGCGACCACGATCGCTGGGCGCGACGCGGCCGGCGCCTACGTGCTCGGCGCGATGCCCGCGCGACGAGCGCGAGCAGTTCGAGAGCCACCTCGCGACCTGCGCGACGTGCCAGGCCGACGTCGACGAGCTCCGCCCCGCCGCCGACGCGCTGCCGATGGCCTCGCCCCCGATGCGCCCGCCCGCCGCGCTCAAGGACCGGATCATGGCCGAGGTCGAGCGCGAGGCCGCGCTGCTCGCCGAGGCCGGCCCGGCGGCCGACAAGCCGCCGCGCGAGCGCCGCCGGCGGCGCTTCTCGCTGGGCGGATGGCGGCTCGCGCCGGTTGCGGCGGCGCTGCTGATCGTCGGCGCGATCGCCGGCTTCGCGTTGCGCGGAGGCGACGGGACGCAGACGTTCTCGGCCGGCCCGAGCGCGCAGGTCCAGGTGCACGGCGACACGGCGACGCTCGTCGCCGAGAACATGAAGGCACCGCCCGAGGGGCGCGTCTATGAGGTGTGGGTCGTGCCGAAGGGCGAGTCCTCGCCGCAGCCCACGAACGTGCTCTTCGTGCCGCGCGGGAACGGCTCGGCGGAGGCGGCGATCCCGGGATCGGCGTCGGACATCGCGCGGGTCATGGTCAGCGACGAGCCCGCGGGCGGGTCCGACGCGCCCACCGGCGACGTGGTCGCCGACGCGACGCTGTCCTAATAGCGCCTATAGGAAGGGTTGCTAGCTTCACGCGGCGACATGGCCGTCTGCTACCGCCACCCCAACCGCGAGACGGGCGTCTCGTGCTCGAACTGCGGCAGGCCGATCTGCCCTGACTGCATGACCGCGACGCCGGTCGGCATGCGCTGCCCTGAGTGCTCGCGGCAGAAGACGCCGGTGCGCAACATGCGCAACATCTACGCCGAGCCGACGGCGACGTACATCCTGATCGGGGTCAACGTGCTGCTGTGGCTCGGCATGCTGATGTCGGGCGGCGGCGACAGCACGGTCTACATCGACCTCGGCCTGATCGGGTCGGCGAGCTTCCAGGGCGACCCGATCGGCGTCGCCCACGGCGAGGTCTATCGCCTCGTCACGGGCGCGTTCCTGCACGACCCGAGCAACCCGCTGCACCTGTTCTTCAACATGTACATCCTCTACTGGCTCGGGACGATGCTCGAGCCGGTGCTCGGGCACCTGCGGTTCCTGGCGCTGTACTTCGCGTCGCTGCTCGCGGGCTCGTTCGGCGCGCTCGTCGCGTCCCCGCACGGGCTCACCGTCGGCGCCTCCGGCGCCGTGTTCGGGCTGATGGCGGCAGCGTTCGTGTTCCAACGCGCCCGCGGCGTCGACCCGTGGCGGTCGGGTCTCGGGCCGGTGATCCTCTTCAACCTCGCGCTGCCGTTCCTGTTCCCGAACCTGAACATCTCGATCGGCGGCCACATCGGCGGCCTGATCGGCGGCGCGATCGCGGCGCTCGCGATGGAGTGGATCGGCACGCGCCGCCGCGGCGAGCTGCTGCCCGTGCTCGCCTGCGTGGCGGTCGGAGCGGTGTCGGTGGTCGGCGCCCTCAGCGTCGCTTCCGGCTAACTGACAAGCTTCGCGGCATGGCCGCCGCGCGCGCCCACTGGTGGCACCCGCTCGGTGACCCGTCGCGCGGTCGGCGGCTCGTCAAGGTCGCGGCGTGGCTCGCGGGCATCGCGGTCGTCATCGCCGTGCTCGATCTGCTCGGCGTCGACGTCTCCGGCTGGTTCTCGGACGTGTGGGACGCGCTCACGAGCATCGGCGTCGGCTACCTGATCGCCGGCTGGACGCTGCAGACGGCGCAGACCACGCTCACGGCGCTCGGGTGGTACTTCATCCTGCGGGCGGCCTATCCGCAGGCGCCGGTCCTCTACCGGCAGATCCTCGCGGCCTACGCCAGCGGTCGTCGCGCTCAACGGCTTCCTGCCGGCCAACATCGGCACGTTCGTGATGCTGCTGATGTTCGTGGCCATCGTCGCGGGCGCGAACTTCGCCGGCGTGCTGGGCGGCATGCTCGTGCAGAAGATCTTCTTCACGCTCGTCGGCGCGTTCGTCTACGTCTATCTGTTCGCCACCGTCGAGGGCACGTGGGAGCGGCAGTTCAAGCTGCCGCACGACCACCCGGTGCTGACGCTGATGGCCGTCGGCGGCGGCCTCGTGCTGATCGTGCTGCTGATCCGCATCTTCCGGCGCAAGCTGCGCGTGCTCGTGAAGAAGGCCGCGCAGGGCGGCGCGATCCTCGCTCACCCGCGCCGGTACCTCGTCCGCGTGGCGCTGCCGTCGTTCGGCGCCTGGGTGGCGAAGCTCGGCGTGATCGCCGTGTTCCTCGCCGGTTACGGCATCACGGTCACGTTCCACTCCGTGATGTCGGTGGTCGGCGGCAACTCGATCGCCAACACGGTCTCGGTCACGCCCGGCGGCGTCGGCGTCAACCAGGCGACGAACGTCGCGGCGCTCGCCGACGTGACCGACGCCGCGACCGCGACGGCGTACTCGCTCGGGCAGCAGCTCGCGGTCACGGCGTGGAACATCGGCTTCGCCGTGGTGATCGTGATCTGGGCGTTCGGCGTCGCCGGTGGCAAGGAGCTCGTCGGGCAGTCGTACGGTGACGCGAAGGTCAAGGTCGCCGAAGAGCGGGCACGGCGAGCCGAGCGCAAAGCGGCGCGCCGGTGAGCCGCCTCGCGACGCTCGGCGCGCTGTCGGCGGCCGGTCTGTTCGCGCTCCTGCACCGTGAGGTGCTGCGGATCGAGTCGCGCCCGAGCTGGCCGCCCCCGCCGGACGCGGTGACCCCCGGCGCCGCGCAGGCCGCGACCGAGGCGTTCGCCGGCACCCGCTCGCGTGACGCCGCGCTCGACTTCGCGTGGTCGACGGCGGCGACGATCGAGCCGTGGGCCGAAGGCGTCAACTTCTTCCCGCGGATCTTCGCCGACGTCGAGGCCGCGCAGTCGTCGGTGCACATCCTCATGTTCGGCTGGCGGGAGGGCGCCGTCGGCATGGAGATGGCCGGGCGGCTGGAGCGCCGGATGGCCGACGGGGTCGAGGTGAGGGTGATCGTCGACAACATGGGCTCCAAGCCGCGTGGGGCGGCCCGCGACATGTACGCCGCGCTCGCCGCGGCCGGCGCGCAGATCGTCGTCAACGACTTCCGCGATGCGCTCGGCCGCGTCGACCACCGCAAGCTCTACGTGGTCGACGGTGCCGTCGCCTGGACCGGCGGCGCCGGGATCGAGGACCACTTCCGCGACGGCGGGTTCCACGATGTGATGGCGCGCGTCACCGGCGACGTCGTACGGCAGATGCAGGCGGCGTTCCTGACCAGCTTCCGCGGCCACGGGGGCGCGCTGCCGGCCGACCTGTCGCACCTCTTCCCCGAGCCCGCCGACCGCGGCTCGACGCCGGTGGCGCTCGCGCAGGTCATACCGGGCGGGTTCATCGCCGCGCCGGAGGCGATCCGCGAGCAGATCGACGGCGCCCGCGAGCGACTCGACGTGATGAACCCGTACCTCACCGACCCCGACATGATCGGGCGGATCCTCGCCGCCGCGCGGCGCGGGGTGCGGGTCCGCGTCGTCGTCTCCGAGGAGTCCAACAACGGCCTGGCGGCCGCCGCGCTGCGGCACGGCTACGCCGACCTGCTCGCCACGGGCGCCGAGGTGTGGGAGCTGCCGGGAACCGTGGTGCACGCGAAGGTGGTGGTCGCCGACGACACCATCAGCTTCGGCACCGTGAACCTCGACGCCTGGGCCCTCTACCGCAACTCGGAGATCATGCTGCTGGCCCGCAGTCCCGAAGCCGCCGCGCTGTTCCGCGAGCGGCTGTTCGAGCCCGACATCGCCCGCTCGGTGCCCGGGCAGCCGCCGTCGGGTCGCGACGCGCTGCAGAGCCGTCTGGCGGACAAGCTCACGTACTACCTATAGGGCGACTTCGAGCACGGTCCCCGGCGCCTCGGGGAGGCGGTCCGGGTGCAGGATGTGCCCGAGCAGCTCGAGGCCCTCGATCAGCCGCGGGCCCGGGCGGGAGAAGTACGCCGCCGCGTCGACTGCGACGACGCGCTTCGCGCCGATCGACTCCAGCTCGTCGGCGTAGTCGTACGCCTCCTCGAGCGCGCGGTCCGCGTCGTAGCCGCACGGCATGACGATCGCGACATCGGGCGCGGCGGCGCGGACCTCGTCCCAGCTGCGCTGCTCGGAGTGCTCGCCGGGCAACCCGAGCACGTCATGACCGCCCGCGTACTCGATCATCTGCGGTGTCCAGTGGCCGGCGACGAACACCGGGTCGAGCCACTCCAGCGCGACGACGCTCACCGGCTCGGCAGCGCGCACGGCGAGCCTGACGCGGTCGATCCGGCTCGCCGCCGCCTGCACGAGATCGACGCCGGCGTCCTTGCGCTCGGTCGCCTGCGCGAGGGTGCGCACGTCGCCGAGGACCTCGCCGAGCGTGTGCGAGTCGAGCGAGAGCACCCGCGGCCGCGAGTCGAGCCGCTCGGCGATCGCCCGCACGTCCTCGTACGAGACGGCGCAGACGGCGCACAGCGCCTGGGTGACGATCAGGTCGGGCTGCAGACGGCGCAGCGCGGCCTCGTCGAGCTCGTAGATCGCCTGCCCGTTCTCGGTCAGCTCGCGCACCGCGCGGTCGATCTCCGCCGGCGCGAGACCCGGGCCGATCACGTCGCGCGTGACCTTCGGGAGGTCGAGGACGGCCTCGGGGTAGTCGCACTCGTGCGTTACCGCGGTGACCTCGTCACCGACGCCGAGCGCGAACAGCATCTCCGTCGCCGAGGGAACGAGGGACACGATCCGCATCGCGCACAGGATATGCGTGGCCCGTTCACGGATCGATCACACGAATTGAGTAATCGTGATGACAGCGTGGTAGGAACCTGCCCTTCCGTGCGCTTCCGCCGCGGCATACGTTCGCTGGTCGGATGCGCCTGGCGCTGGCCCTGACAGAAGTGCTCGTCCTCGACGCGCTGGAACGCCTGCTGGCGAGCACGGGCATCAACGTGGTCGGCCGCTGCACGTGCGTGGCGGACCTCGAGCGCTGCCTGCGCGCGCACGCGCCCGACATCGCGCTGGTCGACACCGAGATGGGCACCGACGTCGCCGACCTCGTCGCCGCCGCGCGGCGCGGGATCGGCGACGGCAAGCTCGTCCTGCTCGCCCCGGGGCTCGACGCCCCGCTCGCGCGCCAGTCGATCGATCTCGCGGTCGACGGCGTCGTCCTCAAGTGCACGGCGGCGACCGATGTCGTGGCCGCGCTCGCGCGGATCGCCGCGGGTGACGCCGTGTTCCCGGCCGGGTGGCTGTCCGCGGCCCGCCGCGCCGGCGACGCGCCCGAAGCAGCGCTCAGCCCGCGGCAGCTCGAAGTGCTCGAGCTGCTCGCCGAAGGCCTGCCGAACGACGTCATCGCGAAGCGGCTGTTCATCTCCCGCAACACCGTGAAGTTCCATGTCGCGGCCATCTACCAGCGGCTCGGCGTCACCAACCGGGTGCAGGCGGCGCACGCGCTGGACAGCCTGCGCACCCACCCGTAGGGGTGGGTCAAGACCACCCGGCGGGACGGTGCGCGGACCACCCGCGGGGCTGTTTCGGCAGCAAATTGCGGGCCATAGCGTCCTCCGCGACCAGGGCGTCGTTCCGGCGGCGCCCACGATGCTCACGGAAGGAGCATTCATGTCTCATGAGAGGCGCGGGGCGACACGGAGGGCGCGCACGCGCCTCTCGTGTGCTCTCGTCCTGGGAGCGGTGGCCACGGCCGGTGGCGCCGCACCCGCGACGGCGCAGGAGGGGCCGGCCGTCCCCGACCCCATGACGACCAACATCCCGTACGTCGCGTGGGCGGGAACGCAGGTGCGGATGGTCAAGTGCTCGTCCGAGCTCGAAGGTCTGCCCAGGAAGGGGCTCACCGCGCTCGTCGAGTCCTGGAGCGGAAGCCCGAACCTGCGGCCGCAGATCATCGACAACAGCCTCGACTTCGTCCGCCACGGCGGTGAGCGCTGCGCACGTTTCAACGTCGTCACGCTCGGTGACGGCCTCGCCCGGATCAAGCTGAAGGCGTTCGACGACGCGCGCGACGAGATCCTCGAGCACCAGTTCCTCGGGATCTGGCTGCGCCTCGGCACGCCGGCGATCGACGAGGTCGGCGCCACCGACCCGACGGGCGGGCCGGTCGGCTCGCACACCGAGGTCGGCGACCCCGCCGGCGACGGCGCGTTCCTGCCGTCCTCCAAGAACGGACGCGTGCAGGTGAAGGTCACCGGCACGTTCCCCGACGAGAACGGCGCCACGCGCACGCTGCCCAACGACTGGGCGGCGCTGGCGAGCGAGCTCGCGAGCGACCAGGACCCGACCGACACGAACCCGGCGGCACGCTGGGACATCCACGACGACTCGCTGAAGACCGAGGGCCACGTGGCCGGCTTCTGTGCTCCTCCGGTCGCGACGGCGATCGACGCGGTGGACAACTGCCGCGGCGGCGACGCCAGGTTCTCGCGCGTGTTCGGCGACTTCGGTCGTGACGGCGGCCCGTTCGACCCCGTGCGGCTCCCGACGCTGCTGTCCGACGGCAAGCTCGACGCGGGTGACGCGCCGATGCCGGCCGCCCGCGTCGACATCAAGATCGCGCCGAACACGAACCCGCGCACCGACATCGGCGGCGCGGGCGCTCTCGTGAAGGCCGACAAGACCGAGGTCTACAGCCGTGACGGCAACGGCACCGACTCGGCGCACAACCTCTACGCGCCGTTCTACTCGCAGTTCGTCCCCGCGACGGCGGCGGGCGACGACGCGTCGGGCACCGATTGGTTCGTCCAGAACAACTTCGGGCTGAACTACTTCGGCGAGTACGACAACTGGGACACGCTCCCGCTCAGGACCGTCCTGCCGACGGCGACCGGCTGCAACCGGACCGTCGACTTCGAGGGCGGCACCGCGGACCATCCGCGCTCGACCCCGTCCGGCGACCAGACGGTGGCCGTCTTCACCGACGAGCACGGCGAGGCCCAGGTCGGGTACGTCCCGTTCGCGGGCGGCTTCTACTACGACGCCGTCGGCGGGATCGTCAACGACAACCGCGGCTGCGATCTCCAGGACGTCGACGTGCTCGGCACGTCCGCGATCTCGGCGACCGCGAAGTACCCGGGCCAGCCGCCCGCGCTGCCGGCCATGACGTCGGCGACCATCACCAAGACGGTCGGCAACGAGTTCGACAAGTCGCTGCGCTACTACCCGAAGGGCCCGGGCGCGACGAACGCCAACGCGAACATCGTCGTCGCCCACGGCCAGGACGTGGACGGCACGCCGTTCGCCGGCGAGCGCGTCTGCTTCTACGTGGACGACAATGCCGACAGCTACCGGCTGTTCAGCGGCGTCACCGGCCCGGCGGCCGCGCGGTTCCGCGTGACGTCGGCCCAGGCGCCGACGCCGAGCACGATCAACCCGACGTGCGCTGCGCGTACCTCGACGCCAACGGCAACGCCGCGCTCGAGGTGTTCAACAGCGGCGATCAGACGATCAACGTCATCTCCGAGTACATCGACGAGGGCCTCCTCCGCGATATCGACGCGGTCTTCGGTGCCGGCGACGGCCCCGGCGACCCGCCGAGCACGGATCCCCCGCCGAACACCCCCGGCGGTGACACCGGCCCGTCGAACGGCCCCGGCACGAACCCGCCGAGCGCGGCCCAGGTCGTCAAGACCGCCGGCAACGGCTCGCATCTCGTCAACGGGACGAAGACCGCCCCGAAGAGGGTGAAGACGCGCATCGCGAAGGCCCGGGTCATGCGGGTCGGTGCGAAGCGGTACCTGGTGGTCAAGGTCAGGTCCTCCCACAAGCGGGTCAAGCTGGCCATCCGGCTGCGGCTCGCCAACGGGAAGGTCCTCAAGACCACCCGCAAGGTGCAGGCCAACAAGACGGTCCGCGTCATGCGCCTGTCCTGGGCGGTGAAGTCGGTCAAGGTCAAGCTGGCCAAGTAACGACTTCTGCCGCACCTGAACGGCAGAACGGGCCCGCCGCATCCGCGGCGGGCCCACGTCGTCGAGGCATCTTCCCGACCGACAGCGGGTAGCGCCGCTACCATTGCCGAGTCGCCTGATGAACGACGACGACAGCTCCCGAAGTAGCGCCGCGCTCCGCGCGCGGCCGGCGGATCGCCGATGACCGTCCTGCTCCTGCTGGCGGTCGTTGTGCTCGTCCTCCTCAACGGCTTCTTCGTGGCGGCTGAGTTCGCGCTCGTGCGCGTCCGGCGCTCCCGCATCGAGGAGATGGCCGAGGAGGGCGTACGCGGCGCTTCGCTCGTGCTGCGCCAGCTCGACGACCTGTCGATGTACCTGGCGGCCTGCCAGCTCGGCATCACCTTCACCTCGCTGGGCATCGGCTTCCTGGGCGAGCCGGCGGTCGCCTCGATCTTCGAGAACGCGATCGGGACCGACGCGCCGCAGTGGGTCTACTACGGCGTCTCGCTGTTCCTCGCGTACCTGATCACGACGTCGCTGCACATCACGATCGGCGAGCAGGTCCCGAAGATCTACGCGATCAACCGCGCCGAGGGTGTCGCGCGGCGGATCGCCCGCCCGCTGCACCTGTTCGCGCGCGTCTTCAACCCGTTCATCCACGTGCTCAACGGCGCCTCGAACGCGATCCTGCGGGCGATCGGCATCAAGAAGACCGACGAGTTCGACGAGGGCGGCTCGCCCGAGGAGCTGAAGGTGCTGATCGCGCAGTCGCTGACCGGCGGCAAGCTCGACATCGGCGAGGCGAACATGCTCACCGGCGTCTTCCACCTGCACGAGCAGCAGGCGCGCCAGGTGATGACGCCGGCACCGGCGATCGTGACCGTCGACCTGTCCGAGGACGTCGAGACCGCGCTGCGTCGCTGCGTCTCCTCCGGCCACACCCGGCTGGTGGTGACCGAGGACGAGAACCACGACCGCGTGAAGGGGATCGTGCACGCCAATGCGCTCGCCCAGAAGCTGCTGACCGAAGGGCCGAACGCGCACGTCGACGACCTGGTGCGCGAGGCCCCGATCGTGCCGGAGACCAAGCCGCTCGACGACCTGCTCGCCGACCTCCAGCGCCAGCGCAGCTCGCTCGCGGTCGTGATCGACGAGTACGGGCGCACCGCCGGGATCGTCACGGTCGAGGACATCATCGAGGAGGTCGTCGGCGAGATCGACGACGAGACGGACCCGCTCGGCGGCGCCGTCCGCCGGCTCCCGAACGGCGACTGGTTCGTGCGCGGGCACGTCGCGATCACCGACCTCGTCGACTACGGGCTCGAGTTGCCGGTCGACTCGGACGCCTACAACTCGGTCGGCGGCTTCGTGTTCGGCGAGCTCGGGCGGCTGCCCAAGCGCGGCGACACGGTCACCCACAACGGCTACTCGATCCGCGTCGAGTCGGTGCGCGAGAACCGGATCGAGGCGGTCCGGATCCGCCAGCGCCGCGCCGCGGCGTAAAGCCGGCTCCGCGCCGCCTAGAGCCGAACTTCCGCGCCGCCGAGGTGGAGCAGGTCGCCGGGGCGCACCTCGGCCTCGATCACGCGGCGGCCGTTGACCCAGGTGCCGTTGGAGGAGCCGAGATCGCGCAGCAGCCAGTGGCCGTCCTCGACGCGAAGCTCCGCGTGGCGGCGCGACACCGTGTCGTCGGCGAGCACGAGCTGGCAGGTGCTCGAGCGGCCGATCAGCAGTCGCGCGCCGGTGAGCGCGTCCGCCGCCGGGAGGCCGATGCCCGCGCGGCGGTGGAGCAGCGCACGCAGCCACGCCAACCGCGCCGGTGGCTGAGCGGGCAGGTCGGCGGTCAGGCCGCGCAGCTCGCCGCTGCTCGTGCTGTGCAGCGCCTCGCCGATCCGCAGGGCGAACGTGTCGGCCCCGATGCGCCCCTCGACATAGCCCTCACGGAGCCTGGCGAGGGTGTGCTCGCGGGTGTCGTGCGACGGCCGCATGCCGGTAAGTGCAGGCTACTCGGAAGACCGGGTTTTGAATCGAAACCTTGCGCGGAATTGCACAAACCGCTTCGACGCGCTACCTTGCCCCGCAACCGACTGGCCGCTTCGGCGGTTGAGGAGGAGAGAGGGAGATCCTGGGGAGGATCGACCGAGAGAACACAAGAGCCCGGCTCAGGGGAGCGAGCCGGGCTCAAGTGTTTCTGGAGGAGGGGTGCGATGAGGGTACGTTCGTCGCACGAGGGATAATCCCAACCTTCTCTCAATGTGTTCTAAACATTCCGTGACCGCGGGATCAGGATCCCGCCCGCGATCAGCCGTCGTACGTGTAGAAGCCGCGCCCGGTCTTCCGGCCCAGCGTGCCGTCGGCGATCATCGTCTGGATCCGCTCAGGGACGTCGGCGCCGATCGTCTCCCCGATCGCCGCCGAGACGTCGAGCCCGACGAGGTCGAGCAGCGCCATCGGCCCCAGCGGATGCCCGGCGCCCAGCTGCATGCAGGTGTCGATCGCCTCGGGCTCGAGCCCGGTGCGCTCCATCAGCCGCACGGCTTCGAACAGGTAGGGGAACAGCAGGCGGTTGACGACGAACCCCGCCGTGTCCGGCACCTCGACGGCGGTCTTGCCGAGCGAGAGACAGAACTCGCGCGCCCGCGCACGTGTATCCGGCGCAGCGGCAGCGGGGAAGACGAGCTCGATCAGGTCCATCTTCGGGACCGGGTTGAACACGTGCAGGCCGACGAACCGGTCCGGCCGGCCGGACGCCTCGGCCAGCTCGGTGATCGACAGGGACGACGTGGTGGTCGCCAGGATCGCGTCGTCGCGCAGCCGCGGCGCGAGGTCGAGCATCAGCGCGGCCTTCGCGTCCGGGTCCTCCACGATCGCCTCGACGACGAAGCTCGCATCGGCCAGCGCGGCGCTGTCGCAGGTCACCTTCACGTTGCCGTTGACGTGGGCGCCGACCTTCTCGCACAGACGTACGGACCTTCGCGTCCGCGCGCTCGGCCGAGCCGTCGGAGCGGGCCCATACCACTACCTCGCCGCGCTGGCGGCGACGGCCGCCAGGCCGCAGGCGATGGCTCCGGTACCGGCGATCCCGACTGTCTCGGACACGACGTGCTCCCGTTGGCTGACTGGTCAGTCAATATGCCTACACTACGCCTTGGCGCGACTTCTCGCGTCAGTTGAAACCACGGAGGCTCGCTCAGATGAACGCCAACGGACGTGAAGTCGTCATCGTCGAGGCGGCCCGCACCCCGATCGGGCGCGGCCACCCGGAGAAGGGCTACTACAAGGACACGCACCCGAACGAGCTGCTCGGCAGGACGTACACCGAGGTGATCGAGCGGGCGGGTATCGACGCCGAGGCCGTCGAGGACGTGATCTGCGGCTGCGTCCAGCAGTACGGCGAGCAGATGTTCAACGTCGGCCGCAACGCCTGGCTGCAGGCCGGGCTGCCGATCACCACGCCCGCCACGACCGTCGATCGCCAGTGCGGATCGGCCCAGCAGGCCGTCAACTTCGGCGCGGCGCTGATCGCCGCCGGCGTCCATGACGTCGTGATCGGCGGCGGTGTGGAGCACATGGGCCACATCCCGATGGGCGTCGGGTTCAAGTGGGTCGACGAAGTCGGATCGCCGTGGCCGCCCGCCATGCTCGAGCGCTACAACCTCGTGCCCCAGGGCATCTCGGCCGAGATGATCGCCGACCAGTGGGAGATCCCGCGGTCGGAGATGGACGAGCTCGCCGTGCGCTCCCACCAGCTCGCCGCGCGGGCGACCGAGGAGGGCCGCTTCGAGCGCGAGACGATCCCGTTCCAGGTCAACGGCTCGACCTACGTCGCCGACCAGGGGATCCGGCCCGACACCAGCCTGGAGGCGCTGGCGGGGCTCAAGCCGGCCTTCAAGGAGGACGGCAAGGTCACCGCCGGCAACGCGTCGCAGATCTCCGACGGCGCCGCCGCGGTGCTGCTGATGAGCGCCGACAAGGCCAAGGAGCTCGGCGTCACGCCGCGGGCGAGGATCGTCGACCAGACGACCGTCGGCGTCGACCCGGTGATCATGCTCACCGGCCCGATCCCGGCCACCCAGAAGCTGCTCGAGCGCAACAAGATGACCATGGACGACATCGACCTGGTCGAGATCAACGAGGCGTTCGCGCCGGTCGTGCTCGCCTGGAAGCGCGAGCTGAGCCCCGACATGGACCGCGTCAACGTCAACGGCGGCGCGATGGCGCTCGGGCACCCGCTCGGGTCGACCGGCGCGCGGCTGCTGACCACGCTGCTGCACGAGATGGAGCGCTCCGACAAGGAGATCGGCCTCGTGACGATGTGCTGCGGCGGCGGCCTCGGCACCGGAACGCTCGTCCAGAGGATCTGTCGCCCGGGCGCGCGCGGGGTACGCTTCGCGGCATGAGCGAGCAGAGCACCGCCTACTACCGCGAATCCGCCGCCCCGCGCGCGATCTCCACCTCCCAGCTGCTCGGCCAGGTGATGTTCCTGGTCGCTATCGCCGTGGCGTTCTGCGCCGTCGGCACGCTGATCGGGCGTGATCTCTCGCTCGGCACCGCGCGCATCTGCTCGTTCGCCGGCTTCGGCATGCTGCTCGTCTCCTCATTCGCGGGCGAGCGCTTCCGCGTCGGCCCGTTCGCGATGGCGTGGCTGTTCGGCACCGCGCTGATGATCGGGCTCGGCCTGGGCCCGATCATCGACTACTACCTCGAGGCCGACGCCACCGCCCTCACGCAGGCGTTCGTGGGCACGGCAGCGACCGTCGCGGCCGCCGGCGCGCTCGGCTTCGTCATCTCGAAGGACCTCGCGCCGTGGATGCGGCCGGTGGCGATGATCGTGTTCGCCGCGGCCATCGGGACGATCATCTGGTCGCTGTTCGGCAACACGATCAGCCCGCTGGTCAGCGCCGGCATCTACCTGGTGTCCGCGCTGCTGATCGTCATCGACTTCAACTTCATCCGCAAGCACGGGACCGAGAACGACGCGATCTGGCTCGCCACGGGCATCTTCGTGTCGATCGTCAACATCTTCGTCTCGCTGCTGAACATCTTCTCGCGTTGAGATGAGCGTGAACCAGCCGACCGAGGAAGAGCTCGAGGCACGGCGGGAGGCTGAACGGCTCGGTGAACGATTCCTCGTCTACCGCGACGAGGAAGGGCAGCAGGTGATCCATGCGCTGGCCGAGGGCCGCGCGGTCACGATCGGCCGCCGTCCCGAGGCGGACGTGTCGATCCCGTGGGACCACGAGGCCTCGCGCGTGCACGCCGAGCTCGAGGTGCGAGCGGGCGAATGGACGATCAGCGACGACGGCCTGTCGCAGAACGGCACGTGGGTCAACGGCCTGCGGCTGACCGGCCGCCGGCGCCTCAGCGACGGCGATCTCGTGCGCATCGGCCGGACGCAGTTCGCGTTCTGCGATCCGGTGCCGGTCGCGACCGGCCCGACGATGGTCCCCGGCGAGCTGAGCGCCACGCCGCGCTTCTCCGAGCAGCAGCAGCGCGTCCTGCACGCGCTCTGCCGCCCGCTGTTCAACGACGGCGAGGGCATCAACCCGGCGACCGACGAGCAGATCGCCGAGGCGACGGGCATCCCGCTCGACGCGGTGGCGTCCGAGCTCGACCATCTCGGCCGCGCCCTCGGGCTCGAGGAGATGCCGTCGCCCGACCAGCGCGCGGAGATCGCGCTGCTGGCGATGCGCAGCGGCCTGGTCAGCGCGGACGAGGGCGGCTGAGCCCGAGGGCCCGCGCGGCCCACGGCAGCGCGACCGCGAGCTGCGCGCGCTGGACGGCGCGCAGGTTGTGCGCGGCCGACGGCTCGGGGAGTCCCGCCCGGCAGGCGAAGAACCCCGCGCACAGCGCGGCGAGCGCCGGATCGATCCCGGGGGCCACGGTCTCCGGCTCGGGCCCGCCTTCGAGCCGCAGGCTGGGGAGCCAGAACGCGAGATCGAGCTGCGGGTTCCCGCGCGCCGCCCAGTTCCAGTCGACGATCAGGCACTGCCCGTCGCGCAGGCACAGGTTGTCGCTGCGCACGTCGAGGTGCACGAGGCTGTCGCCGTCGAGCTCGGCGCGCCCGGCCGCGTCCAGCAGCGCCGGCAGGCTGTTGTCGAGCCAGGCCGGCGAGGCGAGGCCGAGCGACAGGAACGGCTCGGGGTCGGCCGCCACGTCCGGCCAGCCGCCGCGCAGGTCGTCCGCGTCCTGGGGATGTGGCAGCCCGGGCGGCGGCGTGAGCGCGTGCAGCTCGTCGAGCGCGGCGAGCACGGCCTGCACGTCGCCGTCGCGCCATGGTGGCGGCCAGTGGGCGTCGCTGAGGTCCTCGAGCACGAGGGTGTCCTCGTCTGCGGCCAGCATCCGCGGCATGAACGGACCGCCGACCGCGGCATAGAGGCGCCGCTCGATCTCCAGCCACCCGCGCGTCAGGTCGTCCACCGCGGTCTTCACGAACACGGTGCGCCCGTCGGCCAGCGTGACGATGCGCCGGAGCGCGAGCGTGTAGCCGCCGGGGACCGTGCGCTCGGCGATCACCGGCGCGCCGAGGAGACGTTCGACCATCGGGGGCGCACCATAGAGTCACGCCGTGCGCGTGTATCCCGACGTCGTGCGGCCGCTGCTGTTCCGTGCCGATCCCGAGCGCGCGCACGACGCCGCGGTGCGGGCGGGCGAGCTGGCGAGCCGCTCGCGGCTGGTGTGCCGCGCGATCGCCGCGCGTGGCCGCGAGCCCGATCCGCGGTTGGCGGTCGAGGTGGCGGGCCTGCGGTTCCGCACGCCGCTGGGGCTCGCGGCCGGCTTCGACAAGAGCGCCCGCGCGGTGCCGCTCCTGTCGGCCCTTGGGTTCGGCCACGTCGAGGTGGGCTCGGTCTCGGCCGACCCGTCGGCGGGCAACCCCAGGCCGCGGCTGTTCCGGCTGCCCGGCGAGCGCGCGATCGTCGTCCACTACGGCGTGCCCAATGACGGGGCCGAGCGCGTGGCCCGCCGGCTCGACGGCGCGCCGCGGCCGGTGCCGCTCGGCATCAACGTGGTGAGCACGAACCGCGGCGCGGCTTCGGCGGTCGAGCCCGACGACGAGGTGATCGGCGACTACGTCGCGTCGGTCGCGCGGCTCCAGGCGCTCGCCGACTACGTGTGCCTGAACCTGTCGTGCCCGAACACGCGCGACGGCCGCGGTTTCTTCGCCGACCGCACGCGCCTGCGCGCGTTGCTCGACCGGCTCGGCGAGGTGGGCGTGGAGCGGCCGCTGTTCATCAAGGTCGCGCCGTTCGCGGCGGAGGGCGAGATCGACTCGCTGCTCGAGGCGGTCGACGGCGTGCCGTTCGTCGCCGGCTTCTCGGTCAACCTGCCGCCCGGCACGCGGCCGGGGCTGAAGGGCGCGATCTCCGGCCCTCCGTGCGCTGCGGCCGCCGAGCGCACGGTCGCCGAGCTGTACCAGCGCGGGCGGCACGTGGTGATCGGGTCGGGCGGCGTGTTCACGGCGGCCGACGCGTACCGGATGATCCGGCGCGGCGCCTCGCTCGTGCAGCTGTACACCGCGCTCGTCTACGAGGGGCCGGGCGTGGTGCGCCGGATCACCGAGGACCTGGCCGCGCTGGTCGAGCGCGACGGGCTGCGCAGCATCGCCGACGCGGTGGGGACGGCGTGAGGGCCTGGCTGATCGGGTGCGCGCTGCTGGCGGCGGTCGCCTTCGTCGCGTACGAGCGGCCGTGGGAGCCGAGCATGGGCGCCGAGGCGGCCGCGCGCGAGCTGAAGGCCGACTACGTCAAGGGCGCGAAGTCCGTCACCTGCCACCGCGGAGGCGGCGACGGATCGATCCCGATCGACGATGTCGACTACAGGTGCGACGTCGACTTCGCCCACACGAGCGCGACGTGGTGGGTCGACAGCGACCGGCACCACATCACCGAGACGACCTCGGACGGCGGCTGATCAGGAGGGCTCGAGCCGGGCGACCAGCTCGTCGAGCCTGAGCTCCTCCAGCCCGCGGCCGACGGCGTCGAGCTCGGCGGCGCAGAACTCGACGAGGCGGCGGCCCTCCTGGCAGAGCTCGAGCGTCTCGCGCAGGCCGGCCTCGCCGGAGTCGAGCCGGCCGATGATCGCCTCCATCCGCTCGGTGGCGGCCTCATAGGTGAGCGTGTCGGCCTCGGCCATGGGCGGATCAGGCTACGGCGGCTCCGGACGCACCGGCACGCGGCCGTCGTGCAGCCGCAGGTGAGTCGCGGCTGCTCGGCGTGCGGCGGCCGCCGAGGTCACCGGCTCGCCGGCCGGGGTCTCGACGAGCGCGTAGCCGCGCTCCAGCGTCCGCTGCGGGTCGTGGGCGGCGAGCGCGAGCGCAGGCGCTCGAGCGCGCAGGTCACCGGCGCGTCCGGGTGGCGGCGCCGCCGCGTTCCGCGACAGCGCAGCGGCGCCGGCGCGGTTGCGGCGCTCGCCTTCGGCGATCCGGCGCCGGGCGGCCGCGCGCAGCTCGCGCAGCTGCTGGTGCAGCCGGCGCGGTGGCGGTCGACGTGCGCGGCGGGCGCGCGCGAGAGCCGCGCGAGCGTGCGGGCGCGGTCGACGATCGCGCGGCGCGCCTGGCGCTCGAGCCGGGCGGCCGAGCCCGCCAGCGCGGCGCGGGCGGCGGTGCAGTCGAGGGCACGGCGGCCTCGGCGGCGTGCGTCGGCGTCGAGCAGGCGACCGCGGCGACGTCGTCGAGCAGCGTGCGGTCGGTGTGGTGGCCGACCGAGGAGATCACCGGCACGCGCAGCAGCGCGACCGTGCGGCACAGCGTCTCGTCGCAGAACGCGAACAGGTCGGCGAGCGAGCCGCCGCCCCGGGCGACCACGATCACGTCGACCGCCGCGCACGCCGCCAGGTCCTGCACGGCGCGGGTGACCGCCGGCGCGGCGTGGCGGTCCTGCACCGGGGCGTACGCCCACGCGACACGGCCGCCCCAGCCGCGGCGGCGCAGCGCGGCGAGCACGTCATCGCGCGCCTTGCTCTGCTCGCCGCAGACGACGCCGATCGTCCGCGGCAGCGTGCGGCGCGGCAGGCGCTTCTGGGGCTCGAACAGGCCCTCGGCGTGCAGCGCGCGGCGCAGGCGCTCGAGCTGGGCCAGCAGGTCGCCCTCGCCGGCCACGCGCACGTCCGACACCGCGAACGAGAACGACGGCGACGCGGTGCGCGAGCCGGGGTAGTAGTCACAGCCACCGGCGGCGACCACCCGCACGCCGTCGGCCAGCGGGCCGATCCCGAGCGCCTCGAAGTCCTCGCGCCACATCGAGCACGGCAGCGCGCCGGCGCCGTCGCGCAGCTCGAACCACACCTTCGCGCGGCCGGCCTTGAAGCCGACGACCTCGCCGAACACCTGCACGCGGGTGAACTCCCGGAGCCGCTCGCGCAGCCGAGCCGCATAGTCGCCGACCGGCCACGGGCCGGTGAGCTCGGAGCCGGGGATCCCCGCGGGCCGCTCAGCCACCGAACGCCTCCGCCAGCATGCGCACGAGCCGCGGCCGGTCGCGCGACAGCGGCACGGCGACGAGCGTGTTCACCCCGCACGCCTCGAGCGCGGCGAGCCGGTCGTCCAGCCCCGCGGGCGTGGTGGCGACCGTCATCGCGTCCACGAGCTCGTCGCTGAGCGCCGCGGCCGCGGCCTCGCGGTGGCCGGACAGCATCGCGTCCTGGCAGGCGCGCGCGGCCGGACCGTGACCGGCCCGCTCGGCGAGCTCGACGTAGAAGTTCTTCTCGCGCGAGCCCATCGCGCCGAGGTAGAAGGCCAGCCAGGGGCGCACCGCGTCACGCGCCGCGCCCACGTCCTCGTCGACCGCGAGCGCGACCGCCGCGGCGACGTCGATGTCCGCGCGCGTCCGCCCGGCGTTCGCCAGGCCGCGGTCGAGCGGAGCGAACAGCATCTCGGCGTGTTGCGGGTCGACCATGAACGGCAGCCAGCCGTCGGCGATCTCGCCGGTCTGCTCGACCGCGCGCGGACCGACCGCCCCGAGGTAGACCGGGATCCGCTCCTGCACCGGCTTGGCGAGCAGCTTCAGCGGCGCGGCCCTGGCCGCCCGGAAGCGGCAGCGTGTACTCGCGGCCCTCGTACTCGAGCGGCTTGCGCGCGAGCGCCTGGCGCACGATCTCCACGTACTCGCGCGTGCGCGTGACCGGCCTGGCGAACGGGACGCCGTACCAGCCCTCCGACACCTGCGGGCCGGAGACGCCGAGCCCGAGCCGGAAGCGGCCGCCGGACAGCACGTCGAGCGTCGCCGCGGCCATCGCCGTCGCCGCCGGCTGCCGGGCGGGGATCTGCAGCAGGCCGGAGCCGAGCGCGATCCGCTCGGTACGGCCGGCGAGCAGCCCCAGCACCGACACCGCGTCCTGCCCCCAGGCCTCGGAGATCCACACCGAATCGAGCCCGAGCTGGTCGGCGAGCACGGCGAGATCGACCTGCTCCTCGGGGGAGAACCAGGGCCAGTAGGCGAGAAACAGGCCGGCGCGCATGGGTTCCGTAGGCTAGGGGTCGTTGCGGCGCGATCTCGCCCCCCTGTTCCTGTCGGCCCTCCGTGCGAGCGGAGGCACGGGGCCGCACGCGGACGCCGCCCGTCAGGTCGTGCTGCTCGTCCTCGTCGCGCAGCTGCTCGCGGCTTCTCAGCACGACGGCCCGCCGCACGCCTCGGCGCGCGCTCCCCGCTCCATGGGCGCCCGCCGTTCCCGCCTCCCCCACCACGACTCGCTCGCCGGCCGGCGCCCACGAGGATGACCATGGATCTCACGCTCATTCACTTCGACTCCCCGACCGAGGTGCGGACCTTCCACAAGGGCCGCTTCGAGGTCTACCGCCTCGGCCCGATGACGGTCGGGCGCGCCACGTACGAGCCGGGCTGGAAGTGGTCCGAGTCCGTCGGCAAGGGCTCGTGCCAGGTCGAGCACGTCGGGCTGGTGCTGTCCGGCCAGGCCGCGGTGAAGATGGACGACGGCACCGAGAAGGTGATGAGCGAGGGGGAGTTCTTCTACGTGCCGCCCGGCCACGACAGCTGGGTCGTCGGGGACGAGCCGTACGTCTCGCTGCACATCATGGGCAGCGAGGACTACGCGTCGTGAGCACCGAGCTCGGCGAGGCGTTCTACGAGGAGCTGCTCTGGGTCCACGGGATGCTGCGGCAGGAGCTCGAGCTCGTGCGCTCGCTGGCCGCGCGAGTCGCGGACGGGCTGTCGGCCGAGGAGCTGAGGATCGAGGTGGCGGCCCTGAAGGCCAACGGGCCGCTGTGGGCGCTGAAGGTGAATTGCCTGCATTACTGCCGTTTCGTGCACGGCCATCACCGGCTCGAAGACGTCGCGCTGTTCCCCGCGCTGCGGGCCGCCGACCCCGACATCGCGCCGGTCGTCGACCGCCTCGAGGCCGACCACCGGGTCGTCGCCACGCAGCTCGACGAGATCGAGGCGGCCGTTGCCGGTGAGGATCAGCAACGCGTGATCGCCGCGCTCGACGCACTCGCCCAGCACCTGCTCGAGCACCTCGCCTTCGAGGAGGAGAGCATCGGCCCGACCCTGCGCCGGATGGACCGGCACCCGTTGTGGTCCTGAGCGTGACGCCGGGCTCCTAACTGCGCATTGAGGGGTGCACGGGAGGGGGTGGCTAACGAACGCTTAGCTATGGTGAACAAACGTCGTCCACCCCACGCGGCGCGGCCGATCCTGCCTCCCTAAATGCCGCAGTTCGCCGGCGCTAAGGCAGCGCGTCGCGGAGACCGCCGAGGTCGGCGATCTCGGGCACGCCGGCGCGGCCCGGGCCCTGGTCGAAGCGGTTGATCCAGACCGCGTCGAGGCCGGCCGCCAGCGCGCCGTCGATGTCGCGCTCGAGGCTGTCGCCGACCATCACGCCGTGCTCGGCCCCGACCAGCGCGAGCGCGTGGGCGAAGACGGATGCGTCGGGCTTGCCGACCCCGAGGTCGCCGGACACGACGACCGCGTCGAACCGCGACCCGAGGCCCGAGGCGGCGAGCTTCTCGCGTTGCAGGCACGACGCGCCGTTGGTGACGACCACCAGCGGCCCGGCGAGCGCCTCGAGCGCGGGGGCGACGTCGGCGAACGTGTGGTGGCGCGCGCGGCGCTCGACGCCGAACCGCCCGCCGAGCTCGGTCGCCAGCTCCGGGTCGTCGATGCCCTGGTCGGCGAGCGCGTGGGCCCACGCCTCGCGCCGGTACGTGGGCGCCCACTCGCGTAGCGCGGCGAGGTCCTCGCCCTCGCCCTCGAACCGGCACCACAGCCCTTCCCACGAGCTGATCCCGATCGAGCGGCAGTAGGGGTGCGTCGGCGCCGCGTACCAGAGCCGGCGGGCGTGGCTGCGTGCCGCGACGGCGAGCTGCACCACGTCGACGTCGGCCACGGCCTGCGCGGCCGCCGCGAACGCCGCCACCGCCGCGGGCTCCTCGAGCACGAGCGTGTCGTCGAGGTCGAACAGCAGAGCGCCGGGCACGCGGGCACTGTAGAGATCCGCCCGTGACCACGATCCTCGCCCAGCTCAGCGACCCGCACCTGCGCGTCGGCCCCGACGACCAGGGCTCCGCCCGCGCGCTCGCGAACGCCGTCGACACGGTGCTCGCGCTCGATCCGCTGCCGCACGCCGTGCTCGTGACCGGCGACCTCGCCGACGGCGGCACCACCGCGGAGTACGACCGCTTCCGCGAGCTCGTCGCGCCGCTGCCGATGCCCGTCCACGTGCTCCCGGGCAACCACGACGACCTCGACTGGGCCGGCCCGCGGACGGTCGACTGCGACGGGCTGCGCGTGGTCCTGTGCGACACGCAGCGGCCGGGCCGCCCCGACGGCCATCTCGACCTCGACTGGCTGGCCGCCGAGATCGCGGCGCCGGAGCCGACGATCGTCGCCATGCACCACCCACCGCTGCTGACCGGGATCGGCGGCCTGGACGAGATCGGGCTGCCGGCGAGCGAGCGCGCCGGGCTGGCCGCGCTGCTCGCCCGCTCCCCGCACGTCGTGCGCGTGATCGCGGGCCACGTCCACCGGACCGCGTTCGCCACGCTCGGCGGCTGCGCCGTCGCCACCTGCGCGAGCACCAACCTGCAGGCGCGGCTGGAGATCGGCACCGACGCCTACACGATCGTCGCCGAGCCGCCGGCCTTCCTCGTCCACACCGCCGACGTCGCGCACGTCCAACCCGTGACTTAGGGAACTCCCCGATGTGGTGCCGCCGCGGCTCCGGAACGCTGGGGGGGCATGAAGATCCTCCTCGCGGCCATCCTCCTCGCGGCGGCGATGGCCGCACCGGCCGGCGCTTCAGGCGTCCCGCCGACCGAGGGCGGCGTCCAGTGCCACCACTCGTTCAAGAAGAGCTACCGGCTCGGCAAGATCGCCCGGAAGGGCGTGCCCGTCAAGGTCACCTGCGACGGCCCGCTCAAGGTCCTGGTCATGCTCGACTTCGACGCGAGCAGCGACGCGCAGACCGAGCTCGCCGAGACCTACGGCGGCCACTACCCGGCGCTCGCCAGGCCCAGGTACGCGACGCTGACCGAGGCCGGCACGACCACGGTGCGCGCGCGCTGGACCAAGGCCGCGCGCAAGATCCTCAGCCACCACGCGAAGACGAAGATCTTCGTGATGCTCGGGACGATGCGCACGGACGGCAGCTACTGGAGCGGCCCCGGCGACTGGGGCCACTCGGCCGTCGTGCGTTAGCCAGCACCGACGTCCGCAAGCACGCACGGTTCCGGCGGCCGCCGATCACCGCCTGACGGCACCCGGTGACCGGTCGTGTGCCACCGGCACACTTCCGGATCACCGTGCGACGTCAGCCGGCGCCGGCGACCACCGGCGACCGCGCGTGCTTCCGAACGGCGGTGCTAGTCGCTCAGCGACGGCAACGGAGGCAGCGGCTCGCCCTCGCCCCGGATCTCACCGGAGTACGCGAGCCGCTCCAGCCGCGCGATCTCGTGCTCGCCGAGCCGGCGGGCGGGATCGTCGGCGGGCAGCCCGGCGATCAGCCGCGAGATGCGCTGGCGGATCTGCAGCGAGAAGTGCGGCGTCGACGAGCCCATGAGCTGGCGGACGTCGTCGACCGTCACCTCGCGGCTGAGTCGCTCGGGCTGTTCGGCCTGTGCCATGTGTCAGTTGCCTGAGGTGTCGACGGGTTGGATCTCCAGCAGGGCATCCAGGCGCGACTGCACATCCCCCGAGATCGCGGTCTCGTCGCCCATCAGCCAGCCGTGATTGTAAACGCCGCGCACCGGGTCCTTGTCGTAGCCCGGCTGGATGTCGAGCAGGTAGTCCTGCAGCGGCGCCGGCAGCGACCCGGCCTCGGTCAGCAGCAGCAGCGGGCCGTACTGGCCGGAGCCGGAGAGCGCCGCGCCGGCGGCCGCGTCGAGCGTGCGCGACACGTTCGCGAACACGAGCCCGTGCCCGGGGTCGACGACACCCCAGCCGAAGCGGCCGTCGGTGTAGCGGGCGAAGGCGATCGCGTTCGCCACCGGGTCGGCGCCGGCGATCCGCTTCGTCCGCCCGAGCTTGGAGAGCTGGCGGAACACGCCGTCGGAGATCGCGTCCGGCGGGCCGAGCACGTAGATCCGCGCGCGCGGGTGTGACTGGATCGCCGCGCGCGTCTCGGCCGGGAGCGAGTCCTTGAGCGTCCACAGCACCGGGTCGCCCGAGCGCGCCGCCCAGCCGGCGGCGGGCATCGCGAACTCCGGGTTGTCGGCGGGCGCGACGAGCACGGCCTGCGTCGGGTCGCCGGCCGCCTTGGCCTGCAGCTTGTCGATCGCCTGTGCGAGCGAGGCCGAGCTCGCGCCCGGGACCGCCTCGATGCGCTTGTTGTCGGGCTTGGCCGCGTCGTCGCCGATCCGGATCACCTGCGCGTCGTCGGCCTGCGGGGCGCCCGACGGCGCAAGCTCCTGAAGGGCCTCGGTGCTCGCCGCGGGCAGATTGCCGCCGTCGGAGAAGAGGATCGGCGCGCGCAGCGGGCGGGCCATCAGCTGGGCGGCGGAGATCGCCGCGCGCCAGTCGCCCTGGTCCACGATCACGACCGCCTTCGGGCTGCTCTCGTCGGTCCGCGCCGGGTAGACGGCGCGGGCCACGCCGGCGGCGTTGGCGATCGCGTCGGCGCCCGCCACGCGGGTCGTGTTCTTGGTCGCGAAGATCGGGAACCCGAGGGCCTGAGCGTTGTCTCCCTGGTCCTCGTCGCCCTTGGCGCCGAGCACCGGCTCGCTCTGCTTCTGGCCTCCGCCGCTGTTGCCGCCGCCACCGCATCCGGCGACCAGCAACACGAGCAGGAGAACCGCGAGGCCGCCTCGAATCACGGACACAAACGCTAGCGCCGCGCTACCCTGCTGCGCCGGTCGCGCGGTCTGAGTCGCTAAAGATGGGGTAAGAAGCCGCCGACTAGACATACAGCGGCGCCATGCAATAAGGTGCCGCGCCAAGCCGAACCTCTGGGCAGGAAGCTCAGGGGGCGGGGGACCCAATAGGTGTTGTATGGGGCTAATCACGTCCAGAGTGACGTGAGGCGCAGGCTCTTTCCGCGCTAGCCCGTCAGCTAACCCCGCAGGCCGACGAAAGAGGAAGTTGATCCTTGTCATCGCTGCGGGCGATAGCCCTTACTTGTTCTGCGTTCTTTGTCCTGTCCGGGGTGGCATTAGCCCAGGATCCGTCGACGGGCGGCACCGTCTACTCGCCGCCGCCCCCGCCGGCACCGGAGAACCTGACCGTCCCGGGGACGAAGGCAAAGCTCATGCCCGACGGTACCGCGGCCGCGCCGGCCGACGCTCCCGCCGAGGTGCAGCAGGCGATCTGGGCCGCGAACAAGATCCAGGATCTGCCGTACCGCTACGGCGGCGGCCACGCCAAGGTCGAGGACACCGCCTACGACTGCTCGGGCACCGTCTCGTACGCGCTGATCCATGCCGGGCTGCTCAAGAGCCCGCTCGACTCGCGCTCCTTCTTCCGCTTCGGCAAGCGCGGCCGCGGCCAGTGGATCACCATCTTCACCAACTCCGGCCATGCCTTCGCCGTGATCGCGGGGCTCCGGCTGGACACCAGCTCGTATGCCACTCGCGCCGTCAACAAGCGCAAGTACTCAAAGGCACTCGAGCGCGGGCCTCGTTGGCGCCCGACCAAGCGCCCGGGCAAGGGGTTCCGTAAGCGCCACCCAGTCGGCTTCTAAGGAAGCCGCTCCAGACCGGCGGCGGCGCGGACTCGGGGGAGGCCGCGCCCACGCCGGACGGTACGCTCTCTTGGAGGACCCTGAACGGACCATCCAAGGAGGCAGCCGTGCCCGGCATCGGCGGACGTATGTCCACCGTCATCAAGGCGAAGATCTCAAAGCTCCTCGACCGAGCTGAGGATCCCGCGGAGACGCTCGAGTACAGCTACCAGAAGCAGATGGAGCTGCTCCAGAACGTCAAGAAGGGCGTGGCGGACGTCGTCACGTCCAAGAAGCGCCTCCAGCTGCAGCAGCAGAAGCTCGAGCAGCAGGTCGTGAAGCTCGACACGCAGGCCCGCCAGGCGCTCTCCCAGGGCCGCGAGGACCTCGCGCGCACCGCGCTCGAGCGCAAGCAGTTCGCCCAGGGCGAGCTGCAGTCGCTCGATCAGCAGGTCGCCGAGCTCGAGAGCCAGCAGGCGTCGCTGATCGAGAAGGAGCAGAAGATGCGCTCCAAGATCGAGCAGTTCCGCACCAAGAAGGAGGTCATCAAGGCCCAGTACTCGGCCGCCGAGGCCCAGGTCAAGATCTCCGAGGCGGCGAGCGGTGTCGGCGAGGAGATGGCCGACGTCGGCCTGGCCATGCAGCGCGCGCTCGACAAGACCGAGAACATGCGCGCGCGGGCCGGTGCGATGGACGAGCTCGAGGCGGCCGGAGCGTTCGACGATCAGCTCTCGCTCAGCGCCGGTCAGGACGACATCGACCGCGAGCTGCACGAGCTCACGTCGCAGAGCCAGGTCGACGATGACCTCGAGCGCCTCAAGGCCGAGCTCGGGCAGGGCTCGGCTCCGCCGCAGCAGTCGCTCGAGTCGGGCGAGGAGAAGCCTGCGTGATCGTCCGGATCTCCACCGAGAGCCAGTACGTCCTGCCGGACGACGCGGCGGACGAGCTGAACGCCCTCGACAACCAGGTCGTCGCCGCCGTGGATGCGGGCGACGAGGACCGCTTCCACGAGGTGTTCGAGCAGCTGATCGACCTGGTCCGGCGCGCCGGTCAGCCGCTCGGCGAGGACGAGCTCGCCGAGTCCGACGTGATCATCCCGCCGCCCGACATCTCGTTCGTCGAGGCGACGGCGGAGTTCACGGGCGAAGGCCTGATCCCAGACTAGACCGGGATGCCCCAGAGGGGGAACCAGCGCTCGAGCTCGGGCTCGACCGGCAGGTCGGCGCCGATCTGCGCCTTCAGCCGCAGCTCGCGCTCGTTGTCGCGCTGCTGGCTCCCGGCCGCCGGGACGAACGGGTAGAAGCTGCCGCGCTTGTAGTTGTAGATCCAGTAGAGCGGCTTGTCCTGCTCGTCGCGGAACGCGAACACGGCGGCGAGGATGCGGTCGCCGTAGCCACCGCCCTGGATCGCGCCCGAGACCGCGTTGACCCCGACCACGAGGTCGTCGAAGTCGGGGTCGATGAGGATCATCCAGCGGTAGCCGAAGTCGTCGTCGGTGCGGTCGACGGTGGTGCCCGCGTCGGATCCCGTGCCCTCCACGACCTCCTCCATGTCCTTGACGATCGACTCGAAGTCGGCGGTCGCGAGCGGCTGGAAGACGATCGCCGCCTTGCCGGAGCTCTTGAGCGAGAGCTCCATGTCCATCTTCACGTACGCCGTCGACATCGCGAACAGACGGTCGGGCGCCGGCTGCTTGAGCTCGCGCTTGCCGCGGAGGATGTCGAGGAATCCCACGGTTAGGCGGCGACCTGGCCCTGGAGCTGCGACTCGAGGCGGGCGAGCGCCGCGATGCGCTTCTCCATCGGCGGGTGCGTCGCGAACAGGCCCGCGATGCCCTTGCCGACGCCGGCCGGGAAGATGAAGAACGCGTTCAGCTCGCTCGCCGCCCGCAGGTCCTTCTCCGGGATCCGGTGCATGCCGGTGGAGATCTTCGTCAGCGCCGAGGCGAGCGCGCTCGGCCGGCCGGTGATGATCGCCGCCCCGCGGTCGGCCGCGAACTCGCGGTACCGCGACAGGGCCTGCATGAGCAGGAACGACACGACATAGACGACCAGCGATACCAGCAGCAGCACGAAGAAGCTCGGGTTGTCGTCGTCGTCGCCGTACGAGGCGCCGCCGCCGAACAGGAACCCGAACTGCACGATGTAGGCCGCGATCGTGGCGAAGAATCCCGCCAGCGTCATCACCAGCACGTCGCGGTTGGCGACGTGGGTGAGCTCGTGGGCCATCACGCCCTCGAGCTCCGCGGGCGTGAGCAGCTCCATGATCCCCGTCGTCGCGCAGACGGTGGCGCTCTTGGGCGAGCGCCCCATCGCGAACGCGTTCGGCATCTTCGTGTTGGCGACCGCCACGCGCGGCTTCGGCAGGTCGGCCTGCACGCACAGCCGGTCGATCATCGCGTGCAGCTGCGGGGCCTCCTGCGGCGTGACGACGCGCGCGCCCATCGCCGCCAGCGCGAGCTTGTCGGACGCGAACAGCTGCACGAGCGCAAGGCCGCCGGCGATGATCGCCACGGTCGGCCCCTGCACGCCGGCGCCCAGCAGGACGACGATGAAGACGACGTACACGAGGCCGAGCAGGAACAGCGTCACCGTCATGCGGACCTGCAGGCCGGTGTCCTTGCCGAATGAGTTGGGTCTGGGCATCTGTGGATCAGGATGGTGGCAGTGGCCCCTAAAAATCAAATCATGGGGCCTGCGCTGGTAGATTTCCGCTCGCCGAGTCCACGGAATGACCAGTTCCGGGGAACGGGGGAACCAAGGAGGTCCTGGGGCGAGTCGCGGTCTGATGACCGCGTAGCGCACGTTCGCGAGCCCGACAGCTAACCCCGTAGGCACATGGGGAACGTCTATGTCAGGCTCGTCGCGACCCAGCGAAAAAGCCCTGCATCTTGCAGGATTCGTTGCACGCTCCATAAGGAGGCGTCCTGCGCTGGTGCCACAGTCGGGGGACGCCTAGCATGGCCCGCCGCATGCGTCGACGACTCGGCCTCCTGTTTCTGGTGGCGGTGCTTCCGCTTGCCCTCTGGGGCGCCCTCCCGCTGATCTCCGGCGCGGAGTCCCCAGGCTCGATCCAGAACAAGATCCAGAGCAAGCAGAGCCAGATCGAGCAGCGCAAGGGCCGCGAGCGCGTCCTCACCTCGGACATCAGCGCCGCGACGCACCGGATCAACACGCTCCAGGGCGACATCTCGGAGCTGCAGGGCAAGCAGGTGAGCCTGGAGAGCGACCTGCAGGCCAAGCGCGCCGAGCTCGCCCGCATCCAGGCCGACCTCCGGCGCGAGCGCCTCAAGCTCGCCCGCCTGCGCGACCGGCTCGCCCGCGCGCGCGTGCTGCTGGCCCAGCGGCTGGTGGAGAGCTACAAGGACGACACGCCGGACATCGTCACGGTCGTGCTCGAGGCCGACGGCTTCGCCGACCTGCTCGAACGGGCCGAGTTCATGCAGCGCATGTCCGAGAACGACGCCAGCCTGATCAAGCGCGTGACCGGCGCCAAGGCGGAGGCGACGGCGACCGCCGAGCATCTCGACCGGCTCGAGCAGAAGGCCCAGGAGGTCGCGAAGCAGATCGAGGGCCAGGTCGCCCAGGTCGTCGCGGTCAAGGGCAACCTGATCGATCGCCGCAACAGCTTCCAGTCGGCCCGCGCCGACAAGGCGTCGATGCTCGCGTCCACGCGGTCGTCGCGGCACGCGCTCGAGGAGGACGTCGCGGCGCTGCAGAAGGAGCAGGCGGCGATCGCCGCGCGCCTGCAGGGCGCGTCGGCGCCGGGGCCGATCCAGTCCAGCGGCGGCCCGTGGATCTGGCCGGTCAGCGGGCCGATCACGTCACCGTTCTGCGAGGTGCGCTCGTACGAGGCGTGCCACCCGGGCATCGACATCGCGGTGCCGACCGGCACGCCGATCCGCGCCGCCGCGGGTGGCCGCGTGGCGATCGCCGGCTGGGTCGGCGGCTACGGGAACTACACCTGCATCCAGCACACCGCCTCGCTTTCGTCCTGCTACGGCCACCAGTCGAGCATCCAGGTCTCGGTCGGCCAGACGGTCAGCCAGGGCCAGGTGATCGGCCTGTCGGGCAGCACCGGCAACAGCACCGGGCCGCACGTTCACTTCGAGGCCAGGATCAACGGCTCCGTCGTGAACCCGATGAACTATCTGTGAGCGTGTAATCAAGGAGCTCGCACGAGCTTGCGAGTGCGAGCAAGCCGCATACTCTTTCTCTGATGCAGCCCGAACTGCATATCGGCCCCATCACGCTGCAGACGTTCGGCCTGATGATGGGCCTGGCGTTCGTGGTCTCCGGCTGGATCGTCGCCCGGCGCCTGAAGGAGCTCGGCAAGCCCGTCGACTGGGCCTACGAGATGGTGTTCGCCGCGCTGATCGGCGGGATCGTCGGCGCGCGCCTGTGGTGGGTCGGCGAGAACTGGTCGAGCGCGAAGGACGACCTGCTCGGCAGCCTGTTCTCCGGCGCCGGCCTCGTCTGGTACGGCGGCGCGATCGGCGGCGCGATCTGCGTCCTGCTGTGGGCGTGGCGACGCAACTGGCTCGGTCTGCAGCTGCTCGACACCGCGTCGATCCCGCTCGCCGCCGGCTATGCCATCGGCCGCATCGGCTGTCAGCTCGCCGGTGACGGCGACTACGGCAAGGCGTGGAACGGCCCGTGGGCGATGGCCTATCCCAACGGCACCGTGCCGACGACGGAGAAGGTCCATCCGACGCCGGTCTACGAGACGATCACGATGCTGCTCGTGGCCGCGCTCCTGTGGCGCTGGCGGGACCGCTGGCGGCCCGGCACGCTGTTCGCCGTGTACCTGATCCTCGCCGGCCTCGAGCGCTTCCTGGTCGAGTTCATCCGCCGCAACGACGACGTGTTCCTCGGCCTCACCCAGCCGCAGCTGCTGTCGCTGGTGATGATCGCGGGCGGCGGGATCTTCCTGCTCGTGCGCCGTCCGGCGCCCGCACCGGCGCCGCTGCGCGCATAAAGTCCGCGGGCGTGTACCCCGAGGACTCCTCCGTCGAGGACGGCGTGCTGCACGTCGGCGGCTGCGACGCGCGCGACCTCGCGCGCGAGTTCGGCACGCCCGCGTACGTCGTCGCCGAGGAGGACCTGCGCTCCCGCGCCCGGGCGTTCACGCGCGCTCTCGGCCCTGACGGCGAGGTCGTCTACGCCTCCAAGGCGTTTCCGTGCACCGCGGTCCTGCGCGTGTTCGCCCAGGAGGGCCTGGGCTGCGACGTCGCCTCCGGCGGGGAGCTGCATCTGGCGCTGCGCGCGGGGTTCGAACCCGGCCGGTTGTACCTCCACGGCAACGCGAAGTCCGAGGCGGAGCTGCGGATGGCGCTGGAGGCCGGCGTCGGCACCGTCGTGATCGACAACGAGCACGAGGCCGACCGGCTGCTCGCGCTGGGCGGCGGCGCGCGACTGCTGGCGCGCGTGATCCCGGGCGTCGAGGCCGACACCCACGAGCACATCCTCACCGGCCAGGCGGGGTCGAAATTCGGGATGACGCCGGAGGCGGTCCGCGCGCTGGCGGAGCGCGTCGACCTCGCCGGGCTGCACATGCACATCGGCTCGCAGCTGCGCTCGCTCGACCCGTACCGGCGCGCGATCGCCGCGCTCGCCGAGGTCGGCGACTTCGACGTCTACGACCTCGGCGGCGGGCTCGCGGTCCCGTACGTGGAGGGCGACCGGGCCGTCGACCCGGAGGAGTGGGTCGCGGGCGTGGTCGCGGCGGCGCGGGCCGAGCTGGGGGAGGGCAAGGCGCTGGTGATCGAGCCGGGCCGCGCGCTGGTCGCCAACGCCGGGGTGACGCTGTACAGCGTCGAGGCGGTCAAGCCCGGGCTCGCGGGGGAGACGATCGTGGCGGTGGACGGCGGGATGTCCGACAATCTCCGGCCGATGCTCTACGGCGCCGCCTACTCCGCCGCGCTGGTCGGACGCATGGACGGCACGGGCGGCGTGTGCACGGTCGTGGGCAAGCACTGCGAGTCCGGCGACGTCCTGGTGCGCGACATCCGGCTCCCGGACCCGCGGCCCGGGGACGTGCTCGTGACGCCGGTCACCGGCGCCTACGGACACGCCATGGCGAACAACTACAACGGCGTCCCGCGGCCGCCGGTGATCTTCTGCTCCGGCGGCGACGCGCGCGTCGTCGTGCGACGCGAGACCTACGAGGATTTGAGTGTCAGAGACCTTTAGGATCGGCCTGCTCGGCCACGGCACCGTCGGCTCGGCGTTCGAGACGCTGCTGGCCGAGCGCGCCGACGCGTTCGTGCCGATCACCGGGATGCGGCCGGAGATCACGGGCGTGCTCACGCGCTCGCGCGGCTCGTTCGACGAGATCCTCGCCGGCAGCGACCTGATCGTCGAGCTGATCGGCGGGATCGACCCCGCCCGCGACTACGTGCTGCGGGCGATGCAGGCCGGCAAGCACGTCGTCTCCGCCAACAAGCAGCTGCTCAGCCAGCACGGCGAGGAGCTGTGGGCGTGCGCGCGCGAGCACGGCGTCCAGCTGCGGTTCGAAGGTGCGGTGGCGGGCGTGGTGCCGGTGATCCGGGTGCTGCAGGAGTCGCTCGCGGCGACCCGGGTCGAGCGCATCCACGGGATCGTCAACGGGACGACCAACTACATCCTCACCGAGATGGCCGACCGCGGCCTCTCGTACGCCGACGCGCTGCGCCAGGCGCAGGAGCTCGGCTACGCGGAGGCCGACCCGACCGACGACGTCACCGGCCGCGACGCGGCCGCCAAGATGGCGATCCTCGCGCGCCTCGCGTTCGCCTCGCCGGTGCATCTGGACCAGGTCGTCTACGAGGGCATCGAGCACCTGACCGGCGACGACATGGAGTACGCGAAGGAGTTCGGGCTCGGGTTGAAGCTGATCGGCACCGCCGAGCGCGTCGATGCCGGGATCAGCGTCCGCGTGCACCCCGCGTTCCTGTACGCCGGGCATCCGCTGGCCGCGGTGCACGGCCCGTTCAACGCGGTGACGCTGGAGTCCGCCACGATCACCGAGATGACGCTGTCCGGCCCGGGCGCCGGCGGTCCGCAGACCGCGACCGCGGTGCTGGGCGACGTCGTCTCAGCGATGATCCCGCCCGCCTCGACCCCGGAGACGACCGAGTCGCTCACCGTGGTCAACGACGTCGAGTCGGCGTTCTACCTGCACATGGAGGTCGCCGACCGGCCCGGCGTGCTGGCGCAGGTCGCCGAGCTGCTGGGGATGCAGGGGGCGTCGATCCGCTCGGTCGTGCAGAAGGGGCTCGGCGAGAACGCGCGGCTGGTGATGATCCTGCACCCGCTGCTGGAGTCGCGCTTCTACGCGGCGGTGCGGATGATCGGGCAGCTCGACTTCATCCGCGCGGCCCCGCGCGCGATCCGCGTGATCGACGAGGAGTTCACATGACCGCGGGCCTGATCGAGCGCTAGCGCGACCGGCTCCCGTTCGGTCCCGACGATCCGGTCGTCTCGCTGTCGGAGGGGTCGACCCCGCTGCTCCTCGCCGAGCGGCTCTCCGAGCGGGCGGGCTGCGAGGTGTGGCTCAAGCTCGAGGGCGCGAACCCGACCGGCTCGTTCAAGGACCGCGGGATGACCTGCGCGGTCTCGGCCGCGGTGCGCGAGGGCGCCCAGGCGGTGATCTGCGCCTCGACCGGCAACACGGCGGCGAGCGCCGCGGCCTACGCGGCGCGCGCCGGGCTGACCGGCGCGGTGATCGTGCCCGAGGGCAAGATCGCGACCGGCAAGCTCGCCCAGGCGCTGATGCACGGCGCGCGCGTGGTCGCCTTGCGCGGCAACTTCGACGAGGCGCTGGCGCTCGTGCGCGAGCTCGTCCAGCGGCACCCGATCGCGCTCGTGAACTCGGTCAACCCGTACCGGCTCGAGGGGCAGAAGACCGCCTCGTTCGAGATCGCCGAGGAGCTCGGATCGATCGACGCGCTGGCGATCCCGGTCGGCAACGCCGGCAACATCACCGCGTACTGGAAGGGCTTCCAGGAGGTCGGCGAGAGCCCGATGATGCTCGGCTTCCAGGCCGAGGGGGCGGCTCCGCTGGTGCACGGCAAGCCGGTGCCGAACCCCGAGACGGTGGCGAGCGCGATCCGGATCGGCAACCCGGCGCGCTGGGAGGAGGCGATGGCGGCCATGACCGCGTCGCACGGCTCCGTGCGGGCGGTCTCGGACTCCCAGATCATCGACGCCTACCGCTTCCTCGCCGCCTCCGAGGGCGTCTTCTGCGAGCCGGCGTCGGCCACCAGCGTGGCGGGCGTGCTGACGCACGGGGCGATGGGGGCCGAGCGCGTCGTGTGCGTCCTGACCGGCCACGGGTTGAAGGACCCGCAGACCGCGCTGGCCTACGCCGGCTCGGTCGTGCCGTGCGAGCCGGACCTCGACGCCGTCGAGCAGGCCGTCCTCGGTTGACCGTCCACGTCCGCGTCCCGGCCTCGTCGGCCAACCTCGGGCCGGGCTTCGACGTGCTGGCCGCCGCCTTGGGCGTGTGGACGGACCTCGAGGTGACCGAGACGGGGCGGTTCGAGGTCCGCACCGACCTGGCGATCGCCCGCGACGCCCGCAACCTCTGCGTGCGCGGGTTCGCGGCGCTGCGGCCTCCTGACGGCATGCGGTTCACGGTTCGCTCGGACATTCCCCTGTCCGGCGGCCTCGGGACGAGCGCGGCGGCCTACGTGGCGGGGCTGGTGGCGGCCGACGCCCTGAACGGCGGCGACGCCGATCTGCTGGGCGAGGCGACGCGGCTCGAGGGACACCCGGACAACGCCGCCGCGGCGTTGATGGGCGGCTTCGTCGTGTGCGCGGACGGGTCCGCGACGCGGCTGGATCCGCCTTCCGGTCTCGAGGCGGTGCTGGTGGTGCCGTCGCGGGCGGTGCGCACCGCCAAGGCGCGGGCGGCGCTGCCCCCCGAGGTCCCGATGAGCGAGGCGGTGTTCAACATCGGCCGCGCCTCCCTGCTCGTGCTCGGCCTGGCCCGCGGCGACCTCGACCTCGTCGCCCGCGGGTTGGAAGACCGCCTGCACCAGCCGAGGCGGGCGTCGCTGTACCCGCGGTCGATGGAGCTGGTCGAGCGGGCCGCGGAGCTCGGCGCGCTGGGAGCCACGATCTCGGGCGCCGGGCCGCTCGGTGCTGGTCTGGACGCGGTCCGAGGACGCGGCCACGGTCGCTGATCGGCTGTCGTCGGAGTCTCGCGGCTGGGCCCAGGTGCTCCGCCTGCCCTTCTCCGCCGACGGCGTCTCGGTGCGAACTTCGGGCACATAGGGAGGCGGGACGGGCCGCCGTGTGCGCTTGATCCCCTCTACGGGGATTAACTGCACACGCGACCGGTCGCGACACCCTCAATGCCGCAGTTTCAGGCCCTCACGAACACCGGCGCGCCGAGGGGGACTCGGCGCATGAGGGCGCGGATGTCGCGCGTGTAGGCCCGCATGCAGCCCAACGACGCCTGCGTGCCCACGGTCTCGGGGTTGGGCGTCCCGTGGATCGCCAGCCGGTCTCCGCCGGGCCAGCCGGGAACGAGCTTCGTCTGGTGCCCCGACAGCGCCAGGGCGCAGCAGCCGTAGGGCGAGTCGGCGCGGCCGGTGTGCAACAGGTCGGTCACCGCGAAGCGGCCGAGTGGCGTTTCGTTGCCCGGGCGGCCGACCGCGATCGGCATCCGCCGCAGCACCTTCGACCCGCGCTTCAACACGAGGCGCCGGGCGCTGCGGTCGACGTGGATCGAGATGTCGGTCGCGCCCACACGCACCGCGCGGGCGCGGATCCAGCCGCGCTGCTCGTTGCGGCGCTCGGAGGCGATCACGCGCAGCCAGCCGCCCCGGCGGCCGGTCACGGCCAGCACGCGCGGGGAGCCGAACTCGGTCCGCCGCCCCACCCGTGCGATCACCCGCCCGCCCGGAGCGGCGCGCATCGTGGTGCGCCGCCGCACCCGCGCGGTCTCGAACCGCCCCGCCGGCTTCGGCTTCTGCGCCGCCGGCTGCTCCTGCGCCAGGAACTCGGCCGGCTCCGGTGCCTGGGTCGTGGCCACGGGCGTCGACCCGCCGCAGCCCGCGACGGCGAGCAGACCGGCGAGCACCAACGCCAGGCGCATGCCCCTAGCTTGCCAGCAACGGCTTCAGCGCGCGACGGGCATCCCGCAGGCCGATCCGCTCAAGGACCTCGTCGGCGAGCGCGAGGTAGTCCACCCCGAGGTCCGGCCGGTGGTCGAGGATCGACTGCGCGCGCTCGGCCGACTCCGCATAGGCGATCGAGGACCGGATGACGGTGTTGAACACCTTCTCCTTGTAGTGCTCGGTCAGCTGCTCGTAGGCCTCACGCGAGTGGACGGTCCGCATGTCGGCGATGTTCATCACCACGCCGAGCCACTCGAGATCGGGGTTGTAGAACTCCTTCGCCTGCTCGATCACCTCGAGCGCCCCTTGCACGCCCTGCAGCGCGAAGTACTGCGCCTCGGACGAGATCATCGCCCAGTCGGCGGCCACCAGGCCGTTGATCGTCAGCAGGCCGAGCGCCGGCGGGCAGTCGATCAGGATCACGTCGTGCTGCTTGCGGGCGTCCTTGAGCGCCTTGCGCAGCACGAGCTCCCGGCCCATCTTGCCCGACAGCGAGCGCTCGACCTCGGCGAGGATCGGCGACGCGGGCACGATCCCGTCATGCACCGCGGCCTTTGCCTTGGCGTCGCCCGACAGGACATCGGCGATCGTCGGACTGGCGTCCGGCGGCACGTCGAAGTAGTCCGACAGGTTGCCCTGCGGATCGAGGTCGATGGCGAGCACATCCAGGCCGACGCGCCGCAACACGTCGGAGAGCGTCCGCACCGTGGTTGTCTTACCCGTGCCGCCCTTCAGCGACAGGACCGCAATCGTCTCAGCCATAAGCGGACGGCCACGATACCGTCCGCGCGCCCGGCTACTCGGAGGTTGCTGCGGCGACCGCCGGAACGGTCACGTTGTCGACGTAGAAGAGCGAGTGCCGGCCGATCGTGATCTCGTCGCCGTCGGTGAGCGGAGCCCACTCCACGCGCCGTCCGTTGACGAAGATGCCGTTCAGTGACCGGTCGTCGAGCACACGCACGCCGTCGGCCTGGCTGACCACCAGCGCGTGGCGGCGGGACACGGTCGCATCGTCGAACCGCAGGTCGGCAGCCAGAGAACGGCCGATCCGCGTCCACTCGCGCGTGATCGCGACGACCATGTGGCGGCCGCCTTCCTCGTACGCCAGGTACTTGCCGGGCTCCTCGAGCCCCGCCCTGGCGTCCTCGACCCAGCCCGGCCGCTCGCGCCGTTCGCCATCGGCGACGACGGGGACCGATCCCTGCCCCGCTCCGGGGAGGGTGCCGGTGTTCTGTACCTCGCCTCTGGACTCCTGCATGCTCGGCCTTCCGATCTCGATCTTAGGGACCGGGTCAATGGAGGGGTCCGGGTGCCCGTGGCGAAACGGCTTCAAACCATGCCCGCGCTCACCCGCCACCGGAATCCCCTGATGGAGATCTCTCTCCTCCGCCACAGCGTAGGCGCGTTGAGTGCACGCCGCCACGACTGTGTGCACTGCCATCGTACTCCGCTGATCGGCGAGGTCGTTCACATTTACGGCAAGGGGCTCGTCTGCGAGCTGTGCAGGCATCTACACCGCGAGTCTCCGGCCCGTTCCGAGATCGTGCGCTCCCCCGAGCACGACCGCGCAGTGCGAGCGCGCCCGCGCGCCGCCTGACCGGGCTCGCGGCCACTATTGTTGCGGCCGCTGTGGACCCCGTTCACGTCAACGTCATGATCGACCGTCCGCGCGACGAGGTCTTCGCGTATCTGGCGGATGTCGCGAACCACTCCGAGTTCAGCGACCACTATCTGACGAACTGGCACCTGCTGCGGACCGACTCGGTCGGCACCGGCGCCGGGGCGCGGTTCCGCGTCGGCGTGCCGCTCCAGCGCTTCGACTGGGGCGACATGACGCTCGTCGCCGTCGAGCGGCCGCGCCGGATCGTCGCGGTCGGCCGCTACGGCAAGTTCAACCGCATCAAGACGACCGCGATCTGGACGCTCGACGAGGCGCCGGGCGGCGGCACCGACGTCGACTACATGTTCGAGTCAGAGCCCGCGCTGCCCACCGACAAGTTCGTCGAGTCGCTCAGCGGCCAACGACGCTGGTTCAAGCGAAAGCTGCGCAAGGCGATGCGCCGCCTCCAGGCGATCCTGGAGGAGGACAAGGATCGTGGTGCGCGCGCCCGGGTCGTCGGCCTCTAGAATCCGCGCCCGATGCCGCGTCTGGTCGTCCTGGCAGCCCTTCTGATCGCACTCGTAGCCGGCGGCTGCGGGCACGAGGACCTGAAGGTCGCCGACAACGAGGGCCTGTACACGGTGATCGGCGGGCTGAAGTACCAGATCGAGATGTCCCGCTACATGAACGTCAATGACGTCGAGGACTCCGAGTACCTCAAGGGGCTGCCGGAGGGGACCGCGCAGCCGCGCGCCGACGAGACGTGGTTCGGCGTCTGGGTCCGCGTCCAGAACGAGGGCGACAAGCCGCTCCCGTCCGCCGACACCTGGGAGATCCACGACACCCAGGACAACGTCTACCGGCCGATCCCGATCGACACGGACATCAACCCGTTCGCGTTCCAGAAGGGCATCGACGTGCCGCCGGCCACGATCCTGCCGCTGTCGAGCAGCGCCGCCGGCCAGGGCCCGATCCAGGGCTCGCTGCTGCTCTTCAAGGTCAAGACCGACTCGCTCCAGAACCGCCCGCTCGAGCTGCACTTCTCGAACGGCCAGCAGGGCGAGACCGGCATCTACGACCTCGACGTCTAGTACCGGCGTCCGCGTACTCGCGACCGTCGGTACTAGCCCTTCACGGCGCTCTCGATGACCTGCGCTGCGGCGGGCGCGGCGACCTCGCCGCCCGCGCCCTGCGCGATGAACAGCACGGCGACGGCGATCCGCGGGTGCCCGGCGGGCGCGAAGGCGGCGAACCAGGCGTCGGTGTCCGTCGGGTCGGCCTGCGGCGGCGTCTCCTCCTCGCCGGGCTTGCGGCAGCGTGTCGTTGCGGACGGTCGTCCGGAGCTCGGCCGTGCCGGTCTTGCCCGCCACCTTGACGCCGGAGATCGCCGCTCCGGTCCCCGTGCCGTAGCTCACGACCGCGCGCATCGAGCGCTCGACGAACCGCGCCACCGAAGCCGGCACGGCCCGTTTCGTCTTCGGCGGCGCGCCCTTGCGCAGCGTCGGCTCCACGCGCACGCCGCCCTCGCCGATCGCCGCCGCCACGAGCGCCATCTGCAGCGGCGTGGCGAGCACCTTGCCCTGGCCGATCGCGGTCGACCCGACGGCGAGGTCGTCGCCGATCTCGTTCGCGGAGGGGATCGTGGAGCGCGCCGCGCCGGCCAGCTTCGGGTCCTCGTTGAAGCCGAACGCCTCGGCGGTGGCGACGAGCTTGCGCGCACCGACTTTGGCGCCCAGCGGCGCGAACACCGAGTTGCAGGAATGCGCGAACGAGTCCATCAGCGAGCCGCCGCACGACTCGCCGTTGGCGTTCTCGAGCTTCACGCCCTCGAGCGTCGCCTCCGTCTGCACCGGGAAGGTCTCGTTCTCCTTGACGACCTTCGCCGCGAGCGCCGACGACAGCGTGATGATCTTGAACACGGAGCCGGGTGGCTGCGGGGCCGAGAACGCGACGCCCGCCAGCCCGAGCACCTCGCCGGTGCGCGGCCGCACGGCGGCGATGCCGCCGTACCGGCCGGCCAGCGCCGCGACGGCCGCGCGCTGCACGTCGGGGTCGATCGTCGTGCGCACGCTCTTGCCGCGCTGCGGCGGCCGGCTCGCGAGCACACGCTCGCCGGCGAGCAGCTCGCCGCCCGGCGTCCCGGTCAGCTCGGCGTCGAACTCGCGCTCCAGGCCGGTGAGGCCGACGGGAGCGCCGGCCGGCACGCCGCGCTCCTCGAGCTCCTGCGCGCGCTCGGGCGGCGCCGGCCCGACCGTGCCGGCGATCTCCGAGGCGGCCGGGTCGAGGTCGGACGAGCGGTCGTCGCCGCGTGCGATCACCTTGCCGTCGCGGGTGCGGATCGTCGCGCGCGTGGGGAGGCGCGTGCGGCGGGTGAGCTTCTCACCGGGCCGCAGGCCGGGGAACACGAGCCGCGGATCCCAGGCGATCGCCGGGTCGCCGTCGGCGTCCTTGCCGATCGGCAGCGTGAGCGGCTGGTGGATCGCGCCGAAGATCCTCGTCTGGACGGCGATCGGCACGGTCACCGTGCCGTCGCGCGGGTTGGAGGCACGGCCCGCCGCGAGCTTCGTGGTCGTCGCGGTGGCGGCGGCGTCGCGGTAGGCGCGCGCGAACTCGGTCACCGAGTTGCCGTCCTGCGTCTCCGGCGTGAGCATCGCGTGCATCGCCGCGTAGTCGCCGCGCTCCCAGGCGGCGACGAACTGCGAAGCGAGCTTCCGCTCGGCGGGTTCGTGGCGCCCGCCGACGACCAGGCCGACCAAGAACGAGACACCCGCCAGGACGAGCAATGGAGCGAGACGACGCAGCATCATGCGGCGTCGTGTGATCGGGGGGCGGGACGCTGCCATTTTTCGGGCCCTCAGCAAGGGTACGAGTACGCTCGGATCCTTGACAGGCATCGACTGGGTGATCGTGGGGGCGGTCGTGCTCCTCGGGCTGTTCGGGTGGGCGCAGGGGTTCATCTCCGGCGTGCTCGCGCTCGTCGGGTTCGTCGTCGGCGCGTGGCTCGGCACGCGGATCGCGCCGCTGGTGCTCTCCGGAGGGCGCGAATCGCAGTGGGCACCGGCGTTTGCGCTGGTCGGGGCGATCATGGCCGGCGGGATCCTGGCGGCCGGGTTCGAGGGGGTCGGCGCGCGCCTGCGTGCTCGTCTGCGATCGCCCGCCTTCGCGGCCGCCGACGGTGCGCTGGGCGCGGTCCTCACCGCCTGCGTGGGACTCCTGATCGCTTGGGTACTCGGCGCGGTGGCGCTCCGCGCGGACCCCGACGTCCGGCGCGACGTGCAGCGCTCGGCGATCCTGCGCCAGCTCAACGCGATCCTGCCGCCGACCGGCCCGCTCCTGAACACGCTGCGCGCGCTCGACCCGTTCCCGCACATCGACGGGCCGACGGCGAACGTGCCCGCCCCGCGAGCAGCGATTGCGCGTGATCCCCAGGTCGCAGACGCCCGCCACAGTGTCGTGAAGATCCTCGGCAGCGCCTGCGGGCTCGGGGTCGAGGGATCGGGCTGGGTCGCGCGCGACGGGATCGTCGTCACCAACGCGCACGTCGTCGCCGGGCAGGAGGACACGCGCGTGCTGCCCGAGGGGCGCGAGCCGGCGCTCGACGCCGAGGCGATCGCGTTCGACCCCAAGAACGACATCGCCGTGCTGCGCGTCGACGGCCTCGACGCGCAGCCGCTCGAGATCGCCGAAGACCCGAAGTCCGGTACGTCGGCGGCGATCCTCGGGTTCCCGCTCAACGGGCCGTACGACGTCCGGCCGGGACGGCTGGGCCAGACCCGCGAGGTCGTGACCCAGGACGCGTACGGCCGCGGGCCGGTACGGCGCCGGATCGCCTCCCTGCGCGGCATCGTGCGCTCGGGCAACTCCGGCGGCCCGATGGTCGACGGCGCCGGCCGCGTGGTGGCGACGATCTTCGCCGCGACCACCAGCGGGCCGCGCGGCGGCTACGCGGTGCCGAACGAGATCGTGCGCGACGAGCTCGCCCACGCCTCGGGCCCGGTCGGTACCGGTCCGTGTGGCGGTTGACGGGCTGAGCTACCCTGCCCGGACTCATGGGCAAGACCTTGGTCATCGCGGAGAAGCCGTCGGTCGGACGGGACCTGACGCGCGTCCTGCCGGGCGCGTTCGCCAAGCACGAGGGCTACCTGGAGTCGGAGTCGCACGTCGTGACGTGGGCCGTCGGACACCTCGTGCAGCTCGCCGAGCCGGACGAGTACGACCCCAAGTACAAGAAGTGGCGGATGGCGGACCTGCCGATCGTGCCGGACGAGTTCAAGCTCGTCGTGCGCGACGAGCGCTCGAAGAAGCAGATGAGCGTCATCACCAAGATGCTCAAGCGCGACGACGTCGACGAGGTCGTCAACGCGTGCGACGCCGGCCGCGAGGGCGAGCTGATCTTCGCCTGGACCTACGAGAAGGCGAACGCGAAGAAGCCCGTGGAGCGGCTGTGGCTGTCGTCGATGACGACCGCCGCGATCCGCGACGCGTTCGGCTCGCTGCGCCCGGCTTCGGAGTTCGAGCGGCTCGAGCAGGCTGCGCGGTCGCGCTCCGAGGCGGACTGGATCGTCGGCATGAACGCGACCCGCGCGGCCACGATCCGCCTGCGGTCCTCGTTCGACGGCGCGGTCTCGCTCGGCCGCGTGCAGACGCCGACGCTGGCGATCGTCGCCCGTCGCGAGGAGGAGATCCGCGCCTTCAAGCCCGAGCCGTACTGGCTCGTCGACGCCACCTTCGAGCCGTCCGCCGGTGAGCCCGGGCGCCGCTACGAGGGCCGCTTCCACGCCGGCGCCAAGCCGCGGCTGGCGACCGCCGAGGAGGCCGAGGCGATCGTCGCCGCCGTCCGCGACCAGGCCGGCGAGATCACGAAGCTCGAGACGTCGACCAAGAAGGAGCGCGCGCCGCTCCTGTACGACCTGACGTCGCTGCAGCGCGACGCCAACACGCGCTTCGGCTTCTCGGCCCGCCGCACGCTGGCCGCCGCCCAGCGCCTGTACGAGGAGCACAAGGCGCTCACGTACCCGCGCACGAACTCCCGCTTCCTGCCCACCGACATGGTCGCCGAGATCAAGCCGACCGCCGGCATGCTCGGCTCGCAGCCCGAGTACGCCAAGGCCGCCGCCTACGTGACCGGGCTGGACCTGCTGCCGCTCGGCCGCGTGGTCAACGACGAGAAGGTCACCGACCACCACGCGATCATCCCGACGAACGCCGAGCACCGCATCGACAAGATGAGCGACGACGACCGCCGCATCTACGACATGGTCGTCCGGCGCTTCCTCGCGGTCTTCCATCCCGACGCCGAGTTCGAGAACACCCGGCTCGAGACGACGGTCGCGACGCACGTGTTCCGCACCCGCGGGCGCGTCCTGATCGTGCCGGGCTGGCGCGGCGTCTACGGCGAGGGCCTGGAGACGCGCGGCGAGGGCGACGACGACGAGGGCGGCGACCAGCAGCTCCCCAAGCTCGAGCGCGGCGAGAACGTCCAGACGCTCGAGGTCGAGTCGCTCGCGCGCGAGACCAAGCCGCCGCGACGCTACTCCGACGCGTCGCTGCTCGCCGCGATGGAGACCGCCGGCAAGCTCGTCGACGACGACGAGCTGCGCGAGGCGATGAAGGACTCCGGGATCGGCACGCCGGCGACGCGCGCCGCGATCATCGAGCGGCTGATCGACGTCGGCTACATCGAGCGTGACGGCCGCGCGCTGGTGTGCACCGAGAAGGGCCTCAACGTCATCAAGTTCCTCGGCGAGCACGCGCTCACCTCACCGTCGCTGACCGGCGACTGGGAGCACCGCCTGTCGCGGATCGAGGAGGGCGAGGAGTCGCGCGAGACGTTCATGCGCGACATCGCCGCGTTCGCCGACAGCACGGTCCACGAGCTCGACGCCAAGCTCAAGGAGGTCCGCATCCCGCGGGCCAACCTCGGCCCGTGCCCGGTCTGCGGCCACGACATCGTCGAGAACCGCAAGGGCTTCTCGTGCTGGTCGCGCGAGGACCCGGGCTGCGGATTCGTGATCTGGAAGTCCAAGGCCGGCAAGCAGCTGCCGATCGCGGTGGCCCGCGAGCTGATCGCCAAGGGCCGCACGGAGAAGGCCGTGACGGGCTTCAAGGGTCGCTCCGGCCGCTCGTTCCGTGCCCGGCTCGCGCTGATGCAGACCGAGGACGGCAAGTGGCGCGTCGAGTTCGACGAGCCGTGGGCGCGCGAGGGCGCCAAGCCGCCCGAGGGCGAGGAGCAGGCTCCTCAGGCCGAGGAAGCCGCCTCGGCCGAGGCCGCCTGAATCACGGCGAGCAGCGCCTGGATGGACGGCCGGGCGGCGTCGGTCGCCCGCGTGGCGGCGAAGATCGTGCGGCTCACCGGGCGCTCGGCGATCGGGTGCACGGCGACGCCGCCGTAGAGGGCGAGCGCCAGCTCGGGCAGCAGCGTGACCGCGAGGCCGCGGGCGACGAGCGCCGTCGCGATCGTCGCGTCGTTGGTCCGGTGGGACACGTCCGGCTCGAAGCCGCCGAGGTCGCGGCACAGCCGCAGCGTCATCTCGTCCCAGCCGAGACCGGCCGGGCCGGTCACCCATCTGTGGTCCGCAAGGTCGGCCAGGCGCGCCGGCGGGTGCCCCGCGGGGACCACGAGCCGGACGGGGTCGCGCAGCAGCTCGACGCGCTCCACGCCCGCGGGGACGCGCAGCGGCTGGTACTCCCACTCGTCGCCGATCACGAGGTCGATGTCGCCGAGCGCGAGCGCCGGGAGCGCCTCCTCGGGCTCGCCCTCGACGAACTCGCAGCGCAGTGCCGGGGCGTCGTGCGCGAGCCGCTCCATCGCCGGCAGCGCGAGCCGCAGCGCGACGGACTCGAAGCCCGCGATCCGCGCGCGGCCCGCGACGGCGCCGGACGCCGCCGCCAGCTCGGCCTCCGCAACCGCGGCGCGTTCGAGCAGCGCCTCGGCGTGGCCGGCGAGCACGCGCGCCGCATCGGTCAACCGGACGCCGCGGCCGGCGCGCTCGAGCAGCGGGACGCCGGCCTCGCGCTCGAGCATCGCGAGCTGCTGGGAGACCGCCGACGGCGTGAACTGCAGCGCGTCGGCCACCGCGGCGATCGTTCCGCGCTCGCTCAGCTCGCGCAGCAGGCGGAGACGGCCGAGGTGAAGCATTGTGAAGGAACGCTACCGGGTCATCCGCAGAAATCAGAATCGATCGTGAAGCTTGCGATCGGCAGGATGGCGGTCGTGCGCTTCTCCGGCACCGCGCTCTGCCTGCTGTCCGCCGCCGCCTTCGGCGCGATGGGCGTGTTCGGCAAGCTCGCGTACGACAACGGGGCGACGGTCGGCACGCTGCTGTCCGTTCGCTTCGTGCTCGCGGCGGCGCTGTTCTGGATGCTCGGCGCGGCGCGGGGCGTCGGCCGGCTCCCCCGCCGCGACCTGCTGATCGCGCTCGCGCTCGGCCTGTGCGGCTACGCGGCGCAGGCCGGCGGGTACTTCGCCGCGCTCTCACGCATCGACGTGTCGGTGCTGGCGCTGCTCATCTACACATATCCCGCAATGGTCGCCGCGGGCGCCGTCGCGCTCCGGCGAGAGCGGCTCGACGCCCGCAAGCTGTGGGCGCTCGCGCTGGTCTCCGGCGGGCTGGTGCTGCTGATGGCGAGCGCGGCGACCGGCCGCCTCGACCCGCTCGGGACGTTCCTCGGGCTCGCGACCGCCGTCGTCTACAGCGTCTACATCCTCACCAGCCAGGGCATCGCGGGGCGCGTGCGGCCGCAGCTGCTGGCCGCGCTCGTGTGCACCGGCGCGGCGTTCACGTTGACGGTCGGCTCGGCGGCGCTTGGTCAGCTCCGCCCCGGCGACCTGACGGCCGAGGGCTGGCTCTGGCTCGCCTGCCTGGCGGTCGTGTCGACCGTCGCGGCGATCAGCCTGTTCTTCGCCGGGCTCGCGCGCGTGGGCCCGACGACCGCCGCGATCCTGTCGACCGGCGAGCCGCTGACGACGGTCGTCGTCGCGTTCTTCGTGTTCGGCGAGGTGCTGACGCCGGTCCAGCTGGCCGGCGGCGTGCTCGTGCTCGGCGGCGTGGTGGTGCTAGGCGGTCGCGCGCCGCGCTGGGTCAGCCGGTGGGGCCGACGGGACGGCGTCGCCGCTCGGGCGGCCGAGGAGCGCACGCCACATCCCGCCGAAGCCCGCGGCTAGCGCGGCGAAGAACTCGGACAGCGGGCTCAGGGGGCGCTCGTGGACCAGCACGGCCTCGATCTCCGGGATCGCGCCGGCGCCGGACTCGTGGCTCCAGGCGACGTAGAGGTCCTCGCTCCCGACGATCTCAGCCAGATTGACCGCCAGAACGATGTCGGCGTCCGTGTGGTCGGCGGGCAGATGTAGGTGCGGCATTTCTCGGGACTCCCCGTGCGGCGCTGGCTTCCAGTCCGAGTAGACGGCAGCCAGCCTCGCAACTTGAGTGGAGAGTTGCCGCCGTACATCTGTCCAGTCCACGGCAGCACGCTTGTTTGAGCCGCTGCGCATGGTCAGCACGAGGACGTCGGACCGGCGAACTGCGGCCGGGTAGGGGTGCGGGGGAGTCGGCCGCGCGGTGAGATCTCGGGTTGGTGTCGGGAAACCCTCGCTATGCGCGGGTAAGGCGACACCGATCTCGCGCGGCGGCCGATCCTGCCTCCCTCAATGCCGAAGTTGGCCGGCGCCCTGAGTGCGGACCGGCGTCCGAGCGGTTCGCGACACTGGGCGGATGCCCCTCACGCTCATCACGGGTCCGGCGAACGCCGCGAAGGCGGGCGCCGTGCTGGAGCGGTTCCGGGCGGCGCTGCCGCGCGAGCCGGTGCTCGTCGTGCCCACTCCGGCCGACGCCGAGCACTACCAGCGTGAGCTGTCGGCCGAGGGGATCGTCGTCGGGGCGGAGGTCGTCACGTTCCGCAACCTGGTCCGCCAGCTGGCGGTGGCGGCCGGGGTGCGGGCACGCGTCCTCGGGCCGGTCGCGCGTGAGCGGCTGGTCCGCGCCGTCGTCGCGGCGGCCGACCTGCACGCGCTGGCCCGGTCGGCCTCGTCGCCCGGCTTCCCGGCGGCGGCGCAGGCTCTGTTCGCCGAACTCGGCCGCTCGCTGATCGGGCCGGCGCGCTTCACGCGGGCGGTGCGCGACTGGGAGGCGACCGGGGAGGCGCCGCCGCACGCGGGTGAGCTCGCGCAGCTGTACTCGGCCTACCACCGCCGGCTCGAGGCGCTCGGCGCGGTCGACTCCGAAGGGCTCGCGCGGGCGGCGCTCGACGCGCTGCGCGAGCGCCCTGCCGCCTGGCGCGGCCGGCCGGTGTTCCTCTATGGCTTCGACGACCTGACCGCGCTGCAGCGCGACACGATCGAGACGCTCGCCCGCCACGCCGACGTCTGCGTCGCCCTCGCCTACGAGCCGGGCCGCGCCGCGTTCGCCGGCCGAGCGGCGACCGTCGAGCTGCTGAAGCCGCTCGCCGAGCGCCACGAGATCCTCGAAGACCGCTCCGAGCACTACGCCCCGGCCGCGCGCGCGGCGCTCCACCACCTCGAGCGCGGGCTGTTCGAGCCGGGCGCGCTGCGCCGCGCCCCGAACGGCGCGGTCCGCCTGCTGGAGGCCGGCGGCGAACGCGCCGAGGCCGAGCTCGTCGCCGCCGAGGTGCTCGAGCTGATGGGCGACGGCGTGCTGCCCGAGGACATCGCGGTGCTCGTGCGCGGCGGTGGCGGCGTGCTCGCCCAGGTGCTGGAGGCCTACGGCGTGCCCGTGAGCGTGGACCGGCGGCCGCCGCTCGCGCATACGAGGCTCGGCGCCGGCGTGTTGGCGGGAGCGCGCGCGGCGCTCGGCGGGAGCGCGGCCGATCTGCTGACCTGGCTGCGGACACCGGGCCGGCTCGCCGACCCGGACGTCGCCGACGCGCTGGACGCCCACGTCCGCCGCAACGAGATCGCCACCGCGCGCGAAGCGGCACGTGTCTTGGGTCCCGCCCACCCGGACGCTCCGGCGTTCGCGGTGCCCGAGGAGCCCGAGGCGTTCCTGGACGCACTCGTCGCCGAGGCGGACGCGATCTGGACCGCGCCGCACCGCCGCACGGCCGCCGTGCTCGATCCCGAGGCCGCCGCCGACGCGCTGGCCGCCGGCGCGTTGCGCGAAGCCGCCGGCGAGCTGCGCGCGCTCGCGGCCGGCGAGCCGGCGCTGGCGGGCACGCGCGAGGAGCTGATCGAGGCGCTCGGCCGCGTGCCGGTGCGCGAGCGCGCGGTCGAGGGCGCGGTGCTGATCGCCGATCCGCTCGCGATCCGCGCGCGCCGCTTCCGTGCGGTGTTCGTGTGCGGCCTGCAGGAGGGCGAGTTCCCCCGCCACCCGGAGCCCGAGCCGTTCCTCGACGACGCGGCACGCTTCAGCCTGGCGCGCGCGAGCGGGATCGTGCTGGCGCCGCAGGAGGACGTCCTGCCGCGCGAGCGCTACCTGCTCTACGCGGCCGTCTCGCGGCCCGAGGAGGTGCTGTTCCTGTCCTTCCGGTCGTCCGACGAGGAGGGCGACCCGGTGCAGCCGTCCGCGTTCATCGACGACGTGCGCGCGCTGTTCACGGACGAGCTGTGGGAGCGCCGCGGCCGGCGGCTGCTCGCCGAGGTCACCTGGCCGCCAGGGTCGGCGCCGACCCCGCACGAGCTGCGGCGTGCCCGCGCGGCGGCCGAGGAGCACGGCGAGCCGCCGCCCCTCGGCGCCGCCGCTGAGCGAGCCGGTGCTGGCCGCGCTCGCGGCGCGCGAGACCGAGGCGGCGCGCGGGCTGGAGACGTTCGCGGGCTGCGGCGTGCGCTGGCTGGTCGACAGCCTGCTGCGCCCGCAGCCGACCGACCCGGATCCCGAGCCGCTGCGCCGCGGCTCGGTGGCGCACGCCGTGCTCGAGCAGACGCTGCGGCACCTCGGGACCGCGCTCACGGCGGACTCGCTGCCCGCGGCGCTCGACGCGCTCGCGCACGCGATGGACGAGCTGCGCGCCAAGGCCTCCGGCGCGCGCGGGCGGGCGTTCCTGCGCGAGCTCGAGGTCGACCTGCGGCGGATCCTGCGGTACGAGGCCGAGTCCGGCGCCCGGCTCGAGCCGCGCTACCTGGAATGGAGCTTCGACGACGAGAACCCGCTGCCGCTGGCCGGGATCGGCGTCACCGGGCGCGTCGACCGCATCGACGTCGACTCCGCCGGCCGGGCGCTCGTACGGGACTACAAGGGCCGGCGCGTGTCAGCCGGCGCCCGCTGGAGCGAGGACCGGCGGTTGCAGGTCGCGCTGTACGCGCTGGCCGTGCGCGAGCTGCTCGGGCTCGAGCCGGTCGGGGCGCTGTATCAGCCGGTCGGCGCGCGCGACGTCCGTGCGCGCGGGATCGTCCGCGACGACGCCCCCGGCGCCTATGTCAACGGCGACGTGATGGACGCCGACGCGTTCGACGCGGCGCTCGAGGCCGCGCGCGAGACCGCGACGCGAGCGGGAGCCGATCTCCGTGCCGGTCGGATCCGCGCGTGCCCGGACTCGTGCCTGCCGCAGGGCGGCTGCGCCTACCCGGGGATCTGCCGCGCCCGCGAGGAGGCTGCGTGACCGCGCTCGCCGCCGCGCCGCGCGCCGGCGTGCAGTTCACGCCCGATCAGCGGGCGGCCGTCGCGTCGCGCACCGGCTCGGCGCTGCTCGCCGCCAACGCCGGCTCTGGCAAGACCGCGGTGATGGTCGAGCGCTTCGTCGAGGCGGTGCTCGACGACGGCGTCCCGGTCGGCGCCGTGCTCGCCCTGACGTTCACCGAGAAGGCGGCCGGCGAGCTGCGCGAGCGCGTGCGGCGGCGGTTCACGGCGCTCGGCGAGGACGAACGCGCGCGCGAGACCGAGGCGGCGTGGGTCGGCACGATCCACGGCTTCTGCGCCCGCGTGCTGCGTGCGCGGCCGCTCGCCGCCGGCCTCGACCCGCGCTTCACCGTGCTCGACGAGCCGGCGGCCCGGCGGCTGGCCGAAGCGGCCTACGAACGCGCTCTGGAGGCCTGGGCCGGCGCTCGCGGCGCCGCCGCGGTCGACGTCGCGGCCGCCTACGGGCCGGGGCTGCGCGAGCTCGTGCTTGCCGTGCACGACACGCTGCGCAGCCGCGGCGAAGGCCACCCGCGGCTGCCGATCCCGCCGCCGCTGGAGGCGCCTGACCCGGCGCCGCTGGCCGCCGCCCGCGATGCGGCGGCCCGAGCGCTGGCGGGCGGCGACGGCAAGAAGGTGTCCGCCGGGCGCAGCGCGCTCGAGGCGTGCGACCGCGTCCTCGCTGTCGCGGTCCCGTGGCCGGGCGATCTCGACGCCGCCAAGCTGACGAGCGGGGCCAAGCTGCTCGAGGACCCCGCGTGCGAGGACTACCGCGCGGCCTGGGAGGGCTATCGCGGCGCCTGCGCCGACCACCACGCCCGCGACGCGCTGATCCTGCTCGACGATCTGCTCGACCGCTTCGGTCGCGAGTACGACGTGGCCAAGGCCGCCCGCGCCGGCGTCGACTTCGCCGACCTCGAGCTGCGCGTCCGCGACCTGCTCGCCGACCCGGGGGCCCGCGCGGCGTGGGCCGAGCGGTTCACGCTGATCATGGTCGACGAGTTCCAGGACACGAACCGGCTGCAGCTCGAGCTGCTCGAGTCGCTCACGCGCGACAACCTGTTCGCGGTCGGCGACGAGTTCCAGTCGATCTACCGCTTCCGCCACGCCGACGTCTCGATCTTCCGCGAGCTGCGCGAACGTCTGGGGAGCGAGGCGGTGCGGCGCCTGGCGCACAACTTCCGTTCCGGCGAGGAGCTGCTCGACGTGCTCAACGGTGCGTTCGCGCCCGAGCTGGGCGAGCGGTTCACGCCGCTGGCCGCCGGTGCGGTCGTCCCGGAGGGCCCTCTGCGGCTGTTCGATCCCGATCCGGTCACGGGCGACCCGCCGGTCGAGCTCCTGGTGACCGACCAGCGCGGCTGGGAGGACCTCGAGCGCGACGTCGGCCTGGCCGGGTTCGCGACGCAGGTGTGGCGGCGTGCGGAGGCGCGGCTGGTCGCGCACCGGCTGCGCGCCGAGGTCGACGAAGGGCGCCGGCCCGGCGACATCGTGGTGCTCGTACGCGCGACCGGCTCGCTGCGGCTGCTCGAGCAGGCGCTCGAGGAGCAGGGCCTGCCGACGTACGTGGTCGGCGGTCGCGGCTACTGGTCGCAGGAGCAGGTCCGCGACGGTGTCGCGTACCTGAGCGCGCTCGCGAACCCGCGCGCGGAGGAGTCGCTGCTCGCCGTGCTGTCGTCGCCGTTCTGCGGGGTCGGGACCGACGCCCTGGTCCTCCTCGCCGCGGCAGGCCGAGAGCAGGGCGGCCTGTGGCCGGCCTTGCGCGACGGCGAGCGCGCCGACTGGCCGCATGCGCTGGCCGCCGCCGAGCGTGAGCGACTGATCGCGTTCGCGCGCTTCTTCGCGGCCGAGCGGGCGCAGGCCGAGCGGCTCCCGGCCGAGGTGCTGCTCGAGCGCGCGATCGTCGCGACGGGCTACGACCTGGCCGTGCTCGCCCGCACCGGCGGCGATCGGCGGCTCGCGAACCTGCGCAAGCTGATGCGGCTCGCGCGCGAGTACGAGCGCGCCGAGGGGCGTGACCTGCGCGGATTCCTCGAGTTCGCCGCCACGCAGGATCTGCGCGAGGCGCGCGAAGGCGAGGCCGCGCTCGAGTCCGAGGGGCTCGACGCCGTGCGGCTGATGACGATCCACCGCGCCAAGGGGCTCGAGTTCCCGGTCGTCTGCGTGGCCGATCTCGGCCGCCTCGGCAGCGGCGTCCGCGAGCGGCTGTTGATCGGGCGCGACGGCAGCGTCGGGCTCAAGCTGGCGCCGATCGGCGGCGGCGAGCTGGTGCCCGCTCTGGCGTGGCAGCGGCTCGCCGACGAGGAGCTCGCGGAGGAGGCCGAGGAGGAGCGGCGGCTGTTCTACGTGGCGATGACGCGGGCGCGCGAGCGGCTGATCCTGTCCGGCGGCGTCGACTGCGAGCGCTGGCCCGAGCCGCGTGCCGGCGGGCCGCCGATGGACTGGATCGCGCGTGCGCTGACCGACGATCCGCGCAGCGTGTTCACGGTGGCCGAGACCGTGGTCGAACGGCGGTTCGAGGACCGGCCGGCGCGGCTCCGTTGCGTGCTGAACGCGCCCGCGACGCTCGATCTGGTGCTGCCGCGGACCGCCCTGTCTCCGGCCGGCCGGCCGCGCGCGGGCGCGCCGGCGACCGCGCTGCCCGACGCGCCGGCGGTCCTGCCGGCGGCACCGGCGTGGCCGCGCCCGGCGCCCCAGAGACTCTCCTACAGCTCGCTCGGCGCCTACGCGCGCTGCGGTTACCGCTTCTACCTGCAGCGGCTGCTGCGGCTGCCTCCGGTGCAGCCGCCGCCGCGCGCCGGAGCCACGGTGGAGCCGGCGCTCGCGCCGACTGTGCGCGGGTCGATCGTCCACCGGCTGCTCGAGGAGCTCGACTTCTCCCGCCCGGCCGCTCCCGACGCCGGCGTGGTCGTCGAGCTCGCCGCCGAGTGGGGGGTCGAGCTCACCGACGCCGAGGTCGCCGACATCCGAGCGCTCGTCGACGCCTTCGCCGCCTCGCCGCTGTGCGCGCGGCTGGCCGCGGCGCGCCGGACGCGCCGCGAGGCCCCGTTCGCGTTCGGCCTCGACCCCGCGGGCGGCGGCCCGCTGGTCACGGGCTTCCTCGACGCCGCGGCGGTCGAGCCCGACGGCGGCGTGCTGATCGTCGACTACAAATCCGACCGCCTGGAGGGCGCCTCGCCGGCCGAGGTGGTCGACCGCGAGTACGCGACCCAGCGCGTCGTCTACGCGCTCGCCGCCCTGCGCGACGGCGCGCCGCGCGCCGAGGTCGCCTACTGCTTCCTCGAGCGGCCGGGAGAGCCGGTCACGCGCGCGTTCACCGCCGCCGACGCCACCGCGCTGACCGAGCACCTCGCCGGGTCTGGCGCGCGGCGTGATCGCGGGCGAGTATCCGGTCGCCGAGGTCCCGCACCGTGAGCTGTGCGGCGATTGCCCGGGGCGGGCGGCGCTGTGCTCGTGGCCGGAATCTCAGACGCTGCGCGAGCTACCGGCGAACGGCGGCATGTAGGGGTGGGTGACAAACCCTTAGCCATGGTGAGGAAACGTCGTCCACCCCGGCCGATCGCCGTTGGCCGGCGGCGAGACGCGGCCGGCGGAGACCGGCGGCGAGCTCAGGCCGAGTCCTCGAACAACCGCACCGCCGCCTCCCGATCGGGGACCCGCAGCTTGCGCAGCACCGCGGCCACGTGACTGCGCACGGTGGCCGGTGACACGAACAGGCGGCGGGCGATCTCGCCGGTGGCGAGGCCCTGGCGGAGGTAGTCGAGCACCTGCCACTCGCGGCTGGTGAGCTGGGCGCCCGCGTTGCGGTTCAGCAGCGTGCGGCGGCGCGGGGCGCTGTCGCGGAACTCCTCGACGAGGCGGCTGACGAGCTCGGGCGGCATCGCGACGTGGCCGCCGAGCACCTCGATGAGCTGGTCGCCGATCGAGTCGAACGGCATCGTCTTGAGCAGGTAGCCGGAGGCGCCCGCGCGCAGCGCCGCGAACAGATCCTCGTCGGCGCGCGAGATCGTGAGCATCACCGCGCGCGTGTCCGGTAGCCGGGCCGTGATCTCCCACGCGGCGGCGGCGCCGGAGCCCGGCATCCGCATGTCGAGCAGCGCCACGTCCGGGCGCTCGCGGACGGCCGCCTGCACGGCCCCGGCGGCGTCGCCGGCGACCGCGACGACGGTGAAGCGCTCGTCGGCCTCGATCGCGGCTCGGATGTCCTCGCGGGTGGGAGCGTGGTCGTCGGCGACGAGCACCCGCGCGCGGCGGTTCATCTGAGCTCCACAGCCACCTCGGTCCCGGCACCGGGACCGGAGCGGACGCTCAGCTCCGCCCCCACCAGCGCGGCCCGCTCGCGCATACCGCCGAACCCGAAGCCCAGGTCGCCGCTCGCCGCTGGATCGAAGCCCGCCCCGTCGTCGATCACGCTCATCCGGAGTGGGTCGGTGGAGAGCACGACGTGGACCCGCGTCGCATTGCCGTGGCGGGCGTTGGCGACCGCCTCGCCGAGGATCCGCGCCAGCGCCTCGCTCACCTCGGGCCCGACGACCGCCGACCCGGTGGTGGAGAACGTCACCGCGACGTCGGTGCGCGCCGCGATCACTGCGGCGTGCCGCGCGAGCACCCGGTCCAGCGACTCCTCCGGCGCGCGCGAGAGATGGTCGATCGCCCAGCGCGAGTCGAGCAGGGCCCGCTCGGCGGCGACGACGATGTCCGGCGCGTCGTGCGCCACGGCACGCCGGCGGATGAACGCCAGCTCCTGCGCGACACCGTCGTGCAGATCGCGCGCGATCCGCCGCCGCTCGCGCTCGGCCGCGCGCGTCGCGACCGCGGCACCCACCTCCAGCACCGCCGCCCACAGCAGCACGACGCAGAACAGCAGGCGCAGCACATCGCCGACGTGGACCCACTCGTGGGTCACCGGGGGGAGCAGCGCGTAGTGGAGCGTGGCGAACGCGACGAGCAGCACCGCGAGCCCGAGCCGGCGCGCGAACGCGTCGCCCGTCCGCACCCCGCGCCGCGTCAACCCGAGGGCGGCCAGCGCGAAGCACGCCGCCGTGGCGAGCTGGAGCACGGCGATGGCGACCGGCTCGGCCAGCAGCGGACCGGCCGCGTCCGGCTCGGTGGCGGACCCCGGCCCGCCGAGAGCGAGCGCCACCGGCGCTGCCGTCGCGGCCAGCGCGGCGACGGTCGCCGCGACCGTCGCGAGCACGGCGGCGCGGGGAGATCGCGGCCGCCGCATCGGCGCGAACGCGCCCGCGACCAGCAGCGCCGCCCCGACCAGGGTGCCCGTGATCGCCATCGTCGCGCGCGGGCCGGCGCCGGGGGCCACCGCGAGCAGCGTCATCAGCACGGCGCTCGTGAGCGCCATGACCGCGAGCCCGGCGGCGAGCAGCAGCCGGTCGAGTCGCAGATCCTCGCGGCAGCCGCGCACCACGATCGCCGTGGCGAGCAGCCCGATCAGCGCGCCGCCGGTGTCGAGGGCCACGCGCAGCGACGGCGCCGGGTAGGCGAAGTGCAGCGGGGCGATCAGCGGCACGGCCAGCGTCACGAGCACCGCCACGGCCACGACGATGGAGAACGGCAGCCAGGACGCGGAGAACGGCAAACGTCGCTCAGCCGCGGTCGACGCGAAGATTCCGGGATCTCCGTCCCGGAAGGTCGCCTGATTCACCCCTCGACTCCCTTCGGACGGACCGAGTTCTACCGGACGACAGGCGTAAGTGAAAGCTCAGGTCTCGGCTGGCCGCTTCGGCGGCAGCACCGGGCCGTCATAACCGTCCGGCAGATCGCGGAAGCGGCGCAGGTCCACGACGGCGTTGAGCTCGGCGCCGAGCAGCAGCACGGTGGCCGAGAGGTTGATCCAGATGAGCAGGATCACGACACCGGCGAACGCGCCATACGTCGCCGAGTAGCTCGAGAAGCTCGACACGTAGAAGAAGAACCCGGCCGACGCCAGGATCGAGGCGCCGACGCCGAAGATCGCCCCCGGCGTGATGTAGCGCCAGTGGCGGATCTCGACGTTCGGGGCCGCGTAGAAGACGACCGCGTACATCAGCATCGCCGCCAGCAGCGCCAGCGGCCACCGCACCACGTTCCAGACGGCGGCGACGTTGTCGCCCAGGCCGATCACGCCGAGCACGTCGTGCGCCAGGCCGCCGCCGAGGAACAGCAGCACGACGGTGACGATCCCGAGCACGATCAGCAGCGTCGTCCACATCAGGTTCTGCAGCTTGCGCCTGACGAAGCCGCGACCCTCCTCGACGCGCCACGCCTGGTTGAGCGCCGAGCCGACGGAGTTGAACGCGCCGGACGCGCCGTACAGCGCGGTGACGAGGCCGATCACCAGCGCACCGCCCGCCGTGCTGCGCTGCCGTAGCGCCGAGCCCAGCGCCGCCGTCACCGCGTCGACGACCTCGGGCGGCGCGCCGGCGTCCTTGAGGTAGTTCGCGGCGTCGTTGACCAGCGACTCCTGCCCGAGCACACCGAGCACGGAGACGGCGACCAACAACGCCGGGAACAACGACAACAACGCGTAGTACGTCAGCGCGGCAGCGCGCTGGGACATCTCGTCCTTCGAGAAGCGCTGGAACGCCCGCTTGAAGTCACCGGCCGTGACGACCGGACCCGGGCGCCCGCGCTCCGGCGTCAGACCCTGCCTCTCCCGCCCCAACGACCGCCGAGGCCATAGCCACCGGTCGGGATGCCGGCGAGCAGGACGAGGATCGCCGCGATGATGCCCACGATCGATGGCAGGCCGAGCAAGCCGCAGAGGGCGTACACGAGGGCTGCCACCAGGATTGCGATAACGATGCCGATCATGGCCTCATCGTTCCCGAGCACCGCAGGGGCAATCATGGCTGTTTGGGCAGCAGCGCGTGGCCGTCCAGCACCGACTGCGCGACGTCGACCACGCGGCGCTCGCTCGCACGGGCGTGGTCGCGCAGCCGCTCGAACGCCTCGCGCTCGCCCACCGAGTGGCGCTCCATGAGGATGCCCTTGGCGCGCTCGATCACCGCACGGCGCTGCGAGCGCGCTCTCGAGCTGCTCGACCTTCTCGGTCAGCTGCTGCGTCTCGCGGTAGCGGCGCACCGCCACCTCGATCGCCCCCTGGACCGACTCGGGGTCCATCGATTCCGTATAGGCCGAGATGCCCGGCGTCGGCGGCGCGGGCCAGGAACGCGACGTCGGCGTCGGGGAGCTGGGCGATCACCGGGCCCGGAGGCGAACTGACCGCCTCGGAGATCAGCGCGAGCGCGTGCTCGTCGTCGTTGTGCACGACCACGATCGCGACCTCGGGATCCTCGGTCGCGATCAGCTCCACCGCCTCGCGTACGGACACGGCGTACGGCGTCACCTCGTGGCCGAGCCGCGAGAGCACCTCGTGCAGCGATCGCAGGGCCTCCTCGTTCTCGTCCGCGATCAGCACGCGGAGATTCGTCTCGGTGATCGTGTGTCATGGGCTACTACACTGCACAGGCTGCGGCCCAGACACCCGCCGCAGCCAATCCGCGCCCCTGCCCCCGGCGCTTCGAGGAACCGCAACGGGGAAGGGCGTGGAGACGTCGGAACATCGGCAGGGAAGCTCGGGCGCAGCATATCCGCCCGACGGACCGCGCGGCCCGTGCCCGCGAGGATCGCCGGCTGCTCGAGCGCTACCACCGGGACGGCGACATCGCCGCCCGCGAGGCGCTCGTCCAACGCTTCCTCCCGCTCGCCCGCCAGCTCGCCCGGCGCTACCAGCGCGGCGGCGAGCCGCTCGACGACCTGATCCAGGTCGCGTCCCTCGGCCTGCTGAAGGCGATCGACCGCTTCGAGCCCGAACGCGCCGACGGCGTTCTCCTCGTTCGCGGTGCCGACGATCCTCGGCGAGCTCAAGCGCCACTTCCGCGATCGCGGCTGGTCCGTGCGGGTGCCGCGCGACCTGCAGGAGATGGCCGTGCGTGTCGAGCCGCGTCACCGAGACGATGGCGCGCAGCCTCGGTCGCGCGCCGACGCCGGCCGAGATCGCCGAGCGGACGTCGGCATCACCGCCGAGCGCGTGCTCGAGGCGCGCGAGGCGGCCGGCGCCTACCGCGCCGTCTCGCTCGACCGCCCGCGCGACGACGACGAGGAGGGGCGACGGGCTCGGCCGAGACGTTCGGCGTCGAGGACCCCGGCTTCCGCCTCGCCGAGGACGCGGCCACCGTCGAGCGGCTGATGACCGTGCTCAGCGACCGCGAGCGCGAGGTGCTCCGGCTGCGCTTCGCGGAGGACCTCACGCAGTCCGAGATCGGCGCTCGCGTCGGCGTCTCGCAGATGCACGTCTCGCGCCTGATCCGGCAGGCGGTCGCGCGGCTGCGCGCCGCCGCCGAGGACGAGCGCGACGTCGCGTGACCCTTTCGGCTGCAAGACGGGTACGATCGCGCCCATGCAGCACTGGGATCTGCGGACGCTCGAGGTCGAGCCGCACCAGCCACTGATCCTGCATTCGGCGCGCGGAGAGGCACGCTCGATCGCGATCAACCTCCCGCAGGGCGAATCGCTGAAGGAACACCAGGTGCATGAGCGGGCATATCTGGTCGTCGTCGAGGGTGACGTCGCAGATCGATAACGGAGGAGAAGCCGTGAGCGGCGGCCCGGGACTCGCCGCTGTGTTCGACCCGCACGAGCGGCACGAGGTGCGCGCGACCACGCGACTCGCGCCTGCTGCTCGTGCTGGCACCATGGCCAGGCGACGGCCATCCCGGGGCACGCGACTAGGGGAGGAGACGGCAATGGCCGAAATCCAGTTCAAGGAGATCACCAAGCGGTACCCGGACGGGTTCGAGGCCGTCAAGGCGATCGACCTCGAGATCGGCGACGGCGAGTTCATGATCCTCGTCGGCCCGTCCGGCTGCGGGAAGTCGACGGCGCTGCGGATGATCGCCGGCCTCGAGGACATCACCGACGGGCGACCTGATCATCGGCGGGGAGCGGGTCAACGACCTTGCGCCGCGCGACCGCGACATCGCGATGGTCTTCCAGAACTACGCGCTGTATCCGCACATGACCGTGCGCGACAACATGGGCTTCGCGCTCAAGCTCGCCAAGGTCGACAAGGGCGACGATCGACCAGAAGGTCGGCGAGGCGGCGAAGATCCTCGACCTCGAGCCGCACCTCGAGCGCAAGCCGGCCAACCTCTCCGGCGGCCAGCGCCAGCGCGTCGCGATGGGCCGCGCGATCGTGCGCGACCCGAAGGCGTTCCTGATGGACGAGCCGCTGTCGAACCTCGACGCCAAGCTGCGCGTGCAGATGCGCACCGAGGTCGCGCGGATCCAGCGCACGCTCGGCACGACGATGGTCTACGTGACGCACGACCAGACCGAGGCGATGACGCTCGGCGACCGCGTCGCGGTCATGCGCGCCGGGATCATCCAGCAGGTCGACACGCCGGCGAACCTCTACGAGGACCCGCACAACCTGTTCGTGGCCGGCTTCATCGGCTCGCCGTCGATGAACTTCCTCCCGGGCCGGCTCGAGGGCGACACGATCAGGCTGCCGTTCGGCGACGCGCCGCTGCCCGACAGCTGCGCTCGCGCCTGCAGCGCGAGGGCGGTCAGGGAGCGCAGGACGTGATCGTCGGCGTCCGGCCCGGAGCACTTCGAGGACGCCGCCGTCGAGCAGGATGAGCACCCTGACCGCATGAAGTTCCGGACCAAGGTCGATGTCGTCGAGTCGATGGGCTCCGAGCTGTACGCGTACTTCGACGTCGAAGCGGGCGAGATGGAGTCGGCCGAGCTGAGCGAGCTCGCGGCCGACGCCGGCATGGAGGACCTGCCGAGCCACGGCGACAGGCCAGCAGGTCGTCGCCCGGCTGTCGGCCGAGAGCAAGGCAGCGCCGGGCGGCGAGGTCGAGCTCACCGTCGACACGAGCCAGATCAAGCTGTTCCTCGCCGAGACCGGCCGCAGCATGACCGCGGGCGCCGGCAGCAGCACGACCCCGGGCGCTGCCGACTAGCGGCTACTCCCGATCGAAGATCGACCCGCGGCTCGGCCGCGGCGCCGCTTGCCCGGCTCGTGGAGCAGGTGGTTCGCGCAGGTTTCCGCGGAACGCTCAGCGCCAGCGTCGGCGCGTCTGCGGCGGAGCGCGCCGGCGCCATTTGCGCCGGCGCTCCAGCCGCCGCAGCTCCTCGAGCACCTCGTCGCTCCACTCGTGCGTTCGCAGCGCGCGGTAGCGGTCCGCGGCGACGCGCAGGTACGCCTCGGTCTCGGTCTCGCCGTCGGCGATCAGGTCGCCCTCGCGCAGCAGTTCGACGACCGGGACGTACTCCTCCTCGAACCAGTGGTGCGCGACCTGCCCGCGGTCCATGTACGTGCCGCGATGCTGCATCGCGCGGAAGCCCCACGCCTCGACGGCCTCGGCGAGCACGCCGTAGTCCCACGGGTCCGTGAGCGCGATCCGCGTCGCGCGCCTCGCGCGGCAGCGGCACTCGCTCGCGGAACAGCCGCTCGTGATCCTTCAGCGGCAGGTCGGACACCATCGTGTCGTCGCTGAGCGGGATGCGCGTCGTCACCTCGACGACGTAGGCGTCGATGTCCTCGCGGCCGAGCGACTTCGCGACCGACACGCGATGGTGCCCGTCGCGCACGAAGTACAGGTCACCGATCTTGTAGAGCGAGACCGGCGGGAGCGACTCGCCGCGCCGCTGCGCGGCAGCGATCCGCTCCCAGCCGGCTGCGCAGGCGCGCCGACGTCGGGCGCAGCCCGCGGTCGAAGTCGACCGTGCGGTCGACGCTCCCGACGATCTTCTCCAGGGGCACCACCTGCAGCCCGAGGTCGTGCTGGCCGGTGCGCCCGAGCGCCTCCACGACCTCCTCGAAGGGCAGCATCAGCGCGACGTCGTCGGGCTCTCGCCGCAGCCGGCGGCCGATGTCGGCGAGCAGGCGCGCCCGGCGGGCGCGGGAGAAGTCGGACTGGGCGTCGGAGCCGGGAAAGCCCGTGCTCACGCCGGGCGGTGCCTCAGCCGCCAGCGCTCACGGCGTCGCCGTCGAGCGCGTCGTCCAACGACCGAACGAGCGTGAAGACGCCGTCGAGACCGGTGATCCGGAACGTCTTCACGATCGCCTCATTGTCGCAGACGACCACCAGCGAACCCCCGCGCAGCTTGAGCCGACGGTGCGCTCCGATCAGCACCCCGAGGCTCGAGGAGTCGATGAACGTCGTGGCCGTGAGATCGATGATCACGTTCGATCGCCCGGCGTCGATCGGCCCCGACACGCGCTGCTTGAACTCCGGCGCGGTGAACAGGTCGATCTCGCCGGTGACCGCGACGACATGGGTGTCGTCGTCGATCTGGCGGTCTTTGATCTCGAAGTCGATGGCCATGGGCCTAATGGTCCTCCCCGGCCCGCGCCGGTTCGAATCATCGCCCGTTCGAGTAGGCGAGTCTGACGTGCAGGAACTCAGTCTCCCCTTCCGGGGTGACGGAAAGCTCGTCGGCGAGCTGCTCGATCACGTTGCCGACGCCCGGCACGGCGGCGTCGACGATCAGGGCCTGGCCGCCGCCCTGGCGGAGCGGCCCGACGCGGAGCAGCAGCGACCGGTCGCCGGGGTCCAGGGCCACGTTGATCTTGTCGTCGATGCTGTGCGCGGGCGCGCGCGCGGCGATCAGGTCGGCGACCAGCACGGCATCGTCGAGACGATCGAGCGGCAGGTCGGCACGCGCGGCGAGCATCCCGACGACGCGGCGCAGGATGGGACCGACGAGCGGGCCGGAGGCGATCGAGACCGTCGTGGCCGGCTCCGGACCGCTCACGCGATCCCCAGCCGCGGACGGCAATGGAACGACATCGCGAGGCGGCTGCCGCGGCTCGGGCCGCGCCCGATCTCGACGTGGTCGGCGAGCGCCGCGATCAGCGGCAGGCCCGAGGCCCGGGCCGGCGAGGTCCGGACTCGGACCGATGCCCGCGCCCTCGTCGGACACGATCAGGTCCAGCCGGTCGCCGTTCGGGCGGATCACGACGTCGATCGGGCCGGGCTCGCCGTCGTGGTAGGCATGGCGCACGACGTTCGTGCAGGCCTCGGTGACAGCGAGGCGCATGTCCTCGACGAGGTCGGCAGGGAGCTGCAGCGCCTCGGCGAAGGCGCCGAGCACGTGCCGGATCACCGCCACGTTCTCGGGGCGGGCCGGGAGTGTGAGGCGCACATCAGAGCTCGACATCGCATGCCGCCCCGTGGATTCCCGCCGGGGATGGCTGCGCTGTCCCTCTCGTGCGCTCCCACGGAATGCGCGGGAAGTCCGTTCACTGCCCATAATCGACGTGATTGCACTACCCCGGCATCGGAGCCCGGTAACAGGCGTGGTTGACGTGGTCGCGTTCCGAACCCCGCGCGCGGCGGGCCCGGAGCATGACAGAATCGCGGCGAGGAGCGAAGGGGGATGGGCGAGCATCACGACAGCCGCGAGGCGGCCGGCATCGACGAGCGCGGGTTGCGCCCCCCTGCCGCGTACTCGATCCGCGACGGCGCGACCGGTGTGCTCAGGCTCGAGGGCGAGCTCGACCTGGCGGCGGCGCCGGCGCTGCGCAAGCGCATCGACGAGTTCGACGGCGAGCTGCTGGTGCTCGACTTCGCGCACGCGACGTTCATCGACTCGGCCGTGCTCAAGGAGCTGTTGCGCGCGCGTGTGGAGTTGGGGGAGCGAGGCGTGCGGCTCGTGCTGGCGGGCGTGCCGACGGCGGTCCGGCGGCTGCTGGACCTCACGCGCACGTCCGAGCTGTTCGAGGACGCGCCGGACGTCGACAGCGCGCTCAGGCGGCCGAGCGGCTGACCGGGACCGGGCGCGGCGGGGCGGCCTTTTCCGCCTGCGAGTTGGCGCCCGCGCACAGCCACTGGAACGTGGCGTGGAGCATGTCGTTCCCGGCCGAGGCGGCGAGCACGGTCGCGACCGTGCGGCCGGTGGCCGGCGCGTGCAGCCGCAGTGCGACGAGGCCGAGCGCGGTCCACGCCCCCGTGCAGCGGGTGCAGGTCAGCAGCTCGCCGATCGCGTAGCGCAGCCGGCGGCCCTTGGGCCGGCGGCCGCTCGCCTGCTCATCCACGAACGGCTCGCGGAGCCAGCTCTCGATCTTCTCGTGCACGATCAGCTTCGAGAGCGCGAACGTCGCCGCCGCGAGCACCGGCACCTCGACGTACTCGACCGGCTTGCGGCCGCGGGCGCTGATCGCGGTCGCGCCGAGCAGCGCGCCGTACGCGCTGCTCAGCGCGGCGTAGTCGATCGCCTCGGTGGGCGTCTGGCTGACCGGCCGCAACAGTGTCCCGGCTCGGAAGCCCGGTGGCAGGGTAGGCGGAGGCCGGGTGCCGGCGCGCGGCGGCGCCGACGAGTGCCGTCGACATTCTGAATCGGGCCACTAGATCGGGCGGGGGTTCGGGTCGGGCGGCAGCGGGCCCGGCTCGGGGGTCGGCGACGGCGGCTGGGGAGCGGGCTCGGGCCGCGGGATCGTGATCGAACGTGTCACAAGGTCCGACTACCCGTCGCTCCCGGCCCTTAACGACCGAGACGCCCCAGATGGGGCGCCTCGGCCTGATGAGGAGGAGGGTTGTTGGCGCGCCGGCCGGAGAGTTGGAGGGCAGTCCCGCGACGCGACAACGACCTTGTTCCCTCTGGACGCTTTAACCAAACCGTTCGGCGCGTCCAGATTCAGTTGGCGCGTTCCCGCTTTTCGGCTAGCGGGGGCGGTTCGCGAGCCGTTCGGACTCAGGCTCGGGCACGGGCCGGCTGCCCTCGCCTTCGCCGCCGGCGCCGCCCGCTCCGGGGCCGCCCACGCCCGGCGTGGGGTCGGTGCCGCCGCGGCGGGTCGCCTCGGCGTCCGGGTCGGAGACGGTCGCGCCCTCGCGCGACTGCTCGCCGGCGTGCTCGCTCGTGTCGCCGAGCGGCGTCCCCTCGTCGGGGGCGGCGATCGCCGCCTGCCCCTTTCGGGTGGTCGCGCCGCGCACGAACACGGCGATGCCGACAGCGACGATGGCGACCACGATGATCGCTGCGATGACGTAGCCCATGAGAGTCGGCTACCCAACAGGTTCTCGATGAAACTCCGGCACGTCGGGTAGCGCTGAAGGTATGGCTGACAAACTCAACGGCAAGCGAATCGCCTTCCTCGTCGCACCGGAGGGCACCGAGCAGGTCGAGCTCACCGAGCCCTGGAAGGCGGTCGAGGGCGAGGGCGGCAAGCCCGAGCTGATCTCCACCGACTCCGGTGAGATCCAGGCCTTCAACCACCTCGACAAGGCCGACACGTTCACGGTCGACCACACCGTCGGCGACGTGAGCGCCTCCGACTACGACGGCCTCGTGCTGCCGGGCGGCGTCGCGAATCCCGACTTCCTGCGCACCGACGAGCAGGCCGTCGCCTTCGTGCGCGGCTTCTTCGAGGAGGCCAAGCCCGTCGGCGTCATCTGCCACGGTCCGTGGACGCTCGTCGAGGCCGACGTGCTGAAGGGCCGCACGATCACCTCGTGGCCGTCGCTGCAGACCGACATCCGCAACGCCGGCGGCACGTGGGTCGACGAGGAGGTCGTGGTCGACGAGGGCCTCGTCTCCTCGCGCAACCCGGACGACCTGCCGGCGTTCTGCGCCAAGATCGTCGAGGAGTTCTGTGAGGGCGAGCACGAAGGCCAGCGCGAGAGCGTCAGCAGCGCTTCGTGAGCAAGCCCGCGGCGATCCTCGACATCGACGGCACGCTCGTCGACACCAACTACCAGCACACCGTCGCGTGGTACCGGGCCTTCCTGCAGAGCGGGAAGGTCCTGCCGCTCTGGCGGATCCACCGTCACATCGGCATGGGAGGCGACCAGCTCGTCGCCTCCCTCGCCGGTGAGGAGTTCGACGCCGAGCTCGGCGACGACGTGCGCGCGGCGGAGAAGGTCCTGTACATGGCGCTGATCGACGAGGTGCGCCCGTTCGCGGACGCCCGCGCGCTGCTCGAGCACCTCAAGGCGCAGGGCCACGCCGTCGTGCTCGCCTCGTCGGCCAAGCCCGACGAGGTCGAGCACTACCTCGACCTGCTCGACGCGCGCGACCTCGCCGACGGCTGGACGCACTCCGGCGACGTCGAGCGCACCAAACCGCACCCGGATCTCGTGGCTGCGGCGGTCGAGAAGGCCGGCGGCGGCGATGCCGTGATGGTGGGCGACTCGACGTGGGACTGCGAAGCGGCGGCACGAGCCAAGCTCGCTACGGTCGCCGTGCTGACCGGAGGGTTCAGCGAGAGTGAACTCCTCGAAGCCGGCGCGTCGTGCGCATTCCCATCGCTGAGTGAGCTTCTGGCGCATCTCGCCGAGACCCCGTTGTCCTAAACCGGACCTGCGAGCGGTAGCCTCTGCTATCCGGGCCCGGCGCGGACCGCCGGGCGCGATTCGCCCTCATGAGTCCGAGCTCTCCCGAGCGGCCGCCGGCGGCCGCCACCGAGGCGGAACCTGTCGGCCCGACACGAGCCGAGGCGGATCGGCGGCTGCTGATCCGCTACCACCGCCACGGCGACCAGGCGGCGCGCGAGCAGCTGGTCGAGCGCCTGCTACCGCTGGCGCGGCGGATGGCGCGCCGCTACCGGCGCTCGGACGAGCCGCTCGACGATCTCGTCCAGGTCGCCACCCTCGGGCTCATCAAGGCGATCGACCGCTTCGATCCCGCGCGCGAGACCGCGTTCTCGTCCTACGCCGTCCCGACCATGCTCGGCGAGCTCAAGCGCTACTTCCGCGACAACGGCTGGGCCGTCCACGTGCCGCGCGGCATGCAGGAGCGTGTGATGCAGGTCGACAACGCGGTCAAGGACCTCTCGCGCCGGCTCGGCCGCTCACCGTCGGTCGCCGAGCTCGGCGCGCAGCTCGAGCTGTCGCAGGAGCAGGTGCTCGAGGCGATGGAGGCGGCGTCGGCGTACGACGCGGTCTCGCTCGAGTCCTACCGGTTCGGCGACGAGGGCGACGGCGAGACGTTCGCCGAGTCGATCGGCGTCGATGACGAGCGATTCGAGCTCGTCGAGTACAGCGCCACCATCGCGCCGACTTTGCAGGCGCTCCCGCCGCGCGACCGGATCGTCCTGCACCTGCGGTTCGTCGAGGACCTCACGCAGGCCGAGATCGCCGAGCGCGTGGGCGTTTCACAGATGCACGTGTCGCGCCTGATCCGGCGCGCCCTCGAGCGGCTGCGGACGGTCGCCGAGCACTCGGCCTGAGTAGTCCGGGATGCCGTCGGGTAGGGCATAGGCATGAGCCTCATCGACAAGATCACAGGACGCGCGAAGAAGGCCGCCGGCGACCTCGCCGACGATCCGTCGCTGCGCCGCGAAGGCCGGCAGGAAGAGCGCAAGGGCGAGGCGAAGGAAGAGCTCGCCGACGCGCACGAGAAGGCCGACCGCAAGGCCGAAGAGGTCTCGGACCTCGAACGCAAGACGTGAGCGAGCAGGGCACACAGGGCTACCCCGAGGAGACGCCGCCCGGTACCGACCCGGGCGGCGGCGACGCGCCGGACGAGTCTCCGGCGCGCGAAGACGCCGAAGACGCGCCGGACCACGACGACGGCAAGGCCACGGGGAACCCGAAGACCGACTGAGTGCACTAGCGTGCCGTCGGTCTGAGCACCCACCCGTACACGCTCCTCGACGTCTTCACCGACCGCCCGCTGGCCGGCAACGGCCTCGCGGTGGTGCATGACGCCGCGGGTGTGAGCGACGACGTGATGCTCGCGTTCGCGCGCGAGACCAAGCTGATGGAGACGACGTTCGTGCAGCCCGCGGACGTCGCCGGCGCCGACTACCGCAACCGCATCTGGACGGTGGCGGAGGAGGTGCCGTTCGCCGGTCACCCCTCGCTCGGCACGGCCGTGGCGGTCGCGCTGCAGCGCGGCGAGGAGGATGTCGTCTACCACCAGCAGACGCTGGCGGGCATCCAGGAGGTGCGCGTCAGCCGCCGCGGCGATCGGGCCCGTGCGTCCGTGCTACAGGAGCGGGCGGAGACCGGCCCGGATGTCGACCCGGCGGCCGCGATGGCCGCCGTCGGGCTGCGGCCGGCCGATGCGCATCCGGACCTACGGCCGCAGCGGATGTCCACCGGCCTCCCGGCGCTGATCGTCCCGGTCGCCGATCGCGAGGCGCTCACCCGCGCCACGCCCGACGTGCCGGCGATCGCCGCGCTCGGCGCCGGCGTCGTCAACTTCTACCTGTGCTGGATCGACGTCGAGGCCCGGCACGCCCGCGCGCGCTCGTTCCCGAGCCTGGAGGTCGAGAGCGAGGACCCGGCGACCGGGTCGGCCGCCGGCCCGCTGCTCCTGTACGCGCACGACCATCTCGGGCTCGAGCACCTCGAGATCGATCAGGGCGTCGAGATGGGTCGCCCGAGCCGCCTGATCGCCGACATCGAGGACGGCCGGGTCCGCGTCGGCGGCGAGGTGGTCGTGCTCGTGACGGGGACGCTCCGCCTCCCCTAGTCGGCCCGGAGGGCGAGCACGGCGACGTCGTCGCGCGGCGAGGGCACGCTGTCGACCGTCGTCGCCAGCAGGTGCGCGACGGTGTCGGCGGGCGGCGCGCCTGCGACGACGCGGACCGCGTCGGCGATCTCCTCCGGCGTCCAGACCAGCTCCGGTGCGCCGGCCTCGGTGAGCCCGTCGGTGTAGAGGACGAGCGTGTCGCCGCTGCGCAGCTCGACCGAGCTGTCGGACAGCACGGGGTGCTCGACCAGGCCGAGCAGCGTCCCGGGGACACCGGCGTGCTCGGTGGTCCCGTCGGCGCGCACCACGAGCGGCAGCGGATGCCCGCCGCACGCGATCGTCACGCGCGTGGGGGAGCGGCTGAGGTCGAGCTGGGCGCAGGCGATCGTGCAGAAGCGCTGGCTGTCGTCGGCCTGCTGGACCATCGCGTCGCTGAGCCAGCGCAGGATCGCGCTCGGGGAGCGCCGGCGGACCGCGGCCGCGCGGATCGTGTAGCGGGCGAGCGCGGTCACCGCCGCCGCCTCGGCGCCCTTGCCGCAGACGTCGCCGACCACCACGTACCACTGGTCCTCGGTGGTCGAGAAGACGTCGTAGAAGTCGCCGCCGACCTCGAGGCCGAGTCCTGCCGGTCGGTAGGCGGCGGCCATCTGGATCGCCGGGATGTCCGGCAGCACGGGCGGGAGCAACGACGACTGCAGCGTCGCGGCGATCCCTGACGCGGTCTCGTACAGCCGCGCGTTCTCGACCGCCGCGGCGGCGCGCAGCGCCAGGTCCTCGACGAGCAGCAGGTCCTGCTCGTCGAACCGGCGCCCCGACTCGGACGAGACGAACGAGATCACGCCGAGCACGCGGTCGCGCAGGCGCATCGGCACGAGCATCGCCGAGCGCAGGCCGACCGAGCGGATGATCTCCAGGTGCTCCGGGTCGCGCGCGCCCGCCTCGAGCATCTCGTCGGTGATCTCCGGATACAGCTCGGCGATCCCGTGTCGCAGCACCCCGTAGACGCCGGTGTTGGTCCGCGGGTCGGGCGGATAGCGCTCCTGCATCTCGCGCGCCAGCGCGACCCTCGCCGGGTCGACGTGCGCGACCGCGACGCGCTCGACGCCGTCGCGGGCCGCGAGGTCGACCGCGCACCAGTCGGCGATCTCCGGCACCGCCAGGCGGGCGACCGTGCGCAGCGTCTCCTGCACGTCGAGCGAGCCGGCGAGCACGCGGCTCGCCTCGGCCAGGAACCGCTGCGCCAGCTCGGCGCGCTTGAGCTCGGTGATGTCCTCGATGACGTTGATCGCGAGGCGGACGCGGCCGTTCCCGTCGAGCACCGGGGTGGACTGGATGCGCGACCAGCGATCGGCCGCCGCGCCGCGCGACCGGTACCGGACCGTCATCGGCGGTGGCCGCTCCCCGCGCAGCGCCTGCCGGCCGGGGAGCTCCTCGTACGTGAGCGGCCGCCCGTCCTCGGTGAGCATCTCGTAGTTCGCGCGGAGCTGGCCCGGGGCGGCCGCGAGCATCTCCTCGGCGCTCGCGAGCCCGAGCAGGCGGACAGCGGCGTCGTTGGCGTACACGAGCCGGCCGTCGGCGGCCTGGGCCGTGACGGCGTCCGCCACGCCCTCGAGGATCGCCCCGAGGTCGTCGCGCGTCTCGCGCAGGGAGGTGAACAGGCGCGCGTTGTCGATCGCCAGCGCGCAGCGGTCGGCGAGGTCCTGCGCGCGCTCGAGGTCCTCCGGGCCGTAGTGGCGGCCGGACTCGGCCGCGACGAGCGCGATGTCGCCGATCACCGTGCCGCGCACGCGCAGCGGCACGACCATCGAGGAGACCATCCCGACCTCGCGCATGATCCGCAGCTGCTCGGGGTCGGTCGCGGCGGCCTGCAGGAACTCGTCGGGGATCTCCGGGATCAGCTCCGGCTCGCCGGTCCGGATCACGTTGGGCGAGCCGACCGGCGAGTCGGGGTCGAGCGGATAGCGCTTGTCGTACTCGACCATGAACTCGCGCTTGGCCGGGTCGACGTGCTCCATGACGACGCGCTCGATGCGGCCGTCGTCGCGCAGCAGCTCGACGAAGCACCAGTCCGCGTATGCGGGCACGGCAAGCCGCCCGACGTTCGCGAGCGTCTCCCGGTAATCGAGTGAGTCCCCCGCAGGCTGTGTGCCCACGAGGCGCACTCTATGCGAGCGCCCCCGGGCCCTACTCGACGTCTTCGGGCTTCAACGTGTCGCGCAGGCGGTCCATCGCGCCGACCAGGGGCTCGGACTCGTCGTCCTCCTCCTGGCTGCGGGCGAAGCGGCGCGAGGGCCGCAGCATGTCCTGGCCGCGCAGCTCGGCCGCGGTCGGCCGGCGCGCGAACGTCTGCGCGTCCGGCGGGTCGCCGCGCAGCAGCCACGAGCCGTCCGGGCGGCGGATCAGCTCCTCGCGCTCGGCGAGCTCGCTGAGCGCGGTCGACACGGTCGGGCGGCGGGCGCCCACCAGCTGCCCGAGGATCCGGTGCGTGAGCGCCAGCGGCACCACGACGCCGTCGCCGGAGACGCGGCCCCACCGCTCGGCGAGATGCCAGAACAGCGCCTTCAGCCGGCGGTCCACGCGCGTGAGCTGCGAGATCGCCTGCGTGGTCGCCAGGCGCAGCGAGCGCTCGCCGAGGCGGTCGAACAGCGCGGCGGTGATCTCCGGGTAGCGTGCGGCCTCGGCGGCGAAGCGGCGGTCGAGCACGGCCAGCGTGACCGTCGACAGGACCGACCACACGGCGCGTACCGGGAGCAGCCCGGCGGATCCCGCTCCCTGCCACGGCCGGACGAGGTCGCCCGGGCCGAGCAGCTCGGCGCTCACGTGGTCGGCGACGACGAGCTCGCGGGCGATCACGCCGTCGAGCACGAGCAGCCCGACGTGGTCGGCGCTCGCTCCCGACAGCCGCGTGACGTCCCACGGGCCGACCGACAGCCGGTGCGTGCGGACGACGAGATCGCGCTCGGCCTCGGCGCGCCGGGGCGGCGCGAGCAGCGCACCGAGCTCCGGGTCGGCCTCGAGCAGCCGAACGGTCTCGGAGTTGCGTGCGATGCGTGAAGGTGCCCCTGCCACGTGACTGGCCCTACCCCCCGCAGTCGGATTCCAGACGCCCGCCATCACGAGAGCCCTGAGGCCGGAAGCCCGGCGCGGTCGACCTTGCGGTGGAAGTGCTCCCCCGCCTTGCCACCGATCATGGCGGCCAGGAGCGTTCCCAGCACGACCAGGCCGAGCGCCAATGCGCCGCCTGAAGCGAGTTCGGAGTCGCCGACCGGCAGCGCCGGCAGGTCGAGCCGCTCGAGGACGTTGTACTCGGCGCCCAGCAACGCGCCGGCGATCGCCAGCACGACGGTGATGATCAGCCCGATCAGCCACGCGCCCATGCCCTGGCGCGCGCCGTCGAAGCGCGCCATCCGCCCGGCGACGTAGCCGCCGCAGTAGTAGGCGAGGGCCAGCGCGGCGAGCAGGAAGATCGTCCCGCCGATCCCGACCTCCTCCGTCTCCGATACGTCGGTAAGCCCGATCGCGGCGCCCATGGCGGCCAGCAGCCCCACGAGCAGGGCGCCGAGGCCGACCGCCACGAGCCAGCCGAAGAAGGCGGAGACCCAGTTGACGCCGCCGAATTCCTCGCGTTGCCGAGCCCGCATCGCGCGCAGGTCTTCGCGCTCGACGGGGCCTCGGGGTTCCGCGACGGGCCGCTCCGCGACGGCGGTGCCGCCGCCGGGCCCATCGCGCCTGAAGCGCTCGAACATTGGTCCTTCCCCTCCCGGCCTCGGTGTGTCTGTTTTCTTGTCCCCGGCGGGTGGGGCGGACCAAACACCCCAACTTGCGGTGCGCCCGCGTTTACAGGTTTCGCTATCCGGTGACGAAACAGTCGGTAATGAGCTCGGGTTCCCAGAACGCGTTGAGCGGGGCTCTCGCCGCGCTGATCGATCGCGGCGAGGATCGCGGCTGCCTGGAACTGAGCGAGATCGACGAGTTCGCTCAGGCGCTCGAGCTCGAGGAAGCCGACCTCAGCGGGCTGTACGAGCAGCTCGACTCACGCGGGATCGCGCTGCGCGACGATTGCGGGCGCGAGGCCGCTCCGGTCGCTCCCGTCGACGACGCCGCGCTGGCCCACGTCACGACGGACACGCTGCAGCTGTTCCTCAACGAGATCGGCCGCCACCGGCTGCTCACGCCCGACGAGGAGATCGACCTTGCGCGCCGGATCGAGCGCGGCGACCTCGCGGCCAAGGAGCGGATGATCAACGCCAACCTGCGCCTGGTCGTCTCGATCGCCAAGAAGTACCAGGGCTCCGAGCTGACGCTGCTGGACCTGATCCAGGAGGGCATCCTCGGTCTGATCCGCGCGGTCGAGAAGTTCGACTGGCGCCGCGGCTACCGCTTCTCCACGTACGCGACGTGGTGGATCCGCCAGGCCGTCGAGCGCGGGATGGACGCCAAGGCGCGCACGATCAAGCTGCCGATCAACCTCGTCCGCGCGCAGCGCAAGGTCGCGCGCGCCGAGAACGCGCTGTCGGTCAAGCTCGACCGCGCGCCGACCGACGCCGAGGTCGCCGCCGAGGCGCAGATCACGATCGACGACCTGCACGCGCTGCGCGACGCGGCGCGCACCGTCACGTCGCTCGACCGCCCGCTCGGGGAGGAGGACGACGCCTCGTTCGGCGACCTGCTGCCGACCGACGCGCTCGGCCCCGAGGACGAGGTCCACATCTCGCTGCGCGAGCAGGCGCTGCGGCACGCGCTCGACGAGCTCCCCGAGCGCGAGCGCACGGTCGTGGCGCTGCGCTACGGGATCGACGGCGGGGAGCCGACCCCGCTCCGCGAGATCGGCCGCCGGCTCGGGATCACGCCCGAGCGCGTGCGGCAGATCGAGTCCAAGGCGCTCGGCCGGCTCGGCCGCATGCGCGAGCTGGACGCGCTGCGCCAGGCTGCCTGATCAGAACTTCAACTGCGGCACGGTGGCAAGGTGAGGGAGCCGCCCGCGCGCCGCGCGGCCGGCCCTCTCGCCGCCCTACCCAGCCGCAGTTGCAGTTGCAGCCCGGGGCGCCTAGCGCCCGAAGCTGGAGGCGATGCCCTGCTCGGTGTCGGCGTAGTTGGCGCCGGCCTGCTGGGTCAGCTGAGAGATGCCGTGCAGCGCTTCCTGGATGCCGCGGCTGGAGCGCTGCCATTCGGCCCACAGCTCCTGGAAGCGGGCCTGGGCGACGCCCTGCCACTCGCTCTGCAGCGGCGCGACCTGGCTGGCGAGCTGCGACAGGATCGACTCGATGTTGGCGGCGCCCGCGTTCAGCTGGCTCCCGGTGGCCTGCAGCTGCTCAGGCGTGACAGCGATGTTCGCCATGTCTGACGTCCTCCCGTTCGTCCGTTACCGGGCTGAACGTAGCGAGGGCGCGGCGAGAATCAATAGGTCTAGCCGCCGGCCGGGGCGCCGTGTGACGGCGCCTCCGGGTCCCAGCGCCCGTCGATCCCGACGGTGCCGGTGACCGGGTTCGCGTCCGCCGGATCGCTCTCACGCGCGTAGGCGAACGTCATCCGCACCTCGGTGCCGCGCCCGGCGCTGCCGCGCAGCTCGAACGCGTCGGACAGCGCGGCGATCAGCGGCAGGCCGAGCCCGAGCGCCGGAGGCTCCGAGCGCGCCGGTCGCGGCTGGATGCCGCTCCCGTGGTCGCGCACCACGATCGTCAGACCGTCCTCGCCCGCCTGCATCTCGACCTCGAGCATGCCGCTGTCGGAGTCGTAGGCGTGCACGACGACGTTCGTGCACGCCTCGGTGACCGCCATCTTCATGTCTGCCAGCACGGACGCCTCGAAATCGAGCGCGTCCGCCATCCCCGCCAGAGCCTGCCTGACCACGCCGACCCCTTCGGGTCGCGCGGGCATCGTCAGCAGGACCTCGGGGCGGCCGCTCATTCGCCCGCGCCGTTCGTCCTGGCCGCCGCGATGGCTTCGTCTCTTCGGCGCAGGACCGGGAGAACCGGGACCAGGCCCGTGATGTCCAGGATGCGCTGCACTCCCGGCTCGACGGTCTCGCCGACGCACACGACGAAGCCCTGATGAGCCTCGAGGGCGCGACGCCGCGCGTCGAGCAGCGCCCCCAGCACCGACGAGTCGACGAACGTCGCGCCCGTGAGGTCCACGACGATGCCGCCACCGCGATCGAGCGCCTCATCGAGACGCTCGCGCAGCGTCGGTGCGGTGTAGATGTCGTGCTCGCCTTCAACGACGACGACCACGACATCCCCTGCGGTGTCGTCGAGCACGATGGGATTGGCTTCCATACGGGCATGCAAGATACCCGTATCCCCGGCCGCCTAACTCCGACGGTCGGGTACCCGCAAGACGATGGCGCGGAACCTCGATTCATATCGCCGAAAGCGCGACTTCTCGGCCACACCTGAGCCTTCGGGTGAAACGGCAGCGGCGGCCGCCGAACGCACCTCGAGGTTCGTCGTGCAGGAGCATCACGCCCGATCGCTGCACTGGGACCTGCGGCTGGAGCACGAGGGCGCACTGGCGTCGTGGGCGGTTCCGAAGGGCATTCCGGCCGACCCGCGCAAGAACCATCTCGCGGTCCGGACCGAGGATCACCCGCTCGAGTACCTGGACTTCGCCGGCGACATCCCGGAGGGCCAGTACGGGGCCGGGACGATGCGGATCTGGGATCGCGGCACGTTCGAGATGCACAAGTGGCGCGACAAGGAAGTGATGGTCACGCTGCACGGCGAGCGCGTGCGGGGCCGCTACGTCCTGTTCCGGACCGACGGGAACAACTGGATGATCCACCGGATGGATCCGCCGCAGGATCCGGACCGCGAGCCGTTCCCCGAGCAGATCGCGCCGATGCTCGCCCGCACCGGCGAGCTCCCCAAGGACGACGCCAAATGGGCCTACGAGATCAAGTGGGACGGCGTGCGCGGGATCGCCTACGTCGAGGGCGGGCGGATGCGGCTGGAGGCGCGCAGCGGGCGCGACGTCACCGCGCGCTACCCGGAGCTGCGCGAGCTCGGCCGGGCGCTGGCGGGCGTGGACGCGGTGCTCGACGGCGAGGTGGTGGCGTTCGACGCCGACGGGCGCCCGAGCTTCCAGAAGCTCCAGGGCCGGATGCACCTCACGTCCGAGCACGCCGTCCGGCGGCTCGCCCAGAGCGACCCGGTCCACTACGTGATCTTCGACCTGCTGTGGCTCGACGGGCACGAGCTCACCGGGCTGCCGTACACCGAGCGCCGCGAGAAGCTCGTCGAGCTCTCGCTCAACGGGCCGACCTGGCGGACGCCGGCCAACCACGTCGGCGACGGGGCGGCGATGCTCGAGGCGTCGCGGGCGCAGGGGCTGGAGGGGATCATCGCCAAGCGGCTCGATTCCCAGTACACGCCCGGGCGGCGCACGCCGAGCTGGGTGAAGGTCAAGAACGTGCGCCGGACCGACGTCGTGATCGGCGGCTGGCTGCCCGGCGAGGGCCGGCGCAGCACGCAGTTCGGCGCGCTCGTCGTCGGCTACCACGAGGACGGCGCGCTCAAGTACGCCGGCCGCGTGGGAACGGGCTTCGACGAGGCCGAGCTGAACCGGCTCGGCGGGCTGCTCGCCGACCTCGCTCAGCCCGACAGCCCGTTCGACGGGCGCCAGCCGCCGCGCGAGGCGAATTTCGTCAAGCCGGTGCTCGTCGCCTCGGTCGGGTATGGGGAGTGGACGCAGGCGAGGACGCTGCGGCACCCGCGGTACCTCGGCCTGCGCGACGACATCGACCCTGAAAGCGTGGAATTCGACGACTCATGAGAAAGCTGGCCGGAACCGACGTGTTCCCTATCGGCCTCGGCGAGATGCCGATGTCGCTCTCGACGCGCCCGCCCGAGGAGCGCTCGATCCGCACCATCCACGCCGCGCTCGACGCCGGCGTGAACCTGATCGACACGGCCGACGCCTACGCGTGGGACCACACCGACGTCGGCCACGGCGAGCGGCTGATCGCCGAGGCGCTCCGGGGCCGCCGCGAGGACGTGATCATCGCCACCAAGGGCGGCCACACGCGCAACGGCGAGGCGTGGGAGCTCGACGGCCGGCCGGAGCACATCCGCGCGGCGTGCGAGGCATCGCTGCGCGCGCTCGAGACCGACCGGATCGACCTCTACCAGTTCCACCGTCCCGACCCGGACGTCCCCTACGAGGAGTCGATCGGCGCGTTCAAGGAGCTGCAGGACGAGGGCAAGGTGCGCTGGGTCGGGATCTCCAACGCGAACGTCGAGCAGATCGAGCTGGCGTGCTCGATCGTCGACGTCGTCTCGGTGCAGAACCAGCTGTCGCTCGAGTACCGCTCGCCGATCGGCAAGGGCGAGGTCGCGCTGTGCGAGGAGCGCGGGATCGCGTTCCTGCCGTGGTCGCCGCTCGGCGGGATCAAGAACGCCGCCGACGCCGCGGGCAGCCACGACCCCGTGCAGGCGGCGGCCGACGCCCACGGCGTGTCGCCGCAGCAGGTCGCGCTCGCGTGGCTGCTGTCGCTGAGCCCGGTGATGATCCCGATCCCCGGCGCCAGCCGGCCGGAGTCGATCCTGGACTCGGTGAAGGCGGTCGACCTGCAGCTGACGGACGACGAGCTGGCGGCGATCGGCGCGACGTGAGGGACGACGTCGTCATCACCCCGTATCGCGACGGCCCGCTGCTGGTGCGCGGCCCGGTGCGGATGACCGACCAGGACGGCAACGAGATCGTCGTCGAGCGCGAGACGATCGCCCTCTGCCGCTGCGGGAAGTCGCGGCTGCGGCCGTTCTGCGACGGGACGCACAAGCTGGTGCGCTTCCGCGCTCCCAGTGGGCCCGAGAACGGTCGCGGCGTGCCTTGAAAGTCCGCGCGGTGGGTTAGGCTGCCGCGCGTGAGACCCCCTCGTCTGCTCCTCGCGCTGCTCGCGGCCGCGGCGCTCACGCTCGCGGCCTGCGGCGATTCCGACGACGACTCCACCAATCAGAAGGCGGCCACGACCCCTGCCGCGCTGTCGTGCGCGAAGGCCGACCTCGATCTCGTGACGGGCGGCCAGCTGACGGTCGGCACCGACAAGCCGGCGTTCCCGCCCTACTTCGAGAACGACGACCCGACGAACGGGAAGGGCTTCGAGAGCGCGGTCGCGTACGCGATCGCCGACCAGCTCGGCTTCGAGAAGAGCGAGGTCAAGTGGAAGGTCGTCCCGTTCAACGCCTCGTTCAAGCCGGGGCCGAAGGACTTCGACTTCGACGTCAACCAGATCTCGATCAACGAGCAGCGCAAGCGCGCGATCGACTTCTCCGACGCGTACTACACGGCGCCCCAGGGCATCATCGCGCCGAAGGGGTCGGCGGCCGCCGGCGCGACGAGCCTGAGCGATCTGGCCGACAAGACGATCGGCGTGCAGATCGGCACGACGAGCCTCGAGGCGGTGACGGAGAAGATCAACCCCTCCAAGCAGCCGAAGGTGTTCGACGACTCCAACGCCGTGGTCACGGCGCTCAAGCAGGGCCAGGTCGACGCCGTGGTCACCGACCTGCCGACCGCCTTCTACATCACGGCCGCACAGGTCCCGAGCTCGAAGCTCGTCGGCCAGTTCTCCGCGCCGGGCGGCGACGAGTGGGGCGCGCTCCTGGAGAAGGACTCCAAGCTCACGGCGTGCGTGTCGCAGGCGATCGACAAGTTGAAGACGTCGGGCGAGCTCGAGCGGATCACGCAGAAGTGGATGGGCCAGTCGGCCGGCGCGCCTGAGCTCCAGTAGCCGATGAGCGAAATCGTCGCCAGCCGGCAGGCCGTGCGGGCCGCCGCGCGGCGGCGGCGGGGGCGGCGCGGGGCGGCGATCGCGGCGCTCTCCACGGTCGTGGTCATCGGCGGCCTGATCGCGATCATCGTCACCAGCCCGGGCTGGGACGAGGTCAAGCAGACGTTCTTCTCGTGGCCCGACTTCAAGCGGGCGTTCCCGGACGTGCTGAAGGGCTTCTGGCTCGACGTGAAGCTGTTCTGCATCGTCGAGGTCGTGGTGCTCGCGCTCGGCCTGACCGTCGCGTTGGTGCGCACCTCGCGCCCGCCGGCCCTGTTCCCGCTGCGGCTGATCGCCGTCGTGTTCACCGACGTGCTGCGCGGCGTGCCGACGATCCTGCTCGTGTTCCTGATCGGCTTCGGGGTGCCGGCGCTCGGGCTGGCGGGCGTGCCGACCGACCCGGTCGTGCTCGGCGCCGCCGCGCTGGCGCTGTCGTACTCGGCCTACGTCGCCGAGGTCTACCGCGCCGGCATCCGCTCGGTGCATCCGAGCCAGCGCGCGGCGGCGCTGGCGCTCGGGCTGACCGAGCTGCAGGCGATGCGCCACGTGGTCCTCCCGCAGGCCGTCCGCCGTGTCGTGCCGCCGTTGCTGAACGACTTCGTGGCGCTGCAGAAGGACGTCGCGCTGGTGTCGATCCTCGGGCTGCTGGAGGCGTTCCGGGTGGCGCAGATCGATGCGTCCTACAACTTCAACTACACGCCGCTGCTGGCCGCGGCGCTGCTGTACCTGTGCGTCACGATCCCGCTGGCGCGGGTGGTCGACCGGCTGCAGGATCGTTCGTCATGACCGCGGTGCTCGAGGTGCAAGGCGTGACCAAGGCGTACGGCGACGTCGAGGTCCTGCGGGGGATCGACCTGGCGGTGCCCGAGCATCACGCGATCGCGCTGATCGGCGCGTCCGGCTCGGGCAAGTCGACGCTGCTGCGGTGCATGGACCTGCTCGAGGAGATCGACGACGGCGACGTGCTGCTGGACGGCGAGGTGATCACCGACCCTTCGGTCGACCCGGTCGTCGTGCGCCGGCGGCTCGGGATGGTGTTCCAGTCGTTCAACCTGTTCCCGCACAAGACCGTGCTCGAGAACGTCGTGCTCGGGCCGGTGCGGGCGCAGCGCAAGCCGGCGTCCGAGGCGCGCGAACGGGGCCGCGAGCTGCTCGCCCGCTTCGGGCTCGGCGGCCGCGAGGACGAGCGGCCCGACAACCTCTCCGGCGGTCAGCAGCAGCGGGTGGCCATCGTCCGCGCGCTCGCCACCGACCCGCGTGCGCTGCTGCTCGACGAGGTCACCAGCGCGCTCGATCCCGAGCTCGTCGGCGAGGTGCTCGGCGTGATCCGCGACCTCAAGTCCGAGGGCATGACGATGATCATCGCCACGCACGAGATGGCGTTCGCGCGCGACGTGGCCGACGAGGTGTGCTTCCTGCACGAGGGCCGGATCCTCGAGCGCGGCGACCCCGAGCGGATCTTCAGGGCACCAGAGCAGCCGGAGACGCAGCGCTTCCTGCGGCGCCTGCTGGGAGCGCGATAGGCGTCCGCAGCGAGCTGTCTCCCGCTTCCCAGGCGTCGAGCAGATGGGTCGCGAAGCGCCGCTCGAGCGCGTCGAGCGCCGCCGCGCCCCAGAGGATGTCCGCCGCGAGGCCCGGTTCCTGGCGGGCGAGGCCGCCGGCGAGATCGACGGCGGCGACGTTCTCGTGCACCGCGTCGGCGACGACGTGCTCGTCGTAGAACTCGGTCGCGTCGCCGTTGAAGCCGAGCCGGCGCAGGCCGTTCGCGTAGCGGCGGTTGGGGATCGATGAGGTCATCTCGAACAACGCGAGGTGGCCGACGATCGCGCCGCGCAGGCGCCGGTGCAGCCCGAGCAGCGACATCAGGTTGACGGTGGCGAGTGTCACCGCCGGCAGGTGGTCGACATATGCGCCGTAGCGCGAGTCGAGCCCGAGGGCGTCCATGGCGCGGGCGAACAGCGCGGCGTGGATGCGGTCGGCTTCACCGCCGCCGTACTCGTCCGCCTGGATCTCCACCATCGCCGCCTTCGGGCCGCCGGTGAGGCGCGGCAGCGCCCACGAGTGGGGGTCGGCCTCCTTGAGCTGGTAGGCCGAGCGGTGGATGACGAACTCCAGGTACTGCTCGACCGTGCCCTGGCGCTCGAGGTGTTGCGAGAGCGACGGGCCGTTGTCGGCGCGCTCGATCGCGCGCAGCGCGACGTCGATCGCGTCCGTGTGATCCGGGACGGGGATCTCGGCGCGCAGCTGCGCCTCGAACCGGCCTTCCAGCGCGGCGCGCACCGCGAGCAGCGACGGCGCCCACTCCCAGCGGTCGTCGACGCCGGGCAGGCCGCGGTAGTGCAGCTCGTAGCAGAGGTACAGCGCGAGGTGCAGGTCCTCGTCGGAGCTCGGTTCCACCACCGGCAGCGGCGCCATCGCGCCGGGGAGCGCGTCCAGCAGCAGCTCGGTGACGGCCCCACGGGGGTCGGGAAGGGCGATCACCACCAAGCGCTACCCACGCCCTTCGGCGACTCAAACGCAGCTAAGGGGGTCTGACCCCTCGTACCCGCCGGGCAGGTAAGGGGGTCTGACCCCCCTCAGGCCGTGAAGGCGTCGGCGAGCGCGGCGACGAGGCCGTGCGTGCCGCGCTCCGCCGCGATCTCGCGCTGGCGGGCGGCGCCGTCGAGCGGCGGCGGCGGGGCGCCGAGCAAGCGCGTGAGGCGGTCGCGGGTGGGCTGTCGCTCGCCGGTGTGCGGCTCGGTCATGATCGCGTTCGCGCCGTGGCGGCAGGCGGCCCACCGGTTGTGGTCGATCCGCCACGACTCGGCCGCCGGGAGCGGCTCGTCGGCCAGCCGGGTCGCGAGCGCGTGCGCCACCGACGCCACCGCGGCGGTGTCGGCGATCGTCGCCTGCGTGTCCGGGACGCGGATCTCGACGGTGCCGAGGAGCGGGTGCAGGCGCAGCTCCCACCACCACTGCCGCGGATCGTCGAAGCCGCACCAGCGCAGCGCCTCGGCGTAGGCCTCGAAGCTGTCGAAGGCGGGCGGGACGCCCTGGCGCGGAAGCAGCCCGCTGACCCGCGAGCGGACTGACGCGAGGCCGCTGTCGCGGCCCTCGTAGAACGGTGCGTTGGCCGCCAACGCGGCGAGGTCCGGGAGGGAGCTGCGGAGCGCGTTGTACGCCGCCAGCGCCCGGTCGGCACCGGGGATCGCGACGTGCACGTGCAGCCCGAAGACGAGCTGGCGGTTGGCGACGGCCGCGTACTCGGCGCCGATCGCCTCGTAGCGCGGGCCGGGGTTAAGCGGGCCGAGGCCGGAGGCGAACGGGTGCGTGCCGGCGCCGGCGATGCGGAACCGGGGCGCCACCGCCGCGGCGAGCTCACGCCGGGCGGCGCCGAGCTCGGCGACGGCATCGGCGACGTTCGCGTGCGGCGCGGTGACGATCTCCAGCTGCGCGGCCGGCATCTCGAGCTTGAAGCGCGGGTCGCCCCCGAGCGCGGCGATGACGGCGGGGGCGTGGGGAGCGAGGTCGAGCGTCTCGGCGTCAAGGAGCATCAGCTCCTCCTCGAGCCCGACGGTCGCTGCCGTGTGCCGGTCGAAGGCCGCGCGCAGCTCGGGCGCGGTGGGCAGCGAATTCGGCACGGTCGCGGGAGGGTAGGGATCGGGCATGCGGCTCGTGACCCTGCCCGGCGTGTTCCGTCCGATCAGCGACACCTGGCTGCTCGCCGCGGCGCTCGACCGCGAGCGGCTCCCGCACGATGCCCGGGTGCTCGACCTGTGCTCCGGCAGCGGCGCGCTGGCCGTTCACGCGGCGCTCGGCGGGGCGCGCGACGTCACCGCGGTCGACGTCTCGCGTCGCGCCGTGCTCACGATCCGGCTCAACGCGGCCGTCAACGGCGTGCGCGTGCGCGCTCGGCGCGGCGACCTGTTCAGCGCGGTCGGCGGCGAGCGGTTCGACGCGATCGTCTCCAACCCGCCGTACGTGCCCGCGGCCACCGACGACCTCCCGACCCGCGGGCCCGAGCGCGCGTGGCACGCCGGCCGCGACGGCCGCATCCTGCTCGATCGCATCTGCGCGTCCGCGCCGGACCACTTGCGGCCGGGTGGACTCCTGCTCGTCGTCCACTCGTCGCTGCTCGGGCTCGAGCCCACCGCGCGCGTGCTGCAGCAGGCCGGCCTGGAGGTCGACGTAGCGGCGTCCGAGCGCGGTCCGCTGGGGCCGCTGATGCGCGCGCGGCGCGACGCGGGGCTCGTCGAACACGTCGAGGAGGAGGACGTGTTGGTGGTCCGCGGTCGCAAGCCGGCTACCACCCGTTGCCGGTCAGCCGACCTGAACGTCACAATGTGAGGCATGGCTCGATCGATCTGGAGCGGCGCGATCTCCTTCGGACTGGTGAACGTGCCCGTGAAGCTCTACTCCGCCGTGTCGCGCAAGACGGTGCGGTTCAACCAGCTCAACGCGGAGACGGGCAACCGGATCCAGCAGAAGCGCGTGGATCCCGAGACCGGCGAGGAAGTCCCGTTCGACCAGATCGTCAAGGGCTTCGAGTTGACCAAGGACCGCTACGTCCTCGTCACGCCGGAGGAGCTCGACGCGCTCGACCCCGAGCGCACGCGGAGCGTCGACATCGAGGACTTCGTCGACCTCGCGGACATCGACCCGATCTACTACGACCACCCGTACTACCTCGTGCCTGACAAGGGCGCCGCGAAGGCGTACGGGCTGCTGCTGAACGCGATGGAGGCGTCCGGCAAGGTCGCGATCGCGCGGGTCGTGCTGCGCTCCAAGGAGCAGCTCGTCGCCATCCGCCCGGCCGGCGAGCTGCTGATGATGGAGACGATGATCTTCCACGACGAGGTCGTCCCGCACGACGACCTCGACGACCTGCCCGACTCCAAGGACCTCAAGGCCACCGACCGCGAGCTCAAGATGGCCCAGCAGCTGATCGAGTCGCTGTCGAGCGACTTCGAGCCCGAGCGCTACCACGACGAGTACCGCGAGAAGGTGCTCGAGCTGATCGAGAGGAAGGCGTCCGGCGAGGAGATCGCCGTCCAGCCCGAGCCCGCGGCGCCCGCCAAGGTGCCGGACCTCATGGCCGCGCTCGAGGCATCCCTCGCCGCGGTCAAGTCCGGCGACGACGACGGCGACAGCGCGCCGAAGAAGAAGTCCGGCTCGCGCAAGAAGTCCGCCGAGCCCGAGAAGGCCGCCGCGAAGTCCTAGCCGCCCCCGTCGACGCCGCCTGCGGAGGGGCGGTGTCGCTGACCCCTGCGCGCGCTCAATCGTCTGATCGTTGACACGGCTGGCGTGGCGGACTAATTTGTCCGGCGGCTGGCCAAAAGTCTAGCTAGTGAGGCGCCTGGGGAGGGGCCTTACGCCGGTTATCAGGGGATGGAGGAGAGGGAATGCGTCGGACGACGTTCGCGCTGCTGACTGCTGCCTGCGCGGTTTTTGCCTGCTTGTTCACCGCAAACGCCGCGCTGGCCCAGGGGCCGGCCGCGACGATCGACGCGCAGGATGCTCCAGCGCAGCGGTTCAACCCCTCCGACGTCACGATCGCTCAAGGTCAGACGGTTCGCTGGGAGTTCGACGAGGCCCAGACGACGCACACGGTCACCGCGACCAGCTCGAACTGGTCCGTCGATGAGACGCGGAGCCCCAACGGCACGGCCGTCGAGCACACGTTCGACCAGCCCGGCACCTACACGTTCCACTGCACGATCCACCCGGGGATGACGGGGTCGGTCACCGTCTCGGCGGCGGCGGACGCGCTCGAGAAGGTCCTGGTGTTCTCGAAGACGGCCGGCTTCCGGCACGACTCGATCCCGGCGGGCATCGCGGCGATCCAGCAGCTCGGCCAGCAGAACGACTTCAGCGTCGACGCGACCGAGGACTCGGCGCAGTTCACCGACGCGAACCTCGCGCAGTACGACGTCGTCGTGTTCCTGTCGACGACGGGCGACGTGCTCAACGACGACCAGCAGGCCGCGTTCGAGCGCTACATCCGCGCCGGCGGCGGGTTCGTCGGCATCCACGCGGCCGCGGACACCGAGTACGGCTGGGACTTCTACAACAACATGATCGGGGCCTCGTTCCGGAACCATCCCGCCGGGACGCCCCAGGCGTCGGTCGACATCGTCGACACGAACGAGCCCTCTACGCAGGGACTTCCTGCCCGCTGGACGCGCACGGACGAGTGGTACAACTACCAGGGCCCGATCCAGCCGGCGGTCAACGGCAACACGCAGGTCGCCGACTTCAGCGCACGCCTGAGCAACGTGCATGTGCTCGCCACCGTCGACGAATCGACGTACGGCGAGGACGACGGCAACACCGCCGACGACGACCATCCGATCTCGTGGTGCTCGGACTACGAGGGCGGCCGCATCTGGTACACGGGGATGGGCCACACGATCGAGTCCTACTCGGACGCGGACTTCCTCAAGCACATCCTCGGCGGCCTGGAGACCGCGTCGCGCAACCAGTCGGCCGACTGCGGAGACACGCAGCGCCAGGCCCCGCCTTCCGAGAGCGACTTCGAGAAGGTCACGCTCGACGACGACACGCAGAACCCGATGGAGCTCGACGTCGCGCCCGACGGCCGCGTCTTCTACATCGAGCGTGACGGGCGCCTGCAGATCTGGAGCCCGACCACGCAGCAGACGGTCACCGCCGGCACGATCCCGGTGTCGCAGAGCCAGGAGAACGGCCTGCTCGGCCTGCAGCTGGCGCCCGACTTCGAGACCAGCCACTGGGTCTACCTCTTCTACACCGCGCTGCCGGACCCGCCGGGCAACCAGATCGTCGCCCGCTTCAAGGTCAACGGGAACTCGCTCGACATGGCCTCGCAGCAGCAGATCCTGACCTACACGCACCAGACGGCCGAGTGCTGCCACTCGTCCGGCTCGCTGTACTTCGACGCCGACGGCAACCTGCTCATCTCGGCCGGCGACAACACGAACCCGTTCGCCTCCGACGGCTTCAACCCGATCGACGAGCGGCCCGGCCGCGCGTTCTGGGACGCCCAGCGCACGGCGGCGAACACGAACGACCTCAACGGCAAGATCATGCGGATCAAGCCGCTGGACAACCCGACCGGGGCGCCCGGCGTCGGCACCACGTACACGATCCCGGCCGGCAACCTGTTCCCGGCGGGGACCGCGAACACGCGGCCCGAGATCTACGGCATGGGCTTCCGCAACCCGTTCCGGTTCACCGTCGACCCGGCGACCAACTGGGTCCTGATGGCGGACTACGGCCCGGACGCCGGCTCGACCGTGGCGAACCGCGGCCCCCAGGGCAGCGTCGAGTTCAACGTGCTCGAGAAGGCCGGCAACTACGGCTGGCCCTACTGCATCCGCCAGAACGTCGCCTACAACGACTACGACTTCTCGACCGGCCAGTCCGGCCCCAAGTTCAACTGCGACGCGCCGGTCAACAACTCGCCGAACAACACCGGCCTGACCAACCTGCCGCCGGCCATCGGGGCCGACGCGTGGGAGGGCTACACCGAGACCGACACCCGGTTCCCGGGGCTCGGCACGGGCGGCGCCCCGATGGGCGGCCCGCGCTACCACTACGACGCGGACAACCCGTCCAAGACCAAGTTCCCGCCGTACTATGACGGCAAGTGGTTCATCGGCGAGTGGAACAACGGCTGGCTGAAGACCGCGTCGCTCGACGCCACGGGCAACGTCGCCGACGTCGACCCGTTCCCCTACCTCGGCGCGGCCGGCTGCGCGCACGACGCGGGCGGGAACGGTTGCTACAAGCGGCCGATGGACTTCGACTTCGGTCCCGACGGCTCGCTGTACCTGATCGAGTGGGGCTCCGGCTTCGGCGGCAACAACGCCGACTCCGGCGTCTACCGGATCGACTACACGGCCGGTGACCGCAAGCCGATCGCGAAGGCGACGGCGACGCCGGACAACGGCCCGGCGCCGCTCGAGGTCCAGTTCTCCAGCGCCGGCTCGAACGACCCCGAGGGCACCGACGCTCACGTTCGCCTGGGACTTCGACAACGACGGCACGGTCGACTCGACCGACGCCAACCCGACCCACACCTACACCACGCCCGGCAGCTACAACGCCGTGCTGAAGGTCACCGACGAGGGCGGCCTGTCGACGGTCAACAACGTCCTGGTCGTCGTCGGCAACACGCGGCCGGAGGTCACGATCGAGTTCCCGGAGAACGGCCAGTTCGCCGCGTTCGGCGACAAGGTGCCGTTCAAGATCTCGGTCACCGACGCCGAGGACGGCGCGACCGGCTCCGGCATCAACTGCGCCGACGTCACGCTGACCGTGCAGCTCGGGCATGACCAGCACGCGCACGGCCTGTCGCAGCAGAACGCCTGCGAGGGCACGTTCGACACGCTGCTGACCACCGGCCACGGCGACACGGCGAACGTGTTCACCGTCGTCGACGCGACCTACACCGACAAGGGCGCCGCCGGCAGCGCGCCGCTGACCGGCCGCGCCGAGGCGATCCTGCCGCCGAAGCGCAAGCAGGCCGAGTTCTTCACCGCGATGTCCGGCATCCAGACCGAGGACACGGCGGACACCGGCGGCGGCAAGAACATCGGCTTCATCGAGAACGGCGACTGGGTCTCGTACGACCCGGTCAACCTCAAGGACATCCGGGCGATCAACTTCCGCGTGGCCTCGGGCGGCGCGGGCGGCAACATCGAGGTGCGCCTCGACTCGCCCACCGGCCTGCTCGTGGGCAGCGTGGCGGTCGCCAACAGCGGCGGCTGGCAGAACTGGACGAACGTGTCCCTGCCGCTGACCAGCCCGCCGGGCGGCACGCACGCGATGTACCTGGTGTTCACGCAACCCGACCCCGGACGCCGGCGGCCTGTTCAACGTCAACTGGTTCGAGGCGGTCGGCAAGGGCGCCGCGGTCACCGAGGCCCCGCAGGTCGCGGCCGACGCGGACCCGAAGACGGGCGCCGCGCCGCTCGCGGTGCACTTCGACCGGCACCGCGACCGACTTCGACGCCGAGCCGGGCGACGAGCTGAGCTACAAGTGGGACTTCGGCGTCGCCGGCACCAGCGACGACACCTCGACGCAGCAGAACCCGACCTACACCTACCAGCGCGCGGGCACGTACAACGCGACGCTGACCGTGACCGACGCGGACGGCGGGCACGCCTCGTCGACCGTGCAGGTCGCGGTGACCGCGCCGGACAACTGCCCGGCGAACAACCTGCGGTCGGACGAGTTCGACGGCAACTCGCTGGACACCAGCCGCTGGCAGGTTATCCGGCCCGACAACACGCGGCCCCCGACCGTCTCGGGCGGGGCGCTGCACTTCCCGATCGACAACGGCTCGCTCTACCAGGCGGGCACGAGCGCCCGCAACATCGTCGTCCAGGATCTGCCGGACTCCAGCTGGGAGGTGACGGCGAAGATCACGACCGAGCCGCTCACCGACAACTACCAGCAGGCGGGCCTGCGGATCTACGCGGACGACGACCACTGGGCGTCGGTGCACATGATCTACGCGGGCACCGGCCGTGACTTCGAGTTCATCTACGAGGACAACGGCCAGCCGCGCAACGAGGCGGCGGACAAGCTCGGCGGCATCCCGGCCGACGCTCCGCTGACCTACTACGTGCGCCTGACCTATGACGGCACCGACGTGCGGGCCTCCTACTCGTACGACGGCACGACGTTCAACCAGGTCGGCCGCCCGGCTTCCCTGGCGAGCTTCACCAACCCGAAGATCGGGCCGGTGGCGCTGTCCGACCAGGCGCCGACCTACCCGGTCGCCGACTTCGACTGGATCCGCTTCAACCCCGACGAGCCGGTCGGTGGCGGTGGCGGCGGAAGCCTCGTCGACGACTTCGACGGCTCGTCACTGGGCGCCGGCTGGAACGTCGTCCGGCAGGACCAGCAGATGACGGTCGGCGGCGGGACGCTGAACATCCCGGCGCAGCCCGGCGACATCTACCAGACACGCAACGACGCCAAGAACCTCGTCATGCGCGACGCGCCCGCCGGCCCCTGGGTCGCGACCACCAAGGTCAACTTCCAGGGCACCGTCCAGTACCAGCAGGCCGGGATGGTGATCTACGGCGACGACGACAACTTCACGAAGTTCGGCCGGATCGCGACCAACGCGTCCGGGTCCGCCTTCGCGGAGAAGTTCGAGTACATCTACGAGAACAACGCCACGGCCCGCAACGACGCCGCAGACTCGACAGCGAATCTGGCGGCGAGCTTCCCGAAGGACTACTACCTGCGGATCACGTCCGACGGGACGAACATCACCGGCGCGTACTCGACCGACGGCAACGCGTGGACGACCGTCGGCCGCGCGGCGCCGCTGCCCGCGAACGCCAAGATCGGCCTGTTCGCGTTCAGCAACGACGGGGCGGGCAACCCCGTCGCCGCGTTCGACTCGTTCACGCTCACCGGTGACAACGTCGGCGGCGGCTCGGCCGGTCCGAGCTACGACGACGAGTTCACCGGCGCGGCGCTCGACAAGACGCGCTGGAACGCGATCGTCCGCGAGAACCCGGCCGCCTACACGGTGTCCGGGGGCAACCTCACGATCACGACGGAGCCCGGTGACATCTACACCGCGGACACCGTGCCGGCGCCGAACAACTTCATCCTCCAGTCGGCCGATCACGCCGGCGCGGATTGGGTGATCGAGACGAAGGTCGACACGGCGGTGAACGGCGGCTACGGCCAGGGCGGCCTGATCGCCTTCAAGGACGGCGACAACTACGTCAAGCTCGACCCGATCGCCGACGCGGGGCAGGACCACATCAACCGCGTCGAGCTGCGGACCGAGGTCGCCGGCACCCCGACCGGGCCGGCGAGCGACCCGCAGATCGCGGCCGGCACGGGCACCGTGTTCTGGCTGCGCCTGACGAAGGCGGGCGACACCTACACCGGCGAGTTCTCGCGCGACGGCACCACCTGGACGCCGGCGGGCACCGTGACGAACGCGATGACGGCTCCGTCGTTCGGCGTGTTCGCGTTCGGGCCGCAGGCGGACGGCCAGGGCGACACGGTCTCGTTCGACTCGTTCACGCTCGACGGCAAGGACCCGGATCAGCCGTGCACCTGCACGGCCGGCTCCGGTGACGAGTTCGACGGCGCGAGCCTCGACAAGACCAAGTGGAACGGCATCGTCCGCGAGGACGCCACCAAGTACACCGTCCAGGGCGGCCAGCTCAACGTCACGACCGTCAACGGCGACATCTACACCAACGGCGATCCGGCCCCGACGCGGAACTTCTTCCTGCAGACGGCCGATCACGCCGCCGCCGACTGGACGATCGAGACGAAGGTCGACGCCGCCGAGCTCAGCGAGGGCTACGAGCAGGCCGGGCTCATGGTCCGCGTCGACGATGACAACTACATCAAGTACGACATCATCTCCGACGACGGTCAGACGGTCCTGAACCGGCTCGAGCTGCGGAGCGAGATCGCGGGTGCGATCCAGTCCCCGCAGCCGGCCGATCCGCTCGTCCCGGCCGGAGCGACGTCCGTGACGCTGCGCCTGAAGAAGACGGGCACCAGCTATGCGGCCGAGTACTCGTTCGACGGCACGACTTTCGACGCCGTCAACATCCCGGTGACGAACCCGATGAGCGAGCCGAGCTTCGGCCTGTTCACGCTCGGCGTCAACAGCGGCGGAGGCACCGCCCACTTCGACTACTTCGAGGTTGACGGCGACCGCGGTGGCTGCGAGGAGCCGCCACCGGAGAACCAGTCGCCGCAGATCCAGTCGGCGACGGGCACTCCGACGATCGGCTTCGCGCCGCTGCCGGTGCAGTTCAACGCCGCGGCGACGGATCCGGACGCGGGCGACACCGTGAGCTACAGCTGGGACTTCGGCGACGGCTCGGCCGCCTCGACCGCGCAGAACCCGACGCACACCTACACGACGCCTGGCGAGAAGACCGCCAAGCTCACGGTCAGCGACGGCAAGGGCGGGACCGCGACGCGCAACGTGACGGTCAACGTCCTCGAGCCGGACAACACGACGGCTCGCTTCCGGGTGCTCGTCTTCTCCAAGACGGCGGGCTTCCGGCACAGCTCGATCGGTCCCGGCAATCACGGCGATCGAGCAGCTCGGTGCGGACAACAACTTCCAGGTTGACGCACACCGAGGACGCCACGGTGTTCCGCGACGACATCCTCAGCCACTACGACACGGTGATCTGGCTGTCGACGACGGCGACGTCCTCAACGACACCCAGCAGGCCGCCTTCGAGCGCTACATCCGTGCCGGCGGCGGCTACACGGGCATCCACGCGGCGGCGGACACCGAGTACGCGTGGCCGTTCTACACGCACCTCGTGGGCGCGTCGTTCCGCAACCACCCGGCGGGCACGCTGCCGAACGGCGGTCGGCCGGCCACGGTGGTCGTGGAGGACACGATCGACCACTCGACGCAGGGGCTCCCGGCGCCGCGCTGGGACCGCGATGGACGAGTGGTACAACTACCAATCGCCGGACAGCCCGCAGGTCGGCGGCGGCGGCACCGACTACAGCCCGCGGCCCAACGTCCACGTCCTGATCTCGCTCGACGAGTCGACGTACGACGAGGACGACGGCAACACGACGGATGACGATCACCCGATCTCGTGGTGCCATCGCTACGAGGGCGGCCGGTCGTGGTACACGGGCATGGGTCACACCGACGACTCGTGGACCGAGGCCAACTTCCTCAAGCACATCCTCGGCGGCATCGAGGTGAGCGCGGGAGCGGCCCCGTCCACGGAATGCGGGGCGACGCAGGCCGGCGCCCCGGTGGTCCAGGGCTTCGCCGACCCGACGACGGGCAACGCGCCGCTCCAGGTGCAGTTCTCCTCGACGGCGGCGGACCCCGACGGCGACGCCCTGCTCTACAAGTGGACGTTCGGCGACGGTGGCAGCGCGCTCGGTTCCAACCCGGCGCACACGTACACCAAGCCGGGCATCTACACGGCGACGGTCACGGTCAAGGATCCGGCCGGGCACACCGGCACCGACACCGTCCAGGTGACGGTCAACGCCGCCGGCAACCAGGTCCCGATGGTGGAGACCGCCGCCGACCCGATCGCGGGCGACGCGCCGCTGGAGGTCCGCTTCCAGGCCCAGGCGATCGATCCCGACGGGCCGGAGAGCGCGCTGGTCTACCGCTGGGACTTCGGTGATACCGGTGCGCAGTTCGGCCGCAACGTCCGGCACACGTACAAGACGCCGGGCACCTACAAGGCGAAGGTCACGGTGACCGACGCGGGCGGCGCGTCGACGACGAGCGAGGAGATCACCATCACGGTGAACAACCCGCCCGGCAACAACGCCCCGACCGTCGAGGCGCTGGCCGACCCGAAGAGCGGCAAGGCGCCGCTGGTGGTGCGGTTCAGCTCGGCGGCGTCCGATCCGGACGGTGACCAGCTGCTGTCGGTGTGGGACTTCGGCGACGGCGTCCAGGCGGGCGGCACCGCGGCGACCCACACCTACACGCAGCCGGGCACCTACAACGCCAAGGTGACGGTCACCGATCCGGGCGGCAAGTCGGCCACGGCGACGGTGCAGGTCGTCGTCAGCCCGAAGACGACGGTCAGCCAGCCGCACCCGCTCGCGCCGGAAGACGAGGGCGGCCTCGCGGGCGAGAGCGAGAGCCAGCCGCTGGTGCGGCTGAGCAAGCGGTACGCGGTCACGGGCGTGATCAAGCGCGGCCTGCGCTACAAGGTCAGGTGCGAGAGCAAGTGCCGCGTCACGTCGGTGCTCAAGCTCAAGGGCCAGCGGCTCGGCAAGTCCAACGCCCGGCGGGTGTCGGCCGGCCACTCGCGCAAGATCGTGCTCAAGCTCGATCGCTCGGTGCGCCGGAACCTGGTGGCCGCGATGCGCAAGGCGCACGTGCGCAGCGTGCGGGCGACGCTCGTGCTGACGATCCGCAGCGCGGACGGCAGCAAGACGCTGCGCAAGGCCGTCGTGCTCCGGCGGTAACGGATGGGTTCAGCCGGCGGCCGCCTCCCCGCGGTCGCCGGTTGGGCCGTGTCCGTGAGAGGATTCGACCATGTCCCCAACGAATGCTGCCCCGCGCTTCACATTCGGTCTCTGGACCGTCGGCAACCCTGGACTCGATCCCTTCGGCTGGCCGACCCGCGAGCCGCTCGACCCGGTCGACTCGGTCAAGAAGCTCGGCGAGCTCGGTGCCTGGGGCGTCAGCCTCCACGACGAGGACCTGATCCCGTGGGGCACATCGGCCGCGGAGCGCGACAAGATCGTCGCCCGTTTCAAGGCCGCGCTCGACGAGGCGGGCATGGGCGTCGGCATGGGGACGACCAACCTGTTCCGTCATCCGGTGTTCAAGGACGGCGCGTTCACGTCCAACGACCGCCGGGTGCGGCGCGCGGCGATCGGAAAGGCGATGCGGGGGATCGACCTGGCGGCCGAGCTCAACGCCGAGGTGTTCGTGTTCTGGGGCGGGCGCGAGGGCACCGAGGTCGGCGCGGCGAAGGACCCGCGCGACGCGCTCGAGCGCTACCGCGAGGCGGTCAACGTGCTCGTCGACTACTCGGAGAGCAACGGCTACGGGCTGCGGTTCGGGATCGAGCCCAAGCCGAACGAGCCGCGCGGGGACATCTTCCTGCCGACCGTCGGCCACGCGCTGCACTTCATCACCACGCTCGACAAGCCCGACCTCGTCGGCCTCAACCCGGAGGTCGCGCACGACACGATGGCGGGGCTGTCGTTCCACCACGCCGTCGGGCAGGCGCTGTGGGCGGGCAAGCTGTTCCACATCGACCTCAACGCGCAGCGGATCGGCCGCTACGACCAGGACTTCCGGTTCGGCGCCGAGGATCTCAAGGAGGCCTTCCTGCTCGTCCGGCTGCTCGAGCGCGCCGGCTACTCCGGGCCCCGGCACTTCGACGCGCACGCGTACCGCAACGAGAACCCCGAGGGCGTGTGGGATTTCGCCGCCGGGTGCATGCGCACGTACACGGCGCTCGCCGAGCGCGCCGCCGCGTTCGACGAGCTGCCGGCCGTCAAGGAGGCGCTGGCGGCCGCGGGCGCGCCAGATCTCGCGCTGCCCGCTCGATCGGGGACGGAGGGCGGGGCCGAATCGCTCAAGGCCGAGGCGGACGCGCTCGACGAGCTCGCCACGCGCGGCTATTACAACGAGCGCCTCGACCAACTCGTCGTCGAGGTGTTGATGGGTCTCCACACCTAGTCTTGACCGCCATCCGCCGGTCTGGTTGGTTCGGGCGGATGGCCGGTCGCCTGGTCGTTCTCGTCGCGATCGCGGCGGCACTCGCTGCCGCGCCTGCGGCCGTGGCTCGGGACCCCGATCAGCAGCCGCCCGACGGCGCGGTCGGCGGCGTGCAGAGCCAGGCGGCGGGCGTGCTGCACCTGTCGGTGCTGGCGACCGACGGCGGCACCGGGCTCGAGCGCGCGAGCGCGGCCCTGGACGGCGAGCCCGCCGCCGCCGCGGACTTCGATCCGAGCGGCGTCGCGGTGGCGACGCTGACGCTCGACGTCGACACGACCACGGTGCCGGACGGCGTGCACGTGCTCACGGTCGTCGTCGCCGACGTGGCCGGCAACGCCACGACGCTCGTCGATCAGGCGATCACCGTCGCGAACACGCCGCCGGAGCACCACGACTCGGTGACGGTGACCGTCGGCAGCGGCGCCGTGACCGGGCAGCCGGGCACTGGCGGTGGCGGTGGCGTGGCGGAAGGGGCACGAGGCCGAGGGGACCTGCCGCGCGCCGCGCCTGTCGGTCTCGCTCGTCACGGCGCCGCTGCGGATCCGCCGCGGCGTACCGGTGCTCCTCCGGGGGCGCAACTACCTCTACCGCGGGACGCTGACCTGCCGGATCGACGGCAGGCGCCGGGCGGCGAAGCGCGGCACGACGGTCGAGCTGCGTCACGTCGTCGCCGGCCACGTGGTCAGTGCGCGGCGGCTGAAGACCGGCCGTCACGGCCGGTTCGCGGCGCGGCTCGCGGTGCGCTCCAGCCGCGTGCTCGTGTTCCGCGTGCGGACAGGGTCCCCACCCACCCACGTCATCCGCGTGCGGATGCCGGTGCGGGTGGCGCGGCGCGCACGCGCGGCGCAGGTACCGGTCGGCGGCACGGTGCCGAGCTTCCTGGCGCTGGCGCTCGACGACGTGCGCGGATTCGCCCGGTTCGCCCGCGCGGGCGCGTACGAGCTGGCGATCCGCGCCCGCGTCACCTCGACCGACCGCCGCGCCGGCCTCAGCGTCGCCGACGGCGACGTCGCCGACGGCCGCGCGCTCGGCCGCATGGTGAGCGCGGCGGCGCTCCTGCGGGCGCCGCTCGAGGCGCGTGCCGGCGGCGCGTTCGCCGCGCTCGACGCTCCGGTCGAGCCGCAGCTCGAGCGGTGGACGACCGCGATGGCGAACGAGCGCGCGGTGGTCCGGCTGCGGCAGCGGGTCGGCCGCACGGAGCGCGGGGGCTACAGCAAGACCGTCCTGATCACGCTTTCCCCCGACGCGCCGTGATCGGGGCACTCGCGCTCACCGCCGCACTGTCCGGCGCGCTGTCGTTGACGCCGGCGACGGTCGAGCGGACCGCGCGCCCCGGCGCGGCAGACACCGTGACGATCGCCAACCACACCAAGCGCGAGCTGCGGATCACGATGACGCCGCGGCCGTGGCGGCAGGGCGGCGAAGGGTCGGTCGCGGCCGACCGGCGCCGCACGCTCGGCCGCTTCGTGCGCGTGAGCGATACCGCGTTCACGCTCGGCGCGGGGGAGCGCCGCGACGTCGCGGTGACGCTGAGGCGCGTCCCCGAGCGCGATTCGCTGTACGGCGCGCTCGAGGTCCTCGGGCGCCCGGCGCACACGCGCAAGGGCATCACCGTCGCCTACCGGCTGATCGGCACGCTGCGCTACCGGCCGGCGCCCGCGGCGCGCACGCTGCGGCTGCGGGCCGGGGCGGTCGGCCTCGGCGGCCGCGGGCTGACGCTCAGCGTGCGCAACCTCGGCAACACGATCGATCCGGTCGGCGGCGACGTGTTCGTCTCCGGCCCGCGCGGCGGGCGCAGCAGCGGGATCGCCGCGACGAAGATCCTGCCCGGCAAGAGCGTGCATGTGCGCCTCGTGTCGCTGCGAGGACTACGACCCGGCCGCTACACGGCGCAGGTGACGCTCACCCAGCGCGGCCGCAACCGCGTGAGCGTGACGCGCCACTTCCGCATCGAGGACTAAGCCGCCGCGGCGGCGCGGTCGAGCTCGAACCAGACGAGCGTGCGCTCGTCGGACTCGACGCCCCAGCGGTCGGCCAGCTCGGCGACCAGGTAGAGCCCCCAGCCCGATGGGCGGGCCGGATCGGGCGATGGCGAGGTCGGTACGAAACCGCCGCCGGGATCGTGCACCTCGACCCGCAGCTGGGTGTCGACGAGCTCGATCACGAGCAGGATGAGGTCGCCGGTGTCGAGGTTGGCGTGGCGGACGGCGTTGGTGACGAGCTCGGAGACCAGCAGGCGGACGTCCCGCGCGCGGCCGCCGGGCAGGACGTCGGCGATGTCGCCGAGCGCGTGGCGGGCCTCGGCGGCGGCCTCGGGCGTGACGGAGAGCTCGCGCTCGAGCCTCACCCGCGGACCTCCTCCGGATCGGAGACGAAGTCCAGCCGCTCGCTCATGCGCGTGATCTCGAACACGCGATGGACGGTCTCGGTGCCGCGGACGAGCGCGAACCGGCGGCCCGCCTCGCGTGCGCGCATGTCCGCGAGGACCACGAGCCGCAGCCCGCTCGAGTCCATGAACTCGAGGCCGCGCATGTCCAGCACGACGGTGCCGAGGTCGGGCTCGGCGGCCAGACGCTCGATCTCGGCTTCCAGCACGGCGGCCCCCGACAGGTCCAGCTCACCGGTCGCGACGATCACCGCGACTGTCCCGTTCCGGTTGGTCTGGAAGTCGAGGCTGGGCATCGCGGCGCAAGCTTAATCCTCCGCGCACCGGGAAGACTCCAGGGGTGAGTCGTATACGCCGATCCGACTGCTCGGGACCGGGAATCCGCCGCCGCGGACGCGGCAAGGGATTCGAGTATCTCGACCACGACGGAAACCGGATCGATGACGCGGACGAGATCGCGCGGATCCGCGAGCTGGGCATCCCGCCGGCGTGGAAGGACGTATGGATCTGCTCCGACGCCGCCGGGCACCTGCAGGCGACGGGCGTCGACGCCGCCGGCCGCAAGCAGTACCTCTACCACCCGCGCTGGCGCGAGCGGCGCGACGCGGAGAAGTTCGACGACATGGCGCGCTTCGCCCGGGCGCTGCCGCGGCTGCGCGACCAGATCGAGCGCCGATCTCGACGGCGACGAGCTCGACCGCACGCGCGTGCTCGCCTGCGCCATCCGCCTGCTCGACCGCGGCTTCTTCCGGATCGGCTCGGAGGAGTACACGGTGCAGAACGCCTCGTACGGCCTCGCGACGATGTGCAAGCGCCACGTCACGCTCGCGGGCGACGGCGAGATGGTGTTCGACTACCCGGCCAAGAGCGGCCAGCGGCGGATCCAAGCGGTCGTCGACCCGGTGGCGAGCGAGATCGTCGCGGCGCTGAAGCGCCGCCGCGGAGGCGGCGAGGAGCTGCTCGCCTTCAAGGAGGGCGCGGCGCTGGCGCGACCTGCGCTCCGAGGACATCAACGCCTACATCAAAGAGGCGACGTCGGAGGAGTTCTCGGCCAAGGACTTCCGGACCTGGAACGCGACCGTTCTGGCGGCGATCGCGCTCTCGGTCTCAGGGCCGGTGGCGGGGACGCACACGCGCCGCGAGCGCGCCATCGTGCGCGCGGTCAAGGAGGTCGCCCACTACCTCGGCAACACGCCGGCGGTGTGCCGCGCCTCGTACATCGACCCGCGCGTGTTCGACGCCTACCGCGGCGGCCTCGTGATCGGACGGCCGTTGCAGGAGGCGCTCGACGCCGAGGACGGCGAGCTGCCGATCCACCACCGCGCGCTCGAGGAGGCGGTGCTCGATCTGATCAACGAGCGCGAGCGCTCGGCGGCGATCGAGAAGATCGCCGCCTAAGCCTGAATCCAGGCTAAGTCTCGTCGGGCTGCGGCTGCGGCGGGTCGTTGGGCGGCGGGGCGTCCGGCGGCTCGGCGGGCGTGGCGGGCGCCTCGCGGTCCGGTGTCGGATCGACGGGCGTGATCGGCTCGTCGGGCACGACCGGCTGTTCGGGCGTCACGGGTGTCGTCGGGACCTCCATGTCACTCCTTCGTGCCGTAGGCGTAAAGGCGCTCGAGCGAGGACCGGATGATGCGCGAGACGTGCATCTGCGAGCAGCCGACGCGCTCGGCGATCTCGGACTGCAGCAGGTCGTCCTTGAACCGCAGGCGCAGGATCTCTCGCGCGCGCTCGTCGAGGATCCCCGTCATCCGCTCGATCGTGATGCCGGCCTCGACGCGGTCGAACTCGGCGTCGTCGCTGCCGAGCAGGTCGCCGGCGCTGGCCGAGTCGCCCTCCTCCTCGTGCACCGGTGCGTCGAGCGAGCGCACGGAGCGGCCCTCGGTCGCCTGGATCGCCTCGACGATCTCCTCGGGCGCCCGGTCCAGGCGCTCGGCGATGTCGGCGACGGTCGGCGAGCGGCCGAGCTCGGCCCACAGCGCCTCGCGCGCCTCCTCGACCGACAGGCACAGCTCCTGCACGTCGCGTGCCGGGCGGACGTCCCATGTCGCGTCGCGGAAGTAGCGGCGCAGCTCGCCGAGGATCGTCGGCACGGCATAGCTGGAGAACGCCAGCCCGCGGTCGGGGTCCCAGCGATCGACCGCCTTGACGAGGCCGACCGAGGCGACCTGCACGAGGTCGTCGAGCGGCTCGGAGGCGCGGCGGTACCGCATGGCGAGGCTGCGAGCGAGCGGCATGTAGCGCTCGATCAGCTCTTCGCGCGCGCGGTTGTCGCCGCGCTTGGTCTCGTGCATGAGGCGCTGGTCGTCACGCTGGCGGCGAGCACGCTCGTGGCTGGAGGTGCGGCCCGCCGGCGTGGTGCGCGGTGGCGCAAGGACGCTGTTCCGCATCGCGGGTGCCCTACCCCGATGACAAGCGCTTGCGGGCATGCAAATGTCCGATTGCGAACGTCAGCGCTCACGGCGCGGCGGCGGCCGCTCCGCGCGCCGTTCGCGCAGCGCCGCGCGCGAGCGCTCCACGCGCATGCGCATGTCCAGCGCGCGCTCCATGAGCGCGGCGCTCTCCGCCTGCGCGCGGGCGCCGCGGGCCACTGCGGCCATCAGACGCGTGTGCAGCGACACGCTGGCGCCGTCGCGCTCCATCGTGGCATTAGTGCACCGATCGCCGGGGCCGCATGCGTCGACCGGTCATCGGCGCGACCACAGGCGCTCGCTCCCCGTCGGCGGGAGGTGAATGGCGCACACCCCCCGCCTCACGAGGAGAGACACCCGAGGGGGCGGCACGGAAGGTCGCCGCAACGCGCAGCGCCGCGGCCAGTCGACAACGGATCTCCCTGTCCGGCCGCCCGGTCGGTGCCGAGAGTTCTACTGGCGTGTGCGGTGCGGCCGCCACTCACCTATCGCGCATCTGACCGTAGCCGCGGTCGGCTCCGGCCGTGCTTGTAGACTGCGCCGGCCCTGAGGGGGGAATCAGCCCGTGACCGAGACCGACGGACCGTTTCAGCCACCCGAGTCCTTCCACTGCGAGTCCGGCCAGGACGGCGATCGCTGGTGGGTGCAGCCGGCCGGGGAGCTCGACCTCGACACCGCCCCGGTGGTCGAGCAGGAACTGACCGCTGCGCGGACGGCGGGCGCCCAGAGCGTGGTGCTCGACCTGCGCCGCCTCACGTTCATGGACTCGACGGGCCTGCGGCTCGTGATCCGCTGGGACACCGCGGCCAAGGCGGACGGCTTCGCGTTCGCGATCGTGCCCGGCACAGATGTCGTGCAGCGGGTCTTCCGCCTCACCGGCATGGACGAGCATCTCCCCGTCGCCGAGCCGCCGCCTGACGCCTGAACGCCTCCGCCGCCGCGACAGCGATGGGCGTACGCTGGGGTAGTGGACACGAACAGGGCCGAGGCGGCCGGCGCACCGGCGCGCGTGATCGGCATCGGCGCGTCCGCCGGCGGCGTGGACGCCCTCATCCGCGTGGTGCGGCAGCTCCCGGCCGACTTCGGCGCGGCGACCTGCATCGTGCTTCACGTGCCATCCGCCGGGCACAGCCTGCTCGCGCCGATCCTCGGGCGCCACACCGACCTTGCCGTCGTCGAGGCCCAGGACGGCGAGCGCCTGGCGCCGGGGCATGTCTATGTGGCGCCGAACGACCGCCACCTCATGCTCTCCAACGGGCATCTCCAGCTCGACCGCGGCCCCAAGGAGAACGGCGTGCGGCCCGCGGTGGACGTGATGCTGCGCACGCTGGCGGCCACGTACGGCTCCCGATCGATCGCGGTGATCCTGTCCGGTGCGCTCGGGGACGGCAGCGCCGGTGCGCGTGCCGTCCGGCAGGCCGGCGGCGTCGTCGTGATCCAGGATCCGGACGACGCGACCGTGGCGAGCATGCCGGAGAGCGCCCTGCGCGCCGTCGGCGATGCCGATGCGGTGCTCGATGCCGCCGACATCGGCCGGGAGCTCGTGCGCCTGGTCGAGCCGGTGGCGATCATCGCGGCACCGGTCATGCAGGTCGATGACCCGCTCGCGGAATCGGCGGAGCGCCCCGGCGGGCCTCCGAGCCCGTTCACCTGCCCCGAATGCAACGGCCCGCTCTGGCAGGTCGACGAGGGCGAGGCCGTCCGCTACACGTGTCGCGTCGGCCACAGCTACTCGGAGGACGCGCTGGTCATCGAGCAGGGGAGCGCGGTCGAGGCGGCGCTGTGGTCCGCCCTCGAGGCGCTCGAGGAGCGGGCCGAGTTCCTAGGCCGCGTCGCCGCCCGGCACGGCGACCGGCGCCCACGGCTGCAGGCCCACTTCACCGGCGCCGCTGAGGACGCCCTCAACCGCGCCGAGCTGATCCGCCGCGCGCTCGGGACGTCCGGCGACCGCTCACGCGCTCGACCTTCGGGTGGCTGAGTGAGCGACTCGGCGTTCGAGGCCCTGCTGGACTTCCTCAAGCGCTCGCGCGGCTTCGATTTCACGGGTTACAAGCGCACGAGCCTCGAGCGCCGGTTCCGGCGCCGCATGGACACCATCGGCTGCCAGAGCTACGGCGACTACCTCGACTATCTCGAGGTGCACCCCGACGAGTACGAGCAGCTGTTCGACACGCTGTTGATCAACGTCACCGAGTTCTTCCGCGACCCGGAGGCCTGGGAGCACCTGCGCGAGGAGGTGCTCCCGGAGCTGCTCGCGGTGAAGGGCGAGGACGAGCCGATCCGCGTCTGGAGCGCGGGCTGCGCCTCCGGGCAGGAGGCCTACACGGCCGCGATCGTGCTGGCGGAGCTGCTCGGCGACGAGCGCTACCACGAGCGGGTGAAGATCTACGCCACCGACATCGACGAGGGGGCGCTGAACGTCGCCCGCCAGGCGATCTACACGCACAAGCAGATCGAAGGGGTCCCGGAGGACCTGCGCGGCAGGTACTTCGAGCGCGCGGACCAGCGGCTGGCGTTCCGCAAGGACCTCCGCAGGACGGTGATCTTCGGCCGCAACAACCTCGTGTCCGACGCGCCGATCTCCCGCCTGGACCTGTTGATCTGCCGGAACACGCTGATGTACTTCACGGCCGAGACGCAGGGGCGGATCCTGCGTCACTTCCACTTCGCGCTGCGCGACCACGGCGTGCTCATGCTCGGCAAGTCCGAGATGATGATCTCGCGTCGCGACGTCTTCGCGGCGGTGGACATCAACCGCCGGATCTTCCGCAAGCTCGAGCGTCCGCCCCCGCTGCAGGGCCGGCTCGGCGCGCCCGCCGGCGATGCGGATGCGATCGACCTCCCGGTGTCGGAGGACGAGCGGGCGAGCCGCGACTCCGCGCTGGAGATCGGGCCCCACCCGCACATCATCGTGTCGCGCGGCAGCATCCTCACGTTCGCCAACCTCCCGGCCCGCGCGCTGTTCGGCATCGGGGCCGCCGATCTCGGGCGCCCGTTCCAGGACATCGAGCTCTCGTATCTGCCCGTCGAGCTGCGCGGACCCGTCGACGAGGCGATGCGCGAGCGGCGCCGCGTCTCCGTCGGCGAGGTGCGCTACCAGCCCGCGAAGGGCGAGGAGCGCACGCTCGACATCACGGTCGTGCCGCTGCTGCCGGACGGCGGCGCCGCGTACGGGGTCAGCATCGTGTTCGAGGACGTCAGCCGCTACGCGCGGCTCCAGCTCGAGCTCGAGGGAAACCGGCGGGATCTCGAGCTCGCGTACGAGGAGCTGCAGTCGACGATCGACGAGCTCGAGACGACCAACGAGGAGCTCCAGTCCGCGAACGAGGAGCTGCAGACGACGAACGAAGAGCTCCAGTCGACCAACGAGGAGCTCGAGACGATGAACGAGGAGCTCCAGTCGACGAACGAGGAGCTGGAGACGATCAACGACGAGCTGCGCGACCGTACGTCCGATCTCAACCGCGTCAATGAGTTCCTCGAGGCGATCCTCGCGTCGCTGGGCATCGGCGTGGCCGTCGTCGACGGTCAGCAGCGCGTCCAGGTCTGGAACCACCGGGCCGAGGACCTTTGGGGCCTGCGGCAGGACGAGGCGATCGAGCATCACCTGCTCTCGCTCGACATCGGCCTGCCGACCGAGCAGCTCGCGCAGCCGCTGCGGGCGGTACTGGGCGGGGCGAGCGAGCGCGAGATGTCGATCGTGGAGGCGGTGAACCGCCGCGGACGCGCGATCGAGTGCGCCACGACGATCGTTCCGCTCGTGTCACTGGACAGCGACGGCGACAGCGTGCGGGGCGCCATCCTGCTGATGGAGGACGGGTCACCCGGTGACCAGGACGGACATCGTGACTGAAGGCGTCGTGACCGAGCTCGAGCGCATCGCCCTCGAGCGTGCCCGCCTCGCGAGCGAGCGGTCGGCGGCGGCCAGCCGGCGCGCGGCTCGCGCCCGCGAGGAGGCGGCCAACGCGGCGAGCGACCGAGCCCGCGCCGTGCACGAGCGCGAGGCGGCGACGCACGAGCTCGCCGCGACAGCGCACCGGCAGGCGCAACAGCTTCAGGAACAGCATGCCGAGCACGCGCGCCGGATCGCCGGCGAGCGGCGCAGCGGCTAGGAGCGCGTCAGGCCGGCGGCGCGCCGGTGCCCCGAGCGGGTGAGTCGGCAGCGCTCGCGGAGCTCGCTCGAGTCCTGCGCCAGACGCGTCGTGTGCTCCAGCGATGCCTGCATCTGGGACACCTGCGTCTCGGCCTGCTCGCGCAGGCGTTCCAGGACGGCTCTCAGCTCGACCGCGTTGACCCGCACGGGCTGCTCCGGCGGGCTCGCGCGTTGCGTCAACGTCACGATCGGAGCGGGATCGCCGTCGCGCTTCGCCAGCTCTGCCGTGAACTCGGGCGGCAGCAGCCGCCGGCGCATGGGGATCACGCGCTCGACGGCGGGAGCCGGCAGGCCCACAGGCGAGCCGGTCAGCAGCCACGTCCCGTCCTCGCGCCGGCGCACCTCACCCTCCTTGACGAGCCCGCCCAGCGCGGTCGACACCGTGGGCCGGCGCGCGCCGACGAGCTGGCCCAGCATCCGGTGCGAGAGCGTCATCGGCAACGCGACGCCGTCGGAGGTCATGCGCCCCCAGCGCTCGGCGAGGTGCCAGAACAGGGCGAGCAGCCGGCGGTCGACCCGGTTCAGCTGCGAGATCGCCTGCGTCACGCTGAGCCGGAGCGCGCGCTCGTTGAGGCGGTCGATGATCGCCGCGTTCACCTCCGGGAACGAGGCGAGATGGCCGGCGAGCCGCCGGTCGAGCAACGCGATCCGGGTGCGGGAGAGCACGTTCCAGCGCACCGTGTACTGCAGCAGCGAGGCCCGCTCCTGCAGGTGCCACGGCCGCACGACGTCGCCTGGGCCGAGCAGCTCGGTGCTGACCGTGTCCGAGACCAGCACCTCGCGCGCGAGCACGCCGTCGAGCACCAGCAGGCCGATGTGCTCGGGACTCGTGCCGGAGAGCTTCGTGGCGTCCCACGGTCCTGCCTCCAACACGTACACGCCCACTCGCAGGTCACGACTGGCCGCGCCGACGCGACGCTCACTGAGCAGGACTCCAAGGTCCGGGTCCAGTTCGATCAGTGATGCGATCTGACGATCCGACAACGTTGTCCTGTTCAAACTCGCGGTCAGCAGTCAGTATGCCGACGGCGAGATGACTCTGACGCTACGGTCAGCGGTCTGACGGGAAGGACTGGACTTGTGGAGGCCTTCTCCATGGACGTCGATCTGTCGGGCGGCCCCAGCGCCGCGGCTCGCGGCCGACGGCTCGTGGAGAGCGAGCTCGACGGCCGGATGCCGTCGAACCTGATCGCCGACGTCTCCCTGCTCGTGACCGAGCTGATCGCCAACGGCGTGAGACACGGGGGCGCCGGCGACGGCACGCTCCTGCACCTGATGCTGGAGGGGCAGCGGCGCGGCCTGCGGGTCGAGGTCGCGAACCCGAACGGGACGCACGGCAAGCCCGTGCAGCGCACGGCCGACCTGACCGGCGGTGGCGGCATCGGGCTCAACCTCGTCGAGGCATTGGCGAGCCGGTGGGGCGTCGAGAGTCTGCCCCGCACCACCGTCTGGTTCGAGCTGGACTGTTAGTACCTTCCGGCGGGTGCCCGTCGCCAAGCGCCAGGAGATCGAGGTCGCCGGCCGGACGCTGTCGCTGTCGAACCTCGACAAGGTGCTGTATCCCGACGCCGGCTTCACGAAGGGCCACGTCATCGACTACTACACGCGCGTGTCGCCGGCGCTGCTGCTCGCACCTGCGCGGCCGCCCGCTGACGCTCAAGCGCTACCCGAACGGCGTCGACCATCCGTACTTCTACGAGAAGCAGTGCCCGTCGCACGCGCCCGACTGGGTGCAGACCGCGCGCATCGGCGACATCAACTTCGTGCTCTGCGAGGACCTGCCGACGCTGGTGTGGCTCGCGAACCTCGCCGACCTCGAGCTGCACACGTCGCTTGCGCTGGCCGAGGGATACGACAGCCCGCGGGTGATCGCGTTCGATCTCGATCCCGGCCCGCCGGCGACGATCGTCGAGTGCGCCGAGGTGGCGCTCGAGCTGCGGATGATCTTCGCCCACCTCGGCATGCAGGCGTTCCCGAAGACCTCCGGGTCGAAGGGGATGCAGGTGTACGTACCGCTCAACACACCGAGCTCGTACGACGTGACGCGCCCGTTCGCGCGCGGGCTCGCCGAGCTGCTCGAGCGGCGGCGCCCCGACCTCGTCGTGTCCGAGATGAAGAAGTCGGTGCGCGGCGGCAAGGTGTTCGTCGACTGGAGCCAGAACACCTCGTTCAAGACCACGGTCAACGTGTACTCGCTGCGGGCGCGGCCGCAACCGACCGTGTCGACGCCGCTGCGCTGGGAGGAGGTCGAGGCGGTGACCGACTCGCGCGATCCGGACGACCTCGTCTTCACCGCCGCGGAGGTGCTGGAGCGGGTCGCCGAGCACGGCGACCTGTTCGCCGGCGTCGTCGAGCTGGAGCAGACGCTGCCCGACTCGCTATAACGGCGGCATGGACCTCGAAGAGCGCAGCCTCGAAGACACGCTCGAGCAGACCTGCTCGGTATGCGGAGCCCACCTCACGCAGGCCGAGATCGAGGCCGCCCGCGAGGCGGGCGGCCCGTTCCTGTGCAGCGTCCACGCCGCCGAGGAGCTCCCGGCGGACGACATCGTCAGCGACGAATCGGACTGACCGCGCACGCGGCGGCGGCGATCGCCTCGGCGTCGATGCCCGCCTCGTGCAGCAGCTCCTCGGGCGTGCCCGAGCCCGGCATCTCGCGCACCGCGAGCTTGGTATACGACCCCACCCACCCCCGATCCTCGGCCTCGGCCAGCGCCTCGAGCACGGCGTCGCCGAGCCCGCCCTCGGGCCAGTGGTCCTCGACGGTGATCACGGCACCGCATTCGCGCGCCGCCGTGCGGACCGCCTCGGTGTCGATCGGCTTGATCGAGTAGCAGTCGAGCACGCGGGCATCGACGCCCTCGCCGGCGAGCGCCTCGGCCGCTCTGGCGGCCTCGTCGACTGTGATGCCGCAGGCGATGATCGCCACGTCGTCGCCGTCGCGCACCACGCGGCTCCCGCCGATCCGCGCCTCGCCCGCGGGCGTGCGCACCGGCGTCTTGCCGCGCAGCGTGCGCAGGAAGACGACGCCGTCGGTGTCGGCCATCTCGCCGACGAGCGTCGAGGTCTGGTTGGCGTCGCTCGGGTGCAGGACGGTCGAGCCATGGATCGCGCGGAACGAGGCGATGTCCTCGAGCGCCATCTGCGAAGGCCCGTCCTCACCGATCGACACGCCCGCGTGCGAGCCGGCGAGCCGGATGTTCGCGCGCGAGATCGCCGCCATGCGGACGAAGTCGTAGGCCCGGCTCAGGAACGCCGCGAACGTCGAGGCGAACGGGACCCAGCCGCGAACCTGGAAGCCGACCGCGGCCGCGATCAGCTGCTGCTCCGCGATGAACATCTCGAAGTAGCGGTCCTCGTGCGCGGCCCGGAAGTCCTCCGAATGCGTGGAGTTGGAGACCTCGCCGTCGAGCGCCACGACGTCGCCGCGGATCGACCCGAGCGCGGCGAGCGCCTCACCGTACGCCTTGCGCGTCGCGACCTCGTCACCGAGCTCGTAGCTGGGCAGCTCGCCGCCGGGGGCGTCGAAGACGTGCTTCGTCCCGCCGGCGGCCGGGGCGAGCTGCACCGACAGGTCGCGCTCGCCGCCGAGCTCGGCGATCGCCGCCTCGGGATCGTCGAGCGGCTTGCCGTGCTTGCCGGGCAGGTCCTCGACCGCATCGACGCCGCGGCCCTTCAGCGTGCGGGCGACGATGACGGTCGGCTGGCCGCGCATCGCCTCCGCATCGGCGTAGGCGGCCTCGATCGCGTCGACGTCATGGCCGTCGATCGCGAGCGCGTGCCAGCCGAACGCCTCGAGCCGCGCCACATATGCGTCGAGGTCCCAGCCGAGCATCGTCTCGCGCGTCTGCCCGAGCCGGTTGACGTCGATGATCGCGACCAGGTTGTCCAGGCCCTCCCAGCCGGCGTGCTGGATCGTCTCCCACATCGAGCCCTCGGCCATCTCGGAGTCGCCGCACAGGCACCACACGCGGTACGGCTGGCGGTCGAGGCGCTTGCCGGCGAGCGCCACGCCGGCCGCGATCGGCAGGCCCTGGCCGAGCGAGCCGGTGGCGACGTCGGTCGGCGGGATGCGCGGCGTCGGGTGCCCCTCGAGGCGGGAGCCGAGCTTGCGGAACGTCAGCAGCTCGGCGTCGTCGATCCTCCCCGTCGCCTTGAGCATCGAGTAGTACAGCGGCGACGCGTGGCCCTTGGAGAAGATCAGGTGGTCGTCGACCCGCAGGTGACCGTCGATCAGAACGGCGATCAGGTCGGCGGCCGACATCGACGAGGTGGGGTGGCCGGAGCCGGCCGCGGCGCTGGCGCGGACCGAGTCCACGCGCAGCTGCTGTCCCAGCTCCCGCCGGAACTCGGTCCGCTCGCCCATCAGGCCGCCACCAGCGCGTCGCGCTTGGCCTCGATGTCGGCGAACAGCTGCTGGAACGACTTCGCGAACTTCTCGACGCCCTCGCGCTCGAGCGTGTCGACCACGTCGTCGTACTCGATGCCCGCCTCCTTGAACGCGTCGAAGATGCCGCGGGCGCTGTCCACGTCGCGCGTGAGCGTCATCTCCACGCTGCCGTGGTCCTGGAACGCCTCGACGGTCTCGCGCGGCATCGTGTTCACGGTGTCGGGGCCGATCAGCTCCTCGACGTAGATCACGTCGCGGTACTCGGGGTTCTTCGTCGACGTCGACGCCCACAGGCAGCGCTGCGCGGTGGCGCCGGCCTGCTCGAGCTTCGCCCACCGCTCGCCGGCGAACAGCTCCTGGTAGGTGACGTAGGCGAGCTTGGCGTTGGCGATCGCCAGCGTGCCCTTGAGCTCGTCGTGGCCGCCGATCTCGTCGAGCCGGCGGTCGGCCTCGGTGTCGACACGCGACACGAAGAAGGAAGCGACCGACGCGATCTTCGACGGGTCGCCGCCGCTCTCGATCAGCCGCTCGAGGCCGCGGATGTACGCCTCGGCGACCGCGCGGTGGCGCTCGAGCGAGAAGATCAGCGTGACGTTGACGGGGATCCCGGCGGCGATCGTCTCCTCGATCGCGGGCAGGCCCTCGGGCGTGGCGGGGATCTTGATGAACAGGTTCGGCTTGTCGACGAGCGCGTGCAGGCGCTTGGCCTCGTCGATCGTGGCCTGGGTGTCGTGCGCGAGGTTGGGGTCGACCTCGAGCGAGACCCAGCCGTCCTTGCCGTTGCCGGCGTCCCAGACGGGGCGCAGCTGGTCGCACGCGGCGCGGATGTCGTCCCGCGCGAGCGCGAGGAAGATCTCCTTCGGCTCGGTCTCGGTCTCGGTGATCGGCCTTGATCTGCTCGTCGTAGGCGTCGCCCTCGGCGATCGCGCCCTGGAAGATCGTGGGGTTCGACGTCACGCCGGCGACGCCGTCGTCGATGAGCGCCTGCGAGGCCGCCCTCCTGGACGAACGGGCGCGAGAGGTAGTCGATCCAGACGCTCTGGCCGGCTTCGGCCAGCTGCTGAAGGGGTGTCATGGCTCTCCTCGGAAAGATGTCGTGTTCCTATATGAAACCGTGCCCGAGGGCACGGCTCGTGAAACGACGGTGGAGGGGCGAACTGCCGGGCGCCGAAGGACCCGCGTTCGGACGTCCGCACGGTTCCGGCGCTCGGCGAGCGCCGGGCGACCGCGCGCACCTCCGAAACCGGTACTAGCGCGGGCGCCCGGCGAGCTCGCGAAGCCAGGCCGAGACGGCCTGTTCGTCACGACGCGCCTCGCGCTGGCGTGCGGCGCGCGCCTGACTGGCGGTGATGGTGTTGGCGGCGGCAGAACCACCGGTGCGGCCGAAGCGACCAGCAGTCTGCGACGGCGGCCCCGCCAGGGTCTGTCGCCGCCGCTCGGCGTTATAAGCCAGCGACATCGCGGCGCAGACTACTCCCCCGAACGCGCCACGTCCACTACAAAGTGTCCATCGAACAAACCGGTTCTTCACCCACTGGTCCAAGCTGTGCAGGGGGAAAGCGTTCACCATGTCCTAGACGCGCGGAAACACGTTGGTCACGTGGCCAGAACGGCGGCCGCGACGAGCGCGTACTCGACGAAGAACAGCGCCCAGACGCGCATGTAGAACGCCGTGAACGCAGCGGGATCCGCCGGATCGGCGCGCCGCGCCCAGCCGAGCAGCAGCGCGAGCGCGACGGCGTGACCTCCGGCCAGGACCACGGGCTGCGCGTCGTCGACGAGCAGCGGCCCGAGGACGATCATCCCGACGTAGGCGAGCACGAGCGCGCCGATGCCGAGCCGGGCCGCGCGCTGCGGCCCGAGCCGGACCGTGAAGGTGGCGATCCGGTAGTGGCGGTCGCCGCGGATGTCCGGCACGTCCTTGAGCACCGCGATCGCGAACGAGAACGGCAGCACGAACGCGGTCAGCGCCCACACCGACGGCGCGATCGTCAGCGCGCCGCCGAACACGAGGCTGAAGTGCCCGTACATGCCGAGGTTGACCACCGTGGCGCGCACGCCGGAGATGCACAGCGCGGCGGCGATCGGGTAGCGCTTGAGGCGCACCGGCGGGAGCGAGTACGCGCCGCCGACGACGAGCGCGCCGACGACCGCGGCCGTCTCCAGCGCGCCCTGGGTGACGCCGAGCGCGATCGGGATCACGGCGGCGACCGCGACGACCCGCCACGCCGCCTCGACCGACAGCTCGCCCGCCGCGATCGGCAGGTGCGGCTTGTTGATCCGGTCGATCTCGACGTCGGTGATCTGGTTGACGCCGACGATCGCGACGTTCACCCCGGTGCCGGCGACCATCACCCAGAACAGCTGGTCGAGCCCCGATCCCGCCAGCTCGTGGACGGCGATCAGGTACAGCCCGGTCGCGCTCACGAACGTGCCGATCAGCGTGTGCGGGCGCGAGAAGCGCCACAGCACGTCAAGCGCGCCCAGCACGCCGGTCCGGCGGCGCAGCGCGGCGGCGGGAGTCGTCACGGTGCGCGGCCGCTCCGCGCTCGCAAGCTCATCGCGCACGCTCCCAGCGGGCGCGCAGCGTCATCGCGACCGCGATCGGGACGAACGCCAGGCCCGCGAGCGAGCCGAGCGCGAAGCGGACGGCCACCCGCAGGCGCTCGCGCGCGCCCAGCGGCGCGTCGAGCTGCTCGGCGGGCGCGGGCAGGACCAGCGGGGACGGCCCGGCGGCCGGCTTGGTGCCGGCGACGGCCACCGCGTACGGCCCGCGGCGGTCGCGGTACCAGTCGGGCGCGACCGGGTGCACGCTGACGTCGGCGAAGCCCGCGCGCTCGAACCACGCCACGTACTCGCGCTCCTCCGGGAACAGCATCCAGGTGTCCGCAAGCCGCCGCGCGAGCCGGCCGGCCGGCCGCACCGGGCCGATCACGACGCCGACGCCGCCCGGCCGCAGCACGCGGTAGGCCTCGGCGATCCCGCGCTGTGGGTCGGGCCAGTACTCGATGCTGCCGGCCGACACGTAGCGGTCGAACGCGTCGGCGACGAAGGGCAGTGCTTCCGCATCGCCGAGCAGACGCCGGCACGCCGCGAGCGCGGGCCGCTTCTCCGTGCGGGCGAGCTGGTGCGGGCTCTGGTCGAGCATCGTCACGCGCGCGGCGTCGACGGCGGCGACGATCCCTTCGGTGGTGAAGCCCGTCCCGGCGCCGACATCCAGCGTGTCGAGGTCCCGGCGATCCAGCCGCGCCGCGGCCAGCGCGCGCTCGCGCATCGCCGGCGTCCAGAACAGCGGATTGACCCAGTCGTCGTAGCCGAGCGACAGAAAGCGGTAGAACCAATAGGCCTCCCGCTTGTGCTGGATCAACCGCATGCGAGCCGCCGACGATACCCGTCCCACCGAACCGGCCGACCTCTTGGACGCCTGGCTCGCCGACCCCACGGTGCGCACCCACCACCGCCGCGGCGGCGGCGGCCGAACCGGGCGCCCTATGGGAGTCGGCGGCGACGCTGCGCCTGTCGGACACGCGCACGCTCGGCCGGCTCGTCCGCTGGCGGATCCCGGACCTCGGTCGCGACCTCACCTACGGCGAGCTGTTCCGCGCGTACCCGTTCACCGTGCTCGAAGAGGGCGAGGGGCACCTGCTCGCAGGCCTGTGCGGCCGGATCTGGACGCTCGCCCGCGACTACCCGCGCCTCGACGGTCCGGAGGGCTTCGCCGACTGGGCCGAGCCGGGCACGGTCCGCGTGCTGTTCGGCCACTGGGTCGAGCCGACCGAGGACGGCGCCGAGCTGGTCAGCGAGGCGCGCGTGCAGCCGACCGACCGCACGGCCGCGCTGCGCCTGCGCGCGCTGTGGAGGGTGATCGGCCCGTTCGAGCGGCTGGTCGGCGCCGAGGCGGTCAGCGCCGCGGCGACGCGCGCCTAGTACCGGTACTAGCGCTGGATCTCGGCGTGCGTGACGGGGACGCCGAAGCGGTCCTCGAGCGCCTGGTCCTCGCGGTAGTCGAGGTCCGGGTGCGTGAACACGACGATGCGGTCGGCCGGGAAGCTCGCGAGCGCGTCCTGGATCGCGACGCCGGGCTCGCTCTCGCCGGTGTCGCCGGCGGCGTCGATGCCCTCTTCCTCGAGGCGCTCGACGGTCTCCTCCTGGGCGGCCTCCGCCTCCTCGATCGCGTCGTCGGAGTCGGACACCCAGAACGCCACCTTGGACTGGTTGGTGGCGGGCGAGATCACGAGCACCTCGGCGCCCTCGACCTCTTCTCCGAGGGTGGAGCGCAGCAGATTCGCGTCGACGGGCTCGGGGGTGACGACAAGCAGCTTCACAGCGCTGTCGCTACCCCTGGCCGTGCCGGGGCAAACGACGCTGTCGCGCCTTCGGGGCGCACGACCACGACCGCTACGTCGTCGCGGGCCGCGCCGCCATGGGCGGCCAGCGCGTCGCGCTCGATCGCCTCGGCGATCGCGGCCGGATGCTCGCCGGCATGGCCGGCCACCAGATCCGCGAGCCGCTCCGGGCCGGCCGAGCGGTCGGCCTCGGTGACACCGTCGGTGAACAGCACCAGCGCGTCGCCACGCGCGAGCTCGACCTGCTGCTCCACCAGCTTCGGTACCTCGACGATGCCCAGCAGGCTGCCCGGCGCGCCGACCGTCTCGACGTCGCCGCCGGCGCGGACCACGAGCGGGAGCGGGTGCCCGGCGGCCGCCACGCACGCGGTCACGCGGTCCTCGTGCGGCGTGAGCGACACGTACAGGACCGTGCAGAAGCGGTAGTCGAGGCGGTCGCGCAGGAGCGCCTCGTTGAGCTCGTTGAGCACGGCCTGCGGGCGCGGCGTGTGCTGGGCCGCGGCGCGCAGCGTGTAGCGGGCGAGCGCGGTCAGGGCGGCCGCCTCGGCGCCCTTGCCGCAGACGTCGCCGATCACCAGCCCCCAATCGCCGCCGCCGGTCGCGAAGCAGTCGTAGAAGTCGCCGCCGACCTCGTTGCCGTCGCCGGCGGCGAGGTAGCGTGCGGCGAGCTCGACCCCCGGGATGTGCGGCAGCTCGAGCGGGAGCAGCGACTGCTGCAGCGTGCGGGCGATGTGGTCGCGCTCGGCGTACAGGCGGGCGCTGTCGAGCGCCAGCGCCGCCCGCCGGCCCAGGTCCTCGATCAGCACCAGGTCGTCCTCGACCGGCTCGCGGTCGAAGCCGGCCGCGAGCACGCCGCGCACGCGACCGCGGGCGATCAGCGGCACGGTCACGACGTTGCCGGCGATCAGCCCGTCGCCGTCCATCGCCGCGGCGATCGGGTTGGCGGCGTCGGCCTCGAGCCGCGCCAGCAGCTCGGCACCACGCTCCGGCTCGCGCTCGGCGGCCGCGACCCGGTGCACGTTCGTCGGGGCGTCCCCGAGCATGATCACGCACGTCTCGGCCAGGTCGCGCACGCACAGCCGGGCGACGCTGTCCATCGTCGCGCGCTCGTCGAGCGACTGGTCGAACAGCTCGCTCGCCTCGGCGAGCAGCGCCGACCGTGCGAGCAACCGCTCCCGCTCGGCCTCGGCCTCGCGGCGCTCGGTCACGTCGCGCACGACGACGACCATCTGGCGCCGGTCCTCGATGTCGAGCCGCATGCCGCCCACCTCGAGGTCGACCCGGCCGCCGTCGCGCCGGCGCAGCGTGAGCGGGAGGCCGGGTGTCACGAGACCCTCGTCCAGGCGGGCCGCCGCGCGCCGGCGCACGTCCTCGTTCTCGTACTCGATGACAAGGTCGAGGGCGGTCTCCATCGCCGCGAGCTCGGGGAACGTGTAGCCGCTGAGCTGCTCGAACGCGGAGTTGGCGTACACGCAGCGGCCGTCGCGCTCGAGCACCAGCATGCCCTCGCCGGCGTCCGACAGCGCGAGCAGCAGCGCCTCGTAGCGATCGGTCTGCGCGCGCAGCGCGCGCTCGGCGGCGCGCCGCTCCGTGACGTCCGTGACGACGATCCCGACGCCGATCACCTCGTCGCCGGCGCTGCGCACGGGCCAGTACGAGGCGAGGAACTCGCGCTCGCTGTCCGGCTGCGCGGGCGTCACACCGCTCACCGCGACGTCGATCAGCGGCTCGCCCTTGCGCGCCACGCGGACGACGTCGTGCTGCACCTGCGGCGACAGGTCCGGGAGCAGCTCGGCGATCGTGCGCCCCACGTGGTCAGGGCCGGGAACGCCGTTGATCTCGGCCAGGCGGTCGTTGACGCGGACGTACCTGACCTCCGTGTCGAGCAGGGCGAGCCCCACCGGGGCGTGGGCGAAGACCACATCGAGCATGCCGGCCGTCGAGCCCAGCCGGTCGCGCAGGACGGCGATCCAGACGGCGACGAACGAGCCGAGGATGACGGTGGCGAGCCGGACGGCGTCCTGCCCGGCTCCCCTCGCTCTGCTTGAGGAGCATGACCGCGGCGAGCGCCGACGCGAGCGCGCCCACGGCCGCGGTCGCCCGCGGCGACGCCGCGAGCGCGGCGACCAGCGGGGCGAGCACGTACAGCGGGACGATCACGACGTCATCGCCGGTCAGGGCGTCGCCGAGCGCGAGCACGCCGACGAGCAGCGCCGCGAGGACCGGGACCCAGATGCGCAAGGCCCGCTTGTATCACGGTCAGAGGGGTCAGACCCCTTGAGTCGCCGCGACTCAAGGGGTCTGACCCCCTTTTCTGCTGGTAACAGGACGTTTACGCGGCTTCGCTCGTGGCAGGCCACCCTGGCGTCATGGCCGTCTCGACTGCCGCCGTCGCCGGCCTGGCGCCGGCCGACGGCATCTCACGCCGAGGACGTCTGCTGCTCTCCGAAGGCGCCCGGACGACGATCCACGTGGCCTGCCACGACGCCGAGCGCACCGAGATCCGCGTCGCCGTCCTGGGCGGCGAGCGTCTCGAGCCGTGGTGCGCCCGACACGGCGTCGCGGAGGCGCTCGTCGGCGGGTTCTTCACCCGCCCGGAGGGCATCCCGCTCGGCGAGCTGCGCACGCACGGCGTGGTGCGCGAGCACGTGCCGTTCGACGCGCCGTGGCACACGATCCGCGCGTGCGTGCACGTCGAGGGCGGCAAGGCGCGGATCGCCCGCCGCAGCCGCCTCGGCGCCGATCCGCGCGGCGACCTCCTGCAGGCCGGCCCGCTGCTCGTGGCCGACGGCGACGTCGCGTACGACCCGGACGTCGACGCCGAGGGGTTCCGCGCCGCGGCCCACCAGTTCGACCCCGACCCGACGGAAGGCCGCCACCCGCGCGCCGCGCTCGGGCTCGCCGACGGCCGCATCGTGGCGGTCGCGTGCGACGGCCGGTCGCGCCGTGACGCCGGCCTGACGCTGGTCGAGCTGGCGCGGCTGATGGTGGCGCTCGGCTGCGTGCACGCGCTCAACCTCGACGGCGGCGGCTCGACGGCGCTGATCTCGGGCGGGCGGCTGCAGAACCTCCCGCGCGGCGATTTCGAGGTGCCCGAGCCGGGCGGGCGTCCGATCGCTACCGCGCTCGAGTTCAGGACCGTTTAGATCCGCGCCCCGGCCGGTATGTTCACGGCCTGGTCACGTCCCCTTCACAGGCACGACGCGCGGTCATGGGACTCGCGTTCTTCCCGCGCGGCGGCTCCGCCCACGTGGCGCGCAACCTCGCGGTCGCGCTGACCCGCACCGGCTGGGAGATCACCGTGCTGACGGGCTCCGTGCCCGGCCACGGCGACGCACGGCGGTTCTACGCCGGGCTCGACGTGCGCCCGCAGGACTTCACGCGCGCGCTGGAGGCGCCGGATCCGATGCGCGCCGACCCGCCGATGCACCCGTCCTACGAGGACCGGCCGGGAGCGGCCGACCGGGTGTTCGCCTCGCTTGACGACGACGAGTACGAGCGCCAGGTGGTCGCCTGGTGCCGAGCGCTGCAGTCGGTCGACGCGGCGTCGGCCGACGTGCTGCACCTGCACCACCTGACGCCGCTCAACGAGGCGGCGGCGCGGGTGGCGCCGGACGTCCCGGTCGTCGGGCACCTGCACGGGACCGAGCTGCTGATGCTCGAGGCGATCGAGGCCGAGCCCGGAGCGCTGGACGCACGGGCGGTCGTGGGCGGCGCGGATGCGCGACTGGGCGGCCGGCTGCGAGCGCGTGATCCTGCTCTCGGAGACCCAGGAGAAGCGCGCCGAGGACCTGCTCGGGATCGCCGCGGAGCGCTGCGTGCTCGTCCCCAACGGCTTTGATCCGAAGGTCTTCCGGCCCCGCCACGTCGACCACCGCGCGCTCTGGCGCCGCCATCTCGCCGGCGCCGACCTCACCGCGTTCGAGGACGCCGAGGGCGAGACGCCGGTACTGCTCTACGTCGGCCGCTTCACCGCGGTCAAGCGCGTGCCGCTGCTGATCGAGGCGTACGCGCGCGCTCGCCCGGGGTTCGCGCGCCGTGCGCCGCTCGTGATCGTCGGCGGCTTCCCGGGCGAATGGGAGGGAGAGCACCCGCGCGACGCCATCCGCCGCACCGGCGCACGCGACGTCTTCCTCGCCGGCTGGCACGACCACGACGAGCTGTCGACGTTCCTGGCGGCGTCCGACGCCGTCGTGCTGCCGTCGGTCCGCGAGCAGTTCGGCCAGGTGCTGGTCGAGGGCATGGCCTGCGGGCTGCCGGCGATCGCCGTCGACGCCTGGGGCCCGGCCGACGTGGTCGACCACGGCGAGACCGGGTGGCTCGTGCCGCCCGACGACCCGGTGGCGCTCGCCAACGCGCTCGTGCACGCGGTCAACTGCCCCGAGGAGCGGCACCGGCGCGGCGCCCGCGCCGCGGCCGTCGCCCGCGAGCGGTACTCGTGGCCGGCGCTCGCCGAGGCCGTCGCCGCCGTGTACGAGGCGGCCAGAGGCCTGATCGGCGCCGGCGCCTGAGCGGCGCCAGGCCTGAGCAGCATCTCGGCGCTCGCGGCACATCGACCACGGACGCCGATCATCGGCCGGCCCCGCTCGCCGCGCTGCCCAGCACGCAGTTCGCCGGTCAGCAGAAACCGCCACAGCTGCAACGATCCGCCACCACCACGCAACATCGTTGCGTGGAACCGCGTCCGCGAACGGGTGATCGCTGCAAATGGCGCACGAAGTCGACAGGCGGGCCAGGACACCAGCCTGGACCGCTGCTACCTTTCCGCCCTCCCGCGCTGTCAGACCGCCGCCGCCCTCGGGAGCTCATTTGGGAATGCCTCGGATGCCACGGCCGACCCGTCCGGTCGGTCTCTACGACCCGCAGTACGAGCACGACGCGTGTGGCGTCGCGTTCGTCGCGCGCCTGAACGGCGAGCCGTCGCACGAGACCGTCCGTCGCGCCGTCGTGGCGCTGGCGAACCTCGAGCACCGCGGGGCCGCGGGCGCTGACCCGAACACGGGCGACGGCGCCGGGATCCTGCTCCAGATGCCCGACGAGCTCATGCGCGGGGTCGTCGGCGAAGCGCTGCCGCCGCTCGGGGCCTATGGCGTGTGCGTGTGCTTCCTGCCGCAGGACGCCAAGCGGCGGGCGGAGCTCGAGGCGCTGCTCGAGAAGGCGGTCACCGACGAGGGCCAGCGCGTGATCGGGTGGCGCGACATCGACGTCGACAAGGACTACGTCGGCATCACCGCCAACTTCTACGCGCCGTACATCAAGCACCTGGTCGTCGCCGCCGACGACACGCTCGCCGGCGATCCGGACGCGTTCGAGCGCAAGCTGTACGTGATCCGCCGCGTGGCCGAGCTGGCCGCCGGGCCGGAGCTGGTGATCCCGAGCTTCTCCTCGCGGACCGTCGTCTACAAGGGGATGCTCACCGCGCCGCAGCTGCTGGGCTACTACCCGGACCTCCAGGACACGCGGACCAAGTCGGCGCTCGCGCTCGTCCACTCGCGCTTCTCGACGAACACGTTCCCGAGCTGGGAGCTGGCGCACCCGTACCGGATGATCGCCCACAACGGCGAGATCAACACGCTGCGCGGCAACGTGAACTGGATGCGCGCGCGCGAGTCGCAGCTCGCGTCGGATCTGTTCGGCGACGACCTGCCGAAGATCCTGCCGATCGTGCGGCCCGGCGGGTCGGACTCGGCGACGTTCGACAACGTGCTCGAGCTGCTCACGCTCGCGGGCCGCAGCGTCCCGCACGCGGTGATGATGATGATCCCGGAGGCGCACGAGAGCCGGGACGACATGCCCGAGGATCTCAAGAGCTTCTACGCGTTCCACTCGTGCCTGATGGAGCCGTGGGACGGCCCCGCCGCGGTCGCCTTCACCGATGGTCGTGTGATCGGCGCGACGCTCGACCGCAACGGCCTGCGCCCCGGCCGCTGGCTGGAGACCAAGGACGGCTGGGTCGTGCTCGGCTCCGAGACCGGGGTGCTGGACGAGCCGCCGGAGAACGTGCTGCGCAAGGGCCGCCTGCAGCCGGGCAACATCTTCCTGGTCGACCTGGCGCGCGGGCGCATCGTCGAGGACGGCGAGGTCAAGCGCGAGGTCGCCGGCGGCAAGCCGTACGGCCAGTGGTTCCAGGAGGGGATCGTCCACCTCGCCGACCTGCCGGACCGCGAGCCCGCGCACGGCCAGTCCGAGCCGCTGCGCAACCTGCAGTTCACGTTCGGCTACACGCAGGAGGACATGAAGGTCCTCCTGGCGCCGACCGCGGCGCGCGCCGAGGAGCCGATCGGCTCGATGGGCAACGACCTCGCGCTGGCGGTGCTCAGCGACAGCCACCCGCCGCTGTTCTCCTACTTCAAGCAGCTCTTCGCGCAGGTCACCAACCCGCCGATCGACCCGATCCGCGAGGCGATCGTGATGAGCGTGTCGACCGGCGTCGGCTCCGAGCGCAACCTGCTCGACGAGACGCCCGAGCACGCGCGCCAGCTCGCGATGGAGACCCCGATCCTGCGCAGCCCCGAGCTCGAGAAGCTGCGCCAGGTCGACTCCGGCGTGTTCCGCGCCTACACGATCGACATCACGTGGCCGGTCGCCGAGGGCCCGGAGGGGATGGAGAAGGCGCTCGAGCGCATCTGCGCCGAGGCCGACGAGGTGCTCGCCGACGGCATCAACGTGCTGATCCTGTCCGATCGCGCGACCGGGCCCGAGCGCGCGCCGCTCCCGGCGCTGCTGGCGGTCGGCGGCGTCCACCATCACCTCGTCCGTGAGGGCACGCGGCTGCAGACCGGCCTCGTGCTCGAGTCCGGCGAGCCGCGCGAGGTCCATCACTTCGCGACGCTGATCGGCTACGGCGCGAGCGCCATCAACCCGTACCTGATGTTCGAGTCGCTCGGCGAGCTCGTGCGCGAGGGCAAGGTGCACGGCGTCGACGACGTCGACGTGGCCGAGAGGAACGTCGTCAAGGGCATCGCCAAGGGCCTGCTCAAGACGATCTCCAAGATGGGGATCTCGACGATCCAGTCCTACAACGGGGCGCAGATCTTCGAGGCGGTCGGCCTCGCCGGCGAGCTCGTCGAGCGCTGCTTCACCGGCACCGCTTCACGGATCGGCGGCATCGGGCTCGACGTGCTGGCGCGCGAGACGCTCGACAAGCATGCCCAGGCGTATCCGCACACGCACCAGGAGATCCTGCCGGTCGGCGGCGTCTACGCGTGGCGGCGCGACGGCGAGCACCACATGTGGAACCCGGAGACGATCTCGCTGCTCCAGCACTCGGTCCGGCACGGCGGCCAGAAGAGCTACGAGGAGTACTCTCGTCTGATTAACGAGGACGCGGCGCGGCGGGCGACGCTGCGCGGGCTGCTGCAGTTCAAGCAGCTGCCCGAGGAGGAGTGGCTGCCGCTCGACGAGATCGAGCCGGCCAAGGAGATCGTCAAGCGCTTCTCCACCGGCGCGATGTCGCTCGGCTCCCTGTCGCGCGAGGCGCACGAGACGCTCGCGATCGCGATGAACCGGCTCGGCGGGCGCTCGAACACCGGCGAGGGCGGGGAGGACCCGGTCCGCTACACGCCGGACCCGAACGGCGACTCGCGGCGGTCGAAGATCAAGCAGGTCGCGTCCGGGCGCTTCGGCGTGAACATCAACTACCTCGTCAACTCCGACGAGCTGCAGATCAAGATGGCCCAGGGCGCCAAGCCCGGTGAGGGCGGCCAGCTGCCGGGCCACAAGGTCGACCGCTACATCGGCTCGATCCGGTTCACGACGCCGGGCGTCGGCCTGATCTCCCCGCCGCCGCACCACGACATCTACTCGATCGAGGACCTCAAGCAGCTGATCTACGACCTGCGCTGCTCGAACCCGGCGGCGCGGGTGAGCGTGAAGCTGGTCTCCGAGGTCGGCGTCGGGACGGTCGCCGCCGGCGTGGCGAAGGCGAACGCCGATCACGTGCTGATCTCCGGCCACGACGGCGGCACCGGCGCTTCGCCGCTGTCGTCGATCCAGGCGGCCGGCGTGCCGTGGGAGATCGGCCTGGCCGAGACGCAGCAGACGCTGGTGCTCAACGACCTGCGCTCGCGCATCTGGGTGCAGACCGACGGGCAGATCAAGACCGGCCGCGACGTCGTGATCGCCGCGCTGCTCGGCGCCGACGAGATCGGCTTCTCGACCGCGCCGCTGATCGCCGCAGGCTGCGTGATGATGCGCGCCTGCCACCTGAACACGTGCCCGGTCGGCGTGGCGACGCAGGACCCGGAGCTGCGCAAGCGCTTCCAGGGCACGCCCGAGCACGTCGTCAACTTCTGCTTCTTCGTCGCCGAGGAGGCGCGCGAGCTGATGCGCGCGGATCGGCGTCCGCCGGTTCGAGGACCTCACCGGGCGCGTGGATCTCCTGCAGGCCGACGACGCGATCGACCATTGGAAGGCGCGCGGGGTCGACCTCACGCACGTGCTCAACATGCCCGACGTTCCCGCGGGGACGCCGCTGCGCCGCTGCCGGCCGCAGGACTCGCCGCTCCCGGGCGCGCTCGACTGGAAGATGATCGAGGCGGCCAAGGACGCGATCGACCACCGCAAGCCGGTGACGGGCGAGTTCGCGATCCGCAACGTCAACCGCACGGTCGGCGGGCTGCTGTCGAGCGCGGTGACGAAGGTGCACGGCTTCGAGGGCCTGCCGCCGGAGACCGTCCGCTACACGTTGCGCGGCTCGGCCGGGCAGTCGTTCGGCGCGTGGCTCGCTCCGGGCGTCGAGCTGACCCTGATCGGTGACGCCAACGACTACACGGGCAAGGGCCTGAGCGGCGGCGTGCTCGCCGTCCGCCCGCCCGACGAGGTCACGTTCAAGGCCGAGGAGAACGTGATCATCGGCAACACCGTCCTCTACGGCGCGACGGCGGGGCGCGCGTTCTTCCGCGGCCTGGCCGGCGAGCGCTTCGCCGTCCGCAACTCGGGTGCGTCGGCCGTCGTCGAGGGCGTCGGCGACCACGGCTGCGAGTACATGACCGGCGGGCGCGCCGTGATCCTCGGCCGCACCGGGCGCAACTTCGCGGCGGGCATGAGCGGCGGCGTCGCCTACGTGCTCGACGAGGACGGCACGTTCTCCCAGCGCTGCAACATGGGCCTCGTCGGGTTCGACCCGATCGAGGAGGCCGACGCCATCGAGCTCCACGAGCTGATCGAGGAGCACCACCTGCGCACGCAGTCACCGGTCGCCGCGCGGATCCTGCGCGAATGGGACGACGTGCTCTCGCGATTCGTCAAGGTCATGCCGCACGACTACAAGCGCGCGCTGGCCGAGCTCGCGGAGGCCGAGGGCCATCAGTTCGAGGACGGCGAGTCGACCGGCGGCGAGGGCTTCATGGCCACGGACGCGAGGCGAGTGCTCCCTTCCGCGGCCGCGCCTAGCATGGGCAAGATCGGCGGCTTCCTCGAGATCGAGCGCGTCACGCCGCCCGAGCGCGACCCGGCGCGAGCGGACCGGCGACTACCACGAGTTCGTCGAGTCGCTGCCGCTGCAGGGCCTGCGCGACCAGGGCGCGCGCTGCATGGAGTGCGGCGTGCCGTTCTGCCACAACGGGTGCCCGCTCGGGAACCTGATCCCGGACTGGAACGACCTCGTGTACCGCGACCGCTGGCGCGAGGCGATCGACCAGCTGCACGCGACCAACAACTTCCCCGAGTTCACCGGGCGCCTGTGCCCGGCGCCGTGCGAGGCGGCGTGCGTGCTCGAGATCCGCGAGGGCGACGCGGTGGCGATCAAGTCGATCGAGGTCGCGATCATCAACCGCGCGTTCGACGAGGGCTGGGTGGTGCCGCGCCCGCCGCTCGTCGAGACCGGCCGCACGGTGGCGGTGATCGGCGCCGGCCCGGCGGGCCTGGCGGCGGCGCAGCAGCTCCGGCGTGCCGGTCACACGGTGACGGTGTACGAGCGCGACGAGGCCGGCGGCGGGCTCGTGCGCTTCGGCGTGCCGGACTTCAAGATCGAGAAATGGGTGATCGAGCGCCGGCTCGAGCAGCTGATCGCCGAGGGCGTGCGGTTCGAGTACGGGGTCGACGTCGGCGTCGACGTGGATGCGGCGCGGCTGCGCGCCGAGCACGACGCGGTGGTCGTCGCCACCGGGTCGCGCGTGCCGCGCGACCTGCCGGTCCCCGGTCGCGAGCTCGACGGCGTGCATTTCGCGATGGAGTACCTCTACGGCCGCAACCGCGCGGTGGCCGCGGCCGGCGGCGCCCCGGGTCCCATCACCGCGGCCGGCAAGCACGTGATCGTGATCGGCGGCGGCGACACCGGCGCCGACTGCGTCGGCAACTCGCACCGCGAGGGCGCCGCTTCCGTGACCCAGATCGAGCTGCTCGGCGAGCCGCCCGCGACGCGGCCGGACGACCTCACGCCGTGGCCGCTGTGGCCGGTGAAGTACCGCCGCTCGTACGCCATCAAGGAGGGCGGCGAGCAGGACTTCGCGATCTCGACCACCAAGCTGACCGGCAACGGCCACGTCGAGGAGATCCACTGGATCAAGAACTCGGGCAAGCCGCCGTTCGACGCGCTTCCCGGCACCGAGGAATCGCACCCGGCCGGCCTCGTGCTGCTGGCGATGGGCTTCCTGTCCCCCGAGCCGGCGCTGCTCGATGCGCTCGGCGTCGAGAAGGACCCGCGCGGCAACGCGAAGGCGGGCGCGTACGCGACCTCGGCCGACGGCGTGTTCGCGGCCGGCGATGCGCGGCGCGGCCAGTCGCTGATCGTGTGGGCGATCAACGAGGGCCGCCAGTGCGCGCGGATGGTCGATCGCTATCTGCGCGACCGCCCGCTCCGCAACCCCGACGCCGAGTTCTCGACGGGCACGTCGCAGAAGGCCGACGAGGACGGCGGCGACGCCGCGCCTCCGCAGCGCGCCGCCGCTTCCTGAGCAGAGCCGGCCGTTTCGAGGCGCTCGCGCTACGGAGAGCGCCGGGCGGCGCGTTACCCTCAGTCACGTGGGCTGGCTCCTCTACCTCATCTCGCTCGCCTTCTGGGGCCTGGTCATCGGCGCCTTCGCGCGCCTCGCGCTCCCGGGCAAGGATCCGATGTCGCTGTTCCAGACGATGCTCGTGGGCATCGGCGGCTCGTTCCTCGGCGGCGTGATCCTGTTCCTGATCACGGGCGGCCGCTACTACGGCGCGGGCTGGCTCGTGTCGCTGGTCTGCGCGACCGGAATCGTCTACTTCATCCGCCGCTCGCGCGGCGGCAGCCTCACCGATCCGGGGCGCACGCAGCTCAGGCGCTAGCCGCGCTTTAGGTTTGCGCGTGGCCGACGATGTACCGGCTGGTGTCGGTACTCGCCTCGTCTTCCTCGATCGCCGATCTGCTCGCCGCGGGGGCGGCGCGGTCGGTCTATCAGCCGGTCGTCCGTCTGCATGACCGCAGCGTCGTCGCGTACGAGGCGCTCGCTCGCGGGCCGGCCGGCTCGCCGCTCGAGTCGCCCGCCGCGCTGTTCGCCGCCGCGGCCCGCGAGGGGCTCGTCGGTGCGCTCGACTGGGCCTGCCGCATGGCCGCCGTCCGCGGCGCGCTCGACGGTCGCCTCGACAGCGCACTCCTCGTCAACGTCGAGCCCGACGTGCTCGACGGGCACGTCCCGGCCGCCGACGCGCCGCTGCTGCGGCGCGCCGAGTCCGAGCTGACGCTCGTCGCCGAGGTCACCGAGCGCCGGCTGGCCGACCGCCCCGCCGAGCTGCTGCGTGCCGTCGCGGCGCTGCGCCGGCGCGGGTGGGAGATCGCGCTCGACGACGTGGGCGCCGACTGGCGCTCGATCGCCCTGATGCCGTTCCTGCGCCCGGCCCTCGTCAAGCTCGACATGCGGCTCGTGCAGGAGCCGGTCGACGCGGATGCGGCGGCCGTGGTCCGCGCGGTCCGCGCCTACGCGGCGGAGTCGGGCGCCGTGATCCTCGCCGAGGGCATCGAGACGGAGGAACACGAGCGCCGCGCGCTCGGCTGGGGCGCCACGCTCGGCCAGGGCTGGCTCTACGGACGGCCCGAGCCGCTGCCCGCGGAGCCGCTGCGTTCCACCGTCCCGCGCCGGTCGCTCGTCACGCACCATGCGCCGGTCGGCTCGCTCACTCCGGCGCAGATCGCCGAGGAGGCGGGTGCGAGCTTCACCGTCGCGACCAAGCGGGAGCTGCTCGCCCACTCGGTGGCGATCGAGCGGCGAGCGCTCGCCGATCGCGATCCCATGGTCGTGTTCGGCGCCTTCCAGTCGGCCACCCACTTCACGCCCTACACCGCGCGCCGGTATGCGCGGCTGGCCGAGCGGTCGGCCTTCGTCGGGGCGTTCGGCGTCGGCATGGGCTCGGCGCCCGCTGCGGGCGTCCGCGGTGCCGCGCTCGAGGTCAACGAGCAGCTGACCGGCGAGTGGAACGTGCTCGTCGTCGGCCCGCATCAGGCGGTCGCTCTGATCGCCCGCGATCTCGGCGACCGCGGCGAGGACGGCCGCCGCCGCTTCGCGACACTAGTCCCTCACAGGTCGGCGATCGCCGCCAGCAGCCGCTCGGCGTCGGCCTCGTCGTTGTAGTGGACGAAGCCGGCGCGGACCGCGCCGTGCGGGGCGAGGCCGAGGTGCTGCTCGAGCTCGTAGGCGTAGTAGTTGCCGTGCCAGACCGCGATCTGGCGCTCGGCGAGCGCGGCGGCGACCTCCGCGGCGGTGCGACCCTCCACGTTGAACATCAGCGTCGGCGCGCGCTCGGCGGCGGCGCCGTACACCGTCACGTGGCGCATGCCGCCGAGGCCGTCGAGTGCGGCCCGGAGCAGCGCCTGCTCGTGCGCCTGGACGGCCTCCCAGTCGGTCGAGAGCATGTAGTCGGCGGCGGCGCGCACGCCGGCGAGCGACTCGAACGGCAGCGTGCCGAGCTCCCAGCGGTCGGGGATCTCGTCCGGGGACGGGCGCAGCTTGTCGGGCTGGAGCGCCTCGAGCACCTCGGGGCGCGCGGTGAGGATCCCGATGTGCGGGCCGAACCACTTGTACGCCGAGCAGGCGAGCGCGTCGCAGCCGAGCGCCTCGACGTCGAGCCGCCGGTGCGGCGCGGCGTGCACCGCATCGATGTAGACCCGCGCGCCGGCGGCGTGGGCGGCCTCGATGATCCCGGGCAGTGTCCGGGACGGTGCCGACCGCGTTGGAGGCGGCGGTCACGGCGACCCAGCGCGTGCGGTCGGTGAGGACCTTCTCGACGGCCGCGGCGGGGAGCTCGAGCGTGTCCGGCTCGGGGTCGGCGAAGCGGACGGTCGCCCCGTTGCGCTCGGCGTGGATCACCCACGGGCGGACGTTGGCGTCGTGGTCCAGGCGCGAGCAGACGATCTCGTCGCCGGGCTGCAGCGTGCGGCCGACCGCGCCCGCGAAGCGCATCGTCATGTCGGTCATGCTCGGGCCGAACGCGACGCCGCGCGGGTCGGCGCCGAGCAGCGTCGCGACGCTCGCGCGTGTGCTCGCGACCAGCTCGTCGGTGTGCAGGGCGGCCGCGAACAGGCCGCCGTGGTTGGCGTTGTGGCCCGAGCGCATGAAGTCGTCCATCGCGGCGATCGCGCTGTCGACCATCTGCGTCCCCGCCGGCCCGTCGAGCCGGGCCCAGCCGTCGCGCAGGCCCGGGAAGCGGTCGCGATTCACAGGGCGGCCTCGCGCAGCAGTTCGCGGTCGTGCTCGTAGCTGAGCAGCTCCTCGGCGTCGCCGACCGGGAGCCAGCGCATCTCGTCGACCTCGTCGGAGGGCGCGAACTCGCCCTCGATCGGCTCCATCAGCCAGTAGCGGACGACCTTCGCGCGGCCCTTCGGGTCGCGGTAGGTGACCGGCGACAGCTCCCGGCCGAGCCGGCAGCGCAGGCCGATCTCCTCCTCGACCTCGCGCAGCGCGCCGTCCTCGAAGCTCTCGCCGCGGTCGAGCTTGCCCTTGGGGAACGACCAGTCGTCGTAACGCGGGCGGTGGACCAGCGCGACGAAGGAGCCGCTCTCGCCTGGCCGCACGACGACGCCGCCGCCCGCCTTCACCTCAGCTGTCTCGGGATCGATGTCCATCGGCCCGCATCCTTGCATCGCACGAACTTGACGCAGGTGTCATCTTTGTCTGCGTGCCTCGCCTTCCCACCGTCTGCGTCATCGGCGCCGGGTCCTCGGGGATCGCCGCCGCCAAGACGCTCCATCAGCGCGGATTCGACTTCGACTGCTTCGAGAAGTCCGACCGCGTCGGCGGCAACTGGGTGTTCAAGAACCGCAACGGGATGTCGTCGGCGTACCGGTCGCTGCACATCAACACGTCGCGCGAGCGGATGGAGTTCGCCGACTTCCCGATGCCGAAGTCGTATCCCGACTTCCCCCACCACACGCACATCGCCGAGTACTTCGACAGCTATGTCGACCACTTCGGCGTGCGCGAGCGGATCACGTTCGAGACCGGCGTCGAGCATGCGGCACTGGTGGACGGCAGCTGGGAGGTGACCACCGACGGTGGCGAGACCCGGCGCTACGACGCGCTGATGGTCGCCAACGGCCACCACTGGGACGCGCGCTGGCCGGAGCCGGCGTTCCCCGGCAGCGACGTGTTCGCCGGCGTGCAGATGCATTCGCACGACTACGTCGGCGACGACCCGGGCTTCTTCCGCGACAAGCGCGTCGTCGTGCTCGGGATGGGCAACTCGGCGATGGACATCGCGGTCGAGTCGAGCTTCTCCGCTGCGGCCACGTACCTGGCCGCGCGGCGCGGCGCATGGGTGATCCCTAAGTACCTGTTCGGCCGGCCGCTGGATCAGATCTCGACGCAGGCCGGCGTGCCGCTGCGTGTGCGGCAGGCGTTCTTCCGCGGCCTGTTGAAGGTCGGGGTCGGCGACATGGAGCGCTACGGCCTGCCGAAGCCCGAGCACGGCGTGCTGGCCGCGCACCCGACGATCTCCGACGACATCCTGTCCCGCATCGCCCACGGCGAGATCGCGCCGAAGCCCAACATCGAGCGGCTCACCGAGCGGACGGTCGTGTTCGCCGACGGGAGCGAGGTCGAGGCCGACATCGTCGTCTACTGCACCGGCTACAAGGTCACGTTCCCGTTCTTCGACGCGGGGCTGATCGCCGCTCCCGACAACGACCTGCCGCTGTTCCGGCGCGTCTTCCACCCGCGTCTCGGCAACGTGTTCTTCATCGGGCTGCTGCAGCCGCTGGGGGCGATCATGCCGTTGGCCGCCGCGCAGTCGGAGTGGGTGAGCGACTACCTGTCCGGGCGCTACGCCCTCCCGGAGCCGCCGGCCCTGCGGGCCGACATAGAGGAAGAGCGGCGGCGCATGTTCAAGCGCTACGTCGCCTCCAAGCGGCACACGATGCAGGTCGACTACGACGACTACCTCGCCGACCTGGCGAAGGAGCGGCGGCGCGGCGCCGAGCGGGCGCGCGAGCGCGGGTACGCACTGCCGGTGCCGCCGCGCGAGGTGGAGGGCGCGGCCGCATGAGCGGGGAAAGCAAGCCTTCCCGTGCGAGTTCGCTGCGCGAACATCGCGCCCCGGTGGCAGGCCGGCGGGAGCGGACGAAGGCGGCCAATCGCGCCGCGATCCTCGCCGCCGCGTTCGACGTCTTCGCCGAGCAGGGCTACGAGGCGACCGGCGTGCGGGACATCATCCGCCGCACCGACCTCGCGTCGGGCACGTTCTACAACTACTTCCCGGACAAGGAGGCGATCTTCCGCGCCCTCGCGGAGGAGACCGGGCTGGAGGCGCGACGGCGCGTGCGGGCGGCGCGGCGGCGCGCGGAGTCTGCCGAGGCGTTCGTGTCCGGCGGCTTCCGTGCGTTCTTCGAGTACATCGTCGAGGACCCGGAGCGGTTCGCCTTCATGCGCCGCAACCTCGACACGCTGCGGACGCAGTTCGGCGAAGCGGTGCTGCCGGCCGGGACCGACGAGCTCGCCGAGGATCTGCGGGCGGGTGTGGCGGCGGGGCGGTTGCCGGCGATCGACGTCGACTACTGCGCGCACGCGATGATCGCGGTCGGCCTCGAGCTCGGCTCGCGGCTCGCCGAGCGGACGCCGCCCGACGTCGAGGGGGCGACGGCGTTCGCCTCGGCGCTGTTCCTGGGCGCGCTGCAGCGATGACCGGTCTCTCGATCGCCGACGCTCGGCGGCTGTTCTCGCCGGAGCCCGCCTATCTGAACACGGCGTCCTACGGGTTGCCGCCGCGGCCCGCGTCCGAGGCGCTCACGGCGGTGGCCGACGAGTGGCGCCACGGCCGCACGGAGTGGATGGTCTGGAACGAGCAGGTCGACGTGGCGCGCGGGCTGTTCGCGCGCCTCGTGAACGTCGCTCCCGAGGACGTCTCCGTCGGCACGCAGGTGTCGGCGTTCGTCGGGGTGGTGGCCGCGTCGCTCGCGCCCGGCACGCGGGTCGTCTGCGCCGAGGAGGACTTCACCTCGGTGCTCTTCCCACTGCTGGCGATGGAGTCGCGCGGCGTGGTCGTCGACCTGGTGCCGCTCGACTCGCTCGCGGCGGCGGTGACCGACGACGTCTCGCTCGTCGCCGTCAGCGCCGTCCAGTCGGCCGACGGCCGACTCGCCGACCTCGACGCGATCTCCGCCGCCGCCTCGGCCGCCGGCGCGCTGACGTTGATCGACGCCACGCAGGCGTGCGGCTGGCTGCCTGTGGATGCCGGGCGCTTCGACTACGTCATCTGCGCGACCTACAAGTGGCTGCTCGGCCCGCGCGGTTGCGCGCTCATGGCGGTCCGGCCGGCGGCCGCCGAGCGGCTGACGCCGCTGCTCGCCGGGTGGTTCGCGGCGGAGTCCAAGCGCGCGTCGTACGGCGGCCCGCTGCGGCTGGCCGCCGGCGCCCGCCGCTTCGACGTCTCGCCCGCATGGTTCTCGTGGGTCGGCCAGGCTCCGGCCCTGCAGGTCCTGCTCGACGTCGGTATCGACGCGATCCACGCGCACGACGTCGGCCTCGCGAACCGCTTCCGCGACGGCCTCGGCCTCTCGCCCGCAGACTCCGCGATCGTGTCGATCGCGCCGCCGGCGGGCGGCGCGGATCGGTTGCGGGCCGCCGGCGTCGCCTTCGCCGACCACGGCGACCTGCTGCGCTTCTCGTTTCACCTGTACACGGAGGCGCGCGGTGTCGACCGCGCGGTCTCCGCTCTGCGCGGTTAGGGCCCGGGCCAACTGCGGCTGGGTAGGGCGGCGAGAGGAGCCGTCCGCTCGGCGGTCCCTGGCGACTTTTCCCGCTCTACGTGCATAACTCGCCAGCGACCTTCGCTGCGCGCGGCCGAACCCGCCTCCCTAAATGCCGCAGTTCAACGTCACGGGTCCGGGAACGGCTCCACGGGAACACCGTGGTCGGTCTCCCGCAGGCCCAGCTCGTACGCCCCGCCGAACGCCGTCGCCAGCTCCAGCGCAGGCCGCCCCGCCCGCTCGACGCGCACGTGCATCTCGGCGATCGAGCAGTTCAGCGCGTGGTGCTCGCCGCCGCCGGGGTCGGCGTAGCGGAACGCCACCGTCTGCCCCTCGGGGGCGCGGGCGGCCAGAGTGATCTCGACGCCCGCACCGGGCAGGCGGGCGGACAGGACGCCGGGCCGCGCATCGACCTCGACGCGGCGGTGCAACCCACCCAGCCGGTGCCGCCGCCCGTCCAGCGCCAATGCCCCGTTCGCCACCCACGGCGTCAGCGCCCGGCCCACGCGCACGCGGCCGATCGCGACGTCGAGCCACGCTCCCGGCGCCTCGTCGAACCCGACGCCGTGGAGCCACACCCAGCGCTCGGCGTGCTCGGAGCCCCAGTTGTGGCCGACCATCCCGCGCCAGCCCGCGACCTCGGTGCGCGTGCCGCCGGCCTCGACCCAGCCGGTGAGGATCGCGTCCGGGATCGGGCTCTCGAGCTTCGTGCGCGGCAGCGGCGCGCGGTACATCCACCCGCGCGGGAGATGCCGCAGCGCGGGCGTCCCGCCCGCCGCGGAGAGGTCCCAGGACGCGGAGCGCCCGAGGGCGGCGGCGGAGGCGGCGAAGCGGCGCGGGGGCGGCCCGGGCAGCGACTGCTTGACCGCGTACGGAGGGCCGGCCTCGGCGTCCCACACCGTGCACCAGAGCGCGCCGGTCGGCGCCTCGCCGGGCCGCTGGTGGGTCGTGTGGCGGATCCAGGCCGCGCGTGGCCGGGCCGCGTCGACGGCGCGCAGGTAGTGCGACTCGTAGCGCCCGTCGCTCACTCCGGAGAATTCAAGCAGCCACGCGGGTTCCGTCCGATCGCGTCCGTACCGTGCGCGACGTCATGCCTCTGTGTTTCATCGAGCCGCAGGACGCCATCCGCGTGATCGCGGAGTCCGTCGGGCGCGAAGCGCGTCGCCAGCTGCTGTGCGAGCTGGTCCGCGCGTGGGTCGACGAGATCCCCGAGGAGGAGCTCGCGGCGCACTACGCCAAGGCGGTTGCCGATCTCGACGAGAACGACCTGTCGATGCTGGCCGCCTGGCACGCATCGATGGAGATCGGCACGCCGATCGCCAACAAGGAGTTCCTCGTCGGCGCCTTCTCCTCGCTGGGGGAGAACCGCCGCGAGGCGCTCAAGATCGCCGCCGGGCTGCGCGGCGAGGATGCGTTCAACGCCGGGTTCGCCGAGGACCAGGCGCTGGACATGGTGCTGCCGTGGCTGTCGGAGGAGCGGGCGACCGAGCTCGCCGCCGAATGCCTCGAGCTGTACTGCTGGGACCGTCTCGGCTGTGAGAACTAGCTCCTGAGCGCGGCGCGGATCTCGGCGAGCGTCGCCGGATAGATCGAGGCGAGTTCGTCAACGAGCGCGACGGCGCGCGTGCCGGGCTGCTCGAGCCGGCGGCACAGCGCGCCCATCCGCGTCGCGCCGACGTTCTGGCAGCTCCCCTTGAGCTTGTGTGCGAGCCGCCGGACGGCGTCGTCGTCACCGCCGTGGATGGCGTTGCTGATCTGCTCGATCAGCGGCGGCGTGGTGTCGGCGAACAGCGCCACCAGCCGGTCGGCGATCTCCGGGTAGTCGTCGCGGAACCGCTGCACGCGAGCCGCGTCGACCAGCGCGCTGCCCGAGCCGTTGCCCGTCGTCGCCGCGGGAGGCGCCGGAGCTCCGCTGCCGAGCCAGCGCTCGAGGATCGCATCGAGCTGATCGGGCCGCAGCGGCTTGGAGATGTAGTCGTCCATGCCGGCCTCCAGGTAGCGCTCACGGTCGCCCTCCATCGCGTTCGCGGTCATGGCGATGATCGGCAGGTGCTCGTCGGCGCCCTCCTGCGCGCGGATTCGCGACGTCGCCTCGAGGCCGTCGAGCTCGGGCATCTGCACGTCCATCAGCACCGCGGCGTGGCCGCCGCGGGCGAGGTGGTCGAGCGCCTCGCGGCCGTTCGCCACGATGTCGCACGCGTAGCCGCGCTTGTCGAGCATCCCCTGGATCACCAGCTGGTTGACGGGGTTGTCCTCGGCGACCAGCACACGCGCGACGAAGTCGGGGGCCGGCGGCGGCGGCTCGGGAGCCTCGACGGGCACGGCGGCCGGCTCGGGCCGCGTGAACACGCCCGCGACCGTCTCCAGCAGCGCCGCGCGGCGCACCGGCTTGGTCAGCTGCGCGTCGACATCGCCCTCCTCGCCGGCGCCGAGCTTCGCGGTCGAAGTGAGCATCACGAGCCGGGCCAGGCGCAGGCTCGGGGTGCGGCGGATCGCGCGCGCGAGGTCGACGCCGTTCATCCCGTCCATCTGGAAGTCGAGCACCACGAGCTCGTACGGCTCGCCGGCGCCGGCCGCCGTGTGCATGAGCACCAGCGCGTCCTCGCCCGACTCGGCCTCGTCGCAGCGCGTGACCCGCGATTCGAGCGAGGCGCGGAGGATCTCGCGGTTGGCGACGCTGTCGTCGACGATCAGGATCCGCAGGCCCTCGGGGAGCGAAGAGCGGCGCCGGCGCGTCGGGCGCTCGAGTGCGCTCGGCGCGACCACGGCCGTGAACGTGAACGTGCTCCCTTCGCCGGGGACCGACGTCGCGGTCAGCTCTCCGCCCATCAGCTCGACGAGCTGACGTGAGATCGCGAGCCCGAGCCCGGTACCGCCGAAGCGGCGGGTCGTCGAGGTGTCCTCCTGCAGGAACGGCTCGAACAGCGCGTCGATCCGGGCCGGATCGATGCCGATGCCCGTATCGGTCACCGACACCTCGATCACGAGCGTGCCCTCGGCGGCCGGGCGCACGTCGGCCCGCACGCTGACCTCGCCCGTCTCGGTGAACTTCACCGCGTTGGAAAGCAGGTTGAGCAGCACCTGGCGGATCCGGCTGCGGTCGCCGTGCACGAGCGGCGGGACCCGGTCGGCGACGAGCGCGGTGAGCTCGATGCCCTTCTGGTGCGCCTGGTGGGCCAGCACCTCGGCGGTGTCCTCGACGACCTCGCGCAGGTCGAAGTCGTCGGCGTCGAGCTGGAGCTTGCCGGCCTCGATCTTGGAGAAGTCGAGGATGTCGTTGATCACGCCGAGCAGCGCGTCGCCCGACACGGCGGCCGTGCGGGCGTACTCGCGCTGATCGGGGTCGAGCTCGGTGTCGGCGAGCAGCTCCAGCATGCCGATCACGCCGTTCAGCGGCGTGCGGATCTCGTGGCTCATGTTGGCCAGGAACTCCGACTTCGCGCGCGAAGCCTCGACCGCCCGGGCGAGCGCCTCGCGGCGCTCGGTGATGTCGGTGCCGGCGGCGACCACGTGCGTGACCTGGTCGTGGGCGTCCAGCAGGCACGTGTTCGACCAGGCGATCAGGCGCAGCGAGCCGTCGGCGGCGATCCACTCGATCTCGAACGTGATCGGGAAATCGCCCGCCTTCACGCGCCGGAGCATGCCGACGACCTCGGGGCGGTCGTGCGCGGCGACGAGCTCGGTCGGCCGCCGGCCCTTCATCTCGGCCTCCGTGCGGCCGGTCAGGCGCTCGCACGCCTTGTTGAAGCGCTCGATCTTCGCGTCGGGCGACAACACCATGACGAGCGTGCCGACGGTGTCGATGATCGCGTCCGAGAACACGCTCGCCTGACGCGCGCGGGAGACGAGCGACTGGATCGAGAGGCCGGTGAGCGCGCCGACGGTGAGGAACAGCACCGTAGTGCGCCAGCCGCTGTTCGGATACTGCGGATCGCCGTAGACGAGGAACGGGACGAGCAGCGCGAGCGTCATCCCGCCGAGACCGGCGATCAGCCCGCGCCGACTCCCGAACAATGCGAGAAAGACGACCGGCAGCAGCATCAGCGGGACGTAGCCGGCCGCGAGGGTGGTCCCCGAGTGGCGCAGCAGCGCGACGGCCACGAAGTACGCCAGCGAGCCACCGACGATCAGCCAGCGCCCGCGCCGGATCCGAACGGCGATGAGGCCGGCCGCGGCGATCGCGACCGTGATCGCGGCGGCGATCGCGTACAGAGCCCAGTCGGTCTTCGGACCGGGCAGGACCACCGCGACCAGCCCGATCGCGGCCGCGGCGAAGAACGGGATCAGCTCCCGCGCCTGCACCTCGAGCCCCGTGCGCGATGGTCCCGTCACAACATCGCCTCCAGCTCGGCGACCGCCTGACTCGTGTCGCGGTACACGATGCCACGCATGCCCGCGTCCCGCGCCGCTACGACGTTGAGCTCGATGTCGTCCACGAACACGCACGCCGCGGCCGGGAGCCCGAGCCGCTCCAGCGTGAGCGCGTAGATCTCCGGCTCCGGCTTGCGCATGCCGACGAAGGCGGAGTCGACCACGACCTCGAAGAGGTCGTCGATCGGCAGCATCGCGCGCCAGGCCGACTCCCACTCGCGCACGTTGTTGGTCAGCAGCGCGAAGCGCAGCCCGCGCTCGCGCCGCAGGCCGGAGTAGTAGTCGAACAGCTCGCGGTTGGGCTCGAGCGCCTCCATCAGCCGCGCGCCGAACCCGTGCAGCTCGACGTGGCGGCCGAGCACCACCTCCAGCCCGCGGGCGACCCGCGCGAGGAACTCGGCCTCGGTGATCTCCCCGCGTTCGAGGACGTAGAGCGGGTGCTCGCCGTCATGCTCGACGCTGTGCGCCATCGCGGCACCGTACGCCTCGACCGGCACGTCGATGTCGTCCTGCACCCGGTTGAACGCCTGCAGGAGCGGCGAGGTGAGCACGCCTCCGAAGTCCGAGATCACCGCCTGGATCATGCGTGGCGGAGCACGTCGTAGCGCCCGATGCCCGACTTGCCGCCCATCCGCCAGCGCACGAACGCGCACTGCAGCCGCAGCGGGCCAAGGTCGACGGTCGAGCCGCACAGCACCTCGCCGACCGCCCGGCGCGGGTAGTCGTCGTCCTCACCGATCCACAGCTCGAGCCCGGCGCGGAGCTGGCAGCCGTCGTCGTCATAGGTGGTCGACAGCCGCGGGTCGTCGACGCGCAGGCTGCCGGCGCTGCCGAGCACGGCCGCCCACAGGGCCTCATCGCCGTGGGTGCGCCCCGCGGGCCGCACGGAGCGCAGCACGACGCCCGTCCCGTCGTCGAGCCAGGCGCCGAGCATGCGCCAGGCGCCGACGCGATCGAGGTCCGGCACGCCCCAGCTGTGGCCGCGCTGGCCGCGGCAGCGCACCTCGTGCGTCCGCTCGCCGAGCCAGACGGTCCCGTGCACGTGGCAGATCTGCTCGTAGCCGGGGAGCGCGCCCGCCTGCGCGGCCGGCTCGGATGCGTCGAGCTCGGCCGGCGGCCCGGCGGCCTCGAACGTGAGGTCGAAGCCGTGCGCTCCGGTGTCGAGGCGCACGGTCCACGTCTGCAGCGGCTCCTTGACCGTCGTCTGGAGGGCGGGCAGCTCGAGCTGCTCGAACCCGGCGCCGGTCTGGACGCCGCGCTCGGTCACCTCTGCCACGAGCTCGCCGCCGGCGAACAGCACGGCGGTCACGCCGGCCGTGCCGTCGCCCGAGAGGACGGCCCGGGCCATGCCGTACAGCCCGGTCGCCGGGTCGGCGAACGAGAACGTCACAGCGTCGGCGAAGCCCGGCCCCGTGGGGTGCCGGGCGCGCTCCGCGGATCGGTCGGTCAGGGCGCCTCCCGGCGCGGCTCGATCCGCTCGGCGTCGACGTCCACGGCGGTGCCCTCGACGTCGTAGGTCCCGGGCGTGGATCGCGTACGAGTCGCCGACGCGACCATGCGGTGCGCGATCCGCCGCGAGACGATGCCGCGCACGAGCGCGCGCGACGGCGGGACGAGCAGGACCAGGCCGAGGATGTCGGTGATGAAGCCGGGTGTCAGCAGCAGCGCGCCGCCGAAGATCACCAGCGCGCCGTCCAGCACCTCGCGCGTGGGCACGCGGCCGCCATACACGGCCTCGTTGAAGCGGCGCCACGCCGAGCGGCCCTGATGGCGCATCAGCCACGCGCCGAGCAGCGAGTCGGCGATCAGCAGCCCGATCGTCCACCAGACGCCGATGGCCTGGCCGACCTGGATGATCACGGCCAGCTCGGCGATCGGGACCGCGATGAAGAGAAGGACGAGCGGCAGCAGCATCGGGGGAGGCCCTACACGTTAGTGCGCGCCTTTGCGCGGTCTGCCGTCAGGCGAGGGCGGGCTGCGTGCCGTCGAGGCGCACGGCCGGGAGGCGATGCAGCCCGACCGTCTCGATCAGCGTGCGGATGTTGGGTTGCGCGCCGCTGAGCCACAACATCCGGCCCTGTGCGCGCAGGCGCTGTGCCAGACATGCGAGGTCGATCATCAGTGACGGGTCGGCGAAGTGGAGCTCGGAGAGGTCGACGATCACGTCGCGCGTGGCCTTCAGCGCGGCGGACAGGGGACGTCGTCTGCGTCCACTGGTCGTGCGGTCTTCGTCCCCCGCGATCCTCAGGATCGCCAGCTGCTCGTCGAAGTGAACGATCCCGGCAAGCTAATACATACCCCGCGGTTCGTACAGGGTCTCGACGAATTAATTCGTACACTGAGGGACATGGTCGACGAAGAAGACGTCCTCGAGGCGCTCAGCAACGTCATCGATCCCGAGCTGGGACTCGATTTCGTCGAGCTCGGACTGGTCTACGGCGTCGAGATCGAAGGCGGCCGCGTGGGCATCACGTTCACGCTCACCACGCCCGCCTGCCCGATCGGTCCTCAGGTCTCCGAGCAGATGGTCGAGTTCGTCGGCGACGTCCCCGGCGTGACCGAGGTCGTCCCGAACATGGTCTTCACGCCCCCGTGGACGCCGGAGAAGATGTCCGAGGACGCGAAGTTCGCTTTGGGCTACTAGCCCGCTTGCCGTTCGAGGCGGTCGCCTGGGCCGCGTCCACCAGCTCCTGCCGCGCGTCGTCGAGGAACTGCGCGAACTGGTCGAGATCGGGCATCGCGTCGTAGTCCCCGAGCAGGCCGAAGTCGATCCCGCCGTTGTAGGACATGATCGCCACGGCGAGCGCGTGGTTGCCGGGCAGGAACGCGACCGGGAACAGCTCCTGCAGCTCGCGCCCGAGGATGTAGAGCGGGAACTGCGGGCCGGGGACGTTCGTGACGAGCAGGTTGAACAGACGTGTGGAGAAGTTCATCCGCGACGCCTGGGCGAGCACCGTCGGCGGCGCGAGGTTCTGCACGCTGGTCAGCACCTCGGCGCCGACCGCCTGCTTGGACTCCTTCAGGCCGTCCATCGCCTGGCGCACCGTCTGCAGGCGCGCGATCGGGTCCTCGATGTAGACCGGCAGCGGACCGCGCATCACGGCGAGGCGGTTGCCGCCTTCCCCGCGCTGGTCGGGGGCGCGGATCGACACCGGCACCAGCGCGCGCAGCTCGAGCCCGTCGGTGCGCACGCCGCGTGACTGCAGCCAGGTGCGCAGGCCGCCGGCGACGGCGGCGAGCACGACATCGTTGACCGTGCCGCCGAATGCGTTCTTGACGAGCTTGAAGTCGCTCAGCTCGCAGCGCACGGTCGCGAACCGCCGGTGCGGGCCGATCGGCACGTTGAGCGGGGTCTCCGGCGCCGGGTTCAGCCCGGCCCACGCGACCTCGGCGACGCCTTCGATCGCCTCGCGCGCCGCGTGCAGCGAAGACGTCGGCCGCGTGGCGACCTCCATGGCGCGGCCGGCGACCTCGAACGGCAGCTTCACGAGCCCGCGGATCCCGCGCGCGGCGAGCGATGCGGCGCTCGGCTCCGGCTGCGGCACCCACGGCTCACCCTCGTGCGGGAGCGCCGGCGGGACCGGCTCGAGGTCGAACAGCACGGTGGCGAGGTCGACGCCGGCGATGCCGTCGACGAGCGCGTGATGCGTCTTGGAGATCAGCGCGAAGCGGCCGTCGGAGAGGCCCTGCACGAGCCACAGCTCCCACAGCGGCTTCGTGCGGTCGAGCTGCTGGGAGTGGATTCGCGCGGCGAGCGCGCGCAGCTGCGCCTCGCTGCCCGGCTCGGGCAGCCCGGTGTGGCGCAGGTGGTACTCGAGGTTGAAGTTCGGGTCATCGACCCACAGCGGCCGGCCGGTCTCCACCGGCGGCACCGCGAGCTTGTGCCGGTAGCGCGGCACGAGGTGCAGGCGCCCGCGCACGTGGTCGGCGAAGTCCTGGAAGGCCGGTGGCGGACCCTCGAAGATCATCACCGCGCCGATGTGCATGTGGGAGTTCGGCCCTTCCTGGGCCAGGAACCCCGCGTCCACTGCGGTCAGGCGATCGCCGTGTGCCTGCGCCATGTCTCGCTCCTCATCAATGCGGTCGCGGAGAAGGTATCGCGTCAGAGCACGGCCGTCGCCAACCCGACGGCCAGCGCTACCAGCAGCAGCACGGTGACGACGCGTTCGTAGTTGTCGGCGCGCTCGAGCGCCCGGAACAGCGGGCGGCCGGCGACGTGGCTGATCGCGACGACCGGCACGAGAATCGCGACGAGCGTCGCGTCCGGCACCGCGCCGTGCGTTCCCGTCGCGAGCAGCGCAAGCGCGCCGACGAGGCTGAGGCCGAGGAAGCAGACCGGCATCGTGTCGCGCAGCTGCGCCGGCGTGAGCTCGCGGCCGAGCAGGTAGACGAGCATCGGCGGCCCGGACGTCGTCGTGGAGGTGGTCAGGCCGCCGGCCGCGAAGCCGGCGATCGGGGCGGCCCAGCCCGGCGTGGTGCGCCCGCCGGCAAGCCGCCGCGCGACCAGTGTGGCGACCACGCCGACGCTCACGGCGAGCTGCAACGTCACCGGGTCGAGCGCACGCAGGACGGCGACTCCGGCGACCGCGCCCGGGACGGCCGCGCCCACGATCAGCACCGACTCGCGCCAGGCCGGCTGCGGGCGGCGGCGTTCGCCGGCGAGCGTGAGCAGGTTGACCTCGCTGCCGAGCAGAGTGAGCAGGCCGACGGCCTCGGCGGGCTCGAGGACGGCGAACGCGAGCGGCGCGGCGATCAGCGAGAAGCCGAAGCCGGTGGCCGACTGCAGCGCCGCCCCGGCTGCCACTCCCACGCCCGCGAGTACCGCCATCAGAGCTCGCGGTCGTCGCGATGTGCCGCGAGCCAGGCGGTCTGCCGCGGCATCACGCGCGCCATCAGATCCTCACCGCGGGGCTGGCCGTAGACGGTGCCGGGGAAGTCGAGGCCTTCCTGGATCGCCCAGATCTCCTCGTGGCGGTCGGGTGGCAGCAGCTGGTCGCCGACCGCCACCCAGCCGATCGGCACCAGGCCACCGGCCGGCACGGTCGAGTTGACGTGCACGACGCCGTGGATCCGCACCTCGGCGCGCGCTCCGATCGAGGAACCCGGGAACAGCGCGGCGCCGGTGGCGATGAACGCCTCGGCGGCGATCGTCGCGCCGTTGACATGCGCGTGCGGGCCGATCAGCACGTCGCCGGCGATGACCACCGGATGCGCCGCGCGGCCGCGCACGAGCGCGTGCTCCATCACCACGCAGCGCGCGCCGAGCTCGACCCGGCCGTCCTCGCCGCTGATCACGGCGTTCCACAGCACCCGCGCGTCCGGTCCGACCCGCACGTCGCCGCACAGGACGGCGGTCGGGGCGATCCACGCGCTCGGGTGCACCTCCGGTCTCCTCCCGCGGTGCTCGACCAACACTCCGCCTAGTATCCCCGTCATGGCCTGGGACTTCTCCACCGAGCCCGAATTCGAGGCTCAGCTCGCCTGGATGCGGGAGTTCGTCCGCGACGAGGTGTGGCCGATCGAGACCGTGTTCGACGAGCTCGGCCAGGACGGTTTCACGGCGGCGATCGCTCCGCTGCAGGAGCGGGTCCGCGAGCGCGGCCTGTGGGCGGCGCACCTGCCGCCCGAGCTCGGCGGCCAGGGCTTCGGCCAGGTCAAGCTCGGCCTGATGCACGAGATCCTCGGTTCGAGCCCGTTCGCGCCGGTGGTGTTCGGCAACCAGGCGCCGGACTCGGGCAACTCGGAGGTGCTGGCGCTCGCCGGCACGCGAGGACCAGAAGCAGCAGTGGCTGCATCCGCTGCTGGCCGGCGACCTGCGGTCGGCGTTCTCGATGACCGAGCCCGAGACCGCGGGCAGCGACCCGACGCTGTTGCAGACGCGCGCGGTCGAGGACGGCGAGGAGTGGGTCATCAACGGGCACAAGTGGTTCTCCACCAACGCCTCGGTGGCGGACTTCCTGATCGTGATGGCGGTCACCGACCCGGACGCTCACAAGTACCAGCGGGCGTCCATGTTCATCGTGCCCGTCGACACGCCCGGCGTGCGGATCGTGCGCGACGTGCCGACGATGGAGCACCCGTACGAGCGCTACGGCGCCTACGGCGGGCACTCCGAGATCCTCTACGAGGACGTCCGGGTGCCGAAGGACGCGTTGCTCGGCGCGCGCGGTGCCGGGTTCCTGATCGCCCAGCAGCGGCTCGGCCCGGGCCGCATCCACCACTGCATGCGCTGGCTCGGGGTCTCCCGCCGCGCGTTCGACATGCTGTGCGAGCGCGCGCAGTCGCGCTATTCCCACGGCTCGCTGCTGGCCGACAAGCAGACGGTCCAGAACTGGATCGCCGACTCGGCGGCGGAGATGCACGCGGCGCGGCTGATGACGCTGCACGCGGCGTGGAAGATGGACGAGCGAGGGCGCGGCGGCGGCGCGGCAGGAGATCGCGCTGATCAAGTTCTACGGCGCGAAGGTGCTGCACGACGTGGTCGACCGGGCGCTGCAGGCGCACGGCTCGCTCGGCTACTCGACCGACCTCCCGCTCGAGCAGATGTACCGCTTCGCGCGCGCGGCGCGGCTCTACGACGGGCCGGACGAGGTGCACCGCCAGAGCGTCGCCCGCCAGATCCTGCGGGGCTACGCGGCGCCCGAGGGCGGCGTCCCGACCGAGCACGTGCCGACGCGGCGGGCTGCCGCGCGCGAGCGCTTCGCCGATCTGCTGGAGGCGGTGACCTCCAACGACTAGGTGGCTGGTCGCCGCCGCCGTCGCGTTCGCGGTGGCCGGCTGCGGCGGGAGCTCCACGCCGCCCGCGCAGGCGGGCCTGCACGTCGACCGCTTCAACCGCGACCGCGCGTTCGCCGACCTGCGCCACCAGGTCGAGCTCGGCCCGCGACCGGCCAGGTCGCCCGCCGCGCGCAAGCTGGCGCGGTGGCTGAAGGGCCGGCTCCCGCACGGGCGGATCGAGAAGGTCCGCGGCGGCTACGAGAACGTCGTCGGCCGGCTCGGCGCGCGCCGCGGCAAGGCGATCGTCCTCGCCGCCCACTACGACACCAAGGAGATGCCGGGCTTCGTCGGCGCCAACGACGGCGCCGGAGGCACCGCCGGCGTGCTCGAGATCGCGCGCGCCCTGCGCAACGTCAAGGGACTGCCGCCGATCCGCTTCGTGCTGTTCGACGGCGAGGAGAGCCCGGACGACGACGCCGACTTCTACACGACCGGACTGCGCGGCTCGCGGCCGTACGCGCGCCGCCACGCCAAGCAGACGCGCGCGATGATCCTGCTCGACTTCATCGCCGAGAAGGGCGCGATGCGGATCCCGCGCGAGTCGAGCTCGAACCTCGAGCTGTGGTCGCGCCTGCGCGCCGCCGCTCGCAAGGTGGGAGCGCAGACGATCTTCCCGGACGAGGTGTCCGGCGGGGTGATCGACGACCACACGCCGTTCCTGCGCCGCGGGGTGCCGGCGATCGACCTGATCGACTTCACCTTCGACTGCTGGCACAAGACGTGCGACGACATGAGCGCGGTTTCGGCGCGCTCGCTCGACCTGGCGGGCGAGACCGTCACGCAGATGCTCCTAGACTTCAGGCAGTGACCCCGGAGAAGCTCCTCCTGGCCGCTCCACGCGGCTACTGCGCGGGCGTGGACCGGGCGGTGCAGACGGTCGAGCGCGCGCTCGAGCTGCACGGCCCGCCTGTCTACGTGCGCAAGGAGATCGTCCACAACAAGCACGTGGTGGCGACGCTGCGCGAGCGCGGCGCGATCTTCGTCGACGAGCTCGACGACTCGATCCCCGAGGGCGCGATCACCGTCTTCTCGGCCCACGGTGTCTCGCCGGCGGTGCACGCCGACGCCGAGCGGCGCGGCCTGCAGACGATCGACGCGACGTGTCCGCTGGTCACCAAGGTGCACCGCGAGGCGGTCAAGTTCGCCGGCGAGGGCTACACGATCGTGCTGATCGGCCACGCCGGGCACGAGGAGGTCGAGGGCACGACGGGTGAGGCGCCCGAGCACATCGTGCTGGTGCAGACCGAGGAGGACGTCGACACGCTCGAGGTCCCCGACCCCGACAAGGTCGCCTACATCTCCCAGACCACGCTGTCGGTCGACGAGACGCGCGCGATCATCAACAAGCTGCGCGAGAAGTTCCCGAACATCACCGGGCCGCGCACCGACGACATCTGTTACGCGACCACGAACCGCCAGTCGGCGGTCAAGCAGATGGCCGCCCAGTGCGACCTCGTGCTCGTGATCGGCTCGACGAACTCGTCGAACTCCCAGCGGCTGGTCGACGTCGCGCGCGACTGCGGCGCCGCCGCGCACCTGATCGACAACGAGACCCAGGTGCAGGAGGAGTGGCTCGAGGGCGCGCGCGTCGTCGGCATCTCCTCGGGCGCGTCGGCCCCGGAGGAGCTGGTCGAGCGGCTCGTGCAGTCCTTCCGCGACCGCGGGACGCGGACCGTCGAGACGTTCGAGGTCATGCGGGAGGACGTCCGCTTCATGCTGCCGAAGGTCATCCGGCAGCAGCTCGCCGCCCGGGGCTAGGCGGCCGTGGCATCGGCCGTCTCCTAGCGGTCCGCCTTCCCGGCCGTGCCGTGGTCGATTTCCCCCACATACGCCGAAAACCGACCACACGGGCGATCCCGCTGCACGGGCAACGCCAGGCCAAGAGTCGGGGAGCCGCTCAGGCGAGCCAGCGCCTGATCTCCTCGCCGTGCTCGTCGAGCTTCGGCGGGGGCCGGCGGATCTCCGGCCGCGCGCCGTCGAGCCGTAGCGGCGGGGTGATCAGCGGCACGCGGTGGGTGTCGTCGGTGGGCTCCAGCCCGAGCTCGGCGGCGAGCGCGAACGCCTCGTCGACGGCGTTGATCGGGCCGACGGGCACGGCGGCCGCACGCAGGCGCTCGACCCAGTGGTCGGCCGGCTCGGTGCGGAAGACGGCGTTCGCCTCGGCGGCGAACTCCTCGACGTGCGCGACGCGTGCCTCGTTGGTCGCGAAGCGCGGGTCGGTCGCGAGCTCGCCGAGCCCGACCGCCTCGCACAGGCGCACGAACATCCGGTCATTGCCGACCGCGACCGCGAACGGCCGGTCGGACGCCTCATAGGTCTCGTACGGGACGATGCTCGGGTGGCGGTTGCCGCGCGCCCTCGGCACGACACCGCCGGCCACCCATGCCGACCCCTGGTTGAGCAGCGACGCCAGGACGGAGTCCATCAGCGACACCTCGACGTGACGGCCACCGCCTCCCGCCAGCGCCGCCTGGATGCCGATCGTCGCCAGCAGCCCGCAGATCGAGGTCGACGACCGCGGCGCCGACCTTCAGCGGCCGTCCGTCCGGCTCGCCGGTGACGCTCATCAGCCCGCCCATCGCCTGCAGCAGGAAGTCGTAGCCGGGCATCCCCGCGGCCGCCTCACCCGACCCGAACGCGGTCACCGAGCAGGAGACGAGCTTCGGGTTGACGGCGCGCAGCGTGTCGCCGTCCAGGCCCCACGAGGCCATCAGCCCGGGCCGGAAGGACTCGATCACGACGTCGGCCCGCTCGCCGAGCGTGCGCGCCAGCGCGCGGTCCGCGGGATCGGTGAGGTCGAGCACGACCGAGCGCTTGTTGCGGTTGAGCCCCAGGTAGTAGGTGCTCTCGCCGTCCCGCCACGGCGGGCCCCAGGCGCGCGTGTCGTCGCCCGTGCCGGGGCGCTCGACCTTGATCACGTCGGCGCCGAGGTCGCCCAGCAGCATCGACGCGTACGGGCCCGCGAGCACGCGCGAGAAGTCCGCCACGATCAGACCGGAGAGAGGTCCACTCATGAGTGCGGGCACACTACGACGCGTGCGGACGCTGGTGATCTCTGACCTTCACGTCGGCGCGGCCAAGCGGACTGACCTGCTGCGGCGCGCCGAGCTGCGCGAGCCGCTGATGGAGGCCGTGCGCGGCGTCGACCGGCTCGTGATCCTCGGCGACGGGCTCGAGCTGCGCGACGGCCCGCACCGCGACGCGCTCACGTTCGCCGGCCCGCTGTTCGAGGATCTCGGCCGCGCGCTCGGGCCCGACGGCGAGCTGCTGATGCTCGGCGGCAACCACGACCACGGGCTCGTCGCCGGCTGGATCGACGGCCGCCTGCTCACCGAGCCGGCCGGCTTCCTCGACCTCGAGCAGCGGATCGAGCCGCGCGACGCCGGGCCGCTCGCCGCCGCGCTCGCCGAGCGCGCCCGGCCCGCCCGCGTGCAGCTCGCCTACCCCGGCGTGTGGCTGCGCGACGACGTCTTCGCCATCCACGGCCACTACTCCGACCTGCACACGACCGTGCCCACGTTCGAGCGCCTCGCCGCCGGCGCGATGGCGCGCTGGGTCATCCGGATGCCCGCCGACGCGGCGCGGCCGGACGACTACGAGGCGGCGCTGGCACCGCTGTACGCGTGGATGCATGCGCTCACCCAGCGCTCCGACCACGCGGTCGTCAGCGCCGGGGCGGGCGCCTCGGCGCGGGCCTGGGTGGCGATGGGCGGGCCGCGGCCGTCGGCGGCGCCCGATCCGCACGACGCTGCTCGGCGCGGCCTTCAGGATCGCGGTCGCCGGCATCAACGCGATCGGGCTCGGGCCGGTGGCGCCCGACCTGACCGGCCCCGGCCTGCGCAGCGGCTACCTCTACGGCATTCGCGAGGTGCTGCGGCGGCTCGGCGTCGACGCCCCTCACGTGATCTGGGGCCACTCGCACCGGTCGGGCCCGTGGCCGGGCGACGACCTCGCCGAGTGGACCACCCACGCGGGCGGCCGGATCGTCAACACCGGCTCGTGGGTCTACCAGGCGCACTTCCTCACGCCGCAGCCGAACGGGTCGCCGTACTGGCCGGGCACCGCGGTGCTGATCGAGGACTCCCGCCCGCCGGAGCTGATCAGGCTGCTGGGGGAGCGGGGGCACTCGCAGCTGCGACCCCCGGGGTGAAGCAGGTCGCGAGGCACGTCACCCCTTCGCCGACCTCCAGCTCGAGGACCGCAGCGGTGTGGCGCGGGTGCTCGACGAGCGGGAAGCACCCGGGCTCGGCGATCGTCAGCGCGCGGCCGTTGACGACCACCTCGCCCGCGCCGTCGAAGACGCCCCACACGCCGCCCGCCTCGTACGGCCCGCTGTACGGGCCGGGCTGGTCCTCGGTCTGCGCGGGCAGCAGCACGCCGGGCGCGTCCTCGGGCCGCAGCGGCGGCAGCGGCTCCTCGTCGATGCCCAGCAGCTCCTGGATCTCGCGCTCGCTCTCCACGTAGGCGCCCTCGCCGTAGTGCAGCGAGAACAGCATGCCCCGCGTGTCCCACAGGTAGCGCGCCGGCCAGCCCTCGTTGCCGTAGAAGTCCCACAGCTCGAGCCGTGCGTCGATCACGACCGGATACCGCACGCCGAGCCGCTCCACCGCGCGGCGGATGTTCGCCTCGTCGCGCGAGATCTCGAAGCCGCCGGTGTGGATCCCGATGACGCGCAGGCCGCGCTCGGCGTACCGCTCATGCCAGGCGGTCATGTACGGGAGCGTGCGCAGCGAGTTGACGCGGCAGAAGTCCCAGAACTCGATCAGCACCGGCCGGCCGATCTGCTTGTCCATGCGCAGCGGAGCGACGTTGATCCACGGCAGTTCGTGCGGGAACGGCGGCGCCGGGATCGTGTCGGGCTGGGCGCGCACCGGCGGCCACGGTAGCATCGCGCGCCGTGGACCTCTGGTCACGCTTGGACGCCGTGCAAGCTCGCTGGAACGTCCTCGAGCATCCCTTCTACGCGCGCTGGAGCGCGGGCGCGCTGACCCGCGAGGACCTCGCCCGCTACGCCGGCCAGTACCGCTACGCCGTGGTCGCGCTCGCCGAGGCGGCCGACCGCGCCGCCCATGCCGCCGACACGGCGGCCCGAGCCGAGCTCGCGGCGCACGCCGGCGAGGAGGCCGCGCACGTCGCGTTGTGGGACGCGTTCGCCGGCGCTGCCGGCACCGACGGCCCGCAGCCGGCCGAGCCCGAGACCGCCGCCTGCGCCCATGCCTGGGCCGGGGACGGGCGCGACCTGCTCGGCCATCTCGTCGCCCTGTACGCGATCGAGTCGGCCCAGCCGGAGGTCTCGCGCGTGAAGGCCGCCTGGCTGCGCGAGCTCTACGGCTTCACGCCCGGGCTCGACACCGCTTACTTCGACCTGCACGTCGAGCGCGACCGCGAGCATGCCGCCGAGGGCCGAACGCTGATCGCGCAGCGACTCGACGGCGCCGACCAGGATGAGCTGGTCGCCGAGGCCGAGCGGATCCTCGCCGCGAACTGGCGTCTGCTCGACGGCGTGACGCGAATCTGCGACGGTTGACCGAACTTTTAGCGATCGCGCCGCAACCTTGGACTGGGAGCGGGGTTGATTCATCAGTCAACACGAGTTGGAGGGTCCCCCCTTGCGTAAGTATCTGATCGTCGCCGTTGCGGCGATGACCGCCCTGGCGTTTACCGCCGTCTCCCTTGCTCAAACCCCGGACAAGGCGACGCTCACGACGAAGCTCACGCCCAAGAACGCGGGCACCAAGAAGAAGCCGACGAACGCCAAGCTCCACCTGAAGGTCGTCAACGCGAACACCGCGCGCACGATGTCGGACCTCGACATCTTCCTGCCGAAGACGGTGAAGATCAGCCTCAAGGGCATGCCGTCGTGCGACACCGCGGCGATCCAGGCGCGCGCCTGCCCGAAGTCGAGCATCCTCGGCCGCGGCGAGGCGAAGGCCAAGGTCGGCGTCAACGGCCCCGCCCCGAGCGACCTCACCTTCGACGTCAAGGCCGTCAAGACCAAGAGCCAGGTCAACGGCAAGGACATGCTCGGCTTCATCATCGACGACGGTGGCGCCCTGCTCTTCCTCACCGAGACCAAGCTGAGCAAGGCCGGCGGCAAGTACGGGCAGAAGCTGCACATCGACGTGCCCGAGCTCGCTCAGCACGCCGGCACGAGCTTCAACGGCCTCGTCTCGCTGGACACCACGCTCGGCAAGAAGAAGGGCAAGCACAAGCTCCTCGCCACGACCGGTTGCGTCAAGAGGAAGCAGCCGTTCAAGACGACCCTCACGTTCATCGACAACGGCGTCACGACCGCGAAGAAGCTGTCGGACACCGCGACGTCGAAGTGCACCAAGTAGGCGCAGTCCCGAAGATCGCGTAGTTGCGAAGGCCCCGCCCTCGGCGGGGCCTTCGTCGTTCTTAGACTGGTTCGCCGTGGTGCTCTTCGCGCACGGGATCGTCGGCCGGGCCGACCTGCCGATCCCGGTCAGCCTCTTCGCAGCCGCGGCGGCGGCGGTGCTCGTCGTGTCGTTCCTCGCGCTGGCGGCCGGCTGGTCGCGACCGCGCCTGGAGACGTACGCGACGCGACGGCTGGTGAAGATCCCGTTCGCGGTCGAGGCGCTGCTCGGCGCGGTCGGCGTCTTCGTCTTCGCGGTCACCGTCTACGCGGGCCTGGCGGGCGCCGACAGCCAGAGCGACAACCTCACACCCACCGCGGTGTACGTGGGGTTCTGGGTCGGCGTCCCGTTCGTCACGCTCCTGTTCGGCAACGTCTTCCGGCTCGTCAACCCGTGGCGCGCGGTCGGGCGGGTGACCGGCTGGGCGCTCGGCAAGGTCGGGCGCGGCGAGCCGCCCGAGCCGCTCCCGTATCCCGACCGGCTCGGCAACTGGCCGGTCGTCGCCGGCATCCTCGGCTTCGTCATCTGCGAGCTGTGCTGGGCGGCGGCGAAGGACCCGCGCCCGCTGGCGATCGTGATGCTCGCCTACTTCGCGATCCAGCTCGTGGGGATGAGCCTGTACGGGGTGGAGGCGTGGACGCGCCGCGGCGACTCGTTCGGCGTCTGGTTCGGCGTGCTCGCCCGGCTCTCCCCGGTCGGCCGGCGCGCCGACGGGTGGGTCGTGCTGCGACCCCCGGTGGTCGCTGCCAGCGGACTGAGCGTGCAGGCGGGCACGACCGCGCTGCTGCTCCTGGCGATCGGCTCGACCGCGTTCGACGGCGCCCGCGAAGGCCCGCTGTTCAACGGCCTCGTCGGCGACCTGCAGGACGCGTTCACGAGCCTCGGCACCTCGCTCGGCTCCGGGCTCGAGCTCGCGCTGATCGTCTGCCTGGGCATCACGGTCGCCGCCATCAGCGCGATCTGGGCCGTCGTCGTGCTCGGGATGCCCCGGCGCCAGCTGCGGCTCTCGCATCTGGAGCTCAGCCGGCGCTTCGTGCACACGCTGATCCCGATCGCCGCCGCCTACCTCGTCGCCCACTACTTCTCGCTGCTCGCCTACAACGGGCAGTCGCTGTGGATCCTCGCCTCCGACCCGCTCGGCAAGGGCTCCGACATCTTCGGCACCGCCGGGAACGCGATCGACTACTCGGTGATCTCGGCGACCGGGATCTGGTACGTCCAGGTCGGCGCGCTCGTCCTCGGCCACGTCGCCGGCCTCGTGCTCGCGCACGATCGCGCGCTGGTGCTGTACGGGAGCCCGAAGGCGGCGGCCCGGTCGCAAGTCGTCATGCTGGTGGTGATGGTGATGTTCACCGTGCTCGGTCTCTGGCTCCTCTCGGCGGCGCTGAACCAGTGATCCTCTTCGCTCACGCGGGTCACATCCTGCTCGATCTGCTGTACGCCGGGCCGCTGCTCGTGATGATCGCGCTGCTGGTGATCGGCAAGCTGCGCGAGCGCCGTAACCGCGACTGAGGTTTGGACCGGCGCGGCCGGGGTATTTCCCGCCGCGGGATGACGACCGCCCAGGTGCACGACGAGCTGTTCACCATCTGGAGCGCTGCGCGCGCCGAGGCCAACCTGGCCTATGAGCTGTGGTGCGACAGGCCCGGCTCCGACGCCTACGTCGTCTATCGCGCCGCGGAGGACCGCGCGGACGCCGCGGAGCACGCGCTCGCTGCCGCGGCGGACGAGCTTCTGGCCATCTAACAGACGCGCGGGTGCGTCAGAAGCGCAACCGCGCGGGGGGCTGATGCGTAGAAGGGGGTGCCGGACGGGAATGCCGTCCGGCGAGAGGACTCGACGTGAGCACCCCCGAGCTGAAGCACCTCCTCGACCAGGTCCCGGACACGCGGGAGATCGTGCTCCGGCGCGAGCGCACGTGGAGCGCCGACCACGACGCGTGGCGCGACGCCTGCGAGGACACGTGGGCGGCCTACCGCGGGTGGCGACACCTGCGCACGCGCGACAGCTACCTGGCGTACCGCGCGGCGCAGGACCGGGAGGACGCGGCGCAGGACACCGTGGCTCAGACCCAGATGTCGCGCACGACGGTCTCGTAGCCGCCGTCCTCGGCAGCCGCCTCGGCTCGCGCCCGGCGACCCTCGTCGGTGCGTTGCGTGAACACCAGGTCCGTTGGTCCCACTTGACGTGACCACGCGCGGGCGAACGCCTCGGCGCGCTCCTTGTTGCGGCCCAGGTCGGCCGGCACCGGGTGATGGCGGACCGGGAACGGCGGCCGGCGGGTGAGCACGCGGACGAGCACGCCGACGGCGCTCGCGTCCGGGTCGGGCAGCGGGCGGGAGACGAGGTAGCGCGGGTTGTCCGCGACGGTCACGAGCTCGTCGAGTGCGTCGGCGAAGCGGCTGCTCTCGTCGGGCGTGGCCTCGCTGAGCACGCAGCGCAGGTAACCCGACGCGCGCGGCTCGATCGTCAGCGACCCGGCGGCGGCTTCGGACATCTCCCCGAGCTCGCGGTAGGCGTCGACCACGGCGCGGGCGGCAGCGGTCGAGCGGAAGCACCACCGGCATCCGCGCCTGCGCCCGCCCGAGCCGGAACGCCGCCCAGCCGAGCGCGATCGGCACGATCGCCAGCAGCACGAGCAGGAGCGCCGTCCCGGTCGCCAGGAACCCGGCGATCCCCAGCACCGCGGCACCCGCCGCGAGGCCCACTGGAACCCGCTGCGAAACACCAGGGGGGTCAGACCCCCTTACTTCGTCGGCCTCAGGGGGGTCAGACCCCCTTATGGGGCGGACGACCAGCGTTCGGAGGTCTGCGCCGCGGTAGGGCTCGCCGATCTTCCAGCGCTCGCGCGCCTCCTCGACCGCGCCGGCGCGGGCGCGCATCGCGCGGTTGAGCTCGTTCAGCCGGCTGGTGGGCGGTGGCGCGAACGGGCTCAGCTCGGGGTGCACGTGCGACGGGCCGGCCTCGATCTCGCCGTCGTCGGCCGGGGCGTACAGATGCAGGTGCTTGCGCACGAAGCGGGCGTAGTCGGCGCTGCCGCGCGCGAGCTCCGGCGCGACGCAGACGACGTCCCAGTTGGAGGCGAGCTTGTGCGGATCGCCGGGGTCGAGCCGCAGCGAGCGGCCGCGCATCTGCTGCACGGACACGCCGGTGGTGGCGACCGTGAGGTCGACCAGGCAGTTCACCATCGGGCAGTCCCAGCCCTCGCCGAGCAGCGCGCGGGTGCCGATCAGGGCCTGGCTGACCCCGCTCTCGAGCACGCGCGTCGCCAGCTCGACCCACGCGCGCGGGACCCACTCGGCGCCCGACGAGCGCAGCGACACGAGCAGGCCGTCGGGCGCGGCCTCCCAGTCGGGGAGGGCGAGGTGCTCCTCGGCCTGGTGCTTGAGCGCCTCCAGGAGTACGTCGGCATCGCCCGGCAGGCACCGCAGCCCGCGGCCGGAGACGACCAGCGGTCGCAGCGGCGCGGTGCGCGAGTCGGCGCCGACGGCCATCAGCGCGTGCCGGGCCGTGCCCGCGGCGGGGTCGAGCACCCCGCCGAGCAGCGGATCGGGCTTGGATTCGGCCAGCTCCGCGTCGCACAGGACGAGCGCGCGCAGGGAGTCCCCGCGCACCTCCATCTCGGTCGCCAGCACCTCGACCAGCCCGAGCGCCTTGGCCTGCGAGCCGGTGAGCAGCCGGTCGACCTCGGACGTGCCGCGGCGGATCCCGCGCCGGGTGAGCTTGAAGCCGAGCTCGGCGAGCGCGGCGCCGATCGCGGCGTAGCGGTCGGCCGCCTCCGGCTCCGGTGACGCGTGCAGGCAGCGGAGCGCGTAGTCCTCGAGCAGCACGAGCCAGTCGTCGAGGTCGGGCGGGCGGCGGTACGACTCCCCGCGCGGCGTGCCGTCGGGCAGCGTGAGCCCGGCCGAGCCGAGGAAGCGCACGCCGGCGCGGGCGAGCGCCGGCCGCGCGTGCTGGAAGTCCTCCCAGCTCAGCTCGGCGTCGTCGGTCGCCGAGCGGCGGCGCTCGCGCATGCGCGTGATCACCCACGCCGGGAACGAGTGCGGACCTTCCGCATCGTCGTGCAGCGCCGTGATCAGCTCGTTGAAGCGCGTGTCGTGCTCGGCCAGCCACGAGCGCTCGGAGTCCAGCGGCTCGGTCAGCCACGCGAGCTCCTGGAAGGGGGCGAGATGGCCCTCGCGCACGACGGCGGGTGTCGGCACCACGAAGTCGACCGGCCCGAGCAGCTCGGCGTACAGCTCGTCCTCGGCGCCGGAGAGCTCCAACGGCGGTGTGGCGGTGAGGCCGATCACGTGGACGTCCTCGTCGCGCAGCTCGTCGATCAGCGTCCGCACGACGTAGCCCCACATCGAAGCGAGGTGATGGCACTCGTCGAGCACGATCGTGCCGATCCGGGCGGCCTTGAACGCGTCGATGCGCTTGCGCGCCGGCTCGGAGAACAGCTCGGCCAGCTCGATCTCGGCGTGCTCGCCGCGCGCGATCTCGCGCTTGACGGCGGCGGTGATCGTGGCGATCTCGGCGGCGCGACGATCCGCCGCCGTGCCTTCGTAGGCGCGGCCCTCGGCGAGGGCCTCCTCGACCTCGACGCCGGTCGCGGCAGCGCGATCAGTCGCCCAGCGGGCGGAGGCGACCTGCCGGATCGCCGCGCTGGGATCCTCGAGCTGGCACAGCGACTGGTAGGTCATGACCGCGATCGGGAACGCCGGCTCCGGCCCGGCCATGCGCGCGATGTCCGACGGCGCCCCGAACTGGCGCACCGCGCGGGGCCACTGCATCTGCACCGCGCTGTTCGGCGTCAGGACCAGCGCGCGACGGCCGACGCGGCGCACGAGCTCGACGCCGAGCAGCGTCTTGCCCGACCCGGGCGGGGCGACGATGTGCGTGTTGCGCCGGCCCGCCTCGCGGTCGCGGTCGAACGCGGCCATGGCCGCCTTCTGGTACCGGCGCCAGCTGCCGCCGAACGAGAGGTCTTCGAAGAGGGGCACTTAGAATCGTGCGAGGTCGGCCGCGAGCGCGCGAGGGGTGAGCTCGGAAGCGGGGAAGCTGATCCGCTGGCGGCCCTGGGCGTCGACGATCACCGTGTAGGAGGAGTGGTCGCGACCCTTGGTCTGCGGGGCGACTCCGAACGCCTTCCACACCGGCTCGAGCTGCGCGCGTGTGCCGAGCAGGAAGTCCATCCGTCCCCGCATCGCCTGCTTGAGCAGGAACGACTTGGCGAGCTGCGGGGTGTCGTTGGCCGGGTCGACCGACACGCCGATCACCGGCACGTCGTGCCCCAGGTCGTCGAGCGCGCCGCGGATGCTCTGCACCTGCGCCGGGCAGATGTCGCGGCACGTGGAGTAGATGAAGGCGACGACCAGCGGGCGCCCGCGCAGCGACGCGGCGGTGACGGGCTTGCCGTCCTGGTTGGTGAGCGTGAAGTCCGGCAGCTTCGTGCCGGGCGGTCGCAGCGCGCCCTGCCAGCCGGCCGGGACCGGGTCCTCGCCCGCGTTCGCGAGCCACACGCCGAGCACGGCGCCGGCGGCGCAGAGGACGAGCGTCGTGAGCGCGAGCGCGACACGGGATGGCACGCCGATCAGGTTACGGCGCGCATCCCGCGCGTCACGCCTCGGTCAGCCCGCGGCGGATCGCGTAACGGACGAGCTCGACCCGGTCGCGCATGCCGAGCTTGCGCAGCAGGTTCGCGCGGTGCGACTCGACGGTCTTCTCGGCGAGATGCAGGACCTCGGCGATCTGCTTGTTCGTGTGCGCCTCGGCGATCAGCTTCAGCACCTCCTGCTCGCGCGGCGACAGCGGCTCGTCCGGGCCGCTCGCGGCGTCGGACATCCACTCGCGGATCAGCGAGCGCTCGACCGCGTTGGTCAGGAAGGCGTCGCCGCGATGGACCGCGCGGATCGCGTTGAGCAGCGCCTGGTCGACCTCGCGCTTGAGCACGTAGCCGGAAGCGCCGGCCTTCAGCGCGTCGAACACGTAGCGCTCGTCGTCGTGCATCGACAGCGCGAGCACCTGCGTGTCGGGCAGGTGCGCGCGGATCTGCCGCGCGGCCTGCAGGCCGGTCATGCGCGGCATCGAGACGTCGAGCACGCACAGGTCCGGGCGGGTGGCGAGCGCCTGCTCGAACGCGGCGACGCCGTCGTCGGCCTCGGCGACCACCTGCATGTCGGGCTGGCGCTCGATCAGCAGCTTCAGGCCGCCGCGGACGATGCCGTGGTCGTCGGCGATGAGGATCCTCATGTGGCTCCCATGGTCAGTTCGATAGTGGTCCCGTCACCGGGCTCGGAGAAGATCGTGAGATGGCCGCCGACCAGCAGCGCGCGCTCGCGCATGCCGGAGACGCCGAGGCGGGCGCGGCCGTTCTGCGGGGCTTTGAAGCCGTAGCCGTCGTCGCGGATGCGCAGGACGGTGCGGCCGACGAACGAGAGCTCGACGTCGACGTGGCGGGCGCCCGAGTGCTGGGCGACGTTCGACAGGCTCTCCTGCGTGACGCGGTAGATGACGAGCTGCTCCTCGTCGCTGAGCGGCGGCACGGTGCCGTGGCGGCGGAAGCTCGAGCGGATGCCGGTGCGATCGCCGAACGACGCGACCTGTGAGGTCAGCGCGGGCACGAGGCCGTGGTCGTCGAGTGCGGTCGGTCGCAGCTCGCGCGCGAGGTGCAGGAGCTCCTCCATCGCCTGCGTCGCGAGCGCCTGGGTCTCACGCAGCTCCTCCTGGAGCGCGGGCGGCGCGTCGCTGATCGTCGCCGACAGCCGCAGCAGGATCGCGGTCAGCGCCTGGTTGACCTCGTCGTGCAGGTCCTGGGCGATCCGCGAGCGCTCGACCTCCTGGGCGCGCAGCACCGCGCGGCCGGACTCCCGGCGCTCGTGCTCGAGCCGCTCGAGCATGCGGTTGAAGTCGGCCGACAGGCGGCGGACCTCGTCGGCGGCGCCGCGCGTGACGTCGGCGCGCTTGCCCGGCGTGGCGAGGTCGACGCTGCTCATCGTCTCGACCAGGCGACCCATCGGCTCGAGCCGGCGCCGCAGGAGGATGCTGTTGAGCAGGACGACGATGAAGACGGACAGCGCGATCAGCAGCAGGCCCTCGATGCTGGCCGCGTCCTCGAGCCGGTCACGGGCGATCACGGCCGCGACGAACGCCGTAACGGCGACGAGTACCGTGTTGACCCACAGGACCTGCGTGAGCAGCGTGCGAGAGCGCATCCGCCCGGTACATCGGCACCTTTAGCGTCTGGCCTAATGGTTGAGGGACCCCATGGTGTCGCTATCATTTCTGAAGCTTTGAATCCCGACCGACTTTCGAGGACTTCCGTATGAGCCCGAGTGGGGCCGAGTACATCCGCGAGATCAAGAGCCGCGTCGTCGAGGTGGACCCGGCCCAGGTGTCCGAGCACCTCGGGAACGGCATCGTCCTGGTCGACGTGCGCGAGAGCACCGAGTGGGACGCGGGCCACATCCCCGGGGCCAAGCACGTCCCGCGCGGGTATCTCGAGTCGCGGATCGAGGGCGCCGTCGGCGCCGACCGCGACCAGGAGATCGTCATCTACTGCGCGTCCGGGCAGCGGTCGGCGCTCGCCGCCCACACGCTGGCCGACGAGCTCGGCTACACGAACGTGAAGTCGATGACCGGCGGGATCACGTTGTGGAAGGACCGCGGCTACAAGGTCGAGACCCCGAAGGTCCTCACTCCCGAGCAGAAGGAGCGCTACTCGCGCCACCTGCTGATCCCGGAGATCGGGCTCGAGGGCCAGACCAAGCTGCTCGAGAGCAAGGTGCTGCTGCTCGGCGCCGGCGGCCTCGGCTCGCCGACCGCGCTCTACCTCGCCGCCGCCGGCGTCGGCACGCTCGGCGTCGTGGACGACGACGAGGTCGACCTCTCCAACCTGCAGCGGCAGGTGATCCACACGACCGACCGGATCGGCGTGGCGAAGGTCGACTCCGCGGAGCAGTCGATCACGGCGATCAACCCGGACGTCAACGTCATCAAGTACAAGACGCGCCTCGACGCCTCCAACATCATGGAGATCATCGACGGCTACGACGTGATCGTCGACGGCGTCGACAACTTCCCGACGCGCTACCTGCTCAACGACGCGACGGTCCGTCTCGGGATCCCGGTCGTGTCGGCCTCGATCCTCGGCTTCGACGGCCAGCTGTCGGTCTTCAAGCCGCACGACGGGCCGTGCTACCGCTGCCTGTACCCGGTGCCGCCGCCCGCCGAGCTGGCTCCGTCCTGCGGCGCCAACGGGGTGCTCGGCGTGCTGCCCGGCACGATGGGCCTGCTGCAGGCGACCGAGGTCGTCAAGCTCGTGACCGGCGCCGGTGAGCCGCTCGTCGGTCGCCTGCTCCTGTACGAAGCGCTGGGAGCGACGTTCACCGAGCTCAAGGTCCGCCGCGACCCGGAGTGCCCGATCTGCTCGAAGGACCCGGAGGACATCTCCGACGACGAGCTGGGCGTCTTCCCGGACTACGAGGCGTTCTGCGCCGCCGCCGGATAGCCTCACCGTAATGGCAACGATCAAGGTTCCCCCGGTTCTCCGGCCGTCGGTCGGCGGCGAGAAGGAGGTCGCTGCGACCGGCGAGACGGTCGGCGCGGTGCTCCATGATCTCGCCTCCCAGCATCCGGCGACGCAGGGGCAGCTGTTCGGCCCTGACGGGTCGCTCAACCGCTACGTCAACGTGTACCTCAACGACGAGGACGTCCGGGTGCTCGACGGCCTCGACACCGGCGTCGGCGAGTCCGACACGCTCGTGATCCTGCCGGCCATGGCCGGCGGGTGATCCGGCCGGCGCGCGCCGACGAGGCGACCGGCCTCGTCTCCACCTACGACTGGCTGTTCGCCCCGCCCGGGGCGCAGCCGCCGCAATGGGACCCCGCCCGCGCGGGCGTGCGCCTCGGCGCGGCCATCGCATCCGACGACGCCGAGGTGCTGGTGGCCGACGTCGACGGCGTAGTGGTGGGCTTCTGCACGGTCTATCTCGACATCGATTCGGTGCGGTTCGGGCTCCGCGCCTGGGTCGAGGACCTCGCCGTCCACCCCGACCACCGGTCGGCCGGGCACGGCAAGGCCCTGCTCGACGCCGCCAAGGCCTGGGGCCGCGAGCGCGGGGCCGCGCATCTCGAGCTCGACTCGGGTGAGGCGCGGGCCGACGCGCACCGCTTCTACGAGCGCGAGCAGCCGAGCTGGCGTTCGATCAACTTCGGTTGGGAGCTCTAAGCCTCCGCCGCGGCGGGTTCTCCCGCGCCGTGCATCGCCGGTTGCTGCTGCGGGCGCAGGAACACCGCGCCGACGACCGCCGCGCCCGCGGCGAACACGGCGCCGATCAGGAACGCGAGGTGGTAGCCGCTGAGCAGCGCGTCGAGGTGGCTCTCACCGGACGCCACGAGGTTGTTCGTGCGCGAGTCGGCGGCGCTGGCCAGGATCGCGAGGCCGAGCGCGCCGCCCATCATGAACGCTGTGTTCACGACGCCTGAGGCGAGGCCGGAGTCCCTCGGCTCGACGTCGCCCATCGCGGCGAGCAGGAGCGGGTTGAACGCGATGCCGGCGCCGAAGCCCTGCAGCATCATCGCGGGCAGCATGTCGACGAAGTAGTTGCCGTCGACCGGCGCGCGCGCGAACAGCAGGATGCCGAGCGCGAAGGCCGGGAAGCCGATCACGATCGGCATCCGGATCCCGTACCGCATCACCAGCTTGTCGGACAGGAAGAGCGACACGCCGCCCCAGATCAGCGTCTGCGGCAGGTACGCGAAGCCGACCTCCAGCGGGGTGTAGCCGAGGACGAGCTGCATGTACAGCGCGGACAGGAAGAACGCCGCGAACAGCCCCGCCGCCATCAGCACGCCCATGACGTTGGCGGCCGCGAGGGTGCGATGGCGGAAGATCGACAGCGGCATCAGCGGATGCTGCGCGCGCGTCTCGACCACCAGGAACGCGCCGAGCAGCACGACGGCGGCGCCCAGCAGCCCGAGCGTCTGGCCCGACGTCCAGCCGGCCTCGTTGCCGTTGACGATCGCGTAGACCGCCGCGACGAGCGCCGCGGTGACGGTGACGGCGCCGGCCACGTCGACGCTCTCGCGGTCGGCGAGCTGCTCCTTGCCGGGCAGCAGCCGGAGCGAGGTCAGGTAGACGGCGATGCCGATCGGGACGTTGACGAGGAAGATCCAGTGCCAGCTCAGGACGTCGGTCAGGATGCCGCCGAGCAGGACGCCGACGGTCCCGCCGCCCGACAGCACGAAGCCGAAGATGCCCATCGCCTTCGCGCGCTCGGCGGGCTGCGTGAACAGCACCATGATCAGCGACAGGGCGACGGCGGACACCACGGCGCCGCCGAGACCCTGCACCGCGCGGGCGATGACGAGGACCTCCTGCGAGCCCGCGAGGCCGCAGGCGAGCGAGGACAGCGTGAACAGCGCGATCCCGCCGACGAACAGGCGCCGGTGACCGAACAGGTCGCCGAGTCTGCCGCCGAGCAGCAGGAACCCGCCGAACGTCAGCAGGTAGGCGTTCACCACCCAGGCGAGCGACGTCTCCGAGAAGCCCAGGTCCGCCCGGATCGAGGGGAGGGCGACGTTCACGATCGTCGAGTCGAGGACGATCATCAGGTCCCCGCAGCAGAGGACGATGAGCGCGAGCCAGCGGGCGCGGTCCGACAGAGAAGGCATGGATCCAGGCTGGCGCCGCCCGGCACACGAGACAATCGTGCTGTCCGAACCCAAGGGGGTTCGGTTGGTCCTACGTCGTCCTACGACCTCCCGGAAGAGGTCGAGGAACAGGCTCACGTGTGGCCGGCTGCCCTCGACGCGCAGATCGGACTCCGCGCCGCCGTGCCACAGCACGGTCGCCAGCGTGCCCGGATCGGTCGCGATCGTGGCGTCCGGGCGTTGCGCGCTCCCGCGCTCGACGTCGAGCCGGTCGCCCTCGACGCGGACGGCGTAGCGGTCCTCGCCGAGGCGGACCTCGTACGTCGCCCGCAGTCCTCGACCCCGGAACATCGTCTTGAGCGCCAGCATCGCCGCGTCGGCGCCCAGTGGCGCGTCCGCGGACGGGACCGGCGCCTGGCTGCCCCAGCGGCCGAGCTCCAGCACCACCGGCTCGAGCGCCCGCCCGCGGTCGGTCAGCGCGTAGACCTGCGAGGCCGCGGGCGGCGGGAGCTTGTCGCGGTGGACGATGCCGCTCGCCTCGAGCTCGCGCAGGCGCTGGGACAGCACGTCGGGCCCGATCTGGGGGAGGCCGGCGCGCAGGTCGGTGAAGCGCTTGGGCCCGAGCAGCAGCTCGCGGACGACGAGCAGTGCCCAGCGCTCGCCGACGATGTCGAGCGCGCGGGCGATTCCACAGCGGTCACCGTAGGTGCGCATGCCGCCAGTCTACCAATCCAACGAGTGAGTTGGAATTTCCAACTACGATCCTGTACGGTGGTCGGCATGAGCGAACGTGACGGATACGCCCCCGGCGTCCCCTGCTGGGTCGACATCTGGCAGGACGACGCGAACGCGGCGGCCGCCTTCTACTCCGGCCTGTTCGGCTGGGACGCCGCGCGCGGCGAGTACTCGCTGTTCCAGCTCCGCGGCCGCGACGTGGCCGGCCTGGGATCGCCGCTGCAGGGCGCGCCGGGGTGGATGACCTACGTGTGGGTGGAGAGCGCCGACGACACGGCGGCGCGGGCGCGCGCGGCGGGCGGGACGATCGTCGCCGAGCCGTTCGACAGCCTCGACGGCGGCCGCATGGCCGTCATCGCCGATCCGGCCGGCGGCGTGTGCGCCGCCTGGGAGCTCGGCGAGCACCGCGGCGCGCAGCTCGTAAACGAGCCAGGCGCGTGGTCGATGAGCATGCTCAGCACACCGGACACGGAGACGGCGGCGGCGTTCTACGCCGAGGTGTTCGGCTGGAGCACCGACTCGTTCGGCGACTTCACGATGTTCCGGCTCGAGGGCTACGTCGGCGGCGAGCCGACGCAGCCCGTTCCCGCGCGACGTGATCGCGGTCATGGCGCCCGGAGAACAGGCCGCGTGGACGCCCGACTTCTGGGTCGCCGACGCCGACGCGGCGGCCGCGCGGGCCGGCGAGCTCGGCGGCCAGGTCGTGACGGGGCCGTTCGACACGCCGGTCGGCCGCACCGCCGTGCTCGCCGACCCGGTCGGCGCGGTCTTCTCGGTCAGCCGGGTGGGACCTCCGGCCTAGGACCAATTGCCCGTACCCGGATCGCGGCTCAGCGGCGACCATGAAGCCATGGCTACAGCGAGCGAAACGATCACCGAGGAAGTCACTTCGTGGCCCGGCGTCGAAGCCGGGCCGGGCCGTCGCGGCGAGTTCTCCTTCCGCGTCGGCCGCCGCGAGATCGGCCACCTGCACGGTGACCACGCCGCGCACTTCTCGTTCCCGAAGGCGGTCTGGGCCGACCTGTTCGCGGCCGGCCGCGTCGTCCACCACCCGGTGTTCCCGGGCAAGGAGGGTCCGGCCGCGCGCCGGATCGCGGACGAGGGTGACGTGCGCGAGGTGATCGCGCTGATGCGCCTGAACTACGAGCGGCTGGCGACGCGTCAGGTCGTCACGGACTGACGCGGGCGCGACCCGCGCGGCCGCTGCGCGAACAGCGCGGCGGCCACCAGCACGCCCGCGAGCGCCAGGCTCGACGACGATCAGCAGCCACGCCGGCGCGCCGCCGCCGTCGACCGCAGCGGGCGGCGCCGGCGCGGGCGAAGCCGCGGGCTGCGCTGCGCCGGTGGCCGGGAACGGCTGCAGGTCGAGCGCGTTCAGCGCCCGCGCCGCGGAGGCGGGCAGCTCCATCCACGTTCCATCCTCGGCGACGAGCAGCCCGAGCGACGGCACCCATTGGCTCTGGATCTTGCCGACGACGTCGCCGCCGGGCTCGGTGATCGTGGCCGTGAGGCGCACGGCAGGGGCATGCGCGTCCGGCGGCACCGTCGGCGGGCCGCCGTTCATCAGGCCCTGCAGGATCGCCGGCTCCTTCGTCGTGACGCACCCGCCGTCGCCGCAGGCTTTGACGCTGGTGATCTCCTTGGCCGCGGCGGCAGGTACGACCACCAGCGCGAAGAGGATGCCGAGAAGGGGGATGAGGCGGCGCGCGTGCATACTCCGACTACACCGCGCGTCGCGAGCCGGTTCCCCGCGTGATGGAATGGGCTCGTGGAGCCCCAGCCGATCGTCGTGCCGCCCGGCGAAGGTCATCGCGTGGGCAACGTGGAGTTCCTCGCCCGTACCACGGACACGCCGCGCTTCACCTTCGGGATCATCGAGATCGCCGCCGGGCGCCTGCTCGAGGCGCACGTCCACAAGGACGAGGACGACGCGTTCTACATCCTCGAGGGCGAGATGACGTTCGTGATCGGCGACGACGAGGTGCCGGCGCCGCCCGGCACGTTCGTCCTCGTGCCGCCGGGCGTCGAGCACGGCTTCCGCAACGACCAGGATCGCCCCGTGCGGATGCTCAACATCCACGCACCCGCCGGCTTCGACCGCCGTATCGGGCTCACCTCCTGATCACTGGCAGGCCTCGCAGTCCTCGACGGGCCGGAGCTCGCTGGCGCTTTTTGCACGCACACCGGTGCAAAAGGCGCCAGGGACCGCCGGCACGGGCGGCTCCCTCGCATCCCCACCCGGCCGCAGTTCGCCGGCGCCGCCGAGGCCGAGACGCGGGCTAGCGGACCGGCGCGCGCGCCCGTACCCGGCGGGCCGCCTCGATCATGTGCTCGAGCGCGGGGAGCGCCTCGTCCCACGTGCGGGTCTTGAGCCCGCAGTCGGGGTTCACCCACAGCCGCTCGCGGCCGACCTGCGCCGCGGCCCGCTCGAGGAGCGCCTCGATCTCGTCGGCGGACGGCACGCGCGGGGAGTGGATGTCGTAGACCCCCGGCCCGATGTCATTCGGATAGTCGGGGACGTCCATCCCCGAGCGTGACGCCTCCAACGAGAGCACGTCGGCGTCGAGGCGCGCGATGTGCTCGCCGAACGAGCCGAACTCCGAGTAGCACATGTGCGTGTGGATCTGAGTGTCCGCACGGGCCGGTGCGACGGTCAGCCGGAAGCAGTCGACCGCCCATTCCACGTACGCGGGCTGGTCGGCGCGGCGCAGCGGGAGCCCTTCGCGCAGCGCCGCCTCGTCGACCTGGATCGCGAACGCGCCCGCCGCCTCGAGGTCGAGCACCTCGTCGCGCATGGCCAGCGCGATCTGCGCGCAGGTCTCGCTCCGCGCCTGGTCGTCGCGCACGAACGACCACTGCAGGATCGTCACCGGCCCGGTCAGCATCCCCTTCACCGGCCGGTCCGTGAGTCGCTGGGCGGCCTGCCACCAGCGCACGGTCATCGGCGCCGGGCGGGAGACGTCGCCGAACAGGATCGGCGGCTTGACGCAGCGGCTGCCGTAGGACTGCACCCAGCCGTGGCGGGAGAACGCGAAGCCGTCGAGCTGCTCGGCGAAGTACTCGACCATGTCGTTGCGCTCGGGCTCGCCGTGCACCAGCAGGTCGAGGCCGAGCCGCTCCTGCAGCTCGATCGCCTCCTCGATCCGCGCACCGATGAACGCCTGATAGGCCTCCGGCGTGAGCGTCCCGGCGCGCAGGTCGCGCCGCGCGGCGCGGATCTCGGCGGTCTGCGGAAACGAGCCGATCGTCGTCGTCGGGAGCTCGGGCAGCGGCACCCGCGCTCGCTGCGCCTCGCGCCGCCGTTCGGCCGGTGCGGACCGCTGATAGTCGCCGGGGCGCAGCGCGGCCACGCGCTCGCGCACCGCCGCGTCGTTGGTGCGCGCCGACGCGCGCCGTGCGGCGACCGCGTCACGGGCGGGCCGCAGCGCGCAGTCGCGGATCTCCGGCGGGGCGGCCAGCGCGCGGAGCTCGGCCAGCTTCTCGGCCGCGAACGCGAGCCACGGCCGCACCTCGGAGTCGAGCCCGTCCTCGCGCGCCGCCTCGTACGGCACGTGCAGCAGCGAGCACGACGGCGCGATCGTCACGCGCGCGTGGCCGAGCACGGCGGCCGCGCGGTCCACCACCGGCAGGACGGCGTCCGGGTCGGTCACCCACACGTTCCGCCCGTCGACGACGCCGAGCGACAGCCGCGCCGAGCCGCCGGCCAACGCGCCCAGTGCCGGCTCGAGTTGCTCCGGCGCCCGCACAAGGTCGAGGTGGAACTCGGCAAACGGCAGCGCCAGCAGCTCGCCGAGCGCCGGCCCGACCGAGGCGAAGTAGGTGGCGAGGCTCAGCTCGACGTCGGCGGCGCCCGCCAGCGCGCGCAGCGCCGCCAGGATCGCGCCGAGCTCGTCCGGCGTGCGGTCGAGCGCCAGGCACGGCTCGTCGATCTGCACCTCGCGCGCTCCCGCGGCGACCAGCGCGCGCAGCAGCTCCTCGTACACCGGGACCAGATCCGCAAGCGCGTCGAGCGGCCGGTCAAGACCCTTCGACAGCAGCAGGAACGTCGCCGGGCCGAGCACGACCGGCCGCGTCGGGATGCCGAGGGCGCTCGCGTGAGCGAGCGGCTCGAGCCAGTGCTCCGCGCGCAGGCGGAACTCCTGGCCCGGCGAGAGCTCCGGCACCAGGTGGTGGTAGTTCGTGTCGAACCACTTGGTCATCTCGAGTGGTCGCGCCCCCGCATTCCCGCGTGCCATGGCGAAATACGCCTCGTCCCAGGGGGCGTCCGGGCCGCCGAAGCGCTCGGGCACCGCGCCGACCGCATATACGGTGTCGAGCACGTGGTCGTAGAAGCTGAAGTCCCCGGAGGGGATGGCGTCGAGTCCTGCGCCACTGGCACGTCGCCAGGCTCCGGCCTGCAGCGTCCGCGCGACGTCTGCCAGCTCGGCGGCCGACACCCGGCCCGCCCAATGCGCCTCGAGCGCAGTCTTCAACTCGCGGTTGGGGCCGATACGTGGAAGCCCAAGGACCGCCGTGCGTGCCATGGGTTGGTCTCCGATCTAAGGCCCAGTGGTGCTCGGTCGCCGCGCGCGAATCGTACCGGCTTTCCGGCGATCGGTTTATTCGGCTGGGAGACAAACGAAAGCGGGTTTCGGCGCCAGGAACCGTTTGGTTCGTTCGAAGCCTTGACAAAGCTCTCGGGATCGGTTCGGATTGCGCCCGCATGGCTTCGGGTCGAGCCGGGTCCCTGGAATCCCTTCGGCGCCTGAACCGTTTGCGCGTGATTCACGCGCTGCGCGATCAGGGCCTCATCTCGCGCGCTGAGATCGCGCGGCGCACTGGGCTGTCCCGTTCGACGGTGTCCAGCCTCGTCTCCGACCTCCAGGCGGACGGCCTGGTGGTCGAGCGCGAGGAGCACGGCGCGGCGCACGGGACGCAGGGCGGCCGGCCTCCGATCCTGCTGTCATTCGACTCCTCGGCCGGAGCCGCCGTCGGCATCGACTTCGGCCACAGCCACCTGCGGGTGGCGATCTCTGACCTCTCCTCGCGGATCCTCGCCGAGCGGGCTGTCCCGCTCGACACGGATCACGCCGCCGAGGAGGGCCTCGATGCCGCCGCCGACCTGGTCGAGGAGCTGCTGGCCGAGGCCGGCATCGACTCCAGCCAGGTGATCGGCGCCGGCATGGGACTGCCGGGGCCCATCCGCCAAGAGGACGGCGTGGTGGGCTCGTCGGCGATCCTGCCCGGTTGGGTTGGCGTTCCGGCGGTAGGGGAGATGCGCCGCCGGCTCGACATCCCGATCCTCGTCGACAACGACGCGAACCTCGGCGCCCTTGCCGAGGCCGCGTTCGGGGCCGCCCGCGACGCGAGCGACCTCGTGTACCTCAAGGTGGCCTCGGGGATCGGCGCGGGCCTGATCCTCAACGGCCGCCTGTACCGCGGCAGCGCAGGGCTCGCTGGCGAGCTCGGCCACGTGCTCGTGGATCCGGAGGGCCTCGTCTGCCGGTGCGGCAACCGGGGCTGCTTGGAGACTCTGGCCGCCACCGGCGCGCTGGTGGAGCTGTTGCGACGCAGTCACGGTGAGGACGTCACCGTGGCGGAGATGCTCGAGCTCGCCCGCCGTGGCGATCTCGGCTGCCGCCGGGTCATCGCCGACGCCGGACGGGCGATCGGCCAGGCGGTGTCGGTGTTGCTCAACGTCCTCAATCCCGAGCTGCTCGTGGTCGGAGGAGACCTCGCAGCCGCCGGGGATCTGCTGCTCGACGGCGTTCGCGAGTCGATCGCCAAGGCAGCGCTGCCCTCGGCCGCGGACGCGGCCGGCGTGGTCGCCGGGGTGCTCGGCGACCGCGCGCAGGTCCTGGGTGCGATCGCTCTCGTAGTGAGCGAGGCCGATCGCGCCTTCCCAACGCGCCTCGCGGCGGAGGCTCGATGACAGTCCCAAACCCCAGAAACCCATCAGGAGGAGGAAACCCATGCGCTATCGAGCATGGCTGATCGCGGCATTGATGGCCGCGATTGGAGCGGTGGTGTTCGTCGGTTGCGGCGGCGATGACGACAACGGTGGCGGCGGTGGAGGAGCCTCGGGCTCAAGCAGCGGCGGTGACAAGGGGAAGGTCGCGGTCCTGCTGCCGGACTCGAAGTCGTCCGTCCGCTGGGAGACCGTCGACCGTCCGTTCCTCAAGAAGGCGTTCGACGACGCCGGCATCGGCAACGAGATCCAGAACGCCGAGGGTGACAAGGCCACTCAGCAGCAGCAGGCCGAGCAGGCGATCACCAACGGCGCCAAGGTCCTGCTGCTCGTCAACCTCGACTCCGGCTCCGGCGCGGCGATCGCGGCCAACGCCAAGAGCCAGGGCGTCAAGGTCATCGACTACGACCGTCTGACGCTCAACGGCGACTCCGACTACTACGTCTCGTTCGACAACGAGCAGGTCGGCAAGCTGCAGGGCGAGGGCCTGGTCAAGTGCCTGGGCGACACCAACGGGCAGTCGATCGTCGAGCTCAACGGCTCCCCGACCGACAACAACGCCACGCTGTTCAAGAACGGCTACGACTCCGTGCTGAAGCCGCTCTACGACGCCGGCAAGCTCAAGAAGGCCGCCGACCAGTCGGTGCCGGATTGGGACAACCAGAAGGCGCTGACGATCTTCGAGCAGATGCTGCAGAAGACCGGCAACAAGATCGACGGCGTGCTCGCGGCCAACGACGGTCTCGGCAACGCGGCGATCTCGGCGCTCAAGCAGCGCAAGCTGCCGCAGATCCCGGTCACCGGCCAGGACGCGACGCTCCAGGGCATCCAGAACATCGTCAACGGCGATCAGTGCATGACCGTCTACAAGGCGATCAAGAAGGAGGCCGACGCGGCCGCCAAGATCGCGATCGCGCTCGTCAACGGCGAGACCCCCGACGTGTCGGACACGATCAACAACGGGACGAAGGACATCCCGGCCCAGTTCGAGACGCCCGTGGCGGTCACGAAGGACAACATCAAGGAGTACATCGGCGAGCCCGACTTCCCCAAGCAGGAGGACATCTGCGCCGGGAAGCTCGCGGCGAAGTGCAAGGACATCGGACTCTGAGAGAGAATGGGCCCGCCCACCCGTCCATGACGGACGGGCGGGCCCGACTCTTTCTTCCGGAGGAGATGATGTGAGCGAAGTTCCGATCCTCGAGCTGCGCGGAGTCTCCAAGAGCTTCGGCGCGGTCCAGGCCCTCTACCAGGTCGATTTCCACGTCGCTCCGGGCGAGGTCATGGCCCTCGTGGGAGACAACGGCGCGGGCAAGTCGACGCTGATCAAGTGCATCGCCGGGATCTATCCCTTCGACGCAGGCGAGGTCGTCTTCGAAGGCGACCATGTGCACATCCACGGTCCGAAGGACTCGGCGCGCCTCGGGATCGAGGTCGTCTATCAGGACCTCGCGCTGGCCGACAATCTCGACGTCGTGCAGAACATGTACCTCGGCCGCGAGCTGACCGACGGCCTGCGGCGCATGGACGAGACCACGATGGAGGCGAAGGCGCAGGAGACCCTCAAGGGCCTGTCGGTGACGACGCTGCAGTCGGTGCGACAGGTCGTGGCCGGCCTCTCCGGCGGCCAGCGCCAGTCGGTCGCGGTCGCCAAGGCCGTCATGTGGAACTCGCGCGTGGTGATCCTCGACGAGCCGACCGCCGCGCTCGGCGTCGCCCAGACGCGGCAGGTGCTCGACCTCGTCGCGCGCCTGGGCGAGCAGGGGCTCGCGGTGATCCTGATCTCGCACAATCTGCACGACGTCTTCGAGGTGGCGGACACGATCACGGTGCTGCGACTCGGCCAGAACGTGGCCGAGTTCAAGCGCAAGGAGACCAACCAGCAAGAGGTCGTCGAGGCGATCACGGCCGGCAAGCTGACGAAGGTGCCGGGCCAGGCTGACCCGGAGGTTGTCGCATGAGCACCGTCGCCGCCCCGCCTCCCGAGGCCGCCTCGGGCAGCGGCACGCAGACGATCGGCGCCTACGCGCGCGCCTGGTGGACGGACGTCAAGTCCGGAGAGCTCGGCTCCCTGCCGATCGTCTTCGGCCTGGTCATCATCTGCATCGTCTTCCAGACGCAGAACGACCGCTTCCTGACGGCGGGCAACTTCGTCAACCTGATCGTCCAGACGGCGCCGTACGCGGTGATCGCCATGGGCGTGACGTTCGCGCTGCTGCTCGGCGAGATCGACCTGTCGATCGGCTTCGTGTCGGGTGTCGGCGGTGTGCTCACCGCGATCCTGCTGACGCCGGACGGGAACGAGCTGCCGACGTTCATCGTCATGGTCATGGTGCTGGCGGCCGGGCTGGCCATCGGCACGTTCCACGGCCTGATCATCACCAAGATCGGCGTCCCGTCGTTCGTGGTGACGCTGGCCGGCCTGCTGGCCTGGAACGGCGTCGTGCTGCTGCTGATCGGCAGCCGCGGCACGGTGATCCTGCAGAACGACTTCGTGATCGGCCTGGCCAACAACTTCATGGCGCCGGGCGCGGCATGGGTCCTGGCCGTCGCCGGCATCGCGGTCTACGCCGCGATCCAGCTCACCCGCGCGGTCAAGCGCCGGCGGGCCGGGCTGCGGACCGAGCCGAGCGTGATCGTCGCGCTGCGCATCGGCGGTCTCGCGGCCGCGCTGATCATCGCCGTCGCTGTCGCGAACCAGGACCGCGGCGTCCCGTATGTGGCCCTCGTGGTCGGCGGCCTGTGGTTGTTCTGGACGTTCATCCTCAACCGCACGCGCTTCGGGCGCCACGTCTACGCCGTCGGCGGCAACGCCGAGGCGGCGCGGCGAGCGGGCATCAACGTCGACAACGTGCGGATCGCCTGCTTCGCGTTCTGCTCGCTGATGGCGGTGATCGGCGGCATCATCCTCGCCTCGCGCCTGCGGTCGGTCGACACGAACACCGGTGGCGGCCAGGCGCTGCTGTACCCGATCGCCGCCGCGGTGATCGGCGGCACGTCGCTGTTCGGCGGTCGCGGCACGATGAAGGCCGCGATCCTCGGCGCGCTCGTGATGCTCTCGATCGACAACGGCCTCGGCCTGCTCGGGCTGTCGTCCGGCACGAAGTTCGTGCTGACCGGCGGCGTGCTGCTGCTGGCCGTGACGGTCGACTCGATCTCCCGGCGCGGCCGCGCGCAGAGCGGTCGAGCATGACGGGGAGCCCGCTGGTGCGGTGCGGTGGGGAGTGCTCTCCACCGCCCGCATCAACGACAAGGTTCTCGCGGGAGCGCGCGAGGCGACGGGCGTCGATGTGGTGGCCGTCGGCTCGCGCGACCGCGCGCGCGGCGAGGAATTCGCCGAACGGCACGGGATCGGGCGCGTCCACGGCTCCTACGACGAGCTGCTCGCCGACCCCGACGTCGAGGCGGTCGTACATCCCGCTGCCGAACTCGATGCACGTGCCGTGGTCGATCCGAGCGCTGGAGGCGGGCAAGCACGTGCTGTGCGAGAAGCCGCTGACACGGCGCGCGGCCGAGGTCGAGACGGCGTTCGACGCCGCCGAGCGCGCCGGCCGGGTGCTGATGGAGGCGTTCATGTGGCGCTACCACCCGCAGACTGAGCGAGCTCCTGCGGCTCGCGGGCGAGGTGGCGCCGCTGCGTTACGTCCGGGGCTCGTTCGGCTTCGCGATCGAGTCCGGGGACAGCGGCAACGTGCGGCTGCAGGGCGACCTCGACGGCGGCGCGTTGATGGACGTCGGCTGCTACTGCGTCAGCGCGCTGCGGCTGCTGTGCGGTGAGCCGGAGGCGGTCGCCGGCTTCGCGGTGACGGGCGGGGCCGGGGTGGACGTGCGCTTCGCCGGCGCGCTGCGGTTCGCCGGTGACGTGCTCGGCAGCTTCGACTGCGGCGTCGACGTGCCCGCGCGCAGCGGACTCGAGGTCGTGGGGGAGAATGGCACCGTGGTGTCCGCTGATCCCTGGCACGGCGCGACCCCGCGGCTGACGCTGGCGCGTCCGGGCGAGGCGCCGGAGGAGGTCGCGGTCGCGGCCGCCAACCCGTACCGGCTCGAGCTCGAGGACGTCTCGCGCGCGATCCGCACCGGCAGCGCCCCACGGCTGGGTCGTGCGGACGCGTTGGGCCAGGCGCGGACCATCGAGAAGCTGTACGCGGCCGCCGGCTCTTGAGCCGCGGCCGCCTCGCGCGGGCGGCGCGGGCGATCGCGGTCGACGCCGGGCTGCTGCGCCGCCGCCGCGAGCTGCGGCTGCTGGTCGTCGGCCAGTCGATCTCCGACCTCGGGTCGATGATCACCTTCGTCGCGATCCCGGTCCAGACGTTCCAGATCACGGGCAGCTCGCTGTACGTCGGCCTGCTCGGCGTGGCGGAGTTCGTGCCGATGCTGCTGCTCGCGCTCGTCGGCGGCGCGCTGGCCGACGCGTTCGACCGCCGGCGGCTGGTGATGATCGCCGAGGTCGGGGCGCTGCTCGTCGTGGCCGGCCTGGTCGGCAACAGCCTGCTCGAGGAGCCGCGGCTGTGGGTGCTGTTCGTGGCGGCGGCGCTGATCGCCGCCTGCACCGCGATCCGGCGCCCGCCGCTGGACGCGCTGATGCCGCGGCTGGTCGAGCGCGACGAGCTGAAGTCGGCGAGCGCGCTGCATTGGGCGATCCACAACGTCGCGTCGATGGCCGGCCCGGCGCTCGGCGGCGTGCTGATCGCCACCGCGGGCGCCGCGGTCACCTACACGGCCGACCTCGCGACCTTCGGCGTGTCGCTGGCCGCGCTGGCGGCGATGCGGACACCGCCGCCGCCGGAGGGCCAGACGCTCGGCCTGAAGGCGATCGCCGAGGGCGTGCGCTACGCGAGCTCGCGCCAGGAGCTGATCGGCACCTACACGGTCGACATCGTCGCGATGTTCTTCGGCATGCCGATGGCGCTGTTCCCGGCGCTCGCCCAGCGCTACGGCGGCGACGCCGTGGTCGGCCTCCTGTACGCGGCGCCGCCGGCGGGCGCGGTGGTCGCGACCGTGACGAGCGGCTGGACGCGGCGCGTGCACCGACACGGCCGCGCGGTCGTCTACGCGGCGTGCGGCTGGGGTGTGGCGATCGCGCTGTTCGGGCTCGCCGACGTGCTGTGGCTCGCGCTGGTGTGCCTGGCGCTGGCCGGCGGCGCCGACGCGATCTCCGGCGTGTTCCGCGCCACGATCTGGAACGAGACGATCCCGGACCGGCTGCGCGGGCGGCTCGCCGGCGTGGAGATGATCTCGTGGTCGTCCGGCCCGATGCTGGGTAACGCCGAGGCCGGCATCGCCGCCGCGCTCGTCGGGTTGCGCAGCTCGATCGTGGGCGGCGGGCTGGTCTGCGTGCTCGGGGCCGTCGCGCTCGCCGCTGCCCTGCCACGCTTCTGGGGCTACGACGCCCGCCACGGGGCGGACGCGCACCCTGATCTGATCGAGGCCGTGTGACGCTCGACGACGTGCTCCCCGCGCCCGACTGGGCGACCCGCATCCAGCGCCGCATCGACGCGCCGCCCGAGGCCGCGCTCGCCGCGGCGCGGGCGGTGACGCTCGCCGAGATGCCGCTGGCGGCGGTGCTCCTGGGGCTGCGAAGCCTGCGGGTGCGGCGACCGCCGCGGATCCCGTTCCTCGTGCTGGTCGAGAAGAGCGTCGGGCTCGCGCGCGTCGGCGACGACGTCTGGGCGGGCCTGCAGCAGCCGTGGCACCTGCGCGGCGCCGCCCGGCGCGTAGACGACTTCGCCGCCTTCGCCGAACCCGGCTGGGTGAAGATCGCCATCGACCTGACGGCGACGCCGGCGGGCGCGGAGACGCTGCTCGCCGCCGAGACGCGCATCGCCGCGACGAGCGAGGACGCGCGCCGCGCGTTCGGGCGCTACTGGCGCGTCGTCCGGCCCGGGTCCGATCTCGTGCGAGCGTCGTGGTTGCGTGCCGCGGAGCGGAGGGTTACGGTCGGTGCGTGACGGACGTCCGCGTTGAAGTCGCTGGATATCCGGACAGCGACGACGAGGAACGCGCCGACTTGACGACGCGACTCCGGGCCGACCTGGAGGCCCACGACCTCGAGGTGGCGCACCCGTCGGCCGACGCGCCGGTCGGATCGAAGGGCGCGGGCCTGGAATGGGCGCAATTGGTGGTCTCGCTCGCCGGCACGGTTCCGGCCATGGTGGCGGCGTTGCAGGGCTGGATGGGCCGCCACCACGGTGCCACCGTTTCGCTCGAGATCGAAGGCGACAAGCTGACGCTGGCGGACGCGTCCGAGGCCGACCAGCGGCGGCTCGTCGAGACGTTCCTCGCACGCCATGGCGCCGGATGAGCAACCCAGCGGGCGCCGCCGGGCGCTTCTCGTAGCCACCGCGACTTACAGGGATCCGGCACTCGCGGCCCTGCGGGCACCGACCGGCGACGTCGCGGCGCTCGCCGCCGTGCTCGGCGACGAGGCGATCGGGGGCTTCGCGGTCGAGCAGCTGATCGACCGGTCGGCCGAGGACCTGCGGCGCGAGATCGAGACGTTCTTCGGCGAGGGTCGCCCGCGCGACCTGCTCCTGTTCTACGTGTCCGGCCACGGCGTGCTGTCGCAGAGCCGGCGCTTCTACTTCGCGACCGCCAACACGTCGCTCGGGCTGCTGCGCTCGACGGCGATCGAGGACGGGTTCGTCAACGACGTCATGCAGTCCAGCCGCGCCCGCTCGATCGTGCTGGTGCTCGACTGCTGCCACAGCGGCGCGTTCGGCAAGGGCCTCGCGCCGAAGAGCGCGACCACCGTCGACGTCGAGCATCGGTTCGAGGGCCGCGGACGGGTGACGCTCTCGGCGTCCACCGAGCTCGAGTACGCGTTCGAGGAGACCGACCCCAGCGGCATCAACGAGCTCGGCCCGGCCGCCCCCGGGTCGCTGTTCACCCGCAGCCTGGTCGAAGGGCTGCAGAGCGGCGACGCCGACATCGACGAGGACGGCCGCATCACCGTCGACGACCTCTACGACTACGTCTGTCGGCGCGTGCGCGAGCGCTCCGTCCATCAGACGCCCGGCATGGCCGGCGACGTCCGCGGCCAGATCGTGATCGCGCGCAGCCCTCGGCGCACGACCCTGCCGTCGGAGCTGGCGCGCGCCGTCGCCAGCAACATGGCCGGCATCCGCGCAGGCGCAGTCAGCGAGCTCGGCGCGCTGCTGCGCTCCGACGGCCCGCAGTCCACCGCCGCCCGCGCCGCGCTCGAGCGTCTCGCCGAGGACCACAGCCGCGCGGTCGCCACAGCGCTGCCGCCGCCGCGCTCGGCCGCCCCGCGCCGCCCGAGCCCCCGTCGCCGGAGCCTGCCACCGACGCCCGCGAGCCGCCGCGGTCCCGGCCGGCGCATCGTGCTCGCCGCGATCGCCGCCGTCGCGACCGTCGGCGTCGCGCTGGCGATCGTGTTGCCGGGAGGGGGCGGCGGCGGCTCGTCCGGGCCCGAGCGAGGCGACGCCGTACGACTTCGACGGCGACGGCTATCAGGAGGTCGTCGCCGCCGCGCCGCCGCCAACGGAACTCAGGTCGTCATCGGCTCGACGATGCCTGACGCGCGGCCGCGCCGGCGTCTCGCCAGGAGGCGGGGCTCGAGGTGGGCGACACCGTCGAGTTCGGCACGGCGGCTCGCGGGCGGCGACTTCAACGGCGACAGCGAGGCGCGATCTCGCCATCGGGGCGCCGGGTCTCAACCAGGTCTCGTCTCTACGGGACGAAGACGGCGGATCGACTCACACGGCGTCGTCACCCGCACGGAGGCCCACGCTTCGGTCAGGCGCTCCTGGCCCGCGACCTGAACGACGACCAGCTACACCGACCTCGTCGTCGGTGCCGCGGGCGCCGGTGTCGACGCAGGATCCGGACAAGCCATCGGCTCGCTCCACATCCTCTTCGGCGGCCGGAAGCGTCTCCCGGGCAACGGCGAGCGAACGCTGTCAGCCGCCGAAGGACGTCATCTCCGATTTCGGCTTCATTCTGCGCAGCGGCCACCTGGACGGCGACGAGCACGTCGACCTCGTCGAAGCCGGGGGTAAGAGCGAGGCGCCGACATCTGACCTGGTGCCGGGGGTCCGCGGACGGGTCGCACAAGTGCGTGGCGTTGCCGAGGACGTTCGACGACGACGTCGGCGCTTGCGGTCGCCGACCTCGACCACGACGGCAACGACGACATCGTGCAGGGCGACGGGCACATCGGGGGTGACGGCAACCCCGGCGGCGCTGCGCGTCTGGTTGGGCACGGCCGACGGGCCGGACGGGCACGCCCGACACCTACACGGCGGCGACCTTGCCGGCGACGCTGCGAAGCTGAGCGTCCCGGGCGGATTGGGCGCTCGCTCGACGCGGGCTACATCGACGACGACGAGTACGCCGACGTGATGGTCGGCGCGCCGGGCTACGACGCCGGCGACGGCGCGGTCGCGACTTCTCCGCGGCGGTCCGAAGGTGATCGCCGACGACCAGACCCCCTGAAGCCGATCTTCCGGCGACGGCGGCCGCCTCGGGTCAGACGTCGCGCTGCTGTTCCTCGACAGCACCGACACGCCCAATCCGGCGATCACGTCGCGCGGTGCCGTCCAGTACCGCAACGGCGACAACGACCTCGTGTCGGTCCGACCTCGCCGGGCGGCGCGCCGTCGGGCGGCCTGGAGGCTCGGCCGTAACGCAGGCGCACTAGAGGCGCACCACCGTCCCGTTGCGGCCGGACTCCAGCGCCGCCGTGAAGATGCGGTGCGTGGCGGCGGCCTCCTGCGGCGTCGCGCAGCGGAACGGGCCGCGCATGTCGGCGCCGTGGGCGAGCTCGTCGAGGAACGCGGCCCACATCTGCTGGATCGCGTCGGCGAACCCGAACTCGAAGATCGCGCCGGTGATGGTCGGGTAGGCGGACTGGGAGCCGAGGTCGGTGACCCGCCACTCCTGCGGCCCGCCGGCCTCGTACGACATCGTCCGCAACGTCTTCGGCGCCTTGGTCGTGAACGCGATCGAGCCCTCGGTGCCGTCGATCTCGACCACCCAGGTGTTCATCTCGCCCGGCGCGATCCGCTTGGTCTCGAGCCGCACCGGGAAGCCGTCGGCCTCGCACAGCAGGACCGCGTTGTCGGGCGTGTCGCACGGCACCATCGCGCCGTCCGGGCCGGGCCGTTCGGTCACCACGTCCGACAGCACGGCGCGGACCGTGCGCGGCATCCGGCCCCAGCGCAGCGGCAGGTGCAGCGCGTGCATCCCGAGGTCGCCCATGCAGCCGTAGGCGCCGTTGAACTCGGACTGCCGCTTCCAGTTGATCGGCTTGTTCGGGTCCAGGTCGGACGAGTGCAGGAACCGGCTGCGGACCTCGAGGATGCGTCCGGCGCGCCCCTCCGCCATCCAGCGCGCGACCGCCTGGCCGCCCGGGAAGAACGGCATCTCCGACGAGCAGCGGACGAGCAGCTCGGGATGGCTCGCGACCGCGGCCATGATCCGCTTGTTGGCATCGAGGTCGATTCCGAACGGCTTCTCGCCGAGCAGGTGGCGGCCGGCCTCGAGGATCGCCACGTACAGCTCGGCGTGCAGGTGGTGGGGCACCGCGCAGTAGACGGCCTCGACGTCGGGGTCGTCGAGCAGGTCGCCCCAGTCGGTCGAGAGCCGTGGCTCCGGCTGCAGCCGCTCGTACCAGGCCAGGACGTCCGGGTTCGCGTCGCACACGTGCACGATCTCCGGCCGGACGTCGAGGTCGGCGAGGTGCAGCCAGCGTGCGGCGGCGGACGCGAACTCGCGGCCCATCAGGCCGCCGCCGATGATGCCGAAGCGGACGGTTCTCATCACCGACGCGCGTCGTGACGTTTCGCCTCGTGGACGATGTCCATCAACTTGCGCGTCATCCCGGCCGGGTCGGCGTGCTGGATGACGTTGCGGCCGTAGACGATCCCGGCCGCGCCCTGCGCCATCAACGCCCGCGTGCGCGCGAACACCTCCTCGTCCGGGATGCGGCCACCGCCGCGCACGAGCACCGGCTGCCCGCCGCCGGCCTGCACGACGCGGTGGTAGTCCTCGAGCGAGTCGGTCGGGTCCGCCTTGATGATGTCGGCGCCGAGCTCGACCGCCTGGCGGACGATCCCGACGATCTTGTCGGCGTCGCCGTCGACCGGCGTAGCCGGACTTCATCACCAGCGGCTCGACCATCAGCGGCATGCCGACCTGATCGCAGGCGGCGCGCAGCGCGCTGACGTTCTGCAGGCACTGGCGGTGCAGTTCCGGCTGGTCCGGCAGCGAGAGCAGGTTGACGACGACGCACGCCGCGTCGAGCCGTACCGCCATCCCGACCGCGTCGTCGACCATGTGGCTGAACGGCACGCGCGGCAGCTCCGCGGCGTACACGTTCGCGAGGTCGGCGCGCAGCACCAGCGCGGGCTTGCGCGGGCCGGGGATGTCCTGCAGGTGGCGGGCCTGGCCCGGCGAGAGCTGGATCGCGTCGGGCGCCGCATCCACGAGCGTGCGGACGACGGACGGCATGTCCTCGATGCCGGTCAGGAAGGCGGCCTCGTTGACGAAGCCGTGGTCGACGGCGACGTCGAAGCAGCGCCCGTCGGCGGCGAACAGGCGGTTCAGTCTGGGGAGCATGCCCCCTGTCTTAGCGAATCGGCGCGCGCCGCCGTTGCTCCACGATCTTGCCTTTTGGCTTGCGCATCGGAGATACTCGCGCGCAATGCGAGTGCGCATCGGTCTCGCAACACTGTTCGCGCTGCTCGCCACGGCGCCCGCCGCGCTGGCCGACAGCGCCGACCTGCGCGTCACGCAGTCGCAGAGCACCGCTACACCGGAAGTCGGGTCGCAGCTCACGTACATCGTCGGGCTCTTCAACGACGGCCCAGACCTCGCTCACAACGTCAAGGTCATCGACACCCTCCCGGCGAACGCGAAGCTCGTCTCCGCTCCGTCGTATTGCAGCGCGCCGTCGAACGGCCAGATCGTCTGTCGGCCAACCCCGGACCTCCTGGCGCACGCGGGCGGCTCGGGGGCGATCGTCGTCCAGCCGACTGCGGCGGGCCCGGTCGTCAACACGGTGGAGGCGGCGAGCGACACGCCTGATCCGAGTACCGCGAACAACACCGTGACGATCACGGCGACCGCGAAAGCGCCGCGAGTGCGCAAGCACGAATGCAACGACGGCGTCGATAACGACGGCGACTCCTGGGTGGACGGCGCCGATCCTGGCTGCGAGAGCTCGCTCGACGACACGGAGCGGCACGACGCGGTCCGGCTGTACGCGCCGAACGTCCACTTGCACCCGAAGGATGCGTATCGGCCGATGGATCCCAGCGTGTTCGTGAGGCATTCCAAGCTGCGGTTCGCGCATGACAGCGGGTGCCCGGACCGGACGATCCACGGGACCCTCGACGCCGACGCCGAGGTCTCTCGGTTGTGCGAGCGGGCGGTACCGATGGCGCGAAGGCTGCCTGGTGGGCAGGAAGAAGATCCGGACCGATCAGCTCACCGCGCTCCCTGTGTACAAGAACAAGCACCACGTCCCCAAGAATCGCCGCGAGGGGTTCTTCCTCGATCTCGACGACGACTGGCGCAAGGGCATCGACCCTTCGGTGAACGCCACGCTCCCTCTCTACTACTCCTACGCGAAGAACCGCTTCATCGCGTACTGGTTCTTCTACGGCTTCAACAACCGCAGCTTCGACAAGCACGAGGGCGACTGGGAGAAGATCGTCGTGTCGCTCAAACACGGCGACAAGGCGAAGTCCGTCTCGTACTACCAGCATTACTGCAAGCCCGACGGCTCGGACTACGGGACGTACTCGTGGTCGAAGATGGGCTCGCGCGGCTATCTCGCCGAGCGCACGCATCCGCAGGTCTGGTCGGCGATCGGGTCGCACGCCTCGTATCCGGAGAACGTGCACCGGGAGGACTTCCCATGCGGCGCTCTGGGCGGCGGTTTCGACAGGACGGCGGCCGGCGGCCCCGTGTGGCAGACGTGGACGCATCAGCTGATCAACGCCGCCGCGGCTGACTGGTTCGGCTACGGAGGCTCGTGGGGTGAGCGCAAGGCTGCCTTGAACCTGTCGTTCGGATGGGGCCCACTCGGCCCCTCACCGGTGATGTACCGCTACGCGCCGCCTCACCCGGCGTTCTGAGGCGACAGCGAGTTCGCCGGGCGCCCTCGCCCGCCCGGCGAGGGCTCATCGTCTCATGCGAGCGTCTGCTCGCGCACCCATTGGCCGACCAGGCCGCGGAAGTGGGCGAGAAAGCGCTCCTGCTCGTGCTGCGGATAGGTGCCGCGCACGGTGTCCACGAGCAGGCGGTCGAAGTCCGCCGAGTCGACCCAGTCGAACACCATCTCGTCGACGTGGCCGAGGCGGCTGTCGCAGAAGTCCTGGTAACGGTCGACCTCGAAGTACTCGTCGGCCAGCCGCCGGTACCCGGCCAGCTTCTCCTCGTACGACAGGTCCTCGCGGTCGCCGATCTCGAAGTAGTGGCGGGTGTCGAGGTCCAGCCGCGGCTCGCGCCCGGTGACGACGCAGAACACGCACCAGCGCAGCAGCGCCTTCATCGCCCACGGGAAGTAGTAGTGCAGGCTGGTGACGGCGACGTCGGGTGAAGCGTTGGCGTAGTCGATCGGATGCGCCTCGGTGCCGCGCACGAGCGTCTCGCACGAGTTGAACTCCCAGCGGAAGAACGCGTTGATCAGGCGGCTGATCGTGAGTACCTCGTCGCCGACCTCGGGCGTCAGGAAGTCGTGCGCGACCGCATAGCGGTCGTGCATCGGGAGGTCGGGCCGGAACTTCATCACCATCGTCTCGGCGCCGATCGACAGCGACCGCGCGAACACGTCGAAGCCGTCGACCGCCGCCTGCAGGTGCATCAGCCGCTGGCCCGACTGGTCGTACGCGCGGTGCAGTTCGGCGCTGTTGCTGATGTGGCTGACGCCGATCCACTGGCCGCCGTCGTAGGGCTTCATGAACAGCGGGTAGCCGATGCGCTCGGCGATCTGGTCGAGGTCGAACGCCTGGTTGTACTTGGCCGCCGTGTAGGCGAAGCGCGCGTTGTCGGGCGGGTTCTTGTGCGGCACCAGGACCGTCTGCGGCACCTTCAGCCCGAGCCGCAGCATCGCGCAGTACGCCGCGTGCTTCTCCATCGACTGGAACGTGAACGGGCTGTTGAGCAGGTACACGTCGTCCATCAACGCGACCTTCTTCAGCCACTCGCGCGGCAGGTAGTACCAGTACGCCAGCCGGTCGACGACGAGGTCGTAGCGCGGCTTGTCGCGCAGGTCGAACGGCTCCATTGTGATCCGCTCGACGGTCACGTTGTGCGTCGTGCCCGACGCGTCCTTGATCGGCCCGAGCCGGCCGAGCAGCGTCTCGAACGCCGTCGGCCAGTCCTCCTCGGTACCGAGCAGCATCCCGATCAGATGTGTCATGTCCCCCATCAGCAGAACCTCGGCAGATGATGCGCGATCTGCGCGCGCCATGACGGCCAGTCGTGTGGGACGTCGTGGCCCCACAGGTCGAGCTCGTGCCGGATGCCCTTCTCGCCGAGCAGCCACGCGAGGTGCTTGGTGCTCTCCAGGGCGCCGGTCGTGTCCTCCCACATGCCCTGCCCGCAGACGAGCAGGAAGCTCGCGCGCGAGCGGATCCAGTCGAGGTGGTCGCCGTGGAAGCCCGACACCTCCCCGGTGATGCCGAACTCGTAGTTCCCGGACAGGCAGATCGCGAGCGTGAACAGGTCGGCGCGCCGGAGCACGAAGTTGGCGGCGTGGAACGCGCCCATGCTGCAGCCGGTGGTGAGGATGTCCTGCGCGCCGCCGAGGTCGTCGTGGATGAACGGCGCGACCTGGTCGATGATCCACGCCTCGTAGTGGGACCGGTCGCCGGAGTCGAACGCGTCGACGCAGTACAGCTTCGCCCTGCCGGCCTCGACGAGCCCGCCGACGGCGCCGACCATTCCGTTGCTCTCGTAGTCCCAGGCGCTGCCACCCTCGGCGGGGAAGGCGAGGACCGGCCGGCCGTAGTGGCCGTGGATCACGACGTTCCCGGCCGCCCCGATCGCGGGCGAGTACAGCTCCACGTGGCGGCTCACGCCCACACCCGCAGCAGCAGATGGGTCAGGTGCGGATGCAGCGCGTCGCGCCAGCCCGTGTAGTTGTGCATGTCCGGCACCACGGCCAGCTCGACGTCGAACTCCTGCGCCGCCAGCGCGCGGGCCATCTCGCGGTTGTTGGCCAGGTTCTCCTCCAGCACGCCGCACGTCATCGTGACGCGCTCGGGCACGCCCGCGTCGCGCTTGAGCTCGCGGACGGCGCGGATGACGCGCTGGAACCGCGAGAACCGGTGTTCGTGGGCGTCGTGGCGCATGACGAAGAACGAGCCCGACTGCAGGAAGAGCCCGGCGAACGGGCGGCGTACGTGGGCATGGAGCATCGCCAGGGCGCCGAGGCTGGCACCCATGCCGACCGGGTCGACCGGGTGCAGCGCCCGCATCACATCGGTCGCGAGCGCTCGGGCGTAGCGGCCCGAGGCGGAGTACCAGTCGTCGCGATCGGCGGGCGCGAGCAGCGCCACGCGGTGCGGCGGGAGCGCGCCGGACGCGATCATCGCGCCGCTGTAGCGCGTCAGGCTCGCGAGCCGGTCGTATTCGGGCCCGTCGTGGGCGAGGAGCAGCGGCGCGCCGCCGCCGTCCCACAGCCGCACCTGCATCTCCGTCCCAAGCCCGCGCGCGCGGATGGAGAGCTCGTGGACCTGGCCCTCGACGGCATCCGCGTCCAGCCATGCGGGCGGCTCGTAACCGTCCGCGAGCATGACCGACTTCTCACCGAACGCCCCGGGTGCGCGGCGCGCGTTCTGCGGGTCGAGCCGCGTCTCGGTCGTGCCGTCGGCGTGCTCGAGCTCGAGCTGGTACTCGAGCCGCGCGAGCGGCGTGTCGAGGTCCAGCACCCAATGATCTCCCTCGTGCCCGAATTCGTGACGGCCGGGCAGATCGGAGGAGAGCCGGACGGCGACGTATTGCCCGTCCGGGTCGGCGAAACGGAACCTCAAGGGGTCGGACGATACACCGGCCCCCGGCCCTTGACGGACTCGAGGAGATCCAGGTAGTCGGGCGCGTCCGCGTCGAACGGGATCGCCCGTTGCCCGGCGTAACCGACCCGCGCGCACACGTCCGGATTCATGTAATAGGCGGCGACCACCGCCGCGCTCAGCACGCTCCAGCCGGCCGGGTCGCGCTCGGGCAGCGTCTCGAACGGCTCGGCCGACGTCGAGACGCCTTCGAGCGGCGCGGCGAACTCGGGACGCGCGGCGAGCACGGCGTCGAGCCAGTGGCCGACCGCGCCGGCCTCGCTCGCCGACGGCATGTCGCCCTCGGCCGGGATCAGCCGGTCGGCGAGCTCGGCCAGGCGCTCGCGGTTCATGCCGCCGCCGCCAGCTCGCGGCGCGACTCGATCAGATGCTCGGCCGAGCGCAGCGCCATCGCCGCGATCGTCGCCGTCGGGTTCATCCCCGCCGACGTCGGCCATGTGCTGCCGTCGAAGATGAACAGGTTCGGGATGTCGTGGCTCCGGCCGAAGCCGTCGACCACCGACGTCGCCGGGTCGTCGCCCATCCTGCAGGTCCCGAGCAGGTGCCAGCCGGTACCGCGGATGAACGGCGCGATCACCGTCTCGTACGCGCCCGCGGCCTCCAGGGACTCCTTCGCCCGCGCCTCGTGGAAGTGCATGAGGTCGTAGGAGTTCTGGTTCATCCGGTAGACGATCTTGGCTGCCGGCACGCCCTGGCGGTCGGTGTTCACCGGGTCGAGCGCGACGAGGTTGTGCTCCTCCGGGAGGTCCTCGGCGATGATCCCCCACATCGCCGAATGGCCCATGCGCTTGCGCACGTTGTCGTGGAAGCCGGCGCCCCAGATCGCGTTCTCGGCGCCCCACGGGTAGGCGGTCGTCATCTTCGTCGGGCCGCCGGTCGGCTGGAGGCCCCACTTGGCGCCGCGCACGAAGCCGCGGTCGGTGTCGGTCTCGTAGAACTCGAGGCAGTGCAGGTGCTGGCCCCACGGCCCCTGCGTGGACCCGAGGTCGTCCTCGAACAGGCCGACGACGGTGCCGAACGGGTGCATCATCAGGCGCTTGCCGACCAGCCCGGAGCTGTTCGCCAGCCCGTCCGGCGCCGACAGCAGCAGTAGGCGCGGCGTGCCGATCCCGTTCGCGCACAGGACGGTCACCGGCGCCTTGACCTCGTGCTCGCTGCCGTCGGCATCGAGGTAGATCGCGCCGCCCACCAGGCCGTCCGGCCGCGTGGTGAGCGTCCGCACGCGCGCCTGCGTGATCAGCTGCACCCCGAGGTCGATCGCCTTCGGCCAGTGCGTGAGGTCGACGCTCGCCTTGGCGCCGTCGGCGCAGGCGTTCAGGCATGTCGCACGCTGCACGCACGCCTTGAGCGCGCCGTACCTGCGGGTGGCGATCGCCAGCGGCGCCGGCCACCAGTGCCAGCCGAGGTCGTTGTGCGCCCTGGCGACCTTGCGGCCCATCGCGCCGAGCGGCACCGGCGGCAGCGGCGGGCCCTCGCCGGGCGGGAACGCGGTGTCGCCGGCCAGGCCGGAGATCCCGAAGTCCTTCTCCACCCGCACGTAGTAGGGCTCGAGGTCCTCGTACGTGAACGGCCAGTCGTCGGCGACGCCGTCGAGCGAGCGCACGCGGAAGTCCGAGGGCATGTTGCGCTGCCACTGGGCCGCGTAGACGATCGTGCCGCCGCCGACGCCGTTCCACATCAGGGCGGTGATGTCGGACTCGGACTCGTCGATCGGGTAGTCGCCCGGCGCGGCGCGCAGGTTCGGGTCCCAGCCCCAGTCGCGGTCGGCGGTGACCGCGAACTCGGGCTCGCTGGTGTTGGCCTTGCTGTAGTCGGGCCAGTCGCCCTGCTCGAGCACGGTGACCTTGAAGCCCTCCTGGGCGAGCCGGAGCGCGGTCACGGCGCCCGACGGTCCGGCGCCGACGATGAGGACGTCGGAATCCATGGTAATCGTTTGCCACCGTAGCCCCGCGCCCGCCGTTCTGTCAAGGTGCGCGACGCGGACCTATGGCTTCACTGGCCGACATCAGCCGCCGTGCGAACGTCTCGATCGCCACGGCGTCGCGGGTTTTGAACGGGTCGTCGCACCCGGTGTCGGACGCGACGCGCGACCGCGTGCTGGCGGCGGCCGAGGAGCTGGGCTACCGCCCGAGCGAGCTGGCCCGCGCCCTGGTCAAGCGGACGAGCCGCATCGTCGGCGTGATCGTCGGCGACATCGTCGATCCCTACTTCGCCGAGATCGCGCGCGGGGTCGACACCGTGGCCGGCCCGGCCGGCCACCTGACGATGGTGTGCAACACGGACCGGCGGCCCGAGGTCGAGCTCGCCCACCTCGGCGTGCTGCTCGACTACCACGCGGCCGGCGTCGTGTTCGCGGGCAGCGGCTACGAGAACGCGGCCGAGGAGGCGGCGCTGCGCTCGGTGGTGGAGGACCTGCAGGCGCGCGGCTCGGCGGTCGTCGCCCTCGCGGCGCGCGACCTCGACTGCCCGAGCGTGCTCGTCGACAACCGCGCCGCCGCGCGCGAGGCCACTGAGCACCTGCTCGGTCTCGGCCACCGGCGGATCGCCTTCGTCGAAGGCCCGCCGGGGCTGCACACCAGCGTGCACCGGCTCGAGGGCTTCACCGAGGCGATGGCGGCGGCGGGAGCCGAGCCGGCGCGGCTGCCCGGCGGCTTCGAGTACGAGGCGGGCGATGCGGCGGCCGACGCGCTGCTCGCCGCCGGCGACCTCCCGGACGCGATCCTCGCCGTCAACGACGAGGTGGCGATCGGCCTGCTCACCGGGCTGCGGCGCGCAGGGGTCGACATCCCGGGCCAGGTCTCGATCGCGGGGATCGACGACACGCGGCCGGCCCGGCTGGTCGACCTCACGTCGGTCAGCCTGCCGCTGCACGAGCTCGGGGAGCGGGCCGCGCGCATGATCCTCGAGGGCGCGGGCGGCCACGTCGTGCTCCCGCACCGGCTCGTCCCGCGCCGGACAACGGCGGCCCGAAGCTGAGCCAGGTGCCTCGCGGCGGCTGCTGGCCGACGCCGCGGCGGCTCCCGTCGCACACGCCGGCCGGGAAGATCGCCCGCAGGCGGTCGAGCTGCGCGGCGCTCAGCCGTCCGCGGTAGTCGGCCGGGTCGATCGGCTTCAGGGCGCACTTGACGATGTCGGCGGCGACGTCCTCGCCCGCCACCTCGCGCGGGAACGACGCGCTCGGGTACAGCTGCTCGCAGCGGCTGCTCGGGTCGCGCGTCATGCGGCCCTCCTGCGGCCTGGAGCCGGTGGTGAGCCAGCGGTCGAGCGCGGGGATCGCGTGCCGCAACAGCGGCGACTCGGTGCTGTAGAGCCCGTAGCGCTGGTCCTCGACGAGCATCACCTGGTTGCGCGCCGTGCCGTTGCCCCTGCGCAGCCGCCAGCACACCTCCCTGCCCGGGTGCTATCCGCGATTAGAGTCTGCGAACCGTGGACCGGTCCGAACTGCATGCCGAAGCGCTCGGCGGCTGGGTGTCGCAGCGGCGACGGCCCGCCGGTGCTGCTCTTGCACGGCGGCCCGGGCATGGCGTACACGTATCTCGACACGCTCGGCGAGGAGATCGGGGACGGCTACCGCGTGGCCGCGTTCCAGCAGCGCGGCCTCGAGCCGTCGACCGTGGACGGCCCGTTCGACGTCGAGACCGCGGTGGCCGACGTCGCGGCCGTGCTCGACGCGCTCGACTGGGATCGCGCGTGGATCGTCGGGCACTCGTGGGGCGGGCACCTGCTCCTGCACTGCGCGGTCGCGATCCCCGACCGCATGCTCGGCGGCCTGGCGGTCGACCTGCTGGGCGGCGTCGGCGACGGCGGCGAGGCGGCGTTCGAGACCGAGCTGATGCGCCGCACGCCGCCCGAGGCCGCGGCGCGGGCGCAAGAGCTCGACGAGCGCGGGATGCGCGGGGAGGGCACGCCCGAGGAGCTGCGCGAGAGCCTCGAGCTCCTGTGGCCGGCCTACTTCGCGGCGCCCGGCCACACGATGCCGTTCATGGACGCCCGGACGTCGATCCCCGCTTACGCGGGCGTCTGGGAGTCGGCGCGGCGGCGGCTGCCCGCGCTCGAGGCGTCGCTGGGCACGATCGCCATGCCGTTCGGCGTCGTCGCCGGCGGCGGGAGCCCGATGCCGGTCGACGAGGCGGCCGCCGCGACCGCGCGCGCGATCCCGGGCGCCTGGCTCGAGGTCGTCGACGGCGCCGGCCACTTCCCGTGGTTCGAGCGCCCGGGCTGCATCCGGGCGGCGCTCGATCGCCTAACGCGTTAGGGCCAGGATCTCGGGGACGACGACGTCCCAGGTGCGGCGCGGGAGCTCGTGGCCCATCGCTTCGACCGTCAGCAGCCGCGCTCCGGGGATCGCGTGGGCGAGCGCCTCGCCGTGCGCGAGCTGCATGAACGGGTCGTCGTCGCCGTGGATCACCAGCGTCGGCACGGCGATCTCGCCGAGGCGCTCGTGCCAGTCACCGCCGCCCTCGACGAGGTCGTGGTTGCCCAGCATCGACTCGACGTCGTTCGCGCGCGCGAGCGCGCGCTCCCACAGCGCACGCGTGCCGGCGGCGTCGAACGGCCGCTGGTCGCTCGCCAGGGCGCGGCTGAAGTCGACGAGGTAGTCGAGCAGCACCGGGCGGTCGCCGACGTCCGGCTGCGACCGCGCGAAGAAGGCGGTCGCGCGGTCGGTCATCCCGGGCAGGCCGGGACCCATCGCGCTGGTCGAGATCAGCGTCAGCGACGCGACGCGGTTCGGGTGGTCGAGCGCGGCGAGCTGGGCGATCGCGCCGCCCATCGACTGGCCGACCAGGTGCGCGCGCGGGAGCCCGAGCGCCGCGATCACGCCGACCGCATCGGCGACCAGGTCGGAGGTCGTGTAGCCCGGGTGCCCGGGCTCGTAGGCGATCGACTGGCCGGTGTCGCGATGGTCGTAGCGGATGACGAAGCGCCCGCCGGCCACCAGCCGGTCGCAGAACTCGTCCTCCCAGAAGTCCAGCGACCCGCTCATCCCCATGATCAGCAGGATCGGCGGGTCGGTGTCCGCGCCGAGCGTCTCGACGCACAGGTCCACGCCATTCACATGCATGCCCTTCGGACCGTCGACGCCGCCAGAACTCATCGCTCAACCGCCTGAGACCGAGCGCGACCTAGATGCGCGCGAAGCGGGTCTTGATGTCGGCGAGGAGATCGTCCTGTGTGGCGAGCGCGGGGTTGATGACCTCGACCTCGATCGGCCCGTCGTAGCCGGCCGCCGCGACGAGGCCGCCGATCCGCGGCAGGTCGATGATCCCGTCGCCCATCAGCCCGCGGCCGGCGAGCAGGTCCGATGTCGGGACGAGCCAGTCGGACACGTGGTAGCCGGCGATCAGCCCGGTCGCGCCGGCCAGCAACGGCTCGAGCTCCGGATCCCAGAAGACGTGGTACGCGTCGACGATCACGCCCACGCCCGGGTCGTCGAAGCGGCGTGCGAGGGTCAGCGCCTCGCCGAGCGACACGATCGCCGACCGCTCCCCGATCAGCATCGGGTGCAGCGGCTCGATCCCGAGCCGGACGCCGTGCTCGGCCGCGTACGGCAGCAGCCGCTCGATGCCGGCCGCGATCGTCGCCCGGGCGGCCGCCAGGTCGCGGCCGACCGGCGGGCCGCACACGAGCACGAGCGCCGGCGCCCCCAGCGCGGCGGCCTCCTCGACGGCGCGGCGGTTGTCCTCGTCGGCGCCGGGTGCGGTGAAGAACCCGCCGCGGCACAGGCTCGAGCAGCGCAGGCCCGCCGCGTCGATCTGGCGCGCGCTGTCGGGGGTGAGCTGGTGCCGCCACGGCGCCACCCACACGATCCCGGCGGCGGCGCAGCGCTCGACCGCCTCGGCCAGGCTCCAGTGGTCGACCGTGATGAGGTTGAGGCTGAGCCGCGCCGGGTCGGTCACACGATCCCCGCGAGCGCGAGCACGTGGCGCATGCGCGCGCCGGCGAGCGCCGGGTCGCGCAGCAGGCCGGCGCGATCGGCGAGCACGAACACGTCGGCCAGGTGCACGATCGAGCGCGCGCTCTCGAGCCCCGCGACCATCCGGAAGTGGTTCTGGTACCCGTTGAGGAACGCCAGGAAGACGATCCCCGTCTTGTAGTTGAAGGTCGGCGCCTCGAACAGCTTCCGAGCCAGCGGGACGGTCGGCTCGAGGAGCCGCTCGTACTCACGGCGGTCGCCGGCGTCGAGCGCCAGCAGCGCGGCTCCGGCGGCGGGCGCGATCGCGTCGAAGATGCCGAGCAGCGCGTCGCTGTGGCCGTGCTCGTCGCCGAGGATCAGCTCGGGGTAGTTGAAGTCGTCGCCGGTATAGAGCCGGACGCCGTCCGGCAGCCGCCGCCGCAGCGCGACCTCGCGCCCGGCGTCGAGCAGCGAGACCTTGACGCCGTCGACCTTGGCGGCGTTCGCGTGCACGATCTCCAGGAACACCTCAGTGGCCTCGTCCAGAGCCTCGGGGTGGGCGGGGTTCCAATATCCGCGTAACGCCGGGTCGAACATGTCGCCCAGCCAGTGCAGGATCGCGGGGCGCTCGAGGCCGTCGAGCACGACGCGGTAGACCTCGCGATAGTCGTCCGGCCCGCGGGCGATCGCGGCCAGCGCGCGGCTCGCCATCACGATCGCCTGCGCGCCCGCGCCCTCGACGACGGCGCACTGCTCCTCGTACGCCGCGCGCACGTCGGCGACGCGCCGCGGTTGCGTGTGGTCGGTCCCCGCACCGGCGGCGAGCCGCCCTGGCGGCGCCTCGGCCGCCGTGCGCCGGATCAGCTCGCGCGCCGTGGGCCAGTCCAGCCCCATCCCGCGCTGCGCGGTGTCCATCGCCTCGGCGACGGCGAGCCCGTGCGCCCACAGATGCCGCCGGAACGCCAGCGTCGCCTCCCAGTCGAGCGCGCCCGGCTCGCCGAGCGGGTCGGCGACGACGTGTGCGGCCGCGAAGGCCACGCGCGAGGCGGCCGGCTGCGCGCTCGTCGCGAACGTCCGCGGCTCACCCGGCGTGTACGCCTCGAGGCGGCCGCCGGCGCGGGGGAGGCGCAGTGTGTCCGCGGTGGTCGCGGTCACAGCTCCGGCACCTCGACCCAGCGCCGCTCGTGCCACGAGCGCAGGCCCAGCTCGGACAGCTGCACCCCGCGCGCGCCCGCATAGAAGTCCCAGGGAAACGGCTCGTCGAGCGCGACGTGGCGCAGGAACTGCTCCCACTGCACCTTGAACGCGTTGTCGGGCACCTCGGCGGGGACGTCGATCCATGCCGCCCGGTGGTCGATCGGGTCCGGGAGGTCCGGGTTCCAGATCGCCGGCGGCGTCGCCGCCCCCGGTTGCAGCCGGCACTCGCGCAGACCGGCGACCGCGGTGCCCTCGGTGCCGTCGACCTGCAGCTCGAACAGCTCACCGCGGTCGACCCGCACGCACCACGACGAGTTCATCTGCGCGATCACGCCGCCGGCCAGCTCGAAGATCGCGTACGCGGCGTCCTCGGCCGTCGCGTCGTACGGCGCGCCCTGCTCGTCGTGGCGGACGGGCAGGTGGGTGGCGCCGTAGGCGAACACGCCGTGCACGGCGCCGAACAGCTCGTCGAGCACGTAGCGCCAGTGGGCGAACATGTCGGCGATGATCCCGCCGCCGTCCTGCGCCCGGTAGTTCCACGACGGTCGCTGCGGCGCCGGGTCGGGGCCGGGGAAGACCCAGTAGCCGAACTCTCCACGGACCGACAGCACGCGTCCCAGCGTCCCGCTGTCGAGCACGCGCTTGAGCGTGCGGATGCCGGGGAGGAACAGCTTGTCCTGCACGACGCCGTGCTTGATGCCGGCGGCGTCGGCCGCGCGCGCGAGCGCCAGCGCCGCGTCGAGGTTCTCGGTCAGCGGCTTCTCGCAGTAGACGTGCTTGCCGGCGTCGATCGCCGCGCGCACGCTCGTCTCGCGGCGGCTCGTGACCTGGGCGTCGAAGTAGATGTCGGTGGTCTCGAGCGCGTGCGCCAGATTCGTCGTGTACTCGAGGTGGTGCGCCTCGGCGAGCGCGGCCAGCTTGCGCTCGTCGCGGCCGACGAGCAGCGGCGCCGGCCACAGCGTCTCACCCGGGCCGACCGCGATCCCGCCCTGCTCGCGGATCGCCACGATCGAGCGCAGCAGGTGCTGATTGGTCCCCATCCGCCCGGTCACGCCGTTCATCGCGATCCGGATCGTGCGGCGGCCCGTCATCGCTTCAGGGAAAACGTTTGCCACGCGGCAAGGCTAGCGCGCAGCGGGAGCCGCGGCAAGCCGCGCGGCCGCCTCGTCGATCACGTCGGTGCGCTTGCAGAACGCGAAGCGCACGAGCGAGCGACCGGCGTCGGGGTCGTCGTAGAAGACGGCGGTGGGGATCGCGACGACGCCCGCGCGCTCCGGCAGCTCGCGGCAGAACTCGATGCCGTCACCGTCGATCTGCGCGTTGACGAAGTAGGTGCCGGCGGGGCGGATCGGCCGCAGCCCGGCGGCCTCGAGGCCCGCGGTGAGGTGATCGCGCTTCGCCCGGAACGCCTCCGTCAGGCCCTCGTAGAACGCGTCGCCGAGCGCCAGCGCGGCCACCCCGGCGTGCTGGAGCGGCGTCGCGCCCGAGAACGACAGGAACTGCTTCGCCGCGCGCACGCCGGCGACCAGGTGCGGCGCGCCGCTCGCCCAGCCGACCTTCCAGCCGGTCACCGAGAACGTCTTGCCGAGCGAGGAGATCGCCACCGTGCGCTCCGCCATCCCGGGCAGCGTCGCCAGCGGCACGTGTTCTCCGTCGAACACGAGGTGCTCGTACACCTCGTCGGTCACCGCGGCGAGGTCGTGCTCGCGGCAGACGTCGGCGACGAGCTCGAGCTCCGCCCGGGAGAACACCTTGCCGGTCGGGTTGTGCGGCGAGTTGAGCAGCACGAGCTTGGTGCGCGCCGTCACGGCGGCGCGCAGCTGATCGGGGTCGAACGACCAGTCGGGGGGCCGCAGCGTCACGACCCGTCTGCGTGCGCCGGCCATCGCGATGCCGGCCGCGTACGAGTCGTACAGCGGCTCGAACACGATCACCTCGTCGCCGTCGTCGAGCAGCCCGAGCAGCGCGGCGCTGATCGCCTCCGTCGCGCCGAACGTGACCTGGACGCCGGCCTCGGGATCGACCGCGAGGCCGTAGAAGCGCTGTTGGTGCGCGGCGATCGCCTCGCAGAGCGCCGGCACCCCGGCCAGCGGCGCGTACTGGTTGTGGCCGGCGCGCATGGCGGCCGCGGCGGCCTCGAGCACCTCCGCCGGCCCATCTTCGTCGGGGAAGCCCTGGCCGAGGTTGATCGATCCGGTGCGGGCGGCGAGCGCCGACATCTCGGTGAAGATCGTCGTGCCGAACCCGGAGAGGCGTGCGGAGATCACGAGCGGCAGACTAGGCGGTCATGACCTACACCGGCCTCCGCGAACGACTCCGGCGGCGCGATCCGCTGGCGGTCGCCTTCCTCGACCTCGGCTCGCCCGTGAGCGCCGAGATCGCGGCGATGAGCGGCTTCGACGCCGTCGTCGTCGACCTCGAGCACGGCGCCGGCGATGAGGGTGCGGCGCGCGCGCAGATCGCCGCCGCGAGCGCGCACACCGCGGTGATCGTGCGCGTGCCCGGCGGCCCGTCGCAGGTCGGCCGGATGCTCGACGCGGGGGCCGACGGCGTGATCGTGCCGCAGGTCGGGTCGGCCGCCGAGGCCGAGGCCGCCGGGCGCGCGGTCCGCTACGCCGGCGCCGGTCGCGGGATCTCGCCGCTCTCGCGCGGCAACCGCTTCGGCGCCGCCGGCCCGGAGTTCCGCGAGCGCGCCGACGAGCGCGTCGCCTGCATCGTGCAGATCGAACGCGCGAGCGCGCTCGAGGCGGTCGAGGAGATCGCCGCGCTCGACGAGGTCGACGCCCTGCTGATGGGCCCCGCCGACCTCTCCAACGATCTCGGCTGCGCGCTCGACCTCGCCGGCGCGGAGCTCCAGGACGCCGCCCAGCGGATCGGCGCGGCCGCCGCCCAGAACGACAGGACGGCCGCGCTGCACCTCGCGAGCGCCGAGCAAGCCGCCGGTTTCCGGGCCGTCGGGTTCACGACGTTCTCGTGCACCTTCGAGAGCGCCATCCTCGCCGCCGGCTCTTCCGCGGCGGCACGCGCTTTGAAGGCTCTTTAGTCACCTGGACGTCAGGCCGATGAAGCGGCCATGCGCCGGTTCGTGTTCACCCCTGCCCTGCGGCTCCTCGGCCGCCTGCGGTTCGCGCACAAGTTCGCCCTGATCGGGCTGGTCCTCGTCGTCGCCGTCGGAGTCGTCGGACGCGCGTACCTGCAGGTTCAGCACGCGCAGATCGCGTTCAGCGCGAAGGAGAGGGTGGGCATCAAGGTGATCGAGCCGGCCGGGCAGCTGCTCGGCGACCTGGCCGCCGCTCGCGCCGCCGCCGTCCGTGCCGCTGCGGGGGACGAGGACGCCGCGGGCGCGGTCGACGAGCGTGTCGCCGCCGTCCGGGAGGCGGTCGCCAAGGTCGACGCCGCGGTCGAGGCGGACCACGGCGCGCTCGGCCTCGCCACTGAGTGGAGCAAGCTGAGCCGGGCGATCGACGCGACGCTGGGCAACCTGCCGGCCGGCGTCGGCGCGCGGTCGAAGGCTCTCGGCGAGCTGACCAACGGCGCCGCCCTGCTGATCGTCAACGCCGGCAACAACTCGAACCTGATCCTCGATCCGGACCTCGACTCGTTCTACGTCATGGACGCACTCGTGACGAAGGCCCCGGGCATGCTCACCGGCCTCGCCGACGCGTCCGATCGCGCGGTGCTGGCCGAGGTCGACCGCGCGCACGCGCTCGACCACCGGATCGACCTCGCACTGACGCAGGGCGCGATCATGAGCGCCTCCGAGGCCAACATCGCCGGCCTGAAGACCTCATACGAGTCGACCGCCGACGGCACGCTCGAGGACGCGCTCGCCGCACCGGTGGACGCCGCGGCCGCGGCGACCGAGAAGGCGTCCAAGGGGCTCACCGCTCTCGTCCGCGACGGCGACGCCGACGCCGTCGACCCCACCGCGATCGACCGCGCGATCGAGCAGACGACCGCCGCGCACCGCGTGCTCGGCCCGGCGCTCGACCGCCTGATCGACACGCGCATCGGCGGCTTCACCGGCGCGCGCCGCAACGTCGTCGTGCTCGCCACCATCCTCATCGCGCTCGCCGTCTACCTGTTCGTCGGGCTGCTGCTGGCGATCCGCGAGGGCACCGGCCGCATGCGCCGCCGCCTCGCCAGCCTCGGCGAGCACGAGGCCGCCGACCTGCGCGACGGCCTCGCCGCCATCGCCGCCGGCAATCTCACGCGCGAGCTGGCGGTCACGACCGCGCCGATCGAGCGCGGCAGCCAGGACGAGATCGGCGACCTCGAGGAGGCCGTCGAGGGCATCCGCGCCGACACCGCGACGTCGATCGACCGCTACAACGCGATGCGCGAGCAGACCGCGTCGATGCTGCGCGACATCGCCGCCGGGTCGGAGGTCGTCGCCGCGGCATCCGAGCGCGTCGTCGTCACCACCGAGCAGACGAGCTCCGCGGTCACCGAGATCGCGCAGGCGGCGGGCAACGTCGCCCACGGCGCCGAGCAGCAGGTACGCAGCGTCGAGTCCGTGCGCGCGGCGACCGAGGAGGTCATCGCGGCCACGCGTGACGGCGCCGCCGCCGCGCGCGACACCGCCGAGACCGCCTCGCGCGCCGGCGTCGTCACGCAGGAGGGCCTGGCCGCCGCGCTCGAGGCGACCGTCGCGATGGCGTCGCTGCGCGAGTTCTCGGGCGAGATCGCCGAGGACATGGAACAGCTCGCCGCGATGTCCAAGCGCATCGGCGGCATCACCGACGCGATCACCCGCATCGCCGATCAGACGAACCTGCTCGCCCTCAACGCCGCGATCGAGGCGGCGCGGGCGGGCGAGCACGGCCGCGGCTTCGCCGTCGTCGCCGAGCAGGTCCGCAAGCTCGCCGAGGAGTCCCAGCAGGCGGCGGGCGAGATCGCCAAGATCGTCGACGAGATCCGCCGGGCCACCGAGCACGCGGCCGAGCTCGCCGCCTCCGGCGCGCGCCGCAGCGAGGAGAGCGACGCGACCGTCCAGCGCGCACAGCGAGTCGTTCGAGCTGATCGGCGAGAGCGTCGAAGCGGTCACCGACCGCGTCGGGCAGATCGTCGACGTCGTGGCGCGGATCGCCGCCGACACCGAGCGGATCGGCGCGGACATGAGCGAGATCGGCGCGGTCGCCGAGCAGTCCTCCAGCGCTGCCGAGCAGGTCTCGGCGACCACCCAGGAAACGAGCGCGTCCGCGCACGACATCGTCTCCTCGGCGCGCGAGCTGTCCGCCACCGCCAGCCGCCTCGAGCAGCTCGCGGCGCGCTTTGAGCTGTAGGCGTTTCCGGGGGCGCCGGCGAACGGCGGCAGGGTAGGGGTCAATGTCATTGTCCTCGGCGGCGGCGAGCTGACTCTTGGTTAAGATGTCGCCCGCCCGGCTTGGGGGTTGACCTTCGCCTGTTGTGTCGCTCGTCGCCGTCCGAGGATCGCCGACGTGACTTGATAGGAGCGTGGCATTCGCCCCGATTGAGCCGTGTCCGCCGGGCGGTCCCCTGTTCGATCAAGGGGGGACGGTCAGATGATGGTGCTCGGGTGTGATCCGCACAATCGCTCGATCACGTGCGGCGCGGTCCAGGCGGCGACCAGGGTGGCGCGTGGGAGCAAGACGGCGGCCGCGGATCTGGACGGGTTCGATGTGCTGGTGCGGTGGGCGCGCGCGCTCGGCGGTGAGCGGGTGTGGGCGATCGAGGACTGCCGGCATGTGTCCGGGCGCCTGGAGCGCTTTCTGGTCGCGCGCGGCGAGCGCGTGGTGCGGGTGCCGCCGAAGCTGATGGCGGGCGCGCGCGACGGGGCGCGCACGCGCGGCAAGTCGAACGCGATCGACGCGTTGGCGGTCGCGCGCGCCGCCGTGCGCGAGGGTGTCCAGACACTGCCGACGGCGTGGCTGGACGAGCGCGCGCTCGAGCTGCGGCTGCTGGTCGATCACCGCGATTACTTGGTCGCCGCGCGCACGCGCGACCAGGCCCGCTTGCGCTGGCATCTGCACGATCTCGATCCGACCTTCCACGTGCCCGCCCGCGCGCTGGACCGTCCGCTGTGGTGGCGTCGCGTGAGCGCGCGGCTGGACCGCGGGCCCGACAGCGTCCGGTGCGGATCGCGCGCGCACTGCTCGAGCAGATCCGCGCCCAGACGACCTCGATCCGGGCGCTCGAGGCCGAGCTGGCGCAGTCGGCGCGCAACTACGCGCCCGACCTGCTGGCCGAGCGCGGCTGCGGTCCGCTGACCGCGGCCAAGCTGATCGGCGAGTTCGCCTGCGCCGACCGCTTCGCCACCGACGCCAAGGCCGCGCGCACCGCGGGCACCGCGCCGATCCCAGCCTCCTCGGCAACCGCACCCGGCACCGGCTCGATCGCGGCGGCAACCGCCAGCTCAACTGCGCGCTGCACCGGCTCGCGGTCAACAAGGGCATCTGGGACCCCGACAGCGCCGCCTACCTCGCCCGCAAGCAGGCCGAGGGCAAGACGCGCAAGGAAGCGCTGCGCTGCCTCAAGCGCCACCTCACCCGCCGCGTCTAGCGGCTACTGCGCACGCCGCCCGCCAGTGACACCCCGAGCGTCACCATCCACTGCAACATGCCAACGCACGCGCTGGCCTTGACATAGGAGCACAGGCGAGGGGATCGGCCGCGAAGGTCGGCAAGTTATGCGCCCTGAGCGTCCGGAACTTGCCAACCTTGTCCGCTTAGGATCCGCTGGGGCACCCGGACGGACAATGTCCGCGGCGAGATCGATCCTCTCGCCGCCCCTACCCAGCCGCAGTTCGTCCGTCACGCGGCGGTTGAGGCGCGGATGTGCAGCACGGCAGGCGTGATCTGCGGTCCAACCGGTTCGTTGCCGGCCAGCAGCTCGATCAGCATCTCGACCGCCGTGGCGCCCTGGACGTCGGGCTGGAGGTCGATCGCGGTGACCGGAGGATCGGCGTCACGGGCCTGGGGGCTGTCGACGGCCGCAGCCACGCGCAGGTCGGCCGGCACGCGCAGGTCGCGCTCGCGGGCGGCGCGCAGGACGCCGGGCGTGTAGCGCTCGGCCTGGGCGACGATCGCGTCGGGCGCGTCGCGGTCGAGCAGCCGGCCGGCCGCGTCGTACGCGCTGCGCTCCTGGGCCCGCATGCTCGCCTGCTCGACGAGCGGCTCGCGGCCGTGGTCGGCGCACCACGCGTGGTACGCGCGGGCGGTCTCGTCGGCCCACGCCCAGCCGCCCGTGGAGGCGAGCAGCGCGATCCGGCGCGCGCCCGCGGCGGCGAGCTCGTCGAGCAGCAGGCGCGTGTTGGCCTCGTTGTCGCTGCGCACGACCCAGGGATGGTCGGGCCGGCCCGGGTCGCGCTCGACGGTCACCACCGCGAGGTCGAGCGCGGAGAAGAGCCCGACGCGCGGGTCGTCGCGGGCAGGGTCGCAGACGACGCCGCCGTCGACGCCGAGATCGCGCAGGTCGTCGATGTCCCGCAGCGGCGGCGTGAGGAGCATCGGGTGGCCGCGCACGAACGCCGCCTGCGCGGCCGCCCGTGCGAGGTGCATGTAGTAGTCGAGCGCGAGCATCTCGTCGCGGGCGATGTCGCGCTCGACGAACGGCAGCAGGAGCGCGATCGCCCCGCTGCGGCCGGAGCGCAGCCGGCGGGCGGTGCGGTCCGGCCGGTAGCCGAGCTGCTTGGCGTCTTGGCGACGCGGTCGCGTGTGGCCGGATCGACTCGGCCCTTGCCGTTCAGCGCGTGCGAGACCGTCGTCGGCGACAGGCCGACCGCGGCCGCGACGTCCCGGATCGTGACGCGTCCCTTGCTCATCGCATGGGAACGCTAACCGAATGCGGGCTTGACTGCCAAATCGATTTGGCGTACGGTTCCGCCCGGCTGCTGAGACGGCGGTCAGCGATCGAGAGAGGGGAGCACACGCCATGGCCACCGCCACCGTGCCGACGCACCGCGAGCCCGCGGCCGGCGAGACGCCGACGCTCAAGCGCGACTTCACGCTGTGGTCGGCGTTCTCGCTCGCCTTCGCCTATATCTCGCCGATCGTCGCCACGTACGGCGTGTTCGCGCTGGCGCTCCCGCTCGTCGGTCCCGGCTACCTGCTGCTGATCCCGATCGCGGTCGTGGGCCAGCTGCTGGTCGCGCTGGTGCTGGGCGAGGTCGCCTCCCGGCACCCGCTCGAGGGCAGCCTCTACGCATGGCCGGGCGCCTGCTCGGCCCCGCGTATGGGTGGTTCACCGGCTGGGCCTACATGTGGACGGTGCTGATCGCGCTCGTCACCGTCGCGGTCGGCGCGACCCAGTTCTGGGGCGCCGCGCTGAACATCGACGTCAGCGCCAAGTCGTCGCTGATCATCGGCTCGGTGATCGTGCTGGCGTTCGCGACGGTGTCGAACCTGCTCTCCCGCCAGGTGTTGCGCGTGATGATCGCGCTGAGCATCTGCGCCGAGGTGATCGGGTCGGTCGGGCTCGGCATCACGTTGCTGGTCTTCTACGACGTCAACCCGATCAGCACCGTGTTCGACAACGGTGTCGGCGGGAGCGGCGGGTGGACGATGAGCGCCGTGCTGCTCGGCATCGGCTTCGCCGGCTGGTCGTTCCTCGGCTTCGAGAGCTCGGGCGCGATCGGCGAGGAGGTCCAGGACGCCCCGCGCAACGTGCCCAAGGCGCTGCGCTACTCGCTGCTGGCGATCGCCGCGATCGTGATGCTCTCGACGCTGTCGCTGATCCTCGCCGTGCCGGACCTGGGCGCCGTGTTGTCCGGCGACGAGATCGACCCCGTCGGCGCCGCGCTCGGCACGCATCTGGGGGAGACCGTGACGCGGCTGGCGTTCGGCGTGTTCGCCGTCGGCTTCACCGCCTGTGCGCTCGGGCTGCAGACCGGGCTCTCGCGCGTGATCTGGGCGTTCGCCCGCGACAAGGCGCTCCCGGCGTCGCCGTGGCTGAGCAAGCTGACCGACCGGGAGCGGATCCCGGCCCGCGCGGTGGTCGTCACCGCCGTGCTGCCGCTGCCGATCTTCTTCCTGACCGGCTCGCAGGTCTACGGGGTGCTCGTCGGCTACACGATCGGCGGCTGGTACCTCACGTTCGCGCTCGTGCTGCTGGCGGCGCTGATCGCCCGCTCGCGAGCAGAATGGGATCCCCGCCCGCCCGGACCGTTCACACTCGGCGCGTGGTCGCTGCCGATCGGCGTTGCCGCGCTCGTGTGGGCGGTGTTCGAGACCGTCAACGTCGCCTGGCCGCGCGAGATCGTCAGCGGCCCGGACTGGTATCTGCAATGGGCGGTCGTGCTCGTCGTCGCGCTGCTCGCGGTGATCGGCTGGGTCATCTACGCCGGGGTCCGGAGCCGGATCGTGCCCTACGAGGAGAGCTGATGTACGCCTGGCCACGTGTCGACGAGGCGGCGCTGCTCGCCGCCCGCCGCGACCGTGTCGCCGCCGTGATGCAGGATGAGCGGCTCGACGCGCTGCTGCTCTCCGGCTTCGACCACATCCGCTACGCGACGGGGTTCCGGGCGAACCTGACGTACGACTCCAACTACGAGTGGTACGCCGCGCTGCTCGACCGCGACCTGGCCGGGACGCTGCTGGCGTGCGACATCGGCGACCCGATCGACGGCCCGCTGCCGGGCAACGCCACGATCACGCGGCGGGTCGGGGCGCCGTCGTGGCAGGCCGCGTGGGCGCAGCCACGCACGTACGCGCAGCTCATCGGCACCGAGCTGCGCGGCGCGCGCCGCGTCGGCGTCGACGCCCTGCAGTTCGACGTCGCCGACGCGCTGCGCCAGGACGGCGTCGAGCTCGTGCCGGTCGCGCAGGCACTGCTACGGCAGCGGATGGTCAAGACCGCCGACGAGATCCGCCTTGTCGAGGCCTCGTGCGAGGTCGCCTCGCTCGCGATGTCGGCGGCCATGGGCGGCTACGTCGAAGGCATGACCGACGTCGAGATCGTCAACCTCGCGAACGACGTGTCGAACCGCTGCGGCGTCGAGTGGATCTCGCATGCGGTGATCATGGTGCAGGCGACGCCCAGCCGCGCGAGCTGGCTGCCGACCGGCCGGCGCGTGTGGGCCGGCGACACGTTCTTCGTCGACTACGGGGTCTACGGCGCCGGCGGCTACGCGTCCGACTTCTGCCGCACGCACGTTGCCGAGACGGCCCCGCCCCACGTGCGCGAGGCCCACCGAAGGCTCCGGGAGGCGATCGCCGAGGGCGAGGCGATGGCGCGCCCCGGCGTCCGCGGCTCGCAGGTCGCCGCCGCCGTCAACGCCGCGCTGCAGGGACACGGCCTGCCGCCGACCCCGTACGCGATGGGCCACGGCATCGGGCTGCGCCTGGTCGAGCCCCCGAGCCTGTTCCGGCCCGAGAGAATGGACGCCGACGAGATGCTCGCCGAGGGGATGACCGTGTGCATCGAGCCGTCGACGGGGGTCGAGGTCGGCGGCGAGGTCGTGGGTGTCAAGGAGGAGGAGCAGTACGTGGTGACCGCGACCGGTCTGCGGCAACTGACGAAGACAGCAGTGGACGGAGGTGCGACATGAGCGTCGAGGCAGGAGGATTTGCCTCCATCACCAGCGGGGTCGTCTCGATGCTCGGCGCCCCGCATGTGCCGACCCGCGAGCTGGCGGGAAGCGGCGCCGGCGCCGCGTTCCTCGGCTTCCCCTTCGACGGCGCCAACGCCGCGATCGAGCGCCCCGGCTCGGCCAACGGCCCGCGCGGCCTGCGGATCGCGTCGAACATGTGCTTCCCGTGGTCGTTCGAATGGGACATCGACCTGTTCGAGGCCTACGGGCTCGTCGACTGCGGCGACAGCCCGCTGGCGATCGGCAACGTCGTCCGCACGCACGAGCTCGTCCAGGCGGAGATCCGCACGATCCTCGAGGCGGGAGCGATCCCGATCACGATCGGCGGCGACCACTCGTTGTGCATCCCGGGCGCCCGCGCGCTGTCCGAGCACCTCGGGCCGGACCGCAGGATGGGCTACCTGCAGATCGACGCCCACCTCGACGCCGGCGTCGACATCGGCGGCGAGCTGCAGACCAACTGCAACGGGCTCGTGCGCGCTTCCGAGCTGCCGAACCTGAGTGCCGACAACATGGCGATCATCGGCATCCGCGGCACCATCAACGTGCGCGAGTGGTGGACCGCGGCGCGCGAGCGCGACATCACCGTCTATCCGATGCACACGGTCCGCGAGCGCGGGTTCGACGCGGTCGTCACCGAGGCGCTCGACCGCGTCTGGGACGGTGTCGACGGCGTGTACGTCACCTTCGACACCGACTCGATCGACTCCGGGTTCGCCCCCGGCACAACCGGGCCGGAGCCCGGCGGCTTCACGGGCGAGGAGATCATCCGGCTCGGCAGGCTGGTCGGCGAGCGCGGGCTGACCGCGATCGACAACGTCGAGCTGTGCCCGGTCTACGACCCGAGCGGCGTGACCGCGCGACTCGTCTGGGAGGTCCTGTCGCAGATGCTCTACGCCCACGCCCGAGCCCACCTCGGCGCATGAAGGTCCTGCGATCGATCGGCATGCCGCCGTCGCCCGCGCGAGTGGAGGCGCCGCAGCGGGCGCCGCTGCGCGTCGCCGCCGTCCAGGACCGCTGGCACGCCGACCCGGACGAGCACAAGGGCGCGCTCGCACACGGCGTCGCGCTCGCCGCCGCCGAGGGCGCGCAGCTCGTGTGCCTGCAGGAGCTCACGCTGTCGCCCTACTTCGCCGTGTCGGCGGACGGCCCCGGGCCGGGCGCCGCGGCGCCGGAGCCGCTCCCCGGCGGCCCGACCGCGACGTTCGCCGCGCAGCTCGCCCGCGAGCACGGCATCCACGTCCACGCGTCGCTGTACGAGCAGGCCGACGACGGCCGGCTCGGCTTCAACACCGCGATCGTCGCCGGACCCGACGGCGAGCTCGTCGCCCGTACGCGCAAGCTGCACATCCCGGAGACCGCGGGCTACCACGAGGACCGCTGGTTCCGCGGCGGCGAGGACGCCGACCCGTTCCCGTCACGAGCCTCGGCGAAGCGCAGCTCGGCTTCCCGACGTGCTGGGACCAGTGGTTCCCGGAGCTCGCGCGGGCGTACGCGCTGCGCGGCGCCGACGTGCTCGTCTACCCGACGGCGATCGGGTCCGAGCCCGACCACCCGGACCTCGACACCCAGCCGCTGTGGGAGAAGGTCATCACTGCCAACGGGATCGCCAACGGGCTGTTCATGGTCGCCGTCAACCGCACCGGCAGCGAGCCGCCGCTGCGGTTCTACGGCTCCTCGTTCATCTCCGACCCGTACGGCCGCGTGCTCGTCCAGGCGCCGCGCGACGAGCCCGCCGTGCTCGTCGCCGACCTCGACCTCGATCAGCGCCGCGACTGGCTGGAGCTGTTCCCGTTCCTGCGCACGCGGCGCCCGGACGTCTACGGGCCGCTGGCCGAGCGCGGGGGGAGCGGGACGAAGCCGCTCGTCCGGGCGACGTAGTCGGCGTAGCCGGGGCGCGCGGACATCGCGCGCTCCAGGTGGTCCTTGCCGGACACGCGGGTGAGCAGCGCGGTCATCACCAGCGGGCCGATCACCGCCCACCACGCGCCGGCGACGAGGTACAGGCCCCACCAGACGAGGAAGTCGCCGAAGTAGTTCGGGTGCCGCGTGTAGCGCCACAGGCCGCGGTCCATGATCTTGCCGCGGTTCGCCGGGTCGGCCTTGAACGCGGCGAGCTGGCGGTCGCCGACCGTCTCGAAGGCGACGCCGACCGCCCACACGGCGACGCCGAGCCACCAGACGGGGCTCTCGCCGGCAGCCTGCACGGGGAGCGAGACCACCCAGACGAGTGCGCCCTGCAGCAGGAAGACGGTGACCAGGCTGACGAGCGGGAAGCGGGCGCCGTGACGCTCGCGCCAGGCGCCGTAGCGCGGGTCCTCGCGCCGCTCGCGGAGCTTGCGCGCCAGCAGGTGCAGCCCGAGCCGCAGACCCCACACGGTCACCAGCACCGCGACCAGCAGATGACCCTCCAGGGCGAAGCTGATCCACGCGACGACCACGAACGCCGGGCCCCACACGATGTCGACGATCGAAACGTCGCGCAGCCGCAGGCTGAGGCCCCAGCTCGCCACCATCACGACGAGCAGCGCCACCGCGCTGACCCAGAACGTCATGCGCTGCCCTCCAGCAGCACCCGCGCGACGCGCTCCGGGTCGTCCCAGGTCGGCAGATGGCCGCAGCCGGGGAGGTCGATGCTGCGCACGCCGGGCGGGATCCGCTGCAGCCGCCGCACGAGCCGGTCGTGCTCGGGCCACGCCAAAGTCACCGGCACGTCGATCGTCTCGAGTGCGGTGAAGCGCGAGCCGCGCATCGCGGCGTTGGCGGCATCGAAGCCGGGGGATGTCGCGTAGGAGCGCACGAGCCGCAGCGCGTCCGCCGCCGGCACGTTCTCGGGCCGCGCCATGGTGCCGCCGAGGGCGAGCCGGCGCGCGCCCGGCCGGCGCAGCAGTGGCGCCAGCACCGGTAGGACCAGGCGCGCCAGGGCGCGAGCAGTGGCGCGCTTGGGCTCGAGCGGTCGCGCCCAGAGCCCCGCGGGCGCGATCGCGGTGACCGACGCGGCATGGCCCGCGGCCGCCATCTCCAAGGCGACCCAGCCGCCGAGTGAGTTGCCCGCCACGTGCGGGCGCTCGATCCCGCGCGCCGCCAGCCAGCTCGCCACGGTCGCCGCGAGCGCGCCCGGCGACGCGCCGGCGACGGGCGGTGAGCCGCCGAACCCGGGCAGGTCGAGCGCGAGCACGTCGCGTGCCCGCGCCAGGCGATCGAGCACCGGATCCCACATGTGGTGGTCGGTTCCGAGCGTATGCAGGAGCACCAGGGGGCTTCCCGCGCCGCGCCGCGCGCCAGTGATCGTCACTTCTGGCATACGGCCGGCGCGCCACCCCGGATCACGCGGTGATCCGCGTTCCGGGGAACGCACGAATAATGAGCATGAGAGTCGCGATCGTCGGCGCCGGGGTCTCCGGCCTTGTCGCCGCGCACCTCCTCCAGAGCGTTCACGACGTCACGGTCTTCGAGGCCGACGAGCGGCCTGGCGGGCACGCCCACACGGTCGCGGTCGAGACCGAGACGGGCACCCACGCCGTCGACACCGGCTTCATCGTCTTCAACGACCGCAACTACCCGCACTTCGAGCGCCTGCTGGCGCGCCTGAGCGTGGCGTCCCAGCCGTCGACGATGTCGTTCTCGGTCAGCGACGAGCGCGGCGACTTCGAGTACAACGGCTCGTCGCCGAACGGGCTGTTCGCCAAGCGCGCGCACCTCGTCACGCCGTGGTTTCACCGCATGGTCGCCGACCTCGCGCGCTTCAACCGCGAGGCGCGGGCGCTCCTGCGCTCGGGCGAGGACCCGTCGCTGCGCGACTGGCTCGCGGAGCGCCGCTACTCGCCGGCCTTCGTCGAGCGGCTGATCGTGCCCCAGGCCGCCGCCGTCTGGTCGGCCGACCCGCGACCAGATGTGGAGCTTCCCCGCGCGCTTCCTCGTCGAGTTCTTCGACAACCACGGGATGCTCGGCTTCCGCGACCGGCCGCGCTGGCGGACCGTGCAGGGCGGCTCGCGCCGCTACGTCGACGCGCTGCTGCGGCCCCTGCACAACCGTCTGCGCACCGGCACCCCGGTCACCGCGATCCACCGCCACGACGACCACGTCATCGTGCGGCCGCGCGGCGGCGAGCCCGAGCGCTTCGACGAGGTCGTCCTCGCCACCCACGCCGACCAGGCGCTGGGCTGCTCGCCGACGCCTCGGATCGCGAGCGCGAGCTGCTCGGCGCGATCCCCTACCAGCCCAACGAGGCGGTCCTGCACACCGACGCGACCTTGCTGCCGCGCCGCCGGCGCGCGTGGGCGAGCTGGAACTACCACCTGCTCGACGAGCCGACCGGCCTGCCGACGGTCACCTACCACATGAACCGCCTGCAGTCGCTGCACAGCGACACGCGCTTCTGCGTCACGCTCAACCGCACGCAGGCGATCGAGCCCGAGAAGGTGATCCGCACGATCCCGTACGCGCACCCCGTCTACACGCGCGCGGGGGTCGCCGCGCAGGCGCGCCACGACGAGATCAGCGGCGCCGCGCCGCACGCACTTCTGCGGCGCCTACTGGGGCTGGGGCTTCCACGAGGACGGCGTCGTGAGCGGCGATCGCGCGTCGCGCAACGGCTCGGAGCCGGCATGAACAGCGCGCTCTACGAGGGCACGGTCCGCCACCGCCGCTTCGCCGTTCGCCGGCACGAGCTCCGCCACCGGATCGCGCTGGCCTACGTCGACCTCGACGAGCTCCCGCGCCTGGACGGCGGGCGCCTGCTCGCGCGCCGCCCCGGCCTCGTGCGCTTCCGCCGCCGCGACTACCTCGGCGACCCCGCGATCCCGCTCGCGACGCCGTGCGCGCCCTGGTGCGCGAGCAGGTCGCCGCCGACGGCCCGATCCGCCTGCTCACCACGCTGCGCACGCTCGGCCACTGCTTCAACCCGGTCAGCTTCTACTACTGCTTCGACGACGCCGAGCACCTGAAGGCGGTCGTCGCCGAGGTCACCAACACGCCGTGGGGCGAGCGCCACGCCTACGTGCTCACCGGCGACGGCCACGTGCTCAAGGACGAGCACGCCAAGGCGCTGCACGTCTCGCCGTTCATGGGGATGGACGCAGCGCTACACCGTCGCCGTCAGCGAGCCCGGCCCGACGCTGTCGGTGCACATCGAGAGCCGCCAGGACGGCGAGCGCGCGTTCGACGCCACGCTCACGCTGCACCGCGGCCCGTTCCGGCCGACGCTCCACGCGCGCTGCGCACCCTGCGCGCTGATCTACGGCCACGCGCTCGCGCTGCGCGCCAAGGGCGCCCGTCCGCCCGGCGCCGCGTGATCGCCCGCGACATCGTCCTGCGCGTGCTGCGCCGGATCCGCGACGGCCGCCTGACGATCGTCGAGGGCGGCCACCGCCACGAGCTCGGGACCGGCGAGCCGCACGCGCTCGTCCACGTCGCCGACCCGCGCGCCTGGCGCGCGCTGCTGCGCGGCAGCCGCGGGCTCGCCGAGTCCTACGTCGACGGCCACTGGGACTCGCCCGACCTCGTCGCCGTGATCCGCATCGCCGCCCGCAACGCCGGCGCGCTCGACCGAGCACGCCAGCGCCTCACGCCGATCCGCGAGCCCTACCAGCGCGCCCGCGGCGCGCTCACCCGCAACACGCCGCGCGCAGCCGCCAGGACATCGCCGCCCACTACGACCTCGGCAACGAGCTGTTCGGGCTCATGCTCGACCCGACGATGATGTACTCGTGCGCGGTCTTCGAGCGCGACGACATGTCGCTCGAGGAGGCGTCGCTCGCCAAGCTCGACCGCATCTGCGACAAGCTCGAGCTCGGGCCCGACGACCACCTGCTGGAGATCGGCACCGGCTGGGGCGGCTTCGCCGTCCACGCCGCCGCCACCCGCGGCTGCCGCGTGACCACGACGACGATCTCGCGCGAGCAGCGCGAGTACGCGCAGGCGCGCGTGCGCGAGGCGGGCCTCGAGGACCGCGTGACCGTGCTCGGACAGGACTACCGCGAGCTGACGGGGCGCTACGACAAGCTCGTCTCGATCGAGATGATCGAGGCCGTCGGCTGCAAGGACTTCGGCACGTTCTTCGCCACCTGCGCCGACCTCCTGGAGCCGGACGGCGCGATGCTGCTGCAGGCGATCACGATCGACGACCGCGCGTACGCCGTCGAGAGCGCGTCGAAGAGCTTCATCCGCACGCACATCTTCCCGAACGGCTGCCTGCCGTCGCTGGAGGTGATCGGCCGCAATGTCGCGCGCCACACCGACCTGCGCTCGTCCACCTCGAGGACTTCGGCGCCGACTACGCCGAGACGCTGCGGCGCTGGCGCGCGAACATCGAGCGCCGCCCCGAGCAGCTGAGCGCGCTCGGCTACGACGAGCGCTTCCGGCGGCTGTGGCGGATGTACCTCTGCTACTGCGAGGCCGGCTTCACCGAGCGCCGGATCGGCGTCGCCCAGCTGCTGTACGTCAAGCCCGGCCGGCGGCCGGGTCAGCGGCAGCGCGGGTCGATCACGGCCGGCTCGCCGCCGTAGAGGCGCGCGGCGGCCTCGACGTCGGCGGGCGCGGGAACGCAGGCGAGCTGGTCGAGCGTCGGCGGCTCGGCGGCCAGCGACGGCGCGCAGCGGGTGTCGAACGCGTGCGGGCTCATCAGCGAGCAGGCCTTGCCGTCGTGGTGCTCGAGCCCCAGCACGTGGCCGAGCTCGTGCGCGGCGACCCAGACCGACAGCGGGCGCGGGTTCCCGCGCAGCTCACCGGCGAGCAGCACCGTCGTCTTACCGTGCGACGGGCGCCCGATCGACGTCGTGTAGCCGAGGCAGTCGCGCCCGCACAGCCGGAACAGCCAGTCGTCGTCGGACTGGATGACCACGTCGGCGTCGTGCGGCGAGTCGGCCTCCTCCAGCCGCACGTGCGCGCCGGACGAGTTCCAGCGCGCGGCGGCCGTGAGCACGCTCTTGCGCATGCCGCTGGTGTCGTAGTAGCGGACCACGCCCTTGTCCCACGGGCGCGGGGACGAGGAGGCGGCGACCGGCAGAACCTGCCAGAGGAGAGCGGCCAGCACGATGGCTGGGACGAGCGCGAGCATGAGCTCGCGGGCAGCACGGAACCGCCGGCGTTGTCGGCACGTGTTCGACACGAACGAGGAACGCAGCCAACGTCGGCCGCGCGAGATGGATCTGAAAATGGGAGCGGCGCTTACGCGCCGCCATACCCGCCGTCCTTATACGTGCCCCGCCCTCGCGAAGGGCAAACGAGAACGTTCAGCGATAGGTGACCGTCGCGCGCGCGCCCTGCTCCGCCGAGCGCAGCATCGCGTCGCACACCTCGGCCGCCCGATATCCGTCCTCGAGCGTGGCGCCGTGCGGCCCGACGTCGCCGTCGTCGCGGATCGCCGTGAGGAAGTGATGGAGCTCGTGGACGAATGTGTGCTCCCAGCCGATCGTGTGCCCCTGCGGCCACCAGTGCTCCCAGAACGGGTGGTCGGCCTCGGACACCAGCACGGTGCGGAAGCCCTGCGCCAGCTTGCCGGGCTTGGAGTCGTTGAAGTGCACCTGCAGCTCGTTCAGGCGCTCGAGGTCGAACGCCAGCGAGCCCTTGGACCCGTTGATCTCCCAGCGGAACGCGTTCTTGCGGCCGTTGGCGAAGCGCGTCGCCTCGATCGTCCCGACCGCCCCGCTCTCGAACCGCACGATCGCCTCGACCGCGTCGTCGACCTCGCGATCCGGCCAGAAGGTGGCGAGCTCGGCCGACACCTCCGTGATCTCGCCGACGAGGTAGCGCGCGAGATCGACGACGTGGGCGCCGAGGTCGCCGAGCGATCCCGACCCCGCCTCCGCCTTGTCGAACCGCCAGGCATCGATGTCGGCGGCGCCCCACTCCTGCAGGTACGCGCCGCGGAAATGGTGGATGTCGCCGAGGTCGCCGGACTCGATGATCTCGCGGGCCAGCCTGATCGCCGGCACGAACCGGTAGTTGAAGGCGCACATGTGCTTGACGCCGGTGGCGGCGACGGCCTGCCAGGTGTCGTAGGACTCGGTGGCGTCGCGCCCGAGCGGCTTCTCGCAGATCACGTGCTTGCCCGCCTTCGCCGCGACCACGGTCGGCTCGGCGTGCAGGTTGTTGGGGCCCGTGTTGTCGAACAGCTCGACGCGCGGGTCGGTCGCGATCTCGCGCCAGTCGGTCTTGTACTCCGAGAAGCCGTAGCGGCGAGCCGCCTCGGCCACCGCCTCCTCGTTGCGGCCGGCGATCGCGATCAGCTCCGGGCGCAGCGGCGGCGGCCAGGTCATGTACGCGAGCGTCTTGTAGGCGTTCGAGTGCGCCTTGCCCATGAACGCGTAGCCGAGCATGCCGATCCCGATGGGCTTCACTTCGCCGCCGGAGGCGGCCTTCCCCATCGTGACGAAACCGACTTCGGACATTCAGGACTCCTTCGCGAACGCGGCGTCGAACGCGACCGAGGAGGGGGCGAAGTCCGTGGCCCGCACGAACGCGAGCGCATCCGGCGCCCCCCAGTCGCGATCCATCCCGGAATCCTCCCACTCGATCGAGAGGGGCCCGTTGTACCCGATCCGGTTCAGCGCGCGGATCATGGCCTCGAAGTCGACGTCGCCGTGCCCGGGGGAGACGAAGTCCCAGCCGCGGCCGGCCTCGCCGAAGTTCAGGTGCCCGCCGAGGATCGACGTGCGGCCGTCGAGGTGCTTGACCGAGTCCTTGATGTGGGCGTGGAAGATCTTGTCCGGGAAGTCGGTGATGAATGCCGCCGGGTCGAGGAACTGGTGCTCGAAGTGGCTCGGGTCGAAGTTGATGCCGAAGCCCGGGCGGTCGCCGATCGCGTCCAGCGTCTTGCGCGTGGTGACGAAGTCGTAGGCGATCTCGGTCGGGTGGACCTCGAGCGCGAAGCGCACGCCCTCGGCCTCGAAGACGTCGATGATCGGCCCCCAGCGCTCGGCAAACTCCTGGTAGCCGCGCTCGATCTCGTCGAAGTCGTTGGGCGGGAACGAGTAGATCATGTGCCAGACCGGCGAGCCGGTGAAGCCGGTGACGACGTCGACGCCGAGCTGCGCGGCCGCGCGCGCGGTGTCCTTCATCCCCTCGGCCGCCCGCTGCCGCACGCCCTCGGGCTCGCCGTCGCCCCAGATCTCCGGGGACAGCACGCCCTGGTGGCGGGCGTCGATCGGGTCGCACACCGCCTGGCCGACGAGATGGTTGCCGATCGCCCAGCAGCCGAGCCCGTGGCGCTCGAGCAGCGCGCGCTGGCCGGCGGCGTAGCCGGAGTCGCGCATCGCGGCGGCGACGTCGAAGTGGTCGCCCCAGCAGGCGAGCTCGAGCCCGTCGAAGCCCCATTCGGCGCACTTGCCGGCGAGCTCCTCGAGCGTCAGGTCAGCCCACTGGCCGGTGAACAGCGTGACCGGTCGTCCCATTTCTCTTCCTCCCTACGCGTTGGCGATCTCCAGCCGCACGCCCTCCGTGCGGTACTGCTCGGCGACGCTCTCGTCCAGCCCGCTGTCGCTGACGATCACGTCCAGTTCCTGGGCGGGCGCGATCGTAACGAGCGACGCCCGTCCGAACTTGGTCGAGTCGATCAGCCCGACGGTGCGCCCCGCGGCCGCGCGCGCGGCGTTGACGACGTCGGCCAGCGGCCGGCGCGACGTCGTCAGCCCGGCGTCGAGCGTGAGCCCGGCGGCCGAGATGAACGCGGTATCGAAGTTCAGCTCGCCGATGAACTCCACCGTCCAGCGCCCGGCGATCATCCGCATGTGCTGGTCGAGCTCCCCGGGGCAGATCACCACGTGCATCGACTCCCCGACCACCTCGTAGGCGATCGCCGGCGAGTTGGTGACGATCGTGAGCTCGTTCGGCGGGTCCTCCATCAGCCGCCGGGCGAGCGCGAACGCGCTCGACGACGAGTCCAGGAAGATCGTCGACCCGGCGTCGACCATCGCCGCGGCGTGCGCGCCGATCGCCGTCTTCGCCGCCCCCGCCTGCTCGAGCCGCTGCGCCCACGCGGTGGCGATCTGCGGCATGACGCCGGCGCCGCGGATTACCCGAGCGCCGCCGTGGACGCGCTCGACCAGCCCCTCGCGCGCGAGCTGCTCGAGGTCGCGATGCACGGTGATCGCCGACACCGAATGGTCGCGGGCGAGGTCGGAGACGGACACGCCGCCGTCCCGCTGGATGCGCTCCAAGATCTGTGCTCGGCGCAGGGCTGGGGGCATGCTGCTAATACGCCCTCCCGCGAGTCCTGTCGCCCTTGGATCGGCCACTGATCACCGCCTCGCGAGGGTTCGCGGGCAGACGCATCAGACGCGGTCCTCGAACGCCCTCCGGGTCACGCTGACCGGCAGCGGGCGGAACTCGTCGATGGCCTTGACCAGGTGATCCGCGAATCGCTCCAACGCCTCCTCGCCCTTCTCGGCTGTGGCGGTCAACGGGTTGCCGATGACGCCCGTGCGCGAGAACTCGCCGTGGTCCATCGGGAAGACGAAGTACTGGTAGCCGTCGAACTCGACGTCCGGGGCGCCGTCCTTCTTGATGAACGAGTCCGGCAGCCAGCCCGGCACCGTCGCGCGGTCCTGCGCGGCACGCTCCATGTGCACGAGCGCGGGGTTGTGCGCGAGCACCTGCGAGGTCTCCAGCTCGGACGCGTGCCAGCCCGGCGTCTCGTCCGGCGGGTTCTCGAGCAGGTCGCCGAGCAGCCCGATGTAGCGCTCGGCGTACGGCTTGTAGAGCGCCACGAACGCCCCGGTCTCGTACTTGATGCGGCGCAGCAGCGGGTCGAGCACCTTCGTGTTGGAGCCGTGCCCGTTGACGAACACCAGCTTGTTCCAGCCGTGGTGGATCAGCGACCGCGCGACGTCGTAGAGCACCGCGTTGAGCGTGCTCGCGCGCAGCGTGACCGTACCGACGCGACGATTCGGTCTCACGCAGGTGCTGGGGCGAGTAGCCGGCCCAGAACGGCGGCGTGTACGGCACGTCGGCCTTGGCGGCGGCGCGGCGGGAGACCTCGAGCGCGGTGATCGTGTCGGTGCCGAGCGGCAGGTGCGCGCCGTGCTGCTCGAGCGACCCGATCGGGATCAGGATCAGGTCCGACCGTTCCTGGAACCACGCGATGTCCGGGGGCGCGAGGTCGAGCAGGTTGTTCGAGACTGGCCGACCGTCATCGGGCATGTGCGGGCTCCTGGGTCATGGTCAGGTAGCGCTCGGCGACGACGTCGGCGAACGCGTCGTCGTCGACGTGCGCGTCGACGCTCTCGTAGGGGATGTCGGACCGCAGCGCGGCGCGCAGCGAGTCCAGGAACGCCCGGTCCGCCTCCGGGTCCCACAGGTCGCCGCCCTCGGCGTCGGCGAGCGAGAAGCCGCGCGTCGGCGCGACGACGCGCACCGGCCCGCGCGCCTCGTTCAGCCGCTCGGCGACGATCCGGCCGAGCGCGGTCTCCTCCTCGGCCGTCAACCGGACGAGCGTGGCGACCGGGTTGTGGAAGTAGCTCTTGCGGGAGCGGTACTGCTCGGGCACGCTGTCGCGCGGGCCCTGGTTGAAGAAGTCCACGCAGCCGGGCACGACCACCTGCGGGAGCCCGTGGCGGCCGGCCACGCGCAGCCGGTCCGGGCCGGTCGTGTGGATGCCGTCCATCAGCGAGTTGGCGAGCTCGGACAGCGTGTAGTCGATGACGCCGCCGAGCGCGCCCGCCTCGACGAGCGTCTCCATCGCCGGGCCGCCCACGCCGTTGGCGTGGAAGATCACCGGCTCGTGCCCGGCGCGCACGAGCGTGTCGCGCACGCGCATGACGCCGGGAGTGGTCTGGCCGAGCATCGTGATGCCGACGCACTTCTCGCCGAGCGCCTGCACGGGCCGCCCGGCGTCGCGCGCCATCCCGACGATCGCCGCCGCCGCGTTGTCGAAGATCGCTCGCGAGATCTCGTTGAGCCCGAGGATGTCGATCACCGAGTGCATGACCGTGACGTCGCCCTCGCCGACGAACGGGCCGAACGCGCGCCGCCCCGACGCGCTGGGGGAGACGATCAGCTTCGGCACCCCGACCGGCAGCGCGTGCATGGCGGCCGCACCGAGCAGCGCGCCCTCGGCGCCGCCCAGGCACAGGACGCCTTGCGATCCGGCCGGCGCGATAGGCGTCGAGCACCACCGCGCGCACCCCCTCGAGCATGAGCTGGACCGCGGCGCCGCGCGAGCCGGCGGCCCGGATCTCGTCCAGGTCGTGCCCGGCGGCGCGGGCCACCTCCGCGCGGGTGACGTCCGGCTCGATCCCGCCGGGGGAGCCGAGGATCCCGGAGTCCACGACCAGCGGCCGCGCACCGAGCGCGCGCAGCCGGTCGCGGACGTAGCCGATCTCCGCCCCCTTGGTGTCGAGGGTGCCGATCAGCGCGATGCCGGGATCCTGCGGCAACGGTCCCTCAGACGGCGACGGCCGCCAGTGCCTGGCGCAGGCGGTCGATCGAGTCCTGGACGTACTGGTCGTAGTAGTGCTCGGGCACGGTGCCGGTGCCGTGGTCGCGCAGGAACTGCTCCATGCCCTGGCTGGCCCCGGAGTCGGCCGCGTCGGCGATCTCGGTGCGCGTCGACAGCGGCGTGCGGTCGACCGGCACGACGAACTCGACCGTCAGGTACTCGTCGTAGCCGATCCCGTGCAGCGCGCCGACGAGCTTCTCCCAGTCGATCGCGCCCTGGCCGCACGGCATGCGGTTGTTGTCGGCGACGTGGAAGTCGACGAGGTAGTCGCCGGTGTCGCGGATCGACTGCGCCCAGTCGGCCTCCTCGATGTTCATGTGGAAGATGTCGAGCGTCACGCCGCAGTTGCCGCCGACGTCCTTGGCGAGCGCGACCGCCTGGTCGGCCCGGTTGAGGAAGTACGTCTCGAAGCGGTTGAGCGGCTCGAGCCCGATCCGGACGCCCACCGACTCGGCGTGCGCCTGGCACTCCTTCAGCCCCTGCACCGCCCAGTCCCACTCCTCCTCGGGCGAGGCCATCGGCACGACCTTGCCGACCGTCGACGGGACGATCGTGAGGATCTTGCCGCCGAGGTCGGCGACGAACGACAGGCAGTCCTTGACGTACTGCACGCTCGCCATGCGCACGTAGTAGTCCTCGTGCACGAGGTCGCGGCCGCCGGTCATCAACGTCACCGAGCCCCAGCACTCGACGCCGTGCTGGTCGAGCAGCCGCTTGACCTCGTCCTTGTCGTACGTCGCCGGCTCGCCCGAGATCTCGATCCCGTCGTATCCGCTGCGCCCGAGCCGGGTGATCGTCGTCTCGATCGACTCGGGGCGCATCCAGTTGTGCATGGACACCTTCATTGGGGGTCTCTCTCCTCTCCTTCCCTACAAGCCGAGCTTGCCGGGGTTCATCACGTCGTGCGGGTCCAAGGCCGTCTTGATCCGCCGGATGGTGTCGAGCGCCGCCCCGTGCTGACGCTGCATGTAGGGGCCGAGCTTGATGCCGACCCCGTGGTGGTCGTTGATGACCGCGCCCGCGTCCAGCGCCGCGGTCATCCCGTCCTCCCAGATGCGATCGTGGAGCGCCAGCGCGTCGGGCCCGGGGTCGGGCACCACGAACCGGCCGTAGATCATCGTCCCCCACAGGTACCAGTGCGAGAAGTGCATGCGGAGCTGGAGCCCGCTGTCGCGATACGGCTCGCGCACCGCGGCGGCGAGCGCGTCGTACACGCCCTGCACCCGCGCGTACGTCGCCACGACGTCGAGCGTGCCCCAGATCGCGGGCAGCTCCGGCTGGTGGGGCGGGTGGTAGAAGTCGTAGCGGCGGTCCCACCAGCGCTGGCCGAGCGCGGGGTCGAGCACCTGGGCGCCCGCCTCGGTCGCGATCGCCAGCGTGCGCCGCTCCTCCAGCTCGGCGGCCTCCTCCTCGCCCTCGAACGCGAGCACGGTGTAGACGCCGGACAAGTCCTCGCCGACCACCGGCGCGAACGTCAGCCGCGTCGCCTCCTCGTCATACATCCGGATCACCGACGGGCGGTGCCCGACCTGCAGCGTGCGCCGCAGCGCGTCGATCCCCGCGCCCACGGTCGGAAACGCGACCGCGGCGAACCGCCGCGCCGCCGGCAGCGGCACGAGCTGGAGCGTCGCGCGCGTGATCACGCCGAGCGTGCCCTCTGAGCCGACGAACAGCTGCGTCAGCTCCGGGCCCATCGCGTGCCGCGGCACCTCGATCGTCTCCATCAGGCCGCCGGCCGGCGTCGCGACGCGCAGCGACAGCACGAGATCCTCGATCTTCCCGTAGCGGGTGGAGAGCACCCCGGAGCCGCGGGCCGCGATGTAGCCGCCGACCGTCGCCCACTCGACCGAGGCGGGGTAGTGAGGCAGCATCAGCCCGCGCGCGTTGAGCTCGGCCTCGAGCTCGCGCCCGTTCTTGCCGGCCTGGACGGTGACCGTCATCGACCGCTCGTCGATCGTGATCACCTCGTCGAGCGAGCGCAGGTCGATCACGATGCCGCCGTTGATGGGAAGTGCACCGCCCTGCGTGCCCGACCCGCCGCCCCAGGGGACGACCGGCACGCGCTGCTCGGAGGCGATCGCCAGCACGGTGGCAACGTCCTCCTCGGTGCGTGGCCGCACGACCACGTCGGGCCGCGCCAACGGCGCTCCAGCGGCCTTCGCGTGCAGCGCAGGCCAGTAGGTGTCCGCGGTGTACGCGTCGAGCTCGGCCGCCGCGGTTATAACCGCGCCGTCGCCGAGCGCGGACATGAGCGCAGCCTCAGCGTCCGCGAGCGCCCCCTCGGAAATCGTGGTCACGAATGCCTTCCAAGACATTTCATAACTTGACAAACAACTCTGCATCAGCTTTCAATTGCTGTCAAGGACATGTCAGAGACGGTGCATTCAGGCCCGGGGGGAGGGCCGTCGGACGTCGCCGGTGCCTCCGCCGCTACCACGCTGGCGGCAGATAGCCCTGCCGGTGCCGCCGTGACCGCCAAGCGCGTCCTGCTGATCGCGATCGCCCTTCTGCTCGTGGTCTGGATCGGGATCAAGGCGGCTGACAACTGGAGCCAGTTCGTCACCGTCACGCTCAACGGGCTGTCGCTCGCCGCGCTCTACTTCGTCGTGGCGAGCGGGTTCACGCTGATCTTCGGCCTGATGCGCGTCGTGAACATGGCGCACGGGTCGCTGTACCTGTTCGGCGGCTATCTGGCGCTGAACTTCCAGCAGAAGCTGTTCGCCAGCGACGACGGCGGGCTGAACCTGAGCCTCAGCGCGGGCGGCGGTGGCGGCGGCGGCGAGTACAACCTGATCGGCTGGATCGTGCCGCTGGCCATGGCCGTGCTGCTGATCGGCATCCTCGGCGTCGCCATCCAGCAGCTGTTCCTGCGCTGGAACCAGGGCCAGGACCTGCGCCAGGCGCTGATCACGATCGCGATCTCGGTGATCGCGGCCGACCAATTGCTGGCCGCGTACGGCGGCATCGCCAAGGACGTCAAGGCCCCGTCGTCGTTCCCGGAGAGCGTCACGATCAGCGGCGCCCACGTGGGCTTCTTCCGCCTCGTGATCGTCGTCGGCTCGGCCCTGGTGATCGGGATCGGCCTGTGGCTGCTGATCAAGCGCACGCGCTACGGGAAGATCGTGCGTGCGGGCGTCGACGACCGCGACATGGTGTCGGCGCTCGGCATCAACGTGCAGCTCGTCTTCGCCGGCGCGTTCTTCATCGGCGCCATGCTGGCCGGCTACGGCGGCGTCCTCGGCGGCACGATGCTGTCGCTGCAGCCGGGGGAGGACACCGCGTTCCTGCTCAACTCGCTGATCGTCGTGATCATCGGCGGCATGGGCAGCCTCGGCGGCGCGGCGATCGGCGCGCTCGCGCTCGGGCTCGTCGACTCCTGGGCGGACGTCTACCTGGTCTTCGGCGACCACGACCTGACGAACTACTCGATCCTGCTCACGTTCGCGTTGCTGGTGGTCGTGCTCGCGGTGCGGCCGCTCGGCCTGTTCGGGAGGCCCGCATGAGCCTCGCGCCCGATGCCGCCACGCTCGAGGCCGAAGCCCAGACCGCTCACCATGCCACCTTGACCCGGCGCGGCTGGCTGGCCCTGGCCGGCGTGGTCGTGGTGGCCGCGCTCGCGCCGCTGTTCGCCTCCGACTTCTGGGTCACCCAGATCCTCACGAAGTCGCTGTGGCTCGGCCTCGCCGCCGCCAGCCTGATCTTCCTGTCGGCCTACGGCGGCATGGTCTCGCTCGGCCAGGTGGCCGTGTACGGCACGGCCGGCCTGACCTACGCCAACCTCGTTGCCGCCGACGGCGGCAACCCGGCCGCGTGGTCGCCGTGGGCGGCGGTCGTCGGCGCGATCGTCGTCACCGTGCTCGTCGGGCTCGCGTTCGGGTTCATCGCCTCGCGCAGCGAAGGCATCTACTTCTTGATGCTCACGCTCGCGTTCTCGGTGCTCGTCTACTACTTCGCCTCCCAGGTGACGCAGCTGTCGGGCTTCGGCGGCGTCAACAACCTCGACCTGCCGGGTCTGGTCGGCGACCCCGGCTCCGACCCGGCGCGGCTCTACTTCGTCTCGATGGCCGTCTGCGTCGCCTTGTACGTCTGGATGCGATACGTGGCGCGCACGCCGTTCGGGCTCTCGCTGCAGGGCCTGCGCGACGAGCCGGCGCGCATGCGCGCGCTCGGCTTCCACGTCCGGCTGCACCGGACCCTGGCGTTCACGTTCGCGGCCTTCATCGCGGCCTTCGCCGGGATCCTGGCCGTCTGGTACAACCGCCGCATCTCGCCCGGGTCGATCAACCTCGGGCAGACGATCGACATCCTCATCATCGCCGTGATCGGCGGCCTGTACCGGCTCGAGGGTGCGTGGGTCGGAGCGTTCGCGTTCGCGCTGCTGGACAACTACTCGCGCGAGTGGACCCCGTCGATCGGCAACGTGCTCGGCCCCGAGCGGTTCAACACGCTGCTCGGAATCATCTTCCTGATCATCGTCCTCGCCTCGCCCGGCGGCCTCGTCGGCCTCTGGGAGTCGGGGGTCGATCGCCTGCGCCGGCGCGACGAAGGAGGTGGCGCACCAAGAAACACGCCAACCCCAGGGCCTGAGGGTGGCCCTGCAGCGACCACTGTCAAGTGATGGGTGAGAGGAGAGAGGTTTTGAGGGCACGCAAGCTGCTGGCGCTCGGGATCGCCGTTCTGGCGTCCGGCGTCGTCGCGGTCGGGTGCGGCGGTGACGACAGCTCGTCGAGCGACAACGACAACGCGTCTTCTTCGTCGAGTGGTGGCGACAAGACGATCAAGCTGGCCTATCTGTCCGACTGCGAGGGCGCGTTCGGCGCGTTCTACGAGCCGGACATCGCGGGCGCGAACACCGCGTTCATCAAGTACGCCGGCGGCAAGGCCGCGGGATCCAAGCCGTCTGACGGACTCGACGGCGCGACCGTCGCCGGAGCCAAGATCGAGCTGGTCGGCATCGGCTGCGCGAACGACACCGCCGACAAGGCGATCGAGGAGACGCGCCGCCTGATGGAGCAGGAGGACGCGGACGTCCTCATCGGCCCGCTGTCGGGCGACGAGGGCATCGCGGTCGCGAACTACGCGAAGGAGCACCCGGACAAGACGTTCATCAACGGCACCTCGGGCGCGCAGGACACGACCCTGAAGGTGCAGGCGCCGAACTTCTTCCGGTTCCACAGTGACGGCGCGCAGTGGTCGGCCGGTCTCGGCGACTACGCCTACAACGAGCTGGGCTGGAAGAAGGCCGCGATCATCGGCGACGACTACTCGTTCCCGTACACGTCGCTGGCCGGCTTCGCGGCCGAGTTCTGCGCGGTCGGTGGACAGATCACCAAGCGCATCTGGCCGCCGCTGGGTGAGAAGGACTACTCGTCCTTCATCTCCCAGATCCCGGACGACGTCGACGGCATCTACTACGGCATCGGCGGCGCGGGCCTGGTCTCCTTCATGAAGCAGTACCAGGAGCAGAAGGGCAAGATCGATCCCAAGAAGACCATGGGCAACGTCTTCTTCGACGACCCGCTGGTCCTCAAAGAGGTCTCCAACGCGGTCACCGGCGCGTACACGGCCGGCCCGACGGCGGCGGACTCCAACGACCCGAAGGTCAAGGACTACGTCCAGCAGCTCGACGACGCCTACGGCAAGGAGATCTCCGGTCTCGCCGCCTCCGTGTTCGTCTACAACTACTACAACGCCGCCTGGGCGCTCATCAAGGGCCTCGAGGCGGTCAACGGCGACATCAGCGATCAGAGCAAGCTCCAGGAGGCTCTGAAGTCGGTGACGTTGGACGCGGCGTGGGGCGAGATCAAGCTCGACGACAACCGCAACGGCGTCGCGGACAACTTCGTCAAGGAGATCGTCCCGGACAACACCGGCGACAAGATCCCCGACGTCAAGACGATCCGTCGCATCCCGGGCGTCGAGCAGACCTTCGGTGGCACGTTCACCGCGGACACGCCGCCGCCGGACCGCACGAACCCGAAGTGCGAGAAGGGCAACCAGCCGGCCTGGGTCGGGAACTCCGAACAGGTCGACTTCTCGTCGAAGTAGGGCAGTGGCTGCACCTGCGACATCTGCCGAGCGCGCCGAGCCGATCCTCCGCTTGCGGGGGGTCGGCCGGCGCTTCGGCGGCGTCCACGCCGTCCACGGGGTGGACCTCGAGGTCGCGTCCGGCGAACGCCGGGCCATCCTCGGCCCCAACGGTGCCGGCAAGACGACGCTGTTCAACCTGATCTCGGGCGAGTTCCCGCCCACCGCCGGGGCGGTCGAGCTGTTCGGTCGTGACGTCACGCGCCTGCCCGCGCGCAAGCGTGCGCGACTGGGGCTCTCCCGGACCTTCCAGACTTCGCGGTTGTTCCTCGGCCTGTCGGTCGAGGACAACCTGTACTTGTCCGTGCTCGGCGTCCACGGCGGCCACTTCCGGCTCGTCAAGAACAAGCAGGACTCCGAGATGCGCGAGCGGGCGCGCGTGATGGCCGAGGCGGTCGGCCTCGCGCGACGTGCTCGAGGTGCTCGTGTCCGAGCTCTCGCACGGCGAGCAGCGCCAGCTCGAGGTCGGCATGGCGCGCGCGAGCGACCCCGAGCTGATGATGCTCGACGAGCCCGCCGCCGGCCTGTCGCGCGCCGAGCGCGTGCGGCTCACCGAGACGCTGCAGAAGCTCGACCCGGCGATCACGCTGATCCTGATCGAGCACGACATGGACGTCGCCCTGCGCGTCGCCGAGTGGGTGACGATGATGCACGACGGCCGCGTGATCGTCGAGGGCACGCCCGACGAGATCCGGGCCAACCAGACCGTGCACGACCTCTATCTCGGGAGCGGGATGATCAGCCATGACTGACGCGCTGCTCGAGGTCGAGGGCCTCAACGGCTACTACGGCACCGCGCACGTCCTGCAGGACGTCGCGTTCAGCATGAGCGCCGAGCCGGTCGCCCTGATCGGCCGCAACGGCATGGGCAAGTCGACGATGTGCGCCGCGATCGTCGGGCTGCTCGAACGCAAGGACGGCTCGGTGCGGCTCGACGGCGTCGAGCTGATGGGCAAGCCCGCCTACCGGATCGCCAAGGCCGGCGTGGGCTTCGTGCCGCAGGGCCGGCGCCTGTTCACGTCGCTGACGGTCGAGGAGCACCTGGAGATCGTCGGGGCGCCGAAGGACGCGGCCTGGACGCCGGACCGCGTGTACGACCTGTTCCCGCGGCTCGCCGAGCGCAAGGGCGTCTCCGGCACGTCGCTGTCCGGCGGCGAGCAGCAGATGCTCGCGATCGGGCGCGCGCTGCTCACGAACCCGCGGCTGCTGATCATGGACGAGCCGTCCGAGGGCCTCGCGCCGACGATCGTCGAGGGCCTGATCCAGACGATCAAGGACCTCGCCGCGGCCGGGATGGGCCTGCTCGTCGTGGAGCAGAACCTCGGTGTCGCGACCGCGCTGGCCGACCGCCAGCTCGTGATGGTCGCCGGGTCGATCGCGACCGAGACGACCGCCGAGGCGCTGCTCGGCGACCCCGCGGCACAGCGCCGCTTCCTCGGCGTCGAGCCTCTGGCCGACGCCGCTTGAGAGTCCTCACCGCAAGGTAGTGTGCGCAGATGAGAAGTGACTCGGGCCCGTCTGGCCTCGCGAACCAGCGAGCCGTGCGGCGCCACAACCTCGGGGTCGTGCTGCGCCACCTGTCAGAACACGGACCGCGCTCGCGAGCCACGATCGCGCTCGAGACCGGGCTCAACAAGACCACCGTCTCGAGCCTCGTCACCGAGCTGATCGGGCTCGACCTCGTCGTCGAGCGCGGGCTCGAGCAGCGCGGAACCGTCGGCCGGCCCGGCCTGGTCGTCGAGCTGTCCGGCCACGGGGTGGTCGCGCTCGGGCTGGAGGTCAACGTCGACTACCTGGCCGTGCGCGCGCTCGACCTGACCGGCACCGAGCGCCACCGCAGCCTCGACGTGCGCGACAACCGCCGCATGCCGGTCGCCAAGGTCCTCGACCGGCTGGCCGAGCACGCGGGCACCGCGCTCGACGCCGTGCGCGCCGAGGGGCTGCGCCCGGTCGGCGCCACCGTCGCGCTGCCCGGCGTCGTCGACGCCGCCACCGGCACGCTGCTGCGGGCGCCCAACCTCGACTGGACCGACGTCGCCGTGGTCGATGAGCTGCATGAGCGTCTGGCCGGCCCGTCGTTCCCGCTCGCCGCCGACAACGAGGCCAACCTCGCCGCGCTCGCCGAGCTGTGGGAGGGGACCGCGCGCGGCTTCAGCGACGTCCTCTACGTGTCGGGCGAGATCGGCGTCGGCGGCGGCATCATCATCGGCGGCGAGCTGTTCCGGGGCGCGCAGGGCTTCGGCGGCGAGTTCGGGCACATGACGGTCGACCCGGGCGGGGCGCCGTGCGCGTGCGGGAGCCGCGGCTGCCTGGAGACGGTGGTGGGCTTGGAGGCGCTGCTCAAGAGCGCGGGACTGGACCCCAGCCGCGCGACCACGACGACCGGGTCCGGGGAGCCGGTGTCGATGCTCGCGGGCCGCGCCCGGGCGGGCGACGAGCAGGCGCTCGCCACGCTGCGCGAGAGCGGCCGCTGGCTGGGCATCGCGATCGCCTCCGCCGCCAACCTGTTGAACTTCCAGGCGGTGGTCCTCGGCGGCTTCTTCGGCCAGCTCTCGACCTGGCTGGCGGCGCCGATCGCGCGCGAGCTCGAGGTGCACGTGCTGGCCTCCGATTGGGCGGTTCCGCGCGTGCTGCCGTCGACTCTGGGGCCCGAGGCGGCGGTGCGCGGGGCGGCCGCGCAGTCGCTCCGGCGGGTGCTGGCGGATCCCGCGATGGCCGTATGACTACACTTAATGAAGCATGGCGCAGCAGCTGGGGAATCGTCCGTGTGGCGGGCGTTATGGGGACATCGTCCAGGCGATCGGCAACACGCCGCTCGTCGAGCTCAAGCGTCTCTCGCCGAAGCCCGGCGTGCGGATCTGGGCCAAGCTGGAATCCCATAATCCGACCGGCTCGATCAAGGACCGCGTCGCGCGGTCGCTGATCGAGTCCGCCGAGGAGGCCGGAGCGATCCAGCCCGGCCAGACGATCCTCGAGCCGACCTCTGGCAACACCGGCATCGCGCTCGCGATGATCTGCTCGCGCAAGGGCTATCCGGTCAAGGTCGTCATGCCCGACAACGTCACGCAGGAGCGCACGCAGCTCCTGAAGATGTACGGGGCCGAGATCGTCTACTCCGAGGGCTCCAAGGGCTCCAACGGCGCGGTCGAGCTCGCGCTCGAGATGGCCGCGCAGGACGCCTCGTACTTCATGCCCTACCAGTACGGGAACCAGGCGAACCCGCTCGCTCACTACAACGGCACGGCGCCCGAGATCCTCGAGGAGCTCGACGAGATCAGCGCGTTCGTGGCCGGGCTCGGCACCGGCGGCACGCTGATGGGCGTCGGCCGGCGGATGCGCGAGGAGCTCGGCGACACCGTGAAGATCGTCGCCGCCGAGCCGATGCAGGGCGAGCCCGTCCAGGGCCTGCGCTCCCTCGACGACGGCTTCATCCCGCCGATCATCGACCTCTCGCTGCTGGACCGGAAGATCTTCGTCACCAACCACGACGCGATCGTGTGGACCCGCCGGCTGCTCGACGAGGAGGGCATCTTCGCGGGCGTGTCGTCGGGCGCGATCGCCTCGATCGCGGTCCGGATCGCCGGCGAGCTCGACGAGGGCAACGTGGTCTTCATCGTCTGCGACGACGGCTGGAAGTACCTCTCCTCCGGCGTCTACACGCTGCCGGTGGAGGAGATCGAGAACCTGGACTCCACGGTCTGGTGGTAAAGAGGCAGCCCGGGCCTCCGTCCGGCCGGGGCGGGTGGGCCGGGTCCGGCGACAGCCATCCATGGCTGTCGAGAAGGTCGCTGCTCCTCGGGGGCGGCGCGGCGATCCTCGCCGCCGGGTGCGGCAAGGACGAAGCGGTGGGGCCGCCGCCGGCGACGCAGGTGCTGCTCCAGTCGCTCGGCGCCGAGCGTGCGCTGGCCCACGATCTCGAGGGAGCGCACGGGCTGGACGAGCGGATCCGCCTGCGCTCGCTGGATCGCGCGCGGCGCCTCGCCTCCGCCGTCGCCGCGGCCGGCGGCGGGCCGCACGACGTCCGCGCTCCCGACACGGCGCCGGACGCGTCCGCGGCGCCGGCGCGCGCGCAGGCGGCGCTGGTGGCGCACGTCGGCGCGCTCCCCAGCCTCACCGGGCCCGACCGATCGCTCGGCACCGATCTCGTCGCCGAGTGCGCCGCCGACGCGGCGCTGCTCGGCGGCGCCGGCGGGGCGTTCCCGGGGACGCCGACGTGAGGCGCCGCGAGCTGCTGATCGCCGGCGCCGCGGCGCTGCTCGCCCGGCCGCCGGCCGCGGGCGCTGCGACGCTCGCCCACGACGGCGACGTCATCAAGCCGCTGATCGCCCGCGAGGAGGGCTCGGAGTTCGCCTACCGCGGGGCCGTGCCGGACGGCGCGCCGGACCTCGGCGCCAACGCCAAGGAGCACGCCGCCGCGCTGCGGACGCAGCTTCAGGCCCTCGGTCGCGGCACGAGCCCGATCACGGCCGCCGACCTGGACGCGCCGGCCCGCCGGCTCGCCGAGGCGGGGACCCCGCGCCGGCGCCTCGACGCGGCGATCGCGCTCGAGGCCTCCCTCGTCACCGCCTACCACGACGCCGTCGTGCAGCTGTCCGAGCCCGGCATCCTGCAGACGGCGGCGACCATCCTCGCCGGCCACTCGCAACAGCATGCGCTGCTGAGGAAACTAGCCGGTCGGAACCCGTTCTAGGCGGTACCCTGACTAAGGCCGAGTCACCCCGGAGAGGAACGCAGATATGCCTGGAAGCATCGGGCCTGGAGAGCTCATCATCGTCCTCGTGATCGCCCTGATCGTCCTGGGCCCCAAGCGCCTGCCGGAGGTGGGCCGTTCGGTGGGCAAGGGCATGCGCGAGTTCAAGGACTCGCTGAGCGGCATCAACCCGCTCGACGATGACGACGACGACGAAGAGGCCGATCGCAAGCCCGTTCGCGAGCGTGCAGGTACCGCCGACTAGTGCGCATCTCGCAGGCCCTGCTGGACGAGATCGTCGCGCACGCCCGCGCTGAGGCACCCAACGAGTGCTGCGGCATGATCGCCGCGCATGACGGCGTGGCCGTCGCCGTCCACCGCGCGCGCAACGCCGCCGCCAGCCCGCTGCGCTACGAGATGGACGGGATGGAGCAGTACAAGATCCAGACCGCGATCGAGGACGGCGGCTTCGAGCTCGGCGCGATCTATCACTCGCACACGCGCTCCGATCCCGAGCCTTCCCAGACCGACATCAACCTCGCGTTCTATCCCGACGCGCTGTACGTGATCGTCGGGGTCAAGGCCGAAGAGCCCGACGTGCGGGCGTGGCGGATCGTCGACGGCGCGGTGTCCGAGGCCGCGCTCGAGGTTCAGAACGGCACGGCTCCCGACGCCTGAGGGCGCGCCGCTGGTGTGCCCGTCGTGTGCCGCCGAGCACGCGCGGACGGAGCGCTTCTGCCGCGACTGCGGGCTCCCGCTCGTCTTGCCGGGCGAGGAGGCGGGGGAGGAGCTGAGCGAGGCGCGCGAGCGCGCCCGCAAGGTGCTCCCGCGCTACTCCGAGGGGCCGCTCGTGAAGGTCGGCTCGGCGCGCAACCAGGCCGAGGCCGAGATGCTCGAGAACCTGCTGCTGGAGGAGGGCATCCCGTCGCTGGTCCGCCGCTCCGGCGGGTTCGACGTCCCCGACTTCCTCGCCGCCGGCCCGCGCGACATCCTCGTCCCGGCCTCGGGGTCGGACCTCGCGCGCGAGATCCTCGGCACGCCTCTGACCACGCCTCCGGCGGCGCTTGGCGAGGGGACGCCGGCGTGGGTGAAGGCTCTCGCCGTGGCGATGGCGGTCGGGATCGTGGCGCTGATCGCCGGCGGTCTGTACGCCGCGGTGTTCTAGCCGCCGACCAACAGCGGCTACGCGGATCGGCCGGCGGAGACCTCCGGCATAATGCAAACGTTTGTGAGGACGACGATGCTGCTCCCCGGGGGTGTGGTGCTCGCCGTGGGCGTGGCGTCGTTCATGCGCGCGCCGCTGCTGCCGGAGATCGGGCGTGACCTGGACGTCGGGGCGGCGTCGCTGGCGTTCCTGACGACGGCCTTCGCCGTCGGCCGGCTCACCATGGACCTGCCGGCCGGGCGCGTCGCGGACGGGCTCCCGCCGGGGCGGGCGCTGGCGGGGAGCGGGCTGGGCGTCGCGATCTCGGCGGCGATCCTCGCCACGGCCGGGACGCTCGCGCAGGCACTGGCTGGGGATGTTCTTCCTCGGCGCCGCGTCGGCGCTGACGAACACGACCGGGATGACGCAGTTCGCCACGAGCGCGCCGGCCGCCCGCCGCGGCGCGGCGATGGCCGCGTTCTCGATGGCGCTGATGACCGGGCAGACGCTCGGTCCGGGCGTCGGCGGGATCGTCGCCGGGCTCGGTGGGTGGCGGCTCGCGCAGGCGGTGGCGGCGGGGATCGGCGTGGCGGTGATGATCGTGTGCCTGCTCGCTCCCGCGGGGCGCCGCCGCGCGCGCGAGCCGCGCTCCGGCGGTGACGAGACCGCGGGCGGGCTGACCAGAACCCAGGCCGCAGCGCTGGCCGCCGTCCCGTTCGCCGTCTTCTTCACGATGGGCGCGCTGCCGCAGACGCTGATCCCTGTGATCGGCTCCGACGAGCTCGCGCTGTCGGCGTCGGCGATCGGCCTCGCGCTCGCCGTCGGCGGCGCCGCGCGCTTCGCCGGCTCCGCCGCCGCGGGCGCGGTCTCCGACCGCGTTTCGAGGAAGGCGGCGCTGATCCCCAGCCTGCTGCTGATGGCGGGCGCGGTCGCGATCCTCGCCGTTCCGCCGACCCTCGCCACCTGGCTGCTCGCGATCGTGCTGCTGTCGATCGCATCGTCAGGGATCGCCGTGGCGGCGACGATCATCGCCGACAACGTCCCGGCCGCGACCGTCGGGCGCCGGCTCGGCACGTTCCGCTTCACCGGCGACTTCGGCCTGCTGGCCGGCCCGGCGATCACCGGCCTGCTCTACCAGGGCGCCGGTCGCGCGCCGGCGATGCTCGTCACCGTCGCGGTCCTCGTCGCCACGGCGCTCGCCGCAGTGCTGATCGTGCCGGGAGCGCGTGCATAATGGCGCGCGTGCCGGAGCGAGCGACGCTCAGGGACGTGGCGCGGATCGCCGGCGTCCATCCCGGAACGGTTTCGCGGGCGCTCAACCCCGCCACCGAGGCGCTGGTGCGCGACGAGACGGTCCGCCGCGTGCGTGAGGTGGCCGAGCAGCTCGGCTACCGGCCGAACCCGCTCGCCCGCGGTCTGAAGACCAACCGCAGCTTCACGATCGGCGTGATCGTGCCAGACATCCAGAATCCGCTGTTCCCGCCGATCATCCGCGGCCTCGACGACCGTCTCGGCGAGGCCGGCTACACGCCGCTGATCGCCAACACCGACAACGACCCGGAGCGCGAGCGGGTCGACTTCGAGGCGATGCGGGCCCGCGCCGTCGACGGCTTCGTGACCGCCACCGCGCGGCTCGACCACGAGCTGCTCGACGAGTTCGCCGACCTCGGCATGCCGCTCGTGCTCGTCAACCGCCGCGTCGAGGACGGGAGCCTGCCGTCGGCGACCGCCGACGATCGCGCCGGTGTGCGACTGGCGGTCGAGCACCTGGTCGCCCTCGGGCACACGCGGGTCGCCCACCTCGGCGGCCCGCAGGACGTCTCGACCGGCCGCCAGCGCCGCGAGGGCTTCGAGGAGGCGATGGCGGCGGCGAACCTCGACCCCTCGCTGGTCAAATACGGCCGCGCGTTCACCGAACCGGAGGGTGCGCGACTGTGCGAGCAGCTCCTCGCCGAGACCGAGCCGCCGACCGCCATCGTGGCGGGCAACGACCTGATGGCGCTCGGCTGCTACGACGTCTTCGCCGCGCGTGGGATCGCCTGCCCGGGCGACATCTCCGTGGCCGGCTTCAACGACATGCCGTTCGCCGACCGCTTCAGCCCGCCGCTGACCACGGTGCGGATCCCGCATTACGAGATCGGCGTCGCGGCGGCGCAGCTCCTCCTCGACATCCTGCAGGGCTCCCGCGACGGGACCACCGAAGTGGTGCTCCCGCCCGAGCTCGTCGTGCGGGGCTCGACGGCGTCGCGACGTGCGTGAGGTGGACTCGGGCTTGACAACCCGCGGCCGGACGGAGTAGGTTGCACACGTTTGCTGCAAACGTTTGCAATCGGGGAGACTTGGAGGAGGTCCTCGGAATGCGGAGACTGCGCTGGCTGGTCGTGGCCGTCATGGCGGCCGGGCTTCTGGGGCTCGTCGCGGCGGGCTGCGGCGGCGATGACGACTCCTCGTCGAGCGGTTCCGGCGGCGGCGGTGGAGGCACGATCAAGATCGGTGCCTCGCTCCCGCTGACCGGCGACTTCTCCGAGCCCGGCAAGGCGGCGCAGCAGGGCTACAAGGTCTGGGAGGCCCTCACCAACGAGAAGGGCGGGCTGCTCAAGCGCAAGGTCCAGATGGTCATCAAGGACGACGCGTCGAACCAGAACACGATCGTCGCCGACTACAACGCGTTGATCAGCAAGGACAACGTCGACCTGCTGCTGGGCACCTTCTCATCGCTGCTCAACCTGCCGGCGTCGACGGTCGCCGAGCGCAACCGCATGCTGTTCGTCGAGCCCGCCGGGGGCTCGCCCGACCTCTTCAATCGCGGCTACAAGTACCTCTTCTTCGCCCAGCAGGCGACCGCCAACCACCAGGGCGACGTGTGGGCGAACTACATCGCCAACCTGCCCGCCGACCAGAAGCCGAAGACGGCGGCCTACCCGACGCTCGACGACCCCTTCGCGGGACCGACCTCGGAGGGGATCGAGGCGATCCTCTCCAAGGCGGGAGTGAAGACGGTCTACCGCGAGACGTACACCATCGACAACGCCAACTACGACGCGATCGCCTCCAGCATCAAGGGCAAGAACGCCGACCTCGTGGTCAACGGCGCGACGTTCGAGGACGGCGTCGGCATCATCCGCTCGCTGCTGAAGGTCGGCTACACGCCGAAGTGGCTCTACCAGACCACCGCGCCGTCGCTCGGCGACCAGTACGCCAAGGCGATCGGCAAGGACAACACCGAGGGCGTCTCCTACGCCGTCAGCCACTCGGCCGAGGCGAAGACCCCGGGCAACGAGGAGTTCGTCGCCAAGTACAAGGAGATGTTCGGCGGCACCGAGGTGCCCGAGGACGCGGCCGACGCGTACGCGGCAGCCGAGGTGATGGCGGCGGCCGTGAACGGGGTCGGCTCGATCGACGACCAGCTCAAGCTCGCCGACTGGCTGCGCGCGAACTCGGTCGACACGATCCTCGGCCCGCTGAGCTGGAACGAGGACGGCAGCCCGAAGGGCGAGTTCCTCGTCGGCCAGTGGCAGAACGGCAAGCCCGAGATCGTGCTCCCGGAGGACGCGGCGACGACCGACCACATCGTCGAGGGCTGGAAGCCGGGCTCTAAGTGAGGCATCGTCCCGCCGGGTGACTCAGCTCGTCCAGACGATCGTCCTTGGCCTGCTGATCGGCGGGACGTACGCCCTGCTCGCATCGGGTCTGACGCTGATCTTCGGCGTCATGCGCGTGATCAACATCGCGCACGGGTCGTTCCTGATCCTGGCCGCGTTCCTGACCTACACGGCATGGCACGCGACCGGGATCGACCCGCTCGTGGCGGTGGTGTTCACGACGCCGCTGATGTTCGCGTTCGGCTGGCTGCTGTACACGTTCGCCGTGCGGCGGGTGCGCGGCGCGCACGTGTCGTCGTCGGTGCTGCTGACGTTCGCGATCGCGCTCGTGGTCGAAGGGCTGATGGGCGTGATCTGGGGGAACACGTCGCACTCCGTGCGCCCTTCGTACGTCAACGAGTCGTTCCACATCGGTGAGATCTTCCTGCCGAAGGCGCAGGTCTACGGCTGCGCGCTCGCGAGCTTCGTGCTCGGCGCGCTGTACCTGATCCTCACCCGCACGTGGCTCGGCCGGGCGATCCGCGCGAGCGCGTCGAACCCGAGCGGCGCGGCGCTGGTCGGCGTCAACGTGTCGGCCGTCGCGGCGCTGGCGTTCGCGGTCGGCGTGGCGGCGGCGGGCGCCGGCGGCTCGATCGTCAGCGTGCTGTACCCGTTCCTGCCGGGCTCGCACTACCAGTGGATCGCGCGCCTGCTCGGGATCATCGTGCTGGGCGGGATGGGGAGCCTCCCCGGCGCGGTGATCGGCGCGCTGATCCTCGGGGTCGCCGAGACCGCGACGGTCACCTACATCTCGCCGCAGTGGGCGACCGCGGTGCCGTACCTGATCATCTTCGTGGTCCTGCTCGCCCGCCCGCAGGGCCTGGCCGGCGCGAAGCTGCGCGAGGACGTGGCGGTATGAGGTGGCGCGCCGTGATCGCCGCGGCCGCGGTGGCGCTCGCCGCGTACCCGCTCGTCTCCGACAACCTCTACTACCAGAACATGATCATCCTGTCCCTGGTCTTCGCGATCGGGGCGGTCGGCCTGAACATCATCTCGGGCTACGGCGGCTACATCTCGCTCGGGCAGGGGGCGTTCCTCGGGCTCGGCGCCTACACGCTGGGGATCCTGTCGACGCGCGTGGAGAGCGTGTCGGTGTGGTGGTGGGTGCCGCTGGGCGGTGTCGTGGCCGGGCTGTTCGCGGCGCTGCTCGGGGTCGTCGCGCTGCGCACGCGCGGGCCTTCGTTCGTGATCATCACGATCGCGTTCCTGTTCCTGCTCCAGCTGGTCGCGATCAACTGGCCGTCGCTCACGAACGGCACCGCGGGCATCTCGCTGCCGCTGCCGACGTGGAGCATCGACGTCCAGAACTGGCCGTTCTACTACTCGCTGTACGCGCTGCTCGCCGCGTCGCTGCTGCTGTCGTGGCGGATCCGCCGGACCAAGTTCGGCATGGGCCTGATCGCGATGCGCGAGGACGAGGACAAGGCGGCGACCGTCGGCATCGACACCCCGGTCTACAAGCTGCTCGGCTTCGTCGCCAGCGCGGTGTTCGTCGGGATGGCCGGGGCGATCTACGGCTACTACCTGGCGTTCATCGATCCGCTCGGGATGTTCAACATCCTGCTGAGCGTCCAGATCCTGCTGTCGATGCTGCTCGGCGGCCGCGGCACGCTGTGGGGCCCGGCGCTCGGCGCGTTCCTGATCGAGCCGCTGAACGAGTTCGCCAACAACTCGCTCGGGGGCGGCAACTCGCGGTTGCTCGTGTTCGGCGGGCTGATGGCGGTCGTGGTGCTGTTCGTCCCGCGCGGGATCCTCCCGACCGTCAGTGGCTGGATCGAGGCCCGCCGGGCCCGCGGCAAGGCCGGGCTGGTCGGCGCGCGGCTCGAGCTGCGCGAGCGCCCGGCGCGCCCGACCCCACCGCCGGCCTCCGGCCGCGCGCTGCTCGAGGTCAAGGGGCTGGAGAAGCGCTTCGGCGGCCTGCGGGCGGTCCGCGGCTGCTCGTTCGAGGTACCGGAGGGCTCGATCACCGCGCTGATCGGCCCGAACGGCTCCGGCAAGACGACCGTGTTCAACCTGATCGGCGGGACGATGGCGCCGGACGCCGGCGAGGTCTGGCTCGACGGCGAGCGGATCGACGGCGTGCGCCCGTGGGGGCGCGCCTACCGCGGCATCGGGCGCACGTTCCAGATCACGCGCCTGTTCCGCGAGATGACCGTGCTGGAGAACCTCGTCGCGCCGCTGCGGGCGTTCCGGCTCGGTCAGCTCAATGCCGGCGCGGTCAGCGGCCCCGAGGCGGCGCGCGCCGAGGAGCTGCTCGACTTCGTCGGCATGGCTCGCTTCCGCGACCAGCGGGCGAGCGACCTCTCGTTCGGGCAGCAGAAGCTGGTCGAGCTCGCACAGGTGCTGATGCTCGACCCGCAGCTGATCCTGCTCGACGAGCCCGCCGGTGGCATCAACCCGACGCTGATCGAGCGGATGGGGGAGATGATCCGCGAGCTCAACGCGCAGGGTAAGACGTTCCTGATCGTCGAGCACAACATGCCGTTCGTGCTCGGGCTGTGCGACCCGGTGCTCGTGCTCGCGCAGGGCAGCTGCATCTGCCACGGGACGCCGGAGCACATCCAGCGCGACCCGAAGGTCGTCGACGCCTACCTGGGCGAGGACTTCGTCCTCGCGGAGGTGTGATGCTCGAGCTCACCGGCGTGATCGCGGGGTACGGCGGCGGCGACGTCCTGCAGGGCGTGGACCTGCACGTGCAGGAGGGCTCGATCGCCTGCATCGTCGGTCCCAACGGCGCCGGCAAGTCGACGGTCCTGCGAGCGGTGTCCGGGCTGCTGCAGCCGCGCGAGGGCGAGATCACGCTCGACGGCCGGCGCCTCGACGGCGCCTCGACGGCCGACGTCCTGCGCCGCGGCATCGTCCAGGTTCCGCAGTCCAACGCGCTATTCGCGAACATCACCGTGCGCGAGAACGTGCTGATGGGCGCCTACATCCTGCGCCGCGACAAGGCGCGGCTGAAGCGCCGCTACGCGGAGATCGAGGAGCTGTTCCCCGTCGTCGCCGAGCGCCGTGGCGACAAGGCCGGGAACCTGTCCGGCGGCCAGCGCCGGATGGTCGAGTTCGCCCGCTCGCTGATGCTCGAGCCGCGGATCGTCATGCTCGACGAGCCGTCGCTCGGGCTCGACCCGAAGGGGCTCAAGCACGTCCACGAGAGTGTGCTGCGCATGCGCGCGGCCGGCCGCACGATCCTGCTCGTCGAGCAGAACGTGCGCTTCGGGCTGCGGCTCGCGACCCACGGGATCGTGATGGAGAGCGGTCGCGTCCTCCTCGACGGGCCGGCCGACGAGGTGCTCAACAATCCCGAGATGGCGGACCTCTACTTCGGCGGGTCGGTCCGCCACGCGGCGTGATCGTCGACTTCCACGCCCACGTGATCGTCGGCGACGCCGATCCGCCGCCGTCGGCGATCGGTGAGTTCAAGGACCCGGCCCGCATCCTCGATGCGGCCGATCGCGCGGGCATCGACCGCGTCGTCCTGTCGCCGTGGGTGATGCTGCTGGACGGCGACGCGCGGACCGTCAACGAGGGCATGCTCGCGCTGCGCGGCGACCGCATCGAAGTGCTCTGCGCGGCGTCGCTCGACGAGCCGGAGATGCTGCGTGGCCTGCCGGGCGTCGAGATCCCCGCCAGCGTCGGCGGCGACTACCTCGGGCACGACCGCTTCGCGCCGTTCTGGGCGGCGGCCGAGGAGCACGGCACGGTCGTCTTCATCCACCCGACCACGCGCGCGTTCGACTGGCCCGACTACCACCTGTGGAACACGGTCGGCAACCCGTTCGAGACCACGATCACCGCCGGGCACATGGTCATGGCGGGGGTGATGGAGCGTCATCCGCGGCTGAAGGTCGTGCTCGCCCACGGCGGCGGTGCGCTGCCCGCGCTGCGCGGCCGCCTGCGGCACGCGCACCAGGCGGTCGCAATGGCAGGCGAGCGTCTACGCGAGCCTGTCACGGCGTCGATCCGGCGCTTCTACTTCGACACCGTCACGCACGACCCGCGGCTGCTGCGCGACCTCGCCGAGTTCGCCGGCAGCGATCACCTGGTCCTCGGCACCGACCAGCCGTTCGACATGGCCGATCCCGACCCGGTCGCCACCGTCCGCTTAGCGGGCCTCGACCCGCACGCGCTCGGCGCCAACGTGGAGGCGCTGCTCGGATGACCGACATCGTCGTCGCGGGCGCCGGCCACAACAGCCTCGTCACCGCGGCGTATCTGGCCGTGTCGGGCCGCGAGGTGCTCGTGCTCGACTCGCGCGCCGTCCCCGGCGGCGGCGCCGCGACCGAGGAGCTGCTCGGGCCGGGCTACCTGATCGACTCGTGCTCGACCGGACACACGCTGATCCAGACCAACCCGCTGCTCCTGCACGACGAGCTCGGTTTGAAGGAGCGCTACGGGCTCGAGTACCTCGTGCCCGACCCGTTCGCCCACGTCGCGTTCCCGGACGGGCAGCAGCTCACCGCGTGGATGGACCTCGACCGCACGGTCGAGGAGATCTCGCGCTACTCGAAGGCCGACGGCGAGGCCTATCGGCGCGTGCTCGCCGAGTACGACGAGGTCAAGCACATCTTCGCGGCGGGGACGTTCAACCCGCCCGGCTTCGGCCCGAGTGTCGAGCAGCGGCTGAGCGAGCACCCCCGCGGCAACGTCTGGCAGCGGCGGCGGATGATGAGCGCCTGGGACGTGATCCGGCACGAGTTCGAAAGCCGCCACGTGCAGGCGTTCATGCTCTGGCAGGCGTACCAGACGCTCGTGCCGGTCGACGCCCCCGGCTCCGGCCCGCTCGCGTATTCGATCGTCTTCGGCCGCCAGCGGCGGAGCTGGACGATCCCGCGCGGAGGCTCGGGCCGGCTCGCCGAGTCGCTGGTCGACTGCATCCGGGAGCACGGCGGCACCGTGCTGTGCGGGAAGCGCGTCGTGCGGCTGATCGTCGAGGGCGGGCGCTGCGCCGGCGTCGAGACCGAGGACGGCGACGCGTACCGCGCGCGCGAAGCCGTCGTCTCGACGATCCACGTCAAGCATCTGCTCGACATGGCACCCGCCGACGCTGTGGCCGGAGGACTTCCGCTACGGCGTCGAGACGTTCGACATCGGCGTCCCGGCGATGGGCGTGTACCTGGCGACGACCGAGCCGCCGCGGTTCCTCACGCCCGACGACGAGTGGCGCACCGCGGTGTCGGCCGGGCTGGCGGGCTTCCCCGAGGACGCGATCGAGTACGGCCGCGCGCTCGCCGACGGGCGCTACGTCGAGGACCCGGCATGGATCCTCGTCGCGACGCCGACGCTCGACGATCCCTCGCGCGCGCCGGAGAACCGGCACACGGTCAAGTTCCTCTCCGCGCAGTCGTACGGCTACGAGGGCTTGAAGGAGTCGCAGGCGCGCCGCCAGCTCGCGCGCCTGCACGCGGTGGCGCCCAACTTCGGCGAGGGCGTGATCCTCGACATGCTGGTCAAGGCGCCCGAGGACATCGAGCGCGCGAACGAGCACATGATCGAAGGCACGTTCCACGGCGGGAACCGGACGCTGCCGCAGAGCGGATCGCTGCGTCCGGCGCCGGGCTGGGCGCAGCACCGGATGCCGATCCCCGGCCTGTACCAGACGGGCGGGACCACGCATCCGGGCGGCTCGATCACCGGGGCGCCGGGGCGCAACGCCGCGATGGTGATGCTGCAGGACCTCGGGTCGAGCATCGAGGAGGTGGTCGCCGGTGCCGGACGCGCGCGTGCAGGCCGCGATTGACCACTGGGCGCCGCGGTTCATCCAGGCGGGGGTCGACTACAACGACTTCGCGCGCACGACGGCGCGCGTGGAACGCTGGGAGGACTGGCTCGACGCTTGGTGCGAGACGGGTGAGACGCACGCCGGGCTGGCGCGCGCGGCCGAGGAGGCGGGGCACCCGCAGACCGCGGGCGAGGCGTGGCTGCGCGCGGCGGTCTGCTTCCACTTCGGCAAGTTCGTGTGGGTGCTCGACGCCGCGCGCAGCCGCGCGCCGCCGACCGCGCGGTGGCGGCGCTGCTCGCCGCGCACCGGCTGCTCGACCCGACCGCCGAGCGGATCGAGAGCGCCGGCGTCGTGGCCAACCTGCGGCGGCCGCCTGGGGCCGGGCGGCCGCCGCTTGCGCTGCTGATCCCCGGGCTGGACTCGACCAAGGAGGAGTTCTTCCGGCTCGAGAACCTGTTCCTCGCGCGCGGGATGGCGACGCTGTCGATGGATGGGCCGGGGCAGGGCGAGTGCGGGTACAGCCAGCCGATGCGGCACGACTACGAGGTCGCCGTCACCGCGATGCTCGACGCCGTGTCGGTGCGCGACGACCTCGACCTCGAGCGCGTCGGCGCGCTCGGCGTCAGCCTCGGCGGCTACTTCGCCCCGCGCGCGGCGGCGTTCGAGCCGCGGGTGCGCGCGGTCGCCGGCATCAGCGGGCCGTTCTGCTTCGGCGAGCTGTGGGATCACCTCCCCGAGCTCACGCGCGAGACGTTCGTGCACAAGTCGGGAGCGACCGACGCCGAGGACGGTCGGGCGCGGGCGACGGCGCTCGACCTCGACGGTGTGCTCGAGCAACTGCGCGTGCCGGCGCTGTTCGTCACCGGCAAGCTCGACCGGCTGATCCCGTGGGAGTCGACACAGCGCCAGGCCGAGGCGGCCCCGCACGGCGAGTTCGTGCTGTTCGAGGACGGCAACCACGTGTGCGCGAACATCCCGTACAAGGCGCGCCCGCTGGTGGCCGACTGGATCGCTGAGCAGCTCGCGTGACACGCGTTGCGCTGATCGGCGCGGGGATGTGGGCGCCGCGGCTCGCCGCCGCCGTGCAGCGGGCGGGCCTCGACCTCGTCGCGGTCCACGCGCGCGACCAGCTCGCGCGCGAGGCGCTTGGTGAGCGGTTCTCGTGCCGCGCGGCGGCGACGTTCGAGGACGCGATCGCCGACGCCGAAGGCGTGCTCCTCGCGACGCCGAACGACGTCCACCTCGAGCACACGCTCGAGTGCGCTGCTCGCGGACGGCACGTGTTCGTCGAGAAGCCGATCGCCGACAGCGTCGAGTCCGGTGAGCGGATGCGCGACGCGTGCGTCGACGCCGGCGTGGTGCTGATGGTCGGGCACGCGTTCCGGCGGCTCGGCGCGGCGCGCCAGGCGCGCGCGCAGCTCGACCTCGGCCGGCTCGGCGACGTCGTGCTCGCCGAGGCGAACTTCTCGCTTCCGGGCAAGCTTCCGCCGCACGCCTGGCGCGCGCAGCGCGCGCGCAACCCGGGCGGCCCGCTGATGCAGCTCGGCATCCACCACGCCGACACGCTCGCGTACCTGCTCGGCCCGGTCGCTCGGACGACCGGCCGCTTCGCGCGCGTGCACACGCAGGCGGAGATCGACGACGTCGGCGTCGCCACGCTCGAGTTCGCGAGCGGGGCGCTCGGCGTGCTCACCGGCTCCTACGTCTCCCCGCACACGTTCTCGCTGCGCCTGCTCGGGAGCGCGGGCGTGCTCGACTATCGCGCCGACCTCGGCGCCGTGTGGCCGGCGGCCGAGCGCGTCGACGAGGTGACCACGCTCACGATCGACGGCGAGCCGGTGGGCTTCGAGCCGCGCGACATGCTCGCCGACGAGCTGAAGGAGTTCGGCGCCGCGATCCGCGGCGAGGCCGCGGTCGAGACCGGGGCCGATGAGGGGATCGCCGCGCTGCGGATCGTGCTCGAGGCGGTCAGCGGGGTGCTCGCGTAGGTGCTCGTCGGCCGGCCGGTCCCGCGGCGCGAGGACGAGCGGATCCTGCGCGGCCGCACGCACTATGTCGACGACATCCAGCCCGAGGGGGCGCTGCACATCGCGTTCGTGCGCAGCCTCCACGCGCGCGCGAGGATCGTCTCGATCAGCGCGCCCGGCGTGAAGCTGATCACCGCGGCCGACCTCGCGGGCCGGGTGCGGCCGGTGCCGCTGCTGGTGCCGCCGGGCGTCGAGGTGGCCGACGCCGCACACCCGATCCTCGCCGACGGCGAGGTCCGCTACGTCGGCCAGCCGGTGGCGGCGGTCGTGGCGGCGACACGGGCCGAGGCCGCCGACGCGCTCGAGCAGGTCGACGTCGAGTACGAGCCGTTCGAGGGCGAGCCGGAGCAGCTGCTGCGGTTCCACAAGGCGGGCGGCGACGTCGAGGCGGCGTTCGCCGGCGCCGCGCACGTCGTGCGGACGCGGCACGCGATCCCGCGTGCGGTGGCGGCACCGATCGAGCCGCGCGGCTGCATCGCCGCGGTCGAGGGCGACGTGCTTCGTGTCTGGGTGTCGGCGCAGGACCCGCACCGGCAGGTCGGCGGGCTGGCCCACGCGCTCGACCGGCCGCCGGAGTCGATCCACGTGACGATCCCGGACGTCGGCGGCGCGTTCGGGAGCAAGGGGCCACCCGCTCCGGAGACCGTCGTCACCGCGATCGCGGCGATCGACCTCGGCCGCCCGGTGAAGTGGGTCGAGACGCGCACCGAGAACTTCCTCGCCGCCTACCAAGGACGCGGCGTGAGCGGCGACGTCGAGCTCGCGCTCGACGCCGACGGGCGGATGCGCGGGCTGCGGGCGCGGCTGGTCGCGGACACGGGCGCCTATCTCCATCCGGCGACCGCGATGCCGCCGAGCACGCTCGGGATGCTCATCACCGGCGGCTACGAGATCGCGGCCGCCGACGTCGAGGTCGTCGGCGACGCGCTCTGACCGCGTGCCGACCGGCCCGATGCGCGGCGCCGGCCGCCCGGAGGCGTGCTACCTGCTCGAGCGCACGGTCGACGCCGCCGCCCGTGAGCTCGGCGTCGACCCGGTCGAGCTCCGCCGCCGCAACCTGATCACCGCGTTCCCGTACGAGACGCCGCTCGGCTTCATCTACGACTCCGGCGATTACGGGCAGTGCCTGGCGAAGGCGTTGGAGCTCGTCGGGTAGCCGCCGCCCGGGCGCCACGTCGGCCTCGGGGTGGCGCTGTACGTCGAGCGCGCCGGCGGGCAGTTCGAGAGCGCGTCTTTGACGCGGGAGGACGACGGGCGCGTGATCGTGCGCAGCAGCTCGTTCCCGCACGGCCAGGGGCACGACACGACGTTCGCGCAGATCGTCGCCGACCGGGTCGGCGTCGCGATCGACGACGTCGAGCTGCGGTTCGGCGACAGCGCCGAGGCGCCGGCCGGTGTCGGGACGTTCGGGGGCCGGTCGGTGGCGATGGCGGGATCGGCGGTCGCGGTGGCCGCCGACCGCCTGGCGGCGGGTGAGCAGCACGCCGAGGTGCGGTTCGACTCCGCGCTGGTGTTCGGGAGCGGCGCGTATGCGGCGATCGTCGAGATCGACCCCGAGACCGGCGCTTTGACCGTGCACCGGATCGCCGCGGTCGACGACGCCGGCACGATCATCAACCCGCTGCTCGCCGAGGGGCAGGTGCTCGGCGGCACCATCCACGGCCTGGGCACGGTGCTGACCGAGGAGGTCGCCTACGACGAGTACGGCCAGCCGCTGACCGCCTCGTTCGTGTCGTACGCGATGCTCAGCGCCGGCGAGCAGCCGCCGATCGCGACCGCGTTCGTCACCTCGCCGACGCCGCTGAATCCCTTGGGCGCGAAGGGGATCGGCGAGGCGGGCACGATCGGGGCGCCGGCCGCCGTCGCCAACGCCGTCTACGCCGCGCTCGGCGGCGTCTGGGTCGACCCGCCGTTCACGCCGGAGAAGCTCTGGCGGGCCGTTCAGGCCAGCAGGTAGCCGCCGTCGGAGAAGATCAGCTGGCCGGTGATCCAGCCGGCGTCGCGCGAGCACAGGAACGCGATCAGCCGCGCCGCATCGGCGGGCTCGCCCATCCGGCCCATCGGCGTCGCGGCGACGAGCCGCTCGCGCAGACCTTCGTCGCCCATCGCGGTGAACGCCTCGGTGTCGGTCGGGCCGGGAGCCACGGCGTTCACCGTCACGCCGGTCGCGGCGAGCTCGGTGGCGAGGAACCTGACCGCCGCCTCGACCGCCCCCTTGGCGAGCGCGAGCGGGGCATAGGCGCGGTTGCGGACCCGGTGCGTGCCGGTCGAGGAGACCGCGACGATCCGGCCGCCCCCGGTCATGTGCCGTGCGGCGGCGATGCTGCCGAGCACGAACGGCCGCGCGTTGAGGCGCATCGTCGCGTCGAAGTCCGCTGCGCCGATCTCGAGCACCCGCCTGCGCAGCGGCGTCACGGCGCACGACACGAACGCGTCGAGCCCGCCGAGCTGAGCGGCCGCCTCGTCCACGAGCGCGGCGGGGTCGTCGCCCACGTCGCCGCGCACGACGCTCGCCCCCTCGACGTGCGCCTCGCCGCGGCACCCGATCGCCACCGCGTCGCCGCGCGCGATCAGCGCCTCCGCCACGGCGCGGCCGATCCCGCGCGAGCCGCCGGTGACGAAGGCCCTCACCGCAGCGAGACCGCTCCGGCGTCGCCGGTCGGGATCGCCTCCTCGGACGCCGAGTCCAGCCGCGTGTTGCGGTTCGACTGCGGTTCGCGCTCGAGCGACAGCGTCCCGCCCGCCGTGTAGTACGGCTTGCCGGCGACGATGAGATCTTCCGCCGGGAAGCGCGTGATCACCTCGCAGCCGTCGCGCGTCACGACGAGCTGCTCCTCGATCCGCGCCGCCGACCAGCCGTCACTCGCCGGCCAGAACGTCTCCAGCGCGAAGACCATCCCCTCGCGGATCTCCTCGGGATGGTCGAGCGAGACGAGCCGGCTGAAGATCGGCTTCTCCCAGATCGAAAGCCCGACGCCGTGCCCGAACTGCAGCGCGAACGCGGCCTCCTCGTCCGGGAACCCGAACTCCTCCGCCCGCGGCCATACCGAGACGACGTCGCCCGTCGTCGCTCCCGGCCGGATCAGCTCGATCGCCGCGTCGAGGTAGTAGCGGCAGCGGCGGTAGGCGTCGACGAGCGGCTTGGACGCGCTCGCCACCGCGAACGTGCGGTAGTAGCACGTGCGGTAGCCCATGAAGCTGTGGAGGATGTCGAAGTAGGCGGGGTCGCCCGGCCTCAGCGCGCGGTCGGTGTAGACGTGCGGATGCGGGTTGCAGCGCTCGCCGGAGATCGCATTGACGCCCTCGACGTGCTCGGACCCCATGTCGTAGAGCACCTTGTTGACGAGCGCGACGCACTCGTTCTCGCGCATCCCGGGCTTCATCGCCCGGTACAGCTCCTCGTAGGCGGCATCGACCATCATGCACGCGTGATTGAGCAGGCCGATCTCGTCCTGCGTCTTGATCACCCGTGCCTCCTGCATCAGCTGCTGGCCGTCGACGACCTGGATGCCCTCGGCCTGGAGTGCGAACAGCACCGCCGGCTCGACGGCATCGACGCCGACCGGCTCGTTCAGCAGATCGCGCTGCTCGAGCTCGCGCCGGATCTTGCGCGCCACGTCCTCGGCGCGGCCGGCGGCGGGGAGCATCGCGCCGCGCAGCGTCGAGATCCCGGCTCGTGAGCGCCCGTCGCCCAGCCATGGGTTGTAGAGCTGGTGGTGCCGGGCTGCCGACCCGAAGTCCCACATGATCGGCTGGTCCCTCTGGGGGAGCAGGCAGAAGCGGTTGAGCTTGTCCTGCGCCCACGTGCCGATGTGGGTCGCCGTGATGTAGCGGATGTTGACCATGTCGAAGCACAGCAGCGCTCCGAGGTCGGACTCCGCGAGCAGGGCCGAGATGCGCGCGAGCCGCTCTTCGCGGAGCCGGTCGACCCGCACCCGCTCCTCCCAGTCGACATTCATCGTCCCGTAGGTCGGCAGTCCCATGGTCTCCGGCTCTCCTCAACGGTCGTGCAAACGTTTGCAAGGATACCGGAACTGCGGCATTGAGGGAGAGGGATCGGCCGGATGCGATGCGCCGCTTTCGCGTGGGGCGGTTAGTGCACGCATACGGTGCACAGACAACCCCAGCCGGCCGCGCTCTCCCTCGATGCCGCGGTTCGCTGGCGCTCTGGCGAGGTTGAAGCGAGTCGACCCACCCGGTAACCTCCTGCAAACGTTTGCAACACTCTCGGGAGAGTTTCGGAATGGGCAAGGACAACGGCAGGCGAGTCGGCTGGGTTGGTGCCGGCCGCATGGGGCAGGCGCTCGCCGCGCGGCTCCTGGCGGCCGGGCACGACGTCGCGGTCTACAACCGCACCCGCGCGAAGGCCGAGTCGCTTGTCGAGGCGGGAGCCACCGTGGTCGACTCCCCGGCTGAGCTCGCCGATCGCGATGTCGTATTCACGATCCTCGCCGGGCCCGACGACTTCCAGGAGGTGGTCGGTCAGCTGCTGGCGGGAGAGGCCGTGCCGCCGGTGATCGTCGACATGACGACGGTCTCGCCCGAGTCCTCGGCGGCCGTGCGCGCGGAGGCCGAGCGCCGCGGGAGCGCGCTGCTCGCCGCGCCGGTCAGCGGCAACCCGAAGGTCGTCAGGTCCGGCCTCGTCACGTTCGTCGTCTCCGGCCCGCGCGCCGCGTACGACGAGGTCGAGCCGCTGATGGCGCTGCTCGGCGCCGGTGTCACCTACGTCGGCGAGGGTGAGCTCGCCCGGCTGGCCAAGATCTGCCACAACGTGATGCTCGGCGTCGTCGCCCAGTGCATGGCGGAGATCACGGTGCTGGCCGAGAAGGGCGGCATGTCGCGCACCGATTTCCTCGAGTTCCTCAACGGCAGCGTGATGGGCTCGATGTTCACGCGGTACAAGTCGCCCGCGTACGTGAACCTCGACTTCACGCCGACGTTCACGCCGCTCCTCCTGCGCAAGGACTTCGACCTCGGGCTCGCCGCGGCGCGCGAGCTCGACGTTCCGATGCCGGTCGCCGCCGCCGCTCAGCAGACCGTCCAGGCGCTGATCGGCTCCGGCCACACCGAGGAGGACTTCGCGGCGCTGCTCGAGGAGCAGGCGCGCGCGTCCGGACTCGAGCTCGTGCCCGAGGACGCCGAAGTCGACGACGGCCTGTCGGTTCGCGAGCCGGCGAAGCTGTGAGCTCGCTGGAGACGACGGCCGCCGCGGGCCTCGGCCGCTGGCTCGACGCGTACGAGCGGATGCTCCTGATCCGCCACTTCGAGAACGAGATGCAGCGGCTCTTCCTCAAGGGCGAGGTCCACGGCACGACCCATCTCGCCGCCGGCCAGGAGGCCGTCCCGGTCGGCGTCTGCCTCGCGCTCGAGCCGCACGACTACCTCGCCGGCACCTACCGCGGCCACGGCCACGCCCTCGCCAAGGGGACCGACCCGGCAGCGCTCGCCGCCGAGATGCTCGGCCGCGCCACTGGTGTCTGCGGCGGGCGGGCCGGCTCGATGAACGTGATCGACCTCGCGCACGGCCTGGTCGGCTGTTACGGGATCGTCGGGGGGAGCATCGCCGCCGCGACAGGAGCGGCCCTGAGCGCCAAGCGCCAGGGCCGCGTCGCGGTGGCGATGTTCGGCGACGGCGCCGTCAACCAGGCCTACTTCCACGAGTGCCTGAACTTCGCCGCCGTGCACTCGCTGCCCGCGGTGTTCGTGTGCGAGAACAACTTCTACGGCGAGTTCACGCCGATGCAGCAGGTCACCGGCGGGCGCGACATCGCGGCGCGCGCGGCGTCGTTCGGCATCGAATCGGCACTCGTCGACGGCAACGACCTGTGGGCGGTCGAGGAGGCGGCGCGCGAGGCGGTCGGGCGCGCTCGTCACGAGAGCGTGCCGACGCTGCTGGAGTGCCAGACCTACCGCCACTACGGGCACTCCAAGTCCGACCCGGCGACGTACCGGCCGAAGGAGGAGGTCGAGCGCTGGCTGGCCCGCGACCCGCTCAACCGCACGCGCGAGCGGTTGCTCGCGCTCGGCGCCGGCGAAGCCGACGTCGAGGCGGTCGAGCACGCGGCGCGGGCGATGATGGACCGCGCCGTCGAGGAAGCGCTGGCCGGCCCGTATCCCGATCCCGCGACCGACGGCGCGACGGAGTTCTCCGCGTGATCGAGTTCCGCGACGCGATCCGCGACGCCCTCGCGGAGGAGATCGAGCGCGACCCGGCGGTCGTCTTCTTCGGCGAGGACGTCGCCGCGGCGGGCGGCGTCTTCAAGGTCACGGCGGGCCTGCATGAGCGCTTCGGCGACGAGCGGGTGTTCGACACGCCGATCTCCGAGCTTGCGCTCGCAGGCGCCGCCTACGGCGCGGCGGTGACCGGACTGCGCCCGGTGATCGAGATCATGTTCGGCGACTTCATGGCTCTGCCGATGGACTCCCTTGTCAACCAGGCGGCGAAGTTCTGGTACATCTCGAACGAGCAGGGGACGGTGCCGCTGGTGGTGCGCTCGGCGGTCGGCGGGGGCGGCCGCTTCGGCGCCATCCACTCGCAGATGCACGGCACCTGGTTCCAGGGCGTGCCGGGCCTGAAGATCGCCGCGCCGTCGTCGCCGGCCGAGGCCAAGGGGCTGCTCAAGGCCGCGATCCGGGACGACAACCCGGTGATCTTCCTCGAGCACAAGCGCTTGTACTCGGTCAAGGGTCCCGACCCGGAGGAGGAGGTCATCCCGCTCGGCGTCGCGGGCGTGGCCCGCTCCGGCGCCGACCTCACGATCGCGTCGATCTCCAAGGGCGTCCCAGACGCGCTGGCCGCCGCCGACGAGCTCGCCGCCGACGGCATCGACGTCGAGGTGATCGACCTGCGCACGCTGCGCCCGCTCGACGTCGACACCGTTCTGGCGTCCGTCGCCCGCACGAACCGGCTGCTGGCGGTCGAAGAGGGCCCGCGCACCGGCGGCTGGGCGACCGGGCTGCTCGGCGCGGTCACCGAGCGTGCGCTGCACGACCTCGACGACGCCTGGATCGTCGCCACCGACGAGCTGCCGATCCCCTACAGCCCGACGCTCGAGGACGCGTTCATGCCGAGCCCGCGAGCGATCGTCGCCAGCGCGCGCGAGCGCCTAGGCGGTCCGGCGGCGTAGCGTCAGCGCGGCGAGCGCGATCGCCGCGCCGACCATCGCCACCAGCACGGTCACCTCGGTCGCCACGCCCGCGAGGTCGTCGCCGTCGATCGACACTGCGTGCAGCGCGTCGTAGGCGAACGAGAGCGGGAGCACGTCGGCGACCGCCTGCAGGCCGTCGGCCATCTGGTCGCGCGGGATCAGCAGCCCGCAGAGCAGGACCTGGGGGAGGATGAACGCGGGCATGAACTGGACGGCCTGGAACTCGGTCGCCGCGAACGCGCTGGCGAGCAGGCCGAGCGAAGAGCCGAGCACGGCGTCGAGGATCGCCAGGCCGATGATCAGCGTGGGGTCGCCGGCCGAGCTGAACCCGAGCGCCAGGAACGCGACCGCCGACGTGATCGACGCCTGGATCACCGCGAGCAGCGCGAACGCGATCCCGTAGCCGGCCAGCAGGTCGAGCTTCGCCAGCGGCATCGTCATGAGCCGTTCGAGCGTGCCGGACGTGCGCTCGCGCAGCATCGCGATCGACGTCACCAGGAACATCGAGATGAACGGGAACATCCCGACCATCGGCGCGCCGAGCTGGTCGAACTGCTGGTCGGCGAGCATCAGGGCCAGCAGCCAGAGCAGCAGGCTGGGGACCAGCATCAGGAGCGCGATCGTCCGTGGGTCGTGGCGGATCTGCTGCAGCACGCGCAGCGTCGTCGCCGCGGTGATCCGCGCGCTCATCGCTCGCGCTCCTCGATCAGGCGCAGGAAGGCGGCCTCCATGTCGTCCTCGTGCGTGCGTTCGCGCAGCTCGGCCGGCGTCGTCTGCGCGACGAGCTCGCCGTCGCGCATCAGCAGCAGCCGGTCGCAGCGGGCGGCCTCGTCCATCACGTGGCTGGAGACCAGCAGCGTGGCGCCGTCGTCGGCGAGCCGGTGGAACAGCGCCCACAGGTCGCGGCGCAGGACGGGGTCGAGCCCGACGGTCGGCTCGTCGAGCACGAGCATCTCCGGGCGGCCGAGCAGCGCGCAGGCGAGCGATACGCGCGAGAGCTGACCACCGGACAGCGTGCCGACGAGCTGGCTGCCGGCATCCGCGAGGTCGACTGCGGTCAGCGCGCGGCCGACCTCGGGGGCGGACGCGCCGAGCACGCGAGCGAAGTAGCGGAGGTTCTCGTAGACGGTGAGATCGGCGTAGACCGACGGCGCCTGGGTGACGTACGCGACGCGCGAACGCAGCGCCGGCGTCCCGGCCGGCAGCCCGAGCACGCGCACGCCTCCCGCGGTGCCCTTCTGCACGCCAACGATCGAGCGCATCAGCGTCGACTTCCCACACCCGCTCGGCCCGAGCAGGCCGGCGACCTCGCCGGTCGCCACGGTGGCCGACAGCCCGCGGATCACGGGCTTCCCACCACGCTGCACGTCGAGACGGTCGACCTCGATCGCAGAATTCATCGCCCGATGAATATACACCGCCGACAAGTAAGGGGGTCTGTCCCCCCTTACGCGCCGGCGGGGTAAGGGGGTCTGACCCCGCTTACAGCCGGCCGAGGTGCGACCGCCACGCCTGCTCGGTGTGGCGGCGGCTGCGGCGGCCGAACGCCTCGAGCGCGCGGTCGGGGCCGGCGCGGACGGCTGCCACCGCCGCGCGCTCGCCCTCCTCGCGGGCCACGAGGTCGAACACGCTGCCGCCGAGCAGCAGCGCGTCGGCACGCCCCGGCGGGAACGAGGGCGCCGGCCCCTCGCGCAGCCGCCGGTTGACGGCCGGCCGCACGTGCTTGGTCTGCCCCGAGAGCCACTGCGCGGCCCCTTCGACGAACCACGCCGAGCGCATCCAGCGCGCCAGCCGGCGCGGGCCGACCGGCGGCGGGAAGCCCGGATGGCGCGCCGCCAGCGCCCGCCGCGCCAGCAGCGCCGACGGCGCCAGCATCAGCATCTCCAGCGACCCCTCGACATTCGACGCCCGCTCGGCGAGCAGCCGCGGCGACAGGACGTGCAGCTCGTGTTCGCGCGCCCACCCGACCACGTAGCGGCGCGCCGCCGGCGCGGTCAGCCGCCGCTGGACCGGGAGCCACGGCTGCGCCGCGTCGAGCTGCGCCGGCGACCCGTGCAGCACCACCGCGACTTCCCCCAGAGACACCTCCAGCGCGCGTTCGAGCCGCGCGCGCGCGTACTCGAGCTGCGCCAGGACGCGCTCCGCGTCAGGGGCGTCGCGGTCGTCGTGGCGGGCCGTGAAGGTCTCGGAGGTGGTCTCGAGCCACACCTAACGTCGCCGGCTCGGCGGAGCTTGCGGAGCCGACCGGCGAAACTATCTTCTCACCTGGGACTGGATCTCGTTCGCCTGCTGGAACGTCGGGCGGTTGATCCAGTGGATCAGCGGCTGCGTCGCGCCGCCGGTGGCGCGGAAGTTGACGGCGTCGAAGCACCACTGGTCGGCGTTCGGGCACTTCGGGTCGCCGCCGTAGAGCTTGGAGGCCGGGACGGTCAACGCGCCCTTCAGCGACCTGCGCAGCGCGGCGCGGCAGCGCTTCAGCGACCCGCGGCCGCAGTAGACGCGCGCGTACGGGCCGCGGACCTTGCGGCCGAGCACGGTCTGCAGGTCCTTGCGCGCATAGCCGTACCAGCCGTCCTGGTAGGCGGACCCGAGGTGCTGGCCGCCGTTGTTGGGCTCGTTGTCGAAGTCGACGGTCTCGGACAGCCGGCGGAACGCGGTCCGGCCGAGGACGGGCATGAACTCCGCCTTCACCAGCCGCGGCCACCAGGCGTCCATGATCCGCACGGCGTCGGCGTTGTCGTAGACCCCGTTCTTGTCCCGGTCGCGGCGATGCCCGCCGGCCTTCACCCACGCGCGCAGCGTGTCGATCGCGCCGCGCAGCTTGGGATCACGCGGCCGCCCGACGACCTTCAGCGCATACGGGAGCACCGCGTGCGCGCGCAGGTCGGTGGTCCCCGCCTGCTCCATGACGTCGATCGCCTTCGGCAGCGTGAGCTTGCGCTTCCCGCGGATCGCCCGCTTGGCGCCGTCCTCGAGCAGCACGGACCGGTACGTCGACGAGTACATGACCGTGTCCGAGGCCCGGAAGCCGCGCGCCTGCTTGTTGTTCCAGTTGATCAGGTAGCGCTGGTCGGTCGCCCGCGGGTGGCCCTTGAAGCCCATGACCTTCTCGGTCCATCCGTCCGGGTTCCACCCGCGCCAGGCGTACTTGGCGCGCACGGGGAAGTCGGCGTTCGTGCGCTTCGCGCGGATCGGGTTGGCGCCCGAGTTGAAGTACGAGATGTGCTTCGAGTCGGCGTAGAACCAGTTGAACGTGTAGCCGATCTTGTTCGCGGCGCGCTGGAACGTCGCCGGGCTGCGGACGACCTCGGGCGTGTTGAAGTCCATGAAGCCGGCGGCGGAGTCGACCTCGTGGAAGTACGTCGAGCGCAGCTTGGTGAACGCGACCGGCTTGCCGTGGACCGTGCCGCGGCCGGCGACGAGGCCCATCTTCGTCCGCTCGGCGCGCAGCGTCTGCTCGCCCGCCGCCGTCTGGTCGCCCAGCGTCGGGGTCCACTGGTTGTGGCGCTCGAGCACCTCGAACGGCAGGCACCGGCCGCGGTAGCGGTAGTGCGTCGAGTTGACCGTCGGCTTGGCGCCGCCGGGCTCGCACAGGTCGACGGCGAACGTGTCGATGTTGTCCTGGCCGGCGGAGGTCGCGCTCCACGCGTAGTCGCGCCCGCGGCCGAGCTGGACGTAGAGGTTGATGCCCACGAACGAGGCGCCCTGGGCGTCGATGCCCGGCAGGCCGGGAGCGGCCGGGGCGTGGACGTCCTCCTCCATCAGGATCTGCGGGTTGAAGTAGGCGACCTGCGGGCCGGCGACCATCAGGGGATGGCCGCTCTCGGACTCGCGGCCGGAGATCAGCAGCGCGTTCGACGCGCTCGGCGGGAACGCGGCGCGCGACAGCGACAGCCCGGAGGCGCGCGCGCTGCCCGCGATCACGTCGTGCTTGACCAGCGACCCGCGGTCGGGACGTGCCACTCCGCGCGGATGCTTCGGGCGCACCTGGTAGGAGAACCGCCTGCCCAGCACGGTGACCGGCGCCGCCTTGTCCTCGGCCGCCCGGAAGTCCCTGAACACGCGGGCGCCCCGCTTGCGACCGAACCGCTTGTCGAACGCGTCGGCGACCTGCGACCACGCGAGCTCGTTGCCCCCGCCGCGGCCGAAGATCCCGCCGACCAGCGACGCGGTGGCGATCAGGTCCTCGCGCTTGAACGGGTCGGGCCCCTGCGGGCGCCCGATCGCGGCGTACTCGCCCGGCATCATCGTCGGGTTGAGCCGCGCCTCGTCGATGTACCGGTTGACGCCGGCGATGTAGTTGTCGACGTCGCGGCGCAGGATCTCGCCCTGGCGCCCGAGGAGCTTGGGGAGCTGCTCGGCCTGGCGCGTGAGGTCGGCCTCGGTGTACGGCGCGACCTCCCACTGCTCGGCGTCCATCGCGGCGTTCGAGCCGCCGGCGAAGCTCGACAGCTCTCCCCGGCCCGCGTGCCGGAGCACGTCCATGAAGAACAGGCGGTCCTCGGCGCCGACATAGCCGAGGCCGAACATCGCCCCGTCGCGCGTCTTGCCGTAGACGTGCGGGACGCCGAACGCCTTGTCGCGCACGATCGTGACGTCCGAGCGCGGCGAGTACGTGCGCTCGGCCTGGCCGGGCGCGACGCCGAAGCTCGAGTCCTTGAAGTAGCTGGGGACCTGCGCCGCGGTCAGGCCCGGCGTCGCGTACACGAGGTCGCGGTACATGCCGAGCTGGTCGCAGCAGTGCGGCACCGTCCGGCCGGTCGCGAGGAAGGCGGCGAGCTCGGCCGCGTTGTACCGGCCGCGCGTGCCGGGCGGCAGGATGTCGCGGAAGCCCTTCCCGTCGTGCGCCTGGTAGGCGTCGGGCGCCGGGCCGCCGGTGGGCAGGGGCGGGAGCTGAGCGGCGGCCGGAGCCGCGGTCAGGCAGAGGAACGCGCTGAGAACTACCAGGAACCGGAGCATGGCCCCGGACCGGTTACCCGTGAACGTGACCGTTCAATCGGGAGACGGTGGTGCGGCCTTGATCAGGCGTAGGCGAGCGCGCCGTCCGCGTGGACGATGCCCGCGATCTCCTCGGAGGCCCGCTCGAACTCCTCGTCCGACAGCACCGGAGTGCCCTCGAACGGCAGGTCGCGCGTGATCTCCAGCCACGACCGGCATCCGCCATAGTCGTCGCGCACCCGGACCGTGACGGGCCGGGGGATGCGGTAGGTCCGGAGCAGCAGCACGTGCAGCGGGTGCCGGCGCTTCCAGGCCAGCCGCTTCTCGGCGTAGTCCGGGGTCCAGACGTAGAACGGCGACAGGCCGTCCACGACGCGGCGGTCGGTGACCGTCCACGAGCGCGCCACCTCGGCCCACGCGCGGATGCGCACCCGGTCGGGCTGCGCGATGCCGCCATCGCGGATCAGCGAGTGCACGGGCGGCTCGCCGTCGGCCCACACGCCCTCCTCGAGCGCACGCCGCAGCTCAGGCCGATGCGACTCGCGAACGAGGTCGCCGCGCTGGTGGTCGAACGTCGGGTACAGGAAGAAGCGATCGTGCTCGAGCGCGAAGTGCTTGTCGGGCTCGCGAATACCGCCTTTACGGAGCGTCACGAGCTGCTCGCCCTCTGCGAGAGCGCGCACAGTGACCGCCCATTCCTTGAACGCGATTGGCATAGGAAAGTGGAGAGAGAGGTGATTGGAGGGGCGCTTCCGTCACGCGGACGGTCCCAGCACCCTGCCCTGTATTTGCCGCCGACTAACACACCCCCGTCGACGACCGTCACATACTATGCACAAAGTCGCGGAATCTCATAATTCCCCTGCAAATCCGACTCATTTTGGAGAAGTGCGCTGTGTGACGACGTCACACAACGGTGTCGTTCAGACTCTCCACGACCGCCAGCACGGCGGCGAAATCCTCGTCGCCGAGACCGCGGCCTGATCCGGCCGCGTAAAGCTCGCCGGCGAGCGCCGCGGCCGGGAACGCCGCGCCCGCGGCACGCGCCTCCTCGAGGCACAGCCGGACGTCCTTGAGCATGTGGTCGAGCTTGAACAGCGGCGTGAAGTCGTGCTTGAGCATCGGCTCGCCCTTGAGCTGGAGCATCGTCGAGTTGGCCGAGCCGCCGGCCATCACCTTCAGCAGGGCCTCGAGGTCGACGTCGGCGCGGCGGCCGACGACCAGCGCCTGGGCGAGCGTGGCGCAGTTGACCGCGCTGACGGCGTTCGAAAGGACCTTGACCTGCTGGCCGGTGCCGACGCCGCCGACGTGGACGATGAGCTCGCCCATCACCTCGAACAGCGGCATCGCGCGCTGCATGTCCTCGTCGCTGCCGCCGGCCATGATCGTCAGCGTGCCGTCCTCGGCCTTGGGCGAGGAGCCGGTGACCGGGGCGTCGACGAAGTGGTGACCCTGCTCGGCGAGCGTGTCGGCGATGCGGCGCGCCTCGGCCGGCCCGATCGTCGACATGTCGACGAACAGCGTGCCCGGGTGGGCGGCGGCCGCGGCGCCGTCCTCGCCGAGCAGCATCGCGTCGACCTGCTCGCCGTCGACGACCATCGTGATCACGATGTCGCTGCGTTCGCCGACCTCGCGCGGGCTGCCGGCGACATGGCCGCCGTGCTCGGCGGCCCACGCGTCGGCTCGCTCGCGGGTGCGGTTGAAGACGGTCAGCTCGTAGCCGGCGTGCGCCAGGTTGGCCGCCTGCCGCGAGCCCATGATCCCCAGACCGATGAAGCCGATCCTCTCCGCCATCGCGGGCGGAGGCTATCTGATGGTTGATCCCACGGTCCGCGGCCATGCGAGCACGCGGGCCATGGAATCAACCATCTTACGCCGCGGCGGCGACCACGACCTCGTCGGGCTCGGCCAGGTGCTGGTGCGACGGGCAGTAGCCGTTCTGCGGCAGCGGGGTCCGCTGGCACGGCGTCCCGCGACGCGTCGTCGCGCGGCACTCGATCCGCCGGCCCTCGATGTCGTAGCCGGTCATCGGCATCGACGCGAAGTAGTCCTTGGCGAACGTCATGTAGCGGTCTACGACGAGGTAGACGCGCTGCTGGGCCGACATCGGGAAGTAGATCCGGATGTCGTTGAACAAGGTCTTGGTCGGTTTCGCGAAGTAGTGCCAATCGGTGGCCAGGCGGAACACGGCCGCCTCACATGCACGCAGGACTCGCTCATGGTTGCTCGGGCCCCATTGGCCCGGCTTGTCCTCGAGGATGTCGCGTGAGAGCTCGCGATAGATAGACCGGCTGAAGCGATACATCCGTTCTCCCCTTGGGCCGATACCGGATTCCCCCAGGAATCCGGCCAATCACTGATAGCCGCTGCCGTTCAAGTTTTGAACGCACGGTTTGTTGACTTCGCGTTAAGACGCGAACCGGCGTTCGGTTTGCCGCGTCATGGCAAAACGTCCTAGAGCCAATGCTGGAACTGTGGCCGCGTCGTCGTGATGACTGTGTGACGTTCGTCCAGTCCCGGATCGGTCGCCGGGAAGTCGGCACGGGCGTGGGCGCCGCGGCTCTCCTCGCGCAGCAGCGCCGACGCGGCGACCAGGCGTGCGAGCGGATGCGGATCGTCGAGCAGCGCCCGCAGGCCGTCCGCGTTGCGCTCGAGGCCGGCGTGGCGCCACATCGCCTTGCGGGTCTCGCGGGTCGGCGCCGGGGCGATCTCGGCGTCGCCCGTCGCCGCGACGGCGTCCGCAGGCGTCTCGTCGAGCGCGCGCAGCGCGGCCCGGCGCCCGAACACGAAGCACTCCGACAGCGAGTTGGAGGCAAGCCGGTTGGCTCCGTGCAGCCCGGTGCAGGCGCATTCTCCGACCGCGTACAGCCCGGGCACCTCGGAGCGGCCGTCGAGGTCGGTCACCACGCCGCCCATCACGTAGTGGCTGGCGGGCGCGACCGGGACGAGCTCGACGGCCGGGTCCAGCCCGGCGTCGCGCAGGGCGGCGACGACGTTCGGGAAGCGCGCCGGATCGACGTGCCGCATGTCCAGGCTGACCGCTGTCGTCTCCTGCTCGCGCAGCGTGCGGAAGATGGCGCGGGCGACCTCGTCGCGCGGCGCGAGCTCCTCGACGAAGCGCTCGCCGGCGGCGTCGTGCAGCGTCGCTCCCTCGCCACGGATCGCCTCGGTGATCAGGAACCCCTCGATGCCCTTGATGCCGACGACGGCGGTCGGGTGGAACTGGACGAACTCGAGGTCGGCGAGCGCGGCGCCGGCGGCGCGGGCGAGCAGCAGGCCGGAACCGAACGAGCCCGGCGGGTTGGTGGTGCGCGACCACAGCGCGGCGGCGCCGCCGGTGGCCAGGATCGTGCCGCGAGCGGTCAGCCGCCGGCCGTCCTCGAGGCGGACGCCGCCGACATGTCCCTCGCCGAGCAGGCTCGCCGCCCGGGCGCCCTCGAGGATCTCTATGCCGGGGTGCTCGACGACGTCGGCCGACAGCTGGCGCAGGATCCGCCGCCCGGTCGCGCTGCCGCCGGCGTGGACGACGCGGCGGGCGCTGTGGCCTCCCTCGAGGCCGAGCGCGACGTTGCCGTGGCGGTCGGCGTCGAAGCGGACGCCGAGCGCCTCGAGGTCGCGGAAGCGGTCCGGCGCCTCCTGCGTGAGCACCTCGGCGGCGCTGCGCCGCACGAGGCCGCGGCCCGCCTTGATCGTGTCCTCGAGGTGCCGGGCGGGCGAGTCCTCGACGGTGAGCGCGGCCGCGAGCCCGCCCTGCGCCCAGTAGGACGCGGTCTCGGCCAGCGGCCGGGCGGACACGAGCGTCACCGCGGCGCCCTCGCGGGCGGCGCACAGGCAGGCGAACAGCCCGGCCGCTCCGGCGCCCACCACCACGAGGTCAGAGCGCTCGGCGTTCACGGAACGCCGTACGGTACTTGTCGTGGACACGCTCTGGCTGCGACACGACAGCTCGCTCGGGCATGACATCCCGGGTCATCCGGAGCGGCCGGACCGCATCCGCGCGCTCGAGAGCGTGATGGGCCGCAACGGCTGGTTCGGCGCGTCGCTGCTGGAGGCGCCGGCGGTCTCGCGCGCGCAGCTGGAGGCGGTGCACCCGGCGGCCTATGTCGACGGGCTCGAGGCCCTGTGCGCGAGCGGCGGCGGCTTCCTCGACGCCGACACCGCGGCCGTGTCGGACACGTGGGAGGCCGCGGTGCGGGCGGCCGGCGGGGCGGTCACGCTCGTCGACTCACTGCTCGGCGGGACGGCGCGGACCGGCGTCTCGGCGCTGCGCCCGCCCGGTCACCACGCCGAGCGCGAGCGGGCGATGGGGTTCTGCTTCTTCGGGAACGCGGCGGTGGCGGCGGAGCGGGCGCGGGCCGCGCACGGCGTCGAGCGGGTGCTGATCTTCGACTGGGACGTCCACCACGGCAACGGCACCGAGGCGATCTTCGCCGCCGATCCCGGCGTCCTGTTCGTGTCGATCCACGAGTGGCCGCTGTATCCGGGCACCGGCCCGGCGTCCTATCTCGGCGAGGGGCCGGGCGAGGGCTTCACGGCCAACCTCCCGGTGCCGTCGGGCAGCGACGACGCCGTCTACGAATCGCTCGCCGAGCACGTGGGCGCGGCGCTGATCCGGGCCTGGGAACCGCAGCTGGTGCTCGTCTCGGCGGGGTTCGACGCCCACCTCGACGATCCGCTGGCCACCTGTCGCGTGACCGAGGCCGGGTTCGCGGCGATGACCGCCTCGCTGCGGCGCGCGAGCGATCTCGTGGGCGCGCGGCTCGGCCTCGTGCTCGAGGGCGGCTACGACCTTGGTGCGCTGGCGGGGTCGATGGAGGCGCTGATGCCGGTGCTCGTCGCCGACGCCACGCCGGCCGCTCGCGAGATCGACCGGCATCCGCTGGCCGAAGCGGCGGTCGAGCGGCTCTCGCCCTGGTGGTCCCTACGGGATGGGTGAGGTCGTCGGGCTCGGGCTGGCCCCGCCCGTGGGCGAGCTCCCGGGCACGACGTGGCGGACGTAGCCGCCGGTGACCTGGCCGGAGAGGTCGCTCAGGCCCTGCGTGGCCGCGCGGCGGCTGTCGTACTGACCGGAGAACACCACCCACTTGTGCGGCTCGAGCGAGCTGTAGTCGTCGGAGTTCAGAAGCCCGACCGGGATGCCCTGCGCGGCGAGCTCGTTCGCGCGCGCCGTGGCCGCCTCCTGCGTCGAGGCTGACTCGAGCACGACCGTCCACGCGTCCTTGCCCGCGGGCCAGTCGGCGATCTCCGGCGTGGTGCCGGGGCCGCCCTCCGAGGTGGCGGGCGGGATCGTGGTCGACTCGGGCGTGGCCGTGCCCTGGGGCTGGACCGGGGTGGCGGTGGGAGTGGGCGTCGCCGCCTGCGGGCCGACGGTCTCGGCATCGCGGGCGAGCTCCACGAGCGCCAGCACGAGCGCGATCACCGCGATCGCGAGCAGGCCCGCCACGAGCGCCACGGGGCCGCGCCAGCCCGGCGCGGACGCGATCCGCGTGCCGACGTCGGCACCGCACGCCAGGCACCAGTCCTGCTGGGGAGTCAGCTCGCTGCCGCAGCGCGGGCAGCGACGCGGAGCGGCCTCCTCGGGCGGCGTCTCGGGCGGCGGGGTCTCGACGGCGCTCATGCGGACTGGTCGCGACGCGAAGTCAGCGGGTCGGGGACGTCGCCGCCGCGCCCGTTGGGCGCGGGCTCGTAGGTGGGCGCGTCCGCCGACTCCTCCGCGGGCGCCTCGTCTCCCGCCTCCGGCGGCGCCTCGTCTCGCGGCTCCGGCGTCGCGGCCGGCGTCTCGTCCTGCGCCTCCACCGGCGCCTCGGTCGGCGCCTCGTCCTGCGCCTCGGTCGGCGCCTCGTCTCGCGACTCCGGCGGCGCCGCGTCTCGCGCCTCGGTCGCCGTCTCGTCCTGCGCCTCGTCCGCGCGCGGCTTCGCCGCTGCCTTGCGCGTACGGGTGCGCGTGCGCTTCGGCTTCGGCGCCACGACGGTCTCCGCCTCCGCCGCCGTCTCGGGCTCCGCGGCGGTCTCCGTCGCCGGCGCGGCCTCTGCGGCCGGGGCGGGCTCCTCCTCGGTCTCCGGCCGCGGCGGAAGCGCCAGCCACTGGCTCGTCACCGCGGACTGCGGCTCCTCCGGAGCGGGCGCCGCCTCCTCGGCCTTCACGACGGGACGCGGACCGGCGGCCCACAACAGGCTCGCCGGGGCCGGCTCGGCGACCTGGTGCGACCCGGTCGTCTGCTGCACGGCGGCCGCCACGGCTGCGTCGCGGCGAGCACGCGCCTTGGCGTCCAGCGGCGTGCCGCAGCGGGCGCAGTAGTGCGCGTCGCTCGCGTACAACTCGCCGCACTCGGGGCAGCTCCCGCCGATGCCGGGCTCGCGCAGGACCGCGCCGGCGTGCGGTTCGCCGAGGCGCGCCTCGAGCGCGCGGACCTCGGTGTCGAGCGCCTCGATCCGCTTCATCTTGCTCTCCACCAGCCCACGCTGCGTCTCGTCGGGGGCGCCGCCGGCCGTGCGGTGGATCTCGAACGTGAAGCCGCCGAGGTCGCGCAGCAGCAGGTCGCGCATGCGGCGCAGGTAGCGCAGCCGCCGGCGCACCCTGCCGCGCGGCGCGCTCGCCTCGGGGGCGTCGGCGTACTCGCTCGGGTCGACTCCGGCCGGGAGGTCGCGTACGGTCGCGACCGCCGGTATCGCGACGGTCTGCTCCCCGGTGGCGGGGATCACCTGGGTCGCCTGTTCGTCGGCCGGGGGCGCCGGCTGGGCCGTCGCCGCCTCCGGTGCGGGCACGGGCTGATCGCCGCCCGGGTCCACGGGGGTCTCGGCGGGCGCGCCGGCCGGCTCGGAGGACGCAGGCGCAGTGGGCCCGGTCTCGTCGGCGGTCGCGGGGCGTCGGCGTGTCAGGCGTCGCAGCAGGCCGCTCATGCAGTGAAGAGGGGCGCACGCTCAAGCGCTCCCCCGAATTCGAGTATACGGTCGATGTTTCGGTCAACCCGCAAGCAGGCCGCCAGGTGCGGCGACGTCGCGCCACGCGGCGACGACGCGCGCTGCCATACGGTCGGCCGAGAACAGCTCTGCCCGCGCCCGCCCGTCCACGCGCGGATCCTCGGCCGAGACCACCGGGTGCAGCGCCGCTCGCCACGCTTCGCGATCCCAGGGCGCGCAGAACGCGCCGTCGACCCCCGACAGCGCGACCGGATGGATCCCGACCGGCGTTCCGAACGCGGGCACGCCGCACGCGAGCGCCTCGATCACCGACAGCCCGAACCCCTCGGCCTGCGACGGGACCAGCACCGCATTGGCGGCGTTGATCCAGTACGGAACCTCCTCGGGCGGTGCGTGCCCGAGCGTGAGCAGGGGAGTGTCGCCGGCTGCCTCGCGTGCGCGGTCGACGCGCTTGAGCGGCCGCGACGGATCGTGCGGGAACAGCAGGTACGGCCCCTCCGGGTCCAGCCCGAGGTGCTCGCGCGCCTCGCGCCGCGGGATCGGCCGGAAGCGGCTCACGTCGATCCCGACCGGGAGGACGGCGACGCGCCGCGTCGTCCCCGCGCCGGGCAGCAGCTGGCTGAACTCGCGCGAGACCGCGGCGGGTAGGGCGGTGAACGGCAGGATCGCGCGGGTCAGGCGGTTCGAGCGCGGGTGGAAGAGGTCGTTCCCGTGCAGCGTTACGACGACCGGCCCGAGGCGAGCGGCGACCGCCGGCCAGGCCGTGAGCCCGAAGTGCGCGTGCACGATGTCGAAGCGCCGGCCGCGGTAGCGGCGCCGCAGCTCGCGTGCGGCTCGGGGCGTACTCGGTCATGCCGGGCGGGAACGAGAACAGCTCGACGTCGACGTCGCCCCGCCGCCGCAGCGCCTCGACCTGGTCGCGCACGAACGATCCGAGCGGCCGCCGGTCCGGCGTGGGGTACATGTTCGTCACGACGAGCGCGCGCACGGCGGCGCCGAGCCTACGTCACACACCCGTCACAGACTTTTCGCAGAGTCGTGACGATCACGCGTAGAGCCGTCACACGATCCGGCGGACACTGACCAGGCCTCTCGATCTCGCGGGGCGCCGGGCCTCGGGGCAGCCGGGGCGGATCGGACTGGGGGACCTCTCGATGGCATTCGAGTTGATGGGTCGTGCGCACGCGCGGCTGGCCCGCGCATGGATGGGCACCAGCGGGCAGGGGACGGTCGAGTACGTCGGCCTCGTGCTGCTCGTCGCGGTGCTGATCGCCGGGGTGGTCAAGGCCAGCGGCGGCTTCTCGGACACCGGGATCGCCGACGCGGTGGTGAAGAAGATCAAGGGTGCGATCGCCGGTGTGGGGGAGTAGCGCGGGTTTCGTCACGGTCGCGGGGCTCGCGCTGATCGTCATGACGTTTGGCACTACGCACTCGGTGTCGAGTTTCCGTCGCATAGCGACGAGAAGGCGACACCAACCCGGTCGGAGCCGCGCCTCCCCACCCAGCCGCCGTTGACGTTCGTCGGCGTTGACAGACCCCGGAGGGCACCGGCCGCGAGGCGTGCCAGACTGGCAGCCGTGATCGGGCCCGACGTCTCTGACGAGGTGCGCCGCCGCCCGGTCGGGGTGTTCGACTCCGGCGTGGGCGGCCTGACCGTGCTGCACGAGCTGCTGGTGCAGCTCCCGGCCGAGGACTTCGTCTACCTCGCGGACTCCGCGCGGTTCCCGTACGGGGTGCGCGCGCAGGCCGAGCTCGAGACGTTCGCGCTCGAGATCGCCGAGGAGCTGGTGCGGCGGCGGGTGAAGCTGCTCGTGGTCGCGTGCAACTCGGCGACGGCGGCGGCACTGCCCGCGTTGCGCGAGCGGCTGATGCAGACGACGCTGGGGATCGACGTGCTGGGCGTCGTGCAGCCGGGGGCCGTGCAGGCCGTGGCGGCCACGCGCAACGGCCGCGTCGGGCTGCTCGGGACGCCGGCCACGGTCCAGAGCGGGTCGTACGCGAAGGCGATCGCCGCCGCCGACCCGTTCGTGAAGCTGACGAGCGTCGCGTGCCCGGATCTGGCGGCGATCATCGAGGCCGGCTTCCCGTTCGACCAGCAGGTCGTGGACACCGTCCGCGCCTACACGGAGCCGCTGCGCGAGGCGGGCGTCGACACGGTCGTGCTCGGCTGCACGCACTACCCGCTGGTGCGCCCGATGCTCCAGCGCATGCTCGGCCGCAAGGTGAACATCATCGTCTCGGGCGACCCGCTGGCGCATCAGGTGGAGCACGTGCTCGGTGCGCGCGGGCTCGCGAACCCGCGGCAGTCCGGCGAGGGCCGCTACGACTTCCTGTGCACGGGCGACACCGAGGCGTTCCGCGCGCTCGGCACGCGCTTCCTGCAGTTGCCGCTGGGCGCGGTCGAGCCGGTTCGGCTCGGTGCCCGCGAGCTGACGGGGGCGCCGCGATGAGCCGCAGCGGAGACCGCGCGCCCGACGCCATCCGCCCGACCACGATCGAGCCCGGCTTCGTGCGCACCGCCACCGGGTCGGCGCTGATCTCGTGCGGCGAGACGCGCGTGATCTGCACCGCGTCGGTGCAGGAGTCGGTGCCGCGTTGGATGGCCGGACAGGGCCGCGGCTGGCTGACCGCCGAGTACGGGATGCTCCCGGCGTCGACCGGCGACCGCAAGCAGCGCGACGTGAGCAAGGGGCGGCCCGACGGCCGCACGGTCGAGATCCAGCGGCTGATCGGCCGCTCGCTGCGCGGGGTCGTCGACTTCGCGGCGCTCGGCGAGCGGACGATCTACGTCGACTGCGACGTCCTGCAGGCGGACGGCGGCACCCGCTGCGCCTCGATCACGGGCGGCTACGTCGCGCTCGAGCTCGCGGCGCGCAAGCTGGTGGCCGACGGCCGGCTCGAGCGCCTGCCGCTGAGCGGCAGCGTGGCCGCGGTGTCGTGCGGGATCGTCGAAGGCGTGCCGCTGCTCGACCTCGACTACCCCGAGGACTCGTCGGCCGAGGTCGACGCCAACGTCGTCATGACCGGCGACGGCGGGCTCGTCGAGGTCCAGGCGACCGCCGAGCGCACGCCGCTCTCGCGCGCGCACCTGGACGACCTGCTGGCGCTCGCGCAGCGCGGGATCGAGGACCTGCGGGCGATCCAGGCCGCTGTCGCCGGGTAAAGGGACACCGGTGCGGCTGCTGCTCGCCACCCGCAACGCGCACAAGCTCCGCGAGTTCGCGCGGCTGCTGCCCACGGTCGCGCTCGACCCGCTGCCCGACGACGTCGACACGCCGCCCGAGCACGGCGACACGTACGCCGCCAACGCGCTGATCAAGGCGCGCGCCGCGGCGAGTGCGACCGGCCGCACCGCGATCGCCGACGACTCCGGCATCGAGTCCGCGGCGCTCGACGGGGCGCCCGGGGTGCGCACCGCCCGCTACGCCGGGGAGCACGGCGACCGACGAGGAGAACCTGGCCAAGCTCGGCCGCGAGGCGCCCGCCGGCACCGCGCTCCGGTACGTCTGCGTGATCGCCCACGTCGATCCCGACGGCGCCGAGCATCTGTTCGAGGGCACCACGAGCGGCACCGTCGCCGCCGCGCCCGCCGGCGCCGGCGGCTTCGGCTACGACCCGCTGTTCGTCCCCGACGACGGCGACGGCCGCACGATGGCCGAGCTCAGCGACGACGAGAAGGACGCGATCTCGCATCGCGGCCGCGCCGCCCGCGCGCTCGAGGAGTGGCTCGCGCGATGACCCGGCGAGGGTCTGCGCCGACCGAGGTCCAACGCTCGCGCGCCGCGGCGGTCTCGATCTTCTCCAACACGGCGCTGATCGCGCTCAAGGTCATCGCCGGCCTGATCACCGGCTCGGTCGCGATCATCACCGAGGCGATCCACTCGGCGGTCGACCTCGCGGCCTCGTTCATCGCCTACTTCTCCGTCCGCCAGGCCGAGACGCCCGCCGACGAGGAGCACCGCTACGGGCACGAGAAGTTCGAGAACGTCGCGGCGGCGGCCGAGGGCGTGCTGATCCTCATCGGCTCCGGCGTGATCGTGTACGCGGCGATCCGCAGCCTGATCCAGGGGCCGCATCTCGAGTCGCTCGGCCTCGGCATCGGCGTCGTCGCCTTCGCCACCGCGGTGAACCTGATCATCTCGACGTGGCTGTACGCGCAGGCGCGGGCGTCGCAGTCGTCGGCGCTGGAGGCCGACGCGGCGCACCTGCGGACCGACGCGTTCACGTCGCTCGGCGTGCTGATCGGCCTCGCGCTGGCGCAGATCACCGGCGCGCAGTGGCTCGACCCGGTGATCGCGCTCGCGATCGCGGTGGCGATCGTGGTCACCGGCCTGCGGATCGTCGCCGGCTCCTGGGGCGTCCTCGTCGACGAGGCACTGCCAGGCGAGGAGCAGGCGGCGATCCGCGACGCGATCGAGGCATTCGCCGGCCGCGGCATCGTCGGCTACCACCAGCTGCGCACGCGACGGGCCGGGGCGCGCCGCTACGTCGACCTCCACGTGCAGTTCCAGTCGGGCACGTCGCTCGAGGACGCGCACGGCACGGCGCACGCGCTGCAGGACGAGATCGAGCGCCGGCTGCCCGGCGGCACCGACGTCCTGATCCACCTCGAGCCCGCCAGCGCGGTGCGGCCGGGGGCGGAGCTGCACGTCACGCCCGAGGGCGTGGGGCGCGGCTGAGGCCGTCTCGTCGTCGAACGTCGACTGCGGCATCTAGGAGGCGGGATCGGCCGCCGCGTGTGCGCTTTTGGTCGGTATGCGACCACAACGGCACACGGGCCCGCGCTGGGGGCGGAGCCTGGTCACTTGACGGCGTATATGGGGGTCAACCGCACACGCCCGCTCCCCGCCGCCCTACCCAGCGGGGTTCGCCGCGACGCCGACGCTTCGCGGAGACCGTGCGCAGCTGCGCACGGGCACGGGCGCTACCGCAGGTTGATCGCGGCCGCGAGGGCGACCGCGAACACGACGCCCGCGTAGCCGTCGTAACCCGAGAGCAACAGGATCAGCGACGCCACGACGCAGATGGCGACGGTCACGAGCCAGGCGATTCTCGACAGGGGCACGAGACGGCTATTCTCGCGAACGGTCGATGAGCCCTGCCCCGACCCTCACGCCGCCGCTCGCGCTCGACTACCTGCGCGAGCTCTCAGCCGACATCGTGTCGGGCGTCGTGCTGGACCGTGCCGGCAACCGGCTCGCCGGCCCAGAGGACCTCGGCGAGGCCGCCCGCGACCTCATGAACGCGGCCGGCGACGCCGAGGAGGTGCACGTCAACACGGCCGACGGCTCGATCTTCGCCGCGCGGTCGGACAAGCACGCCATCGTGGTCATCTGCGGGCGGCTCGCGCTGCCGTCGCTGATCCGCTACGACCTGCGGCTCGTGCTCGCCGACCTGGGCGGCTCCAAGCGCCCGGAGGCCGCGGCCTAGTGCCGCGCAAGCCCAAGCCCCCCGCGCCGCGCGGCGCCGTCGGCGCGGTGGCCGCCTCGCTGGCCCGCCGCAAGGCCGCCCGCGAGCCGCGCGTAGTGGTCACCGACCCCGGTGGACACCCCCGCACGCTGGAGCCTGAGGACCCGGCCGCCACGCCATTGCTTGAGGCCGCCGAGCGGCTGATTTCTACGGCCCAGCGCCAATCTGAGGCCGATTAGGGGTCGAAAACCGACCGGCAAATTCACGGAAATTGCGGGAAAAGAGCCAAATTTGGCTCTAGCGCGTCCGATACCGCTGTTACCGTCGCCGCCGTCATCCAGATCCCCCGGGAACTGCCGGGGGCAGAAGGAGGAGTACGTCATGACCACGAAGGCGGAATTCGTCGACAAGGTCGCGGCCAAGAGCGGCCTGAGCAAGAAGGACGCCGGCGCCGCTGTAGATGCCGTCATCAGCTCGATCGAGGACTCGCTGAAGTCCGGTGACGAGGTCAGCTTCACCGGCTTCGGGAAGTTCCACGTCGCCAACCGCGGGGCCCGCGAGGGCCGCAACCCGCGTACGGGCGAGACGATGACCATCGCCGCGAGCCGCGTGCCGCGCTTCACAGCGGGCTCGGGCCTCAAGAAGGCCGTCAAGTAAGCCGCTTCGCGGAGTCTGGGTCGGGCGCCGGCAACGGTTCGGCGCCCGGCCCGGCGACGCGCGCCCACTTTGGCGACCGGCTTGCTGGGGCCGTCGCCGCGCGCGAGTCGCAGATCGTCGTCGGGATCGATCCCGACCCGGCCCACCTGTGGCCGGACGCGCTGAACCACACTTCCGAGGCGCGCGCCACACTGGCGCAGGCCCTGTCGGCCGCGCACGACTCCGCGCGCGCGATCGCCGCGGGCGAGTTCGCCGCCGGCGAAGCCGCCATCGGCGCCGACCTGGCGGTCCAGCCCGCGGCGCTCGAGGCGGGCGCCGCCGTACTGGCCCACGCGATCGCGCTGATCGACGCGGCCGCTCCCGCCTGCGTCGCCGCCAAGCCGCAGCTCGCCTGCTTCGAGCGCCTCGGCTTCGCCGGCGCGCTCGCGCTCGAGGCCACATGCGCACGGGCGCGCGCGGCGGGGCTGCTCGTGCTCGCCGACGGCAAGCGCGGCGACGTGCCGGTCACCGCCGCGGCGTACGGCCAGGCGCTGACCGGTACGACGCCTTCGCCGTTCGGCCCCGTGCCCGGCCTCGGCGCCGACGCGCTGACCGCCAACCCGCTGCTCGGACGCGACGCCCTCGAGCCCTTGATCGCCGACGCCCGCTCCGCCGGCGCGGGCGTGTTCGTGCTCGTGCGCACGTCCAACCCGGGCGCCGCGGACCTGATGGACCTCGAGTTGCAGAGCGGCGAGCGGCTGTGGGAGCGGCTCGCGAAGCTGGCCGACGCGCTCGGCGAGCCGGGAAGGGCGGGGCTGGCCGACGTCGGCGCCGTCACCGGCGCGACCGCCCCCGAGCACCTGCAGCGCATGCGCGAGCTGATGCCCACGACGCCGTTCCTCCTGCCCGGCGTCGGCGCCCAGGGCGGCGACGTCGCGACGCTCGCGCCGGCGTTCGCTCCCGGCCGTGCGGCTGGGCTCGTGACCGCGTCGCGGTCGATCGCGCAAGCCCACGAGAAGGCCGGCGGGGACCCGGCCGCAGCGGCTCGCGCCGAGGCCGAGCGGCTGCGCGAGGCGGCCTGGGCGCTCGCCTGAGGCCGTCCGAGCCGCCGCTAGACTCAGAACTCGATGGTCGGTCGCAGCCCCGCGCGCTTTCTGGCGCCGCTCGCCCTCGTAGCCGTCGCCGTTGCCCTCTTCCTGGTCGTGACCTCAACCAAAGACGAAACGAGCGGCGGCAACAAGCCGGGCCGGACGAGCTCGCAGCCGACCGCTTCGCCGACGAAGGGCAAGAAGAGCTCCAAGCAGCGCCGCCAGCCGCGGCGCTACACCGTCAGGTCCGGCGACACGCCGTCGTCGATCGCCGACAAGACGGGCGTCCCGCTGGAGGAGATCCTCCGGCTCAACCCAGACCTCGATCCGCAGACCCTGAGCCCGGGCCAGCGGATCAAGCTCCGCCAGTGAGCCGGCGCCTGCTCGGAGCCGCGGTCCTGGCCGCTGCCGCGACGCTGTTCGCCGCGCCCGCCCAGGCACGCGGCTGCCCGTCATCGGTCCAGGCGCCGAGCGCGATCGTGCTCGAGGTCTCGACGGGGATCGTCGCCTGCGAGCGCGAGGCCGACGCCGAGCGGCCGGTCGGCTCGACCGCGAAGCTGATGACCGCGCTGCTGACGCTCGAGCGCGGCGACCTCAGCGATCACTACCGCGCCGCCGACTACCACCCGAGCCCGGCCGAGTCGCTGATCTACCTCCAGCGCGGCGACCGCCTGAGCGTGCGCGACCTCCTGCGCGGGCTGCTGATCCAGTCCGGCAACGACGCGGCGATGACGCTGGCCCAGGGCGTCGCCGGCTCCGAGGGCGCGTTCGTGCGGCTGATGAACCAGCGCGCCCGCCAGCTCGGGCTCGAGCACACGCACTACGCGAACCCGATCGGGCTCGACGCGGCCGGCGCCCACTCGAGCGCCCGCGACCTCGTCAAGCTCGCCCAGTACCTGCGCAGCAAGCCGTTCTTCCGCCGCACGGTCAAGCAGGCGAGCGTCACGCTCGTCACCGGCGGCGTCACCCGCACGTTCAAGAACCACAACAGCCTGATCCCGGCCGTGCCGTGGGTCAACGGCGTCAAGACCGGCCACACGCAGAGCGCCGGTTACGTGCTGGTGGGCTCCGGCCGCCAGAACGGGATCCAGGTGATCTCGGCCGTGCTCGACGAGCCGAGCAAGCTCGCGCGCAACGACGACACCGTGCGCCTGCTGCGCTACGGCATGAGCCGCTTCCAGCGGGTCACCGCGGCGCCCGCCGGTGAGAGCGTCGGCGTCAGCGTGCCGATCCGCTATCGCCGCGGCGCCGAGCTCGAGCTCGTGGTCGGCGCGAACGGCGAGCGGACGGTCGTCCCGCGCCACGAGCGCGACCGCGTGACGATCCGTGCGACGCGGTTCCCGAGCCAGGTCCGCGGCCCGATCGCGCTACGGGCAGAAGCTCGGCGAGGCCGACGTGCTGCAGGACGGCCGCAAGATCGCGACCGTGCCGCTGGTGGCGAGCACGGAGGTCCCGGACGCCGGTCTGGCGCAACGCACCAAGTCCTGGTTCACGACCCCGATCGGCGTCCTGCTGGCCTTCGCCGTGTTGACCGCTACCGTGCTCCTGGCTCGGCGGCGCAAGCGACCGCGGAGCCCGGGCCGCAAGCGGGCTCGCGAGAAGGCAGGGGTCGCATGATCATCACGGTCACGCTCAACACGGCCATCGACAAGACGCTGTCGGTGCCGAACTTCCGGCTCGGGCGCCGCCACCGCACCGTCGAGCAGACGACGATGCCGGGCGGCAAGGGCGTCAACGTCGCGCGCGTGCTCAAGACGCTCGGGACGCCCGTGATCGCCACCGGCATGGCGGGCGGCGCGACCGGCACGCGCATCGTCGAGCAGCTCACCCAGCTGTCGGTGCTCAGCGACTTCGTGCGCATCCGCGAGGAGTCGCGCACCAACACCGCGGTCATCGACCCCACGACCGGCGAGCAGACCGAGATCAACGAGCGCGGGCCGAAGGTCTCCCAGCAGGAGGTCGAGCTGTTCGTCGACAAGCTGCTGTACCTCGCCAAGGGCGCGAGGATGTGCGTGTTCGCCGGCTCGCTGCCGCGCGACGTCGACATCGAGATCTACGCGGGCCTGATCCGCGAGCTCCGCCGCCTGGGCGTCACGACCGTCGTCGACACCGACGGCGACCCGCTGCGACGTGCCGTCCGCGCCGAGCCCGACGTCATCTCGCCGAACGTGCTCGAGGCCGAGGAGCTCGTCGGCCACGAGTTCAACGACGACGAGGACCGCGTGATCGCCGTGCGGGAGATGGTCGGCCTCGGCGCGCGCGAGGCGATCATGACGATGCCCGACGGCTGCTTCGCCCAGATGCTCCCCGACGAGCCCGGCGGCGACGCCCGCATGTACCGCATCCACGTGCCGGCCGGCGCGGTCGAGCCGCGCGCCACCGTCGGCTCGGGCGACGCCTTCCTGGCCGGCTTCGTCGCCGCCCGCTACAACCGCCGGCCGACCGCCGAGTGCCTGGCCTACGGCGTCGCCTGCGGCGCCGAGTCGACCCAGCACCTGGGCGCCGGGCTCATCGATCCGGACCGCGTCGAGCGCCTCCTCGACGAGATCGAGGTGCAACGTCCGGAATTACCGGCCGAAGTGACATAACCCTTCGGCTACATTGACTGTTTCGCCGCGCCGCAACGCCTGACGGCGCCGCTCGCGGCGACGTTAGACGTCCGCCCTCGGCCCTAGGATTCCTGAATGGAAGTTGAGATCGGCCGCGGCAAGAAGGCCCGCCGCGCCTACGGATTCGACGACGTCGCCATCGTTCCCTCGCGCCGCACGCGCGACCCCGACGACGTCGACATCTCCTGGACGCTCGGCCCGTACCGCTTCGAGCTCCCGCTGCTGGCCTCCGCGATGGACGGCGTGGTCTCGCCCGAGACCGCCGGGATCGTCGGCAAGCTCGGCGGCCTCGCGGTCCTGAACCTCGAGGGCATCTGGACCCGCTACGAGGACGCCGACTCGATCCTCGAGCGGATCGCCGGCCTCGATCGCGAGGAAGCCACGCGCGAGATGCAGGAGATCTACCAGGAGCCGGTCAAGGAGGAGCTGATCGCGCAGCGGATCGAGGAGATCAAGGCGCACGGCGTCGTCGCCGCGGCCTCGCTGACCCCGCAGCGCGTCGAGCGCTGGCACGAGATCGCGCTCGACGCCGGGCTCGACATCCTCGTCATCCAGGGCACGGTGATCTCGGCCGAGCACGTCTCCAGCGCGGGGCACGTGCTCAACCTCAAGGAGTTCGTCCGCGAGCTGCCGGTCCCCGTCGTGGTCGGCGGCTGCGCCAGCTACTCGCACGGCGCTGCACCTCATGCGCACCGGCGCGGCCGGCGTGCTCGTCGGCGTCGGCCCCGGCGCGGCGTGCACCACGCGCGGCGTGCTCGGCATCGGCGTCCCGCAGGCGACGGCGATCGCCGACGTCGCGGCGGCCCGCTCGCAGCACATGCTCGAGACCGGCGAGTACTGCCGCGTGATCGCCGACGGCGGCATGCGCAACGGCGGCGACGTCGCGAAGGCGATCGCCTGCGGCGCCGACGCGGTGATGATCGGCTCGCCGCTCGCGCGCGCCTACGAGGCGCCCGGCCACGGCTTCCACTGGGGCATGGCGACGTTCCACCCGTCGCTGCCGCGCGGCGCGCGCGTGCGCACGACGCAGAACGGCACGCTGCAGGAGATCATCACCGGCCCCGCGCGCGAGAACGACGGCACGTTCAACCTCATGGGCGCGCTGCGACCTCGATGGCGACCTGCGGCTACCAGGACATCGCCGAGTTCAACCGGGCCGAGCTGATGGTCGCCCCGGCGCTGCAGACCGAGGGCAAGCAGCTCCAGCGCGAGCAGCAGATCGGCATGGGCGCGCGGGGCGGAGCGGTGGCGCTTGTCGCAGACTGAGACCGAGACGCCCGATCTCGTGTCGCGCGGGCACGGCTCCGGCGTCGTCGCCGACCAGCCGGTCGAGGAGCTGGCGCTCGAGCGCGCGGTCGCGCACGACGAGGTGGTGGTGCTCGACTACGGCGGCCAGTACTCGCAGCTGATCGCGCGCCGCGTGCGCGAGTGCGGCGTGTTCTCCGAGCTGCTGCCGCACCACGTCGGCGTCGAGGAGGTGCGCAAGCGCGCGACCGAAGGGGCTGATCCTGTCCGGCGGCCCGGCTTCGGTGTACGCGCCCGGCGCCCCGCGGCTGGATCCGGCGCTGCTCGAGCTCGGCATCCCCGTGCTCGGCATCTGCTACGGGATGCAGGCGCTCGTCCTCACGCTCGGCGGGCGGGTCGAGGGCGCCGAGGTGGGCGAGTTCGGCCGCTCGCAGCTGACCGTGCGCGAGCCCGGCCGGCTGCTGGCCGGCACGCCGGCCGAGCAGCCGTGCTGGATGTCGCACCGCGACACGGTGTACGCGGCGCCGCCGGGCTTCACGGCGCTGGCGAGCTCGAGCGAGTCGCCGGTCGCCGCGGTCGAGGACGTCGAGCGCGGGCTGTACGGCATCCAGTTCCACCCCGAGGTCGTCCACACGCCGTACGGGCAGCAGGTCCTGACGACGTTCCTCGAGGACATCTGCGGCTGCGCGCGCGACTGGAGCGCAGCCTCGATCATCGACGAGCAGATCGCCGCGATCCGCGCGCAGGTCGGCGACGGCCGCGTGATCTGCGGCCTGTCCGGCGGCGTCGACTCGTCGGTCGCCGCGCTGCTCGTGCACCGCGCGGTCGGCGACCAGCTGACGTGCGTGTTCGTCGACCACGGGCTGATGCGCAAGAACGAGGGCGAGCAGGTGATCGCCGCGTTCCGCGACCACTTCAAGGTCCCGCTCGTCGCGGTCGACGCCGAGGAGCGCTTCCTGACCCGGCTGCGCGGCCTGAGCGAGCCGGAGGCCAAGCGCAAGGCGATCGGCGCCGAGTTCATCCGCGTGTTCGAGGAGGAGGCGGCGAAGATCGGCGACGCGCGCTACCTCGTGCAGGGCACGCTGTACTCGGACGTGATCGAGTCCGGCGGCGGCACCGGCGCGGCGACGATCAAGTCGCACCACAACGTCGGCGGCCTGCCCGAGGACCTCGAGTTCGAGCTCGTCGAGCCGCTGCGGGCGCTGTTCAAGGACGAGGTGCGCGCCGTCGGCGCCGAGCTCGGGCTGCCCGAGCGGCTGGTCTGGCGCCAGCCGTTCCCCGGCCCGGGCCTGGCGATCCGCGTCGTCGGCGGCGAGGCCACGAAGGAGCGCCTCGACACGCTGCGCGACGGCCGACGCGATCCTCCAGGACGAGATCCGCAAGGCCGGCCTGTACCGCGAGCTGTGGCAGTCGTTCTGCGTGCTGCCGGACATCCGCACGGTCGGCGTGCAGGGCGACGAGCGCACCTACGGCTACGTGGTCGCGATCCGCGCGGTGACGTCGGACGACGCGATGACGGCCGACTGGGCGCGCCTGCCGTACGACCTGCTGGAGCGGATCGCCTCGCGCATGATCAACGAGATCCGCGAGGTCAACCGGGTGGTGCTCGACATCACGAGCAAGCCGCCCGGCACGATCGAGTGGGAGTGAACGAGCCGCCGTCGCGCCCTGGCCTCAGCACACGGGCCAAGGTCGCGACGGGGGCGTTCATTGCCGTGCTCTACGCCGTCGGCATGTCGATCCGGGGGAACGTCTTCCCCGGCATCGTCGGCGGGATCCTCGCCGGCATCCTGTGCTTCCTGGTGCTGCGGGAGATCGAGCAGCCAAAGGCGCCGATACCGCGTCGATCATGGCGTCTAGTCCATCGGTCCGAACCCGCCGTTCGGTCAGGCACCTGCGCCACGCCGCTCGCGCGATCTTGACGCGCTGAACAAACGCCACTACGGCAGGGTCGCCGCGGGTCATCGTCGCCGCGCCTGCCTCTGCGCTCCCGGCACACTGCCGCCGCCGCGAGTCCGCTGCGCGGCTGGTGGCCGATGAACGAGCGCTCGGGCCAGACGGTTACGACTGGTCCGGCAACGCAATCACGGATGCTCGGCTCAACGCCGGGCGCCGATGACAACGATCCGACGTGGATCAAGGGCATCCTCAACGTCGGGTGGCGCTGCGCTTCGACGGCGACGACTTCGTGACCATCCCGGACTCGCCGTGCTGCGGCCGGAGCAAGCTCGACGGTCTCCGGCCGTGGGTGCCGGCGGCTGACCGAGGCCGGCGCCGTTCGCGTACGTCGTCGCCAAGGGCGCCGACGGCTGCGTCGGCGAGCTCGTACGCCCTCTACACGGCCGACCATGCGGAGGCTGGCCTTCTACGTCACACGGCGACGACGGGCGTGGGTCCACGCTCGCCGCTGGCCGACGACGACGCGACGTGGGACGGCACGCTGGCACCACATCGCCGGCACGTATCGATCGGCGCGACCGTCCGCGATGTTCGTCGACGGGCAGCGAGGTCGGGCACCGGCACGCCGGCCACCGTCGCGATCGCCTACGACCTGCCGTCTGCGCCGACGCGGCTCGATGGGCTCGTCCAGGGCACCTGCGCGTCCTGGACCGCGTACGCGGCGCCTCGACGGCGTGGCCTCTGGGACCGGGCGCTGCCGATCGGCCAGATCGCGGACCTCGTCCGCTCGCTCCTGGGCGGCCGCTGATCGTCGGGGCGGGGAGCGCCGCAACGGCGCCCCCCGCTCACGACGTCTTGTCCCAGGCCATCAGCGACGGCAGCGGGTCGAACGGGTGGCCGCCGTCGTACCAGCCGGGCGCCGTCCACATCTCGAAGTGGAGGTGGCAGGCCGTGGCGTCGCCGGTGCGGCCGACGTAGCCGATCAGCTGGCCGGTGCGCACGCGGTCGCCCTCGTTCACGAGCGCCGGCGAGCGCAGGTGCATGTAGGCGTAGTCGATGCCGGTGCGCTCGCCGTCGATCACGAGGTAGTTGCCGGCGCGGCGCTGGTACTGCTTGAACTTGACCGTGCCGCCGCGGGCCGCCACGAGCGGCGTGCCGCAGGCGGCGAAACGTCCTGGCCCTGTGCCCGCGGCCGCCGCCGAAGCGCGCGACGCTCGCCGTAGCCGTGCGGGCCGCGGATCGGGAACTCGTTGCGCAGGAACTGGAAGGCGGCCGGGTCGGCGTGCCGCGCTTGCCTGGGCGCTGACCGCTGCACGCCCGCGGCGCTCGACCGCCGAGACGCGGAACGCGTAGCGCCCCTCCTTCTGCAGGCTTGCCGTCGACGGTGCCGTCCCAGTCACCGTCTGCGGCGCCTCGGGCGCCACGTCGCCCTGCGTCCCAGCTCGTCACGACGTGCCGTCGCTGGCGCGCACGAGCTCGACGAGCGACGTGCGTGGCTGTCGCCGCCGTGGACGACGTAGGAGACCGTCGCCGGGCGCGCCGCGTCGAAGAACGCGCGCCGGGCGCGGGTCTGGACCTCGATCGCGGCGGCCCGCCCGCGATCTTCAGCGAGACGGGCGCGGCCACCGCGACCGGCACCGGCTCGGCTTCGACGCGTGCCGTCGCGGTCGCGCACCAGCAGCGGGCCGGACACCGCGCCGAGCGGCACGTTGACGATCGACGACCTTCTTGTTGCGCCGCGCGCGGCGCGGCGGCGACGTCGTCGTCCTCACCCAGTCCGCCGAGGAACACCACCTCGTACGTGCGACCGAGCCGCTGACCCCGCACGCGCAACACGGCACCGCTCGCGGCGTCGCAGCGGCGGACGCAGCGCCATGACCGCAGCAGCGGCGCGGGGCGGACGACCACGCCGGGCGGCGGTGCGGAGAGCTGTGGTTGAGGTGGTGATGCCTCGACGGACGTCCGCCGGTCCCCTGGGCAGCGGCGGGTGAGGCGAGCACGAGCGCCGTGGCGGCGGTCAACCCTGCGGCATATGCGGTTGTCCATCCGCGACGTGTCGCGGCCATCCCCCGGTGGCGCGCCATCCGCTCCTGCTCATTAAGCGGCCTACGGGGTTAGCTGACGGGCTCGCGCACGACGTGCGCTACCAGGCGGCACTGCCCTGGATTCGCCCCAGAACGACGGTTCCCCCGATCCACCCGTCCGAGGTGGATTCGGCCGTATCTGTGAACGCGCGGCAGTATATGCACGCGCGCGCGGACGGCGCCACCTGACCCCGCTGGCTATCATGGTCCGGCCGCCTTGAAGACCTACGTCGCCACCCCACAGGACCGCGAGCGCAACTGGCTGCTCGTCGACGCCGAGGGCCAGACCCTGGGCCGCTTGGCGACCCAGATCGCCGACGCGCTGCGCGGCAAGCGCAAGCCCACCTACACGCCGCACGTCGACACCGGCGACTTCGTCGTCGTCGTGAACGCCGAGAAGATCGCGGTGACCGGCAACAAGCGCGACCGAGAAGCTCTACCACCGCCACTCCGGCTACCCGGGCGGCCTGAAGTCGCGCACGCTCAACGACATGCTCGAGCGCCGGCCCGAGGAGGTCATCCGCCTCGCCGTCGGGGGATGCTGCCCCGCAACCGCCTGGCGCGCAAGCAGCTCACCAAGCTGAAGGTCTACGCGGGCCCCGAGCACCCGCACGCGGCGCAGAAGCCGCAACCGATGGAGATCAAGACCTGATGGCCGAGGACGAGAAGCCGACGAGCCCGAAGAGACGCCCGAGCGAGCAGCCCGAGGCCGACGCCGAGGAGACGCCGGAGGCCGAGGCCGAGACGCCCAGCCGGAGGCCGACGAGCCGCCGCCGGAGCCCGAGGCCGAGCGCCGCCGAGCCGAGGCCGAGGCCGAGGCGCCGCAGCCCGCGGCCGAGGAGGTCGTCGTCGAGGGCGACGAGGTCGTCACCGAGGAGGAGCCGAGGACGAGATCGAGGAGACCCCGCGCGTCAAGCCGGCGATCCCCGGCGCCGACCTCGAGGTCGACATCGTCCGCGAGGGCGAGGACGCTCTACCGCGGCGAGTCGCGCTGGAGCGAGGACGAGGACGAGGAGCCGCCGAGCGAGGCCGACGACGAGGAGGCCTAGCCGCAGCCGATCGCCGACGCGGCGATCGACCTCGGCGCGCCGGCGCCCGCTACACGCGCGACCGGCAAGCGCAAGACGGCCGTCGCGCGCGTGATCCTCAAGCCCGGCACCGGCGCCTACACGATCAACGGCCGGACGCTCGACGTCTTCTTCCCGCGCGCACACGCTGCAGCGCAACATCCGCCAGCCGCTGGAGACCGTCGGCTACGAGAACCGCATGGACGTCGTGGCCACGATGCACGGCGGCGGCGTGTCCGCCCAGGCCGGCGCGCTGCGCCACGGCATCTCGCGCGCGCTGCATCGAGGCCGATCCGAACCTGCGCGTCCGAGCTCAAGCGCCGCGGCTTCCTCACGCGCGACGCGCGCGTGAAGGAGCGCAAGAAGGCCGGCCTCAAGAAGGCCCGCAAGCGGCCGCAGTTCTCGAAGCGCTAGTGGACGCGGCGCCCGCCGCCGCCCGCAAGCTGTTCGGCACCGACGGCGTCCGCGGCGTCGCCGGCGAGTTCCTCACCGCCGAGCTGGCGCTCGCGCTGGCCCGCGCGGCGACGGCGCGCGTCGCGCCCGACGGCCGCGCCGCGGGTGCTCGTCATCCGCGACACGCGCGAGTCGGGCGAGATGCTCGAGGCCGCGGTGGCCGCCGGCATCGCCGCGGCCGGCGGCGACGCGCTGCTCGGCGGCGTGCTGCCGACGCCGGGCGCGCCGCTGCTGATCGGCCGCTACGGGTTCGACCTCGGCGTCGTCATCTCGCGCCTCGCACAACCCGTACGCGCGACAACGGGATCAAGTTCTTCGGCGGCGACGGCTACAAGCTCTCCGACGCGGCCGAGGTGGAGATCGAGGCGGACGCTCGACCGCGCCGCCGCGCGATCAGCCCGCGCATCGGGCCGCGTCCGCCGCTTCCACGGCGCGCTCGAGGACTACCTGCGCGCGCTGCACGAGCGCTTCGCCGACCTCGACCTCACCGGCCGCCGCGTGCTGCTCGACTGCGCCAACGGCGCGACGTACGCGGCCGCGCCGGAGATCTTCCGCCGCCTCGGCGCGCGACGTCGACGTGCTGGCCGCCGCGCCCGACGGGCGCAACATCAACGACGGCTGCGGCTCCACGCACCTCGAGCGCGCTGCGGGCGCGCGATGGCCGAGGGCGACCACGACGTCGGCTTCGCGTTCGACGGCGACGGCGACCGCGTGCTCGCCGTCGACCGCACCGGCGCGGTCGTCGACGGCGACGAGCTGATCGCGCTCGCCGCGCTGCACCTGCGCAAGGGCGTGCGCGCGGCGTCGCCGTGACGGTGATGACCAACTACGGCTTCCACGCCGCGATGCGCGAGCGCGGGCATCGAGGTCGCGACCACGCCGGTCGGCGACCGCTACGTGCTCGAGGCGCTGCGCGAGCGCGACTGGGCGCTCGGCGGCGAGCAGTCCGGCCACATCATCGACATGGGCTTCGTGCCCGTCCGGCGACGGCATCGCCGTCGGCGCTGCTCACGCTCGAGGCGCTCGGCGGCGGCGACCTCGCCGAGCGCCGCGCGATGGAGAAGCTGCCGCAGAAGCTCGTCAACGTGCGCGTGCGCGACCGCGAGGCGCTCGAGCACGCGACGGCCGAGGTCGCACGCGGCCGTCGAGCGCGAGGCGGCCGCGCTCGAGGGCCGCGGCCGCGTGCTGCTGCGCCCGAGCGGCACCGAGCCGCTCGTGCGCGTGATGGTCGAGGCGCCGACGGCGGACGAGGCCGACGCGTCTGCGCCCGGCTCGTCGCGCTCGTCGAGTCCGAGCTGGCCTGAGCGGAGGTCTAGTTTCGGTGGAGGAATCCCGAAGGCGGACCTAGAATGGCCGCATGGCTGGGACCGGATCTGCGCCGGTGAGCGCGCTCACGTACGCGCTCATCACGCCGGCGCGCAATGAGCGGGACAACCTCGAGCGCCTGTCGGGCTCGGTGGTCGCCCAGACGCACCTCCCGAGCGCGTGGGTGATTGTCGACGACGGTTCGGAGGACGGCACGCTCCAGCTCGCCGCATCGCTCGCCGAGGCACATCCCTGGATTCACCCGGCCCCGCGCAAGGCCGAGCCCGGCGAGCTTGCCGACGGCCGCGCCGAGGGACGCGACCTCCTCGCGTTCCGGCAGGGCATCAACTCGCTGCTGGAACCCGTCGACGTCGTCGTCAAGGTCGATGCCGACACCTCGTTCGATCCGGGGTACTTCGAGGCGCTGCTGGCAAGGTTCGCGGCGGAGCCCGACCTGGGCATCGCGGGTGGCGCCTGCTACGAGCAGCGCGCCGACGGCACGTGGGAGCGCCAGAAGGTCGCCGCGACGCACCCTCGGGGGGCCTCGCGTGCGTATCGCTGGATCCGCCTGCAGGACGTGATGACGCTGGAGCCGAAGATGGGCTGGGACGGGATCGACGAGGTCAAGGCCCGCCTGCGCGGGTATCGCTCGGCGACGTTCCTCGAGTTCGGCTTCCGCCATCACCGGGCCGTGGGCGGCCGCGAGCGCGACCGCATGGCCCACCACGCCCGGTAGGGCGCGGCGGCCTGGTACATGGGCTACCGACCGAGCTACCTGCTGCTGCGCTCGGGGTATCGCGCGCTGCGCGATCCCGCCGCCGTCGGCATGGTGTGGGGCTACGCCAAGGCCGCGTGGACGCGCAGCGAGCGCTGCTCGGAGCGCGACGTGGTCGCGCGCGTGCGGGACGAGCAGCGGCTGCGGCCGCATGCTCGCGCAGGGCACGCCCCGTGATGGCCGCCGCATCCGGTTGGGGGGCCGGCGCTCTCGCGGCCTGCGCTCGCGCCGGTGGTGCTGCCGCGGGTCGGGCGGCGGCGGCTGCGCCGGCGCTGTGCGGCGGCGCGCGCGGTGGCGCTCACCTACGACGACGGGCCGGGGCGCGAGCTCACCGCGCGCGTGCTCGACCTGCTCGCCGAGGAACGCGTGCGGGCGACGTTCTTCGCGTCGGCCGCAACGCCTGCACCGGGCGCCGACCTACTCGACCGCGCACGCGCCGACGGTCACGAGATCGGTTGTCACACCCACGATCACCGGCACGCGTGGAAAACGGCGCCGTGGACAGCGGTGCGCGACATCGAGCGGGGCTTCGCGACGCTCGCGCCCTGGGTGCCGCGCGACGGGCTCTTCCGGCCCCCGCACGGCAAGCTGTCGGCCCCGACGCTGGCCGCCGTCGGGCGCCGCCGAGCGCCGCTGTGCTGGTGGACGCACGACTCCGGCGACACCCACGCCACGCTGCCGGACCCCGAGAGAGTCGCGCACGACGTCGTGGCGGCAGGCGGCGGCGTCGTGCTCCTGCACGACTTCGACCGCTGGCCGGCGCAGCCCGACCGCGAGCGTTTCGTCCTCGACGTGACCGCCGCAGTCGTGCGCGACGCGCGCGGCGCCGGGCTGGCGCTGCTGCCGCTGGGCGAGCGCTCCACGCCCGTTGTACTAGTCTGCTGGCCGCCGGGCGCCTTTGGCGGGTCGAGGTAGGGGAATCCTGGAGCGTGGCGGCACCGTTTCCGATCAGAGACGGAAATGCTCGTTCGCACCCGCCCTGCTGCCATCGTCGTCATCGCATTGCTTGCCGTGGCCGCCACGCCAGGAGTCGCCGGCGCGGCGCGACCGCCGCTAGGGGCCAAGCGCCTCGGGCAGCGCGTGAGTGCCGTGGGGCCGCGGGCCGCGGTGGCGCGACGCTGGCCTCCGCGCGAGCGTCGGGGCGCGTCGGCTCGTCGGCGTCTTCGTCCACCGCCGGTCGCGGGCCAAGACGCTGCAGGTGGCGCTATATCGCGACAACCACGGCCGGCCGGGCCGCCGCATGACGCGCGGCAAGCGGCGCGCGGTGAAGCGCGGCCGCTGGAACACCGTGAGGATCGCTCGCGTGCGCGTCCACGCGGGCCGGCGATACTGGCCGCGGTACTCGGCACCGGCGGTAGGCTGGCTCCCGCCCGCCGGCGCGGCGCTGCCACGTGCGCGTGCGCCCCGCCCGCACGCTGCCGGCACGGTGGCACGGCGGCGTCGGCAGCCGCCGCTGCCGCGTGGCGGCGTTCGCGTTCGGCGCCGGTGCACCGGTCACCGGGGCGCCCGGGGGGCCGGCGGATCCGGGCGCTGCCCTTGGGGCCGGCGCGGCCCTGCGCCCGCCGTCGCCTGCCGTCGTAGCTGCCGCGCGCAAAGCCGGATTCATCCGCTACGACAAGGATTATCCCGGCGACGCGTACACCAACGAGGGATTCGGCGGCGGGGCGAGCATGGTGCTCGCGGCCGCGTCGTACGCCGGCGACACGAGCGCCGACGCGCGTCTACTCGAGCAGATCCGGAACACGATCGCCGGCGGCCACGAGCCCGCGGCGAACGGCGGCTACCCCACCCAGCACGAGCGCTGGGTCACCGGGATGTTCGCGGTTGTGCGGCATACGCCCAGGGTGTGGAACCAATTGAGCGCCGACGAGCGGCACAAGATCGACCTCGTGATGACCGGGGCTCTCGTCGGCTCGGCGTTCACGACCTCTGACCGCAACCCGTTCGTCGTCGCCCACAGCCAGCAGTACACCGTCGACGGCGACGACAACGTCGATCGCGACTGGAACCCGAACTACCTCGAGGGCATGGTGGGCATGCTTGTGGTTGCTCCCGGCTACTTCGGCGGCGGCAGCCAGGCACAGGCGGTGTTGGACGGCTACAACAACGATGCGTTCGTCGCGGCCGCGCGGGCCGCCGGCCTGACGAACCTGGTCCAGACGTTCACATGGCGCGCCGAGCACCCGTCCTCGCACGCCCCAACCGGCGCGCAGCTCGAGCAGGCGGTGCATGGCTTCCGCTACTACGGCTTCTCGCTCAATGATCCGATGGCGCTGTTCCGTCACCTCACGGACGACACGTTCGGGGTACGGGTCAACTGCGGCCTTAACGACGGGGTGGGCGTGCCGAGCTCGAACGGGCAGGCCGGCATTATCGTCTCCGGCTGCGCGCAGCTCCCGAACAAGGGAGCGCTGGGCATGCTCAAGGAGCTCGATTCAGTCGACGCCGGCGGCCCGCGCAGCTCGGCCCTCTACGCGTACGACTCGTACCGGATCCACCAGGTCAACCATTACGTGCTGCTGGCTTCGGGTCTGTGGCGGTCGGGGGCGGTCCAAGCCCACCGCGATGCTGGCGAGCGAACGGATCGGCGTTCCCGACCTATGGTTCAAGCTCGATCGCGGCTACAAGGAGTACGCCAAGGGCGACGCGATGTATCCGAGCGGCGCCGCGGTCGATGGCGTGTTCCGGAGCGACAACCCGGAGTTCGCCTTCCCCTACTCGCGGTCGTTGTGGGAGACGTCATCCGTCCGTATCCAGCAGGGCTCTGAGACCGGCCTCGCGCAGGAAGCCGCGGATGTCCTCCGCAAGCGCTGAGGCACCCGACAGCGAGCCGCCGATGCGCCCCGGCGTGCCGTCGCCGTCGGCCGCGGCGGCCAGCTCGGCCAAGCGGCTCTCGTCCTCGATGAGCGTCACGAACCCGGCCGCGTGCAGACGCCGGGCGACGGCGAGCTGATGGTCGTCGACCGCCTCGCCGAGGTGCAGGCGCCGCGGGACGACAATCGGCCGCTTGCCGCAGCGACGGGCGAGCATGATCGAGCCGACGCCGGCGTGGCAGATGACGACGCGGGCCGCGCGCATGTGGTCGGCGAGCTCGTCGAAGGACAGGAAGTCGATCCACTCGCCGCGTCCGTGCGGCTCCTGCGAGGACCCGTACTGGACGAGCATCGGCTCGTCGCCTTCGAGCCGGGCGATCGCGCGCACGAGCCGGTCGAACGTCTGCTCGTTGGTTCCGAGCGTCGCGACGATCACGGCCTCACTCCGCGAAGACGTTGCCGGCGAAGACCGCGCCGCGGCGGCCGGTCAGCTCCGGCCACTGCGCGTACATCCGCTGCGCGACCGGCGCGATCATCCGCGCGCTCAGCGACAGCTCGTTCATGCGCGTGAAGCTCTCGATGTAGATCGTCGGCACGCCCAGCAGTCGCCCGACCCACGCGAACGGCACCGCAACGCCCGCGCCGGTGGTCATGATCGCGGCGGGGCGCACGCTGCGCAGGACCCTGAAGGCCAGGCGCAGATTGCGCAGCGTGTTCGGGATGTTCCGGTTCGTCGGACCGAACGCGTGCACCACGTGCTCGCCCGCGAGCAGCGAGCGCGCGTCGGACTTGTCGAACGTCACCCAGACGCGGTCGTACGGCTCCCACGCCTCGCGCAGCGCGTGCATCTGCATGAGGTGGCCGCCCGACGAGCAGACGAGCAGCAGCGGCCGGTCGCGACGGGCCGCCATCAGGTCGTCAGAGAGAGAGATCGATCACCATCACGACACCGACACAACGGTCCGGCCGGCGCGCATGAAGGCTACCGCTCTTGGATCCTGCCCATTCGGCTAGGGGGAAGACCGGCCGCATCGGCAGGCTACCTCGGAGGACACGCAGCCCGCGTCTAGAATGGCGGCCCGTCCAGGGTTGGACCGAACGTGCGAAAGGAGGCCGGGCCCATGTGCGGCATCGTCGGCTACGTCGGACAGCGCCCGGTGCAGGAGATCCTCCTCGCCGGTCTTCAAAAGCTCGAGTACCGCGGGTACGACTCCGCGGGCATCTCGATCCAGGCGGACGGTCGAGCTCGACTCGATCCGCGCGGTCGGCAACCTGAGCGCGCTGCGCGCCGCCGTCGACGAGGCGCGAGGCCGAGTCCGGGCGGCGTCGCCGTGCTCGCGCCGCCCGCCACCACCGGCATCGGCCACACGCGCTGGGCCACGCACGGCCGCGTGAGCGAGGACAACGCGCACCCGCACTTCGACGACGGACAACCGCGTCCACATCGTGGTCAACGGCATCGTCGAGAACTTCATGGAGCTCAAGCAGGAGCTCCTGGCCGACGGGCGTCGAGTTCACGTCCGAGACCGACGTCGAGGTCATGGCGCACCTGATCGCGCGCGAGCTCGAGGAGACCGGCGACCTGGCCGAGGCCGTCCGGCTCGCCTACAACCGCCTGCGCGGCCACTACGCGCTCGTCGCGGTCGCCGCCGACGAGCCCGGCGTGCATCGTCGGCGCCCGCAAGGAGTGCCCGCTGATCGTCGGCCGCGGCGACGGCGAGCAGTTCCTCGCCTCCGGCATCCCCGCCTTCCTCGCCCACACCCGCGACGTCCAGTTCATCGAGAACGACGAGATCGTCGTCGTGCGCCCCGAGGGCGTCGAGTTCTTCACCGCCGCCGGCGTGCCCGTCGAGCGCGCGATCGAGACGATCGACTGGGACGCCGAGGAGGCCGAGAAGGGCGGCTACGAGACGTTCATGCTCAAGGAGATCCACGAGCAGGCGGACGCCGTCGCCGAGACGATCGCCGACCGCACGGCGCGCCCCGACGGCGTCGACCTCCCGGAGCTCGACGACGAGCTGCTGCGCGACTGCCGCCGGATCGTCATCGTCGCCTGCGGCACCTCCTACCACGCGGGCCTGATCGGCCGCTACGCGATCGAGGAGTGGGCGCGCGTGCCGGTCGAGATGGACATCGCGTCCGAGTACCGCTACCGCAACCCGATCGTCGGCCCCGGCGACCTCGTCATCGGCATCACCCAGTCGGGCGAGACCGCCGACACGCTGGCCGCCATGCGGCTCGCGCGCGAGCGCGGCGCGAACGTGATCGCGGTCACCAACATCATGGGCTCGCAGGCCACGCGCGACGCCGACGGCGTGCTGTTCACGCGCTCGGGCCTGGAGATCTCGGTCGCCGCCACCAAGACGTTCACCGCCCAGGTCGCCGCGATGTACCTGCTGGCGCTGCGCGCCGCCGAGCTGCGCGGCACGCTCGACGCACGAGCGGCTGCGCGAGCTGGTCGGCCAGCTCAAGCGCCTGCCGCACGCCATCGCGCGAGCTGCTCGACGCCGGCTCGGAGGCCGGTCGACCGCGTCGCCGAGCGCTTCAAGGACGCGACGTTCTTCCTCTACCTCGGCCGCCACATCGGCCTGCCGGTGTGCCTCGAGGGCGCGCTCAAGCTCAAGGAGATCTCCTACACCGCGACCGACGCGTACGCGGCGGGCGAGATGAAGCACGGCCCGATCGCGCTGCTCGACGAGGGCACGCCGGTCGTCGTCGTCGCGCACCGACTCGCCGGTGCTCGAGAAGGTCATCTCGAACATGCAGGAGGTCCGCGCGCGCGGCGCGGCGCGTCATCGCCGTCGGCGGCGACGCGGTCGTGCCGCACGCCGACGCGGTGCTGCGGATCCCGGAGGCCGACTGGATGCTCCAGCCGCTGCTCGCGGTCATCCCGCTGCAGCTGCTCGCCTACCGGATCGCGCGCCTGCGCGGGCTGAACGTCGACCAGCCGCGCAACCTGGCGAAGACCGTCACGGTCGAGTAGCGCCGCGCTTCAGCGTCGCTCAGGCGTCTCGCGCAAAACCTATACGGACGGCTATGGGTGCCGCGCGCGCCCCGCCGTAGTGTCGCTTCGTGCCACATCCGCTGCTCACGCGACGGGACGCCGGGACGAACGTCCATTTCGCGAGGAAGTTCCTAAAGGGCAGCGACGTTGATGCACCAGCAGGGCCTACACGGGCGTAGGCCGAAGCCGTCAGAGACGACGTAAGGAAATGACGCCGCAACTCGCTGCGAAGCTCACGATCCACGAGACCATCGGGCCGGATGGCGCCGTCGCAGGGCGCTTCGGCTCGTCGTATGGGTCGCTCGTTCCATTCCCGGCGCCAGGTATCAGTGCCAAGGACGCCGACGAGCACGCGCTGCCATCCCTGCTGCGCCGCGAGGCGCGCCGTCGCCGGCTCCTTGCGTTCGGCGATCTCGCCGCGGCCGCCGCTGCGCTCACCGTCGTCTTCACGATGCTCGGCGGACGCGCGCCCCGGCGCTCGCCGTCCTCGCGGGCCTGCCGCTCATCGTCGTGCTCTTCAAGATCGCCGGCCTGTATGACCGCGATCAGCTCCAGATCGTGCGGTCGACCCTCGATGAGGTGCCGGCGCTCGCCCAGCTCACCGGGCTTGTACGCGCTCTCCGTGACGATCCTCGGGCCGCTGGTCTTCGATCACGCGCTGGTCGGCGAGCGAGATCGCCGCGCTGTGGGGCTTCAGCTTCGTCGCCATCCTCGGCGGCGCGGATCGCCGTTCGCGGGCTCGACGGCCGCGGATCGGCTACTCGAGCGCTGCCTGGTCGTCGGCGATCCGCGCCCGCGCCGATCGCGTGCGCGAGAAGCTTGCGTCCAGCGGCGCGCGCTCGGCGGTCATAGCGACGCTCCCGCTCGAGGACGACGACATCAACAAGCTTGGGAGCCTGGAGAGTCTGCGCCAGATCGTGCGCGACCTCCATATCCACCGAATGATCATCGCTCCGACGACGGCTGACGCCGGCGGCGTCGTCGAGCTGATCCGGATCGCCAAGGCCACCGGCGTACGCGTGAGCGTCCTGCCGCGGATGCTCGAGGTCGTCGGATCGTCCGTCGAGTTCGAGGACGTCGACGGGCTGACCATGCTCGGCGTCCGGCCGTTCGGTCTTTCGCCGCTCCTCGCGGGCGCTCAAGCGCGCCTTCGACCTGGTGGCCACCTCGATCGGCGTGCTCGCCGTCGCCCCGATCATGGCGGTCGATCGCGATCGCCATCCGGCTCGACTGCAAGGGCCCGATCCTCTTCCGCCAGGTGCGCGTGGGCCGTGACGGCGCAGCACTTCCGCATCCTCAAGTTCCGCTCGATGGTCGTGGACGCGGACGAGAAGAAGGACGAGCTCCGCGACCTCAACGAGGTCGGCGACGGGCATGTTCAAGATCACCGACGACCCGCGCGTGACGCGCGTCGGGCAGCTTCCTGCGCAAGACGTCGCTCGACGAGCTCCCGCAGCTCTTCAACGTCCTGCGGGGCGAGATGAGCCTCGTCGGGCCGCGTCCGCTCGTCACCGACGAGGACGCGCAGGTGTTCGGTCTCGACCGCAGCCGCCTGCACCTCACGCCCGGCATGACCGGGCCGTGGCAGATCCTCGGCGCCCGCGTGCCGATGCAGGAGATGGTCGGCATCGACTACCTCTACGTCGCGAACTGGTCGCTGTGGCTGGACTTCAAGGTCCTGCTGCGCACCGTGCGCCACGTCGCGCGCACGCGGCAACGTCTAGGCCACGCGGCACATAAAGTCGGCGGCGCGGTTTCGCACGCGACTGCTCCTCGACCACGTCATCGCTCGGGCAGCGGCATAACGTCGACGAGCCCTCGAGAGCTCAGAACGAGCACGAGGATCGCCCGGACCACCGGCCGCTGATCGGTCCGTCCCGTGCGGGCGATCCAGCCTCGAGTCCGCCACTCGGTTTGCGTGGGCAGGGCTTAGGTGTAGCTCCAGAGCAGGTTGTTCATAGGGCCTCCCTGGAGGCTGGTGGTTGTCGAGGCCTCCGGTGTCCAGGAGTCGTTCCTCGGCCCCCACCCGCGCCTAGCTAATTGGCGGTGAGCCAGATCAGGACCGAGCGCAGGACGGCGGCGCCGTGATAGATCAGAGCGCGCTTGTCGTACCGGGTGGCCAGGGCACGCCAGGCCTATTGAAACGGTTGAAGGCGCGTTCGACGACGTTGCGGCCTTGTAGGCGGTGGTGTCGCAGCAGGACGGGACGGCCACCGCGGCGGTGTTGGTGGCGTGCTGGTGCGCCTGGTGATCGTGAAGTCGACCGCGACCGCCCAGCGCGGGTGCCCGCCGGCGTCGTCACCGGCCGGCAGCGCGGTCAGGATCCGGTCCCAGGTGCCGTCCCGGCTGAACCGGGCGTGCCGGTTCCGCACCGTCTGCCACGGCCCGAACCGCGGCGGCAGATCCCGCCACGCGATCCCGGCCCGGTACCGGAACGCGATCCCCTCATTTGCCGCCGACACTCCGCCATCGGCCGCCAACCGCCCATCTACAAGTTGGGCGGGGCTCCCCCATGAGCACACGGCGCGCAAGCGGCCGTCACGCTTGCTGCTTAGACCAGAGACCTAAGGCGCGGACGATCGGTGCCGCGGCGGATGTGCGCGAGCGTGATCGTCCGGTGCGCTCGGATCGTCCGCGCCTCGGCACGGCGGTCGGCCCGTGCGGCTGAGATGCATGCCGCGACGAACACGGTCGCCAACGCGATCCAGACGATCACAATCGTCGCCAGGACCAGCATCAGCGACTGTCCTCGTAGTTCGTCACGTCGGCCTCATACCCCGCATCGGCATGGATTCCACGGTGTTTGATCAATCCCGGCCAAAACCTATACGAACGTATAGGTCCCGGCTGACGCTGGGCGAATGATCCCGCTACCAGCGGACGACAACGGGGGAGTCCGCCGCGGCGATGAAGCGCTCGGGCTTGCCGCCGCCGTCGGCCGGGACGGACCAGACTTGGGCGTCGAGCCCGTACAGCACGTGGTCGTCATCGAGCCATTCGGCCTGGTCGTCGATCGAACGAGTCTCGGCCAGCGGTGTCTCGTTCATCGTCGACAGGTCGAGCACGGTGAGACGCCAGGGATCGCTCCTGGAGCCCGTACGGCGCTTGTAAGCCACGCGCGTCCCGTCCGGGGAGATGGAGGGGCACTCGACGTTCTCGTGGATCACGTGGGCCACACGGCCGCTGACAGACCCCTGGATCAGATACGTCTTACCACCCGTGGCGAGCGTGGCGTAGAAGCGGTCGCTGTCCTGGCGGTCGAACGTGACGCCCCAGTAGTTCTGATCGACCGCGGTCACCTGCTTGCCGTCGCGCGAGACCGTGAAGTCCTCGAGGCTGGCGATCTTCTCCCCGCGAGCCATGTCGATCAGGGTCGTCGCGGTCGAGAAGCTGCCGGCGGCCGCGTAGGAGTGCCCGGAAACGAACATCGTCACCGCGCCGTAGCGGCCGTCGTCCGAGACACGGGCACGGCTCGGGATGCCGTCAAGGCCGATGTCATGGGCGACCTCGAGGTTCGTGCCGAAGAGCTTGGCGCCATAGCCGCCCGTCAGCGCCTTGCCGCGGGAGACGCAGATGCCTTGGGCCGCCGCGAAGTACACGCGGTCGCAGCTCATCGGCTCGAACGTCGGCTTGCCGCCGGCATCCTGGAGCGGCGCCACGGCCACCTGGCCCTTGGGGTCCAGGCTCCGGTAGACGACCATCGCCTGCCCGTCCGCCTTCGCGGTGGAAAGGACCTTGCGCGACGCCGCGGAGGTCTCGACCCGCGGGTCCTGTTGGTCCAGGCCGGCGACGATCGCAAGGCCGCCGGCGATCAGGCAGGCGACGATGAGAGCCGCGAAGATCGTCGTTCGGCTACGAACCGCCATGCACTGATTCTGGCGTACGTGCGAGAAGCACCGCCGCCAGTACGCCCGCGGCGATCAGCGCGCCGCCGAAGCAGGCGATCGCCGTGTCGATGCTCCACAGCGTCCACATGGCGCCGAAGATCACCGACGCGAGCAGCCGTGCGCCGCTCGTGACCGTCCGTAGGAGCGCGAGGCCGCTGCCGCGAACGTCCTCGGGCACGACCGCGCTTCCGAGTGCCATCAGCACGCCGTCGGTCGCCGCGTAGTACGTGCCCAGGAGTCCGAGCGTGACCAGCAGTAGCGTCACGCCGGCGGCGGGCACCAGGAGCAGCGACGTAGACGCTCAGCAGCAGCGCGTAGCCGGCGAGCAGCACCTTGCCGCGGCCGACGCGGTCCGACAGGCGGCCCATGGGCGCCGCGAGAAGCATGAAGGTCGTCGAGCTGCCGACGAACAGCAGCGGGAAGACCGACGTCCCGAGACCGACCTTCTCCTGCAGCGCGAGGAAGATGAATGCGTCACTCGCCGTGGCCAGGCTGAGTGCGCCGCCGGCAAGCAGCAGGCGCGCGGAAACGCGGGATGCCGCACGAGCGCGAAGGCGCCGCGCAGCGACGCCTGGCGCGCCGGCTCCACCGCGTCGGCCTCGGCGCGCCGCGGCTGCACGAACAGCACGAGGATCGCGACGCCGACCAGCGCGAACAGGAAGCTGATCACGAAGAGCGAGTTGAACGCAAGCGGAGCGATCGCCAGGAGCGCGAATGCCACGAGCGGGCCGAGCATCGCGCCCGTGGTGTCCAAGGCCCGGTGCACGCCGAACGCGGCACCGAGCTGCTTGCGCGGCGTCGACAAGGAGATCATCGCGTCCCGCGGCGCTGTGCGGATGCCCTTGCCGGCGCGGTCGAGCAGCACGATCGCTCCGATCGCCGACAGTGCGGTTCCGACCGCCGCGAGCCCGATCTTGCAGACGGCGGATAGCCCGTAGCCGGTGATCGCGACCTCCTTGTGGCGCCGCCAGCGGTCGCCGATGAAGCCGGCGGCCAGGCCGACGAAGGCCGTCGCGCCGTTGTAGAGGCCGTCGATCAGGCCGAACGCCAGCGGCGAGAAGCCGCCGATGTACACCAGGTACAGCGGCAGAACGGCGACCACCATCTCGGACGAGATGTCCGTGAACAGGCTCGTGAGGCCGAGGAGGACGACGGTGCGCGGAATCCGCGCGCCCGCCGTCTTGCCGCGCGCGAGCAGCGTGCGGTGTGCCCGGAGGACGGCGGTCGAGTCTGAGACCTGATACATGCTGCCGTGCTCCGGTCCCGAGCCCTCAGAGCCGGACCGCGTTGCCGGCGGCGATGCCCGCCGTGGCTCCGCGGAAGTCGGCGACGAGCGGGGCGCGCTCGACGATCATGTCGACGTCGAGCCCGGGGTGCACCGTCACGATCACGGCCACGTCGCAGTCTTCGAGCGCGGCCTCGAGCGGCTGGGACTCGAGTCCGAACTGCGGCAGGGCGGGAACGAAGTCGTCGTGGTAGACGAGCTCGGCCCCGTGCTCGGTGAGCAGGCGCATGATCTTCAGCGCCGGCGCCTCGCGGAGTCGCCCACGCCCGCCTTGTAGGACACGCCCACGATCGCGACCTTGGCGACCGCGCACCGGCCTTGGCGTGGTCATTGAGCGCCCGGCCGATCTTCTCGACGCAGAAATGCGGCATGCGCTGGTTGACCTCGCCGGCCAGCTCGATGAACTCGGTCTGGACGTCGAACTCGCGTGCGCGCCAGGACAGGTAGAACGGGTCGACCGGCAGGCAGTGGCCGCCCATGCCCGGGCCCGGCTCGAAGCGCATGAACCCGTACGGCTTGGTCGAGGCGGCGTCGACGACCTCCCAGATGTCGATGCCCATGCGGTCGCACAGGATCGCCATCTCGTTGACCAGGGCGATGTTGACCGAGCGGAAGATGTTCTCGAGGAGCTTCGTCAGCTCCGCCGAGTCGGTGGTCGTGACCGGGACGACGTGGTCGCAGACGTGACCGTAGAGCGCGATCGCGCGGTCGAGGCAGGCCTGGGTGAGGCCGCCGACGACCTTCGCGGTGGTGCGCAGCGTGTAGTCGGTCCGGCCCGGATCGACTCGCTCGGGGGAGAAGGCGACGTTGAAGTCGCTGCCCGCGGCGAGGCCCGACTCCTCGAGCAGAGGGACCAGGCGCTCCCGCGTGTAGCCGGGGTAGGTGGTCGACTCGAGCACGACGAGCTGGCCGCGCTGCAGCACCGTCGCGAGCGCGCTCGCGGACGCCGTCAGCGGGCCGAGGTCCGGCTCGCGGTTGGCGGTCAGCGGCGTCGGGACCGCGATGATGACCGCCTCGGCCTGGGACAGCTCCGCGTACCGGAGGGTGGGCTGGAAGCTCGAGAGGACGCCACGCAGGCGCTCGTCGGAGATGTCCTCGATGTGGCTCTCGCCGCGCGCAAGCGCGTCCACGCGCGAGCGCTCGGTGTCCACGCCGATGACCGAGTGCCCGGCCTCGCAGAAAGCGACGGCCAGCGGCAACCCGACGTAACCCAGCCCCACCACACCTATCTTCATCGTGTCCTCGTTCATTCGGCGAAAGCCCTTCATTGACCTAACGGCGGCCAATTCGCGGTTCTTTCACTGAGTGGACGGTCAGTCGAGGCTCTGCACGGCCTTGGCCGCGAACTGCTTCGCGACCGCCGCACGGCGCCGCGACGCTGAGCACGCGGCCGTCGTTGAGCGGCGCGTAGAGCATCTTCTGGCCGTAGAAGCCGCAGTAGGCCGTGCGATCCGAGACCGTCACGGCCTCGCGCTTGTCCAGCTGGCGCTTGAGGGAGTTGAACTTCAGCGACTGCACGGCCAGGCTGATGAACGTCTTGCCGGTCTGCGTGCGGTAGATGCAGGTCGGTCCCTGCGGCGCCTCGAGCGGCTGCAGGATCGCGCGCGCCGAGGATCGCTCGCGCCTGGACCTCGCTGACGAGGTTGCAGGGGGAGAAGCGGTCCGTCGGATGCTTGGTCTGGCTCTCGAGCAAGCGTGTCGTAGCCCGGCGCCTTCGGCTTGCCGCTCTGGCTCTTCGACGTGCTCGGCTCGCCGGGGACCGTGTTCGTCGAGCCCTGCGGCTTCGCCGACGCCTCGTTGGACCGGCCCGGCGAGTGCGCGCCGGCGGATGTGCCCGTCTCGGGCTGCGTGTGGGCGACGAGCGGGTTCTCCGGGCTCCCCGCCGCCGGCTTGCCGGAGCTGCTGCCGTCGCCGGAGCCGCAGGCCGCGAACAGCATCGCGGCTCCGAGCCCAGCGATCAGGCACGAGCCTGTTGACGAGCTTGGTCATGTTCTAGCTCCCCGGAGCGAACAGGACGTCCACCCAGTAGTTCGTCGCGTTGAAGTCGCTCGCCGGGAACGCCAGGCTCGCGCTGTACCGATAGACGCCGTTCGCGCTGGTCGCGTTGGCGAGCGCATGCAGCGGCGGGTTGTCGAACGGGTTGCCGAACGCGCCCGAGCTCACCGAGTAGTGGCCGTTCGGCGCGAGGTAGCCCACGACGTACGTGGTGTTCGCGGTGATCGCGACCGGCGAGGCGAAGGTCACGGCCTGCCAGCCGGAGCCGGTCTCGGTGCGTGAAGCTCGCCTGCGCGAGCAGCGTGCCGTCGAGCGACCACAGGCCGCCGACGTGCGTCCCGGTGTTGGTCGCGGCCTTGTAGAACCGCATGCCGGTCACCGTGCCCGCCACGTCGGACGTGAACTTCGTGCCCAGGACGACCGAGCCGGGATCGCCCGCGTCGACCGTGTCGGGCGTGCCGGACTCCATCAGCGAGGCCCGCGGCGTGACTGCGCCGGAGGCGCTCGACGCCGGGCCGGTGCCGGCCGCGTTGGTCGCCTTGACCGTGAACGTGTAGCCCGTCCCGTTGGTCAGCCCGGTGATCCGCGCGTGCTCGTCGCCGACCCGGTCACCTGGACCGGCGTCTGCGCGGTCGCGCCGATGAACGGCGTCACCGTGTAGCCGGTGATCGGCGCTGCCGCCGTCGTTGGCCGGCGCGCGTCCAGCTGACGATCGCGGCCTTGGAGTCGGCCGGTCGCGGTCACGCCCGTCGGCGCCGCCCGGCGCGCACGGCGCCGGTCGGCGTCACGGCGTTGGACGGCGCCGACGCCGGGCCCGATCCGCTCGGGTTCGTGCGCGCGGACCGTGAACGTGTACGACGGGCCCGGCGTGAGCCCGGTGACCGTCGTGCTCGTCGCCGGCGGCGTTCACCGTCTTGGGCGTCTGCGCCGTCGTGCCGATGTACGGGCGTGACCGTGTACGAGCTCACCGGGCCGCCGGACGACGGCGCCGTCCACGACACGCTCGCCGAGGCATTGCCCGCCGTGGCGGTCACGCCGGTCGGCGCGCCGGGCGCGCCGGCAGGCGCGAACAGGACGTCGACGAAGTAGTTGGCCGCGTTGTACGTGTTCGCCGGGAACGCGCTCGACGCGCCGTAGGCGTACACGCCGTTCCCGGTGGTGCGAGTTCGGCGATCGTGTGCAGCAGCCCGTTGTCGACCGCCGACGCGAGCCCGAAGTTCGTCGCCGAGTAGTGGCCGTTGGGGGCGAAGTACGACGCGACGTAGGTCGTGCCGGGCGTGATCGCTCACCGGGCTGGAGAACGTCACCGCCTGCCAGCCGGAGTCCGTCTCGTTGGTGAACGTCGCCTGTGCGAGCCGGGTGCCGGACGTCGTCCACAGGCTGCCGATGTGCGTGCCGGTGTTGCCGGCGGCCTTGTAGAACCGGATGCCGGTCACCGAGCCGTTGAAGTCGGCCTTGAACTTCACGCCGAGCTCGACCGGCAGCGTGTCGCCGGAGTCGATCGTGGCCGGCGTGCGCGAAGTCGAACATCGTCGCCTCAGGCGTCACGGCGTTGGACGCCGCCGACGCCGGGCTCGTGCCGATGCCGTTCGTCGCCGTGACCTTGAACGTGTACGTGGTGCCGTTGGTGAGCCCGGTGATCGTCGCGCTGGTCGCGGACGCGCCGACCTGACACCGGCGTCTGCGCGGTCGAGCCGATGTACGGCGTCACCGTCTGGCCGGTGATCGCGCTGTCGCCGTCGCCGCTCGGCAGCGTCCAGGTCGACGCGCGCCGACGCCGTCGCCGGCCGGGCGACGACGTTCGTCGGTGCGGCCGGGACCACCGGCTCCGGCCGGCGTCACCGCGTTGGACGCGCGCCGACGCCGGGCCCGGCGCCGTTCGCGTTGACGGCCTCGACCGTGAACGTGTAGGTCGTCCCGGTCGTGAGCCCGGTGACCGTCGTGCTCGTGTTCGGCGCCGTCGACCGTCTTGGGCGTCTGCGCCGTCGAGCCGACGTACGGCGTGACCCTGTAGGAGGTCACGGGGCCGCCGGAGCTCGGCGCCGACCAGCTCACGTTCGCCGACGCCGTGCCCGGCGGGCGCTGCGGTCACGTTCGTCACCTGGCCGGGCAGCGGCAGGGCGTACAGGACGTCGACGCAGTAGTTGGCGCCGTTGTAGCTGTTGGACGGGAACGTGCTCGTCGCGCCGTACGCGTACACGCCGTTCGGGCTCGTGGAGTTGGCGACCGTGTGCAGCGGCCCGTTGTCGATCGGCGACGCCAGGCCGTCAGCTCGCCGCCGTGTACGCGCCCGCGGGCGAGAAGTACGACGCGACGTAGGTCGTGTCCGCCGTCACCGACACCGGCGTCGCGAACGTCGCCGGTCTGCCAGCCGCTCGCCGTCTCGTTCGTGAACGTCGCCTGCGCGAGCCGCGTGCCCGAGGCGGTCCACAGGCTGCCGACGTGGGTGCCGGTGTTGCCGGCGCCCTTGTAGAACCGGATGCCGGTGACCGAGCCGTTGAAGTCTGGCCGTGAACTTCACGCCCAGCTCGACCGGCGGATCGCCCGCGGAGTCGGCGCCGGCCGGGGTCGCGAAGTCGAAGATCGTCGACTGCGGCGTCGACCGCGTTCGACGCGGCCGACGCCGGGCCCGTCCCGACGCCGTTCGTCGCGGCGACCTTGAACGTGTAGGTGGTGCCGTTGGTCAGGCCCGGTCACGGTGGCGCTCGTCGCGGAGGCGCCGACCTGCACGGGCGTCTGCGCGGTCGAGCCGATGTACGGCGTGACCGTCTAGCGACGTGATCGGGCTGTCGCCGTTGGAGTCGGCGCGCGGTCCAGGTCACCGCGCGCCGAGCGCGGTGCGCCGGCTGCGCCTTGACGCCCGTCGGTGCCGACGGCGCCGACCGGTCCGCTGCGGCGTCACCGCGTTGGACTGCGCCGACGCCGGGCCGGAGCCGTTCGGGTTGAGCGCCTGCACGGTGAACGTGTACGTCGTGCCGGTCGTCAGGCCCGTGACCGTCGGCGTTGGTCGGCGGCTGCCGGTGACCGTCTTGGGCGTCTGCGCGGTCGAGCCGATGTACGGCGTGATCTTGTACGACGTCGGCGTGCCGCCGCGTCGTCGGCGCGCGTCCACGTGACGTTCGCCGACGTGCTGCCGCCCTCGGCGGCGGTCACGTTCGTGACCTGGCCGGGCGCCGGCGTCGGCGTGAACAGCGACGTCGACCCAGTAGTTGCCGGCGCCGTACGAGCGCGTCGGGAACGACGCTCGACGCCGCCGTACGCGTAGACGCCGTTCGTCGTCAGTCGCCGCTGTTGCGCACGGCGTGACAGCGGCGGGCTGTCGAGGATCGCGCCGCCCTGCGGGCCGGGGGACGGCGCGCGACAGAAGTAGTCCTGCGTCGCGGAGTAGTGGCCGTTGGGCGCGAAGTACGACGCGACGTAGGTCGTGTTCGGGCTGGATCGCGACCGGGCTGGCGAACGTGACCGTCTGCCAGCCGGACGCCGACTCGCCCGCTGAACGTCGCCTGGGCGAGGCGCTGCCCGTCGGCGCGTCCACAGGCTGCCGATGTGCGTGCCGGTGTTGGCGGCCGCCTTGTAGAAGCGGACGCCGCGTGACCGTGCCGTAGCGTGTCGGACCTGAACTTGACGCCGACCTCGACCGGCGACGGGTCGCCGGCGTCGGCGACGGGCGGCGTGACGGCGTTGCCCCAGATCGAGCACGGGCAGGTGACGTTGACGGTACGCGCCGGCGCCCGGCGGTCTCGATGTTGCCGCTGTCGTCGGTGGCGCGGACCTTGATCGTGGTCGACGGCGAGCCGTGGGCGACCCAGCTGTACGTCCAGCTCGTGGTGCCCGTCGCCGGATGCCAGGTGCGTGCCGCCGTCGGTCGAGACCTCGACGCCGGCGACGACGCCGCCGCCGTGTCGGACGGCGGTGCCGGTGAGCGTGACGCGCGTGCCGTCGGCCAGCCGGCTCGGCGGCGGACTGGTGATCGTCGACGTCGGCGCGCGTCGTGTCGGTCGACGCGGACGGCCGCGACGAGGTCGCTCGCAGCGCGTCGCCGGCTGCGCGCCCATGTCGGCGAACAGGTTGACCGTCGCCTGCGCATGTTGCGGTCCGGGCGCTGTCGCTCCCGGGTTCCAGTCGCTCGAGGCCCCAGGCCCACTGGACGGTGCCCGCGCCGAACACGCAGCGCGCCGCTGGGCGCCTCGGTACAGCGTCATGTTGTGCGTGGCGGTGCCGTTGATCGTCGCGTCGTGCTGCCGTAGTCGGTGAACACCTCGACGCCGCTGACCGTCGTCGACGACAGCCGGAACGTGCCCGGCCGGGCGGAACCCGTTGTCGGCGTCCTCGTCCCACTCGTAGCCCAGCGTGTCGGGCGCGAGCTGGCACGCTCTGGCCGGGTTCGTCAGGGTCGCCACGGCGGTGTTGCGCCAGAGGCGCAGCTGGCGGAACGCGTACGGGACCGTGATGCGGGTCGTGCCGCGGTTGACCATGAACGACTGGCCGGTGAGCGCGTTCTGCGGGCGTCACGCCGTCGGCGTCGGTCGCGAAGCGCGGGTCGTCCCAGGTGCCCGTCCACTCGACCGGGTCCTGCGGCGCGTCGAAGTGCGTGTCCTTGTACGACGACGAGCGTCCGGTCGGCCGTGTTGCTGCCGTCGGTGCTCGGCTCCCAGCGGGTCTTCCAGAACACCTCGTTGCCGCTGAAGAATGCGAGGTTGACGCCGGCGTTGCGCGCGGCCTCGACGCTCGCGCGCTGCGACGCCGACCAGTACTCGTCGTGGCCGCTGGAGATGAACAGCTTGTGGTTCTTGAGCAGCAGGCGCCGCGGCGCGCTCGACGTCGACGCTGCTCGATGTAGCTGACGTCGTAGCCGTTGGCCTCGAGGAAGCGGATCATCGAGTACTCGGCGCCGGTGAACAGCCACGATCGGCCGCCGTCGTCCGCGGTCGTGAACGGGCGGTTGTACGAGACCTTGTAGGCGGCCTTGTAGGCGCGCGGGTTGCGCCGGGCGGGCAGGCGATCGGTGCACTGGTAGAGGCTGTTGCCGCCGTACGTGTTGTACGCCTCCCACGTCGCGTCGGAGGTCTGCACGACGATGTCGGAGTGGCTCGACGTCGTCGCGGACGACGAAGATGATCTGGCTGTCGTCGCCCGTGTCGTTGCGGACCAGGTGGGCGATGTAGACGCCGGAGACCGCCGTCGTCGGCACGGTCCACGAGCGCGTGACGGACCAGTTGCCGCAGTCGATCAGGCCCGTGCTGTCGAGTCCGTCTGGCAGGCCGGCTGGGTCGACGGGCCGCGTCGGCGAGAGGTTGCCCTGGATCGAGCCGCGCGCCGTCACCGCCGTAGTAGCCGAGCCGCAGGATGTCGATGTGGAAGTTCGAGGTCGCCGACTTGATCTTGAAGTTGACCGTGTGCCCGGGCTTGACGCTCATCTGCGTCGCGAAGCCCTGGATCGACGTCGTCGCCGTTGCCGTCGACCTCCCACGTGCTGGGGTCGGCGCCCGGGTTGCGTGTTCTCGCACGCGACCGGGTTGGCGACCGGAGGCGTACAGGCGGCGGCCTGTGAGGCGGCGGGAGCGATGGCGAGGAAGACCAGCGCAGCCGCCACTGCGAGGGACCCCACGATGAGGCGGCTGAAGCCGCTGCGGGTGGCGAGCTCGTTATGCATGCACCACACCAACGGGCGAAGGCACGCAGAACTCACGCGCGATTCAGAAGGTACCGAGATTCGACCACCGTTGGTGGGTCAGAGGCGCTTGGCCTCGCATCGTGATGAGCGCGCCAAACACCCCATGCGAGCCCCGTCGCGACGCCTGCGCGTCGCCCTGATCAGCACGCTCGTGGCGACCGTCGCCGCGGCGTACGCCTACGGCACCGTGAAGCCCGTGGCCGTGGCGGCCACGCACGTGTTCGTCGACACGCCGTCTCCGACGGTCGTCCACCAACGTCGACCTATCCGGCCAGCGCCCTCACCCAGCGGGCCGAGCTGTTCGGCCGGATGCTGACCAGTCCGCCGGTCACCGGCGATGTCGCGCGGCGCGCACACGTCCCCCACGGCCAGCTCGCTGCCGAGATGCGCAGCACGGCGCGCGTTCCCGCGGTCTACACGGAGCCCGCGAGCGAGGAGCGGGCGAGCCAGCTCGTCACCGAGGGCTGGCCGTACCGGTTGGAGGTCGAGGCCCGGCAGTGGAGCCCGATCCTCGACATCTACGCCCATGCGCCGTCGGAGGCCGAGGCGGTCCGGTTAGCCGACGCTGCCGTTGCGGCCCTGCAGCAGCGACTGCGGTCGCTCGGCGACGACGCGGGACTGGCCGCGAACGATCAGGTCGTGCTCCGGCCGCTCGGCAGGCCGCGTGGCGGCGTCGTCAACGCCGGCATGGCGATCGCCGTGGCAACCCTGACGTTCATCTTGACGTTTACCCTTGTGTTCCTCGCGGTCTCGCGACTTAGCCGCCCGCAGCGCCCCGGTCTGCGAGCGGCCGCCGACGACGGTGAGGACGCATGGCCGCACACCGCGCGGCTGACGCCGTGGACGTTCGCGATCTTCCTCGCGGTGATCTGGCTGACGCCATTCAGCGCGATCATGCTCAACGTCCCGTCGCCGATCGATATCTCGTTCGACCGGCTGTGCTCCCGGTGGTCCTCGCCATGTGGGTCCTGGCGGCCCTCGTGGGCGGCGGAGCGGGACCGCGGCTCGGCGTGACGCGGATCCACGGAGCCGTCGGGTTGTTCACGGTATGCGCGTTCGTCAGCGTCATCTTCAACGCCTCCACGCTCAACCAGACGCTCGAGCTGGACGGCGCGGTCAAGCAGCTCCCGCTGTTGATCACCTACATCTGCGTCTTCGCGATCGCGTCGACCGTGATCCGCGCCACGAGGTCCGCGCGTTCATGACCTTCATGCTGTCGCTCGCGGTCGTGTGCGCGCTCGGGATCCTCTTGGGAGTACCGGTTCAAGCAGAACCTGTTCACCAGGTGGTTGGAGAAGCTGCTCCCGGCATCTTCGTGGTCGGCAGGGTCGATTCCGGCGCCGTCGACGACACGGCCGCGGCGTCGTGTCCGGCCCGGCAGTCGTGCCGCTGAGGCCGTCGCGACGCTGCGATGGCGTTGCCGATCCCCCTCGTGCGGCTCACGCAGGCCGAGCGGACGCAGGACTACGTCAAGTATGGGCTCGCGGCCTGCCTCATCTTCGCCGCGGCGTTCGCCACCTTCCGCAAGAGCGCGATGGTCGTGCCCGTGTCGGTGATCCTACCCTCGCCTACTTCCGCCGGCGGGAACTGCTCAAGCTCGCGCCGCTGGGAACTGGTGCTCGTGATGGTGATCTCGGTCCTTGCGCCGGGCGCGATCGGCATGACCACCGCGCAGTCGACCCGGGGCGTCCCGGCGTGGCGACCGTGAGCGACCGGTCGGCGACTACGACGTGGTCCGTCCGGACGTGTGGAGCCGACCTGGCTGTTCGGCGGGGCTGGAGCGACTAAGGCCACGTCCTACCGCATTCGACTCCGAGGCCGCTGCACCGCCTGATCGAGATGGGCGTGCTCGGCCTGCTCTCCTACCTGTTCATGATCGGCTCGGTCGTCTGGCCGCGTGGGGACGATCGCCGAGCGTGATCGCAATGGGCGCCGCTGGCGCTGATCGCGCCGCCGCGGCGGTGCCGTTCCGCGTGGCGTCGACGTCGTCGAGCCTTCGACGTCCTGGCGTCCGCACGCCGTCTAATCTCCTCTATGGCCGGTCTGACCTGCGACCCAGCGGTCGCGCACCAGGGCCCGCGCCGGCGCTCACCCCGTCGGCAGGATCCGTCGATACAGCGCTTCCAGCTGCAGGACCTTGCTGTCCAGCAGGCCGTCCGCTCGGTGCGGCGGGGGCGGCCTCGCCGAGGCGCGCCGCGGCCCGGTCATCCGCGAGACGTGAGAGCGCCGCGGCGAGCGCATCGGCGTATTGCTCGGTTCTCCGGATGCACGCGGACGCCGCTCGGCGTTGTCGACGAACGCACCGGGCCGCCGAGGTCGCTGACCACGAGCGGCAGCCCGTAGCCCATCGATCGAAGACATGCCGCCCGGCTCCGGTAGCTGGGGGACACGAAACGTCGGCCTGCCGGTAGAAGTCGGTCACGTGCTCGCGCGACTGCGAGCCGCCGTGGAAGCGGACGGTGTCGCCGAGCCCGAGTCCGCCACCAGCGCCTTCGTCGCCTCGCGGTCGATGGCCCTCCCGACCACGTCGAGCCTCATGGGGGTCGAGGCCGTGAGGCGGCCGAGCGCGCGGAATCGCGTCCGGCAGGCCCTTCGTCCGGACCAACCGGCCCACGTAAAGGAGCCGGACGGGCCCGTCCGAGCGCCGCGGCGCGACCTCCGGCGGCAGCTGGTGAGCCCGGTCTCGCTCATGACCTCGAACCGGCGGATGTGAACGCCGTCGAGGTTGTCGAGGACGTACGGGGCGATGCCGAGCACGCAATCGGCGCGTTCGTAAGTCCGGCGCAGCAGCGGGTCGTGGCGCAGCCGGAGGCGGTCGACGCCACGAAGGCGCATGTACCACGGGGCCGTGTCGTCGGCGAAGCCCGGCGGGTTCTCGAGGCTGCCGCCGACCGGGCCGATGAAGAACGGGATCCCAAGCCCGGCGGCGGGAGACGGATAGCGCATGGCCACTGGAAGCAGCTGGTGCGCGACGTCGAACCGCTCGCCGCGCTCGAGCGCCTCGCGGATCCAGCGGCGCGCGCCGCGATAGAACGGGACATAGCCCGGCTTGAGCATGCTGTTGAGGCGCTCCTGGCGACCGAGCACCTTCGCGTCGGGCCACTCGACGATGCGCACGCCCGGCAGCTGCCGGAGGGCGGCGTCGATCCCGCCGGTGCATGGTCAGCAAGGTCACGTCGTGGCGCTTGGCCAGGCGGCTGACCCACTGGTACCCGACCCATGCCTCGCCGACGTCCTCGCGGTCGCATGCAGGAGGTGATCAGCAGAAGGCGGCGCACCGGCGGGCGAGTGTAGCCCCGCCGCGGTCAGGCGGCGGCGTACTGGAACAGGCTCCACCAGCAGCAGCTCCCGCCGGGCGGCCGCGACCACCGTGATCGCCGAGCACCAGACCGCGAAGAACAGGACGGCGGCCGCGGCCGCCATGGAGCGCCGCGGCCCGTTGATGATCGCCTTCGCGTCGACCGCCCGGCCCGATGCGTC
>CAWIEW010000001.1:0-64745 GCA_963835285.1 uncultured Solirubrobacteraceae bacterium | reverse complement strand
GCTCTCAGATGGGCTCGGCGTGTGCTCGGCGATCCTCGCGCGGAGGTGCGCCGCCCTCTCGCGCACCGCCCGATGCTGCGGATGGTCGCCGACCGAGCAGCCGTGCCCCATCGCAAACGCGTACTCCCACGACGCCATGAGGGCGCGCAGCTCGGCGCGCAGTCTGATCGAGGTCGTTCATCGCGGCCGTCTAGCCTCTCAGGACGCGTCGCATGGCCTCCAGTGCGGCGCCGAAGACGGCGTGCGACGTCGACTCCCACACGACCGCGGCCGGCGCCAGCCGCCACGGCGGCCGTTGCACTCCGAGCGCGGGGAGGAGGGAGCCATGAGCGCCCGCATAGATCGCGAGCCCGGCGAGCGCCCCTCGACCACGGGTCACCGCGGGCCAGCGGCTCGCGGCGGCGAGGTAGGCGCTGCCGAGCGCCGCGCCGAAGCCGTAGTGGATCACCTGCTGCGCGCGCACCCGCTGACGAGCCGTCAGGCCTCGGTGGCCGAGCGCCGCGGCGGCGCGGCCGACGAGGACTGCGGGAGGCATGTTCTCGGGCCGCCCGCTCGGGTCGGCTCCCACCTCCTGCTTTTGGGCGGGGGAGGGCGGCAGTATTCGCTCCGCGGCCGCCTGCAGCGGCGGCTCGCTGAGCGCCTTGACCCACGACGCCGCAAGCCCGACGCCGACTCCTTCGAACGTGTTGGCCGTGGTCCTCATGGTGTCGACTCCTGTGCGTCGGTGGTGTGCGGCTGGAACGTGGTGTCCGATCGCTCGAACTTCCCGTTCGTCGCACCGCTCCCGCGCCGACGGCGCACCGAGCCGCTCGAGCAGGTGGTCGCCAACGCGCAGCGCGTTGGCCATTGCCGTCAGCGCTGGGTTCACGGCGCTGGACGAGGGGAAGAAGCTGGTGTCGACGACGTAGAGGTTGTCTACGTCGTGGGCTTTGCAGTTGACGTCGAGCGCGGACCGTCTGGGATCGGTGCCGAAGCGCACGGTGCCGCACTGGTGCGCGATGCCGGCGATCGGGATCTGCTGGCTGAACACCGACCAACGCGGGATGCTGGTCTGGTGGCAGCCGAGCGGACCCAGCAGGTCCTTGAGCTTGGCCAGCAGTCGCCTGTGGGGCTCGGTGTTGCGGGACGTCTTGGCGAGATGGATGGCCCCTTGGCGGCCGACCGTGACGCGGTTCTGCGGGTCGGGGAGGTCCTCGGTGGTAAGCCAGAAGTCGATGGCGTGCTTGGCAACGTAGTCGAGGGCGCGCCCGGGAGCGAACCAGGGTGCGCCGGCGCGGAGGATGTTGCGGTCTGACTTGCCGAGCATCTGGATGTGCCCGAGTGGGAGGTCTGAGTCCTCGGCGCCCCAGTAGTAGTCGTTGAGGCCGAGCGTCTTCTGGAACTTGGTGTCGTTCGGCGCCTTGGAGATCGCGACCACGGCAGAGTTCAAGTGGGCCATGTAGTGTCGGCCGACGACGTCGGAGGAGTTCGCGAGGCCGCGCGGATGCTTGTCGCTCGCCGAGCGCAGCAGCAGTGCGGCGGAGTTGGCAGCGCCGCAGGAGACGACGACGACGTCCGCGCTGTAGATCTCCTCGCTGCCCCTGCGGTCGACCACGACCCGCCTGAGCGAGCGTCCGGACGCATCTGCCACCAGCCGTTGCACGGTCGCGTGGGTGCGCAGCGTGACGTTGGGGTGCTTGAGTGCGGGCCGCACGCAGACGACGTGGGCGTCGGCCTTACCGTCGGTCGGGCAGGGGAAGCCGTCGAAGCGGTTGCAGCGCACGCAGCGGCCGGCTTCGGGGTCGGATTCGTCGAGGTCGACCCCGAGCGGGAGGTGAAACGGCTGGTGGCCCGCCCTGACGAGGTCGTCGTGGAGCTGCTGGATCCGCGGCTCGTGGGAGACGGCCGGATAGGGGAACGGGCCGGAGCGCGGCGGCTCGGTCGGGTCCTCGCCGGCCTGGCCGTGGACGAGGTAGAGGCGCTCGGCCTCGGTGTAGTAGGGCTCGAGGTCGGCATAGGAGATCGGCCACGCCGGGGACACGCCGCCGTAGTGCTCAACCTCTTGGAAGTCGCGCTCGCGAAGGCGGAAGAGCATCCCGCCATAGACCTTGGTGTTGCCGCCGACGAAGTACTGGGCGTGGGGTCGGAACGCGACGCCATGCCTGTCGTACCAGCGCTCGGTGGTGACGTATCGCTCGCGGCCGAAGACCTCCCTGGAGTCCCAGTTCTCGAGCTCGCGCGGGAGGTATCCGCCGCGCTCGAGCAAGAGGATCTTCTTTCCCGATGGCGCGAGGCGGTGCGCGAGCGTGCCGCCGCCGGCGCCCGTGCCGATGATGATCACGTCGTAGTGGTCCACGTGTCCGGTTAGACGAGGGCGATCGGCGAGGTCCACGCTCCGGTGGCGCCGCGCAGCTTCGGGTGGGTGAGGATCAGCGCGAACTCGCGCACGCCGTCGCGCGCGAGCTCTGCCGTGTTGAGGTTCTCGACGATGAACACGCCGTGCCGCGCGTTGAGGAGCTGTGGGACCTCGAACGGCCGGTCGGGCGTCCTCGGCGGGCACCGGCCCGTAGCTCCAGGTGTCGCAGCCGGTGACCGCGACGCCCCGCTCCGCCAGCCACACGGCGAGGTCCCGGCCGGGGCCGGGCTCGCCGGAGAGGTAGGTGTCGGCGTCGTCCCAGTGCGACCCCCAGCCGGTGTGGAAGAACACCGCGTCGCCGGGAGCCGGATCGATGTTCGGGACGCCGATGACCTCGCCGGCGCCCATCGGCGCGACGTCCACCAGCCAGCCGCGGGTCACGATCTGGGGCACGGTCTCGACGCCGAGGCGATTCACTCCGGTCGTGCCTGCGAGCTCGGCGACGCTCCAGCCGTTGTAGCCGCGATCGCCGATCTGCAGGTGGCTCAAGGCGTCGAGGTGAGTACCGAGCTGCTGGGTACCGGCGATCTGCTCCGTGATCCAGTTGACGCCGTTCGCGCCCAGGCCACCGCCGTTCTGGTGATGCGCGGTGGTGACCAGCGTCTGGCGGAAGTAGCGGCCCGGAAACGCGGGCACGTTCTCGTCGAGGACGCGCCCCAGGTCGTACAGCCGCCCCGAGCGCACAAGCCGCAGCGCCGCAGCGCGCGTCGCGTCGGTGATGTGGTTGAGCATGCCGAGCTGGTCGTCGTGGCCGAACGGCGATGGCCACCAGCTGTTGCGCTCGTCGCTCACTCGGACGACCAGGGCTCTCGGAAGTCCGCGTAAAGGGTCAGGCCGCCGTCGACGAAGATCGTCTGCCCGCTGATGTAGGCGGCGTCGTCGGAAGCGAGGAACGCGCACACGCCGGCCATCTCGTCTGCCGTGCCGGCCCGGCCCAGCGGGATGTGGCTGGTGACCATCTCCGCCTTGACGGGGTCGTCGATCCAGGCGCGGTTGAGCGGTGTGATGGTGGCGCCGGGGCCGACGCCGTTGACGCGGATGCCACGACCGCCGTACTCGAGCGCGAGCGTTCGGGTCAGGCTCTGCATCCCGCCCTTGCTGATGCTGTACCCGAGGTAGTTCGGCTTGGGGATGATCTGGTGCACGCTCGAGACGTTGATCACGACGCCCGGCTTGTCGTCGGCCAGGAATCCCTTGATCGCCTCTCGCGCGCACAGGAACGAGCCCCGCAGGTTGACCGCGAGGACCTTGTCGAAGTCCGCGCTGCCGAGTTCCTCCGACGGTCGCGAGATCTGGATGCCGGCGTTGTTGACGAGAATGTCGAGGCCGCCGAGGCGCTCGGTCGCCTCGCCGACCATGCGCACGACGTCGTCCTCGCAGGACACGTCGCCTTGGACGAGGACGTCGCGCACGCTGTGCTGCTGAACTTTGCGCACGCAGGCATGCACCTGCTCCTCGGTCCCTGCCGCCTCGTCGGGCGTGGTCAGGTAGTTGATGGCGACGTTGGCGCCATGCGCGGCGAAGCGCACGGCGATCGCCTGCCCGATCCCGGACGAGCCACCGGTTACCAGCAGATTCTTGCCCTTCAGGCCGGGCATGCCGACGCGGCGCAGCTGCGGGTCAACGGTGGGCGCGGTCTGCGACACCGGTTCCTCTCCTATGCGCGGGCTCTGCAGCCGCTGTGCCTTCCACGCAACCAAGATGCGACAGGCTGCCGTCACCCACAAGAGGTTGTGCGTCTGCGCTAATAACCCGCGCCGATGAGCCACCGGCTGGTGATGCGGCTCCCTCTGCGAGAGCTTCATCACGCGGCCTCGTCGTAGTGGTCCTGTTCGGCGGCCATCCGGCGCGCGAGGCGCGGTCGATGCGGTGCTTGTTGGCGAGCGCGTCGATGCGGTCCAGGCACGTAGCCTGGATCCACCGATGACCCGTGGATGACTCGGCGCCGCCGCGAGGCGACCTCACGCTGCGTTCGTCGCGTCGGCCCGCCCATACAGCGAGGCCCGCGACTCGCGAGCCCGCGCGCAACGTAGCGGCCGGTCACCATCGGCCCCGCGCAGGACGCCGCCGTCACGCTGAGATCATCAGCGTGGGGTATGCGTCGACGGTTGTCCCAGTCGCGCACGCGTAAGCACCAGACGCCGTTGCTCTGAGCCGATTCGCTCTCGCGATCGACAAGAGCGTATGACCGGAGGAGTCTGAGGACATGCCGAGATGGCCCGAGAACCCAGACGACCCCGTCGACCCCGCGATCGCGCCGCTGATCGAGGCCGGCGAGGGCGAATCGGAGGGCTTCGACGTGGCCGAGGCTGACCTGATCAGGCACGCCGAGCACTGGGACGAGCAAGGCACCGACCCCATCTGGCGGGACGCCGCGGGCTTCCCCGCGGAAGAAATCCCGGGACTCGACGACGACCGCTACGGCGCGGGCGACGACGAGGACCCGGAAACCTGACCGTGCGTCACGCTGTCACGAAGCTGGCGACGCGGCCGGTCCCGTCGCGATCCGTCGATTGAGACCGACTTCGATGTCATCCCGCTCGCCGATCGAGGCATGCGCGGTTCCTCCCGCGCCGGACACGCAACCGGGGGAACGTGTCTACGTGAGACCGGACGGTGGCCAGCTGCGCGCGCTCGCACGACCGCTCGCCGACGGGCAGCTCAAGGTCGCGGTCGCGCTGGGCTATGGGCTTCCCGACGCTGCCGATGCGCTTGCGACGGTGGTCAGCGAGCGTGCCGCCGGAGCGGTCGCGCTCGCGCGCTGAGGGATGACCAACCGTGGCTAGAGATAAGCCCTCGCGCCGATCAACTCTGTCACGCGGTGTGCCGTTCTCGGCGGCGGCCGCGATCGCGGTCCTGGGGTTTGCGGCGAACACCGCGGCATCCCCCCTCTACCGGCTCTACCAGGCCCAGTTCCGGTTCTCCGCGACGACGCTCACCCTGTTGTTCACGGTCTACGTCCTGGTCCTGCTGGTCACGCTGCTGTTTCTCGGCTCGGCGTCCGATTACCTGGGCCGTCGGCGGGTGCTGTTCGCAGCTCTGGCCTTGGGCGCGGTGTCGTGCGGCTTCTTCCTGATCGCGCACACGCTCCTGCTGCTGTTCGCCGCCCGCGCGCTGCAAGGCGTCGCGGTCGGCCTGATCTCCGGAACAGCCAGCGCAGCACTGCTCGACCTGCGACCCGACAGCCGCTTCACGCCGCTCGTCTCCAGCGCGGCGCCGACGGCCGGCCAGGCCCTCGGCGCACTCGGCTCCAGCGCGTTGGCCGAGTACGCGCCGGCCCCGACCCACCTGGTCTGGTGGCTGCTCTTGGGCGCGTTCGTCATCGGCATGCTCGTCGTGCTCGCAATACCGGAACCGGGAACCGTGCGCCCCGGAGCGATGAGCTCACTGCGGCCGCGCGTCAGCGTGGCACGCGTGGCCACGGGCGCCTTGGCGGCAGCGCTGCCGGGCCTCGTGGCGGTGTGGGCGCTCGGCGGGTTCTATCTGTCGCTGGGACCGTCGCTGGCCGCGCAGCTGCTGCACTCGCCGAACCTGCTTTGGGGCGGCATCCTGATCTTCCTGTTCACCGGACTCGCGGCCGCGGCCTCGGCGGTGCTGGACAAGCAGAATCCGCCCGCGGTGATGCTCGGCGGCTGCATAGCTGTGATAGCCGGCGCCGCCACGACGTTCAGCGCGATCAAGACCGGGACGCCGGCCGTCTTGTTCGTCGGCACGGCGATCGCCGGGCTCGGCTTCGGACCAGCGTTCACGGGCGCCTATCGAGCCACGATCGCGTTCGCCGGTTCCGACGATCGGGCCGGGCTGATCACGGCGATCTATATCGTCAGCTATGTGGCCACTGGCGTCCCGGTTGTGATCGGCGGCATCGCCACATCGCACTATGGCCTCCACGAGACCGCGCTGGTCTACTTGCTTGCCGTCGCAGCGCTGGCCGCGGCTGCTGTCACCCTGCAGGTCCGACGCATCGCCACCCGAGCGACAAGGCGTGCCTCCCCACATCCACGAGGGCCTCTAGGCCCGGGCACGGTGCCGCCTTGCACCCCGCTCGAGGGCCGTCACTTGCGAGCCGCGACAGCTGGGCCCCTTGGGCGGTGAGGTCTTCAGGGGTCTCGACGGTGCGTTTGCGGGCGCTCGACCCGCCGCGAGAATCCGGTCCAGCCTGCCGGTGCCTCGCGCGCATCGCCATCCGCGGCACGAGCCCTGACCCCCGCCAATCAGGAGCAGCGGACCGCGCGTGGAGCTTTCGGGCGCCGGCACGGGAGCCACTGGGCGACCGCTGCGCACCTTGGTCCGCTCCGGCATGTCCTCGAGCTCTCGGCCGTTCGTCTCCGGCATCTCCCGCACGTGACGTTCGGAGCCATCGAACTTCGTCAAGAGGCTGCTCTTGTCTCGGCTGCGGGGCCGACCGCTTCGGCGAGCAACGTGCGAATGGCAGTGTCAGCACGATCGTAGTTACCCTCACCGATCTGCGTGTAGCGAATCTGGCCGGCGCGATCGATGAGGTACATGGTCGGCCAGAACCGGTTTCCGTACGCGTTCCAAGCGACGAAGTCGTTGTCCAGCCCGACGGGATACTCGAGCCCGCGCTCCCGCACGGCACGCTCGACGTTCTGAACGGACCGCTCGAATGGGAACTCGGGACTGTGGACGCCGACGACCGTGAAGTCGGGCTGGTACTGATCGTGCATTCGACGCAGGAATGGGAGGGTGCGCTGGCAGTTCACGCACGCGAAGGTCCAGAACTCGAGCAGGACGACGCGGTCGCGAAGGGCAGCGAGCCGCAGCGGCTCGCCGTCTGGGGTGTTGAACCACGGATCGACGCCGACTAGTTCGGGAGCGCGGCCGAGGACAGCCAACCGACGCGCAGCATCCTCCTCCATCGGTGGGCGAGAGGTGTTTCGCGGAGGGAACGTCATAACTCGATGGTGGCGGGCGGATGAGGTCACGGCGATCGCGTTGGGTGATCGCGAAATCACATGCACGGTTCGCGCTGCGGACGAGGCAACTGGATCGCCCCTCTTGATCCCACGGCACGCGATCTCCGGCGTCTCAGCTAGATCCGTGCTCAGGCGGCCAAGAAGAACCGCCGGGCTCGCTCACCGTGAGAAGCGATGACCACCCGCCCGGCGCGCTGCTCCCAGCTGCCTGACGACCCGGCGTCGGCGCGGGCAACAAGACGAAGCGATTGAGCGATACCGATTGCGTTCGAACCAGCCCGGATCCAGGCAATAGGCTGGTCCTGTGCAAGCCCTGGAGGATGTCGAGGTCGTTGACGGCGAGCCGGTTGCGGCCTCCCTGATCCCGCGGGCCGTGACGGCCGGCGTGCTGCTCTTCGACGACGGGGCGACGCAGATGTTCGATGTAAACGGGGACACGAGCTACGTCGAGGCGGACGGTCGTCCCACACAGGGCAAGTGGCACGTCGACGAGGATGGACGCTTCTGCTCGTTCTGGCCGCCGACCTATCGAGCTTGTTACCGCCTGCTCTGGATCGTCGAGGGCGATGAGATCGTCGGGCTGAGCTTCACCGAGCTGCGCCGGGGCACACGATTCGACGGTCGATACACGACGATGGCTCACGGGGCCCTCCAGTGACGCTGCTTACCTACGAAGCCGTCCTCGCCCGGGCCAGCGAGTAGCCCGCCAGCCTCCTGGACGGCATATGAAGTAAATGCGCCACGGTGGCCTCCGTGCGCGCCACGCCCTCGCGCCGCTTGGGCCGGTCGGCCCCGACGACGCTCGCCAGCACGAAACGCGCGAGGTAGTAGCGAGCCGCGGCCTACGCGAGCACTCAGCGGCGTGGTGCGCGCGAGCTCGGTGGCGCCAGGCCACGTTGTCCATCCGTGTCATCCGCGGTCACGGCCCGCGCGCCGGACCGCGACCGAGGTTATTCCGGCCTCGCCGGCCTCCCGCTACGCCCCCTTCGGGACCATCATTGGCCGCGTGTGGTCGGAATCGGCGACTCGAAGCGTGTCGCCAAGCGTGGCGAGCAGACCGGCTCCGCCGATGATGACGTGGAACAGAGGGCGGCACGGCGCCTCGGGACATGAGAAGTCCACGGCGCAAGTCGAGACACGGTGTCGTCCCGCTATCACGGCCGGGAGGCCTCCGACCGACCGCGGATCCTTCCCGTCGCGCGCCGCTATGCGTCCGACGTGTGATCGTGCTCGTGCGATGACTCGATGGCGGGCTGTTCCTCACGCGTCTCGGACGTGGAGAGCGACTCCTTGAAGCCGCGGATCGCCGAGCCGAGTCCCTTCCCCGCGTCGGGTAGGCGCTTAGGGCCGAACACGATCAGCGCGACGGCGAGGATCAGGAGGAGATGCGTGGGACTGAGGATGTTCTCGATCATCGTGACGGCCGGCGCGTCTCACTGACGCTGAGCGGCGTCCGCAGCCTGCGCGAGCGCCGTGACGCCGGCGAAGAACTCCGACGACTGTCCCCTGAACAGGCCCATGGCGGTCAGGAACTTCGCCGCGCCCAGGGCCGCGCCCTCGGTGTTGCTGGGACGGATGATCGAGCAGATCGGGAACTTCCGGTCAAGGAACTTCGTCGGCTCGGGCATGATCCGGTTGGGCTTGAACAGCGGCCCACGCGCGTTCAGGTCCGGGAACGTGAGTCCGGTGGTGGGGTCGGTCAGCGGCGGAGCGTTGCCGGCCTTGTCCTGCCACGTCTGGAAATGCATCGTCTCCGTTGGGCCGATGCTGACCAGGATGCGCAGCACCTCGGGGCTCGTCGCTCGCTGTGCGAGGGAGGCGTAGAGACTCGTGCCGCCCTGCTCGATCGTGCCGAAGTGGAAGCCGGCCGTGTTCGCGATCGCCTGCAGGTGCTTGCGCGGCGCCAGATCATCGTCGCTGCGCGGGATCGCCGGGTGCCTCCCCACGGCGAGATCGGGGACGGCCTGTGGCAGGGTGTCACCGAGGTCGGGGTTCTTCGAGTCGCTGCGATAGCGCGTCCACCAGCTGGTGTCGACGGTCAGCTCCATCAGGTTGGTCAGGCGGCCGATTTGACGCGCGCCAGTCGCCTTCGAGCTGGGCAGCGTGCGGAACTTGTCCAGGTTGATGGGGCCCGCGCCGGCCGCCTCCAGATACGCGTTTATGAAGTCCGCGTGGCTTTGCTCGTCGTCGGCATTGTCGTGGATGTACTGCGGGATGTCCTTGTCCAGCACCGAGAGGGCCCTGGTGTAGGCCTTGTTCCCGGTTCCGCCCGGACGTTCGGCGTCCTGGATCCCGCCGAGCTCGTTGTACTGCTCCCACAGGTCGGCCTCGAGAAGCTCGGCCGCGGCAAGGAACTGGAGAATCGCCACGTCGCCCTTCGTGAGCCCCGTGCGCGCGGATGCTGGCGGAGCGGTCAGCAGGCGGCTCGCGCCGATGGCCCCCGCTCCCACCGCGGCGCCCTTCAGCAGGAACGAACGGCGGTCCGTCAGGCGCGAGGACTGGTCGATGTTCGTCACGATCTTCTCCTTCGGAATCGAGCGGGCAGCGAGTTGCGCCGCACGCGCTCAATGAATGAGCCGAGAATGCGGCCCTCGGCGGTCCGCCACAACAGCTCTGTCCTGCTGTCCGATAAGGCGCGCCGATCAGAGCGGCGGAGCTGGAGCATGCTGCCGCCCGCCGTCGTTGCCGTCGCGCGGCTCAGCGTGCCGCCGATTCGCGCCCCCGTGATCGTGCGATCGGCGGGCACTGTTGACGGTTGTCGCCGAGCCCGAACAGCCGAAGGCTGCGCAACCAATCGCCCAGCGCGTATCGCTGATCGTCGAGGCCGCTTGCGATCACCGGACTCGTTCGCAGAATGATGTGCATGGAAGCGTGGGCTCGCGCGAGCTCGACCCAGGCATTCAACGACGTGCTCGCGACCATCGTCCGAGCCGACGAGGTCGTGGCGATCGATGCAGAAAGGACGCTGGTCGGGTGAACACCTCGGCCTCAGGCGCCCTGCCCGTGGTCGGAGAGCGTGATCACGTCACCGGCTCGAGCAGCCCCAAGCTGACGCTCGTCGAGTATGGGGATTTCGGATGCCCGTACTGCTTCCAGGCCAGTCGACCGGTGAAGTCACTCCTGGACCGCTTCGACGGCCTCCGCCTCGTCTGGCGCCACTTCCCCGTGCCTGCGCTCCATCCTCGAGCGGACCTCGCCGCGGAGCTCTCCGAGCTGGCCGGCGTGCACGGGCGGTTCTGGGACGCACATTCGCTGCTCCTTACACCGCGCGGGCGGTTCTCAGACGACGACCTGCTCTCGGTGGCAGGGCGACTTGAGCTCGACCCGGCGGAGACGCACGCGGCCCTTCGCGAGCACACATTTCGAGAGCGCGTCCTCGCCGACATCGAGGGTGGCCGCAGAGCTGGAGTCCACGCGACGCCGACCTTCTTCATCGATGGCGAGCGCCTGGACCGGCCCTGGCGCGAACTCCCGCAGATCGTGCGGGCGAGGCTCACCGCCCGGCCCTGACCAGCCGAGGCCGAGCAAGATGACCGATCGCCGCCGGGTACATCTGGTCGACCGCGAGCCCGGGCGGAGCATGAGCGCTACGACGCCGCCAGCTTGGCGCGGGCGCCGGCGGCGCGGACTGCGCGCGACAGGGTGTCGATGTCGTACGCGCCGTGGTGGCGGCGCCCGTTGATGAAGAACGTGGGCGTGCCGGACACGCGGCTCAGGTCCGCGCCCTCCACGTCCTGGGCGATCCGGTTCGCCCCAACGTGCCCTTGCAGTTCCTCGGTGAAGCGCGCCACGTCGAGCCCGAGTCGGTCGGCGTACGACACGAGATCGGCCATTCGCAGCTTGTCCTGGTGCTCGAGCAGCTGGTCGTGCATCTCCCAGAACGCGCCCTGATCGGCGGCGGCCTCCGAGGCCAGTGCCGCCAGCTCGGCGTGAGGATGCACGTCTGCGAGCGGCAGGTGCCGCCACACGTAGCGGACGTCCGCGAAGTCGCGGAGCAGCTCGCGCACAGCGGGCTCCGCGCGTCCGCAGTACGGGCACTCGAAGTCGCCGTACTCGACCACGGTCACCGGCGCGTCGAGCGGACCGCGGATGTGGTCCGACTCGGGATCGACCGCGAACTCGAGGTCGAGGAGCGGCTCTGCGCCGCCGAGCAGGGCGGCAATACGGCGCCGCTGCGACAGCAGTCCGATGGTGCGGAACACCAGCCACGTGACGGCAGCCGCGCCGACGGGGGCGGCGAGGATGCCGGCCTTGGCCTCCTCGAGCTGTGCGCCGTCGAAGGCCAGCGTGGCGACGAGCAGCGAGACGGTGAAGCCGACGCCGGCGCTCGCGCCTGCGCCTGCGACGGCGCCCCAGCCGGCCGTCGGTCGCAGTCGCCCGCGTGACAGCCAGGTGACGAGCAGCGCCGTGCCGACGATGCCGAGCGGCTTGCCGGCCACGTAGCCGACGAGAACGCCGAGCGTGATCGGCGAGCCCGCGGCCCGCTCGAGGAAGTCGCCGTCGATCGCGATGCCCGCATTGGCCAGCGCGAACAGCGGGACGATCACGTAGCTCGTCCACGGGTGATAGATGAGCTGCAGGCGCTCGTTGGGCGAGATCGCGGTCCTGATGCTCTCGCGGGCCATGTGCTGGAGCTCCGGCGTGGGCTGCTCGCGGAACTCGCGGAAGCGCTTTCCTGCGTGCTCGAGGTCCGAGCGGGCGGCGGGCGTGGCCCACACCAGGAGCCCAAACGCGAGGCCCACCACCAGCGGCTCGATGCCCGACTCGAGCGCGGCGACCCACATCGCGCTGCCGACCACGAAGTACGGCGGCCCGCGCCGCAGCTTGAGCCCGAGCAGCAGCACCAGCGCCACCGCGAACAGGCCGGCCGCCCAGATCAGCGGCATGACGTCGATCGAGTCGCTGTAGACGAGCGCGATCACGACAAGCGCGAGCAAGTCGTCCGCGATGACGACCGTGAGCATGAACGCCCGCAGGCGGTCCGGAGCCCGCGGGCCGAACAGCGTGAGCAGTCCCAGCGCGAACGCCGTGTCGGTCGACATCGCGATGCCCCAGCCCTCGGCGGCCGAGCTCCCGAGGTTGAACGCGAGGTAGATCGCCACCGTGGCGCCCATGCCGCCGACCGACGCCAGCAACGGGAGCACGAACCGCCGCGCGCTCGCGAAGGTCGCCGAGGTCGAACTCGCGCCGCGCCTCCAGACCCAGCACGAAGAAGAAGAACGTCATCAGCCCGCTGTTCACCCACTCGCGCAGCGTCAGCTCGATCCCGTTGCCGCCGAGGTCGATCGCGAGCACGGCCTGCCACAGCTCCTCGTAGGAAGAGGCGTCCACGTTCGCCCAGACGAGCGCCGCCGCCGTCGCTGCGAGCAGGAACGCCGCGCCGCCGCTCTCGGTGCGCAGGAACTCGCGCAGCGGGCTCTTGAACCGGCGCGCCCACGTGGTTGTCCCGGACCAGAAGTCCGCGCGGGTGGTCACCATCCGCCCGCCACGCTCACGGCTCGGCCGCGATCAACGCGCTACGCGATCAGCCGGCGGCGGGAGGCTGTCGAGGACTCGGGGACCTCTGGCCCGGAGCTCTCGCGCGTCAGCAGGCTTCGGCCGGTCTCGTGATCGAAGAGGTGCAGCTGAGACGTGTCGACCCAGAGCTGGGCCTCCTGTCCCTGCTTGATGTGCGCTGGCCGCAGCGAGGCGAGCGACGACCTGAACGCCCTCAGCTGAAGAAGCAACGCTCGGTTCGTCTGCGAGCTCTTCCAGCTCACTTGACGAGATCCGCGGCGAGTCGACAGTGAAGTGAGCGTAGGAATCGGATCCGAGCGCCTCGAGGACCTCGATCTTGGTCTTGAAGATGTGGCCCGTCGCTGGAAGTGTCACCAGCATCGCGTCCTCGAAGTGCTCGGGACGGATGCCGACGATCACACCGCGGCGGCCACCGCCGTCGCCCGCCTCGAGGCGCCGGCACATTTCCGCTGCAAGGCGCAGGTCCCCGATCGGTGTCCGCAGCTGATCTCCGTCGAGCTGGCCCGGTAGGAAGTTCATCGCGGGGGAGCCGATGAAGCCCGCGACGAACAGGTTGACCGGGTGCTCATACACGATCGGCGGGTGTTCCCACCTGCTGGATCCGCCCGGCCCGCATGACAGCGATTCGGTCGCCGAGCGTCACCGCCTCGACCTGGTCGTGCGTGACGTAGATCGTCGTCGTCCCGAGCCGCTCATGAAGGCGCGAGAGTGCGGTTCGCGTCTGCACCCTCAGCTTGGCATCGAGGTTGGATAGGGGCTCGTCCATCAAGAACGCCTTGGGGTCGCGGACGATCGCGCGACCCATCGCAACCCGCTGGCGCTGCCCACCGGAGAGGTTGGCCGGCTTGCGGTCGAGTTGACGCTCGATATCCAGCACCCTCGCCGCCTCTTCCACCTTTCGGGCGATCTCCTTGCGAGGCGCGCCCGCCAGCTTCAGGGCAAAGCCCATGTTCTGCCGCACGGTCATGTGCGGATACAGCGCGTAGTTCTGGAACACCATCGCGATGTCCCGATCCCGCGGCGCGAGGTCGTTGACGACGTCGTCGCCGATCCGGATGACGCCCTCGGTGACGTCCTCGAGCCCGGCGACCATTCGCAACGCCGTCGACTTGCCGGAGCCGGAAGGGCCGACCAGGATCATGAACTCTCCATCCGCAATCGCGAGGTTCATGTCCGTGACCGCCTCTACGCCGTCGGCGTAGCGCTTGGTCACGTGTTCGAAATCTATGCTCGCCACTCTGGCCCCTTTCTGCGCGCAACGCGCTCGCGCGCGTCGGCTGCGCCGGAGGGCCGCAAGGCGCCGCTTGCGGCGGATCTGATTTCTCATGCGTGTGCGGCTGAGGCGCGGCATCCTTAACTGCAGTGTGCGGCTGTGGGTCCCCGGTTCAACAGTTCGCCGTGATCGACGAATCGGCGCGGACGATCAGGCGTGACTGGTCGCGCATCCCCGTGGCGAATACGTCAGCGCTATCGAGCGCGGTCGTGGGGTTGTCCCAGGCGGTCGGGCACGCTCCCGCAGTAGGCGTCGCTCGCCCGATCTCGACGAAGTGAAAGTCGGACGTGTGCGATGCCTCGGCGGCATGACCGTGGATCGACGGAACCGCAACGGGGTCTCAAACGGGGTCCTAAGTGAGGGCAAGTGAGCACAACTGACGACGACTCAAACCGCGCTGTAGAGCCACAAGAGCACCCTGCACAACCGGATTTGCCGGGTTGTGGTCCCGGCGGTCGCGGGTTCGAATCCCGTCGCTCACCTCGAGAAGCCCCTGCAAATCGCTACATGCCGTCGCGCGCCGTGGATGAGATGGTTCGGTCTACCGTGCGGCGCGGTCCGGTGCACCGATCTGACCCAGGCGCTCGATCGCCGGCCGCACGTGGGTCAGGTATCGCTGCACCGCCGCTTGGACGCGCGGCTCGGCCAGGTGATCCGCTAGCGCCCCGAGCAGGTTGAGGCGTGTCCCGGCCACCCAGGCGGCGAGGGCGGGCTCGCTCAGCCAGCGGTACTCGGTCCTCCAGGTACGGCTCATCATCCGCGGCCAGTCCTCGATGCTGCTCGCATACGGGTTGGGCGGGCAGAGCCGGTTCTTGTCGGAGTCGTCCTCCCAATGGGCCTCGACGAAGCCGACGAGGGCTGCGTTGAAGGACGGCGAGAAGTGCCGCACCTGCTGGAGCACGATCCGGCTGGGCTGGAAGATCGGCGTGGCGGGGGCGTTGTTCAACCCAACCGCCGTGCAGTCCACGTGCAGGACGTGTCGCGCTGTCTCGGCCTCCCCTTGCTCGAGGACGATGCGATCGGCTTCGATCCGCCGCACTCGCCCGAGCCTGACGACATCCTCGATCTCTCGCAGAGCATCGAGCTCGCGAGTACTGAGCATCGTGCCGCGGTACATCGTCGCGGCGCAGGAAGGGTCGATGCGGAAGAGTCGCCCTGATGCCTCGAGCCGCTCGAACAGATCCTCGATGCTTGCCGCCTGCGCGGCGGCCTCGGCGTCGAGGGCGATGCCCGCCATGATCGCGCCGACCAGCTCGAGCGGCTGGAAATGACCCCGGTCGTGAAACCAGGCGTCCCGGGGACGGATCCAGCGGATCCGCTCGGGTTCCACGTCGTTGTCCAGAAGCCACACGCACGCATCCACGGCGGTCTTGCCAGACCCGAGCACGGTGTAGGACAAGGTGGACCGCGCAGCGGCGGGCAGATCGTTGATCGGCACAACGCGGGCGCCCGCGGCAACATCGAAGGATCGGGTGTGCGTGGCCGGTACCGACGCCTCGAGGTAGCGCGCGTCGACCACCTTGCGTCGCGGAGCGATGTCCTGGATTGCTCCACTGCGCAGATCCCGCACCCGTTCTCCGTCAGGGCCGCGGCCGATGTGCTCGTGCTCGCTGAATACGCGAACTCGTCCGGTGCGGTCCAGCCGTGAGGCGGCCAGGTCGAAGTAGTCGCAGACGTCCGCGCCGGTTGCGCGTTCGTAGTAGCCCGCGTTCTCGCCGACCTCGTCGACGCGGTCCTCGCCGAGCGGCAGCGAGTTCACGCCGTAGTACGCGGACGGGCTGTGCAGCCGGACGAATCGGTACGCGTCTAACCAGTGGCCGCCGCAGGCGGGCCGCCGGTCGATCAACGTGACGTCGACATCGGCTTCGGCCATCAGCGCGTCGGCGAAGGCCAGCCCGCTGGCGCCGGCTCCGACGACTAGATAGTCGGTGTCGATCCGCACGTCCGTGTCACGGGAAGTCGTTCCGAGCCCGGATGATCCGGTGGACCATGTTGGAGCCGCCGCTGGCGCCGTTCGTCGAGCTGTTCTGCCAGCTCTGGTCGGCCACCGCGCGCGGCCACGGCTCGCCGACGGCCGAGCGCACGTTCAAGGTGGACATGTCGGTGAGCAGCCGGTACTCGATCGGCGCTTCACTCATGGGGGCCTTCCTCTCGTCCGCAGCCGCGAGGTCAGAGAGACCCTAACCCTGCCGCCGCGCACAGACAACGCGCGACCGTCGTGCTCCGCGTGCCGCCGCCTGCACCCCTTCAGAACCGGATTTGCCGGCGTCGTATAGCTCGTCAGGAATCGGCTCCGACGAGCTGCCTGAGGACCTGCCGAGTACCGGCTCTCGACCGGGGAGCAGTGCTGCGGCGGCTCGCCACGAGTTGCTCGGAGATCCGGACCTCACGCCGCTTCGTGGAAGTCGATCCCGTCGACGAGCGCGGGGGAGCGCGCCGACAGCAGCGGTCCGGGCCAGGTCGCGCCGCAGTCGCAGACCCAGGTGTTGTCGCACGTCCGATAGCGCATCGGACGCAGGCAGCGCCGCGTGACGACGGTCGCGCGCACGAGTGTGCCGCCGCCCAGCCCGAAGTTGGTGGAGGCCTCGCGCGCGAACGCGTCGGGCCAGTTGGCTCGGCAGCGCGGCGTAGCGGCCTCTATGTCGGCGCGCGTCGGCACTGCGCTCCCAGCAGGTTCATCGGCACGTTCCTCGGTTGCTACGGGCGCGAGCGCGTAGTCACACCGTCCGGAAGGCTTCGAGCCACGCGCGCTCCATCTCGCACTTGGACTTCTCCAGGTCCGCGACGAACAGGTCACGCTCGTGGTCGTCATCGAACCGACGGTCGAGGTCGAGCGATGCGTTGAGGTAGGCGCCGTACGCCACTGCCGCTTCTCCGTGCTTCATCCGAAAGCACCTCTGTCTTAGGTTGTGGATTCGATCGGTCTTGGAATGCCGGCCGGCTGATAGGCCGCGTCCCAATCGGTAAGGGGACCGGCGCACGCTCATGGGCGAGATCCGTGAGCGCTCCGAGGATCTCCTCGACGTGTGCGACCCACGCGTCGACGGATCGGATGAGGGCGTCGCCGAGCGCTCCCTGCGGCGACGCCCTCGGTGGCCGGCGTGTTACGCGCGGCCGGCGACCTCCGCCGCCTCCGCGAGCGCCCTCGCGGCGTTCGCGTAGCGCTCGACCGCGGCGACCGTGCCCTGGTCGGCCTCGCCGGCGTCCGTGCCTGCGCTCTCGATCGCGCCGCGGGCGAGTCCTGCGGCCCGTCCGGCGGCCTCGAGAAGTGCTTGCTGCACGTCGTTCTTGTCCATCGTCGCTCCTCTCGGGTTGCTAGCTGCTCGGGGCGGTCGGCTCGTCGATGACTCCCCGGCCGTCGCCGTTGACCGCCACGTTGCTCGAGTTGGCGGCGTTGCTGGTGGCCGCGACCCCGCTCGGGCCGACGGCGGCGACGCCGACCTGGCTGGCCGCCGAGGCGCCGAACGGGCCGACCGCGACGACACCGAAGTCACACGCCGCGGCCGCGTAGTTGGGCGCCGCCACGACCGACACGGCGCTCGTGTGGGCGATGCCCTCACCGACGGCGGAGCTCGTGGCGCTCGCCGCGGCAGGCCCGTCTCCCTGCTCGGCCTCCGCCGACACCGCCGACGTCGCGCCGAGGTGGCCGAGACGCCCGCACGTGGGGCAGTTGCCGTCAGTCAGCTGAAGCGTCTCACCTGGCGCGAGCTCCGCCGGGTCGCTCCCATCCTTGCGCTCCGACGGATAGATGATGGTGCCTGCGGCTGATGTGCTCATGCGTGTCTCCGTGATCGTGTGTACGGGTCTCGGCGTCGGGCTCGCCGACCGGGCGGGCTCGGCGGCACGCGCCGAGCGCGTGCCGCCCAGCAGGTCAGCGTTGACCTCGTGGGTGCGCGAGGCATTCGCGGTCCTCCTGGTTGTGGTGCGACATCACGAGATGGCGACCGGTTGGGTCCATCCACGTTCGGCGACGGCGGCAGCGCCGGTGGCGGGACCGCAGCCCCAGCGCCGTGCACTACCTGAACCGCCATGTCGCCTCCCGTTGCAGAACGCCGGCCTGCCGCCCTTCCGACCCACTTCCTGGAAGGCGGACTCGATGCCGACATGCTCCGCCGGTTAGCAGCGTCGATCAATGGTGCAGTCGGCTCGTCTTTCGAACGCCGTCCGGCTACTGGCCGTAGCGCGATCGGACGGGACGAACGGTCAGTGACTGACCGGCGGCTGGGCGACCAGCGCCCGGACGTGCTCGAGCAACCGCGAGAACGCGAGCGGCTTGACCAGGAACTCGTCGGCGCCGAGCCGGAGGCCCTCGTCGCGATCGGGCGACCGCGCGGTCAGCACGATCACCGGCATCGTCATGCCGCGCGCGCGCAGCCGCGCCAGGACGTCGAGGCCGTCGACGTCGGGCAGCCCGAGATCGAGGACCACCAGGTCGTAGTCGCCGCGGCACCCAAGGCGCGTGAGCGCCTCGGTGCCGGTCCGGCTGTGGTCCACGTCGTAGCCGGAGGCGGTGAGGCCCTTGACGAGGAAGCCGGCGATGCGCGCCTCGTCTTCGACGACCAGCAGCCTCATCGCGGGACTCGAACCCAGAAGGTCGCGCCGTCTCCGCAGCGATTGTCCAGACCCGCGGCGCCCCCGTGCGCGCGGGCGATGCCGACCACGATCGCGAGCCCGAGGCCGCTGCCCTTCGACCGGTTCCCCTTGTAGAACGGTAGGAACACCCGGCGCTCGGCGTCCCGCGACAGGCCACCGCCGTGGTCGGCGACCTCGAACCGCAACGTCCGTGCCTCGCCGACGACGCGCAGGCGGATCGGACTGCCCGCCGGCGTGTGGTCGGATGCGTTCTGGATCAGGTTGATCAATGCCTGCGTGAGCCGCTGGATGTCGCCGCGCAGCAGCGTCCGCTCGCTCGGTGGCTCCACCTGCAGCCGTCCGTTGAGCAGCGGCCGCGCTTTGCCCGCGACTTCGCCCACGAACTGATCAAGCGGCATCTCCCCGCGCTGCAGCGACGACGGATCCTCCATGTACGCGAGCCCGCACATGTCGTCGACGAGCCGGCTCATGCGGTCCAGTTCGTCCTTGACGACGTCGATCGTCTCCGCGAGCTCGTCCCGGTCGGGCGTCGGCGACAGCACGTCGAGATAGCCGCGGCAGATCGTGATCGGCGTGCGCAGCTCATGCGAGCTCTGGCGGATGAACGTGCGCTCGCGCCGGAACGACGCCTCGAGGCGCGCCAGCATGTCGTTGAGCGTGTCGCCCAGCCGCCCGACCGCATCGGGACGCCCGGTCTCGGTGATGCGCTTGCTGAGGTCGCCGCTGCGCGTGATCAGCTCGGCGGCACGGCCCATCTCGTCCATCCAGTCGCGTTCCTGCAGCGTGCGCAGCCATCCGCGGTACGCCAGATACGTGAGCGCCACCGGCACGAGCAGCACTGGCAGTCCGCCCGGCTGGGCCGTCCAGACCAGCGCGCCGAGGATCCCGGCCGCGACGTTGCCCAGCCAGTGAAGGACGCCGGTCGTGGCGAGCGCGACCTGGCGGAACGGCCGCTCCTCGACGAGCGAGAGGATCGCGCCGACGAGCACGGTGTTGACCAGCTGGAACGCCGCCATGGCCGCGCCCGCCGCCAGCCAGCCGGCCGGCTCGTGCGCTGACGGGGCCCCGAGGAGTCCGAAGACGCCGACTGCCGCGGTGATGCCGAGCACGAACTGAGCGACGTTGAAGGCGATCTTCAGCGGCGCCCGGCGAGCGAACAGCTGGCCGAGGAGCACGCCGGCCGCGACCGCCAGCGTGAGGACGCTGGGCCGCACGAGCAGCAGGGCTGCCGTCCAGACCGCGTCCGCGAGCGAGTACACGGCCCGTTCGTTGCGGTACACGAGCTCGAGCGGGAAGCGCTCGGCGACCGACGTCGTGAGCACGATCGCCGCGAACGCCAGCCAGTCGTCGGCCCTCCAAGTCGCGACGCCGGGCAGCCAGCCCACGGTCGTCGCGGCGCCGGCCGTGACGACGGCGAGGACCAAGGACCGGGCGGCCCGCGGCATGGTGACGTGCGCGCTCAGGCCATCATCACCCGTTCCATAGAGCGGTTCCCCAGGACTTCGCGGGCCAGTTGTCGGCGGGCGGCCCCGCATCGCCCCACGACTTGGCCGTCCACGTGTCCACGTCCCATGCCAGCCCGCCCCACGGCTCCGCCGGCATCGCCGTGTCCCACCCAACGGCGATCGCGGTGTGGCGCGCCCACGGCGACGAGCTCCAAGACGCCGCCGTCCACGGGCGGGCCGCCGACGACGCGGCGTCCCACGGGACGCCGAGCGCGTCCACCTCGCCGACCAGCAGCTCGGGGACGCCCGGCTGCCGCCAGTCGGTAAACGGATGCAGCGACCCACGACTGCCGTCGAGCGTGCCCATGCCGCTCGCGAGCGGGCCGTCCTGAGCCGCGCGCGCCGCGAACGTCCCGCCGCGGACCGCCTGCACGGCCGCGCCGGCGTCGACGAGCCCGGCGCCCGCGCCCGGCCGGCCAGCAAGGGGACCGCCCGCTGTGCTGACGAGCGCCGCCTTCGCCTCGTCCGGCGTCAGCTCCGGATCGGCCTCGAACATGAGCGCTGCGACGCCGGACACGACGGCGGCCGCCTGTGATGTGCCGCTGCCCTTGAAGTAGCGCGTGCCCAGTCGCGCCGCTGGGCGCGTCACGTCCACCGTGCTCCCGGCGGCGCGGTGCGAGACGATGCTGACGCCCGGCGCCAGCAGGTCCGGCTTCGCCACGCCGTCGACGGTCGGACCGCGGCTCGAGAACGGCGCCACCTCGTCATCGGACCGCGACGCGGTGCCGTGCGTATCGGCAGCGCCGACCGTCACGACGTACGGGTCGTCCCCGGGCTTCTCGATCGCGCCGGGGGCACCTCCGCGGTTGCCGGCTCCGACCACGACGAGAATGCCGGCGCGCCACAGGCGCTCGACCGCGCGGTTGAGGGGATCGACCAGGTGGTCCTGTGCGCTGTCCGTCCCGTACGACAGGTTCACGACCCGGATGCCGTACTGCTCGCGGTGCCCGGCGATCCATTCGAGACCGGCCATCACAGCCGAGACGTCGGTCGCTCCGTTCCAGCCGGCCGCCTTCACACCGACGACGGAGGCGTCGGGTGCGACGCCGGCCCACCGGCCCTCGGAGGCGCGGCCGTCGCCTGCGATCACTCCGACCATGTGTGTGCCGTGGCCGTAGCGGTCGAGCCCGTCCCCGTCGGGAGTCAGGTCGACGCGCGCGACGACGCGGTCACCGAGGTCGGGGTGGCGCGTGACCCCCGTGTCCAGTACCGCGACGGCCACGCGTGCGCCGCCGTCGTCTCCTCCTCGTCCTCGCCGGCGGGAAGCCGGATCGCCTGCCGCCATGCGCCGTCGGGCGGCAGCGCGTCGTACTGCTCGAGGTCTGCCTCTTCGGCGTCACCGTCCTGCGCCCGGGCCGGCCCGGCCATGGCTGTGACGAGCAGGAGCAGCAGGGCGGCGAGCGCCGCAAGGCGGCACGCGAGACGGGTGCGCATGAGTTCGGGCATCGCTGACGATCTATTCGCGGCCAGTGAGGCGAGCGTGAGCGGCCGGTGAGAAACCGCTCATCACGCCGGTGCGGGCGCCCCGCGCATTAGCAAGTTCTCAGGCTGGTCTCATCCGGCTCATAGCGGCGGCGGTGATCACTAAGGCGCATGTCCTCACGACGTCAGGTCCCGGCGGTCAGCCGCCCATGAAGCCGCGTGTCGCGTTCTACTCACATGACGCCCAGGGCCTCGGTCACATGCGGCGCAACCTCGCGCTCGCCAGCCGGCTCGTCGAAGACGGCCGGCGCTCGGCCCTTCTGGTCACGGGCGCCCGCGAAGCGGGCTCGCTGCCGATGCCCGACGGGGTCGAGTGCGTGACGCTGCCCGCGCTGCGCAAGACGCGCGACGGCGACTACAGCAGCCGGTCGCTCGACATGCCGCTGCCGAGCCTACTGCGGCTGCGCGCCGAGACGGCGTGCTCGGTGCTCGAGGTGTTCGAGCCCGACGTGCTGGTCGTCGACAAGCACCCGCTCGGGTTCGGCAACGAGCTCGAGGCTGCGGTGCAGCTGCTGCGGGCCCGCGGCGGGACGCGACTGGTGCTGGGGCTGCGCGAGGTGCTCGACGAGCCCGAGACGGTCCACGAGGAGTGGCACCGCTCGGGCATCGAGGCCGCCGTCGCCGAGCTGTACGACCGCGTGTGGATCTACGGCGATCCCGCCGTCTACGACCCCGTAGTCGAGTACGGCCTGTCGCCCGAGCTCGCGGCCAGGATCCGCTACACGGGGTATCTCTGCCCCGATCCTGCCTCGTTCACCGAGGGCGGCGACCCCGTCGCCGACCTGGGCCTGCCACCTGCTCGGCTGGCGCTCTGCCTCGTCGGAGGCGGCCAGGACGGTGCCGCGCTCGCCGAAGCGTTCGTCGCCTGCGCGCTGCCGAGTGACATGGTCGGCGTTGCCGTCGCCGGCCCGTTCATGCCCGCACGGACGCGCCGCCGGCTGCACGCGGCAGCGGGCAGACGCGCCGACTTGCGCGTGCTCGACTTCGTCCGCCGCCCGCAGGCGCTGCTGCGCCGGGCCGATCGCGTCGTGGCGATGGGCGGCTACAACACGGTCTGCGAGCTGCTCGCCGCCGATCGGCCCGGGTTGATCGTTCCGCGCGAGCGGCCCCGACGCGAGCAGCTGCTGCGCGCCGAGCGGCTCGCCCGGCTCGGGGTGCTCGACGTGCTCCGCGCCGATGCGCTGTCGCCGGCGGCTCTCGGGTCGTGGTTCGGCCGCGACTCCGGCGACCGCGTCCGCGCCGCCGACGTGGTCGACCTCGGCGGCCTCGGGCGCGTGCCGCAGCTGCTCGTCGACGCGCTCGTCCGTCCGAGGCCGGAGGTCCGCGCCGGTGCAGCGTGACCGCCCCCGGATCGGGTACGTGCTGAAGGTCTATCCGCGGCTGTCGGAGACCTTCATCGTCAACGAGCTGCTCGCGCAGCAGCGAGCCGGCCAGGACATCGAGATCTTCTCGCTGCGGCCGCCCGGCGACGGCCGCTTCCACGAGATGGTGGGCGAGGTCGACTTCCCCGTGACCTACGTGCCGAGCGCCGGCCTGCACGCCGCGACCCTCTGGGAGGCCATGCGTGCTGCTCGCGTCGAGCTGCCCGGCGCCTGGGCGGCGCTCGCCGACCCCGCGGGCGCCGATGCGCGCGACGCCTATCAGGGCTTGTGGCTGGCCTGGGAGGCGCGTCGCCGCGGGCTCGACCATCTGCATGCGCACTTCGCGAGCGCCGCCGGCGTGGTCAGCCGGATCGCGGCGCGTGCGACCGGCCTGACCTACTCGGTCACGGCGCACGCGAAGGACATCTTCCATGAGAGCGTCGACCCCGGTGCGCTGCGCGCGGTCCTCGAGGATGCGCGGGCGGCCGTCACGGTCAGCGACTTCAACGTCGCCCATCTCTGCGAGCTGGCGCCGGCGGCGCGCCTGTGCCGGGTCTACAACGGCCTCGACCTGGCCTGCTTCCCGTTCGCTCCGCCGTCGCCACGCGCCGACCGGATCCTCGCCGTCGGGCGGCTGATCGAGAAGAAGGGATTCGCCGATCTCGTCGACGCGTGTGCGGTGCTGGCCGCGACCGGGCGGAGGATCCGCTGCGACATCATCGGCACGGGACCGCTCGCCGACGCGCTCGCCGCGCGGATCGCCGAGCGCGGTCTTCTGGGCGCAGTCCGCCTCATCGGGGCGCGCAGCCAGAACGAGGTGCGCGCCGCCATGAGCGAGGCCGCCGTCCTGGCGGCACCGTGCGTGATCGGCGAGGACGGCAACCGCGACGGCCTGCCGACGGTCCTGCTGGAGGCGATGGCGCTCGGCACGCCGTGCGTGTCCACGCCCGTCACCGGGATCCCGGAGGCGATCGACGACGGCCGGACCGGGTTGCTCGTCGGCGAGCACCGCCCGGATGAGCTGGCGAGCACGCTCGCGCGACTGCTCGACGAGCCGGCGCTGCGCGTGCGCCTTGCGCGCGAAGCGCGAGCGCGCATCGAGCGCGACTTCGCCGCGGACCCGAACGCCGCGCAGCTGCGCGCCGTCGCGTGGCCCACGGCGGCGCGCGAGCGTGGGCGGCCGCCGCTGGTGGGGGCGGCCTGACATGCGGGTCGCGTATGTCAGCGCCGATCCCGGCGTGCCGGTCTTCGGCCGCAAGGGCTCCTCGGTGCACGTCCAGTCCGTCGTGCGCGCCTTCTTGCGGCGCGGGGCGGACGTCGACCTGTTCACGTGCCGCCTCGGCGGGCATCCGCCGCTCGGTCTCGAGCGCGTGACAGGTTCACGAGTTGCCGTACGCGCAGGCGCGGAACGCCGCGGCGCGCGAGCGCATCCTGCTGGCGTCCAACGCCGCCCTCGGCGCCGCGCTGACGCGTGCCGAACCGCCCGACCTCGTGTACGAGCGGTGCTCGCTGTGGAGCGTCGCGGCGCTCGAGCGGGCCGGCCGGTCCAGGATTCCGGCGGTGCTGGAGGTGAACGCGCCGCTCGTGGAGGAGCAGGCCGCCCACCGGACGCTGGTGGATCGCCGTGCGGCCGAGCGCATCGCCGAGCGGCAGGCGGCGGCGGCGAACGTGCTGGCCGCCGTCTCGGACGGTGTCGCGGAGCATCTGCGCCGACGGCACCCGGACGCGGCCGGCCGCGTCCATATCGTGCCCAACGGCATCGATCCGGACCGGTTCCCGCCGCCCGTGCCGGCCGACCTCGGGCGGCCGTTCACGGTCGGCTTCGTCGGCACGCTGAAGCCCTGGCACGGGCTACCCACGCTCGTCGACGCGTTCGCGCGCGTCGCGCGAGCTCGTTCCCGGCGGCGCGACTGCTGATCGTCGGCGACGGCCCGGAGCGGCCCGCCCTAGAAGCCGACCTCGACGTCCGCGGCCTGCGCGGCGCGGTCGAGCTCACCGGCGCCGTGGCCCCCGCGGACGTGCCAGGCCTACTCGCGCGCATGGACGCGTCCGTGGCGCCGTATCCGGCGCTCGAGCCGTTCTACTTCTCGCCGCTCAAGGTCGTCGAGTCGATGGCCGCGGGCCTGCCGGTCGTCGCCAGCGCAGTCGGCGACCTGCCGCAGCTGATCGACGACGGGCGCACCGGGCGGCTCGTGCCCGCCGGGGACGCCGAGGCGATCGCCGGCGCTCTCACGCAGCTCGCGACCGCGCCGGGCCGTCGGCAGGCGCTCGGGGCGGCAGCGCGCGAGCGCGTGCTGCGGTCCCACACCTGGGATGCCGTCGTTGACCGTCTGCTGGAGCTCACCGACGCGGCCCGATCCGCCTCGGTGGCCGCGTGACGGACCTGATCGCACTTCGGCGTGCGCTCGGCGGGCTCGGACGACTTGCCCACCGCTTCGGCGGCCACCTGCGGCCGGAGATCCCGCTGCTCGTGGTGTCGACGGCGGCGATCCTCGTCGAGACCGCGGCGCGCGTGCTCGAGCCGTGGCCGCTGAAGGTCGTCCTCGACCGGATCGTCAGCGATCATGACACGGCGGCTGGCTCGGCGGCCTCGGCTCGACCGAGCTGCTTGCGCTGTGCGCGCTCGGCGTCGTGCTGTTCGCGCTCCTGCGCGCGGGTGCCGCCTTCGTGAGCAGCGTCGGGCTGGCGCTCGTCGGTAGCCGGGTGCTCACGAGCGTACGGGCCGAGCTCTTCGCGCATGTCCAGCGGCTATCGCTCGGGTATCACGCGCAGGCGCGCAGCGGCGACCTGCTCACACGCCTGACCGGCGACGTTGCGCGCCTGCAGGAGGTGGCGGTGACGGCGGCGCTGCCGATGGTTGCGAACGTCCTGACGCTCGTGACGATGGTCGCCGTGATGCTGCTGGTCGACTGGCAGCTTGCGCTCGTCGCCCTCGTCGCCTTCCCGCTGTTCTCCCGCGTCCTCGCGCGCGGGGGCAGCCGGATCCGCTCGGCCGCGCGCGCGCAGCGCGACCAGGAAGGGCGGCTGGCGGCCGACGCGATGGAGGCGATCGGAGCCATCCGCGTCGTTCAGACCCTCGGCCTCGAGCCGCGCCTGGAGCGGCTGTTCGCGCGCCAGAACCGGGCGAGCCTGTCCACCGGCGTGCGCGCCAAGCGTCTGGCGGCGGGCCTCGAACGGCGGGTCGACGTCCTGGTCGGCGTCGGAACCGCGGCCGTGCTGTACGTCGGAACGCGCCGCGTCCAGTCCGGGTCGATGAGTCCCGGAGACCTCGTCGTGTTCCTGCTCTATCTCAAGACGGCGTTCAAGCCGATGCGCGACATGGCCAAGTACGCCGGCCGCCTCGCCCGCGCGGCGGCGTCGGCCGAGCGCATGATCGAGCTCGCGGACACGGAGCCCGACATCGTCGAGCGGCCCGGTGCGCGGCGCGTCGAGCGGGCGCGCGGCGCGATTCGCATACGCGGCGTCACGCTCAGCTACGGACCGGGTGCCGGACCCGCGCTCGCGGACATCGATCTCGACGTGCGCCCGGGGATGCGTGTTGCGCTCGTCGGTCCGTCCGGCTCCGGCAAGTCGACGCTGCTGGCGCTTCTGCCGCGCCTCTACGACCCCCAGCGCGGCCGCGTCGAGCTCGACGGCGTCGACGTGCGCGACCTCACGCTCGCGTCCCTGCGCGCGCAGTTCGCGGCGGTCCTGCAGGAGAGCGTGCTGTTCGGCGTCAACGTCCGCGAGAACATCGCGCTCGGCGCGGTCGGCGCCACCGACCTCGACGTCGAGCGCGCGGCGCGAGCGGCGGGTGCCCACGAGTTCATCACCAACCTGCCGGATGGCTACGAGACCGTGCTCGGCGAGCGCGGCGCCACGCTGTCCGGCGGCCAGCGGCAGCGCGTCGCTACCGCCCGGGCGATCGTGCGCGACGCGACGGTACTGCTGCTCGACGAGCCCACCACAGGACTGGACGAGCACAGTGAGCGCACCGTCCGCGTGGCGCTCGACCGCCTCGCCACGGGCCGGACCACGTTCCACGCTGCGCACGACCTCGGCCACGTCCGGGACGCCGATCTGATCGTCTTCCTCGAGCACGGCCGGATCGTCGAACACGGCGATCACGACTCGCTGCTGGCGCGCGGCGGCGCGTACGCACGGATGTGGGACCGGCAGCGGGCCGGGCGGCTCGCCGCGCTGGGCACGGAGGCGGCCCGGTGAGGCCGGGCGATCGCGCGCTGATCAACAAGGAGCCGCGCCTCCCCGGGCTGGCGACCCTCCTGGACGACGACGCGTTCGCCGAGCTGCTGGAGACGTGGCTGCCCGGCGCGGGCATCCGTGGCGCGCGGTCGACGTACGTCCGCTACAAGCCGAACACGAGCTGCCTCGTCGCCTACTGCGTGCAGACGGCGGCGGGGGAGCAGCTCGTCCACGCCCGGGCCGAGCGCGACGACGCCGGTGGGCGGCTGTGGCGCCTCTCCGCGCTCGCCGAGCGGCCGACCGCGCTCGGCCCCGGGGCGCTGGTCATCGAAGAGCACTCGCTGGCCGTGCTCCCGTTCCCGACCGACCGGCGCCTGCCGGCGCTGCGCGCGATTGCCGACGACGGGCTGCGCGGTCACGTGTTCGGCTCCGATGGGCCGCTGCAGATCCTGGCGTACAAGCCCGAGCGCCGGCTCGTCGCGCGTGCCGGCGACGTGGTGCTGCGTGCGTACGCCTCAGACGGCTGGCCAGCGGCGGCGGGCGCGGTGGCGGCCGTCGGACGTGCCCGCGACCTGCGGGTGCCCGAGCTCCGGCGTGTCGTCGACGCCCACCAGGTGCTCGCCGTCGGCTGGATGCCCGGGCGCCCGGTTCACGAGCTGCTCGGCGCGGCCGGTCCCGTTCCGGCGGCGAGCGTCGCAGCCGCGCTGCACGCCCTGCACACGTGCACGCCGGCGGGCACGCTGCCGACCCGCCGCGGCGCCTGGGACGCCGGCGCGGTCGCCGCCGCCGCCGCGGCCGCGGCGGTCGCCGGTCCGCACGTCGGTCGCCGGGCGCGCCGGCTGGCCGACCGCCTCGGCGGCGAGCTCACCGCCCGCCCGCCGGGCGGCGCGGTGCTCCACGGCGACTTCTCGGTCGACCAGGTGGTCCTCGACGACGACGGCGCGGTGCTGCTCGACCTCGATTCGATCGTGCGCGGACATGCGGTGGACGACCTGGCGTCATGCCTCGGGGACCTCGAGCTGCGGGTCATCGACGGGCGGCTCGAGCGGCGACAAGCTGACGCGTTCGGCGCCGAGCTGGTCGACGCGTATGGCGTGGAGACGCCGCTGGCCTGCCGCGAGCGCGAGCTCAGCGTGCTGACCGCGGCAGCGCTGCTGCGCCGGGTGGCCGAGCCGTTTCGGCGGCGGCAGCCTGACTGGCCCGTCGCGACCGAGCGCGTCGTCGAGCGTGCGTCCGACCTTGTGCGGCGCCCGGCGCGGACCCGCCACTCCGCGCGGGTGCAGGCGCCACTCGACCGGCTGGAACGCCTCGAGCGGCCCGCCGGCGCGAGCCGGGCGCTGCCGGCGGGACCACTCGTGTTGCGGCGGGCGTGGCCGTCCGGCCGCGACCGGATCCTGCTCGAGTACGCCGGGGCAGACGGCGGCATCGTGGCCGGCGAGTGGCACCGCGGCGGCGTCGCCAACGGCGCCGTGATCGTCCACGCGGCGCCTGGCGTGCCCGTAGGGCTGTTCCCCGGTGCGGATCCCGACCTGCCCGCGCTGGCCAGCGTGCTGCGCCGGCGCGGCGCCACGCTGACGAGCCACCGGCGTGGACGGCGAGCGACGGTCAGGGTGGCAGCCGCCCGGGAGGAGCTGTGGGTCAAGGTCGTCGCGCCCGGGCGGGCCACCGCGCTCGCCGAGACGCTTGAGCGTGCCAGGCTCGCCGCGGCCGACGCGTTCGCGGTGCCCGCCGTGCGCCGCGTCGGCGCGAAGGCGGGCACGGTGACGTGCAATCCGCTGCCGGGCCGGCCGCTCACGGAGGCGCTCGCCCAGCGTGGGACGCACGTGCACGTCCACCGGCTCGGCCGCGCGTTGCGCGATTTCCACGCTGGGCCGGCGCCTGTGGGTGCTGCCCCCCACGGTGCCGAGGCCGAGGCCGCTGTCGTCACGCGCTGGATCGACAAGGTGGTGGCCGTCGCCCCGGAGATCGCCGATCGGGCGGCCGCCGAAGCGGCGATCGCGCTGCCGGCGCTCACGGCACTGGAGCCGGCTCGGAGCGGCCCGCTGCACCGGGATCTTCACGACGGTCAGATCGTGCTGGCTACCGACGGCGCGATCGGCGTGCTCGACTTCGACACGCTCGCCGTGGGCGACCCGGCCCTCGACGTCGCGAACCTGCTCGTGCACCTGGATCTACGCGCAGCCCAGGGCGTCTGCACGGTGGCGCAGGCGCTGCACCTGCGTGAGGCGCTGCTCTGGGGCTACGACGCGGACGCCGAGCTGCTCCGCCGCGTCGCCGTGCACGAAGCGGCGACGCGGATCCGCCTGGCCTGCGTCTACGGCTTCAGGCCGCGCTGGCGGGACCTGCCGGCAATGCTGCTGAACGGTCTTCAGGCCGAACGGGCGGGCAGCGGCGCGATGCGCAGCCGCGCTTGGATCCGGGCGAGCAGCTCGGCGAACGAGAACGGCTTGGTCAGGTAGTCCTCCGCCCCGGCCTCCAGGTTCGACACGCGGTCGGAGATCGCGTCCTTGGCACTCAGCACGATCACCGGCAGGTGCGGCTGCTCGTCGCGGAGCTGGCGCAGGATGTCCTCGCCCCGGACCCCCGGGAGGATGAGGTCGAGCAGGACGAGGTCGACGTTCGACCGGCGCGCCGCCTGAAGCCCGTCACGGCCGTTCTCGGCGACGTCGACGACGAAGCCCTCCGCGGTCAACCCACGTCGGACGAACGCCGCGATCCGCGGCTCGTCCTCGATCAACAGGATCTTCACAGCCGGGTTATAGCCGCCGGTCCGGTGCCGCAGGCCCGCATGAGAGATGTCTCACGGCCCTCTCACACGTGCGGCGTGGGACCTACTGCGGCCCGCTGAGAGGGATCACGACCGTGAACGTCGCACCCCTGCCGGGCCGGCTGTCGAGTTCCACGCGGCCCCCGTGCGCCTCCGCGATCGCCCGGACGATCGCGAGCCCGAGCCCGGCGCCGTCGGACCGGCGGCGGCTCGTGCTCGCCCGCGCGAAGCGTTCGAAGATGTGCTCGGCGTCCGCGGCCGACACGCCCGGCCCGCGGTCCCTGACCCACAGCCGCGCCTCGTTGCCGTCGACGGCCGACCCGATCCAGATCGGGTCGCCTTCGTCGGTGTGCTGCACCGCGTTCTGGGCGAGCCCCATCACGGCCTGTGTGAGCCGTTGACGGTCCGCCACCAACCTGGCGTCCCCGCGCGCCTCGAGCTGCCAGGGGCGCTTGCCGAGCGCGTCCGCCTTGTCGAGCAGCTCGTCGGTCAGGGCGCCCAGCTCGAGCTCCGCGGGACGCAGGAAGTCTTCGTGCTCGGCGCGCGCGAGCAGCAGCAGGTCATCCACGAAGCGGCTCATGCGGTCGAGTTCGTCGATCACGAGCGCCACCGTCTCCAGGCGTTCCTGCGGGTCATTGCCCAGCAGCTCGATGTGGCCGCGGACGATCGTGATCGGGGTCCGCAGCTCGTGGCTGGCGTCGCTCACGAACGCCCGCTGCATCGCGAACGCGGCCTCGAGCCGGTCGAGCATGGCGTTGAAGGTCGCCGCCAGTTCCGCGATCTCGTCGTTGCCCGAGACCTTGATGCGCTGCGTGAGGTCGGTCTCGCCGATCGACCGCGCGGTGTCCGTGAGCAGGCGGAGCGGCGCGAGGATCCGCCCCGCCACGACCCACGCGAGGCCGGACGCGATCAAGAGCACCGACAGGAGTACGGCCGCGGCGAGGCGGACCGCCTCGTTGTCGCGCTCGCGTGGTGCCTTCAGCGCCGAGGCGACGATGAACACGCCGCGCGCCCGCCTGCCCGCGCGCACCGGTACGGCGAGGTAGCGGACGTCGCCGGTCGCGGTCTCCACGACGCCGCGCTCCGTGCGCGTGAGCGTCGCCCAGCCAGCGGGCTCACCGCCATTCGGGAACGGCTTGTCGTGTGGATGCGTGCTGATGCCGAAGTAGCGCCCGTCGAGGTAGGCGATGAACGCCTCCCCGTCCGCCGGGACGTTGCGCCGGAAGTAGGTCTGGAAGATCAGGTCGAGCCGCTCGCCGAACGGCTCGCCGGTCTCGGGGTTGCGGCCGCGGACGACGCGCCGGAACTCCTCGACCTCCTGCGTGAGCCCGGCGTCGACGCGATTCGCCGTCCGCGCCAGCAGCAGCTGGCGGATGGCGAACACCGACAGCAGCGACGAGAAGCTGAGAAGGACGATGAAGGCGGCGAGGATCCGGGTGCGGGCGCGCCGCGGCTTCAGCCGGGCGAGCAGCCGATGCGGCGCCGGCTCCGGGTCAGCGGCGTGCGCCGCCATGGACACTCCGGGCGTGCTTCGGCTGCGGCTTTCGTCCACGCTCGGAGGCGCAGACATTGGGCGTGGGGTTCCCCGCCATGTTGACAATACCTACACCACCGAGCGAATGCTTGAAAACTCTGACCGTACCCGCGAGCGCGTACAGGCACCGCGTACAGGCACCGGCAACCTGGTTCGCCGCAGTGAGCCGGTGGTGAGACGCCCGTGAGAGATCGCTCAGGCGTGCCCGATGATGAGCGCGGCTGCGATGGTCACGGATGCGAGCGTCGCGATCGTGAGCGCCCTCGCGGCCATCCAGTCCGGGGGGAGCGGCAGCCGCTGCGCGGCGCGGCGGCGGGCGAGGACCTGGCCCCGGATCGCGACCGCCGAGGCGGCGGCGAGGTGCACGGCGCCGGCGGGGATCCCGATCCAGGGGACCCGGTGGGCGGCGGAGACGAACAGCCCGGCGATCACTACCAGCGCCAGCGCGGAGCGCTCCCAGCTCAATGCGGACCGCTCGTCCGCGAGCGACCGGTCCTCATATTCCATCGGCGATCACGACCACGGCGGCGATCAGCGCGAGGGCGCCGATGCCCGCGGCCAGCAGCCTCGGGGGAGTGCTCGCCGGCAGGTGGACGCCGCGGCGCAGCGCGAGTTGGTTCGCCCTCCAGCGACGATGACTTGTGAGGGCGACGACGGCGCCGAGGAGCACCGGCGGGAGGGCCGCGCCGAGCCGGAGGAGGTCCGACTGGAAGTCGAGCAGGTGCCCGGCGGCGAGGCCGCCGCCGACGAGTGCGAGCGCCGTCCGGTTCCACGCGAGGAAGGTGCGCTCGTTGGCGAGCGTGAATCGCGGATCCGGATCGGCGCCGTCACGCGTGTCGCCGGCGCTCGTCGCGATCATTGGACATTGTTTCACGCGCGCGCGTGAGAACACGGTGAGCGGTTCCTGAGACATTCCTCATGTGCGGATGGCGGGTCGGACGCTGCTGCGCCCGACCCGCCGGTCCGCTGGGGGAGTGATCGGTCCTAGTCCGACACGCCGTCGGAGCCGTCCCCATCGCCGCCGCCCGCGGCGGGCGCAGGCACAGGCGCCCGTGCGGCGTATGCCTCGGTCCGGTCGCCCTCGCCGCCCTCGCGGCGATCGCGGTCGTCACGCTCACTTTCGCGCCGGTCACGTCGCTCCCGCCGGTCGCGGCCGTTGTGCCGGTCACGCTCGCGCTTCGCCCGTTTGCGCCGGTCGCCCTCGCGTTCGCGCCCGCGGGCGCGAACGAGGTCGCCGTCGTCGCCCTCCCGAGCCGCCGTGGTGCCAGCAGCCTCGGTGGTGAGCTCGACCGCGTCGGCCGCGGTCGCCGGGTCGTCGTCGTCCAGCCGGGCAAGGGCCGTGCCGATCCCGCCGGCGGTGAGCACCGCTGCCCAGCGCAATCGCGGTCAGTCGTCGTGATCTCATCACTGCACCTCCTGGAGGTTGGTGATTGGTGTGGGGGAAGGGGAGAAGCGGCGGCCGTCGCCAGGTGGCGGCTCGGACGCCATCGGTGCGAGCGCGTCCGCAAGCTCGCGGGCCGTCGGGCGATTCGCGGGCCGCGTGGCGAGACACGCTCGGATCGCGGTCGCCACGTGCCCCGGCACATGATTCGGGAGCCGGCGCGGCGCCGCGCGCAGCTGCGGGAACGGCGCGCCGTCTTCCGGGAAGGGATGCCGGCCGGAGAGCGCCTCGTGCAGGGTGGCGCCGAGCCCCCAGACGTCCGCCGCGCATCCGATCTCGCGGAAGCGACGCGAGTCGCATTGCTCGGGCGCGAGGTACGGGTCGCCGCCCCGCGCGCGCTGCGGCGCCCGCGGCTCGGCCGTCAGCCAGGCGCGCGTGAAGTCGGACAGACACGGCTGCGTCCCGAGGACGACGTTGCGCGGCTGCACGGCCAGATGCGCGACGCCGCCGTGCGCGAGGTACTGGAGGAGGCCGCACAGGTCCATAGCCGTGGGCAGCAGCGCCTGATGGCTGAGGCCGCCGGGGCGGATCAGCCTCGAAAGCCTCGAGCCACGCGGCAGCTCGAGGACGATGTGCGGCCGCTCGCCCGAGAGCACGGCACCGAACATGCGCGGCAGCATCGGGTGCGCGAGCCCGCGCAGCATCGTCGCCTCACGGCGCAGGCCGTCGAGCGTGTCGGCATTCGCGAGCCGCCCCGGCTGGACGAGCTTGACGGCGACCAGCGCACTCAGCCGGCTGTGCCAGGCGATGTATGTCTCGTAGCCGAACCCAGCCTCGAGCAGCCGGACGGCGTGCAGATCGTCGGCGATCTCGTCGCCGGCCCGCAGTCTCCACCGGAACATGGGTGCAACTTCCCCAGACGGCGTGAAGCCGCCGTGAGCCGCGAGTGAGAAGACACTCACGCGCGGCCCGTACGCTTCGCGGATGAGCACCACGGCCCTTCTCCCGGGGCTCTACGTGAACGCATACGCGCTCGTCGATCGCGGGCCGTTCCACGTGTGGCGGGCGTCCGTTCCGCCGGAGCCCGGCCGGCGACGGCGCGAGCTCGCGGCGCGGCTCGGTGCGCCCGTATTCGTCGACGGAGTCACGGCCTGGTGCCTGCGTGCGCCGTCCGGCGACGCGGATGCGGGCCGGATCGAGTATGCGCCGGCCGAGCGTCGCGAGCTCCACCGCGCCGCGATCCGGGAAGGGCTCCTCGACCTTGCAGGCAGGCGCGGGTTCCGCGCGTGGCTTGGTCTCGGGGGCGTCGTTGACTGCACGCCGTCGGACGAGCCGCCGCTCGTGGACGGACCCGTGCGAGCCGAGCCTGTGCTCGGTCTCCGAGTGGTCGGCCTGGGCGAGCCGGCGGAGCCGGCGCTCGTGGTCCGCCATGAGACGCGTTGGCGCTTCACGGTGCCGTTGAGCGATCCCGAGACGCGCCGAGTCGCGGTGGGTGAGCGCGCCGTGCGCGTCGCCGGGGATGGGCCGCGGAGCGGAGTCGTGGAGGCGTTCGCCAGTGATGCGGTGGTGTTGCGCGCGGGTGGCAGGCCGGCGGCGCTGCCGAGCGCGCACTACGCGCTCGTAGGCAGCCCGGCGCTGCGTGCACCGGCTCGCGCCCGATGCCGCCCACGCTGCGAGCGCCTTATACGCGGCCACGCGCACGCTCCTGCCGGACGGTCGGCCGAACGAGTACGCGGTCCACGAGCGTCAGCAACGCGCGGCGACACTGCTGGCGCGCCTCGGTGGGCAGATCGCCATGCCGGGCGGCGGGATCGTGGCGATCGAGCCGGCGCCGATACCCATCAAGGTGCGCGCCCGATGATCGCGCTCGAGGCGCGGCAGCTGCGACGGCCGCTTCTGCGCTTCGACCCGGTGATCCCCAGCCGCGTGGCGGCCAACCCGTTCCCGGGGTTGCGCCGCTACGGGCCGTACGACGCCGACGGCGTCCGGATCGAGACCGAGACGGTCCTGCTCGTGTTCCCCGAGCCACTGGCGCCGTCCGCGCGCGAACTCGTCCGGGCGCTCCTGGCCGGTGTCGGCAACTACCCGGGCTTCGAGGCGATGTTCCGGGTCCCGCTGACGCGGTCGGCGACGATCGCCGAGCTCGCCGTCCCGATCCCGCCGGACGCCTCGGCCGCTCACGCCCACGCCGCGTACGACCGGGCGCTGCGCGAGTGGCTGGTCGGCCCGCCACGCGAGGCCGTCGACCTCGCGGTCGTGATCGTCCCGGAATCGCGCGCCTGGGAACCGCGGAGCGGCTACCTCGCGGGCAAGGCGCTGCTCACCGCCGCAGGCATCCCGACGCAGATGATCACGGCCGCGGTCGTCGCCGATCGCGAGCGCCTGAAGTGGTCGGTGGCCAATCTTGCGCTCGCCGGGTTCGCGAAGCTCGGGGGCGTGCCCTGGGTCGTCGACGTTCCCGATGACGAGCACGATCTGGTCGTCGGCGTGGGACGCGCCGACGTGCGGTCGCCGGCCGGACGGCGCGAGACGTTCGGCTACGCCGTGAGCATCGGGGCCGACGGCGCCTACCGCCACACGTGGGCGTTCGCTCCGGCCGCGTCCGAGCGGACGTACCGCGAGCGGCTGGAGCGCGCGGTGCTGTCCGCACTGGAGGATCGCGAGCAGCGCGCACGGCCTCCGGCGCGGCTGGTGTTCCACTGCGCGCGGCCCACAGGCCGCGCGGAGATCGCGGCGATCCGCGCTGCCATGCGCAGCGCCGGGACGACGCTGCCCGTCGCCTTCGTCCGGATCGACGACGGCAACCCGTACGAGCTGCTGGACTACACGAACGCGCAGCTCATACCGCCGAAGGGACTGGCGGTGCGGCTGGACGAGCGGACCGCACTGCTGCAGAGCGAGGGCTCCGGCCGGCTCGCACCGCCGCGCGCGCCGCTGCTGATCGAGCTCGATCGCCGCAGCGACGTCGGCCCCGAGGCGCTCGACGGGCTCGTCGAGCAGATCATGCGCCTGTCGGCCGCCAACTGGCGCGGCTTCGACGCCCGCTCGAGGCCGGTCACGCTCGTCTACGGCGAGCGGCTCGCCCAGCTGGTGTCGCAGCTCGAGCGCGTCGGCGCGTGGCACCCGGAGACGCTGATCGCCGACATCGGGCGCCGGCCCTGGTACCTGTGATGTCGTCGGCGGCAACGCTGCACGCGCTCGTCCATGGCGTGGTGTCGGTCGAGCGCCTGGTCGACGACACGTACGGCGAGCCGCTCCAGACTGCGCTCGCCGTGGCGTCGCTGACCGCGCACGTCGACGACTATCACGAGGACGCTCGCGAGACCATCGCCGCGATGGCTCGGCGATGGAGCGACGCACCGCCCGGACCGTCCGGCCGCGACCTGGCCGCGGTCAGCCTCATCGCCCGCTGCGCGGCCGACCTCGGGGTGCCGGATCCCGCCGTCGAGCGCCTCGCTTGCCGCCTGGCGGATGATCTCCTGGCCGACGCGCTCACGCTGGCGCCGCTGCACATGGCGCTCGTCGCCTACGGCTGGCGAGGAGTGCCCGGCACGGCGTGGCCGTGGGCGCAGCTGCGCGCGCGGCTCGCCGCCCAGCGCCCCCGCGGACTCGACGCTGGGCTGGTGGGCTACGCCCACGCGCTCAGCGCGGAGCGCGTCGACGCGGAGCAGCTCGTCCAGGACCTGCTGCGCGCGCTCGCGGCCCGGAGCGATCTCTCCCAGCGCTGCGTGCTGCTGTGGCTGCTGGACCGCGGCGTGGCGACGGTCCGCGAGGCCGTCGGCGCGGACGACCGCGGGCTGCGCTATCTGATCGAACGCCGCGGGGTGCTGGAAGCGCGTCTCGCCGCCGAGATCGATCGCGAGAACTTCGACGACCGGCAGCTCGACGTCGAGTTCGATCCCGACGCGTACGATGAGCGCGCGGCCCGTCACCGGCTCGGGGTGTTCGAGGCCGCGCTGCTGGACTGGGTGCTCGTCGACCGCGCCGAGCCCGGGTCGAGCCTGTCGCTGGCGGAGGCGGAGGAGATGTTCGGCAAGCAGGTCACCGCCGAACGCGAGCTGCGCCGCGCGGTCGAACTGCTGCGCGCCCGCGAAGTCGCCGCAGTGGCGGTGCTGCTCAGCCTGTCGCTGGGCGCGACCGCCGCGCTCGCCGTGCGCCTGGCCGGCTACCGGGTCGGCGTGGCGGTCGGCTGGGGCGCGACGCTGTTCGTCTGCGGGGCGCTGGTCGCCGCCTGGATCCGCTCGCGTGGACCTGACCGTGCGCCGTCCGCGGAGGTGTGGGCCACGCTCGCGACGCTGCTGCTCGTGGCGGGCTACCTGCTCTACGACCAGACGCGCGCGGCGCCGCGCACCGACAACCCGCTCGAGTACGCGCTGAGCCTGATCATCCCAGCGCTCGCGGTCGCCGCCGGCGTCACCGCCGTGCGCCGCACCCGCGCACACACGAGCGCCCGACCGTCTCGCGACGATCGGGCGCCTCGATCGGAACCCTCTGGGCGTAACGCCCGCTGATCTCGATTATACGGCTTAAGAGGGCTCTCACGGGCAACTCACAACACCTTCACCCGCATCCGCGAACTTGCCTGGCATATGCGTCAGTACGCGGTGACCCTCCTCAGCTGCCTCGTCGTTCTGGCTGCGTCTCTCGCGGTCGCCGACCGGGCGAGCCGCGTGGAAGATCCGGCCCCGCTGGAGCTCACCACCGGTTCGGCGCCTCGCTCCGCAGAGAGCGAGCGCCGCGGAAACTGGCGGCGATCGGCCCCGCAGCCCCGGCGCGGCAACGCGCGCCGCAGCGCGGGGCGTTACGGCGCGAGGATGATCGAGGCGCCACCGCGGCGGACGGCGTCGCCGCGGAGGACCGTCGAGGCGATCGCTCCGATGGCGACGGCGGTGCTGCCGGCCCCGAGCCGGTGGGGGAGTCCGGTGGGGAGCAGGGGTCGCTTCCCAGCGCGGCGCCTCCACCGCCGGCAGCTCCGCCGCGCTCCCGGCAACGGCGCCGGCGACGGGGACTAGGAGGGATCAGGGCCGCAGCCGGTAGCCCATCCCGCGCACGGTCTCGAAGCGCTGCGACCCCAGCTTGCGGCGCAGGTAGCCGACATACACGTCGACGACGTTCGAGCCGGGGTCGAAGTCGTAGCCCCAGACGTGCGAGAGCAGCTGCTCACGGCTGAGCACCTGTCCGGGGTGGCGGAGGAATGTCTCCAGCAGGGTGAACTCCTTCGCCGTCAGATCGACCTCGTCGCCTTCGACCTCCGCCCGGCGGGTGCGCACGTCTAGCCGCACGCCGCCGCCGTGGAGCTCGAGCGCCGAGTCCCCGTGCTCCGGCGCGCGCAGCCGGGCTCGCACGCGCGCCAGCAGCTCCTCGAAGACGAACGGCTTCGTCACGTAATCGTCCGCGCCGCCGTCCAGCCCGGCGACCGTGTCGACGATGTCGTCACGCGCCGTGAGGATGAGCACCGGCATCGCGACGCCGCGCCCGCGCATCGTGCGCAGCACCTCGAAGCCGTTCCGTCCCGGCAGGCCGATGTCGAGGATCAGCAGATCGAACTCCCTGTCGCGCGCCATCGTGGCGCAGCGGTTGCCGTCGTCGCACACCGTCGTGCTGTAGCCGGCGGCACGCAGGCCCTTCTCGAGAAAACTCGACAGGCGTGGCTCGTCCTCGGCGATCAGGATCCGGCTCATGAGCGAAGTGTCCTCCTTCGGCGGCTGGGAAGCTCGAAGCGGATCAATCCTCCGCGCCCTCGCCGTCGCCGTCGTTCTCCCGCTGTGCGTCGCCGTCCGCCGGCTGCGGCGTCAAGGCCGGCGGCGCGGGCTGGGGCGTCGCAGTCGGCGCGCCTGTGACCGTCGGCGTCGGCCGATCGCGCTGCCGCTCCCGCGATGGCTCCTGGCGCCGCGTTTCGGGCTCGTTGGCCGGTGTCGGCGACGGCCGGTGGAGCTGCACCGGACGTACGTCGGGAGCGTCGCTCGGCGCGAGCAGTCGCGGCACGAGGAACGCGAGCACGATCGCCGCGAGCACGGCCAGGGTCAGGACGACGCGTTGAGCAGCCATTGCCGACGCGCTCAACGCTAGGCGGCGAGGATGAGGCCATTCTCATGGGGCCGATATCGATGGGGCCGATGCGCGCGGTGCCGCGGGGGCCGATCCTCGGAGCACCGCCGTCTAAAGCCAACAGCATCCGGATGAGAGATCTCTCACATGGACATGAGGAGCTTCACACATTCAGGCCGGCACGCCGCCAAGCTGGAATAGGTTCGGCCCGCGCTGCCCGAGGTCGAGCGCCACGAGCCACCCGAGCCCGGGAGCCAGCGTGAGGCCTTCGGCCTTGCCGCCGTCTTCGAACAGCGCGTCGGGAAGCCGCCATGAGGTCAGCGCCGCGGTGTCGTCGCGCGGGTCGAGCCGTCCGATGCGTGCGAGGCGACGCGATGTCGCGCTGACGGCGTGAAGGCGGCCGCGCTCGTCGACGGCGAGGTCATTGATGCTCTCGACGCCGGAGCCGGGGTCGACGAGCCATGACGCCAGTACCACGAACGTCGCGTCCCCGCCGTCGTCGAGCGGGAACGCCTCGTCCGGTCCCAGGCTGTCGCCCGGCGCGAAGCCGCGCGGGTCGTCGCCCGGCGGCCCGAACTCGATGAGCCGCGGCCGCGAACGCTGCTTCGCGACCAGGAGGTGGCCGCTGCGCAGGAGGAGCAGGCCTTCGCCGCGCGCGTTGCTTTCCTTCTCCCACTCCAGACCGAAGTCGACCTGCTCGGGCGGGACGGACAGGGTGATCACGTGGTCGACCGCGCGGAGCCGCGCGTCGAACACGAGCACCCTGCCCGCCCGTTCCTGCAGCACGAACACGCGCCCGGATGCGTCGCTCGTGACGCCCTCGAAGTCGCTCCCGTTCCCGCCGTCGGCGCGCGGGACGATCCCGGCGACGTCGAGCGCGTCACCATCTGCCTCAACAGCGCCGGCAAGCACCGCGACGGCGAGCTGGAAGCGTTCGTCGTCGACGGCGAGCAGCTCGACGGGCCTGTCCGCAGCGCGACAGCGGATAGCGAGGGCGGACGCCTCGCGGAGCGGAAGCTCCCAGCGAGCCAGCGCGCGCATGGTGGTGGTCGCCACTGCTTCGATCGGGTCGCCGCACCGTCTCCGAACGCTCCCAGCGTCTCCGATCAGCCGGCCGCGCTGGAGGCCTCGACGGCCCGCGCGATGCGCTCGAGCACGTTGACGATGTCGTCAAGCGCGTCGGCGATCTGATCGTACGCCTGCGCCGCGGTCTTCGGGCTGACCCGCTCTGTCTTCACCTGCGCCATTGGGTACCTCGTTCCTTGTTGAAGGACGGACGAGGAGACACCGTACGCCCCGCCCGGCGCCTGCTCCATGGGGAGATCGAACGGTCTTTCAGCGGCGGCGCGGTGGGCCTTTCGACCGGGTCGATCGTCAGACGGAGGCGGCGTCTCGCCCATCCGGACACGGCGAGGTGCCCGGCGAGGTCGGCATGGTTGATCATGCTCGTCGCGCCGGATGGGCGAGAACGTTGCGTGGCCTTACGTCCGGCGGCTCAGTCGCCGCCGCCGGTCTCGAGGGCACCGGCGAAGACCGTACCGTTGCCGGTCTGGCTCAGCAGAAGCTGCGAGTCCGGGATGACCAGGACGACCGGGAAGAACTTCTCGCACAGCGTCGCCTTCGGGCAGGTGATGGTGCCCGAGTCGTACTGGATCGTCCACGGCCCGATCCCGTGATACTGGAAGTAGCCCTCGGCGGAGCTGTAGGCCGCCGCGCGGCTGGAGCTCCATTGCAGGCCTCCGTCGCCTCCCGAGGCGGTGCAGAGCGTGTTCTGCTTGGCGACCATGCAACCCTCGAGCGCCACCGCGCCATGAGCGACCTGGGGGGCGGCGACGAACGCCGCGGCAGCGGCGCCCATGCCCGCCAGCAGCCTGAGTTTGCTGACTGCCTTCATCACAAACCTCCCAACAACACTGCCTGCCCGCCGGGGCGTCCCGCAACGTAACTTTCCGGCGGGACACTGTCAAGAATCATGTGAGTACATTCACGCAGATGTGAAGATCATCATCTTCGCTCGCCTGATCGACCGTATTACTGATCGGCTGAATGCAGGGAGATCGCCGCGTCGTCTCGCCTGGACCCAGCGCGCTCGCGACGCCCGTTCGTGTGGAAATTCTAATGAGTGAAAAGAGCGTTACACGTAACATCGCCATATGTCTCGCTCTCACACTGCATTGGCTGTGTTCAGCTCCGCGGCGCTGTTGTCAGCCTGCGGGACGACCGCCGAGCGTTCGGTGCCGACGCCGGAGCGCCAGGCCCGCGTCCCGGGTGCTGCGCTCGCCCAGGGCAGCGCCGGGCGCGAGCGCGATGCGTGCGCTCTCACCGAGCCGGCGGCCGTCGCGTCCGCGTTCGCCGCGCGCGGGGCGACCGAAGGGCCCGGTCCGTTTCCGGGGACGTGCGCGTACCGCCTCGACGGCGGCCGGTCGTCGCAGGTCTACGTGTCGGACCTGGGGCCGGCGTGGACGTGGCGTCGCCTGCGAGCGTTCTACGCGAAGACGCGCGGCGAGTTGAGCACGGTGCCGCTGGCCGGAACGGCGGCCTTCATGGCCGAGGACCAGCGGGGCGTCGAGGTCGTCGTCCGCACGCGCAGGCGGATCTTCACGGTCGTCGCGGCCAAGGGGCCCGATCCCGCGATCGCGGCCGCCACAGTGGAGCTCGGGCGGCGCGTGGCGCGCGAGTTCCCGGGCCGGATGCCGTCCCGCCCGACCGCGCGGGCGCGGTGAACCCGGCTCCAGCGGCGCCTCGCGCCTGCTCAGGCGAGGCGCCGCCGGCCGCAGGCGTCAGTCCTCCGGTCCCGTCTACAGCGCGCCGGCGAAGACCGTCCGTGGTTGGACTGCGTGAGGATGATCTGCGAGTACTGCGGCACGAGGATCTCCGCGAAGAGCTGCCGCAGGTCGTGGCGGCCGGGCACGATCGTGCCGTCCGGATAGTCGATCGTCCATGGCCAGACGCCACTGCAGGTCGTCGTCGCCCGTGGGGTCCGAGCGCAGGACGTTCTTCTTCGTGACCAAGCAGCCCTCGAGGGCAGGTGTCTGGGCCGCAGCCTCCCTGCCGCGCCGACCGCTTCCACTCCAGCATTCTGACTGTCATACGTGCCTGCGGCCGTCCCTCGCCGCGGACGATCGGCAAGTTGGTGAATCGTCGTGTGAATCCTCTCATCGGGTCTGGCGAGTACTTCCACGCAAAATGCGGGAGCCGGAACCGCCGCATATGAGACATCGCTCACGAATGCTTGAGGGGATGAGAATGCGCACACGTTTCTTGACGTCTGAAACACGACAGGTCTACGCTCGCTGACGCATTTTGTCGGAGGCCGATGCGGCCCCCCAGGCAGGAGGTTCGGAGCAAATGCGTCGCCTGATGCTCGCCATTACGGCGGGAACAGTTGTCTCTGCCGTGATAGCCCATCTCGGAGCCCAGCCCGCAGCGGGATCTGAGGTCGGGCGGCTCGACGCGTCGTCGGAGATCTTCCTGCTCAACGCGACCGGCCTGTCGGTGGACGTCTTCGTCAACTATGAGGCGCAGCCGACGGTGTCCGATCCGAAGCCGCTCGTCGGCGAGTTCGCCTCCGGCGACGAGTTGACTCCGAACGTGTTCGTCGTCGATGGCACGACCGCACGGCCGTACGGCACGTACACCTTCTCGGTCAGGCCCAAGGGCCAGCCCACGGCTCCCGTGCTTGCCGCGGCGTCGATCGACCTCCGGCAGGGGCACAGCTTCTCGGGCGTCTTCCACCCGGCCGCCGGCGGCGGTCAGCAGGTCTCGATCTATGAGAACGACCTGGCACCGGCCGTCGCATCGCGCCTGACCGTCCGCAACACGACGGCGGCCGCCGTCACGTGGCGCATAAGGCCGAACGGCGAGGCGCCGGAGATACCCGCCGACGAGCGGTCCGGCACGCTGGGGCCGGGCGAATGGCAGACCGCGCGCGACGTCGTCGACAACGACTACGTGATCGAGTTCTCCGCGGGCGGCGACCGCGTGGCCATGTACCCGGATCTCGACCTCGCCGCGCACAAGCTGTTCGCCGTGTACCTGCTCGGCGATCCCCAGCCCAGCGACGACGAGAACCTGCTGCAGCGCCCGGTCGCCTTCCAGGAGCTCGAGCTCGACGCCGGCGACGCCGAGCCGCGCGAGGTCACGCCCGCGGCGCCGCCGGACTCGACCGTAGACGACAACCTGCCGATCGCGTTCACCTGCGACCCGGTGTCGATCTGGGAGACGAACGAGCGCTCGAAGCGGATCTCGGCCGTCGACCCGGACGGCTTCGTGACCAACCTGTCGATCGACGTGGTGGACCCGCCGGCCGGCGGTATCGAGATCGTCGACGCGTCGCTCGCCCCGTCGCCGGCTCTGGGTGAGCCGGCGAGCGCGCGCGTGCACTTCAAGGGCGACATCCCGGACGGCGTCTACGACGTCTGGATCGCCGCGAACCGCGGCAGCTCCGCCGAGCAGACGCGCTGCGTGCTCGAGCTGACCGTGCGGCAGATCACGATCCAGCGGCTGCTCAACCTGCTCGAGACCTACCGCGGAAGCGGCGAGGTCACCGACGAGCTCGCCGACGCGCTCCGCACGCTGCTGCGGTCAGCGCGGCGCAGCCTGAACGGCGGCGACGCCGGCGCGGCGTGCGCCGACCTCAAGCAGGTTCTCAACGCGATCGGCGCCGAGAAGGGAAAGGCGATCTCCGACTTGGCGGCCGACGATCTCACCGCCGAGACGAAGGCGCTCAGCGCCGACCTCGGGTGCGGGTGAAGACGGTCGCACGGTGAACGGCATGCTCGCCACCAGACTCATTCCCGACGGAGACCGCCTGGCCCCTTTGGCCGGGCGATCACGTCCGTTCGCAGTAATGACCACCTCAGTCTCGTGGTCAGAATGTCATCCACACGAAGTACCACCGAGGAACGGCTCATCGAGCGGACTACAGCCGGCCGGAAGGACGCGGGGATGCGGCTGGGAATGCTCGACGATCGTGCCGGCGGGACGGCGGACAGGCCCGGAGAGTCCGCCGTCGCGGTCGAACGCAGGGGTCAGGACCCAGGGGGGGCCGACACGAGCGGGAGGCCGTGCGAGCAGTCGAAACCGCCAGCACGCATACTCGATCAGGGGGGCCGGCGGTCGGCCCCGGGGAGCGCACGGGCCCACGCGGCGGGTCGAGCGGCATGCGATGCCACGACCTGGCGCTCCCTGTCGTTCGTCGGAGGTCATCCGACGACCCAGGAAAGAGACCCGACGTGACGGCCCAATATTACGCGTCGGCGGGGGGCTCGGCTCTTCCGAACCCGCACAATCCGCCACATCTCTCGGGGGATGGCTCCGCGCCGTCCCCTCCTCATTTGATACTCGGCGGCGCCGCTGCGGCGCTCACCGGGACCGTCGCCGCGCCGGTGACAGTCCTGGTCGCCGACAGCCAGCCCGTGGCGCGCACGGGCGTGACCGAGGCCCTCAACAGCCAGCCTGACCTCAACGTCGTCGCCTCCGTCGAGGATGGCGGGCAGGCGCTCGAGGCGATCCGTGGCGCACACCCAGCGGTCGCGCTGGTCGACGTCGGGGCGCCGGTCCTGTCCGGCCTGCAGGTGCTCGAGACGGTCACCACCGAGCGGCTGCCCTGCCGCATCGTGTTGATCGCCCCGCACGCCACCGGGCTGGAGGTGCACGACGCGATGGTCGCGGGCGCGGCCGGCTATCTGACCAAGAGCGAGCCGATCGAGACGATCTGCGAAGGGATCCGCCAGGCATGGGAGGGGCGCCAGTACCTCTCGCCCGAGTCGCAGGCGGCGCTCGTCGAGCAGATCCGTCGCGGCGGGCGCACCCAATCGGTCCTCAGCATGCGGGAGGTCGAGATCCTCCGGCTCACCGCCGAAGGGGTGACCAGCGCCGGCATCGGCCGGCGGCTGCACCTCAGCCAGTCGACCGTCAAGAATCACCAGCAGAACCTCTACGGCAAGCTCGGTGTCCACAACGCCCCGGCGGCCATCTACCAGGCGATGCGACGTGGTCTGCTGCGGTGACCGGCATAGTGCGATCGACCCGGCCGAAAGACGGGCCGTTTGCCCCATGGAACGGTGGCCGGCAGGGGCGTAGCGTGCGGCCGCGGAATGTCGTTCAACCACAGAGGTGGTGACACACATGGCGCAGCCCAACGCTGCACAGCTGGACGGCGCGACGTCTCAGCAGTCGCTCGACCAGATCGCCGACACACTCGAGGAGCTCAAGAACGTCCTCGAGCGGATCGCTCGAGCCGTCGAAACGACGGGCGCCGACTGACCGCCGGCCCGCGGGCAAGAGCGTGGCATGCCAGCCGCCTGCAACCAGGCGCCCTACTCTGGCATCGTCGCGGGTCCGCCCGCGTGGGAGCTCGGCGGCAACCGCCGCCCGGGCGAGCGCTCGCGCTCTGGCCCGGGCGGCGCGGTTGCGCTCACGCGGGTGAGAAGTCTCACACGATTCTTGACCTGTGAGGTGGCAGCCGACTACGCTGCCTCGCGCTTGGCGAGTGAACGGCTGCGAACGGCAGCGGGGAACTGTGATGCGAAAAGTCGCGCTCGCCTTGACGGCCTGTGTGTTCGCCTACGCGGCGACGATGAGCGAAGGAGCCGTGCCGCTGGGCGGCGGGGTGGGGGTGGTCCACGCGACCGTTGAACAACCCATCGGCGATGCCCCGCTCTCGATCGTGCGCGTCACCAACGCCACGAACGATCCGGTCGACATCTACGTCAACGACGCGTCCGCGCCCGCGCTGACGGACGTGAAGGCGCTCTCGATCGGCCCGGAGCTCCAGGTCAAGGGCAAAGACGACGCGCCCTACGGCACGTACACGCTTTCGGCCCGCCCGAAGGCTTCGGGGCCCGGCGCACCGGTCATCGCCGCGTCCTCGCTGACGTTCGTGGAGGGACACTACTTCTCCGCGGTGCTGCACGAGACGGGTTCCGGCGGTCACCAGATCGCGATCTACGACGCCGACTTCTCGCCCACGGGCGCCGCCCTGCTGACGGTGCGCAACAACTCCAGCGCGCGGGAGGTCTCCTGGCGGATCTTTCCCAAGGACGTCAAGCCCGAGATCCCGTACGACGCGCGCCAAGGCACGCTGGGCAACGGGCAGTCGCAGGTGGCGATCGATGTGACGCAGAACGACTACGTGCTCGAGTTCCTGGTGGACGGGCAGGTGGTCGGGCGCCATCCCGACGTCGAGCTCGAGCACGAGAAGAACCGCGTTCTCACGCTGGTCGGCGACCCGCAGCCGAGCGGTGATCCCGTCGTGCTGCGCCGGCACGTGCTCGAAGAGGAGTTCCAGGTAGCCGCTGGACCGCCCCTCCCGGACACGGTGACGCCGCCGGCCGACCCGATGTCGACGACCGACGAGAACGCCCCGATAACGTCTGCCTGCGATCCGGTGGACACGTGGCAGACGCACGCGGCAGCGGTGCAGGTCTCCGCCACCGACCCCGACGGCGTCGTGACGAACCTCTCGCTCGACCGCGTCGAACCAGCGGTGGGCGGAATCGTGATCACGGCGATGACGCCGGCGCCGTTCATCGGTGCGACGGCGTTCGCGACGCTGACCGTCGGCGCGGACGTGCCCGCGGGGGAGTACACGGTCACGATGGTCGCCAATCGCGGCAGCCTCGGTCAGCACGCCACGTGCACGCTGGCCGTGCGGGTCAGGCCGATCACGATCGAGCGCCTGCGCGACGTCATCGCAACGCTCCGAGCATCCGGCGACGTCCAGGACGCGTTCGCCGGCGCCCTTCTCGCGCTGCTCGACCAAGCCGACCAGCAGCTGGCGACCGGCGCGACCGCCGAGGCGTGCCAGAGCCTCAAGGACGTGGCGGCCGCCGTGGAGTCCGAGAAGGACAAGGCGGTCGCCGTCGCGGCGGCCGAGAGTCTGGAACCGGAGGTGAAGGCGCTGCGCACCCACCTCGGGTGCGGGTGAGAGGTCACAGTTCCATGGCCGTTGAGGGTGGTGAAGTGATGCATTGGTCTGTCCGTGCGGCGCTTGTCGCACTCATACTGATCGGAGGTGGCCCCATGGGTGAAGCCACGGCGCGGGAGACGAAGCGGCTCGACAACTCCGCCGAGATCTTCCTGCTCAATGCCACGTCGCTGTCGGTGGACATCTACGTCAACTACGAGCGCCAGCCGACGATCTCCGATCCGCGGGCGCTCGTGAGCGACGACGCCAGCGGCGACGAGATGACGCCGAACGTGTTCGTGGTGCAGGGAACGGCGGCGCGGCCCTACGGCACGTACACGTTCTCGGTCAGGCCCAAGGGCGACCCGGACGCCGCGGTGCTCGCGGCGGCGTCGATCGGGCTCGAGCAGGGCCACAGCTTCGCGGGCGTCTTTCATCCGGCCGTCGGAGGGGGATACCGGCTCTCGATCTACGAGAACGAGCTCTGGCCATCAGTCAACGGGCGGCTTACGGTGCGCAACACGACCACGCAGACCGTCTCGTGGCGGATCATGCCGAACGGCGAGGCGCCGCTGATCCCGCCCGACGAGCGCTCGGGCACGCTGCCGCCGGGCCAGTGGCAGACCGCCAGGGACATCACCGACAACGACTACGTGATCGAGTACTTCGTCGACGGCCGGCGGGTCGGGTGGTTCCCCGACCTCGACCTCGCCGCGGCGAAGACCTTCAACGTCTACATGCTCGGTGAGCTCGTGCCGACGACCGATGGCGACCTTCTCCAGCGTCCGGTCGCGTTCGAGGAGCTCGAGTTCGACCCCGGCGAGCGCGACCCGCACATCGTCACCGAACCGGCGCCGCCGCTCTCGACGACCGACAGCAACGCGCCGGTCGAGTTCTCGTGCGAGCCGCTCACGCTGTGGGAGACCGACCCGGGTGCCGCGACGGTCTCGGCGCGCGACCCCGACGGCGTCGTGACGAACCTGTCCATCGACTCGATCGAGCCGCCGGTCGGTGGCATCCACATACTCGACGGGGCGATGGTGCCGTCGCCGGGCATCGGCCTACCAGCGGCTGCGCGCATCGACGTCAAGGACGACATCCCGGATGGGATCTACACCGTGCAGATCGCCGCCAGCCGCGGGAGCTCTGCCCAGCAGGCCGTGTGCGCACTGCAGCTGACGGTCAAGCCGATCACGATCGCGCGGCTTCTGGATCACGTCGCCGCCTACCGGGCATCGGGGGACATCGAGGAGGCGCTCGGCGAGGACCTCAGGCTCACGCTCCGGCAGGCGGAGATGTACCTGGACGCCGATCACGTCGACGACGCCTGCGTGGAGCTGGAGCGCGTGCTCAACATGATCGGCGCCGACAAGGGCAAGGAGATCTCGGACACGGCTGCGGACGACCTGGCCGCGGAGGCGAAGGCGCTCTGGACGGACCTGGGCTGCTGACACAACGCGCCAGCGTCAGCCGTCGCCGTCGCCGGCCACATCGATCTCCGGCACCAGGACGACGTCGCGAGCAAGGCGCGGCGCGGCGGTTGGCGTCACGGCACGGCGGGCGAGAGCGCCGATCGCGTTGACAAACGCCAGCGCGGTCGCCAGCAGAATCGAGACCACGGGATCGGTGCTGCCGTCGGCGAGCTCGACGATCAGCGCGGCGAGCGGGACCGTCGCGATCGCGATCGTCGCGGCCACGACGGGCTCTCGCCGCAGCCACGAGGCGGATGGGCTCAGCACTTCGACGGCCGGCTCCGTGGCGCCGGCACTGTGGTGATGGATGTGCGCCGTCATGCCCGCGGGGCCTCACGCGTCGCCAGCACGAGCGCGATCTGCAGCGCGCCCGGATCGCTGTGGTCGTTCCCCGGAACATGCACGTGGCCGGCGTGCCCCGCGTAGTCGAAGAACTCGCGGCCGCCCATGCGCCGGGCACCCGGCCCGAACGCGACGTCCGCCCTGCGCGGCACTGACCACTCGCGCTCGATCCACCGCGCGAGCCGGGCGATCGCGCGATAGTGGGCGTCGGACCACTCGGCGGCGTCGCACGCGAAGCCGACGAGCTCGACCTGGACCGCGTTGGCACGGTTGGTCTCTGGCCCGCCCGGGTGGCGCAGAGCTCGGGCGGCCCGGGTGACCGGCATGTGCTGGTAGAGGCGGGAGCGGGCGTGGCCGAGGTACTCGAACGTGAACGTCGGCCACCCGTCGTGCTGGCGATACGCGGCGATCGCCCCCGCCGCCGAGCTGCCCTCGGTCGTGTGCCAGACGATCTTGCGCCCGCCGCCGGCGTACGGCCCGGCGGTGCGTCCGGGAACCCGGATCGCGTGGGGATGCCACGGCGCGTGTCTGCGGTGCGTCCCGATCATCCGTCAGTCGATGTGAACGAGGCTCAGCATGATCTGGGTGCCGGCGACGATCAGCAGCACGCCGGAGATGTCGACCGCGAACCCGGTGCGGATCATCTTGGTGATCGGGATGCGGCCGGTCGAGAACGCGATCGCGTTCGCGGACGTCGAGATCGGCAGCATGAATCCGTACGTGGCAGCGAACACCGCGACGAGCGCGGCCGTCAGCGGGTCGCCGCCGTTCGCCGCCGTCAGCGCCGGCACCATCGGCACGATGATCCCCACGCTCGCCGTATTGCTGGTCGTCTCGGAGATGAGGATCGCGATGGCCGCGGCGACGGTGTAGACGACGAACGGGCTCGCCGAGCCGAGCCCGGCCGCGACCGACTCGCCGATCAACTCGGCCAGGCCGGTATCGGCCATCAGGCGCCCGAGCGTCAGCCCGGTGCCGATCAGCAGCACGGTGCCCCAGTCGATCCGCACGGCGTCGGCCCAGGTGAGCGTGAACTCGTTGCGGCGCACGCTGATCGGCAGCGCGAACAGCAGCGCAGCCGCGAGGATGGCGACCACCGATGGGTCGAGCCGCTCTGCGAGCAGCACGTGCAGCCGCGCGTCCCGGCCGGCGATGAGCCCCACTGCGGTCGGCAGCAGCCAGAGGACGACTGCGAGGGCAAAGACGATCAGCGTGTTGATCTCGCCGCGCGACATGGGGCCGAGAGCGGCGCGCTCACGCCGGACGAACTGGCGCGCACCGCGGATGCGACGCGTCTCCGGCCGGTTCGTCACAAGAACCAGCAGCGCCAGGACGGGGTACAGCGTCGCGACCACCGGCGCCGCGAGCAGGACCCACTCGCGGAACGACACCTCGACGTCGAGTTGGTCACTGATGAAGCCGAGGCCGATGAGGTTCGAGCCATCGCCGAGCGGGGTCAGCAGACCGCCGACCGTGATCCCGTACGCCGTCATGAGCATGAGGGCGGTGCTGAAGCGCAGCCGCTCACGCTCAGCGGCTCCGGGGACGGTCTCGCGTATGAGCTTCGACAACGCCTTATCGAGCCCGAGCGCGATCGGCAGCATCATCGCGGCCACGGCGCCGTTGACGATGACCGAGGAAATGGCGGCGCTGACTGCTCCGAACGCCGCTATGAGCAGCCAGGTCGACCGCGCCACACCGGGCAGAGCGAGGACCCGCAGCGCGGCGCGCCGGCTCAAGTCGTACTTGATCATGGCCTGCGCGACGATGAAGCCGCCGATGAACAGGAAGATCGTCGGTGTCGCGAACTCGCCGAACACGCGCGCCGCTGGGCCGTCGTCACCGGGCGTCGCGGGGGCGACGTCGAAGATCGCGCACAGCGCGAGCGCAAGGATCGACGTGACCGGGATCGGCAGCGCCTCGGTGACCCAGTACGTCATCGTCAACGCCAGGATCGCGACAAGCAGGTGCTGGTCGCCGGTGACGGGCAGGGGCGCCACGATCAGGGCCACCATCAGGGCCGGTCCGAGCGGAAGCCCGATCGATTTGCGCAGGTGACGCGTCGGGAGCGCGGCGTGGCGCCTCCCGGCGACGACGCCCAAGGGCTTGTCCTCGGCGTGCTGGCCCTGGAGGGCGGGGGATCGAGGGGTGATGACAGACGACTGGCTGGACATGGCGTGGCTCGGAGACGGCGACAAGTGGTGCGACAGATCGTGCGTGCCGGCGCGCACGATGTCCATGGAGAGATCGGCTCGTCTTTCGAGCGCCTCAGGCCGGGACGATCGGCCCGCGGGTACTGGCCGATCGTGGGTGCGTAAGTGCTGGCCGCAAGTTCCCGGAGCCGTCGAGAGGCGCGTCCCGAGAACGGGCCGCCGGCGGACAGCTCAAACCGGCGAGTCATCGCGGCTGCGCCGGCTCGACCTCACCGTGCTCGACGGCTGAGTGGCACGCCGCACCGGCGCAGCGCCACCTGAGAAAGGGCATGAGCAACTCGGGCCCATGAGAGGCCCACCGTTCGAAATGTCGGGCGGACGACACGCGGCGCAGCCCGCCGTTGACTTGCGTGAAGCGACGGCCGTAGAGTCGGCGTGTCCGGGCACGGTGGCTCGTAGAGGGCGACGAGACGGCGCGGGCTGGGACCCGCGGAGTGACTTTTCAAGGGACGGCCTCGCCGGCCGTCCGCCGGGCACGGGGCGCGCGGCTGCGCCCCGCGGGACCAGGGTGGAGAGGGGCGGATCATGAGAGAGGACGTCAGCCGGAGCGGCGGGCGAAAGGGCTCCCGGCTACCAAGGCGGACCGGACACAGAAGCATGACGGCGACCGCGATGACGACGCTTTCGCTCGCGGCAGCCCTCGTCGCCGTCGGCATCGCCGTGGCGGCGCTGTTCGCCTTTCCCGCGGGAGCGCACACCTCCACGCACCCGGGTAAGCCCATCTACCTGGACACGCGCTACACGTTCACCGAACGCGCCGCCGACCTCGTCGCGCGGCTGACGCCGACGCAGCGTGCGTCGCAGCTCGTGTCGAGCCAGGCGCCCGCGATCACGAGCGCAGCGAATCCGCTCCTGACCGACACGTTCGGCGGGCAGACGGCGCTCGCCGCGCCGGCGAGCGCCGGTGACACGAACATCAAGGTGGAGAGCACGGGCGGGATGGCGGTCGGAACGAAGCTGACCATCGATCCGGACGGAACGCCGGAGACGGTGACGGTCACCTCGGTCGGCTCCGGCCCGGGCACGTTCTTCACGCCGACGCTCGTCGTCGCAGCGAATCCGGGCGACACGAACGTCAAAGTGAACTTCACCTTCGGCATGACGGCTGGTCACGTGATGCGGATCGACACGGGCGGCGCCGTCGAGTTCGCGACGATCCAGTCCGTCGGCAGCTCCGGCGCGGGCGGCACCGGCGTGACGTTCACCGCACCGCTCACGCTCGCACACGCGGTCGGCGCGCCGGCCCTCGACCTCGGCTCGGGGATCACGTTCACCCCGCCGCTGACGAGCACGCATGCCTTCCAGGCGCCGGTGAACCTGTTCGTGGGCCTTCCCGCCTACGGCTGGTGGAACGAGGCGCTGCACGGGATCAACGCAGAGTCGCTGAACCCGTCGGGCAACGCGGTGACGCTGACCAACACGACGTCGTACCCGATCGACCTGTCGCGGGGCGCGAGCTGGGATCCCGCGCTGACGTACGAGGTGGCGAAGGCCGAGTCCGACGAGGCGCGGGAGGTCGTCCGCAGCCACAAGTTCGACCTGGACTTCTACTCGCCGACGATCAACCTCGCGCGTGACCCGCGCTGGGGTCGCAACGACGAGTCCTACGGCGAGGACCCGCTCCTGGAGGCAAAGGTCGCCGGCCAGTTCGTCAACGGCATGGAAGGCAAGGACGCCAACGGCCGGCTCCTGCGGCAGGGAAACGGCTTCTACAAGGCGACGACCACGCTCAAGCACTACGCGCTGAACAACACCGAGGGCTTCTCGAACAGCGACCCGAACGGCCGGCTGAACGGTTCCTCGGACGCGGACGACCGGTCGATCCGCGAGTACTACACGATGCCGTTCCGGAAGATCGTGCAGTCGACGCAGAACGCCGCGATCATGAGCTCGTACAACGAGATCAACGGCGTGCCGTCGGCGGCGAACGCGTACCTGAACGACACGCTGATGCGCCAGACGTTCGGCCTCGAGGGCTACTTCACCGGGGATTGCGACGCGGTCAACCAGGTGAACACGCGGCATCACTGGCAGCCGCCGGGATTCGGGCACATTGCGACCGTCGTCGAGCAGTTCGCGTTCACGCTCGGCTCGGGCGAGGACGCCGAGTGCAACGCCGGCTACAACGGCAGCGGCAGCTACCGGGGCCCGACCTCCCCGAGCACGACCCAGGGCGGCCTGATGAACGCGATCGGGATGCACATCCCGACGCCGACGGGGCAGACCACGGTCAACGACCTCGACGTGTCGGCGACCCGGCTGTTCACGAACAGGATGAAGCTCGGCGAGTTCGATCCGGACTCCACGGTGCCGTGGCTGACACAGGCCCGCGACCGGGTCAAGGGCTACGGCGTCTACCCGTGGGTCAGCTCCAGCGCGAACAACGCGGAGACCGAGACGCCCGAACGGCTGGCGCTCGCGCGCAAGTCCGGCGATGCGTCGCTCGTGCTGCTCAAGAACGCGACGATCACCCGCAAGGACAGCACGGTCGGCAAGCTGCTGCCCATGACGGTGCCGACCGCCGGCGCGTTCAAGGTGCTCGTCCTCGGCTCGTACGCGAACAACCCGGGCTTCTACCTGGGCGGCTATTCGTCGATCCAGAGCGCGGCCGGGCAGGCGAACGAGGTGACGCCGTACGCGGGGATCAAGGCCGCGATCGAGGCGATCGACCCGGCGGCCCAGGTCGACTACATGAAGGGCTTCACGGGCACCGGCACGAACGCGGGCAACTGCTGCACGGCGATCGACCCCGCGGCCGTCGCCGCGGCCGCGGACTACGACTACGTCGTCGTGTACGCGGGAATGGACTCGACGTCGTCGTCTGGCACGACCGGGACCGAGGACCGTGACCGCACGTCGCTGGCGCTGCCGGGCCAGCAGGGCCAGCTGATCAGCCAGGTGGGCGCGGTGAACCCGAACACGATCGCCGTGATGGAGACGATCGGCCCGCAGGACGTCACGTCGTTCGAGCCGGCGATCCCCGCGATCCTGTGGAGCTCGTACAACGGGATGCGCAAGGGCGAGTCGCTGGCCGACGTGCTGCTCGGCACCTACAACCCGAGCGGCCGCACGCCGGAGACCTGGTATGAGACGGTCGACCAGATCCCGAGCGTCTACAGCTACGCGCTGCGCCCGGTCGGTCCGAACGGCCGCACGTACATGTACTACGACGGCCCGGCTTCGTACCCGTTCGGATACGGGCTGAGTTACACGACGTTCGGCTTCTCGCACCTGCGGATCTCGAACCACAGGCCGACCGCGGACGACACGATCGAGGTGAGCGTCGACGTGCGGAACACCGGACCCCGCGACGGCAACGAGATCGTCCAGATGTACGTCGACACGCCCAATGCCGACCCGTCGCTGGAGCGGCCGATCAAGCGGCTGGAGGGCTTCGCGAAGGTGTCCCTCGCCGCCGGCCAGACGAAGACGGTGAGGCTGCCGATCAAGATCGCCGACCTCGCCTTCTATGACGAGGCCGACAAGCGCTTCGAGGTCGACCCGGGCGTGTACGGGATCCAGATCTCGACGTCGAGCGCAGACCGCGACATCCAGGCGCAGGGCACGATCGGCGTGAGAGGGACGCTCACGCCGCAGCCGAGCGTCCTGACGGCGCGCCCGCGGATCGCCCACGGCGACGGGGCACGTGGCATCTCGCAAAGGGTCATGTTCCCCGAAGGCGTCGAGATCGACCCGGGCCTCACGCTGGCCGTGAACGACGACACGCTGTACGGATGGATCGCCCCCGGTCAGAGCAAGCCGCTCCCGCACGGGACGAAGCTCAGCTTCCGCAGCAACCGGCCGAGCGTCGTCGCAGTCGACCACAGGGGCGTCATCCGCACCGTCGCAAACGGCGCCGCGACGATCACCGCCACCGCCACCTACCGCGGCGAGAGCGCATCCACTTCGTTCGTCGTGCGTGTGCTCTCCGACCTCGGCGACCTGAAGGTCGGCGGCGCGACCGTCCGCGGCTTCCATCCCGACGTCTTCAACTACGACGTCATCCTCCCGCCCGGCGTCACAGACGCCCCGCGCGTGACGGCCTGGGCACGCACCGGCTCGGTGGATGTGACCCAGGCCGCCGGAGTTCCGGGCGTGGGGACGGTCACCTCGACCGGGCCGGACGGCATCGTCGCGACGTACACGGTGAACTTCGCCACTGCGGCGTCCGGCGACGAGTTCGACGGCTCCGCGCTGGACCCGAAGTGGACCGTCGTCCGTCCGAATCCGGCGAACCTCGCCGTCGGCGGCGGGTCGCTGACGATCACGCCGGAGACCGGCGACCTCGTGACGACGACGAACACAGCCGCGAACCTGGTTCTGCAGCCGGCGCTCGGGAACTGGACGATGACTTCCAAGCTGAGCCTCAGCGCGCGTCCGAGCGCCGCGACGCAGCAGGGCGGGATCATCGCCTACCAGGACGACGACGACTACCTGAAGTTCGACCTGGAGGCCACGTCGGCGACCAACATCCAGCTCAAGACGTCGCTGGAAGACAGTCGCCAGAGCAACCAGGCGGTGAGCAGCAGTCCGATCCAGGTCAACCAGACCCTCAGCACGACCCCGATGAACGGCGTCCTCCCGGACGACAACACGGTCTGGCTGCGGATGACGAAGGAGGGCCACACCTACGCGACGTCCTACTCGCTCGACGGAGACACCTGGGTGCCCGTGTGGTCGACCGGAGCGACGCTGCGCAACATCAAGGTCGGGCCGTTCGCCGTCAACGGCGCGGCGGCGACGACGACCCTCCAAGTCGCCTTCGACTTCCTGCACCTGTCGGTCGCGGCCGAGCAGCAGATCCGGTCACTCAGCGACTACGTGGGTTTCCTCGACCTCGACACGTGGCTCACGAACGACCTGCAGCACAAGCTCGGCGACGCGCTCGAGCGGATGGAACGGGGCCAGGACGCCTGCCAGCCGCTCGAGGCCTTCGTCGCGAGGGTGCTGAACGAAGCCGGCAGGCACCACCCGAAGCTGACGGCCGCGCAGGTTCACGCGCTGCTCTACGCCAAGCAGATCGGACTGGACCTCGGCTGCTGAGCAGGTGACGCCTCGAACGGCGGGGGCGCTCTGACCGCCACCGCCGGCCTCGCGGTCATGGTGTTCGGGATCGTCCGCGCGCCCGAAGAGGGCTGGCTCGGCGCTCCCGACCAGCTCGGCAACCCGGCTGCGCTCACCGATGGCGACAGCCGCGTTCGTCGGCGCGGCCGCCATCGCAGCGCTCGCGCGTTGCTCGCTGCCGTGCTGCTGCGGCCCGCGCGACTTGAGCACGCGTGCGAACCTCGCGCAGCGCAGCCTCCTGGTCGGGCACCTCACCGAGCACCGTGATGAGGTAGACCGCGTCGAACGTCGCGTCCGGATTGTCCAGAGCGACGAACACGAGAGCTAGACCGAGCGTGTGGACGTGCGGCTGCCCTGGAACCGGCGGAGCCGCAGCGCGTTGGTGACGACGGACACGCTCGAGAACGCCATCGCCGCCGCCGCGATGACCGGGTTCAGCAACCCGAAGGCCGCGAGGGGCAGCGCCGCGACGTTGTAGCCAAACGCCCAACCGAGGTTCTGCTTGATCGTCCGTAGCGTTGCGCGACTGAGGCGGATGGCGTCGGCGGCTGCGCGAAGGTCGCCGGAGACGAGCGTGAGATCGGAGGCCTCGATCGCGACGTCGGTGCCGGTCCCGATCGCCAGCCCGAGGTCGGCCTGCGCGAGCGCCGGGGCGTCGTTGACGCCGTCGCCGACCATGGCGACCACGCGGCCCTGGCTCTGCAGGCGCCGTATGACTTCGACCTTCTCGGCCGGGAGCACCTCTGCGATGACCTCGTCGATAGCGAGCTCAGCCGCGACGGCGCGTGCCGTGGGCTCGTTGTCGCCGGTGACCAGCACCGTCCGCAGGCCGAGGGCCTTGAGCGATGCCACGGCCGCGGCCGACGTCGGCTTGAGGGTGTCGGCGACGGCGAACACCGCCCGCGCCTCGCCGTCCCATGCGCCCACGATTGCGGTCTGGCCCTTGGCCTCCGCGGCGCATCGCGCGGTATCCAGCTCGGGTGGCAGGGCAGTCGCAGCGTCCGCGACCAGCGCCGGCCGACCAGCGACAACAGAGCGGCCATCGACGACGCCCTTGACGCCGAGGCCGTCGCGGCTGGTGAAGTCGTCCACCGTGTGAAGTGCGCCCTCCGCGGCCGCCGCCTTTGCGATGGCGTGGGCGACCGGGTGCTCGGACGCGTGCTCGAGCGCGCCGACAAGACGCAGCGCCTCTCCGCGGCTGACGCCGTCGGCGAGCGCAATGCCGGCCAGACTCATCTTGCCGGTCGTCACGGTGCCCGTCTTATCGAGCACGATCGTGTCGACGCGGCGCGTGGACTCGAGGACTTCCGGTCCCTTGATGAGCAGTCCCAACTGGGCGCCGCGGCCGGTGCCGACCATCAGCGCCGTCGGCGTGGCGAGGCCGAGCGCGCACGGGCACGCGATGATCAGCACAGCGACCGCCGCGGTGAACGCGAAGCTCGCAGGTTCGCCGGCGCCCAGCCAGAAGCCGAGGGTCGCGATCGACAGGCCGATGACCACCGGTACGAACACGCCGGATACGCGGTCGGCCAGCCGCTGTACGGGCGCTTTGCCGGTCTGTGCGTCGGACACGAGCTTGGCGATCTGCGCGAGCGCGGTGTCGGTTCCGACCCTCGTCGCTCGGACGACCAGGCGGCCACCGGCGTTCACCGTGGCGCCCGCGACCTCCTCGCCGGGCTGGACTTCGACGGGGGTCGACTCGCCTGTGAGCATGCTCATGTCGATGGCACTCGCACCCTGCTCGATGACACCGTCGGTGGCGACCTTCTCGCCCGGCCGTACGACGAACCGCTGCCCGACCTGCAGTTGCTCGACGGAGATGCGCGTCTCCCGACCGAGGTCATCGAGCACGGCAACGTCTTTGGCTCCCAGCTCGAGCAGCGCCTTGAGCGCGGCACCGGCCCGGCGCTTGGCGCGGGCCTCGAAGTACCGGCCGAGAAGGATCAGCGTCGTGACGGCGGCCGCTACCTCGAGGTAGATGTGCTCCGCGCCGGCGCTGCGCTCGGGGATGAGGTCCAACGGCATTCGCATACCGTTCATCCCGGCGTCGCCGAGGAACAACGCGTACAGCGACCACAGCCACGCTGCCAGGACACCGACGGAGATGAGCGTATCCATCGTCGCTGTGCCGTGGCGGGCATTGGCGAGGGCGGCCTTGTGGAACGGCCATGCGCCCCAGAGAACGATCGGCGTGGCGAGCTGCAGCGAGAGCCATTGCCAGTTGTCGAACTGCAGTGCGGGAATCATCGCCAGCAACAGCACGGGCAGCGAGAGGGTCGCGGCGATCACGAGACGCCGGCGGAGAGCCGCGGTCTCATCGTCCGGTCCGGCGTCCCGCGACGCCGGCAGGGCTGTGTTGTAGCCCGCTGCCTCCACGGCATCGCGCAGGTCCTCGGGCTTCACGACGTCGGCGTCGTAGTCCACCGCAGCCTTCTCGGTCGCGTAGTTCACCGTGGCGGACACGCCGTCGAGCTTGTTGAGCTTGCGCTCGACGCGGTTCGCGCACGAGGCGCACGTCATCCCGGTGATGGGGAGCTCGACATGCTGGGTGGCGTGGCCCGGCATCGGCGTGCTCTACGCGACGTCGTATCCGGCGTCGTCGATGGCGGCGCGGATGTTCGCGTCCTGGAGCGCGGTGCCGGTCACGCTGACCTGCTTCGTGCTGAGGTCGACGTCCACCGCGAAGACGCCCGCGACCTTCTCGACCTCCGCAGTGACGGCGGTCCGGCAGTGGTCGCAGCCCAGTTCGGGGACGGAGTAGGTGAGGTGCTCGATGGCCTGGCTCATGTCGCGTTCCCTTTCGTTCCTGAAACCGCAATATACCCCCCATGTGTATATGCGCCACGGGGGTTTTCCGTAGTCATGCGCGCGAAAACCCGCGATGCTCAGCACCACGATCGCCGTACTGCGTTGAACGGCTGCGCGGGCACCAGGCCGACCCATCGGGTGGGACTGCGTCCTACCGGTCGGCGCCTTGACCGCGCGGGGTGCTCGTGCCGAGGACACGGTGCAGCGCGTCGATCTGCTCGACCCGCGTCACGCACAGGAGCCGGTCGCCGGCGTCGAGCGCGAGGTCGCCAGGCGCGGGGAGTACCTGAGCGCCGCGGATGACCGCGGTGATCGCGCAGTCGGGCGGCCAGGCGATCTCGCGCACCGGCCGGCCGAGAAAGGGCGAGTCGGCGGGGACGGTGGCCTCGAGGAGCGCCGCCTGGCCGTGGGCGAGGTCGAGTAGCTGGACGACGTCGCCGGCGGCGACCTGCTGCTCGATGAGCTGCGCGATCGTGTGCGGCGCGCTGACGAGAAGGTCGACGCCAAGGTCGGGTTGGTAGAGCCAGGCGTTGTGGGCGTTCTTGACGCGTGCGACGACCTGGGGGGCGGCGAATTCGAACTTGGCGAGGCTGGCGATGACGAGGTTGTCCTCGTCGTGTCCGGTGGTGGCGACGACGACGTCGGCGGTACGGATCCCGCTTTGCTCGAGCAGCGCCGGTTCGGTCGCGTCCCCGTGGACGATCGTGGCGCCTGAGTCTTCGCCGGCTTGTTCGAGCCGAGTCGGGTCTCGCTCGATGATCGTCACCGCGTGGCCGTTGCGGACCAGGATCCGGCCGAGGTAGCGGCCGACGTTGCCGCCGCCGGCGATCAGGACGTTCATCCGCGCATTCCCAAGAAGGATTCGAAGCGCCCGTATGCCTCGCGGGCGACGATGAAACGCGCGATGTCGCCGGTCTGCAGGCGGGTGCCGAGGGTGGGGAGGAGTGCGCGGCCGTTGCGAACGATGACGGCGACGGCAACGTCGCCGGGGATGGTGACCTCTTGGACGCTGTGGCCGTCGAGGTGCGGTGGCAGCTTGACGCGGATCTGGGCGACTTCTCCGTCGCCGAACTCGTGCTCGGCCTCGATCGCTGGGTGCAGCAGGATGTCGCGGATCCGTCCGGCCGACCACTGGACAGGGGAGACCGTGCGGATGCCCTGGCTCAGATACATGCGCGCGCGGTCGGGGTCGTAGATGCGTGCGACGACGGTCGGAACGCGGTAGCGACGCTTGGCCGCGAGGGCGGCGACGATGTTGCGGTTATCGCCGGTCGTCGCGGCGACGAACGCGTCGGCGCGGTCGATGCGCGCCTGCTCCAGCACGTCGCGGTCGAAGCCGAAGCCGACGAGCCGCCTCGCCGGCGAACGTCGGACGCAGCAGCTCGAACGCTGTCGGGTTGAGGTCGATCACCGCGACGTCGATGGCCCTCGCCGTCGAGCATGTTGGCGACCCGGCTGCCCAGCCGACCGCATCCGAGGACGATCACGCGCATTGGTTATGCCATTCTCGCTTGGGGTCGGCCGACGGCGCACTACGGCCTTGCGCAGCTCCTCGGCCACCAGTGCGACGACGCCGAACGCGGCCGGGACGGCCCAGTAGTACGCGGGCAACGCCGCGGTGCCGAGCAGGTTCTGCAGCGGCGGGGCATACGAGACCGCGAGCATGAAGGCGATGCTGAAGGCCTGCGCGGCGATCAGCGCCGCGGTTGGAGAACAGGCCGATCGCGAAGACGCTCTCCCGGTCGGTGCGAACGGCGAAGCCGTTGAACACCTGTGAGAACACGATGCCGGCCTGGGTCATGGTGATCGCCTGCGCGTAGATGTGGTCGGAGGTCGACAGCGCGTCGCCCCATCGCCAGCCTCCGGCGTGGAGCGCGAAGTAGAAGCTGACCGTCGCGCCGATCGCCTGGATCGTGCCCAGGAACGCGAACCGCGCCGATGACCGCGCGTGACATCAGCCGCTCCGAGCGGCGGCCGCGGCGGGTCGCTGGAGCAGGCCCGGCTCGGGCTCCTCGGCACCGAGCGCGAGCGCAGGCATGACGTCGCTGCCGAGATCGATCGACAGCACCTGCAGCGCATTGAGCGGAACGACGGGCAGCCCGGCCAGCGTGGCGAAGACGATCGGGAACAGCTCGCCGATGTTGTGGGTGAACAGGTAGACGAGGAAGCGGCGGATGTTGTTGTAGACCGCCCGGCCGCGCTCGACGGCGCCTGATGATCGTCGCGAACGAGTCGTCCAGCAGCACCATCACCGACGCCTCCTTGGCGACGTCGGTACCGGTCACGCCCATGGCGACGCCGATGTCGGCGCGTCTTAGGGCGCGGGGCATCGTTGACGCCGTCGCCGGTCACCGCGACGATCTCGCCGAGCCGCTTGAAGCCGTCGACGACGCGCAGCTTGTCCGCGGGCGCGACGCGGGCGAACAGCAGCTCGTCGCCGTCCTTGACCGCGGCGAGGCGCTCCGCCAGGCGATCGTCGTCGAGCTCGGCGAGCTCGGACCCGGTGAGCACCTGCGGGTGCGGCTGGGTGACGATCCCGATCTTGCGCGCGATCGCCTCGGCAGTCAGCCCGTAGTCACCGGTGACCATGACGATCGCGATCCCTGCCGAATGCGCCTGCGCCACCGCTTCCGTCACCTCGGGCCGCGGCGGGTCCAGCAGGCCGACGAGGCCCACGAACACGAGGTCCCGCTCGATCTCCTCGGCCCCGGGCGGCGAACGCTCAGCGAGCGTGCGCGTCGCCATCGCGAGGACGCGCAGCGCCTGCCCCGCGAGCTCGTCGACCTCCGCGGCGATCGCGGCGCGATCCACGTCGGTCAACTCACGGATGCCACCGTCGGCCAACACCCGGCTCGAGCGGGCGAGGATCTCGGAGGCCGCACCCTTCGCGTAGACGACCTGCCGACGGCCTTCCTGGACGACGACCGACATCCGCTTGCGCTGCGAGTCGAAGGGGATCTCGCGCAGTCGCGGCGTGCTGCGCACCTGCGCATCGACGTCGTAGCCGGCCTTGGCCGCAAGGACGAGCAGCGCGCCCTCGGTCGGATCCCCGAGGACGGCCCACTCATCCGGCGCGATCGTGGATGAGCCGCGCGTTGTTGCAGAGCAACCCGGCGCGCAACAGCACCGGCAGTGCCTCGGGCATCTCGCCTGAGACGACGGGACCATCGGGCGTCGCGATCTCGCCGCTCGGCCGGTAGCCGACGCCGGACACCATGAAGCGACGTCCCGCCGACCACAGCGCCGCGGCGGTCATCTCGCCGGCGGTCAGCGTGCCCGTCTTGTCGGTACAGATCACGGTGGTCGAGCCGAGCGCCTCGACCGAGCTGAGCCGTTTGATCAGCGCCTTGGCCGTGGCCATCCGCTGCACGCCGATCGCGAGCGAGACCGACATCACCGCAGGCAGCCCCTCCGGTACCAGGGCGACCATCACACCGAGCGCGTAGAGGAACGCGTCCACGAACGGCGCCTGCGCCGCCAGGCGCAGCAGCAGCAGCAGGAGACCGAGCGCGACCGCCACCAGCGCGACCCGGCGCGCTGCCACCCTCACCTCGCGCTGCAGCGGACTCGGCGGATCCTCGACCGATCCGCGAGCCGGTAGATACGGCCGAACTCCGTGTCGGACCCGGTGCCGAAGACGACGGCGCGACCGGTCCCGGATGCCACGCTCGTGCCGGCGAACACGAGGTTGCGCGCTTCCACATGCGGCACGTCCTCGATCACCTGTGCCGATTGCCGGCGCACGGGCTCCGACTCGCCCGTCAGCGCCGCGTCGGCCGTCGTGAGCTCGGCGGCGTCGAGGAGCCGGCAGTCCGCCGATACGGCATCGCCTTCCGCGAGGACGACCACGTCGCCGGGCACCAGCTCCTCGGCCGCAACGTCCGTCGGGCGCCCGTCGCGAAGCACCCGCGCGCGCGCCGGGAGCATCCGCTTCAGCGCCTCGGCGGTCCGCTCGGCGCGGTACTCCTGCACAAACCCGATGACCGCATTGAGCAGCACGACCGCGAAGATCGCCACCGCAACCTTGAGGTTCTTGGCGTCGCCCTGCACGAGCGCCGTGACCAGCGTGATCGCCCCCGCCGCCTCCAGCAGCAGCGCGAAGAAGTCGACGAACTGCGCGAAGAATCGGCGCCACGCGGAGCGGCGCCGCAACTCGGGCAACCGGTTCGGGCCGTACTGGGCAAGCCGCGCGTGCACCCCTTCGGGCGTCAAGCCACCCGGGCCGGTGCCCAGGGCCTCGAGCGCCTGCTCCTCGGTCAGGCGCTCGATCGGCATCGTCGGGAAATCGGTCTGCGTCAACACGCGTACTCTCGAATCCGGAAGACCGCGGTGGTTCGCGTCAAGCAGATCAAACCGGCTGGCGGGATCGGAGCGGCGCGACGCCACGAGGGGCGCGACGGCCCATCCTCTTCGAAGCCGAGCGATTCGGACACGACGTAGCTGGTGGCGATCGGCAAGATCGCGCAGGCGAGCAGGCTGGCGCCGAGCAGCCCGATCCCGAACAGCGCTTCGGCGTATTGGCCGGCGAACGGTTCAAGTGCCTTGGCGGCGTCAGACGCCGAGTCGACCGAGTGGATGCCGTGCGCGTACAGCGTCGCGGCGGTGGCGATGATCACGAATGCGGCGACGAGGGTCGGCGAAGATCGCGCCCGCGACGGCTTCGCGCTGCTCGTTCTAGAGGTCTTCGACGCGAGCGCCGCGTTCGACGGTCGCGGATTGCAGGCAGAGCTGCATGTAGGGGGTGATCGTGGTGCCGGCCGTGGCGACGAAGAGCAGCAGGTAGGCGCTGTCGGTCTGGATGTGAGGGGTGACGATCGCCGAGCCGACCTGACCCCAGTCGGGGTGGGCGAGGATCGCGGCGATCGGGTAGGCGAAGAACGGGATCGTCAGCCAGATGAACACGCGCTCGGCGGATCGGTACGAGCCGCGCACGATGATCAGCCAGATCGCGACGCCGGCGATCGGAACGCTGATCTGGACGGGGATGCCGGCGAGGCCGAGCGCGGCGCGGTCGCCTACGAAGTCCGAGATGCAGATCCCGAGGTTCGCGATCAGCACCGCCAGCGTCGCGAACGCCGGCCAGCGCATGCCGTCGCGCTCGCGGATCAGCTCTGCCAGGCCCTTGCCGGTGACGGTCCCCATGCGGGCGGCGAGCGACTGCACGATCGTCAGCGACAGCGTGATCACCACCATCATCCAGAGCAGCCCGTAGCCGTACTTGGCGCCGACCTGCGAGTAGGTCGCGATGCCGCCGGCGTCGTTGCCGGCGTTGGCGGCGATCAGCCTCAGGACGGTCGCTGGGTTGCGCGGGTAGGCGCAATCAACCATCTCGCGCCCGGGTCGCCGGTGCGGCGATCATCGGGGCCGGGTCTTTGACGCGGGAAAGCCGCGCGGCGAGTGCGCCTTTCTGCGGATGGCGGTCCGGACAGGCGGGCGTAGCTTGGGCGTAGATCATGCGTCCTCCCGTCCGTTCAGAGCTCGATGCGTTCCGCCTGACAGTAGGCGGCGTGCTGGTGCTGGGCGTGTCGGTCGCGGTCGGTGCGGTCGTGACGCCGCTGGCCGGTGTTGCCGTGCTGGTGCTCGCGCTCGTGATCGCCGCTGGGGCGTATGTTCTCGTCGGTCGCCGCGATCGCCATGCGGTCCTGCGCGCGGCCGCGCACGACCCACATCCGCACGGTGCGGTACCCGGCCGGCGTCATGTGCTCGTGATCGCCAATGAGACACTCGGCGGCGATGAGCTGCGCGAGCGCATCGTCGGCGGTGACGGCGAGCGCGTGGACGTGGACGTGCTGGCGCCTGTGCTCACGTCGCGCCTGCACTTCGGCGTCTCGGACATCGACCAGGAGCTCGCGCAGGCGCGGGAGCGGCTGGAGCGGTCGCTCGCGTGGACAAGCGAGCACGGCATCGCGGCGCGTGGCCGGCTCGGCGACCCGAGCCCGACGACCGCCATCGCCGACGAGTT